>NZ_WAEL01000001.1 GCF_011742925.1 Fibrivirga algicola
AGTTTTCATGTAACTGTTTTTGATTTATTGTTGCTTGTTTAATTGGATTGGTTTACAAGCGTCTGGCAAACAGGACGAGCAAGGGGGTGCCTGCCCTGTGAGGCGGGTGCTGCGGCAGCCGGTGTTCATACTGGTATTAGTGATGTCTCGAATGGTCAGGGAGTAGACTGAGGTCCGTTGGCGAGTGATAGCCGCCTGTGAAGGCCCTGTGACTACTCATCGGTTGTGGTTACGTCACTGTGGAGAGTACCAACCGTAGTGGATCAACCCGTCGGTGCGTCCGCATACGTACCTGGCGTACTTACCGAATACGCCGTTGTCGTGATTGGCCCGACGATTCTCATTGAATCATCCTGGTTACTTAATTCGCCCGATTAGGATGGGGATGCAATTCTTTACGGCACAGTCGCACGTGGTTGGGTTAACAAGTACCGGGATGTCTGTGTAGCACTTTCCGTTGGCGCTATACAGCCGTATGGTATAGGGTTGCGGTGTAGCCGGATTCGGTAAATCGGTAAAGCTAACTGACCCATTCACCACTATTTTGTTACTGGTTGACCCGTAGGCAGGTCCGTTGCTGTAGCTACTGCCCGGTACAATGTCAGCCCGTTCACAGTTGGCCAAACCGGTCAAATCAATTCTGGCATCGTTCCGGGCTGTGGTGCCCAAACAGGTGGCCATAGTCACTCTGGGCTCCAGACTGGAGTTCGGTACGGGATTGATAGTCACGGTTGTTGTAGCGATCGATAAACAGCCTGTTGGCAGGGTACAGGTAGCCGAGTAGGAGGTGCTAACTAATGGTGTCACAACAAGTGCAAACGTAGTCGCACCTGTTGACCAGTGGACGGTTCCGCCCAGGCAACCATCTGCCAGTAGCGTAAGTGATGAGCCCGCGCAGACGGTTGCTGAATTGAGCGTTAGCACTGGTTGTGGGTTGACCGTCACCGTTCCTATGGCACTAGCCGTTTGGGTGACAGTGGTACAGGTAGCCGTGTAGCTGGTAGTGCTGGTTGGGTTGGGTACAACCAGGGTCGTGCCCGTTGAACTATCTGACCAGGTCACCGTGCCAACGCAGCCACTGGCAACGAGTGTAACACTTGTTCCGTAACACACCGTTACCGAACTCACCGAAATGCTTGCCGCTATCGTGCAGGAAGCCGGGGCAACGTACGATGCGCTGACAGTACCACAGGCCGTGCCCGATGACGTGACCGTGACTACTTGGTTTGTTCCCGTGCTGGGTAAACCGGTGAGTGAAAAGCCCAGACTGGTCTGCCCCGCTGTAACACTCACAATGGTTGCCCGCAATCCGTTGGCAATGGTGAAGTTGCCAGCTGGTGTATTCGTCAGCGAGAGCATGCCGGTCAGCGTATAGGCATTAGTAACCGGATTGCAGTTGCCAGCACTTGCCGTCACGGTCAGGGCGCAGCTACAGTTGGCTCTGGGTACGTTGACCGACAGTATGGTTGTCGCACAGTCTGGCCCGTTGAAGAGTACCACGCTGTACGACGTTCCGCTGCTCGATATTGGATTACTGATGCCCGTTAGTGAGGCACTGCTAGCGAGAACAGCCGTATTTATAGTTGCTGTGTATGACGGAATAGCTTGTCCTGCTGCTACCAACGCCACTTTGTCGGCGTTTAAAATTCCGCTGAGGGTAATTCGTGCGTCGTTAGTACCGGTGTTGGTTGTCAGGTCACAACTTGCCGGTGTTACGCTTACCGAGGCCACGGTGGCTGGCGTGGCACAAATAAAGCCCACATCGTAGGTGTGGTTGGTGGTGCCGTAACTGCCCGTTGTGAGACTGATTACGGGTGCCGTTATACCATTCACCGTGGCTAGTTGGGCATCTGAGTCAGTGGCATCAGTCTGGTTGCTGCCTGTAGTGTTGGCCACCGTAAGCTGGTAGCTACCCCCGTTCGCCGTGAGCCTGTTGGCCGTGAACTGCCCGCCTGTACCAAACACAAGTTGGTAGGCAGTGGCAGGCAAAAGAACCGTTGTTGACACGGCCGACGTTGACTGTGGGTTATTGGTGAAGTAATACTCTCCATTCTGGTTCGTGGTCGTCGACGCTACCAATTGACCATTCTGGTACAGCGCCACAGTCACGCCCGCCAGTGCCTGTTCGCAGGCATCCTGTTCGCCGTCTCCATCGCTATCCAGCCAAACACGGTTACCAATTTCAAGATATAAGGGCAGGTCGCAACTTACTTCCATGTCGCCCAGACCGGTGGCTTTGGCAAACGTACCCACACTTTCGTCGGTAGCCGTGCTTGAGGTTGGTGCTGAATTGTACAGAATGAATCCCATCGCCAGTCCGCTCGGCGAACGTCCGGTCGTATTGCTGAGGTAACGTATACCGCCCGACTGGGTTAGTCCGCCAATATTGCGGTCTACCGGGTCCATACAGGAAATGATTACTTCGCCCGATCCGGGTTTCAGGGCCAGTGCTCCAAACGCAATTTCGGCGTGCAGTCCACCACCCGTAGAGCCCAGAAAATCGTCATTATAAAATTCACCAAAACCGGGTCCCTGGTTATTGTTGGCTCCTGCTCCGGTAAAGCCCGGTACACTGGCGTTGTTCTCCAGAATATACGTACCTGTACTGGTCAAAGCAGCCCGGAGGATATCGCCGCCCGATACGCCACTGTAGAGCGTGGTTGTGCTGGTGAGGTCATAGTTTCTGTAGCCAGTCTGTAAGCCGGTCCGGTCACCAAAGGCCAAGATCATGGAGCCGTCGATGTCGAACTCAATATCCGATAGCATTGGCTGTGGGTGAATCAGCTGCGTAATGCTGCTGCTTTGCGCCCCCGTATTGATCGCGCTGAAACTGTCAGTCCAGGCGTACCAGCCTGTAAAGGGTTGAAAAGCCGCCGCCAGTTGGGCTGCACCTTTCGGGTACGTCAGCGGAAAATCGAAAACGGGGCTAAACGTTTTGCCGTTGAAGGCGTTGACATACGCGCGAAGACTCGATTTGTCTTGCGATGTGAAGGCGTCGCAAACCGATCCCACATACACCTTACCCTTATACACTTTCGTGGCAAATGGCCGCATTGCACCGCCTGCACAGCCGGGATCAGGAATTGCCCAGGAACCCACCAGTGTTGGCGTAGCCCCCGTGATAGATAGCTGATACAGTTTTTTGTCGAAGAGGTTGACGAAATACAGCGAGTTTCCGTCTTCCGAAATTTCCAGGTCACCGATCCCTATTTTGCCAATGGCAGTAAATGATAGAGGGTCATTGCTGGCCGCCGTGGCGTCTGTCGTCAGTCCACGGCTGGCGTTGGTTACCCCAAACCAGGGATTGCCGACTACCGAAGCCCCAACGTTGATGTTAAGTGGGGCCGCCGCTACATCGATAAACGCCCCTGTTGTCTGCGAAACCATGTCGGTTACGTAAATGCCGCCCAGCCCCAGAGGGCCCAGTCCGGCATGGCGTTTCAGAGTAGCCGAGGTATATACTTTTTTACGGTACTTATCATAGGCTACGCCCCAGGTTGTACCAATTGTTTTTGCTACCGCCAGCGGGGTAATCTTCGACATGTCTTTACCACCCGATGTGCCGTAGTCAAACGCAACCAGGGCCTCTAGCTGACCAGCCGTACTACTCCCCGGTAGCGGATCGCCGTAGACGTAGCACGGAATTATGAGTTTTGGCGTAGCCTGACAGTAGTCATTATTATCGAGTATTCCCAAATCGACGGTGCAATCAGGCGCTGTTACAAACTGAACCGTTGTGCGGCCATCTATGCCGTTTAGGGTGCCCTGGCCGGCATAAGCCGGTAAATTACCAAATTCGACCCGCACCGGGTACAGGTTGACAGGTACGTTCATGGTGTACTTGCCAAAGGCATCAGTAGTGGCTGTGTAGGAGGTTCCGACACAGGTTATGGCTTTTACCAGCACGTTGGCGATACCGGCCGTTTCGCCCGTTCCTTTGGTTCCGTTATTGTCGTAATCATTGAAAACCGTGCCTCCCAGCATGCCACTGGTGCAAAGCGTTGGCGGGCAGGCGGGCGGGATACCTGCGGAGGTTTCAACCCGACAGCTTGAACCGGCATACGTGTTACCCGTAAATGCCTGTATCGCTTTGGTCGAGCCGTCGGCGTTGACCTCAAAGGACACCACCTGCGGGGTTACAATAGTCCCGTCGCCACTGGTGGTGTTGTAGGCACCGGGGGTTATTGTTCTGGATTGTGGGTTGGTCAAACCGGGCGAGTCGCTTAGGGTAACAATGATCTTTGCCCCGGCAGTTACTTCCTGCCAACCCACTTCCACACTGACTGTTGCCTTGCTGACTCCGCTGACTGAATAGCATCCCGATACTACTACCCGGTTGATTGTTATGGCGCAGGCCAGAGTAGGTAGTTGTTGCATCGCACGAGTTGATGCACTGAACTTCGCGAACGCTGGTAATTTTACCGGCCTGTCTGACGTGATAACTGGTGATTCAGCCAACGCATCTACCTGAAGTAATGTGGCTGACCAAATTAGTATGATCAGTAGGTTGTTAACTAAATGAGGGCCAGCGGCATAGCGCAGATTTAGCCGTATTGTTGCGTAAAATAGGGCCGGTGTGGATCTTGCTTTTGGCGTAAAGGACGTGTAAAGTAATGCTGGAATATACATGGTAAGGAGTTGTGTCGAAGCGATGCTTTCTCCTCTTTTATAGCTATTTCTATTCCAGTACTTTATACCAAAATAAACGTATTGTAGTCGAAAATGAATAACTAAAGCGTAAGCTGTATCGCCACCGCATGGGGCAATACAGACGAGCGTGTAGTCAGGCGGCGCTTTTTTTCTTCAATTCGGCGGGCTTCACGCCCAGAATGTCGAAAAATTTGATAGAGAAGTAACTCAAGTTTTTAAAACCTACGGTATAGGCTGCTTCAGAAATATTGTAGTTTTCTTTCTCTATTAGTTGTTTTGCATGCGTAAAACGAGCCAATTGATAATGTTGATAGAAATTTAAGCCGTACGTTTTTTTAAATAATTGTTGAAATTTAACTCTATTCAGCCCTGAGACTTTAGCTAATTCGTCAAGCGTAGGCGGCGGTATTCTGAAATTACTGACTAATAGTCTTTCTGCTTCCATAATGCCTTTCATCTCCCGTTGTTTTTTGATCGATAAATCAAAATAATTGGTAGGAAAAAGCGTTGCTACAAGGTCATTTATTAGCTTATTGAGCTTGTTTGTTTTGCAGATTAGTGCCTTATCAGATTGGTCTTTTATTTCATCCAGTACGTTTCCTATATTGTGATTGTTGTATATGTTGTTGATATCTAAATTATTAATGGCCAATTGGTTTAATAGTGTAGCTGGCTGAGTAATGCTGAAATCGATGTCTAAGGTTTTTTCTGAGAGCCACTTTTGGCTGATGAACAGGGAAATAAATTTTACGCAGCCGGCTGGTTGATATAAAAAACGACCTTCGTACTGACCATATTCCGGGATTGACCCTGCCTCTGATTCGCTTCCTGCGGATTTTAAATATTCGATATGTGAAAAAAAAGTGCCACTATTCGGCTGGCTGAGCATTACGTGGAGCCAATCTTTCTTGTATTTTTTTTCGAACACGTATTTTATTGCCTCTTTGTAGGTGACATTCACTATATAAGCCCAATTGTCTTTGTCAAGAGCGATGACCTCACAGCTACCACTAATAAAGTTGTTCGACATCTCTGCATAGCTGCCATTTTCATTAATTGTTGCCTTAAAGATGCGTATGGCCTCGTTGTGAAATGAAGCGGGATGGGTGAGTGGTTGAAGAGGGAACTCTACTACATTTATAGGCTTACTATTGCTCATCTAGCGCTTTTTTTTATGCTAAAATAATTCTTTTTGAATAAACACACCTAGCGATTGAAGGCCGTCAGTAGCAGCTACCGTTTATAAATTCGATGCCGAAGAGGGCGCAGCAATTGACACCGTCAGCATGAGAAACAGAGCGGCCATAGTAAAGAAAAATCGTATAATGCGTTTGAGAAATGATTAGGCGTGAGTATAGGGATAGCCCTTGCCGGAATGTAATCCTTTGCCCGTTAATTAGGCCGAAGTAACGTGCCTAACCCTCGTTATATACCGTTTTCAATGGCGAACCGAACCAGGTCGGTCACTTTGTTGATGCCCAGTTTGAAATGAATATTTTTACGGTGCGTCTTCACAGTTTCCACACTGAGGTGAATCCGGTCGGCGATTTGCTCGTTGCTTAACCCCTCCCGAATAAGCGACACAATTTCTACTTCACGGAAGGTTAAGTTTGTCCGTTTGGTAAACCCATCATCGACAGAGTCGGCGGGTTGATTGGCTGGGGTGGTAACCCGTGGATCAAAATAAGATTTTCCACCCAGTATGGTTCTGATGCTGAGCAGCATTTCGGCTGTGGTGGCGTCTTTCAGCAAATACCCGTGCAGTCCCGCCCGCTGAACCTCCTCCAGCAGTTTAGGTTGATTATAAGCCGTCAGAATCAACACCTTGCTGGCTGGGTGATGAGTGAGGATCAGTTTACCGATGTCGATACCGTTATTGCCGGGAAGGTTGATATCGAGCAAGACAAGATCAGGTGTCGTGGCTTGAACGGCCGGAATTGCATCGCGTGCCTGGAACACCTGCCCACAAACCGCTAAATCAGTCTGGTTGTCGAGTAAACTCTTGACGCCGTCATTAAACAGTCGGTGATCGTCAATTAAAAGAATTCGATAGAGTGGTGCGGACGGCATAGCGCTGCGTTGTAAATGGAATATCAAGCACCACAAGGGTACCTGCCTCACTCGGGTCACGCCACAGGGTTGCCCCGATATACTCGGCTCGTAAGCTACTAGTTTTTAGACCAATTCCACCGTTTTTGTAGGGTTCGGTCATGAGTGCACTGCCCAGTCCATCGTCCTCAATTGTGATTGTGAGCCGGTCGTCCCGGTAAAGCAGTTGCAGGGCTGCCCGGCTGGCCTGGGCGTGCTTGTGTATGTTATGAATTAACTCAGAAACAATTCGATAGGTGTTCAGCTCGGTATCGATAGGTAGTTTATGCTCAGTCCCCGATACGACAAACGTAAACCTGGTAGGATGCGCAGGCTGACTCAGTATAAGTTGCTCAAGGGCGTGGCGCAGGCCAATCCGGGCAAATTCGGGCGGCATCAAGTTATGAGAAATACGACGGATGTCGTCACTACTTTTCTGAATCAGCGTTTCCGCGTCAGCAAAATCCCGTTCCACGTTTTTATCAATTGTCCGCTGACGGATATCGTCGAGTCTACGGCGAAGAGTCGCCAGCGTGCCCCCGAGTTCATCGTGCAGATCAGCAGCAATCCGTTGCCGTTCTGCTTCCTGGGTTTGAATAATACGGGTGTTGGCATCGCGTCGTTCGCTGGCTAGCCGCAGGTCGGCTTCCGCCTGCCGCTTACGGAGCTGTGACGTATAAAGCAGTAGGGTCAGCATACCCACAATAAACAGCGAGACACTGGTTATGTAGAAAAGAAGATTTTGCTGCGTTCGATTCTGTTGCTGAAGCGATTGTTGCTCGAAATCCTGCTGCTGCGATTGCTGTGCTACCTGTTGTCGGCTCAGTAGCGCTTTGGCCTGTGCCATCTCCAGGCGTCGCTTCTGTTCACTAATAGTGGCCTGCTCGGTAAGCGCCTCAGCCTCGGCTTTAGCCAGGAGTTGGTTGATCGTGAACTGCTTCTGAACAGTCAACAACCGCTGAGCCTGTAACTGGCGGGCTTGTTGGTTTGCCTGGGTAATGCTGTCAAATTCGGCCTGTT
Organism: Fibrivirga algicola; assembly: GCF_011742925.1. Taxonomy (GTDB): domain Bacteria; phylum Bacteroidota; class Bacteroidia; order Cytophagales; family Spirosomataceae; genus Fibrella; species Fibrella algicola. The sequence goes on from NZ_WAEL01000001.1 coordinate 7,759, forward strand.
TCTGTATGGTAGCCATTTCATTTCTATGCTGGCCAGCAGTAATCAGATCACGTACCTCAATGTATTTTTTGTAGTACAGCGCATGATTTTTCCAGTCGCCCCGGTGTTCATAGGCTTGCTGTAGAGCCATGTAGGTCTGCTCCAGTACAAACTTAGGTGGTTTGGGAAGTTGCAGCACACAGTGCGCATAGTCCAGAGCGGCATCATCACGACCAAGCGCAGCGTAGGCACAAGCAAGCGTTCCCCATCCCTTCGACTCATGTTGAGGTTTTACCCGATCCCAGATGGCTTCTGCTTTACTGCCGTATAACAGCGCTGACTCGAATCGGTTGTATTTCAGGTAGAGTTCGGCCAGGTCATCATAGATATACCCCAAATTAGCCACAAGCGTGGTTTGCTTCAACAGTGCTTCGGCTTCCAGGTATTGCTTTTCGCTATCGGCGAAATTGTTCATCTGGTCGTAGACGTTTCCTAAACTCTGTTTGATCTCTATCCGGAAGGATCGGGTAGTCGCTGGTACAACATGCGCGAAACCGTCAGACAATAACGTCTGTGCCTGTTTCAGATGGTGTAAGGCACTGTCGTAGGCTCGGGATATAGTATAGAGCTTACTTAGATTGACGTGTATTCGATAGCGGGAAACGGCATAATACGGATCTGCGTGGGGCAGTAGGGGCAGCAGTTCCAGGTTCAATCGGAGCGCCATCATCGGACTTAGCTCACCTGCCAGATAGTAATCGGCGATGGTTAATTTACCGTTGATCTCATAAAACAGGTTCTTCCCCTGTTTAGCCTGATTTACCAACTCCTGCCCAAAATAAAGCGTACTGTCTCGTCGGCCATACCACGATTTATAGAGCCGTCCCAGGTAGTAAAGGGCTTTGTAGCGCAACGTGTCGTACCTGGCAGTGCGCGGTAAAGCTGTTAGCTGTTGGTACTGCGTTTTTGCCAGGCCCGACAGGCTGTCGAGGTAAACAAAGTCAGCGCGCCGATAGCTGTTCAGCTCTGGAAGAGGATGGAATGAGGCTTGCCCCATACTCTGAATGGCCAAAAGAGCCAATAGCATGATGAAGAGTGCGTTACGAGGACCCATGTGACATCTATTTGGCCAAAAAGATACGAAGTCTTTAGCGCTAAATATACCCCGAACTAGGTATAGCGTTGCCCAACGTAAGCGGCCATATTTGTGCTCTATCTATCCACACCATCCTTCTTTGTGTCGCTTTATGACAACTGGTTGTTAACGGCGATCGCTTTTTCGCAAGCCAGATAGTCATGGCGAGTGTTGAAAAAGCGATCGTTGTTAGCTAACCCAGTTGCCTGATCCATCAATAACGCAGCTTCTCCGTAAGTTTTTGACGTTGGTACTACCTCTCTTTTTCGTAACTAAATGAGAGTGGTCGGGTTGTTTCTGTAAATGCGCTCGCGTTATGAAACAAATCGATCATTTGCTCCATCTGGTAAAAACCAGCCTGGATTTGCCGGAAAATGCCACAACACAGACCGACTTATTGAAAACTGCGTTGTCGCGAACTGATTTCTTGCGCCTGTCCGGGAAAGGGTTGGCTCTTGGCGTAGCTGGTGGGTTGGCAGCCTCCTGCAAAACCAGCCAGCCGGGGGGACGTTACCCCGCCAATCCGTCAACGGTCTATCAATCGCCGACCGGGCAGCAGATTCCGTCATCGACTCCGTATTCGCCGCCTGCCAAGGTGCCGAAAGAAGCCGACAAACCCATTGAACTAGAAGCCTGGAAATCAGATGTCGACCGAAAATCGGCCCCTACGCCTACGCCGTTACCGATGGATCAGCGGGTGGGCTACGCGCTGATTGGTTTAGGTCACCTGACGCTGGAAGAGCTATTGCCGGCATTTGCCCAGTGCAAGAAGTCGAAGCCGGTGGCGCTGGTGAGCGGCAACCCCGAGAAGATGCAAAAAGTAGCGCAGCAGTATGGCATTAAAGCAAGCAATTGCTATAGCTACGAGCAATATGATCGGCTAAAAGATAACCCGGAGGTGCAGGCGATCTACATTGTGCTGCCCAATTCCATGCATGCCGAATATACCATTCGTGGAGCGCAGGCGGGTAAGCATATTTTGTGCGAGAAACCCATGGCCAACTCGTCGAAGGAAGCGCAGGCCATGATCGATGCCTGCAACAAGGCCGGTCGGAAGCTGATGGTAGCATACCGAATTCAGTACGAACCAAACAACCGGATGATCCGTGATATGGTCCGGTCGAAGCAGTTTGGTGCACCCAAGTTCGTTGAAGCGTCGAATTGCCAGAGTTCGGCTAATCCGCAGCACTGGCGTCATATCAAGGCGTTGGCCGGTGGTGGTGCCCTGCCCGATATTGGTCTATACTGCCTGAATACAACGCGGTTTATTCTGGGTGAAGAACCAACCGAAGTCTTTGGTTATCAGTACAGCACACCCGGAAATCCTCTATTCCGGGAGGTTGAAGAAGTGATGTCGTGGCAAATGCGGTTCCCAAGCGGGGTCATTGCTAACTGTTCCACCCACTACAACGTACACGAGTCGCGGAGGTACCGGATTCTGGCCGAACGCGGCTGGATGGGCCTCGACCCTGCCTTTTCGTACAACGGCATTCAGATGGAAACTGCCCGCGCCGATGGCATGATTGAGCGGAAAGAAACGCCAATTGTAAACCAGAAAAACCAGTTTGTTACCGAAATAGACCATTTTTCGGATTGTATCCTGAACAACAAGCAACCCTTTACGCCCGGTGAAGAGGGCTTGCAGGATCAGAAAATCATGGAAGCCATTTACCAGTCGGCTAGCGAAGGGAAGCCGGTGAGGTTGGCCACTGTGTCGAAGAAAGACGCCTTCAGAGGACCGGACCCTGACCTGCAGTAACGTACCTACGATTCAGGTAGTTACTGGTTGTATGTTGCGCTGTCGTAGTATTGTACTACTTATCGAAGGGCACGATAGGTAGTACAACACTACGACAGCCGTATTTACACCCGAATAAACAGCTTCCGGCGGTACATCCACAGCAAAATGAGGTAGAAGACACCGAGGGTTGCCGCGCCTGCCAGTAACGGCTCGAACGCTGGGCCGAACATCTGAAACGGGCCGTGCCCGAGGTGGATGTAGAACGAGTCGGTGATGAAATGACTGATTAGCTCGACCATGCAGTAGATCGCGATCGAGTTCATACCGATAACCGTCAGGAAGAACGCCCAACTCCGGCGTTTGGCAATGTCGATGGTGGCGTAGAAAAAGGCCATCAGCCCAAAGCAGCATCCGCCGCTAAACAACGTCCAGGCGGGTGTCCAGATGCGCTTCACGATGGGGCAAAGGCCGGTTAGGTGAAGCAGCAGCCCCAGTGCGATACAAACCGCCCCGGCAATCAGCAACTGACGAACAATGAGCCGCCCCGGTTGCGCCGAGCGCAGCCACTGGCCCGCCTGTAACCCCAGCAGCATAGTGCCCAGCGTAGGTATGAAGCTCAGCGTAGCGTAGCCGCCACCATTGAACAGAAAGGGCGATTTGCGCGGGAATAAGTTTAAAAACCAAGTGTCGAATGCCCAGGCAAGGTTGCTGTTTTTATTGAAGTGTGCGGCCAGTCCGGTGTAGTGATGCGGCCAGTCGGCCGGCACGCCCACGGCCGCATAATCGAAACCCGCCGTGGGGGCGGGGTAGAGCGCAAACGCGACCCAATAGCCAACCAGCACCCCGACCAGCGCTATCCATTGCGTGCGCGGCGTGGCGTTGCCAAGCAGAAATAAAAACGGATAGCCGAGGCCAATCTGCGTCAGGGTGTCTTCGAACGTAAAATAGGTCTGCGTTTTATGAATGGAGCGCAGAAAGATGCCGAGCAGAATTAGAATCAGCGAGCGGCGCAGGGCATGCCCGAATTGCGACCGAACCGAGTCGCCCCGTGTTAGTCGACTTGCTACCGAGTAGGGGAGGGCTACGCCCACCAGAAACGAGAATGAAGGCTGGATGAGATCGTGCAGTGAACAGCCCGCCCAGTCGACATGGCTTTGCTGAAAGGCCAGAAATGCCCAGAAACTGCTGGTGGGCATGGCCTCGTGTAGATCAGAAAAACGCAGGAGTTCACCGGCCATCAGCAGCATAACGAATCCCCGATACGCGTCCATCGACATCAATCGAGGGCCGGGAAATGTGCCTTGCCTGGGGAGTCGGTCGGCGTGAGAAAGGGTGGCCGGGTGGTGGGGTAAAGAAGTTGCCATTGGTAAGGGTAGAGGAGATGTCAGATCAGGGGTTTTGCTTCGCACTCAACCTATAGCGCGAAGCAAAACTCACCCAACTATTACTCACAGCCAGGCAAAGACTTACCCTCAACAGGCTGATCTACAGTCCGTAGGTGTCGAGCAGGTACACGAGTGCGGCCATCGACGCGCCGCCCAGTTCAAGCTCCCGTTTGTTTACCATCTCGAAGCGGTCGGCGGCGGTGTGATGAAAATCGAAGTACCGCTGCGAATCGGGCTTGAAGCCGAACAGCACCGTACCAATGTTGACCAGCGGCCCGATGTCGGCACCACCGCCACCAGGACCAATGTCGTGCAGGCCATAGGGTGCCAGCAGCGGTTTCCACTGGAGTACTTTCTCTTTTTGTTGCGGGGTACCTACGATGCCGAAACCACGGGGGGTAAACCCGCCTTCGTCTGACTCGATAGCGGCAATGTGCTTTTCGTTGTTCTGTTTAGCCAGATCGGCATATTTCACGCCGCCACGCAGGCCGTTTTCTTCGTTCATGAACATCACCGCTCGGATGGTACGCTTCGGCTTTATGCCCAGCGTTTTCATGATGCGCAATACTTCGATCGACTGCATACAGCCGGTGCCGTCGTCATGTGCCCCCTGGCCCAGATCCCACGAGTCGAGGTGACCGCCCACCACGATTATCTCGTCGGGTTTTTCCGAGCCTTTGATTTCGCCCACTACGTTATATGATTTGGCGTCGGGCAGTGACTCGCAGTTCTGCTTGAAATAAAAGGTCAGAGTTGGGTTTTCGGCCAGGGATTTGCTCAGCAGGTTGGCACCATTGGTGCTGATGGCCGCCGTAGGAATAAGCGGAACACCAGTGCCGTAGCGCGTGCCGCCCGTATGTGGGTAATCGTCCTGCGCCAGCCCCATCGATCGGATAATTGCCCCAACCGCACCCAGTTTGGCGGCTTCGGTAGCACCACCCGCCCGCTGATCCACTGCTCCGCCATAGGCATCGAAGGTAATGGTCTTGGTAGGGTCCATCGGCCGGTTGAAGAACACAATTTTGCCTTTCACCTTTTCGGCTCCTAATGCCCGCAACTCGGGGAAGCTTTTTACCTCGATCACCTGCGCTTCAACGCCTTTGGCGGGCGTAGCTACTGAGCCACCCAGGGCCGCAATGGGTACGTTCGTTTTTTGCTTGCCAATCTGGATATAGGCCACTTCTTTGGCACCACGTACCCAGTGCGGTACCATCACTTCCTGCAAAAACACCCGGTCGAACCCTTGCTGCTCCATAAGTTGTTTGGTCCAGTCGACGGCCTTCTGTGCCCCGGCCGACCCACTTAGCCGCGGGCCAATCTGCTGGGTCAAGTAGCGGAGCCATTCGTGCGATTTCCCATTGGACAGGGCTTCGTTATAAATTCGGCGAATCGCCACCGAGTCGGCATTCTGGCCGTAGGAGCATAAGGAGAGGCAAAGCAGAAACAGGGTAGTTACTTTTCTCATTGACGTGGGGTGATAAACAGCGTTGCTCGTTCAGGTTGATTCTTGACTGGTAATCTATGAAAAAACGGCCGGGTTATCACTTGCCGCCAGAAAGTCTATGCCTATGCGACCGCCAGGAAACCAACTCTACGCCCATACGCTTTTCTTCCTGACGGGTGCTGTGTAGCGGCTGCTGACGCCTGTTGCTTCGCGAGTCGTGCCCGGCACCAGCAAAATACCATCACTGCAAAAATCACCCATACTGTTTCATCAACGCCTATTCATGAAGTTGCTTCACACTCGATTCTGTCTGCTGGTAATCTTCGTTTGCGCTGCGTTCAGCACGCTGGCCCAGACAAAGCCTAACCCCAAAAATCTCATTTACGTCGATAAAGCCGGGGTGATCCGGTATACCAAAACCAACCAGGAAGCGGCTTTCTACGGTGTCAATTACTGCCTGCCGTTCGCTTATGGCTACCGGGCGGTAAAGGCGCTGAATACCAAACCCGAAACGGCTATCGACCAGGATGTGTACCACATTGCCCGGATGGGCGCCGATGCGTTCCGGGTACATGTCTGGGATACCGAAATCAGCGATTCGCTGGGAAATCTGCTCGACAACGACCACTTACGACTGTTCGATTACCTGGTGGCGCAGCTCAAAAAGCGGCACATCAAAGTCATTATCACGCCGATTGCCTACTGGGGTAACGGCTACCCCGAGCGTGACGAACGTACCCCCGGTTTTTCGAGGGTGTACGGCAAGGGTAAGGTCAATCAGATCGAGAATGGGATAAAGGCGCAGGAGGAATACGTGCGTCAGTTTTTCCGGCACGTAAATCCTTTCACCAAGTCTACGTATGGTAATGACCCCGACGTGATTGCTGTTGAACTCAATAACGAACCCACGCACGCCGGGCCGAAGCCAACGGTAACCCAGTACATCAACCGGGTGAACGCCGCGCTCCGGAGTACGGGCTGGGATAAACCCATTTTCTACAACATCAGCCAGAACCCGTGGTATGCCGACGCCGTGGCAAAATCGGACGTAAACGGCTTCAGCTTCCAGTGGTATCCGCTGGGCCTGGTAGCCGGACACACCATTCAGGGTAACTCGTTGCTGCACGTCGACCGGTACCTTATTCCGTTCGATACCATCCCCGCGTTCAAAAACAAGGCCCGTATTGTGTATGAGTTCGACGCGGGCGATGTGTATGCGCCCTACATGTATCCGGCGATGGCGCGGAGCTTCCGGGGAGCGGGTTTCCAGTGGGCTACCCAGTTTGCCTACGACCCAATGGTAACGGCCTACGCCAACACCGAATACCAGACGCACTACCTGAACCTGGCCTATACGCCGTCGAAAGCCATCAGCATGCTCATTGCCGGCCGGGTATTCCGCGAAACGCCCCGGTTCAAAAGCTACGGTAGCTACCCGCAAGACACCACCTTTGGGCCATTCCGGCTGAGCTACAGTCAGGCGCTAAGTGAAATGAACAGCGACGGGGCCTTCGTTTACGCCAACACCACATCGACGAAGCCTGTCAACGTGGCTAAGCTAACGCAGGTGGCGGGTGTGGGCAGTTCGCCGGTGGTCAATTATGCGGGAACCGGCGCTTATTTCCTGGACAAGATAGGGGCGGGCGTGTGGCGACTCGAAGTAATGCCCGATGCCATACTGATCCGAGATCCGTTCGAGCAGCCGTCGCTTAAAAAGGAAGTGACGACTATCCGCTACGCCACCTGGCCTATGCGTATTACACTACCCGACCTGGGTACGTCGTTTGCCGTAACGGCCCAAAACGAGGGAAACACCTTCGCTTCAGCGGCCACTAATGGTGCGTTTCAGATTCGGCCCGGCACGTACCTACTGAAAGCCGCCGGTGCTTCGGTGCCCAGGATTCTGCCTAACTCAGTATTGGGGCTGAACGAATTTTACGCCCCCGTCGCTTCAGCCAATGCTGAGCCCATCGTGGTTCATACGCCCTACGGCGAAGTGTCAGCCCAACAGCCGCTTACCGTATCAGCCACCATCGTCGGTCTGGACTCGGCCGATAAAGCGACTGTCGACTTGCGAAATACGGTGGGGGCTGGTCGGTCGAGCACACTACCGCTCCAGCGCGTGGGGGGCTACCGCTACGAGGCCACCATTCCCGCTGATTGGCTGAGGCCGGGGATGCTGAATTACCGGATCACCGTGCAGAAAGGAACCGACTACCGGGCATACCCAGGTGCGCAGTCAGGCGACCCGACTGCCTGGGACTACCTGCCCGGTGCCATGTACCAATCCGTTATTACCCCCGACAACAGTCGCCTGAACCTGTTCGAAGCCAACGCCGACCGTGCCAGGCTGATTATAAACAACAGCGATTACCGCGCCAATACGGTTACGTTTGTACCCGACGAGAACCCTGCGCAACTCCTGCTCAAAGCCAGCATCACTAAAACGCAGGGTGGCCAGCCCATGGGTTTTCAGTTTTATTTCGGTGATAAAATCAAGGGTCGGCGCGCCGAATTGCGTGGTTTTACGAAACTGGTGGTCCGGGGTAAATCGGGGCAGGCACAGCCGGTACCCGTTACAATCAGTCTGGTCGGTAACAATGGACGTACCTACGCCACTGTGATTACCCTGCCGCAAGAGCTGAGCGAAATTGAGGTGCCACTTAGCCAACTGACAAACGCAGCCGTAACCCTGCTACCGCGTCCGTACCCCGATTTTCAGTCGCTCACGTTTCAATCGGCAACTGTAGGTACGTTTACGATCGATACCATCGAAAAGGTAGACATACAGGTTGGACAAACTACCGGGCCTATCACGATGTGGCTGGATTATGTTGGGCTGAAACGGTAACGTTGCAACGAGGCTTGTTCGGGCTGCTTACTCAAGCGTATCTGTATAACCGCCAGGCAGGCACAGACTGTCTGGCGGGATAAGCCGAAGGAGTCGCCGCAACGCAGGCGTGTAGTACCTGCTATAGGCTTCGTCAGTTCGCCAATAAAAATACATTGATAGTCAATTGGTTAATAAGGATTCCTTCTACTGCTTCTGATAAGGCCTGGCAATTATCCCTGGCCTCTGTGAATCTACTAAACGGCTGGGCTACTGCGTAAAAATGCGTATATATTGCGGAGTAATATACTCAGCATCGGTTAGCGCAGTCCTCCATGAAGTATCTATATCTTTTCCTATGTACCTCTTTAGGAAGCCTCACACTCGGTATTTCATCCGTGTGGGCGCAGCAAACCTGTTCTACCAATAAGGCAGGCTACTGGAACGACCCAGCTGTGTGGGATTGTGGGATTGTACCCGGTATAGGTGCAAACACAACTTTTACGGGTACGATCAATGTCAATCATGCGCTTCTGTTTCCCGACTATAGCACTATTCGTATAACGGGACAGGTCACGATCGATGTGTCAGGAGCAGGCTCGCTCGATTTTGGCAGCGGTGCCGGGGCAGGCACCAAGTTTGAGATACTGAATATCAACTCCGTTATCATACTCAGAACGACGTCGAATTTTATAAAAGGAGGAAACAACGCCTCAATTATCAATGTAGGAGATAAGCTATGCGGCGGTCCATTCAATGGTAGTTACCAGCTAAATAACCGAACCATTTCATATGCATCGCCAGCCTGTGCCAACGCAGTGTTGCCGGTCACGTTGCTCTCGTTTACGGCCAAAGCCGAAGCCGATCGGGTTCAACTTGCCTGGTCTACCACCTCAGAACAGAACGCCGATCGCTTCGTCGTGGAGCGTAGTACTGACCTTGGCGAGTACAGTATCGTGGGCGATGTTGCCGCCAAAGGCACAACCGACACGCGCCAGTATTATGGCCTGACCGACGAGCAACCATTACCCGGCATTAACTACTATCGGTTGCGGCAGATTGACCGTACTGGCCTTCAGCAGACCTTCAAACCAATTTCAGTCGTTGTCGACCCCGAATCGCTGGTGGCAGTGGTGTATCCCAACCCTACTTCCGACAGCCGAATTCATCTGCGGCTCAGAAACGCCGCTGATAACGCAACGCTGAGGCTGTTAACCCTAACCGGTCAGGCGATAGACGGTAAAATTGAGCGTCGGCAAGACGACGTTGAGGTGCTGCTTCAACGTCCGTTGCCGCTGGGGGTTTACCTACTGGAAGTACAGAGCAACGGGCAAAAGCGGGTAGTAAACGTCTTGATTCGATAGGTTGCGGTGTAGAACATAGAAACAAAAAAGCGATCAGGTAAACGTACCTGATCGCTTTTTTTATGGGAGGCCTGAATAGCCTCTGGAATATAATGCTCCTGTTTTTACTGGAGTATGAGGCACAAGCCCTTACTGCTGGCGACTTACCCGGTAGATAACCCCGTTGTTATCTTCCGAAAATAGCAACGATCCATCGGGTAATGTGGCAATACCAACCGGCCGGCCAAACTGCGATCTGTTGTTGTCGACCAGGAAACCGGTTACGAAATCGTCGATTCGGGTTGGAACGCCGTTCTCAAAATGCACGCGAACCACATTGTAGCCCGACGGTTTCGAGCGGTTCCACGAGCCACGCATTGTAACAAAGGCGTCGTTCTGGTACTCAGCTGGAAAAATACTCGCCCCATTCGTTGCCGTGTAAAAGACCATCGCCAGCGGGGCTGCGTGGGCATTGTAGGATAAGGCTGGCAGCGTAGTTTTAGCCAAAATCTGGGCGTAGGTTGTGTCGCCCATAGGGCGGGGGTGCGGACTATAGTTGCCATCGCCGTAGATATAGGGCCAGCCGTAAAAAGCGCCCTGCTTAATCAGGTTCAGCTCTTCTTTCTGCTGTTCATCGCCCAACCAGTCGATGCCGTGGTCGAAACCATACAGGGCTTTTGTTTGTGGATGCCAGCCAAACCCGATGGTATTACGCAGACCACTGGCAAAAACGGTCCGGTTCGTGCCATCGGCATTGGCGCGGAGCATGGTTGCATGTTCGGGATTGGGTTCCGCGCAGGCGTTGCAGGTGCTGCCCACCGTAATATATAGCAGCCCATCGGGGCCAATTGCCAATGTCCGGTTTGGGTGTTGACCCGCGTCGGGCAGGTTGTTGATCAGTTGCTGAAGCTGGCCCAGCGTGCCGTTGCTGTTGATAGGTGCCCGAAATACCTCTTTAATCGTGGCCAGGTACATCTGCCCGTTATTGATGGTAATGCCGTGGACGCTTTTAATGGTAGCTACTACCTGTTTCTGATCGGCCTTGCCATCGGCATTCGTATCGCGGAGGAGGGTCACAGTACCGGTTTCGCGGTTTGTTACGTACACGTGACCCGCCGGACTTACCGCCAGTTGGCGCGGCTTGCCCAGTGAATCAGCATATTTGGCGATCGTAAAGCCGGCCGGAACCCGCAATTGGGCAATCCGCTGATCGGTGGCTGGTACCAGTGCTGGCTCAAATACATTCCCCTCGATTTGAGCCGAGGTTGGCTCTTTGTTGGTCTCCGGAATCTGGGCGTTGAACTCGTCTTTACTACAGGCTGCCAATAAAGCGGCCACGACAAGGCCACTTAAAAGTAATGGTCTACGTGCTGCGTTCATCATGTTTACGTTGAGTGTACTAGCTGGATTAAACTGTTTTAATCTTCAAACCAGTAACAGTATCATATGTTCTATAGGTATAATAGATTTATTGAATCAAGCTATTTTGTGCGTGTCTGGAACAAAGAAAAACCCTGCGTCAGCGACTAATTGCGTGACGGCAGGGCTTTCCTGAACACAAACGAAAACGATTATTACTCCATCGCCATATCGACGTGAGCGGGGGTTTCGATCTTCTTGCCGATAAATAGCAGCAGCAACGGCACGCAGACCAGGAAGAAACCGCCGATGACCAGGAAAGCATCGGCGTAAGTCATCACCAGCGCCTGGCGCATCACCGACCCTTGCATCAGGCCATAGGCTTTGCTGGTGGCGGCGGCTAGTGCATCCCCTTTCGACAGAAACAGGTTGGTATACTGCTTGATCCGGTCGACTGAAAACGGGTTGTAGATCGACACGTTATCGCCCAGTCGCGAGGCGTGGAACATAGTGCGCGTTGAAATGTAGGTCGTCATGATCGCGGTGCCGAACGTACCCCCCAACTGCCGAATCATACCCGTGAGGGCCGATCCTTGCGGAATGCTGATGCTCTTCAGATCTGACAGCGTAATTGTTGTCAGGGGGATAAAGATCATGCCCATACCCACACCGCGAACGATAAGCGGCCAGAAGAAGTAATCCGGCCCGGCAACAAGGCTGATGCTCGACAGGTCGAAACAAAAACCGAAGAAGAGCAGAAACCCAATGGCTGCGTACCACACCGGGGAAATGTAATTCTTGCTGAGCAACCCGCCCACCACCGGCATCATCATTCCCGTCATGATCGACCCCGGCATTAGCAACAACCCAGTTTGACTGGCCGTGAAGCCCAGGATTGTCTGGCAGAAAACCGGAATAATGAATACAGACGCGAACAGTCCGAAGCCGAGAATGAAGTTGAACAACGTACCCACCGCAAACCGACGCTGACGAAGCAGCCGTAGATCGAGAATCGGGATACTGACCGTTAGCTGACGCCAGATGAACCCGATCAGACCAATGCCCGCAGCAATCGACATGCCTACGATAAAGCCCGACGACAGCCAGTCTTCTTCATGCCCCTTCTCGAGCACGATCTGCAACCCGCCAATACCCATGACCAGCAGCACTAGGGCCAACCAGTCCATGCTTCCCGCCACCATCTTCTCGGCCGGTTCCTTAATGTAGGCGTAGGTGAGTGCGGTAGCCAGAATGCCAAAGGGGATGTTGATGTAGAAGACCCAGTTCCACGACAGGTTATCGGTAATGTAACCGCCCAGCGTTGGCCCGATCGATGGACCAATGATGACACCCATCCCGAAGATAGCGTTGGCAATGCCCAGGTCTTCTTTCGGAAATGTCTGAATCAGAATGGATTGTGCCGTTGTCAGCAAGCCGCCGCCACCGATACCCTGCACCACGCGGAAAAATACCAGTTCCCAGACGTTGGTAGAGGTGCCGCAGAAAACAGACGCTATCGTGAAGAGCACAATCGACGCCGCGAAGTAATTCCGGCGACCCAGTTTGGCCGTCAACCAGCCCGACATCGTAATCATAACCGCACTGGCGGCGGCATAGCCCGTTACCACCCAGCTAATGTCGCCCAGCGACGCGCCGAGGTTCCCCATCATCTGGTTCAGCGTAACGTTCACAATCGACGAGTCGATGGTTTGCAGCAGGGCAGCCGTTGTTACCGTCAGCACAACGACCCACTTATCAAAACCTAACTTTTTCATACTTCTGAGTAGTCAGCTGCCTTGGGTTGGGGGTACACAAGCCAAGGCAACTCGTGTAGCTTATTTCTGTAAATCCACGGCCACGGTTGCGCTCATACCGGGGCGGAGATTGGCAATCAGCGGTGTGGTCTTATCCAATTCAATTCGAACGGGGACCCGCTGCACCACTTTTACGTAGTTACCAGTTGCATTGTCAGGTGGGAGCAGGGTAAATTTGGCCCCCGTGGCGCCGGCAAACGAGCCGACATGCCCAATCAGCTTTTGCCCGTCGAACGCATCGACGTCGATTTCAACCGGCTGACCGGGCTTCATTTCTTTCAACTGCGTTTCCTTAAAGTTGGCCGTTACCCAGAGCGTCGAATTGCCAACTACAGAGCACAGCGCCTGACCGGGTTGAACCAGTTGCCCGACCTGAACCGAGCGTTTCGAGACAATACCCGAGATGGGGGCCCGCACTACCGTGTACGATAGTTGCAGATTCGCCATATCCAGTTCGGTCTGGCGTTGCTTCACTGTGGCTTGCGCGACCGAAATCTGCCCTTCGGTAACCCGGCGCTGTGAACTGGTTACGCCTGTTTGCGTACCGGCGGCGTTAACCTGCGCCTGCGCCGTTTGCAGTTGTGCCTGCGCCGCCAGCAACTGGGCCTGGGCGGCGTCGCGCTCAGCCTGAATGGCGTCGAACTGCTGCTGCGGAATGGTTTTTTCGGCCAGCAAACGGCTATAGCGCTCAAAATCCTGGTTGGCTCTCCGCGCCCTTGCCTGGGCGGCTGTTACGTTGGCCTGCGCCGTAGCTACCTGATTGCGCGCCGTTTGTACCCCGGCCTGTGAACTCTGAATGGTAGCCGAGGCCACGTTCACGCTCGACCGTGTTACGCCCGCGCTGGCCATTGCACTTTGCAGTGCAGCTTCGGCCTGGGCTACCCGGATGCGGTAATCGGCATCGTCGAGCACAACGAGGGTGTCGCCTTCTTTTACAAACTGATTGTCTTTAAACCGGATGGCTTTAACGTACCCACCAGCTTTGGGAATGACCGGGTTTACGTCGCCATCAATCTGGGCGTCGTCAGTGGTTTCATGGCGACGCAGGTAACTGAATTCACTGTACCCGAAAACGAGCGCCACCGCCAGAATAATGAGGCCCCCCACGCGGAATAATGTTGTCTTGTTCATGACTTAACTGAAGTGGAAAATAGACTCAGTAGGCTTGCTTCATTACCTGTACAGCCTACTGATTACTAAATAATTAAAGGTTAGTGCCCGTGGCCCGCAGCAAACGCTGGTAAGCCAGTTGTGCGTCGACGGTGGCGTTGATTACATTGAGTTGCGCCTGGAGCAGGAAGTTATTGGCCTCCAGCAGGTCAGTTGAGCCAACCAGGCCATTGCGGAACCGCGACTCGGTCAGGCGGTAGTTTTCGCGGGCCTGCACCACTGCCGTGCGAATTACGTTTTGCTGCTCTAGCGCGAGTTGATAGTTATTATATGCCGTGACCACTTCCGACCGGATCTGATCGGTTTGCTGCTGGCTTTGCAGACTCGCCTGATCAATGGCCGTTTTGGCGGTGTTCATCCGCCCTTTCAGGTTATACAGCGAGCCGATATTGTAACTCAGGCCGGCCCCCACGTTCCAGGCGCTTATAAACGAGTTGGCTTCGGGCACCAGGCGGGCCGTTGGGTTGATGTAGTTGTAGCCCGCCGATACACCAAAATGGGGGTACATGCTGCTCTTCGTATTTTGCAGTAACGCTTCCGCCGACTGAACGCGTAGGACATTTGCCTGCACTTCGGGACGTACCTGAACGGCCTGTGTCAGGAAGCTGCTCAAAGGCTCAATGGCCGCAACCGGGTTGGTCAGGGTGGTATCAACGGTAATCGGTTGGTCGTCGGGCAGGCCCACCAGCAGGTTGAAGTTGTACAGCGCCGTTTGCCGGGCTTTATCAACCTGTAGGCGGCTAAGTTGCAGGTTATTCTTCTGCAACTGAATCTTCAGTACTTCGTTGGCCGTTACAATGCCCTCTTTCTGCAAGTTCAGCGCATCGCGTTCCTTCTCATCAAACTGCCGGATACTCTGGTCGATGACGGTCGTTGACCGTACCAGCTTGACAATGTTATAATAGGCATCGGTTACCGTGTAGACCAGTTCCGACCGGTTGCGTTGTGCATCCAGCCGACTAGCTTTAGCCAGCAACTCCGCTGATTTTTCGGCCGATTTTTCGGCAAACCCGCCAAAGATTTCTTTGCTGATGGTCACGCCACCAATGGTCGCATTGAAGGCTCCGGCTGGGAGGCCAAACAGGGGTTTCCCGTCGCTGCCTTCGCCCATCGAAAACGGGCCTGTCAGGCTGTATCGCGAGTAGGCCAGCGAGGCGCTCGCCTGTGGCAGACTGCGGTCTCTGGTTTCCTGCGAGCGGGCCTCGGCGGCTAGTGTACGCGTGTCGGCTAGTTTGATGCCTTTGTTATTCTGTAGGGCCAGTTGAATAGCCTGGTTCAGCGGCATGGGCTGGGCGCTGCCCAATCCCACACTGACCAGCCATAGGCCAGCCCCTACTACATACTTCTTCATTGTATTCGGTATCTAATTTTATCCAGGAGTGTATTCATTAGCTGTACTTCCTCGTCGGTGAGGTGGCTCACCACCGATTCAAAGTCGCTGAATTCAAGGGCCACTTTTTCCACAAAGCGGTTGCTATCTTCGGTTAGGCGCAGATTCACCCGGCGGCGGTTTTGCGGGTCAACCTCCCGCACAATCAGGCTCTTGGCAATCAGGCGATCCGTGAGCCGGGTGATGTCTGAGTTTATTTCGGTCATCTTTTCCTTTAGCTCACCCGCCGTCAAACTGTCGGGGTAAACTTCGGAGAGGCGACGGAGAACGATATATTGCTGAACCGAAAGATCGAACGGGGCCAGTTTCTGAGCGAAGTGATTCATGATGTACCCGTCAGTCTTGTGCAGATTGGCGATCAGCCGGTGATAGTCGTTGCGATAATACTTATCCATAAGCCGGTAGGTGTTCGTATGAATAACTAATAGTTGTTTAAACGAATTTCGTTTAAACGAAATTTAATTGAATTTAAACCTGACCGAAGCGACGTGATTATGATTAAAGTATGACCGTATAATCACTCAATGATGTATATTCGGGAGGGTAACGGTTAATTACGAACGATGGACGTTATAGAGTAGCTAGTATCCATCGGCCACTGTCTGGTGGCCTTAGAGCAGGTGCGGTTTATTTGCCCATGCCTGACTCCGTATTATGGTTTTGTTTGAAGAAGAAGTTCGTGAGCTTGAGCGAAAAATCAGTGCGCATCCAACGGGTGGAACGGTCTTTTACGGTAGCTCGTCGATCCGGCTTTGGGCCACGCTGGAAGCTGATTTTCCGGAAGCCCAACCCATCAACATTGGGTTTGGCGGGGCCACGCTGGCGGCCTGTGCCTGGCACTTTGAGCGCCTTGTAGTGCCTGTTCAGCCCCACGCCCTGATTCTGTATGCGGGCGACAACGATCTGGCCGAAGGACGGCAACCGGAAGAAGTGTGCCTGTTTTTCTACGCGCTGGCCGAAAAAATCATCCATCACTTTCCCAACGTGCCTGTCACCTTTCTATCGATCAAGCCGAGTCCTGCCCGCTGGATACTTGTCGATCAGATTCGCACGGCCAATGCGCTGATTGCCGAAAAGATTAATGAATTGCCCAATTTTCAGTTTGTCGACGCCACACCGGTCATGTTAACCGGCGATGGACAACCGGAGCGTGAACTGTACGTCGAGGATGGACTGCACTTAAGCCCGTCAGGCTATGCTCGCTGGCGTGAACAGCTCATTTTACACGCTAATGCCTTCAAAAGCCCGGCGGCTGTACTCGTGTAGACCGAGCTATAGAGGCGCGTAAGCAGGACGCAGGGAAACCCTTGTGCTTCAGGTAAACTAGTTAACTGTAATTTTTCGGCGTAACCCCCTCGATGAGGGCTACGCCGAAAAAAATGGGTTAGCCGTTTAGCCGCTGAAGGCTCATCAATGCTTCACGCCCCGTATTCCAGCGGCGGATAATGTTGACCTCCCGAACAACGACAGGGTCTTTCGGGCAATCGGCCAATTCGAAATAATCCGTCATCCGGCCGGTCATATGACTAACAACCTCGTCGATCGGGCCGTACAGGATCAGGTCCGGTTGTTGCGTAGCCGTTTGAATTAGCGCGCGGGCAATCGAGGCCGTGTAGAATGCGCAATCGATATCCTGATGCCGAACGGGCACCCCATCGTGTAGTCGCTGCAAGTTTACACCACCGTCTTCGAGCCGGTCAGAAACGGGAGCCATGCCGGCTGGCTGTGGAAACACAGCATCGATCTTACGCTTGAACGAATCCCACCAGGGTGGCTTACCATTGGGTTTCAGGGTATCGCAAAAAATCAGGCGGTGCGGTTGATCGGGCGTTGCCGGGTTCATCAACAGCAGCGCAGCACCCAGATGGCGGTCATCTTCCGCGTGGCGGCGTTGCACTACAAAACAGCGCATCCGCAAATCACCCGCTTCCAGAAGCGCCTCAGTGGCCGTTTTGATGGCCCGCAATGATTCCTCCATATGCCCGTCGAGGATCACCTGAATCGGCAACTGGTCGGCCAGCAGGGCTTCCAGTTGCAACTGACGGCCCAAAATGGTTAATGCGGTGGCATCTGAGCGGCGGGTGCCGAAATAGTAGCCAATATCTTCCCGTACCTGATGGTCGGCGGGTAAATCGGACCAGCCAATGGAATCACCATGTGTACCCTGACGGCTGGTCGGACTGTAGCGGAAGGGTACTTCGCGGTGTTCGCGGTGAACGGCCAGGTTGTAAATGCGTTTTTCAAATTTGGCCAGCATAGGCTCATAGGCATCTGGCTCAAAATAAACAGACCGGCCCTGCCTGAGCAGATGAGCCGCAATAAGCGGCTGGTCGAGCAGTAGTTCGAGGGCGTCGTCGTGATGTTTGAAAAAGCTGCGCAGGGCACCTTCTTCGATAAAGGCCTCTGTCTCTTCGGCAATAGCAGCGTACCTGACAAAGTCGGTAAATGTGCCGGAGTTGCTGCCTGCATGGCTGGCTTTGGCGCTGTCTGCCACGGTGCCATTCTCGATCCACGCGCGCAGAAACTGCTTCACGGCCTCGTCGAACGCCTGGTTAGCCTCAATGGCTTGTTGTTTTGTTGTGTCGGTGTAATCGATTCGTTGGATATCCATCTGCTCCCCCCCGTTGGAGCTGATCGGAATGGCTACATTCATGTTACGGTCTTGCAGTGAGAGGTGTTGTCTGTCGATTTTGGCTATGGGGTAAAAATACTACAAATAAAACAGCCTATCATCTAACAAGATTCAATCATTTGTGAGTCAAACAATAATATTTTTCAACAAAAGACAACTAACTGATAATGAATGGTTTGTGTATGTGGTATACTGGTTCGACCGGGCGGTTTTTGCACGTTGGTACGCCACAGAAACCTATGCGCCATAAAACGCTGAAGTCAACAGGGTGAAAGCCAGCCTAACGGGCATCGTCAAGTATAACGGCTGTGCCATTGGCCGACACCATAAGCATGGTATTGTTGATGTTTTCGTAGTCCATATCAACGCCAATAACTGCATTGGCGCCAAGGCGCGTGGCCTGATCCATCATCTCTTTAATGGCAATGCTCTTAGCCTCGCGTAGTGCCTGCTCGTATGCGCCCGACCGCCCGCCGACGATGTCGGTGATACTAGCGAAAAAATCCTTGAGGATGTTGGCTCCGATGATTGCCTCTCCGTTGACAAGGCCGATATAAGTCGAAATGCGTTTGCCTTCGATGTTTGAAGTAGTGGTAACGAGCATAGCGTCTGTGTACAATATGGGCCAAATATAGAAGGTTTGACGTTTTGAGGTTTGCTGTTTGTGGTTTGAGGTTGCGCTGTTTATCTATAGTGTTGGTGGGATAAGCAGCGCAACCTCAAACTAAACTTCCCTATCCCGCAGTGCCGACCGTACCAGGTACGTTACTGCTACGTCGTTGCTGGTAAAAAAACGCATGAACCAATCCTCACGTAACCCCAACTGAGTCAGGATTTTCGCCTCTGACCATCCTTTTCTCTGGCCGTCCAGTGAACAGTCGACAATGCGTTGCAGGTGATCGATCTTGCGCTGAGTGGCTGCTTTGCCGCCTTTCAGCACAGGTTTATGCCCGCAAAACAAGGTGTCGAAATCCAGCGACAAGAGTTGTTTGGCGGCCTCGATCTGCTGGTAGATGTTTTCGCCCTGCCGAAAAACGCGGAGATTGCCTACGTAAAAGTCACCCGAAAAGAGCCAGCCTTCATCAGGCTCAAGCAACACATGGTGGTCATCGGAATGCCCGAGCGTGGCGATCGGTACAAAACGGTGGTGTTCCGTTTCAAACGCTTCGGGGAACGTACCCAGCACCTCAACGCCCACGGCTGCCGAGCAGGGCTCGATTGGCCCGAACCAGTAGTGTTCGTATGGAAGCAGGTGGTACGGTTGTTTAATAAGTTGGGCCGTCAGGGGGCCGCACCGCACCGGGCAGTTATGAGTCCGGGCCAGTGCCGCCGCATTGGCAGCATGATCTTCGTGAAAATGCGTCAGCGCAATCTGCCCGATCGGGTACGTGGCGTAGGTCTGCAGCACGTTGCGCTGCGTATGTCGTGAGCCTGTATCAATCAGCAATCCATCAATATAGTACGTCCAGACCGGAATGGGCCTTGGCCACGGCAGGCGCGAAAACCCAAACTGATGCCCCTCAACAGGACCATGACGGAGTGAATGCGTAACGTGAGTAGTCAATGATTGCTGTACTTGATGAGTAGTCTGTAAGTCAGAAAACACTAAGTCAGTTCCTTCTCCAGCATAATCGTTAAGCCGTGTTTACCTGGTTGGGTTCCTATGATCTGAAAGCCTTGGCGCAGGTTCATGATCAGCATGTCGCGCCACTGATTATAGGTGTGCGTGCGAACAGCAACGTACCCGGCCTGTTGGCAGGCTTCGTGCTGTAGCTGCATTAACGCGCCCGCAATGCCCCGCCCTCGATACGCCGGATCGACCCCGCCCAGCCAACTATAAAAAGTCCGTTTCGTCGCCGCTGCTTCGCCGGGTTTATCTGCTGTGAGGTGCCAGTCATAGCCGAGTTTACAACCTACAACCTGCCCGTCGGCCACAGCAAGGATCGTCTGAAAATCCAGATACGTAGTCGCTTTCTGCGTCAAATCGACCAGCCACGCCTCCCGCGACTGCGAAATAAACAGGCGAGATAGTATGTCCAGCAATTGGCCCAGCATGGGCTCAGGTGGCAAGCCACCATAGGTTTGGTAAGTAATCATGGGGAGGCGGCTACCACATCGCCGTTTAGGAAAACCTGTTTCAGTGCCCCGGTAGGAGCGATACGTTGCTGGTAACTTGCTCGTCGTAAAATTCGAAGATATACTCAGGGTCATAAGCTACTTCAAACTGTTGAAGCAGCAGGACGTACTCCTGACGAAACGTGCGTTTGAGATGATGTTGCTCCTGGTTAAGTACATACTGAATGACGTCTTTTACCTGAGATTGGCTATACGAAAACGCCCCGTACCCTTCTTGCTATGCAAATTGTTCAGCCCAGCCTTTATCCTTGATAAATCGAGTTGAGTTGGCTTTTACATCGCGTACCAAATTAGCGATCGTTAGTGTAGGTCCAAAACCAATGAACAACTGAATGTGATCGGGCATGGCATGAATTGCCATCAATTTGCCGCCCTTGTGCTGCACGATACCAGATATGTATTTGTGTAGTTCGTCTTTGTTAGCACTAGGAATGAGGTTTTACGGCCTTTGACGGCGAAAACGATCTGAACGTAAAGTGTAGATAGAAGGCATAAATGGGGCGTTATGGTAGAAGTGACCAAAATAAGCTAACCCCAACGGGTGGTATGTCAATAGCCAGGGTCGGGCTATCTATAGCATAGCCCCGTCGGGGCGGCATAGCAGGAGTAAACCCGCCTGCCGTATATTGTACCGATGGGGCTTCGGTGCGAATGACCTTAAATCTAGCTATTGACATACTACCCCGTTGGGGTTGTACCGTTCGCTCTAGTCACCTTTACGTGCCGTAGCTACGTACTATAGGTGCAACTGTGGCACGACTGTTATACTACAGCTCAGCCAGCAGTACGTTGGCGATGCTGAAGTACACACCAATACCGATGAGGTCGTTGGCTGTGGTAATGAACGGCCCCGAAGCAACCGCCGGATTGATACCGATCCGGTCGAGCAGGAGGGGGGTGATAGTGCCCATAAACGAGGCCAGCATCACCACGCTCAGGAGCGACAGCGCCACCACCGGAAACAGACGAGGCTCACCGATGAGTAAGGTATAACAACCCGCCATCAGGCCCACTACAGCTCCGTTCAGTAAGGCCAGCACGAGCGTGCGCAGCAGACGTTGTCCCAGCGAATAAGTCAACCCCGATGTGTCGGACAGGCTTTGCACGATCAGGGAGGCGGTTTGAATGCCGACGTTGCCGCCCGTTGAGCCGATAATAGGAATAAAGGCGGCCAGCGCGGCTACTTTCCCCAGTTCGCTCTGAAACCCGTTGATTACCGTGGCCGCCATCAGGCTACCGGCGGCACCGGCCACCAGCCACGGTAACTGCGCTTTGGCACGTACCCAGAGCGTGTCGTCTTCTTCTACTTCACCCGACAGACCCGAAATGGCCTGAATGTCATCTTCGGCCTGTTCGGTAATCACGTCGACCACGTCATCAATGGTGATCCGGCCCAGTAACCGGCCCTGTACGTTGACGACCGGCACTGAATCAAGGTCATACTTCTGCATGATCTCAGCCACCTCGGCCACAGGGCGGTAGGTCTCTACCGAAACGACGTCTTTCTCGTAGATGTCGGCAATCTTGGTGTACTTCCGCGACAGCACGATCTTCTTCAACGAGACAAAGCCGAGCAGAATACCCGCATCGTCGACCACGTAAACGGCGTACACCTTTTCAACGTCTTCGGCCTGTTGCCGAATTTCTTCAATGCACTGGTTGACGTTGGTGTTGACGTTGATCTTGATTAATTCCTTCTGCATCAGACCACCCGCCACGTCTTCGTCGTAGTGGAGCAGGTCGATGATGAACCGGGCCTGTTCCCGGTCTTCCATCAGGCCAATCACTTCTTCACGTACCTGAATCGACTGCTCATTGAGCAAATCCACGGCATCGTCGGAGTCCATCTCCTCAACGAAAGGCGCGAGGTCGGCTGAGGTAAACGACGCAATGAACCCGTCGCGAATCGAATCGTCGAGGTTGGCAATGATTTCGGCCCCAATCCCCCGGTCGACGAGGTTGAGCAGGTAACGGGCCGAATCGGTATTCAATTCGTACAGGATACCCGAAATGTCAGCCGGGTACAACTCCTCCATCTCGGCGCGAAGCATCACATCGTCGCCCGTATCGATCGCCGTCTGAATTCGGTCGAGGTAGTCTTTGGTTAGTTCAAACGTCACGGTGCAGAGTTGGTGAGCAAAGTATGTAACGGATTAACGCCCGATTCAGGTTGCCTGTTCCAGCGGATTGCTGGCTGTGGCTGTGTCAGCAACAAAAAGCCCGCCAACGTGATGCTGGCGGGCTTGTGTAAAGAAAGCTGGCTATTAGGCTTTCTTCTTGCCCTTACCCTTCGCAGGAATGGCAACCGGCATCTTCGACTGGTATTCGGTTACACCTTTGGCAATCGCATCTTTAAAGAACGAAAACGAGGCATCGCCCGACGTTTCACCCATTGCCAGGGCTTTTTGCGCTAAGGGCATCGCCTCGGCGAACTTGCCCATCTTGCCTAGAATCTGTGCTTTCAGCCACAAGTTGCGGTACGTTTCTTTGGCAGCAATTGCCTTATCGACGTACGACAGCGACTGCTCCAGGTTACGGCCTTTGCTCAGGTTATAGCTGGCAGCGGCAGTCAGTGTATTCACGTCGTCGGGCTTATCGGCAACGGCTTTGTCGACGGAAGCTGCGGCGTTGGCCGAGGTATTCGCCGCCAGGTTAGCTGAGGCCTTCACATCTGCCCACATGATGTCCATGGTGGCAGTGCTGTCAGTCACATTGTTGAAACCAATGGTGAAGGTTTCTACTTTCTGACCTGTTTTAGAAGGTGTCATGCTCACGCGCAGTACGTCGTTGTCCTGTTTGTAACTTTGCTCCGTTACGGCCATGTCTTTGCTGAAAATTAGCGTCCACTCGCTAGCGGCGGGGATCGACAAAACGGCGTATGAACCGGCTGCCAGTGACTTGCCATTCACCATCAGGTCGGTGGTGGTGGTAAAGGCAGTAGCGCCGTTGGCACCCGTCCGCCATACCGATCCGGTTGGTACGAACTCCGCCGTGAAGGGCGTACGGCCTTTCAGGCTGGGGCGTGAGTATTTCACGGTGACGTCTGTCACGCCGATTGTTTGCATAACGGTAGCGGCGGGACTAGGCGACGGCGTTCTGATCTGAGCAGTAGCCAGTTGCGCTACAAGCACCAGGCCAACGGCCGAAAGCATCATTTTTTTCATGGTACCGAGTGTATTTAGTCTGTTAGTTTCGCCACAAAATTAACCCGAAATCGTTGTGTATCGGTGTTGCCAATCAGGTTGATTTCGCTTAAGCAACCGCCTGGACACAATCATGCTATGACAGACTTACTCACGTTGCTCCGGCAACACAGCCCGGCCGATGCCAACGAGGGCGAGATGACCGCCCGCACTATTGCGTTTGTGGAAGCTAACCCAAACTGCTACGAGCGCTCATTGCTCGAAGGGCATATTACCGGGTCGGCCTGGATCACTTCGCCCGATGGCACGCAGGTGCTGCTCATTCATCACCGCAAGCTCGACCGGTGGTTTCAACCGGGCGGTCATGCCGATGGCGATCGCGATGTGGCGAATGTTGCCCTTCGCGAAGCTGAAGAGGAAACGCTGCTCCCCGATGTGAAACTGGTTAGCCCGGCTATTTTTGATGTCGATATTCACCCCATTCCGGCAAAGGGCAACGTACCTGAGCACCTGCACTATGACATCCGGTTTCTGTTTACGGCCAGCAGCGAAACGGCGTTGGGTGGTGAAAGCCGCGAGGTGAAAGGCATCCGCTGGCTGTCGCTCGACGAGGCCGAGCAGCTATCCGACTCCGAATCGATCAGTCGAATGATCCGGAAGAGCAGGCTTTCCCTGGCTAAAAACGGCTAACCCTCTCTATCGTACCAACTCGGCTGGTAATGCGCTGATACTACGTACCTGGATAGTCCGGTAGAATACCTCGGCCCCTTCAGACTGAAGCTGAATCTTGCCTTTGGTTAAGGGCTCACGTTTCCCGTTGACCAACTGGCTGGTGTGGGTCAGCATCATGTTGACTTTACCATTCAGCACGTGCAGACAGGTATCGCCCATACAGTATAGGTCAACTACGTTCCACTGGCCAGAGGGCTTTTCGATGTCTGGATTTTTGACGCACTGTCGACCGTTTGGTGTTCCATCCTGAAACGTAACGAAAGGCGCACCGGCCTGATACACGAATTTGCCTTTGTCATTCTTGCGGGCGGGAATGTCCGTCGCCACGTTCATCACGCCCCAGTAGTCGCCGGTATCACCTTCCTGAATCTGGTACTCGAACGATTCCATCCAGAGCATGGGGGTGCCGTGCTGGCCAACACTGTGGTAAAGCAACCCACTGTCGCGGGGTTGCCCAAGCTTGGGCGGCCATTGTAAAGAGCCCCATTTGAATTCCAGCCGAAGGTGATAGTTGCCGAAGTCAGCCAGTGTATTTATGCCGCCAAATGTTTCGCCCGAGATGCGTAGCGCTGGTTTACCGTCTACCGTTACCACCGAGAAGACATGCGACGGGTCGTTGTTCAGGCCCAGCGGCGCGGTTACAGTTGCCTTGTCTGTCGAATACGGTCGGTCAAGGTACGTTTCCCAGCCTGTCAGGTCTTTTCCGTTAAATAAAGATATCCAGGTGCCCTGTTGGCGGGCCGGTTGCGCCGAGACCGAAGTCATCGATAGAAGGCCCAGGCATACGAGTGTGAGCAGCAATTTCATGGGGCAGGGGTGTTTGGGCGGTGAGTGCATGCAGCAGGTACGGCTTCTGAACCTCTTACCTGTTCGGGACTGAGTAGCCTAAGGCCCGACGAACCAGAGTCTACTGCCTGCCTGCACCAACTTAGTTTGCCACCGGCTCTACCCGGAACCAGTCGAAGTCGGCGTAGCCCGAATCGTTGATCTGGCTGGTGCGGGTGCAGAAGAGCCCCACTTTAGCACCGATCCAGCGGCCCACTTCGGCCTGAAAGATGTCGCCCGTTTTGGTGAATGTTGTTCCGTCGAGGCTGTAGCTGAACTGGCATTTGGCGCCGCTGGTCACCTCAATGCGCAGGTAGATTGGCGCCGCATTGTTAACCTTAGTGATCACGGTCTCGTCTTCCGCCTTACCGTCCGATGCTTTTTTACAGACGTTGTAGACCAGCACGACCCCGTCTTTCTGACTTTTCAGCGCCAGGCTGGCGTAGCTCAGGCCCATGACGATCAGGCCGGCCTTTTCGTTGACCAGCTTCGTGTTCGGCGTGAAGGTGACTTTCGTGGTGGTCCTGAACGTTTCGGCCGGAAACTTCTGCAGCAGCAGGTTGGGTACGTCCCAGTAGTTTTTGGCCTCGCTGGGTACGTTGGCCGAGTATAACCGCAGGAAACCCTGGTTGCTGGTAGTGTGCCAAACGCCTTTCGGGTTTGCCTGCCACTGCCATTGCAGCCCCATCGTCGTCGCATTGAACTCGTCAGATTCGGGCGGGGTGGCTACTGGGTACGTTCGGCCCACAGCGGGTTTGCGATAAGTCAATACGGGCTCACCCTTGCCGTCACCGTCGGCATCGACACCAATGACCGGCCAGTTGTTTACCCATTTCATCGGTTGCAGGTGCACCACCCGTCCATAAGCGTCTTTATCCTGAAAGTGCAGGAACCAGTCTTCGGTGGTTTTGCCTTTGCCGGCCGTTACCCACGCGCCCTGATGTGGTCCGTTGATGGGTGTTTTGCCCTGGTCCATGACGACCTTTCGTTCGTAGGGGCCATAGATGTTTTTCGACCGTAACACCAGCTGCCAGCCCGTCGACACGCCACCGGCGGGTGCAAAGAGGTAGTAGTAGCCGTTGCGTTTATACAGCTTCGGCCCCTCGATTGTCGGGTCTTTTTCGTGGCCGTCGTACACGATAACGCCTTCATCGAGCACCTTCTGCCCATCGGCGCTGAGCTTCTTGATGGTCAGGATACTCTTGATACCCGCCCGGCTGCCCGCCCAGCCATGCGCCAGATAGACCTGGCCATTGTCGTCCCAGAAGGGGCAGGGGTCGATCAGCCCTTTGCCGCCTTCCACCAGTACCGGTGCTGACCACGGCCCGGCCGGATTGGTGGCTTTGGTGAGGTAAATGCCGAAATCAGGATCGGGATAGTAGAGGTAGAACTCGTTGTTGTGGTAGCGAATGGCGGGTGCCCACACGCCGTTGCCATGCTGTGTTTTCTCGAAATGCTCGAACGGAGGCTGGCGTTTCAGGGCGTGGCCAATGAGTGTCCAGTTCACCAGATCTCGTGAGTGCAGAATGGGCAGGCCGGGAATGGCGTCGAAGCTGGAGGACACCATGTAGTAGTCGTCGCCCGCCCGGCAAACGTCGGGGTCAGAATAGTCGGCGTTGAGGACCGGATTTTTGTACGTGCCGTTTCCCAGATCAGCCACCCATACGTTAGAGATGGATGCGGTTTTCGGAACAGGTGACTGAGCCAGCGCCGTAATGCCGAAGCAAGCGGTAAGTATGGAAAGAGGAAGGTAGTTCATTGAGGTAACCAGGCGGTTGAGCCTGAAAAAATGCTGGCGAGGGTGTAGCGTTTGGCTTCTTTGACGGATAGTTGTTTCGACCACGCTACTCGTTTAGCCTTGTCACTGCCGGGGCCGGTGCTGCCGTATTCGGCGTACAGGACCGTTTGTTCGTTGACGGGGTTGCGCCAGTTGTCCCAGCCCTCAGGAAGAATGTGGCTACCCATCGTGGTTCGGATGAAGATCGTCTTCGCGTTTGGTCGCCAGGGCCGACCCAGAAAGACCTTCGTTGCGGCGGGGTCGGCAAGCAGGTTACAGTCGAAGAAAACAAACCCGTAGCGTTGATAGCCAGGTGTGGCGGCAGCGGTGATGTACGAGTTGGTCAGGCTTTTGATGGTGCAGGACTGGAAAACGGCAATCGATTTTCCGAAGATGAAATCGGTGGTGCCTTCAACGGTGCAGTTGATGTAGTATTGGCGACTGCCTTCTGCGGCAGCATAGAGCGTATCCTGATTGCCGAGCAACACGCAGTTTTTGCAGACGAACCGATCGCCCTGTACGTGCAGGGCAACGGCTTGCCCCACGCGCCCGGCAGTGTTGCGGATAGTCAGGTTTTCGAGGATAATGTCCGGCGCATCGACCAGCACTACGTACGACGTGTAGGTGCTGAATTTAGTGTTGCCCGTAGCGTCTTTCCCACCGGGATACGCCTTGCCCGAATAGTCGTCGCCGGTGATGATGACGCCTTCTTTGCTCTCGCCAAGAATGTGAATGTTTGGTTTCCACGACGGTATAACGAGCTTTTCGGCATACACGCCGTTCCTGACATAGAGCGTGACACGTACCTGCGAATGGTCGCGGAAGGCGTTGACGGCTTCCTGAATGGTTTTGAACGAACCACTGCCATCCTGAGCTACGGTAAACGAAGCTGGGTACGTTGCCGATACCGGACTAGTGGTTTGGGCAACTCCAACGGTTGTCAGAGCCAGCAGACAAAGAACTAAAATGTATCTGGTCATTATGGGAATTGGGGTAATCGAGATCATTAGTGGGTTGCTGACGCGCTGTGTGGTGCTTCGCGAGCCAGGCCCTTCGACAGCAACGCAGAGCGCGTCAGCCATGCAGTACAGCACGCGGATGGTAGCGGCTTACTTCGCGGCGGATAATAGGAGCTGTTTTTCCTGGGCGCCCTGGCTGAATTCAGCTTTGGTCTGGGCCTTTGTCAGGTCGGTATTTGTGACACGGATCGCCTGACTACGTTCCCCTTTTACGGCGAAGAGCAGGTTGGTGGTGGCGTCATACCGGATTGTGTTGAAGAGCAGGTTACTGCTGTTTTCGATGGCAATGACGGGTTTGGTCGTTTCGGTGATCAACTGCACGTTATCGAGGCTGATCCCACTCGCATCGATCAGCTCAACGCCCTTTTCGGTTTGCAACACCAGGCCTGACATCGCAATGTTCTGCACGTTCATTTCGGGTAAACCGCGAATGAAGACGCCCTTTTTGGCGCCGTTGCACACGATGTTCTCGAACTTCATGTTCCGGAAAATCGGCGTGCCTTCGTTGACAACTGGCCGGTCGTCGCGGACGCCATCGGTAGCAAATTTGACGAAGTAATACATGTCGAAGAAGATGGCTTCCTGGGCGATGTCGTTCATGAAGATGTCTTTCGCGTAGATATGCTCGACCACGCCGCCCCGGCCCCGTACTGATTTGAAACGCAGTCCTTTGTCCGTCCCCATGAACGTGCAGTT
This sequence comes from Fibrivirga algicola, assembly GCF_011742925.1. Lineage (GTDB taxonomy): Bacteria > Bacteroidota > Bacteroidia > Cytophagales > Spirosomataceae > Fibrella > Fibrella algicola. Next base: position 36,309 of record NZ_WAEL01000001.1, read on the forward strand.
CGAGACGAAGATATATCGTGCACCGCCGCTCATCTCACTGCCGACCACAAATCCGCCATGCCCGTTATACACGTTATTGTTGCGGATAATGCCGTTTTCGGTGGGCATACCGCGCTTGCGCCCTTCTTCGTCTTTACCCGATTTAATGCAGATAGCATCGTCGCCCACATCGAGCGTACAGCCTTCGATCAGGAAATTTTTGCACGACTCGATGTCCATGCCGTCGCCGTTGTGGGCGTATTCGGGGTTTTTAACGGTCAGGTTTCGCAGGGTCAGGTCCTGACACATCAGCGGGTGCAGGCACCAGGCGGCCGAGTTCTGGCAGGTGATGCCTTCCAGCAAGACCTTTTTGCAGTTGGTCAGCACCAGCAGGTTAGGCCGCAGCACGTCTTTCATATCGGCGAAATCCTGTGGCTTTTTGCCATCGGTGAGCAGCATACTCCGGTTTTCGACGCTGGCTTTTTTAAACTGCTCGCTGGGATACCAGGTTTTGCCGTCATCTTTCAACACCCCGCCCGACGCCAGTTTTTTCGTCCATTGGCCTTCTGTGAGTTGGCTTTTGTGCACGGCCCGCCACACATCGCCGTTGCCATCCAGAATGCCCTGCCCCGTAATGGCAATGTTCTCGAGGTTGATCCCCGAAATGGGCGACTGATTTCGGGCGGCGCGTTTCCCTTCGTATACCCCTTCCACAAGCGCATACTGGCTTTTATCGGTCGTAAAGAGTAGAGTGGCTGCCTTCTTCAGGTGTAGGTTGACGTTGCTTTTCAGCTCAATCGGACCGGTCAGCCACAAGCCGCCTGGGACCAGCACCACCCCGCCGCCTTTCTGGCTGCACGCCTGAATTGCCTTGTTTATGGCGCTGGTGTTCAGCGTAACGCCGTCAGGTTTGGCGCCGAACGTCAGTACGTTGACCGTATCTTTTCGGAACGTAGGCTGGGCAATTTTGGGCAGATTGCCCCAGCTATAGGTCGGGGCGGATTGCGCCGCTGCCGATAGGCTGGTTAGCGCCGACAGGGCGAGGCCGATAAAAAAAGGTTGACTCTTCATGGAGGTACGTGTTGGCTGGTTGTAGGGAACGTTGAGAAAAAGGTTGGCTTGCCAACGTACCTGTATTGATGCGTGTCGGCAAGCCAAAAGTAGTTAACGGGCGTTATGGACGAGTCGTGTTATTGGTGCTGACGCCTAACCCTTCGACCAGACATCGGCAACACCAGCAGAATTCATTCACAGCGCACATCGCTGCGTCCGCCTATTGGTAACCCGCGTTCTGGTTAAATTCTGATTTGTTGCTAATGGCATCCAACTGCGTTTGCGGAATTGGGCGGAGTACGTGGTGATCCTGAAGGTTTATCGTATTGTCTGGGCTATACGCCCGGATACGCTCAAGCAGTTTACCCGTGCGTTTCAGGTCGAACCAGCGCAGTTGTTCGCCGGCCAATTCGCGGGCGCGTTCGTCGAGCATGAAGTCGAGCGTCATCTGAGCCGCCGTTACCTGCATTGTGGCGGCTTTTCCTGCTTTAGCGGCCCGGGTACGTAGTACGTTGATATAATCGGCGGCGGCCTGTAGGTTACTCAGTTTCATCTGTGCTTCGGCGGCGATCAGATAGACTTCGGCCAGACGGATCACAAATACGTCGCGGGCGCTTTGCGCTTCGTTCAGGCTGGCGCGGGTAGGATCCATGAACTTCGACAGGCTGGGGTAGCGCAGGTTGTCTTTCACCGTTCCGTTGGCGTTGTAAATCTTGCTGCGGTCATACGTCTGGTATTTCCGCGTAGCCTCAAACGCATCGGGAATCTCCTTTTTGGTGCAGTAAACCGCCGTATCGCCGAGGGCCATTCCCGCCGGACGCGAGGTTGAATTGGCGAGCCACACCTGGTTGAATGAACCCTCGTACCGGGCGTCGTCATCGCTGTACAGATCGAGGAGGAAGCGGGTTGGCATGTAGCGGTTGAAGGGCCGTCCGTTCAGGATGTCGCGGGTCATGCCGGGACGATCGTCATACTTCATCAAGAACAGCAGGTGTCCATTGTTGCTGCCCCGGCCGTGTCCGTATGGGTTGAACGTGCTGTTCGCCAAATCGTTCAGGGCCAGATTGGTTGAGTAGTCGACCACGTAAATGGCTTCCTTCGTTTTCAGGTTGCTCATTTTCCAAAGGTCGGCGTAGTTCGTTTCCAGCTTATAGGCATTGCTGGTCAGTACCGCCTGTGCCATCTCCAGCGCTTCTTTGTTCATGTTCCGGGTGAGGTACATGCGGGCCAGAAACGCCTGGGCAGCGCCTTTCGTCGCTTTGCCATACTGAGGCTGTGTAACGGGCAGGTTGGTCGCGGCAAATTTCAGGTCCTCGAAAATCTGGTTGTAGATCGTTTCAACGGGTGTGCGGTTCGCAGTCGACACAATTCCGTTTGTTTCCTGGGTAGTGAAGTGAACGCCACCCCAGGTCTCAACGATATGCCAGTAGTAGAAAGCGCGCAGAAAGCGCAGTTCGCCTTCACGGATAGGCCGCAGCGTGGCTGATAGTCCCGCTTTGTCGATGCGGCTGATTCCCCCGTTACACAGGTTGACCGCGGCATAAAACTCCCGCCATTCGCTGCTTAGCGCGCCATTGCTGCCTTGCAGGTTCAGGTACTGGGTTAGATCGCGATACACCTCGCCGGAGCCACTCGTCCAGATATCGGTGCCGGTTTCGGCAATGTTGTAGCCTTCCTCTTTGCCATACCACCAGCGCTGATAGCTGTAGGCGGCGTTAACAAGCGTTTCGAAGCCTTCGGGGGTGGTATATACCGTTTCGGCGGTCAGGCCGCTGGGGTTGTACTCCTCCAGCACATCTTTACACGACGAGAGGGAGAGCAGAAGCAATGCCAGTAACCCCGTTTTTTTGAGCAATGAATTCATGATTGATACGACGTTTGGGATTAAAGATTGACGTTCAGGCCAAAGACATACAGCTTCGTCATGGGGAAGTTCTCGGAGCCGCCCCGCTCTGGATCGTAGTTCAGCTTGGTGAAGGTGTACAGGTTTTTACCCGTTGCATACAGCCGGATCCCCCGGATGACCTTCGACTTGAGGAAGCTCGCAGGTACGTTGTAGGCCAGCGTTATGTTCCGAATTCGGGCGTAGGTGCCATCCTGATAGCCAAGGGTCGACAGGTATTTCAGGCCGCCATTTTTGTTGGGCCGTGGGTACGCGTTCGTTGGATTTTCGGGCGTCCAGTAGTCCAGACCGGCGGTGCTGTTGCCAACACCCTGCTGATCGAAACGGGCTGACCGGTCGGAGTTGATCGTTTGGCCGACACGGGCGTAGAGGAAGAAATTCAGGTCGAAGCCCTTGTACTTGATCGTGTTATCGAAACCACCGCTCCATTTCGGGCGGGGTGTTCCCAAAATGATCCGGTCATTGACGGCGTCGATTTTGCCATCGCCGTTCTGATCACGCACCTTGATTTCGCCCGGTAGCTGGGTTGGCGACAATTTGGCGGCCAGGTCGGTTTCTGACGTCTGCCAGATACCCAGCTTTTCGTAATCGTAGAATACGTTGATGGGCGAGCCGATGAACCAGCCGTTGCCGATGTCGTTGCTACCGGTCACCAGTTCGGTGATGGCTTCTTTGTTCCGCGTAAAGGTCAGATTGCTGCTCCAGCTAAAGTGCTGGGTTTTGATGTTGGTACTGCCCAGCGTGACTTCAAGGCCCCGGTTACGGGTTTTGCCGATGTTCTGTTTCACGGTGGTGACGCCGGTTGTTGGCGGCAAGCCCCGGTCGAGCAGCAGATCAGAGGTACGGGTATCGTAATAATCGATCGAGCCATTGACCCGGCCGTTGAACAGCCCGAAATCGAGGCCCAGGTTTTGGGTGCTCGATAACTCCCAGCCAAGGGCGGCATTTCCTACGTTACGCGAGAACGTGTAGGCAGGCGCGGCCACTTCGTCATACCCAAAAGCAATGCGGGTCAGCGTGGTCTGTGTAGCATACGGGCCCGATGGGTCGTTCCCGGCAATACCGTAGCTAGCCCGGATTTTCAGGTCGCTCAGTCCGCTTATGTTTTGCATGAACGGTTCTTCAATGATTCGCCAGGCCACAGCTGCCGAGGGGAAGAAGGTCCACTTGTTGCCAGCGGCCAGTTTCGACGAGCCGTCTTCGCGGGCGGTCAGCGTAACCAGATAGCGATCGCGGAGGCTGTAGTTCAGGCGACCGGCAAACGAAACCAGGTCATTCTGCGCGTAGGCTGAGTTGATCTTGATTTCTTCGGTAGCGCTGCCGATCGAGTAAAAAAGCTGCGAAGGAAGCAACTGATTCACCCCCGACGCCGACGCGTTGTCTGATGTGTTTCCGAGGTAACTGGCAATTCCGGTCAGGGTGAAGGCATGTTGACCAAGGGTACGCTGGTAGGTCATCACGTTTTCCCAGTTGATGGTACGGCTGTTGCTGGTGTTGTAGGTAGCCAGTGATTTGCCCGTCAGCGAACGGTCGATCGATTTAGGCGACGAATAGGCACCATCACGCGCCGAGGCCAGGTTAACGCCCAGTGTAGAGCGTGCCGTAAAGCCTTTGAACGGTGTAACTTCCAGATAACCGTTGGTCAGGATACGCGTTGTGAGTACGTTGTTTTTGAATACGTTGGGCTGCTCATCGGATAGCGGGTTGGCTGTCTGCCCATCCAGCATGATGTAGTTGAAGTTGCCATTGGCATCATACAGCGACCCCAGCGGACTGATCTTGTTGGCCTGGTTCAGCGGGTCGCGCCGCACGCTCTGGTTGTAGTAGGTGAGCTGGCTTTGCAGGCCGATTTTCATCCAGTCGTTAATCGTGTAATCAACGTTGAGCCGACCGGTGTAGCGCGAAATCTCATCGAGTTTCAGAATGCCTTTCTCGTTGAAATAGTCGACCGATACGTACGATTTCAGGCGGTCGGTACCTGACCGGATGCCAACCTGATAGTTTTGCTGTAGTCCGTTATGAATCAGCGCGTCCTGATAGTCGGTCCAGATGTTGTTTTGCAGGGCATTGTACTCGGCTACGTTGGTAAAAATAGCCGGGTCGTCGGCCGGGCTTTTCCAGACACCGGCTGCGCGCCAGGCTTCCCGCTTGAAATCCCGAAAGGCGTTGATATCCATTGCCTTGGGGTACATGGTTACCTGCGAAATGCCCGAATAGGCGTTGAAGGAAATGTCGGCTTTACCGGCTTTCCCTTTTTTTGTCGTAATCAGAATAACGCCGTTGGCACCCCGCGATCCATAAATGGCGATCGACGAGGCATCTTTCAGCACGTCCATCGTTTCGATGTCATTGGCGTTGATATCTTCCAGGTTGCCGTACTGCACCCCGTCTACGATAATCAACGGCGCGTTGTTACCACCGATCGACCGGTTACCACGAATCGAGATGTTGACCCGCGCCCCGGCCTGACCGCTGCTCCGCGTGATGTCGGCCCCGGCAATTTTACCCTGGGCGGCTTCGAGCACGTTGGCGGTCGGCACTTCTTTCAGCTGCTCACTTTTGAGCTGAACCACCGAACCCGTCAGGTCCTTTTTCCGCACCGAACCATAGCCGATCACCACGACTTCGTCGAGCGAACTAACGTCGGGTACCATCGAGATATTGAGGTTGGTCTGGTTGCCCACAGGTACGTCCTGACTTTGGTAGCCCACAAATGAGAACGTCAGAATCACACCGTTTCCATCAGGAATCGTTAGCTTAAAAAGCCCGTTGGCATCGGTGGTCGCGCCCCGGTTCGAGCCTTTGATGATCACGCTGACACCGGGCAGCCCCGTGTTCTTCTCATCAGTTACCTTACCCGTCAGCGTCTGGTCTACCAGTTCCGATTTCAGCGGGCTGGGTTCGGTGCGCGCATCGGCGGACTTGTTAATCCGTGACAGAATGATCTGACGGTCAGATAGATTGTAGGTGAGCTGGTTGGGTCGGAGTATGGTTTCCAGCACGTCATCCAGCGATTTCCCTTTTACCGACATGGTTACCGGCCGGCTGTCCTGGATCAGGTCGGCCCGGTACAGAAACTTCACGGTTGCCTGTTTCTCGATCAGTTGAAAAACCTTTTTCAGGCTTTGTTCACGTACCTGAATCGAGATGGGCTGGTGAAGCAATTCCTGGGCACTCCCCTTGTGTGCCAGAGCAAAACTACCCCCCAGTATAATCAGCAATAGCTGGGAAATGGATATGCGCATAAGCTGGACCACGAACGAATCGTATCGTAGTGTTTTTTTCATAGTTTTAAACTGTCTTTGGTTAGCTCACTAATTGAAAGGCAAAAAACTCCCAGGTGCCAGTTCCATCCGGGACTGGCGATAAACGATGGCAATCGGTTCGGGAGGTAATCAGGAAGGTCGGTTATGTTGACGCATAGCTGGCCTTTTTTTGGTTGTCAGGGCAGGTGTACAGGCATAGGCGATCAGATGAGTTAAGGGTTAAGGAGTGGTACAGCCTTTGGCTGAAATGACAATCCGGGTGTCGATGACTTCGTAGGTCGCATCCAGACCCTGGCAGAGCAAGCGGATCTTCTCGAACAGCGGCTCGTTGGTGAGCGAAGCCGTCAGCCGACAAGCTTTCAATAATTCATTGTCGTAGACGATTTCTACCCCGTAAGCTTTTTCCAGCGCATTGAAAATGGCAGGCGCGGGTGTTTCGTCAAACTCGAAGGAAGTCGTTGGTGGCACCGTTGGCAACAACGCCGGCTGATCGACCAGCGACTTGGCCAACTGCTGATTGTCGCGGGTAAACGTGATCTGTTGATTAGCCGTCACCACCAGTCCGCCAACTACGGGGCTTGTTTGCTTTTCGGCACGCTGTGGGTCGTTATGCGCAAACACCGCCACCCGTCCCGTGCGTACATCTACCGTGATCTGCCGGTCGCTTTCGGGGGCGTTAATTGTGAAGCTGGTGCCCAGCACTTTAGTCACCAGTTCATTGGCGTACACCAAAAATGGCTGATCGGGTTTACGAACAACCTCGAAAAAAGCTTTTCCTGATAAGTACACTTCCCGGCGAGCCAGCTTGTTGAACGTTTTTGGAAAGCTGATGCGACTGGCCGGGGCCAACCGGATGGTGCTGCCATCGGGCAGGTGAACCAATCTGGAAGTCGATTCTGTGTTGACAACTTCCTGTAACGCCAGCGGCGATTGATCGACCAGTTGACTATACGTTAGGGTCGCCGAACGCTGTTTCGTGTACCACAGGCTGCCGACCAACAGCAACACAGCTACCGAAGCCGCCGCCGCCCAGTAGCGCCAGGTACGTTGGGTATGTAAGGGTTTGACGGGCGTTTCGGCCGATTGCTCAATGGACTGCTCTACGGTTTGCCACATCTGCCCAACCTGCTCATCGGTGGGCGTAACGACGGGTAATGTAGCCGTTGCCTGAATGATCGTCCGCGCCCGATCGATTGCAGGGCCTTGCTCTGGATGGGTGCGTAAAAAATCACGCCAAAACAGGTCATTTTTCCCGGTCATGATCCAATCGACAAAGTCGTTGTCTAGCAAAAAATCGTCAAGTCCGTAGTGCGCGTAGTTCATTCCTATCAAATTCTGCTGGGGGAGCCGGAGCACCCTGATGGCAATTTGATAGTACTAAAGGGAGAAAAAGTAGTTTTAACTCAGTAGTACGAGAAATAATTTCGCCGGATAATGTAAGTGGGCCGGGTAAAGTGGCAGGTAGCTATTCCTGAGCAGCCCTGCCCGCTTCGACCAACGGAGGGCTCCGTGTCAACTAATCAGCATCCACAGCACAGCAGCCATAAACAGGCCGAACAGTTCGCGTAGCTTTTTGATGGCCCGTTGAACGAGGTTCCGCACCGACTGCTCATTCATCTGCATGATGGCCGAAATCTCATCCCAAGAAAAATTGTCGAAAAAGCGGAGCCGGATGGCCTCGTACTGGCGGGGCGGGAGCTGAGGAAGCACCTGTTGAAGCCGATGCAGATCAAGGCCCTGTTGTTCCTCTAGGATGTAATCGGTTTCGTGTGAAGGCGTCAGAAACAGCGATGATGCCGTGACAAACTCGCTGACAGCTATTGTGTGCTGACCCGATTCGATGCTTTCGTGAATGCGCCGGCGAAGCGACCGGTACAGGTAAAATTTGACAGACGTAGTAGCCGAGAGGTTGGCCCGAAGCCGCCACAGGTCAATAAACAATTCCTGAATGGCATCCTGCACCAGGTCGGCATCAGCGGCCATATGGAACCCGTAATTGTATAGCACCCTTACATAACGCGTATACAAAAGGGCAAACGCCTGCCGGTCGCCTTGTCGAAAGTCGTCCCATAAGTGGCTGTCGGTAGCGTTTGGATCTAAAGCATCTGTCGACATCGGCTGGTTGGCGCGGAATCTATGTTAAAGGTATACTCAAGTTGATAGTATACGAAGAATAATCAGACTTTATCCGGTACCAGTCGAAAGCTTTTCAGTGGCGATAGCGGGTACATCACCCGGGCGTTAGGGGAATTAGCCCGGAGGGGAAAAGGCTAGGTACAGCCACCCGGTCTGCTGCGTGACTGAGCAGGTGAACGAGCCCCGGCATGGATGGGGTGTCTGTCCTGCAAACTGGCCCGGTGGCCAACGTACCCAGACTGGCAGGGCCGAGTCAATTAAATTCCAATCGAATTCTAATAAGCAAATATTATTTGGCGAAATGGCCAGTTGGGTAACAATCGGGTAGTTACTGCTTCCTGCTACCAAACATTTTTCTGGTACAAATTCTATTGGCCGAACGACAGAAACGCGCCGAATCTGGCGCTGAAACAGAGGTCTTTGTGGGTGTGTTTGACCATATAGACGACCGCTTACTTTTGTCGACAACAAAACCACAGGAAATCATGAAAAAGGTAACCACACTGTTAATAGGCCTCTGCCTGTTGGCCTATAGCCTGCCCACTAAGGCGCAGGAGGAAGAGCGGCAGCGGAAAGATCATACTTACTCGACCCACAACTACAAACACCCCAACAAAGCAGCCGCTGCCCGTCGTTGGGAAGAGAAAGAAGGGGTAGCAGTCGAAACGCCGTCGCGCCTCTCGCGCCGCGATAACCGGTCGGCAAACTACAAAACCCAGTTGCCCTTCCAGCAGCCGGTTGGTGGCGTAACCGTTCCGCACCGGCTGGACGAGGACGTGGCCAATCGAAACTACAAGATGCAGAAGCCATCCATTGGCTCGGGTCAGGATGGGTCGATCGCCCGGAAACGTGCGAAGCAGGCGGAGGATACTACTACCACGCCAGGCAATTAAGTCTATAAAAACCACCTTCGGGTGGTTTTTTAGTTACCAGCTTATCAACCAAACTCAATCGGTATGAATCGCTTACAGGGAAAACGAATCGTGATTACAGGAGGCTCAGGCGGCATTGGCTCGGCGGCCGCCCAACTGTTTCTGACTGAAGGCGCCAGCGTGCTGCTGGTCGATCTTGACGAGGCCAGGCTTAAGGAAACGACTGAGCGGCTGGTTGGACGGGTATTTTACTACCGGGCCGACGTGACCAATGCCGCTGACGTGCAGGGGTATGTACAGGCGGCTAAAGAGAAGTTAGGCGGTATCGATGTCTTCTTCAACAACGCGGGTATCGAAGGGAAAGTAGTGCCCTTGACGGAGTACCCCGAAGACCTGTTTCGGAAAGTGCTCGACGTAAACGTGATGGGGGCCTGGCTGGGTCTGAAATACGTGATGCCGGTAATGCAGGAGCATGGTGGAGGCAGCATTATCATTACCTCGTCGGTAGCCGGACTGTCGGGCACCCCCAACGTATCGGCCTACGTGACGAGCAAGCATGCCGTTGTGGGGTTGATGAAAGTAGCTGCCCTGGAAGGAGCCGCCCACAATATCCGCGTGAACACGGTGCATCCCTCGCCGGTCGATAACCGGATGATGCGGTCGCTGGAAGAAGGCTTCGCGCCGGGTCAGGGAACGGCCGCGCAGAAGCAGTTTGCCGACGCGATTCCGCTGAAACGCTACGCCAGGGAAGAAGACGTAATCAACCTGGTGCTGTTTCTGGCCTCCGATGAGTCCGCGTTCATCACCGGTGGCCAATACACCGTCGACGGCGGCATGGCTGCGCTGTAGAGGTCTTTACCAAGTGAGGCCAGGGATTCCGGTAACTGAATTTTTGGGTCAACCGGACTGATGCCGGTACCGACTCGCTCGCCGAAATCTCCGGCCTCACATGCTGAAAACGCTGTACTTTTACAGGTAAATCAACGTGCTCTTCCTTTGCCTGCTACACTCCTGATAATTGACGACGAAGCCCGGCTTCGTGGCTTGCTGGCCCGGATTCTGAGCCTCGAAGGCTACACCGTGCTGGAGGCTGAAAACGCCCGCACCGGCCTGAAAACGCTGGAGCGGGAAGAGGTACATCTGGTGCTCAGCGACGTGAAACTGCCCGATAAAAACGGCATTGAGCTCACGGCACAGATCAAGCAGCTATACCCCGCCACCGAAATCATTGTGCTGACCGCCTACGGTACCATCGCCGACGGGGTAACGGCCATTAAAAACGGCGCCTTCGATTACATCACCAAAGGCGACGATAACGACCGAATCATTCCGCTGGTGAGTCGGGCGGTAGAGAAAGCGCAGTTGCAGTTCCGGGTACGTCGGCTGGAAGCGCAGATCAACGAACGGACCGATTTTGCAAAGATCGTGGGTACGTCTACTGCCATCAGACAGGCCATTTCGCTGGCACAGCGCGTGGCGACGACCGACACCACTGTGCTGCTGACGGGCGAAACCGGCACTGGCAAGGAGGTATTTGCGCAGGCCATTCACGGGGCCAGTCCGCGCCGGTCAGGTACGTTCGTGGCTATCAACTGCGGGGCGCTGGGCAAGGATATTCTGGAAAGTGAGCTGTTTGGCCACCGCGCCGGGGCCTTTACCGGAGCCAGTCGCGATCAGAAGGGGCTGTTTGCCGAAGCCCATAAAGGCACTATTTTTCTGGATGAGATTGGCGAAATGCCGCTCGACCTACAGGCCAAACTGCTGCGCGTGCTGGAGACCCACGAATTTCTGCGCGTGGGCGATACCAAACCGACTAAAACCGATGTGCGGGTCATTGCCGCTACCAACCGGAGTCTGGAGCAGGAGGCGAGCGCTGGTCATTTCCGCCTCGATCTGTACTACCGCCTGTCGGTATTCACCATCGAACTGCCACCCCTCCGCGACCGCCCGCAGGACATTGCCGAACTGGCCGCCCAATTTGCCCGGCAGGTAGGAGTGAAGATCGGCAAACGTGACGTACAGCTCAGTCCTGCTTTCGTGCAGAAGCTCCAGCAACATGCCTGGAAGGGGAATATCCGGGAATTAAAAAATGTGATCGAGCGCGCCGTGATCTTGTCCGATATGCGCGACGACGGGTCGACTGAACTGGTGCCCGACACCTTACCCTTCGACCTGCAAACGGGCGGCGTATCGGCCACAGGTACGTTCGATCTGGCTACCGTCGAAAAGCAGCACATCCGTTACGTACTACGCCATACCAGTGGACAGAAACCCGAAGCCGCCCGTCTCCTCGGCATTGGCCTGACGACCCTTTACCGAAAAATCCAGGAATACGGGCTTGATGGGTAGCCCGTACGCAGACCCGTCTTAATCTGGTATATTGGCGAAGGATGGGCTCGGCTACTCTGCCGAGACCAGTCGTTGATCCCCTGATTTCAGTCACCCCAAACCCTTGCAAAACAGACATAAAATGGAAGCGACGTCAACAGACCAGAAAACCTTTCAACTGGTGGATAATGGAAAACAGGTAGGTGAGCTGATCTACAAGGGTTTTTTCTCGTTCAGTGCCGAGATGAAGCTGGGTACGTCTGACGTCTACGAAATCAAGTCGGTTGGTCTGTTTGGTACTACCCTTACCGTGACAAAAGCCGGATTGGACATAGCCAACCTGCAAATGAACTGGCGTGGCCAGATTGTTATCGCGTTTCAGGATGGCCAAGAGTTTGTGTTAAAAGCAATGGGTACGTTCTACAACAAATTTATCATTGAGAATAAAGAGCAGGAAAAGCTGGTACTCTATGACCCAACATTTGATTGGCGTAAGTGGCACTACAATTACACGATCACGTACGAAGAAAAGCCACAGGATGTGTTACTCATTCTATTGGGCGTTTATGCGTCAAACTATTTCATAGCTACTATGTCAGGAATGGCATAAAACAACGTACGGAAAAACAACGATGTCAATAACCAGAGAGGCGGAACTGATCGGCATGCAACAGGCAAGTGAAGCCGTTGCCTACACGCTGAGAGAAATGAGGAACTATGCCAAACCAGGCATGACGACTAAGGAACTGGATGAGTATGGCGGAAAACTCCTGAATGAGGTAGGGGCCAAGTCAGCTCCTTACCTGACCTACGGCTTCCCGGGCTGGACGTGCATCAGTGTAAACAACGAATTCTGTCACGGCATCCCGTCTGACCAGCGTGTTCTCAACGAGGGCGACCTGATCAATATCGATGTTTCGGCGGAGTTGAATGGCTTCTGGTCAGATAATGGAGGCTCCTTTGTGCTTGGAACAGATGTGCACCAGCATCAGAAGTTAATCGAGGCATCGAAACAGATTTTGTACAGGGCCATTCACGCCATAAAAGGCGGGGTTCGTATCGCCGATATTGGTGCTTTAATTGAGGCGGAAGCAAAGAAAAGAGGGTATAGGGTCATTAAAAACCTGACGGGCCACGGGGTAGGCCGAAGCCTGCATGAAGAGCCGGCTGAGATCGCCAATTTCAGAGATCGATCGAATCTGGGTCGATTTAAGAAAAACTCGGTCGTGGCGGTAGAGACTTTTATTTCAACGAGATCAACCTATGCCGAAACATTGGAGGACGGCTGGACTATGGTGGGTAACAAAGGCGGTTTCATGGCGCAACACGAGCATACGATTGTCGTTACCGACGGCAAGCCAATCATACTTACGGCGATGAATAACATTTGGGACTAAGTAATCTGGCCAGGCAAGACTAGAAGGCATGAAAACGACAAGCAGCCAGGACGAACGCATTGCCACCATGACGTTTGCGTCTGTTTATCCCCATTATGTGGCAAAAGTGGAGAAGAAAGCACGGACGAAGGCAGAACTGCACCAAGTCATTCAGTGGCTTACGGGCTATGATGACAAGGCGTTGCAACGGCATATCGACGCAAAATCGACTTTCGACACGTTTTTTCAGCAAGCGGCTATACATCCCAATGCCCACCTCATTACCGGCTTAATCTGCGGCAATCGGATCGAAGACATAGCCAATCCTTTAACGCAGCAGGTACGGTATCTGGATAAGCTGGTAGATGAACTGGCGAAAGGGCGGAAGATGGAAACGATTTTACGACGCTAACAACCACGACCTGGCCTATGCTTACAATAAAGGCGTTATCTGCCGACCAACGCAACGAGTTACTCGATACCCTACAGACACGTTTTGAGAAAAACGGAAGCCGCCACGAAGGGCTGGACTGGGCACCAATACAGGCGAAGCTGACGGCGAATCCCGACAAATTAGCCTCGCTCTACGACATGGAACGAACCGGTGGTGAACCGGATGTGATCGGCCACGACGAACAGACGGGCGAGTATTTGTTTTGCGACTGTTCGGCCGAAAGCCCGCAAGGTCGCCGAAGCTGTTGTTACGACCTGGACGGACTAGAATCAAGAAAAGACAACCGACCCGAACATAACGCGGTGGACATGGCCGATAACATGGCTATCGACCTGTTGGATGAAGCCCAATACCGGGACTTGCAACGGCTAGGTACGTTCGACGCGAAAACGTCGAGTTGGCTGAAGACACCGGCCGCGATCAGAAAGCTGGGTGGTGCCCTGTTCGCCGATTTCCGCTACGGTCAGGTCTTCGTGTATCACAACGGTGCTCAATCGTACTACGCCGCCCGAGGGTTCCGTGGCTTGGTGAAGGTTTGATCCGTAATTCGACGCTGTCAATAATCGTCTGATAAGTAGCAGGCTGTTTGGGAACCGTAGTCCTAAATGCAGGCGCATCTTTCCCTACGCCAGCCGCCCGAAATCCCAGGCGCTCGCCTTGCTTGACAGTTAGCCTTTGAGAGGGTAAAACGGTATAAGATTTCAGACGGATGGTAAACAGGTCTATTACATTGACGGAAACAGTGAAAGAAGATCTAGAGGCATTCTTCCACTTCCAGCTCGACAGCGAAGCCAATCATCTGGCGGCGTTCACCGCTAAAGATCCCACCGACAAGGCCGCTTATATCGACAAGTACACAAGGCATCTGACTGACCCAACCATTAATATGCGGACTATACGAGTGGGCGATGTAATCGTGGGCAGCATTGCGAAATTTGTGATGGACGATGAGGCCGGCATCACGTACTGGATTGATCGCTCTTTCTGGGGTCAGGGAATCGCCACAAGTGCCCTGACTGACCTGTTGGCTATTGAGCCAGCCAGACCCATATATGGATGTGTGGCTTTCGATAATTATGGCTCGCAGCGGGTGTTGGAGAAATGCGGCTTCGTGCAAGTTGGAACCGACAAGGGATTCGCAAATGCGCGGCAGGCCGATATTGAGGAGTTTATTTACAAACGGTCGGATTAACTTTCTGCCTAAACCAGATGCCTATGACCGGCTCAACTATCACGCTACTTTTTGCCACTGTATGTGTTGGGCTGATGGCGGGCCTGTTCTTTGCGTATTCGTTTTCTGTTATGCCCGCCTTAAGTCAGCTGGACGATCATCAATATCTGTCCACGATGCAGTCGATCAATCGGGCTATTCAGAATCCTGCCTTTTTTACGGCATTTTTTGGCGCTTTACTCGCGTTACCGCTTGCCACGTACCTCACCCATACGACTCAATCCGGAACAACAGCGTTCTGGCTGTTGCTGGCTGCAACGATCGTCTATGGCGTCGGCGTTTTTCTGGTGACGGTAGTCGGCAACATTCCGATAAACGAAGCACTCGATGCCCTTGACCTAACTAGCGCACCGAAAGAATCGCTTAGCAGCCAGCGACAGCTTTTCGAAACCAGGTGGGTCACCCTGAATTTTGTCCGAACCGCCTGTTCACTCGCCGCCTTCCTTTGCTCGCTACTTGCTTTTCTGAGCCGCTACCAAAAGAATTGATAGTAACCCGTCCGGTTCACTCACCGGTATAGTCAGGGAGAGATCAGTGTAGCACGTACCTGCTTGTCGCATAACGAAACTAGCGTAGGGACGTGATCGCTTCACGATTAATCAATAAGCTGTTTTCCATTGTCTTTCCATATGCGCAATTCGTACATTTGAGAGTTACGATCTGGTTAAAAATGAAACACCAACCGTATTGCTCAGCGAAACGGAAAACATGCCAATAACGTAAAACTGGGCAGTGGCCCATTGAAACCTTCATCTCCACGACGTCGACCTACGCGGAAACGCTACAGGACGGCTGGACTATGGTGGGCAACAAAGGTGGTTTCAAAGTACAACACGAAGACACCATCCTAATCACCGATGGCAAGCCAATCATCCTTACCGAGATGAATTATATATGGGGCTGAGAGTAGTAAAGCATCAGACTGACTTGTAAGAACCCTAAAACCTCAACTATCGATTTGGCGATTCATCGCTTCCCTTTTTCATATAACGGAAAGCTAAAGCTTACTTGCGTTCGATCGAAAAATACATTCTCAATTAAATCGGCGTTCAATAACCCTACCCACGCTTTTGGACATCAGCTTGAGTGATCCTTAAACAAAAGTCAATGTTGTGAGATTGATAAGTGAAGGTTCCACAAGACGTTATTTTTAATCATATTTAGAAGATAGATTTCTTTGATTTTGGAATTATATGTAATTTATCAAAACATGTTACCAGAAGATTTTTTAGTGGATAGTGGGATACAGGTCTTGCAGGAGAAGCTAGGTCTATCATCAGATTTCTTCAAAAGATTACTGGAGGAAGATGATTGGTCTTTTGTAATCAAATTACATGCCTTAATCGAAGCCTCATGCACTGATTTGTTGCTTCATCATTTTGATGAGCCAGTCCTGAAAATTATTATTTCTCGGCTAGAACTAAGTAATAAATCATCTGGAAAAATTGCATTTATAAAAGAACTTGAATTATTGGGTGATACTTATAGAAGATACATCTCTGCGTTATCCGAATGGCGTAATAGCTTTGTACATAACGTTCAAAATTGTAATGCTTCTTTAGATAAAATTGTAGCCTCAATGGATAAGAACCAAATCAAGAAATTTGCTCTTGACTTTAGTCCTTATGAAACAAACTTGCAGAAGTTTGCCAAAATGCCTTTAGATTTGCTTGATGATTCAATTCGTAAGCAAATTGACACAAATAGATTAATTGAGCGAGCTAAACGAAATCCGAAGTTCCATATTTGGTTCGGAGGGTATAACTTACTAGCTACTTTAGTCGATATGTATAGCTACAGCGACTATCGCAAGTCTAATAAAGTGATGACTTGGATAGGCGCCTATGATGAAGACGATGATACTGAATCTGGTGAGGAATTGAACGACCAAGGGATTGAGTAAAAATGTAGTTGATTGATGGTTACTCTAATTCAATCTGAAGTATAAGTGCTGAAAAGCTGAATGGCTTTACTGAATTTTAGCTAGAAAATTACATAAAAAATATGTATCATATGATTGTATTTATGTGATACAAAACGGTACAGTAAGGATATGGACAGATTAACTTTGAATTTTGTTATTCCAGAACATGGCTGGTTGCCTGTTGAAATTCAATATCGAGAATTTTAATTAGGCTTTGTGCATCAGATGTTTTGAACGAGCCTACTGAAGAAATTTATGATATAGTAATGAATTTATAAGACAATGAATCAAAACAAGTAGTTTGGTGGCTTGATCCATGTGCTTATTTCTTTGATATAGAAAAAATGCAGAAAATTTTACTTTAACTATCAGTGAAACAGAAGCTTTGCATTGGAAGAGTGCAAAAAAGAAATTAGTTTATCAGATAAAGTGAGAATACAAGATAATTTTAGAGCCATTACGAATTGCACTGAGCAAGTTCTTTTCTCTTGCGTATATTGAAGGTCAATGACCTTACAGGCTGGATAAAAAAATTGAATCATAATAGGGAATTATTATTACTTTATAGTTGATATGTCATCGACATCACCTTTGTTTTTTACGCGGCGTAGGCGGATGGGGTTGGCGGGGTTGACGACCAGCGGGATTTGTTCGGTGGCTACATTCTGGCTGTCGAGGCCGTAGGCGCTTTCGTCGGCGAGGCTAAGGCGTTTCAGGGCGAAATAGCCGTTCATGATGAACGTTTCGAGCAGGCTCAATTCGTTTTCGTAGGAGAGGAACCGGTTGATGACGATGAACCGGAAATCGCCAATTGCGTTGGGGTTCGGTTTCAGCGGTCGGTACTTGGGCTTGATCGTGATCTCGTGGCAGCGCACCATTTCTTCTACCACCTTTCGGAATAGCAAGTTGATGCGCGGCTGTACCCGGAAACCCAATTTGAAGGTGATGCGGATAACATCTTCCGGCTCCAGAGTATCCACCACATACTCGGTTGTAAATGGATCGTCGACCAGTTCGATGTGGATGAGCCAGTACAGGTCGGCGCGTTTGGGCATGCCTTCCAGAATGGAGTCGAGAATGTGCTCTTCTACGAGCTGATGTTGTGGTGAGGCGGTCAGGTAGACCAGGTTGGTGGCGTATTTAGGTACGTCGGTGTCGTTGCTCAGTTGCCGCAGCATGGGCAGGTGATCGCGCAGGCTGACGAACTGAGTGAGACGCCGTTTGATGCGGCTGCCATTGTGCCAGACCAGCATTACCGTTAGCATGATCGACCCCAGCAGGAGCGATACCCAACCGCCATGCGTGAATTTCCGCAGGTTGGCAATCAGGAAGCCACCTTCGATGAAGAAATAGATGAGCAATAAGCCCAACACGATCAGGCCATTGATCCGCTTTTTAGCATAGAGGTACATGCCCAGTAGCACGGTCGTAGTCAGCATGGTCAGGTTTACCGACAGGCCGAACGCCGCCTCCATATTTTTCGACTCGCGGAAGTAAAGTACGACCACGAAACAGCCCGCCATCAGCAGCCAGTTGAACGCCGGAATGTAGACCTGCCCGCGCGCGTTGGAGGGAAAAACGATCCGCATTTTGGGCAGCAACGTCAGCCGGAAGGCCTCGGATACGAGCGTAAAGGTGCCGCTGATGAGCGCCTGCGACGCAATGATGGTCGCCAGTGTGGCAATACCGATGCTGGGCAGCATGAACCAGTCGGGTACCAGCCCAAAGAACGAGTTCAACGTACCCAGCGGTTTGCCCATATGGTCGAGCAGCCACGCCGCCTGACCCAGGTAACAGAGGATAAGGCAGATTTTGACGTAAAACCACGACACCTGCACATTGCGCCGCCCCACGTGGCCCATGTCGGAATAGAGCGCTTCGGCCCCGGTTGAGCAAAGGAAAACGCCGCCCAGCAGCCAGAAGCCGTCGGGGTAGTTCACGATCATGTCGTAGGCGTAAACGGGGTTTAGCGACCGAACAACGCCGGGGTTCTTTGCCAGTTGAAGGGCTCCCATCAGGCCAATCATGGTAAACCAGATAGACATAATGGGGCCAAAGGCTTTGCCCAGCTTATCGGTGCCCGCCTGTTGCGCTGCAAAGAGCAAAAAGATGATAGTCAGCACAATGGGTACCGTGGGCAGATCAGGGTAGAGCGGCAATAGCCCTTCGATGGCCGACGACACCGAGATAGGCGGCGTGATGATACTGTCGGCAATCAGGAAACTACCGCCCGCAATGGCCGGGAACAGCAGCCATTTTGCATACCGCCGGATGAGCGTATAAAGCGAAAAGATGCCGCCCTCCCCGTTGTTGTCGGCTCGCAGGGTGAGCAGCACGTATTTAAGTGTAGTCTGAAAGGTGAGCGTCCAGAAAATGGCCGATACGCCACCCAGCGCCAGGGTTTCGTCGACAATGCGGTCTTCAATAATAGCACGGTAGGTATATAGCGGCGAGGTACCAATGTCGCCAAAAACGATGCCGACAGCGACCAGCAGGCCAGCCGCCGTCATTTTGTCGATGTTACGAGAAGCGTGTGAACTCAAGGGGGTGTTTGTTTGGGTTGGGTACGTTGGTGTTGCTGGTATGCTCCCTTTAAATAGACCAATACTCAGGTGAGGGATTCATAGGCATCAGTAACGTTTACCCGAATATCGTGCCAACGCGTGAATAACCGCGATTTACGGATTTTGGCACTGATTTTTTTCAAAATGGTAAAGCCGCCTTTCCAAAATGGAAAAAAGAGCGCAAATAAAGCCTGCCGACAATTGGCACGGCTATTTGCAAGAAGTTGATTGGCAATTGGTTGTGATTGTGTGTAAAGCTTGTTGGTTTAGTTGGGCCACTTTTTGGCATAGCCTGACCGAAATCAAACTAACCAACCGTCCTCATGGGCACATTACTGCTTCTGCTTCTTTCGGCGTTCCTCTGCTTCGCCATCTTCTACAAAGCCATCGACTGGTTTGAAAAGGTCTAATCATGCTCACAATCCTGTTTATCACCTCCCTGCTGGCCTTCATCTACATGCTGTATGTGCTGATTCGGCCGGAGAAGTTCTAATAATCGGCTGTCCGTATGCTGCGCCGGCCTTCACCGTCAGTTGTCCTGGGCAATCAATACTATGGAATGACTCCCCGATGACCGTGCAGCATACGGACCATCACTAACAATCAACTTATGAATACCGAATTAGTGGGCGTTCTGGCCACGTACCTGATTACCCTGCTGCTGGCGATTCCGCTTGGAAAGCTGGTTGGCCGGATTTTCAGGGGTGAGCCCAACGCCCTCGATTTTATGGCTCCGGTCGAGCGCCTAATCCTCCGCATCGGGGGTGTCGACGCCTCGAAAGACATGGGCTGGAAAGAGAACCTGACGGCTTTGTTGACCATCAATGCTGTTTGGTTCGTTTACGCCTTTGGTATGCTGCTGGCGCAGGCGGGGCTACCGCTCAACCCCGACGGTAACCCGTCGATGACCCCGGACCTGGCCTTCAACACGGCGATCAGCTTCATGGTCAACTGCGATTTACAGCACTACTCGGGTGAATCGGGGCTAACGTACCTGACGCAACTTGGGGTGATCAACTTCCTGATGTTTGTGTCGGCCGCTACGGGTATTGCCGCCCTGGTGCTGGTGGTACGGGCGTTTTTACCCGAAAAAACGAATCTATCGGGCAATTTCTACGTGTACTTCACCAAAGCGATCACGCGTGTGTTGTTGCCGGGCGCGCTGGTGGTCGCCACGATTCTAGCGTTCAACGGCACGCCCGCCAGTTTTGACGGGAAAGATCAGTTCATCTCGCTGCAGGGCGACACAGTCAACGTGTCGCGCGGACCAGCGGCGGGGCTGATCGCCATTAAGCACCTGGGTACCAACGGCGGTGGGTATTTTGGGGCTAACTCGGCGCACCCGCTCGAGAATCCGAACTACCTGACAAACATGGTCGAGTTGATCGCGCAGGTGATGTTGCCCATTATCATGCTTTTCGCGCTGGGTTATATGATCAACCGGAAGCGGTTTTCCTGGATCGTGTTCGGTGTGATGACCAGCGGCTTTTTACTCTTGCTCATCCCGACGCTTGTGACCGAGTTACACGGTAATCCGGCTATTGCGCAACTCGGCGTGACGCAGCCAACGGGAGCGATGGAAGGCAAAGAAGTCCGGTTTGGCCCTTTATCGTCGGCCTACTGGAGCATTGCGACCACGGTTATCTCAACGGGGTCGGTCAACTCCATGCATGATTCGTCGATGGCCTTGTCGGGGGCAATGCAACTGCTGGGTATGATGACCAACGCCTTCTACGGCGGTTGCGGTGTTGGCTTCCTGAACTACTATTATTACCTGATCATCGCCGTCTTTATTTCGGGGCTGATGGTGGGCCGTACGCCGGAGTTATTCGGGCGGAAAGTAGAGGCGCGGGAGATCAAGATTGCGTCGATGGTGGCCCTGCTTAGTACATTGATGGTAAAAGGAGGGGTAGCAATTGCCGCCTGGATCACGGTCAACTACCCGAATGCTGACTGGACGGTGAAACCGTCGGCCTGGCTGAACAGCCCGGGGTATCATGGATTCACGGAGATGCTGTACGAGTTCACGTCGGCCAATGCCAACAACGGATCGGGTTTCGAAGGGCTGGGCGACAACAACGTGTTCTGGAACGTCAGCACCGGCTTTGTGCTGCTTTTTGGCCGGTTCATTCCGATCATCGGTCCCGTTGCCATTGCTGGGTTGCTGGCCGACAAGAAGTTCGTGCCCGAAAGTGCAGGTACGTTGCCAACCGACACGCCAACATTCGGCCTGATGACGTTCGCCGTCATCATCATTATCACGGCCCTGTCTTTTTTCCCTGCGCTCGCGCTGGGGCCATTGGCAGAGTATTTCTCACTTAAATAACCCTCACCCCCGGCCCCTCTCCCACGTTGGGAGAGGGGAGTAAAGCTCCGCTAGTCGTTTACTCCGATTAATGGGCCGAGCACCCCCCTCTCCTTGTGAAGGAGAGGGGTCGGGGGTGAGGTTTCACAAAAATGGCAAAGCAATCTTCCCCGGCCCTATTCCAGTCTGAGCTGGTAGGGGCGGCTATAAAACAGTCGTTCACCAAACTGAATCCGGCGGTTCTGGTCAAGAATCCAGTGATGTTTATGGTTGAAATCGGTACGGTCATCATGCTGGTTATGACGATCTATATTGCCATTTCGGGCGACAAAGCGCAGGGTACCCTGGCTTACAACAGCGTGATTACAGCCGTTCTGCTGCTTACGGTGCTATTCGCCAACTTCGCCGAGGCCATTGCCGAAGCGCGGGGCAAGGCCCAGGCAGAGTCACTTCGGAAAACACGGCAGGAAACGCCCGCTAAGAAAATAGGCGGGGGGCAAGGAGCAGGGGGCGAGGAGAAAATTACGGTCATCTCGTCGGCGCAACTGCAGAAAGGAGATGTGTTCCTATGCGAAACCGGCGACACCATTCCGGCCGACGGAGAGATCATCGAAGGGTTAGCCACCATCGACGAATCGGCCATTACGGGTGAATCGGCCCCGGTGATTCGAGAAGCGGGCGGTGATAAATCGTCGGTGACGGGTGGTACCAAGGTGCTGTCTGACAAGATCACCGTGCGGGTGACTACCCAGCCCGGCGAGTCGTTTCTCGATAAGATGATCGCGCTGGTAGAGGGGGCGTCGCGGCAGAAAACGCCGAACGAAATCGCCTTAACAATCCTGCTGGCGGGCTTTACGCTCATCTTTATCATCGTTTGTGTAGCCCTGAAACCCTTCGCCGACTACGCCAACACGCCCATTACCATTGCTGCGCTGATCTCACTGTTCGTCTGCCTGATCCCCACGACCATTGGCGGGCTGCTGTCGGCCATTGGTATTGCGGGAATGGACCGCGCCCTGCGCGCCAACGTCATTGCCAAGTCGGGGCGGGCGGTTGAAACGGCGGGCGATATTGACGTGCTGTTGCTCGACAAAACGGGCACGATTACGATTGGTAACCGGAAAGCTACCCATTTCTACGCCGCGCCGGGTATCAACCAGGCCGAGATGGTCCGGGCGTCGGCGCTCAGTTCGCTGGCCGACGAAACGCCCGAAGGCAAATCGATCGTGGAACTGGCCGGGACCGACGTAACGCGCAACCTGAGCATGACCGGATCAACGATGATCAAATTCACGGCCGAAACGCGCTCGTCGGGGATCGACATGCCCGATGCCGCGCGGGATGGTGGCTCGCTGCGGATTCGGAAAGGCGCTGTTGACTCGATTCGGACCATCGTAACAAAGGCGGGGAACGCTTTCCCGTCAGAAACGGAGCAGAAAGCCAACGAGATTGCGGGTAATGGCGGTACGCCGCTGGTGGTAACGGAAAATGAACAGGTAATGGGCGTCGTGGAATTGCAGGATATCATCAAACCCGGTATCGCCGAACGCTTCGATCGGTTGCGCAAAATGGGCGTGAAAACGGTGATGGTCACAGGTGATAACCCACTGACAGCCCGGTTCATTGCCCAGAAGGCGGGTGTCGATGATTTTATTGCCGAGGCCAAACCAGAAGACAAGATGCAGTATATCCGCACGGAGCAAACCGGTGGGAAACTGGTGGCGATGATGGGCGACGGGACCAACGATGCCCCCGCCCTGGCGCAGGCCGATGTAGGGGTGGCGATGAACTCGGGCACGCAGGCGGCCAAGGAAGCCGGCAACATGGTCGACCTGGATAATGATCCGACCAAGCTGATCGAAGTGGTAGAAATTGGCAAGCAACTCCTCATTACGCGGGGTACGTTGACCACCTTTTCCATTGCCAACGACGTCGCCAAGTATTTCGCCATTGTCCCCGCGCTGTTTGTGGGTAGCATTCCGGCCCTGCAGGCCATCAACGTGATGAAGCTGCACAGCCCTGAGTCAGCCATATTGTCGGCCGTAATCTTCAACGCGATCATCATTCCAATGCTGATTCCGCTGGCCCTTCGTGGGGTCGAATACAAGCCGATCGGTGCCTCAGCCCTGCTGCGTCGCAACCTGTTTATCTATGGTTTCGGCGGCTTGGTAGCGCCCTTCATCGGCATCAAACTACTCGATTTAGTTGTGGGGCTATTTGTCTAGACAATCACCCTACCCGCAGCGGCATTCCGGGAGGGGCCGCCGCTGGGGGGGTAAACCAACAAAAACATGAAAAATCACATCTCTCCAGCCATTCGGTTAACGGTGGCTATGCTTATCCTGACCTCTGTCATATATCCGCTTGTGGTGGCAGGCATCGCTAAACTGGCTCCGGGCGGCGGGGCTGGCGAAACGGTCACCGTAAACGGTAAGGTTGTCGGTTACGCCCGAATTGGGCAGCAGTTTACGGAAGACCGTTATTTTAAGTCACGCCCATCGGCGGTCGATTATAACGCGGCTGGTTCGGCCGGGTCGAACAAAGGACCCTCGAACCCGGATTATCTGAAAACAGTGCAGGCTCGGATCGATACGTTTCTGGTGCACAATCCGGGTGTGCAGAAGGCCGACATACCGGCTGAACTGGTGACGGCGTCGGGTTCGGGGCTTGACCCTGATTTATCGCCGGCCGCTGCGAAAATTCAGGTACGTCGTGTTGCGAAGCTACGCGGCTTGTCGGTCGACCGATTAGAGCAACTGATCGATGAACATACGCAGGGGCCGTTGCTGGGTTTGTTTGGGCCGTCTACGGTTAATGTACTGGCGCTGAATGTGGCGCTGGATAAACGGAATTAAATCTGCTGGCTTCAGCCAACGGCAAGAGAGCACCTTGTGGCTCGCCAATCTTAACAGGAATGAAAACAGTATTTAAGACCTTATTGCTGGCGGTAACGTACCTGGGGTGGGGCATGTCAGCCTCAACCGTACATGCTCAGGCGATTGACACCACGCGGGCCCCCGCAGTAGCTCAGACAGTGCCCGTGGCGGGCCTGACCGTATCTGGGTACGTTGAAGCTTACTACGCGCATGACTTTACGGCCCCGAAAACCGCGCAGGAACGCCCCGGATTTGTGTACAACCACCGGCGTAATCGGGAAGTAAACATCAACCTGGCTTTTATCAAAGCGGCTTATGCGGCTGAGCGAATCCGAGGGAATCTGGCATTGCAGGCGGGCAACTATGCCCAATACAATTACGCTGTTGAACAGACACTGGTGCAGCACCTCTTCGAAGCCAACGCCGGGGTGAAGCTGGCGAAAAAGCACGATCTGTGGCTCGACGCAGGCATTTTTTCGTCGCACATCGGTTTTGAAAGTGCCATCTCGAAAGATTGCTGGACCCTGACCCGGAGTATCATGGCCGAGAATTCGCCCTACTACCTGGCGGGGGCCAAAGTGACGTACAACACCGGTAATGGGAAATGGACGTTGCTGGGGTCTGTACTTAACGGGTGGCAGCGGATCAAAAAACTTGATGGCTACAGTGGCCCGTCGATCAGTACCCAGGTGCAATTCCGGCCATCGTCGACCCTAACACTCAACTGGAGCAGCTTCCTGGGCAGTGACCGTCCCGACTCGCTGAAACAGAGCCGATTCTTCAATAACTTCTACGCCATCATTAATCCGGGCGGCGGACCGTCGCAGGGGCGCTTTGGCGTGATAGTGGGCTTTGATTTTGGTGCCGATCGAAAGCCGGTTGTTCGTACCGGGTCTGCTGTGCGGATCGATGGGGGCGGTAGCTACATCTGGTATTCGCCCGTGGTCATTGCCCGGTACAAAACGTCGGATCGGAGCTATGTGAATGGGCGCGTAGAATATTACGATGACCCCAACAACGTACTCATCAGTACAGGTACGTTGCCCGGTTTCAAAACAACGGGGTATTCGCTGGGCTACGATTACGCCATTCTGTCGAATCAGGGCGCGGGATCGGCTCTACTGCGTATCGAGGGGAAGGTGTACGACAGCAAAGCCCCTATTTTCGAGGGCAGGGCAGGCGCAAGCCGTACGAATGCTGCGTTGACGACGAGTTTGGCCATTTCGTTTTAATAGATGGGTAACACGGGGTTTCTCCGGGAAGCTTCGTGTCTATAGCTGCTTTATGACTGTAAATGATCAACACCACAACGGCGAACCGGCCGAGCGATTTCTGACCCTTATTCGCGAATCGAGGCGGGGGAAGTTCAAGGTGTACATCGGTATGAGCGCGGGTGTGGGCAAGACATACCGGATGTTACAGGAAGCACACAGCCTGCTACGCAATGGCGTCGACGTGAAGATCGGGTTCATTGAAACCCATCGACGGGCCGAAACTGAGGCGCTGGTAGGAGGTCTGCCGGCTATTCCCCGGCGCACGCTGTTTTACAAGGGCCGTCAGCTCGAGGAAATGGACGTGCAGGCGATCATCAACTGCCACCCCGAACTGGTAATCGTGGATGAACTGGCGCATACGAACATTCCCGGTTCGAAAAACGAAAAACGGTGGCAGGATGTGCTTGACTTGCTCGACGTAGGCATCAACGTCATCTCGGCGGTCAATATTCAGCATATCGAAAGCCTCTACGACGACGTACGCCTGATCACGGGCATCGACGTAACCGAGCGCGTGCCCGACCGGGTGTTGCAGATTGCCGACGAGGTGGTAAACATCGACCTGACCGCCGACGAACTCATTGCGCGACTCGAGGAAGGGAAAATTTATGATCCGTCGAAAGTGCAGATGGCGCTGACCAATTTCTTTCGGCCCGACAAAATCTTGCAACTGCGTGAGTTAGCGCTCAAAGAAGTGGCCGGTCAGGTCGAACGTAAGGTGGATCAGGCCTTGCCATTAGCAGGAAATGGACGGCACGAGCGGTTTATGGCGTCGATCAGTAGCAACCCGGATATTGCGCGGCGGGTGATTCGGAAAACAGCCCGCCTGGCTAGCTACTACAATTCGCGCTGGTATGTGCTGTACGTGCAAACGCCGGAGGAAAGTCCCGACCGAATCAGACTTGACCTGCAGCGGCATCTGATCAATAACCTGAAACTGGCTACCGAACTGGGCGCAGAGGTTATTCAGGCGAAGGGACGGAACATCGTAGATTGCATCATGCAGGAAGTTGACACACGCAAGGTGACAACGGTTTGTATCGGCAAACCGCACCTGAGTCTGATTCAGATCATCCTGCGCACCAACGCATTTAATCGCCTGCTCAACAAACTCTCTGACTCCGACGTCGACCTGGTGATTCTGTCTTAACAAAGTCTGCTGTGTGTAGTCTGCTGTTAGGCTGCTACATCCTGAATTACCTGTTCGACAACGCACCGGAAGACGGTGAACAGTAAACTCAATTTCTCTATGAACCTTCAATCCAAAATAGCGCTCGGCATGGCATTTTTATTTGCCATTATTCTGCTGCTGGGTGGGCTGGGCGCGTATTACCTTAACCAACTGGCCAACGACTCGCAGGCTATTCTTCAGGATAACTACATTTCGCTCGAGTACACCAGTCATATGCAAAAAGCACTGGCCGACCTGACGGATAACGAGTCGATAGGGGATTTTGAGCGAAACCTGAAAAAGCAGGAAGCCAATTTTACGGAGGCCGGTGAGGCGGAGGTAACGGGTAACCTGCGGCGTGAATTTGAGCGACTTCGGCGTGGCGCAACCGACTCCGTTACGATCAGACGAATGCATCAGGCCCTGTTTCAACTTGACGAGATCAATCGACAGGCTATTGTGCGCAAAAATGAGGTAGCCAAGCAAACCGCCAAAGATGCCCTGATCTGGCTGGCCGTCATTGGCACCACCTGCTTCCTGATTGTTCTGTCGTTCACTATTAATTTTCCTGTCTACGTGGCCCGGCCCCTGCGCGAACTCACGCAAGGAATAAAACAGGTGACCAACCGTAATTTTGAAGAGCGTCTGCATGTCAATTCCAGCGACGAGTTTGGGGAACTGGCCCGGTCGTTCAACCGCATGGCCGAGAAACTCGACGAGTATGAACACTCGAACTTGGCGCGGATCCTGTTTGAGAAAAAGCGCATCGATACGCTGATTCAGGTCATGTCTGACGGCATCATCGGATTAGATCAGAACCGGTATATCCTATTCGTAAATCAGGCTGCCAGCCGCTTGCTGAGCCTGACCGAGTCGGATCTGCTGGGAAAATATGCCCCCGATATTGCCGCCACCAACGACCTGATGCGCACGCTGATTCAGGACGTGATGCCGCCGCTGCAACGTACTCCGTCCACACCGGAAGGAGCTGGCGCAACCGGGGAGGCCAGTTTGCTGAAAATTTATGATGGTGATAAGGAAAGCTATTTTACCCGCCAAACCCAGCCCGTCGATATTACGCGCACCGGCGACGAACAGGCCGTGCGGGCCGGGTACGTGATTGTGCTGAAAAACGTGACGTCGTATAAAGAGCTTGATCTGGCCAAAACAAACTTCATCGCTACGGTCTCGCATGAGTTGAAAACGCCCATATCAAGCATAAAAATGAGCCTGAAGCTCCTCGACGACCAGCGTATCGGTAGCCTCAACGACGAACAGAAAGACCTGCTGACTGACCTGCGGGCCGACGCCGACCGATTGCTGGCCATTACGGGCGAACTGCTGAATATGGCGCAGGTGGAGTCGGGCCAGATTCAGTTGAACATACAGCCTGTAGACGCGGGCGATATTGTCGGGTATGCCGTCAACGCGCTTCGGGTGGCCGCCGACCAGCGTGCCATAAGCCTGCATACCGACCTGCCTGCCGGGTTGCCTCAGGTACGTACCGATCCTGATAAAGCGTCGTGGGTGCTGATCAATTTTCTGTCGAACGCGGTACGGCACTCGCCAGACGAGAGCCGGATTGAGGTATCGGCTAAGCCGGTTAAACAGGGTATTGAATTTCGGGTGCGCGACTACGGAGCTGGTATTCGGCCAGAGCACCGCGACCGGATTTTTGACCGCTATTTCCGCGCGCCGGGTTCCAACGGGCAGGCCAGTGGTACGGGGCTTGGTTTGGCTATTTCGAGTGAGTTTATTCAAAGCATGCATGGCCGGATCGGGCTCGATACGACCGTTACCGATGGGGCTGCTTTCTGGTTTACGTTGCCGGTTGTGTAAATGATAGTAGGCCATCAGGCACAAGCTTAGTACCTTGTTGGCCTAAACACACCCGTATGAAACGCACACTGTATGTGGCTCTTAGCCTGTTTGTTACCGTTAGTATACACGCCCAGCAACCTGGTTCACCAACTCAAAATGATACCTGGGGGAAGGCCGCTTCCGCCCCCGACGATCGGTACACTAATCCCAAAAGTAAGTTGTATGCGGGGCCAGACGGCTGGTACAACTACGGCGAAGTGCGGGCCGAGGTGGCCAACACTGCTAAAACAGCCTACAGATTCAAGGGAGGGTTCAACCTCATCATGCATACGTTTACGGCCGTTGAACCGGGACAGAACCGGGTGATGACGCTGGACTTCGGTACGGATACACCAGCGGTAGGTACGTATCAGGTAAGCGGTAAGGCCAGCCCCGCCCAGAAAAAAGTGGAACTGTCCTTTTCCGACATTCTTAAAAGTGAAATAAGGGATTGGAAAGGGGCCGATGGGGCGGGCACGGTGAGCGTATCGAAGGTCAACGGCTTTCTGTACATCAAATGCCGCAACGTCCTGCTTCAGCCTACGGGCGGCATCAAACAGGCCGACGAGACGAAAAAAGCGATGACACTTGGCTTCGAGGGAGCCATCGCACCTGACTGACCAATGTGCTCAGAAGGCAAGCCCGTCAGCCTGCGGTTCCGGTAGCGGGGAGGGGGCTTCGCCGGGCTCGATGAACAACTGGTTGATGATCGGAAATTTCTGTTTAACCGTCTCCCGGATGCGGGTAATTGCCTGGTTGATATCCGTCGTCGACAGGTCGTTATGGAAATCGATGACCAGCATCAGAATCACCTCTTCAGGGGCCATGTACATTGAGGGTGACCGGAGCACGCGCACAACGGCCTGATCCTGTTCAATCACCGCTACTACCTGCCGCATGGTGGCCGCCTCCAGACTTTCGCCCATCAAAAGGCCCCGGCTTTCGCGGGCCAGCACCACAGAAACGGCCGTTAAGATCAAGCCAATGAGGATGGAAGCGATGCCGTCGAAATAAGGATTTTGCAGTTGATGGCCCAGAAAAACACCCAAAAAGGCAACCAGCAGGCCCAGCACGTCGGCGGCGTCTTCAAACAAGACGACAAACGTTGAGGGGTCTTTGCTTCGTTTTACGGCTGCCCAAAACGGTTGACTACCCCGCTGCCGATTAAACTCCTTCAGCGCGGTGATGAACGAAAATCCGTCGAGGACAAAGGCAATACCGAGCACGATGTAGTTCCAGAACGGATTTTCAATGATTTCGGGATGCTGCAGATGGGTGATTCCCTCATAGAACGAGACGCCACCACCCACACCGAAAATCAGGATAGAGACGATGAAGGCCCAGAAGTAGAGCTCTTTGCCGTATCCGAAAGGGCGTTTGTCGTCGGCTGGTTGCTTACTCCGTTTGATGCCCAGCAAGAGCAGCACTTCATTCAGAGAGTCGACGAGTGAGTGAATGCCTTCCGAAATCATGGCCGAACTGCCTGTTACGCTGGCGGCAATGAATTTCGTGATGGCAATGGCTACGTTGGCAATTAAGGCGCTGTAGATCGGGGTTTTAGACGCAGGCATATCGATGGTGTGATGGTACACCAACGGTCGTTTATCCGCAAATGTTTAGGCCGGGCAGGGCAATCTGGCTAGGGCGTTACCGGTTGAGCGGGTGTTTTGTAGACGTAAAAAGCGCCGTCGTGTGAAGGCTGGTCAAACTGAGTGACCCGTGGGTAGGGGAGGTTGCCATCGTGCGTAACCAGGTACGTGTATCGGCCTTTCTCGAAGTCGGCAAACGCCAGCTTCGTGTCGACGAAGTAGTTGACGAATCCGGTCAGTGAACCATAAAACGTCAGGTCAGGATAGTGGTTGAGGGGCGTGTACTGAACCAGAATTTGCCGCTGCAGAATGGCCAGCCGTTCGTCTTCCGACAGGGATGTTTTCAGTACGACAGGCGGCGAGGTGCTTATTTTGCCGCCAAACTGACGATCATATTTCGCCTGAGTCAGGGTTTCATCCTCAACGGCTCGCAATTCCCGAATCAGCGTCTGCTTGTTTCGCGGTGTGATGTTGTCAAACTCCGGTGTGGTCAGCACGGGGGTATTGGCGGGTAATTTTTGCAGAAAAGTAGCCGTTTGCCACAGTGTCGACGGACGTAGCAGATC
Organism: Fibrivirga algicola; assembly: GCF_011742925.1. Taxonomy (GTDB): domain Bacteria; phylum Bacteroidota; class Bacteroidia; order Cytophagales; family Spirosomataceae; genus Fibrella; species Fibrella algicola. The sequence continues at coordinate 67,036 of NZ_WAEL01000001.1, forward strand.
AGCCTCCAGTAGTGCGCTTTCGGCAATATGTGAAAGGGCGAGCAGGCCTGCTACAGTGTAAAGGACCCAACGCCGCCGCGACAGCAGGTACAGTGTGTATGCTCCATACGCCAGTAAGAACAGGCCCATCATACGCAACGGAAGCGTGTGCGTGATGTAGATGGTAGACGAATGAAAGATGGATACCGTCAATAATACCAGGTTGCCAATCAGGAGGGCAGCCATAGCCCGGTTGGGGTACCAGCGCCAGAACGAAACCGCCCCGATAGGCAATAGGAGCAGTTGCCAGACAGTGGGTGATGGCAGCACCATACTGGTAACGTACCCCCAATTGAAAAATGACGACTGGGCACCGCCAACCTTCATCAGCATACCGCCACCAAAGGCTTTGAGCAGCACAAAAGAGTCTGTCCACAGGAATGGCATTGTTAACAGCACGAACAGCAACAGTCCGCCCAACACCCCAAGGGCCCGTTGCCAGCTCCAGCCGATACGCACGAGCAACCCACCCAGCAGGAACGGGAAGGTAAATACGAACAGCAGCCGCTGACTGACCAGCAGGGCAATGAGCAGCAGCACAACGGCGGGCTGCCGCCACGAGCGGGCCGGAAATTCACCAAAGAGAATCAGAAAGCCAGCTACTGCAAAGAGTGCATAGCTGAGGGCTTCGGGACGAATGACGGGTGTGCTGATGAAAACGTCATACTGAAGGCACAGAATAACGACAAGGGGAAGGCGCAGCACCGGCGGAAGCAGCGATGGGCTGGCCCGGTGGATGATGCGAACGCACCAGATCAATAAGCCCCCAACCAGCAGCGTCTGAACCAGCCGACCGGCGGTGATGAGTGGAATCCGATCCAGCAGGTAGGCGTAGGCTGTCTTATCAATCACCTCAAACGCACCAACACCCGAGAGGTCCGGAGCGCTGACCAGATTGATCAGGCACTGACCCAACGCGAGCAGATAAAACACGATCACCATCGGAATACCCGGCCAGTCGAGGCAACGGGGTGTAGCGCCAAAGAGCATAAACACGCCCGAGTCGGCTATAAACTGCTCATCGGTGGTGAAGTAACCCCCGTCGGGCGGATGAACGAAGGTGACCCAAAGGGCGAATGACATGGCCAGTCCAACCAATATATAGCTCCACCTGATGGATGGCAATGAGTCTATAGATACGGGTAGTTGAGACGAGACAGGCGGAGAAATCATTGAGTTGGTTGCGAATGGACAAGCGGCACAAACTTACGGCTTCTACCGTTTCAACAGGCGCAATGTTCGTATATGGCCCGCAGCGGAGATCGATATCAGGTAGATGCCTTGTTGTAGATCAGGTACTTCCAGGGAGAGTGTGCCGATTTGTCCACTCGGGTAATTGCGTTGGAAGACAACCCGCCCGGTTAGATCGGTCAGACGAATGGTGATTGGCTGGGCCGATTCTGCGTCTGTGAGGCTAACCTGCAACCGCTCGGTGCCGGTAACGGGATTGGGGTAAATAGCCAGTAGTTGCTGGGCAGCAGCGAGTTGTATAGCCCGTCCGAAATTAGGAATACCATACCCGTACTGTACATCGGGCCGGTCGGCCTGAGACCCCGACTGGCGAAGCAAATTACGTACCTGAGCGGCCGATAGGGTGGGGTATGCCTGCCAGAAACCAGCGGCCAGTGCGGCCACCAGCGGACCGGAAAACGACGTGCCGTTACCCCCGACAACGCTACCTGCCGACGTACCCAGCACAGTACCCTGCCCCAGCGCTACCAGATCGGGCTTCAGCCGACCGTCGTAGGTTGGACCAACCGAGCTGAATCGGGCCAGGAGGCCATTGCGATCAACCGCCCCAATGCTCAACACGCCGGGCGAGTCGGCCGGTGCGCCAATGTAGCGCCAGGCGCTGTTGCCTTCGTTACCCGCCGAATTAACAACGACCATACCGGCGTCGGCGGCCCACGTGGCCGCCCGGCTGATCAGGGTTTTTGTGCCGGTCAGGTCGGCGTATGTATGGTTATCAGCGGGGTTGTCGAACGTCGTGTAACCCAGCGATGAGTTAATTACGTCGGCGCCAGTGCTATCGGCATATTCGGCGCCAATCAGCCAGTAGGCTTCTTCAACGGGATTTTCGCTGGCGGCAATTTCTGTTCGTAGCAACAGGTACGTTGCCTTATAAGCAGGGCCGTAGAGCTGGTTTGGTGCTTCGGCGGCCATTACTGACAATACATTCAGGCCATGCTCATCGTCGTCGTATACGTCGGCTTCGCGGTCGGGGAAGTCATAGGTGGCCAGCACCCGGTTCTCCGCAAAAAGCGAATTCAGAAAGGCAACCCGGTTAGCCCGTGAAAAGCCGGCATCGAGAATAGCAACCAGCATGGTTTCGCCATGATACCCGCTGTCGTGCATTTGGTCTACGCCCAGCTGCCTCAGCTGAAAGTCGCCTAGTCCGTAGGCTGGTACAGACGCTGACCGACCAAACTTACTGGCTCGTTCACGATCAGTGAGGGGTTGGTCGCTGGTTCCCAGCCGGGCATTATTGAGTACGCGCCCCGTTTCAAGTCCCTGCACGTAGGGCAGCGCCAGCAGGGCGGGGAGCTGCGTTGGGGCAATCTGTACCAGAGCGGCGTTGAGCCAGCGCGACGTGTAAAGCACGGTTGCTCCCGCCTGACGCAGCCCAGTCAGGTAGGCCGGTGTAACAGGCAAATCGCGTTCTGTGACGGCTATGCCCTGCCGTTGCCGCCTGGAGACAGACCGGGCCGACAGAAATTGATCGGGCCGGTCGATCCGAAACGGTGTGCCCGCTTTGTCGCGAAATAAAAGCAGGTATTGGCCCGCCCGTTGGGCCTGTGCTCCCTGGCCGAAGCAGCAGAATAGACTGACGATGAAGAGCGCCGCCGCAATGCGTAGTTGAAAGGTATTATTCAGTGCCATAACTCGCTACCCGGACGTACCTGCGAACGCCAAAATCGATCTGTGATGTGCCCACGCAGGTGGGTGTCGACGAGCAGAATTGTAGTTGCACCGTTTCTTTGTACACGAGGCCAATTTGCCGGGCAAATACTTCGATACGCTTGTCTTGTGAAACCAGGGTAGAATCATTTTGTTGCCAGACCGTTGCGGTTTCAGTAAATGTCTGTGCCCCAACTGTGTAGGGCTTCGCTACGTTGCGTACTTCATACAGGTCTTCGGCAAAGCGGTTAAACTCGTTTCCATTCCAACGGCTTCGGTCAATGAGTGGAAACGTCAGTTTAACGAAGTCGGCCCCGCTTTCAGTCTGCACGGCCATGCGGTCGGTTACCCGCACTGTCCATAGCGAGTCGGGTTGCCAGCTGGCCTGTGTGCTGGCCCGGCGAAACCGTTGCAACCGGTAGGCGGGCTGGCCCGTAACATCGGTGTAGCGGGGGCCAACGGTCTCTTTTAGCTGGTAAGTGCTGGTAACAGGCGCGGCAATGAGCGAGAAGCGCTGTTCAGTTACGTCGTAGATGATATAGCGGCCGCTTGAGACTGGCCGGTAATCAAGCCCCAACTCCACGGGTGAGGTTTCTGACGTACCGCAGGAGAGCAGTAAGAGCCAGCAAAAGCAGACAACAAGACGAAGCATGGTGGGATGGCAGAAAATAAGAAGGTGGGTTGCCGCCTGAACCAGCGGCGGGAACGTACCTACACCAGGCCGTTTTTGAAGGCATAGGCCACCATGCCCGCCGTATTTTTGGTGCCGGTTTTCTCCAGAATCCGCAGGCGGTGTCCTTCCACGGTACGGGGGCTCAGGAAAATCTTATCGCTGATCTCTGCCGTCGACATGCCTTCGCAGATGAGTTTCAGCACCTCTTTTTCCCGTTCCGACAACAGTATTTTGCTGTTGTACAACGTCGACTGCTTCACCACCGTGGTCTTGTTGGTCATCTTCCGCAACATGGCCCGCGATACGAATTCATTGAGGTAAACGCCCTCGTCGATCACCTTCCGAATGGCGCGCTCTACCTCGTCGGGGTCCGAATCTTTCAGCAAATAGCCGCTCACGCCCTTTTCGAGCAGGTGCAGCACCATCCGGTCTTCATCGTGCATGGTGAGCACAATGATCTTGATCATCGGATAATGCTCGCGCAGGTAATCGGCGGTGGCGGTACCGTCGAGCACCGGCATCTGAAGATCGAGCAGGACAACGTCGGGAACCCGCCGGGGAATTTTATCAATAAATTCCTGACCATTGCTGGCTTCCAGTACTAGTTCAAAGTCGGCCACCTGCCCCAAAATCGATGCAATGCCGCGCCGAAACAGGTTGTGATCGTCTACTAAGGCTAATTTGATCTTTGCCATTGTCTTTTATGCCGTGGCCGGGACCACTTCTTCAGGAACGACTGTGTGGAGGCGCGCCTGAACATGTACCCGTGAGCCTCGCCCAGGTGCCACGTCAAAGGTAACATGCCCGTCCACTACTGACAGCCGACTTTCGATATTCCGTAACCCTAAGCCACTCCGTCGGTCTTTCACCGCTTCGTCATAATCGAACCCTTTGCCATTATCGAGCACCGACATACGTACCGAGTCATCGAGGTACAAAAACTGGATTTCGACCTGCGTGGCGGCGGCATGTTTAATGGCGTTATTGATTAACTCCTGCGCAATCCGGTAGAACATCAGCTCCTGGGCGGGGGCAATGCGCTCCAGCGAGTTGGGGGCTTCGAGCAGCACGGCTACATCGGGGCCACTGGCCTTTTCGGTGAGCTCTTCGATAGCAGCCAGCAGTCCGAAGCGTTCGAGGGTGGTTGGTACCAGATCGCGGCTGATCCGCCGCACGTTACTCATCGTCTCGTCGAGCAGTGACCGGGTTTTTTGAACATGCAGACTGTCTTCCGGGGTATTGGTTAGCTTTCGCTCCAACTGATTCAGACTCAGCTTGGTGACGGACAACATGGTGCCGATCTCGTCGTGCAGGTCGCGGGCCAGGCGGCGGCGCTCTACTTCCTGCCCGTTGAAAGTAGCTTCCATGAGCTCTTTGCGGTAGGCTTCACGCAGTTCGTTCAGGGCCAACTGGTGACGTACCTGCCGGTTTTGGTAAAATGCCACGAAGAGGATGATGAACATGGTCATCACCAGTAACATCGCCGAGCCCACGGCTATGTAGAACTTCATGTAAGGATCCAAGACCGAGTACAACTAGTAGTAGTCTGATAAAAATAAATGACCGCCCAACGTATTACAACTTTAGGGCGGTCACTTCACGTATTCGGTACAAAAAAAATGTAAACGGTTGGCTTACACGGAGAAGCTTTCGCCGCAACCGCACGTACGCGAGGCGTTGGGATTCTTAAATTGAAATCCCTTTCCGTTTAACCCGTCAGAAAAATCCAGTTCGGTGCCAGCCAGATAGAGCAGGCTTTTACGATCTACATAAATCTTAATGCCTTTGTCTTCTACGATGTGGTCGGTTGGTTGCTGAGCGGTGTCGAACTGAAGATCATACATCAGGCCTGAACAGCCGCCACCCTGCACCGCTACCCGAATGGCAAAATCATCGGTGAGGCCATCTTTCTGGCGTAGTTCAACAATCTTATCTTTGGCTTGTTCCGTTACCGTTACCATGGCATCAGTGAATAATGTATGAATAAAGTCTGCGGAACAATGATACCATCATTCCTTTCATCAAAAACGGTCTCCAGTCGTCGAAAAGTTCATGCCTCCCGTACTGAACACATGATTCGTCGCACCGACCACGTAACCCCCTCCCGAAAATGTTTACTAATGTAGAACATATTGGCATTGCCGTTCGCGATCTGGCAGCTTCTAACACCCTCTTTGCCAGCCTGCTAAATGCTCAGCCTTACAAGTCAGAAGAAGTAGCGTCGGAGGGCGTAATGACTTCGTTCTTCCAGGTCAATCAGACCAAAATAGAACTGTTGGTACCCACCCGGCCTGACAGCCCCATTGCCACGTACCTAGAAAAGCGGGGCGAAGGCATTCATCACCTGGCCTTCGAGGTGAGCAACATTGAGGCCGAAATGGCCCGGTTAAAATCGGAGGGGTTTACACTACTGAACGAGACGCCTAAGCGAGGAGCCGACAACAAGCTGGTGTGCTTTCTGCACCCTAAAACAACCAATGGCGTGTTGATTGAACTCTGCCAGGAAGTTTCGGTACAAGAGTAAGTTGAACGGGTAAATTTCCAGACCCGACTACAAACAAAAAAGCCAAGCGAGATTCCCCCTTGGCTTTCTGATTTACTCAACGTTATGAAAAACTTTTCTTTTCGATACAAGTATAAAGCAGAAATCTCATTATTCAGTTCAAGAGGTAATAAAAATTTTATGCAGACTATGTAAATGGCTAATTATCAAAGCGCTGACTACACATTAAAATTTTCGTAGGACCAGTTTTAGTAGTAGATTACCCTTAAAAAAGGGGTGTAGGTGTAAGCAGAGCTACTCACCGCCAGGCCGGGAAATACGGGTAAGTAGGTAGTCTTGGTCATACAACCTGGCCATCGCGTAGGGTAATAGTCCGGTCGGCCAGGGCTGCCAGGGGTTCATTATGCGTTACGATAATAAACGTTTGGCCGAATTCGTCGCGCAGGTCGAAGAAGAGCTGATGAAGTTCTTCGGCATTGCGTGAATCGAGGTTGCCACTGGGCTCATCGGCAAAGACAACGGCTGGCTGGTTGATCAGCGCCCGCGCTACGGCTACGCGTTGCTGCTCACCGCCCGATAACTGCGATGGGAAATGACCTTGCCGATTTACCAGTCCGAGCTTAGCCAATAGCTGTTCGGCTCGTTGCTTTACATCCCGCTCGTCACGATTGGCGATGAAGCCCGGAATTGACACGTTCTCGAGGGCCGTGAATTCGGGGAGCAAATTGTGAAACTGGAAAATGAAGCCAATCTTCTCGTTCCGAAAGCGGGCTAGCTGGGTATCGTTCAGCGAAAAAACATCCTGATCGGCCAGGCGCACCGAACCCGAATCGGGACGGTCGAGGGTGCCCAGAATATGAAGCAGCGTGCTTTTGCCCGCCCCGGACGCGCCCACGATGGAAACAACCTCACCTGCCGCAACCGACAGGCTTACTTCATTCAATACAGGTAACGGCCCGTAGGCACGACGTAGATTGGTGGCAGTTAACAGCGACATCGCCACAAAAATAGCACGAGACAGTACGTGGAAAAAGGTAGTATGCCGATCGGGCGGATTTAAAGAGACGGTCCGCCGCTGCGTCAGTCCCATTAAATCCGCCCGATCCGCGCACCAGCAAGTTATTTCGCAAAGGCGGCTGCTTCTTTATTCAGCGCCTGATCATTTTGGGTACCTTCGGTGATGAGCACACGATGCCGGAAAACTACCGACTGACCAGCTTTCAGCGTGTAATTCATGGGCGCCTCTTTTCCGCTCGACATAACGCTTGGGGCCATTGGGTTCGCCGCAAACAGGCCATAGCCACGGGCATGCCAGTAGGTAGGATAGCCCGGATTGGCGGGGTGGTCGATGATGGTGACGGCCACCGGTTCATTTTTGGGTAACGTACCTGTCAGCGTAACCCAGGGCGCGCGGGTCCCCCAAACAGCATCACCATCAATGCCGGCAGCGCTATGGTACTTGCCCGTCACCCCTTCGTTGTCGAGTTTTGGCACGGCAGTGGTTTTACCCGACGCGTCGGTAAACAGATCGGGCTTGGTAGATGGGTGCTCCAGTTGCCGGGCAACGCGCAGGCCCAGCATGCCTTCTTTATTGTCTTTGAAAATGACGTCGTTCCCCACGGCTTTCAACGTGGTTTGCCGGTCAATACGGCGGGTGGCGCCATCGGCCGAGAACGTAAACTGCGTTGTTTCGTGCAGCATCGGCTTGCCGTCCCTATCCTGCCAATCGGCCTCAACGGTCAGTTCGGCGCTGTTGCCGTTCTCGTTCAGCCGGGCAATGTTGGTGTTGACAATCGTACCATACATCCCCTTGGGGTCAACGGCCGACGAGTTATTCCAGAGGTCATACCCGTTCACGTCGCCGTAGTTGAACCACAGCCCTACGTGGTGTGGATGGTCAACACGTTCGCCGGGGCGAGGATCCATGGGCCAACCCCGCGTGATCGGGTTGCCCGACGCGGTCAGGATCGGATACAGCGCTGGCTTTTTCAGCACATCGGGCCCCGGGTAGATATAGGCGGTAAACAACTGCCCATCTACCAGCACCGCTACCCGACCGGTTTCCCGTTTCAGTGTAACGCGCTGTTTTTTGGGCGGGGTGGCCGCTATGAATAAAATCAGAAGGGAGGCGACGCAAAGACTTGACAGACGCATTGTTTTCGCAGGTTATTTGTAGCCATAGAAACCCGAATGGGTGTCTGTTCTACTTTTAAAACTGGGTTGACGTTCGAGGTTTGTTGTCTGGGGTTCGTGGTTACGCAGCCTCTGACGAAACAACATACACAAGCAGCGCAACCACAACCCCCAAACGAAAAACCTCAAACTCATTTTTTATGATCATCGAAGTCTGTGCTTACTCGGTTGATGACTGCCTGGCGGCCGAACGGGCTGGGGCTAACCGGATTGAACTCTGTGGGGCCCGCGCCGAGGGAGGAATAACGCCTAGTCTGGGCCTGATTCGGGCGGCAAAGGCGGCTACATCACTGCCAGTATTTGTTATGATTCGACCCAGGGGTGGCGATTTCGTGTATTCACCGGCTGAACTGGCCGTGATGGAAGCCGATATCGATGCTGCCCGACAAGCCAGTGCCGATGGAATCGTACTGGGTACGTTGCTGCCCGATGGTCGTGTAGATCGGGACACGACTCGCCGGTTGATAGCGCGGGCTTATTCATTGCCAATTACGTTTCATCGCGCGTTTGATCTCACCATCGACGCCGCCGAAGCCTTGGAAACATTAATCGAGCTGGGTATCGGTACGGTGCTCACGTCGGGGCAACAGGCGCGGGCCATCGATGCGCTTTCCTTGCTGGACGCGTTGGCTAAACAGGCTGCCGGACGAATTGCGATCATGGCGGGCTCAGGCGTAAACGGGCAGAACGCGGTGCAACTGGCCCAGGCAGGTGTGTCGGCATTGCATTTGAGCGGGAGTATAACCACTGAAAGCCCGATGCAATTCCGGCGCAATGACGTACCTATGGCCAGCACCATACCCGGCGAGTACGAACGGTTTCAAAGCAGCGAGACGGCTATTCGGGCGGTGGTTGACCAGGTTCGTTGACGTGTTATTACAGGTGAAACAGAGTTATTGGCAGGGATAGGTCCGCAGGCCAAAAAGTGACAATTGAAACCTGCCTGATCGGTATGGGGGATCAACGGATAGAGCCCACTCTTATGAATGAATAGTCAACGTATGAAACGCATCAAATTCTTAACCTACTTTGTAGTCCTATCCTTATGTTCATTCAACCGAACGAACGTACCAGAGGAAACCTATCAGCTTTACGGTGCGGTAATCAACCTACTGGCAGCAAGTAGTTCCTATTCGTATGCCGTTGTTGCGGATAGCACAACGGTTCATCAACTTCAGGATGTTGATTTTCGTCAGCTTAGCGGTAGAACGCTGAACCCAGCCATACAGCGGCTCGTTAATGCACCGGATTGGTCTGCTTTTTTGACTGCTATCCAGATAAAAAACGTACGTAATGGTAGACTAGCAGACATGTTCGCTACCAAAACCAAGGTTCGGCTGTTGTCAAAAGCTGGCCCTATGTACAAAAGAGACGGAAGTGGCGGGGTGACTAATCGAAGAAGAAAATTTCGTACTGTTCTGGGCCCACTGTTCCTTTCACCTGTTATCTTTTCGGCCGATCATTCCAAGGCGATTTTTTCAGTGTACCAGTATCATGGACCCGAAAATTCAGCCGCAACGCTTTACTTGTTTGACCGAAAAGAGGATACTTCCTGGCGGCTTTATACAAGTATTCTGTTATCAATCTCCTGAGCTAAGTGGTTAGCCGATCCGGGTTTATACTGACCTGTTCTCTGACCAATTACTTCACTAGTGCCGCTGCCAACGCGGCTGACTGAGCCTTGCTAATGCAGCGGATGGTGATGTTGTTCAACTCCTTGCTTAGTAGGCTGAATTCAGCGGCAGTGAGGTTGTTGAAGAACACGGCGGCGGCTACTCGATTGCCTTTCGTTGTTTCGGCGTAAAACGCGTTGGTGAGCACAAAGGCCGTTGAGCCCCCTTTCATGCCCAAGTGCTTATAGACGTCCTTGTTCCCTGGATTCGCCACAAACGGCCATTCCATGATCGAATCCAGTACGGTTTGCACGGCAGTGGGGAAGTACGTGCGGGAAATGATCTTCTGCATCACCGAGGCATACTCCCGTACCGTAGACCCCGGTAGTCGATCTGACCAGCTCTTTTGCAGGTTCATGTCGGGAAAGATAAACCCCTGCTTATACGCACCTGACCGGTCGTTTTTCAACTGCTCGTGGATGGCCTGACAGCGGGCGGCGTAGGCGTTGGCCGATAAGCTACGAACTGCCTTTGCCGCTTTTGCCGAATCAGCAGGGGCGGCAGAATACAGCATCAGAGCCGCCACGATCGGGTAGATTTGGTCGTGGTTGGGCAGTTTCAGCGTTTTCAGGTTCGCGTTCACCGCCTTTGGCCCCAGCCGGTCGAGCAGGTATTCGGTGTTGGCGTTCGAGCTAAACATGATCATGCCTTTGGCGACGTCGAGCAGCGGAACGGTACCGTTGCTGATAAGGTTTTGCTGCGCCAGTCGCTGCTTCCAGGCCGGGTGTGCGCCCCCGTCGGTGTTGGGCAGGTAATATAGGTCTACGTCAGTCAGCGGTATGCGTTCATTCGGGTCGATCTTCCCCGCAGCAGCCTGCTGGGCAAACTCAATGGCAATGATCGTTTTCACGGCGCTGGCCAATGGCATTTTCTGGTCGGGCCGCTGGCTGATGAGTACCGTATCATTCCGAATTAAGTATAGGGCAGACCGAGTCGGATAGGTGCGCAGAAAATCAACGACGGGGTCAGGGCTGGGTGACTGAGCAGTGGCCAGGTACGTTCCCGACAGAAACAGGCAGGCAAGCAAAAATAAGCGCATAGCGTAAAGGACGATTGATAGCCGGAAGATCGGCGGTAGGGCTAATAGACTAGAATCTCTTTTGACAAATGGCCATCCAGACCGATAAACGGGGGAGGACATCCAAAAGTAGCGTCGGATTAGCAAGCTAATGCCCGCTACTATGTATTACCAACTAACGATGAAAACGGCCCTTCATCAAAACGGGCACCCGTTCTTACTAACTCCATTTGCCGTTTATCACCCACCCTGTACGTTTGACCCATACTTCAACAGAAGATACCTACTGACATGGAAAAACGTTTGGAACGTTACCTCGACGAAGCACAGATCGGGGGCGTGGCGGCCGGACTGGCCCATTACTTCGACATCGATCGGACGCTGATCCGGGTACTGTTTGTCGCCGGACTCTTCATTCCGTCGGCACCAGCATTCATCCTATATATTATCTTGTGGATTGTCTTGCCCGAACGCCGGTTTGGGTTGTCTTCTCAATCGCAAACAACCGTTTTTTCAAACCCAGCTTTTTCTATGTCGTCTACTGACCAAAAGCGTAACGGTAACCTCATTGGTGGCGCCGTTCTGATTATCATCGGCGTGTTCGCCCTGCTCGAGCGCTATACAGACATCGACTTCAGCGATGTGTGGCCCCTGTTGCTGATCGGTTTCGGTGCCTGGCTGATCCTGAGAGATCGTGACCGGAGAGCGAATTCGTCGAGCTACCTCGACAACGATCCTACGCCGCCCACACCGCCGACAAACGATCCCTACGACCCAAACCGGCCTATCAACCAGGTGTAATGGGCGAAGAGCGGGGCGTTCTAGGCCTGGGGCAGCGGGTGTTATTGCCAGTGCGTATGCAACACCTCCTTTTCCAGGCCCGCTTCTCCGCGCCTGTCACCCCCTAAACTGCTCATCATGAATACGAATCGTAATTTTTTCTGGGGCCTCACCTGCGTCACACTGGGCGTGTTGTTTCTGGCCCGTAACTGGAACCTGTTTCCAATGCCCGACTGGCACTTTGTGCGTACGCTCTGGCCCGTGTTGCTCATCTTAGGCGGTGCGGCGCTGATTCTACGGACTACAACGCCCGTCATGTCGGTTGTGGCTACGGGATTACTGGCGGTTGCTTTACCGTTCTGGTTATTCAGTTACATCGGGCGCCATCATAGTTACCGGGAAGACCGCGACTTGTCCATGCGGTTCGATCCGCCTTCGCCGCCCAGCCCGCCTAGTCCGCCCGGCGTTCCTAATCCACCATCGATGGATATGGACGATGATAACGACGACGATGAGGATGACGACGACGATGACTTCGATACGAATCGCCATTTAAAGGCTGGAACGTTCATGGAAGACATGCCCGTACCAGCACCAGCCGAAGCCCGGTTCAGACTGGAAGGAGGGGCCGCAAAATTCAAAATGGATGATACAACGCCTAAACTGATTGATGCCCGTACCAAAGCTGTGAATCTGTACAGCATGAGCATTGACCGGGTCGGTACGCAAATTCCAACCGTTCGCCTGTCGCCCGCCAAAGGAAGCAGCAACAACATCAGTCTATTCGATGATGATGGCGATTCTGATTTCGGTGAAGTGGTGGTGAAGCTGAACGAAAGCCCACTCTGGGACATGCAGATGGATTTTGGCGCTGGCGCCGCCGATTTTGATCTTAGCCGATACGCCGTGAAGGCATTGAAAGTGGAAGCCGGGGCCGCGAGCCTTGACCTTCGCCTCGGTGATAGGGCCGCGCAGTCAGATGTGCGAATCTCGTCGGGCATGGCGTCCGTTAAGATCAAAGTGCCTAAAACAGCGGGTGTAAAGATCACGACCGATGGTGGCCTGAACTCCACCGATATCGACGATGATTTTGATAAAGTTGGCAGCAGCACGTACCTGAGCCCCAACTACAATACGTCGACCAAAAAAATTACGATTCGCTACGATGGAGGCCTCTCCAGCCTCAAGGTGTCACGTTACTAATTGTTATTAGACTACCCTTTCCTTTACCGCAAAGCCGCCCTGCCTACCAGCCGGGCGGCTTTTTTATGATTCGTTGGCAACTGCCAGTAGTTGAAAACCGTTAGTTCTTTTGTGAGGCGTGTAACACCGCGGTGCGTTTGGTGTTTCTAAAGAAGCGTATAAAAACCATCATGAAAGAGATTTCCAATATCCTGACTGCTTACCAAAACATGAATCCGGCCACCACTAAAGCGGCTCTGGCTACAGTGGTTCGGGTTGAAGGATCGTCGTACCGGCGAACGGGCGCCCGAATGCTGATCATGGATAATGGTATGTGGGTTGGCGGCATAAGTGGCGGGTGCCTGGAAGGAGATGCCCTCAAACGCGCCCGACTGGCTATGGCCCAGGCCAGGCCCACGCTGGTCACTTACGATACCACCGACGATGATGCCTATCAGATTGGCGTTGGACTAGGCTGTAACGGCATCATCGACGTGCTGATTGCACCGATCAACGAGGCTGAGCCCACCGCCATCAACCTGCTGAAAGATTGTGTTACCAGCGACCGGCAAACTCACATCTTGCTCACCGTTACCCAGGTGAATGGCTTGGTTGAGGGGCTCACCATTGGTGATATGCGGGTGTATTCGGGCCCCGACAGTCTGTCTGTATTCGGTGATGAGCAGGCAATCGAACTGCTCGACAACGTTGTGCGGAAGTACATCGCCAAAGGGAAGTCCGCTCCCGTGAGCCTCGGTTTATCTGACGGCCGGTCAATCGAACTGTTTGTAGAAGTAATTCCGCCCGTGCCGCATGTGGTGGTCATGGGCCAGCAATACGATGTGTACCCACTGGTGCGCCTGATCAATGAGTTGGGCTGGCAGGCAACGGTGGTAGCTAACCCGCAGAAGATAACGAAGGCGTTTTTCAGCCAGGCTAACGCCCTGGTTGCCCCCGCTGACTTCGATACGATCCCCATCGATGAACAAACAGCATTTATCCTGATGGCCCATGATTTCAACACCGACCGGGCCAATCTGCCCAAAGCGCTGGCCACCAATGCGCCGTTTGTGGGCGTGCTTGGTCCACGGGTACGTACCGAGCGTATGGTGACGGAATTAGCCGCTGAAGGTGTATTCATTAGCTTGGAAGAACGGGTACACGCGCCGGTTGGCCTCGACATTGGGGCTACCTCACCCGAAGAAATTGCCCTGTCGATCGTTGCCGAAATAAAAGCGGTGTTATCTGGCCGCGATGGCTCGTCGCTTCGATTACGGCAGGCTCCTATTCACGAACGCGAGTAAGCAGCGCCCATGCACTACCCCATCTACCTGGATTACAACGCCACTACACCCGTTGATCAGCGAGTGCTCGACGTGATGTTGCCTTACCTGACTACGCATTTTGGTAACGCGGCCTCTCGAACGCACGTATTTGGCCTGAAAGCCGAAGAAGGCGTTGATCGGGCGCGGCGACAGGTAGCGGCCCTGCTGGGTGCCCTGCCCAACGAACTGGTGTTTACCAGCGGGGCTACCGAGTCGATCAATCTGGCGCTGAAAGGCGTATTTGAAGCTAATACGCATCGGGGAAACCACATCATCACCGTTGCCACCGAGCATAAGGCCGTGCTGGACACCTGCCAGCATTTGGAACAACTTGGGGCCGAGGTAACGTACCTGCCTCCCGGCGCCGATGGGCTTATTTCGGTTGAGCAGGTGGCGGCGGCGCTTCGCCCGGATACCATACTGATCTCGGTAATGCTGGCCAACAACGAAACGGGCGTTATACAGCCGCTGGCCGACATTGCTGCCCTGGCGAAGCAACACAATAGCCTGGTGCATACCGACGCTACCCAGGCGGTTGGCAAGCTGCCTATCAACCTGGCTGATCTGCCAGTTGATCTGCTTAGTTTCTCAGGCCATAAATTCTACGCCCCTAAAGGCATTGGCGGCTTGTTCGTTCGGCAAAAAACGCGTCTTGTTGCTCAACAGGATGGGGGGCGGCACGAGCGTGGCCGCCGGTCGGGTACGCTGAACGTACCCGGCATTGTGGCAATGGGGCAAGCTGCCGAATTGGCTCAAACCCTGCTGGTCGATGAATCCAGCCGTCTCACCCAACTACGCGATCGGCTGGAAGCGGGTATCCTCGCCCAACTGCCCGGCGTGCAGGTAACTGGTAGCAAAAGCCATCGACTACCAAATACGACTAATCTGGCCTTCGCGCAGGTCGATGGAGAGGCGCTATTGATGAGCCTGAATGACATTGCCGTGTCGAACGGATCGGCCTGCACCGCCGCGTCTACTGATCCGTCACACGTGCTGAAAGCCATGGGCCTCCCCGACGACCTGGCCTATAGCTCGGTGCGCTTCAGTCTGGGACGTTTTACGACCGAAACCGATATCGAACAGGCAATACAGCAGGTAGTACAGGTAGTTAGTCGGTTGCGAAATGTCGTTTCGGCCGTTCATTGACCGCGATAGACCAATAGGAAGTAAAAAAACGTCTAAACGATCTGCCTTCAATACAGGCTCACTGGATCGCCTGATTATCCCCTGTAAAACCCTGATCTACCGTATAAGTAGGTCAGGGTTTTTTTATGCGCAGTCAATTTGTGTATACTCCTTCTGTGGTTGGGTTAAATTAATAAACGAATAGTACCATTTTTTGCGCCAGTGCTGATAAAGGTAACTTCTCTAACCTGCTACAAATAGAGCTTTGTTACTGATGATATACTATTTTGAAAAATTGATATTACGCCAATAAATATTTTGAATTATTAAATAATTTAAGAATTTGATATAGGTTAATTCGAATGATGTAGTAGTTTTAATGGCGGTCAGTAAAGCAATTTCCCCCAATCAATCCAGTCATTTTGTAAAGTGAATACGACAGGACCAGTCGCTAGCTGGTCAGTCTCAAGTCATTTTTTAGTGCTTTTTTATTGGAATAGTTATAGTTTATTCTCTCTCAATCTCTAAATACAACCCAACATGAATAGAATACTATCTGCAATCTGTTACTTGTCGATTCTACTAGGTTGTAGCCTTCTGGGGCACGCACAGGATCGAACTTTATCCGGACGGGTACTCTCTAAGTCAGATGGGACGGGCCTGCCCGGTGCCAACGTCATTATTAAAGGCACCGACCGGGGTAGCACCACAAATGCTAACGGTGAGTTTACGCTTAATGCCCAGCCAAACGCCACGCTGGTTGTCTCGTACATTGGATACAAGCCTATCGAGATCGCGGTTGGTAACAACACAAACCTGTCGGTGACGCTGGAAGAAGATGCGTCTATTCTGGGCGAAGTGGTGGTAACGGCCCTGGGGATTACCCGTGAAAAAAAGGCGCTGGGCTACTCGGTGCAGGAGGTCAACGGTAAGCAGTTAACCCAGGCGCGCGAAACAAACCTCGTCAATTCGCTGTCGGGGCGGATCGCCGGGGTGCAGGTAACGGGCTCAAACGGTGCTCCCGGTGCCTCGTCGCGGGTACTGATTCGGGGTTCTAACTCGATCGGCAGCAATAATCAGCCGCTCTTTGTTGTCGACGGGGTACCCATCGATAACAGCAACATTGGCTCTGGTACGGCAGTCGATTATGGCAACGGTGCCGCGTCGATCAACCCGGATGATATCGAGAACATCAGCGTGCTGAAAGGGCCAAGCGCGGCTGCACTTTACGGCTCGCGGGGCGCCAACGGCGTTATCCTGATTACGCTGAAAAGCGGTAAAGGATCGAAAGGAATTGGCGTTGCCATTAACTCCAACACCACCTTCGACACCCCGTTTCGCCAGCCTGAGTGGCAAAATGAATATGGGCAGGGTGCCAAAGGAACGTTCAGGTACGTTGATGGCCGGGGCGCTGGTATCAACGACGGTGTCGACGAAAGCTGGGGCCCTAAATTGGATGGTCGGCTCATCGAGCAGTTTGACTCGCCCATTGTCAACGGCGTTCGGCAGGCCACACCCTGGATTGCCCATCCCGACAACGTGAACCAGTTTTATCGGACCGGCCGCACGCTGACCAACAACGTATCATTGACCGGTGGCAGCGACAAAGGCGATTTCCGGCTGTCGTATACCGAATTGAGCCAGAATGGGATATTGCCCAATACCGATTACCGCCGCCGTACTGTAGCCCTCAACGCGGGCTGGAACCTGACCGACAAACTGAGCATTCGGGCGACGGGTAACTACGTAAACGATGGCAGCGACAACCGCACTAACTGGGGACTTTACTTTATCTGGTTTGGCCGACAGGTCGATATGGAAAGCCTGAAAAACTACCAGGCTCCCGGCAGCATCTACCAGCGCAACTGGAACGACAACTACTGGACCAACCCGTACTACCAGCTTAATGTGAGTGCCCGGGAGAACGCCAAAGACCGGTTGTTTGGTAACGTAGCCGTGACCTACAAATTCACGCCCTGGCTGGCGCTGACGGCCCGTTCAGGAACAGACTTCTATCAGGACCGTCGCAAAACAAAGAACGCGGCGCGTACTTCGAACCTGTTCGACAGCTACAACGAAGACCTGATTTTTGTGCAGGAATCGAACTCTGATTTCTTGTTGAACGCCAACCGTAAATTCGGCGATTTCGATATCACGGCCAACGTAGGTGGTAACCACCGCGCCAACTTCACCCAGCGCAACTACACGGGGGCTACCGAACTGGCCATTCCACGCGTCTGGAACATCGGTAACTCACGTCAGCGGCCCGTTACGGATGGCACGATGTACTCGCGCAAAGTCATCAACAGCGTGTATGCCTCATCGAACGTTGGCTTCCGGAACTTCCTCTTCCTGGATGTAACCGTTCGCAACGACTGGTCGAGCACGTTGCCAGCCGATAACCTGTCGTACTTCTATCCATCGGCGGCATTGAGCGCGGTATTGACCGATATGTTCAAGTCAAATTCAGACGTGCTGTCGTTTGCGAAAGTGCGTGCTGGCGTGGCCCGGGTGGGCAACGATACCGATCCGTATAACCTGCTGCAGACTTACAACTACGCCAGCGCCTGGGGATCAACACCGTCGCTGGCCGAAAGTAACGCTATGCTCAACGCGGCGCTCAAGCCTGAACTGACCGACTCGTATGAGATCGGGGCCGAGGTAAAACTGTGGAACAACCGCGTTGGCGTCGATGTGACGTACTACGATAAACAGTCGTATAACCAGATTCTGAACGTCAACATCTCTAACGCAACGGGCTTCTCGTCGAAACTGTTGAACGCAGGCCGCCTGCAAAACAAGGGTATTGAAATTCAACTGACGGGCTCACCGGTAAAAACGGCCAACTTCCAGTGGGACGTAGCCGTAAACTGGGCGCGGAACCAGAACAAAGTTGTTGAACTAGCCGAGGGGCTGGACACATATACCTTGGGCAGCGTTCGGGGGATGACCGTCGAAGCCCGCATCGGGCAACCGTACGGTACGTTCTTCGGGCAGGGTTTCCTGCGCGATCCGTCGGGCAACATCGTGTATGATAACAGCGGTTACCCGCGTGTAGACCCGGTTCGGCGCATATTGGGCAACTTCACGCCCCGTTGGATTGGCGGCATTCAGAACACGTTTACCTACAAAAACTTGGCGCTGAGCACGCTGATCGATGCCAAAGCGGGTGGTGATATCTTCTCGCAGACGATCAACATTGGTCGGTATACGGGCGTGTTGGCCGAAACAACGCTTGGCCGCGAAACGGGCATTGTTGGTCAGGGCGTTGTAAATACCGGAACGCCCGAAAATCCGATATACGTACCCAACACCAAATCGATCTCGTCGGAAGAATGGCATCACAAGTACTACCTGTTGACCAATAACGAAAACACGATTTTCGACGGTAGCTACGTAAAACTGCGCGAGGTTCGGCTGACCTACCGCCTGCCGGGCAAAGTATTCAGCCGCCTGCCTTTCCGCGATATCACCATTTCGGCCGTTGGTCGTAACCTGGCGCTGTTGTACAGCAACCTACCACATATCGACCCGGAAACCAGCTATTACAACGATGGCAACCTGCAGGGTATCGAAAACGGGCAAACTCCCTCAACGCGCTCCATCGGTTTCAACGTCAGCTTCAGCCTATAAATCACAGGTCGGTAGTCAACGGCCGACGGGCCTGAACGCCCCGTCAGCCGTTGACTAGGCGCCCATCAGATCAACTCCGAATCATGAAACGAATCATTTATTCGCTCCGCTATAAAGCCGCACTGGCTAGTCTGTTTCTGGGCATGTCTGCCTGCACCGGTGAGTTTGCCGAAATCAATACCAACCCCAACACCCCGACCAATGCCTCGGCCGACCTGTTTATGCCGCACGGTATTCAGACCGCCGTTGATGCGTATTGGGGTGGCTCATTGGGTATGGACGTAGGCGATGGCTTTTCGCAGCACTGGGCCCGGATTCAGTACACCGACATTGATCAGTACACCGTGACCAACGACGTTGCCAATACGGGCTGGCAGACCCTGTACATCGAGTCAATAGCTGACTACCAGCGTATTTATAAGATCGGTCAGCAAACCGGCAACACCAATTACCAGGCGGTCGCCGTCATCATGCGGTCGTGGGCTTTTTCGGTGCTCACAGATGTATACGGTGATATTCCCTACAAACAGGCCATTCAGGGCCTGGAAGGTACGTTACAGCCCAAATATGACGCCCAGAAAGACGTATATGCCGGTCTGGTCGCTGAATTGAAAGCAGCAGGTGAACAGATCGACGTGGCCGACAAGAGCAAAGCGATTGGCGGTGATATCCTGTTTAGCGGCGACCTGACCAAGTGGCGGAAATTTGCCAACACCCTGAGTTTGCGTATCCTGAACCGGATGCTGGGCAAGGCCGATTCGCCCATCGATGCCAAGGCCGAAATCGAGCGTATTCTGAAAGATCCGGCCAAATACCCGACGCTAGCCTCGAATGCCGATAACGTTCAACTCGTGTACCTGGCTGCCGCACCAAGCAACAACCCCGTTAATGAAAACCGCAAAACCCGCGACGATCACCGGGTTGGCGCTACGCTGGTTAACAAGATGAAGGCACTGGGCGATGCCCGCCTGGCCGTGTATGCAAACGCACCTGCCGATGGGGGCGATTACAAAGGCGTACCGAATGGATTGGCCGCCTCTGACGCCAACTCGCTGGGCCTTTCGAAGACGTCGAAAGTGGGAAATTACTTTGTCGCGGCCACAGCACCGGGTGTGCTGCTGAGCTACGCCGAATCGCTGTTCATCAAAGCCGAATTTGCCTATAAGGGCATCGCAGCAGCGGGCGACGCTGCAACGCTGTATACAGATGCCATCAAGGCGTCGCATAGCCAGTATGGGCTAACGGCGTCACCCACGTACCTGACTGCTAATACCTTCGCGGGGGGAACGGCTGGTTACACGCAGTTGATGGAACAAAAATGGATTGCGCTCTTCGGCCAGGGTGTGGAAGCCTGGACGGAGTTCCGCCGGACGGGTATTCCGGCCCTTACCCCGCCTGCCCTGAACACGAACCTCAATGTGATTCCAACCCGCTTGCCGTATCCCGGTTCGGAAGAGTCGCTGAACCGCGTCAACTTCAACGAAGCACTGACCCGGCAAGGTGGTCAAAATACGATGCGGATGAAGTTGTGGTTCGCTAAGTAATTGATTGATAATGGATTATTTGTAAAAATTATTGCTTCATTTGGCGCGTTACTTCGACTAGGCTCAGCGCTTACCTGACGAAGTAACGCGCCAAGTGAAGCAATACAGTACCTTCCCCAACTCATACAAGTATGAAAAACCAGTTATATACGGCGGCTTGTCTGGCGCTGTTTTCGTTGTCGGCTTCTGCCCAAAACGAGAAGGCACTTCTGAAAAAAGCGCACAAGATTCACGACAAAGCCTTCACCGTTGATACGCACGCCGATACGCCCATGCTCCTGTCGCGGGGTGGGTTCGACGTGACGAAAGACAACGACGCCCGCCAGACAAACAGCAAAGTCGACTACCCGCGGATGAAGCGGGGTGGTCTTGATGCCATTTTCTGGGCTGTATATCTGGGGCAGGGCCCACGCACCCCCGAAGGCCACGAAACGGCGAAGAAGAAAGCACTGGGTGTCTTCGATGCGGTGCACACCACGCTCAAAAACACGGCTTCGGACGCGGCGCTGGCTACCACGCCCGACGACGCTTACCAGATTGGGAAAACCGGCAAACGGGTGATTTTTATTGGTGTCGAGAACGGCTATCCGATGGGCCACGATATCAGCTTGCTGAAGCAATTTTACGACCTCGGTGCCCGCTATATGACCCTTTGCCATTCCAGCAATAACGACATCTGCGATTCATCGACCGACCCGAAAGGAGCTGAGTACCAGGGTCTGAGCCCACTAGGCGAGCAGGTAGTAGCAGAAATGAACCGGCTGGGTATGATGGTCGACGTGTCGCACGTGTCCGACTCAACGTTTTATGACGTCGTGCGGCTATCGAACGTACCCATCATTGCCTCGCATTCGGGGGCCAAGGCCATCTGTAATCACCCCCGCAACCTGACCGACGATATGCTGCGGGCACTGGCTAAAAACGGGGGCGTGGTCCAGTTAAACCTACTGAGCGATTACATCAAAACCATTCCTGCCAGCCCCGAGCGCGAAGCCGCCCTGAAAACGGTACTTGATAAATGGGGTGTTGCTGATCGTCGTGCGCTGATGGGGGCCATGAGCAGACTATCGGAGGAGGATCAGAAAAAAGCGCGCGCCGAGTTTATGGCTGTCAACCAGAAATACCCGATACAGCTGGCTACAGTGAAAGATGCCGTTGACCACATCGATCATATCGTGAAGGTGATTGGCATCGAACACGTGGGCATGGGTGCCGATTTCGACGGTGGCGGCGCACTGGCCGACTGCTTCGATGTGAGTCAATATGAGAACGTGACCATCGAATTAGTGCGGCGTGGCTATTCGAAGAAAGACATCGAAAAAATCTGGAGTGGCAACTTCTTCCGGGTCATGAAAGCGGTCGAGAAAGGAAAAAACCGGACACGTGAGTTAGCCAGTAAGTAGCGCGGGGCTGGCGGGGTGGTGTTACTTGTTGAGCGCCACCCGCGCAGCACCCAGTACCGCCAGCGTTTTTTCGTGTTGGAGGTATGTGATTACAGCACCAGCAGCCGGGTCAAAATTGGCTGGCAGAGGTAACGTAACTTGTCCACTCTCGGTGGCGCGAATGGTAGTAAAGGCCCGTACAACATTGCTGTGCGTTAAGGTGCGCCCTGCGTTTTCGCCTTTACGAACCACCGTGCTAACTGAATTACTCACTAACGCGACATTCAGAACAGCCCCCGACAACGTACCTGACAGCTTCGTCTCAACCCGCACGGATCCTCCTTCTTGAGCGGCCTTTGCTTGAATCGTAATTGGTGCCGGCTGGTTTAACGCCTCGGTCAGCAGGCTGGTCAGCCGGGCACGATTCGAGCCGACAAACACTTGTGTTCCATTCAAAATGGCCTGTGGCGTATACAGCGTTTCAAGGGCAAGCCGGCGGGCATATTGTCGTTGCCGGGCTGTAAACCGCGCATCGCTGAACGGGTCGCGCCAGCCAAGCCCATCCCAATAGTCGACGTGGAAAGACAGGGCATATACCGGCTGCTTTGCAGCAATTGCTTTATCTGCTGTTTCCATCAATAATCGGTCGGCGGGCGGGCAACTCGAGCAACCCTGTGAGGTAAACAGTTCGATCACCGCTACCGGATGGGTTGCCGTGGGTGCGTTCGTTGCCGATAGGGGGAGCGAGACCAGTATGCTCAGTAGTAATCGATTGATTTTCATGCTGTTGATTTAGGGTGAGTCTGTGCGGGCAAGCACCAACATGTAGCTTGCCTAACGTATCTACCTACAAGCCGACATGGTAATCGTATCCCCGTTCAGCCCAGAAATCGCGCGGACGATCGTCGGCAAAGGTGATAGTGCCAATGCGTTTGAGGTTTTTCACGCCATATTTCACCGGGATAATCAGCCGTAGCGGCGCGCCGTGGAGAGCAGTCAGCGGCTCGCCGTTCATCTCGTAAGCGAGCAACGTCTGTGGGTGCATGGCACTGGCCATATCGAGGCCAACGTAGTAGCCTTTATCGGGCGTTTCCATACCCAGGTAGTTGAAATAATCGCCCTCGTCGGCAGCCGGCTGTCCTGTCCGGGTACCAAGCTTGTAATGTGCTATAAAATCAGACAGCCGTGTGCCGCCCCAGTGCTGAATCTGGCTCCAGCCTTCTACACATTTGAAGTTGAACACCAACTCCTGTTTAGGCAGGGCTTTGATCGCCTCCAGGGGGATCATCAGCTTCTCACGACCGGGTTGCAGCACCTGTAGTTGCCACGTTGCCGGATCAAGCTCGGTACGGATTCCCTCGCGGCCGTTAACCCGAACCGCCTTGGCAGCCTGCTCCAGGTTAAACGTAGGAGCGAGGTGCTGGTTTGAAAAATAAGTATTGGCCACCTGCTCGTTGCCGTCTAATACGGCGCGCAATGGTGTTGGGATACCGGCCTCTTTGGGTTGTGCCGTGATGTACTTCCAGATACCCACCGGCACCAGACTCGCCAGGCCGAAGAGACCAAAGGCTTTTAGCGTGCGCCGTCGAATTTGCTGCTCGGCTGTCAGGGCTTCACGTTCGGGCATCTGCGGTTGTTGTTCGTTCGTTTCCATCGGTTTATGCCTGTTCATCTACTACATCAAAGCCCGTAACCATACTTCGAAAATTGTTCCACCCCGCCTTTACCACCTGCGCAATATGAATGACAAAAAACAGCACGTACCCAATCGTCAAGGCGAAGTGCAGCAGCCGGGCCGTCTCGTAGCCCCCCAGTAAGGTCGTTAACCAAGCCAGTTGGGTAGGCTTGTAAATGGCCAGCCCGGTGACCAACGAACCGAAGCCCATCACGATGATGCTGCTGTAGGCAATGCGCTGCGCAGCATTATATTTCTCCATTGGCAAGGGTCCTTTCCGAATACCCAGATCATGCAACACCACCTGCCAGGCTTCCCGAAACGAGTTGCGCCTGGGGAACAGGTGGCGCCATTCACCCGAAAAGAGCGTGTACCCTACATACAGGATGCCGTTGAGGGTGAAGAGCCACATGAGCGCAAAATGCCACGACATGCCCTCCGCCAGGCGTCGTTTCAGATGCAGTCCATTGAAAAACCACTCCGGGAAAAAGGTGATAAGCGTAAATCCGCCAATCTGAATTTTATACGGATGATACGCCCAGTAAATGAGCAGTCCGCTCCAGATCATAATGGCCAGTACCGGAAAATTTACCCAGTGAAACCAGCGAATAGCCAGCGGGTGCTTGTTGTCGACGATGCGTTTCATGGAAAGGTGGCTTTTTGCGGCAACGTAAGGCGGATTTAGTCCACATCATGCGCTCCATTTATAATCGTTTTGTAGCTGACAACGGTTTGTTCTATAAATATAGAGACAAGATAGCACCTTAATAATCAGATTTGTAGCGATACAAAAATGCCCCAACCTCATCGCTGTGGTCGGGGCATTCTACGAGTTGAGTAGACAGTGCTAATCCTGATTACTGTTGAGTTTCTCAAGCAGCATCCGGTTGAAGTTCCGTTCGGCTTTGTACAGTTCCTGTAGCTGGGTGGGGCTGATTACTTTCAGGAAACGAGACATATATTCGTCGTCGAGTTCGCCTAATTTCTGCTTGGCGCCGTTCACTTCTTTTAGCTTGCTCAGTACATCGGCATCGTTCGGGTTTTGCCGTGAATTTTCACCAGTAAGCTGGCGGATTTTACGGTTCAGATCCTTCTTTTTGCCATTGTACTCATTATAGATAGCCCAAAACTGGGGTGCCTGTTCGGTGGTGAGATTGAGGCGATTGGTAATGTAGCCAATCTTCTGCGACTCGATTTTTTGAATATCGCTCTGAGCCATGACTTGCCCGAGGGATACGGTCGTGAGCAACAGAAGTGCCAATAATAGGTGTTTCATAGGTGTGTTCTAGCTTGAATATTAAGAGCCCATGTCCGTGAGTTCGTCGCTGATATCCTGTGATTCCAAGTGTTGTCGGATAGCGTCTGATTTAATGTCGAGGTACTGGAGTGACGACGATTCTTCGTCGGACGTGGCGGCGGTACTTGTCTGAAGTGCAGTCACTTCGTCGGGGTTCAGCCCCTGCTCATCAAGGTAGGCTACAATCGCTGCGTCGCTAACGCCACTCAACGTTTCCCGACCGATCGAGTCCTGTCGTTGGGGCCAGGTTATCCAGACTAATGTAGCCACTAGCCCGGCTCCGGCCATCGAAGCCATCGTCCGTCCCCATGACCAGCTGATAATCGGGCCGGCCGATTGTGTTTGGTGGGCTACCCGGGCCTGTACCCGCGAAGCCAGTGTGTCGAAATATCCGTCAGGAACCCCAGCACCTACCGCTTCAAACGGATGCTGCCGCAGGGGGTGCCCTGCGTCGATCTCCTCAAGCCGTATTGGTTGTTTACTGTTCATACTTCTTTGATGCTCAGCCCGTGCCGGGGTTTAACGGTTGGTCAAAAAATCCTCAATCTTCTTTACAGCCAGGTGATACGATGCCTTCAACGCACCCACCGACGTACCTGTAATCTCCGAAATTTCTTCGTATTTCATGTCGTCGAAGTATTTCATGTTAAAGACAAGTCGCTGTTTATCAGGTAATTTAAGCAGCGCTTTTTGTAAAACAAGTTGTATCTCCTCACCACTGGGGTCATCACCCGACGTGACATAGTCGGCGTTGCTTTCGAGTTTTTCCATCAACTCGCCCTCCACATCGCCAATCGGCAGAAAGAACCGTCGTCGTTTCTTATTGAGGAAGTTAAGGCACTCGTTGGTGGCAATGCGGTAAATCCAGGTATATAACTGACTGTCGCCCCGAAACTGTTCCAGACTGGCCCACACCTTCACAAACGTATCCTGCACCAGGTCGTCGGCATCATCATGGTCGATCACCATCTTCCGGATATGCCAATAGATCTTCTGCTGGTATTTTTTTACCATCAGATTAAAGGCATAATTCCGACTTGACGGATCGCGGTATTTTTCGAGTAGTTCCTGGTCAGTCATTCAAAATGGGTTTGACGTTTGTGGTTTGTCGGTGCGCTGCTACGTAACAATCAGGTGCTACTGTAGCGCAACGACAAACCACAAACGTCAAACTTATTTCCGTGCTATTGCCCGTTTAACGGCATCGGCGATGTTAGCGGCTTTGAGGCCATATTTTTCCAAAAGCTGATCGGGGGTACCGCTTTCGCCAAAGGTATCTTTTGTGCCAACAAACTCCTGAGGACGGGGCAAATTCTGGGCCAATACGTGAGCGATACTTTCGCCCAGACCACCCCAGATGTTGTGCTCCTCTACAGAAACAGCACAACCCGTTTTCTTCACCGAGTTCAGGATCGCTTCCTGATCTAACGGTTTAATCGTGTGAATATTGATCAGGTCGATTTCGATGCCTTCTGCCGACAGCATTTCACCGGCCAGAACAGCCTCCCACACCAGGTTACCCGTCACAAATACCGAACAGGCATCACCTTCGTTCATATGCCACGCTTTACCAATCTCAAATTTCTGATCGGCAGGCGTAAATACGGGCAGTACCGGACGGCCAAAACGCAGGTATACCGGACCAACGTGCTCGGCAATAGCGATGGTTGCCGCTTTTGTCTGATTATAGTCGCAGGTGTTGATGACCGTCATGTTGGGTAGCATCTTCATCATACCCAGATCTTCCAGAATCTGGTGCGTAGCTCCATCTTCGCCCAGTGTAAGGCCCGAGTGCGATGCGCAGATTTTCACGTTCTTCTCCGAGTACGCTACCGACTGCCGGATCTGGTCATATACCCGACCCGTAGCGAAGTTGGCAAACGTAGTGGCAAACGGAATATGGCCGCCGATAGTCAGACCAGCTGATACGCCGATCATGTTGGCTTCGGCAATACCGCACTGGATAAACCGATCCGGAAAATCCTTAATGAAGGCATCAAGCTTGAGTGAGCCAGCCAAATCGGCGGTGAGGGCGACCACATTCGGGTTTGTTTTGCCCAGTTCATAGATTCCCGCGCCGAAGCCAGACCGGGTGTCTTTCTTATCCGTGTATTCGAATTTTTTCATGTTATTCTCAATTCGCCGAAGCGAGTGTTTGCAATTTATTCAAAAAATACCGCGCCGACGGACAGTTCGGGTGCCCCGCCGCACGTTCAATGCTGAAGCCGCAACGTTTCATGTTGTTGGCGAGCTTAGGTTTACTCTTCGGAAAGCGTTTGCCAAGCAGACGGATAATCTCATCTAGCGGTTCAACGTACCCTTCTGGTTTGTCGACTGGTTGATCAATACCTGTGAACGTACCTAGCGCTACTGTATCGGCGAGATACCAGTTCTCAAATTCCTTAACAGCTACTACCACTATTTGGTCGTCAAATGCCGGGACTGTTTGTTTGGTCAACGTGATACACTGATCGTCATCCAAATCGACTAACGCAATAATTCGCTCCACGCCCTTGTCCAGCAGAATCTGCCGATGTTTAGGCAGGAAGTTTGCTCGGTACTGCGTCTTACTGCCTGCAACAACCACGTCTACTAACTCTATTTGGTAGCTGTCCATCAGTGCCTTGAAATCGGATGAATCAAAAATGATCTTCTCTGATTCACCCTCGCATATGATGCCCAGCCTTACCATGGAATGCCACCGCCAAGAGCGTTTGACAACCACGCTTCGTCCATTGGTAATCCATGCAGGTTCATTCCTGCTACCTGCTTCGTCTTTGTTGCACCATCCACTTTATCTACCAAAATGATCTCCTCAGGCGTAAGCACAGACACTAACGATTGCGAATGTGTATTCAGCCAGATATAATGGCCATACTCCTCACAGGCAAATCGGAATAGCTGAACCAACTCCTTCGTTACTTTCGGATTAAGACCATTCTCAGGCTCCTCAATACAAAGGAATTGTGGTTTATCACTCTGGTAAACCGCAGTTAGTAAAGCGAGGATGCTTTTCGTACCGTCAGATATCAGATCTTCTGTGAAGTAGCGATCGCTTGATTCTTCAAGCCAACGTATTTCATCGCGATCATCAATTTCAACAGCCTTGAAACCAGGTACAAACAATTCAAGCCACTCGAAAATCTCTTGCCTAAGGGGGGCGTTGCTCAGTACACGCTTTAGAACAAGTTTAAGGTTGTCTGCGGAAAGCGATAGTCGGTCGTCGTCTTTGTATGTGAACTTGACCAAACCATGGTTGCCTACGAATAGCCGTGAGAAGTTTGCCAGAAATTGATCTATGTCTTGCCTCTTTCCAATTGCCTTCTCTGTGTTACCATCGGTTATCTCAGGTCCAATGACGCGGTAAGCTGAAACTTGATTTTCATCGCCCTTTAGTTTTAACTCCAGAGACACCGAATCTAAAACGGCTAATGCATTTACTGTTTTCTTGCTAGCTCTCCGGTTAACAAACTTGTCCGTTCCACCAAACATACTTTCCAGCAAGCCGCTCGCTTTTGTGGCTAGATTCATAAACTCCAACGCCTCGAAGATATTCGATTTGCCCGCGCCGTTTGGGCCGACAAAGACCGTGAACGGATTCGGATTCTCAAGTTCAATTTTTTCAATTGACTTGAAATTTTCGATGACGAGGCGTTTGATATTCATTGAATGCGGCGTACCGTACGGCTACCGTAGAGACGCAAGATTTTGCGTCTCTACACACGTCAGCAATTTTTAATAGTCCTCCATGCCTGTGTATTCAGGCAGTTGGCCGAGGGCGTTGGCCATTTGTTCGGGGTTGAGGGCGGTACCGTGCCACTTGTAATTACCCGCCATGAAGTCGACACCGTAGCCCATCAGGGTGTGCATCAGAATCAGCGTGGGTACTTCGGGATCAAATTTGGCATCTTTCAGGGTCTTGATGATATCACCCATGTCGTTGCCCTGCATTTCGGTCACGTTCCAGCCAAAGGCTTTGTATTTCGCGGCCAGGTCGCGGTTATCGTTGACGCCCATGGTGGTGCCGTCGATCTGCGCGAGGTTGTAGTCGATGATGGCCGTGAGGTTGCCAAGTTTTTTGTTGGGGGCAAACTGAGCCGCCTCCCAAACCTGACCTTCCTGCTGCTCACCGTCGCCCATCAGCACATAGACATGCTTGTCGTCTTTGTTCAGTTTCTTGGCAAAAGCCGCACCGGCTGCTACCGATAGACCCTGTCCCAGTGAACCCGACGCAATACGAACGCCCGGCAGGTGCTCAGCGGTGGTGGGGTGACCCTGCAACCGGCTGTCCAGTTTGCGGAAGGTAGCCAGTTCCGACACAGGGAAATAACCCGTGCGGGCCAGTACCGAATAGAATACCGGCGAAATGTGACCATTCGAGAGGAAGAACAGGTCTTCGTCTTTGCCATCCATCTCAAAAACAGGTTTGCCGTCGGCATCCAGCTTCTTGCGAAGGACGTCGAAATAAAGGGCCACAAACAGGTCTGTGCAGCCTAATGAACCGCCTGGGTGTCCTGAATTAACGGCAGATACCATCCGCAGAATATCGCGACGTACCTGCGAAGCAATGTGCTCAAGTTGTTGTATTTCCATAGTCTTAAAGGCCGTTTACCGTTTACTGGCTGCTGATTACTAGTATGCTGCTCAGTAGCGAAGCCATAGTAAGGAGTAGCCCGTAAACGGTAAACTATGTCAAAATTTGCGTTGCGTGATTTTTTGTGTCAACTTTTTCAATGATGTCGGTGATCAGGCCGTTCTCGTCGATGATGAATGTTTTTCGAACAGTGCCCATGTAGGTACGTCCGTACATCGATTTCTCCTGCCACACACCATATGCCTCTACGACCGACTGGTCGGTGTCGGCCACCAGCGAAAAGGGTAGATCGTATTTGGTAATAAACTTATAATGCGCTTTTGCCGGATCGATACTCACCCCAAGCACTTCATAGCCGGCTTTTTTTAATTCGGCATAATTGTCGCGCAGGCTACAGGCCTGGGCAGTACAACCCGGTGTGTCGTCTTTGGGGTAGAAGTACAGCACTACCTTTCTGCCCCGATAATCAGAGAGGGTCAATGGGTTACCATGCTGATCGGTAGTAGTAAAATCGGGGGCGAGATCGCCAACGGAAAGAGTCATAGTCAGGAATTTAGTGCAAACATATTCAGCTTAGCGGTTCCGACCTCGTTTTTTTGGAGGCGCCTTCTTTACCGGCTTTGCTTTTGGGGCTGGGGCCGCTGCAATAGTTGTGACCACTTCGCCCACATTACCCGACCGGTCACGTACCTGAATAATCACCTCGGATTCTGGCTCGAACGGCGTTTCAGGGTCGAGCTTGTCTGACCAGATCAAGGCCCGCTTATAATCGTACTGCATCAGTATCCACTCCCCGTTGACAAATACCCGGAACTGATCGATGCCCGACAGGTCGTCGCTGATGCGGGCGCTGATGCCTTTACCCGTGACACTGACTACCCGGATGGCGGGGGGCGTTACATCGGTCAGCAGGCCAAACTTACCCAGTTCGCGGGTCCGGAATTCGATCCGGTTCTTCGTCCAGGTACCGCCAACAAACCGTTGTCGACCACCGGAGAGTGCGTACATTTTCGTCCGCATGGTATCGATGTTGATCGGTGACGTGGGCGTGAATCGAATGTCGACGAAGTCATTCAACGGAACAGTATTCTGGTTAATCTCCAGGATATTACCTGCCGTTGTTCTGGTAGAGAGATACAACGTGTCGAACAGCGATTCGGGATTGAAGCGTAGGGTAACATTGCCAGCATCAACGGTCTGGGTGCGTCCCGGAATGATTGCCTGCCGAAAGTTGAGCGGCAGCCGGCCCCGGCCAACCTGAACTGAGTCGGGCAGCGTTTTGGTCAGATCGATCAGGTAAACCGCCTTGTTGGCGCGGGTGTAGGCAACGGGAAGCTCAGTTGTCTTTTTGCCGGTGAACAGCAGCGCATTCGGTGGTGCACCGGGTAAGCCCTGCACCGATAGCTTCAGTACGTTGTCGTCGGGAGTGATCGTGACGCTGGGAATCGCCTGTACGGTCGCTGCTGAAACGGCGGTTAAAGGTTGGTCAATACTGTCGGTCGCTATGGTCGCCGTTGATTGAGCAGCCGGAGTAGCCATAGACTCAGGTAGCACCATGAATCGCAGGGTAGTGGCGTGTTCGTAGTTATCGAATAGCGTGACCGTCACCTCGTGGGGTTTGCCGTCGAGCAGGGGGAGCTTGCCCCGGTAGGTATTGGTCTTGTACAGCGACAGCTTATTTCCGTCGGCCAGGTAACCCCGGTGATAACGCTGACCAGTGAGTTGCTCGGCTTCGTAGTTCATGTGCACGTTGATGAACCGTGTCTGCTCGTGCGGAAACATGTTCATGTTGTACGCAAATACCTCATTGCCGTCCAGCCTGATTTCCACGCAGTTCAGTCCGTTGCGGTAAGGCGACCCGTTGGCTTTATCATAGGCCAGCAATTCCAGCCCGAGCAGGCCCGAGCCCGAAATAGGCTGGCTGATCGTATAAGTGCCATCCGCCCGGCGAACGGGTGTGAATACCTGCCGCTGAAACTCGCCGTTTAACCGCGAATTGGGCGTCATAGTCCGAATGGCGATTCGCTCGAAGTAGGGGGGCACATCGTCTGATAGTTCGGGGAATCCGTACAGCAACGGATTCAGCAGGTTGTCTTTCGGGTCACGCACTTCAAAATGCAAATGCGGCCCGCCCGACCCGCCCGTGTTCCCCGATAGGGCAATGATTTCGCCTTTCGCCACTGGAAACTCGTTGGGCCTGGGCTTCAGGTCGATCTCGAAGGTTTTGTTGGCGTACTGGTTCTCACGCAGGTACGTACCCAGCGTATCGTTCAGCGTTTTCAGGTGACCGTATACCGTTGTGAGTCCGTTCGGATGTTTCAGGAAAATAACGTTTCCGTAGCCGCCCGTAAATACGGCAATGCGCGACACGTACCCGTCAGCGGCGGCCCGTACAGGGAGGCCCTCCACGCCGCCCGTTCGAATGTCGAGGCCGGCGTGAAAGTGGTTGCCCCGCAAATCGCCCATGCCGCCCGAAAGCGATCCTGCCTGACCCGGATTGATAGGAAACAGCAGATAACCGGGTTGAATCAGCGAGGGCAGTGGCTTGCTCGCTTGCCCAAACAACAGGCCGGGCAGTAGCGTCAGCAGGAGAATGTGGTGAACTTTCAAATCGTCAATCAGTAATGATAGGTACAGGCAAGAACGGCTTTAGTCCTCACGAGCGTCTGAAAATTTTACTTTACGCCAAAATTCAGCATCTCACGGCCTTCGAGAGAGGCCACCAGCCGATCGCCGATCTGTACGGGACCCACACCTTTGGGTGTCCCGGTAAATAGGATGTCGCCTTTCTGAAGCAGGAAGTAGCGCGACACGTAGGCGATCAGGAAATCGATCCGGAAGAGCATCAGGCTGGTGTTGCTCTGCTGGCGCATTTCGCCATTGATTGCCAAGTCAAAATTCAGGTTTTGCAGGTCGGCAAATTCCGTTTTTGGAATAAACTCCGAAACGGGAGCCGAGCCGTTGAAGGCTTTGGCCAACTCCCAGGGCAGCCCTTTCGCCTTAAGTTTGCTTTGTACATCGCGGGCCGTAAAATCGATGCCCAGGCCTATTTCATCGTAGTATTTGTGCGCAAACCGCTCTTCGATGTTTTTTCCCACGCGGTTGATCTTCACCAGTACCTCAACTTCGTGGTGAACGTCGGTTGAGAAATCGGGGTAAAAGAATGGTGCGTTGCGGTACAAAATGGCCGTTTCAGGCTTCAGGAAAATGACCGGATCACCCGACTGTTCGTTGTTCAATTCCTGAATGTGCTCCACATAATTGCGGCCAACTGCAATGATTTTCATAGTGATTTGGGCGATTCGAGATCAGAATGCTCCTGGTTAAACAGAGAAAGTAGGCGAAGCGAACGCCTGCAAAACTAAACCATAACGCCGCCCGCTCGTCAAAAGCAGTAAACAAAACGGCGATTGCGACTGTACGTATACGGTAGGATACAACGCCTATGCGAATTGTCCAACGAACATAATTCACGAACACGATGAAAAA
The DNA here is from genome assembly GCF_011742925.1 of Fibrivirga algicola. Lineage (GTDB taxonomy): Bacteria > Bacteroidota > Bacteroidia > Cytophagales > Spirosomataceae > Fibrella > Fibrella algicola. The sequence continues at coordinate 100,059 of NZ_WAEL01000001.1, forward strand.
GTTAATTGTAGGAATGGTGGCCATTGGGTTACTGGTTGGCTGCCAGACGGTTCCGTTGTCGGGCCGAAAGCAGCTGGCGCTGGTGTCCAATGCCGAATTGCTGCCGATGAGTTTCCAAAGTTACCAGGGTGTGCTGGATACGAGCCGGGTGGTTCGGAGTAGCAGCCAGGCTGAGATGGTGCAACGTGTGGGGAATCGCCTGCGGCAGGCCATGGAAAGCTATATGAACAGCAACGGCTATGGCGAACGCCTGGCCGGATACCAGTGGGAGTTTGCCTTGATTGAAAGTCCGCAGATCAACGCCTGGTGTATGCCGGGGGGCAAGGTGGCTTTTTACACCGGTATTTTGCCCTATACGCAAAACGAAGCTGGTGCAGCAGCCGTAATGGGCCACGAGATTTCGCACGCCATTGCCGAGCATGGCCGCGAACGGATGAGCGAAGGCTTACTGTCGAACGGCCTGCTACAAGCGGGACAGGCGTTTGCCGGTTCGCGGGCGCAGCAGAATCCGAGTGCTACCAAAGCCGTGTTATTGCAGGCCGTGGGTGTAGCCTTGCCGGTTGCCTATCAGGTAGGCCGGGAATTGCCGCATAGCCGCGCGCAGGAGTCGGAAGCCGATAAACTGGGCCTGATTTTCATGGCGATGGCCGGGTATGATCCTGCCGAAGCCATCAACTTCTGGGGACGTATGGCTAAAGCAGGTGGCGGCAACAAGCCCCCCGAGTTTCTGTCGACGCACCCATCTGATGCCCGCCGGATTGCTGACCTGCAAAAGCTGCTTCCTGAAGCCCGGAAGTATTATAAAGGGTAAGAGTTCAGGTCGACTGACTACACAAATAGCCCGCTGCCAACTAAAATAACTAGTTGGCAGCGGGCTATTTGTGTAGTCAGTCGACTGGCAGTTCCCGGGATGCCTCAGGTATGTGGCTACGACTGTTGCTGCACCAGTGGGCCAATGATTTTCCAGACGGTTTCAGTCACAATGCGATGCCCCTGCACGTTGGGATGGATCCCGTCGGCCTGGTTGAGTTTAGGATTGCCACCCACGTTTTCGAGCAGGAACGGAATCAGCACGGCTTTATTTTTGTCGGCCAGTTCCTTGAAAATGCCCCGGAACTCATTGGTGTAGGCTTTCCCCAGGTTAGGCGGAATCTGCATACCGGCGATAACGATACGCGCCGCCGGGTTCTTCAGCCGGACGGTGTCGATGATGGCCTGTAGGTTCTCGCGCGATGACTTTAGTGGAATACCCCGTAAACCGTCGTTGCCGCCCAGTTCAAGCACGAAAATGTCGGCTGGTTGACGCAATACCCAACCCACGCGGCTACGCCCACCAGCGGTTGTTTCGCCACTAAGACCGGCATTGACTACCCGGTAGGGGAGTCCTAGTGAGTCGATACGCGCGCCGATCCGGTTCGGAAACGCGTCGGCCGTGTTGTCGAGGCCGTAGCCCGCAGCGAGGCTGTTTCCGAAGAAAACGATGACTTTCTTGTTGTCGGTAGTGGCAGCGGTGGCTACACTGTCGGATGAGGTGGTACCGGTTTGGGCAGTTTCTGTTTTTGAGTTGCAGCTTAGGCAAAAAACGAGGCCCAGCAAAGGCGCGAAACGGGCAATCAAATGCATAGTAGTGATGACATTGGTCGTTGCTCTATCAAACCCCGAAAGTCTGCTTAACGTTTACGGGTGCGTGTCTCGCCAAGCAATACCCGCACTGCAAAAGCTGTCATTTTTACCGATAAGCCATCCATTGCGACCGATCTGCCTAATTCTGACTGGTTCCGTGACGAAAACGACCCTGCCGTGGTTATACGTCAAGACCCGGCAGCATGCGCCCCGTTCACTATACAACCTGATTTATGAGTTTACGCGTCGAAAACCTGACGAAGACCTACCAGAGTGCGGGTCAGACACTTACTGTACTCCACGACGTTTCTTTTGATTTGCAGCCCGGCGACAGCTTCGCCATTGTTGGCCCTAGCGGTAGCGGCAAAACTACCCTGCTTGGCCTCTGCGCCGGCCTCGACCGTGCCTCATCAGGTAGCGTGTGGCTCAACGGCGTACAGCTCGACAGCCTGAACGAAGACCAGCGGGCGGCGGTGCGCAACCAGCACGTTGGCTTTATCTTCCAGAACTTTCAGCTGTTGCCCACCCTCACTGCCCTCGAAAACGTGATGGTGCCCCTCGAACTGCGCGGTACACGCGGCGCCGAGCGCATTGCCCGCGACCTACTTGGCCGCGTTGGCCTGGGCGATCGGGGACATCACTACCCGTTGCAGCTATCTGGCGGCGAACAACAGCGTGTATCGCTGGCCAGAGCGTTCTCGAACCGACCGGCTATTCTGTTTGCCGATGAGCCCACCGGAAACCTCGATGAAGACACCAGCATCACGGTCGAAAATCTGCTGTTCGATTTGAACCGCGAGGCGGGCACCACGCTCGTAATCGTTACGCACGACCTCGACCTGGCCGCCAAAACCCAGCGTATGATCCGCATCCGCGGTGGTCATGTAGTTGAAGATACCCTCCAGACACGTTAACAGTTTGCTGTTTGTCGTTGCGCTGCTAGCCTACCAGCCGGTGAAGTAGCAGCGCAACGACAAACAGCAAACCACCTTCCTATGAACTTCATCTTAAATACTGCCTGGCGGGATAGTCGGCGGAGTCGGCAGCGGCTGTTGCTGTTTATGTCGGCCATTGTGCTGGGCATTGCGGCGCTGGTTGCCATCAATTCATTTGGCGATAACCTGGCCCGTAGCATCGACGAGCAGGCGCAGGAACTGCTGGGGGCCGACCTCACCGTAACGGCTTCGGCAGCGCCATCGCAGAAAATGAAAAACCTATTGCAGGGAATCGGTGCTGAACGGAGCAGCGAAACGGCGTTTGCGTCGATGGTGCTGTTTCCGCGGTCGGGTGGGGTTCGGCTGGCGCAGGTCAAGGCGCTGGAAGGTCGTTTCCCTTATTATGGTACGTGGGAGGTTCAACCTGCTTCGGCTATTGCGCAGTTCCGAACGAACAGCGAACGGGTAGCTCTGGTTGACGATGCGCTGCTGGTGCAATTCGGGGTCAACGTGGGCGATTCGGTACGGGTGGGCGAGGTAGTGTTTCGGGTAGCCGGACGCGTCCTGAAAACACCTGGTGCTACGGCAGCTACGGCGGCGGTGGCACCCACGGTATTCGTGCCGGCAACGTACCTGAACCAGACCGGACTGTTGCAGAAAGGCAGCCGCGTCAACTATAAATACTACTACAAGTTTGCGAAGAACACCGACGTACCTGCGCTGGTGAAGCGCCTGGAGCCTACGCTCGACAAGGCCGGCCTAAACTCCGACACCGTTGACAATCGGAAACGCCAGACAGGCCGTGCCTTCGCCGATCTTACCCGCTTCCTGAATCTGGTATCATTCGTGGCGCTGCTGCTGGGTTGTGTGGGTGTAGCTAGCGCGGTGCAACTATATGTAAAAGAGAAGATTACGTCGGTATCTATTCTGCGAACGCTGGGAGCTAGCGGCTGGCAAGCATTCCTGATCTTCCTGATACAAACCGCCGTTATGGGTCTCGGTGGTGCCGTTCTGGGTGCCGCGCTGGGGTCGTTATTGCAGTGGTTGATGCCGATTGTCTTTGGTTCGTTCCTTCCCGTTGAAGTAAGCGTTGCTATTTCGTGGCCCGCCATTGGGCAGGGAATCATCACGGGCTTGCTCATTGCCCTGTTGTTCGCCGCCCTACCGTTGTTATTGATTCGAAAAATATCCCCCCTGCGCACATTACGCGCCTCATTGGAGGCCGACGTATCGGGTCGTGATCCGCTGCGGTGGGTCGTCTTCGGGTTAATCGCCTTGTTCGTTTTCGGCTTCGCTTACTGGCAAACCCGTGACTGGAAGCTAGCTGGTGGCTTTACTGCCGGTATGGCCGTGAGTTTTCTGGTGCTGACGGGTATGGGCTTGGCGCTGATGGCCGTGGTGCGCCGGTTCTTCCCCCGGTCGTGGAGTTTCGTGTGGCGGCAGAGTCTGGCCAATCTGTATCGTCCCCAAAACCAGACGCTTATTCTGCTGGTATCTATCGGACTGGGCGCGTTCCTGATCACCACGCTGTACCTCACCCAGACGCTGTTGCTGGGTCGCGTGCAATTCTCGGCTAGCGGGCAGCAACCCAACATGGTGCTGTTTGATATTCAGCGCGAGCAAACGGCGGGTGTGCGCGATTTGGTTACACAATCGGGGTTGCCAGTCATGCAGCAGGTACCCATCGTGACCATGCGGCTCGAAAGCATCAACGGGCGCGGACTGGCGGCTATTCGTAAAGACACGTCGTTACACATACCCGAGTGGGCGTTGAACCGTGAATACCGCGTGACCTACCGCGACTCGCTGATTGCGTCTGAAAAACTCAGCTCAGGCAAGTCGCAGGTGATGATTGCCGGTGTACCGGCCGTGACGTTTGAAGACGATTTCATGAAGCGGCTCCACCTGAAACTGGGTGATAAACTGACGTTTAACGTACAGGGTGCACCCATCGAAACCATCGTTGGCGGCACGCGTACCGTCGACTGGAACCGGGTGCAGACCAATTTCCTGGTTGTGTTTCCGACTGGTGTGCTCGAGCAGGCCCCGCAGTTCAGCGTGCTGATGACGCGCGTGCCCACTACTGAGAAGTCGGCCACGTTTCAGCGGGCCCTGGTCGCCAAATTTCCCAATGTGTCGGCGATCGACCTCGGCCTGATCCTGAAAACGCTGGACGATATTCTGAGCAAAATCTCGTTTGTGATCCGGTTTATGGCCCTATTCAGCATCCTGACGGGTCTGCTGGTGCTAAGCAGCTCGGTCATCATCAGCAAGTTTCAGCGCATGCAGGAAAGTGTGTTGCTCCGTACGCTGGGTGCCAGCCGCCGACAGATCCTCCGCATCACGCTAGTTGAATATGGCTTACTGGGCTTGCTGGCTTCGCTGTCGGGGATTGTCTTGTCGGTGATTGGTACGTGGGTGCTGGCCAGGTACGTCTTTGAGATGCCTTATGCACCAACCGTATGGCCGTTGCTGGCCGTTGTTGGGACCGTTACTGGCCTGACCATGCTGATCGGCCTGCTCAACAGCCGCGACGTACTAAGCCGCCCCCCACTGGAAGTACTCCGCTCAGAGTAAATTGCTCCGTTGGGGGAGGTTGTGTGTGGTGTATAGCTTATAGCGCGAAGCCATACACCACACACAACCTGCTATATCCGGCTACGACTTCAGGTTATAGAACCGCCAGCTGCTTTTGAAATCTTTGGGCAGGCGCTGGTTGGTTAGGATGGCGCGGATCATTTCAACGGGCATTGAATTGATCTGCATCACAGCGTCGTGGAACTGCTTGTGCGTCATTTTGCCGCTGTCGACCAGCTCCTTTTTGAGCGCCAGAAACTGGAAGCCGCCGGTCATGTAAGCCAGTTGATACAGCGGTGGGTAACCCCCGATAAACGACCGCCGAACTTCGCCTTCGGCGTTAGCCCGTTCGTGCCCCACCCGGTCGACCAGAAAATCGATGCATTGCTGCGGACCCCAGTTGCCGAGGTGGTAATTGAGTGAGAAAATGATGCGGGCGCAACGGTGCATCCGCCAGAACAGCATCCCGATCTTATCTTCCGGCGATTGCGGAAAACCCTGATCCCACAGCAGCATTTCCCAGTACAACGACCAACCTTCGACCCAGAACGGCGTATCGAAATTGCGGTACACTTTGTAGCGGTTATTCATAAAGCCCTGCAAATGATGCCCCGCAATGAGTTCGTGGTGTACCGTTGCCCGCGAAAAATGCGGGTTGTTGCCCCGCATGCTCATCACTTTATCGGGGTGTTTCATGCCGTCGGTAGGGTACGAAATAATGATCGATTCCCCTCCGAGAAAGAACGGATTGACCAGCTGCCGCTCCGGCGACATCATGCTCATGCGCCATGTTTCTTCGGCCAGCGGTGGAATGGTGATCAGGTCTTTGGCCTTCAAAAACGCCACCGACTCATTATAGAGCCGCAGAATCATCTCAGGCTGTTTGCCCACGGGTACGTAGCTGTTCTTTACTTTTTCCTGCGCGGCTTTCCAGTTGTCGCCAAATCCCATCTCGCGCGACGCCTTCAGCAACTCCCGGTCGCACCAGGCAAATTCCTTGTTGGCCATATCGATCAGTTCTTCAGGCGAGTACGGAATCATCTCCATCTGTAACTGCCGCAGCAACTCGGTACGCCCCACGGCAACACCCACAATGCCGCTGCCGTCTTCTTTAACCGGGGCCGCTAAACGGCCTTTTTTCTGGAAGAACGCCGCGTAGGCCGTCAGCAAACTATCGACTTTCTGGTAGGGTTGCGGCACCCAGAACGTGAAGTCGGGGTCATAGTGGTTATAGAAAGTATAGATGCTTGCCAGCGCCGATTTTAGCCCCTGCGCAGTCGATTCGGCCTGCCGAAGCAGCGTCGGGTCGAGCTTTTTAAGCTGATCGACTTCCTGCTGGGTTTGCACAATTTGTTTGCTGATGGCAGTCAGGTTCTGGGCCATCTGCCGGGCGTTGGGTACGTGCCCGCGACGGCGTAACTTCTCGGCGGCGTAAATAGTGTCGGCAAACGGGAACCAGCCTTTGATCTGTTCGCGCTCGGTAGCCTCAGCCGCAAGCTTGTACAAAGTTTCCTGCAGGTCGCGCCGAAACAAGAGGTAGTCGACCCGGCTGTCGGTGTTCATCTTGTCGAAACTCAACTGCTCCACCTGTCTCAGGTACTCTGTATTCAGCTTCTGAAACCGTTCGCGGCGTTCGGGCGAGCCCAGTACCGTATAAAACCGGCTCAGACTGCCCCGGTCGGCATAATACTGCGTCAGCAAATGGTGCACGTCGCTGCTCTGCGGGTTCACCGCCGCCAGCGGGTTGGGTTGTGCTACGGCCGCCGGACGGGTAGCAAACAGCAGGTTAACAGCCAGCAGGGTACTGGCTAGAAGGTGAGGTAAGGTAATTGATTGGGCTAGCATCGTGGGTTAGTTTGCTCGGCTTGTGGCGGCCGAATTCGTAGAAGGCCAGGCCGGCGGCGTGACCTGAAGGAGGTGCCTGACGAAGAAATCGCGGCGTTTGCGTTCGCCGAAATCACCGCCTGATGAGTGGCCCATGCCGGGCACTACCACGAGGTCGAAGTCTTTTTGGGCTTTGATGAGCGCATCGGCCAGTTGCATGGTCGAGGCGGGGTCGACGTTGTCATCTACTTCGCCCACAATCAGCAGCAGGTTACCCTGAAGTTTGGCGGCGTTGGTAACGTTCGAGCATTCTTCGTACTGTGGCCCAATGGGGTAGCCCATCCACTGCTCGTTCCACCACATTTTATCCATTCGGTTGTCGTGGCAGCCGCAGGACGAAACGCCGACTTTGTAGAATTCGGGGTGAAACAGCAACCCGCCCGTCGAGCTTTGCCCGCCTGCTGAGGTGCCGTAAATACCCACCCGGTCGAGGTCCATCGATGGGTAGCGGCGAGCTGCTTCCTGCATCCAGCGAATGCGGTCGGGGAAACCAGCATCTTTCAGGTTTTTCCAGCACACATCCTGAAATGCCTTCGACCGGTTCGACGTACCCATACCGTCGATTTGCACCACAATGAAGCCAAGCTCGGCCAGTTCGTGCATCGCCAGGTTGTTGGTCATGAACGTTTTCGGCACAAACGAGCCGTGCGGACCAGCGTAGATGTTTTCAATAACGGGATACTTGCGGGTCGAATCGAAGTTGGTAGGGCGGATGATAATGCCCCAGATGTCGGTTTTACCGTCGCGCCCTTTGGCCGTGAACACGTCGGGCGTTTTCCAGCCGGCCTGCTGCCAGTCACCGATATCGGCTTTCTCCAACTCCAGCAGCACCGCGCCAGTCGTTGTGCTGCGCAGTACTGACGTAGGTGGCAGGTCGACCCGCGAATAGGTGTCGACGAAAGAGGTAAAGTCGGGCGAGAAGGTGGCGATGTGGTTCGCGTTATCGCTGGTGAGCGCCGTAAGGCCGGTGCCGTCAAAATTGACGCGGTAATACTGGATCAGGTACGGGTCCTGACCCGCGTTTTTTCCGCTTCCCGCAAAAAGAATCGTCCGGGTTTTGTCGTCGACGTTCACCACGTTGCGCACCACCCACTCGCCTTTGGTTACCTGCTTTTTCACGTTGCCCGTCAGCCCATCAATCAGGTAGAGGTGGTTCCATCCGTCGCGTTCCGACGCCCAGATAATCTCTTTTCCATCGTCGACATCGTGGCGGTAGCGTTTGCCGCTGTAATCGATAAACGTCCTGCTCTTTTCTTCGATGAGCGGCCGTACCGCCCCGGTTGCTGCGTTGACTTCCAGCACCCGGTACACCTGATGCCCCCGCTGGTTGTATTCAAATGTGAAGGCACGGCTGTCTTTGCGCCAGGTCAGTTCCGACAGGCTGTACTGCTGGTTAAACAGCGCATCGTCGACCGAGATTTGCCGCTTGCCATCGAGCAGGAAAAGCTGAGGACGGCGAACGGGTAGGGCGTCGCCGGGTTTCAGATACTCCCGATTTTCGAGTCGGGGCTGAAGCTGGTCGGTTGGCGAAGAGCGCACAAAATAGATCAGGTGCTTCTGGTTGGGGCGTACTTTGTTGGTGACCAGTTTCTTCGAGTCGGGGGCCCACTGAATGGTGCTGGCATAATACTCGCCTTCCGCGCCGTCGAAGCTGAGCTGTGTTTCTGCTCCTGTTTGCCGCGAACGCAGGTACACATTGTACTCTTTAATGAAGGCGTACCAGTTGCTGTCGGGCGACGCAACGAGGCGTTTCCGGTCTTCATCGCGCGATGCCCCCCAGTACCGATTGGTTACGGGTTCAGCTTTAAACGGCCCTTTCTTCCGAAAAGCGACCGCCCCCGGACCAAACTGCCAGACCGACCCTTCGGCCACAAATTCAACGGCTTCGTCGTCGGTGCCAAAACTGATGGTCGTAAACGGAAGCTGGTAGGGGTCAATTTTTTTGCCGGTTGCTTCGCCCAGTTTCTGGGCCAGCTGCTGGGCATCGAAAGCAGGCTGGCGGGTTTTTCGGGCGGCATCGATCACCACAAACTCGCTACCTTTCCGGGTCCGGGTCAGGTACCAGAACCGCTGCCCGTTCGGAAGCCAGTGAATAGTGCCGGGTACGTTGTAGAGTTTGTCTTTTAGCTTTTCTTTCAGCGTTTCGCTCCGTTTGTAGTCGGCGGCTTTCCCCTGCCCAAAGCCGGTTGTTAGGCAGGCCAGCCACAGCATACTCACCAGTAAACTTCTTGTTCCCGGGCGAAGCATCGGGGCGGTGAACGTGGAATGCATCGTAATCATACAGTTGATGGTACTAAGTGATGTTCAGGTATGTCGAAACAGAATTAGTTGGCGGCCGCTTTGTTGCCCTGCCGGATGAGCAGGTAATAGACCGGCACGCCCGACAGAATAATGCCCAGGCCGGGTAGGGTATACTGCGTTTCGAAGATCAGCAGTAACACGGCCAGCACTGCCGCTACCACCACGTAAATGGCCGGCAGAAACGGATAGCCGGGTGCTTTGTAGGGGCGGTCGAGATCGGGGCGTAGCCGACGGAGGCGGTAGATGCCCAGGATCGTGAGGATGTAGAAAATCAGCACGCCGAAAATGACCAGTGCCAGCAGGTTATTGTACTCGCCGGTCAGGCACAGCACCGACGCCCAGATGCATTGCGTCCAGAGGCTGAAGCCAGGTACGTCGTTCTTGTTGAGCACCCCGGCTTTGCGGAAAAAGAGGCCGTCTTTCGCCATGATGTAGTACACCCGTGCGCCCGACAGAATCAGGCCGTTGTTGCAGCCGAAGGTAGAAATCATCACCATGATGGCAATAATAATGGTGCCGCTGCTGCCGAAAATATAGTCGGCGGCTACCACGCCCACCCGGTCGCTGGGGGCAAAGGCAATGGCTTTCAGCGGTACCACGGCCAGGTACATCAGGTTGGCCAGCAGGTAAATCGCCGTGACTACCAACGTACCCAGCACCAGACTCAACCCGATGTTGCGTTGGGGACGTTTTACTTCGCTGGCAATGGAGGTGATGCTGTGCCACGAGTCGCTCGAAAAGAGGGTGCCCTTCATGGCGATGGCAATGGCCCCGAACGCCGCCAGCCCCGACAGCGATGTGTACGTCACCTGCCCGTCGGCCTGGTTTAGCGCCGATAGCGACCAGGCGTTCTGCCAGTTGGCCCGCCATACGTCCGCGTCGACACCCCAAATGAAGCCGCAGACGATGAGGCCAAAGAGCGAAACGAGTTTAACAAGGGTGAGAAAGGTTTGCAACGCGGCCCCTTCTTTCACGCCCCGACTATTGATGTAGGTGAGCAGTACAATGATGAAGATCGAGACCAGCTGCGCCGCCGACAGCCGGAAAAAGCCGAGGTCGAGCAGGAAATTCGTCTCGCTGAAAGCCGGAATCAGGTAGGCGGTGAACTTGGCGAAAGCGACCCCCACGGCGGCAATCGTGCCCGTTTGAATGACCGTAAAGAACGACCAGCCGTACAAAAAACCGACCAGCGGGTTGTAGGCTTCCCGAAGGTAGACGTACTGCCCGCCTGCTTTGGGGAACATCGCCGCCAGTTCGCCGTAGCTAACAGCGGCAATTACTGTAACCAGCCCCGCCAGTGCCCACATGGCTAGCATCCAGCCCGCCCCGCCCACATTGCGGGTGATCTCGGCGGTAACGATAAAAATGCCCGACCCGATCATGGAGCCCGACACGATCATCGTGGCATCCAGCAACCCCAGCCGGGGTACAAATTCAGTCACTGCATCGTCGGTGGTTTGCATAGCGGGCAACTAACTAGTTGGCGATTGGCCTTTTTGTCAATTAATTATATGGTAATTAAGCGACTGAATGATGTGATTCAGCTGTTTACGGGCTTATTTGTTAAAATACTATCAGTACTTGTTGAACGCCGCAAAACAGTAAAAACGGGGCCGTTCCAGCCTGGGTACGTTTGCCCTTCGCTGCCAGCCAGCAGATTTGATATTGCCCTATTCAATCGCTCTGTATATTGCCTGTCTGGCTGTGAAAATGGCCAAATCCGTCCCCACGAACTATCAACCAGCACCTGTTTATGCCTTCCTATTCATTTACCAACAAACGCACAAATCTGTACATTTTTCTGAGTGCCGTTTTTCTGGTCAATGCCATCATCGCCGAAATTATCGGTGTGAAAATATTCTCCGGCGAAACCACGCTGGGCCTGCAACCCGCGCAGATTCACCTGTTCGGTGATTTTGTCCTTGATTTCAACCTCACCGCCGGAGCCGTGATCTGGCCTTTTGTCTTTATCACCTCCGACATTATCAACGAATACTTCGGTAAGGCCGGGGTTCGTCGTATCTCCTTCCTGACGGCGGGTTTTGTGGCCTACAGTTTCCTGATCATCTACGCCGTAACGACACTGCCCCCCGCGCAATTCTGGCTCGACGTAAACGCAAAAGATGGCGCAGGCAACCCGATCAATATCAACAATGCGTTCCAGATGATTTTCCGGCAGGGGTTGGGCATTATCATCGGCTCGCTCACCGCCTTTCTGATCGGCCAGATTCTCGACGCATCGGTGTTTCAATACCTGCGGAGCATTACCGGAAGCCGTAAAATCTGGCTGCGTGCCACGGGGTCAACGCTGGTCTCGCAACTCATCGACTCGTTTGTGGTGTTGGGTATCGCATTTTACGTATTCGGCAACTGGTCAATCGCGCAGGTCATTGCCGTTGGCATTATCAACTACCTCTACAAAGCCACCACGGCTATTTTGCTAACGCCGGTGCTGTACCTGGCTCACAACCTGATCGACAAGTACCTGGGCAAGGAACACGCCGAAGAACTGGCCAATGAGTCGTCGATGAGCTCGTTTATGTAATCCTATTCCGGCACTCTCAAGCTTCCCTGCATGCCGCTTTTCAAAACCAAGTCGGGCGTGGCGCTCTACTATGAAATTCACGAGCCGTTAATGGGTGATCCACAGCCGGAAACGATCGTTTTTTCGCACGGGCTGCTGTGGAGTGGGCGAATGTTTGCCGCTCAGGTGGCCGCCTTTCGGCAGCAGTACCGCGTGGTGACCTACGACCATCGGGGACAAGGCCAAAGCAGCGTGCCCGAATCGGGATACGACATGGACACGGTATATGGCGATGCCGTGGCGTTACTTGAGGGGCTTCGGCTGGCGCCTTGCCATTTCGCGGGCCTCTCAATGGGCGGATTTGTTGGCATGCGCCTCGCTGCCCGTCGGCCGGATCTGCTCCGCTCGCTGATTCTAATGGAAACGACGGCTGATCCGGAGCCTGACGAAAATAAGGGTAAGTACCGGCTACTTAATAACGTGGTTCGCTGGCTAGGGGTATGGGCCGTGGTTGGCCCGGTAATGAAAATCATGTTCAGTCAGTCGTTCCTGACCAGCCCCAACCGGACGGCCGACCGGAAAACGTGGGAAGGCGAACTCCGGAAAAATAGTCGGACGATTACCAGAGCCGTCAACGGAGTGATTGGCAGACAGGGAGTTCGGGCCGAACTGGACCGCATTACGCTGCCAACGCTGATCATGGTAGGCGACGAAGACGTGGCAACGGTGCCCGAAAAGGCCCGGCGGATTCACGAGAAAATTGCCGGATCGCTGCTGGTCACTATTCCGCGGGCGGGTCATTCGTCGAGTGTAGAGGAGCCGGAGGCCGTTAATGCGGCGATTGCTTCGTTTCTGGGCGGGTTACCGAAACAAGAAACCGGCCACTCGAATTTAACAACTCCGTAACGTACCCAACGCCCAGTTTGTGTAGGTTTGGCTTTGATCTCAACGGTCAACCTATTCCTACCATGAATCTATACCAACTAGTCGTCTTCGACATGGCCGGTACCACCGTGACCGACCAGCATGAAGTTGAGCAGTGCTTTGCCGAAGCTGCCGCTGAAACAGGCCTCACCGTGAGCGCTGACCGTATTCTGGCCATGCAGGGGTTATCCAAGCGCCATGTGTTCGACACTCTCTGGACCGAGCAACTGGGCGAAGGAAATCAGGATGTAAAGCACCGGGTCGACGTGTCGTATCAGCGGTTTACCGAAGTGCTGGAGACGCACTACCTCACGCACGCGGTCACCCCTACGGAAGGTTGCCTGGACATCTTCGCTTTCCTGCGCGAACAGGGCGTTTCTATTGCGCTGACCACCGGTTTCTACCGGAAAGTGACCGATATTATCCTGAATAAGCTGGGCTGGCTCAACGGCCTCAATGCTGGGTACGTTGGTACGGCGCAGACAATCATTCAGGCGTCGATCGCGTCGGATGAAGTGCCGCATGGTCGGCCCGAGCCGCTCATGATTCAGAAGGCAATGCACCTGCTGAGTATCACTAATCCGGAAGCGGTGGTCAACGTGGGTGACACTCCGTCTGATCTGCTCAGCGGCCGGGCGGCGGGCGTTGGCCTGAACCTCGGCGTCACCAATGGCACCCACTCCCGTGACCAGCTGATCACATACCCACACGACCGGCTCATCGGCTCCCTGACCGAACTGCGGGGGTTCATAGCATAACACGGCCTGAAGTCCGTGCTACATACACCATCATGGCTTTCTACGACCTTATTATCATTGGTTCCGGTGCGCTGGGTACGTTTCATGCGTATCATGCGGCACGGGCGGGCAAGCGTGTTTTGCTGCTCGAAAAAGATAACCGCCCACAGAGCGCGACGGTCCGGAATTTTGGGCAGGTAGTGCCGTCCGGTCTGTCGGGGCGCTGGTTTGACTATGGCCGCCGAAGCCTGGAGCTCTACCGCGAAATCCAGGCTGAACATGACCTGACAGTGCGCCAAAACGGCTCGATCTACGTGGCCTCTGACGACGATGAGTGGCTGCTGGCCAACGAACTCTTCGACCGTCGTCGGGCCGATCAGTACCCCTGTGAGCTTTTGTCGAAAGCGCAGGTACTGACTCGTTACCCCATGCTACAGCCCGACTACGTGCGGGGCGCCTTGTCTTTTCCTGATGAAGTGAGCGTTGAGCCCGACCGGATGATTCATCAGTTGATTGGGTATGTTCAAGCGAAATACAACGTAACGTACCTGGCCAACGCTGCGGTGGTCGACTGTCAGTCGAATTACAATGGGGCAATTATTACCCTGGCTGATAAAACCCGGTTTCAGGCCGATCGGGTCCTGATCTGTAGCGGCAGTGAGTTTCGGTTGCTTTACCCAGAGGTATTTGCTGAAAGTGGGTTAATCGTCAGTAAGTTACAGATGCTGCAAACAACGCCGATGCCTCAACTGGTTATGCCGGGCAACATCCTGACGGGCCTGACTATCCGGCGGTATGAAGCCTTTGCCGAGTGCCCTTCGTTTGCCGGTATTCAAACGCCGGAGCGGTTTGCCGACCTGAAAAAGTGGGGCATCCATATCCTGTTCAAACAAGCCACCGACGGGTCGATTATCATTGGTGATTCGCATGAATACGCCCCGGCTACGCAGGTCGATGATCTGGGTTTCGACACCCATGACTTCATCGATGACCTGGTTTTGGCCGAAGCCCGTCGCATCGTTTCGTTTCCTGTCGATCAGATTGGTCGCCGCTGGGCCGGTTTCTATGCGCAAACGCCCGACGAGATTTTCGAGCATTCCGTCGACGACCACATTCACATCATCACCGGCATCGGCGGCAAAGGTATGTCGTCCAGCGCAGGCTACGCGGAGGAGTCAGTGAAGAAACTAGTTTGATGTTTGTGCAGACCGTATAAACATCAAACTAGTTTCAGCGCCTGTCGCTCATGACCCATTCGCCGGAAGGCACGGTAAGAGACAGCCATGAGCAGGGAATAAGCGATGGAAAGCGCGTAGGCACCGTAGATGAAGAAATCGAGGTAGCTGACGTTGCTTTGGCCGAAATTCTTGTACAGCAACACGCCCACACTGCCCAGATAACCATAGAAATCGGCGAGTGTCACGATGAAGCCTACCGTGCTCACGTACCTGAACGAGGCCACAAACCGCTCGAAAAACAGGCCGTTGCAAGGGACATAGGCACCGTACAGGCCCACGCCCATCAGCGTGTACCAGATGCCCGGCGAGAGCCTACCCTGCTGAAAGAGCCACGTGCTCACCCCGATCATAGCCACAGATGCAATCATCATCACGTTGATCAGTTGGAACGCGCGGGTATTGTCGCGAACAAATTGAATGCTGCCCATCATGACCAGGATGCAGAGCGCCACGATGGTTTCCGTCTGCGCAAACACGGCCGGATCGGTAATGCCCAGCGATTTGATGATCTCAGGCCCGAAATTGTCCCGGAAATCGCGGAAGGCCGTCAGCAGTACATACGAGAGAACAAAGGGGATAAGCCCCGCGGCGAATGTGCGCAGAAACGCTTTTCGCTCATCGCTGTCCATCGGTTGCCGGGCGGTGCGTAAAGCGCGGTCTTCGGCGGTAGGCGGGGGCAGCAGCGAGAGGGCATACAGGGCCAGTAACATGGGCAGCACAAACAGCAGACCCGTTGCGAAGGGAAGCCAATACTCCGAAACGCCCCAGTCGCGGCGTATGGTCAGGGCCACGGTTTTCACAAAGCCCGACGCGAAAATGAAGGAAGCGGTAAGGCCCGCTACCAGTGCGTCGGTCTGGCGGCGACCCTCCAGAAAGCCCAGCACCGTGCCGTAGACCATCCCCAGCGGCAGGCCGTTCAGGAAAAGGAAAATGATGTTCCAGGGAGCAGGCACGAGCGCAAAACCCAGCAGCGCCAGTAAGGCCACGGTCACAAACCCCAGAATGTTGAGTGCCCGGCGCGCTGGTGCCATTTCAGAAACCACCTTTATACCAATCCGCTTCGATAGGGCGTAGCCGAACACCTGCGCAATGACCAGCCAGCTTTTGTAGCTGATGCCCGCGTAGGCCATGCCCTCAAACGAAACCGCCGTGATACCCTTGCGAAAAGCGTACATGCAGGTATACGTACAAAAAGCAGCCACTGAACCAAACAGCAAAAAAGCCAGCGGATGCCGAAGAAAAGCGGGTGATTTCATGAAAGGGAAAAACAGGTTGCCGTTTATCGTTGCGCTGCTAAAATACAATGGCGTGACCTGGCAGCACAATGACAAACGGCAAACAGCAAACTGTTTTTATAATATGCTCTTAAACGCCTGATCTTCGATGAACGGCTGGTTGCGAACGCGCTTGCCGCTGGCTTTGAAAATGGCGTTGGCAACGGCTGCACCGGCGGGTGGCAGCGCCGGTTCGCCGAGCCCCGTTGGCTCCATGCCGTTATCCACGAAGTGGACCTCCACGTTGGGAATCTCGTTCAGGCGAATGAGGCGATAGTTGTTGTAGTTGCTTTGCTCGGGTACGCCGTCTTTAAACGTCATGTTGCCAAACATGGCGTGGCCAATACCGTCGACGATACAGCCCGTCACCTGCTGGCGTGACCCGCTCTGGTTGATGACAATGCCACAGTCGGCCACGGCGATGACTTTCTTCACCACGGGCTTGTCTTTCTCCATCGCCACTTCACCTACCTGTGCCACGTAGGACCGGTGCGAGAAGTAAACGCTGAATCCCTGCGCTACGGGTCGGCCATCTGCTCCTTTCTTAGTACCCCAGCCCGACTTGTCAACCGCCATGTTGATTACCGCCTTCATCCGGTCGATGTCGTATTTAACGGCACCGGCTGGTTTGGCTTTGGCTTTATCGAGCAGGTCGAGGCGGAACTTCACCGGGTCTTTACCGGCCGCCTGCGCTACCTCGTCGATGAACGACTGTTCGGCGAAGGCGAGGAAATTGGTGATAGGCGCGCGCCACGGCCCGGTTGTAATGGCTGACTTATGGTCGACGCTATCGATCAGCAGGTTGTCTACGGCGCCGGCGGGGAAATTGTCTTCCCGCGTGGCGTTACCGGCGTTGATGCTGGCCCCGCGCAGTTTGTAGCCGATCATATTGCCCTGCGCATCCAGCGCCGCCTCGAACCGGTAGCGCACGGCTGGCCGGTAGCTACCGCCCGTCATGTCATCTTCGCGGGTCCACATCAGCTTCACTGGTGCGTTTGCCCGTTTCGATACCTGAACGGCTTCAATGGCGTAATCGGCTTTGAGGCGTCGCCCAAAACCGCCGCCCATGCGCGTCAGTTGCACGGTTACTTTCTCGGGCGAAATACCCAGTAGTTTAGCGGTTTCGTTGCGCGCCAGGTCGGGTGTCTGGGTAGGGCCAACCAGTTCAACGCCGTCGGGCCGAACGTGCGCGAAGAAGTTCATCGGCTCCATCGGGCTGTGCGGCAGAAACGGGCACTGGTATTCGGCCGTTACCACTTTGGCTGCGCTTTTGAAGGCCGCCTCCACATCGCCGTCTTTCCGGCGAACGGTGGCTTTCGATGAGTTCAATAGTTCGGTGAAGATGCGGTTATGGTCGGAGGTGCTTTCGGTCGCGTCGGTTTTGGTCCACTCAATCTTGAGGGCATCTTTGGCCTTACGTACCTGCCAGGTCGATTTACCCACCACGGCCACGTTATTGTCGAAGGTGAACACATCGACAATGCCGGGCATAGCTTTGATGTCGGCCTCATTGACCGACTTCAGCGTGTAGCCAAAAGCAGGCCGTTGCAACATGGCGATGAGCATGCCTTCGCGGTAGAAGTCGAGCCCAAACAGGGGCTTACCCGTGATGATGCCGGGGTTGTCGACGTTCTTGATCGTTTGCCCGATCAGTTTAAAGTCTTTCTGCTCCTTTAGCTTAACATCGGCAGGAACGGGTAAGGTCGACGCTTCGGTGGCTAGTTCGCCGTAGCTGAGTTTACGGTTGCTGGCGGTGTGCATGACAAAGCCAGCCGACGTAGTGCAGTCGGCCGCAGGTACGTTCCAGCGTTTGGCGGCTGCCTCGACCAGCATCTGCCGGGCGGTAGCACCTGCCTTGCGAAGGCGCGTCCACGAGTGCGGAATTGAGCCGCTACCCCCAGCCACTTGCCGTTCAAATTTCTTGTTGTCAAGCGGGGCCTGCTCCACAATCACGTTCTTCCAGTCAACGTCCAGCTCTTCGGCCACGACGATCGGGAAGGCCGTTTTGATGCCCTGTCCCACTTCGGGGTTTGGCGACATGATGGTGACAATCCCCTGCGGATTGATAGAGAGGTAGCTGTTAAAGCCCACGCCCGGTGCGGCAGCAGGTACGTTGCCGGCTCCCACTGCGGCAGCGTCCACTGCGGCCTCGGCGTCGGTCCAGTTAAAGCCAAGAAATAAGCCACCCCCGGCTGCGACGGCCACTTTCAGGAAGTTCCGGCGACTTGCGTTTGATAGAGTCTGCATGGCTATTTCGTTTTAGTTGACTTAGGAGCGGCTGAGGCAGAGGCGGTTGAGGCGACTTTCACGGCCTCGCGAATACGGTGATAGGTACCACACCGGCAGATGTTGCCGCTCATAGCCTCGTCGATCTGGGCGGTAGTTGGCTTGGGCGTATGTTTTAGAAACGCCGCTGCCGTCATGATCTGTCCTGCCTGGCAATAGCCGCACTGCGGAACGTCGATATCGTCCCACGCTTTCTGAACGGGGTGCATGTTGCCCGTGCCAGTCGTAGCCGCCAGTCCTTCGATGGTAATGACTTTCCCTTTGCCCACGGCCGATACCGGTAGCACGCACGAGCGCGTTGCTTCGCCGTTGAGGTGAACGGTGCAGGCGCCACACTGGGCAATGCCGCAGCCGTATTTGGTGCCAACCAGACCCAGATTGTCGCGCAGAACCCACAGCAGGGGCGTATCCGGATCGACATCAGCGCGGTAAGCTTTACCGTTGATTTGCAGGTTGTAAAGTGCCATTAGTCTTGATGAATTAAAGGAGCGAACCAATTTACGAAGAATACCTTATGCGTTCGGTGTGCCATCCGTAAACTTCCTGATAATAGGGATATAAGGGTCATCCGTAAGAGAATTGCCCCTGCCGAATCTACCCGCATAGGCCGCTACTCAACGTGGGCGTTTCGGGTTCGTTTTCTTTACGGTCGTCTTCTGTGCGACATGTCTGTGCGGTCCAGTCCTTCGGCTTCCGAGAACGCTTTTTAAGTGACAGGCGCTAGTCTTGTAAGGCGGGAATTCATCACCTTTGCCTAAGGTTATATAGCTACTTTTAAATGCGAAGCTCAATGACGATTAAAATAAAAAAAGGCAGTGTCCCCGTTGATGTGATACGGCAACTGAATACAGTAAAAGAGCCCAAACTATTCGACGTTAATAAGCACGCTGGCAAAGTGAAGTGGGAGCAGGACCCGCTAGCCTACCAACGCGAAAGTCGCAGTGAGAAGTAGTATGCAACAATATGTAGTTGATACAAACGCTGTTGGTTACCTGCAGAATGGTGATCCTACTATAATGGGGCTACTGGCAAACAGTCAGTTGTTTATATCTGAACTTACCGAAATGGAATTGCTGTGTCGTCCACGCCAGAGTAAGGCACAGCATTTACTGACTCAAGATTTAATTGATGACTGTGTAATCGTCAACCTAAGTGCTCAGGTAAAAGCAAAAGCGATTCAGGTCAGATTAGCAACCGGCATGAAATTGATTGATTCAATTATAGCCGCAACAGCCATTGTACTTGACATGCCCATTATTGCTCACGATCAAGGGTTTGAACGTTTAGGAAACATGGCTACGGTAATCCTGTTTGAGCCGGACAAGTACGTATAATTTACTGACGTTTCTTCTTCACAGGCTTTTTCCGTCTTTCTTCCTCATCGTCTTCGGCGCGGCGTTTCTGCATGGTTTCGGTGCGGTCCAGCTCTTCAGATTCCGAGAAGGCTTTCCAGTCGAATTTCTCGTCGAAAGGGTCGAGGGCTTTCTGTGGGTCGAACAGGCGACTGTCGGCGGGAACGGCGCGGTAGGGCGTGAAGTCGGGCTGGTCGGTGAAAAGGTCGGCGAGGTCGGTAGCGCCGGCGTCATACTGGTTCAGGCAGGGCATGCCCAGGATGTTCCAGAACGTTTTGAACACGCTGCCGAAGCTGTAATGCACATGCCCCACGTAGTTGCGCTTCACCCAGGGCGAAATTACCAGCAGCGGGCTCCGGTGCGCATCGATATGGTCGACGCCCCCCTGCGGATCGTCTTCCAAGACTACAATCAGCATGTTTTTCCAGTACGGTGTTTTCGACAGAAACTCCACGACCCGGCCCAGCGCAAGGTCATTATCAGCCATGTAGCTTTCGGTAAACGGAAAACCCGCTTTGGCTCGGGGCCGGGTGCCGTGATCATTCGGTAGCATCAACGTTACCATATCCGGCATGACGCCAGTACGGTCAGAAATAACCTTTTTTGGCTCGCTTCGCCTGGTTTTCAGCCGATCCAGCGTCCTGGAAGAAGCCGGTGTTGAGCTAGTGCCCCATTTTTCGTTGAACTCTTTCATGAACAGGTCGGCCCGAAACTGATCGGGGATAGCCATGTTGTAGGTCGGAAAAATGCGCGATGTGCGGTCGAAGAGGGGGGCGGGCAGGGGATAGTTGATGGTGTATTTCTCGCCGATGTATTTCATCGTGCTGTCGCTGTAAGCCCCAGCCATTTCAACCCCGAATCCGAAGTTGAAAAACGCCTTTTTCCACCGCTCAAGGTGATCCCACATGGAGCCGCCTTCGTTATAATCTTCGGGGTAAATAGACCCCGCAGACCCGACAAAAGCCAGATTGCCCGGTGCGCCCGACGAATCGCGTTGATTTCGTTTCCCCCCGTACGAAGCCGCGGTACTTGTTTCGACCCACTCGTTCGGGTACGTGTTCACCATCCACCGATGTCCGTCGGCCGATACGTCGGAGTCACAGTAAAAATTGTCGGACATGGCGAAGCGGCGGGCCAGCGCGTGGTGATTGGGCATGACGGCCGCTTTCGCAACGGTCTGTTTTGTTTGCCGATTAGTTACTGTCACGCCTACGCCGTAGCGAGCCAGCGTTGAGTCGCCGCGCCCGCCCGGAAGTTGACCCAACAACTCGTCGTAGGTGCGGTTTTCTTTGGCGATAAAGACAATGTGTTTGATGGGATTGGGCGCGTCGGCCGCTCGTTTCTGACCAGGATAGGCCGGAATGGGGTTGGTGGCTAGTACCGCTTGCCCCGCATTGGCGGGGTTGCTAACCGGTGTAAACGTGAAATTGTTGCGAATTACCTGCTCTGTTTCGGCTTTCAGTTCCGCGTCGGTGGGAATGGTCATGACCGACACGGTGCCGTTCATCAGATTACCGATGTAACTGCCCCGGTCGCCAAGGGTAAACGCTTTGCCGCCGTTTGGGCCGCTGCCGAACCCTTTGGCATTGGCCACCATCAGCTTCGTGCCATCCTGACTCACTTTCAGCTTCGACGGAAACCAACCCGCCGGGATGTGTCCGACTACCGCCAGCGTAGGTACGTCGATGACGGCCACGGCGTTAATACCCGCTTCGGCCACGAATAGCCGCTTGCTATCGGGTGAAAGGGCCAGCCCGAACGGGATAATGCCCCGAAGGTTACCCAGCCGGGCATCGGGCGAAAGGGCAATGTTCCTGACGACCGTGCTGGTTTGTAGGTCGATCACCGATACGCAGTCGTTGTTGCCGTTGCTGACAAAAACATACTGATCAGTAGCCACCACCGAGTTGGGACTTGAGCCGCCCACCGCCGGGAAGTCCTCAACCATCTGCCCCACCAGAAAGCCCGTTTTGATTTTGGCCGTTACTGTGGGCGTAGCCTGAGCGACATTGTTCACGTTAACGCGCCAGACCGAAAACGCCTCGGGTACGTTAGGGTCACCCAGAGCCGGCACACCGCGTTTCTCGTCGCCATCGCGCATTTCTTTCGAGCCGTATTTCGACGAGGGGTACTCATGGGCGGTTCGTTTGAGGTCTTTCTTGTCCAGGTCGGTGAAGGGCTTGTACTCAAATACGCCCACGTTGGCCACGTAGGCCGTTTTTTCGTCGGGCGATAGCGTAATGCCAAACGGGTAGCGGCCGGTAGGTACGTTGTGCCGGATGGTTTTGCTGGGTACGTCGATGACCAAGAGCCGGAAGCCGATCTGGTCAACGGCGTAAAGCGTTTTGCCATCGCGGGTCAGGGCCATGTCGCCAATGTAGCCGTGCCGGTAATCGGCGGTGGCCGTTTTTACGCCGCAGTTGATGCTGCCCGCCGGTTTGCCGGTGGCTATGTCGAAGGCAAAAATCTTGTTGGTTTCGCCACCCGCCACATACACGGTTTTCCCGTCGGGCGAAACGGCCAGGCCCATAAAGCAGGCTTCCAGCACGCCATTGTCGGTTTTTGGGCCTTCGGGTACCTGACGAACGGATGGCGACGTACCCGGCGTGGATTCGCCCAGCACATCGCGGATGATGGAGATAGAGAACGGGTTGATACCTGAGTTGGCCGTAATCAAGGTGTTGCCATCGGGACTCAGCACCAGCCCATAGGGGTGCGGAGCTGTTTCGATCTGCCTGCCGCGTGGAGTAATGAATCTCCCGTTGGGCAGCACCGTCCGTCCGGCTTTATCGATCTGGGTATACGCGCTGCCCGCCGGGGCCGAGATCAGGTACGTGGGCGGTTTAAGCTGGGCAACGGTATTGATTGTCAAGAGCAGAAAAAGGCACGTAACGCGGACTTTAGTTCGCAGGGGGCCTGCTGCCATGCGGCCTGAAGTTCGCGTTACGTTTGTGAAGAGATAGGCCATCCGGGTGGTTTGTCTACAGGGTTAGGATAAAATCGGCACGTTTACCAGTTGACCAACACCGACAGCCAGGCGCTGCTACCAACGCCATCGACTCCGGAGCCGTGAGTACGGTAGGCTTCGTTGGTGATGTTTTGCCATTCGGCGCTCAGCGTTACGTGCCGGAAGCGGTAGCCGCCGTTCAGATTCAGCACCTGCCAGCCTAGTGTACCGCCTTTGGCAATGCGGTTGTCAGACAGATCGCCCGCAGCCAGCCGTGTCTGTGCGCCAGCATACAGGTACTCGGCCCTTGTCCACCAGCCCGCTGGCGACTGGTAGGTGATGCCCATCCGGCCATTCAGGGGTGGAATACGGCGGAAGGGCTCGTTGGCCGTAACATTCTGCCCATAAGTGTAGGTCAGGTTTCCGTAGGCGAGCCAGTTGGGCAGAAACTCGTATTCGGCCTCGGCCTCCAGTCCCCGTATAAACGATTCGGCACTGTTCAGTTTCACGAAAACGGGGTAGCCCTGAATTGAGTCGTTGCCCGAACGTACCCGGCTGATAAAGTCGGTCAGGCGGTTATTATAGGCCAGCAATGTAGCCGAAACACGCCGGGTACGTAGCTTGACACCCGCCTCCATGTTGAGCGACCGTTCTGGGCGGAGGCTGGCGTTGGGTACTTCATAGCGAAAATCAACGACGCCCAACGTACCCAGATCGTCGATGTTGGGCGCCCGGAACGCTGACTGGACGGACCCGACGACCCGCAAACCTGGCAGTATGGTCACTGAAACACCCGCATTGCCCACCAGCGCCGACGGGCGGATAATGGCTTCTTCTTTTGACGTTGTTCCGGCTTCGGGTGTCATGATCCGGAAGGCATTGTAGCGGCCCCCGGCTATGAGCGTCAGCCGGTTGAGCGTGATCGTGTGGGTCGAGAAAAGGGCGAGGCTGCTCATCGTAGCCCCGTTGGGGTACAGGCCCCGTTTCGACGTACCCACGCCGGTTTGCGTAGTCACGTCCTGGCGGCTGCTCGCTACGCGGTCGTTGTACCATTCGGCGCCGTTCTGCATGTGCCAGAAGCGAGTGGGCTGGGCATTGGCCAGGAGTGTGAGGCCGGTTGTGGTGGTCTGGTCGCGTTCATAAATAGCCGTGGGGCTGTTGTTGCGCTGACTCTGTCGCCCCTCAGTCTGGTCTTGCCACAGGGCCGTTAGCTGCACCGATTGCAGGAATTTGTGGTTGTAAAAACCGTCCAGCCGCGCGTAAGCTAGTTGCCGCCGCTGGGGATTGAACTGATAATAGCGATAGTTTTCGAGCCGGACGCGGTGAAAAACGGGTACGCTATCCTGCCGTACGCTCTGATAGGCCGCCGTAGCCAGGAGCTTATCTGACAGGCGAAAGCGGGCTTTCACGTCGCCCGAAAGCTGTGTATAGCCCGTTGGTGCTTCCAGCCCCAGCCCTTTTCCGGCTACCAGATCACCGAAGTTCCGGTAGGCAAGGCCGCCCAGTATGGCCACTGATGCCGTTGAGATACCCACTTCAGCGCGGCTGCTGTATTCCATGTCGCGGGTCATGGCTTTGCCGAATACGCTGCCGGTCACTGTCGTTTCGTCCGAGAACTGGGGCGTCTTCGTCAGGATGTTCACTACCCCGCCAATGGCGTCGGAGCCGTAGGTAACTGAGCCACTGCTGCGAAGTACTTCGATCTGGCGAATGCTCTGCGGATCGACTGTATTCAGGTACTGGTTCGGACCGGAGCGAAAGGTGCTGTTGTTAAGCCGGATTCCGTCTACAAGGATAAGCGTTTGCTGGCCGGTGAGCCCACGCACAAATGGCGAACCCCCACCGTGATTGGTCTTTTGCAGGAAGACGCCTGTAGCCCCAACCAGCGCCTCGGGCGCTGTTCGTGGTGACCGCTGGCGCAGGTCGCGTTCGGTCAGTACCGTGGTAAACTCGGGCCGGTCAAAATCAGGATTCTCCCGCCGCTGTGTTGTCACCACCGTTTGCTGGTTGAGCTGGATAACCGTTGGAACCAGATCGATCTGCACCGATAAAGTGGCCTGATCGGTTATCGTTACCGTTTGCGTGGCTGATCGGTAACCTACTAAACTGACACGTACCTGGTGGCTTCCGGCGGGTACGTTCGTAATTGTGAAAAGGCCCTGCCTGTTGGTCGTTGTGCCTTGCTGGCCCTGATCCAGTTGAACGGTAGCGTCGGTCAATGGCGTGTTAGAACGCGTATCGCGCACCACGCCGGTGAGTTGTTGAGCGTGGCATAGGGTGGTCAATACACTGAAGAAAAGTATTCCGATTCGAGTCATTAACTGGTAAGGGTAAGCTGATTTATAAGTAGTTGTAAGGTTTCTTTTGCTTCGGTGGCGCGAAGTCTCCGCTTTAGTTGCCTTCGTTTTGCTGCCGGTAATGATCGGCGCGCTGGTCGGCGCGGTCGTCCATTTCGGGGCCTTTCTGGATCTTACGCCAGTCGAAGGGTTTGTTGTAGGGCTTCATGGCCTGCTGTGGATCAAAAATGCGTACGTCGGGTAGCACCGCATCGTAGGGTCTGAAGTCGGGTTTGTCCGTAAAGAAATCCTGAAGGAGCGAAGCGGTGGCGTCGTACTGATTGACGTAAGGCACATTCAGCAGGTTGTAGATCACCTTCAAAATTGAGCCGAAGTTGGCGTGTGTGTTGGAGACGTACCCCCGCTTTACGTACGGACCAGCCATCATCAGTACGCTTCGGTGGGCGTCAATATGGTCGACACCGCCTTGCGGGTCATCTTCGGTAATGATCACGAGCATATTTTTCCAGTAGGGAGTGCGTGACAGGAAATGCAGCATACGACCCACAGCCAGGTCGTTATCAGCCATGTAGGAATGCAGGAACGGGTACCCGTCTTTGGGGCGTGGCCCAGAGCCGTGGTCGTTGGGTAACATGGCTGTGATCAGTTGCGGTAGTGGGGTCAGGCGGCCGGTCTTTCTGCTCTTGGTGAGCCACTTTGCCGTAAACTCCCGCTCGAACTGATCCATCCGAAACTGGTCGGGGATGTTGGTATTGTAGCCCGCGAAGTTCCGCGAGGTATGTCGGAAGGCAGCGGCGGGCATCGGAAAAGCTACCGGGTGCGCCGCGCCAAAGGTGGTATCGAACTGCTCTTCGTAATTGCCGGCATATTCGTTGACCTGACCAAAATTGAAGAACGATACGTTGGTACGTTCCAGCGCTTCCCACAGCCCCCCAATTTCATTGTAATCTTCCGGATCAATAGCGCCCGACGATTTGGGGAACCGCCGACCGGGGGCTTTCGAGAAGGCATCGAATCGACCTTCAGAAGCCGCGTTGGCCTCTACCCACTCGTTTGGGATGGTGCCCATCATCCAGTGGTGGCCGTGAATGCTGGCGTCTGAATCGCAGTAGAAATTATCGGAAAAGGCAAACTGAGTGGCAAGCCGGGCGTGGTTCGGCATGATATCGGCTCTATCAATTTTGACCGAATCGCCGACCTGATCGGTAGTACGGCCGCTGGTTCCGCGTGAGGTGGCTATGCGTGATCGCACCGTTACACCCGTACCGAATCGGGCCAGGGTCGAATCCCCTTTGGCGTTTTTGAGTTGCCCAAGCACTTCGTCATACGTCCGGTTTTCTTTGGTGATGTAAACGATGTGTTTGATTGGCGTTCGACTGGTTGAGTTGCTTCTCGTTTTCGGCAGAACAGGCAACGGATTTTTACCGTCATCAACAACCGTGATAGTTTCGTAGGTATTGGCAAGCACCTGTTTCGTATAGGTTGCCAACTGTGTAGTTGAAGGAATAGGAATAGCCTGGAACGTACCCAGCTGAATATCGCCGATGTAGGTTCCCTGAGGTGGTTTCACGAAGCCCGCGCCCCCGTTTGGCCCCGCTCCATAGCCCCGCGCCGAGGTGACGTAAAGTTGTTGCTCGTCAGACGATAACAGGACGCGGGTTGGCCCCCAGCCAGTCGGAATCAGGCCGCGTACCTTGCGCGTGGGTACATCGATAACGGCCACCGCATTGAAGGCCAGTAAGGCCACATACAACGTTTTTTCGTCTTTTGTTAGCGTGAGGCCAAACGGCATCATGCCCCGATAGCGGTCTAACTTCGGATCAATCGTCAGCGGAATAACGCCAGCTAGTTTCCTGGTTTTATGGTCTATAATCGAGATGTTATCGTTGGTGGCATTCGACACGTACGCGTACCGGCTACCCACCGCGACCGAATTGGGCGATGAGCCACCTACCACCTCGGCTTCTTCAATCATTTCGCCAATTTGCACCCCTGTTTTCAGCTTGGCCGTCACTTTATTCGTCGCCAGATCGACCATCCAGACGCTCATCGCTTCGTCGGCAAGGGGGCTGCCTAGGCCCGGTATCCGTCGCCCCTCCACTTCCACGCCTTCCCGCGATTCCTTCGTGTGTGCCCCGTAGGCCGGAAACTTCAGCATCATCGTGTCCTTGTTGGTCTTCGTCACGCCCGGAACCAGTGGGTACGCATACAAGCCAACATTGGCCACGAAAGCCGTTTTTCGATCGGGGGAAAGCGCCAGCCCGAACGGCTGGCGACCGGTTGGAATAGAAGCGGTGATGCGTTTCGTTGGGAGATCGATACGCACCAGACGGAAATTAGCCCGGTCCAGCACAAGCAATTCAGTGCCAGTCAAGAGCAGGTCGGACGTGAAACTGTCTTCATACCCGTTGCCGTTGAGGCTGATACTGTCCGTTTTGCGAAGGGTCTCGGTGTCGAACACAATGACGCGGCCTTTATCGCCATTGCTCAGGTACGTTGTTCGGCTATCGGGTGCAAACGCAACGCCCAGAAACGTTGCGCCACCCACGGGCGACGCAACAGTACCTGCATAGTCAGGCACCCGTTTGGTGTCTAGCGTACTGGTGCTAAGCAGGGTAATGACCCCATCGTGAAGCGTCACCATCTTTCGCCCATCGGGCGATTGCGCCATTCCAAATGGGTCGTTGGTGATACGAATCGTCTGTCCTGCCGGCGTAACGTACCTACCGCTTGGCAACACTGATTTCCCCGCTGCATCGATGCGGCAATAGTCCGTGCGGCCCGGCACTTGCAGGGTTGTGTAGGGTTTCTGCGAAAATGCGGGCAATGCACTAAGCAGGAAGGCGTAACAGAGAAGTAGCTTCATGGTATACTGACGCAAAACGAGTGCTGGATGGGGGAGATGCCAGGTTGCCTATTCATCCATCAGGATTAGGTAGTAGGCCATGTCGCGGGTGGGTAAGCCGGGGATTTTAGCCTGCTCGTCCCAGTAGCGAAGTTGTAGAATCTCATCGAAGTAAGGGTGCTGCTCAAATTGAGCTACTTCGTCGGGCGTCATGGGGCCACCCTGATAACCGAGGGTCTGTAAGCTGGCATCTGACAACCGGGCCAGATACGCTGGCTGTTTAGCTACCAGATATCGTTTGGCGTTAACGTGGTTTTCAATCAACTGCGCCGTTTTTTCGGAGAAACCGTGCTCCCGCAGGAAGTCGGCTCCCAGTCGTTCATGGTCGATAGTCCCGTAGCCATCCATATACCCGTCTTCAGAGCCGGCGGGTAGGAGGTGCCCAATATCGTGCAGGAGGGCTGCCAGTACGGTGTCGCGATCGGCCCCTACGTTCTCGGCCAACAGGGCTGATTGCAGGGCGTGTTCCAGTTGGGTGACGGGCTCACCGAAGTAAGCCTCGTCGCCACTTTGCGCAAATAATTGTTCGATCATCATGGAGTGAAGAAAAGAAATAGTACGCGGATTTTGGATTTGCTCAGCTTAAATCCAAAATCCGCGCACCTGCTGTTCTACTACTGCAACACCCACATGGTGGCGTTGATATCGTCATTGCCGCCATATTGGCTGCTCAAAGCTGCCTTCAGGTTGTCACCGTTTGTTGTCCGTTCGTTTTGTGGGTACAGCCATCGTTTTGGAATACGGGCACTATTGCCTGTGCCCACGCCCGTCAGGAACGTAGGTACGCCCGTCCGGCGCTGGTTGTAAAAGGCTTCCAGGCCTGAGTTCTGGAAGAACGCCATGTACTTCTGAGTCAGAATCTGGTTCAACCCCGTAGCGTTATTACCCGCGTACTTCACCAGTGGTTGCGCCAGGTAGTCGTTCATACTCACCTTCACCGTGTAGTTATCGAAATTGAAGATGCCACCATCGCGCGAAAAGGTCACGGTATTGTCACCGTCTTTCAGGCCGTAGAAGCTCATTGACGCCGCAATACCCTGCTGATAGTAGGTGTCGGCGTTACCGCTCGCCCACCCCCGGTTAATCCCTTCGGCAATGTTGAACATCAGTTCAGGATAGCCGATGATACATACCGGCTCGCCCACATACGAGGTGTAATAGTGCTTCCGGTTCTGATAGGAGTATTCTCCTTTAAGCACTTTGGTAGCCATGTCCTGCTGGTCTTCGCCCGATGAAGCACCGACAAACGCAGCGAAATCAGTTGGTTTCAGACCGGCGGCAAGCTTAGCCGCTGCCGGTTCGGCCACGACGAATACGCGTGGGTCTTTACGGTCAACCAACAGGTCAATGTACGTTTTGGCCATGTTCTCGCGGGTGGCGTTCTGGCCGAAGTTATCCTGGTTGCGCGGATACTTATTTTGCGTGCTGTTGTGGACGTATTGCAGGTTGTCGCCCATGCCTGTTGGCAGAGGGTATTTGGCCGGATTACCCACCATGTCAGCAAACGTCTGTTTGATAGCCAGGTCAGTATCGGTTTCCTTCTTGCTCAGGCTGATCAGCACGCGAATACGGAACGCGTTCATGACCTTCTGCCACTGACGCAGGTTATTGCCAAGGTAGAAATCGCCGCTCAAGGTATTGTCCCCTCTGGCAATGACCGTCGCCATGTCGGTATTGGCTTCATCAAGCCATTTCAGAATCTGCACGTAAACGGCTTTCTGCGTGTCGTACTTCGGCGTCAGATTTGCCTGGTCTTTCAGGGCATCTGTTAGCGGTACATCACCTACCCGACGGGTCATGTTTTCGTAGAAGTAGGCCCGAAAGAACTTACCCAGTGCCGAGTAAGGGTTCACATCGAGCGCACCGGCCCGTTTGGCTTCAGCTTCCATTTTTACCACATCTTTCAGGGTGTAGAAATTCAGTGAAGTTGTTGTCCAGCTATACTCGTTGGTTGAGTAATAGTTGTAGTTCGAGCAGTAAAACTGGTTGTAGCGTTGCTCGCTACCCCAGGGTGAATAGGTAACGCCTGAAAAGCCCGACGGACTGTTCTGGCTATCGTACATATCGTTCAGGATACCCTTCAGTACCAGCGACGCAGGGGCGTTAACGGCTCTGTTCGGGTCTTTTTCAAGGGCATCAAACGGCTTTTCGCAGGCCGACACCAGCAGCGCAATGGCGAAAATAATGAGCAGAAAATGATATGGTTTCATGATGTTGGGAGGTTTGCCCCACCCCCGGCCCCTCTCCTGAAAACCGGGGAAGGGCTAGGGGGAACTTTTTAAAACGTTAGGTTGATATTTACACCGTAGCGGCGTGTAGTAGGTGTTTGCAGGTCTGACCGGCCGCCGCCTGTGAACTGGTCGATGTCGATGTCTTTCTTCTCGGCGAAGTAAAACAGGTTACGGCCCACGAATGAGATCGACGCCTGTTTGATGCCCAGGCGGCTAACCATCTGCTGGGGGAAGGTGTAGCCAACGACCACTTCGCGGAGTTTAGCAAACGAGCGACTGATGATGTTACCCCCATCGAAGCCATACCGCCGGGCAATGTAGTCTTGCAGGAAGGCCTTCGTGGTGTTGGGCGAAAACTGTAGTTCGGCGTAATTAGTCACATTACCGTCGGCGTCGTAGTTGATCTTGGCACCGTTGCTCACCTGAACGCCTTCACCCAGATACGACTTGATGCCTTTCGTGTCATTTAGGCGGGCAATGCCCATCTCGCCCTGCACCGTATTGATGATCCGGCCACCAGCATACGATTTCTGCTGAACATAGTCAGAGATGACGCCACCCACGCGACCGTCAAACTGGAAACTGAAGGTGATGGCCTTGTAGCTGAACCGGTTGTTGAGCCCCCAGACCCAGTCAGGGTTGATGTTACCAACGTACTGGGCTACAAGAGTCTGCAACGGCCGGCCACCAGCGTCGTTCACGATCTGGCCATCGGGTGAGCGAACAAATGTTTTGGTGTAGTATTTGTCGGTCCGGTCACCAAGCTTGAAAAAGGTATTGAGCGCCGTTACACCCGGATAAAATTCCTTGAACACCTCTTTGTAGGTCGACCAGTTGGCTAGTACACTCCAGTTCAGGCCATTTGGGTTGGTGAGCACTTTGCCCGTCAACGACAGTTCCGTGCCCGTTTTCCGGGTCTTGATCCCGTTTACCAGCAGCGACGAATAACCCGTTGTTTCTGAGATAGGCAGGTTGAAAATACGTGGGCCGTCGTCGCTGATGAAGTAAGCGGCATCGAATGCCAGGCGGTTGTTCAGGAAACGGGCGTCTAAACCCACTTCCGTCTGCGACGTACTGTTTGGCTTGATATTCGGGTTATTGAGTGCGTTTGTGAAGTAGGCCGTTGAGGTGTTGTTAACGGTCAGTGGCGTACCATACACGGCTGAGTTCTGGTACGTTGGTCCGTCATACGATGAGGCATATTGTTCGCCATATCCCAGCGACCAGTTCGGCACGCCGATTGTCGAAGCCGTCAGTCCGTCTTTTACGTTGGCATACGAGGCCCGCAGTTTCAGGAACGAAATAGCCCTGGGCAACGCCACATAATCGGAGACAACGGTACTCAGGGCTGCCGATGGGTAAAAGAACGTGTTGTTACCGGCGGGGAGGGTCGACAGTTTGTCCACCCGGCCTGTCGTCGACAGGGTTACGAACTCTTTCAGTGTAAAGTCAGCCGAGTAATAAGCCGATAACACACGCATATCGGCGTTGAAATTTGAGGCGATAACCGGGTTGAGCGAGTTGGCGAAATTATACACGCCAGGTACGTTCAGGTAATTGGTTGAGGTGTAGCTCGAGTTATAATTGTACACCCGGATGTTACCACCGGCCACTGCATTTACAGTCAGCACCGGATTGACCCGCTTGTTGTATTTAAGCAGCAGGTCCGTGTTACTGTCAATCAGGTTACGGCGATCTTCGCGGTAATCGCCTTTCGTCTCTTCACGGCCGTAGGTGGTGGCTGAGTAAGGAAGCTTCTCGGTCCGCAGCAAATTCCAGGTCGACACCTGGGTACGTAGGGTCAGGTCGAGGCCATCGGCGATGTTGTATCGCAGGGACGTCTGGCCAACGATGTCTGTTTTATAGTGGCCACGCAGCCATTCTTTGGTTGTAAACCAGGGATTGTTGTAACGCTGGTATTCAGCGTAGATCTGCTGCGTACCCTCTTTGCCCGGCTGCCAGTAATTCTTTAGCTGGTCAACATCCCAGTCGGCTCCACCCCAGATCACCATGTTGTAGATCATTGAGTTGGGACCGTAGTTTACATCAGGAATGTTGGGTGTATACTGTCGGTTTACCTGAATGTCGCCTTCAAACCGTAACCGATTTGTGAAGTTATAGCCCGTGTTGATTTTGAACGTCGTGCTGTTTAACTGCGTGTTGGGCACCAGACCACGCTGGTAGTTGTGCGATACTGAAAAACGCAGGTCATATGTCTCGCCCGATGCTGATACAGCCACATTGTTGGTCGACAGCACACCGGCCTGTAAGAAGCGGGTGAGGTTATCTTTGCCACGCGCCACCCAGGGGGTACCTATCCGCTTGCCCGTTACCGGATCAACCGGGCTGTCGTATTGTGGGATGAGTTGCCCCTCGAAACGGGGTCCCCAGATGTCATAGTCACCGTCGTTCTTGCCGCCGCCTTTACCATCAACAAATTCATATACTCCATGGTCGCCGGGACCATATTCGTCCTGCACTTTCGGAATGGCCAGAAAGCCGTTGTCGACCATCTGGCTGGTATTCACTTCTACGGCAAAGCCCCGCTTGTCTTTCGTACCGCGTTTGGTTGTGATCAGAATGGCCCCGTTCTTTCCCCGAAAGCCATACAGCGCTGATGCCGACGCGCCTTTCAGCACTGAATACGTTTCGATATCATCGGCACTGATGTTCCAGGTGTCTGAGTTGATGGGAACACCGTCGACGACGAAGAGTACATCCGTATTACCCCGCAGCACAATGTTGGGTCGGCGAAGCAATTCGGCTGATGCGCCGATGGTTAACCCTGCTACTTTTCCTACCAGCGAGTTGACTGCATTGGGCTCACGGGCTTTAACCAGTTGTGCGCCATCGACTGACTGAATAGATACGCCAATGTTGCGAACGTCTTTTTTAATGCCGAGAGCCGTTATGACCACTTCGTTAAGCGTGGCCGCCGCTGCTTTCAGCGATACATCGACGGTTGAGCGGTTGCCAACGACAATTTCCTGCGTGTTGAAACCAATGAATGAGAAGGTCAGCGTCCGGTTTACGTCGGGTACGTTCAAGGCATACGTACCATCGGCGCGGGTAGTTGTTCCTACGGTTGTGCCCTTGATCACAATCGATACACCCGGCATAGCCTGCTGATCGTCAGCAGAAATTACTTTTCCGGTTACGGTGACCTGAGCCAGTAGCGGTCCGGAAAACAAGAGGAGCAGGAGGCCGCTCAGCAAGCGTCTAATCGATAAACGAAGTACAGGTACGTTCATGGCGATAGGGATATGTTTGATAGACTACAAAGCTATCGGCACCCTATTGCGTGAGTATTTTCAGCCTGTTACCAAACTGTTTCGTTGACAGCCGTTTACCAGAAACCACTTAACGATTTCCTAACGATGCAGCCAGGCAGGCGGTATGGAACCGAACACAGCTGCATAAGCTGGTGTTAGTTTTGGTATGACAACGCACGCGACCTATACTGATATTTCGCTGACCGATCTGGATGCACTTCGCCAGCAACCAAATGCTGTGGTGGTTGATGTGCGGGATGACTGGGAATACGACGAGTTTAACCTGGGTGGCGTGAATATTCCATTGGCCGACATACGCACCCGCCGCGCCGAATTGCTTCCCTATAACCCGATCATTGTTATCTGTACCAATGGTGTGCGCAGCCGGGTCGCGGCCAAAGATCTCCTCCGCCAGGCTGAATTCACAAAAAAAACAATCTACCACCTGCATGGGGGGATTGTGGGAGGAGAGTAGAGGTTTGCTGTTGCGCTGCCGTAGCACCGTCTGGTTGATCAGCAGCGCAGCATCAAACGACAAACCAACCTACGTGACGATGGCGAAGTTGCTTTTTGCGGCTTGTTTTTCTTCGTGGGGGATGTAATACTGCATGAGTTCATGCACATTCAGCCGAATCGTATGAGCGATCTGGCTCAGCGGCAAGTTATTATGTTCGGTGCCAAACGGATTCTGGATTTCTTCGCCGATGATTTCGATACCCACCAGGATATACGATACCGCTACCACCGCCGGAATGGTCAGGTAGCCGTACTCGTCGATGATCAGGAACGGCAGCACGAAGATGTACATCAGGATGAATACCTTGATGAAGAAGCTATACGAGAATGGAATCGGTGTGCTTTTAATACGTTCACAGATACCCGCCACGTCAAGGAAAACGAGCAGCATGGTGTTCAGGTTGATCAGATGGGCATCGGTGAAAACGCCTTCACGGTACAACTTCTCAGTACGTAGCTGTAACTGAGCGACCACCCCGTTGGGTACGTGATCGAAGTGAGTAAGCTCGCTCAGTTCACCATCGCCTGCCGGTTCCAGCCCAGCCGTTTTCTCGTCATTACGCAGGTGGTTTTCCAACGAAAAGGCAAAATTGGCGATCATCTTCGTGAAAAACAGTCGATCGTCGGTCCGGTCGGAGGGGAGAACGGCATTCAGGTATGCTGCCAGATTACGACTGTTGTTAACCAATGTCCCCCATGCGCGCCGCCCTTCGTAGAAACGATCATAAGCGGTATTGGTCCTGAAGAGTAGCAACAAACTGAGTAGAATGCCCATGGTGGACAGAAACTCAGTGGGTGTATCTTTCAGCCGGAGGTCGACCATCCAGAGTTCAAGGAAGGTAACGCCTATCACATAGAGTCCTATCCAGATTAGACGTCTGTAGAGCGAAAAGGCAGTTGGGCTTCTGTGAAAATGCCAGATAGCCGGAAACCAGTCATTTTTGGTGTATGTAATCATTGATCAGTTTACTGTTTTACTGTCTTCCATCGCAGCGTCTTCATGGTGCAACTGCATCTCTACCCTTGCCGGGAAGCAAAGGAGAAGGCAAACGACTGAAGACCTGAGACAGAAGACTGTACACAGTAAACCGAAGATTGATCAAAGGGTTATGTTCCCGCCAAATACGCGCTGTGCCGGCCCAATCAAGTAGATATCCGTAAAGGAGCCATCTTCCTGAGCTGTAAACGCTACTTTAAGGTTACCACCAAGGGTGCGGATCGATATGGGGCTAGCGAGGTTCCGCTGCCGGTGGGCTACCAGTGCCGCTGCCGTTACGCCTGTTCCGCAGGAGTAAGTTTCGTCTTCAACGCCCCGTTCGTAGGTACGTACGAAAAGCCCGTTGCCGTTTACCAACTCAGTGAAATTGACGTTGGTACCACCCGGTGAAAAGGCGCTATCATGACGTAATTGGCGCCCTTCGCCTATCACGTCGTGGCTCGTTAGCTCGTCAAGGAACTTCACCACGTGGGGCGAACCGGTATTCAAAAACGAGTAGCCTGTCTGCGCATTTACCGGCAGCACCGACCAGTCGGCCACGTCGCTCATCTTGAGCCGAACCTCTTCGCCATTTACCTCCGCCAAGTGTTCACCATCGACGGCCAAAAAGCGTGTGTGGGTTTTAAAAACGCCCAGATCGTGCGCGAACATGACAATGCACCGACCGCCGTTGCCGCACATACTGCCCTCGGCTCCGTCGGCGTTGAAATACACCATCCGGAAATCGTAGTCGTTATGACTCTGTAAGAGAATAAGTCCATCAGCCCCGATGCCGAATCGGCGGTGGCAAAGCTGGGCTACCAGCGACTGGTTGTGGGTAGGGAACGTGTTGTTCCGGTCGTCGATCAGGATAAAGTCGTTTCCGGTTCCCTGGTATTTAGAGAAGAGCATTGTTGAGTTTCAGGTTTCGGGTGTCAAGTCTCAAGTTGCGTTGCCAGGGTGCGTAGCGCTATTAAGGCAGCGCAACTTGACACCTGAAACCTGAAACTTTTTCTCTGCATAAACAGAAAGGGCTGCTCATGCATGAGCAGCCCTTTCTGTTTATGCAGAGAAAAATCTATGCGGCAGCTACTGGGGCTGGTTTCCGGATAATCCGCTCTTTTACACGTGCGGCTTTGCCCTGACGGCCACGTAGGTAGAACAACCGGGCGCGGCGTACTTTGCCCAGACGGACTACTTCTACTTTGTCAACGTTTGGCGACAGCACGGGGAAGATACGCTCAACACCAACACCGTTTGAGATTTTGCGAACCGTAAAGGTCTCTCCGTTGGTGTTTGGGTTGCGACGCTGAATAACCGTACCGGTGAAAACCTGGATACGCTCCTTGCTACCTTCGCGAATCTTAACGTGTACGTTTACCGTGTCGCCGGCGCGAAACACGGGGATGTCGGCACGCCGTTGGGCGTTGTCGGCTTCCACTAATTTAATCAGCTCACTCATGACCGTATTGTATATCGTCAGGATATTTTTTCAAAATCGAGCCGCAAAGATAGTACTTAATTCGTTGTAAGAAAATAGTTTTGCTTAAGACAGCCCCCTTCACTTCTATGAAAATTCTCAACGTTGAACAAATTCGTCAACTTGATCAAGCCACTATCACCTACGAACCGATTGCTCCAATTCAATTGATGGAGCGTGCCTCTCAGGCTTTTGTTGATTGGTTTACCGTACGATACGACGCCTTTACGCCCGTAAAGGTGTTTTGCGGGCTTGGTAATAACGGGGGCGATGGCCTGGCTATCGCGCGTCTGCTGCTCCAGGCAAACTACATCGTTGAGGTCTTTGTGGTGCGGTACGCCCCCCGCGAATCAGACGATTTTGCGCACAATCATCGCCGCCTAAAACTACTTATTAATCCGCATTACATCGAAAATGCCGGAGATATGCCTACCCTTCGTCAGCGCGATGTGGTTATCGACGCCATTTTAGGGTCTGGTATTTCACGCCCCGCCGAAGGGCTGGTCAAACTGGTGATCGAACGGATCAATCACGCTCCGGCGCAGGTGATCTCAGTCGACATTGCCAGTGGGCTGCGCGCCGATCAGGCTGGTCAACCCGACGATGTCACCATCTGGCCCGACCATACGGTTACATTCGACCTGCCTAAACTGGCCCTGCTGCTGCCCGGTAATGCCCGATCGGTGGGCGAGTGGCATATGGTAGACATTGGCCTGAACCAGCGTTTTATTGATCAGGCACCTACTCCGTATTATTACACGACCGAAGCGGAAGCCCGGTTGCTACTCCGTCGACGAGGGCGATTCTCACACAAAGGCTCATTCGGCCATGCCTTGTTACTGGTTGGGAGCTATGGAAAAATAGGCGCGGGGATACTGGCGGCAAAAGCGTGCCTTCGATCGGGGGTGGGGCTGCTGACGGTGCAGGTACCACACTGTGGGTACGTTGCCCTGCAAACGGCTGTGCCTGAAGCCATGTGCCGCCCCGACATCGACGAACGTGTACTGACCGGGCCCAGTGACGTAGAGGGGCCTTCGCTGACCGATTATGCGGCTATCGGCGTTGGGCCGGGTATTGGTAAAGCTCCCGAAACGGCCCGTTTTCTACGTGAAGTGCTGACAAATTTCAATAAGCCGGTCGTGATCGATGCCGATGCGCTGAATCTGCTATCGACCAATAAAGATCTGCTGGGTCTGCTGCCTGAAAATAGCATTCTGACGCCGCATCCAAAAGAGTTTGAGCGACTTACGCAACGTTGGCAGAATGATTATGACAAGCTGGAGCTACTACGTGACTTTGCGCAGCGCCAGCAGGTTGTAGTGGTGCTTAAAGGCGCCCACACGGCGGTAGCACTGCCCAACGGCGAGGTTCATTTCAACTCAACAGGTAATCCCGGCATGAGTACGGGTGGTACTGGAGATGTGCTTACTGGTCTGCTCACAGCCTTACTGGCTCAGGGCTACGATCCTGTTGAGGCGGCGGTACTTGGTGTGTTTATGCATGGGCAGGCAGGAGATAGGGCTGCTCAGGTTCGTGGACAAATTGGCCTTACCGCCACTGATGTGATCGAAAGTTTACACTGGGCTTAAAGTCTTTTTGCCTGGCCACTATGGAGAAAAATCCATAGTTTATGTAGAATATATTCTACAATTACACAGAGGGGCTACTGGCTCATTGGTCTTAATAGACAGACCGTTAGATAAGCCGTGCCAAGCAGGGGCTTATGCTAATCGCCGCTAGAATGGGTGAACTCAATACCCTTACTTGTTTCCGCTGAAGGCTATGTAATTAAGGCATCAAATTTGCCTGTTGAGAAGTAACATATTCTAAACGAACAGCAAAGATGGGTAACTACACGCAGCGCGAATGGCGAATGGGTCAGTCGAATTCAAAGTCATC
This sequence comes from Fibrivirga algicola, assembly GCF_011742925.1. Taxonomy (GTDB): domain Bacteria; phylum Bacteroidota; class Bacteroidia; order Cytophagales; family Spirosomataceae; genus Fibrella; species Fibrella algicola. The sequence goes on from NZ_WAEL01000001.1 coordinate 138,237, forward strand.
GACCGATTTAGGTCAGACAGCAGCATTAGGAGGTGCCACAGTGGCCTTATTCGCCTACATCGTTTACCATTTCATTTACCCACTCATCGCCAAAGGACTGTTGTTCTAAAGAAGTGGCGATTAAGTTATAACAAAGAAGGCCAGACTCACATGAGTCTGGCCTTCTTTGCATATGTCTGTATAGAGTGATCGTGCGCTGGTCCTTATCGTTTGTTACGACGGCCGCTTTTCGGCTCTGGTTTACTTTTTTTAGTCCGGCTGTCCGTTCTCTTTTTAACCGGTTTACCCAGGCGAGACTGAGGTGGTGGCGGCGTGGCCCCCGGTTTTTTAGCCCCAGCTGCTTTTGGGGGGGCGGTAGGCTTCTTTCTTCTGGGTGCCTGATCACTTTTGGGCTTTTTCTCGTCCAGGCCGGTTGATCCTTTCAGCAGGTCATAAATGATTTCCTTTTCGCTGTCGGTCAAATCCCGCCAATCACCAACGGGCAGGCCCTTTAGGTTGATGTTCATGATCCGAACCCGTTCCAGCTTCGTAACCTCGTAGCCGAAATGTTCGCACATGCGGCGAATCTGCCGGTTCAATCCCTGGACAAGGGTAATCCGAAAAGTAGTGGCGCCTTCGCGTACTATTTTGCATTTCTTGGTAATGACGCCCAGCATCGGAACACCATTGGCCATGCCAGTAATTACTGCGTCGGTCAGGGGCTTGTTGACCGTCACCACATACTCCTTCTCGTGTTTGTTGCCGGCCCTCAGGATCTTGTTGACCAGATCGCCGTTGTTGGTCAGAAAAATAAGCCCCTGCGAATCCTTATCCAGCCGACCAATGGGAAAGAGGCGTTCAGTGTGGTTCACATACTGCACAATGTTATCGCGCACGTTTTCTTCGGTGGTGGAGGTTACTCCCACCGGTTTGTTCAGCGCAATGAGAATGGCGTTATCACTATCGCGGGGTTCCAGGTTGTTTCCGTTCACTCGCACACGGTCATTTGGCTTCACCTGGTCGCCAATCACCGCTTTACGCCCATTGATGAACACGACGCCCTGGGCAATAAACCGGTCGGCCTCTCGCCGGGAGCATAACCCGCTTTCGCTGATGAATTTATTGAGTCGTTTCGAGCTTTGCTCCATTTGGCTTCGATGAATTAACGGACAGACAGGAAACCGTAATGTCCGAATCCCGGCCCGTGGTTAGCTAAACGCTGTTTCTGCACGGTGTAGTAGCTGTATGAGCTGACCCAGTTAGCCTGAGAATACAGGAACAGATGCAGGCAAAGGTAGCCAGCGTATAGGAATGAACAACGTAGGTTAAGGGTGAACCGAAGGTAAGACCCTATCGCTTCCGCTATTTCAGGGCCAGGTATGTGATCAGGGCCGAGGCGTAGGCAAGTACGCTCATGTAGCCAAGCTGGACCATGGGCCATTTCCAGCCTTTGGTTTCGCGGTAGGTGGTGGCAATGGTGCTCATGCACATCATGGCAAAGACGTAGAACACCAGCAGCGACCAGGCTACGGCGGGGGTATACATTGGCCCACCCGTTTCGGCGTTGCGTTCGGCTTTCAGGCGTTGACGAATGGTAGTGTCGTCGCCGCTGTCACCAGCCCCCAGGCTGTAGATCGTTGCCATCGTTCCCACAAATACTTCGCGGGCAGCAAACGACGCCAGCAGCGCCACGCCGATCTTCCAGTCGTACCCCAGCGGTTTAATGGCCGGTTCGATAAAGTGGCCAAAGTGACCGGCATACGACGACTCGAGGCGTTCAGCAGCGATAGCATTCTCGATATCGGCAGCTGGCTGGCCAGCCATTGAGGTACGTACCTGCGTTTCGGCTTCGTCCATTTGGTTACCCGGACCATAACTGGCCAGCACCCACAGCACGATAGAAATAGCCAGAATAACGCGGCCTGCTTCCCATACAAACGACCGAACACTTTCCCAGACCGTCAGACCAACGTGGTTCCAGCGGGGCCATTTAAAGGTGGGGAGTTCCATCACGAACAGACTCCGCTCTTTCGTTTTCAGAATTTTCTTAAATACCCAGGCGGCTGCCAGCGCTGATACCAGACCCAGCAGATACAGGCTCATCAGCGCCAGCCCCTGCATGTTGAACAGTCCCAGCACCCGCCGGTCGGGCACTACGAGGGCAATCAGTATGGTGTAAATGGGCAAGCGGGCCGAGCAACTCATGAGTGGCGTTACCAGAATAGTAATAAGCCGGTCACGGCGGGACCCGATAGCACGCGTAGCCATAATTGCGGGCACTGCGCAGGCTGCTCCCGAGATCAGTGGTACCACACTTCGGCCGTTCAGCCCGAATTTACGCATGATGCGATCCATCAGCACCATCACCCGCGACATATAGCCCGACTCTTCGAGCAGCGAGATCAGCAGGAAAAGCAGGCCAATGGGTGGAATAAACACCAGAATTCCCCCAATGCCAGCCAATACACCATCGGTTAGCAAATCGGTTAGTGGCCCGGCGGGTAAGCTATCTTTTAGCGTACCGTTCATCCAGGCCACACCCTCATCGATGACGTCGACCAGGGGCGTTGCCCAGGAGAAAATAGCCTGGAAAACAAGCAGGAGAATCAATGTAAAAATAACGTACCCCCAGACTGGGTGTAGCAGTACCCGATCGATCCGCTGACTCCAGGTAGACTGGCCCACCGGGCGACTGTCGGTGACGGCGTCGGCAACAACGGCCGAAATCAGTTCGTACCGGCGAATGGTTTCACGTACCTGAAAAGCCGGTTCGCTGAAATCGTATTTGGCAATCAGTTCGTCGAGCCCTTCACGCTGCGGCTTATTCAGAAAGGTGAAACCGTCGTGTTGAATGACATATTGCAGAGCCAGGTAATTGTTGCTCAGCTTGTAGCGTTGCTTCGTTTCGGCTAACAATCCGGCTCGTTGATCGGTAACTGAATCTGCCAGCACAGGGTCAGTTTGGGGATCGAAGAAAAGCGTTTCGGCCAAAACAGGCTCGTCCAACTGCTGAATAATCGCCTTTCTGAGCAAGTCGACACCATCGCCTGTGCGGGCATTGACGCGCACAACGGGAACGCCCAGGCGCATCGATAGCCGTACTGCGTTGACTTCCTGCTGCTGCTGACGGGCCACATCGAGCATATTCAGCACCAGCACTACCGGCACACGCAAATCCATGATTTGCGTAAACAATAGCAGGTTCCGGCGCAAGTTCGAGGCGTCGAGTACAACCACGGCCACATCCGGATAATCGGGGTGGGCGGGGTTAGCCAGAATGTCGGTTACGATTTGTTCGTCGGGCGATTTAGGGTAGATCGAATAGACCCCCGGTAGGTCCACAACGGTAGCCTCGAGCTGAGGCGCCAGCGTGGCAGTGCCCGACTTCTTGTCCATCGTCACACCGGGAAAGTTGCCGGTTTTCTGACGCAGACCTGTTAACTGATTGAATAGGGATGATTTACCGGCGTTGGGATTGCCAACTAATGCCAATACGGGCGACGTTTCCAAGGTAACACACGACCCGGAGGGCCGTTCTACTCAACAATGATGGTGGCGGCTTCTGCCCGACGCATAGACAGGCAGTAGCCCGATACGTTCAGGCAAATTGGATCGCCCATCGGGGCTTTGCAGTGCAAACACACTTCCTCGCCGGGCAGGCAACCCATTTCGAGCAACTTAATCGATGCCCACTGGTCATTGAATGACTTAATGCGGGCGCGTTCGCCGGGTTTCAGATCGGCTACAGTACGATTGCTCATAGTGTCTTTATTTAGACTTCATTTAAACAAACGCAACATTACGGCGAAAAGTTGAGAAATGATAAAAATGGTTCGTGGAATTTATGGGTGCGCGAGTGGAGTAGATTAAACGGATTGCCATTGATTTCTGGCTGTAAACGGGTTCACCCCGCTCGTTTCTACTGCTTTCATTACTACCAACAAGCAGCGTCAGTTCGTTCAATCCCTACATCCGTGCTCCATTGGCCGTCACCCACAAATCATAGGCAAAGCGCAGGATGGTGGCTGCAATGACGCAGAGAAAGAACACCCGGATGAATCCGTTGCCTTTCAGCAGAGCAAGCCGCACCCCTACAAATGCACCCAGCAGGTTGGCCACCGCCATAGGAATCGCCACGGCGAAGAGCACGCTGCCGCGATTGATGAAAAAAATCAGGCTGGCGGCGTTGGTCGACAGGTTTACCCATTTGGCATGGGCGCTGGCCCGCAGAAAGTCGAACCCAAGCAGCCCGACCAGCCCGAGTACCAGAAAACTGCCTGTTCCGGGGCCGAAAAAACCATCGTAAAAACCAATGAGCAGCGCCATCAGCAGGGTGCGGGTACGTTGCTGCCGTAGGCTGAGGGTACGTTCCACGTGCTGACCAAAGTCGGGTTTCAGCAGGGTATACAAAAAGACGCCGACCAGGATGACCAGGGCCAGCGGCCTCATAAACGTGTTGGGGACGTGGGTGAGCGTCCAGGAGCCGGTGAAGGCGGCAGCAAAGGCCACAGCCATCATCGGAAGCAGTAGCGCCCAGTGCATGACAACGCGGCGACTATACTGAATGGCTCCCAGCAACGTACCCACGGCACTGGGAATTTTGGTGGTGCCAAGCAGCGTGGGCACAGGGTACTGTGGTAAACTGAACAGAATGGCGGGGGTTTGTACCAGACCGCCGCCGCCCACGATGGAGTCGATGAAGCCCGCGAGAAACGAAAAGCCGCAAAGGGTAAGCAGTGTACTAGTATCAGGCGTCATAGCCGCAAAAGTAGGGGCCGTTTGCGCATCGTGGCGTATTTTTGCGGTTCTATGCGTGAATCATTAGTGCAAATCGGAGCGTTGGTCGGCAAGGAGTTTCGGCTGGAATGGCGGCAGCGGTATGCGCTCAACGGCATGTTACTGTATATGGTTGGGGCGGTTTTCGTTTGTTACCTGAGCTTCAATGCCCGGCGTGGTCAACTGGCCCCCATTGTCTGGAATACGCTTTTCTGGCTCATCCAACTGTTTACAGCCATTAATGCCATTGCCAAAACGTTTGTGCAGGAACGGGCCGGTCGGCAACTGTATTACTATACGTTGGCCAGTCCGCAGCAGATCATCGTGGCAAAGGTAATTTACAACACGGGCCTGATGCTGGTGTTGGCGCTGCTAGGTTTTTCGGTCTACGCCTTTGTATTGGGTAGTCCTGTTCAGGATGTAGGTCTATATATAGGTAGCCTGTTGTTGGGGGCTATCGGGTTTGCGGCCTCGCTGACACTGGTGGCGGGCATTGCAGCAAAAGCAGAAAATTCAGCTACGCTCATGGCTATCCTGAGCTTCCCGGTTATTCTGCCGTTGCTTCTGTTGCTGTTGAAAGTGGCTAAAAATGCCATGGACGGTCTGGACCGATCGGCCAGTAGCGATGAGTTACTAACTATTCTGGCAATAGACGCCATTGTTTTGGCACTTTCTTACCTGCTCTTCCCGTTTTTGTGGAAGAGTTAAAAACCGTTTGTCGTTTGCGGTTTATGGTTGCGTTGCTGATTCACATAGTTCAGGCTTAGCAGCGCAACTACAAAGATCAAACGACAAACTTGAAAAATATATGAAAGCAAATTGGTGGAAGGCCCTGGCGGTCATTATTTTAACATACACGATTTTTTGGGGGCTCCTGGGGCCAACTCCCCGTCAGCCGATCCTGAACGAGAGTATTCGGAACGTATACTTCCACGTGCCGCTCTGGTTCGGCATGATCACCCTTATGTTCACGTCACTGGTGTACGCCATTCGCTACCTGCGGAGTGGCGACCTCGGGCATGATCTGGTATCGGTCGAATTTGCCAACACCGCCATTCTGTATGGCCTTTTGGGCTGCGCAACGGGCTCTATCTGGGCCAACTACACCTGGGGGGAACCCTGGCCGAACGACCCCAAACTAAACGGTGTGGCGGTGAGTATGCTGCTCTACATGGCATACCTGATCCTGCGCGGCGCATTCGACGATGAGCAGCGCCGGGCCCGGATTTCGGCGGTGTACAATATTCTGGCCTTCGCCGTGTTTATCCCGCTCATTTTCATTCTGCCTCGCATGCAGGATTCACTGCACCCCGGTAACGGAGGGAATCCGGCGTTCGGTAAGTACGATATGAACAGCCAGATGCGGATGGTCTTCTACCCGGCCGTTATCGGATTTACGCTGCTTGGCGTCTGGATCACGCAACTCCAGGTACGCCTCCGCCGGCTGCACTTGTCGTTAGAGGATTAATTATGGCTTTGGCCGGGTGCCCCGTCCCGTAAGCTGATAAATACATGAGTATCACAGTGCAGGCCGGTCGACCCGGCTAAGGCTACCATTACCAATACACATAAGGTTTATCCATTTTCTGGAATAATTCGTACCGTATCTTTGTTGACATTTAAAGAGACTCTGTCTCTACATCAACCGCATGACTCGCTCTTTAGTACTTCGTTTTAGCTTCCTGTTTTCCCTGTTGCTGATTGCCCAGACCACGATGGCTCAGGATACCGTTGAGATGGCCGACAAGCTCCGGGCCGACGGTAAAATATGGGTGGTGGTCGCCGTAATTGCTGCTGTCTTCTTCGGCATTATCGGGTACCTCGTTCGCCTCGACGGAAAGATCGGCAAGCTGGAGCGTGAGGTTAAAGACGGTCAGGTGAACACAGGTAAAACTACAACCAACGTTGGCCGGTAACGTACCTGGCTGATGCGCTAATTAACTCATGAAACTTTCACACATTATCGGCATTATCGTTATCGCAGTGGCCATCGGCATTGTGATAACCTCCTATGGTGACTCAAGCTCGTATGTGACCTTTGGCAAAGCAATGGCAATGGCTAAAGACGGTGACGAAGACATGGTACACGTGGTAGGTAAGTTGAAGAAAGATGCATCTGGTAAAGCAGAGGGTGTGTTTTACCAGCCGCAACTTGATCCAAACCACTTCGAGTTTACGCTTGTCGATAACGATAATCAGGTGCAGAAGTGCGTGTACAATAGCCCTAAGCCGCAGGATTTCGACCGGTCGGAACAGATCGTCGTAGTCGGCGCCATACAAGGCGACCATTTCCAGACGAACAAGATACTGCTTAAATGCCCATCCAAGTACCAGGACGGCAAACTGGAAGTAACCGAACACGAGGCAAAGACGGCAAAGCTATGAGTGTTGACGAGATTGAAGCTGCCATGCAGGCGCTCACCATCGACGAGCTGGCGCATATACGTGACAAAGCAGTAGAACTGCACCAGACCCGCTGGGAGGCGCAACTGGCCATCGACCTGGAGTCGGGTCGGCTGGACGCCTGGATCGACGAAACGAAGCAGGACATACGCAAAGCGGAAACCCGTGATGTATAGCCAACTTATCAGTTAACAAGTTATGAAAGAATTCACCGTTGGTAATACGGGTCACCTGTTTGTTATCCTGTCGTTTGTGACGGCACTGGTAGCCACGTTTGCGTACCTGAAAACGACGCTGGCCCGCGAGGCGGCTGAAGAAAACCATTGGAAACGCCTGGCTCGCTGGGCGTTCTACGTTCACGGTGTTGCCGTTGTCAGCGTAGTGGCTTGCCTGTTCTCTATCATTTACAACCACCGTTTCGAGTACCAGTATGCCTGGAGCCACTCGTCGCTGGCGCTGCCCGTTCAGTACATGATTTCCTGTTTTTGGGAAGGGCAGGAGGGTAGTTTTCTGCTCTGGATGTTCTGGAACGCCATGTTAGGTATTATTCTGACCCGTACGGCCGGTGCCAAGTGGGAGGGACCCATGCTTACCGTGTTTGCCCTGGTGCAGGCTTTCCTGACCTCGATGATTCTGGGTGTGGTGTTGGGCGATGTGAAAATTGGTTCGTCGCCCTTTTTGTTGCTGAAAGATGCGATGCCCGATGCGCCGGTGTTCACGATGAATCCCAACTTTATTCCGGCAGATGGCAAGGGCCTGAACGCACTGTTGCAGAACTACTGGATGGTGATTCACCCGCCCACGCTGTTCCTCGGCTTTGCACTGTCGCTGGTACCGTTTGCCTACTGCATTGCGGGCCTGTGGCGGAATCAGCCACTCAACTGGATTCGTCCGGCTCAGCCCTGGATGCTGGTTGGTGCGGTTGTGCTGGGTGTTGGTATCATGATGGGCGGTTACTGGGCCTACGAAACGCTGAACTTTGGCGGCTATTGGAACTGGGACCCCGTTGAAAATGCCGTCTATGTTCCCTGGCTGATCATGGTGGCCGCCATGCATACCATGCTGACAGCCAAACGCAGCTCGGCTGGCCTGAAAACGGCCATTATTCTCACCGTTGCGCAATTCCTGCTGATCCTGTATTCAACCTTCCTATCGCGTTCCGGCATTTTGGGTAATGCCTCTGTGCACTCCTTCACTGACCTCGGTTTATCGGGCCAATTGTTAATGTATCTGCTTGCCTTCGTTGTGATCTCGGTAGCATTGATGGCGGCGAAGTGGAAACTGATCCCCAGCGACGAGCAGGAACTGTCGATCTACAATAAAGAACTCTGGCTCTTTTTGGGTGCCGTGGTGCTGTGTCTGGCCGGTTTCCAGGTTATCTCAACCACGTCGATTCCGGTTTACAATAAAGTAGCCGAATTGTTTGGTAAAGCCTCGAATCTGGCCATGCCGACCAATCAGGTCGCGCACTACAACAAATTTCAGATCTGGTTCTTCAGCATTATCGCCATCATGTCGGGCGTTGGCCAGTATATCTGGTGGCGCAAGGCTGGTAAAGGCAACTTCAACACGCTGATGACGCCCCTGGTACTGACATTGCTCGTAAGTGCCGCCATCATCGGTTTTGGTCAGATAAAGAATCCCATCTACATGGTATTCCTGACTACTTCGGTGTTCGCCATCATGGCCAACGGCGCCATTCTGCTGGGGGTGATACAGGGCAACTACCGCTTGTCGGGTGGGGCTGTTGCACACATGGGCATGGCCCTTATGTTGATCGGTATCCTTTTCTCCTCGGGCTATTCAAAAGTGACATCGATTAATAACAGTGGCTTGTTGATTTCGAAGTCGGAAGAATTCACGAAAGACGACAACAAAGAGAACAAAGAGAACGTCCTGCTGTGGCTCAACCAGTCGGAGCAAATGCAGGGCTACCAGATGACCTACCGTGGCCAGAAAGTAGAGGTGCGTGATATGCCTGGGTACGTTCCCCGTAAGGCGGTTGAAGTGATCGAAGGTGATTTCCACGGCATTGCGCAGGAAGACCTGTCGATTGATGGTAAGCTGTACCACAAGAAAGGCGATACCGTAGCGCTGTATCCCGAAAACGTGTACTATGAAGTAGAGTACCGCGAGCCGAGCGGTAAAGTGTTCTCGCTCTACCCCCGTGCCCAAGTTAACGACCGGATGGGACTGCTGGCTTCGCCTGATATTCGTCACAAAGCGGGTCGTGATCTGTACACCTTTGTTTCATCGGTGCCCGATCCGAATGCGGAAGCCCAGTGGGAGAAAACCGAGACCTATGCGGTGGCCATCCGTGATACGTTCTTCCTGAATGACTACGTAGCCATTCTGGATAATGTAGCCAAAACAAACGAGGTGAAAGGCATCGACATGAAGCCGACGGATGTGGGTGTGAAGGCGCAGGTACGTGTGCTCTACAAAGATCGTGAGGTGATGATGCAGCCTGCTTTTGTTATCCGGGACGGGGCTATTGCCAGCCCGGCCGACATTTCAGATGAGTTGGGCGTGCGTCTTCAGCTGAAAACGATTGATCCTAAAACGGGCCAGTTTACGTTTGCCGTGAACCGTACTCAGCGCGACTACATCGTGATGAAGGCATCGGAGAAACCACTCATTAACCTGCTTTGGATGGGTACCCTGGTGATGGTCATTGGCTTTGTCATGGCCATTGTCCGCCGCTACCGCGAAAATCGGAAGATGGACGGGAAGGCAGAAAAAGAAGCCCGTAAAACAGTAGTTAGTTACCAATAATCAACTATCAGTTATTCATCAACAAACAGCTACGTACCCAGCTATCAGTTGCTGCCGGTCGACGCTTATTGTTGATGGATAACTGATAGTTGTTTACGACCATGAAACTTCGCGATACACTATTCATTTGTGGATTCATCGGTGCGCTGCTCCTCTGGATTCTGGAAATCCGCCGGGTCGGTTTCACAGGGAGTTACGACCTGCTGTTGCTGGCACTGGTTTTTCTGTTTGCCTTCCAGTTTTTCCGGGTGCGTGACCAGCAGAAAAACAAAAGTGTATCGCCAACGATTAAGCAGATGATTGACAAACGAAAGCAGGACGCTGAGAAAAAAGCGAAGAAGTAAGCCCCATTCCTATGACCTATTCGCTCCTGTTTGGTGCGCTCTTTGCCCTGGTTGCCACGGGGATCTTTGCCGCCGTTGAAACGGCTTATACTTCCGTAAACCGGCTTTATTTCGACCTTCACAGCAAGCAGGGCCCGCTGGGTGAAAAGCTGGTATCGCGCTTCCTGAAAAATCCAATTCTGTTTGTTGGCACCACCCTGACCGGTAACACGCTTTTTCTGGTGCTGTATGCCGTACTGGGCGTAACCGTGCTGAACCCGGTGATGGAGTCCCTGCTGCCCGCCGACTTTAACAGCCCGATCGCTTTGCTGGCCATCGAAACGCTGGTTCTGACGCTTATTTTTCTGCCTTTTGCCGATTACCTGCCCAAGAGTCTCGCCCTTATTCACCCCGATGCGTTTCTGGAGAAACTGGCCGTTCCGCTATGGGTTATCTACCAGGGAATTGCTCCGCTGGTACGTGTGCTGGTAGGCGCGGCCCGGTTATTCAACAAATATGTGTTGCGGCAACATGTGGCGGAATTGCGGCCCGTTTTTGGGCTAACCGACCTCAATAACTACTTACAGCACCTGAACCAAAGCCCTGCCGAAGCGGAAGAAGATGGACAGGTCGACGCCAAAATCTTTAATAACGCCATTGGTTTCCGGGACGTCCGGGTGCGTGATTGCCTGGTGCCCCGCACCGAAATTGCGGCTGTTGCCAGCGATGAAACGATTGATGAATTGCGATTGGCGTTTCAGCAGAGCGGCCACTCGAAAGTACTGGTCTACCGCGACAGCATCGACGATGTGATTGGCTACTGCCATGCGCTGGGGCTTTTTACGAAGCCAACGCAAATCGAGGACATTCTACTACCTATCCTGACAGTGCCTGAAACCATGCCCGCGCAAGACATGCTGCTGCGGTTTTTGTCGGAACGTAAAAGCATTGCGCTTGTGGTCGATGAATTTGGCGGCACGGCGGGGATGATTACCGTAGAAGATATCGTGGAGCAGATCTTCGGCGAGATTCAGGACGAATATGACGTAAACGAAGACTGGGTAGAACAGCAAATCGACGACCGGACGTACCTGTTATCGGCCCGTCACGAGATCGACGATCTAAACGAAAAGTACGGGTGGGATTTGCCCGAAGGCGATTACGAGACGCTGGGTGGTCTAATCCTTTCGATCAATGAAGACCTGCCTAATGTAGGTGATATATTCGAGATGGGCCCGTATGCGTTTGTGGTCGAGTCGGTGCAGGGTACCCGCATCGACACCGTTCGGGTCACCGTCGGGCGGGAGTAATTAGTTGTTACGCCCCACCTTGAAGATGGAGCGTAACAACTAGCTATTTTACAGCTGCTCAGCAAAGAGCCGCAATGACGTGGCTACATTCTCGAGCTTATTGACCGTCTGTTCTTGGATGGCTGCGTTCTGCGTTAACTGCGAGGTATGGTCGGCCAGGGTCATGAGTAACTCACGGATGCGATCCAGGTCGGGCTTGGCAAATTGCAACTGACCGCTTAGCTCTTTCAATTTGTTCTCGATCCGCTCCGTGTTTGCGTTGCCTTCAACCACTTTTAGCCAGCCGTTGATGAGCTTAACGCCATCGGCGGGCGAGGTAGCAGAAGGGTCGTTCTCTGCGAATACGGTGGCTGTCTGGTCGAACAGCCGTTGATCCAATGCGTGTGAGGCCATGGTTCTCTTTTGTTAAGGACGTTGAGGTCTATTGTTATGTACTACCAGTAGAACCCGCCTATGGCCGGTTTGTTTCTCCTCCGAATCGACCGGTAACGTACCCGGCCATTGCCTATCTGTTCCCCGTCAGGCTTACCGATGTTGAGGTAGGTGGGTTGGCTGGCGGTGGTGTTGCCAGCGGTTGCGTGCCTGTGGTTGGCGGGGCAGGTTGCTCCGGAACGGCTATGCCGGGTTTCACGTCTTTTGAGCCAAAGAGCAGCCGGTTGAAAGATCGGGTATAGAGTACGCTCAGGCCACCGCTGGTTGTCAGCGTCGTCGAGCCGAGGCTGAGTGCGCCGAGTGCACTTTGCTGGTTGCGGTTATACATCTTGGCGCGCAATCGTCCATCCGGGGTGAGCCAGTATTCCAGCGTCCACTCACCCAGCAAACTAGCCGCACTTGCCTGACTTTGGCCATACGTAAAGCCTCCGTCGCGACTTACGCGCAGTCGGTCGTTGAGCAGCCGGTATGATACCCGGAGTTGCAGGTTATTCAGCAGGTTGTCGCTCGCCTGTGTGCCCGTAGCTGTTCCGAAAATGCTGCCCAGCGAAACGCCAACGTTCAGTTTTTCGTCGACGTTAGAGAATAACTGGCTCAGGCGGTTCGACAGGATTTCGCCGAAGGCATTGCCTACGCCGCCCTGCACGTCCTGGCTGAACAGATTCGATCCTTCCGGAATTAGCTGGTTAAAAATCAAGAGGCTGCTCACCTGCTTGGTTAACTCCTGGTCGTTGCTTTGCAGCCTGTTTTCGAATGCCGTCACCGCCTGCCGGAATTCTGACGACGCCGGGTATTCTTTTACTTTCAGATCAAAGCCAACATCGGGTGTGGTAAGCTGGCCGGTCAGTTTGATCAGCAAGTCAACGGGATAGCGGCGGGTACGGTCGGGCGAGTTGTTTGTCACGTTCGACGACGTACCTGATGTAGGCAGCAGCGCCCCCAGGGCAGTAAATTGCGTGTAAGCCGCCGTGACATCGATGAGTGCGCCGTAGGGGTCACCCGTCCAGGTGATGCGGCTATTGGGCCGAATCTGAAATTTCTTGTTGAGCAGGTTCTGGAAAGTGAAGGTGTAGTCACCCTGGGTGATGCCGTATGTACCCGTCATCCTGAAGTCGCCCTTCGTATCGACGTTCATCGCAATGCGCCCTTCGCCGTAGGTACGTATGATATCGCCCGACTGCCGGTCGAACTGCACTTCGCAATACGCATCGGGCGTAATGTCGAATTTGAAATCCATCTTGATGCCCGACAAATCCACCGACTGGCGCACACTGTCCTTGGCGGCGGTACGGCGGCTGGCGAACTGGATATAGTCTTGCTGGCTCACCGACGCGGCACCATCGAGCGGGATGTACATGCGCGTGCCTTTGTTGCTCTGCATATCGGCCTGCACCGTCAGGTTATCCAGTGGGCCAAAGAGTTCGGCCTTGCCCGTGATGACCGCCTGACCATAAAAGAGGTCGTTGTCTTTGGCGGTGGTGTTCATGATGCGGAATTTTTGCAGATCGGCATCAAACCCAAGCTGGAAAAACTTAAAGTTATCGTGGTATACCCCCCCCCGAACAATCGCCGTGTTGCCTTCCGGATCGCGCAGCACCATGCGTCGGGTTACAATTTCATTATCGCCGAAATAAACTGTGTTGTCGAAAAACAGGTCAGCTTTCAGGTAATCGAAGGTAGTCCGGCCTTTCTTGATATCGACCGAGCCGCTCAGCAGGGGAGCTTTGGGCGTGCCTTTTACATCGACTTGCCCAACCAGTGTACCACCAAAGTTCGAGAAAAGACCTTTTGTGAACGGAGCAGCCAGTTTGAGCTCGGTATTGTTGAAGAGCGCACGCAGGGCCAGTGAATTCGTTTTCAGGCCTGGCGTATACGTACCCCTGAGCGTAAAGACGTCGGCCTGCTCGCGAATCAGACGGGCATCGACAATCACCTGCTCGGCAATCGGGTCGTAGGCTCCCGAACCAACCAGATCGCCAATGATGGCATCTTCGTAGGCTAGCCCAGCCACGTTCAGCTGGCTTTCCACAATGGCCGCCTTATACAGATTGCGTAACTGTACCGTGCCATTCAACAGACCACCCAGCTTTGTGTTCAACACCGGGTTAAGCGAACTCAGCTGAAAACTGCGTGCTTCCAGATTCAACCGCGCTGCCGAGTCGGCCGATACTTTTCCAGAGGCTGTAATGAACTGGTTCTGATTCGATACCGTCACATTTTGCAGCGTAAACTCGTTGCCTACCATTCGAACCAGGCTCTCCGGATTCAAAGTCCAGTCGGTGTCAAGCAGCCGAAGCTTCGATTGGCGGAAGGTAAGGTCAATCGCATCGCCTTTGAAGCGAAGTTCACCATTCAGATCGGCCCGGTTCGACGTACCTGTCTGGTCGACACGGCTGGTAAAATTGATATGGTCCTGTTCCCAGGAGGCTTCTACGTCAAGGTTTTGGGTAGGGGCCAGCCCTCCCAGTTTTTGCCGCACCGATGATATAATGGCCGATGCCAGCACTTCCTCCGAATTAGTGAATTTAGACGTCGTCAGGTCCAGTTCCGTGGGGCCAAAGGCGTAATCGGCGATGCGCAACGAATCGGTGGTGACGTTGGCGGTGATAAACTGCGTATTGTCGGCATTGTAGCGACCTGCCAGGCGTGTACCTGTCGATAAGTAAGCCGGCATATTCAAAAACGTCAGCAACGGAGCCACGTTTCGAACGGCCATCAGGTAATCGATATGATAGGCGGGCAGGTTGTCGCGTAGCGAACGCACCAGCTTATCGGCATAATACTGTTTGCGGCCTACCGCGTCGCCAGCGAAATATAATTTATATTCACTGACAAGCCGGGTCAGATCGGCAATGGTGCGTTTGGGCTGGTAATTGCCCTGTAAACGCGCCGACAGAAAATCAGAGTCGATGTTCAGGTACCGGCTTTGTGTCCCCTCGATCGTTGATACGACAGAGAGCGTGTCGACGGCCAGGTTTCGGCCGTTCAGCGTCAGAAACGCCTCGCGGAACTTGGCGTCGCCCGTTAGTTGATCAACTGAATTGCCTTCCAGCACGGCATTGACATATGTGCTGATCGTTAACGAGTCAGTGGTGTAGCCCAAGGCTCGCAGGTCGGCTTCCTGTATCGTACCCCGAACGTCGAAGTGATTACTGGGCCCTCGCAAGTCAAATTCACCATCCAGATTGAGCTTGGCATTCGGGTCGCGCAGGGCCACATGACCATCGAAATAGGCTTTTTGCAGGTTACCCTGTACCACCAGATTTTTGTAGTCATACCCCCCAAAACCAAAGCGCGCAAATTGCCCGTCGACGTCGGCCTGCGCACGGCTAAGGTCAGTGCCCTGCCCTTTAAGCCGTCCCCGCCCGTCAATGGCCTGCAACGTACCCGGCTGATCGATCAACTCGCCTATCTTAAAATTGTCGGCGGTCAAGTCGGCCTCGTAAGTGGTCAGGTCGGGGTTATCGGCCAGTTTTAGCTTCAGCTTACCAGCCACCCGGCCCAGGGCTGAACTAAACTGCCCGTCGGTCGTGAAGTTGTCGAACGCTCCGGCAAAGTTGGCGTTAAACGCCAACGTACCCAACTTGGCCATGGTCTTGTTGAACGACGGCTCGGGGTAATATTGACGGATGTCGGCCATGGTTACCAGCGACGGCCGGAACTTGAGGTTCACCAGCAGGTTATCCATGTCGGGCAGGCCCTTGAACGCCAGATCACCTACCAGTCGGCTACGGCCTTGCGGGCCGAAGCGAAGATCGGTATCGACCAGACTTAGATCGACCACCCGACCGCGCATGGTACCGGTTAAAAACCAGGTCTCGTTTAGTCCCCGAATGTATTCACTGAATGCACCCAGATCAGCCGAGCGCACAATGCTATTGTCGAAATTAGCCCGGATCGCCACTTTCGTATTGAAGTCCCCCATGTCGCTATGGGTGTTGTAGAGGAACGCCACGTACTTGCGGATAACCGAGTTATTAACCGCCATGTACAAGTTGGCGAACTCCATTTTCTTCGATGAGTACAGGAATTTCGTATCCATCCGCTTCACCGTCAGGCCAGTTTGTCGGTCCACCGTTCGCAGCCTGGCTACATCGAGGGCAATGGTATCGCCCAGTACCAGAAAGTTGGTTACGTCGCCATTGATGGCCGATAGCCGAAGGTGATTGTAATCAAAATCCTTCGGGTTCTTCATGTACGCCTCGCGCGGATCGTCCATCGAGAAAAAACCATCGACTACGGCTACTTCGCCAATGGTAAAGGGGGCGTGCATATCGCTGGGCACATTGGCCGTGGCGGGGTCGGAGGTTAGCCGTTCAATGGCGGAGATAAAATCGTCGAGGTTGAGGTCGCCTGTTTTAGGGCTATACACCAACTGCACGTTGGGCTTATAGAGCACCACCGCATCGAGGTGCGTGGCGTTGGTTGGTTTCCGGAGCTTGGTGCCCGGCTTCATAAAGAGGTCGGTCAACCAGTGAGGCAGCGTGGTGAAATCAACGAAGTTGGCGAGGTTATAATCGACCTCCAGCCGCCCGATATTGATCATGGGCCGGTTCTGATAATCGCGAACCCGTACATCCTCGAACGTTAGCGTGTCGAACCATTTGATTGAAGCCTGACCGATAGCTACCTGCATGCCCAGTTTTTCGGTCGCCCATTTAGCGGCGCGTTGCACCATATACGTCTGAACGGGGGGTAATTGCAGCATCACCCAAAGCGTTACAAAAGCCAGTGACACCAGCAGTAACGTTTTCAGGAGTATGTTAACAAATGACCGCATTCAGGGTAATAAAGGTGGGGGTGGGCCCGGTTGTCGTTTTTGCTTCGACCAATAACGAGCCGTACGGTTTAGGAACTGCCTTTTAAACGGTAAAAATGGTGTTTTCGTTACACCGCTTTTTGGCCTAAAAAAGGTTTTAACCGGATTTGGCAGCCAGCGCGTATTTTGTTGTTTATCCGGTACAAAAATACAGGGAAACCGGTCTATATACGTTGTCGCCCGGAAAGACCAATAGGACCGCCCTTAGTCCGTACGGTGATCGATGAAAACAGGCCGAAGTCCGTGTTCCAGCCACAAACAGCAATCAGGCTGTAGGGCCAATCAGGTCCCAGAGGTTGCCGTACAGGTCGGCGAAAACAGCTACGGTTCCGTAGGGCTGAACCACAGGCTCCCGTACGATCCTGACTCCGTTGTCGAGCAGCCGCTGGTAATCGCTCTGAAAATCGTCAGTGTGTAAAAACAGAAATACGCGTCCGCCGGTCTGGTTACCTACCCGGCTGTGTTGTGCCTCGTCGGCGGCCTGAGCCAGCAACAATTGACTGCCACCCGTCGACCCCGGCGGTGCCACACGTATCCAGCGTTTGGTCTCGCTCAGCACGGTATCTTCAACCAGCGTGAAATTGAGCTTATCGACATAAAAGCGAATGGCTGCGTCGTAGTCATCCACAACAAGCGCGATCAGGGCAAGGGTTTGGGCCATGGGAGTAAGGGAAAAGGGGGTGGCACGAAAAGGGTGTCTGGTAATCCTGTGGGCAGAAAGGCGATTCGGCGTACGTAAGCCGGGGTTGGCGTAAAAGGTCGTAATTTTGCGGTAATGACACTGCTTGCTATTGAATCATCCTGCGACGAAACGTCGGCCTCGGTGTTAACCGATGGCCACATTCGGTCCAACATCATCGCTGCCCAACTGATCCACGAACGTTATGGTGGGGTAGTGCCCGAACTGGCGTCACGAGCGCACCAGCAACATATTGTGCTGGTAGTTGAGCAAGCGCTGGCGGAGGCAAAAGTAGCGAAAACCGATTTGTCGGCCATTGCTTTCACGCGGGGGCCTGGTCTGTTGGGTTCGTTGCTGGTAGGGGCTTCGTTTGCCAAGGCATTTGCGCTGGGGCTGAACATCCCACTCATCGAAGTGAACCACATGCAGGCTCACGTACTGGCCCATTTTATCAAAGATACACCCGAACAGAACGTACCTGAATTTCCCTTTCTGTGCCTCACTGTCAGCGGTGGACATACCCAGCTGGTGCGTGTAGATGGCCCGCTTGACATGCACGTGATTGGCCAGACGCAGGACGATGCCGTGGGCGAGGCCTTCGATAAATCGGCCAAGCTGCTGGGGTTACCATACCCCGGCGGACCGCTGATCGACAAGTACGCGAAGCTGGGTAATCCGATGGCGTATCCGTTTCCGCTCACCGACATGCCCGATCTGGACTTTTCGTTTAGCGGAATAAAAACGGCGATCATGTATTTCCTGCGCGACAACACCCGCAGGAACTCAACGTTCGTTGCCGACAACCTGAACGATATTTGCGCCAGCATTCAGCACACACTGATTCAGATGTTGCTGAAAAAGCTGACGAAAGCTGTGCGCGAAACGGGAATCCGGCAGATTGCCATTGCGGGTGGCGTATCGGCCAATAGTGGCTTGCGGAACAGCCTGCTCGCCCTCGGGGCCGAACACGGATGGCAGGTATTTATTCCGAAGTTTGAATATTGTACCGATAACGCCGCCATGATTGCTATGGCTGGTTATGTCAAGTTTCAGCAAAACGAATTCGTTGGTCAGGACGTCAGCCCGCTGCCACGGATGGAGTTATGAATGATTCTGGATTGGGACGTTTATCTGTCAGCGCTATTGCTGTCGCCAAATTAAATCCCATCCACCAGCCAAAATCCCCGCTCCGAAACCCTTATGCCCTGGTACGCGCTTTACTGGTTGTTACCCCAAACCCTCCGATCGTTTCACTACGACAATCAATGGGCGTTATGGCTCATTCCATTATCGGTGGGGCTTTTCGGGCTTCGTAAGCTGTTTGGTCGGCGGTACCACCAACAACTGCGGGTATCGCTGGCCGGGTTAGTTGGCCCCCGTCCCGACGGCTGGATGCGTGTGGTGAGCACCCTGCGTTTTTTGCTGCCACTCTGCGTCTGGCTGGCAATCAGCTTTTTACTGCTGGCCCTGGCCCGGCCGCAGGTAGTTCGGCAACTGCGCGAGGAACAGTCAGATGGAATCGATATCATGCTGGCGATCGATATTTCGTCGTCGATGACCGAGACGGATCTGCGTCCTAATCGGCTGGCGGCGGCCCGTCAGGTAGCACTGGGGTTCGTGAAAGGTCGCCGTAATGACCGCATTGGACTGGTTGTTTTTGCTGGAGAGGCCTACTCGCTTTGCCCGCTCACCACGGACTACGCCCTGTTGCAGCAGTATATCCGTGAGTTGAGCCCGAATATGATCCGGACAACGGGAACGGCCATCGGTGACGCTCTGGCTCGAGGGATCAACCGCCTCCGCGACTCACAGGCCAAAAGCAAAGTGCTCATTCTGTTGAGTGATGGCGACAACACCGCCGGCAACCTCGACCCGCTCACCGTAGCGCGGCTGTCGCAGAACTTCGGCATAAAAATTTATACCATTGCCGTTGGCAAACGTACCCAGCCGACAGATACCCTGGGTGTAGCCACGCAGTTTGACGAGGGTATCCTGAAAACGATCGCTAAAATTGGGCAGGGAGGCTTTTTCAGGGCTAACGATGCCGGTCAGCTCCGGCAGGTTTTTGCCCGCATCGACAAGCTCGAACGGGCACCCGTTCGGGTACAGACCTATGAAGACGTACAGGATCAGTATCGGCCCTACATCTATTGGGGTATCATGTTCCTGCTGCTGGCACTCGCTCTGAAAAACACCGTACTGGCCAATAGTCTGGAAGACTAAACCAGTTCGATGTTTGTGGTTTGCTGATTGGCAGCGCAACGTCAATCAGCAAACCACAAACGTCAAACCATACAGTATATGCTCAAATCATACCATACACCCAACTTGCTTGAAGCGGGACTCGATGAAGTGGGGCGGGGGTGCCTGGCTGGCCCCGTGGTGGCGGCGGCAGTGATTCTGCCCCCCGATTATCACCACCCCATCCTGACCGATTCCAAGCAGTTGAGTCATCGCCAGCGCGACAAACTCCAGGTCGACATTCGGCGGGATGCCGTTGCCTGGGCTATTGCCGAGGTGTCGCCCGCCGATATCGATAAAATCAACATTCTGAAAGCCAGTTTTCTCGCCATGCACCGTGCTACCGATGCGCTCACCGTCCGGCCCGAGCATTTGCTGGTCGACGGAAATCGGTTTACGCCCTACCCGATGGTGCCTCATACCTGTATCGTCAAAGGTGACTCGCTCTACCTGAGCATTGCCGCCGCATCGGTACTGGCCAAAACCTACCGTGATGAATTGATGGCGCAGCTTGGTCAAACGTACCCGGCCTATGGGTGGGGGCAAAACGTTGGCTATCCAACGGCTATACACCGGGCCGCCATCCGCGAGTACGGCACTACACCATACCACCGCCTAAGCTTCCGTTTGTTAAGGGAATAGGGCGTTGATGGGTGGTCGACACGGTAGACCAGCTATAGGTTAGGTATGCCCCACGCCCTCACTCCCCGCCCATAAAGTCGCGGTAGAGTGCGCAGCGGGTTTGCATGAGTTGGGCAAACTGCGTTTGGCGGTAGGTACGCTGGTAAATGGTACCGCACGAGTCGTAGGTAGCAGTGGCAAGCTGCCGCATCTTCTCGTTGAAGAGCTGATCGTCGTCGGCCACGTACCCACCGGTTTTGGCAATTTCAACTACCCGGCGTGTCTGGAGGGCGTTCGCCTCACAGCGTGCAGCCATATAGGTGGCTTTGGCGGCCAATTCGGGGTCGGTGGCCAGCTTGGCTGCTTGCACGAAATAGTACCGCGCCGTTTGTGCCGAATAATAAGGGTCATTGTAGAACTGATCGAGGTGTGCCGCGTCGGTGGCGCTGTAGCGGTACGTATACGGCTCGCCGCTGCTCCGGTAGCGGTGAACCAGCATCCAGGCGTTGCCATAGTAGGTCAGGTTATACGCCCCGCAACCCAGTTCATACCAGGTTTGTGCTGTCTTGTCACCGTCTTTACGATATGTCGCCCGCCAGAACAGATTCGCCATCTTTTCGGTAAACCGGGCCGGTGTGTAGGGGTTGCGCGGCTTGCCTTCGCCCGGCATGTTCACGCTGAACGGGTCGATGGTGAAGTACGTCTTCCACGGGTCGGTTTGCCAAACAGCAGCATTAACCTTGCTCAACGCCCGCTCGGCGATACCATACCGCGCTTCGGCCAGTGCCCGGCGCCCAAGTAGCAAACGGGCATACGTAGAATCTACCCCGGCTAGTTTGACCAGCCGTTCATCGAACTCACCTAGCGGATTTCTGACGTAGTTGTACAGGCTCTGCGCCGTTTCAACCGAGGCCGAGTCTTCCAGCGCCATCTGTGCATCAAAATCGTAGAGCGAGTACCCGGCGCTGCCGTTTCCGGTCGTAAGCATTCGCATCAGAAACGCTTTGGCCTGTCGAGGTCCGCTGTAGGTAGCCTGATCGCCTTCAAAGGGTGTTTTCTGGCTACAGCCCACAAAAGCCAGCCATTTAATTGGCCGGTCGTCGCCTGCATGGCCGAGGTACCGATTCGCCAGTTGCCGCCCCACTGTTTGAATCGCGTTGGTAAACCGGAAATTGGTAACATACGGTGCATTAGTGTCGGGTACGCTCGCCTGCTTGAACTGGGTCAGGTAGCTAATCAGCTCGGTTTCGTCAGTAGCGGTGGGCAGGCCGGGCTGAGCAGTCAGAAGCAATAACTGTTGCAGCGCAATTTGCTGCTTCAGGGCTGTATTGGCTGTTGGTTTCAGGGCCGCTTCGGCCAGCGTTTTTTTAGCCGATTCATAGTCACCGTCGAGGTAGTGCAGGTAAGCGGCAGCGGTGAGGTAGAACGCCGGATTACCCAGCGCCGCGTTATTGGCTGATTTTTCTGCAAAAGCCAGCAGTTGCTCCGAATAGCCGGGTACGTTTTTTCGGCGGGTTTCAAAAGCGATCGAGTCAGCGCGGGTGGTTTCGTCGTCTACGTACCCGGGAAACTGTTTGGCGGCGAAATAGTACTCATTCCGGTTTATTTCCCGCGCCAGCACCAGCTCGATCAACGGGTTTTTGGGATCGAGCGTAACCATCTTTTCCAGTAGGGGAAGCGCGTCCTGTTTGGGTTGAATGGCGCAGATGGCATAGACGGCCACCCGTTCTGCATCAGTTTTGGCGAAAGACAGTGCCTTGTCGGTAAACCGCAGATTGTGGTGGCGCAGGCTCCGTTCGGCAGCCAGGCGACGGGTGGGGCAGTTGGCAAAAACCTGTGCAAACTCAAACACGGCCCAATCCGTCTCTCCCTGCGACAGCAGTGCCCCCGCCAGCCGGCAGCGTGCCCAGTCACTGATGAACGTCCGCGTTGGTAATGAAGCTACTAATTGCTGATAATCAGTACTGCTTTGTGCAAATTGACCGGCTTCGTCGGCTAGTTTAACGGCCTGAAACGCGTACCGTTCTTTCAGGAACGGATCAGTTGTCGCCATCGCCAAACGCCGTGCCTGCGCCCGCAGCTGTGTTAGCTGCACGGTGTCGGGTTGCGATACAGTCCAGGGCGATGACTCGCCCGTTGCCTGCTGGGCCGCATAGGCAAAACGCAGGTACGTTGCCGCCTCCGGTTTTGCGCTGGTCAGTCGGTTTACCAAATCATTTGAAGCCGACGTATCGGCCAATGCGCCGCTCACGAGTTTGGCCGGATACCCAGCGCCAAGGTAAGCTACCCAGGCGGCAGTATTCGTTTCAGCCGCCAGCGAATCGGGCGCATCATCGACGCCGAAATAACCCGCCTTGTATAATTGGGGTGTGAATATATACCGGCCATCGGCTGAGGCGAACGTAGCGGCTTCGGGCTGGAACAGGCTGAAGAATTCGCCCATTTCATCGGCACCGGGGCCGCAGGAAAAACCGATGAGAATGGCGAGCAGCAGGGCAACCCTACGGATGGCGTAACGATAGGTTGAGGTCGGCATGAGCATACGGATGCAATACAGTCGAGTCGAGATGGTAGAGGGTAAATGTACGTAGCTGATCGGGTAATTGCGCCAGCAGGATGTCGGTAGCTGCTCGTAAGTCGGCTACCGAACACACCTCGGTCCGGAGCAGATCGCCCCGGCGCAACTGAACGCCCAGCACCTGTGTATCCCGGCTGGCAACGTACCTGGTGGAGTCGGTCTGCGGCTGTAACCCCGGCAGGGCACGTACCTGCGCCCGACCCACGTTGTTGAGCAAGGTCAGGAAACGGCCATGTCGGTACACTACCGTCCAGCGGAAGAGGGGCAGGGCAATATCGAGCGGCAGCGGATAACCGGGCAGGTAGTCGGTGTATGCTTTCAGGTCGTTCAGGTCGAGAATCGAGTTGCGGGTTTCGGGCTGTTTCCAGTCGCCGGTATTGTAGGCCATGAGCATCCCGCGGGCTACGGGGGGCACGCCTGTCTGCGCCGCAAACTTCACCTGATGCAGCCTGATGGTTGCCGAAAGAGGCACCTTCGCTTCGCGGGCAATGGCCGTCAGGAGACTAAAATAGGTACTGCGTGTGGTGCGGGTCCAGTCACAGTCGAGCTGAATTTCGTCAGTACGAATCGCCTGCTGATCGGCCAGCTGGCTAATGAGGCGAGTCAGGTTTCGGGCTAACTCAGGTGCGTTGACTGGCTGCAGGTTGGCTACTGTCCGGTTGGTGATGTATACGACCGGAACCACCCGCAGGCCTTCTCCCGGCCGTTGCCCGAAATGGATGGTCGCTTTGGGAATGGCAGTTCGTTTCGCCACGTCCCAGTCAACATCGAAAAAGCGAACGTACAGCGTTTTAACGCCAAGCGTGTCCAGCGTAGCCCGGTCAGAAACCGTTGGTGCAAAGGTCGTCTTCCAATGGTAAAAGGCAGGCAGCAGCTCGGCTGTACGCTGCGTTTTGGGTTGGCAAGACGCTAAAAGCAGACCCGCCAACCATAGGATTCGTATGCAGGGACGGGCTATTTTGCCTCCCCACTTCCGGACCGACAGAATCGCCCAACCGGGAGCTAGCTTCATGATAATACGGTATGCGTGTTGCTATACAGGTACTTCGTCTGGTGAGGTAATATAGGCGGATAACCGTGAGGGCAGTCCGGCTACCCCCACGGCTTAATCAGTTGGATGATGCGGTAATGCGGGCGGATCCAGGGCCAGTGGTTTCCCCTGCTCAATGGCTTCGATCTTGCGCTGGTCACCTTCGGGGAGTTCCAGCGCCCAACCCATCGAACCGGCCAGTTGATACATCATGTACTGAATCTGGTTGTTGGCAATGCGAGGCAGGTCGCTTTGCAGGGCACGACTCTGCATGGCCTGTTTCGCCTCGTCGAGAATGCTCGTATAGGTCTCGCTATCGAAATGATTCAGGATGCCCGACTGAATATCGTAGAACTTATAATCGGTATCAACCGACAGGATTTCCGGCTCTGGAAACGACTCGACAACCAGGGTTTTGTCGCCGGAGTCGGACAGCCGGAACCGCACTTTCTGGAAATCGAACCCCACGAGCACCTTCGATTTGGCGATGATCATGGCCTTTTTGGGGTCGTTGAACATGTACAGAATCTTCTTCTGATCCTGGTAATTGTAAATCTCCGAGAAGTAGCCTTCCGCCATCACCACCTTGAATACCTTCTCGATTCGCTCCAGCAGCAACGTCGATTCGTGGCGTACGTCGGTAACAGGCGCAGCACTTTTGCTGCGCAGCAGGGTGGTAAGGCCAACGCCCCCGGCCAGACCGACGGTGAGCAAGAGTAGCGTGTTTAGAAAGTCCATAGTATGGCGGGTGTAGAACTAAAACTGACCCCCTAGCGGCGGACCGTTTCGGCGTTACGGGGTGTCAATCAGGGTTTGAAACTGTTTGAAGGACTGCAGGTAAACCTTATGCCGCTCGGCGTTTGGCTCAAATGTATGTCCGAAAGCTATTTGACGGGTCAGGTCGGTCAAAGATACAGGTTTGCCGGTATGCAGTGACAGCGCCAGTCGCGCCAGCAATACCGCACCGATGGCCCCGCTTTCATTACTGGCATTGAGCCGCACCGGTACGCCAAACACGTCGGCCATCATCTGCACCCAAAATTCTGATTGAGCAAACCCGCCGTTGGCGTGAATCACCCGCGTGGGACCAGCATGTCGGGCCAGTAACAGTTCGATCTGCCGCAGGTTGAACATCACCCCCTCCAGCGCCGCCCGAACCAGGTGTGCCTGGGTGTGCTGCCAGTCGAGGTTGCGGTAACTACCCCGGGCGGCGGCATTCCAGAGTGGGGCCCGCTCACCCTGTAGGTACGGCAGAAACAGGAGTCCATCGGCACCGGGCGGAATTGTTTCGGCAGTGGCGAGCACCGTAGGTACGTCCTGATGCGTGAGTTTTTCCGAGAGCCATTCCAGCACGTTAGCCCCGTTGTTGGTGGGACCGCCCACCACGTACCAGTCCGATAAACCAGTCTCTGCCTGCCCTGGGTGACGTGTTTCTGAATGAGTCGCTACCGGCTGGCTCGTGGTCGACCCGCTATCATGCCTGTAGAGCGGATACGAAAACAGGCGGCTTTGCGCATCCCGAACGGGTCGGATACTCGTTCGGCGAACGGCCCCGCTGGTGCCAATGGTGATGGTGGTAATGCCCGGTTCAACGGCCCCGGCTCCCAGATTGGCCAGGCAACCGTCTGATGCGCCAATGACCAGCAACGTACCCGGCAAAAGGCCCGGCACGGCCTGACCCGGCAAAGCCACATACGGCACAACGTGGGTCGTGTTGACAGGCGTACTCAGTTGCTCGGTACTAATGCCCGCCAGTTTCAGGGCGGGGCGGTGCCAGGTGGTTTTGCGGCTGTCGAACAGGCCCGTTGCGGTGGCGATAGCGTAGTCTACCTCATAGCGCCCTGTGAGTTTCCACCACAAGTACTCTTTCACGGATAGCCAGCGGGCAGCCCGTTTCAGCAGGCGCGTTTGGTGTTTGCCAAACCAGATCAGCTTGCACAAGGGCAGCATCGGGTGAATGGGTACCCCAATAGCCTTATACAGATCGCCCTGTTCGCGGCGCAGGTCGGTTGCTTCTTCGCTCGCCCGATTGTCAGACCAGAGCAGGGCGGGGGTGAGGGGTTTGCCGGCTTCGTCGACGGCGAGCAGGCTGTGCATGGCGGTGCTGAAGCAGAGCGCGCCCAGGCTACGGCCGGCGGCGGCTACTTCAGTTGCCAGTTCATCCAGGCAGGTCAGGAGCAACTGCCAGATAGCGTCCGGGTTCTGCTCGGCATAGCCCGGCCTGGGTACGTTTGTTTCCACGGGCCGGGCGGCATGCGCCACAAGCTCCATTGTGTCGGGGTCAATGGCAAGGACTTTCAAATTCGTGGTGCCAACATCGACGCCAACAAGCAGGGGAGTAAGGGGCATAGGATTAAGGAATACACAAAGGCAACGCCTCAGGAACCGAAAGCGTTTTGCGAGTCTAGTAGACAATAGTCAAAATGAATTCTTAATTGGTGGCAGGCCAAGTATGACTGCTAGTTAAAAGCGGCCAGAATTGATGCATATAAATAGACTATTTCGTTCGTAGAATGAATATGTATTGCTTGGATAAAAATACTTACATATGTGTTTATTGTGTGGGATGGCCACTTAATAATAAGGCATTGTTTATCAATTATATAACTGCGATGTTACTACTTGAATTTAACTAGTTATTCATGTGCTCGCTTATAGATAACTAGTTCGTTCAGCGTGGATTCAGGCAGGCACAATGCCATGCGTGCCTGGGTTCCCATTTACATATTTTCAAAGACACATCGTCTTGCTTCACTACTATAACCCTGGTAACCATGTCGAAATCACTACGTGTGCGTAAGGGGCTATTTGGCCTCATTTTGCTGTTGTTTTTCTGTATATGTGCCCCCGTCGAAGCCCAACGAATTGATATTGACGAATTGAAAGCGGCCAAGGTGGAAGCCAAGGCAGCGAAACTGACTTCCGATTTACTGAAGGTAAAGAGAGACAACGGCGTAGCTAAACGTCAGGCAGTAGACGGATTGGAAGAAAACGCTGATCTCGTCATCGAGGGCAACTTCATTGCTATCGAAGCCATAGCTACTAATAAGAATGGCCAGGCGCTGGTGAGAAAGCTGGAAAGCCTTGGTTTGAGAGGTGGCGAAGCCCATAAAGGCATGGTGTTTGGCTATCTGCCCATTGATAAGCTAGATGCCCTAAAAGACATTGCTGAGTTGCGGTATGCCCGGCCTTATTACCGCCCTGAAACAAATGTCGGGGCGGTTACGTCGCAGGGCGATGTGGCACTTCGGGCGAATGTGGCCCGGCAAACTTATAACGTCACAGGAGCCGGTTCCAAGATAGGCGTGATTTCAGACTCATACAATTACCGGAACGGCGCTGCTGCGGGGGTGGCATCTGGTGATCTGCCCTCCAACGTACAGGTGCTGGATGATTATCTGGTAGCTGGTGCTACCGATGAAGGGCGGGCTATGGCCGAAATTGTGCATGATGTGGCCCCTGGCGCAGCTATCGCTTTCAACACGGCTAATCGGGGCCAGGCTGGATTTGCTAATGGCATCAGGGCGCTAGCTAACGCGGGGTGTAACATCATCGTAGATGACATCATTTACCTGGCAGAGCCGTTCTTTCAGGATGGTATTGTTGGGCAGGCCGTTGATGAGGTCGTGAACACGAAAGGTGTTTCGTACTTTTCGTCTGCAGGTAACCGGGTAAGGTCTTCCTATCAAGCTGGTTTTGTCAACTCAGGGCAAACGATTCCCAACTATGGGCCAGCGCACGATTTTGGTGGCGGCGATATTCGTCAACGAATTACGATTCCTGGCGGAGCTACGTTGAGATTGGTATTACAGTGGGATGAGCCCTTTAAATCTGTTACCGGTTCGGTGGGTGCCCAAACAGATTTAGATATACTCATTTATCGTACAAATGGTACGCTTTTAACAAGTGCTTCCTCCGATAACCTTGCCAGCGGAGACCCTGTTGAAGTGACCTCAACCATAACTAATAGTGGATCGGTCCCGGTTGGTGTAGATATTGTTGTTGTGAAATATGCCGGCCCTGATCCTGGGCTTATCAAATGGGTGAATTTTGGAAGCCGATTCGTCACCATTGAGTACGACACGAAAAGTGGGGCGTCGTATGGCCACAATATGGCGGCTGGCTGTATCAGCACGGGTGCGGCCGGGTATACACAGACCCCCGCCTTCAACCCGGCATTGACAACCGCTGTCATTGAAAATTTTTCGTCAGCAGGCGGTACCCCCATCTTGTTTAGCCCGACTGGAGAACGGTTACCAGGTGCTGGCATCGTGCGGCAGAAACCGGAGATTACGGCTGTGGATGGGGTCAATAACACTTTCTTCAGTAGTGACAGCGATGGCGATGGCTTTCCCAACTTCTTTGGAACGTCGGCTGCCGCGCCTCATGCTGCAGCTGTAGCAGCGCTGATGCAGGAAAGGGCGCAAAATACCCTGTCCCGTAACACAATCCTGTCAATTATGCAGCAAACGGCCCTGGATATGGATGACCCGTTTACGCCGAACTTCGATACGGGCTTCGATTTCGGAACCGGCGCTGGTTTTATTCAGGCAGACCGGGCTGTGTTAGCCTCATCGCTTACCAACTTGGTACTAACGGCAACGCCTGCGGTTGTCTGTGAGAAGGGCAGTAGTGAGGTAGCGGTGGAGGTGCAGGGCGGTACAACACCTTACACGTATACATGGCAGACTGCTGGCGGTACACTTACCAACGCTAACACGGCTACAGTTACGGTCAGCAATCTGTTGGCAGGTACTCAGGTGGTTAGCGTTACGGTAACAGACGCCAATAACCTGATGGTTGCTGGCTTCACAGATTTGACGGTCAATACGCTGCCCGTGGTGAGCATCACTCCGTCAAGCACGGCACTATACACAGGCCAGTCGGTTACCCTGATGGCTAGTGCCGGAGATAGTTACCGGTGGACTACAACCGAGACAACTCAGTCGATTACCGTTTCGCCCCCCGTTGGTACAACGCCCTATACCGTGACTGTCACCGATGCAAATACCTGTTCCAATACAGCAACGGCGAGTGTCACAGTTACTACACTCCCTTCGCTAGCCGGACCGCTCACTGTCTGTGTAAAAGCGGCCCCACCGGCCAAAGGGGGTACCGTGACCATACCAGTCACCGCAACCCTGACGGGTGGTCTGGCTCCTTTCACATATAGTTGGTCCTATACAGCGGGCAGCGTTGACGATGAGTTCAAGTCAATTGGAGTACAGGGAGAAAAGATCGGTAAGGTCACGTTCACGCCCAACGAAACGACGCTGATCTTGGCCAGCAGTAACGGAAACCTGAACAGTCTTATCAATTACAAGCTAAAGCTGATGGTGACCGACGCAACTGGAAGCACTAGTCTACTTCTTGTGCAATTGGATGGTAACTGTTCACTGGCTAATGCCCGTGAAGCTGCAACTGCCACCGAGTCGCTTCAAGTGGTAGTGCTGCCCAATCCAATTGCAGATCGATTGCGGGTTGATGTGATTGGTCTATCGGCACCGTGTAAGATTGGCCTGTTCGATTTGCAGGGGCGGCGCCAGGGCGAATGGGGGCTGGAGCCGGTAGACGGTGTTGGCCGATTAAACGCTGATGTATCTGCTCTGTCGATGGGACTCTATGTATTAAGCGTGGAAACGCAGGAAGGCGTAATCCATCGTCAGCGAATAGTAAAGCAACGCTAGTCAGCTGACTCAGTTCGATTAAGAAGGT
Organism: Fibrivirga algicola; assembly: GCF_011742925.1. GTDB lineage: Bacteria > Bacteroidota > Bacteroidia > Cytophagales > Spirosomataceae > Fibrella > Fibrella algicola. The sequence continues at coordinate 167,918 of NZ_WAEL01000001.1, forward strand.
CCGTTCTGTTCGCAGAGTGGGCCTTTTTTGATTTGGGCGACAAACAAAGTAGCCGTAACGGGTACGCTACCAGTCGACATCTGGTCTGGCGGTTTTGGCCAGCAGTCGCATCAACACCAGATGTCGGCTTTTGCAGATGGATGTTGAAAGGGGCTACTGATTGACTGGCGGGACAGTCCCTAACGTGTAGGGGGCCAACTCGTTGCCCTTTTCGCTTGGCATAACGTTCCCTACAATCGTTACTTCAGTTAACAGAATCCGATCTTTGAGATAGGCGTTGGGTAAGCGGTTGGTCGAACTCGTTATTTTAGCACCATTGCCATAATCGGGTAGGGCAAATGTTACTGGAAGGGCGTACCTGCCCTCGTACTTCGGGTCCAGCGGAGGCAGTCGCTTCACTCGCTTGATGACTTCATGCTCGAAACCATATCCTATTTTGGTGGGGTTCAGAATACTGACGTCCTGCACGTGTCCTCTATGGTCGATCCGAAAACCGGCATACACGTTAGCGTACACTCCGGCGCGCTCCGCCACGACGGGGTACATAATTCGTCGGGGAAGCAGAACGCGGAAAACAGGATCCTTACTTAAAGCTGGCGTTGCTGGCTGGGCGTCAGCAGCCAAGCCGACGAATAACAGGCTGAGAAAAAGAAGCAGTAGTTTCATCGGATCTCTGGCTTGCGTCGACCCCAAAAGTAATTTGTTCGAGGACCTTACTCTACCTGGTTAGTATGATTTACTCCTAGCTGTACCAGACCATCAAATGAGTACAGATTTTTGATGTACACGACTCGCCTTAACCGCAGGTGTCGACGACGTAACTGCTACATCTTTAAAAAGGACCGGCTAATGATTTTCTCAACGTGTAAGCTGAATTTCCTATCCTGATTGCGCAGATAATCCGGGTTCTGTTCAGCGTAGCCCGGCCTGGGTACGTTTGTTTCCACGGGCCGGGCGGCATGCGCCACAAGCTCCATTGTGTCGGGGTCAATGGCAAGGACTTTCAAATTCGTGGTGCCAACATCGACGCCAACAAGCAGGGGAGTAAGGGACATAGGATCAAGGAGTATACAAAGGCGACGCCTCAGGAACGGAAAGCGTTTTCCGGGCCTATGATACAGCCTTCAAACTGGATATTAACGGAGTGATCTACCGATGGGCGTATACATCCTGGTGCATCCGTTAGCATCGATGCCGGATGTAAGCCGAAAAAGAAGGTATGCTATGTTTACCGGCTATGCATCCATGAAGTGTATACGTAGAAAGTAGTCAACCGGAATTTTGCGCTTTTCCAACCATTCTGACTCATTAACGGTCTGATTGATGGGACGTTGGTCCGGCGTACTTTGATTGCTACTCTATAGTTACCTGAACTGAATCTGCTATGAAATCTCGCTTTATTGACTGCCTCGGCCTACTGTTGCTTCCCTGTCAACTGCTGGCGCAATCACCTGCGGTTACCGTGCCGCTCGAGCCGGTTGATACGTACCTGATCAAGGCGTATAGTCAGGTGGGGACAAACCAGACTACCGATTTTGCTGGTTTCAAAGGAATTCCCGACTACCTGGTCGAGAAAGTGATTCGGTATGCCAATACGGTTCGGGGACAGTCGCAGTTCGAGGCGTATCAGCAGGGGAAAGTCACGGCCGAGGAGTGGAAAAAGAACAGAGCCAACCTTGGACGTGATACCGTCGGGCTGAGTCCAACGCCCATTCGTCATCGCATCAACACGCTGGTCGGCACCGATAGGCAGGGGCATAGGGTGGTCATCGTAGACGCTAACAGTAACTGCGATTTTAGCGACGATCGAGTGTTAACGTACCCTATGGCCGTACCCATTCCGATCAACGAGAAGGGTCACTATACCAACGCGATTAACGCAGTGTGTGATACGCTGCCCGCTGTTCAGGTGCAGTTGGAGGCATTTGATGGGCGACGGGTTGTGCCGCGAACCGCCTGGGTCAAGCCCAATCCCTACAACTCTGGCTGGACGTACCAGGACCCGGTTCAAAATCAGTTTCATCTCTCGTTACTGGCCCACGAATACCGGAAAGGAACGACGATTCTGGGCGGTCAGCGCGTGTATTTTACCGTGAAAAGCGGCACGGCTGGGTTGCCATATAATGCGCAGGCCACCACGGTAGAAATCAGACAAACCGAGGAAACAACAACCCAGTCATGGCCACGAACGAACGAGTATAAAGTTGGCGACTCGTTTATCCTGAATAATCGCCGTATCCAGATCCAGGACATATCCGTTCTGGGCGATAAACTTCAACTGGCCGACGTAGGGTCTGCCGGTAATACGATTTCGAGGCCAGCAGACAGATAGTCTCCTGTGACTGCTAATTGAATAGGGTTCAGTGTACTGACGTCCTGCATGCACCCCTTTGGTCGATACGAATATGGGCTCCCGGCCGCACCAGACCCTCAAACGAGTATATACGCGGCTCACCCTGATCGCTGGTGTTGGCGTAACTATTACATTGTCAAATACATTGTCAAAAAAGGACTGGCTGATGATTTCTTCAATATGTAAAGTGAATTTTCTCTGTTGTTTGCTCCTGATTGCGCAGGTAGTAAGTGGTCAGACAAACACCATTGACGTTCCTTTCAAGCTTGTGGACGGGTATGGACCATTTTTCCCGAGTTACATAAGTCCCCTTTGGCAGGATGCAAATCAAGTCGACGAATGGTCTAAAACGCATTACACGCTGAAGGGTTTTCCGGTAGGCTGGCAACGAACACAGGTAGGCTATTTGCGAATAGATCCTTACCAACATGTCTATCAGCATGCTATGGCGGGGAACATTTCTGACTCTATATACAACCAGTTGTAGACAAGCTGGCTTTGGACGCCAGACACGAGTAAGCTGACCACCCAGGCTATCCGAAGCTTTGTGTATGTAGCCACGGGGCTGGATGAGGCCGGAAAGCGACTCGTGCTGATTGATACCAATAACAACCTGGACTTCACCGACGAGCAACCCATCGAGCCTTTATCCAGAGCTACCCATTCCCAGCCGCTTCCATCAAATACCCGCCCTGTTCAGTATGAGCGTTATCTGCAAAGAGAGGTTGTGAAAGCGACAGCAAATCTGTCGGTCTGGCTCGGTGGTGACGGCATCATGTGTACGTTCCCATCTTATGCACTGGCCTTCTTCACTACCGGGAATCGGACTGATTCAATCGCTGTCGTGTCGGCTGGATTTACTCACCTTGCTTTTCAGCCGTCAACTAGTATCAATCTGACTGACAGCCTTGCGGTTAAACAGATTGCATTTAGTTCTACCAATAAAATTCCGACACGCCTGATGAGTAAGCAAGGTGAATATATCACGATCGATAAGGTAGTTTATCAGTATACTGGTATTGACCTGGCCAGGCAGGTGATCCAGCTGAAAAAGATGCCTTCAGACGAAACGTTGTATTCCACCCAGAAAGATTATCTGGCTCCTGTCTTTACAGATACCGAATTGATAAGTGGTCAGACGCTGTCGCTGACCGATTATCGGGGTAAATATGTCCTACTGGATTTTTGGGGGACCTGGTGTGCTCCCTGTCTGGCCGAGATGCGCTATCTGAAAGAAGCATACACAAAAACAAGCCGGGACGACATTGAATTTATTGGTGTCGTAGGAGATGATACGCCTGAAAGAGTAAGAGCATATGTAGCCAGGGAGCAGATTGGATGGCCTCAACTCATGGCTGATGCTGGTAACAAGTTATTAAGCACCTATCAGGTAAGAAGCTTCCCGAGAACAGTAGTCATCGACCCAGCGGGGCGGGTGCTATTCACTGATGTGGCCGGGCATAACATCGTAACGCTTCTTTCTCAGCTACGGGTGAAGGCAAAGTAGGATAGAGCCATTCTGCTGGCTAAAACCATCCGTAAACGCGGCTACTTTCGTGGTGGCTGTCTAAAGAGTGATCCCGGCGGGACTCACTACAGGTTACCGTCCGCGTTAGCAAACGGAACCGTGCGATGCGTACCTGACTCGAAGGTAGCGGCTAGCTAAACCCGTGTTCGGCAAAATAGCCTCTAGTACATTTGCGTGAAATTATAGTGCTTTGCAAGGGCAATTCAACAAAAGAATGCCTGCTTGCTTGTGCTTTTCTTCACCCGATCCGTAACGCGACTCTTACCCTCATGAAAAGTTTGTACCTGCCGCTTTTGCTGCTCTTCGCCTGTTTCACTACCGCTTTTGCCAACGTCGCTATCGATAACCTGGCGGTCGATTACCAGAAAACGCCGCTGGGGACCGATCAGACCACGCCGCACTTTTCGTGGCAGATGAAGGCGCTCGATAACCGGCGGGGCTACTACCAGAAAGCGTATCAGTTGGTGGTGAAGGACGCCGGAAATCGACTTGTCTGGGATTCGAAAAAAGTAGACTCCGACCGCTCGCACGGCATCGACTACGCGGGGAGCGCCCTTCAGCCAACCACCCGCTACACCTGGACCGTAACGGTTTGGGACAATACGGGTAAGTCAGTTACTAATTCGTCGTGGTTTGAAACCGGCCTCATGAACCCCGATCTGTCGGCTTGGTCGGGTGCCAGATGGATCGGGGGTGGCGATGATGATCTGGTTTTTTATTCGCAGTACCTGTCGGTCTTCAAATGCCAGTTTAGCGTTCAGCTCGATCGGGCCAGCCAATCAACGAAGGCGGCGTTTGTGTTGGGGGCGAATGACCGGCGGTTGCAGAACAAGAACCTGAACCTCATGGGCGTTCAGGTCGGCCGCAACCAAAGCTACGTCGCCTTCGAGCTGGATATCTCATCGGTCAGCGACGCGCCGGGCGGCTTGGCCAAACTCCATATCTACCGGGTTGGCTATACCCAAACCGATAACGCCGAGGTGCCGCTCAAGAGCTTCGACATTCCGCAGACACTCATCAACAATGCCAATAAATACGAGCCGCATACGGTATTCGCCCACTGCAATTTTGGGCTGTTCGAGTTTTTTGTGGATAAACAGGACGACACGGGCAAGCTCACTGATAAAACGGCTGGCCCACGCTCTCCTTTTGCGCCCGCAGGGTTCAACCTCAACCCGGTTGGCAGCGGCAATAACTACATCAGTTTCCCGATGGTGGCTGATATCGGCTTTCGGGTACCCACCGGTCAACTGGCTCATTTCTCGGCGGTGACGATCCGAAATTTTCGTTTTCCCTCCAATCCGTTGTTCATCGAAAACCTGAATCAGAAACCATATACGGGCATCTTTAAAGCCAGTAACCTAACCGTCGAGCAGGGGCGGTATACGGTCAGGGGCGGCGCACTGGTGACGGCCGACCCGAGCCGAAATGCTGCGCCTATGCTGCGTACCACGTTTACGGCTCAGGCCAAACCGATTGCCAAAGCCCGGCTCTACGCCACCGCACGGGGGATCTACGAGCTGTATCTGAATGGCAACCGGGTGAGCAATGACTACTTCAACCCCGGCCTGACCCAGTACAACAAACATCACATGTACCAGACCTACGACGTAACGGCGGCGGTGAAATCGGGCCAAAAAAACGCAATGGGGGCGTGGCTAAGCGAAGGCTGGTGGAGCGGTAACATCACCTATAGCGGTGAAAGCTGGAATTATTTCGGCGATCGGCAGTCATTGCTAAGCAAGCTGGTAATCACCTACGCCGACGGCACTGAGCAAGTCGTTACCTCGAATCCAGCCACCTGGAAACTCTTCACCGATGGGCCGGTGCGGTACGGCTCGTTTTTCCAGGGTGAAGTGTACGAAGCCACGAAAGAGGCGTCAATTGCCAATTGGGCGACCCCGGCCTATACTGATGCTGCCTGGAAACCGGCGGTCGATGTGCCCCTTGAAGGTACCGCTTACCAGGGCACGTTTACCGATTTCCAGGGCCGTACAACATCGATGCGTTATGGCGGCCAGCAACTTGTTGGGCAGATGGGCGATAATGCCAGTCTGGTGAAAACCATGCCTGCGCTGAGCGTAGCGGCGGTCAGGCCGGGCGTGTTTGTCTACGACATGGGTCAGAACATGGTGGGTTTTCCGCAGATTCGGATCAAAAACGGCCGGAAAGGACAAGTCGTTACCCTGCGCTATGCCGAGGTGAAATACCCGAACTTGCCCGAGTATACAGCAAATACGGGCATGGTGATGATGGAGAATATCCGGGCGGCACTCACGCAGGATAGCTACACCCTGAAAGGCGGTGACGAAACCATACAACCCCGCTTCACCTTTCACGGTTACCGCTATCTGGAGCTAACCGGGCTTGATAAAGCAGTGCCGGTTGCCGACGTAAAGGGCCAAGTTATCAGTTCTATATCGGCGCTTTCGTCACAGTACGAAACGTCGAATGCATTGGTGAACAAGCTGTGGCAGAACATTACCTGGTCGCTGCGCAGTAATTTCCTGTCTATTCCGACCGATACGCCTGCCCGCAATGAACGCATGGGATGGAGCGGCGACATTTCAGTGTTTTCGCGGAGTGCAACGTACCTGACCAATGCCGATCTGTTTCTGCGCCGACACCTGCTGGCCATGCGCGATGTACAGGCCGAAAATGGTCGTTTCCCCGATGTGGCTCCGATGGGTGGCGGGTTTGGCGGCACCCTCTGGGGAAGCGCCGGTATTGTGGTGGCCTGGGAAACGTATCGTCAGTACGGCGACGTTGCGCTGCTTGCCGAACACTACGACGCCATGAAACGCTACATGCAGTTTCTGGAAACCAAAATCGACCCCAAAACTGGTATCCTTAACGAAGGACCACTGGGTGACTGGCTGAGCCCTGAAGGCAACAAAAACGACAACACGTTATTCTGGATGGCCTATTACGCCTATGATCTGAGTATCATGAGCAACGTAGCCCGCGTTTTGAACAAACCCGACGAGGCGGCACAGTTCCTAAAGCGGCACACCGAGTTGAAGGCGACCTGGAATGACATCTATGTCGATAAAACGACCCGCAAAACCATCAAATCGGGTGTCGTGACGGGCTTCATGGGCGCGCCGAATGAGCAGCAACTGGCGCAGAAAACTGACAAAGGGCAACTAATAGATACCCAGGCGTCATATGCCATACCCTTGGCGCTGGGGGTATTCAACGATGAGAACAAACCGTTTGCCACCCGGCATCTGAACGCGTCGGTGGAGCGGCCGAACAAGGATGACCAGGGCGTTGAGCGCCCGGCCTATTCCCTGATGACCGGTTTTATTGGTACCGCTTCGATCACCGATGCCCTCTCCGAAAACGGCCAGTCGGCAACGGCTTACCGGCTCCTGCAACAGCAGACCTATCCGTCGTGGCTGTATTCGGTAGTCAACGGAGCTACGTCGATCTGGGAACGCCTGAATTCGTACACCGTCGAGAATGGGTTTGGCGGCAACAACAGCATGAACTCGTTCAACCACTACTCATTTGGGGCAGTGGCATCCTGGATGTACAACCAGTCGCTGGGTATTCAGCGGCACTCCGAGCAGGCTGGTTTCAAGGCGATTGTGCTGAAGCCCACGCCCGACCCAGCAAAGAAAATGACGTTTGCCAAGGGGTATTACGATTCGGTGTATGGCCGGATCAGCAGCGAGTGGAGATGGGAGGGAGCGAAATGGCTGTACAAAACAACCTTGCCTCCCAACACTACAACCACCCTGTACCTGCCCGCCCAACGCCTCGATCAGATTCGCGAAAACGGCCAGCCAATCACGCAATGGAACGGCGTAAGCCAGGCCAACGGACAGGTTATCATTCCACTTGGTTCGGGCAGCTACTCGTTTACCATCAGCGACTAATCAACTAGTTTCCTGATAAATAAGATCAGCCACCCTACAACGTCAACGTTGTGCGGTGGCTGATCTGGTTTATGCCCGATACGTACCTGAATGAAACCTGAGTTCAGCTGCGTGGGCCAACAGTTGATCGCCGGAGACCGCTGCCATTCCGGTGTCTGAAAATATCTTCGGCAATCGTCAGCCCCAGAGGAATACCTCCGATCCGCTGAGTTGGGTCATTACTGAAAACAGGCGTAAACGGATCGCTGTCGTCGATGTTAAAGGCGTCGAACACCCAATGCACGCCCAGATAAACGCGGCTGATTCCGTTTTCAATAATCATATCCCACAAACTGTTGAACCGACGCCTGTGCAGGGGCCGTACCTCGCCTTCGTTGGTCTGCGTCTTGTTGTTCATCTCTTCCGAGACAAAGTAAAAAGGGGTGTTGTTCATGCCAGCGGCTGCCTGATCTATCAACGTGTCCGGTGTGGTGTTATTACCGGCATTTGGCGTAGCGGGAAGATCTACGCCCCCATTGGCCGAACCATAAAATAGCCGGGTCATGTGAAAAGCGGCGGCCCCAAACGTGGCGTGGCCCGATGGATAAGCCGGAAAATTAGGCGTGAAGTTTTTTGTTTGGGCTGTTTGCGTAACGGCGAAGGGGAAAGACTTCTGCGGCACCATCACGGTAACCCGATTGGCGGAGTTGGATGAGGGTGCACCCAACGGGAGCCAGAAGGGGTCGGCCGATCGGTTGATCGGATTAGTAGATGTGGTGCCATCCGGATCGCTCGATGCGTCGTAGGTGCGGATACCGATTACTGGCCGGCAAAATTCGTGGATATACTTCTGGTCCCAGGCCAGAATGCCCGCATCAGCCATGGCCACATTCACGAGTGTAAATAGCTGAAGATTATCGGCTAGTGAATTAGTCCTGGCGATGGCGATTTTTCGAATGATCTGATTGTAGAGCCGGGGCGGTGTACCAAGGTCAATGGCACCATCGTAGCCCCAAAAAAGACCAATGATGGTCTCGTCGGCTGTTCGTTTGGGGATGTTCAGCGAAGTGGGGGAAACCGTTGACTGGCTTGGCAGCGTACCACTCAGCGCTGGTTTTATGCCTTTGTAACGTACCTGTTTCAGGGCCGCTCTATACACCGCATTATCGTTAGGCGGCGTAGCAAGTTCGTGGCGGGCGGTAATGGCGAAGCCTTTGGAACCTGCGCCATACAAAGGCCCGTGAAATCCCTGATTTGGATTGTCTGGGTCAACCTGATGCGCGTTCCGACGGGCTGGGGGTACATAATTGCCTGCGTTGGCACCAGGGTCGAACTTGCGATCCTGTAACATGGCCTTTGCCACCTTCTCGCCATACTGGTGTTCCTCTGACTCCTTTCGGCCACCCAGCAAGTGGAGCTGTTGCGCGAAATAGTCTTTCTGCGAAGGAAACAAGGCGTTCAGGGCCGTGAAAGCGGCACCGGCAATCGCTAATTCTGGCGCTGTTGAGGCTGTTGGCGCGCCAGGGATACTGGCGACTGGCAGATAGGTCGGCCAGGTAGGAAGGTTTAGAATGGCTGCATAGGCATCATGCATAGCCAAATGGACAATCGCCAGCGCCCGTGAGCTGAGCGTAGGGCCGGTCTGTTCCCCTTTTTCGTTCGTGTGGCTTTCGCGGTTAGCGTCCAGAGCCACCAGGTTCCAGTTTAGAACAACGTCATTCATACAATATGTGAAATTAAATAGGTGTGGAAGAAGTAGATCAAAGCTCCGCCGTAAGTAACTCATTAACAAGGTGATAATCACTGCTTCTCCTGCGTACAAACACGCTTTACAGATAGAAGGCATTAGTACGCTATCTAGGTGCGCCAATTACGGCTCAATAGTTAGTCGGCTGGGCAAATCAGTTGTTGCTCAGTTCGATTTCGTGGCAAGCTGTTGGGCAGTAGTAAGGGTTGCAAGCTGTCTGGCTAGCGTCTCGGTATACCTAAGCGCTCAGGCGCTTTATGAGTAGGTGTGGTCTGGTCGTCAGCGCCGCCGGGTGTCACTGATCAATAAACTGCTGCACCTGCTAAGTACCTCGGATAAAATCGATGCAGTGTTCAGTGCCAGAAAAGTATACCCACTATGACTAATGAGAGCAGGTAGCTACATAGTGCGGTGATAATTCCGGTCAAGGGCGTTTGTACGGGCTTTGTCAAGGGCCTGCTGCGCAAGTGCCATCGCACCAGCTAGCTAAAACCTTAGCCCACTACTATGAGCTACAGATACATCAAACATTGCCTGTGCCTACTAGCGTTGTTGTCGCCACTCTCGCTTGCAGCGCAACAAAAGACGAACGTACCTGACCAACCGCGCGTGCTGGTGCTGACCGACATTGAAGCCGACCCCGACGACTCACAATCGTTGATTCGCTTTCTGACCTACGCCAACCAGTGGTCGATAGAGGGCCTGATAGCCACCACATCAATCCACCAAAAAACGCGGGTAGCGCCCGAAACCGTCCGGGCAATTGTGGCGGCGTATGGTGTCGTTCAGCCCAATCTGCTGAAACACGAACCCGGTTTTCCAACAGCCCAATCGCTCATGGGCCTGATCAAAAAAGGGCTGCCTGTATACGGAATGGGCGGCGTAGGAGAAGGCCACGATTCAGAAGGGTCCGACTGGATTATCAGGGTGCTGGAAAAACCCGACGAGCGCCCCTTGTGGGTGTCGGTTTGGGGCGGGCCGAACACGCTGGCGCAGGCGCTCTGGAAACTAAAAAAGACACGTACCCCCGAGCAGGCCAGGAGGCTATACCGCAAACTGCGGGTTTATACCATCTCTGATCAGGACGATTCGGGCCCCTGGATCCGGAAAACATTTCCGGATGTCTTCTTTGTCGTTAGTCCCGGCTATGGTTACGACCAGGCTACCTGGCGCGGCATCAATACCACCGATGCGGGTACGCATGCCGAGGTGATCAGTAACGCGTGGCTGGCTACCCATATTCAGCAGGGGCATGGCCCTATGGGTGCGCTGTACCCCGATGTAGCCTACGGCATGGAGGGCGACACGCCCGCTTTCCTGGGTCTGGTGCCTAACGGCCTGAACGTACCTGAACACCCGGATTATGGTGGTTGGGGCGGACGCTATACGCTGTACCAACCCACCACGCTGCCGCCTCGCGGTCGGTTTGCCCGTCCCGATTTTCCGGTCGATGAGCCAGAAACGCGCCCCATCTGGACCAACGCTGCCGATTCGGTATTCAGCGATGCGCTACCCCGAAAATCATACATGGAAGCTGGTGATTTGCCCGGCGCAAAAAGTGTCATGGCAACAATCTGGCGCTGGCGCACCGATTTTCAGAACGATTTTGCCGCCCGTATGGACTGGTGCACCCGGTCGTATGCCAACGCCAACCATCCGCCCCGCCCCGCTCTGGTCCATCCCGACCACCTCACGGTTCGTTCGGGTGAGCTGTTTCATTTAAACGCGGCCGGTACTACCGACCCTGATGGCGATTCGATGAGTTATCTTTGGTTTCAGTATCCTGAGGCAGGTACGTACCCAGGGCGCATCAGCTTTCGGCCTTACGCGGCGAACCTGTATGACCTACCCGTAACGGCACCCGTGGTAACACAGCCGCAGACCATTCATTTCATCCTAAAAGTAACCGACAAAGGCACCCCCGCCCTGACCCGCTACAGACGGGTCATCGTGCAGGTAATGCCCAAATAAGCTCTGTTTCCGCCTATATCTATGAAATTACTTTTGACATTGATATGCCTGCTTGCGCTGCTGGATCAGTCTGGGGTTGCTCAGAAAAAAGGGAGCCCTGCCAAAGCCCGCACCATCGTAACAACCGATGGTGAAGTCGACGATGTCGATACATTTATCCGTATGCTCCTCTACAGCAACGAATTTACACTCGTTGGCCTCGTTTACAGCAGTTCGCAGTGGCATTACAAGGGTGACGGAAAGGGCACGAAGTTTACCTCCGAAATGGCCAACACAGCCGAGCGCTACGGCGAACGAACCGACCTGCGCTGGCCCGGCACCACCTGGATGGACACGTATATCGATAAGTACGCTCAGGTTTACCCAAACCTCATAAAGCACGCCAGCGGCTACCCCACACCAACGTACCTGAAAAGTCTGGTGCGGGTAGGTAACATCGATTTTGAAGGCGAGATGAGTCAGGATACCGAAGGCTCTGATTTTATCAAAAACGTCCTGCTCGATAACGACCCCAGCCCGGTTTATCTGCAAATATGGGGGGGCACCAACACCGTAGCGCGGGCCCTGAAGTCTATTGAAGACCAGTATAAACACACGCCACAGTGGGCTGCCATCCAGAAAAAAGTAGCCGACAAAGCCGTTATCTACGCCGTACTCGACCAGGACGCTACATACCGGAAATACGTTGCCCCGAACTGGCCGAAGATCAGGGTGCTGTATAATTCCGATCAGTTCTGGAGTTTCGCGTACCTGTGGCCCCGCGTGGTGCCAACCGAATTGCAGACGTACCTAAAAGGAGACTGGTTTGCTAAGTACATTAAGTTTGGGCATGGTCCGTTACTGTCGTCGTATTACCTCTGGGGCGATGGACAGCAACTGGCCGGCGACCCCGAACACACGCATGGCGACCCGGCCGAGGCTAAAAAGTACAACCTGAGCCAGTATGATTTTATCTCGGAAGGCGATTCCCCCGCCTACTTTTACCTGATCGACGTGGGCCTGCGGAGTCTGGAAAACGTGTCGTATGGCGGCTGGGGCGGGCGCATGGTGCAGTCGAAAGCGAACCCGTACCGCTGGGAAGATGGCAAAACCGTAACCGATTATGACCCGTATACCAAAAAACAGGACGCCGCATATCCCCAGACACGCTGGATACCGGTCTTGCAGAACGACTTTGCCGCCCGCGCCGACTGGTGTGTCAAGTCCTACAGAGAAGCCAACCATGCGCCGGTGGTGAAGCTCAACCACGCGCGCGACCTGCGGGTAAAAGCAGGCCAGACCATCACGCTCAGTGGCTCGGCTACCGACCCCGACAACGACAAACTGACGTATCGGTGGTGGCCATATACAGAAGCAGGCACGTACCCGGCAGCGGTAGTTATCAGTCAACCCAATCAGCCGAAGGCCTCGCTTACCATACCCGCCGACGCAACTAGCGGCCAAACCATGCACCTGATTCTGGAAGTAACCGATGCCGGAACCCCCTCACTAACGCGTTACCAGCGTGTAATTGCGACGGTCTACTAGACCTGCGGGCACTGGTTGTGGCTGTTTGGTTTGGCATAACCACCGGTAAGCGATAAGTTTATCGGATTGTGCGCTAAGCCGGGTTCAGTAAATGCAACAGTACTAATGACCTATTTCAAGCAATTAGATGCCGTCAGAGGTGTTGCTGTTTTACTGGTTATCGCCAGCCACTGGTTTGGTGCGCTGGCGGTAGTGCAACGGCTGGGACTGGGCGCTGTCGGGCTTGATACGTTTTTTGTGCTGAGTGGATTCCTGATTACCCGCATACTGCTGCAGCAGAAAGAGAAAATGGCTGTCAGCGGTTTACAGGCGGCTGCTATCCTGAGAAGCTTCTACATCCGCCGGGCACTACGAATTTTTCCGGCCTACTACCTGACTATTCTATTGCTGCTGGCCCTTGGCGATAACACCAACACCAGTATCCGCTCGTCGTTCTGGTATTTCGCCACCTATACCGCTAACTTTTATTTTTATGCCAGGCAGGGCTGGGACGGTATGCTCTCTCATTTATGGTCGCTGGCTGTTGAAGAGCAATTCTATCTGATCTGGCCCTGGTTGATGCTGTACGTAGGCAGACGCTATACCCTGCGTGTCATTCTGCTTTTCATTGGCCTGGGGGTCGTCAGTCAGTTTATGCTGCGGCAATACCCCCTGTATGACCTGCTGACGGTCACCTGCTTCGACTGTTTCGGGTTGGGCGCGCTACTGGCGTGGGTAACCCTGTCCAGGCCCGAGTTGATGCCGAATTTCTACAAGTGGCTCACGCTTGCTGCTATTGGCTGCCTGCTTATATACGGTGTGTTCATAGCTGCTAATACATCGGTGGCCATACCAAGGCGAACCTGTATTGCGGTGCTAGCATTGTGGTTGATTACGTACAGCACGCAACAAGTGGGGCCGACCAGAACGGCACTAGGGTTATTGTTAACGAACCCGGTGTTACAGTTCACTGGCCGAATCAGCTACGGACTATACATCTACCATAACTTTATACCGCGATTACTACGGTCGAACGTTGTCGAGTCGGCCATTCATTCACACCTGCCCGCCCGAATGGTGTCATACAGACCGGTGCTCTTACTGGCTGAAAGCGCCATTGTTTTACTAATTACAGCCTGGGGGTCGTACCAGCTGATTGAGTTACCATTCTTACGATTAAAAAAATACGCTGATTACGGCAGCGTTCCGGTCATTGTGCCACAGCCTGCGGGGCACAGGTAGCCGGGCCAATCCTTAAAAAGGGTTGGTTCTTCGGGTGGTACAGCTTGCCGTAGATCGCTTCACGGCGGCCACAACGGCACTGTCAGTACGAAAGGTCCAGTCCAGCGTTTTGTAGGTCGTGGTCTTATCGCTACCGTTATGGTAGAAAACTATGGCTTTCTACTCGCGCTGCAAGGCCGGTTTGTTAATGAACCGTTTCGGCCAATTCCTGAATCTGAACGTTATCGGGATACCAGCGCAACAGCTTGCTACTCCGGTCGCGGGCCGCCTGCCCATTTCCCTGCCACAGATTAAGGTACGTAAGCAGCATAGTAGCCTCGGTATGCTGGTTATCGTGGCGTAGGTAATCGTTGAGTACCGTCTCGTCCCTATCAGGTTTGCTTATTTCGAATAGCATCCGTCCGTAATCCAGCTTAATTACATGGATGTCCGGATACAGGGCTATTGCTTTCTGAAATACAGCATCAGCCCGTTAATTTTCTTTCATCCAATAAAGAACCTGAGCGTGAAGACGTAATGCATTCACCTCGTTCTTGGTCGACGTGAATCGGGAGAGAAGCCGATCGGCTTCGGCAAAGTTTTTTTTGTAAGCAATAGACCGGGCGAATGCCAGCATGTCAACCGGAAAGGGTGTTTGCCAAAAAGCCGTATGGACGAATGAGAAAATAAGAAAAATAAATAAAGATTTTACAATATGTAGCCAAATTATTTGATCAATACTACTTGTTGTCGAAATAGGATTAACGAGTAGGAACATGAACTTGATTTGAGGCATCGCACCAACAAAAAAGGCGAGTCAGCTGCTGCTGACTCGCCTTCTATACAGTATAACGCTGTAAATTAATCCACTACGCTAAGCTTAACCGTGTTGGTTTTTCGCTGTTGCGACAGTGGCATGCTCAGCGTATTCACAAAAATATCACCCGATTCCAGCGAACCACGGGCAATCAGTGTCTGCTTGATGGCTTCAACCGTTTGGTCAACCGTGATCTGCGTATCAGGCTCGAACGGAATTACCTGAACGCCCCAGTACAAGCCCAGTACGTTGCGAAGGCGAGCATCGGGCGAGAATACATAGATCGACGCTTTGGGGCGGTGGTGCGACAGACGAACGGCTGTATAGCCTGAGGTCGTAATACCGATTACCGCTTTGGCATTGGTATCACGGGCTAGGCGGCAGGCGCTCATCACAACGTTGTCGTTCAGCACGTTCTCGCTTGGGTGATCATTCACCTGCGCGTGGTGCCGGTAGTAAATCTTGTCGGTGTTGGCTTCTACGTTGCGGATCGTAGCCGACATGTTTTCAACCGCCAGAATAGGGTAGCTACCCGACGCCGTTTCGGCCGAGAGCATCACGGCATCAGCACCGTCCATTACTGAGTTGGCTACATCGTTGATTTCAGCGCGGGTTGGGCGAGGTGCGTCGATCATACTTTCGAGCATCTGCGTAGCCACAATTACCGGTTTGGCGGCGCGGTTACACTTCTCGACCAGCATTTTCTGAATCATCGGTACTTCTTCAGCGGGTAGTTCAACGCCAAGGTCACCGCGGGCCACCATGATCGCGTCGGTTGCTTCAATAATGGCGTCGATGTTAACGATGGCTTCGGGTTTTTCGATCTTCGCTACTACACGGGCTAGTTTACCTTTTGAGGCGATATAGTCTTTAATTTCCAGAATTTCCTGCGCTTCCCGTACAAACGAGAGGGCAATCCATTCCACGTCATGTTCTAAACCAAAGTCGAGGTCAGCCCAGTCTTTATCGGTAACCGATGGCATCGACACTTTCGTGTTGGGCAGGTTGACGCCTTTTTTCGACTTCATCGGGCCGCCGTAAACCACTTCGGTAACCACGTCGGTGCCGTCGACACCAACTACTTTTACTTCCAGTTTGCCATCGTCGAGCAGGATACGCTCACCAGGGCGAACATCGCGGTACATGCCTTTGTAGGGAGTGCTTACGCGGTTAGCCGTTCCGATCATTTCTTCGTTGGTGAACACGAGCTGCTGACCGGCAATGATCTGAACCCCGTTTTTAGGGTCTTCAACGGCCCCAATCCGAATTTTGGGTCCTTGCAGATCCTGGAGGATACACAGGTTCATGTTGTATTCAGCGTTGATTTCGCGGATGAGATTCAGGCGTTGAAGGTGATCTTCGTGCGTACCGTGTGAAAAATTTAGCCGGAACACGTTGACACCCGCGTGGGCCAATGCCAGTAACTGTTCTTTGGTTTCTGAGGCAGGGCCAACGGTGGCAACAATCTTGGTTCTTTTGAACATGGGGTAACTGAAGAATAACTGAAGCAGGAGGTATCGGGTGCAAAAATAGGATAGTTTGTGGTTTGTTGTCTGTGGTTTGTGGTTGCGTTGCTATATAACGTACCTGAGTTGAGTAGCGCAACTACAAACCACAGACAACAAACTACAAACTTCTTTGTCGTTACAAATGATTCTGTTAATTTTGCGGACTCAATTCAGGAACAGGCATTTTAGTCACAAGTATACAATGAAAAGAACCTACCAACCGTCGAACCGCAAGCGTCGGAACAAACACGGATTCCGTGAGCGGATGTCAACGCCTAACGGGCAGAATGTAATTGCTCGTCGCCGGGCCAAAGGTCGTTGGAAACTGACCGTTTCTGACGAGAAAAAAGGCGTTCGGTTTAAACTGTAATGCCTGACTCTTATCCCGTCATTAAAAAAGCCGCACTGATCATCAGTAGCGGCTTTTTCGCTATATATAGTACTATTTTGGTGGTAAAAGCCAGCTAAATCTAGAATTAAGTCTTACCTCAAATAGAATATCATTTCTAGCGCCAGTTAGCTTCTCTCTAGTCTGCGCATCCTA
Source organism: Fibrivirga algicola (assembly GCF_011742925.1). GTDB lineage: Bacteria > Bacteroidota > Bacteroidia > Cytophagales > Spirosomataceae > Fibrella > Fibrella algicola. The sequence continues at coordinate 184,976 of NZ_WAEL01000001.1, forward strand.
AGCGTACCCATAAGTAGTTGACGTATCTTGTGCGTAAGTGAGTTGAGTGAGAAAGATAAGCAGGATGCAGCGTACTGTTTTTGATATTAAGCCACGTTTTTTCTCCTGTGCTTAATTAAATAAAGCTCAATGATGTACGTGATATTGTTCAATGAATGGTTAGCCTACGGGATACCATACATCGACATTGCTCTCCACCAATCGAACCACGGAAAGGAGGGGGATGCCTTTGGTGTGTTAAATTTGTAGACTACGTATGCGCCACTTCTTTCCCAAATCGGAACACCTGACCAGCCAGAAGGTCATCGACCAGCTTTTCCATCGCGATAAGCCAGGAACGCCTCCCGCTGAAAAACCAGCTGGCGCGGCACCACTGACGTTTTATCATTATCCGTTCCGGGTGCTGTACTTCCGGCAAGGACTTAGCAACGTACCCGAAACGGAACAGGCTGAGCCAAGTACGGTTAGCGTTGCCGAATCTGGTGCGCTACCTCAGGTGTTGTTCAGCGTGCCGAAACGGGCGTTTAAGAAAGCGGTTGACCGAAATGCCGTTCGTCGGCGCGTGAAAGAAGCGTACCGGTTGCACAAGCATCGGTTGGTGCAGGGGAGCGAAAAGAGTGTTGACAAACAGCCTATTACCGGGCCGGTGGCGCAGATTGTGTTCCTCTATACCGCCAAGACAAAAATTTCGTTTGAAGAGATAGAAAAAGGCATGAAATTAGCCTTGAAGAAACTAGTTTGAGGTTGCGCCGCCAACTCGCGCACTGTCAGTCCAACAACGCAACATCAAACGTCAAACATCAAACTTCCCCTATGCGTCTTTATAAAAAACTGATACTGGGTACGTCGGCTCTGCTTGTTGCGGGGGGGATGACCGCCTTTACGCGCGATGATCGGTTTTTCGAGATCGCCCGGAACCTCGATATCTACGCTACCATGTTCAAAGAACTGAACATGTATTATGTAGATGAGGTGAACCCCAACCGCATGGTAAAAACGAGTATCGACGCCATGTTGAAGTCGCTCGATCCGTATACGAACTTCTACGCCGAAGATGACATCGAAGATTACATGACCATGACCACCGGCCGCTACAACGGCATTGGGGCCACGATCGGTACTCGGCAGGACAAGAGCATTGTGATGATGCTGTTTGAAGGCACACCCGCCGAAAAATCGGGTCTGCAAATCGGTGACGAAATCCTGAAGATTGATGGCGTCGATATAAAAACCCGGCGCGACGCCGATGCGGGTAAACTGCTACGTGGTCAGACTGGAACAGCCGTAAAATTGACGGTGAAGCGGTTCGGCCAGAAAGATCCGGTCGAGATTTCGGTGCTACGCGACGTAGTGAAAATGACCAACGTACCGTATTACGGCATGCTTAATGAAGAAGTTGGCTACATTGATCTGAAAGACTTCATGGCTGCTGCCGGACGCGAGGTGCGTGCCGCCTACCAGGAGTTGAAAGGAAAGGGCATGAAAAAACTGGTGCTCGACCTGCGCGAAAATCCTGGTGGGTTACTGGATCAATCGATCGACATCTCCAATATTTTCATTCCACGGGGTTCTGAAGTGGTTACGACTAAGGGCAAAGTAACCGAGTGGAACAAGTCATACTCCGCCTTGTCGCCAGCGGTGGATACCGAAATGCCGGTGGTAGTGCTAACCAACAACCATTCGGCTTCGGCCGCCGAAATTGTGTCGGGCGTCATTCAGGATTACGACCGGGGCGTGCTGATCGGTCAGCGTAGCTACGGTAAAGGGTTAGTGCAAACTACACGGCCGCTCTCATTCGGTACCCGGATGAAGATTACCACGGCTAAATACTACATTCCAAGTGGCCGGTGTATTCAGGCAATCGACTACAGTCACCGCAATGCCGACGGTAGCGTGGGAAAAATTGCCGATTCGTTGCGCACCGCCTTTAAAACCCGTGCCGGACGTACCGTGTATGATGGTGGCGGCGTAACGCCCGATATTCAGACGGAAGCGCCAACGCCTTCGCCACTGGCCCTGAGCCTGACCAACAAAGGCCTGATCTTCGATTATGCGGTGAAGTACAAACATGATCACCCGACGATCAAACAGGCCCGTGAGTTCAAATTAACAGATGCTGAGTACCAGGAATTTGTGAAATGGGCGGCAGACAAAGAATACGACTATACCACGCAGGTTGAAAAAGACCTGGGGGTACTGGAAGCATCGGCCAAGAAAGAAAAGTATTTCGACCAGATCCAGAATCAGTTGAATGCATTGAAGTCGAAGATGTCGCATAGTAAAGATGCCGATATGAAGACCTTCCAGACCGAAATCAGAGGCTTGCTGGAACAGGAAATTGCGGGTCATTATTACCTGCAAAAAGGCATCAAGGAAGCGTCGTTCTCTACCGATCCCGAAATCAAAACCGCCCTCGACCTCTTCAAAGACATGAGCAGGTATGAGCGGATTTTGAAAGGGAGTAAATAAAAGTAAGAAGGGGAAATGGAGAACGGAGGAATGGGATTGCTGACGCCAGCATACATAGGTTGGTCAGCAACTCCGTTCCTCCGTTCTCCATTTCCCCTTTCTCCCACTTTACCATGATTCTCTCGCTCGATACGTCCACTACCGTTTGCTCAGTAGCCGTTCACCAACTCGACGGCACGCTACTGGGTTGCTATGAACTCTTTACCGAACGTACTGCTTCTGCCCGCCTGACTACACTGGTGCACGATGTGGTAACACATGCCGGATACACGCTTAGTGACGTATCGGCCATTGCGGTGGCTAAAGGGCCAGGTTCGTACACCGGGCTGCGCATTGGTGTATCGACGGCCAAAGGGCTGTGCATGGCGCTCGATAAACCGCTGCTTGGCATCAATACGCTGGCGGCCATGACTGAGCAGGTCCGTTTGTTTTATCCCTCCGATACGCTCTTTTGCCCCATGATCGACGCGCGGCGAATGGAGGTGTATTGTGCCTTCTACGGACAGGATGGGCGCGAGGTGCGGGCCACAACGGCCACAATTTTAGACGAAACCTCGTTCACCGATCTGCTGGTAACCAACCGTATTGCGTTCTTTGGTGATGGGGCCGACAAAGCCCGACCTGTATTAATGCACCCCAACGCTCATTTTCCGGCTGTTCAGGTACGTCCCTCAGCGCGTACTGTAGGTACGTTGGCCGTGCAGGCCTATGCTAGTGGCAAATTCGAAGACCTGGTTACGTTCGAACCGTACTACCTCAAAGAGTTCAGAACTACGGAACCTAAGCAGAAGGTGCCTTCTCCTATAGGGTAGCAGTGATGTTTACGGAACCTCGCGGCCAGGCACCCGAAAAGACAAGTTAGCTGTACCAACGTGGTTATGGGTATCGTATACGTTGGCAAATAGCCGATAATTGCCTGCCCGACGCGGTACGGTAAATCGTATGTCGGCACTGTGCTCGCCCACAATAAGCCCGCTGATGCGTATGGGGGGCGAGCGTTTGTCGAGGTCATACACGTTGCTGAGATCAGTCCGTATGTCCCAGGCGTATGTCAGCGAGTCGCCATCGACATCGTGGACCAGGATGCGGGCCTGATGAATCGAGTTTGTTCCAGGAAAGGAGACGCCGGTTGTTTTTCTGCCATCGACGAGCAGGCCGTCAATAGTGGGAGCCTTATTAACTGGTAATTGCTTGGTCCATAACTCCTGCAGCAGCCCAACCAGTGGCGTCTCATGTCCCTGTTCATCGAAGCATCCATACCAGGTGTGGGTGCCTTCTTCTTTGTTGCCCCACAGAAACAGGTAGGCACCCAGGCAGTTAGGTGGGGGCGAAGCAATATAAGCCTCGTAGTTTTGCCGGACGAACCGGTATTTTTCCTGACTGGTTGGTTCGATAGAAGTACGCCAGGGAGTCAGGTCACTTTCCCAGTGACCTTTCGGACCGTATTCCGAAATAATATAGGGTTTAGTCCAACCGCCTTCTTGAAGAAGCTGGCCGGTCTCGTGAAGAGCCGCATAGACGTTCAACGAAAGGACGTCGATCGCCGGACAACGATCCCGAATGAGCCAGATAGGGCGCGCGGTAGTTTGCATCACAGCGGTGGTAACGGGGTGATTCGGGTCCAGTTCATGAATCATCGCCGCAATGCGGTTCACTTCGTCAAAGACCCTGATATTCGTAGCATCCAGCGTCCATTCGTTACCCACGCACCACATCAACAAAGCGGGATGAGATCGGTACTTGAGCACGGCTTTGCGTATACGCTCGAACTGCCGGGTAATTTTCGCTTCATCATAATAGTCGAATCCGTCGGCCTCCCGCTCAATCCATAGCCCCAGAAAAACGGTCAACTGGTTCTGTTGCGCTTGATCGAGAATGAAATCAGCGTCGCTATCGTCCCAAATACGAATGGAGTTACCCCCGCATTCGTGCAGTCGGGCAAGGCGGCTCTGGCCACACACGCCCCGAATAAAATAAGGTTGCCCCTGGTGAGTGAGGGTAAATGTATTGCCCTTTTGTACGATACCCGTTACCGAATCGGGCAACGTACCTGCTTGATGCGACGTGGTTGATTCGGTACAACTAGCTAGCAGCGCCAGCAAACTTAGCAAGAGCGCTGTATACCGTTGGGGTAGGCGAAGTATGTGCGTAACGATAGCTACTAATTGCATAGATACAGCCAGGTAATTCGCATGTTACCTACTTTTTGTGGAGTGATGAGCAATGTAACATCGATGAACTGAAAAATGACTTTCCAGTAGGTAGATTAACGGGGTCGTTCAGGTGAGTTGCGTTGCCTCTTGCGCATATTTGTCCTAAACTAGCTGTTCGGCTATCAAATAGATGTTGTTTGCCTGTTATTGATACAAACGGTTGACTACGAATTTATTAGTACTTGGTCTAATTGACTAGCCGCCTCATCTGAAGTGGACAATATCGAGCGCAATTGTCCACTCTAATCAGGCTAATTAGAGTTACGTGCTTGCTAAGTATGTAAATATGAATATAGAGTAATATATACTAGATGAACACAATGAGTGAGGATACGACACTACATGAGAAAACGACCTTATTAGTTTCGCCAGCCATAAAGCGAGATGTTCGGCTTCTGAGGCGGCTAATTTTGGTAGGCCTTGTATTTACTGTACTCTTTCTTTGGGTATACATCCAGCCAGCCAACCGAGGTGATAGCTGGTTATTTAGTCTGCTTACGATCTCAGTACTATTCAAGTTGCTGCGCCTGCTCCACGAATGGTACCACTACTGGACAATCTACCCGTCGGTCCCGCCCGCAGCAACGCGTACCTGGACCGTCGATGTACTGACCACCTACTGCCCCGGCGAGCCACTCGACATGGTTGAGACCACGCTGCGGGCTATTCAGGCGATCCGATACCCTCATACAACGTACCTGTGTGATGAGGCCGACGACCCATATCTGCGTCATCTCTGTACTGATTTGGGCATAAAACACGTGACACGGACCGATAAGCAACATGCCAAGGCCGGTAACATCAATAACGCGCTGAAGCAGGCAACCGGCGACATCTGCCTTGTTCTGGACCCAGACCACGTACCTGTACCTGAGTTTCTGCACGAAGTGCTGCCTTATTTTGCCGACGAGCAGGTTGGCTTTGTGCAATGCGTACAGGCGTATTCGAACCGGAAAGCGAGTATAGTGGCTTACGGGGCCGCCGAACAGACCTACAGTTTTTATGGCCCCATGATGATCTCTATGGGTCAGTATGGCACTGCGCAGGCCATTGGTGCCAACTGCACGTTCCGCCGGGCCGCCCTCGACTCCATTGGAGGCCATGCCGCCGGTTTGTCCGAAGACATGCATACGGCCATGCAGCTTCATGCCAAAAAATGGACTTCGGTCTACGTCCCCAAGCCACTTTCATACGGGCTGGTACCAGCCACGCTGGCAAGCTATTACAAGCAACAGTTGAAGTGGGCCCGGGGAACGTTTGAACTGCTCGTAACAACGTACCCAGCCCTGTTCCGCCATTTTACCTGGCGGCAGCGGGTCCATTACGGCACGTTACCGCTCTATTACCTGCTGGGACTGGTGCAACTGATCGACTTTGCGTTGCCGATTGTCTCGTTGCTGCTGATGAAACTACCGCTTCGGCTAGACCTGCCCCTATTTGCGGCGGTATACATGCCTTTGCTGCTTACCGGCTTTCTGATTCGGCAATTTGCCCAGCGTTGGCTGACCGAGCCGCACGAAGCGGGATTCCATGTGGTGGGTGGTTTACTGAGTAGCGGCACCTGGTGGATTTACCTCCTGGGGCTTATCTACACTATTTTTCGGGTGGATGTGCCTTACCTGCCCACACCCAAGAATGATCAGCCCCGAAACAATGTGCTGCTTTGTCTGCCCAACGCCTTGTTTGCCCTGGTTACAGTACTGACAATCGGCTACAGCGTCTATTTTTTCGGGCGCTATGCCTTCGGGAATATCTACATGCAGATGATGATTGGCTTTGGGCTGGTCAACCTCCTGATCCTGGGAAGCAACGTGCTCATTGGGCAGGAGAAACTGCTGCTTGGTATGGTAGCCTGGCTTGGGCAAACGCGCGTTAACAGGCGGTTGGGTCGCCCGGTTCGGTATGCCATCTGGCGGGGTCGGTACGGGCTGTATGGCTGGTTGCGCTCATCGGTGGTGTGGCTGTTGGGTGGATTAGTGCTACTGACTTCGGGCCTGGGCAATTACCTGTATCGGCAGCAGAAAGCTACTGAGTTACCTTACGGCGTTCAGTACGCAACCACGCAGCCCTTTTATATCGGTTATGATTCGAGTGTACCCGTAGCTAATGCCAGCACGCTCGATTTGCTCATCAGCCCGCAACATCTGCCCTGGCCTAAGGCGGCGGGTAGGCCTGCTACCCCGAACTGGCCTGTCAATGCCCGGCTATTACCGCTGTTGTATATTGAGCTACAACTCGAGCAAAGGGCCACTGATGAGGCTATTCGGGCGTTTCTGCAGGACATCAGGCAGAAAAAAAACGAGGCGGTGCTGGCCCAATTTGCCAATGACGTAAAAGAGTACAAACGCCCCGTGTTGCTCAGCTTTGCGCCTTATTTTGACGATAGCACCCGGCTGTGGGGCACTGCTGAGGCGTCTACACGAACCGAGTACCAACAAACCTGGCAGTATTTGGTGCGGTACTTTCGGGCGCACGACGTCTCAAACGTAAGTTGGGTCTGGTGCCCAGCCAACCCCGAAACTCTCACCTATTTCAATCCTGCTGCCGACACTATCGACTGGATTGGTACGGATGTACTGCATGAATCGCGCACCAACAACGAGCCAGGCAGTCATTCCTTCGCGGCGTTGTTTCAAGCCATGCACAACGCCATCCGGTTTCATCCTGTTTATGAGCTTCGGCAGAAACCGGTGCTCATTACCCGCCTGTACCCCGCCAATAGCCCTCGCCAGACCAAATGGATCAATGACGCCCTGACCGCGATTCAGGACCGCTACACTGAAGTAAAAGGCGTGGTATTTACCAGCGAGTAAGCTCCGCAGTTACGGAAAAAACGTAGCCACTGACCAGCCTGTTTCGCCCAGCAAACGTACCCGATCAATCGGGTTGAGCTTGCAGGTGGCGAAAGATCTTGTGATCGGCGTAGAACGTACCGCCTGGAATAACTGAGGCCAGCAGCGCAATCAGTGTTTTGCCCAATGGCCACTTGTACTCGGTTTTGGCCTGAATGACCGTCAGAACGTACAGCAAAAACAGCAGGCCATGAATAGGACCCACTACTTCTACGGCCTCCGGATGGCCACCGATGCGTTTCAACGGAACGGCAATGAAGACCAGTACCAGAAACGAGATCCCTTCGGCAAGGCCAACGAGCCGTAGGCGAATTTTAGGTGAATTGAACAGATTGGCTGTCATGGGAAAGCAGGTAATTAAGTATAGCAGCGCCTTTCTGGATGGGTTAGTTGTCAACGGCGCTTGACTGTCGTGATTTTATGCGGTACGGAACCACGGGCGGGCCGCTAATGGTGAAAAAGGCCAGGGAATAGCCAGTAGCAGGAGCAACAACCCAACGGAGAAATAAATCGCTGTGGTTTTAAACTGCTGTCGGGCGTCGGATTCACGCTTCGCCTTGCTCGACCCTACGGTAAAGACAATGACCGACGTGGTCATCAGGGCGATGTGGATCAGGGCGAAGAATGACAACTCGGGTGCTTCACCGAGGGTGCTCCGATTACGCCAGTAGTAGCGGATAAGTGGACTGATGGTATACAGATAGACACCAATCAGAAATTGCGTATGAACAATTGACGTAGCTACTACGCGTAATGTCTGATCAGCCCTGCGATAGGGCCTGGCCTGAAGCAGACCGGTACAGGCGCTAATCAGAACGGCCACTACGCTGCCCAGCACAAGCCAGCGAAGCGCACTATGAATTAAGAGAATAATGGGGTAAATCATTGGTGTAACCACTGTAGTCAGGCCGCAAAGATCCGGCTCGTGGGCCACGGTTTGTTAGGCCATACCCGGCAAGCTTTGGTCAGAATCAATCATTTTTCGAAAATGGGCCGGGCTGCATGCTGCATACTTCCTGAATAGCTTCCCAAAGGTCGACTGGTCGTCGAAACCCAGGTCGGCGGCAATCTGGCCAATCGATAATGTTGATTGAAAGAGCAGCACTTTGGCTTCGAGTACCCGGCGTTCGTCGATCCAGATCGACGGCGATTTGCCGGTTCGTGCTTTGATTACTTTGTTGAGGTGGTTGGGGCTAACATGCAGGCGATCGGCATACGCGGCTACCTGATGCTGTGTTCGAATATGCTCATCCATCAAATCGACAAAGCTCTGCACAAGCCGACTACCCGCGTCTGATTTTGTTGACGTTTTGCCTGCGTACACACGGTTTATTTCGGCCAGTAACGCCAGCAGGTAGGGCCTGATGATGTCGGTTCGGCTGGCGCCCGCGTCGGTATATTCAGCGGCCAACCGGTTTAGAAGATTCGTCAAAAAAACGGTTTGCTGGTCTGTCAGGTCAAGATGCGGCGAGTTAGTCAATTTCAGGAAATCATAGCTCAGATCGTTACTGGCGCTCAGCAGCGTTTCATTGCTGAAAAAACTCATGAATCCCGTCGTGTCTTCGCGAATGGAGAGGATTGAGAAAATCTGTAGGGCCGGCACGATAACCAGCTGTTGTGCACCGATGGTATACGACAGGTGCCCGACTGTAAGCTCGATCTGGCCGCCCGTAAGCAGAAACAAGGCGTGGTTTGCCGTACGCCCCGGCGGAACGGGAAGTTTGATTACCGGACGGGCATACTCGAGTGGCGCAATGATGAAGTGGTTGAAATTGGGCCGGAACCGTTGCTCCCATACGCCGTCTTTTACCAGAAAACGATCTCGCGCCATGCCGGGGCTGATGGAAGGGAACCTGCTGTCACTACTCATAACGTACCTGGGCGTAGATGAACCTGGTCTTGTTAGCCAATCGAAATGGAATCCAACGACAAAAACAGGCCGCTAAGGTACGCAACCCATTCCCGTTCGCCCCAAAAGTGTGCTGTTTGTCCCGATGGCTTGCTTACTGTTTAGACAAGGAAATACCTTTGGCTCAATCAAAAACAAAACGCACTACTGCTATGAAAACGATTGTATACGCCGCCACCCTGTTCGCCTCTGTTTGCCTTACTACCGCTGGACTCGCGCAGGCTAAAACCCATAAGCTGACAGTAACTATTGGTAATTTGCTGGAGCGGAAAGGCACCATCCGGGTAGGGCTTGTTACGAAAGCTGAGAATTTTATGGGCAAAGCGGAAATCGATACCGCTCTGGCTGTGCCTGCCGAAGGCCCAATGGTAGTTACGTTCGCCAACCTGCCTGCAGGTACGTATGCGGTCCGGGTACACCAGGACCTGAACGACGACAAGAAGATGGGCATGGAGAATGGCCGGCCTGCCGAACCATTTGGCTTTTCAAAATTAGCCATGCTGATGGGGCCACCTACGTTCGACGACGCCGCCTTTGAACTGGCCGAAGACACAACGATGAAGATTACGCTGATCAGTCTCTAGTTGCTGATTTGACGTTTGTGGGTTGATGTGTGGCGTTGCTTCGTTGGCCGGCCGGTTCTGAATTTTACAACGTAACGTTAAACCACAAACGTCAAACCAAGATCTGAAACCTGAAACTGACAACATCCGTTCTGTAGGCATGGAAACGGATATTATTGTGAACCGGGTAGCCAACAGCGGGTTGGTTACGCTCGACCTGGAAGAGTACTACCACCCTGGCGAACGGGTTGTCTACGATCTGAAAGACAACCTGTTTATGGGGCTCATTCTAAAGGAGAAAGACTTTCGGGCGTTCCTGAAAGAGCACGACTGGAGCCAGTATGCTGGTAAGAACGTAGCCATTACCTGTACGGAAGACGCCATCATTCCGACCTGGGCGTTTATGCTCCTGACGCTGAATCTGCAACCCTACGCCAACACGGTCGTGTATGGAACGCTTCAAGACCTGGATGAGAAATTGTACTTCGACGCCATCAAGCGCATCGATCCTGAAGCTTACAGAGGTGCCAAACTGGTGGTGAAGGGATGCAGCAAGGTCCCTGTGCCAACGGCAGCTTATGTAGAACTTACGCGTGTGCTGGCCTCCGTTGTGCAAAGTCTTCTCTTCGGTGAGCCTTGCAGTACTGTACCGTTATTTAAACGAAAGAGCTAAAGGGTGGTTGTCCAGTCTTTTCGGGTACGGCACGATTGGGTATGCATCAGGTACCCTCTTAGGCTATAAATCCCAGAAAGTCGGGTTTGCGTTGCGGCGTATGTGCGTGCGCATCTCGAGCCAGAAAGCGGCAATGAGGTACAAAATAACGGGCGAGCCGAGCGTCAGGCAGGAGGTATAAATAAAATAGAGCCGGATGCTGCTAGCCGAAATGTTCATTCGTTCGCCAAGCCGGGCGCAAACGCCAAATGCTTGTTGCTCAACGAAATATTTCATTCTGTTTAGACTCTGATCCATGTGCTTGTTGTCCTGAAGAAGAGTAAACATAACGCTAATAGTTGAGGTTTGTTCTTCTTTTACAGACCATTCACACAAAATTCATAGTGAATGGCTGTTTTTGCTCAACTTATCTGCCACTGTTCTGAAACTTATTGACTTACTTTGCGCTTCATGCATGTGAGTAACCTGCAACAGGCTATTCACATATTCAATTTATACCAAATTTATGCAAACAGGTGTGGTTAAGTTTTTCAACGAGAGCAAAGGCTTCGGCTTTATCGTTGATGACGCCAATGGTCGTGAAATTTTCGTTCATATTACCGGCTTGAACGGTGTGACGATTCGTGAGAATGACCGGGTTCAATTTGAAGTAGTTGATGGCAAGAAAGGCCTCAACGCCGTTAAGGTCAGCAAGATCTAATTCGTCAGACCGTTGGTCCGATAGAAAAAATAAAATGCCCCGGCTGAAAAGTCGGGGCATTTTATTTTTTAACAGGTTGACGTTGCGCTGCTTACCAACCATATCGGTAATAAACAGCGCAACGTCAACCCACAAACTGGTCAACTAAGCATGTCCCGTCCAGCCGTGTACGTCGGCGATCGACGGCATGGGTACGTCGACCATTTTCAGCTTCTTACGAACGCCGCCCAGATCGTTGAATAATTTGTTGGGGCTCGCGGCATGAAGTTGGGCAATTGTCAGGTAACCCAGCTTCTGAAGGGCCGGCACCCAGGCTTCGGGTACACCCGCCGCCACAAAATCAGCTTCAGTCGATAACTCTTCTTTCTTCTCGGGTCGCATCTGCGGAAAGAACAACACTTCCTGAATGCTTGGCTGGTTGGTCATGATCATCGCCAGCCGGTCGATTCCCAGGCCAACGCCCGCTGTAGGCGGCATACCGTATTCCAGCGCGCGCAGGAAATCCTCGTCCATCACCATCGCTTCGTCGTCGCCACGTTTGGCTAGCTCAAGCTGCTCTTCAAACCGGGCGCGCTGATCGAGCGGGTCATTCAACTCCGAATATGCGTTAGCAATCTCTTTACCGTTGCAAATGGCTTCAAACCGCTCTACCAGACCGGGCTTGCTCCGGTGCTTCTTGGTCAGCGGCGACATCTCAACGGGATAATCGGTGATGAACGTTGGCTGAATCAGGTTTGGCTCGCAGGCTTCACCAAACAGCTCATCGATCAGTTTTGACTTGCCCATCGACTGGTCAGTTTTAATCCCCCGGCTTTCGGCGGTCTGGCGCAGGGCATCTTCCTCCATCTCCGATACATCGACACCCGTGTACTCCTGAATGGCCTCAAACATGGTCAGGCGTTTCCAGGGGCGTTTGAAGTCGATCACGTTTTCGCCGACTGTCACCTTCGTGGTACCCGCTACGTCGATGGCCACTTTTTCCACCATTTCTTCAATGGTGTCCATCATCCAGTTGTAGTCTTTGTAGGCGACGTAAAATTCCACCTGCGTGAACTCGGGGTTGTGTGTCCGGTCCATGCCCTCATTACGGAAGTCTTTGGCGAACTCGAATACGCCGTCGTACCCACCCACGATCAGGCGCTTCAGGTACAGCTCGTTGGCGATCCGCAGATAGAGCGTCATGTCGAGCGTGTTATGGTGCGTCTGGAAAGGCCGCGCCGTGGCTCCACCGTGAATGGGCTGAAGAATAGGCGTCTCCACTTCCAGATAGCCTTTGCCGCTCAGATACTGCCGAATTGAGTTGACCAGCTTGCTGCGTTTGATAAACACCTCACGTACCTGCGGATTCACGATCAGGTCGACGTACCGCTGGCGGTAGCGCAGTTCGGGGTCGGTGAACGCGTCGTAGATTTCTTTCTCGCCGGTTTGCTCATTCACCACTTCTTTCACTACCGGCAGAGGGCGCAGTGACTTGGTCAGCAGTTTAAACGAACGAACATAAAGCGACAGCTCGCCGGTCTGGGTGGTGAAGATGTTGCCTTCAACGCCCACGATGTCGCCAATGTCGAGCAGTTTCTTGAACACCGTGTTGTACATCGTTTTATCCTCGCCGGGGCAAATATCGTCACGGCGGAAATAAAGCTGTATACGGCCGGTGCTGTCCTGCATTTCGGCAAACGAAGCGGCCCCTGAGATACGGAAGCCCATCATTCGGCCGGCCAGACGTACCTGACCATAGGTGGCATCGCCCGCGAAATCGAGGTGCGGTTCGTAACCGCCCTGTGTGTCTTGCCCGGCTTTGTCGGCGAAGGCATCGCGGAGGTTGGTGATGGTGTGGGTCACGTCGAACAACTCGGCCGGATAAGGGTCAATGCCCATCCGCATCAGTTCTTCGCGTTTCTGGCGTCTATTTACTTCTTGTTCACTTAACATAGCTGAACCGTATCGCTTTACCTCGGCCAATGGCTCCGGCAGCAGACCGTCGGAATTTACAGGATTATAAGGATAGGCAGGACTTGTGTTCCCGCAGAAAATCGAGGCGCAAAAGTACGGCAGAAACGTGGATAGGCCACGCTTCTACACAACCTCATAGCGCTTTCCCGGCAGCGAACGAACATACCCGCGAAATTCGAGGCTGAGCAGGAGGGAAGCCAGCGCTCCCATGTTGATCTGCGACTGCCAGCTCAGCTCATCGATATGAAAGCCGGGCTTCTGGCGAAGTAACGCCACTACCTGGCTTTCCTGCGCCGTAAAATCGAGCGGGAGCGGAACGGATGCCGATGATTTGCCGGCGGCCATGGCGGTGGGGTCCTGATCCCAGTTCATGGCTTCGATGAGGTCGGTGGGGCTGGTGTAAATCTGCGCTTTGTTTTCGCGGATGAGCTTATTGCAGCCCGCCGAAAACTGCTGCGATAGCTGACCGGGTACGGCAAAGACGTCGCGGTTGTAATTATTGGCGTACTCGGCCGAAATAAGCGCGCCTCCTTTGGCGGCGGCTTCCACGATCACTACGGCATCGCTCAGGCCGGCAATGATGCGGTTGCGGGCTGGGAAGAAACGCGGATCGGGTTTAACGCCGGGTACGTGTTCGGTGAGCAAGCCGCCCAGCACCTGCATGTCCTGCGCCGTGCGGCTGTGCACCGACGGGTAAATAATGTCCAGACCACTGGCCATAACGCCTACTGTAGGTAGGCCATACTGCAAACTGGCGCGATGGGCGGCAACATCGATCCCGTAGGCCAGTCCGCTGATGATCGACACTCCATAGGGCTGCATGGCCTGCACAATCTCTTCGGTGGTGCGCCGACCGTAGTCGGTAGCCTGGCGTGTGCCTACCAGCGCCAGCGTGCGCGGGGTGTTCAGATCGGCGTTGCCCAATTGGTAGAGCAAGGCGGGCGCATCGTAGAGGGTTTTCAGGCGAGTGGGGTAATCGGGATCGGTGTAGAACAGCGCCCTGGCGTTCAGCTTCTCCAGCCGCCGTAGTATCTGCTCGGCACTATCCAGCAGACCCGGTTGCCGAATAGCGCGGGCGGTTACTTCACCAACGCCGGGAATTTTAAGAAGCCTGGCCGTGGGTGACGACAATACTGCTTCGGCTGACCCGCCATAGCTGATAAGCTGACGAATTAATACGCCGCCAACGCCCGGAACGAGCGAAAGGGCAATCTGATGGAGGTGCTGAGAAGTTGCGGTGGTGGACACAGGTACGTAATAAATGCTACCTGCAATCATATCGATTTCCCGCCAAAATTACTAACTGAGTTGCGCTCAGGAAGCAATCAGACAGGTTTTGGTCGACTTGTCTGATAATCAGTATAGATATAGTGCCAGATTTAATGATGTGATAACTAACAATCAGGGGTGTTCGAGGTTATACCTCTGTTCCCTACAGAACTTAAATACCTTTCGTATGAAAATTCAATTGAAACAAACGCTTCTGCTGGCTCTACTAGCAGTAGGAGGTGGTGCAATCGCACAAACGAACACATCCGGTCGGCCGGAAACGCCGGCAACGATGCCCGGTACAATGGGATCGTCATCTATCAACCGCCCATCGGGCACCACGTCGAAAGAGACTGACAAAGACCTGGTTGATAACCTGCTCGGCGCCAGCGATTTCTCGACGCTAAAGGCCGCTATGGTTGCCTCTGGCCTGGTTGATAAGGCAAAAGGGGCCGGTCCGTACACGGTGTTTGCACCCTCTAACGCGGCGTTTGATAAACTGCCCGCCGGAACGGTAGAAACGCTGGTGAAGCCCGAAAATAAAGGCATGCTGGCCGGTATTTTGGCCTACCACGTGGTATCGGGCAATGTATTGGCCGCTGATCTGAAAGATGGTCAGGTGATCAAAACAGTAGGCGGTGGTTCGCTGACCGTGCGTAAGCAGGGAAATGCGGTGATGCTGACTGATGCCAAAGGCGGATCGGCTACCGTAACTGTCGCTGACATCAAGGCTACCAATGGTACGGTACACGCGATCGACTCGGTATTGATGCCAAAATAAATAGCCTCTTTTTAGTACAAAAAGCCGCTCAGCCAAGAATCAAATTCCGGTTGAGCGGCTTTTTGCTGTCCGGTTATGTAGCCCTATCTGCCCCATGAACAGCCAGATAGGGCTAGCGTACAAGTATATCAACAGCGACCCCATAGTGTGAGCGTGGCATGTCCGCGCTTGCAGGCTACCGTGTTACGTAGAGTTTATGGAACCATGATCTCTTTGTTAATCACCCCGATTTAACTTTACAATCTGGTAAACCTATACTAAAAGTGGGGTAATAGCTGAGCCGTTCCTTTGTCGAAGTATTCGTAGAAACTACTACTTCCCCACATGAAACGCGTAGCCTTACCACTCTCGTCAGCTTTACTGGCGGTCTCTTTGCTTAGCTGCTCAACGTCTGAAAATGGCTCGGCTCCCCAAAGCGACGTTGTTTTAGCCAGCAAATCGGTCACCCCCGAACTCGCCAAAGCCATGCCCGGCTTCGAGTCTATCAATGTTTATTCGCTCATCAGCAGTGATGATAAAGTAGCTGAGTCGCCCAATTTCACGTTTGGTGGCTCTGCCGACGGCTCTGGCCTGCTGAAAAACGCCGATGGTACCTACACGATGCTGGTGAACCACGAGGATAACTTCTCGGTGTCGCGCCTCACGTTCGACAAAACGCTAAAGCCAATCAAAGGCGACTATATCCTAAACTCAGACGGAGGGCAGTGGCGGCTCTGCTCGGCAACAATGGCAACCCCGGCCGAGCATGGTTTTGGCCCGCTTTACCTGACCTGCGGCGAAAGTGGCGCGGAATCACGTACCCACGCCATAAACCCATACGGCGACGCCAGTCAAAACAGCATCAGCCGCGAGGTGGAAGCATTGGGCCGGTGGAGCGCTGAGAATGCCGTTCCTCTCAACAAAAATGCGTTTCCCGGCAAAACGGCTATACTGATTGGTGATGACGACAGCGGTACCAACGGTGGTCAGCTGGCCATGTACCTCACCAATACGGTTGGCGATTTGCAGAATGGTTCGCTGTATATGCTGCGCCGGAAAGACGGTAACGCCCGCGAAATGGATATGAAAGCGGGTGCCAGATTCGACGTTGAATTTGTACAGATCCCAAACCATAAGTCGCTGACTGGCGCCCAGATCAACTCGGCAGTGAACGACCTGAAAGGCATTAAGTTTGGCCGGGTGGAAGACATTGACTACCGCAAAGGTAGCGCGGCCAATAACCGCGAAGTCTATTTCAACGTAACGGGGCAGGCTAATACGGGTGTAAATGCCGATTATTCGCGCTCAAAATACGGCCGCCTGTACCGCCTGGTGATGGACGCCACCAATCCGTTGACGGGTACGCTGGAAGTAGTGCTCGACGGCGACGATAAGGCCGGAATCGCTAAGACCTTTCAGAACATCGACAATATCTGTGTTGGTACCAACTACCTCTACGTGCAGGAAGATCCGAATAGCTACGGCGACGAAACCCACGATTCGTACATCTACCAGTATAACATCGCTACGGGGGCGCTTAAACCTGCGCTGGTTCTCGATCACCGCCGCGACGCCACCGATAAAGACAAATACAACCGCGACGCCATCTTCGCGTATAAGAACAGCTCGTTCGGATCATGGGAATACGGCGCAATGATCGATGTGTCGGAGACCATCGGTGTGCCTGATTCGTTCATCATCTCGCTGCAACCCCACACTTGGACCGATAAGAAGTTTATCGGCGTGGATGGTGGTAAACTCCGCGCCACCGACAGTGCAAGCGACCGGTCTAACGCGCAGGCGAGCCAGTTGATTCTGGTTCGTGGGTTGCCCCGCTAATCAACTCCTCTTTTTATCCAGTATCAGGCTAAGGCGCAGTAAGCAGGTCAGTTACCTGCCTCTGCGCCTTAGCCCGTATGCATAGACCTCGTATGGAACTAGTTGCTGAACAAACCACAGCTCAACGAATCAGACGTACCCGCTCCTGGTGGATTTCGGTAGGCGTACTTGCCGCTACGGTGCTCGTACTGTACTATTGGACACGCCCCCAGCCCACCCCGCTCGACCGGGTACGTACCCAGTACATAGCCGATATCGTTGCGCTCGATACGGCTACTACCAGGCTACACCGGGCGCTCAAAACCGGTCAACAGGCCCCGGATGTACAGACGGCTTTCCTGACAACGCGGCTAGCCTGGAAGCGGGTCGAGTTTCTGGCCGAACTCTACAACCCCGAACCCTCGAAGGCGATCAACGGCCCGGCTATCGCCGAAGTGGAAGAAGACGATGCGCAGCAAAATGAAGTACAACCCACTGGCCTTCAGGTGCTCGAAGAAGGGTTGTTCCCGTACCAGCCTGGCGAGCGAACCAACCTGATTCAGCAGGCGGGTGTGTTGCAATCGGCGGTGGGGCGGCTGTATAAAGTGTCGGTCAACAACCCCATGACTTCCAGCCACGTGTTCGATGCCATGCGGTTGGAGGTGTTTCGGCTGATTTCGCTGGGCATCACCGGTTTTGATTCACCGATTGCCAACACATCACTCCCCGAAACGGCCGAAGCGCTGGCCAGTCTGCGGCGGCATCTGGCTTTTTATCACCTTGAAGACCAGCACGAATACCTCGCCATTCAACTCGATTCAACCTTTGCCAGGGCAATCTCGTACCTGAACCAGCCGGTCACGTTCAACGATTTTGACCGGTTAACGTTTATCCGGCAACACGCCAATGTGCTCAGCAGTCAGCTACTCGACGCGCAACGGGCCCTGGCTATTCCCGTTTTTCAGGAAAGTCGCCTGTTGTCGGCGTCGGCCCGCACGCTGACCGATCCCGATGCGTTTGACGCTAATTACTTCGTCGATGCTACCGCTCACCGCTCCACGCCTGCGCGTGTTGCACTAGGGAAACTGCTTTTCTATGACCCTATTCTATCGGGCAGCCCCGAACGTACCTGCGCCACCTGTCACCAACCGGCAAAAGCCTTCACCGACGGCGAGTCGAAAAGTCTGGCGGTGACTTCCACACGGGAGCAGCCGGGTATAAAGCGCATTGCCCGTAACGCACCAACGCTGTACAATGCTGCCCTCCAGGCCGCCCAGTTTGCCGACTCGCGGGTCGCTTTTCTGGAAGATCAGGCGAGTGATGTAATCGAAAATGAGAACGAGATGCATGGGTCGCTGCCCAAAGCGGTGGCGGCTTTGACCGACAACAGGAGCTATCGGCAAGCGTTTGCCCGAACGTACCCGGATGGGGTGACGGAAGCTAACCTCAAAAATGCCATTGCCAGCTATGTGCGTTCACTCGTCCGCCTCGACTCCCGCGTAGACCGGGCCATTCGATCTACTGACCTGTGGCAACAACGGGCGATCCTGTCGGCGGAGGAAACCCGGGGCTTCAACCTGTTTATGGGCAAGGCCAAATGCGCCACATGCCATTTCTACCCGCTCTTCAACGGCACAGTTCCGCCTGCGTATCTGAAAACAGAAAGCGAAGTGGTGGGCCTACCAGCTACCGCCGCAAACAGCACGTTGGATAGCGATCTGGGTAAGTTTCAACATACCCGGATTAACCTGCATAAGCACTCGTTTAAAACACCGACGGTTCGTTTCGTCGCCCAAACGGCACCGTACATGCACAACGGAATCTATAAGTCGCTCGATGAGGTAATTGATTTTTACAATCGGGGAGGGGGCGCTGGTCTCGGGTTTGACGTACCCAATCAGACCTTGCCTGGGGATAAGTTAAACCTGACCGAATCTGAGAAAAAGGCCCTCAGTGCGTTCCTGATGGCATTATGAGGTGTATTTCAGTCACTTACAGATAAGGTCTGACTGCCTTTTAAGTTGATTTACTCTATCAGTTTACACGGGTCCGTTCACTCAGTATTGTCAGCCTTTATCTATACATTGGGCGTTATTACCTAAACAATTATCCTTTTCACCTAACACACTATAGTCATGGGTTTCCTGTATTCTATTATCATCGGAGGTATCGCCGGCTATCTGGCCAGCCGTTTCATGGACAGTCACAACAGTGCACTGGTCAACATCATCCTCGGTATCGTGGGTGGATTGGTAGGCGGTTTTATTGCCAAGCGGCTGGGTAACGACCCCGACAACGACGGGCTGGTTATGAACCTGCTGATCGCCTTCGGTGGCGCCGTTGTGCTGATATTCCTTGGGCGTCTGTTCTAGAGAAACAGCGTCAGCAAAAAATGCCCGGTTCATATGGATCGGGCATTTTTGTTGCTACATGGTCAGGCGCAACGTACCTGGCAGGCGACCTTGCTCATTCGTCAGACGGTATTCCGGGCCTGCGTACTTGTCGATGTGTACTGGCATGTCTCCGGTACCAGCAGCCAGAATACGGCCAGGGCGGCTACTGCAATACCAGACAGGATCAGAAAGGCCGACGCATAGCCCGACCGTTGAACAATGGCCCCGGCGAACGCATTGCTTAGCGAGGCGCCAAGTCCTACGGCTGTGGCAATAGCGCCCTGTGTGGTGTTGAATAAACCGCTTCCCTGCGTCAAATCGGCAACGATTAAGACAGACAAAACCCCGAAAAGGCCAGCGCCGACGCCGTCGAGTAACTGGATGCTGACCAGGGCTATGGGGTCGCCGGTGAGCGTATACAACAGCCCCCGTACTGGTAAAACGGCAAACCCAATCAGCAGAAGTCGTTTCCGGCCGTTTGGCGCCAGTTGACCCGCCCAATAGCTAACGGGAATCATAACCACCTGCGCCACAATGATGCAGGCCGACATGTAGGCCGACGACGTACCTGCGCCGTTGCCTTTGGCCAACTGTTGCCCAAGTAGGGGGAGCATGGCTGCGTTGGCAAAATGAAACAGCACGCAGGCCAGCGCAAAAAACAGGATATCCCGATTACTTGCCAGCGCTCGCCACCCCATCTTCTGCTTGTTTGAATCAGTCTTATTGTCACCATCGCCCCGGGCCCGCTCATGGTCGATGTCTGACTCGCGAATGCGCCAGATAGCCACACTGCTGAGCAACGACATGGCCGCGAGCAGCACGAAAATACCCTCTGCGCTGACGTAATAGCCAATGAGCCCCGCCATCGCCGCTGCAAACACATTACCGCCGTGATTGGCCGTTTCATTGCGTCCAATACGTCTGTCGAGTGCTTTATGGCCCACCAGCCCCAGGGTAATGGCGGCCAGGGCAGGTGTAAACCAGGCCGCTGCCAGACCCATCAGTACCTGACCGCCGATGATGACGGAAAAGGTGGGGAGGAGCACCGTTCCCAGCGAAGCGGTGGCGATTAACAGCGACGCCAGGATTGAGTACAGCCGTTTGCGCCGCGTACGATCGACCAGCGCACCGGCTGGCGTTTGACTAACCACCGTAGCTATACCCATTACCGACATCGCTAAGCCAATATCCTGGGCCTTCCAGTGGCGCGAGGTGAGCAGGTAGATCGCCAGGTAAGGCCCCAGACCGTCGCGGACATCGGCCAGAAAAAAGTTGGCCTGGTCGAGGGCTCGCAGGCTGACGGTAGACGGCTCGTGCGCGTCGGACCGGCTTGGGGCTGCTACCATTTCTTGAAGATGAAGAAAACCGCTACTACCATAAAGGCAAACCCGACAATGTGATTCCAGGCCAGCTTATCAGTCTTGAAAAAATAGACAGTGATTAGCGTAAAAACAGTCAGCGATACGGCTTCCTGAATGGTTTTGAGCTCAAAAAGAGAGAAAGGGCCGCCTGTTTCGTTGGAGCCGATGCGGTTGGCCGGCACCTGAAAAATGTATTCAAAAAAAGCCAGGCCCCAGCTAAGCATGATGATGCCAAACAGCGATAATTTGGCGATCATGGGGTACTGTTTAAGCTGTAGATGGCCATACCAGGCCAGGGTCATGAAGATGTTGGAGAGCGTGAGTAATAGAACGCAGTAAAGCGATTTCATTCGGGAGTTGAGTAATGCCTTTTTAGGCTAGTTGGACATGGGTACTGGAATATGAAGCGTGCTGGTAAACGTAAATGCCTGCCAATTCAGGGATAACTGACCCCCCAGTAAGGTTGTTAGGCGATGGCTTATCCATAGGCCCAGGCCGTGACCTTCTTTGAGCGGGTCGGCTTGAAAATAGGGTTCGGTCAGTTCAAGAGTAGGGCCATTCTCGCGCGATGTGCTGTTCTGAACCAGCACGACTGCTCCAGCAGGGTTTGTGCCGTCGACAGTCACCAGAACGGTGCTGCCCGCTACGCTGTACTTGATGGCATTTTCGATCAGGTTCAGCAGAATATGATCCAGCTTTATGGCGTCGGTTGTCAATGCCAGCCCTGGCCCCGGCTGGATGGTTAGCTGGGTAGTTACTTCATAATCGGCTGCAATGGTAGTCAGCTGGTGCAGGCAACGGGCCACCTGTTGATCCAACTGAAGCGCCGATAGCTGAAGCAATGGTGCCGATTCGTCGGGGCGGCTAAGCGTCAGGAACTCGTCAATGAGCCGGCTCAGCCGACGTACTTCATCTAACTGACCAGCCAGAAAAGGCTGCAAATCCGCATCGACATGTCCGCTGCTGAGGGTGACTTCCAATCCGGTTTTCATCACGGCCAGCGGGGTACGTAGTTCATGCGCGGCAGCTCCGAAAAAATGCCGTTGCGTGTCGATGGTAGTCTGAATCCGTTCCAGCATCTGATTCAGGGCCATCGTCAGCGTATAGAGTTCATCGCGGCTGGTAGGCAGCGAGAGCGGCTCAATACGGGTTGCGGTGCCGATTTGGGCGGCCTGACCAACCAGGTTTTTGATGGGCCGAAGCAGCCAGCCCGCTGCGCCATAACCCGCCGCCAGCGCCACTACTAAACTAGAGAGCCACCCCAGGCCAAACACCCATCTCAAGTCCTGAATGTCGCGTTGCAGACTGCCATCGGGCACAGCCAGCGTGAGGTGAACCTGACTGTCGATGAACTGGTCGGTCGACGATTCTACGGTGACCAGGCGATAATTGCTGGCAACGGGCGGCAACGTACCTGGCTGGTGAAAACGCCGTTGCCGGGGTGAGCCATCGTCATTTGGAAAGTCAGGACTCCTGAACAATTCACGGGCCGGCAAGTAAGCCGACGAGGCTACGATGCGCATTTGTTCGCGAAGGCTGGGTAGCGGAAGCACAACAGGATCAATACTGACCATCGATAGCAGCCAGTTGGCGCGGGTTCGGGTAGCCCGGTCAAACGCTGTTTGCAGGCTCTGTTCGGCCCGGCTCAGCATCAGACTGCCGGTAATGGCGCTGACGAGGGCAAACACCGCTGCTACTGCCAGCACAATGCGGCTGCGCAGGCTCATGCGGTTCGGAGCCGGTATCCCTGCCCAATTAGTGTTTCAACCAGTTCCGGTTGTTTGCCTGCGTCGGTTGGTGCGGCGGTATCAAGTTTTTTCCGCAGCTGGTACATGTGCACGTCAATGACGTTGCTGCCCCGGTCGTAGTCGATGGCCCAAACTTTTTCGGCAATTTCGGTGCGGGTCACAACGCGCCCCGCCTGACGCATCAGCAGTTCAAGTAGCGCAAATTCGCGGTTGGTGAGGTCCAGCTTTTTGCCATTCCGTAGCACTTCCCGGCTGGTGAGGCGCATTTCCAGATCGGCTACCCGCAGCACAACGGCGTCGCCCGTAGTGGTTTTTCGCTGCCATACCCTGATCCGAGCCAGTAATTCCTCAAAATCGAATGGCTTACGCAGGTAGTCGACCGCGCCCAGATCCAGCCCCTGCACCACAGTAGGCGCATCGCCGAGGGCCGACAGGATGACCACAGGTACGTTCAGCCCAAAAGCGCGCATATTTTTCAGAACGTCGAAACCGGTTTGGCCGGGCAGCATCAAATCAAGCAGGACCAGATCGTAGAGTCCACCCGCCAGTTGGTCGAGCCCTTCCGTACCCGAGTAGGCCAGATCGGCCACGTGCCCCACCTGCTCCAGCCCTTGCCGAATAAACCGGGCCAGCTTACGCTCGTCTTCGATGACTAAAATTTTCATGTAGCACAAAGCCCCCCTCGTTGCGCGAGGGGGGCTGACTGGTTAACGATTAGCGGACAAGATACTGCTGACCATTGATTGTCAGCACCGATGCGCGGAGGATGTTGGCTTTCTGAAGCTGGACCTGTCCTTC
Source organism: Fibrivirga algicola (assembly GCF_011742925.1). GTDB lineage: Bacteria > Bacteroidota > Bacteroidia > Cytophagales > Spirosomataceae > Fibrella > Fibrella algicola. The sequence continues at coordinate 208,455 of NZ_WAEL01000001.1, forward strand.
GCCCAATGTCCGGGTGTAGCCCTGAACGGTAATCTCGGTTCCTTTCTTGGCCAGATTCGTCAGCTGGTAGGCAATGTGTGGTGGGACGTGAACGATGTTGTTATCGTTGATCACCAGCCCATTGACACGGCCGCTGCGGTCTAATTTGTAATCGGTGATCTTACCGGTTGTCGTGGTCATGACGGGTGTCACCGGCGTTGGGGGGGCGGTTGGCGGCCCGTCGGTAACGGTTGTTTTTCCGGCAGTCAGGCTGGTCATGTGAAAGCTGGTTTCGCCATCGGGTCTGGTATCGGAGAAACCGGTTACACTCACTGAGCTGCCCGTTTTTATCGCCTGCTGTACCTGCTTGCCCAGATGCGGCGGAAACTGAACGGCCATCGGCTTGGTACCCGTGAGAGTGAATCCATTCAGAATGTAGTCGTCGTTGCCCGTCAGTTCACCAACGGTTCCGGTTACGGTTGTCAGCGAGAGCAGCCCATGTTCGCGACCGCCTGGCCCACCTTTTCGGCCCATCTTTCCTGGCCGTCCCGGCCCGCCCTGACCGGGACCATCTTGCGGTCCGAAGCCGTCGCGCATCCGGTCACCTTTGAATTTTTTCATGCCTTTGCGGTCGCCTTTCGCAAGGCCGCGACCGCCCATGCCCGGACCGTCAATCGCCGTTGGATTGGTTGGGGGCGGCGGCGGCGTAGTGTTGGCGGTCTGTGCATGAGCGGTGGCAAATCCAGCCAGCAGGAGTGAGGTGATGATGAGATTCGTTTTCATTGGTAGCGTTTGTTTTACTGGTTGATTGTGAAACAAAGCTATCCGTGCCAGTTAAGGTCAGTCTGAAGCCGACATTAATTTTTCTTCATGTTGAGATTGGCGTCTGCCTAGCACTGCTGTTTGCACCAGGCCGTGAGCCTGTCGGTGACGCCTGGTGCAAACAAGCCATACGCTATAACAAGTACAAGCAGAGCATGTACCTACGCCTCGCTGGCTGTCGTTAATTGGCTGATCGCTGCCTCGTCCAGTTTCAGTTCGGCCGCTTTGGCGATGTCGTGTAGCTGCTCAACGCTGGTAGCGCTGGCAATTGGTGCGGTAATGCCTGGGTGCGCCATGAGCCAGGCCAGTGAAATCTGAGCAGGAGTAGCCGAATACTGCTCTGCTACCTCGTCGAGGGCCTTTAGAATCCGGAAGCCCCGGTCGTTCAGGTATTTCTTTACCCCCTGCCCCCGTGGACTTTTCGACAGGTCTGCCTCCGACCGGTACTTCCCCGTCAGGAATCCGCTGGCAAGGGCGTAGTAGTTGATCACGCCAAGGCCATATTGCTTCACAATTGGCTCGTACTGCTGTTCGTATGTTTCCCGATCGTACAGGTTGTATTCGGGTTGCAGGCTTTGGTAGGCTGGATAACCCTGTTTGGCACTGAGCTCCATCGACTCCCGTAACCGTTCTGGTGTGAAGTTCGACGCCCCAATGAACCGCACTTTCCCAGCCTTGATCAATTGGCTAAAACCGTCCAGCGTCTCTTCAATAGGCGTATCCAGATCGTCGTAGTGCGATTGATAAAGGTCGATGTAATCAGTTTGCAACCGGCGGAGGGAGTCTTCTACGGCCTGCGCCACATAGGCTTTCGAAAGACCTTTCTTATCCGGCGCCATTTTAGAGCCAAGCTTTGTAGCGAGTACAATCTGATCCCGTTTACCCGTTTTCTTTAGCCACTTGCCAATGATCGTTTCCGATTCGCCGCCCTGGTTGCCTGGTACCCAGTGCGAATACACATCGGCCGTGTCGATGAGGTTGAAACCGGTATCGACGAAAGCGTCCAGTAGTTGATAGGAAGTTGCCTCGTCGGCTGTCCAGCCGAATACATTACCGCCAAAAGCGAGTGGTGCTACAGACAGCGTCGAGCTGCCAATGGTACGTTGTTCCATGAGGTTGTTGTTAACCGGCAGCACACATCAGCGGGCTGCTCACCGTCAAAACTGGCTGGAACAACGAACAGTTTTAGGAAAAACAACAGGAGACGCTGGAAAAGGGGAGTGGGCGGGCCGACCTTAATTGAGCTTCTCGCGTAGCTCGGCCATAAACTGCCGAATCTCCCGGAGCTTATCAAGCATGCGGGCTGTGTCGGTCTGGGCTGTTTGCTTTTTGCTCAGGTATTCGCGGGCGCCCTGGAGTTTGAACCCCCGGTTTTCGACCAAATCAAGAATTTCGCGCAGGTGTTCAATCTCGGCTTTGGTGTATACCCGATCGCCGGAACGGTTCTTTTTAGGGCTTAGCGTGGGGAATTCCTTCTCGTAATAACGCAGCTTCGAGATGTTGACATTGAACAGATCAGCCACTTCCCGAATGCTGTAATACCGCTTGTCGCCCGATTCCATATTGGTGTTACGATGTGATTTAAAGGCTGATGTCTGCCAGAGTTGCCAACCCAACGGCGAAAATAACGTAATTTTGTGGCCTTAACCTCACCCCCGGTCCCTCTCCTTGTGAAGGAGAGGGGAGCCGAACTACAGTAGCTTCGCCCTGTGGCAGCGCTAAGCTGAAGCGGTTCCCCTCTCCTAATGTGGGAGAGGGGCTAGGGGTGAGGGAAACTACAGCACTATGACTTCTCCTGAAATACGCCGCCAGTTTCTGGATTTCTTCCGGTCAAAGCAGCATTTGATTGTCGCTTCGGCACCGCTCGTTGCCAAAAACGACCCTACCCTGATGTTCAACAACTCGGGGATGGCTCAGTTTAAAGACTTTTTTCTCGGCAACGGTACGCCACCTGCCAAACGCGTTGCCGATACGCAAAAATGCCTGCGTGTGTCGGGTAAGCACAATGACCTTGAGGATGTTGGCTTCGATACGTATCACCACACGATGTTCGAAATGCTGGGCAACTGGTCGTTTGGTGATTACTTCAAAAAAGACGCGCTCGAATGGTCGTGGGAATTGCTGACGCAGGTGTACAAACTGCCGAAAGACCGCATTTACGTGTCGGTGTTCCAGGGCGACGAGAAGGACGGTGTACCTTTCGATCAGGAATCGTGGGACCTCTGGAAAGGCATCATCGGCGACGAGAGCCGTATTATTCTGGGCAACAAGAAAGATAACTTCTGGGAAATGGGTGAAACTGGCCCCTGTGGTCCCTGCTCGGAAATCCATATCGACCTGCGTTCGCCCGACGAAGTAGCCGAAAAGTCGGGTAAAGAACTGGTCAACGCCGATCACCCGCAGGTGGTCGAAATCTGGAATAACGTGTTCATGCAGTTCAACCGGAAGGCCGATGGCTCGCTGGAAGAACTACCCGCCCGCCACGTCGACACCGGTATGGGTTTCGAGCGGTTGTGCATGGCCATCCAGGGCAAACAGTCGAACTACGATACCGACGTGTTCTCGGGTACGATCAACCTGATTGAGCAACTGTCGGGACGTACCTATACGGGCAAGATGGAAAAGTCGGACGTGGCGATGCGCGTGATCGCTGACCATATCCGGGCTGTATCGTTCGCCATTGGCGACGGACTGGTGCCAAGCAATGCCAAAGCTGGGTACGTTATCCGCCGTATTCTGCGCCGCGCCATTCGCTACGGGTACTCGTACCTGGGCTTTACCGAGCCGTTCATGACCAAACTGGTGCCCCTACTGGCCGATCAATTTGCCGACGTGTTCCCCGAACTGAAAGCCCAGCAGGATTTCGTGGCTACGGTCATCCGCGAAGAGGAAGTGTCGTTCCTCCGCACGCTGGGCACCGGCCTGACGCGCCTCGACCAGATCATCGACCAGCTCGGCGACACGAAAACCATCGCTGGCGAAACCGTTTTTGAACTGAACGACACCTTCGGTTTCCCCGCTGACCTCACCGCTCTGATCGCTCGCGAAAAGGGGCTGGAGATCGACGAATCCGGTTTCCAGAAAGCGTTGCAGGAGCAAAAGCAACGTTCACGCAAAGACGCCTCGTCATCGACTGGCGACTGGATCGATCTTCAGGACGTTGACAAGATCGAGTTTGTTGGCTACGACGAAACCGAAGCCTATGCCCAGGTGGTAAAATACCGCCGCGTGCAGAACAAGCAGGGAACGCAGGTACAAGTAGTACTCGACCGCACACCGTTCTATGCTGAATCGGGCGGACAGATCGGCGACACCGGTACGCTGGAGCTGTTCCAGAGCAACGTACCTAAGGCCACACTGCGCGTACTGGATACCCGCAAGGAAAACGACCTCAGCATCCATCTCGTGGCCGACCGCCCCGATATAGACGACCTACTGCAATCGGCTGATCTGGTGTTTGCCAAGATCGACACGCACCGCCGCGAACTGACCGAAGACAACCACTCGGCTACGCACCTGCTGCACTCGGCCCTGCGCGAGGTGCTGGGTACGCACGTGGCGCAGAAAGGCTCGTACGTTGGTCCCGACGCGCTTCGCTTCGACTTCAGCCACTTCGGCAAAATGACCGACGAGGAAATCAGCCGCGTGGAAACGATCGTCAACGAGAAGATCCGCCAGAACATCCCGCTCGACGAAAAGCGGAACGTACCCATCGAGCAGGCCAGAGCACTTGGTGCTACAGCCCTGTTCGGTGAGAAATACGGCGACTTTGTCCGCGTCATCACCTTCGACCCCAGCTATTCGGTTGAACTTTGCGGCGGCACCCACGTACCGGCTACGGGTCAGATTGGTCTGTTCAAACTCACGTCGGAAGGGTCAGTGTCAACCGGTATCCGCCGGATCGAAGCCAAAACGTCGGAAGGTGCCCTAGCCCTGCTGAATGAGCAGGAAGCGATCATCAACGAGTTGAAAGAATTGCTGAAAGCACCGAAAGACGTGGTGAAAGCCGTACAGTCGATTCTCGATGAGCGCAACGCCCTGCTGAAAAAGGTAGAGGCGCTGGAAAACGAAAAAGTACAGCAAATCAAAGAAGAACTATTGGGTAAGGTGCTGACCGTCAACGGTCACAGCATGGTTGTTGAGCGCGTGAACGTACCCAACGCCGACGCATTGAAGCAACTGGCCTATGACCTGAAAGCCAAAGTCGATAACCTGGCCGTGGTGCTCGGTGCCGATATTAATGGTAAACCGCAACTCGCCGTCATGTTGCCCGACAGCCTCATTAGCGGTCGCGGCCTCAACGCTGGCCAGGTAGTGAAAGATCTCGCCAAAAACATCAAAGGTGGCGGTGGCGGTCAGCCCTTCTTCGCCACAGCCGGTGGTTCCGACGCCTCCGGCCTCGACGCCGCCCTGGCGCAGGGCCGTGAGTTGTTAGGGTAAGTTGACTTTTAGCCCCATTGGGGCGGTATTGTCAATAGCCAACGTACCCAACTGAGTGGGATAGAGCCCCGTCTGGGCGATATGGTAGGTGTATAAACCTTACATGTCGTCCCAACGGGGCTTTGTCGTTATCAAATGATAGTGTCCCATTGACATGCCGCCCCGATAGCACTGCTACGCTCATAGATACCTTAAGGATGGGTAGAGCTGGCTCAGTACAACTCTTTGTCTGTTCAGTGAGTTTGTGTAAAAACAGCCAACGCCATGCGAGTAATAGTACTACCACTTTCTCTGCTGATCTGGAGTTTTTTTCTGCTTGGCTGCGGAGCCGATTACTCTGTTTTACCCACTAACGCGCCGGTCGACGAACAGAAGCAGCCCCCCAAGAAAGAACCCGAGAAAACCACCAAAGGCTATCGCATTAAACGGATCGTTTACGAAGGCACCTGGGCAACAGGGGCTACTACCGAATTTGAATACGGCAGTAATGGAAAAGTGAGTCGGGCCATCTACGTAGGGCATGATTCCGGGCGGGGCGCTCCGAAAGGCTTGTTTGCTTACAATGCCAGTAATCAGCTTGTTACCTACGACTATCAATATCCGTATGTCGACAGCCAGGGCTTTTCGGGCGAGCAAACAGTGTTCAGCTACAGCCCTCAAAACAACGGCCCCGGCCAGCCGATGGTCGATATTCTGTTTGCCCAGACCGATTTTGTGAAGCCAGACGGGGCGCGCCAGTTACTGAAACACACTACCTCGACGTTGATTGGCGGCGTGGTAAACACCGTGCGGACTGAGGCCACAACCGCCGGATCATCAGCCACTACAGATGAGTATACCGTTGAGTCAGGCAACCTGACGGCTATTAAAGCCTTGACCGGACCGGATCAGTACGAAACCTTCACCTTCGACACAAAACCAAATCCGTTTTTCGGCCTGGTTGGACCAGATATCACGCCCGTGCGCCGCTACAGCCGGAACAATGTGACAGAAGCTACAGTCAGGTATTCAAGTGGTAGCGTGCGAACGTACACAATCAGCTACACCTACAACGACCAGGGGTTACCAGTCACTGCCCAGACCTCAAATACGTCGTCGCGGATACTGTTCGAGTACGAAGCGTATTGAAAAGTTAATCGTGTCATGTTTCCAAAATACAGCGTAACTAACCTCTACTGACAATTATCGTCGATGAGGGTCAGCGTTTGGCGTAGCTGTTCAATGGCTTCGTCGGGAATACCGGCCAGCGCTGTGCTCCGGTTCCGGGCAATGATGGGCGCTACGGCCTTGATCAACTGCTCACCCTTTGAGGTAATCTGTCGGTTTACCCGCCGCCGGTCCTGTTCGCTGGTCGTCTGAATCAGCAACTCCTTCTTTACCAGCAGGTCAATGATGCGGGCAATCGACGCCTGATCTTTAAACACCCGCTCGCCAATCTCGAACTGGGCCAGGGTAGGGGTTTCCTGAATGACGTTCAGTACCAGCCACTGATCAATGGTAATGTCTACACCCGCCTGATCGATGTTATGCTGTGCAAACTGCCGGTAGCGTTTAATCGTCTTCTCGAGCGTGTAAAAAATTACCTTATTGATCATAGCGGACCGGTGGTTTGATTCCGCAAGTTAACCCAAACGCTGCCTTGTCGGAGTAGACATGATCGTAGCTGGCATGGGTTTCCTCCGATAAGCATGCCGCCGCTTGGGGACGGTTGATCAACCGTTCATCCCAGAAATGAGCGGTTTCGGTCATAAACCGTTGCCCATTCAATGATATATCATATAATTTTAGCGCACTAAGCAACAAATCAAACACCGCTTGCTTCTTTAGCTAAAAAAGGCGCTGACGCACGCTGATGCCTGTTTATGAGCAATAATTCACTAACAAGAACCTCTCTCTTTCTGATCATCTGACGCCATGAAAAAGCCTTTTCTTGCTCTTGTACACATGCTGATGCTGACTGCGCTGAGTTTGGTCAGTTACGGGCAATCGGCCCGTCTTCAGGGTACTGTCCGGGCCGCAGATGGAAAAACCATCGAGGTAGCTACCGTAACGCTGCACCGGGCGGCCGACTCGGTCGTAGTTAAAGCCGAATTTTCGGATGGTAACGGCCTCTACCAGTTTACCATGCCAGCACCGGGACGCTACCGGGTGTCGGCCTCGCAGGTTGGCTATGAACGTACCTGGTCTGAGGTGGTGACGGTGGCTGCCGAGGGCATTACGCTACCTGAGTTGACCCTGAAGCCCAGTCAGGCTACCACGCTGAACGAAGTGAAAGTGGTTGGCCAGAAACCGCTCTACGAACGACTGGCCGACCGGACGGTGGTGAATGTAGAAGGCAGCCCGCTGGCGGCTGGCAATACCTCGCTCGACATTCTGGCCCGCTCGCCGGGCGTTACCGTCGACAACAACGATAACCTGGCCTTGCGCGGGCGGCAAAACGTGCTGGTACTCATCGATGGCCGCCGCCAGCCCATGAGCGGTACCGAACTGGCCGATTACCTGCGTTCGTTACCCGCTGATCAACTGAAAAGCATTGAGTTGATCACCAATCCTCCTGCCAAATACGATGCGCAGGGTACGGCCGGTATCATTGCCATTAACCTCCGTAAAGACCAGCGTATGGGTACCAACGGCACAGTGCAGGCGACCTATGGCCGGAGTCAATACGAGAAAAGCACAGCGGGATTCACGCTCAATAATCGGCGTAAATTAGCCTCGGGCGCTTCGGTAAATCTATTTGGTTCGTATACGTACAGCAATCGGAACGGTATCAGTCTGCTGGATATTCACCGCGATTTTTACGCAAAAGGACCCACGAGTCAGCCGTTGCTGACGGGTACCAGCGATCAGACGAACCGGATGTTGAACGCTTCTACGGCCAATACAGCCAGAGCCGGCATTGACTTTTCGCCGTCGAAGCGGACCGTGCTGGGCCTGGTGTTGAGTGGTCAGGAGGTGCATGCGCCGGGTCAGCTGGGGGTAAACGAAACCAGTTTGTTCGACGCTGGAGGCAAGCTGATTGATTCGTATCAGGCCCAGAACGTAAGGAAGGCCTCTCTACCGAATGGGGCAGTGAACGCGAACCTGAAACACACCTTCGCCGACTCGCCCGATAGCCCCGAATTAACCGCTGACGCTGATTATGCCCGCTACAAATCGAATCGGGTGCAGGAATTGACTACCGCTTACCGGCAACTGGGGCGGTCGGCTACACTACTTACCGGCGACCAGGCGGGTGACCTGAGCCTGATGTCGATAAAGACTGATTATGTGCAGCCATTACCGAACAAGGCCCGGCTTGAAGCAGGAGCGAAGTTTAGCCGGGTATCGTCTGACAATGACGTTGTGTTCCGCATCACGGAAGGGTCACTCACCACCATTGACGTAAACAGAACAAATCGATTCAATTATGACGAAACGATTCTGGCCGGGTACGTGAACTGGAACCGGACGTTAGCGAAAACTAATCTGCAATTGGGCCTAAGGGCTGAACAAACGATTGCGCAGGGCCGACAGGTAGTTGGCGACATGGGTTTCGATCGTAATTACGCGCAACTCTTTCCAAGTGCCGCAATTAAACAGACGCTCAACAAAAACCATGACCTGAACCTAACGTTGAGTCGACGTATTAACCGACCAGCTTATAACCAATTGAATCCATTCCGGATTATTATCGATCCAACTACGTCTGGAGCAGGGAATCCCAACTTACGGCCCGAAACAAGTTACAACGTCGAGCTGACGCACACCTTCAAAGGCAAATACAGTACGGGTATCAGTTACGCACGTACTTCGTCGCCGATGATCAACGTTGTGCAGCCCGAAACTGATTCAACAGTGGTATCCACTAATGTTAACCTCGACCGGCAGGATTACGTGGCGTTGACCTTCACGGCTCCGGTACAACCGGCCAACTGGTGGCAGATATACAACAACGCGGTGTTTTACTACAGCAACTTTGTGGGAAACCTGGCCGGAACGGCACTCAATCGGGGGCGCGCTGCCTTTAACCTGAGCAGCAACCACACCTTTACGTTTGGCAACGGCTGGTCGGGTGAACTGAACGGCACGTTCCAGTCGGGCGAGCAGTATGGCTTTCTGCGTGTACAGCCAAACGGCCAAGTCACAATTGGGTTGCAAAAAGCGGTTTGGGAGCGTAAAGGCACGTTTCGCCTGAATGTATCGGATGTCTTCTTTACCCGAACGGTCAACGCTGTGTCGTCGTATGACAATTACGTAGAGCGGTTTTACCAGCGTCAGGACTCACGGGTAGCGACGCTGTCGTTCTCGTACCGGTTTGGCAATGATAAAGTAGCCCCTACGCGTCGTACCGGTGGTGCCGAAGACGAAAAGCGCCGGGCGGGGTAATACATGCAATAGGCCTCTCTGTCAGCAGCGAACTACTTACTGACAGAGAGGCCTCTACTAACTAATTCTATATGACAGCCTAATTACGCGAAGCAACGGCTGTTTTCTCTTTCGCCGCTACACGCCAGATGCGGTTGCCTGAATCATCGGTGACGAGCAGCGAGCCGTCGGGCAGCGTGAACGTACCTACGGGGCGGCCGTGTACGTCTTGCCCTTCATTGGGGGCGATAAAACCGGTCAGGAAATCCTCGGGTTTGCCGGGTTTGCCATTGGTAAAGGGAACAAAAACAACCTTGTACCCCGATAGTTCAGAGCGGTTCCAGGAGCCATGCTGCCCAATAAATGCTCCATTCTGGTACTTATTCGGGAAGCTCTTTCCGTCGTAAAAGGCCAGGCCAAGCGAGGCCGTATGAGCGCCCAGCGGTACGTCGGGCATGATGGCTTTCTTCACCAGATCAGGCTTCTCTCCGGCGCGGCGCGGGTCTTCTATCTGACCATAATAGCTGTAGGGCCAACCGTAGAAACCACCTTCCTGCACACTGGTCAGGTAATCGGGCACAAGGCCGTCGCCAAGCTCGTCGCGCTCGTTCACCGCGGCGTACAGCTTATTGGTGCCCGGTTGCCAGTCAATACCGACGGGGTTCCGTAGGCCACTGGCGTAGATGCGCTCGCCCGATCCGTCGGGGTTGATCTCCAGAATGTTGGCCCGGCGAACTTCATTTTCCATTCCGTTTTCGCCCACGTTGCTACCCGATCCTACGGAGATATAAATTTTCTTACCGTCGGGGCCAGCCAGCAGGTTCCGCGTCCAGTGGTTATTATAGCCACCAGCGGGCAATTTCAGAATGGTATCAGGCTTGCTTGTCAGCTTTGTGGTGCCTGCTTTGTACGGGAAACGCAAGAGGGCGTCGGTGTTGGCCACGTAGAAGAAATCGCCCATCACCAGCATACCGAAGGGCTGGTTTAAACCCGTTAGAAAGACAGACCGTTGATCAGGTTTACCATCGCCGTTGGTATCGCGCAGCAGCGTAACGCGGTTGGCGCTTTCGTCGAACCGCTGAGAGTCGGCCTGCCCGTTTACGTCAGCAACCGCTTTTTTGACGCCTTTCTTTTCCGTGTTCGATTCTGACACGAAGACATCACCGTTTTGGGCTACATACACCCAGCGTGGATTAATCAGGTCGCGGGCGTACTCGGTAACCACAAAGCCATCGGGTGCGGTCGGCATCTGCCCGTTGGCCCAGCCGATTACCTTGCTGAATTTTACCGCCGATTTACTGGCGTAAGGGGCCGGCAGATCTAGCGGGCCAATGGCGGTTTCGACCTGTGCGGCCTGGCCTTCACCTTTCTTTTTATCGGCGCAGCCAGCCACTAACAGGCTGCCGGCCAGCAGTAAGCTGGGAATTCGTAAAGCGATCATTTGTTGAGCGATTATTGTCTACTACGGACTAAAGTCCGTTTTGGGAAATATAAAAAACGGACTTTAGTCCGTGGTACAACTATGTAGTTGAATAACTGCCTGTATTGCCGTTTGGTTACTCTTACTGCCAATTCGTACCTTTCCAACCATGTCTCTACAACCACTTTTCATGCGTCGTGCGCTCGAACTGGCTCAACACGGCCGGGCAACAGCTAGCCCCAACCCAATGGTAGGGTGTATTATCGTGCATGACCTGGGCAATGCGCCCACGGGCCGAATACTGGGCGAAGGCTGGCACCAGCAGTACGGTGGCCCACATGCCGAGGTGAACGCCGTTCGGGCCGTATCACTGGCGGATGAGGCCCTGCTGCCGGAAGCAACCGCCTATGTCACGCTGGAGCCCTGCTCGCACTATGGCAAAACGCCGCCTTGTGCTGACTTGCTGATTGCTAAGCAACTAGGCCGGGTGATCTGCTGCAACGACGATCCGAATCCACTGGTATCGGGACGCGGTTTTGCCAAACTTCGAGCGGCCGGCATCGAGGTGATTACCGGGCTGCTTGCCGACGAAGGCCGTGCGTTGAACGCCCGTTTTTTTACGTTTTTTGAGCAAAAAAGACCGTATATCATCCTGAAATGGGCCGAAACTGCTGACGGCTTTATGGGTGGGGTAGGGGCCACGCCTGTTGCGATCAGTGGCCCATTGGCAGGTCGGCTGGTGCATCGGTGGCGGAGCGAAGAAGATGCGATTCTGGTAGGGACCACCACCGCCCTAAACGACAATCCCCGTTTGAATGTCCGTCATTGGCCTAGCAAGTCACCCATCCGGATCGTGCTCGACCGCTCATTAGCGTTACCGCCCTACCTGCATCTGTTCGATGGCTCTCAACCGACGCGCGTGTACCATACTCCAGGCCTGACCCCGCCGACCGATCAGCCTGCAATCAGTTACGTGCCCGCCGACTCGCTGGCCGATATCATGGCCGATCTGCACCAGCAACGTATCCAGTCGGTGCTGGTCGAAGGCGGTGCGCAAACGTTAACATCATTTCTGGATGCTGACTTATGGGATGAAATCCGGTTGTTTCGCAGCCCTGCTTCGCTACAGGCTGGCATTCGTGCGCCGCAGGTACGTGGTCAACTAATCGAGCAACAGCAGGTTGATGGTGATACGCTGCTGGTGTATCGGAGATGAAACCGTAGCACCGAAACGAACCGCCGCAGCGGCTCCAACTTCGGCACTACACCAATACTTCGCCATTTACCCAAACGCCCTGCTTCACCAATTCCTGATCGAGCCTGACGAGATTGGCAACGTACCCGGTGGCAACGCGCCCAATCTTGTCGGCAAGGCCCACAACGGTAGCTGGCGTCAGGGTGGCCATGCGCAGCGCGTCGGTCAGGGGCAGGCCTACCTGCTGCACGCAATACCGAACGCAGTCGAGCACGGTAATGGCAGTACCCGCCAGCGTACCCTGTTCATTAACGTATCGGCCGTGGGCTGGTGAATCGGACGCGCCCGTGCCTGGTTCGAAGTGAACGATAAACGTCTCGAGCGTAAATGCGGGACGGGGCGGGTTGGCAAACAGCGCGTCGGAAATCAGGAATAAGCGGTCAGGGCCTAACACACGGTGGGCCAGCCGGATCGCTGCAGGGGCGCAGTGGTAGCCATCGGCCACAATGCTGCTGATCACCGAAGGGTGGTCGAAAATCGCACCTACCGTGCCCGGTTCGCGGCTTTCAAAAGCCCGCATGGCGTTGTACAGATGCGTTGCCAGCAAAAACCGGTCAGTAGCCGAACCGTCGCCAAAGGCGCTGGTAGCCTGCTGGTACGTAGCGTTGCTATGCCCCAGCGACAACAACGTACCTGACGCTTTCGCCAGGCAATACAGCAGCGACAATTGCGCGTCTGACAGAATCTCAGGCGCCAACGTCAGGATGCTGATGGCGTCGGCATGGGTGCTGAAGAGCTGCTCCAGTTCACCGTCTGCCGGCACACGCACGTACTTATCCCGGTGGGCACCGCGTTTTACGGGGTTGAAGTACGGCCCTTCGAGGTGAATACCGGGTACGTTTAAAGGCATCTCATCGCGCACGGTCCGCACCGCATCAACGGCCTCCCGCATTTCGTCGAAGTGGGTTGAGTGCAGCGTTGGCAGCAGGGTTGTGGTGCCGTTCAGCGCGTGGCTTTTCCAGATATGCCGAACCGTTTCGGGGGTTAGAGACGCGTTGAGAAACTCCGTGGAACCGCCATAGAGTTGCAGGTCAATCAGACCCGGTACCAGATAATCACCCTGCAAATCGATGACAGAATCGCCGGCGTTTACCGGCAAATCAGGTCCGATCGCTGTAATCTGGCCATTCTCAACCTGAACGCAGGTATGTGGTAGAAAGGTATCACCGGTGAAAACGGTGGCGTTGATGAAGAGCATAAGTTGACTGGCTACCTTATTGTTGAACAGTAGTCAATTCGGCCGGGCCAGCCATGAGGCTGCCAAACTGCTGCTTAAACGCATCCATGTGCGGCATCGCAGCGTGGGTGGCCAGACCGGCCTCGTCGTCCCAGCGTTCGTGCATAATAAACTGGTCGGTATGCTCGGCGCTTTCATAGAGTTCGTATAACTGACAGGCGGCTTCGGCACGTACCTGCGGAATCAGGTCAAGAAAAGCGGCTTTCAACTCAGCACCTAAGCCCGGCTTGGCGGTAATGGTAGCGAATACAAAGAGGGACATTTTTTGACGTTTGTGGTTTGGTGTTTGACGTTGCGCTGCCTGCCTGCTATTACGTGCATTGGCAACGCAACGTCAAACACCAAACCGCAAACGGTAAACTCTCTACTGCCAGATCGACCAGGCTTTTTCGGCTTGCAGGACGAGCATCTGATAGCCATTCATAACGGCGGCACCCTGTTCTTTTCCGCGACGCATGAATTCGGTTTCGGCTGGATTGTACACCAGGTCATAGAGCCAGTGTTGCGAATTCAGTTGCTCGTACGGCAAGTCGGGAGCCGCGTCTGCTTTGGGGTACGTACCCACCGGAGAGCAGTTAACAATGAGTTGATAGTCAGCGATAACGTTAGGTACGTCGGCATAGGTCAGGCCGTTGGCCGACGGGCTTCGCGACACCATTTTGTACTCGATATCCAGATCGTGCAGGGCGGCTACTACGGCTTTAGATGCCCCGCCCGTGCCTAATACCAGCGCGTTGGCAGGCAAAATCGACAGGATATCCGGGTCGTCGGACTGTTCACGGACGGTATCGCCCACCCACTCGGTCAGTGACTGCCGAAAGCCATAATAATCGGAATTGAAGCCGGTTTTTGTGCCATCGGCTTCCAGACGGATCACATTTACCGCGCCAACCTTCTCGGCTGAGGCGTCGAGCCGGTCGAGAAAGGGCAGTACGTTTGTCTTGTGGGGAATGGTTACGTTCAGACCGCGCAACCCCGGAAGGGCAAGTAATTCGGGTAAGGCCGTCTGAACATCAGGCATATCGAACAAATCGTAGCGGGCATTTGTAATACCTTCGCGGGCAAACTTCTCGGTAAAGTAGGTCTGAGAAAACGAATGAGTGAGCGGATGCCCGATGAGTCCGTAGCGTGTCATAACCGCAAAGGTAATGGCTATGACGAATGCCCGGTCAGTATTATCGTTTGTTGAATTGCCCCTTAGAGTGTATCTTTAATAAACCATTCGGCCTGCTGGTGGCCTGTTAGCAACCACGCCTCTTTTACGTGTATTGTATCGTCGACGTTGAAACGACCGGGGGCGTAAAAGGCCCCTCCCGCCTAACTGAAATCGCCCTGATTCGTCACGACGGGCACCAAATCGTCGACGAATATCAGACGCTGCTCAACCCAGGCCATCCCATTCCGCCTTTTATTAGCCAGTTAACCCGCATTACCGACGACATGGTGGCCAACGCTCCAACGTTCGATCAGGTAGCCGACCGGGTGCACGAAATCACCGAAGGTGCCATTTTTGTGGCGCACAACGTGTTGTTCGATTTCGGATTTTTGCAAAAAGAGATGAACTGGGTCGATCGGGAATTCCTGCGCCGAACGCTCTGCACGGTGCGTTTAAGCCGGAAAATCCTGCCGGGCCACCCGTCATACAGTCTGGGTAAACTTTGCCGATCGCTCGATATTCCGCTTCAGGGGCGGCACCGGGCTTATGGTGACGCTGCCGCTACGGTCAAGCTCTTCGAAATGCTGCTTCGCCACGACCGTCACGGACATATTCCACGCCCAAAACCGGCGATGATTTTTTAGTCTTCTGTTTCTGATTCCCTGTTGCGTCGCTTAGTATCGTTAGGTACGTTGCCTGGCAGCGCAACAGAGAACCGGAGACAGAAGACTAAAACTTAAAACTCCTTTCACCATTCCGGGTTAAACAGAGGTGACTCCGTAGAGGCGTACAATCTGTCTGTTATGAAACAACTTGGAATCGGCGTGATCGGAATGGGCGGGTTTGGCCTGTTTGCCGTTCAGCAATTTTTGCAACATCCCAATACCCGGCTGGTAGCCATTGCCGGATCGAAACGCGAAGAAGCGGTCCGCACCGCCGAACGGTTCGGAGCCGAGCAACTTGCCACGCTCGACGAACTGGTGCAACACCCCGACGTTGACATCGTTTACATTGCCACGCCACCGTTTCTGCATTTTGAACAGGCTATGCTGGCGCTGGAAGCCGGCAAGCATGTAATCTGCGAGAAACCATTGGCGATGAACCCGGAAGAGGGGCGTCAGATGCTGGCCAAGGCAAAAGAGAAAGGCCTGTTGATGGTGACCAACCTGATGCAACGCTATAACCCGCTGTTTGCTCGGGTAAAACACCTGGTCGAAGCGAATCTGCTCGGCGATTTCCTGCACGGCTACTTCGAAAACTACGCCGGTGACGAAGGACTTAGCCCGCAGCACTGGTTCTGGGACCGTACCAAATCGGGCGGTATTTTCATTGAGCACGCCGTTCACTTCTTCGATCTCTTTGCCGGCTGGTTTGGCGAAGGGGAGGTGGTAGCCGCGCAACTCTCGAAACGGCCAAACAGCGACGACGTCGAAGACCAGGTGCAGGCCACAGTACGCTATGGCACGGCCGAAAAAGGACACCAATACGTTAATTTTTACCACGGCTTTACCCAAACCGGCCGTATGGACCGGCAGGAAATGCGGCTCGTTTTTGAGCGGGGCGACATCACGCTGCACGAATGGGTACCCACCCGAATGGTGCTGCGCTGCGTAGCTGATGAAGCCACCACAAAGGCGCTGATGGATCTCTTCCCCGGTGCACAACTCAACGTAACGGCCAATATCGATCCGTCTAAACCGATTGGCGGGCGACACAAAACGTTTAGTGCCTACCAGCAAATTGAGCTGAAATTCGGATTCGAAGTAGAGAAACAGCATCGCTACAGCGAGTTACTGCGCCTCATGTTCCGCGATCAGGCAGCGGCAATTGCGCAGCCCGACGTACACCGGATTATCGCAGAAGAAAACGGCCTCACCTCCCTTGAGCTGGCCTTTGCAGCTGATCAACTGGCTCGTAAACAGTGATGTACGATTACTGATCTGGGAGTCGTACTTACCCGTCAATGGCTTCGCGAAGCCGTATCAGTTAGCGAAGACATTGATAATTGATCATTGATGACTGTTCCCTGATAACTGTTTTCTTACCTTTGCTGCTCCATCCAAATTGCTGGTCAACGTATGCTTGCAGAACCTGTCTTACCTGACGCCGCGTTTAGTGGCCCTGTTCATTCAGCCATTACCTACGAGAAAATACCCACCCACATTTATGCCGATGCGAAGGCTGCTTCTCGGGCCGTAGCGCATGAAATTGCTGACCTGATCCGTCAGAGACAAAATGAAGATAAACCCTGTATCTTGGGGTTGGCAACGGGTTCGTCGCCCAAAACAGTTTATGCCGAGCTGATTCGGATGCACCGGGAAGAGGGGTTGAGCTTCCGTAATGTCGTGTCCTTCAACCTCGACGAATATTTTCCTATGGAGCCCGATTCGCTACAAAGCTACTGGCGCTTCATGCGTGAGCAACTGTTCGACCATGTCGACATTCCTCAGGGCAATTACTATGTACCCGATGGTACATTGCGGCCCGATAAAGTAGCCGAGTTTGCCAAACAGTATGATCAACAGATTGCCGAGGCTGGGGGGCTGGATTTTCAACTGCTTGGTATTGGTGGGAACGGCCACATTGGGTTCAATGAACCTGGCTCACTGATCAATTCGCATACCCGCCTGATGATGCTTGACCATTCGACGCGGGCGGCAGCTTCTGTCGATTTCGGCGGCTTGTCGCGTACTCCGCGCAAAGCCATCACAATGGGTATTGCCAGTATCCTGGGTGCCAAACGGGTTGTGCTGCTGGCCTGGGGCGAGCGGAAGGCGCCCGTTATTCGGGGCGCTGTGGAAGGAACGGTAACGGAAACAAACCCGGCGTCGTACCTGCAAACGCATCCCAATGCGCTATTCGTGATCGACACGGCGGCGGCTTCGGAGCTCACGCGGATGAAAACGCCCTGGCTCGTCGACTCGGTAGTGTGGGATAATCCCATGAAGAAGAAAGCGGTAACGTACCTGTCGCTGACCCTGCAAAAACCGATTCTGAAACTAACCGACCGCGATTACAACGACAATGGTGTGAGTGACCTGCTGGCGCAGTATGGGCAGGCTTATGATATCAATATCGACGTATTCAACCAGCTACAGCACACCATTACGGGCTGGCCTGGTGGCAAACCCAACGCCGACGATACCAACCGTCCCGAACGTGCGCTGCCCGCTGAGAAGCGCGTACTGCTGTTCAGCCCGCACCCTGATGATGACATTATTTCGATGGGGGGCACCTTCCAGCGATTAGTGGATCAGGGTCACGAAGTACACGTGGGGTACCAGACGTCGGGCAACATTGCCGTAGCCGACGACGAAGCCCTGCGCTTTGCCGATTACGTGGTCGATTTCAACTCGAAATTCGGGATAAAAAGCCCCGAAGCGACCCGCATTTTCCAGGAGGCAGCCGCTTCATTGCGCAGCAAAAAAGACTCGGAGATGGACATTGCCGAGGTACGTTATGTGAAGGGGCTGATTCGGATGGGTGAAGCCAAATCGACGTGTCGGTTTGTGGGTGTTCCCGTTGAGAATGCGCACTTTATGAACCTGCCGTTCTACGAGACGGGCAAGGTCGAGAAGAAGCCGCTCAGCGAAGAAGACATCAAAATCACGATGGACCTGATCGAGAAAATCAAGCCGCATCAGATCTACGCGGCCGGTGATCTGGCCGATCCGCACGGAACCCACAAGGTCTGTCTGGATGCCGTGTTGGAAGCGGTGAAACGCCTGTCGCACAAGAATTTCATGAAAGACTGCTGGGTGTGGCTTTACCGCGGTGCCTGGGCGGAGTGGGATATCCACGAAATCGAAATGGCCGTGCCGATGTCGCCCGATCAGGTGACCAGAAAACGGCTTGGTATCTTTAAGCACCAGTCGCAAAAAGACGGAGTGGTGTATCAGGGCACCGATTCGCGGGAGTTCTGGCAACGAGCCGAAGAGCGCAACCGGGCTACCGCTGGCCTCTACAACCGCCTCGGTCTGGCCGAGTATGAGGCCATGGAAGCCTTCGTCAGGTGGAAAGGATAATGTATGTATAGTGCGTAATGAGTAATGGCTCCGCTGAGGCACCATCTGGTACTTCGGCAGAGCCATTATTCATTATGCACTATACATTAACCCTTACGGATACAACAAATACTGTTTTCGCATCTTTTTATAGTTCGATAGACCCGGCTCCCAGCTTTTGCGGATATTGGCTTCGGGGGTGCCGGCGATGATCTGTTTTTTTAGGTTTTCGGTACCTGCCAGCTTGTTGATGTCGCCCATTTGCTTGCTCTGGCTGCGGTCGAAAAAGCGATCTTTATCGGGATAGGCTTTATACATCTCGATAAGCCAGCCCAGGTTAATCTGTTTCGACTTACGGAGCTTGTTTGTATCGTACTTGCGCAGATCAAGGCCGTAGCATTCCGTGTCCTGATGCAGGGGTGTTTCGCTCATGCCTTTCAGGCTGACGGGCTTGAACGAAAACGCATATTTACCTTTCAGCGTAGGCGCACCCAACACGGTGAAGGGCATGTACGTACCGCGCCCCTGACTGACAATAGTCCCTTCGAACAAACAAATGCTGGGGTATAGCAAGATAGACTGCTGGGTGTTGAGATTCGGCGACGGTAGTACAGGCAGCGTATACGGTTTATCGTGATCGTAGTTGGCCAGCTTCACAACGCGCAGTTTACACTGGGCCTTATTGGGTAACCAGCCTTCGCCATTCGCCATTTGTGCAAACTCAGCCATTGTCATGCCGTGGGTGATCGGAATAGGGTGCATGCCGATGCCCGAGTGCAGGTGATCGTCCAGCATAGGACCGTCAACAACGTACCCGTTGGGGTTGGGCCGATCCAGAATCATCAACTCTTTGTTGTTTGCTGCACAAGCCTCCATGACGTGCGTCAACGTGTTGATGTACGTATAAAAGCGGCAGCCTACGTCCTGAATATCGAAAACCAGCACGTCGATGTCGGCTAGCTGGGCGGCGGTAGGCTTATTATTTTTGCCATATAGCGAAATGACCGGCACCCCGGTTTTGGCGTCAACTTCGTCGGCTACTTTAGCCCCGTTGCTGGCGTTACCCCGAAACCCGTGTTCAGGTCCAAAAATCCGTACAATCTTTACGCCCCGATTTAATAAACTGTCGACACTGGGCTTGTTGCCGATAATCGACGTCTGATTGACCACCATGCCCACCCGTTTGCCCTGTAAATAGGGTACATACTGATCGGTTCTGTTGGCACCGGTAACGATGGAGTCGGCTGGTTTTCCAGGCCGGTTAGTTGCTGTTACTGATCGACAGGCGGGCGCCAGCAAACAGATACTAAGCAGAAAAGTCAGCAGCGGCAGAGTAGGGCGGCAAGACATCATGGCAGGAGTCAGGTACGTTCGAGTCAGCAAATTAGGGAATGGGTGCTAAAGAGCGAGGTACGGTCGCTAAGAAATCAGAACAGCCCTGCCAACGTACCTGATCGATACGTTGGCAGAGCTGTTCAGTAATGTGTTAATACTATGGCGAAGCAAGGTCACTGCCTTGAAGCAGGAAACGCCTCACAGGTGCTAAGAAAGTGGACCTGCAAAGCTGATAAGAGCCGTGGCGAGGTTGGTCAGGTGTTTGCTGAATGGGCCTTCCGGATTGCTGTTGGCGTATTCTTGGGCAGTGCCGGCCAGATCGCGAAGGAGCCGTTCGGTGTTGCGCATATCGCCCGTGGTGACGGCATCGCGAAGTTGGGTCAAAGGAGCCTCTATCCACTGCGTGCTAACGTCGGAACGGACAACAGTGATCCAGTTGCCGATTAGGGTCGAGCCCAGTTCAGGCGTGGCAATTGCCGGACCTTCAGCCAGCGTATCGAGTGTGTTGATGAACATCTTCGACGCCCGATCGCCCGGATTTTGCAGGTCGTAAATCGTTAGGTCATCGTCCTGATTGGCGGCCAACTGGTCATCGTCGCCAATAGGCGTTAAATCGTTCGCCAGTGATCGGAGCGAATCGGCCAGTGTACCCAAGTTATCGCTAACTTCCTTGTCGGCGCTGCGGGCCAGCAACTGGGTATGGGCGGCCAGTGAGTTCAGGAGTTGTTTCACCCGTTGGCTGTCAGGAGTAGGATTCAGCAACTCGTCGTACAGATCGGTGAGCTGTTGGTGTACTTCCCCGGCACCCGTGGTGTTTTTGAGGGTCGATTGCCACTCTTTAATTAAGTCAATGCCGTTCGCCGGTGGCGCGTCGGTGTTTGAAAGTGCCTGGAGCGTGTTTTGCAGGACAGTCTGCGGATATGCCTGAGCCATGATGGTATTGGTTCGTTGAGTATTTGATTGTGTACTCAACGAACCAATACCGGGCCCGAATGTTCGGCCAATTACTTCTGATGGAGCAGCCGATTACAACTGATAGCTGTAGAACTTGTTACCATCTACGATGACGTACAGCGAATTGGCTACATCGTCGACCACGTAAACGGGTGCCTGATCTTTCAGCATAATTTTAACCAGTTCGGCCCCGGTGTCTTTATCGACCTTCATCAGACCGGTCCGCTTCACGCCACCCTCTTCTACGCCGGTCATAATAAACACGGCATTGTGAGTGCCAAAGGAAGCCTTGTGCCGTTCGTTCAGCATAGTAGTGAACGCTGTATTGGCCTCTGTACTTCCCTGCATCAGGTATATATTGTTGCTGGCTGAACGGAAATTAGCATCAGCCGCTCCCTTTTCGCCGCCGAACGTATTCATGACGCCCGATCCTAATTGGGTGCTCATATTCACCGCACCGGCTACGGTACCGTAGGTCGAGGCCGCCTGACCCAGTATGGCTAGCGCCCGTTTGCCGGCACCCACTTCGCGGTAGAATTTGTTGAATTTGGTTTTGCCATCGAAGCTCACAAACCAGACGTTCTGGTTTGAACTGAGCAGGTACCCGTCTTTACGCGTTTCGATCAGTTCAACGTCCTCATTATTACCCCGAAACTTGATGTCTTCGGCCAGCAGCTTGTTCGACAAGTCATTGAGATTGACCGTATATAGCTTGTCGTTGCTGTAAATCAGCATAGCGCTGTGCTCCCGATCCATTGAGACCACGGGCGTACCGCGCAGTTTAATCCGGCGCTTCCAGATGTCGTCACGGCCATCGGTCCAGTCAATTACGTTGGCTTCTTCGGCGTTGGCAAACAGCAGCCCCTTTTCGGTTAGTTCGTAGGTGGTTACCGGCTTATCCGTTTTGTACGAACGCTTCCATAGATCTTTGCCATTGTAATCGATGAAATCAAACTGGGATTCTTTGTCACTGCTCGACAGGACCAGCATGCCCGTTGGCAAAAACTCGACTGTCTGCAAGGGAAGGTCAACGTAGTCTGGTTTCTTCCAAACCGATTTGCCCGAGGTTTCGTCAATTCGGGTGATGCCGCTTTCCGTAACCACCAGCAGTGAGTTGTTGCTTAGCGGTACAAAATAGTTGAACTTACCCGGTACTTTATAAGGGTCTTTCCAGGTGGCTGCGCCAGTACTCAGCGAGTGGCCCATGATGTATTTGCCAGCGCCGGCATACACCACGTCTCCCTTTTCTGAAAACTCAAGACAACCCACGCGCTCATCAAATTTGGCCGTCCAGAGCGTTGCGCCAGTCTTACCGTTGAGCCGGCTAAGGGTTTCGCCCTGTGGGTACAAAATGTTGCCTTCCTTGTCGAGCACCGGCACAGGAGGATGCTGGCTTAGGCCCGACTTTTTCTTTATGGAACCCACCATGCTGCCCATCATGCCATGTTTCAGGCCTTGCAGCTCAATGCGCCACCGTTCCTGACCCGTAGCTATATCCAGCAGGGTGAGGTAGTCTTTTTTTGTCTCCCGAATTTGCAGTAGCATGGCGCCAATGCTGAACATGGGGTAGTTGTCGAAAATCTTCATTGGCTTCCCCTTGCTGCTGAACACCTCGCGGCCCGTTGTGAAGTCGATGATGGACGTGTGCGATTTGGCCAGAAACTTGTCTGAATCTTCCTGCAGCCGGGCATAAGGTGACCCGTCGATCTCCTGAAAGCCGTCGGCTGTCA
Organism: Fibrivirga algicola; assembly: GCF_011742925.1. Lineage (GTDB taxonomy): Bacteria > Bacteroidota > Bacteroidia > Cytophagales > Spirosomataceae > Fibrella > Fibrella algicola. Next base: position 231,134 of record NZ_WAEL01000001.1, read on the forward strand.
GTGGGGTGTTGGCCAGCAGATCGCTCACGGAAGCATCCCATTTGGTCTGCCACACAATCCTGCGCGTGGCGGGGTCGATCCCGAACAGGCCTTTGCCGCTGTAGGCGATCAGTAAACCAGTTGAGGTTTGCTTCATCCATTTTACATCCCCTTCCAGCGTCGAGGTCCAGGTAGGAGGTTGCATATCCTGGCCTAAAAGACGAATACTAATCAATAAAAAGAGGAGGGTTCCCCGCATGAACTGTACTGAATAAAAACGAGTCATAAGCATATGTATAGTGATAGTTACAAGTCGCTATTTATATACTTATTGGCTTAAGTAATTCGTTATTTGTAAATAAATTATAGTATATGATATATATAACTTAAGTAGACTACAGTGGGTTGATAAAGCACCAGACAGGCTAATTGCCTGAAAAATGGCAAAAACCGGTTGTTTACAGGCTATTGGCGCGTGGCGGGTACCCGACTTTTTGTAGTTTCACAGCCTATGCCAAATCATGTCAGAAAATGGGTGCTGCAGATCGCACTCAACTTTATTGGGTTACTTTTCTCACTGGCAGTCATGTATGTGGTCTCGGTCATTGTTGTGCTGCAACTGAGCACCCGGGCTACGGCGAAGAACCCGCTTCAGGATATTCTGAATTATGAATCGTTTGTCTTTGTCATCGGGCTGGTGGCAATCTGGTTCATCTTCAGGTTTATTGGAAAAATTTATACGCTGCTCTCAACGCCGCCCAGGCCAGAGTAATGGGCATAAAAAAACCAGAACGTATGGGTACGTTCTGGTCTGATAGCAGGGTGATCCTGCAAAAGTCGTTGCTACTTACTTACAGCGTGTCGGCAATTACCTCACGAATGTCGGAAATGATCTTATTGGCCAGGTAATCGGCCGTTGAGAGTGTATCTGACTCCGAATAGATTCGGATGATCGGCTCGGTGTTCGATTTACGCAGGTGTACCCACTCTTTATCGAACTCGATCTTCACACCGTCTATCGTGTTGACGGGGTTTTTGGCATACTTGGCCCGGATCCGTTCCAGCACGGCATCGACGTCGATGTCGGGCGTCAGTTCAATTTTATTCTTTGAGATGTAATAGCTTGGGTACGTCCGGCGGAGCATTGAGGCTGACTTACCGAAGCGGGCCAGGTGACTCAGGAACAGTGCAATACCAACCAGCGCATCGCGGCCGTAGTGCAGTTCGGGGAAGATGATGCCACCGTTTCCTTCGCCACCGATGAGCGCGCCCTTGACCTTCATCATGTCGACCACGTTCACTTCGCCTACCGCCGATGCAAAATGCTGACCGCCCTGTTTCTGGGTTACATCGCGCAGCGCCACGGTGCTAGACAAGTTGGACACTGTATTTTTCGACGATCCTTCGGGGCTGTTTTTCAGCACGTAATCGGCCACAGCCACCAGCGTGTATTCTTCGCCAAACGGAGAGCCATCTTCGCAGATCAGCGCCAGCCGGTCAACGTCGGGGTCGACCACGATACCCAGATCATGGTTGTCGCGCTTGAAGACGTTGATAATATCGGTGAGGTTTTCGGGAAGTGGCTCGGGATTATGGGCAAAATACCCGGTTGGCTCGCAGTGTAGCTTGGTTACCTGTTCAACACCCAGCGCTTCCAGCAACATGGGTACAGCCAGTCCGCCGGTAGAATTCACGGCATCGACTACTACTTTGAAATTACGCTTGGCAATGGCCTCCCGGTCAACCAGCGGTAAGGCCAGTACGGCGTCGACGTGTTTCTGAAGCCATGTATCATCGGTCCGGTATTGCCCCAGTTTTTTCACGTCGGCAAACACAAATGCTTCCGTGTCGGCCAGCGCGAGTACGGCACTGCCGTCATCGCCGGAAATAAACTCGCCGGTTTCGTTCAGGAGTTTCAGGGCATTCCACTGAACGGGATTATGGCTGGCAGTCAGAATAATCCCACCGATGGCGTTTGAACCGGGAACGGCCAGTTCAACGGTTGGGGTGGTCGACAGGCCAAGATCGAGCACGTCGATGCCCAGGCCCTGCAAGGTAGCCGCCACTAACTGCGACACCATTGGTCCTGATAGCCGCCCATCGCGGCCAATAACTACCGTATGCGGCCCCTTTTTATCAGCCTGACGTGACAGAAGCCACTGGCCGAAAGCCGCCGTAAATTTCACTACATCGAGCGGAGTAAGGCCTTCGCCTGAACGCCCGCCGATGGTTCCCCGGATGCCCGAGATCGATTTAATTAAAGCCACGTGATTGGGTCATGTAAACGGTACGAAGGCTGCTTGTCTATGGGTTCGTTCGTCTGTTTATGTAGTCAGAAGGCAACAACAAAACAGGGAAATAACCAATTAGACACACAGCCTTCCTTCGCCACAAAGATAAATTGACCCAACGCTAAACCCTATCCGTTCATCCCTAAAGACAAACTATTTATTGAAGCGCACATCGCCATAGGTCGCTACTACTTTAATGCTCGGCCCCTCTCCAGTTCCTACTTTCCCCACATACTGACGTACCCGGGCCGGGCGGGCGGGTGCCGTTACGCTGACGCCCGTTGGTGAGTTGGGTGGTGTGCCTGGCTGAGACAGCAGTTGCAGGTTGGGCAGAGTGGGGTAGCTGAAGCCGCCGTGCGAGACAGTGACATCGAAATCGCAGTTGGGCGTCGACTGCACAGGCAGGGCTATGGTGGAATAGCTCGCCTCAACATCAATCTTATCGGCCGACGCACCAATGCGTTCGAGCCGGAATTGGCGGGCGTAGTTCATGCGGAACTTTCCCGACTGCCGCACCGACCCGATCAGGGCATCGGTGTAGCTGGTACGCACATCCAGCTTGTTGGTTTCTCCGAGGTTCAGCTTGCCATACGTCTGCTGAATGGAAAGCACATTACCTGAGTTGATGTCGAGGTCGCCGAACGACATCACTACATTGCCATGCTGCAAATCGCGGATGGAAACGTTGCCATACGAGGCTTTGATTTTGGTCGTGAGGTTATTCAACGCCGCACCATATACATTACCAAAACTCGATTCGACGGAAAGCGGGGCCCAGAAATCGGGAATGGTGGTGTTGCCGAAGCTATTCTTGATGGCGAGTTTATTGGCTTTGGGCATTGAAATCCGGTAGTCGACCCGCAGAAAATTACGCCGGTCGCCTTTCTTCCAGCCGCCTTCGAACTCCGATGCAATCACGGTTTTAAACAGGTATGTATCCCCATCACGCCGTTCGTCGAGGCTCACGGCATTGAGGGCCTGCCGGGCGCGGTCGGCATTTTCTGACGATGACCGGATGGCAATTTCGACGCGCATTTCATTACGATCCCAGAGCGAGACAATCACGTCGCCAAAGCGGTTATCGATCGACAGCGCGTTTTTAGCGTCGACGGTAAAGGATTTTACAATGGTCCGGTTCACTTCGGTGCGGTCGTCGCTCAACTCCTGGAAATCCATCAGAGCTTGCGGCGACAAGATAACGAGTTGTTCCGGAGCCGCTTTCGCCACAGATTTAAGTTGCTCGTCGGGCGATTGGGCCAGGGCGCGGGCTGTCAGCAGGCAGGCCGCAATGACGAGGTATGGATTAAACAGGCTCATGTGATGTTTGTTGTTTAATGCGCTGAATAACACGCAATTGTTCGTTCAGAAGGTCGATCTGAAGCTGTAGGTTCTGAATCATGGCCTGAATCAGCACCTCCTGATTTGGGGTATTGGGCAACTCTTTTTTCAGGCCTTTATAGCTGGCTTCCAGTCGGTTCAGGTCCTGCGCGAACTCGCCGTACAGATCGGGGTTACTTTCAGTCAGCTGCTTTAATTCGGCGCGCTTGCTATCGATCAGGCTGGCATACTGCGCCACTTCCCGGGCATAGGTTGGGCTAAACGCCACCACGTCGGGCTGGGCCGTTGGGCGGTAGCGATCGTTGGCCCACCACAGGCCGCCTGCCAGTAACAACAGGGCAATGGAGGCCGCCCAGGTCCAGTACGAGCGGGTCCAGGTACCTCCATACCGGGTACGTTGCCGGTGGACCGTTTTAAATGGCTCTACCGGTTTGGCGGCGGGCTCATCGGGTAGCTGATCGGCAATACGCTCCCACAAACCAGCCGAGGGCCCGGCCTGCTCAAAAGCGTCGCGGTTATCGCGGATGAATTTTTCGAGGTTCATAGGTACTGGTTACCTGAGGCTCCAGCTTCGGGAGAGAGATGTGGTTTTCTCCCGAAGCTGGAGCCTCAGGTTACTGTAAGTGTTCAATCAATTTACGTTTGGCCCGGAGGTATTGCGAGCGGGAGGTTGATTCCCCGATGCATAACACCTGGCCGATTTCTTCATGGTCATAGCCCTCAAACAAATGCAGCGTCAGCACCACGCGGTATCCTTCGGGCAATTTCTGGATGGCGCGACGTACCCGCTCCACGTCCCAGTTCAGGCTTTCTTCATCGATTCCCCCGCCGGTATCGTCGGGAGCGTCGAATCCGTCGCCCAGTTCGTCGGTGCTGACCAGGGCCAGCCGCCGACTCCGCAAATGACCAATGGCCCGGTTCACTACAATCTGCTTCAGCCACGCGCCAAAGGTGCTTTCAGCGCGAAACTTGTTCAGGTTGCTGAATGCGTCGAGGAAGGCTTCCTGCAACACATCTTCGGCCTCGGCATCATGCCCTACAATCCGCAAACAGACATTGTACATCGCTTTGGCATAGCGATTATACAACTCATACTGCGCTCGTCGGTCGCCCGTTTTCGAGCGATCAACCAGGTCAGAGATCAGGGCGGGGTTTGGGTACGTCGCCAACAGGTACAGGCCGCCGGCGCGTGAGCAACCGGGTTTAGGTCATCAATCGGGGTAAAGACGTAGGATGATTTAGGAACGTTGCATGAGTTAATGAATAATGTACAATGATTAATGAATAATGGCTCTGCCTCGTACCTGATCGTGGTGTAGCAGATCCATTGTTCATTAGTCATTTTTAGCCAATCCTGCCTTGTATATCTCCACCACGCGCTGCCGGGCGAAGGCGTGGTCGATCATGGGGGCGGGGTACGTTACCGGTGCGCCGGGCGGGCTGTTGTATTCGGGCACCCAGCGGCGGATGTAAACGCCTTTGGGATCGAATTTGGCGGCCTGGGCGGTGGGGTTGAATACCCGGAAATAAGGTGCGGCGTCGGTGCCGGAGCCAGCGGCCCACTGCCAGCCGCCGTTGTTGGCCGACAGGTCGAAGTCGCGGAGCTTTTGGGCGAAATACGCTTCACCAATCCGCCAGTCGATGAGCAGGTGTTTGATGCAGAAACTGGCCACGACCATCCGTACCCGGTTATGCATCCAGCCGGTTTCGTTCAACTGGCGCATGCCAGCATCGACGAGCGGGTAGCCGGTTGTGCCGGTTTTCCAGCGTTCAATATCTTCGGGCCGGTTCAGGAACTTGATATTATCGTACTCGCGGCGGAAGGCGTGCTGCTCCACGTGCGGAAAATGGTCGAGCACCTGGAAATAGAAGTCGCGCCAGCAGAGTTCGCTTAGGAAGGTAGGGCTGGTTTCCTGCGCTTGCCGGGCCAGATCGCGGATGCTGATGGTGCCAAAGCGCAGGTGAATGCCCAGTTCACTGGTGCCGCGTTCGGCCGGGTAGTCGCGCATTTTCTGGTAGTTGGCCAATAATTCGGCCGACACCGTTGGCTTTGGGTAATTCTCGCCCAGCGGTTCAAACCCCATATCGTCGAGCGTGACCGTACCGGTTGGCGGCGTCTTGAACAGCCGGTCAAAATAGTTTTCCGTAGGATAGGCTTTCAGGTAGAACGGGTCGGCGAGTTTACCCAGCCAATTGCGGCTGTAGGGGCCAAACACGGTGTAGGGTTTGCCCGTGCCGGTCAGTACTTCGTCGCGGTCGAGCAGGGCTTGGTCTTTGTAGCTGTGAAACCCTACGCCTACGGTTTTCAGGTACGTTGCCACCTCGGCATCGCGGCCTTTGCTGTAGGTTTCGTAGTCGTAGTTGGTGAATACGTTGGCGATGGTGTATTCGCTGGCCAGTTGCCTGAACACCTCCAGCGGATGCCCATAGCGAACCAGCAGTGACGAGCCCATTTTTTGCAGTTCATCCTGCATTTTCAGCACCTCTTTGTAGATGAACTCCACGCGCCGGTCGCGTTTGTCGTCGAGGTGATCCAGGATGTCTTTGTCGAAAATAAAAAGCGGTAGTACGGGCCGTCCGGCTTTCAGGGCGTGGTAGAGGGCGGCGTTGTCGTGGAGACGCAGGTCGCGCCGGTGCCACATGATGGCGATGGGGGAAGACGTTTCAGATTTCATGTTTCAGGTGCTCTGCTTGTATACGAAAGGAGACAGTTTCAGGTGCCCTGCAACTTGAAACATGAAACCGGAAACTTTTGTCACCACCATTTTTCGTAGCCGTCCACGGGTTTGAAGGGGAATTTGGGTTCAAAGTGCTGCCAGATCAGAGCCGACACAGTTCGGAGCAGGGTGAACCCTTCGTTGGTGCGGGTCCAGCTTTCGTCTTTCTGATTTTTGGTCATCACGCAATACACGTACTCGCCGTGGGGCGCATGCACCAGCACCACTTCTGACCGTGCCTGATTCACCGCTCCGGTTTTGCAGGCCACTTTCACTTCCACGGGCAACTGCGACAGTCCGTCGTTATCCCAAAACTGCCGGCACAGGTTGCGGTACATGCGGTCGCTGGCGTCGGGGCTGATAGCGCGTCCCTGCCGCAGGTACGTGAGCAGGTCGGCCAGTTCGCGGGGAGTAGTTTGCCCCCAGCCGTAGCGTTTTTGATAGGCTTCGCGGCCCGGTGTGCGGGAGTTCATCCGCGTTTGGGGAAATCCGTTGGTATCGAGCCAGGCGTTGATGGCTATGCCGCCGCCTGCCAGTTTCTGACACCATAAGCTGCCGGTATTGTCGGAAACGGTTTCCATCAGCATCACCACTTCGCTTAAGGGTAGTTTGGCCCCGTCTTTTAGTGAGCCCACAATGCCATCATCGTAATGCAGCGAATCGCGGTACACGACTTCCTGCTGGTAGCCTATTTTCCCTTTTTCGATCTGGTCGAACAGGCCAATCATGATTGGTATTTTGATGGTGCTGGCCGTTGGGAAGGTGGTGTCGGCGTTAATGGCGACGGTTTTGCCTGTTTTCAGATGATGCACGTACACGCCCACGTCGCCCCGGAAGCCGCGCAGGGCTTCGGTCAGCTTTTGGGTAAGTTTGGTGTCGATTTTGCCCGTGTTCTGTTGAGCAACGGAAGCGACAGCAGGTAGCAGGCAGGCAACAGAGAGTAGGATTCGAAAAAGTAGGGCCATAGGCATGGTGATAGGAGTTAGCCGGGGCCAAAATACGGACTTTACTGCGCTGTATAATGGTCTGCCGGTCAGTAATCGCGCTACGAGGTAAAGTCGGTGACCTTGTAGGAAGTAGCCATTTGCTCCTGCTTGCAGCCAGGTTAACCAGCGTTTTGGAGTGCTATTTGTTTGCGTAGTTACTATGTATATCTTGCTTCTCCGTTTCTTTATCTACCTTTTCGCCACACCATTTTTCATGCGCATTGCTGCGTTTGCCCGACTGACGGCCTTATGCGGGTTACTGGGTACGTTTCTGCCTTTTTTGGTATGCGCTCAGGCGGCCGTGCAGCCCCCGGTTGTGAAGTTTGGGCAGGTGACAGCTGCTGATTTTCAGCTAAGTCCCATTCCTAACGATACCACAGCCGAGGCGGTCGTCCTCTACGCACTGGCTGAAACGCACTACGAAGAACTTAACTCTAAGAATACTCTGATTACGGAGTATTATAAACGGATACGCATTAATAAAAAATCGGGTTACGACCAGGCTACCGTTCAGATTAAATTGTGGGGGACCGGTAGTAACGCCGAGTTTAGCACTGCCATTGACGGGGTCACGTCCAGGTTGCAACATGGGGTGGTTGTCCAGCAGAAGATGGACAAAGGGGCTATTGTTACCGAAAAGCTGGCGCGGGGCGAAACGGTACAGAAATTTACCCTGCCGGGGGTGGAAGAAGGGGCCATCATTGAGTATCGCTACACCACCTATTCGCCCGGTGCCATCACGCCGGCGACCTGGTGGTTTCAGGGCTATATACCCGTTTTATGGAGCGAGTACAGGATGAAAATTCCCACGCGCTACTACATGAAAATCACATTGGGAGGGTATTTGCCACTGGCGGTTAACGACGTGACGACCTCATCGTCGGGCTTGCAGACAGAGTACCGGTTTGCCGTAGCCAACGCACCTGCTTTTCAGGAGGAGCCGTTTATAACGACAATGGCTGATTACTTTTCTAAAATCAGCTTTGAGTGGAGCAGGGTGCGTAGCCAGCGGGATAGTACGGCGGCTGCGGTTGCGCGTGAGTGGCAGGACCTGGACCGTACCCTGCTGGCGTTTGACGATTTTGGCGTGCAGTACCGTCAGCCCTACCTGCTGAAGGAAGAAGCCCAACTCATTAAGGCTACCTACCCGGTGTTGGACACCCTGGGCAAGATCCGGGCCGCGTATGACTTAATTCGAAACAGGATCGCCTGGAATGGATCAGCTTATCAGTACTCTGACCAGCTTAAAAAGGCGCTCGACGAACGAAAAGGGGATGCCGCTGATATTAATCTGCTGCTCATAGGCCTTCTTCGATTGATTGGCCTTGATGCTAACCCGGTACTTCTAAGCACACGCGATCATGGCCAGCTTGATACGGAGCATACGTTGCTTCGGCAGTTTAATTACGTGGTAGCGCACCTGACATTGGGCGGGAAAGACGTTATGCTCGATGCTACTGACCGGTTTTTAAGGCCGGGTATGCTGCCCCGGCGCGCCCTTAATGGTACCGGTCGATTGATCCTGCCCAACGGAAAAGGCCGGTTTCTTTCGCTGTTGCCAACTGAGCGTACTGTGACCGTGAAGGCGTGCAACTTCGAAATTTCAGCCGATGGAGAGGCTAAGGGACTCTTTTCACAATCGTACGACGGCTACCGGGCTGCAGATGCCCGCCTGGCTCACCAACTTTTGGGCGAAGAAAAGTTTATGAGTCAGGTGAAACAGCTACGCCCCGATTGGCAGATAGAAACGGCTGAATTAGCCAACGTCAGCGATCTGACTGCCCCGGTATTGGCAAAATATACACTTGTCATTCCCGCGGCGGCTTCGATAAGCGGCGATCGTATGTACCTGAACCCCTTGCTTACCGAGGGAATAACGAGTAATCCATTCAAGCAACCAGCCCGCCAGTTTCCAGTCGACTTTGCTACTCCATTTGATGAAACGTTTACGGCCACCTACATCTTCCCGGAGGGGTTCACGGTAGACGAGTTGCCGAAGCCGCTGGTACTAAGCTTACCTAACAACGGGGGGCGGTTCACGTATCAGATTCAGCAAAAGGGAAATCAACTGGATGTAGTGAGTCGTATTACCATTCGTAAACCTGTTTTTGGCGCTGACGAGTACATGTTTCTCAAAGAGTTTTACGACAAGATCCTGCTCAAGCATGGCGAACAGGTTGTATTAGTGCAAGGTCCAGTAGCCGGAAAAAAATAGAAACCCGGCCGATACGAAACACTATCCATTGTGTAAATGGAGTTGACAAAACCAGCGTCTTGGAGTGCTATTTGTTTGCGTAGTTACTATGTATATCTTGCTTATCCGTTTCTTCATTTACATTTTCGCCACGCCATTTTTCATGCGCATTGCTGCGTTTGCCCGACTAACGACCCTATGCGGGTTACTGGGTACGTTCCTGCCTTTTTTGATGTACGCCCAGGCTCCCGTGCAGGAACCTGTTGTCAAGTTTGGGCAGGTATCGGCCGCCGATTTCAAGCAACTGCCCGTCCCGAATGACACGACCGCCGAGGCCGTGGTGCTGTACGAGTCGGCAGTGACGCAGCACGAGTACCGGAATGATAAAATCACCGTGTTTACGCAGTACTACAGCCGCATTCGCATTAATAAAAAGTCGGGTTACCGCCATGCCACCGTTCAGGTACCGTTGTGGGGTGTGGCCGCCCGTGCCGAATACATGGCCAACATTGAGGGCGTTACGCACACGCTCCGGAACGGGCAGGTAACCACGCAGCGGATGGATAAGAGCGCCATTGTACTGGATCAGTCCACGGCCGACATGGCTGTGCAGAAATTTACCCTGCCAGGCGTAGAAGAAGGCAGCATCATCGAGTACCGGTACATTGTGTATTCGCCGGCCACCGCTACGCCGCACTCGTGGCGGTTTCAGCAGCAAATTCCTGTACTCTGGAGCGACTACAAGCTGACCCTGTCAAACTATTTCTACCTAAAAATCATACTGGGCGGTTACTTGCCGCTCACGATCAATACGGCCAAACCTATTTCGTTTGGGCTGGTGAACGGGCTGGGCAATGAAGGGGCGATGGTCTACCATTTCGCCGTTGCCAATGCCCCTGCTTTCCGTAACGAACCCTTTATCACGACCCCGACCGATTACCTGTCGAAGATTGATTTTGAGCTAGCGAAGATCGAGATTCCCGGCAATGTGCTGGAAACGTATTCGCTGAGCTGGGCCGATGTAGACCGCACGTTGCTTACGAAGAGCACTTTCGGTGAACAATACCAGAAGGCGTCGTTCCTGCGCGATGTAGCCGACGCGATCAAGGCCAAACACCCCGATGCTGATACGCTGGGCCGGGTAGGGGCGGCCTACGCGTATGTACGTAATACCCTAACCTGGAATGAGGAAAACAGCCTGCTGTCGGATCGTCTGAAGCGGGTACTGGAACTGAAAAAAGGAACGGTATCGGACCTGAATTTTACGCTGATTGGCCTACTCCGAGAGCTGAACATCGACGCGAACCCGGTGATTTTGAGCACACGCAGCCATGGGGCCGTCAATAAAGAGTATGGGTTGCTTCGGCAGTTCAACTACGTAGTGGCGCACCTGATGCTGGACGGCAAAGATTTTATGCTCGACGCCACCGATCGCTTTATAAAACCGGGAGTCTTACCAGAGCGGGCGCTGAACCAGACGGGGCGCCTGATTTTACCGGAAGGGAAGAGCCGGTTTGTGTCGCTGCTCCCCACTGAGCGTGATATTGAAGCCAAAGTGGTAACGCTTACGGTTACCGAAGATGGCACCACGACAGGTACGTTGCGGCATTCGTATGGCGGCTACGGGGCCGTCGACGCGCGCAAGTCGTACAGTCTGCGGGGCGAAACCAACTTTGTCGCCGATGTGAAGCGGAAAAAGCCAAACTGGCAGGTGGAGCAGGTTGAATTTGCTAATGTCGATGACCCTGCCGCCTCGATGACCGTCGATTATAAGCTGGCCGTGACGGATGTGGTTCAGGTGGTGGGCGACCGAATGTACCTGCATCCAATGATGACGGAGGGGCAGGCCGACAATCCATTTAAACAGCTTGTTCGGCAGTATCCGGTCGATTTTGGTGCCCCTTTCGACGAGACGTTTACCGCTACCTATACCCTGCCCGAGGGGTACCGGGTAGATGAGCTGCCTGCACCGCTGGCCCTGAGTTTGCCCAACAACGGTGGCCGGTTTACGTATCAGGTACAGCAGATAGGGCGGCAACTGAGCGTGTCGAGCCGGATCACTATTCGGAAGCCCGTTTTCTTAGCCGACGAATATTCGATGTTGAAGGAATTATATGACAAGATCCTGCTCAAGCATGGCGAACAGGTCGTATTGGTGAAAGGCGCACTAGCCGAGAAGAAGTAGCTGGCTTACCAATAACAAAGGCGTCCCGGTTGGTTTGCCATAGGCTTGATCACGCGAGGAAGCAGATGGCTGGTGGTGCGGAGACCAGGTAAAATTGAGCGATTGTCCTTGAATTTGCCGGTTAACCTAGTATTCTGGATTGGTATTTGTTTGCGTAGTTACTATACATATATTGCTCTCCGGATTCTTTATAACCTCTATTCGCCACACCATTCTTCATGCGCGTTACTGCGTTTGCCCCATTAACGACCCTATGCGGGTTGCTGGGTACGTTCTTGCCCATTTTCCTTTGCGCTCAGGCGCCGTCTCAACAACCCGTCGTCAAGTTTGGGCAGGTTACAGCCGCTGATTTTCAGGTTAAACCGGCTCTTGATGATACCACTGCCGAAGCTGTTGCGCTGTACGAGTCAGTGGATACACGGTTCGAGTACCGGAATGAAAAAATTACTAGAATAGCCTACTACTACGGTCGAATCCGAATCAATAAAAAGTCAGGTTACGATCAGGCGACCATCCAGATTCCGTTGTGGAATCAGCCGGGGAATGCTGAATACGCGACGGCGATCGAAGGCCAGACGTATACGCTCCGGAACGGGCAGGTTGCCAGACAGAAAATGGATAAGGCCGCGGTGGTATCAGAGCGGCTTTCTGAGGTAAGTAACACAACAAAGTTCACCCTTCCAGGCGTGGAGGAAGGGTGTATCATTGAGTACCGCTACACGGTCTACTCACCAAATGAAGAGGTCCCGCCGTCGTGGGAGTTCCAGCACGAAATTCCGGTTATATGGAGTGATTACAAGGTGACTATCTCCAATTATTTTCAGTTCAGGGGACTGGTGAGTGGCTACATCCCGTTGACTGTTGTCGAGCAAAAACCCGTGTCGATGGGGCTGATTCCGGGCTTAAATGATGAGGGTGGCACTTTGTTTCACTATGCGATAGCGAATGCACCGGCTTTTCGGAACGAGCCGTACATCACAACCCCGGTTGATTATGTTGCCAGCATCCATTTCGAACTGGCGAAGATCGATGTGCCTGGGTATACCACAAAGATTTATTCACTGAGCTGGCCTGATATGGATCGCCTGTTGCTGGATAAAGAAACCTTCAGCGGACAGTATGCAAAAGCCACTTATCTGCGTGACGTAACGGAGGCCATCAAAACGAAATACCCGGCAAGTGACACGCTTGGCCGTGTAACAGCGGCTTACGACTACGTGCGTACTACCATGACCTGGAACGAAAAGGGAAACCTGGAAAGCGATCGCCTGAAAAAGGTGCTGGAATTGAAGAAAGGCGACGCTGCTGACCTGAATTTTATGCTGATCGGGCTGTTGCGGAATCTCGATATCAACGCTAATCCGGTAATTCTGAGCACGCGCGACCATGGCCGGATAAACGAGGCATATGGTTTGCTACGGCAGTTCAACTACGTGGTGGCGCACCTGACACTGGGCGGGAAAGACGTTATGCTCGATGCCACCGACCGGTTCGTAAAACCCGGTATGCTGCCGTATCGGGCGCTGAATGCCGTTGGCCGCCTGATTTTACCGGAAGGGAAGAGCCGGTTTGTGTCGTTGCTGCCTGCGGAGCGGGACGTGGAAGCAAAGACATGCACGTTTACCATCACGGATGATGGGGAAACGAAGGGCACACTGGTGCATTCGTACGGCGGGTATGGGGCTGTTCAGGCCCGTGCGTCGTATAAACGTCAGGGCGAAGAGAAATTTCTGGCCGATGTAAAGCGTAGGAAATCGACCTGGCAGGTTGATAAAGCAGAATTTACGAGTGTCGACGACCTGAATGTATCGATGAATGTGAAGTACAGCCTGAGCATGACTGATGTGGCGCAGGTAGCCGGTGACCGAATTTACCTGCACCCGATGCTAACGGAAGGCCAGTCGGAAAATCCGTTTAAACAGCCCTCGCGTCAGTTTCCGATCGATTTCGGCACCCCGATTGACGAGGCCTTCACCGCTACCTATACGTTACCCGATGGCTATACTGCTGACGAATTGCCTAAGCCGCTGGTCATGAATCTACCGGAAAACGCTGGACGCTTTGTGTACCAGGTGCAGCAATCGGGGAAGCAACTGACAGTTGTCAGCCGTATTACGATCAAGAAGCCCATTTTCGGCGCTGAGGAATACATGTTTCTCAAAGAGTTTTACGACAAGATTCTGCTTAAGCAGGGTGAACAGGTCGTGTTGGTGAAAGGGGCGATAGCCGAGAAGAAGTAGATACCAGTTCCTGAACGGGCATGAAAACAATTATTACCATTGGTTTACTGCTGGCTTCGCTGAGTAGCCGGGCACAGTCTGAAAACTGGGCGGTGAGCGCCATTCCAGCCGCCATGCTGGAAAACGCCGACGCCGTGCTGCGGCTCGATGACCTCCGGTATGTGGTTAAATCGCCAGGTGAAGCTACTCGCCAGGTACGTCAGGTAATCACGATCCTGAACGAACAGGCCGAGGATAAGGCGCGGCTGGCGGTGTATTATGATAAGTTCTCGAAAGTGGTCGACATTGAAGGCGCCATTTTTGACGCGGCGGGCAAGCAGGTGAAACGCCTCAAACGTGCCGAGATTGCCGACCGGTCTTATTCCGACGATTTTCAGGATGACACCCGCTTTAAACTGGCTGAGTTCTCGCGGCAGCTGGACTACCCTTACACGGTCGAATTCCGGTATGAGGTGAGTACGCGCAACCTGATGTTTTACCCCATTTGGCAACCGCAGGACGATCAGCGGCTGTCGGTTGTCCGGAGCCAGTTCCACATCGAAATTCCGGCGGGAATTAGCCTGCGCTACAAAGAAAGCAACGTACCCAACGCCGTTAATCGGGCGGGCGGAAGCGGGCAAACCAATGGCGTGGCCTACACCTGGTACCTCGATACGTTGCGGGCCCTGGAAATGGAACCCCTGTCGCCACCTCTGTCCGAGCAGGTGCCTACCGTGTATACGGCACCCAGTCAGTTTGACGTACAAGATTATACCGGCCGTTTTGACACCTGGAAAGATGTAGGTGCGTTTTATTACCAGCTCAACAAAGGCCGTGATGTGTTGCCGGAGGCGGTTCAGCAGCAGGTGCGGCAACTGGTAGCCAATGAAAAAACGGTGGCCGGTAAGGTGGGCAGCGTCTATGCCTACCTGCAAAGTCAGGCCCGGTACATCAGCATTCAGTTGGGCATTGGCGGCTGGCAAACCATTGAAGCAAGTCGCGTGGCCCAGACGCATTACGGCGATTGTAAGGCGCTGACCAATTACACCAAGGCGTTACTGAAAGCCGTTGGTGTGCCGTCTGTCGAGGCACTCGTAAAAGCGGGTGACGATGCCCCTGATATCCGGACTGACCTGCCTGGTTTTCAGTTCAACCACGTTTTTCTGTGCGTGCCCGTCGATCGGGATACGCTTTGGCTGGAATGTACCAGTCAGCATAGTCCGCTGGGGTATCTGGGTGATTTTACGGGTAACCGTCATGTGCTGCTGGTGACGCCCGAAGGGGGTAAACTGGTGAAAACACCCGCCTATAGCCCCGATAATAACCGGCAGCAACGTACTGCTTCGGTCACGCTTCTGCCCGACGGCGGCGCCACGGCGACCATTCGAACCAATTACACGGGGCTGCAACAAGAGCCGTATGTGGGGGTGCTTCACGGCCGAAACCGCGATCAGCAGCGCGAATGGCTCACCAAAACAATAAAACTGCCTTCGTTTGAACTGACCGATTTTGGCTTTACCGAAAAAAAAGAGCGTATTCCGGTTGTTACCGAGACACTGTCGGTGTTGTCGCGGCGGTGGGCGTCGCCCAGTGGTTCCCGGTTGTTTTTGCCCTTGAATCCGCTCTCTGCGATCGGTACCGCCCCCGTACTGACAAAACCCCGCAAACTCCCGGTTGTGCTGACCTATACGCAGGACTACTTGGATACGGACACCATAACCTATACGCTGCCCACCGGCTACACGCCCGAATTTGCGCTGGCGCCTCAACTCATCGAGTCGCCGTTTGGGAGCTATAGCGCCCGCGCCGAGGTAAGCGGCGACAAGGTGGTTTACGTTCGCCGGTTACGCATGCATCGGGGCAACTTCCCGGCCACTGCCTATACTGACTACGCTGATTTTAGAAAAAAGGTAGCCAAAGCCGACCGGGCCCAACTGGTTTTAATCCGGCGCGAAGTTGCAATGCCCGCCCCGAAATAATCAGTGGATGGCTAGCTACAGAAACCAGCAACAACCCCTTGGGAGGCTGGTAGTGTGGTGCTTGTCAAACTAGTCGATATTGTTTCTTGAGATCTCTCTAAGGTGGTTTGTGTGCAGACACAGACCACTTTTTTTATGCCCATTTTCAGTCTGATGGCGAGCGCAGTACCTGGTGGGGAGTCTTTTCTAGGTAGTTCGCTAGAAAAAATTAATTCATAGAGCAACATGGATGCGCCCTACCGGGACCAGCCTACTCAGGTGAGTACAGGATGGCCTATGCAGGTAGTTTTTTCATTTTTGCCGACCCCAAGTGACATGTATAAATTTAATACAATCCTATGTTGTTTAAATACACTCTACTATGCGAACGTATAATTTCCTAACCAGGCTATTTCTGCTTGTCAGTATAGTACTGATGGGCGCAGGAGCAATGGCTCAAACGATCACTGGTGTTGTGACCGCCGCCGACAATAACGAAGCGCTACCCGGCGTGAACGTAGTTCAGAAAGGAACGACAAACGGTGCCGTGACCGATGCAAAAGGGGAGTTCAGCCTGCGTATTAACAGCGCAAAGCCAGCAACGCTGACCTTCTCATCGATCGGCTATACGTCGAAAGAAGTTGTGGTTACCAACCAGACAACGGTGTCGGTTAAGCTGGATGCCGATGACCGGTCGCTGAGCGAGGTGGTTGTGATCGGTTACGGTACGGCCAAAAAAGCCGACGTAACCGGCGCGGTAGCCTCGTTTGACGTGAAGACGATTGATCAACGCCCCATACTCCGTGTCGACCAGGCGTTGGTTGGCCAGATGGCGGGTGTGCAGGTGAAGCAAACCAGCGGTGCGTTGGGGAAAGGCTTCAGTGTGCAGGTACGTGGTAGCGGCTCAATTACAGCCGGTAATGAACCACTTTACGTCATCGATGGCTTCCCGTTGGCAACGGCTGCGCCGAATACGGCCGGTAACTTTGCGCAAGGTAACCCCCTCGACAACATCAACCCGAACGATATTGAGTCGATTCAGGTCCTGAAAGATGCGGCTTCGGCGGCTATTTATGGCTCGCGGGCGGCCAACGGCGTCGTGCTGGTGACCACCAAACGCGGTAAGTCGGGTCGGGCGACGATCTCGCTGAATACGTACGGCGGATTCATGGAGCGCAGCCGTAAACTGGATATGCTCAGCGCCCAGGAATGGGTTGACCGGGCTACCGAAATGATCAACGCGCAGTGGGTAGCCTCAGCAGCAGGTCGGTCGGCCTCGCAAACCAACGAACAGCGCCGGGTTATTCTGGGCCTGCCGGTGGGTCAGGTGAACACTACCTTTATGACCGACGACCGCTGGGCTTTGCCGGGCCATCCGGGTCTGAACTACATCGACTGGCAAGAGCAGGCGTTCCGCAGAGGCGGCGTGCAGAACCACCAACTGTCGGCGAGTGGCGGTAACGACCGGGTGAACTACTTCGTGTCGGGCAATTTCGTGAATCAGCAGGGCATGGTGATCAACACCAACTACACTGCTTATTCGGCACGGGCCAATGTGGAAGTGAATGCGAGTAACAAACTGAAACTGGGCCTGAATCTGGCCCCAACTTACTCGGTCAATAACGATCCGGGTGTGGAAGGCAAAGACAATATTCTGCACCAACTGGTGAGCATGAGTCCGGTGCAGGAAGATACCATGGGCGTATACCCCAACGTGGGTAATAACGGGCAGTACCGGTGGAGCACGTCGACCAACAGCCCGATCGGTAAACTGCAATACGCAATTGGTGAAACCAAGCGGTTCCGTACCCTCGGCTCGGTATTTGCCGATTACCAGATTCTGCCTGGCCTGTCGTTCCGGACGTCGCTGAACCTCGACAACACCGATAACTCGGCGAAATCGTACAATCCGTATGCCATTGCCAGCAACCTGGCAACCCGCCTGGCGCAGCTCACGACGTTGACCAGCGGCAACTACAACACCTATCGGAAACGGACGTTCGTCAACGAAAACACCTTATCGTATGCCAAGGCCATTGGCGATAAACACAATATTTCGCTGCTGGGTGGTTATTCGTACAACTCGCTCAAGGTGGAAACGGCTACGCTTAACTCGAACGGCGGTTTCAGTAGCAATGTGATCACCACGCTGAACGCAGCCAATGCCGTGACGGGCAACACCACCGAATCGCAAAACGTCCTGATCTCGTATTTCGGTCGGGCGCAGTACAACTACGCTGACAAGTACCTGCTGTCGGCCAGCTTACGCCGCGACGGTTCGTCTCGCTTCGGGGCCAACACGCGCTGGGGCCTGTTTCCATCAGCCTCGATTGGCTGGCGCATTTCGGAAGAGTCCTTCATGAAAGGCATCAAGCCGATCAACGACCTGAAACTCCGGGCCAGCTTCGGTACGGCGGGTAACTACAACATTGGTGATTACAGCACCCTGCCCACGCTGACAACGGCCAACTACACCTTCAACGGAGTAAATGCCATTGGGCAGGCACCGGGTGGGGTAACCAACCCCGATTTGACCTGGGAAACATCGGAAACGGTTGACTTTGGTTTTGATGCCAGCCTGTTGAACAACCGCCTGTCGCTGACCTTCGACGTGTACAACAAACTGAATAAAGGCCTGCTGCTGAACGTACCCCTGCCGGGTGCTACGGGTTTTGCCTCGTACCTGAGCAACGCGGGCAGCGTTCGCAACCGGGGTTGGGAAATTGAAGTAAGCAGCCGCAACACAACGGGTGCCGTGAAATGGAATACCTCGCTGAACCTGAGCCACTACGACAACAAAGTGGTGGCGCTGGCTGAAGGACAAAACCAGATTCTGATTCCGTCGGCGTTCGATATTTCGCACTCGCTGCTGCGTATTGGCGAACCGATGTACAGCATCTATGTGGTGAAGCAGGTGGGCATCCTGTCGCAGGCGGATATTGATGGCAAAGCAGCCCTGTTTGGCACCCAAACGGTGGGTGATCCCAAGTACTTCGACGCCAACAACGATGGCGTGATCGACGCCAACGACCGCATGATTGTGGGTAAGCCAAACCCTGATTTTGTCTGGGGTATCACCAACAGTGTCCGCTACAAAGGCTTCGACCTGACGGTACTGGTGCAGGGCCAGAATGGCGGTTCTATTTACTCGCTGCTGGGCCGGGCGCTGGGCCGTACCGGTCAGGGATCAACGGATAATGCACTGGGTACGTACCGCGATCGCTGGTTCTCGGCGGCCAACCCAGGCGCAGGCATTGTGGGTAAAGCGTACTCGACATTTGGCCGGATCAAAAATACCGACTGGCTGTATTCGTCTGATTACGTGCGGGTTCGAAACATCACCCTGGGGTATGACCTCAAAACGTTCGTAAAAACGCCTCGATTGCAGGGTGCCCGTCTGTATGTAACGGCCGAAAACTTCTTTGGCTTCGACAAGTACAAAGGCGGCTTTAACCCGGAAGCTACCAACACTGACCTGAGCGGTAATTCGCAGTACCCCGAAGCGGGGGATTACGGCGGACTACCACTGCCCCGTTCGCTTGTTGTCGGTTTAAATGTCACATTCTAATCAGCCCAAACTCATGAAAACTAGATCAATCGCCGTTGCGGCGCTTACCATGCTGGTGCTGACATCCTGCACCGAAGACCTTACCCAAATTCCTATTTCTGCGGCCACAACATCAACGTTTTATTCGCAGACGAATGACTTTCTACAGGCGAGTAATGCCGTTTACAGTTCGTTGCGGGGATATCCAGACCGGCAGCTGAACCTGTCAGAAACACGCTCCGACAACCTGTACGCCGTGTCTGATGGTGGCGTGCGGGATTGGGAAGGCATCAACAGCTTCCAGAAAAGTATTGCGGGTAACCCCTACGTGTCGGAAGCCTGGTCGACTAATTTCAACGGGATATTCCGGGCCAACACGCTGCTAGAGCAATTGCAGAAAAACGGCAAGGTCATCACTGATGCCAATCTGCGTACCCGGTTAGAGGCTGAGGCCAAGTTTCTGCGTGCGTTCTTTTACTTCGATCTGGTCCGCTTCTTTGGCAAGGTGCCCATCATTGACCGTCCCGTAACGGCCAACGAAGCCACGGCCATTCCGCGCAGCCCCGTTAAGGATGTATACGCACAGATTATTGCCGACCTGACATTTGCCGCGACCAACCTGCCCGAAACCTACGCCGTGGCCGACCGGGGCCGTGCTACGCGGTTTGCCGCTAAAGCCGCCCTGGCGCTGGTGCACATGACCCGCTCGGGCCCTACCTACGACATTGAAGGACCGGGACTGGGTGTAAACGAGTGGCCGCAGGCACTGGCGTTGCTGAACGAAATAATCGCCAGCGGCAAGTTTTCGCTGGTTCCATCGTACGCCAACGTGTTTTCGTACACGAATGAGAACAACTCGGAGGTGATTTTCGACGTGCAGTATGCCAACGGCCTGAACCCGCTGGTGGGCGCTACGTTCCCGTGGGTGCTGGTACCCGATACCTGGTTTCAGGCCAACGGAAAAGCCGTACAGGGTGGGTTGACCATCCGTCCGGCGGCACTCGATCTGGTGAATTCGTATGACGCCGCCGACGTGCGAAAAGCGTTTGCCGTCCAAAGTGGATACACGTTCAACGGCGTGGCCGAAACCCGGCCCTTCATAAAAAAATACGTTGACCTGACCCGGGTGCCAACCAACAACCGTTCCGACTGGCCCATCAACTTCATTGTGTATCGGTACACCGATATTCTGCTGCTTAAGGCCGAGTGCATTTTGCGTGGCGCCACGGGCGGTACGCAGGCAGAGGTCGACGCGATTGTGAATCAGGTACGTGTGCGTGCCGGTTTACCAACCGTGACGGGTGTCACGCTGACGCAGTTACTACAGGAGCGCCGCAAAGAGCTGATCGGTGAGGGGTCGCGCTGGCACGATCTGGTGCGGAGCGGACAAATCGAGTCGATTATCACTAGCTGGATTGCGAAGGAAGACACCCAGAAGCAGATGCAGCCGTTCCAGAAAAACTACATTCTCTATCCGGTTCCACAGGCTGAGTTAGACGCCAAGCCAGGTCTGTATACGCAGAATCCGGGCTATTAAACATATAATTAGTTACCCGGTCATTCATTGGTCGTTGGTGCTCCTTCGCTGTTAATCGCATAATATTGCTTTTACAATGCGTGCGTATCGACTTCCAGTGAATGACTTTTTTTATAAACCTTATTCCAGCCAGCTGATGAGTGCCTTTCCGTTTGAGCAACAATTTGTTGATGCCGAGGCCATTGCCTGGGAAACTGTGGGCGAGGGCGTGCGCCGCAAAATTCTGACCTACGACGCCAACCTCATGCTGGTCGTTGTCGATTTTGAGCAGGGCGGGGTAGGGGCCATGCACCAGCATTACCACACCCAGATCAGCTACGTAAAAAGTGGTGCCTTTGCCATCACCATCGGCAACGAAGAGCGTGTGCTGAAGGCTGGCGATGCCTATTATATTCCCCCCAACGTGCTTCACGGCGCCGTTTGCCACGAAGCCGGCATGCTGGTCGATGTGTTTACACCCATGCGGGAGGACTTTGTATCATAGGCTGGGTACGTTGTTTCTTTGACGATTTATATTGCTTCGCGCTGTGTTGCTGACGCTAAGCCTATCGGTGACGCCTGGTCAGAAACCCCGTCGTCAGCAACACAGCGCGAGGCAAGTTTTCTTTCATGTGTTAATTCATCACCCCCTTTCATGTCATCAGCGTACCAGCACAACACCCGTATTCTTGTCGCCCTGGACTGTATCATCTTCGGATTCGATGGAGAAACGCTGAAGCTGTTGCTGATCAAGCGGAATTTCGAGCCTCAGTTTGGCAACTGGTCGCTGATGGGTGGCTTCTTGAACGAAGGGGAAGACCTGGAGCATGCGGCCAGCCGTATTCTCTACAACCTCACGGGGCTGCACAACAACTACCTCGAACAGCTACAAACTTTTGGCACCGTACACCGAGACCCCGTTGAACGAACGATCTCGGTAGTGTATTATTCGCTGGTGAATATTGCCGATCAGGACGTGTCGGCCATTCAGGCCCACAATGCGTCGTGGATCAGCCTCGACAACAAGCCCCCGCTCATTTTTGACCACGACCAGATGGTGATTGCTGCCCTGCAACGGCTGCGGTACAAGGCGGCACTGCATCCGATCGGATTTGAATTGCTGCCCGAGAAGTTTACGGTACCCCAATTGCAAAAGCTATACGAAGCCATCTACAATACCCAACTCGACCGGCGTAATTTTAGTCGTAAGATTATGGCTACTGACCTGCTTTTGAGCACCGGCGAAAAAGACACCAATTCGGTAACCAAGAAGGCGCAGCTTTATACCCTCAACACCGAGAAATACCAGAAGTACCTCGACGGCTACTATACCTTCCTGCCCGAACTAGCCGAACTCACGGCTCAATGAGCACCTGTCATCCTATCTCATTCGCTTGCCCGAAGGAGGCTGAGCGCGGTGCGCCGCTATGTCGCTGTAGTCAGCTACTACTGAAGTAATTATCTCCTGACCAGACTGAGCTTTTTTTGACCACCTGTTCACTCAGTTACCTACCCTGTTGCGTTGGCAAGTAGGTGCGCAATAAAAAAGGATTAATAGGCAAAATACAGTCAATTTACTGAGTAGATCACTAATGGATAAGTGAATAGTTCTAAAAACAGATTAACTATTTACCAATAATGACTAAATTTTATCATTAATTAGCTTTTAATATCCTTGCATTTTAGCTTTGAATAGTAGAATTAAATTGATAAGATTAATATAGCTTCCAGTTAAGAGCAGCTACATTTTTTTCACCCTCATCTGTTTCTTTCATCCGAATAAAACCCTCTGGATTATGAGAAGACCAGTACAGACTGAGCGGATGTGTGCGGTAGTCAAGCATGCATTGCTTCCAATTGCGCTCAGCGTAACACTTGACATAGCCATTGCTGCGCCCGGGGCGGATCGGCTACTTACAACGCCGGGCGTACGGGTAAGTGCCGGTAACAGCTTCGTTGGCGTTAAGGCCGATGTGCAAGTTTCGGGAACCGTAACAGACGACAAAGGCGAAGGACTTCCTGGCGTAAACGTGGTTATCAAAGGCAGCACGAAAGGCGCTACCACTGATGCGAATGGCCAGTTTTCGATCAACGTACCCGGGCCAACTACGGTCCTGGTTGTTTCGTTTGTCGGCTACAAATCGCAGGAGATTACAGTTGGTAGTCAGACTCGCCTCAGCGTTCGGCTGCTCGCTGATGAGCAGGCGCTCGACGAGGTGGTGGTAGTAGGTTATGGTACGCAGTCGCGCGGAACGGTAACCGGTTCGGTAGCTGCCGTTAGATCGGAAGAGATCCTCCGAACCCCCGCCGTAGCTACGTCGAGTGCACTGGTTGGCCGGGTTCCGGGTATCACTGCCCGTCAGGGCGATGCTCGCCCCGGTAACGGTACAGGCATCCAGATCCGGAACATGGGTACGCCACTTTATGTAATTGACAACATCGTTGCTGATGAAGGACAATTCAATAACCTGGGCATCAATGATATCGAGAATATATCGATTCTGAAAGATGGTTCGGCAGCTATTTATGGCCTGCGTGCTGCCAACGGCGTTGTACTGGTAACTACCAAAAAAGGTAAAGCCGGTCAGAAGCCCGTTGTTAGCCTGTCGGGTTACTATGGTCTGCAGAACTTCACGCGGTACCCAAAACCGGCCAACGCGTATCAGCACGTACGGGGTCTAGCCGAGTCGGATCAGAACCGGGGCATTGCGTCGAGCATTACGCCGGCCGAACTGGAAAAGTGGCGGGTAGGTACCGAGAAAGGGTATCAGAGCTTTGACTATTACAGCATGGTGATGCGGCCCAACGTACCCCAATCGTACCTGAACGGTAGCGTGTCGGGCGGGTCAGACAACGTGTCGTACTACGTATCGGCCAGCCACCTGAACCAGGATGCCCTCATTGAAGACTACAATTTCAAACGGAGCAACTTTCAGGCGAACGTTGAGGCGGGTCTGAGCAAGAAGCTTCGGATTGGTACGCAGATCAGCGGCCGTTTCGAGAATCGTTTCCAGACGGGTGTACCGGGCCTGGATGATTACTTCAACCCGTTCCTGAGTATCTTCTCGATGTGGCCAACCGAGCGGCCCTACGCCAACGATAACCCGAACTACATTAACCAGACGCACAACGTAAACGTAAACCCGGCTACCTATAAGAAGGAGATCACCGGTACGATCAGCGAACTATGGCGGGCGGTGAAGGCCAACTTTACAGCGCAATACGATTTCGATTTTGGCCTGGCTATTAAAGGAACGTATTCGTACAACTTCACCAACTTTGATTTTGACGGCTTCGAGTATACCTATGACGCCTATACCTACGATGCCAAAACCGACACCTATAATGTAGTGCCGGGTGGTGGTAACCAGAACCCCTGGCGTGAACGCCGGAAGCGGAATATCGCCGATCGGTTCGGGCAGTTGCAGGCAACCTATAATAAGCAGTTTGGCGATCATGGTTTGTCGACGGTGCTGGCTTACGAGCGCTATGACACCGACAATAAGTACATGATCGTGCACACAGTGCCGCCCAACAACTATATCCCACTGATGTCATTCGCCAACCAGGACTACCTGCTCGACGAGTGGAACGTAACGGCACGGGCGGGCTACATTGGCCGGGTCAATTACAACTACAAACAGCGGTATCTGGTTGAAGCGCTGGGTCGGTATGATGGGTCGTTCCTGTTTGCTCCGGGTCGTCGGTATGGTTTCTTCCCTGGTGCCTCAGTGGGCTGGCGAGCTTCGGAAGAAGACTTCTTCAAGAACAGTGGCGTAGGCAAAATTGTCAGCGAGCTGAAACTGCGGGCCAGCTACGGTCGTACAGGTAGTGACCTGATCAACAACAACTTTATTGTACCGCCATACAGCTACCTGCCTGGTTACGACTTTTTGCAAGGCAGTGCCATTTTCAACGGAGGATACGTAATTGGTGTTCGCCCACGGGGTTTACCAATCACCACGCTTTCATGGGTTAACAACGTGTCAACCAACATCGGTGTTGATTTCGGTCTCTTCAATGGCAAACTCACGGGTCAGTTCGATGTGTTTGAGCGGAAACGGACGGGTCTGCCAGCGGCGCAGTATGACGTACTCCTGCCAAGCGAAGTGGGCTACACGCTGCCTAACGCCAACCTGAACTCCGATGCTATTCGGGGTATTGAAGGTGCCTTGAGCTACTCAGGCAAAGCCGGTGAGTTTACGTATACCGTTGGTGTAAACGCGACACTGGCCCGGTTGCGCAGCCTGGAGATTTACAAGCCACGGTTTGGTAACTCATGGGATCAGTACCGCAACTCAGCCGTTGATCGCTGGTCGAGCATCAACTGGGGCTACCAGGTCGAAGGCCGGTTCCAGTCGCAGCAGCAGATCGACGATTACAAAGTGGACAATGACGGACAGGGTAACCGTACGCAACTGCCCGGCGACTTTATCTATAAAGATGTCAACGGCGACGGCCTGATCACTGCTCTCGACGAGCGCCCGATCGGTTATGCAGAAGGCGCGACACCCTACGGCAACTACGCATTCAACGGTACACTAGGCTACCGGGGCTTCTCGCTGCGCGTCGATGTAGTGGGTGCCGGGTTGCAGACGTTCCGCCGCGAGGTAGAGCAGAAAATCCCGTTCCAAAATAACGGTACATCACCAGCTTATATTCTGGAAGATCGCTGGCACCGCGCCGATCCGTTCAATGCGGATAGCCCCTGGATTGAGGGCACGTACCCAGCCGTTCGGAAAGACAGCCCAAGCCACGTGAACTACAGCCGCCGCTCTGACTTCTGGGTAACCAACGTGCAGTACCTGCGCCTGCGTAACCTCGAGATTGGCTATAACATCCCTAAGCTATTCCTGAGCAAACTGGGTGTAACGGCTATGCGGGTGTATGTAAACGGTACGAACCTGGTTTCGTTCGACAATCTGAAGTCGATTGAAGTAGATCCCGAAATTTCATCAAACGGTGCCCTGGTGTATCCACCACAACGGTTGTATAACGCCGGTTTTGCACTCAGTTTCTAATCGCCAAAAACGACTATAACAATGAATCGTTTTCATAAAATTCTGACAATCAGTTTACTGGCGCTTAGCTCGACCGCTTGCCAGGAAGACTTTCTGGAACGTCAGCCACCAAACATCATCCTTGAAAGTCAGGTTTGGAATGACCCCAAGCTGATAACGAGCCTGCTGGCCAACTATTACGACCGGCTGCCTGCCCACACGCAGATCGATATCGGCTGGGATCAGTTTGCGGCCTATGATGAAGCCATGTGGTCGGGAAATAACGACGGCCCCAACAACATCATTAACTATGGTTTTGATCGGTGGCGCCTGTGGGACTACGGTTTGATCAGGGACATCAACCTGGCGCTAGAAAACATCGAATCTAAAAGCACCGCGCTAAACACGGCCCAAAAGGCACAGTTTTCGGCTGAGTTCCGGTTCCTGCGGGCCTACATGTATTTTGAGTTGGTGAAGCGGATGGGCGGTGTGCCGATCATCACCAAGCAACTCATCTACGACTTTAGCGGTGATCCGTCGTCGATCCAGTTCCCTCGCAACAAAGAATCGGAAGTGTACGATTTTGTGGCTAGTGAACTCGATGCGATCAAGAATGACTTGGGTAATACAGGCAGCAACACCCGCGCCAACCGCTACACGGCGATGGCACTGAAAAGCCGGGCGATGCTGTATGCAGGGTCAATTGCCAAGTATAACAACCTGCTGGGCGCACCGATTCAAACACCGGGTGGTGAGGTTGGTATTCCGGCCAACCGGGCAACCGAATACTACACCAAGGCGCTCGATGCAGCCAAGGAAGTTATTGCCGGTCCGTATTCACTCTACCGCGTGAACCCTAATCTGGGCGAAAATTTCTTTGATGCGATCACCAAAAAGCTGAACAACGCCGAGGTGATTATGGCCAAGGATTTCCTGACGGCGAAAGACAAGCGGCACTCATTCAGTTACGACAACATCGCCCGCAACATCCGGGAAGATAACCTGTCGTCGTCGAACGTAACGCCTGTCCTGAACCTGGTGGAAGCCTACGAATACCTGGACGGTTCGTCGGGTGAACTGAAAACGCGCACGGCCGATGATAAAGATTATATCTACTACGATAATCTCAGCGGTCCGTTTGCCAATAAAGATGCCCGCTTATATGGAACGGTCATTTACCCCGGTACCACCTTTAAGGGGCAGGAAGTACAGATTCAGGCAGGCGTAGCCGTTTGGAATGGCACAACCTACCAGTTTGTGGAAGGCAACACGCTGGGTTCAAACTACACCGATGGCAAATTGCTAACAGGTAGCTCGGGACCACAGCGGTCACAGACGGAAGTGTCGAACTCAGGTTTTTACCTACGGAAATACATTGATCCCGCCGCCCTGTCGAGCACGCGTGGTATCCGGAGCGACATGTGGTGGATCCGTTTCCGTCTGGGTGAAGTGCTGCTCAACGCCTCGGAGGCTGCCTTCGAACTGGGTCAGACAGCCACGGCCCTCACCTACGTAAATCAGGTACGTGAGCGGGCTGGTTTCCCGGCCAATAGCCTCAAGACCCTTACGCTGGCGCGGTTGCAAAACGAGCGTCGGGTAGAGTTGGCGTTTGAAGACCACCGCGTGTGGGACGTGAAACGGTGGCGTATTGCCCACGAGATCTGGAATGGCAGCGCAAGCAACCCCAACGCCGTCATGTCGGCGCTGTATCCCTACCGCGTAGTGCGTCCGGGTAGCCCGCAAGACGGTAAATACATCTTCGTAAAGTTGGTGGCTCCCCGTTTCCGTGCGCCGCGCCTGTTCCAGTTTGGTAACTACTATTCGTCTATCGACCAGGCTGTTATCAATAATAATCCGAAGATCGTTCGCAATCCTTTTCAGTAAGAACCAATCATGAAAGCAATTCTTTTTAGCCTATTGGCGGGTACGATCCTGATGACGAGCTGCCAGAAAGATAACTTCGAGCCCCCCAAGTCGACACTGACAGGCCGCGTTATTTATGAGAACCAGCCAGTGGGCGTTCGCACCAACGGTGTTCAGCTCGAACTTTGGCAGCGTGGCTACCAGCTGTTTACGAAAATTCCCCTGCTGGTAGGGCAGGATGGTACGTTCTCGGCTGTCCTGTTCGACGGCGACTACAAACTGGTGCGGTTGCGCGGTAATGGCCCCTGGGTCGACAACACCGATACAATTGCTGTACAGGTACGTGGCTCTGCCACAATCGATGTACCCGTGCAGCCCTACTTCGTAATTCGGAATCCAACTGTGCAGCGGAGCGGTACCAACCTGACGGGCTCCTGTACGGTGGCTCAGGCAACAGCGGGTCGGGCTATCGAACGGGTAACGATGTATGTGGGCACTACGCAGTTTGTTGACGCTACCAATAACGTTGGCTCGGTGAACTTGACCGGAACGGCCCTGGCCGATCTGAGCAAGCCGTTGGCCCTGTCGCTGGCGCTACCAACGGCGGTTTCGAGCCGGGCTTATTTTTACGCCCGCATTGGCGTGAAAACAGTTGGTGTAGCTGAACTGCTGTACGCCCCAGTACAGAAAATAACGCAGTAAGTAGCCAGGACGAATAGAGATGCAGGCAAACCGGGTAACTGATCAGTTGTGGTTAGTTGCCCGGTTTGTTACTGTTCTGGCCGGACCAACGCCGAAAAGAGAGTCGGGCGCAAGTAGTTTCATCGCGGTGAAGTAGACGTATCTGTTCGTCCGTGCAACCTGTGGTATGGCGCCGCGCCACCCAATCTTCACTAGTCAACCCCGGTCACACGGATGCCTATTTACAAACTGCTGGGTACGTTTGCGCTATGGCTGCTCATGGTATCATGCAAACAGGACACCGGCACAGCCAGCAGCGTACCTGTTGTGCCCGTGGGTAGCCCGCCGCCCGCCTTTGACCTCAATTCCATCACGGATAATTATGCCAATGTGGCTCCGTTTAGCAACTACCAGCGCTGGGGAAGCTACAACGTACACGACCCCTCTATTCTGAAAATTGGCGATTACTATTACTGCTACAATACCGATGTTGCTTACGGAACGAGCGTGCGGCCGGGCATTCAGATCCGGAAATCGAAGGACCTGATCGAGTGGACGTTTGTGGGCTGGGTGTTCAACGCAGGCTTACCGATTCCGGCGGCCAACTTCATCCGGCTCAACAACGGCAAACCCAACGAAGGCATCTGGGCCCCATACATCATGCAGGTAGGTAGCGAACTGCGGCTCTACTACTCACTCTCGTCTGACCAGTGCAAACTCAGCGCCATTGGCCTGGCCACGGCCACTAACCCCGAAGGTCCCTGGGTCGATAAAGGCATTGTGGTGAGTTCGACCTGCCAGAGCAACCCGCAAACCAACGCCATTGATCCCACGGTGATTGTTACCGCGTCGGGCGAACACTGGATGCACTACGGCTCGGGCTACGACGGTATCTACACCCTGCCACTCAACCCCGCAACAGGGATGGCGCTGACCACCGGCGACAAGGGCAGGCGTATTGCCAACCGGGGCTTTACCAGTGGCCGCTACAACGGCAATATTGAGGGGCCGGAGATCATTTACCACCCGACGCTGAAAAAGTACTTTCTGTTTATTGCCTACGACTGGATCGACACCAAATACAACGTGCGGGTTGGGCGCAGTGACAGCCCCACCGGCCCGTTCTACGATTTCGACGGTAAAGACCTGAACCTCGACATCGACCACGGCCCCATGATTCTGGCACCTTACCAGTTTAGCGGGCATAGTGGCTGGCAGGGTGTATCGCACTGCTCGGTGTTTGCCAAAGACGGCCAGTTTTTCATGGCGCATCAGGGGCGGCCGGGGTTCGACAAATACTTTATGCACCTGCACGTTCGCAAGCTATTCTGGACGCCCGATGGCTGGCCGGTGGTTTCGCCCGAACGTTACGCTGGTGAAGACGAAGCATTGGTGGCCCAAACTGATTTGTCGGGCGATTGGGAGGCTATTTCGCTGGGTTATCGCATTGTGCCGGGTTACGACAGAGAACAAACATCGCCCGATTTTCAACAGTCGGTAGTCCTTAAGCTTAATGCCAATGGCACGGTGAACGCCGATGCCGCCAGCAAGTGGACCTATGCTGCTCCCTGGCTTAGTATCACCTGGAGCGACGGGCTGACCGATCAGGTACTGGTGCAGAAAGGCCGCGATTGGGAAAACAAAAAAGCGACGGTCATTTTTACCGGCCTCAACAACAAAGGCACCGCCGTGTGGGGGAAAAAGAAGTAACGTACCTACCCGATAGTCGGGTTGATACAAAGCCTGCCAGAACGAATTGATTAATCCATCGAATCACATAGTATGAATGTAATTACCAAAACGGTGAGTCTGTTGCTCGCCGCTGCCAGCTTTGCGCAGGCACAACCTGCCCCGGTTGTCCGGGTTAATGTCAACCAACCTGTTGCCGATATTCAGCCTACCATGTGGGGCGTTTTCTTTGAAGATATCAACTTCGGGGCCGACGGGGGGATTTATGCTGAACTGGTTAAGAACCGCTCATTCGAGTTTTTTAAGCCACTGATGGGCTGGACTGTGCGGGGTAAAAAGCGCACGGAAGGCGACATTCTGGTGCAGAACCGGGCCGAGTCAGGTACGTCGTCGGAGTCGCAAAGCAATAACCCGCGCTACATCCGGGTAAGTGCCAATTCGGCTAATGCCGGCGATCTGGAACTGATCAATGAAGGCTTCCGGGGCATGGGTATCAAGAACGGTCTGCGTTACGATTTCGCCCTGATGTACCGGGTGCAATCGGGTAACGTAAAACTACACGCCGACCTGCTCGATGCCAAAGGCCAACCGATTGGCTCAGGTACGTTGACCCCCGAAAAAACGGACGGGCAATGGCACAAACAACAGATCAGCTTTAAATCAAGTGCCACCGAGCCGAAAGGCAAGCTAAAAGTCTGGTTTGAAGGCACCGGCGTGGTCGATCTCGACATGATTTCGCTTTTCCCGGAAGATACCTGGAAAGGTCGCCCCGGCGGAATGCGGGCCGATATGGTGCAGATGCTGGCCGATATGAAGCCTGGTTTTGTGCGTTTTCCCGGTGGCTGTATCGTGGAAGGGCATGACCTCACGCAACGCTACCAGTGGAAGAAAACGCTGGGTGCACCCGAAGATCGCCAGCTGGTCATTAACCGCTGGAATTTTGAGTTTGGCCACCGCCCCACGCCCGACTATTTCCAGACATTTGGGCTGGGCTTTCTTGAATATTTCCAGCTCTGTGAAGACATCGGCGCCGAGCCACTGCCGATCCTGAACTGTGGTATGGCCTGTCAGTTCAATACCGCCGAGCTGGTACCGCTGGATCAGCTCGACCCATACGTGCAGGACGCCATCGACCTGATTGAATTTGCCAATGCTGATGTGACTACCAAGTGGGGTAAGGTGCGGGCCGATCTGGGTCACCCAAAGCCGTTTAACCTGAAAGTGCTGGGTGTAGGTAACGAAAATTGGGGCCCGCAGTACATCGAGCGACTAGCCATTTTCCAGAAAGCCATCAAAGCGAAATACCCTAATATGCGGCTGGTGTGCAGCTCCGGCACCGATCCCGACGGTGAACGATTCGACTTCCTGAACGGGAAACTCCGCGCCATGAACGCCGATCTGATCGACGAGCATTACTACCGTCGGCCCGAGTGGTTCCTGCAAAACGTGAAGCGCTACGACACGTACCCACGCAACGGCTCGAAAGTGTTTGCGGGCGAATGGGCCGCCCAAAGCGACAAAACGGTGAGCGTGAACAACAAGAATAACTGGCTCTGCGCCCTGAACGAAGCAGCCTTCATGACCGGCCTGGAGCGGAACGCTGCTGTGGTACAGATGGCCTCCTACGCCCCGCTCTTCGCCAACGCCGACGCCTGGCAGTGGACGCCCGACCTGATCTGGGTTGATAACCTGCGGGTGTACGGAACGCCCAACTATTACGTGCAGAAGCTTTATTCGGTCAACAAAGGCACGCATGTGCTAACCATGACGCAGAACAACGAGCCGCTGGCTGGTCAGGATAGCCTCTATGCTTCGGCCGCCTGGGACAAAGCGGCGGGCGAGATCATCCTGAAAGTAGCCAACGTGTCGGACAAGGTGCAGGTACGTCAGATTCAGCTCGACGGCACGAAGAAACTGGACCCAACCGGCAAGCTTTTCCTGTTGAAAAATGACAACCTGAATGCGGTCAATTCCTTTGAGAACGCGACCAACGTCAGCCCGGTCGAACAGCCGATTTCCGTTGATACGAAGAAGAAATACGTAACGATGACGCTGGCCCCCAAGTCGTTCTCAGTCGTGCGAATCAAGGCGATGATGTAATACCGGGTTCGAGGTTTATTGTTTGACGTCTGTGGCTGCTTCGCGCTGTAGGCTACTGACGCGGGCACGCCTAGTCGAAGGGCTCCACGTCAGTAACCTACAGTGCAAAGCAACTGCAAACTCTCCTAAGCCATAGTTACCGCTTACTCCGTTGTCACTCGCCCCGCGTCAGCAACCTAGAGCGCGAAGCAACCACAAACCGCGGCGGCGGACCGTCTCGAACAACAAACGATAAACCCAAAATACCCCATGTTCAACAAAATAGCTACCGTTGCACTGCTCATGACCCTGGCCGCAGGCGTACCCAGCTTTGCACAGGGGCCGGGCCCTACGTCGGGAACGGGGATCACCACCCATGACCCCAGCACTATTCAGAAAGAGAATAGCAAGTACTGGTATTTCGCTACCGGGAACGGCATACAAGCCGTTAGCTCGCCCGACCTGAAGACCTGGAACGTGGAAAAGTCCATCTTTGAGCGGGGTACGTGGCCTAAATGGATTGATTCGACCGTTACGAATTTCAAAGGTCATTTCTGGGCACCCGACTGTATCCGGATGAACGGGAAATACTACCTCTATTATTCCTGCTCGTCGTTTGGAGCGCCCACCTCGGCTATTGGTGTGGCCACGTCACCCACGCTCGATCCGCAGTCGCCGACTTACAAATGGGAGGATCAGGGCATGGTGGTGAAGTCAAAGGTGCGAGCTGATTTTAACGCCATTGACCCCGGCCTGATGCGCGACACCGATGGGCGGGTCTACTTCGTTTACGGCTCTTTCCACGGAGGCATCGGTGCAGCTGAGGTAGACACAACGACCGGCAAACTCAAAACCGACATTAAGCGGGTGGCCGGCGGCCGTGAGTCAGACTGGGAGGCGGCAACGCTGGTGAAGGAAGGGAAATACTATTACTTGTTCGTGAACAACGGGCTATGCTGCAAGGGGCTCAACAGCACATACTACATTGTGGTTGGCCGTTCGGAAAACCCGATGGGGCCGTTCCTCGACCAAACGGGGCGCGATCTGACGGCTGGCGGTGGCACCATTGTACTGCGCACCGATGGCCGGTATATCGGACCCGGGCACGTGGGCCTGCTCCGCGAAGGAGGCAGGAATATCGTATCGATTCATTACTACGATGCTGAAGATAAGGGCCGGTCGAAACTGGCGTTCAGAGAACTGTCCTTCCGAAAAGGATGGCCTGTTTTGGAGGAAAAATTGAAGTAACCCGGCTAAAGTTAAAATGAACGATAGTAATATTGTGTCAAATTGACACTTTTAAGAGTTTCCTGGTTCGATGACTGCTTTTACCCTGAATCATGTACGGGTTACACGGTTGGGTTAGAAGGGTAACCGGACTTCTTTGAAGCGTGCCGTGTTTCGCGTTGTAGCAGATTGAGGCTTGCTGTATAGTTGCTTCGCGCGCCGGGTCTGTGGAAAGGTCTGGCGCGCGAAGCAACATGCACTTAATCACACAGTGTCGAAGAAACTTACCCTTAACTCGTTCAGAACGAATAAAATACTATGAAAAGTCAGTATGTTATTGGCGTCGATTTCGGCACCGACTCCGTGCGGGCGTTGCTGGTGGATGCACATACCGGGCAGGCCGTGGGCACACACGTGCATGAATACGTGCGCTGGAAACAGGGTTTATATTGCAATCCTGCCCAATCGCAGTTCCGTCAGCATCCTCTTGATTACCTTGAAGGGTTGGAGGCAAGCATCAAAGGTGCATTAGCGCAGGCGCCCGCCGAGGTACGTTCGCAGGTAGTCGGCATCTCCGTCGATACAACCGGTTCGACGCCCGTTGCGGTCGACAAAACCGGTTTGCCGCTGGCGTTACGTCCCGATTTTGAAGGCAACCCCAATGGCATGTTCATTCTCTGGAAAGACCATACGGCCAACGCCGAAGCCGAAGAGATCAATAACCTGGCCCACCACTGGGATACCGACTACACCAAGTACGTTGGCGGTATTTACTCGTCGGAATGGTATTGGGCCAAGATGCTGCGGACTCTGCGCGTTGATGAACAAGTACGTGAACACGCGTTCTCGTGGGTTGAGCACTGCGACTGGGCATCGGCCGTATTGACAGGCAATACCGATCCGCTGACACTGCGCCGGTCGCGGTGTGCGGCGGGGCACAAAGCGTTGTGGCATAGTGAATTTGATGGGTTACCTTCCGATGAATTCTTAACCAAACTGGACCCCCTACTGGCCGGTCTGCGCGATCGCCTGTTTACCGATACCTATACTGCCGACGAAGCCATGGGTAACCTCTCGGCTGAATGGGCTGACAAGCTGGGCTTGTCGACCGACGTGGTCATTGGCGTGGGTGCCTTCGATGCACACATGGGCGCTGTCGGGGCTGAAATTGAGCCCTACACGTTCGTCCGCATCATGGGTACATCGACCTGTGATATTCTGATGGCGCCGAACGAAGAGATCGGACACCGCCTGATCCGGGGCATCTGCGGTCAGGTCGATGGGTCGGTGGCACCGAGTATGCTGGGTATGGAAGCCGGTCAATCAGCCTTCGGTGATCTCTACGCCTGGTTTGCCCGCCTGCTGACGGGGCCGGTACGCGATCTGCTGGGTGACGAAGCCGCCAACACGATGATGAGCAAACTAATTCCGCACCTGTCAGATCAGGCCGCTCAGCTGCCCGTTACACCAAACGATATCATCGCCCTCGACTGGATCAACGGTCGCCGCACGCCGGATGCCAACCACACGCTGAAAGCCGCTATTTCGGGTCTGAATTTAGGTACAGATGCCGCACAGGTGTTCAAGGCGCTGGTCGAAGCCACGGCCTTTGGTTCGCGCAGCATTGTCGACCGGTTCATTCAGGAAGGGGTTCAAATCAAAAAAGTAATTGCTATCGGTGGTGTCGCCAAGAAGTCGCCATTTGTGATGCAAACCTTGGCCGACGTGCTGAACAAGCCCATTCAGGTGGCGCAGTCTGATCAGGCCTGTGCCCTTGGCGCGGCTATGTGCGCGGCTGTAGCGGCGGGCGTTCATCCAACGCTATCGGAAGCGCAACAGGCGATGGGTTCCGGGTTCGATGCCTCTTACGCCCCCCGTCCCGACAAGGTAGCGATCTATGAGACCCTCTACCAGAAATACCTGACTCTCGGCGCGTTCGTCGAGAACGTACCTGCCCGGCAGGCAGTGGCCGAGGTGATGTAATACAGGCTGAAGCCTGTGTTACGTACACAATACACTATTTTTCATTTTACAATACTCATTATCAATGCTCAATCTGAAGCAGTTCGAAATTTGGTTCGTTACTGGTAGCCAACATTTATATGGGGAAGAAACCCTGCGGCAGGTAGATGCCCATTCGCAGGTTATCGCCCAATTCCTCGATAACGCCGCCGCTATGCCGGTGCGGGTGGTGTTCAAGCCGGTGGTGAAAACGCCCGACGAGATTTACGCCATTTGTCAGCAGGCCAACGTGGCGCCAAACTGCGTGGGTATTGTGACCTGGATGCATACGTTCTCGCCCGCCAAAATGTGGATTCGGGGGCTGAACATTCTGAAAAAGCCGTTGCTGCATCTGCATACGCAATTCAACCGCGATATACCCTGGGGCGATATCGATATGGATTTCATGAACCTCAACCAGTCGGCACATGGCGACCGGGAGTTTGGGTTCATCATGTCGCGTATGCGGTTAAATCGCAAGATCGTGGTTGGTTTCTGGCAGGAAGAGGCCGTGATTCAGAAAATCGGGTCATGGGCGCGGGTAGCTGTAGGTGCGCACGAGCTGAAGACGCTGAAAGTCGTTCGTTTCGGCGACAATATGCGGCAGGTGGCCGTAACGGATGGCGATAAAGTGGCCGCCGAAATGACCTTTGGTATGTCGGTGAACACGCATGGCATCGGCGATCTGGTAGCGGTGATCAACCAGGTGACCGACGCGGATATTGATCAGTTGGTGACAGACTATGCCGATAGCTACACGTTGATGAACTCGCTGCTGAAAGGGGGCGAGCAGCACAGCTCGTTGCGTGATGCTGCCAAAATTGAAATTGGTCTGCGCGCGTTTATGCAAGACGGTGGTTTCGGTGCTTTTAGCGACACCTTTGAAGATTTGCATGGCATGGGTCAGTTGCCGGGTATTGCGGCGCAACGGCTAATGGCCGAAGGCTACGGCTTTGCGGGCGAGGGAGACTGGAAAACCGCGGCGATGGTGCGCGTGATGAAAGTGATGGCGGCCGGATTGTCGGGCGGTAACTCGTTCATGGAAGACTACACTTACCATTTCGATCCATCAAATCCGCTGGTATTAGGCTCGCACATGCTCGAGATATGCCCCAGCATCGCGGACGGTAAGCCAACCTGCGAGATTCACCCGCTGGGTATTGGTGGTAAAGCCGATCCTGTCCGCCTGGTGTTCAACGCCCCGGCTGGCCCGGCCATCAACGTGTCGCTAATTGATATGGGTAACCGGTTCCGGCTGCTGGTTAACGAAGTAGATGCTGTTGCCGTAACCGAAGCGTTGCCTAAACTGCCCGTTGCCCGTGCGCTCTGGAAACCCAAGCCGGATATGGCCACGGGTTGTGCGGCCTGGATTCTAGCTGGTGGTGCGCACCATACTGTGTACAGCCAGAACCTGAACACTGACCAGATCGAAGATTTCGCCGACATCTTCGGTGTTGAACTCGTCGTGATCGACGGCGACACAAACCTGCGTCAACTGAAAAACGAACTCCGCTGGAGCGAAAGCTATTACCGGTAGGTACGTTGCGGGTTGTTTGTTGTCTTGGCGTAACCCCCTCAAGGGGGTTACGCCAAGACAACAAACAACCCGCTCTCCAAAATCTCTCATGAAAAAACAACTCCTAACTATTCCCTTAGCCTGTCTGTCATTATTGGCGGCAGCACAGAATAAGGTGACGATCAATGCGGGTGATGGCAAGACCATTATCAACAAGCATATCTACGGTCACTTTGCCGAACACCTGGGGCGGTGTATCTACGATGGCTTTTATGTAGGCGAAACCAACAAGACGATCCCGAACAAAAACGGGGTACGTCTCGATGTGGTCGACGCGCTAAAGAAGATGAAAATCCCGAACCTGCGCTGGCCGGGTGGTTGCTTTGCCGATACATATCACTGGAAAGATGGTATTGGTCCGAAAGCCAAACGGCCGTCGATCGTGAACACCTGGTGGGGTGGCGTAACCGAGAACAACAGCTTCGGTACGCACGACTTCCTGAACATGTGTGAACTGCTGGGCACTGAGCCCTATCTGGCCGGTAACGTCGGCAGCGGCACCGTGCAGGACCTGACCGAGTGGGTGCAGTACGTGAACTTCGAGAAGAATAGCCCGATGTCGAACCTGCGTCAGCAGAACGGTCGCGCTACGCCCTGGAACGTGAAATACTGGGGTGTTGGTAACGAAGCGTGGGGCTGCGGCGGCAACATGAAACCAGAGTATTACGCCAACATCTACCGGCAGTACAGCACGTTCATGAATCCGCAGGTGGGTAA
This sequence comes from Fibrivirga algicola, assembly GCF_011742925.1. Taxonomy (GTDB): domain Bacteria; phylum Bacteroidota; class Bacteroidia; order Cytophagales; family Spirosomataceae; genus Fibrella; species Fibrella algicola. The sequence goes on from NZ_WAEL01000001.1 coordinate 268,897, forward strand.
AGAGAAGATCTTCCGCATTGCGTCGGGTGCTAGTTCAGACGATTTTAACTGGACGGAAACGCTGATGAAGAATATTCCGGTCAACATGGTGGAAGGCGTAGCCATGCACCACTACTCGACATTCGGCTGGGACCCCGGCGTGAAAGGGTCTGCTACGGATTTCACCGAAGCACAGTACTTCCGCACCATGCAGCAGGCGCTGAAAATGGATGAATACATCCAGAAGCACTCGGCTATCATGGATAAGTATGACCCCAAGAAACGCGTAGCGCTAGTAGTCGACGAGTGGGGTTCGTGGTACGAAGTAGAACCGGGTACCAATCCGGGTTTCCTGTACCAGCAGAACACCATGCGCGACGCTATTCTGGCCGGAGCCACGCTCAACATCTTCCACAAGCATGCTGAGCGGGTACGTATGGCGAACCTGGCGCAGGCGATCAACGTGCTGCAGGCCGTGATTCTGACGAAAGGGTCGCAGCTTATTCTGACGCCGACTTACCACGTGCTGGAAATGTACAACGTGCACCAGGACGCCACGCTGCTGCCGATCGATATAAAGTCAGACGATTACGAAGTGGGTAAAGACAAACTGCCCGCCGTGTCGGCTTCGGCTTCACGCGATAAAGCAGGTAAAGTACACGTATCGCTCGTAAACCTGAATCCGAATAAGTCGCAGGAGGTGACAGTGAGTCTGAAAGGGTTAACCGCCAAAGCCGTAACGGGCCGTATTTTAACGTCGGCCAAGGTGCAGGATCACAATACGTTCGAGAGCCCGGCCAAAGTGAAACCCGTTGCGTTCAATGGAACCAAACTAAACGGTGACGAACTAACCGTGACCTTGCCAGCGGTGTCAGTTGTTGTGTTAGAAATGTAAACAAAGGGAGAAGGGAGGAACGGTGAAACGGGGTTGCTTTCGCACGGTAAGCTACGCGTGCAACTGATTTCTTTTCTCTTTTTCCCTTTTCCCGTACCTCCTTTTCTACCCCTATGTATAAGTCCCTACAGGAAGAATGCTACGAGGCCAATATGCAGCTGCCGAAGCTAGGTCTGGTGCTCTTCACCTTTGGCAATGTCAGCGCGGTCGATCGTGACCGAGCGGTGTTCGCCATCAAGCCAAGCGGCGTCGATTACGCCAAACTAACGCCCGCCGACATCGTCATCTGCGATTACGAGGCGAAGGTGGTGGCAGGTACGTTTCGCCCGTCGTCGGATACCAAAACCCACGCGTTGCTTTACAAAACCTGGGGCGATATCGGTGGCATTGTGCATACGCACAGCACTCATGCCGTTGCCTGGGCGCAAGCCGGTATGGACATTCCAATCTTTGGAACTACGCACGCCGACCACACGCACCAAGATATCCCCTGCGCCCCCGCCTTAACCGACGAGATGATTCAGGGTGATTATGAGCATGAAACGGGCAATCAGATTTTTGGTGTTTTTGCCGAAAAAGGGTTGAACCACAAGGAGATGGAAATGGTGCTGTTGCAGAACCATGGCCCGTTTACCTGGGGGAAAACCGCCGAAAAAGCCGTATACAACGCCGCCGTGCTGGAAGAGCTAGCTCGTATGGCGTACCTCACGCTCCAGATCAACCCGAACACGCCCCGCCTGAAAGACACCCTTCGCATGAAGCACTACGAGCGCAAGCACGGCGTGAATGCGTATTACGGTCAGGGTTGCTAGGTTGGCAGATGAGGTAGTTGGATAATTTGGGTACTTGCTTCTCGAGGTAAGGCCTTCAACTAGGCGTTACAGATAGGATCAGGCCCTACCTCGAGAAGCAAGCACCTTCCACTACAGCTCAATTCGCTCAATATCCATCCGGCGAATCAAGCCGTTTTCGATTTGGTAGATGTGATAGACAGTCTCATCAATAAGCGTTGCGCCGTTTAAGTCTTTAATGAACTGATGAACTTCCGTGCGCACCCGGCCGTCGCTATCGACTGTAAAGGATAGCGGCTCAACGTGCGGGTTGATGAGCCCCCACTGCCTGGTCCAGTAATCCCGGATTTCCTGATGGCCGTGCACAAAGCCACCTTCCATGCCATTTGACCAGTCAACATCAGGGTGCATCAAGGCTAACGCACCGTCGATAGTGCGTTGATTGAAATTTAGGTAAGCCTCGTTCAGGAGTTGTTCGTGTGCATTCATTTGATTGACTTCGCTGGAAACGGTTATAGTGAAGCCCAAAAATCCAGTGAATCAGACACATTGCTTGTCAGCGTAAATTGAGATTTTATCAGTTTAGGTTATTTCTGGCGTGGCAACGGAATCGCTTGTTTAGTGGTCTACTTCAAAAGCAACTAAATGACCTATGAAGAACAGCTACACGCTTCTTCTTTTGTTGATTACTGCCTCTACGTTGGTAGCCCAAACACCAATACGTACCCAGGTATACGTGCGGGCGGGGATAGGCGCTAGCCAGATGAGTTCAACTGGACAGGGCGTAGTTGCGCTGAGCCAGCAATTTCAATATGAAACAGACTTGCTGCTAACGGGAACCGGCAATGCCTTAATAACACCTAATGTGGGTGCGGGGTTGTCAATTGATGTGAGCAAGCATTTTACCATTGGTGCTGAATTAAACTTGGAGCAAAAAGGCGCACGGGCTACTACAGATAGGCTTGTTACCTATTGCACTAGTGGTAATTGTGGAATTATTTATCACCCTCCAACGTCGATTTCTGCCATCGGTCAGGCTACCGCACGCTTAACGTACCTTACCTTACCCATATTGGTCAGTTACCGCTTAGGTAAGATCTCATTATTGGGCGGGCCGTATCTGAGCCTGAAACTGGTCGAGCACCAGAAGGGTAATTACCAGCTTTTAATCAACAATGCGTACACTTCCATCACTTATTTTGACCTACAGTCCAGCCAGTTCAACACGTTTGACTTTGGGCTTACTACGGGACTTGCCTATGCGCTGACTCATCGTATTGGGGTTGACCTCCGCTATAGCCAAAGTCTGGTGCGATCTGCCTCCAGCAATAATGTGCTTCTGTCATCGCTTAATCAAACGGCACGATTGAGCATGCACTATGCTATAAAAAGATGACAGGGAGTGTTTTGAGGTCTTACAAGGGCTTGCCGCATTTTTGAAAATTTATAGGCTTGGTTCTCTTAACGCCGCTACTGTTTCTTTCACCGCCGCAGCGTTGGTGGTGGGTACGTAGTTAAAGGCCGTATTGAATTTAGCGGAGTCGAAGAAGTAGTCACGGTCGTATTGGTAGCGCATTTCGTGCATCTCCTTCAAGACCGGAACAAAGAGCCCCAGGGCCAGCATGCCCCAGCCGGGCAATACCTGAACGCCTGCTGGTGCATTCGATGTGGGCATTTCCTGGGCAAACAGGTTGGCCCATTCCCGGCCGGTAGGTGGGGTTGGGTCGACAGGGAGGTTCCAGATTTGGTTGTAGGCCGACGGGGTGTTGCCGAGCATGGCGGTGCCGAGTCCTAGGTCGGGGGTGTAACCGGTTGAATGAATCCGGTCGGCATCGCAGAACCACTGCGCTTTTTTGCCTTTCACCAAGTTATCATAAATCAGGTTCATGGTAATGCTGGTCTGGCGGCTGGTTGGTCCGAAAAAGTCAGGCGCGCGGGCAATGATGGCGTCGATTTTTCCTGTTTCAACGGCTTCCAGAATGTGCCGGTCCACGGCAGCGCGAACCTCGCCTTTTTTGCTGCACGGGCTCATTGGCGACGTTTCGGTAATGTGTCTTACATTGTCGCCCCCGATGGCGTAAATATTGTCGAAGAAGACTAGTTTAGCCTGATGCTCAGTGCAGGCGTTGACTACATTTTTTATGAGTGCCGGCCACTTCTCCTGCCAAATGTTGGTTTTGTAATCGAACCCGATCGTCACGTACACGACCTGACTGCCAGCCACGGCCTTCATCACCTGCGCCGGGTCGTCGAGGTTGGCTGGAAACAGCGTATCGGTGTCGTTGACTTTCCTGGGCGTTCGACTAACAAGCCGGATGGTGTCTGTATAGGTGGTGAGGGCTTTAGCTACTTCGATGCCGATAGCACCGCCTGCACCCAGAATAGTTTGCATAGACCTGCGAGTTTAGGTACGTACATAGTTGATTTATAGGGGCGTACGGATTGCAAGCTATGCAAAGTCTGCGTTATGGCCGTTATGACAACTGCGATGAAAACCGTTTTTTATTGATTTACTTTTTATGACGCTCGATCAATTTACCGCCACATTGCAGGACAAGACACCACCTGCCGATTTAAACCCAATCCTGACCGCACTCTGGCATGATGCCCGGGGCGAATGGGCCGCTGCTCACAATATTGCTCAACTGAAAGAAGGGACGCCTTCCTACGACCATTTACACGCGTATCTGCACCGAAAAGAAGGCGATTCATTCAATGCCGGTTACTGGTACCGCCGCGCGGGCAAACCCGTTTTTAAAGGACCGCTGAAAGACGAATGGCAGGAGTTGGTAGGTATGTATCTGTAGAAATATCTAGACGAAAGCGGCTGTGATGTAACGTGAGCCTTTTGCCTCCTTGGGGCTCGACAGCGTAGCGTCGGTAGAGAAAAGTTAGTTATTGCCGCATTCCAACGTGCCATAGGTACACGACAGTCACATACCTATGGCACGCTGCTAAACTACGGGAGCATAGTAGGTACCCGTTAAAGCAGAGCAGCAAGGGATAGCAGCTTATGGCAATGCTCAAAAAGATAGGGTATCATCTTTCGCCGGGTTTATCGTGTAGCGTGGCTCGATAAGGCTCACTAATACGAATGATAGTTTTCTTTCCAGTTTATTGATAGTCAGTAGTATACTTGATAAAAAAAGGCCGCTCCCGGAAGGGAACGGCCTGCGTTCGTCGATGAATTAGTAATATCGTTAGTTCAGAACTTCTTCTGTCAGTAAATCGTCTACGCTGACCAGTGGCAGGCCCCATGCATCGGCCACGCCTTTGTACACCACCTTACCTTCTACCACGTTGAGGCCTACTTTCAGTTCTGCATTGTCGCGGCAAGCTTTCAACCAGCCTTTGTTGGCCAGTTGCAGCGCGTAGGGTAGAGTAGCGTTGGTCAGGGCCAGTGTGCTCGTGTAAGGCACGGCGCCGGGCATGTTGGCTACGCAATAGTGCACCACGTCGTCAATGATAAACGTTGGATCTTCGTGAGTTGTGGGGCGACAAGTTTCGATACAACCACCCTGATCAACGGCTACGTCGACCAGTACGGTGCCGGGACGCATCAGTTTCAGCATGTCGCGGGTGATCAGGTGCGGAGCTTTCGCACCGGGGATCAACACGGCACCAACAATCAAGTCAGACGTTTTGATTTCTTCGCGGATGCTGTATTCGTTCGACATCATCGTGTCGACATTGGCGGGCATAACGTCGGCCAGGTAACGCAGTCGGGGTAGGCTAACATCCATGATCGTTACGTGGGCACCCAAACCAGCTGCCATGCGGGCTGCTTGTGTACCAACAATGCCGCCGCCTAAAACAAGTACTTTAGCTGGTTTTACGCCCGGTACGCCGCCAAGCAGGATGCCGCGTCCTTTTTGTGGTTTCTCCAGGTATTTAGCGCCCTCCTGAATCGCCATCCGACCGGCTACTTCCGACATCGGTACGAGCAGGGGCAGACTGCGATCTGTTTTCTCAACCGTTTCGTAGGCCAGACAAACAGCGCCTTTTTCGATCATCGCGTGTGTCAGTTCTTCCGACGAGGCGAAGTGGAAATAAGTGAACAGCAACTGGTTTTCCTTGATCAGTGGGTACTCCTGTGCAATTGGCTCCTTCACTTTGATGATCATCTCGGCAATACCGTAGACGTCTTCAATAGAAGGCAACATGGTAGCACCAGCGCCAATGTATTCTTCATCGCTGAAGCCGCTACCCTCCCCGGCATTAACCTGTACATAAACCGTATGGCCATACTTACGCAGTTCGGCCACACCAGCAGGCGTTAAGGCCACGCGGTTCTCGTTGTTCTTGATCTCTTTAGGGACGCCAATTACCATACGTTTGGGGAGTTGAGAGTAGCTTGTTGAAGTACTTACAAAGCTAAAAAATCCACTACTGTTTTCTATTACTGTTCATATATTTGGGAAATTAGTGTTAAATAAGGCTATATAGCAGGATATATTTCTTTTAGTCGCTGCTTTTTATCCTGTTGCCAATTCCTTTTTCCGTCCCCTCATTTTGCATATGGAACTCGACAAGATTGACCGGGCTATACTGGCTCTGCTGCAAGCCGACGCACACCTGACTATTCAGGAAATAGGGCAGCGGATTAGTTTGTCGAAAACGCCCGTTCACGAACGAATTAAACGGCTGGAACGGGAAGGCGTTATTGACCGGTACGTGACGGTGCTCAATAAGAAGAAGATAGGTAATCCACTGGCGGTCTTCTGTCAGATCACCCTCGATAAACAGACTGCCGATAATTTCGCGGACTTTGATCGGGCGGTACTGGAATTGCCCGAGGTACTCAGCTGTCATTTGGTCTCAGGTACGTTCGACTACCTGATCCACGTAATTGTGCCCGACATGGACGCCTATAACCAGTTTTACCGCGAACGCCTGTCGGTGATTTCCGGCATTGTGCACATCAGCAGCTTCTTTGTAATGGCTGAGGTAAAAAGCACCACTGCCATTCCAGTGTGAAGAGGAATCTTTATTGGCTAATTTTTAGAATAGATATTATCCTATGGAGGAAATGGATCATTAGATAAATATCCTATATAGGTAGCACACTAGACAAAAGAGGTTGACGTAACTTGATGTAGTAAGCCTGTTGAACCAGGCTTGGTTACTCACGAACGTTAGTCATCTTTTCATGAAACAATCTCCACGGTGGCTCCATGCCTTCTGGCTATTTATTGGCCTGTTTGTCTTTTTCGCGGCGTGTAAAAATACGCCGGATCCCGTTCCGACGCCTGCCGTGCCGACGATCGCGAGTATTGATCCAGCGACGGCTCCGGTTGGCAGCACGATTGCCATCAATGGTACTAACTTCAACACTACGCCCGGTAGCAATACCGTAACGATCGGTGGTGTTTCGGCCACTATCGTGTCTGCCTCGGCTACGCGGCTGGTTGTCACGGTTCCGCAGGGCGCACAAAATGGCCCTGTTTCGCTAACGGTTGGTGGGCAAACCACTCAGAGTACGACCACATTTACACTGGCTCCCAACCCATTGCGCCCCGTTGTGGAACTGCAGGGTACCCTGTTCAGAAACCGGACGTTATCGAAAGATACGGTGTACCTGCTACGGGGTTTCGTTTATGTGGCCGCCGATTATACTATGACCATCCAGGCGGGAACGGTCATAAAAGGGGCTGGGGCCGATGCTGACCCGCTTAATCAGGGCAATGCAGGTACGTTGGTGGTTGAACGCCGGGGTAAGCTCATTGCCAACGGTACAGCTAGTGAGCCCATCGTTTTTACGTCCAACAAACCCGCTGGTCAGCGTTTCCCCGGCGATTGGGGCGGTGTTGTGCTCGTGGGCAAATCGCCGACCAACCGGCCCGGAACAACGACCTACGCGGGTGGTATTCGGGGGACTGCCGAGACCTATTCGGAGCCGGAGGACAACAGCGGTTCACTTCAGTATGTGCGCATCGAGTATGCCGGAACGGGACAGCGCGGTACACCAACGGGTAAACTGGCCGGTCTTACGCTGATTGGCGTTGGCACGGGCACGGTATTGAATCACATTCAGGTGACGCAGAGCAGCGGCGATTCCTTTGGCTGGTTCGGCGGCGGGGTGCAGGCCAAATACCTGGTCTCTAACCGCGCCACCGACGACGACTGGAGCACCGATTGGGGCTACACGGGGCAGGTGCAGTTTGGTGTGGCCCTGCGCGATGCCAACGTGGCCGATCCATCGGGTAGCAATGCCTTTGAATCGCAGAACTATGATCCGGGCGAAAACGCCGATGGTACGCCTCTGACGCGCCTGAATGGGCTGCCACAAACGGCACCGGTGTTTGCTAACATGAGTAACTTTGCCGCTGCTACCACGCCCACAGCCATAACGGCTGCTTCGCCGGTGCTAGGCTACTACCAGTCGGGTATTTACCTGCGTCGCAATACGGCTATCAGCATTTACAACTCGCTGATTTACGGCTATCCGGAAGGCGTTCGGCTGGAAGGTACACTGACCGGGCTGGGTGCCAGCCTCACGAGCGGTGCCATTGACCTGCGGGGTAATGTCTTTGCCAATACGCTGACGCCTGTTGCAGGTGGTGGTGCTGTTACCGATGCCGTGGCGAACACGTACCTGACGGCAGCTACCCGGTCGAACCAGCTCATCAGCTCGGGCGATATTGGTTCGCTGATGCTTAACGGAGCAAACTTCAACGCCACGACGCCCAACTTCCTGCCACAAACCGGTTCTACGCTGCTGGGTGGGGCCGTAACGGGTGGTAAACTAACTGGTTCGTTCTTCACACAAACCACGTACCGCGGTGCGTTCGGCACCGATAACTGGATCGCGGGCTGGACAAACTTCAACCCACAAAATACAGACTACGATCGTAAGCCATAAGGCTGGTTGTATTGAAAATAAAAAGGCTCTCTACGAAAGTGGAGAGCCTTTTTATTTGTTGGCACTACTTCGTAGGGCCGCAAGCGAGAAGCAACAGCACGTCTATTTCTTCACCGGCTTCGCGCTCATATAGAAGGTGAGTTTACCGCCTTTCAGCAGGTCGTCGTGGGTTATGACTGGCTGTGTGAGGGTCGTGCCATTGAACGTGACCTTCGAGACATACACATTTTTGTCGCTCTGGTTCACCGCCTCGATTTGTATCGTCTGGCCGTTTTCGAGAGCAATTTTTGCGCTTTTTACCAGTGGGCTGCCCAGCGAATAATTGGTTGAACCAGGTGCGACGGGGTAGAAGCCCATCGCCGAAAACAAGTACCATGCACTCATCTGACCGCAGTCGTCATTGCCGCCCAGCCCGTCGGGGGTGGGTTTGTACTGCATCCGGAGAATTTGACGTATACGCTCCTGGGTTCGCCACGGTTGGCCTGCCCAGTTGTAGAGATAAGCAATGTGGTGGGCCGGTTCGTTGCCGTGAATGTAGCCGCCAATGATGCCTTCACGGGTGATGTCTTCGGTTTCGGCAAAGAACTTGTCGGGTAGGTGCATAGCGAACAGCGTATCGAGCCGGGCGGCAAATTTCTTCGCGCCGCCCATCGTTTCCACCAGCGCCGCCGGATTCTGTGGAACAAAGAAGCTGAAGTTCCAGGAGTTGCCTTCAATGAAGCCCTGTCCGTCGGTGCTGTACACGTCGAACGCCTGTTTAAACGAACCGTCGGCCAGGCGGGGGCGCATGAACCCGATCGATTTGTCGTAGACGTTCTTCCAGTTGTCCGAGCGTTTCAGGTACGTGGCGTAGACGTCCTGCCTCCCCAGTTTTTTGGCCAGTTGGGCAATGCACCAGTCGTCGTAGGCGTATTCGAGCGTGTTCGATACCGACGTGCCGTTGGCCGTAGCCGGAATGTACCCCCGGTCGATGTACTCGCCGATACCCTCGTAGCTGCGGTGGTTCGACGTAGCGATGCAGGCATCCAGCGCCTGGTTTGGGTCGCCTTTGAATACCCCTTTAACGATGGCGTCGGCCAGCACTGATACGCTGTGGTAGCCGCTCATGCACCAGTTATCGTTGGCGTAGTGCGACCAGACCGGCAGCATCTTCAACGTGCTCTGCTCATAATGTTTCAGCATCGACTGCATCATGTCGTTGTTTCGGGCGGGCTGCATCAAATTGAAAAACGGGTGCAGGGCGCGGTAGGTATCCCAGAGCGAAAAAGTAGTGTGGTTGGTAAAGCCGCTGGCCTGATGCACCCCCTGATCGAGTCCCTTGTATTGGCCGTTTGTATCCATATACACCGTCGGGTTGATGAAGGCGTGGTACATGGCCGTGTAGAAATTGACCTTGTCGGCATCGGCCGCGTCAATCTGAATTTTGTTTAACTCCCGATTCCAGGCGGCCTGCGCTTTCTCTTTCACCTGCTCGAAATTCCAGTGCGGTACTTCGGCCCGCATGTTCGCCAGCGCGTTTTCCTGGCTGACTGGCGAGAGCGCCATCTTCACGTTGATCTGTTCGCCCTCGTTTGTATCGAAGTCGAAATACATGCGGATGCGTTTACCCGCGATCTCAGGAAAATTACGTGTCTGGTCGAATTTGCGCCAGAAACCCCGGTACACCTGGGCTTTGTCGAGGTTTTTCTGGCCGTATGATTTGAACGGTTTCGAGAAGGAGAGCGCGAAGTAGACCGTGCGGGTACGTGCCCAGCCGTTGGTTTGTCGGTAGCCGGTGATCAGCGTATCGTTCACGACCCGCACGAACGTCCAGACCGTTTTATCGTCGTAGTTGTAGATACCCGCCGCCAGATCGAGCAAAATATGAGATTGGTCGGACTTTGGAAAGGTGTACCGATGAACGCCCACGCGTTCAGAAGCCGTCAGCTCGGCTGTGATGTTATGATCGTCGAGTTTGACTTTGTAGTACGCCGCCTGCGCTACCTCGTTGGCGTGCGAAAAAGCCGACCGGTAGCCGCTTTTAGGATCGCTTGCCACGCCGGGGTTAAGTTGTAGGGGCCCCTGCGTGGGCATGATCAGGAAATCGCCGAGGTCGGAGTGGCCCGTGCCGCTAAAGTGCGTGTGGCTAAAGCCGACAATGGTCTTGTCTTCGTATTTGTAACCAGCACAATAGCGGTACACATCGCCGTTGTATTTGCCGTTAAACTCGTAGGAGAGTGTGTCGGTGTCGGGGCTGAGCTGAACGGAGCCGAAAGGGACTGTAGCGCCGGGGTACGTATGCCCCATTTTTTCGGTGCCAATCAGCGGATGGACGTAGGGGACCAGATTTTGTTGAGCAAACGAAAGCAGGCATAGACCCTGCAACAAAAAAGTACAGCATAACTTGATCATGGTTTCAAGTTATACTCATTTGCTGAAAGTACGGACTAATTTCTCTTCACTACCACTGTCTACACGCTGTGTCACGGCACGATCACTGTTCCGTGCGTTTGCTTCATCACGGTACGCAGGGCGGGTTTAACGGTACCGAATGCTGCCACGGCCACTTCGCTCAGCCACGACTGGCCGAAGAGTTTTTGTACCGTTCGCCCCACCCACAGCCGTCTACTGAACAGCGATGACCAGCCGGTTTGATAGGTACGTTCCAGGTCGGGCCTGGAGAGTTCGTTGCGCAGAAAACGGGCCGATAGTCCGCTTACGAGTTTGGCACCGTGAATCGCCATGGCCATGCCGTTGCCGCAAAGGGGCGTAATCAGTCCCGCCGCGTCGCCGGCCATCAGGATGTGATTCTCTACGGCCTGTTTGGGCGAAAACGATATTTCGTTAATCACTTCGGGGCGGTCGTACAAAAAAGTACTTTCTTCGAAAACGGCCCGTAAGTGCGGATTCTGATGCAAAACAGCCTGTTCCATGGCGGCAATAGAGCCATGCGTGCGCACGTTGGTGCGGGTGGTCAGGTAACACAAGCAATAAGCATCATTTTCGATAGCCGACATGCCGCAATAGCCGTCCGGGAAGTTGTGCAGGGCAATCACATCTTTCGGAAAATCGATGCCGCTGATATGGTACTTGACGCCGACATACGGCGACCCGGAGGCCGGACCAGAACGCCGCATGAAGGCCCGATCCAGCGTTTTGTCCAGCTTCGATCGTTTGCCAAACGTGCCCAGTACCAGCCGCGCCGTCAGCGCCTCACCGTTCGATAGCCCTACGGTAAACTGGTCGTTTGCAAAATCGACCCGATCGACGCTTTGCCCAAGCCGAAAGTCGACGCCTGCGGCCAGGCCAAGCTGATGCAACTGCTCATCGAGAACGTACCTGGAAATGCCGAAACCGCCCAGATCGAGTGGGGCCGTGAGCAGCCTGCCAGCGGGCGAGGAGAGCCAGAATTTCGTAATTCGGGCAGCACCGAGCCCATCCAGATCAACGCCGAGTGATTCGATGTAAGGGCGCACTTCATTGGATACGTACTCGCCGCAAACTTTGTGGAATGGGTACGTTTTCCGCTCAACCAGCGTCACGCCAAACCCGGCCCGAGCCAGTTCGAGCGCACTGACAAGCCCGGCCAATCCACCGCCAACGATAAGTACATCCTGCATGGCAGGTAAACAGCTTTTCGGGCCACAGAGTTACAACCTGACGAGCAGATTAAGCGATTAAACGCAGCGCCACAGAGAGCATAGAGTCTCTTTTTAAAACAGATTACTCCGTGTTCTCCGTAGCCCTGTGTTCAACTCTTTTTTGTAAAGCCCCTAACCTATTTACTTTTGCTTCATGCCGACCACCATCCAGACTATTTCTGCCGATTGGCAGCGCCAGTACCCAACGTACCTGAACGAGTACCAGTCGGGTAAGACCAGCTACGTACCCAACCTGCTGCCACAAACAGCCGTGCAGTTTTCGGTGTACCAGACACTCGACATCCTGCAAAAACGACTGGGTACCGACGTGATGCGTAAGGCACTGGACCCTCAGCAGAGTATTGCGTCGCCGGTATTGGGGCAGCCTAATGGCCACTGGATGAAGAAAAGCCGGATGGTGGGCATCAATGTGCGAACGATCGGCTCATTCTGGAATGTGATTAACTACACGCTCACACTGCCTGCCTGTCATGATAGCATTCACCTGCTGCCCATCTGGGAGCCGGGGGTGGTAGGGAGCCTGTACGGGATGGTGAGCTGGCAAATTAACCCCGAATTCTACAGTGTTGATCTGGCCCGTTTCATCCCCACGCTCGATACGGTCGACAAGCAACTGAAAGTGGTCGTGAACCTGTTGCACGCCATGGGTCGCACCGTAGGGATGGACGTCATTCCTCACACCGACCGGTTCTCTGAAATGGCGCTTGTGCATCCGGCGTTGTTTGAATGGGTTCACCGGGAAGACTACCGGCTAATCGATCATTCTGAAAACGTATATCGGCATGTAGAAGAAGTGATCTGGCAGTTTCTACACCAGCACGGCACCGCCGATGAAAGCCCGATCACGTACTCGAAAAGTGTCTTTTTCTCGACTCAGATTCCACTGCTGACTGACGAGCAGCGGCATCTGATTCTGTTTGGTCGTCCCGGCGATTACAGTGGCCGGCTGCAACGTCGGCTCGATCTGATCAAGCACCTGACGGCGCAGGGCTTCGAAACGCTGCCCATGACAATGGCTCCGCCGTATCGGGGACTGCACATTGTTCCCGACGATTTCGTGACCGACGAGTTCGGGCAGGTCTGGTATCAGTACAGTTTCAACCAGCCGCAACCGTTTTCACGGGTGTTTGGCCCCCTGGCGCGTTACAAATTTTACCACAGCCTGAACGATAACCGCGACTGGCAACTCGACTTTGATAAGCCCAACCAACCCGCCTGGGACTATATCTGCCAGCACGTGCACGCCTGTCAGCAGCGGTTCGGCTTCGATTTCATGCGTGGTGACATGGCCCATGTGCAGCTGCGTCCCGACGGGGTGCCAGCCAATCCCGATGCGCATTATGATCCGTTGCGAACGATCAAGCACTACGTTCAGGCAAAGGGAACGCCCCATTTCGCGTTTTTTGCCGAAACCTTCCTGGCTCCGCCCGATACCATGGCCTACGGCAATGAACTGGATCACCTGGAAGCCATCGATGCCGACAGTACACTCGGCGATCTGCAGTCGATGGTTGTCGGTTCAGGTACGTTCAACGAACAGCTATGCACGTACCTGGACTTGGCCGAGACACGTCGGTTTGCGCCTAATTTCACGGTGATGACCGCGGATAAGGATGATCCTCGCTTCGACGAGTTTTACCAGACGGGTAATCTGTTCCGCTACTTCGTCAGTCTGTTTCTAGCCGAGCTACCCAGCTACGTCGGGTTGGGTTTTGAGGTACGCAATCCGCATACCGAGCGCGGTGCCAATGAAGAATATACCAAGCTATACGTATTCCGGGTGGCCGATGAAGCGCAAACGGATAAGGTAACGCATGGTCCATTTGTCTGGGGGCACAATGCCGAGCAGTTTATGGCGATCAGCCGAATCCGAACTTTTGCCGAAGCGATCTGGTCGACCATAGCTGATAAGCCGGTAACATGGCGGCAAAAGCCGGATATCAAGGCAACAACTGGCACGGCGTTATCGTGGCAGATCGGTACGTACCTGTTCACGGCAACCGTTGGCGACGTACCTGCTCCGGCTGGATCGGGCATGCTGGTCTTTGACGAGAGTGGCTGCCGCATCTATAGGGTAGATTGAGTTTGTTGAGATGGCAACTAATCGGGCCGGCCAAACGTACCCATATGTATCCCAACCTTATTTCACGTCACCGGAACAGACCCTTACGCGATTTTGTTAATTTTGTACGATACGTTCTTAAACAGTAGCGAACGGTTTTTGCGTTACGCTAGCTTTCACCGGCAATTGCCAACCAATCATGAGCAAAGAAGTTGAACTCTTAGAGAGCATTACCAACGCCGAGTACAAGTACGGGTTTGAAACCCTGATTGAAGCGGACGAAGCTCCTAAAGGGCTGAACGATGATACCATCCGCTTTATATCGGCTAAGAAAAACGAACCAGAGTGGCTGCTTGAACGCCGTTTAGAAGCGTTCCGACTGTGGCAGACCATGGAGGAGCCGCATTGGCCAAATGTGAAATACCCCAAGATTGATTACCAGGACATTATCTACTATTCAGCGCCTAAACAGCAAAAAACGGTAGGCTCACTCGATGAGATCGATCCCGAATTGCGGCGGACGTTCGAACGGCTTGGTATCTCTCTGTCGGAACAAAAGCGGTTGTCGGGCGTAGTAGAAGAGCCCGTAGACGCTAATGGTAACCCAATTGAACGGCCTCGTGTTGCCGTCGACGCCGTTATGGACTCGGTGTCAGTAGCGACAACGTTCAAGAAAGAGCTGGCTGAAAAAGGCATCATTTTCTCCTCGATCTCTGAGGCGGTACATGATCACCCCGAAATGGTGAAAAAGTACCTCGGCTCAGTTATTCCGGCCAAAGACAACTATTTCGCAGCCCTTAATGCCGCCGTATTCTCAGACGGCTCATTCTGCTACATCCCGAAAGGCGTTCGTTGCCCGATGGAGCTCTCGACTTATTTCCGTATCAACGCGGCCGGTACCGGTCAGTTCGAGCGGACGCTGATCGTGGCCGACGAAGGATCTTACGTAAGCTATTTGGAAGGCTGTACCGCTCCGATGCGCGATGAAAACCAGTTGCACGCTGCCTGCGTGGAGCTGATCGCCCATGACAATGCAGAAATCAAGTACTCGACCGTTCAGAACTGGTACCCCGGTGATAAAAACGGTCTGGGTGGTGTTTACAACTTCGTGACCAAGCGCGGTATCTGCGATGCCAACGCTAAAATTTCGTGGACACAGGTTGAAACAGGCTCATCGATTACCTGGAAATACCCATCGGTTATCCTGAAAGGCGACAACTCGATCGGTGAGTTCTATTCGGTAGCCGTTACCAATAATATGCAACAGGCCGATACAGGTACCAAAATGGTACACATCGGCAAGAACACGAAGAGCCGGATTGTATCGAAAGGTATTTCAGCCGGTAAAAGCCAAAACTCATACCGTGGTCTGGTTGAGGTAATGAAGCGTGCCGACAACGCCCGGAACTTCTCGCAGTGCGATTCGCTGCTGTTGGGCGATAAGTGCGGTGCGCACACGTTCCCTTACATTGAGGTAAAAAACCAGTCGGCCACAGTTGAGCACGAAGCGACTACATCAAAGATTGGTGAAGATCAGTTGTTCTATTGCAATCAGCGTGGTATTCCTACCGAGCAGGCCGTTGCTCTAATTATCAACGGGTACGCCAAAGAGGTGTTGAACCAACTGCCAATGGAATTTGCCGTTGAAGCCCAGAAACTGCTGGAAATCAGCCTGGAGGGTTCAGTCGGTTAACCGTTCATAGTGCAACAAAAACGGGCAGACTCCTAATAGGATCTGCCCGTTTTTGTTGGAGTCAGTTGCCGTACCACTAGATCAGCTAACGAGCATAGGCTCTTGTTTAGGGCTACTATCCAGATCGCCCAGGTGCGTAAACGCAAAACCTTTGCTGTATTTCAGGCCATACCCCATTAGCCGGTCCATGGCCGAGTGGCCAAAGAGGATGATGCCCGCGAGCATCAGCGTTGGATTACCCATCAATAGTCCGACCAGGCCTATCAGAATGGCGACACCTTTATGATGAAACACGTTGTAGACAACAGCACCAATGGTGGGGTTGATAGCATAACCGATCATACCCAGGTCGGGCAGCAGCAGGAGGGCAGGGTACAGCCACCAAACAAACGGCAGTTTAGCGAACAGGGCAATTGAGAGGGCGAACTGCGCCGCTTCTTCCAGTTTCAGGAGCGTTTTCATGGGATGAACAGCCGCGTTGGCTGTGGTTTGATTACGCAACAAAGGTGCTGGATAGCCCTCGCTCAATTTGTTAACAATAGATAAGAAACCACACACCCAGCCAGTAACGTAATGGTTTCATAACGTACCCGGTTACCGACTACTGCTGTCTGGCTTGTAATTTGGTCGCATGGCCTGGATCGCTCTTTTGCTGGCTGCTGCCTGCCAGACAGCCTGGACATATTCGTTGAAATACGCTGATTTTAGCGCGCTGGCTGGATTCCGGTTTAGCTTGGCCGTAATGGTGCCCATACTGGCTAACATTGCATCGGGTCTGGCGAATGTTTTCTTCCTGACGATTGCGTTTAAACACGTTCCGCTCACAACGGGATTCGGACTTTGGACGGCCGCTACACTTGTGCTGATCAAACTGACTGACATTCTGTTCCTGAAAGCCCCCTGGTCACTTACCGAGTTATTCTTCGTAGGCTTGCTGGCTGTAGCTATTGTGGGGCTTAAATTGGCGGCACCAAACTAACCGAACGTACCCAATGCAACCAGATGAATCCCGCCAGTTTCCGATCGGCCGATGGTCGGGTCAACTTACTTTCACGTCTGATGAAGTGAAGGAGCGTATTCAGCAACTGAATGAGTTGCCAGCTATGTACCGTGCGTTAACCGAATTGCTTTCGGATGAAGCGTTACAACGTACCTACCGGCCCGGTAGCTGGACCGTTCGGCAATTGGTACACCATGTGGCCGATACGCACCAATGGCACTATTTTCGGATCAAACACGCACTAACCGTGTCAGAGACGCAACCTGGTATATTCAGTGATGTAACTGGCTGGGCCAACCAGCCCGATGGGAAGTCATTGCCCGTAGCGGCGTCGCTGGCTATTATAGAGGGACTACACCAACGGCTAGCCTACCTATACGAACACCTGGCGGCCGCTGATCTAGAGAAGGCCTACTACCACCCGTTTCGTCAAATTAACGTAACGCTGGCGCAGGCAATTGATATGGTCGTTTGGCATGGCAAACATCATCTGGCCCATATCCGGCTGGCGTTGAACTGAGTGTAGGGTTTGTCGTTTGCTGGTTGCGCTGCCTCCCCCAACCAGCAAACGAAAAACCCTACACGTAGTTTATTCTACTACGACGCCCATGGCGCAAAACTTGTCGATGCGGCTGTCGATTCGTTGTTCGGGAGTCATCTGATTTAATTCAGCCAGCGTGTCGAGAATCGTCTTCTTCATGATCTCGGCCATCGCGGCGTGGTCGTGGTGGGCTCCACCCAGCGGTTCATCAACGATACCGTCCACCAGTTTGAACGAGCTCATATCGGCGGCTGTCAGCTTCATGGCCTCAGCAGCCTGCTCCTTGTAGTTCCAGCTACGCCACAGGATGGTTGAGCAGTTTTCGGGCGAAATAACCGAGTACCAGGTGTTCTCGAGCATGAGTACGCGGTCGCCGATCGCAATGCCGAGTGCACCGCCAGAGGCACCTTCGCCAATAACGATACAGATCACCGGCACCTTCAGCATGAACATCTCTTTCAGGTTGCGGGCAATGGCTTCACCTTGTCCGCGCTCTTCAGCCTCCAGACCCGGAAAGGCACCCGGCGTGTCAATTAGTGTGATGATGGGCCGGTTAAATTTTTCGGCTAGCTTCATCAGCCGCAGGGCTTTGCGGTAGCCTTCGGGGTTGGGCATACCAAAGTTACGCTGTTGGCGCTGCTTGGTATTGCGGCCCTTCTGCTGCCCGATGATCATAACGGTCTGCCCATCAATCTCACCAAAGCCACCTACCATCGCCGGGTCATCACGTACCGTACGGTCGCCATGGAGTTCAATGAACTGGTCGCACATCCGCTCGATGTAGTCGAGGGTGTAGGGCCGGTCAGGGTGGCGGGAAAGCTGTACCCGCTGCCATCGTGTTAGGTTTTGGAACAGGTCGTGCCGAAGCCGGTCGATACTCTGCTCGAGGGTTGATACAGCCTCTGAAACGTCTATTTTGCTGGTTTCGGCCAGCCGCTTCATCTCGTCTAACCGGCCTTCCAGGTCGGCTATTGGCTTTTCAAAATCGAGGTAGGTTTTCATGAAGGGGGCTTGCCGTTTGTGATTTGTCGGTTAATGTTGCGCTGCTACTCCAACCGGCAAGTCACAAACGGCAAACTAGTTTAAAGTTCGTACGTCTGGCCTTTGGCGGGAATCTCTACGTTTGCGTAGCCTGCCTCACCCAGTGTTTCTTTAAAAGAGACCATACTGCTAGCGTCGCCGTGAACCAGGAAAATGTTCTTCAGCGTTTCGGGCGACTGCATCTGCACAAAATTCATCAGATCGTTTCGGTCACCGTGGCCGCTAAACACGTCGATTTTTTCGATGTTGGCTAACACCGGTTTTTCTTCGCCTTTAATGGTCAGAGTAGGCTGCCCGTTCAGCAATCGCCAGCCCAGAGTGCCCTCGGCGCAATAACCGATGAGCAGGATAGTGCAATAGGGGTTGCCAATGTTGGCTGCTACGTGGTACTCAACGCGCCCACCCTGCACCATGCCTGACGAGGAGATGATGATGCAGGGTTCGTTGTAGTCAGATACCGCCTTACTCGCCTTGGTCGACTCCAGAAACTCGAAGTTTTCAAAATCGAACAACGTTTCGTTCTCATCGAAGAAATCGCGGGCCTCCTTGCTCAACTGGCGTACATTTTTAGCGTACACCTTCGTGCTTTCGAAGCCCATGGGGCTATCTGAAAATACTTTGATGGGCTGGAAGCCGCGCTCCGTATAGAGCCGGTTCAGCGTGTAGAGCAGCGATTGAGTACGGCCTACCGAGAACGTAGGAATAATCAGTCGGCCCGGAATATCGATGCAGGTACGTTTGATCACGTCGGCCAGTGCATCTTCCGGCGACTCGGTATTTACGTGGAGGCGATTGCCATAAGTCGATTCGCAGATCAGGTAATCAACGGGGGGCACCGGAGCGGGATCGACCAGGAGGGGATAGTTCTTACGACCAATGTCGCCCGAGAAGCAGATGCTTTTTTTCTGCCCGTTCTCAAAGATGTCGAGCACGATATGGGCGGCACCAAGCAGGTGGCCAGCGGGCAAAAACGTAACACTGCACGAGTCGGTGATGCGGAATTTACGGCCAAATTGCAGGGCTACTACGCTCTCCATGCTTTCCCGAACCTGTTTGTCGAGAAATAACTCTTTCTGAAGTTTTACCTGTTTATCGAGTACTTTCTTCTTTTTACTGCCGTTGAGTTCGTTGATTTTCCGCTGGTTCAGCGAGGCAGCGTCTTTCAGCAGAATATCAGTGAGGGCAAAGGTGGGTTCGGTACACAGAATCTGGCCTTCGTAGCCTTCGCGGTAGAGGTTAGGCAAGTTGCCCGAGTGGTCGATGTGGGCGTGGGTCAGCAACACAACGTTGATACTGGAAGCTTCGAATGGGAAGAAACCAGTAGTAGCGGGTTGTTCTACGGGGGGAGTTTGTCCGTTCGAGCGCTCCAGGTCAGAACCGCAATCGATCAGAATGCGGTAATCATCATCTAATTCCAGCAGGTACATACTGCCCGTTACCTGCTGGGCGGCTCCCCAAAATGTTAATTTCATGCGTGGTGTTTACCGTATTATTTATGTCATCGCCGACTCGTTCAGGCAAGACGTAACCTCAAAAGGGGACGTATGCCGGGTCGGCTCGATTAGTCATCGGGCTGGTTAAAAAGGGCTTTCCTATAACGCAAATACGGTATGCTGAATTCCCTTAGCTTTGCAAAGCTACAAAAAAGGCCTGAACAGCCTAACCACCCCACAGTTGCCATGCCGCACGCGTACACGCTGCTTACCCGTTCTGTTTTAAGTATTTTTGTCATATTGGCCACCTTGCCAGGTACCGGATCTGCCTGGGCTCAGGTACAGCTTTCACCCGATTCCGTAGCCCTGCAACGCCTGCGTACCTGGGCCGTTTCGCTTCAGACGGGCCCTCTGGCCAGTAACGGAATTGTATCCCTTTCGGTACGGCGAGTGAACGATGGAGCGGTGATTTTCGGTCAGAATGACCAGATTAGTCTGTCTACCGCCTCGACGCTAAAACTGGTTTCCACTGCCACAGCCCTGGCCACGCTTGGTGGTACTTACTCGTATACCACTACCCTCGAATATGACGGCGTCATTGTCGATAGCACGCTACAGGGTAACTTATACTTACGCGGAACGGGCGACCCTTCGCTAGGTAGTGGGCGTTTCACCGGCTATCCAGCGTGGGCGGCTTTATTAAAAGATATTTCGTGGCAAGTACGTCGGGCAGGGATTCGGCGGATCGATGGGGCGATAATTGGCGATGCGAGCTATTATACGGATCAGCCAATTCCTGATAGCTGGCCCTTCAGCGACCTGGGGAATTACTATGGTGCTGGCCTGTTCGGACTAAATTTTAACGAGAACCTGTATCGAATCTATTTTAAAGCGGGCCCGTCGCTAACGGCCCCGGCGTCGGTTCTTCGCACGGACCCGGCCATGCCAAACCTTAGCTTCAACAACCGGGTAACCACCGGCCCCGCCAACTCGGGCGATGAAGTGAACATCTACGGCGCACCTTTCCAAACTATGGCTACTCTCGACGGTACTATTCCGGCCAACAGCACCGACTTCGCCGTAAAAGGAGCCATGCCCGATCCGGCGTATTTCACGGCCTACGCCATTACAGAGCAACTCCGCCGCGACAGCGTTCGTGTGGCAGGTTCGGCCAGCACCTATCGGGGCATTGGGAGTCCCGTTTCATTGAAAAACAACCAGTCGCCGCGCATCGAAGTGGCCCGGTACCTGTCGCCCCCCTTAAGCGATCTGGTGCGCGAAACCAACTTTCAGAGTATCAACTTATACGCTGAGGCACTGATGCGGTCGGCGGCTCGGCAGATCAGACAGGTGCCAGCCAACTGGCCCGAATCGATCTCGGCCGTCACGGGGTTCTGGCAAACAAAGGGGGTAACAATGGCCGGCTTCCGTCCGCGCGATGGCAGTGGCCTCTCCACAACGGGAGCCATGACTACTACCAACCTGACTAGTCTGCTGGCCGCTATGACCCGCGAAGCAGCGTACCCGGCTTTTTACGCCAGTATACCGGTAGTGGGGCAAACAGGTACGGTGAGGGGGCTGGCAAAAGGCACTAAAGCCGCAGGAAACGTGCGGGCCAAGAGCGGAACAATTGAAGGGGTGCGGGCCTATGCGGGGTATTTCACCGCCACCGATGGTACGCTGATGTGCTTCTCATTTATGGTTAATAAATACGCTGAAGGCAAATACGGAGCGCTAACACCACAGATCGAGCGGCTGTTTACGCTGCTGGTTGGCCTGTAGCCAATGCCCTGGTGCTTATCCCACGATAACGGTCTCCTGTTCCGGGTCTTGCGGTAACGGTTTAAGCTGTGTTTCGGGCAGAATGATAACGAACGTAGTGCCAACGCCTTCTTTGCTCCGCGCCGTTATGTAGCCATTGTGGTAAGCAACAACACGTTTGCAGATAGCTAACCCGATGCCCGTACCCTCGTAACTGCCTTTGGTGTGCAGGCGCTGGAACACATCGAAAATCCGATCGAGGTATTTGTCATCGAAACCAATGCCATTGTCAATCACATGAAGCTGGTAGTACGTCTGGTCGGTAATCAGACCAGGAAACGTCTTTCCGCTGATGATTTCGGCTGTGATAGTGATGTCTGGATTCACGCCCGGCCGACTGTATTTTAGGGCATTACTGATCAGATTTGACAGTAACTGCTCCAACTGAAGTGGAACCGCCTCCAATACGGGCATAGTACCCACGGTAATTGTTGCGTTACTAGATTTGATCGGCAACTCAAGGTCGACCAGTACCCGGGCAAGCAGGTCACCAACCGAGACCTGTTCGAATGCGTCTGGTTCATTGCGCAACCGGGAGAAATTAAGCAGATCCCGAATCAGTTTCGACATCCTGTCAGCCGACGTCAGCATCTTGCTCAGGTACAGGCGCCCGTTACTGTCGACCTGGGGCGGGTATTGCTGGTTCAGCAAGTCACCGAAGGTTTGAATCTTCCGTAATGGCTCCTGCATGTCATGACTCGCCACAAAAGCAAACCGTTCCAACTCCTGATTCGAGACTTCCAACTGGTGAATTTTAGCCTGGAGCTCAGCTTCATATTGCCGTAACTGCGCCTCATTTTCGGCCCGGCGACGCAACTCACGATCCAGCAGGTTGTAGGAGATCAGCAGAGTGGCAAAGGTGAGCAGCGATAAGGCAAAAATGAGTACGAGCGTATTTTGAAACGACTTACGGGCATCTTCGCTCCAATTCAGCATATGCGCCTGTTCCCGAGCTATCATGACAGCAACGTGTCGC
Organism: Fibrivirga algicola; assembly: GCF_011742925.1. Classification (GTDB taxonomy): domain Bacteria; phylum Bacteroidota; class Bacteroidia; order Cytophagales; family Spirosomataceae; genus Fibrella; species Fibrella algicola. The sequence goes on from NZ_WAEL01000001.1 coordinate 291,632, forward strand.
CGAATGGCATCCATCCTGACTTTACTCGTCAGCAAGTAAGCCCTCACAACCGAATTGGGTGTGTACAGACTGAGTTGAAGTTGCCGGGTAGAGATATCAACTTCGGCATCGAGTAATGTCGCCAGTGTGTCAATTGCTCGTTGTTGCTGGAAATTGTTGGCCACCAGCTTTCTGAATAGGATTAGCTTGGGGTGAACCTGTAACAGGGCTGCGGTACGTGGTTCTAAAAACACACTATCGTGAGTGACCATATAGCCACGCGTCCCTGTCTCGATATCTTTAGCTATCGAGAACAGGTCTTCTAGTGTGTTGATGACGCGGAAGGTATAGGCAATGCGATCGTTGGCCTTCTGTGACCGGGTGTAGCTGTAAAACGACAATGCGAAGCCTACGCTGATCAGAATGATAGCTACCACAAAGCTGAACGCAATTCTGCGATTCACTCTTTCGGGCGATAATCGTGGTAAACGTAGCATTCAATCGACATATACAGGTACTCTCATAACGCTCAGGTTATGAGTTTGTTGAACACGCCGCCTTATTAAACGGGATCAATGTGCTCAATCACGAGATTATGATTCGTGTAAATGCACACGTCGGCAGCAATGTGCAGGCTTTCGGCAACCATTTCTGCGGCGGTCAGCTGCGAGGCGTGCTTTTTGAGGGCCAATGCGGCCGACTGGGCGTATACGCCACCCGAGCCAATAGCCGCTACGTCGTGGTCGGGTTCGAGCACATCGCCGGTACCCGAAATAATTAGCAGATCATCTTGCGAGGCCACAATCATCATGGCTTCCAGCTTGCGCAGGAACCGGTCGGTGCGCCAGTCTTTAGCCAGCTCAATGGCCGCTCGGCGCAGGTTGTTATTGTAATTACTGAGTTTTTCTTCGAAGCGCTCAATCAGGGTGAACGCGTCGGCGGTTGAGCCGGCAAACCCCGCTAAAACCTTGCCACCGGCCAGGCGACGTATTTTTTTTACATTACTCTTGGCAACGGTATTACCCATTGTGGCTTGTCCGTCGGCACCAAGTGATACTTGTCCGTTGTGGCGAATTCCAACAACGGTTGTGGCATGAATGGTCATTTTAATCAGTGTTCCTGTTTGTTGGCTTACAGTTTTGAGCGTTGCTTGGTTCACTGTTGAAAATTTACAAACTAATGTTCATATAAACATTAGTTACGAATGGCCCAAAATTTGTAGTCAGCTTCCCGGTAGCGCTTCTGTTGGCCCAAGCTAGGGTAGGATTAATTCGATAAAAAAATATACTCTATAGGTAATGTGGCTTTAGTGGGAATGATACATTTGTAGCAACATCCGTACTTGTAATATATACTTAAATATGCGTCTTCATATAGGGCTTTCACAGCCTCGAAGCCGGAAAGCCGATTTGCTTTCGTCTAGGCTTACTGGTGCGGCCAGTGCCGCGCTTAACCCACCTGCCACGCCGCTGATCACAGTCGATCCATACACCAGCATCTGGTCGTTCGGAGATCAGCTTCACCAACAGCCTACCCGCCACTGGACAGGTCGACCTCATGCGCTCAATGGACTCATCCGAGTCGATGGCCGGGTATTTCGGTTCATGGGGAATCCTACGTTTGTGGGCGATGCAGTGGCCCCGATGGGGCAACGCGACGCGTATATAGCCCGGTACCGGACCGAGTCGCCGGGCTCTGACAGTTGGATGCATCCTGGCTTCGACGACAGCCACTGGCAAACAGGCGAAGCGCCGTTTGGCTCACGCTCTGTTGACCGCACTCACTGGACAAGCCACAACATCTGGGTACGTCGCGAGGTCACTCTCGAACAGATTCCTGAAGGCCGGCTGCTAGTCACGGCTGCGTTCAATGACAATTATGAACTATTTATCAACGGCGAACGGGTGTCTGGGGCCTGCGGTGTGGCTCCCAACCATGAGCTGACTACCATCAATCGGCCAATTGCTGAGTTGCTGCGCCCCGGCCGGAACATAATTGCATTTCACAGCCAGAATTTTGCCGGTCCCGGTTTTGTTGATGTTGGTTTGTTTCAGGAGCAGGTAGTCAACCAAAATCAAGCTACGCAGACAGCCCGCTCTATATCGGCCACTCAGTCGACCTATACGTTTGAGGCGGCAGGGGTAGAGTTGACTGTCGCTTTTACGGCCCCGCTACTGCTGACCAACCTCGATGTGTTGTCGCGTCCGGTGCAGTACATCACCTATAGCATCCGGTCGGTCGACGGGCAGGCTCATCAGGTTGAACTGTATCAGGATGCCGCCTCCGACGTAGCTATCGATGCCCCCGGCCAGCCAGTCACCTGGCGTCGTGGCCGCACCGAGGCGGGCCGTTCGGGCAACCAACCCGTGTTGAACTGGATGCGCGTGGGCACAGCTGAACAGGCTATTTTGGGCAAAAAAGGTGATAATACGCGCATCGACTGGGGCTTCCTCTACGTGGCAGCTCCGGCTACAACCGATGGTGACGACCTGGTAACCAGCCATCGGATCAGCACATTGGCAGGTGCTATGAACCAGTTTGAGCGCGAAGGGAGAGTATCAGACATTCGTGATGGTGGCCGGCCTTCGCTTATCACCGACAATACGGTCGTGCTGGCTACCTCATTCAATTTAGGCACGGTCTCGACAACTGCAGTTGAACGGCATTTATTGGTGGGGTACGATGATATAAAATCGATCGAATACTTTGGAAAACCACTCAATGCCTGGTGGCGGCGCTACGGCAACACCACGTTTGAGCAGGCGCTGCAGGATGCCGAAGCGGACTATCAAACCCTGATGACGAGCTGCACAGACTTTGATCAGCAACTGCAGGCCGATGCGCTTCAGGCAGGTGGTGCTACCTACGCTGATTTATGTGTATTAGCTTACCGACAAGCCATTTCGGCGCACAAACTGGTAGCTAGCCCCGGCGGTCTAACGGCGACGCAACCACTCTTTTTCTCGAAAGAGAATTTTTCCAACGGGTCTATCGGAACCGTCGACGTAACGTACCCATCGGCTCCGCTCTTCCTAAAATACAACCCCACTCTGCTGAAAGGCATGATGGAGCCTATTTTCGAGTATTCGGAAAGTGGCCGCTGGACCAAGCCATTTGCCGCGCACGACGTAGGTACGTATCCCGTGGCCAACGGGCAAACCTACCACGAAGACATGCCCGTGGAGGAATGCGGTAATATGCTGATTCTGACGGCCGCGCTGGCGCACGTGGAAGGTAACGCCAACTACGCCCGCCGCCACTGGACCGTGCTGACCACCTGGGTAACGTACCTGAAGGAACACGGTTTCGACCCAACGAACCAACTCTGCACCGACGATTTTGCTGGTCACCTGGCGCGCAATGCCAACCTCAGCATCAAGGCCATTATGGGTATTGCCAGCTACGGCTACCTGGCCGGGAAAATGGGCGATAAGGCTACCGAAGCCGAGTACATTGCGCTGGCCCGCTCGCTGGCCCTTCGCTGGATGGATCTGGCTAAAGACCCGGCTGGCGACCACTACACGCTGGCCTTTGGTGCGCCGGATACATGGAGCCAGAAATACAATCTGGTTTGGGATAAACTGTTGGGCCTGGGTATTTTCCCGCAGGAAGTGGCGCAGCAGGAACTGGCATTCTACCTGACGAAACAGCAGGCGTTTGGCCTGCCTCTCGACAGCCGACGTACCTATACTAAGTCGGACTGGATTGTCTGGACAGCCACGCTCTCCAACGATCCGGCTGAGTTCGAGGCGTTGATCAAGCCCGTCCTACGTTTTGCATCCGAGAGTCCACAACGTGTACCGCTCAACGACTGGCACGAAACCACCAACGGCCACAAAGTTGGCTTTCAGGCGCGGTCGGTTGTAGGCGGGTATTTCATCAAACTGCTGGAGGAGAAAGCAACTGCTTCACCACCTGCAGCACTAATTCCGTAGCCCCCACATTGTTCACTACATAATTCCGGCAAACAGCCCCGGCGCGCTCGCGTTCCGGGGCGTTTGTATATAACCGGGTGAAGGCCTCGGTCAGCTCAGCTGACGAGCGTACCTGAAACGCGCCGCCCTGCTGCACCAGATCAACGGCCTCCTGAAATTTACGGTGGTTGGGCCCGAAGAAAAGAGGCAACCCAAAGGTGGCGGCCTCGAGGCAGTTGTGCAGTCCCTTGCCAAATGCCCCACCAATGTAGGCCATAGTGCCGTACTGGTACAGGGAAGTGAGCATGCCGATGTTGTCGATGATCAAATACCGGGCGTCGGCGACGGGAGGTAACGTACCCAGCGTAGAGAACCGTACCGATGGCGCGGTAAGCTGCGCCCGCCAGCCGTCAATTTCGGCATCGTGAATTTCGTGGGGGGCGATAATCACGCGGAGCGGGTCTGTAAATGCGTTCAACATGGGAATCAGCACGGCCATATCAGCCGCCCATGCGCTGCCAACTACGAGCGTTGGGGTAGCGGCCCCGTTGAAAGCACCTACAAATGCGGCGGCTTCGGGAATGGCCCGCTTGGTGGCCGCTACCTGCGCTACCCGGTCGAAGCGGGTGTCGCCGGCAAGGGTAAGGCGTGTAATGCCCACGCTGGTGAGCAGATCGACCGATTCTTGGTTTTGCACCAGAATATGATCGAAGCAGGTTAGCAGGTTGCGATAAAAACCGCCGTATGGTTTGAAGAAAAGCTGGCCCGGCCGGAAAATGGCCGAGAACGAGATGGTAGGAACTGCCCGGCCTGCCGCCTCAGCGTTGCCTTTTTTCAGGGCCTGCAGGTAATGGTACCAGAATTCGTATTTGATAAAAAAGGCGATCTGCGGACGTACCTGCTGCATCCAGGCATGGGCGTTGGCGGCGGTATCGGCGGGCAGGTATGTAACCACATCGGCCCCGGCGTAGTTTTTACGGACTTCGTAGCCCGACGGCGAAAAAAAAGACAACACAACCTGGTAGGTCGGGTACATTGCCCGAAACGATTCGATCACCGGACGCCCTTGCTCAAACTCACCCAGCGAAGCCGCATGAAACCATGCCACTGGCCGCGTTGGGTCGAGTGGTTTATCAATAAAGGGTTGCCGCCAGTGCCTGCGCCCGTCCACCAGTAAGCGTGCTTTTCGGTTGAAGGGCGCCGCCAGCCTGATCAGGACTGAGTAAAGGAAAATCGAGAGGTTATATAGAAACTGCATTCAGAAATTTTTTTGTTCTCGGATTTCGTGGATTGTCATCCACGACCAGGATATCGGTCATCCCTACGGGGTTCTAGTTCTTCGTGAATTGTCATCTACGGATCATAAATGAAATTTAGTTCACTGAAACAGCCCATTATCAATGCATTGTTACTAGTTCTAGGCTGCGCCAGACAATGTCGCCCATGGTGCGGCACCCGTCGAAACTGGTCACGTTGTAGTGGCGGTTGAGCGAGTCGACCAACTGCGTTACGTTCTCTTCCGGTGCAATCAGGTCGAAACGCATGGCGGCCATCAGGTCACCGATCCGGCTCTGTTCAACGCGAAGCCGCCCAGCCATCAGCGATCGCTCTTCGATCTGGTATTGCCGCACACTTTCGGGTGTCAACACCGTAGTGCCAAGGTCGATAATGGGCTGATTCTGCCGGTAATACTGTGGCATATACACCGACTTTCGCCCCTCGTACGATTGCTGGTCGAAATCGATGGCCCGGATGCGGTAATACACCTCGTCGAAATCGGGGGTGATGTCGATCACGAAATTGCTGGAATGCATGTCGCCCAGTAACCGCACAAAGCAACGCTCGTTGAACTTGACAAACTCCTTGCAGAGGCGGACTGGATTGAGCCCTTCCTCGTTGATGCGCTGCTCGAAAAACATATCGCCCGGAATACCCGCAATGTGTTCTTCAATCAGCGTTTGTCCGCTGGTGAGGTAGCTAATCCGGTTTGGCGACAGAATGTGCTCTAATTCAAGGCCGTAGATACGCGACGCATCAGCATTCTTGATGTAGAAATAATCGAAGTTATCATTCACCAGGTTACGTACCCGCACCCGAAACGGCGATGTGTTGCCGTAACAACACAGATCGACCCGGTCGATGGTAAGGTGCCCCGTCACCGACATATCGCCGTCGGCTTTCAGAATGGCGTAGATCTGTTTTAGTGACCCCAGCATTTCGTTGGCCTCCGACGCCGGGAAGTACACCGTTTCCCAAAGCGTATCCCGGTTACGGTTATCGAAAAGCGCGGCCGAATTGTCGTAGCGCAGCAGATCGGTGTATTGAATGGGTAAGCTATGCTCGCGATTGTACTGCGTCAGGTACGTTCGCAGGGTAGAGCGAATCGGATAAACCAGCTTTTTCCGGGTGATGATGGGCATAATCGACGTGTCGGGCGTATCGGTTTACGTAAAGCGCCCCGTAAATTTACCTTCATGAAACCAATACTCGTCTTTCTGTTGATGATCGGCCTTGTTTCCGGGGCGCAGGCACAGCAGCTATCGCCCGTCAATGTGGTGCAGCGGCAGTTAGATGCCTACAACGCCCAAGACCTGTCGGCGTTTGTAGCCACTTATTCAGATAGCATCGAAATTTTTCGCTTTCCTGGAAAGCTGATGATGGCGGGAAAGCCCGCTTTGGAAAAATCGTATGGTGAGCTGTTCCGGAGGTTTCCCAACAACCGAGCCACTGTGTCGAGTCGGATTGTGCAGGGAAATCACGTCATCGATCAGGAAAAAGTAACCGGCCGTGGTCCCGCTGAGGGGCAGGCTACGGCGATCTACGAAGTAAAAGAAGGGCTGATTCGTCGGGTCTGGTTTATCAATTAAGTGTATGCTGGAAACGCCCCGACTAACGCTCATTCCGCTGACCCTCGACCAGGTACATCTGCACATCGCTGGTGGTACCTTGCTGGAAGAGGCTATGGGTGTACTGCCCGGCCACCGCGAGGTGACAGAACCGTTGCTCAGTATTATTCGGGCGTTTACCATTCCGTTTTTGCAGGACCCATCGCGCCAATTCCTGTACGATACAATTTGGGTGGCCCTCGACCGTAACCTGAACCAGTTTGTGGCCGATACGAAGTTCAAAGGAGCACCCGACGATGAGCAGACCGTTGAGATTGGCTACGGCACGTACCCAGCCTTTCAGCGTCGCGGCTATATGACCGAAATTGTGGGGAGCATGACCGCCTGGGCACTCGCTCAGCCGGGTGTTGACCGTGTCACCGCTGAAACGACCCTGACCAACGCTGCCTCGCAGGCCGTACTGCTGGCGAACAACTTCGCGCCCTTCGAGCAGGATGATTACGTTCGGTGGTGGGAACGGCTCGCTACTGACTAGTATATACCAAAGTATGGACAATGACCTGCTGCTTTGTCTGCTGATCACCATCTCCCTCATCGTACTACACTGTTCACTATCCAGTTAAGCCAATGCATTACCTCTTTCTTGTCCTTGCTTTTCTAACGGGCATCGCTATTTCCATTCAGGCTGGTGTAAACTCGAACCTGCGGCTGGCCCTGAATAATCCGCTGATGGCTTCGCTTATCTCCTTTGGTACGGGCTTCATTACGCTGCTGATCGTGCACCTGACCACCAGCGGGGCCGTGCCGCCAATGGCCACGTTACGCTCACTATCGTGGTGGAAATGGACCGGTGGCGTAATTGGGGCCGTTTATGTAACCACCGTGATCCTGTCGGTACCGCGCATTGGCACTGCCAACCTCGTAAGCCTAAGCGTAGCGGGGCAACTGCTGGCTGCCGTAGTGCTCGATCACTACGGCCTGTTAGGCTTTACCCAGCACCCGGCCAACGTCTGGCGTTTATTGGGCATCGGGCTTATTCTGGCCGGGGTTTGGCTGGTAGTGAAAAACTGAATTTCAGTGTTTGACGTTTATATATAGACAGATTCACATTGAAATCCATGAAACTCATCCTCAGTAGCCTAACGGCAGTTGCTATAGTTATTTCACTGGCTTGCCAGACCAATACATCCGCCCAGCAAACAGATGCCCTGTATGAGCAGGGGCAGACACCCCCCGGTGGTAAGCGGGTGGTAAAAACGAATGCTGAGTGGAAAAAAATCCTGACGCCCGATCAGTACGCTGTGCTGCGCGAGCACGGCACCGAGCGTGCCGGCACCAGCCCGTTGCTGAACGTGCATGAAGAAGGGACTTTCTACTGCGCTGCCTGTAAGAACCCGTTGTTCGCCGAGAAAGCCAAGTTCGAATCCGGCACCGGCTGGCCTAGCTTCTTCGAGCCAATCTCGAAAAACGCGGTCAAAGTAGCCAAAGACAACAGTTACGGCATGGAGCGTGATGAAGTGGTGTGTTCCGTTTGTGATGGCCACCTAGGTCACGTGTTCAACGACGGACCCAAGCCAACCGGCCTGCGTTACTGCATGAACGGTGTCGCCATGACGTTTCAGAAGAAATAAGTTTTAGGTTTCATGGTTTAGGCCGCATTGCCAGTGCCTTACTCATAAGGAGTAGCGAAGCCTGAAACTTAAAGAAAGCCCCCGACTTCAACCAGTTGAAGTCGGGGGCTTTTTACTAAAATAGGCCTTCATTGCGTTATCTTTGCTCATCACTGGCTGCTCATTGGGTAGCCATTAAGCCCTATTAGTACCAACCGTTGATGTATGAGTGAAGAAATAAACCGACTTCGGTCGGTTCGGCACGCGTTTGGCGAATTTCGGCGACGGATACGTACCCGGCGAAAACAGCTGGGAGGTCATGTTGTTCGCATCGTTGGCGAAGAGCGCGTAGAAACATGGAGAGATAAATTGATGGCCCGTCGCGAACAGTTCCGGGCTTTTGTTCATCAATACATCGATCCCGACAGCTGGTATTACCCTTACGCACGTGGTCTGGCCAAATACAGCTTATACCTCCTGTTTTTCCTGATCGGGTATGTGTTTGTGCTGCAAACCAATTTCCTGTACCTCACCGGTGCCATGCCAACGGTTGAGGAGATCCGGAATCCCAAGCTGAGTCAGGCGTCGGAAATTTACTCGCTCGACGGGCAGATGATCGCCAAGTTTTATGCTGAGAACCGGACGCCTATCGAGTACAAAAACATTCCGAAGCACCTGACACAGGCCCTTATTGCTACGGAAGATGCTCGTTTTTATGATCATGGCGGCATCGATCCCCGCGCTATTGGCCGGGCGGTGTTTAGTCTTGGCCGCGATGGTGGTGGCTCAACGATCACGCAGCAACTGGCCAAAAACCTGTTTAAGACCCGTCGGCGTACCCGCGATGGCGTGCTGAACCGGGTTCCGTTTCTGCGGAAGATCGTATACAAGTCGAAAGAATGGTTGATGGCCCTGACCCTCGAGCGGAATTTTACCAAAGAGGAAATCCTGACCTATTATTTTAATACGGTCGATTTCGGCCAGAACTCATTCGGTTTGAAAACAGCCGCCCGCACATTTTTCAACAAGGCTCCCGACAGTCTTAACATCCAGGAGGGGGCGGTGCTGGTTGGGTTGCAAAAAGCAACTACGAGCTACAACCCACTTCGCAATCCCAAAAATTCGCTGACCCGGCGCAATGTCGTGCTGGGGCAGATGGCCAAGTACAAGTTTCTGTCTAAATCGGCCGCTGACTCGATCAGTGAATTGCCGTTGAAAACCGATTACACGCCCGAGAATCCGTATGCCGGCCCGGCCAGTTACCTCAAAAATGCGGTAGTTGAATTCGTTACGGAATGGTCGGAGCGCAACGAGAACGGCTATAACCTGTATACCGACGGTCTGAAAATATACACGACCATCGACTCCCGGATGCAGCAATATGCCGAGGATGCGGTGAAGGAGCGGATGAAGAAGCTTCAGAAGACCTTCAACAATCACTGGAGCGGCCGCAACCCATGGACCGATGAAAACGGTGACGAGTTGCCCGGTTTTATTGACTCTGTTGCCCGCCGTACCGAGCGGTATAAAGGGCTGGTGAAGCGATTCCAGCTCTACCCCGACTCGGTTACGTATTATATGAAGGTCAAAAAGCAGCGCATGAAAGTCTTCGACTGGGATGGACCCCGTTGGACCAACATGACGCCGTACGACTCCATTGCTTATTACAAGAAGTTCCTGCAAGCGGGCATGGTAGCTATGGACCCCCATTCGGGCCATATCCGCGCCTGGGTAGGTGGCCTCGACTATGATTATTTTAAGTATGATCACGTCAAACAGGGTCGTCGCCAGCCGGGGTCAACATTCAAACCCTTCGTATACGCCACCGCCATCGACGATACGGCGTTCAATATGACGCCCTGCGACCGGATTCGCGACCAGCCATTTCGGAAGCCGTACCGCGAAAATGGCGAGGAGAAAGTGTGGGAGCCTAAAAACTCCGGCGGTGGCTTCTCGTACTCGAACATGACACTCCGGCGTGCGCTGGCGCGTTCTGTTAACTCCATTACCGCCCAGTTGACCGATATGGTTGGGCCGGAGCGCGTGGTTGAATACGCCCACCGGCTGGGCATTACCAGCAAATTGGCGGCTGTACCGTCGGTAGGGCTAGGTTCGTCAGATGTGTCGCTTTATGAGTTGGTAGCGTCGTACTGTTCATTTGTCAACGAAGGGCAGTATACTAAACCAATGATTGTACAACGCATTGAAGACCGGACCGGCACTGAGATCGAGTCGTTCAAACAGGAGCGCCGGCCGGCCATCAGCCCGGAATCGGCCTACCTGATGCTGTATATGCTACAGGGCGGTTTGCAGGAGCGGGGTGGTACCTCGCAAAACCTGTGGTCGTTCGATCTCTTCAAACATAACCACCAGATGGGCGGCAAAACCGGGACTACCTCGAACAACTCAGACGGCTGGTTTGTGGGTGTTTCTGACAAGCTGGTTGTTGGTGCCTGGGTCGGCGGCGACGACCGCAGTATTCACTTCCGGTCTACCGATCTGGGCGAGGGAGCCAAAACGGCCCTTCCGCTGGTAGGCGGCTTCCTGGAAAAGGTATACGCTGATCCGCGTTTCCGAAATTTGCAGGGACCATTTCCTAAAGCAACTGTCGACATCCAGAAGCAGTATCAGGATTGCGCCTACGAATATGACGGCTCTGAAGAGGACGTACCTGCCGATTCAACGGGCGCTGGCGGCGACGGAACCGATTCGCTATTTGTACCGCCGCCCGTTATCGTTCCCGAACCGGCCGATACAACCGGAATCCGAAGACCGTAGGGTAGAGGTTTATTGAACGGGCTTGCTGTTTGGCGTTTACTGTGTTGAGGGGTAGAGTATGCCATCTCGACGTATAAACGCCAACTAGTAAGCCCGTTTTTTTATGGAAAGCCCACAAAGTGATTCTAACGATCTCCGTAACGTACCTACGGGGATGGAAAACGACCCCAACGCCGATGAGCAGGTGATAGATCAGACGGGAGACTATACGACCAACGTACCTGAAGACGTAAACCCGTCGGGCCTGGAAAAACCTACGGCTGAAGAAGGTACTGAACCGCTCGACGACCTGGCCAATGCCCTGGCTTATGCGCTGGATGGTAGTGGTACGGGTATCGCTGGTGCTCCGCCGGTAGCCCCGTCAGTCGGTGAGCCGCAAAAAGTAACTACTCAGGGGACCACCGGAGCCGGACCTGACGATGAAGAAGCTGATCTGGCCGACAAGCTGGATTAAGCCAGCGAGGGACGAATAGCCGATTGCTGGCTGAAAACACGTTGGCGAACCCGTTCAATAGGTTCGCCGACCAGCCGGTTTATGGTGTACGCGATCGCTAGGGCGATCGCCAGGGTATATAGGTTACTGTACGCTCCACCGATAGCGTAGGCGGACAGCGTTTCCCAAACCAGAAAATGAACGATGTATAGCGGATACGATAAGTCGCCGATCCGGTTGTCGAAGTGACTGTTCTTCGTATACGCAAACAGAAATGGTAAGCTTACACCGATTGTCAGGCGGTAAAGCGCCGACGAAATTCCGTCTGGACACCCAAGGTCCGTGAGCCACTGATGGAATAGCCCGAAGAAAAGCGTATACATTAGCACAACCAGCGCCGAAAGCGGGTAAAGCCAGCTGGGAAGTTTGCTGGTTTTGAGCTGCCTATACCCTTTATACGCTAAGACCCCGCCAACAAAATAAAGCAGTTCCGACGGGAAGAACCGGTAACTCCAGGCCATGCTGTATAAGTGGCCATAGTGCCGCAGCACATACCGAATGCCTATCGACACAAGCATGATTGACAACAATACCCATGTTCGGCGGCGGACGATAAACGGAGCGACCATGTAAAACATGAGTTCCAGGCTGACTGTCCAGGCGGGCTGCACAATCAGAAAACTGTTGAGATTGAGTCCTGACTGCGTGAAGTTGCTGGTGAAGACCAACGTACCTGCTTCGGGGTCGATAGTTAGAAAGCTGAGCCAGTCCTGCCCGATAAGGGTCAGGTTAGTTACGATAAGGTACGCACTTGTCCACGGAGACAACTGATCGGACGAGTCGCGTAGGGCGCGGAAAAATTCGAGTTTCGGTTCGCCGAGCGTAGCTACCATGACGATAGCTGTAAGTAGGGTCAGGCTGAAAACGACGTAATAGATGGGAAGCAGCCGAAGAATCCGATTGATAATAAATAGCCGGTACGGGTGACACTGATGAACATACTTCTCGTTCAGAATCAGGGCCATATAAAAGCCTGAAATGATGTAGAAGGTCTGTACGGCAAGGCTACCGCCCATCGTAGGAAAGGCGGGTAGCGGTCCTGCATGAACGAAGATGACCATCGCTGCCAGTAAGATCCTGAGCAGTCCCATAACGTACCATAGTTATTCGTAATGGTCGCTAATATATTCACTTAACTTAGTTGGTAATCTTATTTCAGTGCATCCGGTCAATCGTTTGCTAAAAAGACCGAGCACGTAGATCGGGGTGTCTCAGGCCCGCGTTGCACCGCGGCCATTGCGCACTTACACGGTGGCCGGACGTACCCGGGAATGTTGCTCGAACACCCGCCTACGCAATTGTTCAATGCGGTCGCCTACCAGTCTGGTCAACAAATAGGCACCGGCCAAGGCGATCACCAGTGTGTAGAGATTGATGTAGTCGCCGCCAATGTTCCAGGTTCGTAGAATCTCCCAGATCAGAAAGTGCAGGATATACAGCGGATATGACAACTCGCCGATTTTAGCATCGAGCCGATTCTGCTTCGTGTAGAGGAACACAAACGGAAGCGTGATAATGATGGTGAGCCGATACAACGCCGATGATACTCCACCGGGTAAGCCCAAGTCGACTAGCTGGTTGTGAACCAAGCCAAAAAAGAAGGTGTAAAGCAACGTTATAATCAGGGCTAGCTGATAAATCCAGGCGGGTACGTTGCTGACATTGAGGCGTCTGTATACCTTGTAAGAGAGGGCACCGGCCACAAAGTACATCAGTTCTGAGGGAAAAAACCGGTAACTCCAGGCCATGCTGTCGAAATTGGCATACCGGCGGAGGGCAAACCGAATTCCGGCCGATAAGAGAATGACTAGTAGCAGCACCCAGGTTCGGCGGCGAACGATCAGCGGGGCCACAATGTAGAACGTAATCTCAAGGCCAACCGTCCAGGCGGGGCGCACCAGGAGCAAACGGGTGAGGTCTACGGGGGCCTGGTTGAAATCACTGCTGAAAACCAACGTACCTGTAGCCGGATTTACCGACAGGAAGCTGAGCCAATCCTGCCCAATGAGGGTAACGTTGGTGAAGGCCACCAGCGCCAGGGTCGAGGCCGACAGATGAGGATAATGCTTGCGCAGGGCTTGAAATGACTCCAGTTCAGCCTGCCCCAAGGTGACTACCATGATGAGGGCCGTGAGCAAGGTGAGGCCAACCACCACGTAGTAGAGCGGCAGCAAACGAAGTACCCGGTTAGTCAGGAAGAGCCGGTACGCATCGGGCTGGGTAACGTATTTTTCGTTCAGGATCAGGGCCATATAAAACCCCGAGATGATGTAAAACGTTTGAACGGCTAAACTGCCCCCCATAGTCGGGAAGCTGGTAAGCGGTCCTGCATGAACGAAGACGACCATCGCCGCCAGTAGTAATTTTAACAAGCCCATACGCAAAGCTACTCGCCGTAGGGCCTCGCTGTATAGCCGTGCCGTCTCAACTTAGGCAACTTCTTTGTACTGCATGCGGTACAGGTTGGCGTAAAACCCTTCCTGTTGCAGCAATTGTTCGTGGGTGCCTTGCTCTTTGATCTCGCCCTTATCGACCACAATGATCTGATCGGCTTTCTGAATAGTGCTCAGTCTGTGCGCGATAACGATAGCCGTCCGGCCACGCATTAGCTTACTGATCGCCTCCTGAATCATCTCTTCCGTTTCCGTATCGACCGATGAGGTAGCTTCGTCGAGCACGATAATGCGCGGGTTCTGCACCATAGCCCGCACAAAGGAGATAAGCTGCCGTTGCCCTACCGAGAGAGTAGCACCGCGTTCCTGCACGTTATAGTCGTAATCGCCGGGGAGCCGCATAATGAACTCATGAACGCCCACCAGTTTGGCGGCTTCCACAATCTGCGCCCTGGTAATGGAGGGGTCGCCCAGCGTAATGTTGTTTTCGATGGTGTCTGAAAACAGGAACACATCCTGCAATACCACGCCGATCTGCCGACGCAGGGCCGCCAGTTCGTAGTCGTGTACATCCCGGCCATCGATGGTGATCCGGCCCTGGTTGATGTCGTAGAAACGACTTAGCAGATTGATGATCGACGATTTGCCAGCACCGGTTGCGCCCACGAAGGCTACCGTTTCGCCGGTACGTACCTCAAACGAAATGTCTTTCAGCACGTAGTTCTCGTCGTTGTAAGCAAACCAGACATTCTGAAACGACACGTCGCCACTGAGTTTGGCGGGGGCATAGTCGCCGTCATTTACGGTATAGTCGTCGCTATCGAGCAGGGTCAAAATCCGGTCGGCGCTCACGATGCCCATTTGCAGGGTATTGAACCGGTCGGCCAGCATCCGGATGGGGCGGAAAAACAGGTTGATGAACATCACGAAAGCCGTGACGGTACCAAACGTAACCTGCTCGTTCAGAATCTCGCGGGCGCCATACCAGACCACCAGACCCGTACCCGCCGCCGCCAGAATATCGGCAACGGGGAAATAAATGGAGTAATACCAGATAGACCGGATATTGGCCTTGCGGTGTACGTCGTTGATCTCCCGGAACTTCTCGGCCTCGATGCGTTCGCTGTTGAAGATCTGCACGATGTTCATGCCGGTGATATGCTCTTGCACAAACGCGTTGAGGTTAGCCACCGCCGTACGAACCTCATTGAACGAAGCCTTAATTTTTTCCTTGAAGATGTAGGTACTCAATAACATTAGCGGCACCATCGACAGGCTGATGCTGGCCAGCCGCCAGTCGGTGTAAAACATTACGCCGATGATGAGGATGAGCTGAAGAATATCGCCCGCTATGGCCGCCATGCCTTCGGTAAAGACATCCGCCAGCGTCTCGATATCCGAAATGGTGCGGGTTACCAGTCGGCCAATAGGGGTGTTGTCGAAGAATTTCAGTCGTAGCCCCAGAATTTTGTTGTACAACTGCACCCGAATGTCCCGAATCACGTGTTGACCCATCCAGCCAGAGAGGTACGCGTTGGCAAACTGAATAAATGCCTGTACTACCAGTACGCCGACCATCAGGCTTAGCATGGCGGTTAGCCCCCAGTAGTCGGCGCTGGCAATCTGGGTATCAATCGTGCGTCTGATAAGCAGCGGCGTAACCGGAGCCAGGAGGGCGCCCAGCAGAATAACGCCCACCAACAAATAAAAACGGCCCTGATAGGGTCGCACAAAGGCATAGAGTCGTTTTAGGATCGCTATATCAAACAGGCGTCCGGCCGGGGGGGCGGCGGCTGGTGCTCCGGTTACCGGCGCTCCGGCGGTCGGCGTCCCGGGGCTCTTCTTTTCGTCGCTCACTGGAAAAATATTTCGACACAACAGTTCGTTCGTCTCACCACTAACAGCAATATTGAGTTATCAAGTTCAGGAAACTAACTCTCCTGTGTGATCATGATAGACTGGATATTGAGCGCCTGTGTAGGGCTAGGCCTGGCGGCCTGTTGCGGATTTAGAATATTTGTGCCCTTGCTGGTGGCTGCTCTGGGTACAAAACTTGGCCTGATTGGTACCATGCCGGGCTATGAATTTATTAGTAGCTGGCCCGCCATTATTGGGTTGTCAATTGCCACCGCCTTTGAACTGGGGGCCTACTACATTCCCTGGCTCGACAACATGCTCGACACCATTGCCATGCCCGTGGCCATTGTGGCAGGCACGTTCCTGTCGACCTCGTTTATACACATAAACGATGAAATGACCCGGTGGGCCATGAGTCTCATGCTGGGCGGCGGTGCGGCGGGTATTGTACAGGCCGGCACCAGTTTGCTGCGTTTAGGTTCAGTAACAACCACGGGCGGGCTGGCAAACCCCATTGTGGCTACAGGCGAAAACGCAGCCTCACTTGGGCTGTCGATCCTGACGGTGTTGCTTCCCCTTTTCACGTTTGCCCTTATTGTCTGTCTGCTCATCTTCTTGGTTGTGCGATTACTGGCGCGGCGGCGGCTTCGTTTTACACAGGTTACTCCACCTAAAGAGCCAGGGAACCCGCTCGACCAGTTTCCGCGAAACAGCAATGGTCGGCACTAGTTGATGGCTGACGCTAAGTTTTCGTAACCTTTACATAGACCCGGGGTTATTGGCTGGAGTAAATAACCAACAGGTATGGAAGATAAACCAAACGAATACGAACCCGGAATCGACCAGAATCAGGGTGTGGTGGGCACAATGGCCCGGAATCAGCAGCATGGCGATACGGAAGCCGAAGGCACTCAACAGGTAAATTTAGATCCAAATCTAGTGACCAACGAAGCCCAGAATGACGGTGACGGCGAGGGAGCAGAACCCGATACAGATGGCCTTGGAGAGCGAAAATGGGTCAATGATGAGGGTGTAGATTGATGGATCAAATTGTAATTTTCCCTGATCCGCTAAATCAATTTAATTGAGTCGCTTGATCGGCTATAGCAGGTTGAAAAGTAGCTTAAACTCGTTCTAAGGCCAATAAAATTGGGTTTTTCCGAGACTTAGTTACTTGGCCATTGGATAATTCGCAGAGCAACTACTAGGAGCTGGGGTCAAAATTAAGTATTTTTGCAGTCTGTCATTTTTGCATTATATCGGCTACCGGTAGTTGCTCAAATGCTTTAGATTGTCAACAAATACGATTCATTTTGATAAAAACCGTAGGATTCTCTGCTCTGATAACACTCGCCGGACCGGCCAGTGTTTCCGTGCTGGCCGTCCCGAGCAAGCTCGCCGACTCCAGCCGACAGTCCGATAACCCGGTGGCGATTTCCAGTCGATTAAATACGCCCCTCCAACTGAACGCCGACACAACCCGTCGGTTCGTTCCCATCTATTTTTGCGGCGAGGCCGTGCCTATTGATAATTCGTATGTGTCTCGTCAGTGGATGCGTACGTTGATGCAGTGCCAGTCGCAACGTGAGGAGTTGTACATCATCCGGAAACGAGCAGCTGTATTCTTTCCTATTATTGACCCCATTCTCCGTAAGTTCAATATCCCGTCCGATTTTCGGTACATCCCATTAGCCGAGAGTGCGCTGGTCAATGATTGTGTGTCGCCAAAAGGAGCATCAGGCTATTGGCAGATGATGCCGCAGACAGCCCGTGAGCTCGGGTTGATCGTTAACGGGGATATCGACGAGCGGTATGATTTAACCAAATCAACGGTTGCCGTTTGCCACCTGCTGCGCGATCTGTATCAGGAACTGGGGTCCTGGGCGTTAGTAGCTGCCGCCTACAATGCCGGACTGGGTCACGTGCAGCGGAGTATGGTTCAGCAACGCGAAAACAATTATTTCAGCCTGAAGCTCTATCGCGAAACCGGCACCTACCTGTACCGCGTGCTTGCCTATAAAGAGCTGCTGACAAATCCTCAACAATATAAGATGCTGCTTTCGAGCGACGTGATCGGGTATTTGACCCGCCCGTTGCCCGCTAAACTAAGGGCGTTACCCGGCACGAAAAATTCGTCGGTTGTAGGTATCGGTGAAGAAAACGAACTGGCCAGTATCGACCAGATCGACCCGGCTTGGGGCCCGCGCACCGGCGAATCGTTCCTAAACGCACCGTCACTGGCCGAGATCTTACTGGCCGCGGCGAGCTATGCCAGTATCGATCCAATTACCGGGTCTACTGACCTGACGCGCGAGCAGAAAGGCCAGCCTGTGCCAAAACTGCTGGGGTTGATGGTGCTTCGATTCCGTCGTCCCCGTTTCCTGCGCCAAACACCCGGAACAGGCCGTCGCCCCCGCCACCGGTGGGAGTGGGTGTAAACTGTTTATAGGTCGTTATAAAGAGAGAGGTTTGACCTTTAGGGTTTGCTGTTTCGCTGCTCAATAACCAATTGGTTGTTTAGTCGCACAACTTCAAACGCTAAACGTCAAACCTCTAACTTTTTCAAGCTAATTTTGGCACTTCGTTGTTGATACGTTGAATCTCCTTGATTGTATATGGCAGAATTAATCCGAATGCCCAAAATGAGCGACACCATGACCGAAGGTGTGATCGCAGAATGGCATAAAAAAGTAGGCGACACCGTAAAGTCGGGTGATGTGCTGGCTGAGGTTGAAACCGATAAGGCCACTATGGACCTGGAAGCCTACGATGAAGGTACGTTGCTCTTTATCGGCGTAGAAAAAGGCCAGGCTGTGCCCATTGATGGCATTATTGCTGTAATCGGGCAGCAGGGTGAAGACTTTCAGGCATTGCTGTCCGGAAACTCAGGCGGTAGTGTTGAGGCGGCGCCCAAAGCAGAAGAAACAATTAAGCCTGCTGATAACCCAGCGCCTAAAGAGGCCGACACAACACAGGTAAATACCAATATGGCTGATCCGAAAGCCATATCGGCCGCCCCGGCTGAAGCGGTAAACGCCACGGTGATCCGGATGCCGAAGATGAGTGACACCATGACGGAAGGCACCATTGTGGCATGGCATAAGAAAGAAGGTGATACCGTAAAGTCAGGCGATGTGCTGGCTGAGGTTGAGACCGATAAAGCCACCATGGACCTGGAAGCCTACGAAGAAGGTACACTCCTTTACATTGGCGTGAAAGAAGGTGACTCCGTAGCTGTTGATGCCGTCATTGCGGTTGTCGGTGAAAAAGGCGCCAATTTCAAAGTTCTGGTCGATGGTAGCGGCGATGCTGCTCCGGCTGATCAGGCACCGGCAAGCGCACCGGCTGCTGCCGAAGCACCAGCCGAACAGGCACCGGCTCCGGCACAGAATGGTCATGATACCAATGGTCGGGTAAAAGCCTCGCCACTTGCCAAAGCCATTGCCGAACAGAAAGGCATCGACCTGCAGCAGGTTCACGGTACAGGTCCGGAAGGGCGTATCGTGAAGGCCGATGTAGAGTCGTTTAGCCCACAGGCGGCTGCCCCCGCAAAACCGGCTGCACAACCACAAGCTGCTCCGGCACCACAACCCGCTCCCGCGCAGGCAGCGCCGGCTCCTCAGCCCGCTGCCGCTGCTCCTGCTGGCGAGTACGAAGACGTACCTGTCAGCCAGATGCGCAAAACGATTGCCCGCCGCCTGAGCGAAAGCCTGTTTACGGCTCCGCACTTCTACCTGACCATGGAAATCAACATGGACAAGGCAATGGCGTTACGCGGTCAGGTAAACGCAGTTGCAACGGCCAAGGTGTCGTTCAACGATTTCGTGATCAAAGCATCGGCCCTGGCGCTGAAACAGCACCCGAACGTGAACTCATCGTGGTTGGGTGATAAAATCCGGAAATACAGCTACGTCAACATCGGTGTAGCGGTAGCCGTTGATGAAGGCCTGCTAGTTCCTGTGGTTCGGAACGCCGACCAGAAAACCCTCTCGACCATTGCGGGCGAGGTGAAGGTGCTGGCTGGTAAAGCAAAAGAGAAAAAATTACAGCCTAAAGACTGGGAGGGAAGTACCTTCTCCATATCTAATCTGGGCATGTTTGGCATTGAGGAGTTCACCGCCATCATCAACCCACCCGATTCGTGCATTCTGGCCGTTGGGGCCATTAAGCAAACGGTGGTATTCGATGGCGAAACGCCGAAACCAGCCAACGTCATGAAGGTGACCCTCTCGTGCGACCACCGCGTGGTGGATGGAGCAACGGGGGCAGCTTTCCTGCAATCATTGAAAGGCTTCCTGGAAGATCCGATGAAGATGCTCGTGTAGGTACGTTGTACCTCTAATACCAAAAAGGCCGCCTCAGACTAGTCTGAGGCGGCCTTTTTGGTTAAAGTTAATAGCGGCTTAGAGCAGATCGGTGATGCGGCGACCATCGCGGCCTGTCACGGCACTCTGAAATTCGCGGCGAAGCGCAGCCATGCGACGACGTGGATGTGTTGACATGAAAACAGCCCGCATTTTCAGGAGTGAGCCCATGAACAGGTAACCGAAAAACGAAGCAATCAAAATGATCAGTGACAGCGAGTTCGAAATGTTCTGGTGCAGGAACAGAAACAGCAGCGTGTTCAACAACGATGCCCCACATAGCACAACGGTAGCCCCGGCATGCGTTAACCCGTTGTCGAGCAAAATATGGTGCATGTGATTTCGGTCGGCCGAGAAAGGTGACTTGCCGTTGAGCAGCCGCACCATAAATACGCGCAACGTATCGAAGATAGGAATGATCAGCACCACAATGGCGATAATCGGTGCGTTGAAGAAGGCGCGTGGTTCGAAGCGATAAGCAGCGTTGAGATTAACGAAGCGCACGGCAAAGAAGGCCAGAAAAAAGCCGATCAGCAGTGACCCTGTGTTGCCCATGAAAATCTTGCTGGTCTTCGAAAAGTTGAACCGCAGAAAGCCAACCAGACCGCCCGATAGCGCAAAAGCCATAGTAGCCATGGCATAGTGTTCTGAGAGCAGAAACCAGCTGCCAAACGTCAGCGATGCGATAGTAGCAATACCTCCCGCCAGTCCGTCGATCCCGTCAATAAGGTTAATGGCGTTGGTGAGGGCAATAAAAACAAAGCAGGTAAGCAGGATACTCACTACATCGGCGATGTGGTGAAAGCCCATGATGCCATAGAGGTAATCCAGTTTCAGATCGCCCAGAAAAATCAGGCTGGAAGCACTTAGTAACTGGAACAGAATTTTCTTATTTGGATCAATGCCTACGAGGTCGTCTTTCATACCGATGAAAAACAGAATCGACGCGCCTACAATCGACAGGTTCGTGCAGTAAAGATCGGGCTGGTCATTGATTGGCCACACGAAGTAACTAATCAGAACGGACGCGAAGATGGCGACACCACCAAAGGTGGGAGTTGGTACCTTGTGGGCCCGGCGGGCATCGTCGGGACTTTCCATCAGCGATTTCATCTCGGTAATTTTGATGATCACCGGAATCGACACCACAGCTACGAAGCTAGCTACCAGAAAAGCCATTATCGCGTGGTAAAGCCCCTGTTGAAAGGCGGCCTCGGCCAGCTTCTGCTGTATGTAGGCAAGTAGTAGGTCAGGATTCATAGTAAATTCTGTTGCTGAATGGGAAGCTGTTACTGGGTACTGAACTAATACTCAGCCTACAAAAATTGTACTTTTTATGTTAAGGACAAGCCTGGTTACTCAATGTTTAACTTGCGCTTATCAAACGGCCTACAGCTTTCGTTGCAGGAATTGCCCAATTTTACGGAGTGGTTTTAGCCATAAAGTAAACAGACCAGGCCTGATTGAGTTCATTTGCCACGCTACCCGATCTTCACGGTTAGCGCGAAGCCGATTGATCAGACTGCTGTTACTGACGCCACCAAGTCGCATCACTACTACCACCTCGTTTAAATAAGCGACCCGAATCTGGTGCTTGTGGACGAACCGCAGCATGAGTTCATAATCGGCCGCTGATCGCAGGCTGGTTGTGAAATAGCCATGCTGCCGGTATACGCTGGCCCGTACGAAGAAGGTGGGGTGGGGGGGCATCCAGCCCCGCAGAAAGGCACCTGGTTTGTAGGTACCTGCCTGCCAGTACCGGGTGACTTTGTCGGGGGCGTGGCGTTGAGCATAAACCAGATCCCCGTATACTGCATCTGCTTCGTGTTGCTCGAATAGGGCGACAATCCGGTTGATGATATCCGTGTGCCGGTATAAGTCATCAGCGTTCAGGATGCCGATAACGTCGCCCGTGGCCCGCTGGATGCCTTTGTTCATAGCGTCGTACAAGCCCTGGTCAGGTTCAGAGATAAACTGACTGATTCGGTCGCCGTACCGTTCTACGATCGCCTGCGTGCCGTCTGTCGAAGCCCCATCAACGATGATGTATTCGATAGACGGGTACGTCTGGGCCAATACCGATTCAATGGCCTCGGCAATCGTTTCGGCTCCGTTGTACACCACCGTAATAATCGATACCGTCATGAGTTAATGATGCGCTTGCGAACAGCAACCGCCGGGTTACCCTGGTAAATAGTGTATGACTCCATGGCTCGGGTAGCCACAGAACCAACCGCCAGAATGGCGTGTGAAGCCACTCGCACACCTGGACAAACCGTGGCTTTCGCCCCAATCCAGGCTCCATCTTCCAGATCAATAGCCGCAACCTTTAAATCGAATGTAGCTGACCGGTAGTCGTGGTTCCCGGTGAGCAGCATGGCTCCCTGAGATAGACAAACATGGTTGCCAATGGTCACTTGCGTAAGGTTATCAATCCAGACACCTTCGCCAATCCAGACGTGACTGCCAATGGAAAGTAACCACGGATACTTGATGTTGACGGCCGGCTTTATCGTAACATCCGCCCCAACGGTTGCACCAAAAGCCCGCAGTAAACGGACTTTCAAACCAGAAGGTAGGGGGGCGTAAGAATTGAAAAGCCAGGCGTTGGTGAAATGCCAGAGCAGGATCTTCCAGCGGGGGCCGGGCCGAAACCAATCGTTATTATACCGCGACAGGTCCGTTTTGCCCAGATTATCGTACGCCGGTTGTAAGGTCTCTTCCGTACTCATCTTTGAAGTAAGCAATAATGGCTCCTTTGTCGTGGCCAGCTCTGTTATAGACCTCCATCAGTTTGGCGTCGACCAGAAAGCGATACCAAAGGCCCTGTAAGAAATGCCAGACAAATCCCTTGCGTCCGTCCAGGAAGCCGAGCTGAACAACGTACCTGAACAGGAAGTAGATGATCGGGCGGGTGAAGAGAGGCAGCGTGGCGTATTTCTCTTTTAGATACCGTTTACGTTCCTCCTGCGCACCAAATAAGCGGGGAGCAACCCGGGCAGTATCGTCAAAATTATACCGGATGTTCAACAGGTCGATAACCTCACGGGTGGCGTAATTATTGTGCTTTTGCGTCCACCAGGTTAGGTTATTGAGGTTGTGGTCAACCAGATCGTGATTGAATTGAATGGTTTTGGCCGGGCCGCTGGGTTGTTTGTCGAGCTTAATATGCTCATCCATCCACGTTTGCTCGCATATACCTTGCCCCTGCCGCCATAGCCGCAACAGCCAGATCGGATAGTAGCCGCCGTGCCGAATCCATTGGTTCATAAACATAACCCGGCGCTTCACATAAATGCCGCTGACATCCGCTGGCACGGTAGCCAACCGCTCGTTTATTTCAGTAGCAAGCTCAGGTAAAATGTATTCGTCGGCATCCATTCGCATCAGCCAGTCAGTACGAAAGGGCGTGTGGGTAATCCCGTAGTTGAACTGTACAGCGTAGGTCGACCAGGGGTTTTGCACCACTACCGCACCCATAGATCGGGCGATTTCAACGGTGCGATCGGTTGAATACGAGTCAACGATAAAGACCTGGCTGGTTATTGGTTGCAGGCTGGCTAAACAGCGGGCGATGTGTTTTTCCTCGTTGTGAGTGAGAATAATTACGGACAAGCCGCTCATAAAAGACCGTTTAAGGAAAAGCAGTTATTTTCTGCCTGACATGCTATAACTCCGTTTTTGCTAACTGAGTATCGAGTGCATGCGCTTCCACCGAAAAAAAATAAGTCTGCAATTTTAGCTCAAAAATATCACTTTATGAAGTCGGGCTTTCTATCCGGTCAGTAATGTGACGGAGCGGCTTAGTGTCGGCTAGCCACCACGTACCCGAGCAAAACAACCGGCCGGGTGTATAAAATCAGGTACTAAAAGGTCAGTTATGAGACAGAAATTCCACACCCTGGCGGGGTCTTTTTCATCATAGTCTGATAGGTTAGTTTCCTTAAGTAAAAAGGCGTACCGTTGACTAAAATTTGAGTGGTTTCCTGGCCAGCTAGTCTGTGCGCTGGTCGACTCATGACAAATTCGGCATGCGTATTGTGCACAGTGCATTAAAGCCATTCCTATCAACGTTATGAGTCCTTATTTCACGATCGTGATACCCACTGCAAATCGGCCTGCTGAGCTTGTTAACTGCTTACAGGCAATTGGACAGCAACAGTTGTCGCGTGAGCAGTTTGAAGTAGTAATTGTCGATGATGCCAATCAGGCAGAAACAGCGGCATTAGTGGCGGCATTTGCGCGAACCAGCCATATTGAAGCGAGGTACCTGGCGCAACCACGTGCGACGGGGCTGGCTGCGGCCCGCAACCGAGGGTGGCGCGCAGCCCGTGGGCAATTCATTGCGTTTACCGATGATGATTGCCTGCCGCAGCCAGGCTGGCTGCTGGCTGCCCAGCGGATGTTTATGCGGGGCGCGCAGGTCGTGACAGGCACCGTACGCACAAGCCGACCTGTCCACCAGGCCGGTGCTCGGCGAACGATGAATCGGGTTGTCGAAACAAGCGATTTCCTAACGGCAAACTGTTTCTGTCAGGCGGCAGCGCTCCGTCGGGTGGGAGGTTTTGAAGAATCGTTTGATCTGGCCTGGCGGGTCGATGCCGATCTTCAGTTCAAGCTGCTCGAAATAGGTGTTCCCATCCTAAAGTGTCCCGAAGCAACCGTTGTTCGACCGTTTCGAGCCGCTAACCGCTACGCATTGCTGACCAACGAACGACGGAATCGCTATGATGCGCTGCTCTACAAGCGACACCCCGATCTGTTCCGGCAACGAATGCCGCGCGACGAAATGATGGTACTGCGCTATTACACAACAATTGTCTGTCTGGTGCTGGCGGCAGGTGCATCGGTGGCCGGGTACGTTCCGCTGCTGGCAGTCAGCCTGTTCCTGTACGTCGGCCTGACCGGTTGGCTGGCCGTCGAGCGCTGGCCCGCTGCCTCTGAATCAGGTACGTGGGAAACTGCAAAAGAAGTACTGCTGACGGCCTTGGCCACTCCATTCTTATCGGTGTTCTGGCGTCTCTACGGCTCGGTCAAATACCGGGTGTTGTACTTATAAGCGTAGTCTGGAAAGTCGTGTAGGGGTAGTACCGAGTCTGGCTAGTCTGCTTTGTGTTGCTTACGCTTCCTACAGACTAGCCAGACTCGGTACTACCCCTACACGATTTTCCAGACTACGCTTATCGACTGAGGAAATCGATCAAAAGCCGGATGCCGTAGGCTGTAGCGTTCTTTTGCTGACCGAATTCCGTATCGGCAAAGGCCATGCCGGCAATGTCGAGGTGGGCCCAGGCGGGGTGCTTCTCGGTGAATACCTCCAAAAACTTGGCCGCAGCAATGGCACCGTTGATTGGCTTGCCACTGTAATTTTTTACATCCGCCACGTCAGAGGTCAGGTCGTCTTTGTAGACATCCCAGAGGGGCAGTCGCCATAGTCGTTCACCGGTGCGATCACCTGCGGCCTGTAACTGTGTCGATAGCTCATCGTTCTGCGTAAACAAACCACCGGCCTGATAGCCCAACGCGGCAATGACATTACCCGTCAGCGTGGCCAGATCGATCAGTACGTCGGGCTGAATGTGGCGAACCATGTGGCCCAGTCCATCGGCGAGGATCACGCGGCCTTCGGCGTCGGTATCAATAATTTCGATGGTCTTGCCCAGGTACGACGTAATCACGTCGCCGGGTTTGGTGGCCATGCCATCTACCACGTTTTCGGTGGTTGGTATTACGCCCACCACGCGACGGGGTAGTTTCAGTCGGGCGGCTGCTTCCAACGTACCCAGCACCGCTGCCGCGCCTCCCATGTCGCTTTTCATCAGGTGCATATTGGCCGATGGCTTTATGGAGAGGCCTCCCGTGTCGAATGTCACTCCTTTGCCGACCAGCCCCACGGTCGAGCCTGTAGCGTGTTCGGGGTTATAATCCAGCACGAGCAGCATCGGCGGATTTTCGCTGCCCTGTCCCACACTCAACAGAGCGTTATAGCCCTGTCGCGCCAGTTCGTCGTGGTCCAGCACAGTTACGCTGTAGCCATGTTCCCGGCCCGAAGCCACCGCCCAGTCGGCCAGTACCTGCGGGGTCTTGTAGTTCGAGGGGGCGTTCATCAGATCGAGCATGGCTCGCTGGGCATCCCAGATAATCAGGGCCTTGTCAATGGCCTGCTGGGCGGCTTCCCGGTCCGTCTCGGCTACAGCCAGGTGAAACGTACCTACCGGGCTGTAGAAGGGAGCCAGTTCCGGCGTAGTGGTTTGGTAGAGTTTCAGGTTGTAGCCGCCTGCCAACGTACCCAGCACAATAGCCTCAACAACGTCTGTGGGCAGGCCGCTGACGTCTGTAGTTACTACGTCGGGCAGTTTGCCTTTCTGTGTGTAGGTCAGTTTCCGGAAAGCACGCAGGTAATCCTGGCTGGTTGGCGTTTCGCCTAAACCCAGCAGCCAGTTCCGCTGTCCGTCGGCGGCGTAAAGTAATTGAGTTTCGTGGAGGTCGCCCTTGAAATCGCCCTGTGCCGCCTGAGCTATGTTGGGCAATGGCTGACCTTTTAGAATGGGCCAGATAACGGCCGCTGCTGCAGGGGCATTAGTGTGCAGATGAATGCGCATGGGGTTGTTGTTCCTGTAAGGTGTTGCAGCCACTGCGGGTTACGCGGATTTGCTGACAATGAAATTGATCGTTCCGTTGATGAGTAAAGCGAAGAAAAACGATTCGGCAATGGAAAACCGGGGCAGAAAAAAAGCCTGAAGAAACAGAAACGTGGTGAAGCCCAGCAGGCCCATCACGATGCCCCGCAGCGTGATGATGGAGGAACTACTTCCCTGAAGGTAATGCGTGAATACCGCCAGAATCGACGTGATAATGGGAAATGGCGTTAGAATGCCGCTCCAGGTTGGACCCAGCACCGCCGCCAGACCGGTGATGACCACCACAAATAACGTGGCCACGACCATGCGAATAGGTAGGTCATACGGCAACCGTTTTATGGCCGTTGTCGCTATGGCCGGTTTTGGAAAGTGGCGCAACGTGAGCAACACGCTACCCATCACAATGCCGTAACTCGGCAGTAAGGCCAGATCGATGGTGGTGAATAGCAGGGCAATGGCAACAAAAACGGCGTAAGCAATCAGCAAGGTCCAGATGCCGCTCAAGTGGGGAGCTAACCGGGCGTAGCAGTAGCAGAAACCAACCAGCGCCGCAATGCCGATCAGGATGCCCGGTACGGCCTGAATGCCGAAGGCTTTACCGCGTTCGAGAATCAGAAACAGCAGAATTGGCCCGGCGATCCACGGCAAACTGGCAATTAACCCGCCAGCCTGATGCCCCCACCGCCGACTGACAAGCGTGACCAGCCCGATCACAAGCGGCATGAGTGTTACCTTGAGGAGCAGGATAGTCATGGAAAAACAGAACGCTACACCGCCACCGGGGCTTTGATGGCCGGCCAGGGATCGTAGTTTTCCAGCGTGAAGTCGCCGTAGGTGAAATCGAAAATAGACGTAACCGCCGGGTTGAGCCGCATGGTTGGCAAAGGCCGGAACGACCGCGATAACTGTGTCTCGACCTGCTCTAAATGGTTACTGTACAGGTGCGTGTCGCCGCCCGTCCAGATAAACTCGTGCGCATCATACCCGCATTCCTGCGCAACCATCATGGTGAGCAGGGCATACGACGCAATGTTGAAGGGCACACCCAGAAATACGTCGGCACTACGCTGATACAACTGGCAGGATAGCTTACTGCGGGTTTCGCCCTTTTCAACGTCGGGCGGGGCCACGTAGAACTGGAACAACGCATGACAGGCCGGCAGCGCCATGTTCGGAATGTCGGACGGGTTCCAGGCGGTAACGATCATGCGCCGCGAATCGGGCGCGTTTTTTAACTGCCGCAGTACGTCCGACAACTGGTCGATGCTCCCGCCCGACGGATCGGGCCAACTGCGCCATTGCTTGCCATAGACCGGACCGAGGTTGCCGTCCTGATCCGCCCATTCGTCCCAAATACTGACGCCGTTGTCTTTCAGATACTTGATATTGGTGTCGCCCTTGATAAACCACAGCAATTCATGGATGATCGACTTGGTATGTACTTTCTTGGTGGTCAGCAGCGGAAACCCGTCCTGCAGGTTGAAGCGCATTTGATAGCCAAATACGCTAAGGGTACCGGTGCCGGTGCGGTCGGTCTTACGCGCACCGTTGGCCAATATATGGCGAAGCAGGTCGTGGTATTGCTGCATGAGAATAACTGAAATGAGGGCACGAAGGTACGAAGAGCCGCGCGTACAACGCACAACCGGCGGCCTTGTCAGGTACGTTACAGTGGTAGTTTTTGCCGAAGCCGGGTATAGGACTCCGTTTGGTCTAAGCCCGAAATAGACTCGACCATACTGATAAATGTTCGCACCAGTTCAGGATCAGCCGTTAGCATGGCGCGGGCATCACGCGACTTATCCATGTTGTACTGACCGATGAAAATGATAAGTGCTTTATACGGCTCTTTCGCCTCCCGATTAATTCGGATCATCACCTGGAAGGGCAGACTTTCGAGGGCCACAATAGGATGAACACCTGCTTCTCGCTGTAGGCGGTGGTCGGAAAACAGATCGAATGTATCCTGAACCTCGCGCAGGGCCGCCTGATGCAACTGTCGCTGTTCCTGCCAAACAGCATCGGGTAGGGGCGTATCAGGTCTGTAGATAGACCAGGAAGGAGCGATGTAGCAGTGGTACAGGCTGTTATGCTCGTCGGATGTGGGTTCGGTGCCTGTGTCGAGGGCGGCTAAATAAAACTCACGCGCATCCCGAACGCGGGCAATTAAGCGGTCATGTATCTCGTCGGTGAGCCGTCTGTATTCCTGCAGATTATCGTGAAGTTGCGGGTTATAGGCTACTTGTAGTTTACCAATGGCGGCGCTGGCAGTCATAATCATCACGCAGTCGCTGTTATCGGCTTCATCCAGAAAGCTGCTGATCTCGATCAGGATTTGCCGATACCCTTTAAACAACGCCCGTGTAGAGTCGGAAATGGTACCCACGGCGGCTTTGATCTGCTGATCGATCTCATAACTGGTTTGGGCAATGTTGCTCGTTTCGGCCAGGACAGCGTGCATCTGGGCAAGGGCCTCATCGGTTTTCCGCGACGTGTCATCAGCCGCTTTCCAACTTTGAAAAGCGACAAAAAAAGCCAGAAACGAAGCTACGCTCCCTACTATTGAATAGTGTCCATTCAGGCTGTCGTAAAGAACCAACCCGATCCCGATCAGCGAAAAAAATAGGGTGATATAAAAGATGCCGCTCTTGGTTGGATCGAGCAGAAACGGATTTTTCGATGAGGTCATACCGTGTGGTTGGTGACTGAAAGTATCAGTCGGCATTCTCGTAGAGCAAGACGAACGGCTGCGTAATCAGTGATTCGCCGAGGTCGTTAAAGGTTAGCCATTCCCCGCCCGACGCCAGGGTTTGGGTGTAGCGGCCACCCTGCTGCGGCGTATGACCCACTGTCTGATTAAATCCGACGAGTGGGTCGGCCTGTAGTTCGCGCTGATCGCACCAGATTGGTCCACCCGATGGCGAAAAACCGCCGCGCTTCAGGCCTACGGTGGCAATCAGGTTGGTAAACTGATCGGGCGAAACGGTTTTGAGACAGGTGTTGAGGGCGGGCACCAGGTCGTTCATATCGAGCGGATGCCGCATTTTTTTCTCATAGGTGTGCTGGAACTGCTTGATCCACCAGTTGGTGAAGCCGGCATGGCTCGCCAGGGTCTGATCAAACCGGGAGGCAAGCCTGAACAGGTCCCTGTTTTTCTGCAGGAGGTCGTGCCACTCATCGGCAATGTCTTCCCGATATCCAGACCCGATGTAGAGGGGGTTATTGTAGAAATAATAAAAATCGTGGTTACCGAGGTGTAGCCTAATTTTGTCGGGGTGCTGCTGCTTCAATTTAATGATCGCCCTGAAGTTGGCATTGATTCGCTCCGAGGTCATCCGTGGGTCGTGCGTATCAAGGTAATCACCCAGAAAAACGATCAGATCGGCGTGGTCAAGCCAGGTTTTTACGACACTCTGCCAGTGATGGCGGCCGTGAACATCTCCAATAAATACTGCTTGTTTGTGCATCGAAAGGGTATAATCAGCCGAAAATAACATTTTCTGAGCCGAAGCTCTGCGTAACGTACCTATATTTTCATTGTTCATCCTTCTTACTTTCCCCCAATGTTTCTTCTTGGACTTGATCTCGGTAGTTCGTCTGTAAAAGCCAGCCTGGTAAATGCCGATACCAACAAGGCGGTTGCGTCGGCGTTCTTCCCTGAAACCGAAATGGCGATCGACGCGCCGCAGCCGGGCTTTGCCGAACAGCAACCCGACTTATGGTGGCACAACACTACGCAGGCGATTCGACTGGTGATGGACGCTGCCGGTGCCAAACCCACCGACGTGCTGGCTATCGGTATCTCCTACCAGATGCACGGTCTGGTGGTAACAGACGCCCATCTGAACGTGTTGCGACCATCCATTATCTGGTGCGACAGCCGGGCCGTTCCCTACGGGCAGCGCGCGTTCGACGCCCTGGGTCAAGATCGGGTACTACGCCACCTGCTGAACTCGCCGGGTAATTTCACAGCCGCTAAACTGGCCTGGGTGAAAGAAAACCAGCCCGACGTGTACGCCAATGTAGCCCACTTCATGCTCCCCGGTGATTACCTGGCCGCCCGCCTGACAGGTGACATTGTCACCACGGCCTCAGGCTTGTCGGAAGGTATTCTGTGGGATTTTCTGGAAAACCAGCCTGCCGAGTTCCTGATGCAGTATTACGGCTTCGATTCGTCGCTGATGCCTGCGTTACGCCCCACCTTCGGCGAGCAGGGTCGCCTCACCGCCGCCGCCGCCGCCGAAGCGGGGCTGGCCGAGGGTACGCCCGTAACCTACCGGGCGGGCGACCAACCCAACAATGCCATGTCGCTTAACGTATTTGAACCGGGCGAAATAGCGGCCACCGCCGGTACGTCGGGTGTAGTGTATGGCGTTAGCGACAAGGCGCAGTACGATCCACAGTCGCGTGTGAACACATTCCTGCACGTAAACCACACACCCGAGGCCCCGCGCTACGGGGTGTTGCTCTGCGTAAACGGCACCGGCAGCCTGAATAGCTGGTTGCGGAACACGCTGTTTCAGAAAACCCTCAGCTACGGCAGCATGAACGACATGGCCCAGAAAGCGCCTGTTGGAGCCGACGGGCTGGTGTGTCTGCCGTTCGGAAACGGGGCCGAGCGCGTATTGGGGAACCGAGAGCTGGGAGCCACTTTCCAGGGCCTGAACCTGACCCGCCACGGACTACCTCAGATGCTGCGGGCGGCGCAGGAAGGCATCGTTTTTGCCCTGTATTACGGCATAAAAGTGATGGAGCAGGTGGGTGTTGGCTTGAAAACCGTTCGGGCGGGCGAGGCCAACATGTTCCTGAGTCCGTTGTTCGGCACCACGTTTGCCAACCTGTCGGGCGCGGCCGTTGAACTCTACAATACTGACGGCGCGCAGGGCGCAGCTCGTGGCGCTGGCCTCGGACTGGGTCATTACGCCAACCGCGATGAGGCCTTCAGCGGTCTGAGCCTTGTGCGCACCCTCGAGCCCGACGCACGCGTTCAGCAGGCGTACCAGGAGGCCTATGCCAATTGGCTGGCCGTTCTGGAGAAGCAATAACCCGTGAATGACCGCTACCGGCCCGCGCCTCGACCGTACAGATGCGTTGACCAGTAGCGGTCATTTACTGCCCGTTCTTGCTTACTTTTGGGCAAACAAGCCTATTCACTGGATTACTGTTTTGCCATTGACAGCGCCGTAAACGGCCAAATGCGAACCGGGAACCCAGTTCTTTTACAATGACCCCCACTCAGTTAGCCGACGCGCTACACCGCCAATTCGAGCAAACACCCTACGGCCAGTCACCGGCCGAACTGTACGATCCAATCCGGTATATCATGAGCCTGGGCGGCAAGCGGATGCGTCCGCTGATGACGCTGATGACCGCCTCGCTTTTCACCGACGACTGGCAGAAGGCGCTGAAGCCAGCCGTTGCCGTTGAGGTATTCCACAATTTCACCCTCTTGCACGACGACATCATGGACCAGGCCCCGCTGCGGCGTGGCCAGCCTACGGTACATGAAAAGTGGAACGCCAACATCGCCATTCTGTCGGGCGATGTGATGCTGGTGAAAGCCTATGAGCAGCTACTCGACGTAGAACCAACGTACCTGCGGCAGGTATTGACCCGGTTTAGCCAAACGGCGGCCGAGGTGTGCGAAGGGCAGCAGATGGACATGAACTTCGAAAGCCGCGAAACGGTTGCCGAAGCCGAATATATCGATATGATTCGGCTCAAAACGTCGGTGCTGCTGGGTTTCGCCATGGAAGTCGGTGGGATTGTGGCTGGCGCTGACGCCAATAGTACGCAGCACCTCTACGATGCTGGGGTGAACATTGGCATCGGGTTTCAGTTGAAAGATGACCTGCTCGATGTGTACGGTGACCCGGCCAAGTTTGGCAAGCAGGTAGGCGGCGACATTATTGCCAACAAAAAAACCTTCCTGCTGATTGAAGCGCTCGAACGCGCCGAAGGCCAGGTACGTCTCGATTTGCTGGACTGGCTAAGCCGGTCGGAATTCGACAAGTCAGAGAAAGTAGAAGCGATCACCGCCATTTATGATCAACTGGGTATTCGGGAATTGACCGAAGCCCGCATTGCCGATTACTTTGCCAAAGGGTTCACCAATCTGGAGCAGATCACGGCCGACCCCGCCCGCAAAGATGTACTGCTCTCGTTTGCCCATCAACTCGTTGAGCGGGAGTCATAAACCGCCACCATCAACTCTATGTCAGTAACCCTGCTTTTAATTGCCGTTACCGTTGCCATCAGTCTGTGGGCCTGGAACAACCCCTCGCTGATGGATCGCTGGATCATGAATCCCTACGCTGTGGCGAAGCGGGGCGAATACCACCGGCTTATTACATCGGGTTTCTTACATGCCGACATGGGCCACCTATTTTTCAACATGCTTAGCTTCTACTTCTTCGGGCAGGGTGTTGAACGTATCTTTGGTGAGCTCTTCGGCGATCTGGGCGGGGCAGTACTGGTTGGCTTTTACCTGATCGCCATTGTTATTTCTGACATTCCGACGCTGATGAAGTACAAAAACAGCCCCGGCTATAATTCGCTGGGGGCGTCGGGCGGGGTGTCGGCTATCATTTTTGCCACCATTCTGATCTTCCCGCTAACGCCTATCTACTTCTTCTTTATCCCCGTACCCATTCCGGGATTCATCTTTGCTTTTCTGTACCTGGCCTATTCATATTACTCGGCCCGGCGGGGCGATACGGGTATCAACCACGACGCGCACATGTATGGCGGCCTATTCGGTGTGCTATTTATGGCCATTGCCTATCCACCCGCTATTCCGGGCTTTGTAGAGCAGGTGTTACAGTGGCGACCATTCTAAACGCCTATCATCCAGCCAGCAATGAACCTGTTCAAACTGTTCCGACAACCGTATCCGGTTCTTGATTCTGCGGGCACTGAGTGGATCGTCGGTGCATTTGTAGCTGGGTTTCTGTTGTTGTTTCAACCCTTTGGCATTGCCGAATGGCAAACCACCGATAAAGTGCTTAAAGTAGTGGGCTTTGGCGCGGTGACTAGCGGTGTTATGCTCCTTTTCAACGAAGGCACACGGCAGTTGCCCCGCTATTTCGGCGAAGATCACTGGACGGTAGGTCGCGAAATGACCAAGATTTTAACCATGATCCTTTGTATCGCCATTGCCAATCGGTTGTACATGAGTTGGTTGATGGGCTGGCCATTGCAGGGCGGGTGGCTATTATCCATTGGTATGACGTTCCTGATCGGTATTTTTCCCACGATCGGCGTGGTAGCGACCAACTACATTGTGCAGCTTCGGAAATACGAGCAACAGGCGGCTCATCTGGTTGTTCACAAACAGCCCGCACCCGCCACCCCGCTGAGCGAGCCCATGCTCAATCAGGAAAGGCCGGTTCTGCAAGACAATGGGCCCCTGGAACGACAACTGGTTACCCTGGTGGCTGAGAACGAGAAAGACAGCCTGACCCTGAACCGGAGTGAGCTACTGGCTATTGAATCGAGCGACAATTACTGCACGGTATTTTACCTGAAACGAGGTGACCTGGCTAAAGAGTTAATGCGCAGCAGCCTAAGCCGACTTGAAAATCAGCTTGGCGGCGGCACGCCATTTGTGCGTTGCCACCGTTCTTTCCTGGTCAACCTCGATCAAGTCGAGCGGGTGTCGGGCAATGCACAGGGGTATAAACTGCACCTGCTCAACGGCCAGCTCACGGTGCCGGTAGCTCGTAAATACAACGATACCCTGGTAGCGGGGTTGAAATAGCTGGTAGCGCAGGTACGTTGTTGCGCCAGATCTAGCCCCTAATCTGTCCGGTGCCGGTCACGACCCATTTTTCGGTCACGAGTTTCTCGAGCGCAAAGGGTCCGCGCGCATGTAGTTTCTGGGTCGATATGCCGATTTCGGCACCCAGTCCAAAACAGCCGCCGTCTGTAAACCGCGTCGACGCATTGGCGTACACCGCTGCCGCATCTACCTCGCGCTGAAACTGATCGACCAATGTCTGATTGCTGGAAATGATCGCTTCTGAATGTTTCGACGAATACGCCTGAATGTGCGATAGCGCCTCGTCGATACCCGAAACGACCTTAACCGCACATTTGAAATCCAGGAATTCGCGACCGAAATCGGCGGGTTGGGCGTGCTGCAGGTACGGGTATCCCGCCCGCTCCAGAATCCCGAAAGCCGTGTCGTCGGCAAATACCTCGACCTGGTACTTCGTGAATTCGTCGATCAGCATTGGCAGGAACGTACCCGCAACCGCTTCATCGACCAGCACGCCGTCGAGCGAGTTACAGACTGACGGGCGCGATACCTTCGCATTCACCACAATCCGCGCGGCCATCGCCAGATCGGCTGATTGTTCTACGTAGGTGTGGCAAACTCCCGCCCCGGTTTCGATGGTCGGAATCAGCGAATGCGTGCGCACGTACTGAATCAGGGACTCAGAGCCGCGCGGAATGATGATGTCGACATACCTGGTGGCGGTCAGCAATTCGTTCACCACTGCCCGGTCGGGGGGAAGCAGCAGTACGGCTTCGGTAGGTACGTTAAATTCAGTCAGCACGCTCTGAATTAGCTCCACCAGAATCCGGTTCGAGTAGTCGGCTTCTTTGCCACCCTTGAGCACGCAACCATTCCCCGACCGTAGGCAAAGCGATGCTACATCGACGGTCACGTTGGGTCGCGACTCATAAATAACGCCCACCACACCCAGCGGCACGGCCAGCTTCTTTAGGGTCAGCCCCGGCTCCAGTTCGCGTTCCAACTGAACAACCCCCGCCGGGTCGGGCAGCAGTGCCACCTGCCGTAAACTCGCCGCCAGATCGGCCACGCGGCCCTCGGTAAGGCGCAGGCGGTCTTTCTTGCTATCGGTATCAGGCATCCGGTCCAGATCGCGCTGGTTTTCGGTTAGAATAGTCGTGGTGTGAGCCAGTAGCACGTCGGCCAGCCGGTTGAGTAGGGCGGTCTTTTGGTCGCTGCTCAACCGCCGAACAGCCAGCGATGCCTGTTGGGTAGCCTGTAGGAGGGGGGTAATTGGATTCATGATCTAAAGAGGCTTCGGGTACGTTGCTTTCGCCAGCGGTACGCTACAAAAGTACAATGTCGTTGGCATTAGCCACTTCTACATTCTGGCGTGAGGGGAGATTGGCCAGATCAAACGAGGAGAGGCGCGCCTGCGCTACGGCCAGGGCCGTGTCGGTTTCGTCGACGATCTCGATGACTTCGCCCGCCGAAAACTCGCCGAGTATTTCGGCAACCCCCACAGCCAGCAGGCTGCTACGGCGTTGCAGGGCCGTGGCCGCACCCGCATCGACACGTACCCGGCCCACCACCAGACTACCGCTTCCGAGCCAGCGACTCCGGGCCGACAGCGTCATGGGTTGGGGCTCGATCTGCGTACCAATGCTGCCGTCCAGCGCCTTCCGAATGCTTTCCGGTTCCGTTAAACCAAAAATCACCACCCGGATTCCCATGCGCGTGGCCAGTTTGGCAAAGGTTAGTTTAGAAGCCATGCCGCCCAATCCCATCGACGATTTATCGGTTCTTACCACGCCAAAAACGGCCTCAGTCAGACGGGGGACGTGCCGGATCAAATTACCGTCAGGGTCGAGCAGGCCGCCAACTGAAGTGCAGAGCATGAGTACTTCAGCGCCAAAACCTACAGCCAGCAGCGTTGCCAACTCGTCGTTATCCGAAAACTTCAGTTCCCGGTTGCTCACCACGTCATTTTCATTCACGATCGGAATGATGCCACTTTCCCACAGTTCTTCGTAGGTGTCTTTCAGTTGCAGAAACTGATCGCGGTTGGCAAAGTGGTGGCGCTCGCACAAGCTTTGGGCTACCGTAATGCCATACACGTCGAAGAAACGGCTATAAAGGTTGAGTAGCAGTAGGTTACCCACCGCGGCGGCGGCTTTTCGCTGGCTGATGTCGCCCCGGTAGTTCCCAATACGCCCACGGCCTGCGCCTACTGCCCCCGACGAAACCAGCACGATATGGTACTGATCGCGCAGGGCCGACACCTGGCGGGCAATGTCCATCATGGCGGGCTTATTCAGCTCACCCGTTGGCAGGGTGATGGAAGCCGTACCAAATTTTATAACAAGAATAGGAAAGGCCATTTACGAAAAAGTCATTTGTAGTCCCTGACTACGCTGCGATGAAGTGCTGGAACAGACATGACAACGCAGTCAGGGACTACAAATGACTACAAATGACTTTTGCTACGCAAACAAATTTCAATCGTCTGCGTGGCTTTTGAACAGATGCTCAACCGCCGATTCGGTAAACCGAGCTTTGTGCCGGAGTGCTTTCTTTAGTAAATCCGAATAATCACGCTTACTAATGTCGATAGCTCCGTAGCGCTTCACGTTGTCGTTGATAAATTGCGTATCAAGGAGTTGAAAGTGCTGTTCCCGCAAAATTAGAACCAGGTGATGAAACGCCACTTTCGATGCGTTAGGTACCAGGTGAAACATAGATTCACCAAAGAAAACCGAACCAATTGCTACGCCGTAAAGGCCGCCCACCAACCGGTTATCAATGTACGTTTCTACACTGTGAGCCAGGCCCATGCGGTGTAGCTCGGTATAGGCATCAATGATCTCGTCTGAAATCCAGGTACTGTCATCCTCGGAACGAGGTACGGCACAGTGGCGCATAACCTGCTCGAAGTCAGCGTTGATACGAATGTCGAACAGGCGTTTGTTTAATGTCGGGCGGAGCGACTTGGCCGGTTTATAGGCATCGAGCGGAATAATGGCACGCGGATCCGGCGAGTACCAATAAAGCGTACCGTCGGCGTCGGCCATCGGGAAGATGCCGTTGATATAACCGTAGATGAGGTCGTCGGCGGTCAGCTTGTTCATGAAATCCGAAAGGGATACCCTAGTTCAGCAAAGTTATAG
Organism: Fibrivirga algicola; assembly: GCF_011742925.1. Classification (GTDB taxonomy): domain Bacteria; phylum Bacteroidota; class Bacteroidia; order Cytophagales; family Spirosomataceae; genus Fibrella; species Fibrella algicola. The sequence continues at coordinate 329,412 of NZ_WAEL01000001.1, forward strand.
AAAACTTCGCCTAACCAACAAGCTGACAAGCGGTTAAGTTTAGTGACGATTAATGGAGTTGACAGACCCCTAAACCAACCACAATGTTTACACTCGAGGCCACGCAGCAAGACTGTTGCGTGGCCTCGAGTGGGTTACTTGGTCTTCCGGCGCTGCCGGGCAAAATAAACGGATAAAACCCCTGCTGTTACCCCACTTGTTACGACAGGAGGAACTTCATAGCCGCCAAAATAGCGCATAGCGGTAAAAACTAGTTGCAAAACCAGCACAAAGCTGAGCAGTTTTAAGAGGTCGGTACGATTCATATGTAGGTTAGTTACAGTTAAAGTCTACTAAACTACAGGGTTTTGTTCAAAAGGGCAAACGAAGTCAGCCTAGAATTGGTAAAATAGCCGTCCGCGAAGGCCTGCAGACAGTGTATTCAGACTAGCCGTCGGGTCACGCACAGGCAGTAGAACGACCGGGCTGACCTGGCCAACAAAATGGCCCCATTTGCGCTCGGCTGCTAGGCCAATCGTCGCGTTACTGTACCAGCCTATCGGCCGCTTTACCGCTACATTATGCAAAACGTCTTCGAAGGGAATTGGCCTGTCATACTCAAAACTGGCGGATTCGCTTGGCGTTATGCTCAGGTTTAAGCCAACAGTAGGCGTGAGTACAAACTGCCTAGCGACGTTGAACCGGTAGCCAATCTGAATAGGCACCACCAGGCTCTGGGCTGACCGGCTAATGTTCATTACTTCGTGCGGTTTGCCGGGGCCAAGGGGGACAGGCTTCGTACTGCCGGGGTAATCACGGCGGAAATCACGCTTTGTCTGCGCCATGAACTGCCGCTCACTCGAATACTCGTCGCCTACCCACGCGATCTGGCTTATTCCCGTACCAATGGTTAGCCGATTAGCCAGAATGGCTTCTGCATAGGCACCCACTCCCGACTGCGTTGTGGCCAAGTCGCCGCCAACCCCTACGCGAAACGTAATGGGTAGGGGCACGGTGTTTTTTTCGGGAGCCGCTGCCGCTGCCGTACCGCCTAGGGTGGTAGTATACGGCGACCGGTAACGTACCCGGCGCAGGTGTCGCTGCCAGCTTTCAGCAAGGGCCCCGGCCGGATCTGTCAGGGCAAGCGGCGTCAACGGCTGTACCGCCGCCAACGGACCTGAGGCAGTGATAGACGGGTTGTCGGCGGCTGTTTCGGCACTGGCCGCATTAGTTACTGAAGTAGCGTAGAGAGTTGGGTCATTCGGTGTAGCTAAACGAGTAGTTGATTTAGTTGACTGCTGCGCAATAGACCGGCTGTTGGTCGCTACCGTACCTGACTGAGTAGCCTGGCCTGATACCGATCCGCCAGAGGCCTCGGGTGGAACCGAAACGGCGGTCGACCGATCAGTTGTGTAGCGTGGCTGCCTTCCGGTAGTGGGGATGCCCGATGAAGTCGAGCGCTCGGCTGCTATTCGGTCACCAGTTGCCCCCGGTGTACCAACCAGTGGCTGATCGGTACTGGCCTGCGGTTGTCGCATACCCGTACGATCTCCCGATGGAGTTGGCCTATTCATGGTCAGTTGATCGCCAGACGTACCTGGAGTGACGGGTGACAGAGTAGTCGATTGCTGCTGTTGACCGGTTGGTCGACCAGTACGGGTTACCACCCGCCCGGTGACTACTCCATCAGTGGCTAGCCTTAACCTGTTGTCGGTGAACTGTTGGCGGGTTGGCGCAACGCTGTAGGTTGTGCCAGGCGCCAAGGTGGGGTTGGAGCCTGCCGTGGCCAGCAATTCGCCAGAGGCCGACTGTGTCAGGTACACAGTATCTGTGCGAACAGGCGCACTGGCCATTGCCGCGACGGATTGTTGCAACTGCATCTGCACCTGCTCCATACGCTCAACCGTTTTTGTCAGCGTCTGAACGTGGTTGGTCAATGACTGGGTGGTGCGGTATTGCCAGACCGTGCTGATGACCACACCCGTAACGGCCGCCGCCATCAGGGCTGGCTGGAGCCACCGGGTAGGCGTCTGCCACAGCGAGGGCGGAAACCCCTGATGGCCCATAAACCGCTGAAACTGTGTCCAGTTTTTTTCCTGGAAAGGTGGGTTGACACCTTCAAGCTTTCGGCGGATAGCGTCGTCAAACGGATCAGTTTTCATAGTATTGCGACGAGCGTTTTGAGGATGAAGAGGCAGTCGTAACTAATTCCTGCAGGCGAACTCGGGCCCGCAGAAAATGAGATCGTACGGTTGCCTCATTGGCGTTGAGGTTATCGGCTACTTCGCGCAGGCTGTAGCCATCGACTACGTGCATCAGGAACACCGTTCGGTGAATGGGGGGCAACTGCTGCACAAGGGCCAAAATTTCTTCGGCGGCCAACTGGTCAACCGCCGTTTCGTGAACGGGGAGATCGGGGGGAGGGCTGTTACCCGCCACTGGTGATAACGAAACCGTGTCGAGCTTGTGATGTTTGCGGTGATAGCTGATTGTTGTATTCACCACAATCGTACGGAGCCAGGCCTTGAAGGGCAGTGAGGTATCATAGGAGCCCAGATGCTGGAAAACCTTCAGAAAGCTCTCGTTCAGCACATCATCAGCTTCATCGACGTTGGCCATATAACGCAGACAAACGCTTTTAGCGTAGCTGTAATACTGCCTGAATAGCGTTCGCTGTGCCCGAACGTCGTTTGTTCGGCAAGCTTCGATAACACTGAGCAGGTCGTTATCGGTGAAAGAGGAACGGCGTCGGAAAAACACGAGCGTTGGCAGATTAAATGAGACACACTACATAGCACATACTACGCCTGATAGACCGCAACTGTTGCACGTAAGTCCCAAACACATAACTTTTTATCGACTCAGTAAATTCAAAAAATATACTGAGCCCTGGTGCAACGTCTGACCAAACGTGAACGTAAGGACAACTAACTGAGGAGGTCACCGCCTTGACTCCTCAGTAATCATCAGTCACAGACACGCACACAACTACTATGAACGTACTTATTTTGGGTGGTAAACAGGCTTGCGGGCCAGGATTGCCCGATGGTAAAAGCTACGTAGCTCAATTTGTCAGACGGTTGCAAGCGGCCAGACAATCGGTCAGGGTCGATTTTCGGGCTGTCACGCTACCCGAAGCCAATCGATTGTTGCCCAGGTTGCGGCTTTCAGAGTACGATCTCATCCTGCTTCAGTTCGATCTGCCACTGAACTGGCTCCCGACTGAGCCCGTGCGACGGGTAGCGATGCAGGCTCTATTTAAACTATCCGGCGTCCGTATTGCACCGTTAAACTCGTTGCGTGCACAACTAGCCGATCTGCTGCTTCAGGTACGTGTTTTTAATCGGCAGGTTGTCATCCTGTCGCCGTTACCGCATACACAACGCCTTGAGAAGCAACTGCTACAGTTAGCCAATTCGGTTTATAGCCAGGCATGCGCTGAATGGCAAGTACCCTTATTTAATGTAAGTCAATGCCTGGCGGGTGGCGATGAGCTGTTTCAGGTCGAAACGGCCGATCAGTTGAGTGCAGTTGCCCACGAATTGCTTGCCAGTGAGCTACACACCTTCATTACTGAACCAACCTACACGCTCTGGTCCTGACCTTACCCCGTCTGGTTACCAACTGGCCGGGAGTTACGCGTACCCTTTACTTTTCAAACCTATAACCACTAGTTAGTATGCTACACAAATTGATGTTAGGTTTTGCGTTGCTGGTAGCTGTTGCTGCCTGTACCCAGCAAAACGCCACGGTTGATCCGCAAACCGACGAGACTGCGATCATTGCCTCACTGGCCCGCCTGGGTAATCCAAATAATGCTACGGCTGTGACGGGTAAGCCGTGTAATGAAACCGTAGTGGCCAAAGAAACAGTACCCGCAGCGGCATTGGACTACTTGGCAAAAACGTACCCAGCCGCTGTTTTTGTACAAGCCGAGAAGGGAATTGATCGCAATGGCGCCACGTACTTCGAACTTCAGTTTACGCTCGACGGTAAAACACGTCAGCTTCATTTCGATGCGGCCGGTGCGGTGCTGGCTGGTCCCGGAAACGGGCCTAAAGGCGGCGGTGGACCAGGCGGGCCCAAAGGTGACCGTACGCCACCAATTCGCACGGTAATTACGGCGGACAAACTACCCGCACCAGTCACGAAATACATGACCGACAATGTTGCGGGCTATACGCTCGTGCGTGCCGAGGTTGTGACTGATGCAACCACAGGTGTGGTAATGTTCTACGACGTTCGGTACACACTGAATGGCGTAACCAGCGAACTGCATTTCGACGTGAACGGTAACCTGCAAGCGCCACCGAAAGGCAAGCATGGCCCGGGTTAGTCAGCGTAGTTAGTAGGCAAAAAAGGCCCGTAGCAGATGCTACGGGCCTTTTTTGCGTTACGCGAGAATGAGGCTACCGGCCCCGGCCAACGGCCACTGGCTCAACAATAGCATCAACGTCGGCCAGGATACGGCCGCAGTGTTCGCAAACGATGATTTTCTTCTTGTCTTTGATGTCGGCCTGCCGTTGGGGAGGCACTACGTTGAAGCAGCCACCACACGCACCGCGACGCACTGTTACAACCGCCAACCCATTAATGGCATTGTTACGAATCTTGTCGTACGAAAGCAACAGGCGGGCTTCTACGTTCTTCGCCTGCTCATCGCGCTCGATCGATAGGGATTTCTCGTCGGCTTCGCTTTCGGCAACCAACTGATCCAACTCCTGCTTTTTCATCTTCAAATCTTCTTTACGAAGGTTGAGTGACTGCTGGGTGGTGTTGATCTCTTCCTGCTTGCTCTGCATCCGGAATTGTGATTCGGCAATTTTCTTATCCGATAATTCCATTTCCAGCGACTGCAATTCGATTTCTTTCGTGATGGCGTCGAATTCGCGGTTATTCCGCACGTTCATCTGCTGCTCCTTGTAGCGGGCAATCAGTTTGTCGGCGTCTTTTTTGATACCCTTGTGGCGATCTACTTCTTCCTGAAGGGAGCTTACTTCGGTATTGAATTTACCGACACGTGTTTCGAACCCGGCAATTTCGTCTTCGAGGTCACGAACTTCTTCGGGTAGATCGCCCCGCATTTTGCGAATATCATTTAACTGAGAATCAATGGCCTGCAGTTTAAGAAGTGCGTCTAACTTTTGCGCTACCGTTAGTTCCATTCGGAGGATTGTGTTGTCTTAATGAACAATGTGCAATGTATAATGTACAATGAAAAAGGTTGTTGGGAGCACTACGACACCCAGCGTGCAGTGTACTGCAACGGCAGACCGATTATACGTTGTACATTAAAAGTGATACCTAACCGGATTGGTGTCAGTATCTGCTAAAATTACCGCAAAGGTAGTGAATTTCTGCCTCAAATGCTGGGCAATCAGGTCTTTGGTAAATACCTCACTTTCGTAGTGGCCAATGTCGCAAATAACCGTGCGGTTGTCAGCATCGAAGAACTCGTGATACTTGTAATCAGCTGTGACAAACGCGTCGGCGCCGGCCCGAATGGCATCGGGTAGCAGAAAACTACCCGCCCCACCACAGATCGCCACCCGCTTGACCGGCTTATGGCGCAGGGCTGTGTGCCGGATCACTGTGGCATTCATGCTGCTCTTCAAGTAGCCGAGCCAGTCCGTTTCTGTCATGTCGGTAGGCAGATCGCCCACTGCTCCGGCGCCCACGGTCTGGTTTGTGTTGCTCAGTGCGTAGAGGTCGTAGGCGGCTACCTCGTAGGAGTGCGCCTGCTGCATCGCGCGTACCACTGCCCCTTCCAGGTACGTTGGCAAAACCACTTCCAGCCGCTGCTCGCTCACGGTTTCATCCTTATTCACGTCGCCTACGACTGGTTTTGCCCCGTCGAGCGGTCGGAACGTACCTGTACCTCCTACCCGAAATGAGCAGTGATCGTAATTGGCAATGTGGCCAGCACCCGCTTCGTACACCGCAGCCAACACACCGGACAGATCAGCGTCGGGTACGTACACGACCAGCTTACTGAGTGTTTGCGATTTTGGGGCCAGTATCTGTACGTTTTCAAGGCCCAGGCGACTGGCTATGTGGTAATTGACGCCCCCGGCTACGCTGTCCAGGTTAGTGTGAGCGGCAAAAATGGCGACATCCTGTTTGATGGCTTTGATCACCGTGCGTTCTACGTAGTTCTTGCCATTTATTTTTTTTAGCCCCTTGAACACAATTGGGTGGTGGGCCACAATAACATTACACCCTTTGGCAACGGCCTCATCGACAATGGCTTCGGTGGTATCGAGCGAAACGAGGACGCCGGTGATAGGTACATTCGGGTCGCCCACGATCAACCCGGCGTTGTCGTATGATTCTTGATAGGCAGGCGGTGCCCAGGCGTCGAGGTAGCGTATCAGGTCACGAATCAGTGGCGTTGTCATGGCACAAAGGTAGGGCAGCGGTAACTGCTTTTATCAAAAAAAGGGCTGCACCTATGTGGCAGCCCTTACTTGATTTTTAGCTATGTGATGATCCGTTTAAACTTGCTCTGAGCACTGACTGATGGCTTATCGGCTCAGTGTGATGTGCTTATCTTCGGCGGGGTTGCTATGGTCCAGACGAATGATGTTCGTTTTTGTCTCAACGATAGTCCAGGTCTGGCTAACCCGGTCATAGGGTTTGGTAGTGCCGAAATTGAGGGTAACGGTTTTCGAGGTGGCGGGTGTGCCGTAGTAACTGTTGCCACCCCACAGCTATGTACCTGTTGTGTTCTGCTGACCGAGCGTTGCCACAGCGTTGCCATCGCTGGTAAACCTGATGGTGATCGTGCCAAGCGTTTTCAGCTTGTCTTCAGTACGTTCTGTATACGACGAGATCGTCCAGGTACCGGGCGCAACTAGCTCGGGGAAATTAACGGCCGTTGTAGTGTCCGGGGTGACAGTGTTGTCACTCTTTTTGCAACCTGCCAATAAGGCAAGTCCCAGGAGTAGTGAGGAGGTGAGTGTTTTCATGACTATAAGAGGCGATTGTGCATTCATCACCCGTACGGAAGCCAGCCAGAAAAGTTGCGTGGCTTTCGTACGGTACTGAATTTTATGGGAAATCGCCTCGTCTAGTTAGCGAATTCGCTGCCCGACAAGTGGTAAACAGGCCGGACCCGGGCAGGAACATTGGGCCGCTGGTAGGAGTACAACGGTGTCGGTAAAGCAGCTGTCTGCCGAATAAACCCGAATGGTATATGGCTGACCAGCCACCGCGCCTGGATTTGCCAGACCCGTTGCCAGTGCGCTTTCTGTTACAAGCGCCAGCGCCTGATTGCTGGTAAATAAAGGGGTTGTTGCTGTGAAGCTGCTGCCTCTGGTGATGTTATAGCTAACCGCATTGGCGCTGCTGCCAATCAAGGTGATCCGGGCATCATTGAGGGGAGTCGCGTCGGAGCAGCCAGCCGCCACGGCAATGGCCGTTAGGCTGGGAAGTGGCGAAATGGCTGCAACCACGAAGGGACACCCGCCCGAACCGGTTAGGTTGTACTCGCCCAGGGCAGTCACCGACAGTGTATTGCTGGTTGCTCCGGCAATGGGCTGACCATCTTTGGTCCACTGGTAGGACGGCTGACCTGCCGCCACCGATAAATTGACCTGAAACGGGCTACTGGGGCAAACAGTATACGGCACAGTCGTGCAAACAGTAGCACTGATTCCATTGGGTGCAGTAGCCGTGTTGTAGATGAGGCCCTCTACATTGAGTTGCGCGCTGATTGTCAATATGGCTACCTGGCCGGGTGCCAGCGAAGGGATACTCCACGTGCCAGCGTTGAACGTACCTGTCGTAGTTGTGGCACTGCCTGCAACACTAACCCCCGATGTGCTAAACTGGTCGGTGATGGTCAGGTTCGTACCGGTCGTATTACCCGTATTGGTCAGCGAAACGGTATAGGTAACTGTGCCTCCCCGATTAACCCGGCTGCGATCAACTGTTTTGGCAAGGACGTAGGTGGGCGCTCCGCTTGTGCAGGACGCCGGTGCGGTGTAAGTCGTAGTCAGGCTGCTACAACCGGGTAAGGAGACCGTGATAGTGTGTGATGAGCCATCAGATAGCAGTCCGTTAAATATAGCCGACGCGCTAAGGGTGCCAGGTGATCCCGGTATGGTGAAAGTGACACTCCGGGGCCCGTCGGTCACAGTCAACGTACCTGCTGTCGGATTTGTAACAGTGACTATAACTGTATTCGAATACGTATTAGTCGCCTCCGCACACAAACCTGTGTTGACTACCGCACTCAGCGAGCAGACCGGTGCCACCGAACACGACACCGGAGCTGTAAAGGGTACCGAAATGGTACTACATCCAGGTAGAGTTACCAGCGCCAGGTGCGCCGCCCCATCTGATTGTAGTCCCTGGAAGGTAGCTACAAAGGTATTCTGGCTTAGGGCAGTCGTTGAGAATACAAGCGTTCGCCCGTCGATGGTAACCGACAGGCTGCTACCCCCCGTTGGGTTCAGGGCCACGATGGTAGCGGTAGCCGAGTAGGCGTTGGTGGCACTGGCGCACGTACCCACGCTCACCGATGCGGAAAGTGAGCAGACAGGGGTTACGGAACAGGCGGTAGGGGTGGTGTACGTAGCCATTGCTGACGAGCAGCCGGGCAGGGTTGCCCGAATAGTATGCAGGGTGCCATCAGAAACCAGGCCGGGGAAGCCAACAACATACGTGGCCGAACTGGCCGCCGTTGTTACCAATGTGGCGGTTTGCGGACCATCGGTAATCGTCAGGGTACCCGCTGTTACGTTCGTGAGTACCACCACCGCCGTAGACAAGTAAGTGTTGGTAGCGGTCTCACAGAGGCCTGCCGTCGCAGAAGCGATATCAATGGCGCAGGGGGGCGCAGTTGAACAGGAGACGGGGGCGGCGTAAGTGGTCGAAATAGCACCACAGCCGGGTAGTGTGGCGGTGAGCGTATGAACTGTTCCATCAGCCACAAGTCCATCCAGAATGGCTCGGAAGGTGGCGGTGCTAACGGCCGTTGTGGCAAAGGTCAGGCTGGCTGGGCCGTCGGTAATCGTCAATTGGCCTGCTCCGGGATTTTGTATCGTTACTACCGCTGTAGTGCTGAAGGTATTAGTAACTGGCTGGCAGACGCCCGCCGTTACCATAGCGCTTAGCGAACAGGGCGGCGCTACCGAGCAGGACACTGGCGCTGTGAATAGGGCCGTTGTAGTAACACAGCCTGGTAAACTGATGGTGGCTGTGTGGCTGGTGCCATCTGAGATGAGCCCGCCCAGTACAACTGCGAACGACGGTGTGTTGGCCGCTATGACCTGCGTAATCGGATCGACGCCAGGTATATCGACCGTAATTGTGCCAGCTGGCGCGTTCGACAGGCTGACTAATACCGTGGCTGAATAGGTATTGGTGGCGGTCTGACAGAGGCCTGCCGTAGCTGTGGCACTGATGGAGCACGGAGGGGCTATTGAACAGGCCGCTGGGGCTATATACTCCTGACTGGCGGGCGAACAGGCGGTATCGGAATAGCTGGCTGTAACGGTGTATGTCTGGCTGTTACTCACAAGCCCGCTATAGCTGAACGTACCTGACGCATTGCCCACCGGTAGCGACAGCACGCGCGTCGAAAAGGCACCTGAACTGATTGTCAAGCTTCCGCTGGTGGGTACGCTGGTGGCGGTGATAGTGCCAGAAAGAACATAACTGTTAGTGGCTGGGTCGCACAGGCCGGGTATAACGGATACAGCCAACCCACAAGGTGATTCGAAGCAGGCTGCCGGTGCGGCATACGTAGCGGTTGCTGTCCCACACGAAGGGACGCTAACTACCACCGTGTGCGAACCGGTACCTGATGGCAAACCCGCCAGCGTGTAATCAATCGAACTAACCCCCGTTTCAACGTCTACGATTGTGGTGGAAGTACCATCAGTAATAGTCAGCGACCCGGCTACATCAGCGGTCAAACTGATGGTGCCAGATACGGCGTACGTGTTTGTGGCGGCGTTGCAACTGCCTGGGGTGGCCGTAGTAGTTACGGCGCACACAAGAGGGAGCCGGTCGCTGTACCCGACCGAACTTAGAAGGAGGACGAAGAGTATGGCCAGCGTGGCTGTCAGCGTCGCTTCGGTTTTCCGGGTGGCATAAGACTCGTTATGGGGGTTGACGTCGTTGCGGGCATCCCGGGTAAAAAACTGGACGTAAAGTGCTGTCATAAGAATGCTGGTGAATGAACAGGGGGGCCAGCAACAGCATAGACTGAGCGCTTGCGCGTCAACCACCTAATTGCTGCCGTCTAAAAAAGAATGGCATTGTTGTTGAATTCAGTGCGGTGACTGTAGGACTGGCCGGGGCAAGACCCCAGCCAACGCCGGGGACAATAGTCATACCTGAGCAACATCTGGTTAGCCGAACTGAGGAGCGCTAATGCTAAATCAATAATGAGCCCACATACTTTATTGTATGTTACTGTGTTAATATGATATACAATATTTATATGTTATATAACGGTATTAAGTGCTTGTTTATCAGGCATATATGATGAATGATATGGTCTGTGCCGGCTGAAATAAACCGTCTTTTTTCTGAGACGATTAGAGGCACCACCGCATTGATTTTCGATCCGATTCAGTTAAAAATAAAGCACCGACAGTCCTCAATAATTGTACCAGGCTAACCTGTACGTATGCGCTACTCGTAGGTACGTATGCGCAGACGGACCGCCAGTACCGCAACGTATCTGAACCCGATTAGGAGGGAGGGCACTGTGAGGATAGGGTGGTTTTCTGTAGTACGAACAGGCTTGGCTTACTAAATTCTAAGGGCATTCTGCTCATTTTTATTAATCACATTCGTTTGTCCAGGGTTATTAAACCGGTAGTCTATCTATCCGATAACTAACTTATGGAACGTATGAAAACGATCAACCTACTTGTCGCCATTCTTTGCCTCACGTTCATCGTGACCGCTTGCGGGCGGAAAATGAACTTCATCAACTCGTCGATTGTACCCGGTGCTACTGGCCAGGTCGATGTCAAGAAGGACAGAAACAGCAACTACGTGATCAACGTGAACGTGTTGAATCTGGCTGAGCCAAAACGACTTAGCCCACCCAAAGAAGTGTATGTAGTCTGGATGGAGGCTAGCAATGAGTCAGCCAAGAAATTGGGTCAGATTACGCCGTCATCAGGGCTATTATCCAAAGCATTAAGGGCCACAATGAGCGCTACCGTCATTACCGAGCCAAAGCGGGTGTTTATCACCGCCGAGGATAACATCGATGTATCTTATCCCGGTGGGCAGACCGTGTTGACTACCCAGTAGCCCGTAGCCTGACAGCACTTTAATAAACGCAAAACGCCCCTGACTGTCAAGTCAGGGGCGTTTTGCATGAAAAGCAAAGGGGCAATTACATCATGCCGCCCATGCCGCCACCGCCGTGGGCGTGACCGCCACCAGCTGGTGCCTCTTCTGGCTCGTCAGAAATCAGGCACTCAGTCGTCAGCAACAGGCCGGCGATAGAGGCTGCGTTCTCAAGAGCAAGACGCGTTACTTTTTTCGGATCAATTACACCAGCAGCGAACAGGTCTTCGAACGTGTCGTTTTTGGCGTTGTAGCCGTATCCGCCTGTACCTTCTTTCACCTTGTTTACTACTACCGAACCTTCGCCACCAGCGTTGGCAACGATCGTGCGAAGTGGTGACTCCAGGGCCACACGGATGATATTCACACCTGTTTTCTCATCTTCGTTGATTGTGTTAACCGCATCCAGAGACGCGATAGCGCGGATCAGAGCGATACCGCCACCGGTTACGATACCTTCTTCAACGGCAGCGCGGGTAGCGTGCAGGGCATCATCAACGCGGTCTTTCTTCTCTTTCATCTCTACTTCGGTAGCAGCACCGATGTACAGAATGGCAACACCACCCGACAACTTGGCCAGACGCTCTTGCAGCTTCTCGCGGTCGTAGTCAGACGTTGTGTTTTCGATTTGTGCTTTGATCTGATTAACCCGGCCAGCGATATCTTCTTTGCCACCAACACCGTTAACGATAGTCGTGTTGTCTTTATCGATGATGATCTTCTCAGCCTGGCCCAGATACTCAGCCGTTGCGCTTTCCAGTTTGTAGCCACGCTCTTCAGCGATAACTGTACCACCGGTCAGGATAGCGATATCTTCCAGCATGGCTTTCCGACGGTCGCCGAAGCCAGGAGCTTTAACGGCAGCCACTTTCAGGGCACCGCGAATTTTGTTTACTACCAGTGTAGCCAGGGCCTCACCGTCAACGTCTTCGGCGATGATCAGCAGCGGACGACCCGTCTGAGCCACCTGCTCCAGAACTGGCAACAGTTCTTTCATCGACGATACTTTCTTCTCCGAGATCAGGATGAACGGACGCTCCAGTTCAACTTCCATTTTCTCGGTGTTGGTTACGAAGTAAGGCGACAGGTAACCGCGGTCGAACTGCATACCTTCAACGGTCTTAACCTCCGTTTCGGTACCACGAGCTTCTTCAACCGTGATCACACCTTCTTTACCTACTTTCTTCATCGCCTCAGCGATCATTGTGCCGATTTCGTCGTCGTGGTTAGCCGAAATAGTAGCTACCTGCGCGATTTTGCTGAAATCATCACCTACTGTCTGAGCCTGCTCTGACAGATTGGCTGTTACTGCCAGTACCGCCTTGTCAATACCGCGCTTCAGGTCCATTGGGTTGGCACCCGCCGCTACGTTCTTCACACCGATCGAGTAGATAGCCTGAGCCAGTACAGTGGCGGTAGTCGTACCATCACCAGCCGAATCGGCGGTTTTTGACGCTACTTCTTTCACCAACTGAGCACCCATGTTCTCCATGGCGTCTTTCAGCTCGATTTCTTTAGCTACCGTTACACCATCTTTGGTGATGGCTGGTGAGCCAAATTTCTTGTCAAGAATAACGTTACGGCCTTTAGGACCCAGTGTTACCTTAACGGCATCGGCTAACGTATCAACGCCCTTCTTGATCTTATCGCGGGCTTCTGTATCAAAAAGAATTCTTTTAGACATGATTTTTTTTAGTTTGAGTGGGTTTATCGTCTTTGGTTGTCTGGCTCACTACCTTGTTGGTTCATGGCCTCGCAACGGAGTACTGTGGACTCAGGACAGATAAACTGGTTTGTTAAACGATAGCGAAGATGTCAGACTCACGCATGATGAGATACTCTTTACCTTCGATAGTGATCTCGGTGCCGGCATATTTACCGTAGAGAACCGTGTCACCCACCTGAACTGTCAGGGGTTCGTCTTTTTTGCCTGTACCGATAGCGACGATAGTGCCACGCTGGGGTTTTTCTTTGGCTGTATCAGGAATGATGATACCAAAGGCGGTCTTTTCTTCAGCCGGGGCCGGTTCAACCACCACGCGGTCGGCGAGGGGCTTTACTTTCACGTCTTCCATTGCTGTGGTCATAGCGATAAGAGATGATTAAGGTTGTTAAAACTGTTTTGATTAAGACTAATCAGACAATCCGCTGATGGTCAACCTTTATGCCAAACCGTAAAGCCTGACAAAGTTGCAGGGCCGATCTGTCAGCGTGTGTCTCAAACGTACCTAGGTCGATTATTTGGCAAAAGAGTTGATTGAGCTACGCTTTATATGGTGTAAATGCGTTATTGCCATATCTTGTAAAAAAGAAAACTCGTTCACTTTGTCAATTCTCTTTGCGTATGACTACGTTACCGTACGATTGGCTGACACAACATCGGATTGATGCCGAGTATAAACAGTATGTCGTTTTGGCGTATTTACAGGCTGTTGGGCGCCGGTTTGCTGACTGTCAGCTCTGTCCCGATCTGCCCGACCTGAAACGCCACTACGAAGCTACCCTTCATTTTCGGAGGGGCAAAGGTACACTTATGGCAGGCTTTCCCAAGAGAGCAACCGGAATCAGCGGACCGCCCCCCCGAATCGACTATGAATCTGAGCTACCGGTCGACCCACTGCTTGATGAAGTCGACGAAATCGTTGATTTTGCCCTGCCGCGTTTCAACGCCACCCTTACCGAAGGCCAGCAACGCTGGAACGACCTGGCTGCAACACTGACCCTGGAGCCGGTTGGCCTTATGCCACTTCGTCCCGACGAGGGCTACCTGTTCGTTCATTACACTACCTCAGCTGATTTGTCGATTTATCAGTACCGCCTTACACTCTATAATGATCAGGCCCCGGGTGGTCGAATGGTACATTGGCAATTGCGCGAACGTACCCAGCGTACACTGGGCACAACCTTCGAGCGGTTAAAACTTGATCTGATTCGTCGCTATAACCTACCAAACCCGGCTGCATTTCGGCTGGAAAGTCAACGCGTTGTGCCGGAACAGGAAACATTGCTCCCGATTGCCCAGCAACTCCTGAACGAGGCTGTGTGCTAAGAAATAGCCACCTTTAGACCAGCCCGCCGTCTGGTTTTGGCGTCTTGAAAAGACCTGAATCCGATGGCGGGTTAGACAGGCTCGAAATGTAGAATGGACGCTACCAAACGGGTCGACTTAAAGAAAGTACCGTAATGAATTTGGTGCTTTATCCGTCGTGGGGCTCTATGTCCAGTATGCCTCCATATTCAGGTAGGTCAACGTACCTGGGCCGAGGCTGTGTGAGGAAGCCATCGGCTATACATACCCAGAGGCAGACCAGCTAGAGTGGGTGGGCAGTGTAATCAAAAGGCATGACGTTAGCAACGTCATGCCTTTTGATTACACTGATGCCTTTATTGGCTTACGTCGCCCAGGAAGGACGAACACCTCGTGGATTAGCTTACAGTAGGGCAAGCAGCGGTGTCTTTCTACTGTAGGCGAGAAGCACTTACTGGATGGCAAACTCAGCATCGCTGATGCCTTTGTTTACCTGTATTGAGGTTATCTTCGTCTGCGATACACCGCCGCCATTTTCCTGATACGTTGACTGGTGCGGAATTTTTACGCCATTCACCGCGCGGTAGTCGCTTGTTTTGAGGGTTGCCGTACGGTTTGGCTCAAATACCGTGATGCTTTGTACTTTCAATCCGGTAGCAACATCGTAATAAGCTGTCCACAACGGGGTACCGTTGGTAAACGTACTGATAATTTTGTAGGCGTCTCGGCCGTCTATCTGCTCCTTGCCGGCAAGGGTCGAATTGATTCCTTCTTCTTTATACACCAACTCAGGGAAAAGCCGATTATACATCAGCGAAAGTTGGGTAGCCTGTTTACTTTGCCGGTTTGAGCCTTGCTGGGTAATGTCGACTGCGTTGGTGCCATCAACTACATTTTTGTACAGGAGTTGGCCTTTATCGCCCGTAATTACTGTCGACGCCTTCGTGGGCATCTTACGCTTCAGGATGATTTTTGCCTGAGTGTCATTGAACTGCAACAAGCCTTGAGAAGTCACGTCTTCAACTTTCATCAGCGCATTTTTCCCGCCTATAGCCTCAATGTATTTGTTGATCACGTCGTCGACCGTGGGCATGGTCTGGGCAGCAGCAGATAACCATACAGCAAGCAGGAGAATGAGGGTAAGTGTAAGCTTTTTCATGATGGAATGGATTTGTTTAGTTACTGCAACAGACGGGCGGCGGCGGGCTGTTTAGGACGCTCAACTACCATCTCGTCTGTTACGGACATGAACATAGCTTCATCGACCTATATAGCCTGATCATATAGCCGGACAATTAGCCGGACAATTTGTATCTGGTTGGTGACTACGGTACAATGGGCCACGTGTGTCTAGTCTTACTGAGCCGTAGTTGTGAGAATAAGCCAGCAAAGTGTAGTGTACTGTGTGAATGAGGGCTTACACGTTGGCGAAGGCGTGGCTTAGGTAGGTGCCTTCTGGCAGGTTTGTTTTCCGGCGAATTCGATAGCGGGTTTTAACAACCGTATCCGTCGATACGCCCAGCATGTCGGCCATCTCTTTCGTTGACAATGCTAGCCGACTGAGGCAGATGATTCGGATTTCGGCGGGGGTGAGTGTGGCGTGTTTTTGGCGTAGCCGAAGCAGGTAATTCGGGTACACCTGATCGAAGAGTTGCCGGAAGCGTTCCCAGTCGGCTTCGGTCAGAATGGCCAGTTCCATCAACTCCGCAATTTGGGGTAACGTCTTGTCAGGTATAGATTTGGTGGCCGCTTTCTGTGACTGCTGGACTTGGGTAAACTGCTCAGTTCGGGTTCGGGCTTCCTGATCGATAAGCGCTAGTTTGTGTTCCGCCGCCCGCCTGCGTTTGTGTTGGTAACTAAGATAAACTGCGGATAGTACCACGAGCAGCCCCAACGTACCTATTGCCACATTGCGCAGCCAGACAGCCTGACCACGGTCGGCGTTGAGTTGGTTGACTCTGGCCCGGTAGACATCCGCTTCTATTTTTTCCTGTTTTCGACGGAAAATACGCGTGTCGTCATTTTGTCGGCGTCTCTTTTCCAGCCGGTTAGCAAGCTGGCTGTAGAATAATGCTTTTCGTACATCGCCCCGGTGTTGGTAAACGTCCCCTAACCCAGCAAACAAAGGCGCCATATCTATGCTATCGGGTTTGCCTATGACTCTGGAAGTAAGAGTTTGATACAATGTGATAGCCCGCTTTAACGTGTAAAAGGCTTTCTCATACTGATTTAAGGCTAAATACACGTCGGCCAAAGGCGCAATCGCGTTATACTCTGACTCTGTGTCAGTCACTTTCCTGGCTACAAGTACGGCACGTTGCAGCGGCGCTACTGCCAAAGTAGTCTTCCCCTGTTTGTGCAGGACTGAGCCCATGTAGCCCCCCGCCACCGCTTCTCTGATTTCAGAAAGTTGTTCCTTGCCCAGATCATACGCTTTCTGGTACCAGCCAAGTGCTTCAGTTACGTTTCCTTCCTGAAGATAGCAACCGCCCAGGTTGATAGAACTGATCCACTTATAATGATAGTAATCGCGTTCGTGGCCTTTCTTCGATGACAAAACAGGATGCGCTAACCGGTGACATAAAAGCGACATGCGTTTGGCCAGTTCGATTTCATTGATGCGCAAGAAATAGGTACTCATGCACAGTAAATGGTAATCGATATCGAAAACACCATAATAAGGGTGGAGCGCCGAGGCCGGTTGTTTTTCTAACACTGCCAGACATTCTACCGCCACATCATAGACCAAAATGCGTCGGGTACGTTCATCCATCCTGCTTTTGTGGCCCAATATTGCCATGCACCACTCCAACTGACAGATTACTTTTTCGATAAGCAGATCGGGCTGGTGGCCGTGAATGTAACCAAGCAGTGAATCCAGGTTGGCCAGTGCTTGCTGAGCCTGAGTAACGTTGGCGGTTAAGTGGCCGTCAAGCTGGTTCCGAAACCAGAATAGCCTAAGCAGGCAAATTGTCTTTTGTCCCTTTGCCTCTTCCTGCATAACCCTGTAATCCGTTATAGCCGCCGTCCGTTTTTTAAGGTCGTAAAAGTCAAACCAATGCTTGACACAGTACGCATCGGCATAGATAAACTGTTCGCTCTCCGACAATTGTCGAAAATGGGATCGATTAACCTGCGCAGACAGAACTTGCACATGGACCAATATCAATGCAAGTAAACACCAGCGGGTGGGCATATACAGGAGGGCAGAGAATTTGCCCGTTCATGGGCTTTACAGGGGCTAAATATATAATTTGGGAAGTTTGCTACTCAGCTATAGGCTGGTCTTTTTTTGAGTATTAGTACGAAATAAGTTCTACGGTTAGTCTGTGCAGAAAGTGACACCAGGTCGTTAATTACTTCACTCAGACATGGCCCGAGTCCTGTTTTCGCAAGGCCCTGTATCGATCGGCGGGGCTGAAATAGATCGACAGCAAAAAGAGCGAAACCAGTATGAAGTGGATGAATATCGCAGTTTGACAGCGTAGACTAGCCTGATTATAGTCGAATTATGTCTGCCAATATTAATAAATTGTTAAGTTTAAATACATTTGTATAAACTCTGTCTGTATGCATATAGCATTGATAATAAGAATGTTGGCTCAAGTACTTTCAAAAAAATAATAAGCTGAGAGTTCAGAAGTAGCATTTAGCTCATAACATAGGGATAACATTAAGGTAATATCTGCGTAATATTACATATCAGTCAGCCAGCAGTAGTCAATACGATAGTGTACAGTGTACTTATTCGAGCGAGTGCCATGACAGACTGGGTTTGGTCCATTTATTCACTTTAAAAGCCTTAGATCATGAAAACGCTTATTTGCTCATGGATTATCCTCGGTGTCACTACCGTTGGGGCTTTTGCCAACCCTGGAACTAAAAAAATCAGCAAGGCAAAGCCACAGGCCAGCATCGAACAACAGCTAGCCAATCAACTAACTTACCCATCTGCCATGCAGCAGGCTACTGGTAATGGGGTAGTTGTTATTCAATTCCGCCTTGCCAACGACAATAAGCTGGTAAATCCGACTGTCTTCTCTGCCGACAAACGGTTGAATGATGAATTGACAAAGCAGTTGATGAATGCCAAATTGTCACTTTCCGAAACAAGTAACAGCGACGAAGTGCATACCGCCCGGTTGCGGTTTAAAGCGGCCGAATAAATAGGGGTAGTGCCAGAGTTGATAGTTGGGTTTTGCCAGCGCAGACGATTAACACCGCAGGCGCTCGCAAAACCCATTTTTTTTGATGGCTCGCTTGCTCAATAGGGTAATACATCAATTGGGGTCACTGAATAAGCCAGCGGCATGTGCTCAATCCCTTTTATCGAGATCAATCACTATAGTTCAGGATGCGTTTATAACCGGGCACTAGTTGCCCAATCGTGAACAGCATTTAACTGGCAGTGTGGAATATAACTAGTCGAGCAAAAGGGATTGTCAGGTACGTTCCTGCGAACCATAATAGTCGTTCAGGTTGCCAGCGTAGTAAACGGGCGTTGATTTTGCCGCTCTTTTGAAGACGGCGCTCTACCCCTAAACAATGGTACCCGGAGGGGACAGGCAATAAGCACAACAGGGGCCGATCTAGAAACTAGAGGGTCGTAGGTTGACGGCCTGTCATGAAAAGCATAAGCAACTCGGCGTCAACCGAATGTTTTTTTATAACTCGGTAAATTCCGGAGTGCCATCCGGTGTATAGGTGCCGGTGAACGCAATACGCCCGTCAACCAGGCAGGTGAGCAGCCGTTTCGCTTCCTCGCGTGCTTTAGGATAGAGGGTGAGCAAAAGAGTGTCGTCTTCCGCCTTTACACTGGGGGCATCGCCGTAGGCAGTGCGTACGGTAAGTCCATAGTCATTGCCCAGTACTTTCAGGAACGTAAAACCTTGCGTATACAGCTCGTTAGCTTGAATGAGTGCAGCAGGCGCATTGTCTTTCCAGATGATGGCCATGAGCAACTCCGACAGCTGCTCTTTTTCGTACTGTGCCCAATCAATGTAACCACGGAGCAGGTTATCCAATAAGGAAGGGGCTGTTGTCTGGTGAAAGTCAATTGACATAAGCTCGTCGTAGTCGGCAGGGGATAGTAGAGAACGTAATGCGGGTGTTTTGTATACCCATGTAGCGAAATCATCAATTGGTAGGTTGCCGACCAGATACGCAATAATTTGCGCACTGATTTGTCGACTCATGGTAAGATCCAGATCGGGCATGGGGCAAATGAGGCTGTAAAATCAACATAAATGGGATAAGGTATAGGCTTTTCACCAGCGTTGTAACAACTAGCTGTTGACCTTCCTACCAACTATAACTATGCTACTAAACCTTCTTATAGAGCAAACCATCGGCCACTTTCTACATTGTGGGCTGTTATTACTTACTTTTTTATCCTGTGGTACAGTTACCTCCCCTTCAGTAAACACTATGCCCGAAATAAGTAACTCTACGCTCTTATCACTCGGTGATTCGTATACCATTGGCGAAAGCGTTCAGGAAAAAGATCGGTGGTCGGTACAGTTGGCCGGATTTTTGCGGGGGCGCGGATTCGATATAAAAGCCCCGGATATTATTGCCCGCACCGGTTGGACAACCGCTGAACTACGCGCGGCTATTGCTGCATCGGACAACAGAAAAGAGTATGAACTGGTGACGTTGCTGATCGGCGTTAACAATCAATACCGTGGTCAGGGCATTGATCAGTACCGGACTGAATTTGTGCAATTGGTGCAAACAGCCGTTAAGTACGCCGGTAATCGACCTGGCCGGGTGGTTGTACTGTCTATTCCTGATTGGGGGGCGTCGCCATTTGCCGCGGGCCGCGACCGGTCAATGATTGCCGGGCAGATTGATGCCTTCAATGCCGTAGCTCGGCAGGAATGCGAAAAAGCGAACGTAGCCTACGTTGACATTACACCGCTGACACGGCAGGCCGCAGGGGATGCCACTCAGTTTGCCGACGATGGCCTGCACTATTCCGGAAAACAGATGAAACTATGGGCGGAGAAGGCCCTCCCCATAGCCGAGGCGATGTTGAAATAAAGGTCAGGTTCGCGTACGCTGACTATCCACCGTATGGTCGACAAGCAGCGTACACGAAACCTGACCTTTATTTTACCGTTGTGTGAAGTCGGAAAGAGGCAGGTTGTCGGCCTCGTCGTTGAGGGAATTGAGCATTTGTTCTACTTCCTGCATGCGTACTTTATCGCCATTACGGTCGAAAGAAAGCATCAGATTTCTGAGCATCCGACGAATAATATCGACGTTTGAGCAAGGCTGATAAAAAATCGGGGCTGGTTTGAGGTTGAGTTGCCCGATGTAGTGATCAATATCTTTAGTAGAAAAGATCAGGCCGCGGTTAAACACATTGATATAAAACTGCACCCCATTTGGCGCTTTATAGGTAAGCACAAATAGATTTGGCAGGTTGACGCCATAAATGGGCAGGCCCAGTTTTTGGGCAATCATCATATAGATCAGGCAGAGCGAAATGGTGTTTCCCCGGCGGGTTTCCAGTACCTGATTGATCATGGAATTGGCGGGTGAATGGAAGTTCTTGGTGTTGGGAGCAAACTTCATTTCGTTATAAAACACGCCGTTCAATCCCTTCACCTGATCGGCCGGATGAACGTCGGTCTGTACCTTCAGCCAGGCATCGTAATACAGTTGTTCCAGATCTTGCCGAAGTTTATCTAGCGACAAGTCAGGGTATTGGTAAGTAGCTACGATCCAGAGACCTTCAAGTAGATCCATGGCCCCCCCTTCCTTCCAGGCCGCCAGCCGGTCCAGAACAGATGTGTATTGCAAATCATGAATGATTTCCTCGATTCGTTTCTGCAAAAGGGGGTTGAAACTACCTTCCCACTCGGTTTCAAGAAACGGGATAATGGTACTGCCCATTTGCCGGATGCGCCCCTCCACATGGGTAGTTATTTCGGCGTCGTCATCATCGAGCAAAGAGATCAGGGCTTTGATTTCGTTGTCGTTCATAAGCGTTGTCACGTATAGCGGCGATACTTAGGCTAAATAAGTGATTGAGAAACCAGGCTGTTTTGGTTAGTTTTGCCCGGTTTTACGAGCGATGCTACACAGGCCCTCTTTGCAAGTAACAACAAAAAATTACAAAAAACGATCTTGGACGCTAACCCAATCACACCCCTAAAAATACTGGTAACAGGTGGTGCCGGTTTTATTGGATCACACACCGTTGTCGCGCTGGTAGAAGCTGGTTTCGAACCAATCATCGTCGATGATTTCTCCAATTCGGAACCAAGTATACTCGACGGATTAACGGCTATTCTAAACCGACAGGTACGCTACTATCAGATTGACTGCAACGACCGGGCCGCGATGACCGACGTATTCAGTCGGGAGAAAATAGCTGGTATCATTCACTTCGCGGCTTCCAAAGCCGTTGGCGAATCGGTACAAAACCCGTTAAAATACTACCGCAACAACCTGGATTCGCTGCTATTGCTGCTGGAACTGATGCCGCAGTTTGGTGTGCAAAATCTGGTGTTCTCATCTTCGTGCACCGTTTATGGGCAACCCGAGCAGCTGCCCGTTACGGAAGAAACGCCCCGCCTGCCGGCCATGTCGCCGTATGGCAACACCAAGGCGATTTGCGAGGATATTATTCGTGATTGCGTAGCGGCTACCATGCCAGTGAGGGCAATCTCATTGCGTTACTTCAACCCAATTGGTGCTCACCCATCGGCCCTGATTGGCGAATTACCCCGCGGAGTACCCGCCAATCTGGTGCCGTATTTGCTACAGGTTGCCTCAGGGCAGCGAGCTAGCCTGACCGTTCATGGGAATGATTACAACACGCCCGATGGCACCGCCATTCGCGATTATATTCACGTGATGGATCTGGCCGACGCGCACGTGAGCGCCGTGCGGCTGCTGATGGAAAAATCAGACGCTTCTTTCTACGACATTTTTAATATTGGTACCGGGCGTGGGGCTTCGGTGCTGGAACTGATCAATACCTTTGAAGAGGTAAACGGCATCAAACTTGCCTATTCACTTGGTGCACGCCGCGCCGGTGATATTGAACAGATTTATGCCGATGTTACCAAGTCGACAGAAGGTTTAGGATTCCGGACAAAACGTACCCTCGCCGATGCCCTGCGTGATGCCTGGCGCTGGCAGCAAAAACTAAAGTAGTATCAAGTGTCAGGATGCAGATGCGCTGCTTATTCACCGATCTGGGAGCTATAAGTAGCGTATCTGCATCCTGACACTTGATACTTAAATTTTCATGAAAACCATCATCATTACCGGCGGGGCCGGATTCATCGGATCGCACGTGGTGCGGTTGTTCGTTACCAAATACCCCGATTATCGAATCGTAAACCTCGATGCGCTCACGTATGCAGGCAACCTCGCCAACCTGACCGACATTGAGAACGAGCCAAATTACACCTTTGTGCGGGGCGACATCACCGATGCGTCCTTCCTCGATGGGCTCTTTGCGCAGTATCAGCCAACGGGAGTTGTTCACTTGGCCGCCGAGTCGCATGTAGACCGGTCGATTACCGACCCCATGTCGTTCGTAATGACCAACGTAGTAGGCACCGTGAACCTGCTGAACGCCGCCAAGAAAAGCTGGCTGGCATCCGAAACGGCCGGGGGCGCGTCTGCCTTCGAAGGTAAGCGCTTTTACCACGTCTCGACCGATGAAGTCTACGGTTCGCTGCATAATCCTGATGAGTTCTTCACGGAAGAAACTGCCTACGATCCGCAGTCGCCCTATTCGGCATCGAAAGCTGCTTCCGATCACTTTGTCCGGGCCTACGGAAACACCTACAAAATGCCCGTTGTGCTAAGCAACTGCTCGAACAACTACGGCCCCAATCATTTTCCGGAGAAGCTGATTCCGCTAATGATCCATAACATCCAGCAGAACAAGCCACTGCCGGTTTACGGTAAAGGTGAGAACGTACGCGACTGGCTATTTGTGGTCGATCACGCCCGGGCTATCGACACCGTTTTCCATAGTGGGCGGCTGGGCGAAACCTACAACATTGGCGGGTTTAACGAGTGGAAAAACATTGACATCGTACACCTGCTCTGCCAGGTGATGGACGAGAAGTTGGGGCGGCCCGCAGGTACGTCGGCCCAACTGATCACGTATGTAACCGACCGCGCCGGGCATGACCTGCGCTACGCCATCGATGCCAATAAAATCATGAATGAACTGGGCTGGCAACCGTCACTCCAGTTTGAAGAAGGCCTGAATAAAACCGTCGACTGGTTCCTGGCCAATCAGGAGTGGCTCAACAACGTTACGTCGGGAGCCTACCAGGGGTATTATCAGGATATGTACGCGAATCGTTAACGCATCTGAAAGGCCTAGTTATAAACGAGCACCAAGTCTGGAAAGTCAGCTTTGTACGTCTGCAACACTACATCGACTTTCCAGGCCTGGTACTTTTTTTGCAACCGACTCACCAGACTTAAAGCTATGAAAGGAATTATACTCGCCGGTGGGTCCGGCACCCGTTTGCATCCGCTTACGCTGGCTGTTTCGAAGCAGCTCATGCCGGTTTATGACAAGCCGATGATCTACTATCCGCTGTCGATACTGATGCTGGCGGGTATTCAGGACATTCTGATTATCTCCACGCCGCATGATCTGCCGCATTTTGAGAAACTCCTCGGCGACGGATCGCGCATTGGCTGCCGATTTACGTACGCCGTGCAGCCCAGCCCCGACGGACTGGCGCAGGCTTTTATCATCGGCGAAGAGTTTATCGGCAACGATAAGGTCGCGCTGGTGCTTGGCGACAATATTTTCTACGGCTCCGGTCTGTCGAAGCTGTTGCAAGCCAACAACGACCCTGATGGCGGCGTGGTGTACGCCTACCAGGTGCAGGACCCCGAACGTTACGGCGTAGTTGAGTTCGACGACGAGTTCAACGTGCTCTCGATTGAAGAGAAGCCCGACAATCCGAAATCGCATTACGCTGTGCCAGGTTTGTATTTCTACGATAACGACGTAGTTGAGATTGCAAAGAATATTCCGCCGTCGCCACGAGGTGAATTGGAAATTACCGATGTGAACCGGGTTTATCTGGAGCGCGGCAAGCTGAAAGTTGGTGTACTCGACCGGGGGACCGCCTGGCTCGACACAGGTACGTTTGCCTCACTGATGCAGGCTGGCCAGTTTGTGCAGGTAATCGAAGAGCGGCAGGGTCTGAAGATCGGCTGTATCGAAGAAATTGCCTTCCGTATGAAGTTCATCTCGAAAGAACAACTGATCGAGATTGCCAAACCACTGGTCAAAAGTGGCTATGGCCAATACCTGCTTGGTATCGCCTAAGTACGCAGCGTACACAGACTCATCGTACTGATAAAGAAAAAAAGCCGGAGCAAGTGCTCCGGCTTTTTCTTACCTAACCTATGAGATGAGAAAACTGAATACGTATGGAAACTTATCGTAATAGTGGACATGGCCGGAAAACTAACCTGTTATTACAGCGTCAAAGGTAAGCCGGACTGTGGCGGCTGGTAAGCGCAGAATCACCCCTTTTTAGCCCCCTGGTGATAATGCGCATAAACCCGTATACGAATACGTAGTTCTACGCATTCGGCTCGGTAAAAGGCAATAAACTTTCCGATAAATCAATACAAACGACAAAGGTGCTGGCAAATAGTGGGCCTTTTGGTAGCTTTCCGGTCAAATTGAACCACTCCTTAATCAATGACTGACAGAGAGAAATACCACGGTGATGTGGGTCGCTTCCTCAGTGGGCATGATGCCCGCTCCCGCACGGCCCGTTATAAACGATACAAGCAGGAGCGAGGCCATAAACCAGACTCATTTGCCAGAGCTGAGTTCTTTGGCATCAACCGAATAAACAAGCTACTGGGTCGTAAAGACTGCGTAGGTATTCGCGTGTACTATGGCAAAACGCATGAAGACAAAGATGGAAACATCGTTGACGACGGACAGGGCGAACTGATCGCGCGCATGGTAATTGTAGGCGTTCGGGCCGATGGAACTGATATTTTCGAGGATCCTACCGGCCAGAAAGATGCTGGTGACGGCGATGCATTAGGCGACGGACACGTTTGCCCTCAACACTGTGGCAATCCGCCCGGTAGCCTGTAAGGGTATGATACAGAGTCTTAAAGCTCAGTTTTTTGCCTATCCGCTGGACTTCTGCTCCCACTTTTTTTTACTACTGCCTGTAGCCTTCGCTGGCTACAGGCGGAAGTTCCTGACGGTTCCTTTGCTAGTTATCTCGATCTATTTTATCGTCCGTTTTCTGGAGGAATTGGTCTTCCTGTATTACGCCCTACTGGTTAAGAACAACCATAGTGAGATCAATGGGGCCATTATCCTCGATATCCTCATCGTTGGCCAATTCTATTATCTGAGTTTTACCAGCCATATGTTCTCGCGGCGGATAACCGTATGGATCACCGTTCTCGGCTTTCTGGTGGCATTAGTCAACTTCGTGACGGATGGCCCAACTAGTGTAAGCTGGCCAACCCTGCGACTGATCATGATCATCCTGTCGCTTACCTATTTTAACCGAATCCTGTCAGAAAATAGGGTCAGGAAAATACTCCTTCACACTTCATTCTGGATTAGTGCCGGTTTTCTTTTTTACGGAATGGGTACGTTTATGACATCCATATTCTCTGTATATCTGACAGAGGCGTCTAAAGAAACGTATGATTTGTTCTCAAATATGGACCAGCTACTGAGCGTACTGTTCTCTATCCTGGTAGCAACAGGGTTATGGGTTAGTAAATTCGACAAGGAGAATTATATTCAGTTTGCGTAAATTATCGATATAAGCTATTGATATATAGATGGTTATGTTAGGGTAATGATCCGCTTGTCAACCAACGGCTTTCTGTTGGATGGCCTGTGTGGCACAGGTACGTAACTGATGAGGTTACTGGCTTTTGTACTTTTGTCAGGCTATCAATTATCTTCTACATGAATTCATCTAGTACAGACGTACCTGCCAGAGGTGTCAGCTTTTCACGCACTACCTTAACCGAGTTGATGATTCCGGCTTACGCCAACTTTGGTGGTAAAATTCATGGAGGTACCCTGCTGTCTCTAATGGACAAAGTGGCCTACGCCTGCGCTGCCAAACATGCAGGCGAGTATTGTGTAACGGTCTCTGTCGACGGGGTTAATTTTCGACAGCCGGTCGAGGTTGGTGAACTGGTGTCACTGATGGCGTCGGTCAATTACGTAGGACGTACCTCACTGGTGATTGGCATTAAGGTCATTGCCGAGAATGTGAAAACGGGTACGGTGAAGCATACCAACACGTCATACTTTACAATGGTAGCTAAGAACGATGTTGGTTCACCCACTGAAGTGCCGCCGCTGCTGCTCGAAACGGCCGACGATGCCCGTCGTTTTTTGGAAGCAATCAAACGCAAGGAACTCCGGGCGGCCTACAGCGAGCACTTCGACAATGAACGTACCCGGATGCTGCTGACGGAAAACATGGTTCAGTTAGTCAGCGAACGGTGTGTACTGGGGCCGGGTCTGCAAACTAGCCAGCAATAACCAATCGGCAACTGACGGGTTACATGCTTATGTGGTATTTTATTCTCAAGCAAGACGATCTGAAGCCGGATCCCTACCGCGCCCTTCAGCAAAAAGCGGTGCAAACGGAAGTTGAACCGTTCAATGAACCGTTTGATAACCTGTGCTTATTTACCGTTGACGACTACGCAGCCTTTGTGGATGCACTTGATCTGGAAGGGCTAAACTACACTGTTCAGAACCAGCGCCCCAGCCGCGACCAGCTTCTGGCGCAACTGCGAGCTGCGTAGGTACGTATCGACTATTGGTCTCTAGCCTGATACTGATGAATATAGGGATCTGCCGAGGTAGGTAGGGCCGCCAGATAATCGGTGCATTCAATCCGGCGTAGGCTGTTGGCATAAGGCAACTGGTGGACTTTGAGGAAGGTGCCGTCGGATAACGAAAAAATAAGGGTTCTCTCTCCCTCGTTGCTCACCGGGCTGCTGCGCCACCGGGCTGATCTGACAACCACGCCATTTACCTGCTGCGACACAAATTCGCTACCGTTTTCATTGAAAAACCGGATCAATCGTGTTTCGCCGGTTGACGTCGGCGTTTGCTGGCCCGATGGGGTTATCGATGCCGTCCATTGCCAGTCGGTGCCATAAAGGGTCGATGGGTAGGGTATAGGCACGGGGCAGCTACATTTTTGCGAGCAGCTTTGCAACCCCGCCAGAACGAGCAACCCCAAAATGCACCCAGCTAGTGAACGCATGCTGTTTTATAGTGAACCGACAGCAAGGTAAGCAAATTGGTTACAGGGCCATTCTGGCGAGCCGGAAAAAGCGGATGGTGAGCAGCAGGGCAGCCACGCTGAGGCCTACCAGCAGACCTACCCACACGCCCGCCGCATCGTAGCCGAAGGTGAACCCCAGCAAATAGCTGGTGGGCAAGGCAACCAGCCAGTACGAAAACAAAGTAATAAGCGTGGGTACGTTCACGTCAGATAAGCCGCGTAATGCGCCAATGCCAACGACCTGTACGCCGTCTGAAAGCTGGAAAAAGCCAGCCATAAACACCAGCGTGGCAGCAATGCGGGCTACCTCCGGTGCGTCGGTGATATACAGATTGACAAGCAGGTTGTTGAACAGCAGGAAGATAACACCCGCAACACCCATGAGCAGGATCGACAGCATAAAGGCGGCTAACCCCGCCCGCCGGATACCGGCCTGATCCCCCCGCCCCAGGGCCGACCCCACCCGAATAGCCGCCGCCGACGAAATGCCCGTAGCCATCATGTAGGTCGACGATGCCATATTGATGGCGATCTGGTGCGCTGCCAGCCGGTCGGCACCCAGCCAACCAATGATGACCATAGCCGCCGTGAAGAGCGCGATTTCAAAGAAGAATGTAAGTCCGCTGGGTAAACCGAGTTTCAGGATGGTGCGCACGTCATCGGCGATGGGCAGGCGCAGAAACTCGGGGTTGAAATAGGCCCGAAAGTTGACCGATCGCCGAATGTACCAGAGCATGGCGGCCGCCATGAACACCCGCGACAGCAACGTAGCCACGGCCGACCCCTGCGTACCCAGTTCGGGAAAGGGGCCAATGCCGAGAATAAAAATGTAGTTGAACAGGGCGTTTAGCACGAGGGCCGCAATGGTGACTGTCATGGCCACGCGGGTAAACCGAAGACCATCGCAGAGCTGGCGCGCCGCGATGAAAATAAACAGGGGTACGTTCGACGCGCTCAAAATGAGCATGAAGGGCCGCGCCAGTTTGTTGACCTCGCTGCTTTGTCCCAGCCACTCAAAATTCAGCGCCACCATAACTACCACCACACCTAGCGCCACACTTAGCAGTAACGCCACCCGAATTCCAGCTCGGTAACTGCGGTGCACGTCGGCCGCATTGCCCCGGCCGTTGGCCTGCGATACCAGTGCCGCCACTACCGTAAGTCCACCAATGCCGATACTTGACAGCAAAAAGGACATGGAATTGGCCAGCCCGGCTGCTCCCAGCGGAATGGCACCCAATAATCGGCCCACAAACAGGTTATCGGTAACACCCATGAGCACGGTACTAAGCTGGGCAATGACAATGGGAATACTGAGGCGGAGGGTATCGGATAAATCGGCGCGGAGCGACATGACCAGGGGGCAATGAACAGTTATCAGTTATCAATGTTGGATGGTTAGGCAATAGTTCATCACTGATAACTGCTTACCTTTGTTTTACACAAGAATCAGACGTTCGCTTGAAAGAATACGGAAGTAGTATCGAGAAAATGGTCAAGTACCTACTGACCATCGAAGATCGCGAGAAGCGCACCCGGCAGGCGCATATCTTAGTGGAGCTGATGCGGCAAATTCACCCCGGCATGAAAGACGGGCAGGATTACTATAATAAACTGTGGGATGATCTGTACATCATTTCGGAGTTTAAACTGGATGTCGACAGTCCGTTTCCGCCGCCCTCGCCTGAGGTGCTGGGTAAGAAGCCCAAGAAGATTGAGTATCAGTACCAAAACCTGAAGTACAAACACTTCGGGCAAAACATAAATCTGCTTGTCGAACGGGCCATCAACACAGAAGACCCGGAAGAGAAGCGCGCCTTTGTCTCGTACCTGACCCGGTTGATGAAGACCTTCTACATGGCCTGGAATAAGGAGACGGTAGAGGACGAAACAATTTACCAGAGCCTGCTCGACATTTCGAAAGGGAAACTGGCTGATGACATTCAGCTTATCCGGAATGAGGGACTGGTTGAGGGGTCGCCGCGCGAGCGCACGGAAGATCAGCCGCAGAAACTGGGTCGCCAGCCGCAACTGAAGCCCTATGCCGGCAACTACCAACCGCAGCAGCAGCGCAACCGGCAGGATCGCTCCAATAACTCGAACCGTGACGGCGGACCGCGAAACTTCCGGGGTGGTAACAACGGTGGTAATAATCCCAACAACCCGAATGGTGGCGGCAATCGAAACTTCCGGGGGGGCAACAATCCGAATAATTCCAACGGCGGTGGCAACAACCGGCGGCGGGGCAGATAAGTCAATTAGCAGGTGTCAATGAGCAAGTAGCAGGCTTCGCCCGATCGACTAGGGTCGTCGATGGAGCCTGCAATTGGTCATTGATTGCTGGTAACTGATTGCTGATAATTGATCATTGTTAATTGATAATTGAAAAATGGCATCTTTTAAAATTACCGGTGGTCGTCGACTTTCAGGCGAATTAGTACCGCAGGGCGCTAAAAATGAGGCGCTGCAAATTCTTTGTGCGGTACTGCTAACGAAAGAACCCGTTACGATCCACAACATTCCTAACATTCGCGACGTAAATCAACTCATCGAACTGCTGGGCGATATGGGGGTTTGGGTGACCAAAATCGGTGAAAGTTCGTACCGGTTTGTGGCCAGCGATGTCAACCTTGAGTTTCAGAATACCGATGCCTATAAGCGAAAAGCGGCGGCCTTACGCGGTTCGGTCATGCTGTTGGGGCCTATGCTGGCTCGCTACAAGCAGGGTCGGATTCCCCGGCCGGGTGGCGATAAAATTGGCCGTCGCCGGTTAGATACGCACTTTTTGGGCTTCGAAAAACTAGGTGCCAAATTCCATTTCGACGGCGACTTCTACCGCGTAGAAGGCGACCAGTTGAAGGGTGCGTACATGCTCCTCGACGAAGCGTCGGTGACGGGTACCGCCAACGTGCTGATGGCCGCTGTCATGGCCGAAGGAACGACTACCATCTACAACGCCGCCTGCGAGCCTTACCTGCAGCAACTGAGTAAGATGTTGAACCGGATGGGCGCTAAGATTTCGGGCGTTGGTTCCAACATGCTCATTATTGAGGGTGTGGAAGAGCTGCGCGGCACCGAGCACACGATGCTGCCCGATATGATCGAGATCGGCTCGTTTATCGGTATGGCCGCCATGACGCAGTCGGAGGTGACGATCAAAAATTGCCAGATTCCTGAATTGGGCATTATTCCCGACGTTTTCAAGCGACTGGGTATTCAGCTTGAGTTCCGGGGCGACGACATCCACGTACCTGCTCAGGAAGTATACCAGGTTGAGACCTTCCTCGATGGTGGGATGATGACCGTATCTGACTCCCCCTGGCCCGGCTTCACGCCCGACCTGCTGAGTATTGTGCTGGTTACGGCCATTCAGGCAAGCGGCACGGTGCTGATTCACCAGAAAATGTTTGAAAGCCGCCTGTTCTTTGTTGATAAGCTGATTGAAATGGGCGCACAGATTATTCTCTGCGATCCGCACCGCGCCACTGTCGTGGGGCTTGGGCGACACCAGCAGCTTCGTGGCATTCGCATGTCGTCGCCCGACATCCGGGCGGGAGTATCGCTGCTAATCGCCGCCATGTCGGCCAGCGGCACCAGCATTATCGATAATATCGAGCAGATTGACCGGGGGTATCAGAACATCGACACGCGCCTCAACGCCATCGGTGCCGACATCATCCGGCTCTAAGCCAGGTACGTTAGCGTCTATCTAAAAGGCCATTTCCGTAAGGGAATGGCCTTTTTTAATGCGTTGGCGATAGGAGGGGAGGCGTGTTTAACGCTTAATCAAATTCTGTAGGCAGCACGCCGATATACAGTAACTTTCGATACTCTATCCCAACCCGTTACGTGAAGCACCCACTACTTTTTTTACTAGCCTTTTTGGCTGGTATGCAGGCCGTATGCGCCCAGAAACGCCCCTACCAATTACTGATGCAGGATGATCACGTCCGGTATCAGGACGTGAAAGCCGAGTTTGACAAGGCTAGGGAAACGGAAGAACGAGTTAAAGAAAAAGCGATTCGTAAAGCCCGTCGTAAGTCACTGCCCGAGCCGGAATTTGAAGAGAACGAAGACGAAGCCAAGTTTTATCGCTGGGAACAGTGGCGACTGCGCCACCTGGGGCCCGACGGCTCCTACGATCCCGCCTACGTACCCAGCGAACTAAACCGATTCGAAAAAAGTCAGGCCAGTAGTCGGGCGCGGAAGGCCGCCAACCCGGTCTGGAAAGAACTTGGGCCTTTTACGGCACCCACAACATCGCTTAATAACAGCAGTCACCTGCTGAATGGCTACAATGTGGGGCGGCTTGGCGCCGTTGCATTCCACCCTACCGATACCAAAACGATCTACAGCGCTTCGCCGGGCCGGAGTAATTCAACTACGGGGGGGCTCTGGAAAACCATCGATGGGGGAGTAACCTGGAAACCACTGTTCGATCAGGGCAACAACCTGATTGTGACCGACGTGGCCGTTTCGACTCGTACACCGCAGCTTGTCATCACTACCGGTAGCTGGTTTGCCGCAGCAGCTACGGGGGGTACAGTAGGCTACGGTATTCAGAAATCGACTGACGGGGGGCTCACCTGGGCGCACTTTCCCTTCCGAATCCAGTATGAGCCGGGCAGCAGTGGGGCAACAACCGCAATTGGCCGGGCTACCAACATCGTGATCGATCCGGCCGACGATAATCACCTGCTGGTCATCTGCCAGAATGCTGTTCTGTATTCGCTGGATGGTGGCCTGAATTGGGTGAAAGCCGTCACGCCCATCGCCGAGCGATTGGCGAACTACACCGACATTGAGCTAAAGCCGGGCGATTCGCAGGTCGTGTATGTGGGGGGCACTGGCCGTGAGCAAACGTTGCGTTCGACCGACGGGGGAAAGACGTTTACCCAGCTTGATCTGCCCTCCGTGATCGACGCAGGACCCAGCGGGCGGGTGGAACTGGCCGTGACCGATGCCGCTCCCGATTATCTGTACCTGCTCAACGGGCAGGGGACATCGAAGCATGCGGGCCTTTATCGCCTGAATACCGCTACGGGTGCGGTACGGGTGATTGTACCCAAAGGCAGTCGATTTGCCACCAATCAGGAAGATCGGGACGATACCCAACTTTACTGGTGCCAGTCGCTGGGGGTATCGCCGGCCGACACCAGCGAAATGCACGTGGGTATGGTGGCGCTTATGTCTTCGTTCGACGGGGGACGTACCTGGGAATACCGGCACGGCTGGTCGAGCAGTAAGGCCGGCGATGTGCACTCCGATGTCAGCAGTTTTGCCTTTCAGCCAGTCACCAATCGATTATTTGTTACCTCAGACGGTGGCCTGAATGGAGCTACCGGGAAGCGGGGGGCACCTTACGAGTTTTTCAACAACATTGCCGTGTCGCAGATCTACTTTCTGGCGCAGTCGGCTACGGTTTCCGACCGTATGCTGATCGGTCTCCAGGACAACGGCTCTAAACTGTTTACCAACGGTACCTGGCAGCAGGTTGGCGGGGGCGATGGCATTAGTTGTATTATCGACGATGCCAACCCTAACGTGTACTATGCCACCTCGCAAAATGGCTACCTACTGCGCGTGGCCAATGGCTTTACTACGTACCTGACACCTACCGGCATCACTAGCGAAAACACCAGCTTTTATACTCCGCTCGATTATCACCAGGCTTCCAAAACACTATTTCTTGGGTCGAATAGTCTATGGCGAAAAAATGAGCAGAACTACCTTTCGCAGTGGGAAAACGTGAAGACCTTCGAAACTGGTGAAACCATTCAGGATGTGTTTGTGGCCCCGTCAGATGTGAAAACGATCTATGTCCGAACCTTCAAAACAGGCGCCAGCTACCGGTTCTATTGCAGCACAGACGGAGGCGCTACCTGGGAGCGTGTGCTTGGCGATAGCTTCGATGCTTACATTTCGTCCATGGTCGTAAGCCCAAGCGATCCTAAAACCATTTACGTGTCACGCTATGTATTGGCCGAGTCGACCTATCATGTGATGAAATCGGCGGATAACGGACGTACCTGGACTAAACTAACAGCGAATCTGCCGCGTATCGCCGCCAACGCAATTGCCATGCAGGAGGGCACCGATGAAGCGCTCTACGTGGCGCTGGATCAGGGTGTGTACTACAAGGACAACAGCATGAGCGAGTGGGTGCGGTACGGCTCGGCGCTGCCCAATGCAACGCCCTACGATCTCGACCTGGACTATGCCGGTGGCAAGCTAAAAGTGGCTACTCATGGCCGTGGCGTTTGGGAGACAGACCTGGCTGTGCCGGTTGGTCAGGTTACGGCTCTGACCGCGGCGCGTAGTCAAGTGTGCGCGGGGGCCGCTATGCCGGTAAGTTTTCAGGTGTCGAAGGGGAATTTGGGGGTCAACAACTACACTATTCAGTTATCCGACGCCAATGGATCATTTGCCAATCCGCAGGTACTTGCAACGGTTGCGTCTACTACAGCCAGCGTTACCATACCCGCTACGGCCCCGATAGGTACTGGTTATCAGATTCGGGTGCTGCGCAACAATAACATCAGCACGGCCGATACATCGGCGTCATTCTCGGTGCTGAACCTGCCCGGTGTAACGCTCAGCGCACCCGCCGAAGTGGTGTATGGCAATCCGGTGAGTGTTACGCTCGCTTTCGCCGGTTCAGGACCGTGGCAGTACAGTCTGAACGGCGATACACTGCGCTCGGTAACAGCCAGTTCGCTGGTGCGGTCGTTGTCTATTGCGCAGGCAACAAGCTATCAGGTAACTAGCCTGAGCAACATATGCGGAGTAGGGGCCGTTTCGGCCGCGCAGCCAGTTGCGGTAATACCCACGCTGGCTGTACAAAACTTCTCCACAACAACCCTGTGTGCGGGGCAGGGCGGTTCATTGTCGGTAGTTCAGGGTGGGGCGTTTCTGAACTCATCGGGCTACCTGGTGCAACTCTCCGATGCCTCGGGTAGCTTTTCGGCGCCACTGGAAGTGGGAAATGGCACGCAGAATAGCCTGACGTATACCATTCCGGCCAATCAGCCAGCAGGTACTGGGTATCGGTTACGCGTTGTTGGAAACAAGGCTGAAAAAGTAGACGTAACGCCCACTGCTGCCTTTGCGGTGAACGTGTCGCCTACGGCCGTTCTATCAGCCTCGGGTGACCTCAGTATTCTCCAGACGACCAGCACAACGCTCCGCCTCACCTTCACCGGAACACCGCCCTACACCTTTACGCTTGCAGATGGACAAACCGGAACAACTGCCGTGTCGCCGTTCGAACTGACCGTGAAACCCGATAAAACGGCAACCTACGGACTGGCTGGTGTAGCAAACGGCTGTGGTTCAGGTACGTTCTCGGGAAGTGTTGCCGTTACCGTAATTCCGCTGCTGGCCGTCGACCCGGCGCGTGGTCCGGTGATCACGGTCCTGCCTAACCCCACCACCGATCAGGTACGTGTTGAAACCAGCCTGCCGGGTATACACGCGCTGGTGCTGTATGACGTGCTGGGCCGTGAACAGATTCGACGCACCTTTCAGCAGTCGGCGGATGTGGGGCTGCGGGTGCTGACAAAAGGCATCTACATCTACCGCGTTATCTCGCCCGACGGGGCCGTTGAGGGGCGCTTATTAATTGAGTAAAGGCGCGTTGCTTCGCTGGCGAATGTTTGTTTAGGGATCACCAGCGAAGCAACACCTGTAAAGCATTCGTTATTTCGACGTGAACACCTTCACCCAGTCGACTTGCATGGTGCCGGTAACGATCTGGCTGGCGGTGGGTGGTGGATTGCCAAAGAAATAGCCACCGACGGCCAAGTTAAGGATGACCCGCTCCGATTTGCCAAATAAGCTGCCGATATAGCCACCCGTTTTGGTGTCGACAATCTGCCCATCCAGCATGTATACGAGCTGGCTTTTCTGCCAGATCAGCTCATACACATGCCAGCAGTCGGTGAGGCTAACATTGCTGGTAACTACGCGCGAGAAATCGCCGGAAAGGGCTACACCTGCTTTACGACCGTAGAAGTAGTTGGTCGAAAAATTGTAGGGCTCGTTGCCCCGCGCTTCCATAATATCAATTTCGCCCTGGGTGGGCCAGGGGTCGCCGTATGCCCAGAATGCGGGCCACATGCCATATCCGGTGGGAAGTTTAATGCGGGCGCTGATCCGCACCTTCGGCGTAGTTGCATTTGCCGACACGAGGGCCTTACTCTCAATGCGGCCGGACGTGAACGAAAAGCTGGACGGTGTCGGGTTGCTGGGCAGGGTGGGGCCAACAACGGTTTCGCGCTTCGCAACGATAGACAGTATACCGTTTGCCAGTTGCAGGTTCGGTGCCTGATAGAGCTGAGCCTCGGCGTTATAGGCACCACCGGTCCAGATCGTCCATTTGCTGAGGTCGGTCGAAAAGTCGTCTTCAAACGTTTTGCGCCAGCCCGCTGCCACCACGGCTACTTCATCGAACGGCGCATCACAGACGCCAATGGCCAGGGGGGTAATCGCGCTTTGGCGGGCGTTGGCTGTTGTTGGCTGTTGGTCAATGGCTTGTTCGGTGCAACCCAACAGGCTCGCGAATAGTAAGCTGGTTACCAGCAGGGTACTTCGTCTTGAATAGCTCATGAATAGGATGATGGTTTAGGAAACTACTAAGATAGTAACGTATTGGGTTTTAGCTTACCGTTTGCCCCAAACCTTGCCAGACGCCCCAAAAAGCGTGCTTTGGGTGTGGTCTGTCCATACGTTTGTGTCATCAATCGAAACGACTTTCACGCTATGAAAACGCTGCTGACCTTGCTGCTGATTACCCATATCGCCGCTGGCTTTACTGCCCTGGTGGTGGGGCTCATTCCCATGTTTGTACAAAAAGGCGGTCGACTGCACAACCGGTCGGGGCTGGTGTATGTCTACTGCATGATCACCGTAGCGGTTACGGCATTGCTTCTTTGCGGACTTCAGCCCTTTAAGATGATGCGTTTGTTTCTGACTGGGATCGCCGTGTTCAGTTTCTACATGTGCTTCACTGGATGGCGGGCAACCAAAGCAAAGAACGGCCAGCAAACTGTGCTCGACAAACTACTTACCTACGGAACTTTGCTGGTGGGCATAGCCATGATTCTGTTTGGCACGTACCTGCTCACTCAGCGGGGTCTTTCGTTCCTGCCCATTGTGTTCACGTTTTTCGGGGTACTGACGAGCCAGTTCGCCTGGCAGGATAGTCGGAAGGCGCAGCGGCCGTCGCTAAAAATGGGCTGGTACTTTCAGCATTTCGTCCGGATGGGTGGCTCGTATATTGCCACATTTACGGCGGCAGCGGTCACCAACGTACCCAGACTGATGCCCGCCAATGCCCCGGAATGGACAACTACACTCATCTGGATTGCGCCATCGGTGCTGGGTGGCCTGCTTATCAGCCGTACTGTTCGTTACTACAAACAAAAATT
The DNA here is from genome assembly GCF_011742925.1 of Fibrivirga algicola. GTDB lineage: Bacteria > Bacteroidota > Bacteroidia > Cytophagales > Spirosomataceae > Fibrella > Fibrella algicola. Next base: position 366,470 of record NZ_WAEL01000001.1, read on the forward strand.
TGCATCTAAATCAGCGGGTATGGCTGTTTCGTAGGTTCGGGCTGTCCGTTACCTTTACAATTTACATGTAGGGTAGAGCGCTCCGATTATGAAAATCGCATTTATTACCGATATACACATTGCTGGCGAGGGTGAAACGCCGGCAGGCATTGATGTACGGGCCAATTTCCTGAGGGCACTCGATGCTGTTCGGGCGATGAAACCCAACTGTCTGGTAATTGGTGGTGATCTCTGTTTCGACGTGGGCGTGCGGGAAATCTATAAATGGATTTATAAGCAGCTGCAAAACGATCTGCCCTGCCAGTGGTACGCCATCCCCGGAAACCACGACGACTCAGTGATGATGGCCGAGGAACTCCACCTGACCCATCACCTGACGGGCACCGAACTTTACAGCGCCGCGCCGCTCGACGGCTACCCTGCCTTATTCCTCGATTCATCAAAAGGGGTATTCTCCGATGCGCAATGGGCCTGGATAGCCGATGAATTGGCCGTGATTAGCTACAACGTACTGATTTTCTGCCATCATCCCGTATTGCCGGCTCATGCGCAGTTTATGGACACGAAGTACCCGTTCCGCCAGCAAAATCAGTGGATTGAAACCACCGAAGACCTGCCCTGCCGGATGCAGGTAATCAGCGGACATTATCATACGGAAGCAACCGTAATGCGGGCCAACACAACGGTACTGGTCACTCCGTCGACCTATATTCAACTTGACCCGCACACGCCTGAGCTGAAGCTCGTTAATGCGGGGCCGTACCTCCGGGAAATTGATGTAACCACCAACGGGTTAAGCAGCCGGATTATTTCTTTCTAGACTAAAAGGGAGTACCGAGTCTGGGAAGTTGCCTCAAGGCAACGACTTCTCAGACTCAGTACTCCCTCTTTTAATGAATTGCCAGACTCTACTTTGACGAATAATTCGGTGCTTCTTTCGAGATCTGGATGTCGTGCGGGTGGCTTTCTTTCGAACCGGCCGTAGTGATCTTTACGAATTTGGCTTGCTGTAAAGCCGCAACGTCGGCGGCACCGCAATAGCCCATGCCGGCTTTCAGACCACCTACCATCTGGTAGATGATTTCGGCTACCTTGCCTTTCACCGGCACCCGACCCACAATCCCTTCAGGAACAAGCTTCTTGATATCGTCTTCGGCATCCTGGAAATAGCGGTCTTTCGATCCTTCTTCCATAGCTTCAACAGAGCCCATACCGCGGTAGCTCTTGAAACGGCGGCCTTCAAACAGAACAACCTCGCCGGGTGCTTCTTCGGTACCGGCCAGTAAGGAACCGATCATCACCGTGCTGGCACCACCGGCAATGGCCTTTGTGATGTCGCCTGAGAACCGAATACCGCCATCAGCAATGATCGGGACCCCCGTGCCCAGCAGCGCCTTAGCTGATTCGTAAACGGCCGTTAACTGGGGCATGCCGATACCGGCAATAATCCGGGTGGTGCAGATACTCCCTGGACCAACCCCAACTTTCACGGCATCGGCACCGGCATCGGCCAGCGCTTTCGCTCCATCGCCCGTCGCCACGTTGCCGGCAATAACCTGCAACGCAGGAAACTTCGTTTTGATAGTCCGAACCGCGTCGAGCACACCCCGTGAGTGGCCGTGTGCGGTGTCCAGGCTTACTACGTCGACACCGGCTTTTACCAGCGCTTCGATGCGTTGAATGAGGTCGGGCGTTACGCCAACGGCCGCGCCAACGCGCAGGCGACCCAGTTCGTCTTTGCAGGCGTTGGGGTGGCTTTTACGCTTCAGAATGTCTTTATACGTAATCAGACCAACGAGTTTGTAAGCTTCATCGACGATCGGCAGCTTCTCGATTTTGTATTCCTGAAGCATGTTTTCGGCGTCTTCAAACGTCAGGCCGACCTTCGCGGTGATCAGATTCTCGCTGGTCATGATATCGGTAACGGGCAACGTCAGGTCGCGCTGGAAACGGAGATCGCGGTTGGTCAGAATGCCAATTAGCTTGCCGTCTTCATCGACGATCGGAATACCGCCGATTTTCGACTCCCGCATGATCCGGTGGGCATCCGACAGCTTTGAGCCGGCAGTAAGGGTGATCGGGTCGATGATCATGCCACTTTCTGAGCGCTTCACCTTGCGGACCTGCTCGGCCTGCCGTTCGATGCTCATGTTTTTGTGGATCATGCCGATGCCACCTTCCTGGGCCATGGCGATGGCCAAATCAGATTCGGTGACGGTATCCATTGCGGCTGAAACGAGCGGAACGTTCAGGCGGATGGTGCGGGTAAGCTGAGCGGTGGTATTGGTATCTCTCGGTAGGACCTCCGAGTAGGCGGGGAGCAACAGTACGTCGTCGTAGGTGAGCGCTTCGTACAGAAACTTGCTGGTGTCTAAGCTCATGGCAAATAAGCAGGGGGTGTTATTTGCCGGACAAAAGTACTACTATTTGCCGGAACTTAGGTAATGGAATTGTTAACTGTTGACGATATTGTTAAATCAGGCCCGGTCGCTCGTTTACTTCCCAATACAGAAAGTAAATACAGCTTATTTTATACGTTAATGCTCTGTGAAATAGGTATTTATATTTTAATTTTATAAAACGAGGTACAAATAGTGCTCAAATAATGCATTGTATTAGAGTAATGTAATGAAGGTACAGTTCTGATAATGAAAGATGTTTGATTTATAGTTAACAGAGTTCCTGCAAATTAGTGATGTGCTGTAACTAAAGATTGTATCTGTAGATTGATGGCATAGTATTAATGTGCTGTTTGTAATGATTGAACTTTAAATGTAGTATCGAAGTATTTTATGAAATACATTTGCAGTACGTAATGATTGCTACTGTTACTAGTGAAATAGTAACAGTAGCAATCATTAGTAAACAAAAAAGCCCTGTTTCTAACAGGGCAGGTCTTTTACAGAGTGCTAAAATGCAAAGTACCCAAAAGGTGTTAGTGCGTAATTTGGTAAATTAAGCTGGCGATCGCAACGCCAACCCCAATTACATCTAACCCCACTGCAAACCAGTTACGAAGTTTCTCAGGCTCATTAACTGGTCCGCGTTTTCCGAGAATCGGCGCCCTTCTAGGCGCCTTTTTTCGTTTTTTCATCTAACCGCCGGGTGGAGGATAACGATGAGGCAAACGGATGCTCGTGCTTTTCCACACGGCCTAATAAAGGTAACCAGTTATATAGCGAAAAATTCGCCTGCTCAACAAGTCCTTTGAAAAGTGAAACTTGATCAGGTACCTTAATTATTGGTTAAGAACTGAATATAAGTAACTTATAATACTCTACAAGCTAGTTACCCTAAGAAAGGTACTACTTAAAAAAATCTAATACCTGGAGCCTGCTCTGATCTGCTAATCAGTCCATTGAGTGTGCCGCGAAAGGGATATGCTCAATTATCGGGGTCGGTGATCAAGGGCGTAAATGGTATTCCACTACTTATTAATGCCTGAATGAAGAAGTTGCCGGACTACAAATGTGGTACGCCACCATGACGTAATTGCCAAATCAGAATCCGCTTTCAGCCTGCCAGAAGAGGTCCAACTAAGGCGCTTTGTATAATAGGAAACGTTTTGCCTGTACGTGTTGGTCGTTAAGACCTCAAGCTCAATTTCTGACCACAGTATCATTACTTCACTTTCAGTATGTCTTTCCACATATTCATATACCGCCTTGACATCCACTGCTGTTTGTGGTGTCAGGTCGGATCGTAGCCCGCAGCAGCAAGCCGGATCTTATTCTGGGCGCCCATGTTGTTATTTACCTTTTCCCATGAACTGTATCAAGTATTAAATCAATACGATCAAGGAAGCTCGAGGAAAACAAGTGATTGTGGAAGCAGTATGGACAAAGCAGAAGTTGTTGATTAAAAAACAAAACGAAATCCGCTTCTTGAAAGGTGTTCAACGAACCACATTGCTCACAAGGTCCATTTAATTCTGTAGCGATTGCATTCAAATCCTTTGCCAGCTTTTCCCTGTTTTTCTTAAGATTTTTAGGGTAGACTAAATTGAGGATACCGATTAGGCGCTGAAAAGACCTAACGGTTTTAAGAGCACTGTATTCTGGCATCCAGCTAAATACTAGTTCATCAACAACGTGAGCGGCATATATGAGCAGGTACGGAACAAACTGGTAGTAATGTTCCCAATAGCGCTTATAATCTTCTTTAACTGAGAAAATAAAATTAAAACTTTGATTATCAGTAGGGTATGCTTTGTGGTTAGTTACTATGTGCAAAGCGTGGTTTGTTATACCGTTTATTCCAGTCGCAGCTTCCTTGTCATATCTTAGAGCAAAAACAGTATCGCTATCGAATGCGCTCAATGGCCGGGACTTCTTAAAAACATTCTGGATTATCTGTCTGCGGTCAAGGTTTGCTCGACTTGGGTCATAAAGTTTGGGATCGCCCAGATGAAAATATAAGTCAATAAAGTTTGTACTGTCTGTAAGAAGTTGTTCGAGAATTAAAAGTTCATCAGTTAAGGGTTTGCGAAGTAAAGCATATGCTACTGCCATCTTTCCTCTTTGGGCACAACTTAATGATTCATACATGAAGTTGGCAAAATCGGCTATAATGGAAAAGTAGATATGTTTGGTTAATATTTCTGTCAATTCACCATTTAGACCGTTCTCTTTGAGAAAGTCAAGAGCGTGAACGTCTCCAGCATTGAACTCACTGACAAATTTTTGATTGGCTGGATCAATAGGGAACTCAACTGTATAGTGCTTAAGAAAATGGCTGTCGGAGACAACGCTTGTAAACTGGTCATATATAACGGCGCACAGATTATTTATTGACCTGTATTTTTTGGGTAGAGGCGACTTTTCGCTGTCTTTTAATGTGAGCATAGACTACGAAAGTACGGATTAACGAAAACACCCCGGCCAACGTCGGGGTGTTTTCGTTAATCTGAGTAACTTGTTAGACTGGCTTTACTACTGTCTCTAATAAGTAGTACTAATACAGGCAGATGTCAGACCCAATTGATAGCCATTATGTGTCGGTGGCTGCTACCTCTTGTCTGGCTGCGACGAGCCCCCACGGAAAGGTTCTCATAGTGGAAATTTTGTGTTGACTCAATCCTCTGTTCAAGCACTGCCTGGTAGTGATATAGGGATACCAGAAACAACGTGCCGTTGAATGATGGATTAAACTGTATTAAGTAATGCTTCTCTTCTGCCAGATGAAAGTCAAGAGCTTCTAATTCTTCGTTAAGTGTCGACAGTTCATTCTCTGTTCTTGGGTCTACCTGCTAGTGCAAATTTTGGCAGTACGATCTGAGGGCGTTGCTGATTGCGTTTCCTGCTTCGATTTCAATGGTAGATGAATTGATGATGCATGTGATATTTTGGAGTGATACAAGCCAGTTAGCAAGGTTTCTTTCTTGCCTGTTTGCTGGGGAATGCTCTGACAATAGCAGGCAAAATAGTAGTAGCCAGAATCTTTTTTTGGTCAACAAAAATAAATCTAACCACTACAGTCAGCTGCTACATTCGTTACTGCTTGGGTACACTCCCAGCGTACTAAGGGTGTTCTATAGCAGGCAGAAAAAATATGGTCAACATAAATCAACTGGCCGAAAAAGTGGCTTCATTACACGTAAAAGCCTATTTGTATCTCCCCTTCGTCTTCGTTAATCCACTGGGTGGCGAATTTTGGCACAGACTCAATGCACCCCGGGGGGTATTGACCCATTAGGTAGTCGGATGTGCAAACAGGGTGCTAACCCGGCCTACTCTACTGATTTGAAAAATATAAGCGAGTAGTAACCAGTGCAGGGTCATTTGTGAAATGGGTAACTGTCTGGTTATCAAAGAGTATACAGAATCCTCGCACGCGAGCATAGGGGGGATAAATGAAAGCAATCGGGTCACCCTGTTCTCTGAATATGCCGTAACGTGATTTGCGTATTTGGTTGATAGCAATTCAAGGTAAGATTTCACGCTTTGGTCAATATGTCAAGCACCTACCGGTTAGTAAAATAGTCTTATACTCCGGATGTTTTGGTTTACATTAAGCTGCTTTTAGCCCACACCGGTGTTAAAAAATCACTTAGACTATAAATACAATGAAAAAGGGAATTTTTACTTTGGCTATTGCGATGCTTACCGGTTTCGCATCTTTTGCTCAATCATATTACTCTACCCCCACTACTCAGCCTAGCACTTACTCGACTCCGACTTATTCTACAGGGTCAAGCCTGAATAGCTATAGTACGCCATCAACGACAAACTCGAATACGCGTTATCAGCAAGGTTACACCCGTAGCAATGGAACGTATGTACAGCCTCACGTAAAGACTGAAGCGAATTCGACCAATTTAGATAACTTCTCTACCCAAGGAAATACTAACCCTTATACCCAGCAACAGGGAACACGAGCGCGTGATTATTCGCCAGAGTCAAGTAATTACGGTCAGGGGCGGCAAATTCAGACAGGTTCACGCGGTGGCCAATACTACATTAATAGTAACGGGAATAAAACATATGTGCCCAAAAGCCCATACTGATCCTGCTTCGAGCATCCTGTAACAACAGAGAAGGCTTGTGCTGTATAGTAGCACAAGCCTTCTCTGTTGTTACAGGATGCTTATTAACCACATTTGCTTTGGCTTTTAAGCATCTCGATCCAAGATTACACGATTTACTCTCTTTTAAATTATCTCATACTATGCAATTAACACCACATCGCTTTACGGTGCTGGCTCCATTATTAAAGTTGTATAGAAGTGCAACTGTACAACATATTTTCGCTAGCCGAAATTGCAAAATAGAGTATTAGTTGATGTTCTTTAAAGTATGATATCTTTTTTTGTATTTTGCTATTTTTTCAGTAGAAAGATCAGTGAAGACTTTCTCATATGGCTTAACGGAAATGTTGTAGTCATTTTTAAGATGATATACTAAGTACCTAGTTAGGTTCTGGCATTCTGGCTCTGTTAGTTTTCCGACTTCCAATAAGTGTATTTTAATAATTTTATTAATAAAATACTTTTCACCAAGTATTGTAAAAAGTTTATTATTAATATCGCTTGCAATTCTCAAACATGTTTCTGAATATAAAATTGAATGATGTGGCTTAAGCTGAATTGCAACGTTTGTCACAATTGGCGGTGGTGAGATTGACTTTTTTGGAAACTTAGTCTTCCAATTCCGAATTGATTCTTTAAATCTGTTATCGTTTGCGATTTCAATTAATTCCCTGCTGGGCTTTCCTGATTCATGTGCAACTGAGTGCCTTATAGCATCATAAAATTTCAAAACGATAATTAAATCTTCAACTTCACTTATGTCCCAATTTAATTTGGTATATAGCTCTGTTACTTTATGTGTTTTTCTTTTAATATAGTCATCGTCATCTTCATCTTCGTCAGAATTCGATTCTTGTTTTTCAAAATGTGTTGATAAAATCCCTTCAATTTGTCTAAAGTAAACATCGAAAGCGGAATAGACCCAAATTATTGCAGATTTAATTAAGTCATTTTTTAAATTTTCTAATTCAATCTGTGGGGATTTTATGACTCTTGGCGTCCACCTTTCTCCTGATCTAAGTATTAAGTCGTTTATTAATTCAGAAAGCTCAATCTCATCCTCTATTGAATTATATAGAAAATCAATAGCAACAGTAAAAATCTTGGTAAAATTATTAAGTCGTGTATGTGATTCGAGATAATTTTTGTACGCCTCAGATTGAAAACCATTCATTTTGTTACCTTTGTTACAGTATTTAGTTAAATATACTAGGTTATATAAAGAGTCCATTCTTGGCCATTGGTTCGAATCCAGTCTTCTCCACTCATTTATTCTTTTATGGAGAGGTAAGTCTCAGAGGTAGAGCTAAGAATCTCATTAAGCGCTGCAACTTTAAGATGCAGCGCTTGTTTTTTGTGTTGGTGTGGGTGTCTCAAACAATCTATCAATATTAGCTCGACGTATTACTGTGAAGCTTCTGAGTTTCGTGACAGGTAGTTCCCCCCGTTCTATGAGCCTATAAAGAGTACGGCGGCTAATGCGTACCAGCCTGGCCGATTCATCAACGATTAGATATTCCTCGGCTCGTAGGGTAGCGATTGGTTGCAACCGAATCTGTTCAGTTTGCTGGTTACTAATCTCAACTTTGGCTGAGCGCTGTCGAGCTTTATAAGCTCGACAGCGCATGTATCACTACAGGTTTTTGTGACAGTCGTTCGTGCCTCGAATGTCTTGCCACAATGGGCGCATATTCGCGTAACTCTGATATTGGTACTCATCGTGTCAGGAGATGTCAGTCTATGTCAACACGTGTCAAGTTGTGTCAGAATGTGCCATCATTTCGCCTTTTCTGGCTTGATGTCGTTTCGTTTACAACCCGAAGTACAACTAAGGTACAAAAATAAACGTAACATACAGCTTTCATATCTTACTAAACCAACACTATAAGATATAGAAAAAGCCCTCTTTTAGAGCTTTAGAGGGGTTTTATCTAGGTGATACTAATTGCTTAAAAAGAGTCGTTACTTTCCAATGCAAAACCGGCCAAAAATGGAGGCTAGCAGATCGTCGGTGGTGACTTCGCCGGTGAGCTCGCCCAACTCGCGGAGGGCGATGCGAAGATCCATGGCAATCCAGTCGGCCGAGGTACCTGCATCGATGGCGGCGATAGCGTGGGCCAGTGCGTCGTCAGTTGCGATCAGATGCTGAAGGTGACGGGCATTGGTTACTACCGAACTTCCTGCCTGCATGGCCGAATCGGTGCGGGCGCGGGCCGAAAGTACTGTCTTCAGGGCGTCGATCTGCGCGTCTTTGGCCGAAATCCAGATGATGGGTGAGCTAGGTACGTTGCCCGCCGGTAATCCAGGGACGGTGCTGGTAGCCGACAGGGTATACAGGCTTCCGTCCAGCGTTTGGCGCGTGGCATCGGGAGTAGCATCGGACTTATTGCCTACGAGAACATAAGGCTTGCCCGATTCGGCCAGTTCGGCGATGGTTTCCTGTAGCTCATCGGGGGTAGTGGTGGTGCCGTCGAAGAGGTAAACGACCAGGGCGGCTTTATCGATTTGCTGCCGGGTACGTGCCACGCCAATGGCCTCGATGGTATCGGTCGTGTCGCGCAGGCCAGCGGTGTCGATGAGGCGAAAGCGCACACCGTCGATGAACAACTCGTCTTCGATCACGTCACGGGTGGTGCCGGGAATGTCAGAGACGATGGCTTTTTCTTCGTTCAGCAGCGCGTTCAACAAGGTCGACTTACCGGCGTTGGGTTTACCCACAATCACCGTTGGCACGCCGTTTTTAATCACGTTCCCGGCCGAGAACGATTCGATTAGCGGTTGAATGACGGCCCGGATGGTCTGCATCAGTCCACGCAACTGGTCGCGTTTCGCAAACTCGACATCTTCCTCGCCAAAATCCAGTTCCAGTTCAACAAGCGCCACAAAGTCGATGAGTTGCTGGCGGAGGTCTTTCAGCCGTTTTGAGAACCCGCCCCGCAACTGACTCAGCGCCGCACGGTGACTGGCGGCTGAGTCGGCGGCAATAACGTCGGCTACCGCTTCAGCCTGTACCAGATCGAACTGCCCATTCAGAAAGGCCCGTTGCGTGAATTCGCCCGGTTTAGCCAGACGGGCGCCCGCCTGCACTAACTCACTCAGTATCTGGCGGATGATGTATTCCGACCCGTGGCACGAAATCTCGACAACGTCTTCTTTCGTAAACGACTTCGGGCTCTTGAACACTGTTACCAGCACTTCATCAATTATGGCATCAGTGGCCGAACGCAACGTACCGAAATGGGCCGTATGGCTAGCCTGCTCAGTTAGGTCTTTACCGCGAAAGAGGCGGTTGGTAAGGGCAATAGCACCATCGCCCGACACGCGGATAACGGCAATAGCCCCAATGCCGGGAGCCGTGGCAAGGGCCACAATGGGTTCAAGCTGGTGGATCAAAACTAGTTTAAAGTTTGTCGTTTATGGTTTGATGTTGCGTTGCTGATCTGGCATTACGTGCTCACGCAACGCAACATCAAACCATAAACGACAAACTTCAACCAATAGCGGACGGTATCAATTTCGGGAAAATTGGCAGGCGGCTGACAACACTCATCAGTCGTGCTTCGACAGGTACGTTCGGAATACCAAGCGCATTGGCGTGGTCGTTGCCGAGGAAGAAACGCATCTGGGCAGCGGCGAGGTTCCGAGCGTTTTCACTGCCTGCCTGTTTACCGATAGTATCGAGCAGGGCTTTGGTCAGGCCGGTGCCCGCTTCAGAAGGCGTGAACTGCCGGTTTACGATCAGCTTATCAAGCAGGTAGGCTTCACGCAGGTTTCGGGGCAACAGCTCGTCGGCCACGCCATTGAGGTAACCCACCACGTTGATATGGTGCATGTAATCATCCTCCTCGTCGCTCGTCAGGCTAATCCCCATTTTCCGGAGCCCCCGCAACACGATGTAACTAAACGAGCCGATCGTTCCCAGCATGTCTTCCTGGCAAACCGGCATGCCCCACTCCATGTTCCAGCGACCTGTATGCAGGCCAAACCAGCGCGAAGCCGCATGGATCAGTCTGATTTTGAGGGTGTACCTGATTGCTTTGTCAGACGCCCCCCAGTTTTTAGGGTCATTTACGGCAAACACCCATTCACCCGTTTCCTGTAGGCGGCGTGCGGTATCTGTGCGGATGCGGTCGGTGAGCCAGAGTAGTTGCACGCCGTTGGCCCCCAGGTATGTGTAGGGGAGCGAGAATGTGCCAAGAATCAGTCCGATCACACCGATATGTTTTTGGTAAAACGCCATGCCACGGCGCATCTGATCGGTATTGGCCCAGGGGGGCAAGTGCGAGAACGTGCTGAAAAACTGCTGAACAGCCTCAGGCTGACTACTGGTGTCGAAGGTAGTGTTATCAGCCAGCCAGCGCATCAGCGTAGCCACACCTTCACGACCACCCTCGGCCACTACGGTGGCAATAACGGCATCGGCAGGGGGATCGCCAACCTGGCGGTACTGGTCGAGTTGGGTACTGGTAAACGTTCGGGTGGGAATAACTGCGTTGGCCATAACAGGAAAGCTGTTTGACAAACAACAAATTATGCGGGTATTTGATTGCCCGTTGCTGACCCGAAATAGTGGTACAGGCTACAAGCGGATTTGTAAACCGTCGTAGCCCAGTTGCACACCGGGTGGCAGTTGCTGATTCACCTCACGATGGAGACCCATCTGGTGGCTGATGTGCGTCAGGTACGTTCGTTCAGGACGAATGCGTTCGATAAGCGCGAGTGACTCGCTGAGGGCGAAATGGGAGAGGTGGGGTTCCTGACGTAGGGCATCCAGCACCAGCACGCGGGTACCCTGTACTTTTTCGAGCTCGCTGTCGCTGATGGAATTGAGGTCTGTCAGGTACGTGAAATCACCGATCCTGAAACCAAAAACAGGCAACTTATGGTGCAGTACATTGATTGGAATGATGGGTACGCCCATTACCTCAAACGGCTCGCTGGTGATCTCGGTGGTCGTAATTCGGGGAATACCGGGGTATTTGAACTCGGCAAAAATATACTCGAACTCCCGCTCCAATTGCTGCAGTACACTCGCCCGGGCGTAGACCGGCATGTCTTGCCCGCTCCGAAAATTATAGGCGCGAACTTCATCGAGGCCCGCCGTATGATCTTTGTGCTCGTGGGTGTACAGGACGGCGTCGAGCTGCTGAAGATTCAATCGAAGCACCTGTTGCCGAAAGTCAGGGCCTGTGTCGATCACAAAACTCTTGCCCGCCACCAGCACATGCGCCGATGTCCGTAGCCGTTTGTCGCGAAAATCGACCGACCGGCAGACGGCGCACTGGCAACCAATCATCGGAACGCCCGACGACGTACCTGTGCCGAGAAGGGTAACGACCATGATGCTAGTTTACTGTTTACCGTCTGCTGTTTTCGGTTGCATAGCTGGTTGAGGGGGCCTGAATCGGTCGCGCAACAGAAAACGGAAGACAGTAAACAGAAGACTGTTTATTTATCTGTGAGTTGATTAACCACCTCAACGAGGCGGTCGAAATTGAGGGGCTTTACCAGCACATCGTTGAAACCAGCCGACTTGAACTCTTCTTCGGTGTAGTTCCGGGCGTTGCCGGTAATAGCCACGATGGGCACGTTTGCCTTGGTTTGATCACCTAAAGCGCGAACTTGCTTTACGCATTCCATGCCGTCCATCACGGGCATGTTGATATCGAGCAGCAAGATCGAAAAGTCTTCTTTGTCAAGAATCTGCAGTACCTGCTCGCCGTTTTTCACCGCCGTAATATCGTAGTTCTGAAACTCCAGAATCTTACGGGCTAGGTTTTGAATGACAGAACTGTCTTCGGCAATCAGGACACGTTTTGAGGAAGCCATGCGGTGCGTAGGGGATGTTTTCGGTGGGTGAAATTAGCGCAAAAAGCTCAGCCTATTTCACCAAAACCTAAAATCGGTTAGAGAAAATTTTATGTACGAGTGTAGGTAATGTACCTACTTTTTGGTAATTTCAACTTTTTAAACTATCTTATCCATAGGCATTAACGGCTGAATGGGGGCGGGATGGTAATCCAGTTCGGGATTTTCTCTTAGATCTTTAATCAAAAGCGATGAAACTAACAGGGCCACAGGGTGATTTTGAGTTGAATGTACTGGATTATGAATACAGTGACTCGGCTGATTTTTTAGATCGCAACTGGCTTATCGTCAGTATGGTGACTAAAGAAGGGGCGCAGCAGTCGACCCGCACGCTGACTTTCCTGTCAACCTGGGAGCTCGAAATGCTGCATGACTGGATGCAGTCTGTTATTGATAACGCAGAACTGGCGCCAAAACTGACATTTATTGAGCCATCGCTGAGTTTCTGTAACCTGTCGGATGGCAAGGAGCACTACGTTTTTCGGATCGGTATGAACAAGGATGCATCGCCAAACTGGCATGATGATCACTCGAAAACGTATTGGTTACCCGTAACGCCTAACAAGGATGAGCTTAGTCAGGCTATCCGTGATCTGGAAAAACAATTGAATCAGTTTCCCGTACGTAACTAGATCTTACTATTTAATGGTATCCCAGCGGCGGGCCGTTCAGATTGGGTTGATTTAAAATGATTGTTGCGGATTTCTGATTTGGGTGGTATAAATCTGTTTCAAGTCAAAACTCCGCGACAAGCCCTTTAATCTCTATTCCGCATGGTCCGCCGCTGAAGTACCAGTTAGGGTTGCGGGGTGGCCATAAACTCAGCGAAAGCGGCTTCCAGTGCTTTTAATTCCTGCGCCAACTGACTTGTATCCTGTACTTTAAGTTTTCCTTCGGCTTCTCGGGCAATACGCGCCAGCCGGGATACGCCCACAGTACCGGCACTGCCTTTTAGGGTATGCAAGTGACTCTTCACCGTTGCAATGTCGCCTGCCGCAAAGGCTGTAAGCGACTCAGTAACCAGTTCGGTTGCTTCCGTTACGAAATCATCAAACACGCTCTCGACCAGTTCGGCCCCGCCGATATCGCGCAGTTGCTCCAGAATATCGTTGTCAATGACAGGTACGTCGGCATAGGGCAGCAACAAACTGGCATCGAAGGTGGCCGTAGCGGGCTGGCCATTCGGTAGAGCAACGGCGAGCTGGGTACGTTGCTCAGGGGATGGTGCGGGGCTGGCGATCGTTTCGGGCGTTGGCAGGCTACTAACTTCGGTGGTTCTTACCTGACCACGACCAGTTTTTTTAAGGATCTCCGCCACCTTGCTGATCAGTCCCTGGGCGCGAATGGGTTTGGCAATGTAGTCGTCGAGGCCCTGGCTCAGGAATCGTTCGCGGTCCTCACGCATTGAATAGGCGGTCATGGCTACAACCGGGGGCAGCAGGGCCGCGTACTGGTCGCGGAGGTACCGGGTAGTTTCTACGCCATCCATATCGGGCATCTGAATGTCCATGAAGATGACATCGAAACGGTTGTCGCCCAGTCCACTACCGGCGGCTACCTTTTCTATGGCTTCGGGGCCGCTAGAGGCCGTGGTGACTACACAGCCCGATTTGCGCAGGATCTCACTGGCTACTTTCCGGTTCACGGCGTTGTCGTCGACCAGCAGAATAACGGGGTGGTAGTCCGTAAAGAAGTCGGCCACTTTCATGTCGGCGGCGGCTTCACTCTGGCTTTGTGTCGGGCTGATGGCCGTTTCTTTCAGTTCGAGTGTAAACCAGAACGTGCTACCCATGCCCACCGTCGATTCAACGCCCACCTCACCTTTCATCAGGGCGGCCAGTTCTTTCGAGATAGACAAACCAAGGCCGGTGCCACCGAATGTCTTCCGCGATGACGTGTCGACCTGGCTAAACGAGTTGAAGAGCAGCCCGATGTTTTCGGCCGAGATGCCAATGCCTGAGTCGCGTACCTCTACCTTGATGCGGTTGAATTTTCCCCGCTTACTCACCAGCGCCGCGGCTACTTCCACCGTGCCGTCTTCGGTGAACTTCAGGGCGTTGGAAGTCAGGTTCGATAAGATTTGCAGCATGCGTGTCTGATCGGCAATGACGTATTTGGGCAGGTCCGGACTCAGGGTGTAGAACAGTCGGTTACGTTTGGCATTGGCCTGTTGCCCAAACAACGCGATGAGTTTCTCGAATACTTCGCCCAGCGCCACCGGTGCTTCGTGCAGTACCATTTTGCCCGCCTCAATTTTCGACAGGTCAAGAATATCGTTCAGGATGTTGAGCAGCGTTTCAGACGAGCGACGAATGGTGCGGACATAGTCGCGTTGCTCATCGTTGAGTACCGTGTCATTGAGCAAATCGACCATGCCGATTACGCCGTTCATGGGGGTACGTATCTCGTGGCTCATGTTGGCCAGAAAACGCTCTTTCACCTTTAGCGACCGCTCGGCTTCGTCTTTTGCCTTTACCAGTTCGGCCGATTGCCGTTTTAGCTCGGTGATATCGCGGGCAAGGGCGGCAATGACCGAGTAACGTCCATCCTCATCTTTCAACAAGAGCATGTTGAACATGAATTGCCGCTCTGAGCCGTCTTTCCGGCGTAACGTAGCCTCGAAGTTGCGCACCGACCGGGTACGTACCAGCTTAAACAGCGCCCGTCGCACCACGCCGGGGTCAACAAAATAAGTCAGAGCGCTCTGGCCCATCACTTCGTCGGGGGTGTAGCCGCTGCGCTTGAATACTGATGGGCTTACCATGGTGATTTGCCCATGCCGGTCGACCCGGACATAGATATCCTGGAGGTTTTCGAAGATACCCCGGAATTTCTCTTCGCTACGCTCCAGGTTCAGCTGCGCACCTTTGCGATTGGTAATGTCGCGGGCAATACCCGACACTTCCTCGATTACGCCGCCCGTGAGCAGGATTGGGTTCAAATGTAATTCGAGCCACGATTCTTTACCAGCCAGATCAAACCGCATTTCAAAGTTTTGCGGTTGCCCCTTGAACGCCAGTTTGTAGCGGTCGTCGAGCAGGCGTTGGTTGTCGTCGCCAACGCCCCGCCACCCCTGCTTTTCAGCGCTGATGAAGAGCCTTGGCTGCTCGTCGGTCAATTGCTGAATCAGGCTGGCGTAGTTCTGGTTGAATGACGTTAGTTGCAGCGCTTTGTTGACTGACCAGATCAGGTACGTGCTACTATTGAAGATGGCGTTCAGGCGGGCAGTCTGCTTATTCAGGGCTGCTTCGGCCTGCTTGCGCGCGATAGCCAGCGCGACCTGCCCCGAAATGAATTCGAGCAGTTCCAGATCACGTGGACCGTAGAGGTTGGGGTCGTTGTAGGATTTAACGCCGATGATACCCGTGATCTCGTCGCCAATTCGCAGTGGCGCCGTGAGCATCAGTTTGGGTTGCTGCTGGCCATACAGGTCGATATGGTGCTCGTCGGCCAGGTGCAGAATGTCGGTGTCGCGCAGGAAAAGGGGCTTGTTGGCCTGAATGGTGTATTCGGTCAGGCCGCTGCCGAGGCGCTTTTTGGTGAACCGCATATTTCCCTGAAACGACTCATCGACATAGTAGGGAAAGGTCAGGTATTTTTTGCTCTGGTCATAGAGGGCAATAAAGAAGTTGCTGGCGTCGATGATGTTGCCCAACTCGCGGTGTACGCGCTGGTAGAAATCGTCGAGGTTAGGCATATTCAGCGTCCAGCTGGCAATGCTGTAGTAGAGCCGCTGGGCTTTTTCAGCCCTGATCTTCTGGGTGATGTCGCGCAGTATACACCGAAACGCCGTCGGTTTCCCCTGATCGTACCGGCAGTTGACGCTGCCCGACAGGAACAGCGTGCGGCCATCGCGGCTGCGGAAAACGGTTTCGAAGGAGGGGTTAGGTTCGCCTTCCTGCACCCGTTGCAACCGATCGACGGTGCTCTTGACATAATCGGGGTGCAGCACGTCATTCAGTGTCAGCGAGGCGATCTGATCGGCACCGTAGCCCAGCAGTTCACGCCAGGCTTTGTTCACAAAAATGAACTTGCCGTCGAGCGTAATGAGTTGGATGAGGTCGCTGGTATTATCGACCAGATCCTGCAACTGGGCATTGGTGTTGCTCAGTGCCGAAGCAACCCGCCGCTTGCTGGTCAGGTCTTCGCCAATGATCGTAAACGCGTCTGTCCGCCCTCCGGTGCCGCTCGGAATAAACGAGTTAAGGTGAACGTTTCGGGTCGATCCGCTCTTGGTAAGGAGCTGAATTTCGCGTTGTTCCGGAAAGCCACCGCGCTCCAGCGCTTCTCTGAATACCTGTTCCAGTACCAGCCGATCGTCGGGCGGGACCAGCACATCGAAGAAGTTTCGACCAACGATTTCATCGATAGACCAGGCCGTTACGCGCAGGGCGTACGGATTAACGTACGACACCGAGCCGTCATGTTCAACGGTGAGGCCGATCAGGTTGAGTTGGTCAACGGTTTTACGTACGTCGAAGGGTTGGGTGGTGATCATAGGTGGGTACGCTTAGTCACGGTCAGTTAAGTCGAGGGAAGGGTCCCAAAGGCGGGTGTTGAAGTCCACTACGGTGTCATCGACAACCTGAATGCCTTCGGCCTGGAGCAACTCCTGCATACGGGTGGGTGAGCCAAAGAAATTCTTACCCGAAAGTACACCCAATCGATTCACAACGCGCTGGGCAGGTACGTCCGGTCGGTTATGGCAACCGTTCAGCGCCCAACCCACCATGCGGGCACCGGCTCGTAAGCCGAGGTACTGGGCAATGGCCCCATAGGTGGTTACGCGCCCCAGGGGTATCTGCCGAACCACGGCATACACATCCTCGAAATAATCGCGGGGAGGGTCGGCTACGGAGCCGTCGGCAGTAGTGATAGTGCGTTTCGTCGCCATACGTAAATATACAACGGAACGCCCGTTTGGCATAGTCTGCAAAGACAGGGCCAAACGGGCGTTGTAAGCGTGACTGGTACGTGTTTTAAAGGGCTTTGTATTTCACCAGGAGCTGATTCAAAGCGGTTTATTTCACTAAATTCTTGAAGGCTGATCCAAAAATTAAATAGCTGGTGTTGCCGCCAATCGTGCCTTCATTCTGTCCCCAGAAGAATGGCCAGTCGTCGTAGTTCTCAAAATGATCGGGTTGTCTGAACAACAGGCCTGGTGCAAGATTACCCGGGATAAAAGAAAAGTCAGCCCGGTTATTGCCGTAAAATACAGCTTTGGGACGGGTAGCGCCCACCGTTGCTACTAATGAATAATTGTGATACGGGTGGCAGCCATACAGGTAGTTAGCGGCCTTATACGCGTAGCTTTCGCTGATGATATCCGGGAAATATTTGCTGGCGAAGCAAACGGTAGTACCAAAGTTTACCACATCGCCGCTACCTGCCCAGTTACGGAGGCCAATGGGCACACCGTATGGATTATCTTTTTCCAGGTTATCGATATAGGCTTTATACTTAATAATATACGGCTGGAGTTTTGCCTTGTACGCTGCGTCAAGGTGCGGTATGGCATCTAAAGCGGTCAGCAGGACGAACGTAACATTGCGATCCAGGGCAGGCCATAAAGCTTGCTGAAATTTATCAATGTATTCTTTCTCGCCGGTCGATATGTACAGTTGGAGATTCGTGCCAACATCAACCCCCCGTCCCCGCCTGCCTAAGCTATCCTGCGACCGATTGGCCATTAATTCTGTTGACTCTTTTAGGAGTCTTTTTGACTGCTGTAATGCTCTGGCTGAAAGATCGTCATTATACCCCTTAAGCGCCCGACTTGCTGCGGCAAACATCGTTGCTGCACTTAGGTCAAGTCCGGGGTTTCGGCTGGTAAATGCCCATAAGTCATCTTTCACCCCGCTCGACCGGCCGTCGGCGGCTACTTCGTAAGGTCCCAGGGTAGGGTTATACGGAAGCCCGTCGGTCAATGATGCGGCATCACCAAGGTGATGGTAATTGTCGAGTACCGCATTCGAGAGCGTTTGGGTCATGTGGCCCACAATCTCGGCCTGGGCTACCAGGTTCAACGTGCCGTGCTCAATAAACTGTAATACATCCGGCTTGCCATCGGGCCGGTGCAAATCAACATACCGTTGTTTCTGGTCAACAAACGTCTGGTCCCGTAAGGGTTTAAACGATTCCCAGGTACGTACGAAGTTTTGCACCACGCCAATATTCGATCCGGTCTCGATATCAAAGTCACCCGCGTCGAAAAAACCGCCAACGTTTAACCCCGGGATTGATTCGAGGGCTTTATAC
The DNA here is from genome assembly GCF_011742925.1 of Fibrivirga algicola. GTDB lineage: Bacteria > Bacteroidota > Bacteroidia > Cytophagales > Spirosomataceae > Fibrella > Fibrella algicola. Next base: position 385,122 of record NZ_WAEL01000001.1, read on the forward strand.
TTCGTGTCAGTTGTTGGTCCCTGCGCATGCAGGTCGAAGTGGTCCGTGTTTGGTGGTGCCTGCCGATATCCTTCTTTAAAGGGCTCACCATGCCATACCCGGTACGCTTCGTTGACGAACATATGATCCATATGGATTGGAATCCATATGTCGCTGGTAGCATCGGTGATTTTATCGTAGACGTTATCTTGGATCAAAAAATTATTGGTTTTGATGCCTCCATATTGGATGTAATAGATACCGGGCGCTTTGACCGACGAGAAATCAAACTTTACATAGTGGTATTTAAAATAGTCACCCCAGGAAGCAATTTTACCGGTAAATAATTTGACCGCTTTGCCATCGTCGCCGATTTTATACAGGGATGAAACGGCAAGCGGTTTATCTTTTTTGTCGAGTTCGATTACCGCAACTTTTGCTTGTGACGGGAGGTAACCCACTTGAGAGAAACCGATATTCGGCTCGCGCACCCAACCCGGAATGGCATTCGGTTCAACGGTCCAGCTCAACACCTTACCTGTTTTACCAACTGGTAATAAGCTACGAACGACAAACCAGCCATTCTGGGCCAGCATACGTCCATCAAAAAGCATCAGATCAGCCTCTGTTGACGTGATTTTTATCAGACGCTCCGGCTCATCGGGCGCCAGTAGGAGGGTGCGGCCAGTTTCGAGAGGAAGCGGGTCAATGTATTTGCCGGTTCCTCTGTCGTCCGACGTTTTGTAGCCCTTGAATTGCTTGGGTTTTTCACTGTTTGGTTTAGTGACCGTGTTTCCTACAACGTACCGCGGAAACCGGTTATACCGCCCATCCATCAAATAGGTCTTTTGCCAATATTGCGAGGGTAGAAACTCCAGATTGAACCCGGCACTTTTTTCAAGGGCTTTGGGGACGGGTTTATCCAGGTAAACGGCAATCTCAACCCCTTTGCCCTTAGCCGTTACCACCACCCGGGACTCAAAATCGTAATCGGCATACTTTAAAGTAGCCTCAATGGTTTGGGCTGCCGCATTCACCTTTCGATTCGATACGTTGGGCACCAGGTCCCACTGCTCCGGTGTGTTAGACAGCCGTACGGCACCACCTTGTGCGGTTCGTACGCCGTGATGAATCAACTCGATCCCAGCATTCTTCTCATCGTTGAACCCCCCGGTAAACAGGTTATTGTATACCAGGACATTGACACCCTGTGCCTCGAAATACTCAAGCTTGTTGAGTTTTAAGCCCTGGGCCGATGCATACGTAACTGCTATCAGCAGTTGCAGTGCAACTAATAAAATTTTTCGTTTCGTCATGTTCAGTCAAACTAACCAATCGTTTTCAGTTGCTTCAATTGTTAACGGATGAAGAAGATTGACTGTAGTCTTATATACTATACTAAAAATTTTAAAAAGTCAGTCGTAAAATAGTTGATTATGTTTTATGATTATTTTCTCAGAATATAGTCAAAATTGTACAGTTACTTGTTTGATATCTATACTAATAAAAGTCTAGTAAAACTGTCCATAGTGGGAGCCTGCTACCGCGAAATATGGTTTGACATACTACAGTTTATTCGACACTAACCTATTTTCGACCCACTAACACCACCTTCTAAATAGGTGGTGTTAGTGGGGTGCTATGCTTACTGTCTGTTAGCTATCAGTTTCAGTGTGAAACGATTTTTAATCCGACGATAGACCCGATTAGCGTGCCAATGAAAAGCAGTCGCAAAAAAGTTGCTGGTTCGCCAAACACCAGAATACCTACCAAAACCGTCCCCACCGCGCCGATTCCTGTCCACATTGCATACGCTGTACCGATTGGTAACGTTTGAGTTGCTTTCATTAGAAGTCCCATGCTGATCGTGAGGGCCACAATGAACCCTGCGTACCACATATACAGTTCGTTTCCTGTAGCCTCTTTTGTTTTTCCCAGACAGAAAGCAAAGACAACTTCAAATAGTCCGGCAATGATGACGATGAGCCAATTCATTTTATATGTTTTTTAGTCGCAAAAGTTGAGAAAGGTTATTCAGTTTTCATGCAGGTATTAGCAGCGGCTTATGGATTACTGAAGAGGCCGATGCCAAAATAGGTGGGTTAGTGCAATTCGTGAGTAGAATTTATTCTGGTCAACGGCCTTGCTGTAGACTAGGACAGTAGTCGGTTTTGTTTTTAGGAAGGCAAATAGTGTCTGCTTAAATTCAGGATAGAACCTTATTGTTTTATTAGAATGTAGAGTGTATTGCGTGATTGACTGGTCAGCTTTTGTAAATATGAAGGTACCGACTAGGCCAAGGCTTTCTTGTAAAAAATGAGTTGACTGTTTTCTGCAACTTTTACTCCAAGAGTAAGCTCGTAGCACCGAAGCTGGAACTTCGGCGCTACAGGGCCAAGCGCAGGCAGATTAGGTTCCATAGGAAAGCCCTGTTGAGGAGGCAAAGCGTAAGTGATTGGTAGTTTTCTCTGGCCACTTCGCCCAACACTACCTGGTGATTCGTTTCTTAGTCTCTTAGCCTACATCACTACGAAGGATAAAGTTACTGGCCGAAGGTGTCAATAACGCGTGCTGTAACTAAGCCAATAGCTCCGGCGATTTCGCCGGGAACCCACCAGGATGGCTGACAAATTCACGGACCGTTAACAGTACGTCTTGCCGATTGCCTGCTTGCGGAAGTCAGTCAATTTGATCAGGAAGGAGGAGCTAAAGGCTACTTGTAGACCCGGCAATGTACGTTCTGCCAACAATACGTAAAGCCCACTCTGACAATTTTGCACTTGACCCTTAGTTGACAGCCTGTCGCTGATCCCCGTCATACCACCTTTTGTGATTACTTTTGACTAAGCCAATTTGATCTTCATCTGAATGACTTCCTCTCGCCAGACTCTATTGAGTTTACTTTTTTTGCTGACCGTTTCTGTTCAACTTCTTGCCCAGACAGCCACCGCGCCTGTTCGTAAACCCCTTTCAATGCCTGTTACGGTACCTACGTTTCTGCGTAATACCGAACGCTCTACACGCTGGGCCGACTCTGTAATGGCCGATATGCCGCTGGAACAGCAGGTTGCCCAGCTCATTATGGTGGCGGGCTACTCGAACCGGACGCGTACCTACGAAGACTCGCTGACCGAACTGGTACGTACCTGGAAACTCGGCGGCGTAGTATTTTTTCAGGGTGGCCCCATGCGGCAGGCTAAGCTCAGTAACCGGCTACAGACGGCCTCGCAGGTGCCGCTGCTCGTGGCAATGGATGCCGAGTGGGGTATTGCCATGCGGTTAGACAGCACCATTCGCTATCCGTACCAGATGACGCTGGGAGGGATGCCAAAAGCCAGCGAAGGACTAATCTATCAGATGGGCGCCGATCTGGCCCGGCAGGCCCGCCGGTTGGGGATGCACGTCAACTTTGCGCCCGTTGCCGACGTCAACAACAACCCGAATAACCCCGTCATCAACTTCCGGTCGTTTGGCGAAGATAAATACGCCGTAACACGTAAGGCGCTGGCCTACTTGCGCGGTATGCAGGATAACCGGTTGCTAACCAGTATTAAGCACTTTCCCGGTCATGGCGATACCGGAACCGATTCGCACTACGACCTGCCGCTAATTGTTAAAAGCCGCGAGCAACTGGATAGCCTGGAACTGTATCCGTTCAAGGAACTGATCAAAGCAGGGGCGGCGGGTGTGATGGTAGCTCACCTGAGCATTCCCTCGCTGGATACGACGCGCAACCGACCCTCGACGCTCTCGCCTGCTATTGTGACCGGGTTGCTGAAAGATGAACTGGGTTTTGGTGGGCTGATCTTCTCTGACGCCATGAACATGAAAGGCATGACCAAGTTCTTCCCCTCTGGTTTGGCCGACCGGCGCGGACTTGAGGCGGGTATGGACATTCTGGAGTTTACCGAGAACATTCCCCGCGCAGTGGCCGAAATATGCAAAGCCGTCGACGAGCGCACACTATCGACGCAGACGATTGCAGAGCGTTGCCGTAAAATGCTGATTGCCAAATACTGGGCTGGCTTGAACAACTACCGCCCCATTGTGCTCGATGGCCTGCTGGCCGACCTGAACCGGCCAGAGTCGGAGGTGTTGAACCGGCGGCTTACCGAGGCGAGCCTGACGGTGGTGACCAACAAACGCGCAGTTCTCCCCCTGCAACACCTCGACACGCTTCGCATTGCGTCGGTATCGGTGGAGGCCATTGCGCCAACCGTTTTTCAGAGCCGTCTGGGCGATTACACCTCCGTAACGCCTTACGTGATTTCGTCGAAGTCGACCGATGCTCAAATCGCCACCCTGCTCGATTCGCTCAATCAATTCAATCTGATTCTGGTGGGTGTACACCTGAACAACATTCGGCCTGGTGCTAACTACGGCATGCAGGCCCGTACTGCCGAACTGGTGCAGAAACTGACTAACACGGGCAAAGCCGTTGTGTCGGTATTTGGCAATCCATATGTGCTCGACCGCTTTCCTGACATCGATAAAGCGCAGGCGATTGTGATGCCTTACCAACTAACCAACCACACAGAAGACCTGTCGGCTCAGCTGATTTTTGGGGCAATCGGCGCGGCGGGACGATTGCCGGTTACGGTAAATCAGACCTATCGCTTAGGCGATGGCGTGACAATACAGCCCATTGGTCGCCTGAAATACACGATTCCCGAAGAAGTAGGCATCAGCAGCGCGTACCTGGCACAGCAGGTCGACTCAGTAGTGAACGTGGGCCTGCAGGCCAAAGCGTTTCCCGGTTGTGTCGTGCAATTGGCCAAAGACGGCAAAGTCATTTTCCGCAAGGCGTACGGCAAACACACCTATGACACCAGCCTTGGTGGTGACGCGCAACCTACTAAACTCGACGATCTGTTTGACTTTGCGTCGGTTACGAAAATCAGCACGTCGACTCCTGCTCTGATGCGGCTTGTGGATGCAGGAAAATTCAATATCGACGGTACGATGGGCGAGTACCTGCCCGGCTATAAAAAATCGAATAAAGACACCCTCCGCTGGCGCGATGTGCTGACGCATCAATCGAAACTAAAGGCGTGGATTCCGTTCTGGCAATCGACCAAGAACCCGGATGGCACGTTCAAGAAGAATACGTTTAGTGCTGAGCGTTCCAACAAATTCCCGGTGGAGGTAACGGATAGCCTGTTTTTGCATCGGAAATACGCCAAAACCGTCTTCGCCCAGATCAAAGATTCGCCGCTCAACGCTAAGAAAGAGTACGTCTATAGCGATTTGTCGTTTTACCTGTATCCGCAGATCGTTCAGCGGATTACAGGTGTGCCGTTCGAGACGTACCTGAAAGACAGCCTGTACCGCCCGCTCGGAGCCACTACGCTGACCTATAATCCACGCCGCTTTTACCCGCTCAGCCGCATTGTGCCGACGGAGTATGATTCGCTATTCCGCAAAACGCTGATCTGGGGCCGGGTGCACGATGAGGGCGCGGCAATGCTGGGCGGCTTGTCGGGCCATGCGGGACTATTTGGTACGGCCAATGACCTGATGAAGCTGACGCAACTGTATCTGCAGCACGGTTCGTTTGGCGGTCAGCAATTTATCAGTTCCGAAACCATCACTGAATTCACGCGTTACCAATTCCCCGAACTGGGCAACCGCCGTGGCCTGGGCTTCGAGAAAGCGGCCTACAAATACAATGGCAACGCGCCCAGGCTGGCTAGTCCGTCGAGCTACGGCCATTCGGGCTACACAGGTACGTTCACCTGGATTGATCCGGCCGTTGGCCTGAACTACGTGTTTCTCTGTAACCGCGTTTACCCCACGCGCAACAACAATAAGGTCACCGAACTAGGTATTCGTACCGGAGTCGCCGACGCGTTCTACCGCGCTATCCAGAAAGGCAATCCATCCAGGAATTTATAGTACACGGATAAGTAGTACGCGGAACAGATAATAAGTACCGCAGCGGCGGACCGTGCTGGCTTAACGGACTGAAGCGATGGTCACGGATTTTTTGATCAAAAATGGATAGGCTCCGATAAGGTTGAGTAATCCGCTAAATCAAAAAAACCGTTACCATCGCTTCTGCTCGTTAAATCCGCGTACCAGTAGTTTTATGGAAAAATTGACGGTTTGGCATCAATGTATTGTCTTTGTTGTTTAACCGGAAAACAGCTCCGTGTGTATGTTTTTTAAGCGATTCAGGAGCAAGCCGAATCGGGCACGCCCCACTACCGACGCCGAATTCGTTGCAGCCTATAAGGCTACGGGTGATCTGGAATTGCTCGGGGAGCTGTATGAACGGCATATGGAATTGGTGTACGCGGTGTGCTTTAAATACCTCCGCGACGAAGCCGATAGCAAAGACGCCGTGATGCAGTTGTTTGAGCAACTGATCGTTGATCTGCGGCGGCATGAGGTCACCAACTTTAAAAGCTGGCTGCATTCGGTGGCTCGTAATTACTGTCTCATGCACCTGCGTAGTCAGCGGGTGCGGGTGGGCGTTGGTGGTGACACCGATTTGATCGACGAGGACCGCCCCATCACCGAATCGATGGCTGTATGGCCCGACGACGACGATGCGGCCTTGGATATAGAACGACACCTCAGCCGTTTGCCCGATGCCCTGCACCGCCTGCCCGACCCGCAGCGCGTGTGCATCGACTTATTTTATTTGCAACAGAAAAGTTACGCCGACGTAGCCGATCTGACTGGGTATGACTTAAAGCAGGTGAAAAGCTACCTGCAAAATGGTCGCCGTAACCTGAAATTGATCTTACAGAAATGAACCGCCATCCATCAATACACACACGAAACGATCAGCTTTCCCTTGATGACCTGCGGGCCTATCAGGCCGACCAGTTAAGTGGCCCCGCCCGGCACCGGGTAGAGCGCCTGATGCTCGAAAACCCGTTTTACGCCGATGCCCTCGACGGCCTTGAGGCCTTGCAACAGGTAGGTGGCAGCCTGAAGTCGCAAACACGCGATCTGCACCTGGCCCTGCAGGAGCGGGTGCAGGAGTCGGCCACACCCCGGCGGCTGATGCCACTTTGGGTAACGAGCCTGGCGGCCTCAGTGCTACTGGTGCTGGCGGCATCTGTCTATTTAATTGTCAACACCGCGAAGCTACAACGGGCTCGGGTAGAGGCGGTACCTCATCAGCCTATCGAGCCTGGTACGGTGCTGATCGACCCGAAAGACCTGGGTACGCCGGAAGTGGTTGCTACTACTCCGAAGGCATCATCGGTTGTGGCTAAAAGCAGCCCCGGAAAGCTGTCGGTTAGATCAGGTAAAGTGGCCCGGAAAGGGCATCGCCGTAGCGAAGGCAGACGGGTTGCGGCCCTGGTACCGAACGTACCTGCCCTGTTCACCACGGATACGTGCTCGTTCTGCGTCATGAACGACGAGCAGCCGTTGTTGCCTCGATTGGATATGGACGTACCCGGTCGCCACAGCATTAATACCGAACGGGCGTTTCTGAACTGATTGGCGCGGTATGAACCCAACCTCGTGAGGCGGTACGCCGTTCGAGTTAGGGATTGCAGCTACGAATAGGCGGGTTTATAAGCCACGGCATCGATCACGATTTTGGCGATGATCTCGCGCATGATCTCCGATGTGCCGCCCGCAATGGTTCCTACACGAGCGTCGCGGTAGGCGCGACAGATTGGATAATCTTCAATGTAGCCGTAGCCGCCGAAGAACTGTAAGCAGGTGTCGATGACTCGCTTCTGCATTTCAGAAGTATACAGTTTTGCCATCGAACATTCCTTCACTACACCCTCGTCCTGCATGAAGAGCCAGCAGGTGTGGTACACAAACTGTTTGGCGACTTCTACCTCGGTAGCTACATCAGCGATCTTATGGCGAATGGCCTGAAACTTCCCGATCGGTTTCCCGAATGCTTCGCGTTCCTGTAGGTACGTAAGCGTCCAGTCGATTGCCAGTTCGGCACCCGACACCGCCATAATTGCCGCTACCAGTCGCTCGAGTTGCAGGCTTTCCATTAGGTAATAAAAGCCCGAATGTTCAACCCCAATCAGGTTTTGGGCGGGAACACGTACCTCGTCGAACCGGATTTCGGCGGTGTCTGACGAGTGCCATCCCATTTTGTTAAGCTTCGTCCGCGACACACCGGGGCTGTCCAGATCAACTACGATCAAACTAATTCCGTTAGTGCCTTTTTCCGGAGCTGTTTTCACGGCCAGGGTCACAAAATCGCCATAGGTGCCATTGCTGATGAACGTTTTGGCGCCCGTAATAACGTACCCATCGTCAGTGCGGCGGGCGATTGTGCGAATGGCGGACACGTCGGAGCCGGTATCGGGCTCGGTAATGGCGAGTGCAGCTACCTTCTGACCGGCAATAGCGGGGGCCAGGTACGTTTGTTTCAGATACTCGCTACCTGCTTTGGCAATGTGGTTGATCGCCATGTACTCGTGAACGCTGACCGCCGTGGTGAAACCGCCCATGCCGCATCGAGCCAATTCTTCCAGAAACACTACCGAAAACCAGAAATCGGCATTGGAGCCGCCATAAGCTTCGGGGAAGGGGAGGCCCAGAAAGCCCAGTTCACCCATTCGCTGGAAGATAGAAATGGGAATACGCCGGGCTGTTTCCCAGGCTTCGGTGTTGGGCACTACCTCGGTAGCGATAAACTGCCGAACACTCTGCCGAAACAGCTCGTGCTCATCCGTGAAATAAAGGGAAGGGCGTTTCATATGGGTCAGTTGATGAGTTCTTTGACTGGCTGACTGCCTGTCTGTAAAGCGATCATGCGGAGTAAACCAATCAGCCGCTTATTGCGTAGATGCAATCAGTTTAACCTGTTCTCTCAAAGCTACGGAAACAGGGCCGTTCACAAAAACTATTCGTTCTTTTGAAACAAAGCACCCGATGCACCGTTATCGGTTCAATCAGTCAACGTAGAAATTTCATAATTCATGTCTGGCGCTACTTAATTACTTGTTTTTAATTGACTGATTATGAGATATTTGAAAGAATAAAAATGCCAGACTGAATCTGTCTATCACTTTATTATGCAAAACGCACGTTTCGCTTTCCTTCTTATTGCCCTCTTTTTTGTTCAGTTGGTTGGCTACAGTCAATCGCGCCAGCGCTGGAGCTTTGGCCCTCGGGCTGGTTTAAATCTTTCCAATTTTGCGGGTAACAACGCTGCTACTTATGGCGTACCTAATAATGTAAGTAATGTAACTGTTAACCGATTGTTGCCGGGCGTCGAAGCAGGTGTAGGCTTCATGTATAGTGACATCAGCCGATTTGGTTTTGCCGTTGATGTTCTTTATTCTCAGCAGGGTAGCCAGACAAAATACATTACCAATAACATTGAAACAATTCAGAACACCCGTCTCAACTATCTGGCAGCACCCATTACAGCCCGCTATTTCCTGAATCGTTCCGGTAATTTCCGGCCCAACGTATATGCGGGTATTGTGCCCGCGGTTATGCTGAACGCCAATCAAACGTCTAAGGTTGGCAGCGCATCGAGCAAAGGTGATATTCAGGATCGGTTTCGGAAAGGTGACCTAGGACTGACGGCTGGCTTTCAGGCCAACTTCCGCACAGGAGATCGTCAGCGATTCACGGTTGATGCCCGGTACACATACGGTCTGCCGAATATATCTGTGGCTACCAATGACCTGCACAATCAGATGATTACCGTTGGCCTGGGTTACAACTTCGGTATTGGTCGTCAGTACCAGCCTGGTGATCGTAAACTGCCAATTCGGCCCCGGTAAGCCACTTCTTATGTTTTTTAGTGACTATTTTTTATTCTACAATGGATCAATTGCTAATTACTTCAATGGACAATTAGCAGTCAGTCCAAAACCATCAATCACTTTGTTATGAAAAACGCACGTTACGCTTTACTCATCGTTACACTACTTTTCGTTCAATCCGTTGGCTACAGTCAATCACGTCAGCGTTGGAGTTTTGGCCCGCGAGTAGGCCTTAATCTCACCAACTTTGTTGGGAACGATCAACGACTTCTGGTTAATAGCAACCCAAATGCGAACAAGTTATTACCAGGTTTATCGGCTGGTGTTGGCTTCATTTACAGTGATATCAGCCGTTTTGGGGCCGCTATTGACTTGTTGTATTCACAACGGGGCGCTCAGTCCACCTACAATTTAGGGTCGGTTTCTACTACACTGACCAACCGCGTCAACTACCTGGAACTGCCAATTACGGCTCGCTATTTCCTGAATCGGTCGGGTAATTTCCGGCCCAACGTATACGCGGGTATTGTGCCGGCACTTCGCCTCAATGCGTTCACCCGCGAAAAAGCGGCTGATGGTAAAGACGTTAAAACGGTTACCACAGACCTGTATCGTACGGCTGACCTAGGCTTGACGGCTGGCTTCCAGGCTAACTTCCGGACCGGTGACCGGCAGCGATTCACGGTTGATGCACGGTACACTCACGGCATCACCAATATTGGGTTGAACGCCACCGATCTGCGTAATCAGATGATCACTGTCGGCCTTGGTTATAACTTCGGCATTGGCCGCCAGTACCAGCCTGGTGATCGTAAACTGCCGATCCGTCCACGGTAAGCTGTAGGTTGCAACAAAGAAAGCCCGACCAGTCATACTGGTCGGGCTTTCTTTGTTGGCAGGTAACATGGGTTAGTGTAATACCGAAAGTGCGAGCTCTACTACCTGATTCAGCATGGTGCCGTTGGGTATGGCTTTCCCCAGCACACGAATACCGGATAACTGGCTCATCAGGAACGGCACCAGCCGGTCGGGTGCAAGGTCGGCGTTGAGTTCGCCATCAGCAATACCTGCGCTGAGGATCTGGCGGAAGGTAGCGTCCAACTGTACGAAATTGTCAGCCACAATCGCCTGGACGTCTGCGTAATGAGGAAGCATCTCCAGTGTGGCGTTGGTCATGAAACATCCCTTGTGTTCCTGATCGTCGAGGGTTTCGGCAATTGCCTTGTCGAAAATAGCCCGGATTTTGGCCCGGGCAGTTGTGGCTCCGGCCGTAGCCTCGGCCATGTCGGCACAGTTCAGGTCGCGATACCGTTCCAGCGCGTTGAGATACAGCGTATGCTTATCGGTAAAGGTATCGTAGAGACTGGCGCGGTTGATGCCCATCGAGTCAACGAGATCCTGCATCGACGTGTGGTGGTACCCCTTGCGCCAGAAGGTCTCCATCGCCGCGTGTAGGGCATCCTGTTCCGCAAATGCTTTTGGTCGAGCCATTTTTTACTGTTAACCGTTCGCTGTTTATCGGTTACTGTTGCGTTGCCAGCCAGTCTAGCAGCGAAACAGTAACAATAAACAGTAACCGTTTTTATTTATGCTCCGTGCAGGAATTCCATGATGTCGCCGTCCTGAACAACGTATTCTTTGCCTTCAACCGAGAGTTTACCTGCCTCGCGAACGGCGGATTCAGATTTCAATTGCTCAAAGTCCGCCAGTTTGATCACCTGTGCGCGAATGAATTTCTTCTCAAAATCGGTGTGAATGACACCCGCTGCAGCGGGCGCTTTCCAGCCGCGACGGATGGTCCAGGCACGTACTTCTTTCACACCGGCGGTGAAGTAGGTGATGAGACCCAATAACGAGTAAGACGCCCGTATGAGTTTGCTCAGGCCCGATTCAGTGAGGCCATACTCGCTCAAAAACAGTTCACGCTCTTCTGCATCTTCCATTTCTGCAATCTGCGATTCGATACCTGCCGAGATGATAACGACTTCGGCTCCTTCGGCTTTGGCCGCTTCGCGCAGCTTGTCCGAATAGGCATTGCCGTCGGGTAATGAAGCTTCGTCTACGTTGGCTACGTACAGTACCGGTTTCACCGTGAGCAGGTCAATGTCGCCAATGGCTTCTTCCTGTTCTTCGGGTGTTACCTGAACGGTGCGGGCGCTCTTGCCCTGTTCCAGCGCCGTCTTGTACTGCTTCAGCACTTCAAGTGAGGCTTTCGCCTTAGCATCACCTGACTTGGCGTTGCGTTCAACCTTTTGAATCTTTTTGTCGACCGACTCTAAATCTTTGAGTTGTAGCTCGGCGTCGATAATCTCTTTGTCGAAAACAGGGTCTACCCGGCCTTCTACGTGCACGATGTTATCGTCTTCGAAGCAGCGGACTACGTGTACGATCGCGTCGACTTCGCGAATATTAGCCAGGAATTTATTTCCTAAACCAGCCCCCTGGCTAGCCCCTTTTACCAGACCGGCAATGTCGACAAACTCGATGATGGTAGGCACCACGCGCTGTGGATTGACCAGGGTTTCGAGCGAATCGAGGCGCGGGTCGGGCACGGTCACCACACCGACGTTCGGCTCGATGGTGCAGAAAGGGTAGTTGGCGGCTTCGGCTTTACCGCTCGAAATCGCATTGAATAGGGTGGATTTACCAACGTTCGGTAAGCCCACAATGCCACATTGAAGTCCCATGTAAGTAGTCTATAGCTAAATAGTCTGAAAAGTCGTATCAGGTTAATAGTCTGTAGTCTGAACAGTTACTTTGATAAGCCAGCTACCTGTCGAGGGTATGGGCTACCAACCTGGAACGATCGATCCGACTCGCAAAAGTACAACAAAAAAGCCTCGGACTGGGTGCCGGGGCTTTGTAATGCACTTATCCGTGAAATAGGACTATTCCCATTTTAGGCTACTACTGAGGTCGTCGCTCAGTTCTTCGGGCTGATTAAACTGAGCGAAGTCAACATCGGGCATTAGCTCGGTTTTTACATAGTCGATTGTTTCCTGTAGCGCTTCGATGAACTTAGCAAAATCCTCTTTATACAGGAACATTTTCTGCTTTTCGTAGCTGAAACTGTCGCCCTGGGGTTGGCGACGGCTCTCGGTCAGGATGAGGTAGTAATCGTTGGCTCGAGTCGCTTTCACGTCGAAAAAGTACGTTCTCTTGCCTGCCCGCACCCGTTTTGAGTAAATTTTCTCCTTATCTCTGTCCTCCACTTGTGAAAAAAGTTAAACGCTATTGGCTGCCAAAGTACAGTGAATGGTAGTAGAATAATAAACAAGCCGCAAAATAATTTTAGGTAAACATTGGCTCGCAATCGTCACAAAGCACAGACGGCCAAATGCGGTCCGGGGGGCAAGGCTTTGCTTTTTAAGTGGTTATGCCTATCTTTGTATTAAGGGAATTGCATTTTTTGGTGAAAGAAGGCGTTAGGGATCCTCTTCCGGTAAGTCTTCTTTTTATTGTTACACTAACCAAAAACTGTATGAGTTTACTAATGTCCCTACTGCTGTTTTCGGGCAGTATCCATCCGACAGAGGCCCCTGAGAAGGGCCTCATACAGCAGGAAGGTAAAGCGTCTTACTATGCGAATAAGTTTAGTGGGCGTAGAACTAGTAACGGTGAGCACGTTAAACAACACATTTTTACGGGGGCTCACCGGTATCTCCCATTTAATACGCTGGTTGAAGTAACCAACAAGGCAAACCAGCAGTCGGTCATCATCCGGATCAATGATCGGGGGCCGTTTACAAAAGGCCGCGTAGTCGATATGACGTACGCCGCCGCCAAAGCCATTGGCATGCTCGGACGGGGCGTGGCCAATGTTACTCTCCGGGTAGTGAATACCACCAAAATGGTGGCGCTGCTCGATCAATCGCTAACGCTTGATAGGCGTTCGCCCCTGCTGCCGGATCTTATGCCGGTGCAGTAACGGCGGGGATAGCTGCGAAACGACGTAGACTATACCTGTACCGGATTATCCGTGCGGACGAGTACAGTCCGATTTTTAAAAACCTGATTCACGGGCTGGCCCCCTTTTTGCAATTCCCTAAGTAGGACGCCAGACTCACGAATCAGGTTTTTTGTTTGTAAACGACGCTGGATTGTGGATATTAGACGTTGAAAGTGTAGTGTCGAACCGGACGGGCGTACCCGCTCCAACTTCGGTACCCATTAGTAAGTTAACGATTGACTACCGAAGCTCTAGCTCCGGTGCTACAGGCTTTGGCAAACACACTCAACTTATCGCAGGTACGTTCATTCGGAAACGTCGAATTTCTGGCTCGTCAGTTAGTGGAGGGCTTCATTACCGGGCTACATAAATCGCCATTTCACGGTTTCTCGGTCGAGTTTGCCGAACACCGACTCTATAACCCCGGCGAGAGCACGCGCTACATCGACTGGAAGGTATATGGTAAAACGGATAAGCTCTTTGTCAAACGGTATGAGGAGGAAACCAATCTTCGCTGCCACCTGCTGATCGATACGTCGTCGTCGATGTATTACCCCGAAAAAGACTACGGGAAGGTCACCTTCAGCGCGATGGGGGCGGCTAGCTTAGCGTATATGCTACAGAAGCAGCGCGACGCGGTAAGCCTGTGCACGTTTTCGAGCGAGATGGAGGTGCAGACACCCGTGAAATCAACGCCGGGTCACGTGCACAAGATCTTCACACTGCTCGATCAGGTATTGCAATCGCCCAAGCCCAACCGCCGGACCAGCACCGCCGAGGTGATTCACGAGATTGCCGAAAAAATAAATAAGCGCTCGCTGGTTGTTCTCTTCAGCGATATGTTCGACACCGCCGGTGCCGACCCTGCCCGGCAGGATGCCCTGTTCTCGGCCCTGCAACACCTGCGCCATAATCTGCACGAGGTGCTCATTTTTCACGTCACCGATCGCAAAACCGAACAGGCGTTTGCTTTTGAAGACCGCCCGTATGAGTTTATCGACTTAGAGACGGAAGCTCGCGTAAAATTACAGCCAAATCAGGTACGTGATGCCTATAAGCAGGCTGTGAGCGACTACCTGCAAGGGCTGAAAATGCGCTGCGCCCAGTACCGAATTGACTTCATCGAGGCCGACATCGCCGAAGGCTTCGAGCCCATCCTGAGCGCGTATCTGGTGAAGCGCACGAAGATGCGATAGGTGGCGTTGTGTTTTCTTGTCGGTTTTTACCCCCAACTCTCCTCAGGGGAGTTGGGGGTAAAAACCGACTTCCCTACTTGCCCGCCGCTGCTTTCTGATCGTCGCGAAGCGTGGGGTATTTAATGCCTAGTTGTTCCAGGTACGTCTTGTACTTGGTTGGGTCGTAATAGAAGGCCTTCAACTTCGGTTTAAAATCGGTCATGATTTTCTCGTTCAGGTAAACCGCCGGGTTTTCCTTAGCCGTAATGAGCGAGGTATATTTCAGCTCTTTCGTTTGCTCATTAACGTAATACTCCTTTGCTTGCTGAATCAGATCGGGCCGTAGCAGCAGATCGAGCAGGGTCATAGCCTCAGCTTTGGCACCAGCTACCACGCCTTTATGTGCAATGGGCGTAGCCATCGAAATGGCGTTACTCCAGTGGTGGCCGGGCAAGTCCGGAATGTTGCTGGGGTATCGGAGAACAACGGTGGGTACCGACCAGGCAATGTCGGCAATGTCGTCGGAACCACCCGTCAGCGGTACAAACGATTGTCCGCCCATCATCATAGTTGGGGCCGTGTTGGCTGGCAGGCTCAGGCTGTCGAGTTTCATGGCCAATCCTTCTACCTTACGGGCCATCATTTCTTTCTGCGTGGCTTTAGCCAACATCTGATCTTCAGGCGACCAGGCGGGCAGTCCCACTTTTCTGATGTTTTCTGTCATGGCCTCGGCAATCGGCTTGTTGAAATGCCCCGGCCAGGCCGACCCCAGAATGTCGTAGGTAAATTTGGTGTCGGTCATTTTGGCTGCCCCCTCTGCCATTGCCAGACCGGTTTCGAACAGGCTGCGAATTTTTGGGTAGCTACGCTCGCGGAAATAGTACCAAACCGACGCCTTCGACGGTACTACGTTGGGTTGGTCGCCTCCGTCGGAGATCACGTAATGCGAACGCTGGGTTAACTCCAGGTGCTCACGGCGGAAGTTCCAGCCGATGTTCATTAACTCTACCGCATCCAGCGCCGACCGACCACGCCAGGGTGCTGCGGCGGCATGGGCTGCTGATCCTTCGAACGTGAACCGAACCGAAATAAGGCCGTTGTTGCCTGCGTCGCCGTACGACGTAACCAGGTTACTGCCTACATGGGTGAAGATACAGGCGTCGACATCCTTGAAATAGCCATCCCGGATGTAAAACGCTTTGGCGCCCACCAGCTCTTCGGCTACCCCCGGCCAGAGCATCAACGTACCTGAAATCTTGTCGCGCTCCATTAGCTTCTTCACAGCCAGTGCGGCCACGATGTTCAGCGCCTGGCCCGAGTTATGCCCTTCGCCGTGGCCCGGTGCTCCATCAACGATTGGGTCGCGGTAGGCTACGCCGGGCTTCTGACTAGCTTTCGGAATACAGTCAATGTCGGAACCGATGGCGATGACAGGTTTGCCGCTGCCCCAGGTGGCGATCCAGGCGGTAGGCATGCCCGAAATGTTTTTCTGGATGGTAAAGCCTTCCTTCTCAAGCAGCGTGGTCAGGTACGTAAACGTCTCGGTTTCCTGAAAACCCAGTTCTGAAAAGCTAAAGAGCATGTCATTGATCTGCTGGGCCTGATCCTTGCGGGCCTCTACCGACGCAACGGCCTCGGCCTTTAGCTTGTCAAGTGGGGTAAGGGACGGTTGCTTTTTTTGTTTTTGCGCTATCACCAGCGCAGGGAGCAGGAGTAAGGCAAAAAATAGGTAAGTGTTTCGCATACAGGTGTATTCTGATTGGTTGGTTCAGACAAGATAGGGAAATGCCCTATGTGATAGGTGTTTTGTCAATGGCTAAATTGATAGTTGACCCGGACTTTCCAACGGTGGCACGCCTTTTAGACTCATTGCTGAAAAAAGAGCGAATGAAAAAGGCGATTGTAGGGCTGCTGTGGGTTGTTATGGCTTGTCAGGGGACAAAAGGTGAGTTGGTGACTCCCGACTTATTAGCTCGTACCTGGCTGCAGCAAAGCGTTGATGGAACGACGCTTCAGTATCCAATTCAGGTTGAATTTACCCGGCTGGGTACGTTGTTGTACGGTACCGAAAAGCGATCTGGTGGGTGTTGCGTGCCGTCTCGGTTCAGGACGATCAACGCCCAAATCGAGTTTTTAGGTGACGAAAGCCCTACTCCTCAGTGTGCTACTGTTTCCTGTAGCATACACCCCTTTCTGACTGGTACGCTCTGGAAAATAGATGAATTGACCGCCACCCAACTGGTGCTGAAAGCCGGAAATCAAACCTTACGCTTCAGGTAAACGCAAGATGCAGTTACACGGGCATCTACCGACTAATGAGGGGAAGCG
The DNA here is from genome assembly GCF_011742925.1 of Fibrivirga algicola. Classification (GTDB taxonomy): domain Bacteria; phylum Bacteroidota; class Bacteroidia; order Cytophagales; family Spirosomataceae; genus Fibrella; species Fibrella algicola. The sequence continues at coordinate 402,266 of NZ_WAEL01000001.1, forward strand.
CCACCGTAAGTTGATAAGACCGTGACGTACCCAGCCGAGTAACGTTATCCAAAACGATGTGGGGCACCGTCCGCAACTCGATCAGCAAATGCCGCTTGTTGGTGAGGGGTAGCTCGGCTCCAGCCCCCAACAGGTAGCCAAGACCAAGCCCCGATTTGATCGGGATAGGTACGTTCGTGAGGTTATCGCCACTATATACACCCCCTACGTTGAATTTGTAGGCTAGTGAACCGCCCGCTTTGGCGTATAAGCGCACCGATTTTACAGACGTGATCACGTACCGGGCAGTAATAGGCATGGTAAAGTATTGCTCCTTAAACGAGTAAAAGCGCGTCCGTGAATCGGTAGGGTCGAGTGTATTGTTAATGGCAACAGTCTTCTCCGTGAGAACCGATGTGTACTGAACCTCAACGCCGAGGGAAAGTTTTTTGCGGGGAGCGAGTGTAAAGAAAAGACCCGTTACACCCGTGTATTGGGTACTGTAGGCACCGTTGGGGTTCCAAATGGGCTTAAAGCTTGCCTGACTAGCGCCATAAAACCAGGAATTTGCGGCGACGCCAGCCAATATACCTGCTTCATACGCCAGTTTTCGGCTGACGGCAGGAGCCGACCGTTGCGGTTCGATACACTGATTATAAGCAGTGATAACTCGCTCAAAATAACTCCGGCTGAAATAGTACAATTGAATAGATAGAAGACGTTTAACTGCTGGGTCACTACAGCCAGTCAGGTGCTGGTTAAGTATGAGCAGCGCCATACTTTTTCGAAGAGGTATAAACGCTCCATCGGGTAGCCGAATCGCATGGGTTAACCGTTCTTCGGGCTTGATCAACTCAAATAGACTCACGCGGCCAGTGCTGATTTCCTTTACGAAGGTTTGTACGGGTACGTCATTGTCGAGCCACTTAGCAGATCTGACGGCGGGCTGGCCTTCCGCTTTGTAGGCGCTGATTGTTTCGGGCGTATACTGTCTGTCGTTTCCATCCTGTTTACTCCTAAACCAGACCGAGGCATTGTCTCTGTCCCGCACTTCGCCGCGCAGGGTGTCGCCTTTTGTTGTAACCACATAGCCGGGTGTGAAAAACAGTTGCGCAGTGGCTAGATGAGGCAGCGAGAGTAACAGTAGCAGAACGGTAGCTCTACAAATCATACTGGCGGGTGAGTTTACATGGGGGATAGATCGGTAAATGTAGTAAGTAAATAAATCAGTAGAAACTGTGACCCCCCGCGAAACGAGTGGTTCTGTTGCTGGCTGCTGCCTATGCCGGGCCGCGAGGGTAGGGTGTTTTTGTGACCAACTGGTTAGAGCCAAACCCATAAAGATGTAGTAATTTTACGCCCAGTCTGTATTGATTATTCTCGCATCTAACCGCAGTACAATGGAAAAAATTAAAGTGGCTAATCCAGTAGTTGAACTGGACGGCGACGAAATGACCCGCATTATCTGGAAGTTTATTAAAGACAAGCTGATTCTTCCTTACGTTGATGTTGATATCAAATACTTTGACCTTGGCATCGAATACCGCGATGAAACCAACGATCAGGTAACGATCGATGCCGCTAACGCCATTAAGCAGTACGGTGTAGGTATCAAATGCGCAACAATTACTCCCGATGAGCAGCGCGTTGAAGAGTTTGGCCTGAAACAAATGTGGAAGTCGCCCAACGGCACGATCCGCAATATTCTGGACGGTACCGTTTTTCGCGAGCCAATCGTGATGCAGAACGTACCCCGCCTGGTAACTAACTGGACAGCGCCAATCATCATTGGTCGTCACGCCTTTGGTGATCAGTACCGCGCTACCGATTTTGTAGTACCCGGTCCTGGTAAGCTGACGATGAAGTTCGAAGGTGAAGACGGTAGCGTACAAGAGTTCGACGTGTACAACTTCAAAGCTCCTGGTGTGGCCATGGGCATGTACAATGTCGATGAGTCGATCCGTGGGTTTGCCCGCGCTTGTATGAACGTAGCCATGCAGAAAGGCTGGCCGCTGTACCTGTCGACGAAGAACACGATCCTGAAAAAATACGACGGTCGTTTCAAGGATATCTTCCAGGAAATCTATGACACCGAATACGCTGGTAAAGTAGAATACGAACACCGCCTGATCGATGACATGGTGGCGTCGGCGCTGAAGTGGAACGGTAACTTTGTGTGGGCCTGCAAGAACTACGATGGCGACGTACAGTCGGATACCGTAGCGCAGGGCTTCGGCTCACTGGGTCTGATGACCTCGGTATTGGTTACACCCGACGGACAGACGATGGAAGCGGAAGCTGCCCACGGAACCGTTACGCGTCACTACCGCGAATACCAGAAAGGGAATAAAACGAGCACCAACCCAATCGCTTCGATCTACGCCTGGACGCGTGGTCTGGCCTTCCGTGGTAAACTCGACGACAACCAACCGCTGATCGATTTCGCTAACGCGCTGGAAGCCGTTTGCGTTGAAGTGGTTGAAAGTGGTAAAATGACCAAAGACCTGGCCTTGTCTGTATATCCGCAGGGTACCAAGCTGATGGCCAACGAGCACTACCTAAATACGGAAGATTTCCTCGACGCGCTGGATCAGGCGTTGCAGGCTAAGCTGGCGTAATCGGCCAAAAACGAGTAGTATCCCGGACCAATAAGGTTTTTCTGAAAACCTTATTGGTCTTTTCTTTACCCAAAAACCAATCCTGCTATGGTAAAATCAATCGCTTTTTTGTGCGCGGCTACGCTGCTGTCGGTCGCCTCATTTGCGGCTCAGCCAACTACGGATACGCCCCGCCCCCCTAAAAAACAAACTGCAACGCCCGTCGCTGCTAAATCTATGGTTCAACACATCGTTCTGTTCAAATTCAAGCCCGAAACTACGCCGGAGAAAGTAGCCGAGATCGTCGCTGCATTCGAAGCACTTCCGTCGAAGATTAAAGAAATCAAAGGCTTTCAGTGGGGCACCAACAATAGTCCTGAAAAACTGGACAAGGGCTTGACCCACGCCTTCATCCTGACGTTCGACAACGAGAAAGACCGCGACACGTACCTGCCACACCCTGCCCACAAAGCCTTCGGCGGCGTAGTAGGCGCCTGGCTAGCCGACGTAACGGTAGTTGACTTTACCAATAAAGCGAAGTAAGAGATAGTCTTGTCTCTCCGTAAAACACAAAAAGGCCAGAATTGGCCTTTTTGTGTTTTACGGAGAGACGTTGCGTAACTAATTTTATATAACGAGATTATTCACACATTGTAGTAATATTAATTTTGTTAGGGAAAAGTCTATTTCATGAGAAAATTAATGCCAACACTTCCCTGCCACCTTTGATGGGATAACGTTTTAGTAAGTTCTGTCCAAGCTCGTTCTCCAATACCTTCTAAAGCCCAACGTTTAGCTATTCGAAAGTGAACGCCTAATCCGGCGGATGTTTGCCAAGCCGTGCTTCGCTCGTAATTGTAAGTGGTGGTTGGTAGATATTGGATAGCAGCCTCTAAGGCCTGACCGGAGAATTTACTTTGACCGAGGCTGGCTCCTGCTTGACCAAACAAGGCTAACCGCCTGTCGCGAACAAAATAGTAACGACTTGATAGACCAAGGCCTGTATAGCGCGAAAAGTTACCGTTTGCATTGTGGCGACCCTCTAGAGCAATTGACCAGCCATCTTTGAGAAAATATTGAATATGAGGAGCTAAATACTTGGTGTCTCCACTAGAAATAGGCCCAAAAGCGCCCCCTACATTGATACCTGCGCTTAGATGACCTTGGCCTAACAATTCGCCTTGTTTTTGATCACTTGGCGACTGAGAAAATCCGAATAAGGGCACTAAAAAACCTGCTACCAGTAAAAGCCTTTTCATAACCGTATGTTGTTTTATTGGCAGAAAGTTAGTGCTATAAAAACAAGGTCAGAAGTGGTTAAGGTCTTTTAACATTTCGACAGAAAGCTATTATATAAGGGGTAATTGTGATAATTAAATCGAATCAGGAGTCAGCCTTACAACTGCATTGTAGTCAGCAGGTAAAGCCTTGCTCTGGCAGCGCTTTCGCACCAACGCTCTTTATGAACGTTTCGGCCTATCGAAAGTACCTTCCACCACTGCACCATTCTGTGGAAAGTCTCTGACTTTTCCCTAGATTATCTATTTTTTTCTAATCTTATTTGATCTACCCCTTTGCCACCTCTCCAGATCATCGCTGGCTGACTGTCGACGACTTCCACTGAATAATTGGTGTTAACGATCCCCGCATTTTTCAAATACGATTCTTCAGCTTCAATTAAACGAGAGCCGCTTGGAAAACTATATTCAAATAAGATAGAAGCCTGGGGGCCAGTTTTCTTATCAATTCGCCCAGCGCTGGCTGTTAAAAAGAAATAGATTGGATAGGTTTTACCGCCATACTGTATGTTCCCTTCAAACTCAGGATGTTGAGCTTGTCGGGGAGAAAACCGAGAGTTGGAAACAGGCTTAATTGTGAGTGTCGCTATATCTTTCAACACAGTGTCTTTCGTGATTTGCGCCTGCTGCTGGTAATAATCTCCTTTTTTATGACTTATGGCAACTTCTTGCATCGTCCATTGACCGCTGATTTGGGGAGCTACCTCACTCATCAGTTTGATCGATTCTTTGTCATAATCGACGCGGGGTGTTGCTGATTCAGGTTTAGTACACTGCCCAAAGAGAATGGTATTAAGGGCTATGACAAAGAAGTAGGTTCTCATAACGAGCCAAGTTTCGTTCTTAATAATATACTACTCATTTTTACAAGTAAAGTTGTCTTTAGCCATTTTAGGCATCAACAAACTGGTAGTAACCTAGCTTACTATTTTCATGAAGAGCCCCTAAACTAAGTATCCCAACTCCGTTTAGTTTTTCATACCAAATGAAGTTGGGATAACAAAAAGTTGATGTACCCGATGCGCAATTAACTGCCCGTTATTGGCTGGTCGATTGCAAGTCGGCTTACTCTTCTTTTTTGTGATACTGCTGAATGATCTTGTAGAGCGCCTTCTGCTTTTCCAGTTCTGGGAAGAACTCGAATAACTGCACGTGCGTGTCGTAGTCGAGGGTGAGGGCGGTCTCCAGGTTCAGCAGGGCGTCGCGGTAGTTGCCGGCGTAGATCTGGTATACCACAGCCCGGTAATACAGATCGGCTTCCTGCGGTAATTCGGCCAGACCAATCTGGATAATGCCATACGCTTTGTCGTAATCCCCCTGATCAAACGGAATTAGTGACCACATCAAATACACATCCGCGTTGGCCGGGTCGACCTCCGAAGCCTTCTCAAACGCTTCAATGCTGGAAACGACGTTGCCGATTTTGTATTCCGTTTCGGCCAGAATAACGTAGTAATCCGCATTGTTATCGTTAAGCTTGATCGCCTTCTGCAAAAACGGAATGGCTTCGTACCACTTACCTAACTCGCTCATGCACACGCCGATGCCGTACCAGGCTTCATCCCAGAGGGCATCGAGCTTGGTGGCTTCACGGTACTCTTTAATCGCTTCGGGCAGGCGGTCCTGACGCTCCAGGCTGGCGCCCAGATGCGTATACGTATCGGCCGTTGGTTCTTCGTACTTGAGGGTCAGCCGGTAAGCGGCTTCGGCCCGATCGAACTGGCCAAGGTTCATGTACGTATTACCCAGGTTGAAATGTGCCGACGCAAAATCTTCCTTGATAACAATGGCATAATCGTACGCTTCGGCGGCTTCGGTGAAACGGCTAAGTTTGCTGTAGGCTATGCCGAGGTTATACCACGCATTATGCGAATACGGATCTTTATCAATCAGCCCTTCGTAATAAGGCAGATTGGCTTCCAGTTCGCCGTTGATATCGAGGCAAAACGAGAGTTCGTATAGCGCACTTTCGTTGTTCGGATTCAGGTCGATGGCTTTCTTGTAATGCGCTACGGCCTCGTCGAACTTACCCCAGTTCTGGTAACTCTGGGCCATCTGGAAGAACACATCGTCCTGGTCATCGGTCCGATCGAGCATATCGGTCAATACTTCGATCGATTCCTCAAACCGCCCGGCCATGTTCAGTACGGTGCCGCGCATATACTGCACGTCGAGATCGCCGGGGTTAAACAAACCAGCACTGTCGAGCTGGTCTATGCTTTCGTCAAAACGTTGAAAATTAGCCAGGATTTGCGCCCGATCGAGCATCAATTCCAGGGCATAGGGAAAATTGGCGAGTCCTGATTCGGCCGCTTTAAAGGCACGCTCAAGATCACCTTCATTGAGGTAATGTTCAACCAGACGTTCGTAAACGTCGAGGTCGAAATAAAAATTTTCTTCGCTGGCGAGCATCTGCTCAAAGCGCTGAATGCTCTCTTTGATGTCGCCAGCCCGTTCGTCAAACTCTTGCTCCATGTAGCTGTGTCGATTCACGAACCACCACTTACGATTTGCGGAAAGCGGAATACGTAAGCCGAAGGTCGTACCGCACGGGATAGGGGACGCACCACGGGCGCGATTTATCCGATGTTGTTATGAAATATATAGAGAAAAACACAAACTTCAATAGCCCGGTTCAAATACTTTGTATACGCTTCACTTGCCCGGCAATGCGTTGAATTGTCTCACTAAGCGGGCGGTACTGGAAATCAATTGACTGTGTAATTAGCTGGCCTGGATAGTAATATCGATGGCTGGCACTACGGGCCGTTTCCTGCGTAATAAGCGGCGACGTACCTGTGAGCCATGAACGTACAGATTCCAGCGACGCCAGGATTTTTGCCAGCCCCGGCGGCACGGCAATGCTGGGTGGTTGTTTGCCCAAAGCCTGGGCCAATTGCGTCAAAAAGTCGCGGTAGGGCATGGCACCGGCATTCAGAATAAACCGCTGATCAACCACCGGGCTATGCAGTAGTTTCACGATGGCTTCGGCCACATCGAGTACATCGACGTAGTTGATATCGCCTTCAGTGTAAAATCGCTTCTCATCATACACGTATTTAACCAACTGCGTGCTGCTGCGAGTCCAGTCACCTTCGCCAAGTACAATGGTTGGATTTACCATCACCACTGCCAGTCCCTCTGCCGCGCCGCGCCATACTTCCAGTTCAGCCCGGTATTTGGTTTTGGCATAGGCCGAATTCAGCGGCGACTCTTCCCATTTCTGCTCTTCGGTCAGGGTCACTGGCTGGCCAGGTACGTTGTGTTTCGATTCGGGCCGCCCCAGCGCGGCAACCGAGCTCAGGTACGCCAGTTTCCGGATGCCCGCCATGAGGCACACATTCACCAGATTGGCTGTGCCCTCTACGTTGACCTGCTCCATCCGGGCACGGTCTTTGGGCACGAAGGAAACAATCGCTGCGCAGTGAATGACATCGCATCCGGGTGTAATGGCCATCTCGAGGGCTGGAATATCCAGCAGGTCGCCTTCGAGCCAGGTGATCTGATCGGCCACATCGGTCAGCAGGCCGTAGCCATTCTGAGCGCGGTACAACGCCGACACAACTGTTCCCAGCGAGAGCAGATAACGCACCACGTGCGAGCCAATCAGGCCGGTAGCTCCGGTAACAAGCGTTGAGTTAGGTAATGATGAGGTCATTCAAACGTGGGTGGGCTATGTTGACCCCTACTACTGCCGGGAAGGGAAGTGATTGACGGGTTCGTGTGTAAACATAACAACAACCGCCGCTGAATTGCTAATTTTGCAGCCCAATGAAAACTAGTTTGACGTTTGTGGTTTGACGTTTGCTGTTGCGCTGCTCAGTAGCGAAGCAACAGCAAACATCAAACCACAAACGTCAAATGGCCTTTTATGCTCGAAAATCCACAACGCTATACCGTTACGGCGGCGCTCATCTACGCCAACGGACCCATACATATTGGCCACCTGGCCGGTTGCTACCTACCAGCCGACATCTACGTGCGTTACCTCCGTGGAACGGGTAAAGATGTAGCTTTCATTTCGGGTACAGATGAGCATGGTGTCCCCATTACCATCAAGGCCAAGAAAGAAGGTAGTACGCCGCAGCAGGTGGTCGATAAATACTACACGCAGATCAAAGACTCGTTTGCACAGTTTGGTATCTCGTTCGACATTTATTCGCGCACCTCGAATCCGGTTCACCACGAAACGTCGCAGCAGTTTTTTACGACCCTTTACGACAAGGGTTATTTCGACGAAGAGGTGACCGAACAGTATTTTGATGAGGTCGCCAATCAGTTTCTGGCTGATCGCTACATCGTAGGTACATGCCCTGTATGCGCCAATCCGAATGCCTACGGCGATCAGTGCGAACGATGCGGTACGGCGCTGAGCCCGAACGAGTTGATCGAGCCCCACTCAACGCTATCAGGCTCTAAACCGGTGAAGCGGCAGACCAAAAACTGGAACCTGCCCCTCGACCGCATGCAGCCTCAGATTGAGCAGTACGTCAACAGTCATACCGAGTGGAAAACCAACGTGTTTGGCCAATGCCAGTCGTGGTTGAAGGAAGGGCTGCGTCCCCGCGCTATGACCCGCGATCTGGAGTGGGGCATTAAAGTACCCCTAGCCGATGCGGAGGGGAAAGTGCTTTACGTCTGGTTTGACGCTCCGATCGGCTACATCTCCATGACCAAAGAATGGGCCGCCGAGCAGGGGCGTGACTGGGAATTGTACTGGAAAGACGACAAGACCAAGCTCGTTCACTTCATCGGTAAAGACAATATTGTCTTCCACTGCATCATCTTCCCCGCCATGCTGATGGCCGAAGGGAGCCTGATTCTGGCCGATAACGTACCTGCCAACGAGTTTATGAACCTGGAGGGCGACAAGATCAGTACCTCGCGCAACTGGGCGGTGTGGCTGCACGAATACCTCGACGAGCTGCCCGGCAAGCAGGATGTGCTCCGGTACGTGCTGGCGGCCAACGCGCCCGAAACCAAGGACTCGGAGTTTACGTGGAAGGATTTCCAAACGCGCAACAACTCTGAACTAGTAGGTATATTCGGCAACTTCGTGAACCGCGCCGTGGTGCTGACTCACAAGTTTAACGAGGGCCACGTACCTGCGTTCTCTGTTCCGGCCGACGAGGCGCAACTGGCTATCGATCAGACGCTAATGGACGAGTTGGCGCAGTATCCCGACCGGATTGGACAAGCTATTGAACAGTACCGGTTCCGCGAGGCGTTGGGCTTATTGATGGACGTGGCGCGGCTAGGCAACAAGTATTTTGCCGAAACTGAGCCGTGGAAAGTGGTGAAAACAGACCCGCAGCGAGCCAACACGATTTTGAATCTGGCCCTGCAGGTGGCTGCCAATCTGGCCATCCTGTGCGAGCCGTTCCTGCCATTTACCGCCCAGAAATTACACGCGCAACTGGGCCTGCTCGAAAAGCTCGACTGGACAAACGCCGGCCGTATCGACTTGCTAGTAGAAGGCTCTCAACTGGCCCCAGCCGAGTTGCTGTTTGCCAAGCTGGAAGACGACTTTATTCAGGTGCAGATCGACAAACTGAACAAGACAAAAGAGATGAACGCAACCGAAAATGCAGGTACGTTGCCTGCCGATGCACCAACAACCGGAACCCCCGAAGCTCTCGAAGAAGCGGCGCTGAAGACTGTGCCCGTCCTGAAAGAGGAAATTACGTACGATGATTTTGCTAAACTCGATATTCGCATTGGCACCATTACCGAGGCCGAGCGCGTGCCGAAAAGTGATAAGCTGCTAAAGCTACAGGTAGAAGATGGTATGGGCGGTCGCCAGATACTGAGCGGCATTGCCAAGCACTTCACGCCCGAAGAGCTGATTGGTAAGCAGGTGACGTTTCTGGCGAACCTGGCTCCCCGCAAAATGATGGGCCACGTATCGCAGGGCATGATTCTAATGGCCGAAGACGCCGACGGTGCTCTTGCTATGCTACCACCGAGCAAATCGGTTTGGAACGGAGGAACGGTATCTTAAAAAGCGGTTTGATGTTTGTCGTTTGATGTTGCGCTGCTAACTGACAAATCCATTAGAAGAAGCCTCATCTAACAGCGTAAAAAGCCATCTGGAACGAGAACCAGCGACGTAGATTTAGTTTGACGTTGCTTCATTAACTAACAGGTTTGCTAGTTATCGGAGCAACGTCAAACTAAATCTAACCCTATGCCATCATCAGTAGCGTTAGCTCTACAAATTGAGCGACGCTGAGTTGTTCGGCGCGTTTGTCCATGAAGGAGCTGGCGGCGGCGGCTTCGGTGATGCCGAGGGGTTTTAGGGCGTTGCGCAGCGTTTTGCGACGTTGGTTGAATCCGTGCTTTACTACCTGTGTGAACTTGCGCTCATCGCAACCGAGGTCGCTCTTGCCATTGCGGCGGCAACGAATAACCCCCGAATGCACTTTTGGCGGTGGGTTAAATACTTCCGGGCCAACTTTGAACTCATAGGTAACATCGTACCAGGCCTGAAGAAATACACTTAGGATTCCGTAGTCTTTATTGCCGGGGCCGGAGGCGAGCCGCATGGCTACTTCGTGCTGCAACATGCCGATCACTTCCGGCACGCGGTCACGCATTTCCAACACCTTAAAGAAAATCTGGCTCGAAATATTGTAGGGGAAGTTGCCAATCACGGCAAACGGCTCTTTCGTCTCATCGTAGAAATCGGTGGGCTTCATTTGCAGGAAATCACCTTCGATGATGTGCCCCTTCAGCTCAGGTACGTTGCGTTTCAGGTACGCTACCGATTCGGTATCTATTTCAACCACGTCGAGTTCAAAGCGATTGTCTTTTAACAGGAACTGCGTCAAAACGCCTGTGCCGGGGCCAATTTCAAGCACTTTCTTGTACGGTACACCATCCAGACCGGCATGCCCGCTGAGCAGTTCGGCAATCCGCATGGATACGCTCATATCGGTCAAAAAATGCTGGCCGAGGTGTTTTTTTGGCTTTACGTAGTTGGGGTCGCCAGCGCGGTGTGCTTTCATCCGACAAAGGTACGAAGAACCCTAGCAACCGCAGGAGCAACCGGCGCGTGTTTAGCGGTACCAGTTCAGCGCGTTGATGTGCTGGCCGATCTTCTTGCCCTCTTCCAGACCAATCTGGTTGTCCTGCAACGTATGAATACCACCGTAAAAACGCGAAAGGGCCGCCTCTTCGGCAGTGGCCCAGAACGAGCTAAACGCGCGGGGTACGTAGTCGATACGGCGAAATTGATCGCGTGGCCTGCCTGCATGCGAGGTGTCGACGAACCGGAACCGGGGGCCGTACAAAGACGCCAGAACCGTAGCGGCCGCGGCCGATTGCACCGAATGGCCGGAATAAAAGGCCGGGAAGGGCGGTTCGGGCCAGAATTGTGTCCAATTGGGGTCAATGTTAGCCCGAACGTAGGTAGAGGGACGTTCGCAGTGGTAGGTGTATTTCGCTTTCCAGCAATTGACGAATCCGTCGGCCACGGCCATGCCCACGCGCGCGTAGGTTTCGGCGGCTTTTACCAAATCAGCCCCCGAGGTTTTAACGACACTATTGGCGATGCTGTATGAATGGCCGGGCGGCGAAAAGGTCTCAGTTGGGTCGTCGGCCCACCAGGCGGCAATGGCTTTTTCGGAGGGGGTCAGCCGTTTATTTTTCAGGTACACCGCCTGATACCCCAGGTAGTAACTGCTTTTCGGATTGGTGGAGTAGCGGGTCATGGCCGGCACGGGTAACGTTCCATTGGCCGGGGCGAAGGTGCGGTTCTGACCCCAGGCCGGGTGAAGCGGAAATCCCGTGATTATCTGGCCGTTGGTGGGTGGAGTCCAATAACCCGCTCCCCGTGGGAACACGTATGCAGGATTGAAATTTTGCTTGTAGCCCTCATACCCACCGTCGGTTTTCGACCAGTTGAAAATAGCCTCGGCAATGGCCTCTCCGTAGGCCAAAGACCGGCTAACAACCTCAGGCTTTTCGTTGACCGCCAACTCGCCGTTTATGCTGACAGCCAGTGAGTCGATCCGGCGCAGGCGAGCTTCAGGCGCAAAGGGAGCTAGTTTTTTCAGGATCATTGCCTGGCCTGCATTTAGGGCTAGCGGGTAATTATAAGGCTGTCCGACTTCGGGTTTGGGCAACGCCGTGAGCCCGCTTAACTGCCCGGCCAGCGATTGGTGCGTTGGGCTACTGTTCACCACGCATTCGTACATCGTCAGCCCGGCATACCCCAGCAGCCGTGACCCGTAGGTAGGGGAGTTAAACGGAAGCTGATGCATTAGTGCGAGTGTCATCTGACCCCACCGCAAGGCGACGCTCGTAGCCGAGTCCAGGGTAGGTTCTGGTTTTGGGTCAGACGATTGGCAGGCTGCCAGCCCAAGTAGCAGTAAGAAAACGAATGCCTTTTTCATGATGGATCGAGCATCCGAAAATAAAGCATTCGCTGGCAGGAGAGAAAGGATTTTTCCTGGGCGGCAGCAGATAGGTACAGACAACAGATGCAGACACCTCCTGCATCTGTTGTCTGTACCTATCTGCTGCCGCCTCTTACAGATTTCGGATGTATTTCTGACCACCCAGGGCGCGCATCTGGCGGGCGATCTGTCGGGTGCGGCGCTGAATGTAGCTCGACGGTTTTTTGATCGAGAACTGGTTCGGGTTGGGGAGCACTGCGGCAATCCGGGCGGCTTCGTCGCGGTTAAGGGTGTAGGCCGAATGACCGTAGAACCGTTGCGAGGCGGCTTCGACACCAAAAGTCATGGGCCCGGTTTCAGCCACGTTCAGGTACACCTCCAGAATGCGTTTTTTCCCCCAGATCAACTCGATCATCACCGTGAAATACACTTCCAGACCCTTACGAATGTAGCTGCGTCCCGTCCAGAGGAATACGTTTTTGGCTACCTGTTGCGAAATAGTACTGGCCCCGCGTGGTCGTTTACGGGTCTGATTTTCTTTAATGGCGTCCTGGATTTCGTCGAAATCGAACCCCCAATGGTAGGGAAACTGCTGATCTTCGGAAGCAATCACAGCCAGCGCCGCTTCCCGGTTGATCTCGCTATAGGGCCGCCAGGTTTTGTAAATCTTGCTCGATTTATCAGTGCCAATCGTGTCCAGTTTCCGACTGATGGTCAGGGGCGTAAACCAGACAGGTACGTATTTTAGGATGACTACCCAGGCAACCGAGGCCAGGAAAAGCACCAGAATTGTCCGACTAATCAGGGTGTAGGCTGTGTTGAGCCAGGGTCGTTGCCGCACGTAGGTACGTACTTGCAGCCAATTGTGCCGGATAGCCGAGCCCAGGGTCGATCGCGACGAGGCCGACCGCTTCGCTTTGGCTGGGCGGGCAGAAGAACCAGAGGCAGGTCGTCCAGATGAGGACCGGTTTGGTGGAGGCATCGGCGTTACGGGCTGGGTGTCCGGCTGTGGTGGCGTTCGTAGGCGATTAACGCCTTTTATAGGCTGCATAGTGTTACAAACTTAGTCGACAAACAAGTCGCTTGCCACGCGGTCGGCGAAGAGTTTGCCCGTTTCGGTGAGCATCAGCACGTTGTTTGTGGTTTGCAGCCAGCCTGTTTGCGAAAGCTGCGCCAGTTCGCGTGCCTGTTCTGCCATAAACGAACGACCCAGTAAAGCGTCTAATTCACTGATCGTACAGCCCCAGATTGTTCGTAACCCAGTCAGCAGGTACTCGTTTACCTGATCGGCCTGTGATAGTTCTTCCCGTTCGGCGGGGATCTGATCGGTAGCCAGTGCCTGCACATAGCGCGCATTGTTGGCCACGTTGTGCTGCCGGCTTGGCCCGTTGTACGAATGCGCCGACGGTCCAATGCCCAGGTACGGCTTTCGCTGCCAATAGGCTGTGTTGTGGCGGGCAAAATGCCCTTCTTTCGCAAAGTTCGAGATTTCGTAGTGAACGTACCTGGCAGCAGTCAGGGCAACGTCGAGCTCGGTAAACTGCAGGGCCGACAGGTTTTCATCGACGGGCGTTAATTTCCCCTTTGCCGCCCACCGCCCAAAGGCCGTGTCGGGCTCTATCGTCAGGTTATAGGCCGACAGGTGGGGTACGTCGAGGGCAATGGCGGTGGCAAGATCGGTAGCCCAGGTACGTTCCGAGATGCCGTAGATCAGGTCGATACTCAGGTTGTCGAAACCGGCATCGCGGGCACGCTGCACGCAGAGTTGAGCCTCTGTGGCGTTGTGGGCCCGGTTCATCCACCGAAGCGTCTCTTCGTCGAATGTCTGGATGCCAATGCTCAGGCGATTGACATACCGACGAAATAGGGCCAATTGAACGGGATCGGCCAGATCGTCGGGGTTGGCTTCGAGCGTAATTTCGGCTGAAGGGGAAACCGTGAAATTGCGGTGTATTGCCTCGAAGAGGTGGTCGAGTTCGGCTTCGGTCAGGAGGGAGGGCGTGCCCCCGCCAAAGTAAATCGTTTCCAGCGGCGCAGGAGGCAGGTACGTATGCCGCAGGTCAATCTCCTTCGCCATAGCCTCGACCAGTTGTCGTTTTCCGCGCAGGTTTGTACTGAAATGAAAATCGCAGTAGTGGCAAGCCTGTTTGCAAAAGGGAACGTGGAGGTAGAGGTGCATGCGGGAACGTTTACAGGTTATTGCTCATGATTGCGCGGATAAACATACGCACGCTGACCTGAGGCCTGCAATTCTGAACAGCAAACTGTAAACCACGAACTCTATTTATCCGGACAGCTTTTGCAGCGTTTACCCTTCTTGTACTTTTTGCAGCACTTTTTCAGCGAGCAATCGGGCGTGTTACGCAGGGTGTGTCCGAGAAGAGGAAGCAGGTAGAAGGTAGCCGTTGCGGGCTGCTCTGATTCGTGTTCTTGAAATGAGTTCATACGTTGGTGATAAAGCGTAACGAAGATACAGGTTGTTTAGACTCTTTCCAAAGAAAGGTAAATTTGTTCTGGAACATTGTTGTGAAAAGATGCACTGGGTTGCAACGGACAGCGTGCATAAACAGTAATTACCATGTAGATTTGTTTAGACGACAAACTTCTTCATTAATAAACCTATGCCCAATTTTTACCGACTTGTCGGGCTTGTCCTGCTGCTTGGTGGGCCAGCGCTTGCTCAGCCTCTGCCGCAGTATAGCGTAGCTCAGAAAAACCAACTACAGGTTCTTCAGCAAACCCTGACCGCCGAACGATCGGCCAATTATCAGAAGGCCGTTTTAGCGGCGCAAAAGCAGGGGAGAGCTATTGAAGAACCGGCTGGAAACGGCCTTACCCGTCGGCTACGGGGTATTGATGAGCAAACCGGCAACCTGCTCTACGACATGGTTGATTTCAACGCCCGCGCCGCCAACACTACCCGCACCAATAGCCTGTATAGTGGCGGAAGTTTGGGCGTGAACCTAAGTGGTAACAGCGAAGTCGTGCGCAACCGCCTGGGTGTTTGGGACGGCGCAAAAGTGTACGCCGCCCATCCTGAATTTGGGAGCCGCGTAATTCAGCAGGATAATCCATCGACCACCAATCGCGAAAGCGAAAACGTGTACCACGCCACCCACGTGTCGGGAACGATGGCAGCAGCAGGTATTAATCCGCTGGCGAAGGGCATGGCGCCGGGGGCCAATCTCAGAGCCTGGGATTTTAGCAATGATATCAGCGAGATGACGCTTGCTGCCTCTGATCTGCTGGTGTCAAACCATTCGTATGGAACAATCGCGGGCTGGAACTACAACGACAGCCGCACCACTACCAACAAATGGGAGTGGTATGGTGATACGACCTTGAATGCTACGCAGGACTTTAAGTTTGGCCTCTACGAGGATAACGCCCGTTCCTGGGACCGTATCGCCAATGCATCACCCTATTACCTGATTGTAAAATCGGCGGGTAATAGCCACGCTGAAGGTGGGCCACCAGCCGGTCAGGGTTATTATCTGGTGCAGCACGGCAACCGGCTGAGTACGACGCCCCGTGATACTCAGTTTGGATACGACCAGATTTCGACTTATGGAACAGCAAAGAATATTCTGTCGGTAGGGGCCGTTGCGTCGATCACCAATGGCTACAGCCGGCCCTCCGACGTAAGTCTGGCCTCGTTCAGTAGCTGGGGGCCAACCGATGATGGCCGGATAAAGCCGGATATTGTGGGCGTAGGCGTCAATGTAATCTCAACGGCGTCGTCGACTTCTTTCGCCTATGGTGCGTTGAGCGGCACGTCTATGTCATCGCCAAACGTGTCGGGGTCGGCCCTGTTGCTTCAGGAGTATTATGCGCAGCTAAATGCGGGTCAACTTATGCGGGCGGCTACGCTAAGGGGGCTAATAATTCATACGGCCAACGAAGTAGGTGCCAGTATCGGCCCTGACTATCAGGCTGGCTGGGGTCTGATGAACGTGGAACGCGCTGCCCGGGTAATCCTGAATGCAGACAAGAGCAACCTCCTCGAAGAACGTACCCTCACGCAGGGCCAATCGTTCTCGGTGACAATGGTTGCGTCGGGACGCGGCCCGCTGGTGGCTACCATCTGCTGGAGCGACCCGGAGGCAACGGCGACTACCGGCACCAACCGCTTCAATAACCGGACCCCTAAATTGGTCAACGATCTGGATGCCCGCCTCAGCGATGGCCAGACCATTCTACAGCCCTGGACACTGGACCCCGAAAACCCCAGCCAGGCGGCGAAGCCCGGTGATAATATCCGCGATAACGTAGAGCAGGTGTATGTGGCAAATCCGGTTCCGGGACGTACCTACACACTGAC
This sequence comes from Fibrivirga algicola, assembly GCF_011742925.1. Classification (GTDB taxonomy): domain Bacteria; phylum Bacteroidota; class Bacteroidia; order Cytophagales; family Spirosomataceae; genus Fibrella; species Fibrella algicola. The sequence goes on from NZ_WAEL01000001.1 coordinate 418,860, forward strand.
GATCAGCCATAAAGGCACGCTGACGGGTACTGCCGGACAGGCCTATGCCCTGCTGGTAAGCGGCGCCGGGGGAGCCGCGTATTGCACATCTGCCGCTACCTCGTCGGCCGATACAAAGATTGCCCGTGTTCAATTCGCCGGTGTGAACCAGGCAGGTGCAGAAGGGTGTGCCACTTACACTGATTTCATGAGCACCACGGCGGCGGTTACTGAAATACAACCCAGCCAGCCTATTCCGCTCACCGTGACTACCGGTACGTGCGGTGCAGCCAAGGCTGCTGTAGTTAACGTGTATGCCGACTGGAATGCCAACGGTACCTTTACCGATGCCGGTGAACTGCTGGGTACGTCCGGCGTGCTGAATGGCCCCGGTACGTTCCTGTCGACGCTGACGGCCCCCGCCAGCGTGACGGCGGGTACGCTGGTGCGCCTGCGTATTGTAGCGGTAGAAACGACCGATGCTACTTCGGTACAACCGTGCGGCAGCTACGGCAATGGCGAAACGCAGGAATACCTGTTGCGGGTGATTGCCCCGCAGACCGATGTAACGGCGGTTGCGCTGGAAGGGGCTTCTGCGTTTTGCGCCAACACGCAGAACGTGGCGGTTCGGGTGCGAAACAATGGTGGCACCGAGCAGCGTAACCTGCCCGTCACGCTTCAGGTTATCAATGCCGCCAATCAGCTTGTGGCGTCGCTGTCCAGCACCGTGCCATCGTTACGCGCTTACCGCGATGCGCTCGTGTCGTTTGATCTGCCCGCATCGGTGTCCCTGGCGACGGGACAAGCCTACCGGTTTGTTGCCACCATTGCACTGGCCGGTGACCAGGATACAACCAATAACCGACTGGTTGTCAGTCGTACTATTGGCGTAGGTACCGTTACGGGGACGTTCTCTGCCGCTGCCTGTGGCACAGATCCGACGGTAACCCTACGAAACACAGGAAACAGCGTTGCGTTCTGGTATGATGCTCCCACCTCAGGTACGTTGGTGGCGGTAGGTAATCAGACAACGGCGGCGGCGCGCTCTGTGTACTACGTGACCACCAACGATTTTGCCGGGCGATTAGGGCCAGCGGCGAAGACCGATTTTCAGGGTGGTAGCTACGCGGGCAATTTTGGCCCTCAACCGTTGATCAGCACAAAAGTACCGTTGCGCATCGAGCGGGCGCGGATCTACACGGGTGCGCCGGGCCGACTGACCTTCCAGGTACGTAAGTTCGACGAAACGGTCATTTCCAGCACTACGATCGATGTGGTGGCTACCCGAACGTTACCTGCATCGCAAACGCTCAGCAGTGGGCAACAGGCCGACGATCCGAATGATGCCGGGGCTGTTTATCCGCTGAACCTGTCGATTCCGGAGCCGGGTGATTATAAGATCACGATCGAGTACGAAGAGGGCGTTACCATTTTCCGGAGCAACTCGGTAACCGCCGGATCGGGGTCGAGCTTCGCCTTTCCGTATGCTTTGCGCGCGCAAAACGGCGACGTGATTGCCAGCAGCAAAGGGTCGCTCTTCAACACGACCGATACGCTACGGACGGCCTGGTATTATTTCTACGACATGCAACTGCGCCCACTCGATTGCCCGGCTGCTCAACGAACGGCGGTGACGGTGACTACGCTGCCATCACCCACAGTTTCACTGGCCGCCCTGACTTCAACTACCGCTTGTCTGGGCGGTACGGTGACTCTTCGGTCTACGTCGACAACGGCGGTGGCTGGCGAGGTACTTTCGTACCAGTGGTTGCTGAATGGACAGGCGATTGCGGGCGCTACGAGCCAATCCTATGCGGCCGGTGTCAGTGGGCAATATGCCTTGCGGTTGGGTAGCAGTTGCACGCCCATTACTTCGTCGACGGTGGGAGTGACCATCATTCAGCCACAGTTACCAACGATTGTGCTGTCGGGGCAGACCTTAACGTCAAATGCGGCGTCGGGTAATCAGTGGCTTCAAAATGGCGTTCCTGTGTCGGGTGCTACCGGGCAAACATTCGTTGCATCGAATACCGGGAGGTATTCAGTCCGGGCTAATGTAAATGGGTGTGGTGATGCTATCTCTGAGGAACTGTACGTCGCTATTCTGGCGGTTGAACCTCAGTTGGAGGCAAGCCTGAAGGTGTATCCGAATCCAACGCGGAATCAGCTCACCGTTGAGGTCGCTGCGCCCGACTCGGGACCAATGCCAACGGTCAGGCTGCTCGACGCGCGCGGCGTGCTACAGCAGACGACAACGATGAGCCGGGTGCTGACTCGCTGCTCGGCTACGCTAGACCTCACTGGCCTGCCAGCCGGTACGTTTTTTGTACAAGTAGTGACTGATACCGCCCAGGTTGGTGCGGTGAAAGCAGTGCTCAAGTACTAAACGACTTTACCTCTCTTGACTTCCTTTGATCGTGCATGGCCCCAAGTAGTTAATCGTATCCATGTTCTGAGTAAGGGGCTGGTAAATGGGCTCATTGTCAGTATACTGGCATCGGCTGTCGTTCAGGCGCAGACCTATATCACCCCATACATCACGCCACGGCCTGCTCCATCGACCCAGTTGGTTGACGTGGGTGGGCCGTCGGCGTTGCGGGGTAGCAAATCGTATGCCAGTCATCGGGCTACACTTGATTTGGGAGGCGACGCCACCGGGCATCCGCTCGTGTATGGATTGCATAATACTGAAGCGGCGCAGGGCACACGTACCCAGTCGCTGTATGGCCAGAACCTGACCGGCCTGTTTCTGAACGGAGGCACACGCTTCGTGTCGGGTAGACTGGGACTCTGGGATGGTGGACGGGTGTTGACCGAGCACCGCGAATTTGGGGGCCGGGTCACCATGCGTAATGCCAGTGCGGTGTTGAGTAACCACGCTACACACATGGCGGGTACGCTGATAGCGGCCGGTATTGTGCCCGAGGCCCGGGGCATGGCTTATGGCGCATCGCTGGCCGTGTGGGACTACACCAACGATTTAGCTGAGTTGTCGACGGCTGCGGCCGACCTGTTGGTGTCGGTGCATGCCTACGGGCCATTGTCGGGTTGGGTACAGAATCTGAACCGCCCCGGCATCGACGCCAGCCGAAAGTGGGAGTGGTGGGGCAACACAACCGTCAGTGCTACCGAAGATTACCTGTTTGGCTTTTACAGTACCAAAGCCCGAGAAGTAGACAAACTGCTTTATGCTAATCCCGGCCTGCTGATGGTGCGCTCAGCCGATAACAAACGTGCTGAAACGGGTCCCCCCGCCAACACGCCCTACTACCTGAACAGCACCGATCAGCAGAGCACGCTGGCGCGCAGCCGCAACGATGCCTACGATGTTATTCCCGGCGAAGCCAACGCTAAAAACGTGTTGACGGTTGGCGCGGCCGAAGTGTCGCTCAACAGTGATAATGATCCCACCCGCCTGCTGGTATCTCCTTATAGCGGTTGGGGACCTACCGACGACGGTCGGATAAAACCCGACTTACTGGGTATTGGCACGGGTGTTTACTCGACGTTATCAGACGGTGTGGGGGCCTACGGTACCAATACAGGTACGTCGATGGCGGCGGCCAATGTGGCCGGTTCGCTTTTGTTGATACAAGAGTTATATGCCCGCCAAACCAATGGTAAGTTTCTGCGGTCGGCTACCGTAAAAGGACTGGCTATTCACACGGCAAACCGACTTACCCCCGCAATTGGCCCCGATTACCGGCAGGGCTGGGGCTTGCTCAATACCGAAGCCGCAGCGGCCGTTGTGCAGAATGCCAACCAGGCGCACCTGATCAACGAATCGACCCTTACGCAGGGGCAGACTTGGACCACTACCGTAACGGCACAGGGTAGTGAGCCGCTGGTCATCACCATTTGCTGGACCGATCCGGAGGGAACAGTAAACCCGTTGCTGCCGTCGTCCCTGAATAATCGTGCGCCCAAGCTGGTGAACGACCTTGATCTGCGGGTAGTCGCTGGCAGCCAGACAGCATTGCCCTTTGTGCTCAATCCCGCCAGCCCGACCGACGCCGCTATTAAAGCCGATAACAGTCGCGACAATGTAGAGCAGGTATACATTGCTACTCCTGTGGCGGGGCAGAACTACACCATTCGGGTCACCCACAAAGGCACCTTGCAGAGCGGAACTCAGCCCTTTACACTTATCGCCAGTGGTCGCCGGCATGTGAAATGTACGCTACCCGGCCTGGCTCTACTGGCCAAATCAGATACGACGATCTGTGCTGGAACTACGTTTACCCTGAAAACGGAGGATATTCCGGGTGTTCAATACGAATGGCTGCGCGACGGGGTTCAGATTCTGGAAGCTAGTTCGCCCGACTGCCCCATTCAGGAAGCGGGCGCCTACACCCTCCGCTACACCGATCGGAGTGGCTGTACCGGGCTGTCGGTTCCCGTTAAGGTGCAGGTGTTCACCCCGGCTGTGCAGGTTTCGCCTGCCACAGCCAATCAGTTTTTGTGTCCCGGTCAACCCTTCGTTCAGTTGGTGGCGGCGGTCAATTACGGGACCACGCTCAGCTGGCTCCGTAATGGTGCGCCATTAACGACAGGTGTCGTTAGTTCATCGCTAACAATTGCGCAGGAAGGCGTTTACCAAGCTCAGGCCACCCAAAACGGTTGCGTTGGGCATTCGCCCGAGGTAACGGTACGGGAATCTACGGTCAACAAGGTGACAGTAACGCCAACCGACGAGGTCATTCAGCTTCCTGTCGGTGCCAGTCTGACGCTGGACGTCATACCTGATACCCAGTATACTTACCAATGGTTTACCGACAAGCAGCCGATCGCCAACGCAACAAAGGCAAGCCTGATCGTCAACCAGCCAGGTACGTATCGGGTGCGCGTAACGCAACAGCAGTGCGTCGGCTGGTCTGATGATAAGCTCGTTCGCCGCTCGGCTTGGACAAGCACTAGCGTAGCCGATTCGCTGCTGAGTTTTGGTGCCGATGACAGCACTTTTATTGCCTATCCTAATCCGGTACTCACTACGCTGCTGATCCGGTACCTGCGGCCGGGTGCCGCAAGAGTAAGTGCCGAAGTATACAGTTCGGCAGGGCATCTTGAGAAAGCAGGCTTCTTTCTGAACCGCTTTTCAAACGGCTTATTTTCGCTCGATCTCCCCGTTTTCGACTTGCCGGTGGGCGTTTATGTACTTCGCCTCACCGATGGTATCCGTCAACGAAGTATGCGGTTTATACGACGCTGATGGGGGGATGCTGCTGGTAAAAATAGAGGCATGAACCAAGCTGAAACTGGTTTGCGCTACGCTGCGTGTATTGGCTTGAGGTTTTTATGTTACTAAGCCCTTCTCATAAGAGTCTGCACCAAGGCGGTAATAGTTGCTTAATGCACTGGTAATAATATGGTAAAATTGGTTTTAAGTAGCTAATAATCAGAAGGTTTATAGGGGGTTATGTTATCATATTGTGAACAGGGGTTTCGATGCTGAGTTGGTTCTAATCTTTGCGCCAACAGACTACCAAAACAACGTTTACATGCATAAATCCTGTTACTTTCTGGCTGGTGGCCTTGCTACCTTATGGCTAATTTCCTGTGATCACCGCGACGGCGACATGGCGCCCCGCACAGAAAATGTTAGCCTGTTCCGCGAACTGGCCTCAGAAGATTTGGGGGGCACGGCTGCTTCTGAAATCTCAGCCTATGATCCGCTGAGTAAGCGGATATTCACAGTCAATAATGAGACTGTTGCCAAGGTTGAAGTCCTTGAGGTATCATCGACTGGCTTGACTAAGCTGGCACCTATTAACGTATCGGCATTGGGCGGTGTAGCCAATAGCGTGGCTGTCAGCAATGGAAAGCTGGCTATTGCCCTCGAAGCAACCAACAAGCAGGCTGCTGGTAGCGTGCTCATTGTTGATACGCGGAGCCTGGCCGTTGAAAAAACAATTCCTGTGGGGGCACTACCAGACATGGTTACCTATAGCCCCAATGGTCGGTATATCGTCACCGCCGACGAAGGTGAACCCAATGCCGGCTATACAATCGATCCAGTAGGGTCAGTATCGATCATTGACGTGTCGAATAACTACAGCGTAAAAACGTTGACGTTTGAGGCGTTCGATTCACAAAAGACAACCCTGATGGCCAACGGTTTCCGGTTCTTTGGTCCTAAAGCCACGCTGGCGCAGGATATTGAACCTGAATATGTAGCTATCTCACCTGACTCAAGAAAAGCATGGGTTACGCTTCAGGAGAATAACGCCATTGCCGAGATCGATCTGGTAGCGGGCGGAATTCTGCGTATTGTGCCATTGGGCCTCAAAGACGTGAGCCTGCCCCTCAATGCCATTGACCCGAGCGACCGGGATACTAAGATTGAACTGGCCACCTGGCCGATTAAAACCTTCTATCTGCCCGACGCCATTGCTCAGTTCCAGGCCAATGGCAACAGCTACCTGATTACAGCTGACGAAGGCGACACCCGCGATTATAGCGGCTACAGCGAGGAAGCCCGAATCAGCACACTCACGCTTGACCCCGTTGCGTTCCCAACCGGCGCTACCCTGAAAAATGTAGCTAATCTGGGACGTATGCTGGTGACTAAGAGCCTGGGTGATACGGATGGTGACGGTGATTATGACGTTCTGTATGGCATTGGTGGTCGCGGATTCAGTATTTTAAGTGCCAGCACAGGCCAACGAATTTATTTCTCGGGTAAGACGCTGGAAGAAAAAGTAATTGCGGCGGGATTGTATGATGATACCCGCTCGGACGACAAAGGTGTGGAACCAGAAGGCGTAACGGTGGGGCTGGTCAATGGCCGACCTATTGCTTTTATTGCCCTGGAACGGGCCGACGCTATTGCCATTTATGACCTAAGTGATCCGACTAATCCAGAATTTCGGCAGCTTCTACCTACCGGCGATGCGCCTGAAGGAATTCATTTTGTGCCAGCCAGCAGCAGCCCGACCGGCCGTAGTTTGTTAGTTGTCAGCAGCGAAGGAGACGGAACGGTGAAAATATACCAGCCCGATTTTCTGTAAGCATTAGCGCCTGTATCTAGCCCGAAGCCGTGCCACTGTGGCGCGGCTTTTTTATGAAAATTGGCTCCTGCTGCACTTTTATGAGCTAAAATTCAAAACAGGCGAACATTTTAGGGATAAGGTTTGCAAATTGACACTTTCGTAGAAAATGAGGTGCAAAAGGCTATAATTCCTGATTAAATGGCTTTAAATATGAAAATGCGGGTAATTTTGCGTGGTTCTTTTCGAGCCTGATCCCTACCTGTTGTTGTTGTTGACGAAAAAATTGATTTGCGAATGAAACGTATTGCTGTGTTTACCTCCGGGGGTGATGCGCCGGGTATGAACGCCTGTATCCGGGCGGTTGTGCGCGGGGCCGTTTACCACGGTCTTGAAGTATTTGGCATTCGCCGGGGGTATAATGGAATGATTAATGGCGACATATTCCAGATGACTTCGCACTCGGTGAGCAATATTGTTCAGCGAGGTGGTACTATTCTGAAGTCGGCTCGCAGCAAGGAGTTCATGACCCCCGAAGGGCGGCAGAAAGCCTATGACCAGTTGCAAAAATTTGGTATCGAAGGGCTGGTCGCCATCGGCGGTAACGGTACGTTTACCGGCGCTACCCTCTTCTTCGATGAGTTTGGTATTCCAACAGTGGGGGCCCCCGGAACCATTGATAATGACCTCTACGGCACCGACTATACCATTGGCTTCGATACGGCAGTAAATACGGCCCTGGAAGCGATCGATAAAATTCGCGATACGGCCGATTCACACGACCGGATCTTCCTGATCGAAGTAATGGGGCGTGACTCAGGTTATATCGCCATTCAGTCGGGTATTGCCGGCGGTGCCGAACTGGTCATGGTGCCCGAGGTACTAACGCCGATCTCTGAAGTGGTGAATATTCTGCAACAGGGCTTTACCCGCAGCAAATCATCGTCTATCCTGGTCGTAGCTGAAGGCGAAGAAGAAGGCAGCGCAAAAGAAGTGGCCGCAAAGATCAGCCAGATGATGGTTGGGCAAGACCTGGACATGCGCGTAACTACACTGGGTCATATTCAGCGTGGGGGCGTACCCACGGCCTACGACCGCATTCTGGCCAGCCGCCTGGGACTTGGAGCTCTTGAAGGCCTGATGAATGGCGAAAAGAACGTAATGGCAGGGGTGATCAACAATGAACTGGTCTACACGCCGTTCCGCGATACGATTCGGTTGCCCAAACCAATTAATGAAGACTTACTCAGGATGGTGAAAATCCTGTCAGTATAGACCGTAAGTCTGGAAAGTCATTTCAAACGAATAGTCCTGAGTCTGGAGAGTGTGTTAGGTTTGCTTACGCTTCCCAAAACATACTTTCCAGACTCAGGACTATTCGTTTAAAACGACTTTCCAGACTACTACTCGGCTGCTTTTTCGTCAGTAGCGGGCTGCTCGCTTGTTGCTTCTTCGGCTACAGGGGCTTCTTCCGGTTTTTCGAATGCTTCAGGGGCAAACTGACGGAGGATGGTGTACCAGCTGATCAGTTTCCGGATGTCAGTGTCGCGAACGCGCTCACGGTCATAATCGGGTAGAACCTGCGCCATGAAGTCGGCAAGCTCAGAACCGTCTGCTTTGGCCGTTACAGGTAGTTCATCGCCAAAGGTATCGGCTACCATCATCAGAATGTCGCCCAGAGGCACCGACTGCTCGTTCTGAGCGGAGTCTGGCCGGTCAACATACATTGAAATGTCGTTGAGTACTGACACGCGGGCCTGAGGGCCCATCATTGTTTTGGCTTTTTTCGCGTCGAGTGCTTCGACGATCACACCCGAACGACCTGGTTTCAGGATTCGGTACAGGCCGGGATAACCCGAAATATTGGCAATAGTTTTTAGTGCTTCCATACGTAGCGGCAAAGGTAAGGCTTTATTAGATACTGGCTATTGCGCGTTGGCTATTGGCAGGTGGATCTGTAACCCATTCAAGAGGGACCGATAGTTAAACTTTCTTGATGGTGGGGTTGAGCGTCCATTCCCCGTTCAACTCGTCGATGTAATCGAGAATCTCGTCGCGACCTTCACCACTTATTGCTGAGGTGACAAAATAGAGGGGAAACGTGTCGAAAATTTCGGCCATGGCTTCGCGGTAAGCATCCAGAGCCAACTGACGGCCACCCGATTTTATTTTTTCGGTCTTGGTAAACACCATGGCGAAAGGTAATTCCTGCTCGCCGAGACGGGTCATGAAGTCCAGATCAATCTTCTGCGGTGGAATCCGCATGTCGATCAACACGAAAATACATTGCAGGTTGGAACGGCTGGTGAGGTAACCGGTGATGATCGACGCAAACTGTTCGCGGATCGACTTAGGCACTTTGGCAAAGCCGAAACCGGGTAAATCCACTAAGTACCAAGGCGTTTCGCCTTTCAGGTCGTTGATTTTGAAGTGGTTGATGAGCTGCGTTTTGCCCGGCTTACCTGACGTTTTGGCCAGATCGGGGCGCTGTACAAGTCGGTTAATCAACGACGATTTCCCTACGTTCGACCGGCCAATGAAGGCATACTCCGGGCGGTCGGGTTTGGGGCATTTGGCAGGGTCTGTATTACTGATAACGAACTCGGCCTGATGAATTTTCATAGAGATGACGACTTACTGGAACGCACAAAGGTACGACGGATTAGACGCTGGATGTGTACCATAGAGCCAAGTCCGCGTTTTACAGGATAGGTACAGCCCTGATTTCCCTGGCAGTAGCGCGTTTCAACGGCAAACGGGGGAAACTTAAGGCCAGGTTTACCAAGTCTAATACGTGGCCATTTCGGGTTCAATCTGCTGTGCCCAGGCGTTGATGCCGCCCTCAAGGTTGTACAGGTTTGTGTAGCCGCCCTGCGTGTAGAGGTAATTGGCAACGTTGGCCGAGCGAATGCCGTGGTGGCAGTAAATCACTACGGGTACGTCGGTTGGAATGCGCTTGCGGTCGGCAGCGGCGGTAGCGGCAATCATTCCCACTGGAATGAGTACGGCTCCGTCGAGGTGACAGAGATCGTATTCTTCGCGTTCGCGTACATCGAGGAGGAAGATCGACTCGCCCTGCTCCAACCGATCGGCAAGCGAGCGGGCCGTAATCTTTTTGGGTGCTTCGCCCGCCTTGCTCTCCGGCTTCTGCCGATCAGCAATGCCCTGACGGGCCATCTCGACAGCATCAGCGCGGCGGCGAATCCGAATTGTCCGGCTGGTGTGGCTGAGCAAGTCAGTCATCAACAGCTTGTCGGTCAGCGGCTCGCCAATGCCGGTCAACAGCTTTAATACTTCGGTAGCTTGGTATGTGCCTATTACGCCCGGCAGGACACCCAGAACGCCTGTTTCGGCGCAGTTGGGTATTTCCATCTGGCTGGGGTTCTCCGGAAAGACGCACCGATATGTCGGGCCGCGCTGCCCGTCGGCCAGTTCGGCGTTGAAGATGGCTACCTGCCCTTCAAACCGGTGAATGGCACCGTACACAAAAGGTTTGTTCAGGGTCACGCACCAGTCGTTGACCAGGTAACGAACGCTGAAATTATCGGTGCAGTCGACTACCACGTCGTAGGCGTCGATCAGGGCGCGGGCGTTGGTGGAGTCGAGTGCCTGTGCGTGGGTATCAAAACGCAGGTCGGGATTGAGGCGTTGCAGGTGCGCTACGGCCGCCTTTGCTTTTGACTGACCTACATCGCTGGTCGTATACAGTACTTGTCGCTGAAGATTACTTAAGTCTACTATGTCGGGGTCTACTACGCCGATTCGACCCACGCCGGCCGCAGCCAGATAAAGCAGTACAGGGCATCCGAGCCCACCGGCTCCTACCACCAGCACGCGTGATTTTTTAATGGTCAACTGACCATTTAAGCCCCATTCGGGGAGATTCAGATGCTTCTGATAGCGTGTTTGTTCAGATGGCGTTAGCATGGGGTCGGCGCGGTAGTACAGGCTATTTAATGAACGTAATAGAGACCCTGTTTTTGTTAGGTTTAGTGATAAAAAAACTAAAAATAAGTTGGTTCAATATAGAGGGTAGATCGACTACAAATTTTAGGGATAGGTAGCTCTACCCTACAAGTCCCGTATGGAAGTACGGAGAATAGGTGCGCAACGTTGCCCAGCCGGGAAAAAAGCGGTAACGTACCCTGGTAGCCACTCACCGCAGACGCCGTAAGCCCCGAGCAATTGCTTTCGCCATCTTTTTTCGGAAAGCAGGATCAACGATCAGGGCTTCATCAATGGCATTACTTAAGAACGGCCCTTCAACCAGTAAGTTAGGGTAGTCGGTAGGGCTGTTGAAGAAAAAATTGAAATGCCCAACGTTCCCGAATTCTGAAACGGGCAGGCGATTTAGTAACTCCGTCAGTACCGCCTGGCTCCACGGCCGGAAACCAACGTGTTTATAGTACGTGCTCACGCCCCTCACTTTTGCACTGCCCGAGGAGTTGAAGTGTATGCTCACCAGCAGATTTGGCATCAGCTTCCGCATGGTCATAACCCGTTCTACGGTACCTAATGTGGTGTCGGTAGTGCGGAGCATGATAACCCGCGCTCCGGCCCGTTCCAGGTACGTTGCCAGCCGCTGGGCCACATCGAGCGTCAGGTTCTTTTCCAGCTGCCCCGATTGTTCGCCTTTCGCCCCCGTGTTGCTGCCGCCATGCCCCGCATCGACGGCAATGGTCATACCGCGTAACCGCCGACCTTCGGGTGGGCGACGTAGGCGTAGCATCAGCGTTGTCTTCTGGTAATATAGTGAATATCCCCAGTGGGCCGGGCCGCGTTTTGGGGTACGTAGCGCTATGTAAATTCGAACATGCGCATCCGCGACCTGCTCGAACCAGACCCGCTCAACTGTTTGTACGCTGCGCAACTGCGTGATCCAGTTGGTGTTGATGGCTGCTCCGAAAACATCCAGCACGATCCGGTCGGGCGCTACCTCTTGTCGGCTCTGGTAGGGCAAGCGGTCGGGCAGACGAATGGCTACATAATCGTAGAGGCTGTCGCCCGAAACGGTCCAGTTGCCGGTTAGTAGGGTGGGCGGGGTATTCTGGCGGGCGAGTACGGGAACTGGCCTGGGTACGTTGATGGAATCGTTGAGGTGGGCTGCTGTGTCAATTACCGGTCGGATCGGTATCGCCCGTACCTGGTCGCTGGGTACGTAGGCGGTTTGGTTGGGTGCCAGGTACACCCGGTAAAGCTTGTCGCTTATTCCCGTAATATGAAGTACCACTCCCGAATCCAGAGTCTCCCGTTTTGCCCCGCCTAAGCGATCGGTGCCCGTGCTGTAATACAGGCTGGTCAGTGCAGTCCGGGTACGGGCAGTCAGCAGGGTATCACGTACGGGGGCGGTTTGGGCAAGGGTCGTAAGCGGAAGCAGGAGGAGGAGCAGTAACTTCATAAACGAATGTAAAGACAGAGCCACAGAGAACACAAAGAAATGCCTCTGTGCGCCCTGTGGCTCATTTATTTTTACGCGATTGACCTTAGTTTACTTTGAAGTCAGCATCGGTCAGACCTTTGTTAACCTCTACCTTATCAACAGTAAGCGTTAGGGTCATCGGACCCATAGGCAGCTTGGTGATATAGGGAATTTTGACGCCGTTGACTTCTTTGTAGTTTTCGTAAGTCGTCGTTGCGGCAACTTCGCCCTGCGGTCCCTGCTGCATCACTGTCGACTGCAATTTTAGACCGGTGTTGGCATCATAATACGTAGTCCAACTGGCCCCGTTGATGCTATTGGTGATTTTGTAGGCGTCTTTACCGTCTATTTTCTCCGTTCCATCGAGTGTGCTGGTTACCTTATTGGCTGCGTAAGTCAGTTCAGGAAACAGGCTGCCCTGTGCCAGAGACAGATCGGCTTCTTTACCCTCCAGTTTCGCGGTGTTGCCGCGTAGGGTGCGCGATACTGTCTGTCCATCGCTCACGGTCTTCATCATTTCCGTGCCCATCACTGTCAAGGCCATCGCTGATTTGTTGGGCGATTTAGCCTTGCGGGTCATGGTCAGCTTATTGCCCTGAACTTCGCCAGTCATGTCAACGGTCATATCCTGAATTTTCATCAGTGCGTCCTTGCCGCCGATAGCTGCAATGTACTTATCGATCACCTGCTGAGCGTTAAGACCAACGGGCACGGCTTTGGCTGCCTGAGGTGCCGCCACAGGGTTGCCTTTGGCGTCGAAGTACTCAATCTCGCCAAAGCGTTTCAGTTTGTCAGCAATTTCGCTGGCTTTACCAACAACCACGATGATGGCGTTGTCGGGCTTGATAAACTGCTTCCCGGCTTTAGCTACATCGGCTTCAGTGATCGCGTCGACATACTTGAGGTAGTTCGGGAAGAAATCCTGCGGCAGGTTGTAGCGGGCCGTGTTGATAGCGAAGTTGGCGATAGTTTGCGGGTCTTCAAGGGTGAAAATGAAGTTACCACCGAACGCGTTCTTGGTCTGCTTTAGCTCGGCGGCCGTTACAGGCGTGGTGCTGATGGCCTTCAACTCGTTCATGATCTCGGCCACCGAACTATCAGTTACGGCGTTACGCACGCTGGCACTCGCCCGGAAACGACCAACCAGCCGGTCGCCCGACAGGTTCGAATAAGCCCCATAAGTATAGCCATGCTTCTCGCGCAGGTTGTTGAACAGGCGCGCCTCACCGCCACCCAGGATGTCGTTCATCACGCTCGCCAGAATGGTTTCCTGCGAATACGGCTTCAGCGCCACCGGATACACTACGCTAATCACCGACTGTACCGACGAAGGACGATCGACCAGCGCGATCTTAGTTTTACCGATCGGGGCCGGAGCCGTGTAGGTTGGCTTAGGTACGTCGGCACGCTTCCAGCTACCAAAAGCTTTTTCGACCAGCGTTTTGGCCTGAGCCGGGGTGATGTCACCCACTACCGCCAGATACCCGATGTTGGGCCGGAAATAGGTGTTGTAGTAGGCTTTTACATCAGCAATGGTCACGTTGTCGACGGTCTCTTCCGTCTGTTGCTCGCCGTAAGGGTGGTTTTTGCCAAACATCACGATGTTGGCAACCTTGGTGGCGATGGCGTTCGGGTTGTCTTTCTGCGAAGCCAGTCCCGATTTGGTTTGCTTTTTCAGCTTATCCAGTTCGGCCTGCGGAAATGCCGGATTCAGCACCATGTCCGACATGAGTTCAAACAGCTTACCGACGTTTTTGCTCAATGAGCGGCCATAAACGCTGGTAGGCGACGCACCGAGGTCAGCCCCGATAAAGTCAACTTCTTCATCGAGTTGCTCTTTGGTGCGGGTCTTGGTGCCGTTTCGCAACAACTGGCCGGCAAAGCCACTGACGCCCGCTTTGTCGCCTTCAAATAAAGGCTCACGGTCGAGGACGAGGCTCACCGCCACGCTGGGCAGTTTATGGTTTTCGACCACAAACACCTTCAGGCCGTTGGGCAGCACGAAGGATTCGGGTTTGCCGATCTTGATTTGCGGCGCCGGAGCGTCGGCAGGTAGTTTGCTCCGATCGAGCGTCTGGGCAAAACCACTGGCCGAAAGACCAAGTAGTGAAAGGCCCAGAAGAGTATGTTTGAATGTCATCTTTGTTGACGTCTTGAAAGTCATTATCTGTAAAGTGCTACGTCTCGAAGGTCGTTTTCTTTGGCGTGCCAATTGCTGCGTATGGACGATGCTCTACTAATTATGCAGTCACCTAAAACGGCATACCAGACGTTGTACTTCGAACGCTGGACTTATTTTTTGGGCAGGTAATACAACACCACACGATTCTCGGGCCGCAGGTACTGATTGGCTACCCGGCGCAGGTCTTCTTTGGTCACTTTGTTGTACCGGTCAATTTCCGTGTTGATCAGGTTGGCATCGCCGTAATACATTTTATAGTTGGCGAGGTTTTCGGCCACCCCAAAAATGCGGGCATTCTGACTCACGAAATTGGTCTCGATCTGGTTCTTGACTTTCGTCAGTTCAGCGTCGGTAACGAGTTCTTTCTTCACCCGGTCGATTTCAGCGTTTACGGCCGTTTCGAGGTCTTTCGGATTAACCCCCTGGTTGGCAATCGAGTACGTCAGGAATAAGCCCGCGTCTTCATTCGATACGGGGAAGGCGGCAGCCTGTACGGCTTTCTGCTGCTTATCAACGATCTCTTTGTTCATCCGTGAGCTTTCGCCCCCGGCCAGAATCGTCTGCAATACTTCAACGGCGTATGAATCGGGAGTGCCCTGCGCAGGAATGTGGTACGCCTGCACTACGGCTGGCAGCGTAATGTTGTCGTAGATAGTGTCGCGTACCTCTTTCGTCTGGGCCGGCTCTTTGATCGTTGGACGATAGATAGCCTTGGTGCCTTTCGGAATTTCGGCGAAGTACTTTGTTACCAGTGCTTTGGCCTGCTCAGGCTCAATGTCGCCGGCAATCGACAGAATGGCGTTGTTGGGTACGTAGAAGTCCTTATAGAATTGGCGGAACTCATCGATTGTGGCGGCGTTCAGGTGTTCGAGCGAACCGATAGGCGCCCACTGGTAAGGATGTTTCGTGTACGCATGTTTCAGTACCTCGGTGAAGATCGAGCCGTAGGGCTGGTTGTCGATCCGCTGGCGTTTTTCTTCCTTGACAACTTCGCGCTGTGTCTCAACCCCTTTCTGATCGATTTTAGCGTGCAGCAACCGCTCTGACTCGAGGTACAGGCCCAACTCCAGTTTGTTGGAGGGCATTACCTCGTAGTAGAACGTACGGTCCTGGCTGGTGTTGGCGTTCAATTGACCACCGTTCCCTTTGACGATCTTCATGTATTCGCCCCGCTTGATGTTCTCGGACCCTTCGAACAGCAGGTGCTCAAAGAAATGAGCGAAACCAGTACGGGTTGTCTGTTCATTTTTAGACCCCACATGGTACATCATGGTTACAGCCACCAGTGGCGTGCTGTTATCCTGATGCAGAATAACATGGAGCCCATTGGGTAGGTCAAATTCCGTAAACTTAATGCGGGCTCCAGTAGCTGCCGCCGCGGCGGATGTTACACCAGTAGATGCTGCGGCATTGGCGGCACCAGCCTTGACAGCGGCCTGTGCGGGCGAGGGTTTTGCCGCTTTCTTCGACTGGGCCGGGGCCTGAACAGAGAGGCATGCACCAGCGGCCAGCAGCCATAAGGTTCGTTTCATAGATAATGGCTTTTCAGTTATTGATTCGAGTTGCCGGTTGGCAGACTATAAAAATAAAACCCAGATGTCACTTAGCGCAACGTCTGGGTTTAAGGATTACATGAAAGGAAACCAAAGCCAGTTGAACGGTCAGTTACCCTCAACGTTGTTAGTTGAACAGCGCCATTTGGGCCAGGTACGTACCGGCCCCGGCAAGGTAACCTAGTAGGGCCAGCCAACTGATTTTTCGAAGATACCAGCCAAATTCCAGCTTTTCCATCCCCATAACAGCCACCCCGGCCGCCGAACCAATAACCAGCACACTGCCACCTGTGCCAGCGCAGTAGGCCAGAAATTCCCACAGTTTATTATCGGTTGGGTACGTTTGCAGGTCATACATTCCCATGGTGGCCGCTACAATGGGTACGTTGTCGACCACGGCCGAAACCAGACCGATCAACAGCACAATAACGTCCAGATTCCCCACCGATTCGTTTAGGTACGTTGCCATAGCACGCAGGCCACCCGTGGCTTCCAGCGCGCCAACGGCCAGCAGAATACCCAGGAAAAACAAGACGCTCGGCGTATCAATGTTTTGCAGCGCATAGGCCGGTGTCAACGGCTCGCGGGCGGCTTCATCTTTGTCTTTATGAATAATCTCCGAAGCCAGCCAGATAACACCCAGAGCCAGCATGACGCCCATGTAGGGCGGCAAGCCGGTCAGGGTTTTGAAAATGGGTACGAATAGCATGCCGCCGAGCCCAATCGACAACATCAGACGGCGGTCGCGGCGGGCAATCTGATTAACATAGGGGCGGCTGGCCCCATCTTCGTCGGACGTGGCGACAAATGAGGTGCTGCCTGCCGGATAGCGAAAAGTTACGATCAGGAGTGGTACCAACAAAGCGACCGAACTGGGGAGCAATACAGTCTTGATGATGTTGGCCGTGGTGATCTGACCGCCAATCCAGAGCATGGTCGTCGTTACATCACCAATGGGTGACCAGGCTCCCCCGGCGTTGCAGGCAATGATGGTCATGCCGGCCATCAAGCGCCGCTGGTCGGGGTCACGGATAAGCTTACGCAGCACCGAGATCATCACAATGGCCGTGGTGAGGTTGTCGAGCAGGGCCGACAGGAAAAATGATAAGGCGCAGGTGATCCAGAGCAGCGTGCGGGTATTGCGGCTGGCAATCCGGTCAGTAATGAGCGTAAAGCCTTCGTGGGCATCAATCAATTCAACGATCGTCATGGCCCCAAGCAGGAAAAAAAGAATAGCGGCAATGTCGATCAGGTGGTGGCCTAATTGTTCGCCCACGACATGGTGATCAGGTTCCGATACCGCGTAAATTGTCCAGCAGAGTACGCCGGTAATCAGGGCCGTGGCCGTTTTGTTAATGTGAATGACGTCTTCAAGTGTTATGAGCAGGTAGCCAATCAGGAAAACGAGTAGTAACGTAGTGAGCATGGTAACTGGAACAAAGGAGTACAGCCCAGGAGGCGCTTGACGAACGGTGAATTATTTGGCAATGTGCCCGCGTTTATTGAGTAACCTCTGGCTATATGTGAAGGCAAGAGTACAACTCCTTTCTTAATTGACCACTGCTAACTGGTAATTGTTCATTGATCCTTGTCATTCCCTGGTTGTGGGTCAATGGTATGACCATCTGGCCATTTGTACTGGTACGAAGGCCCAACCCATCGGCCCGATTGCTCAACCATGAGCGAATTCACCTGCGCCAGCAACTCGAGCTGGGCGTTGTGCCTTTCTATCTATGGTACTTCGCCGAATATGGCTATTGGCGTCTCAAAGGTCGGGATCATTACGAGGCGTATCGGGCCATTTGTTTTGAGCGTGAGGCATTTGATAACGACGACAACCTAACGTATCTCAACAAAAGACCAATCTGGGCGTTCTTAAAAGCGTAGTTAGCAGTACTCGCCGCACGCAGGTCGGGGGCGGTGAGCTACTACATCGTGCCAATCTCACTATACGCTCAACGTCTTGAAACGCTCTGTCAAAATTATCATTGCCATTGTGGCCCTGCTCGTTGTGGCCCGGCTTCTGTTGCCCTGGTTTGTACTCAGGTACGTTAATAAAACGCTGGCCGATATGGGTGACTATACCGGTCATGTCGACGATATCACTATTTCGCTGCTACGCGGAGCCTACCAGATTGAAGATCTGGTTATCAAAAAAGAAAACGGCAAGATTAAAGAGCCGTTTGTGAAAATTCCCCGGTCAGACTTGTCTATCGAATGGAAATCGTTGCTGAAAGGGCGCCTCGTCGGGGAGGTTGAGTGCTATAATCCGGAGCTGAACTTCTCATTCACCAACAATGAAAGCACGCGCCAGACTGGCGAAGGCGCTGACTGGACACAGGTAGTGACTGATCTGCTGCCAATTCAAATTAACCGGTTTGCTGTCATCAACGGCCGGGTCGATCTACTTAAGCTCTTCACCCAAGCTAATGCCGATCTGTCCTTGCTAAAGGTAAATGGCGAATTGCGCAACATTCGAAATGTCGAGGAGAAAGCCGGTAAGCTGCCCTCACCTGTTTGGTTGACGGGCGACGTACCCGGCTATGGCGGTAATATGCGGTTCGATGCCAATATGTACCTGTTGAAGGACGTGCCGGACTTTAATTACGACATGAAATTTACGGATTTACAACTGGTAAAGCTGAATCCACTCGTACGCGAATACGCTAACCTGGACTTTGAAAAAGGAACTATGAGTGTGTTTTCGGAAATGGCGATGAATGGTGGCAAGTTGAACGGCTACCTAAAACCGCTTACGAAAGACATGACCATTTTCCGGTTGAAAGAACCCGGCGAGAAACGCACTATTGGCCGATTCTTCACGGAATTACTAGCTGAGGCGGGTTCGGAAGTGCTTGAAAATCAGAAACGGGATCAGGTAGCAACCCGCGTACCACTGACGGGTACTGTCGAAAATATTGACACCCCGATTTGGCCTACATTGTTCGGCGTATTGCGCAATGCGTACGTACAGGCCTTCGAGCAGAAGTTCGACAATGACGTTACGTTTAAAGATGCGCTCCAGAGTTTCAAGGAAGATTTCAAAGAGAAACGGGCCGAGCGCAAAGCCGAACGGAAACAACGCCGTGCCGAACGAAAGGCTGAGCGCAAAGCCAAACGGGAAGCAAAGAAGCGGGAGAAAAACTAGGTAAGGAGCCGCGGCTTGTTGAAACGTCAGCCAAACCGGCCATGCGTATCGCCTCATGCATCAACCCTCCCCTGGCTTATGGCGAATAGTGCCTATAGCCATCAGGATAGCACTAAGGATTACGACAAGTGTCAGGATGCCTTCGCGGAAACCAGTAAGTTTAAGCGCTTGCGGAATATTGAGGTAGAGTAAGATCGTGATCAGGCCACGCGGGGCTATCCAATTGAGGGGGCGCCAGTCGCCGGGGTAAATAGCCCGCAGCAGGGGCCAGCGCACCAGAAAGATGACAATCAGGAACAGCGCACTGACAATCAGCGCGTCGGTGTCGATGAGGGAGGAAAGGTTGGTGGCGTAGCCGAAGAGCAGGAAGAAAAATGTCCGGACAATGAAAGCACCTTCAGCCGTAAGATTCTTGAACTGATCGAGTTCCTGCTCAAACAAGTCGCTCTTGAAGGTTCGGGCCAATCGACCACGAATAAACAATTCGTTGTTATTCAGGAATAACCCGAAGATCAGCACCAGCAGCAGCGAAGACAGTTCGTAGATATTGGCAATGGCGTAAACCAGCAGTAACACCGAAATGATGGGCAGAAACTTAACCGGATGGTTGATCCGACCGATCAGGTAAAGCAGTGCAAAACAGCATATCAGCGACACTACGCCCATTGTGAGGGTGTCGCGAATAAACCCAAATGTGGCCCCCAATACTGATATGTCGCTTTCGATCAGAAAGTTATACAGCATGATACTAATGATAGCCGCGAAGGAGGTCTCATACGTAATAAATTCCCGCTTCTCGTGGGAGAGCGGTCGAACAGCCTGACCGGCAATGGAACTACTGACAATGCTGAACGGCAATGCATTGATCAGGCATTTGTAATACGATTCGTCGAGAAGCAGAAAGAGCATCGTGGCAAGCACCAGCGTGGTCAGCACAATGGAGGCAAGGGCCATGAGGCCGGTTCGCCGCACCAGGCTAAGGCGCTCAGGCTGAATGTCGAGGTCAAGCCCACCTTCCAGCACGACCAGTATCAGCGACAACGTACCCAGTGTAGACAGCGTCGGCGATACGTAGGGCACCTGAATGTTGAACGAGTTGGTCAGCAGGCGGAGCAAGACACCCATGAGCAGCAGCAGCAGGATAGGCGGCGTTCGAAACCGACTGCTCAACAGGTCGAACCCGTACGATACCAGCACAGCGGTGCTCAGGGCAATGATCAGGTAAGAGGTGTTCATGAATGGCAAGTTAGGCCCGATTGCGTAATTTGACGGCATGGAATTGTTGCTACACCGATTCGACCTTCGTCTGCGTCACACATTCACCATCGCCCACGACAGCCGTGACGTACAGGAAACGCTGGTTGTTGAACTTCGGGATGGAGATCTTAGTGGCTTCGGCGAAGCGACCGCCAATGCTTACTACGGCATCACGATTGACCGTATGATCACTGACCTGGGCCAGCTTCGCCCTCAGATTGAGGCTGGTGACTGGGCCTCGGCTGAAGCACTTTGGGCACAGTTGCACGATTCGCTGAAGACAAATCCGTTTGCTCAATGTGCTCTCGACGAAGCCGCCCACGACCTGATGGCGAAGCGGGCCGGAAAGCCGCTGTATGTGCATTGGGGACTCTCCATTGGCCAGATTCCGCTCACTAACTTCACTATTGGCCTCGATACACCAGAAGTGATGCTTAGCAAGATGCAGGAAATGCCGTGGCCGTTATACAAAATCAAACTGGGGCGTGGTGACGATGACCTGGCGCTGCTTCGGCTGCTCCGGCACCAAGCCGATGCTCGCTTAGCTGAGCGTGACTGGACGCCGCCCGGTCCTGTTCGCTTTCGGGTTGATGCGAATTGTGGCTGGACCGCCGACCAAACCCTGGCCTATGCGCCAACGTTAATTGATCTGGGCGTAGAATTTATTGAACAGCCACTCCCTGCCGACGACTGGGCTGGAATGGCCCGGCTGCGCGCCGACAGCCCACTGCCAATCATGGCCGATGAAAGCTGTATTACGGAGGCGGACGTGGCCCGATGTGCCGATTATTTCCACGGTATCAACATTAAATTAACCAAGTGTGGCGGTCTCACTCCAGCCCGGCGCATGATTGCTGACGCCCGGCAACGGGAGTTACGCGTGATGGTTGGGTGCATGACCGAATCGAGTGTGGGGATTTCGGCCATCGCGCATTTGCTACCCTTACTTGATTACGTAGATATGGACGGCTCCCTACTCATTACGAATGACCCTGCCACCGGCGTTACTTTCGACTACGGTCAGGTACGTTACGCTGCCGAAAATGGGACGGGTGCGGCCTTGGTAGGCTAACAGCAAAGTAAAGTTGAGACAGTAATAGACAGCGTTTGTGAATCAATTCGTTACAGTCGATCAGTTGCCTGGCCGGACTATCCGGCATGAAGGGCGCGAATACCTTTTTTTCTCGGGAACCTCGTATCTCGGTATGGCCCAGAATCGGGCTATGCAGGAATTACTAGCCGAAGGGGTGTCGCGCTATGGCCTCCAGTTTGGGTCGTCGCGAAACGGAAATCTACAATTACAGGTGTTTGCTGAGGCCGAGGCGAAATTAGCCAAATCGGTAGGAGCACCGGCTGCGCTGACGGTGTCGTCGGGTATGCTGGCCGGGCAGGTCGTTGTCGATTGGCTGGCTGGCAGAGTTGGCCCAAATGCCGCTGGCTATCAAGCTCTCGGAACCCACCCGGCATTATGGCACCCCTTGCTGACGGCATCTGTGAATTGGTCGGCTGGCGAGAACAAAACTCGCTGCCCAGCCTATATTCTCTCCAATTCGGTCGATGCCATCCGGTCAGAAACATACTCGTTCGACTGGTTGACTACGTTGCCTGCCAACCAACCCTGCTATCTGGTAGTCGATGATTCGCACGGGATAGGCGTGTTGAATGGTGGCCGGGGCATCTGGACGCAGTTGACCGCTAAACTTCAGCACCACCCGCAGGTGCGGCTGATTGTTACGGCTTCTCTTGCCAAAGCAATGGGTTTACCGGCCGGGGTTGTTTTTAGCGATGCGGATACGTTGGCCAGCTTACGACAAACAGCTTATTTCGGTGCGTGTTCGCCCATGCCCCCTGCCTATGCGCACGCATACCTGAGTGCCGACGCGCTATATGCCGAAGCATACACGCAATTGACCAGCAATGTAGCACAGGCTCAGGAGCGGCTTAGTAGCACCGGCCTGTTTAGACAAGCAGCAGGATACCCGGTTTTTTACACTGATCGTGACGAATTAGCGCCTTATCTGCTCAAAAAGGGTATTTTCGTCTATTCATTCGCTTATCCTACCGCCGCCGATAAAGCCAATACACGGGTCGTTATTAGTGCCTATCACCAGCCCGAGGATATAAACACCCTGGCTGATGTACTGCTACACTACTAAAGCAGACAACGCCGCAAAGAGTATCTGTGAGTGCGTTAATGAATTATTTGGTTAATTTATTGACCGTTGTGTATGGAATAAAGGCTGTTTCGTTATCAAAGAAAAAATAGCTGATAAACCCTTGTCGAACGCTATGAAAACACTTTCTCCTGCCCAGATAGATAACCTTCGTACTCACCTGTATAAGTCGGGTGCTACGCCTTCGCAAGCTGCGTCTCTACTGCCTCTGTTTGGTCAGGAAGTGGAGCATTTTATGTGGATAGGGCTGCCGTATGAGGCTGCCCTCGATAAAGTGCACCTTGAAGCAGAATACAATCCCGTACAATACCTGCGCGAGAAGCACGCCAACGCCCTGGTCACGTCAGATGAAACGCTGAATGAGCTGGATCTTGATGAAATTGTCTTTGCCAATCGAAATAAGAGTTATGGTGCTTACGATCTGCGAAAGGCGTATAATCGGGCTGTAGTGAATGCCTTGCTGATGACGCTCGGTATTGCTTTGATGGTTTTAGCAGCTATGGAAGCCTATCAGCAAGGAAAATGGGTGTATGCAAGTTGGGGTGGTGGTGCCTGGATCGCAGGTATTTTTCTGGTTGCTTTTGCCGGTTTTCGGTTCTATATCGAGCGTATTACGCTGACTATGAAGGACGAACAGGGAATCTAAATTCGTGCAGGGCACTATTTCTACTTGGTGACGCGTTATGTCTATTCACCAAGTAGAGTATGTTTTGATTAAACGAGTTGGTTTTTCCTTGCTGATGGCATTTGCCCGGCCCGCTGCCGTGGCAGCCACGAACATCACCACTGCGCCTGTTGCGCCTAAAGAAAACACCCGGGATCAACCCAGCTTACTGGTTGTTAATAACCCAGCTACTACGTTAACCGGCCCTGCGTGGCCAGATGGAAGCAGCCTGCTGCCTATCGAAACCGACTTTCCACTTCTGGATGTCAATTTTTGTGGTGAATCGATGCCATTCGATCAGGCTGACGTTGTCTCGCGCTGGAAACACGTCTTCACGTTGTTCCGGCCACAGTCGCCTAAGATAGACGCCTTGCAGAAACGGGCTAATGCCTTTTTCCCAATGGTTGATTCTACGTTGGCAGCCTACGATATACCTGCCGATTTTCGGTATATACCGCTGGCTGAAAGTGGATTGAGCCCACATGCAGTGTCGCCGAAGGGAGCAGGCGGATATTGGCAGTTGATGCCTGCTACTGCTCGGGAATTAGGCCTGAAAGTTGGTGGAAAACGTGACGAACGTTTCAACGCCCAGAAAGCGACCGTGGCTGCCTGCAAATACCTGCGGAAGCTATACACTCAATTTGGGTCCTGGTCGTTGGTTGCCGCGGCCTACAACGTGGGGCCTGGGTACGTGAAACGGCAATTGCAAAAACAGGCCAGCCGGGATTATTACCAGTTAGCCTTACCCCGCGAAACCAGATACTACTTGTTTCGGGTACTTGTTTATAAGGAAATGCTCTCACGGCCAACTGATTACACGGCTTTTTTGTCAGGCGTATAGAATTACCTGCACCTTGATTCGCCCAAGCAATCATAGCAATGGCCCCCAATCAGAAATCAAGTATGTTTCTGATTGGGGGCCATTGCCGTATAGGTCAGTTCAACCTTATTGTCTTGCCTGAACGGGCAATCCTTCGAGTTGAGCGTAGCTTAATTTCCAGCTCTCATCTTCGCCTTTCTTCCAGAGAAGCATAAAATTTCCTTCTCCTACGCCACGGGGTTCGCCTGGCGCTTCGGGCAGCACATCAACCGAGAACGTACCTGCTTCGTAAGCTATCTTACTATCGGCCGCCGTACTGATCGTGCTGGTTTTCAGGTTGCTAATCGTTGGTAAAGTTGCCCGAACCCATTTTTCGGCTACTTCAGATTTGCCCGTAAACCGGGTTTCTCCCTGTAAAAACTGGACGTTATCGTCGAGCAGGCCAACTACCTTATCAGTTTCCTTATTGTTCCAGGCCTGAATAAATTGCTGATTCAACGCTTCTACCTGTGCAGGTTCGCTCCCTTTCTTGCACGAAGCAAATAGAAGTGTAAGCGCGAAAAGTTGGATGATCGTCTTCATAGGAAATGGTGTTTATATTGTGGATAAAGTACCAACAAGTCTCATTGAAAGACTTGTTGGTTTGCTATCAATCGGCTGGTTACCAGCTTTTACGACGGTACTCTGAGGTTGGGTAAGCCGTGTTTGGTTCCCCATAGGCTGTGTTTAGCAGATAGCCGTTCCGGACCAGCGGGATCGTGACGGGTTCAGGGGCAGCCAGCAATGAGTTCTGCGCTAGGGCAGCAGCGCCAACGGCACCCGCAGCCGCAACGGGCGCAGCAGCACCCACACTCGATTTGCGGTTCGACGTACCTGAGCGTAGCTCGCGGTTATCATCGTTACGGGCCGTGCGGGCAGCAAATTCCCGATTTTCGGCAGCACGCGCAGCCGCAGCTGCTTTTTTGTGACGATTGTCGATCACTTTACCTACGCCATAACCAGCAGCGGCACCAACGGCTAAGCCTACCCCCGTACCTACTTTACGGTCGCGTTTGTGAATAATCGCCCCGGCGACGCCACCCACACCGGCACCAATGGCGGTGCCTTTAGCCTGGGGGCTCCATTTGCGTTTGAAAACACTCTGTGCATCAGCAAACGAACTAATAAAAATGGCCAGTAGCAGTGCTAAGGCAGTATTGCGTTGAGTTTTCATCTCTACAAGTTGTTTTTAAAGCGTGAATAAACATTGTTTCACCTTGGACAGAATGCTGTTCTCAAGGTTTAACCAACTAGTAATTCAACCCTATATTCAACGTAGGATTACTCACGATTGTTTGTAAATCGAGCGTAGACACCGACTGGTTTACAAGTGCTTGCTACTCCAGCATCTTCAGTAACTCGTTCAGTTTCAGTAATGCTTCGATCGGGGTGAGTCGGTTCACGTCAATGGTACGGAGCTTGTCTTTGATTGCCTCTGACTTAGGGTCACCTGCTTCAATAATACGGAGTGCCAACTCACGCTCGTTGCCCGGGCCCGCCTCACGAATGGCCTCTTTATTGCCCTCGCGCTGGTGCGACGCCTCTAATTGGGTCAGGATCTGGGCGGCCCGTTTTACGACATTACCGGGCATACCCGCCATCTGCGCTACGTGAATACCAAACGAGTGTTCGGAGCCCCCTTCTTTCAGCTTACGCAGGAAAATGACCTTGTTGCCCACTTCTTTCACCGCTACATTATAATTCCGGATGCGGGGCAGATCGGCGGCCAGGTCGTTCAGTTCGTGGTAGTGGGTAGCAAATAGCGTTTTGGGGCGACAGTCCGTGTTATGCATGTATTCGGTAATGGCCCAGGCAATGGAGACGCCATCGTAGGTGCTGGTGCCGCGACCGATCTCGTCCATCAGCACCAGGCTGCGCTCGCTGAGGTTATTCAGGATACTGGCCGTTTCGGTCATTTCGACCATAAACGTACTTTCGCCCCGCGACAGGTTATCGCTGGCACCTACCCGCGTGAAAATCTTGTCGACAATACCCAACTCAGCTGACGAAGCGGGTACAAAGCTGCCCGCCTGTGCCATAAGCACGATAAGGGCTACCTGTCGCAGTAAGGCCGACTTACCCGCCATGTTGGGGCCGGTAATGACAATGATCTGCTGGGTTTCATCATCCAGATGCACATCATTGGGTACGTAGGGTTCACCGGGTGGTAACTGCTGTTCGATCACCGGGTGGCGGCCATCTTTGATCGTCAGGGCTTTACCGTCGTTCAAGACGGGCCGGACGTACTTGTTTTTCACCGCTACTTTGGCAAACGAAGAGAGTACGTCGAGCACTGAAATCGCGCGGGCATTCTGCTGAATGGCTGCCACATATTCACCCGTAGCGGCTACCAATTCGCCAAACATCCGCGATTCAATACTGAAAATCTGGTCTTCCGCGTTCAGGATCTTTTCTTCGTAGACCTTCAGTTCGGGCGTGATGTATCGTTCTGCATTCACCAGCGTCTGTTTACGAATCCAGTCGTCGGGAACGCGGTTTTTGTGGGCGTTGGTTACTTCCAGGTAATAGCCGAAAACCTTATTATAGGCAATCTTCAGCGACGTGATACCCGTACGCTGTACCTCTCGATCCTGCAGCTGCAACAGGTATTCCTTTCCCGAGTAAGCCAGCTTATGCAGTTCGTCGAGTTCTTCATTGATACCCGTCCGGATCATATTGCCCTGGTTAGAGAGCACCGGTGGGTCATCGCGTAGTTCGGCTTCGATCCGGTCGAGCAGGAAAGAGAGGGGATTTAGTTGATCGGCGTACTTTTTCAGCGGGCCGGCATCCCGCCCCGACGAATCAGTATGCTGACTTAGTGCCGTAATCAGCATTTCCTTAATGGGCAGTACATGCTGCAACGATCGCTTTAGCTGTACCATTTCACGTGGGCTTATCCGCCGCACGGCTACTTTAGAGACCAGTCGTTCCAGGTCGCCGATCTGTTTAAGGTGCGTCAGCATGGCGTCGAGCAGGTCGTCGTCTTGATGGAGCAAAGCTACCAGATTGAGTCGTTCATCGATTAGGGCGCGGTCTTTCAGGGGCAGCATCAGCCACTTGCGCAGCAGACGCGCACCCATTGGCGTTACCGTCTGGTCGAGGATCTGGATCAGCGGAATACCACCTTCCTGCTGGGCCGCCACGAGTTCGAGGTTACGGATCGTGAAGCGGTCGAGCCAGACGTACCTGTCTTCCTCCAGCCGGGTCACACGCTGAATGTGCTGGAGATCCTTATGTTCGGTTTCGTTGAGGTAATGCAGAATAACACCGGCCGCAATGATGCCGTCGGGCAGGCCATCAATACCGAATCCCTTGAGCGACGTCGTCTGAAAATGCTGACGCAGGTAATTGTAACCAAAGTCGTAGGTGAATGCCCAGTCTTCGAGCGTAAACGTATGAAATTTGTCGCCGAAGAGCGTGCCGAACTCGGCCCGGTTGCGTTTGCAATACAGTACTTCGGCGGGATTAAAGCTTTGAAGTAGCTTGTCGATGTAGGCCGCGTTTCCCTGTGAAGCCAGAAATTCACCTGTTGAAATATCGAGGAAAGAAATACCGAACTCGTCGACTCCCTTACCGAAATGAACGGCGGCGAGGTAATTGTTTCGCCGGGTATCGAGCACATTATCGTTGAAGGAGACCCCCGGCGTCACCAGTTCAGTAACGCCCCGCTTCACAATGCCTTTGGCCATAGCCGGGTCTTCAAGCTGATCACAAATGGCTACGCGTTCGCCTGCCCGAACCAGTTTGGGGAGGTGCGTGTCCAGCGAGTGGTGCGGAAAACCAGCCAGCTCTTCGTTCGACCCGCCGTTGTTGCGCTTGGTGAGCGTAATACCCAGAATACGACTGGCTTTTACGGCATCTTCCCCAAATGTTTCGTAGAAATCGCCCACCCGAAACAGGAGCAGCGCACCGGGATACTTGGCTTTTACCTGATTGAACTGCTTGTTGAGCGGTGTTTCTTTGGCGGGTTTTTGAGGCTTGCTGGGCGTAATTGTCTTCACTAAAATTGGCTACAGTAGTTTAAACAAATTTAACCAATTTGAGCCGGTAAAGGAAGCTTTTATGAAAACAGTGGACGACCCTCAGGCACAGGTCCTACCCGGCAGATTACACTTGATAACCGTATGCTGTAGGTATCTGTTGTTACTTTGCCCTTATGAATACCCCACGCAAACTTAGCCTTGAGGAGTTGAACCGGTTATCGGTCGATGATTTTAAAGCTGCCGAGAAGTTCCCGTATTGCCTGTTGCTCGACGATATCAGAAGCTTGAACAATGTAGGTTCTGTGTTCAGAACGGCCGATGCATTTAGGGTAGATATACTCTATTTATGCGGCATAACCGGTACGCCACCACATCGTGATATTACCAAGACCGCAATTGGCGCAACCGAATCGGTCTCGTGGCAGCATGCGCCTGATATCGACGCATTAGTGGCTGATTTACAGCTACGTGGCTATGTGATTGTGGCCGTTGAGCAGGCAGCAGGTAGCGTCCCACTACCTGATTTTGTGCCAAATCATGGCACAAAATATGCCTTTGTATTTGGCAATGAAGTGATGGGCGTTCGCAATAGTGTAGTAGAACAGGCAGATTATGTCGTGGAAATTCCTCAATTTGGCACCAAACATTCCTTGAACATAGCCGTTACGGCAGGAGTTATCTGCTATGACTTCGTCAACAAGATAACAAAGACGTAATGCTAAGCTTTTATTTGACACCTACAGTGTGTAGCTAGTTAGGGATTTTCCTTTACATGATCATGACAAAAAGTAACAAGAAACAAAGCCCAACAAAGGCCTTGGCAGCCGATATCGTCGTTGCTGTTGAAACAAAAGTAGCTGAAGCGGGAGAGGCTACTAAAAAAATAAAAAAGGCGATCGAGAAGGCCGCTGAGAAGTTGGCGAAGCGATTGAGCAAGCTTACCGAGAAAGAATCGAAGCAACTTGCCAAGTTAACAGAGAAAGCAGCGAAGAAAGAAGAGAAAAAAGCGCATAAAGACGCGAAAAAGGCAATCAAGAACGCTGCTAAAGCAGAGAAGAACGCTGTTCGGGCGAAAGCAAAGAAGGAGAAAAAAGCAGCGACCGAGCCCACGCCATCCCTCAAGGCAGTGCCCATGCCCCCAGCTACCCCTGTAGCAACTCCTACCAAGCCTAAGGCACCTGCCCGGCCCAAAGCCCCAACCGCATCGCCCACGCGCAAACCTGCGCCAGCCAGTACCAGTAAGCCTGCAACTGCTGAACCTGATCCTTCAGCGGAAGAGGCTGTATCTTAAATCTTAATAGGCTAACCTATAAGTAAAGTATATTATTAGTAGCCCGCATTGCCGGGCTTCTTTTATTAATAACACAATATGACTGCTTGTTTGTGACGGAAACTTATAACTTTACGTCTATAGCCCTACTGTTTAGCCTGGCTGGGCTATGTAACCACCGTACCTGAATCTGGTCGCCTATGAACAATATAGCTACGTATGTTTTGCGTAACTGGTACTATGGCCTGCTTATTATTGCCGCTTTTGGGCTGTCAACTTGGTTTAGCACCGAAATTGATCGGCTAGGTTGGTACGTATGGGCAGCTTCAGCAGCTTTGCTGCTCACAGTTTGCTTCCTGATATGGCGGCATTCCCGTGAGCACAATATGCCGTATGTGCACAAAGAGGTGCTTGATACGATTGTTCACGAATTTCAGACGCCTATCTCAGCAATCAAGATGGCTGCTGATATTCTGGCTACGCCTTTTGGCCGTTCCTCGCAGGAGCGTACCGATAAGTATATCCATATTATTCAGGAAGAAACACAGCGGCTACAACAACAGGTTGATGTCATGCTGAGTTTGGCGCGTGCCGACCGGGATCGACTGGCGATAAACGTCGATGCCGTAAATCTGCATGAACTGATTAAATCGATTGCCGAGCGACATGGCCCTTATCTGAAGCTTCGGTTACAGGCAACGCAGCCGATCCTGATGGCCGACAGACTGCATCTCACGAATGTATTGCACAACCTGCTTGATAACGCCGTAAAGTACAGTCCGGGTGAGCCCGAACTAATTATTCAGACAGAAGGTGATCGATCGTGTCTGATGGTAGCGGTGATTGATAGGGGGCTGGGCATTCCCAAGCATTTACAGCGTAAGGTTTTCAAGCCGTTTTATCGAGTCAGCGAAAATAATCAGGGGAGTGTAAAAGGATTTGGCCTCGGGTTAAGTTACGTTCAACGCATCGTTGAAGCGCATGCCTGGCATCTTGAACTGGTAAGCGAAGTAGGGAAAGGCAGCGAGTTTAAAATCCGTTGTCCCAAAACGTCAATGGCTCCTACAATCCATCTAGCAGAGACAAGAACGTAGCCGTATAGTTCACAAATAAGATCGGGGTACGTAGCAATCAGTTGTTCGCTACGTACCCCGATCTTATTTGTGGCCTTACTGGGTTAGTAAGTCACCGCCGACGAAGGCTGGGTTTGATCTTTATAGCTTCCTTCTTCTACAAAACTCAGGAGGTCCTGATTGAGTTGATCTCTGTCTGTCACGAAAAGTCCGTGTGGAGCCCCTTCATATACTCTGTACTCTGCCTGAGGCAGTAACTCGTGCGACTTCTCACCCGATGACTCAATGGGGACAGTTTTGTCGGCATCACCGTGAATGATGAGCGTAGGCACTGTAATTGTCCGCATCTCATCACGGAAGTCAGTGGTGGCAAACGCACCTGCCGCATCAAGTGTAGCTTTTGGCGAAGCCAGTGATGCCAGTAGGAAATCGTGGTTCAGATGGGCCTGGCTCACCGGGTGGCTCATCAGACCAACTCCGTAGAACTGTTTAGCGAAGGTTTCCAGGAAGGCGTACCGATCTTTTTTCATGTCTTCGGTCATCGAATCAAACGTATCTTGAGGTACGCCATCCGGATTATCATCGGTCTGCAGCATATAAGGAGTAACGGCACTAACCAAAACAGCTTTGCTTACGTTGGCACCACCATGACGGCTGAAATAACGGGCTACTTCACCGCCACCCATTGAGAAACCGACCAGTACGACATTGTTGAGGTTCAGTTCATCGATAACGGCTTTCAGGTCATCTGCAAATGTATCGTAGTCATAACCACCCCAGGGTTTCGATGATTTACCGAAGCCACGACGGTCATAGGCTACGCAACGGTAACCGCGATCGGCGAAATAGGCGACCTGGCTTTCCCACATTTCGTGGCTCAATGGCCACCCGTGGATAAAAACGATGGTTGGCTGAGTAGTTCCGCTCGTGAACGAGGAAGGAGTAGATGATGAAGTCGAAGATGGACCAGCTACGTCCTGAACAAACAGGTTTACAGGCTCACCAAAACGGGTGTCATTCGTTTGAATATAAGGCATAACGTTATTGAGTAGGGGTTTGTATACTCAACCTGTAGAACCAGTGTAGCTACATACAGTTGGCTTATCTGAGCCAGTGGGAAACCGGTTACTACTAATAAGGAAACGGTTATCGGGTAACGGAATGGTCCATATAGCGCTGGACCAAATCTGCTACCCGATAACCGTTTCCTGTTACTGGTATCTACTGCTTATTACTTAGCTGCTGCCGCTGCTTTAGGCGCTGCTGTTACCGTCATGACGCCGTTCATGATACGCCAGTGACCGGGGAATGTACACAGATATGGGTAATCGCCAGGCTGATCGGGAGCTTTGAACCGCAACCGCACCGTCTGATTCGGATTCACCAGGGCCGTAGCGGCCAGAATATCCGATGACTCAGGTACGTAGTTTTTCTCAGCACCGTCTTTGGCTGTAATCATGGCATCGGCCAGTTTACCAATCCGATCAGTTGATTTAGGCTTGCCAACCACCAGGTTATGCTGCATCGCGTCGGGGTTTTCCAACACTATGATTACCGTTTTACCAGCTGGTACGCTAAAGGTTTTTTTGTCGAAGCGCATCTCTTCACGCACTGTCTTCATCTGAATCACCAGCGCGTCGGGGTCCATGTCGGCGTTGGGGTCACGCATACCCCAGGCTTCAAGCAGGCGATTCAGGCGCGGACGGGCATCTTCTGGGAGACTGGTGTTGATGCTGGCCAGCAGGGTCTGCTGGTTTTTACCCAGAACTGGCTGTGGCTGCTGGCCATCGCCAGGCCGTTGCCGACGCATGAAGGGGTACCCGTCTGATAAGCCTTTCACCAGGGCCGTTGCTTCGTCGTTGTCGAGTTTCGTTGCTTTCTGCAACATCATCACCATCGAATCGGGCGTGGCGGTTGAGGCGTAGGCGCGGGCGGCCCGTTCCAGCGCTACCGTGCGCAGCTGAGCTGGAGCCCGGAACGTAATTTTGGCCGTGTGGTTATTGTTCCGACGGTCAGCATCCGTAAACGTAACATCTTTGTCAATGCTGATCACGAGGTTGTAGTCACCGGCTTTTTCGCCCATTACAGACAGATCTCCAACCCAGGGACCATTGTTAGTCCGGGTAATGGCTACTGTTTCGCCCGGCGCAATACCCGCATTGAACGTACGGCTGATGAAATCGACCTTGGGTCCGGCGGTAGCTGCATTGCTACCCTCGAAGCGAATGTTCAGCGGGACGATTGTACCTTTTGGCAGCGCTTCAGTACCCTGGTTGGTGATATAAATAGTCGTACGGGCTGGTTCCCGAACAGTAGGCCGTAGCGGTTCTGTTACTACTTTGCTCACCATCAGATCAATGCCATTCACTTTGCGTAACGTAGCTGCCGCCGTTGGCTGAGTAGCTGGTTGCTCTACGGGCGCGGCTGTGCTGGCCATTGGTCCATGCTGGCTATGGTCCATACCGGCATGCATACTGGCTGTGGCACCAGAAGCGGCACCCGTTGCAGCAGGCTTGCTGATCGAACCAAGCCACTGATGGAGCAGGCGGGCATTGTTGCTGTTAAACGCACAGGCAAACGCATCGGGAAGCCACCGGTCATCGTTTCCTTTTGTCTCGCGCAGACGGGTCAATACGGCTTCGTCGGTTGCCGGGCTGGCCGGTGCTTCGCTCAGGGCAAGCAAACTGTTCAGCACAACAAGTGGCTCTGCATCATACAAAGCCCGTTGTGCCAACAGCGTCGTTGTTCCTGCGCTGGTACGGGGCATAACCTGAACCGCTGTTTTACGCACACCGGCGCAAGGGTGTTTCAAAGCTTTCTCCAGTTCATTGGGCGAAATAGCACCTAGTCCGTGGAGCGTCCATAGCGCGTGAACAGCTGGGGCATTGATACCGATCTCGTCGACGGACGGATCATTTACAATGGCCCAAAGCTGAGGCGCCACATCTTTATTACCACGCTCAACCAACATACGTTGTGCGTGCATGCGCCAGAACTGATTCGTATTTTTCAACGCAGATACCAGGCTGGCCGGGTTGTTCCGATCCAGCTTGGGAGCCGTGTAGGTAGGTGCTTTGCTATACCCAACCCGGTAAATACGGCCATGCGTAAAGTCACGAAGAGGTGTTTCGTAGGCGTTGCCAGATCCATTCTTGAACCCTTGTGGCACTGGGTTATGCTGGATGATGTAGCTATACCAGTCGGCTACCCAAACAGCGCCGTCTGGTCCTACTTCGGCAAATACGGGGGCGAACCACTCGTCGGCACCAGCCATCAGGTTGAAGCTACCCGCACCGGTTTCGGCATCTGAGAAGTCAGAACCCTGTTTCACCATTCGGTTCTGGTGAACAATGTGGCCGGTTGGCTCACTAACAAAGGCTACCTGGTTCCAGTATTCTTTTGGGAACGCCCGAGCGGTGTACAGGTTGTGACCCGCCGCTGCCGTAAAGCCGCCAAATACGTCTACCTGACGTACCCGCTCGGTAATAGGCTTCATATCCTTGTGGGTATCGGTGCTGCGACCGCCAAGCATCGTACCTGGACGGGCATTGAACGATTTGTTTGGAATGGCCATATACCAGCCGTGGCTGTTGTTGGCGGTAGAGCCAAATACGTTGCCCGTTTCGTCGAAACCAAGTCCCCAAGTATTGTTTGAGGTGTTAGTCATGTACTCGAGCTGTGAACCGTCAGGCTTAAAGCGGAAAAAGCCCTGGCTGAACCGAAGCGTGTCTGGATTGTTGCCCACCACGCCTTTGAAACCTGAATAGCCTACGCTACCCCATACCCAGTTATCGAAACCATAGTGCAGGTTGCTTGGTCCGGCGTGGGTGTCAAACGTACCGAAGCCTGTGAACAGAATCTTCTTTTCATCGGCTTTATCGTCGCCGTTGGTATCACGTAGATACAGCATATGCGGTGCCTGCGACACCACCAGCCCGCCATTGGCAAAGGCCATACCCGTTGGGATGCTCAGGCCGTCGGCGAAGTTGGTAAACTTATCCGCTTTGCCGTCGCCATCGGTGTCTTCGCAGATCACAATCGAATCGGAGCCACCTTCGGGTTTACGCTCGTTGGGGTAATCCTTGGTAATCAGGACATAGAGCCGGCCGCGATCATCCCAGGTCATGGCAATCGGGTGCATCACGTTAGGCTCGTGCGCGAACAGGTTCATCGTAAAATCGACCGGCACCTGAATGTGCTTCATCGATTCTTCAGGCGACAGGGGCAGTTGCTCCATTTGCTCGCCAGGGCGCTTTTCGTAGTTTGGCAGGTTAGCCGCCTTGTACGCAAACGCCTGTGGCTTCAGGTCGTCGTGCTGCTTTTTCACTACATCGCCTACTGCCCACAGAATGCCGCGTTCCAGCAACTCTTGAAAAGCAGGCTGTCCCCAGGTACGTTCGTCATGTCCGTAGGCGGTGTAGAATACGCGGCCTTTTCCGTAGGTACGTGTCCAGGTGTAAGGTTCTTCGGTAACGCCTGGCTTGTCTTTTGCCTGATCGGCCTTGATTTCGCGAACGGCCAGCACGTTGTTGTCGGCCTGAAGGTGCGTGTGCAGGTACGTTTCGTCAAACGCTTTGAACGAAGCCAAACCGTTTGTCAGTGCGTTGTTCGGCTGCGTAAACCGGGTCTGGATCGTATCCATCCGGTGCCGCCAGAACTGCCCGCCAACTACCTTGTCGACGTACTCGGGTGAATTCCGGAAACAATAAGAAGCGCAGTGAACCGGTATAACGCCATGACCGGCCGCCACATAGTCGAGCAGGGCGCGCTCCTGTGGCTTTGGAATGGTGTCCCAGTTCGCGTAGATCAACAAGCCATCGTACTTCGCCAGATTGTCGGCGTTGAGGTCGGCCAGCTTGTCGGTATACGTGATGTTGATGCCCTTGCTTCCTAACGCCGCCATCAACTGCGGAACCCGTTCGATGGGTTTGTGGTGGCCGTTGTCGCCCAGAAACAGAATTTCCGTGCGGCGTGGGCCACTCTTCCGCGCCGACGAAGACAGGGAACTGGTTGTTGAATTACCGTCCATCTCCTTCACAACCCTGGAAGGAGTACGGGTGCAGTTTGCCAGTACCAGCGTTGTGAGCGCGGTTACCAGCAATGATCGGTTTAGTGAGAAAGCCATGAGCTATACATCGTTTTTCAAGTTGACTGGGTCAGTTGGGTTGGGGTATTGCCTACTAAAGGTATAGACACTGGTTACGAGGCTGTTTGCCTGCTCTAACTCAGTGTCTCTGGGCCAATACCCGGCATATATCACTCAAAGTCAGGTAATTTCATTATCTCACCACCCCGCATGGCCGACTCGTGGGCCAGAATGCCAACGCTTGTCCAGTTGGCCGATTGAGCCGCGTTCGGGAATGGATCGCGATCGTCGGTGAGGGCCGTCAGGAATTCGTGTACCATGTGGGGGTGCGAGCCGCCGTGCCCACCACCCTGCGTAAACGAGAGGTGTTGCGTTTCGTCGGCATCGTATACACCTTTTGTGGTAAAACGCTGAATTTCGGCTGGCAGCAGGTGTGCGTAGTCGGGCACGGTTACTTTCTCCGGAATTTCAGGTTCTGGCTTCTTCGCCGTATGAATTACTGGCTGCTCGTCTTCGATCAGTTGCCACTCAAACGACTTCTTATCGCCATACACCTCGAAGCTTTCGCGGTACTGACGGGCAACGTCGAATAGCGACCGGTACACATAAGCTGACAAGTCGCTGTTTTTGAACTTGATGTGCGCCGACTCGACGGCAAATGGCGAATTGTGAATAGCCGCTAGCTCGGGGCGGATCGTGCCTGAACCAAAGCAGGAAACGTAGTCGGCTTCCAGACGGAGCAGACCCGCAACGGGACCAACGCAGTGGGTGGCGTAGTGCATAGGAGGGAGGCCCGGCCAGTAATCGGGCCAGCCATCCATATCCTGCTGGTGGCTGGCTTTCAGAAACTGCACCTTACCCAATTCGCCTTTCTCATACATTTCTTTGACAAACAGAAACTCGCGGGCATAGACCACAGTCTCCATCATCATGTATTTCATGCCGGTTTCACGCGTTACCCGCACGATTTCCTTACACTCGTCAACGGTGGTAGCCATCGGAAC
Organism: Fibrivirga algicola; assembly: GCF_011742925.1. GTDB lineage: Bacteria > Bacteroidota > Bacteroidia > Cytophagales > Spirosomataceae > Fibrella > Fibrella algicola. The sequence continues at coordinate 455,497 of NZ_WAEL01000001.1, forward strand.
GGTGCAGGCTACATGTTTACCCGCACGCAGGGCTTTCAGGCTTTGCTCAGCGTGGTTCGGAATGGGTGAGTTGATATGCACGGCGTCGACGTTGGGATCGGCCAATAGTTCGTCATAGCTACTATACCGCACGTCAATCCCGTAGGCATCGCCGATTTTGTTCAGACTCTCAACGTTTCGCTGGCAAATGGCATACATATTGGCCAACGGGTGGCGCTGATAAATTGGAATAAACTCGGCCCCAAATCCCAGGCCTACAATGGCGATGTTAATCATTATAAAAGTGTAAAAAAGGAGTTAAACGTAGAGTTGTCCGTCAGCATGGTGCAAAAGCAGATGCGTTTTCTTAAACCGCTGTGCTTACCGCGATTCTGTGTTTTAGTTTGTTTTTCAGTACGTCGGTCAAATACGCGTAGCCGTCTCTGGCCAGTTGCTCGGGCGACGTGAACATAGGCCGGAAAATATGGGTGGCAGCAGCCAGTTCGGGTGGATTAACGCCAAACGCTTCAATCGCCAGCGGACCGGAATAATCGACATCGGCTAATGTCTGAAGTATGTTGGTAAAGTTTACCTGCCCTTGTCCGGGTGTCGACCGGTCGTTTTCTGAAAGCTGCACGTGTACCAAGTAGGGAGCCAGAGTTCGGATGGCATCGGCCACATTTTTTTCCTCAATGTTGGCGTGGAAGCTATCGAAAGCCGCACGGCAATAGGGATGGTCTACGGCTTCAATGTAGCGCCGGGTGTCGTCGGCGCAGGTGAGCAGGTACGTCTCAAATCGGTTGAGCGATTCGATAGCTAGCATAACACCTCGTGTCTGAGCATGCTCAGCAATGGCATACATGCTTTCTACCGACCAGGCCCACTCGTCGGCCGTAGCGGGCTTCCCGGAAAAAAGTTTGAAACCTGCGAAAAACGGTCCCATCAAAATTGATGATTCGGCCGCCGCCGAGCAATCAACGATCTGCTTTAGGTACGTTACGCCCGCTTTCCGGACAGCCGCGTCGGGACTGAGCAGAGTCAGTGCAGGCGGCAGCAATGAACAGGTTTGCACATCGAGTCCCAGGGCCGATGCCTGTCGGCCAAGCCGTTGCCACTTTGCCAGATTGGGCGATTCACCGGGTGTAGTACCGACTGGCATTTCCACAAAGTCAAAACCTGTTTGCTTCAGATACGCCAGCGTACCCGAAAGGTCCTCATCCATGGTCATCGTCCAGGTAAACAGGTTCATGCCAAGCCGATTCATACGTAGTTGGTTATAAGGTTCGTACTACTGATTCAGGAAATATTTCTACAAAGCTATCTTTGTTCTATTTATGTAGTTGGCCTACTTTTATCTAATATTGACTTTATTTTTGCAACTACACAGAAGTAAAAGCTACGATCCTGTTAATTCATGCATACTCTTAGGTTTAAATTATGAAATCTGCCCTACGAAAGGACATTGAGTCGGGTATTGGTTCGTTCGTTGTTAGAGACCTGATCGAGCCACACTTCGATCCAAACTGGCATTTTCATCCGCACTATCAACTGTTTCTGGTTGAAGAGGGAACCGGTACCCGTTTTATAGGTGATTCCATTCGCCCTTTTGCCCCTGGCGATCTGGTTATGATCGGGCCCGATTTACCCCATCTATGGCGTAGTGATCAGGAATATTTCGTGCCTAACTCTGGTTTACAGACGCACGGACTGGTCGTTTATTTTACCGAAGATTGCCTGGGTACCGATTTTTTCAATAAACCGGAAATGAATCGCATCCGGCAGCTACTCGACAATTCGCGTCAGGGCTTAACCTGGGTGGAAGAAACCCATGAGCAAACCATTGTTGCGCTTAGAAAGCTGGTTGTACAAGCGCCTACGTTTCGGCGGGTGCTCGATTTCCTGGCTCTGCTCGACGACCTAGCCCATGCCACTGATGCCCAGCTTATTACAAGCGCCAACTACAGTAACCCTATGAAGCCCGCTGACGCCGACGAAGGCAGTGCTTCGTCTCAGGCGTACCGGCGCATGCAGGCCGTGCATACGTACGTATTGACGCATTTTCACGAAGCCATCAAGTTAGACACCGTAGCCGACCTAGCTGGGCTCACTCCGTCTGCATTTTGCCGGTACTTCAAGGTGCGAACCAACAAAACATTCGTTGATTTTGTAACGGAGATCAGGATTGGCCACGCCTGCAAATTACTGTTGAACAGTGACTTGTCTATCTCGCAGATTGGTTACGAAAGCGGCTTTCGCACCATGTCGAATTTTAACCGCCAGTTCCGGGACGTAACCGGACAGACCCCCTCACAGTACGTGAAAGCAATGGGAGGAGTGTAGGTTGGTTTGGTGTTTGGTGTTTGTCGTTTGAGGTTTGTGGTTGCGCTGCCATAGCACCGCACCAGTTGGTTGATCAACAGCGTGCCCACAAACCTCAAACCACTTATTTCGGCCCCATGCGAATGGCTCCGTCGAGGCGGATAACTTCGCCATTGAGCATGGGGTTTTCGACGATACTTTTGGCCAACATTCCATATTCCGCTGGGCGACCAAGCCGCGAGGGGAAAGGGACTTGCTGTCCCAGCGAGATACGGGCTTCCTCGGGCAAACCAGCCAGCAACGGCGTTTCAAACAGCCCCGGTGCAATGGTCATCACCCGGATGCCTGATTTTGCCAAGTCGCGGGCAATGGGGAGGGTCATGCCAACAATACCACCCTTCGAGGCCGAGTAGGCAGCCTGACCAATCTGCCCGTCGTAGGCCGCTACCGACGCTGTATTGATGATCACACCCCGTTCGCCGTCGGCGTTGGGTACGTTCGCTTCCATGGCAAAAGCAGCCAGCCTGATTACGTTGAATGTACCGATCAGGTTAACCTCAATAGTTTTTCGGAAGGCATCGAGCGAATGAGGACCGTACTCGCCGTTTACCTTACCGATGGTCTTGCGGGCTTCGGCGATGCCGGCGCAGTTGACAACAATGTGTAAGGCTCCAAACGTGTCGGTAGCCAGGGAAATGGCCTGCCGCACATCCGATTCGTTCGCTACGTTGGTCAGAGCAAAACGCACCCGGTCGCCCAGTTCGGTGACCAGCGCGTTGCCGCGATCCTGGTTGAGGTCGGCAATGATGACGTTGGCTCCTGCTGCGTGAAAAGCCCGGACGGTTGCCTCGCCGAGGCCAGACGCACCACCTGTGACCAGCGCCGTTGTTTGTTGAAGAATCATGTTTGTTGATTTGGTTAATGAATGGGTAAAAACAACACCGCATCGGCAACGACCGGCTCAGATGAGGCCCCGACGCGAAACGACACAGACGGAGTTTTGCCAGAAGCAATCAGGTACGTACCCAGGCTAATCCAGTCATTGTTTTGTTCTTGTTGGTTGATAGACAGACTTTTAGTTGCTGTGCCATCGAAGACCTGTACCTGCGCGTCGGTAGCCTTGTCGGTCTGGTAAGCAACCTGATCCGGATTGCCACCGCCTCCCCGACGAGCCGGATTATATACGTGAATCTGATAACGGCCTGGCTTCAGATTAGTGGGCCGATACGTTACCGAAGCCTTCGTGTCGGTGCTGAGAAAAGCAGTTTTTCCATACTGCCCGGCTTTGGTGAGCACTTGCCAGGTTCCGTTTCGGCTAACCTGCGTGCTGTCCTCATTATCGACCAGTTGCTCGGGGCGGCTACCATCCAGTAGCGGGTTGGTGCGCAGAGTACGTTGCAAACGAGCCACATCGAGCCGTTGTACCGCCACGCCCTCCTCAATGGCCTGCGCCGCTGCTGCCCCTGCTGTTTGGCCCAGCACCATAAATACCGGCTCCATCCGGATAGAACCGTAGGCGATGTGCGTAGCTGAGAGGCAGACTGGAACAAGCAGATTACGGGCTTGACCCGCCTGAGGCACTAAGGCCCGGTAGCTGATGGGATAGGGTGGAAATCCACCCACCTGCACATCGCCCTCATTACGCACCATGAACTTACCCGTAGCATCTGTTACTACCAGGCGCTGGCAATTGTGTGAGTCCATGGTGTAGGCTGCCAGTCCGATTCCATCCGAAACAGTGGCTTTCCCTTCGCAGTTGGCCTGCGTCATCACATACGCGCCTACCATCCGTCGGGCTTCGCGTATGTAAAGCTGATGCGAAAAATGGTCGTTATCAACGTATTCGTCTTTGGGGTAGCCCCAACGAAGCATCTCGTCGCGCAGGTGTTTGGGTATCCGGGGGTCGTGCCCAATGAAATAGAAGAAGCCTTTGGTGTAGTCTTCATGTGCCCGGATGATCTGCTCCCGTTCTTCATAGCTCGCGTCCGGGTACGTCCAGTTGGCACCAATCATATCGGTCGATAAACCGCCGCAGTTATTAATGTCGGTTTTGCGGTTTGGCATCGCCACAAAATGCATCAGGTTCCAGGTGAGTTCGGTGGGCGTTTTCTGCTGAATCTGGCGTAGTAACAGTTCGTACTTGGTGGAATCGTACCGAGCCGGGCGCGTAATGGCAAGGCGATTCGCGGGGTCGTCGGTCAGGCACATACGGTAGTTGTAGGCCTGAATTTTCTGGTCGCCGGTACCGTTGGCGGCTAGTGATTCGGTCGATACGCCCCATATCAGTCCGCTTTCGGGTTTGCCAGGCACGTTGTAGGGGTCGACACCCGCCGGAAACTGGTGTTTATCAAGTAGCTGTACGCCGTTCCAGGTTTCGCCGTATTGGCTATTGGCTTCCCGCCCAACGGTGTAATGAACCCCCGCTTTGGCCATCAGGTCGCCTTCATAGCTACAATCGATAAACTGCTTTGCGTAAATCGTTTTCAGATCGCCGCCCTTTCCGCTCCGACTAGCTGTGGGCTCTAGCCGGATTGACACAATCTGGTCGTCTTTTTTTCGCACTGCCTGGAGGCGATAGCTAAGCAACGGCGTAATACGAGCCTCCCGCAGGTACGTTGTGAAGAGTGATTCGGCCACGTGTGGCTCGAACGTCCATTGTTCCAACCGGCCATAGTGTGCCCCAATCCGCCGGTAGAAATGGCGGGCCAGCCCCGTCACGGCAAACTTATTACCAATATCGGTCGCGCCCAGTCCACCGGCCGACAAGCCGCCCAGATGACGGCCAGGTTCAACGAGCAGGACTGTCTTCCCCAAGCGTTTAGCCGACACTGCCGCCATCACCCCCGCCGACGTACCTCCGTATATACAGACATCGACCGACTGGGCAAGCAATGGACCCGACAGTAGGGTAACCAGGAAGGCATACAGAATTTTCATACCGTTGAAAGACGTTGCAACCGGGCTTTACTGCCAACTCATCAGCAACGTTAGCTTGGGCTTCTTACAAGATGCGCATCAACTCGCTCCAGTGGCGGATATCGTACGTGGCCGGGTCGTCGACCTGTTCGCCTTTCGGGTTATAGAAAACTGTATCCAGCCCAACGGCTTTGGCGCCCAGAATATCGGCTTCGTAATTGTCACCCAGCATCAGGCTTTCGGCAACGGTTGCGCCGCTAGCCTGTAATGCATACTCAAAAATACGCGGGTTCGGCTTCTTCGCATCCGCCGACTGGGTAGTGATCACTTCTTCAAAGAAATGCGCAATGTCTGATGCCGCCATTTTCACGGCCTGAATCTCGGCAAATCCGTTGGTGATGATGTGCATCCGGTAGCGACCATGCAGGTACTCCAGTAGCTCACGGGCCGACTCGGTCAGGTGCGCTTTCTGGGGGAGTAGACGCAGGTAATCGGCGTTCAGATCCGCGCAGCATTGGGTGTCTTCTATGCCCAATGCATTGAATACCATCGGGAATCGATGTTGCCGGATATACTCATGTCCGATCAAATCGAGGTCGTAATCGCGCCATAGCTTTCGGTTCACTGTAATGAATGTCTCGGCAAAGGCGTCGGACGACGAAATGCCCAACTCATTCAGGCGGTGCGCTGTGTAAATTTCTGTGATCGATTCCGACGAGTTGCGGTCAAAATCCCAAAGGGTATGATCGAGGTCAAAAAAAAGGTGCTTGTACATAAAAATAGGTAAAGGCAGTAAAAGTCAGGAAGTTGTCTCCAGTGTGACCTGTCGCAACGAGGTAGCCTGACTTTACTGCCTCAAACTTAGAAATCGAGCGCCAGTCGCTCAACTACCTCATTGTTGACAACATGCTTTTCTACAATTTCAGCGATATCGCCTACTTGCACGTTACCATAGTAAGTGCCCTCTGGATAAATGACTAAGGCTGGACCAAAGGCACAGGCGTCTAAACAGCCCGCTCGCTGAGCACGTACCTGCTTTTGTAAACCCCGCTGAGTAATTTCCTGTTTGAAGGCGTCGAGCAAGGCTGCGCCGTGTTCAGCGCCGCACGATTTTTTGGGCGCTTCTTTCTGATTTGTACAGACAAAGATGTGTTTTTCGAATTTCATAGTACGTGGCTTAATCCTCGTTTTTTGAGGGCGAAGGTAGTTTACGGCTCTCAATTAAACCCTCGCAACGATTTTTTGTCAATTAAATTGAGCCCCCACGCATCCATTTACTCACAGTTCACGTATAGTTTGGTATAGTTTTAGAGGAATATTTACTAATTTAGTGCTGTATTGTACTATCGTTACAAAAAGTTACACGCAACTCTTGTAAGTTTTCGGCATAATTTGTTACTTTGATATTAAATTCTGCCTCATCTCACAATTCTTAACCCGGACACACACTATCGACTAAACGCTCTACGTTACCTAATTGTCTTTCTGAAATGGAAAAAGCCCAGGTTAACGACAGCGAGCTTATTTCGTCGTACATCCGTGGTAGTGAGAAAGCCTTCGAAAAGCTGGTTTTACGGCATAAGAACAAGGTTTATACAACCATCTATCTTATTGTCAAGGATCAGTATATTGCCGAGGATCTAATGCAGGACACCTTTATTAAGGCTGTTGATACCATTAAGTCCGGGCGATACAATGAAGAAGGCAAATTTCTTCCCTGGATTATCCGCATTGCTCACAATCTGGCCATCGACTATTTCCGGCGAGATAAACGCTACCCCAACGTAGTGTTTGAAGACGGAAGCAATGTGTTCAACACACTTGAATTTGCAGAGGACTCCGTGGAGGCCGTGCAGATTCGGCGGGAGACACATGAGCACCTGCGCGAGCTGATTCAGCGATTGCCGGAGCAACAGCGCCAGGTACTTATTATGCGGCACTACGAGGAAATGAGTTTCCAAGAGATCGCCGATGCAACCGGAGTCAGCATCAACACCGCTTTGGGACGTATGCGTTATGCACTTATAAACCTGCGCAAGCAGTTAAGCAAACGTCCTGTAAGCTATGACAAAAACATTTACCCAAGATGACGTCATCCGATACGTCTACGAAGAAACTTCCGAGGAGGAGAACCTTCTGATTGAAGAGGCCCTAATGGCCGAACCTGAATTGATGGGGTTCTTCCTCGATACGCTCGAACTTCGGGCATTAATGGACAAGATTGAACGGGCACCTCGCCCCTCAGCACTTAGCGCCATTTTATCTTATTCTTCTTTTCACCCAAATTCCCCTGTTAGTAACCCAAACGGCGTTGCATAACATGGGAATTTTTGTTTCCGCATCAATGACTTATTCAGTTGGTCGGTGGTCTCTTATGGGGGCCACCGCTTTCGCATTTGTAGCCGCCACAACAGCTGGTAATGCTCAGCCACAGAAACCCGGAAAACGCGCTGTAGCTACTGTAACAGCCGTTCCGGTGTCGATTCCAGAGTCGCAACTAACCCGCGCCGAATTAGAAGCACACCTCCGCTTTATCGCGTCGGATGAACTACAGGGTCGCCGTACGGGCTCACCCGGGAGCCAGATTTCCGCCCGTTACCTGGCCGAGCAGTTTCGGCAATTGGGTCTGAAACCCGCCGGTGATAATGGCAGCTATTATCAGAACGTGGCGCTGCAACGTACCCAGCCAACAGCCACCGGAACTATCCGGTTTGGCGCCGATTCACTGGCCGTTGGTAAGCAGTTTGTCGTGGTATCGGGCGGCGCGGCTAATCAGACGGCCCCAAGCGTGTACGTTGGGTATGGACTCACGGCGGAGGACTATGCGGGTAAAGACGTGAAAGGCAAATTTGTGATCACCCAGGTAGGGTCGTCTGAAGCTAAAACGCCCCGTGATCTGATTGGGGCCATGACTGAAAAGCGTAAACTGGCCGCCGAACGGGGCGCCTTGGGTATCATTGAGTTGTTTGCCTCACCTGCTACGCCCTGGACGTTTGCAAATCGCTATTTCAACAGTGAGCAGATCAGTACGCCGCCCGCTGAAGCAACCGGACAAGCGCCTCTGCTCCACATTTGGGCCGATAACGGTAAAGGGCAGTTAGCTACCCTGAAAGATAATAAGTCGGTAATGGTGCGCACGTCGGGCCGGGCGGCTCAGATGCTCAATACAGCAAACGTGGCCGGAATTATCGAAGGCACAGACCCGACCCTTAAATCGGAGTATGTGCTGCTTACCGCCCATTATGACCATATTGGTACAGGTAAGGCAGGTGTGGGTTCGGTCACCGCTGCCGACACTATTTATAATGGTGCCCGTGACAACGGCATGGGTACAGTGGCGCTGATTGCCGCCTCGAAAACGCTGATGGCCCAACGCCCCAAACGGTCGGTCATCGTGGTGGCGCTGATTGGCGAAGAAGTGGGCATGCTAGGCAGCCGGTATTATGCCGAGCATCCACTTGTGCCCCTGAAGCAGACTGTATTCAACTTTAATATCGATGGGGCGGGTTATAATGACACGAAGCTGATTTCGGTGATTGGCCTCGACCGTACTGGCGCAAAGGCCGAGATTGAGCAGGCAGCCGCTCAGTTTGGTTTGTCTGTTTTCGCCGATCCAGCTCCTGAGCAGGGCTTGTTCGACCGGTCTGATAATGTGAGCTTTGCGGCGAAAGGTATTCCGGCGCCTACGCTTTCAGAGGGGTTCAAGGCGTTTGATGAGGAGTTGATGAAGAACTACCATCAGGTATCGGATAACCCCGAAACGATCGATTTCGAGTACTTGCTAAAGTTCTGCCAGTCATACGCCCGGGCCGCCCGCCTCATCGCTGATCGCAGCGCCCGGCCTTTCTGGGTAGCGGGCGATAAGTATGAAGCTGCCGGCAAGGCCTTATACGGCCAATAAACTAAACTGCACGCACAGGCGTTATTCTTATTCAAACCTGCGTTGATTATGTTGTTAAAAGTCCTGCTCGTTTTTACCCTGCTCATCATTTTTGTGCCGCCAGTCCGCCGGTTCGTTTTCTATTTGCTGGTTGGTCGGCAGTTGGTGAAGGAGCAACGCCGCGCTACCGAACGTACCCAGCCGGTGCGGGAAGGTGAAACGCGGGTAGCTTCGGCTCCAACGCGAAAAGGGGGATCGTCGATGAAGGGCGGTGAATATGTTGACTACGAAGAGGTGAAATAGCCTTTTTTAAGATAAATTAACGAAGCCCGCGTCTATTCACGCGGGCTTTTTTGTTTCATATTAAGATTCAGATAATCAGCCGCATCTTGTTTGGACAATTAGCCGTCCAATTGTTATTTTAGGCGGGATATAACCTGAAATGCAAAACTTTTTAGGGCTATAATCACGTTTTCTATGTACCAAACCGTTGGTACATTAACCACATACTATCTCCCTCATGTTTGTTTCCCGTTTCGTTGCCGTCGGCCTCTTGTCGACCCTGTTTGTTGCCAATAATGCCATTGCTCAGAGTAAGAAACCAGCTACTCCTGGTAAACCGGCCGCTAGATCGTCGGCTGCCAAGTCGCCCGCCGGGGTCAGGAAATCAGTCTTAGCCAGCAGCCGGGATTCGCTCAGCTATAGCGTAGGATACAGCATTGCCCAGAGCATGAAGCAACAGGGACTGACCGGCGTAAACACGGCCGTGCTCGCCAAAGGGATTGAGGATGCACTTAAAGGACAGTCTCTTCAACTCGCTGAGCCGCAGATGCAGCAAATTATGATGGAGTACATGCAGAAGCAGTACGCCGCCAAAAACGCGGAATCAAGCAAAGCGGCTGAAGGGAATAAGAAAATCGGGGCGGCATTTCTGGCTGAGAACAAATCGAAGCCGGGTGTTCAAACCACAGGTAGTGGTTTACAGTATATAGTAGTGAAAGAAGGAACAGGTGCCAAACCAGCGGCAACCGACCGGGTGAAAGTTCACTACACAGGTACGCTGATCAACGGCAACGTATTTGATAGTTCAGTACAGCGCGGAGAGCCAGCCGAATTTGGCGTAACAGAAGTAATTAAAGGATGGACTGAGGTGCTGCAGTTAATGCCCGTTGGTTCGAAGTGGAAGGTATTTATCCCATCAGATATCGCCTATGGTGATCGGGGTGCAGGTGCCGATATCGGACCTGGTTCAACGCTTATTTTTGATATTGAGTTGTTAGACATTGTAAAAACTAATTAGTGGATTAGTGAATGGGTGAATGAGCGAATGTGGGCGTTCCAAGAAAACGGACCATCAGGCACTCAGTCACAAATCCACTGGTTCGCTCGTTCTGCCAATGAGAAAATACCTGATTACACTGGTTCCTGTGCTGATGCTAAGTCTTCAGCCAGAATCGCGCACGGCTTCGGCATCTATTGGTCAGCAGCCAACTGTCTGGACCCCATCGGGCGATGACATCAAGCCTACTGTTACACAGGAGCGGGTGGAACAGGCTGTTACCCAGTTGTTGACACGCTACCATTACCGCAAAGTTCGTCTGAACGACTCGCTATCGACGGTAATCTGGACGAACTACCTGAAAGAGATGGATCCAAGTAAGGTCTATTTGCTGTCTTCAGATATTGCCGGTTTTGAGAAGTACAAGAACCAGATCGACGATGCATTGGTCAATGGTGACCTGACTGCCGCGTTTGATATGTACAACGTGTTCCGGAAGCGGTTCAACGAGCGGAGTGAGTTTGTGAAGCAAACGCTGAGCAAACCGTTCTCATTTACCGCTGACGAAACATATAACGTTGATCGCGAGAAAGCCCAGTGGCCAAAGTCGGTTGAGGAGCAGAACGATCTGTGGCGAAAAATGCTGAAGAATCAGGCTTTGGAGCTGAAATTGGCTGGAAAAGCTGACACCGCTGTAGCCAATCTGATGAACAGCCGGTACAAGAACCTGGCCAAAAATCTGGGTCGTATCAAGAGCGAAGATGTGTTTCAGTGGTACATGAATGCGTTCGGTGAAACGCTCGATCCACACACAAACTATCTGGCTCCCCGTACTGCTGACCGTTTCAATGAAGAAATGAGTGCATCGCTGGAGGGCATTGGCGCCCGTTTGCAGGAAGATGGCGAGTACATCAAGATCACAGATCTTGTGCCTGGTGGCCCGGCGTTCCGCAGCAAGCAATTTACGGCGGGCGATAAGATCCTTGGCGTAGCTCAGGGCGAAAGCGGTCCGGTTGTCAGTGTAGTTGGCATGCAGGTCGACGATGCCGTAAAGCTGATCAAAGGCCCAAAGGGTACTGTGGTTCGCCTCCAGGTAAAATCACCATCGGCCCTGGCTACCGACGTACCCAAAGAGATTCGCATCGTTCGTGAGAAGATCAAATTGGAAGAAGCTCGTGCTCATAAGGAAGTAATCGATATTACAGAAGATGGGCGTACCTACAAATTTGGTGTAGTAGTGTTGCCTGTATTCTATCGTGATTTTGAAGGCGCGCGCCGTCGGGAATCAGACGTATCGAGTACAACCACGGACGTAAAAAATCTGATCGACTCGTTGAAACTGCAGAAAGTCGACGGTATCGTAATTGACCTTCGTGGTAATGGCGGTGGCTCACTGATTGAAGCGATCAACATGACCGGACTTTTCATTCAGAAAGGCCCAGTTGTTCAGGTCCGTGATTCGGGCGGCGAAACGGAGGTGATGGCTGATACCGACCCATCGGTAACCTACGACGGGCCGCTGGCGGTACTGGTTGACCGGTTTAGTGCTTCAGCCTCTGAAATCTTTGCTGCTGCCATTCAGGACTACCACCGGGGTATCATCGTTGGTGGACAGACTTTCGGCAAGGGAACAGTACAACAGTTGATCGACTTGAACAACATGTTGCCTAAAGAGCAGGACAAAGTTGGTCAGGTGAAAATGACCACGCAGAAGTTCTATCGGATCAACGGAAGCAGCACCCAGCACAAAGGTGTGACACCTGATATTGAGTTTCCGTCGCGTTACTCGGCCGAAGATTTTGGCGAGAGTTCGCAGCCAAGTGCTCTGCCCTGGGATCAGATTCCATCGGCACGTTTCGACGCAACCAGCTATATCAACGATAAGCTAACAGTTCGTCTGCGAGAGAAGTACGAGCAACGCTTGAAAACTGATGCTGATCTGAAGCGTGAAGCGCAGGCTGTTACAGAATTCAAGAAAGCAAAAGAGAACACAACGGTGTCATTGCAAGAGGCTAAGCGCAAGAAAGAGAAAGAAGATGCCGAGAAGAAAGTGGCTAATCTGGAAAAACCTGCGCCACAAACCACTGCAGAGACGGCTGATACGGCGAAGGCAAAGAAGAAAAAAGATACGTACCTGACAGAAGCTGGTCGTGTGTTGGCTGACCTGATCGCTGGCGGTGGTCAGAACAAGACCAAGCTGACGAGCAACAACTAAGCCTCTTGCCTGCTTATAAAAAAACCGGGGTCATACACCCCGGTTTTTTTATGTACCGTTTTCGGTTAATCTGAAACGCAAAAAGCCCCTCGGTTGCGAGGGGCTTTCTGTAAGCGGGTAGCGAAACTTATTTCGCTGAGTCAGATGCCATTGAAGTCGACTCAGTGCCAGTAGCCATCGTAGTGTCCATAGACATTGATGAAGCAGCCGTGTCGCTAGACATCGTCATGGTTGTATCTGTAGACGTGGTAGTCGTTTCAGTCTTTTTAGACTCACAGGCAGTAGCCAGAGAAACGATTGACAATACGAACAGAGCTGATTTTGCGAAGCCTTTCATGATCTTATGTGTTTAAGTGTTATTGGTTAACTTTCCATACCTTAATACGATAGACTAAAGAAGGTAACCCACGCTTTTAAAAAATATTTCTCTTTTTTTTGGGTTACCAACTAACCCATTCGGTATTAACCAATAAGCAGTGTATGAGAGAAACGACACGGTTGCTGTCGACAGATGAAGCCTTGTTGGTAGGATTGGCGGAAGGGTCTGACCGGGCGTTGAGTCAGTTATATCGGCAACACTATCCAATGGTTTCGCAGTTGGTTTTGAACAACAGCGGGTCGACGGATGATGCCAAAGACATTTATCAGGAAACGCTTATTGTGCTTTTTGAGAAAGTGTCGGCGGGTGACTTTGAGTTGAATTGTCAGCTTAAAACGTTCATTTATGCAGTGGCACGCCGATTGTGGTTAAAACAACTGGCGCAGCGGGGTCGGTCGCCATTGATGCGAACCAGCCAATTTGATGATGAACCGGCTGAGTCACTTGCTGACGATCTGGCTGAACATGAACGGCGGGATCAGCAGTTTGAGCAGATGGCTGAGTCGCTGACAAAACTGGGGGAGCCCTGCCGTACGTTGCTGGAAGATTTTTATATCCGTCACCTCTCGATGCAGGACATCACCGAGAAGTTCGGATACACGAATGCTGATAACGCCAAGACGCAGAAGTATAAATGCCTGACGCGGTTAAAGCGGTTATTTTTTTCAAGTTATAAAGACAATGAGTGATATGGACACAGGCAAAAAGGAACCGATCGAAACCATACTGCATGCCTATGGCCAGCGATTGGCGTTTCGCGAGAAACTGATGCATGTTCACCAGCAGTTGGAAGATGACTCGCTGCTGGAGCATGTTGAGGCAAAGCCGCGTGTGCAGGTACGTGCCTGGTGGCAGGCACACCGCTCAACACTGGCTATTGCGGCAGCCGTGGCGATCATGACTACGTTTGCAACAATCATCATGTACCGCTCGTATCAGAATAGCCATAAACAGGAGCAGCAGTACGGAATGATGATGCGTAACCTGGCGGTTATTCAGCAAACGCAGAATAAACTGCTCAACAACCTGAGTGGTCGGGGGCGTGTATTTCAGCAAAATCCGGGTCAGGTAGCTGGCTCAGGCTTCCTGCTCACGGCGAACGGGTTTATGGTAACCAATAACCACATTGTGCAGGGGGCAGACTCGGTATATGTGCAGAGCCAACAGGGAGTGGTGTACAAAGCCCGGATCGTTCATGCTGACCCTCAGCATGATCTGGCTATTCTGGCAATTGGTCAGGATACTGCCTTTCACGCCTTACCTCCGGTGCCGTATAGTTTCGAACCTCGTCCGTCTGAACTGGGCGAACGGGTGTATACGCTGGGTTATCCACGCGAGGAGATCGTATACGGGGAAGGGTATCTGAGTTCTGGTACCGGTTTTCGGGGCGATTCGGCCGCTTATCAGGTTGCCATCAGCGTTAACCCCGGTAACTCAGGCGGTCCGCTGCTCGACGAGCGCGGGAATCTGATCGGTATCATTACGGCAAAGCAGATTACGTCAGAAGGCGCAACGTTCGCTGTCAAAACGAGCGTTCTGCTGAACGCGCTGAACGCCATCTCGCCCGACTCGCTGAAAGGCGACGCCGTAGTGCTGAATCGGAAGAACCGTATGGCGCGCCTGTCTCGTAAACAGCAGATCAAGCAAATGCAGAACTACGTATACCAGGTTAAAGTGTTCAAGCACTAGTCAGTTGGGCAACAACGATCAATTTATTAATAAGAAGGGCCATACCTATGCAGGTTTGGCCCTTCTTACGTTATTCTTCCTCTTCAGTGTTGTTTAATTTGCTTAGCAGCCCATACCCTCCATTTAGCACGATTGGCGTTTTAACGGGGTCAATAGCTGGGGGTAAGCTAATTTCCACGTATCCGTTTTCGCGGCCCCCCGTGCGTACTTCGACCTGTTTGAACCGGTAAGTTACTGGTTGCGCCTCTTTCTTATCGAGTACGTAAACATAGGATTTGCCACCAAAATTGATAACTGCCGTTTCGGGTAAGGTAGGGGTCGACTGCGTTTTTGTATCGATTTGCGCAGAGACGTACCCACCCGGAATAAACACCGGTTGATACGCGCCAGGGTGAGCCAGCACGGCAACGGTGCGATCTGGCGAGAGTGATTTACCAATCAAAAAAATTGTTCCCCGATGTGTTGGGGCTACATCGCTACCCATACTAAACCGGACAACCTGCCCGATCCGAATCTGGGTAATGTCTTTCTCGAAGATATTCAAACGGACATGTAAATGCTCGACGTTGGTAATTTCCACCAGTACATCGGCAGGATTAACGAAGCGACCTGTGTTGACAGGTACGTTGGTTACGTAGCCCGATGTTGGGGCGGGGACCATGATGGTTCGCGTCATCCGGGAGGGGGTCAGCGTGGCCGGGTTAATGCGCAGAATGGCTAACCGTTGCGCAGCAGCAGCGAGCTGTGCCTGTAAACTCTGCCGGGTAGAGCGCGTCTGCTGAAAGGTTTTGAGGGCACTGACGTTTTCGCGGCTCAACTCTTCCTGCCGGGCATAATCGAGGTCAGCGAAGTCCAGTTTAGCCTTCGTATCGAGGTAATCCTGCTGTAATTGAATATAGTCGGGGTTTTCGAGCACCACCAGTGGTTGCCCTTTCTGAATGCGCATGCCTGGTTCCAGATCAATTTTACGGATGTAGCCGCCAAACGGCACGGATACAGATACTAGGTTAGACGCAGGTACGTCTATGGCTCCGTTGGCTTTCAATACCGTACTCAGGCTCCGGTTGGTAGGCTGGCCCAA
The DNA here is from genome assembly GCF_011742925.1 of Fibrivirga algicola. GTDB lineage: Bacteria > Bacteroidota > Bacteroidia > Cytophagales > Spirosomataceae > Fibrella > Fibrella algicola. The sequence goes on from NZ_WAEL01000001.1 coordinate 471,234, forward strand.
CTGAATGCCAGCCATGGAGTATTGCGCCTGGGTCAGGGCAACGGTTATCTCACCCGACGCTGACTCAGCCTCTGGCTTTGTCGAAGTTGATGCTGTAGCGGCCGCCGCCAACTCTGTTTGTTCGGGTTTGTCGGCAGAAGAACACGATGCGGTACTAATGGCGACAAGGAGCACCAGGAGCTTACTGTAGTACCGTATCACGTTAGGCTTGTTGGTTAAGAAAGACATAAAGACTATCAGGGATTACCAAGCAGGTAGGTGATGTAGAGAATCGATTGATTGTGCTGGTTGAGCAGGTCCAGGTATGACGAGCGGATGGTCAGTGCCTGTTGTAGGGCCAGTGAGAACTCAACGTACCCAATGTCGCCGCCCCGGAAAGAGCGCCGGGCATTGGTTTGAATAAGCTGGGCCTGCGTAAGGCCATTCTGTTCGTAGTAGGCCAGTGCTGTCCGGTATTGGTCATATTGGCCAACCGCCTGCTGTAGCTGTTGATTCAGCGCAAACTGACCCGTTTGCAACTCGGTTTGGGCTACCTGCTCGCCAACGCGTGCCGCCTCGATACGTGCTTTCTGTGCCTTACCGAGTAACGGAATCGTAACGCCCAGTTGACCACCCATAAATCGGTGACCAGCCCCAAAATAAAGCTCTTGCCCATCGATTAGTTGATTGCCAATCAGTGTTTGCGAGAAGAGGCCGACCAGGAAATCGGGTCGTAAACGGGCTTGCTCAACTGATCGGGTTTGTTCCGCTACCCGAACCTGCTGTTGCAACTGACGTACCTGCGGATGCCGTTCCAGTGCGCCTGAACTTGCCTGCGCATAATGCAAACTATCAGTAGCGTAGGGGAGCATGAGTTTGGGAAGCGCCTGATCGGTAATATCAAGCGCATCGGGGCTAAACAGGAGCGTTTTCAGACGGGTACGTGCGGCAACCAGTTCAGCTTCGAGTTGGGCTAGTCGCACGCGCTGATCGGCCAGTTGGCTCTCGGCTGTGGCCTTTTCCAGACTACCGGTTTCGCCCGTTTTGAACCGTAGATTGGCCGCCTGCACAAACTCGCTTAGCAGGGTATCCTGCTGGAGGTATAAGCGGCGACGTTGGTGCAGGTAGTTGAGTTCATAATAGGCCGCTTTCACCTGATAGCGCAGGTCATTTTGCGCAACGGCGACTGCGGCCTGTCTGCCAGCTACTGTCTGATCGTTGAGGTCAGCGAGGCGGCGCATCAGTACCGGGTTTGGAATCGTATGCGACACCGTCAGGTTGTTGTCGAACCGGCGGCTGTTGTATTGACCGAGCAATACGGTAGCTGATAACCGGCCGGCATCATAAGCCGTTCGGCGCAGCGCCTGTTGTTGCGTAACGTTCAGATTGGCAAGTTGCAGTTGCGCATTGCGGCTGCCTGCCCGCTCCAGCGCCTGGTCGAGCGTCAGGGTTTGCAGGGGAGCCACCTGCGCCCAACCTGCCGACGTACCCAGTAACAGCAGCACTACTGCGTTGAGGATAGGGGTAGTCGCACGCTTGTTCTTTTGACGGGCCTCCTGTTCCACAGTTTTTCGTTCAATCAGCGAGTAGAGGATGGGTAGAACAATGAGCGTTAATAAGGTGGCCGTGAGCAGGCCGCCGATCACAACGGTAGCCAGCGGTTTTTGGACTTCTGCCCCGGCCGAGTTTGACAGGGCCATGGGAATAAAGCCAAACGAAGCCACTAAGGCAGTCATAACAACGGGGCGCAACCGGATTTCGGCCCCTTTTCTAATAATCTCAATCATATCTGTCAAGCCTTCTTCGTGGCGAAGGCGGTTGAATTCGGCAATAAGAACGATTCCGTTTAGTACAGCCACACCAAACAGCGCAATAAACCCGACGCCCGCCGAGATACTAAATGGCATACCCCGAAGCAGAAGGGCAAATACACCACCGATAGCTGCCAGCGGAATGGCCATAAAGATCATCAGGCTTTGGCGGATGGAGTTGAACGTAAAAAACAACAGGGCGAAAATTAGCCCCAGCGCCACTGGCACGGCGATACTGAGCCGCTGTTTGGCATCGACCAGGTTCTGAAAGGCCCCACCGTAGGTGATCGAGTACCCGGCCGGCAGCTTAACCTGCTGCCCTACTTTTTGCTGTAATTCAGCAACAATGCTTTCAACATCACGCCCGCGCACGTTGAAACCAACTGTAATGCGCCGCCGGGTCTGGTCGCGCTGAATCTGATTCGGGGCCTGTTCCATACTTACCTGCGCTATCTGACCCAGTGGAATCTGTTCGCCGCTGGGCGTTGATACGTATACATTCCGAATGTCGTCGATCGATTGACGCTTGTCTTCGGCCAGTCGAAGTACGAGATCGAACCGTTTTTCTCCTTCAAAAACCAGCCCGGCCGACTGCCCGGCAAAGGCAGTGTTAATGGTCTGGTTTACATCAGCTACGTTCAGGCCATATTTGGCAATTGCATCACGATTGAGCTTAATCAGGATCTGCGCCAGACCAGCTACTTGCTCAACATATAAATCGGCGGCTCCGTTAGTCTTTCGAATCAGCCCTCCTACGATGCCAGCGAGTCGTTCCAGCTCATTCAGGTCTTCGCCGTAAATTTTCAGGGCTACGTCCTGACGCGCGCCGGTCATCAGCTCGTTGAACCGCATCTGAACGGGTTGCTGAAAACCGAAGGTGACCCCGGGAACAACAGACAGCGCCTCTGCCATTTTTTCAGCCAGTTCATCGCGGGTAGTGGCCGAAGTCCATTGATCTTTAGGTTTCAGGATAACCATCATATCCGCCGCTTCAATAGGCATGGGGTCGGTTGGGATTTCGCCGGAACCAATTTTGGCGACGACCTGCTCTACTTCCGGAAACTTTAGCAGAATACGTTCTCCCTTTAGGGTAGCGTCAACCGTTTCGCTCAGCGAACTACCAGTCAGTGTGCGGGTATCAACGGCAAAATCACCTTCGTCGAGCTGCGGAATGAACTCGCCGCCCATCTGCGAAAAAGCGACCAGTGCGGCCACCAGCAAGAGCATCGCCGCACCCAGGATCAGGGCGCGGTATTGCAGTGAGCGAATGAGCACCGGTTCGTAAACACGAAAAATGCGCTGCATCAGCTTATCCGAGAACGATTCCTTATGCACTACCTTCTTGCTCAGAAACAGCGCCGAAATCATGGGTACGTAGGTCAGTGACAGAATGAAGGCACCCAGAATGGCGAAGGCCACCGTCAGCGCCATCGGCCGGAACATTTTACCCTCAATGCCCGATAAGGCCAGAATAGGCAGGTACACGATCAGGATGATAATTTCGCCAAACGCCGCCGACGAACGAATACGGCTTGCCGCCCCAAAGACCTCTTCATCCATCTCCTGTTGTGTCAGCACGTCCGCATTGGTCGCATCGGTGGGGTGGCGTTCACTGACCCGCTCGCTTTTCCGCAGGTGAAGGTGGTGCAACGTGGCCTCAACGATAATCACGGCACCGTCGACGATCAGGCCAAAGTCAATGGCGCCCAGACTCATCAGGTTGCCCGATACGCCAAAGAGGTTCATCATCGACACCGCAAACAGCAGCGCCAGCGGAATGACAGAGGCAACTACAAAGCCCGCCCGGAAGTTGCCCAGCAGCAGTACCAGCACGAAAATTACGATCAGTGCCCCCTCCATCAGGTTGCGTTCAACCGTACCGATGGCGCTGTTTACCATCTTGGTCCGGTCCAGAAACGGCACAATCGCCACACCTTCAGGCAAGGTTTTCTGAATATCGGCAATGGCTGTTTTCACGCGCTTGATCACGGCCGACGAGTTCTCGCCTTTGATCATCATCACCAGTGCCCCAACCGTTTCACCTTGCCCATTGCGCGTAACGGCCCCGTAACGTACCGCCGAGCCAATGCGCACGGTCGCTACGTCGCGTACCCGAATGGGCACCCCCGTTGCACTGCCCTCGTTTCCGGACTGGACCACAATGTTGGCAATGTCATCAGGCGAGCCGATGAGACCATCTGACCGGATAAAATAGGCATTGGGCTTTTTATCGATATAAGCCCCACCCGTATTCTGGTTGTTTTGCTGTAATGACCGGAACAAATCCTGAATGGTAATGCCCACACTCCGGAGCCGATCAGGGTCAATCGCGATTTCGTACTGCTTCATCAGCCCGCCAAATCCACTGACATCGGCTACACCGGGCGTACCCAGCAACCGGCGGCGGATGGTCCAGTCTTGAATGGTACGCAGGTCGGCCAGGCTATACCGCGACTCGTAGCCTTTTTTAGCGACTACCGTATACTGAAAAATTTCGCCCAGGCCGGTTGTTACCGGTGCCATGTGGGGAGTGCCTACACCGGGCGGAATCTCACCCGCGATGGTCTGTAGCCGTTCGGCAATTTGCTGTCGGGCCCAGTAAACGTCGGTGGCATCGGTGAAAACGACGGTGACGATCGACAGACCAAACCGCGAAAATGAGCGCAGTTCGGTAATGTTCGGAATGCTCGACAGGCCCACCTCGATCGGAAACGTGACCAGGCGCTCAATATCTTCGGCGGCCAGCGACGGGCTGCTGGTGATGACCTGAACCTGGTTGTTGGTGATGTCGGGAACTGCGTCGATGGGAAGCTGGGTAGCCGACCAACTGCCCCACATGACCAGAGCCAGTGTGAGCAGGCCAATAATGAGTTTGTTCTCGATGGAGAACTTGATAATGGCATTCAGCATGGAAAATGCGATTGAATAAACCGTGTCGCGTTATGTAAGGCGGCACTACCTGACTAGGCAGCGTGCGCTAAGTCAGGTGGTTGACAGACATTTTAAGATCGGAACTGCCGGCTGAAGGCCGGTTGGGGCAGCAGAGAATGCCGAACCCGGAAAGCTAGTGGAAAGGGCATTATATACCCTTCGTAGCCCTTCGATCTACCGTCGGGGGGGATTAATCAACGCACGGATGGCGGTAAAGGCGTAGAGATCAGCCTTCCGGAAAAAGGTGGCTTTGGCCAGGTGAAGAACCGACATTGACTCCGACGTAACGTCGAGCCGAAGTGGGGTAGGAGTTGAGATTGAAAGCGATTGACCCGCAACCGGCAGGTTATGGTGGTTGTGACTGGGGTGCTTCTGGTGATCCGAGCTGGCGTCGTAGTGCATCATCAGAAACGAGAAGAATCCCAGCGACGCGTCGGTCTCGCGATGTTGCTGGTAATGATTGGCTAACTCAACCCATCTGGCCGACTGGTCGATACCAAAGCCGGGGAGCAAACTGCTGCCCAGCATAAGGTGAACCAATAAAATTGCCAGTACCGATTTCATGAACGATGCTCTTTGACTGCGTAACGCAACACCCGTTCGAAAGTTTCGTCAGGGCAAGGGTGCTACGGTATTTATATTGATTCGACATACCACCCGTTGGCGTACCCATTAGGTAGATCGAGCCCAAGCTATTCAGACCAAATTCCTTTGGCGGTGCGCGAAACCAGTTTGTCGGCCTGGATTGTACCCAGCAACGTACCCAGCAACAGCGAAATAATAGACGCAATAATAATTCCCTTATTACCCATATTCAACCCCCGACCCAGATACACGCAAAGAGGAATGTTGATGGCGGCTCCGGCAAGGGCAGTGAACAGTTGCATTTTTACTTTCCCGAATCCGTTAATGACGGTCACGGTAATGTTGTTCCAGCACGACACCAGCACAAAACAGGCCATGAGGACATTGAGCGACCAGGACGTTTTAAAGGAGGGGCCGAGCCAGATCTGGTACACCTTTGTCGATACCAGCAGCATAACGCCTACCACCAGCAGGATAACGAGCCAACTCAGTTTCAGACGGGCATACGACTTCTTTACCCAGGCCAGTTCATTCTTTGCATAGGCTTCCGTAAAGGCTGACCAGAACGGCGAGATAATGACGAAGAAAAAGGAGTTGACGGCGTTGTAATAGCGGAAAACAACGCTGTATTCAGTAACCGACTTGGGGCCGAATAGCTTGGAGATGAGTACGTTGTCGGTGTAGAAGATAACGACACCAGCCAGTTGAATGATGAAGAACTTCAGCCCGAGACCCATCAGCTTACTCCGGATGCTGAAATCGACGGATTTCAGAGACGGGGCAAATTCACGTAGCTCGCCCTGGTAATAATACAGGCTGAAACCGATCAAAACCACCACCGGCACAATCGCCGACATGATAGAGACCGACAACAAATTGCTGTACCCGCCCAGGCCAAGCCCCCATATGCCAGCCACCAGACCTACGTTGATAATGAGGTAGATAGCATTGGAGAGAGCCGTCTTCTGAAGCGCCAGCAGCACATATGAGACGGTATCGAGCAGGATCTTCAGGCAAAACCCTGCCAGCGTTACCAGCACCAGCAGGCTAACGTAGGAATTGGACAGCCGGACGTTGAGCACGTATTTCCAGTCGACCAGGTAAATGGCTACGCAGGCAACTAGCAGGAGAGCAAATTGAATAACGGCAAATAGCACGTAGGCCGTGCTAATGTAGGTGCGTCCGGTTTCGTGGTCTTCCTGAGCTACGACCTCGGCCAATCGGTTACGTAAACCATTGCCCAGCCCAATGTCGAAAAAGGAAGCGAACGTAACCAGCGAACTGATGGCTGTCCAGATACCGTATTTCTCGTCATGTAGCAACCCAAGCGTAATGCGTACCAGAATAAACGAGAGCACGATGTTGCCGCCCTTCACTAATACGCTTGCTACTGAATTTTTGAAAGCCTGCCTGCTACGAGGATGCGCCGTTCGGACGAAACTGACCCGGTCGGTCAGCCATACGGTCAGATTACGGCGTGTATTCATACTTATCGTAAATGGTTATAGAGTTGTTCTGTAGGAACAGCAAAAGTAAGGAACCTGCACCGGATATCGCCACTTCCCGGAGTAGACCAGACCGGTAAGCGTAAGATTAGCGCCTAAAAGGCTGATTTATTACCAAAAAATATATATTAAAATGTTTTCATGTTTATAGGATAGCTGGGGTACCCTGCATTAGGCAGATCGATTAATTTCCGAATCCTTCAAATAATTAACTAACCATAGTCACCTTTCCGTAAGCACTTAAGCTGAAGAGCATCTTTTACTTTACATTTGCTGAAATTTCTGTGGTGGTACCAGTTACCCCTGAATGAGCGTAAAATGATCCAGTTTTTTGTAAAATTAGGCCTATTGGTCAGTTGTTTAGCCATTACGCTCTTTGCACTCTATACAAAGGCTGTTCAGCAAGATACAACGAGTTATTTCGCCGCAATGGTGGATAAGCATCAACGCCTGGATGCGCTGGCGGGTAAGCCTCGGCTGATACTGGCCGGAGGCTCCGGAGTTGCCTTTGGTATTGATAGTCAGCTGCTTGAAGATAGTCTTGGCATTCCGGTTGTTAATATGGGTCTGCACGCCGATCTGGGTTTACCGTTCATGTTGAAGCAGCTACAGGCCATTGCGAAACCTACCGATATTGTTTTGTTTACGCCCGAGTATTTCCTTACCTATGGCGATGATTATACGCAGTTTTATGTAGGCGATTTTTACAAGCCAGCCCTTGATTTTATGACCTTCGACGGCCCGTTTGATTATGCCGTCCGTCGGATAAAATATTACCTGTATCGAATTCGGACCAACTTTTTTTTAAGCCCGGATACGAATGCACATCCACGGATTGATGACACCACATCGGTCTATTTTCGAGGCGCATTTTCAGCACGTGGCGACCTGCTAAGTCCATTAAATAATAAACGGTCAACGGAGCTGGGAAAACTGTTTCTGCCCGACAGAGCGTACACAACCGAGATTGGGTTGATGAGCACGATGGTAGCGGCTTTGCAGCAGCGGGGAACCACGTTGCTGGTTTTGTATCCGGCCTTTTCGGAGTCGCAATTTGCCGTCAATAAAGAGGTGATCGCCCATTACGTGGCGAAGCTGAACCAAGTGAAGCACATTAAGTTGATTGGCTCGCCGGAGCGCCACCAATACCCTGACTCCTGTTTCTTCGATACCCCTTACCACCTGACAGGGCCGTGCCGCCGGGAGTATACGATGCGTATTCTACACGATTTCAAGGCCACCCGTAACTAACCTCGCGCCGTATATAGATCGACGCCCGTCGCTGATTTTCTGCACCATGCTATTTAACTCCATTAGCTTTCTCCTCTTTTTTCCAGTAGTAACCGGTGTCTTTTTCGCATTACCCCATCGGTACAGGTGGGCGTGGCTCCTGGCGGCGAGCTGCTACTTTTACATGAGTTTTGTGCCCGTCTACATCCTCATCCTGTTCTTCATCATCCTGGTCGATTATGTAGCGGGCATCTGGATCGAAACAAGCACGGGACATCGGCGAAAGGTTGCGTTGTATATCAGCCTGCTAACCAATATCGGCTTACTGGTTGTCTTTAAGTACTACAATTTCGTTGCTGATAACCTGCTTACGCTGGCCGAAACGCTCAACCTTTCCTGGAGTATACCCTTCATTACCTGGGCGTTGCCCATCGGCCTGTCGTTCCATACGTTTCAGGCCATGAGCTACACCATCGAAGTGTACCGGGGAAACCAGAAAGCTGAACGGCATCTGGGCATCTACGCGCTGTATGTGCTCTTTTACCCGCAAATGGTGGCCGGCCCCATCGAACGACCCCAGAATATCCTGCACCAACTGCACGAAAAGAAATCATTTAGCTACGAGAACGCCGTGTCTGGTCTGTTACTGATGGGCTGGGGGATGTTCAAGAAAGTAGTCATTGCCGACCGGCTGGCACCGCTGGTCGATCATGTGTACAGCCACCCGGCCGACTTTATGGGGCCGTCGCTGGTGATTGCCACCATTGCCTTTACATTTCAGATTTTCTGCGACTTTTCGGGCTACTCAGACATTGCCATCGGTTCGGCCCGGGTGATGGGCTACGACCTGATGACCAACTTCGACCGGCCTTATTTTGCCAAGAACATCACCGAGTTCTGGCGTCGCTGGCATATTTCGCTCTCCACCTGGTTTCGCGACTATGTCTATATTCCACTGGGCGGAAACAGGGTACCCCGGTCGCGGCAGGCGCTGAATGTTATGATCGTTTTCATGCTCAGCGGACTTTGGCATGGCGCCAACTGGACGTTCATTATCTGGGGCGCTCTGCACGGCATCTACCTGGTCATTGAATTACTGCTGCGGGGCAACAAAAAAGCCACGGCGGAAACGGGCAGTCTGTTGAAGCGCGTAGGTCAGGTAAGTCTCACGTTTACGCTGGTTGCTTTCACCTGGATTTTCTTCCGGGCGGGCAGTGTGAAAGATGCGTTCTATATCGTAACGCACCTGGGTACGGGCTGGTCTGAAACGATGCGGCAACTGGGCGATCCGGCCTTTGTGCGCAACAATATCCTGCTGAGTGAGACGAAGTATCTGTTCATCGCCGTGCTGATCGCCGTTGTGGTTATGGAGGTTGTGCATTACCTGCAACGCGCTCCCAACTGGGTGTTGCGCTTCCGGAATCAGCCGGGCTGGGTACGCTGGAGCGTCTATTATGTAGTGGCGTTGTTCATCCTGCTCTTCGGTGCCTATGATAAACCCGCCCAGTTTATCTACTTCCAGTTTTAGGCAGGATGCAGACGCTGGGTACGTTGCTACCGCACGCATTGGCTACGTACCCAGCGCAAAGCAAGGCTATTTTTTCTGCTGCTGGCTCATGACGCGCAGCAGGTTACCGCCCCATATTTTCGTGATAGCCTTCTTCGAATAACCCCGTTTTACCAGCGCCTCGGTCAGGTTGCCGATCTCGCTGACGTCTTCGAGGCCATTGACGCCCCCGCCCCCGTCGAAATCAGAGCCGATCCCTACATGGTCAATACCGGCGATCTGCACAATGTGGTCGATGTGATCAACGATGTCGGATAGGCTGGCACGTTCGCTGCGGTAGACCTGCTTCACTGAGTCGCTGCGGGCTTGTTGGCGAGCGGCCTGTTCGGGCGATGATACCCGGCCGATGTTCGCCATTCTGACTTTGGTGAGTGCCTGCCGGTAGGGTTCAGACGGTTTGCGCAGGTAATCACTGACGAAGTTTACCTGAATCACCCCGCCGTTTTTGGCAATGGCGCGAATCATGTCATCGGTCATGTTGCGGGGAAAATCGCAGAGGGCGCGGCTGTTGGAGTGCGACGCAATGACGGGGTATTTAGTCAGGGCCAGCACATCGTAGAACGTCTTGTCGGATGTGTGCGAGATGTCGATCATGATGCCGAGGCGGTTCATTTCGGCCACCACTTGTTTGCCGAAGGCGCTCAGGCCATCATGAAGCGGCCCATCGGGGTCAGTCGACGAGTCGCAGATGGCGTTGTTGGCGAAGTGGGAGAGGGTAACGTACCGACAGCCAAGGTCATAGTAGGTTTTCACCAGCGACAGGTCTTCACCAATCGGGTACCCGTTTTCCATGCCGATGAAAACGGCCCGTTTGCCCGCTTTCTCAATCCGGTACGCATCGGCGGGTGTGGTAGCCAGTTCGGCCATGTCGGGGTATTTTTTCAGGGCATCATGAATCAGTCTGAACTGGTTCAGCGCGTTGCGTTTTGCCTCGGCATGACCCGCCGGGGTACGTTGCCCCTGCGCCAGGTACACGGCGAAGAACATGGCATCCATGCCACCCTGTTTCATGCGGGGAAAGTCGATCTGCGAATTGTCGCGCTTCGTGTTATGCGTAACGCCCACATCGAACCCCTCTTTTTGTAGCATCGTGGGTGCATCGGCGTGGGTGTCGAGCGTCAGAATGCGCTCATGAAGCCGGGCTGTTTTTTTGGTGGGCGGGTCCTGGGTGAACCCCACAAAAAGCGCCGAAGCGAGCAATGAAGGCAGTAACAGAGATCGGGTCATGCGGGGAGAGCGTTAAGAAAAAGCAAGTATAGCCAATGCGAAGCGGTGATGGGCCTCACGCCCCGAAACTTTCCGTGAAAACAGCCGGTTAAATCAGTGCGTATGTCCCCCTGAATGTAGTTACGCTCATCCTGTCGTTTACTTTCTACTTCGCTCTTTAAGCACCTATGGCCGTTCTTCCCTACAAAGACAAATCCACCAGCAAGCGTGAGCAGGTGGGCGAAATGTTCGATACTATTGCGCCGAAGTATGATTTCCTGAATCACTTCCTGAGTGCGGGTATTGATATTCTGTGGCGTAAGAAGGCCATCCGGCTGCTGAAGCCTTTTGCCCCCAAGTACATTCTCGACATTGCGACCGGTACCGGCGACCTGGCTATTGAGGCGCTGGCCCTGAAGCCGGATAAAATCGTTGGCGTCGACATCTCGGAGGGGATGCTGGCCGTGGGGCGGCAGAAAATGAAAGAGCGCGGCTTCGACAAGGTCATCGAGATGCGGTCGGGCGATTCGCAGGGTTTGCCATTCGCAGACAATGAATTCGATGCTGCCATCGTTTCGTTTGGGGTACGTAACTTCGAGAACCTGCTGGCCGGTTTAACCGACATGCAGCGCGTAGTGCGTCCGGGTGGGGTGTGCATGGTGCTCGAATTCTCGAAACCGCGTACCTTCCCGTTCCGGCAGTTCTACGACGTGTATACCGCCCACGTGGTGCCTTTCTTTGGCAAACTGGTCAGCAAAGACACCTCGGCCTACGAATACCTCAACGAATCGATGCGGGCTTTTCCGGATGGCCCCGATTTTATCCGGGTTTTTGAAGAAGCCGGTTTCAGCAACACTAAATGGATTCCACTCTCGTTCGGCATCGCGTCGATTTACATTGGTCAAAAGCCGTCCGCAGCCACGCGGCCATAGTTGTCATTCTGTTGCTGTTCGCTCAGGTAGCCGCGGCCCAGTCGACCTACAAGTACACGCGGAAGCATAAGGAAGACTACGACGACAAGCTCGTTCACTTTGGTTTTTATTACGCGTTGCCTTTTACGCGCTACAACATCACGTACAGCCCGGCTTTCCTGAACACGGCCGACTCGACGTTGCGCATTACCTCGCCTAACAATGCGGGTTTCCGCGTAGGCTTTACGTTCAATGCCTTCCTGAACGATAACTTCGATTTTCGGTCGAATCCCGGCGTGTCGATCTATTCTCGGTCGGTCAACTACGCAATGGCGAGCGGTAATGAGAAAAGCGACGTGCGCGAATCGACCTGGATCGAGCTGCCCTTCCTGATCAAGTATAAGTCGGCGCGACGGGCCAACTCGCGCATGTACCTGATTGCCGGTGCCAGCCTGGGCATTGAAACGAACGTACGCCGCCGCGAAGCCATCAGCCAGGGTCGGCTCAATACCAGCACCACCGACCTCAGCGTGGAATACGGCGTTGGGTTCGAGCAGTTCTTCGAGTTCTTCAAGTTCGCGCCTGAACTCCGGTTTTCGCATGGTATTCCCAATGCCTTCAACGGTGGCACAGGCAGTTCATCGAGTCAGGGCATCAAACGGCTGACCTCGCACAACGTAACGCTCTATCTGAATTTCGAATAAAAAAAAGTTTGACGGCAACGTACCTGAAAGCCAGTCAATTGTAAGAAAGTTTAACTTTTTTTCGCCCCAGGGCTTGCAAAAGGGCCATTTAGACCCCTATCTTTGCATCACCAAAACGGAAAACACCGGCACGGTAGAAGGGAGTTTAGCTCAGTTGGTTCAGAGCATCTGCCTTACAAGCAGAGGGTCGGGGGTTCGAATCCCTCAACTCCCACATTGATTATTAGCCAGTTAGCTTAATTGCTGACTGGCTTTTTTATTTTTACTAACACGTTTACTAACACAATATATTAAAACCTAACCATATTGAATATTTCAATGATCTAACCACTTCATGAACGTACCTGAGTTTTCTCCAACTTGTATATTTACCATTAGCACTAACTGACGTTAACTACTTTTCCTATTGTGGTTATCATTCCTGTACTTCTCTTTAACACTATCATATGTTCATTGAAGTAGTGACTATACGCCTTAAAAGTCACACATTCATAAGTTACTTGCAATTTATATATAAGAGTATAAAAGACTAATTATCAGACAGATGAGATGGCTGTATCTGTCGTAAACTTTGATGGGAGGAGCATGCAAATAGCCCAGAGCAGTGCGTTAGTGAAATAGTGAACTCTATACTGTACTAAGAGTATGTCTTCTACACAGGTAGAAACACTTCAATAGATAGAGTATAGAGCTTCTTCATTCAAGAAGTACAAATACAGATGTTACATGATGATAAATCCACTTCGCTGTAAAACCTAATGTGGAGTGTCTGATATAAAGAGATAATTAGGAAGCCCGTTTATGGCCCTAATAAGACAGATTGATAAACTAATACCTACTTTCGAGGCATATTACTTGCCCTGCTAACCTAATTGCTTATAATTGTTTTAAAATACGTCTCTAGTAGACAAAGTAAAACAGAATGATAGGTTAAACTATAATCGCCTATATTTCAATATTTGTAGTATAGTCCTTCTACGTGCAAAGTTTCGTTGAGTGACCCGTTCATGTCAGTGTGTAGTCTATGTAATGGGCAACACACTACCAGTTGATAATGAGCGCCTTTGTGATTATGTTGCGTACCTACCGACAGGGTAATGTCCGTTGGACAGAGTATGAAAAGGCGGTAAAAATTAAACAAAATACTATTTACACATATGGCTAAAATTAATTACCGTGATAGGCAAGATTTAGAAAAACTATTACAAATGAGAGGTGGATATATTTTGGATTTTAGTGATAGCACCTTCAGGAGCTTCGTTCACGACGTTGTTGAAAGAGACATAAGTGATGAAAAGTACAAAGCCGTAGGAAATTCCAAGGCTAATAGGCTCAGGACCTTTTGGGATTTAGAGCCAAATCATGTTGTAGGAAATTTGATATATGAACTAGTGTTAATTGCTAAAGATAAGCCACAAAAATATGATGATTTGTCAGGTGTAGCAGAATTTCCACATAAAGATTTAATCGATAGGTGTTTCAGAATTGCAAGCACACTAAAGGGAGACTCTATAATTGAAGATATTGATGCCATACAGGCTATCAATTCTGATAAAGATTTTAGTTTTATAGCAAAATCAATTAGAGAAAGTATAGAAAGAAACGAACCCGAAAGTGCTTTAGATCGACTGCATACTTTTGTTATGAAGCTAGTCAGAACCTTGTGCGAGCAACATGGCGTAGTTTTTAGTAAAGAAGAGTATTTAGATGCTATTTTTGGTAAGTATGTGAGACATATCAGAAATAATAAGATGATTGAATCAGAGATGGCTGAAAAGATTTTAGTGTACTCAATTTCTGTAATTCAATCATTTAACGATATTAGAAATAACAGAAGTTTCGCGAACGATAATCCAGTTTTAAACTATGACGAAAGTATTTTAATATTCAACAATGTCACAAATATGGTCAGATTTATTAATAAGATAGAAGATAAAATTCCTAAACCTGAGGATTTTGAGGGATTCAGCTCAAATTGGGAAGAACTACCATTTTAATATTTTGATATAGTAAGCTGTCGGATGCAAGCCAAAATGATTTGCTTGTTTTTTTTAAATTGATATTAAATAATTTTAAAAGTAATTATAATGAAAGTTTTGGAAATTAATAGCTTTCTTGAGTTTCATCAAATAGTTGAAAACTATTCTGGAAGTAATTATTTATTTAGGGGACAGACGAATTTTGAATGGGAATTAATTCCAAAAATTGGTCGTCCAGGTTTTGCAAGAACAATTCCTTCAGTCTTTAGAGAAGATTATCTATTAAGGTCTTGGATGAGATATTCCTCTCATATTATAATAAGAGAGCCAATAGATCAATGGGATAGACTCTCTCTAGCTCAACATCATGGTTTGGCAACTAGGCTTCTTGATTGGACAAAAAATCCATTAGTAGCTTTATTTTTTGCAACTTTTGATTTTAGTTCTGAAGAAGATGCATCTGTTTTTATTTTTGATTTTAAAAATGAAACAACCCAGACAGAAAGATTAGATCCTTTTACAATCACGTTTTCTGGAGTTTTCTACCCTAAAGGAATTACTGCTCGTGTTATTAGTCAAAGAGGAGTCTTTTCATTTTCCAATAATCCACAAAAATCATTAGAAGTATTAATGCCAACTTTTGATTTTATCAAACTAAAGATAAATGGGGGTGCAAAGAAATCTATTCAAAAAAACCTTGAGCAGTATGGCATAAACGAATTTTCGATTTATCAAGATTTAGATAATCTTTCAAATTATTTAAATCGTTTTGTTTTAAGTAAGGAAATTGATAAAATTATTTAAAACATATTACTGTTAGCATCAGCTTGCTGATCGAGTATTCATATAATGTGAGCCTACATGAGCGTAACCGTCTCGTCTGGTAAACAAGTCCGGTGACTTAGGCCTCTCTGGGCTGGTTTAGTTGAGTGCTTAGTTAGTTAGTCCTACGACGGGGTGTTATCTCAGACGAGGGACTCACGGAGTAGGCCTAAACGGCCACCCAACCAAACAAAATTAAAGAGTCTGGGTACGTATTGCGCGGCGAGTAAAGTGACTTCCATCAACCCTTATCTTTGTTGGGGAGCATTAGCGCATTCTCTAAATCATCCAATGTTAGTCATACATCACTTAGGAGTAAAAAGAGGCATTTTCGATAGAGGTGCTTGTAATGCTTTTTTGCATGGGGTTGACATGAGTGACCCATCTTGGGTTATTTCAAAGTCAATAAGCGGAGCATTAACTAACTGGAAAAATAAACTTGTTAAAGTCAATGAGCAATATCCCGTAAATGGAGCGTTGAATGTCATTAAGCCTACTTTACAATGGGGAATGTACAAATTTGAAGGGGAGGATGGTCTATATTGCCCGGTATGTTTCGAAAACCGAGGTTTAAAAATCCCTTGTTCAAGGGTAAATTCCAATCACTATAAGTGTCCGATGTGTAATGCAAAAATGAGTTAAGACATGTGTGCTTAGGCAGATTACCATGTCTTGAAATCCGATTAATGCTCAATAGGATGATGGGTATAAAGCTGTACAGACGTTGTACATGTTCAGTGTTTTAGTCATTAGTTCTTTGTAGGCTTGAATGTCTTGTCCAAGAAATTAGGTGTTTTGTGCTTTATAATGTTTGGTGATAGATAGTGCCCGTTCCTTACCGACTAGCCGCGTATCTAACGACAGGTCGGCATTTGTTTTATGGAACGTGCATGAAACAACAATTTCAACCTTTGCTAGACCGTTACCAACTTTTAGTTCTTAAACAAGCTTGAAATAAACTTATTTACGTGGTGGGTATGTTGTATATTATATGAATATATTTGGGAGTCGTAACCATACTTGCGACCTAATCGTATATGAGGAATAGTGATTATAAAAGGATATCATTTTATCCGAAGAATGATTTGGCATCAGATGAATATTTATTGAAAAGTGAATCTGTATTAATGAGTGAATTAAAATCAACATACGATATTAATGATATTATTGAATTTTATAATATAAAAAAATACATAGACAATGATATGTTCTTGGGGAAATGGAACAATAATGACATTTTAAGCTTTAAACAGAGGGTATTAAGCTATGGAAAAATTATAGGAAAATTCATGTCAAATATAAATGACAGTAATTTGTTCTATTACTTTGACCAGCTTTTATTTGAATACATAGAACCATTTTTTGAGTTAGTTGAAAATCAAAAAATATTTAAGCATATTTCGTCAGGTAGTATCACTAAGATATTATCTAATGAACCTTTTGTGATACACACTATTTTGCATCATAGGTTAATGGTATCTTATTACTCTGAACCACTAAAATCTTTCTTACTGACATATCCCGAAAGCGCACAAATATTACTATCAAAGTATGAACTACAGAAAGAATACAATTTCCAAGAAATATACTTACCTAATAATTTGTCGATTCTAGAAAAAGAGAATATAGTTTCAAATTATCTTGATTCTGATATTATAAACTTGAATTATATAAATCTTATATTAAGTACTAGAAATCAAATAAACTTTAAGATTTCAGACAAAACTAGACTAAAAGCTAAACGCAGATACAAAGCGGAGACGAATAAGCTCTTTCTAGAACAAAAAAATGATGCTTCCAACACATATGAAGTTTCTGTTGTATTTTCTGAGAAAACGCAATTTGTAAAAAATAAACAACTTAATAATAAACTTATAGAGTTTTCTTATAACTTAAAGTTTATTAAAAAAAATAGTGATTTATATTTTCTTTACTTAAATTTCTATATACTTTTTGAGTTCTTAGACAATCAGTATAGAATAAACCTTGTAAGCAAGGAGAGTTACATAGGTGTTTTGGAAAGAACGCTAGGGCTTCATTCACAAAACGCATATAGACGTGGACTTTATTTTAAATCGCTTGAACTATCATCTTATAGTCAAACGGTAATTTATTATAAAGTGTTGATTGACGAATTAAAAATTTCACTTGAAGAGGTTTTAGTATATGTGTACACTTCGATATTAAGCAAAAAATACAAATTTGCGAGTAATGCTAGACTTTTAATGCCATCAGCAAATAATTCTTTTCTTGAAAGAGTAAGATTGTTAGCTCCCGAATTTGAATCTGTATTAAAACAATTTAAGCTTTATGTAGAAGAGGGATTTATAGATTTTGAACTTCTACAAATATCATCTTCACCTTGTGCAATCAAGGACATACCAAGTCTCGTTCATAATAAGTACATCTATTTTAATAGTGAAAATATCAGAATTAAAAATTTTACACGTTTATTATTTTCTGATCAAACTTTACTTTCTTATGTAGACCCATACAAGGAGAAACGCTATCGTAATTTATATGACCTGCTATCAAATGAACAAGTTAATATTGATTGTTATAAAAATTACCTTAAGCCGCAAATATATTACCTTGTAGAAAATGATATTCTTGTTATAAATGATGATGGTTTGATGCTTTGGAAGAATATTGAAAGGGTATCAATATTAAAAGATTTGTATAAGAATGAAGTTGCTTCATATCATCACTACTCTTTTAGCTATCAATTAGAAGTCGATAAAATGTTGACTGAAGATATGATCTACTTTGAGAGTTCTTTATTTACAAGACCTGAACAAAGTTACTTTAACTATAATCTAAATAGAAGTGAGTTTACTAATGGTTTGGATTTAAGAAATAGCTACCTGCATGGTACTCAAGCAAATCATGAAGATACACAAAAGCATGAACATTCATACTTCACATATTTAAAACTTTTAGTTTTGGTTATATTCAAAATAGAGGACGATTTAGCTGTTTATTTACGTGTAAATAAGGGCACTGAATTAGAAACTTAATATAACACTTACTGTTTATAAAAATTTGTTCTTTGTGAGGCTTATAGCATTTAAAGAAATATGTTATTTATAAATGGTATGATAACAATTATAAGTTCTTGTTATAAATGTCTTAGACGGCATGGATTGAAAGATTAGTTTTTTGTGCTTGACGTATTCTCTCTAAGGAGGTTGCTTAGAGTATAAGATAAAAAGGACTATTTGATTACCAAGTTTGTTCATTATCAAATGTATCCAACTCATATAGCCCCCGCTTGTCTTCATTGTGAAATAATAGAAAGTGGCGCACGTGCTTGCGAAAGAAGCTGAAAGTTAGATATGCAGACGAAAAATGGAAAAGCTATCAGATACGTACTATAGTAACATTCTGAGCACTGTTGACCGGAATGTAGTGAACCGACTTACTTATCTGTATTTGAAAAGGCCCAAAGGACACATGTGTGTATATGTCCTGAAGGGCGAAAGCCTATGAAGATAGTTGTACTTAAGAACTACTTAGCTTGGTTTTATTTGAAAACAACAGTTCGTTGTAGCGTACACTGTGTTAATGCGTCTCCTAAATCGAAGTCAATCTTTGCGCTAACCAGTAGTGCGTTGGATGTCAGACTGAATCAGAACAACAACCTTTAATCTTAATTCGCAATAAACTGCTTGTCGTCTGGATGAGAAGTATATGATAACTGTGTTGTTGGTATATTAGGCTTGCATTCAGCTTCCTACATGACAAGACATAACGCAGGCGGCATAGA
This sequence comes from Fibrivirga algicola, assembly GCF_011742925.1. GTDB lineage: Bacteria > Bacteroidota > Bacteroidia > Cytophagales > Spirosomataceae > Fibrella > Fibrella algicola. The sequence continues at coordinate 490,230 of NZ_WAEL01000001.1, forward strand.
TTCAATGCTTAACCACAGCTTTGCTTTTATGAGGCTGAAAGCTTTAGTTAATTAGACTGTCCGTTGCACAAACCGTCAAATGCAACTTAAGTTACTATCTCTGTCTGAATCGCTTTAAAAGGCATACCGGCTTCAAGTAGGCAACCGTTAACAAATAGACCACTTCGAAGCTGGTTATTTAAAGTTATTCAACCCAATCAATGAACAGGAGAGTGAGGAGAACGTCAAAGGTCATTTGATGGACTTCTTAAATGAGGTCTATTATAAACAAGCGTATATTGTAGCACCATAAGGCAAAACAGATTTTGTCATTCATACATGTAAAGATGCTAGTCGTTTTAAAGTAAAGAAGCCTACTAATAAGGGTGAAATGGTTACTCACCAAAGCCTCTACGTTAAAGCCTACCATGAACTATTACTTTAATACTTTCAGGAACGCATAGAGGCCCATAATAGTGACATACGGTATTGCGTCCTTACCAGCGTCTATGAATGGTTCGTCTTTAATGCGGCAATAGCTGACCGGCTGTTCTTTCTGAATACCCATTTGACTAAAGAGTATAGAGCATGGGCAAATGGCCAGAAAGTCAGCACTAACAACGACTTGTTTTGCAATGAGAAAGGCAAACCATTTTTAGCAGGAATGGATGAGGAAATACCGTTTACTTATTTCGATCTACGGGCCTATCAGTCCATTGACCGATAGTGACCTAGCTAATGATAAAGCCCCGTTACCACTTTATAAGTTACTCTCACTTACGCTGTACTCTTGATTAAAATTTGATATTGTCTCTTTTGAAAGACACTGTTGAGTTGTACAATTTTCCAGCCATATAGATAAAGATTATAATACAGGCATTAATGTAGCCTATAAGAAGTTGTAGAGCACAAAGCGAAGGAACAATTACTTTTAGTATTACATGTTTGCTATAAACCACAATCTTAAGCCAAGTGGTACTAGTATACCACCTGAAGGTATAAATCGCTTCCTTGAGCTTACTGTACTGCTTATTTGGATCATCTAATAACTTTACCTTACTGTTGTTTGTGGCTTAAGAACATAACTACGTTTTTTTTTGGGGCTGTAGTTCATTAGTTCAATATGACTCTACTGTAAGATTAATGAAACAATCATTTTGCGCACATAAGGAGAGATTGATAGATACAATATGAGAAATAGGTAAAACATAAGATTAAGGTGCAAAACATTACTTAATACAATACAATACAATACAATACAATACAATACAATACAATTTACATTAATCTATACAAAACGATATATAAGTTAGTGTTCTATCTTATCTAGATAAATAGTCCATTATTTGGAATCAAACTTACTATATATTAAACTACGTTAAGTAAGATTTCTAAGAAAGTTATATGCCGTTACTTTAGCTTCAAAGGATTTAATAAGATGCTTTAAACTACGTGATTTGCCAACAAGATTTGTGTATTATATAACTTGAACATTACTTAATATTTAAGTAAATAATAATAAAATATAAATCATATGTAGCTTAATGTCAGGCATTTGTCCAATTATAACAAATTGTTGTACCTGGACTTAAGCTTTTAGTATGTTTTAGTGTATAACACTACTAGTATAATGTTACAATTTTTAATGACTAGTAGTCCACTTAATTTCTAGATATTCTGATTTCATTTTAGGACGTTTACCAATTGAGGCTTCTAATTCCTTTGTCATTACAGATCGAACAAAGGCTTCATTCTCAATTGTAGTGCAGATCGAGTCATGTATAGTGAATATTGGCACATCAAGTCGTTCAGATGAGATTCGTTGTGCAATTCGGTTTAAGAATACTTCTGACTCTATACTCTGTAAAAGCAAAGCCATTGTAGCATGATCATTATTTTTTATAGAAGAGAATAACAAATCTACATTAGGAAACAGTTCTTTGAACATGTTCTTGTTTTCTTCTAACCCAATATGATACTCGCTATTATTTGCAAAGAAGGCGGTAAGTGCCATTTTCTTAGGGTTTACTTTACTTTTAGGGTAATGCTCTTTTATAGCTTCACCGACATATCTATAAAACGTACCATTTGATACTACTTCTACATACCAGAGCCAATCACATGCAATATCAACTCTGTAGTGTCCATTCTCCTCTACTGCAGAAATGGCGTGTTTATAGCCTAATCTTTCATCTAGCTCTAAACCTGTATGCAAGAAATGGGTCATAGATACAATTTTGAAAGTGTAATTTCTCTGGCTATTAATTGTACTCGCTTCAAGCGGATTTTTAAAAGAAGTTGTCAGGATGTTAATTATGCCATTTATCTCTGGTTTAATTCTTCTTTGTATTGAGAGAGGTAGGTCTGTAAGCTTAATCTTTGAATCGTATGAAACTTTCTCTGACGAATAAAAAGCTTTATTAAAAAGCACCTGCGCTAGATATGGTTGTGAATTACTCAAATCTATACATACTAAAGACTTGTTATTATATTTTAAATAATCACGCAAATCTTTTTTCATATTAGTCAAAACAGTATGAAGTCTGTATCCACTATTATCTATTAGGAAGCTATAGTCTTTCTCTTTAACTTTTAGTATAGTACGTTTGTACGAATTATACTTGTGTATAACTTTCATTGAAATTGTCTTTTTGCGCTTTCCATTGCTAGTCATGGTTTTGCTATCATACCATTCATTAATCCAATTCATGGCTGGCTCATATTCAATTTGCAAACCGTTAAACCATTTTATTAATTCAGGATATTTAGTAGTTGCCGGTTCATTATATCTTATTCTAAATCTTTTAATTTTTGTTATTAATTTTTTATACGACAACTTTACTTCAATTGTAGGGGTCAAATACTGCTCTTTTAACCGATAGCCTTTAGAGGATACACCTTCTTGGTAAGAATCATTTTTTTCAATAATGTTGTTATACACCAGATAGTTCAAATATAGCTGGTAATTTCCTAGTATTACTTTCATACTTTGCGAATGCAAGGCAACATAATGTTTACTCAATGACTTTTTATCTACTTTTATCCTGCTCATTTGATCCATAATTAAATCGATTAAATATATAAAACCATCATACTTATAAGAAAAGTCAGGACGGCTTGACCTTATCAGAGTTTCAATGTCTAAATTTTCTGGAATTTGACAAATGATACTTTGAGCCATAGGCTCATGTAAATTAGCTAGTTTAGATTTCATATTTTTAATATATGGGGTATGTTATAATTACTTCTTATCATATTCCCTTACCAAATGAGTGGCAAGCAATACTTACGATCTATCTTAAGATTTGTAGATATTCTAGAGGCTTACTTTTGTATTCTCAATGCTTATGACCAATATCCACGTATCACCTGTTGATTTTGTACCGAATGCTGAACTGATTGTATTTTAAAATAGTTCGATTTTGAATAAAGAAAATTTTGCCTTTATATTAATGAATGGATAAATTAATAATTGGTATGGTTTATCTTTTTTTAGATAAATTATTTAGTTTATTTAAATAATAATTGGAAGGCTAAAATATTATATAAATATTTTATAACTAGCTAAAATCACTTTGCGATGTTTTCCTGATATATCGTAATATTTATGATTTGTACAAAATACGTAGTTGTAAGCCAGAATCAATTCTATTGGAGTCGAAGCTATCTAAATGTATATTAATGGTTGTCGCATCCTTGTAATCCATTGCCTATCCGGCACGAGATTAGCATGTTGGGCACGTTACTGCTATGGTGCTAAGCCAGCACAGGTACGCTTGACAGGTCAGAAGTGAAGGAGGGTATACCTGAAGTGCTGTTTTTTGGTCAGAAGCCTCTTTTACCAATAGAATCTACCTTTGCTTGAGCTTTCTACATTAATGTCTATACCGATAGCAGAAAAAGTTTAATCTTGCAGGTACTACAAGATTATCAAATTGAAGCCACTAGATTTGCTCATTTAGATGCTATACATTAAGATGGTACCTTCGTTTCAACCTTTGACCATGAGTTGTAAGTGAACCTCTGTCCATATAGGCCTGCACTCTGCTTCGAAACTGGAGTAAAATTTATAGTATTATTATAACGGCATATCAGCAACCAACTTTGAAGACAATAAGATAACTCTTCAAAATTTGATGCATGCCCATTACAGACACCTGTCTACTAACAAGAAAAGTATTTATTCTTGTCTCCTAAGTCTACTTGGTCCCTACTTCGATATATACGGTGTACACATGACTAATCCAGATCTAAAGCCACTATTAAAGACGTTTTGTCGAGACAAATGAAATAATGTATTGAAAATTCAAAGTGAACATGCACCAGAGTGAGAAGGCTAAAAGCACATTAAGCCCTACGCTGTATTAAGACCAATGGTTTTGTTGAACAGTGTATGGATGTGTCAGGTGTCTGCTAAGTTTGAAAATGATTCTATGAAGGCAATCGAAAAGGCTTAACAGATGAAGCATAAGTTATAAGCTATATGTATCAAAAACACAATAATCGTTTACTTTCGAAGTTTTAAAGCTAGATTTTGTGATACTCTACTGATTTAGGAAATTGCCCATTTAATAACTATGCGACAAAGAGAACAAAGAGTAGTATAAAATTTAAGTATTCTGAATCTGGAAAATCGTATATTAGAACTTAACACAACTTTTTGATAGATCGAGCACGATTATATTGGCTTTTGCTCACTGCTAATGTATATTTGAAAGGAACAATTAACAATTGGAATTATACTATGAATAAGCTTCATAGATGGCTCATAATAAGCATATTCGAATAGGCTAAGTATGACTCTTCGACATCTAGACGTATATATAAGTATAATACCTCGTTAGTTTATTTCTTTATGTGTTCCAAGTTGCTTAGTACCAGCTAACCAAGTCTGGCCATCTTATATGCCCATATGAGACGAAATTTAATCTATTGAAGCATCTAATACTTTACCATTATAGCCTAATTTATAAAATTATTTTTGATTGAATGCAACTGTCAGAGTGTTTTAACAAAAGTTCTGTTTCATATATTCTAATCTAACAACTGAAGAAATTAAGAATGAATAACTTAGGACAATTTATCGAAGAAGAACTAAAAAAGCGCAAAAATGATTATTTAAGTTCGCCAACATATCTGTTAGAACATTATAATAATGAAAAAGGAAATGTAGAAGCTTACAATGGTAGACAGTTACTTGAAATGCTTCAAAATGCAGATGATGCTTCAGAAACTGCATCAGTAAAAAAAGTATCAATAAAACTAGTTGGAAACGATTTGATAATTTCAAATAATGGAGAGCCATTCAGTGAAGCTGGTGTTAGATCAATTATTTACAGCAACGCAAGCCCCAAAACTATGCAACAAAATAAAATTGGACAAAAAGGCTTAGGCTTTCGTTCGATTTTAAGTTGGGCAGATGAAATTATAATAAATAGTGGTGAGACAAAACTTGCATTTTCTGAAAATATCGCAAAAGCCTTTTTGCAGAATCTAATATCGGAACACGACGAAATTGCTTCCTTTATTAAGGAGAATAGTAAATTTGAATTTCCAATTGCAACCCTAAGAATTCCGGAGTTACTAAATGTAAATGAAAGTGAAAATGTATACAATTTGTTCGCAACTGAAATTATAATTAAGCTTAAGGAAAATATTATTGATGAAGTTCAAATGCAAATTCTATCAATTATTAATAAAGAAACGTTAATATTTCTAAATCACATAGAAATTATAGAAATAGAAAGTCCAGATGTTAATATTATCTATAAAAGACATTACAAAGATAAATCTTTCGTTACCGTTGAAAGCACAAACATAAATACCAACGTCAAAGAATTCAGATCTTGGAATATTATAAGGAATAAAGGAATTCATAAAGGTAAGAGTTATGAATTAGCAATTGCATGGAATAAGGACTTTAAAGATTCAGAAAACGTAATCTTTAGTTATTTTAAAACAAAAGTACGTTTTCCATTCCCTGCGCTTTTGCATGGGACATTTGACCTTTCTCCTGATAGAAACGAACTAGTAAATGACACAGAAGGGCATAACGAGTTTTTGATCACGGAATTGGCTAATTTGCTTATTGAAACATCATTGGTAATAGCTTCTAATAAAACAGAGGTTGATTATTCAGCAATCAAACTACTAAATATAGATTTTGAAAGTATAGATAGCTTACTAATACAATTTGGTTTCAAAGACATCATTCAAGACAAAATCAAGCAGAGTAAAATTTTCCCAACTGTTAATGACCAATACATTTCATATAAACCCGCGCCAGCATTCTATAAATATCCAATTGCTACTATTTTTTCGGGAAATAGAGTTAATAACTTATTGAAATACAGCGATGATGAATCAGTTTTAAAAATAATTTCAGAGTTTGGAATTTGCCATTATTCTATAGAGCACTATCTTTCTCTTACTTCGCTTTATAAAAATGATTGTTTGAAATTAGCAAAATTAATTTTCTACTTTCTCAACTTAAATGTATATAAGTCTAAATTGTCTGCTTCTGATTTTGAATTAGCAAAACAACCACCATTTCTAATTGACAATGAAAATGAACTAATTGCTTGGGATACAAACATTTTTATACAACCTGATGATAAGCAAGAATTTAAACTTCCAAAAACTTTAAATATAAGCTTTTTGAATTCTACATTAGTAAAGCTGTTGTTAGCAGAGTTTGAAAAATCTGATGTCGACTTTATTGTTAGTAAACTTGCCGTGTTTAAAGTTAAGAAATATTCGTTTGCAGAGATTTCTGAAACTATAATCAAGCATTATAACGCAAAAAATAATGTAACTATAGGTGAGGTGAAAGAATTACATTTGTTTTTATACCAATTATTTATAAGGGAGTTTAAAGTTAAATCACTTGCTCCACTAGGAAAGCATATATCTACGCTTACATTAGCTAGTAATAATAAAATTAGAAATGCCAGAGAAATGTACTTTGGTAAATATTATGGAAATGGATTGACTGAAAAACTTTACAGTTTTGATAAATCTAAGCTATTAGCTTCACAGGTTGAGTTTGGATTTGATAATGAAAAACAAGACTTAGTTATAGAATATTTTAAATGGCTTGGTATCGTCTTCTTGCCACGATACAACAAAATTGTGTTATCTAGCTCATCCGAAAAGTACAGCGATTATAAAGAGTATTTGCTACGAAACTACGATTATAGGAAACCAAATGATCACGGTGAAATATACACTGATTACAATCATCTTATAGGATTAATATCATGGGTATCTGATATTACTGTTGGTTACTTTGATGACATAAAAAAAATAATAGATAAAGCAAAACCTGAAATAGTTTTTGAATGGATAAAGAAAGATGAAAGACTTAAGAAAACTTTAGAAGAAAACAATGAAATATTGCCTGATACTGGAGCACAATTAGCAATTGTCAGCAAAAAAAACTTTCGGCAAATAAAAGGAATGAATTTTCCCTCTTACACAAGATGGTTATTTGCCACTTCTGAATGGATGCCTATTGAATCACAAGATAAAAAGGTTAAACCTGATCAATGTTGTTTGTCAAAAACAATTACCGAAGACTTTAGTCCCTTTGTAGAAAAGCCTAAAATTGAAGCTTTAGCACTTGCTACTAGCCTTGAATTACCTGAAAGTACAATTGAGAATTATTTTGTTCTCGTTGGTGTACATCGTGAGATAAGTTCATTTTCTGTTTATGCTTTGTATGACATGCTTTCCTCGTTACCAATTTCAGACAAAGAAGGTAAAGCGGCAAGAAAGATATATCGTGAGATCATTAGCAATTTTAACGAAAATAAAATTGACATCAATCATCCTTCTTATAGGTTATTTATTAATGATGGTAAAATGTTTTGTCAAAAAGGGAGTACTTATGGATATTATTCCGTAAACGAGACATATTATATCCCAACAAAGACATATGGAAATAATGTTTTGAAATTATTTCCAATAGCAATGATTGATAGTAAGCAAGGTCCACAAAAAATTGAGAAATTATTTGGTGTTAAAAGGCTGAAAGATATTAGCTTCAATTTGATAAGTGAACCAGTTATTAGCACACTCAATAATGAGTTTCAGAACGAGATAGATAGGTTTAAAGGACTTGTGTATGTACTTCGGATGAGTAAAGATACTAACCATGATATAGCCAATAGATTAAAAAGATTGAAAATAATTTTAGCACAAGAGCTTCAAACCAGTTTTAATCATAATGCTATATCAACAGAATTTGAATTAGAGGCTTTTGAATATATTACTCATAAAAAGCGAAATACTTTTTATATATCAGTTGATAAAAATCTTATTTCCTTAAGTCAACTGCATGAGTCAAATAAGTTTTGTCAGTCTGTTGCAGAAATCTTTTCAACGCTCATTGAGACAGAAGAATATAATGATTTTATTCACGATCTGTACTCAAAACCTGAGTTTAATAGAGAGCCAAGGTTGTTGAATTATCTTGAGAAAGATGATAACATAGATATTGTATCGGCTAAGAAGCAACTTGACATTATTGATGATGTTAGTTTGTTATTTTGGAGGGCTTTGGCTATTTCATCGTCCAAAAACTTTAAATCTAAGATTACAAATGAACATGAATTAGATGAATTTCTGAGGCATACTTTAAAGTTGAATGAGGAAGATATCAACTTCACTTCCACTACAGAGTTTTTCTCAAGATTGAATGAGCTTATAAACCTAGATTTCATCTACAAATTGTTCATTAAGTTTAAAGTTGATTATAAAAAATTTGCTAGATACTTTACGGGGATTGATTTCTCAATTCTATTTATGAATAGAATTGAAGATTTAAAGATACTATATCATAATGAGTTTGCTTCACAAGTTTATTCGCTGTTATTGTACAATTCTAAAGCTGAAAAAGAAAAATACTTCGATTTGATTGATGCTTATTCTTCAATTAGTTATGATAGTAATATAGGATTTTTAAATGATATTGAGTTGTACTTTACAACAATAGTTGTGAATGACTTTTCAGTTACATTAAAAGATAAGAATAGTGTATTCTCAATTGAGGAGTATATTAGGGATGTATTAGCTTCTTTAAGAGTGAACGAGATTAATATTCCTGAATTATTACTAGAAAGAAGAAGTATTCAAGCATTATTGCTTTTTAACGAAATAGAAGAAGTCGTTAAGCAAACAAATGATTTTAATAAAGTAATTCATTACAAGCAAGCAAGCTCAAACAATAATCAATTAAAGGTTAGAGGAAAAATACTTGACTACGATAATTACCAATCATTAGCAGAAAAGGTCTTGCAAGGGCTTGATGTTATAGAGCTGAAGTTAAGAATTAGCAAGTTACTGCCAACTAGTGATGGAGAGAAAAGTAGAAACAAACACACTAATAATCACAAAAACCGAAACGTAAGATTTAATTCTAAGAATGAAGAACAAATTGGATTTATAGCTGAACTAATTTGTTTTCATAAACTTATTGACCAGTATGGTGAAGAAAATATAAAATGGGTTTCAGAAAATGCTTACAGAGCTTATCCTGACAAGTTTATAACTGGTGAAGCTGGTAAAGGGTATGACTTTGAGTTAATTGATAAAGGGATAGTTAGATTTATTGAAGTCAAAGGTAGCTCTAATATTAGTGAAGGAATTTACATGAGTAAAGGAGAAATTAATAAAGCTTTGAATTTTCCGGACAAATATGATTTGCTAATAGTAGAAAACCCTTTAAGTGAAGAACCTTATATAAGATATATAAAATCACCATTCAAATTCAAAAAGAATGAAACACTTTTCGCTAATGAGAAACTTAAAGTATTCAATGAGAATTATGTTATCAAATTTAAATGGGATGAGTAGACTTTGAGGAATAAGTACGCTTCCAAACTAGCTTATCATCTGCTAACTCATTTTAAATTAAAAGTGGTTAAACCACGCTTGCAGTTAATTTTACTTATCTGCCATTCTTATATCTTAAAGAGGGTTTAAGTAAAATTAATTAAGTAGCGATTAAAGTAATGAACTTAAAGCAGAATCAATTGTATCAGAGCCAAAGGAATCAAGGTAAATGTTAGTTGTTGACTCGTCTTTGTGGCCCATAGCTTGCCCAATCACCGCATTAGCATGTCCTGCATGTTTAAGATTGGTAGCAAAGGAATGACGAGCAACATATGTAGTTAGCGGAGTAGAAATTCCAATAGTAGTTCCAATCGCTTTTAAATCGGTGTTCGTTTGTCCAAGTACCTTATGCAATCTGTTATTAATCTTCTCTGCTGTAGTATGCTTTGTGTTGTCAAGTATTGGGAAGATGTAACTATTAGCCTCATTATTTTTTTCTGATTTATAACGATCTAGGATGGCAACAGCGGGAGCAAGTAGTTTTAAGGAGAACTTACCACCTGTTTTTTGTCTCGTGTAGATAACTCGCTGATTTCCAGTATCATCGGTTTGGATATTTTTCCAGCGTAGCTTTGCAATATCAACGAAGTTGATACCAGCTACATAGAATGAGAAGAGGAAAATGTCTTTCGCCCGAAGTTGCCGTTCGATCATAGCGGCGTTCTTAATCTTCGCGGCGGCGTTTGGGTTGCGAATGGTCTTAAAGTCATTGGCCGTGAATGTGCCTTTTGGTTCATAGTTTTCGACTGATCTAATGGTATCTCGGCTTAATGCTCGTTTTTGACTACTGGTGTCAAACTTGCCTATGCTGAATTTGTGCTTTTCTGCCACATTACGAGAAAATGGGTAATTATCCGGTCTAGCATAGCCGTTCGCAATAGCCCTATTCAATACAGCTCGGAGGGTTCTGAAGCGATTACTTAACGTATTATCAGTAGCGCCAGTTGCCCGTAAGGTGCTCTCCCATTCATGGCAAAACTTGACTGTTACCTTGTTAAAAGATATATCATTTGTATTGTATTCATCTGTGATGAACTTACAGAGCTGGTTACGAAGGTCATGGTAAACTATGCTATTGCCCATTTTTCGTGTCTTAACCATGTCTTCGACAATAGAGTCAATATAAGCCAACACTGTTGATTTACGGGTCTGTTTACGGCCTTCTATTGCTTTGTTAGCTACAGCTCTGACGTCGTGTTGTTCATCTGCATCAACTAATGCATTGGCCGCATTTTCGTATTTCTCGACTAGCTTCTTTAATTTATTCTGTATATCGCGTTTAAACTCATCGGGATAGTTTTTGCGAATAGCCTGTTTCGCCTCATCCCAATGCTTTGGATGTAGGGTTATTCCAGTAGCAATATACTTGCGCTTACGCTCTTTAGTTATGCAAATAAAAAACGGGCAACTACCATCTTTCTGAACGTCGTAAGTACGGTAAACAATCCGTACACTGGCTCTTGCTTCTTTGTGTTCTGTAGTCTGTGCCATCGTGTTTGTAGAAGTTGTGTTAATTTCTCTCCTAACACGTTTACTAACACAAAGCTAACACAATGTGAAGAAGTAAACAATAATGCATAGAGTAGCTTTATAGCTAACTTGCTGATTACCAAAACGGGAAACACCGGCACGGTAGAAGGGAGTTTAGCTCAGTTGGTTCAGAGCATCTGCCTTACAAGCAGAGGGTCGGGGGTTCGAATCCCTCAACTCCCACGAAAAGTTAAAAAACCCCTCAGAGATGACTTCTGAGGGGTTTTATTTTTATACGTAAGTCAGTTTGTAAGTTGTGTATCAAAGTTGTCTGTATTATTGAAGTCTGTATGTACATTGTGATGTAACTTCTAAATCTTTGAAAACTGAATAAGTTCGTTCTTGTCAAGTTTACTCAACCAGAAAGGAGGTATGTAGAATATTGATTTAGGTTTTGATCTGATATAAAATGTATAAAATTGCTGAGACCTCTCTAGAATGGGCTTTGAAACATCATGAACGCTTTCCTGATAGTGATTTTTACCCCGAACTTTTCGAATTTGAGTCTATAAGGTATGATTGGGACAATATTAAGCCTGTATTAGCCCAAATTGATATATATAAGCATATACCTGAGTCGCCCGTCATTCTTCATTCTCCTAAACATAATGGGGGTTTCCGCTCAGTACATCAGCTAGATCCTATTGATAGTATTCTTTATACTGCTATAGTTTATGAATCCTCAGAGGCAATAGAAAAGTCTAGAATACCCAAAGAAAAAAAAATAGCTTGCTCCTATAGGATAGATCCAGATTTGGATGGCTCCTATTTTGATAGAAAATTTAATAGCTATTCTGGATTTATTACTAGGAATAGAGAATTAGCAGAGAAATTCAAAAAAGGTTTTGTGCTTACTTGCGATATAACAGACTTCTATAACCAAATATATCTCCACAGAGTTTGTAACTCCCTAGAGGAGTGTGGCACTTTAGCTGCAAAAGCACTTGAAGCTTTTTTGATGAAGCTCAACACGAAAGTTTCAAGAGGTATACCAGTCGGGCCTAATGCTAGTATAATAATTGCAGAAGCTGTAATGGCTGACATTGACAACAAAATTTTGCGTCAGACACAAGATTTTACTAGGTATGTAGATGATATAAATATTTTTTTTGCAACTTTTGACTCTGCTTATTTATTTTTTCATGAGTTGACTAATTATTTAAATCTGACACACAGATTAGTACTTTCATCTGAAAAATCTAAAATCCTTTCGTGTGAAGATTTTAACAACTTGTTTTTAGATGATGAAGAAAGGCATGAAAAGAAAGCTATACGTGATAAGCTTGAAGAAATTATAAGTGAATCACCATACGCCGATGAACCAATAAATTTTGATGTACTTACAACTGATAGTAAATTTCAAATTAGATCGAAAGCGTACCAAGAATATTTAGAGAAGTCACTATCTTATCCAAAATTAGATTTAGGCTTAGTTAAGCATATATTGAAAAGTGCTAAACATTACAAAATAAGGAGTTTACTTCCTGTAGTTCTGAAGAATTTCTATAAAATGATGCCAGCAATAAATCATGTTGTGCTTTATATAAAAAGTGTTATTAATGAATCTAGTGCTAACAATTATAGAAGTGAATTTGAATCTATACTACAAAATCCATATTTAGAAATTCCATACATAAATATTTGGGTGTATACTCTTTTTTGTGATCCTGCATTTAATTCAGTTATTGAAAATTTTCCTTATAGAAAGGTATATAGGGAAAGGGAGTCGGCTTTAATAGCTATGAATAGAAAAGATTTGACATGGGTTAAAGAAATGAAGAATAGATTGGACGTTGTTAGTTCATGGGATAAGAGAGCAATAATTTATGCTGGTGTCATATTATCTAACGATGAAAAAAATAATTGGCTAAGGTTAGTTGAAAGGAAGGGTACAATGTTAGAAAAAGCTGTTTGTCGTAAAGTAATATCACTCTCATAAAGGTCTCATTCATTTTCTTGTTTAAAATCATTTGGCCACCTGTTAAAAACGTCTTGATGTAAAGCATCTACAACTTTCTTTTTAACAATAAGTTTATCAATATATTCCTTTTTTTGTGCACTGCTTGGAAGCGATCTGTATTCCAGTGTTTCAGCCTTATTAAGCTTAAGGTCACGTTTAAAAGTTATCCCTTTGTATGTAATGCATGAAGTGAATTGAGCAGTCTCTTCGTCAGACCATAAAATATCTCTCTGCTCATCTGTAAATAAGCTAATCAAATTTTCTCTTTCAGAAATTCTATTAATGAAATTATTTTTTTCCTTCTTTGTTGCTAATCTCTTAAAATAATTTAGTTCTACTCGATTTATTGGAATCTTCAATTCTATTTCAGCTTTTGGGTTCCCGCCCTTTACGTAAATAGATAAGTTTTCTTTAACATGCAAATGCTCTCTCTTGCAAGTAGTGTAATTGTATTTTTGTTGAATAATATCAAAATAAAGAATTGAGCCTATTGAAAATACTATTTCGATATCTTTAGTTAAATTGTTTGATAAATTTCTTGGAATTATTGCGGATTCACTATGCTCGTAAACTCTAATATTACGTATAAGATTATGCTTATAAAGCAGTTTATACCACATATTCATTACTGATGTCATGATGTCAAGCACGTCTTTAGTTGAGCCATCATTTAGAATGACAGATACACCTTTCTCAATATGTGAATATTCACCTAATTCATCCTTAAAGGTGATGTAGTAAATAACCTCATTCATCTGTGTTATACTACTAGCTGCACGATAAGATTTTTTCTGTGATAACGTATCGTGTTTACTGACGTTTGCAATATCCTCTAAGAGAGCAAACTCAAAGCAGTTTACTTTTATCTCTTTGATGAAGTTATCTACATAGGCTTTTGAGTCTGTAGAACTTGAATCTCTATTATAAAAATACATTGCTAGTGATTCTCCGAAGTGATAACATGCAATGGCGAATTCTTCAGATTTAAAAAGATCTTTTCTCAATTCAAGAATTGATGAACTTCTAAGAGCTAGGTACTCATTATACAATGTGTTGATTTTTAACTTAAACCGAGTTGTGATATCTACCATGAAGTTACGTGTAGCAGCTAGTTTAGAAAAAGGTAAATTGGATTTGTAATAGTCAGTAAAAATACGTAAATTATACTATAAACAAACAGTCACAGACCGTAATATAAGCGGTCATAAAAACAGTAAAATTTATGGTATTAGAGGCTATCTCTCAGTGTACGGTATGTGGTAACGAGTTTCCATACCGTAAAAGCAAACAGTTTTGTTCTAATGCTTGTAAGCAGCAAGCTTATCTCAAAAGTAAAGCGGGCATTCCCTTAGAACCTATTACGGCTCAGAGAATGCCCAAAGCGGATTTCTCATTGAAAGAGTTTGAAGACTTCAATGAAGTGCATGGTTGTGATTTCTCAATGCTCTACTACTGCTTCTTTCGTCGTAACCTTCCTGTAACAGCCACATTAGATCAGATCAATATCTACATCAATAGCTTTTACAAGCAGATGGATGATGTATACGAATACATGTCAAGTACCAAAGCGTATGCTACGTTTAAAGAAGAGTTCCTAAGTGGTAAGTTCGTCATAGGAGAATAGAGCGTCTGCAAAGCATCTCGTTGAAGTCCTTAAAGCCTGCATAGAGCGTTGAAAAGTCGGTGACGTTGGTAGTTGCCGACTTTATTGTTTCTTGGGCTTTACGTCCGGTCTTATCAAGATCAAAGAATGTACTTACCCTGCTATATCGCTTTATGTCTGGTAAAGCCTTACTGAGATTCGACAATGAGTTTAAAACTATCACGGTAGCAGGAAATGAAGTCTTACCGTAGTACTCCAAAGCAGATAGGAAATCGAAGAATCCTTCAAAGAGTAGGAGCGTACCAGAATTAGCGAATTGAAACGTAGAAATCGTTTTCGGAGCGAATGAGCCCTTAAAATATTGATTCCGTACTTCGTATCCACCGGCATCATTTGGAAAGCCTACAGCAAAGTATTTCTTATTGTTAGCTTGATAATGAATCTCGCGTAAATAACGGCTGTATACTTTTCTCGTTATTCCTCTCTTTTCAACGTACTGTATTAAGGCTTGATGTTGAAGCGGTTTAACATCGAGAAGAGCAACGCCTGCATTAGTGGCCGTTGAGAGTTGACCGCTAAAAGAAAAGGAGTTTTTCGGTGGCTCTATCAAATATGGTTCAAGCTTATTAACGGCATCAAGGAACGTACATCCTGCTAGATGTTGAACCAATGATATAATATCTCCTTTACTTTCTCCGCTCCAATCGAAGTAAACGTTCTTGTAAGGATTAACGGCCAATGAAGGGGTTTTCTCATTTGTTTTTGGCGAGCAATAGAAGAACTGGTTTCCTGCTTTGTGAGCGGGCATGATACCCAGACTGGATAGATAGTCAATGATTGGTATTTGTTTGACCTGTTGAATGATTTGAGGGGCTTTATTCACGTCTTTTTCTTTTAGCGGTAACCCTTCACATCCTTTTCGAAAAACTCCCTACTACGCTACTACTTTACTACATAAAGGGGCTATCTATCTGATAATCAAATAAACAGTTGTAGTAGGCTTTTTTCTATGTAGTAGGGGTACGAATGAAAAGTAGTAGGGAAACCAAGTTTGTAGTGATGAGAAAAGACCTAACCCTACTACACTCAAATAGGCTATAAATCAAAGACTTATTTCCACTTGTAGTAATGTAGTAAGGTTAGGTCTAAAAGTTATTGGTTTATTGAACCGGTTAACGTTTGAGAAACCCAGTACCCTTTGACAGGAAATAATCCGTTTGGACGTCTTGCCGTAATCTGTTCAAAACCCAGATGTACTAAGGCTTTACCAATGTTGTTATCGTTAAGTCTTACTTTCCCCTCTGTCAAGATACTGAGCCGTTTCCCAATTTCTGTAGCGGTAAGGAACTCCGATTTAGGGTTCTCTTTAACCTTTGCTCTATCTACAGGCAGGAAGTAATGATTTAACAAATCAATCTCGGGTGTAGTCCGTTGGTGCTTGCGGTTGTTGCTCTCAGAGCGTTCCAGTTCTTCACGAGTCAACTCGTACTTAAAACCGTCTTTCAACAGCGCATAGGCTTGCGCCCACACCTTGTTAATGTCAACGTTTGCCCCGTACCCCTTTGGCCCGCCCAGATCGTGTTTGATGCCGTAGGTTTCAAAGACGAGCCAACGGACGTTACCCGTTACATCGGTCAGAAACTCGTTTTGATTAGTGCTACCTAGAAAGCTTGCTCGCCGTTGTATCTGGGTTTCCCGTTCAGCATAGGGCCGCCGAATCTTTACCCGTTCTTCTGTCAGGTAGGCTTTGAACTTGTTGGTATCTGATTTTGACAGAGAAGACAATTCATCAAGGTTGATCAGAATATTTTCACCTAATGCAATACGTCCGTCTTTGCTTTCAAAGTCAATATTCTCTTTATAGTAGTCTCGCAATGGTAGCGGACAGAGAAACCGTAGAAACGACGTTTTGCCGTCATTTTGCTTGCCATACAGGACAAAGCATTGCTTGTTGAACTTAGCATGACCAATTGAGCAAGCAACCGTCCTGACAAGCATTTTTTTAAACATTGACCCAAACCAGTTAGGGTCAGGTACATCAACGTAAGATGCAAAGTCAGCTATATAATCCGGTTGTGTGCTGTCCCATAGTGGTAAGCCTTCAAAATACTCTTTGAATGGGTCATGCTCTGGAATGAAGTCAGATCGTAGCAGAGCTTTCAGTTGGTCTTTGAAGCGTCCAAAGCCTTTCTCATAAAGCTCTCGTAGCAGGTTGTTTTCGTTCATCTCACGAAAGCAAGGCTCGCCAACTGGCTTGTACTGTAGAACGTTAGAAACAATGTCTAGTCTGAACTCATACCGCTCAGTTAGGTATTCACGTATGCGCGTGATGATTGGAATCTGTTCGGTTTGAACAGAGTTTTTGGCTATATTTGCCATACGAAATTTTTGTTATTAATGTGTTTTAGATACTCTTAATCGCCGTGTCTGAGACTCAAGCCCGCTCACTACTGGTAATAGTGAGCGGGCTTTTTTTGTGGGTGCTGTTTATGTCATAGCGAATTTGCGTTTAGAGAGATCACCCATTTCACGTACTACCGTTCTATCCATCGTCACGGCGTAATGCTTGGCGGTAGTGGTGAAAGACGAGTGACCCAGAATTGATTGAAGAGCAACGGGTGTAATGCCGTTGTTTACCAGAAACGTTGCCGCCGATTTGCGGCCAACGTGTGTAGTGAGGTGTTTAGAAATCCCACAGATACCGGCTATCTCTTTTAGATAGCTGTTCATTTTCTGATTCGATATAAGCGGAATCAGTTTACCGTGAAACTCACAATACCCCCACTTTTTATATTTTTCGATGAGAGCCAGGGCGGGCGGTAATAGTGGAATGATACAAGGAGCTTGTGTCTTCGCCCGCTTGATGCGTAAGCAGGTCATTCCATCGATGACGGTTATACAGTCCTTTGTCACGTTGTGAAGGTCTGTATAGGCCAATCCGGTATAAATCTGGAACATGAATCCATCTCTAACCAGATCGAACGTATCATTATGAAACTGATAAGCTCTTAGCTGCTCAATCTCTATTTCATCCAGATAGACAATATTTACCCGTTCATGCTTGAGCCGAACGTTTCGGAGCGGATTACGGGGTATATGCTCTGAGTCTTCAGCAAGGTTTAAGACCTGCATAGCAACTCGTATGACCTTATTAGCGTAGTTCTGAGAGTAGTTCCTGCCCTTCATATAGGCCATGACATCAGGAACAAAAACGGGCTTAATCTCGCCTAAGCGCAAGTTCAATTTACCTGTATCTCTCAGGTAATCGAGTAAACGATATTGAGCCGTAACAATGGCTTTTAGTGTACCCTTCGTAGTTCCTTTGCCTGTCTGTTGTCGGTAACGGTCAACAAGCTGAGTTAGTAACTCACGGAACATGGGTGTTTTTTCCGTATAGCCCGCTTGCTCCATAACCATATCAGCAAGTCGGCTCAGGTCAATTACTTCACCCGACAAACTGACCTTACTAAAGGCTTGCTCAAAGTTCGATTTCATACTTTGGAGCAACTGAGTAGCAGGTACGTTTCCAACAATAGAAAAGTCCTTTGTACTCAGTTCATCGACCTTGCAAGTCATACCCGAATGAACGGTTTTGCTTTGGCCGTTGAACTTGATTTCAAACATGATAGGAGCGAAGCCTTGTGCGTTCTCAGCCTGTTTACGTCTCCAACAAATGACCCTAAAGGGCTTGATTCGTTCTTGCTTAGTAGTTGTGCTATATGCCATAGTGAAGGGTATAGGACTAACCATGTACAGTATGAGTACATGGTTAGTGATTTAAATGAGATCAGCTACAGGCACATTGAATACTTGAGCAATGCTCTTAAGCTCGTCTGAGTTAGGCTTGAGCTTTCCATCTCTAAGCATACCCCATCGCTTCTGATTGATTCCTGTTCTGTGGTAGAACTTCTTGTCAAATTTGACAGTAACCCCAATCTGGGCTTCAAAGCCTTCTATAGCCCGGCTAATAGGCGTGTTGATACATCTCATTTTGTATTGTGCTATAAACGTTGCACAATATTAGAGATGATTTTAATAATGTGCAATATTTTGAACAATATATTTTAGAATGTGACAATAAAAGAGCTAGATGATTCCTAAAAGAACTATTTCTTTGTCAAGTTTTACAATTGTGACATGGATATAACGAATAATATTAAGCAAGCTCGTGAGCGTAAAGGCTTGAAACAAGCTGATATGGCCGAGCGGATGGGCATAGAGCGGAGCAACTATAGCCGAATAGAGAATAGAGGGAACGAGATATCAGTACGGCAGCTACAGGATATAGCTAAGGCACTTGATGTAGAGTTGATTGAGCTTGTCTTTCCAGAGCAGTATTCCTCGTTGATTCAAGGCAACAAAACTATTATGACTCTGGCAACTCGAGAACAAGAGTATTTAGAGCAAAATAGAAAACTTGAGACATTCGTTAAATTCATTATGGAATTTGGTCAAGGCATGGAAAAGCTAGGGCTTACAAAAGAAGCATTCTCAACTTTGCTAGACCCTAAAGGTGATATTGAGAAGATGGCTAAAGAAAGATTGGAAAAGCTTAAGGATGACCTTTCTTATTAGTTGTCTTGTTTTTCTAAAAATGACCTTTTCGAAAAATGCAGTTGGATGAAACTTTCAAGAAGATTTTTTTGGTCAATCGTAAAATTACTGTTGTGTAATACTCCAAGATAAATAGCTTTAGATAGAGTATAATTAAAATCCTCAATAATAGACTCGTTTAAATTGTTACGAGATACATCAGGAAGTACTCTTTTATCTATTACATTGATTTTAAGACTTATTAATTTGAATAAAGGCATCTCAAATGGAATCCTATAAGAGTGTTTGCTAATATAAACTTTTCTTAAAAATATTTCAGAGTTTCGAGATGGCCTAAAAGAAAATAATTCAGGAATTTCTACCCTTCGATTATATATAAAAACCTCAGGTATATTCGGTATGTGAAAAACCGGTATAAACTTCTTTTCTATAATTACTTCACAGTTCGAACATTGTCCTAATTCTTGAAATTTTTCGTAATGCAAATCGTTGAAAACTAATGAATTTGAAGACATAAAGCCAGTTTTTACCTCTTTAATTTGTTTTTCATTCATCAAAATATTTATTAATTTTACTCCTTCTTTAATCCTTCTTAGAGCTTTTTCCCCATCTCCATCATAGTAATCTAACGCTTGTTCATAGTCATATTTATAACTCGAACTAATTATAGGTACTTCTAGATAAGCTAATTTTCCGTTGAAAATGAAATCTTTCAAATCGACACTTTCGTCTAATTTGATAAACTTATCTGATTCGCTATCATATATGTATGTATCGTTCTGAAAAGCATCACTAGAGTATTTGATAAAATTACTTTTTATTGCAACGATAATATGTCCCGTGACATTATCTAAATATCTAGATATGTCAATTATGTATTCGTCTTTACCTAGATTATGATCTATAGTTAAGTTGTTTTCTATATTATAAATTTGGGAATGATCTAAATCAATTAATTTAATGTTTAAATTGTCAGTAATGAAATAGGTTTTTAAGAAAATACTAACTTCCTCTATACTATTATCAAAAGCCTCCATGAATGTAGAATAATTCAAAACTATTTCTGTTCCAGAAAAACTAATATCTTCCCTTTCAGAAATGGAAGTATATTCGCTACTGTGTTCTAAATCAACGTCATACCTGTCGTTAGAAAGGTAGTATCTTGTGCTTAGCCGTACAGTTGGTGATAGCATGAAGCAAGATAGAAATCCTATTCCATAATTTCCAATTGGCTGATATGAATAACCTTTTAATTTGAAATTTTTTGAAGAATAGTAAGAAGACCCAATGCTCAAAAAATGATTTTTAATAGTATCAATAGTCATTCCAGTACCATTATCCTTTATCGTGACTGTATTCTCTTTTTTATTGATAATAATTTTTATAGTTGCAATGTAATAATCATCGCCAAAAGTTGCTCTATTTCTTTCTTCTTCTGCTCTAACTTCACACGCATCTATCGCATTTTGAACTATTTCTCTTAAACCAAGATGTTCAGACCCGTATATGTTTTTTCCCATTAATAAGTTGCTAATGGCTTTGAAATTTAAAGCCATCTTATGATCTGAAAATGTATATCCTTTCGGTGTGATGTTATTTTCAATTATTGGATTAAAATTTATGTTATAAGTTAAGTCCATCTTCTCTGTCAGTTTTATACAGTCTGATAATTCAAGCTGTACCCAATCTATATATGACAGTACTTTCCTGTGAATACTAGGATTGTCGCAGGTTCCGTAAAATACTATCTTTTTATTATTTGTTTTAATGTCTATCTCTATTTTATTATTATTGCTTATCACAAAATGCTGCCTCCATTCTTCATCACTTATAGATTTTGGATTAATTAGTTCATAAAGTTTATATGGAGTTCTTTGCGTATCTATATCAAGAATATCTGCCATCCTAAGGAGGCTTGCGCAGTACTGAGGATTGAAATTATAGTCTCCTTTTACAATGTGGTTGGATAATTTTTTTGTTATCCAGTCAATACTTTCTGTGTGACTCTGACATATTAAAGCAACTTCCTCTGTGAAGTTATTTGTAGGTTGGTTAGGTAAATGTAGCTTGTCGCTGAGGTGATCTTTTATGTATTTACTTGATCTTTCAGCGTGAATATTTCTTACAAACTCTTGAATAGCAACCCCTTCATTCTCGTAATATTTTAAGTACGCAGAATAGTTACCTTTTGAAGAGACATACTTATCTTGTCTGATTTGATCTAACTCGGTGTCCCATACAGCCATACCAATGTCATGAAGTAGGGCAGAATAGCATAAAACAATTATTTCTAGATCGCTTATCTTAGTAATGTCGTTAATGAATTCGTACATAATATCCATTATTCTATTGGAATGTTGGATGTTGTGCAATGTGTAAGTGGCGAAAACGACGGGGATTCTATTATTTAATATTGTAGCTGATTCTTCGTACACTTCTTCAAACGTATGTACTAAATGGCTGTTTCTGCGAGCTAACTCTTTGAAGAAGTTTAATTCTGTGATGTTCTTGTCCATATATAGATTAGAAAGATAGCCCTAACATAATAGCTTACTGAAGCTAAGTTAACTTACTGTTGACTACTAGCCTATTAGCATCTTGGGCTCATGTGACATTATAGTTCAAGTAGTGATATGGATGACTAACTAACAAACAAAAATCAGATAATATTTGTAATGTTCTTATAATCAGATATTTATGATGCTTAGTTCTTGTTCCTCAACTCCCACATTGAAGATCAAGCACTTAGCATTATTGCTAAGTGCTTTTTTGTTTTGGTTAAAACGTTGGTTTCTAAGATTCGATCAGCGCCGCTGTACTCTTTCGTAACTTATTTGCCGGCGGGACTTTTCCAATCAATACCCCGCAGATTTTGAACTGGTGTGCCGCGAATTGGAGCTGCTTATTCAGCGCCCGTTGCGGTAAGTTTCGTATCTTGTTATGACGACGAGTTCCTGTTTACGCACCGTCATAGGGAGACAAACGAAGGCCTGCAAACTGGTTAAACCTGCTATGAATTACAAAGCGCAACAACGCATCGATGCCGTTCGGCTTAGCCAATCCGATACGCTTGATTTAAGCAATCTCGACCTGGTAGCCCTCCCCGACGAGGTGTACACCCTGACCTGGCTGCGGGTGTTGATCGTCGCTAACACGAACCTTAGGCCTATGCAGTCGGTGATCGATCTGCTGAGCAAGTTTCAGCCCGATGAAGAAGCGAAGGAATTCGTCAGGCAACTGGACGAAGAAAAAAACGAACAGAAAAACGAGTCGCTGGTACCTCGGCAGTTACAAACCATCGATGCCCGAATCGGCCTGTTAACGGCGTTGGAAGTGCTCGACCTGCGATTCAACCAGATTCATCAATTACCCGATACCTTTGGCAGGCTTTCGAACCTCCGGCAGTTGATCCTGCAGCACAATCGGCTGGAACAGTTGCCTGAATCGCTGAGCCGGTTGGCAGATCTGGAGGTAGTGGACGTCCGTAACAATCCGATCCGGTCGGTACCGCCCTTACCGCAGTTAGATCGGTACGAAGCGTATGCCGCGCATTTTCAGAGGCAAAAAAACGAGGCCCTGTTCGCTAAAGAGTATCGGCTGGCCGCCTGGTTCCGCAAACGGGAAACGGAATTTGGCCTGCTGATCGAGTAGCTATAGGCATTGGGTTCGTTGCTGATGCGTCGTAGGTATGTGATCGGGTTATATGGCGTACGTACGGCACGCTGACAGACGATAGCCTATCCCTATTTTCTACCGACGCTACGTTGTTGTGCCCCTGACGGGGCAGGGATGTTGCGGCGATTGTTGACTAGCGAGACGGAGATGAATAAGGTGAATCTTTTTGTGCTTGGTAGGTAGCGTGTTGATTTTGCTATATGCCCTTCGACAAGGTGCAGGACATAGAGCAAAATCAACACTTATAGGCTTTGACTATTTAACCAACGAACCGATTAGGATTCAGAACAGCTTTGCATAGGCGATGGGCAGGGCGGTGAGGGGTTTGATGCGGATGTCGCGGTAGAATACCTCGGCGGCTTCGCTCTGTAGCTGAATCTTGCCACTGATCATAGGTACGTCGGGTCCGTTGGGTTGGGTGTAACGCGAATTGTTGAGCACCATCACCACATGGCCATTCACGATATGGAGGCTTTTCCCCTCAAAACAGATCAGGTCCAGCCGCGTCCATTCGCCCGCCGGGCTCTCGTAGTTGGCCGATCGCATGCAAAAACCGTCGCTCCCGCTTTTAAACGTACCGTAGGGCTGTTTTTCGTCGGCTACCCGGTTCATCACGCCCTCAGACTGGAACGAGCGGATATCGATTGCCGAGTTAGCTTGGCACCAGAAGTCGCCCATGTGCCCCTCCATGATCTGAAATTCCTGCGAGAGCATCCACGACCGCCAGTATTCGGCCCCCGCCTCACCGATGGAATGGTAAAGAATGCCCGAATCGCGCAGTTTGGTCGTTCGGGGCTCGTATTTTTTGGTGCCCCACTTTACCTGTAGCGTCAAATGATAATTACGGTACGACTGACGCGTAAACAGGCAGCCATATTTCTCCCCACTGATCCGCAATACAGGCCCGCCCGGTTCAGTCAACACCGAAAATACGTGGGTTATGTCTTTGTTATACCCAATTGGTTTGCTGGGCGTACCTGATGCATCGGTTGGTATCTTTCCATTATAATCGGCCTTGTGCTCATAGCTAAGATAATTCTCCCATTGGGTCAGGTCTTTATCGAGCAACGTAACCCACTCATCGGCCTTTTGCAGGGATAGAAAGATAAAAGGAGTTAACAAACTGATGGTTAGGAAAGCAGCGCGTTTCATAGGTAGCTTCTGTAGAGAGGTAGACTGAGTGAACAGCGACAATAGTACGGCAGATTAGCGCCGGATAACTTGTACAAATTCATTCTTTCCTGGTAGGTTTATGCTCCTGATCTGGCTGATGAAACGCTACATTTTACATACTCCCTTCAACATCTATCACTTCGAGGCCACCACCTGGGCCCATGCGGTTCACACCCATACCTACTTCGAGATTATTTTCATACTGGGGGGCAGGGGACTGCACAACATCAACGGCAATACGTTCAGCTATGGCGAGGGTGATGTGTTTCTGTTGGGACCGGAAGATTACCATGATTTCGCTATCCATGAAAAAACGGAATTCTGCTTTATCCGCTTCAACGATTCCATCTATACCCATCCCGAAGGCGCTAAAGACACGGCTTGGGAGCCAATCGTAAAGACCCTGCTCTCGACCTCGTCGCAGAGTCGGGGTACGCTGGTAGAAGACAACCAGGAGAAACAGAAACTGCACCAGCTATTGATGGTGCTGGAAGAAGAATACAAACGGGAGCAGTCGCCGTACTTCGCCATCATTCGCGACAGTCTGTTGCGCAGTATGCTCGTGATGCTGGCGCGTAACCTGTTTAGCCAGACACCGGTAAGTACCCAGGCAAACGATTCGGTAGAGGCGATCCTAATGTATATCCGGCAGCATATTTACCAGCCCGACAAACTTCATATCGACCACCTGGCCGACGTGTTTCATTACGCCCCGGCGTATATCAGCCTGTTTTTTAAGAAGCAGACGGGCGAATCGCTGAAGCAGTACATCATCAAACACAAAATCAAGCTCATCGAGGCCCGCCTGCTGTACAGTCCGTTGACGTTGGCCCAGATTGCCGACGAGTTTGGCTACACCGATGAAAGTCACCTGTGTAAGCAGTTCAGGAAGTACACGGGGATGACGCCGGGCGCGTTTCGCCGCCGGTCTTAACGACTACGTGTTTGGGGAAGGGCTCAGCCGGGACGTAATTAGCGCACCTTGAACTTGTAGACCGTACTGCTCAGGTACGTTGCGCCCGGCCGAAGGGTTGTGGTCGGGAAATTGGGGTGATTGGGCGAGTCGGGGAAATGCTGAGTTTCCAGGCAAAGGGCAAAGCGGCGGGTGTAGGGAATACCCTGCGGACTTTTCACCAGTCCGTTCAGGTGGTTGGCGGTGTAGAGTTGTACGCCCGGTTCAGTGGTATACACCTCCATCAGTCGGCCGCTAGTAGGTTCGTACACGGTGGCACCCAGCTTTAGTTTCGTCGACTGGTCGGTAAATACCCAACAATGGTCGTAGCCTCGTCCGTAGCGAATTTGCGTATCCGTCGTGTCGTTGATGTGCGCGCTGATGGGGATGGGCCTGGTAAAATCGAAGGGTGTTCCGGCCACGGGCTTGATCTCGCCCGTTGGTATTTGCGTCCTGTCGGTCGGCAGATACTTGTCGGCTTTGAGTTGCACCACGTTGTTCATCACGTCGGTTTTCATACCGCTCAGGTTGAAATAAGCGTGATTGGTCAGGTTGACCACCGTGGCTTTGTCGGTCGTGGCCTTGTAATCGATCCGCAGGGCGTTGTCTTTCTGGAGCGTGTAGGTCACCTCAACGTTCAGCGTACCCGGGTAGCTCTCTTCGCCGTCGGGTGAGGTGTACTGTAATTTAAGTGCCGGTTCGGCACCGTCGATGGGGGTAGCCGTCCACAGCTTTTTGTCGAAGCCGACCCTTCCGCCGTGAATATGAATGCCCGCCTGATTGGTAAACAGCTTGTAGTCGGTGCCGTCGAGGGTGAATTTGCCCTGTGCGATCCGGTTTCCATAGCGGCCAATAATGGGCCCGAGGTTAGGGTTGCCTTTCAGGTAGTCGGCCAACGTACCCAGCCCCAGCAATACGTTTTCGGCTTTCCCCTGCTTATCGGGTGCAGTAAGCGACACCAGGTAGCCGCCATAGTTGGTGATAGCTACTTCCATTCCCTTTGCATTGCGCAGTGTAAACAGGTTCACCTCGCGGCCGTCGGGCAGCTGCCCGAACACCGATTTAACAATGCCTGCTTTGGGGACCAGGAAGGAGTAAAGCAGGATACTACCGGCAAAAAAGAGGAGTGGAGCGAGTTTTTTCATAGCCACAATAAGCCCGATACAGGGGCGGTTGACAGGCCGGAATAGGCGGCCTACGGGTGAAAGGCAGCGCACAACAATTATTTACCATATACGGGTAAGTGGAAAACAGCCTCGCCTTTTCTGACCGACAGTCATCTATCAACCAGACCCGGCGTCAGCCGCATCAACGTTTAGTGTCAATGCATCAGTTTACCATCAACCGTCGCCATTTCCTGCAGGGAACAACGGCATCACTCGCGCTGACGGCCCTCGGGGCTCAGGGCATGGATCTCGTTCACCGGGCCAACCCCTATCGGGTTGGGCTGATTGGTACCGGTTGGTATGGCAAAAGCGATCTGTTACGGCTGATTCAGGTGGCTCCCGTTGAGGTGGTGGCCCTGTGCGATGTTGACAAAAATATGCTGGCCGATGCGGCTAAGCTGGTTAGTCAGCGGCAGAAATCAGGCAAAACGCCCCGGCAGTATGGCGACTACCGGAAAATGCTGGCCGACAATCAGTTTGACATTGTCCTGATCGGTTCGCCCGATCATTGGCATGCCCTGCAAGCGATCGACGCCATGAAAGCCGGTGCCCACGTATATGTGCAGAAGCCGATTAGTGTCGATGTGATGGAAGGTGAAGCCATGGTGGCTACCGCCCGGAAATACAAGCGCGTGGTGCAGGTGGGTACCCAGCGGAAAAGCACGCCCCACCTGATCGATGCCAAGAAAACGATTGTCGACGCGGGCTTGCTCGGTAAGGTATCGCATGTCGAAATGTGCTGCTATTTCCCCATGCGGGCCAATGGTAACCCGCCGGTGCAGGCTGTGCCCGATTTTCTCGACTACGATATGTGGACCGGCCCCGCACCGCTACGCCCTTACGACGGCATTCCGCATGTGCGTTGGTGGCGTACCTTTCAGGAGTACGGCAACGGCATCACCGGCGACATGTGCGTGCACATGTTCGATACTGTGCGCTGGATGCTGAAGCTGGGCTGGCCTAAACGCATTAGCTCAACGGGCGGTATCTACGTGCAGAAAGAAGGTAAATCCAATATCTCGGATACGCAGTCGGCCATCTTTGAATACGACGACCTGAACTGTGTCTGGCAGCATCATACCTGGGGTGGCCCCGCCAATCCGGAGTATCCGTGGTCGTTTACGCTCTACGGCGAGAACGGTACGCTTTGGGGCAGCACCATGCAGTGCGACTTTATTCCGAAAGACGATAAAGGCCCCACAGGCGGCAAAAAGATTCACCTCGATGTGGTGTACGAAAAGGAGAAATACCCCGAAGACCTCACCGAGCCAACCAACCCCAAGATCGAGCTCAACGCCGCCCCGGCTACGCGCCTGCACATGCTCAACTTCCTGAACGCCATTGAAACCAATGGCCGACCCATTGCTGATATTGAGGAGGGGCATATCTCTACGGCCAGCTGTATCCTCGCCAATATGTCGATGAAACTAGGTCGTCCGCTCGTCTACGATCCGCAAAAACGGGAGGTTGTCGGCGATCGCGAAGCCAATGCCCTGTTAGCGCGCCCTTACCGCGCCCCTTATATACATCCCGACCCGAAACGGGTGTAGGTTACGCACCAACCAACCGCTTACCAACACATTTACCCTCTAATTCACTAAATTAATGACTTTACATACGAAAATGCAGGGCCTGGCGCTGGCGCTGTGTGTGTTGGTTGCGCCAGCCTTCGGACAACAGGCAGGTACGTCGGCGCTCGACTCGATTGGCGTAGTGGCAACGGGGGCCAGCCTGAAACAGGTGTCGTCTCAGTTCACCTTCACCGAGGGGCCAACGGTCGATAAAAAGGGGACCATCTACTTCACCGATCAGCCCAATGATAAAATCTGGAGCTACGATACCGACGGGAAACTGGCTCTGTACATGGATAAAACGGGCCGGTCAAACGGCTTGTACATTGATAAGAGGGGAAATTTGCTTGCCTGCGCCGACCAGAAAAGCGAACTGTGGTCGATTAGTCCTGACAAGAAAGTGACGGTCTTGCTGGCGAACTACGAGGGCCGCCGGTTCAATGGACCCAATGACCTTTGGCAGCATCCGAAAGGCGGCATCTACTTTACCGACCCTTTCTATGCGCGTCCGTATTGGGAGCATAAAGAGCAACCCATGGCAAAGCAGAGCGTGTATTACCTGCCCGAAGGCAAAACAGAAGCTGTGCTGGTGGATGATGAGCTACAGCAACCCAATGGCATTGTCGGCTCGCCCGATGGCAAGCACCTGTACGTCGCCGATATTCGGGCCAACAAAACCTACAAATACGACATCGCCAAAGACGGCAGCCTGACTAACCGTCAGCTATTCGTTGAGCAGGGTTCCGACGGCATGACCCTGGACAACAAAGGCAATCTGTACCTGACGGGCCGAGGCGTTACGGTGTATAGTCCGGCGGGCAAAAAGATGGGTAATATCCCGGTTCCGTCGCGCTGGGTGGGTAACATCTGTTTCGGTGGAAAAGACCGCAAAACGCTGTTTATCACTGCCTCCGAATCGGTATACACGCTGGCTATGGCGGTGAAAGGTATTGAATAGACGCTCAGGTACGTTCCTGTTTGCTGACATGGTGACGTGTTGCTTTTGCATAGGCCCTTAGCCTGTCGGGAATGCCTGGTCGAGCCGCTAACATACACGTGCCGCTCCTCCCGCGCAAAGCCACTACACTGATCAAAGCACTACCAGCGCGAAGATCCGCCGGATAGGCTATTTTTGTAGGCTAGCTAACCGGCTGATTTCATGCGTATCGCTTTCTCACTGACAACTCTACTGGCCGGGTACTGGCGACTATGGTGCCTGACTGGTTTGTTGATTGGGTTGAGCGCGCTACTGTTCAGCATCTCCCGACCGGCCCCGATTACACCACCTCACCAATTGGTTGGTCAGCAATACCGAATCAACCTGACCCGCCTCGACTCGGCCCTGACCGAACTGAACCGGAAACTCGCTGGCCATCAACCAGCAGCGATGGTGCAGGCTTCGTTTCGCCAGGCCCGCCTGATCTACAAATACCTCGAACCGCTCACCGAATACTACTTTCTGCAGTCGGCGAAGAACCTGAATGGGCCGAACGTACCTGAAGGCGAAATAGACGACGGAGTCGCGATGATTCTCAAACCTGAAGGCTTTCAGGTAATCGAACCCAGTCTGTTCCCGTTCGACACCAGCCGCCGGGCCGACATTCAGCAGGGGGTGGCCGCCATGCAGCAGACAGTGAGGCAACTTCACAAACTGCTTGATCAAAACCCACTTTCCGATGCCTTTATCCTCGACGCGCTTCGGCAGGAGGTGTTTCGGATCGAAACGCTGGGCATCACCGGCTACGACTCTCCGGTGGCGTTGCTGTCGCTGACCGAATCGGCCGTGGCGCTCGATGGGGTACGGCAAACGCTGGCCTACTTTCCGCTGGCCAGCCGCGATGCGGCGTTGACCACGCGCATCAATCAAGCCATTAGCGGCGCCCAACAGGCGTTACGGGCCGCCCGGTCGTTCAACCGGTTCGATCGCCTGCGCTTTATCCGTTTCTACGCGCATCCGCTCACCGGCCTGCTCCTCGATGCTCAACGGGCACTTGGCCTGCCGCCCACGGATGCCAAACGGTTACTGCGCCCCTCGGCCCGGACACTCTCTGAGCCGACCGCTTTCGACCCTACTTTTTTCGCTAATCACAGCGACCCGGTCAGTACGCCCGCCCGCGTTGCGCTGGGCAAACGGCTGTTCAGCAACCCGGTGTTATCCGTTGCTGGCAGTGGCCGGAGTTGCGCCAGTTGCCACCGGCCAGACCGCGCTTTTCAGGATGGACTGGTGACGCCCCCGGCTCTGTCAGGCCCAACGAACGGCAACGCACGGGCGCAACTGGTTCGCAACACGCCCACCCTCTGGAATACCGGGTTGCAGTCAGTTCAGTTTGCCGACATGCGGGTCTTTACGGTCGAACAGCAGCTCAACGACGTGATTCATAACGTTCACGAAATGGGCGGATCGCTGGCCACTGCGGTAACCAGGCTACACGAGCAAGCCGATTACCGCGCCGAATTTGCGGCACAGTACCCCAATGGCCTCACCGCCTATACGGTTCGTCATGCGCTGGCAACCTACGTTCGCTCGCTGATCAGCGTAGATAGCCGGAGCGATCGATACTTACGGGGAATGCCCGTGGCGCTGCCGGATAATGAGCGGCTGGGCTTCAATGTCTTCATGGGGAAGGGGAAATGCGCAACCTGCCACTACTTTCCGCTGTACAACGGCACGTTGCCACCCGCTTATCGGCGAACCGAGGGCGAAGTGATCGGTACGCCCGCCACGTTTCGCAACACCCGGCTTAGCCCCGACTCGGGCCGAGCTGCCGTGACCGGCATTGACTTTCACGTGGGCGCTTTCAAGGTGCCAACCTTACGGCATATCGGTCAAACGGCGCCGTATATGCACAATGGCGCGTACACAACGCTCGAACAGGTCGTCGATTTTTACGATAAAGGGGGTGGGTTGGGGCTGGGTTTCAACGTACCTGCGCAGACCTTACCCGCTGAGCCACTGCACCTCACCACAACCGAAAAACGAGCATTGATCGCCTTCCTGAAATCGCTCTGAACAGCTTGTAGGTGTCATGCAGCTACTACAGGTTACCCGATAGCCGCCGGTAATCACTCGGGGTAGCGTTCATTTTCTTCTTAAAGATCCGGGAAAAGTAGACCAATGAGTCAAAGCCTGTCTGGTGCGAAATGTCTGATACCGACAGCGTGGTCTCCCGTAGTAACAGACTGGCTTTTTCCAGCCTGAGATTCAGGTGGTATTGCCCCGGCGACACCCCCACGACTTCCTTGAATGCTTTGCGAAACCATACGTAACTCACATTCAATTCGGATGCTATCAGCTCAAAATCAACCGGTTCGTGCCAATTAGTGTGGAGCCTGTAACGTACCTGATGCACGATCTGCTCACGGCGTGTGCGGCTGGTGTCCCCAATGAGCGCCGACGCATACACTAGCCCCAACAGTTGGATTACCTGGTAATCGGCGCGTTGCCGGTGGGCAGCGCCTTTATACGTAAGGCTGTCGACGAGGCGAGCAAAAACAGTTGAAAAATCGGATCGGAAATGGATGCGGATAAGTGGCTGAATGGGGCTGAAACAAGCCTGTTGGGTCAGGTAATTGATATATTGCCCCCTGCATTCTACCCAGAATTCTTCCCATCCGGTCTCATCAAGCGGTTTGAATCGATACCATACGGTAGGGAAAAGCAGGAAGGCCATGCCACCTTCAACCAGGGTAGGGGGTGTGGTTGCCGATTCAAAAACACCCTGCCCATTAGCGATGTACACCAATTGAAATTCGGTCAGTGTGCGTCCTTCATGCCAATCGTATTGAGCATGGTCCGGCTGCTCAAGAGCTGTGTAGTTTCGGATTGGTGGGTAAACGTCATGACCAATCGTCAGAATATCGACCCCCCAGCTTGCCGCCTGAGCGTTCGATGCCTGAAGTACGGTTGGAGTAAGGGATTTCCTGTACGATGGCATAGCAAAAAGGGTGGTGAGTAAGTCAGGATGTCTAGTGTAGCTGGATACATAGCAGGCTTTCTTTGCAGGAATTTAAATCAGAATAGTGGTTATGTATAATCGCTTCTTTTTTACGTTTAATAATCGGCCGACAAATCACGGTGTATAGGGCGTAGCTGCTTACTTTTTTGATCCCATGTAGTAGCTCAAGTCGACGTTAGATAAGACCCTGCCATTAGCCCGGTAAGGAGCCGAGTGACTGCCGCGCATGATGTGCAGATCGGTAGGCCGAAAATTGGTCGCTACACAGAAGTGGCGGTACAGACAGTGACCTTCTGCCAGACTGATGCTGGTTTTCTCTTTGGCCATATTTGCGCTTTCCTTCTTATCGATGGGGCCATCCGTAGTGCGGCAAGCATGCCTACCTGCTCAACTGTCTGCTATAGGCAGGTTGCGACAAGGTAGGCGCGTGGCTGATGGCACAAACACTGCAGGGCACAGAATGAGCCGGTCGCACCAACAGCTTGTATCAATTTAGTAGTCAATAGATTTGGTACGGTGCCACATGAGGTACGTTGCGTGGCCTTAAAGAGCCGAATCGGTCTATGGTATGATAACTTAAAGTGGGTAGGCTAAATAGGGCAGTCAAACGAGTACCGCCGAGACTGACTAATTTATTGAACGGCTAACATTGGTCTATCGAAAAGTATCTTATTGCACTTGTTGAGTTAATCATTTACACAAAGAACCTACTTAAACAGACAGGCCAGGATTACTCGATGGAGTATCGGAACAAGTAAACTGGGTCTTAGTTAGTACAGGTAGAGAAGATCATATCCACAGTAGCGAGCAGCGTTTAAGTCAGATAGTCAATGCAGGGTAGTAAAAAAATAGTGCCTAAAAAGCAGGTGCTCAACGACCGACCGGATGTCGGTTTTGCGTTAAAAGCTGCCCAGCTTGGAGTATGGGAGTTCAATTTGCCGGATAGAACTATAGTCCTTGATGAACGGTGCCGCGAATTGGTTGGGTGCCCAACTGACGCGCTGCTCCGTTACGATGAATTGTTGCGCTACGTTCATCCCGACGATGTACAGCATGTCGACAAGGCATTTAACTGGGCGCTCAGTCCGCAGTCGGGTGGTGAGTGCGACCTGATATATCGGACCATTGGTCAGGAAGACGGCCTAGTACGTCGGGTTCGCAGTATCGGGCAGGTTTACTTTGATGAACACGGACGCCCTCTCCGCTTTGCAGGCATTGTTCAGGCTATGCCTGCTGACTCGAAAACGCCGCAGACAACCACCAGTGAGGCCTTATTTCGTACAACAATTGAGCAGGCACCTGTGGCTATGGCTCTCTTCAGTGGGCCGCAATTTGTGATCAAGCTGGCCAACGAACGCGTACTCGAGTTTTGGGGCCGGCAACGCGAGCAGGTAATCAATAAACCTCTATTTGAGGCTCTTCCTGAATCGAGCGGACAAGGGTACGAGGAACGATTGACGGCTGTATATACTACGGGCGAGCGTTTTGAAGCCAAAGAGTTAGCCGTACAAATACAACGACATGGTCAAATTGAGCGGGCCTACATCGACTTTGTATATGACGCATTTCGCGAAGCCGACGGCACAATATCAGGCGTCACCGTAGTTTGTGTTGAGGTTACCGATCAGGTTATTGCCCGGCAGAAAGCCGAGAAAAGTGAAAGTGAATTTCGCTCGCTGATTGAGCAGGCGCCTGTGGCGACCTGCCTGTTTGTTGGCCGCGACCTGCTGGTTGAGCTGGCCAATCAGCCCATGATCGATTTTTGGGGGAAAGGAAATACGGTTATAGGCAAACCACTGGCTGAGGTGCTGCCTGAGCTGGAAGGCCACCCATTTCTGACTATTCTATCCGAAGTATTTGACACTGGTGCGGCCTACCACGCCACCGCTGCTCCTTGCGAGCTGGTGGTAAACGGCGTAGTCGGCACGTATTACTTCAACTTCACCTATCAACCAATTCGGAATGATCAGGGTGAGGTTTATGCCATTATGGATATGGCCGTCGACGTGACTGAGCAGGTACTGGCACGCAATAGGCTGGTTGAGAGCGAAGCCTATTTCAGACAACTTTCCGACAACGTACCTGCTATGATCTGGACAACACAACCAGATGGTTACTGCAACTACCTCAACAAGCAGTGGTATGACTTTACCGGCCAAACCCAGCAAGAGGCAGAAGGGTTTGGTTGGCTCGAGGCAACGCACCCCGACGATACAGCGGAGGCATCCCGGCTCTTTATAGATGCCAATGAAAGACAGGTGCCGTTCTTTGCCTCATACCGACTGTTGGGGAAAGATGGACTCTATCGGTGGGTGCTCGATCAGGCTAGCCCACGGTTCAATGCAGAGGGTGTCTACGAGGGCATGATTGGCACAGTGATAGATGTTCACGAACAGAAGTTAGCCGAAGTTGACAAACAAAAGCTCCTGGCGCTTGTCGAAAATAGCGGCGAGTTCATCGGACTGGCCGGGGCAGATGGTACTGTTCAGTATGGTAACCTGACGGCCATTAAATCGCTGGGTTGGACTGGCAGCGAAGGCCGGACCATACTGGATTGTGTATACGCCGAAGACAAGGCACTGGCGGCACAGCTCCTCCAGGAACTGATGGTGAAGGGGCATATCTCGCATGAGATCCGGTTCGTCAATGAGCGCACGGGTGAGCCTTTCTGGATTCAATGGAACAGCGTTGCCATCAATGACCCGGTCTCTGGCGAATTGATGGCCATCGGAACAGTGAGCCCAAATATTGACGAGCGTAAACGGGTGGCCAAGGCGCTGGAAGAAAGCGAGGCAAAACTACGCTCACTAATTGCCAATGCTCCGGCGGGAATAGGCCTGTTTGTGGGGCGGGACCTGGTCGTCGAAATGCCCAACCAGGTGTTCATCGACATTGTCGGGAAAGGCCCTGATATCGTAGGAAAACCGTTGCGCGAAGTAATGCCTGAACTGGCTAATCAGCCTTTCCTGGATATTCTTGACACAGTGTACACAACAGGGCAAATGTATCAGGCATTTGGCTCAAGAGTTGATATTGTGCAGCGCGGCGTGCAGACCAGCAACTTCTACAACATTACCTATAGTCCACTGCTGGACGCCAACGGTGAGGTGTATGCGATTCTTGACATTGCCATTGATGCCACCGAACAGGTAAGGGCGCAGAAGCGGCTGGAAGAAAGTGAGCTATTTGCCCGCAGTATTATTGATAACTCGCCTATTGCCAAGGCCGTTTTTGTGGGCGAATACATGGTGATCAAAACCGTGAACGAGCGGATGCTGGAAATGCTGGGCCGGGATTCGTCAATTATCGGGCAGCCGTTCATGGCGGCTATTTCTGAACTGACGGCAACGGCTATCATGAATCGGTTGCAGCACGTGCTGGCAACGGGCGACACGATCTACCAGCCCGAAGAGCAAATCGAAATTGTGCGCTTTGGCAAGCCCTACGTGGGTTATTACAACTACATCTATAAAGCCCTCAGCCACACAACCGGCGAACGGTATGGTGTACTGGTAACAGCCACTGAAGTAACCGATCAGGTGGTCGCCCGGCAGAAGATCGAGGAAAGCGAAAAGCAGTTCAGGGCGTTGATGGAGGCTATACCAGCCATAGCCTGGACCAACTCGCCATCCGGTGAGATGACGTTCTACAACCAGCGCTTGTGTGAGTACACAGGGCTAACCGATAAGCAAATTCGTAGCCTGGGTTGGAAATCGTTTATTCATCCGCATGACCTCTGGCATTCGATGGAGCTCTACCAGCAATCGTTGGAGACCGGTCAGGATTACGTCGTAGAAAATCGCTATCGGGGGGCAGATGGGTCTTATCGATGGCATCTCAATCGTGCGGTACCCCTGCGCGATGAAACCGGGAAGATCAATAACTGGGTTGGCACAGCTACCGATATTCACGAGCAGAAACAGCAGGAAGCCCAACTGGAACAGCAGGTAGAGGCACGTACCCGGCAACTAAACATGTCGATTCAGGATCTACAGCGGTCGAACGACAACCTGCAGCAATTTGCCTATATAGCCAGCCATGATTTGCAGGAGCCTTTACGCAAGATACAAACCTTTAGCGCCTTACTTAAGTCAAGTTATGCAGATGAACTTGGCCAGGGTGCTGATTATCTGGTCCGTATGCAGTCGGCTGCCAGCCGGATGTCAACGCTGATCAAAGACCTGCTGACCTACTCCCGAATTTCGACCCGCCAACAGTCAACGGCTCAGGTATCGCTGAATGCGGTGGTGCAGGCTGCTCTGGTTGACCTCGATCTGGCTATAGAAGAAACCAAAGCTACGATCGATGTGGGGCCGTTGCCGACGATTCAGGGCGATGCAACGCAGTTGAGTCAGCTTTTTCAGAACCTGTTGAGTAATGCGCTGAAATTTAGGCGGGTGGATGAGCAGGGAGCATGGATAGCCCCCCTTATTCGCGTCAGTGCCAGTCGTGTGGCCCTCAACGAATTGCCAACCCGAATCAACCTGGGTGGTCTGGCTGCGGTCGTGTATCACCGCCTCGACGTTGCCGATAATGGAATTGGTTTTGACGAAAAATATGTGGAACGCATCTTCCAGGTATTCCAGCGGCTGCATGGCAAAAGTGAATTCGCGGGAACAGGTATTGGACTGGCCATCTGCGAAAAGGTTGCCGCTAACCACGGTGGTGTCATTCATGCATCGGGTAAACCCGGTGAAGGCGCAACCTTCAGCGTATACTTCCCTGTAACTGACTAATGGCCGATACGTAACTGACTACCCTGTACCGGATGGCTTCTGCCTGTTTGTTCGTCAATCGTAATGAATTGATTACATACAGTAGGTTAATGTGTTGATTTGGTAAAATGCCGTTAACAACCAGGTAATACCGAAACGCTCTCTTTGCAGCCTGAAATAACACGCTTCAGCTGCATGAAAAAACACGTACTACCGCTTCTCTTGATCTTCCTTGCCGCCTGTTTTTTTTCGCAGCAGGCGCTGGCGCAAACTACACAAGCCTCTATAGCCGGCATCATCACCGATACCCAGAAAAGCCCACTGCCTGGGGCCACCGTTCAGGTACGTAATGAATCAACGGGGTTTAATACGGGCACGGTAACCAACGTGCAGGGCGAATACCTGTTTAAAGAACTGCCTCTGGGCGGACCCTATACGATTCGCGTTTCCTTTGTTGGCTATGGCGATCAGACCCGGACGGGCTACATGCTCAATCAGGGCGACGCCATCCGCCTGAACCTGCCGATGCAGGATAATAGTCAGACGCTGGAAGTGGTGCAGGTGGTGGCATCGGGCCTGAAAAACAAGATCGACAACCTGGGTGCAGCTACGGCGATCTCAGCCAAATCGATTGCCAGCCTGCCCGTGAATGGCCGTAACTTTACCACCTTGACCGATCTGTCGCCCCTGAGTCGGGGTGGCAGTATTTCCGGGCAACTCGGCTCGTCGACCAACTACACCATCGACGGCATGACGGCGAAGAACCCGACCTCGGCCGGGTCAACCACCAGCCGGAGTGGGGCCCCTTATTCGATTTCGATCGAGGCCGTTCGGGAGTTTAAAGTGGTGACCAACCAATACGATGTCACCTATGGCCGTACCGGCGGAGGTGTTGTCAGCGCGGTAACCAAGGCCGGTACCAACCAACTGACAGGTAGTATCTTCAACTATACCCGCGCCAATTGGTTGTCAAGTCGGTATGACATCCGGGGTAATGAACGTACCAACAAATTCGCGACAAATCAGTACGGTTTTTCGTTGGGTGGCCCGATCATTAAAGACAAACTGCACTTTTTCATGGTGTGGGATCACCAGCAGGACTCCCGTCCGTTGATTATTGCCGATGTGCAATCGCCCACCGATGAAAACCGGTTCAACGTGACCAGAGCGACTCTCGACCAGTTTGTCAGCATTGCCCGGACCAGTTACGGAACATCGAACGCACCCCAGTACGGCACCTTCGATAAGCCACGCAGTTCCGATGCCGCCTTTTTACGGCTCGACTGGCAGCTCAACGCCAAAAACCTGCTGACTGTCAGAAACAATTACACCCGCGACCTGAATAAGCTGGGCTTGCAGGATAACTCGCCTATCAACATTTATGAATCGTACGGTAATGATTTCAACTGGGACAATAGCTTTCTGGCTACCCTGCGTACGGCGATCAGTCCCCGGATTACCAACGAGCTGAAAGTACAGCATCTGTACACCTACCAGAATAGCAGCCCCGGTGATCAGTTGCCAGCCGCTAATATTCCCCGGAACCTTGTTGAAAACGTGCCCTCACTGATTGCGGGCAGTAACCGGGCCA
Organism: Fibrivirga algicola; assembly: GCF_011742925.1. Taxonomy (GTDB): domain Bacteria; phylum Bacteroidota; class Bacteroidia; order Cytophagales; family Spirosomataceae; genus Fibrella; species Fibrella algicola. The sequence goes on from NZ_WAEL01000001.1 coordinate 528,549, forward strand.
CCACCCTGCAAATGGGTGGGCATCGCTTTGCGCAGGAAGGCTTCAAAAACAACGTGATCCAACTGGTCGATAACCTGTATTACAACACCGACAAAATACAGTACACGTTCGGACTCGACCTGATGTACACCCGAGCCAACTCAGTGTATGGCAGTGAAGTGAACGGTCGTTTCCATTACGTGGCCGACGCAACGGGCACTGCCCTGGAGAAATTTGATCGTCTGCAACCGTATCGCTATTTCCGTGAGGTGCCCCTCGTAGATGACCTGGCCGTGATCGGGAATACGCTCAATGCTGGTTTGTATGGGCAACTGGCTACTAAACTATCGCCCGGTCTGGAGTTGATTGCTGGGCTCCGCTTCGATTATGCGCGCTACCCATCGTCGCCCCTGAACCAGGTGGTGCTGGATGATCTGGGTCTGCGTACCGATAACAAGATCAAGTCGTTTGTGGTGCAGCCTCGCCTGCAACTGACCTGGGACGTCAATAACCAGCACACCGATTTTGTGCGGATGGGTGGTGGCGTGTTTGCTTCCGATATTAACAACTACGTGGTTATCAACAACCTGACCTTCGACGGCAAGCACCTGGCTACCGTCGACGTGCGGGCACCGAACGTACCTACGCCTGACTTCGCGGCGTACCGCACCAACTACGCCAGCATTCCGTCGCTGGCTGCTTTCCAGTTGCCGACCATCAACATGACGGGAGCCGATGCGCAGGTACCGGTTATTTACAAAGCGAACCTGTCGTATACACGCTACCTCACCGAGAAGCTAAGAGTAGGCATTGCCGGTTTCATGACGTCGGGTCGGAATAACTACGTCTATGTTGACCGTAACATGGTTGCCGATCCGTTTTTCCGGCTGGCCAACGAAGCTAATCGGGGGGTATACGTACCGCTAAGCACTATGCCATCCACCGGTGCGGGCGATTGGTTACAGGGACGCATCAGTAAGCGGTTGGGGCGCGTGCTGGAATTGAACAGCATGGGTAAGGTGAACCAGTTCGCCGTAGTTGCCGACGCTACCTATCAGTACTTTAAAGATGGTGAGATTTCAGCGAGCTACACCTGGAACGATACCCGGGATAACACGTCCTACAATGGCAACGTAGCCAACACTGCTACGCTGGTGCTGCCGGTGAAAGATGATCCCCGCAACCTGAGCAACCTGACGTATTCTGATAATCAGTTCCGGCACAAAGTTGTCGTGTTCGGCACCCTGCCCAGCTTCTACGGCGTCACGGTTGGTTTCCGCTATTCGGGCATTGGGGGCACGCGCTACACCCTGCTATCGGGCGCCAATAGCAACGCCGACTTCGTTGGAACCAATGACCTGGCCTTCATTTTCGATCGGAACGGCGAAGGTGTACCAGCCAACGTAAAAGCAGGCTTACAGGCTATTCTCGATAATCCGAACGCCAGCCAGAGCATCAAAGACTACATTAATGCGTATTCGGGCCGAATTGCGGAGCGTAACGGCGGTATAAATGGCTTCTACGGTGTTTTTGATGTGAGGGCCAGTAAGCGGTTCCGGGTGTTTAACAAACGGAGTCTGGAAGTATCTGTCGACGCCTTTAATGTGGCAAACCTGCTTAACAGAAACAAGGGCACGAATCTGTCATTGGGTACGCAGGCATTGTACGCGCTCGGTATTCCGGCTACAGCTACTACCGCCGCCGTACCTGCTTTCAGCCAGGCTACGCAACAGTTCAACTACCGGGTTAACACAGCAGGCGTCGTTACGCCGTCAGGCGATCCGTTTCAGATTCAGATTGGTGGCCGCTTTAGTTTTTAATGATGATAAGAACGTACCTGACTACTATGAAAACAATAGGCTTGTTTGCCCTGCTGCTAGGCGCGAACACACTGATGGCGCAACCCAAATTTGACCGGCAGGGCCACAGAGGCTGCCGGGGGTTGATGCCCGAAAACACGGTTGCAGCGATGAAAAAAGCGCTCGATGTGGGTGTTGAAACGCTGGAACTCGACGTGGTTATTTCGAAAGACAGGCAGGTCGTGGTGTCGCACGATACCTACATGGCGTCGAGCATATCGTCGAAGCCGGACGGAACGCCGGTTACCGCTGCCGAGGAAAAATCGATTAACCTCTATCAGTTGTCCTACGCCGATATCAAAAAGTTTGATGTCGGCACCAAGCCGCATGCGCAGTTCAAAGAGCAACAGAAAATGACCGCTTACAAACCTCTGCTGGCCGAACTCATCGATTCAGTGGAGGCATATGCAAAAGCCAGAAAGCTGCCGCTGCCAAACTACAATGTAGAGATAAAGTCTGCCCCGGAGACCGATGGTAAGTACCACCCCGCTCCACCCGAATTCGTGGAACTGGTGATGGCCGTCTGCCAATCAAAAAAGCTGGGAAACCGGCTGAATATTCAATCGTTTGATGCCCGGCCCCTCCAGCTGATTCATCAGAAATACCCCGCTGTACGGCTGGCATACCTGACGGCCAATGCAAAATCGGTGGCCGAGAATCTGGCCACGCTGGGTTTCACGCCGCCGATCTATAGCCCGTATTACAAAACAGTAACGGCTGAAACGGTGAAAGCCTGCCGCGAGAAGAACATGCTCATCATTCCGTGGACGGTGAATACCAAAGCCGAAATAGACCAGCTGATTCAACTCGGCGTGAACGGCATCATTACCGATTACCCGAACCTGTTCTGAGTTAGGTCGAATAACTAAAAAAGTCCCCGAAGGTCATCTTCGGGGACTTTTTTAGTAACAGAACTCCGCTGAGGTAGGTGAACGTATGCCACACACCGTACCAGACCAGCTTATTGCTTCGTCATTACAACTGTGTACGTCGTGGCAACTGGTGTGCCCAGTGGATCGGTCGGAAGTTTAGCAACCAGCGTAACGGTGTTGGTCGTGAACGTCTTCGTGCCTGTAACCACCTGCCCGCCCGTTGTTAGCGTGGCCGTGGTGGCGTTGGGCTCTGCATATGTAGTGGTTGGTCCGAAAAATGTGTTCACCAGTAGTTTGGTATAGGTAGCGTTGGTGCAGGTGGGCTGCGTGGCAATGTTGTTGGAAATACTGCCGTTTGAATTGAAGGTCACCACCGCGTTTTCCACGCAGGTTTCGCCCAGTAGGGGCAGAGCAGTGATCAGGTTGGTGATGCCAACACCCGAATACATGAAGGCTGGATCGACGGTGAGGCCGGTGATTTTCCAGCTACCCTGTAATGACGTGAGTACAACAGGGTCGGGCGTTGAGCTTTTACAGCCGAAAGTCATCAGAAAAACGGCGAGCAGCAGGGCTGATGCGCCAGGCAGGCGAAGAGGACGTTTCATAGAGGTAGATTGTATTGTCTGTTTGGTCAGTCAAAAAACGGGTTAAAAAGGTTTTTTTACATAACTGCGCTCATTTATTGGTGCATTATGTATTAAATGGTTTGGCAGGCAGGAGGGGTATGGGCCGGTAAGGTATCTAAATATACCCGGCCACCTTATAGCTAACGTACCCAAACACTTCTTTTATCAGGTGCATGCTGTCGGCAAATGCCTGCTCGTGGGGCACCAGTAAATTAGAAAGCACAAAGGTGCGGGGTTCCTGAATAAACGCGGCGGGAAACGGCGTTGGCTGAATGCCCGCTTTGATGAAACAGGCCGTTGCCCGCCGCAGGTGGAAGGCCGAGGTTACCAAGACGCATCGATCGGTATGAAAAGTGTTGCGCAGCACGCGGGCCGAAAACCGGGCGTTTTCGTACGTATTCCGGGAGCGGGTTTCCCAGATCATATCGCGGGCCGGTACGCCCGCCAGCCGGAGAAACTTCATGCCCTCGTGGCCTTCGTGCAGTGCTTCGGTATCCATAAAAAACAGGTTTGTACTACCGCCGCTGATTAGGATTTTCTGAACCTGGCCGGTCTTGTACAAAAACAGCGCCTGCCCCAGTCGATCGGCCTGTTGTGCGAGCATCGGTCGGGTAGGTAATACCGCCAGTTGAGTCTGCATCGTGCCGCCAGTGAGCACCACGGCTACACGTGTGGTGGTATCACCGGGTTGGCGGCTGAGAACATCCGATTGCGGATTCACCTCCCAGGCTCGGGCCAGCTCGTTGACCAGAAAGCTATTACCAACTAACCAGAATAGCCCCAGTGAAATGAGCAGTAAGCGTCGACGTTGCCGGGGAAAAAGGAGCGCACCGACCAGTGAAGCCAACAGCCAACCGGCGGGCGTAAGGAAATACCCGGCAGTTTTCGACAGAAAGTAGAACATAGATTCGTTAATGATTCGTTATTAGACGATTTGGCTCCGTTGATTGGCCGCCGAACGCTTATTTTTGTGCTATGAAACGTCGTAACTTCTTTGTGTTGATGCTGGGCCTGCTGCCCTTGCTGACCCTAGCCCAAACCACTACGGAGGGGCACCGTATTACGGGGCGAATTCGGGGCGTAAAAGATACCACCGTGGTGCTGGCCCATTACCAGTACGATCCCACCCATTACGTGCCGAAAGATACAGCCCGGGTCGATGCCAACGGGAATTTTGTCTTTCAGGGTAAAAAATCGTTGCCCGGTGGGCTGTACCTGGTCGTGATGCCCAAAGGGCGCTATTTCGACATTGTGCTGGCCGAACAGCAATTTGCTTTCGAAACCGATACTGCCGATTTCATTGGTAGTATGAAGGTGACTGGCTCACCCGAGAACGCAGCTTTCTATGGCTATCAGCAGAAACTGAAAGGGCTCTTCGAGGAAATGCGGCAGGCCGATAAACAGCCCAAAACGGAAGCGTCGGCGCAGCGATTGAAAGACATGCAGGCGCAGGCACGTGCCTACCGGGCCGATTTCTTGGCGCAGAACAAATCGCTGCTGACTACCAAGATCCTGCTGGCCTCGTCGGAACCCGACGTACCCACGCCGCCCAAAGCCGCCAACGGTCGGCCCGATTCGCTCTGGCAGTTCGCGTACTACAAAAATCACTTCTGGGATAACTTCGACCTGAACGACGACCGGATGCTGCGCACGCCATTGTTGCAGCCTAAGATAGACCGGTTCATCAAGGAATTAACCGTGCAACAGAGTGATTCGCTGGCGAAATCAGCCGATTACCTGATCAGCAAGGCTGGCGCATCAAAAGACCTGAAGCCCTACCTGATCTGGTACATCACCAGCCAGTATGAGCGGCCTAAAGTGCTGGGCACCGATGGCCTCTTTATTCATATGGTCGAGAAATACTGGCTCACCCGCCAGATGCCCAACATCGACTCGGCGACGATGAAAACGGTGAGCGAGCGGGTGGCGGTGCTCAAGCCATTGCAGGTAGGTAAAACGTTTGCCATGCCCATCGTGGGCGATACCCTTGCCCGTCCATTGAGCTTCAATAACCTAGCAGCGGCCGATTACACGATCATGTTCTTCTATGCGCCTCATTGCGGTCACTGCCGCGAAGCGGCGCCGAAAGTGAAGAAATTCACCGATTCGCCAGCCGGTAAAGGGGTGAAGGTAGTAGCGATTGCCATTGAAGACTCGGCCGACGACTGGAAGAAGTTCATCAAAGAATTTAAGCTCAACACCTGGATGCACGGTTATGACCACAAGCAACAGATTGACTTCCGTCGGCAGTATGATGTAGCCACTACGCCAACGCTCTATGTGCTGGATAGGAACAAGAAGATTATCGCCCGCGGGCTGCCTGCCGAGCAGATAGAAGATTTTCTGGACTTCACCCGTAAACAGGCTGCGCTGGGCACACCGGCTAAAACCGGGGGGGCAAAGACGGCGACCGTGAAGGCAAAACCAACCAGTCGGTAAGGCCAACTATGGCCCGTTTTTTGTAAGGGCTTACGTTCAGCAGGTACGTTATGCGAGCGCCTGCTGAACGTAACACCCATACAGCCATGAATCGTTTTTTACTCACGCTGGTCTTCACCAGCTTAGCAGCGGCTTTGTTTGCCCAATCGCCCGCTGGCTTCCGGATTGAAGGGCGCATTCGCGGTTTACGCGACACCACCATAGTGCTGGCCCATTACTTTGGGTACAACCAATATATTCCGAAAGACACCGCCCGGCTCGATAGCAGCGGCCGGTTTGCTTTTGAGGGCAAAAACGCCCTGCCTCAGGGCCTCTATATTGCTATAACGCCGTTGAAAAAAAGGCGTGCCATTGAACTGCTGGTAGGCACCCAGCGCTTTTCGTTCGAGACCGACACAACCAATTTTGTTGCTGACATGCACGTGACCGGTTCGCCTGATAACGAAGCTTTCTACGCCTATCAGAAGCAGATGCTTGCTTTTACCGATGAAGGCAAAGCACTTGACATTCAAGCTCAGTTCAGGCCCGATGAGATGGGTAAGTTAACCATCCGGCGCCAGATGACTGAATTGCAGCGCAAGCTCGTTCAGTTTCAGAAAGCAACCGTAAGCGTATCCGATTCACTGCTGGTCCGCAAGTTTCTACGGGCATCGCTGGAACCTGATATTCCGGCTCCGCCGAAGCTCAGGAATGGTAAAGTCGACTCCACGTTCCAGTACCGCTATTACAAGACCCACTTCTGGGATTCGTTCGATTTTGCCGACGATCGTCTGGTACGTACCCCCATTTTTCAGCGCAAGATCGACCAGTACTTGCAGCAGATGACCGCGCCGGTGACCGATTCGCTCGTCAAAAGCGCCGATTTTATAGTGTCGAAAGCGCGCGCCAATAAAGAGATGCTCTCGTACGCCATCTGGTACATCACTAGCCAGTACGAGCGCCCCCGCGTAATGGGTACCGAAGGCGTTTTTGTGCACATGGCCGAGCGTTATTACTTGTCGGGCGTGATGCCCGCGTCAGACCCCGTGACGGTCGAAAACATCCGTAAGCGCGTAGAAACGGTAAAGCCGCTGCTGGTCGGACAGCCATTTCCAATCCTGACGGTGAGTGACACCCTGCGCCAACCGATTGACCTGAAGGCCACAAAAAGCGACTATACCGTCTTGTTCTTTTACGACCCTACCTGCGTCCATTGCCGCGAGTCGATGCCCAAACTGCTGGAATTCGCCAGAAATAAAGAGACTACCAAAGACGTACAGTTCTGCGCCATTGCGGTAGATAACAGCCCCGATGCATGGCAGGCGTTCATTCGTGAATACGGCATTCAGAACTGGGTAAACGGGTATGATTTTAGCTTCCGAACCGATTTTCGCAGGCAGTTCGATGTAGTAAAGACACCGACGGTGTATGTGCTTGGTAAAGACAAAACCATTTTGGCCCGGGCGCTGCCAACAGAGCAGGTCGGCGACTTTATTGAGTTTCAGCGGCGTATGAGCAGGCAACTGGCTACGCGGAAGTAGGCGAGTCGGCGGATAAGGGCAAGAGTTTTTCTGCCAGTGGGCTGATGGGTCACACCACTGTCAGAAAAGCTCTATTTTGCGGCATGAAACACATCTTCGTCAGCTTGCTTCTGTTGGGCGCTGCTTCCGCCGCATCTGCCCAAACCCAATCTGCCAAACCAACGCTCACCGTCGAGACCATCATGCAGGACCCCCGCCAATGGGTGGGTACGTCGCCGTCGGGCGTGTTCTGGAGTGATGATTCCCGTACCATCTATTTCAACTGGAATGACCTGAGCCGGCCCGACAAAGCGCTTGGCGATTCCCTCTACAAAATCACGCTCCCAGGTGGTAAATACGCACCATCGACGAAGCCCGTAAAAGTATCGATCGATGAACGCCGGACGCTGACTCCCGCCGAAGCAGATTACAACCGGGCCAGAACGCTGCGCCTCTACGCTAAATACGGTGACATTTTCTTGCTCGACCGGAAAACGGGTCAGGTACGTACCCTGACCAACACCGTGGACCGCGAGAGTAACCCCACTTTTTCGGGCGACGAAAAAGCCGTGCTGTTTACCCGCGCCAACAACCTGTTTCGCACTGATCTGGCGACGGGCCTAACCGAGCAGCTCACCAATTTCGATCCCGGTGCAAAACGGCCAACGCCTGGCAGCACCAGCCAGGAATCGTGGCTCAAGCGCGATCAACTCGCCTTGTTTGACGTGTTGAAAGACCGTAAAGCCAAACGCGATGAGGCCGAACGAACGACCAAAGCCGAGCAGCCCCGCCGACCCAAAACAATTTACACGGAGGGCAAATCGGTGATGAACGCCAGCCTGAGCCCCAATGGCCGGGTAGTAACGTTTGCGTTGATGAAAGCGGCTTCCGGTGCTAAATCGACCATTGTCCCCAGCTTTGTTACTGAATCGGGCTTTACTGAAGATCTACCCGCCCGCACCAAAGTAGGCGCACCGCTGTCGGCCGTAGAATTTATGGTCTATGACATCGCGCGCGATACGGCCCTGCCGGTCAGCCTGGCCAATCTGCCCGGTATTACCGATAAACCCGACTACCTGATGCCCTCAGCCGTGACGAGTACCTCCGCTGCGGTGGCAGGTCGGACAACCGTTGCCGCGGCTGAAAAAACGCCAGCCGACACAACCCGTAAGCTGGCCGCTGAGCTGAAAAAATCGGCTAATCGACCAGTGTACGTAAGCTCGCCTGTATGGGCCGAAGGGCCTGCTGCGCATTATGCCGTAGTTGTTGTTCGGGCGGTAGATAACAAAGACCGCTGGCTGATGCTGCTGGATACTGAAAAGCCAACCAGCCTGAAACTCCTTGACCGGCAACGCGATGAAGCCTGGATCGGAGGGCCCGGTATTGGCGGCGGTTTTTCGGCAGGTACGTTAGGCTGGCTCGACGACCAGACCATCTATTACCAGTCGGAGGTAGATGGGTATGCGCACCTGTACACAATGAACGTGCAAACGGGGCAACGTACCCAGCTCACGAAGGGCCGGTTTGAAGTGCAGCAGGTGGTGCTGTCGGCCGACAAGAAAACGTTTTACCTCACCACCAATGAAGTACACCCCGGCGAACAGCATTTGTACCGCATGGCCGTAACGGGCGGGCCACGTACCCAACTCACCACCATGACCGGTGCCAACGACGCTACGCTGTCGCCCGATGAGTCGCAGATTGTGGTTCGGTATTCGGGGATTACAAAGCCCTGGGAGTTGTATCTGATGAGCAACCCCGGCGCGACCGGCGGCGATAAGGCGAAAGCCACCAGAAAGGGACAGGTCGGCAACGTACCTGCAACACCAGTACAACTTACGTCAAGCACGAGTGAGCGCTTCCGAACGTACCCGTGGCGCAGTGCAGACGTGGTTACCATTCCGGCCCGTGACGGGCAACCCATCTATGCCCGCTTGTATAAACCGGCCGCCGACGCTCCGGTGAAAGCTAACGGGAAAGCCGTGGTATTTGTGCACGGGGCGGGGTACCTGCAAAATGCGCACAAGTGGTGGAGCCAGTATTTCCGGGAGTATATGTTCCATAACCTGCTGGTCGATAAGGGCTACACTGTGCTCGATATCGACTATCGAGGCTCAGCGGGTTATGGCCGCGACTGGCGGACGGGCATCTACCGGTTCATGGGAGGCAAAGACCTGACTGACCACGTGGATGCAGCCGACTGGCTGGTGAAAAATCACGGCGTTGATGCCAAGCGGATTGGTGTGTATGGCGGTTCATACGGCGGTTTCATCACCCTGATGGCCATGTTTACCACCCCTGATGTATTTAAGGCCGGAGCCGCCCTGCGCCCCGTGACCGACTGGGCGGCCTACAACCACGGCTATACCAGCAACATCCTGAACGAACCGTATTCTGACACCCTGGCCTATCGTCGGTCGTCGCCTATCTATCACGCGGCCGGATTGAAAGGACACCTGCTCATCTGTCATGGCATGGTCGACGTAAACGTGCATTTTCAGGACGCTGTACGCCTGACCCAACGGTTGATCGAACTGAAAAAAGAAAACTGGGAGTTGGCTCCTTACCCCGTAGAAGATCACGGTTTTGTGGAGCCAACGAGCTGGATGGACGAGTATAAACGCATCCTTAAACTGTTCGAGGAACGGTTGTGAATACGGATACGGTCGCGAACTTTAACGACATCCTAACCGAGTTTTCATAACCATCGGGAGTAGGCGGCAGTTGTGGATAATATGGCTGACTAGGGCCACTAACTGCACAACGACAATGAAGAAGCCTCTTATTTTGATGGCCTTACTGGCCACAACCCTAACCTTCGCTCAGGCGCAGGATGTGAAAGAAAACGCGAAAGCAACGGGCCGACAGGCTAAACGCACCATGAATGCGGCGGGTGACAAGATTGAGCGCGAAAGCCGTGAGGCAAAGCAGGATATTAAAGACGAGACCCGTGAAGCCAAAACAAAAACGAAGCGCGCTACAAATAAGGCACTCGATAAAACGGATCGCAGCCTGAAAAAAGCTGAACGTAAGCTGGATAATAACCGGTAGTTTATATAAAGTACCAACTGAAAAAAAGGCCGTTACTCAGCAAGTGACGGCCTTTTTTCGGTTTCTTGACCCTGTTTTGGCACTCAACCGCAGCTATCGAACGTTGACAGACAATAAATCCACTGCTTACTTTGTCATGATGACACAACCCCTTACAGTGCTGCTTTTTGGCATCACCCGCGACCTTGTCGGACAAAACAGGCTTTCGGTTCCGCTCGCGAAGGGGGGCCGCGTGGCTGATCTGCTGGCTCACCTGCACGAGCAATATCCGGCGCTGGCTGGCGTGAAATCGGTGCTGGTTGCCGTGAACAGCGAATACGCCGAACCCGATATGGTTCTTAACCCCTCTGACGAAATTGCCCTGATTCCGCCCGTGAGCGGTGGCTAGGTCAATAATCAGGCATCAATGGCTAATTCCCATTGCGCAGGTACGTTGCCTCGCCTGATTGCTACATTGGCTGTTGCTGTAGCTTTATAGATACCCGTTAATTGATAACTGATCGTTGTAATGATTGCTCTTACCGCAGACCCAATCGACTTTAGTTCAGCGTACCATTACCTGCAAACCGACGAAGCCGGCGCCATCGATTTTTTTTTCGGGGTAGTGCGCAACAACACGCAGCAGCGCTCGGTAAACCAGCTTGATTATGAAGCGTATGGCCCAATGGCAATTCGTGAAATGCAGAAGATTGCCGATCAGGCATGCGAACGCTGGCCTGTATTGAAGTACGTTATCATTCACCGAACGGGCGTGCTGCGCATTGGCGAAATGGCCGTACTGATTGGCGTTGCTACGCCCCACCGCGATGCTGCTTTTGAAGCAACCCGCTACATCATCGATACCATCAAACAGACCGTTCCCATCTGGAAGAAGGAACTATTCACCGACGGTGAAGTGTGGGTGAATGCAACGCCTTAGGATGTTTTGTGGGTTGAGGTTGCGCTGCTAATACCCGGTTATGTGAAGTCGTAGCGCAACCTCAAACCACAATCATCAAACTTATTTCAATACGTACCTGCCTTCGATCGGGTAGTGGTCGGAGTTGGGCTGCTCGCGGTGGGTGATGAAGTCGAGAATCTCCAGTCGGGGATCAAAGAACTGGTTATCGATGCGAATGGTCTTCGGAGCCCGATTTAGCGTAAATCCGAATCCGTGACCTGCCTTCTCGAAAGCGTTGGGCAACACGCGCCGGAGGCGTTCGTACACCACGCTATAAGGCGTATCGTTGAAGTCGCCCGTGACCACCACTGGGTATGGGCTGCTGGCAATGCAGTCCTCAACGAACCGGACTTCGCCCTGCCGGGCCTTAAAGCCTGCTTTCAGCGCGCCAAGAACAGTTCGGGTCTCTGTTTTTACCCCTGACATTTTGTCCTCCTGAAACACCCGACGTACCCGGATGCCCATTGATTGAAGGTGAACATTGATGATCCGGATCGTGTCCGTTTCGATCTGGATATCGGTCCAGACCATACCATTGAAGGAACTGAACAGTTGCTTACCCTGTGCAACGATCGGATAGCGCGAGAAAGTAGCCACCCCAATGCTACCCGTCTGCTTATCCTGTACGAAAGCGTGGTAGCGGTACCCCGCTTTCTCCATACGGGAGGTCATCTGAAAGGTAGGGGTCTGATCGCTGGTGTAAAACTCCTGAAAGCATTTGATCGCTGCCGGGTGGCGAATTACCCAATCTGTCATTTGCCTGGTTTTAGCCGGAACACGTTTCTGCGGGTCCTGGTAATACTTATCCAGGTTGAATACCGACACATTATAACTGAGCAGCGTAAAGGCGTGGTTGCTTCCAGTGGCCTCTTTGGGCGTATGCACCGACAGCGTACGGGGCAGTAACCAATAGCCAAGTACTAACCCGATAACCGACAGGGTGCTGCGCCAGGGGCGACTAAACAGCCAGAACAGGCCCAGAAGTACGAGCAGCAACCAGGCAACGGGCAGCGTGATCATGATCATACTAGCCAGCCAGTGTTCCAGTGGAAGCCAGCCCAGCAGGTAATAAATCAGCAAGGTGTAGAAGAACACACCCAGGTGTAGCGACCAGATCAGCGAACGACCCATGAAGGCTAGAAATTGGCCGATACGCGTTTGTAATGACATGTGGAGATACGGGATGACGGCGCAAAAGTAAGACAAAGGGAGTGCCCTGCTAGCCGCGCCGGGTTGCTTTTCGCTGAATAACGCCTTATCTTTGCGCCACTTAGCGACATCAGACAGGATCAGCAAAGGGAGTTCGGCTCCCTTTTTTCATTGGAAAACCCCGTGACCGACACCGCACGCATCGAAGCACTCTTGCAGCCGTATCTGAACGATGGCGAGTACTATATTGTTGATATTCAGATAGCTGGCAAGCAGGGAGGCCTACTCAAAGTAACCGTTCTGATTGATTCTGACGAAGGAATGACCATCGAAGCCTGCGCCCGCATAAGCCGGGCACTAGGTAATCAGATGGATGAACTAGACTTTTTTGGTGATTCACCCTTCAATCTGGAGGTTTCGTCGCCAGGAGTTGACTTTCCGTTGACCCAACAACGTCAGTTCAGTAAGAATGTGGGCCGGTTGCTAAAGGTACAGGTTACGGATGGGCCCCTGCTCATTGGCAAGCTTGAGTCGGTAGATGAACAGGGAATTGTACTTGATGTGCCGCCTGCTAAGCTAAGTAAGACCAAGCGCAAAGCATTGACTGAATTGCCGCCAGAAGGTATACAGACGATACCCTACGGATCGATACGGAAAGCCACTGTAGAGATTCAATTTTAAGGAATGACTAAATACATGAGAGGTGAGTTCTGCCGCGCATAATCACCCCTCAGCCAACCCGATACGCCAAATGAATAGCGGACAGTTAATCGAATCTTTTGCTGAATTTGCCCGGTCAAAAAATATCGACCGACCCACCATGATCGCCATTCTGGAAGAAGTCTTCCGGACAATGATTCGTAAAAAATACGAAACTGATGCCAACTTCGACGTGATTATCAACGCCGAAAGTGGTGATCTGGAGATGTGGCGTACCCGCGAAATTGTTGACGATGACTCAGAGGATATCTGGGATTACGATAAAATACCCCTCGCCGAGGCCCGCCTTATTCAGAGCGACTTTGAAGTTGGCGAGCAGGTGGCCGAAGAAGTTAAATTAGAAGATTTTGGGCGTCGGGTAGTACAAACGGCCCGCCAGACGCTCATTCAGCGTGTTAAAGATTTAGAAAAAGAACTGCTGTACCAGAAATACAAAGACCAGGTTGGCGACCTGATTTCGGCTGAAGTGTACCAACTTCTGAAAGGCGAAATTATTCTGGTAGATGGAGAAAACAACGAGTTGAGTCTGCCCCGTAGTGAGCAGATTCCCAGAGATCGCTACCGCAAAGGCGACGCCGTAAAGGCAGTTATTCACCGGGTCGACATGAACAATGGTACGCCCAAGATCATTCTGTCCCGTACCTCACCGGTTTTCCTGGAACGGCTGTTCGAAACTGAAATTCCGGAAATTTACGATGGCGTCATTTCGATTCGTCGGATTGTGCGCGAACCGGGCGAACGGGCTAAAGTGGCCGTTGAGTCATACGACGACCGCATCGACCCCGTTGGGGCGTGTGTCGGTATGAAGGGTGTACGTATTCACAGCATTGTGCGCGAATTGGGCAACGAGAACATCGATGTAATTAACTACACCGAGAACCTTGAACTGCTCATCAGTCGGGCATTGAGTCCTGCCAAAGTTAGCTCGATGAATATCGACAAAGACGCTGGCCGGGTTGCGGTGTATCTGAAACCCGATCAGGTGTCGCTGGCGATTGGTAAGGGTGGTCAGAATATTAAACTGGCTGGTCGACTGGTTAATCTGGAACTGGACGTGTATCGTGAGACGGATGGCCAGGAAGACGATGAAGACGTTGATCTGATGGAATTCAAAGACGAAATCGACGAATGGATAGTCGAAGAGTTCCGCCGGGTTGGTCTGGATACAGCCAAGAGTGTCTTGGCGCTGAGCCGGGAAGAACTGGTTCGTCGCACCGATCTTGAAGAAGATACCGTTGAAGATATTTTGAATATCCTCCGGCAGGAATTTGAGTAAAAAACTTTCAGGTTTCGAATCTTAAGTGTCAGGTACGTTGCAAATTCTCGGAGTTATTGAGTTTTCAACGCACTTGACACCTGAAACTTGAAACCTGAAACTCCCTTTTTGGGATTTATAATCCGTTAACCGTTGTTATCACTGTATAAACAACCATTAATTTTGTCGGGTCTAAACCGAACGTATGGCAGAAGATAAATCAATGCGCCTGAGCCAAGTGGCAAAAATTCTCAACAAAGGACTATCCTCTGTTGCGAGTACGCTATCTGCCAAGGGGTTCAAGGTGGAAATAAACCCTAATACCAAAATCAACACTGAACAGTTGGAGGTATTAGCGAAGGAATTTAAAGCAAACGATCTCTTGAACGGGACCCGCAAATCGGCCGACGCACCTGCTCCGGCAGAGGCGCACCGTGAGGCACCGGCCCGTCGGGATGATGACTACCTGCCACGTTACTCGCGTGATGAGCAGGGACGCCCAAACGCAGCTGAGGGAGGAAAAACGGCACCCGCTGGGGCACCTGCTGGCCGTACCCCCGAGCCTGCCAAACCTACTGCACAACCGGCACAGCGTGAGGCTGCCCCGGCGTCTGGCCTGCCTGGTCTGACGGTAGTGGGTAAAATAGACCTCAATCCGCCGAAGCCCGCGCCGCCTGTTCAGGCTGAACGCACTCCGGCACCAACTCCCGTTGTGGCTAAAGCGCCTGAAGCTCCGAAACCCCTTGTGGTTGCGGCGCCTGAGGTTAAAGCGCCCGCGCCGGCTAGCGTACCGGTTCAGGCAGCAGCACCCGTAGCCCCGGCACCGCCGGTTGCTCCGGCTCCAGCCCCGAAACCTGTTGAGGCACCTGCCCCGATAGCCGAGTTGAAGCCAACACAACCAGCACCAACGCCAGCCCCGGTGGCAGTTCCAACACCCAAGCCTGTTGAAGCCCGCCAGCCTGAGCTGCAAAAACCGGCTGCTGCAGCTCCAGCGCCTAAACCTGTTGAGGCACCTCGTCCGGCGGCAATGCCAGCTGCTACTCCGCCAAAGGCCGTTGAAGTTCCCAAAGCAGAATCGCCTAAAGCAGATAGCCCTGCTCCGGCTCCTGAAGAGCCCGCTCGCCCTGTCGAGACAATTCGGGCAGAAGGCAGCGTGCAACTGAAGGGTCTGACCGTAAAAGGAACCATTGACCTAACGCAGTTTAACCGCCCTCAGGGTGGTGGTGCGGCAGGCCGTGATAAGAAAGGAAAGCGGAAACGTATTCCGAATGCTAATGACCGTCGCCCTGGTCAGCCAAACCCAGGTGGTGGACAACCCCAGGCAGGTGGTCAGAGCCAGGGCCAGGGTCAAGTGAACGCCCCTCGTGACGGACAGCCGCGTGGCGATCGTCCGGGCTATCAGGGCAACAATCCGCAAGGAGACCGCAACAACCAGAACCGGCCTGCACAAGGTCAGGGTACTGGCAATGCCAATACAAACACCAATACAACCCGCCCGGCTACAGGCGCTCCGGCTGGTAACAACCAGAACCGGCCTGCACAAGGTCAGGGTGGCGGCAACAACCAGGGCCGCAATAGTAATGGGCCACGTCCGGGAGGAGGTAACGACAAGAAGCGGGGAGGTGATCGCCGCGACGTACCTACAAAACAGGAGGTATCGGCCAACATCCGCGCTACTAACGCCCGGATGACGGGTGGTAATACGCGGACAAACCGGGGAGCCGACCGTCGTCGTGATCGTCGTAGCCAGCGTGAAGAAGATCGCCGCCTGTTGACTGAACAGGAGGAACTGGAAGCAAAAACACTGAAAGTAACCGAGTTCGTATCGGCCAACGATCTATCATCACTGATGGACGTGTCGATCAACGAGGTAATCTCAGTTTGTTTGAGTGCTGGTATGTTCGTGTCGATTAACCAGCGCCTCGATGCTGAAGCAATCACGTTCATTGCTGATGAATTTGGTTTCGACATTCAGTTTGTATCTGCTGAAGAAGAGACCGAAGCGAGTCTGGACGAAACGCCGGATGCTGAAGAAGACCTGCAACTGCGTGCTCCTATTGTTACGATCATGGGTCACGTTGACCATGGTAAAACATCGCTCCTTGACTACATCCGTCGCGCTAAAGTAGCGGCTGGTGAAGCTGGTGGTATTACGCAGCACATTGGTGCCTATAGCGTGAAAACGGAAGATGGCCGTATGGTTACTTTCCTCGATACGCCGGGTCACGAAGCCTTTACGGCCATGCGTGCACGGGGTGCTAAGGTGACCGACGTCGTTATCATTGTGATCGCGGCTGACGATAGCATCATGCCCCAAACGCGTGAGGCCATCAACCACGCACAGGTAGCGGGTGTACCGATCGTGTTTGCGTTCTCGAAAGTAGATAAGCCAGGTGCCGACGCCGAGAAGATCCGGAATGAACTGTCTCAGATGAACCTCCTGGTTGAAGACTGGGGTGGTAAATACCAGTCGCAGGAAATTTCGTCTAAATCAGGTCTTGGTATCGACGAACTGCTGGAGAAAGTGTTGCTTGAAGCCGAAGTACTTGAGCTGAAAGCCAATCCGGCACGCCGTGCCACTGGTAACGTAGTAGAAGCAACGCTCGACAAAGGTCGTGGATACGTTACTACGGTTCTGGTGCAAAACGGTACACTTCGCCAGGGCGACATCATGCTGGTAGGGGCCCACTACGGCCGTATCCGTGCCATGACCAACGACCGTGGCGAGCGGATCAAAGAGGCTGGACCTTCGCAACCAGTGCAGATTCTTGGTCTGCCCGGTGCACCTCAGGCTGGTGATAAGTTCAACGTAATGGAAACGGACCGCGAGGCTCGTGAAATTGCGAATAAGCGTGAGCAACTACTGCGTGAGCAGACCCTGCGTACCCGTAAGCACATTACCCTCGAAGAGATTGGCCGTCGTAAAGCGATTGGTTCGTTTAAAGAGCTTAACGTGATTGTAAAAGGTGACGTAGACGGCTCGGTAGAAGCCCTGTCAGATTCGCTGTTGCAACTGTCGACGGGTGAAGTTCAGGTGAACATCATTCACAAGGCGGTAGGTCAGATCTCCGAGTCAGATGTACTGCTGGCTTCGACTGCCGATGCGATCATCGTCGGTTTCCAGGTACGTCCTTCATCGAATGCCCGTAAGCTCGCCGAGCAGGAGCAGATC
This sequence comes from Fibrivirga algicola, assembly GCF_011742925.1. Classification (GTDB taxonomy): domain Bacteria; phylum Bacteroidota; class Bacteroidia; order Cytophagales; family Spirosomataceae; genus Fibrella; species Fibrella algicola. The sequence continues at coordinate 546,110 of NZ_WAEL01000001.1, forward strand.
GAAATTCGGATGTACTCGATTATCTACGACGCCATCAACGAGATCAAGGATGCAATGGAAGGCCTGCTGGCCCCAACGCAGGAAGAGGTCATCACAGGCAACATCGAAGTACGCGAGGTGTTCAAGATCAGCAAGATTGGTACGGTGGCTGGTTGTTACGTAACGGACGGTACTGTAAAACGGAACCACAAGATTCGGATCATCCGCGACTTCATCGTAATCCATACTGGCGAAATCAGCGCGCTGAAACGCTACAAGGATGATGTCAGTGAAGTTCGTACGGGTTACGAATGTGGTCTGAGTATCAAAGGTTTCAACGATATCGAAGTTGGTGATATCATCGAAGGCTTCGAAGTAAAAGAGGTGAAACGGACACTGGCCTAGTCAGCACCGGAGCGCCGATTGCTCATCGGAGCATATAAAAAATACCCAGCCTTTTACAAGGCTGGGTATTTTTGTGTTTCAGGTAGTTACACGCAGGTTAATACGACGATTGGGTATGCGCAACTACCCTAAAAAAGGGTGCCGGCTAAGCGGTAAGTTTGCTTAGTCTGCACCCTTTTTTTAGGGTAGTTAATCGAGCCGTTATTCAGCGAGGTAATTTCCGATGCCTACGATCACCGTAGATAATACCACTGTAGCAATACCCAGCGAAATTGTTCGGATTGTAGGGCGATTGGCACCTTTCCACTCGTTGAGGTATAAGCCCCAGAAGCTACTAAATGCAATGATAAAGGCCATGTGGAGTGTCCAGCCAGAGAAGCGGTATGCACCCATCTGGCTGTCGCCCATGCCGTAGAAAAAGAACTGGAAGTACCAGGTGAAGCCCGCCAGCGCGCAGAAAAAGATATTGGTCCAGGTTGGTACCGAATGATTTGTGTAGTCGGTATACGTCCGGTTCTTAATGTTCAGGTAGATTGTCCAGATAGCGTTGGTTGTGAGGCCGCCCAGCAGAATAATCACCAGTGTTGCGTTATTCATAAAGAGGGGATCGGTGCCATGCTTGACCGCTAACTCTGCGATCGGCTGGCCAGCGGTTTGGCCAAACGCAAAACAAGCGCTTAGCACGCCCGAAAAAATAGCGACCAACAGTCCTTTACGAATATCGAATTCGGTGATTACTGCTTTTTTCTCTTCATCGGTGAGGTGCTTTTCTTTCATCATGCCAGCCAGCCCGCAAATTCCGATGCCTAATACGCATACAGCTACGCCAAGCAAAACAAACTGACCAGAAACGGTGCTGGCCAATTGCCCGATTGTGCCCATATAAATGGGTGGAACAAGTGTACCAAAAACAGCACAAAGTCCCAGCGTAACGGCCATTCCCAGCGATAGACCCAGATAGCGCATGGCCAACCCGAACGTCAGACCACCAAATCCCCAGAGTACGCCCCAGAAATAAGTCCACAGTAAGGTATCAGTAGGGGCCTGCTTCAGTACGCCCATTAAATCGGGCACGGTTAATGAGCCAAGTAAAAAAGGGGCGAGCAACCAGGAGAATAATCCGCCAATGAGCCAATAACTTTCCCAAGCCCATCCCTTCACATTCCTATATGGTAGATAAAAACTGCCCGACGCAAAACCGCCGATAGCATGCAACACAACGCCCCAGAATACAGCCATTTTTTCTAATTTTTGTACCAAAGCTAAGGAATAGGGCGTCTGGTGCTTTCCTGCTCCTACCTGCTTGGTTAAAAAAAGTATTGAAACGAGACAGGAAGTAACAAAAAGTGATTCGATTGCGTCCGAGTTTACGCTTTAGGGCAAAATCTAGCCAGATGTTTCGTAGATTTGTTACCTATTTGCAACCACAATTATGTCCCAACCGGTCCGGATTTTGCTGGTAGAAGATGACGAAGACGATATTACGTTTTTCGAACTGGCGCTAAAAAAACAGTCTATAGACACGCAATTGACAACATTAACTGATGGTGATCAGGTAATGCCTTATCTTAATGAAACGGATGAACATCCCGATCTGCTGGTATTGGACCTAAACCTGCCTAAACTACCAGGTCGTGATGTACTTACGCAAGTCAAAAAATCACCTGTCAGCCAGGACATCCCGGTTGTCATTCTTTCCACATCTTCGGCTCAGGAAGACAACGATTTCTGTCTCGCCAATGGGGCCGATCGCTTTCTGACTAAACCCACTTCGCTAACCTCGTTGAGTACGATGTTGGCTGAAGTGCTCGACGTTACAGTCAAGTAATAAACACCGCCAGCGCTGGAGTCTAATTCCTTGCCTGCGCTGGCGGTGTTCAGTAGTTAACCGATTTGTAATTCCTGTACGGCTAGCCATGCCATGAGGCCTGGTCCGATCGTTAGTGCTTCCTCGTCGATATCAAACGTAGGCGTGTGTACACCGCTCGTAATACCCCGGGCTTCATTGCGCGTCCCCAGGCGATAGAAACACGAGTCGACAACCTGTGAATAGAAGGCGAAATCTTCGCCCGCCATCCAGAGATCAAGATCCACCACATTTTCGGGTCCCATATAGGCTACTGCCTGGGTACGTAACCGCCGGGTAAGTTCGGGCTGGTTCTTGAGATAAGGATAGCCTTTCACCCGCGTAAATTCACAGGTGCCCCCCATCGCTTCGGCCATAGTCTCCGCCATTTTTTGAATCAAAGACAGCCCTTTTTCGCGCCACTCCTCATTCATACACCGGAAGGTGCCTTCAATTTCCACGTAGTTTGGAATGACATTGGTGACGCCATCGGCAACAAACCGACCAAATGAGAGCACCGACGGGCTGGCAGGCGGCCGGTTACGGCTGATAATCTGTTGCAGCGCTACAATGATATGCGAAGCGATCAGGACCGGATCGACAAGGTTGTCGGGCATGGCAGCATGGCCTCCTTTACCCCGAACGGTCATGTAGATTTCGTCGGTGCTGGCCATGTACATCCCCTCACGGAAGCCTATTTTTCCCACAGGTACGTTGGTGGCCACGTGCTGGCCAATCATGCCATTGGGACGCGGGTTGTCAAGCACGCCTTCTTTGATCATCAGCGACGCGCCACCAGGTGCCTTTTCTTCGGCAGGTTGAAAAACAAGCTTCACCGTGCCCGAAAACTGGTCGCGCAGGGTGGTCAGGATACGGGCTGAACTGAGCAGACTACTTGTGTGCACATCGTGGCCGCAGGCATGCATCACACCGTCGACGGTCGACTTATAGGGTACGTCATTTGCCTCGAGAATAGGAAGCGCATCCATATCGGCCCTGAGGCCAACTACCCGATTGATGGAGCCGTCGGTGGTTAGTTTAGTGCCTTCGATCAGCGCAACAACGCCCGTACCGGCTACTCCTTCCTGTGGGTGGAGACCCATGGCCGTTAGCTCACGTGCCACGAAACGGGCTGTTTCCTGTTCGTGAAATGACAATTCAGGATGAGCATGCAGGTGTCGGCGGATGGCAACGGTGTCGGCCGCGAATTGCGCAGACAGCGACTTGATGGAAGAAAGCATAAATGAGCTGTTGGATCTAAATCTTGAGAATTGAAAAATAAACGCCTGGAAAAGCGAAGTTAGATGGCCGCTGGTCAGTCGTTAGTCCTGCATCGACAAGTACTGGTAATCATTGATGATGGCAGTTAGAAATTCGTAGGTACTTAGTGTGGACGTAACGCCCAGTACCTCTTTAAGCTTGTTGGCAGTCCGATCGGCGGCATCGATCGAGCCCCGGCGAAGCACTTCGCGAACAACCTGAATATCTTGATCCGACAACAGGCGAACCTCGTCGAAACGTACCTGATACGTGTCAGGCAGATTGGTATAGGTTACGTCGTTGAGCTGAACATGGGTGTGGAGCCGGATAACCGTAGTGCCGGCAGCAAGGTCGCCCAACCGCTGGCCTTTACCATTAATTGCCACGCAAAGAACAGCTACAATGCCGCTAAACACCCGGGTATCGATCAGCCGAAGCAACCAGCGGAGCATATAGGCGCCGATTCCGGGCTGTGAGCCATCCATCATGACCACCCTGATCTTCATAGCGATTTTGCCAATGCTCTGCCCGTTTAATAGCCATTCACAGAAAAAATCGTAGAGGAAAATCGGAATTAGCACCACTACCAAAAAATATACTGTCGACTGCCCTCGGCCAAATAGGCCAAGCCCGGCCGGAACGGCAACGGTAAGAATAGCCCAGGCCGCAAAAACGACATAATCGAGCAGGGTAGCTAGGATGCGATCACCGATACTGGCCGGCTCATAGTCAAGCAATACGTTCTGGGTGGTCTGTATGGAAAGAGCCATTGATAAAGTTGTGGACGTTAATGGGCCAACTGTCCTGTCTGACCGGGGTGTATGAACCACAATGGTCAGCAGACCGCCGGTGTATGGTCTGGCATTTCAGCGGATAAACAAGTGGTTCAAAGATACCGGTTGAGGCTGTTTCGGCTCATCCTTTTTTACGATTATTCGTAACGAAACGCCGCCAACTTTGCTGATAGTTAAGTAACTTTCCCAAGTCGATTGTGTTAAGTCGACGAACTCAACTGCCTGCGGTTTGTATGCGTGAAGCTGCCTTTGTAAAACGGAACACCGACAAGTGGGCCGACATTGAACGGAACCCAACGAGAGATCCGGACGAACTGACGGCTCGCTACGTAGAACTGACCGACGACCTGTCGTATGCGCGCACGTTTTACCCGGACTCGAACGTGACGCGTTACCTCAATGGCCTGGCTGCTCAGATGCACCGGGGCCTAATGCAGAACAAACGTGAGGAGCGGGGACGGTTTGCTTCATTCTGGACGAATGAACTACCTACTCTGTTTTACCATTCGCAACGCACGCTGGCTGTTTCGGCGGCTTTTTTCATTATCGCCTGTCTGATTGGTTGGGTATCGGCTATCAACGACCCTACGTTTGTCAGGCTGATTCTGGGCGATGAGTACGTAAATATGACGCTCGAAAACATCCGGAAAGGCAACCCGCTGGGCGTATACGGCGGGAGCGACCAGGCAACTATGTTTTTCCAGATTACGCTCAACAACATCGGTGTGTCGCTGCGGGCCTTTGTGGCTGGTGTGGTGGCGTCAGTAGGTACGTTGGTTATGCTCTTCTACAATGGGGTTATGCTCGGTGCTTTTCAAGCTTTTTTTTACGAGCGGGGCCTGCTTACTGAGTCTATCCTGAAAATCTGGATCCACGGTACGCTCGAAATATCGGCTATTGTTATTGCCGGTGCGGCGGGCCTTACCATGGGCAACAGCCTGCTTTTCCCAGGTACGTTGCCTCGGCTTGAGTCGTTTAAACGCGGAGCCAAACAGGGCCTGAAAATTGCGGTGGGCCTGGTTCCTATCTTCATTATGGCGGGTTTTCTGGAAAGCTTCGTCACCCGAATGACGCTCCCCCCGGCGGTAAGTCTGTTAATTATAGGTACGTCGGCCGCGTTTATCATTTGGTATTTCATCGTGTATCCTATCCAATTGAACCGAGCCCGGCAACGTGCTTAGTCGCTACTTCGCTTCTCTATGATTCAGTTTGAACAACGCCGTGATTTCGGCGAAAAAATTAACGCTACGTTCACCTTCGTAACAGAGCAGATTCGCGGTTTGGGGCTGGCACTTCTTTACATTGTTGGCCCGCTGGCACTGGTTGGGGGGGTGATATCTGGATTGGGGCAGGCTGAGCTGATGGCCGACGCCGGTTCGATCAACACACCCGATAAACTGATGGACTTTTATGGTGCGCTTTTTTCGGGTCCCCGGCTTGTTGGCATGGTGTTTCAATTACTGGCCTACGTGCTCACAAGTCTGGTTACGTTCTCGTATATCCGGTTGTACCGCGAGCAACTCAAAGACGGTCCTGTTGAAGTAGGTGCCGTGTGGACGGAGGTGCAGCGTTACATTGGCGCTGGGGTTATGCTGTCAATTGCCAGTACATTTATTATTGGCTTCGCCTCCGCGTTGTTTCTCCTCCCTGGTATATACGTCACCGTTGCGCTCACACTCGCACCGGCTATTTTGGTGTTTGAACGGCAGGATGTCGGACAGGCTTTCAGCCGCAGTTTCAAACTAATTAGTGGGCATTGGTGGGAAACATTCGGGCTCTGGATCATCATGTGGATCATCATTTCGATTCTGAGCATGGTATTTACCCTCCCCGCCGCTATTGTGGGTATGCTGTTCGGCGCTGGCGTGTTGAAGGATGTCGCCGTTCTGACGGCTGTATTCACGGCTATTGCATCAGTAGGTGGAGCTGTCCTGCAGGGGGTGACGGCCACGGCTACTGCTTTCCAGTATTTCTCGCTGGTTGAAGAAAAGGAAGGGACCGGCCTGAGCAGCCAGATCGATTCAATTGGGCAGGGCGTATCTCGCTCGGGTGCTGCTACATCAGGTACGTATCGGCGGAGCCAGGAAGAAGAAGGAGACTATTAATCGTTAGGGAGTTTGACCACAACCGGTAGGTGCCTCAAATAGGCTCTATTGGTATAGTAGCCTATTTCTGTATGCTGTTGAAACAGCTTTTTGTACTGCTGCTGCTCACCATCTTTTGGGTGGTACCCGTTTCCGCGCAAGACACAACCGCCGTTTCGCCGGCTAAGGCAAAAGATGTGGTTGTCAGTCCGGAAAAAACACAGGGCAAGGACTCTGCCGGGCCCGATCAGAACGACGCCGACTCGGTTGACGTTGCCCGCGACACGGTTGTATATGCAGCAGCCAATGATCGTACTCCGGTGCAGGTTCGGCCGGTAGACGCCGAAAAGCTGCGCGCTATTCAGGGCGACCGGGCCTATCAGTATGGGAACGATGTGCCGCCCACGGCCAGCCCCTGGGATCGATTCTGGGCCTGGTTTTGGTTTAAAGTCGGGGAACTGATGCGGACGAAAGCGTACCGTAACGTTGGGCAATACGTGCTGCTGCTGGCTATTGCCGGGCTGGTGATCTGGTTGCTCTACAAAGCCGACGTGCTAGCCAACATTTTTCCTGGGCGAGCAAAAAACACAGGCCTGGGCTACGAAACCGTAGACGAAAACATCCATCAGATCAATTTCAATGACCGCATCAACGAAGCCGTAGAAAACAGAAACTACCGGCTGGCAGTACGGTTGCTCTACCTGCAAACGCTGAAAAATCTGGCCGATAGCGGACTGATTCGCTGGCAACCCGACAAAACGAACCGCCAGTATGCCTATGAATTAACGGGTAATCCCAAACGCCTCCGTTTCGAGCAGCTAACGACCCAGTTCGAGTATGCGTGGTACGGTGATTTCCCGGTCGACGAAGACCGGTTCAGTGCCATCCGCCAGCAGTTCAAGCAGTTTAATGAATAGCCATCCGCCCGTACGTTATGCGACCCAATAAATACATCCTGTTGCTGGTGGCCTCACTGATTGCGTTTGTACTGTTTGAGTATTACAAACCCAAACCTATCGACTGGCGCCCCACGTACCAGAACAACGACAAAATTCCGTTTGGTACCCAGGCTGTCTTCGAACTGCTGCCCAGCCTGTTACGTCAGCAGAAGATCGAAATCATTCGTATCCCGCCGTATAACTTGTTCACCGAGAGTGGATTGCCGCTGCGGAGTAACTATGTAGCTGTTTGCGAAAATTTTGCGGCGGGTGGATACGATACCCGCGAACTGCTCAGGTACGTGGCGCGCGGAAACACGGCGTTTCTGTCGGCCTACGATTTTTCGGACACCCTGAGCCGGGCGCTGGGCTTCAAAGCCGACGTGAAAAACCCCCTCAAAGCTGATTCGACGCTGCGCTCTAATTTTGTAGGTCCCGGTCTGGCCAGAAGGGGAGGCTATAACTTCCGGCACGACGATGGTCGTAATTTCCTGGTCGTGAAGAAGCCTAATTCAGGCATTACCGTCCTGGCCCGAAACACCCGGAACGAAGCTATTTTCTTGCGTATTCCGCACGGAAAGGGCTCTTTCTACATTCATAACCTGCCGCTGGCATTCACGAATTATTACCTGCTTGCTCCAGCCTCGGCTGACTATATGACAAAGGCGTTTTCGTACCTGCCCACTCAGCCAACCTACTGGGACGAGTACATGAAGCAGGGGCGGTTCAATGAAAGTGAGCAGTCGCTGTTGCGCTACATCTATAAACAACCTGCCCTGAGTTGGGCGTATTACATCGGCTTGTTTGGCCTGATCATCTACGCCCTCTTTGCCGGGAAACGTACCCAGCGCGTTATTCCGGTGGTGCAGCTACCACAAAATACGTCGCTTGAGTTCGTCAAAACGGTGGGACGAATGTATTTCCAGCAGAACGACCACGACAACGTAGCCCGCAAGAAGATCAAGTATTTTCTGGCCGACCTGCGTGAACGGTACTTCCTGAATACGCAGGTGCTCGACGCTGAGTTTGTTGAAACGCTGGCCCGTAAAAGCGGCGTGTCGCTGGAAGAAACCCAGGACCTGGTCCGGATGCTGAATCAGGCAGCGCGGGCCGTCTCGTTGTCAGAATTTGATTTATTAACCATCAACGCCACCATTGAACGGTTCAACACCGCCGCGATGAGCAAGGCGTAAGAGAGTCGATCGCTAAACCGCAATGCTCTTAACCGAGCAATACTCCACACATGGAACAACCTTTTGACACCCGCGTTGACCTTCAGGGCCTGAGTCTGGCCATCGACGCCATCCGCACCGAAGTAGGTAAAGTAATTGTTGGCCAGCACCAAACCATCGATCTGCTGCTGGCTGCCCTGCTGGCCGACGGCCACGTGCTGATCGAAGGCGTGCCTGGTGTAGCCAAGACACTGACGGCCAAACTGCTGGCCAAAACGATTTCGGTCCAGTTTAGCCGTATCCAGTTTACGCCCGATCTGATGCCCGCCGATGTGTTGGGTACGTCGGTGTTTAGCCCTAAAACGGCGGAGTTTTCGTTTAAACACGGGCCTATCTTCGCCAACATCGTGCTGATCGATGAGATCAACCGAGCCCCGGCTAAAACGCAGGCGGCCTTGTTTGAGGCCATGGAAGAGCGGCAGGTGACCAATGACGGAACTACGTACCTGCTGCCGCCGCCCTTTATGGTGCTGGCTACGCAGAATCCCATTGAGCAGGAGGGTACCTACCGCCTGCCCGAAGCCCAACTCGACCGATTTCTGTTCAAAATCGTGGTTGGCTACCCGGAACAGGCCGAAGAAGTCGACATTCTTCGGGGCCACCACCAGCGTCGGAATCTCACCGATGCCATGGCTGCGATCAACGCCGTACTGACCGCCGATCAGCTGAATGCCATGCGCGATAAGGTAAATCAGGTGCACGTAGAAGATAACCTGTTCGACTACATTGCCCAGATTGTCAGGAGCACACGGGCCAACAAATCGCTGTATCTGGGAGCATCGCCCCGGGCGGCTGTAGCGCTGCTCAATAGTGCCAAAGCGCTGGCAACATTGCGGGGCCGTGATTTCATTACGCCCGAAGATGTGCAGGAACTGGCCGCGCCCGTGTTGCGCCACCGTATTCTGCTCACACCCGAGCGCGAGATGGAGGGGGCTACTGCCGACGATGTAATTGCGCAATTGCTTCAGAAAGTAGAGGTGCCCCGCTAATAGCCATCCCGACCAGTACTGTTGTTAAACTGAGCTCATGAAGCTACTCCGTTCCCTGTATATTTCGCTCCGTGTCTGGTTCGTACTGGCGGGCTTCGTAGTCGCTTTCGTGCTGGCCTATGCCCTGCCGCTGCTGTTTTCGCTGGTTCAGGTCGCCTTTACTGTTTTTGTACTGTTGCTGTTGATCGAACTGGTACTGCTCTTCCGTGATGGAGCAGCGGGTGGTCAGGCTATTTTCTTTGCCCGCCGCGATATGCCGGACCGACTATCCAACGGCGATGAAAATCCGATTACACTCTACCTGGAGAGCCATTACGCTTTCACTACGCCGGTAGAGGTCATCGACGAGATTCCGTTTCAGTTTCAGCGCCGCGACGTGCTGTTTACGGCCGAAATAAAGCCGAACGAAACGAAGGTTATTCGCTACGAGTTACGGCCAACGCGGCGGGGTGAGTATAGCTTTGGGTCGATCAACGTGTTTGTGATGACGCCCCTGAAGTTACTGAAACGGCGATTTCAGTTCGAGAAAGGGCGTATGGTGCCGGTGTACCCGTCGTACCTGCAGATGCGACAGTACGAACTGCTGGCCGCCAGCAACCGGCTTACAGAGGTCGGCATCAAACGGATCCGGCGCATAGGGCACAGCATGGAATTTGAGCAGGTACGTCCCTACACCCAGGGCGATGACCTGCGCACCATCAACTGGAAAGCGACCGCCCGCCGGTCAGACCCAAATCAGTCGAATCTGGTGGTAAATGCGTTTCAGGACGAACGCTCGCAGGCGGTGTATTGCCTAATTGATAAAGGCCGGGTGATGCGGTCCCCGTTTGAAGGGCTTACGCTGCTTGATTATGCCATTAACGCCTCGCTCGTTCTGAGCAACATTGCCCTGATGAAACAGGATCGCGCCGGCCTGATCACGTTCTCTGACCGGATTGGCCAGATCGTACCTGCTGAACGTCGGCCCGGCCATATGCTGAAAATTCTGGAAGTGCTGTACCGGCAAAAAACGCGCTATCTGGAAACCGATTTCGACGGGTTATATGCCACTATTCGCCGTCAGGTACGTCAGCGTGGTCTGCTGCTGTTGTTTACCAATTTCGAAACCGTAACTGGCCTTCATCGCCAGTTGCCATACCTGCGCCGGTTGGCTAAAGATCACCTGCTGCTGGTTGTCTTCTTCGATAATACCGAACTACGCACGCTCCTCGATGCCCCCGCCCAAGACACAGAGCAGATTTACCTCAAAACCATTGCTGAAAAGTTTGCCTACGAAAAACAGCTGATCGTAAAGGAACTGGGTCAATATGGTATTCAGAGTATCCTCACCGCCCCCCGCGACCTCACCGCTAATACGGTTAACAAATACCTGGAACTGAAAGCGCGGGGTATGATCTAATACTTACAGGGTAAGTTGCTTTTGCTCGGCTCTTCGACAGGCTCAGGGAACTAGCTCACCCACCCCCCCTGAAAATTAACTATGAAAAAACTCATCCTGCTCTTCTCCTTAGTGGTTGTCTTAAGCTCATTTGAGCGGAAAGAACTGACATGGACAGCCATCGGCGATTCGATAACGTACCTGAATGAGCACCTCGACCAAACGGGTAACCGGATTACGAAAGGGTACATGACCCGTGTGGTGGAGAAACTGCCCTATATCAAATACACCAACCAGGGGCACAACGGCTGGACGGCGATTCGAATTGCCGAGTCTATTGAGACGCTGGGGCTGACGAAAGCCGATATCTATTCTGTCTTTCTGGGTACAAACGATTGGTGGGGCGGGAAGCCACTGGGCCGGTTTGCCGATTACCAGAACAATACCGGTACTGCCACCGTATATGGCTCGTTTCGGGTAATTGTCAATAAGCTCCGGAGCCTGAATCCCGAGGCGCACATCGTGCTGATTACGCCTATGCAGCGGGGTGATTTTGTGTACCTGACGAATCACAAAAACAACGCTTATGGGTCATACAAGCCCAAAAATGGACAGTACCTCGAAGCGTTTGCCCATGCCCTCGATTCCATAGGTAGGTTCGATAAGTTACAGGTTATTGACCTGTACCATCTGAAAGGTCTGGACGTGAAGCAGGCTGTGAAGTTCAAGCGCCTGAAAGATCCGCAAACGGGAAACTACACTAACTATACCTACCCCGCCTACACCAATATTCCCTTTACCGCTGGTACCGACGACTACCCGTACCCACCCGAAGCGGTGAAGATGACCTACGATGGCCTTCATCCGTCCGACACCGGGTATGACCTTATCAGCCGCCGACTGATTAAGGTGCTCAAAAAATATTGATGGTTGAACAGATAAGCGCATAAAAAAAGGTCTCAGGTACGTACCTGAGACCTTTTTTTATGAGACCCTATTTTTCGGATTTCTGATTGCTATTAAAGACCAACAAAGCTAGCCCGTGCGCCACCCGCTGCGAAAATAGCCTGGCTACGAGTTTTCTGTCCGTTCGAGAACATGTACATGCATTTGTCATCGGTGTAGTCCATGTAGTTCATGAACATATCGCCGTTGGTACCATTACCACAAGTAACGTGTGGGAAAGAGGGGCAGCCGTAATTGGCCGTTTGCTGCGTTGGGGTGTCGGCAACCTGGTCGTTACCGCAGGTAGCATCGCCCCAGATGTGGCGCAGGTTAAGCCAGTGGCCAACCTCGTGGGTAGCGGTGCGGCCTTTATCGTAGGGTGCACTGAAGTATCCTCCTGTTTTTACGATGTCGCTGCTGCCGAAGTACTGAGGCCCGATAACCACGCCATCTGTAGCTGAAGAGCCGCCGGGGAATTGCGCGTAACCCAGAATACCGCCGCCAATGTTGCAAACCCAGATGTTCAGCACCTTAGTTGGGGTAGTTGGGTCAATGCCACCTTTCTTGCTGCTCTTCATGGCATCGCGAGTACCCCATGACGTTTTGCTCGTCTGTTTCCGAACGGTGTTTTGTAATGTGAACTGAATCTCCATGTCAGATGCCAGGCCTGAGAAAGCAGTTGGTACATTACTGATATCTGAGTTCGTTTTACGAAAGTCTGCGTTCAGCACAGCGATCTGTGAGGCAACCTGCGCATCGCTGATGTTTTCCCTGGTTGTGTTGTATAGCACGTTTACAACCACAGGAATATTGATAACCGTTACTGCAGCATTTGCCGTAACATCACCGCTTTTACGGGCACCTTTAAGCTGAGCAAACCGCGCAGTATGTTTTTCAATTTCTTCCATTTTCTGAGCCAGACCGGGGTTCTCTTTGAGATTCTCGGCCAGCACGTCCATACTGGCGCAGGCACGTGGCGATTCGCCCTGACGGGCATTTTGGTCACCGCCAGCAGGCAGTGTTGATTGACTAGCTGGATCGAAGCAGGATGAAACGGCACCAATCAGAGCCAAACAAATAATTGGAAGTGTAACTTTCCTCATATGTTAAAGTTGGTTTTATAACTCAATATAGAGGAATAATTTTGTTTAATTAACATATGAGGTTTAGGTACAAAAAATAATTTCTTACCCAGTAGTTAGTTGCTGCCGAGTAAGAAATGTAACAAAGTGAAAACCGGGACTTTACACGTCTTCGATCGAAAACTCCTTCACAAGGAGACTTAGCAACCGGTCATGGGCCTCCATATACTCAGGTAAATGAACGATCGCCTTTTTGTGGCGGGGCCGGGGAAGGGCAATATCAACGATTTCACGGATGGTTGCTTCGGGGCCATCATTCATCACCACCACGCGATCAGCCAGGAAGATGGCCTCTTCAATATCGTGCGTAACCATGACGATGGTCTTGTTCCGGTTGTCGAGGTTCCAGAGCTTGAGCAGTTCAATATGCATGGTTCCTTTCGTGAGTGCATCCAGCGCGCCGAAGGGCTCATCAAGCAATAGAATGCTGGGATTGATGGCGAAGGCGCGGGCAATGGCCGTGCGTTGCTTCATGCCGCCCGACAGGTGACCCGGCAGTTTGTCCTTATGCGTGAAGAGGTTTACCGCCTTCAGGTTATCCGTGACCAGCGCTTCCTTCTCCGTTTTTGAGAGGTCGGGTCGGCACGAATCTACGGCCTCGTACACATTGCGCCAGACTGTGAGCCAAGGTAGCAGCGAATAATTCTGGAACACAACACCCCGGTCGGGGCCAGGGCCGGTAACGAGCTTTTCATTAGCTAAGACGCGGCCGCCGGTTGGCTTCACCATGCCCGCTATGGCGTTTAAGATGGTTGATTTACCACAGCCCGAGTGGCCAATGATGCAGACAATCTCACCTTTACGCACACTCAGATTAATGCCTTTAACCGCTGTATAGGTACCGCCTTTAGTCGGAAACGAGATGCGCAGATCGCTAATCTCGATGCTGGTAGGCTGCATGAGTTTATGGTACTCACTCGCCGAGTCGATCAGTGGAAGCGTGTTTGGAGTCATGTTGGGGAGTGACGTTTAATGTTTGGGGTTTGCTGTTTGACCGCCCCGGCGAACCGCAAACACCAAACATTAAGCTCATTTAAGCGTAGGTAAATCGTTTTTGCAATGCGTTGAAGAATTTGTCGAATAGCAGACCGACGGCTCCGATGATGAGAATGGCCGACAGGATTTTCTCAAGGCTGAGGGCATTCCAGCTATCCCAGACGAAAAAGCCGATTCCCATACCTCCCGACAGCATTTCGCCCGCCACAATCACCATCCAGGCCACCCCGATGCTCAGACGTAAACCGGTAATGATGTGTGGTAGCGCATAGGGGAGCACCACTTTTGATACGTATTTCCAGGCCGTAAAGCCAAACACTTTGGCTACGTTGCGGTGATCGGTCGGGATGGTCGACACGCCGAAGGCGGTGTTAATTAGTGTTGGCCACAGGCTGGTTATCGCAATAATGAACACCGTGGCACCGTCCGACGCTTTGAAGGCGAGCAAACCCAGCGGAAACCAGGCCAACGGCGACACGGGGCGGAGTACCTGCACCAGTGGGTTTAGGAGGTTCATGCTGATGCGGTTGCTGCCCATCAAGAGACCCAGCGGTATGGCAATGAGGCTGCCGAGTGCAAAGCCGGTCATTACCCGCTTGATCGAGCTCCACAGCTGAATACCTATGCCTTTATCATTTGGACCATAGTCGTAGAACGGATCAGAAAGCATCTCGCTGAATACGGTCCAGGTCATGCCCGGCGTTGGAATTTCGTTGTTCGTCAGCAGCGACACGGCCGACCACATGCCCAGTAGCAACGCCATACTTCCGAGGAAATAGAGGACTGGGGAAATTTTTTCGAAGATGTTGTTCATGGTAACCAGGAGTTTGGCCTAGCCCCCTTTGAAGATTGGGGGCTAGGCCACGAAACCTACTTTTTAGTACCTGATAAATAAGCGGTGATGTTGGCGGGATCGAACGGCACGTCGTAGGTAGTTTTAAACGACTTCATATCGTCGGTGGCCACAGGTACGTTCATACTTTTAGCTACTTCGGCGTAGAGATCGTCCAGAACTAGTTTTTCGGCGATGCCTTTATAATCCGGGGCCGACTTGAGGTAACCAAATCGTACGTACTGCGCCAGAAACCACATGCCATGTGCTTTGCGGGGAGTGTTTACAAAGCCCTTGTTGTAGAAGGTCATGTAATCGTCCTTATATTTCTGAACGCCCAGGTCGCAGCCCAGATCATTGGAACCGAGCAAGCGTGCTTCAATGACCTGAACGGGCGCGTTTACGTAGTAGGGTTTAGATAGCCACTGCGCTGCTTTTTTGCGGTTGCCCATGTTGTCGAGCCATTGGCAGGCTTCCAGAATGGCTTTCATTACCTTCTTCAGATCTTCTTTCTTCGTGTTGGCAAAGGCCGAATTGACCACCAGTGCCTTTTCAGGATGGTGTTTCCAGATGTCCTGACTGGCAATTTCTGTGAACCCGATATTCTGCGTAGCCGCCACGCCATTCCAGGGTTCGCCCACGCAAAAGCCTTCCATATTGTCGACGCGCATGTTGGCAACCATCTGCGGCGGCGGAATCGTGATGATACCTACCGATTTCTGATTGACACCTGCTGCCGCCAGCCAGTTGCGGAGCCAGATATCATGTGTGCCACCGGGGAAGGTCATGGCAAAAGTTACCTCTTTGCGGGCCTGCACCTGCTTAACTGCCCCCGCCACGTGGCTCAGGTCTTTGAAGCCGACCATGCCGCAGAAATCTTTCGATAAGGTGATGGCTTGTCCGTTGTTGTTCAGCACCATAGCGATCTTCATCTCTGATCCCGCCTTGCCACCAATGCCAGTATACACCGAGAAAGGCATGCTAAAAAGACAGTGGGCGCCTTCCAGTTCGCCGTTCAGGACTTTGTCGCGAATGTTGGCCCACGACGCCTCTTTGGATAGTTCGACGTTAACGCCGTGCTTTTCGAACAGGCCCAGCTCTTTGGCGACCACCAGCGGGGCGCAGTCAGTGAGGGGAATGAAGCCTAGTTTGATGGGTTCGGCGGCTGAGCGAAGAGCAAGCGTTGCCCAGACCGTGCCGCCCAGCACAAGGGCTGGCAGCAGGCTGCGAAAAAATGAGTTCATGATAGATGATTGGAGAAAGTCGACAACTAACCTGCTCGGGCAGGTATCTGGTTGGTTGTTCGAACGGCTGTCGACTGGGTAGACCTGAGTTACTGTTTGATCGCTACGGGTTTGGCGTAGAGAAAATCCGGGCGGATGTTGATCATGAGGTACACCCAGTTGGCTTCATGCTGGGCTTTGTCCATGGTATTCCGCTTCACGTATTCGAGGCTGTTGGTGGCCGACAGGTGGCTGTAGCCCAGTTCAAGACTGGTAAACTTGTTGAGGTTGTAGGTTACGATCAAATCCAGTTCCTGCCCGAGTTGGCTGGGTAGTACCCCTCCGGTAGCATCCAGGCCATTTTTGGTGGGTGCGGCCAGCGCGAAGTTGTGCAGATCGGCGGTTACAAACAGATTGGGATTTGCTACGTATTTCAACTTCAGAAAACCGTTTGCCAACCCACCAACTGGTGACCCTGTGCCAACATAGAAGTAATCCATGTAGCCCCAGTGCTTATGCGGTGTGCCGTAGAGCGGATCGAAGCGGTTGTTTTTGCCGCTGGGGGCTACTGAATTATTCCCCGAGAGCACTTCGTAACCCGGTCCAAACGATAGACGACCGCGCTGCAACATTAAGTTACCGCCGTAGTAGTAAGCGTCGATAGCTGTTCCGGTTGGGTCGTTGCCGGTTTGTTGGTAGCCAAATGCCTGCCAGGCCAGCTTGCCAACCCGCGACGAGGCGTTTCCGATCAGGCCTGTAAGCATGGCACCGTAAGTAAACCGGCTGTTGGTGCCCTCTACGTCATACCGCCGTCCGTACACCACGCCCGTTGCCGATGCCCCCAGCGAGTCGGGACGGTACCTGGCGAAATCATCTTTCAGACCCAGCAGCGACAGCTTTGTTTGGCCAAACTTGCGGCTCAGATACAAAAACTGCATGGACTTAAACTGCTGCGTTTGCCCATTGGTACTGGCTGCATTGGCGAGGATCGGCGCGCCGCCTTTCCCGTTTGTGGGCAAAAAGCCACCGGGAACCGCTACCAGATTACCTTTGGAGTTGGCTATGTAAGTGGGCGCATTGCCCGGCGTGTAGAACGTACCTGCCGTACCGAAGGCATCAGTGTTCTGGTTGAAGGCCAGCCCCAGGTCAATCTGCCAGCCCCGCTTCATGCCTTTGAACAGCAGCGCGTCGAAGCGGCGACCCTGTTGCAGCCAGTCGAGGTTACCCAACAGGCGCACATCGTCGTACACGAATTCCTGACGGCCAATCTTCATTGCCAGGTTGTCGAACGCTTTGAACTTCAGCGTGGTATCGGCACTGTTAGCCAGTACAACCTCAGCCCAGGCTTCGTGCAGGAACAACTTATTCCCATCGGTTGCCGTGATGGACGAGGCATCTTGCCCCCAGACCCGAACATCGCGCAGGCTGGCCCCAAACGTAAGCCGATCCCATTTGTACCCGAAGGTAAGGCCTGTGCGCTGCGACGTAAACGCGGCAGCAGGAGTGCCAACCGCATTAAGGGTACCAAGGCCGTCCCGAATCTCCGTACGGGTACGTAATTGCCCTACCAGCGTCATTTGTGCTTTTGCAGATCCAGTAAGAAGGAGTCCTGCAAAAACAAGCCGCCACTTGTTTTTGTAGACACTGTACATTGAGGTATTTGATTCGTTAAAAGGTGGAACTGAATATGGTCAATACCCTACCGGCCAGTAGTATTACTTAATACTTATCACTCATCAAATGTGCAGGATATTACTTATGTTTCAAACCTATTTTTCCAAATATTATTCTTTTTAAGTAAAATTCTTCAAAATTTTAAACCTCTATTTGCTCATAATGCAATTTTTAGTCAATATCTGGTTAAATTTTAATGTTCTCATTTCAGGCAAAAAGAAAGCCCGATAGCAGGGCTACCGGGCTTTTGTATGCTTTAGATGGCTATGTGCTACCGAATTGCCAGTTCGCCTTTCAGGTATAACTGCACTTGTCCTGCAATATCGACCCGGTTGAGCTCAGTATTGAGTTTACAACGTAAATAGCCTCCACGGGCCGAAATTTGCCTGGCCGTTAGCGTATTTTTACTCAATTTTTCAGCCCAGTAGGGGATTAGTGTTGTGTGTGCGGAGCCAGTGACGGGATCTTCGTCGACGCCAGATTGGGGGGCAAAAAAGCGCGAGACAAAATCGACATCAACGCCCGGAGCGGTAACAATGATGCCACGGGCTGGCACGGTCGTTAATTCACGAAAATCAGGCACTAGTGAGTCAATGTCTGCCTGGCTGGCATAAACGACCATAAAATCGCTCTTGCCCTTGTGGATCTCCAGTGGTTTGGCACCGACAAGCCCGGTCAGTAGGGCGGGTGGCTGCACAGCCGCTTTGGCGAGCGTGTCGGCCGGGAAATCAAGCACCAGCCAGCCATCTGCTTCGCGGCAAACGGTGAGGGGCCCAGACCGTGAATCGAGGATGATTCTAGAATCGGTCGGCTTCTCTTCCAGAAAAAAGATAACGTACCCGGTGGCTAGTGTGGCATGCCCGCAAAGATCGACCTCGACCGTAGGCGTGAACCACCGAATATGGTAACCGGTCTCGGTGCGAATATAGAAAGCTGTTTCGGCCAGGTTGTTCTCGGCGGCAATGGACTGCATTTGGGCGTCCGGCAGCCACTCATTCTGATCGGTCAGAGGTACTACGGCCGCCGGGTTGCCCGTAAACAACTGATCAGTGAAGGCATCTAGCTGGTAGATTCTGAGGGTAGGAGGAAGTGTCATTTGAAAGAAATAGTCAGGTTTTGTACAGTAGGATTCAATTGATGCATGGCAGGCATAGCCGACGAGAATTCTCGGTCGCCCATCACAGATTCATACAGTTTTTTCTCGTCGCCGGTCATCGACTCGGGGAGGCCGAAGCCGATACCGATAAACGTTCGGCCGTCTTTCTCAGCCAGTGAGCCACCTTTCCAGTCTGTCGACAGTCCTCCGTAGTCCCAGTCGAAGCCATAAAGGGTAAAAGCGCGTCCGTTCAGCTTCTCTATATGCCGCAACGAACTTCCCAACTTAATGCCTGTGTTGGTCTGCCACTGCGAAACAGGGCCGGCAGCACCAGGCATCAGCTTAGCGTCCTGGTCATAGGCGGGCCGAATCAATACCGACTCGGGCCGGGCAACGTGGCGTTTATCAACCCAGAGGATCTGAGCCTGGTCGGCGGTATTTTTGAACAAGGTGGTGCCAATTTCGTATGTACCTTCGGCTACATAGATGGTATCGCGAACCACGTTTTTGGCTCCCAACAACGCAATCAGACTGGCCTCGGTAGCATTGGCTTTTACTGGTCCTACCTGCTTGCCCGGAATGATCAGGAAGGCAGTGGATGATTGCACTGCTGTTTTTGTGGCCGACTGGATGATCGATGCTTCACTGACCAGTGAATCTGCTGATGGTTGGTCGCTATCGGGCTGCCGTTGCTGGCAGGCGGTGACCACAATCAGAAGAACAACGGGGAGGTGGCACCGTTTCATACGTCAGCCTGACGAAATGGCTTGATATCGATCCGTTCCCAGACCTTATGCTGCACGTAGGGCTCCCAGGCTAGCCAGGCTTGCAACTCGGTGTCGTCGGCAAAATCAAGAAGCATCATTGACCCAATCATGCGGCCGTCGGGATCGAGTAGCGCTCCGCCGACGATAAAGTGGCCTTCGGCTTTCAGGCGGCGAGCCCCCTCAAAGTGGTTTGGGCGAACGGCCATGCGCCGGTCAAGCGCATCGGGATCAGTGCCATCGTAGGCATGAACAACATACAGCACAGTATAAGGTGGTTTAGGCGAGTTGCAAGATACCAAAATAGCGGATTATACACCTACACCGCGTAACCCAACCGGTTGTAGCAGGGCGCACTGATCCAGGTGCTGCCAGGTAGTCGCCAGGCCACGAACAAGCGCGTAGCAGCCCGTGTCTGCGGTGGCTTTAAACGGGCTGACGGGCTGCTGCTGGCTGGTGATGCCCCAATGCCAGCTGGTGGCTGGCCGCGTATCGGGAAAGTGCTGAAACGTATACTCGTAGATTCGTTTGATCCAGCGGGGGGCTTCGGGGTGGCGGGTATGCCAATAGCCATTGGTGAGAGCGGCCAATGCCAGCAGATGATCGGCCGCCAGTCGTTGGGTGTCTCCTTCAAAGGCAACGGGTTGGTCTTTCCAGTCGAGCCAGCGTACCAGGCCCTGACGGTCGTCGGTTCGGGCTTCGGTTCGTCCTTCAGCGCGACTAGGCCAGGCCCACTCGCAGGTGCGTAAACTCCAGTTGGTAGCCTGCAGTGTAAGCCGCCGGTTACCCAGCAACGTACCCACATCAATCAGTAGCGAGGCCGCATCCATTGTGAGTCCCGTGGCAATGCGTCGGCCTTCCGGGGTATTGCTGAATGCGCCACCCATACCTACATATTCGCGCAGGGTGTCGTGCCGTTTATCCAGAAACTCGGTCAGAATTTCGTCGAGGAGTGGCTCGGTGGCCTCTTTCCAATCCGTTGTCGCGAACAGCGATCGGGCATCGACCAGGGCTCTGAGTAAGGCAACTGGCTGGCTCAGGTGACGGAGTGGCTGCAAATGGTCGGGTGAGGTGTTCAGCAGAGCTTCGCGAGTGGTCTGGTAGTGGCGCAGGGTCGCCTGGAAGGTCTGCTTTGCCAACATGGCCCACTGATCGTCGCCGGTGGCCTGGTGAATCTGTGCATAGGCCGCCGCCACCCGAGCTCCCGTCAAGGGGTCATATACCAGCAACTGTGCCGTGGCTGGTGTCGCCGCCGGATTGCCCAGTCGGTCCAGGTACGTATAGCAGCCCATCTGTGAATTATGCGCATGCTCGGCCAGAAAATCGGCACCATGCAGGGCATGATCGAGCCAGTCGGGCTGCGCATCGATGTTGGTGTAGAGGTAGGCAAAGGCCCAAACCTGTTCGGCTTGCCGGGCAACTGTTTTGTTGGCATCAATCGATTTGCCGTCGGGAGTGAGGTAATCGAAATACCCGCCACCCAGCCCATCGCAGGCGTTAGTCAGCCAGAAGGGCAGGCACTGGTCAATCAGTGCGGTTTGGCAGTGGGTCGCTATTTTATGAAAATCAACCAAGGAGAAAAGTACGGTCAGGCAGTGTCGGTGGCAGGGACTGCATGTGGTGGTGTAGCCCTGAAAGACAAAGTTCAGCAATAAACCGGCGTAATGTACGCTTCGGGTAACCGGGGAGGGGTTGAAATTCTCGGTTTACGCATCAATGGACCCGCTATCAGGCTACAACCACCGCTTTACCCCACCATGCCGGGAGCAAGTACCCCGGCGCGACTGGCTAAAGCTGTACGAACCATCTCTACACTCGGCCGTGGCTCTGGCTGGCGGCACGCTGTAAAAGGTAGGCGACTGCACCCGCTTTCCCTGGCTATTGGTGTACCAGTGAGGTCGGGTTTGGGCGGGGCGCAGCGAGCGCGACTGATACGGGCGATGGGTAGATTGGGAAGCGGGTGTCTGGGCCTCTACTGGCACTTGATAGATCCCGCTGACGAGCAAGACGACCAACAGCCACAGCCGGAAAAATGCATGCATGACGTTGAGTGATAGCGCGACAGACAGGCTGAAAACAACTTGATCCAACCAGTGCATCGATACCGGTCAAAGGCTAGCCGCGCATCAATATACCAGCTGGATCAAGTCCGTTCACTAAGTCGTTACTGCCTGATCAGGCGGCGGCTGATGGTTTGTCCATCCACGCTGATTTGCAGTACATAGGCGCCAGCGGGCTGGTCGGCCAGCCAGAGTTCTGTCGCTGGTTGCCGGGTGGTCTGGGTCAATACCGTCCGCCCTGTCTGATTGTGCAGCGTTAGGGTAGCGCCCCGGGCGAGGAGGGTGGGGTCGATGTGAACCGTGATGCTGTTAGTGGCAGGCACCGGGTATACATTGATCTGGCTCGATAGCAGCGACTCAACAGCCAGTAGGGGTGATACCGTCACAACTACCCGGCCAGGTATGTTGGTGTTCAGACTGCAGTCATTACTCACGCTCATAAGTCGGTAAGCGGTCGTACGTTTGGGCGTCAGCGTTAATGAATACGGGTTGGTGGTGGTGGTGATGGTTTTGGGACTACCCGATACATCGGTGCTATCGCGGTAAGTGAACGTCCACGGCCCTTCGCCCGTAAAGCTGACCGCAAGCCGGGCCGTTTGTCCGTCGAGAATGGCCGGTGTACTTGTCGACAGGGTAGCCGAGGCCTGCCCAATCACCGTCAGCGTTGTGGTGCTGGGAGTGCCCAGGATCGGGATTTTTGGATTGGTTGCTATTACCCGAACCAGGAACGTACCTGATGTCGCCGTCGCTGGAAGCACACCTGTCAGTTGTGCCGTACCTACCTGCTGTACGATCGTCAAGTCAGTATAGCTAAGTTTGGTTGTGTCGGGGTTGGTACGGGCAATCTGTAGCCGGAAGGTGCTCCCGGCATTGAACGTGCCCGTAGTCTGAAACGAGGCTGTCAGGGTATTACCCGCACAGGCGGCGGCCGTTTGTAAGGGCATCGTCCGGATGGTTGGGGTCACCACTACGACTGTAGCCGTAGCAGGGCTACCGGGCAGCCCCACTCCGCATTTGTTGCTTACTTCCGCGATCTGGTACGTGGCCGATCGCTCGGGCAATAGCAACAAGGTGGTGTCTTTGGTGGCTGATCCCCCCAGCGTTGTCGTACCGGGACTGGTCACGATTTTATAGGTGTAAGGTCCCTTGCCGGTAAACGAAAGCTGCAAGGGTAGTTCGCTGCCCAGATTAATATTTTTGCCACCAGATAGCGACAGGGTAGGCTGCGCCTGAACTAGTACCGTGATGGCTAGTCGTTCGCTTGGGCAGCCATTAGGGCTTGTCTGCGACACGTAGTACACATCGCCATCGGCCAGTTTACTGGCGTTGAGTGTTGTTGGAGTAGGGGCTACAGTCGATGTTGTGCCCATTGGGTCAGTCCAGATAAGGTTCGTGCCGGTTGCCGATAAGGGCTCTGTAGCGGCACCCCGACACAATTCGATCCGTGTTTTTGTCGACATGGGGGCAGGGGAAGCCGCCCGCACTGTTACACTTACCACAGCTTTAGGTCCTTCACATTGAGCCAACACCTGACTTACCTGATACGTAGCTGTTCCGGCCTGTGATGTGGCTGGCGTTGGTGACTGGCTAGTGAGCTGATTTCCACTGGCATCGTACCAGAGCAAGTCCGAACCCGCATTGGTGACTGCAGCTACCAGTGGCAGCGCCGGTTGAGACTGGCAATAGGTTAGCGAGGAGACAGGTGTGGCAGGGGCGGCGGGCTGGGTTTTTACGTCTCGCTCTAAATACGATACGGTACCCGGCTGCTCGGTTGGATTACAACCCTTTGTACTGTCAATGACAACATAGCGGAGGTTGTAGGTCGTTAAGCCTGCCTTAGTGGTACTCAGAAATGGGGCCGCAAACGTTTTCTGATGTGTGCTGGCCAACCCCGTGCCTATATCGTACAGGACTCTGTAATTGTCGGGCACCTCGCCAACTATACTTGATAACGAAAAAGGAGTGTCGTTCTGACAAGAAGTAAATCGGCTGGTGTAATTCCCAATCGACTGGGCAGCCAGCAACGGGGCCGACGTGGGCTGTGTTTTTACCACCAGGGCGCTAGGACTTATGGAGCCAACCGTAGCTGGGCTACTGCTAACCACCCGAATCTGGTATGTACCTGCCGCCAGCGGACTCGGTAGTTTTACCGACGCTGTATACTGGCCGATGGTCGGGTTACCCAGCAAACCCGTGGTCAGTAGCGTAAATGATTCTGATCCTTTCGTAAACCGAATTGAAAACGTATTCCCGGCAGTAAAGGTACCTGTGCTGGTAAAGGGGACATCAAGTAACGTACCTGGGCAAACCGACGGAGACGGGAGCGGCTGGGTACTAATTGTGGCTTGGGCTAGTCCGTGCAGGTAGGTAGTGAGTAAAAGAAAGGCTACTGAAAACGAACGTATAAATGACTTCATAGATGGGTGGTGAATTGAGCTTACCGGGGTGGGCCATTCGTCACCTTACACAACAGACCACCTCATTTGGACGAACATTCCCTAAAAAGTCAATCAATTGACATCAAATAACGCTGTTGCAGTGTTGAGCCGTCTTATAAATTAGTTGCTAACTACCTGGTTTTTAGGGATGATGATGCTGGTTGTTTTGGGGTATCACTAGCAACTGCCAGGCAACAGAAACGGCAGAGTACCGAATGATTCATCGCTGCCAAATGCTCCAGAAGGGAGGAACCTGACTGACCATTTCCTTCCTTTCTTAACATCGTTCGTTAGTATTTTAGAATATGCTTACTGATCAGACGTTCACCAACACGAACCTGAAGTACATAAGAACCGGCTGGCTGCTCGTCCAGATTTAGCTGTGTACTGAGTTGACGTGTTTCTTGCTTTAGGGTGGTAGTTCCCCTTGTGTTGATCAGCTTAAGTGTGGCTGATCTACCTTGGCGCATGAGTGACGGATCTAGTTGAACAGTAACTATAGAGGTAACGGGCACGGGGAAAACCTTAACTAAGCTAACCACCGGTTCGGCTGCTAGCAACGGATTTACCGTCACCACTACCGCCGCCGGAAGAAACAGACTTGCACCACACTCATTTTTGAGCGATATAAGTTGAAAGGTACTTGTCGTTAACGGCTTCAAATCAATCACGTGCAGATTGGCATTGGTCAGAACCTCCCTCGTCCTATTTTCCGTTTTACTACTGTCACGATAGACGAACGTCCAGGGGCCAGTGCCAGTCAGAGTAACCGATAGCTTCAGTACATCACCTTCATAAATCGAGGTTGAACTAGTTGCGAGCGTAGCCTCGGGCAACTGGTGGATCGTTACTAATGACGAACTCGCTGTGCCAAAAATCGGAATTTTCGGATTCGTCGCTACCACGCGTACCAAATAGGTACCGGCTGTAGCAGTTGCAGGAATTGTCCCTGAAAGTTGGCCATCCGCTACTTGTGATGTTGCTAAATTGATATACTTTATATTGGACGTATCTGATTCGTTATGAGCTAATTGCAGTTGGAACGTACTGCCCGGATTGAATTGGCCCGTTGTAGAAAAGCCAACGGCCAGCGTACTGCCCGCACATACGGTCGTTGAGTCTAACGGCTGCGTCTGAATTGTAGGAACCAACACGACTACAGTTGCTGTACGCACGGGCAAACCAACACCGCAGCGATTACTTACCTCTATAACCCGATAGGTTGTCGTGCGGGTCGGCAACACCATAATCGAGGTGTCTTTCACCGCTGATCCGGATAGAGGTTGGCTTGCTTCCCCTAAAATCTTGTACTGATACGGGCCAACACTTGTGAATTTCAGGCTAAGTGACGTTTCGATCCCCAGGTTGACCGTAGTGTCTCCTGCCAGCATGAGCGTTGGTGGCCCCACTACAAACACGTGCACACTAGACCGTGGACTCTCGCAGCCGTTTGCGCCAGTTTGGCTTACGTAATAAGCGTCACCAGCTGGGTTCGTTGTTAATTCGGCGGTGGATGGCCTGGGGGCAGTAGTAAATGGCACACCCGCTGAATCGGTCCATTTAAGGTTCGTGCCGGTTGCTTCGAGCAAGGCGGCGTTACTGCCCTGGCAAAGCGTTAGCCTTGGGATTGGCAAGCCCGGTGGGGGCGTTGTTAGTACAGTAACGACCAGTGTTGCTGTTAGGCTAGTGCACCCATCGACAGTCTGACTCACCTGATAGGCCAACGTATCGCCTTTGTCAGTAGCCGGTGTCGGACCAGTGTTGCCAAGCAAACCGCCATCTGGTCCATACCAGGTGAGCCCCGACCCAAGTGCCGTTAACGGACTTGCATTAGTAAACTGACATAAATTGATTTGTGTAACGCCGGGTGTAGCAGGCAGCGGTTTCACCAGAACCAATGCCGCAGCGCGGGGGCCTTCACAGCCAGCTACCAACTGGGCCACATAATAGCGGAACGTACCTGCCTGCGTAGTTACTGGTCTGGGTGCGGAAGCTGAGCCGGTCCCCCCCGTCGAATCAGTTCCGTACCAGATCAGGCTGGCGTTGGCATCCGCTGTAGCAGTCAGCATAGTGGTGGCCTGGCCCTGACAGTACACAATTGTTGCCTGCGGGAGAGTTGGCTTATTCGGTTGCGGCTTCACCACGGCGTATAGAGTGCCATTGGTACGTTTGGGACTAAGGCAGCCCTTATCTGACAGGTAGGCAGTCTGAAATGAATAAATTGCTGCGCTACTTGTGCTGATGACAGGCGCAGTGATGGATCCCAGGCCCGTTTTGGGATCATAATAGTAATTCTGAAAGCCGATGGGCGCCGGCCCGGCAAAGTTGTCGGCCGTGTAGGTGCCACTGTTTTGGCACACTGCGAATGAATTGCCATCACCGTTCCCCGGCCCGAATTCCTGATTTTTATTCAGTGTGAGTATGAACGGCGTCCTGTCACTCTCGCAGCCGTCGAGAGTCTGACTCGCCGCTAACGTATTATTCCCGATTCGCCAGCCAACTTCGTTTACGAACAGGATAATGTAGTTGGTGCCAAACCGACCTGGAAGCTGCTCATACGGGTTACCGTTCTCTGCGTACCAGTTAAGGCTGGCACCCTGAATAGCCGAGCCGCTCAGCAGATAGTCGCATGAGCTCGTTGTTCGGCAGAATTGCTGACAGATTGTTTTATCTGCGATTATAGGCGGGGCAGGTTTGCTTTTTACGATTACCGATACTTCGCCACGGGGCCCTTCACACCCATCGATCTGTTGGGAGACGTAATAAGACGTTGTTGCAACCAGATTTGTCGAAGGGCGAAGTGTATCTATCCCGCTTCCTCCCACCGGTGATGTATACCACCGGATATGTTGACCGGAGGCCACCAGCGGATTTGCCAAACTACTTTGGCAGGCAGTAATCGTTGGCGCTGCAATAAGGGGTACTGCCGGGCGTGGTTTGATGTAAAGCGGAAAAAAGTTGCTCTCAGAATAAGGCGAACTGCTTACGATTCTCAGCTTATAGCCTTTGCCCCCAGGAATAGTTGCAGGAATATAACCGGCTAGATTAGTGTTTTGTGGGCTGCTTCCTATTGCTATTGTTTTTTCAACAGTTTCGTCCGAATCTGTTAGTTGCAAGGTGAACCGATTGTCCTCGTTAAAAAGATCAGTTGCGGAGAAAAACACACGAATACTGTCGCCAACACACAGGGTAGAAGAATTAGTACTTGTAATTTTTATAGGAACTACTTTTACAGGAAACGAAAAGGTTAGGGAATAGGTAGCCGCCAGCCCTTGCGTAAAAAAGGTATTCTGCACGTCATACAAAGGCATCCATTGAAAAAGTGTGTCATTTTTGTACGTAGCTTTAACCAGGAAATTACTATACTTTATATGCCAGGGATAATCAATAATTCCGGGCTGAAACGGGTTCACTGGAAATCGGAACAGGCCTTTGTTTGTTGTGCCTGCCTTGTATGAAGGAGTTGGACTGACTGAATAGGAAAACCAGTTGACCGGGTACAGATCGATAGCTGTATTTTCGATAGGTATGCCTTGGGAATCAGTGGATTTTATAATTAAGTTAGCTGGAAAAGCAGTGGTGATATAACTTTCGTTTAGTATGGGTGCCGATCCAGTTGAATTAATAATATTCACCGTATGCTCGTCCCAACGAATATTGCCATACGGGTAATCCATAATCGATTGTATGGGCTGAAACGCAGTATGGTTAACTGGGTTTTTATCAGCATCAACTTTAAGAGCATATATATCTATTGCGCCCCGGGCGTGCCCAAATTCGTGGGTTAATCCGTCGGTTGCATAGCCTCCAAAGGGACCGCCAAAATAATCCCATTTCCAGTTGTGGTAAATTGTCTTGTACGATCCGTACCAACCGCCGCCGGAAGATTCAGCGGAAAATCCATTTACAATAAGTTTATAGTCACGCCGATTATGTGGCTTGCTGATTTCGCGCTGTGCACTACCATCGAAAATATAGATAGTATCGATGTAGAAATTGAATAGGCCGTTAAACGACGGCGACGATGGAAATTGGCGTGTATTGAAATTAGCGTTAACCGTAGAAATTTGCTCGCTTGCAATGGTTTTTATGTCTTTCAGGAGCAGCTCCTGATAATAATCAGCCGTTTGCTTTTCTATAGCTATTTCTACGCTGAAATTCCAGTATCGTTGGGCATACAAGGATCGTCCTGCCGATATATAGACACAAACGGTCATCAGCAAATACAGTGGCAGAAGTCGAGTCATAATTCGGTATAGATTACATGTACACCCACGTAATGGTGAAGATGCAGGCTAACGAATAGATTGATTATGACTGTAGTGTGACGCGTATATGATTTGTGTCATCAGTGCACAAAGCGTTGGGGTATGGCTGTAAAATAGCCGCAAAATGTAGGCGTATCCGAAAACCTTTTTGCTGCACATCACGTAGGTAATTGGTACACATTACCTATGACTTTATCATGGATTCACTGCTTCAGCAATTAACTACCACACTGGAACCTACGCGTCAGCGCCTGCTCAATCACCCTGTTTATGCTACCGTGCGAGACCTTGACGGGCTGCGCGATCTGACAACATATCATGCCTTTGCCGTTTGGGATTTTATGTCGCTGCTAAAAGCATTGCAGCGCAACCTCACCAGCGTATCGGTGCCCTGGGTGCCGGTTGGTGCCGGTAGTACCCGATACCTGATCAATGAAATTGTGACGGGTGAAGAAAGCGATGAAGCGCCGGAATGGCTGGGAGTGTCCGACTCGCACATTAGCCATTACGAACTCTATCGAATTGCCATGGAGCGACTGGGTGCCGATACTGGCCCCATCGATCAATTCGTAAACGCCGTAGTGGCTGGTACGTCTATTCATCAGGCCCTGCAGGATACCGACGTACCTGAAGGCGTTATGGAATTTGTGCGCTTTACGTTTGATGTGATCCTCACTGGCAAACCGCACATTATGGCCTCTGTGTTCACATTTGGCCGCGAAGACCTTATTCCTGATATGTTCCTGAATTTAGTACGAGAACTGGATGCGGATGCTCCGGATGAACTACGCACGTTCCGATATTACCTGGAACGGCATATCGAAATTGATGGTGACCATCACAGTCATCTGGCCATGAAGATGGTGTCGGAACTGTGTGGCGACGATGCTGGCCGCTGGCAGGAGGCTACCGACTGGGCTATCCGTGGTATGGACGCTCGGATTAGCCTCTGGGATGCCGTTTGTGAGCGTGTGGCGGTGACTCACTAACTGGTATTGTACTACGGGCTTCAACTCGTTTTGTCGATCACAAAAGCGGGTTGAAGTCCATGGTATATACGACCTGCGTCAAAAGCCTGAATCGTTATTGGTTCAGGCTTTTGAGCTTCATAAAGTCAGCGAGATTGCCTTTTATCGTTGTCACAATTTTGCTTTCCTTGAACATGGGATCGTTACTCTTGTCCAGGATTTTACAACGAAAAGCTACCTCTACCGGGGTATTCTTCTTGTTGAACAGCATCTTCGGCAGCAAACCGAGCGACTCACCGGGTTTTACGGTCATGGGTATAACAAATGGCGTTGACCCCTGAGCTTTGATCAGAATAGGCTCTGGCTGATCGCCTTCTGCAATCTGCTTGCCGTCGATCGTAACGCTATAATGCGTGTCGGTGATGTTGAAAGGAATTTTGTTCTTATTGGTGCAGACTAGCCTGGCTGATACATCAGTTCTGTTCAGGCCAAATCGCCCCAGGTCAATGTCGGCCACCTTAAACTCGGGCAGATAAAACACTGGGCCCCGCACTGATTGACTAATCGTGAAAGTGCGTTCACCAGCAATAGGTATGTCCAGATCAAATGTGGTTCTGATGCGGTAATCGGTGCTGTCAGTTCCTGCCGCTTCCAGGCGTTTCAGCACCCCAAGCATCTTGTTTGTGTACAGTTTTACCGGGAGCGAGAGCAGCGTGCTATCCTGTGCTTTTACGTCGATGGTTTTATCATATGCATCCTTGGCTACCTCTTCATTATCGATATAGAGTGTGTAGTCTACCTTACGGGCTTTGAAGCCGATTGGCAACGGATTGTCGATGAGCATCTGCATAGACATCGAGACAGCATCGTCGGTGATGTTGGTCAGAGTGAGTCGGCTTAATTCGAGCCGTGGCTTTAACGTGCCATCATAACGCCCGCCTTCGGCCTGGGCGTTGCTTTTTAACTTGTTGTAATAGAGGTATCCACCAATGCCAACCAGTAGCAGTACACCAATCGTAATCAACCATCCCTTTTTCATAGCGTCGCTTTATAAACTAAACGCCGGCTAGGGACAATGGTTAACAGGAGTGACCCAATGTGTTTGAATATAGGACAGCCGTAAAGTCGCCTCGTACCGATAGGGTGTTGACCCAGGCAGTACGAGGTGACCGGATAGAGAGGCTAGTTCAAGTGAACCAAAGCCGATTTGTACACACGCATTTCGAGCGTCTCGAGCCACTGGTCGAGTGGTTCGCTGGTGTCGCGGGCATTGAGCAACTCAGCGTCAACCTGGCGGAGCAGGAAATACAACTCGTGTACATGGCACCATTGCCGGTTCAATGCGGCCGCCTGATCAGTAGTGGCGGGCATACGGCGGCTCTCGGCCGTGAGTCGGCGAAGGCTTTGGCGGAGATGGTAGCGAAGCGTCATCAACCGGCTGGCAACGGGCAATGTCTGCTGCTGTTGCTCTAATTTGGAGATGCTGCGTGAGAGCAGGGTGTTGCGCTGATTCAGTTGATCAGACACAACCATCCAGGCTTGGTCAGCCTGAAGTGATTCAAACGTTACGGTTCTCATAGTAGGCAAGTGTTACAGAGACAAATCTATTGATTCGACAGAATAAATAACAGTCCGTTTAGTCTACAGCCTAATTAAATTTTGATTAGAGTGCAATTTGCCAAATAGCTTGCAACAAAGGCGTGAGTTTCGCTCTATTCCGCTGTTTAACAGATAAACTATATGCCTTCTGTTTGTGATAATGCACTCAAACGCTTACCTTTGCGGACTGATTTCGGAAACCGAACCAAGTCCTGTCAATGGCAAATCATAAAAATACCAAGAAAGCAATCCGGACCAACGCCAAAAAGCGTCTGTTGAACCGGTACCAGGCCGTAACAAGCCGTAACCTCGTTAAGAAGCTTCGCAGCACCACTGATCACAG
Source organism: Fibrivirga algicola (assembly GCF_011742925.1). Classification (GTDB taxonomy): domain Bacteria; phylum Bacteroidota; class Bacteroidia; order Cytophagales; family Spirosomataceae; genus Fibrella; species Fibrella algicola. The sequence continues at coordinate 577,363 of NZ_WAEL01000001.1, forward strand.
CGCCGCCAGCGACCTGTTGAAGACCGTGATCTCGAAACTTGACCGGTTGGCCAAGAAAAACATCATTCACAAGAACAAAGCAGCCAATAACAAGTCGAAACTGACTCGTTTCGTTAACAAACTGGCTCCCGCTACTGCTGCTTAATTGTAGCCTTATCGGTTCTCGTTCTTCCGGAATAAACGGAATTACCCAAACCTTATCTGCTCTGGCGGATAAGGTTTTTTGTTGCCCCTACTCTTACCTTTGGGTATGTTCCAGGGCTGATCGACGGCCCGGTGTGAGCAACGATCCCAGACCGTAACAACATGAATAACTACCAGCCCCTTCGCAGTATAAAAAGCTGGGCCGAAGAGGACCGCCCTCGCGAAAAGCTCATGCTGAAAGGCACCGCCGCCTTGAGCGATGCCGAATTGGTGGCCATCCTGATCAATTCCGGTACGGCCGAACTATCAGCGGTCGATGTGGCGCGCAAGGTGCTGGAGGGTGTTGGCAACAACCTGCACGAACTGGCCAAGCGCAGTGTGAAAGAACTCTCCAAATTTCGGGGCATTGGCGAAGCACGGGCCATTAGTATTGTAGCCGCGCTGGAGTTGGGGCGCCGGCGGCGGGAGCAGGCCCCCCAGGAGCGCCGCCGCATCACCTGCTCGCGCGATGCCTACGAGGAACTGCGCCCGTACCTGATGGATAAACAACACGAGGAATTCTGGATCCTGCTGCTGAACCGGGCCAACGAAGTGCTGCGGCCCGTTCAGATCAGTGCGGGTGGGGTATCGGGCACGGTAGCCGACCCACGCATGATTTTCAAAGTGGGCCTTGAATACCTGGCGAGTGGTATCATTCTGGCGCACAATCACCCATCGGGTAATCTAACCCCGTCACAAGCCGATAAAGACCTGACCCGGAAACTCAAAGAAGCCGGTCGTTTCCTGGACATTCCCGTTCTCGATCACCTTATTGTCACCGATCGAACGTACCTGAGCTTTGCCGATGAAGGGATTTTGTGAACATAAAGTCTGAAAAGTCGTAGGATATAGTACTATAGACTGGAAAGTCATTTTGGAACAAAGCTGGTTTCCCAGTCGTCAAGACAAGCGTAAACGTTACTATGAAAAACATAATTTTTGACCTGGGTGATGTAATCATCCCGATTGATCTGCGGGCTCCATTGCGGAATTTTGCTCAACTGGCCAACCGGTCTGAAGAGGAAATGGAAGCCCTCTGGAAGGAACATGGTATCTGGCAGCAATATGAAACCGGGCTTGTCGATGACGAGTCGTTCAGGGCTGCCGTACGCTCCCTGGTGCGGACAGAGTCTGACGAGCCCGATCGCTGGGCCGACGATGTGATTGATACGGCCTGGAACAGCGTTTTGCTCGATCTACCCATTGAACGTATTGAGCGTATAAAGGCGTTGAAAGGCAAGTACCGCCTTTTCCTGTTGAGCAATACCAATCCGATTCATATTCGTGAAGTGGATGCCCGGCTGGCAGAGCTAGGGCAACCATCGCTCGAGTCGATATTCGAGCAGGTCTTTTATTCACACATTGTCAGGATGCTCAAGCCGAACCCCGACATTTACGGATACGTTCTGGAGCAGGCCGGATTAGAGCCTGCTGAAACCCTTTTTCTCGACGATAATCTGGTGAACATCCAGGCAGCCGCGGGGTTAGGTATCCGGGCCGTTCATGTAGTGCCGCCCAAAACAATTTTGGATTACCTCGATGAACTCGGGGCCTAATCAGTCAATATGCAAACACGTAAGTACCTCATCCATAGTGCTTTATTTCTAATTACATTGCTTACCACCACGGCCGCCGGTGCCGAGTGGATGTTTGGTCGATTCTTTATTCCCTTTCCCGGAACGACAGCGATGGGCTGGCGGGAGTTTGTAGCCGGCTTCAATTTTTCGCTTCCTTTTCTGACTGTACTTACGGTTCATGAATTTGGCCATTATTTCGTAGCACGGGCCAATAAAGTCCGGGTTACGTTACCCTACTACATTCCGTTCTGGTTCGGCCTAGGGCAAAGTATTGGCACAATGGGCGCCTTCATCCGGATCAAAGAGTATATAAGTAGCCGTCAGAAATATTTTGATATCGGTGTTGCCGGGCCATTGGCGGGCTTTGTGGTAGCATTGGTGTTGTTATGGTACGGGTTTACACACCTGCCCCCGGTCGACTATATTTTTACAATTCACCCTGAGTACAAAAAGTACGGCCTTCGCTACGGCGAATTTGTTACCCTGAACCTGAACAAAGGGAATGTATCGGCGCTGGCGTTAGGCGACAACCTGCTGTTCTGGTTTTTCAAGACCTACGTGGCCGACCAGTCGCTGCTGCCGCATCCCTATGAGATGGTGCACTACCCCTATCTGCTGGCTGGTTATCTGTCACTGTTTTTTACCTCACTGAACCTCATTCCTATCGGGCAACTCGATGGGGGACACGTGCTATACGCCATGATTGGCCGCAAGCGGTTCAACGCGCTGGCTCCCGTGCTGTTTGTCGGATTTGTATTCTATGCTGGCTTGGGCTTCTTTAAAGTAGCTGATTTTGCCACTGGTGATGATGCTGTCTTCCAGGATCAGTTGATGAAACTGGTGCTCTACGTAGGGGCACTGTTTCTGGCTTTTTCCCGCATCAACGACCGGCCCATCACCTCACTACTGATTGCTTTGTCGGTGGTAGTGGCTCAATTTGCGGTGTCCTTCATGTTTCCAACGGTAGAAGGTTACATCGGCTTTATGGTCTTCGCCGTTGTACTCGGTCGGTTCCTGGGCGTGTATCATCCAGAAACGGAGGAAAATGAACCCCTCAGCACTGGCCGGAAACTACTTGGCTGGCTGGCCGTGATCGTATTCATTCTCAGCTTCAGCCCAAAGCCGTTTATATAAGCTAACGCGGACCCGAGTCAACGACGTGCGGACCGCGTTACTCTATAAATAAGGCTTTACAGAGGCTTCGAGTTTGCCGATAGACTGTACCCCTGATTTCCGCCAGACTACCTTGCCATCTTTAAACATGATCATGGTAGGTACGCTCTGAATCTGGAATTTAGTGGCTGCAGCTTTATTCCGATCGATGTCGACCTGTACTACGCTGAGTTTGTCGCCGGTGCGGTCTTCCAGGTGCTTCAGCGTGGGATTCAACGCTTTGCAGGAGGCGCACCAGGTTGCAAAAAATTCGACCAGCACGGGTTCGCCGCTTTTGATAAGGTCAGAGAAGGGGAGTGGCTGATTGGCTTTGTTCATTGGTTAGTTTCCAGGTACGTTATCGCTGTAGCTGGAATGTATCTGACAACCAAACCGACAGGCTCCTGAGTTCCAGTCTCGTTCTGTCTATCCTGCCCGGTAACTGGTTAGACCTGTGCGCTGCTTGGCTTTTACGTTTGTTACATTCTAGTATTGACCCATGATCCGACTATTGATACTGCTCTTTCTAACCGTAGCCAGCCTGCCAGTGCGGGCCCAGGTTATCACCGATTCGCTGCTTATCGATGGTAACTACCGCGTCTTTCATTTTAACGAACCAGTCGGCTTGCTCAACCGGCCGAGTCTGGTGTTTGTGCTGCACGGTTCAGGTGGCGATGGACTGGGTATGATGAAATCGGCCACGAAGATGGATCAGCGGGCGACTACCGAAAATACGCTGGTTGTTTACCCAAGCGGCTACAAGCGCTACTGGAATGAGTGCCGCAAAGCTTCACCGGCTCAGGCTAACGTAGAGAATGTGAATGAGCAGGCATTTTTCAACGGTATGATTCAGTACTTTGTCAAGCGGTATCGGGTTGATCAGACTCACGTGTTTGCCGTAGGTACGTCGGGTGGGGGGCACATGGCCTACAAACTGGCCTTGACCATGCCTAAGGCGTTCCGGGCTATTACAGCTATCATTGCCAACTTGCCCGATACGACAAATCTGGATTGTACGCCGTCGGGTAAGGCAGTGCCGGTCATGATCATCAACGGCACCGACGACTCAACCAACCCTTATAACGGAGGTGTGGTAGTGCTGGGTAAGAATATGACGATGGGTGCAGTTCGCTCCACCGATCGCACGTTGGCGTACTGGGCTGACCTAGCCAAATACAAGGGGAAGCCAAGTCTGGAAAAGCTGCCCGATACTGACCCCGCCGACGGCAAAACCATTGAACGCTACACGTACCGCGAGAAAGGGAAACCCGAAATTGTGCTGCTAAAAGTAAACGGTGGTAAGCACGATTATCCCAATGATATCGATGTCCACCTGGAAGCGCTGGCCTTTTTCAAGCGCCAACTATAGGTACAATTTTCGGTAGCAACGTACCCGGAGTCAATCCACCTTACTGAAACCTGGCCCCCTTACGGGCTTTTTGCAAGTCGCTGACCTGCAGTTTAAACAAGGAAGGCCAATTTTTTCCGGTAACATACAGTGCGCCTTCATCCGGACGGTAAGCAATACCATTGAGCACGTTCTCTTTCGTGTTGAGGCCAGCCGGAAGGATAGCCTCCATCGATAGGTCGCCCACTACGTTTCCCGTTGCCAGATCAATCTGAACGATCCGGTTAGTCTGCTATACGTTGGCCAGCATGTACCCGTTAATGTACTCTAGTTCGTTTAGGTTGACCACGATTGGCTTTATTTATTGATCGGCAAAGTAAGCTATCCGATATGCTTACTTCTGTTTTTACCGATGCGGACGCTGCAGGTGTTCCGTCTGAATGAATAGGCTGAATCGTTTAACTGTAAACGCCGTCAAGTATGTATGCACGAATTGTTCAGGTTACCCTCTTGCCTGATGCCGCCACCAAAGCAACCGATTATTTCCGTGATTCGGTAGGGCCAGCCCTCAAGAAACATCAGGGGTTTAAAAACAGTCGATTCCTGGTTAATTTAGAAAACAACCGTTGCCTGATGGTGACGCTCTGGGAGTCGGAAGCAGATCGAACTGCCGCCGAAACGAACGGTTTTTTGCAGGATGTTCTGAAAAACATGAAACCCTATTTTGCGGGGCAACCCATGGTCGACTATTATGAAGTTGCCGTTCAGGTTGCCTGAAGTACTCCCCTGTTTACTACCAGATGCAGTAGGCTTCTGGTAGTAAACAGGGGAGTACTTCAGGCAGATCGATTTTGATCCGTTAGTACTTCATTTCACCCCGGTCTTTTTCAACGGCAGTACGGCCATCTTTCATCCAGGCAGGCATTGGTGCGTCTTTCAGGTAATGATCGAAGAACTGATACATGCGGATGCTCAGGTCTTTGGCGTTGTGCCGGGCCGTGAGGTTGTGGCCTTCTCCGTTGTACACCACCATCCATACGGGTTTATTCAGGCGACGCAGGCCCGTAAAGAACTCAATCCCCTGCTGCCAGGGTACAGCGCCATCCGCATCGTTGTGCATCAGCATCAGCGGCGTTTCTACGCGATTGGCGAAGAACAGCGGTGAGTTTTCGATATAATTCATCGGCTTGTCCCACAGGGTACCACCAATGCGGCTTTGCGTTTTCTCGTACTGGAATTGACGAACAACGCCCGTTTCCCAACGAATACCGCCATATGCCGAGGTCATGTTCGCTACGGCAGCACCGGCCTCGGCCGCTTTGAACAGATTTGTCCGCGTAATGATGTAGGCCGTCTGGTAGCCACCCCAGCTTTGACCCTGGATACCGAGCCGGGTACGGTCGATATTGCCGCGTTCGAGCAGCTTCAGCACACCAGGCACAATGCAGTCGTAAGCGTTGGGACCGGGCTGGCCGGTGGTGTATACGATATCGGGCACAAATACAGCGTACCCATTCGATACGCAATACGGGATATTGATGGTCGACCGGCTGGGCGACGGAGCGCGGTAATCATTCAGCGTTTCGGCATTACGCTCGTAGAAGTACGTCAGCATCGGAAACTTCTTGCCGGGGGTGTCGAACCCTTCGGGTTTGAAGAGGAGCCCTTCCAGCGGTACCCCGTTTGTGCCGGTCCATTTCACCAGCTCTACGTTACCCCACCTGACGCTGTCCTGCTGCGGGTTGGTTTTGGTGAGTTGGACGGGAGCAGCAAAGGTGGTATCGGTCTGAAAAATGTTGGTCGACTCTGTGAAGTTACCCCGGTAAAAAGTCATTGTCGGGGCATTCTTCGCCTTTGTCAGATTCGCATACCGGTGCTGGCTACTCGCGAGCAGGCCAATAGTTACGTTGCCTTTTGCCGGGGGCGTTGCTTTCAATACACCTGCGTGCTTGTCACTTTCCCAAATACCGGTTAGCCACAACTCCTGATTTGGGTTGATATCTTTCTCATCGGGGTCGAGGTCTACGCGGCGCAGCCGCACTTTGTTGGTACGGCCCCAACTGTTAGTCATATTCAGCGGCTTTTCGCGCCCAGTGGGGTCAATCTGCCAGATGTCGTAGCGGTCGTAGATCCAAACGTACCGGTCGCCGGTTGTCCAGCCTGCTGAGCCGTAAGAACCGGGCAGGCTAGGGGTGTCGTGCTCTTCGTCGAAAAATTTGCTGGGTAAGCCACGGGTCAGGTCAAGGCGCTTGTTATCAGCAATCGACCAGGCCCGCCAGAGAGAGTCACGCTCATCGAACCAGTAGGCATACTTGCCACCCGGCGACAGCCGTGGTTGTGACACCATTACGTCGTTGGCAATCCGTTTTTTGTCACCGGTCTGGGTATCGATCAGGTACACGTCGGTATGGCCGGGGTCCCACGAGGATTGCACCTGGTAGGGGAGGTCACTCATGCCCAGCAGGTAGCGGCTATTCACTTTAGGGTCGAACGCGACCGTTGGAATTTCCTGATTGGCCAGTAGTGTCACCCGGCCAGTAACTGGGTCAGCCAGCGTCAGGTAACCACGTTCTTTCTCTTCTTTCAGTCGTTTTTGCTGCATGGGTTGCAGGCGGCTGTCAGTCCAGCTCCAAACGTCCATTTTTACTTTCTCATCGTCGGGGGTAAGCGTGTCTTTCGACGGCTTGATGGCGATGGGCGAAGTCGAGAAATAGAGGCGTGATCCGTCTTCCGAGAAGCGGGGCTCACGGAACTCGTTCACCGTCCAGCGGCTTGGCAAGGCTTTGGACGTTGTATCGACGAGGACTTTGTAGGGAGCCACAACGGGCGCGACTTTGCTCTTGCTGCCTTTGCCTGCCACAGGTGGGGCCATGTTTTTGTACCGAAGCGCAAATACACGCACATCGGCACCGGCACTGTCGGCCGAGGTTAACCAGGCGAGCTGCTTGCCCATTTTATCGACAGTCAATCCCTTGTATAACTTCGTTTTTGAGCTGCTATCTACCAGCATGGTCTGGCCAGTGCCAGTGTTGAACACGAATACGCCGGGGATGAATGACTCACCCGCTTTCAGGGAGTCGCGCGCCGATTCACGGCTGTAAAAAACCGTTTGGCCATTTTCCGACATCACCACATTCGACACAAACGATACGGTACGGCGCGTACCATCGGCCATATTCAGCAACACCATGTCGTCGCCTTTAGGCTTTTTTGTTACACCCCCCCGGCGATTGGCAACGGTTGTGGTCGATACCGGTTTAGTAGGAGCGAGGGTATCTTTCGTGGTGGATGCTCTCAGGTCGGCTGTTGGTTTGGCGGCGTTGGCATCCTGCAACACGGCCAGCCACGAACCGGCCTCTTTCCCAATCATGAATGATTTGATGTTGGGCAATTTTGTGGTGGCGCCGGTGCCCAGATTCAGCACTAACAGGCTGTCTTTAGGCATTTCATCGGCTTTCTTCCTCTTCAGCTTCGCCTTGCGGGTGTCGGCTATCGGGGCTTTTAGGCGCATCACCAGAAACTTGCTGTCGGGCGAGAATTGCGCCATATAACCGCGTGGGAATGTACGGACAGTCGCTTTTCGTGACGCATCGGCAACCTCAAGCCGGCCGTTACCTTCTTGTGGATCAACCTGATAGGCGATCCAGCGCCCATCATTACTGATTTTTTCTGCGCGTACACTTTCCCAGCGGTCGTAGTCGGCGGCGGTGAGCGGGCGTTTGGGTGTTTGCGCAAAAAGCGCATTCGTCAGGATAAAACTGACTAAAAACGTAGCGATCCGAATCATGAGTTAATTTCGGGTTGTATATGAAATGCGTCTAAATATACGAATTAGGGCCATTTTTCGGGTATCGGTAACTACGGAAGGTGGTGATTCAAAGGCCATTTAGTTGGCAGTTCAGCCGGAGTAGCCGGGGATAAAGCTTCCGTTTAGAGACTCGTCTGTTGGCAAGAACAAGTACATTTGACTAAACCAATTCTAACGAACCCATGAAAACGATGCTACTACTGGCGATTTGCCTGTTTGGCAGTACCACTGCGTCTGTATATGCCCAGGCCAAGCCCGGTGAATTTCACGGAGCCGAAGCAACAAAGGCGCGTTACAAGGTTGTTTATCAGTTGAATACTGATGACGAGAGCAAAATAAAAGGAACGCTGAAAAACATTCAGAATGCCATCAGTGACCCCAGGCTAGCCGGAAAACTAGAGGTTGAACTTGTCGTGCACGGCTCGGGAGTGGCCGTTTTTCAAAAAGACAAATCGTACGAAGAAGCCGTGCAGGCTCTGCAGCAAAAAGGGGTTATTCTGGCCATGTGTGAGAACACCATGCGGGAGCGGAAAATCAACCGCGACGATCTGTTTCCGTTCATCAGCTACGTACCCAGCGGCAATGGCGAGCTAATCATCCGTCAACAGGAGGGCTGGTCCTATATGCATCCTTAAGGGACCTGCCGTATAAAGTCAGTCGCGACATAGGTACGTTACCCAGCCGACTAGTTGGCTACATAGTTTATGTATTGTTAACGCGAAGCTAGCCGACGCGTTGACGATACATAAACTATGTAGCCTCGGTTACTTAAAGTGCTTGTTCAGAAAAGCGATCATTTTGTTAAGGGCTTCGGGCGCATCTTTCTGAAAACTGGTTCCCAGATACGCGTTCGAGCCAGAATCGAGGAAGGCGTGGGGGCGGCCTTCATACACCCAATAGTCGATGTTCGTATGACCTGCTTCTTTCAGTTTGCCAATGAACGCTTCGACGGAGGTTGGCGTGGTCAGGTTATCCTTTGACCCAACCGTAAAAAGCATAGGCGGGAGCTTGCGTTCGCTGGCTTTAGGGACCGTATACAGCGGCGACACCTGTTTGTAAGGGGCTGGGTTGCTGGTTGGGTTTAGGTTGGCGCCGAAGATACCCCTGGCTTTGGCTTTGCCTAATGACCAGAAAATATTGCTGTCGTTCTCGAAACCGCTCAACGCACTGCCGTAGAGATCAAATGCCCCATAGCTAATTATGGCTGCCTGTACGGCCAGGCCGTTGGCTTTGGCAACCTGTTCGGCGGTTTTGCCCTTGGGTAGGTACGTTGGTGTGAACCCCAGGGTGTTGCCCGCAAAGCCATCTGTTTCCAGGTTGTTACCCTGCAACACAATCATGGTAGCCAGGTGGCCGCCTGCACTGTCGCCGGTGACAATCAGCTGGCCGGGGTTGCCTTTATACTGGCCGATGTTGTCTTTCACCCACAACACTGCCCCGAACACATCGTTCACAATGTCGTTCATTGTCACCGTATTATTCTGGTCGACCAGCAGGCGGTAGTTTACGTTGCATACTACATACTCGCTGTGGCTGGCCAGGTACGCTGCCGGCTCGTCCATGATGCTCTTGTTGTTGATAAGCCAGCCACCGCCATGAAACATCACAATTACCGGGTAACTTTTCTTGCCGGTGTTGGGTGTGTATACGTCCATGGTCAGCTTAAACCCGTTGGGCGAAGCCCAGACAACGTCACTGGCCTTAGTAAACTTCTCGTTCGGTACCGGTTTGGCCGTTACCGATAAGCAAACCAGCGAAAGCAGAGTAAGTAGGTGGTTCATAGGTTGTTGGTTGGATACAACATTGATTATTTGCTCTGGGCAATCTCGAGTAACTCCTTGTCGTGGTGATTTTTTACCTGACTCGTATTGTCAAAAATCATGGTGGCACCATTCTGAGCAGTGTACTGGGGCCAGTTGGGCAACCCTTTGTGGTTCGGATTTCCGGTGCGGGCAAAGGCGATCCAGGCGCGGCTCATTTTGTCGGCCAGGGCGTGGGCTTCTTTGCCACCGCCGGTCATCTCTTCGCACCGGCTTATGTTGTCGAATGCAAACGGAATTTCCATGCAGTGCATCGACTTGTAGATTCCGTCATTGACGGGCGAATTCCACGCGAATACATACATGTAAACAGGGGCGGCGCCGGCAACGGCTTTCTGGCTCCCCTGCCGAATGGCACCTGCCCGGAAACCGATGTCGACGGTCATGAAATCTGCTGGCTGGGTGGCTTCAGGATAGGCTTTTTTCACGGCGGCCAGGTACGTATCGGTTTTGCTGCCCATCTGCTTTTGCAGCCCCGCTTTAGCGCTTTCCATAGTGGCTACGCGGTTGGTGGGGTTGAAGGGGCCGAACTCTGTTTTAGTTGAGCCAACCAGCAACGGAATGTCTTTCGACAGCGCCACAGCCTCAGTTGACGAGGCCTGGTAGGGGAGGAAGGTACCATCGAGCGTAGGTCCCCAGCCCACGCCGAAAGAAGGTCTGTTTTCGGCTCTCAGGCTCTCGTTCACCTTACGCAAGGCTTTTTTGCTGGCTGCATTCAGGCGTTCATAGGAAATGGTCTGCAGCGAGTCGGCTTGGTTGGGCTGTAGGCTTAGTTCGGCCAGAATAGCGGCACTCACTTTCTGGGATAGCTCTTTTTCCGTGAAGCTGGTAATGTAGCTGCCACTCTGGACAATGGCTTTGTGAAAGAGACCTTTGGCCAACGGCGCATTCATGAGGCTAGTCACCTTACCACCCCCGCCTGACTGGCCGAAGATGGTGACGTTGTTGGGATCGCCGCCAAACTGCGCGATGTTCTGTTTCACCCACTGCAACGACGCCACTAGGTCCATCAAACCCGCATTTGCTGAGTTTTTGTATTTATCACCATAAGCCGACATGTCAAGGAAACCCAGCACGTTCAGGCGGTGGTTGACCGTAACCACAACCACATCGCCTTTTTTGGTCAGGTTTTCGCCATCGTATGACGGTAGTTCTACCGATGAGCCTGCTGAAAAGCCACCACCGTGAAACCACACCATAACGGGGCGTTGCCTGGTTTTGTTGATCTCCGGCGACCAGACATTCAAACTCAAGCAGTTTTCGTTGGTGTAGCCCCAGTCGTGATGAAAGGGAAATTCAATTTCGTCGTTGGTGCTGGTAGTAGCATCCATCGGACAAACGGGGCCGTAGGTCATCGAGCTACGTACCCCCGTCCATGAGTCAGGTTTGGTAGGTGCCATGAACCGCTCGGCTTTGGCGTAAGGAATACCCTTGAACGTGAACGTGCCGTTATGAACGTAGCCCTTTACGCTGCCCGATTCGGTTTGTACCGTGGCAATGCCTTTACCCGCCATAACTGGCGTTGTGGTGCCGGTTGGTGTTTGCCCCAGGCTCGAAAACGGCAGGGCCAGCACCGCGAGGGAAAATAAAATGGATTGAGTTTTCATTGGTTTGGGGAAGCGGTTTTATAAGCGAGATTAGGGTAGTTCACGTATTAGTAATGAGTTGATTTATAGAAAGTTAATTTTGTTGTTTTACGCTGTAGTCTGTGCGTTATGGCCGACTCAACAGGGTAAACAGGAAATCGAGCGAGGGGGCATCGGGGATGGATTGCGCCTGTACCTTGTCGCCCAGCGTCATAATTTGCTTGTCTGCTACGCGGTAAGCGGGCCAGTGCGGAACACCCTTGCCGTCGGGGTTGCCGGTTTTAATGAAGTTCACCCAGTAGGCCGACATTGTTTTGGCGAGTGCATCGTCGGTGGCGTTGAGGGGGCGAAGCTGGTGGTCGATAAACTGGAGGTTGTCATACGCATAGGCCACTTCGCCGGTATGGAACGCCCCGTACCGGGCATAGTCGCCTGTAGCGGGCAACTTCCGGGTGAAGCGGTACACATATACGTTTCGGCCCTGCTGACTCTCCAGGTTGGCCCAGCCGAAGTTCTGGGCCCCAAAAATCTGGTCGCGTGAAAGGTTATTTTGTGAAGCCGCCGCCTGCGCATCGGTCTCGCCGGGGTAATACCGCAGCAGGGTTTCGGCGTCGGCCCCGTATTGCTGCCTGATCTGCCGTTTGTAATCGGCCGCGTTTTTGGGTGGGCCAAACGCCATGCCTTCGTCTTCGTTCCAGCCGGTGAGCAGCGTTACCTTGTTCTGCCGACCCGCCCCAAACAGCGCGGCCATCGGCTCGGGCAGCACGTACCCATCCACAATAGGCCCGCGTACGCTGCCTTGTCCCTTCTGCATGATATCGGCAGCCGGTTTGGCCCGTAACTCCGCCAGCGACGACGTACCCAGCGCCTGCATCACCTTCAGTCCACTTTCTTCGGCCTGCGCCAGGGTAGCCATGGGCCGCGCCAAGCTTGCACCGCTTTCGGCAATGACTTTGGTAAACAGGTTTTTCGCCAGGGGAGACGCCACCAGACAATTCACGCTCATTGACCCCGCCGACTGCCCCGCAATAGTCACGTTGTTGGGGTCGCCACCAAACTGCGCAATGTTGGCCTTCACCCACTTCAAGGCCGAAACCTGGTCCATCAATCCGTAATTGCCCGACGCGTTTGTGCCCGATTCCCTGGTCAGTTCAGGATGCGCGAAGAAGCCGAACGGACCTACCCGGTAGTTGGCGCTGACATAAATGACCCCCTTTCTCGCGGTCGCTTCGCCGTCATACAGCGGCACGTTGCCGCCCCCGCTATTAAACCCGCCCCCGTAAATCCAGAGCAGAACGGGCCGTTTCTCATTGGCCGACCTGGCACCGGTCCAGACGTTCAGGTAGAGGCAATCTTCGCTGATGGGTTCGGGCGCAATCAGGTACTCGGCACTCCAGGGACCAAACGGGGCGGGGGCTCCCTGCATGGGGCTAGGCCCAAAAGCAGCGCAGGCCCTAATGCCCGACCAGGGCTTGACGGGCTGCGGGGCTTTCCAGCGCAGGATGCCAACAGGCGGTGCCGCAAAAGGAATACCCCGAAACACGTGCACATCGCCGGTCTTGTTCAACGTACCTGAGATAGTGCCACCGGTGACGGCTACCGTATCGAACATCTTCGGCACTGGTATAAACGCAGCGGTACTAAGCAGTGCCGCGAAAGAAGCACTCAGAAGAAGCAGGGATGTTTTCATGAACTTCGTTAGGGTGACTAATGGGTACGTTTCTGGGTAACTGGCTGATCAGGTGCAGTTTTGTACAACAGCACTCTTCAAGCTCAGTTTGCGGCCACCTGATTGGCGGTCAGGATTTTATTAAAAAAGAGCAGTTGATAGGGCAGGGCGTTTCCCCAGTAGTCCCAGGTGTGAGCGCCGGGGCGCTCGGTGTAGTCGTGCGGGGTTTGGTTGGCCATTAATTGCCGGTGCAGGTCGCGGTTGCCTTCGATCAGGAAATCGTCGACGCCAATGTCGAGAATCAGCGGCAGGTTATTAGCTTTGAGCTGGCTGGCCAGGGTTACCATGGTATAACCGGGATAAGGCGTGTCACCCTCTTTGGCTGGGCCAAGTAGTCGGGCCAGATTGACGCGTCGTTGGGCGGCAAAATCGGCCGTTACTTTCCAGGTGGCCGTATTGATGTTCATCACCCCGCTCATGCTGCCGGCGGCGGCGTATAGCTCGGGGTGGCGGCTGGCAATAAACATAGCCCCGTGGCCACCCATCGAAAGCCCCGCGATTACCCGCCCCTTTTTATCGCGGACGGTGCGATAGCTGGCGTCGATTTTTTCGACTAGCTCCTTTGAGATGAACGTCTCGAACTGACTGGTTTTTACCAATGGGCTATCAAAATAGTAGCTGGTCGGGTCGCCGTCGGGGGTAACAATGATGAGGTTATACTGATCGGCCAGGCGGTGCAACAGTGTTTTGTCGGGCGTTTTGGTGAGCCAGTCGCGGAAACTGCCCGAGCCGCCATGTAGCAGGTACAAAACCGGAAACGCCTGTTTGCGGGCTTTTTTGTACCGCTCGGGCATCACCACGGCGGCCCGTAACGTCCGGTTCATGCTCGCGCTGGGTACGTCGATGGTATCGACTTTGGCGGCAAAAATCGGAAGGGAGAGAAAGAAGCTACAGGCAAAAGCCAGCCATTTACTACGCATTCTGGTTGGGGGTTTATTGAGCCACGCTACCGTTGGCTTTTAGAACGTTGTGAAAAAACTGAACATGATAGGGCAATGAATTCTGCCAGTAGTCCCAGGTGTGGGCACCGGGCCGTTCGGTGTAATCGTGGTCTACTTTGCTGTAAACCAGCCGACGGTGCAGCTCACGGTTCGGCTCAATCAGGAAATCGTCGACGCCACAGTCGATAATCAGCTTCAGGTTGCTGGCTTTCAGTTGCGGCACCATGTTCACAACCGAATTGGCCGCATAGTAGTCGGGCGTTGAGTTTGCCGGACCCAGAATGCGGGTGAAGCCGGGCTCGATCTGCTTGGCGAACTCGGGGGTGATACGCCAGTTTGTCGCGTTCAGGTCGAGGGCACCGCTCATGCTGCCGGCGGCGCAGTACAGGTCGGGGTGCCGCGCGGCCAGATACAGGGACCCATGTCCGCCCATGCTGAGTCCGGTGATAACCCGGCCTTTTCGGTCGTGAATGGTGCGGTAGGTGTTGTCTATTTTATCGACAACCTCCTTAGTCAGGTACGTCTCGAACAGGTTGTCTTTCTGAACGGGACTGTCGAGATACCCACTCAGCCGATCGCCTTCGGTCATTACAATGATGAGATTGTACTGATCGGCCAGTTTCTGCACCAACTGTTTATCGGGTGTTTGTTTGAGCCAGTCGCTGAACTGCCCCCCGCCGCCATGCAGCAGATACAGCACAGGTAGATTACTTTTCGTTTTTTTGTAGGACTCAGGAAGGGCTACGGCCGCCCGCAACATGCGTTTCATGGCGGCGCTGGGTACGTCGAGCGTGTCGATGCTGGCTGCAACCGTCAGGTACGGGAGCAGGGGTAGAAGAAAAGCGGCGAGTAAACGGGTGAGGCGCATTGGGTAGGCGGGATTGGGTGTTTTGGCCCTACGAATAGGGGCTCAACTGGGTAGCTGATACCTTTACGTCAAAAGTACGTAAAGAAACTTTTTCCAGTGCATCAATAGGTTATTATTGACTGATTTTATGATCGAGTATAATCATCCGGCGGTTCAGTACTATCAGGACGTATCTGAACAGTGCATTCACTACCTGTCTATCGACGGGGTGATCTTCGGTTTTCACGAAAATCAGTTGAAGGTGCTGCTGCTGCGCTGGAAGGGCACCGACGAGTGGAGCCTGCCGGGTGGCTTCATCCGTAAGGCTGAGTCGGTCGATGTGGCGGCGCAGCGTGTGGTGCAGGAGCGAACGGGCCTGGACGAGCTTTATTTGCAGCAGTTTCATGTGTTCGGCGAGGCGAATCGCTATGACCAGGCCGATACCTGGAAGCGAACGAAGCTGCCCGTGCAGGACGTAAACTGGTCGGAGCGAACGATTTCAATTGGCTACTACGCCCTTGTCGACTACTCGAAGGTGGTGCCTACGCCCGATTTTTTGACCGACGAATGCCGCTGGTGGCCCGTAGATGAAGTGCCCGGCCTGCTGTTCGACCACAACCACATCATTACCGTTGCTTTGCAGTCGCTGCGTAAACAACTGGACGATCAGCCCCTTAACCAGCTATTGCCCAATACGTTTACCGTGCCGGAATTACAGCGGCTATACGAAACCATTTTGGGGTACCCGCTCGACGCCCGCAATTTTTACAAGAAACTCATCGGCTCTGGTACGTTGGAACGGCTGTCTGAGCGTCGGGCTGGTACGCCCCATAAAGCGCCTTACCTGTATCGGTTCAAATCGGTCGGCGTGTAACGCACCGATCGGGTCACTCAGCGCCGGGTACGTAGCAATTAGCCAACGAAGCGCAGGGGTTGTGCCTGATCTGCCTCGACTGGACGTACTGCCTGCGTCAACCTACCTGTGTTAATTCGGTTCCGTTTCCTTACTTCACCTACCTGGCTCAGCCAGTAGGGAAGGACCCCAGTTTATACCACAGTTGCTTCCGCATCCCCACCGTCATTCCCGACTGGATAGACCATGACGATGCCGTACTGCTAACCGATGTGGTGCCCACGGCCTACCAGGCAGCCGAGATGGGAGGCATGAAAAAAGGTGATACTGTTGTGGTGTTTGGATCTGGTCGGGTGGGAATCCTGGCGGCAAACTGTGCGTGGCTGTTTATCGGATGCTTACCACATCTTCTCGGCCAAACTCGACAATTATATCAACCCCATTCTTATCCCCCCTTCTGCGAATAAATAACCCGATTTACTATGAAACCGAATCCAACTGATTTTTCGCACATCAATAGCTGGGGAGTAGAGGCTGATCCGACAAATGAGTCTACCCATCCCAGGAAACACTACACTGGCGACGACCATCAGCGTGTCAACTGGGAGCGCCCCGCCCAACAGGCGGCCACTGTTGAGATACTACATGCCAACGACCGACCGAACCTGACGGCCGTGTTTAGCATGTTGTCGCTACCCAGCGGCTTGAGGGGCGTTATTCAGCGGTTTGCCTTTCGTTTGAGCGAGTCGGAGTACGGCCACTGGTTGCCACTCATGCTGGCCGACTGGGGCAATGTGGTAGAAGGCATCATCGATGACCTGAGCCACGGCCATGTGCCGACTATATTCGCCGAAAAAGGCTGGAAAGGCGATTGAGAACATAACCGCATGGGGCTGGTTGGCGCTGCTGTCACAACGGCTTTGTTCATGTTACTGTCTCGCAACACCAAAAAAAGTCGGCGGCTAACCGAGGTATGTTCGTTTTTCGCTGTTGGCTATTGCCGCTTGCCAACACTCATTTCACTGCATTGCCGCACGGGCAACTGCATTTACGCACCAGTTAATTAGTCCCAAGCTCTTAACCGATGAACCCAAAAACGTTGGCTGACAAGGTTCAGCAAGAGGCAAAGGTGGCGAAGGGTGATGCCACCAAAGATGTTGTATATGTCAGTCAGAACACGTTTGCTGACGACGAGGAAACAAACGCCGCTTTTACCCGATCTGTAGATAAGTTGCTGAATGTAAATGGCTGGTCAGGTCTTTCCACCTTCACCGCCGACTTTGAACTGCACGACCAGAACGGGCAACCCAAAGTGGGTCGGGTAGCGGTGGGCGATTACATCAAGATCGTATTACCCGGCCCCATGCCCGAAAACTGGGTACGTGTCATTGACCACTCCGCGCAGAAAAATCAGGTTGACTTTACGGTTCAGCCCACCCACGCCCCCGCAAAAGCCAATACGGCGCCAACAGACCATTTTTTTAGGGAAGAAGCGCGCAGCATTTTCCGGGTCGAACGGGCGGGTACTACCATTACGGCATCTGAAATCGGGCGCGATGAAGCCATCAATAATCATCAACCCGAAGCCGGTGATCGGGCTATCATCAACACGGCAATTGCAGCAGGAGGCTGGTTGTTCTACCAGAAACTTCAATGGAAACTCCTAACCGATTACCTGGTCCATTCATAGCCCGATCAGCCACGCTACAGCAGTGCATACATGATTCCGCTGAGCTTATCGGCTAATTTAGTGGCCTGTCTTTCAGTTGGTAATACCAATCCGTAACCGATCTGCCGACATGTGGCCACGTCAACGGGGCGTCCTGGCTTGCTCATGATAACGACCGGGATCGTTTGCCATACGGTTGTCTGAGCCAGCGTTGCTAACGTATTGTACCCCTTATGGGCGTCCATATCCCAGTCCATTATCAACAGCGATGGCTTGGGGTAAACGTAACTTCGCAGGGCGGCGATCAACTCAGTACTGTGCATAAAAAAATAGAGGGTGGCCGTAGGTTCTGCCTCGGTAAATGCCTGTCTGTACCGGTGATGGTCGCTCAGTTGATCAACGGCAATGAAAATAGTCGGCGAATCGACGGTTTGTGTGGCATGATTCATCGGAAGTAGCTGTCTGTCTATTGGAGTTGTTTTGTTTAGTCAAGGGCATGTCATCTCTGGCTTATACAAAATGACAACTAGTTGATGAAGAACTGAAACTGACTGGGTTACGAGAAATTAACTGGGTGTTTGTGATGGAGACACGCGCTTGTCAGCATGCGCCCATCCGATACGTGTCAAGCGGATTACGATGCATTAAGCGACCAATTGTTCATTTAGGTTAATTTAATTGCATTAAACTACTAAAACTATAGAAATACTTACTTTTTGAGCAAAGCTGCTGCTTATCTATCAACCCACGACAAGTAGTTGTATACTCAATGAATGATCGTATGGTCTTACGTTGTTTTTACGAATTGCGTAAGCAACTAAAGATCAGGTGATTGTACGTTTAAGCGCACCCTGAAGAGTGTGCCTCGTCCTTTGATACTCTCCATTTCCAGGCTTGCCCCAATCATCTCGCACAGCCGCTTCACAATCTGCAGGCCTACGCCCTCGCCCTGATCGGGGGACTGGTGACTTTGTGCTTCCAAGGCTGGCCCTGAGGGTACATCATGCTCATTGTTGGGTGTTACAGCAACGGGCTGTCCTTCTTCGGGGCTAAGCACGCTGGTTTCTTCAACAATTGGTCGGAGCTGCTTATGAAACTGCTCCATCAGGTTTGGCGGAAGCCCCGGTCCTGAATCCTGTACGCTGAATCCCCACCGCCAATCGTTTTCGGCTGACCAAGACACTGACACCAGGCCAGGGTGAGCGGGCGTAGACGGGGTGTAGGTGAGGGCGTTGATGATCAGGTTCTGCGCTATCCGGTAAATTTTAAGCCGGTCTGTTCGTACGGGTAACAGTTTGGGCCCTTCTGCCCGTAAAATAAGGGCTCGTTCGGTTGCTTTAGGCTGGGCGCTGGACACCAATTCGGTTAGTAATTGGGCAGCATCGAACGATTCCAGCTGAACGGGCTCATGACCAGCCTCCAAACGCGACAAGTCCATCAGGTTCGTCAACATCGATTGCACATGGTTCAGGTTCCGATTCAGCATATCCATGTACTGTTGCCGATCTTCGGGGCTCAGATCATCCATTTGAAGAAAGTAAGCAGCCCCCATACTCAGGCCCAGGCCACTGCGCAGGTCGTGAGAAGACGTGCGTAACAGATCGCCCCGCCGGCGGGAGAGGGCCTGCATTTCCAGTAAGGCCTGCTCCAGACTGGCAGCCCGGTTGGCGGCCTGCAACCGCTGCAACTCGTCATGCTTAGTGATGCTGCCCCCGATTGTTTCATTCATCAGGGCCATGATCTGGTGCTGCGCCTGCAACACCAGGTCTGGATTTGTGCCCGGAAATAGTTCGCGGAACAATTTGAGTTCGCTGACTAATAGCTCCGACAGATGATGTAGTTCTTTTAGCAATTCAGGCAGGCCCAGCGACTTTTGCCATCGGTGTAACCCGTGCGACCGAGCCGTTACAGCCGGATCATTGTCGGGGGTACGTCCCAGAATGCGCTGTTCCAGAATGTCGAGGATAGCAGGCATCAGGTTATTGAATTCTTCGCGGGACAATACCGCTATTTTTTTAAGCGAAGGGTCTGATTCGCAGGCAGTACGCCAGTTGTTGAGCAGCGTTTCCCGTCGGTTGAATAAGAAGTCAACCAGTTCATTACTAGTTGGTGAATTAGCGGGAGAAGGCAGATTCATGCGATAGCGGATTAAGGACCAAAACAAATCGGCTAGGCTTTGCCACGGGCATTCGACAGGTTAACCAGGATCTTGGTGATAGCAGAACTGTGTAAGCACCAAGTTGCCTACACACAGCTCTTTTCCTGAGTGTATGCACTCATTAAGTTAGATAAAGGTGCTGCCCGGTGCGGTAACAGGTACGTGTTAAAGACGGAAACGGCTACATGAAACGCCGTCGATCTGTACCATAAATGGAGGGATTTGTCCGTAAAGCAACGCTGCTGGGGCTCGACATTTGCATGGTACATCAACCACTGACATGCTAATCAACAGCCGCTTATACAGCGTTTTCCACAATAAGTGCCCTCGTTGCCACGAAGGCGATTTTTTCGTTACGAAGAGCGCTTTCACCCGCCATTTCGACGACATGCATGAGCGTTGCCCGCACTGCAACCTGAACTTCAGCCCCGAACCTGGCTTTTACTGGGCGGCCATGTTTGTCAGTTACGCCTTTTCGAGCGCCTGGACCCTAATTACCTTTTTCATTGCCGTTATCTGGCTCAAGATCGATCTGGATTACTACCTGATGGGGTTGGTGCCTACGCTGCTTTTGTTGACGCCTCCCTTTTTTAGAATGGCCCGACGTACCTGGCTGAGCTTTTTTGTAAAGCCGGACGTGCACCACGTAGAGGCGGCTCGCTAAGGTGCCTCTAGCCTCCTGCCGGGTTATCGGAAACTCCGTCGAAACTGCTCGGGCGTCTGACCAGCGGCTTTACGAAAGAAGCGATTGAAGTACGAGTGGTCCAAGAAGTTGAGCCGGTCAGCAACCTGGGCCACTGACAGCTCGGTATGAACCAGCAAGCGCCTGGCTTCGAGGAGTAGCCGTTCCTGAATGAGCTTTTGCAGTGATTTACCCAGGCCCGTTTGACAAACCGTGTATAATTGCTTCTCTGAGAGCGCCATCATATCGGCATAGTCACGAACGGTCTTATGCTCGGCATAATACCGGTCGACAAGCTGTTCCAACTGGCGAATCTGGCTCTGCGCGTGGGTCGATAGGTGTGGGGGCTGGCTGGCGAGGCAAAAGCCGCTCACCTTCACCAGAATAATATTCAGGTATGACCGGATAACGTCTTCGCGACGGTAGCTGCTGCCAATCGATTCGCGGTACGTCTGCGCAAATAGCCACGTCATATCGGTGGCATCGGCCTCGGGTAAGTACACAACGGGCGGCGTAGCCAGCGAATGAAACAGCGGCAGGTCGCTTAGCTTCCGGGCGGGGTAGTCGATCAGGTAAAACGCCGGATTGAAAAAGAGCAGGTAGCCGTCGGCATCTTCAGAAAAGGTCCAGTTGTGTACCTGAGCAGGCGACATAAAAAACACACTTCCGGGCTGAATGGGGTAATCAATAAAGTCGATGGTGTGCGTTCCGGTACCTTGTGTGAAGAGAACGAGCAAATAAAAATCGTGCCGATGGGGGGTATGAACGAACCGGTATTGCGCCACATGCTCAGCAAATAACTGCACGTATACATCGGGGTACTGCTGGTGAGCCTGCTCAAAATCATCCAGGTGCAGAATAGGCAGCGTTTTCTCGTTCATACGAAGCAGGTTGGCTTAATAAGCCGCCAAATCTATAACGTAAACGTGAGTCATTCCGTGGGATGTAGCATACAAGTTGGCTTGTTTATATCTCTACTGGATGAGTAGGATATAGTGAACGGAAGGGGTGTTTATCGTGTTTTTTAAAGACACTCACTCAACGTTTCATGATCAAAATTCTGTTGCTATCGGCCCTTTTCGGGCTGACAGCTCTGGCTCCGTCGGCCTGTCGCCAATCGGCCCCGGCCGATGTAGTTACCCCGCCTAAACCCCGCACGTTGGTAAAGGCCGAACTGCTGGGTACGTATACACCCGAGCAGTTGAAAGGACGCTATAACGGGGCTACCTCATTTTTGCGGTTGCTCACTCAGTTTGGCATCAAGGTGTACCGCCTGTCGTATAACACCACGAACACTGATGGTCGCGCTATTGTGGCGTCGGGCGCAGTACTGGTTCCGCAAACTACGCAGGCGCTGTCACTGATCAGTATGCAGCATGGCACGATCAGCAGCGATGATCAGGCGCCGTCTTATTACCGAAGCAGCAGCGAAGCCTACACGTTTGGCTCCGTGTTTGCGTCGGTGGGGTATATCGTGGCCGCTCCTGACTATATTGGCTATGGCGCGTCGAACAATGTGCCGCACCCGTACGAACACAACGCCTCGCTGGCCTCGGCTTCGCTGGATATGTTACGCGCTACGAAAGAGTTTCTGGCCGATGAACACGTAAACTGGAATGAGAAACTGTATACGGCTGGCTACTCAGAAGGCGGCTTCGCAACAATGGCTCTTCAGAAAAAACTGGAAGCCGAAGCGCTGGGCGAGTTCAACCTGATTGCTTCCAGTGCAGGAGCGGGCGCTTATGACAAACCAGCGTTTATGCAGCATATTGTCAATACACGTACCCAGGGCAGTATCGACTATAACAGGCTATATCTGTGGGTACTGCTTACCTATGACCGTGTATACGGCCTGAACCGGCCGGCGTCGTACTATTTTAAAGAGCCGTACGCGAGTCGGGTACAGGCAAACGGCCGTAGCGCGCTGCTTAACGTTAGTTTTAATGAGGCGCTGACCGATACGTTCCGGCAGGCCGTGCAGAATGGTACTGACGCAGATTTTATACGGTCGGTGCAGGATAATGACATTCACGACTGGAAACCGATAACGCCCACGCGGTTATATCATGGCGACGCCGATAACACGGTATTTTATTTCAATACGCAAAACGCTTACGACGCCATGCAGAAACAGGGTGCAACCAACGTAGGCCTGTATCGACTGCCGGGACGTACCCACGCCACGGGTATCCTGGATTTTGTACTCGGTACGTTCGAATTTTTTAGTTCAAAACAAGCTCAATAGTAAACTGTATAGCTAAAAAGCGAACGCCCCTGACTCGTAGAGCCAGGGGCGTTCTTTCATAGATCGTTGAGTAAATCAGTACTGTTGTACTGGGTTGCGATTAGTCGATTTTAAGCGACTCTTTCGCAGAATTAATGCCAGACTTTGCTTTATCAGCTGTTTCGTCTACTGTGTTGTTGTAGTCGGCTTGTGCCTGATACTTGTTCGCGTCGAACTCCGACTGAGCCTGGCCTTTAGCCTGGTTGAACTGATCTTTCGCCTGACCAACATATTGGTTAGCCTGCTCTTTCACTTGACCAACATACTGATTGGCCTGCTCCTTTACTTTTCCGAATTGGTCTTTTGCCTGGTCAACATATTGGTTGGCCTGCTCTTTTACCTTTCCGAATTGGTCTTTCAGGTCTTCCGAACGTTTGTTGGCTTCTTCAACCAGCTTTTCGCGGGTTTCTTTGCCACTCCGTGGAGCTGTCAGGATGCCGATGGCTACGCCAGTTATAATGCCGGTTAGGAAATCACGTGTGCTACGCATTGTCTTCTTTGTTTAAGTGTTGAGTTGGTAGTATTAAAATTTGGCGCGACGTTTAGCGTCAGCGGCCACACTCTTTGTTTTGTCAGTCGCCGTTTCGACATACTCATTGTACTGTTTACGGATGCTTTCTAAACCATCTTGCAGTTGATCCTGCAAATCGCTGAAAAAGTTATCAGTGTCGGAAGCCAGACCTTCGCGGGTTTTTTTGCCACTCTGCGGTGCCAAAAGCACCCCAACAATAACGCCCGCTGCAACGCCAAGTAATATTCCGGGTAGTGATTTCATGAGTATGCGTGTTTAGTGAATTGGGTCATGTGAACACCCCACCTATTGAAAAAAGCGTACCAGTTTATTTTCCTCCCCCGCCTGGATATTAGTAAGCTACTGGAAAACAGGTCGTTGGGTTCTATCTAGCGGTACGTGCCAAAAGTGTGATGTATCTTGTGGTCGGGGAACATCTTCCACAAACTGGTTAGTATGACCCCCAACTGTATATACGAACAATAAAGAATATGTTGAAACAATCATTGATTTTACTGCTGGCTATAGGTTGCCTGAGCAGTTGTGCCCCTACGGCCACTGTATACATAGTGCGCCATGCTGAGCGTGCTAACGACACGGACACAACCAGTTTATCAGTTGAAGGGCTGCGCCGTGCCGACAAGTTGGCGCAGCGTTTGGCAGGAGTGAAATTGGATACGGTTTACGTGACGCCCTACACTCGGACCCGTCAAACGGCCCAACCCACCGCACAGTCAAAGAGGCTGCCGCTGACACAATACCCTACCAGTCCGGTCGCCAAACTAACCGGCCGGATCCGTACTTTTCGGGGGCAGTCGGCGCTGGTTGTTGGGCATAGCAATACAGTACTGGAGATTGCCAGAGAGTTGGGCGCTAAGCCCGTTTTGCAAAAAATAGAGCACGGCGACTACGCGAACCTGCTGATTGTGAAGCTGCGCCAAACGGGCGCTGGCTGGAAAGCCACACTTCGTGAAGAAACCTATTAATGAGTACCATCTTTTTCCATTCGTAACATCCTATGCGATCAACGCTACTAACTATTACGCTGATTAGTGCACTGGCAACGGCTTCTGTTGCTCAGGTCCCCACGGCTGCGGTACCTAACTCGCTCACGAAAGCGACCACGTCGACAACAGCTAAAACACCCGCTATGGTGATGCGGGCAAAAAAGACAACTTCGCGCGAGGTACCCGATACCTACAAAGGTCGGGTGCTTACGGTAGGCTCGGGCGGCGGAATTGTGGGCAAGGAAACCACTTATATACTGCTTGACGATGGCCGGCTATTTACCCGTAAGTCGGGGCAGTTGAGCTACACCTTTATTGGCAATCAAACCGCCGACAATACTAAGAAGGTGTTCTGGTCGGTGGAGGACCGCTGCGCTATTCGCAAAACGACCTACAATAAGCCGGGTAACCTGTACCGGTTTGTGAGCTGGCGGAAAGGTAAAGAACTCCACAAAGTAGCCTGGGCACCCGGCGACAAAACCCTGCCGCCCAACTACGAGCAAGTCTATACCGGTTTTATGGGTATGATTCCGCCTACCCTTAAATAGCTTACCTTTTGGATTACCACACCACCTACCATGAAACTACTCTACGCTTGCTTACTGCTTTCGGCCAGTGCGCTGGCTCAGCCACCCGTACAGGATGGCGTTCTTCCACTCAGTGGCGGGGTGTCGGGGCGGGGTTTTTCGGCCAAGCAGAAAACCGGCCAGCCCGACCTTGATCTGGCTCGCCGCCTGAACGCCACCGAAACGCCGCTGCCTACTGATCAGCGTAGCCGGCAAACGCTGCTGGCCACCGGGAGCGCGCCGCTGTCGATGCCGTCGCTGACACTCAGAATTGTGCGCGACGCCGTGTCGGGCTTGCCCGTTTATATCGAAAATCTGGCGGCCGGCCATGCCCCGGCCAATGGGCAGGTTCGTCGGTCGGCGCAGGCAACTACCTACCAGTTTCTGAGCCAGGTACGTAGTGTGCTGTCGCTTGCCGACCCCGAGCAATCATTTTCCATTAAACAAAGTACAACCGACGAACTGGGTCAAACGCATCACCGGTTGAGGCAGACCCACTGGGGCGTGCCGGTTTACGGAGCCGAACTGACCGTGCACCAGGCTGCCGGTGAGGTGACGCTGATGACGGGGCAGTACAGGGTTGTTCCGCCAACGCTGGCGGTGCGGCCGTCGCTATCGCTGGCTCAGGCGGGAAAGGTGGCACTACGGCACGCCGGTAAAGTAGCACCCGTGCAGGTGTTTGGGCAGGGTCTGTTGAGGCTGGAAGCGGTAGCGGGCGAACTCTGCGTATATGCAGGGGGCGTAAACGAGACCCTACCGCCCCGGCTGGCCTACGATCTGACAATCCGCCCTAACCTGCTCGAACGGTGGCAGTACCTGATCGACGCCGAAACGGGAGAGGTGCTCAAGCGGTTCAATAACACCTGTAGCATCGACGGACCCAGAGATGCGTCGGCGCGCGACCTGAATGGTGTAACGCGAACCTTCAAAACGTACCAGAGCGGCAGCAACTACCTCTTGCTCGATGCTACGCGGGCCATGTACAGCGCCACCAAATCGAAGCTGCCGGATAGCCCGATCGGAGCCCTCTGGACCATTGATGCCGCCAATACCTACGGCGATAATATGTCGGTGAAGCAGGTCACTTCGGCAACCAACACCAACTGGTCACCCACGGCCGCCTCGGCCCAGTATAACGGCGGCATTGCCTACGAGTATTTCCTGAAAACGTTTGGCCGCAACTCCATCAATGGCAGCGGCGGCACGGTGATTTCCATTATCAACGTAAACGACCCCGAAACTGGTAAGGGCATGGACAATGCCTACTGGAACGGCGAGTACATGTTCTACGGCAATGGCGATGTAGGTTTTAAACCCCTGGCCGGCTCGCTCGATGTGGCAGGCCACGAAATGAGCCATGGTGTTATTCAGAACTCGGCTAATCTGATTTACGACGGACAATCCGGGGCCATCAACGAATCCTATGCCGACATATTTGGCGTATTGATCGACCGCGACGACTGGACCATCGGCGAAGAAGTGGTGGTATCGCGCTATTTTCCGTCGGGCGCGCTACGCAGCATGAGCAATCCCAATCAGGGTGGTAAGTCAGACAATGGCTATCAGCCTAAAACGATGGCGCAATATGTGAGCACAACCGAAGATAACGGCGGGGTTCATATCAACAGTGGTATTCCTAACTACGCGTTTTACCAGGTCGCTACAGCTACTGGAAAAGACAAGGCTGAGAAAATTTATTACCGTGCCCTGACCACGTACCTGACTCGTTCATCAAAATTCCTGGACCTCCGGCTGGCACTCGTTAAAGCAGCTTCGGATCTTCATGGTGCCAGCAGCGCAGAGGTGACGGCCGTGAAAACGGCCTTCGACAACGTGGGCATTACCGAAACCAGCAGCACACCAACCAGTCAGAAAACGCCGATTCCAAGCGCGACGGGGCAGGATTTTGTGGCGGCCGTGAGCAGCGACGGAAAGCTTTACAGCACATCCTATCCGGCTACGGCCTTTACTCAGCGTAGCCTGTTAGCCCTGAAACGCCGCCCCAGCCTGACCGACGACGGCAGCGTGGCCGTATTTGTGGGGAGCGATGGCAAAATACGGGCGTCGAGCATGACCCGCCCTGCGTCTGAAACGGTGATTTCGCAGGAGGCCGGCTGGGCCAATGTGGTGGTGTCGAAAGATGGCAACCGGCTCGCTGCCCTAACCGATAAGCAGGATGGTACACTCTGGGTGTACAGTTTCGAACTGGGTCAGTGGAAAACGTTTACGCTCTACAACCCGACCTCGGCCCAGGGCGTAAAAACAGGCGAGGTAGCATACGCCGATTCGTTTGAATGGGATTACTCGGGCGAGTATATCATCTACGATGCCTTTAACAAGCTCACGAATGCCAGCGGCAAATCGGTCGACTACTGGGATGTGGGCATGATTAACGTGTGGGACGGCTCGAAAAAGAACTTCGCCACAGGCCGCATCGACAAGCTCTTTACGGATCTGGATGAAGGAATCAGCATTGGTAATCCGTCGTTCTCGAAAACATCTCCAGACATTATCGCCTTCGATTACTTCGATGAAACGGAGGGCACGTACTACGTGCTGTCGGCTGATATTGAACAGGGAGCTGTGGAGATCGTCTACAAGAACAACGACCTCGGTTTCCCCAGTTATTCCCGTACCGACAATGCGGTAGTGTTTGGCACGATCAACTCGGCGGGTAAGGAAAGTGTAGTCCTGATGAACCTCGAAGCGGACAGACTGAAGCCGAAAGGGAATGTGCAGGCGTTGTATACCGGGGCTAAATGGCCCGTCTGGTATTCAAACGTGGCGCGGGCGATCCCAACAAAAGTGAACCAGACCATTACATTCAATACCATTGCCGACCAGGTCATTTCGGCGGGTAACGTTACGCTACAGGCAACCTCGTCGGCGGGCCTGCCGGTTGGTTTCGCGGTGCAGTCGGGCCCGGCCGAGCTGGTGGGCAATCAGCTTCGGTTTACCGGAACGGGTTCTGTAACGATCAGGGCCTTTCAGGAAGGAAACAGCCAGACCTATGCCGCCACGCCCGTTGACCGGACCTTTACCATAAAGGCAGCTCCCGTTGTGCTGGCTATCGAGCCCGATTGGGCGGCTGAGGTGCGGGTGTATCCGAACCCCAGCCGCAACCGAATTGCGGTGGAACTGCCGGCGGGTGTTACCTGGCAAACCGCTGACCTGATTAGCCCGTCGGGAGCGGTGGTGCAACAGCAGCGCGCCTCAGGTACGTTGGCAGGTACGTTGTCGGTCGAGTTGGGTACGTTGCCATCGGGCCTGTACCTGATCCGTATCGACACTAATCAGGGGCGGGTGCAGCGTAAAGTGCTGCGCGAGTGAGGTTTCGCGGTTAGCCGTTATCCGTTTGCCAGCAAAGGCTGCACCTAACCAGTTCCGCTGCAACTCTTTGGATTTACCTGCTGCCCGGTGGCCTGCCCTGCCGGGGCAACAGACAGGTAACGCCGGAGCGTCGCGGCGGATTTTTTTGTATACTGCCCATAGCACGGGCAGCCGGATAATCCGCTCGCAGCAGTACCTTCAAACCGGTGTAGTTCTATTGTCGCCGTCGACGTGAGTAAGCGGGTCTGCCTTGCGTTGCCCCATACATGACATCCCATGAAAAAACTAGTTTATCTCCTGGTAACCCTGTTGTTGGCAGGAGCCTGTAAGCAAAATTCGATCACCAACAGAAAGCGCGTTGTGATAACGGGCGTTGACCCTTCCAAGAAGCCGGGGGATGATTTCTTTATGTACGCCAACGGCATCTGGTATGATACCGCCCAGATTGCGGCCAGTCAAACCGGGGTTGGCTCGTACTCGTTCCTGAATTACCCGCAGCGCATTCGGTTGCAGGCTATTCTTGATAGCATCTCGGCGAGCAACAACCCCGCGGGGAGCATTGAACGAAAGGTAGGCGACTTCTACGCTGCCGGCATGGATACGGCCGTTATCAACAAGCGCGGTTACGAACCCATCAGGCCCCTGCTGACCCGCATCGATGCCGTGGCTGATGTAGCCGCTCTGTTGAAGCTGGTGACCGAGGAACAGCAAGTTGGCAACGGCTCTATCCTGGGCTTCAACGTTGGGCCCGATAACAAACGGAGCACCGTCAATATTGCCCAGTTTGCCCAGACAGGCATTGGCTTGCCCGAAAGAGACTATTACGTCAAAACCGATTCGTCGACCGCCGTCATCCAGCGAGCGTACAAAAACTACCTCACTCGTTTGTTTGAATTGACCGGTACGAAGGCTGCTGCGGCCCGGAAAAACGCGGCCATCACCTACACTATTGAACAGCAACTGGCCGCCGCCCACCGCACGAATATTGAACGCAGGGATGTAAAGGCGAACTACAATAAACTGCCGGTTACCGAGCTGGCCGCCAAACAGCCAACCCTGAACTGGCCCACGCTGTTGACCAACCTGGGCGTACAGGCCGACTCGGTCAACGTGGCGCAGCCGGCCTATTATGATAAGCTGAATACGCTGTTGACGGCCGTTTCTCTCGATGACTGGAAAGTGTATCTGAAAGCTCACGCGCTCACCAACTATGCGGGGTTCCTGAGCCAGCCGTTTACCGATGCCTCATTCGAATACGCCAAGATCCTGACCGGGCAAGCTGTTAAGAAATCACGGGCCGAAGAAATGACCCAGGCCGTTGATGGGTCGCTGGGTGATGCGCTGGCGCAGGTGTACGTAAAAAAATACTTTTCCGAAGAAGCTAAAAAACGAATAACCGCCCTGGTCGATAACCTCAAAAAAGCATTTGAAGCCCGGATCAACAGGCTCGACTGGATGAGCGATTCCACCAAGACGAAGGCCAAAGAAAAGCTGTATGCCTTCAACCAGAAAATTGGTTACCCCGACAAGTGGCGAGACTACACCAGGGTGAGCGTGAACCGGGAGACTTATTTTGAAAACCGGCTGTCGGCTATCAAAAACGAGTACAGCCACCGTTTGGCCAAAGTAGGGCAGCCCGTCGACCGAACGGAATGGCATACCACGCCGCCCACGGTAACGGCCTATAACAATCCCCCGCTCAACGAGATTGTGTTTCCGGCGGGCATCCTGCAATCACCTTATTTCGATTTGTATGCCGATGACGCGCTCAATTACGGTGGGGTAGGCATGGTGATCGGTCACGAAATAACACACTCGTTCGACGATCAGGGCGCTCAATTCGATAAGGTTGGTAACGTAACTAACTGGTGGACCAAAGCAGACTACGCCAAATTCAAGGCGAAAACCCAGCAGGTTATTGATCAGTACAACAAGTTTACCGTGCTGGATAACGTACCCATAAAAGGCGCTCTGACGGTAGGCGAAAACACGGCCGACATTGCCGGGGTCGCCATTGCCTACGATGCCTTCAAACTAACCGAGCAGGGGCAAAGCACTGCGAAACTCGACGGCTTTACGCCCGATCAGCGGTTCTTTATTTCGATAGCCCGGATCTGGCGCGTCAAAACAAGAGATGAGTTTCTGCGCATGTACGTCAACACCAATCCGCATTCGCCGGCTAAGTGGCGCGTAAATGGGCCGCTGATGAACTTTACCCCGTTTTATAAAGCCTTCAACGTGCAGCCGGGCGACAAGATGTACAAACTTGAACAGGAACGGATAACCGTTTGGTAGGAGCCTGCTTGTTTCCGGTTTGGGCACGTACCTGGGCTGGGTTAGGCCGTAACCAGCGGCAAAACGTCGGTAATTGGGTACGTTGTCAGCTGGTTCGACGTACCCAATTACCGGTTGGCAAAAAACGAAAGCCGGTCAATGCGGGTTAGTTTATGTATGGCAAAATCGTCATTCGCTGCATTACTGGGCCGGGTTGGGCTCGACTGGTTCATACTGGCTCTACTGGCTATGATTGGCCTGGCCAAACTCTGGCCGGAGCCGGGCCTACAGACAGGGCTGCTGTCGCTGTCGTCGCTGACCACCGTTGGCGTATCGCTGATCTTCTTTTTCTATGGGCTGCGGTTGAACTTTGAGCAGCTCAGAACAGGCCTGCGCAATTACCGGTTGCACCTGCTCATTCACCTCACCACGTTCATTGTTTTCCCGGCGCTGGTGCTGGGGGCGCGGGCCCTGCTGATGTCGCCGGAAACGATGCTACTCTGGACGGGTATTTTCTACGTAGCGGCGCTCCCGTCGACGGTGTCGTCGTCGGTAGTGATGGTGTCTATTGCCAACGGCAACCTGCCCGCCGCCATCTTCAACGCCAGTATCTCCAGCCTGATTGGAGTGTTCATTACACCTATCTGGATGAGTGTGCTGCTCAGTGCCGACAACGGACAGTTTGATTTACAGGGCGTTATTCTGAAACTGTCCGTACAGGTCATTGCGCCGGTCATTCTGGGTCTATTGCTGAACAAAAAGCTAGGCTGGTTTTCCGAAAAGTATAAGTCGGCCCTGCGCTATTTTGATCAGATCACGATCCTGCTGATTGTATACACCGCCTTCTGCGAATCATTTGAGCTAAATCTGTTTCGCGATTACTCGGCCCTCGATCTGTTGCTGCTTTCGCTGGGTATGCTGGTACTGTTTTTCGCGGTGTTCGCCTTTGTTATGGTGGTTAGCCGGTGGCTGCATTTCACCCGCGAAGACCGGATTACGGCTTTGTTTTGCGGATCTAAAAAATCGCTGGTGCAGGGCAGCGTAATGGCCAATGTGCTGTTCCCACCCACTGCTGCCGGGGTTGCCCTGCTACCGATTATGATCTACCACGGCCTGCAACTGATTGTGGCGAGCATTCTGGCAAAGTCGATGATCAACTGGCAGCCCAAACCCGCACCGGCAAAGGTGAGCACGAACATCTAATCAGAGCGTATTTTTTAAGGTGTTGTTAATCAGGTTGTTGTGTCTTAAGTTGGCTGGTTGCAGGCTTTTTCAGTGTAACGTAGATTACGCCGTTTTTGGCCAGGTCGCCATACACCTGAATCAATTTTTCGTCGTGTGACAGGTCAACTGTTTCAATCGTGCGTAGGTCCAATGACCGCATACTTGCTAGTGTAGATCGTTCCCCGTCTACCAGCACGACCGGCTGGTCTTCGGGCTTTGTTGGGCCGCAATCACACATAATTCCTCTGCTGACAGGTACTGCCGGTATCGATACAGGAGCAGCCAGTCGTGTGCTGACCCTGTCTTTTAGCGGGTCAGTCAAGGAAAGGGTGGTTTGTGCCTTTGTCGCCGTGATGTAAAGGAGCGAACAGGAAAGGAGCGAAAGGAAAGTTTTCATCTGAGTCAGGTAGATTGGACTAGTTAATCGGTACGTCCGTCGAGCCGAAATTCAATCCTCTGGTTGTAAGCTACTGCAACTAGGGTACCACTTTGTGCACCGGGTTTATACCTGGGCATGGCTTTCACCAACCGAAGGGCCTCTTCATCACAGCCCGCCCCAATGCCTTTTATTATTTTGGGTTGAACAATCGAGCCATCTTTTGTAACGATGTAATGCACGTAGACATCACCCTCAATCTGCTGCTTTCTGGCTTCTTCCGGATAACGAAGATTAGTCGAGATAAAGGTTTTCATTCCTGCCTCTCCGCCCGGAAACTCAGGGTTTTGCTCCACTACGGTAAATACCTCACCGATGTAGCTGGAAGCAGGTTCGGTAAGCGAAGCAGGAGCGCTAGTCGCAGCTGAAGGTCTCGCTGTGTTGCTTCCCGTCCTGGGTTCAGGCCTGGTAGTCAGCGCTAGGAACGTCATGCAGACAGGTACCATTAAAGCGCAGGTGATGAGATTACGATGACACATCAGTCGTAAACAAGGTTCTATAGCTGCTACTAGTTCTTTGCTCATTACACTTGATCAGGCGGTTAATTCTTCATGGTTATAGTAGATGACCGGTCGGTTTAGGCTACACCACTCCTACTTTACAGCACAGCTATTTTAGAGGCGCTTGGGGTTAAAAATAGCAGTTTGCACGACTCTAGTTAATACGGTTTTTCGCGCTTTCCAACAACTGGTCACTATATATTACCTCTTGTAACTAGCTGAATTAAACTTACGTCTGTTATACAAATGACAGATGGTTACTGTTTGTAATAATAACGCCAACGGGATGCCAATTAACTACCCAAAAGGATCGGCCTCTTTCAGGAATGAGAAATTGCTCAGTAGTATAGCGAGCGAGGTTTGCCTGAAAACAATTACTACCCGACCGATACAGTCTATGGGCTCAGTTCTGGAAGGAGTAAGTTACCCAAATCAACCACTTTACCAGAAATTCAGTCTATAGGTAGCCTGGCAGATAACGGGATAAGCGACAGAGAAGCCTAGGCCAGTCGATCTAGTCTGAGTACGATTCTCGTTTAGATTACCCATTGAGCAGCCGCAAATAGATGGCAATAAATACAGAACGGGACAACGTAACCTTCAGCCACTTTTCTAAAAGTAATGACGACTAACCAGACGCGCAGAATAACATACGTGATCCTGATGTTTCTCGTACCGGTAGCTGCCCTGGTGGCACAAATCCAGAATGAAAACGTCCATGAGCAGGTAATAATCACAGCTCAAGACAACAAAATGCGGGTATACGCTACTGAAAACGGGGCCCTGCACGTAAACGTCTCTCCCAGGCAGACAGGTAAGTACAAGGCCGCCGGACTGGTCCGCTATAGCGATTTCGGCGCCAAAGGGGATGGTAAAGCCGATGATATGGACGCTATTGCTGCGACTCACGCATTTGCCAACCTGCATGGACTTTCAGTAAAAGCCGATGAGCGCGCTACCTATTATATTGGCGGGAAGGAACGAACAGCGCTCATCCGGACGGATACTGATTTCAATACGGCTTCCTTTATCATTGACGATACGCAAGTGCAGAATCGTAACGCTTCTGTTTTCACGGTGGGTTCAGCCCTCAGGCCTTTTAAGCTGGAAACTATACCATCCATTCAACGAAATCAGAAAAAGATCGACGTCTCTTTGCCAGGTCCCTGTCTAATCACGGTCACTAATGCTGCTGTAAAGCAATACATCCGGTTGGGGCTCAACCAAAACAATGGGTCTTCTCAAACCGATCTGTTTATGGTAGATAAAAACGGCAACGTCGATATGAACGCGCCGATTATCTGGACATTTGACCGGATTACAGATATGCTCGCGCTGCCCATCGACGAGAAACCGTTGAAAGTTACCGGAGGGCGCTTCACCACCATCGCCAACCAGGCCGAATCGAAGTATACCTACTATAATCGTAACATCGCTATCAGGCGGTCCAATGTGCTTATTGATGGACTACAGCATCGTATAGAGGGCGAAACGGACCACGGTGCGCCCTATGGAGGTTTCATTACTATAGGAGACTGCGCCTATGTGACAGTAAAAAATACAATCCTGACCGGACACAAGACTTACAGCACCATTGGAGCCGCGGGAAAACCTGTTACTATGGGTACGTATGACCTCTCGGCAAACCGTGCGCTGAACGTATCCTTCGTGAATTGCAGCCAGACCAATGATATCAACGATACTAACTACTGGGGCATTCTTGGGTCAAACTTCTGTAAGAACCTGCTTTATGATGGATGTACCTTCTCCCGGTTTGATGCGCACCAGGGCGTTGCCAATGCTACCATCCGCAACTCAACGCTGGGGCATATGGGAATCAATGCCATTGGTAGCGGCCTCTTACTGATTGAGAACTCGACTATCCGCGGCAGGAGCCTTGTTAATCTGCGGCCCGACTATGGCAGTACCTGGCAGGGCGAATTGGTGATTCGTAATTGTGTTTTTGTGCCGGCCAATGGCCGGCCGATCAGTGCCGCCCTGATTAGCGGCTCCTATTCAGGTGAGCACGATTTTGGCTACACCTGCTATATGCCGGAACGAATTACCATTGATAACCTGCGTATCGACGACTCACAGCATCCCGAAAATTATCGGGGGCCAGCTATTTTTGCCGATTTCAATCCGCAACTGACTGACCAGGCTTACCGGGAAAAATTTCCTTATGTGCTTACCAAAGAGGTGATTCTTAGAAACGTAACGACCCGTAGCGGGAGGGCTCTGAGAGTTAGTGATAACCCGTTCATGTTCCGGGAGGTTAAGCTGACCACCGGCCAGTGACACAGTAGCCACTCCCTTCAGAGAAACGAAACTCCTTGCCTACGGCATCGATCGGTATCAACAAGACTCTAAAACGGCTCTCGTAATTTCGTCGGGCGTATAGAACATGATAACGCCTGGCGTAGCTTCCAGTGCATCCGGACGAGTGTATCCCCATGCGACACCACCGAAAGCCGTGGCTACCTTTTGGGCCGCTTTGAGATCCCGCACTTCGTCGCCTACACATAGCGTTTCCGTGGGATTGGTTTTTGTCGTTATCATAATTCGTTTGAACTTATGGCCCTTATTAAAAAGCGAGGTGCCGCATCCATAAAAGCTAATCAACGAGGCGCTGTCGGGACCTAGTACCTGTCGTACGTTTTCCTCGCTATTTGAGCTGACAATAGCCAACTTAACACCATGGGAAGCTAAGGTTCTCAATAGTTCAGGCACGCCATCAAACAATTGTATTTGGTGAACATCGCGGTTCATCAATTGACGAAACGAGCCAGCAATCAGCGGTATCTTCCAGGCTGGTAATTTGGCTCGTTTCATCAGTTGGCGAGCATCTAGCCCCCGGAGTTGCTCTACCTCGTTAGCATCAATGGCCGGAAAGTTATAGACAGTAGCCAATGTATTCATAGTCGCCAGAAAATAGGGGAAAGAGTCGGCTAACGTCCCGTCGAAATCAAAAATAACTAGCTTATACTTCATTTTTATGAAGTCGTCTTGTGGGTCAGTTTGTTTAGCTGAAGTTGTTGAGGGACTACTTTGGCAAAAGGGCTGAATATAAACGTGGGCTTACCCGGCACGGTAAAGCCGTTGGCGAACGCAACGATGTATAAGGTTCCAGCTAGCAGAGTCGGTCATGCTGCAACCGCGACGAGTGCTGCGCGCGGGCGGCCGGTGACGATTCGTTTCAGCGTCAGTAAATCGCGCAGGATCTGCTGGCTGAACAGTTCGTAGGTAAGGGCAGGCAGCAATTTATAAAGGCCCGTCGGCTCAATCGTCAGTTCGTAGGTAAACCGGGTTTGGTTGGGCGCTACTTCCTCGAACAGCCGTTGTCCCTGCATGTTCGTGGCGGTATTTACAGTTCGGAAAGTCAGGCGGCGGTTAGGCTCTACAGACTCAACGACGGCCGTTATCGTAAAATAACTTCCCTGATAATTCATGGCTTCCTGAAAGGTCATCCCCACGTAGGGTTGACCGGGTGTGGTCTGCCTACGGGATAAGTTCGTTCGCCAGAGCAGGTCATTCTCGAGATTGCCGGCCAGGGCAAATACTTCAGCTACCGGCCGGTTTATCAGTTCAGTAACGTTAATCGTGATCATGTTAGGTTTAGTTTTAGAGCCCTACGGCTGTTAGATAGTTGTTGACGGTTATCGTCTGCCCAATGGCAGCAGGTAAGCCACTGAAAGTTTCGCATTCTGAAGGCTGGTAGCACCCTCGCTCGTTTTCAGGTACGTGCCGCGGGCCTCGATCTGAAAGCTGCCCGTTCCGGCCTGCATCGCCACGCCCAACCCCAGCGATCCGCCGTAGTTGATGCGGCCATCGTTAGGGCCAATAGCTAGGCTTGCCCGGTTGGTATCGTCTCCTTCCTGAATGGTGATTGTACCGTTGAGTAGGTACGTTGCTGTTGGGCCGGCATTCACAAAAAAGCGCATAGTCGACTGACCAAAGGTGTATTTCAACATGACCGGCACCTCTACCAAATTATACTTGATTTGTGCATAGTCGGTTCCGGCTGTCACCTTGAATCCATATTGTGAGTAGAGTATTTCTGGCTGAATCGTAAACCCACGCCGACAAAAGCTCAGTACCAGGCCCGCATGGAAACCCGTGACAGGCTCGATGGTCGTGCCTCCAAATGAATCGGCCGACCCGCCCGACATGGTGGCGCCGCTACCTCCGGCCCGGAGACCAACCCAGAAGCTACTTTCCTGGCTGCGGTCCGGGCTAGCTTTTGCCGGCGTACCGGGAACTGGTTTGGTAACACGAGCCAGCTTCGCATCCTTCGTCGATGATACTGGTTGAGTGGCTGGAACTGATGCCAGGGTGCCTTCTGGCCTGGCGGCCACCTGCGTAGGTGGAGAAACTGGGGTATCCCCTGCAACGCCAACTGATTTAGCCGCCGTCGCATTGGTCCCCGTGATTGGCGCATGAACTGGAGCGAGACGTGTGGCTGGCCGGACGGCTGAATGGTGAACAGGCGACTTTGATGATTTGCGTGCCGCGGGCTTATGCTGGGCTGACAGGCTAAATGGCGCGATGGCCAGGGCGAGGAGTAGATAGGTAGTTTTCATGCTAAGCGAAAGAGTTCGATTTGTTGTCATTGTTCATGTTGAACACCACAAAACTGATCGTCTTTTCTCTTGCTACAGTGGCCTTTTCATATGAACTGTCTAATTCGGGACCCGAACCGGTTGAACAGGCTAGCGAAAAGGGAAGCTGGTCCGGTTCACCTGTTATGTGAAGGGCTACCGGAAACTCAGACGCTCTGTAAGCCACCGGGTCGGTCACTCGAAGGCGTAAACAACAACATCCATTTGCACCCGGCTTAAGCGTCGATGCTTAGTCGGGGTGCAAATGGATGTATCACTTTAGAACTATCTTATTGCCACTGCCCATGAGCCCGGCAGTTGCTGTACCAGTTACTGTGGGTTTATCGCCAATCGGTGAGTCGTCTGGGCTGCCAGTGCGGCTATGACGATGACGTTGGTAACTCTGACAGCAAGTTCACGATCGCTACACAGAGCTATAAGCCTTTGCCAATGTTGTCGTCGGTTTGGTCATCAGTAACTCGTGGATGTGGCCTGTAGCCAGTTCGTTTGGCTGATATAGGCTAAATTCCTGACTCAACTGGCGTACCTGCTCTTTGAAAATGGGCTCGGCCAAAACGCGGCCGACTGCCCGTCGAATCTGAACGGAGGTGGGTGTCTCAGTTTTCAGGTTAACCCCAATGCGGCAGTATGCAATGCGAGCAGCGATCTCGTTTTTACCTTCGTGAACACCCGCTACGACAATTGGCAGTTTGTGCTGAATGGCCAGCATTACGCCCCCGTAGCCACCGTTGGTTACATACACGCTCGCGTAGGGCATAACAGTATTAAAATCAATGAAGTCTTCGATTATAATATGGGCTTGCGGGTAGCGTTGCCGTAATGCTACTGTGCCTGAACTGCCTGTAGTAACAATCACCAATGTGTCGGGTTCGTTTTTAAAGGCTTCCAATGTTGGCACAATGATCTTCTTCGGGTCACATTCAAATGTACCCTGTGTTACCAGCACCACTCGTTTGTAATACAGCGTGCGGTCAGCCAGTCGAAATGAACCCGCGCCGCTGGATTGATGGGGTAACAACGACCCTACGTACCTAATGTTGGGGCTGACGCGGCGGCGCGGAAACTCAAATCCGGGCGCTCCGCTCTGCAAATACAGATCGGCTTTCCTGATCATAGAATCAAAAACGAAGCCTTGCTCTGGCGGTAAACCGAGCTTCAGCCGTAGTTGATTATAAAGCTGATTGGAGGGCTTGAACAGCACATTCTGCACGAACCGGCGAAACAGCCTCTGGACCATCTGCCCCAGTGCGGAATTGGCCGGTTGAAGGCCTAGCCCGTTGACAGGTACGTAGTCATCCGATTCAGCCAGGGGAATAACTCCCATGCTAACGCCCTTCACAGGGAGTAACTGCTGAATTAGCAGCCCCCCAACGCAGGCACAGTCATAAACAATGAGATCGAACGGCCATTGCTGGTGAATAGCCTGGATGTCTTCAGCATATTCTGGTCCCCGACGCAGAAAAAACTGGTCGATGTCGAATCGGAGGCGGGCTATCGGGCTTTTTAAAACAGTCCGTTCAGGAAAAACAGCGTCAATGTTGGTTTGATTTACAAATTGGGCGGTAACGATGGGGTAGTGGTGCAACCCTAGCTTTCGGACACGGTCGCCATAGGGGCCACCTACGTACCAGCGTACATCGTGACCGAGTTGTTGCAAGTGAACAGCCAGGCCGGTCAGCGGATTGAAATGGCCATCGAGGGGCATGGTAGCAAAGAGGATTCGTTGCGGTGTCATGAGTGCGAGTGTTTACGATTGCGAACGAAGTTATCTCTGTTCTTTTTGCCCGGTTACTTGATACCTGTTGAACCGGAAAAAGTAGTTGCTGAAGTGATAATTACTTAGCTTCGTATATCCCCAATCTTCGACGTATGCCCTCTCTTTTACCTACTTACCATCAATGGATATTGCTCTTTCTGGGAGCCACCGTGGCCATTCTAATCGCCAACCTCATCCAATGGATTGTGCGCAGGGAACGGATATATGGCTTGTACACGCTTTACGTGCTGCTGTGGTTATTGTCATTTAGCTTGGATAATCAGCCTATCAATGCCTCAACAGCTTTTATCCATACCGTCAATGTGCACATATTCGCCTGGCTGTACCTCGAAATAGCCGTTACGTTTCTGAAGCTGACAACCCGGCCTACCCTGTTGCGTGGGTATCGAATTATACAGAAAACCATCGTGATTGCGGCTTTGCCTGAAGTGTATTTTAACTTGTTTTCGTCGGCCTGGCAAACCCAGTGGCATGAAACTCAGCTCAACATTATCCGTGGACTTATTATTACGGTTGTCTATCTGACAATCTTTTACACGGTCTTTAGATACGTTCGATTTACGGACCTCCTGGCCCGCTTTTTCATCGCCGGTACCCTGGCCTTGTGGGTAACGCAACTTATTGGCGTCTATATCATTAGTTATTATGCTGATAATGAACGATTAATAACTTTTTCTAATTTGCCGTCTCCAATTCATCCCGGGTTCCTTATTCAGTTCGGTATTCTTCTCGACATGGCCTGCGTGTCGCTGGGTCTTTCATATAGGCAACAACAGCGTGTGATACAACAAGTGCGGGCTGAACAGGATCTCCTGCGCGAACGCGAGCAATACCTGCGTCAGCAACTGCAATCCGACCTCGCGCTTCAAAAAATCAAACACCAACATACCGAGTCACAGATGCGCGCTTTGCAAAGTCAGGTTAACCCTCACTTTTTGTTTAATGCGCTCAACACACTTTCTGCTCTCATTGACGAGAACCCGCGTCAGGCTACCGATTACGTAGATGAGCTAAGTAGCGTATACCGGTATCTGCTCCGATCAACAGAACAGGAGTTGACGACCCTGAATGTTGAAATGGCCTTTATTCAATCGTATTTTTACTTACTTAAAATTCGATTCGGTGACAGCGTCTGTCCCGAACTAAGTATTGACTCTGCGTACCACGATGCCTTGATTCCCCCGCTAACCCTGCAACTGCTGGTGGAAAACGCTGTCAAACATAACCGTGTTCTACCCGACGAGCCGCTGACCATCCGCATTCGTACAACTGGACAAGGGCATTTGGTGATTGAAAACAACATGCAGCGCCGAAACGTCCGGGTAGAATCGAATGGGGTGGGGCTGAACAACATCGCTGACAAATACCGGTTGTTGGGTCGCCCCTTGCCCTCAATTGAAGAGACAGAAGGCTGGTTTCGGGTAACGCTGTTCCTGTTGCCAACCACGCAGCCGGTAGAAAATGTAGGTGGCTAATTGGTACGCTAAACGGGGTTAGTTTTCCGGCGGTGTGACGAGCGGCAAGTGCTGGTAGTGAAATGACACTACCCGGTTGGTAACCGGTTCGCATTCAACTGGCTC
Source organism: Fibrivirga algicola (assembly GCF_011742925.1). Lineage (GTDB taxonomy): Bacteria > Bacteroidota > Bacteroidia > Cytophagales > Spirosomataceae > Fibrella > Fibrella algicola. The sequence continues at coordinate 617,824 of NZ_WAEL01000001.1, forward strand.
CTTGTATGGGCTATTTTTCAACATTAGTTCCTGCTCAGTCACGCCACGGGTCTACCAAATGGCGAAACTGAGCAGGAACGTACCTACCGGTCTTTTTTCTTTTCGGTACTGACGCTCTTTTTCGTCGTGATTTTCACCACGCCGTTACGCCCTTTTTCACCATAGATTGATACAGTCGTCGCGTCCTTAAGTATATCAACTTGTTGAATCGTATTTGGGTCGATACGTTGCATTTCCTCTTCAGTAATTTCTTTATCATCAAGGAAAATGAGAGCTGAGCTAATGCTTCCTCCTTGTGGAAATTTAGCAGGTGAATAGATTCTAACTGCTCCGTTTTGATATACTTTGATGCTATCCTGCGCCGAATAAGTGACGCTTCTATCTGATGTAGAGCTGTTTGACGTTGAGGTGGAACCCAGCATAAAGTTGATAGGTAAGTTGTACTGAACAGCCACGGAACGGCCATTCTGCTTACCGGGCGTCCATTTGGGCATGATCGACGTAACGCGTACAGCTTCCTCATCACAACCCCAGCCAATGCCTTTCAATACCCGAATCCGGTCGATGGAACCATCGGTGTCTACAACAAAGCTGACGAAAACGTTGCCTTGTATGCCTAACTTTCGTGCTTCTTCTGGATAATGGAGATTACTTCCCAAAAACGCGTAAAGTGCATTGTTACCACCTGGAAAAGTAGGCGGCTCTTCCACTACAGTGAATACTTCATTGGAGCCAGCCGGGGCGGGCAAAGTAATCGATTCAGGTACGTTCGCCTGCGGCATTGCGCTGCTATTAACAGCTTGTTTCTTCAAGACACATACAGCTGTATAATTCCCCTTTGATGGAGTTATAAGCTCTACCGCCTGAAAACCTACAAAGCTGGCGACCAGAACAGTCCCTCCAGGTACGTCGATAGTAAAGCGGCCGTCAATGTCTGTGGTGGTGCCTTGATGTCCATTGCGCACTACTACGTTTGCGCCCTGTAAGGGTTTCCGTAAGTGGTCTCTTACAAGGCCCGTCACATGTACAGTGGCAGTCGGACTGATGTCTAATGGCAACTCATCTGCTGGTTCTGGCTTGGTTGTCATGGCCAGCAGGGCGGTAGCCAAGGGTACTACCAATGCGTATTTCCAGAGGGCGCGGCGGCGGGTGTGTTGTTGGTACAGCATCTGAATGCGTTGTTTAAGGGTAGGTGAGTCAGGCCTGTCTGGGCCGAAGGAATGGGCCAGGCTATGTTGGTCCGGTGTTCCCGTCGGCATATGAAAGGCGTAGCTGACCAGAAAGCGGGCGTAGGCGTCGCGGTGATCGGGTGTCTGCGGGGTGGCATCGCGGTCGGCCAGGTACTCATGCACCTGTCGGATGGCGTGCCGATAGCCGAACAGCGCCGGGTTTAGCCAGCAGAGGGCCTGAACCACTTCCAGCACAAGAATATCGAGACTATGCCGTTGCCGAATATGTACCAGTTCGTGCTGCCGAACGGCTTCTGTCCGAGCATCGTCGGGGTTGAGTACCAGATAATGGAAGAACGAAAAGGTTGGCGTCTGCTCGTTGTCGGGCAGCACCAGTGTATGATCTTCGAGTAGCTGGGCAGGCCATTGTTGAATGAGCCGCAACAACGAAAGTGTGCGCCAGACCGTGCGGACCAACAACCCTGCGGCTACCAGCGCAAACAACCACATTGCCAGCACCGGCCAGTCGGGTAGGAGCGGGGTTTCGATCTGGGCAGTTGCATTGCCCGGCACCAGGATGGCATCGAGCGGCACAGCCGTATAGGCAGGTACGTCGGTTTCCCAGGGCCAGGGAAACGTCAGGCCAGGAATATGAACCAGCGGTAGCACAAACGCCAGCAGCAGCGACCCCATCAGGTACGTTCGGTTCAGGACCAGGAACGTATGACGCCGGAGCAGCAGGGCGTAACAACCGTAGAACAGGATCAGGAATAGATTGGCTTTCAGCCAGTAATCAACAAGCGGCGTCATAGCTCTCTGGAGTTTAGGAGTGACTGATTACTTACTTGGGGGGCTGTTGTCGCTGCGTTTATTCAGCATTTGAATGATTTCGTCGGCTTCGTTCAGACTGACGTTTCGTTCTTTTACGAAAAAGGAAACCAGCTTTTGCAGGGACCCATCGAAATAGTTGGTCATCAGTTGCTCGGTCTGGAAACGGCGATAGGCATCTTCCGAGATAAGCGGGTAGTACTCATGCGTTTTACCGTAGGCAATGTACCCCACTACGCCCTTCTTTTCCAGGATCCGAATAATGGTCGATACGGTATTGTAGGCGGGTTTTTCGCCGGTTGAATCCAATGGCGGTAGTTCGGCCAGAATATCTTTTACGAAGGCTTTTTCCAGTCGCCACAACACACGCATGATGTCCTCTTCGGCGTTGGTCAGTTCTCTCATGGTGATCTGTCAGGGGTGTGTAGGGATGCGACGTTAAACGTAATACTAATGCCTTAGTTTTACAACTATTAATGTAGTTATAATGTTCATTAAAAAAGGTTTGGTGTTTGTCGTTTGACGGTGCTCTGCTAATCAGCAGAGCACCGTCAAACGACAAACACCAAACCCTATAGCCTAGATCAAATACTTCAGCTTCACTACTTCTTTGGGCTCCAGGAAGCGCCACTTACCGCGTGGCAATTCTTTCTTAGTCAGGCCGGCAAAAACGGTGCGGTCGAGCTTCGTCACTTCATAACCCAGCGATTCGAACATACGACGAACGATGCGGTTACGTCCCGAGTGAATCTCAACACCAACTACCTGAGCATCAGGCGTTACAATGGCAAGGTCATCTGGTTTGATATGGCCGTCTTCCAGGTCGAGACCGTTCCGAATGGCTTCAAAGTGTTCTTCTGTAATGGGCTTATCCAGTTCAACCTGATACACCTTCTTCACGTTGTTTGATGGGTGCGTCAGCTTGCCCGCCAGTTCGCCATCGTTTGTCAGCAGCAGCAGACCCGTAGTGTTGCGGTCGAGGCGGCCAACAGGGTAGAGGCGGAACGGACCGGCATCGGCTACCAGGTCGAGCACCGTGCTACGCTCTTCCGGATCTTCCGTTGTCGTGATAATGTCACGTGGTTTATTGAGTAACACATAAACCAGTTTCTCTGGGTTCAGCACCTTGTTGCCGTACTTCACCACATCGTTTGGCTTTACGCGGTAGCCCATTTCGGTCACAACGTTGCCGTTTACCTGTACGTCGCCTTTGGCAATAAGTTCGTCGGCCTCGCGGCGCGAACAAACGCCGGCATTGGCGATGTAGCGGTTCAACCGGATCGAGTTCGGATCAGTTGTCCGCTCGCGTTCCAGATTTTTGGCTACTTTCCGTGAGCGGGGCAGGTTGTCCCGCATGCTGCTCAGATTGTAGTTCGGGGCCTTTTCGTAGCGGCCAGTACGGCGCTCGATTGATTTTTCCTCTCCTTCATCGTTCCGGTTATCGCGGTCCCGATCAAATGGCTTGCGCGGTCCGTCATTCCGGTTGCCGGTAGTGCGCGGGCGAGCGGGGCCGTTTGGATCGCGGGGTTCGAATTTTGTCCGCTCGGGCCGTTCTGCACTGCCTTCATTCCGACGATCAAACCGGGGACGGTCATCACTCCGATCATCGCGGCTGTATGGCTTACGCTCGAATGACCGCTCTGCGCCACCGCCCTGACGGTCATCGCGTGCAAATGGTTTGCGTTCCGGACGCTCATCAGATCCTTCGCGGTCACGGCGATCAAAACGGGCGCTGTCGCCTTCACGTGGTCCTGATGACCGGGCATCCCGGCTAAAGGGTTTGCGTGGTTCGGCATTCCGATCGCCATAGGCTGGCCGATCACCACCTTCGCGACGGTCTCCGCCAGTGAATGGCTTCCGGTCACCATAGGCTGGGCGATCGCCCCCTTCGCGACGGTCTCCGCCAGTAAATGGCTTGCGGTCTCCGTATGCAGGTCGGTCGCCACCCTCGCGACGGTCTCCGCCAGTAAATGGCTTGCGGTCTCCGTAGGCTGGGCGGTCTGAACCACCATCCCGGTTAAAGGGCTTACGTGGTCCGGCATTCCGATCACCATAGGCTGGACGGTCACCGCCATCGCGGCTGAATGGTTTCCGATCTCCGTAAGCTGGCCGGTCGCCGCCCTCGCGACGGTCTCCGCCAGCGAATGGCTTTCTATCTCCGTAAGCTGGCCGGTCCGAACCGCCATCACGGTTGAACGGCTTGCGCTCTGGGCGGTCTGACCCACCTTCACGATTGAATGGTTTCCGATCGCCATAGGCTGGGCGATCGCCCCCTTCGCGACGGTCTCCGCCAGCGAATGGCTTTCTATCTCCGTAAGCAGGCCGGTCACCGCCCTCACGGTTGAAGGGTTTCCGATCTCCGTAAGCTGGCCGATCTGATCCTCCGTTCCGGTTGAATGGCTTTTTATCTCCGTATGCTGGGCGGTCTGCGCCTCCCGAACGTGGTCCACCAAATGATGGACGGCTGTCTCCTTTATTAAATCCACCACGGACGTCATCCCGACGGCCTTCTGGACGACCTTTACCATCCCGGCGGTCGTTACTGTCTTTATCTCGTTTCATTGAAAAATGCAGTCTGTATAAACTGCCTGTTTGTGCTTAACCTCGCTGACCATCAACGCCTAATTGAGCGTATAGCTTTTTGCGGGGACGCAAAGATACAGGTTTTTGTCCAATCCATCGGCATTTAAGCCGGGTACAGTTACCAGCTTTTATAAGTTCGACTTCGATAAGTCTGGCCGCGAAAATACAATGCTCGTGCATCGCTCGCTAACGTACCCGCGCGGGTCGCGCTCATCTGAGCCTGTATGGGTACGTTGCCGCCTCTTCAATCCAGAAAAAGGGGAGATCGCGTCAGAGTAAATCGGTAGCAGCAGCTACCGATCGATTGATAACAAGCCGTTTAAGAAGCTAAATGCGCCATATAAATAGCTGATAAATAGATTTATGTATCGTTCAACGTATCGCCTGTCTTCGCAATGAAACTTCTCTTGTTTAGTCTGCTCCTTATGGGATTAACGCCAGTTCGTCTTCTGCCCATGGTTGACCCCGATGCCCCAACACCCTGCCTGATGAGCAACGGCCAGCCGCGCCCGTATCCCTGCGAATTTACCATAACGGCTATCAGGCTAATGGGAAAGAACAATGAAGTGGTGGGTACGCTCACGCCTGGCAGTACCACGGTAAAAGTCCCCAAAAGCAAGGCTGTTAGTCATACTTCGTGGACGGGTGGTGAAAGCTTCATGTATAATGCGTCGCTCGTTTTCCGACGAATCAATACGGCCAGTTTTCCGCCTAAACCGGTATCCAAAGGCTTACCAAGTCTGGGATTCTATACAATCAGCACAGCCCGGGTAACCAGTCCCATCACGCCCTCTGAACTGACCCTGAGCAAGCGGGTAGACGTTGCGCCGACCGTGCCTGGTCCCGGAATACGGTCTAACCAGGCCAATTTCAGCCTTCAGTTAAACTATTCAACCGGAAGCGGTGCCACCATCATAGCGCCGATCCGCTATGTTCAAATCGCCAACCCGATCACGTTCAATAAGCCGTTTCCCGCTTCAATCAACCAGTTTCGTGATAAATCTGAGGCATTTATGGAATTCCTGGTAACGGTTGATAAGACCAAATAAACCAGCCATTCCGCCGCAAAGACCACCCCTCTAGTTCTATGCTTTCCTCCCCGACTTACGCGCGCACCACCTGGTTTTTTAAATGCTGCGAATGTGCCCTGGCCGCTATTGCGGTGCTTAACATCCTGATGATGGGTCTCGAACTGCTACCACGAGCGATCATGGTTCAGTACGAGTCGTATCTTGAGTATCTGCTGCTGGGTATTGTTGGCGTAGCGGTGCTTGGCAGCATTGCATATAGCTGGCTCTGGCATCGGCGCGAGCGGGCAGGCAACCCTGAAAGCGGTATGCGTCATGCCTGGTTGCAAGGTATCATCCGGTATTGGCTGGCGCTGTCAATTGCAACCTACGGGTTCGCCAAAATTCTTAAAACGCAGTTTCAATCGCCCGATTTTCGCCTCGATACGCCGCTGGGCGAAGTCAACGGGTTCGGGCTAACCTGGTATTATTTCGGGTACTCCTATACGTTGTCGGTCATCATCGGCCTGATTCAGGTGGGTGGCTCCGTCCTGTTGCTCTATCGACGAACTACCTTGCTGGGCGTCTTAGTGCTATTGCCGGTGATGATCAATATTGTCCTGATCAACCTGTTTTATCAGATTTCGCTTGGGGCTTTTTTCAACTCGGTCATGTTTACCCTGGGCCTGATTTTCCTGTTGCTGCTCAATGTTCCCAAACTCAAAGCCGCCTTCTGGGATCTGGTCGAACACTTACCCCCCGTTACGCTGGGCCAGAACTGGGTGAAGCATGCACTGCGGGCATTGCCTATTGCGCTGGCATTTGTGTTCATTGCGCAGTTTGTCTACACTGACAAAAGCGACACGCTGCTGAAAGGAACCTGGCGCGTTGACCAGCTTACCCGCAACGGTAAAACGATCTCTGCGTCGGCGTGGCTAACTGATACAACGGCCTGGAATCGGGTATATTTCGCGGGCATGCAGGGCTGTGCATTCAGCCCCAATCCGTATCGGTACAACGCATCCGAAAGCCTGAGAGGCACCTACGAGTTTGATAGCCTGAAAAACAATCTACAAATCGTGAAATACGTACCCATGGGATCAGATGCTACACCTGATGATACGCTTCGGCTTACAATCAGTGAACGAACCAAGAAATTGGTACAGCTATCAGGTATGATTGATGGCGATACCGTTGTTATGAAGTTGGCTCGTCTGCGGTAGGCTATTGAGAAGTGCTGTAACGGTTAATAAATAGGAACTTGATTTTAGTGCTTATTACTTAAAACTATACTTAAATGGGATGTAAGTAACTACCTTCCGCGATGAAGATAACAGGTTTACTTATCTGGCTGTTGGCCGGGGTACCCATAGTGCCAGCGTTCGGGCAAACCCGGTCGCTTCAACCGTCAGGGGCGGTACTGGATGTGGGTATTCGCCTGCAACAATCTATCAATCTATACGCTGAGAACGGCATTACGGCTCACTACACGAACCCGAAGCTGGCGCACCAGCGGCTGTATGTAGGTTTTAGCTATGTGACGTCCCGACTGGGTAGTGCGCTCGGTTCCAATGCCATCAAGCAGGATAATGTGTTGCTGTCGGCATCATATTATTTCTGGATGAAACGGCAGATTCGCCCGGTCATCAAGGCAAACGTGGGCTACTTCGCGGCTAGTTATGGTGCTGAGGTATTCAGTGAGCTGCCCAATACGTCGCTATTAGCCTCCCCTGAAGTTGGCTTTGCGTATTGCCCTGCTTTCCCGCTAAAGATTAACGCATCAGTCGGTTTCAATCTGCTGACAGGTAACGGCATGACAGGGCCGGGTACGTTGTATCCGGTCTTTGTGCAGACAAGCATTACCTGGAACCTGCTTAACAACTGATAACCGTTATGAAAACGATACTTGCCTTGCTGGTTATTGCGGTCATGACCGTTGCCTGCTCTTCTGAACCGGCCATTACGAAAGACATGCTCGACGGAGGCACTATTTTCGATCCGTCTATCTACAAACCCGAGCTTTATTTAGTCTCCAGGGCCATTCCCGTCCCCACGGCGGCGCAGGCGCAACGGCCGGTAATTATTGCCTGTCACGGGTACTCGGCCACCACCTTCGAATGGGACGAACTACGTACCTGGGCCGGTGGCCGAACTGATTTCTACCTGTCGCAGGTACTGCTTGGTGGACACGGACGCAGTTACGAAGACTTCAAGACATCGACCTGGCGCGACTGGCAGGCAGCGATAAGAGCCGAATACGATGCGTTGCAAAAAGCCGGTTATAAGCACATCAGCTTGCTTGGTTCGTCGACAAGTGGCCCGTTGCTGCTTGAACTGGTGGCGTCCGGGTATTTTGCCGGTCGGTTGGCACCGCGCAACATTCTGCTGGTCGATCCGATCGTGATTCCATCCGATAAAACCCTGTCGCTGATTGGCGTGGTGGGGCCAATGCTGGGCTACATTGACTCGAAACAGCCGACTACAGAAGACAAGGTGTACTACCATTTCCGGCCGCAGGAAACCTTACAGCAATTGCAGGACCTGCTCACGATTGTACGCAAAGACCTGGAAAAGGGAATCACCTTACCCACCAACTGCACCCTGAAAGTGTATAAGTCGAAAAAAGACCCGACCGCCGATCCTGTAAGTGCCGTTCTGATCTATCAGGGTATAAAGACCGCTGCCGGAAGCCTGACCAATGTTGAGCTGATTGATTCAGAGCTGCACGTGTATACCCGCCTTGCACTACGTGCGTCGGTATATGCGAAAGACAGGGAAAATCAGACTACCACCTTTACTGACATCGTCGCCAGGGTGTTGAAGTGAGTACATAAACGCGGGTTGAATCAGCTGATTAACCGATAACTAATTAGGAATACTCAACCAATGTGTAAGTATGTGTTTTACATGGCTTTATGGTAGGTTTACGTACTTCTTCTAACGCTGCCAATCATGGAAAATCAACTTACTATTACGGCCGAGCCCAATGCCAATACGGTACAGCCAACTGACCAACTCCAACACGCCGGTCAGCCGGACATTGGGCGAGAAACCACGACCGCTCGCGTGCTCTGGGGCGTAGCCGTATTGGGCTTACTACCAATTACCATGCGCCTGTCTGGCCTGACCCAGGCGCAGATTTACCAAGTGTGGCGCGGTCCGCATGGTGGTAACTATCAGTTACTGAAATGGACACATCTACTGGTCGACAATGCGATGCCTGCGTTGGTCTTTCTGCTTTTTGGGGCCGGTATCCTGCCGTTTCTAACCCGCCCCAAAGCAACGGCCGGATTCGCTGTGCCGGAATTATACATTCGGGGTAACCTGTGGTTGCTTGCACTGGGTATCTTCAATGCGTATGTTTTTTTATCGCCCAATGACCTGCTGTTTCATATTGGCATTGTGGCTGTTTTCCTGTTTCCGTTGCAACGGCTGTCTGGACGGGGATTTCTGATCGCGGCCCTGCTTACCGGCTTATTCTTTAGCGGAAAAGGCTACTGGAATTACAGCGACATGCGGGAGAAATACACGAAGTATGAGCGGGTAGCGGCACTCGAAAAAAAGAACAAAAAGGCGAAACTGACCGACGAGCAGAAAGATGATAAATCGGCCTGGGAAGGGACGGTAAAAGGGATGGCGTATGATCAGGAAAAAGACAAAACGGCCATTGCTACTACACGCTCAGAATCCTATGGCGAAACCTGGAATTTTCTGGTACCGCGGTTTCAGAACCAGCAGGCGTGGCAGTTTTACCAGCGAAAAATCTGGGAAATTACCTCGCTGATGCTACTGGGAATGGCTTTGTTCCGCTGGGGATTCTTTACGAACCGGTTGACCACCGGGCAGTATCTGGCCGTTGCTGTGGGGGGACTGCTGGTGAGTCAAGTGCTAGCCTGGGTGTCGATACCCTCGTACGAATCCGCGATTGTTGATTATGCTAAATTCATTAGCTCAGGTACGTTACCGCTGTATGAATTACTGCCGCCGTTAGAACGCGCTTTTGCCGCCGTTGGTTGGGCAGGGGCTATAATGTGCCTTTATCAAATCGGGACGAATGGCCTATTTAGCCGGGCGCTTGGCGCCGTTGGGCAACTGGCATTGACCAATTTTCTGATGCAGTCGCTACTGTTGAGCTTCTTCTTTTATGGGTATGGCATGAGCTACTTCGGGAGCATCCGACTACAATATCTCTACGTGGTTGTGGCCGAAATCTGGCTTTTCCAACTTGTGTTCAGTGTCGTGTGGTTACGAAACTTCAGTAGTGGCCCAGCCGAATGGCTCTGGAAATCGCTGACGTATAATCGCAAAGAGCCAATCCGCTTACCCAATACCAGTGCTGTTCCTTCTTAAACCGACCTCATCCGATGAATACGACATTACCAACGTACCCTGCCGGTGAGACGGCTTTTGACCTAAATGCAGGGGCGACAACGCAGACGGCCCTGCAACAAACACCCCGGCCCGTTAGCGCCGCCGAGCGTATCCAAACTGTCGACCTGGTTCGGGGAATGGCACTGCTGGGTATCCTGATGATGAACATTCCGGTCTTCGGCTATCTGGAATCGGGCCTGCCCGCGGTGGTTAAAGATCCCGGAAGCCGCGATTATTTTGCCTATGCCTTTGTTGGAACCACTTTTGAAGGCACCATGCGCGCGCTGTTTTCGATGTTGTTTGGTGCGGGTATGGTGCTCTTTGCGACCAATAAGCCTGAATTGGGCGACGGGCCAACGGTGGTTGAATACTATTACCGAAGGCTGCTGTGGCTGGTTCTCTTCGGCCTGTTCGATGCGTACATTCTGCTGTGGCGGGGCGACATTCTATTTATGTACGGCCTGATGGGCATGCTGCTTTATCCGTTCCGCAAACTCAGCCCCAATTGGCTGATCGGGTTGGCCGTTGCCTGCATGGCAATCGGCATGGTTAAAAACGAAGGGTGGCAGGGGCAGATGCGGGAGGCAAGGGCTGGCTATCTGCAAGCCACAAAAATCGAAAAAGCCGGCAAGAAACCATCGGCCAAACTACTCGAGCAAAAGGCGAACTGGGAGCGGGTAGAAGGGCGCACGAAGCCCGACCCGAAAGCCGATAAGAAAGCGTTGAGCGAAATGCGGGGTAACTATGCGTCGGTGTTTACGCACATGCTGCCAGAGAATGCGGGTGGTGAGGTTTGGTATGTATTTCACGGGTTTACCGATATGCTGGGTATGATGTTTCTGGGAATGGCATTATTAGGGTTGGGCTTTTTCAGCAACAAACTTTCCACCGAAACCTACCTTACGCTGCTGCTGGTAGGCTACGGGCTTGGATTGCCCATTAGCTGGTTCTATGTGCAGAATTCGGCCAATATGTTACTGAATCCGGGCCAGGTAATTGACACGTACCGGATATCGCCCAATACACTTTACGACGTGCGACGGGTGCTGCTGGCCCTAGGTCATGCCAGTTTACTTCTGCTGGTCTACCGCTCTCAGCTGGTGCCCTGGCTCATGCGCGCATTAACGGCAGTTGGTCAGATGGCGTTTACCAATTACCTGACTCACAGTATTGTGTGCTCGTTGTTCTTCTACGGATACGGGCTGGGTAATTTCGGCAAGCTGGCCTACCATCAACTCTACTATGTGGTGTTCGCGATTTGGGTAGTTCAGCTCATCATCTCGCCAATCTGGCTCACCTATTTTCGGTTCGGTCCGTTTGAGTGGCTCTGGCGCAGTCTGACATACTGGTCGCCGCAGCCCATGCGACGTGCCGACACTCAGCCGCAACTGAGTAATGTAGCAGTAGGCTAGGTACGTTATTTGACTAGCGTGTTACTCCACCAGCCTTGCACGTAGGATGTAAAGCCGGTGAAGTGATACGCTAGTCAATATCAATAGCATACTTGACTAACAATCCCGCTACACCCGCCAGCGAAAACCGGGCGTGGCTTAATCGGTTCAATTCAGGGTCGAGGGTGTAATTGTAGGCGGTTCTGAAGTCAGCTTTTTCAAGAATCGTATTCTCAAATGCGGCACGGCGCAGGTCGCACTCGTCGAATTCGGAACCGGTCAGGTCGGCGCCCATGAAATCTACTTCGTGCAGAATCGACTTTTTGAAGGTTGTATTCTTGATCTTCTGCTTATAGAACGAGGACTTGGTCAGTACGCAGTTGTCGAAGCTAACGGCAAACAGGAAGTCGTTGCAATGGTCGAAGTGCAGCCCTTCGGCTTTGCAGTTTCTGAAGCGAACATCCCGAAACGCTGTTTTCGCCAACTTGATCCCGCTTAGTTGGCAATCGATGAATTCGCAATCATAGAAAACGCTGCCCGCCAAGCTTGATTTAGTGAAATCACAACCAACGAATCGGCACAGTTCGTACTCGCCCATAGGTAGCGAGGTTTTGGTGTAATTGATGTTATCGAACTGTTCATTGATTTTAAATACGTCGGCCATGTTGCGGAAGGATTGTGGTTATTGTGAATCAGGAACTACCTATTGGCAACAGACTTAATTTAGCATGTTTATTGTGTTGCCATAGACGTAGCCAATGCCATCATTTTGTGATAAGAATATAAACGTATTTTCTGCCAAAATCTCAATCTTCAACACATTCATTGGCGAGCCAACGGCGTCAGGCTGACCAGACTGCCATTGAAGTTCTGGCTTTACTAGTAACTCCCAGTTTTTAAGATCTGAAAGATTTTTCGATTTGTTTCCCCGAAAAAAGCCATGTTGGGAATAAAAATAAATTGAGTTGTTGAACCAGTTATAAGTGGCAGGGCCGATGTATTCGCCAGCGATCATGTGCTGCAATTGCATCAGTTTTCCGGCTACCTGGTCAGGTTTTGGCTCGCTCCAACGCGATCTGCTGGTCAATAAAGTAGTAGCCTTAAACTTGTCGAATTTCACTATTGACCCGCCTGTCATCATCATATGCTGGGTGCTTGCTGTTAAATAGACAGCGGTAGAATCTTCAAAGAACGATTTGACACCTGATAAACCTGCTAGCCTATCAGGCTGATCAGAATTAGACGTAGGTGCAACAAAAGTTTTAGTCGCTGTATCAAAAATAAAGACCTCGCCGCCCCATTCGCCAAAGCCGAAGCCTATCCATATGTTATCGTGCCTGTCTATGTACTGGCAGGCAGTCGCCATTTAGTTTGTTGTTTTATCTGGTTGTTGACATTCTTTTCCGCAAAATATAATTTGTGCGTTTTTACATCTTCAATGCCTTGATCTGTAATGGCAAAGCACCGATTGTCCGTAGTGAAAACCAAACCGTAAAGGGTAAATGTATAGTTTGCTATGAGTTGCCAGGTACGTTGCTTTTCGTCATAATATTTGATGGCTTTGCTGCTGTCAGCAATTACCAGATGGCCTGCTTTATCTTTTCCAATAGCAATAATTTTCGATTGGTTAACGACCTCTTTTGCCGCTGGTTTTCCATCAGCTTTCGTAAATAATTGTAACGTTCCGATCGTAGTCAGCCCCCAGATAACTGTGTCAGTTACCACAAAATCTTTATATCGTGATCCTGCCTTGCTTTGACTGGCTGCCAGCATGGAAACAACGAATAGTATGATTAATCGATGCATCATTCGGTCTGTGTTGAACTAGTTTGATCGCGAATCAGCCAGATGGTTTGGCTCGGCAAAGCGCCTAAGATACATACCTACAGGCTCTGTTGCCGCCTGCACAGGAGGGATAACCGCTTACGAAATTGGGATGGCTTGTGAATGAAGCGTTTAGTAGCTTACAGCCTGTTCGCCAACGTGTTCACCCTACTCCTGTTCCCTATGAAGTCGCTTCTTTTTTTACCCGTTATAGCGCTGCTGAGCGCCGGGTACGTTCCCGCTACGGCGGTTGGTGATCCGCCGGTCAAAGCGGTTCGTCAATACACCATCGAGCAGTTTATGAAGACAATCCGCTTCGGTGGAGCCGCTCTGTCGCCTGACGAGAAAACGGTGCTGTTCAGTTCGAATCAGGATGGGATTTTCAATCTGTACGAAGTGCCGTTTGCAGGTGGGCAACCTAAACAGCTGACTTTCTCGAAAGCAGAATCGCTGTTTTCGCTCGAATACCTGCCCGATGGTCGCATCCTGTACGCCGCTGATCAGGGAGGCAACGAACTCACACATATCTACCTGCGCGAGCGCGACGGCGCCGTAACCGACCTGACTCCCGGCCCCAACGCCAAGTTCCAGTACGCCGGGTTGAGCCATGACCGCAAGGGGTTTTTCTATCAGTCGAACGCGCGGAATAAGGCGGCCTTCGATGTATACGAGATGGACCTGGCGACGTTGAAGCCCCGGTTAATCTATGAAAATCCGGGCGGCTATTTCCCCGGTGATGTGTCGCCCGATCGTAGGTACGTTGCCCTCAACAAAATAGTGACTACCACTAACAGCGATGCCTGCCTGTACGATGCGCAAACCAAAGAAACTAAGGTGCTGACTGCCCATGTCGGGGAGGTCGCTGCTGCTCCGGAAGGGTTCAGCCCCGACGGAAAAAAGCTGCTCATTCGCACCGATGCGGGCAGTGAATTCGCGTACGTAACGGCCTACGACCTGAAAACCGGTAAACTGGAGCCGCTCGACAAAGCCAGTTGGGATATTTCGGCCGATTATTATTCCTACAAAGGGCGTTATCGGGTAGTGTCGGTCAATAACGACGCGCGAACGGAATTGAAGCTGATTGATACGCGAAACGGGCAGGCTGTGGCCCTGGCGGGCTTGCCTGCCGGTGATGTGAGCGGCGTAAATATCGGCGATAGCGAGCAGCGTATGCTGTTTTTTGTAAACAGCTCCAATACGCCATCTACGCTGTTCAGCTACGATTTTGGCACCAGAAAGGCCACACCGCTGGTGCAGGGTCTGAACCCCGAGATTGATCCGGCCGATCTGGTCACGGGTGAAGTGATCCGCTACAAGTCGTTTGATGGCATGGACATTCCGGCGCTGCTGTATAAACCCAAAGATGCGTCGACCACCAACAAACGCCCGGCTATTCTGTCTATTCACGGTGGGCCGGGTGGACAAACGCGCCTGAACTACTCGCCGCTGGTACAGTATCTGGTCAACAATGGGTACGTGGTGCTGGCGGTAAACAACCGGGGGTCATCAGGCTACGGCAAAACATTCTACGCGGCTGATGACCGTAAACACGGCGATGCCGACCTGCGCGACTGCGTGGAATCGAAGAAATTTCTGGCGGCTACGGGGTACGTTATTCCCGACAAGATTGGCATCATGGGCGGCTCGTACGGTGGCTACATGACGCTGGCCGGACTAACCTTTACGCCCGACGACTTTGCCGTTGGTGTCGATATTTTCGGGGTGGCTAACTGGCTGCGTACACTCAAATCCATGCCAGCCTGGTGGGGGCCACAGCGCGATGCCATGTTTAAGGAAATCGGGCATCCGGAAACTGATTCGCTGGCCCTATACAACAAATCGCCGCTATTCCACACGCAGCGGATCAAGAAACCGCTGATCGTGATTCAGGGGGCCAACGACCCGCGCGTGCTGAAGATCGAGTCGGATGAGATAGTGGCGAACGTGCAGAAGAACGGCGTACCTGTCGAGTACGTCACCTTCGCCGACGAGGGGCATGGTTTTGTCAAGAAAGAAAACGAAATCACCGCCTACAAAGCCATTCGGGCGTTTCTGGACAAGTACCTGCTGGGGAAAGACACGGCCTTGCGATAGGCGTGAATCAGGAACTTATGTGTACGGTAAACCGATCGCTCAATTAGGTTGGCAGGTGCTTAAAAAACAAAAGTAGGTTTGGCCTTCATTCAGCTAAAGGCTTAACTACTATGTCGTTAGTGCTACCACAAGGGGAGGTGATTACCTCGCCTACGTACCTGTCAGCCGGGCGTAAACAACGGGTATTCTGGCTGATCATGCTGGCGCTGCTGGCGGCAGGCATCGTGCGGTCGAACTGGGCTACCCGCCTCGATAGTTTCACGCTCGACGAAGCGTATCACATCATGGCGGGGGTGTCGTATGCGAAAACCGGTTCGTATCGTATCAACCCCGAGCATCCGCCGCTGACCAAGCGTTGGGTAGGCACGGTTGTGCTTATGAACGGCTACAATCTGGCGCCCTTCCGTCCCTTGCAGGATAAAGTGGATGAGCGCCGGTTTGCCGAGGAAGGTGTGTACCTGAAAAATGATCCGGACGCTATTCAGCAACAGGCTCGCGCGGCGATGTTTGCCCTGAATAGCCTGTTGCTACTGGGGTTTACGCTGCTGCTGCGCCGAGTGCTGGGGCCAGTTGTTGCGCTGGCCACACTGGCGTATCTGGTCATTGACCCCACCGTGGCGGCTCACTTGCCCGTGGTGATGACCGACCTGCCAGTGGCGCTGCTGTCAGGTACGTCGATGCTGGCGGCGGTGGTGGCGTTTCGGTCGTGGCGGGTGGCTGATCTGGCGTTGCTGTCGCTGTGTGTAGGTGTTACACTGGCGTCTAAACATTCGGCGGTGCTCACGGTCATGGCTGTAGCCTTGCTGGGTGGAGTGCTGGCCCTGGCCGGGCGGGGTACGCTGGCCGACCGTCTTCGGCGGCTTGGGCTGGTGGCCCTGGTACTGGTTGGCGCGCTGGTGGTGCTGTGGGGTTTCTACGGATTCCGGTACCGCGACAGTGTGGAGGTAGGCGAGTTTTTCAATCGACCGCTGGCCACTAAGATCGACGACATCCGATCACCGTTGTACAAAGACGTGCTGCATCGCCTGGCCGACTGGCAGCTGTTGCCCGCTTCGTACCTCTGGGGGCTAGCCGATACGATCAGGGCGGGTGTAGAGGGCCGGGCTAATTCGGCTTTCGCATTTGGTAAGCTATACTACAGTCGCGCTCCGTTTTATTACACGCCGGGCATTTGGGCCGTTAAGCTCCCCTTGGGTCTGTTGCTGCTGACACTGGGCGGGCTGGGCCTGTGGCTGCTGAAACGGTTACCTCAAGCGGCCCGGCTACCCCTGGCCGCGCTGGCCTTATTGGCGGGTTTTTTCTGGCTGGCGCTGGCGAAGGGATCGACCTACGGCGGCGTTCGGCATGCTCTGTCGGTTCTGCCGTTGCTGGCAGTGCTGGGTGGGCTGGTTGTGGCGGCGGCCATCGACAGCCAATCGAGGTGGTTGCGGGGCGGTGTGCTCGTGGCTCTGGCGGCGGCCCTGCTGTTGGCTGGGCCCGTAGTGCGGCCCTGGGAATACTTCAATGAGCTGGTCGGTGGCCCGGCCACTAGTTACCGGTATTTCAACGATGAGGGCGTCGACCTGAATCAACGGTCGAAAGAACTGGTGGAGTATTACAAGACGCACATTCAGCCCAGTGGTCAAGTGCCATTCATCTGGTATGGAGTTCCGAGGTCTGAAAAACAACGGTATCAGTTACACTGGGTTGGTGAAAAACCGGAACAGGATAGCCTTCTCTTTCAGTCGGAACACCTAACCGGAACGGTGCTCACCTCAACACAGGCGCTGGCCCCGAACCTGTATCAGGACGATTATCTGGTGTTTCAAAAAGCCAAACCGGTGGCCCGCATGGGCAATCTGCTCGTATTTCAGGGTACGTTCCGCCTGCCCAACCTACGGGCATCGTGGTTGGGGGGGCAGGGATATAAGGCGTTGTATATCGATGCAAAGCCTAACCCGGAAAAAGCCATTCGGTACATCGCAGAAGCGGTACGCCTGAACCCCAAAATTTTTGTGATAGACCTGGAATTAGGTAATCTGTACGCCCAACGAGGCGACCGGCAAAAGGCGCTGCATGCGTTTGGACTAGCCCACAGGTATTGCCCCGACGACGACATGAAGAAACTTCTGGCTCAGCACCTGGTGTTGTTGCGCAAAGCAGAAACGGGTAAGCTGCCTACGTTGCGCAACCCGGCTATGGAGTGAGCCAGATCAGGCCGGAGGCAGTTCGAATCGGTTTGGCTCCAACACTTATGGGTAGCGTCGCCTGAACCCGGTTAGCCGATTTTTCGGTTAGTCGGTAGGGTATTCGTACTTTTGCCCAACGACTGACTTACAACCTATGCAACGCGTATATTTTGATAATGCCGCCACCACCCGGCTTGATCCCGCTGTTCTGGAAGTTATGCTGCCCTTGATGCAGGACAATTTTGGTAACCCATCGTCGATTCACGGTCATGGCCGTGTGGTTCGTTCGGCGATCGAAAAGGCCCGCAAAACCGTAGCATCGCTGTTAAACGCTGCGCCCGCTGAGATCTTCTTTACATCGGGTGGAACCGAAGCCGATAATACGGCAATCTGCGGTAGTATCGACACCTATGGCATCACCCATGCCGTTACGTCGCCGCTGGAACACCATGCTGTTTTGCACACACTGGAATACCTGGCTAAATCCGGGAAGATTAAGCTGAGCCTGCTGAATGTAGATGAACACGGTCGGCTCGATTATGACCAGCTAGGTACGTTGCTGAAAGCGAATCCTACTTCGCTGGTATCGCTGATGCATGGTAACAACGAAATCGGCAACTTGCTGGATATGGACCAGGTAGGGGAATTGTGCCAGGCGTATGGAGCCGTATGGCATTCTGATACCGTGCAGACAATGGGCCACTACCGCCACGATGTGCAGCAACTGAAGGCTGATTTCCTGGTGGGCGCAGCGCATAAGTTTCACGGTCCAAAAGGGGTCGGCTTCTTATACGCCCGCCCAACTGATCGGGCTGCTATTCACCCATTCATTCACGGGGGTTCCCAGGAGCGCAACCGGCGTGGAGGCACCGAAAACGTGTATGGTATTGTGGGATTGGCGAGAGCACTTGAGATTGCCTACGCCGAAATGGATGCACACCGCCACCATATCGAGGGATTGAAACAGCGGATGATCGACCAACTACGGACCTCGATCAACGATGTGCGTTTCAACGGAGATTCGGCCGATCTGGATAAGAGCCTCTATACGGTGCTGAGTGTAAGTTTGCCCGCGACCGATATGAGTGATATGTTACTTTTTAACCTCGATATTGCCGGCATCTCAGTATCGGGCGGGTCAGCCTGTTCGAGTGGATCGGATATGGGCTCACATGTACTGGGCGCTTTGCCCGGTTTAAATCCGGATCGGGGTAATATTCGGTTCTCGTTTGGCAAGTACAACACGCCGGACGAGGTTGATTTCGCCGTGTCGAAAGTGGCCGAAATGTATATGGTTAAAGCTTAAGCCCTAATTGGCTCCGTTTCTGCAACCAGTTGTTTTTTGGTCCAGGAAGCAGCCATGAAAATACCAACGGCCACTAAGATCACTTCGGTGATGAGATACTGCGCTACCAGCGACGGCGCATAAGAAAGTCCCATCAGTCGCTCGCTCGAAAACAGCAGTAGAGGAGCCATACCGCTTAGCAGTTGAACGGTCAAGATCCAAATGCCTAACTGAAGAAAGCGGTTGCTGAGAAAACAAATACCTGTAACGCACTCCAGCGTAGCTGTGATTGCGGTGGTTGTGCTGCTGGATAACCAACCAGCAGTAATAGTATAGGTAACCTGCTCCGTCAGTTCATCGAGGGGCCCCGACCCGGACAGGTATTTTACGATGCCAAATTCCAGAAAGGCAAGACCCGTAAACAGACGTAGAAGCGTGCGGTAATTCGTTACCAACCATTGATTGAGCCCTCTATCGAGGTGTTCAAATCGGACCAGGAGCGTAGACAGCCATTTCATATACCCAAATCTAGTATATAATATCTACGTAGTTAACGGATTACCAGATTTTAAGCTGAGTTTTAATGGCCTGTCTAACAGGTAGGTATACAAATGGGGTGTTGATAAACAACTAGATAGCCAAGTTGATCAACACCCCATTTGGTAGGTTACTCCGGCTAGTATCAGGCTTCTACTGCTACCGGGGCGCAATTCCAGCGCTGGGCAACGGTGAGCGTGTACTCAATAAATGCGCGGGCTGTGCGATCATATACTTCGTGTCCCACAAACTGCCCATCTGCGTCCAGGTTCTTATCGGTTTCGTGCGATTCGTAGAGTTTTGGCGAAATGATGGAGAAGCTATTGGTGAAACTGATCACCTTATTCAACACGGTGGTCATATCTAAAGCCGGCTGGCGACCACCGCGGCCGTTTGAGATACCGGCCATGGCAAATACTTTGTTCTCGAACAGGTGCTTAAAGGCTGGCCCACCCAGTGAGTGAAACGCATTCAGAATCTGCGGGGTGGCAGTCCAGTTATATTCAGGAGAAGCAAAGAAGACCAGGTCAGCTTCGCCCCAGGCACTAATAAACGCGTCTTGAAACGTGGTCAGCGTGTCGGGCTTCATCCAGACGGTGCCAACATAGGGGAGGTCATACTCGGCAAAGTCGACAACAGTTACCTCATGTTGGCCGCTCTCTTCCAGTACGTTCTGAACGAATTTACAGAAGCGGAGTGTATTACTGTTGGCCCTCGGTGAGGTTGAAATGATGGCAATTCTCATAGTGGAATAATGTGTTCAGCCAGTTCCCGGAAAAGCCGGAAGCTATCGTTTGCAAAACCACGGTATCTGCCAGATAGTTTATCTGGTATCGTTTAACCTTATATAGACTATGGCAGCATCACGTATCTGCGTTATTACCGGAGCAAACTCGGGAATTGGTAAAATCACGGCGCAGGAATTAGCCCGCAAAGGCTTCGACATCGTTATGCTTTGCCGCAACCTTACTAAGGCTCTTCCCGTGCAACTGGCCATGCAGGCAACGTACCCAGCCGTGAAAATCGACCTGATTCAGTGCGATGTAGCCAGTATGGCCTCGGTACGAGCTGCTGCTAACCAGGTACAGGCCAGTTACGACCACATCGATGTGCTGGTCAACAACGCAGGGCTCTACATCGAGAAAGAGCAGTACTCGCCTGATGGGTATGAGCTTACGTTTGCCACCAATCACCTTGGTGCATTTTTGTTAACCAACCTCTTGCTCGATCTGCTGCGAAAGGGGCAGGACGCCCGCGTAGTGACGGTCTCATCGGAGGCGCATCGCTTCGCCGGCACGTTTCAGCTTAATGAATTAGCGCGCCCGGCGTCATACGGTAGCATGCGGGCATATGGAAAGTCGAAACTCTGTAACATACTGTTCGCAAAAGAGTTGGCTGAGCGGTTAATGGACGATGGAATCACGTCGAACAGCCTGCATCCGGGAACGGTAAGCACCAACTTTGCGGCTGAATCAGGGGCCATCTTCGGCGCTGTACTTAATCTGGCCCGCCCCTTTCTAAAAACGCCGGAGCAAGGAGCTGCCACAAGTATATACCTGGCCTCGTCGCCGGAAGTAGACCATGTGACAGGCCTGTACTTCGACGATTGTAAACCAAAAACGCCAACCAAAGACGCGCAGAATAACTTCTATGCCAAACGGTTATGGGAGATGAGCGCTGAAATGACCGGACTGTAAAGAACCATTTATTGGCCACGCCCAGATCGCGTCGGCTGGCTGTCTGGTAGATCGACAAGCAAAAATGGCCTGCCTGGTCGGCCGAGGTGGTTAAACTCGTAACTTGGGGAAACAAGCAACAGTCGGTAATTTTTAGGTGGCCGCCTGTTACTTGTACAAGTCTCTTTTAGGCTATTGACAACTGTGAACGAATGAAGTACGCTGCCAAAACTAAAGTGGGGTGGCTCCTGGTGGGCCTGCTGATGGCTGTATCTTGTGTTCAGGCACAGCCATCGTCGGAGCAGTCTGCTTTTTCCTCAACGGAGTACCAAGACTACGGCAAATTTTACGAACGGGTAACCTACATCGGAAAACGTAAAGACCATTACATTGTCGACACGTTTTCTAAAGACAGTATACTGTATCGTACTGATAATTACCGGGTTATCGATCAGGGTAATTACTTTGGCCTGTTTGCCGTGCGGCACGGGCCATCGAAGGTGCTGTACAATGATGGCCGATTGTACCTGACCTGCGATTACAACATGAACGTGCTGAACGGCCCCTTTATCGTGTATCACGCCGACGGCTCAGTGAAGCGGCGGGAGTTGTACCGGAACGGGAAGCTGAAGAAAAGCATGTGTTACGACGCCGAAGGAAATGAGCAAATCTGTGAGGCTTTTTACCAGCAACTCAAGTTTAAGGGTAACCCAGATGAACTGAAGGCCTACTTCGCGAAAAATCTGATGCCTATTCTGACAGATACAGAAGTCGCCAACATCAGCGTTAAGCTCATCGTGAATGAGATCGGGCAGGTTATCGACACTAAAGTTACCGCTGGCCGAAATAATCCACGGCTGGTTGCTGCTATTCGGAAGGTAGTGCAGGATATGCCAATGTTGCGCGAAAACGAAACCAACTGGAAGCCCGCAACCATGGATGGCATTCCTATTCCCGAAGCATGGGTTATGTACGCCTACCGCGACAGAAGTATGTTGCGTATTACGCTACCCTAGCAATGCCCGGGGCCGAAAAGGAACGTACCTGCCCTGGCGCCGTAGTGGTGCTGACGCGTCAGCACCACTACGGCGCCAGGGCAATCCAATTTGGGTTAGGCTACTAGCTCGAACATGGCTTCGATCTCCACTGAAATGTTGCCCGGTAGCGAGCCCATGCCTACGGCGCTCCGCACACCAATTCCGTTCTCTTCCCCCCAGATTTTGGCAAACAGTTCGCTGCAGCCATTAATGACTTTCGGGTGTTCCTGAAAAGTCTCGACAGCATTGACCATACCCAGTATTTTCACAACCCGTTTTACCCGGTCGAGGCTGCCAAGAGCCGCTTTGAGGGTCGACAGGATGGCAAGGCCGGTTTGCTGAGCGGCAGCAATCCCAAAATCAATATCTACTTCGGAGCCTACACGCCCTGTCATCAGGCTATCGTCTGGTTTGTAGGGTCCGTGACCGGATACATAGATGAAGTTGCCTACGATAAGCGCTGGTTTGTACACACCTTTGGGCAGTGGGGCAGGGGGGAGTTCAAGGTTGAGGGCGTTGAAATTTTGATCTGCAGTTGACATAGTTTTGGGTACTGATTGACGTTGATTGTATTGGTTAACAGATGCTTAAGGAGTGGCTATGCCGGCTTCGGCCAGTAGTGTGAGCAGGGTAACCTGAATGGCTTTGTAGCCTTCATGGTCATACCACCATTCGTTTAAAGCATGTGCATTGCCGCCTTTACCACCCCGGCCAACGGTAACGGCGGGGATTCCTTTTGAGATGGGGATGTTTGAATTGGTTGAGCCCCGGCCTGTTTTCGGCGTTAGGCCAAACTGCGTGATGGCCGCCATGGCCCGCTGAATCAACGGAACACTCTCGGCCAGTTCACCTGAAGGGCGATCACCAATCTTCGCGATGTCGACGGTGAGGGCGGGGCCCATCCGTTTCATGGCGTTGTGCTCGTTTAGCGCCTGCTGAACTGAAGCCTTCAGGAGCGAGTCGACCAGATTCAGATTTTCCGGGATTTCTGATCGCATATCCACTTCCATCCACGACTCAAAAGCGATGGAATTGACAGACGTACCCCCGCCAATGCGACCCACGTTGTAGCTGGTACGGGCACCGGTGCGGGTAAACTTATCGGCCGCTTTTGAAAAGTAATGAATGGCTGAACCCAGTGCGTGCTGCGGATTGGCCAGGCCAAACGCCCCCCACGAATGCCCGCCGGGTCCTTTGAAGGTAACCCGGTAGCGGTACGAGCCCAGCCCCATAGTCGAGATGGTACCTACCTCTCC
Organism: Fibrivirga algicola; assembly: GCF_011742925.1. Classification (GTDB taxonomy): domain Bacteria; phylum Bacteroidota; class Bacteroidia; order Cytophagales; family Spirosomataceae; genus Fibrella; species Fibrella algicola. The sequence continues at coordinate 641,050 of NZ_WAEL01000001.1, forward strand.
ACCGTCGACCGAAATCCAGGAATCGATGCGGGGACTTTGCTCGCTGAACAGGTGCTTTACTCCCCGCAGATCGCCGAGCCCTTCTTCGCCTACCGAACCAATAAACAAGACATCGGACTGGGTTTCGATGTTTGCCGCCTCCAGCGCTCTCAGTACCGACGCAACAATGATCAGTCCCTGCGTATCGTCGCCAATGCCGGGGGCAAACAGCGTGTCGCCCCGCATTTTTACCGTCACGTCGGTTCCTTGCGGAAATACCGTGTCCAGGTGTCCGTCGAGCGCCACGCGACCTTTGCGTTGTTTTCCTTTCCGCAGTGCAATCACGTTGCCGACCTTGTCGGTCCAGACCGAGTCGGCACCGGCTTCGGTTAGCATGGCCGCGTAGCTGACGCCGCGTTTGGCTTCCATGAAGGGAGGCGCCGGAATTTCGGTGAGCCTGATCAGGTCATCGCGGTTTCGTTTGGTTTGGGCGATGATGAACTGAAAGGCCTGCTGCAACTGCCGGGTTTTTATCAGTCGCCCCACCTCGTTGAGGTAGCGGGCGTCAACTTTGCCAACTCTGCCCGCCTCCACATCCTGCGCATATACGCTGGGAAAACCCAGGCATAGGCTAAGGAGAAGGCAGGTAATCGTACAAATTTTCATAGTGGGTGCTGGTTGTCAGTCTGTTACTTTTCGTAGTTCGCTCGTTGATCAATTTAGCGCATAAGGTAGTCCTGACACACGTAACGGTGCCAGTAGCCAGCTATTTATTTTTTGCCAACGGCAGCCAGCACTTTATCGTTTGGGCAGGGTACGGCCTTCGAAAAGATAAGCCGCGGAGTGCGGTTCCGGCGGGATAATGCGCCCTTATCTTTACCCGTAAACCTTTTACCGATTTCCGTTTCATGCTCCTCTACTCTCAACAACCCGACCCGGCTCCCATCACCCGTCACCTACGGGCCATGTACGGGTCGCGCCTGTTACTCGCGGCCATTCATCACCTGAACGTGTTCGAAGTCCTGAGTGCTGGTCCACTTTTACTGACCGACCTGCGCAGCCAGCTTGCTCTGGCTGAGCGCCCGGCTATGGTGCTTTTTCCGGCCCTCTGCGCGATGGAACTGCTACGTTACGACGAACAGAATCGGCTATGCCTGACCGACCTGGGCCGTTACCTGACCAGCGGGCAAACGCCTAACCTGACGGGCTATACGGGACTGGAAAAAGACGACTCCGGCGTTGTGGAAATGGCACAACTGCTGCGCCACGACGGACCTTTGGAATCACCAACGGGCATATCCTTTGTGAAAGAAGGCGATGGACCGTCGCCGATGGATGACTCGGCTCTCGCCCGGAAGTTTACCCTCGGTTTGGCTGGACGCGCCCGTCACCTGTCGCCCATTGTCGCGGCTAACCTGCCCAAACGGGAAGGCCACCTGCTCGACGTTGCCGGGGGCACGGGCCTATATACCTACGAGTGGCTGCTGGCTAATCCTACCTCGACAGCCACCTTGTTTGACCGCCCGGCGGTGCTGGCTGTTGCCGCCGAACTGCTCGATGAGTTTGGGCAAAGTGGCCGGGCGGGGGCCAACACCGTGAAAGCCCGCGTGACGTTGCTACCGGGCGATATGCTGACGGATGAACTGCCCCAAACCGACCTGCTACTGGCGGCAAGCCTGTTTCACGACTGGCCTACGCCTACCTGTCAGCAACTAGCCCACCGTTTTGCCGATGCTCTACGCCCAGGTGGCGAACTCTGGGTGCACGATACCTTTCTGAACGACACGCTGGATGGCCCACTAGCCGCTACCGACTATTCGGCTCAACTTTTCTGGGTGACCAAAGGCCGTTGCTACAGCCGGGCCGAATACCAGAGCTGGTTTGCTATGGCCGGCCTGACGCCCATGCCCGATGCCCGGCCTACCCAACTGGATTATGGCCTGATCTGGGCGAAGAAATAAGGGCGATTGTGCCCGCCGGTAACGTACCTGAACCCGTTGTGGCAACGATGTGCCGAAAAGTGGGGATTGTGAGCAAGTCCGGCCAGCCTGATGGGTAAAACTGTTGCGCAGGCTCGTGAGTTACTGCTGTATGAAAAACGCGCCCAATTGCTCAACCATCTCTACAAACCACCAACCAGTCTGGCTACAGCACGGCTATACGCTGGCCTTGCTATGTAGTTTAGTGGTCCTGTTCAGTGCTTGCACGGCTAACCGCACCGGAGCAAAAGGCCAACCAGTCCGGCTGAAAGTGGGGGAGATTCGCGAAGTAAATCTGGCTACCCGCGCCGATACGACCTGGCAACTGACCGCCACGTCCGACAATCAGGAGGTGGTTGATGTGGCGCGAAAGCCGACTAGTGCGGCAACGGGGAGTGTAACCGCTATGCCGACATCCGGACCAGCTGTTTTTCTACTCAAAGGCGTGACGATCGGTACGGCGCAAGTGGTTTTTTCCGAAAAGCAACCAGGGACAGACGGTACCGGGACAATCAGGAAACGGTATCGGGTCACGGTAACCAGCAACTAAGTCACTACAGCAAGCGGGCGGCTCAACTATCCGGTGTTGAGCCGCCCGCTTGCTGTAGTGACGTCTGTTTTAGTCTAACGCCCGCTTTAGGTCGAAAATGAGATCGTCGGCATGTTCCAGGCCAATCGACAGGCGGAGCAGGTTGGGGGGCGTCTGGCTGTTTGGCCCCTCCACACTGGCCCGATGCTCGATCAGGCTTTCTACACCACCGAGGCTGGTGGCTCGGGTGAAGACCTGCACCTTGGCAGCCATGCGAATGGCTTCTTCAGCCCCACCACGTACCTGAACAGACAGCATCGCCCCGAAACCGGTCATCTGCTTTTTAGCGAGCTCATGGCCGGGGTCGTTGGGTAAACCGGGATAATGAACGGCTTCCACATTTGGGTGGGTCGACAGAAATTCGGCCACCTTGCCGGCGGTCTCGGTTTGCAGACGTACCCGTGCCGCCAGCGTTTTTATCCCGCGTAAGACCAGCCAGCACTCAAACGGCGACGGTACCGCCCCCCCAACGGATTGAAGTCGCCGGATGCGCTGATACAGCGTACCGTCTTCCTTAAAAATCAGAGCACCACCCAGCACGTCGGAATGCCCGCCGAAGTACTTGGTGGTGGCGTGCATAACCACATCGCAGCCCAGGTCGAGAGGGCGTTGCAAAATAGGCGTGGCCCATGTATTGTCGCATACACAGATGGCACCACCCGCGTGAGCTATGTCGGCCAGGGCGCGAATATCAACGATTTTCAGGAGGGGATTCGAGGGCGTCTCTACCCAAATCACCCGCGTATTTTCGTGCATGGCGGCACATACCTGATCCAGATCGGTCATATCGACGCGGGTGTAGGTCAGACCCCACGGATGCATCAGTTCTTCCAGCAGCGCCGGGGTGCCATAGTATGCATCAGTGGGCACCAGCACATGGTCACCGGGAGCAAGGGCCAGAAACAGGTTCATGGTGGCGGCCTGTCCTGAAGCGTAAGTGGTAGTGCCAAAACCGCCTTCCAGAGCCGTCAGACTGCGCTCAAGGGCGTCACGGTTTGGGTTCGAATTCCGGGCATACAGGTAGCCATGCTTGAACGTGCCGTCAGCGTCGCGTTCGTAAGTGGTCGACAGGTAGATAGGCGGGGCAAGGGCACCAGCATTACGGTCATAGTAGTGCGTTGAGAGCAGCGCAATGGTTTCAGGCTTCATAGCTGCAAACTAACAGAAAAACCCGGTTTGTCAGACTGCCTGCTACACTTTACGACCGTTTGTACGGAAGTAGCGCCGTTCTCTCACAATAGGAGAGAACGGCGCTGGGCATCTGCTGGCGGTGATTTAGTATGCATGCTCAATCGAGTATACAGATGAACATCTACATACAAGTTGGCCTTTTAGGTGGTATCGTATTTATGTTATGCCTGCTGCTGATAGGGTGGCTGACATGGGCGCTCCTAAGCCCCGACGAGGAACCATAACTCCAATCCTGTTCGGTTCTGAATCATAAATACAGGTAACGACATGCGTTATTCGTGCCGAGTAACCTCATATATTTTTTGTCTTTATTTAATAGACCGTACGTCGTAAGATTAACTAACCATACAGGCTGCTACACAACGTTTTTTTTAGAAATAACTTTGCCAGCGTCTATAATTTCTGGTTACGATAGTTGATACCGTGTAGGTAAAAATAATTTATGTTGATATGTAAATTTATGGCTAGATACTGATGAATATTTTGGTGTTGTATGATATGTAAGCGAGATAAATTGATGGTAATAAAGTGGCATTAATATTGAAAGTGTAACTGCACTGTAATTCAATTAAATAAACATTAAAGTTGACTTGATTGATATCAAATTCATGTCACTTATTACGTAGTAAATACGATTACCTTTTACTGTATATTCAGAGATCAAACTATAGCTATTTTTTGTCAAAGGACTACATTATACCTGTTATCTAAACCATCCATTTAATCACAGGTATCATGAAAAACCTTATTCTATGTTTTACAGTGGCTACTATGTCGCTGCTCGTGCTTTTGGGTTGTAAAGAAGAGCAGCGCTTTAGCCCAGCCGTAAGTAACAGTAAAGCAGGACAATCGTCCCGTCTTTCAGCTGAGGCAAAGGCAAAGCTGAAGCAGTTACGTGCTTCATTACCAGCGGGTCATGAGAAGCGTTTCGACGAAAGCGTAGCTCGTTTGACAAAGACGCATCCGGAGTATGCCGCCTCAATAAAACGGGCTATGAAAGTAGTGCAGCCAACTGAATGTGGCCCTACAGCGTTTGACACCTGGCTTGATGGAGAATTAGCTGACTGGGACGCTGAGCTTTTCTTTTATGCTGTTGTTACTGGTATGTTGGACTTTCCTACTTACGATGCGTTGCTATTTGAAAACTCATCAAACAACCAATATTTTGGCATACATGGTGAGTACTCTCAGGCAACAGTAAAGGGATTCAAAGATCTACAGCGGTTTTGGGATATTCAATCAAACGGAATTGTACTCGCCGCCATGCATGGGAATATGCTGTTGGATCGGGAACGAGTGATTCGAATTGACAAAATTTTGTACGGCGATAGTCAGCAGGTTGCTGAGCAGTATGCCGATATTATCCTTTTGTTGCTGGACATTGTGCCTCAGTATAGACGTGGCGATCATCCCATCTTTACGCTGAATGCTTTTGCACAATCTTCATTTAATTTTAGCCCGTACGGTGTAATTCCTGCCAAAATAATTATGGGCGATGGAATCATTGATGCGTATAATGACCTCGGCTACGTCGATGTGGCTTCACAAGCCGTGTTAGCTCATGAATTTGGGCATCATATTCAGTTTCAGCTCGATCTGTTTAGCGACGAGTATACGGCGGAGGCAACTCGGCGGACAGAGTTAATGGCCGATGCGTATGCTGCCTACTACCTGTCGCATGCCCGTGGAGCAGCGATGCAGTGGAAACGGGTGCAACGGTTCCTTGATGTATTCTTTGCCATCGGCGATTGTGGATTCGCCAGTCCAAATCATCACGGTACACCACTACAACGCATGGCAGCTGCAACCTGGGGCTATGAAACGGCCGATGGTGCCAAGAAGCAGGGCGTGATTATGAGTAGTCAGCTATTTGCTACCATGTTCGACGCGAAGCTGCCAGAACTGGTTGCCCCATAACGGATCAGTCACCCTAACCGTCTGTTGACGAACTGGCAGGTCTCTTTGTAATCGGCAAACCAGGCTGATTACGAAGAGACCTGCTTCATTGTATAGAGCGTGCTGAACTGTAGCTGCCTAAAGGCTATGTATAAGCCAGCCATTTTGGGCAATCAAGGCAGACAAAAAAAGCCCCGACGCTTGCCGGGGCTTTATATACCTATCTTGCGCTAAACCGCCGGATAGATCATAAGGTCTGTTACTTATTGGCCGCCAGTTTCATGTCGACCGTAAAGTCGTCGTAGATGGCTTTGTCACCGATGTTCTCGAAGAACGATTTTGACCCGTACCGGATGTCGTATTTCGTACGATCGAGCGTGGCTTTACCAGTAGCCGTAATCTGGTTGCCGGCCATTTTCACGGTAGCAGGGAAGCTCACAGCGTTGGTGATACCTTTAATGGTCATGTTACCCGCGATGTCGTACTGGTCACCTCCTTTAGGCGTCACCTTCGTGATCTTGAACGTAGATGTTGGGTATTTCGCCGTGTTGAAGAAATCTTCCGACTTCATATGGCCAATGAACTTGCCGTTGTATTCTTTGTCGGTCAGGTCGGTGCAGGTAATGCTGTTCATGTCGAACGTAAACTGGCCACCCGTTACTTTATTGCCGTCAACAACAAAGGCGCCGTCTTTCACATTGATGTTACCTGTGTGCTCGCCAGTCACTTTCTTACCGTTCCAGGTCAGCGTGCTTTTGGCGGCATCGATTTTGTACGTAGCGGCTTTTGCCGCAACAATTTTAGTTGTTTTACCTGGACCCGTGAAAGCAGTTGTTGCAGTCAGGGCAAGAGCGGCGAAACCCGCCAGAATCAGGTTGTTTTTCATGGTACTTCTGATATTATGTAGAGAATTTAAAAAATGGTAATTATTTGTCGGTGGCTGCGCTTCGAAACTCATTCAACAGGGCGTTGAGTTCGTCGGCGCGCTCGCCTTCATAGGCCTTGAACTGAATTTCCCAGTCATCCTGTACCTCATCGATTTTTTTCAGGAGGGTCAATCCTTTTTCGGCAATCAGCACGTCAACAGCGCGACGGTCGCTGGGGCATTCGGTGCGGACAACCAGCTTTTTAAGCACCAGTTTATCAACCAGCCGCGAGGCATTCGACATCTTATCCATCATCCGTTCGGTGATGTCATTGATACGAACTGGCTGTGGGTGCTGACCCCGCAAAATGCGAAGCACGTTATACTGCGGAACCGTGAGGCCGAAAGGTTTCAGAAGACGCATTTGGCTATCGCACAGCCAGTTATTCGTGTACATCAGGTTCACGATCAACCGGTGAAGCGGCGATTTGAACTGAGTTTGCTTAATCTCTTCTTCAATTTTCATGCGTGTAGGTGTCGCTTGCGTAAGGGTTGAATCAACAAAGTCGCAATCTGTTAAAGCGGCTGCCTCGTCGTCTAACTCGTTGAGCCAGATGGTTTGGAGTTTGTTGTTCACAGATGTTGATGCAAATATAATGTCGATACATTATATACAATAGTAATTTAAAGAATTAAGTTCGGCAGCGTTTGAAAAAAGCTTGGGAGAAATTATTGAAACACTGTAACCTGAGGCGAGTTGATATCAAAATCGCGGAGACGAAGAACCGGCACGCCTTCAAACGCATACCGCAGTGCTGAGGCGTTATTGGGGAGGTTCGGGTAGTAGGTGAACCGGATCTGCAGGCTGTTGAAGGTTAGGTTCTCGTTGCGCAGTCGGAAGCCCAGGCCATAGCCCTGATAGAGTGGCCCGGCCAGTAACGACCGCTCGGGGTAGCTTACAAGGCCCAGGTTGGCAAAGGTGAGAAAGGCCACCCGGAACCCGGCAATATTGACCCGCGAAAAGAGTAGGTTTTCGTAGCCTACAAGGAGCCGTTTGGTGCCAAATAACCCGTCGCTCCCGGCCCCAAAGCTGTTGTTATTATTCAGGTTGATCGATTCATTGTTAAATCGGTCGGCGCCTACTGTCACACGCGCATTAAAGAAATGCCGCATCTGTCCCCACTTAATCTTGTGAAGGGGGCTGAAATAATTTGTTTCCAGATTGAGCACCGATTGCTCGCGTCGGCCTTTTCTAAAGTAGGAACCCGTATTCAGCAGGCCATACAGGTACCCAATCTTATGGATGTATTGTCCCCGCGAAAAGCTGACGCCCACGTAGTTCCGCAGGCCCAGTTCAGCTTCTTCAAACCCGCCAACTAATGACATCAGGCTACCGTAAGGTACATCTTCAGTACGCCCGAAGCCGTAGATGAGCACGTCGCGAACGTACCTGCGCTGCGAATACCCCAGGCTGAAAATAGTCGTTCGCCGATTCTGGTATAACTGGTTGCTATCAGCCGTTACTTCGGGGCGACGCGTATAATCGTAGGCGGTGAGGCGTCCGGCTACCACAATACGGGCTCGATCCTCGGGGTTTCTGACCCGAAATGGCGACGGAAACGACCGCCCGATCCAGATGTCGCTGTAGTAATAATTGAGCGGAAAGCTGAGCAGGCTGTCACGGCGATCGAATACCCGGTTGTTGAGCCAGTACCGGCCCAATTCGAGCTGTCCCGCCCATTTGGTGTCGGGGTTCAGAAAAGGACGGTATATCTTGGCCGAGATGAATTTCTGGTCACGAAGGAGCACCAGATCGGCTTGCCCGGTCAGAAAGGTTTTGCCGATGTAAGGAATTACATATTTCCCCTGGTACTCCGTTTTCTGACCTGGCAGCGTGGCGTTGTAGCTGATCCGGTTGAACAACTGATGACCGAGTCCCCGAAAATTCCGCTGATCGAGCCCAAACTGAAAATTGTTGAATCCGCTGAAACCCCCGTCGGGCAGCAGCGACCAGACATCCTGCGTAATAACGTACACATCAACAAACTGGCGACTGCCAAGGCGGGGAACCACCAGAATCCGAACGTCGATGAATAAGCCCACATTCCGCAATAGTCGCTCATTGTCGCGCAGTACGGTAGGGTTAACCAGATCACCCTCCTGAAATTGCAGGTAGGATCGCCGAATTACATTCTCCCGCGTGTTGACGTGCAAACTATTGGCTACTTTCTCAACCCAGTTGGCCGAGTTGCGCGTGGTGTCATATACACTGGACCCGAACACGCCGAGCCGCTTAATGAAAATGGTGCCAATGACCCGGCCTTCATATACCTTGTACGGGTTTACTTCGATCTGATTTACCTCTCCCGACGATCGAATGTTGTACACATCGCGGAACAGAACGTTATACAACTCACGTGTTAGCTTCCCTTTCGACATACGTTGTTTCAGGCGGGAGTAGCGCACACTATCACGCGCCCGCTCGGCGCTGTCGGCCAACATAAGGCCGTAGGGGGTAATCAGCGAATCGATGGGTAATTCCCGCGCTACAACGGCCGTTGTTGACGAAGAAGGGGTCTCGGCTTTGGTCGAGTCGGTCGTTTGTTGTGCCCATACGCAACCCGTTCCGGCAAGCATAACAAGCAGGGCGCCGGTAAACAGGTGAAACAAAGTGTTGATGCGTATCAATGGACGTATAGAGAATTGCCGAGTAAGGTGAACAGCGTTATATAGACCACGAAACGGGCCTGACGTTTAATTTAGTGTACGCTCTTCCACAGCCAAAAGTCACGCTGACGTTCACCACCGAAGAGAAAAGCGTGCCAGCCAAATTTAGTGAAGCCCATCTTCTCATAAAAAACAAGTGCGGGAGCATTGTGTTCCCAAACTCCCAGCCAAACCGCGGCGCAACCCTGCATACGAGCGTACTCGATGCTGTGTTGCACCAACTGTCGACCATACCCTTGCCCAATATGGCCATCGAGCAGGTAGATACGAACGATTTCGAGAGCATTCCGGATCGGCAGCCGTCGGGGCGGTGCGTGCCGGCGTAGTTTCAGGAAGCCAATGGCCTCACCTTCGGCTGTTTCGGCCAGCCAGAAGGTGGCGCGGCGGTCAGTAAATTCCCTGGCGTAGACGGGCGCTGTCACAGCTTCGTCGATATAGGCCTGAACCGGGTTACCGGGGTATTTGTCAGGACTAAAAGCATCGTAGATGGTGCGTTGGGCTAATGCAACAAGGGTGTCGAGATCGGCTGTCGTTGCCTGGCGAATGATCATGGATTGGCGGAATGAGTGGTCTAAAGTACAAAGTTTGGTTAGCGTAAAACCTATAGGGGCCAGATGATCTTATAGTAGCAGGAAGTATTGACGAGTATAAATTGCCTCAACCAACTACGTGTATGCCGCTTGTTGCCCCCACTGCCGTTCATCGATTTGCAAATGGAGGGTTCTCCGAAAGCCCCGATCTGCTGGCTGTAGAAGAGCCTTTGGAAATACGGCTGGGGTTTGGCCCGGCCAATGACCGGCAGCAACGGCCGCTGGCTGTCACCATGCGAACACCCGGCCACGATGTTGAACTGGCGCTGGGTTTTCTGTTCACCGAAGGCATCGTGCAGTCGCGAACGGAGATTCTCTCGGCCCGGCATTGTTCGCAGGAAGAGGTAGAAAAAGGAAATGTAATTCGCGTTGAACTGCACCCCGATGTGCAACTTGACTGGGCTAAACTCGACCGACACGGCATCACGGCGTCGAACTGCGGCGTGTGTGGAAAAACATCGATCGATGCCATCCGTACATCGTGCCCCGCCCCGGTGTCAGGTACGTTCCTCCTCGACGCCGCTACGTTAATGACCCTGCCCGACCAACTACGTACCCGGCAGCAGGCGTTTGCGCATACGGGTGGACTGCACGCCTCGGCGCTTATTGGCCGCGATGGGCAACTGGGGGCGGTACGCGAAGATATCGGTCGTCATAATGCCCTTGATAAACTGCTGGGCATTGCGTTCTGGAATGGGAACGTACCCATGCACAACCAGGCTGTGCTGGTCAGCGGCCGCATTGGCTTCGAACTGGTGCAGAAAAGCTGGATGGCGGGCGTACCGATGCTCATTGCGCTGGGCGCTCCGTCGAGCCTGGCCGTTGAGCTGGCCCGTGAGGCGGGTATTACGCTGGTTGGTTTCCTGAAAGCTGACCGCTTCACCCTCTATACGTACCCGGAGCGCATCATCGAAAAAGCCCCGACTATGGCCGGGGCTTTGTGAAATACACAAACAAGGCCAGTTACGCTATATCGTCAAGATAAGGCGCAACTGGACGAACTACTACTCTTTCAACAGCTTGCGTACCTGCGTGCCATCGTTGGTTTGCACGTTCAGGAAATACATCCCGGCAGGGAGTGCTTTCAAACTCACCGGCTGGCGAAGGGTTTGCGCCGTTTTCTGTACGGTCAGCGTTTGCAACGCCCGCCCTGATACACCACTGACAGACACCGTAACGGGGCCGCGATAGGCACTTTCCCAATCCAGCACAGCCATGTCGGCGGTGGGGTTCGGCGATACCGACAGGCCGAACAGCGGTTCGGTTGCCAGCACCACCGGGGCGGGCGGAACCAAGTTCCAGGGCACAATATTGGGCTCAGGCGTGGGTAGCTTAGTCGTGGTCAGAATATGCCATTGACCGGGTTGCATGGTCAAGGCTGAAGCAGCCGTGGCGTTAATTGACTGACCGGTAAAGTAGTCGTACCACGTACCTGTTTTAGGCAGGTCGAGCACTACGGCGTTCGACTGTACATCAAAGTTGCCGATGATGACCACGGGCTGCGTGGCGTTGTTCAGCACCAGGCGCTTCACCGGCTGGTTGGCCACAAACGAGTAGTCGGTAGTCTGAAATGCAGGTTGTGATAGTTTTAACTTGATCAGCTCCTGGTACACGCGGAGCAGCTTGGCCCGGTTGGGGTCGGTGGCGTATTCCCAGCGGATGGGCTTGGCTCCGGTGCGGCCATTCTGCTCAATCGACACGTCGTAGCCCAGTTCGCCAAATTGCCAGATAAGTTTCGGGCCGGGAACAGGGATAAACAGCGCAGCGGCTAGCTTGGCGCGTTCCAGTGCCGTAGTTATGTCTTTGGTGGTATACGTACCTGATGACGACCCGTTTTGCACCAGGTCATACACCATTCGTTCTTCGTCGTGGCTTTCCATGTAACCCAGAATATTCGGGTTGTTCCAACCACGGAGTTTGTACGAAATCCAGTCGAAGTTATCGTCGCGTCCATTCACTACACCCCGGGCGGCATAGCGGTAGTTGTAGTTATGGTTCCCCCAGAACAGCATGCCATAATTGGCGAGTTCTTTCTCTTCGTCGTTGTCGGCAAAGTGTTCCAGAATCACATAGGCCGATTTATCATACACCCGAATCTGATCGTAAATGCGCTTCCAGATGGCTACGCGGCTGGCGTCGTAGTTGCCCCAGGCACCCACGTTGGTTGGATTGCTCTTCTGGGTGAATCCCTTCGATAAATCGAACCGGAAACCATCCATTTTGTACTCCTGCAGCCAATATTGATTTACCCGCTGTACGAGGGCCTGCGTGGCCGGGCTCTCGTGGTTGAAATCGAAAAAGACGCTGAACGGGTGCGTGGCAGTCTGGTTGAAAAACGGACTGTCGGCCGATGGTTTGTCGCCCGCCCAGTACATTTTCACGTACGGAAACTCGTAGTCGGCCTGGTTCAGTACCATATCCAGAATCACGGCAATACCATTTTCGTGGCACTTATCGATAAACGCTTTCAGGTCGTTTTTCGAGCCGTAGGCTTTATCGGGGGCGAAATAATAGATGGGGTTATAGCCCCATGAGTCGTTGCCCGAAAACTCCATCACCGGCATGATCTCGATGGCGTTGATGCCCAGTTTTTTCAGGTACGTCAGTGAATCGCCCACGTTTTTGTACTGACGTGATGCCGTAAAGTCGCGCACCAGCAACTCGTACACCACCATGTTTCTGGCATCGGGGCGGGTGAAGTTAGCTACTTTCCAGGGGTAGGCAGTTTGGCCGGTTTGCAGCACCGACACAATCTGCCCCTGCGCTTTGGTCGGGAATGCCTTCAATCCGGCATAGGTCGTGGTCAGGAAGGAGTCGTTGTTCCGATCCAGAATCTTATCGCAGTACGGATCACCGGTCGGAATCTGCCCGTCCACAAGGTACTGAAAGGCCATTTCCTGACCCGACCGCAGCCCCGTCAGGGCGAGCCAGTACCGTTCACCGTCGGGTGTTTTGTTCATCAGCGAAGCCGGGTCTGGTGTCCAGTCGTTTTGCTCACTCAGTACCAGCACAAACGATTTTTTGGGCGCATACAACACCAGCGTTGCGCTGGTTGGGTCGGTGGCGCTGTAACTGATGCCATCGCGCAGCCCGGCGGGCAGTGCCGCCACAGTTGGGGTTGGCTTAACGTATAGCAAAAATGAGTCGGAAGCCGTTTCGGTTGCCGTCTGGGCCGTAGCCACCACCTTCCGGATCACGTTGTTGGCTGTTCCCGTTGATACGTTGGCAACCACCGAGTCGGCATTGGTCGCCGAGGCTACGGTTGTGCCATTTACCCGCAGCGTAAGTGTAGCTTTCTCCGACACGTTGGCCCGCACAGGAACGGTGGCGTTAGGCTCTACCAGCAGGAATCGGGCTGTGGGGCGGGCAAACGATACCGTTAGTTTGGCGTCATAAATTGGCGTAAAAAAATCTTCGGTCTGGGCGGTGCCCGCGCCATTTTTGATTACCATACCCAGCCGCCGAATGGGAGTGCCGACAGGTACGTTGTAGTACGTGCGCGGCACAATCTTGATCTGCCAGCGGTCATTACCCAGCGAGGTCATGGTGCCCGGTGCGAAGGGCGCATTAAAATTCGTTTGTCCTGTAGGGGTGAACTCAAACGCGTTGCCTGTTTCGGTACGGCCAGCGCCCGACCAGAAGTAGATGTCGGTTGTTTTTCCGAGCAAACCCGCTGCCCGACCATCTTTAGCCTGTTTCAGATCAATGATTATGGTTACCTCACGGTCAGCAGTCGGAAAGGCAGGCTGGGTGGTAACAAGTTGAGCAAGAGTGGGAGTAAAACTGCCAAGCACTAAAATAAATAGCAGAACACTCGTTGTGAGTTGATAAAGTTTGGTACGCATACGTTGTATTTTTGGATTATCAAAGGTAGCGAACCCATACCAGCGTTTAAAATATCGATGACGGACAGGCCACAATTGGTCGGGTTATACCAGGCCTACTTACCTTTGTAGGTGTGCTACACCATTCATAGTTTGTTACTTTTTATTGATGCTCACTGATCAAACCAACGATCTGTCTTTAGCGGCACTGTTGGATGTTTTGCCAGAAGGAATCTCCTGGTTAAAGCCCATGTACAGTCCCAGTGGCGAGCTGGTCAACTTTCAGTTTATTTACGTCAATGGGGTTATTCGTACCCAGTCGACACTAACGAACTACAAGCTTGAACCGGGTGCGCTGTTCCTCGACGACACTCAGGTGCGGCCAGCTTACTTTGCGAAACACTTCTGGCTGCTGGCCGAAGTGCTGGAGACGGGTGTCTCTCAGACTTATACGCAGTTCAACGACGTCTTGAATGGCTGGTACACAATTACGCACCAGTCCATGAACGGGGGTATCTTAAGTGTAGCCCGCGATGTGTCGGACCAGATTCAAGCGGCTAAAGCCATCCAGGAACAGGCTACTCAGATGCAGGCGATGCTCGAAGGGTCGCAGAATGGTACGCTCCTAATTCAGCCGGTTTACACGGCTGATCAACAGCCCAACGACTATGTGATTGTTGCCGCTAATCAGGCCTTCGGCGACCTGACAAACGTGAATGTGAAAGCGGTCATTGGTCAGAGCCTGGGCGAGGTGTACCCTGAATACAAGCGCGCCGGTGTGTTCGACCTGTACTGCGCTACCCTGGCCGATGGGATACCCCGCAAAAGTGAGGTGTACTACGGCGATTCCGATCGGCGGGGATGGTTTGAATTGTCAGTTTCCCGGCATGAGAGCTACCTGGTCATTACTTCGACCAATACGACTGAAGCCCGGCTGGCCCGCGAAACAATTGAAGAAGCTGCCCGAAACCTGCAGTCGGTCATCGATCATGCGCAAACGGGCATCTTCGTTTTCAGCCCGATCCTCAATGAGGCAGGGGATGAGATCATCGATTTTCGCTTCAAAACGATCAACCGGATGGTGGCCGCCCTGGTGGGACAAACACCGGAAACGCTAACGGGAGCCGTAGCTTCTGACTGGTTTACCAGCTACCGCGAAACCGGTCTCTTCGATCAGTACCGGCGGACGTACCTGACTGGTGAAGAACTTCGGGCGGATATCAACTACAACGTTGACGGTTTCGATGTCTGGTTCGATGTGCAAAGCCGACGCGTCGAGAATGATGTGCTGGTTACGTTTACCGACTACACGTTGCTTAAGCAGGCGCAACAAGTGGTTGAACAACAGGCCGTGAAGACCCGTCAGCAAACGGAATTGCTCAACAGTGTACTCGACGGGTCAGAGAGTGGTATTATGGCTTTCGAAGCAATTCGGGACCCGGCCCGGCAGCAGGCAATCGTCGACTTCCGCTTTGTAGTGGTCAACAAGGCCTGCGAGTCAATTATAGGTTTACCGGTTGAGTCTCTGCTGGGCAAACGACTGTACGATATGTTTCCGGGGAATTGGGAAACCGGTCTGTTTGACCTGTATGTGCAAACGACTGAATCTGGCCAGCCGGGGAGCACTGAAGTATACTATAACCACGATGGCCTGGATTTCTGGCTTAGTATCTCGACCCAGAAACTGGGCGATGGCTTCGTGGTGACGTTCTCAGATATCTCAGCCCTCAAACGGGCCACCAAGGCGGTTGAGGCGGCTTCTGAAGAGCTAAGTACGGTTATCGACACCTCACAAACGGGAATATCCCTCATGTCACCCGTACTGAATGAAACGGGAGAACTGGTCGATTTTCGATTCAAAGTAGCCAACAAGCAACTAGGCGCCTATGTGGGTCAGGAGTCCGCTACGATTATTGGGGACCTGGCCAGCCGTTGGTTACCTGATTACCTGACAAACGGGCTATTCGCACATTACAGGGAAGCCTATCTGACGGGCGTAACCAAGCGCTTCGATTTCCACTATGAAGGTGATGGTATCGATGTGTGGCTCGATCTGATGGTAACCAAAATGAACGACGCGGTGCTGGTGACATTCACGGATTATACCGCCCTGAAGCAGCTTCAGCAACAGCTCGAAAACACGATTGCCGATCTGAAACGCTCTAACGCCAATCTCGAGCAGTTTGCTTACGTAGCCAGCCATGATTTGCAGGAGCCGCTACGCAAGATTCAGTCGTTCGGTGATGTGCTGCAAACCCGGTATGGCAGCCTGGTAGGACTCGACGGTATTGACCTGATTGTAAGAATGCAGATCGCCGCCAACCGAATGTCGGGGCTGATTCGTGACATCCTGGCTTACTCACGGTTAGCCTCGCGGCGCGATGATGCTCAACTGGTGTCGATACAGGCGGTAGCTACGCGAGTGCTCGACGACCTGGACCTGACAATTCAGGAAACTGAGGCCGTGGTGCAGGTGGGTGAGTTGCCAACGGTATATGGCGATGAAATGCAACTCCGTCAATTGCTTCAAAATTTACTTTCCAATGCGCTCAAGTTCAGGTCAAACGAGCGATTACCCGTCATCAGTTTGTCGGGACATCGGGTAGCCGCAGCTAATCTGCCCGACGATGTACTACCTGTTCAAAAAGCAGCTTTTTACGAGTGCATTACATTGGTCGACAACGGAATCGGGTTTGACCAGAAATATACAGACCGCATTTTTCAGGTGTTTCAGCGTCTGCACGGGCGTAGTCAATATGAGGGTACGGGTATTGGCCTGGCTATTGTGCAGAAAGTGGTTGAGAATCACGGCGGCGCCGTAACGGCCAGCAGCCAACAGGGGCAGGGGGCCGTCTTTACGATCTACCTGCCGGCGGTGTAGCCATACGCTGAAAGAGAACCGAACTGACGGGTGGGGGATAGATTAGGCTTTGGGGTTAGGGGGCTTTCCCCTATCTTTGAGTATGGATAATTTTGTGGTTTCGGCCCGGAAATACCGCCCCGCAACGTTCGACACCGTTGTTGGTCAGGGGCATATTACCACCACACTCAAGAACGCGATCAGGACCAATCAGTTGGCCTCGGCGTTTTTGTTTTGCGGGCCGCGGGGCGTTGGTAAAACCACCTGCGCCCGGATTCTCGCGAAAACAATCAACTGCACCAATCTAACGCCTGATTCAGAAGCCTGCGATCAGTGCGAGTCGTGCGTTAGCTTTAATCAGAACGCTTCGTTCAATATTCACGAACTCGATGCGGCCTCCAACAACTCGGTAGATGACATCCGTAACCTGATCGATCAGGTACGTTATCCGCCGCAGTCGGGGAAATACAAGATTTATATTATTGATGAGGTGCACATGCTCTCGGCGGCGGCTTTCAATGCGTTTCTGAAAACGCTGGAAGAACCGCCTACGTACGCCATTTTCATTCTGGCAACGACTGAGAAGCACAAGATCCTGCCCACGATTTTGTCGCGCTGTCAGATCTTCGATTTCAACCGGATCAAGACCGCCGACATGGCCGCGCACTTGGCCGACATTGCCCGGAAAGAAGGCGTTACGGCCGATGGCGAATCGCTGGAGCTGATCGCTCAAAAAGCCGATGGTGGCCTGCGTGATGCGCTGTCGATGTTTGACCTGAATGTGACGTTCTCGACCGACAGAACGCTACGTTACCGGGAAGTACTCGACAACCTGCACATTCTTGACTATGATTATTACTTCCGGCTCACCGATCTACTGTTGCAGGGTAACCTGCCGCAGACGCTACTGGTGCTCGACGAAATTCTGCGCAAAGGATTTGATGCGCACCAGTTTGTAGTTGGCCTGAATCGCCATTTCCGCGATCTGCTGGTCTGCAAAGACGCCGCCACGGTGCAGTTGCTTCAGGTAACCGAGCGGGTGCAGCAGTTGTACCTGACGCAGGCAGCCCAGTCGCCCTTGTCGTTCCTGTTGTCGGGACTGAGCATTGGTGGGCAGTGCGATATGAATTTCAAGCAGGCCAAAGATCAGCGCCTCCACGTTGAACTGTGCCTGATGAAGCTCGCCAGCCTGCGCGACCTGTTGAATTGGGAGGCGATGCCCGAATTAGTAGCTGAGCCGACAGGTATGAACCGGGCATCAGGTTCGGCTACCAATGGCATTGCGATCAGTACTGAACAGATCGCCGAAAAAAAAAACGGCCAGCCTCAGTCGGGTAACGGCCTAGCGACCAATCCGCAGCCTGAGCAAGGCACGTCTGCTCCGACCGACGTACCTGAAACGCCTGCACCAACTCCGGTAGCTGCTGAACTGCCGACGTTTACCAGCGAGCCGCCTGCAAATTACCAGCCGCAGCCAGCGGCCCGTGCAGCGGCGGCTCGTCCGGCAGTGCTGCCGCTTCCGCCCCGTACGGCGGCTCCCGCCGCCGGAACGCCGTTACCGGCCACAAGTCGGCTACGGTCGACAGTGGGTATTGGCGCCAAGCCACAGGCTGTGGAAACCGAAGTGACGATTGCTGCCGGTGAGCGCCCCAGCCAGCCATTTACAATGGTGGCCCTACAGACTGCCTGGAAAACGTTTGCCGCTCAACGTCGCCAACAGACCGACAATGCCAGCGAACAAATCATTCTGAACCGCGATTTTACGCTGGATGGCACCACTATCACCCTGAACCTCGACAATCACATTCAGGAAGACCTCTTTGCCGGTATGCTGCCCGATCTGCTGGCTTACCTGCGACAGACCCTTCAGAACTGGCAACTTCAGATTGAGCACGCGGTAGTGATGGTTGAGGTAAAGAAGCTGATCTATTCCCCCCAAGATAAATTCAACTACCTGGCTGAAAAGAACCCGGCGCTACATAAGCTCCGGCAGGCATTAGGCCTAGAAGTTGACTATTAGGCACCAGCAAACGCTTGTTGATCAATGACAGTCCTCTTCGATGGCGTTTGTAACCTCTGTAACGGCCTGGTGCAATTTGTAATCCGCCACGATCCGGCGGTGCGGTTCACGTTTGCCGCCTTACAGTCAGCCAGCGGTCAGGCCTTGCTTAAAGCGCATGGGCTACGTACCCACGATTTCGATACGTTCGTTTACATCCGGAACAAGACAGCCTATACCAAATCAACGGCGGGGTTGCTGGTCATGCGCGATCTTGGCGGGGGCTGGCAACTGCTTTACCCACTGGTGTTCTTTCCGAGAGTTGTCCGCGACGCCGTCTATACGCTTATTGCCCAAAACCGGTATCGCTTCTTTGGTCGGCAAGATGCCTGTATGCTGCCGACGCCTGAGCTGAAAAGCCGCTTTCTGACGTAAGTGTTGCTTGCGCATAACGTTGCGCAAGCAAGCAGCCAGTTCGGATTTAAACCAGTTTCACGGCTGCCTCAACTCCCTTCGTGAGCATTGTGGTTAGGTACGTTGTCACCTTATCGGCAAAGCCGGGCAACGTGGTCAGGTCGGCTTGCCATACGTTCTTGTCGGCCAAAATGGTCTGCACAAAATCGGCAACCGATTGGCTGTCACCTGATTTTACGGCTTGCCACTTTTCGTAAAAATAAGCTGCCTGTGCATCGCGAATCGGGTACACGAGTTCGCCACCGGGTACCAGAATTTCACCAATATACTCACCGTCCTCGGTTTGGCGGTTAGCGCGCATAAAGAGCAAAAAAGCGGCGAAGCAAAGCGCCATCCGGTCTGGAATCGCACCAGCCTCGGCCAGTCGCTGCAGCGTGGGTACGTTACGTACCTGCATCTTGGCCGATTGCTGTAAGGTGATATTCAACAGAAAGTGCTCGTTGAACGGATTTCTAAACCGATCAAGCACCTCCTGACCAAATTGCATGACGGCGGCGGCACCATCATCGCCAGCCAGATCGGTGGGTACGCTGGGGGCAATGTCTTTCAGCATCAGGTCTGTCACGAGCGGCCCCATCAGCGGGTGGTTCATCGAATCTTCTACCGTTACGTTGCCCAATAAATAGCTGAGTGGCGTCATAAACGTGTGGGCACCATTAAGGAGCCGAAGTTTACGCTCGCGGTAGAAACTGATATCTTCGTCGATAACCAGGTGCGTTGGGCTAACCTCAGCAAAAGAGAGCACTTTCCGTACCCGGTCGTCTCCTTCAATGGCCCAGAAATAGTAAGGCTCGGTGGCCGTCAGGAGGGTGTCGGTATAGCCTGCTTTTTGCTCGAATAGGGCCGTTGCTTCTTCGTCCGGTTTGCCCGTCACAATCCGGTCGACCAGCGAGTTACAAAAACGGACGTGGAATTTAAGCCATTTCATGAAGAGCTTACCCAACTCATTGTGTTGGGCGGTGCGTTCAACGGCATCCCGCAGGCGCAGCCCATTGTCAGGTAACAGTTCGGTTGGCACAACTACCAAACCCATCTTGCGCGAGCCACCCGCCCCTTTGAATCGCTCGTACAGAAAAGCCGTCAGCTTCGCCGGAAATGACTTCGGTGGTGTCTGAAAAATGCTTTCTTCCACATACTGCAGGCCTACTTCGGTTGTATTGGACACCACTACCTGAAGCGATGGTTTACGAGCCAGCGCCAGCACGTCTTCCCACTGCGTTTGGGCGGCCAGCACCCGGCTGATCGCCGTTACAACCGTTTGTTCTTCCACCGTTTGCCCGTTCTGAACACCACGTACCCACACAGAATAGCGGTTGTCTTGCTGGGCAAATTCACTGACATCATTTCCGGTCGATTTTACAACGACTACCGAGCCATTAAATACGTTCTGTTTGTTGGCTTTGTCGATCAGGAAATCGACCAGACCGCGTAGCAATACGCCTGTACCAAATTGAAGAACTCGTTCGGGGAGTGCTGCGGCGGGTGTGCCGACGGCGGTGATGACAGACGATGGGAGTTGATTCATGGGGCAAAATAAGGGGCAGCAGACATGCCTGTTCAACAGGTCTGTTAATAATAAGCTAAAATTAAGTCTACGGCGCATATATGCGCCTATAGGTGATTGATTACTTGTAAATTGAGTAGAAAAACAGGCTAAGTTATCGCGCCATTGTAAAATCAGGGGCGAGTTCTTCGTCTGAAACAGGCTCCAGGCGAGGCAGTACGAGGTGAATCAGCAGTAGGGCCAGCAGGTACGTACAACCTGCCATAATGAATAACGGTTGATACCCAACAGTGTTAATTATATCGCCTGAGTAACGGGCCAGCAGAATACCGCCCACGGCCCCAAACATGCTGCCAATACTGGTCACCGACGCCGTTACGTTCTTCGGAAATAAGTCTGATGCAAACGTATACATGTTGGCTGACCAACCCTGATGGGCTGCCGTGGCCAGGGAGATGAGCGCAATGGCAACTACCAGGCTGTTTGTCTCAGAGGCGTATACGATTGGTACTACGCAGAGCGCACAGATAAGCATGGTCGTCTTGCGGGCCCGGTTGGCCGACCAGCCCGAATTCATGAGTTGGGTACCCAACCAGCCAAAGAAAATGCTGCCCGCGTCGGAAACTACGTAGATGATCAGGAAAGGAACGCCGAAAGATTTAAGGTCGAGTTGCTGATCGAGTGCGTCGTTTGAATTGAAAAAGTCGGGCAGCCAGGCCATGTAGAACCACCAGATGGGATCGGCCAGGAATTTGCCAATGGCGTAGGCCCAGGTTTGCTTAAACGACAGTAACCGGAGCCACGACACCCGTAGGGGCGGTTCGTTAGCGGCATCGCTCTGAATATAAGCTAGTTCTGCCGGCGTAACCCGGTTGTTTTTTTGCGGTTTGCTGTAAGTGAACCACCATAAAATCAGCAGACCGAATCCCAGGAGCCCCGTAACTAAAAACGAACTACGCCAGCCAAAATTCAGAATCAGGGAAGGCACAACTAGGGCGGTAAGAATAATGCCTACGTTGGTGCCAGCGTTGAAAATGCCATTTGCGTAGGAGCGCTCGCGCCGGGGAAACCACTCCGATACCGTTTTGATGGCCGCCGGAAAGTTGGCCGCTTCACCAAGCCCAAGTGTGACACGCGCCAGCGTGAGCCCCGATAGGCTCTGAATCAGCGACGTACCGGCGGCGGCCACGCTCCAGACCAGAATGCCGAGCGAAAAGCCACGCCGGGTGCCAATGCGGTCGATCAGCCAACCCATTGCCAACAGGCCAATGGCATAGGCAAACTTAAACGCTGAATCGACTTTGCTGTATTCTACGCGAAATTCGTCGATGCGTTCCTGGGTCAGGATATCCGTTGGGCCTAGTCCGAGCATTTGCTTTCGAAAAAGCTCGTCGGTCATGGTAAAGGACAAAACCTGTCTGTCGATGTAATTAATGGTTGTTGCGATAAAAAGAAGCGCAACCATTCGCCAGCGGAATGTACCGGGGGAAATGATATTCATGCCGTCGAAAGCAGTGTTACCAGTGGATTTACTATGACGTATCGAGCGGTCTGCCGCTGCGGTTTAGGGTTCATGTGCTTCGCTGGGGCGCTCACTGGCTGGTTAGCGGAGCACATGAGACTTGGCACATACAGCTACTGCTCAGGTACGTACCAGAATGGAATGGCGATTAATTCGTCGGCGTTCGCCTGCTTCGGGCGTTTTATGCCAACCCGAAGCAGGTTACGGCCCGTAACGAGATTACCCGGCACTAATACCGTTTGCCACCCGCGTTGCTGCAACGTACCCGCCTGCCCAAATAATAGACCGGGCCGGGGAATCACCGAGTCGTTGACAGTTAGCTGGATGAACTGATTAATCTGCTGACTGCTCCAGATTCCGCGCTGCTGGCGTCGCTCCAGCCTTGGTAATGTATCGAGCCCGACGGGTTCTTTGGCCAGGGCCATCAGCAGTGTGTCGAGGGCTTTAGGGTACGCAATAAACAGCCGTAGATACGGTTCTCGGATTACGTCAGCCTGAATAGACGCTACATTAACGTACTCACCTTCAGGGCGCTGATTGTCGTAGGCACCAGGATCTACAAACAGGCTATCTACGCGGGCGCTGTAGAGGTGACGGCTGTTGAATAAGGAAATACGTGGGTCGTTGCGGCTTTGATCAGAGATGTATTCGATGAAAAACGCGACGAAAAACGCCAGCATGAAGAAGAGAGCCGTACGGGTAAAGCGTTTCTGAGGAATGTGGCTGTAGAAGGTATTCGTCACGTAAGACGAGTGCCGGTACATACCCATCATGAGGATCTTCATGAAGAACTGAGTGGTTCTTGTCAGCAGGTAATACAAGCGGGCACCTGTCGGCGATTCTTTTACCTTTTTCAGATTCAGCACAATAATGGCAACGTAGAATAGGCCCACCACAACGCCTATACCAATTTTGATGTTTTGCCAAACAGCCGGAGGTACGTTGGGCTGCACAATCAAGTAAAATGCCAGACTTAGTACGTAGAGCAGACTAACCACGATCAGAAAAAAAACAAACTGAAAGGCAAGGGCGAATACGATGTTGCACCGCTTGTCGAGCCAGAGAATATACCGGTCGAGGGGCCCCAGTTCGTTGGCCATACGTTGCTGAATCTCGGGAGTGGAGAACGGCATGCGGTCGTAGTGTATACCCGACGGGTACACGGCCAGCAACCCGACCAGCCCCACCCAAAACGCCCGCATGACGAAGTTGACCAAAAACGCCACAAACAGGATGTTCAGAGCCGTTCGGATCATACTGTAGGCCAACGGTGGTAGTAAACTGGCTAATCCCTTGGCATTGAGCAGAAAATTGTATCGCAGACTAGCAAAGGCCGAATCGAGCAGGTCGGGTAGCTGCAGGATGGCAAACATGGCAACGCCCGAAATAGCCAGTTCGAGGTTCCAGCTTTGAGTAGTCAGTTCCCGGAGCTTTTCCTGTTCATCGGGCTGCAGGGTAGAGTTTTCGGTCATGGCGGCGGAGCTTGATGGAAGCAGAGCAACTGACTATTTGTATTGTTTGCCGTCTTTCATTACGAAGCGGACGCTTTGCAGGGTCTTGATATTTTGAATGGGGTTCTCATCAACGGCGATGATATCGGCGAATTTACCCGCTTCGATCGAGCCGATCTGCGTATCCATCCCCAGCAGTTTGGCATTTGTCATCAGCGCCGTACGGATGGCTTCGACTGGTGGCATACCCGCCTCAACCATGTATTCAAACTCTTTGGCGTTGTAGCCGTGCACATACACGCCCGCGTCGGTACCGAAGGCGATATTCACGCCGGCCTTGTAGGCTTTGGCAAAGGTGGCCTGGATCTTCGGGCCAATGGCCAGGGCTTTGGGGGTTACCAGGGCGGGGTAATAGCCAAACATCCGGGCTGAGTCGGCTACGGTTTTTCCCGCAATGATAGTGGGCACGAAATAGGTGCCATACTTTTTGAAGAGGGCAATGGCTTCGTCGTCCATGTAAGTGCCATGTTCGATTGTTTGCACCCCGGCTCGAATGGCGCGCTTGATGCCTTCAGCACCGTGGGCGTGGGCGGCAACGGCGTAGCCATAATCTTTCGCGGTTTCTACAATGGCTTTCAGCTCTTCATCGTTGAACTGTGGCCCCTGGCCGTCTTTGGCGTTGCTGAGTACCCCGCCGGTAGCCGTGATTTTGATCAGGTCAGCCCCTTCTTTGTACCGCTGGCGTACGGCCTTTCGCGCTTCATCGGGCCCGTTGATCACGCCGTCCATCGGACCCGGATCGCCCATGAGATCGCGGCGAAAACCGTTTGTTGGATCGGCATGGCCACCGGTAGTGGCAATCGATTTGCCGACCGTCAGAATACGTGGTCCGTCGGTAATACCCCGGTTGATGGCGTTGCGCAGGGCAACGTTGATGCCTGTGCCTCCCAGATCCCGTACGGTTGTAAAACCGGCCATCAACGTTGTTTTGGCGTATTTAGCAGCCTGGAAGGCCATATCAGGTACGTTCTGGGTGAAGCGGTCACTGGCACCACCGCGCCGGGTTTCGGTTTCCATATGCACGTGCATATCGATGAGGCCGGGCAGTACCGTTTTGTTTTTCAGATCAATTACCCGATCCTGGCTGGTTGGGGTAGCATAGCCCCGCTGAACGGCGGCGATTTTGTTGCCTTCTACCACAATCGTCATTTCGCGTTGCAGATCATTGCCGGTGCCGGCAAACAGCGTACCGCAATGAAGCAGGGTACGGGTCGGCGCGTTTGTTGTAGCGGTAGGTTGTGCGACTAATGTAGACGTGCCAAGGTAAAGCCCCAGCAGTAGAGACAAGTAATGACGGCTCATGAAGTTGATTTGTGGGTACAAAAAACCGCAACCCAATGGGTTACGGCCTTGAAGATAGGGAATAATGTAAATCCTTCTGTCGTCAGAGGGGAGCAACTTGAAGGATAGCCCTACCCGTAACACCTTTGTCAGTTTCGCCCGTGTATTGCCCCCTCAAAATTACCTTGTAGAGTTGGTCGCCTAACCGGACACTCGTTGAATCGCTCCGGTTGCCGGTACGCCCGGACCAGGCGCCAAACCCGGCAAATAACCACACCGACTTACTTTCCTGATTCTGGATTACTCGCACTGACGCCATTACGTTATCCGCAACGAAACAGGCTGCATCCTTGGGACAAATCGATATATAGACCGTGTCGGCAATGACGGTTGGCCCTGCTGGCGTCATCACCTGACGACCTGGTTGTAAGGCCACAAAACCGGCAGGCAACGGCGCTACCGAATCGGCCTGTTTGCAGGCGTAGGCTATGGTGAGAATGACAAGCAGAAAGGCCGAAGTGAGTTTCATGGTGTGCGATAGAAGCAGAAATGACAGGCGACAACGCGATTATAATTTTGATACTTCGATGATGGCCTGCGTCGGCGACTGGCTTGGCTTCGTAAACGATGGGTACGGGGTAACATCGCGCAGGATTACTTTGTATGTAGTACCCGCGAAAACAACACCCGTTGAATCGGCCCGTTGCGGGTAACCCACCGTTGGATCAGGACCAAGCACCAGACGTACCTGCTTTTGTTCCGCCGCTTTTGAGAGCGTTGCCCGTACTACTGCGTTACCGCCCCAAATACAGACAACTCCTTCCGGACAGCGGCTGTCGTTCACCGAGTCGGCGCGGACGGTAATGTCATTCTGAACGCGGCCTGATTGATACGCTTGTAAGGTTATGCGGTTGGTTGGAGATACGTCGGCTGTTTTGCAGGCATAGGCCAGCGGTAAGGCTGCTACAAGAAAGGCAGCGATTGACTTGCGTGAGTGGTTCATAACATTCGGGATTAGCACTAAAAAAGCGCAGCCGATGCCGCCAGTGGCTTCATGGACTACGCTTTACATGACCCGAACCCCGAAATGGTCGTTGGAACCGGTTTATTATTTTTTAACAATCACGCCGTCGGCCACAAACGTGAGCGCCTTTTCGGGTTCGGTGATTTTCGCGATTTCTTCCTTGCTCTTACCGGCATCTTCAGCGTAGTGACGAAGCTCATCGACAGGTGTAATGCTTTGTACAGCAGTGCCCTGCATGACTACCGTCTTACCAACGATGTCTTTCGGAACAAAGAAGCCGTAGTCTTTGAAGGATACGCGCATAGTCTGTCCGTCGGCGGTGTTGACCTTCATCCAGCAGCCTTTCACTTTGCAGACTGATTCAACGGTGCCTTCAACCTTGGCCGGCATCTCTTTTTTGTCAGCCATTTTGGCGGCTAGCTGCGCCGCTGGAACCGCACCTTTCTCCGTTATTTTTTTGCCGTGAAAGGAATCCTGCGCTGATGCGCCGATGGCAAGACCCAGCATAAGGGCCAGTGTTGCAACGAGTTTCATACGTGTTTGTGTGTTTATCATACAAATATAAGGTCAAGTTTCAGGTTCCAAGTTTCGATTATGTTGCTTAGTCATCATCAGGTTGATTGGCAGCGCACTTGAAACCTGAAACCTACTCCAACACCTCTATCCAGCCTTTACACTGACTGCCGCCGGGTGTGGTGAGTAGGTAAAAATAAGTGCCGTGGGGCGTTTTGCGGCCCCAGTCATTGCCGTAATTGTCTGATTTGTAGAGCAGTTGCCCCCAGCGGTTATAAATAGCCAGTTTAGCCCCCGGAAAGCCTACGTCGAATACATCATTTTTGCCGTCTTCGTTGGCTGTGATCGTATTCGGAATCTGGCTGAAGTCCTCGTAGATGATCGGGTAGTTCAGCGACAACGAACAGTCGTTTTTGATGGCAGTTACTTTGATTTCATACGTACCTGAGCGCGGATACCGGTAATTCTCCGGCACCCGCGTGCGGAGCGTATCGCCGTTGCCCATAACCCACAAAAACTGGTTGGCCCCCACGGTTGCGTTGGTGAATGTCAGCCGGGTAGGCTTGCCGCAGTCGGGCGAGGCGTCTACCTGAATGGTGGGGATAAACGTGTTATCAGCGCTAACCGTTACGGTTCGGTTTACTGAGCAGCCATATTCATTCGTAATCGAGACGCTGTACGTCGTGGTGGTTTTAGTCGCTACCAGAATGCTGGCCGAGGCGGGGTTGGTTAATCCTGCGGCTGGCGACCACAGGTACGTAACGCCCCCCTGCGCCGTGAGCGATACGGGCCGGTCGGCACAAAGCATAGTATCTTTACTAACCCGGAAATTCGACGGATAGACCTTTATCACCTGCTGTGTGGAGTCGACCAGTTTGCAGTTCAGTGGATTGTAGGCCCGAAGCCGAACCACATAATCGCCGGGCTTATCAAAGGTATACGTCGTTGCCCGCGGGTCGGTTGATTGTACTTTGCCCACGATCTGCCAGTCGTACTGCCGCCCGCCGATGCTGGTATTCTGGAAGTTCAGTGTCAGGGGAGCGCAGCCTTCAACAACGTTCTTGCGGGTGCCTGCGTAAGTGTCGAACGTCGCTTTCAGTTTATCGGTGTCAAATTTGAAGGCGATGTTGTTGCAGCTCGAATTCCCGCGCGTTTTCGACCAGGCTGTAGATGTAGCCGGAAACAGATTGGTGCGGCAACTGCAGGCGGCGTGATAAATGGTGCCGTCTTTATCGAATCGGCAGGTACCGCCGTCAACGTGATCGCCATCGTTTGTGACGGCATTGGCAGGCCGGGTATCACCCATAAAAGTGCCATAGAGCAGCGATTTGGCCCCTCGCTCCAGCACACCGATCCAGAAATTACTGGCGCTGGTGACCGACTGGTAAGCGTCGGGCGTAACGGGCATGCCTGCCGTGGTGCTGAACGCGTTGTAGTTATTGCGGTAGTTGACCACGCCGCCCCAGCCCGCAATGTAAATGTTTCCGCAGGAGTTGACCAGAAAGGCCGTTGGGGCAATGTCGGGGCCGGTTACCGATCCGTTGGCCTGCAACGCCCGCCCTGTACCGATCACAGTCGAAAAAATGGTTTGGCTCAGATCGGGCGAAAGAGCATGGACAAACTGACCGCTTCGCGCATTACTGTACACCGCCGCCGATACCGGGTAGGGCCCGCGGGTAAGCCCCAGCACGTGCGGGATGTTATCGGGGCCAATATCGACCAGGTCGGCTACGTCGGAGAAGGACGTACCTAGGTACGTTAGGGCCGTGATACGGCCATTGGTCAGCCGGGCCAGGTAACCGTCGTTCAGGCCAGCGAGGCGGGGTTGCAGGCTGCCGGTTGTGCCCAGATTACTGCTGTATGTGCTGCCACAGACATAGATCGTACCGTCGGGCGACAGGCGTAGCCCGTGTGCTTCGTCGACATCGTTACCGGCAATGCGGGTCGACCAGCGGAGTTGAGCGAGGTCGGCCGAGAGGCGACAGACCACGCCGTCGGAATAACCGGCCAGCCGGGAGCCATCAGTCACGGGAAAATCGGCCGACTGACTGGTGCTGGCTACATAAATATCGTCGGCCGCATCCACGATGACTTCACCCCGGAACTCGTCGGAGTAGTTGCGGATATGCGCCGACGGGGGCGTAAACAGGTTGAGGCCGTCGTTGCCCGAGCCACCCAGGTACGTACCGCTGACCAGTGTTTTACCGTCTGCGCCGAGCCGGATGATACACAGGTCACTGGCGAGGAAATAGTCGAGGTACCCGCCGTAGACAGAGGCACCACCCCCACGCACAGAGGTGAGGGTACGCTGGTATGCCCCCGCCGACGTCGGAAAATCAGCTGAGGCTGTACTGCCCATCACAACCAGTTCACCTTTGCTGTTTACCACGGCGCTATGCGGCAGGTCGGCTCCGTTGCCCCCCAGGTTCACGGCATAGATCAGCCGAGACCCATCGGCCGAAAATTTCATGATACCGATGTCTGTTTGCCCGGCATAATTAACCTGAAAAGCCCCCGTCGTGGCCGGGAAACCTGTGCCCCAAACCGACCCGGCTACGTAGGTATTCCCCTCCCCATCATAGGTGGCGGTATGCCCAAAATTGTCGGCCTGTGAACCGGAAAAGGTGGTAAAAACCAGTTCGGGATCAATCGTAAGGGGCTGGGTGTTGTCGTATCCGTTCGGAAAATCGAAGTGGGCTACCTGGCCAGTTAGCGCCCAGCGGGTAACTACTTCGGTGGCTTTATCGGCTCGGGTAACAAAGCTGAAAGGGGCATTTTCACGAAACTCGTTGACCGATGTTTGAACAAGAAGTCGGTTTTCTGTCAGCGACAGTTGATCGGCTCCCGAGTAGGCCAGTTGAATCAGGGCGGGATTGGCCCCCGGCTGCACCACAAATTCGTATTTCAATGTCTGGTAGTAGGCGTAAATCCTGAAATTGATGCCCGGGTATACGTCGTGGTACATCACTTCCGGAAACCCCCGAACGCCACCCGCCCACTGAGCCGGATTTGAACCGGTAAAGTAACTAAACGACGTACCTACCGGGTTGATGCCTTCTATCCGACTGGCTCCATTAGGATGCAGCATGGTTACACCAACGCCGTGTGCCCGAACGGTGGGTAATACCGGCGCCGTAGCAATGGGGGCTGCATGGCGGCGGGCAATCTCTTTTGCCTCGTAAAAAACGTAGTGCAGGCCGCTCTTTTTCAGGAACAGGAATCCGCCCGGCAGATCTGCCCTAAACAGAATATCGGTCGCCCATTGCCCCCTGTTCTCTACAAACACGATACCCGGCGTGGATGCACCCGGCCGGGCCGACGTTTCGGTGGATTCGCCCGAAAACAAGCCAGCGGGAGCCGATCTAGCGGGCAGGTACGTTGCCAGAACGACTAGGAAGAGTAGAAGAAAACGCATAGCGGCAGGGTAGGGGAAAGCCTTACCTAAAGCTACAAAAACTATTCCGAGCCTGCACAACACGTGGCGATCGGATTCGGAGTGCCAGAAACAATTGACTGGAATAACACGGCCAGCGCTACCGTTTCCACTGCATCACGTCCAGCACATTGGGGCAGAAATCGTACTCAGTGGGTTGATTGGAGCCAATCAGCAGAAGTACGGGTGGTTGCGTGGGCGGGGCAATGAGCTGGGTGACGTGCTCATGATACCAGGCTGCCCCCTGTCGGTCGAGGTTGGAGGTGGGCTCGTCGAGAAGGACGATTCGCGCTTCGGAGAAAAACGCGAGGCCCAGTTTTACGCGTTGCTTCATACCCGACGAGAAGAATTTGATCTCTTTGTTGCGGGCGTGGCTGAGTTGCATCTGCTCGATTAGGTCCAGCGAAGTGGCTCCGTTTCTGAACGGTTTGAAGCGACGGTGGAAGTCGAGGAGTTCCGTCAGCGTCAGTTCTTCAATGAGTTCGAGGTAGGGGGCGGCCAGCACGATGTGCCGGAACCAGTCATCTTCGTCAAGCGCCTTGTCATTCAGCAGGTACGTTAGCTTACCCGCCGATGCCGGCTGCATGCCCGCCAGCACTTGTAATAAAGTTGATTTACCGCTTCCGTTAGGGCCGACGAAGGTGTAGCTCGAACCCGCCGACAGCGTAAGGTCAACACCGCGGAAAATCCATTCCCGGCGGTATTTCTTCCCAATCTGTTCAGCGTTGATGGTCATGTATAGGTCGGATGTGGGCGGGTTTGGCATCTCGGATTTCGAATCGGGGGCTGCTCCGCCAGGTCAAGTATCACCTCAGCAACGACGCCAATCCCCGATTCAAAATCCCGCAGCCTACCTCTGAGGGCCGGGCTTATTCCCCGCTTCCACTGCTGGGGCCTTTCATAATGCCGCGTTCTGAATTGCGGATGAAATTGAGTACTTCGTCGCGTTCGGCGGTAGCTGGAATATCGAGTTCGATGCGGTTCATCGCTTCGGCATTGTTGAAGCCACGCAGGAACACGTACCTGTAAATCTCCTGAATCTCGTTGATCTGCTCGTTGGTGTATCCCCGACGGCGTAGGCCAATTGAGTTGATCCCAGCATAGGAAAGGGGTTCGCGGGCGGCTTTGGTAAACGGTGGAACGTCTTTCCGAACCAGCGACCCACCCGATACCATGGCGTGGGGGCCAACTTTTACGAACTGATGCACTGAGCTTGACCCACCGATGATGGCCCAGTCGCCCATGTGGACGTGCCCGCCCATCTGCACGTTGTTGACAATGATGCAATGATCGCCAATCCGGCAATCGTGGGCTACGTGTGCGTAGGCCATAATCAGGCAGTTGGCGCCAATTTCGGTGCGCCAGTGCTCTTCTGTTCCCCGGCTAATGGTGGCGTATTCGCGAATGGTGGTGTTATCACCGATGATGGCCTGAGTTATTTCGCCGTTGAACTTCAGATCCTGCGGCACACCGGCAATAACGGCGCCCGAATAGATCTTGCAGTTACGACCGATTCGCGACCCCGAATTGATCACCGCGTGTGAGCCAATCCAAGTGCCTTCTTTGATCTCAACGTCCTTATGAATAATAGCGAAAGGCTCGATGACTACATTTTGGGCAATTTTGGCTTCGGGGTGGACGTAGGCTAATGGTTGGATCATTTTTTCTTGACTAGGCTCGCGATCATGTCGGCTTCGCAAACGAGTTGATTATTCACGTACCCACGTCCCTGCATCTTAACAATACCGCGCTTCATAGGTGAGCTGAACTCACAACGGAAGATTACGGTGTCTCCGGGCAATACGTTGCGGCGGAACCGGCAGTTTTCAATGCCAATCAGGTAAGGCCAGTAGTTCTCAGGGTCGGGTACGGTGCTCAGCACCAGAATACCACCCGTTTGCGCCATGGCTTCTAACTGCAATACACCGGGCATGACCGGATTGCCCGGAAAGTGACCCTGGAAATACGGCTCGTTCATAGTCACGTTCTTGATGCCAACCACGCTGTTCTCATCGAGGGCAACGATTTTGTCGATCATCTGGAACGGGTACCGGTGGGGCAGCAACTGCGTGATGCGGTTGATGTCGAGCACGGGTGGCTGCTTCGGGTCGTATTGAGGAACCTGATTCTGCGCGTTTTTCTGAATCAGCCCCTTGATCTTCTTGGCAAAGGCAACGTTGGCCGCATGGCCAGGACGGGCGGCCAGAATCTGCGCTTTGATGGGCCGGCCAATCAGGGCCAGGTCACCAATCATATCGAGCAGCTTGTGACGGGCCATCTCGTTGGGGTAGTGCAACTGCAGGTTGTTCAGTATGCCCGCCTGCCGGTTGATACCCACCCGTGGCTTATTGAGCAACTCGGCCAGGTGGTCGAGTTCGCCCTCATCTACGTCACGGTCTACAATGACAATGGCGTTGCTCAGGTCGCCGCCTTTAATCAGGTTCTGCTTGTACAGGGCTTCCAGTTCGTGCAGAAATACAAACGTACGGCACGATGCAATCTCCTGTGAAAACAGCGTCAGGTCGTTAAGCGACGCATGCTGGCTGTTGATCACCTGCGAATTGTAATCGACCATCACCGTCAGGCGGTAGTCGTTTAGGGGCAGGGCCGCAATCTCGATGTCTTTTTCGGGGTTGCGGTGATGCACAAACTCCGTGATCTCGAAGTACTTGCGGTCGGCGTTCTGTTCTTCGATACCGGCAAATTGCAGGGCCTCCACAAACTTGATCGACGAACCGTCCATGATCGGTGGCTCCGGGCCATCGAGCTGGATCAGCACATTGTCGATCTGAAGGCCAACAAGGGCAGCCAGGGTGTGTTCAACGGTGTGAATACGCGCTCCGTTTTGTTCCAGCGTAGTACCGCGCGACAGGTCGACAACGAAATCGACGTCGGCGTCTACAGTTGGCTGACCGGGCAGGTCAACACGCTGAAACTTATACCCGTGG
The DNA here is from genome assembly GCF_011742925.1 of Fibrivirga algicola. Classification (GTDB taxonomy): domain Bacteria; phylum Bacteroidota; class Bacteroidia; order Cytophagales; family Spirosomataceae; genus Fibrella; species Fibrella algicola. Next base: position 673,759 of record NZ_WAEL01000001.1, read on the forward strand.
TTGGCTGGTGCGGGCATAAAGGTCATCGTTGCCGATACGCCTGTATGCAACCCGACACCCGATACCGAAACGGCTTTCTGAATGGTCTGCTGTTTAATATTCATAGTTGAAAGTTTCAGCTGTCAGGTGTCAGGTGTCAAGAAGCTGCGCTAATCAACTTATTGCTCATGTAGCAGCGCCACTTGACACCTGGAACATGACACCTGAAACTAAATTTTTTTTTCTAAGTCACTAACCCGCCGTTCCAATTCGGGCAGGCGGCGGAAAATAGCCTGCGAACGCATGTTGTCGCGCAGCAGGAATGCGTGCGATCCATTCAGCGAAATACCTTCCTCGGTAATGTTCTTGCCAACGCCCGACTGAGCGCCTACCTTGGTGCCGTTGGCGATGGTGAGGTGACCGGCAAAGCCAACCTGGCCTGCTATCACGCAATTATCGCCGATGCGGGTTGAGCCCGAAATGCCTGTCTGGGCAGCGATGACCGTGTTCCGGCCAATCTCTACGTTGTGGCCAATCTGAATCAGGTTGTCGAGCTTAGCGCCCTGCCTGATGACCGTCGACCCCATCGTTGCGCAATCGATGGTTGTATTTGAGCCAACACTCACGTAGTCTTCCAGTATCACATTGCCCAACTGCGGAATGGTCTTGTAGGTACCGTCGGCCTGAGGGGCAAATCCGAATCCGTCTGAGCCAATGACCGCGTTGGGGTGGATGATGCAATTTTTGCCAACTACCGTATTATCAATCAGTTTGGCGCCTGAATGAATGATCGAATTATCGCCGATGGTAACATTGTCGCCAATGTAGGTGTGCGGATAAATCTTCACATTCTGCCCAATCCGGCACTGTTTTCCCACGTAGGCAAACGCACCCAGATACCCCCGCTCACCCATCTGGCTACTCTCGTGGATAAAGGATGGCTGCTCGATACCAACCCGCGCATAGCTGATGAGCCGATGGTATTCTTCTAATAATTGGGTAAATGCCAGATACGAGTTTTCGACCTTAATAAGCGTGGCAGAAACAGGCTCACGAGGTGTAAACGAGCGGTCTACAATCACGGCTGACGCCTGCGTAGTGTAGAGGAATGACTCGTATTTGAGGTTGGAAAGAAAGGAAATACTGCCTGTTGATGCCTCTTCGATCTTAGCTAACTGGCTGACTATTAACGTGTCATTGCCGCTAACGTCACCGTTAAGCAGAGCGGCTATTTGCCTGACTGTGAACTCCATATGCGTTATATAGTCCGGGGAATAGGATTTCGTCTACGTAGACCTTAGGGCCGCAAGGTAGCCAACAAATTGCACTATTCGTATAAATGGTCATTTAATTCAATTTATTGTTTCCCGTATGCAAATGAGTTTGATGTTTGTGGTTTGCCGTTTCAGGTTGCACTGTCTACGCACCATCCCGGCGTGTAGCAGCGCAACCTGAAACGGCAAATCGTAAGCAGTAAACTCACTTAGCAAGTGCCCAATCCAGTTCGCGGGCCCAGCAAACGTAGTGCCGCCTGACAATGGTCGATAGCGCTCCGATATTGGCTAAATCAGAGGCGTCGGCGATATCGCGGACAAGCCCATTCTTGAATTTGATCCGGATCGAGTCGCCCGTTGGCAGGTAGGCGGAATTGGTGGCCTGTCCTTCCACCAAAAAGTAAGACAACTCATCGTCTGATAGCCCCTTGCGTCGAAGCTGCTGCGTCATCTCCTCTACCAGAACGGGCTGGAATGGCTCAGTCGATAAAATGATTTTGAATAGACGACGGTCGAGCAGCATGCGGCACAAATTCGACAGTACCAGGTCGGGGTGGGTGGCCCAGGCTTTTACGCACGCCCAGACATCGTAGTCATCAATCCGGGTAAAGGCCTGCAAGTAGGCGGGGTTGGCCTGAAATTCATCGAAAGAGATGCTTTCGCGCAGGAACATCAGAAAGTCAGGCAGGGCATCGATCCGCTCTCCATTTCGGACTAGGAACCGCGCCCGCCGCAGGATCTGCACGAGCATCGACTCGCAGCAGATCGACGTTTTATGCAGGTAAACCTGCCAGTACATGAGCCGTCGGGCGTTCAGAAAATTCTCGACGCTCAGAATGCCTTTATCCTCAACCACGAGTTGGTCGTCGGCCAGGTCGAGCATCTTAATGATGCGTTCCGCGCCAATGGCTCCTTCGGCCACGCCCGTATAAAAACAGTCGCGGTTGAGGTAGTCCATCCGATCCATATCTAACTGACTGGAGATGAGCTGGTGGAAGAAAGGGCGGTGGTACGTGCCTTCAAACATTTCGATTGCCAGCGACAAGGCCCCGCCAAACTGTCGGTTCAGGTCGTGCATCAGCATTAGGGAGATGGCTTCGTGGGGTACGTCTTCCAGGATGCAGCATTCCAGTACGTGCGAAAAAGGCCCGTGGCCAATGTCGTGGAGCAGAATGGCAATCTGCGCCGCCTCGCATTCGGCCTCCGACAACTGGTTGCCTTTGCTGCACAGGGTACTCGTTGCCTGACCCATCAGGTGCATGGCTCCCAGCGCGTGGTGGAAGCGCGTGTGTAACGCACCAGGATACACGTACTCGGATAGGCCGAGCTGTTTGATACGCCGAAGCCGTTGAAAGTGTGGATGTTCGACCAGGTCGAAGAGTAACGGCGATTGAATACTGATGAAGCCGTAGACCGGGTCGTTAAGGATTTTCTTCTTGTTGGCCATAGGCTAAAGGTAACAGGTCGTTACTGCCTTAAAAACGAAAAATTAAGCCCTGTGGGCATTATTTCGGTCGAAAGCTGTATTTTTGTACCGTCATGAATAAATGATTATTCTGACAAGGGCTTGTAACTCAGTTGGTTAGAGTGCCTGACTCATAATCAGTAAGTCCCTGGTTCGAGCCCAGGCTGGCCCACAAGAATGCCCCGCAGCCAATTGTCACTGACAGTTTGTTCGCGGGGCATTTTTGATTTTCGCCAGGTACGTGTCTCTTGCCATTCGCTTTGTGACTACCACCGCTGGCTAAATCTGCGAAACATACACCGAGCAGTACACCAATCGGCTACTGCGAAAGATTGCCGAGCATCTGGGGTGGACCACTAAAGTCAGTACGCATACCGCCCGGCACACCTTCGGTACCAACTTCATCGAACTGGGCGGCGATGTGGTGACGCTTCAGGGCTACATGGGCCATTCCAAGATTCAGACCACCATGCAGTACGTGCACCTCAGCGAGCGGAGGAGACGCGAGCAGATCAATGTGTTTGATTACTTCAATGCGTAAACCAACTTTTAGTGGAATACCTGCCCCGAAAAATTTCAATACTTGGTTTCATCTACAGTTACTCGCGCACACTAGCATGAAATCCGTAGTTTTTAAGGACCCGACCCGACACTACGATTTTTTGTGTGGCTATGTGTAATTCGCTTTTATGAAACTCAATGTAGTGTGACAACTGGTTAGCAGCACTTATTATTGAGTTATATGTGCCTTTCGCTGTATTAACTTTTTGGACAATTTCGATTATCTCTTGGTCTTCATAATGCTCAGGAATAGCCAGTATAGAACGTATTGGATCCAGGAAGACTTCTGGAAACTTAGAAAGATTCGAATCGTCGCTTCTTAATTCGAAATATTCGTTTTTAAGTGCCCTTATAGAATCACGTAACGCCAATCTATTTTCCGAAGCTAATCTTATTTCCAGCTCACTTAATGACTTGGCAACCTCAACTACTTGTTGTTGATACGTTTTTTGCTGCTCATTATTTCTATCAGCCGCTTTCAAAACAGAGGTTATTATATTATTCATCCCTACTTCATAATTACTCAATGCTTCGAATATGTCAATGAATTTATGAGCCGGGTCGGTGTCGGCTTTTTCCCTTGTAGCATTAACGTAGGCGTGGTAATATTCCTCGTGATGGGCTGTCTTGAGAAGTCTTTCTACGAGATGATTGGGAACAAAACCAAAATCAGGAAGGTATACAGGTTCTTTAGAAAGTTCATGTAAGAATTTGTCTAAATGCCTTACATTATCAATTGTATTAGCGACTACTTGATTGAGTAATGCAGAAAGATATTTCAACTTGTCTTCTTCAAATTGCGCTCTTTTGGCTGCTTCTGCCTTTTTATTCAATTGTAGTTGTTCATAAAAAGTAAATAGAGCAACGCCTGCACCAATTAATGCCCCTGTTAATTGCTGGAGAAAGTCAATCCAGCCATTTTCTTTCGCAATAAACTCTCCTGATTGAAAAACTATATCCATTGCCCGGTTATTTACGGTTTAAAATTCCATTTTACTGTTGACTCTGTAGAATCAACTTCCTGTACCGCTTCACCGACGTTTCACTGATCTCGGTCAGGTTCACCGTCTCGGCCACCGACAACCCAGCCTGCATCGCTCTACGCACCTTCAAGAGCTTCACCGGATCAATGCCGGCGGGCCTGCCCATGTGCGTACCTTTCTCTTTGGCCAGCTCCCTACCTGCGCGGGTACGTTCATTGATGCTCTCCCGATCATACTCGGCCAGGGCGGCAAAGATGTCGAGCACCAGTTTGCCTGCCGGTGTGCTGGAGTCAACGCCCAGATCCAGCGCCTGAAATCGAATACCCTGCTGCACAAAGTCACGCATCAGTGTGATCAGGTAATCCCGGCTTCGGCCGAGCCGGGTGAAGCGAGCTACCATCACCGTGTCACCAAGTCGGAGTTTGGTCAGCATCCGGTCGAGCGCCGGACGATTTGTGCTGATGACGGTGATTTTATCCTGAAAAGCTAATCGACACCCGCGCGCTGGAGAGCATCGAGTTTGTTATCAAGGTTCTGATCAGTAATCGACACACGGGCTTAGCCGAAAACAACGTGGTTCATTGGGTCCCAAAAGTTAAGGCCACTAAGTTAGACGACCTAAACTTAGTGGCCCTACTTGTTGGCCTGCCTTTTCGGGCTATACCTGCGGCGAAGTCTGCCGAAATGGGTTGGTCGGGAAAGGTATAACTTTCTAGCTTATGGGCTAAGAAATACCAAGAGGAAGTTTAACCCATTATGTGGTCTTGACATGAACGAATCATGGTGGAGTGAAAGACGGTAAGTATACCCATGAGGTATGTTAACGGCCGTTTCTTTCAGCGAATTAAGTGCTACCCGACTATAATTTATACAATGCTACTGGTATCAAAGTGGTAGACAGAATAAGACCGGAAAATAATTGTTGACGACTGTAGCTAATACTTATTAACTCCCATAAACACAGGGTCTATAACTTCATCTATCCAACTACTATCCTATTCATATGATCACCGATTTGCTTGAAGCCCCCCAGTGCCCTAGTCAACAACTCCTGCTTATCCGACAGCACCATTTGGAGTGGGCTCAGTATTACAGTCAGCAGAGGAAAACCTGGCAAGCCTTAGTGCTTGTTCATGATCAACAACGGGCAGAACTTATTAATTCAGCCCCTCTCGAACAGGCATCTCTGCTGGCTCAGCAAACACAAAACATACTTTGTTGGCAACGTCGAAAAATGGCTATCTATCAAACTATCCGGGAACGTCAACAGCACGAGATGAACGATCTGAACCAACCAACCCGGTGGGGGGCGATTAAAGAGCTCATGTGAATAAAGTAAGTGTACTGATAAGTGTAAGTGAGCTGGCCTTGTCCTTTTAAAGATCTATTAAATTAATAGAGATACTAAACTGTGTGGCTCAATTCTTGTCCAATAACTCAACGTGTTGGTGGGTGCTCCTCCTGAACGACTTATGACTCCTCAAACAAAACTACTGCTATTGCTTATGGCCAGTTTTATGTGCTTTCTTGGCTACTGCGCAGCACTGATCGACTGGGTACAGGATTATCAGAGCGGCCTCTACGGGCGAGAGCTGGGAGAGGCCTCTATGGAGACGGGAGCCATTCTGCTTTACACGTATTCTGGTATTCGTTTCGCCAAAAGCAAGATCAAGTTACCTTGACGTACGTCGGGTGGCTGGTTGGTTTCTAAGCGCAGTTGTAGTTTTATGTCTCAGTCAAGTAAACCACTAACAGATTTGGTAGTACCCGGTTACCGCTACCTTCAGGACGCAGCCCTCATCGCTCACTGCGAGGGGGCCAACAATTACGCCCTGCTTCATTTAACAAAGCTTGAGCGGCCTCTTTTAGTCAACGCCACAACATTTCTGCTGACGACCCATAATGCTCCGCTGATGGTGACCAGAACGTTGAAGTATTTCGAGGAGCAATTGCCTCACTTCATCCGTATCAGCAAGAGCCTGTTGGTCAATCCGCTCTACATGGATAAAATCGTTGCGGTCAAAGGCCGGTCGATGCAAGTACACATGCTGGACGGAACCATCCTGAATGGGTCGCGCCGGCGGATTCTGGAGACCACCGACAAATTCACCCTCTACCAGGAGGGTGTGGCCGCCAGGCAGGGCAAACCAGCGTAGAAAGGCTTGTGGGGCCTGGTCAGAGGCCAGGAGGATGCTACTCCGATACTATCGATAGCAAATCCGGGCCTTTGTTTCACCGGCTTATGCTTCGCTTGTTTGTGAGGTCAACTACCAGGCATTTGCCGGGAGGTAGCATATAAATCAGTAGTTTGACCGAAATCAGGGCAGTCGAAAAGTCGGCCAGACGTTAGTAGGCCACACTTTCTTTCAGCCCGATTCGGCCGGCACGTACCTGAAAGCTCGATTAGTTAGCTCATAAGGAGCCAAAAGGCACCGCTATCTCACAATTGACCTATTTTTTAACGGAAATCGTCAACTTATAGTCATGTAGCTTTAGAACTACTCGCTATATGGTCTTCTTACTAACGGCAATTGACGAAGCGTGCGAGATACGAGAGTTTACCTGCCATCTCGACAAGCTGGAGAATGGACTTGATTTCCTGAGCGATCTGGTAGCTCAGGGTTACATTTTGTTGAAAGCACGCATCCTGGACGAGAACAACTTCACTCAACTGCCAGTAGAAGCCTTCGATGGAGTTCCCTTTTCAACGGCGCTACAGCAGATCGAGGAGGAGTGGAAAACGATCCTGAATGAACCTGTCAGTCGGGCCAGCGTAGCTCATCAGGCCCACATTCAACGGGTACAACAGAAACTGGCTCAATGCGATAAACTCATCGCAAGCTACAAGCTGACTATTACCAGACTAACGGCATTGGTGGAACGGGCGCACAATCTGGCTGAATCCAGGCAACGAGGTTCCGGGTTTATCGATCACTATAAATCCATCATCGATAGCTACGACACCCGGCTGGTCAACGCCTACGTGATTCACCACCAGCTAAGCCAGCGACTACGCCAACTAGGAGCCAATCAATGAGCGCTATCAAGCACACATACCTGGCTGAGGCATCTTGTGATCGGCATCGCTCATGTGTGGCAGCGTGGTCAATATCGGTTGGGGTGCAGACAGAGCGACCAGTAGGCTACAATCGCCCGGAACTGCGTTTCGAGTTCGCCATACTTTGTCGGAATCTCAAACATGCCCTGTATCGTCATCTCGTAAGCCTCTTCTACCAATGTACGGTCGGCCGGATGCGCCATAAAGAGAAAGGGAATTGCCTGCCTCTTAAGGTTGGCGTCACTTTCAATCTCGTGCCTGAGCTGAAGGCCGGTCATGCCGGGTAAACTGGTATCGCAGAGAATCAGAAACGGAGGCTTGTGCTCGCCTCTCAGATGATCCAGTACTTGTTGGCCATGACTAAAATAGATAATTGGGTTTGGCAGGTTGATCTTTTTCAAGACGTTCTCAAACAGCAATAAGTCATCGTCATCAACGATGAGAATAATCGGGCCCTGTAAGCTCATGTCATCTAGATAGGTATACAGAATTCAGAAACGGGATTGATGTCCGTTAGTTTGAAATCCGGCCATTTCTCGATTTAAGGTCAGCAGGCTGGTACTTGCGCCAGCCTGCTGACGACTGGTTATGGGCTACGCTACGGTTGCTACCGCGTTGTTACCAAACCTGCGCTTGCTGAGTTTCGGGCTTGTAGAGTTTCTGACCTGGTTTTACGCCGTAAGCAGTGTAGAATGGGGCAAAATTGGTGAGTGGGCCGTTCACCCGAAACTTAGCCGGTGAGTGGGGATCAGTGGCGACGCCAACCCGCTCGCTCTCGTCGCGTACCTTGATGCGCCATACCTGAGCAAAGCCCAGGAAGAACCGCTGATCGGGGGTAAAGCCGTCGATCTTGTCGGTGCCCTGTGCCTGCTTGGTCAGTTTAAAGGCCTGATAGGCCAGGGTAATGCCGCCAAGGTCGGCCAGGTTTTCGCCCAACGTGAGGCGGCCGTTGAGGTGAAGCTTATCCAGTACCGTATAGGTATTGTACTGGTCAACAACTGCCTGGGTTTTGGCCGTAAACCGCTCGGCATCGCTTTTTGTCCACCAGTCGCGGAGGTTACCGGCGGCATCATATTGTCGGCCCTGATCGTCGAAGAGGTGGGTCATTTCGTGGCCAATCACCATCCCGATACCTCCATAGTTGATGGCATCGTCGGCGTCTTTATCGAAGAAGGGAAATTGCAGGATGCCGGCCGGAAAGACAATCTCGTTGTTGGTCGGGTTAGCGTAGGCATTAACCGTCGGAGGCGTCATGAACCACTCCGCCCGGTCGACGGGCTTATTGATTTTGGCGAACTGTTCGCGCTGGTGGTGTGCCCACGCCCGCCGTACGTTGCCAAAGTAATCGTCGCGCTTGATGGTAACGTCTGAATACTCTTTCCACTTGTCGGGGTACCCAATCTTTTTAACGAATTTGTCGAGCTTCTCCAGGGCAATTTTCTTGGTTTCGGGGGCCATCCAGTCGAGCTTGTTAATGCGCTCCCGGTACACGGTCTGCAGGTTGTCGACCAGCTTCAGCATGCGCTCCTTGGCTTCGGGCGGAAAAAACTTCTTGACCCACAACTGGCCCAGTGCTTCACCCAGTGCTTCATCGACCCGGCCCGAGATGCGTTTCCAGCGGGGCTGCATTTCGGGTTGACCGTACAGGGTTTTATTCCGGAAATTGAAATTAGCCTGCTCGAAGTCCCGACTTAGTAACGCAGCATGGCCGTCGAGCAGATCGAACACAAGAATGTCCTTCAATACGGCGATGGGGATGGTTGGCAGCAGCTTGTTCAGGGCCTGATAATAGCCGGGTTGTCCCACCAGCACTGTGTCTACTTTTGCCAGCTTCATGGTATTCAGTAACTCCCGCCAGTTGAGGGCGGGCATCTGCTTAGTCAAGTCGGCGACGGCCAGCTTGTTGTAGTTGGCTACCGGATCGCGCAGGTCTGCCGGGGCTTTGTGCGACTTGGCCAGTGTGGTTTCGACCTGTAGAATGGCCGTAGCCCGGGCCCTGGCCGACACCGAATCGGCACCAACCAGCGTAAACAGTTTAGTCACATAGGTCAGAAAGGCGGCCCTGACCTTGCGGGTGGCTTCGTCATTTTTGGCGTAGTACTCTTTCTCGGGCAGCGACGTACCTGCCTGGCTAAAGCTGATGCGATTAATGCTGCTCTGGCGGTCATCGGCACCAACGTACACACCAAAGAATTTTCCTCCCGCATCGGTTTCATCGGTGGCCACGTAGGTTAATACGCTTTTGTAGTCGGTGAGGGCGGCAATCTTCGCCAGTTCTGCCTTTACCGGTTCGTAGCCAAGCTTATCGATCGTGACCGTGTCCATACCGCTGGCGTACAGATCGCCAACCTGCTGCGCGGCACTGCCGCCGTTAGCATTGCTGCCCGCCACTTCTTCCAGAATCGACTTTGTTTTGAGCTGGTTCTCATTGTACAACTGGTAAAACGACCCCCAACCGGTTTGGTCGCCTGGAATCTTGGTTTTCTTGACCCAGCCGCCATTGGCATACGTAAAGAAATCGTTGCCCGGACTCACGGTGGTGTCCATGCCCGATTTGTCGAAGAATGAAGACCGGCTGACCGTTTCCTGCTCTTTTTTCTGGCAGCCTGCCAGCAGCAGACCAAGCCCGAGCAATAAGTGGTGTTTCAAGGGTGTCATGTATCGAGTTTAGCTAATGAATCAAACGAATGTAGGAACTATGCTGCTCTGTAAGCGGGCGGCGTCTAAAAATCAACGGATACACAAGTACGTTTCGAACTGGCGCGGGGGCACGGTCGCCGAATTATCCGTAAGTTCGCCCCTCACTTATCAACGACGAACATGACTGTACAACCGATCGATACCGGCTTTTTTAAACTCGATGGCGGCGCCATGTTTGGCGTAGTGCCTAAGGCACTCTGGCAGAAAAGCGTGCCTGCCGATGAGCAGAACCGCTGCAACTGGGCCATGCGCTGCCTGCTGATCGAGGCTGGTAACCGGCTGGTGCTGGTCGACACGGGTATTGGTACGAAGCAGGACGAAAAGTTTTTTGGTCATTACGCCCTGAACGGTGACGCCACGCTGGCGACCTCGATCCATATGGCGGGCTATTCGCTGAACGAGGTGACAGACGTGTTACTGACCCACCTGCACTTCGACCACGTCGGTGGGGCTGTTGAGCGGGTAGGGGATCGCCTTAGCCCAACGTTTTCCAAGGCCGTTTACTGGACACACCCGGCACATCTCGACTGGGCCATTCGCCCGAACCCCCGTGAGAAAGCTTCGTTTTTGCGGGAGAACATTGTGCCGTTGCAGGAGAGCGGGCAACTGCAGTTTTTCGGCGACACGTACCTGAACATACCGGGACTGGAGCTGATTTACGTGGACGGCCATACGGAGAAGATGGCGTTGCCTAAGCTGACCGTTGGTGACCGCACACTGCTCTATTGTGCGGACCTTATTCCATCGTCGGCGCACATACCGCTGCCGTATGTAATGAGTTATGATGTGCGGCCGTTACTAACAATGACCGAAAAGGAGCAATTGCTCACTGCTGCTGCCGAAAATAACTGGATACTGGTCTTCGAGCACGACGCAGCAACGGAAGTGGCTACCGTGGAGCAAACCGACCGGGGTGTTAAACTGCGTGAGCGGGGTACGTTAGCGGAGTTGCTGGGCTAAACTTTCAGCCTGTACAGTACGTTTGCGAAAGACGAGTATCGTAGTAGAAATAGCTGTAACTCAATGAAGATTGGCTTGGTTTTATCGGGCGGGGGTGCCCGGGGCATTGCCCACCTCGGCGTCATTAAAGCCCTTCAGGAGCAGGGTATTGATGTTTGCCGACTGTCGGGAACAAGTGCCGGTGCCATCACAGGTGCGCTGACGGCAACAGGGTACCTGCCCGATGAATCGCTGAAAATTATTGAGTCGTCGTCGTTTGTGCGCCACCTACGCCCCGCCTGGACCCGTATGGGTCTGTTGCGTATCGATACCGCCATCGACCTGTACCGGAAGTACATTCCAAAAGATAGTTTCGAGGCGCTGGCCATTCCGCTTCATGTGGCGGCGGTAGACCTCAATGCGGGGGAACTGATCATTTTTGAAGAGGGCGAACTCATCCGCCCGGTACTTGCCTCCTGCTGTTTACCGGGTATTTTCGAGCCCATGCTGATCAATAAGAAGCAGTATATCGACGGTGGAGCGCTGAATAACCTGCCCATTGAGCCGTTGCTGGGTAAAGTCGATTATATTATCGGGTCTCACTGCAATCCGTTTCCGGCCAATAAGCCCATCCGCACGGCGCGGGGCGTTATTGAGCGCAGTTTGGTATTATCCGTGCGGAGCAAAACCACTGAGCGGTTGGCCCTGTGTAACTATGTCATTGAGCCGCCCTCACTGGTCAACTACAGCGTTTCAGACATTCGTCATGCCCGCGAAATATTTCAGGCGGGTTACCGGCATGCCCGTACTTTGCGTGTAGCCGACGCTATTTCCAGCGCGCTCTAACTACTTAAGTATTTTACGGGTAAAAATCAGCTTTTCAGCTGACATAAGGACTTATATTGCCTTTTGTGTTTATTAAATAGGGATTTTTTGGTGATATATATACATTATATTCAGTTTCATAGCATCAGGAGATATATTTATATAATTAGACATAACAGGTATAGTTAGAAGATTATTTTGGATAATATCAAAAGGTCAAAATAAAAGATTGTCGAAGTAGATTAAATCCCTTGTTTGTGAATTGTCGATTAGTAGATTTGCTGATTCAGTAATTGACGTATTTACACTTAATCGAAAGCTAGTCTACATGAGGAAATTACTACTTATGAGCTTCCTATTGGTTTGCTCGGTCTGTTCCATGAGTTTGGCGCAGGACAGAATCGTAACGGGTAAAGTGACCTCGGCGGATGATGGTGCAGCTATGCCTGGCGTATCCATTGTCATCAAGGGAACTACACGCGGAGTCAACGCCGATGCAAGTGGATCGTACTCGATCAGCGTACCGGCTCGGGGCGCGAAACTGGTGTTCAGCTTTGTTGGATCAACCCCGCAGGAGATTGAGGTGACCAACCAGGCCACTATTAACGTAAGTCTGGAGAGTGACAGTAAGCAACTGGGCGAAGTAGTAGTAACAGCTCAGGGTGTAGTACGCGAAAAAAGGGCATTGGGGTACGCTGTTACGGCCGTCGATAAAAAATCAATTGAAGATCGTCCAATTGCCGACGTAGGGCGGGTATTACAGGGGAAAGTGCCCGGCGTAAACATCACCGCTACATCGGGGGTGTCGGGCACAGGGACCAACATCACCATTCGTGGTTATTCGTCAATTACGGGGTCAAACCAGCCTCTGTTTGTAGTCGATGGCGTTCCGTTCAACTCCAACACTAATACGCGGGGCGGATTTACCGGTGGCGGTCAGTCATCGTCGAGCCGTTTCCTGGACCTCGATCCTAACAATGTAGAGAATATCGTGGTCCTGAAAGGGCTGGCAGCAACAGTAACCTACGGCGACCAGGGCCGGAATGGCGTTATTCTGGTGACGACGAAAAACGGCAGCAAGAAGGCGCGTAAAACGGAGTTTACCTTAACCCAATCGTTCTTTACCAACAAAGCTCACCTGCCTGTTTACCAGAATGAATATGTCGGTGGGTTTCAGCAGAACTTAGGCTACTTCTTCAGCAATTGGGGCCCAACTCTCGCAGAAGCGGCCATTTATCCGTCGCAAAACACAAACACAGCGCTGACCAATCACCCGTACGCGTTTCTGTCGGTGGCGTCAACAAGAGCTGCTTTGGCTGATTATGTGGCGTCGGTGAGTCCCTACAAAATGCAGGTGTTTCCGAACAACATCAGCGATTTTTTCCGGACAGGTCAAATATCGAACACCTCGCTTAACATCTCGGGGGGTGGCGAAAAAGTGAGCTATAACGCGTCGGCCGGTTACAACGATGAGGGTGGTTATATTCCCAACAACGGTCTGAAACGGCTAAACCTCGGTCTGGGTATCAACGCGCAGATGAGCAAGCGGCTCACCGTGCAGACGTCTATCAACTTTGCTAATACCGACCAGTTTGCACCGCCACTCAGTGCCGGTCAGGGCAACAACGCCAACGATTTTCCGTCGGTGCTGGCCAACGTAATGTACACGCCCCGGCAGGTCGATCTAATGGGTTGGCCATATGAAAACCCCACCGATGGCAGCTCCGTCTATTTCCGCAGCGGCAACGACATTCCGAACCCACGCTGGGTGCTTGAAAACTACAAAACAACGGGCGTGGTCAACCGGGTATTTGCCGCCACCACCGCTACGTACGATTTTGGGAAAGATCTGATGCTGTTGTACAAAGTAGGTCTGGATACGTATGACGAAACGCAGGAGTTTAAGCTCAACAAAGGCGGTGTTCAGTTCGTAAACGGCTTTTACAACACCCTGAATTTCAAGAACACGATCTGGGATAACAGCCTCATTCTGTCGTACTCAAAATCGTTGAACGATAAGCTGGCCCTGTCGGGGAAGGTAGGCGGCAACCTGCGGAACGACCGGTTCAGCCAGTACAATATTACGAGCCAGAACCAATTGGCCAGAAACCTGTTCCGTCACTCAAATTTCATTGATAATGTGGCGTCGAACTTTACCTCGGAGCAAACCCGGATGGGTATTTTCGGGGAGTTAACGGCTGATTACAACAACTTTCTGTTTCTGAATTTTGCCGGTCGGAGCGACTGGACGTCAACCGTCGAGAAAGAGAATCGCCAGATATTCTATCCCTCGGGCAGTATCTCGTTTATCCCTACCACGGCGTTTCAGGGATTAAGCTCATCGACGCTGAGCTTTCTGAAACTCCGGGCGGGTGTGGGTACGTCGGCGGGTTTTCCTAACCCATACAGCACGCGCAACATTCTGAACCAGAGTGCCAGAGGATGGCTTAACGGGGGGACGCCTGTGCAAACGCACTCGGTGGACAACACGCTGGGTAACCCAAATTTGAAGCCCGAACTGCATAGCGAAGTGGAATTTGGCCTGGAAGGGAAGCTGTTCAACAGCCGCATTGGGTTCGACCTTACGGCTTACCGGCGCATTACCCGTGACCTGATCACCAACTCGCCACTCGATGCCGCTACCGGTTTTACCCAAACAACGATCAACATTGGTAAGATCCGGAACCAGGGGATTGAACTTAGCCTGAACGCGGCCATCCTGCGTGGTCGTGCGCTGGGCTGGGACCTGACGGCGAACTACTCGCGCAACGAACCGATTGTGCTCGACCTCGGAGGTACGTTACAGGAGGTACAGGTGACCGGCTTTGGATCGTCGCTGGGAAACTACGCTATTGTTGGGCAGCCGTTCAACATCATCAAGGGCACGGGCTTCCGTCGGAACGAACAGGGCCAACTGCTGATCGGCAACAACGGCTATCTACAGGCCACTACGTCGCCCGTGGTGCTGGGTGACCCCAACCCTGCGTTCACCACCAGTTTGATCAATGACTTTAGTTATAAAGGATTGTCGCTGAGCGTGATGATGTCGTACCGGCACGGTGGCGTGATGTACTCGTCATCGGCTGGAGCCCTGCTGGGCCGTGGTCTGACGATCGACAATTCCCTGGAAGCGGGTTATGACCGGGCGCAAACCTTCATTTTCCCCGGTGTGAAAGCAGACGGAACACCGAATACCACTCAGGTAACGGCCTCAGACGTAGCCTTCAACAACGTGTATTTCTTTGGTGACGAAGGCCGGATTTTCGACGGCTCTACCATCCGGTTGCAGGAAGTGTCGTTGTCGTACCAACTGCCAAAAGCCCTATTGGGTAAAGCCTTTATCAAAGCAGCTTCGCTCTCGTTCTCGGGCAACAACCTGTGGTACAGAGCTATAAACATGCCCAAGGGCCTGAACTTCGATACAGATAATCTGGGCCTCGGGGTTGGTAACGGACTAGGTTTTGAATTCCTGACTGGTCCAAGTGCCCGTCGGGTTGGTGGCACGCTGAAACTGACTTTCTAACCTTATCGGTGTACCGTGCTTTGCCCATTATACCGGGCATCGCGCATGACAACCATCTCTCATTTGTTCTCTCGCAATACGATGAAAAAGATAGTCAAACTGTCAATAATGGCCCTGTGTGCTGTGTTTGTCAGCTCCTGTAAACTGGATTTGCTGGACAATCCAAATGCAGTGACCACCAAAAACACGGATATTAATTACCTGCTTAGCCAGATTGAACTAAGCTACGCCGGGCATTTCAACCAGGTGAGCGATCCGGGTATGCGGCTGACCCGGATGCTCAATCAGGGAGCGGCTATTTATGATAACGCCGTGTCGCCCGGTAGTCAGGATGGAACCTGGTCTACGGCCTATGCAGGCATTCTGAACGACATAAAAACGATTGTGCCGCTGGCCGAAGGAAACGAGTTGTTTGTGCATGCGGGCATTGCCCGTACGCTCCGCGCTTCGGTGCTGGCCAATATGGTCGATGTGTTCGGCGATGTGCCCTATTCAGAAGCGTTGAACGCCGATAACTTCAACCCGAAAGTGGAGAGCGGTGCCACCATTTATACTGCCGCGCTGGCCGATCTGGATAAGGCGATCGAAAACTTCAATGCCAAGTCGAAAGCGGGAGCCCCGGGCGATCTGTATTTTGCCGGTACGATTGATAGCTGGATACGTACCGCCAACACTATGAAGCTGAAACTGCTGCTGAACCGTCGATTAATCGATAAAGCAGGGTCTACGGCGGGCATTAGTGCGCTGGTGACTGCCGACAAACTGATCTCGACAGCGGCACAAAACTTCGTATTCAAATACGGCACCAACCTGACCAACCCCGATACCCGACACCCGCGTTACGCTGGTCAGTATTCGCCTACGGGGGGTGGCGATTACCAGTCTAACTCGTACATGGGAACGATGTATGAGAGCAAGGGTGCCCCGGACCCACGAATGCGCTTTTACTTCTATCGCCAGGTGGTCGTAAACACGAAAGACGTAAACGAACTGCGGTGCATTACCAACCAGAAACCCGCACACTATGGCAACAATGACTACTTCTGTCTGCCCACGTCAGTAGGCTACTGGGGCCGCGACCATCTAAGCAACGAGGGTATTCCACCAGATGGTCTGAAGCGTACGGCCTGGGGCGTATACCCCGCCGGTGGTTCGTTCGACGACGACGCGGGTAAGCCGGTGACACTGGGTGCCGGTGCTGGCGGGGCGGGTATTCATCCGATCATGATGCGCTCATTCGTCGATTTCATGTTGGCCGAAGCCGCTCTGCAACTGGGTGTGTCGGGTAACCCCAGAGCCCTCTTGAAATCAGGTATCGAAAAATCAATGGCTGATGTGCGTACACTGGCACTCGGCACCGGCGAGGCGGGCAAGATTGCCACGTTTGAAGCCGACAAGAAGATCGTCTGGGCCGATGAGGTGACGAAGTATGTCAATAAAGTGCTTGCCAATTACGATGCCGCCACTACCGACGACGCTAAAATGAACATTATTGGCACCGAATACTGGCTGGCTTTGCACGGAAACGGCGTTGAAGCGTACAACCTGTATCGCCGCACAGGCAAGCCCGCTAATCAGCAGCCTGCGCTGGAAGTAAATCCGGGTCAGTTTGTCCGTTCGTTCTATTATCCAACCTCGTTTATCGCCCGCAACGCCAACGCGAAGCAGAAAGCGAGTATGGCCGTTCCTGTGTTCTGGGATACCAATCCTGCGGGATTTGTGAAATAATGGTTAATCGATGTTCTACGATTTTTGATCTTCAATCAAGTACTCATGAAATATGTCAACAACCTGGCCTTACTGCTGATGACGGTGGTGCTGGCGGTATCCTGCAAAACGCAGATGATTGATAAACTGGACGATTTCAATCTGGAGCAGGGCGGGTATATGCGTACAGTAACGCCTTACCCGGTGTTGGCCGCTACGTTTGCCGTCAGTAAAGAAAATATGGGCGGTACTAAAATGGAGTTTGTTGCTGAGGCGGTTACGCCAAATGGCGGGGCTAATTTCGCCAGCTACGACCTGTCGATCCGGTTCGTTGATGCAACACCAGCCAACGGTACTCTAACGACCAGTATTGTGAGCCTGAAGTCGATTCCTGCGTCGGCCTACACGAAAGACCCGATTACGGGTTACCCACGGGCAACTATTTCGGTGACTGGCGCAGAAGCACTGACGGCCACTAAGCTAACTGCCAACGATGTGTCGATTGGTGATCGGTTCGAGGTGACGGCTACCATGAAGCTCACCGATGGTAAAACGTTCACCGCCGCTAACACTGCCGCCGACATAACGGGTGGCGCGTTTTACAGTTCACCATTTTTCTACCGAATTAATGTAGTTAAATAGGCAGACTCGGTATGTGTGAACACAGGTCTTTCCAGGTACGTCTATTTGTCCGGCGTACCTGGAAAGACCTTTTTTATACCTGTTTGGCAAGGCAGTGCTCAGGTAGCTTAACGCTGAGTTCCAGGATACTTAGCTCACTCGTTATAACGGCAAGTTGATTCGACAACAGCAATGGACTTGTGCTGAGTAAATTATAGGAGTAAGCTACTCATGTCTGCTATGTACTTATTTATAGCTGATGTTTCTTAGATTAGTATAATGTAAAAATATAATTTTGATATTATGTGTTTTGTCAAAAGAAAAATTGGCATCGTTGAAATAGGTTGTTGTGTGCAGACATTTTGCCTCTTAGTTTTGTTACAAACTAGTTAGCGTAATTCAACTTACTAAAAATTGAAAACTTATGAGGCAATTATTACTTGTGAGCTTATTGTTCATTTGCTCTGCCTGGACAACCTGTTTAGGGCAGAACAGAACCATAACTGGACGAATCGTGTCCTCGGAGGATGGGGGTGCCATACCTGGTGCTTCAGTACTCGTGAAAGGAACTACGCGGGGTACCGCAACCGATGCTGAGGGCAACTATTCGATTTCTATACCAACCGGCAATGTCACGCTGGTGTACAGTTTCATCGGATCAACGTCTCAGGAAGTAGCTGTTGGCAATCAGTCGGTGATCAATGTTACGCTGGTAAATGAATCACGTCAACTGTCTGAAATCGTGGTTACCGGCTACGGCCAGCAGATCAAGCGTGACCTGACGGGTAACATTGCCAAGATTCGACCCGCCGATATCCAGGACCAGCCCGTGACCAGTTTCGATCAGGCTATTCAGGGTAAAGCGGCTGGTGTGCAGGTAAACGCCGGTAGCGGTAAACTGGGTCAGGGTATCCAGGTGAACATTCGGGGTACGTCGTCGGTATCGGCATCGAACCAGCCGTTGTATGTGGTTGACGGAACACCCGTAACGACTGATAACCTGTCGGCCAACGCATCGGCTACCAACCCATTGTCAGATATTAACCCGCAGGACATCGAGAGTATCGAAATCCTGAAAGATGCGTCGGCAGGTGCTATCTACGGATCGCGTGCGGCGAACGGTGTGGTGCTGATTACCACCAAAAAAGGTAAGTCAGGCCGCACAAACGTCACGTTCGGTGCGCAAACGGGCAGCAGTGAGCCAACGCGGAAAGTGCAATTCCTGAACACGAAGCAATACGTTGATTTCTACCGCATTGCGGCTGCTAACTCGGACCGTATTGATCAGATTGATCCTAAAGATCCTGATTCATACACGTCGTACATGGAGGACTTCTTCAAAACGCAGGGCCTGGGTACGTTCGGCACGGCAAACGAAGCGAGCACCAACTGGGGCGATCTGGCTTACCAGAAAGCGCCGTACCAGCAGTACGATATGAACATCAACGGAGGTAATGACAAAACGACATTCTACGTGTCGGGTCAGATTCTGGATCAGAAAGGTATCCTGATCGGTAACGCGCTGAAGCGGTACTCGGGTCGTATCAACCTCGATCACAAAATCTCGGATCGGTTCCGGATTGGTTTCAATACAGGTATGTCGCGCACGCTCAACGAACGTTTATCGGGCGATCGCCAGTTTGATAACCCGATGCAGATGGTGGCCCTGCCGCCAATGACGCCATCGACAGATCCAGCTACGGGGTTGCCTGCCGGTACACCTCCTGGTGATATCAGCATTCCGTATTACTACAACCCGATTGTAAACATTGGCAACTCGCTGTTCAACACGACGGTCTACCGTAACATCAGTAATGTATAT
Source organism: Fibrivirga algicola (assembly GCF_011742925.1). Classification (GTDB taxonomy): domain Bacteria; phylum Bacteroidota; class Bacteroidia; order Cytophagales; family Spirosomataceae; genus Fibrella; species Fibrella algicola. The sequence continues at coordinate 693,216 of NZ_WAEL01000001.1, forward strand.
GGTCAACTAGGTATCACGAAGGGCCTCTCGTTCCGCACGGAGTTTGGTCTCGACGTGCTGAACCAGCAGGAAGAACTGTACTACAACAGCAAAACGCAGCGTAACTCCGGTTCGCCACTGGGCGAAGCTACTAACCGTTACGTTCGGGTTGAGAACTACACGACCAACAACTTCTTCACGTATAACACCACGATCAGCAGTCGGCACGTGATCGACGGGGTAGCAGGTATGTCGTACCAGCAGGCTCAGACGCGCGCGAACCTGGCTGAAGGACAAGATTTTCCATCGGATGCCTACCGGCAGATTGCTAGTGCAGCCCGTAAAACCAACGCCAGTTCATCGGCAACAGACTACCGGTTCCTGTCTTACTTTGCCCGGGCCAACTACAAATTTGCTGATCGGTACCTGTTAGGCGTTAGTGCCCGCCTCGACGGATCGTCGCGCTTTGGTGCCGACAGCCGTTATGGTTTCTTCCCCGCCGTATCGGCAGGTTGGGTACTTACCGAAGAGAACTTCCTGAAAAACGTTGGTCCGGTTAGCTTCCTGAAACTGCGGGCCAGCTACGGCCGGACTGGTAACGCCGAGATCAACAACTTCCCGCAGTTGGGTCTGTTTACGGGTGATGCCGGCTATGCCGGACTGCCTGGTCAGCGGCCTTCGCAACTGGCGAACCCCAACCTGAAATGGGAAACGACCGACCAGGCCGACATTGGTCTTGACTTCGGTTTCCTGAACAACCGCATCAACGGTGAAATCGACTACTACAACAAGCAGACAACCGGACTGCTGCTGAACGTAAACGTACCGGGTACGTCTGGTTTTGCCACTCAGTTCCGCAATGTTGGTAGCCTGGAGAACACCGGTTTTGAGATTGTACTGAATACCGAGAATACCACAGGTGCCCTGCGTTGGACAACCAGCCTGAATGGTGCCTTTAACCGTAACAAGATCAAGAATCTGCAGGGTCAGGTGATCGAAGGTGGTCTGAGCTCGATGAGCCGCGCGGTTGAAGGGCAGCCGCTGGGCGTTTACTTCACCCCAGAATATGCCGGTGTTGATCCTGCCAATGGTAACGCGCTCTGGTATAAAAACGCGACAAACGCCGATGGATCGATTGACCGGACAACAACGAGCACCTATAACCAGGCACAACGCGTTGTGTCGGGCAACCCACAGCCGAAGTTTACCGGTGGTGTTACCAACACGTTCAGCTACAAAGGGTTGAGCCTGAGCTTCTCGTTCAATGCCGTACTGGGTAACAAAGTGAACTTCTACGGGGTAGGTCGCTTCTCATCGGCTAATGGTCGCTTTGAAGACAACCAGACCGTTGATCAGCTAGCTGCCTGGACGCCACAGAACCCAAACACGACCGTGCCTGAGGCGCGTTTGTTCTTCAACAACGGTGCGCAGCCATCTACGCGCTTTATTCTCGACGGATCATTCGTTCGTTTGCGGAATGCTACACTGGCCTATAACCTGCCTAAATCAGTGATCAGCCGGGTTAAGCTGAATTCGGTACGTGTGTTTGTGACGGGTGTGAACCTGCTGACGTTCACTAAGTATGCTGGTTGGGATCCAGAGGTGAACGCCGATGATGTTGTTGGTAACATTGCCCAAGGCTACGATTTCTACACGGCACCACAGGCACGTACCATCACAGGCGGTATCAATATTGGTTTTTAAGCAAATCGACAAACGGAACTTTACATAATGAATACATACATCAAAAACGGACTGCTGGTTGGTTTTGGCGCCCTGGTGCTTACCGCCTGCGATAACCGACTGAACGTACAGCCAACGCAGAGTATCGATGCTATTCAGGCTCTGGCTACAGAACAGGACGTTCGTATTACGTTAACCGGTGCCTACGATGGTATTAGCGATGGTAACCTGTATGGCGGCGGTATTTTGTATACGGGTGAATTACTTGGCGATAACCGCGACGTAGTGTTTGGTGGTACGTTTACCACACTGGACGAACTCTGGCGCAAAACGATTACTACCAGCAACACCGACGTTCGGGACACCTGGCTAGATGGCTACAACGCCATTAACCGGGCCAATAACGTGCTGGCCAATACCGATAAGGTAAGCGCGGCTAATAAGAATAACATCGAAGGACAGGCGCGCTTTATTCGGGGGGCTATGTACTTCGAGCTGGTGAAACTGTACGGGAAAAGCTTCAACGACGGTACGCCAGCTGCGAATCCCGGTGTGCCCCTCGTGCTGACCCCAACCAATAGTATCAGTGAAAGCGACAATCGGACGCGGAACAGCGTGGCCGAGGTGTATACGCAGGTGCTCGATGACCTGACAAAAGCAGAGCAATTGCTGCCAGCCACCCAGTCGGGAGGCACAGGCTTTGCCAACAAAGGCGCTGCCCAGGCAATGCTGGCGCGCGTTTATCTGCAGCAGCAGAATTACGCGGCGGCTCGCGACGCGGCCAACCGGGTCATTACGTCAGGTACGTTCTCACTGGCTAGTTCATTCGCCAATGCTTTCACCGATGCGTCGCCCGAAACGATTTTCAAGATCGTAGTAACCGATCAGGACGGGGCTAACGGGCTGAACACCTACTACGGCTCAACGCGGGTATCTGGCCGGGGCGATATTCGGGTGCAGGCTAAATTCCGTCAGTTGTATGATCCGGCCGATCCACGGGGGCAGTTCTTCACGACGGTGAACAACAACGTGTTTACTAACAAGTTTAATGACCGCTTTGGCGACGTACCCATCATTCGGCTGGCCGAAATGTACCTGGTTCGGGCCGAGGCCAACAGCCGCCTGGGCACCGCCATTGGTGCAACGCCGCTGGCCGATGTAAACACGGTTCGGTTACGTGCCGGGGCTCCGGCCCTTACAACGGTCGACCTATCGGGCATCCTGCTGGAGCGTCGTCTTGAACTGGCATTCGAAGGTCAGCAGATTGCCGACCTGAAGCGTACGGCCCGTAGCGTTGGTACTACGCCTTACAACGCAAACAACCTGGTGCTGCCTATTCCACAGCGTGAGATTGATACCAATAAAAGCTTGATTCAGAATCCAGGTTACTAACCCTGCTGATACTGGCGAAAAAGGCGGGCTACTTCGGTAGTTCGCCTTTTTTTGGGTCAAGAGGGTGGCTGGGAAGTGCTAAACTGTGATCCGAAGGGCCAACATAATCACGGGGGAATTGACCAGGCGATTCCTGCTTAATTCTTTAGTGGGGCGGGGAGTAATGTCCATAAACCGGAAATGAACCGGTGTGGAACCATATGTCGGCCAGCGTCTTTATTCACCATTAAACGTAAACTACAATCGCGACTCTAACGTTTTGACTACGGTATTCACGTAGCCTATGAACACTATGTTGACGCGTTTTTTAGTCTTTTTGGGCGTTTGTGCTTCACTGTTCGCGCAGGCACAGGCAGTCGAATACAGCACACCCAACCCCCGGGTCGATGATGCCAACGGGCGGGCAGTGTACATTAGCCGTATTGACCTGACGGCACAGTATACGATTTTGTACATGCATTTTCGGGAACGCTCTCGTGAGGGAAGTAGCATTGAGTTTGTGCCTACTTCCAGACTGTATGCCGATGGTGGAGCGCGCTCGTATAAGTTTATTAAAGCCGATAACATTCCGGTTGGTCTGAAAAGTCGAAGTGTGTATCCCGGCGAGCAAGTTGATTTCGCCGTCTATTTTGAACGGCTCGATCCCGGTGTTAAAACATTCGACTTGTTTGAATGCTCAGACCGGAACAGGCCGGGTATTACGTGTTTCAACTTTTGGGGCGTGCATGTGATCAATCCGTTGAAGCGGCAACGTACCCAGCCGCCGGTTGCGCAACGTCAGCCCCCTCGGTCAGCCCCGGCAAGACCACAGCCCAAGCCCGTCCCTGATCCTGTAGTTACCCCCGAGCCGCAAGCGCAGGTGACGCCAACGCTGGCGATCAAGGGAATAGTGCGCGACGCCAAAACGGGGAAACCGGTAGTCGCTACATTGACCTACCGTATGCTCTCAGGGGCTGAATCGCTGGGTACGGCCGCGCCCGACTCAATACGCGCCAACCCGCAGGACGGTGCTTACCAGATTCCCGGCGATGCCCTGACCGTGTGGGATGTGGCGGTGTCGGCCAAAGGGTATTTTGGGCAGCGCGATACCATCAGCATCAACCTGACAGAGAAAACGGTCAATTTCGAACTGGTGCCGATTGTGGCCGGGGCGAAGATTACGCTGAAAAACATCTACTTTGCCCAATCGAAGTTTGAGCTGCAAACCGAATCGTTTCCTGAACTGGACCGGCTGGTTGCCGTCATGCGCGAGAACCCGACAATGACTATCAGGCTGGAGGGCCACACTGACATCATTGGTGATTTCGATAAAAACCTTGAGCTTTCGCGTAGCCGGGTGCAGTCGGTTAAGAACTACCTGACCAGCAAGGGCATCAGCGCTACCCGCGTTGAAACGGTTGGCTATGGCCACTCACGTCCTATTGTGAGCACCCCCGGAAAGCCCCATCCCGAAAACCGACGGGTCGAGATGGTGATAACCAGCGCCTAGGTTTTGGGGTTAGTTTGATGGTTGTCGTTTGTGGTTGCGCTGCTACCAATCAGGCCCATTCCGGGTGGATCGAGTTAGCAATGCAACCACAAGCATCAGACCTCAACTTATGAACTCGATGTTACCCCTCGATACCGTTTTGGCTGCCATTGAGCCTGCCATCGCCACGTACCCCAAAGCAGCCATGTTCGATTTGTTCGAGCAGGGATACAACAGCTTGTTCGAACAGCTCATCTCGTGCATTGTCTCCATCCGGACCCTCGACGAAACAACTATTCCCGTGTCGTTACGCCTGTTCGACGTGGCGCGCACTCCCGCTGAGGTGGCTGCTTTGTCGCCCGAAGAGTTGATTCCATTGCTGTACGGCACTACGTATCCCGATCAGAAAGCGTATACCATCATTGGTATTGCCCAGCGTATCATGACCGAGTTTGGCGGTACCTTACCTGCCGACTTTGACGTGCTGACATCGCTGAAGGGAGTTGGACCTAAGTGTGCGAATCTGGCGCTTGGCGTGGCAACTGGTCAGGCGGCGATTAGTGTGGATATACACGTGCACCGGGTTACCAACCGCTGGGGGTATGTAAAAACCAAGACACCCGAGCAAACGCTGGCCGTGCTGGAAAAGCAGGTACCTGTGGCGCAGTGGATCAACATAAACCGCCTGCTGATGCCTTTTGGGAAACATATCTGTACGGGTACGTTGCCGCACTGTTCTACCTGCCCCGTGCTGGCGTACTGCGAACAGGTGGGCGTGGAACGGCACCGATAAGGCGAGCGACTGTACCTTTATGCCGATGAATCAGCCCCCGCAACAGGTCGTTCGGATTGCCATTGCCGAACAGACTACGCCGCTTTCCAAAAATCAGAAAAATTTTAACCGCCTTACCGCCCGCATTGCTGATCAGGAAAAGCTGATTGCCGACCTGACGGTTGCTCTGGAAAGAGGGCGGCTGCGGATTCAGACCGATCTGGCTCCGCTCTACACGCAGTTCGATAAGCTGCGCGGGGAAATGGTCCGGCTGTTCGACCGGATGAACACGCGCCATGACTTTACCCGGGCCGAGCAGCGAAAACTAACGCAACTCATCACCGACATCTCGTCTGAACTGATTCAGAAAGGCTATAACGACCTGGTTGAGGTACACGATCGCTACAACGAAACCGGCATCGATGCCGTGCTGGCCGAATCGGACGACCAGCGCGCTCAATCCCTGAAACGCATGGCCGAACTGATGTACGGTATCAAGTTCGATGCGTCGGTGGACCTGGCCGACCCTAAGGCGGTCCAGGCCTACATAAACGAGCAGTTGCAGCAACGGACCCAGGCCGAGCAGCAGGAAGCCGCCGAACGCCAGGCTAGCCAACCAAAATCAGACAAGCAGCAGGCGCGCCTGGCAAAAAAGCTGGCCGAGGTACAGAACACGACAAAAGCGGTGCGGGCCCTGTATATGGATCTGGTAAAGGCCTTTCACCCCGACAGGGAACTCGACGAAGACGAGAAAATTCGGAAGACCGCCATTATGCAGCGTGTCACGGAGGCTTATGAGAAAAGCGATTTGCTTGGGTTGTTTCGGTTGCAGCTCGAATTCGACCGCATTGATCAGGCGCATCTGGAAAAACTGGCCGACACCCAATTGCAGTACTACAATAAAATTCTGAGCCAGCAGGTAGAGGAACTTGATGGAAAACTGGCGAAGCTTCAGACGGAGTTGACCGGCCTCGTTGGTGGTAACAACTCCCCCTTTGGCACGGCAAAAGGGCTCGACTACGCCATCAATGCCGACGTAAAAGCCATGAAACAGGCCGTGAAAGCGCTCAAATTCGACCTCTCTGTGCTGACTGATGCGGCACAGCTACGGGCCTGGCTCAAGTCGTACCACAAGGCGGGGGACTACTAACCCCGGCGGGGCTATCATCAGCGAGACTGGCCGCTAATCGGTGAACTAGCCTGCCAAACGCAACCCAAATAGCCCTACTGACTAAATTGAAGTATAACTTGCTGGTAACTCCCCGGCTTGCCTCTTTCTCTTTTGTGGCCTGGTGTGGCTGTATCACTGTCTGTAACGCATGAAAAAACTGCTAACGAATCTTACGTTTTGGGTACTCACCGCCATTTCACTGGGCATTCTGATCGGCCACCTCCGACCCGATCTTGTCCTGCTCCCCATCCTTGATGCGCCATTGAAAGGCCGATTTATGGGGCAGGAACTGACCATCGGCGCCACCTTCAGTGAGTTTCTGAGCGGTATTTTCATTAGTGCCGTCAAGCTGTTCATCAGCCCGATTATTTTTCTGACCATTACGCTCGGCATTGTCAGCATGGGTGACTTGAAGAAAGTTGGTAAGGTGGGAGCGAAAGCGCTGCTGTATTTTGAAGTCGTTACCACGGTTGCCTTGCTGATCGGCGTGGTAGTTGCCAACGTAATTCGGCCGGGCGATGGCGTAGTGACGTCGGCGCTCGGTGGGGGGGATATTTCGAAGTTCACAAAAACGGCTTCTGCCTTTAGTTGGTGGCAATTTTTTCTCGACAACGTGACGTTGCAGGTGCTTCTGGCCGCAATCCTCACTGGCACGTTGCTGACCCGGTATGAAGGCCGTGATCGGATCGTAGCAGTGATGAACCGGGTGTCGAAAGTAATTTTTTCGGGGTTGCATAAGGTGATGCTGCTCGCGCCGATTGGCGCGTTTGGCGGCATGGCTTACACCATTGGTAAGTACGGGCTGGGTACGTTGCTGCCCCTGGCCAAGCTGATGATCACTGTATATACCACTATGGCGCTGTTCATCTTCGGCGTACTGGGTGCTATTCTGTACACCTGTCGAGTGCCCATTCTGAAGTTCCTGCGCTATATCCGCGAAGAACTGCTGATCGTGCTGGGTACGTCCTCGTCAGAAGCCGGACTGCCCTCGCTGATGGAGAAACTGGAGCGGATGGGTTGTGCCAAATCGGTGGTGGGTCTGGTGGTGCCGGCTGGCTATTCATTCAACCTGGATGGCACCACGATCTATCTGTCCATGGCTACGATTTTTCTAGCGCAGGTCTTTAACGTGCACCTCAGCGGGAGTCAGTTGCTCACCATTGTGGGTATTCTCATGGTTACCTCGAAAGGGGCGGCGGGTGTTACCGGCAGCGGCTTTGTGGTGCTGGCGAGTACGCTCACGGCCATTAACGTGATTCCGGTTGAGGGGCTGGCTCTCTTGCTGGGTGTCGACCGGTTCATGTCGGAAGCCCGCAGCATTACTAACTTCATCGGCAACGGGGTAGCTACGGTCTGGCTGGCGAATCATGAAAAAGCGTTCGACCGAAACAAGATGGAACTGGCCTTCGGAAACGTAGAGGACTCGGAAAAAATCAAGGTTTGAGGCAGGATCAATGTAATTTTGACGCTGATTAACGTCAATACAAAGAAGCAACGCACACCAGCACCAGTTGAAACAGGATATGGCTGTGCCCGCTGCGCCGCTGTGTTGATTTAGAAAAATATGAGCACTTCATCACAAAAACTCCGCGAAGACGCCCTGCATTATCATGCCAAGGGCCGTCCCGGAAAAATTGAAATTACACCCACCAAGGAAACTGAGAATCAGCGGGACTTATCGCTTGCCTATTCGCCTGGCGTCGCTGAACCCTGTCTGGCTATTGCCGATAATCCCGAACTAGCGTACGACTACACCGCCAAAGGCAACCTTGTGGCTGTGATCTCGAACGGAACAGCGGTGCTGGGGCTGGGCAACATTGGGGCCGTAGCTTCTAAACCCGTTATGGAAGGGAAGAGCCTCCTGTTTAAGATTTACGCCGACATTGACGCTTTCGATATTGAGCTGGATACCACCAACGTCGAGGAGTTTATCCGGACGGTGAAGATCCTGGAACCAACGTTTGGCGGGGTCAATCTGGAGGATATCAAAGCGCCTGAATGTTTCGAGATCGAGCGGCGGTTACGGCAGGAGTTGAATATTCCGGTCATGCACGACGATCAGCATGGCACGGCAATCACCTCTGGCGCTGCCCTGCTGAATGCGCTTGAACTGGCCGGTAAGCAGATCGACGACATTAATTTGGTTGTCAATGGAGCCGGTGCGGCGGCCATTGCCTGCCTTGATCTGTACGTGCACCTGGGGGTATCGCCCGACCGTATTACCGTGTTTGACAAAGACGGACTACTTACCAAAGACCGGACAAATCTGGTGGGTAACCAGTATAAATACACGACTGACCGCCACCCAGCCGGGTACGTTCTGGCCGACGCTATGGTAGGTGCCGACGTATTCTTGGGTTTATCGGTAGGCGGCGTGGTCACCCAGGACATGATTCGGAGCATGGCACCCGACCCAATCGTGTTTGCGATGGCGAACCCAAATCCGGAGATTACCTACGAAGAAGCTACGGCGGCGCGTCCGGACATTATCATGGCAACGGGCCGGTCCGACTTCCCGAATCAGGTCAATAACGTATTGGGTTTCCCGTATATCTTCCGGGGGGCGCTTGACGTGCGGGCTACCGAAATCAACGAAGAAATGAAGCTGGCCGCCGTTCGTGCGCTGGCGTTACTGGCCCGTCGGCCTGTTCCCGAAGCGGTTAGCCGAAGCTACGGCATCAACGGACTGGTATTCGGACGTACCTACATTCTACCCAAACCGTCGGATCCGCGCCTGCTGACCATGGTAGCCCCTGCCGTGGCTAAGGCCGCTATGGACTCAGGCGTAGCCCGTACAGCTATTCGCGACTGGGCCGAGTATGATTTGCGCCTATCGCAGCGACAGGGACAGGATAACTCGTTTATTCGTAACCTGGTGCGGCTAGCGCAGCAATCGCCAAAGCGGGTGGTGTTTACCGATGGCGAAAACCTCTCGGTGCTGCGGGCGGTAGCGGAGGTGCGCGATCAGAAAATGGCCGTGCCCATCCTGCTCGGTAATCCCGACAGTATTCACGCTACGCTTAAAGAGCACAACCTGGACCTGGGCGATACGCGCATCATCGACCACCGCGCCCCCCGGCAGGATCGAATGCGGGAGACCTTTGCGCAGGTGTTGTACGAAAAGCGGAAGCGGAAAGGAATGACCCTGAGCGAAGCGCAAAACCTGATGCGCGACCGCAACTATTTCGGGTCGGTGCTGCTGGAAACGGGCGAGGCTGATGTGCTCATTTCGGGTTTGACCCGAAACTACCCGCAAACACTGCGCCCCGCCCTACAGGTTATCGGTCGCCAGCCCGGTATTCGCAAAGTGTCGGGTATGTACGTGCTGATGTCAAGATTTGGCCCTATTTTCCTGTCAGACACCACGGTGAATATGAACCCCAACACCGCCGAGATTGTCGAGATTGCCGAAACGACGGCTTACGCGGTACGTCGGCTCGGCATCGAGCCACGTATTGCGCTGTTGTCGTACTCTACGTTTGGCAGCGCTACCGGCGAAGACGCGGAAAAAATGCAGGAGGCCACTGCCATGTTGCAGGCCCGCCACCCCGACTGGATTGTCGATGGGGAAATGCAGGCGCACTTACCGTTCAATCAGGAGCTGATGCGCGAATCGTACAGTTTCTCGCCACTGGCCGACCAGCCCGCCAACGTGCTTATCTTCCCCAGCCTGGCCGCTTCCAATATTGCCTATAACCTGCTGAAGGAAATCGGCCGCATTGAAAAGATCGGTCCGGTGCTGATGGGCCTTCGCAAGCCTGTGCACGTATTGCAACTGGGTAGTTCAGTGCGTGAGATCGTCAACATGGTGGCTATTGCCGTAGCAGATTAGGTGCGTAGTATTGTTTATAAAACGCCCCGCAGGTACCTACATGCGGGGCGTTTTATGTAATAGGTTCATACGGTGAAGAACTTCTTACTTTTTCAATAGGGTCGACCCGTAGTGGCTTTGTTAGTGGTGAAAATAATGCCCCATCTCCAGATCGGCTACAAGCGATGGATGAGTAGGATGCCAGTTCAACTGCTGTTGCGTAAGTATGCTAGAGGCCGAAGCGTCCATTCCTGCGAAACGCGCTATCCAGCCGAAATGGCCAATCGCCTCTGCGGGTGATTTAGCAATGACAGGTACGTTCAGGTGGCGTCCAACTACAGCCGCAATGTCGCGCATCGGTACGCCCTCGTCGGCAACTCCGTGATATGTAGCGCCCACTGCCCTTTTTTCCAGAGCTAGTCGAAAGAGATGGGCCGCATCGAGCCGATGTACGGCGGACCACCGATTCGATCCGTCGCCTACATAGGCTGCCTCGCCTTTCTGACGGGCAATGTCGATGAGGGTAGGTATGAATCCGTAGTCACCGGTATCGTGTACCGATGGTGACAATCGTACAACCGATGCATGAACGCCTTGTACTGCGAGTTCCATTGCCGTCTGTTCCGACATGCGGGGTGAGGCGGTGGGTACGTCGTTCTCAGTCGCGGGGCGGCCTAATGAAAAGCCCGCGAGTCCGGCCGTTACGATAAGAGGGCGATTTGATCCGGCTAGCACACTACCTAGTGCATTAATCGCACGGCGGTCCGACTCGCCTGCCGCAGCATAATTGGCAAAGTCATGAATAAAGGCCAGGTGAATGACTCCATCTGAGATTGCTGCACCGTGCTTGAGACTATCGAGGTCATCAAGGGAACCCATATGGGCTTGGGCTCCGGCAGTAGTCAATTCCTGTACTGCTTTCTCTGAACGGGCAAGGCCAATAACCTGATGGCCTACCCCGATTAATTCTTGGACGACCGCTGAGCCAATAAAGCCCGTTGCGCCGGTAACGAAAACGCGCATAGTTGTCTGGTTGTGTTTGATTGCTGATTAGGCTACAAAGGTCTACCAGATGACCAGCCGCGGTGTTGCGCAGGCCAAACCATCTACTGTATAATTCAAATAACCATGTTAGGCTCGCAGAGCACTTGGCGCAAGACCTGTCTGACGTTTGAAGAAGTTACAGAAATGCGCCACATCTGTAAAACCAAGGCTGTCGGCTATTTCTGAAACGGTCCAGTTCGTTTGCTTCAGTAAGATTTTAGCCTCCTGAGTGACCCGGCTACTAATCAGTTTGGTAGTTGTATGGCCCGTTGTTTCCTTAAGAACCCGATTCAGGTGGTTAACGTGGACGGCTAGCTGGTCCGCATAATCTTTTGCCCTGCGTAGCCGTAGCTGCTGCTGTGGACTATCGAGAGGAAACTGCCGTTCTAGCAGAGCAGTGAACTGAGCTGCTACCCGTGCCGAGGCATTATGAGCGGGAACCAGCGCCGAAGCAGGTTGCATTTTCTGGCCAAGGAGAATTAACTCCATCAAGTAGGCGCGAAGCAGGTCATACTTGTACGAAAACGTAGATGTAATTTCCTGGCTCATTTTTAGAAAAATAGCCTCAATCACCCTGTACTCGTCGTTCGTCACAGACCAGATTGGGCAACTACCCGGTTGGAAAATTGGCAGTTCGTCCAACGGCATACCGCCTTTAGCAGGTAGTAAAAACTCATCGGTAAAAATGCAGAAATAGCCAATCTGTTCAGAATCTTGCGGTAGCCAACGGTAGGGTACCCGTGACGTAGCGAACCACAGGGCACTTTGATCGACGTCAATTACCTGGTCGGCATATTCAACTCGGCTTCGTCCGCGAATTAAACTGATCTTGTAGAATGCCCGACGGTCAAACGTCATTGGCGGCTTGTCCCGGTTACCGCGCATCAGGTCTTCTACGTTAAAGACGTTGAAATGACCAACCTCTTGCTGCCTAGCTGTAGGTAGCAACGTACCTGGAATGTCAGTGTTGACAGGGGCCAATTTGCTATATAGTTCGTCGAGCGCCTTGTTTTCCATGAGTAGGGAGTTGTAGAAAACAAAGATAACAGCCCCTCTAGCGGAAATAAACGGTTCGATTATAAGCAAAAAGCAATTCGATTCGATAGGGAATAGCGCATCAGAAGCACAACCTGGTGGTAAACGTTGACAAATACCCGCTGCATGAAATAAAGCTATGGCCTGGTTTGCCGGATTAACTTCAAGACTAAATCTGGCCGATTAATTAAAAAGAAAGGGCCGGATCAATGACCCGGCCCTTTACTGACTATTCCTAAACCCTTAACCTTTTCTACTTGAAAAACTAACTTAAACTAGTTCTTGTTCCAATAACCCAACTAAATTGGTAGAATTAACAACTACTCATTGTCAGGCATTTGCGGTACTTCCTGGCTTACTACCCAGAAGTATGATATCATTCGGACGGTGTTGTTCACCTGGTTTAACCACAGGCTGGCATTGCCGTCTTTCTGCTTAGCCAACTGCTTCGTCACTACTGACGAGGCTTGTTTAAAATTGTCACGTTCGGCCGCTGAGAGACTCAGCACAGAAACGGGGTTCTCGTTGTATTTCGTTACAACATCCATGCACGTCTGCCATTCAGGCTGACGGGTCAGGCGGCTCATCTTCAGATCAGCATAAGCGCTGAATTTCTTTTCTGAACCATTAATCAGCATTGTTCCGGCAGGCTTACCAGCAACCGGGCTATCATCGTTTATGGTGGTAGCGGCGTTAGATGTTGCTGTGATGCTTAATCCAAGAATCAACGATGCAAAGATAACACGCGTTTTCATTGTTTTATTCTATTTTGTGTTCAGTGATAGAACACAGCCGCTCTCCAGTAAGTTTATATTTGTCAGGTAGTTACTAGAGTCGTATCGGAATTTTATTTTGAATTTTTCTCCTGTTTTGGGATTTATATCAAAATTTAGTCCTCTTTATCGGCTAAAAACAGAATAGTATTTGGTGTCTAAACTTGGTTGCCTCTATTTTGTCACTCTTGATATAATTCAAAAGTTCTTCAAAAAGTTATATCATTGGTTGTAATTATTCATGGTGTGTTGTATGCCCATAGTACAAAAACTGACCACTGCATTGCCTGCCCGGTCCAGAAAGTCCGGTAATTGAATTAATTCGTCTTCCGGAAACTGCCCTAAAACAAAATCGACCTGCCTTCCGCGCGAGAAATCATTGCCGATGCCAATGCGCAATCGGGCGTATTCCTGGGTACCTAACAACTCATCGATACTGCGTAACCCGTTATGCCCGCCGGGAGAGCCTTTGGGCTTCAGCCGTAGTTTACCAAAGGCAATGTCTTTGTCGTCGGTTAGTATCAGCACGTTTTCGATTGGAATGTGCTCTTGCTTCATGTAGTAGGAGACCGCCTTGCCGCTCAGATTCATAAACGTGGTCGGCTTGATAAACACAAACTGTCGGCCTTTATGCGACCACGTAGCCGTGTAGGCCAGCCGGTTCATGGTAAAGGAAAAACCGTGTTGAGCGGCCAGGCGGTCAAGCACCATGAAGCCCGCGTTATGGCGGGTAAGTGCGTATTCGGGACCGATATTGCCGAGACCTACAATCAAAAATTTCATTGGTTCTAACTGGATGCTGTGCGTTGGAAGAGAGATTATTCCGGTGCAAAGGTCATAAAATTGCCCGCTGAAAGCCAGAAACTACCGCCGGAAACCTACTTTTAAGGCATGAATCAAAAACGTCTCGTGTTGTCCAGCCCGCTGCTGGAAATCGTCATCAGCCGCCTGAGTCAGGAATTGATTGAAAACCACAACGATTTTGCCAATTCGGTGGTGCTTGGCCTGCAGCCGCGCGGCATTTACTTCGCCGAACGGGTAGTGCGTGAACTGAACCGAACTTTAGCGGGTACCAATCCGGGGGTGACCGTGCCGCTCGGTTATCTGGATGCTACGTTCTACCGCGATGATTTTCGCCGTCGGGATTCGCCGCTTCGGCCCAATACAACGAATGTTCCTTTTTTGCTGGAGAATAAGCGTGTCATTCTGATCGATGACGTGATGGCGACTGGCCGGATGGTTCGGGCCGCTATGGACGCCATGACGGCATTTGGTCGCCCACGTAAAGTCGAATTGCTGGTATTGATCGATCGGCTCTACAACCGCGACCTGCCCATTAATCCTGATTACGTAGGTCAGCGTGTGCATACACTCGACACGCAGCGGGTGCTGGTTGAGTGGACTGAGCAAGGGGCCGAGCAGGATCGGATCTGGCTCGTCGACCCGGAATAAAACGAAAACGGCAACCTGTAGGAAAGGTTGCCGTTTCTGGTTAAGCGAGGATAATTAATTAAGCAATTTCGATTTGCTTTACTTCAGGCTTCTGCTCTTCTGCTTTAGGCAGTTCTACAGTCAGAATGCCATCCGTGTAAGTAGCTTTGATACCGTCGACATTGACTGTTTTAGGGAGGCGGAAGCTACGCTCAAATGACTGGAAGCTGAACTCCTGACGTACGTAGGCGTCTTTATTTTCTTCCGTCGTTTGCTCGTTCTTAAATGTCAGCGTAAGCACTTGCTGATTTACTGATAAGCCGAAGTTCTCCTTCTTTACACCGGGAGCAGCTACTTCGAGCAGGAAAGCTGACTCAGTATCTTTCACGTTCACCGCTGGTGTAGATACCGCCGGTTTAGTATAACGGGTAATGTAAGGACGAGCTGCCACTGAGGGACCAAAGAAGGTGTCGAACAAGGTTGGCATTGAGTTTACGCGTGCTATGGTGTTCATGGTTGTTTATCGTTTAACTGCATTTATAAGCAGGATACCTATCTCTAGTCAAATCTGATACCAACCGCCTATGTAAGACAATTTGTCCGAAAATTCATTGATATCTATAAATAATATGACATAATGGCCGAATAGAGCGTGGTAGTATACCAGACAAGGGGAAATACTGACAGTGGAAGTGATCGCTAGTAAACTTAATTTGTTGTGCCCACCACCACAGAGTAATTTTAAAGTTCTTTAGTCAAATATACTTCCGTAATAAAACTTCGCCATTTGTGATACGTCGTACGTTATTACTATTCGCGCTGCTGGGCAGCTTTACTCATACACCACTGCTGGCTCAACAAACGGCCGTTGACTATTTTGAGAGCGGTGTAACCAAAAGCCGGACCGGCGATTTTACCGGTGCGCTGCAAGCCTTCAGCATGGCCATCACCATGAATCCCGAGAATGCCCCCAGCTATTATAACCGGGGCCTGGCCAAAGCGAACCTGAAAGATCACCGGGGGGCTATTCTGGATTATGATCGGGCCATTGAGCTGAACCCGAAAGACGCACTGGCGTACCTGAGCCGGGGTGTGAGCAAAAGCAAACAGGATGATCACCGGTCGGCTCTGCTCGATTTTGGCCGCGCCATTGAATTAAGTCCGGAAGACCCGCAGGCTTATTATAACCGGGGCACCAGCCGCAATAAACTAGAACAGTATCGGGGGGCGTTGCAGGATTTCAACCGCACACTGGAATTGGAGCCAACCAACCAGGCGGCGCTGTATGCGCGGGGGCTAACCAAACAGAAACTCGATGAATACTCGGGTAGCCTTGCTGACTTTACGAAGCTGATCGACTTAAACCCTAAGAAATCGCAGCCGTATGCAGCCCGGGGGGCGTCTCGCCTTGAGCTGAATGACTTTGCCGGTGCCATCACTGACTTGAATAAAGCGATAGAGCTGAGTCCGGATGACGCCGAATCATTCCTGAATCGGGGTTTCGCCAAAGGAAAACTAGACGATTTTAAGGGGGCTAACAGTGACTACGACCGGGCCATCGTGCTCGATGCAACGAACTATAAAGGGTACTACGGCCGTGGTTTTTGCCGGAGCAAATTGGGCGACCAGAAAGGGGCCGTGCAGGATTTCAACCAGGCGATCGAACTGAACAATACAAATACAGATTCAAAGGTGCTGTTCAACGGACGTATCAGTCGTGCTACGCTCGGTAGCTTGTTGAACGTGGTACAGGAGCGGAATAAACTGAACGAGCTATCATCTGAACGGTCAGAAGCGTATTTCAGCCGGGCAGTCAGCAAAAACAAACAGGGAGATTCGAAAGCAGCCATCGTTGATCTGAACAAAGCGATAGAACTGAATCCTACCTATGCCGAGGCCTACTTCAGCCGGGGCATGATCAAGTCGGCGCAGAATGATCAGAAGGGGGCTATCCTCGATTGCAACAGCGCCATCAAACTGAATCCGCGCTATGCCGAAGCATTCTATGTGCGGGGAATTATCCGTCATGGACTAGGCGATGAAAACGGCGGTTGCCTGGATTTATCCAAGTCTGGTGAACTGGGTTACACGCCAGCCTACAAAGTGATCAGCGATTATTGTAATTAGACCAAGATTCACTTGATTAAACGGATTAACAGGAGGCTTTGGTTAGGATCAACCTTTAGCAAGGCCTGGTTTCCTGTTAATCTGTTCAAGCAAATAGATCCTGGTTTAGACTAAACTTATTCGAACCGCAGGTGCTTCACCGATTCGCCGGAAGTAGCCAGCTCAAGCAACGAGTCGATACCGATTTGAAGGTGCTTGTTAACGAAGTTCGTCGTCACGATTTTGTCGCTTTCTTCGGTTTTCACCCCCTCCGGAACCATCGGATTGTCTGACACCAGCAGGAGAGCGCCGTGCGGGATGGCGTTGATGAAGCCTACCGAGAAAATCGTCGCCGTTTCCATATCAATGGCCATTGCACGGATCTCGCGGAGGTATTCTTTGAACGTTTCATCGTGCTCCCAGATACGCCGGTTGGTCGTGTACACGGTGCCTGTCCAGTAGTCGAGCTCGTGTTTCTTGATGGTCGACGAAACGGCTCGCTGCAAGCGAAAGGAAGGCAGGGCCGGAATCTCGGGGCGCATATAATCGTTGCTGGTGCCTTCGCCCCGAATGGCTGCGATTGGCAGAATTAGATCACCGATTAACGTGCGGCGCTTCAGGCCACCGCACTTGCCCAGGAAGAGTACGGCTTTGGGCGAAATGGCCGACAATAAGTCCATTACGGTTGCGGCCATGGCGCTGCCCATGCCAAAGTTGATGATCGTAATGTTATTGGCGGTTGCCGTTTGCATAGCCCGGCCAATGCCGTAAATCTCAACGTCGTGGTCTTTGGCAAACATTTCCACATAGTTGATAAAATTAGTGAGCAGGATATACTCGCCAAACTGATCAATAGGCGTACCGGTGTAGCGGGGTAGCCAATTCTGTACAATCTCTTCTTTCGTTTTCATGTGTGTATATCAGAGGGCAGCTGAATGAGGCGATGGTTATTTTCGTGATTTGAGCTAATCGCTCAGTCACAATTCACTCATCTGCTCAGTATCTTCGTGTATGGATGCGCTGAATCTGCCTGAATTCGACTACAAACTTACGGAGATCAATGGCAAACCGTATATCTTCGATTTGTTACGCCGCAAGCATGTCCGGCTCACGCCCGAAGAGTGGGTACGTCAGCACGTGGTCAATCTCTTGATCAATCAGTATCAGTATCCCAAATCGCTGATCCGGTCGGAGGGTGGGGTGGTGCTGAATGCGACGCAGAAACGTACTGACCTGCTGGCGTTTACGCGTGAAGGAAAACCATTTCTAATTGTCGAGTGCAAGGCCCCGCACGTAACCCTTACGCAGGCGGTGTTCGATCAGGCAGCCCGCTACAACCATGTGCATCAGGCACCGTATCTGGTGATCACCAATGGCCTCACACACTACTGCTGTGAAGTGTGCCACCAGACCACCAACATCACTTTCCTCGACGATTTTCCGGTATTTAACGGGTAGCGGTCTTGTCTTTTTCGGGGAATTAATACCTTTGCCCTATACCAAAAATAGTATGCACGCATACTACTTGCTATGGCAGAGACGTATCAATCACTTTCAACGACCACGCAGAACGGCGTACTGACGTTGACCTTGCTGGGCCCCGGTAAAGGCAACGCGATGGGTCCGGATTTTTGGGCCGAATTTCCACAGGCTATTGATGAGATCAACGGCATGGACGATGTGCGGGCGGTGGTAGTGCGGGGGAGTGGCGACCACTTTTCCTATGGCCTTGACTTGCCCCAGATGATGCCCAAACTTGCCGCTATGGTGGGCGGCAACCAACTGGCTGACCGTCGGCGCGAATTGATGGATATGATTCGGCAGATGCAGTCTGGTTTCCAGAAAATGCACGAGTCGCCTAAGCCCTTTATTGCGGCGGTGCATGGCTGGTGCATAGGAGGCGGGCTCAATATGATTGCAGCGGCCGACATTCGGCTTTGCTCAGCTACGGCTAAATTCAGCCTTCGCGAGGCCAAACTGGCTATTACGCCCGATATTGGCGGTTTGCAGTGGTTACCGCGCATTGTAGGCGAAGGCATTACCCGCGAAATGGCATTTACGGCCGGTGATTATGATGCCGCCTTTGCGCTGCGAACGGGGCTGGTGAATCATTTGCTCGACACGCCCGAGGAGTTGTTTGCCAAGGCTGATGAACTGGCGCAGCAAATTGCCGATAACGCGCATTTGGCCGTTCAGGGGGCCAAGGCTGTTCTGAACTACGGCATGGATAAATCGATTGAAGCCGGGTTGCAGTACGTAGCCGTTTGGAATTCTTCGCAACTGCAATCGATGGATTTTTCCGAAGCAATGGATGCGACGGCTGAACGTCGACAAGCTGCTTTCAACAAAAAAATCAATAGAGGCTACTAAAAAATGAGTGGTTGCGGTAGGCCGCCCGAAGCGAGTTAGTAAATACCTTGCTCCGGGCGGCCTACCACAGCCACTCATTCACCCAGTTCATATGACAAATACAGGCATGCTGCGCGATGACGCACTGAAGGGTAAAACAATTATTGTAACAGGTGGCGGCACGGGCCTCGGTAAGTCGATGGCCCGTTATTTTTTGCAACTTGGCGCCAACGTAACGATCTGTAGCCGCCGCCAGGCGGTACTCGATCAAACGGCGCAGGAGCTGACCGATGAATTGAAAGACCAGCCGGGTGCCGGGCAAATTCTGGCAATTGCCTGCGACGTGCGCGATCCGCTGGCCATTGAGAAGGTCATTGCCGATACAGTGGAGCGGTTCGGTGAAGTAAATGGGCTGCTCAACAACTCCGCCGGTAACTTCATTAGCCCAACAGAACGCCTTTCGTACAAAGCATTTGATGTGGTTGTCGATATTGTGCTGCGCGGAACTTACTATTTTACGCTGGCCGTAGGTAAATACTGGATTGAGAATAAGATAAAAGGCACGGTGCTAAATATCTCAACTACCTACGCCACAACCGGTTCCGGGTACGTTGTGCCCTCGGCGGTGGCTAAAGGTGGTGCGCTAATTATGACCAAATCGCTGGCGGCCGAGTGGGGCAAGTACGGTATCCGCCTGAATGCCATTGCGCCCGGTCCGTTCCCAACCAAAGGCGCATGGGATCGGCTTTTCCCCGAGCCACTAGCCAGCATGATGGACCCTACCAGCCGAATTCCGCTGAAACGCGTGGGTGAGCACCATGAACTGGCTAATCTGGCCGCTTACCTGCTGTCGGATTTTTCCGGGTACGTTACCGGCGAATGCATCACCATCGATGGGGGCGAAGTACTGGCCGCAGGCGAATTCAGCCACCTCGAAAAAGTAACTGACGATCAGTGGGATATGATCGGGCAGTCGATCAAACAAGCCAACCGCGAAAGCAAGAAGGAAGGCCAACAGGGACAGTAAGCGTCACGAAGTCGGCGTTTGGCGTCGCAAAAAAATAGTCATAACCATGCGGGAATGACCGATACACTAGCCCCCGATGCCAATCAGGGGAAGTGGAATTCCGTAGGAACGTCCGATAGAAATGCACATTGGTTTCTAAAAGACGTTCCTACGGGACTATAATTCGTCGTTTACTGACGTTCAATGCTTATTTTCATTCCATGTTTCCAGCCGCAGGCTGTCGCCGTTGAAGACGCCATAGGTGCGGGCGTGAACCCACTCGCCCAGGTTGATGTAACGGCTGGTTGGCGAAACGGCAAGGTCGAGCGGAATGTGGCGATGACCGAACACGTAGAAATCGTGGTGCATTTGGGCTTCTACTTCTCGGCAATAATGCCAGAGCCATTCGTGTTCTTCGCCCCGAAACACCTCTTCGCCTTTTTTCATATTGCTGATCCGGCTGCGGCGCGACCAAGCCTGGGCCAGACCGATACCCAGGTCGGGATGCAGCCATTTGAAAGCTTGCTGGGCTAGTTCGCTCTCAAAGACTTTTTTTAGTCGTTTATAGACATGGTCGCCGGGCCCCAGACCATCGCCGTGCCCAATAAACACCTGCTTGTCGCCTAGCTGGTAGGAGCGGGGCTGACGGTAGACCGGAATACCCAGTTCATCGGTGAAATAATGGCGCATCCACATATCATGGTTACCGGTAAAGAGCGTGATTGGCAAGCCACCATCGGCCAGTTCGGCCAGTTTCCCCTGCAAACGGGCAAAGCCTTTTGGAATAGCGTGTTTGTATTCGAACCAGAAATCAAATACATCACCCACCAGAAAAATGGCCGCGGCATCGGTTTCAACCGTAGTTAACCAGCGAACAACGGCGGCTTCACGCTCGCGACTGTGGGCGGGGGAGGGGGTACCCAGGTGAAAATCAGAAGCAAAATACACCTGACGTCCCGGTGGTAAGGCAATACGATCAATAGCATCCATGTGGGGGCAAAAATACGTCAGAAACCGCAGGTGACGCTCGTTCAATCCGTCATGCTGTTTTAAGCTACGTTCCGCAACAATCTGACAAAAAATTGGGTTGAAGGGGTAGACATATATTGACTCATGAAACAATCAGCTATTTTATTTTCTTTTGCGCTTCTGGGTATGGTATCGTGCCGTCCCGGTAATACCGACGATGCGAACGACGCTGGTGGAACAGCCAGCCCCCATCTGGCACGCCAGGTTGTAGGCGTCCGTATGCTTTCTAACGATGCTCTCTATGATAAAGCAAGCACATTGCTGGCTGAAGATCTGGTGCGGGGTACGTTTAAGCTTGGTGGCGACACTGAAGTAGAAGTCATTGATGAGGCACAGGGCGGCAAATTTATGTGGGGTAAAAACGAAGTAGACGTTTCCTTCGCTACGGCCCGTCCTTATCAGTCTATATACCATGCTGAGTACGCCTTCGACCGGATGTACCAGGGTAAAGGCGCGGCTACAATGAGCATGCCTGCTGCTGATTCGGATATGGCAGAGAAAGAGCCATTGAGCGGTCCAGCTCCTGAAGGTACTGCTGCTGAAATGCCGGCTGAATCAGCGACCGGTTCGATTGCCAAGCGTGATACATCGGCCAAAAATGACACCGCCACTACCGTGTCTCGGGTAACCCCAGCCGCTACTCAATTGGTAAAGCCAGCGGTTAATACAAGCCGGTTCGCTGCTTACGCGGGCTTGGGCGACAAGGCCGTTTGGGATATGTCGACCCGGACGATGCACGTGCTGCTGAATAACCACATTCTCAACGTGCGGGTAAATACCAGCGACAACATGACTGTGTCCCGGGAGCGTGCGGCAATTCTTGCCAATGTTATGCTTTCCGAGGTGCTTAATAACTAGGCATACTTCATTCCCTTTTGTAAAAGCTTCCTCAACCAGAGGAGGCTTTTTTTATAGGTATGGACCTGGGATGAAACGGGCCGGGTCTGATCTGTTCAGCGTAGTAGAGTACTACCGGATCAGGGTGCTAAATCCAGTAAGTCTAGTTGGTAAGGCTAGCGGTGATTGTTGCCGTTACTGACTGAAAAACCCTGATATTGTTGCAATTATGGTAGACAAACCTATTTTTGGATGACCATTTACGACCTTGTTCGTCTAACTGACTTCCTACACTTAACCAGCTGGGTAGGCTTTCTAATTACCCTCCATTTATGTTCACTAACAAAACCCCCTGGATTGTCCTTCTCCTCTTATGGATGGGCGGCTCGACGTGGTGGCACGTCTGTAAAATCAAGCAACTCTGTGGCGACGATCCTGCTTCTGCTACCACCGTTGCTGCCTCTGGCGTAACTGCTCCTTCGTTGGTAATCGTCGATGCCGACAAGCTGAATCTGAACGTACCCGGAAACTTCAGCTTTGCTAAGTCAGGCGCAGTAGCCAATGCGTCGGCCGTTGGAAAGACGCTTCAGTCGCTGGCCGACTACCTGAAAGCAAATCCCGGTCGACAGCTCGACATAAACGGCTATTACCACGCCGACGAGCAGAATCCGTCGACGTACCCGAACCTGGGCGTTGCCAGAGCCGAGGATAGTAAGGCGCAGTTAGTGAAGCTAGGGGTTCCGGCTGGTCAATTAGCAACAAACGGCGTGCTGGTCGATACAAACAAGGCAAGTGTAATGGCCTACAATGCAGCCGGCGATTCGCTGTATGGCGGTTTAGCATTCGCGTTTAAAGATGCTGCCGCACCAGCAACGGCAGCTACCCCGGCAACAGAAAGCGCCCCTACGGCAATTCCCAAAACCGAAGAAGCACTGGCCGAGTCTCAAAAGTTCACGTCGGTATTTAAACCGATTGACCTGTACTTCAAAATGGGCCAATCGAATTATATCCAAACTGAGTCAACGAAGGCATTTTTTGCCGAAGCAGCAACGTACCTGAAAGCCAACAAAGACAAAAAGTTGGTGCTAACCGGTCATACCGACGATTCGGGGCCTGAAGCCGTAAATCTGGAGCTATCGAAATCTCGGGCGGGCACGGTGAAAAGCCGCCTGAAAAAGTCTGGTATCGATAGCGAACAAATTATGGTCGATGCCAAAGGTGAATCGCAACCTAAAGAGTCGAATGCAACCCAGGCAGGCCGTAAGGCCAATCGTCGTGTCACTGTTGTTGTTCAATAACCGAAACCGCTGAAGCACTATGTTTACCATGAATCCCCTGAATTTGCCCGATGTCCCCCTGCAGCACTGGATTATGCTGCTGGTTGCTGGTACGCTGGGCTTTATTATCGGCTACATTTCCCGCAAGGGCATGATTGCGCAATTGGAAGGCGATCTGGCCAGCACTGAACGCGAATTGGCTGACTGCCAGCGAGTGCCCTCGGCACCGGAAGACCAGGAAGCGTTGATTCTGAACCGGGTACGTGCCCGAGCAAGTGAGCTCGATTTTGCGCGTATTGGCCGGGCCACCATCGCCGAGGCTGATGACCTAAAGGATATTGTTGGCGTTGGCCCATTTCTGGAAAAGAAACTTCATGCCATTGGCATCTTTACGTTCCGGCAGGTAGC
This sequence comes from Fibrivirga algicola, assembly GCF_011742925.1. Classification (GTDB taxonomy): domain Bacteria; phylum Bacteroidota; class Bacteroidia; order Cytophagales; family Spirosomataceae; genus Fibrella; species Fibrella algicola. Next base: position 716,787 of record NZ_WAEL01000001.1, read on the forward strand.
TAACCTCACCCGCGAAGACGTAGCCAAAGTGAATGATATCATTGAGTTTTTTCCGGGCCGTATCGAGCGCGACGACTGGGTAGGCCAGTCGGCTGAGTTTGAACGCAAGAAACGTAACGCTTAACCCCTTACACCCATGTTTGGATTAGATCCCTTTAGCCGCTTAGTCGCTAGTGTCGAAATGCTGCTTTTGCTCGCTCTGGCAGCGTTTGTAGGTTGGTTAATCGCCCGCCTTATTTTGAATAGTCGCGTTGGCGCGTTGCAAACGGCCATCGCTGAAAAGGAAGCGGAACTGGAGAATTGCCGCCGGTCTAAAGCAACAGCGCCCCGGCTACAGGCAAACACGATTCGTACTGAAACGATCGTGCCGCCGGTAGTGAGCGAGCCCCTGGTGGTGCCCGCTATGGCGGCCCCAGTACTCGAGGTGCCTGTTGAATTACCACCTGTGCTGGTATCTACGGTAGTGCCGACCGTTGCTGAGGCAACTCAATTAGCTCCTGCGCCAGTCGGTGCATCTGTAGCGCCCGCCATGCCGGTTGCCAACTCAGAAGATGCGGTCCTGACCCGAATTGCGGCAAGAGCCAATGAAATCAACTTCGACCGGATTGGCCGGGCTACCGCCGCCGAGGCCGATGATCTGAAAGATATTGTAGGTGTCGGGCCGTTCTTAGAGCGTAAGCTGCACAGCCTTGGCATCTACACGTTCCGGCAGGTTGGTAATTTCACGAAAGAAGACATCAACAAGGTAAACGAGATCATCGAGTTTTTCCCCGGCCGAATCGAGCGAGATAACTGGGTGAGCCAATCGCAGGCGTTCTATGAGCGGAAGTATGGTGGAAAAGTAGCTGAGTAAGATCCGGTATCGGTGTTGACTTGGGTTATTGGTGTCAGTTTTCGATGCTGATAACCCAATTTTTGTTTAACTGATTTACTTGATTCCGTATACTAGCTAAACAATACAGCGCTGTATGAGACGGCTAACGTTATACCTCCTGGCACTAGGAGGCCCGCCTATCGTTGTTGGTGAAGACTGTATAAAAAATTGAGGATGAGCGGTTTGATGAGCAAAAGGCAGAATGCCAGACTCAGTTTTATCAAACGATGAAAGAATGGGACCGATATGCCTCGGAGGCTGAGACATACGTAAAAACGTACCTGTTGCCTAGGCTGACAACTGAAGCAAAGACAAAGGACTCAACCGCTTTCTGGCTGGATTATGCCAAACTCTGCACTATTGGCTGGTCGTTTATCGCCGGCGTTAAGAACGAAACCCGTCTGCAAGCCATGACTGACTACGTAAAACAGTCCAACCAACTGACCGAAACGGCCAATGCTACGGGTGTCTGCGCCTGTTTACTCTACCAGATGGGTCGAAAGCAGCAAGCTGTTCAATTACAGGAAAAATCGTTGTTGTTGGCTGGCCAAACGGATGCCTCTGAGACAGATGTCCACAAGGACAGACTGAAACGAATGCAGAAGGGAAAAGCGCTTTAACGGAATACCCGTTTGCCCTATTTCTTTCGCGAAGGTGTACTGCTCAGGATCAGCGTTTTACCCGATTTGAGGTAATCACAGTGGGGAGCAAGTACGCATTCACTGCATTTTGGTGTATACCAGGTACAGGTACGTTGCCCATGCCAGTAGAAATGTTTGTGAAAATTGAACAACTCAACGGCATCTGCCGGAAGGGCGGCCAGTAATAAATCGTGCGCTTTGCCGGCGCTCACTTTGGGGCCGATGACCCCAATACGCTGGGTAACCCGGTACACGTGAGTGTCAACGGGCAGTACCGGCTTGTGGAAGGAAAAAAGCAGCAGCAACGTCGATGTCTTTGGCCCGATTCCGGGTAACCGATTCAGCCACTGCATCGCCTCTTCTGTTGACAAATCGGCCAGAAAGTCGATGTTCGCTTCGCCGCGCTCAGCAATCAGCACCGTTAGCAATTGCTGAATGTAAGGCGCCTTTACTTCCGGATAATTGGCTGTTTTAATTGCATCGATCAGATCGGGTAAAGGTGCATCGCGGACGGCCTCCCATGTAGGGAACCGTTCGCGCATCGTGCGGTAAGCGGTCACTTCATTGTCGTGCGTGGTTCGGTGCGACAGAATGGTCCCGACCAGCTCATGCATGGGATCTTTGTAGCCGTAAATGGCCTGAATACCGTACTGGTCGTTGAGCAGCTGATGTGCCAGGAGGGTTTTCTCCACAAGTGTCATACAGGTAAAACCTGCCCAACATAAAAGAGGTCGGTTATTTCTGTTCACTGGCCCAGGCAACGTACCTGCCAGGGCGAGCAGCTAGTTTGGTTAGCTCATGGCTGCCTTACCTGATTTAGCATTAGCAAGTAGTTGATCGGCCAGTTGGGTCATGCCAACGCTGGCTGGTTCGCCAATAAGCGTTAGGTTAGGACGTGGCTTGAGTTCCGGTAGGTTAGGATCAACGACATAAATTGGAACCGTTTTGGGTACAAAGTCGACCAGACCCGCTGCCGGATATACGACCAGCGACGTACCCACTACAATGAATATATCAGCCGTCAGCGCCACATCAATGGCTTCTTCCATCATCGGCACCGATTCACCAAACCAGACGATATGCGGCCGAAGTTGTGATCCTTTTTCGCACTGGTCGCCCAGTTTGATCTCCCAGCCATCAATGTCATAAACCAGCGATTCGTCGATCGAGCTCCGCGACTTGGCTAACTCACCATGCAAGTGTAGCACATGAGTCGATCCGGCTTTTTCATGCAGGCCGTCTACATTCTGCGTAATGATCGTAACATCGTAAAATTCCTCCAATCTGGCCAGCGCGTAGTGTCCGGCATTGGGCATTACTGATAAGGCCTGCTTGCGCCGTTGGTTATAAAAATCCAGTACCAGCAGGCGATCTTTCTGCCAGCCCTGCGGAGTGGCCACATCTTCAATCCGGTGGTTTTCCCAGAGGCCGTTCGAATCGCGGAACGTGGCGATCCCGCTCTCTGCGCTAATGCCTGCGCCCGTTAAGACGACGATTTTCTGACGATTTTCCATAGTAGTAAGATACAACATTCACCGCAGCTTTGGAAGGCCATTCCGGTGAACTTACGGAACTATGGCGATCAGCGATTGCATGGCTATGGCCTTGGCAACGTACCTGACATAAAAAAACAAAGCCCCACCAACAGGCGAGGCTTTGCGCAATGACCACCAGGTGATGGTACTATTTCTTCTTAGCTACTGCTTTTTTAGCCGGGGCTTTGGCGGCTGTTTTAGTTGCCGTTGCCTTCTTGGCCGGGGCTTTCTTCGGCTCGCCTTTTGGATCCTCGCCCGCCAGTTCAAGGCAGCGCTCCAGCGTTAACTCCGCTGGGTCAATATCTTTTGGCAGGCGCACATTCCGCTTGCCAACCGCCAGATAAGGACCATACATGCCGTTAACCACCTTTATTTCGGGACGTTCCGGAAATTCCTTGATGTACTTGTTCGCCTCGGCACTACGCTTCTGCTGGATCAGCTCAATGGCACGTTCCAGTGTAAGCCCAGCCAGTTGTTCGCCTTTAGCCAGCGAGATATACTTGTCTTCGTATTTCACATAAGGGCCAAAGCGACCTTTACCGGTGGTAACAGACTTGCCCTCAAATTCACCAATGGCTTCGCTGGCCGACTCCGTCCGTTTTTGTTGAATCAGTTCGGTAGCCCGCTCTGCCGTGATCGTGTAAGGATCATCTTCTTTACCCAGCGACACATACTTACCGTCATGCTTCACATAGGGGCCGAACTTACCAACGCCGATGGTCATGGCCTGGTCTTCAAAGAAACCAACTTCGCGGGGCAGACCAAACAGGCTCAGCGCATCTTCCAGTGAAATCGATTCGATCAACTGGCCGTCCCGAAGGTTGGCGTATTGTGGCTTTTCCTCATCGGTCGATTCGCCGATCTGTACATAGGCACCGTACTTGCCGAGGCGCGCCGATACCCGCTTGCCGGTTTTAGGGTCGATACCCAGTTCTTTGGCACCAGTTTTAAACGTTACGCCGGCAGCAGCTCCCTGAATGTCTTCGATATTCTTATGGAAATCGCCGTAGAAATCCTGAAGCATGGTTTGCCATTCCAGTTTCCCCCCGGCAATCTCGTCAAACTCCTGCTCCACATTGGCCGTGAATTTATAGTCCACAATGCCAGGGAAATACTCCATCAGGAAGTCGCAGACGACTACGCCGGTGTTAGTCGGGAACAGCTTCGCCTTTTCAGAGCCAAAGGTTTCCTTGCCACTCGTTTCAGTGATTTTCTCACCCTGCAACGTATACTCTAGAAAGGTGCGCTCCTGGCCGGGTTTGTCCTGCTTAGTAACGTACCCACGGTTGATGATCGTCGAAATGGTAGGCGCATACGTCGATGGGCGACCGATACCCATCTCTTCCAGCTTCTTCACCAACGATGCTTCTGCATAGCGGGGCTGGGGGCGGGTAAATTTCTCCGACGCCTTCATCTGGCTCAGGTCAAGCTCCTGCCCAACCGTGAGGGGGGGCAGCATGCCTTTGGCGTCTTCGTCGTCTTCGTCGTCTTTCGATTCCAGATACACTTTCAGGAAGCCGTCGAACTTGATCACCTCACCCTGCGCTACCAATTCCGTCGGGAAGCCTTCGGTCGGCACCCCGGTCGTGCGAATATTGATAGCTACAGTCGTGCGCTCGAGTTGTGCATCGGCCATTTGCGAGGCAATAGCCCGTTTCCAGATCAGTTCGTATAAGCGCTTCTGGTCGCGGTCACCACCGGCGCTATGATCACCGAAATTGGTTGGCCGGATGGCTTCGTGCGCTTCTTGAGCTGATTCGTTTTTGTTTTTGAAATGCCGCTTCTGAATATAACGCTCATCGAAGGCCGACATAATTTCGGCCGTGGCCTTGTCAACTGCTTCCGTTGAGAGGTTCAGTGAGTCGGTACGCATGTACGATATCTTACCCGCTTCGTACAGGTTCTGGGCGATGCGCATGGTACGGTCTACCGAATAGCCAAGTTTACGCGACGCTTCCTGTTGCAGGGTAGACGTTGTAAACGGTGGAGCGGGCGATTTTTTCGCGGGCTTCACGTCCAGACTTTTGATCGTGAAAGTGGCCCCAATACACTGCTCTAAAAAGCTGCGGGCCTCAGCTACCGTGGCGAAGTTCTTCGGCAGTTCGGCATTCAGAATCTTGCCTCCATCGACAATAAACTGGGCTGTTACCTTGAAGCTCGACTTGGCATTGTGTTTATCAATTTCGCGTTCGCGCTCAACCACCAGCCGTAGGGCTACCGATTGCACACGACCTGCCGACAAGCCGGTGCTACCTCCTTTGATCTTCCGCCATAGTACCGGCGAAAGTTCATAACCCACCAGCCGATCGAGCACGCGGCGGGCTTGCTGGGCATTGACCAGGTCAAGGTCAATGGTACGCGGAATCTGGATCGCATTCAGAATTGCGTTCTTGGTAATCTCCCGGAACACGATCCGCTTGGTGTCGGCCTTGAGGCCAAGTGCTTCTTTCAGGTGCCACGAAATGGCTTCCCCCTCGCGGTCATCATCCGTCGCCAGCCATACTTCATCAGCGTCTTTAGCCAGCTTTTTAAGCTCACTAACCAGCTGCTTCTTGTCGGGCGATATCTGGTAATCCGGCGTGAAACCGTTCTTCACATCAACGGCCAGACCGTCTTTAGGCAGGTCGCGAATATGGCCGAAACTAGACCGGACGGTGAAGTCGCGACCGAGGTAGCCTTCAATTGTTTTCGCCTTCGCGGGCGATTCGACAATGACTAAGTTCTTTGACATAAAGTGTCCTGCAGTTGATGATATAGCCCTTTCACGTTGTGTGCCAGATATAGCGGTTCGGGTCAAATATAGACGCAAACCTAGGATATCATGCAAACTGCGTGATGGCCAAAACTAGTTGTAAGGGAGGAGAATGGTCTATCTATTAAACACGTTCGTGCCGTTGAACGTTCGGCCAAATTAACTTATTATTATTTATTATATAGCTAATAATCAATAGGTTATATATGGAGGCGTTGGCCGGTAAATGGTATGGTATAACGCGTTTGCCAGCAGACAGACAGGAAGGAGCAACCGGTTAATTAATGTCTTGAATATTGCCGATAGCGCTGCAAAACAGCGAACGTAAGGTCGTATTCAGAGGCTTGTAGAACGAAGTCGTCGTTAAAATTGCAGTAGTCGCGGAAGGTCTCGATCGTCTCGCCCTGCAAGTCAGTGGCGCGTTGGGTGATGAGTTCGACCCGGTAATTCGCCAGCATCCGCTTACGGTGTTGCTGACTGATAACCGCCGCTTTTCGGCTTGCCTTGGCCTGTTTACTAAACAACTCATATAGCAACGTTACCGGCGACTGGGCCAGGTTAAAAATCTGCTCGCTCGACAGATTCTTACGCGCTTCGGGTTCTCGCAGTAGTTGCTCGAGTTCTTTCCGAACCTCTGCTTCTCGTTTTCCCCGTACCGTCAGAGTCGGTAGGTTGATGACGTCGTCGGAGAGTTGCCGTTTCATGACCAGTTTCGGTTCTTTCGTAACGCCGTCCCACTTCAGACCCGCCCGCCCATGGCTGGGACTGGTAACAATGACCGAATCGCCGGGCTTCACGTCGAGGTAAAAAGCGCCAGTTGTATTTGTACGGCCGATGGCCTGGGTGCGCGGGTTGATGACCGTTGCGTTATTTACTCCTACGCCGTTCTCCTGATCCAGCACCTTACCAATAATAAATCGGGGTGTCTGGGCCTGACATAAAGCGGGCACTAACAGCAGTAGGGTAAAAAACAGGCGCATGGACGGTAGAAACAGGATAGCGCAAAAATAACGGTTTGGCAAGTTATTCCGGTATAACTGCCGCTGGGTACGTCACCTTCCCGAAGGGCAAAATAGCCCAGAATCATCAGTGGAGGCGGATTCAGATCCGGTACGTTAAGAGATTTTAACAGCCATGTCTGTTCGGTCGGGTAGCAGCCGATTCAGGATCAGGGCGAAAAGCATGACCAATAGGCACCCCACCACGTTGAGCCAGAGAAAGGCCATCAGGTCGAACTGGTAGCAACCCACCACGATAGCCTCGGCCAGCACCGCTGCCCAGAAGGTAGCTCGCCCACCAACTGATTTGAGGTAAAAAGCGACACAGAAAATGCCCAGAATGACGCCATAGAACAATGAACCCAACACGTTCACAATCTCGATCATGCTACCCCCAATGAGATTAGCGAATTGCGCGACAATGATGCAGAACACGCCCCAGCCCAGCGTGAGCCAGCGCGACAAGGCTACTTCGCTAAGGGTTTGGCTGGACGCTGGTACAATTCGATTGTACACATCGACCACCGTAGTTGACGACAGGGAACTGTAGGCCGAAGCAATCGACCCCATCGAGGCAATGAACAGCGCCGCAATCAACAAGCCAATGAGGCCGTGGGGGAGATGGTCGAGCACGAACCGTAGAAAGACATAGTTGACATCATTGGTATCGGCGGTAGGGTTGTTGCGCTGAACCAGCGTAGCGACATCCTTACGCAGTTTAGTCAGTTCTCCGTCGCTTTGCCGGATCTGCTCACCGGCTACACTTACGGCCTTGTCATCATTGGCCTGTATGGCCACTTCCAGCTCGGCTACAGCCTCGCGGCGGGTGGCGGTCAGGGCCTGGTGTTTACTGTCAAGCAACTGAAATTCGGCCGCTAATGGTCCTGAGCGGAGCCGGTCGGTTTCCTGCTGGTTGAAAAACAGGGGTGACTCATTGAATTGATAGAAGACAAAAACCAGTACGCCCACCAGCAGAATCAGAAATTGCATGGGTACTTTCAGTAGCCCGTTCATCAGCAGCCCCACCCGGCTTTGCGTGATCGACTGCCCCGTGAGGTAACGCCCCACCTGCGATTGATCAGTGCCGAAATAAGAGAGTTGCAGAAAAAAGCCCCCGATAAGCCCCGACCAAAGGTTATATCGGTTTTGCAGGTCAAACTTGGTGTCGATCAGGTTGAGGCGCCCGGCTTTTCCGGCTACGCGTAGCGCGTCTGTCAGCCCCATACTTTCAGGTAGTAGCCGAACTGTGAGCCAACCCGCCACCACCATCACAACCGTCACAATCAGCATTTGCGTCAGGTGTGTGTGTGAAATAGCTTTGGTACCACCCGTCACCGTATAAATCAGCACCAGCCCGCCCATGATCAGGTTGGTCAGGTAAATATTCCAGCCAAGAATAGTTGACAGAATAATGGCGGGCGCGTAGATCGATAAGCCCGTTGATAGGCCCCGTTGAAGTAGAAAGAGCCCAGCCGTAAGGGAACGTACCCGGCCATCGAAGCGCTTTTCCAGAAATTCGTAGGCTGTATATACGTTGAGTTTGTGAAAGATGGGCACGAAGGTGATAGAGAGCACGATCATGGCCAGGGGCAAACCGAAGTAAAACTGTACGAAGCGCATGCCATCTGCAAACCCCTGTCCCGGTGCAGATAGAAACGTAATGGCACTGGCTTGCGTGGCCATCACCGACAGCCCGACATGATACCACGGCAGTGACTGCCCGGCCCGACTGAAGTCATCAAAATTCTGCTTCCCCCGACTCTGGTACAGGCCGTAGCCGATTAAAATAATTAGTGTACTGCTAAGTACCCACCAATCCAGACTGCTCATGCGAACCAGCGCATTAATCCGTAGAAGAAAGCAATTTCGAGCAGTAAGGCGGTTATAACCACGGCATATGCACGCGGCCAGGAGCCGAACAGGGGTGAATCAGATGAGGCGGGCATAGGAAGAAAGATTGGCGTAAATGTACGCATGAACCAGCAACCGTCAGTTCGGGCGTGTGAACCTGTAACGCATAAATGATGCCACCCCTTATTTTTACCAGTTAGTAGGTACGTTGAGAGTCTGGGTAAATGAATAGGTACGTGGCTTTATACAGGTACGTGGTCAGGAAGCGGTTCTACCCCACCGTTGTCCCGGATCATCGCTAATCAACAAACAAAAATGAGTATAGCTCAAACTGAAAAAGCCCTGTTCGACCTTACCGGTAAGGTCGCTATTATTACCGGTGCCAGCAAAGGCATTGGCGAAGACATTGCCCGCCTGTATGCTCGTTTTGGGGCAAAAGTGGTTGTCAGTAGTCGGAAACAGGATGCCTGCGATGCACTGGCGGCCGATATTAAAGCCACTGGTGGTGAGGCGACCGGCATTGCGGCCCATGTAGGCGACATGGACCAACTGGCACAATTGGTTGAACAGACCATTGCCGTTTATGGTGGAGTCGATATTCTGGTAAACAATGCCGCTTCTAACCCCGTATTTGGCCCCTCGCTGGATGCCGATGGTGGGGCCTTCGACAAGATCATGCAGGCCAACGTAAAGGCTCCGTTCGAATTGAGCAAGCTTTGCTACCCGAGCATGAAAGCGCGTGGTGGTGGAAGCATCATTATGGTCAGCAGCATTGCCGGTCACACGCCCGACCCAGGTCTGGGGCTGTACAGCGTTAGCAAAGCAGCCATGAATATGCTGACGAAGGTGTTGGCAAAGGAATGGGGCCCCGATGGTATTCGGGTGAATGCGATCTGCCCCGGCCTGATCAAAACCAAATTTAGTCAGGCTCTTTGGCAGGACGATAAAACCCTGGCTCACTTTACCAAACGCTTACCTATTGCCCGCATGGGCACCACCGACGAGATTAGCCCGCTGGCTCTTTTCCTGGCCTCGTCTGCTTCGTCGTATTCGACCGGCAGCTTATTCTATGCTGATGGGGGAACGGTCATCTAAATGATTATAACACAGAGTTACACAGAGGTCTACTTTTTAACAAGACAAATGAATGCTGTGTAACTCTGTGCTGTAGTCTATCTTACCCGCTCTATCCTTTCAGGAAACCCATCAACACCGCCACAAATTCGGCAGGCTTTTCGGCTTGCACCCAGTGGCCGGCGTCTTCAATAGTGGCTAGTTGAGCGCTAGGGAACAGGCGCAGGATGCCCGGCCAGTCGCTGTCGAGAATGTAGGGCGATCGCCGTCCACGTATAAATAGAGTCGGTTCAGTAATGGGATGTGGGTGTGTCAATTCTTCGCCGACCCCGTGAATCTCGCGCGTGATGACGGGCAGATTCAATCGCCAGGCGAACTGAGACGTGCCCGGCGCTACTTCTTCCCGATACAAATTCTTGAGTAGAAACTGCCGCACCGTCGGGGATGGCTCATAGGGAGCCAACGCGGCGTCAGCTTCGGCACGAGTGCTTACGTCTTTCAGGTTGATGGCAGCCAGACCCCGCAAAATCTCGCTATGGTGGACCGGATAGAACTTAGGGGCAATGTCGACAACAACGAGGCTGCTAAACGTGCCTGGGTACGTGAATACATACTGCATCATGGTCTTGCCACCCATCGAGTGCCCAACGAGAATAGGCTTGTCAAGTTTAAGATCGGTGATTAGCTCGTGTATATCGGCGGCCATATCGACGTACGAAAACTCATCGCTCCGGGGCGACTGGCCATGATTGCGCTGATCGGGCAGAATAACCCGGTAACCCTGAGCGGCAATGGTCTTACTAATAGTCAGCCAGTTGTCTGACGAACCGAAAATGCCGTGTACAATGAGGAGTGGGGTAGCGGTGGGTTCGCCCACCTCGCGGTAATACAATTTCATGCTATCGGGTAAAATAGCGTCGACACAGAGGCGTAGAGCTGGCTTGTCTCTGAAATAAGCATGCGCTGGATGCCCTGCATCTCCGTGTCGACACCCTAGTTCACATAAACAACTTTTTCTTTCTTCGCCACCAGCGTGCCGAATGACTTCAATGTAAAGCCGTTTTCCTTCGCCATCCGTTCAAACTCGTCGGTGCAATGCGGTTCTACGGCAATCAGCAAGCCGCCCGACGTTTGCGGATCGGCCAGTACGAAGCGCTGGTTGTCGGTAAGGTCGGCAATTTTATGGCCGTAGCTGTCCCAGTTGCGATGTGTACCACCGGGGATGCTGTTTTGGGCCAGGTACGTGTCGATCACGTCGAGAGTGGGTACGTCGTCGAAATTGATTTCGGCGCTGAGTCCGCTGCCTTCAGCCATTTCGGTAAGGTGACCGAGCAGGCCAAAACCGGTAACGTCGGTCAGGGCTTTCACGTAGGGCAAATGCCCCAACACCGCGCCAAACGAATTTAATTGCGCCATTTGACGCGGAGCCAGATCAGCGTGTTCGGGCAACAAGATGCCTTTTTTCTGGGCGGTGGTGAGAATTCCTACGCCCAGCGGCTTGGTCAGGTACAGGTTACAGCCCTCGGTGGCAGTATTGTTCTGTTTTAGGTCGTTGATCCGTACCCGCCCCGTTACGGCCAGCCCGAAGACAGGCTCAGGGCAGTCGATACTATGACCACCCGCCAGCGGGATACCTGCTTCGGCGCAGATAGCACGGCTACCGGCAATGACCTCACCCGCAATCTCGGGCGATAGCTTATCGATCGGCCAGCCAAGAATCGCGATGGCCATGATGGGTTGTCCGCCCATCGCATAGACGTCGCTGATGGCGTTGGCGGAGGCAATTCGTCCGAAATCGAATGCACTATCAACAATGGGCATGAAGAAATCGGTCGTACTGATGATTGCTTCCCCGTTGCCAAGGTCCATAACGGCTGCATCGTCACGAGCGTCGTTGCCAACAAGCAGGGTGGCAAACAGATTAGCGGGTGACGTTGGCCCGCTGGCTTGCCCATGAAGAATTCGGTCGAGGACTTTAGGCGCGATTTTACAGCCGCAACCGGCCCCGTGACTATACTGAGTGAGTTTGATTGGCTCGGTTGGTTCTGAGATAGAAGTCATCGAAAATTGAGGATTAATTAAGTAGACTAACGCTAAATCTTGCCTTAGGGTTGGCTTAACAAAAACATAACATGAGGCTACCAGGCTGACAAACTGGAAAATATGGAGATTTTAAAGAAAAATGCCATTCAATAAGCGAATTATAGCATTTTTTGTAGATAGTACTCTTGTTGATCACGAAAACTTGTCTGACCTTTGCGGCCGAAAACATCTCTGTGTCCAACCGTATGGGCCTGACTGCATTAACAATCAAACCAAACACTTCTATGTTTAAAAAGCTACTGCGCTTTCGGGCAGCTTTCATGCTGCTCAGCGGCATGTTGCTGACCGTACTCTTCGGGAGCGGAGCCATGGCACAGGTAACAACTGGTGCTATTAATGGCATCGTTACCGATTCTAAGGGAGAAGGGCTTCCAGGTGCAACAGTTGTTGCTACCCACGAGCCGTCGGGAACCCGTTACGGTACTACGTGTAACGTATCTGGACGGTACACCTTACCAACTGTACGCGTAGGTGGACCATACACGATCAAGGTTACGTTCGTAGGGTATAAAGAACAGACAACAAACAATGTTTTTGTCAACCTGGGTACAGCTGCTGACGCCAATTTCCGGATGACAGACGAAGGCACCAGCCTGAATGAAGTGGTTATTACAACCAACCGGTCAGACATCTTCAGTTCAGACCGCACAGGTGCCGCCTCTTCGTTCGGTCGTGAAGCGATCAACACAACGCCAACGATTGGCCGTACCATCAACGACATTACCAAATACAACCCGTATGGTAATGGTCAGTCATTTGCTGGTCAGGATAGCCGCTTCAACAACATTACCATTGATGGTGCCGTATTTAATAATGGCTTCGGTTTAGGTGGTTCGGCTCAAGCTGGTGGCCGTACGGGTACTACGGCCGTATCGCTTGACGCCCTTGATCAGGTTCAGGTGAACGTAGCGCCGTTCGACGTTCGTCAGTCAGGTTTCACTGGTGCTGGTATCAACGCCGTTACGCGTTCAGGTACAAACGAATTCTCGGGTTCGGCTTACACGCTATTCCGCTCTGATAAATTCGTTGGTAAAACAGTAGGGGGTGTAACCTACACGCCAGCGCCAAACCTCAGCGAAACCACGTATGGTTTCCGGTTGGGTGGGCCAATCATCAAGAACAAATTGTTCTTCTTCGTAAATGGTGAGCAGTTCGACAGCAGTACGCCTGCCCTTACCTGGTCACTGAACCGGGGTCAGAGTGGAGGTAACACGTCGCGTTTGACGAAAGAAGAAGCCGATGACTTGACAAGCTTTATGAAGACTAACTTCAACCGGGATTTAGGGCCATTCGACGGCTTCAACAACCAGGTTAAGAGTATCAAAGGGCTGGCTCGTCTGGACTATAACATCAACGACAATCACAAATTGTCGCTGCGCTATTCGCATCATAATTCAGAGTCAGACGTACCCATTAGCAACAGCAACAGTAGCAACACGGCGGGTAATGGTAACCGGACTAACTCGCGGGACGCATTGTCGCCCGAGAGTTCAGGCTACATCATTGCTGACAATACACGGTCTATCGCTGTTGAATTAACGTCGACATTGAGCAGCAAAATGTCGAACGATCTGATCGTTACCTACAACAAGCAAGTTGAAGACCGGACGTACAAAACAAGCTTGTTCCCAACAATCGATATTCTGAATGCACCAGGTGGTACTACGCTGACGTCAATTGGATTCGATCCGTTTACGCCAAATAACAAGCTGAACTACTCGACATTCAACATCACCGACAACTTCAGCTATTATGCTGGTAAACACACGCTGACGGCTGGTATTGTTTACGAGCATTTTACTTCGAACAACGTATTCTTCCCATCATCGAATGGTGTGTATGTATACAACTCGATTGCTGACTTTAAGGCTGCCGCGCTGGCTTCGATCACTAACCCTAACAGCACAACGTCACCAGTTTCCGTAAACCGTTATAACCTCCGTTACTCGTTGATCGACGGTGGTGCAGAACCACTTCAGCGGCTGGATCGTGACCTGTACAGTGCCTATGTTCAGGACGAGTATCAGGCTACGCCAAACTTCAAGTTGACGTTGGGCGTTCGTGGTGATGTTTATGCTTACGATGATGCAAACGCAGCTTCCTTTAATAACCAACGCGTTGCCGATTTGACATTTCGCGACGAGAGCGGGAGCCCCTACAAAATCACGACGGGTTCATTCCCTAAGGCTCGTTTGTTGGTATCACCCCGTGTTGGCTTCAACTGGGATGTAAAAGGTGACAAAACCACGCAAATTCGTGGCGGTAGCGGTTTCTTCGTATCACGTATCCCCGAAGTGTTGATTTCGAATCAGTTGGGTAACAACGGTATCAATACCGCTGTGTTCAACCTGACAAATTCACGGGTTCCATTTGTAACAGATCCAAGCAAACTGCCAGCTGGTATTTTGCCTGCTGCTACAAGCCCACAGAGCCTGACAGGTTATGCGATTAATGCTTCAGACCAGGAGTTGAAATATCCACAGATCTGGAAGACGAACATTGCTGTTGACCAGCGTTTGCCTTTAGGTTTGGTTGGTACGGTCGAATTTATTTACAACAAAACGTTGAACGGTTTGCGCTATATCGACGCGAATCTTAATGCGCCAACTGGTACAACGCCCGATGGACGTCCACGTTTTCCAGCTCTGGGTCTGACGGGCACAGCAGCTACCAATGCCCGGTTTATCAACCCGACGATTGGCAACGCCTTCGTGTTGAAAAACACGAATCAGGGTGATTCGTACATTGCGACGATCAAACTGGAGAAGCCAGCCGTGAGAGGATTTGGTGGCTTTGTTTCCTATACGTATGGTGAAGCTCGTGATATCGCCTTCGTTGGTAGCACGGTTCAAGCCAACGTACCTACAACTCTTGGCCAGAACTATCTGCCCCTGACGTATTCGGACAACGATCTGCGTCACCGCATCGTTGGCTTGCTGAATTATCGTCTGAACTACGGTGGTAAAGTGGGTGGCTCGTCTACTTTCACTTTAGGACTTGTATCAAACAGCGGCTCGAAAGTATCATACACGTATGGTCAGGATGTAAACGGCGACGGACAGAACTCGAATGACCTGATCTTTGTACCAAACAAAGCATCTGATCTGACATTCCTGCCACTGGTAGTGACCACGGCTGCAACAACTAACACGCCTGCCTCGTCTGTTACATACACGGCCGCCCAGCAGCAGACTGCGCTTGACGCCTACATTGACGGTAACGATTACCTGAAGACTCGTCGCGGTCAGTACGCTGAGCGCAACGGTGGTGCATTCCCCTGGTTGACTCGGGTTGATTTTACATTCATCCAGGAGTTTTACTTCAACGTTGGTGCGAAAGGCAAGCGTAACACGATCCAGCTTCGTGCCGATATCCTGAACGTAGGTAATTTGCTCAACGATTCATGGGGCGTAGGTAACGTATCAACGTCGTTCAACCCGCTTTCAGCAACAGTTGCAACAAACGGTGCATTAACTTACCGTCTAGCTACGCAGCAGGTTACCGAAGGAGGTGTGTCAAAAACTATTCTCCTGCGCGATTCATATGCGCCAAACGTATCGCTGAACGCCGTATGGCAGGCTCAGTTTGGTCTGCGTTATATCTTCAACTAAGAAGCGTAACGTACCTGATATACAAAACCCCGGCCGTCTCTGGTCGGGGTTTTTTTGTGCGCGACGCAAACAAGCTCTTGAGACAGCGTGTAGTTTAGGAAGTTACCGGGGCCTTTTTTAGTACGTCAATTCCAGCTTTATACCCCTGAACGATGAGCTTGCCAATATCGTCGGAGGTGAATTTTTGCAGGTTTAAGTTGAGGGGTTCCGTTGGCCGAATGACGGTGAGGCTGAATGTGTGCCCGCGTAGCTTTTCCCGGTCAACGAAGCGTTCGGCCCAGGCAATGTCATTGTTCACAATCTGATTGACGGTAATATCCTTTACACGCTCCATCAGATTCAACAGGTTGCGGTAGTTAAACGATTCGTTGAAGATTCGCTTGGCGTGGCAGGCAACGCACACTAATTCAGTAGCTCCATCGTCGAGTGCTTCACGGAGCGGAGCCACTTCGCGCAAGCCCCCATCGAGCAGGGCTTTTCGATGATCGCCACCTATGGGTACCGCTGGCATTAGAAAGGGAAGCGAACTGCTGGCAAAAACATAGTCGAGAAAATGTTCCGTGCTGGGAGAAGCGTAGACCATATCACCTTCGATGACGTTTACCGCCCCAACTTTCAGCTTGATCGGGCCTTGCTGGAGCACCGTCACGTCGATATGCTCCCGAATCAGGTTCCGCAGTGGTGTGTTATCCAGAAAGCCGTCGAACCGGCTGAAAAGCGTGTTGTAGCCCGTCAGAAAGCGCGAACGAATCACGGCTACATCGTCGGGTCTGGTAATGTTTTTAATCCAGAATTCGAGCAGAGCCCGGCCAGCCTTTGGCCAGTCGATTGTGCCCGTTTGGGTGTGCTGCCGGTTGGCTTCGTGCACAAGGAATGACGCGTTTAAACTACCCACCGAGATACCATAGATCGCTTCGGGCTTGAACCCATTCTCGAAAATGGCCATGATAGCACCACACTGGAATGCGCCTTTAAGCGAGCCGCCCCCCAGCACCAGGGTACGTCCGCAGGAAGTGGGTAACGGATTTGAATGAACTTCAATGGCTGAAATAGTTGGTTGGTCAGGCATAAGTACGTATATCCTCGTTAACAGTGGGGTGGGGGAGCAGGTAACTGGATTCTTAAAGCGCGGCGTCGAAGATTGTAATTTTTACCAACACTTCGTCAATTCATAGCTACTTTTGCCCATTCACTCATTACTAATTGGCGTATCGCGGGCGACCACGAGCCCACTCAGTCGGGCAACCGTTGTAATTGCCCCTACAGTTAACGAAATGGCCCTTACCATCGCCGACATCCAGGCCCCGATTGCCGCCGAGATGAACCGGTTCGAACAGACTTTCAAGGATTTGATGAAGAGCGACGTCATGCTGCTCGACCAGATCACGAACTACATTGTTCGGCGTAAAGGCAAGCAACTCCGTCCGATGTTCGTCTTTCTGACGGCGGGTGTTTGTGGAACCATCAATGAGTCTACTTACCGGGGGGCGGCCCTGATCGAACTGTTGCATACGGCTTCGCTGGTTCACGACGATGTGGTGGATGATTCGAACTACCGGCGTGGGTTTTTCTCAATCAATGCGCTCTGGAAAAATAAAATCGCTGTTCTAGTGGGCGACTATCTACTCTCGCGCGGCTTGTTGCTTTCCATCGAGAACGGGGATGTCGATCTGCTTGGTATCGGCTCACAGGCGGTACGCGACTTGTCGGAAGGCGAACTGCTTCAGCTTGAAAAAGCCCGCCGACTCGATATTAACGAGGATGTGTACTACGAAATTATCCGTCAAAAGACAGCCTCGCTGATCGCTGCCTGTTGCGCAATGGGTGCCCGTTCGGTCAACGCGTCGGCCGAGATGATCGAAATTGCCCGTCTTTTCGGTGAAAAGGTAGGTATTGCGTTTCAAATAAAAGATGACCTGTTTGATTACGGAACGGCCGAGGTGGGCAAGCCCCTTGGTATCGATATCAAAGAGAAGAAGATGACCCTGCCACTAATTTATGCCTTGAATAAAGCGGCACGGAGTGATAAGCGCCGGGTGATCAACATCATCAAGAATCACAGCGATGAACCAAAGCAGGTAAATGAGGTCATTGCGTTTGTGAAAAACTCGGGCGGTATCGAATACGCCACCACGGCTATGCAGCAGTACGTGCAGCAAGCTAAAGATCTCCTCTACAAACTGCCGACATCCACCTACCGCAACTCGCTGGAAGGCCTTATTCAATACACCATCGAACGGAGCAAATAAGCAGTTAACCAGGCGTAAATAATTTCCGCTAACTGTTTTCCCTCGCTTCTGCCAGTTTCCACCAGGGGAGGTATGGTTGATTATGGTGCTCGAAGTGGTAGCCGAAATAATAGCAGGAAATGAAAGCCCAGGCGTGATTCAACCCCTGGCTACGCGCGTTGTGCGGTGGGTTGTCGTGGTCACCACGATGGGGTAGGTACGTGCCGAACGTGAACAACTGAAACGTGCTCAAAAAAGCTGGCACCATCCAGAAAACAATCAGATTCTCCATTGGGAACCACAGCTTCAGCACATTGTACGTGATGGCCATGGCCAAAATTTGCCAGATGGACACGTAGCTGCGGGCAAAATCGGTGAACCAGAGCAGCATATTGGCATTACCCCGGTGGTAATCAGGATCGTGTTCGGTGGCAGCGTGTCGATGATGCAGGTGATGACCGGCGGAGAGCTTACTGTAGCTGTTATAAGCAAATAGGGTAGTGGCTACCCAACCAATCGCGTTATTCAGTCGTTTGCTGTCAGGAGCTACAACACCGTGAATGGCATCGTGGGCAGTAATAAAAACGCCCGTGTACAAATGGGTTTGGGCCAGGATAAATAGATACACCAGCGGATCGCTCCAGCTCAGACCAATGCCCGCCAGCGATGGCTCCGGGCTACGGTACGTGAGTAGATAAGCGAGCAGGCAAACCCAGGCAGTTAGTATGGTAAGGGCAATCCAAATGCCCTTGTTGCCAATCTGACTGGGGCTAAATGACATTCGTTGCTGCATAAAAACAGGCCGGTAGCTTTGTTGTTCGGTACCTTATCCAACGGTAGCCAGCGCCGAAATGTTCGTTACCTTTGCACCCATATCTAGCTAGTTTCGACGGTTTACTTCATGATACGATCCGCTTTATCACTATTACTACTTGCTTTACTCAGTGCTTCAACGGCTGTAGGACAGTCGAAAACGGCCACCCCTCCAAATAAATCCATCACACCGACAACGAGTCCCGGTAACTCCAATACATCGGCCCGCCCCAAGCTGGTCGTTGGTATCGTCATTGATCAGATGCGGTACGATTACTTGTATCGGTATTACGAAAAATACAGTTCATTGACCACTGGTGGCGGGTTTCGTCGACTGATCGAACAAGGATACAACTGCCGGAACAATCACTACCACTACGCGGCAACGTACACTGGTCCCGGTCACGCGGCAATTTACACCGGATCGGCTCCGGCCTTTAATGGAATTGTAGGCAACGAGTTCTACGACCGTAAACTGGGCCGGATTATGTATTGTGCCGAGGATACCACGGTTCAAACGGTGGGTAACACGGGTTCAGCCGGACAGATGTCGCCCCGGAACATGCTGGTAACGACCATTGGTGACCAACTAAAACTGGCAACTGACAATCGGGCTAAAGTCATTGGTATTGCGCTAAAAGACCGCGGCTCGATTTTGCCCGCCGGCCATGCCGCTGACGGTGCTTACTGGTTCGACTCAAAAGATGGCAACTGGATCACCAGCACGTTTTACCGCAAAGAACTCCCGAACTGGGTGCAGGCCTACAACAGCCGTCGATTGCCCGATCAGTTCATGAAACAGAAATGGACGCCGCTGCTACCGCTCGACCAATATGTAGAGAGTACACCGGACGACCAACCCTACGAAGCGTCGCTGCCGGGTGATACTAAATCGGTGTTTCCGCATGAGTTTGTTGCCGTTGCAGGTCAGAGCCGGTACGAAGTGTTGCGGGCAACCCCATATGGTGATCAGCTTACCAAAGAATTCGCCCTGGCGGCGCTGGATGGCGAGCAACTTGGCAAAGACAACATTACGGATTTGCTGGCCGTCAGCTTCTCAACACCCGATTACGTGGGTCACGCCTTTGGTACACATGCCGTTGAAACTGAAGACGAATACCTGCGTTTGGACTTACAACTACAGGATTTCTTCAACCAGCTAGACGCAAAAGTAGGCAAAGGAGAGTGGCTCGCGTTCCTGTCAGCCGACCACGGTGCGGCTGATATTCCGGCGTTTTCGCGGTCGTACCGTATTCCAGCTGATATAAAGTCGGCGGGCGAGGTTGGAGAATCGGTGAAAGCGGCGCTGGCCAAGGCATATGGGCCCGGCCAATGGATGCTCACGTATTTCAACCAGCAGGTGTACCTCAACACAGCCCTGCTTGCTGAGAAAAAAATTCCGATCCAGGAAGTGCACGCGCTGATCAGGGTTACACTGCTGGCGCAACGGGGGGTGATCAACGTGATTAATCTGCACGATTTGGGTAACACGCCACTCCCTGAGAACCAGCTAACGATGTTACGAAATGTGTACCATCCTAACCGGAGCGGCGATATCTATGTGATGTTACAGGCTAGTTGGTTTGAAGGTCGCAACCGGGGCACTACTCATGGTACCGTGTATCCCTACGATACGCATGTGCCCTTTCTGATCTATGGATGGGGGGTACAACATGGCCAAACGTTCCACCGGACCCAGATTGCTGATATTGCGCCTACTGTTTGTGCGCTGCTGGGTATTCTGGAGCCTAACGGCTGTATTGGGAACCCTGTAGAAGACGCGCTGAAATAAACCGTCTTTGGTATTGCTGCTGACACCCTAACGTATCTGCGTCAGCAGCAATACCCAATTTCAAATTCACTCAGTTCGTCAGGAAAGTGACTTCCTTGAAGGCGAAATAGCGAATTACCTCTTTTGTCATAATGCCAAGACGTCCGGTTGGGTCCAGGTCGACGATCGTCCCGGTAAAAAGGACCTCATCTGCCATGTATGTATGTGGCGTCTGATACCGGTATAAGTGTTGCAGGTACGTTGCCCGCAAGACATTTCGGTGGCCCGCCCGCAATTGAAGGTATCTTTTTTCGAGTTGTTCAGCCAACACCGTCAGTAGGCTTGGCAGGGTGTACCCATCTGCTATGGGCGACTCGAGCAACAGCGATGTAGCCGTGGGTACGTTGAAGCCAACCTGGTTCACGTTTAAACCGATCCCCACCACCGAATGACCCAACACATAGCCCTGAAGGGTATTCTCGATCAGGACACCCCCTAATTTTCGGTCTTCGACATAGACGTCATTGGGCCATTTTATCGTTAATCGTCTACCGGAAAGCAACGGCGACAGCGTATCCTGAATGGCTAGTGAAACGGCCATGTTGAGCCAGAATTGTTCGGCGGCGCTTAGAAACGAGGGTGTCAGTATCAGCGAGAAGGTTAGGTTTTGGCCCGGCTGGGCTTCCCACTGATTCTCACGTTGCCCACGACCCTGCGTTTGTTGATCAGTCACTACAATGGTGCCCTCGGGCAGGTCTTCCTGGCTCAATAGCCGGGCTGCCTCATCGTTGGTGGACTGACAGCTTGGCAGATAAACGATTTTTTGCCCAACGAAGAGGGTTTTGGGATAAATTTTGTACAATGATTGTTACGATTATAGATTAGTCAAATAACGTATGGTGCGTAGAAGCAGTGGCTTCCTTGACTTGGCGACGTACCCGCTACCTGTTTGCGCTCACAAGTTTACAAGCAAAGCATGATTCAAAACGCTGTTTCAGCCAAACTAACTGAATTAACGACCGAACAACTCCGTGATCTGGTCGTAAAAGGAATGCAGGAGAAAAAAGCGCAGGACATCGTAGTGATGGATCTGCGTAATGTGAAAAATGCCATTACTGATTATTTCGTAATCTGTTCTGGTAGCTCCGACACCCAAATCGATGCCATTGCTGGCTCTATCGAAGAAGAAATATTGAAAATAAGCCGGGTGTTTCCAACGAACCGTGAAGGCAAAATGAACCGTGAGTGGATCCTGCTGGATTACATGGACGTTGTTGTGCACGTGTTCAAGAAGGATCGCCGGGCGTTTTACGATCTCGAACAACTCTGGGGGGATGCCGAGATGACTTGGGTTGACAATGAAACCGACGTGTTTGTGCAGCGTTAAGCTGTTTCGCACTGGCTGGTTGTCTTCCTATTCACAGTACACTGGCAAAAACATTCACTATTGTACTGTGTTTCCCTATTAACCGATTTCTGTATAACCTGTCGAAATGTCTGATAACAACAACAATAAAAATCCATTGCCCCGGTTGCCCCGAAAGCCGAATTTCCAGGGCTGGATTGTGGTTCTGCTGATTGCCGCCATTCTGGGCATCGCATTCCTGAGTAAAAGCGCATCGGTACGTGCCACCTCGGCCCGGCAGTTTGAGCGTATGGCCCGTAACAATGACGTTCAGAAAGTAGTCGTGGTAAACGATAAATATGCTGAAGTAACGTTGACGCAGCAGGCCCTGCAAAAACCAGAGTACCGCAACATCAACGGTGAAAAGCCCTACTTCGGTGGTGGCGCAGGCCCTCACTACCAATTTGAAGTACCCTCGGCCGAGTCGCTGAAGCGGGATTTGGAACGTATCGAAAAAGATAAGCCCGATAACCAGCGAATCGATTACAACGTAGAAACGCGTACTGATTTCGCCAGCCAGCTGGCAACCTATGGTTTCTTTATCGCTATGATTCTGGCTATGTACTTCATTTTGGGGCGCATGTCGGGCGGTGGCGGTCCGGGTGGCCAGATCTTCAATATTGGTAAATCGAAAGCAGCGCTGTTCGATGCCGATAGCAAAGTGAAGATCACGTTTAACGACGTAGCGGGTCTGGACGAAGCAAAAGAAGAGATCAAAGAGATCGTTGATTATCTCAAGAACCCATCAAAGTTTACGAAGCTTGGCGCCAAGATTCCGAAAGGTGCTTTGTTAATCGGCCCTCCGGGCACGGGTAAAACCTTACTGGCGAAAGCTGTAGCGGGTGAGGCGGGTGTTCCGTTCTTCTCGCTGTCAGGTTCCGATTTCGTTGAAATGTTTGTGGGTGTAGGTGCTGCTCGGGTACGTGACCTTTTCAAGCAAGCCAAAGAAAAAGCGCCCTGTATCATCTTCATCGATGAGATCGATGCTGTGGGTCGTTCACGTGGCCGTGGCTCGATGCCAGGTGCTAATGACGAGCGCGAAAATACGCTGAACTCACTGTTGGTAGAAATGGACGGTTTTGCTACCGACTCAGGTATCATTATTCTGGCCGCTACCAACCGTCCCGACGTACTAGACTCTGCTTTGCAACGCCCCGGTCGTTTTGACCGTCAAATCAGCATTGACAAGCCGGATATTATTGGTCGTGAAGCAATCTTCAAAGTTCACTTGAAGCCCATTAAGTTGTCGGCCGACGTTGAGCCGAAAGAATTGGCCGCTCAGACACCTGGTTTTGCGGGTGCTGAAATAGCCAACGTTTGTAACGAAGCCGCTCTGATTGCCGCCCGTCGTGATAAAGAGTCTGTTGACATGAGCGATTTTCAGGATGCGATGGACCGCGTAATTGGTGGTCTGGAGAAGAAGAACAAGCTTATTTCGCCCGAAGAAAAGGAGATCGTTGCCTATCATGAAGCTGGTCACGCCCTGGCTGGCTGGTTCCTCGAATTTGCAGATCCGCTGGTGAAGGTGTCGATCGTACCGCGTGGTGTGGCGGCATTGGGTTACGCCCAATACCTACCCCGTGAGCAGTATCTGTACCGCACGGAGCAACTTATGGACGAAATGTGCATGGCGTTAGGTGGTCGTGCTGCTGAAGACCTGGTTTTCGACAAGATTTCGACTGGCGCCTTGAGCGATCTGGAACGGATTACAAAGCTGGCCTACAGCATGGTGACCATGTACGGTATGAATGATAAGATTGGTAACGTATCGTTCTACGATTCGAAACAGTCAGAGTATTCGTTCAACAAGCCCTATTCAGAAGAAACTGCCCGTCAGATCGACGAGGAAGTTCGGAAGATCATCGAAGGCGCGTATGAGCGTACCAAAACAATGCTGACCGACCACCGCGAGGCGTTGGAAATCATTGCGCAGGAACTGCTCAAAAAAGAGATTCTGTATCAGGATGACTTGGTTCGTCTGATCGGTAAGCGTCCATTTGAGCGTGACACCGTATATCAGGCCTACAAAAAGCGGGGAATTGCAGAAGAGGTTAAGGAAGAAATTGGCACCGAGTCGATTCCCGATGCTGTTAAGCCTCAAGAGACGTTGGAAGGTATCTGATAACGTACCTGGACACAGCAAAAAAGCCCAACCATCACTGGTTGGGCTTTTTTTGTGCTGGCTGTATAAAGCTTCGCGCTCCAACGTAAAGCTTTTTACGAATTATATCCGGTACGTTACCGGTTCATCGAGATCAAAAATTCTTCGTTGTTGCGGGTGCCACGCATCCGATCTAGGAGGAAGTCCATTGATTCAACGGGGTTCATGTCAGACATGTGCTTGCGCAGAATCCAGACGCGTTGCAGCGTTTCACGGTCGAGCAGCAGATCTTCTTTCCGGGTGCCCGAGGCCATTACATCAACGGCAGGGTACACACGCTTATTGGCGAGGCGGCGGTCTAGCTGGAGTTCCATGTTACCTGTGCCTTTGAATTCTTCGAATATTACCTCATCCATCTTCGACCCCGTATCAATCAGGGCCGTAGCAATGATCGTCAGCGAACCGCCATGCTCTACGTTACGTGCCGCGCCGAAAAACCGCTTGGGCTTGTGCAAGGCGTTGGCATCGACACCACCCGACAGGATTTTGCCCGACGATGGGACAACCGTGTTATAAGCACGTGCCAGACGCGTAATCGAGTCGAGAAGGATCACTACGTCGTGACCACATTCAACCATTCGCTTGGCTTTTTCAAGTACCATGCTGGCCACTTTTACATGGCGGTCGGCCTGCTCATCGAAGGTCGACGAAATGACTTCGGCGTTTACGCTACGAGCCATATCCGTTACTTCTTCCGGACGTTCGTCGATCAGCAGAATCAGCAGGTATACTTCAGGGTGGTTTTTGGTGATGGCGTTGGCAATTTCTTTCAGCAGCACCGTCTTACCCGTTTTAGGTTGGGCCACAATCATGCCGCGCTGCCCTTTGCCTATAGGCGCAAACAGGTCGAGTACGCGGGTGGAGTATATCTCTGGCCGGGTGCTGAGTTTTAGCTGTTCTTCCGGGAAGAGAGGCGTAAGGTATTCGAAGGGAATACGGTCGCGAATTTCTTCGGTCGTTTTGCCGTTTACGGTCGTTACTTTCAGCAGGGCGAAGTACTTCTCGCCTTCTTTCGGTGGGCGAATCGATCCGTTGATGGTATCGCCGGTTTTCAGGCCAAACAGCTTGATCTGCGACGGCGATACGTAAATGTCATCGGGGCTAGCGAGGTAATTGTAACCTGCCGATCGCATGAATCCGTAGCCACCATCCGACATGATTTCCAGAACGCCCTCGTTGTCGATGATACCGTCGAACTCCCGAACGTGCTGGTTGTATTGACGACGAATACGGCTGGCATATTCGGCTTGCTCGCGGGTGGGTTGCGGCGACTGGGTACGTTGTCCGTCAGGCCCCGTGTTTTCACCATCTACTGGTTGCGCCTCTGAAGAAGCTTCCTGTTGGTCGGCCTGCTCGACAGGTACGTTGGCTAAGCTGGTTGCTTCTTCCGAAACAACGGCGGGCGTTTGAAACTCTTCTTCCGTTTCCTGCTGGAAATTGGTTGCATTGTCGTCGCGAACGGTCGGTCGGCGATTCTGAACGGGCTGCTGGTAGGAGGGAACGGACTGATTCGGGTTCTGGCGGTTTGCATCACTTCGGTACGAATCGCGCAACTCGCGGCGGGTTTGCTGGCTACGGTTAGCGTCTTGATCGGGCCGACCGGGACGCTGCTGATTACTAAACCGATCATTGCGCTGCTGAGGCTGACCTGAGCGGCCGTTGTCGAAGCGCGACGAATCGGGTCTTGCTGAATCCGGGCGACCGTAGCTGTTATCGCGTGGGCGATCCGCCTGGTTGCGCCGTTCGTCCATCCGACGTGGCGACTCGTCTCTGCGGGGCATATCGCCTTGATCAGGGCGGCTCTGATCTGGGCGGTTTCTATTCAAGCCGTCGGGTCGGTTCTGGTCCGACCGACCCTGACGTGGGTTATCGGTTCGGTAGCCGTCTGGTTGGTTACGGCGGTCATCTTGCCGGCCCTGGCGATTGTCATTCTGACGTGGACCGTCCATTCGCTGGCGTGGTTCGCGCCGGGTATCTGTCCCTTCTGCGGCTGCATCGCCCTGGGCAGTGGGTTCCTGCGGCGCCGGATCGGCAGCAACAACAGCTACTTCAGCCGACTGCTCGCGCGGGGTGGTTGCCGGAGCTACTTCTGGGGCTTCAGCCATTGCTGGCTCTGGAGACTCTACAGTCCGTCGGGCGCGTTGTGGCCGGGCTTTGGGTGTTGCTTCCACTGCGGCCTGTTCAGTAGCTACAGGAGTTGCTTCTACGATAGCAGAGGTGCCGTCGGTATCGGTCTGGGCTTTGCGGCCACGTGCTACTCGCTTGGGGGGCGTAGCTACATCCGACGATGTTAGTACGGGCGATGTGTCGCCAGGTTGCCGCGATTGTTGATCCAAAATTTTATAAACAAGGTCTTTTTTAGGGTACTTGGTGGCGTCTGAGATGCCGAACTGATCGGCAAGGCCACGTAACTCCGTGAGGAGCTTGGACGTTAAGTCGTCAATAGTATACATAAGTAAGGGTTAGCGCAGACTGCTGTCGGGGAGCAAAGTGAGCACGCACAGGAAGAATTGGGAAAGTGGCCGCTAAGACCAGCTAACAAATGATGTACGCTGAAGGATATACGACAGGAAATAGAGAAATAAACTGGTCTGGATGACCGCGCCCAAAACGATGCTCAGGCGGTTAAATCTGCAACGAATATGTAGTGGCTTGCAGGCTATGAACAGGGTGAAGAATACAGCAACCCCTCTGACTCATAGGCACACAAATATAAAACAATCCGTCAGATTAATTACGAAACAAGAAAAAAGTGAAAAGGTTTCCGCTTTTTCGGCCAACAGGTCGGGCAGGCGGATTGGTTGACCCGTAGCAGATGACAGTGGATGGATGCCTACTGAATTCGGTGCGCTGGCTTATCCACTGGCGATGCTGGTAATTCTGCCGTGTATAAACAGGAAAAGCGCAGGTTATGAACCTACGCCTTCCCAATTTACCTCACAACACAAGGGCTTACTTGACGGCCAGAATCTTGAATTCAGTCCGTCGGTTTTGTTGGTGTTCACTCTCGGCGCAGTCTACGCCGTCAGTACAACCATTCACAATTTCACTTTCGCCATATCCGCGGGCCGTTAACCGACCTGGGCTGATGCCCCGCGAGGCAATGTAATCCATGGCGGCACGGGCCCGGCTTTCAGACAGACGCATATTGTAGGCGTCGCCCGAACGCGCATCCGTGTGCGACCGGAGTTCAATTTTCATAGTTGGATACTCTTTCAGGATCGCTACTACATGATCAAGTTCGCGGGCCGCGTCGGGTCGGATAAAAAACTTGTTCAGATCGTAATAGATATTTTTGAGCTGGAATACGTCGCCTTCGCCGTAGAGACCCAGCGAATCGACAACGCCCGTTTGAGGCCGCTTGCCCTTGATGACCTTACTCGTAGTGCGTTTGGTTGCGTACCGATCTTTCTGGGCAGTGATGGTAAATGGCGCATTAGGTTTCACCGCAAACTCATAGCCACCGTCGGGCCCAGTTACCACCGATTTTTCCGATTTGTCTTTTTCGTTACGAAGCGTCACCATTACACCCTCGGCTGGCTTCTGGTTGACCTCCGTTTTTACAATACCCCGAATGATCGTGTTTTCACTCTTCTCCAGGTAGATCGATACATTCATCTGCGGTTTGTTCGACTGCGTCAGGGTCGAGAAGCGGATGCTGTTGGGCGCGTAGCCGTCCTTTACCGCTTTGAATTCGTACTCCGTATTGACATCGAGGCACAGATCTGTTTTGCCGTCAGTATTGGTCACTTTCAAATCCTGATTCGATCCATTCCGAACAATGCGTACATCGGCAGCGCTGATTGGGGCTCCGCTTTTGGCATCAAATACCAGGATGTTCAACTGCTTGCACGAGCGACGAAACGAATAAATATCATCGTCGCTGACGCCTTTACGGCGGTTGCTGCTGAAGTAGCCTGAGGTACGTGCTTTATCGGTTATCAGGCCAAAATCATCTTTCTCAGAGTTAATCGGGTACCCTACATTCTGCACGTCACGGTAAGGAACACCGTCTTTCAATTCGGCATAGAATACGTCTAGGCCACCTAGCCCAGCATGTCCGTCGGAAGCAAAATACAGGTTGCCAGCTGAGTCAACGTAGGGGAACATTTCATTTCCTTCCGTATTCAACTCTTTACCCATATTGACGGGTGTGCCCCATTCGCCGTTTCTGAACTCAACTACGTAGAGGTCGGTGCCACCATAGCCGCCTGGCATGTCAGAGACGAAATATAACCGCTGATCGTCGGGAGAAAACGCGGGATGACCTACTGAATATTCGCTGCTGTTGAAAGGCAGTTCGGTGACGTCGTGCCACTTGTTTCCCCGGAATACGGCCGAGTACAGTTTTAGCTTCCGAACACCTTCGCTGCTCTTCGCCGATTTTCCTTTGCTGCCGTTGTTGCGCGTGAACACGATGAAATTTTGATCCTGTGTAAACGTGACCGGCCCTTCGTGGTATTTCGTGTTCAGGGTGCGGCTAAACTTCTCCGACTTCGAAATAGGCTTGTTCTCCGCCTCTACTTCGATCGACTGATCAGCTGCCGGGCCACCACCACCAAGCACCGCCGTGGCAGCTGGTCGTACTACCGGATCAAAGCCCGGAATGCGTAGTTGGTTAGTGTCGGGAAAGGCGTATAGATCCAGAAAAGGTGTCTGGTTCCAGGAGAAAACCCGCTTGATAACCCCGCCCTCGTCGCGCGACGACACAAAGACCAGTCCTTTTTTGTAATACATCGGGCTAAAATCGGCCTGACGCGAGTTGATCGGTAGGTTCTGGATGCGATAGGATGACGAGTCGAGGTAAAAGCGACTGAGGTCCATATAGGTGATGGTACCGGTACGGCCACGCAGGTCATTGCTTTGCCGCTGGCCATACTGGCTATACATTTTCTGTGCTTCGCGGCTTTTTCCGTTTTGAGCCAGCGCCTGGGCATAATAGAGATAGACCTCGCTTTCCAGATCGGGGTAACTGGCAATCAGTTCGCCATATACACGTTCTGCGTTGCGGGTGTCCTGCAACTTGCGGTAACTAAAACCAAGCTTGGTCATGGCTTCGCGGGCTTCGGCAGCATCGCCCGGCTTACCACGAAGGAACTCTTCATAAAGGCGTACGGCCGATAGGTAGCTATAATTGTCGTACTGCTTATTCGCGGCCTTCAGTCGCCCGCTTTGCGCATGCAGCGTCAGCGACGTTATCAGCAGCCCCGCTATCAATAGCAGAACCCGTGTTGATCGGTTCATGAGGTAATCTGTTTTAACTATGGGTCTCCCCCCATTCACTTAACAAAATAAGTGCCAAAGTACATACAACGCACATTCCAGTAACCAACTTGATCTATCAGACTAAATGAGGCGGATCTATTTATTAATCGTTTTCAACCGGTGTTGGTTGATCTGCCATTGCACCCTGACAATCCAACGTGTGTTCGCTGTCAGTCGGGCGTTTTGAGCGGTTCGATATCCGACTACCCATCGTATTTGGCTATCGCTCTCAAGCACCCAAACATGCTCCCTCTCGGGCAGGGGAATCTTACGATCGGCCAGAAAGTCACTAATCAGCTGGCTGCCGTTCATGCCTAGTGGTGTAAATCGATCACCCTTCTGCCAGGTACGCAGTCGCCATGGGAACGGCAGCGTATCGGCGTCGAATAAAGCGATAGGCTGGCCAATCGGCCACTGTTCATCCCAATCAGTGCGCGCTATACGCTCAACAATCAACTGACCGTCTATACCAAACTCAATGGGAGTAGTAGGCCAATCCTGAATCAGTATGGGTACTGATGATGTGCTGGAAAGCGGTTGCAGCCAGAGTTGTCCACGGTCGTGCAACAGCCGGTGACCAGGAGCCATGAAGACCTGTCCGTTCTGGTCAGGTACGTATCTGGCCGGGTCAATTGCCTGCCAGCACTGAGCTAGCACATCCGTCGTGAAACCATAGGGTCGCAACCAGTCACCCAGTCGGAAAAGGGGCTCAGACAATCGGGCCAACGCCGCCACATCAATCACAAGTCCATCAGTGGTGGGCTGGGCGCATTGGTTGAACGAGGCAGTGAGTGCTTCCTGCAGCACTGTCTCAGCGGCCCGTAACTGGGTTAGTGAACGGGGAAGCGCCTGCAACAACCCCGGATTAATCTGTTCCAACACCGGAATAACCCGATGCCGAATTTTATTTCGGCTGTAGGTAGTCGATGCGTTCGACGAATCTTCGCGCCAGGCTATTTTGTGCTGCTGGGCGTAGGTATCTATGGCCTTGCGCGGGGCAAACCAGAGCGGTCGAACCAGGCGAGGTGCCGTTGGAGACAGGTCGGCCTGAATAGGCATACCCCGTAGTCCGGCCAGACCCGTACCCCGGGTAAGGTTCAGCAGCATGGTTTCGAGTACGTCGTTGAGGTGGTGAGCCGTAGCAACGGCAACGTACCCATGCTGAAGTTGCAGGGTACGGAACCAGGCATATCGAAGCTGCCGGGCTGTGACCTGGGTCGATTCACCGCGTTGGGCTGATTCAGCCAGCGTATCGAACCGGGTCAGGTGAAACGGAACCCCGTAGGTACGTGCCATGTTCTCCACAAAGGCTGCATCAGTATCGGAGTCCGCTTTCCGAAGCCCGAAATTGACATGCGCCACGCCAAACGAAAAACCGCCCTGCTGCAATAGGTGGGCCAGCACCATTGAATCGAGTCCTCCACTTACCGCCACCAGAACGCGGTCTGATCGATTGAATAGCCGGTGTTCGTTAATAAAAGCTAAAAAGCGGTCGGGTAGCACGCAGGTACGTTAGATTTGCATGTTGAAGTTACATGAACTTGGGTACACAAACATATAGTCTTTTGCGGCCATTGGCCGTTTTTTTTGCTTGTCTGGCGGCGATCATGCTGCTGGGTACGTCTGGTTGGGCGCAAGTTGGCCGTCCAGCGGCACCAGGTACGTCGTCTGGGGCACCTGAGCAAGTTCAAATTTTGCATGCCGATACACTGGACGTGAGTCAGGCCCCCGGTAGTGCAACTCGTCGGCTGGTTGGCAATGTTCGCCTTCGGCATAAAGGGGCGCTGATGTTTTGTGACCTGGCCATCCAGAATTCGTCGGCCAACGTGGTAGAGGCGTATGGTAATGTCCGGATTTTGCAGGGTGACACGATTACCGTTAAGGGTGATACCATGTACTACTATGGCAACACGCGTTCGTCGACGTTGCTGAGCCGGGTATCGCTGCGGGACACCAAGATGACCCTGACCACTTCCCGCCTTGATTACGACATGGCTAACGGCATTGCCCATTACCCCAACAAAGGGCGCATTGTCGACAAAGACAACGTGCTGACCAGCGAAGAGGGCTACTACGACACCAGAATCAAGCAATTCACGTTTATCCGGAATGTAAAACTCGTCAACCCGAAAACGACGCTGACGGCCGATTCGCTTCTCTACAACAGTGGCACCAAACTGGCCACGTTTCAGGGGCCAACAAAGATTGTGAATAAGGACGGGACGCTGATTGCCCGCGAAGGCACCTACAATACCGTAACCAGAATCTCTAACTTCAGAAAACGGGCCACGGCGTACACCGAAAAATACACGCTGACCGGTGATACGCTGGATTTTGACAATCAGACCGAGTTAGGCATCGCGCGGGGTAATGTGGTGCTGGTTGGCAAGGAAAATAATACCATCATTACGGGTGACCAGGGGCGGTACAACGGGAAGGCGGGGATTTCGCGGGTAACGGGAAATGCCGTAGTGCGTTCGGTCGTCAACAAGGACACACTATATATGCGGGCCGACACGCTTTTTTCGTATGATACGCCGAGCGGGAGTAAAGAGAAAAAACCACGCAAACTGGTTGGACAAAAAAATGTACTGGTTTATAAATCGGATTTACAGAGCCGATGCGATTCGCTGGTCTATGCTGTGTCTGATTCAACAATTTACTTTTATAAAAAGCCGATTGTCTGGAGCGATTCGTACCAGATGGAAGCTGATTCACTGACGGCCAAGCTAAAAAATAACCGGATCAACACGCTGCTTCTACGGGGGCGATCTTTTGTTATTTCGCAGGATTCGCTGCAATATTTCAATCAGATAAAAGGCCGATCCATTACGGCTTCGTTCAAAAATGTGCGGGATACGATTCGCCCGAAACCGGTAGCTACAGCCCGTGTGCGCCCGAAAGCTGGCCAGAAAGCCCCACCGAAGGTGGTCACGCAGCCACGCCCTGCCACTGCTGTCGCTGCCCCTCTTGCGATTGAAGACAAGACAATATTAAATCGGGTAGTGGTTGAGGGCAACGGTCAGAGCATTTATTACGTAGTAGATGATAAGAACGTTTTCACGGGAATGAACCGCGTTGATTGTAGTAAAATGACCATTGATTTTAAGAAAGGGCGGGTGGGTACTATTCGGTTTTATGGCAGTCCCGATGGAGCACTCACACCCCCTAAGCTGCTTACAGAGGATAAGAAAAAACTGGATAATTTTCGGTGGCGCATTGACGAGAAGCCTACGAAAGAACAGGTTTTAGGTGGACAAAAAACGACTGGTAATAAGGCCACAGAGCCAATCGCCAGTCAGGGTACATCAGCAACAAATCCTTCCGCTACATCAGCAACCGGTAAGGTGCAGCCTTTACCGAAAGGGATAAGTACTCCGGTGGATAAAAGCGGCATTAAATTTGACGCTAATTTTAAACCATTGCCAACGAAAGCGGGTCAGAAGAAGTAAATAGCACTGGGATTAACAATTTTTTACTTTTTATCACGTTGACTTTGTCTTTTCATCGACTTACGTTTGTGTTAGCTTTGATCAACGCATTGATTTTCAGGAATGGAAAAACGACTACGTATATATGGGTGTTTGATTGGCCTGCTGTTGGCCACTTCTGTGCAGGCGCAAGTGCCTGGCCGGAGTCGGCTTGAGCTTGGTCGAAAAGCTGCCCTAACCGCACCGACAGTAGCCTCGGCAAAACCTCATCGGGTATTGCTGCCTTTGTCGCGACCTATGTCTACGATGGATCATTTGCTGACGCAGGGGAAAAACTCAGCCATGCAGGATTACTACCGGGCTTTACTGATTGCCGCGCCAACATCCAGTTCAAGAAGTGCTGCTGGCCGTAGCACAACGCAGGCAGACGGTATGGTGTCGGGAACCGGAACAGAGCGATCTTCTGAAGAAGCCGTACGGATCGATGACCGCATGTATACCAGCGATCGCCTGACTGTATCGAACATTTATCCAAACCCTGCCCACGACGTTGCTGAAATTGACTACATAATGAACAGCAACGTGGGTAGCGCTTCAATTACACTACTCAGTATCCTGGGTTCTCCGGTTGCCGAGTATACGCTGGATCGCTCAGAGCGCAAGATTCGTCTGCAAACTCGCGACTTGCCAACCGGCTACTATTTTTACCAGCTTTCTATTGAGGGCGTTAAAGTAGCTACCAAGAAACTGCTCGTTAAACATCAATAATGCCTGCCAATTCCTGAATCTTAAGAATTGTTAAGCAACGCACCAGATTGGCTACACCCTCGTTTAAAAGGTGTAGCCATTATTTTTTGTATATTTGCGATCTTATGCGAAACCGTCGTTTTTTTGCCATTATAGTTGGAGTACTAGCACTGGGGCTGTCGGCTTGTAGCGATTTTTCTAAAATTCAGAAAAATGGCACCGACGATGAGAAGTACAAAGCCGCCCAGAAGTATTTTACCAAGAAAGACTGGTACCGGGCCGGCGTTCTGTTTGAAGAAATCATTCCGAAGCTGAAAGGAAGCACCGAACAGGAACTGTCTCAATTCAACTACGCCTATACGCAGTATAACCAGGGCTTGTACGAACCGGCGGCTCAACTCTTCAAGCGATTCTATGAAACGTTTGCCCGGAGCGAATCAGCCCCCGATGCAATGTACATGTACGCGCTCTCTCTGTACAAATCGACGCCGGGCTTCAATCTGGACCAGTCAAACACCATCAGCGCTATGTCGGCACTACAGGATTTTGTAAACACAAACCCTGATAGTGAGCATGTTAAAGACTGTACGGGCCTGATTCTTGACCTGCGTCGTCGGTTGGAGCGGAAAGCTTACGAACGTGCCAAACAGTATTACAAAGTAAGCGGGTTTAGTATCGCCAACTACAAATCATCGGTTGTGTCGATCAACAACTTCCAGCGCGAATTTCCCGACTCGGAGTACAATGAGGAATTGGCTTATCTGAAAGTAGACGCCGAGTATAACCTGGCGGCTAACTCAATTGCCGAGAAACAAAAGGAACGTTTTCAGGATGCGGTGGCGTTTTACAAAGCATTTCAGGAAAAATACCCCAATAGCAAGTATTTGAAGCAGGCCGAAAAGATGCATGAGAACAGCACGAAAGAGCTGGATCGGATTGCTAAAGAAGAGAAAGCCCGCGAGGAGTTTAAAAAGCAACAACAGCCGAACCCCAACGCTCCGGCGAAGGTGACCTCGGCAAACTGATAAAACTATGGCATCGAATCCTTCGATTATCACGCGCGATACCGACAAGATTGCGGCATTGACTGGCAATTTGTACGAATCAGTTTCGATCATCTCGAAACGCGCCCGTCAAATCTCGACGAAGAACAAAGAAGAGCTGAGCAACAAACTATCTGAATTTGTGTCGGCGGTTGATAACCTCGAAGAGGTATTTGAAAATCGGGAACAAATCGAAATCTCGAAATTCTACGAGCGTATGCCAAAGCCGACAACGCTGGCAACCGACGAATTTCTGGCCGGTAAAGTGTACTTCCGATACCCTGAAGAAGGCGAAGAGAAATAGTAGAACGAATTAACACGCTGTCCCACGTGAAGCATAGAGGCACGGAGTCTGCATAAACTCTGTACATCTTTGTGCGTCACGTGGGATTTTTGCTGCCTATGGAACCCCTGCGAGGTAAACGAATTGTATTGGGTGTGTCGGGCAGTATTGCTGCCTACAAGTCGGCATTGCTGGTGCGCCTGCTAGTGAAAGCCGGTGCCGAGGTGCAGGTTATTATGACCGAATCAGCGAAGGCATTTATTACACCCCTGACGCTGGCTACGCTATCGAAGCGACCAGCCCTGTCGACTTTTGTGGCCAATGAAGATGGCGTCTGGAATAACCATGTCGAGTTGGGACTTTGGGCCGATGTGCTGGTAATCGCCCCGGCCTCGGCCCGTACATTGGCGCGTTGCTCAATGGCCCTTTGCGACGATCTGCTGTCGGCAATCTACCTGTCGGCCAAGTGCCCGGTGTTTGTAGCGCCGGCCATGGACCTGGATATGTACCGGCACCCGGCCACGCTGGAGAATCTGGATCGGCTGCGGCGATTCGGAAATTACATTATCCATGCCGAGCATGGCGAGCTGGCCAGTGGGTTGGTAGGAGAGGGTCGCCTGGCCGAACCGGAAACCATCGTGCAAACACTGGAGCGTCATTTTAGCCAGCAGGCGGTACTGGTGGGGAAGTCGGTGCTGATTACGGCTGGCCCCACGCAGGAAGCCATCGATCCGGTGCGGTACATCAGTAACCATTCGACCGGGAAAATGGGATTCGCCATTGCCCGCGCTTTTGCGCTGGCCGGTGCCGACGTTACTCTGGTGTGTGGACCAACGTACCTGGCCACGCCCGAACCCACAATCCGGCGGGTGGATGTACGATCGGCGCAGGCCATGTATGAAGCGGCGTTAGTGGCGTTTCCATCGGCCCATATTACGATTCTGAATGCTGCCGTGGCTGATTATACACCGGCGCACCCGGCCACAGAAAAAATAAAAAAGAAAGAGGCGCAGTTTGCCGTTGAACTCACCAAAACCATAGATATTGCCGCCACGCTGGGTACCCAAAAACGGGCCGATCAACTGATGATGGGCTTCGCACTGGAGACAAATAACGAGCGTGAAAACGCGCTTGGAAAATTACATCGGAAAAACCTGGACTGGATCGTGCTGAACTCATTGCGTGATGCTGGTGCTGGATTCGGGCACGACACCAACAAAATTACCGTTATGGATAGGCAGGAAGTGGTAACTGAATTTGGCCTCAAAACCAAAGATGAAGTGGCTGCCGATCTGCTTTCGATCATTGCCCGCAACCTATAGGTAAATGCGCCTGACTATGACACGTATCGTACTTTTAATCAGTTTCGTACTATTCACAATTGGGCCTGTTTGGGCCCAGGAACTGAACTGCACCGTGACGTTGAACACCGACCAACTAGCAGCTGCGCAGAAGACCGATCTGACGTACTTCAACCAGTTGAAGAGCGTTATTTCAGAGTTTATGAACAACCGGCGCTGGTCGACTGATCAGTTCACCCCCGCCGAGAAGATCAACTGCACGTTAACGATCAACCTCATCCAGTCGACGGCAGTTGGTGTGTTTCGGGGTAATGCCCAATTGAGCGTAACACGGCCTGTATATGGCACCAATTATCAGACAACGACCCTCAGTTTCGTAGATCGTAATTTCGATTTCAGCTGGCTACCCTCGCAGCCGTTCTTTTACCGCGAAAACCAGTATTCGGATGAGCTGACACATGCGCTGGCGTTCTATGCCAATGTAATTCTGGCCGTGGATTATGATTCTTTCTCCCGGCAGGGGGGTAACGTCTATGTACAACGGGCGTTCCAGCTCGTCAATGTGGCGCAGGCCGTGTCGGATAACGGTGCCTGGTCGGCGCAGGACAATAGCCGCCGGAACCGGTACTGGCTGGTCGAGAACCTACAAAACCAGCAAGTGATTCCCTTTCGCGATGGCTTTTATACTTACCACCGACTGGGTCTCGATGCCTTTGCCGGTAACCCGGTGCAGGCGCGGAAATACACCATGGATTTGCTGACGAGCATTCGGCAGATTACCTTGCAGAAGCCCGGAGCCGTCTTGCTCAATTCGTTTTTCGATGCTAAATCGGACGAACTACTGAATATTATGGCTGAAGGTACGCGCGATGAACGCAAGCGTGCCTTCGACCTGCTTTCATTTTTGGATCCGGGCAAAACAGAAAATTATAGACGGCTGTTGAATTAACAGATGTCGGTTACGGCGGTTATAGCCTGACTGATCCGCAACGATCACATACCGTTCCGCAGCAGAAAACTGTGGACTATGGACTGCCGTTGCCAACTTTTTTACCCTGCCTAATTGTTTCTTATTCGTATGCTATCGCACTTATTGATTAAGAATTACGCGCTTATTGACCAGTTGGAAATG
Source organism: Fibrivirga algicola (assembly GCF_011742925.1). Lineage (GTDB taxonomy): Bacteria > Bacteroidota > Bacteroidia > Cytophagales > Spirosomataceae > Fibrella > Fibrella algicola. The sequence goes on from NZ_WAEL01000001.1 coordinate 753,806, forward strand.
ACCCCCGATCACGCCCTGAATATCATTACGGGTGAGACGGGTGCCGGAAAATCCATCATGCTGGGGGCTATTGGCCTGTTATTGGGCAACAGAGCTGATACCCGCGTACTGTATGATCCGTCTGTGAAGTGCATCATCGAAGGATCGTTTGATGTGGCTGGGTACGTGATCGAAACGATTTTTGAGGAAGAAGAACTGGACTTTGCGCCAACCTGCATTGTTCGCCGTGAAATTAGCCCGGCGGGAAAATCCAGGGCATTTGTCAACGACACACCGGTGAACTTGGAAACCATGCGGCGGGTAACCAGCCAGCTCATGGACATTCATTCGCAACATGATTCCGTATCCCTGGGGTCTAATGAGTATCAATTGCAAATCGTTGATACCTACGCGCAGGATGATGATCTATTGCGACGGTATCGCGCCGATTACCAGATATTCCGGGAGCGACAAACAGTTTACGATCATTTGATGAACGAAGCCGGTGCTATGCGCCGGGAGTTCGATTACAACAATTTTCTGTACGAAGAGCTGGCTAAGGCTAACCTGCAAGCCGACGAGCAGGAGACCTTGGAACAGGAATTGAACGTACTGGAAAATGCAGGTGAAATTAAAGAACGGTTACTGCTGGCTTCCGAATACCTGGATAATCCGGAGCAATCGGTGGTAGCGTTGCTGAAAAGTGCCGTTGGCTGTCTGAATCAGGTAAGCAAAGTAGCCGATCAGTACCGGCCTTTGCAAGAGCGGGCACAGAGTGCCCTGATTGAACTGCGTGATTTGGCCGATGAGATATCGACGGAACAGGAAGGTGTTGAAATGGACGATACCCGGACCGAATCTGTACGCGAACGGCTTAATCTGATCTATCAGCTTCAAACAAAGCACCAGGCCAAAGATGTGGCTACGCTGATTGCCCTTCGGAATGAACTGGAGCAGAAAGTGAGCATGGTGTTGAATCTGGACGAAGAGATTGAAAAGGCCAAAGCCAAAGCCGAGGCTGCTCAGAAGAAGATGAATACCAGCGCCGAAGCCCTGTCGAAAGTGCGCATGGCAACGTTGAAGCCCATTGAGAAAGAGATAAAGGAACTACTCGATGCACTGGGTATGCCCAATGCGTCGCTCCAGATTCAGGCCGAGCGGGGCCGCCCTACACCGACAGGTATCGACACGGTTTCGTTCCTGTTCAGTGCCAACAAAGGCGTGAAGCCACAACAGTTGAAAAATGTAGCGTCGGGTGGCGAGTTTTCCCGTCTGATGCTGGCGATCAAGTACATACTGGCCAGTAAACGGTCGTTGCCTACCATCATTTTCGATGAAATTGATACGGGTGTGTCGGGTGAGATTGCGATCAAAATGGGGCAGATGATGCGCGATATGGCGCATACCCACCAGCTGATTTCAATAACCCACCTGCCTCAGATTGCCGCTCAAGGTATGGCACACTATTTTGTGTATAAAGATCATTCGGCCGCTAAAACAGTAAGCCGGGTACGTAAGCTTACCTTTGAGGAACGCGTTCAGGAAATTGCCCAGATGATCGGTGGTAAGTCACCATCGCCAAGTGCGGTTAACAGCGCCCGCGAAATTCTGGAACAGAACGCCGTTGTATAACTCTGTAGAAAGGGAAAGCTAGCTACTAACTTCCCCGTTACAACCAATTAATTACTTAGTAACCAATGAAACACCTAGTACTCACCATTAGCCTGGCAATGGCACTCGCCGCTTGCGGTTCAAAGGAAAAAAGTGGCCATGAAGGCCATAACATGGCCATGACCGAAGCCGGTACGCCAATCGATAAAGCTCAGCAGGAGGTAATGGCGTTGCATGATGAAGTGATGCCCCGCGTCGATGATATCATGAAGCTTAAAAAGGAACTGAACGGCAAATTGACCGCTTTAGATAGTATGCGGGGTACACCCAGCGAAACAGTTCGGATCGACGAGCAGAAAGCGCAGGTACGTCAGCTGGTTCGCCACCTGACTGAGGCCAACAGTCTGATGATGGATTGGATGGATCAATACAAGGGCGACACACTGAAGAAATTGCCTGAAGCCGACGCTTTACGTTATCTGGCTGAACAGAAGCAGCTTATCAACAATGCAAAAGCAAAAATTAACCAGAGTATCGCGCAGTCGCAAAACTACCTTAAACAGTAGCCTGATCGCTCGATTACTCCTGTTTGCGCCAGTCATCGCTCTGTTCGTAGGGCTGACTGGCTGCTCACAAACCGAAAAACTACCAATTCTGGGTGAGCGGGAGGTAATCACCAAACAGGTAGATGGGAAAACTGTCACCGATTCGGTTTACCACACCATTCCTGATTTTAAGTTTGTTAGTCAGGATGGCGATACTATAACGGCGGCGACGGTCAAAAACAAAATTTACGTTGCTGACTTCTTTTTTACATCCTGCCCCACCATCTGCCCCAAGATGAAAACACAGTTGAAGCGCGTTTATGAGCGTTTCAACACCAACCCGGATGTGTTGTTACTCTCACACACGATTGACCCGGACCACGACTCGGTACCCGTACTAAAAGAGTTTGCGAATGAGCTGGGTGTAACCGGCAAAAACTGGTTGTTCGTAACGGGTGATCGCGACAAGATTTATGACATCGGTCAGAATAGCTATATGGTTACGGCGCAGGAAGATTCGTCGGCACCGGGCGGGGTAGTGCACAGCGGCGCGTTTATCCTGGTCGATAAGGACCGCCACATTCGGGGTATTTACGACGGCACAACTGAGGTTGGCGTGGATAAACTCATGACCGATATGGAGAAGTTGCTGAGTGAAAAAGAGTAATTAATGGGTAGATATCCCAAGCCGCCACGTATGCCCCCACTGTCTACGAATTCTGTTTTCTACGCCGCGCTCGTCAGTCTGCTTCTTCCCGTTGTTATGTCTTCCTGCCAGAGCCAGGAAGAAACCATGCGACAGAAATACGTTACTGAAGGTATTTTGCTATACAGGCGGAACTGCGCCAACTGCCATCAGGCCGATGGGGCTGGTCTGGCTAACCTGTATCCACCACTAGCCAATTCAGACTACCTGAAGGCAAACAAAAACGCTGTTATCTGTTCGATCCGTTACGGGCAGCAGGGGCCAATTAAGGTAAACGGAAAGGTTTATAACCGGGTCATGCCACCTCAGTTACAGCTTAGTGCCCTGGAGGTAGCTGAAATTACAACCTATATCTATAGTCAGTGGGGTGATGATAAACGCCTGGTGACTGCCAAGGAAGCCGAAGCGTTGCTGAAAGAGTGCGCTAATTAACCAGTGTGCGGGCGCTTAGTCCGTTTTACGCTGCTCAAAACGAACTGGGTGTCCGTATTGCAGTAGGTACGTTAAATACCACCTTCGATATTGAACCGACCCGTTGGTTTACGAATCGAGTAGTGCGAAAAGTCCTGGTTGGCGTCGAGACCAAGGCCGTAGAGTTTTTCGCCGGTAAGCTGGCTCGATACAACCACTCGTTCCTGGGTATATACTTTTCTGGTATTCGGATTCCAGTTAAGCAAATTGGTCTGGAGCTTTTCCTGCTTGGCTTTATTGACAACTACCACATGTCCCATGACCGTATACAAATCCTTGGCTTTGTCGTATTTGCCAGAATCGGAGCGGAGGGTCGTTACTATCTGTGAACCAGTAGGATCGTAGAAGTCTATGAACACCTCATTCGGATATTTTCGGTCTTCATTGCTATACCTTAACTGCCGGGCAGTGGTTAATTTCACCCGCATTTGGGCGGCTTCGCTGTAGAGGAGTTTCACATTGTTGATCTCCTCAATTGGCCCCTTGTATGCCTGAGCCTGAACCGGCTTTTTGTCTTCTTCGCAGGAAACAAGTGTAATCAGCAGGGCGAAGCAAAGCAGATAAACTGGTTGACGCGTTAAACTGCATAACGCATCACATAGGGCCAAGTGGCGAAAAGAAACGTCATTCCTCATTGTTGGTACACTAGTCGATAACCGATTTACGGAACCACCAGTCGTTCAATGAGAAACCAATGGCTACCTTAAAGTATTTCTCACGTACCTGCGCCCCGGTCAAAGCCCCGCGTTGTCCGCCTACAAAGGCCAGATTGATGTGGTTCACAAAATAGGCCCCTACCGGAATCGAGAAACCGAGGCTACCATTCACATCAGTCAGCTGCGTACCATCGACCTGATACGGCATTTTGTTATATTGAAAACCCGCGCGGTACGTAATCAGGTCACGGTACCGGGTTGAGGTTGGTTTTGGCGTGTATTCGACACCAATGGCCGTGTGAAGACCATCGCGGAGATTGCCTGGCTGGTCAGTGATGGTTCTGAACTGGCTCCACGATTGCATGCCGGCTTCGATACCGATTGCCAATTGGTTGTTCTTCTCGAGCGTAATGCCAAACTGAACGTTTTGTGGCAGGGGAACTCGACCATCAACGTTAGACCGGATCGTGTCGCTGCCCGATACTTCGCGGCCCGATAAAAGCTGCTGGTACACATCGGTCTCGCTGGCGCTGAGGTTCGATTTGGGCGCGAAGGTAGCGCCCACGTTCAGTACATAGTCTTTACCAAGCGATGGCCGCCAGGCCGCCCCCAGATTCCAGACAATATCGCTGTAGCTTACCCGATTGAGGCGCGAGACAACAATGTCAGTCGTTGAATTGATCAGCACCTGTGAGTTTGAACTGCTGGCAACGTTACCAAAAATAAACGAGGCGTCGGCGCCGAGGTAAATGTTCTTGCCCACCCGTACGCCATTACTGATCGAAGCCCGGTTGAGTGCTCCTTTGCCGGTGTAGTCAAACTGAGTTTCGTAGATCGTCCCGTCAATTTTTCCGTATTTCCGAGTCTGGTAATCAATGTAGCTGTAGGGCCGCAGACTAATCGACGTGTTCCAGCGCGACGACAGCGGGAAGGCAAGCGCCAGGTAGCTCAGGTTACCGCCAAAATCGCGTTGCGTGATCGGCTCATTCTGTACCAGTTGGCTAATGGTCTTTTGCTGCCCCAGCAACCCGATTTCGAAAATCGTGAACCGGCTGCGGCGGGCCAGCAGGGCCGGGTTTTGGCTGTTGAGGTAAAACGGGCTGGCGTAGCTGACACCAACGCCTCCCATGCCAATATTGGCAACATTGGTGGCGGGCAAGACTTCGCCGAGGCCAAGGGCTGAATATGGAGAGTTGCCAAGGCCCTGAGCCTGTAACGTATAGGTAGCCAGCAGGCTAAGGCCAGCGGCCAGAAGAATTAACTTTTTCACAAAAAAACGTGTCAGATGCCGGTCGGTTTCGATCAAATGCAGAAAACAGCGGCATTACGGTTGCGTATGAGTCAACAGAATGCGGTTCAGGCCTTGAAGTACCAACTCCGGTACTGCAAATATACCCGGTTTCAGGCGGTTTATGAACAATGGTCCGTCGCCTCCGCAGACAATGACCCGAAGAGCAGGGTGAAGGTTGGTATATTCATCGATGATTCCGGCCAGTTCGAGGGCCATTCCATTCATAGCGCCACTCAAAAGAGCCTCTCTTGTATTGCGGGCTGTGAGGGGTGGCCAGTCGGTCAGGTCGGGAACGTTGTCGATCTGAGGCAGGCGGGCCGTGAACGCATGCATAGCTTGTAGCCGCATGCGAAGCCCCGGTGAAATAAGCCCGCCCTGAAAGCAACCAGTTGCCGACAAGAAATCGGCGGTGATGCACGTACCCAAGTCGAGAATCAGGCAGTCCTGCCCCGGAAAAAGATCTGATGCGCCTACGGCTGCTGCTAGTCTGTCGGCTCCCAGCGTACGGGGTGTTTCGTAGTTATTCTGAATAGGGATAGCTAAGTCAGGGCTCATTAACAGCCAGTTAGCGCCGCCGTCGAATTCGTCGAGCAACTGCCGTAACTCGCTGACCAGCCGGCTGGTCGACGAGGCGATAACGTACCTGGGTGGTGTATGCACGACGGCCGCACGCAGTGCTTCTGCCGAGGCATAACGGGTGGTTTCGACCAGGTTATTACCCTCGAACCAGCCTGCTTTTATGCGTGTATTTCCCCAGTCGATGGAAAGATTCATGGTGGTGGAAGCGGAATTTTCTGACAGGATGCACGGGATTGTCTGGCTAAGTGCGACAACCAAGCCGAACTGAGAAGCCGGCTAATTCAACATATCCCGTCAGAAAACTTAAACGGTTGGCGGTCGGTTCGTGGGGGCAGCTAATAGTGGTTAACGGCTTTTTTAACAAACTTTGTGAAATACTATGCCAACACTCTATCTGATTCCGACACCCCTGGCTCCTGACACGGCCGCGCAGGTGCTGTCGCCACCAATTGCAGAGGCGGTGGCCCGACTCGATTGTTTTTTTGTGGAAGAATTGCGAACGGCGCGCCGCTTCATCAGTGGACTACGAACCGGCCGCGTGATCGACGAAACCACCTTTTTTGACCTGCATAAAGATACACCCGAAGCCGACACCAAACGGCAGTTGATCGGTCTGTTGGCCCAAAACCGGGATGCGGGCATACTGTCGGAGGCTGGTTGCCCCGGCGTGGCAGATCCGGGAGCAGTCGCGGTTCGGCTGGCTCACGAACTGGGCTTCCGGGTCGAACCACTGGTGGGGCCATCATCTATCCTGCTGGCGTTGATGGCATCGGGGATGAGTGGGCAATCGTTCGTTTTTCACGGCTACTTACCCATCGATCGGGCCGACCGGAGCCGTACGCTGAAGCAATTGGAAACCGACGCCCGAAAGCGGCAGCAAACCCAGATTTTCATGGAAACCCCGTACCGGAATAATGGGCTGTTGACCGATTTGCTGGCGACCGCTCTGCCCGACACTCGCCTGTGTATTGCTGCCAATGTGACGGCACCCGATGCGCTTATTCAAACAAAAACGGTAAAGCAATGGAAAGGTAATCCACCTGATCTGCACAAAAAGCCAACCATCTTTTTGCTATTTTGAGCTGATTTTCTGCCTTCCATTCTTTGCCATGCTACGTCGACTTATTTGGGCAATTGGCCTGTTAGTAATCACCTTATCAGGTCGTGCACAATCAACCCGACAAGATTCTATCCGCATCAGTGAAATAACCCACGATTCGACCCGTATAGTAAAGTGGGCCCGGCTTGGTTTAAAGATCCTGTACGATCGGGCTGGTAGCTATCATGAGGCACTTCCTTACCTGGAACGGGCCGAAGCGGAGGCGAAGGAGGCGCGATCTGCTGTGCTTCTCAATCATGTGATGCAACTGCGCGGCGAACTGGAATGGGTCGCCGGCCACTGGCCGGTAGCGCTTCGGCTGTTTCAGCAGGCCGAACGTACCTACACCCAACTTGCTGCTGACGACAAAGCCAATGCGGCGTCTATGCGTCATCTGGTCTTGCTGATGAAACTGCGGATCGGCCAGGTGCAGACTGATAACAATGATTTTACGCAGGTTCGCCAGTCACTGACCGACGCCCTTCGCTATGCCCGCGACCAGCGGCTTTTTAGTGCCGCCGATCAGCGGTTGGTAGCCAGCACCTACAATAGCCTGTCTATCCTGGAAGGGAAGCTCAAAAATCAGGAAAAATCACTCGCTTATGCCGATACAGCGGCGTTGCTTTCCCGCGCTGCTGGTGATGATAACAGCTACTACGTGGCTTTGCTGAACACGGCCATCACCCGAAAGAATCTAAAGCAGTACGCAGCGGCTGTTCGTCAATATGAGTCGTGTGCCGCCTATTTTGCCAAAGAGGGTGACTCCTATGCGCTTACAATGGTGTATGCAAATCTGCCCCGTGCTTTGCTGGGTCTGAAACGGTACGATGAGGGTATTAGCTACGCCCAAAAAGCGCTGGCTATGGCGGGCAAAACAACCGACCGGCTTATGATCCATTCAGACGTACACGAGGCGCTGTCGGCGCTTTACGAAGCAAAAGGTGATTTAAAACGGGCCCTAAGTGAATTCAAGCTCTCGAAGGCACAACAGGATACGCTGTTCACCAGGGATAAGGAAAAGCAGATGCAGGAGGTGACGGCGAAATACGAAGCGGAACGGAAAGAAGTACAGATTCAAGAGCTCAAAAAAACCAGTGAGCAACGTACCTGGCAACTGGCCGGTTTGGGCATTGGGTCTGTGCTGCTGGCTTTATTATTGGGGCTTAGTCTTCACCAGTCTAAACGGCTGCGGCAGGGAAGCCAGCGCATTCGGCGCCAGACTGATCAGTTGCAGCTGTTGATGAAAGAATTACACCACCGGGCAAAAAATAACCTGGCTATTGTGTCGGGCTTACTCGAATTGCAGGCTAACCGCACCGAAGACAGGCACATCAGGCAGGCCTTCCGGGAAGGGCAACAGCGAATCAACGCCATGTCACTTATTCACCAGCGCCTGTACCAGACCAGCGAACTTACGGGCATCGATCTGCGCGAATACATCAGCAACCTGGTGCAATCGCTTATGAAAACTTATGGGCAAAACGCCAGTGCCCTCGATCTACACTTATCACTGGATGCTGACATTGTGGAGGCAGACGTAGCCATTCCGTTGGGGTTGATTATAAATGAGGTACTCACCAATGCATTCAAATACGCATTTCAGAACGTACCCAGACCGTTTTTGAGTGTAACCCTTGAGATGAAAGGCGCATGGCTGCTGCTGCAAATCGAAGATAACGGACCCGGCCTTGATCTGCGTACCTGGAACGCGCCAGGCGGGTCATTTGGGAAACAGCTTATCCGTAGCCTCAGTAATCAGCTGGATGCACACCTGACGATAGATAACCAACAGGGAACTCATATTCGCCTCGAGGTGCCTATATCGCTGTCAGTCAACGAACTAAATGCAGCCTGAGAGGTGTGCGAAGAAAAGGGAAGGAGCTTGCCGCCGGAACCAGATAGTCATTTACCGGTTCGCTGTTCTGGTCGAGAATCAAGGTAGCGGGCAATTTCGTACTTTTGCGCTCGCATTATGGTAAAGTCATTCGTATTCTCTCCATTTCAGGAAAACACCTACGTCATAGCCGACGATAGCACGCGTGAGGCGGTCGTTATTGACCCCGGCTGCTATGATCAGGCAGAAAAAGAGGAGTTAGCCAATTTCATTACCAGTGAGAACCTAACGGTTCGCTATCTGCTGCTTACCCACGCTCACCTCGACCATGTATTTGGAGCCGCCTATGTGAAGCGCAAGTATGGGGTAGAGATGTACCTCAACGAACTGGATATTCCCATTCTGAACGACGTACCTACGCGTTGCCAGCTCTACGGCCTCCGCGGTTACGAGCATGCCGACCGCGATCACAACCTGGCCGAAGGTGATGTGATTCGCTTTGGAAATAGTGAATTGGCCGTAGTTGAAACGCCGGGCCATGCGCCGGGCCACGTGGCGTTTATCAACCACGCCGACCGCTACGTCATTGGAGGGGATGTATTATTCCAGAATAGTATTGGGCGCACGGATCTTCCCTACGGTAACCACGCAACATTACTCGACAGTATCCGATCGAAGTTCTATACCCTTCCCGACGATTATGTTGTGTATGCCGGCCACATGGACCCTACCACCATTGGGCAGGAGAAACGTACAAATCCTTATACCAACTAAACGAAGAATGAGATAGTAAGCGACAAACCATGCCGATTCATCTACGCTCCTGTAGTGGACACGGCATGCTGACGACTTACCTCTACTTTACGCTCTATGCTTAAACACCTGCCCAATACCATGACCTGTGGCAACCTGCTTTGTGGTTGTATTGGCATCCTGCTGGCTACAGAAGGTGATCTGATTACCGCCTCCTGGCTAATCATACTGGCGGGTGTTCTCGATTTCGGCGACGGTCTGGTAGCTCGCATGGTTGGCGTGTCTGGCCCATTTGGCAAAGAACTTGACTCGCTGGCCGATGTGGTAACGTTTGGTGTATTGCCCTCCTTTATTTTACTCGAACTGCTGCGGTCAGCTTCAGGTAATAGCCTGAACGAACTGTCGTACGCCGCGTTCGCGATTGCCATTTTTGGGGCGTTACGGCTGGCTCGGTTCAATATCGACACCCGGCAAACCGATCAGTTTCTGGGCGTACCAATTCCGGCCAATGCACTGGTCGTGGCGTCGTTGCCGCTAATGGCTGCTGGGGCCGGGACCGTAAAGCCACTGACTGATTTTTTCCTGTCGGTACCCTTTCTCTTTGGGTATATCGTGGTCATGTCGGGCCTGATGGTATCTGAGTTGCCACTAATGGCGTTTAAATTCAAAAGCTACGGCTGGCAGGGAAACCAGATCAAGTATGGCTTTCTGATTGCTGCCGTTGTGTTGTTTGGCGTGCTGCAGTTCGCCGCTATTCCGTTAATAATCCTGTTGTATATTCTTCTTTCTGTTTTAACAAACGAGCGGCAGATTCAACAAGTAAAGTAATGACCGGTTGTTGGACAGTCGATAAGCCTGTCTAAAGCTACCTCATCTGTTTACGTACCAATCCGTTGCTCACTCTCTTCTATGACGTACCTCGCCGAAATCGACATCATGCCCCAGAAGGAAATTCTGGACCCCCAGGGCAAAGCCGTAAAACTAGGCCTGCATAACCTCAATATGGATACCATCGACAACGTCCGGATTGGTAAACATATCCGCCTCGAAGTGCAGGCCGACAGTGAAGAGCAAGCCCGTGAAACGGTCGACGCTGCCTGCCGCCAACTGCTGGCTAACCTGATTATGGAAGAGTACAGCATTACGCTTAAGACGGCCTAAAACGGTCACTAAGTCATTTATACATCCGCATTGGTAGTTGGCATTGTTAGGTACTGTATCAGCTACAGCCAGCACTGGTCAGCTACCAATGACTGTGAATGACGCATTCTTTTTATGACATCAACTTACTCGAAAATCACCGGCCTGGGTTTCTACGTACCCGACAACATCGTCATGAACGACGATTTGAAACAGTACATGGAAACCTCCGATTCCTGGATTCAGGAACGGACTGGTATCAAGCAGCGCCGGTATTTTACCTATGGTAAAGACACTAACGCCAGCATGGGCACTGCCGCCAGCCGTATGGCACTTGAGCGGGCCGGTGTGGCTACTACCGACGTTGATCTGATTGTATACGCAACCATTACGCCCGACTATTACTTCCCGGGATCGGCATTTCTGATGCAGCGCGAACTGGGGCTGGAAGGCACCGCCGTTATCGACGTTCGTCAGCAGTGTTCAGGCTTTGTATACGCCTTGTCGATTGCCGACCAGTTTATTAAAGGTGGCATGTATAAAACCGTGCTGGTTGTCGGATCCGAAATCCAGTCGTCTTTACTGAACAAGTCTACCGAAGGGCGTAATGTAGCCGTAATTTTTGGCGATGGGGCAGGGGCTGCGGTTGTACAGGCTACCACTGATCCCGAACACCGTGTACTGAGCACCCACCTTCACGCTGATGGCCGCTATGCCGAAGACCTGATGGTGAAGGATCCGGGTAGCAGTCGTGATGGCCGTTGGTTGACGGAAGCCACACTGGCAGCTGGTGACTACAACGTTGCGATGAACGGCAATGCCGTATTCAAGCATGCCGTGGTGCGGTTTATGGAAGTTATCAACGAGGCACTGGAAGCCAACGGCTACGCTGCCACCGATCTTGACTTACTGGTACCACACCAGGCTAATATTCGTATTTCTGAGTACGTCCGTCAGCAGATGAACTTGCCAGTCGAAAAGGTGTATAACAACATACATAAATACGGCAACACGACCGCAGCATCAATTCCTATTGCCATGACTGAGGCATACGATGAGGGTCGGCTTCAGCCTGGCGATTTGGTCTGTCTGGCCGCTTTCGGAAGTGGATTTACCTGGGCATCGGCGCTGATTCGCTGGTAGACAGGCATCCTGAAAACAACAATCCGCCCTGGATGAACCTAATTTGGTCATACAGGGCGGATTGTTAGCGTTGCTACATACCACTGCCACTAGTAAGTCCCTACGGAAAGCATTACCAGTGTGCAGGCTTCGATAGGCTCAATACCCTCTTCTTTCAACTGCCGGGCTAAGTCGGAGTTTTCTGCGCCAGGATTGAAGATGACCCGCCGGGGCTTAAGCGTTTTTAAGTAATCAACGTAGCCTGCCTGATTGCGGGCGCCGACATACATGGTTACCGTGTCAACGTCTGTAAGCTCGGGTAGCCCTGTCTGTATAGGGTGTCCCTGGATCTGCCCCGCCCTTAGACCAACCAACTCAATATCGTGGCCATATTGTAGTAAAGTGCGGGCGGCTCTGTTTGCGTACCGGTTGGTATTTTCGGATGCGCCAATTACTAGCGTTTTCATGGGTATGCGAAAATTGTCTTTTTCTAACTACTAAACCCTGTTGGCTGTTGTTTGCAAATCCTATTTAGTTAGTAGTCTTATTTATTTAATATATTTGTTGATGATTTCTTAAACAACCCGGAAATGCTCAGAAGGCCTACACTAAGCCACGCTGCTGAGTAATTTCCAAGATGAGCTGAGTAGGACGAGAAATTATAATTGTGAATCACTAACCAATCGTCTATTTGTTTGTTTAACTTTAATTAAACAGACTTAATGAGGTTTACCTGCTAGTTTACAATCACTTCCAGCCATGATGACCAAGATGCCAGCTACTTACTGGAATGAGCAATGGGTACCCATTGTGTTTCAGGACATTGAAGACCCACCCAATTATCAAGTGTCTAATTACGGCCGTTTGCGTAGCTTTCAGGCAGGCGGTGAAGGCAAGATTATCAAAGGATCTATCATACAGGGGTATAAATCGTTAAACATTCGCAAGAAGGGTAAAACGTTCAACCGCTACGTACATAAATTGGTGGCTGAGTATTTTTTGCCGGAGGGCAAACCAGACCAGACGTACGTGTTGCACCTCGACCATGACAAGTTGAATAACAGGGTGCAGAATTTGAAGTGGGCTACTCAGGAGGAGATGATTGAGCATAATCGAACCAATCCGAATGTGCTAAACCGGCCATTGCCCAAACGTACCCGAAATTATAAACTCACTGAGAGCAAGGTGAGGATGATCAAAAAGCTCTTGCGTAATGACAAAAACCGCCTGAAAATGATAGCCCGGCAGTTTGGCATAACACACACTCAACTCAACCGAATTCGATCGGGCGAGAACTGGAAACACGTTGTGCTTGAAGACGAGCAGACCTTTCACCAGGCGACTCCCGCAATGGCCTATGCTTCGCAAAAAAATGGGTAGCCTTGAGGCTACCCATTTTTGCTATCAGTTAGTTGTCGCTTGCCTTGGTCGAGTTGGCTAGTGGAATTGCAATAAAAAAGGACGTACCCACGTCAAGAGCTGTCTCGAACCAGATGCTGCCTCCAGCATGCTCTATGCCGCGTTTTGAAATAGCCAGGCCAATGCCTGTTCCGCCCTGCTTAGTACTGAAGTTGGGTAAAAACACCTTTGATCGTATCGACTCTGAAATTCCCTGGCCATTATCATGAACCTCGATGTTGGCGTTACCGTCGGTCGAGAAAAGCCGAAGATCGATCACGGGGGTCTGGTCGGGTGGAACAGACTGAATGCCGTTGATAATTAGGTTTGTCATGATGCGCATCAATAACTGACGGTCGCCCATGATCCAGATTGGCCCGACGGCAATTTGTCGTCGAATGAATACCCGCTTATCGTCGGCGTATAAATCGGCCGCTTTGTGTACAACTGACGTTAGCTCGACCAGTTCATTCTGCGGCATCGGCATATTGGCGAAGTCAGAAAATGAAGTGGCAATGTCGCTGATATTATCAATCTGATCCAGTAGCGAGTCGAGCGTTCGGCTTACGGCGCGGTCTGTCTGCGGGTTCGTGCCGGGTAGAGTACGCTGTAATTGCTGAAGCGTCAGCTTCATAGGGGTCAGCGGATTTTTGATCTCGTGTGCGACCTGCTTAGCCATCTCGCGCCAGGCCGACTGTTTCTCGCTCTGAGCCAATGAGAATTTACTCTCTTCCAGTTTGGTCAGCATTCGGTTGTATTCCTTCACCAGCGCGCCAATTTCGTCGTCCGAATGCCATTCAATGGTTTGATTTAGTCGATCCAGGCTCGTTCGTCTGATCTTCTGCGTCATCATCCAGAGGGGTTTCGTAATGCTGCTGGAAGCAAAATAAGACAGCACAAGGAAGAGTAAGAACAAAGCTGTGAACACACTGAGTGCCGATGAAATAACTTCCAGTAATTGCCTGTCTAGTTCCGGTTGGGCGTAGAAGTACGGAATGCTGAGAATACCCATCAGGTGTTGCCCGTCAAACGATTTGATGCCGGCATAGGCCGTACTGAATTTCTTGGTTCCCAGCGATTCATTGAGCAGAATCTGATTTTCTTTGTCCTCAGAAATTCGAATATAGGCTAGGGGGTTAATGTAGGTCGATAAGTGGCCACTTTCGTACATCAGCTTTCGCGTTGTGCTGTAGAGCCGCCCCGTTGTATCAAAAAGGTTTATGTCGATATCGGCGTCGCGGGCGATCGTTTCCAGTTCCTGCTCCATGGCCTCTTTACTACGTACCTGCCGAACATGCTCGTCGAGATAAGCCTGGAAGTTAGCGGCGATATTTTTGGTATTACTGACATAATTAGACTCCTGATTTCGGACGTAGTTGCTACTGATCACGCCTAATATGATCAGGACTACCAACAGTAAGGGCAGGAAAAAAGCCAGGTTCAGTAAAATCTGAATTCGGGTTGAGTAATTCAGGCTAAAACGCGAAAACCCGTATTGAACAGCATACAACAGAATTACTCCAATGACCGACAGAATAAGAATGAGGTAGAGAAATGAGAAATTAGCAAAGACATTCCCATAGGAATACTCAGGTGATGAAACCACAAGCGTCCGGCCATTGGTACCTCGTATACCCAGATGCCTGAATCCCTCAATGGTGACGCCCTCATCATATAACGTATGACCCGCCAGAGTGGTCTGAGGTAATTTACGTTCGTAGTTATAGGATCCGGTATTATGCTTCAGCCGCAGTGTCGATTTACCTGGCGAGCGTTCATACACGGCGTGACTGTATTGCTGTATTTTGGGCGACTGCACCAGGCGGTCGTTGAACAACAGAGCCGGATAAACTAAAGTGGGTGTCTCTTTTAAAAGCTTTAAGTCCAGGACAACGTAGCCAATTATACTGCTGTCTGGCGCGTACATGTTAACGAAGTTGACATACTCCTTAATGAATTTATTGCCAACTTCATTGATGAAGAATAAATTATCGTACTTCGTTTTATACTTTTTCTGCTGAAAACGACGAACGTATTCGCTCAGCGACGTGGCATTCTCGCTGGCATCCAGTGGGGTTCCTCCTACATCGAATGATGACACTTCGGTATCGTACCTGTCAAAATATTTATCGAGATGAAGGCTTTTAATTCGGTTTTGAATGCGTTCCCGGCGTGCAACCAGCGTGTCGGTTACAAAAGCCCGCTGGATGTCCGGATCGCCATTAATGAACCCCTGCGCTTTGTGGAGCAGCAGTTCGCCGTACTCATCATTCTCGGCCAGCAAATTTTCTCCTAAGTCCCGTTTGATGAATAAATCCTCGCGAATCTGTTGCCGATACACAACACTGGCGGCCGTTGAGGCGCAAATGAAGCTCCCCAAAAAAAAGTACAGGGACGTTCTGTAGCTGAATGTGTACAACAGCCTCGGAAATTTGCTGAGATAAAGCGCGCCAAAATAAACGGTGTTAAGCAGATACAATGGCTCAAGCTGATCGCTGGCGAGTACAAGAAAGACGAGGCTAATCAGTGTACCGATCAAAAAGAGAGATGTCCCTTTCAAGAGCCGACGGTTAAGCCGGATAAAGAGACTGACCAGTATATGTTGAACCAGGAAATAAATAACGGATAGGATGATAAAGAACAGTAAACTGGCAATCTTCAGCGCGGAAATATCAAGGGTTAGGGCCAGATTTAGGGTATACTGCGATTTCTCGTAGAGTGCGTTCAACTGGTTGAAGCAAGCGAAATAAACAAGGTTACTGGCGAAAACCAGACATACCGAAACTACTCTCCACACTACCGGCGGCTGGCTGATGAGCAGACCGTAAGTTCGAGAACGGTAAAAATTAAGGACAAGGTAGAAGGCAACTGCCATCAGGGCTATCCCGTTTAGCATCAGGTCACCCAGCGAAGGGGCTAATTCAGAGGAAGCATAATGCTTGGCACTGAATAAATCATTCTCAATAAACAGATAAGGAACGCCCATGTAGAGCATAACCCCCCGTAGCATCAGTAGATACCCACTGAGCCAGAGAAGTCCCACTTCATAACGACGTACCTGGGCGCACCAGCGCAAACGACGAATCACATAAAGGCCCAGAAACAACACACCCAGCGTAGCCAGAATGACTGTGTTGACAGGGGTATACCGGTTGCGAAATGGATCTACTTTCGGCGGAGTAACCGAAAACAGGAAGACTGGCGTCGCATCATAAATGTTTTGATAGGCCGCTCCCTTAGTAGTCGTTAGGGACTGAGGATCAAGCGAAAACAACGCTGGGTTATACCCTGACTGAAGAAATGAATTAGTTGTCGTATACCGCCGATACACGACAATTAGCGAGAACACATCAAGCGTGTCTTTTTTTCGAAACGTCCGGTTATGACTGACAATAAAACGCCCCTGATCAAAGTCGACCAGCTTAGGGTAACGAATCGCGACAATACGATTGAAGTCAGGAATGAATCGATTATCTGACCAATATAGCAGACGCTTATTTTTAAAGATAAAATAGGGGTAATTGGACGGGTAATTCAGAGAATTAAACGTGTAATTGGGGAGGGTGGCCAGCCGGGCGGTCAGTTGACTTAACTCTTTAAGGCTCTGTTTTGATTCTGATTTAATCCGATTCTGAATAGAAGCGACGTACTGCTCGTCTGTCGCGCCGGGCGCGTTGTTTTCCAAAAAAGTATAGCAAAGCGCTGACATGCAGAAGGCGACGATTGCTAACAGTAAGAAAATATGACGTTCTATGAAAACCACGGGTGTATGCAAAGACAAACAGATACTTAGTAGGTAAAACGCCCTAAAACCGTGCCATTATTTAATGTCAACGGCGCGGTCAACAATAAATCCGGCACCTTCGTCTGTCTGCTCAAATCCAATTGTAGCGTCCAGAACATAAAGCAGATGGCGGCGGTCAATGATTACCCGCACACCATCCACGGCATAGACTTCGTCTGTTGGGCCTGGTATGTCGAAGCCAAGTAGCCAGGATGAGCCACAACCGCCCCCTTTTACGCCGACTCGAAGGCCATACTCAGCCGGAATTTTTTGCGTTGTAAGCGTGTCAATAATCTGGGCACGGGCTTCGGGGCGAATTTGAACGGGGGCAATCACCATAAATTGATCGGCGAGTTATGTCTCGGCCAGTTAACTAACACTAAACTACAAAAAAATGAGCGTTCTAAGTGATCTGGTCAAACTTCTTGTACCAGCAGCCCTTGTTTTGTACGGTATGTACTTAACTGTAAAGCTATTGCTTGAGCGGGAGGCCGCCCGCCATCACAATGAAGTGAAACAGCGATACAGCGAAAACGTAATCCCCATTCGCTTACAGGCCTACGAGCGGATGGTGCTTTTTCTGGAACGGATCAGCCCCAACAATATGCTGCTTCGCCTGGGCGGTTCGGCCGATTCGGCCCTCGAACTGCAGCAACTGCTCCTCCGCGATATTCGCGATGAGTACAACCACAATCTGTCGCAGCAGGTGTACATGAGCCAGAACGCCTGGGATCAGGTGCAGACCGCCATGAATGACGTTACTACCCTGATTAATCAGGCCGGCGGCGACGTGCACCCCGACGCTCCGGCAATCGATCTGTCGAAGCGGATTTTTGAGCGCATCATTCAACGCGACCGCCAGCCTACTGCCGATGCGTTACGAGTGGTGAAAGAAGAAATTCAGACGATGTTTATGTAGGCCGAGGCTCGAAAAGGAACCACGATCCTGCCTACAAAAGCTCGTGCGAGAGTTGGACGGCCGCCGCAAACGCGGCCATGTCCAAACCGGTCCTGACGCCTAACGTACCCAGCGTGGCCACGATTTCTTCGGTGGGCAAGTTACCTGTCAGCGAATCGGCAGCCATTGGGCAACCACCAAGCCCGCCAATGGCCCCATCAATGCGGCGTACCCCCGCTTGCACGGCGGCCCGTACCTTGGCGGGCGCTTCACCGGGTAAGGCATGCAGGTGCGCCCCAAACGAATAATGTGGAAATGCATCGGCCAGGTGGTTGAACAGCGTTTCGATGGCATCGGGTGTGGCGGTCCCCACTGTGTCGGAAGGCACGATATGCCGAATAGCAAGGTCGGCCAGCCGGTTGGTATACTCGATCACCAGCTCGGGGCTGTAGGCATCGCCATACGGGTTACCGAAGCCCATCGATAGGTAAACCACCAACTCTTTATCGGCATCCTGACAAAGGCGCTGCATTGCTGCCACATCGGTCAGGGCCTCCTGAATGGATTTGTTGGTGTTGCGCTGCTGAAACGTTTCAGATACCGACAGTGGAAAACCAACGTACCTGATCGCTTCGTACCCAACCGCCTGCTCGGCGCCGCGCTGGTTGGCCACTATGGCCAGCAGCTTCGTTTGGGTGTTGGTCAGGTCCAGACCAGCCAGCACGTCGGCGGTGTCCTGCATCTGCGGCACTGCTTTCGGCGACACGAACGAGCCAAAATCGAGCGTGTCGAACCCAACTTGCAACAGGGCGTTGAGGTATCGAATCTTATCCGCCGTAGGAATAAACCGCGTCAGGCCCTGCATCGCGTCGCGCGGGCATTCGGTAATGGTCATAGGGGTGAACAAGTGGTAGAGTAACGGGTGAACGAGCGTTTTGCCATCAGCCGTGCATTCCGGTGTAAGCAACTCTCACTCGTTCACGCTATCGCTCCTTTACTGGTTGAAACTCTTCATGATCCAGCCGCCGCCCACCACGTCGTCGCCTTCGTAGAAAACGGCCGCCTGACCCGGTGCAATGGCCGATACGCCTTCATCGAAACGTACCTCGATCTGGTCGGCCCCGGTCTGAACGACGGTTGCCAGCGTACCTGGATCTTTGTACCGCACTTTCGTCACTGTCCGAAGCGGCTCCGCAATGCTGGCGTATTTCTGCAGGTTCAGTTTACTTACCATCATGCCGTCGCGGTACAGATCTTTGTCGAGTCCCAGAATAACTTCGTTGGTCTCTTTCCGAATCTCGGTAACAAACACCGGATGGCCCAGGGCAATGCCCAGCCCTTTCCGCTGACCGATGGTGTAGAACGGATACCCTTCGTGCTTGCCGACTACCTTACCCGACCCCTCCAGAATGAAGTTGCCACCGGCTACTTCGGCTTCCAGCGTCGGCACGCGGCGTTTCAGAAATCCCCGGTAATCGTTGTCGGGCACAAAGCAGATTTCGTACGATTCTGACTTGGTTACCAGTTCAATGAAGCCCCGGTCGGTAGCCATTTGCCGAATCTCTGATTTTCTTAAATGCCCCAGCGGTAGTTTTGTCCGCGCCAGGCTTTCCTGCGACACGCCCCAGAGCACATACGACTGGTCCTTCAGCGTATCTACGCCTTTCGAGATGACGTACCTGCCATTCGATGGTCCCTCGGCCGTATCCTGCCGGATGTGCGCGTAGTGGCCGGTGGCAATATGCTCGCAATCGAGGCGGTCGGCGCGGCGGAGAAGTGCGTCCCACTTAATGTGCGTATTGCACAGTACGCAGGGGTTCGGCGTGCGTCCTTCCAGGTATTCACCCGTGAAGTGATCGATCACGGCGTCGCCGAATTCGTTGCGGATGTCGAGAATGTAATGGGGAAAACCGAGGCTTACCGAAATGTTGCGGGCGTCGTTGATGGAGTCGAGGCTACAGCAGCCGGTCTCTTTTTTGGTCCCGCCCGACGAGGCGTAGTCCCAGGTTTTCATGGTCATGCCAATGACCTCATAACCTTCTTCGTGCAGCATCACCGCTGCCAGCGAAGAGTCGATCCCGCCGCTCATCGCGACCAGGATTCGTCCGTGTTTGCTCATGGTATCTGACCGGATTCAAAGTCCGGCGATAGTACTGGTTTGTCTGTTTAGCCACCCAGGCCTATGTTAACTGGCGTGAAATTACTTAACGAATGCCGAAGCGTGAATAGTTTCGATCAATCACCGGATGAGGCGCGGTTTGGAGTTTTTGCCGTTAAAATCACGAGCACCCTCTGAGTATGTCAGTATTGCGTCTGACCTTTGCCAGTGAACCCGTTTTACGGAGTACCCTTACAATAGCTATGAGAATATACCGCACCGCCAACGGCATCGTCCTTGAATCAGAAGGGCAGTTTAAACAGATCAAGTCAACCGATTGGGACGCTTACATCAACCGGGATACGTTATTTGACGACGCAACTGCCGATTTCAACAGTGACGATGCCGTACTGAAAAACGCCGACTGGCTGACCACCATACAGCCTATCCTGCCGCCCATTCAGAGTCAGGAAGTGTGGGCGTCGGGGGTAACGTACCTGCGCAGCCGCGATGCCCGGATGGACGAGTCGAAAGTAGCGGGAGGCGATACTTTTTACGATAAAGTATACGATGCCGAGCGGCCCGAACTGTTTTTCAAAGCATCGGCCCGGCGCACGGTAGGTACCAACGATTCGGTCCGAATTCGGAAAGACTCGACCTGGGACGTACCCGAACCTGAATTGACGCTGTTTATTACCTCGTCGGGCAAGATCGTTGGCTACACGGCTGGCAACGACATGAGTTCGCGGAGTATTGAAGGTGAAAACCCGCTGTACCTGCCGCAGGCAAAGAGCTACGACCGTTGTGCCAGTCTTGGTCCCTGCCTCTACGTACCCGGTCAGCCAATTGCGCCCGAAACGCTGATCAGTTTGGTCATTGAACGGGCAGGTGAGGTGGCCTTTTCGCAAAGCATCCAGATCAATCAGATGAAGCGTAGCCACACCGAATTGGTATCGTTTCTGTTTCGCGAGTGCAGTTTTCCCGATGGTGTTTTTCTGATGACGGGTACGGGTATTGTTCCACCTAATACCTTTACGCTTCAATCAGACGATCGAATCACCATCACCATCGAGGGCATTGGTGCCTTAACGAACTGGGTTGAATAACTGTAGGGCTGAACCGGGCGTTACCGCTGGTGCTTCGGTAGAAAATCGCTACAATAACCATCGAAGCTGGCGCTTCATTAATATAATATCATGCAACTGACTGGAAAACAATGGATCGGTGGTGAGCCATCATGGGAGGGTTTAGAGCAATTTCAGGCGTATACGCCGCACAACAACCAACCAATGGAGACGGTGTTTTATGAAGCCACTGCCGCCGAAATAGACCAGGCCGTTAAGCTGGCCGACGAAGCATTCTGGACATACCGGAAAACAAGTGGTGCCCAACGCGCCGCTTTTCTGGAAGCCATTGCCGAAGAAATTCTAGCGCTGGGTTCGCAGTTGATCGATACCGCTGCGCAGGAATCAGCCCTGCCGGTGCCCCGCCTCGAAGGCGAACGGGGCCGCACGGTGGGACAACTGCGTTTGTTTGCCGATTTTATTCGCAGCGACGCCTGGATTAATCCGATCAGTAGTCCGCTGCAGGCGGTGAAACAGGCTAACGGCGAGCCAGCCATGCTGCACCAGATGCAGATTGCCCTGGGGCCAGTCGCGGTGTTCGGAGCGAGTAACTTCCCGCTGGCCTTTTCGGTAGCGGGTGGCGACACGGCTTCTGCGCTGGCGGCGGGTTGCCCGGTGGTGTTCAAGGCGCACCCCGCCCACCCAGCTACCTGCGAACTGGTAGGACGTGCCATTAATAGGGCGCTGGAAAAAACAGGCTTGCCTGCCGGTGTATTTTCACTGATTCAGGGAGCAACCCATCGCGTTGGAGAAGCCCTCGTACAGCATCCGCTCATCAAAGCGGTTGGCTTTACGGGCTCATATCGGGGTGGGAAAGCCCTGTATGATCTAGCGGTGCGTCGGCCTGAGCCTATTCCTGTTTATGCCGAAATGGGTAGTACAAACCCCGTCTTCTTTTTGCCGGGTGCCCTCGCCGAGAATAAAGCAGCCCTTGCTACGGGGTTTGCGGCATCAGTAACGCAGGGTGTTGGTCAGTTCTGTACCAATCCGGGACTTTTCGTTGTAGGAAGTGGCCAAACTGATTTCACGGACGAACTCGATCGCCAGTTGGCGGCAACCAACTGTGGCGCGATGCTGACCGCCGGAATCAAGCAGGCCTACCAGCAGGGCATCACCCGCCTGCGCGCCATTGCCGATACGACAGCTTCGGCTGGCTGGACAGGCGATGACGTTCAGCCGCACCTGCTGATGACCACCGTTGCCAGCGCCATGAAATACCCCGAACTGGCCGAGGAAGTGTTTGGCCCGTCGACGGTGGGGATCGTGGCCGAGTCGAAAGCCGAGATTATGGCGTTTGCCCGTAGCCTGCACGGCCACCTGACCGCCACCATCCACGGCACCGAAGCCGATCTGTCCGACTACGCCGATCTGATCGACGTGCTAAGTATGAAGGTCGGTCGGTTAGTCTTCAACGGCTTCCCGACGGGCGTTGAAGTGAATCACGCGATGGTGCACGGCGGCCCGTTCCCCGCTACCACCGATAGCCGCAGTACCTCTGTCGGCACCACAGCCATCTACCGGTTTACCCGGCCCATCTGCTTCCAGGCATTCCCTGAATCAGCCCTGCCAGGTACGTTGGTGTCAGCATTGTAACATAGACTTCAGTCGGGGACTGAGTGTCCCCGACTGAAGTCTATGTTACCTAATTCGTTTGTGGCACAAGAGTAAGCGTTACCAGATCGTCGCTACCTTCCCGAATAAAGAGGTCAACGCTCTTTTCGCGAATGTTGTCGATTTTAGTAGCCCAGTTTAGCGGCTTTTTAAAGTCAGCCGTTTCCGACACAATCAGGTCGTTGGTTGTATTATCGATCTTGTAAAACAGGGCCTGGGGTTTAGCCTCACCCAGTAGCTGCACCTCAAACCGGTTATCGGTCAGAAACCGGAGCCATTCCACTTCCATATCGACTTCGCCAACCTGCTGAACACCGCGTTCGTAATATACGCTGTTGTTTTGACTGGCTTTGGCAACCACCCATTTGGGCTGGGCTGTCAGCCATTGGCGTGCCTGTCGTGCTTGCGCCGTTTCGGTTGGTGCCGCAGGATCAACGGTCGTTTTAGTACAGGCTGACAACAGGGTGATCAGCATAAAGCAGAGGGAAAATAGGAGTCTGGTCATGGCGTTGGTTTGATTTAACGTTCAGGACAAAGTGCAGGTAGCCCCGCGAAAGGTTGGAAAGCAGTTTCATTAATTTTGATGCTGATTAGTAGCTCACTAGTAGGGAATAGCCCCTGCATCGCTTTTTGTTAACTTGCGTAGCGTTCCCTGCGAACAACAATGCGCACCTAAACCCAAGCTTCATGCGTTTCCTATTCCTGTTTGCCTGCTTATTGGTGGCTTCGGGTGCTTATGCTCAGCAGCCTGTTAACCTCATTCCACAGCCGGTATCGGTGCAAACCCAGCCTGGTCATTTTGCGCTGACAAAAGCCACGACCATTACCTACAGTAAGCCCGAATCGGCGACCCTCGCTGCTCTGGTGGCACAGCAACTGGCCGGCCAAACCGGCTTATCACTACCGAGTAAAGCCGCGTCTGCCGCCCCGGCCAATGCCATTGCGCTGGTGCTGACAGCCACACCCGATGCCCGCCTTGGCCGCGAAGGGTACCGGCTAACCAGCAGTTCTAGAGGGGTTGTTATTACGGCCAATGCGTCGGCGGGGTTGTTTTACGGGGCGCAGACATTGCTGCAACTGGTGCCGCAGACACGTACCCAGCTAACCCTGAACGTACCTGCTGTTCAGATCGTCGATTACCCCCGCTTCGGCTGGCGCGGCGTGATGCTCGACGTGAGCCGGTCTTTCTTCCCGAAGGCCGACGTGATGCGCTACATCGACCAGCTGGCGCAGTTGAAGATTAATACCTTCCACTGGCACCTGACTGATGACAACGGCTGGCGTATCGAAATAAAATCATTGCCCCGGCTCACCAGCGTGGGGGCCTGGCGTGTGCCGCGCGATGGGCATTTTGGCGAACGACCTAACCCTAAACCGGGCGAAGCGGCTACCTACGGAGGCTTTTATACCCAGGATGAGATTCGCGAGGTAGTTCGGTACGCGCAGGCGCGCAACATTACCATTGTTCCCGAAATAGACGTACCTGGCCACAGTATGGCTATCCTGGCGGCCTACCCCGAACTGTCGTGCACTAAAGACACCTCAGCCCGGGTAAATCCCGGCACCCAATTCTCGGAGTGGTACGGTGATGGCACGTTCAAGATGCTGGTCGATAATACGCTGAATCCGTCTGACGAGGCTGTGTATACGTTTCTGGATAAGGTCTTTGGCGAAGTTGCCGCGTTGTTTCCAGGGCAATACATTCACGCCGGCGGCGACGAGTGTTACCACGGTTACTGGGCGAAAGACCCCGGTTGCCAGGCGCTGATGAAGAAAGAAGGCATGCAGAAAGTAGAGGAGTTGCAGGGCTACTTCATGAAACGCGTGGAGAAGATCATTAACGCCAAGGGAAAGAAATTCATGGGCTGGGACGAAATTCTGGAGGGCGGCGTGTCGCCCAGCGCTACGGTAATGAGCTGGCGCGGCATGAAAGGCGGCATCGAAGCGGCCAAAAACGGCCACGACGTCGTGATGTCGCCCACCACGTTCGCTTACCTTGACTACATGCAGAGTGACCCGACGCTGGAACCCCGGATCTACGCCAGTCTTCGGCTGAAAACGTGCTATAACTTCGAGCCGGTACCCGATGGCATTGATTCAACCCGGATTTTGGGAGCGCAGGGCAACCTCTGGACCGAGCAGATTCCGACCATGAGCTATGCCGAATACATGTCGTTTCCGCGCGTATGGGCCTTGTCTGAAGTGTTCTGGACACCCCGCAACCGTCGCGATTGGGCCGGTTTCGTGCCCCGGCTCGAGGCGCAGATGGAACGTGCCGAGCAAGCCGACATCAGTTACTCGCGGGCGGCCTACGATCCCATTGTAACCGTAGCCATGGCCGATAATAAGTTAACCGCTATGCTCGATACCGAACTGCCCGGGACTGAGATCTACTACTCGATCGACGACACAATGCCCGGCCGGTTTAGTCCGCGTTATACCCAACCACTGCTCATTCCGGAAGGGAACGTTACCCTGCGTGTGATCACCTATCGCAACGGAAAACCCGCCGGTCGGCAACTAACACTCAAACGCGACGAACTGGTGAAGCGGGCACCTAAGTAAGGGTACGTAAGCTTGTCTACCGTAAAGAAGGCTCAGGTACGTTGTTGACGTACCTGAGCCTTCTTTATAGCTGGTAGGGGCAGTTTCCGGTCAATGGTTTGGCAAGTTGAGATAGTGATCCTATGAGACGTTTACTTAGCCCGCGCCTGCTCAGCAATGGCTACGTCCTGAGCTACGGCGGGGCGCAGCATTGCCCAGTGAAACCGAAGTTTGTCGTTCTGGGCCGGTGTGCCGCCTTTCTGTTCGCTGAGGTGTACAAGCGGCATGTCGTTGTAAAGCGGTCGAGTGATGGCCACAACATCGTCCCAGTGTCGCAGGGCGGCCTTCAGGTGCTGAACGGCGCGTTGCTTCATGGCTTCATCGCCCGTGGTGCGATAGGTTTGTAACGCAACGGCACCGCGTAGCTTTTCGGCCAGGTGCAACCCCAGATACGACCACACCCGCACATCGGCGACTTCGTACTGCAACGATCGGTTGGCCGACGTACTGATGGATTGAACCAGCGCGAGGGCTTTCCGGCAATCGGTTTCCAGCTTGGTCGCCAGTAGGGGCGGCGTAACTTTCGCCGAGCTAACTGAGCTGCCCGCCGCTGTGGCCTTCACATAGTCGCTCACCGATACGTAATCGGGGTCAAGCGTGGGCTGTGTGATTAGCTGATTAACCGAGATATACGCTACATTTTTATCGGCATCGTGCGCCATCATGCCTTCGCTGTAGAGGGAAAAATCCCAGGTGAAGTCGAAGGCCGAGGCCAGGCGTAGCGGAGTCGATGACGCCAGTGCATAGGCGTCGAGGAGGCGGTTGGCCGATGGACCGTAGCGCCGTACAAATTCAGCCTGAAACACCGTGTCTGGCGTACCCGGATTGTACAGCAACCGGCCCCACAGTTTATAAAACAGCCATTGCCGCTCAAACGCATAGCGCCAGTCGACCGGGCTACCGGGAGTAGTGAAGTAATCGGTAGCCGGAATGTACGTTTCCGAGCCGAGGAAATAGCCGCCTACGTAGGCCTGACTATTGGCCGCTATGTGTGCACGTACGAAACTGGGTACGCCCCAGCGAAGGCAGAAGAAATCCTCGTTCCGGGCCGTCCAGGTAACTTTATAAGCGGTTGGCGTAGGCTTGAAATACGTATCGTATAGCTTGCCGCCATGCACTTTTACCAGCGTCGGCGTCGAATGAGCGTGCGACCAGTTGTATTTCAAATCCGCCCAGACAGGCCCTTCGATAAACGGTAAAGACCCCTCGCGTTCCAGTGATTTTCGGGTCAGCTTTTCGGTTTCAATACTGGTAACGCCCAGCGATCCCGTGGTGCTGGAGAACGGGATGCGGTGAATCAGCTTTGTTTTTCGATTTGCCAGCCGCATGCCGTCAATAATGGTGGCCGTCATCCAGTCTTCGCGTTTTTGGGGCGTCATGCCACCCATTCCTTCGCCCAGGGTCAGGCCAAAACCGGTTAGTTCGGGGTATTCGTTGAGTACCTGCGTTACACATTCCCGCGTGTAGCGCTTGACAATCGCCGAAGTGTCTCCATCGACAAAGTGGCGATGCTCGAGGTTATTGACAGCCGGGTTGACGTTGTAGGCTTTCGAGAATTCGGGGCTGGTGAAAATATTAAAAGGGATCAGGTACGTGTCAATGGCGCGTTCGTTAGCCATCTGGAAAATGCGCCGGAACAGGGTTTGCCACTCGGCCAGTTGCTGGTCGTTGAACGGTGTAGCTGCCGGAAAATTCGTTGGCCTGATCATAAACGTGTACGGATGCAGGTTCCACAGACTAAGGGCGTTGAACCGGTTGGCGACCATCATATCCAGAAATGCCTGCCAGTACAACGTATCCCGGCAGGTAGCGTAGTGAAGGTCAAGCGCGTAGCTGTGGCGGTAGGTGTCCCAAGGGAGATCGAATTTGATAGCCCGTAGAGCCAGATGTGGTCGTTCGGTCTGGGGCTTGATCTGCTGCAGTGACTGGCCATTTTGCAGCGCCTCGACCAGTGAAAGACAGCCATAGAGTCTGCCACGCGGATCGCCGCCGGTAATTGTCAATTCGTTTTGCTGCCGGTTAAGTGTATACGCTTCGGGACCGAGCGCGGGTGAATCCGGTGCCAATCGAATGAGAAAAGCTGCTTTTCCCTTTGACTCACTGAGTATATACTTTCGGGCGATTAAGGCTTTCTTCAGTTGTGTTACTGCGTAGTTGGTTTGCAACGATTGATCGGCAGATTGAATCATGACGCGTTGGGCGGTGCTGGTCAGGCAGATGCCGAGCAGGAGGGTGAACAGGCAGAAGCGCATAGTGGAAGCAATAAGTTAATTGGTCCGCCCGCCGGTGTGGCATCATAGGGAGTTGGCAGTGTAGATGAAAAGGCAGGATACAGGTGGGTCTCCTGTGTGTCGGTTGTGGAAGCCGCTACTAGTGGCCTATATCCCGGTTGGCTGGCACAAAATACGCCGGAGCGGAGTTATCAGTTTGTATGATTGAGCTACTGACCATAGCCACGTTTGTAGGCTATATTATCTATTTACGGAAGTACGCGGATCAGCGCAGCACGGCTGAAAAACAAGCTGACCAACTGCGCGAAGGCATCGATTTGTACCAGGCCGATCAGTTTGCGGCGGCACTGGCATACTTCAACCAGGCGATACAGGCACAACCTAAACTTGGCGTTGCCTACCTCTACCGCGCCCGCATTTACCGTGTACTTGGTGACAGTAAAGCCGCTCTGCACGATCTGGAAACGGGCAAGAGTTACGATGATACTATTGCCGATCTACATCTGGAAACTGGCCAGATTCACTACCAGTCAGGCGATTATACGGCTGCTTTTCAGGATTTTGACAAAGCCGTTTTTCACGGAGCAACGGCCGATGCCTACCAGTGGCGCGGGCTTACGCGGCAGCGAACAGGGCAGTCCGAAGAGGCCGCGCGTGATCTCGCCAAAGCCGAGTCGGTGGTCGCTGCGGTTCAGGCGGTGCCGGGTACGTCTCAGGCGGCAAAAACTGGCTTTGCCAACCGCTCTTTCCTGATCAACGCCGCCTGTACGATGGCCAATGCGCTACTGCTTTTGTATGTTATTAAAGAGAGTTCCGTCATTCACTGGCCCTACCTGCTGGCGGCGTTTTCAGCGGGGGCCATTGGCTTTGCCGAACCGCGTAAAGGGTGGGCATTGGCTATACTCCAAGCGGTGCTTATCTGGATGGGCTATATGTATGTGGTGGGCCCGTCTGAGTCGAGCGTGGACCGGGAAGTTGAACTGTTCAGCCTGTATGGGGCCATGGGATTGACCTTTGCGGGTAGTTTTCTGGGCAGTATTCTAAAACGGGCGCAGGCGGGTTCCTAACTTTCGAACGTAGAATTAACTGAAGAGTAGGCCATGTGTGCTACTTTCGCCCCTCCAAAAATAAGTTAGCTCCGGTACGTATGGCCCTTCAAACAACTGTTAAGATATCGAACGTAACAAACCTCAGCGATGCTCGTTACTGCGCTGGCATGGGCGTTGACCTGCTTGGTTTTTCGATGGATACCACCAGCCCGGATTACATCGAACCGGCCCGATTCAGCGAGATTCGGGGTTGGGTTGCCGGTGTGCACATCGTAGGCGAAACCAATAGCGTTGATCCCGAACAGATTGAACAACTACTAGCCGATTACCAGCCCGATGTGTTGCAGGTCGACGAAGTAGCCCTGTTGCCATACCTCAGTACGCTTGGTAAACCCCTGATGCTGCGCGTTGACCTGACCAAGACATCGCTGGAACAACTCGACGCCGTAGCCAACACGTCATTGCCGGGTATTGATTACCTGCTGTTGGAAAGTCAGTCGATTATCCATCTCGATGAGGCTCTGAAAACGGCTTTATTGCAGGTAGCCAGCCGCCACTCGGTATTGCTCGGTATTGGCTTTGAGGCCAGTACCATTCAGGCCCTCCTGGCCGAGTTGCCCGTTGCTGGTATTGCCCTGACCGGTGGAAATGAAGAACGCCCCGGAAGCCGTGACTTCGGGGCGCTCATGGATATTCTGGAAGTGATTGAAGTAGAGTAGCTTCAGGTGTCAGGTACTTCGCTCAATTCCCCTCTGGTTGTGAGCGAAGCACTTGAGACTGACTACACGACTACGATATCGCTTTTACCTGCATCCCAGGTAACGCGCTTTCCGGTGTGTAATGCCTTGGTGGCCATGATGTTGGCTACCGAGTGGTTGAAGCCTACGCGGGCTGGTGCATTTGGTTCTTTCCGGCTGCGTACGCACTCCATCCAGTTCCGCATGTGCAGCGAGGTCATCTGATCACCGCCCGTATTGGCGCTGGTTTCGATCTTTGGGCCCTGCGCCAGAGTCTGCTCGGCCAGCAGGTTGGGCTGCATGCCCATCTCGCGGGCTGCGCCAGCTTTCAACCCCCCTTCCGCTGTGATCTTGTTCGTGTCGAGGTTGATCATACCACCGTTCGAGTAGTAGTATTCCTTGGTGCCGCCCGCCTCGTTGTGCATCCGCGACGAGTACATCACCTGGAAACCCTTGGTTTTGTCATTGTCCGGACCGTAATCGAATACCGCCGTAAACGTATCGGGGTTAACGCGGCCATCTTTCCAGACGTATACGCCGCCGTTGGCCACCACCGAACGGGGGTGATCCAGCCCGCTGAACCAGTGAACGGTATCGATCTGGTGCGACATCCACTGGCCAGGAATACCTGACGAATAGGGATAGAATAACCGGTATTCGAGGTATTTGCGTGGGTCCCAGGCTTCGGCGGGCCGGTTCAGTAAGTAGCGCTTCCAGTCGGTATCTTCCTGCCGGATCTCAGATACCAGTTTAGGCCGGCGCCAACGACCGGGCTGGTTCACGTTCCAGGTCATTTCAACCATCGAGACGTCGCCAAATTTGCCTGACTTGATAAAGTCGTTGGCGGCGTGGTAATTGGGAGCTGACCGGCGCTGCGAACCAACCTGCACAATCTTTTTCGATTTCTCAACGGCTTTCAGCGCTTTGCGTGCGTCTTCCATCGATTCGGCGAATGGTTTTTCAACGTATACGTCGCGGCCAGATTCTACCGCATCGGCGCAGTGGATAGCGTGCTGGAAATCGGCCGTACTGATGATTACTGCGTCGATGTCTTTCCGGTCGAGGAGTTCATCGTTGTTGCGGCACATAGCGAAATTATTGGCATCGGCCCAGCCTTTACCCGTCAGGAATGACTTGGCCTCGTCGCGACGGCGATTCCAAAGGTCAGAAACGCCCACGAATGAGAAGTTCATCTCTTTGGCGTGATCAGAGAAAGCTGGTGCAAGTGACTGACGAAACCGGTCTGAGAAGCCGATTACGCCTACCCGTACCCGTTCGTTCGAACCGATGATGCGGCCGTAGCTGCTGGCAGAGAAACTCATGCCCAAACCTGCGAGAGCAGATGTTTTTAAAAATTCACGTCTATTATGCATAAGCAATTGCAAGTTTAAATGGGGAATTTCAGAGTTTGAGTAATGTATTCTTTGTTCGTCTGGGCGCACTGCAGGGCAGTACGACCCGGATCGGGAATGCCATCCAGTTCGACGATCCCCCAACCGTTGAACTTAATCGTTTTCAGTGCCTTAAATACCGCAGGTACGTTCACGTTACCCCGGCCTAACTCCACAAACTTGTAAGCATTGCCGGGCCGGTCGGGTAGGGGCGACATGGTGTCTTTCAAGTGGAGCGAGTGGATGATATCCTTGTATTGAATGACCGCCTTTTCGGGCTGGCCGCCACCCTGCTGGAAGTGAGCGATATCGAGCAGTAGCCGGATGAATTTGGGGTTCATCGCCTGCACAATCACCTCTACCTCAGCGGGTGTTTCGCCAAGCTGGTGCATGTGGTTATGGTACACCGCCTGTACGCCCAGATCAGCTGTTTGTTTGCCGATCTCGTTCATGACGGTTGCCAGCCGCTTCAACTCGTCTGTAGTTGGGAGCCGATCTTTTGGCCGAACCGAATTGGTGAGTTGAATAGCCGATCCGCCCAGCGCCTTCACAAAACTGGCGTGGGCCACGTGCTGATCGATGGTGCTTTGAAACTTAGCGGGGTCTATTTCTACGTTGCCACTCGAAAACATGGCCAGTTGTAAACCATGCTGATCCAGCATTGCCTTCAGCTCGGATGGCTTGGTCCGGTAGGGACCGAACGCGTTGGCGCGAAGCTGAATGCCTTTAAAACCGGTTGAGGAGATATCGGTGATTGCCTGTGCATCATTCCCGCCCCAGGTAATAGCCGAGTAGGCAATTTGCAGGCCGGATTTTGGTGGAAATTCGCCCGCCAAACTTTCAGCGCCAGCAGCCAGCACAAGTGCGGAGGCTCCAGCGGCCTGCATAAATTGCCGGCGATTTATTCCCAGCTGCTCCGCCCTGTCAGGGAGAGCGTGGGCCGCGCGGTTGTCAGACCGCTGACGGTTTAGCAGTATTGATAATAGCTGTTGCTTCATGACAGCCAAAGTATCGACGTTTGGCTTTCTACTAGAACAGCAGTTATCGATAAAAAACAAAAACCGGTCACTGCCAGGCAATAACCGGTTTTTCAAACGAGGTATTTACGCTTACTTGGTAATAACTTTCACGTTAATTTTTTTCTGAGGTTGCTTTCCTAGCTCACCCACTTTAACGCCAGTACCCAGGCCAATCGCGTCGACGCGGAGATAGTTGATGCCAGCGCCAACGAGCTGCTGTTTGATGGCATTGACCCGCTTAAAGGACAATACTTTATTCGTTAGCCCGGCCGCTGGACCGGGTGCGTCATTGGCATACCCCTGTAACTGAATTTGCAGCGTAGGGCGGGCCTTCAGTAGAGTGATCAACTCGTTGACCTGTCTCTGCGAAGCGGCTGTCATACTCAGCGATGCTGGATCGAAAGTGACACCTGTCAGGCCGAATACGCGTCCCTTAGGCTGAGCGGCATCATTTAGGTAAGCGGTCAGAGCGGTGCTGAAGGCCGCATCTGTTGGGACCGACGTGGCCATGCCAGTGGCGGTAGTAGCCGATGTGGCTGAAGTTGCTGCGGGGCGGCTGGCCGTGGTGTCCACAGGAACGGCCAGTGAGCGGGCTACGGTATCAGACTGGGTCGTGTCGCCGAGGGACGCTAGTTCATCCGATGACTGAGACCCGTCTGTTGAGAAATTCTTGCTGTTCTGCCAAATGAAATAACCGCCCACGGCAATGGCGGCAACGATGATGGCTCCGATGAGCCATTTGCCCGCTGAACCACCCGATTCGTTGTCGAGGTCGGGTTCAAAGGATACCGTCGACGTAGGAACAGGCCGGATAGCCGGTCCATTGGTACTACGTGGGGGTATTGCCTGCGCCGTGCGTTTAGCCGGTGCGGCAACGCCTGCCACGATCTGCTGGATGCCTACTTTCTCAACAAGCTGCGGAAACAAATTTTCCGGCACTGCATTGATGAAGGCCTCCCGCTGATCGAACAGCGAAGCAGCCAGTCCGTCGGCGTCGAGTTTCTTTTCTTTCACCTGCTTCCCCAACACGTCCAGCACAACGCCGGCGGTGAGGCCGAGCAGCGAAATCGCCGACGAGTTACGGATACCGGCATAGCTCGAAATCATACCGGCGATGGAGCTTTTCATGGCCGGAAGTAACCGGCTGATGGCCTCGTTGCCGGTGGTGATAACTGCGTGGGTCTGGGTTGCGTCTTTCAGAACGCTGTTCAGGTTGGAGGAAAGCGAACCATCGTAACCACTTTTCTGGAGTTGGCTAAATAGTTGATTAACACCAATTTCGGTAGTCGTTCGTTTCAGCAGGCCGCCAAAGACGGTGTGAACTAAGCCTTCAACGGCTTTTGTGGTTTTCTCCGCAGGCTCATCCTCGTACAAGGCAATTTTGGCCAGTACCTCAGGGGTAAGCACTTCGTTAAACGCACCAAATAAAGTCATGATGATTGGTCAGTATACAGTTACTATACGAATGCCCATTCGCCTCGGTCATTCCGCCAGCTTCGTAGTTATCAGTGGATGGGTCACTCCCGGATGCACGGGTGAGGTAGTCGGTCCCTACGGCCCGGTGAAGCTGTCTAGCCTACGCATCCTGTCCCAAAATTAAACACACTTTTTCAATGGTTACCACTCAATCATTTATTAAATGTTGGGTTACTGCCTTTTCTGTAATTGATTCAGTGCCTGCTGGTAGTCATCATCCACGGCCCGAAGCCGTTGCTGGCAAAACGCAATGAGTTCGGTCGCCTGCCTGATACGACCGGGTAATTCGTCGAGGGGCACGGCTTCGTTCTCTATCTCGTCAACGAGCGAACTCAATTGTTCGTATGCTTCCTGGTAAGTCATGTTGGGTTGATTGGCCATTAACATTGATTCAATCAGCCGTATTGCGCAGGTACGTTCCCAGGCAATGCAGCCGGTTGTTCATCACGGTTAATCGGTAACAGTTAAGTGAATAGTGCCGTCGGCGAATTGGGCCTGTACGTCATCTCCGGGGTTAAACGCATCGGCGCGGGTTAGAATCTGGCCGTTTCGGCTGAGCATAGCGTACCCCCGGCGGAGTACATTGACCGGGTCGAGGTGGCGAACGGCGGTTGTCTTTTCAGTCAGCTCAATGTGGCGGTTGCGCAGGTACGTCTGGGTGCCATACCGAAACCGTTCGGTCAGTACGTCAACGTCTTCGCGGGCGTTCTGCATGGCTACCCGGCTGGCTTCGGCCACGCGATAGGCCATCTGAAGGCAATTTTCCTCAAATACCCGGTTGTGTTCAATCAAAAAAACAGCGGCTTTGGTGGGCGTTTTCACGCTTTGGTGGCAGAGCATATCAGTGATGCTGACGTTGCGGTCGTGCCCAATGCCAGCCAGAATCGGGAACGGACAGCTAGCTACCGCTACCCCCATACGCAGGGTGTCGAACGCGCCGAAATCGAGTTGCGAGCCGCCGCCCCGCACGATCACAACGGCATCGTAGGGTACGTTGCAGCGAATAATCTCTTCTAGCTGCGTACATATAGCTTTGTCGGCCCCCTGCCCCTGTACTTGTGTAAGGTACTCGTCGATGGCGAAGTGGTAGCCCCAGGGGTTGTTGACGAGCTCCTGCCGGAAGTCGCGCCAACCGTCGGAGTTGGGGGCGGTGATGAGGGCAATGCGTTGCCAGACAGCCGGCCGGTCCAGCATCTGGTTGCTGGTGATGTACTGCCCCTGATCCATCCAGACGAACTGCGAATGCTCGCGGACGAGTGTATCCAGCACCGCCTGTCGTTCGCGCTCGATGTTGCCCATCGTGTAGGCATGGTCGATCTGGTGAATTTCCAGCCGCATGCCATAGACCGGGCTGTAGGTGACCGACACCAGCATCAGCAGTTGCAGGTTCCGGGCAAAGGCAACGCCCGTGGCCGCTTCGAATGCCCGGAGAATGGGGTAGTTTTTTCGCCAGATCACCGCATCAAGCTTGGCAACCGTCTGATTTCCTTCCCTTTCTACCAGCCCCAGAAAGCAATATTGCCGGTCGGGGTAATTCTTGATATCGCTTGTTTCGGCCAGTACCCACATGGCTTTCCCACCGAAGTTTTCTTCGAGAACGGCGTCGATGGTGTAGGCCAGGTCAGATAAACGGATTGGAGACATAGTGAATGTACGAATGGCACTGTTGGCTTACGCAGTTGGGAGGCAGGCTACTCTGGTAAATGAGCCAATTGTAGCTCGTCTATCGTACTGCAAACCTCAGCAACACCCGCCGCCGTCGTAAAAGTAAGTTGATGGCGAAATGAAGATATCATCGCGACCCAGCGCAGCCAAGGCTCCCGCCGTTTTATCGCATACGGCCAGTGGCTGATTGGGCAGTAAGACGTGGCCCTTATGATCGTCGAAATGGTCGTTATCGCCGAAGTAGATGGCGGTACGGCCTGTAAAGATACACGGTCCATCGGCAGGCATTGGATCTTTAATGGCGCATACTTCCACGCTTTCAATGTAAATCAGCTCATCGGTGGCGTAGTGATTTGGCGATAACACCCGGTAGGCCCGTTTGGCACGTACCTCCACGGTGCCGAAGCCCACGCTGGTGATCACGTCTAAATAGTCGTTCAGTGGTAACGAACCCGTGAGGCAAAGGGCCCGCAGCCGGTCGTCGTTCCGCAGGGCTTCCGACATGGGCTGTTCGCAGGTAGGGTCCGACATCACCAGCCGACCGTGTGGCTTCAGCACCCGGTACACTTCTTCAAGGGCAACGCGCAGGTCGTCGGCTTTGAAAATATTGAACAAACAGTTCTGCGCCGCCACGTCAACGCTGTTGTCATCAACGGGTAGCGACAAAGCACTGCCTTTGCGAATATCCATGAAATCGCGCTGAAACCAGGGGTTTTGCGCCTCTGCCTCCACCAGGTTTTCCTGACAGGCCGTTAGCATCTCATCGACAATATCGACGCCGATGATGGCCCCTGGCCTCCGACTGAAGTAGGCAAACTGAAGCAACTCCATACCACCGCCAATGCCTACGTACATTACTGTCGGGCTATTGACCAGATCGCGCGGATTTACGGTGCTGCCGCAGCCGTAATTCATCTCCAGCATCCGTTTCGGAATGCTCAGGCCGGGCAGTTGCCAAACGGGGTTTGTGGTGCAGCAGAGGCCAACATCCGGTGTTTCGGCGGCCTGTTTATAAACGTCGATGGTAGCGTCGAGGTAGGACATAGTTTGAGGTTTTGTTTGTGATTTGACGTTTGTGGGTTGATGTGGCGCTGCTGATCAGCGAACCGGTTGGT
Organism: Fibrivirga algicola; assembly: GCF_011742925.1. Classification (GTDB taxonomy): domain Bacteria; phylum Bacteroidota; class Bacteroidia; order Cytophagales; family Spirosomataceae; genus Fibrella; species Fibrella algicola. Next base: position 789,792 of record NZ_WAEL01000001.1, read on the forward strand.
CAGCAGCATAATATCAAACCACAAACGTCAAACCCAAACCAGTTTTAAGCCGTTGCGCCGCCGCAGCTCGAACCGGCGCCGGCGGTGCAGGCGTAACAATGTTCATTGACAATGATGCTGCGCTGATTCAGGGTATCGGCGTTGAAATCGCGAATGTGGGTGATGGGGCTGGCCACGTTGAGGTCGAGCATCTGGTTGAAATCACAGTCGTACAATTGCCCGTCCCACCCAATGGAAATGGTGTTGCGACACATGACGCCCGCTGCTGCCGACGGGTTGAACGAATTGACCAGCTTTTCCATGTAGCCCTCGTAGTTGCCCGACGAGATCAGGTAATCCAGATAGCGGCTTACAGGTACGTTGGTGATGGCGTACAGATCGTTGAACACCAGCCCAAACTCATCGGCGAGTACCCGTTTGAACTGCCGTTTCAGGCCAGCCTGATCGCCGGGGAGAAAAGCCCCGTTGGGGTTATACACCAGGTTGAGTAGCAGGCCACGTTCATCTTGCCCATAACCAACCTCGTTGAGCATCTTCATGGCCCGGATCGAGTCGGCAAACACGCCTTTACCCCGTTGCCGATCTGTTTTGTCGGCGTTGTAAAAGGGCAATGAACTCACCACCTCGATCTTGTGATCCCGGAAAAATTCGGGCAGATCATAGTACTTTGGGTTGGCGACAATGATGGTCAGGTTGCAGCGCACAATCACGTGGCGCCCCAGTTTCGTGAGTTCTTCGACAAACCAGCGGAAATCGGGGTTCATTTCAGGCGCGCCGCCGGTCAGGTCAACCGTAGGGATGTTGGTTTTTGACAGGGCGTCGAGGCATTGCTGCATCGTTTCGCGGGTCATGATCTCTTTCCGATCCGGCCCGGCATCAACGTGGCAGTGGCGGCAAACCTGGTTGCACATTTTGCCGACGTTTACCTGAAAAATCTCGATCTGAGTGGGCGTCAGTGGAAACAGGCCAACGCTGTTGATCTTATCGCTAAAGGAGGGCAGGCCCAGCTTCGCAAATGTTTCGTTCTCGATAAAGTCGAGTTGCGCCGCCGAACTGGCCAGAGCATGTCCAGAGGCTTTCAGTGATTTCATGTAGAAAGGCGTTTCAGGTATCAGGTACGGCGGGCAATCAGGCATCGTACGGCCGGCGACACTACCTGGCGCCGGCGCGTTGGCATTAATTACATGCTCAGGTCCTTGGCTTTGTTCATCATCTGCACGCCATGCACCAGAGTAGCACCTCCTCTGATAGCGGCTGCTACGTGCACAGCTTCCATCATTTCCTGTTCCGAGCAGCCCTTTTCGAGCGTATCGCTGGTGTAAGCATCAATGCAATAAGGACACTGCACGGTATGGGAAACGGCTAATGCAATCAGCGACTTTTCGCGGGCAGTGAGCGCACCCTCGGCAAACACGGCACCGTAGTAAGCAAAAAACTTGTCGGCAAACTCCTTTTGAAACTCACCAATCTGACCGAATTTTTTGAGATCGGCCGGGTCATAATACGTCTGCATGATTAGCTGTTTTTTTGATGTACGTAAACAATAACGGGTGAAATCGATAAATCGTGAACGAGAGATTCATTGAATCTACACATAAAGTAACATTCACTCACGATTTGTCGATTTTACCCGTCGCATCAGAGACCTTCAAACTGCCGCAGAAAACGGACGTCGTTCTCGAAATAGAGGCGGAGGTCACGTACCTGGTATTTCAGCATCGTGATGCGCTCGATACCCATGCCGAAGGCGAAACCGGTGTACTCGTCGGGGTCGATGCCGCAGTTTTCCAGTACGTTGGGGTCAACCATGCCCGAACCGGCAATTTCCACCCAGCCGGTGTGTTTGCAGACGTTGCAGCCGCTGCCCCCGCAGATCTGGCACGAAATGTCGATTTCGGCGCTGGGTTCAGTGAACGGAAAGTATGAGGGGCGGAAACGGATTTTCGTTTCTTTCGTAAAGAGCTCTTTCACAAAGTGGTAGAGCGTGTCTTTCAGGTCTTTGAAGCCCACATTGCGGTCAATGTAGATACCTTCTACCTGATGGAACTGGCAGTGCGCTCGCGCCGAAATAGCCTCGTTGCGATACACCCGGCCCGGCATGATCGACCGGATGGGTTTGAATCCGCCTGGACTGTTGCGCACGTGTTCCATCAGCCGAATCTGCACGTTCGAGGTGTGGGTACGTAGCAGCATGTCGTCCGATACGGCACCACCTGATTTCTCAACGAAAAACGTGTCCTGCATTTCGCGGGCAGGGTGGTTGTCGGGGAAGTTCAGGGCTCCGAAATTGTACCAGTCTGATTCGATTTCCGGCCCGTCGGACACGTTAAAGCCGATGCGCTCAAAGATTTGGATAATGCGTTGCCGAACCAGGCTCAGCGGGTGCTGGGTGCCGGTCAGATTCGGGATAACGGGCAGCGTAAGGTCAACGGCTGGTTGCGAGCCTGCCGCCTGCTGCTGAGCCTCTACCTGCTCCTGAAAGGCGGTGAAGCGATCCTGAGCCAGGTTTTTCAGGCCGTTGAGTTGCTGGCCCAGCGCCCGGCGATCTTCTGCGGCGGCGGTTTTCAGGCCCTCGAACAGCTCGGTAACCGCCCCTTTTTTGCTCAGGTAGCGCAGCCGGTACTGCTCCAGTTCGTCTTTAGTGGTTACGGTCGCCTGCTCAATTTCGGCGTATAGTTGGGCAATAGTCTCAGTCATGAAAGGGAACGAAGTAGTTTGTGGTTTGCTGTTGTGCTGCCCGGAAACGAGTTGTGAATCAGCAGCGTAACGTCAGATCACAAACGTCAAACTCTAAACAGATACATACAAAGATAAGCCCTATGGGTAAAGCAAGTACGTTTTCCGTAGCTCTTTGTACCGGCTTAGGGCTGGCTCCCAGGACTGACGGATGGCTTTTTCCGGTACGCCAGCGATCACCTGTTTGCGAAGCTGGTCGGTACCGGCGAGTTTGTCGATGAAGTTACTGGCCAGGAAGAATTTGTCTTTGTCGGGCGATTTCCGGTAAAAATCAAGCAGGTACGTGAGTGAAAAGCCCAGCTTTTGCGCGTTGATTTTCGTGAGGTCGAGGCCATAGCAGAGCTTCCCTTCGTTGGGCGGGTTCATTGCTCCAGGCTTGTCGACGGGGGTGAAGGTATAGGTTTTGCCATTGCCCGCGCCCAGGTACGTTGGGGAGCCAATCACCTGAAACTGATGGTCGGTACCGCGCCCAACACTAACCACCGTGCCTTCGAAAAAGCAGAGCGACGGGTACAGCAAAATTGACTGCCGGTTGGGGAGGTTTGGCGACGGGGCAATGGGCAGGGTGTATGGGGTCTGGTGCGTGTAGTTCAGCACCGGAACAACCGTTAGGGCGCAGGTACGTGCCCCGGCCAGCCATTTTTCGCCGTTGATCATGCGGGCCAGTTCACCCACCGTCAGCCCATGCACAACCGGGATGGGGTGCATGCCCACGAACGATTTGAACGCTGGATCGAGCACCGGGCCGTCTACATAGTGTCCGTTGGGGTTGGGCCGGTCGAAGACGATCAATGGCTTATTGGCCTCGGCGCAGGCTTCCATGACGTAATGCAGCGTGCTAATGTAGGTGTAGAACCGCACGCCAACATCCTGAATATCAAAAACAACCACGTCGAGCGAATCGAGCATGGCTTTGCTGGGCTTGTAGTCTCTGCCGTAGAGCGAAACAATGCTGATGCCTGTTTTGGGGTCTTTGGCATTGCTGATCTTTTCGCCGGCGCTGGCTGTGCCCCGAAAACCGTGTTCGGGTGCGAAAATGGTGCGGATAGGTACGCCCAGCGCTTTCAAGCTATCGACCACGTGTGTTTTCTGGATGGTCGACGTCTGGTTGACGACCATGCCGACCCGTTTGCCGGTGAGCGAACTGAGGTAAAGCTGCGTTTGTTCGGCCCCTGTTTGCAGCGGCTTTTTTTGGGCCAGCGCAGGAAACGCCAGCAGGCAGAGTACGAGGAAATTTTTCATAATGTTTACCGTACCCCCAATCGATTTCCTGTTTTCAGGTGGTCCGGCATTCCGGAAAGGGGTAGGGTTAGTTAGGTAAGCGAATAATAAAGGTGGTTTGTTCGCCGGGGGTCGTTTCTACCGACAGCGTACCGCCGTGACCTTTGGTAATAATATCGAAGCTGAGGCTCAGGCCCAGTCCGGTGCCTTCGCCGGTGGGTTTAGTGGTGAAAAAGGGTTGGAAAATTTTTCGTTGTAGCTCGGCCGGAATGCCATTGCCGTTATCCTTCACGCGCAGTTCGAGCCCGTCGGGGTGCTGCACGGTGATGAACCAGACCGTTGGATAGTAGCCCTCAGGCATAGCCTTGGCCTTTTCGCGAACCGCATAAAACGCATTGTTGAACAGATTCAGCAGTACCCGCCCAATGTCTTGACTGACCACATTGGTCGATTCGAGCAGCGGGTCGAGGCTGGTGTGGAGCGTGGCGTTGAAGGCCTTGTCTTTGGCCCGCAATCCGTGGTAGCTTAACCGCAGGTATTCGTCGCCGAGGGCGTTGAGGTCGGTTTTTTCCTTGTCGCCGCTGCTGGTGCGCGAGTGTTGAAGCATACCCCGCACAATGCTGGCCGCCCGCTGCCCGTGCTGGCTGATCTTACTCACATTCTGGTAGATGTCACCCAGCATTTCGCCTTCCAGTTCGAGGTCGCGTTCCTGGCTGGGTCGCGTGTGTTCCTGCCTGAGTTCCTCCAGTAACTCGGTCGACACGTCGGCAAAGTTGTTGACGAAGTTGAGCGGGTTCTGAATCTCGTGGGCGATACCGGCCGTCAGTTCACCCAGCGAGGCCATCTTCTCGCGCTGAATGAGTTGGGTCTGGGTTTCGCGCAGGTTTTGCAGCGACTGGTTCAGTTTCGCCGTTCGCCGGGCCACCTGCTGCTCCAGCAACTCTTTCTGCTGGGTCAGGATTGTTTCTTTCTCCGTCGATAGCTTCTCTACCTCAGCCAGGCGGTTCTGCAGGGCGTCGTTGGTCTGGTCGTGCTCCTTAGCTAGCAAAATGGCCAGAATCGTAGGAATCGATATAGACATGATGGTGCCGAAAATCAGAATAACATTCCCATCAGGTACGATTTTCTTCATCGATAATATGGCGATTATCACCGAACCCACCACCACAACTACGATCAGGATCGATACGCTGATAAGCACCAGTACGGCATTGTACTGTTTGTTGCGAATGGCAATCAGGCTAATTCGGAAGCCATCGAGGAAGAGCAGAAAGAGGGCAAACCCACGGGCAATCATAAGGGCCAGCGTAAAGGTGGGGTTATACATGGGTATGGCCATTGCCAGTGTGGTCAACAACGCAAAGCTCGCCAGCAGGCCAAACAGCAACCCCCGTTTTTGCTGCAGGTAACTGTAATAGGTCGCCAGCAGCATCACTGCGAAGGCTGTACTGAGCAGGCTACCCACAAAATTGAACCAACTGGCCAGGTACAGGCTTCGCACGTAGGGCGGGAGGTCGTTGGCAATGGTGCCCAGACAGAACAGCAACATGGTAGCCCCGAAAATGAGGTTGATCGATTGCCGCCGGTAGATGTAGTAAAGGAAGTGAATGGCCGCCAGCATCAGGAACATACCCAGAGTCAGGTATTCTTGTAGGGTGCCTGCGTGGATGTCGTCGGCAATGCCAACGGCGAACCGGGTTGGTGAGGCAAATTCAATGCTGAACGTGCGCTGTTTTTCAATGTATTGCGGTATGTACCAGGGGTTTGGGTACGTGGCAAAGCGCGCCGCCAGCACGTGACGCCCGGCAGACAGGCCAGGAAGTACATGAATTTCACCCTGTACGCGCTTGTGCTTCACGGTAGTTTCGGCCGAACGCCCCACTTTGCCAAGGCGGGCAAACGGCTGACCGTCAACGAAGAGTTCGGCGGCTCCGTTCAGAAAGATAAACAGGGGAATAGGCTGGTTGGCCACCGCCGAATCGAGCTGGATGGTTGTTCGAAACCAGCTGATGCCAGCGGTGGCTACCTGCGGCAGCCGATCAATCGGACGCGACGCCTTGATGGTGTCCCAGCGGCTGTCGTCGAGGGTGGGGGAGGCCCAGGCTGCCTGATCGCCTGCCCGCCACCGCCACGCCAGCTTGGGGGTTAGCCCCTTTTTGGGCACTTTGTCTATCTTGAATACCCCTTGCTGAGCCAATCCGCAATGGCTGAGGGCTAACAGTAAAAACAGGAAGACAACGCGCATGGTAGGTGGCCAGGGTAGTGGTAGTCTGCAAATTAATTGATCTGACCCAACTTGCACGTTACTTCTGGTACCAGCGGGGCAATGGCCTTATGCCGCGGTAGCCAGTTTGGATACTGACTGCTCAAACAGGGTTACGTCATCGTCGGTCAAGTCCAAATGCGTCACAAACCGTACCAGTTGCGGGCCAAACGCTACGGCCAGAATGCCCTGGTCGTTCAGTTTGGCGAGGTAATCGGTATTGGTGATGCCATCGACCAGCCGAACAATAACGATGTTGGTTTCAACCGGCAATACTTCGGCCACTTCGGGCTGGTTAGCCAGAATGTGCCCAATCTGCCGCGCGCGCGAGTGGTCGACTTTCAGGCGTTCGATATGGTGGTCGAGCGCGTAGATGCCCGCCGCCGCCAGAAAACCCGCCTGCCGCCAGCCGCCGCCCATCAGTTTTCGGAATCGCCGGGCCTGGGTGATAAACGCCGCTGAGCCCACGAGCAACGAGCCCACCGGACAGCCAAGGCCTTTCGACAGGCAAATGCTGATCGAATCGAACACCCGGCCGTAGGCTTCGGGCGCGTCGCCGGTTTCAACCAGCGCGTTGAAGAGCCGGGCTCCGTCGAGGTGCAGTGCCAGTCCGTGTTCGTCGCAGAGTTGCCGAATGGCGGCCAGCTCGGGCAGGGTGTAGTAGCAGCCGCCGCCTTTGTTTACCGTGTTCTCGAGCGAAACCAACCGTGTAATGGGTCGGTGAACGTCGTTGGGATTGTTGATGGCCGGAGCAATAAGCTCAGGCGTGAGCTTACCCCGCTCGCCCGCCAGTAAGGCCACTGATGCCAGCGCGTTAACAGCGATGCCACCGCCCTCGTAGAGGTAGATGTGTGAGATCTGATCGCAGATGACTTCATCACCGGGCCGAACGTGGGTACGTATCGCCAGTTGGTTGGTCATGGTACCCGATGGGCAGAACAGCGCGGCTTCCATGCCAAAAAGGCGGGCGGCTTTCTGCTCAAGGGCATTCACGGTGGGGTCTTCGCCAAACACATCGTCGCCAACGGGCGCAGCCATCATGGCGGCCAGCATGGCAGGGGTGGGGCGGGTAAGGGTATCGCTGCGGAGGTCAATCATAGATCAGGTTGTACTGGATGAAGAGCAAAAGTCCGGCTAAATTAACGGTCTGTCCGTTGGCAGGCCCACAAGTTGTATACCGATTCGAGAAAATGATAGTAGAAGCCTCCAGTACGTTGTCACTTACCGGCTGGCTTCCATCATTGATACCACCAGTTGGGCTGAGTTGCGGGCAGCAATGGCCAGAAACGTGCGCATATCGGCTCGGGCCGAACTGTTGGCTTTGTCGCTGAGGCTGCGGATCACCAGACAGGGAATGCCCTGCTGGTAGCAGATTTGTGCCACAGAGGCGCCTTCCATCTCGGTGGCGTCGGCCTGATGCTCGGCCCGAATCTGGTTTACACGTTGCTCTGAATTAACAAACTCGTCGCCGGTCACAATTCGACCCGACACAGCAATTGGGGCACGCGGCAAACCGGGAATGGCTTCAAGTTTGGTGGCTTTGGCGGTGCGTAGCGCCAGCGACAGAAGCGCCGAGTCGCCGGGGAAATAGCCGGGGTTCAGCTCGCCCGTAATCACATTGCGCGTCTGGTTGGTCGGCTTGCTGTCGAAGGTCATCCAACGGTAGTCGTGGTAACCGGTTTCGCGGCCCACCACCAGATCGCCGGGTTGTAGATCGGGGCTCACCCCGCCGGCAATGCCCGTAAAAATCACCTGCCGGGGCCTGAAATACGCCAGTGTGAAGGCTGTCGCCATAGACGCATTGGTTTTACCAATACCGGTCAGCGCTACCACTACCTGCTGGCTGCCAAGGCGACCCGTTACGAACCGAATGCCGTTCTTCATTACCACCACCGGGTTCTGCAACTGCTTTTCGACCAACTCGACCTCCGGCCCAAACGCACCGAGTAGGGCCGTAATAGGTTCTGGCTGATAAGCCTGGGTATAGCCAACGTGTGTGGCAAAAAATAGGGTGATCGCGAGGAAAAAGCGCATTAGTCTGATGAAATAGAAAGCGTAGAAGTTGACGGAAGCAGTCGTTTGCCGTCGGTTCCGACTCGGTTAGTCAAACAAGAGCCAATCGACGCCGAAGCCGAAGCCGCGTTGCAATTGCAGGTAGCCTGGTGCCACGAAGTAGCCCGGTTGAAATAGCCCCTGATTGACATGGCTGAATTTCAGAAAGAAACGTACCCGGTTTACGCGCATATTGGCGAAGGCGTCGGCCAGTAGTGCGCCTTCAACCAGTTGCCGGTCCTGCAAATAATACTGCTGGGTAACGGGTGAGTAGGCGTCGCCGTAGTACGCTGATTTGTAGTGTAGTTCGAGGCCCGTCTGAATGTGCAGCACCTTGGCATAAATGAAATCATACTGCACCCGACCGTTGGCAAAGAAGGTCGGGACCCGCAATACGTCGTTGCCCGCGTTGAGAGGTGTGTAATACAACTGCGTGCTTGCCCTGAAACGCGCCCGGGTGTAGGTGGCCCCCAGCCCGACCCGAAACATGGTGAAGGCCGTTGCCAGCTGCGCCGGTTGCGCTTGTTGGTTGAAATACACGTAGTTGTTGAGTAGCCAGAAGTCGGCCCCCGGCGAAACAGTCCAGTTTTTATACGGCACATTTAGCAGGCCGTAGGCATGTTGGGTACCCCGAAGGCCAAACTCACGTGTATTATTCCAATCATAATGGTTGCTGGAGAACCGCTGCGAAATCAGGGTGGGTTCGGCCAGCATGGTGGTGAACCCTACGGTAAACAGGCGACTTTCCAGTTGGCCATTGAGCCGGAAAGCACCGGTGCCGACCAGGTATTCGGCCTCAGCCGTGAGGCGCGACAGGCTATCGGGGAAATAATAACCCAGCCAGCCGCCTATGTAGTTTTCGAAACCGGAGGCCGTGTAGCGATTCAGGTTTTGCGGATTGGTGCTGGTGCTGAGTGCCGTGCTGGACGATGCGGCAGACAGGTTGTAGTCGCTTTTCTGACTGAATATCCGCTGGCGGTAGAACAGGCGGTAGTTGTACGCCGATTTCCCCCGATTATAGATGCCCTTCACGCCAAACGTATTATCGATCGAACTCCAGTAAACATCCTGCTGGGTACGTGTCGAATCGTTGATGATCCGTGGATAAAAACTCGAAAACTGCTGATTAGCAGTCAGGGCATCGTCCTTATAGTTGTTTATATTCGTCTGATAGTCAAGCCGGTGAAAGAACTGGATACCATCGACCGGTGCGTATTGGTGATACAGGTGAACGTTGGTGCGGCGCTCCCAGCCCAGGGTGCTCGCCAGCCGGGCTTGTCCCTCATAATCAAAAGCCAGCGTGTCGCCGCTGGCGGTGCGGCTAAACACGTTGCCGCCCTGCTCGGGCAGGCTGTGGTTCATGTGGTTAATATGAGCCAGCAGGGTATACCGGTCGTTTTGGGTGCGGTAGTTGCCATGAACCAGCACACCCCAGTTTTGTGCCAGCAGCCGTTCGGTCTGGGTACGTGCCGCGCTGGTGCCAAACTGCCGCTCGGAGGTAAATCGCTGCACGTTGAACCCTACGTTGAGCCGTGGATTAATATTCTGGTTAAAATCGAAGTTCAGGATGTTCTGATTGCGCGGTCCCAGCACGAGATACATATCCGTAAACGGCGATTTAGTGTCGTAATACCGTACCTGACTTGTCTGAAAGGCGTAGGGCGAAAACACGTAATAGCCCTGCTGTTCGCCTATCTGGGTGGGTGTCTCGTAAAAAACGGGCCGCATTGGGGTGCCCAGATTGCCCAAATCCGTATAGCGGTTATCGTTGCGTTTGGTGAATTCGAACTGATGGGTACCAACCAGCGAGGTGTCGGTCAGGTACAATTTCTTCCGGTTGTTGAATACGTCGCTCTCCAGAAAAAAACGGGCTGTTGTAGGCCCATAGATCACTTTCGTTGAATCATCGATGCCCACGCCTGCGCCCGAACCGCCGGGGCGGCCCGCTCCGTTGGGGCTCGTTGTGCCGGGAAAACTACCGGGAGTGGTAGGGAAGGTACCTGCGCCGCCGGGGAATTGCTGCGCCAGACCCAGGGTGGACACACAAAGAAATGAGGCTAGAAAAAGTAGTGCCGAAAACTGCATACGCAAAAATAAGCCAAAACGGGTGCCGGGCCGCGCCGAGGTTAGTGGTTAACGATTTTTAAGTGCCGGGCCGCGTAGGCAGTCATAGACTAAACGGGCCAGCGTGGCTTCGTCGTCGGGCTCGAACAAACGCATGCCCACCGGCACGTACGCCAGGCGCCGGGTCTGCCGCTCTTCGTCGGTTAATAACGGGTCCAGTTTTACGGCGTCTTTCTGCGTCGTCAGTAGCCAGGTATCGGGTGGGGTCTGGCTGAGCAGGTGTGTCACATCGTCGCGGGTGTAGGCGTGGTGATCGCCAAAGTCGTCATGGTGGGCTAGTCCCCAGGTAGCCGTCACGTACCTGACCAGCGGTTCGGCGTTGGCCAGACCCGACACTAAACGCACGGGGCCTGTAATGGATGTGGCGGGCTGGCCGCTAAAGGGACGGGGCGGGTCGTAGGCCAGTCCGGCAAACAGAACAGGTACGTCGGCTTTGCCAGGTTGAGATTCGGTATACCGGCGGATCTGGTTGGTAATAGCAATCCGCTCGGCCGGTGAGGGCGGCTGCGGGCATTTGGTGACAAGGACGGCGTCGGCGCGGCGGGCACCTTGTCGGCGTTCGCGAAGCCGCCCACCCGGAAACGGATCGTCGGTATAAAAAGGGCGATTGTAATCGGACAGTAGCACATTCAACTGCGGCTGCACAGCCCGGTGTTGGTAGGCATCGTCGAGCACCACCGTACGGATGTCGGGCCGAATCATGGCTAGTTGCTGCAGGGCTTCGGCGCGGCGCTCCCCAACGGTGATACAGACCTGAGGCGCAAAGTTTCGGAATAGCTGCAGGGGTTCGTCGCCAATGGCAGCGGCCGAATCGGCGGGGGTGGCGATACGAAATCCGCGGGTTTTTCGGCCGTAACCCCGGCTGAGGGTGGCAATGCTGCCGGTCAACTGCTGGTCTAATGTAAGCAGGTACCTGAGCAGGTATTCTACCGCCGGTGTTTTACCCGTGCCACCCACGGTGAGGTTACCCACCGAAATGCACCGTTGAGTAGGAATGTGGGTAGCGACAAGCTGATGGTCATATAGCGAATTCCGGATTGATAAGAGACCTCCATACGCTAGAGACAGCGGTTTTAGCAGAAATTTGTAAGTCACATTTCGGGCAACAATTTCGTAACATGTTTTTGCTGGTGGGGTCAAAAGTAGTAGTTTTAACGGTTTGTTTCCCTCCGCCACCGTATCCAATGAGTCTCCGGGTCAGCTACCTGAAATATACGCTTAACTTCACCTTCGAGGCTGGCACCTCGCGGGGGACGCTTACCCAAAAAGACTCCTATTTTCTTCGTTTAGTCGATTCTGACCAACCCGATGTAGTTGGTTACGGTGAATGTGGTCCTCTACGCGGCCTGAGCCTCGACGATATTCCTGATTTTGAAGACCGGCTCTCGGAATACTGCCAGTACTTCAATCACCTTGACCTCCAATTGTTTGACTGGAATGTTACGGTTATACTGAACCAGCTTATCAGTCAGCAGCACCCCAGCATTTTATTCGGTTTGGAAACGGCCATGCACGACTTTTTGTCGGGCGGAAACCGGCTTATTCGTGATACTGAATTTGTGCACGGTCGGCGGGCGATCCCCATCAACGGGCTAGTCTGGATGGGCTCTCACGAAGCCATGCGCGAACAGATCGATCAGAAGATTGCGGCGGGCTATACCACCATCAAGCTCAAAATCGGGGCAATCGACTTCGACAAGGAGTGCGCACTGCTCGACTACATTCGCGGGCAATATAGCCCCGAACAGATCACCCTGCGCGTTGATGCCAACGGTGCGTTCCGGCCCGACGAGGCCTTGGCGAAGCTGGAGCGACTGGCTAAGTACCAGTTGCATTCCATTGAACAGCCCATCGCCGCCGGTCAGCACGAGCTTATGGCCGACCTCTGCCGGCAAACGCCCCTGCCCATCGCCCTCGACGAGGAACTAATCGGCCACATGGAATACGTCGATAAATTTCGGTTGCTCAAGAAGATTCAGCCGCAGTATATCATTCTGAAACCAACCCTGTTGGGTGGCCTGCGTCACTGCGACGAATGGATTGAACTAGCTAACCGGTTGTCTATCGGCTGGTGGATCACGTCGGCGCTGGAATCAAATATCGGGTTGAATGCCATTGCCCAGTACGCATCGCAGTTTAAGAACCTGATTCCCCAGGGGCTTGGTACCGGTCAGTTGTATCATAACAACATCAGCAGCCCGCTACGCATCGACGCGGGTACGTTGCGTTATGACCCGGCTACCCCGTGGCACCTGAATGGCTTGCGCCCGTAGTCCGGTTTACGATAGTCTGAATTTCCTTTTTTTAACACATGCCATCAACTGCTTGTCTCCGCCTTCCTGCCAGTTTGCTGGTGGGTTACCTGCTCTTTATCGGCTCGATACCCGCCTTTGGTCAACTACTTGTCGACAAACAGGCTTACACCCGTCAGGATACCCTGCGCGGCACCATGACCCCCGAACGAAGCTGGTGGGACCTGAACCATTACCACCTACAGGTACGTGTTACGCCCGACGATAGTACGTTTGCTGGCCGCAACACCATCCGCTACCGGGTTCTGAAAGCCGGCCAGGTTATGCAGATCGATCTGCAATCGCCTATGAAGCTGATTCGGGCCGAGCAGGATGGAAAGCCGCTGGCCGTGCGCACCGACGGCAACGCGCATTTTGTTACGCTGACTAAACCACAACGCCCCGGCCGCACTGAAACCATCACGGTGGAGTATGCCGGAAAACCCCGCGTGGCCCGCAATGCCCCCTGGGACGGCGGCGTTTCGTGGGCACGCGACTCTACCAAAAGCTGGTTTATCGCCACCTCCTGCCAGGGGTTGGGTGCCAGCGTATGGTGGCCCTGTAAAGACCACATGGCCGATGAGCCCGACTCGATGCTGATCAGCGTGACCGTGCCTCAGCCCTACATGGACGTGTCGAACGGAACGCTACGGCGGGTGGTCACCAATGCCGATCAGACACGTACTTACGACTGGGCGGTCGAAAATCCGATTAATAACTACGGCGTCAACGTCAACATTGCGAAGTATGTAACCTGGAATGAAACGTATCAGGGTGAGGCCGGGCCACTGGCGTTATCCTACTACGCCCTGCCCCAGAACGAAGCCGCCGCACGCGAACAGTTTCAGCAGGCAAAGTCGATGCTGCGCGTATTCGAAAACTGGTTTGGGCCGTATCCGTTCTATAAAGATGGCTACAAGCTGGTGCAGGTGCCTTACCTGGGTATGGAACACCAGAGTTCGGTTACCTACGGAAACCGCTTCAGAAACGGGTACCTGGGTCGCGATCTGTCCCGGACGGGCTGGGGATTGCGCTGGGATTTTATCATCGTGCACGAATCAGGGCATGAGTGGTTCGCCAATAACATTACCTACAAAGATATCGCCGACATGTGGATTCACGAGAGCTTTACGGCTTACTCGGAGAACCTCTATACCGAAGCGCTGTTTGGTAAAAACGCCGGAGCCCAATACGTGATCGGTACACGCGTAGGCATCCGTAATGACCGGCCGATCATTGGTGATTACAATGTCAACAGCGAAGGGTCGGGCGATATGTATTACAAAGGAGCCAACATGCTGCACATGATTCGGCAATGGGTGGGTAACGACGAGAAGTGGCGGCAGATTCTGCGGGGCCTGAACAAGACCTTCTACCACCAGACCGTGACAACGCAGCAGATTGAGACCTTCCTGACCAAACAAACGGGCCTGCCCCTGAAACCGGTATTCGATCAGTATCTCCGCGACGCACGCGTACCTACGCTGGAGTATAAGCTGACACCCCAGGGTGTAGCCTACCGCTTCACCGACTGCCAGAAAGGCTTCACTATGCCCGTGCAGATTTGTCTGAACGATGCCGGCCCGGTGCGCACCGTAACTCCGTCGACCAACTGGCAGACTCTCCGGCAGGCCAACGTAAAAGACGTCAACATCGACGCCAATTATTACCTGATGACCAAGATGGCGGGCATGTAGGGACCGCCCCCTACACGTCTGCCCAATTGACGCCCTTTCGTAACCAAGCCAGCGTATCGGATTCGGGTGAGGCCGCTTCGGGGTGGTAATCGTAGATCCAGTTGGCCTGCGGGGGCATGCTCATTAGGATCGACTCAGTACGGCCGTTTGTTTCCAGCCCAAATTTGGTACCCCGGTCCCAGGCTAGGTTGAACTCAACGTACCTGCCCCGGCGTAACCCCTGCCAGTGCTGTTCGCGGGGCGAGTAGGGGAGGTTGTGGTTTTGCTGCATGAAATGCGTGTAAATGGGCGCAAACGATTCGCCTACTGCCCGGTGAAAGGCAAACAGATCAGCCTTACTGACCGTGTCGCTTTCCTTCAGATAGTCGAAAAATATACCGCCAACGCCGCGTGTTTCCTGCCGGTGCGGGATGAAGAAATAGTCGTCGGCCCAGGTTTTGAAGCGCGGGTAATAACTCGGGTCGTGCTGGTCACAAACGGTTTTAAGCTGCTGATGGAACCAACGCGCATCGTCGGGCACAACGTAGTGCGGCGTAAGGTCGATACCGCCACCAAACCAGTAAGTGCCGTTGCTCAGCTCAAAGTAGCGCACGTTCATGTGGATGATCGGCACACGCGGATTGCGCGGGTGAATCACGATGGAAACGCCTGTGGCGTAAAAAGTCGGCGGTGGTCCGGCAGCCCGGTCAGTCAGGTTCAACTGCCGGAGGGTCGCTTCCGACGCCTCACCTTCAACGGCCGAAAAGCCAACACCTCCCTTCTCAATGATTGTCCCGTCGGCCAGCACGCGCGACCGGCCGCCTCCACCACCGGGGCGCTGCCAATGGTCCTCGCGAAACGTACCTGACCCATCGGCCTGCTCGAGCGCGGTGCAGATTTGCTCTTGAAGACCTTGCAGGTACGTGGTAATCTGGTGTCTGTCGGGTGGTTGTTGCATACGGGAAAAATACCTGTTGCAGCAGCTTTGTCTGGTCCTGAACGGCCAATTGACTGGTTGTGCTGTGCCTGTGAAAAGAGGGGCAAAGATACTTCATTCTGGCTGATGAACCCATTCAGGCTGTGCAGTGACACGCAGTTCTTTAACGTGTTTTTAATAACATTTGCGACTATCTGCCGCGCTTTTTAGTTGATTCTGTCGATGGCGCAATGAGCCTGAATTAACCGGTTCTGGCGTGCTGATAGGTGACTCAATGGCTGTGAATTCCTGTATGCAAACTATATTAATTGTTGAAGATGATCGCCGTATTGCCCAGAATATTAGCCGAAGTCTCCGCGACGAAGGCTACCTCACCGAGGTAGCCTATGAGGGGTATGCTGGTCGGCAACTGGCACTCGACAAGCCGATTGATCTATTAATTCTGGATATCAACCTGCCGGGGCTTAACGGGTTCGAAGTGTGCCGGGGTGTGCGGAGTAAAAAACCAGACCTCCCGATCATCATGCTCACGGCGTTGGGCGAAATTGAAGATAAAGTAGAGGGGCTGGAACTGGGAGCTGACGATTATCTGGTGAAGCCGTTCGACCTGCGCGAGCTAAGTGCCCGCATTGCGGCCCAACTGCGGCGTTCATCGAGGCAACGTCCGTCGCCACAGGAGGAAATCCTGCAATTAGCTGACCTGGTGGTGAATATGTCGACTAAACTTGTTCGTCGGGGCGACGTACCCATCGAGCTGACCGCGCGTGAGTTTACCCTGCTGGCTTATCTGTTGCAGAATCAGGGGCGAGTCGTATCCAGGGCCGACCTGACCGAACACGTCTGGGGCCTGCACATCGACTCGGGGACAAATGTGGTGGAGGTGTACATCAATTATCTACGCCGCAAAATCGACCGTGATTTTGTGCCCAAGCTTATTCACACCCGCTCCGGGTTTGGTTACGTGCTTAAAAACGAGTAATCCATGACCATTCGTGACCGGATTGCGCTTCAGTTTTCGCTCATTGTAGCCTGTATTCTGCTCGTCTTTTCGCTGAATACGTACGTCCGCTCTGAGCAGTACCGCCAGCGGGAATTCTACAATCGCCTTGAACAGCGGGCACGTACTACTGTCCGGTTCCTGACGGAGGTAAAAGAGCTGGACCAAAACCTGCTGCGCGTCATTGACCGCAACACGCTCATTACCCTGTATGAGCAGAAGGTACTGGTGTTCGACGCCCGCAACCGGTTACTCTATGCCAGCATTGACGATGACTCGCTGGCGGTACCTGCGTGGTTGCTCACCGACATTCGGCGCAAAGGGATTGTAAAACTAAAACTGGCTGATCAACAGGTGTTTGGCTTGTATGCACCCGAAGGAAAGCAGGCACTCACTGTAGTGGCTTCGGCGCGAGACCGGTCTGGCGAGGCTGACATGCTCGACCTGCGCCGCACTCTGAGCTGGAGCTTACTGATTGGCATTGGCCTCACTGTCGGGCTGGGTATTTTATTTGCCGGACAGTCACTCCGACCTATCAGCCGTATCAATCAGGAGGTGAGTAGTATCAACGCGGGCAACCTACAGAAACGGCTCGACGAAGGAAATCGGCAGGATGAAGTGGCTCAACTGGCCATCAATTTCAACCGGGTACTGGGGCGGCTTCAACAGGCATTCGAGCAGCAGCGCACATTTATTTCGCACGCTTCACACGAACTGCGATCGCCCCTGACCGCCCTCAAATCAGAATTACAGCTTGGCTTGCGCCATGAATTGTCGGTGCCGCAGTACCGGGCTATCCTGGGTCAGCTTACCGCAGATACAGACCGGATCGTTAACCTGACCAACAGCCTGTTGTTATTGGCTCGCGCGCTCGATGCCCCCCTTCAATTACTGCGTGAACCCGTCCTGATCGACGATGTGGTGTTTTCTGCGCTTGACGAACTGTGTAGCGCCCACCCGCACTACCGGGTCGATGTGAATCTTATGAATTTGTCGCAGGCTGATGACTACCCACAGGTACTTGGTGATGAAGCGTTGCTACGGCGAATGGTGCTTAACCTGCTTGACAATGCCTGCAAGTACAGCGAAAACCACCGGGCTGAGGTTCAGATTGATACCGACTCGCTTAACTGCCGGATCAGGGTAGCTGATGAGGGAATCGGAATTTCACCCGATCAGCTAATCCATATCTTCGATCCTTTCTACCGGGCCGACAATGCGCGTTCACACGATGGCTTCGGACTTGGGTTGTCCATCTGCCGCCGCATTGCCGAACTGCATCAGGGACGTATTGACGTGGTGAGTGAGCCAGGGAGAGGCAGCACATTCACTATCAGCTTACCACATTCACGCCGAGGCAGGTTCTAATTTATTTATAATTAGCTTGCAATCTATTTCTAATTGCCTTGTAAGCCTGTCCTAATAGCCCTGTTCTACCTTTGCGCGTACACAAATACGAACGTAAAATGGAAAACTCAACAGGCTTTTATTCAACTGATTCAGTCGTTAATACAGTTACAGAATTGGTAAACGGAGCTGACCTTTGGGATTGGATCTCGATCGCGGCTGGCGTTGGTCTGTTTCTAGCCGGGAGCGCCTTTTGGCAGGCGACCCGGCGGCTACGAATCGAGAATGATTACTTCACAACTCCGGGCAAGGCAACGCATCACCAGAACCCTTACACCCTGCTGCCAACGTACCTGACCATATTGGTGTTCCTGGCCGGTCTGACAGCGTTCATTGCCCAGTCGCCGGTATCGGAATTTATCTTCTGGATCAGCTATGCCGCCGTAGGTCTTGGTCAGCTAACCGGACTTGGCCAGCGGATGGGTGTTCAACTAGTGAAACTAGTCGACGCCGTTTTCAGAACCGGCTATCAGACTGCTCACTCGTAGCCAACTTACTATTTGCTGACCGGCCGGCTATTGCTATCCGCTGGATGCTACGCAGGCACAGCCCCGCAGCGAGCGACCAATCCGGCAACGGCAAGAGACAGCTTGCTTTCAACGACTGGCTAACCTGCACATCGCGCCGGTCCGACATACACGCCCGGGCTTTGGACGGCCAGCTTTCAACCAACTCACGGTATGCTACTTGATAAACCAATCCCCTTTATTTTCTTTTTTCGAAAAATTCGTCGCGAAGCGCTGTTCGTTTTTCTCTTTGCCTGCATGGTGGTGGTGACGAAGCACTTTTTGGGGTTACGGTTTCTGACCATACCTATTGCTGTGCCAACCCTAATTGGTACCTGCATTTCGCTGTTGCTCGCTTTTCGAACCAATCAGGCCTATGAACGATGGTGGGAAGCCCGCATTGCCTGGGGATCGATCGTAAACGATAGCCGGTCGTTTATTCGTCAGTTGATGCTGTTCATACCAAACGGTCCTGATCGGGATGCCATCATCGAATCCTTCGTACGGCGTCAATGTGCCTGGTGCTACGTGTTGGGCGACTCGTTGCGGGGCGTAGACATGAGTCAACATCTGCGGGAGTTTTTGCCGGCTGCCAACGCCCGTTACATCATGACGTTTGATAACAAGCCCAACGCGCTTTTGCTGGAGCACGGCATGGCCATTCGCCAGTTGTATGATACAGACCAACTGACAGATTACCAGATGGTGAGCCTGAGTGAGCTGCTAACTAAACTCACCGACTCGATGGGTCGTTGCGAGCGGATCAAGAACACGGTTTTCCCGCGAACATACACCTTTAACCTACAGGTGTTTATCTATTTGTTTGCCGCTATTCTGCCTTTTTGTTTTGAAGCCGATCTCGATGTACTGGACGTGTTGCTGGTGACACTCATCGCCTCGGCATTCATCCTGATTGATAAGAGTGCGACACAGTTGCAGGATCCATTCGAGAACAAACCGACGGATACGCCCATGACCACCATTGCCCGCACGATCG
Organism: Fibrivirga algicola; assembly: GCF_011742925.1. Lineage (GTDB taxonomy): Bacteria > Bacteroidota > Bacteroidia > Cytophagales > Spirosomataceae > Fibrella > Fibrella algicola. Next base: position 808,999 of record NZ_WAEL01000001.1, read on the forward strand.
AGATCAATCTGAAAACGATGGCCAACGTGGGGGCAGTGCCGCAGAAGATGGAAGCTGAGGCCTATTATGCCTTATGATCACGTACCTGACTGCGCTCACCGGGCCGCCTATTTCCCTGATGGGTGGTATTACGTGCCCGCGTCGATGCCCGGATCACTAACTCGCCGTCCAGATTAATCTGAGTTAGGCGGTTATTTTTCTGAATTGTTTCGAGTAGCAGGTGGGTCGCCAATTGACCCATTTCGACCAGGGGCTGCCTAATACACGTAATGGGCGTATAGAACAGATCGTATGCTTCTGCTTCGTCGAAGCTTAAAACGGCTACCTCCTCGGGCACGTTGACTGATAAGGCGTTTAACTGCTTCAGGCCATGCAGCGCCAGTATATTCGACGCAAACAGAATGGCATCTACCGCCCGCGGACCTTTTACTAACTCACGAACCGCTTTTGCCATGTCGGTTCTGAAGGTGGCTTGGTCTAATTCTTTCAACCAGGATTTAACAAAAGGTAGGTTGTTAGCCTTCAGGGCCGATTTGTAGCCGCGTTTCCGCTCGTTGAGGTGAAACAGGTTGGTATCGAAGCTCACCATGCCAATTCGCTGGTAGCCCGAGTCGATCAAGTGCTGTACGCCCGAATAAATCGACGTGTAATTGTTCAGGGCTACGTAGCTCGTCGTTAAATCGGGGAAATAACGGTCAATCAACACAAACGGAATGCGTTGCTGGAGCGCCACCAACTGCGCTTCTGACCCTTCGGGCGCGGCAATGATCAACCCGTCGACCTGCCGGTTCAGCAACGTATCAATGACTTTTTGAAGCCGTTGCGGGTTTTCGTCCGAGCTACCAAACAAGACTGTGTACTTGTGTTTGTCGGCTTCATCTTCAACAATACGCGCTAGCGACGCTGAGAACGGGTTGGCCATGTCGGCCACTATTAATCCGATAGTAAACGACTTGTTGGTTTTTAGACTTTTAGCCAGCTGGTTAGGCTGATAGTTCAATCGTTTTGCAGCCTCCCGAATCTTTTCGGCCACCTCCTTACCAATCCGATTCTCCTTTTGATTATTCAGCACATAGGAAACAAGGGCAATAGATACCCCCACATCCTGCGCGATGTCTTTCATCGACGTCTTCCTGATCATAGCTGGAAAGCGAAAAAATCCTATAATATAGTTAATCGTTTAAACTATCTGATCGTTCGTATATGCCATATTTTATATCGAAAGTCTTTATTAAATCATAAAATAGTTAATTTAATTGTATTATTCTGATGTATGTAGATTGTGATAAGAAGAATAATGACCGTTAAGACCAATATGAGTTTAAACGATTAAACCAATTTTGACGGTCGCCCGTTTTTTAACTGAGGTCTGAGTCAAAAACAGAAACCTACACAATACGGCTCGAAATCAACTTGATTGTCAGGCCATTAAAAAGAATGAATATGGAATTTACACATAAGTATACGGGCCGGGCTGACGGAAACAGCCTTCGCTCGACCATCAAACGCTATTTTCAACAATTCGTTAACCAAAACGCGGCGGGCTTCGAGGCTTATAGCCGCACGGGGGCTCCATTCGGTGGCAACGCACTCATTGCGGCCCAGCCAAGCAACGGCTCACAACCGAGTATATCGCCTCAGGATGAGTTGATGGTGATTCAGCAACAGCTGTATGCACTGACAAATCAAGTGGTACAACTGACTGAAAAGATCGATCAAGCCCAGGCAACGCTGGCTCATCAGCCAGCCAAGCCACATCGTGAGCCAACGCCAGCCCGGCAAATCGGCATTTACCGATTCTGGGCTCTACAGAAACAACAGGCAACGGCGTAACGGTAACTCAGGTACGTCGATCTCAAAAACAACAAGCACTATGAAACGCTACTCATTAATTTACCTGCTTAAAGACCAGTACCAGCACGTCGGCTTTGTTACGCACGATGAAGCTAAAGTGGTTATGGAGCAACTCGTAACAAACTCCAAGCGAAAGCCCGTTGGTATCTATGATGCCAAAACGGAACTGTTTGAGTGGGCTCCTGCCTACCAGCCATACTACAACCAGGCCAGTACGGAAGAACAGGCACAAGGCGGCAATGATATTATTTCTATTGCCCAGGCTCTGCGCCGACGCGACGCAAGCTGGCACCCCGCCGATGGATTTCGCCGCCCCAGTTTTTTTGCATAATCAATCAGCCAACCTTGGGAAATTGTCGGGAGGCAGTCGCGATCAGGCGGCCTGCTTTTCGACGATTTCCTTCATTTGGCGAATCTCGTCCGCGTAAATCGTCTTCGTACACATACCAAAATACAGCGTGTTTTCAAGGACATGCTGGCCTTTCCACACCAGCTTCACTTTGCCAGCATCGATCTCGTCGCGACACAAAAAATCCGGAACGATAGCGAATCCCTCTCCGCCGCTCAGACAGCGCACGATAGAGCAGATGGTAGGGACAATGCAGTTGGGTCTAAACTCGGGATGCCGGCCAAAATTAAGGTGCCAGAATTTTTTAAGGGTGTCCATATCTTCTGCTGTGTTGTACCAAACCTGCTCTTTCAACCAGGTTTTGGCAGCCTTGAACTGATTTGCAAGAAGGAACGTCTGCAATGGCCCACTAGCTGACTTTGCGCCACTAACCAGCACAATACGCTCGTTGGAAAAAGGGGTGTAACGCAGGTCTGGCTGGTTTCCCTTTTTTGAGGTGATGATCAGGTCCATAACACCTTTATCCAGATCCTGCTGCATGGCGCGATACTCACCAAATTTGATGATCAGATTAAAGGACAGCGTAGCGATGTAGGATTTAATTTTAAACTGGAATGTTGAGACTCTCTACCTGGCGCATCTGCAAAAAGTACCATAGGCAAGCCAGTCGGGGCTGCGTTGGGCTAACGCTTGGGGATGAGCTGTTTGCTTTGCTCACGAATAGGTTGTTACTTAAACCTATAAACCCAATTTCTATGACTATCAGCATCGCAAAAAATGCCCTGTTTACCCTACTCGCCGTTGTACTAACCACCTTTAGCGCCCTGGCGCAGGGCGACAAAGCCAGTCGGCCAAGTCCGCCATCAACCGCATCGGGTACTGTTGGCGGCGCAGCAATCACCATTACCTATGGCAGCCCTGCGGTGAAAGGGCGCCAGATTTGGGGTGGCCTGGTTCCCTACGACAAAGCGTGGCGGGCCGGTGCCAATGAAGCCACCACTTTCGAGACTGACAAAGCCATTAAGGTGGCTGGTAAAGAACTGCCCGCTGGCAAATACAGCCTGTTTGCCGTTCCGGGCGAGAAAGAATGGCAGTTTATTTTCAACTCGCAAACCGGCCAGTGGGGTATTAAGCGGGGAGGTGACTCAAACCGTGACCCGGCAAATGACGTGTTGACCGTGAGCGCCAAGCCAGAAAAATCGTCGATGAATGAGCGTCTTGTCTACGAAGTAACCAAGAAGGGATTTGCGCTTAAATGGGAGAATTTAGAAGTGCCAGTGGCTATCAAATAATTGAGAAGTAGTGCAGTAAGGCCTGTGTCTGACGTTCGGATGCAGGCCTTATTGCGTTGGTGCATATGCCTAAGAGCAACTGGCTTCTGACGCTTCACTGCATGGTTGAGCCATACGCTGTTTCAGTCACCGCTCTAAACTGCCAGATTAAACTGCGCATCGCTTAGGTGCTGATGATGAGCGGCAGTAACTAAACTATGAACTGTTCCCTCAAGTGCGACTGACTAACGGTATCGTTGCTGTGCGAGTTGAACTGACTATTAGGGATGTGTCACTCTAATTTACATTAACTATATCTTTTCTATAATACTAATAGGATTTAACTTGCCTCTCTCAACCAACCAGTAAGGAACATGACAATTGCATCGACATTTGATCAGGCTATTCGCGCTAATTTCCAGGGGGCTCGTTTACTTGCTATAGACGATAATCCCGATCATGGTACAATTATAAAGCGTGTGATGAAGCAGTGCCTGGCTGAGGTCGAATCTACGGTTGTTACCAATGAGCAGCAGGCTCTAACGTACCTAAACGACTGCCAGTTTGAAGAATGGAACTGGCCCAAGCTCATTATTCTTGATCTTTATCTGCCTGATCGGCAAAACGGCTGGCAATTGCTCGAAAAAATAAAATCGTTGCCGAACGGGATGAGCAAGATCCCGGTCATTTTGCTGAGTCATTCCAGCGATCGGGCCGATATTACCGAAGCCTACCAGCGTGGCTGTTCGTCTTACCTTACCAAACCCTGCCGGGTCGAACAATGGATCGAGTACTTTCAAATGGTACGTACCTATTGGTGGGAAACGGTTACGCTACCGAAGCCAACGATTTCCCTGTTCTAACGTACCTGCTGGTCGTTGGCTTTCTTGTCAAACAAACAACACTTGTTCTCGCTTCGATCACAGCAAGAGCAAGTGATATGGTGAATTGGCTGTATCGTGTTTCATACGAAGGTTTTATTGCTCAGGTGGCAGCATCAGGTTAGGCTAACTCCGGGAGGTAACTGCGCTACGGTGAGCCAGTACTGACAAAGACGGTGCATGATTCGAATAAGCGAAGCCGAATCGTCGGGGATGACAACTACCGAGTTGGCGTCCAGCTCATATACAGCAGAGGTATCGTCGTCTGGGTTGGTTAGCCAGACAACTGGTATCGCCCGCAGGCGTGGGCGGCTTTTCAGTGCCCGCAAGGCCAGCATTCTGTCTGGGCGTTTGGTGCGGGCATCCAGGATAATCAGGGCGGGTAGGTCTTTCTCGTAGCCCAGCGTTAAGCTGTTGGCTAATTCTGCTCCCGATTCGGCCGGTTGAAACAGGCTGGGTACGTTCAGGGTAGCTAAACAATCGCGGGTAAGCAGCAGGGTGTCTCCGGTCATGACCGCCAGTATCACTAGGGTGGGCGCACGATAAGGAGTGAATGTTTGATCAACTGGCACCGGCGTTGGGAGTGCCTTAACCTCAACGGGTTCTGAGTTGATTGGCTGCAGCCGGGGAGCCACCTCAGCCCATCGACGCCTACTTATGGCCATCTCCATGCCGTCGCGCATGCGTACTGTGCCGTTTAGTTTGGGTCGCGGTGGTGGTGACACACTGGCTACACAGTCTGGATTGACCAGCGCTGTTTTGTGTACCCGAACAAAGGCGGGTAATCGCTGTTCGAAGTAGGTTAAGGGCTTAGCCAGCAACCGCTGCTCTCCGTCACGGAAGTGGAGCCAGGTGTAGTTATTGGCGCCTATGAAATAGGCCAGTAGTACGGGTTGCTCAAGAATTTTGCTGATAAATTGCACCGGAACACTGATTTCGAGTGGTGAATAAGCAACTAATTACCAACTGTTAACGGGCCGTTTGTCTCGACCCAATATAAGCATACCTGTTCGAGCAATTGCCGCATCGTTTGCATGTCAATTGGCTTTACCAAACATGAATTGGCTCCCGCCTCATAGCAAGCCTGTACTTCCTGAGCTGACGATGAACTGGTAATGACTACCACCGGAATCAGTTTCCAGGCCGGATTCTGTTTGAGCCGTAACAGAGTTTGCTGGCCATCCATGCCAGGCATGTGCAAATCAAGCAGAATCAACGATGGCTGCACAGATGCTGCGTCGAGTTGAGTGAGTAACTCGGTCCCACCCGCAAAAAACGAAGTGTCATACTGGGGCATAAACCGGGTAAACACTTGTTGCACCAAAAACCGGTAGTCGTCGGCATCATCGACAATGTAGACGAAAGCCTTATTCGTTGGTTTACCAACCATATTAGTAGAGTATTATGTCGAGTTAAACTCGTTTAGTAGTAAATCAATAGGGTGCCATATACGGATAAACGGTACTTTTATGAACGATACATCCCTGAAACCGCAAACGGGTTTGATTTTTATGTCCGTAAAGTCTACATGAATTAATATATATACCCGTCGATTGACCCCATGTCCTCACTTTCAGCTGTAAAGTTTGGCAATGGCATGTCAGCGCCGGTTTTATTTATCTCTTCATGCATATTTAGAGGCTAACCAATGGCATTAGGTAGAGCTAGCAATGAGAAAAAAGGATCAGCCAATCCAAATGAGGCTGATGTAAACCATGACAGTGCTACGGGCAGAAATGAAACACTGGCTGGTGAAGCGTGGATGGAATCGGAATTACAGCGCTTAATTCTGAATAACGCCCGGGATCATGCCGTTTTTACTACTGACCTAAGTCGTCGGGTACGGAGCTGGAATTTTGGGGCCAGTAGTATGTTTGGGTATACGGAAACCGACATCGTTGGGCAGTTGGGCGACTTATTGTTTACCGAAGAAGACCGCCAGGATGGGGCACCGCAGCAGGAAGCCAATAGGGCCATCCGGGAAGGGTATGCAGAAAACGAACGTTGGCATCGCTGCAAGGATGGCTCACGGGTGTATGGGTCAGGTACAACTACGCCGCTTCGCAGTGAAGCTGGCCTTACGATTGGCCTGGTAAAGATCATGCGCAATTTAACCCGGCAGAAACTGGCTGAAGAGGCCCAGCACGCGTCGGAAGAGCGCTGGCGGTTGGCTATTGATGCGGCTGGGCTGGGTACGTGGGATTGGGAGCTGGAAACGAATAACGTATACTGGAACGACCGACACTTCTGGCTCTTTGGTATGCAGCCAAGGCCAAACCCAGTTAGCCCAGCCGACTTTTTCAATCATGTACACCCAGACGACCGGCTGAGTGTTGAAGAGCAATTCGCTAAAGCTATCCGTGAGCGAATCGTATTTAATGCAGAGTTTCGCGCTATGCCTGACAAGTCATCAACGCGCTGGATGAGTGGCTATGGGCGTATTATGAACGAACGCAACGGGGTGACTACCCACATGAGTGGGGTTATGTTCGACATTACCGAGCGGAAAGCGTCAGAGTTGGCTTTGCAGGAAGCGAACCGCCGAAAGGACGAATTTCTGGCCCTGCTGGCTCATGAACTTCGTAACCCGCTGGCCACATTACATAACTTGTTGCTTTTACTACAGCTACCGGAAAGCTACGATCAGGAGCAACGTATAGCTATACCCGGTAGCATCGGGATTATGGACCGGGAGGTCAAACATTTGGTGCGTTTGGTCGACGATCTGCTGGATGTGAGCCGGATCAGCCGGGGTAAAATCAACCTTATACGCGCACGCATAGACCTGGTAACGGTTGTCCGATTGGTGATTGAATCGGACCGTATACAAATTGATAAAGCAGGCCTACGGCTATCCGTGTCTTTGCCCGACGAGCCCATTTTTCTCAACGGCGATCCTACACGGCTAAAACAGATCGTGAGCAATTTGCTGAGCAATGCTACCAAATTCACACCCAGCGGCGGGGCCATATCCGTAGCTTTACAGCGATCAGGCAGCGAAGCCGTATTGCACGTTGCTGATACGGGCATTGGTATTCCACCCGATGAGCTGTCGCGCATATTCGGTTTATTCGTTCAGGTAGATACTTCGTTGGGGCGCTTGCAGCAGGGGCTGGGGCTAGGGCTTCCCCTGGTCGATGAATTGGTCGGCCTGCACGGCGGCCGAATTGTTGCCCAAAGCAAGGGGGCAGGCATGGGAAGCAAATTCGTTGTGCACCTCCCCGTTGAACCGAATGAACTACCACTATCCATGGAAACGATCCCCAACAATCAAGCGCAACTACCTTCGAAGCGACGGATACTGGTTGTCGATGATAACAAAGATGCCGCCACGACGCTGGCTATGCTGCTAAAATTGACTGGCAATGAGACTCACACGCGGTTCGACGGGCTGGCGGGTGTGGAAGCGGCCGAGGCGTTGCGCCCACAGGTGGTACTTCTCGACATCAATATGCCCGTCATGGATGGGTATCAGGCCTGCCGCCTGATTAAAGAAAAGCCGTGGGCAAAAGACACCCTGCTGATAGCGTTGAGCGGATATGGGCAAGATGAAGACAAACGCCGGAGCAAGGAAGCAGGCTTCGCGGAACATTTGGTTAAGCCGGTCGATCTGGCTCAGCTAACGACTTTGCTGGCGACCACAGCATAGCCCATACATACGTACCTAAATGCCAACGCCCCGGCTCTGAAATGAGCCGGGGCGTTGGCATTTAGGTACATGCAGACGTCTAGATGTTCTTCTTCTTCGACTCGGCCACCGCAAAACTGGCTGCACGGGCCGTAAGGGCCATATAAGTCAGTGATGGGTTTACGCAGGAAGCCGATACCATGCAGGAGCCGTCGGTAACGAACACGTTTTTAACGGCGTGCATCTGATTATTCCCGTTCAGCACCGATGTTTTAGGGTCGCGTCCCATCCGGGCCGTTCCCATTTCATGGATAGCCATGCCCAGGTACGAGCCCCGGTCGTACGTCTTCACGTTTTTAACGCCCGATGCTTCCAGCATTTCCTTGGCGTCGTTCATCATGTCGACGCGCATTTTCATCTCGTTTTCCTTCAGTTCGGCATCGAACACCGAGAGGGGCATACCCCATTTGTCTTTCTCGTTCTTGTCGAGATACATCCGGTTTTCGTAGTACGGCAGGGTTTCGCCGAATGCGCCCAGGCCCATTGTCCAGGCGCCCGGCTTGGTGAGTTCCTCTTTATAGTCGGCGCCGAAGCTCATTTCGGCCACGTTGCGCTGCCAGCCCTGTCGGCTGCCGCCACCCTGATACCCAAAGCCACGCAGGTAATCACGCTTATCGGCACCGATATTGCGATACCGCGGCACATAAATGCCATTGGCCCGGCGGCCTGAGTAGTATTTGTCGAGGTCGCCTTCCCACTCGCCCGAAGCGCCCGTGCGGAAGTGGTGATCCATCAGGTTATGACCGAGCTGCCCCGAATCATTACCGAAACCGGTCGGGAAACGGTTCGAGGTTGAGTTTAGCAACAGGGCGGTAGTGCCCAGGGTACTACCGCAGACGAAGATGATTTTGGCAAAAAATTCGCGCTCCTGCATCGTAACGGCGTCAACGATACGTACCCCAGTCGCTTTTTTGCTGTTCTCATCGTACATAATGTTGGTCACCACCGAATCGGGGCGTAGCGTGAGGCGACCCGTTTTGGCGGCTGGTGGCAGCGTACACGACTGGGTACTGAAATACGCCCCGTATGGGCAGCCCAGCGAGCACTTGTTGCGGTATTGGCACGAAGCCCGACCCTGATTCATCTGGGCCTGCGCCGCTTTCGACAGATTGGCTACCCGACCGATGGTCATCGTGCGGCCAGGGAAGTTCTTTTCAATGCGTTTCCGCACTTCCTTTTCCACGCAGTACATTTCCATAGGCGGGAGGAACTCGCTGTCGGGAAGCTGAGGCAGGTTAAGGGCTTCGCCCGAAATACCGGCAAATTTCTCGACGTATGAGTACCAGGGGGCAACGTCTTTGTAGCGGATCGGCCAGTCAACGGCGATTCCTTCTTTAAGGTTTGCCTCGAAATCGATGTCGCTCAGGCGGTATGATTGCCGCCCCCACATGATCGATTTGCCACCAACGATATTGGGCCGGTACCAGTCGAACCGCTTCACTTCTTTGTAGAGCGAATCCGAATCGTTCATCCAGTACTTCTCCGTCATTTCGTTGTACGGGTAATCGCGTGCCAGTTTTGGGTGCGACTCCTTCTGATCCATCGTCAGCCGACCATTATACTTAGTTTGCCACGGATCTTTCATGGCATAATCGTAGCCGGAAACGTGTTCGAGTTGCTTTCCTTTTTCAAGCATCAGCACCCGCAACCCTTTTTCGGTTAACTCTTTAGCGGCCCACCCCCCCGATATGCCAGAGCCAATGACAATGGCATCGTAGGTTTGCTCTTTTATTGCGTCAATATTGAGATTCATCGGAAAATCAGTTTTCAGATTTCAGTTCGCTGTTGTTGATTGTGTTGCCGGGAGCAGCGCAACCGGAAACAGCAAACTCAGTTAGATTGCCCAGGTTTTTTGACCTGGTTTCAAGGGAATGCAGGCTTCGAACTTACCTGGCACAGGTACGTATTCCAATGCCTTTGTGGCACCAATCTCTGATGTAAAATAGCCGGTGGTGGTAAGTTCCTTCATCCGTAGGAAGAAAGGCTTGTCGGCCATCGTGGTCTGCTTGACCAAGTCAATTTTCTGGGCCGCATCGAGGCTGGCAAACTCTTTACCGAATTTTTCTTTGCCGGTTGCCTCCAGTTTGGCCAACCCGCCATAAAATGCCTCCTGATCTGCTTTGGGGTAGCAATCGCGCATGACCCGGACAATGAATTTCTCAACCCCGGCGGCTTTGGCGCCGGGTGTAGTAGTAGTTGGAATGATCACATCGGCAACTTCGGCCAGCAGGGCTTCCTGTGCTGGTGTTACGGGTACGCTGGGACCAATGTTGGTAATTCGACCCATAGCGCCCGCCAGGGTTGGAGCCGATAACACGCCACCCAGCATAAGGGCTGCCTGTTGTATGGCCTCTCTGCGTTTCATAGATGAGTTGGTTTTAGTAGTACTAGTCAGCAAGTACTACTGAAAGCGCAACGAAGTGCTTGTTTACCAATTGGATTTGACCAAACCGTAATTTTAGGTCTTTTTTTTCGCAAAAGTCGACGAGAAAGTTACTTGCGGGCGGATATGAGCGCAAACGAAGAAAGCCTGAATCATACTTGATTCAGGCTTTCCTGTACTACAACTTGCTATGCAGTTGTGACCACGGGGAGACTCGAACTCCCACATCTTGCGAAACCACCCCCTCAAAGTGGCGTGTCTACCAATTTCACCACGTGGCCGTGTTTTATTGTGGATGCAAAAGTAGAGTAACCACGTGATAATGTCAATGCACCCGCTGAAAATCGGCCAAATTTTCGTAATTTAGGGGTATGAACTGGTCGGTATGCAAACGCACCCGGCTGGCTTTTCAAACTGAATCAATTAAGTATATGGCACTTGAATTAGTGGGCAAGCTGATAAAAACGCTGCCGGAAGTGACGGGCCAGGGCAAAAATGGCACCTGGCAGAAACAGGAATTTGTAGTTGAGACTACAGATCAGTTTCCCAAAAAAGTATGTGTTTCACTTTGGGGCGACAAAGTCAACGATCTCAAGCAGTATGCCCCCGGTGACATGCTGAAACTAAGCCTGAACTTAGAGTCTCGCGAGTACAACGAGCGTTGGTATACGGAAGCCCGCGTGTGGCGTATCGAGGCAGCCGATGGGGCTGAAGGTGGTGCGCCGGCTCAGGGGCAATCGGCTCCAGCAGCCAGCAAGCCACGGGCCGCCCAGCCAACAGCCGTGCCGTTTAACTCGTCATTCGACGACGATAACAGCGGCGATCTGCCGTTTTAAAACTAGTTTGATGTTGCCCTGCTAAGCAACCAGTTCGCTCATCGGCAGGGCAACATCAAACCTCAAACAAAAAAATAGGGTCTGAAAACATGATGTTTTCAGACCCTATTTTTTTGTTGTGATCCGGCTGGGATTCGAACCCAGGACCCATACATTAAAAGTGTATTGCTCTACCAGCTGAGCTACCAGATCGGGCAAGTTCAGCAGCAGATTAAATGACCGTTTCCTGAATCGCGATGCAAAATTATTGCGTAATTTGGCCCAATGCAAGCCTTCGTCGTAAAAATATTCCTATTTCTGGGGGTTTTGCGGGCAGTGTTCTGTGCCTCAGCCGTATTGGCGCAACCTGCACCCACAGAGAACCTCGTGAGCACCGCTGATTCGCTCTATCGGGTAGGCGATTGGGCTGATGCATCGCGCTACTATGAATCGGCTATGGTGGCCGGTCAGCCCGCCACCGATCCGATGCTACTGAAAATGGCACGTACCTATGAGCAACAGGGCGACGTGGCCAAAGTGCTTTATTTTCTGCAAGTCTATTTCAAGCGCCACCCCGACGAAGCGGTGCTGCGCAAAATGAATGATTTCGCCCGGGCTAACAGCTTAACCGGCTATGAAACCAGTGACCTGAATTATTTCTACCTGTTCTATCGCCAATACGGTGTGTATTTGTTGCTGGTTATGTTGTTGCTTGGTGCGTATGTCTTCAGTGTGTTGCTTATCAAATCGATGCGCCACGAAGCGACATCGGCCCGGCTCAAAACCTTGATTCTGATTTACTTCGTTGTATTGCTGGTTTTTGTTAACCTACCGGAAGGGTACGAAGCCGGTATTACCAATGCCACACAGGTTTATTTACGGTCAGAACCTTCAGCCGCTGCACCAGTAGAGGTAACGCTGGGCCGGGGTAACAAAGTGAACATTGTAAGCAGTACCGATATCTGGTGGCGGGTTTTTTGGAATAATAAGCTTTATTACGTCCGCAAAGACACACTATGGATTATTTGACAACTACCCACCCCGATTTACATGAAAAATGATCCTCGCGTTATCCGAGCCTGGACACTCTACGATTGGGCCAACTCGGTTCACTCCCTGGTGATTGTCTCCAGTATTTTCCCTGTTTATTTCTCAGCAACGGCCCTCAACGATGCAGGAGGCCCTGTCATTAATTTCCTGGGTTTGAATGTAAAGAACTCGGTACTGTTTTCGTATACCGTATCAGTGGCCATGCTTTTCGTGGCCATCATAAGCCCCTTCACCACCGCCCTGGCCGATTATAGTGGTAAGAAGAAGGCGTTCATGAAGTTTTTCTGTTACACGGGATCAATTGCCTGTGCGCTGCTGTATTTTTTCACGAAGGAGACTACCACCTTCGCCATTTTTTGCTTTGCCTGGAGCCTGGTTGGCTGGAGTGGCAGTATCGTTTTTTACAACTCCTACTTGCCCGATATCGCCACCGAAGACCAGTTCGACCGGGTCAGTGCACGTGGCTTTTCTATGGGCTACATTGGCAGCGTTGCCCTGATGATCTTCAACCTGATGATGATTCTGAAACCGGAATGGTTTGGCGGCATGTCAAGCGGTATGGCGTCCCGTATTTCGTTTCTAACGGTGGGGCTCTGGTGGTTCGGATTTGCCCAGATTCCGTTTAGGGTGTTGCCCGATGGCGTGCGCAAAACCAGAACTGGCAATGACGGCAACTGGCTGTTCAATGGCTTCCGTGAATTGAGGAAAGTGTTCACCGAATTAAAGGAACAAACCCTGACACAACGATTCCTGATTGCTTTCTTCATCTACAACATGGCCGTGCAGACGGTGATGTACGTGGCCACATTATTCGGCTCGAACGAGTTGAAGATGGAAGGCAGCGCCCTGATCATTACTATTTTACTGATCCAATTGGTAGCCATCCCGGGGGCTTACGGCTTTGCCCGCCTATCGGAGCGTATTGGCAATACCTATGCTATCATGGCCGCCGTTGTTATCTGGATCGGTATCTGCATTGCCGCCTACTTCGTGACAACCCAAAATCAGTTTTTTCTGGTTGCCGGCGTGGTTGGGCTGGTTATGGGTGGTATTCAGTCCCTGTCTCGTTCCACCTATTCAAAGTTGTTGCCACCCACAACCGATACGGCCTCTTATTTCAGTTTCTATGACGTGTGCGAAAAGCTCTCGATTGTGGTGGGTACGTTCATTTACGGCTACGTTGAGCAAGTAACGGGCAGCATGCGAAATAGTATTTTGGCCTTGCTGGTTCTGTTTATCATTGGATTAGCATTGCTAGCTCGTATACCATCACAAAAAGTGTACGGCCTGCGTTTGGAAAAACCCGAAGTTGCGTAAGTTTGCACTCCCGTTTGGCAGCAAGCTTGCTTAATCAAACGAAATAGGATGTTAGCTCAGTTGGTTCAGAGCGCCGCCTTGACAGGGCGGAGGTCAGCGGTTCGAGCCCGCTACGTCCTACTAAAAAAAGCAAAAACCCTCAAATCAGGCTGATTTGAGGGTTTTTCTGTGTTGGTACTTGATCAAAAGGGCGTTTTACTGTGTGAGGCGTTTTACACAGTCAAGTAAAGGTCATATACAGATTACGATGCAACTGCATTGCCATCGCTATAGAAGTGGTTGCCTGGCTTGATAAACACTGCATAAACATTCACTCCTAACCAAGGTTGATATTTTCTTACTAGGGTTGTGTTACCCAGACTGTAATTGAACTACTGTCTCATGTACTCAGAGAAAATGCAGTAGGAGAGACATTGATTAAGTAGATGGCAACCTGAGACAATGAGTTAGCTCAGATTGATAGTAGTAAAGGCCACCTAGCAACGGGCGTTTATGAAACGGCATTTCGTGAGCCGTCCTCGAATGTGGTGAAATTTCCGGAACGAATTTTGGTTCTGGAGGACAATAACTAGATTGGCCCTGCAAGTACCGTAGGGTTGATTTAATTATTAAGATAAGGTGTTTATCCCCTAAAACTTTGTGGTTAAACCGACCTTGATAAAGCCTATATCATTAAAGCCCACCTCACCAAAAAGCCCGATCCCGTTCCCGAAAAATCGTCGGGCTCCCACCTGCACCGGCACGTACAAGTTACCCCGATTGCTTACCAGACCCCGAGTAGGTGAATGAGTAGTACGAGTATGCAACCCTCCAGGAAACGTTTTCACCGACTACATTGACTGTGATGTCTGATTGGATTACGGCTCAAATCAAGTGAAATCTTGGTTGTACTACAGTTGTTAGCGCAGCGGGTTAGCATGATTCGGTGTCTCAAGAATACGCTCCCAAACGAGACGAACGAATTATCCATCTACCTTTATGCTGCAGTTGGGGTGAGAAGAATCGAGTAAAAATACTCAATCTTTCGGCAGTCACTCGTTTGTTAAAACTTCTTAACGGCTTACAACCGCCCGACCCCTAGCCGCGTCTGAATAATAAACCGCTGGCATGAATCAACTCCTTACCCTTTATCTCTTTCTTGGTGCCCTTCGCTTCGGTGCATTCCTCCCAGCAAGTCTGCCTGGCCAGGCCAATCAAAATGATTATACAGCCTATCATCAAACTATTGCCCGGGCTCAACAACTTATTGCTCGCAAGCACTATCAAGAGGCATTGGCGTTATACAAGCATGTGTTTGATGGCTACGAGTTCGTCTTTTCAAGGGACTACAAAGTGGCCACGCAGTTGGCCCTACAAGTGGACCAAAAACAGCAGGCGTTTACCTTTCTTAAGAAAGCAATCGCAACGGGTTGGACCTTGAGCGACATCAAGAAAAATGCCTTGGTCACTACTCTACAACGCGACCCGCAGTGGAGAGTGGTTGAACAACAATATTACTCGCTCAGAGCACTCTACCAAAACGGTGGAAATCAGGACGTTCGGGCTCGGGTTGAGAAACTGTTTAAGAAGGATCAGCGAAAGGCCCTGTTGACGCTGTTTCGCATAGGGGCTACCCAAGAGCAGCACGCCGAAAAACGATTTGCTCCCCACAGTGAGCAGCAGATGGCTCAACTCCTGCCGATTATTGATCAGTACGGCTACCCCGGTGAGCGACTGATTCACAATGGCTATTGGGCTGCGGTCATGCTGAGTCATCACAACTCCATCAGCCAAGCCTACGCCTTAAAGGACACCGTGTACTCCCATGTGAGACCTAAGCTGATGAAGGCTCTGAAATCCGGGCAACTGTCACCCTACGAGTTTGCGATGATTGATGACTGGTATATGGCTGTAAAGACTACTGGTCAAAAGACACACTTCGGCTACTTAAGTAACTCCTTGACTGCTCAAGCAAAGGTCAAAGTCGATCAATGCCGGGAAGCCATGGGCCTGAGTAGTATAGAAACGATTCGTTTGTTAGCGGATCTGCAACAACAGACAGGTTTTAATTGCTATTTGCCCTCCAACATGGCCAAGAAAATAGCGACCGCTGAGTAGGCTGGGCAGTGTTATGGCGGCAGCAAGGGTAGTAGACTTAAGTAAGGGCCTTTTAAATTCCGTTCGCTGATTCTCTGCTGAAAAAGCATTCTCAAAATATGGCTCGATTCGAGAGTAGGCCAAACCCTGGGCGAGCAGTTTAAGAAGCCCGTCGAAGATGGACCGGGCTTCTTAAACCCTCAGCTAATTCCGTAGAGACTGAAGCTGCCCGTGCGTCGGTGTGGTGTCAGTGCTGACGAAATACCCCGCTTTTTCGTCTACACTGCGTTTCATAGATCGAAAGCATACATCAATAACTGAATGTGTATTGATTTTTGTACTTTTCGCTCGATGAAATCACCCGTAGAATTTCCTGGTCAAGCCTTAACGCTTGTCTTAAAGAACAGGGGCTTTAAAGTGAGCCGGAATAGTGTTCCGAAAAATAAACCTTCCGCATTCGGCCGGCGACACTTTTACTTAATCCTGCTCAGCATCGGAGATAGCAAAATACACTACGACGATCGTGTGATCCACCTCGATGGAGTCTATCTGTTCTTTGCTAATTCACGTGTACCCTACGCAACAGAGATTCTGGCTGAAAATCATACTGGTTACTCCTGCGTTTTTACTGAGGGTTTCATAAAGCCACTTGAGCGTTTAGAAAGCCTGCAGCAGTCGCCTTTGTTTACTGTAACCGGAACCCCTGCCTTTAAACTAGACGCTCAGCAGCAGGCCCGGCTCACCAGCATCTTTGACGCTATGATTGAGCACGATGCGACAGATTACCTATATCGGGATGACCTGATGCGCAATTACATACAGCTCATTGTGCATGAAGCCCTGCACATGCGACCAGCCGAGCATTTCGTTCAGTTCAATAGTGCCTCTTTGCGCATTACCACCCAATTTATGGAACGGATGGAGCGACAATTTCCGATTGAAAACCTGAATGACCCGCTAACACTGAAAACGGCGCAGGACTATGCCAGCCACCTGTCTATTCATGTAAACTACCTAAACCGCGCCGTTAAGGAGATCACCGGTAAGTCGACCACCACGCTGATTGCTGAGCGTATTACGGCTGAGGCAATAAACTTGCTACGCTACACCGATTGGCGTGTAGCCGATATTGCCTATGCGCTGGGATTCGACTACCCGAATTATTTCAGCAACTTCATCAAAAAAGAAACGGGGCATACCCCCAAATATTACCGCGTTCGCGAGGTTTGAAATTTATAGTTTTTGGTTTGACTGGTTGACTTCTCCCGAGGGGGTGCCCAATACCTTTGTTTCACTGATCGAGCTACTGAATACGTCAGGTATCAGCGATAGCTATCAGGTAAAAAGAAGGTCAACAGTCACAAAAACAGATATAGATGGAAACTACAGCGAAACACTCGGAAAAAGTAACGCCAGTCTATGAACCAGCTTACGCCTACCAGGCAGGACTGGCCCACGGCATTTTCAGCCCGTTCGAACCCGGCACCCGTATCCTGCCAAAGGGATACCAGGTCGATCCACAATTTATGCCCTTACCGGTCGACATCGTGTTTGACAAAGACGTGGCCGTAACGCTGCGCGACGGGGCGGTGATTTACGTCGATGTGTTCCGGCCGGTGGGAAGCGAGAAAGTACCTGTTATCATTGCCTGGAGCCCCTACGGCAAAAGCGGTGGTACAGCCCCAAAAACAACCGGTCTTTTCAACATGCTTGGTCTCGACAACGGAATGCTGTCTGGACTGGCAAAATTTGAAGGCCCTGACCCCGCCTACTGGTGCGCACAGGGCTACGCGGTTTGCAACCCCGACGCACGTGGAATTGCCAATTCAGACGGTGATATCGCTATGATTGGCACGCAGGAAGGTAGAGATTGCCACGATCTGATTGAATGGCTGGCGGTGCAGGAATGGTGTAACAGCAAAGTAGCGATGAGTGGCACGTCCTATCTCGCCTTCTCGCAGTGGTTCACCGCGGCCGAGCAGCCCCCTCATCTGGCCGCTATCAATCCTTGGGAAGGCTTAAGTGATGGGTATCGTGATCTTACAACACGGGGCGGGATGCCCGACCTAAATTTTACGAAGCGCCTAGAGGTAAACCACGTCGGGAAGGGCAAACGCGAAGATGTGTATGCTGAAGCCATACGTTATCCGCTGGCCAATAATGACTTGTGGGACGATAAGATCCCCAAATTTGACCGGATTACGGTACCCGCCTATGTCGTGGCCAGCTATTCCAACACCTTACATACCGCAGGTACGTTCCGCGCCTGGCGCCGGATGGCGTCTACCGAGAAGTGGCTGCGCATTCACAATACACAGGAATGGCCCGACTACTACGAAGAAGCCAATAAAGAGGAGCTGCGTCGCTTTTTCGACCATTATCTGAAGGGTGAAGACAATGGCTGGGAAATAACTCCCCGCGTACGGTACGCCGTGCACGACTTTGAGGGGGGCGACCTGATCAATCAGCCAGCGGGCGAATTTCCACCCGTTGACGTTGTGTCTCAAACGTATTACCTCAACGGCCGGTCGCGTAGCCTGACCACTGAAGCCCCCGCGCAGGAGGTGCCTGTTGTATATGATGCCGAGGCAGAACCGGGTTTGGCCTCATTCACGATTCGATTCGATCGGGAAACTGTTCTGGTTGGCTATCCCAAAGCGCATTTATGGGTCGAAGCAAAAGGAACCGACGACATGGATCTGTTTATTCTCGTTCAGAAGCTCGACGTCCGCGGCAATCACCTGCAACAGTTTATCGTGCCGAATCAGGGGGCGCTGATGCAGGACCTCACCGAGCGGGGCGGGTCTGTCCTTCGCTACAAGGGATCGAACGGCAGGCTGCGCGTATCGGCCCGGCATCTGGACGAGACACTCTCGACAGCCGACGTACCTGCACACAGCTTCGACCGGGTTGAAAAACTGCAACCGGATGAGATCGTGGACATCGAGATCGATCTCTTCCCAATCGGTATGGCATTTTATCCCGGAGAACAACTTCGACTGGTCGTTAGCTCCAGAAACGATTTGGGCGCCATCATGCCCGGCACGCCAGGTTATGTGCCTGACAACAAAGGTCAGCACATCATCCACACAGGCGGCTCGCACGCATCGTACCTGCAACTGCCTGTCAAGCCAGTTTAGTGTAGCTCGATCGGGAAGTGATTAACAACTAAATCCGCTCGTTCGCATTCCTGCGAGTGAGCGGATGTAGCGTAGCGAAGAAACTCGGCAATTGCTTACAGCCACTTTTTACGTTTGAACCAGATCAGTGGGGCAATGAACCCAAGAAGCAACAGAATCAGCACGTAGACATACCCATACTTCCATTCCAGTTCGGGCATGTATTTGAAGTTCATGCCGTAGATTCCTGCCACGAGCATAGGCAACGAAATACACATGGTAATAATGGTGAGAATCTTAAAAATCCTGTTCTGCTCCAGATCAATTTTGCTGGATACGTACTCCTTCAGATCGTTCAACCGTTCGAAGTTATTTTGAACATATTCGTTGATGACGGTTAGATCAGTCAGGTCGAGCGAAATAGTCTCTTTTAACTCAGCTGTTAACTTCGGACTTTTCTTAAGTAAGTGTAAAATTCGTCGGTATTCGTTAAGCGACTCTTTAATGATTAAATTATTGAATTTCAGTTTAGTTACTTCGTCTAGTTCTGCCTCAGAAAAATCAGTTTGTTGCTGTAAATTCGCGTAAACTGATTTTATATTTTTCGACACCACTTCGGTTAGATCGGCAAAATAATCGGAGATTATACCAATCATCAACAGCAAAAAAGTATCGAATGTAAAGGGTAGCGTTTTGATGTTATCAAACTGTCTTTGGCGTTGATTATCAGGGACGAATTGTTCGATATTTGTCGCCATGAAGGAGAACATGATGTTCTCTTTCAGAATGAAGCATACGGTCAATTCTTCAATCCTGTTTTGAGCGGTGAGGTAGGGTAACGAGAAGTTAAAGGCTAATTGACTTTCTTCTTCCTGGTAGTGAGAGCTTATTTCTATATCATCACTATTATTCAACATAGACGCATCGATAGCGAACAGTTTTTCAAGCCGTCGAATATCGTCCGATGTATAATCGATAAGCTGAACGCTGCAAATCGTACTGAGATCAGTAGGTATGTCGGTAATACGTTGCAGTTTAACAATCTGTTTGTTTCTGTCTAGTAATTCTATAACCATTAGCTCTTTAAAATTTTCGGTGCAGGTACGTTCTCATCCTGTCGCTTCTTGACTAACTGACTTCAGATACGTTGTCTAACTTCCATACCTGTACTACCATTGAAATCAGAAAGGCTATGCCTTGAACGGGCTAAGCTACTGTTTTTTTAACTCGAATTGAGCAGCCTATCCAGCCTTTACGAGCCGTGGTTCTCGACAGGCAAAGCCGCCTGCGCCGTCGACGGGTATAGGAAACTGTAGCTTGTGCCGGGCACTAGGCAAAGGGTTAGGCCGAAACATAACTCATGATGAAGCATGAAGCTATCCGGCATCGAATAGCACTGCCATGCGTTTAGGGGCTGTAATAACACTTATTCAAGATTATTTAAAAAAATAAGTAGTCGGTTAGTACGGGTAGGGGCTGGTTCACTTGTCTTAGGGCACAAAGGGGATAGAACGTACAGTCGCCTGACATGTCATAAACCAATCACTGTGTTGCAGCCTTTCATTCGTTCCGTATCTACTGAAGCTACCCTTCGGACCGAGGATAAGACCTATCCACCATCTATGAGTGATGACGAACACCTGATCCGGCTGGCGTTTGCCCAGGATCCGGTAACTGGTTGTGAATTGCTGTTTCGGCGCTATTACGCTCCCCTGCGCAATCATGCCGTTCGTTTTGTCTATTCCAAAGAGATTGCCGAAGATCTGGTATCAGATGTATTCTCTACATTTTGGGAAAACCGGCTGCATGAGCAGATCGCCACGTCGTACCGGGCTTATCTGTTTAAAGCCGTACGTAACCGGGCGCAGAACTACCTGCTTTGGGAGGTCAAGAAAGACAGCAACGCACCGGATGCGGGCGTCCTGCTTCCCGATAATTCGCCCACTCCCGAAGCAACATTACTGTTCGACGAATTGCGCATCCGATTGGACCAACGTATTCAGGATTTACCCAGCCAATGCCGGAAAGTGTTTTTGCTGAGTCGGCTGGAAGGGAAATCGTACCGGGAGATTGCCGATGAACTTGGCCTGTCTGTCCGCACTGTGGAGGTACATATCCGCAAAGCGCTGGTATCGATCCGTGAGATGCTCAACCGGGAGTGGCTGTGGCTACTGCTATTTTACTGGCTGCACTAAGGGATACCGCGTCGTCACTTGTCTGTCTCAAACACCTTCTTTTCGATCTCCAATGGCTGAGCCTATCACCCGGCAAACCCTGTTCCTGTTTTTTGAGGGCCGTGCCACGGCACTGCAACGCAAACTCATCGAAGATTGGCTGAAAGATCCGGCCAACGAAGAGCTTTATTATGCGTCACTGGAAGCATGGGAACGCCAACATCCTCAGTTACCCGATGATACCACAGAGGCTGAAACTCGTTTTTTCACGTACCTGCGCAAACAGAAACCAGCCGAAAAACCCACCCTGTCGCCCGCTTTCAACCCGGTTATTGTCCGCTCGTTCTGGCGAAACGGGTTACTGGCCGCGTCTGTATTTCTGGCACTACTTGCCGGTTTGGGCATTCTGTTTCAGGATACCATTCGCTACCAGCATTACACTACAGACTTCGGCGAAACCCGTTCTCTGCAACTCACTGATGGCAGCCGCGTGACGCTGAACGCCAACTCGGAGCTGAAAGTACCTCGCTGGTTGTACGGCCAGGCCGACCGCGAAGTTTGGCTAACCGGCGAAGCTGAGTTTATGGTGACACATACCGTCGACCATCGCCGGTTTGTCGTCCGAACCCGCTCCGATCTGTCTGTTGATGTACTGGGAACTGTTTTTTCGGTCTATGATCGGGGTACAAAAGCCGCCGTCTCGCTACTGAAAGGAAAAGTTAACGTGCGTTACGGCGCTGCCAACGCCAAACAGCAGGTGATTACGCTCAAACCCGGCAACCAGATAACCCTCAACGAAGGGGGGCATCTGGCCTTAACGCCACGGGTTGATCCTCAGGTAGTCTCTGCCTGGAAAAACCACCAGTTTGTGTTTGATAATTCGACGCTGACGGAAGTACTGCAACTCGTTCAGGAAAACTATGGCGTCACCGTTCGGCTGTCGGATGCCCGTTTCGGACAGAAGCGCGTTTCGGGAACCTTCACGGCCCAAAGTGCCACCGAATTGCTGAGTGTACTCGCTGAAATCTATTCGCTTAAACTACAACCGGATCAAGACGACTTCCTGTTGATTGCTCCAGCCCCAAACCCTTCAAAATCAATTTCCATACAATGAAACGAATCGCTACCTGCCTGTATCTATTGCTGCTGATGGGGATTTTCCCAGCCTTTGCCGGGCCACTAGAGACTGCTGAACAACAACGGCTGTCACCAACCCCGGCCGTATCGGCACCGCGTAAGCTAAAAGATGTACTGCTTGACGTAAAGCAGGTGTTTAAGGTCGATCTGCTTTTCGATGAAGAGTTGGTCAATGGGTTGGTCAGCACGGTGATTGTCCAAAAATCTGGCCGGGTTGAAAACGTACTCGATCTGGTTTTGCCGCCAGTCGGGCTACGCTATCGCAAGGTGAAAGCAAAGGCGTATATCATTTTATCGCAGTCGGCTGATAAAACGGCAAATCCTTCAGCGAAGGAAAACGGGCTTCGGGAGACATCCATACGTTCGATGTCGGCCGGCCTTGAACCCACCAGCGGCCTGACACCAACAACGCTTACGTCAGCTCCGTCGAAAATCGCCAAGCTAGTTATGGGCGTCGTAACTGATACCGAATCGGGAGAAGGGCTTCCGGGGGTAACGGTGCTCATCAAAGGGAAAAGCACGGGTGCCGTGACCGATGCCAAAGGGAAGTACTCGATATCGGCAGACGATACTGATGTGCTGGTGTTCAGCTATGTGGGTTATCTGGCAAGCGAGGAAAAAGTAGGCAATCGGACTCAGGTCAACGTCAACTTAGCGCCCGACACGAAATCACTCAACGAAGTTGTCGTTGTTGGCTACGGAACCCAGAAGCGTCAGGATGTAACGGGGTCAATATCCTCGGTGTCGGAAGCAGAGATAAAAAAACTGGTGCTTACTTCCGCCGATCAGGCATTGCAGGGCCGGGCAGCCGGGGTACAAATGACCCAGACCTCTTCGGCGCCCGGTGGCAATACATCGGTCAGAATCCGGGGTGGTAATTCGCTGAGCGCCGGTAATGAGCCGTTATATGTCATCGACGGCTTCCCGGTTTACAACGACAATAGCCAATACACGACAGGGGCGCTGAACAACGGCCAGCCAACCAACGTACTTGCATCGATCAACCCCAGCGATATTGAATCCATCGAGATTCTCAAAGATGCGTCGGCCACGGCTATTTACGGTGCCAGAGGAGCAAACGGGGTCGTGATCATTACCACCAAACGGGGTAAATCAGGGCAATCGAACGTCAGTTTCGACGCCTATTACGGGCTACAGCAGGTCAACAAACAAATTCCGCTCCTGAATGCCACAGATTTTGCAATCGTAGCCAATGAATACCAGCGCAACCTAAACCGGCCCATCCCGTACCCTGACCCTCAGTCGTACGGCCAGGGTACCGACTGGCAGAAAGCTTCGTTCCGGGTGGCTCCGATTCAAAACTACCAGATTGGCTTCAATGGTGGCGACGCCAAGACCCAGTACGCCATTTCGGGTAACTATTTCCGCCAGGAAGGCATCATCCTTGGCTCTGATTTACAGCGGGGGTCAATTCGCGTTAACCTCGACCGGCACATTAGCGACAAATTTAAAATCGGTACCAGCTTCAATGCCTCGCGGACAACGAATCAGCAGATTACGTCTGACACCGATGTGAACAGTAACTCGACGCAGGGGTCTGTCTCGTCACTCATCACAACGCCCCCCACATCGCCGGTGTATGATCAGAACGGCAACTATAGCCGATTCTTCGACGCCAACGGGAACTTCGTGATTAACCCGATCGCCCGCCTGCTGGAAGTGACGAACCAGTCGAAAACCAGCCGGATACTTGGTAATTTCTTTGCCGACTACCAGATTCTGAATGGCCTGTCAGCCCGTGTCAGCATTGGGGCCGATCAGATTTCGATCAAAGAAGATTATTACCTCCCTGCCTCCATTCAGGATGTAAACGTAGACGCCGTAGCAAGGCAGGGCTTTATCCAGAGTTTCAGCTGGTTGAACGAGAATACGCTTACCTACCAGCGCACGTTTGCCCAGAAACATGCCTTCACCGGCCTGCTGGGCTTTACCCGTCAGGCGTTCACCCGGGAGTCGGCGCGGGCTGGCGCACAGCGATTTGTTAATGATATCCTGGGCGATAACTCGCTGGGTAGTGGTGCCCTGACCTTGCCGGCTCAATCGGCACGGACCGACTGGGCGCTGGAGTCGTACATTGGCCGGGTGAACTACGGTTTTCAGGACCGGTTTCTAGTAACGCTGACGGGCCGGATCGATGGGTCGTCCCGCTTTGGTGCCGACAATAAATACAGCTTCTTCCCCTCTGGCTCAGTAGCCTGGCGGCTGTCAGAAGAGAAATTCGTCAAGCCGCTGACATTCATCAGCGATCTCAAACTCCGCGTGAGCTACGGCCGGACGGGTAATCAGGAGATTCCTCAGTATCGTAGTCTGGCAGCCCTGGGCAACAGTAATTACCCGGTTGGTGGTGTCATTAACAGCGGTTTAGCGCCGACTCGTATTTCGAACCCTAATCTAAAATGGGAATCAACCGACCAGTTCGACGTGGGTATCGATGCGGCCTTTTTGTCGAACCGAATTCAGTTCACTGCCGACTACTATTATAAGAAAACCATCGACCTCCTGCTCGATGTGGCTATTCCCAACAGTTCCGGCTTTGCCTCCGCCCTCCAGAATGTGGGCAGTACGCAGAACAAAGGGATAGAGATGGCGCTTAACACGGTCAATGTAGACCGTAAGTTCAAGTGGAGAACATCAGCCAATATCACCTTTAACCGGAATAAAGTGCTCAATTTGGGTGGAGACATTGAGCGGCCATCCGGGCAGGCCAGCCCGAGTTCGCAAATTCAAAATTCGGGTATATTGCGTGTCGGTGAGCCCGTCGGGATATTTTACGGGTACGTTAGCGATGGCCTGTTTCAAACGCAGGACCAGATCAAAGCATCAGGCCAACCAGCTGCCTTGCCCGGCGACCGGCGTTACAAGGATATTAACGGCGACGGGTTGCTGAATGCCAATGACCGAACGATTCTGGGCTATGCGCAACCGAAATTCTTTTACGGATTTACCAACAATTTCTCCTATAAAAACTTCGATCTGAGTGTATTCTTCCAGGGTGTACAGGGCAACAGCATCCTGAATCTGAACCTGAGTTCGGAGATAAACAACAGCGTTCCGGAGGCTAAAAACCGCTGGACGCCCACGAATACCAACACCGACGTTCCCAGAACGCCTACCAACGGTAGAGTGGTCGATAAACTGGTTGAAGACGGTTCGTTTTTACGCCTGCGCAACGTGACCTTCGGCTATAACCTGCCCAAGAATGTGTCAACGGCGGCTCATCTGCGCTCGGTACGGCTGTATGTCAGTGCGCAAAACTGGCTGACAGTTACTAAATACACCGGCTACGACCCGGAGGTGAGCGCTTTTGGCCAGGATAACCTGAGCATCGGGGTTGACCGGGGCAGCTACCCGGTTGCCAAGACCTTCACCTTTGGACTCAACATCGGCCTCTAACCTTCACTATACTCATGAAACTGAATCACCTCATTGTCGGCCTGGTACTGGCCCTGTTCATGCCTGGTTTATACGGTTGCAAAAACGATTTCCTGACCGAGCAACCGAAAGATTTTTTATCACCGACCAATTTCTACCAAACGGAAGCCGATGCTACGGCGGCTCTGATTGCGACCTATTCCAGTCTGCGGGCCATTTATAGCCAGAACTTCTATTTCGTGGGCGATTTGCCTTCGGAGCAGACTAATCCGGGAACGGGAAATAACATTGATCGGACCAACATCGACAATTTCCTGTTTGAGCCAACTAATACCATCACGACTGGTATCTGGAATGATAGCTACGTAACCATTAACCGGGCCAATGTGGTGATTGCCCGTTTACCTGGCATTTCGATGAATGCCGACCGTAAGAATGCTATTGTGGCAGAAGCTAAGTTTTTGCGGGCCCTGAGCTATTTCAACTTAGTGCGAATTTACGGTGGCGTTCCGTTGCGCCTTCAGGAAACGGCCTCGCTGGAAGGTCTTGACGTAGCCCGCAGTCCGGTAGCCGATGTCTACGCGCTGATCATTGCAGATCTAAAAGAAGCTGAAGCGGCCCTACCAAACCAGCAGACGGGTGCAACTCTTGGACGGGCCAGCAAAGGAGCCGCTTCTGCACTGTTAGCATACGTCTATCTGACTAAGAAAGACTGGGCCAATGCCGCGGCTAAATCGCAGGAGGTAATTGACAAGGCGAGCACCTATGGCTACTCCCTGTTTACCAACCCAGCAGATATATGGAAGGTTGAAAACAAGAATAAACAGGAGCACATTTTTATGTGTCAGTACCAGGCTGGGGCTGAAGGACTGGGCAGCGCTTATAACCACTTCTTCACATCCCGTTCGGCCAATGCCATTCTGGTGGGCGGAAGTGGCTTTGCGATTCACCTGGTGGAAGATGCTTTCTGGAAATCGTTTACGGCTGGCGATGCTCGTCGTGATGCCTCCATTCTATCCAGCTTTACGGACCCCAAGACCCTCAAGGTGATTAGCTATCCGTCGACGGCACTCGCTGAATTGAGCATTTTTAAATACTACGATCCGGCCCCGTTTACGCGTAGCAACAACAACAATAATTATCCATTGCTGCGCTTTGCGGACGTGTTGCTGATCAATGCCGAAGCGCTTAACGAAAGTGCAGGTCCCAACGCGCAGGCCTACGAAAGTGTGAACAAAATTCGGCGTCGGGCCAAACTGGCGGATCTCACAGCCGGTTTGACCCAGCAACAATTTCGGGATGCTGTGCTTAGGGAGCGCAGTCTTGAATTCTGTTTCGAGAGCAAGCGCTATTTCGATCTGATTCGCACCGAAACGTTGATTCCGGTGATGACAGCCGCGGGCAAAAAGCCGTTGCCCAGGAATCTGTTGTTCCCCATTCCGCAACGGGAAATTGACATTAACAATCTCATTGAGCAGGCTGACCAAAACCCAGGGTATTAATCTATACACTCATTACTGCCAGATGAATCTGGTAACGGCTAGTATCCTATGCTCCATCTTCGTTTGGTAAGGCGCTATCGGTTCCTGTTGCTTTGCCTGTTTGTCGTTGGGTTTGGTGGCCAACTCACGTTGGCGCAGGATATAGTTATACGCGGGAAAGTCCCTGTATACATCCATCCCGACGAACCAGCGCCCGTTCGTCGGGCGGTAACGGATTTGCTCCGGGACCTCAATTCGGTTTTCGGGCAATCCTCAACGATTGTCAGCAACGTACCCAAAACGGGGCCGGTAATCATTGTCGCCACGGGGAATCGGTATAAAGGAAGTAAACCGGCGGTAACGGGTTGGGAAGCGCATCAGGTGTATGCCGACCGGGGGCGGGTAATACTCAATGGGGCCGATATGCGGGGGACGATCTATGCCGTGTACACCTTCAGCGAGCTGATGTTGGGCGTGAAGCCGCTCTGGTTCTGGACCTCAGAGAAACCAGCCCGAAAAGAAACTGCCCGAATGAAGGCCGACTTCCGGAAAGTCGTTGGCTCTCCCTATGTCAAATATCGGGCCTGGTTACCCAACGACACTGATTTTCTGACGCCCTGGCAAAAGCGATCGGCTGAGAATTACGAAGCGTTCTACGAGACGATGTTGCGGCTTAAGCTGAATACGCTTGAAGGCAGCATCGCCGACAAAAGCAGCTTTTCACCCCCATTCCCTGCGGGGAAGGATGCCACCCTCGCCCAGCAGCGGGGGTTGGTGAGTACGGGCCACCACATGCAGATTTTTGGCTCAAACTATTCAAATT
Organism: Fibrivirga algicola; assembly: GCF_011742925.1. GTDB lineage: Bacteria > Bacteroidota > Bacteroidia > Cytophagales > Spirosomataceae > Fibrella > Fibrella algicola. The sequence continues at coordinate 836,810 of NZ_WAEL01000001.1, forward strand.
GGGCTGATTACTGGCAACAGGTACGGAAGCTGCCGGTACCGGAGATCACCATCGCCAATCGACAAGCCTTGAACGAGTGGTGGGCCTATCACATCGACCTCGCTCAGCGAAATAACGTAGAGGTCATCTGGCTGGTGGGGTTTCGGGGTAACCGGGACATTCCCTTCTGGGAGTTTTTCCCCGATGCACCGGCCGATGCCAAGAGCCGGGCAAGAGTGATTGAAGAGATGGTCCAACTGCAAATCGGCTTACTTAAAGAGAAAGTAAAGGGGCCTACTCCGCCGATGCGCCTTACGCTGTATAACGAAATGTCGAATCTGGTAGCCAGTAAGCTGTTTCAGTTGCCCAACGAGCCGTCGCTGATCCGCAATTTCGTAGCCGCCCGTCGCGACCATTTTCCAGCGCAGGACATACGTACCCACACGTTTTCGGGAGAGCCGGTTGGGTATTACATGAATTTTCAGTTTACCTCCACGGGCTCCCACCTGGCGCAAGCTGAGGGACCCCGTAAAATGGAGCAAAACTACCGGATGGTCGACAGCCTGAGTCGACAGAAGCTGGTTTTCTCTGTAGTGAACGCCGGGAACATGCGCGAACACCTGCTGGAGCTATCGGCTAATGCCGATCTGATGTGGAATTTCAAACCCTTCAACGCAGGTACGTTTCTGACTAATTTCAGTTCAACCTACTACGGCACTGAACTGGGACCTCCAATCGCGCAGCTGTATTCAGATTTCTTCAATTCATACTGGCAGCAGAAAAAAGGCGACATACCGGGTTTTGAACGTCAATATCTGTTTCAGGACATGCGCTACGCCCGGGCAACTGAGACACTTCTCGGCGATATGGAATTGGGTAAATACAACCTTAACCCGTTGGAGAACCATCCGTTAGACAACCCGGATAAAGGCAGCGTTGGCTATTTTCGGGTTGTATCGGCCGACAATGGAGTATCCAATCAGCTTGAAGCCCTGATCAAAGGGACTATGGCAAGCATCGCCAAGCTGGAAGTCATCACGGCCAAAGCTGATGCATTGTATGCCAAACTTCAGGAAGGCAAAAGCTTCTTCGACGATAACCTGCGAGGTCAAGCCTACCTGATGCTGCACCTAAACCGCTCGCTCCAGCACCTCGTACAGGCCTATCAGAGTCGGGACAACCAGCCGCAAAGACGGCAGTTTCTACAGCAAAGTCTGGACGACATGCATCTGGCCCAGCAGCGTCTGAAACAATCTGAGCACGATCAATTTGTGGATTGGTACGCCAGCGACACCAAGTTTGGTATCAACGCCATTGAGCAACGTCTCCGGAATTTACACGCCAAACTGGCTCCGTAACGTGGTTGACTATTTCCTTGGTAAAACATAGCTGGAACGCGGATAAAACGGATGCTTCGCAACGCGGATTTGCACGGATTTTTTGCATCCTGTTTTAAAAAAGAATCATGAAATACGTACTGTTTTTTGTACTCATTATCAGTTTGCTACCGACCACAAACACTACTTGCGTAGGGCAAACGGCGACGAGTCAGGTAAAAAAAGCAATTAGTGCCGGTGATATTATCCGAACAGCCTATAGCGATACGGCCAACATCAACCTCTATCAGGGAAACGGTCGTTTTGGTAGCTCTTATGGTTCATTGGGATTGCATAATAATCCGCACAACCAGACTACGACCAACCGGTATGGCAAGACGCAATACATGCATATCGACCATTGGGTACGTGGCAAATTCAACGCTGATTATTTAGTACCGCTGCTAAAAATTTACTGGCAGGATGAGCCCAAGGCAATCAGGAACTACGTACAGCATCAGGTCTTTTATCAGGGAACGGTAGAGACGCGCTTTGAGACATCGCTGGGGAAACTGTCTGTAGAAACCTGGTTTGATGCAGTTGACAGGGACTTATCGGGAATAGCGATCGATCTCACGGGGCAAACTTCAGCGGTCGTTATTGAGCCGCTTGAATTACTTACTGTACACTACAGTCAGCAGATTGCCCAAAAAGTAGCCCTCGTTCAGCATCAGAATTCTATTGAGATTCAGCTTGACTGCCTGGGTAAAAAGTCATCCGTTTTTCTGTCGACTACCTGCCAGGTTCGCATCAAGGACAATCAACTTGTGCTTACGCTTCGTTCGGGCAAAAATGCCATTCAACTATCTTACAATAAGCCGGTTGACGTCTCACCGGAAACGTCGAAAAACAGATCCGCCCAATGGTGGCAACGTACCTGGACCAACAGCAGCAATTTGATGTTGCCCGACAAGCAGGCACAACGGTTGTGGGTTAGCTCCATGGCACTGATCCTGTCGACGTACAACGAGGATAAAAAGGGGTTCTCTCCGCCGATGGGTTTCACCGGAAACGGCTGGCCTTTCGCCTTTCCACAAGACTTATCGTTTATCCATTCCGTCTTGTTAAAAAGCGGCAACTTACCCATCGCCAAATCGTGGATCGAACACTTTGCTGCTAACATTGAGGGGATGAAAAGTTACACCAGGCGTTTCTACGGCGTCGACGGAATCTGTGCGCCCTGGACGTTTCCGTACGGTTCGTTTGCCGGCTATCACGACCCCGCTACACCTAACAAGTTTTATTTCGAGATTCACAATTCCGGCTATTTGTGTCGCATGGCTTGCGAAACAGATACATACGTGAATGACAGTAATTGGACCAGGAAAAATGTGGTTGAACTCATCAGGCAGACAGCCTTATTTTACCGAAGTATCTCAAAAAAAGGACCTGACGGGTTTTGGCATTTATTCGTAAACCCATCGATGGGGCAGGACGAAAAAGGAGGCTTTAATCAGACAGATTATCTGGATGCGCTGTACAGTGCGAAGTACTGTTTTCAAAAGGCAGTAGAATACAAGCTAGATTCAGATAATGCCTATAAATCAATACTCGCCGATGGTCTTGCTTTCCCTACCTTACTGTCTGGTGACGGGTTTTATCAGGCCAATAAAGGCTTGATAAATGAACCTACAGGTGGCCAAAAACACCCAGTTCAGTTGAATGCCTTGGCTTTCCTGCCGGTGAATGAGCGCGTTACCAGGCCTGATTCGATGGCTTACCAAAAACGGTATTCGATTACACTGGATGCCAACAAGCCGTATTTCTTTGGCTGGACGCTGGGCGAGTTTCTCTTAGCAGGCTCTAGAATGGGTGATGTAAGCGGATGGCAAACCGATTGGGCCAACCTGACCAAATCAGATTATGTTGATGCCGAATGGATTCAGCTTTACGAAACGAGCCGCGCCCACACCGAATCGTTCTATTCCATCACCAATGGCTTAGTGGTTCAATCGTTATTGGCCAACCTGGTCGACGATTGGTTTACGAAGCTGGAAATCGCGAAATGTAATCCCTGGAAAGGCCCTGTTTCCTTTACGAACATTCATTCGGTATTGGGCGTGAGGGTAAACGGTACGATCAACGGAAAAACGGCTAATTTACTGATTATGGCCTGGAAAGATTGCCAGTTCACGCTAGGAGAAAAGCGAATACAACTGAAAAAGGGCGAAGGGGTGACCGCTAAAATCGATCAGGGCAAACTTCAGTAAGTGGACTAGTTGGTTATTTCTTCAGTACGATTACCTTATTGACTAACCATGTAACAGTCAAGTGAGCTTATTATAAAAGTCTCCTGGTCGTACGCGACTGATGGCGTTTGACAGATATTAAAAATTAATGTCTCTAATTTGCCAACTAGAGCTTGTAGAGAAGCCGGGAGTAAATACCAATTTGAGCCTGTAAGAAAAAGGAATGAGCTTATTGTGAAAAGTGATTGACAGAGATCCTTATGACCAATCATTGTCTCGCAAATACGCTCGTTTTTTGAGACAGCATACACGAGTCGCAGCCAGTTGCGTGTAGTTCGAAGAGCTATCCCGCTTACTGAATCCGTCTATGTTAACATAGCTGGCTTTATACAGTGCGTCTCCCTAGAATAGCTTGATAATAATCACGTTAATCTGTCCACAGGTACATTGCACAACAACAAAAAAGCCACTCACTATCAAGTGTTTAGCCTGTCAGCCAGACCCTGCTCAAGCCATTTGCATGAATAGGAGCATCTAACACCCTTCATAGAACCTATTTAAACTATTAGATAAGGGGAAATTAACCCACTTTAGGGTATTGATCTGCCCAACTCCTACTGGAGTAAAAGGTCGTTAAGTATTGCCTGATAATCTAGTAAACCAACAAGCACTTTTTACCTCACATTTGAGTGATAGCATGCCCCGTAAGTCTACCACTAGACTTGCGTATAGCCAAGAACGTACCTCATTAGTCAATGGCATAATGTCCAACTCTAAAACTGTAGCTGTTCGGCCAATCAATAAAGATTAATTATGGACCGTCGATGATAATTATCTGAGTCTATATCTTTAGTGGAGTATACCTAATAACGGGTAGACTTGTACACATCATTTCCTCCAACAATTTATGAATTCTTTACTAAAACCGTTGCTGCTGCTTTGCATCTGCGTAAACCTCTTCTCCTGCCTTGACCACCGGGGTCTCCCTGTAATCAACCCCTACAAGACGCGATTGAAGAGCATTTCATCAGGTACCGATATAACTGAGTTCACCTATGACGGATCAGGGCGTTTGGTGAGAACAGCAATGGGAGGGCAGGTGAATAATGTCAAAATACTTCGAACGAGCTCTGTGATTACCTATGACAATCAGGGACGGCTGGATAAAGAAGTAATCACCGATGAGCCTGGTGTCATCTCTGGATTAGCATTCACCTATCAATATCAGTATGACGCCATGGGGCGCATAAAGACCATATCGCACAGTAGCGGAGCTACCTCAAATGGCGAATCTATCACGACCTTCCTTTACGATTCCCAAAATCGGGTCTCTAGTCAAATCTCTGAATCTTACGCCAATGGCAGTTTATCGTCGACCAACACGTATATATATGAGTTTGACGCTAGGAATAACATCACAACTGTTGTACAAACCTTAATTGACGCCCGTAGGCCAACTCCACCCGTTTCGTCTCGGAGAAAAGCTACTTATGTCTATGACCAGGGAGCTAATCCGTACTATAGCATACCAAGTGTAGTGTATCGACTCTTCGGAGGGGGAGGGGCTAGTAACAGTCCTAACAATTTTGTTCTTGATACATACTCGATATCCGATCAACTTACCGGCCCCTACCCTTCGGATGCTTACACCGAAACTTATGTGACAACCAACACCTACCAGGATGGCCTTCTAGTGGAGAGATATTTACGCGGTCAAACTACACGGTTCGTGTACGAAAATTATTAGTAAGGGGATGGGCCATACCCCAAAGCTGCACGAAATTTAGGGTATGGCTGGCTAACGAGTTTGTCAATTAGCTCCGCAGTTGCGGTAAGTAAGCCGCATGCCTCAAAAACGCTTGAACAGGCGAACACACTGTAGACTCTTTTACGGACGAGAAAACCTAGCCTGAGGGATGTCATCGGCTATATCTCGGAATAGTTCATTAACATAACAATTCGTCCATAACCCATCCAGGGATAGTGCAAATTTCGTGTGTTCAGCAGGTTATGTGAAACGTCGCAGTCACTTGACAATCAGGAAGCGAGTAGTTAAACACCCATCGTGTGGATCACTAACTCAATCAGAGACTGAAAAGGAGATGCTGATTGTGAGCGGGTATTTTAAGGCACTGCTTGTTTCAACAACTGTCAACTACTAGCCGTAGCATACGCTCCCTCAAAACACCAGTATCAGCTTTAACAAGTTATCGTAATTAAGCGATAGAGGGGGCGTTTTTTGAGCTGCTAAGCCAGCCTGCTTACTCCTCGACAATCTAAAGTTACCTCCTTGAGATAAATAGGCAATTAAGCATAACTTTGGCTTCGCTTAAGGATGATATCAGGTGCCCTTCTCCGATCAACATGAGTAAACAGCAGCTCGCTGAGCCTACTGATTCAGCCCCTAGCCATCAGCTTGGAGACAACTCGCAAGGCTTGGACCAGTTACACCAAGAAGACGGCCAACCCTTTGAAACGATAGACACTGGCTTTGCCCTTTGTCAAGCCATTCGGGATCAAACCGGAAAAATGGTCGATTGCCGATTCCTGGAGCTGAACTCGGCGTTTGAAAAAATCACCGGTATCAGTCCTGTAGAGGCCGTTGGTAAAGCCGCTCGGGATGTATTTACGGGTCTTGAGCCAGCATGGTTTGATACCTACCAGCAGGTCATGAATAGCGGGCAAACGATTCGCGTTGAGCAGTTCATTCCTGGGTTGGACTGCCGGTTGGAACTGACAGCCTTTTTTTATGGGAATGACCAGTTTGCGGTCCAATACAACGACATCACCGCCCGCCGACAGGCCTTGGAATCCCAGCAACAAAGTAAAACCCGCCTACAACTGGCCCTGGATGTGGCTCAACTAGGTACCTGGAGTTGGAACCTGCTCACCAATGAGGGGTACTTGGATGCCCGGGGAGCTGAGCTTATTGGGCTGGCCCCCGGTTATCTAGCCAATGTCGCCCAGGCCCAGATGGCCAGTATTCATCCCGACGATTTGACCCGCACGGAAGCCGACGTACTGGCCGGTATCGCTGAAGGAGTACCCTTTGGCCTTAGTTATCGGGTCATCCATCCGGATCAAAGCGTCCATCATATTCGCTCCCGTTTCCATGTGGTAGCCGACCGGACGGGACGCCCCGTGGAGCTGATGGGAACAAACCTGGACGTAACGGCTGAATATGAGATGACAACAGCGCTACGTCAGAGCCAGGAGAAACAGGCCTTTTTACTCGCCCTAAGTGATGCGCTTCATGCCTTAGCGGATTCGATTGAGATCGAAACGACCGCCGTCCGGTTGCTGGAGAAATACCTGGTTAATACCCAGGTCCAGTTTGGCCAGATGATTGGGCAAGAGATGGTCATGCACCGAGGCCATGGCAGCCATCAGCCAGTAGGGGTGGATGTGTTTCGCTTGATGACCTTTGGGGTAAAACCGGCTGCTTCTTACCAGGCCGGTCAGGTGCAGGTGGTTGCCGATGTGGCCCTGGATCCCGTCCATACGTTGGCCGAACAAGCGGTATGGCTAGGCGCTCAAATTAAAGCTTACATCGCTGTTCCGCTGGTTAAGCAACAGCGGTGGGTCGCCACCCTGACGGTATATAGTAGTCAGGCTCGCTCCTGGAGGCCGTATGAAGTGGAACTGGTTCAGGAAACGGCGGAACGCACCTGGATGGCCCTGGAACGGGCCCGCGCTGAGCATGCCCTAAGCCAAAGCGAGGAGCAGCTTCGGCAGTTGTCAGCGAATTTGGAAAGTCAGGTGCAACAGCGCACAGGCGAGTTGGCGGCGGCTAACCACGAAATGGCGATTAAGAACCAGGCCTTAGCCGAAGCCAATGGCCTGCTGGTTCGCTCGAATGCCAACCTGCAAACCTTTGCCTACATCGCCAGCCACGATTTACAAGAACCCTTGCGCAAAATTCAGCAGTTTGGTGATCTTTTGAAAACGGATTATACGGATTCAACCAGCCAAGCATTCATATATCTGGAGCGGATGCAGACGGCGGCCTCTCGGATGTCGACGCTGATTCGGGACTTGCTGAATTACTCGCGTATTTCCAACCAGCGGGACGAGAGTGCCCCCGTCTCGCTGCAGACTATTGTCGCCACCGTGCTCAATACATTGGACTGGACGATTCAGCAAACTGGCGCTCAGATTCAGGTGGGGCCGCTACCTACGCTACCTGGTGATGCCTCCCAACTAGGCCAGCTGTTCCAGAATCTGCTGAGTAACGCGCTTAAGTTTCGTCAGGCCGATACCCCCCCCCTCATTCGGGTTTGGGCGCAACAAGTGGAATCTGTCGACTTACCGGCTGGGGTGAATCCCAGCCGTGTGGCGATCCACTACCACCGGATCGATGTGATGGACAATGGGGTGGGTTTCGACGCTAAATATTTGGATCGCATCTTCCAGGTCTTTCAGCGCCTGCACGGCAAAAACGAGTTTGCCGGCACAGGTATCGGGCTGGCCATTTGTGAGAAGGTGGTGACCAATCACGGGGGGGCTATCACGGCCACGAGCCAGCTCGGTCAGGGAGCCATATTTAGTGTTTACTTACCCGGCTAGGATCGCTGGGTTAAAAGGGGATTTTGGTGATTTGGTCGGAGGCTTTTTAGGAGGTACGCTTCAAACGATACTTCTCGACTAAAGCGCTGGCATGAGACAGTAAGATCACTGTTTGTTTGCTTCTTTCGCTGAACGTTTGGGTAAGGGGCATCGCTTACTGACAATCAACTACTAGCCGTAGCCTACACTAGTTAATCCTTCCGTTTTGCCGGGTAGCCATCCTTTCAGCCCATACACTCGGTAATTAGACTTCCGTCAATCCAGGCCAGTGAAGCCTACCCGCCCCCTTACCTGTCTTGCTTCATGGGTAGGTCTTGGCCTTACTAGCCGTGAACCAGCTAGGTTTAAATTCCAAGAGCGCTGGTCGTAGATGAACCGTAGGTAATAACTAGTATGTAACCGGTTTATGGACGACTAAACCGGTTTTGAATCGGTTAGCCAACGGCTATAAACAGACTGAGAAGCGTTTTCTGTTCGATGCGCACAGGACCCAACCGGCTGTCTACTGCTTAAGCTCGCGTCAAATCGATAGGTTGTTGGCTAGCAGAGCTGTTTTGGTGTGTACGTTTTGGAGCGAGCTAATCCATTTTAGATGGGTCTGTAGACATTCAGATTTTATTAATCTGAAGAGCGTTGAATCTGTCAAGCTATTTCAGAGATATACAGTTTTATAGATCCTATAAATTCTCTTTAAACGCTTCTTTAGAGAGTGATCCGAGTAAGCAGTTAAACATACAAAATGTTGCTTCAGCACCCCACAAATGCTTACTCAAGAATTTACTTGGCAATTAGACTGTATCGCGAAGAAAGCTAAGTTTGACGGGTTCTTAAAGTTATGCCTTTTTGAGCCAAGCCAAGGATAACAACTTTGTGTGGGTTTGGTTATCTCATTGACAAGAGGCATTGTAGCCTAAGGTGTAGGAGTCGCATGGGCGTACGTTGAAACGCCTACGCCCATCTGACTATATACTGCTTTGTACGATACTTCGCTACATAGATGAAGACTCAACAGAAGGACGATCACTCAGACAAAAGCTTTTTTGCAAACGCATGGATTGTATTGCGTGATGCAGGCAATAGCTTTATGGACGACCGGGGCTTGAAACTAAGCGCCGCTCTGGCATACTATACTATCTTTTCGCTGGCTCCGCTTCTCGTGCTCATCATGTCGCTGGCTAGCATTTTTCTGGGTGAAGAGGCGATTCAGGGCGAGATTTTCAAACAGATCAACGGGCTGGTTGGTAACGAAGCAGCCAAACAGATTCAGGATATGATCAAGAATGTGGGGCTGTCTGGGAAAACAAACACGGCCCTGTTTATCAGCATAGGTACGTTACTGATTGGTGCCACTTCCATATTCGTTGAGATTCAGGATTCCATCAACCTGATCTGGCGGGTTAAGGCCAAACCTGAAAAAGGCTGGCTGAAACTTATCAAAGATCGCTTGCTGTCGTCATCGCTTATCGTGAGCCTCGGGTTCTTGCTACTAGTGTCGCTGTTAGTCAATGGCCTTATAATGGCACTTGGGGCGCAACTGGGCCGTTTCTTGCCCGGCCTTAGCGTGTACCTCATTAGTGGCATCAACTTTATGATCAGTACAACCGTCATTACGGTGCTATTTGCGGTAATTTTTAAAGTGCTGCCCGATGCTAAAATTGGCTGGAAAGATGTGCGGTGGGGTTCTTTATTTACCGCTCTGCTGTTTATGCTGGGGCGATACGTGATTGGCCTATACATCGATACCACCGGTACGAGTTCAGCATATGGTGCGGCGGGTTCGCTGATTGTGGTGCTGACCTGGATTTATTACACCGCTGCTATTCTCTACTTTGGGGCCGAATTCACGCAGGCGTATGCCAACCATTTTGGTATACGGATAGAACCTGCTGAGCATGCCGTTTACGTAGAGCAAACCGAGCGGGAGCGAGACGTGAAAACGATTCCACTGGACCAGAAGGTAGAGCAGGCGAGTCAGTAACTGGTAACGCCGCCTCTAAGTTGGGTACTACAGGCCATTCGTCGTATTTTTCGGAATGCAACTGCCCCCCAAAACTGTAAAAGTCGGCGTCGTTCAGGCTACGCCCGCTCTCTTTGAGCTCCAGAAAAGCGTCGATTTAGTTTTGTCCTGGATTGAAAAAGGAGTCGAAGAAGGTTGTCAGTTGTTGCTTTTTCCGGAGACATTTATCCCCTGCTACCCCCGTGGCTTACGATTCGACGCCGTAATTGGGCGACGTTCGGATAAAGGACGGGCCATGTGGCTCGACTATTGGACTAACAGTATAGAGGTTGGGTCGCCCGAAATGCAGCGGATCAGCGAAGCCATCAAAAAGGCGGGTCTGTTCGTTGGCCTGGGTGTAACCGAGCGTGAATCCGTTGGTGGCTCACTGCATTGCAGCCTTCTCTATTTTGGTAAGGATGGTACGTTGCTGGGCAAACACCGCAAGCTGAAACCGACCGGCCTCGAACGGTTCATCTGGGGCCAGAGCGACGGCGATTCACTGGTCAGCTTCGATACGGAACTGGGTACGTTGGGCGGGCTCATTTGTTGGGAAAACTATATGCCGCTTGCCCGAACGGCCATGTACCAGAAGGGTGTAGAGATTTATCTGGCTCCCACTGCCGATGCCCGTCCGGCCTGGCAATCGACAATGCAACATGTGGCATTGGAAGGCCGTTGCTTTGTATTGTCCAGCAATCAATATGTGACAAAAGCGCACTACCCCGAGCGTTACCAGGCCGAATTGGTGGATGAACCCAAAGTGATGAGCCGGGGTGGGAGTGTGATCATCTCGCCGATGGGCGATATTCTAGCTGGCCCACTGTGGGATCAGGAAGGGCTATTAACGGCCGAGCTGAATTTTGAAGACCTGATAAAAAGCAAGCTGGATTTTGATTGCGTAGGGCATTATGCGCGCCCTGACGTGTTTCAGCTAGCCGTGGTTAATCAGCCCGAAACGGTTAAGGTGTAGCGTCGGACGAGATGTTTGTGAACCTATGATCTGTTATTGATGGGTGTATCCAGCTATTTTTGCGGGTACGTTGCTGTAATAAGCCTGCTCTAATGGCTACGGCAACGGAATTTTGTCAACGCATATACCTATGAACCGTATTTCGTCAATTTATTTAGCTGCCTGTTTTTTGCTAGCCACGGCTGCCTATACGCCAACGTTTGCCTGGAATAAAGCCACGCACATGGCAACGGGGGCCATTGCCTACCAGGAAATGCAGGCTTCGTCGCCGAAAGAGCTGGCGCGGGTAGTGGCTATTCTTCGTCAGCATCCCGAGTACCAGCAGCGCTGGGCGTCGAAACTAAACGACGCCAGCCTGTCTGAGGATGATCGGAACCTGTACCTGTTTATGCTGGCTGCCCGTTGGGCCGATGATGTACGAGGCAATGCCTACGACCATCCGACCTGGCATTACATCAATTACGTATACGCACCGAAAGAGGGGATAGCCCGTACCGACACGACCCTGGCAACGGGCGAAACTATTCTACAGGCTTTTGAGCAAAACAAGCAGGTGCTACGGAGTAACGCACCTGATAGCGCCAAAGCAATCGCCCTGTGCTGGTTATTTCACCTGACCGGCGATGTGCACCAGCCGTTGCACGCTACGGCGCTGGTTGACAGTCAGTTTCCAACTGGTGATCGGGGTGGTAACCTATTTAAAATAAAAGTGATGATGAGCAGCCAGACCATCAACCTGCACTCCTTCTGGGATGGTATGCTTCTGGGCGAAGATGATTTCCAGTCGGCCCGGAATCTGGCGGTACTGGCCCGCCAGACAGTGAGTCGCGATCGATTACCTCAACTGGGAAAAACAGACGTTGCCAGTTGGTCGAAAGAGAGTTTTCAGCTGGCACAGGACAATGCCTACCGAAGCAACACACTCACCGCCGGTACCGATCAGGAGGGGACCGTGCTGCCTGCCGACTACGTAGCCACGGTAAAACCCATTGCCCAGCGTCAGGTAGCGTTGGCTGGTTACCGGCTTGCCGATGAACTAACTGCCGACCTGAGCCGGTGATTAGAGTGGGCGAGGACCAGTGGCTTAGGTACGTTTATTTACGTTTCTGCTTACGAATGACCAGTTCGCGGTACCCAAATGCAGGGTCAGGCTCTCGGGTGTAAAGCAGGTCAGGCAGTATGCCAATGACGATCTCAGCGGTGGTGTATATTTTGTTACCAGTCATGAGGTGGCCGCCAATAGTACGCCCTGTTGAGTCGGACACAGAAAGGTGAACATGGCTGCCTTTGGTGGATAGGGTACCTACAAGCGACACAATTTCAAAATGCCCCAGGTACGTGGCGGCCTTCTCCTGATTCGCCAGCCGTAGGGAGGCATCGGTCAGGCTACCCACGCAGGTAAGCACCAGACCGGCGGCAATGCGCTGATCACGAACAACTTTGTCGAGTTCTTCCTTCAAGTCCTGACCGGGGCGTAACCGAAAGGAGTAAGTAATCATCGGTGATCGTTCGCCGATGGCAGGGCTTTGCTGGGCGTTGGTGTCGGGTATCATGAACAATTGGCTGACGAGCGAAAACAATAAAAGAAAGCGCATCCGGGTTATTAGTTGTGTGATTGACTTGAGGTATGCGAAAATACACCCTTCCTGCCATTGTAGCCGCTCTTCTACTGACTGGCACTACGGCACTGACTCCCCATTTACAACCGAACTCGGTTAGCCTGATTACCGCCGCACCTCAGGAGTACGAGGTGATTGATACGTATGCACGACGGACACCAGAGGCGTATACGAAGAGTTTGAAATCCCTGAGTGAGTACCTGACAGCCCCCGCTCGGTCAGACCTGGCTAAAGCCCGGTCGATCTACGCCTGGATTGTGTCGCATGTACGATACGACGGAGGCGTGTACACGGGTGGGCATTATACATCGGAAGTGCAGTACGCCACCAGGATTTTGCAAAGTCGGCGCGCGGTCTGTTCGGGCTTTGCGTTGCTGTATAAGCACTTGCTCACCCAGGCAGGCGTAGAGAACACCACGGTGAAGGGCTACGCCCGCTACACCGATTCGCAGGCGGGTGTACCAACCGGTGGCGTCGACCACGAGTGGAATGCGGTAAAGCTGGATGGGGACTGGTATCTGGTCGACATCACTTGGGCCAGCACTACGGCTCAAAAAGGACAGGGTAACGACTTTTACTTCCTGACCGACCCACAAGCGTTTATTTCTCAGCACTTTCCGACCGACTCGCGCTGGCAGTTGTTGTCGCGGGCGGTTAGTAAACCGGATTTCGACCGCTTTCCAAAGTACTATGATGCTTACTTCAACCTTGGCTTTAGTCCTTATTTTCCGAAGCAAGGGCTGCTTCGTGCCAATGGAGGTGTAACGCTGAACCTGACCAATGAAGAAAACGTAGAGTTCTGGTGTGCTGCCGGAAGCCGGGGCGGGTCGTCGCATTCGCAGGTGCCACACAGTGTCAGCCGGTCGGGTGACACTTACCAACTGAATGTTACGCTACCCCGCCGTGGCACCCAGACCTTGTATGTATTTGCTAAACAGAAATCGGGGAAAACGGAACGCTACAAGCAGTACGCAGCCATTGCTTCATTTACAGTGATGTAATAGGTACAGCTGGCCAGGCTAAAAACGAAAACTGATTACCAACTCATTAATAGGCAAAAAGCCGGATCGTTTGACCCGGCTTTTCGCATTACTATAGATTATCGATTACTCTACCGACGACGTCTTGCTGGTGCAGGCGGCGTGATCAGTTTCTGATACTGCTGAGGAGTCAGCGGCTTAAGATCAGTTATCGAGTAGGTGTTGTCGCTGATGATCGTGTTGAACTGACCAACTACACGCTCTGGCTGACCGTTGCATGGGAGTTGCGTTACACTAAACACAGCGCGGAAGTACTGTACTTGTGGGCGTACCCGACGGTTCTTGAAGCGGATAGCGCGGCCACTTTCGATCTGCGACTTCTCCTGCTGTAGCGTACGTGCCAGGTCGCCAGGCAGTTCGTTCAGATTCAGAATCAGCGTAGTCGTATCGAACTCGAACGGCTGACTAGCCAGGCGACGGTTCAGCGTACGGTAGCGCAGACGAGTCGTTGTGTCGCCAACCGACGTAATCTGACCGTTACAGTAGCAGACATTCGCTACTTCACGTGTATACGGGTTGCGGTAGTACACTTCCAGACGCTCCAGCTTGTGACGGTACTCGCAAGGACCGGCTAGTGGGTTCGTTGGCACACGTGGGCCATCCAGTACGGCAAAGCTCGACGTAGCCACTTCACTCATACAATCGCCGCAAGGCGCAGTCTGGTGGTTGTGAACCGTTACGTAGTAGAAACCACGGGTTGGCTTACCATTCTGCAGGTATTGCGATGGGAATGTCAGCGTCGTGTCTTTCGTATCAACAACCTGAGCGATCACCTGATCGCCAGCAGGCGTACCTGTTGTGGTAGCCGTGTCGGCACGGTAATACAGGCGAGCTGTAAACGTTTCATTACGTGCGTTAGGCGTTGTGCTTTTCCAGCTAATTGAAGGAGCAGACACGTTATCAGGAATGCTGTCAGCAAGTAACGTCAGACCGTTGAGTGGCGTATTGCGGAAGCTCAGCGTCAGCGCTGGGATAGAGTCGCAAGTAGGGCAGAACGTTGGTGCTTTTGGGATCAGACGTTTCTGAATGAACCCTTTCCGTACGGCAACACCGGCTGAGAAACCACCGTGTAAACGCTGGAAATCAAAGAAGTTGTTGGCTAGTGCCGGTGTGGTATTACCACCATCGATGATCAGGTAATCAAGCTTGGTATAATACCCCTGCGCCTGAACGCCTAAGTGCCAGTTGTTGCGCAGTGGGAAGAAGATACCTAATGACGCGTTGGCACCAAGGTGCATCAACTTGTTGCTTGGTTCAACGATTCGAATCACCTGCTCAACGGCAGGAGCTGGGCCTGAAGGGGCTGTTGCACCAAGGAAAGCTGACTCGGTCCGGTAGAGACCACCGCGAACGGCGGCTTCGATAAACGTACCTGTAGTGATCGGGTTTCTACGACGACCGATTTCCCACGACAGAACAGGACCAATTGTTAAGAAGAAGTCTTCCTGTGGTTTGTTGCGGAGAGATACCCGGTCAGCCGGGATGCCACGAATACCTGCCAGGTTGACAAAATCGGATTTCCAGACATCCCGAGTATAGAAGTTCTGGTAGCCTAATGCTGCGCTAAGACCTAATTTGAGCTTACGCTCAGGCCGAGAGAAGAAATAGTCTGCATTGAACGTTGTGTTAATACCTGTACCGTTATACAGGGAATTGTCACGCTTGTTTGGACCAAACGTGGCGTCGAAGCTACCGCAATACGCGAAAGCCGGACCAATAAAGGCACCGATGCGCCAGGGCGAGATACGGCGTACCAGGGCAAACGTTTGAAGAGTTGTGTCGCAATCTTCCAGTTCAGTCAGGTTGGCGTACTGATTTTTGAAACTGGCCCGCTGGACAGTGTCTGTGTAACCCTTTTTCCCGAGATCGAAGATTCTCTCACGCGGAGCATAGCGGTCTGTGGCCTGGTTACGGCGCACAGTGTCGGCTTGCTGTGCATAGGTGGACGCCGTACCCGCATAGAGGAACGCAACGCCCGCCATAAGTCGGATAAGTCTGTGCATACGTACAGTTTATTTTTGTTTCGTTGGCAAAATACAACTACACTAACTTAAATCAAGGTTTACTTACCGAAAGATTTTAGGCAACGGTCTGATTGTTAAGCTGCTTTTGACCCATAACCGTATCCATAATGAACTGGTAATGGGCTGTATAGATGCTCTACTACAAGGCATTATATTTTTTTGCAAACTTACCTAAACAATAGCCCTTCTAATTGGCTTTCCTGCCTGCCAGCCAAACTACGCTGGTAACCCGCAAAACAGTATGGAGCCCGGCAACGTACCAATAAGGGTCTGGCGAAGCGTAAACCCGGCAAATAGGCTTGAGAAGATAAGCCCCGGCAAAAGTCACGCCATTTTTTGGGGCACCCTGCGAGCAGAAATATACGCTGATTGAGGTGCATATCTGTCTCATACCCAATTTAGTTTGAACTTACTGAGCGTGGGGTTCAGGCTAGCTGCTTTCTCAACTGCCACATTCGGCGATAAACAGGCTTCATTTGCTCGAAAGGTAATACCGTTTCGCCCACCTGCTCGAACCCCCGTTTCCGATAAAAAGCCATCGACTCGTGACTGCTGTCCATGGCGTGGAGCCAGACATAACGTCTATGTAACTGACGGGCAACGGCCTCAGCGTGGTTGATGAGTAACGTACCTATTCCCTGGCTAGCGGCTTCACGCAACAGGTAGATGCGTTCAATTTCAAGGCCGCCTGCTTCCTGAGTGGCGGGCAATGCCTTGTCCAGGTTCAGTTTTAGATAGCCAATGCGCCGACTATCCCAGACGGCCCAAAAGTAGCGCACCGATGGATCGTCCAGTTCCGACCTGAGTTTCGATGAATTGTAGGCGTAGTCGAGGTACCAGGCCCCGGCATCGTCCCAGAGATACGTGAAGTACTGCGGGTAGATACGATGAATTAACGCAGATAAGTCGACTGCCTGAGTGGGGTACACAGGTTCAATGCGTAATGAATCGGATTGGGACATGACACAAAGGTCCTTATTCGTGCAAAACAAATTCGAATTAGGGGAGTTTTTTCGGTAGTACACTCTGTTGACTATCTATCAAAAGAAGTGTGATTGCTGCTCATAACGTTATGAAAATCAGTTGTTTTGTATTTTGTGTAGGATTAATTATCTTATTTTCTGTCCGCACTCACGGTCAGACGCCTCCCGACTTGCAGGGGAAATCAGTTTACCTCACCGATTGCATACAGTATGCACTGGCTAACAATCCGGCGATCCGTCAACGCCTGATCGATCAGGAGGTGGCCGACCGGACGGTGAAAAGTGCGCTGGCGGCCTGGTATCCGCAGCTCAATAGCAGCTATAACCTGCTTCATTACCTGAAACTACCCGTCACGCTCATTCCTGATGCGACAACGGGCGAACGACGTCCGGTGGCATTGGGAGCGCA
This sequence comes from Fibrivirga algicola, assembly GCF_011742925.1. Classification (GTDB taxonomy): domain Bacteria; phylum Bacteroidota; class Bacteroidia; order Cytophagales; family Spirosomataceae; genus Fibrella; species Fibrella algicola. The sequence continues at coordinate 853,964 of NZ_WAEL01000001.1, forward strand.
AAATACGTCGACTGTTTCCTTTTCACTCAGTCAGAGTTTATTCAATCGGGACGTGCTTCTCGCAAGCCGCACGGCCGATACCTACCGATTACAGGCTGCTCAGACAACGGTTAATGATAAGATCGATGTAACCGTAAATGTTAGTAAGGCGTTCTATGATGTCATTCTGACCCAGCGGCAGATCGAGATTCTGAATGAAGACATCGGCCGACTGCAACGCAGCCTGCAGGATGCCAACAATCAATATCAGAGTGGTGTCGTTGACCGGACCGATCCGCAACGGGCCAAAATTGCGCTGAACAATACCCTGGCGCAACGAAAACAGTATCAGGAACTGGTAGGCGCAAAAGCACAGGTGCTGAAGCAACTGATGGGGTATCCACCCACCTCGCAGCTGACCCTGACTTACGATACACTTCAACTGGCGAACGACGTACTCCTGGACACCACGCTGCTTGCCAATCCAAAAGCGCGTATCGAGTACAAGCTGCTGGAAACGCAGGGACAGTTACTGGAGGCCAACGTACGCTACAACCGCTGGTCGTATTTGCCCACGGTGAATGCCAACGCCAATTACAATTTGCTGTATCAGAACAACGTATTTCCCCAATTATACAACCAGAGCTTTCCTAACTCGCTCATTGGCCTGTCAGTTATTTTTCCAATTTTTCAGGGAGGGCGGCGTATTCAGCAAACGCGCCTTGCCGAGTTGCAGGTAAAACGATTGCAATGGGATCTGGTTGGCCTGACCAGCGCGGTCGATGCCGAATATGCACAGGCGCTGGCTACCTATAAAGGTAATCTGGCTACGTATGAAGCCCTGCGCGAGAATCAGACCCTGGCCCAGGATGTGTACCGTATTGTCGACTTGCAATACCGGTCGGGTATCCGAACGTACCTAGACGTAACCATTGCGCAGGCTGATTTGCAAACCGCCCGGCTGAATGTGTTCAACGCGCTATATTCCGTCATCATCAGTAAGCTGGATGTGCAGCGCGCGCTTGGCCAAATCACCTACTAAGTCCACAAATTCAACGACATGAAAAACAGTATAAACACCCTGATTCTGGCCGGTATTGTTGGTCTGCTTGCTGCCTGTGGCGGCAAAACAGACGATAAGGCGCAGGCACCACCGCCACCTACTCCCGTTACGGCCATTAAGGCAACCAGGGGTAATGCTACCTACTATGATGAGTTCCCGGCCACAATAACGGCTCTGCTGGAAGTGGATATCCAACCACAGGTGGCTGGTAATATCACCGGTATATTCTTTCAGGACGGGCAGGTGGTTCGTAAAGGCCAAAAGCTCTACACAATTGATCCGCAGCAATACCGTGCGGGCTATGATCAGGCGGTAGCTAACCTGAATGTGCAGAAGGCTAATCTTAACCGTGCTCAGAAAGATGCTAACCGGTACAACACGCTGGCGCAACAGGACGCCATCGCCCGGCAGGTCGTTGACAATGCGGCGGCTACGCTCGAAGCCGCTCAGATGCAGGTTGCTGCCGCCGAAGCTAACATTCGGCAGGTCGCCACAAGCCTGAAATACACTACGATCTATTCGCCGCTCGACGGTACGATCGGGATCTCGCAGGTACGTCTTGGTGCTTCGGTAGCCCCTGGCTCTGTACCGCTAAACACAATTTCTTCCGATAATCCGATTGCCGCTGATATTCAAGCCGACGAAGCAACGATTGCGCGTTTCCTGGCTATTCAGAAACAACCCAACATCGCCCGCGACTCAGTGTTGACATTCGTACTGACCGATGGTACCGTATATAAGTATCCGGGTACGTTGCGTATTATCGACCGGGCTGTAGATCCGCAAACAGGTACGTTGCGCGTTCGGGTATCGTTTCCGAACCCAACCCGGCAGTTGAAGGTAGGTATCAACGGAAACATCCGCGTGAAGAACAACACCGGCCAGTCACAACTGCTGATTCCTTACCAGGCCGTGACCGAGCAAATGAGCGAGTACTTCGTGTTTGTGGTGGGCGACAGCAGCAAGGTGACTCAGAAAAAGCTGACGCTGGGTGCCCGCATCAATGATAAAGTGATTGTTAAATCCGGCCTCAACGAAGGCGAGATCGTAGTCACCGAAGGCACCCAGAAAATCCGGGAAGGAGCGAGGGTAAAGGCGTCAGTGAAATAGATGACAAACACTGGGCTTTGCCTGCGCACGTGCTTGTTCCGCCTAATCCGGGTACGTTGCTCGTTGCCGCAAATTACGCCGGGCCATGCCCGTGACAATAACTAAATAGCCTTGCCGGACGATTGCTCCGACAAGGTATCAATTGCACCGGTCAACGTTCGGTGAAACAAAAAAATCATGTTTGCAGACATATTCATAAACCGGCCCGTTACCGCCATTGTCGCCTCGATTGTCATTGTAGCGCTGGGCGTACTGGCCTTGCTTAGCCTTCCGGTCAGCCAGTACCCCGACATTACGCCTCCCGTGGTGCAGGTTACAGGTACGTATACCGGTGCCGATGCCCAAACTGTTGAGCAGACAGTAGCGACGCCCATTGAAACGCAGGTGAATGGTACACCCGGCATGGACTACGTGCAGACTAACGCTACCAATGACGGTCGCATGAGCATGAACGTGACCTTCAAGGTGGGCACCGACGTGAACATTGCGGCGCTCGACGTGCAGAACCGCGTAGGGATTGCCCAGCCACAGCTACCGCAGGAGGTAACGCGCCTGGGTGTAGTTGTACGGAAGCGGAATCCGTCACTGTTTATGCTGGTCGCAATCTATTCGCCTAAGGGCACGCACAACGTGTCGTTCCTCGATAACTATACCAATATATATATCCGCGATGCGCTGCTGCGGGTGCCTGGCGTAGGGGATATCTTCAGCCGGGCCGACGACTTCAGTATGCGTATCTGGCTCAAACCCGACCGACTGGCGCAACTGGGTATGACCCCCGATCAGGTGGTGGCGGCGTTGCAGGAGCAAAACTTACAGGTGGCCGGTGGTTCAGTCGGCGCTCCTCCGCAACCCGGTTCTCAGGCATTTGAATATTCCGTGTTTACCAACAGCCGGTTGAGTAAAGAAGAGGAGTTCCGCAAAATCATCGTTCGGAGCGATCCCGGTTCGGGCTCACTGGTTCGGCTGGAAGATGTGGCCCGGGTGCAACTGGGTAAGTTCTCGTATGCCAGCAACTCGTTTGTCGATGGAAAGCGGGCATCGTATCTGCTCGTATATCAGTTGCCGGGTAGTAACGCACTGGCTACAGCGAAAGGGGTGTACGCGGCGATGGATAACCTGAAAAAGACCTTTCCGAAAGACATTGAATATGTAGTGCCGTTTGAGTCGGTGTCAGTTATTCAGGTGTCGATTTCCGAAGTAGTAAAAACGCTGCTCGAGGCGCTGGTGCTGGTAATTCTGGTCGTATTCCTCTTTCTGCAAAGCTGGCGGGCTACGCTCATCACGTTGCTGGCTATTCCGGTATCGATCGTGGGTACGTTCGCTCTGTTTGTCCCGCTTGGCTTTACCATCAACACGTTGACGCTCTTTGCCTTCGTGTTGGCCATTGGTATTGTGGTCGATGATGCCATTGTGGTGGTAGAAGCCGTGCAGGTAAATCTCGACAAGGGGCAGTCGCCGAAAGAGGCTACCCGAGAGGCGATGCGTGAGATTTCGGCCCCCGTTATTGCTATTGCCCTGATTCTGGCGGCGGTATTCGTACCCGTTGGCTTTATTCCCGGCATCGTCGGACGATTGTACCAGCAGTTTGCCATTACCATTGCGGTATCGGTGCTGATCTCGGCGTTTGTGGCCCTGTCGCTCACGCCGGCGCTCTGTACGCTGATGCTGAAGCCGATGCATATCGATGAGAAATCGACTGGCCTGAACAAGTTCTTCTACAAGTTCAACCAATGGTTCGAGCGGGTTACCAACGCGTACTCGAATAGCGTAAACCGCCTGATCAAAGCCACCCCGCTTGTTATCGTAGGGTTAGTGGTACTCTATATAGGTACCGGGCTGCTATTCCGCGCCAAACCGACCGGCTTTATTCCAACGGAAGATGAAGGCCGGTTGATTGTCACCTACGAAATACCGGAGGCGGCTTCGACCACCCGAAGTCTGGAGGTGCTGAACCAGATCATGGACATTTTGAAGAAGCAGCCCTACGTGAATCACTTCGCCGCGTTGGGGGGCTTGAACGCCGTGACGTTTGCTTCGAAATCGAACAGCGGTACTGTATTTATGCAACTGAAGCCGTGGGAAGAACGAAAGGAACGAAACATGCAGGCCGATTCGCTGGTGGTGAAACTCCAACAGGCACTGGCTGGCCTGAATGACGCCCGACCGCAGGTGTTGCAACCGCCCGCCATCCCGGGTCTCGGACAGTCGTCGGGTTTCACGTTCGAAATTCAGCAGCGAGAAACCAACGACGACGTGCGGGCTTTCGACGGGGTAGTCCAGAATTTCATCGCCGAGGCCAGCAAGCGCCCCGAGATTGGTCGGATCTTCACCTACTTCACCGCCAAATCCCCAGCCTACCGGGTGGATGTCGACCGGGATAAGTGCAAAAAACTAGGCGTGTCGGTCAGTTCGGTTTACACAACCATGCAGACATTTCTGGGGAGCCAGTACGTAAATGACTTCATCATTTATGGACGTAAGTTTCGGGTGGTAGCGCAGGCCGACACCATGTACCGTACCGACATCAAGAATCTGGGTCAGTATTATGTCAGAAACCAGGCCGGGCAGTTGGTTCCGATGAGCGCGCTGATTCAAACCAGCGTGATTGAAAATGCCCCGCTGATCTCCCACTTTAACTTGTTCCGGTCGGTGGAACTGAACGGCGCGGCAAAACCTGGCTTTAGTAGCAGCCAGGCTAACGATGCGTTGCGCGAAGTGGCCGATAGGGTGTTGCCGACGGGATACGCCTACGATTTCTCGGGTTTAAGTCGCGAAGAGATCAACGCGGGGAGCAGTTCGATCTACATCTTCATGCTGTCGGTTGGTTTTGTGTTCTTGTTTCTGGCAGCGCTCTACGAAAGCTGGTCGGTGCCCTTCTCGGTACTATTATCGGTACCTATCGGTGCGTTAGGGGCTATTCTGGCGCTAACCTTATTTCCGTACCTGACCAACAACGTATACGCGCAAATTGGTCTGATTACGTTGATTGGTCTGGCGGCGAAAAACGCAATTTTGATTGTTGAATTTGCCAAAGAGCGTGTCGACAAAGGGGAGGAGCTACTCGAATCGACGCTGGAAGCGGTGCGGTTGCGGCTTCGCCCTATCCTGATGACCTCGCTGGCCTTTATTCTGGGGGTGTTCCCGCTGGCGCTGGCTACCGGCGCGGGTGGTGTAGCCCGGGCAACTATTGGGCGTACGGTGCTGGGTGGCATGCTGGCCGCTACCACGCTGGCAATTTTCGTGGTGCCCGTACTTTATATAGGAATCACCAGGCTGGCCTACGGCAAAAAGGGACTCGAGGCGCTCCGTAAACGCAAAGACGATTCGCCCGAAAAACCAGGTGACGAACCGCAGGTGGCCAACGCCTAACTGGAACGTACCTGAACGAGCAACGCCCGGCCACTGATAAAACAGGACCGGGCGTTGCTCGTTCAGGTACGTTCCAGTTAGGCGTTGGCCAGACAAGCGACATAGTCAGCCATAGGCCTTGGTCAGGAGTCTACCAGTTGAGCTGGCAGGCCGGTATTTGTGGCTCATTTGCGCTTCGTCGAAACCTATACCGATTGGGAAACATTATAGCTGTATGCTAACCAACGCACAGAAGATAAAGGCAAAGGCCCTCGAACTGGGATTCGACTTCTGTGGTATCGCGAAAGCCGATTTCCTGGCTGAAGAGGCCCCCCGGCTGGAAGCCTGGCTAACCCGCAACATGCATGGGCAGATGGGCTACATGGCCAACCATTTCGATAAACGGCTTGATCCCCGGCTGCTGGTCGACGATGCCAAATCGGTGGTATCGGTGCTGCTGAATTACTACCCTGGCGATGAGCCGGAGAATCGGCTGCCCGACGATGACGAACACCTTAAAGTCTCGAAATACGCCTACGGCACCGATTACCACTTTGTGCTGAAAGACAAGCTGAAAGACCTGCTCACGTTCATTCACACCGAGATTGGCGAAGTAGGGGGCCGGGCTTTTGTCGATTCCGCGCCCGTGATGGATAAAGCCTGGGCCGCTAAATCGGGGCTGGGTTGGGTAGGTAAGCACTCGAACCTGCTGAATCGGAAGATGGGCAGCTTCTTCTTCATCGGCGAACTGATCCTCGATCTGGAACTAGACCCCGATGGCCCCACCACTGATCATTGCGGTACCTGCACCCGCTGTATCGACGCTTGCCCGACCGATGCTATTGTAGCCCCCTATGTAGTAGACGGTAGCCGCTGTATTTCCTATTATACGATTGAGCTGAAAGAGGCCATTCCACAGGAAGTGAAAGGGAAATTCGACAACTGGGTTTTTGGCTGTGACATCTGTCAGGATGTTTGCCCCTGGAATCGCTTTGCCAAACCGCACAAGACGCCCGATTTTAAGTTGTCTCCTGAGTTGGCTACTATAAAAAAAAATGACTGGGAAGAAATCACCGAAGAGCTTTTCCGTGAGTTGTTTAGGCGATCTCCTCTGAAACGAACCAAACGCGACGGGCTAGTCAGAAATGCCCGTTTTATAAACAAATAATTGAACACACTAACCTTATTGTTATGTTTAGCTATAGTAACACTGCATTTATAACGTATTAGGCTCAGTGATACATTGGCTTTCCCAATATGACGCGCGATAGAATACAAACCGAGCAACGACTAATTGATGCGGTCCATGAATTAATAACCGAGGGTGGATTTGATAAAGTACGAATTAACCGAGTAGCCCAACGGGCTAAAGTCAACAAGATTTTGATTTACCGTTATTTTGGTGGATTAGAAGGCCTCGTTACGGCTTATTACGAAAAGTATAAACCGGTGATATTTGCTCCCCCTATTGATTATGATGAGTTGGTTGGCGTGTCGACAGATGATTTTTATACTGTTTGTCTGAACTACATACTGACTGAATTCCGTCTCCTACGGGCAAACCCCCAAGCAAAAGAATTTCTTCGAAACGACTTGTTAACTCATCAATCCGGCATGCTGAATCCATTTGTTGCTCAAAAAGAGGAGCAGCAGCGTACAATCATAGCCAGGTTAAGCGATCTTGTACAGAGCCCAGACAGTCGTGGTATTGCCGCTATCATGATGAGTGGAATGACCCAGTTGACGTTAATGGGGCAGGACAAACGAAAGACACTGGGTATTGATATAAGTACCGACGAAGGATGGGAGGAAATTGAGCGTGGGTTGAAACAAATTTTCTACGGACTTAGCCTCGCCGCCAAAGAACGCCTTGGCGACACACTGCCTGGTGCAGAAGCGTCAACCGATAGTCAGCAACCGGTGTAATGCATTGCCTACCTGCCAAACCTCCTCGAAGGTATTGTATAAGGGCGTGGGAGCCAGTCGAATACAGTTTGGTTCGCGCCAGTCGCCAATGATTCCTTCTTCGGTGAGTTGCCCGAATACTGTTTTTCCGTTCGACGGTATCAACAACGAGAGCTGACAACCGCGTTGAGCGGGGTCAGCGGGCGTGATGACACGTACCTGATCACCCACCAGGAAATGCAGGTAGGCGGTAAGTTGCTCGCTTTTTTGCCGTAGTGCTGCCATACCAGCACTGGCGGTAAGCTGAACGGCGGCATTGTGCACCGCCATAGCCAGCACAGTGGGCGTACTCACCTGCCACCCATCTGCCCCCGGCATAGGTACAAAACCTTTTGTCATCTCAAACCGGCGTGCCTGGTCGTAACCCCACCAGCCTGCCAGCCTGGGTACGTTGGCCGATGCATGATGTTTTTCGTGAACGAAGATGCCCGACACACCACCCGGTCCTGAGTTGAGGTATTTATAAGAACACCAAAAGGCAAAATCGACGCCCCAGTTATGCAGCTGGAGTGGTACGTTGCCTACTGCATGGGCCAGATCGAACCCCACGGGGACATTGTGGTGTTGCGCCAGTCGGGCAATAGTGGCCATGTCAAACAACTGACCTGTATAGTAATGGACGCCGCTAAGGAGTATTAAGGCTAGTTCATCTCCGTGAATAGTTATGGCGTCTAGTAGGTCGGCCATCTGCCAGGTTTCTTCTCCCTCTCGCGGACTCACCTCAATGAGTATCTCGGCCGGGTCGAGACCACGACTTCGAATGTGAGTTTCCAGCGCATACTGGTCAGACGGAAAATCGCCGCTGATGGTGAGCAGTTTGGTGCGTTTCGAGGTTTGGTCGGGCTGGTAGAAGGAGGTCAGCAGCAGGTGCATGTTGACGGTCAAGTTATTCATGGCGCACACCTCGGCTTCGGTACCGCCCACGATATGGGCCAGCGCGGGTTTACTGCGCTCATGAATAGCCAGCCACGGCTCGTTCTGTAGGGTGTCGTCGTGCTCGAACCAGCCTTCAACGGCCAGATTCTGCCAGATGGCCAACTCGTGGTCAAGCGCGGTGCGGGCCGCTTTGGGCTGCAGGCCAAGCGAATTACCGCAGAAATAAATGAGCGGCTGTCCGTTTCGTTGCGGAATATGGAACTGGTCGCGGTACGATCGGAGTGGATCTGCCTGATCGAGTTGCTGGGCGAAGGCGCGGTCGTTGATGAAGTTCATGCCGGAAAGTTAACGCAGAAATCAGGTCGAACTTTGTAATTTGGCCCTTTAGTCATTTAGTTAAGCTCCCATCCATCCTATTCACTTATGTATAAAGCCCTTGCGCTCCAGCTAACATGTCAAACCGTAAACAACGCTACCACCCGCGAAGAAGCCGAAGCGATCATGCTGGCCTCTATCGATCGAATTGATAAACAGATCGAAGCATCGATCAATTTTACTGGTCGTGATACGCTGCTGGTTGTTGTTCCTGAGTATTTCCTGACGGGTTTCCCAATGGGCGAAAGTCTGGTAGAGTGGCGCGATAAAGCGGCCCTCGAGCTCGATGGCCGTATTTACGAGGCACTAGGAGCAATGGTGCAAAAACACAAGATTTACTTTTCAGGTAATGCCTATGAGCAGGACCCCTTTTTCCCGGATCTGTATTTTCAGACCAGCTTCATCCTGAGCCCAAGTGGCGACGTTATTTTGCGCTACCGCCGCCTGAACTCGATGTACAGCCCTACGCCTCACGACGTTTGGGCGTATTACCTGGAAGCATATGGTTACGACGCCATCTTCCCCGTGGCTAAGACCAATATTGGTAACCTGGCCTGCATCGCTTCCGATGAAATTCTGTATCCGGAAGTAGCGCGTTGCCTGGCTATGCGTGGCGCCGAGGTATTTCTGCATTCGACTTCCGAGATTGGCAGCCCGATGCTGACTCAGAAGAACGTGGGTAAGATGGCCCGCGCCATCGAGAATATGGGCTACATTGTGTCGGCCAACTCCGCAGGGATGTCGGGTATTTCCATTCCTTTCGGCTCGTCCGATGCGGGCTCCAAAGTAGTTGATTACAAGGGGCTGGTGCTGGCCGAAGCGGGGTATGGCGAAAGCATGGTTGCCAACGCCGACATTGATCTCGCCGCTCTGCGTCAGTATCGCCAGCGCACGGGCCCCTCGAACCTGCTGTCGCGCCAACGCTTCGAGTTGTATGCCGATAGCTACGCCCAGCATAGTTATTATCCGCCCAATACCCTCCTGGCTGAGTCGCCGGAGCGAGGGATCTTCATTAAAAACCAGCAAGACGTCATTCGGCGATTGTATGAGGTGAAATGAGTTTGTGGTTTGCTGTTTGACGTTGCGCTGCTAATCCACGTATTTAGTGCGTTAGCGAAGCAACGTCAAACAGCAAACCTATTTCATTACTTCCAGTAATTCGGCGATCATCATAGCGGTGGCGCCCCAAACGCGGTGCCCCTCGATGTCGTAATAGGGGGCATCGACTGTAACGCCACGTACCTCGATCTGGCTGTCACCAACAATGGTTTTATCCAACAGCGTAGCCAGATTTACCTCGACAACGGCGTCTACTTCGCGTGGGTCAGGGTAAAAATCGGGACGGGCGTTGAGCATCCCCACCACAGGCTGTACGTAGAAATTGCTGGGAGGGATAAATAGCTCGGTCAGAAGCCCCAATACTGTCACATCCTGCACTTTGATACCAATTTCTTCCTGGGCTTCGCGTAGCGCCGTCTGCGTCAGGTCACGGTCGGTACGTTCTACGCGGCCACCCGGAAACGCCATCTGTCCGGCGTGCACACCATCGTATTGCGGGCGCAAAATGAGCGGTAGAAAGATCTGCTGCTGATAAGGGTAGAAAAGAATAAGTACTGCACTACGTCGGGTACGTTCATTGGGCTTGATACCCAGTTTAGTTCGGGCCGACGAGGCCATCAATCGGTGGGCGGCTTCACCCGGTAGGGGTTCCTGAAGGCGTTGACGAAGGTGATCGGTAAGTTCAACAAAAGGTGGATGAAGCATTCGGGTTGAACGGAAAGCCGTGTTTTCAGGCGGGTGGATGTAGCCTTTTCAAAGGTAACAATTCGTTTACAAACAGACGACGACACACCTCTAACGCACTCTATTATCTCTCTATTTTGTCCGATATTACTTCATGTGGCCCGCAAAAGCATTGAAAGACTATCCTTAACCGGTAATTACAAAGGAGCTGTTGCATGCCCCGGCTTTTCTAATCCAGGCTGCGTTAGTACCGTAAGCCGGCGAGCTCAATGCCTACCTTCAGTCCCCAGTAACTGTTTACTACCTGTGCTGAGCTGCTTGAGCCACCGAAATAAGAGGAGTACAGGTACGCATCAGTGGCTGGAACAAGATTATAATCGACGTTGAGGACAAGTCGCTTCAGCTTAACGCCACCTCTGATGACGGTGCCAATCACGCTTTTGCCAGTTTTATCACCATAGTAGGTGTACTGACTTGAACCTGACACGTTTGTGTATTCTAAAAAGTACAAGCCACAGCCAATTCCGAAAAACGGTCTCACAGTTTTACCATTAGCAGTGATGGCAGTCGTTAGCAGTAGCGATTGAGTAGCCTGGCTTTCGCCGGCATTTTGAGAATAACCCGGACTGATAGTGCCTCGTTTCATGGTAGCCGATTCGTACCGCAACCCAATATCGAGGTTTTTCCCCAAACCGAATTTAGGTTCAACCGCAACCAGAAAGCCCGATTCGCTCGCTACACCTGGAGGAATTCCTGCGCCTAAGGCAAAGTTCAGGTGAAAGTTTTTAATGGACTGACTATAGGTTGTGAGGGAAAGTAGAAGGGTGCATGCGGTAAAAAATATTTTCATAGTACGGTTGAAATGGTCGTTACAATTTCGGCTAAGATAAATAGTAGTATATCATACTTATAGTCTAAGGGCTGAATTAGTAGTATGCTATAATGGCGATGATAAGGACTTAAAATAGATAGCTACCGGCCCGGGAGGTGATTATTTTTATATTTTCAATAATTATTGAAAATATAAAAACTACGTGTACATTTGGCGTATGGAATTCGCGGAGGCAAAAGATAAATTCATTCAAACTTGGGGTACGTTGGCGACGCAGTGGGGTATTAACCGCACGATGGCGCAGATTCACGCCTTGCTGATGATTTCGCCGGAATCGCTGGATACCGATACGATCATGGCCGAATTGCAGATCTCGCGCGGGAATGCCAACATGAATATCCGCGATCTAATGGACTGGGGGCTGGTGTTTAAAAAATTGAAGAATGGAGAGCGACGGGAGTTTTTTTACGCCGAAAAAGACATTTGGAAAGTCGCAAGGCAGGTAGTGAAGGAACGCCGCCGCCGCGAGATAGCTCCAGTGCTGGAGGTACTGGACGAGTTAAAATCTATTCAGGTCGACTCACCAGAAGCTGTTGAGTTCACAAAAGTGATCAGCAATATCAGTCGGGTGGCCACGTTTGCAGATGCCACGGCCGGTGCTGCCCTCAAAGCGGAGGAGACTTGGTTACTAACGAATTTTGTGAAGTTGTTTTCCCGGTAAACGGGTCGAACTAGTTAGTGCAGGCCACAGACAGGTGGCTTTTTTAAAAGTAGTAATTTTCAAATATTTCTGAAAGTTTAGATAGTTAATCGTCATTGCCATGAACAAGGTTTTGCTTTACGACACCGATTGTCCGCTATGCCGGGCTTATACCAAGGGGTTGGTGATTGCAGGTACGTTGCCCGCCGACGCCCGTAAACCGAGTACGTACCTGACCAAAAAAGCACAAATTGATCAACTGGACCCCGTACGCCGGAGGCACGAAATTCCGCTGCTCGATCTGGAAACAGGCGAGGCCCAGTATGGTGTCGATGCCATTCTGACGGTAATGGGTGAGGCGTGGCCCCGTTTTACGCGGTTTGTCCGCAAAACGGTACTTTTCGAACTGGCCCGACGATTATACGCGTTCATCTCCTATAACCGGCGCATCCTGTTTCCCGTACCGGCCGAACGCTGGCATATCATGGATCTCACGCCCGATTTTAATGTGGCCTATCGAGTATTGTTTCTCCTGCTCGTTTATGCAGCAATAACCCTCGGATACCTGACAACCGCCAACCAGTTTGATCCACTAGTACTTGCTGCATTGGCTGGACAAATTGGGCTAACGTCGACCGTTATTACCCGGCACTCATCACAAGCCGCCTTCGCTAACATCCTGGACTATATTGGGCATTTAGGGGTAAGTATCCTGCTGGGTGTCTGCATCAACGCACTTGGCACGGCGCTCGACATACCTGCTCTCCTGTTGTTAGGCAATGCCGTCATGATCTGGCAACACCTCAAACGCCTGCGCGTCATGCAATTGCCTGATTACCTAACTATTCCGTTCGTTTTGTTTGTACTGCTTACGTAGCCTGTCAGACTAGCGGTGGACGCAACCAGCAATTCGAAGCTAGCTGACGACTATTGTTTGGCTTTGTCGTCTTTACCCCAATAGACTTTAAACGTACCGTTCTCGACTTTGATGTCGTCGGTTTTGTCGCCTTTGCGGGTGTTATCATGATCGTGCGGGTCACCTTTAACGAACATACCACCTCCGGCGGCCGTAATGGCCTTGTCTTCCAGATTCTGGCGCAGGCCAAAACCCGACAGCGTTGCCATGACCCGTTTCTTATACGTCTGCCCTTTCAAGGTACCTGAAAATGTGCCTTCAATGCTAGTGTCCGTCACCTTCGAGATCGTTACGGTTCCTTCATACGATTCGCCATCCTGAAAAGCGTGGCCCATGCCTTTGGTCTCTTCGGTATAGTCGAGTAGGGCGTATACGGCGTTGGTATTCGGATTATTTTTATCGAAGGTCGCCTTCACCGATTTGTCATTCTCGCCCAGAATGGGGTATGTACCTGGCTTGAGGTCGTTGAGGTAAAAAAAGCGAAGCCACAGTTGTACGTCGGGTTTCACGTTCATGCCCGCAATGGCCAGGTAACGCATCGATCCGGGTAATGGGAGCTTCAGTCGCTGACCACCGGCCTTAAATTCTTTACCGTTGATTGTCGCCGTAAACTGACTGGTTTGGGCGAATAGAGTAGTGTTAACCAGCAGGATAAATATGAGAGAATAACGAATACGCATAGCCGTACGGTTTAGTTATGCTGCAAGCTAACAAGCGTTCAAACAGTACGTTACTACCCGTTGTGTTTGCGGCAGGCTATTGAGCAACCGGTGGTCATTCGTCTCTTTTCTAATTTATCGCGGGGCAACCAGAAAGCCAATCAGCAACCGGTTCACCAGATCGGCCTCTTCATGTTGCACCCAATGCGTGGCTTCTTCCACAAAAACAAGTTTCCCCTGTGGGCAAAGGTCGATGCTGGGTTGCGCCATGTCCCGAATGAGAAAAGCGTCTTTGGCACCCCAGATCAATAGGGTTGGCACGGGTATCTGATCGGATGCTGGTAGGGGAGGGCGGCGCCGGGCAAAGGCGCGGTACCAGTTCACCATCGTTTTAAACGCGGTGTCGCCCGTGGGGCCGGTTTGCGCCCAGGCTTCCCGGTAAGCGGTCAGATCTGCGTCAGTAAATGTACCCGGACGGCTGGTACGTTGCAGGGCGCGGGTCATCAGCCACCAGTTGCCCCGTTTGGTAAGCCACTCAGGTAGCCAGGGAATCTGGAAAAATCCCGCATACCAGCTATGGAGCAACTGCCGTGGACTGAGGCGTAGAAAGCGGAGCATCACGGCGTAATGCGGCACGTTCAGGCACACGAGCCGGTGCAGGCGGTGGGGGTACGTTGCCCCCAGCCACCAGGCTACCACCGCCCCCCAGTCGTGCCCGATTACGGTGGCTTTCTCCCGCCCCGCGGCATCGATCAGGCCAATTACATCGGCGGTCAGCTTGTCGATGGTATAATTGGCAATGCCAACGGGTTTGCTGCTCAGGTTATAGCCGCGCTGATCGGGTGCCCATACCCGGAACCCCGCCCCGGCCAGCACCTCGATCTGCGCTCGCCAGCCGTACCAGAACTCCGGAAAGCCGTGCAGTAAAATCACCAGCGGCCCATCAGCCGGGCCTTGTTCCATAACGTGCAACCGAACACCATTGGTGTCGATGAATCGGGGAGTTGGCATAGGCAAAAAAGGATAATGGCAAACCGCTAGGCGTATAGGGCGGCCAGTTCGTTGGCGCAACGTTCGCCATCCATTGCCGCCGACACAATGCCTCCGGCGTAGCCTGCCCCTTCACCGCACGGAAACAACCCACGTACCTGAACGTGTTCGCACGTGGTCCGGTCACGGGGAATACGGACGGGGGAGGAAGTCCGGCTTTCGATGCCAATCAGTTGGGCCTCATTGCTAACGTACCCGCGCATTTTCTGGCCAAAATCGCGCAGGCCCTGCCGAAGCGGCTGCGCAATATGGGCGGGCAGTACGTCGCGCATATCCACAGAAACAAGACCGGGCTGGTAAGAGGTAGGCAGCAGCGAAGCAGATACCCGACCGTCGACAAAATCGGCCACGCGCTGGGCCGGGGCGCGTTGCGAAAGCGACCCGTCTGGCGCACTGGCCATGGTGCAGGCGCGTTGCTCTACCACCTGTTGCAGCACCAACCCAGCCAGTGGCCCGTGTTTGGCGTATGGTTTCAGGTCGGCATCAGTGATGGCGACAACCAAACCCGAGTTGGCAAATTTTGAGTCGCGACGTGAAGGTGACATGCCGTTGACCACTAATTCGCCGGGGGCTGTTGCCGAAGGCACAATAAAGCCGCCGGGACACATGCAGAACGAAAAAACGCCCCGCTCAACACCGCCAAATTTGGTTTGCGTAACCAGACTATACGAGGCGGCAGGCAGGTAGTCGCCGCGGCTGGGCGTATTGCCCAGGTGGTATTGCAGGTTATCGATCAGCGCTTGCTGGTGTTCGATACGTACCCCCATGGCAAAGGCTTTAGCCTCGATCAGCACGTCGCGTTCGTGAAGCAACTGGAACATGTCGCGGGCCGAATGGCCGGTTGCCAGTATGACCCCTATACCGGTAAACTCGCGACCATCGGCTGTCACGACCCCGCGCATTTGGTCCGTTCGGGTTGCCGCATCACCGACGCCTCGGTTGTCGAGAATCAGATCAGCCACTCTAGTATCGAAATGCACTTCACCACCGGCGTTCAGAATGCTGTCGCGCAGAGCGGTGACCACGCCGGGTAACTTGTTGGTACCGATGTGCGGATGGGCATCGACCAGAATCTGATCGGTTGCGCCGTGAGCCACGAAAATCTCCAGAATACGCCGTATATCGCCGCGCTTGCTCGACCGGGTATATAGTTTCCCATCGGAATAGGTACCGGCCCCGCCTTCGCCGAAGCAGTAATTCGATTCAGGATTAACGACGTGATCTTTGTTGATCGCCGCCAGGTCGCGCCGTCTGGCCCGTACATCCGATCCGCGTTCGATCACAATAGGTTTCAGCCCCAGTTCAATCAGCCGAAGGGCCGCGAATAGGCCCGCTGGCCCCGCCCCAACGATCACGACCGATTTGGCCCGGCTCACATCCGGGTACGTTAGACCGTGCCGGATCAGCGGTGGCGGTATTTCGCCCGCATACACATCGGCTTCAACATGCACTTTGGTTTGCCGCCCCCGCGAGTCGATAGATTGGCGGCGTTTGCGCACCACCACATCGGGTGCGTCGGGCAGGTGTAACTGATTGAGAACAAGGCGGCGGAATGCAGCCTCGTCGAGACCCTGTTCAGGCGACAGGGTGAGCGCAAGGGAATTAATCATGGGAAAGCTGGCCGGTGTTTATCCGGCAACGTATGGGCAAATTTACTGAAAAGGCAACAAACAAGTGCTTCTAACGGAGGGCATTACGCTGGTTATGACCTTATTTATTGGTATTCTGGCTGTCGCGGGTGTTCTTCTGTACGGCAATAGCAGCGAACAGGCTAAGCATAAATGACATGGCGTAGAAACCCTTTTCGCTCAGCGTCAATCCGGCATTCCACAGGCCCACGGTAAGCAGTAGAATGGCCAGCAATGTCGAGACCCAGCTAAGGCTGTAATAGAGGTTCGTCACAGGAATTCCCTCCTGGCGGTCGCGCACGCTCTTCTGCACCGAGATGGCTGAAAACAAACCGTACATCAGAATGGTGAAATAGTACCCTTTCTCATTCAGGGCCATTGTAGCATTCCAAAGGCCAATGTTGTACGCAACGGCACCAATAAGGAGGGCAGCCCAGGAAGCGGCAATGAAAGCGGCAGATGGCTGTGGGTTCATAGTCGTAGGCAGAGTGGCTGTTTGGGCGGGGAAGATACCAAAATTACTAGCTTTAGGCCAACAAGCGCTACCTTTTAGGCGTTACCCCGATATGCAAGCACAAACCGTCCCGACCTCGACCCGACAAAAAGCTGACTCGTTCGAGTCGCCTGATTTTTACCTGATCGATGATCTGCTCACGGCTGAACAAAAGCTGGTCCGTGCGGCCATGCGCGACTTTGTAAAACGCGAAATCACGCCTATTATCGACGATTATGCGCAGCGGGGTGAGTTTCCGGCACATATGATTCAGAAGTTTGCCCAGATTGGCGCGTTTGGCGCTACCATCCCGGGCGAATATGGCGGGGGCGGTCTGGATCATATCAGTTCAGGGTTAATGCTCCAGGAAATTGAACGGGGCGATTCGGGTATGCGCTCAACGGTGTCGGTACATAACTCACTGACGATGTACCCCATCCTCACCTTTGGGTCCGACGAGCAGAAGCAAAAGTACCTGCCCCGGTTGGCGAAGGGCGAACTGATTGGCTGTTTCGGTCTTACGGAAGCTAACTACGGATCGAACCCCGGTGGTATGCAAACCAACTTTATCGAGCGCAGTGATTATTACCTGCTCAATGGCTCGAAGCTCTGGATCACCAACGGCCCCATTGCCGATCTGGCCGTGGTTTGGGCTAAAAATGAGCAGGGGAAAATTAAAGGTTTGCTGCTTGAGAAGGGCATGGAAGGCTTCACGACCAATGAAATCGAGCGGAAATGGTCGTTGCGCGCCAGCCGTACCGGAGAACTGGTGTTCAATGATGTGAAGGTGCCCAAAAGCCAGATGCTGCCCGATGCCAGTGGTCTTCGCGCTCCACTCGACTGCCTCGATCAGGCCCGCTACGGCATTGCCTGGGGGGCTGTCGGCGCGGCGATGGACTGCTACGAAACCGCCCGCCGCTATGCCGGGGAGCGCATTCAGTTTGATAAGCCTATTGCCGGGTTTCAGCTGGTACAGAAGAAACTGGCCGAAATGCTGACCGATATTACTAAGGCTCAACTCGTCTGCTGGCGGCTGGGTACGTTGAAAAATGGTGGCTCGGCTACTACGGCGCAAATCTCGATGGCTAAGCGCGACAATGTGGCCATGGCGCTCCGGGTAGCCCGCGAATGCCGACAAATACTGGGCGGTATGGGCATCGTAGGTGATTACCCCATTATGCGGCACATGATGAATCTGGAGTCGGTGGTGACCTACGAAGGCACGCACGACATCCACCTGCTTATCATGGGGGCTGAAATCACAGGCGTTTCTGCGTTTAAGTAAGCGCCAGTTGGAGATTACTGCGCCAGCGTTGACTCAAACACGGGTTTAGCTGATCGGTTGGGATAGTACTTGTCGCGAATACCAAGGAAATAGCTTTCAATCGTATTCGTCATCCAGAAACCGAGCGAAATGCTAATGGTCGACGTCACCAAAAAGAGCACGTACTGGTTCATCGGCACGTACCTGGTCAGGTGGTCGATGAACAGCATATTGATGAACGGATGAACGATGTAAATGGAGTACGAACAATATCCAATTCGGCTGATTGAATTGACGATGAATGGTGTGAAAAACCGGTCGAGCTGCTGGTTGATACGCTCATAGGTAATAAACACAATCAGCAATAGGCCGAAGGTGAGGTAAAGCAGGGTGAAGCCGACCGTTTTTACGAAGAACGAGAAAACGGGATTGGTAAACGGCGTCCAACACAGCCCCACGAGCATCAGCAGCAGTAACACCCCCTTGTTGACTTTGGTGATAGTCAACAATCTTTCCTTTCTGAACTGGTATAGATACGAGATCAGCACACCCATTAGCAGCGAATCGATGCGCAGATGCGTCATCGTGAAATTCCTGGCAATTCGTAACTGGGCTACCCTGGAATCTGTGGATGAACCATCTAGTAAGTCCAGGTTACTGATCACACGAAGAAACAGGCAAAACACCATCAGCGACAAAATGATTGTCTCCAGCTGGCTAAGCCCCGTTGTTGCATCGTCGGTGTACAGGGTGAGTCTCTGATGTTTCAGACTGATCCAGAGCGCCAGAGCCAGACTGAAATAAAAGTGCTCTTCAACGGCCAGCGACCAGCTCGCCTCAAAGGCATATCCCCAACCCGACACATAATTCTGCATGAAGGTGAGGTCGCCGATTAGCCCGCTTATCGAAATGTCTCTGGTTAGCAGCAGCGGAACCAGGTAAAACGAATACATCAGGTAGTAGATCGGGTAAATTTTGAACCCCCGCCGAATTAGAAAGGTCTGCGGCTTGATATTGCCGTACTTCTTGTATTCCCTAAATAGGAGGCCCGATACCAGAAAACCACTCAGCACAAAAAACAAATCGACGCCTATCCACCCGATGCGGTCAGTAAAATCGAATAAATGGCAGTGTCTGAAAAGAACCAGAGAAATGGCAATTCCCCGCAAAAAGTCGATCTCTCTAAGCCTCTGAACTTTCATAGTAATTGATTGGTCCCACTTGCCAGTTGGACCGGTAAAGGCACGCACCTCGATGATAGTTGCCTGATCAAAGCTATTAACTACGGGTCAAAACTGAATAGAATCTTTCTGAATGGAGCAGAATGCCTTGCATCTGGCTGACGGGCGAAGTTGTCCCATAGCCAGGGGAGAAAAGGCTGGCAAAGGTACTACTACAACGCAGGTCGACGATTAGTTTTTTACAGCCTGTTTGCCGCTACCTCATCGAGCCATACATGGGCATCGGGTTGCGTCTGGAAAATACTGGCCGGACATTGTTCGGTGACGGGACCGATCAGGGCCTGCTGCATGATGGCTGTCTTGCGCGGTCCACTGGCTATCAGAATAGCCTCACTGGCTTCGGTAAGGTGTCGTAGACCAAGCGTAATACCTTTGGACAGTGGCGTTTCCTGCGTGAAGTATTTTTGCCCAACGGTCTTCGTTGACTCGGCTAGTTCAACTACATGGCAACCAAGCTGAAACGACGTACCCGGCTCGTTCAGGGCGATATGGCCGTTTTCGCCCACGCCCACCAGCAAGAGATCGAGCCCCCCGAATTCACGAATGACCGCGTCTACCCGTTGGCATTCGGCTTGCAGGTCGGCTGCTTTGGCGTTGAAATACGTGATCTGGTCGGGGCGGATTTGGGCGGGGGTAAACAGGTCGCGGTACAGAAAGTAGGCGCAGCTGCCTACATCACCGGGCCCGAAGCCAACCCATTCGTCCAGGCCAATGAAGTGGCACTGGCTCAGATCAAGTTCGCCGTTATGTACCTGTTCGGCCAACAGACGGTAGGTACCGGCTGGGGTGTCTCCAGAAGCCAGACAAAGTACGGCGGTGGGTTTTTGCCGAACGATGTTGGTAATATGCTGGGCGGCATGGGCTGAAAGTGCCGCGTAATCGGGGAAGGTGCGAAGATTCATACCCGCAAAAGAACAAACCATAGGCTGGTATCCTGTTCCGAACGCACTAATTCGCCGGGGACGTCCGTATTTTTGTCTGACTAACCCCCTATTAAACGGGATACAGACCATGCTTACACACCTTACGCCCGAGGGCAATCCATCGATGGTTGACGTCGGAACTAAATCCGTTTCGAAACGTATGGCAAAAGCCCGTAGCATTGTTACGCTGGGCGAGGTCATTTTGCAGCATCTGGAAGGGGGGGATATTCAAACGCGAAAAGGCCCCGTGTTCCAGACAGCGCGCATTGCCGGCACCATGGCCGCTAAACGAACCGACGATCTGATTCCGCTCTGTCATTCGCTGGGGCTCGATGGCTGTTCGTTCGACATTCGTACTCAGGGAGCCGACGTAATCATTGAGTGCACGGTATCAGTGGAAGGTAAAACGGGTGTGGAGATGGAAGCCCTGGTTGGTGCCTCAGTGGCAGCCCTTACCGTGTACGACATGTGCAAGGCCCTCTCGCACGATATTGTGATTCGCGAAACCCGGTTGCTGGAGAAAACCGGCGGTAAGCGCGATTTCCGGCATGAAGACTAGCCACCACGTGCCCAACACAACCATACCCGTGGTATATGGGCTGGTGCTGATGGGCGGGCAAAGTACACGGATGGGGCAGGATAAGTCGGCGCTCGACTACCACGGTAAACCCCAGCGCGAATACCTCACCGACCTGCTGATTCCCTTGTGCACTGCGGTCTATTGGTCTGTGAATGAAGTACAGGCCACTGCGCTGTCCTATACAAACAGGCTGGTCGACGCCTATCCGCAGACGGGCCCGCTGGGGGGCTTGCTGACAGCGTTTGAGACGTACCCGGACGTGGCCTGGCTTATTGTGCCCTGCGACCTGCCCCGACTGGACGCGGGTACATTAGAAATCCTGCTACAGCATAGGAACCCCGCCGCTATGGCTACTGCTTTCTGGGATGCTGACCATAGCGGTCCTGAACCATTGGTGAGTCTTTGGGAGCCTCAGGCCGGGCCTGTGCTGCATGCCTGGTTTCAGGCCGGAAACCGTAGCCCCCGCCGTTTCCTGTCAACGCATACAGCCACCCTCCTCGACGCACCCGATACCCGCGTATTTGAGAATGTAAATGACTGGACGGGCTATTTACAGGCTAGGTAATCCGGATGCGCCAGCTAAGTGCTGCTAAAAAGCGGTGAAGTCAGGCGTTATTCTTCTTCGGCCTTGCGGACGAGAATTTTGTCGATGCGGTTCTTGTCCATATCGATGATTTCGAAGATGAACGATTGCCAGCGGAAGGTTTCGCCTACTTTCGGAATATCCTTCAAAATATGGAGTGCAAACCCGCCAAGTGTGTCGAAATCGGTGAAGTCGCGTCGGGCTTGCACCGACAGCGTGATGTCGAAATGCGATAGAAAATCGTCGAATGGCAGCGATGCATCGATCAGGTAACTGCCATCTTCCCGTTGGTGGATGTCGTCGCTCAGCTCGCTGGTATCGGAAATGTCGCCCACTAGCGCGTCCAGAATATCGTTGAGCGTAACAATACCCAGCACGCCACCATACTCGTCTACGATGATGCCAACGTACTGGCGGCGTTCCCGGAAACGTTCGAGCACCTGATAGGCGCGGTTATTTTCGGGCAGAAACAGCACGTCGCGCTTCAGGTCATTGAGGCGGGTCAACTCCAGATCCAGGTCGGTGCCCAGAAAGTCTTTCGAATAAATCAGGCCAACCACTTCGTCAACGCTGCCGTTTACGAGCGGGTAAACGGCATGTCGGTACGTTAAGATTTGCTCCTTGTTCTCGGCGGGATCGGCTTCCAGATCGAGGTAGACAATGCTTTGTCGGTTAGTCATCAGCGACGTTATTTTTCGGTCGCCTAGCTGAAAAACGTTTTGCACAATTTCGTGCTCAATCTCTTCAATGGCACCGGCCGTGCTGCCTTCCTGAACCAGACTTTTGATTTCCTCTTCGGTGACAGCGCTCTCATTGGGCTTGATTCCCAGCAACTTAATCAATAAATCGCTGGAAATGGTAAGCAACGCAATGAATGGCGACGTGGCTTTTGAAAGCAGTTCCATAGGAGCGGCCATCGTCTTGGCAATTCCTTCCGGATTCGATAGACCAATGCGTTTGGGAACAAGTTCGCCCAAAACCAGCGACGTATAGGTCAGCGCCAGTAGCACACCCACTACGGCGATACTATGTGAATAAGGGGCGAGTACATCGACCTTGGCCACCCAGGCCTGAAAATCGGTCGTGATCTTGTCGCCCGAAAAAATACCGAGCAAAATGCCGATCAGCGTAATGCCAATCTGAACGGTCGAAAGAAAGCGGTTGGGGGAATTGGCCAGATCGAGCGCCGTTTGGGCTCGACGATCACCATTTTTGGCTGCGGTCTCCAACTTAGACCGGCGCGACGATACCAATGCGATTTCCGACATTGAAAAGATGCCGTTTAAAATCGTCAGCACCAGAATTATGAGTAGCTCCACGTAGTAGACAATTGTCCTGTTTGCAAAAATAGCAGAACTATTGAGGCCGCAAAAGGTAAAGGGTTCGCTATTTTTGCATGATTTTCGGGCTAAAAGACCCCTCTTTCGTTTTCCATGATCGTATTTATCGACGACCGCCCAGTGCGGCTCACGGGTTCAAAAAAAGGGGACAAACTCGCCCAGATAGCAGATTTTGACCGGGTTGTCGACGCCCGACTGGAGTCGCTCAAGGCCGAATCGCTCTATGGGCATCTCCTGCTGCTGAATGCAACTCCGGCAACATCAGAACGGCTGATTGGCCTCTTAGAAGAAGCAGATATCAGTGATCTGCTCTCGGTTACGCTGCAATGTTTGGACAAAGACGCCGTGGAAACGCGGATCAAGAGCTTATACAAAGTTGTAAAAGCAGGTGGTGGCGTGGTCACGCACGCAGGGCGCATGCTGCTGATTTTCCGACGTGGCGTATGGGATCTGCCCAAAGGGAAACTCGACGACGGTGAGTCATCGAAGGCTGGGGCGGTGCGTGAAGTAGAAGAAGAAACCGGCGCTGTTGTGTCGTTGGGCGAGAAAATCTGCACCACGTATCATACCTATACCATGAACGGGAGTCGGATTCTGAAGCGCACCAAGTGGTACCACATGACCCTGGTCGATGATGCTAAATTAGCTCCGCAAGCTGAAGAAAATATTGAGAAGGTAGCTTTCATGGAGCCTAAACAGGCGCAAGTCGCGCTGGCCGGTTCATTCAGCTCCATCCGACATGTTGTTGAGCAGGCGCTGCTAGCCAAACAGCCCAAGGCGTAAGTTGCCACCAGGGGATTTTACCTCGAATAGCTATTAGTATTCCCCACAAAGCCTCCATGATGGAGGCTTTGTGGGGAGTGGTTTTGACGTTTACTCGCCCAGCAGGGCCGTAAACTCAATCTCAACCAGGTATTCGGGCGCTACCAGCTGGCTAATACCGTACATGCCGGTAGTGGGTTTTATCTGGCTGAAGAACTGCCCGTGTCCTCGCGCAATATCCTCAAATCGGCTAATGTCGGTGGTGAAGATGCGGGTACGTACTACATGCTCCAGACTGGCGCCGGCTTCCTCAAGTACCTTGCCAATGCGTTCAATGATATTTACGGTCTGCGCGTAGGCATCGTCGGCTTTCACGGTTTCGCCGTCTACAATGGCTACCGTTCCAGATACTTCGATTAGGTTGCCCACGCGAATTGCCCGGCAATACCCAACTTTGTCTTCCCAGGGCGAACCCGATAAAATAGTTTGTTTTGTCATGATTTACAATACGAAAGCGCCAAAGATAGGGTCGTCAGTTGGGTGCTAAAAGTCGTCAGTTCGTTTGGGTACGTTGTTTCCTTACCGGCAACCGGGAAAACTTCCCTATTTTTGAGCCAAACACCTGCTTGTCGTATGGCCAGTACTGCCCGACCCCTTTACCAGCAACTCAGCCGTAACATCACCGCCTACCCGCCCGAAGAAGCGCGGGAGATGGCGTTTATGCTCCTCGATCATTATTTCGGTCTCCGTAAAGCCGATGTGCTGGCCGACCGTGCGCTGCCCACCAATCGTACCGAACCTGATTGGTTCAGAATCATCGAACGGCTGAACCGGCAGGAGCCTATTCAGCACGTGATCGGTACTACGATCTTCTGCGGCCTTGAGTTCGAAGTGTCGTCGGACGTGCTCATTCCCCGACCTGAAACCGAAGACCTTATCCGCCTCATCATGCATGACTTTGCCGATATGACTGAGCGCCCGGTGCGAGTGATTGACATCGGAACGGGCAGTGGCTGTCTGGCGGTAACGCTGGCCCGCTTCCTGCCTCAGTCTGACGTAACGGGCTGGGATGTATCGGAAGATGCCTTGTCGACAGCCCGCCGTAATGCGGAGACGTTGCAGGCCGAGGTTAATTTTGAAATTCAGGACATCCTGAACGTACCTGATAGCGTGGTCGACCTGTTCGATTGTGTGGTGAGCAACCCACCCTACGTGACCCGGTCCGAAGCCGCGCTAATGGATCGTAATGTGCTCGACTATGAGCCAGATGTGGCCTTATTTGTCGATGATGCTGATCCGCTTATTTTCTATAAGGCGGTCGCTGATTTTGCTGCTACGCATTTGTCGGAAACCGGTATCTGCTACGTAGAAATCAACGAGCGATTCGGCGAGGCAACCAAGGCGGTTTTCGACGAGCGAGGGTTCACCAGCGTGCAGGTGTATAAGGACATTCACGGCAAAGACCGCAGCGTACGGGCGGCTAAGAAATAGTTTCAGGTGTCAAGTGCTCCACTGAGTTAGACTTTGGTGGCACCTGAAACTTGAAACCTGAAACATCTCTCAAGTGAACTACCATTCTCAAATCAGTCTGGCGCGTACCGAAATTGGTAAAGTCGTTGTGGGGCAGGATGGCCTCGTAAATCGGCTGCTGATTGGGCTATTTACGGGCGGGCACATTCTGCTGGAAGGTGTACCGGGTCTGGCTAAAACGTTGACGATCAACACTCTGGCCAAAGTGCTTCAGCTTGATTTTCAGCGTATTCAGTTCACGCCCGACCTGCTGCCCGCTGACCTGATCGGCACCATGATCTTTAATCAGCGCACGTCTGATTTCGAAGTGAAGCAGGGCCCTGTATTTGCCAACCTGATTCTGGCCGACGAGATCAACCGGTCACCTGCCAAGGTGCAATCGGCGTTGCTGGAGGCGATGCAGGAAAAGCAGGTGACCATCGGTGAGGAGACCTTCATTCTCGACCGCCCTTTTCTGGTACTGGCCACCCAGAACCCGGTAGAGCAGGAGGGAACGTACCCACTACCCGAAGCTCAGGTCGATCGGTTTATGATGAAAGTCTTTGTCGACTACTTGAGCAAAGACGATGAGCTGGAAGTGATGCGGCGCATGTCAAATATGAATTTCGATTACGAAGTGCAGCCCATTCTGGATAAGGAGGATGTGTTCGCCATTCGAGACGAGATTAACCGGGTAAATATCTCCGAATCGCTGGAGCGGTACATCATTGAACTGGTGTTTGCTACTCGCCGCCCGCTCGAATACGGCTTGCGCGACGAAGCTCGTTACATCCAATATGGTGTATCGCCCCGTGCCAGTATCCACCTGAACCTTGCTGCCAAGGCAGTGGCTTACTTCGATCAGCGCGATTACGTCTTGCCCGAAGACATAAAAGAAGTTTGCCCTGATGTGTTCAACCATCGGGTGCTCCTCAATTATGAGGCCGAAGCAGATGGCATCACCTCGCTACAGGTAATCGACTCTATTCTCAGAAAAGTGGCGATTGGGTAATCTGTCGTTACTGGCAATTAACCTGCTTTTCCCATACGCTCTTAGCTGACTCCTGCGCGCCAAGGTTGCGTTTGAAACGCATCAGGCCTGGTTTAGGTTGTTGATGCTCATCGACTGCAATTCCCAGATCAAGTAGCGTAATCCTTTCTTGCTGGCAATAGGCATATAAACCGTCTGTTAGCAATACGGTTGGGCTATAAGCCCGGTAGGCCAGATTGTCGGCAGGGAGAAAATTATAGAGGATATCCTGACGTACCCGAACAGCTACGGTCAAAGACACCACGGTCGTTTTATCGCGCACCACCAACACGGGATATTGATCGGGAAAATGCCGCATCAGGTGAGCGAGTCGCGCTGGATCAATGCTGAGCGGATAACCCTGCTGCTGGCGGCTATGCCGGATAAACCGGACCACTGAATCAATTGGTGGGTTAATCCAGGTGGTAACGTCGAAATTGGCACGCTGGCATTTGAGCAGTCGCCGCCGCTCTGATGCATGCAGCTGTTCAATAAGTGGTGTCGGGCTTATGGTGAGGTGGTAATTGGCAAACTGGTTAATAAGCCGGTATCCCCTCCGGTGCAGTTCACCTGCTAACCGCCGTGCCTGCTGGGGGGCATAACAGCCAGGATAATTGATCAGGCGTATACTGGGTAACCCCATGCGTCGAACCCCTTCTTCCAGTGCATCCAGCAGGTCAGCCAGAGCGTGGCTGGGTAGTGAACTGATGAATTCAATTGACCCGAATGGGGCAAGTTTGGGGCTGACAGCCAGCTGCTTATCGAAAAAAAGGGCACAGCGCGCATCTACCTGCCGTGTCTGCATATTTAGTGCCGTCAGTAACTGATAGACACCGCTATCCTGCTGGCGTAGTTGAGCCTCTTCGTTGAAGAAAAAGCCCGGTTCACTAAAGATCGGGACTGGCGTTGATGGGTCAGGATGATACGTATGAATCTGATACATGACTTAGGAATGCCAGCAAATATAAGTCGTTTACTACTAACTTTTTAGCGCGTATAAATAAGGTATAATTACTAACAATAAATCTACTTTATGGGAAATAAAATGCAGTTATGACTCTGGCACGGTTTTAGTTAATTTCAGTTACAGATCCTGTAAATGTTGTTCTCTATGCGAATTGGACTTGATACTCCAGTCAGGTACGCTTGTGCCTTTCTTGGTATGGTTGCACGCTCATCGGTAACCTGTGAAGTACGTAGTTCATTGATAATCACTGGTTTAATCTTTTATTTTCAAGCAGCCTCAGCGCAGGTAAGTGGTACCGTATTCCGTGATTACGATCGCAATGGTCTGCAATCTACTGCCAATCCTGTTGAACTAGGGGTAGCCGGTATCCGGGTAACCGCCTACGTTGAGGGGCTTAGTCAACCCTATACGGCAACCACTGTGGCCGACGGTTCCTTTGCATTCCCTGCTGTGGTAATTGTACCGGGTAAACAGGTACGTGTTGAGTTCTCCGGATCACCGTTGTATTCGTTTGGTTCGGCCGGTCAGCCGACCGGCAGTGAAGTGCAGTTTGTTCAAGCTCCGGCTATTATTACACACGGTATTAATGATCCGTCTGATTATTGCCAGGCAATTCCACTGCTGGTAACACCAATGTATCAGACAGGGGCTCTACAGGCTTCCGCCGGCACACTGGTAACCTACCCGCTTACGGCGGAGGGTCAACCCACTACCATTCAGGACATGCCCAACCAGATCGGACTGGGTGCAGATATCGGCACGGTGTGGGCAACAGCCTGGCAACGTCAAAGTAACAAGTTGATCAGCGTAAGTCTGTTAAAGCGGCATGCTGCCCTTGGGCCTCTGGGTATTGGCGGTATTTATGTTACAGATCCAACTACCGCTACTTCGACCGCCTATTTCGACGCCAGCCAGTACCTGACGCTCGCTTCACCTACCGATTTGTCGGCGCTGTCGGCCCGTACATTACCGCAGTCCTACACAACGGCAAGCGTCGATGCTGAGGCGTTTCGGTTGGTAGGTAAGGTCGGCTTGGGCGGCGCTACATTTACACCGACCGAAGACAAATTATGGGTTGTAAACCTGCATGAAAAAACGTTGGTGAGTGTTAGCACGGGGGCTCCGCTCCGGGCCGCCAGCTCACTTACACCCGATGCCTTTGTGAGTTATGCCATTCCTCAGTCGTTCACAACCGGTGTTAACCGACCCTGGGCGGTATCGTATCACCTCGGTAAACTGTACGTAGGCGTTGTAAATGATGCGTCGATAAGTCGTCAGCGAGCCGATTTGAAAGCGTGTGTGTACGAATTTGATTTAGCCACCAACGCGTTCAAAACCACACCCGTAATCGTTGTTTCTCTTAATTACCGGAAAGGATGGGCCGTTGTCGGTGCTGATGCCGCTTCGTCATTGGGCGAGTACTGGGAGCCCTGGAGCGACAATTGGTCAGACTATTCAACGAACATACAAAATGCCGGTTCATCGCCTCAGCAGTTACGCGTTGTTCGACCACAGCCTATCCTGTCTTCGATTGGCTTTGATGCAGAGGGTGCCATGATTCTTGGCCTGATGGATCGTACCGGTCACCAAACGTCGCGTAACCAGCTTGCTCCAACCGAAACCTCACCGACACCCACTACGGTTTATAGTGGCTACACGGGTGGTGATTTGCTACGGGCTGCCGTCGTGAACGATTCATATGTACTGGAAGCGAATGGGTCTGCCGGGGCGAACTCCGGGTGTGGCGTCGGCAATGGACAGGGGCCAATCTACACCGCTCCGGGCAATCTAACGACGGCAGGTGAATTCTACTGCAATGACTTCTACGCAACTTTCAACCAGGAAACCTTCGCAGGGTCCTTACTCAGTAACCCCCGGCTAGATAATCTCCTGGTAAATCTCTTCAACCCGCTGACAACCTGGTCGGCAGGTACGGCCTACTTCGATAAACATAACGGTGATTTGATCCGCCGCTACGAAGTATACCGCGACGCCATTAGTGAGGTCGTTACGTCGCCCCGGTCAACATTTGGCTCATCCAACGGACTTGGTCAGCTGAACGCGCTCTGTGAAGCTGCCGCCGTTACGGTGGGGAACCGGGTGTGGGTCGATACCAATGGTGACGGCGTACAGGGACCTGGCGAACCACCGTTGCCGGGTGTTAAACTATCACTTTACACAGAAGCCGGGGTACGTCTGGCAGCTACCACGAGCGACGCGCAGGGGCTGTTTAGTTTCCAGTCTGGATCGGCTCTGAAGTTAAACTATAACGTACCTTATTTTGTGGTCGTTGGTTCAGACCAGACAGGCCAGCAGTATAACGCAGGTACTAAGGTGTTGACAGTGAATGGAAAGGGTTACAATATAACCGGCTGGGACCAGGGCGAAGGACTCAATTCAGACCTGAATGATTCCGATGCATTCCTGCTCACCGGCTCTACAAACGCCCCTAATCTGAACGGGTTACCCGTTATGCAGTTTCAATTGCGCATGCCAGGTGAGAGCATGAACACGCTCGACGTGGGCCTTACAGAAGCGGCCCCGTGTGTACAAACCTGCGTTAACATCATTTCGCAGCGAATCAAGTAGCTGGGTACGTACCCGGCTACTTGGTCAACTGCTGGTGCACGACCTGCAAAATGCCATCTTTCAACCCCAGATCGGGCACGGCAATGTCGGTAGCCCCGGCCCATTGCATGGCTGATATGTAGATCTGGGCGGCAGGTACGATCACGTCGGCCCGGTCGGCGTTGAGGCGGAGTTTGTGAATTCGTTCTTCCAGACTAAATCCGGCGATAAAATCCCGCATCCGGATTATTTCGGTTAGCGTGGTAGTGGTATCGCTCGTTTTAGAAACCAGGTTAAACAGTTTGCTGATGTTTCCCCCGGTACCAACAGCGACAACAGGCTCGGTGCGGTCGATATTCTCGGCAATCCAGGCTTCCATTTTTGCCCACGTGCTGCGCATGTCTTTTCCTTCGAGCAATCGGACAGAGCCAATTTTGAATGACCGGGATGCCAACTTTTTCCGGTTCCTGTAAATATTTAATTCGGTGCTGCCCCCACCAACATCAATGTGTAAGGTTTGCCGCTCGTCGAGGGCCAGCACCACCACATTGTTGATCAGTTCGGCCTCTTTCTGCCCATCGATGATTTGAATTGGAATACCGGAGCGGAGATTCACCAGATCAACTACGTCGCGCCCGTTAGTAGCTTCACGCATAGCAGAGGTGGCACAGGCCATAAAAGCCTCAACTTCATGTAGTTCCATTAGTAATTTGTAGGCCTGCATCAACTTCACGGTGCGCTGAACACTCTCGGGCGTCAGGGCACCGTGCGTAAAGACGTCGTGGCCCAACCGAAGTGGAAAGCGGACATACTCGACCTTTTTAAAACTAATTACCTCATCGTTGGTCAGAACAGTCGAGATTTGCATGCGGGCGGCGTTGGAACCGATGTCAATAGCAGCCAGTTTCACTATAGTGTATGAGTTTGAGGGTCAACCGAGCAATGTAAACACATTGGCCAGGCAACACGGCTAAAAAATAGAGTAAGGGGATTGATGCCCTGCTCTGTTGTGACAGGCGGCAAAACTACAGTGATTTTGCCATTGTTCGGACAATACCCAATAAAGCGTATTTTTGTATTTTTCCGAGTCACAGCCTTTTGCTATTGACTTATTTCACGAAAAAGTTGGCTTCCCTTGCAACACCTTTCTGACCTCCTTCAGCAGCGTATCCTCGTTCTTGATGGTGCCATGGGCACGATGATTCAACGGTACGACCTCACTGAGGCCGATTACCGGGGCGAACGTTTCCGCGATTTTCCGCATGATGTTAAGGGCAATAACGATCTTCTGTCGCTTACCCGGCCCGACGTCATTCAGGAAATACATCGCCAATATTTTGAAGCGGGCTCCGATATTGTGGAGACGAACACCTTCAGTGGTACACGGATCGCTATGGCCGATTACCACATGGAGGAACTGGTGTATGAATTGAACTATGAATCGGCAAGACTAGCCCGCGAAGTAGCCGACGAATTCACGCGTCAGAACCCCGATAAACCGCGCTTTGTGGCTGGGGCTATGGGGCCGACCAACCGTACCGCCAGCCTGTCGCCCGACGTGAATAACCCCGGCTATCGGGCGGTGACGTTCGATGAACTGGTTGATGCCTACTACGAGCAGGTACACGGCCTGGTAGAGGGTGGTTCGCATATTCTGCTGGTCGAGACAATTTTCGATACGCTCAACGCCAAAGCCGCGCTATTCGCCATTGATAAATACTTTGCCGACCACAATGTGATGCTGCCGATTATGATTTCGGGCACGATCACCGACGCGTCGGGACGTACCCTGTCGGGGCAAACAACGGAGGCTTTTCTGTACTCGATATCGCACCTGCCGCTGCTGAGCGTAGGCCTGAACTGTGCGCTGGGTGCCGAACCCATGCGCCCCTACATTCAGACGCTGGCGAAAGAAGCACCCTTCTTTGTGTCGGCCTATCCCAACGCGGGTTTACCGAACGAGTTTGGCGAATACGACGAAACGCCGGAGATGATGGCCGCCCAGGTGGAAGGCTTCATGCGCGACGGCTTTATTAATATTATTGGGGGCTGCTGCGGCTCTACCCCCGACCACATTCGGGCGATTGCGACGGCGGCCGCCCGTTTCCAGCCCCGGCAGAAACCAACGCCCGAGCCCTACCAGAAACTGAGCGGATTGGAGCCGTTGAAGATCACCGAGATGACCAATTTTGTCAACATCGGTGAGCGAACCAACGTGACCGGCTCGAAGGCATTTGCCCGGTTGATCAAATCGGGTGATTACGAAGCCGCCCTGGCCGTAGCCCGCCAGCAGGTAGAGAACGGCGCGCAGGTGATCGACGTGAACATGGACGAAGGCATGCTCGATTCGGCCGAGGTGATGACAACGTACCTGAACCTGATTGCTGCTGAACCCGATATCGCCCGCGTTCCCGTTATGATCGACTCCTCGAAGTGGGAGGTGATTGAAGCCGGGTTGAAGTGCGTGCAAGGCAAAGCCATTGTCAACTCGATCTCGCTGAAAGAAGGCGAGGAAGCCTTCATTGAGCGGGCACAACTGGTAAAGCGCTACGGCGCGGCGGCCGTCGTGATGGCATTTGATGAAGATGGACAGGCCGATAGCTATGAGCGGCGGATCGAGATTTGCGAACGAGCCTACCGGATACTGGTCGATAAAGTTGACTTCGCCCCGCAGGACATCATTTTTGACCCGAATATTCTGACCGTTGCTACTGGCATTGAGGAACATAACAACTACGCCGTTGACTTTATCAACGCCACGCGCTGGATCAAGGAAAACCTGCCACTGGCGAAAGTAAGCGGCGGTGTGTCGAACATCTCGTTTAGTTTTCGGGGGAATGATCCCGTACGGGAAGCATTTCATTCGGCATTCCTCTACCACGCCATCCGCGCTGGCATGGACATGGGTATCGTTAACGCCGGGCAACTGGCCATCTACGACGATATTCCGAAAGACTTGCTCGAGCATGTTGAAGACGTGTTGCTAAACCGCCGTGATGATGCGACGGAGCGGATGGTCACATTTGCTGAAACGGTGAAAGCCAAGGGTAAAGAGGTGGTGCAGGATGACGCCTGGCGTAGCGGAACAGTAGGTGAACGCCTGAAACATGCCTTGGTTAAAGGCATTACCGAGTTTATCGATGCCGATGTAGAAGAAGCCCGTCAGCAGGCCGAACGACCGCTGCATGTAATCGAAGGTCCTCTCATGGACGGCATGAACGTGGTGGGTGATCTCTTTGGCGAAGGCAAGATGTTCCTGCCGCAAGTGGTGAAATCGGCTCGTGTGATGAAGAAAGCCGTGGCCCACCTGACACCGTATATCGAGGCAGAAAAACAGGTTGGTGAGTCGGCGGGCGCGGGCAAGATTTTGCTGGCTACGGTAAAAGGCGACGTGCACGACATTGGTAAAAATATCGTGGGCGTGGTACTCGGCTGTAATAACTACGAAATCATTGACCTGGGCGTGATGGTGCCTACCCAGAAAATTCTGGATGCCGCCCGCGAACATAATGTCGATATTATCGGTCTCAGCGGTCTCATCACACCATCGCTTGATGAGATGGTTGGTGTAGCCAAAGAGATGGAGCGGCAGGGCTTTACCATCCCACTGCTCATCGGTGGCGCTACGACCTCGCGCATTCATACGGCCGTAAAAATTGATCCGCACTACTCAGGTCCGGTTATCCACGTGCTCGATGCCAGCCGGAGTGTACCTGTAGCGGGCCGATTGGCCAGCAACGAAGCCGAAACCCGCGACCTTATTTTCAACGAAATAAAGACGGAGTACGCCAGGCTGCGTGACGATCACGCCAAGCGTCAGAAAGAGAAAAACCTGCTCACGATCGACAAGGCCCGCCAGAACCGTGTGCCCATCGACTGGTCGCACTTTGAGGCCACGAAGCCAACGTTCCTGGGTAATCGGTATTTCGATGACTATCCGCTCGACGAGATTGCGAAGTACATCGACTGGACGCCATTCTTCCAAACATGGCAGCTCAGCGGCAAGTACCCCGCTATTTTCGAGGACGCCGTGGTAGGCAGTGAGGCGAAAAAACTCTTCGACGATGCCAATGCGCTGTTGCAGCAAATCATCCGTGATAAGTCACTGGGCGCAAAAGCGGTGGTTGGTTTTTACCCCGCTAACGCCACAGAGGATGATGTGCTGATTCATGAATACGAAGAAATAACCCGCGAAATTCCCTGCGAACGCCACGGGTCTCACCAGCACGTCGAGTACAAAATCAGCCGGGCGGCAGCCGGGCAGCCTCAGGCGTCGGTGACACCGGCGGGTGAGTTACTCTTCGACACCAAAACGGTGCTGCACTTCCTACGGCAGCAGAATCAGAAAGCAGCTGGCTTGCCGAACCTCTGCCTGGCTGATTTCGTAGCCCCGCTCGATTGTGGTCGCGAAGACTACATTGGTGCATTTGCCGTAACGGCGGGAATTGGCATTGAAAAGCTGATCGAGAAATACGATCGTGAGTATGATGACTATAATAGCATCATGGTGAAAGCACTTGCCGATAGGCTGGCTGAAGCCTTCACGGAGCTGATGCATGCCCGGGTTCGCAAAGAGTTTTGGCCATATGCTGCCACGGAACAACTGAGCAACGAAGAACTGATCAAAGAAAAGTATCAGGGAATTCGTCCGGCCCCTGGCTACCCGGCTTGCCCCGACCATACTGAGAAGGCAACGTTGTTCGATCTACTTGATGCTGGTCGGGCAGGTATTGTGCTCACCGAGAGCTTCGCAATGTACCCGGCGTCGTCGGTCAGCGGTTTTTATTTCAGCCATCCCGAATCAAAGTATTTCGCTACGGGTAAGCTCAACAAAGACCAGATCATCGACTACGCCCACCGCAAAGACATGTCTATCGACGACGTAGAACGCTGGCTTGCCCCCGTTCTGGCTTATTGATTGGTAGTCAGATACCTAACTCTATTAAAAATGGCCACTCCGTTTTGGGGTGGCCATTTTTAATAGAGCCAAGGCGTTTTAGAGCGCCTGGATGCTGTACCAGGTACGTTGCTCTACAGTATCGATAGGGCCTTCTTCAGCAGCTTTTCCAGCAACGCTGCCGCCGACGCAGCCTGTTTAATAGTATCGGCGATGTTTGTGATGGCGGTAGCTGTATCGGCTAATGTCAGGTTCAGAGCAGCCACTTGTTGGTTGGCGGTATCTACCTGTTTCACGCTATCTGCAAACTCGACCGAGAGGGCGCTGATAAGCGAGGCGCGTAACCGCATTCCCTCCGCTAGCATAGCCGCCTGCTGACGGACCGATAGCCGACCGTCGCGTGCCAGGGCGAAACTCTTTTGGGCTGCTCCCGCCAGTTGTTCGGTATCAATTGTTTTCATGGCTGGGTACGTTGGTTACGGATGATCGATCTTCCGGAGTTCGTTGATGCGCTGGGCTGCTTTCAAAAACAGGTCGACCTGCGTTTCGTAGGCCAGCACCGAGGCTTGAAATTGCTGAAACGTAGTGGTTCGTTTGGCTACTCCCACTAAAGCCAGGTGTGCCTTCTTAAGGGAACGTAGCACGTCGGAGGGGCGATTGGTTCGGGTGAGGCGCAACTGCTCGGCGGCTCGCTGGATCTCGTCGAGTCGTTTTTTTAGTTCGTCGCGGGGCAGGGCCTTCCGATTGGCCAGTGCGTTATAAGCGACTAGCAATTGCGTGAGTTTTTGGTCATCGCCAGTTTTCTGCGCCAGAAAGACGTACCTGTCCAGGTCTTTGGTCAGAAAGTCGAGTATCTGGTTGATGGGCCCCTCGCCCTGAATAATGGCCTGTTTGATGGCTCTCTCGCGGCGTTTGATTAACGCGGCTTCGCCCACGACGCCAATCAACGTTGAGAGCGGCGACAGGTAGGCCTTCGCTTGGTCATCGGCCCGGTTATTGGCTAGCTCGGCAAACGTTGTCTGTACATTTTCCAGGTTACTTCCCAACGCAATGATGCTTGTTCTGAGCTCTTTGGGTGCTTCATTTCCCGCCAGCGCCGACAGTTGATCTGCGTAGGCCGAAAGCTGGCTCATCAACGAGATACGTGCCTGAACCGCAACCGGATCAAAAGAGTCAGCCAGCAAAGGCGTCTCCTTTCCTCTCGCATTTACCTCTTCGACTCGCTCCGCCGGGTTAAGCAGTAACGTCAGAAAATACAGGTCACGCTCTTGCTGATTCAGGGCTGTATAATACGTAGAAATAGCTTTGGTTGCCTCGGTCGTGCTCTTTTGCAGGGTATCGATCGGCGCTTTGTAGGCGCGCTGACAGGCTGCCGAAGCCACAAGAAGGAACCCAACGAAAACCGCGCGAAGCGGACGGAGTGGATGTGAACGGGACATACGACAAGATACCGGATTGCGCTGGGTCGAGCGTAGCCACTCGCTAAAAATCAGGTTGTGTGATCCACCTAAACAATTGCTGTTAAGAGGTCGCCGAAGTGGCGACCTGCAACGCTGCTGTTTGGGTAAGACTACTTTTCGGTACTGAAGAAACCGGCTACTGTCGGGTGCCGCAACGTGTCGTTTGCGGGTATAGCGCAGTGCTGGTAAGAGAAGTTTAAAGCAATTGTTACCGTTAACTATAAAGCGAAAAAAAAACTGTGTTTACAGGCCAAAAAGCCTTGTATTTACGGCTTGGTTGAGAGCAAGGGGTTGACTGTCAGTTGACCCAAAATTGACTGTCGACTTCTCACGTTAATCCACACTAGTTATGAAAACCTCTATCGCCATTGTCGATGATCACTACCTGATGGCCCAGGCTTTAGCCGGATTGATTGATCGGTTTGAGTCTTACGAAGTGATTTTTTGCGCGCAAAACGGTCGTGACTTCATCTACCAGCTCAGTCAGCATTCCCGACCCGACATTCTGATTGTTGATGTACACATGGCAAGTATAGACAGCCACGAAACAGCCCGTTATGTGCGCGACCATCATCCCGATACTAAGATGCTGGCTCTATCAAAGAGCGAAGATGAACAAACCATCGCCCAAATGATCCAATACGGGGTGCATGGCTACCTGCCAAAATGCTACCGTTCGTCGGACCTTCGCCTGGCCCTGGACGATATCCGAAGTAAAGGGTATCACTATTCCGATTTTCTAACGAAAAGCCTGATTACACAGCTCAAACAGCCTGCCCCCGCTAACGCCAAGAGCCAGTTAAAAAAGCGCGAATCAGAGTTTATTCGCTGGGCCTGTAGCGAGTTGACGTACGTGGAAGTAGCCGATAAAATGTGCGTCAGCCCGCGTACTGTAGACGGGTACCGCGAAGCTGTATTTGAGAAACTAGGCGTAAAAAGCCGTCAGGGACTGGTTATGGAGGCAATCCGCCGTAAGCTGGTGTAGGTTAGCTCTATTCGCTGATTAGGTCAGTAGCGATCTTGGCCGATAGCAGGCATAATGGAATGCCACCGCCCGGATGTACGCTGCCACCTACAAAATACAGATTGTCGAATTCGCTCGAAAAGTTGGCGTGACGCAGGAACGCGGCAAAGCGGTTGTTGCTGCTGTTGCCGTATAGGGCGCCCTGTGAACTAGATGTGCGAGTTTCGATGCTGCGAGGGTCCAGGATGCTCTCCGTCTCGATCAGCGGCCCTACCTCAACGCCAAGCACGTGGCTTAGCTTACGAATGACGTGCTGGCGAGCCTGTTCAATTACTGCATCCCAGTCCTGACCAGTGTTGTTCGGCGCGTTAAGCAGGATAAACCAGTTTTCACGCCCCGGAGGAGCGTCATCGGATTTGTGCTTCGAAGTGATGTTCAGGTAAATCGTTGGGTCGTCGTACAGCCTGTGCTGTTGAAATAACTGCTCGAATTCGGCTTTGTAATCGTTACTAAAAAAGATGTTGTGCAAGTCCAGCTCAGGAAACTCCCGCTTGATTCCCCAGTAAAAAATTAGTCCTGAGCTGGATTTTGGCTGGCGCAGAATGCGTTCCGGCTGTTTAGCTTTCGGTAATAACTTCCGGAAGGCGTTGACCACATCCATGTTCGATACAACCAGATCATACGGAATCAGCTCGGTGCCTAGTTGAGTGGCGCGAATGCCGACAACCTGTTTGCCTGCCGTTACTACCTCGTCAACCCGCGTAGCGTAGTGAAAACGGACCCCCAGTTCGGTAGCTAGTTGTACCAGACTGTTGGTTATGCTCACCATACCTTTCGTTGGGAAGAACGCGCCGATGTTGTATTCCAAATGCGGAATAATGTTCAGTGTAGCTGGAGTTTGGTAAGGATCAGAGCCATTGTAAGTCGCGTACCGGTTGAACAGCTGCACCAGCTTAGGGTGCCGGAACCGTCGCTCGTTGGCGGCATTCATCGTGCCGAAAACCCCCAGTTTAGGTAGATTCAGGTACCCATGCAGGGCGTCACGGCCAATCCAGGTGCTGAGTTTATGCAGTGATTTTTGCAGGAATAATTTCTCGGTGACGTTGTACTTTAAGGCACTATCGGCTAGCTGATCCAGCAAATGCTGCCCCGGTTCGCCCAGCACTGATTCTACCTCCTGCGCAAATCGATCGTGATTGGCCCAGGCAGTGAGGCGGGTGCCGTCGTCCCAGAAATAGCGGCAGGTTTCGTTAAGTCGGATATACTCGAAGTAATCGGTTGGGTTTCGTCCAGCCAGTCGAAACAGGTCTTCGACTAGTTCGGGCATGGTAAACAGTGATGGCCCGGCATCGAACCGATACAGCCCCCCATCGGCTGCCCGATCGGTGAACGTGGATAGCTTACCACCCGGATAGGAATTTGCTTCGAAAACATCGACCTCGTAGCCGGCTACGGCTAGGCGAACCGATGACGCGATGCCAGCGATGCCAGCACCAATTACAGCAGCTTTCACTATTTTCTCAGGTAGTAATTAAGGGTTGGACTGATCCCGTTTGCTTTTTCGCTGAGTGTAAAATAACCTTTGTTCTCCCGATCAAAACAGATGGCTTCGCCCTGTGGTTCAAGGCGATAGGGGAGGTCGCGGGAAGCCGTCAACTGCATGGCATCGGCAACCGTTTGCCCGCTTTTTCGGCTCCAGTAGAATACATTAGTGTAGGTACGTAGCACGATTTCTGAACCGTCGGGCGAAAAGGCCCCCCCGGTAACATAAGTATACGGAAGTTCGCCGAGCAACTCAGCTGTTATGAGTGTAGTCGTGATTTGTGGGTAGGCAAGGCGATACAGGTGTACTTTAGCCTCCCGTTTCGAAACTATGTACAGATCTTTGGTTTGGGGATCGAGCATCAGTGTTTCGGCGTCCCGGGCACCGTCTGGATACCGGAACGTAATACGTTCGACACCTGTAATAGGGCTAGTCAGGCTTTGTGGCTCAGGCAGGCGGTAAATGCTATATTGGCCATACTGCCCATCATTATCGCCGATATCGCCAATGTAGAGATAATTGACGTTTGCCTGCGGTCCGGGTCCGTTGGTCATGTCTTCCCAATCGCGGTTGGTTGTGTTGGGGACCGCCATACGGCCACGGAGTTGCCCGTCGTGGCCCAGCAAAAAGAGTTCAGCCGTATTGCCGCCATCCTGTTCTACCCATAACGCACCGGGCATACTGCGGCTATCGGCGATGCCCGAAGCTTCGGCAATCTGGTCGGTAGTAATCTTTGTCATAGTTGGCTCGGTGCTAAACTGAACCGGTTTGACAGATTCGTCCTGACAGGCGATAAGTAAAACGAAAAGAAAAAGAGTGCTGAGAAGGCGGTGCATGAATATGAATGGCGGTTTAACTGCAAAAGACGGTACTTTCAACCACAATCGTGGCTGCTTAGTTATGGAATGTAGGCGGTGGAAGAGATATTCACGTCCTTGTTAAACCTTAAACGCCTCTTTTGGCTCTAATTGTTACAGAATCTCTACCGTTGACACGGAATTAATTATGAAGAAAATCGTGCTTATTACGTTGCTGGCCCTGCCAGCCATTTTTTATCAGTGTGGTGTTAGCCGTCAAATCGGTGAAGCAAAGGCACTTGGTGACTGTAAATACAATATTCTTTCGGCCGATAGCATGCTCGTGGCGGGTTATGACGTCCGTGAGTTTCGCAATATCCGCAAGCTGGAAGACTTCAACCCGATAAAATATCCACGTTTAGCGGCGGGGCTGCTCACTCGTAATATTCCGTTTGGTGCAAAAATTAACCTGGAGATAACCAACCCAACCACCAAATCGGCGGCGCTGAACCAACTGGAGTACCGCGTTTTGCTGGCAGGGAAAGAACTGGCCCAAGGGTTTATTAATCAGCGGATCGAGGTACCTTCTGCTGGTGGCAAAACTGTAGTGCCAGTGCATCTGAAAACAAACGCCTATGACCTGTTGACCGATCCAACTACCCGCGATGCATTCACAAATGTGCTGCGCAACCTCAGCGGTGACCAGGGAAGTACGCCAACGAAAGTGACCATCAAGATCAAGCCAACGATTGATATGTTCAACAAGGCCGTGAACTACCCCGGATACATTACTATCGAACAGGACTTGACCGGAAAAATGCTGGTTGGCGGTTGATCATCAGTAGGATAACCGTCTTTAAAACGCCGTCTGACAATTGTCAGACGGCGTTTTTTGCTTATGGCTCACTCTTACTTTGCTTTTCGTATGAGCTAGTAAATACGTCCACTGAAGTTGAGTATGGTATGTATTGGATAGGTAATAATACGTCAATATGACACGATTTTTGCCTGTATCCTCACTTTTTCGGTCAAAATGACGGACAAAACAGCTCGGCGCGGGATTTGTTTAGTAGGATATAGCAACATCGTACTAAACCATGGACTTTAAGAATTACACCATAAAAGCGCAGGAGGTCGTACAGCAAGCGGCCCAAATTGCGCAGGGCAATCAGCAACAAGCCGTAGAAACGGGGCACATACTGAAAGCCATTCTCGACGAAGACCCGAATACGGTTGGTTACCTGGCCAAAACCGTAGGAACCGATGTAAGTCGGTTGGATCTGGCCCTGAATGCTATCGTGTCCGGCTATCCTAAAGTGGTTGTGAGCGGCGACGCGCAACAAGGCATTTACCTGGGGGGGGACTTAAACGCAGCCTTACAACGGTCGACGTCCTTTTTGAAAGAATTCGGCGACGAGTACGTCAGTGTCGAGTTAATGCTATTAGGGCTGGTGGGCGGAAGGGATGCCGTCGCAACGTTACTGAAAGACGTTGGATTTTCTGAGAAGACGCTAAAAGAAGCTATTAAGGCCCTTCGGGGTAAAAATAATCCTGTGAAAAATCAAAACGCAGAGGCGACTTATCAATCGCTGGAACGCTATAGCATTAACCTGAACGACCGGGCGAACGCGGGTAAAATTGACCCGGTGATTGGTCGTGATGAAGAAATTCGGCGGGTACTCCAGATTCTGAGCCGCCGTACCAAAAACAACCCAATTCTGCTGGGCGAGCCGGGCGTGGGTAAAACCGCTATTGTAGAGGGCCTGGCCCAGCGC
This sequence comes from Fibrivirga algicola, assembly GCF_011742925.1. Classification (GTDB taxonomy): domain Bacteria; phylum Bacteroidota; class Bacteroidia; order Cytophagales; family Spirosomataceae; genus Fibrella; species Fibrella algicola. Next base: position 894,907 of record NZ_WAEL01000001.1, read on the forward strand.
ATTGTGCAGGGCGACGTACCTGAAAACCTGAAGTCGAAGCAGATCGTATCGCTCGATATGGGGTTACTGGTGGCCGGTGCCAAATACAAAGGTGAGTTTGAAGAACGTCTCAAATCGGTAATCAAAGAAGTGACCGACTCGGAAGGGGAGATCATTCTGTTCATCGATGAAATCCATACGCTGGTTGGTGCTGGCGGTGGTGGCGAAGGGGCGATGGACGCAGCTAACCTGCTGAAACCGGCGCTGGCTCGTGGTGAACTGCACGCCATTGGAGCCACGACGCTTAAAGAGTACCAAAAGTACATTGAGAAGGATAAGGCGCTCGAACGTCGTTTTCAGGCTGTTATTGTCGACGAACCAGACGTACCCGATGCAATTTCAATTCTGCGTGGTATCAAAGATAAATACGAACTCCACCACGGGGTACGGATCAAAGACGACGCCGTCATTGCCGCCGTTGAGCTATCGAACCGGTACATCAGCGACCGGTTCCTGCCTGATAAAGCCATTGACCTAATGGACGAAGCCGCTGCCAAACTGCGCCTGGAAATGGATTCGGTCCCCGAAGAACTTGACGAGCTGAACCGCCGGATCATGCAACTGGAGATTGAGCGTGAGGCCATTCGCCGCGAAAACGACCGTGACAAAGAAACCGTGCTGAATAAGCAGATTGCCGACCTCAGCGACGAACGGAACGAACTGCGCGCCAAATGGGAAACTGAGAAAGCGTCGGTGAATGAGAGTCGTACCGCCAAAGAGCAACTGGATCAATTGCGCTTTGAAGCTGAGCAGGCCGAGCGGGCCGGTGACTACGGTAAAGTAGCCGAAATTCGGTACGGCCGTATTCCTGAGCTGGAAGCAAAATTGACTGCTGCTACCCAAACAGCCAATAACGCTGACGGTGCCGACCGCATGATGCAGGAAGAGGTGAACGCCGAAGACATTGCCGAGGTAGTAGCCAAATGGACAGGTATTCCCATGAGCCGCATGGTACAATCGGAGCGCGATAAGCTGCTGTTCCTGGAAGCTGAACTGGGCAAGCGTGTTGCCGGGCAGGAGGAAGCCATTGAAGTGGTGGCTGACGCTGTTCGCCGGAGCCGCGCCGGTATGCAGGACCCCAAACGGCCTATCGGTTCGTTTATTTTCCTGGGTACCACCGGTGTAGGGAAGACCGAGCTGGCCCGCGCCCTGGCCGACTTTCTATTCAATGACGAGAACGCGCTCGTTCGCATCGACATGAGCGAATACCAGGAACGCCACGCCGTCAGCCGTTTGATTGGGGCACCTCCCGGGTACGTCGGTTACGATGAGGGTGGTCAGTTGACCGAAGCCGTTCGTCGGAAGCCCTACAGCGTTATTCTGCTTGATGAGATCGAGAAGGCGCACCCCGATGTGTTCAACATCCTGCTGCAAGTACTCGACGATGGTCGCCTGACTGACAACAAAGGACGGGTAGCCAACTTCAAGAACACGATCATCATCATGACTTCGAACATCGGTTCGCAGGTCATTCGTGAGCGGTTTAGCGATATAGATACAAGCAACCGGGAGCAGGTGATCGACCAGACGAAAGAAGAAGTATTTGAGCTGCTAAAACAGACTGTTCGTCCTGAGTTTTTGAACCGCATCGATGAACTGGTGATGTTCCAGCCGCTGACGAAGCGCGAAATTCGTAAGATTATGGAGATCCAGTTCAAGCAGATTCAGCACCGTTTGGCTGAGCAGGGCATGGTGCTGGAAGCAGATAACGAAGTGCTTGACTTTATTGCCCGCGAAGGTTATGACCCGGTGTTTGGTGCTCGTCCGTTGAAGCGGGTTATGCAGCGCCGCATTCTGAATGCCCTCTCCAAAGAGATTTTGTCGGGCCGTATTCAGAAAAATGCCATAGTCGGCATGATGCTGAACGAAGACGAAAACGGGCAGGAAGATATCATCTTTTACAACCTCGACAAGGTAGTGCCAGTCTTAGACTAACGTACCTAATCGCATAAATGAAAAAGGCGGGCCCGATAGCCCGCCTTTTTCATTTATGCTGCCCCATTACAGTCAAATCCGACAGGTATGTTTCATCTGTGTTGAATGACGGTTCAGGCTTCATATCTGGTAATTGAGCCAAATACGGAATGGCTACGAGTGAGTAGCAGGTCAACTTTGTTTCGGAAACGGAACGATAATCGTTCTGCCACTTAAACCAGAACAACGACTGCTAATGAACCTTTTACTTCGCATCCTGATTTGGCCACTGCTCATTGGCCTCCTGCTGTCGGCTATTGCCTGTAAACAAGCAACTGAACCTGTTCAGCCTGAAACGCCCGGCAGCTTTGTGCCTTCGTTTGAAGGGATACGCTGGCAAATTACCAATATCGCGCTTGATCCGGCCATTGATCTTGATGGCGATGGCAGACTGGATTCTGACATTACAAATCTGTTGTTTCGCCCCTGCGATTTAGACAACACGCTTGTGTTTGAACACGGTGGCAAATTGGGTAGCGATAATGGTAAGCTAACCTGCGATGACGATGAGCCAGTGCCAGTGAAACCCAGCACCTGGACGTATGACAGCACCACCAAGAAGTTACGAATTATTGATGGCGACAACCCGGCAGAAGTAATGGAGTGGTCTGTAATCGAAGCCTCGACCCGATACCTAAAAGTGAAAACGGTATTAGTTGAAGAAGGAAGTCAGTTCGGCATTGTAATGACTTGGAAAGCCGCCTGAGTCTACGAAAAAAACTTTTAAACGTACTCCTACATTGCCGTCCTGAGTTGAGGCACCATTGGGTACGTTGTCAAATAGGGTGTGGCCACGAATAACGACGTTCCTACTACCTTGCCTCTCTGAACTACCTACTAAAAGCGCGACCATTGCCCAATGGTCGCGCTTTTAGTAGGCAATGTATATAGAATAGACACTAGTTGACGGCTGACTTTTCAATAAGGCAGTTAAAGGCAAAGACGTTGCCTATTCCTCGTCCAACGCCCGCTGACGAACGATTTCGTAAAGCACTACACCCGTAGCAACCGACACGTTTAGAGAGCCTACTTCGCCAAGCAGAGGAATCTTGACGTGGTTGTCGACCGTCCGTAGAATCTCCGGGGTGATACCGTCGTCTTCTGAACCCATCACAATGGCGAGGGGACCTCTCATGTCTGTTGTTTTGGCGTACAGATCGCGGTGCGATTTCTCAGTACAGGCTACTACCTGAACGCCCGATTTCTGCAGGAACCTGATGGTATCGACCAGGTCAAATTCGCGGCATACCGAAATATGGTTGAGCGCCCCCGACGATGTTTTCATGGCATCGGAGTTGATCGCGGCCGAGCCTTTCCCAGGAATGACAATGCACTGCACACCGGCGCACTCTGCCGTACGGGCAATGGCACCAAAATTACGCACGTCGGTGATGCGGTCGAGCAGGAGCAGAAACGGTACCTCGCCACGCTCGTGCACATCGGCCATTACGTTGGATAGCTTCACGTACTGAACGGCGGCTACCAGACACACTACACCCTGGTGGTTTTTACGGGTCAGGCGGTCCAGTTTCTCAACGGGCACGCGCTGAATAGTGACACGGTTCTGGAAAGCGAGCGTCTGAATATCAGGGTTGCTCAGCTCTTTCTCCATGTACAGCTTATCAATCTGCTGACCCGAGCGTAACGTCTCGATCACCGATTGAATACCGTATACCATCTCGTCCGATTCGGGACGAAACTCAGGGCGTGGCTTATCGTAGCTACCCGAACGGGGAGGACGACCACCCGACGGGCGTGGACTTGCTGGACGAGGGCTTTCTGACGTTGACCGTTCCGGCCGATCAGAAGTAGGGCGCTCCGAGGTTGTGTGATCGTCAGAGTCGTCGCGCTGCGGCTTACTGTACGGGCCACGACCCTCTTCACGACGGCGGTCGAACGACCGGCCAGAAGGCCGATCAGACGCTGGACGGTTAAACGGTTTGCGACTGGGTGTACCCCGTTCAGGTACGTCCTGAGACGAGGCTGGGCGCGAACGGCCTACGGGTGACTGGTCTGCCTCTGGACGGGTACGTTCAGGTTCGTCTGACCGGGTAAAATCGCGGGGACGATCGTCATCAAACGACTCGTCGGAACGATTGGTATCTGTATTTACTCGCGAATTGCGCCGGTTCTCCATGCTTCCACTATTGGGTACCAAATGGGCTGATATTCGCTGTAGCGCACCAGTTCATAATGGTCCTCGACAAATTGATTTTGCTTTCTATTAAACGTAAAATTCACTTCCGACAGGTTATTCCGGCGGTTGTAGACCCACACTTCCCGGTCGCGGCTACGCTGCACCCGGTCGGGCGACCCCAATATAATGTAGATCATGCCTTTGTCTGTTTTCCATCCTTCTTTGTAAGTGGTAAACAACTGGTTGGCATCTTCTACACGGTTGTAATAAGCCCTTATGGCCTGTTTTGCCACCTCTTCATTGCCCGCCATCAGCGACAACCAATATCGGTCCAGCGCTTTCTTGGCCTCTTTCGTATTGTTCAACTCCGCAATTTCCGTTCCCGTGCTCATATAGAGCAACGGTTTAACCAGGCGCTCAGGGCGGGTCATTTTGGGAAACCGCGTATCTGTGGCTACCAGACCAATCCCAAACTGATCGCTGGTATCGGCCACGAAATAGTAAAGTCCCTCGCCAGGTAACCGGATCGGTTCGTTGGTCGAGACAGTCATTGTGGTATCAATATTGAGCATCCGGGGGGCCGGCCGCTGTGTCGAGGTCATGGGTGGCAGGGCTGGGTCGAACTCGTGCTTGTAGCGGTACACAAACAGATTTTTCTTCGTGCCCGACACATCGCGAATGACGACGGTATCCTGCGCCCGCACAAAGTTACGCAATTGTGGCAGGCGCCCCGCGGCATCATATACCGCAAACTGGTCCGACAACTTCGTCGGTTTGAAACGGATAGGTAAGTCGTTCAGGGCTTTTTTACCGGTTGCTGTCTCCGAAATTTCAGTCAACAAAACGGCATTGGTAGCTCCTTTAGGCCGGTTTATTGTAAAAGAGAGCATTAACCGGTTGTCGATTTTCATGATCGACTCTGGATTGAGTGGGATGTTGCCGTACGCCAGCCGTTCGCGGTTATTGTAATCAGGGTAGATTACGTAATTGGCAATGAATCGCTCCTGAAACGTTTCGGCCGACATGGGCTGTCCGTTGGGCTGGTTGGTCGAGATATTCAGAAATACCCGGATTGCGGTGGTATCGATGGTCAGAAACTTTCCTTTTACCGCCGTAACGACCCATTCGCTGCGTGGTTGCTCAGGTGCCGTTGGGGCAGCTCCAACCGGATTCGACGGGGCTGGTCGTGCACTTGTATTGGGGCGTGAAGAGCCTGGGTCCGACGAGATGGGGCGGGTACGTGCCGGCTGCTGTGCCGTAGACGACCGGTCGGGCATGGGGAACTGTGGTTTTTGAGGAGCACAGGCCGCCATCAGGGCGAGTATCGGGAAGAGGAAAAAACTACGCATGAATTAAGTTCTTGTCAGTGTTGGGCATAGCTCGTTAGACGACAGGCGGGTAATGTAAATGAATTACGATTAACTAGCTAACCTGCTGTCAACTGGAGACTGTTAGCTAAACGAATAACTTAATCAGTTTCGTTTGGTTAGACGATCAAAGCGTAGGGGGAGCAGAGGTTATCGCTCACGCGGTTAGTGCGTTTGCTGACGAACCTTCGACGAACTCAGGATATTATTCTAAGCCCATCGAAGGTTCGTCAGCAAACGCACTGATTACGCTAATTCCTGAACTTCCGGAATTTGCTTTTTTGCTTTTTCACCGGTGCTTCCTCAATAAAATCAGCGCGGGTGTCGCTCAATAGCTTTTTAGCCAGGTCAGGGCGGCCCAGCTTAGCGAGCCGATTCTTGATCCAGCCTCTGAATTCGTTTTTATACCAGAAGAAATAGTTGTTCTGGTTCTGCTTTTCTTCCCTTGTTTTGGCCGTATGTACGGGTTGCAGCGTGTAGGGGTGTACACCTGTATAATAAATTACCTCGGCTACAGTCATCGGGGTAGGAGTGAAGTCCTGCACCTGCTCCAGCCGGAAGCCCAGATCTTTAGTTTCGGCCGCCAGGTTCGCCATATCCTGCTCTTCACAGCCGGGGTGCGAGCTGATGAAGTATGGAATCAGCGGTTGGTTCAGGTTGTGCTTGTCCTGAATCTGGTCGTATTTCTCCTTGAATTTTCGGAAGTATTTAAACGAAGGCTTCCGCATCACCTTCAGAGTGGCATCAGACGTATGTTCAGGAGCCACTTTCAGGCGGCCCGACACGTGGCGGGTCACCAACTGCTCCATGTATTCGTCATGGTTGCCGTCGGCGTTATTCTTATTGAAATCGTCGACAAGCAGGTCATAACGTACCCCCGAACCAACAAACGCTTTTTTGATCTCGGGGTGAGCGTCTACTTTCTGGTAGATGTTGGTTAGCGGTTTGTGCGACGTATCCAGGTTCGAGCAAATAACGGGGTTGATGCAGCTCGGCGCCTGGCACCGTGCGCAGATCGACTCATCTTTCCCCTTCATGCGGTACATATTGGCTGAGGGGCCACCCAGATCAGAAATGTAGCCTTTGAACTCGGGGTGCTTGGTAATCTCATCGACCTCCTTCATGATCGACTCTTCTGAGCGCGACGCAACGAATTTGCCCTGATGCGCCGAGATCGTGCAGAAGCTACAGCCACCAAAACAGCCCCGGTGCATGTTGACCGAAAACTTGATCATGTCGTAGGCCGGAATAGGCCCGCGGTTTTTGTACTTGGGGTGCGGCAACCGGGTGTAAGGCAGATCGAACGATTTGTCCATTTCTACCTCGTCCATCGTTTTGAACGGCGGGTTAATTACCAGTGTCCGGCTACCTACTTTCTGCAAAATCCGGTTTGCCTGCCATTTATTCGACTCTACTTCAACGATTTTGAAATTAGCGGCATACTTCAGCTTATCCTGCAAACAGACCTCGTGACTCGCCAGCGAAACTGTCGACCAGCTTTCGTGTTCGGGTACGTTGGTTGTGTTGTCCATGTAGGCGATCTGGTTCACGGCACGTACCTGATTAAGCGGTACACCGCTTTTTACCAGTCGCAAAATCTCGCGCAGGGGTTGCTCGCCCATGCCATACACCAGCAGATCGGCCCCTGAATCCTCAAGGATTGTCGGCATCAGCCGGTCCTGCCAGTAGTCGTAATGCGTTACCCGACGGAGCGACGCTTCAATGCCGCCGATGAGCACAGGTACGTCGGGGTAAATTTCTTTAAGAATTTTAGTGTATACCGTCGTAGCGTAATCGGGCCGGAAACCAGCCTCGCCACCGGGGGTATAGCTATCGTTAGAGCGAAGCCGCTTGTTGGCCGTATAGTGGTTCACCATCGAATCCATACAGCCGGCCGTGACCCCAAAGAAGTATTTGGGTTTTCCCAGTTTCTTAAAATCACGCAGGTCATCGCGCCAGTTGGGCTGCGGGATGATGGCGACCCTAAAGCCTTCACTCTCAATGATTCGCCCAATAACAGCGGTGCCAAACGAAGGGTGATCGACGTAGGCGTCGCCGGAAACCAGAATAACGTCGACTTCGTCCCAGCCTCGTTGCTCAACCTCTTTCTTCGTAATGGGTAACCAGTGGGTGATTGGTCGCTCGCGGATTGTGATCATGGTACAAAAATAACGGTTTGTGGCCCACCGCGCTATGCGGAGAAAGCAGGGAGGTGCACACAGATGAAGGAGTTAACGATGGAGGTGTAACAAAACTCTGTACAACTCCGTGCCACCTCGGTGTAACTCTGTGGCTTAATTCGTCGTAATTTTGTAGGACCATGTACAAGACCACGGAAATAACCTCCGCCGACATTGCGTCGGACAACCCCGTTCATCAACGGCTGCTGTTTCCTTACACTGAAGCGGCCAAAATCGTCAGCGGTAACGTACTCGAAATTGGCTGCGGCTGGGGGCGTGGCCTGCACCTGCTTACCGAGGCGGCTGACCACTATACGGGTATCGATAAAAACGCCGAATTGATTGAGGCCCTCGGGAAAGCATACCCAAAATCGACGTTCATTCAGGCTAATATACCGCCTCTATCTACACTGCCCGACAACACCTTCGATTACATCGTGACCTTTCAGGTGATCGAGCATATTGAGAACGACGATCTGTTTGTGAAGGAATGCTACCGGGTGCTGAAACCGGGCGGACAGTTGTTGCTGACTACGGTCAACAAAACATTCTCGCTCACCCGCAACCCCTGGCACGTGCGTGAATACGTGGCCGATGAGTTAAAGATCCTCATGCGCAAGTACTTCCCAACGGTAGAAACACGCGGTGTGCATGGCAACGAAAAGGTGATGACTTATTACGCCCAGAACAAGGCGTCGGTGGAAAAACTAACGCGTTGGGATCTGCTCGACCTGCAACACCGCTTGCCCCGCCGCCTGCTTCAGATTCCGTACGACCTGATGAATCGCCTGAATCGCAACCGCCTGTTGCAACAGGATGGGTTGGCCGCAGAAATCGACTTCACCGACTACATGGTTAGTCAAGACCCTGCTGGCAGCCTGGATTTCTTCTATACAGGGAAGAAGTAAATGATTGCCTGGAGATTACCAATACAAATGGCTCGGCCCACAGCATAAATTGCTTGCAGGCCGAGCCATTTGTATTGGTAATCTCCAATTGTTGAGATCTAGCCTTTGAAGCTTCCCGTCATGGCATTGTGCAAGGTCTTTGGCGACCAGTAACCGCTGGCGATGATGCGGCGTACGCTTTGAAGTGGGTACTGCTCGTCGCGCTTTTTCTCTGATAACTGGAAGGAGGCTAAATAGCCAATTTTTTGCAATTCGGCGGCGGCTTCGTGGTTCCAGAGACCAAACGGATACACGAAATACTTCACTGGTTTGCCCGTAATATCTTCGAGTTTTTTCTTGGGCTCTACCGCTTGCGTTACCCAATCGGAGGCTGTATACTTCTTCGTATTGTGGTGATCCCAGGTGTGGCAGCTAACCTCATGGCCCCGGTCTGCCAGGTCCTTAATCTGCGTTTTATCCATATAGGGCTGCTTGCCCCGGCGGCCAATGGCCACGGTCATTATGCCAAACATGGCTTTGAACTTGTACTTGTCGAGCACTGGCAGGGCATTCTCATACTGATCCAGATCGCCATCGTCGAAGGTAAGAAACACTGGCTTGTCGGGCAGGGCAGCTCCCGTGGTCAGGTAAGCGTAGAGCTGATCGGCGGTGATGGCGTGGTAGCCACTGTCGGCGAGCATCTTCATCTGCTGGGTAAATACACCGGTTGGGCAAATGTAATCTTTCGCGCTTTTCGAATCAGAACCACGCCAGTCGCGAATCTGGTGGTAACACAGAATGGGCACTTGTTTGCGAGCCAGAATAGTGGTGGCATCGGCGATCTTGCCCGTTGGTACAGCCGCAGGTACGTTGGTGGCCGTGCCGTCGGCCGTTACAGAGTCGGTAGTAGCTGAGGTAGCACTTGCAGCGGTTTCGGTGGGTGGTGTTGCAGTGCTGGTTGTCTCGTCGACGCTTTTACTTTTTACGCCGCAGCCCATCACTAAAGAGACAAGGAGAGCTGTTGTTAGAAAAGGTTTGTACATGAATTGGGATTGATACGTTTTTCCAAAATTAGCGAAATCTACTTCCGGCGCACATAGTCTATGAAGTTTAAATAGTTTGACGCTCTTCTGCATAATTACTCGTGTCCAGGCATCGGCTAACACCCCGTCGGGCCGAGCCGGTAGATAGCTTAGTTTGTGAAGAAGCAGGCTCGTTTCAGTAGTGTAGAGTACAGCAAACAGCCTTACTATGACTCCTCAGCTTTCGGTTATTATTCCCACATACCAGCGGCCTGAGCTATTGCGGCAGTGCCTCGAGGCTCTCGCGAAGCAGACTTTATCGACCGAATTAATTGAAATTGTAGTGGTAGACGATGGCGACCAGCCCCAAACAGCTCTTGCTGTCCGTAATGCTGCTCAGGAAACGGGCCTATCAATCCGATACATAGCACAGCCCGAGCGACGGGGCCTGGCAGCCGCCCGAAATCGGGGCTGGCGGGTAGCGTTAAGCGCGTTGATTGCTTTTACTGACGATGATTGTATTCCCGATTCAAACTGGCTGAAGGCTGCGCTGACTGGCTTTGAACAAGGGGCGTGTGTACTTACCGGGCAGTCAACAGGGTATATCGGCACCAGATCACTGCCGAAAGTTGCTGAGTTCACCACGGCTAATCTCTTTTGCCATCGCTCAGTGCTGGATGCGGTAGGTGGGTTTGATGAAGCGTTTGACAGTGCTTGGCGCGAAGACAGTGAATTGCAATTTAAGCTCCTGCGGATGGGCGTATCGATTACCCCCTGCCCCGATGCACGGGTCGTTCATTCCTTGTCCCCTGCCCCCTGGTACGCTCCGCTCCGCGACGAGCGCAAAAACCGGTACGATGCACTTCTCTACAGAAAACACCCCGACCTGTTTCGACAGCGTATACCGGCTTATTCGTCGCTCGTTCGGCGCTATTATCTCACCGTGAGTGCTGTTTTTCTCAGTGGCATAGCCCTTATGGCAGGGCAGTGGACAATGGTTTATGCGGGACTTGGCTCTTGGCTACTGCTAACGATGTTACTTGTGGTGGAGCGATCATCAGGACAGACATTCAGTTGGCGGTCGTTGGGACAAACGCTGGTTGTTGGTACAGCTACTCCTTTTTTGTCGGTGTACTGGCGCTTGTACGGTGCGGTCAAATACCGGGCATTATACTGGTAGAAAAGGGGTACAAGATACCTTACCCTGTTTGTGAGGGCCACCTAAATGGCTTCGCGGAATACAGCAACCTATCATATCTTTTAGGACTATGCAAGTAGTGATTGATAGTTACAAAAGCCCATTAATCAGGTTATTAGGCGTGCTGTCAGTGCGTAACGATGTGGGAAGGGTAAACTGGTTGCCATTTATTCTACTATTTCTGTAGAATAAATTACTCACAACTCTTTCCTTAAATAAGCTAACTATCACAGGATCAACAGGTGGTATAGTAGTTGCTCATAAGGCTATTGTAATCAACAACCTTACACAGTTAAACTCAACTCATGTTATGGCAACTATTGGCAAACAGATCGCAGATTTTTTCTCAGGTGGCTCATCAACTGACAACGACGAGGGGCTCCGTGGCTTATTCATCAATGAACTGAAAGGAATATACTATGCTGAGAAAGCATTGGTAGACAATATGCCAAACATGGCTGATGCAGCCACCACCGATCAGGTACGTCAGGCGTTTCAAATGCACTTAGAGGAAACGCGCAATCAGGTAACCCGTTTAGAGCGAATTTTCCAAAGCATTGACGAAACGCCCGACACAATGACCTGTAATGCAATCGATGGCTTGGCTGATGATTCGGATAACGTGATTAGCACGACAGAGTCAGGTTCACTGACCCGCGATGCTGCGCTTATCATTGCTGGCCAGAAGGTAGAGCACCACGAAATTGCCGCCTACGGGTCACTACATGCATTGGCTCAACTACTTGGCTACACAGAAGCAGCCCAATTGATTGAGCAGTCGCTGCAGGAGGAGAAAAACACCGATAAGAAGCTGACCCAATTGGCCGAAACCTTCGTAAACGAACGGGCGAAGTCAGAAGGAAACAACGACTCGAACTATTCAAGCCCAAATCGCCGGAATTATTATGACGACGATGACGACAATGACCTGTTGTCTACAAACTCAGGTAGCACAAGCGGCAGCCGGTCGGGCTATGCCAGTGGGGCCAATTATCAAAGTGGCTCAGCGGTAGGCGACTCGACCACATATGGCACAGAACCAGGCACTGGTACACTAGGGAGTAGCACGATGGGCGGCAGCGGTACTGTAGGTAACTCGGGTTACACACCAGGCCGTGAAGGTTCATCAGGTAACGCTACATCAGGCGGAGCGATGGGCATTTAAACTGGCTTTTCTGAGCCTTCCTCTATAAAAAAGTGGCCTCACCTCTAGTAGGTGGGGCCACTTTGCTTTGCGCCTTACTGGGGACTTTATTCTGCGCTATACACCTACGGTCTCACGATGCACCAAGGATTCCCGATCAGGACCAGTTGAGACAAAGGCGATTGGGATACCCAACTCAGCTTCAAGGTAGCTGACATAAGCAGCTAGCTCAGCAGGCATATTATCGAAGGTACGAATACCATCAAGGGAAGTCTGCCAGCCTGCGAATTCCTTGTAAACCGGCACAACGTCAGTATCGCAAAGGTCGTAGGGAAGTTGCTCGGTAATGCTGCCATCGGGTAGCTGGTAATGCGTGCACACCTGAATGGTCTCAAAAATAGTCAGGACGTCAGCTTTCATCATCACCAGTTGCGTAACGCCATTGAGCATCACGGCATACTTCAAGGAAGGAAGATCGAGCCAGCCACACCGGCGGGGTCGGCCCGTAGTCGAGCCAAATTCACGGCCTTCCTGCCGCATCCGCTCGCCAGTTTCTTCCAGCAGTTCGGTTGGAAATGGACCGCTACCTACCCGTGTGCAGTAGGCTTTGAAGATTCCGTATACTTCGCCTATTTGCTGGGGAGCAATGCCAAGTCCCGTGCAGGCACCGGCAGCCATGGTGGTCGAACTAGTGACGAATGGGTATGAGCCGAAGTCCAGGTCGAGGAGTGACCCCTGTGCACCTTCGGCCAGTACCCGCTGTCCAGCCTGAAGGGCGTTGTTAACGTCGTACTCGCTATCCGTCAGCTTAAACGTTTTCAAAAACTCGACCGCCGCGAAAAATTTCTCTTCTGATTCACCCAGTACGGTATAATCAAAATTGAGCCGATCCAGCGTCAGCTTATGGGCATTCACGAGTGTGTCGTATTTCTGCCGGAAATTGGGCGAGAGCACATCCCCAACCCGCAGGCCTTGCCGGCCTACTTTGTCCTGATAAGTTGGTCCGATGCCACGCAGGGTTGAGCCGATTTTAGCGGCACCTTTTGCCTGCTCATAGGCCGCATCGAGCAGGCTATGGGTAGGCACGATGAGCGCTGCTTTCTTCGAAATGAGCAAATTAGCGTGCAGGTCCAGGTTAAACTTAGCCAATCCATCTATTTCGCGGCGGAAAACAATCGGATCGAGCACTACCCCGTTGCCGATAATATTGAGGGCATCGGGCCGGAAAATGCCGGATGGAATCTGGTGGAGGACGTGTTTAAATCCGTCGAATTCAAGCGTATGCCCCGCATTGGGACCACCCTGAAAACGCGCAACAACCTGATATTGTGGCGCGAGTACGTCCACAATCTTACCTTTTCCCTCGTCGCCCCACTGGAGGCCTAATAATACATCTACCATTTCAATTAAGAATAATTCGGAACGTTTCGCTAGGCGTTCATCGTCAGTTAAGCGAAAATGAAATTCGTTCTATACCTCGGCCGGGCTGGCTGGTTCGCCCTGCCGGTCTTTCTCTGCTTCACCTTCCCGGCGATTTTCGCAGGGGTCACGCTGACATGATCCGTAGAAAATCAGCGAATGGTGCATGACATTAAACTTTAGCATATCGCCCACCATGTTTTGAATATTCTGAACGCGAGGGTCGCAGAATTCCATCACTTTATGGCAGTCAGTGCAAATCAGGTGATCGTGTTGCCGGTAGCCATACGATTTCTCGTATTGCGCCAGGTTACGGCCAAACTGATGCTTCGTGACAAGGTCGCAGTCTACCAGCACATCGAGCGTGTTGTACACAGTAGCCCGGCTGACGCGGTAGTTCTTGTTCTTCATCGAGATATACAGCTCATCCACGTCGAAATGGTCAGCGCGGTTGTAAATCTCTTCCAGTATGGCAAACCGTTCGGGGGTTTTCCGGAGTCCTTTATTTTCCAGGTACGCCCTCAGAATGGTCTTCGCCGAGTCGATATTCGCTTGATTGGGAGCAGGCATGGGGCAAAAGTACTAAATGGTTTGTGGTTTGTAGTTAGTCGTTTAAGGTTGCGCCGCTAATGAACCGGTTAGTAGGGGTGCAACATGACGACAAACGACTCACTACAAACCATAAACGTTTTTTAGTCAAATCGTACTACATCGAACACGCCGTCGACGCGCTCAAGTTTGCGCATCAGCGTATCCAGGTGGCTGGTGTCGTGCACATAGAGCCGGATATTACCTTCGAAAATACCATCCTGTGAATCGATGGTGACCGAGCGCATGTTGATATTCAATTCGTTGCTGATAACCCGGGTAACATCGTTGACCAGGCCCATCCGGTCGGTGCCGGTGATCCGTAATCCCGCCAAAAACGCCAGTTCTTTCTGCGATGTCCATTTGGCTTTGATAATTCGGTTGCCGTGGTTCGACATCAACTCAACGGCGTTAGGGCAACTTACCCGGTGAATCTTGATGCCATCCATCACGGTCACGAAGCCAAATACATCGTCGCCGGCAATTGGATTACAGCACTTCGAGAGTGTGTAATCAATTTTGTCCATGTCTTCGCCGATCAGCAGAGTGTCACTGTCGGTGCGCTCGCCATGAATCTTCTTAAGCTCTTTGGTTACCGCTTTGCCATCCTGCGCGCCATCGGTGTTTACCTTGTTGGCGCGGTTCTCTTTGGCTTCTTTATCGGCCTTGAATTTGGTTAACTCTTTGACTTCAATGTGCCCCTTGCCAACCCGGTAATAGAAATCGCTGGTCGTTTTTGAGCCAAAATAAGCCCGAATCTGATTCACCAGTTCGTTGGTCATCTCCATGCGCATAATTTTCAGGCGCTTGGTGACCAGCTCTTTGCCATCCGTGACGTACCGCTTGTTTTCCTCCTTAATCAGGTCTTTTATCTTGGTCTTGGCCTTCGACGTCACCACAAACCGAAGCCAGTCTTCATTGGGCTTCTGCTTGTTCGACGTGATCACCTCGACCTGATCGCCGTTTTGCAGCACATGACTCAGCGGCACCAGTACGTTGTTGACCTTAGCGGCCATGCACTTAGCCCCAATCTGCGTGTGGATATCAAACGCAAAGTCGAGCGCGGTGGCTCCCCGTTGCAGGACTTTCAGTTCGCCTTTGGGGGTAAACACGAATACCTCTTCGCTGTAGAGGTTGCTCCTGAAATCGTCGAGGAACTCAATGGCTCCGGTTCGGTCCCCTTTTTCGGAGGTTTCCAGCATTTCACGTACCTGACCAATCCACGAGTCGATACCGGCACCGGTGCGGGTGTCGTTGCCTTTGTATTTCCAGTGAGCGGCGTACCCTTTCTCGGCAATCTCGTTCATCCGCTCAGTCCGGATCTGTACCTCTACCCATTGGCCGAGCTTACTCATTACCGTAGTATGCAATGATTCGTAACCATTGGCGCGGGGCGTACTGATCCAGTCTTTCAGCCGGTCGGGATTGGGTTTGTAATGATCCGTTACAATTGAATATGCCCGCCAGCAAGCAGCTTTCTCCTGATCAAGGGGGACATCCAGAATGATCCTGACGGCGAACAAATCATAAATT
Source organism: Fibrivirga algicola (assembly GCF_011742925.1). Classification (GTDB taxonomy): domain Bacteria; phylum Bacteroidota; class Bacteroidia; order Cytophagales; family Spirosomataceae; genus Fibrella; species Fibrella algicola. The sequence goes on from NZ_WAEL01000001.1 coordinate 910,395, forward strand.
TCCTCGAACGGCTTTTTCGATTTGTTCAGCTTGTTCCAGATCGAATAGATCGATTTCGGCCGCCCCTTGATCACATACGGATAGCCCGATGCGATTAGGTCGTCTTCGATGGGCTTAATAAACATGTTGATGAACCGGTCCCGCGAGGTCTTCGTCTCGCGCAGTTTCTTGGCGGTGTCTTTATACGCCTCCGGTTCAACGTACTTCAAATACAGGTCTTCCAACTCCGACTTAATGGCGTTCAGACCCAGTCGGTGGGCGAGAGGAGCGTAGATATAGATCGTTTCCGACGCAATTTTTAGCTGCTTGTCGCGGGGCATTGAATCCAGCGTCCGCATGTTGTGCAGGCGATCGGCCAGCTTGATCAGAATCACCCGTACATCGTCTGACAGCGTCAGCAGCATTTTCCGAAAATTCTCGGCCTGCTGCGAGGTACCGTACTCGAAAATACCCGAGATCTTGGTCAGTCCGTCAATGATCCGGGCTACTTTCTTGCCAAAGCTTCGCTCAATATCGGCAATGGTAGTATCGGTATCTTCAACTACGTCGTGCAGTAGAGCCGCCACAATCGATGTAGTACCCAATCCGATTTCCTCAACGGCAATCTGGGCTACGGCGATGGGGTGGTATATATAGGGTTCGCCCGACCGACGCCGCATGTCTTTATGCGCCTCGGCCGACGTATTAAACGCTTTCTTAATCAGCTTGGCATCGTTTTCTTTCAAATACGGTTTGGCTGATCGAAGCAGTCGGCGATATCGCTTCAAAATTTCCTGCCGTTCCAGGTTTAGATCGATGACAGGATCTGGTGCTACAGTCATATCGTTGGTGTCGTTACGCCGTGAGTGGTTTTGTCGGTTGTACTCAACCTCAATGTACACGTTAAAAACAAAATATCCGGCAGCTTAGGTCATAAAAACATAATGTGGAGCTGATTTTCGCCAGGTACGTTCGCTGCATCGCCGTGGGGGGGGACACGATTCGTTGGCCCGTTGAAGCCCAAGTAGAGTAGGTTGGTCTGGTTGTATTATTATGACAGTCAGCGCCCTGCTTTTATGAAATCACTCAATTTCTCCTTCGCACTCAACCGGACCTGGTCTGTAGCCGTATTTTTTGTTGTCAGTAGTCTCGCTTCTACGTCGGCAATTGCTCAAACGGGATTTACCAAAAAAGAAGCGGCTACAGCCTATAGCGCGTTTAACGCCCATTTCTACAGCCCTGAGGCCAAACTGTACCATAGCACTACAAAGCGCGACCACGTAGCGGCTATTTGGGTGCAGGCCATTTATTGGGACATGGCAATGGACGTATACAAGCGAACAAAAAAGCCGGCGCAACTCCAGTTCATCACCGACCTATACGTCGGTAATGGACATCAGTATGCCCAATATGACTGGACAAATCACAAGGTTTGGTTCATCTACGACGATATGATGTGGTGGGTCATGGCGTTTGCCCGCGCTCACGAACTGACCGGTAATCCAACGTACCTACAGAAATCGATCGACGGCTTTAAGCACGTTTGGGAAGGCTCCTACGATCCGGTCAACGGGGGAATGTTCTGGGATTTTAAGCATAGCGGCAAGAATGCCTGTATCAACTACCCAACCGTGATTGCAGCCATGCGCCTGTACAAAAGCACGGGCGACACCACCTATTTCTCGAAGGCGAAACAGGTATACGCCTGGGCGAAGAACAACCTTTTCAATGCAGAAAATGGCCGGGTTGCCGACCATAAAATAGGAAACAACCGACCCGGCTACGAAGACTATACCTATAATCAGGGGACGTGCATTGGGGCGGCATCGCTGCTCTACAAAGCCACCAATGATCCAACGTACCTGCGTGATGCCAATCTTGCCGCGACCTACACAATGGAAACCATGAGCAAAAACGGTGTACTGCCAGCCGAGGGTGATTTTAATGAACAGGGCATCCTGAAAGCGATTTTTGCCCAGTATATGGTGCCGTTGGTTTATGAGTTTAAGCAAACCCAATACCTTCCCTGGTTGAAAAAGAACGTGTCACTCGGGTGGCAAAATCGGGATAAACGGCGAGACTTGACTTACCGGAATTACGCTGTAGACTGCCCAACCGGGGATATTCAGTCTTACGAAGCGAGTAGTATCGTGCTGTTTATGCAACTGCTCGAACCAACAAAATGAGTCCCATTGAAAAGAACACTAATAAAAATGTGCTGATAAATTTGACCCGCTCAAAGTTCTTCGTACTTTTGCAGTCCCAAATCGATTATAGTAACAGGGTCGATTGGTCTACCTGCGGGCGTGGCGAAATTGGTAGACGTGCCAGACTTAGGATCTGGTGCCGCAAGGCATGGGGGTTCGAGTCCCTCCGCCCGTACAAGTAAAGAAAGAGTGAAAGAGACAAAGAGTGAAAGAGCGAGCCAGTTATGATCTCTCTTTGCCTTTTTACCTCTTTCGCTCTTTATCATTTTAAACCGAATCGAACTCGTGGATATAGCCCTTGAAAAAGCCAGTGACACCAATGCGTCGCTGATAATTACCCTCAAACCCGAAGATTATAAAGCTGAAGTTGATAAGAAGCTGAAGCAGTATGGCAAGCAGGTATCACTGAAAGGCTTCCGCCCTGGTCACGTACCTGCAGCGGTGGTGCAGAAAATGTACGGCAAAGGCATTCTGGTTGAAGAGGTAAATGGCCTGTTGAGCAAAAGCGTAACCAACTACATCCGCGAAAACAAACTTCAGGTTGTTGGCGACCCAATGCCGAACCGCGAAGAAGCCGATGCTATCGACTGGGATTCGCAGAACGAGTTCAAGTTTAGCTACGAACTGGGTCTGGCTTCCGATTTTGACGTAGACATGAGCGCGCTTGGTTCGGTTAACCGGTACGAGATCGAAGCGGGTGAGAAAGAGGTTAACGAGACCATCGAAAACCTGCGCACGCAGTTCAACTCGCATCAGCACGCTGAAGAGGCGGCTGAGGGTGATACGATCTTTGGCGAACTGAAGCAGCTCAACGCCCCTGAAGGTGCTGAGGCATTTGTAACGAAAACGGCGCTTCCCCTGGCTAAAGTAGCTCCCGATGCGCTAGGTACGTTCCTTGGCAAAAAGAAAGGCGAAACCGTCACGTTTGTGATGGAAGCGGCTTTCCCCGATGAAAAGGAGCGCGCATTGGCAACTGGTGCCAAGAAAGAAGACGCAGGAAACCTGACCGGCGAATTCTCATTCACAATTGAGGATGTAACCCGCCACGCCCCGGCCGAACTGAACCAGGAGTTCTTTGACAAGGTGTTGGGTGTTGGTGCTGTGTCAGACGAAGAGACGTTCCGCGCCAAGGTAAAAGAAATCATTGGCCAGAATTATGGCCGTGAGTCAGAAAACCTGCTGCGTAATGATATTGAGCAGGCACTGCTTGACAATATCCTGATCAGCCTGCCCGATGAGTTCCTGAAAAAGTGGTTGCTGGAGATGAACGAAGGCAAATTCACAGCTGAGCAAATCGAAGAGCAGTATCCTGACTTCACGAAGTCGGCCAAATTGCAGTTGATCAAAAACCGGGTTGCTGAGAAGAATGATATCAACGTATCATTCGAAGAAGTGATGGGTGCTACGCGTCAGATGGTGCGTGACCAGTTCGGTTTTGCAGGTAGTGATGGCGGCGAAATGGACGAGACCATCGAGAAAATCGCTAAAAATTATCTGATGGACGAAAAAAACAACGGTCAGAACTATACCCAGACGTTCAACCGGGTATTTGATGACAAAGTAATTGAGTTCATTAAATCGCAACTGACAGTTGTTGATCAGACGGTATCACTTGACGAGTTCCGTGAGCGCGCTCAGCGCCAGCAAGCGTAGTCTGGTGTGACTTATAGTAAAAAGGCGCTGCGATCATTCGCAGCGCCTTTTTTTAGGTATTTAGTTAGCGAGTTAGGGCCATTCCCTAAAATCCGATCTTGGCGCGTTCCTGCTTTTGACCGATGGCCCAGGCTAGTTCAAGGGCTATTCGTTCGTCGTAGCGGCGCTTATGAAAGTCTACTTCGAGCCGGAGCTTTTCTACTTCAAGCTGCTGTTTTTCAACGGTGTTGCGCAGTCTTTCCAACTCATTGGGCGCAATAATCGTTGGTTCAATCGCAGCGGGTTCATCGGTAATCAGGTCAACAACCGAGGTGTGCAGGACATCAGCGATCTGAGTCAATCGACTCAGCGTCAGTTCGGTCTTACCCCGTTCGATATCGCCGTAGGCCGTTGTTGACAGACCCAGCAGGTCGGCCATATTTTCCTGCGAAAGGCCCCGCTGTAAACGGATCAACCGAATGCGTTCAGATGTGGGCTGAGAGGCGTTCAAAAGCTTCATAACAAGGAATAGCGAGGAAATCTCAAGAAAAAACGACAGGGATTCTTGTCTCTACAACGCAACTTTGTGTCGGATAAGTTTTGAAACTTACCGTCTGACTCGTTCGTTAAAATTAAAATTGGTTTGTGGTTTATGGTCTGTAGGTTGTCGTTGCGCTGCTAAATTGACGATTCTGTGAAGTAGCGGAGCAACAGCAACCCACGCACCACAAACCACGAACTTTCTAAATCACACACATGCATTACGGAGACGAATTTCGCAAGTTTGCCGTCCACCATATGGGCCTCAATGGCCTGACGGTCGACGGGTATGTTAGACACACCGTTAACAACCACCACGTTGAGAACATGACGCGGTCGGTTATTGAAGAGCGGCCAATGAATTTCCGGGAGGTAGACGTGTTTTCGCGCCTGATGGCCGACCGGATTATTTTTATGGGAATGGGGGTTGATGATAATATCGCCAACATCATTGTGGCCCAGTTGCTTTTCCTAGAGTCTGCCGACCCAAAGAAGGACATTCTGATGTACATCAACAGCCCAGGTGGCTCGGTGTATGCCGGTTTGGGTATTTATGATACGATGCAGTACGTTCGGCCTGACGTAGCTACAGTCTGCACCAGCCTTGCTGCCTCAATGGGTGCGGTATTGCTGGCTGGTGGAGCTGCTGGTAAGCGGTCTGCGCTTCCACACGCCCGCGTTATGATTCACCAGCCGTCGGGTGGTGCACAAGGGCAGTCGGTTGATATCGAGATCACCGCTCGTGAGATCGTGAAACTACGTGAAGAACTGTACCAGATTCTGGCCGAGCACTCAGGCAAAACGTTTGAAGAAATCGAACGTGACTCTGACCGTGACAAGTGGTTGCGTGCTGAAGAAGCTAAAGAATATGGCCTGATCGACGAAGTGCTCCGTCGCGAGCGGACAATCGGCGAGAAATAGGGTTAAAGTCTGAAGTCTCGAGGTTCAGGTTTTAAGTGTCAAGGGCTTCGCTAGCTACCAAATCGGTATGTTGGCGAAGCCCTTGGCACTTAAAACATGAACCTTAAAGCTTTTGAACTTACTCCTGCCACTTCCGGATGATCTGAGCCAGGGGTTTGAATTCGATCAGGAAACCGTCGTGACCGTAAAGAGAGTTGATCTCTTCGTAAACTGCGTTTGGTATGTGGCGGGCCAGAAACTGCTGCTCTGAAGGCGGAAACAACACGTCGGAGTGGATGCCCACCACCAGCGTTTTGGCTTCAATGAGCCCCAGTGCGTTGGGTATACTGCCCCGGTTCCGGCCAACGTTGTGCGAATCCATGGCCTTGGTAAAGAGCCAGTAAGTGAACGCATTAAATCGATTCACCAGCTTTTCGCCCTGGTACTGCTGATACCCGGCGGCCTTGTACTGATCCGTTTGTTCGTTGTTGTCGAGTGCCTGCGTAAAAGCATAGGTTTCGTAGTTTCGGTAGGAGAGAAGTGCAATGGAGCGGGCCGCTTTCAGGCCGCGCTGCCCGGCCTCAGGTACGTTGTCGGCCCAGGTTGGGTCGGCTTCGAGGGCCATCCGCTGCGATTCGTTAAAAGCAATACCCCAGGGCGAGAAAACCGCATTGGTCGCGATCAGAATCAGGTTTTTGATCAGTTTGGGCTGCATGATAGCCCATTCGACGGCTTGCTGCCCACCCACAGACCCACCCACACAGGTGTGAATCTGCTCAATTCCCAGTTCCTGTCGGAGCAAGTCCAGCGCGCCCACCATATCACGAATTGTGACGATGGGAAAACTATGGCAATAGGGTTCACCTGTTGCCGGATTAATCGAGAGTGGGCCGGTAGAGCCATAACAACCACCCAGCACATTGGCGCAGATGATAAAATACTGAGCAGGATCGTAGTATTTACCAGGCCCCACAATACCGCTCCACCACTCGCCCGGATCGGCGTTGCCGGTAAGGGCATGGCAGATCCAGATGACGTTGCTGCCGTCTTCATTGATTGTACCGCGCGTGGTGTAAGCCAGTTTGAAACCCGGCAATTCTTCCCCCAATTCAAGGGAGTAGGAAAACTTATAGTCGAAGTAATGCAAGGGGAAAAAGAAAAGGTTTGCTGTTTGTAGTTTGCCGTTGCGCCGCTACCCCAAACCCCTAAAGGAGCTTATTACGCAGGCAGCGCAACGGCAAACCACAAACAGCAAACTAATTAAGAACGGCCTGTTCAATCTTGGCGAATGCCTGTTCGAAGTCAGCTTTGATGTCGTCAATATGTTCAATACCCAGCGATACCCGCAGTACACCCGGTGCAACGCCGGCAGCAGTCTGGTCGTCGGTCGAAAGTTGCGAGTGGGTAGTGCTGGCCGGGTGAATGATCAGCGTTTTGGCGTCGCCTACGTTAGCCAGGTGGCTCACCAGTTGAAGGGAGTTCACAACCGTATCACCCGCTTCGCGGCCTGCTTTCAGTTTAAACGCCAACACCCCGCCCGCACCGCGTGTCAGGTATTTCTTGGCCAGTGTGTTGTACTTGCTGCTGGCCAGACCGGGGTAGTTCACGTACTCGACCAGCGGGTGCTGCTCCAGCCATTGAGCTAGCGCCAGCGCATTTTCGCAGGTACGTTCAACCCGGAGCGATAGCGTTTCGAGGCCCTGCAGCAGCATCCAGCTATTGAATGGGCTTTGCGATGGTCCCCAATCACGAAGGCCTTCCACGCGGGCACGGATGATGAACTGAATGTTGCCGAATGGGCCGCCGATGCCAAATACGTCGTTCATTACCAAACCGTGGTAACTTGGCGAAGGCTCAGTAAACTGTGGGTACTTGCCGTTCCCCCAATTGAACGTACCTGCGTCGACGATGACGCCGCCCATGGTGGTGCCGTGACCGCCAATCCATTTCGTAGCTGATTCAACCAGCACGTGGGCGCCATGCTTCAAGGGCGCACAGATTGCGCCGCCCGCACCAAACGTGTTATCGACGATCAGGGGTAAGTCGTACTTGTTGGCCAGCGCTACGAACGCCTCGAAATCGGGAATGCTGAAGCTGGGATTTCCGATGGTTTCAAGGTAGATCGCTTTCGTTCTGTCGTCGATCAGTGGTTCAAAACTAGCCGGGTTGTCGCCGTCGGCGAAGCGGGCCTCTACGCCAATGTTGCGGAACGAATTCTTAAACTGGTTGTAGGAGCCACCGTAGAGGAATGATGTAGTGACAAAGTTATCGCCAACGGTAGTAATGTTGTTGATCGCCAGGAACTGCGCCGAGTGACCCGACGCCGTAGCCAGTGCGGCTACACCACCTTCCAGTGCCGCCACGCGCTTCTCGAACACGTCGGTGGTTGGGTTCATCAGGCGGGTGTAGATGTTGCCAAATTCCTGAAGTGCAAACAGCCGCGCGCCTTGTGCCGAGTCGGTAAACTGGTAGGCTGTAGTTTGGTACAGGGGTACTGCCCGCGAGTGGGTCACTGCGTCGATCTCCTGCCCGGCATGGAGTTGGAGGGTCTCGAATTGGGGTTGATTAGCCATAGATAATGAGTAGTGGCAGCCTGGTAAGGGCTGAGTGCTAAGGTGCCAGAGGCTTTGAGTAAGGAATAAAAAGGAGACGGGCCAGCGCCGAATTAGCCTGGTAGGGAGCCCATTACTGCCCGTTAGGGCATATAGCGTCGAAAGCTTGGATAGCGCATTTAGTCAGTTTGGTTTATATGCCCCACGAACACCTTGTTGCGGGCAGGACGTAGCACCTTGCCATTTGGTAGGTTGCCTGAGGTTCGCAGAGCCTGGTCTCTCCCCTCATCTGTATAAATCAACGGGTGTCTGGTTATCCCTGGCGGGCAGCACCGTATTGACTTGATGGTGCAAGTATACGGCCTAACGGCCGGTTGCGCAACGTTTCTGGTGTACAACCGGCTGGATCTGATATGCCTGTGGTAATGAATTTACTTGCTGGTTGCGCTGTTTTTATAGTATATATCGTTTAACTGACCATCTATCTTACTTATGGCTTCTTCCGGCAGCATTGGCCTTCTGCTTGTTGTTTTAACCAGCCTGATCACTTTCTACGCCTTTCGGCGAGAATCGTTGCAGGCCCGGTACACCTTCTCCGTTGAGGGCATTCTGATCCATAAAGAGTACAGCCGCCTGATTATGTCGGGGTTTGTGCATGCTGACTGGATACACCTGCTTTTCAATATGTACGCGCTCATGTCGTTTGCCGGTACGCTGGAACAGGTAACGGGGCCGTGGCATGTGTTGCTGATCTATTTTGCCAGTTTGCTCGGCGGTAATTTGCTGGCCCTGTTCATTAACCGGAATAACCTGGCATACCGGGCGGTGGGGGCGTCAGGTGCCATTGCAGGGGTAATTTTCGCGGTCATTCTCCTGTTTCCGGGCATCTCGATCAGCCCGTTGTTTTTGCCGTTTCGGGTACCGGCCTGGCTGTTCGGACTGGTTTATACCCTGTACTCGATTTACGGCATCAAATCGCGAAACGATAATATCGGTCATGAAGCCCATTTGGGGGGCGCTGTAACGGGCGTATTGGCGATGTGTGCGCTGGAGCCGCTGGTGCTTCAGTTTAACTGGCCGATTGCTCTACTACTGACATTGCCAACCATCGTGTTTTTGCTCTTCCTGATCAACCGCCCTGAATGGCTCTACCTCAGTGGGCTCTCGTTGACAATTTCCCAGCACGAAACGAAAGACGAGCGCTATAATGCCGCGAAGTTTCAGCGGCAGCAGGAAATTGACCGCATCCTCGATAAGATCAACGAACGGGGCGTGGGTAGTCTCACGGAGCAGGAGCGGAACGTGCTGGAAGGGCGCTAGGTACGTTACAACGGCTTCGCCTGACAAGGCTCAGTTAGTTTCTGCGGTGAAGCGCTAATTGGCGTACCTCACGTGTCAGTAGCTATTTCGTATTGCTTACATGACAGGCTACAACTGTCCTGCTGGTGTGTATAAGTGAGCACATTGAGTAGTCATTACACTGAATTTTAATACGGGAGGCGATAGTCTAGTAGCCAGTAGGTTAAGTGTAGTTGTGGTAATAATTCCACAGAAGTGTGGAAGGTAATCAGCATAAAAAACAGTCATTTGTTTGGTCGTATGGCCCGATGACCCTAGTTTAGCTTCTGTAACTACGACTTAACCCGTCCGTTTATGCTGAAGAAAGTGCTCCTGACAGCGTGTTTCGCTGTCTCGTTTGGCATCACTCAAGCCCAGACCAACGCCGACCTGGCAATGGTAACGGTTGACATGAAGCCGGTTGTTTCCGCTGACAAAGCGTCGTCAACCTCCTCTGAATCTGCTTCATTTTACAGCGACATACCTATTGTCAATGATGTAATCGGGTTTGCTAAAAAGCATCTATCTATTCGCTACCGCTCGGGTGGCACCACTCCAAAGGGATTTGATTGTTCGGGTTTCACCCGGTTTTGTTTCAGTAAATTCGGTATCGATCTACCCCACTCAAGTGCCGCCCAGGGAAATGTTGGCCTGAAAGTAGAGCGTGAATTTGCAAAGCCCGGCGATTTGATCTTTTTCAAAGGCCACTCATCAGGCGGAAGCCACATTGGTCACGTCGGCATGATCACTGAAGTAGTAGGAAATCAGATAAAATTCATCCATTCGGCCTGGGGCGGCGGTATCCGCTTCGATTATCTGAATGCCGATTACTACCGTAATCGCTTCATGGGTATTCGACGGGTGGCCCGGTTAGTAGCCGAAAAGTAGCTTGCCTACCGTATTCTTGTTGGGTCGTTGCCATAGCGGTAACGACCTTTTTTTGTGGCTTACCAATTGTGTTCGCTGTCTGATCCATAATGGCTTGTCTCGAATAACTTGTGGGCGGAATGGGCTTAAAGGGGTAGAGTCGCCGATGTGAAACGCGGCCTCATCCCGGTAGACACCTCCCATAAGCTACTTTCCTGCCTGTAGGTCACTTCCCTTGTTATACCCGATGTTCCGTTGCCAGCCAGTTATTCGTATTGCGTTTGTTGTTCTCTTTCTGGCTATTGCCGGCAATAGCCAGGTGTTTGGCCAGCGGTCTGTCCGGAAAGCGCAGTTGTGGTTAACCAATCCCGACGGGTCGGCGCTCTTTGCCAAACAGCCAGGTACGTTACCGTTTGGCAGTAAAGCAGGGGAGGGGCCGGTGATTGAGGTTAACGAAAGGCAGAAGTTTCAGTCCATCGATGGATTTGGGTATACGCTCACGGGTGGTAGTGCCATGCTCATCAACCGAATGAGCGCGTCGGCCCGTGCTGCATTGCTTCAGGAATTAGTTGCAACCACAGGAAACAGCATTGGCGTAAACTATCTCCGCGTCAGTATCGGCGCGTCTGATCTGGATGATCGTGTCTTTTCATATGATGACTTGCCCGCCGGAGAGACGGACCCCACGCTGGCGAAGTTTTCATTGGCACCCGATCGGGTGCATTTGATTCCCGTTCTAAAGCAAATTCTGGCCATTAACCCGGCTATCAAGCTACTGGGTTCGCCCTGGTCACCGCCGGTCTGGATGAAGACCAACCAGGCGTCGAAAGGGGGGAGTTTAAAGCCCGAGTATTACGATGTGTACGCGCAGTATTTTGTCAGGTACATTCAGGCGATGAAAACGGAAGGCATTCCAATCGATGCCATTACCATTCAGAACGAACCGTTGCATCCGGGCAATAACCCCAGCTTGTTGATGTTGCCGCAGGAACAGGCCACCTTTATCAAAAAAAGCTTGGGTCCTGCTTTTAAGCGGGCGGGTATAACCACGAAAATTATCCTCTATGACCACAATGCCGATCGCCCCGACTACCCAATTTCCATTCTCGATGACCCGGCGGTTAAGCCTTACGTCGATGGGTCGGCATTTCACTTGTACGGAGGGCCTGTTTCGGCGTTGAGTACCGTGCATGATGCCCATCCCGACAAAAACCTGTATTTCACCGAGCAATGGATCGGTGCGCCTGGTAATCTGAAAGGTGATCTGGGCTGGCACGTAGCTAATCTGATTGTTGGTGCTACCCGCAATTGGAGCCGAACGGTGCTGGAATGGAACCTGGCCGCCAACCCGAAACAGGAGCCCCATACGGAGGGCGGCTGTACGCAGTGCCTTGGGGCGATTACGCTGGATGGGAACACGGTGACGCGCAACCCTGCTTATTACGTCATTGCATCGGCCTCTAAGTTCGTGCGCCCGGGCTCTGTCCGCATTGCGACAAACACGCACGAGACGTTGCCGAACGTGGCATTTAAAACGCCGACTGGTGGTGTTGTGCTCATTGTGCTGAACAGCAGCAAAGCACAACAATCTGTCAACATTCGCTACAACGGGAAGGTCATTAGCACTACGCTGCCGGAAGGGGGCGTGGGGACGTATGTCTGGTAGGAAGAGGTGTACTGCTCCATTATGTCTTCCTCTACTGGTATGAGATGAGCTTGATAAAGGCGCTAGAGTGGCCTCTCAATACGTCGACCCGCATTGAGCTCGTTCAAAAACTGCACTAATCCAGGTACGTCTAAAACTCGGTCAACAGCAACGTTGGCTATAGCCTGCTGTGGCATGAAGGCTGCCAGGGCTGTCTCTGGCAGTTGGGCAGCGGTGAGCCCCCCCGCCTGTTTAATTGCATTTAGACCCCGGGTTCCGTCGGCGTTGGCTCCTGATAGGAGAATACCGACAGCCGCAGCCCCATACACATCGGCTGCTGATTCGAAGGTAACATCGATCGCTGGTCGGCTGTAGTGCACCTTTTCGGAATCATCGAGCGAAAACGTGCCGTTGCGTTCAACAAGGAGGTGATAGTCGGCGGGGGCCAGGTAGATGTTACCGGGTTTCAACTCGTCTTTATCGTCAACTTCATGAACAGGTACACTGGTTTTCAAACTCAGCAGATCGGCTAGTCCGGAGCTTGACGTGTTTTTCCGGTGAACCACCACGATCAGGGCGACCGTCAACGGCGGCTGGATGGCGGCTAAAACGGGAAGTAATACATCGAGGCTTCCGGTTGACCCGCCAATAACAACAACTGCATAGTCTGATCTGGGCATCGTGTCCATCAGCCGATTTTGCGCCATATTTTTTCGGTCGTCACCTGTTTGTAATTCGTCTGAATGCCAGAGAGTTTCAACGTTTCCCGAGAACCCAGGGCAAGGTAGCTAAGTGGCCCCAGGCTGTCGTCGAACAACCGCAGCACCCGTTCCTGAAGGTCCTTATTGAAGTAAATCAGCACGTTGCGACACACGATCAAATCGAATTCATTGAACGAATGATCCGACACCAGATTATGGGTCGAGAAAACCATGCGGGTACCCAACTCATCGATGAACTTGACGTGGTCGTACTGCGCGGTGTAGTACTGCGAGAAATCCCGGGTGCCGCCCGAAAGCTGGTAATTCCCGGAGTACTGCTTCATGGGAGCCAGGGGGAAAATACCCCGGCGGGCTACATCGAGTACGTCCGGGTTCAAGTCGGTGGCATACAGTAGCGATTTAGCCAGTAGCCCTACTTCCCGCAGCAAGATAGCCATCGAATACACTTCTTCGCCGGTTGAGCAGCCCGCGTGCCAGATGCGGATAAAGGGTTTGGCGGCCAGCGTGGGGAGTACGTCGTTGCGCAGAACATGGTAAAATGAAGGGTCGCGGAACATCTCGGTTACGTTTACCGTCAGCTCTTCCACAAACCGCTTTAGGTAGGCCGCGTCTGAACGGACCCGATATCGCAGTTCGGCGAAGCTTGGAAACTTATCGACCAGCCACAGCCGGTTAATGCGGCGTTTGAGCGACGCCCGGCTATAATTGGTGAAATCATAGCCGTACAGTTCCACAATATCATTCAGCAGCAACGTAACCTCTTCTTCCTCAATCATACACTCTGTTAACTACTGGCCAATAAGCCCATCAGCCGGTCTACGTCAATGGGTTTGGCAACGTACTCTGTCGCTCCGGCCAGGAGGCATTTCTCCCGGTCACCAACCATAGCCTGAGCCGTCACGGCAAAGATGGGCGTACCCTGCCGACCGGGAATCTTCTTGATGTGTGGAATAGCTTCGTAGCCATCCATATCGGGCATCATCATATCAATCAGAATAGCGTCGATGACCTCGTCTGTTTGAAGAATAGCGAGTGCCTCCTGCGCACTCAGGCACGACAGGCAATCAAATCCCTTTGCTTTCAGCGTGGCTTTCAGCGCAAAAATGTTGCGGGGATCATCGTCGATCACTAAGACTCGTTTTTTTGACATACTGTTTAAGGCTGAGCTGTAGTACCGGAGCTCCAGCTTCGGTGGTAATTGGCAACCTTACCCTACCGAAGCTGGAGCTTCGGCGACAGAACGTACCTACCCCCGGTCGTATAACCAGACGCGCAGCAACGACACCAGTTGGTCAATGTCGACGGGTTTGGTGATGTAGTCCGACGCGCCGGCCTGAAGGCACTTTTCCCGATCGCCGGTCATGGCTTTGGCCGTTACAGCAATGATGGGCAGGTTTTTCCACTGGTACTGTTCCCGAATGTGGCGGGCCGTTTCGTAGCCGTCGAGCTGGGGCATCATCATATCCAGCAAAACCAGATCGATCGCCGGATTTTCACTCAGCTTTTGCAGAGCCTCTTTACCGTCCAGCGCGGGTATCACGGTCATGTTGTACTGTTCAAGCGCTTTCGAGAGCGAGAAGATGTTCCGCACATCGTCGTCGGCAACCAGCACCGTTTTCCCGGTCAGCACCTGATTGAGGGCACCCAGCTTTTTGGTGGTTCCATTGCCTGATCCCGAAGTGTTGCTTTCTACCAAGTGCAGGAACAGCGACACCTCATCGAGCATACGCTGGTAAGAGTGGGCCGTTTTGACAATGATTGAATCCGCATATTTCTTGATCTTGAGTTCTTCGGCCATCGAGAGGCTCTTGCCTGTGAAAATGATGATCGGCAGGTTTTCGAGGCCGGGATTTTTCCGGGCTTCCTCCAGCGTTTCATAGGCTTTCTGATCAGGAATGCCCATGTCAAGAATTACGCAGTCGACCGTATTGCCTTGTAACGCGTCGATTCCCTCGTTAATGTTACTCTTTAGTTCCGAGCTGATACTGTATGTTTCCAGGAAATACGCCAGTGCCTTGGCATGCCGGGGGTTATCCTCAATGATCAGCACCTTTTTAGGGTCGCGGGCAAGTACGTCTTCCAGCTTTTTGAAAATGGTCTGCATCTGTTCGAAAGCCATCGGCTTATCGACAAAATCAATCGCGCCCTTCAGCCGGCTCTCATTCTTCAGCTTGTGCGACGACATGATATGCACCGGGATCGGCCGGGTTTGCGGATTGGCTTTCAGGGCATCCATCACCTCCCAGCCGCTCATGACCGGGAGTTGAATATCCAGCAGAATACCGATCGGCCGGAAACGGGCGGCCAGTATCAGCCCTTCGTCGCCGCGTACGGCTACTACCCCTTTATAGCCCTTCTGACGGGCGTAGTCGAGCAGGGATTTGGCGAAATGAACGTCGTCTTCTACGATCAGGATAACCTTGTCGGTGTCGGTGATGGCCTCCCGGTCGTCGGGTACGTTGTCGGGAATTCGTGGGCTGATGTACCGTTTACCGTTTTCCTGAACTTGCGCTGCCATGACCGGGGCCAACGGCTGCGTCACCGGCGTAGGAGCGGGTTTTTCGGCGATTGGTGCTGTTTGCGCTGATCCTGCCAGGGGCAGACTGACCGTAAATGTGCTGCCTTCGTCCACTTTACTGGTCAGCGTAATCTCGCCGCCCAGCAGTTTGGCCAGCTCACGACTGATGGATAAGCCGAGCCCGGTACCGCCATATTTGCGTTTGGTGGAGCCGTCGGCCTGTTGAAACGCTTCAAAAACCAGGGGCTGTTTCTCCACAGGAATCCCAATGCCCGTATCGGATACGGCAAACGAGAGCGTATTGGCTCCGGGCGACTGGCGCTGGATGGTGAGGCGTACACGTCCCTTAGCTGTAAACTTAAGCGCGTTTGAGAGCAGGTTTTTCAGAATCTGTCCCAGGCGCATCCGGTCGGTCTCGATGGCGGCAGGTACGTCTGGCTCAATGATGATCGAAAAATCTAATCCCTTCTCTTTGGCCATCAACCCAAACAGGGCCTGCAGCTCATCGCTGATGTCGGTTAGGTTAACAGTCTGGTAATCGAGGGTCATCTGACCGGCCTCTATTTTTGATAGATCCAGAATTTCGTCGATGAGCCCCAGCAGTCCATTCCCCGACGACTGAATGACTTTGGCGTATTCGACCTGATCATCGTTGAGGTTGGTCTCGTTATTTTCGGCCAGCAGTCGGCTCAGCAACAGGATGGAGTTGAGCGGTGTTCGTAGCTCATGCGACATATTGGCCAGAAATTCCGATTTGTAGCGGGTGGCCAATTCGAGTTCATCCGCCTTTTTCTGGATCTCGCTGTTTCGTTCTTCCAGCAGCAGGCCTCGCTCTTCCAATTCTGTGTTGGTTTGCTGGAGTTCTTCCTGCTGTACCCGCAGTTCTTCCTCCGAAGCCTGTAGTTTCTGCGCCTGTATTTCAAGTTCCGAATTCAGGTTTTCCAACTCGCTATGCTGTGCCTGGAGCTCTTCGGCCTGAACCTGGGTCTCTTCCAGGAAATTCTGCAACCGAACAAAGTCGAGTGCGGCGTTCACACCCATCGCCATGGCTTCGCCGTTCTGCTCCAGAAACTTAATTTCCAGGGGCGTCGGCTGCCGAAGCATCCCCACCTCCACGGCCCCAACGCAGGTGCCGTCATACAAAAGTGGCAGGACCACAACTGACGAAGGGCGGCTTTCCCCCAGAGAGGAGCTGATGCGGCTATAATCGGTTGGGAGGTCGGTGATGGTCAGTACTTTTTTGCTGGCAATGGCCTGGCCCACCAGCCCTACGCCTGCCGTAACGGTTTGGGGCGCATCGGTAGCGGCGTAGCTGCCGGCTAGTTTATACGCGCCGTCGGTATCTGACAAATAAACGGTACCCAGCGGTGCGTTCAGGTAACCGACAATAGCATCGATCAGGCGGGAGCCGAGATTGGTGAGCCCTTTTTCGCCCCGGATGGCATCGTTCAGTTTCACAACGCCCGTCTGAAGCCAGTTTCGGTCTTTCAGATCGGTGAACGTTTGCTCCAGCGAGTGGGCCATGCTATTAAGGGCTTTGGCAATGCGGCCCAGTTCATCGTCCTTATCGTCGTTGCTTCTGACAGCGTATTGCCCGTCGGCAATCTGTCGGGTTATGCCTTCCATCACGTTGATGCGCCGGGCAGTTTCAGCGTACTCCCGCTCGGCGGCCCGTTGCTGAATCAGCCGGGTGTCCATATCGGTTTTGATGCGACGATAAGTGAAGGCGGTAATCAGCATGGAAATAACCGCCGCTAGCACCAGCAGAATGGGCGTGTACGTGATGTAGAACTGCTGTTGTTGAAGCCGTGATTGTAGTAACGTGCTCTCCGATCGCTGAATCCGGCTGATCACGGTCCGTAGGGAATCCATCGTCTGCTTCCCGGCCGACATGGCGGCATACCGGCTTGCCGAATCCTGCCGAATACGGGTCTGTTGATAGAGGGCTATGCCCCGTCGCATGAAGGTGAACTTCCGTTCGTACAAGTATTTGACCTGCGTCAGGTTTTTTTGCTGATCCGGACTGTCTGCCGTTAACTCCTGAAGCCGGTCGTAACTTGTCGTTACCTTTCCGTAGCTGTCCGTATAGGGTTGCAGGAAGCGCCGGTCGAAAGTCAGCAAATAGCCCCGCTGCCCGGTTTCGGCATCTTTCATGTACGAAATAATATTCTCCGCCTCAATGAGTACCTGATTGGTATGGTTCACCAGGTTCGAATTGCTGATGAGCTTCTGAATACTGTAGAACGACGCCACCAGGCTGACCAGCAGCAAGAGCGTCGACAGCGAAAAGACAACCTGAAGCTGTCGTATAACCGAGTTGGAAAGTTGCGGCATAGGATGCGGGGTAAAACTTACAGCGTGAGCGTGGCAGGAACCTGGATTGACTGACTAACCGGCAGCAACAGGATGAAGCGGGCACCTTCGCCTTCGCGGCTTCTGGCAGCAATTAGCCCGTGGTGTTTGTCTATATTCTTTTTGGCAATAGCCAACCCAATCCCGGTCCCCTCGAAGCTGGTTTTATCGTGTAATCGCTGGAAGAGTACAAAAATGCGGTTCGAGAATTTCTCGTCGAATCCAATGCCATTGTCTTCCACCACAATCCGGCAGTAGGGGCCGGTGGGGTCTGGAACGGCATCCATTGTTTTGTCGGTAACGCGTTCGGCGTAAATTCTAACTACCGGCGGGGTAGCTGGCCGGGTAAACTTCAGCGCATTGCCGATCAGGTTCTGAAATACCTGCCGAATGCGAGGGGGGATGGCATCGATAACCGGCAATGGCTCTATCGTCACCGTTGCGTGCCTCCGGCTGATGGTTTCGTCGAAGTCGAGCAGCAGGTCATTGACCAGAACGTTCAGGTCGGTTGGCTGGAACGGCTCAGGTGCCGACAACTGGGCATAGGCCAGCAGGTCGTTGATGAGGTTGGTCATCCGTGCCGACGCCCGGATCGACCGATCGAGGTACGTAATCACATCTGTGCTTTCGGGCAGGCACTGCTCCTTGATGAGATCGTTTAGAAACTGAATTTTCCGGAGCGGTTCTTTCAGGTCGTGCGATACCACCCAGGTAAACTGCTGGAGTTCATGGTTGGCCCGTTCCAGTTCAGCATTGTTCAGTACCAGTTCGTGGGTACGTTGCGCAACTTCCTGTTCCAGCCGCTCGGTGGCCTGTTTCTGGGCATGAATGTCGGTGAAGGTACCGATCCATCGTACAATCGTGTCTTGCTTTCGAATGGGCAGCGCCCGCAACAGGTGGTAGCGGTACTGGCCGGTGGCCCGTTCCCGTAGTCGCACTTCGCATGTACACTCGTGGCCGCTTGCCAACGCCGCCTGCCATTGCTCATGGAACTGATCGTGCGGATGCGCCTCAGGAAATGTGGTGTCGGAGGTGGCGTAACTCAGCCAGTGCGCATTCACATACTCGAGTTGCCCGTCGGGTCTGACCGTAAAGGCCATCAGTGGAATAGAAGCCAGTACTTTTTGCAGGTCTTCGACCTGGGTAGCCAAGGCGGCCTGCGCCTGTTTGCGCACTTCGACCTCTTCACGGAGTAATTGCTGCGCCGCCCGAAGTTCCTGCTGCTGCTCATAGAGTTTCTGCAGCGTCTTTACTTTCAGCACCAGAATATCTGGATCAACGGGTTTGATCAGGTAATCGATGCCCCCGGCGGTGTAACCCCTGGTAATAAATCGCTTTTCAGTGTTAACGGCCGAGAGGAAAATAATGGATGTGTCGCGGGCTTTACCGAAACCGGATATGGCACTGGCTACTTCAAAGCCGTCCATGTCGGGCATTTGCACATCCAGGATAATCACCGAGTAAGCCGTATTGAGCACTTTCCGCAGGGCTTCTTCACCCGACTCGGCCGTGTCGACCTGGAAGCGATGCAGTTCGAGAATCTTCTGTAAGGGAAGGATATTTTCTCGCCTGTCATCAACAATAAGAATCATGGAGGGGCTAATGATTAGTGCGTAAAAGTGGGCAATTATACGGTAAAGATAAGGTGGGGGAGAAACCTCTACCAGTCTGGTTTACTACACGGGCCATCCCTGATAGCTACCGGAACAGGCAAGGTAGCTCTGAATTGGGTACGTTGCTGTTACATACGGAAGGCCTTGTTTGTGGAAACAGATACGTTCGGCACGACAGGATTGCTTTGGCGATCAGTTTATTAAAGTCGGCCAACTGGTGCCGCCCGTGTACAGCTACGGTCAGGGCAGGTCACTACTCAGGTTCCCTGAGCCGGCATCGGGGTTTTGGTGGGTCAATTTAGTGTGTGGCCCACCTGGCAGAACGGTACAAATACGTTTGTCGACGTTGGTAACGCCGTACCTTTGTCAGGTCGCTACGCAAACCGTGGCGGCCTTTTTTGTTGGTATGCCGTTGATTGGAGCTTCTTCGTACCGCCCGCCCGCTTACCTGTGGAGTGGGCATTTGCAGACTGTTGTACCGTCGCTGTTTCGGAAAATACCCGTCAGGTACGTTCGGCAGCGGGTGGAAACGGCCGACGATGATTTTCTGGATTTGGACTGGAGCAGGGCTGATCAGGCCGCCGGTTCGGCGAAAAATCCGCTGGTGATTGTCTCACATGGTCTGGAGGGCGACAGCACCCGGCAGTATGTGGCGGGCACAGTTCGGTTGCTGAATCAGCACGGGTTCGACTGTCTGGCTTGGCACTACCGGTCGTGTTCGGGCGAGATGAACCGGCAGGCGCGGTTTTACCACATCGGCGAAACGGGCGATCTGCACACGGTGGTTCAGGAGGTACTTAAAGCGGGTTACCAGACCATTTATCTGGTTGGCTACAGTGCGGGCGGTAACATTACGCTGAAGTACCTCGGCGAACAGGGGCCGACCGTTCATCCGGCCATAAAACGGGCGGTGGGTATCTCGGTGCCGCTGGACCTATTGACCACCGCCGACCGGCTGGAACAGTGGGACAGTATGGTGTATAACCGCCGATTTCAGAAAACGCTGAAAGAAAAAGTGAAGCTGAAAGCAGGTACGTTGCCCGCCGCTATTCGGGCCACCGATCTACGCCGGATTCGGTCGCTGCGGGAGTTCGATGACCTCATTACGGCCCCTCTACACGGTTTCGACGGGGTTACCGATTACTATACCCGGAACAGCTCGCTGCGTTTTTTATCGAAAATAACGGTGCCCACATTGGTCCTGAATGCGCAGAATGACCCATTTTTGTCCCCCGAATGCTTTCCGAAGGCGTTGGCAAAGGAACTCACCCACGTTTGGATGGAGTTTCCAGAGCAGGGCGGCCATTGTGGCTTCCCGTCGGCCAGCGGCCTGCAGGCACCTACCTACGCCGAAGAACGAGTGGTTCAGTTCCTTACTCAGCCACTCAGCTAGCGTAGTTACACTTCATCGCAAGAGTCAGTTTACGCTGACAACCAATTCACAACTGATTGCTGTACACAACCTGATTTATTAATTCCTCTTGCAGATGACTACTCAAACGCCAACGCTCGAATCGACGACATCACCTACTGATCAGACGTACTACGTCATCGATTTCGACAGTACCTTCACGAAAGTAGAGGCGCTGGATATTCTCGGCGAAATCTCACTGGCTGGCCGTCCCGACCGTGACGATGTGCTCGATCAGATTAAAACGATCACCGACCGGGGTATGTCGGGCGAACTGTCGCTGGCGCAGTCGATTCAGATGCGGCTGAAACTGCTGAATGCGCACCGCGATCAGCTTCCAGCCCTTGTTGAGCGCCTGTCGACGATGGTGTCTGACTCGTTCCAGCGTAACCAGGCGTTTTTGACCAGCCATGCCGATCAGATCTTTATCGTGTCGAGCGGCTTCAAAGAGTTCATCGTACCCATTGTAACGGCACTCGGCATCAAGGCGGAGAACGTGTACGCCAACACCTTCGAGTTTGACCAGGACGGCCGGATCGTTGGCTGTGATGATAACAATCCACTCTCGCAGGATCGGGGTAAAGTGAAGCTGATTAAAGAACTGAATTTCGACGGTGATGTCTACGTCATTGGCGATGGCTATACCGACTACGAGATTCGGGAATCGGGGCTGGCCAACCGCTTTTATGCCTTCACCGAAAACGTGTCGCGGCCTAAAGTGGTAGCCAAAGCCGACCACATTGCCGCCTCGTTGGACGAATTTTTATTCGATAATAAATTGAGTCGTAGCCAATCGTACCCCAAGAGCCGCATTAAAGTACTGCTGCTCGAAAACGTGCACCCCGTTGCCGTTAGCCTGCTCGAAAAAGAAGGGTTCAGCCTCGATATCCGGAAAGGCGCGCTCGACGAAGACGAACTGATCGAAGCGTTGCAAGGCGTTCATATCCTCGGCATTCGCTCGAAGACGAACGTGACCCGTCGGGTTCTGGAGAATTCACCCAAGCTGATGACTATTGGCGCTTTCTGTATTGGTACTAACCAGATCGATCTGGAAGCGGCCACCGAGAAAGGCGTTGCTGTGTTCAACGCACCCTACAGCAATACCCGGTCAGTAGTGGAACTGGCCGTTGGCGAGATGATTATGCTGATTCGGGGCATCGTGCCGAAGAGCAATAAGATGCACGCGGGTGTCTGGGACAAATCGGCGGTAAACAGCTTCGAGGTACGTGGTAAAAAACTTGGTTTGGTTGGCTACGGCAACATCGGTACCCAACTGTCGGTGGTAGCTGAGGCGCTGGGCATGGAAGTGTATTTCTACGACGGTGTTGACAAGCTGGCGCTGGGTAACGCCCGCAAATGCCAGACCCTCGACGACCTGCTGGCCGTTTCTGATGTGGTAAGCCTGCACACCGATGGCCGGAAAGAAAACAAGAACCTGATTGGTGCTCGTGAATTCGGACTGATGAAGCAGGGCGTGATTTTCATGAACCTGTCGCGCGGCCACGTCGTGGATATTCCGGCGCTGGTCGATGCCATCAAGTCGGGTAAAGTAGCGGGGGCTGGAATCGACGTGTTCCCCTACGAGCCGAAAACGAACAACGAAGAGTTCGTCAACGAGCTGCGTGGATTGCCCAATGTCATTCTGACACCACACGTTGGCGGAAGCACCGAAGAGGCCCAATTTAACATTGGTCAGTTTGTGCCGGCAAAATTAGTCAGCTACATGAACAACGGCAGTACGTATGGCAGCGTAAACTTCCCTGAGCTGCAATTACCATTGCTACACGATTCGCACCGATTGTTGCACATTCACGCGAACGTACCTGGCATTCTGGCCAAGATCAATAACATATTTGCGAAATATCATATTAACATCCAGGGGCAGTACCTGAAGACCAACGAAACTATCGGGTACGTTATCTCCGACATCTCGAAAGATTACGCCGACGAAGTTGTTCAGGAGCTTAAAGACATTGACAATACGATTCGATTCCGCTTACTGTACTAGCAAACGGCCGGACGTCGATGGAAACGAAAGACGATCCCCAAAAAATAGTGTTTACCTGGAAGATGGCCCTGATCTCTTTCTCTCTTCTGATTGCCCTGATCCCGACGTTGGTTGCCGGGTTTCTGCGCAACAAGGAGCGTAAGGCAATCAGGCAGAATCCGGCTCTGACAACGGGTACCGTGACCCGATTCGAGCGTGGTAGCAATGGCAAGCGGCGCTGGTATAACTCCTACGCTGATTACCGGGCACAGGATCGTGTGTATAGCTGCGTTGGGCATGCAACGATCTCGTTGACCAAACACCAGAGAGATTCACTGATTGGGGTACGTCTGCCGGTGATTTACGAAAAAGACAATCCCAAAAACGCTCACTTACTGAGTGGAGTGCGGGCGTTCAATAGATTTAACCTTGACTTGCCCGATAGCCTCAGCTGGACAACGTCGTATTTCACCAACTAACTTATGAGCCAAGTTTACTTCACTCCCGGACCGGCGGAACTGTATCCGACCTTTGCCCACCACCTGAAAACGGCGATGGACGAACAAATTGGGTCGATATCGCACCGGAGCCAGCGCTTCCGGGACATCTACAAGTACACGGATGAACAGCTGCGTACCTTGCTGAACATTCCGGCGACCCACGGCATTTATTTTACCGGGTCAGCGTCGGAAGTATGGGAGCGAATGCTGCTTAACTGTGTCGAGCATGAGAGTTTTCATATGGTGAACGGGTCGTTTTCGCGCAAATTTTACGACTATGCCCTGAGCCTGCATAAGTTCGCGCACATTGCCGAAAAACGCTTTGGCGAAGGCTTCGATGCTGCCGAAATCGACGTACCTGATTATGCCGAGCTGGTGGCGATTACGCATAACGAAACGTCGTCGGGTGTGCAGTTCCGGCCAACGGAAATTCATAAGCTGAAGCGGAAATACAACAAGAAGTTGTTCTGCGTGGATATGGTCTCATCGGCTCCCTACCCCGATCTGGATTTTACGCTGGTTGATTCGGCCTTTTTCTCCGTCCAAAAGGCGTTTGGAATGCCTGCCGGTCTGGGTGTCTGGATTGCCAATGATGCCTGTCTGGAAAAAGCCGAACGTTTGCAACAGTATGAGTCGATGACCGTAGGGGCGCACAACACGCTGCCTATGTTGCATAAGCATTACCAGACCTTCGAAACGCCGGCCACACCGAATGTGCTGTTTATTTACCTGTTAGGCAAGATCGCCGCCGACCTCAACAAGATTGGCATTTCTGCCATTCGGCGGCAGACCGAAGAGCGCGCCAAACAGATCTATAAGTTTCTGGATACTAACGACGGCTTTACCCCTTTCGTAAAAGAGGACCGCCACCGGTCGCAGACGGTCATTGTGGCCGAAACCACCCGCCCTGCGGCCGAGGTGATTGCTGCCGTGAAAGAAGCCGGTATGGTGCTGGGTAGTGGTTACGGTAAGTTCAAAGACAGTCAGATACGCATCGCCAATTTCCCTGCTACCTCAGCCGAGCAGGTTAGCAAGTTGTTGGCCCGGTTGAAAGAAGTGGGCTAAGCCCCAACCCTGGTTTTGGGTGGCCGTAGTGCGGCGTTAAGTTTCAGGTCTCGAGTGCCATTACTGATCAATCAGGCGGTTGATTAGTAACGGCACTCGAGACCTGAAACTATTTTACGGCAAACCAAACAGAATCTACTTGGTTAGTAGAGAATAGTACGTAAGTCCAACTCAACGATGAAAAAACTGATCTACACTGCCGCCCTTGTAGCGGTCTGCGCAGCCACCGGGTATGCGCAGGATAACCGATCGCGATCTGACAGCTCAGAAACGCGCCAACGTGTCAACCAAAAGGTCGACGATGTAAAAGAGGATGTGAACCAGGCTGCTGACCGGGCCAAGGTAAAGGTGCGGGAAGAATATGAAGAAAGTCGCTCGTATCAGGAGCGCAATCAGCTTACCTGGTTTCAGAAAGGAAGCATCATGGGTGGTGCGTCGCTGGGCGTTGGTACGGGATCAGGTAGTGGCACGTACCTGGCGTTTTCGCCCCGGGCGGGTTATTTCCTGAACACAGGCCTGATGGCCGGCCTTCAGTTTAGTTTCGACAGTCGGATCAATACAAGCTACCGTGCCAGTCAAACGGGCGTTTTCCTGCGCTACTACCCATTCCGTACTCGAATCAGTGGTTTCGGTGGGTTTGGTTACAACTTCGGCAGTGAAAAATCGAGCAATATCGGTGCCGACGAAAAGGCACGCTACCAGAGTGTCAACCTGGAGATTGGTACCATGTTATGGGTTCGACCAAACCTTGGTGCTGAGCTGGCCCTTGAAAGCAATTATTTTAGTCAGACCGACGCCCTGGCGGGTCGTAACAAAGGTGGTCGTTTCCGCTTTGGCGTAAATTATTTCTTCGGCCGTCCAAATAAACTCTAACCTGTAGCTTTAGGGCTACGTATCAACACGTTATGAATCAGAAAAAAGGAACCGGCAAGACTGCCCTCATCACAGGTGCGTCGAGTGGAATAGGTCAGGAACTGGCCAAGTTATTTGCCCAGGATGGCTACAACCTCGTTTTGGTGGCTCGTAGCGAAGACACCTTGCACCGGCTCAGCGAAGTGTTTGAAATGAATTACGGGACCGAAAACGTCACCGTAATTGGCAAAGACCTCTCGGAAGAAAACGCCGCACAGGATGTATACGATCAGGTAAAAGCGAAAGGCATCACCGTTGATGTACTCGTCAACGATGCGGGTGTGTCGACATACGGCAAGTTTGCTAATGAAACCGATTGGGAAACTGAAAAGTCGCTGATCCACCTGAACGTGCTGACGACGACGCTGATGACCAAGCTGTTTTTGAAGGATATGGTGACGCGTAATGAAGGCAAAGTCCTGAATCTGGCCTCGCTGGTGTCAATCACGCCGTTCCCGCTTCAAGCAGTGTATGCGGCCACAAAATCGTATATCTGGAACCTGACTCAGTCACTGGTAAACGAACTGAAAGATACCAACGTGACCATTACCGCACTAATGCCCAATGCTACAGACACCGACTTTTTCAACAAAGCGGGGGCATCGGACATTCTGGCAACGGATATTCTCGATGACGCCGCAATGGTGGCTAAAGACGGATACGAGGGCCTGATGGCTGGTAAAGCCAAAGTGGTGCCGGGCGGCGTGAAAAACAAAATGACTGAGGTAATGGCCTATGTGGCCCCGCAGCAAATGCTGGCAGGTCAGATGCGCACGCTGAATACGCCTAAAGGTCAGGTAGCCGAAGAAAGCAAAGAGTCGGCCTGGACAATCGGATTGAGCCTTGCCGCTATTGCCGTAACGGGCATTGCGCTGGCAGCCCTGTACCGGAGTGCACCGTTGGCCGACCGGTTGAACTATCAATATCAGTACGGAAAGGCTCGGTATAAAGCCGGACGGGCCGTTACGAATGCCAAAAACACTGTCAGCGATCTGCTGGCTGAGGTATAACGCCCATTTTCTGAATAGAATCCTATATCCCCTGAAGCGGACTTTGCGTAGAGAACGGTCAGTTCAATACGCAGAGAAGTCCCTTTCAGGGGATTTTAGGTTAAGTACCTTTGCTTAATTCACAACCAACTGTACCCGATGGAAACCACGTTACCTGCCCCTTTTCAACATCCGTATACCGTCGATTCCCGGTTCTCTCAATCGGTAGCTTACTTTTCCATGGAATTTGCCATTGATCAGGCGCTGAAAACGTATTCGGGCGGGCTGGGCTTTCTCGCCGGGTCGCACATGAAAAGCGCGTTTGACCTGAAGCAGAACCTGATAGGCATTGGTATGCTCTGGAAACTAGGCTATTATGATCAGGTTCGTACACCCGATAATTCGATGGGTGTACTTTTTCGTGAGAAAATATATTCGTTTTTGCAGGATACAGGGGCGCACTTTACGATCAACGTATTTGGTCGGCCCATCTGGGTACGTGCCTATTACCTCGACCCGTCGCACTTCAACACCGTGCCGATGTTTTTCCTGACGACGGACGTGGAGGGTAACGACGAACAGGCGCGGTCCATCTCGTACCGGCTTTACGACAATGACCCTACGCTGAAAGTGGCGCAGTGCATGGTGCTGGGTCTGGGGGGAGCCAAGTTTCTGGACGAAATCAAGTACAGCCCGGCCACTTATCATTTCAACGAAGCACACGCTTTGTCAGCGGCTTTCCATCTCTATCAGCAGGTTGGTAAATCGAAGGAAACACTTCGGGAACGGCTGATTTTTACGACGCACACCCCTGAAGAAGCCGGAAACGAAAAACATAATATTCACTTTCTGGACAATCTGGGCTTTTTTGGCGGTTTACCGCTCGATGAGGTTCGTGCGTTGACTGGCATCGAAGAGGATGTGTTTAACCACTCGCTGGCAGCGCTGCGCATGGCCCGTCGGGCCAATGGCGTGTCGAAACTACATGGAGAAGTAGCGCGTAAGATGTGGGGACACTACCCTGGTATCTGCGAAATTACCCACGTTACCAACGCCCAAAACTACCGCTATTGGGCCGATACCCGGCTAGCCGAAGCGTACCAGCATACAGACGCCGAGGCCATGACCAGCCGTAAGCGGGCCATGAAACAGCCGCTACTCAATATCGTTGCCGACCAGGTAGGAAAACTGTTTGACCCCACCGTGTTGACGATTGTCTGGGCTCGCCGGTTCGCGGCTTATAAACGCCCTGACCTGCTGCTACACGATGAAGAACGGTTCCGTCGGCTACTGAACAATTCCCGGTACCCAATACAGATCATCTGGGCGGGAAAACCGTATCCATTCGACGAAGGAGCGAAACAGAATTTCAACAAACTGCATTACCTGAGTCATCTGCATCCAAACATGGCCGTGCTGACGGGCTATGAACTGGCGTTGTCAAAAGCGCTGAAAGATGGGGCCGACGTGTGGCTGAATACGCCTGTGGTACCCCGCGAAGCCTCAGGTACGTCGGGGATGACAGCCGCTATGAATGGCGCGATTAACCTGTCGACAAACGATGGCTGGATCTGTGAATTTGCAAAGCCGGGTATGAACAGCTTTATCGTACCCGAAGCCGACCTGCAGGCTACCGCCGATGTGCGGGATGCGCACGACCGGAACGGTATCTTCGATTTGCTGGAGCAGCACATTCTGCCAACCTACTATGACCGGCCCGGCGAGTGGCAGAAACTAGTAACACAAAGCATGACTGACGTCTTGGCCTACTTCAGTGCCGACCGAATGGCGCAGGAGTATTACGAGCGGGTGTACGTTTAGATAGTTTGCTGTTTGTGGTTTGACGTTGCGCTGCTTATCCACCAAACGGTTAATCAAGCAGCGCAACGTCAAACCACAAACAGCAAACGTCAAACTAATATTTCCCTGGCTGCCTGCTCATCTTTCTGGAGTTGCTCGACCAGGGCGGGGAGGCCAGTGAATTTTTGTTCGGGACGGAGGAAGGCCCGAAACTGCAGCGTCATATGCTCGCCGTAGATGTCTTTACTAAAATCGAAAATGTACGTTTCGATGGTCTGGTGTTCACCAGCGACCGTTGGGCGGAAACCGATGTTCAGCATACCACCGTGCAGTTCACCGCCCTGCATCACATCGACCGCGTAAACGCCGTTGGCCGGAATCAACTTCACGGCATCGTCGACCTGTAGGTTGGCGGTTGGAAAGCCGATCGTGCGGCCCAGTTGCCGGCCTTTTACAATGGTGCCCGTCAGAGAGTAGGGTCGACCCAGAAAACGGTTGGCCGCATCTACGTTGCCTTCGTTCAGGGCAGCGCGGATCTTCGATGAACTGATGCCCACTGCTTCAATGTCCTGCCGGGGAATCTCCTCTACCTCGAAGCCATAATCGGCCTGGTGCGCCTGAATGTAGTCGAAGCCGCCTTCACGGTCTCGGCCAAAGCGATGATCGTAGCCAATCACCAGTTTCTTCGTCCCCAGCCCATCAACCAGTACATGCTGAATAAACTCGCCCGACGTGAGTTGCGAAAACGCGCGCGTGAACGGAATAACTACCAGGTGATCTACTCCCGCCTGTTCGAGCAACTCAATCTTTTCTTCCAGGGTGCTTAACAGACGTAAATCCTGGCTATCGTTTGACACCACCGTGCGCGGATGCGGCCAGTACGTCATCACAACCGACTGCCCATCAGGATGAGACCGTGCCACTTCATTAAGGCGCTTCAAAATAGTTTGGTGCCCCAAATGAACGCCATCGAATGTGCCGCTGGTCACAACGGCGTAGGGGAGAGGCGATAAGCTGTCGATGCCGCGATGGACGATCATAATCAGTATACTATAGTCTGGAAAGTCAATTGGAAAAGAGTACTAAGCATGGAAAGTTAGTTTTGTCGACGTACTTTCCATCCGCAGCGCCACTTATTGAGACTGACTATCGTGACTCTTTAAATAGGTTTCTATAAATTCTTCTACGGTGTGGGCATCCTTCACGTCGAACTCACCGATGCGGGTACGGCGCAACACGGACATGTAAGCTCCGTTGTTGAGCAGAAGACCTAAATCGCGCACCAGACTACGAACATAAGTGCCTTTTGAGCACACAATCCGGAAATCGATGGTCGGAAAATCGTTGGTCATGACATTGAACGTCGAAACCGTGACGGTGCGGCTTTTGATACCGCCTTCTACCTGGTCGGCCGTTTCGCCGCGTCGTGCCCGTTCATACAGCCGTTCGCCGTTCACCCGAATGGCCGAGTAGATGGGCGGTATCTGCTGAATGTCGCCCGTCAGCTGCGCCGCTGCGGCACGTACCTGCTCATGGGTGATCTCCGATGTGTCGAATTCGCCGTCGAACTCGGTTTCCAGATCGACAGAAGGTGTGGTTTTACCCAGTACCAACGTACCTGTGTACTCTTTTTCCTGCGCCTGATAACTATCGATTTGCTTGGTCATTTTGCCTGTGCAGAGAATGAGCAGGCCTGTCGCCAATGGATCGAGCGTGCCGGCGTGACCGATCTTTTTGATTTTGCAGGCCCGGCGTATTTTGTTCACCACGTCGAAGGACGTCCATTCGCGTGGTTTATCGATCAGGATTAATTGGCCCGGGTCGGGAGCTGGTTGATTTGGATCCATACTGGCAATCAAAGAATATCGATTTTTACGCCAGCGGCGATCAAGCCCAGCAGAATCAGGCCCACAACGATGCGGTAATAGCCAAAGACTTTGAAACCGTATTTGTTCAGGAAGCCAACAAATCCCCGAATGGCCAGCAGGCCAACCAGAAACGCAATACCGTTGCCAATGAGCAGGGTCTGGTAGTCAGACGGCTGTAGCATCTCGTACGTTTTCAGGAGCTTGTAACCCGTAGCAGCAGCCATCGTGGGCACGGCGAGAAAGAACGAAAATTCGGCGGCTTGCTGGCGGGTTAGGCCCTGCGTCATCCCACCGATGATGGTTGATGCCGACCGTGATACGCCGGGAATCATGGCGATACACTGGAAGAAGCCGACTCTTAAGGCTTCAGGGAAGGTAATGTCGTAGTCGCGGGTAGAGTGTTTTTCGATGATCCGGTCAATGAAAACCAGAATAACGCCGCCTACAACCAGTGATATGGCAACCACCACCACGTTTTCCAGCAGGCTATCGATAAAATCGTTGAGCAGGAAGCCGATGACTGCTGCGGGCAGGAATGCTACGAACAGTTTAAGGTAAAAATCAAGTTGGCCAGATACGGGGCCGATCAACTTCCGGACAGAATCGGGGAGGGCTTTGTACCAAACCATATCGGCGCGGGTACGGGTGTCGCGTAGAAAACGGCGATAATACAGAACCAGTACGGAGAGAATACAGCCAAATTGAATGTCGACGGTGTATAGTTTCGTGAATTCATCGCCACTGATGCCTGCCAGGGAGGAATAGATAATCATGTGGCCAGTAGACGAAACGGGCAAAAATTCGGTCAGGCCCTCAATGATGGCCAGCATAATCGCATGAAACAGACTCATAATACGGAGTAGCAGTGAAGAATGGGCGCAAAGCTACGATGAACAAAAACGGCTACCTACAAAAAAAGGGAACACAAAGCGAGCGGCCCCAAAAGCCAATCCACTTTGTGTTCCCCTGCGTAAAGCCGAAACCCGATCAACTGGCCGACTCGGTGGGCTTTTTCAGAATAGCGAAAAATTCAATGATAAAGCCAGCCGTAACGATGATTGGGCCCAGCGTTAAGCCGAAGAAACCAAACCCAAACGGCTCCGTATCAATGGTCATGACAAAAAAGCCAACCAGAATGGTGACGATACCGGCGATCATCAGTTGGAAATTTGCCTTTCCAAATGGCATGGCTGGTACATACGACGGGTTCGATTTGGTTGCCTCTGGCACTGAGAACCCCGTTACGGGTGTAGTCTTCGTTGTTTTAGGGCGAACAGATTCCATATAAAATCTTGATTTGATGTTAGTATAATTCGTCGAGCGACAAGTCTAGATAGCGGTGGACAGCCTGCAACGTGCTTAGCAAGCCGATAATCATACCCAGCACAACCAGACCGCCAGCCAGCATAAGCAGTTGAAGCGGATCGGTCAACGTATTCAGTTCAGGCATGCTCAACACGGCAGCATACCAGCCAATAAACAAAATTACGGCGGCGATAAGTCCCGCCATGAAGCCCTGGCTGAGGCCCCGTGTCAGGAAAGGCTTGGTAATAAAGCCGTTGGTCGCACCCACTAACTGCATGCTTCGGATGAGAAGCCGTTGCGAATACAACGCCAGCCGGATGGTGTTGTTCATCAACACGACAATGATAATGAGCAATACCAGGGCAAAGCCCGCCATAACGGCGTAAATCTTGGTAATGTTTCGGTTGATATTATCGACCATGTTCTCGGGGTAAACGACCTCAAAAACACCATCCATTTTTTCAATCGCTCCCTGTACTTCTTTCAGCTTCGCCTCGGCGAAATAGTCCTCGCGCAAACGAATCCGGTAGCTGGCATGTAACGGATTGTCGGACAGAAATTGGGTGAAATCTTCTTTCGTTTCGGCGATAAATTCCTTCGCCGCATCATCTTTCGACACGTACCTGATCTGTGGTTCGCCGTTGGTGGTGACTACAAAGGGCTGATCGGCCAGTGTTTTCGCCAGCTTCAGCCGCCCTGCCGAATCGAGGTCGTTATCCAGAAAAGCCCGTACTTCATTGCCTTCCCGTACGTTGGTAACCAGCCGTTTCGACTGGATAGCCAGCAGACCACAGGCACCAATAAGCAGTAGAGCCAGCGTCAGACTGAACAGAATTCGACCGGTTGGGTAGGCACCCACATTCTTTTTCTTACGCGCCATTGAACAAAAATAGCCTTTTTCAAGCAACGACCGCCAGCTGGCAATCGTGTGTGACTTGTGAATTAGGAAAAATTAACGGGAAGGGAAGTTGGTTTGTGGTTTGACGTTGCGTTGCTAACGTACCTGACTGTGATATAGCAGCGCAACATCAAACCACAAACAGCAAGCTCACTTTTCCAGCGCCTGATAGACCAGCACCCGGAACTTGTCGTTGAGGTCGCCGTAGGAGTTGGGCGATTTTTGGGTCATGATTAAGCCGATTGTCCCTGTCTTGGGATCGGCCCAGTAGTTGGTGCCGAAGTAGCCCCCCCAGCCCAGCAGCCCAACTGACACGGGCAGTTTAGCGGCCGATTTTTCGGTCGTGATCTCAAGGCCAAGACCAAATTTATTATCTCCTATGTTCAGCGCACCAATCTGGTTTTGCGTCATCAGGCCAACCGTAGCGGGGGCCAGTAATCGTTTTCCGCCATATTCGCCGCCATTCAGGATCATCTGGAGGAAAATGGCATAATCATAGGCTGTTGAGGACAAACCAGCGCCTCCCGAATAGTAGGTGCCCGACTTGGTAGGGTAGTCAGGTGAAAGGCTGCCCCGCACCGGCATTGGCACAATCTCCCGCGTGCCGGGAGTTTCGGTGTAGAGCGTAGCCAGGCGGTTATGCTTGCTGGCAGGTAAATAAAAGTACGTGTCGTTCATGCCCAGTGGCTCAAAGATGCGCGTACGGAAAAACTGGTCGAGTGATTGGCCCGACACCACTTCAACAAGGTAACCCAATACATCGGTGCTAAGGCTATACGTCCATTTTTCGCCGGGATTATGCACCAGCGGTAGCTTCGCCAGCGTTGGAATCGTAGCCGACAAACTGTACATGGGTGTGCCAATACCACTCGGAATGCCTGCTTTGGCATAGATCGCCACGGCTTCTTTAGTCCCGATGGTAGGGTAGCTGATGCCCGACGTGTGGGTTAGCAACTGCCGAATGGTGATCTCGCTTTTGGCTGGTTTAGTGGTGTAGGTTGTGTCTTTCTCATTGTAGGTGTCGATCACCGTCGGGTTTTTAAACGCCGGGATGTATCTTGAAACGGGTTCGTCGAGTAGAAAACGGCCTTCTTCAAACAGCATCATCACCGCCACACTGGTAATTGCCTTGGTTTGTGAGGCAATGCGCATGATCGCATCGCGCTGAAGCGGGGCTTTTGTTGTGGCCCCGTTTTCACCGAAGGCTTTATGGTACACAACCTGCCCATTGCGAACCACGAGCGCCACAATGCCCGCCTGTTTCCTCTGATCGACGTATTCGTTTAAAACGCGGTCGAGCCGTTGCAGACGCTCAGTGCTTACGCCCACAGCGGCAGGCGATTTAGACTCGGTCAGTTTATAGGGTTGTGAAAAAGCAGCTGTGAGCGACGTTGCCAGCAGGAGTAAGGAGCAAAAAAAACGCATAGATGGAGGGGGTGGGATTAGGTGGTTTAAGGATAGTATACGCAAGGCGAAGTACGGTATTTTGCCGCTGAAATTTACGCGGCTGCCCGGCGTAACCGGTCGTTCACCGCGCGGCCAAGGCCTTCATCGGGAACGAGTTGAGCGTATAGTTGCGTAACGGGCAGGTTGTCGAGCTGGCGCAGGTAGGCAAATAGGTTGCGTGCCGCGTCGAGCACATCGCCGGTAGGGGCCAGCACCAGTTGATTCGCGGCTGGAATACCCGGCAACGTACCCGAAAAGACCAGCGCCCCCACCGATTCGGCCGACAACGTACCCGATATTGAGGGCGTTTCACCATAGGCTAATAGCGTCAACGGCTTGCGCGGTGCGTAGTGGGAGGTTAACATACCCGGTGCTTGCGGCGCGTTTTGCGCATGCGGGTTCGAGGTGGACATTTGCACCCGAAGTGGGCCCGTGATGGCCTCCAGCTGTTCCAGAGCCATGCCACCCAGCCGGTACACCATCGCCTGTCCGTCGGTATCGAAGCCAATAATCGTTGATTCGACGCCAACAGGGCAGGGGCCACCATCGAGAATATAAGGCACCTGATCGCCTAACTGATCGGCTACATGTTGTGCCGTAGTGGGGCTGATGTAGCCGAATGGGTTGGCACTTGGCGCGGCCAGCGGAAAGTCGAGCGATTGCAGCAACGCCAGCGTCAACGGGTGGTTTGGAATGCGAATTGCGACTGTATCGAGGCCCGACGTGGTCAGGTCAGGTACGTGGTCGCGCTTCGGCAACAAGAGAGTTAGCGGCCCCGGCCAGCAGGTATGTGCCAGTTGCTCAGCCACCGGAGGAAAGTAGCGCACCAGCTCCCGCACTTTGTCGAGCGAATCGGTATGCACAATCAATGGGTCGAAGGCGGGGCGGTTTTTCACTCGGAAGATGGTCAGCACGGACTCTTCGTTGAGTGCATTACCTGCCAGCCCGTACACCGTTTCGGTAGGAATACCGACTACGTTGCCCGCTTCCAGCCAGTGCCGGGCAGCATTGAGGTCTGTGCCGATCATGCCAGATAAATACCGTCTTCTTTCAGCACAATTTTACGCTCTTTGTAGAGCGCACCAACCGCTTTTTTAAACGTCTTCTTGCTCATCTCCAGCAACTGGTAAATGGCTTGCGGGTCGGACGAGTCGGTGAGGGGGAGGAAGCCGTTTTTTGCTTTGAGCTTATCAAGAATGGCCTGTGCGTTTGGCTCTACTTTCGCGTAACCAACCGGTTGCAGGCTCAGATCCACGCGCAGGTCTTCCCGAATACGCTTCACGTACGCCTTCACTTTGTCGCCGATACGCAGCGATTTAAACAGTTCGTTGGCGTAAAAAAGGCCCCGAAACTGGTCGTTTACCACGGCAATCAGCCCCAGGTCGGTTCGCTCGTAAATGAGTGCCGTTACTTCATCGCCTTCTTTCAGGTCTTCCGGTGCTTCGTCGACAACGAGTGCGTTGATCTTCGACGAGCCAATGAGCCGGTCGGTGTCAGCATCGTAGCCGCAGTACACCACGTACCAGCGGCCTTCCGACATGGGTACTTCCTGAGCTTTGGTTGGCACCAGAAGGTCTTTTTCGAGGCCCCAGTCCATAAAAGCACCGAATGAAGAAAGCGCAACGCATTTCAGCGCAGCAAATGAGTCGCGAATGACGGCGGGGCGCAGCGTCGTGGCAATGGGACGATCTTCTGAATCGGTGTAAATAAATACCTCAATGTTGTCGCCTTCTTTAAGTTCGTCAGGTACGTACTTGTTGGGCAACAGCACATCGTTGTCGTCATCGTCACCCAAATACATGCCCACGCTCGTCATCCGAAGGGCCGTGAGCCGGTTATACTGGCCAATGTTAATCATAGGGCAAAGGTAGGTAAAGCAGGTGTGCCGTTTGTGGTTTGATGTTGCGTTGCTTATCAACTAACCGGCAGCGCAACCTCAAACCACGAACATCAAACAAACCTGGCCATAGCCAGACCAGACAGAAAGGCACCTTCCACGTTACCCTGGCCAAACCCGTCGCCACCGAAAAGGAGAGGGGCAGGGGTCGAGGCTGCCAAAAACGGTTCCGAATATCGTTCGGTGGCATTGCTGTACCGCCAGCGGTGAATTTGCTGGTCAACGATGGTTGCTGGCCCTATGTAATCCGACACGGCCGCAATCAGTTCGGGAATCAACGCGTTGAGGTTCGTGTCGTCGACATGCTGCTGGCTGAACGTATTTGAGGCGTGCAGGGTCAGCGTAGGTACGTCTGGCGAAATGCCTTTTTGCTGGTTATCGGCGATCCAGGCAACCGGACTATCGGGCGGTAGTTTCAGGCCACCCGGTTTGGGGACGTTGCCGGGCTGACTGAGCTGGAGCATGAGCGCTATGCAGGGTTCGTAATGAATAGCCTCCAGGGCAGACTTTTCGCCGGCCGACAGTGTAAGACCCGATTCCTGCCAGAGTGCCAGCGCTTGCGGGGCAGGTAGGGTCACGATCAACGAATCGCCGGTTATGGTCTGGCCATCGTCGAACGTAACGCTCCAGCTTTGGGCGTCTTGCTGAACGGTCACCGCACGTTTGCCGGTTTGCACGTCGAGGTTTTGGGCCAGAAACTTGGCGATACTGCTCATTCCATTGGTACCCACGTAGCGCGGATGCTGAAATGAAGCCGGGTCTGACTGTTCGATATGCCAGTCGTGCACTACGCCCGCCGCCCTCATTTCCTGTGTCAGCGCCTGAAAATCGGCTGATCGGGCCGAGAAGTATTGCGCCCCGTGGTCGGCACGACCCGTTGCGATACGGCGGGTGGCCAGCCGTCCGCCTACACCCCGACCCTTGTCAAAAATAAGTACTTCGTGTCCTTGTTGAGTCAATTCGCGGGCGGCGGTCAGACCAGCCAGACCCGCACCAAGTATAAGCGTCGTGGGCATGTACAAGTATCGGTTATCGATTAATAGCTAGTACATAAACTAGTTGGCGCACGGAAAGTGTCCGGGAAATGAAAAGTATGAGTTTAAAACAAAAAGCCGCTCAACGTTGAGCGGCTTTTCAAAAGAGGTAAATAAGGGTTGGTACTTATTTGGTCGGCTTCTTAAAAACCTTCTCGTCGACCGGACCATTAACGGTCACTTTGTTTGTCGAGAAGGCGAGGTTGCCCATCTGCCCGGCAATCTCCATCGAGTTAGGGAATTTTATGCCGCTGACATCTTTGTAATCCGAAAAGAGGATTTCTCCGTCCTGGTCGTTCATTTTTGTTTTAATCTTGCTCACCAGGTACGTTGTAGCATCCAGGTACTGGTCCGTAACCTGGTTGTCCTTGGTCGTTACTTTCAGGTGATACACGTCCTTTTTGTCTACTTTCTCTTTTCCGACCAGTTCTACTTTGCTGCCATTGGTTTTATAGCCAACCAGCGAGCCGAATGGGTACAACTGGCTCATAGACTGCTTGACCACGTCGGCCGACATGTCCTCCGGATCGCCAGAACCACCCATCATCGCGGGACGAACCATCCAGCCAGTGGTGCCGTCAATAACCTGGATCATTGAATTTCCCATCACAGTCGACTCCGAGCGCATTGATTTGCCAACGACGATGGTCGTTACAGAGGGAATTTCCATGCCCTGCACCGACAGCGACCGGTCAATTACAACGGTTTTTACCGCGTTCAGCTTGTCCATCCCACCGAGAGCGGCCACGTGTTTGTCAACAATTTCATCAACGGTTTGGGCATAGGCGCCAAAGCTCACGAATACAGCCAGGGTAGCGGCCAGGAATTTGTTCGTTTTCATTAATCAAGTTTGAGTTAAGTTTTGTGCTGAATTCAACGAGGAATGTATTGTCTACTGTCGGCTTGCGCCACCGGCGGGGGCACCGCCAGCAGGGGCCTGACCACCACCGCTGCCATCCGTTTTTACATCGTCATTATTGACCGATTTTGCCTTCTTACGCGGGGCATCCATGGTCATCTTTCCGATCTTGTACGTGAACGTCAGCCGGACACCGCGGTTATAAAGATACACATCATTCACCTGTGTAAACTGAGCGGCGTTAAGAACGGTGTGAATATTGAACCGACTTGACAGAAAGTTCTCGGCAGCCAGGCCAATGCTACCTTTCTTGTTGGCAATGTCTTTCTTGACGCCGATCGTGTAGAAACCAAAGCCCCCCTGCGTACCCTGCAACTGAATGGTATTGCCCTGCATGAAGCCGAAGGCCTGCGCGCCCCAGCCATTGCCAAACTGAGCTGATGCCATTGAACCACCACTTACCTGGAAACCACTGTTGGTCAACTCCTGAGAGACACCCCGCTCGCCAACAGCCTGACCAGTGAGGCTCGTGTAAAAGGCGTTGAAGAAGATACCAATGTTAATTTTCGACGTGGCAGCCACGTTGGCGAAGACGTTGGTCCCGAAAGCGCGTTGCCGACCAATGTTCTGGTAGGTACTGACAATGGCACCTTTCAGCGTATCAGACGGCTGGCTGATGAGGGTAATGGCGTTGTCGGTAATCCGTCCGAAGAAGGTGGCGTTTACAAACGTCTTCTTGATGGTCCGGCTCAAGCCCAACTCGAAGTTGTCGGTCAGTTCGGGGCGGAGCGATGGGTTACCAACCGTAATCACCTGTGGGTTTGCTGCGTTGAAGTTGGGGTTCAACTGCTGAAGACCCGGACGTTGGATACGGCGGTTATAGCCCAGTTTTACCGTGGTACCGCTATACGTTTTCGATGCGTTGACGCTCGGAACCAGCACACCGTAGTCGCCAATGCCAATGGGGCCGCCCTCTCTGGTGCTGGCATCGATGAATGTGTGCTCATAGCGCAATCCTCCTTTAAACGTGTACCGTTTTTTGGTTGTGTACGTGTACGAGGTATAGCCCGCCGCAATGTTCTGATTGTACAGCAGAGCCCCCAGCGTGTTGTTGTTTTGAGTGACAAACTCGCCGGTTGCCCCCGCATTCAAATAGCGATAATCGCTGTTCACCTGCCGCAAAATGGCTTTGCCGCCAATTTCGAGTAACTGGTTTTTGCTTATAGGAGTCTGGTAGTCAGACTGAATGGTGAATTCCTGGTTCAGGTTGGCGTTCAGGTTACGTTGCCGGCTAATCAGCTCATTACTGCCATTGAACAGGTTCGCATCAAAATTATTAGTCAAATCGGTGCGACTATAGAGGGTCGACACGCTCCATTCCTGCTGGGGTTTAAACGTGTGCAGGTAATCGACGTTCATGTCGACGGTGCCAGACAGGTTCTTAGCGTCGACGTTCCGGTTAATGCCCGATCCGGCCACACCGTTGGTGAACAGACGAGTGATCAGGTCTTGTCGGTTCGTAAAATTACGAACGCCGTAACGTACCCCGGCTGTCAGGCTCTGGTTCTTGGCCAGATCATAATCGAAGCCCAGGTTATACTGCCCAAACAGGCCCTGGTTGTTGCCTACACCGGTTTGGCGCGTCAGCGTTGTTACACCGTTCGACACGCTGGTCTGGTCGAGGTTGGTTTCTGATTTCGTGTTATATATACCACGACCAAAACCACCGAGGGTGAAACCCGCTTTGCCTTTGCGGTAGCTGCCGTTGAGCGACAGGGTTGCGCCCCGGTTGCCAACGCCCGAATCGATGTTCAGGTTGAGGCCTTGCAGGCTGTTCTTTTTGGTAATGATGTTGATGATACCGCCCGATCCCTCTGCGTCGTACTTGGCCGAAGGGCTGGTGATCACCTCAACCGTTTTAATCTGGTCGGCTGGAATCTGTTTCAGCGCATCGGCAACGCTGCTCGCGATGATTGTACTTGGCTTGTTGTTGATCAGTACGCGGATGTTGCTGCTACCCCGAAGCGAGACATTACCGTCCAGATCGACTGTCAGTAGCGGTACTTTTCGCAGCACATCAGACGCGTCGCCTCCCTTGGCCAGAATGTCTTTTTCGGCGTTGTAGACCAGCCGGTCCACTTTCTCTTCGATTAGCGCGCTTTGCCCAACAACAGTTACCTCGTTCAGCAACTTTACGCTCGAGTTTAGTCTGACAACTCCAATGTCCAGCGTTTGGCCGTTGGTCACCGTCAGGCTGTCAACGGTTTTTGTTTTGTAGCCAACAAAGGTGATCAGCGCTCTGTACTGACCGGCAACTAATTTGCTAAGCGTGAATTTTCCTTTTTCGTCGGCAACGGTCCCATCTACGGCTTTCCCCGTCGTTTTATTGTAAAGTGCAACGCTGGCAAACTCAACAGCCTTGGTCTGAGCTGAGTCGATGACGTACCCCGTAATTTTAGCAGTACCCTTCGGGCTCTGGTCACCCGCGGTGCCGGGCAAAGCGGTGCCCCGGTTGGGCTGTGTTGCGCCACCCATGCCCGGAAACTGGGCAAACGAAGGGGCAGAAAGACCAACTGTAAGCAGTGTGGCGGTGATAAGTAAAGAATTCGCTTTCATAAACTGATGGTTGTACGCTACAAATGTCTGCCCCGGCCTGCATTCCTGAAATGGAAAGGGGATAGAGGCCCCGTTTGCCAGGATAGACAGCGTTTTCGCCCCGACGAACGGCTGGTAATAACCTGGTGACACAATGAAATTGTGAGTTCCCAAAACTGTATATTCGTTCTGCTCGTTGATTGAATCATGCGTTGGTCTATTGTCCGTTGGTTTGTTGCATTAGTTATTGCCCTACCCATTGGGACAATCATCCTGTTTCCATCTCTCTGGCGCTGCCTGACAATCGCCCACGCCAGCGAATTCGAACCGCTGACTGCCGGTAAAAAGACGCTCTACATCAGCACAGAGGCTACCTCCCGGCAACGCGAAGTCTTTACGAATCACTTACAAATTGCTTCAGACCGGATCCGGCGGTTTTGGGGTAACCAACGCGGGCAGGCGGTTATCATTTATTGCCCAACCCAGGAGCAGTACGCCCAGTATTGCTCGGGTGGCGAAGGGGCAGGTTGTAGTCTGGGTATGCCCTGGGGCGATTCGTTTCTGGTGTTGGGCCCGGAAGGGAACAACCCCGATGTGATGGCCCATGAACTTTGCCACGACGAATTATTTGCGCGGCTGGGCTGGCTCACGATCAAGCGGCAAGTACCGCAATGGTTCAATGAGGGGCTGGCATTAATGGTCGATTATCGGTTTTCCAACGGCCCCAGTGACGCCCGTGAGCGCTTTCTGAGTTACGATGCCGAATGGAAATACCGTGCCTATGGTCCGCAGGGGCTAAGTCCGCAGGTTGTGCCGGGTTTATCGTCACTAGAGACTACCCGCGACTTTTTTTATGGTGATTACAGCCGGGTTATGCTGGCCTACCTGACCGCCGGCCGTGAGGTATCGCGCTGGTTGGCTACGGTGGGTACGTCGGCCCTGCCCCGACTTATTACTGACCTGTTGGCGGGTAATAAGTTTGCCGATGTATACCAATTTGCCCGAAACAGGAAGGTGAGTACGTCGCCAAAAAATGTTCAGCCGGTAAACCGTTCGGCGCGTTGAGCTAGTCGTATCTTTGTGCCATCCCCTAACGCTCTTCGCCAACATGACCAGCAACAAGTACGTAACCGCCACGTCTCGTAACCCCGGCACTACTACCGTCAAAGAAGCGTTTGACAAGCTGTTGCAAGTGTATAAGCTACGGGGGCGATTCAACGAAACGTACCTGGAAGCCTATTGGGGGAAGATGATGGGGCAGGCCATTGCGTCGCGCACTACCCGCCTCTACGTGCGCGAGAGCACGCTTTACATCGAACTATCGTCGGCCCCGCTACGCAGTGAGCTGGTCAATGCCAAGCAGAAAGTGATTCAGTTGGTGAACAAAGAGGTTGGGTCGGAAGTCATCTCCGATGTGGTCTTTATCTGAGTCCAGAGCTGGTACTGCACCCGTAGCCAGACCAGTACGCACGGCACCGCCTTAATGCTGTAGGGCACGAAGAAATTGTTCTGCCACACTTTCGGGAACAGATCCGTCGGTGACAATGAGGTGAACAGGATCACCAGCGCCAGCAATACCTTATCGAGCGTCGACACGGGCGAATCGAGGGTTACCCACCAAAGCGCTACGCCAACTACCGCCAGCACATAGGTAGGCGATTCGGCCATTTTATTAAAAATGATCACAAACAGCAGGAAGTAAGCCAGCATACGCCGCTGGTACGTGCGATCCTGCCAGAGACTGAACCGGGCAAAGGGAGCCAGAAACAGCGTAATACCAATCAGTTCCAGAATGCGGAGGTTTGCGTCTGTCTTAGCCATGCCGAACCAGGCGACCAGAATGCCCGGTACCGAAATAAGTACGCCCAGCTTACTGTCGACGACCACCCGGCCCCATTCAATGTATTCGCTTACGACGCTATTCCACGGAATCATGGTCCAGGGAGCCAGCCCAAGTAAGACGGTCCAGACTACCATGGCAAGCAGAAATTCGGCTTTTTTAGGGAAGAAAAGAAAGAAAATGGCCGCCCCAACGCCGTAGAATTTAATGTAGAGGCACAGGGTGAACAGTAGGGCCGCCAGCCAGACCCGCTGATTGCGCAGAAAATAGACGCCCAGCAACATAGCTCCCACAATGAAGTTGTTGCTCTGCATATTTTGCGCTGTGATCAATCCTTCGGCAAAAACGATCAGCAACACGATAACCCGTTTCCGGTTGGCATCGGCATGATCGCTGAGGTAATACCAGATGCCCGCTACCAGCATGGCGGCATTCAACAGATTCCACAATAGGACTCCCAGCCAGTTGGGCAGGTAATAAAAGGGCCCCATCAGCCAGGCAAAAGTAGGACTGTACTTGTAATTGTCTTCGAACAGGTTGGGATGCAGGCCGTAGATCGTCTTGTCGATCAAGAGGTTATGGAATGGCTTGGCAAACATCAGGTAGTTATTCAACTGCCCAAGCGCATATTTCTGACCCGCCACGGCGGTGAAGATAACCAGCGTTAGGGCCGCCAGCCGATACGGGGTAAGCCAGCGGAACGAACCGCTAAATGTAGAGTCTGTCACTAGAAAAATGTTGTAGTAGCTTGAATGCCTATAGCAGCGTATCGGCAAATTCACCCATGGTTGTGTACTCGCCGTGTTGGCGCAGAAACCGCAGCAGTGACTCTACCCGGTCGAGCAGCTGATCGCGGGAGTGCCGTTTTACATAGGTCGGAATCTTGTCGAACTCCGCCAGATCGGTAAACTCCCAGGGATGAACATACAGGTTTACGAAGCCATCGGCGCGGAGCGTTTGCAGACACAGTTGTTTATACAGTCCGAACGGAAAATTTTTCAGGCTCAGCCAGAAGAGAGGCAACCGCAGCCGGGGCGTTACCGAAGCCGGAATTTGCCAGATCGTTTTTTCGCGAAAGGGAAGTCGGGGTTCGCTTAGGTGATTGTACCGGCCGGGAATAAATGTGGGGTGCAGCGACGAATTGTATACGTACCCGGCGGCCACCAGATCGTCGGGGTTGGTTTCGCCCATACGGGCCCGCCTGAATCCACGAACTGGTTTGCCAAGCAGATTTTCCAGCGCCGCTTTCGATGTAGCCAGGTCGGCCGGTTCAAACGTGGTATGGTAATACCCGTGCGACGCCACTTCGTGCGTTTTAGCCAGTTGCTGCATCAACTCAGGCTCGTGCAGGGCGTAATTGGCCGTTGTGAACAGCGTAGTCCGTGCGTTCAACGCATTGAAGCGCTCGGCCAGCAGGCGTAGTCCTTTAGTCGAAACAGCGATCTGATCGATCAGGGAGAGCTCGTGCCCATATTCGAGGGCCGTATCAAACTCCTCTACGTCAACGGTGAAGAGTATATGTCGGGGGTTGGTGCTTGCCATGTAATGACTTCCTCAATCTCGCTTGTATCACCGATGATATAGGGCGGGCGCCGCTTCACCTCCACAAACGTTTTCCCCAAATATACGCCCATAATGCCGATGACGATAAATTGAACGCCACCAATGAATACCGTCAGTACCACAAGCGTAGTCCAGCCTGAGACCGTAGCGTTGGTGAAAAAGTACTCGTACAACACTTCCAGCCCGGTAAGCGTAGCAAACAGCGACATGGCAAAGCCCATGGCTACCGACACGTACAACGGCTTGGAACTGAATGAAGTGATGCCCATCATGGCCAGTTGCAGCATCTTCTTGAACGAGTATTTGGTGGTGCCAGCAAAGCGGGCAGCGGGTTCATACTCGATCCGGCATTGGCGGAAACCCATCCAGGAAATCATGCCCCGCAGAAAAAGATCATTCTCTTTAAACTGCTTCAGCACATTAAGTACTTTCCGGTCGAGTAGGCGAAAATCGGCGGCACCATCTTCAAGATTCAGGTCGGAAGCGGCGCGGAGAAACTTATAAAAATTACGCGACGTGATCCGCTTACTCCAGGGTAGGTTTGGGTCGGGGGTACGTACCGTATACACCACGTCGAAGCCCTCACGCCATTTCTTGATGAGCGTTGGAATCAGTTCGGGTGGGTGTTGCAGATCGGCGTCGAGGCTAACGGCGCAATCGCCCCGGGCGTGATCATAACCAGCCCGCAGCGCTACCTGATGCCCGAAGTTGCGCGAAAAAGAGAGGAAGCGTACTTCATCATAGGTTTGGCTCAACTGCCGCAGGACGGCTTTTGTCTGGTCGGTACTGCCATCGTCGACGATCAGAATTTCATAAACACCCAGCGGCTCCATAACTGCCCGCAGTCGCTCAACCAAAAAAGGGAGGTTCTCCTCCTCATTAAAGGCTGGTACAACAAGACTGATTAGATTTGGAATAAGCGGGGCGTTCATGGGGAAAGGGCTACTCAGGAAAATTACGGACAAAGGTACAAACAGGAAGCCGCCGTACTTATAACCAGTCGCCTAGCCGGTTAAGTACGTCATGCTCCGATGCATTGCCGGTTATGGTGATATCTGCCTGCTGGTAAATGGGTAAGCGATGCTCATGTTTCTGACGTAAGTTATCGAGAAGCGCTTGATCTCCGGCATTAAAAAGCGGCCGTTCGGGGGCATCGCTCGGGAACTGCTGCGCATGGGCAATCATGCGTTGGGCCAGCGTGTGGGGGGGCACATCCAGAAACACCGACACCCCCGCCGTTTTGATATAAGCCATATTCTCGTGGAAGCAGGGCATGCCGCCGCCCGTAGCTACCACAAGGCTTCCTCCCGGTTTAATAGTGCGTAGTACCCGAGCCTCGGCCTCCCGAAAATACGGCTCGCCTTCCTGCGCAAAAATATCGGCTACGCTGCGGCCTTCTTCCCGAATAATAAGCCGGTCGGTATCGATAAAGTGGTAATGTAACTCCCGGGCAAGCCGCTTACCCAACGTGCTCTTACCCGACGAAGGCATGCCAATCAGAAAGATGTTCTTCATTACTTCACCAGTTCCAGCACCTCTGCCTTGTCGGGGGTGCGGTTGTTATGCCACTTGCCCCGAACAAACCCATTGCTGAGCAACCACGTACCCGGGTCGGCACGCATAATGGTTTTCAAGACCGTGGCATCGCCTTTGTAAGCAGGCAGGTCGAGCAAAAACTCCTTCTTAAAGGCATTGATCGCTTCGTCTGAAGCTGAGGTGAGCAACAGGGGCGTGACGTTCGTACCTTTCAACTCGTTGATTAACGTCCGAATGGCCGGTACCGATCCCGCATCGATGGTGGCGGGGTCCTTAACGATTACAAACAGTTTGTTGCCCTGGAAACTCTGCTCCGTGAAATCGCCGTCTGTGTCGCTCCAGATCCGATAGTCCGTGATCTTGGGTTTCGCCGATTCGTTCAGCGTAATCATTTCCTTAAACTTGAAAGTCGTGTCGGTAGGGTACTTTTCCATCTCGTACTCCTGCCCGTTTTTGGTCATGATGTAGCTAAAGCGCAACGGCTCCGACGGCTTCATCTGAGTTGGAATGCT
The DNA here is from genome assembly GCF_011742925.1 of Fibrivirga algicola. Taxonomy (GTDB): domain Bacteria; phylum Bacteroidota; class Bacteroidia; order Cytophagales; family Spirosomataceae; genus Fibrella; species Fibrella algicola. The sequence goes on from NZ_WAEL01000001.1 coordinate 955,277, forward strand.
CTTGCCTACGGCATAAGGCAGCATGTCGATCGGAGACAGGTACTGGATGGCCCAAACGCCCAGCCCAACCGAAAGCACAAACGATAAAAAGACAGCCCAGCCCGTTTTGCGGGCTTTCATTCGGTTGCGGTGGCCGATGATAAACAGGATCAGCACCATCAGCACTACGTCCTTAGTAAACGATGTCCAGGGTTTCAGTTTCAGCGCTTCTCCAAAGCAACCGCAATCGGTTACTTTGTTAAAATAAGCCGAATAGAACGTCAGGAACGTGAAAAAGCCAACCAGCAGCAACAAGAGCCAGGTGGTCAGTTTGGGGCGGTACGACACCAGCAACGCCACGCCCAGTACCACTTCAGCGGCGCACATGAACACCGACAGGTACAGCATGTAGGGAATGAACGCGTGAAAGAAAAACGCCAGCGCAGGCAGATCTTCGGCGAATACCTCGAAGTACTCGGTCATCTTGATCTGCGTGCCCACGGGGTCGTTCATCTTAATCAGACCGGAGATGATAAAGAGCAGACCGACCAGCACGCGGGCTATGCGGGCGATGGTCAGCATCGTGGGCGTCCCCGTTCTAACAGGGGGCTGTGGTGTGGTTGCGTTCATGAGTAGGGTAAAAAGAGTATTGTTGCAAACTTCAGTCCAATGTCATTTTTATGAGGCAGAAGACGGCGTAGTTGATCATATCCATGTAATTGGCATCAACGCCTTCTGAAACGAGTGTAGCGCCCTGGTTATCTTCAATCTGTTTGGTGCGCAGTAATTTCATTAAAATCAGGTCGGTCATCGACGAAACCCGCATTTGTCGCCAGGCCTCACCGTAGTCGTGGTTTTTGGCAAAGAGCAACTCGATTACCCGGTTCATCTGGGCATCATACAGCACTTCCAGTTCGTCGGTTGGAATGTCTGTGCGGCTATCGTTACTAGCCGATAGCTGCATCTGAATCAACGCCATGACGCAGTAATTGATGATGCCAACGAACTCAGGCTCAATTCCCTCACCTACCTTGCTGATGCCGGTTTCCTGTAATGTGCGGATACGCTGGGCTTTGATATAGATCTGATCGGTAATGCTCGACAGCCGTAAAATGCGCCAGGCAGTACCATAATCGAGGTTTTTTTTCAGGAACAACTCCTTGCAGCGCAGCACGACCTGCCGATATTGGGCTTCTGTTGACAAAATTAGCTAGATGTTTGTCGGTTGGGGTTTGTCGGTTGACGCCTACTATGCCGATCAGCGGCGGATCGCCACAAACGACAAACTCCAAACGCTTCATTTGATGCTCAAAATTACGCAAAAAACGCTGAACTGTCGGGGGCGGCTAGTCGATCTGACCGTGCCGAAAGTGATGGGAATTTTAAATGTGACGCCCGATTCATTTTATGCCGGTAGTCGGCTCGACGTGGGGCACGAGGTGGCCGTGGCTGCGCGCATGCTCGAGGAAGGCGCTACGTTTCTGGATGTTGGCGGCTACTCTACACGTCCCGGCGCAGTCGATATCAGCCCGGCCGAAGAGGCCGACCGGGTGCTGCCCGTTATCGAAGGCATTCTCGATAGCTTTCCTGATGCCCTGATTTCGGTCGACACCTTTCGGGCCGACGTTGCGCGGCAGGCCGTTGAGCAGGGCGCTGTTCTGATCAACGATGTTGCGGGTGGTACGCTTGACCCGGCGATGTTTGCTACTGTGGCTGCCTTGGGCGTGCCTTATGTGCTCATGCACCTGCGCGGTACGCCCCAAACCATGCAGTCGCTGGCTACGTACCAGCATGTAACGCGTGATGTCATAGACGAACTGGCCAGTCAGCTCACCCGACTACGTACCTGCACTGCTTCAGCCGGAGCTCAGTTCGCTTCAGCAGGGTTACCCGTCGATGTGATTATCGATCCGGGATTTGGGTTTGCCAAAACGCCTGATCATAACTTTCAGCTTCTGACTGAGCTGCCCATGCTCGGGGCAGTATTCAGTGAACCACTACTGGTTGGCATTTCCCGCAAAACCACGATCTGGAAAACGCTGAACATAACCGCCGAGGAAGCCCTGAACGGAACAACGGTGCTAAATACGGTGGCGTTGCTACATGGGGCGTCAATTCTTCGTGTTCATGATGTTCGCGAAGCCGTTGAAGCTGTGGTACTTACGCAGAGATTAAAAAAAGTTTGACGATATTCTTGCGTTCATACAGGCAAACGCCTACTTTTGCAGTCCCAAATCAGTAATCGATATGCGGTTACTACTTAGGGAACGATCTGGTAGCTCAGCTGGTAGAGCAATACACTTTTAATGTATGGGTCCTGGGTTCGAATCCCAGCCGGATCACAAGAAAAAGGGTTGGTAGCATTTGCTACCAACCCTTTTTCATTTCAAGCCTTAGGTTTCTAGTCCCGTCCAAATTTCAACGACGTACCTACCAGGAAACCGGTACCAACGTACCTGCCGCCCTGCACCTGCCCCACCACTTCGACCCGGAAGAAGGGGAAGCCGGGAATTAAGCCGTCCAGCCCATAGCCGATTTCGGTATAGCCCTTGCTGGCGGGCGTAGCAAGGTGATGGACGAACAGGTTTTCTTTCAGGCCCGCCAACCGTACCAGCGTCAGTTGCGTGATCAGGAGCTGACGAAATTCACCCAGTACGTGCACTTCAGCGAATTTGCTGCGGGTACTGTACTGGTAGTAGGGCAACATCCGGAATGAGCTGACCGGGTCGCCAAGCTGGAAGAAGAATTCGTTGCCCTGAAAGTGTTTAAAGTCCGGGAAAAACACCGACGAATTGGTCAGAAATCCACCCGCCGTGAGCTGATACGCCAGTCGGCTGCGAATGCCCGTCTCCACTGAATGCCGCCAGGTTGCCTGCGCAAAATCGTAGTTAACATCAGAGCCACCCACCCCGGAAATACCTTTGCGGTAGTTGAGCGACAGGAGCGGGGCCTCACTGTTCCGGAGTTGAATTCGCTGGCCATTCCGGATTCGGTATCGAAGTTCACCGAGCCGTAGCGAAGCGTTCAGATCAAGTGTCAGCGCCTGATGCACCGGAAAAGCCGCGCTCTCGACCTCACTGGTAATGGGACGGTTTGGCGTGTAGCTGAACTGATTCCAGTTGATCAGCGGTTTGATGCCTTCTTTGTAATTCGCCAACTCCGTCCGTTCGGCATATTCGACGCTACCGCTCACCTGCAATCGACCTTCGACGGGCCGCGCCGACACGGTAGCTTTCAGGTAATCTTTCTGAAAAAGCTTCATGAAATTGCGCTCAAACAGTACCGTTGTCAAGCCGTTCAGGCTGGGGCTGATTGGGTTATCAGGGTTTAGCTGTGCCACAAAACGCCCGCCCGATAGCTCCAGGGAAGTTTTTTTGTGTTGATAGCCAAGCGTACCGTATCCAATGAATTGCTTACGGCCCGTTTGGTAGCGCCCCAGCCCTGACCATGACCAGTAGTTTTGCTGCACACTGTCGAGCCGGTGTCGGTAACGGAGCGAGGCGTCAAGTGTAATACCTTCGACCGTGTTGAAGTTGGCACCCGCCAGCGGGCTAACCCAGGTGAGTGAGGTTGCTCGTGAAACGCGCCATACCTGCGTACCCGTCAGCATATTCACGGCCGTTTGTGACTTCTTTTTGCTGGCCTGTACCCGTTTAGTGCTGTCTGTTTTCGGCACGCCTTTGCGAATGGCCACAATGCTGTCGCCTTTCTGGTAACTGACCACTTCGGCCTTTGTCAGCGGCACAGTACGGAGCGAATCCCAGAAGGCGTTACTGCGTTTCTTGGCCAGCGTATCAATTACCGTTGAGTCATTTCGGACAACTGCGACATCTTCTTTCCGCGCTTTGCGGGCCTTGTATTCCTGCTTCTCATATTCCTTCACGAGCTGCTTCATGTTCTTGGTCGAAAACTCTTTCTGCTTCGCCACGGCATCGGCAAACGACTGATTCTTCACGTCACTCTTGTTGAGTGTTTTTGCCGGTGGGTTGAAGCGCTCGTCGACCACCTTCACATCTTCGACGAAGCCCGGGTTGACAGTGAAACTGTTGAAGGTCTGGTTGCGCACAAACTGGGCCGTAAACGTCGCACCCATGAATGCGCCATTGATTTCAAACTGTTGGTTCACAGGCATCCAGACGTTTTTGACGGGGCTGCAAACCACTTTGGTTAGTACACTGAAACCTAGTTCGTTGCGAGTTTCCAGTTGCGCGCTGTAGACCGCCCAGGTGTCTTCAATGATGTAGATGGTACCCCGCATGACGCCATCGCCGAATTGCTTCGGAATAACCTTGATCTTCGACACGTCGACGCCCTGCTCGCGGAACGTACCTTCATACTCAAACTTGTAATAGCCGAACGCATTGGGAGCCAGCGGCGACACCGCACCCAGCAATTTGGGTGTGTAGAGATTGGCACTGTAGTAGTTGGATACCTGGATGAAATCGCCCGCTGAGTTTCGATTGGCAATGATGCGTTGCTTTACCGTATTGGGCAACTTAAAGTCGACCTCCGCAACCGTTTCGTTCAGTACGGGCCGCCCAACTTTGAAATTGGCTTCTTTTTCGGCTTCCTTCAATTGCTTCTGGTACAGAAACGTCATCGGCAGCTTATGTACTGTTATCGACGACTTGGTGTACACACGAGCGGTAAACTGCTGCACCTGCAACTGGTGGAAGCGGGCTTTGGCAATGGCCCGCCGCATGATGCTCACTGCCGGGTCTTCAGTATTCTTGCCAATCTTCACGTCCTGCAGCGTAATCGACTGCTGGGTCATGGTGATGTTGATCTCTTTGAACCCATCGGTAATTGTGATCGCCCTCGACTCGGCCTTGAAGCCCAGAAACTGAAAAACGATTTCGTACTGCCCCGGTTTCAGCGCCAGTTCGTAGCGACCCTCTTCGTTGGCAATGGTACCCAGTGTGGTTCCCCGGGCCGCAATGGTGGCAAACGACATAGCCTCGCCTGTCGCTGATGTAATCGTACCGCGTATGCCCTGTGCCGCTGCTCCGGTGATAAACAGCACAAGAAATCCAATAAGTAAAATGGGGGTTCGTAAATGGAAAGACATAAAGTTCGGGTACGTAGATGAATAAGGTTAAGCAAAAGAAACGCGCAATAGCATGCGGGCGGCCGCTTTTTAGACAAAAGTCATCCAATCGAGTGTAAACGTCCTCGTTGGCCGGATAAGTGATCTTAATGAAGATGCTATCCGGGACAAAAACGTTGTATGCTGTCTAAAGAATGTCGTGAATCAAACAAGGAGTAGAATTGTACTACAAGCGAACCACTCCAGATTATGAAGCCGAAAACAACTGACAGCGGCCCTGCCAACGCCTCTGATGGGCGCGATGGCTGGTCAATTGAACAACGGTTGGCCGACCGCCATCAGGGAAACAGTACCCTGGTTGAACAGGAGGAAAAACGCGAGGATATTGGTTTTGGTACTAAAATTAACGATGCCTCGTCGAGACTGGTTAATAAAGACGGCAGTTTCAATGTCGTTCGGGCGCATCAGGGCTTCTGGAATCAGATCAACCTCTACCACACGCTGATCACTATGCCCTGGCCGAAATTTGTGGCCCTGGTGTTCACATTCTACATCTCCTCAAATACGCTTTTCGCTTCGTTGTACGGATTGCTGGGGTACGAAAACCTCATAGGTCTGGGTAATGTAACCCCTCACACAACCTTTGGTCGGTTCATGGGGGCATTCTTTTTCAGCTCGCAAACGCTGACAACTGTAGGCTATGGCCACATCAGCCCAATGGGGTACTGGACCAGCACGCTTGCCGCTATCGAGTCGATGTTTGGGTTATTGTTGTTCGCTATGGCCACGGGTCTCATGTATGGCCGTTTTTCGCGACCGGTTGCCAGCATCCGCTACTCGGCGACGTCGGTTTTTGCGCCCTACCTTGATATCAATGGCTGGATGTTCCGCATCATCAACCAGCGCACCAACCAGCTCATTGACGTACAGGTAGAAGTGTCCCTCTCCCGCCTCGATCGAAAGCCAGACGGGTCGCTCTACCGCCGGTATTATCCGCTGAAGCTAGAGCGTAGTAAGGTCAGCTTTTTTCCCGCCAACTGGACGCTCGTACATCCCATTACCGACGACAGTCCACTGTATGGTTGCACGGCTGAACAACTGGCCGAGTCAGATACTGAATTTCTGATTCTGCTCCGGGGCGTGGAAGATACCTTTAATCAGGCTGTGCATAGCCGGTATTCGTATCGCTTCGATGAAATTCGCTGGGGGCAAAAATTCATACCCATGTTTTCGGGCAATCAAGTGAATGGCCGCGCTACATTGATTGATCTCGACCAACTGGACGAGACCATGCCCGCTCCGCTCAACTGACAGTGATCCGTGGCCGGTTCGGGCTTTCCCGGACAAACCGACGAGGAGTACTAGTTACCTGACGATTGAAAAAATGCTGATCCCTCCCTTTCTTAAACCCGGCGATACTGTTGTCATTCTGGCACCCGCCAGCCCGTTTCCGTACGACGATCTAGCCAATGCGTTTCATACCCTGCGCCACGACTGGCAGCTACTTGTGCGCGAAGGCGCGCATTTACAGTCTAGCGCAGGTGCGTTTGCCGGTACCGATGAGCAGCGGCTGGACGATCTCCAAAAGGCGATCAATGACCCATCAGTGCGAGCCATTTTTGCCGCGCGGGGTGGCTACGGATCGTACCGCCTCATTGAGCAGCTTGACTTTTCGCCGCTGGTTACGCAGCCCAAATGGCTGGTCGGGTTTAGCGATATCACCATACTGCTGAGTCATGTACAGCGGTTGGGTGTGGCCAGTCTTCATGCCATCATGCCCCGTCAGTTCCGGCTCGATGCAGTGGCGGAGGATATTGAAACGCTACGCCAGTGGCTGTTTGGGGAGACCGTGTCTCCTTACACCGTAGCGGCCGATAAGCTTAACCGGGTCGGAATAGGGCAGGGGGTGCTGACAGGCGGAAACCTGTCGCTGGTTATGCACACCCTGGGTACGTCATCAGAGGTCGACTGGGCGGGCAAATTGCTGTTTATCGAAGACCTGGACGAAACCGTATTTTCCCTTGATCGATCAATGATTCAACTCCGGCGGGCGGGTAAGCTGGCCGACTTGGCAGGGTTGCTTGTGGGTACGTTCTCCGATATGCGCGACAACACAACAATGCCTTATGGCAAAAACGCCAATGAACTCATCGCTGAAGCGGTAGCCGCCTATACGTACCCGGTGGCCTTTGGAATGCCTGTCGGTCACGAAGGGCGTAACCTGGCACTTCCGGTTGGGCTTCCGGGTACGTTGACCGTGGGGTCTGAAGGTAGTGCTCTGTCATTTGGCTAGGCAACTACTGGTTAGCCGCCTTATTTAGCGGGTTATTTAGGTAAATACACGCTGAACGTGCTGCCTATGCCGGGTTTGCTGCTGGCTGTGATGGCCCCGCCATGATTCACGACCACCTTAGTACAAATAGCCAGTCCAATGCCTGTACCAGCAAATTCACTCTTACTGTGCAGCCGCTGGAAGATCTGGAAAATGCGGTCGAGGTATTTCTCGTCGAAGCCAATGCCATTGTCAGTCACGTTTATCTCGTGGTACGTCAGGGCTGGTCGCGCGGGCCGGATTGAGGCTGGCAGTTCAGCAGCGTTAACCGATCGGCTGCTAATGTGAATTACCGGCTCTGTATTGGCCTGCCGAAATTTGATGGCATTACTTAGCAGGTTCTGAAACAACTGACCCAACTGCGACGCATCACCCTGCACATTAGGCAGTTGATCTACCTGCACGTGAGCGTTGGTTTCGCTGATGGTAATCTCAAGATCGGCCAGTACAGCGGTGACGAGTGCAGACAGGGGCACCACCTCGATCAGTTCCCGATGAGTAGCAATTCGGGAGAAACTCAATAAGTCCCGAATAAGCGTCGACATGCGGGCTGCAGCCGTCTGCATCCGCGTTAAATGACTGGTTCCTTCCCCTAACTGATCGGCGTACTGCTCTTTTAAAATGGTGCCGAACGACTGTATTTTACGGAGAGGCTCCTGCAAATCATGGCTGGCAATGTACGCGAACTGTTGCAAGTTATCATTTGACCGCTGCAACTCGTGCACCGATGCCTGTAGTTCGGCGGTACGTTGTTGTACCTGGCCATCCAGTTCGGTAGATAATTGACGGTAAGCCGCTTCGCTGGCCGACAGTGCCTTATTGGCCAGCACCAGGTCGGTAACTTCGGTGCACACTTCCAGCACGCCGGTTAATTTGGCGCCCTCGTAATATGGGGTCAGCAAGATGTTGAAATAGCCGATTGAGAGCTCGCCATTGCGCTGCAGGGGAATCTCCACTTTCCATCCCCGATCGGGAGTGCCACTCTGGTATACCTGCTGGCAACGGTCAACGAAGGATTGGCCGGTTAGTTCAGGAAATGCCGTCAATAAGGATTTCCCCAATATGCTGCCATCGCGTTGAACTAGCTCCAGCATAGCCTGATTGACCAGGTCGATGGTTAGTTCGTCCCCTTTCATGAGCATCATAGCCACCGGGGCATTTTGCACCATGTTTTGCAGCCGGATACCGGCCTGCCGCCTCGATTGGTCCAGAGTAATTTGAGCGCGAACTTTACTCAGTAGTTCAGGCCCCGAAAAGGGCTTGACCAGGTAATCATCAGCTCCCGCTTCCAATCCGTCGATTCGCGCCTCCTGACCAGCTCTGGCCGAGAGGAAGATGAGTGGAACGTGCGCCGTAGCCGGGTTTTGCTTCACCAGCCGTAATAATTCCTTTCCGTCCATGACCGGCATCATAATGTCGCTCAGGATCAGCTGGGGAATTGTATCCGAAAGTTGCTCAATCGCTTCAGCGCCATTCCGGGCCGTATATACCTTGAAATGGGGGTTTAGTAATCGGGTCAGATAAGCCCGCATATCGGCGTTGTCATCAACGACCAGGATACTCATGGCTGGATCCGTTACTCGGTCGTCGGGAATAGTAGCTACCTGGGGAACTGCCGGGTTCTGTTCAGAAAGCATAGCGATAGCTTCCTGAAGGAAAGAGTCAGCCAGACCACTGACCTGATTTTTGTAACTGCCCTCGATAAGTTGCCCTACTGGCAAATGGGCCTTGCCAAGCGGAATACGCACGGTGAAGGTACTACCCTGGCCTTCAACACTACTTACATTGACTGTTCCGCCATGTAGACTCACTAATTCATGCACTAGTGAGAGACCGATACCGCTGCCTTCGTAAGTACGTCCCCCCGCGTTCTCGATCCGGTGGAAACGTTCGAACATATGAGGGATTTCCTCCGCTGGAATACCAACGCCGGTGTCAGTGACACGGAGCACTGCCTGCCCCGATTCAGCGGCCAGGTCAACCTCGATACTACCCTGTAACGTATACTTAAAGGCGTTGGACAGGAGGTTAAGTACAATTTTTTCCCACATTTCCGCGTCGGCGTACACCACCGCAGACAAGGGTTGGCAGTCAACTCTGAATGCTAGACCGGCACGTTCGATCAGGGAACGGAAAGTACTGGCCAGATCGGTGGTCAGGCTAGTCAGGTCAACGGGGCGAAAGCTGGCTTTGGTCCTGCCCGCTTCGAGACGGCTAAAGTCGAGCAGGTTATTAACGAGCTTTAGAAGCCGGAGGGCGTTTCGATGCGTGGCTTCAACCGGTTCTCTGTATACGTTCAACTCAGTAGCCTGCATGAGCTCTTCCAACGGCCCCAACATTAGGGTTAGGGGGGTGCGGAACTCGTGACTGACGTTACTAAAAAAAGCCGTTTTGGTGCGGTCGATGGCCGCCAGGGTCTCGGCTCTTTTTTGTTCCTGCTGATAGGCGTACACGTTCGAATAAGCCGTGTTGATGGTATTGGCCAGCAGGTCGTAAAAGCTGCGATAATCCTGATCCAGCGCCCGCCGTGGGCTAACCCCCGCCACCATGAAGCCAATAGGTTTATCGCGGGTCGAGAGCAGAATAGGCAAACGAACAGCCGTATGCGGCGGCTCCGGGTAAGGCCCGGCAGCCAACGTACCTAGTTGCTTGCTAAGGTTGTCGATAACAAAGGGCTCCGTTAAATCAGACAGCCAGGAGGTCTCGTCTACCAGCAGATCGGTAAGTCCGGTCGGTAAGGCGTTCGTCGCTGTGAGGCCCATCGTGTTAACGAGTGTAGCCTGTTTGCCATCGTCGTCCAGTTCGTAGAGCAACAGAAAAGGCAGGTCCAGCGCTACATCATCCTGCATTTTGGTCAGGCCGTTATAAATATCCTGATTGGTCTTGGCTTGTCCGGTCAGGGCCGCCGCTATCCGCAGCACCTGCGTACGGCGGGCGCTGAGCATCTTGTCGGTAGTCTCGGTGATGGGATGGAAAATGCCGCCTACCTCGCCCGACTCATCGCGAATGGGGGCAAAGGAGAACGTCATGAAGGATTCTTCCAGATACCCATACCGATCCAGAAACATCCGCTGATCTTTGATGTAGGTGCCTTCTCCCTGCTGTCCTCTGGTAAAGGCATCGCCGACTACTGGCAAGGCGGTCTCCCAGCAAATCCGGAAATTCTGTCCCATCGATTCGGGATGCTTCGCTCCGCAGATTGGCCTGTAGCTATCATTATAAAGTTGAATCGTTTCGGGGCCCCACGCAATCAGAATGGGGAACGTCGAGGAGAGGCACAAGCTAACGGAAGTACGTAAACTTTGTGGCCAGGAGGCGATGGGGCCAAGTGGGGTAGTTGACCAATCCATTGAGCGGATCAATTGTCCCATTTCGCCACCACCGGCTAGAAATTGCTCCGATGATTCAGAATCAGTCATTCGTGTAGAAGTGCAATAAAGTAGAGTAACGCAGTAAAAATAGCTTACTTATAAAAAAGTACAGCCATATTTGGGCGATGGTTAGGTGTTAAATCTAGTCTCAGGGCTGTACGCGCCAACTAAATTTCGTCGACCGTCGACGTACCTGACGATTCGTCGCCGGATGTCCAGCGCCAGGTTTCGTGCAGACGTATTTTCCCGGTCGGCAATACTTCCGGTGTCGACTGGCAACAGCCCGTCATTAGTTGCCCGTCGGTGTTGATCTGTTGATACCGAAAGTCGAGCTGACCGTCTTCACCGACTAACCCTAATAGTTGCCCCGTCACGATACGGCCACCACAATATTTGCCTGTCAGAATGTTGCCGGTTTGTTCGTAGTAAAAAATCGTTGCTGTCGAGGTTTCACCGTTCGCCGTATTTCTGACAGCACGGAATATTTTGTTATTGTAATTCATAGGTTATCTACGTCCGTCCGAATCGGTGTTTATGAGCTGCCCAGAGTAGGCTCAGATGGATTTTGAAATGCGTAATGAACTGATATACAAGTCGATGTGATAGCCATCCGGTGAGCGCACCGCCTGCCAGTCCAGCCAATGTGCCGGTGTAGAGAGCCGTCTGGGTAGTAAACCAGTGGTGAAATTCATTCAGGATAAACAGGCCGATGAGGCCCGCCGCTGCGCCGAACAGCCCCAAACAGCTAATCCAGAAAACGGAGAAATAGGTCGTTTTAGGACCAATCCGAAGGCCGAACAATGAAGAAGTCGACAGGACCCCAAACGAAATGAGGCCGGCAAGAATACTGATACCTACTAGCGCAATGCCAATGCCAATACCGATGCAGACTAAAAAGAAAACCAGGAAGACGAGCGCGGCAGCAAGCAGTCCGGGGGCAAAATCATCTAATTCAGATTGAACACTGGTTCCGCTCGAAGCAGATGTTACAATAGCCGGCGTTACCTGAGTTGCCTGTTCAGGAACTACCTGACCGAATGCCAGCGTACCATACAGTGTAAATACCCAGATAACCAGTAGTCGTAAACGGTGCTTCATCGTTGGTCAGTTCGTGTGTTGGTTAACCACTTTATCACGCATTGGTTAACTGACTCATGAGCCAACGGACAGAATTGGACTCTTATAAAGTTACGATCTGATCGCCGATAGGCCAATGATTGGTTGCGCGTTTACTATCGCTGTCCAGTGTTCGGGGCCATAGTCCGCCAGGCTCTCGGGAGATGCCTCAACAGCATGCCACGTAATGTGGGTGAGGCCTGCCTCCTCTAGAACGCGTTCATGCGTAGCCTTTGCCAGGTGGTAGTTTGTAACGGCAATATGCGACTGATCGGGCTGATAAAATCGCCATATTATTTCGGCACCCTCGGCATAGCTTTCGTTTTCGCGGGTGAATCCGTAGAGAAACATAGCCTCTACGGTGGCCTGATAATCAGGATTACTATTGATCGTGACAAACCGGCCACCGGGCTTCAAGTGATTAGCAATCACCCGGCCCATCTGAAGCAGTTCAGCAGCAGTTCGGGCGTAATTGAGCAGATACGACGCGCAGATAAGGTCGAATTGGCGGTCTAGGTTTAATACTAGCGCATCCTGACAATGATAAACCAGGCCAAGCGGGTTTTGTGCTTCGGCTTCCTGCGCCAGTTGGATCATACCGTCTGATATGTCGACACCAACAACCTCGGCAGCCCCCCTCAGCTTGAGCTGCCGAGTATAGAACCCCTCGCCACAGGCTAAATCCAGCACAGTCAGCCCGGTGAGGTCGCCGGCCAACCCGAAGAACGTGTGCGACTCAACGTGTTTTCGCCAGGGCAGCATTTTAGATGCCTGATACTCTTTGGCAATCGCGTTGTAGTTGGTAGCCATGATGCGCTAGATTCTGGTGAATAGAGGCAAGAAAGTAGGTACGTGTCCATTCATGTAGCCGAATAGTTAGTAGGTGGTGGTGTAAGTAGTCGAACAGGGTCAGTCTGTAGCGCAGTAGCCCCTAAACGACCGATGCCACTGCGGATGGGCAGTGGCATCGGTTACTCAACTAAACTCAGGTACGTACCCGGTTACCGGGCAATTTCCTTACACGTTTATTGGCCGATCGGCTGGGGTAACGGGTTGCTGACCCCGTAGCGAGAACCATAGCCCGGCAGCCACCAGCGCAATCAGGAGCAGGTTAGCGACCAGGTCGAGCGTGTTGCCAAGAGCAACGATAGGCGGGTCGAATCTAAACTCGATCGTGTGTTTACCGGCTGGTACGCGCATACCCCGCAGGATGTAATCGGTCCGGAAGTGGGCTGTTTCTTTGCCATCGACAAACGCTTTCCAGTCGTCGTTACCCCGGTAGAAGATCTCCGAGAACACTGCTATCTGCTCGGTCGGGCTGTCGCTCTGGTAGGTCATCTTATCGGGCGAGTAGGCGGTGAGCTGGATCGTTCCGGCAGGCGACAACGTACCCGGAAGGCCGGTCAACTGGTCGGCGTACCGTTTGTCAACAACGGCGGTCTGTTGAGCGTTCAGGGTTTTGAGCGCGGCCATTTCCGCGTCGGCGTCGGCCACCTGCTGTACGTTCTGCACAAACCAGGCATTGCCCAGGGCGTTGGGGTTCACCTGCGCCGCTGGCTGCCCAACAGGACGGCCCGTACTGTCGACCGGGGGCGAAATAACGTACTTCACGTTCAGCATGTTCAGGATATTCTCGGCATTGCTGTTAAACGCGTAGCTGATCATCTCCTGATACCGCTGCAACTTGGCGGCGCTGTACCCACCAATCGACTTGTGGAAAAACGAGGCCCGGTTGGTATTCATGAAATTGAAGTTACCCTCGGCGTTGTCGAACACCCGGTAGCTCAACGACTTATCCTGCAGAATTTGAGCGTCTGCGGGCGTTTCTTCGAAAGCCGAATCGACGGTAGAGTGGGGGATGAAGCTCTGGCTGTTGATAAACCGACGGCCCAGGCTGTACACGTCGACGGTGTTGAGTAGGAACAGCAGCGGCAGCAATAGGCTGGCTTTGATTTTTTCGGTCAGGTAGAGCCAGATCAGACCAGCAGCCAGGGCGATATAGAAAAACGCCCGGAGTGCATCGGTGCGCAACAGGCTGGCCCGGTCGCTTTGCAGAGCGCGCAATAGGTCGGTAGCATCAGCACCAAACATGGCGGTATCGTTCGGCCCCTGGAACCCAAGCAGGCTACCGCCCAGCAATGCCAGTAGCAACGCCAGACCGCCCGTCAGGCCAAAGGCGATCAAGAAAGGACGACGAATGGCGTTGAACGTTGGCTTATCGGTTAGCAGGGCTTGCAGGGCCAACACCGCACCCCCACCCAGGAAGATCGGGGTCATGGTGAGCGTCATGGTTACGGCCCTGAATTTGTTGAAGTAGGGCAGGAAGTTGAACAAGAACCCGTTGAACCATAGCATGTTTTTGCCCATAGCCAGCAAGAGGGTTAGCAGTACACCACCCAGCATAAACCACCGCAGCGATGACCGGCTGATAAACAGACTGAGCACAAATAGAAAGAATAAAATAGCCCCCGCATAAGCCGGGCCGTTTGTGGTCCCCCAATACGTTGGAATCTGGCCAATCATTTCGTCGGCAGATAGCCCTCTATTGACCAGCACTTTGTAAGTGTCCGACTTGCTGTCGAGTTCGCCCGAGCCAGCCAGACCACCATACAGATTCGGAACGAGCATGGTGAGGGCTTCACTTACGCCATAGCTATACTGGAAGGCGTATTCTTCATCGAGGCCATCGGCGGGTTTGGCTGACTGTGCAGCCTGACCCGGTTCGGTCACGGCAGTTGACTTTGCCGTCAGTTCCGACTTGCCCCGCGTTGTTTCTTTTGAGTATTGGTTCAGCAGCAGCAACCGCTTGCTGAATGAAGCCATACCGATCCCGGTGGTAACACCGAAAATAGCCAACCCAACCAGTAGCTGACGTACCTGACTCTGTTTAACCATTCGAATGCCTTCAATGACCACATACAGGCCGATGCACAGGAACACGTAATAGGTGATCTGTACGTGGTTGGCGCTGATATTCAGGCAGGTAAAAAGCGCCGTAACTGCTGCCCCCGACCAGTACCGGCCCCGCAGGCAGAGTACCAGACCCGCCAGCATACCAGGGGCATAACCCAGCGCCAGAATCTTAGAAATATGCCCCGCTTCTATGGTAATCAGGTTCCAGGAAGCTAATCCGTATGCAACGGCTGCCATTGCGGCCAGCCAGCCCCGCGACGTACCTGACAGTCCCGGTTCATTTGTATCGGTGGAATTCCGGCTCAGTAGCACAACCAGCAGGATATACATGCCGAGCATCTGCATGAACACCACATCGATCGGGCGGGGGAAGAGCCTCAGTACGGCGGCGGCCGTCAGGCCAACGTAGGTGTTGGGGTAATCGTGGGCAATGAGGTAGCCGGGCATACCGCTAAATAGCGCATTGGTCCAGTTGGGAAATTGGCCGGTTTCTTTTTTGTACTGCCGTAGTTCCATGGTGGCAGCATTACCCTGCCGAACGTCCTGAAGCGGTAGTTCTTTTCCCTGCCAGGCAGGAAGGAAATAGATGGACGTGATAATGAATAGCCCGAGAATAAACAGCAAATGCGGCCGTAGCCGTTGAAATAGGGTGCGTTGTTCCATACGACGCAAAGATATAGTTTCAAGCGGTCCGCCGCGCAGTTTCAAGCGTCACACGGTACGCTGCCGAGGCCTGAAATTTTAAAGGCTCCGCCAACCACCTAAACGGTAGGTCAGCGGAGCCCTTGAAACTTAACCCGCAGCGGTGGACCGCTTGAAACGTGAAACTTGACAGTTAGACTAACCCGTACTGTTTCAGCACCGCTTCGGGTGGCCCGTCCCAGTTGTTGGGCGTATTGCCTTTGTAACCCAGGTCTTCGATCCCCATTTTACTGGTGTAAAAACCGGTGAGTGTGAAGTTGCGCATCAGCGTAAAAAAGGCGGCTCCCTGCGAAAATTCCGGTTTGGTCTGTTGCGGGTAGGCAATCAGGTCAACCATCTCGATTTGTTGCGCCCGGGTTGCTTCGGCAAACGGCTTACCAAAACGTTTGCGGCACTGATTGTCGAGCCACGCCAACCCACCGCGCATGGGTGTCTGATTGACCGGCTGATCTTTCATCATAAATTCGATAAACGCCGGCACACCCGCCTGCGACGCGCTGCCCGATTTGGCGTCAGCGGGCAAAATAATGTCGGCCAGGAGAGTAACTGTTTTCAGCTCGGCGGGGGTGAAAAATTTCTCGGCGTTCAGCTTCACGTCCCGTTCTGCTTCAAACGGTTGCCGGCCACCGGGCACTTTCAATGGAACCTTCTTATCGGGTGGCGCTGGAACAGCCGCTTCTACCGGCCCGACAGCCAGGCCAAGACTACTGAGCGATAAGGCTTTAAGGGAATCTCTGCGCTTCATGAATACGTTTGACGTTTAAGGTTTGATGTTTGACGTTAGAGAGGAGCGTAGCTTACCTCATCTTCCGACACCTGATATTTGTTGCCTTTGATACCGGCCTTATTTAAGTAACTGATGAAATTGGTGATCAACTTGCTGATGTCTTCTGCCATCTTGTAGAGGAGATCAAACGTGCTTTGGTCGATGTATGTCTGATCAAGTGCACGATACAATGGAGAGCGAACTTCACCAGCCGACCCTTTGGCAATACTCAAAAACTGAATAAGCTCACCCTTTCCTCCTCGTTCGAAACCCTCAGCAATCTTGTCCATCACCGAACCACTTGCCCGGCGAATTTGACTTCTCAAATCGAGGTCTCGGGCAAAAGCGCCCTGCTTTGAAAGCCTATACACTTCCTGAGCCAGCTCGCGGGCTTTTTGCCAGGATTTTAACTCTTCGAACCGCTGGATGGTAGCCATTTCTTGTTTGAATGTTTGTGGTTTGACGTTGCCCTGCTTAACTATCGTTTTGTTGCCCGGCAGCGCAACGTCAAACCACAAACATCAAACTAACTTAAATATTCTTCTTCTTCACCTGATCGATCAGGTAATCAGACGTGCGCATCGACGAGGCCAGAATGGTCCAGGTAACGTTCTTGTCGCCCTGGGTGACGAACGGGGCGGCGTCGACAACGAACAGGTTTTTTACCTCGTGTGCTTGCTGGAAGGCATTCAGGGCCGACTTTTTCGGATCGTTACCCATCCGAACAGTGCCGATTTCATGGATGATCTTACCGGGCGCTTCCAGACCGTAGCCGTGATTGGTTTTCGGGCCGGGCTTTTCACCGAGTGGGATAGCACCCATCGCGTGGAAAATCTCCTCGAACGTATCCTGCATGTGCTTTGCCTGCTTCACCTCATAATCGGACCACTTGTAGTTGAAACGGAGCGTTGGAATGCCGTATTTGTCGACCTTGTTGGGGTCAATCTCGCAGTAGTTGCTTTCGAGCGGCACCGGTTCGCCCCGGCCGGCCATGCTGACATAGGCACCGTAAAAACGGCGGGCGTCTTCTTTCAGGCGCGATCCATAGCCACCGGCTGGCAAGGTTTTCCCATTGGCATATGGGTACTTGCCATTCATGCCGTCGAGGCCCATACCGAAACCGTAGGAAGGCATACCCATGCCGCCGCCATATTCGATATGATAGCCACGGGGGAAATCAAGCTTCTTGTTGTCGAGCCACCAGGGCGTAAATACGTGCATACCGCCAACGCCATCTTCGTTGTACCGCACCCGGTCCATCAGCGCCGGCACAAAGGCTGCCCGCGAGGCGCCCGTTGAGTCGTTAAGGTACTTGCCAACCACACCGCTGCCGTTTGCCAGCCCGTTTGGGTGCCGTGCCGACTTGGAGTTGAGCAGGATACGAGCCGATTCGCAGGCACTGGCGCCCAGCATCACTGCTTTGGCCCGTACCGTGTGTTCCTGTAACGTACCTGTATGCACGAAGCTCACGCCCGTAGCCAGGCCCGTTTGCGGATCGGTCAACACTTCGCGGCACATGGCCCCGTTGATCAGCGTAACATTGCCCGTTTTGACGGCTGGAATACACAAAACCGACGACGATGAGAAGTCGGCATAAGCCTGACAGCCCCGGTTACACTGGTTACAGTAGAAACACTGACCGCGCTCATTGTTGATGGCTTTCGTCAGAATAGACAGACGCGACGGGATAACCGGAATACCAATGCCTTTGCCCGCTTTCTGAATGAGCCGCTCGTGCAAACGGGGCTTGGGTGCTGGTAGAAAATGGCCGTCGGGTTCGTTGCGCAGGCCTTCCTTAGAGCCAAACACCCCAATCATCTTATCGACTTTGTCGTAATACGGGGCCAGATCGTCGTACGTAATTGGCCAGTCGTCACCAACGCCGGTCATCGAACCGCGCCGGAAATCGTCGGGACCAAACCGCAGCGAGATACGACCCCAGTGGTTGGTTCGTCCACCCAGCATACGCGACCGAAACCAGTGGAACTCAGTGCCCGGATTGGCCGAATAGGGTTCGCCCGCAATGTCCCAGCCACCCCAGGCGGCGTCGAAGTCACCAAACGCACGGGTTGTGCCCGCTCCACGCCGGGGCGATTCATAGGGCCACTTGAGTTGAGTAATGTACTTGGGGTCGGCAGGGTCAAAATAGCCACCTGCTTCGAGGAGCATTACTTTGGCGCCCGCTTTGGCCAGCATATTAGCGGCCATACCACCGCCAGCCCCGGAGCCGACAATGACAACGTCGTATACGGTGGGAGTTTCTTTAATCTGGAAAGAATCCATCTAGTACCCGGTTTTGATTTGATGAATGCGTAAGGGCTATGTCAACAGCCGCATGCTTACACCTTAGGTAAAGGCAAATTGGTGCAGAATATCCCTATCTGATGGCTGTTAAAGTCACGTTTACGCAAAAAGACCTCAGTCAGGAACGCAGAGCAGCGCAGCGACCACAGGTAGTGGTGTTACGCCGGTGGATTCCGACTAAGGTCTTTTCAACTAGTTGCGGCTTGTCAGACCGTTAATTCCCGCTCATGAAGACAGCGTTGCCGAAAAGCAGCTTGCCGTTGTACCAGAAACCACGGAAGAGTGGGTTGTCGGCCAGATAAATCACCTGACCACGACCCAACTCTTGTACGCCGATAGCCAGTGTCTGCTTCAGTTTTTCCTTCGCATTCTTTCCGGCAAAACCAGCAATTAAGTTGGTGTCTTTGAGGTAGCCTACGTTCCAGCCATCTTTCAGCATGTCGTACGTATGGGCATCCTGCACCAGCGTGTAGTAGCCGCCCGACAGGCCAAAACCCAGCGGATGGGTTGTATCGAGATCGAGGCGATAGATGCTGCCCGGCGTTTCGTCTGACACGGCCGATCGCTCACGTTCTGCGTAAATCTTCAGTGAGTCGGTCAGGGCTTTTTTGCCTTTACCTTTTTCCTGGTCACCTTTTTCTTCCTTTTCTTTTAGATCGAATCCTTCTTTGCCAATAAACGCCGCCGCGGCCCGTTCCATGGCAATCAATTTGCCACCACCCCGAATCCACTCGCGAATGGTCGACAGGGTGCGGTCGGTCAGTAACCGGCTATAAGCATACCCGTTCGCCAGCACCAGTACATCGACCTGTTTCCAGTCTACGCTGCCCAGATCGGCTCCGTTGATCATGCTGACAGGGTATTTTAATTCCTGATCGAAGTAGTGCCATACCTCGCCCACCGACGTAGCCACGGTACCTTCGCCGGATACAACCGCCACCCGAGGCGCTTTCAGAGCCGTTACGAAATCAGACCCGAAATCGGAGCCTTTGGTCACGAAACCAGTGGCAACGGGGGTCAGGGTCATCCCCAGTGTGGCTGCTTCCTGCTGAACAAGGGCATCGAACCGATTGCCGAGGCGCTCATTGCCCGCGCGGGTAATCAGCAACGTACCTGCGGCGTATTGCTGACCGTTCAGTTCAAACGGCTTTTCGGCGGTACGTACCCGAATCTTTTTGTTCATTAGGCTTGCCAGCAACTGAACCGATGGTAACGACTGCCAGCGAGCCAGATAGGCATACGGACGATCGACTGCTGCCGCGGGGGCGGCGGCTGGTTTTGCCGTTGGTGCGGTAGGATCGAGGCGGGTAGTCAGACCGTAGGTTTGCAGCCCGTACGCATAGGGGAGCGACCAGGCCGTGATGTCGTAGGTCACTGAATCTTCCAGCATCGATTTTGGCTCGAACAGGATTTTTAGCAAGGTCGATTTTGGCTGGTAGGCGCTGATGATCAAATCATGCTCCCCGATCGACACGCTCTTGTCGTTACGCTGGGTGAGGTAGTTGTACACTCCCGCCGACTCGGCCCGTGACGTACCTGATTTGCCTTTGGTAGTTCCACCCGCCGAGATTGTCTGGGCCTTACCGGTAGTGCCGTACACGATCCGGTTCTTGTCGAGCAATTGGCGAAGGGCGTTCAGTTTGCCCTCGTCACCGTTGCTCTTCACCACGTAAGTCTTATAGATCCCCACTGGCGAATTTTGGGCTTTGTCGAAAAACGCACCAAACTCTTTCACCACCTCGGCCGAGCGGTCAGCCACTGACTCGAGCGTAGCAAACGAAGCCGCCACGTGGTGGTCGATCCGTTCGCGCAGGGTGAGCGTATCCCCGTCGTCTTTCCGAACGGCTAATCCGGCCCGGCTGTTGCCGCCCTGTTCGTAGGTCATACCAATCGCTCCGTTGTAGGTCGGGTACGTGTCGCCGTAGCTGGGGTAGAACAGATCGAACCGCTCGCGGGTGTAGTAGAGCCAGTTGTTGCGGTCGAAATAGCGGCTGCAATACTGCCCAACCACCGTTTGAAACTGACGCTGAAACGGCGTGATGTCTTCGTGATAGGGTTTGGCCGACGGCGCAAAGTAATACGGGCTGTTATAACCCATTTCGTGGAAATCGCCGTGCAGATGGGGCATCCATTGCTGGTAAAGTGCCATCCGCTGCTGGGTGATCTCCTGGGTTTGCCAGGCCCAGTCGCGGTTTGGGTCGAAGTAATAGTGCGTGTAACGCCCACCGGGCCAGGGTTCGCTGTGTTCGCGCGAGAACGGTGTGGGGTCAGCCACACGGCCCTGCATCTGGTTGTACCAATTCACGTACCGGTCGTGCCCGTCGGGGTTGAGGCCCGGATCGAGGATGACCACACTGGTCTCCAGAATCTTTGGCGATACCGTATACTGCGAACCCGCCTTGGTTGGGTCTAGTAGCCCGTACATCACTTCCATAAACGCTTCTGAACTCACCGCCTCGTTTCCGTGCACGTTGTAGCTCAGCCACTGAATGGCTGGCATTGGCTTGCCGGAGGGCTTGCCAGCCAGCATACCAATGCGACGCAGGTTGTCTGTCCTGATTTCTTCGAGCCGGGCTATGTTGGCCTCACTTCCGATCGCCACAACAGCCAGTTGCCGACCTTCATAGGTAGTACCATAAGGAATCACTTTGATTCGGGTGGGAGCCTGGCGGGCAATTTGCTCGGCATAGGCCAGTACGCGGTGGTGGGGGGTGTATCGCTCGCCAACGGCATACCCCAGGTATTGGGCTGGAGAAGGGAGCGTTCCCTGAGCGAACAGGGAGGTGCAAAGGAAGTAGGTGCAGCAGATGAAGTAATTGATAAACTTTTTTTTCATGCCGGTGGCTGGGAAAACAGGTTGAGATTGAGCGAATTATTGCCCGTCAAAAATAGTAGTAAAAGGGGTTGAACCCATTTTTAAAGATTTTTTTTGGGGGTAGGTATTGCATTTTACGCCCATAGCAGTACTTTTGTATCACGATTCGCTGACGGCGCAATTGAGCAATCAAAAACACGTCAGGTCTGTCACAAGACGGTCGATTCGTCTAGCGGTTAGGACACTGCCCTTTCACGGCAGCGACACGGGTTCAAGTCCCGTATCGATCACAGTTCAGCCCCAACGCCGAAAGCGTTGGGGCTTTTTTTATGCGTTTATGTTGATCAGCGCGAAGCAATCCAACGCGCTGGTCAACATAAACGCAACGTACCCAGGCGTTGCCAGGTGGCCAACGAATGTTCGTTACCGATCCGGATACAGCAGCTTAGCCGCCCGGAAGGGTCCATCGGCGGCCTGCAGTAGCTTGGCTTTCAGGCGTGGGTTATAGGTGGGGCGCTCGGCTAGAAACGTTCTGACCAGGTTGGCTACCTCCGGTGTCTGGTAACTGCCAAGCGTTGAACGCAACCACGATTCGGGGAAGAAGATATCGCCCGTCCGCTGAATGTCCTCGAGCAACTCGAGGCTCGGTTTTACATAGCTGACCGATGTAGCCGCGCGCAGCGGATGATGCAGATACCCCAGCGCCGTGGTAACGTAACTTTCCCGCTCGCGATTGGAAACATCGTTGAGCGACTCAAAAAATGCGTTGCGTTCCACCACATTGGGCGATAATGCGGGCATCAGGAATTGCAGCCGTTTGCGCCGGTCCGGGTTTTTGATACGGCTCAACTGTTGCTGAAGGAGTCTATCTGCCGGATAATCGCGCACGGCCAGGGCCAGCGCCAAACTGGTGTAGTCATCTTCGGTCAGCGTTACGCCAGCGGGGGCTTTTTGGTCTTTCCAGATGGCATAGAGCCTGTCCCGGGCTTCGGTGCTCAGCGCAATGCTTTGGTAGCAGCGAAACAGCAGTTTCTTTTTACCTGCCTGTGTTTCCTGCTCCAGCGCCTGCCAGAGGGCCTGTTCAGCCGATGCGGCTAGGGTCGGGCGGTCGTCGGGCCGTGTGAAATCCCAGACAAGGCTGCTCAGCTGATTGGTCAGCAACCGGAGGTTCAACTCTTCAGGCTCGCGGCTGAGCTGCCGCTGATAGAGCGTTGCCAGTTGGGCGGGCGTGACCGATTTGCCAGCCAGCATATTCTCGTATAAACTGATATAGGCCGACGCCCGCATTACCGGGTTCTTGAGCTGATCGAGCCCCGACAGCATTCGCTCATCGACAGGAAAAATCCCGTAGCCCTGCCCCGACGAATTGAACACCATAAACAGGGGCTCTGCTTTACCAATGGCCTGGGTTAGCGCCACCGTGGGCTGGTTCATGTTTACCGTTAGTTCCTCTACACGGTCGGGATAAACCAGGGCTACCTCAAAAAACTGGGGCCATTGCCGGGTCGAGCCGTCTTCACTGGTCTGTGCAACAGTCAGTTGACTGATCTTAGCCTGATCGGTTTTTAGCTCATACGTAAAGCGCGGCCGCCCCGTTTCGTTGACCCATACCCGGTTCCAGCGCTGCAAGTCGGCGGGTGTGTAGGAGTCTAGAATGGCGATCAGATCGGGCCAGGAGGCGTTGCCGTACGCGTATTTTTTGAGGTAATCCCGCAGGCCGTTCCGCAGGGCTTCTTTGCCCATCAGCCGTTCGAGCTGCCGCATCATGATGGGTGCTTTGTGGTAGATGATACCGCCATATAACGTACCCGCTTCCTGCAGATTCGCCAGTGGCTGACCAATGGGATTGGCCCCCTGCGTGCGGTCAACGTCGTAGGCCGCCGGAAAATGGGCGATCAGGAACTCAAGGTCATAGTTACCATCGGCCATACTAACCTGGGTGATCTTGTCGGCCATGAAATTGGCAAATACCTCTTTCATCCAGACATCGTCGAACCAGCGCATCGTCACCAGATCGCCAAACCACATATGCGCCGTTTCGTGGGCGATCAACGATGCACGGGCCAGTTTCTGGTCGCGGGTAGCTCCGTTATCTAAAAACAGGCTCGACGCTCGGTATTGAATAGCCCCGACATGCTCCATGCCGCCGTACTGGAAATCGGGAATGGCCACGAAATCGAACTTCTTAAATGGGTACGGAATCTGCGTGTAGTCTTCCAGAAAGGTGATCGCATCGCTGTGCGTCTTGAAAATAGGGGCCAGACTGAGTCGAATTTTGGTGGTGTCCGTTTCGCGATGGAGAAAATTCATGGCCTGATTATTCCACTGCTGGGTGAGGGGAACAAACCGACCCGCCGCAAACGAAAACAGATACGTGCTGATCGGCTCGGTAACGCCGAAGCGCAGGGTCTGGCGAGCATCGGCCCGGGTCGACTCCTGCAGGGGGGCATTGGTCATGGCCCGCCAGGTGTCTGGCAAGGTCAGCGTGAGTTGAAACGGGGCTTTCAGATCGGGCTGGTCGAAGCAGGGAAAAACGGTTCGGGCGCGGTCGGGTACCAGCAGGGTGTACAGGAAATCGTCGTTGCGGTTGAGCGACAGGTTGCCCGCCGTAAACTGAATGGTTACCCGGTTGACACCGGCCGTGAGCCGATTCGGGGCAATCAGGATATGTTCTTTGTCGAAAACGATCGGAATCTCGACCTCATTCACCAGAATCCGCTGCAGGTGATCGCGTTGTTCTTTGAAGTCAATTTGCACCGGCTGCCCGTTGGGTTTCCAGCGAAAGGAAATCGTTTCTGTGGCAGGAATCGGCTGGTTTTTTTGCTCAGGTACGTCGAACTTAAGGGTGTAGGCCAGCTGACTGATGGTTTGTTTGCGATGTATGGCCAGCGTTTTCGAGACGCCCGTTTCAACAACTGGTTGATCTGCGGCCGCCGCCGATCGGGACTGACCAACGCTGGCCATTGCCAGAAACAGAAAAGCCACAGAGCCCGCGCAAATTGCCAGGCAACGAATCGAGTCAATAGGTAACAACATAGAAATGGGTACTGAGTTGGACGCGTTTGGGGAGCAGTTATCAAAACTATGAAAAATACAGCGTCATAAGTAGCCTGGGCAGTCAGGTACGTTAGGTGTACTACCGTTGGCTTCCATAACTTGCGATCCTGACAGCAGTAAACCTTGTAAATCGATTCGCATGAACGTTAGGCAACTTGGCAAAACGCAATTTACTATTTCGGAAATAAGCCTGGGTACGTGGCAGGTTGGCGGCAAATGGGGCGACCCGTTCAGCCACAAAACGGCCGATGCAATTCTGAACGAAGCCGTTGATGCAGGCGTCAATTTCATCGATACGGCCGATGTGTATGGCGATGGAGAAAGCGAAAAGGCGGTGGGGCGGCTGGTGCGGTCGCGTTCGGAGCGTATCTATGTAGCCACCAAATGTGGCCGTCGCCTGCAACCGCACGTGAACGAAGCGTATCAGCCGACGGTGCTTCGCCAGTTTGTGGAGGATAGCCTGCAGAATATGGGCCTCGAAACGCTCGACCTCATTCAACTACATTGCCCACCCACCGAGGTATATTACCGGCCGGAAATTTTCGAACTGTTCGATCGGCTAAAAGAAGAAGGCAAGATTCAACACCTAGGCGTCAGCGTGGAAAAGGTGGAAGAAGGCCTGAAGGCGATCGAATACCCGAACGTGATTACGGTGCAGGTGATCTTCAACATGTTCCGGCAACGGCCCGCCGAATTGCTGTTCACGGAAGCCAGTCGGCGTAATGTGGGCATCATTGTGCGGGTACCGCTGGCGAGTGGCCTGCTCACAGGTACGTTCGATGCCAACACGGCTTTCTCAACAGATGACCATCGGAATTTTAACCGCGAAGGCGCGGCCTTCGATAAAGGCGAAACGTTCTCGGGGGTCGATTATGCTACCGGACTAGCCGCTGTCAGTGAGTTGAAAGCCGTGTTCCCCGGCATTGATAACCTGGCCCCGAATGCCCTCCGCTGGATTTTGAGCTTCGATGCGGTAAGCTGTATTATTCCCGGCGCGTCAAAACCAGCGCATCTGCACTCGAATGTACAGGCAATTGAGCAGCCTGCCCCGACGGCCGACCAGATGGCTGCCGTGAAACGCATTTACGACGAGCACATCAAAAACCCGGTGCATTATCTCTGGTAGTTGGTTTGTTTAAGCTTTTCATACCCCACCTCACACTTCACATGAACAGACGTAATTTCATTAAAAACACCTCGGCCGCAGGGTTTTCGGCCACTACGCTGGCGGTTGCCGCCTGCTCGACCGACAAGCAGACGAAGGCAACGGACGCCGCCCCAGGTACGTTCACCGACGATTTTGTGCTCAATGAGGTAACGATTGGTGAGTTGCAGGAGAAGATGAAAGCCGGTCAGTATTCGTCGGCCGACATCACCAAACTATACCTCGATCGGATCGAAGCGGTTGACAAAAATGGCCCGCGCCTGAAGTCGGTCATCGAAGTCAATCCCGATGCGCTGACCATTGCGGCGGCGCTGGACGAGGAACGAAAAGCGGGTAAAGTTCGCGGACCTCTGCACGGCATTCCGGTGCTGTTGAAAGACAACATCGACACCGGCGACAAGCTCATGACCACTGCCGGATCGCTGGCCTTAAACGGACATAAGGCGGCTAAGGATGCCTTCGTTACCGCTAAGTTGCGAGAAGCTGGCGCGGTGATTCTGGGCAAAACAAACCTGAGCGAGTGGGCCAACTTCCGCTCAACCCGATCGAGTAGCGGGTGGAGCAGCCGGGGTGGGCAAACCCGCAATCCGTACGTGCTCGACAGGAGTCCGTGTGGGTCCAGTTCGGGCTCAGGTTCGGCGGTGTCGGCCAATTTGTGTGCGGTGGCGGTGGGGACCGAAACAGACGGATCGGTGATTGCGCCTGCCTCTTTTTGTGGGGTTGTCGGCATCAAACCCACCGTTGGCCTCGTGAGCCGGAGCGGGATTATTCCCATTTCCAGCACGCAGGATACGGCCGGGCCAATGACCCGAACCGTTACCGACGCGGCTATTCTGCTGGGCGCCATGACGGGCTACGACCCCGCCGATGCCGTCACTGCCGAAAGCAAAGGGAAGGCGTTGACCGACTACACGCCATTTCTGAAAGCAGACGGTCTCACCGGTAAGCGTATCGGTGTCGAAAAATCGTTTCTTACCGGTCATGAAGGTGTAGTTGGGCTATACAAACAAGCGGTCGAGGTTCTGAAAAAACAGGGCGCAACCGTGGTGGAGGTAGACTTGCTGAAGAGCCTGAGTGATATAGGCGGTGCTGAATTTACGATCCTGCAATACGAGTTTAAAGATGGTCTGAACAAGTACTTAGCCACGGCCAACGCGCGGGTTTCGTCGCTGGCCGATGTGATTGCGTTCAACAAAAAGAACGAAGCGCAGGCCATGCCATTTTTCAAGCAGGAAACGCTGGAAAGCAGCGAGGCAAAAGGCGGGCTGACGAGCAAAGAATACACCGATGCCTTGGCCAAAACGCGTGGCTCCCGCCAACGCATCGATCAGCTGATGGCGGCGAACAAGCTGGATGCCATTTGCGGCGTCAGCATCGGGTACGCTGGTTGTATTGACCTCGTCAACGGCGATTACGACACAGGTTTCTACTTCTGTCCACCGGCGGCCATGGCGGGTTACCCCCACATCACGGTGCCGATGGGAACTGTCCACGGCTTGCCGGTTGGGTTCTCGCTTATGGCCGGTGCATATCAGGAAGGATCGCTGCTCGGCATTGCCTATGGGTATGAGCAGGCCTCTAAAAAACGCATAAAGCCCACGTTCACCAACTCGCTGATTCCGAGCTGACAAACATGGGCTTCTGGGGGTAGTCTGGGTACGTTGCGGCGGGCTCAGACTACCAACCCGGGTTCTGCTTCAGGTTGAGCGGCGCCCGGTTCAGTTCTGTTTGCGGGATGGGGAAGTAGTAGTGCTTGGCGGTGAAAATGCGGTTTTCGACCTGGAAGCGTTCGTAGGCAAACGTGGTTCCCGTTTTGGTGATACGCATGCCCGTTACAGGCCGGTTGAACAACTGTTCGCCTTTTTTCCAGCGGCGCACATCGAAAAAGCGGTGGTCTTCAAAGCAAAGTTCCACCTGCCGTTCTTTCTGAATTCGCTCGCGCATCTGGTCTTTGGTGAGGCCGGCGGGCAAGGCAGGCATACCCACCCGAGTTCGGATGGCATTCACGGAGGTGTATACTTCAGCTACTGGCCCCTGCGCTTCGTTGAGGGCTTCGGCATTGTTCAGCAACACTTCGGCGTAGCGGAATAGCACCCAGGGGCGGCGCACGTTGATGGCCGTACCAACGCCCCAAAACGCACTTTCGACCAGGAACTTACGCATGTAGTAGCCGGTCTTAGTGTTGTTTACGTTGATGGGTACGTTGTCTTTGCCGCCCTCAAACGTTTCAACCGCCCGGCCCTTGAAATTTACGTTGTTGAGCACGATGAACAGGCTCAGGCGTGGGTCGCGGTCGGTATAGGGCGCGGCGGGGTTATAGCCCGAGGTTGGGTCGGTAATGGGCTTGCCGCTCGTGCGCATGTCGAACGCGTCGACCAGCTCCTGTGTGGGGTTGGTGCGGCCCCGGCCTCCGTCGTAGCTGATGGGCGCGTTGTTCAGTTCCAGCGTATTGTTGTTGTCGGCCTGCGTGGCAAAAATCGTTTCGGCATTATAGGCCAGACTACCATAATTCCAGAGGTTGGGTAATTGCGCCTGCGTCAGCAGCGAGTGCTTGCCCAGACTGATCAACTCTTTAGACGCGTCGGCTGCGCGCTGCCATTTCGAGAGGTCGTTCGTTGCGTTGTTCAGCGGACTGGCAGCATACAGTAATGTGCGCGATTTCAGGGCCAGCGCTGCCGTTTTCGAGGCCCGCCCTTTATCACCCGTCGACTGATCGACGATGGCCGTTGTCAGTACGGCGGCGGCTGAGTCGCAGTCGGCCACAATCTGGCTCACCACCTTGTCAAACGGGTCTCTGGGTACGTCCAAGTTGTCTTCGATGGTGTAGGAACGGGTAGCCAGAATGATGGAGCCGTACCGTTTCATCAGCTCGAAGTGGTAGAGCGCCCGCAGAAAAAAGGCCTCGCCCCGCAGCTTTGGAATGTCGGTGGCCGGAATGACGCCGCTGCCCCGCGAGTTTTCCAGAAACAGGTTCACCCGCCGCAGGTAGTTATACATGTTGGCGTACTGATCGTCGACGGTGCGTAGCGAACCCCAGGTGTCGTTATTGAAAATATTGATGCTCGACCCCAGGTTCGAGTTCACGGCCTCGTCGCTGCCCTGCGAATACATGGAGCCGTTACCGTCGAGGTTGTAGCGGTTCAGCAAGCCGAAGTAAGCGTTACTCAGAAAGCCCCGCGTGTTCCGGTCTGAACTCCAGATTTCGGCTGAATTGCGGATGTTGCCGTCGGTAAAATCGAAGCTCAGGTAATCTTTTTCGCAGGAGATAAAACTGATGCACAGTAGTACCGCTGCCGTTGTTAGCGTAAGTGTTTTCATGTCAGTTGATCTAGAAAGAGGTGCGTAAACCGGCATAGAATGTCTTTAGGTAGGGATAAGTGCTGTTACCCTGTCCGGCAAACGGAATCTCAGGATCGATACCCAGACCCGTGTTGCTGAACGACAGCAGGTTGTAGCCACCCACATAGAGCCGGGCCGATTTAACCCGAAGCCGGTTGAGCACGGCGACAGGCAGCGTTACGCCCACCTCCACGTTTTTCACCCGCAGGTAATCGCCCGAGACGAGCCAGAAATCCGACGCTGAGGTGTTATTAGCACGGTCGGCAATGCCGAGGCGGGGGTATTTGGCCGTGGCACTGGTAGCCGGTGTCCAGCGCGAGAGGCTCTCGTTGTTGAACGCGGTTGGCCCGGCATTCACGATTCCCTGCACGTCGAGGGTGCGGCCCGTAGTCCCCTGCAAATGGGCGCTCAGGTCGAGAATACCATATTTCAGCACGGTTCCGAAGCCGTAATACGCTTTGGGCTGGTCGCGCTCGTCGAGACGTACCCGGTCGTAGTTATCGATGATGCCGTCGGGTTTTCCATCAATGCCCCCCACGTCTTTGTACTTAATGTCGCCCGGCACCACTTTCCCCGACAACACCTGCTTGGGACTGGCGGCAATTTCGGCTTGGCTCTGGAAAATCCCGTCCGATAAGAAGACGAGGCGGCTACCGACCAGCTTACCCAGCGTTTGCTGATACTCGGGCAAGCCTGCCTGCCCGTTTTCATACACCAGAATGTCGCGGGTGGTGGTGGCGTTTCCGTAGAACGACATCGTAAGCTTGCCCAGTTGTTTGGTGTACGACAGGGCCAAGTCGACTCCCTTGCTCTCTACCTCACCGGCGTTGACCGTCAAAGTCTGCCCCAGCACGCTCGGAATGGCCGATTGAGTGAGAATACCCGTGCGGTGGGCACTGAACACGTCGACAGAGAGCGACAGGACGTTGTTGAAAAACTTCAGATCGGTGCCCAGATTCAGCGTCGTCAGGGTTTCCCAGGTGATCAGCGGGTTGGCAATCGAGACCTCGTTGGCGTTGGTGGTGGCCGAAAACCCCGTGCCGAACGTATAGCCGCCTCCGCCGGTATTGCGGGCGTAGAAGTTTTCGAAGGGAAACCGCGCCCCACCTACATCGCTGCTGCCCGTCTGACCATATGAGGCCCGCAGTTTCAGGTACGTCAGCACCGGATTCGGCTTGATAAAGGCTTCGTCAGACACGACCCAACCCGCCGAAACGGCCGGAAAATAACCGTATCGCCGACCGGGCGCGAAGTTCTCTGAGCCCGAATACGTACCGACGAAACCGAGGTAGTACCGGTCTTTGAACGAGTAATCGATCCGCGACGAAACACCCTGCCCCCGGAAATCGAGCTGGGTGGGGAACACACTGACAAAGCGCTGCGCCCGCACCGAAGCCCGCACGCTATGGTTGCCAAACAGGCGGTCGTAGTCCAGTCCTGCCCAGGTTTCGTTGCGGCGGTTGGTGAGGCCAAAGCCGGCCGTGCGATAGCTGAGGGGCGTTTTGTTCCGGTACGTGATGGGCGACGCGCCGGTAACATCGATCACTTCATAATCGCGGTTCAGGCCCTGCGAGTAGTCGCCCTGGGCGTCGTAGCTGAAATTGATGTTGGCCGAGAGTCCCTGCGTGATGTAGTCCAGCTTTTGCCGGATATCGAGCGTAGCCATCAGCACCCGGTTGTTGGTGCTGGTGTAGCCGCGCTCCTGCAACAGCCCGAGCGGGTTGTTCTGAAACTGTGAACTGCCGCCATAGCTGCCATTTTCGTTCAGAATCGGAAACGCGTTGGGGGGCGTGGTGTACAGCTGGTTCAACAACGTACCCGCTTCATTGCCACCCGGTTGCTGACGATTTTCAGACCGCCCGCCCACGTTGAGACCCACCGTCAGGTTCTTGTTCACGTCGAAATCAACGTTGCCCCGGAAGTTGAACCGGTCATACGACTGGTTTGAATTGTAATCGGGTCCGTCTGCGTATTTGAACAGTCCATTTTGGGTGAAGTAGCCCAGCAACACAAAGTAACGCACCGAGTTATTGCCGCCATCGGCCGAGAGCGTGTAGCGTTGCGCTGTCGATGACTTGTTCAGGAAGTAATCGAGGTAGTTGTTGCTTGGAAAGCGGTACGGATCGCTGTTGTTCTTGTAGGCATCGAGGGCCGCGGCATTGTAAATCGGCTGCGAACCGTCGTTGACCAGGGCCTCGTTATACAGCGTGGCGTAGTCGTAGGCGTTCAGCGGTTTGATCAGGTTGTCGGCAATCTGCACGCCGCCCTGCACATCGAACTGGATTTTTGAGCGCGTTGAACTGCCTTTTTTCGTCGTTACCAGCACAACGCCATTGCCCGCGCGCAGCCCGTACCAGGCAAGGGAAGCAGCATCTTTCAGCACCGTGATGCTGGCTACTTCGTTGAGGTCTAGGTCGCCAATGTCGCGCGGAATACCGTCGACCAGCACACGTACCCCGCTGGGCCCGAAGGTAGACCGGCCCCGGATCTGAAAGCTGGCGCCATCGTTACCGGGTGCCGAACCTGTTTGCTGCACACCCAGACCCGCAATGCGCCCCGCCAGCAGCGAGTTGATCGAGCTGATGGGCACGAGCGGTAAGTTGTCGGCATTGAAGGTGACAGTGGCCGAGTTAACTTGGCGCTTTTTCCGAATGCCAAACGGAATAATGACATCGTCATCTTCGCCCGCATCGGTCAGCGCGGGTAGCAGCGTAACCGTGATCGGTTCGTCGCTGTTGATGCCGACTGTTTGCGACAGGTAGCCGTTCTGTTTAATGACCAGCACATCGTTCATGGCGGCCCGCACCGAAAAACTGCCGTCGGCCCCGGTCATCACCGAGGTATTGGTTTCCTGCACCCCTACCGACACGTTGGCCAGCGGTTTACGCTGCGCATCGATGACGGTGCCCTTAAATGTGGCTTTATTCTGGGCCGCCAGTTGGCCTGCCACTAACAGCAACAGTAGGCCGAGAATTGTTTTTATATAAACGGATTGTTTCATAATCAATGAGTTGTGTGGTTGACTTACCAGCCCGGATTTTGCTTTAAGACACCGTTACTTTTGAAGATTTCGTTACGCGGAATCGGGTAGACGTGCATGTGATCGGCGAAAACACGCTGATAGGCGCCCGCCAGCGGTACCACCGTGTATTTGAAGCCGGTAGCCGTACGCTCTACATCCATACCGGTG
The DNA here is from genome assembly GCF_011742925.1 of Fibrivirga algicola. GTDB lineage: Bacteria > Bacteroidota > Bacteroidia > Cytophagales > Spirosomataceae > Fibrella > Fibrella algicola. Next base: position 987,373 of record NZ_WAEL01000001.1, read on the forward strand.
ATCGTTTTCGGGATAATCTCGACGCCTTTCTTCCAGCGCAGAATATCCCACCACCGGAATTCCTCAAAGGCCAGTTCCACCGCCCGTTCGTTATGAATCCGGGCCCGCATCTGGTCTTTAGTGAGGCCGGCAGGTAAGCCCGGCATACCTGCCCGGGTACGTATCTGATTGACGGCCGTGTACACCGCCGCTGTGGGGCCATCGCTTTCGTTGAGCGCCTCGGCATAGTTGAGCAAGACTTCGCCGTAGCGGAAAAAGATAAAGTTGACAATGGCCGAGGCACCTCCCGTACCACCCCGCACGGCTTCGGGCCACACCTTCCGCAGGTAATAGCGGGTCCGGGTGTAGCTCGTTGATCCCGGCTGGTAGTCAGCGCCATACGACACCGGCGTTGTTGCGTTATTGACCCACATGGCAATTTTTCGACCCTGCCACGTCATGTCGTTGTAGATGATGTTGGCGTAGAAACGCGGGTCGCGGTCTTTGTAAGGCTCCTGCGGGTTGTAGCCCGAGGTCGGGTCGGTGATGGGCTTGCCATTGCTCATCTCGTAGAGGTCGACGTGGTTTTGTGTGGGGTTCAGTTGCCCCTGCGCGCCACCGGCACTCGGCGGAATAATGAAATCGCCCAGGAAACCACCGTTGCCACTCCGGGGGCCACGCACTTTGATCTGGATGTATTCGGGCGACGACGACTGGTTCAGCAAGGTGCCGTACTGCGAGTGTAGGCTATACTTGCCCATGTCGATGATCGTTTTCGCAGCCGCAGCGGCCTTCTGCCACTTGGCCGCATCGCCGGTTGGGTTGCGTAGCGGGCTGGCGTCGAGCATCAATAGACGGGTTCGCAGTGCCCGCACCGAGCCAATGGTTGCCCGTCCGGTGTTGCCCGCGTCCCAGTCAGTGGTAGGCGAGTAGGTGGTGCCCCACGTTTCGGTAGTCAGAATCGACTCAGCTTCCTGCAAATCTTTCAGGATAAAGGCTACCGTTTCCTCATACGTATTGCGGGGCAAATCGAGGTTATCGGTCTGGTCCAGGGGCTTGTCGAGCAGAATGACGCCGCCGTAGCGTTTCACCAGTTCGAAGTAGAAAAACGCCCGGAGGTACAACTGCTGCGCCCGAATGAGCTTGCCATTCTGGGCGGCCGTCCAGGTGATACCATCTACCCGCGACAGCATCACATTGGCATTGCGAATGCCCTGATACATGCGGGTATACACGGCGTTTACATCCGTAGAGGCACCATCCTGAAAGTTGCCCTGATTCATGGTCACTACCCCGTGCACCGTCAGAATCTCGGCAAAAACGGCCTCGTCGGTAAACTGCCCGGTAGTGCCTTTGTAGACCTGCGCCGTGCTGAGCCGCCCATAATCGTCGAGCAGGTAGTTGTAGGTATTGTCGGCGAACCGGGTAGCCAGCACAGGATCGCTGAAGGCGGCTTCGTCGGTGATGGCTACGCCGGGGTCACGTTGTAAAAAGTCTTTGTTGCTGCAGGCGAACGTACCTGCCACCAGCAGAAGCAGGAGCGTATTGCGTACTAATTTCATGACGTTGCTACGATTAGAATTGAACGTTTACCCCGAAGTTGATGGTCCGGGAAACCGGAATACTGTTACCGGCACCGGCGAAGAAGGAGCTGGCTACGGCGCTGTTCTGGTTGTTTTCGGGGTCGAGGCCAACGAATTTGGTCCAGGTGGCCAGGTTCTGCCCGTTCACGTACAGGCGCAGGGTTTCCACCTTCAGCCGTTTGGTGATCGACGACGGCAGGGCGTAGCCGATTTCCACGTTCCGGAGCTTCACATAGCTGGCGTCCTGCATGATGAAGTCGTTGAACGAATAGCTGGGAGCTGCCGTGTTTCGCGGGCGAATGGATGGCCAGGTGGCGGTTTCGGCGGTTTCGGGTGTCCACCGGCCGAGCATGCTGCTGTAGTAATTGCCGCCACTGAAAAAGACGTTCGAGTTCACCTTGTTTACCCCCTGAAACAGCGCGGAGAGCGTGAAGCCTTTCCAACCAAAACTGGGTTCGATGCCGAATACATTCTGGGGTACGTTAGAGAAGCCGATGGGCACGCGGTCCTGATCGTCGATGACGCCATCATTGTTGATGTCTTCGTATTTCAGGTCGCCGGGAATCACCGCGCCGTTCACTTTGCTTTGTGGGCTGCGGGCAATGTCTTCCAGACTTTGGTAGAAACCCAGCACCTTGTAGCCCCGGAACTGCCCGATTGATTGCCCGGCTGCTTTCTGGTAACTGGGCAGGTTAACGGGTTCGTCGGTGACCACAATCTTGTTTTTGGCATGGGTATACTGCGCCGTTACACCGTACCGAAAATCGCCTTTACTGTCTTTGAAGCTGAACTCTACCTCATAGCCGCTGTTATAGTTTTCGCCGTAGTTGCTGGCGGGCAGCGACTCGCCATAGATGACTGGTGCCGAGTTGTTCCGGGCCAGCAGAATATCGTAGCGGCGTTCGTCGAATATATCGGCGGTGATCGACAGGCGGTCTTTAAAGAAGGCGGTTTCGATACCGAAATTCCGTTTCACCGATTTTTCCCAGGTTACGCCGGGGTTACCCGCACGGCTGTGCCACACCACCGGGTATGACACGTTGCTGCTGGGGCTACCGAAGATCACGCGGTTGTTAATCGACGAGTTGCCGCCGCCCGTGCCCGGCGTACCGCCACCGTTGGCGTACTCGTCGAGGTACAGAAACCGGCTGTTGCCCACGTTTCCGTAGCCGATAAGCCCGTATGAACCGCGAATTTTAAGGTGATTGAGCCAGGTGAACCGCTTCATGAACGACTCCTGGCTGATGGTCCAGCCTGCTGAAACGGCCGGGAACAGGCCATACCGCTCGCCTTTAGGGTAGTTCTCCGAGCCGTTATACGCACCGTTGACCTCGAAGAAATAGCGGCTGGCGTAGTTGTAGGTAGCCCGCATAATCAGGCCTTCGTTGGCGAAGGGAGCAACCGCCTGACCACCATCGGCCCCGCGTAGTTCGCGTTGACCAACGGCCACTGCCGATACATTGTGTTTGCCAAATGACCGGGCATAGTTGAGCGATACCTGCACGTTGGTTTTAACGTACCCGTAGTTCTGTGAACTTACCCCACCCAGCGGATCTTCAAACGAATTGCGGGCCAGCAGCAGCGAGCTGTTGGTGCGGTCTACGTTGTAGGCGGCGTAAGCCCCCAGTTGCGCCCGAACGGCCTGCAGGTAAGCATCGTAGCCAACCGTGACTTTGGCGCCCAGCCCCTTGGTAACTCGGTCGAGTTTCTGGTCGAGGACAAACACACTCTCGATGGCATTATTGTCGAAATCAACGTACCCGTTCCGCTTGATAACGGCGTAGGGGTTGAACGAGTTAATCCCCACCCGGCCGAAGTCTTCAATCTGGTTATAGGTATCGTCGAGTTGCTGCAACTCAGGCGTGGCTGGGTTGGTGTATTCCGGATAAAAAGGAATGGCCCAGGCCGGAATGCTGTACATGCGGGTCATTAGGTACTCGGGGCCGCTTTCGAATCGCCGCCGCAGGTCGCCGTCGTTGGCGTTGGCGATGAATGAATACCGCTGCTCCAACCGGCCGCCCAGCCGCAGGCTAAGGGTTGTGGTTGGCGTCAGATTGAAATCCAGGTTAGAGCGGAAGTTATAGCGTGAATAGTCGGGTGTGGTACTGTAGCCTGACGGGGTGCTGAAGTCTTTGAAACCGCCATCTTCCCAGAGGTAAGCCAATGATACAAAGTATTTTATGGCTTTTGACCCACCACTGAAGTTCAGGTTATGCTGGGTACGCATCCAGCTGGGCCGGGTCACGGCCTTGAACCAGTTGGTGTTGGGGTACAGCAGCCGGTCGCCGGTGCCGTCTTTGTAAGTTTGCAGGTCCTGGGCTGTAAACAGTTTTTGGAAGCTCGACGGTACTAACCCGTATTTGATCAGGTTTTCTTCGCCCTCATTATGCAGCATGGCGCTGCTGTAGGCATCCAGAAATTCGGGGACCTGCGTGAAGCTGACGGTGCCTACGTTGCCTGAATACGACACTTTGGCTTTACCCGTTCTGCCCGATTTAGTGGTGACGATGATAACGCCATTTGCCCCCTTGATACCGAACAGGGCCGTCGACGAGGCGTCTTTCAGGACCGAAATCGAAGCAATTTCGTTGGGGTCGATCTCACCGAAACTTTGCCGTTCTACTCCGTCTACGATGATTAGCGCGGCTGAGTTTTCGGAGGCTCGACCGCGAATGGTGATCGTTGCCCCGTTGATGCCCGGCCGACCGCTGGTCTGTTGCGCGAATAACCCCGGAACACGCCCAATCAGGGAGTTGCTGGCATCGGTAACGGGCGACTTCACAATGTCCTCGCCGGTAACGGTGCTGATTGCTGCCGTTTGTTCACTCTTTTTCTGCGTACCGTACCCTACTACCACCACCTCGTCGAGCGATTTTTCATCGGTTTGCAGAATGACGTCGATGGTTTTGCGGTTGCCCACCACGATTTCCTGCGAGAGGTAGCCCACAAAGCTGTACACGAGCGTGGCCTCGCCGCCGTCGGGTATGGTAAGTTTAAACTGACCTTTCGCATCGGTGACTGTTCCGCGCTGACTGCCTTTCAGCACAACGCTGACACCCGGTAGCTCTTCGCCTTTTTCGTCGGTAACCCGGCCAGTTATTGCCCGGTCGGTTGGTTCGCTGAACCCTGAGTTGGGTACGTTACCGCTACTGTTCTGGTTACTCGCCATAGCGATGGGTGTGTAACGGTCGGGGGTCGGTTCGCCTGACCGGGCTAATAGCTGTGCCTGGCTGGTTAGGGGAATAAGCAATAGCCAGTTTGCCAGCAAGCTGTGGCCCACCTGGGTAAAGATGTTGGTCATGAGTGTGAGGTAAACTTTAGAGTAAAGGGATAGGAATAAGTAGGGTAAATAGGCTACTAGTCGGAATAGAAATGAAGCGGGAGAAGAGCTACGAAGGGACGAGACAGACAGAGCTGTCTTGACTGGAGATAGGCTATGCCTTGACGTAAGGCACTAGGCTGGCACCTGATTAGTAGGCTACCAGATATAAGGAGGCCGAATGCAGCTAAAAAGCGCTCGGAAAGTGGACAGAATCATGCCGCTTTACCGCGCATCAGCCAGGGGGGCGGTGGCGTCGGCCCTAAACCGGAAGGATGGGTGTGAACAAACTGATCGACGCATGAAGGCTGGCCGATGCCCGCTCAAAAAAGGACGTTACAAGACGAAGGCAAGTCGAGTAGCTACTTGTTTTCATATAGACGTTGTGTATTTTTCAAACTATAATTAATACAAATTTAACTTTCATAAGAATATACTTACGTCTGTAAATAGATTGGTTGCCCTGTAAGTGAAAAGTGCTCTTTTGCCTTACTACATCGTTTTCGTTACTTTTTACGGGTCGCTTTTAGTTTACAGTTATTGACCTATTAGGTTAAAAATTGCTACTATTCGTTGATCTGGCAACCGGTCATCTATTGTTTAACGACTCGTTCACTGATGTGCCTACGCTATCGCTTATAGCTGGTGAAAGTTGGCTAATCAGATACCTTGACAGACCCTGGCTGGTGGACCTGATTGTGTGGCGGTTGCGGGGCAAAACTGGCGGGCTGTTGGGTTTAGCTATGAATCGCGGGTAAATAGCTGGTTATAGGTCGCCTATCAGGTATTTTTAGGTAGTATTGTAGCTGTTTGCCGCACTCGAAAAGGCAAGTCATATCATCAACAGTCAGTCCGTTTAGTAACTCCATTAATTATGATAAAACCCCTACTGGCAGGTCTCCCTGTTTTGCTGTTTCTTTCCGCCAATGCTCAGCAGCGTCCTGCGCTGACCACCAGCGACTATGAACGGGCACAACGGTTTATGGGGTCCAATGCCGAACAACTCATTGACAACGGCAGTCTGCGCCCCAACTGGCTACCCGGCGACCGGTTCTGGTACCGGAACCTAACCGCTACAGGTAGTAATTACGTGCTGGTCGACCCCATGAAGGGCTCGCGCTCGGCACCGTTCGATGCGCAAAAGCTGGCCGCTACGCTTACGAGAGTAACGGGTAAGACCTACGAGGCCACGAAGCTGCCTTTTCAAAGCATTACGCTATCGCCCACTACCCAATCAGTTGGCCTTCAGGTGGCGGGTAAGTCATGGCAGTACGATCCCCAAACCGACCAACTGACTGCCGATACTACCTCCGTCCGCGCAGCAAGTGGGGGTGGGGGCCGCTTTTCGCGGGAAGGTGATGGAAATGAAGTACTATCGCCCGATCGTAAACTGGCCGCTTATATCAAGGACTATAATCTCTGGGTACGTAACACCCAGACGGGCGCCCAAACGCAGCTAACGACAGACGGCGCAAAAGACTTCGGTTATGCCACCGACAACGCGGGTTGGAAATCGAGCGACCGCGCCATTCTAGCCTGGTCACCCGATTCCAAGAAAATCGCCACGTTCAGGCAGGATCAGCGCGAGGTGAGCGATATGTATCTGGTAACCACGAATGTGGGCAAGCCTACATTGAAACAGTGGAAATACCCTCTGCCGGGCGATAAAGCGATTCCTATGATTGAGCGGGTGATCATCGAAGTCGACGTACCCAGGGTAGTTCGGCTGCAGGTGGCTCCCGATCCGCACCGGGCCACACTCAGCGATGATATTTCCAGCAGTGGCACATTTGACGACGTGAACTGGACCGCCGACGGGACAAAGCTCGCCTTTGTGTCTACCTCACGTGATCACAAACAGGAAAAAGTCCGGCTGGCCGATGCGGCAACGGGGGCTGTTCGTGAGGTGTTTGAGGAAACTGTGCCAACGCAGTACGAATCGGGATGGGGCGCGATCAACTGGCGCTACCTGGCCAAAACCAACGAATTCATCTGGTTCTCGGAGCGCGACAACTGGGGCCATCTGTACTTGTATGATGGCGCTACGGGCAAGCTGAAAAACCAGATTACCAAAGGTGAATGGGTGGTAACCCGGCTGCTGAAGGTCGACGAAGCCAGGCGGATGTTGTACTTCATGGCCGTTGGTCAGCAGGCAGCTAACCCATATTTTGCGCAGCTTTGCCAGGTTGGATTCGACGGAAAACAGTTTGCGGTGCTGACGCCCGAGCCGGGAAACCACCAGGTGAGCTTCTCGCCGTCGGGGGCCTATTTCGTTGATACCTATTCGTCGCCCGACGTACCTCCGGTGAGTGTTGTTCGTTCGCTGGCTGGCAAACGGCTGGTCGATCTGGAGAAGACCGACATATCGCGCCTGACCGCAACCGGCTGGCGGCCACCTACACCTATTCGGGTGAAAGCGCATGACAGCAAAACCGATTTGTATGGCCTGATGTATACGCCAACCAACCTCGACCCAGCCAAGAAATACCCGGTTGTCGACTACATCTATCCCGGTCCGCAGGGCGGCAGCGTGGGAAACTGGTCGTTTTCGGCCGCCCGAAAAGACAACCAGGCACTGGCTGAGTTAGGCTTCATCGTGGTAGAAATTGAAGGCACCAGTAATCCGCTGCGCTCAAAAAGCTTCCACGACATGAGCTACGGCAATATGGCCGATAACACGCTGACCGATCAGATTACCGGCATCCAGCAACTGGCTAAACAGTATCCCTACATCGACCTTGACCGGGTTGGTATCTGGGGGCATTCGGGTGGCGGTTTCGCTACAGCAACGGCTATGTTCCGTTTCCCTGACTTCTTCAAGGTAGGCATTTCTGAGTCGGGCAACCACGATAACCGCAACTACGAAGACGATTGGGGCGAGCGTTACAACGGCCTAACGTCAGCGTCGAATTACGAAGCGCAGGCCAACCAGAACTACGCTAAAAACCTGAAGGGCAAGCTGATGCTGGCTCACGGCATGATGGACAACAACGTTCCCCCGTCGAACACGTTGCTGGTAGTTGAGGCACTGGAAAAAGCCAATAAAGACTACGACCTGGTGCTATTTCCGAACAGCGGGCATGGCTTTGGCAGCTACTCGTCGTACATGGCACGTCGTCGCTGGGATTACTTTGTGAAACATCTGCTGGGCGCAGAGCCACCCAAAGAGTTCGTGATCGACTTGAAGCCCGATCCTCGGCAGGCTATGCGGTAGTATATTGTTGACACGTTACTGCTTGGTGAGCCTGGCGAAGGGCCACAAGCGCGAAGCCCGACTCCAGTCTTTTACACTGTTTTGTTCACACAGAAAAAGCCGCCTCATTCAGAATGAGGCGGCTTTTTCTGTGTGAACAAAACAGGTACGTTGACGCTACAACGTCATTTCCCAGCCTTTCTGGTATTCCCTCGACCAGAGTTTCATGGCTTCTTTGTCGTTCAGGATATGGCCATTTGCTGGGTTGCAAGTCAGGATTCGGCCGGTGCGGTAGGCGATGTTGCCAAGTTGAGGAAGCAATGTAGATTTGTGGCCCTCCGCGATTGGAGCGGTCAGCTTCGAGGTACCCCGAATCGATTCTACGAAGTTTTCCAGCACCAGGCTATCCAGCTTTTCGCCCATGCCCATTGTGTTGGTACGCGTGGCTTCCTGCAACCCGGTTTTCACGTCTTTCAGCAGCTTGTTATTCAGGTCGTACACCTTGTAATCATCGCCGCCCGGAATGATCATCGTTCCTTTTGAACCGTAGAAAATGACGCCCCTGCCCACGCCCTCGTTGTTGAATCCGTTGCAGCTGCGGCCTTCCCACTCCACCATTTTGTTGCCGGGAAACTCAAACGAAATTGTCTGGGTATCGGGGGTCTCCCAATCATCCTTGTATGCAAACCGGCCACCCATTGACGTCACTTTCGTTGGGTAATCGACTCCCAGCCCCCAGCGAATTACGTCTAGTTCGTGCGTGCCGTTATTGAGCGCTTCGCCCGTACCCCAATGCCAGAACCAGTGCCAATTGTAAGGCACCAGGTTGTCCTGATAGGGGCGGCGTGGGGCTGGACCTTGCCATAGGTCGAAGTTGAGGGTGTCGGGCACAGCAACAAGCTTCCCTTTTCCGATTGGCTTACGGGCGTTAGCGTACCAGCCTTTGGCAAAATAAACATCACCGATAATACCTTCGTGCAGTGACTGTACGGCTTCCATCACTTTGGGAAAGGACCGGCGCTGACTGCCCATCTGCACGAGCTTGTTGTATTTTTTGGCACCCGCCACCAGCATCTCGCCTTCTGCCGGATTATGTGAACAGGGCTTCTCAACATACACGTGCTTACCTGCCTTCATTCCCAGCATGGCGCCGGGGGCGTGCCAGTGGTCGGGGGTAGCGATCATCATGGCATCGAAGTCTTTTACCTCGAGCATTTTCCGCACATCCGTGAAGCCTTTAGGCTTCTTGCCCGTCATCTTCTCGATTTCGGCGATTGTCTTGGCCACTACATTGGCATCGACATCGCAGACGTACCCAATTTCTACGTTCGGTAACTGGGCAAACATTTTTGCGACAAAAAAGCCGCGGCTGTTAGAGCCCATGGTGCCAATGACGACTTTCTCGTTGGGCGAACCTTTGAAAACGGGAATCTGTGGGGCGACGAAGAGACCGGCTCCGGCAACGGATGCCTGCTTAATAAACTCGCGACGGTTTTGCATGGTGTAAGTAAATGAGTTGGTCAGGTCTCGGCCCGCTTCTAGCCTCCGCCGAATCCATGAATACAGTACAAAACAGGTAAAGCCCCGTTATCTCCTCACCAGAACGTACCTGATCAGACAGGAAGCGGGGCAGATAGCCGTGTTTTGCTGCTCTGGCGTTACTGCCCGTTGCGCAGGCGGGCCACTTTACCATCCATGGTGGTGATAAGTACTTCGTTGCCTGGCAGGGGGAAAACCCGGTTCACCATAGCGTTAGAGAGCTTGTGCGCCCAGGCTACTTGCCGCTTCTGGCGGTCAACGGCATAGATAACGCCATCGTCGGTAGGTACGAAAATGAGCCCGTCCCGCTCGGTAACTGGCGACGGACTGATCTCATACCCGTACTTACAATTGACAAACCACTCGGGTTGGAGCGTAGCAGACCGAGTTGACAGCGCCCAGAGTGTATCGTTCATGCATTTTACATAGAGCAACGAGCCATCTGCTGACAAACCACTGGATTCGAACCCTTTGTGCTGGTTTGAATCCCATATTTTTTGACCTGTCTTCGCGTCCAGCGCCGTTACAGTCCGGTCGGGCGTTTGCAGAAAAATACGACCGTTGGTAAGGAGTGGCGTGCCCGCCGCCGGTGAGAAGTTGCGCCCCTTGTTGTTAGTCCAGGTCCAGGCGGGTTGGCCCGTCTTTCGGTCCAATGCGTATAGAGTAGAGCCCCAGGAGCCAAAATAGACTCTGTCGTTATCGGCAATCGGTATCGACTCTACAAATTCCTTTACGCCGGTGAAGGTCCACCGTTCGGCCCCGTTTTTAAGCGATAAAGCCCGAAATTTACCCTCACTACTGCCGATATACACTGTGTTGTCGAGAATAAGCGGGGAGGCAACAATTGGTTTGCCGGTCTCTACCGCCCAGATGCGTTTGCCGGAGCGTTTATCCACGCAGTAAATAGTGCCATCTGTTGAGGCAACAACGATCCGGTTCTTGTGCATGGCTGGCGTAGAATACACCTTGCCGCCAGTTGAAAAGCGCCAGTTTGTCGCGCCATCAGCTAGCGCCAGGGCTACCAGCTCACCGCGGGCGTTGGGGTAAATGGCCAGCCGCTTATCGGCAATGATCCCTGCGCCAATATCACTGCTATCCTGTTTCTGCCAACGTACCTGCACGTTTTTGTAGTGGTCATTCAGTTGGTAGGAAGGGCGGAGGTAGGGCTTTGAGGACTGCTCAAAATGGTGGGCGGTTAAGACAATCGTTCGCCAGGGAGCAGCAAGCCGTCCGGCTACTTCACCAACAGCGGGCGTCCGCACGGCAAACGCCATCGTATCGTTTTGAATCGTAACGAGGTTGTAGCCGCCAACGGGGTCTTTAGCCCGCAGGTTCGACCGGCCCATCGTAGCCGGAATTCCTTCAAAATCCATGGCCTTGTTGGCGTGCCCATGTCCGCACAACGCCGCCTGGATATTGGTCTTCTTTAACTCGTCGATCAGCAGGTACCAGTTGGCCAGTGCGTCGTCGAGCGGGTAATGGTTCATGAAAATGACGGGCTGACCAGTCTTGGCCAGTTTAGCCGTTTCGTCGCGGAGCCAGAGGACGTCTTCGCGGGAGGCCAGCCCCGGCGACATCCGCATGTTGGGACCGCTGCCACAACCGATGAATCGGTATTTGCCAAAGTCGAACGAAAAACGCTCTGTACCGAAGACCTTCCGAAAGCTGTTACAGCCGTTCTCAGACCATTTCGTATCGTGATTGCCGGGGAATATGTGCCATTTTTTGGTCAGGCCATCCAGCACCCGTTTAGCGGCGGTGAATTCGGCTTCTGTTCCAAAATCAGTCACATCGCCAGTGAGAACAACAAAGTCGATATTAGCCTGGGTATTTATGTCGTTGACCGTACGTTGCAGGTCTTCCAGCGCCGTTTCCGGTGCACCCACGTGTGTATCGGTGACAAAGGCAAACCGAATGGGTTGTGCCAGACAAAGTGTAGCGATCAGGTTAAGAAAAAGAATCGAAAAGAGCCTGGTCATGTAACGTTGAGTGACTAGTTTACAAGTAGCGCACGGTACCCCAGTCAGAGTACCGCACGCTACTGGGTCCAATAAGTTAATTAATTTTGATCAGGTCGATCTTGAAAACTAAGATCGAATTTGCCGGAATGCCAGACTGGGCCTGAGCGCCGTAGGCCAGGCTGGGCGGTAAATACAGCGTGATGCTACCGCCGGGAGCCACCAGTGGAATGCCTTCCTGCCACCCCACGATCAACTGGCTTAGCCCAAAGCTGATTCCGTTGCTGCTATCGAACACGCTACCATCTGTTAGCTGGCCTTTATAATTCACGGTCACGTTTGAGCATACCGTTGGCTTTGCTCCGCTACCCGGTGCCTGAATGGTATAGTAAAATCCGCGTGGATCGGCGGTTGCTGTAATGCCATTGGAGTCAATGTACTGCTTGAGCTTCGCCTGTTCGTCCTGTGGCGCAGTGATGCTGACGGGTGTAGGATTGCAGGGCGTCTGGTCGTTTGTCTGGCAACTGCCGATCAGGCAGGAAAGGGCCAGAACGGCCATTTTGTACGTTTTGAGGCGTTGGATCTGTATCATGGAGGCAAGTTACTCCTTTTTGGGGAGTGTCGTTTCTGGAGCGACCGTCGTAAAACATAAGAATATCATCAACGGCCGCCGAGCCTGATGGTACGAAAAAGGAACTCCCCACCGAGCAATACGAGGCCGTACAGATCGATGGAGAGTTCCTTTTTCGTACCATCAGGCTCAGGCATGCGACCCGAACCCGGCAGTAGCCTGATAGAGTTCCGGCTAATTGGTCGCCGTGAGTTTTACAAGCAAACCAGGCCCGTAATACAGGAGGTAATACGTGTCGGCAGTCTTATTGCTCAACAGAATATCAACCGGAGTAATAGCTGGCGAGAACAAGCTGGCGGCCGGATCATCGCCACTTGCCACCCGGCCAGGGCCCGAGAAGCCAAACTCAGTTACTAGTGTTTTACCACTAGACGTCAGCACAATATCTGTCAATCCCGAAAATCCGTCTTTATAGAGGGTTACTGTTCCGGTAGTGCTCACCTTGTAAATTTTCGACAGATTTGGCGGGAACGGATAGCCCGTCAGGGTGCTGACAATAAAATTGGTCCCGTCAAACACAATTCCGGTCGGTACCGCATCAATCGTTGGCGGTCCTACCATAGGGATCGTTGGATTGGGTACGTCGGGGAAGGTGGCAAATACACTCAGTGTGCCGTCCGTTTTCTTCCGACGAATAATCGCATTGGCGCCAGCATCAACGATGAACAGATCGCCATCAGGACCGAACGTCAGGTTGTATGGATTCGAGTCGGGGGCATCGGGCGCATTAGGGCGTGCCGCTTTCACAAACGTACCTAGATCCTGGTACGGCAGCGTACTGGCGTCAACGGCTGGCGTTGTCCCAGGCACAAAGCCTGAAACGTCGGCGATGTACAGTTTATCTTCCGTAGCGTGCAGAATATATAATTTTCCATTGTCGAACAGCAGATGATTTAACCCTTCCGGTGAATTTTCGGGACTCAGGGCCGACGGGAAATTTTTGATGACCGGATAAACAGCACCCGAAGGGGTAATAACGGAAACCTGCCCATTATTTACCGTGCCACTACCGGCTTCGGTTACCCAAATATTGCCTTTCGGGTCTTCGGTAATACCAATCGGCGCTTTGAGCCCGGTAGCTATGGGTGGACCCGGTACCGGTACCAGCGCAGTAGGTGCCGGAAACCGGTGATCGAATACAGTACAGCCTGCTACACCAAGCAGGAACAGGCAAACCAGCACGAGCGGCTGACTCAGACCAGAAATGTAGTGATTTTTGATCATGATTGACATGGATAAGTGATGCAACTAGGTATGGAAAATTTGATACTTGCTAAATCATAACGTGCTATCTGTCAGCAGCTACTGGCAGGTATAACAGAACTCGATTCAATTGCCCTGTCGGCTTCTATTTATAAAGTTGAAGAAAATCAGCCTCGGGCTCATCATGGATTTATTGAGTGGTCATTTTGTTAAAAATGACCACCTGTCTTGGGCTTAGGGAGTGGGTTAGGTTGGTTGAACCCGCCAGACATAGCACATAGTTAGTTAGGCTGTTGCGCTATTTTCGTTGGCCCCCGAATGATGCCGAGGTGTAGCAGGGCGGGCTACTCAGTTTTCGGGACGCTGGTCTCTAAATCCCGTTAAGTAGCTAGAACATGCTCAACCAGATGGCCGACCAGGATAAAGAAAAGCGGAGTATTCCGCGTTTGCGAACAAAAGAAACCCACGGCGAACGGCGAACTACCTGGGCTGAGCTACTAAATGATCTGGCCTACACAACCATCATTATGCAGTTGGCAATGCGGCTCAGTACGACGTCGATATCAAGTGATGATCTGCTGGAATTTCTGCTACTATATGTACCCGTATGGTGGCTCTGGAACGGGCAGACTCACTACGCCACCCGGTTCGATACGGCAGAAGATACCGTTCATCGGCTTCTGGGGAGCGCGCAACTAATTGGCCTGGTTATTCTGGCCGCCTCCATTCAGCGGGCAACCGCTGACTTATCGTTGGTGTATGCCCTGTCGTACGCTGTTGTACGGGGCATCTTACTGATTGATTACGGACGAGCCTGGGTGTTTGTTCCGGAGGCCCGTCCCTATACCCGGGTAATATTGATCGGCTTTTCGATCTCCGTTGCCGTCTGGATCGGTTCTGTCTTTGTAGATCCGCCATATCGGTATGCACTGTGGGCGGTGGCCTTACTTATTGAGTTGGCTACACCCCTGACGTCGGGTAGCCAACTGCACACCAAATTTCCGCCCGATGTTCGCCATCTGCCCGAGCGGTACGGGCTGTTTACTCTCCTGGTGCTGGGGCAGTCGGTATCGGGTCTGGTGATGGGCTTGATGGAAGCTCGATTCACACCAACGGCGCTTTTCGTTACAATACTAGGCGGGGTAATTATCATCGGCCTTTGGTGGGCTTATTTCGACCGGCTGGATGACGATGCAGTTCGAAAGCTGGCCAAAAATCGTGACGCAGACGGAGAGGAGGCCAAATCGTCGGTGCGGCAATACACGCTCTGGCTGTACATTCACTTGCCTTTAACCGTTGCGCTAACGCTCTGTGGTGTTGCTTTGTCGCATGCAATCAGGGCGGTAGATGACCCCGCACTGACATTTGATAAGCACTGGCTGCTCATCGGCACTGTGGTAACGTACCTGTTTGCCGATGCCGTAATTAGCATGACAACGCTCAACTCTGGTCCGACCCACACGAGTTTTCGCCGGGGCCTGATTGCCCGCATCGGAGCAGGGGCGGTTTTGCTGTTAGTTGGCGTCTTTACTCAGTTAAGCACACTGGCGCTTCTGTTTGTGATGTCAGCGGTCATTACCGCTTTAATTTTCAGTGATCAGCTATCGCCGCAGGCCCCCGAAAGTACAGAGCGCGTTGACGAGGGAGTGGGGAACGGATAACAAAAATGGCTGGTTAACGTACCCAATTGCACGTTAACCAGCCATAGCTAGGTAAATCGTAAGCTACGCGGTTATTTCAGCGACAGCAGATAACCGATGGTGAAGTTGGCATCCCAGTCGAACACGAACTGTTGGGTACCCGTGGCATCGGCAACGCCTTTGTAGATGTTTATCCCGGCCTTTTGCTTGGCATTTTCGCCAGCATAGTCGGCAGGCAGCTTGAGCACGGTATAACGCTCTTTACCGACACGTACCTGCTTGGCTAATTCAAACGGGATACCGCCGATGATGAAACAGGTTTTCCGATGATCGGCGGGCACCTGCTTGGCTTTACTTTTCACCTCGTCATACACCTTGGCGTCGTCGTCACCATTCTGGAAGTACTTGGCACCATAGGTTTCAACGGCCGTTACATTCCCGGCATTTTTCCACGAGATCTTGGTGTTACCCGAGCCAATGTCAACCACAAATGAATTGTCGTCGAACTCGGCAGGCAGGGCAGCGCGCAGTGCCAGTCGACCTTCCTGTTCGGGCGTAACTGTGTTCACCACATAATTCAGGGCCTTCAGGTTCTTAATGATCTTCTGGGTTGTTTCGGCTTTCAAAGCACCCGAACTCACCACAAACTGAATCTCGCGACCGTTGACTCCGAAGTTGAGCATGTTGGCAATGTATTGTTTCAGACCGGCCCGAATGTCGAGATCAGTTGCCATATTCTCCAGCACGAGGCTGTTGCCAAAATCGGCTTTTTCGAGCTTCCAGCGTTTTTGATCGTCAACCCGAACAATGAACGAATTGAAGCCGCTGGCGCCCAGTTCGACCACGCCCTTGAGCTTGCCGCCCTGTGGCTCCGGTGCCTGGAAATTAAACGCTGCCCGTGTGCCGCTCTGCCTACCGGCCTGTGGCGA
The DNA here is from genome assembly GCF_011742925.1 of Fibrivirga algicola. Classification (GTDB taxonomy): domain Bacteria; phylum Bacteroidota; class Bacteroidia; order Cytophagales; family Spirosomataceae; genus Fibrella; species Fibrella algicola. Next base: position 1,003,347 of record NZ_WAEL01000001.1, read on the forward strand.
TCCGCTTGACGCTTCGTCTGTCGATGCCTCGCTACCGCCAGTACCTTCTTCAACCGCAACCGATTGTTCGCCCGAAGGCAGGGTTGGCGACGAGGTGTCGGTTTGTTCGGTTTTATTACCAGCCTTGAACTTCTGGATCAGGTCAACGCCGGCTACATACTTGAGACCAAAATAAATGAGGGCTAAAACTAGAGCCGTGATCATCAGGCGGCCCGCAGTGGTTAATCGGTTCATGGAGACTATGTAAAGAGTGGAAAAATATTGACCAGATAGATCCGGAAATTGGAAAAGCGAGCGTTGCCACCGTAGACCGGGTCAGGAGACAGCCTATTGCCAATCGCTCGCTTAGTGGTACTAGTCGAGCAGGCTCCGGTAGCCTTCGTCTTTCGGAGGATTGATCACCCGGGCTTCGGCTGGGCGGTCGGCGGCAGGCGCATTAAGTTGGACGAACGAGAATTCACCTTTGTTATACGCCTCAAGCAGGTTTTGCCCTTTATCAGACAGCATACCGTTCTGAATGTCGACCCCATTGATGAAGTCCATCGAGAGATCCATGGCCCGTTTCATTTCGCCGAGCTTTTTGCTCATGTCATCCTGGATATACTCCATCGATTCATCGAAATAAAACTTCTTGTCCGGGTTACCCTTGAAGATACTTACGGCCGTTTTCAGGGCGTTGGAGCTTTCTTTAACAATGCGGTACTCGGTCTCTTTCAGCTTTACTTTGATATCGGTCTCTTTGATCAGGTAGTCGGCCGATTTATTGACCTTCTCCATAAACTCAAGCACGAGTTTCATGTTCCGCTGAAGTGGAAGCAGCTTTTCGTTCATTTCCTGTAATCCGGCGCCTTCCATCGTGGCCAGGTTGGCCGCTTCTCTCATACCTGGTCTCGTTGCGGCCAGTTCATTGGCTTTGTTGGCTTCCGCGAATTTCTGCTTAATGGAGTCGTTGTTCTCGTTTATTTTCTTATTCAGTTTCACCAACTGACCAGCCAGCGTATCGATCTGCCCCTGCATTTTCTCGCGTTTCTCGCGTAGGTCCTGCACGTAAATCTTCATGATGGCAATTGGGTCCAGTTGAATAACCGTGCCGGTGATTTTGCGCATCAGGGTCTTGTACAAAAAGAAGGCTGCGGTCCGTACATCGCGGCTGGTAAACAGGAAAACCAGCAGCGCCAGCGCGCCCAACAGGAAGGCCAGGTACAGCGTGTTCTCAGTAGCGCGGATCAGAAATTCCATGATCCGGTTGAAGTACACGAGGCCAACTGCTCCGAGCGCGCCCAAGATGAGCATACCGGTGATGCCTTCCGGACGGCTCCAGAACGACCCTTTCGTGCTGTCGCTGGCATTACCGCCCGCCAATTGTGAAAAATCAGGAGAAGCCATAGTTATAAAAAAGTTTAGAGAAGGATTTTTGTCGCGTTTGCATGTCGCCGTTGCGCTGATGTCAAGTCTTCAACGACGCAACAGCTAATTCGTAAACCTATTTCAAGTAGGTGGCAATTTTCGAGATATCGCCTTTTATCTGATCGGTAAAGGTGGCGTAGGTCGTTTCAAAGTTGGCCCGGTTCTGGTTGATCTTCGCGCTTTGCTCAATTACTTCACCGCTGATTTTAGTCAGCCGTTCAGTGTTGGCGTTGGCCCGCTGTTGCAAGTCGGCAATCTGTTTTGCAATAGCTTCGTTGTCGGCCTGAAGTTTTGTCTGCTCGGCTTGTAAACCACCAACGCGTTCCTGGGTAGCGGCCTCAACACTTTTTAGAAACGCGTCGCGGTCGGCGCTCAGCGCTGCTAAATATTGGTTAGCGGCTTTTGCCAGAAAATTCGGATCGCCGGTAGCGGCCATCGCTTTGAAGCTGGCCCAGGCGGCCTGATACTGCTTCTCTTCCGGCAAACCTAGATTGCTGAGGTTGATCAGGATATCCCGAAACTCAAAATAATCTGGTCCCTGCAGATTGGCCTTACTGAGCACCGACGCGAAATGGTCGATGAACTTGGTATCAACCGTTCCCGAAACAGTGCCCGCCTGCGTGGGCGCAGGTGCAGGTATTGGGAGAGCTGCCCCTGGTGGCGCTGGCTGAGCAGGAGCCGGGCGATCGCTGGGTACGTTGGCAGCGTTTGGGTCTTCTTTGATGAAGAAGCCTAGCAGCTTATCACCAAAACTTTTGTCAGAATTCTTTGCAGAATCGGCCATGTTTAGTTAGTCGTGATTGACGGAACAATACTACAATGTTGTCTGGAACCTACAACGGGCAATACGGATAAACGGTTATGGGACTGGCCCAATGATCGCCAGACTTGACCAACAAAAAAGCCAACCCGAAAGGCTGGCTTTTAGTGTTGTTGATGAGCTGAGGCGGTTAAGCCATCTGTGCTTTCAGTTTTTGTTCCAGTACCGACTTGGGTACCGCACCAATCACTTTATCGACCATCTGGCCGTTTTTGAATACCATCAGCGTTGGAATACTGCGAATGCCGAACTGCATGGGTACCTGTGCATTTTGGTCAACGTCCATTTTGGCGATAACCGCTTTGCCATCGTACTCATCGGCGAGCTGCTCCACAACGGGTCCGATCATTTTACAGGGGCCGCACCATTCGGCCCAAAAATCGACCAGAACGGGGATGTCTGAATTGATGAGATCGTTGAAATTAGCGTCAGTGGCTTCGATAGCCCGTGATCCTGCTGCCATGATTATACTTGATTTTATAGCGTTCAAATTTCTTTCAATGGCATAAACCCCGCCTGTAGGCTTTAGTTCCCCCGACCCATTGAGCGGCCCTGAACCAGCTACAACAAAAGCTTCAAACAAGCCACAGCCACACCCGCTGCAAGTACGTACCTCAGGGTAGGAATGCTGTACCGCTGGCTACCCAGATAACCGCCCACCAGCCCACCGGCAAATGCAGCCGCGATCCAGGCGTACTGCTGTGGATCGGGCGTATAGCCTTTTGCCAGTAGACTCACCAGCCCCGAAACAGAGTTGACAAAGATGAACAGGGCCGATGTGGCCGCCGTTTGCCGGGTATTGGCCCAGCGAAAAAATAGCATAAGTGGACTTAGAATGATACCACCGCCAATACCCAGCATGCCCGAAAGCAAACCAATAACCCCCCCGGTGAGCAGCCCGGCACCCAGCGGAATCGGTTTGGTATCGGTATCATCTGTGCGGGCGGCCCAGATCAATCGCGCCACCAGCAAGAGCAAGCAAACGGCTAGCAATTGCTTGTAGAGCTGATCAGACAAGGGGAGTCGCGCACCCAGAAAAGCCAGTGGAATGCTCGTGAGGGCGAATGGCCAGAATGTTGCCCACCGAAAGTGCCCGGCCCGGTAAAACTGGATGAAGGCGACCGACGATACGAATAAATTGAGTAGCAACGCCGTAGGCTTAATCACGGCGGGGGCCACCCCAAGCAACGTCATGGTTACGATGTAGCCACTAGCCCCGCCATGCCCCACCGATGCATAAATGAGCCCAACGATGAAGAGAGCGACTAAGAGAAGAATCATGGATCTAGTAAGAGATGCTTGCAATGGCAAAACTACCACTCAATCTCTTTTTTGTCGCGCCAGAACTTACCTGTTTCGGAGGCTGACGCGTCGGTGGCCAGCCACACAATCGTTTCGGCACCTTTGTCGACAGAACGTGATGCACCAGCCCCACCCATATCGGTACGTACCCAACCGGGACTGACCGAGTTAACAGCTATACCGGGTAAGGCAGCCGCAAACTGCCGGGTCACCGCATTGAGGGCTGTTTTTGAGATGCTGTAAGCTGGCGCATACGTTTGCATGGTGCCGAGTGCCGCTACATCGCTCGATATATTGATGATCCGGGTGCCGATCTGTTCTTTATTGGGGCTCTTCTGAAGATAGGGTAGAAAGTCCTGAATGACCATGATGGTGCCTGTCACGTTTGTTGTCAGGGTGCGATCCAGTAGTTCGGGGTTGAGTTTTACAATTGTTTCGCCATGATCTTCCAGAATAGCAGCATTGTTGATGAGTACATCCAGGTGGTTCGCCTTCTGCGAAAAAGTACCTGCCGCTTGTTTAATGCTTACCGGATCAGTAACATCTAGTTGAATAAACGTAGCTTCATAGCCTTCATCGCAGAGGCTTTGTGCGGCAGCACGACCTTTCGCGATATCGCGTGAGCCAACAAATACGGCGAAACCGCGTTTAGCCAATTGACGGGCCGTTTCAAAACCAATGCCTTTATTTGCGCCTGTGATCAGGGCTGTTTTAGGATGTTGCGTTGTCATTGTGTACCTGAATTCGTTACAGGTAAAATCAGAAACCTCCACCTTTGTTTCAAAAGAAAGGGATTATCGGGCCGCTTGGTCAACTACGAAAGCCGTTACCTCAAATGAAATAGCAAGTCACTTAATAAGCAGTCACCTTTGTTTACTATCAAAACCATCGTTTAACTACATCGCTATATGAAGTCATTCTTAGCCTTCTTTTTTCTCTGCTTCTGCTTATCGGTTGCTACAGCCCAGACAACGACTAAGAAGAAAACAACTACGGCTAAAAAATCCGTAACCACTAAGAGTACGGCAACTCCTGCAAAAACCCCTACTTCGACAACTACAGCAGCGAAAAAAACGGCAACTACCAAACCCGTAGCCGTAACTACAGGCCCGTCGGCCTCTACGCTGACTTTCCCAAGTACAGAACCTGAAAATGCGGCGGCGATGGACGCAGCACAAAAGCAGCAGATGTACGATGAACTTCACGGCGTGAAAAACAGGCCTAACACGCCGGATACAGGTAGAAAAGGTCGCCGGTCGCCCGATGAAATGGCTACCCGCGCTGACAGACGTGCTGTTGAATCGACAGGTACGGAGGCACGTACCTACATCGGCGTACGGGCTGGCGGAAACTACAGCACCTACCTTGAAAAACTCCGGGTGGCGAACGGAACCGGTGGGTTCATTGACCTGACACCTGATCCTATGTTTGGTTTCCACGCCGGCGTGGTCTTCCAGTTTGGTAATGGTGCTGTTGCATTTCAACCCGAAATCAATTTCCAACAGGACTACTACAAAGTGGTTACGTTGACCAGCACAAGCCGTATCACAACGACGGAATCGCTGAATAGTCTGGTAGTGCCGTTGCTAGCCAAGTTTCAGTTTGGGCAGCAAGGCAATACCCGTTTCTTTGTCAATGTTGGTCCTTATGGTGCCTACTCACTCGAATCGCGTCCATCTAATTCAGAGACTGTTATTGGGTATGGCGGTGCCCTTGGATTAGGTGTTGGTATTCCGGCAGGGTCTGGCAAAATTACGGTCGAAGCCCGTGGCTATTACTCGCTGGGATCGACAGCCACAGGCAGCGAATTTGGCAATGTACCCGGTAAACCAATTTTGGGTCAACTATCACTGGGTTATCTGTTCCCATTGGGAAGCCGGTAAAACCGCTCACTCAAGTTGAATTTAACGACATATAAAACGGGTGGCATTGCTACCCGTTTTGCTTTATACACAGTTCAGATAACAATGCCGACGGGTTGGGTAGCGTTCACTTGCTGAAATCCGTACTTTTGCGGCACTATTCGCAACGAAATGCCAATTAACAAACGCAAGGCCCTACGCTATGCTGCCTGGACAGCCCTAACGCTGCTGGTGCTGAGTATCGCTGGAGCCGTTTACGCTTACACACAACGCGAGCGCCTGCTCAACATCGCCATTGAACGGGCCGTCAAAAAAGCCAAGCGCGATTACGACCTGACCTTACGGGTTGGCTCAGCTACGTTTACCGGACTCACGTCGCTGTCGGTAACTGATGTGTCGGTAGTGCCCGAAAATCGGGATAGTCTGGCCCGCATAGATCGGGTTCAGGTACGTGTCAGATTATGGCCGCTGATGGTCGGTACGGTTGCCTTGTCAGAACTGTCGGTCGAAAATGGTTTTTTTCAGGTCGTTAAGCGCGATTCGCTAACTAACCTGGATTCGATCCTAAAACGCAAGAAAGACTCAACCGATACGCGTAAACGCAACCGCACTGATCTGGCCGATGTCGCCGAGAACCTGATTGAGAACATCCTGACCAAGATTCCCGACGACCTGAACGTCCGCAATTTCGATCTTCGGGTAATCGATGATGGTAAACAGCAGAACTTGCTGGCTTCCGAGATTCGAATCGATAATGGTGATGTTACGTCGACGTTTCTGCTGAATCAGAATGAAGCGATCTGGCACATTACAGGCGAGGCGTCGCCATCTGATAAAGAGTATAACGTAGATCTGTATGCCGTTGGGAAGCCGCTGGAGATTAACTACCTGGAACAGCGGTTTAAATTAAAAGCACAAGCCGACACGCTTCACGCCGAGCTGCGCGACGTAGACCGGTCTGGCGGCGAGTTCAGGCTCGAGGGTGTAGGCTCGGTGCGAAATCTGCGCCTGAACCATCCGGCGCTCTCGCCCAACGACGTGCTAGTGCAGCGCGCCGCCGTAGATGCCAACCTGTTTGTGGGCGAGAACTATGTGGGCGTCGATAGCAGTTCAACACTGCATCTTGGTGAGGTAGAGGCTCACCCGTTTGTAAAGTACACGCTTCCTGACGCCGAAGCGGGAACGGGCAAGGTGTTCGATGTGCAACTTCACACCGATGACCTCGATGCGCAGGCGCTCTTCAATTCATTCCCACGTGGTTTGTTCGCCTCACTCGACGGCATGAAAGTAGCCGGTAAACTGCGCTACGATCTGGTGTTCAATTTCGACACCGCCATGCCTGATTCCGTAAAGTTTGATTCGGGGTTAACGTCGGATAATTTCAGGATTCTCGGTATGGGACGAACGGATTTTCGGCGGATCAACCAGCCGTTTATCTATACCCCTTACGAAAAAGATAAACCCGTTCGTGACATTGCCGTTGGGCCGGGTAACGTTGATTTTACGCCGCTCAATTACATCGCACCAGATCTGCGAAATGCGGTGCTTACCTCGGAAGATTACAATTTTTTCACCCATAAAGGCTTTAATGAAAAAGCATTTCGGGTGTCTATTGCTACTAACTACAAGGCGGGGTCATTTAAACGGGGAGCCAGCACCGTGTCGATGCAATTGGTGAAGAACGTGTTTCTGAATCGAAATAAAACACTGTCGCGGAAGGTTGAAGAGATCCTGATTGTCTGGCTTATGGAGAACCAGCGCCTGGTATCGAAAGAGCGGATGTTCGAGGTCTATCTGAACATTATTGAGTGGGGCAAAAACATCTATGGAATTGGCGAAGCCGCCCGGTATTACTTTGACAAGTCGCCCGCCGAATTGAACCTGGGAGAAAGTATCTTCCTGGCGTTCGTGATTCCGAGTCCTAAGAAAGCGCTGAACTATTTCCAGCCCGATGGCTCGCTTCAGGTACGTAATGTGCGGGGCTATTTCAAGATCATTGGCCGGATTATGGCTAAACGGGGGCTTACACAACCCGATAGCGGTGCCTATGGCTTTTATGATGTTCGGTTGCGCGAAGGGCTCCGGCAGCAGGTACTCCCGCAGGATTACTACGAATCGGATAGCTTGGGTACAGACCCCGCCGATGAAGGCGGTGGCATGGACGACCTGTTCAACCGGTTGCTGAATGGAAATCCCGACGACGATCAGAAATCGCCCCAACAGTCAGCCGATGAACCAGCGGTTGTACGGCCCGCCCGCCCAACGGATGAGCCCGCTGCCACCGATACAGTGAAGACCCGAAAGCAACTTCGGCAGGAGCGACGCGAGCAGAAGCGACGCGAGAAAGAAGAGAAGAAACGAGCCGAGGCTGAGGTGGATCAATAGCGAATGAGTGGTAGTTATAGGTACGCACTCACTACATAAACAGGTATGTGGAAGCAACGAAATGCTACTTTTTTCTTCCTTCGGTCAACTTTAAATAATTATATTTGTTGTCTCATTATCAGTCCCCGACTATTAGCCAGCTAAATTGATTCGATTATGGCCATCATGATTACTGAGGAGTGCATCAATTGTGGTGCCTGCGAACCAGAGTGCCCCAACACGGCCATCTATGAAGGTGGTGTCGAGTGGACATGGGGTGGCGGTACGGCCCTCGATGTTGTCGATTTTGGTGACGGTACCGTTGTTAGCGGTAAGTCACCCCAGACGCCCGTTTCCAGCGAGTTTTATTACATCGTTACTGATAAATGTACTGAGTGCAAGGGATTCCACGAAGAGCCGCAGTGTGCTGCCGTTTGCCCGGTAGATTGCTGCGTGCCCGATCCTGAACACGAAGAAGACGAAGAAACGCTGTTAGCCAAGAAAGCTTGGCTGCACGCAGAAGAGTAGTCTGCACTACGGTCTAGTAAGTCGTTTAACGAATAAGTCCTGAGTTTGGAAAGTCATTGCTTAGTTGCAACTTTCCAGACTCAGGACTTATTCGTTAAACGACTTACTAGGCTATAGATTAGTGCACGACACTAAACAGCCGGTTCCAGCGGATTTTGTTGGCGGCGTTGGCTGGGTTCGGATCAATCGACATCCAGATAAATACGGCTTTACCTACGATGTGGTCGGCTGGAACGAAGCCCCAGAAGCGCGAATCGAGGGAGTTGTGCCGGTTATCACCCATCATGAAGTAATAGTTTTGCTTGAAGGTATATGACGTAATGGCTTTACCACCAATAGTGATCGCCTTGTCGGTAACCTCAACATTCTCGTTGCCTTCGTACTTCTTGATCACCGTACCGTAAATAGCGATCGCTTTTTCGTCGAGTTGAACGGTAACCCCTTCTTTCGGCACCGTCACTGGTCCAAAATTGTCGACTGTCCAGTTGAATTTACTGCCACCATAGATCTGTGAATAGACGGGCAGCGTCTGACCAGGCTCTTCATCGTAGGGTGTCACCTTCTTCACCCAATCAAGCGTTTTCAGCTTTTCGATTGTCTCAGCCGTCGTGTTCAGTTTGTAGCCCACAACCTTGTTTGCCTTCGACACTGAATCGACCTGCTCAATTGGTTGCCAGTTAAATGTGCTGCTTGGGTAGTCATTGATTATGTCGTATTCCCGGAAGAAGGCATCGTCGAGGTCTCCTTTCGTCGTTTCAATGAAATACGACATCTGTGATTTCGGCGGAATTTCGGCTGCTTTCCCGTTTACGTACACTTGCCGGTGACGTACCTCGAGCACATCGCCTGCGATACCCATACACCGCTTGATGTAGTTCGTCTTCAGGTCGGTTGGATACTGATCTTCGGGTGGGAAATTAAAGACCACAACATCCCCGTTTTTCACGCTCGTGAAACCTGGTAGCCGGAACTGCGGCAACTGGATCCAGTCGAGATACGATGGAATTTCGGTACCCCATATCTTCTGGTGTGTCAGTGGTACCTGCAATGGCGTTTTAGGTGTGCGGGTACCATAATGAAACTTACTGACGAACAGAAAGTCACCCACCATTAGGCTCCGCTCCATTGAAGGGGTCGGAATGGTGAAGGCTTCCATAAAGAGCCAGCGGATTAATGTAGCGGCTACGACCGCAAACAAAACGGAATCGAACCACTCGCGAATGGCTGATTTTTTCCGAACCGGGGTACCGGTCTTCGTTTTTGTGTTGACTTCAGACACAGGAAAAGATGTTCATGACTCATGGCCTGAAAAATGGATCGCTATGCCTCCAGAAATCCGGCCGATGAACCTTATTTGGTTGACAAAAATACAATGATTTGGCTGCTATCGCCTAACCGCCCGTCCGGTCATTAGGCCTGCTCGTCATTCTCCGAGCAAATCGTCCATTCCGAAGATACCATGACGTGTGGCCAGCCACTCAGCCGCAACGACCGCGCCAACCGCAAACCCCTGCCGACTGTGGGCTACATGTGAAATCTCGATCCGATCTACGTCCGATTCGAACCGGACAATGTGCGTACCCGGTACGGTGCCTTCACGCACTGAATCGATGACGATGGCATCAGCAGTGTCGCCTTCGGCTGGTTTGTCGGCTTCCGACACGGCCCAGCGATTTTTGCGGGGCAGGTGATCGAGTAATCCTTCGGCCAGGGTAATGGCCGTGCCCGATGGCGCGTCTTTTTTCTCGGTATGGTGTACCTCCGTCATCGACACATGGTAGCTTGGGTAATCATGCATGAACTTGGCCAGCGTTTTATTCAATCGGAAAAACAGATTAACGCCAATGCTGTAGTTGGAAGCGTAGAAAAACGCACTGCCCCGTTCTTGCACGGCAGCCTCGATCCCGGCCCGCTGTGCCAGCCAGCCAGTTGTACCGCAGACCACAGCCCAGCCCCGACGGATACAATACCGAAGGTTCTCGACAACTGCTTCGGGCGAACTGAATTCAATAACGGCATCAACGGCATCATCGGCGAGGGCGTCGAGGTCAGCGCGGTTGCTCAAGTCGATGCGCCCCACGATCTGGTGACCACGGTCGAGGGCAATCTGTTCGATGGCTTTGCCCATTTTGCCATACCCGAGTAAGAGAATATTCATTCGTACGTCACTTGTTAAACGCTACTTTTTAAAATTCATGGTCAGCTTGACACCGGGCACAAAGCCTGAGGGTGACGGAATGACGGTAGGGGAGTACTTCAGAGTGAGGCTATCCGAGAGGTCGAACGTTTTTAGGTGAGCCGTCACATTGGCATCGACCACGTTCAGGCCCCAGAACAGCGCCGTGAAAATAATGTTATAGTCGCGCCACCGCCGCCAGAAGTCTGTGCCCTGCTTTAGTTGATTAAGGTCGAGCGGCCGACCGTTCACTACGGCTGTTTTCTCGCGTGGGTCCGTGATGGGGGCTTGCGTAACAGGATTTACCGTCATTGCGGACGCTGTTCTGTAAGCGGTCAGGTACGTCTGGTAATTTCCTGTGTAGGTTACAATGAAATAGCCGAATGTGCCGAAACCGGCATAAATCACAGGGGCCTTCCATTTCTGCCCGTTATAGATCTGTCCCAGTCCCGGTAAGGCTAATGAGAGCAGGGCCGCGCGTTTAGGAACGATCTTCCGAATCTCGGCATTCACCTTGTCAGATAGCTGAACGGTGTCGGTCGAAACGCTATCGGTGTCGCTATCGACCAATAAGGAATCAACCAGCAACGCAGCATTTTCTGTGGCCATCTTTGGCGTGAGTGTATCCGTTCGGGCTGGTACGCCGGGGCGAATAACGGGCCGCTGTCGCGTAGTATCGGGTGTTTGAGCTAGCAACGTACCTGACAGGCCGAGTAAGCAAGTCAAGACCAACAGCATGTACCCAGCCACTTGCCGAACCGGCCCGACGAATTGATAGATTATCCCAGAAAACAGAAACTTGTTTTTCACTTCATTACCCGGTAATAACGCGACCGGCGCGAACGTTTGTAGCCATGCTCGTAACGTAAACGCCGGTCGAAATGACACTGTACTCTTGTTAATGAATCTTAAGTTTGGTCCCTGCTAAACCCGGCCAAACACCCTACAAAACTACGCAATTGCGCGTTACCAATGTACGTCAGTTGGGTATTGTTGGGGTTTCCCCTGGACTGCTGGCACTATCTACGCCCCTAGTTTCGGAAGTAGAGGCGTTGGTGCCCCGTTTCCAGGCGTCCATCGTTTGCGACACGACCGTCGAGCTCGACACTTTGACGTACTTACCGGTTGAGGAAATTGCCACGTGTCCCATGATTTCCTGTAGCGTCCGGGTGGGCATGCCCCCGTTTGACATCAGCGTAGCAAACGTCCTGCGGGCCATGTGGCTATTCGCCGCTTTGTAGAGCTCCATTGTCTCGGCAACCATGCGGCCCTTGTAAAAGCTGCCCAGCACAACCGGCCGTAACCAGCCAGCCTGTTTACCCACGTCTTTCAGACAGTAGTTATAGTTGTAGAGGTCAGGCGGTGGACCACTGGGCCGCGATTCGAGAAACCCGAGCGCGTAATCATTGAGGGGTATAGGTACCCGTTTGCCGGTTTTCTGCTGCACCGCATCCAGGCAGTCGATTCCGTCAATCTGCATGAGCTTCGGGGTCTGTAGCTGCCACAGATCAGAATGGCGAAGGCCTGTACTGGCTGCCATCGCGAAATACCAGCGCGTGTCTTCGTAGACGCGAAGGGGCACCGCTGACGAATGCGTCAGTTGCTTATCGCGGATCGTCACGTCGCGCAGCTGGTTGAGGTCGTGCCAGTTTAGCTCCGGCAGAATCGGATCAGATGCCGAGCGGGATTCCAGCCAGGTAAAGTCAGGCGGTACCGGCATTCGCTTCTGGGCCGCATACTTGAGCAGCCCCCGCAGCATGGCCACGTAGGCTTTCATCGTCGTATCAGCCAGCGACAGTTCATCCTGCAAATACACCTTGAATAAATTCAGAACGCCGATATCCAAATCGGGCCAGTCCAGATCCGGCCGGTAGGCTTTCAGGTGCTTGAGTACCGTTTCGGTGGTCGTGTCCCAGGCTTTCGACTTCTGAGCTTTCATCTCGGCGCGAAACTGCAACCCAAACGCATCGATCGACGGGTAGGGCGAAACGATAGGAGAGGGCGCTGCGGTGGGTTTTGCCTTACCCAGCAACTCGACCCGAATGCGCTCCTTTTCGGCGCGAACCATATCCTCGGTGACCACGACGCCCGCATTTTCCTGTTGGTAGACAAAGCTGTTCAGGCCACTGGCGTAGGTGCTCAACCGCTGGTTGATGTCGGATGAGAATTTCACCCGGGTACGTACCTGCTTTTTTTCGTCATCCCATTCGGCCGGCAGCGCTTTCTCACCACTCGACAACCGCACCCGGTTCCCTGACCAGTACACGGCCAGCATGATTGCAAAACGACCAGCTTTATCGGGCTGGTCGTTGCGTAGATACCGATCAACCGTTGCGCTCATTTGGCCGGGCAGGTGGTTACCAGTTTAGCGTAATAACTCCCCAGATTAACGACCATGTTGGCGCCGTTCAGTTTGGCATCGCGGGCCCCGTCGCCGCATACGTCCGCTACTGCCGTCTGAGTGGCAGGGACGTAACCGGTTGGGTTGGCTCCTATGGCCTGGTAACTAGTCACGGTTGTACAGGTATAGCAGATTTCGGGCTCCTTTTTCGAGCAGCCCAGCAACAGTATAAGAAGAACAGGTATCAAGTATTTCATTTCACTTTGCCTTTCACGATTTCATCGATCTCGAAAATCTGCCGTATCTCGCTGCGTGGCACGGTAATCGAGCCGCCCAGCGGATTGTCTGAATGCAGCGTCAATCGCCCATCTTCTTCGAGCCTGTTGTCGCGAATGCGCTTGATGACAAATTCATCCCGGTACTGCACGGCTACCACACCAGTGGTATACGGCCAGTCCCCTGGATCGACTACGTAAGCGGTCACTTCATACCCTGGATGCAATAGGGGCTCCATGCTATCGCCGTCCACCTCAATGACGTATACTTTGTCTTTGCGGCTTCGCTCTGTCTCATACCCGGCTTTCAATACGTCCCGGCTGACGTAGACAACGTCTAACTCACTACCATACATCACGTGCGACTCTTCTACAATACTCGACCGGGCAAAGCCTGCGCGCGCCCGGACGGGTATGAATGGGATAGGGATTTTTTCTTCCTGTAGCGCAACGGGTTTTACCAAGTGCGTATAACCACCAAGAATCGCTCGCATCTCCGCCTCGTCCACCTGAAACGCCCTAGCCAGCGCCTGTTTTGTTTTGGGCTCCAGCTGCTCGGTTTCCTCATACTTACTCACACTTACACTAGCCGACCCCGGAGCCAGTCCCATCAATATCCCCAATGCCCGCTTCGACATTCCCCTCTTTTGCCGATACCCTGCCAGTCGTTGCCCCTCACTTATCATCCGGTCCGGAGCAGGTGGCGGTGGCGGGTCACCCATCTGCCCCTCACCCGAAAGCAGCCATTGCGCAGATATACCTACGTATGTTGCTATTTTCAAACAAACCTCGTCGGTAATCGTCCGTTTTTTTAGAAGATGCGAAACGCCGGTTGGCTGCATACTGACGGCTGAGGCGAAGGCCGTCTGGTTGCCCTCGAAGTGCTCATCAATAACCAGTTTAAGCCGCGTACGCCTACCAGACTGGATACGTAAGGCGTCAGGAGTTTCACCCTGGCCAGCGGGCCGACCCGCCCGCTTACTACTCTCGGGTGCTAAAGGCACCCCCTTCCCCACTAAAACCATCTGCTCCTTCTTTTTCACGTTGTTAATTACTTGACAAGTATTTATATTTGCTTCGATTAAGTGTCAATGTTTTCCTTGAACGGTCAAATAGTGATATAAATAACCATCAATTAATGATAGCGAATTATGGGAAGACACAAGGGTAGTGGGCCCGCTGTAGTGCTCACACGAAAAGAATTGAACGAATTGGCTGCTGACGTACGTAGGCTGGGAAACAACGTCATTGCCCGTCAGGCAGGCATTAGTATTAACGGCATGTCGTTGATTATCAACGGCAAGAACAACGCAAGCATCGCTACGCTTAAAAAGATACGAACGGCAATTAGCGAGCTAGAAGAGATAAAGACCGGTGGCTCAAAGCCCGAAAAAAAACCAGTTGCGCCAGTAGCAACACCAGCCTAAGCCAGCTCGTCGGCAGGGAAGGGCGTATGACAGGAAAAGGTGTCTGTAAATATTTGTCAATATTTTTTTATCTCGATACTTGACAGATATTTATATTAATGTATACCTTTGGTCATCGAATTAGCAACAACGCCGATGATCTGTTCTGCCACCCAGCTTTTCCCCTTCGCCCAGCAATACGCCCTGCTGACCGGTGCCGACTTCTGCGAGGGTCTGCGGGCCGTAGCGGCCGGTTCTGACCGGGCTCAGGCGGTTGGCGGTCCGGGTGATGCCTACCTGCTCCTGACGCCAATGGGCTGGATATGGGCCACAGAGCCTAAGCCTGAGCAGGCTGACGATCAGAGTGATTGGCTTGAAACACGCAACTACCTACGTACCTGCCCTTTATGAATCAGCAAATCGTATTCACTATGTCGCCTGATGACCTTCAGGCCATGCTGACCAAAGCCAACGAAGGCTTTGCCGCTGACCTGCGTGAGTTGCAGGCACGTACTGCGCACGTCAAACACGCCTACACCATCAAGGAAGTAGCGGAGAAAATCGGCTACTCGGTCGACACGGTGCGCACCTTCATCAAAGAAGGCCGCCGGGCCAAGGGTGGTAAGACCGCCCGACTCAAAGCCCGCGAAATCACGGCTGGCGACTACCGGATTACGCCCGCCGATCTCGATGCATTTATCGCGCAATTCTAAACCATCTATATCATGACTAAGCCCCGTTCTCTGCGTTTTCGCGAAGCCATTCTCTGCACAGTCATTGTATTAGTCGCCGTCGGCTCATTTGCTCTCACAATCATCACGCTGTTTTCCCGCATTTACCATGCCTCACACTGAATCAATCAATACGCTGGCTCACGACCTGAGCATGCTGACCGGACCGGCTGTTATTGGCGACCAGGCAACTGTGCAGGAACTGGCCGTGCTCGAATGCACCTACGTATATCTGCTCACCAAATGGACGTACGTGGCCAATAGCTGGCAGGTAGCCAGCAATGACATCGCTGCCAGCATTGAGCAGGTGTATCGCCTGATGAGCGGGTCACTGGCTGAGTTTCTGGATACGTTCAGCGAGTACGTCTGCCAAGCTAATCTACTGAGCATTGACTTCGCCACTAACTGAGATCAGCTATGGCAAGGCCCGCACGATACAACGCCGAATACTTCACGCATAATGCCGACTTCCGCAACGATCGGCGCGTGAAAGCTATTCGCTCCAACTTCGGTGCGGCTGGGTATGGCTTAACGCTGATGCTTCTTGAGATTCTGACTGATTCAGATCATACGCAGCTCTGCACTGATGACTTAGAACTCGAATTACTATCGGGCGACCTGGGGGTTTCTGTCACAGAAATCCACAGCCTGCTACAGCTTGCCGAAAAAATAGGGTTTTTCTCACGGAATGACGCCGGACTGCTGATCTGTCCTGACTTGAACAGGGTGCTTGAGCCCGTCTTCGAAAAGCGTAACCGGGCCAGAAACTCACCGAAACCCGATTCTGCTGTAGTTTCTGTCGCAGAAACTACAGAAACGGGGGTTTCTGTGACAGAAACTACACAGAGTAAAGTAAAGGAAAGTAAAGAAGAGGAAAGTAAAAAAAATGGATCAAGTAACGATCTAGGTAAGGATAGATCTGGTGTCGCTGACGCGACCGATGCGCCAACTCAGGTTGTTCCCTCTTCTTATCCTTCTGCCTTACGGCAAACGCCCAGCTTTGCCAAGCCCACGACACCGGTAGTCCCAAATGAGGCACCGGCCGCGAAAAAGTCGGCCACTGTGGATAAACGCACCTACGGCGACGGGATGCTACAGGAGCAATGCCGTGACTACTACAAAGCCAACCTCGACAAGTATCCGGCTGACCTCTACAACGAATTTCTAGCCCACTGGACAGCCATTACTCAGAACGCCAAGAAGAAGGCCGACAACGGCAAAGAGCTATGGCGTACCCGCGAAACATTCGATTTGGCCGGAAGGCTGTCAACCTGGAAACAGAATCAAGAAAAATTCAGCAATGGAAACCAACCGGACAAGAGAACCCCAACGCCTGGCCGCATTGATGCCAAGTCCACAAGTGGAGCAACGGCCAAGTGGCGAGGAAACAAGCTCATTAGACCAGGAAGCACACCTGAGTCTATCTAACGTGTTCCTGACGCCTGACGAAGAGAAAGCAGCCCTCAAAGCAGCGTTGCAGGCAAAGCGCCAACGGATCGGCTACGAACGGCAACGGACGCTGGAAAAGATTGCTCAGCTTGACATGTCAATCCGTGGACCACAAACCCCGTTCGACCTGCATCAACTGATCATGCAGCGCGGTCAGGAACTGGCTCAGCGCGAACAGTGGGAAAACCCCTTCGTCATTCCGGCCCACACGGCCCACATCTACGAAGCGCTGGTCTTCTACTTCATGGGTGACGAACGGGGAGCGATGAACGCCGGCCTGTCGCTCAGGAAAGGGCTGCTGCTGCACGGTGGCAAAGGAACCGGTAAGTCGGTGATCATGCGCCTGTTTGCCCGCAATCCATTCCAGGGCTTCGAATGGAAACCGACGGCTGATATCGTCAACGAGTACGGCAAAAAGGATAACGCCGAGGCGACCATTGAGAAGTACTCTGAAATGGTGCTCAATGCGCACCTGGCTAACTATTACAACCAGACCCACCGCGGCTTTTGCTTCGATGACCTGGGCGCTGAAAAGGTAGCCAGCAACTTCGGAAAGGAAGAGATCATGATCACCATTCTGGAAGCCCGCTACAACAACTGCCGTGGCCCTAAGACGCACATCACGACCAACCTGTCGCTCGATGAACTCGAAAAACGGTATTCCGAGCGGACAATGGATCGGCTGTACCAGATGTTCAACATGGTTGAGTTTCCGGAAGATATGGAATCAATGCGCATCTAATCTCATCACCCCATCACGAAGAAAGTAGACATGGCCTACCAGACCCCCAAGCAGAAGGCAGAAGCAGGTACGTTGCCGGCCGTCGTCGCCAAGCCAAAGCGAAACACGCCTGTTCGCCAGCCTAAAAGCGATTCCGTGCTGCTGGCCGAGGCTGGCTACGTCGTGCCTACGATCAGCCGCCATGCCCGCTATATCGCAGGCATTGATCCTGACATTGACAAGTCGGGGCTTGTGATCTACGACCGGCAGGAAAACGCCTGGCTATGCACAACGGCAACGCTGCACATGCTGATACAAGGCATAACGCAGGACTTTGTACCCGACTCCATTGATTTCATCGTTGAGGCTGGCTGGGACAATAAGGGCTTTTTTCACTTTGGCGGTTTCCCGCCTGGCTTCGATAAATGGGGACAGAAAAGCCAGTTTGCCTACATCGCCAAAGTGGGCAGTCGGGTCGGCGAAAACTTTGGCATCGGCAAAACCATCGTGCATATGCTTCAGGCGATGGGCTACCGGGTCCACACCGTTAAGCCACAGTCCGGCAAATGGGATGCCGACGAATTCATGCAAAAGACTGGCCTTACCTACGGCTATAATCCAGAAGTGCGCGACGCCTGCCGCACCATGTACCCATTCAAATAATCAGTTTTCAACCAGTTTAACCCCTACTAATGCCATGTGGATTGAATCAAAAATCGCTTACACCATGCTCGTTGAAGGCGAGCCAAAGCCTGTTACTGAATCGTATCTGAATCAGGCTGTCTCGTTTGCTGATGCCGAAGGGCAGTTGTACGAACACCTAAAAAAGCGGATTACTGAACTGGAAGTAAAGGCGCTCAAGCGTGTACCCATCGGTCAGACCGACGTGCTGTTTTTTGCCTTTCAGGAAGGCGACTCATTCTGGAAAGTGAAGACCAAGTACCAGACCGAAACCTTTACCGGTAAGGCCAAGACTGAATACGAAACCTTTATCGTGCCAGCGCTCAACGACCGCGAAGCATCAGACCGGGTTAAGGGTCACTTGAAAGGCTCACTGACTGAGCGCGAAATCGTCAACATCGACGTAACGACCATTCTGGCCGTGTACATGCCCAGCAACCAGATTTGGGAAGGCGACTGGCTGAACCGGATGGATGATCTGGAAGCCCAGGGTAAGAAGTCGGCAACCAGCAATCAAACGTCGATTGAATTCCCTGATCGCAAAGCCGACGCCAACGATAGCGACATCGACGCTACCGAAAAGCCCAGAAGAGGCAAGGCGAAAGAAACGCCGGTATCGCACCGCAAGCCAGCGCCACAGGGTGGTTGGCAGACACCTGCCTCAGCGTAACCCACTCCCTCACCCACCTACCGGCACCACTGTCGGTAGGTGCAATTCTCTCAAGCCAATGGCCCTTAACAGTAATATATCGTGGACTGACCATACCTGGAACATCGCCAGAGGTTGCCATAAAGTCTATGACACGCACCCGACCACAAAGCAGAAAGTGTCGGAATGTGAATTCTGCTACATGTACCGTGGCGCCGATGGCCTGTTTGCCTTTGATGCGCAGACCGTCGCGCAGACGTCGACTAAATCAGGTGGCGCGTTTAAGATGCCGTTACGGCTGCCTAAAGTACAGGCCAAAATATTCACCTCGTCACTGACGGATTTCTGGCACAAAGACATTGATAGCTTTCGGCTTGAGGCATTGGCGATCATTATGCGCACCCCATATCTGACGTACCAGATTCTGACCAAACGCCCGCAGAATATCCGTAAGGCGTTAGAGTTGGCACACACGCAGGCTTGTAACTTATCGAGCAACGACAGCGGTATGCTTAATCTGGCCTACTGGCTAGGGCTGTGGCTGGAAGGCAAGCCGCCCGTCAACGTGTGGCTGGGTACGTCGGCAGGCTATCAACATACGGCCGATAAGCGCATTCCGCATCTACTGTCGGTGCCAGCCGCCAAATACTTCGTATCGGCTGAGCCGTTACTGGAATCGGTGTCACTGGCACCCTACCTGCCTAATCTGGATTGGGTAATCGTTGGTGGCGAATCAGGCAATGAAACCGGATTCTACAAGTACCGGCCCTGCGAATTGAAGTGGATCGAGAATCTGGTCGATGAGTGCTACGTCGCTGACGTGGCCTGCTGGGTGAAGCAAACGGGTACGTACCTGGCTAAAGCGATCGGCATCAATGACGGGCAGGATCGGCACGGTACCAACCCGAATATGTGGCCGCCAACTATCCGCTTTCAGCAGTTTCCGAAATGAGCGACGTTATCGTTATCGGCGCTGGCAATATCGGTAGTGAGATTCGCTTTGCCTGTTCGCTGGCTGGCTTAACGGTTTTCGAGATGCTGAGCGAAGAGATTGCGGCGATCGAGCGCCAGCGTTACTACGAACAGATTGAGCAGATAGAAATCAAGTTCGCTCAGTTAACCCGCCTTGAAAAAGAGTGCTACGACGTAGCTGACTACTTCCGCGAACCGCCGCCCACCGCTCCCCGAAAGATGGGAAAACCAACCAGCGCCAAAGGCAAAAGCCAGTACCTGAGCCGAAAGATTCTACCCTGTAATCGTAAGAGTTAATATGCACAAAGCACTACGAGGCCCAAACATGGCCATCAGCTACCTGTCTCAGATTCTATGCTTTGGCGGTGTGCCACTGCTCTGGACATCTGAAAGCGATTACCCACTGCACACCGTTGCGTTTGATCGTTACACCGTCAGCAAATGGGAAAAGGAAACGGTTGACGGTCGGCCCATTCACCCACTCTTTGAGGTTGGCGGCCAGATGCGCGGTATTGCACCCGAGCCGTTCACCATTGACGACTATGGCGGCGATAGCCTGACACTAGGCAAATACCTGCTACTCTATGATGTGTTCAATAGTACAGCGGGCTTTGAGTGTGCCGTCTTCAAGCGACCGACGGCTGAGCTCAGCATATACGACCTGTTTCTGTTGATACAGTTTTCGGGCGAATGGATTGGATTGAAAACCAAAGTTGTCGAAACCTAGATCATGCCAGTCAAACCCGCCAAGCCGCTACCCGTACCCATCGAAACGGGCTGCTACTACGAATTGCCAGTTGGCACGAATACGGCGCAAATGAAGGAGTATCGCCTGTGGGCCAAAATCTCATTCGGAAACTATGTGACCTGCGTTGGTCGCCGGTTGTTCTTCAACTTTACATGCAGCAAAGACAGAAATGACTTTCTGTCAGCAATGGAAAAGACGCTGAAAGCGAAGGGAACACCGGTTAAACGAACGTACCTGCAATCGCTATGAGCTTCTACTACACACCTGAGCTGGGTACGTTCCATCTCAACGAAGCCAAGCCGCCAAGGGTAGTACCTGGCAATGAACGCCACAAATGGGATGGCAAACCGGGCTGGGGCGAATCAGCTACCTGCGTTAAATGTGGGTGCATCAAGCGGCGCAAACGTACCCAGCCCGATTATACCGAAACGTATCAGATGCCGGGCGCTGGCGAAGTCAGTGAGCGGCCAGCCTGTACGGGATCTACTTAGCCTACAGCGAATCCAGGTACGTTCTAAGCCGGGTCAGTACTGCCGCTGCCGTGTCGGCTCCCTGTCCTTTCGCTTTGATGCGCGCAATATTGAGCCTGACCATATTGGCCGCATCGTCGGTCGATTCAAAACTCGAAAAGCGGATTTTGCCAGTGGGCAACTGTCTGCCCTCGAAATAAGCGATTAGTTCATCTGTATTCATACTGCAAAGTTAACCGCCCCAATGAACCATTACCGCTATCTCGGCGATCGATACACCGATCAGGAGTTAAAAGGAGTTACCTGCACCGCTATTCGCAACGGTGCAGGTAAATGCACTCGGGGTCGTAATGGCTCTATGCTGGTCGTGTTTGACTCCGGCCGCGTGGCCAATGTCATCGGACGACTATTTCGGAAGATTCCTGCTTAGCTTTGTTCCTCCACACTATAACCACATAACAATGTCTAACGAGACGTGGCAGTCTATCTGCAATTATGGTCAATATATCGCAGGTGTACTAACAGCCCTACTAGCTATCGGGAATATTTATTTTGGCAATTTAGTCACCCTTCAGAATGATAGAGAAAAGGCGACGAACGGCCAACTTACTACTGGCAAAAAAATGTCTTCCGAGGATTGGGTTACTGTTGTTGTAGGAGGCGTGTCTATGACAAACTCGAAAAAGGCTTTTACTGACGGTGTAGACGTATCTACACTGATATCTGCCGATGGGATAGAGCCTGTGAAGCTTAGGGTTAGAGATGATAAAATTTATGTTTCAACCACTATCATTGGTTTGGACAAAAAGATAGTAGCAGAAATAGAGGATAATGAATGGTCCGTGAATCCTAACAACTATTATAAGAGAAATTACGACGATAATTCTGTTGAGGTGATTGATCAATACGGCCACGTAGTACTTTATGTTGAGCTAGTAAATCCCAATCTCGTCAAGGTTAACGGCGTGTTTATTACTCCCAGTTTTATATTTATAGCCTCGCCAGAAATGCTAACTACAATGGGGGGGTATCCGGATAAAGCCTCTTTAGGGGTTCAAGCTCAATGGCAGCAAGTATATGAGATGAGGGTTAAATCAATCCCCAAATCTTTTCGCCACACTGGATCTGATTATCTAGGCAAGAGAATTAGGCCCAAATTAGACGAATAGCCTTAATTCATATTGGTCATATATTGGTTGTTGCCCTATGAAACTGCACCCGACCTGATAAGCTGACGATTACCTGTTCGATAATGGCTACAATCCATACCGGGCATTATAGTTGGCGTTTGTGCCCAAGTGGGTAGACCGGGTATTGCCGTGGTTGGTTGTGGCGATTGTAGTGTCAGGAATGATCTACCGATTACTTGACTTACAACGAGAATCAGTACTGGTTTAAACAGGATTTCGGGTCATAAACAACTGTACCCCTTCGTGCATATTCTTTATAGTAGGCAAGTTGTATTGATCATAGTGACCATGTGCTGCATCGTTTCGAATGCCAAGCCAAGCTGTCACCTGTTTCTTGTCACTCAAATTATAGACTTCTTTTGATCCTAGCTCATTGTTGAGCGTGTCAGCTTTTTTTGGGTTTGACTTCCCATTTGGGTAAGCCTGCTCTAATTCGATGCCATTTTTTAGGCACAACTGGCGAAGGTGCTCTTCAAGGACACTCCCAATAATTACTGCAGCAGGATCTTTGTAATTTTCTACTAGTAAATGCGAAGCCATTTCCATAAAATCAGAAAAAAGTTCAGCAGAGACCAGCCCCTTCATAGTGTCGATATAACCCCTCTGAAGTTCAGTGAGAATGGCTCTCAATATTCCTAATCCGGTACTCAAGTCTCTCTCTCGATTTTCTTTACAGCCCTCTGTAAAAGCTATATAATACTGATCGTTTACGCCATAAATTGATTTTATCGCAGACAACCCTGACACTTTAAATCTCGCGAAGTCGGCGTAATTATATCGACCCTCGTCTCCATCAATTGAATTAAATGGTAGAGCATCCCAAGGTGCTGAAACAATAATATCGTGTACTCGTTGAACGAAGGCTTCTATTTTGGCCATACAGATAGGTGTTAAAGGTTGTTCGGTAAATCTACGTGTGCGCTGAGAAATATCAGTCTACCTTATAATACAAAAGCCGGATTCATCACGACCCGGCTTTTGCTGTTCAAACCCTTAACCTTTTACTAATTATCAATAGGCGCGACCGATTACTTGGCATGTTTCCATAGGAAGCCCCCTGCATGTCTGCTACTCCCTTTAATGTTTTTGTTAATTGAGGCTCGTGCAATTCCGGTATTCACCGATGCTTCCTTTATGCTATCCCATTGGCGAACGAACTCGCCTGTTATGGTATATTGATCAATGATGACTTTTGTTGTACAAGTTGCCCTGCTTTTTGCAATCTGTTCAGGCGTCGGCTTTACTCCTTTATTGGCGGGAGACTTACCCATTCTAGCTAAACTCATCTTTAGCTTCGCCGACTCCGAAGCCTTGCTGCCGAGCAATCGCTGCTTCGTTTTTTCGCCAACCGATTTACGCCGTTCGGGAGTCTGAATGTAAATCCCTCGCGAATCGTACTGGGTTTCAATTATCATAGGAGGCTTCTCTTGATTAAATTTTAACCACAAAAAGCCCCCAGTAGAAAGCCCCTTACCCTGAACTCTGCAAATATTGCTATGACTCCCTCCGAAAGATTTGGCCGCTTCTTGGTATGAGGCAAAGGTCTGTATGTAGTTGCCTTGTAAGTCATATTGTGCAACCTGCTTTTGTAGTGCCTTGTTAGGCCTCCCCGCCAACACCCTTGATATTTGCGCCTTCGTTGCGACTGACAAGCGATCACTACCAAGCCCCCCATTATCACCATTGTAAAGCTGATAGCCCCACGCCTTTATTTGGGCTATCCAGTAACATTCCCAAAACTGCCACTCATCGACTGGTACAATATCGAGCACCTCCATAATTGGAGTTTCGCCCTTTTGAATAAGCGACCGTACCCAATTGCACTTACGTGTGCCTTCAAATTTTCGCAAGTGCAGGTTACGCCTGTGCGTTAAATTATTAGCCTTCCCTACGTAGCGAATCTGTCCGTTTAGGGGATCTGTAAGGGTATAAATAAAGGTCGTTTCCATACCTCCAATATAACCAATGATACAGAATAAAGCTATTATTAAGTTGCCGTAAACAGGGCTTTTCTGTTTTCTACTAAGCTCACAAAAGAAACATGCACCCATCCCGGATTGCCGTTTGCATCCGGATATTCCAAGCCAAGTTGATCGAATGACATATTGGCTTTGATGTAGGCATGCAGCGCCTTGTTGCCAATAACCTTAATGCCATCGCAGTCAATATCTATCGCAGCGCCTACCATATGCTGCGAGGTCTTGGAGCCGCCAACAGCCTTGTTTAGTTCAGCACAACGGAAAAACGAACTAACAGGCAGTTTGCCGAATCGCTTGCACAAGGGCGCATATATGTTGTCATACACGGCCTTCATTCTTGCGTATTGAGCAGCAGTGGGCACGTTGGCAATGCCTTTGCGTCGGGCTGTATCTGACCGGATTGCCTCGGCGTAGGTCAACCAGGGGCCGAAATCAGGGAATGATTGTTTGCTCATCGCGGTATGAATTGAATGGTGCGCAGGATAATGTCAGCCCAGCCAACCCATGCCGCCGTTTTGGCTACTTTGCGTAGCCCCTTTCCAACGATGGTACGGCCCTCGATTTTGTAGAGTCGTGCCTGCAAACTATCGGCCCGGTTGCGCTGCTGCACCTCGCCGTTAGCCAGTAGTACGTTGGCCTGCATCGTTACCGTCAGGTCGTTATCGAGCCGGGCCGAAACGGTAGTCAGGCTATCGATTTCGTGCTTCTTTTCGGCAATCACGGTTTTGCTCTCCTTTCGGGTTTCTTCGAGTGTCCACCGGCAGAAGTTGAGGTCTTTCTGAAGCTGAATGACCTGATTGATGGGGTCAGGTACGTAGGGTGGAATCTGCGCTTTAGCGGAAAAGGCCAGCAGCAAGGTGCCCACTACAAACAGGCCCAGCAGAAACCGGGCGAAGGCGAAAGGATTGAGGCGAAGTCTCATTTACGGATTGAGTCTATTGAGCGAATCAAGTCTTGATTCCGCCCGGGTTGGTTGCGATTTCTGTGCGGGTGGCGCTGGTTTCGGGGGAAACATAAAGTGCAGGCCGATGAGCAGGGCTGCACAGCCGAGCAGCACCCAGGGCAGCGTCTTTTTGATTTCTCCCTGCGCCCGTTCGCCGACGGTGCCTGACAGGCTTTTCCAGTAGAAGACCAGCGCACTAACGCCGTGAATGACTAGCGCCAGCAGAAACAGAATCCACAGGTTTTTATAGTCATTTGGCAGGGCGTAGGACGTACCCAGTATTAGGACAGTGACCATGAGTAACAGAAACTCAGTAGTCCGATAGGCGCGTGAGCGGCCCCTGACGAAATGATGCAACAGGGCAAGCGTAACGGCAAAAATGACCAGCAGGACGCGCACGGCCTGTAGCTCAATGCCTGCGGATAGCGTGGCAGCCAATAAAAAGGCACCCGCTGCATACACGAGGTAATTCATGATTCGTTGTCGGTTGGTTTCGTAGTCTTTGTTCCAATTCGTTTCAGGATTACGTTGAGTTGTTCAATCAGTATGTCTCTAAATTGGCTCCAGATCCAGAACCCGACCGTGAGCCTGTTCGCCCGGGCATATCGTAGTAGATCGAGGAAGGTGTCAGCCAGCAAGTGGCCAATCAAACCGCCCACCGCATAGAGTAAGGCTGACCAGATGTCGAGCGTTTGCCATTTGATGACCGACGAAGCGATCAGGAAGCCAAACACCCACCCCCCGACAATGGCCCGGCATTTGCGCCACAGGCCTACCTCGTCGTTACCCAGCGCATACGCTGCGCCCAGTAGGGATAGAAATCCGTAGAGGTAGATCACCTCTAACTTTAGAATGGTGGCCCACAGTTGCCCGAGGGCTGACAGAGTCGGAGGCATGAAGTGAAGATCTCATATGGTTAGATATCCGGCATTGGGAGGCTGACCAACACCGGTACGCGTTACTTTTTAATGACGATCCGAACCCGCTTGCTGCCGTTTTCGGTGGCTGCGTTGAACTCAGGAAAGGCCTGTTTCTGGCCATTCATCCACGTATCGTTGACCAGTCGTGCCCAATCCACTGTATACGTTGCCTGGTAGCTATTACTGACGGGCAGACTCAGCGATGCCACGATCGCAGGCGTCAGGATATTGGTGATCCGTGGCTTTGCCTCAGCGGCCCCTTTGCCGGGTGGGTATATCTGATGGATACAGGCCATTGAACCGCCGGCCCGGTAGAACTCTTCGATCTGGTAGATTTGCTCGCTCAGGTCGTGCCAGTTGCCGTCAACCTCTGTAGCCGCAAACCGGCGCGGGCTGTAGTCCCGTAGTGACAGCGCGACCGACCGCCGCAGGTCGTAGTTGGGCTGATCGTTTTGTTTGATGCCATCCGCATCGATGAGTGGCGCAATGGTCATAGTGCCCCGGGCAATTGACAGCGGATCAAACAGGCTGCCGTACTCGGTCGCCGTGTAGAGCTTGCCTGATACGGCCTTGACTGTTTTATCAAACCGGTTAGCCAGATTAGCGATTGACTGCTCTCTGTGGCTATACAAATCTTTTTGCGCGTTGCTGAAGAAGGAGATCAAATGCCCCTCACCCGATACGGCTGGAAACTGCACCTGGTCGAAATTGGCGTAGCTGGCTCCCCATGACTTGTTGAGCGAACCGACAGAGTTGTATTTGGCCCGTAACCGCTCCCGGAACACGGCTAGCGAAGCATCCGAGAAATCGTACGTTGTCTGGTAGCCTGCCCCGTTGATCTGGTTGTCCATCGGGAAGCAGCCTTCCTGCCTAACATTGGTTACCAGCGAGAAGCCCAGCACGACGTTCGCGTACGGGCTGGCCTGCACGTGGCGAACCGCTGCGGTCACGAAGCCGTCAACTTTGGACAGAAAGCCTTCAGAATCGAATGACCCCATGTAGGCGCCGGCATCGTTGCAGACCCGCCCTTGCAGGTCGCGAATCATTTCGCTCTCGTCGATGAAGGCTTTGCCCGATCGCTGCTTGTTGCTATTGTCCGAGCGTGCCATCGCGATTCTAAACCACACCTTTAGCCCGTTGGCGGCTGCCTTGGCCAGCAGATCATCGTAGAGCCGAAAGTCGTACTGTCCATCGGCCAGCGTTGCCGGTTCGGCCCGGTTCCAGTCCAGCGAGGCATGCACGTAGTTGGCCCCCTTTTGCGCCGAGTAGGTTAATAGCTCCTGATCGTCAGCTGTCATGCTGCCGTCGGCCTGCTGGTTGAACAGCATCAGACCCAAACCCAGCCAGCGCCGGGTTGGTACCTTGTGATCAGTAAAGCCCGTAGTTACCGGCTGAACGTTTAGCTCCGGCACGATAACGACCGGTTTGGTTACGGGTTTAGTAGCCTCGACGCTGACGGCATCGACGGGCGCAACGACGGCTGCAGCTGCGTTTTCAACGCGTACAGTAATGGTCTGCGTGGGTGCGGTAATGGTAATAACCGTGGCATTGCCGTCGGCTTTGCTGCTGACAGTTTGCTGGGCAAAACTGATGCTGCTGATCAGCAGCAGGGCCAGTAATCGGACGTGGCGAAATGGGTTCATGTAGATGTAAGGAGAAAAAAAGAGCCAGCCACCGACGGTTGCGCCTGCGGCTGGCTCTTTTTAGGTGAATCAGTCAGTTTGATGCCTACGCCGCCGTTACCAGCTTCGCCCGGAAAATGCCGGTGTGCGTTTCCCAGCCGCCATAGTTCTTGATGAGGCCCGCAGGACGGGCAAACACGCCGAACTTGATCGATGGAATGATGTTCACAATTGGGTATGCCGCCGTGCTCAGAAGCTGCTCAACGCGCAAATCCATTTCCAGACCGAACGTAGGCGCCATGCTCTGCGCGATGTTCACGTCACAGTTGCCGAAGTACGTGTTGTTGTGTTCTTCCATTGGAATGACGCCGCCCTCGTTAAGCGGAGCGTGTTCCAGCCACGACTCAAAGCAGAATGCACCCGCTTCGATCACGCAGACCTGATCGGTACCAAACAACACGTCGACGCGAGGCTCGTAGTAGAATTCTACGTCGAGGTCTTCCATCATTTTCTCGTAATCGTAGCCGAGCGAGGCAGCCGAAGCAATACCCTTACGATTGAACCACGTTTGCGGCTTCAAGCCACCTACTACGATCAGACGGCCGGCGATGTTGTGAATCACCCGCAGGTTTTTCAGCCAGTCGTAAAAGTCGGTATGCAACGAACCGTCAGCCTTGAAACCGTTCACGTTAGGTACTGCCAGGTTGGCGGGCGACGCCGCCCCAATCATGAGATTACCACCGGCAGCGGCCAGCAGTGCCGTACCGACAGCCGTATTGACTGACTGAAGCAGCGGGTCAATCTTGCGGCAGATTTCATCACCCATATTGCTGAGCAGTGAGAAGCCTTTCACTTTGGGCGTAAACTCAGACGGGTTCGTCAGGTACGTCTCAGCCGCCTTTTCCAGTCCCAGCATATCCATCACACCGTACTTGTGCTTTTGCTCCCGGTGCAGGGCATAGTTCACAAGCAGCGAGGTAGCTGCCGTGGGCGTGGTGCCACTCGATCCAGCAACGGCGCGGGTCGTGTCAACGGTCATGTCGACCATTGGCCGGTAGCTCAGGCGAACCTGCGCCGTTGGCGTAGACCCTGTCTGATCGACCGACAACCGACCGTCATTGTTGGCATTACGGGGATTCATGTCCGTAATCAATTCGGCATTTTGGGGGCTACGCGCTGCCTGCAAAAAACCATTGGTCGAGAACCGACGACCGTTATTAATCGTGCGGGCGATAGCCGTTTCAGCAATGCGCGCCAAATTCAAGTTAATTCCGTTTGCCACGTGTGTTGCGTGTTTAAGGCATTGCTGCCGGTTGTGTTATTGATTCTCAGCCCGCCGTTCAGCCCGCTCCCGGGCGTTCTTTTGGGCTGGTGTTTCTTCGCCCTGCTCAGCCTTTTTGCCCGGTATCTCGACTATGGTAGTCGGTGCCGCATTGGAGACTTTCAGGTAGTTTTTTTCTTTGAGCGACTGCTCCAGTAAGTCGGCGACCGATGCTGGTTTGTTGGCGACAAACAACTCAGCCGTTGTATCATCCTTGCGCATGATCTTGCCTGTTGTTACGTCGAGAACACCGCCCACTGAATCGATCTTACGCTCAAAAGCTTTGATCGCCAGCAGGCCATCTTCTTCTTTCACGGTATCGATCACGTCGGCGCGTCCGGTAATGGTTGCCGTTAATTTGTCGTAAAAGCGGTCGCGGGCAAACTGGCCTTTCAGCGTCGTTTCCTTCGTTTCCGATTCCTGCTTAATGCGAAGAATTTCCGCATTCAGATCACTGATGGTTTTGGCCGCTTCGCCTGGTGTAGCACCCTGCGTCTTAAGCCCTTTTACTTTTTCAATCAGCTTGACCAGTTTCTTGGTCGTCATCTTGTCACCCTTCAGGGATTCGATTTCGTCCGGTTCCAGAAAGTCAGCCAGTACGGGATTCAGTAGCGAATCGATGCCGTTTAAGGCCCGAGCCGTTAGCGTTCCCTTAATTGTTGGCCGGTTCTCGGCTTCCGATTCGGTAATCAGATTGTTGTCGATGGCGTTGGCCACATCATCGTCAATGTCGATGTCAGCGACTTTTGCCAGTTCGGCAGTGAGTTTTGCGGCATCGATGGCATTGCCAACTTTACCCGCCTGTTTTTCAAGAAAGTCCTTGAGTTTCATTGTGTGTTTGCAGGCAATGCCTGCCAGTTATTCGTATGTAGTGGTAATGTGGTACTGTGGTGGTCGTCGGAAAGACTAGGCCGCTGGCTCTTCTTCCTCTTTGATGTTGTCAGCTACAATCGCGTCACCGAGGCCAGGCACCTGAATTGCGTTACCGAGGTCATCCTTCTCTTTGCTGTATTTCACCGTGCCTAATAGCGACACTGTGCGGCTGAGAAGTGGGCTATAGCCTTCTCCGTCAAGTTCCTTGGCGAGTTCGTCGTAAGCCGCCTTCGTCATGAAAGCTTTGCGGGCCTTTTCGTTGGTGACCACCTTGCCGTTTTGGGTGCTCGAAATCGCGCCCAACTCTACCGTTACCTCGTCAGAGGGTTTCATTTCACTCAGCTTCTTGTTAGCCATTGGTTTGTACTTGTTTAGTTAATAGAAAGTCGTATACCCGTTTGGTGACGGGCAACAGTCGGTGTCTGCACCGATAGCCGCCTGCGTACCAGAAAATGGTTTCTTTCGTTGTGCCGATCATCTTGCCCGACCAGGTCAAGTCAGCCCATGCTTCGACTTCGGTTTTTAGGTACGTTCGCCCTAACCGCTGCCGGCAGAAGTCGCGTGTCGTGGCGATCTGCGTACCCATGTAGTACCAGTGAGTGAGCTTCAGGCCAGTCGCTGCCGTATCCGTCCAGGCCCGTACGTAGGTCAGTACGACCTCTTCGATCGTATTGGTCACCTGACGAAACGCCGTACTTTCTCTGCCCAGAATGTCGGTACCGATACCGCGTAGGCCCGTTACGTCCAACCGGGCCAGTACGGCATTACCTAGCTGCGTTGTCAGCGACTCCCGGACGTGCAAGCCAATCTGCGCCCCAACGACGCCTGTAGCCTGTAGCTCTAGTTGCCGTTCGAGCCGCGTCAGGTTGGCTCCGGCCACATAGGGTTTGCCGATCAGCAGTGAGAAATACTTCACCAGCTTCTGGGTTGCCCCGGCCAGCGTATCAGTCACCCAGCGCGCAATGCCCTCGATGCCAAAGTCGCCCAGCCCACTTAGCCAGTTCATCAGACTGCGTAGCTTGCCCGATGGTGTAATGTCAGCGGCCAGACTATCGAGCCAGCCCAGCAGATCGGCACCCAGCAAATCCAGCCAGTTCCGCGTACGGTCAAATAGGTCAGCCAGCGTCACGGTGATCCACGTGTCCAGTTCGTCCATTTCGGCCAGCAGTTTGTCTACCTCGTTCATGATAGCTGATCTGCGTTTTTCACGTCAACCAGTGGCGTAAGTGTCATGCCGCCAACCATAGGCTTACCCGTTACCGGGTCTAGCACCGGGCCGGCTATTTTGCCTACCCGCTTCCGGGCTGCTTCCAGCAATTTCGTGTACTGCACGTCCAGCTTCAGCGACCAGAATGCTTCGCCCATCGTACGCAACTGCTCGTTGAGCAGGCCATCGAACAGGATGCTCAACCAAACCTCTTCAGTCGTCAGCTGCAACGCCTCAGAACCCGCTTCGAGCGTAATGCGCTGCGCCGATAAGATGAATAGCTTCTCTTCGTTGTTGACGCCTGGGTAGGGGTCAAGCTGCTCACGGAGTTCATAGCGCCGGTAGTAGTTCGAGTCTTCGCCCGACTGGTAGCTGATCAGCTTTTTCTCCAGTGGCTTACGCAGGTTGGAGTCAAACGACTTATCAACGGCTTCGACCAGCTCTTCGCGGGTTAGTTCGGCGTTTTCCAGCGAAAACCGGATCGGCTCAATGACAACGGGCAGGGTAACACTGGCCCCAAACCGCTGATAACCGACCCACGAAAAAGCGAACCGCTCAATCGTGCATAGGTGCGCTGCTTCAGTATTGAGCTTTCTATATAGCTCTTCGCGATCGTAGCGTTTGCTGGTACCACTTGCCGTCGTTGGCGTGGTTTCCAGAAACTGCATATCAATCACCGCGTACGCTTCAGCTTTTACCCGCTCGTATTCCTTGACGAAAGCATTCAGCGCATCAATATTGCGCGGTATGAACCCGCCTGGGGGAATCGGCAAATTTGATGGCCTGCTTTCGTCGGCAAATGAGGTGGCAGATGGCGGTGTCACGCCGATTATCTCGGTGCCCGACATCGACAGGTTGTTGCTGTGGCCTTTGCAGGTTGGGCAGACAATAACGTCTTTCAGGTCGCCATTGGCATCGCGAATAACTTTGGTCCCGCCGATACACTGATCGTCGCCCCCCTTTTTCTCATCCGGGCATCCCTTAGTCGTATAGCGCCATTCCTGCGACGATACGTGCAGGTTGCGCTCAACGGCCAGGTCAGACTCGATCTGTTGCGCCGTTTCAATATGCGCCAGGGCAGGCGACAACGACGACTCATAATATTCCTCATCCGGATCAATGCCCGCCGTGTTGCTGGCAGAAACGGATTCGTAAGCACCTTTCGCGTTGATCTTTTCGGCTTCCTCTTCTTGGAGCTTGCCTAATTTCATCGCAGGCATTTTCGGGCAACCATGTAGGGCTGGTCGCCAGATCGGCTGACCTTCCTCGTTGATGCCAATGCCCGTCACCGCCCAACTGTAGGTTGGCAGGCTGGTCGCTGGGTTTATTTCTTTTGCTACCAGCGTGGCAATCGCATAGCTGTCGTGATCAACGAATGCCAACCGTTTTGGCTCGTCTTTTCGCTGTGGCAATTCAAGCACGGCAAAGCGGCCTTTTTTGTGCTGCCATACTCCGTCGCAGGGAATTAGTACCGCCGTTGGTGCAACCCGCTCCATATCGGAGCCTGGCTGTTGCAACGGCAGTACCAACAATACTGCGTTAGGATCATGCACGTACAAGGGACGTACCCGGCGCCAGAACCACTCATCGAGTGTTCCGTCTGCCGAGAAACCGGATGAACAGTAATTCTCAAGTGTGTCGGTCTGCGTTTCTTCCTGAGCGGGAAACACAACCGCAAAATCGTCAGCCTGGGGAATGTAGCCGAGCGTGTCAATGTACCGGCTCCGGAGTGAACGAAACGGGTTTTTGTAAACGACCTTCCGGTAGTTCTTACTGGCCGTCGACTCCTTCGGCCGGTTCAGGTCGAGGTATACCGGGTAGCTACGCCGAAACACCTGCCGTATCCGGTCACGGTGAGCCTTCGACGCCTCATAATAGGCGTGTCGGGGTCCAGTCCCTTCCAGATACGGCAGAATGTCGCGGGTATAGTCAAGCATAAATCAATCGGCCTTACTAGGCTTTCTGTACAGTGAAAGTGAATGAACCGGTGACGCCTGTCGTGTTTTCGACAACGAGCGTGTACCGATACGTACCTGTTGGCAGCGTGGTACCGATGTTGACCACGCCAGTCGCTGCGTTGACGGTCGTTACCTGCGCGGTTGGCACATCGTCCGAGATGTTCGAGAAGATGCTGTACTTCAACCCGCCCGCCTGCAAGGCCTGTCCCAGCGTTGGCGTCAGTACGCCCAGCGTCGTAGCAGCCAGCGTGTACGTGTTGGTGGCACCGGCTACGGCGACCAGACCCGTTACGGCTGCTGTCATCGTGAATTTCAGGTCATTGAGCAGCGTGGCTTTGCTGATACCGAACACAGGTGGGATCTCGCCTTCGCTGGTGATCATGATGCTGAACGAGCCGGGGATATCCTTTTTAACATCACCTTCGACCGTGTTTTTGATCTCACCGTAAACGGGCGTATGATCGGCCCAGCGAATTACTTCGACACTGAAATCAGTGAAAACGAAGATGTCGTACGGCGTCTGTGCGCTCCGCAACTGGTTGAAGAACTCGACGTTGAGGTACTGGTCGCGGTTGTCAAACGAGTACGTCGTATCGCCAAAGCCTGTTGGTCGTGCCTTCGTCCGTGAGCCGTAGTTATAGGCCTCTTGGAACTCAGAGAACGCACCCCGCTTGCCGTTGACCTGACCGTCACCCAGGAATGTGGCTTGCCCGTTGTAGCATAAGGCTTTGATGCCCGATACCAAGTTGCCCGCCGTTAACGCGCCAGCTGTTCCACCGGGTGGCGTCCAGGACGTGCCAAAAGCAGGGATTACACCAGCCGCAACCAGTGCAACAGCGAGAAAATTGGATTTTGGGCGCTTAACGCCGGGTTGTGGCATCCGGTTAGGGCCGGGTACCAGGCCGAGGGGATCGGCAATCACGTCTTGAATCTTAGACATTTTTACTGGTTGAATTGAAAGTGTTACAGCGGCCCGTTACCCCGCCGGATACGGATTCGTTAGTCGGCAATAGCCTCGACGCCGACGATGTGTACCGTGTGGCCGCTGGTTCCGGTTACCCAGATTTGCCCGCCGTTTACGGTGGCCTTGATCGTTTGACCGGGTAGGCTAACGCGCACCTGGCTACCGTCGGGCCGGTCGGTTTTGATCACCACAACACCGCTGTCAGCGTTGCTTGAAATCAGCGTGTCTACGTAGACGGGCTCAGTAGCCTGTTCTTCAGCTTGCTTTTTCATCAGATTGTGAATACGAGTGTGTAGTAATTGGCCGGGTTGGTTTCGCCAATCACCCGAGCCGTAGCCGTGTAGGTACCCGCTGCTGTCGTGCCGGACCACGTTACTTCCCAATAATTGGTGTCGTAGCTGGTACCGGCCTGATAGGCACCGCCTGCGAGTCCGGGAATAGCGACCTCGACCGGACTGGCCGAGTTGACAAACAGGCGAAGCAGGCCATTGGCATACCACCGGTAAGCAAGTGCCTTGATGGCACCCGAACCCGAAACGCCTGACGGCAGCACCGACACCGACAGGGTGCGCGATGCCGTCAGGTTATCGGTATCCCGACGCACCGTTACCGATACCGTGGCACCCGTTGTAATGGTGAGTGGTGCAGCCGTTGAGGGCGTTGCTCCATTCCAGCCAACCAGTAGCACGTCGCTGCTGCGTGGTAGTACGGTGATGGTCGTCTGACCGGGCTGCTGGCTGATTTGCAGATCGAAATCAACTGTGTCGAGCGTTGGGTCTTGCTCGTAGTTGGCAGGCACCCGGGCTAAACCTGCCTCGATCGGGTCATACACATCAGCGGGTAGCTGACCGAATGCCGCCAGGTACTGCGCTGCCGTGTAATCCGTGGTGGTACCGCCCGCGTTGGTTACGCGAATGGTCGTAGGTGTCAGCCACCCTGTCGGTAATGTACTCGAGCTGAGTACCCGAACCGGGATGCCTGAGCCTGAACCCCGCACACCAATCGATGCCTGGATAATGTCGCCCGTACCCAGTGCCAGCACCGGAATGACCAGCGCTGCGTTGAGCGTCACGACTACCGCCGAGCCTATGATAAACTCACCGCGACAGATCAGAATCGTCGTACCGGGTGCAACGCCAGCCACATCGACGGTCACTGACGTCGAATTGTTGTAGAAGCCTGCTAGTATGATCGCTCTGAGCATGCCCGAATTTGGCAGACTGAACAGGGGGGCGGGTAGTCATCGCGCCGAAACCAGTTGTATAATACAGGCAATTGGCTGACAATCAGAGTAAACGCATTACCCACAAAAAAGCCTGCCCGCAGGTGCAGACAGGCTTTTGATACCCACCAGTACTAAAAGAACTACGCCCCTGCTGTCGGTGGCAGAATCGGGGGAAATACGCCGTCATTGGTAGCTACGAGTGCCGCCTGAATGCGCGAATCGATCTGCACACCCAGCCCGATGGTCCGGTACACGTGGACGGGGGCAATATTTTCGATATGTGCCCAGCCGTAGTGTTCGCCTACGATATTGGCCTCAATGTCATCTGGGCCAAACACGTACACCCGCCTGACGGCTGCCTGACCGCTGTAGCTTGAGCCGAGTACCTGCTGCACGTTCGTCGCGTGGACTACCGAACGCAGGGTACCATCGGCCAGATAGCCCGCTAGTTGTTCCTGGCTTAGATACGGCCAAATGGCCTTGAACTGGTCTACTGTAGTTGGGGTGAATGCCATTGTCTGATCGAATTAAACGGTGATTGATTGCAGGTACGCGTTGGGGCGACGGGTAGGCCAGTAGGCGATACGTGTATGCCAAAAACGACCACCCGACGTATTAAGGGTGAGTGTAGTGACGACAGGAGGCGGTGCCGTATTGGCCGATGGAGATAGCACGGTACCATTGACGGCTAATCGATAATCGTTTACCTTGTAGGCGATAGCGCCAGCCATCGCGCCGGTTGTCAGGCCACTGACCCCAACCGACGAGAAGGCAATATTGACGCCCGCGCTTACCCCAAACGCTACTAACTGGTTACTGCTGTTTCGCTGAATGACCATTCGGTTGTTATTGGTCCCGTCGTTGACCGTTAATGGTCGTATGTCGACACCTGCGGCATCGACGGTGAAGCGGCACAGAAACGTACCTTCACTGACGTTGTACCAGCCAGCGGTTGGCATCGTCAGCACATCGGCCCCGCGTACTGCCGCCGCCGTTGTGGTCGGAATGTAGGAGGTGGCGAAGCTGCCCGCTTCCAGTTGCGCACTGGTTACACTGCCCGATACCGTCAGCGTTAATGTACCGGCCGTGGGCGTGAAACTTACCGTCACCCTAGCGTTTGTGCCGCTACCCAACAACGTACCTGTACTGGTACCTGACCGGGTGATGCTGCCCGTTCCGTAGAAGCTGAGCGTATACACCTGCGCCGTAACAGTAACGTTTTGGCTGGCCAGTGTAGCTGATTGCAACAGGACGTTGGTTCTGGCTTCTTCGATCAGCAGCCCCTTCAGCTGGAGCGTAACCGGGTCGTAATCGAATCGGGGTACGTTGGCTAAAACCGTTTCCAGTATGCCCGATGCGTTCACCCGCGTAGCCACGCCCGAACGGGTGTAGGTCATACCGGACGGCATAACCCCTTTTGTAAAATCCAGATTCAGACTTGGCGTAAACTGACCAACCACACCCTGTATCCCCCGTATCATATTTTTACGCTTGTTGTGACGATGTAGGTAGCAGAAGCGCAGATCATGCTCAACAGATTGACTGTGCCGGCTGCCGTATTCCAGTCGATTGCTGCGGATCCGGGCGTTTTACAGGCCGTGGGCAGGGTCATCGTAAACCCGCCAGCACCGCCCTGCGTCAGAATGATCGTTAGTGTTTTGCCTGCCGCTGCGCCCGAAATGGTCAGCGTCGTGTTGGCCGTCAGCGTAGCGATCAGGAGTGTATTGTCAGCCAGCGACAAATCGATCGCGTATGATGTACTGATATTGCCCGCCACAACGGTTCGGTTCAACGCTGCGTTCGCTGCTATGTTGGCGCTGTTTTGGGCCGCTGTTGCACTGTTAGTCGCGTTGGTTTCACTGGTAGCGGCTGCTACCTTGCTGGCATTAGCGGCCGTGGCCGAGTTGGCTGCATTGGTAGCCGACGTGCCTGCTGCCGTGGCTGAGCTGCCTGCGTTGGTTTCCGACGTAGCCGCATTGGTCGCTGACTGAGCCGCAGCGTTTTTGCTGGCATTGGCCGAGGTCGCTGAATTGGTTGCGCTGGTCGCTGAGTCTACCGCGTTGTTTTTGGCCGTTGTGGCACTGCTCGCCGATCCACTGGCCGAGGTCGCCGCATTAACTGCTATTCCGGCCGAGGCGTTCGCACTATCGGCGTAGCCCATCGCTGCCACCGCTGCCCCGCTGGCCGCATCGGCTGACTCTGCGGCCGTCGCCGTCGCCTCGATTGCCTCACTGGCTGCCTGTTGTACCTGGCTGGCATCGATACTGACAACCCGGTCGGTAGCGACCAGTTGCAGCACCAACCCACCCTCAACGAATAATTGTAGTAGGTTGCTCATACCAGTAGCAGGGTTTGGATCTGTAGTTGAACAATGACTTCGATCGGCGTTTCGCCTGCCTTTTCCAGTTTGACAACCAGCCGGGTGCCGGTTGATACGTGCTGTGTCTGCTCACCGGTAAAGGTGACCAGAAAGCCCGCTTCTCCCTGGTCGTCGACAGTTCGGAGAATGCCCGAGCCAACCTGTACGGTGGCTAGTGTTGCATCAGCCAATGAAATCAGGGCCGCCGTCAGCGTGTAGGTCGCCAGTAAGCCGTTCCACCCTTTTGAGGTAAATGCATAATTGGCGATCTGCCCCGGCGTTATTTGTAGTGTCTTCATTTCGCTTGTTTTCGGTACGCGCTCCAATTCCAGCCGCCGAATAACCGGACTGCCGTGTAATAGATCTGGTTACGCCAGTAGCCCGGAGCAAACCGCTCCATCAGATCGAGGTAGCAGCGGTCGGCGTATCTACGTTCTCTGCCCATTAGGTCACGATGAAGTTCAAGTATTCCTGCCTCGGACTCGTAACGCTCCCAGTGCATGTACAGGTAATCGTGTACAATCGCCGCCAGTGCCGTGCGAGTATCGTAGGCAGGCAGTAACGATTGTGTCCAGGGTGGCGTTGAGTGGCAATCCGTCACAAACCCCGCTGGTATGGCTACGATCCGGCCGTCGAACAATTCGACACGCAGCGTCTGAGCAACCCGAAACTGGTCGCGCTTTTCGGCTTTGCTCTCGATTTGAACAGCGATCGCGTACTCGCTTGCCGTGCGTGTGATGGCCAGCATTACAATCCCCCCCTTGCGTCAATCTTTTGAATCTCACCCGCCAGCATCGTATACAGCACTTGTGCGAAGCTGCTGGCAGTCGTCGTACCCGTCATAGCCATCATCTGGGCTACCGTAATGTTCTGGAAAAACTCACGCTGCGGAACCGCACCAGGTGTCTTCTCTGCTACGATGGCCCCGGTTTGTGGGTCACAGAATGCGCCGTCGGTGGTTTTACTGACCGCCCGCGTTGGGTACTGCGCCTTGGCGAGTTCTTTTTGCTCATCGGTCAGCGACGCATCGGCATCGATGAGTTCATGTATGGGTACGCCCTGCGGGTTGACATGAATCACGTCGACCTGTTGCAGCATGTTGAGGTCGGCCGTTACCCCGAAAAACCGGTGCTTGGCTGCCCGGCCGTGCCCGGTGTAGGGAGCGGGCGAAATAGGTACCTGAATTCTGTCTGTGTTGTGCATGGAGGTAGGTAGGCGAAGTAGGTGGCTAGAAAATGACGGTATAGGCGTACAGGTACGTTGAGGAAGCCGTTAGGGCCACATCTGATGAGCGGATTTCAAAACCAGTCGTGGTCAGGTTATCTACGAACACCCTGGCTACCTGCGCGGCAGATAGCGAATTCATCGGCTGCAACTGGATGGACTTGGGGGCGGCTCCCTGAACCGATGAAAAGGCAACAGTGGCCAGTATTGCCCCTGCCGTGGGTGAGGTGCCCACTACCAACTGAATGCGACCCGCCGTGTTGATACTGCCTGCCACAAAGCCCGCCGTTCGGGTACCAGCGGACCCCAGCCCAGCGCCAATAGTCGCGGATGGGGTGCCACCTACCGTGAAGGTGCCCCGGTAGCTGAACCAGCTTGAAAACTGGCCCGTCGTAGCTACACCCGGGAACTGCTGACGGTAGGCGTACTGCCCGTCCGTGGCGAAGTATTCCTGCAACACAAACCCATCGCGTGAGGTCGTGACCCGGACGTGGCCATAAATAGCCAAGCCGGTAATGGTAGCACCGGGGGAACCCAGTGCCAGCGACCCACTGCCCGCGTTGCCTTCGACCCAGAGTTCACAGGGGTAGGTCAGGGTGTTGAAGTTGAGCGTCGAGAGCGAGGCCGTGTACGGGGCACTGTCCGAGATCAGGTGCGTATTCTGAACCCGTCGCCCACCCAGCACCGCCGTACCGGGTATTTCTACGTCGCCGTTCCCCCGGATGCGCATCAGTTCAACACTGGTTGCCGCGTTCAGTCCAGCATAAAAAACGTGGCTGCCGGTCGTTGAGGGTACCTGATGCCGCAACACATTGGTGTTGACGCCGAAGCCATACCACTGGTGATCATCGGTGCCGGGATACAACTCGACACGCCTCTGTTGCACCGTAGCCGGAAACCGTACCCGGTCCGTAACGCGCACGTTGCCTACCACGTCCAGTTTTTCAGTCGGTGTCGTGGTGCCAATTCCCACATTGCCGTTGACGTCAGGTGCCAGTGCCCCCCTGGCTTCGATGTTATCGGCCAGATCAATCAGCGCCTCGTTGATCTCCGGCCCGGTAATGTTACCCGCCGTGGTGAAGGTGGCGGCTACCCACGTTCGGAATACGTTTAATGCTCTCATTATTGGAAATCGCTGTTAAAGTCGTCGTTAAAATCAGATATGATCACTGTCTCGGGTACGTCTAGTAGTACGGCTTCCGGTTCGCTGTAGGCTGTCGTTGCCGAGGTCGTCAGCAGCGCACTGGCGATCGTGGCAATGGCAACGCGATTAACCCCCGGCTCAAACCGCACATTGCGCAGCCGGTTGGTCGTCTGTGGCCAGAGCGTATACAGCGCCGTTTCGCCACTAGCCCGATCAATACGCAGCGTTAGCGGATCGGCACCTGTTACGATGCGCAGTTGATACTCTCCGGCCGGAAACTGCAAGCCTTCCCGTAGTTCTCCCTCAAAGGAATACCCCTTGACCCACAGCGACAGACCATTCGCGCCGATTAGCCATGATATACTAGCGTAATTGGTTGATGCTGAGATAGAAGTCCCTGCCCACAACGCGCGCGTTTCAGCCTGCCGGGTAGCCAGTAGCGTGCAACGCCCCTGCCCCCGGTAGTTGGGTGGCGTCCCGTCCGTAGTGCTGTACTCGCCTTGCTGTTGCCAGTCGGCGCCGTCGATGGTGATGGTGTCG
The DNA here is from genome assembly GCF_011742925.1 of Fibrivirga algicola. Taxonomy (GTDB): domain Bacteria; phylum Bacteroidota; class Bacteroidia; order Cytophagales; family Spirosomataceae; genus Fibrella; species Fibrella algicola. The sequence goes on from NZ_WAEL01000001.1 coordinate 1,043,718, forward strand.
GATTTCAAGAGCGCCCACATGGCCCGGTGAAACTGAGCCGACTGCGAGGCCGTGGTCAGTACGCTGCTTTTCCTGCCCGTTGCCCGGTTGCGCCGCTGAAGGCCCGAGAGATCCACGTAGCTCGTTTCACTCTGTTGCAGCCGATCGACCGACAGACAAACGGGCAGTCGAAGCTGACACGTCAGGTTGTCTTCGGCTTCGGATGTCGACCAGCGCACCAGGGAAGTGTCTGATTGAAGCACGTACGCATTGCCCACCGACAGCCGCACCGATGAGCGCACCGACCCGCAGGCCAGTTTGTAGGTGCCTGTTGTCCCCATTGGAATAACCAGTTCCGCAATCCAGGGCCCGCCGAGGGGCCGCTCTTTCTGGGTAAGAGCAATGGGTGCTACGTGGTCGGGGCCCCGGTAGGCATTGCCCCGAAACGAGCGGGCAAAGACAACGCCGCCCGTCGCCACCTCAACGGTGAAGCTGCTACCCGAACGGCCCAGCGCCTTGGCCACGATCGTTGCGGTGTCGCCGGCCTGCGCTGTGTAGCTACTGACTACTCCGGCAATGCTGAGCTCGTAGCGGTTGCCCGTCACTATGTCGCTGCCTACAAACCCGGTGTAGCGGTCCAGCGTCCGGGCTGGCAGTGGTGTCAGGGCCGTAAGGGTGAGACTCGGCTGGTTGGTGTTGGTCGCCGTCTGGTAGCCCACGTCCGTCAGGGCGACCGGCGTCAGGCCAGCCGTTACCGACAGCACCCCACCCGATACCAGGGCCGTCGCGATGCTCGACACGGTCGAACTGCTGGTAGCAACTGTGATGCGATCGGCTGAACCCGGTACCTGAATCTGGTAGACGTTGCCCGCTACGATGTCGCTGCCCACAACAACCAGGTACGTATCATTTCCACCCGACGTACCCGAATATTGCAGGGCCAAAGTCGGGTTGTTGCTGCCCACGATCCGGCCCGTTCCCGCCTCAGCCGTTGCCGTTGGGTACGTTGCCGTTGAGCGGGAAATCGGTACGGACTCGTCGAGAGACAAGCCAAGTCCCGTCCGCACGTTGGCAACGGTATCGCCTGCCTGCGCCGTATAACTGACGCCATCGAGGCGAAACACATTGCCCGCCTCGATCGATGCGCCAATACTGACCCGATAAGGCCACGATGCTGCGTAGCTGATGGGTGTGGACTTAGTCACCCGCAAAACAGGTACGTTGCTGTTGGGCGTAATGACTTTACCCAGCCCGACGGTTACAGTTTGCCCCGTCAGGTTGATGCGCTCCCCGTCGTAGATACGCAGGTAGATTACGTACCCACTGCGATACACATCAACGGCAATAAAGGGCTGATTAGCCAGGTGCCGGGTAATGGCCCGCGTGTAGGCCAGCCGATCGGCGTAGCCGCTGACATCAGGATAAAACGTGGTCGTGATGGGTTGGCCGTCTACTTCGAGGGCAAACTGTCGGTAATTGGTTGGCACACTGCCCACCGCTAACACCAGATCGGTGTAGGATTCACCACGTGGTCGCCGCAGGGTACCGACACTCGTTTCAACGCCGGCCGAACTGATCAGCTTGAGCGAGTCACCGGGTTTAATGCCTGGGCAGGGAGCAACCAGCCAGCGCAGCCGATCACCGGGCGCGATCAGGAGCGTATCGGTCACGGTGGCGTCACCGCAAAAAGGAATAAAGACAAATTCGTTATCAGTCATCGAACGAGTAGTGAAACGGTTAGCATGGAATCAAGCAGATTGTATTGCGCATCGAGCAGTAGCCCGTAGGTCGTCAGGCTGTCCGGGCCGTCGTAGCCGATCTCTTCACCCAGATTCAGGTACGTTGGCTGGTCGGTACGAATCTGAAGCGTGTGCAACTCGGGCAACGTGTCGTAATCCCACCATTCAGCCCACTGATAGTACAGGCATTCGGCATCCAGAAAATCATTGTCAACGGTCAGGTAAAAGACTTCCCCCGTTTTGTCGGCGTTGGCCGATAACTGCCCCCTTCGTGCCTGTTCAATCCGATCGGGATCGGTTACCCACGTGGGCTTTAAGACCAATTCGTTTTTGGACAGCGTGGCCACTGTCGGGTAGGTCCGTTTCCGGAAAGAGTCGGTCAGCCGCTGCGCCGTATCGCCAGGTACGTCATAGCCTGCCGTAACGGCTCCGAATACGAAGTCAGTGGCGCGTTTAATCGCCAGCGAGGCAATCTGATCGTAGGCGAATGGCACCTGCGGTAACTCCGAGCCAGCACGTGATTCGATCGACAATGCCCCGCCTGCCGTCAGTCCCGTTTTCAGGTAATGCAGCGTGGTCAGGTTGCCCAGCAGGTCAGCCAGGCTCAGCGAGATCGTTGCTGATTTGCCCGCCAGTCCGGTAGCCGTCGACAGCATTCCAGAACCATACGTATCGAGCCAGTCCGACGAAAGAGCCAGATCAGTCAAACCCATCGCGTCAAGTAATACCCGAACGGCTGTATCAAGCCGTATGCCATACACTTGGCTCGATGTCGTTGGCGGTAGCTGGGTAAGTGTCAGGTACGTTGCTCCGTCGTAGGCAATCGTCTGTGTGCCGCCCGTCGTGACGGTTAAGACCAGCGAACTATTGGCCGCAACGGTCACCGCTTTGTTGATCAGCCCGGTAATTACTCCGGCCGAGGGTGTCACCTGCAGGAGTGTCGTGCCATTGGTCGCAAGGGTGTAGCTGCTGACACTGCCCACCGTAACACTGGCCTGAATGCGACCCTGCATCAGCACCGTCACCGGTTCGGCCGTGGCGTTGGCCCAGACAGTAACCGGCATTGAGGGGTCTGCCAAGCCCGCAAACGGTAGCCCACTGCCTGTGCTGCGCTGAACAACCGTACGAAGCGAAACCGTAGGCGTCAGTTCCAGCGTGAGCGGATCGCCAATCGAGCGGCCCGACAATGAACTGCTTTGGTCAAGTGGCAACTCGTACTTAGTGGCTGATCGGGCCGCAATGAGGTCGGCAACGCTGTTATCAATCAGACCGACGGCAATGCCTTCCCCAATACGGCTGTAGCTGTCGTAGTCGATGGCCGCTTCGTAATCCAGCCCATCGCCCCGAATCGCAAACGTGGTCGTCGGGTTGATCTGGCCGAACCCAGCCGCCAGGATGCGCACGGCCGTCGGGTCAGTGAACCGCAGCGAACCTAGTCCGGCGACAATGCCCAGATTCCGGTGAAAGAAGCCCCAATATTGCCGGTGGCGGGATTTGGTCAACGTGAGCGAGTCAACGCCGACTGGCGGGTCGATGCCCACCCCATTCAGTTCATAGCGAATCATCAGGCGCAGGCTTTACAGGACGTGACGAGTTGATTTTGTAATACTGCCGGGCGTGTTTGACTTCCTGCCGGTGCTCGAGCATCAGGGCTTTCATATCGACATCGAGTTGATTGCGCTCATTGCTGCCCATCTTATCCCGCTGCGCCCAGCGCATGAGTAGCTCATAGGTCATCTCTACCTTAGCCAGCGACATCACCACGACGGGTTCGCCGACGAAATACTGAGTGCGCTGTTTGGGCAGTTTGCATTTTTGTGGTCTGGGCATGGCTACGAAAACTGGAGGCGGTTTGCGTGAATGGTTGATTTTGACTGTTGATCTATCAATGCCGTTGAAAATCCTGCACTGTCTAGTGTGAGACTTAGAAGGCTCTTTGTTTCAATTGCCTGCCGCAGCGCCTGCAACTCGCTGATCACGTCACCGCCCGCCATAGCTGAGCCAGACGCAACAGGCAAATTCATACGGACTGGCATCAACGTCGGTGTTGATACACGTGGCAGCATCAGACGGCTCACCAGTTCGCTGTTTGACATTGGCCCGATCATCCGGTTTTGCTCAACGGTCAACACACGTTCCCCTTTGCTGAGCATAGCGGGCACCGTATCGACACCGTCCGGCCGATTGGGATCATCGACGTATTCGGTACCGGTGGCGAATGGGTTAGCCATGCCTTGTAATGCTCTGACCTGATCTTCAATCGCGATAATGGCGTTTTCTAAATCGTTGTTTTTGAATAGGCCACGCGAAGCCCTCATCTTTGCTGTTTCCGTCAACATCTGCACAATAAGCAATTGTCGTTCGGCATCGAATTCGCGCCGCTTTAACTCACGAACAGAATCATTGTAGCCGATTTCAGCCGCCTTTTTCTGCTCAAGGATTTCCCGTTGTGTGTTAGCTAACTGGTTTTGCAGATCGGTGATTTTTCGGTTAAGCTCCTTTTGGGCATCTTCGAGCTTTTGGTCAGTAATCTTTTGGAGTGTGACCAATGCGTCTTTTACCTCTTGTTCCCGTTGCGCTTGAATAGCCCGTTGCGTTTCCTTCCAAGCATCAAATTCATCTTGCGATTTCCTCAACTCGGCTTTGTGGTCGGCTTCCAGTTTCTCAAGTTGGCGGGTTTCCTGCTCCTTAAGCAACTCGGCGTTGTCCTTCTCTTCCTTTTGAAGTTGCTTCGTTGCCAGCGATACACCTTTGGTCTTATCGAGTTTAGCCGCCTCAACCTCTTCATGTAGGGCTAATAATTGCCGTTCGTATTCTGCCGTAACCAATGCCCGTTCTTTCTCATCGGTCAACGTGGCTAATATCCGGTCACGCGTTGCTGTGATGCGTTGCGTTTCCGATACTTCATAGCGGGCTAACGCTTCGTTACGCACACGATCAAGAATGGCAACCTCTTCTATGGCATCAGCAATACTTTGTGCATTGAGTTTCGCCGATAGGTCATAAGTTGATTGAATCTGTTCACGTTGTGCCTCATATCGAGCGTTTGAGGCTTCTGTTTCAGCGTCGAATAACTCCTGATTAAGCTTTAGTTCATCAGCAAACCACGCTTTGATTTCATCCATCTCAGCGTTGAGTGCATCCCTACGGGCATCACGTTCCTTTTCGATCAGCGATTTTTTAGCGTCATAAGCATCTTTGGCCGCGTCTGTTTCGTCAGATAGTGTCTGTTTGGCCTTGTCGAGAATAGCGTCTAATGAGGCAATCTTGGCATCGAACTCGTCTTTTAACTGCCGTTTACGTACCTCAATAGCCGCTAACTCTTGTTGTTGCTGACGAAGTGCTTGGTTAGCCTGGGCTTGAATAATTGCCTCAATGCCTTTCTTAACATCGTCGGTCATTGCCGCCGCCGCCGCGCTCATATCCTGATAATAGCCCAACTGAGCATCGATACCATCACGCATTTTTTGCATTTCGGTTTGCTCTCTGTAGTATTCTCGGATTTTGGCCAGCTTCTCGTTAATGGTGCCCGTAAACGAAGACATATCAGATTCATAGGAATCTTGAGCAGCCTGCTTATACCAGTCAAAGAAGTTTTTGTACGACTCCCTTATCCTGCCCATGCCATTTGCTATGGCTTCATACTGGGCTTTTACCGATGCGTTATAGGCATCAGCAATAGCAGATAGTACCTGATAAGCCATTCCCGCAAAGCCTACAACAGACTCGAATGACATAGCACTAACCTTTGACACTTCGGCCCCTGCGTTGCTGACATTGGCTTGCAGGTCAGCTAACTGACGAATACCTTTTGCTGATGTTTTGTCGCCTATTGCCTCAAATACGCTTAGGTTTGTCTGTGCCTGACTAAGTGCGTTTTGTGCCGATTCGAGCGACTTTCCGGAAAGCAGGTCTATGTTTTCCCAAACCATCTTCACGCCCCTCGCAAACATCCCACCTATGCCAGACGCTTGCGTGCCAATCTCCAGCAGCATTGATAGCGATTGCTTGTAAGATGCGTGTTCATCGGCTGTCGCTTGCTTAAATACCTGAGCCGACTCTTTACGCGACTGTATGGCATCCTTCTCGGCATCTATCCGGTCTTTGGCGTTCTGCTTCCAGAGGTCAACCTCAACACTTGACTGGGCCGATATTGTAGAAATTGCCGTTAGTTCGGTATTGACAAATTCGCCCAATGCCGCCGAACGTACCTTGTAAGCGTCAAATGCCGCTTGGTCGCGTTTAGCCTGTGCCGCTACTTCAATTGCTTGAATTTTTTCAGCCGCATCTTTTTCCAGTGCAACAAGTTGCGCACTAGTAATTTTCTTACTGACAACCCGCTTATTGACTGCTTCAATATCAACTTTTTCCTGAGCGTCGATTGCTGCTATCTGTTGCTTAAGCGTATCCTCATAGCCCTTTTTTAGAATCAAGTCAATTTCAGCCGCCGATAACAACGTAACTGTTTTGACGCTTTCCGCTTTAGCCTTTACGATCTTAGGTATTTCAACGGCTTGCTTTTCCTCAATTGATTTGACGTTATCGGCGTGTCGTTTCTCTTCCGCTAGTAACTCCGCTTTATTTCCTTTTGCGGCTTCTACGGCCCCTTTATGGCGAGCCTCTTCAACTTCGGTAAGGGTCGTATTCCGGTCTTTGGTTGACGCAACCATAGCCAGATTTGTTGACTGCATTACCGTACCTACCTCCTTGATACCAGTTACAACTTCTTCCAGTGTAGTCGTAAAGCCGCCGGTTCCCTTGAAGCTTACAAGGTTTTTAAAGAACTCACCCGGCGCTGCATCCCACATTTGATCTGCCGCCTCTTTATTAGACTTGAGCAGTTCTAACAGTTTAGCCGAATCGCCTTTTACTTTGGCGTACACATCAGCCGACAGTGTACTTTGCGCCAAACTCATCAGCTTATCTTCCTGAGCAAAAAGGTCCTGAAGTTGATTATTTGCCTTGTCAGTTTGGTACGCCAGACGTGCTAATTCAATACGACGTTCGTAGCTGACATTGACCTTATCCAGAATTCCTTTTAGTGTGGCGTTGTTGGTTGTTTCGGCATCCAGTCCGGCGAAGTAATCAGGGTACCTACTAATCAATAGTGACAAAAGGTCTTTACGCCGTTCGTTACCATCGTTGAGATTGAGAACTTGGTTTGCCAGTAGGTTAACGTTGGCCTGTTCGATTTGAAGCTTTTCGCCCGTATCGTCCATATTGTCGTTGACCTGGGTAGTTATAGCGTCATAGCCTTGCCACGCTGCAACCAGTAGCGATACCCCGGTAAGTAAAGCCCCAATCGGGTTAGCCGCCATTACTGCCCATAGCCCGCGAAGTGTAACGGTACTAGCCCCCGCCGCCGCGGTAGCTTCTACATTGGTCAGTGTAAGTATGCGTTGCGATAAGGTCATGTCATTAGCCCGACCTGCCGCAATCAATGCTTGAGCATTGTAGAGGGATAAGGCTAATCTACCCGCTACCCAAGCTGCGGTAGCTGAGGTAATGGTTGAGATAGTCCGTGAGATTGCCGAATTGGACCCCGCTACAACCTCGATAAAGTCAGCCGTTAGCCCGATCCCCTTTGCTATTCCATTTTCCAGATAGTCGCCAATTCGCGCCTTAGCTAGAAAAAAGGTATCAGAGAGGTTCGATATTTGCCCGCCTAGAGTTTTGCTCTGTAGGGCCATTAATTGGTAATATTTACCCCCAGCCTCGGACGAATCAAGCAACGCCTTTCGTACCATATCGAAACTGATTTGGTGTGCATCGGCCATTTTCTGAACCTCATCACGCGTTTTGCCGTAGGCATCAGCAATAAGCGATATAAGCGGAATTCCTGCCTCATTGAATTGCCTTAATTCAGTGAGCATAAGCCGCCCGTTGGTCGCTACCTGACCATATGCCAATGTTAGCTGAGGTAACTTTTCCTTGCCAACCGCCGCCGCCATATTGCCCAAAGCGGTCATGGTCGGTATTAGGTCGGCAGTAGCAATGTTGTAGGCTTTTAGCTTTACAACACCTTCGGCAACCTCGTCTATGGTGAATGGGGTCGATTTGGCGAGGCGAATTACATCATCCATCAACTCCATTGACTGCCGCTTACTGCCCAGCATCACATCAAGACTGATCTTTAGGCTATCTATCTTGGTTTTAGCGTCAATAATGTCAGATGCAAACGAATTTATTTCGTTGAGCGTAAAGGCCGCAACCAGCATTTTCTGAAAGGAATTGACCCGATCTTCTAGCCCCTTAAATTCATTAGTAGCTTGCTGTGTATTCTTCGTTGTTTCTGACCCTGCTTTTTTGAGGGAGGTCGTTTGTTCGTCAATGGCTGAATTGACGTTTTTAATCGCCGTGGCTTGGAGTAGATGCCCGCGAAGGTTAGCGTCGGATGCTGCTGCCGCCTGTTGTTGACTTAACTTGGTAAGCCGAATTATTTCTTCTAGTTGCTCGCTGATAGTGCTGAGGTTACTCACCGCCTGGACAACTACCCTGATAGGTTCTGACACGTTTTTCTATAGTTCCACGCTTTAGGTTTGGTCTGTTACCTATGTGGCAACGCTAACCCGGTACACGATTTGCCAGTGCGGGGAGCAACGGCCAGTAAGTGAATGGTGATTAGCTGTAAAAATACATTGACAAGTATTTATTGTAATGCTAAATAATCGATAATTATAGTAAATATCTGTCAATGTCTAGGCCATAAAAAAGCCGCCCGATTGCTCAGGCGGCTTTTCCGTTAATGTCTAAATGTTATACTGTAATCTCTAACTCTTCCGAAGGGTCGATTTTAGCTAGCTTCTTATCCAGATCATGCTCAATCAACGCCCCACTCTCATGCTCCTCTACGTACTCTTCGAGTAACATCTCCTTACCACCTTCGACTAAGTTGTCACTTCGCTGCGACCCCGCTTTCGGATAAACATCTAAAAATGTAATTTCCTGCCGTTCTTTATTGATAAACGAAATCACCCGGAAACCACCACTCTTATTCTTACCGTTACTCTTACAGGGAAACCTCACCTTGATTACCAAACTGTTACTTCCAAAGGTTTCCAAAATAGAATTATTGGATACAATCAAGTCTTCAATGTTCTTCCCCACAAGTTCACCACATATATCAGAAGGGCAAGAGCTATATCCATCTTTGGGGCGTTTGCAAAGGCGCTTCAAAGATGCCCGAAATCTGGAGGTGGAAAAGGCGCGCAACCTTACAAACGGCTAAGGATTGAACGTAGTTTTTCGTTGCTCTTGGCGGCAACATGGGCTGTCTCAATATCCTGTATTGCCTCCTTCAAATGGTCAATCTCCATCTTATAGGTATTGATTGCGCTTTGAATAGCCTCAGCAAATGAGGTACGCTGGAATTTAGCAACGCTTTTATCGCAATCATTATGAAATTCTTTTAGCCTGGGCAGAAGGGCTAATAATTCTTCAACGGCAGCCTTAGATGTGCCAAGGGCGATACCGTTAGAAATATCAATAATATCCTCAACAATGGTATTGATCCCATTGATGATTATATCCAAAACGGCCTTAAAGGCAAGAGCGCGATCGAGGTGGTCATCAGACCACCGCTCAAGTGTAACAACATCCTCAGAGGTAGATTGTGTATACACGGCCACCTCATTGATTTTAGCATCAGAAACTGCGAGCATGATAGGGGTGCCTATATTTTTTAAATAATAGTAATACGATAACGAATACCTGAATAGGTAATTGTCGTTTGTTGTCGCTCTACTTGACTAGGCTAGCGCAACGTTCACGTAACGCTTGCTTATCGACCTGTATTTGCTTATAAATAGGACTATTCAAAGCCGAGGTCGCTATTGTGCGCTTAGTGGTTTTCATAGCTGTGTCCGTAGTTGTGCGACTTGTTGTGTGGGCTACAGAATGGCTTACTGAACGGTTTACAGAATGAATAACTGTATGACCTACTTCATGACTTTCTGTACGCTTCCCGTACAATAGTACAAAATTAGTACCACTAATGTTCATACTGCTAATTCTGGTGCTACTAATTTTAGAACTACTAATATTCGTACTGCTAGTTCTAGTACTACCAATTCCAGTGCCACTAATCCTAACACTGCTAACTCTAATGCTGCCAGAGGTAAATACGGTTATTCTAGAACTGATAGTTTCGGAAAGGCTACAGTTCAGCAGGCTTATCACCGGGCTGCACAGAGGAAGACAGGTTTAAAAAAATGGGGGTTTGGGGGAGGGGGTTGCTTTAGATTAAGTAGACAGCCTAAAAATCGTTATTGATAGCCATTGCCGACTTGAGCGAATTGAAAAGCGACTGAGCCGTTGAGTTGATAGCCACAACAACAGAGCGACTTGATTCAAGTATACGCTTATTGGTCGCTATACCCTGTTCAAGTTCCTTCTTTTCGGACTTCTTGGTTGTTTGTTCCAGCTTCTCTTCTTGATTCTTGATATTAGCCATTATCCTGTTTTCGGCAGACAGTGTTTTGTCATCTACCATAATGTAATAAGTCTCGACCGCCCCCTTCATGCCTTGTTCTATATCTGTCATAATAACCCTATAGCGGTCATCTTTACAGTCTATCGTTATGACATATTTCAACTTTGAGAAGATACTAGCAGCATCGTTGATGTCTGAAAAACCTTTGATAACAAGTCGCCCAGCCTCTTTATCTTCAAATTGTATAACGCTCTTATAGTCACCGAAGGACTTTGTGACCCAGGTTTGTGCGTTTTTGAAAAGGCTAGCCTTGTTGTTTTTGACTTGTATGACTTGCTGGTATGATACACGCCCAGTAGTTGAGTCGATAGGTAGGCCCACTGATTGACCAAGCGCACAGGCACCCGTAAGCAGAAGAAAGGGAAGAGCAGCGACAAGCAATCTTATTGCAATGGCATTTGTGGTTGCTGAGGCGATAGACAGTCTTTTCATTGGTTATACTTTAAAATAGTAATGTTTATTATATTAAACAGTTAATGGTAACTTGCGTAGGCAAATCACAAAACATGAATACTCCAAAGGAAATAGGCGACTACATCAAGCAGTTGCGAAAGTTGAAAAAAATGACGCAAGCTGAGGTTGCGCTTCAATTAGGCGTAAAAACAACCACTTACACGCATTTTGAAACAGGTCGAACTAATATGACGCTATCAACTCTGAACAAGATAGCTGAGGTATTAGGGTATGAACTACAGGTGTCATTTAGCCTTAAAAAGCCAGTTGAATAAAAATAATTAGTTTTAATCAATCTTTTTTGCGTCTAAATATTGATTATAATAAACTATTAGCTATATTTGTACATACCAATTAGCCAACGGCAAAAGCGACACAGTACCTACGGGTTGCCTCGCAAAGTAGTCTACTAGCCAACTGGTATAAAAAGAAAACCCCTAACGCTGCGAGACCGGGAAGTTACTCAGCAATTAGGGGCCGTTTGTTTCACTCAAACCTTGCGGTTCTCATGAACACAGCACAAAACTACAGCGCACAGGATGCGTCTGCAACCCCTCTTGAGCAATCGGCTCAACAAAACGCGCCAACGGTCAATTCTGACCAATCAACGGCAGAAAGTCTATTTAATCAGTTGGGCTTAGGTATTGGGAACGATGGGTATAGCGACCCCTTATCAATGATTACCTACCGGGCATTGTCCGAGTATCAGGGCAAGCAAGTACGCCAACTGATTAAGTGCATGATTGAGGGTGACGAAGATATGCTGGTTATGGCAGGGGGTTTACTGTCAGAAATCGAGCGTATCAGCGACCAACTGACCGAAATTGCCGACAATCTGGCATCGGTCGCACTGAGTAAGTACCTCGAAAATGAGGCGTTCAATAATCCCGACAATTACGAGACAGAGGCGGATTACGACAATCGGCAACGCGACCAGTACGAAGCGACAATCAGAGGCATTGTTCTCAACAAGTAATGGAAAGGCTACAACTGACTACCGGCGCGCAAGGCGCGCCGGTAGTGGCTGGCCTGAAAGATTACTTCCAGAAGATTCAGCAACTTGCCGCAACAGGTGAGCAATTCCCAGTTGATTTAGATGAGGTTTGGCCGTTGGTCTATTCCCAGAAAGAGAAGGCTGTTCGCGCCCTGCGTAAGACCTTTTTCGAGGGGCAGGATTTTGAGGTTTTAACCCGAAATGGCGAAAACCCAAAAGGCGGCAGACCTGAACAGTCCTACCGACTTTCGACTAGTTGTCTGGAATACTTTATAGCCCGTAAGGTGCGCGAAGTCTTTGACGTATACCGGGCTGTTTTTCATCAGGCGACAACCGCCATTCAAGCACCTGCAATAGATCCGGCATTGCTCCAGATTTTACAGCAACAGTCTCAACTAATGTCCGGCCAGCAATCCCAGATCGACCAGCTACGAAGCGAGATTGATTCAATCCGTTCGGGCAATCGGGTCAAAAAGCAACTGCCTCGCCAATTGCCTATTCCCCTTGTCGATAACCGGCAAACCCGGCAAGTTATCAGCCGCCGAATTGCGGAGTATTGCGGCCTACGGAACTGCCAACAACGTGAGGTATATCACTACCTGTATCAACGTATGCAGTCTGTCTACGGGCTTAACGTGTGGCAGTTGACCCGACACCCTGGCGAAAGTGTAATTGATGCCGTAGAGCGTTACGGCTACCTGGATAGGGTGCTTGCCTTGATTTCGGCTGAGTTAGCTATTCCCAATTCTTAATTCTGATTCATCAACTACCCGACCTAAGCAATTAGGTCGGGCCTTAGTCATAGCCAGCAAATGAACAACACCGAAGCAAATAGCGAATTGGTAGCGGTTGAACCTGCTTTGCCTATTCCACTCGACAAAGGCCCAAGCCTTATGATTCGGCTAATAAACGGCTCAATGGCCCCTAAGTTTCCGGCCAATTCTTACGCCTTGTGCATACCTCTAACTGGTAAGCAGCAAATGAAACGGGGGAGTTCTTACGTCTACCATTCCCGGCAAGGGTATTTCGTCAAAGTGTTTGAGGGCTTTGCTGATAATGCAATCTGTTTGCGGTCAATGAACCCGACTTGTAGCCCTGTTGAGACAATACCTATAGCTGACGTAACGGGTATCTATTCGGTAGAATGGAAGATTAACAAAGCAGCCTAAACTACCTGTCTATCAATCCGGCCTGAGCAATTGGGCCGGACTTTCACAGCACCACAATGCAGACCAATAAACCCAAAAGGCGATGCCTTACTATTCAGGAAAGGGAATTGATTGTTGAGGCTTACGGTAGTGGGGTATCTTCTGCCGTTCTAAGTAAGCAATACGCAGTAAGCGACAGGTGTATATGCCACGCCGTTAAACGGGCCTACGCCCCAATTAGGTATCAAAAAATAACCTCCGATCAGGAAAAAACAAATGCTGTCAGGGCTTATGCTGAGGGGAAGTCTATGGCCGTAATAAGAAAAGAGTTCAGAATAAGCGAAAAGCTACTTCTTCGATTGCTCAAGGAATCCAACACGCCGATACGTGGAGCTAAAAACCAAATACAAGAACACAAGGATAAGGCTGTTGAATTATACGAGTCTGGATTGACGATCAATGAAGTGGCTGACCAACTAGGGGTTAACGCTCATAATGTGTACTACTTCTTACGGGGTAAGGGTATAACTAGAAATCCTGCCACTGTCAATAAACTAACGTGGAACAAGTCTCATGTTAATGTTAATCGACGCGCCAAATTAAGGCTCCTTAACTCCCGCCAAAAAGGCAATGCTAATGCAAGTTGGAAGGGAGGCATAACCCCACTGGTCAAGGTAATCAGGGGATCCGAAAAATCTAAACAATGGCGCAATGCCATTTTTGCGCGTGACAATTATACCTGTCAATCGTGCGGGCGTAGTTCGTCAGAACTAAAAAGCGGCTCACTACAAGCTGACCATATCTACCCGTTTTCTGCGATAATCAAGGAACACAAGATTGAAACCATTGAGCAAGCTGAGGAATGTAAACAGCTTTGGAATACCGACAATGGCCGCACGCTTTGCATACCCTGCCATAAGCAAACACCTACTTACGGATTCAAGGCTACCCGCTACCATAAACGCCATTCATCGCATGAATAAGCTACCAGCTACCACCAAATGGCACGTTGCCGACTCCTATCAAAGCGGCGAATCTGTGCAGGAAATAGCGGCTAGGCTGGCTATCTCAGAAGAATTGGTACGTAGTGCCGTAGCGGTCAAAAGAAAGCCTGTCAAGCCACAAAAAGGGGCTACACATGATCCGGGTTCAGTACTTCGTGTAACGCTTGTTACCTACGACCCCGACTTGCAAAAAGCACTATTACAAAAGATACGAACAACGCCCCTTTATGGCGACTGGCGTAAGGCTGTGTTACGGCGCGACAAGTACCGATGTTGCGAGTGTGGTAATACGAAGAAAGTGCAGGTAGACCATATCTACCCCTTAAGTGCCATTATTCACAACTACCGACTCTACAGCCTTGAGGATGCGGCAGAGTGCGAATTAATCTGGCGAGTCAGTAACGGGCGAACGCTTTGCGTTACCTGTCACCAGCGCACCGATACACACGGAGCTAAGGCAAAGCGGCTATGGATGAGGCCCGATGAGGTTGATTAAAACAAACAGCCCCTCGTTAAGAGGGGCTGTTTGTTTTAATCTCCATAGCATTAAAGAACTCTAACGTTTGTAGGTCTCGCATCGGGCTGAGTATCATCTATAATAGAAAATACCTCTGTTGTGGCTTGAGTTGTATCTTGAATTGCTTTTCGGATCTCCTTGTAAGGCGTATCCGTAGTGATATGACTATTTTCTCCACCCCCTGTGCACCTTATGATACAGCCTGCTGTAAGTGCCTTGACGTTTATAATCTGGCTAACATTAACCAGATATTTGGTCTGTCCGCGGCCCATCAATTCTAAGAATCTTGCCATTACATTAAAGGTGTTTAGATTTCTGTAATCAGAGCGAGTTCTCTGACTTACAATCAAATTAAACTGATTGGTGCGGCAACGCAAGAATAATTGACATAAGCGCATATTACTCAACGACCTTAAAAGGTAATGCAATAGAATTATAGATTACCTCCAATACGTAGCGAGAACACCCCTATACCCCATTTTTAACCAGTTTTCCTCTGTGCAGTCCGGTAATAAACGTACCATTGCGTCTTAAACGTAATAAGTCACTATTCCCGTAACAAAATGGAAACTATAAACCTGGCACCTAGCCAAGATGTATTGCTGCGCTTTATGCTTTATCCCTCCTCACCCGCTACAGAGGTTATACAGCTAGGTCTCGATCAATGGATTGATTCGCAAGATGGATTTGGTGGTAAATATGAATATGGAACCAGGCACCGATTAGTCGATAAAGGGCAATCCAACACCGAAGAAGAATACATAGTAGCTGCGCCGCCATATATTCGCAGAGTGCCACATCCAACGAAAGAGGGTAAGATATTAATAACACTGCTTGTATGTGTCGTTGAGGTCGATCGTTGGACCCAGTTTGCGGCAAAGCCGACGTATTGACTATGTGAATCAAAGGTGAGCCCCCTCCCTTTTTTTAAGTCCGGTTTATACTTCGTTACGACTCGCTCAATTTACCGCACATGGTAAACTTTGATGTGACTTACTCCAACATACCTTTAATACAGTACCTAGTTATTTATGCAGTTATTGAGCCAAATCATAAACGAACTTATGGATTCCAGTCGAGATCTGACTGGACCTATGTTGAAAACTAAATTCTTAGCCCACAAAATAGGTAACAGTGAGCTACTGGAATGGGTCAACAAAGAGCTAAATGGCTATAAAAATGCGGATGATTTACCGGATTATAGAAACGTTCGAGTCACCACTACGATGAGTTTTGTTGTTGGAGACATTAAATGGAGTGGTCAACCAATTCCAACGGCAGGGATGTCAGATGCAGCCAAACGCTTATTAAGTGAAGGCTACTTTTTGGAGTCAGTTGCTACGCTTTCTACCTTTTCCTCAAATGATGCAGATGATAGGTTAGCATTTAACATACCTGCCGAATTGGTGAGGTACGTAGAGATTCATATTAAGGAGCTGGGCCATAATCCCTATTTCAATATTGTAAGCATTCGAAAAGAAGCTTCCTTTAGTGCAGCGGTGCAAACCTTAGCTGTTATAAGGAGTCGCCTTCTTGATTTTATGCTTGAGATTGAAGAGGAACTGGGCAGCGAAACAACTATCGAATCATTACGTGCTGCAAATAGACAAATTACCACGATCATGTATAATACAATCACCAATACCGGCGATGGAAACGTTATTAACTCAGGCGATCAGGCTCAGGTGAACGCAAGTATATCTATTAATCGAGGTGACATTCAGGGCCTTGTTAATAAGTTGACGGAGTTAAAGGTTAGCGAGCCAGACCAGGCAGAACTGATTTCAGCCCTTGCGATAGAAACAACCGATCCCGATACTAACTTATTTGGGCCTAGGGTTAATGAATGGATAACTCGAATGCTTGGCAAGGCGTTAAACGGAAGTTGGCAAATTGGAGCAGGAGCCGCAGGAGGCGTGTTAACTGAACTTGTGAAGGCTTACTACGGAATAGGCAAGTGAACAACTTTCTAGATGAACTTAATATTGACAACTAACTTTATTTCCTTCAAACCTTTGCAACAATGGATGAAAAGAAAAAATTTACACCTGGCATGGTCGTAGAACTCATGTCAGGTAGTCCCAAAATGACCGTCTTAAGGTATAATGGCGATGGCTTAATCTGCGAATGGTACAGCGAGACAAAGGCAGAATTTCAGTGGCACGAATTTAAAGAAGTAATGCTTATTGAGGTGGGTCGAGATTAAGATCATGGAATAGACGGCCGTTCTTGCATTCATGATGATTGCAATTTAGTCTAACTGCAAGCTACAAAAAGAGCCCGGTCACTGTGACTGGGCTCGAATATTTTAGTAGTTAATTATCGGGGATAATACCGACCTATTGTTAATCTAAAAATCTAAAGGAGAACATACAGGTAAGCTAATTTAGGCTTTAACAATCCAAAGATATGTACGCCAAGCTCGCTACTTCGGCAAGTTTCAAATAAAATCAATTCCTGACACAAGCCATTTTTCTGTTTTTTTTATAAAGACAGATAATTTGCGGTAAGCTATTAATAGCTATACAAATTTTCAACAAAAAATATGCTCAATTAAACAAGAGACGTCATGAACCAGTTGCCAGATAACAATTCACCAGAAAAAGCACTCTTTGAACTTCGCTTTAGCTCGACTATTCCCCTAAGCAAGAAGACAATCGTTAGCTATTTTGAAAATACAGACTTTAACCCATCTGATTTAGGTATCGAAAACTTAACCTCTGCACAGATACTATATCAAGAACAAACAGCTGAAGATGAAATTGGACGCCCACGAACAGATAAATATTTAATACTGAACGTTAGTTTTGAAGAATTCATCAGAAAAAACAAAACTAAATATGAAGAAATCAATAAAGCAGCTATCGACCAAATAAATTTTGGCCACAATGGTGATTTCTATCTGAAGTATTTTCAGCCTTATGTAGCCAAGTTCCACCATTTGCGCTGGCACCTAATACAATATCTTATATGGAGATACGGGTTGATTGAGGGTGATAACATATGGAAGAATATGGGAAACTCTTGTAAATGGAGTATCGATTCAAAAGAAGGGAGTAACCCACTTACGAATATATATATGTTAGGTGAAGTTACTTTTACTGTAAACATACCAGAGATAGAGCTTAAAACAGATGATTTTTCAGACTTTACTGTATCATATAAAAGAAGTGGGAATGGAATTCCACTGCATAGGGAAATATTAGTTGAAGCAGAGTTCTTAAAGAACAAGAGTAGATTTAGAAGTGCCTTGTTAATGATTTACACTGCGTTAGAGGTAGGTACCAAAAGTTTATTAACTTATAAAAATCCAGACGCTACATGGCTCGTTGAACATACGTCTACACCTGATATTGTTAAAATACATAAAGAATATTTGCCCGCTATTATTGAAGACCCATTGACAAGTGAAGAATTAGATTTGTTGAGAAAATTAACATCTCAAAGGAATATAATTGCTCACTCAGGGAGGGTATCTGATAAATTAGATATTGACAAGTATTTTTCTTTCGCTGAAAAGGCTCTTTACAAGATTGAGTCTAATATGGATTATAAATGGGCAAAAGATGTGTATTCCCCGAGTAAGAATTTCCCTATAGGGGGATAAGCTTGCATGTTGGCGTAGGGCTTCACTGTCAGTCTGAGAGAGCTTTGTGAGGCGAAGGAGTTCGAGAGGTTATTCTTATAAGATATTGAGATTTCGCCTAAACGATTTACACGCAGTTCGTCCCGTAACAGTCTCTCAAATTCCCTCTTAATGTATATAATTACTTGCAATTCGCTAAGTCAAACACCCCCAAACCCCATTTTTTACTCATTTCCCCCTGTGCAATCCAGTGATAAACGTACCATTATAGCTCCTAATAGCCGTTCTTACGTCGTATCTTAGGGTAGCTTTCGTAAATTAGTTAATAATCACAAATTTAATAAAAGTAGACATTATGAGCTTCGTCATGCTTGAATCTCCAGATAGAAATAAGCTACATAAGTATCTTCAAAACAGCAATAAGCCCCTAGAAGGCAGAATACCTTTTGCGAGTTTATTACTTGCGGAGCAATACCTGTCCAAAAAAAACAAAACTATTAAGCAATGGAAAGAAGATAAGGTTCCAGCAGTAGTGAACTGGGAAAATAAAATTGAAAAACGTACTGTAACCTCGAAAGGAATTAATTACGTAATTATCTTAAATCACATTAAGAAGTACGGATATTTTAATCCGAAACAATTTGATTTATACTCTATAAGGGAAGATTTTTTAGACTTAAAGACTGAAGTAGGAGTAGCTTTACACACTAAAGATAAACGGACAAGTATAGAATTGTGGAATTCTTCTAATTATTTAGGAGAGAACTTCCCTATTACGCCTAATTTGGGTCGAGAGGGTATAATAATTAGTTGTTTTTTAGATCAATTATTACACAGAGTAGCTAAAAATAGAGAATTAATTGTATTGAATTCGAATGATGTATTCTCAATTGATTGGCTTTTTTCGTTTAAGGACTTGATTAATGACGTAATATCAACATTAGAAATTTTTTTGCATTTGATTTATAATAAAGCTCAGTTCGATCCGCTTAATGGCTGGGTATTTGACAAAGATATACTTGGATCGAGTCACGGGAGAAGATTAACGGATAAGTTAAAATGGATCTATCAAATCTCTGGAAAACATCTTGGCATTGAAAGTTATAAGAATTCGTTACTATTTGTAAAAGAACTGAGAAACCATTTAAATCATTTTGATCCACCAGTGTTTTGCATAGCTATAGAAGAGATTGCAGATGTGCTTAATTACATTGTAGATATTGGCATGATTCATATTGAGATCAGAAAAGTACTAAATTTAAAAATATCAAGTACTTTGATTAATTTCATTTTACAACCTCAAATAGTCTTCGTTCCTGAGAAAATGTTTAGTCATAGAAAACCTCTGGATTATAATTCGGAGGGGTATAATTCATGTAGGTGGCCAAAAGGTGTAGATTAATTAATGCAATGTAGCTGATTAACTCTGCTGCGCCAGTCTCGTGTGACAAGGACTACTCGACTATATAATGTCTTAGCCAGCTTGACCATGTCGGCCATGAGCTCCATTGACTGGCGCTTACTGCCCAGCATCACGTCGAGCGAAATTTTCAGACTGTCGAGCTTGGTCTTTGCGTCGAGTACGTCGGTCGCAAACGACTTGAATTCTGACAGCGTGAAGGCCGCAATCAGCAGCTTTTGAAAGTTGCTGACTCTGCTTTCGAGATCCTTAAAATCGTTGCCCGTCTGCTGGGTGGTCTGCGAAGCGGTGGCTGCTGACTTTTTGAGCGAGGCGGTCTGCTCATCGATGGCATCGGTTACCTGACGAGAAGCCGCCACGACACGGATCATGCCGCGTTGCTGCTCATCGGCAAAAGTCGCCGCCTGCTGTTGGGCTTGTTTAGTGAGCTTGATGAGCTCAGCCACTTGATCGTTAAGTGTTGGCAGGTCACTGACCGCCTGGACAACAACGCGAATAGGTTCGGACACGTCTAGTGCATATGTGTGAGAGTGGGGTTTGGCCCGTCAGGTACGTTCCTGATCTACTGCCCGGTTACTTGCTTTGCTGGGATTCCAGCCGGTCAATCTCTGCCCTGGTGTGGCGTATGTAGCCCGCTACGTATTCGAAGTAGGGCTCAACGGTACACTCAGTAAGCCATCGTAACCGTACAGGGTCTCCCTGCGCGATTCGATAGTGGTCGTCGTAGCGGGCATCAGCCCAAGCGATTCCTTCAGTAAGAGGATGCGCGTCAAATCCCAGATTTCCTCCTGATTCATGGCCCTCAAAGCAGACTGGGTAGCGCCCTCGTATAGCTGCTGTAAGGGCACGAACTTTCCCAGCGGATCAGACGCAAACCGCCCATACAGCGAGGCATCACGTACCCAACTGGCTACTTTCTTTCGGTTGATGTCGGGGTCGTAGTCGAGTGGGTCTTCATCTTCACTCATGTACCAGAGTGACGCCAGTTCATACACCATCTGCACATCGATACCCAGCGACTGACGACTCTGCAACCGGCGAATGATGGCGTTGACTTCCAGCGACGGGGCGATATCGTCCGAGCCCGTTGCAATCAGCTTGATTTGTTGCTGGTTGAGATCGGCCATCAGCTTAAACGATGAGGTCAGCACGTCATCAGTTAGCCGCAGCTCGTCGTGGCGCCGCATCAGATCGCCGATGGCTGCGTACCGTTTGATGCCGAGGTTTGCCCCTGAGTTGGTCGCACAGTAGTACGTTACGTCTTCGTGGGTAAAGGCTTCTTCGAGCAGGCCAGCGTCAAGCGCTTCTTCAAAGTTGGGGTGCATACCGGCGATCTTGTGGTTTCAATTCCTGATAAAAGGCCGTCAAATCTTCGTGCGACACGCCTTCAATGGCGTACTGCATCGAATAGGCGTACAAACCCGGATCAAGCGACTTGGCCTTATCAGCAGGCCAGCCCAGAAACCGGCGCATGACGTCGGATGCATTGTCATCGATGCGACCAACGACCCGCACGTCGCGCACCGTCGGCAGTACCAGCATGAGCCGACCCATCACGCTAGGATCACGCGATAGCAGAATGATGCGCATGATGTAATCGTAGTAGGGGCGCTGAAAGGAACCGAACTGCTCGTAGCTGGTCACGTTGGCCCCCTGCGTGGTGTGGCACGACAGCCAGCCGAGCGAATCGTCATCGGTTACGGTTTCGCCCTCACTGGTGATCAGCGTCGTGCGGTTTTCCTCCTGACTGAAGACAGGGCGACACAGACCGAGCAGGCGCGACGGTCTGCCGTCCAGATTGTGCAGCGGACCGGGATAGTTGTCGAGGGCTGCGTTGATAGCGGTGATGGTTTCGGTAATCATGATTTGAGCTTAAACTGTTTATAGAAGCCAAATAAGACAATCATGATCGTCTGACGACGCACCTCAAAAGCAATCAGCGATCGATAGAATCGGCCACATTCGAGAAGAGAAAATCCATAGTGGCGTTTATGCTTAGGCTTTACCCGGTCGCGCCTGCTTTTCCAGATAGAGAAGAGGCGAAACGCGCCTATGTATGGCGCAAAGGCCCAGTATCCGTTCTCCCGCGTCCCCGCCTGATTACCTATTTCCATTGGTTTTACTGCTTTAGTTTTACGTGTAATCGATCTTTAAACCCATCCGTCACGGCCTCCCGCTCGTCGTTTGACGGCCCAAACGAAGGCCCGAAATAGGCTTCGAGGTATTCGGCTCGGTCGGCTGCCTCCTGCGTGGCAAAGCCGCCCGTTGCCTGCCGTGGCTCCGACGACAATACCTTCCACTCGTTGAACATGTCGCCGCTATTGGTAAAGTCGACCCGATCAGTCTGCCGACCCCGTTCAGTGCGCTTCTTACCGTAGCCCCGCGAATAGGCACCGAGCCGCTTGGCTGATTTGGTGCGCAATGCCTGGCCGTTCTGTCCTTTGCCGTTCTGCTGAATCCGGTGTGCGATCAACGCCAACGCGTCGTGTGCTGCTTCAGCCAGGTTCTCCTGCAAGTCGTTTTCAGCGCCTGAGATAGTAGCCATCAGCCGTTGCAGCACACGTTCCGCGTTGGTTTCGATCTTGTACATGGGGCAGTTTTAGTCCTTCCAGGTAAGCGCCTTTACAGCCCACATCTGCGCGGTCTGCAATTCAGTAATTGCCACACTACAGAGTCGCTTTTGCTCACCGCTCGTTGATGAGTTGCGGAGATTGTTCATCTCGTCAATCCGGTCAGCAAAGCCCTGCTTACACTGGCCGACAGCATCTGAATTTGAAGGGTTGAATGAGAGGCCTACTGCCTTTTGTCCGAACGTCTGTTCCATGTCTGATTATGTGCGGCGAAAACCGCGGTTAGATTGAATTGTAAGGGGTTTGCTGACTATTCATAGTCAGGTATGAATATTATCCGATCTCTTCCAGGTGGATATTTAGCTCTTTCAGATCGAGCCGTAGTTGCAGGGCTTGAATAGGAGCGCTGCCGTACACCACTGCCAGCATGCCATCATACAGGAATTGGAGCCGATGCATGAAGCTGGTCGTACGCCACACCGCTACAGGGCTACCGTTAGCGTCGTAGGTTTCCACATTGCCAACATCGCCCTCGCCCCGCCAAACGGTGTGCGGCTGAACCAACGGCATAGGTTCCAGAAACGGGTGACAGTCATCAGCGGCACAGGACAGGTAGCCGCGCATGATTCCGATCAACAGGTTTTTGGCTGCTTCATCGTTGGCCAAGCTGGCTAAACGCTCCAACTCCTGCGCCGTGTTGGCCATTGCTGGGTTGATCTTAGCCAGTTCAATTAATTCGTTTGTCTGTTGCTCTGTCATACGGGTAATTGTTACACTAATGAAATCGGGTAGTACCCCGGTTGATCGTCTGGATCAGGCACCACGATAGAGGCAGGCGCTGCGTTGATCTCGGTCACGATGCGACGGGCCAGCGGTTTGAGCAGCACGGTTGCCTCGTCGATAAATTCGACCTCCTTCTCCCTGGCGAATTCCAGATTGGTGTTGGTGTACAGGTTGATTCGATTCGACCCCCGCTTATCAGCCATCAGCAAACTGCCGAGTATGTGATTGTAGCAGTCAGCCAGATCAGCGGCAAAGCCTTCGATGACGCTGTCGAGCGAATGGCTGACGGTCGCCGCAATCCAGACAAAGGCGCTTCTGGCCGCAAACCCTGACGCATCCAACGTATTTGGCACCAACGCGCCCGTTGTCATCGTGACACCCGAGTCGCCCGTCATGGCGTTCGCTGATGCACCAAGTTCCTTGAGCGATAACGCCGAGGCGTCAATGCCGACAAACACGTCAAGCCCGTACATATCGACAGGTAGCTTGATGTTGCCCAGTGACGAGTAAGGCCCGCGCCCACCACTGCGCGCAATGGTTTTCTCAGTGACCGTCTTTTGGTTGAGGTCAACGATCTTGACGGGCAGGTTGAAGGCACCCACTTCGGCGATCTCGACAATCAGCGACTGAATCACCAACTGACGATAGGGCGAATACGGTACCGTAAACCGGCAACCGTACCAATCAAAGGGCTCTAGTAAGGTTGCAATCATCGTGTCTTTGAGTTTCCAGACCGATGTTTGCGCGACGGTGTGCTGAAACTCACCGGTTTTGTTAAACTCGTTTTCCAGCATCGACCGCAGCTTAGTCAGGGCCAGCCGGTTGATGCGTTCCCACGTTTCGGCTGCTGACTGATCGTCTTTGCGCACCGCGTTGACCAGTTGGGTACTCATGCCGGGCAGGTCGTTGACCCAGACAGGGACGTCGGTGGCGATGCCACGCAGACCGACGTAGGAAGCAAAGGGATTAGTCATTGATTAGGCCTTAGCGGCTGCTTGGTATTCTTGAGCTTTGTTGAGCAGTGCTACCGCTTTGCTGTGCGCTTCGTCTGCTTTGGCTTTATAGTCATCAGCCTCTTTGACCCACTCAGCAGCCTGGGCCGCTACATGATCCGATAGATCAAGGGCACGTACCTGTATTTGTCGTTTAACCTCAGAGGCTATACTGATGCCTACCATCAGATCCTCGCCATAATGGCCAGTGAGCAGATCAACGCAGTAGCTAACTGCATCTTCGTCATTGGCGAATGTTGGCATAGCAGGCTCTTTCCAGGCATCGGCTATTTTATCGACACAGCCGAACTCGGTGCAAGCCACATGGCCGCAATCGCCTTTGCATTCGCTTTGCACTTCCTTTGCAGTTTCTGGCTGTTTTGCAAAGAGATTGGCAAAGGGATTCGGGCTGTCGATCGCCTGATCACTCGCCACTGGCATAGGTTTAGCCAACTCTTTAGCCAACGTACCGTCAGCGTCCATCTCGGCCATTTCCTCGCCAAACGTCTGTTCCGTCACCTTGATAGGTTTCGGTATTGGCTTGCTAGATTCTGGTACCGACTTGATAGGTTCGGGCGCTACTTCCTTAGTGGCTGGCTGCTCATCCTTTGGCGTGAAGAACTGAATGCCTGGCTTCTTATTCTTGGCCCGCTTTTCCTGCTGCAACACCTCGATTGGCGTAATGGTCAACAGCTTGGCCGTACGGGTAAACTGATCACCATCGGCCAGTAGATTCTTCTCAATGCATTCCAGATCGCGCAATGCATCGAAGAAGCCAGCATTGACTTTGTAGGAATTGGTGAAGGCAACCACGTCAATCGGCACCTGTTTTGCTTCTTTCAGCGTACCTACTAGCTCGAATAGGGCTTTGGTGTAGCGTTCTTCCTGTGTAGTCGTTTTCATTATTCAGGGATTATGTGCCGGATTATGGCGGGTTTGATAAAGAATCGTAGGACAAAAAGCAGTTAGCCCGTTTTCTGGATGCGCTGAAAGGTGCTGTATTCGAAGTTGCAGAGTGCGTAGCGGAACGTATCGCCCATGTGGCCGTAGTTCTTCTTGTCACAGTCTTTCTTATCCAGGCTACCGTCAGACAGGCGACGCATGCGCTTGACGTCAGAGGCCAGTACCGGGCATTTGGTGCTGTCGATGGTCAGCTTGCTGTTATAGTGGGAAATCAGCGCATTCGATACGAAGCAGCTGGAGTCGGTGCCGATGTTACTGGTTGGTACCTGGTCGTAGTTGCAGAACCTGGCCCCGTACTGGCTCATGTAGCCGCGAATCAGTTGCCACGCCGACTTATTGCCCTTCGTGTAAGCCGATGCATTGTTACCCGACGCATCACCCGTAAAGTGCAGGAAGTTGCGGCCGTAGCGCTGGGCCAGTTCCTTACAAACACCTTCCAGGTCCAGCCCCTCGATGTGTAGCTCTTCGATAAACTGCAACCCGCCGCCCTGCTTTTGCATGACCAGGACCGAGTTGGTGACGTTAAAGTCAAAGCTGAGGTAGATGGGCACCTTTGGATCGTAGGTGCAGGTACCGAAGTAGTTGGCGCCTTTGACCAGCAACCGGTGGAAGTAGGGGTTTTCGGGCCGTGGCACCCCCCATTTGCCGAGCGCGTCAATCTCGAACTTGTCGGGGTCAACGGTTTCGAGCCAGGCAAAGAACTCGTAGGCTGACTGCGGACAAAAGGGGTTGTCGCCATAATTGGCCAGCACCCGATTACTAGGTATCGTCTTCTTATCGAAGATGTCTTTGTAGATCCAGCTATCAATCGAAATCGGGTTAAACGTGAAGTGAAACCGGGGAGGAATGCCCTGGCTATTCCGCAGCGAACCGAACATGCTCAAAAAGTCCTTCTGGCCGATCTCGCCTTTATCGGTAATCGGTTCCTCAACCCAGATGTCAGTCGGGTCAGCAATCGACATAATCTTCTGCGGATTGTCGAAGGAACCGGCCAGCATGATATTACCGGTGCGGGTGTTGAGAATCGTGTAATCCGAATCCCGGCACACGAACTGATCAGATAGCCACTTCTGCCCGTTGATAATATCCTTGAATAGCTGGTACTGGCTGTTCTTGACGTCCGTCTGATTCTGACGGGCATAAATCACCCGGCAATATTTAGCCTCAGCAGACCGGGCCAGTAGCTCCCTGGCTTTGGTAGCTGATTTAGCCGAGAAGCGCGACCCGTACCAGATTTGAACGGGTGCCTCGTCAAAGAGATGCGGTATGAAGACGTCAGGCACCACAAAACAGCCATCCGGTACCGGGCGACCAATGAAACGCGACGCTGGCAGGAAGTTAATTACCTGACCCATCGCCGCCCTGTTTCTGGAATGCTTCGAAGGCGTCGATCTCTTCAGCCGTCCAGGCTTTGAGTTTAGCGCCGCCTTTATCGTCGACTACGATCTCTTTGGAGTCGCGCCACTTCTTGGGTTGCCGGTTGCGCAGCCACAGCGACGCCGCCTGCGTGTCAGGTGGGTAATGCTTGACCGTGTCGGTCGCCGTGACTTCCCCCTCGTAGGTGCTGAAATGCGTGTCGGGATGCGAGTAGCCTTTTGCCCGGTTGTACAGCGATTCAGCGATCTCGGCGTCAGCTATAATCTTCCCGCGTTGAATGGAGTCCGAAAAACTTGGATGCTCATTTTTCCACTTATACAGGGTTGACTCCGCTATCTGGAAAAAGTCGGCTAACTCTTCATCGGTAGCCCCCAGTAAACACAGCTTTCGAGCCTGCTCATCAAAGGCAGGCTGATAGTCTGACGAACGGCCAGGCGAATAACTATTCCCCGCAGGTGCAGGCATAACGTATGTAGTTGAATGGTTGACAAATATAATTATCTGTCAATATGATTCAAGCCGTTTATACACCGTTTAGCGACCATTTACATTATTTGTCAATCTTTATACTTGACAGATATTTATATTAATGCTATATTTGTTCATCGAATAACAGCAACACATACACACTATGAAATCACACGTTTTCACCCTCGCCGCCGCCCTTCGCCGCAAAGGTCTTTCCCTCTCCGAGTCACTGCGTAAGGCATGGGCTACCGTTAAGCTCCGCGCCTCAATGGCCGTTAAGCCGACCACATTCTTCTACACGAAAGGCGACGGTACAATGCGCTGGGCCGTGGGTTCGCTCGAATTCCCCGCTACGGATGCCCCCGGTGCCGTAGTCCGCTACTACGATATGCTGGCGCGTGACTACCGTTCATTCCGCGCCGACCGCCTGATTGTCGATTAGTCTTTACCCGGCCGGGTAGGTTGCCCGGCCCTTTTTTCACTCTCTTACTTTCTCCCTTACTATGTCTAAGACAGACACCCCAATTGCCGCCATCCCTACCGATGCCGCCCCATTCGTAAAACCGTACCAAATGATTCACGAGGGTACAGGTGAGGTTATCAGCAAATACAAATACCTCGAAGGCCACCCCCGCCAATATCGGTTTGATGCCAAAGAGGGCGTATTCAATATCAACGGTCTGGAAAAGCTGGGCCGGACGCTTACGTTTCAGCCGATCGCGTGGCGAATCTTCACCGACAATATCCTGAACATGGGTGTCAAGAACTGGGCTGAGGTCTTCTTCATCGACGAAAAAGGCTGTGTCTCTGCCGTTCTGTTTCATGGCTTTTCTGTCGATAATATCTTTCGGTTGATCGAGCCGCTGTACTACGACGATCTGACCCTTGCCGATGTCGTGATTACGGCTGTGGCTGAGAAGAAGGAGAACAATAAAATCCAGCCTAAAGGGATTTACTACATCGCCGACTTTTCGTACAAGATGGCCGAACCTGAAAAGTCGAAGGAGTTGAAGCTGTTCGCTCAGGATTACAAGGTCTTTCGTCAGGAAACGTTGACTGACATCGCCAACATCAAAACGGCTTTCAACTACTACAATCCGTTCGCCCACGCGATTGATGAGCCGCAACAGCCCGCTCAACTGCCAACCGGCGAAGCTCTTACTCAGTAAAATTTGGTGTGGATAAGCAGTAAAGGGCCGAGCTACTTGGTTCGGCCCTTTCTTCTCAGTCCACGTAATCAAGCCCCAATATGCTACTAGGATTCAAGACCCAAATCAAGGGCAGACCAACGGGATTTGTCAACAAGATTTTAGCCTGTTCAGAAGTTGCGCGTGGCATCACACACGCTATGCCTATGCCGCCAATTGACACCCCTCGTCCCAAAGTTCACACTATACGCGAAGATCAGCACAAGCGATGGAAGCCCGGCATGACGGTTCACTTCGCTACTGGCATACGCACAAAGCAGTATTGTCAGTTTGGAGTCGGCATCTGCAAATCGGTACAGAAGATTGTGATTCACGCTAACCCGATGGGCATTTTCATGATCCAGGTCGACGGCCGCGTACTGAGCAATATCGAATGTATGAAACTGTCTCTTGACGATGGGTTTGACCAGTTCAGCGATTTTGAAAGCTGGTTTGCTAATGATGCCATCGAAGCAGGAGGTTCCAAAACCTACCGGCTCATTCACTGGACTGACTTAAAATATTAATCATACCCCCACACTTACCCCCAACATACCCCAATGACTACCGAAGTAGAAGCCCCGATCGACGCCGTTGTTGTCGAGATTATCCCCACCGCTAAACTGGCCGAAATCCAGCCAGATACCGACGAACTGGCGACCGTCAACGCCACTGATGCCGGGCTGGCTGTATTGCTGGCCAAGGCCGAGGAACTGGCCGCCATCGGTGCGCCCGACAAAGCCAGTTACGATCATATCCATGCCGTCACAATGGTAGCCGTTAAGGTGCGGACTGGGGCCAAAAAGCTGGCCAAGGAACTGGCCGCTCCCCATAAGGACGAGTATGACAAGATTATCGGCGAAGGTGAGCGAATCGGAGCCGAAGCCAAGAAAGCGGAAGACCTGCTGCGGCCGATCAAAGAAGACTACGAAGAATCGGAGAAACGGCGCAAAATAGCCGAGGCCAAAGCCGAAGCCGATAAGATTCAAAGCCGCATTTCGTCGCTGATTCGGCAGGGCGCTACCTACGAAGCAGGCAGCTACCTGCTTGGCGACGTGGTAATCGATAACATCGAAGTGCAGGCCGCGACCGATGAGGTATGGCAAACCCTATTCACGTCAGTCGTTGTCGAGGCTGAGAAGATTGCCGTAGCTCAGCGCGAAGCCGAAGCAAAGAAACAGGCTGAAGCCGAGGCGCTGGAAAAGCAACGTCAGGAGCAGGAAAGGCAGCAACAGCTACTTGATGCGCAGGCCAAGAAGCAGCGGGAAGAGGCAGAGGCGCAACGTGTAGCGATGGAAAAGCAACAGGCTGAACTACGTCAACAGGTGCTGGATATGCGGCTCGAGAAGCTGACAGGGCTGGGCTGGGAGACTAACGGAAAACGGGTTTGGTATAGCGAATATGCATCTTACCCACACACCGACATAGTTAATTGGTCGGCAACTGCCTTCTCTGAGATGGTTGACCAATTCTGGGCGTGGGAAAACGAACGGATTGGCAAAGCCGCCGCCGCCCAACGCGAACAGGAAGAAATCGCCGAACGCGAACGGCAACTATCGACCCGATTCCGTGAGCGGTCGGCGTTGCTGGTTGCTGAAGGTTGGCAGTGGGATGAAGAAGGCGACGTGTGCAGCAATGGTCAGGCTTGGAGCATCACACTGGAAGACCTGCGCGACATTGATGACGAAGGTTTTAACAACCTGCTGGCCGGTTTCCGTCAGTGGGTACTCAATCAGGCCGAAGCCGCCAAACAGGCCGAAGCTGATGCCAAAGCAAAGCAGAAAGCCGATAAGGAACGGGCAAAGCGGTTGAAGCCTGATAAAGACCGCTTGAGCAAATGGTCGGCCAATCTGGCCAGCTATACCCTTGCTGTCACGAATCAACCCGAAACGACGGAGTTGCAAAATCAATTCATCGTTCGACTGGCGGCACTGGCTCAGGAATTCATCGAAGAAGTCGAAGCCCTGTAGACTATGGCCAGAGAGGTAATTACCTATGGCAACGTCACAAAAGGCAAACTGTCAATTGTCGAGCGGGCTCAGTTTCTGGACTCGCTTGGCAATTGGCAGGACTGCGAAGTAGAGCTGATTGTCAAGAAGATCGAGCCGCACCGCTCGAATCCCGCCAACCGCTACTACTGGGGCGTTGTCGTCAAGATTGCCCGTCAGGTCATCAACCTGGAACTGGGCGAATACTACAGCCGCGACAAGATCCACGAGATGCTCAAGGCTGAGTGCAACACCGTCGAACATGATACCCAATCCGGCCGCATGGTCATGGTCGTGCGCGATACCCACGACATGCCGCATTCTGAATTCTGCGAGTACGTTGAACGCTGCCGGTTCTGGCTGCTCAACTTCTGGGGTGCCGATACACCTGACCCTGTTAAGATACTGACCACAAAAGACGCACTACCGATATGACCACCATTAACAGCATATCGGGTGGCAAAACTTCGTGCATGATGTCTCTTGAATTTCCCGCCAACGTTGATTTGTTCGCACTCGTTGAGCAGCAATCTAGCATCTACAAGCCCGAATCAAGGTGGTGGAAATCGGAGGCCCAGCAGCAAGCATTTGCCTGGGTACGGCAATTCAGGTCAGGATTTTGGTGCACGGCTGAAGATGACAATACGCTGATTTGCCTTCACGAGGTAAGCAAGCTGCTGCACTCTCGCAGTACACATATTAACTATGGCGGCGACAGTTGTGGGCTTGTGATTACAGCGGCCGGTAACTTCTCGGGCCTTACTAACCCACACGGCAAAAAAGCCAGTCTATTCGATGACTTCGATACCTTAATTTCTCAGCGCAACTACCTGCCTAATGCCAGAAAGCGGCTATGTACGCAGTTCCTGAAGGTAGAAAACATCTACCATTGGTGCGCCTGGAATTATCCCAGCGAACATATACAGATGCGGATAGGCTTTCGGGCTGATGAAATTGAGCGAACGATTAGACTCTATTTTAAGCAGGTGCCGATTAAGCACAGAAAGCCGAACCCTGACTATGACTTGACAACCTCATTTAAGCGGTGGCGATTGCCGACGTACCTAGTCCGTTGGTGGGAAATATTCGACGTTGAGGACATGGTTCGACAGGGCATACTGATTGAGAAGCCGACGCCCTTCAACGTGGTTTGCGGCATAGATTACCGAACGCCCGAGTTTCCCTTCATTGAACACGGCATAACGCAAAGCGAAGTTGTACGCTATTGGCGTGGCCGATACGATCGGTTCCCGTTCCCTGAAATCAGTAATTGCGTTGGCTGCTTTCACCACCGGGTTGAGCAATTACAAAAGCAGTGGACAAACCCTGAGAATTGGGGCAAAATGGAATGGTACGCCAGGGAGGAAGAGCGAACTGGTAAGCTATTTGGCAAAAATCACAGCTATCGGGAAATATCAAAGATGCCCGTTCAGCAAGCAATTGATTTCAACTCATCATGGACCTCCTGCGATAGTGGAGGTTGCACCGACTAAACAGCATGACCTACACCGAACACCAATACAGGACCGAACTCAAACGCTACGCCAACAGCGACCTGAGCGAATTATCAGGCAAGCCACGATTCAACGTCAAGCCTGAAACGATGGCATTCGGCACGGCCTTTCACACGATGACTCTCGAGCCTGACAAACCTGTTGAGGGCTGGGATTTGCTGACCGCTCCACAGCAGTGGCAACTATGCAGTATGTGGGGTCAGGTGATGAATGATGAAAGTATTGCACCACTACTGGCCAAATCAGAACACGAACAGGTACGTTGCTGGGACGACCCGATTACTGGCCTACCGCTCAAGGCAAAGATCGACGGCTGGCTGGATCGTGGGCGATATGTACATGTAATCGACTTGAAGACCACCTCATGTCGATCTGAAGACGAATTCATAAAGACGTGCCAGGATTACAACTACGACCGGCAGGGCGCATTCTACCTGTCGAGCGATCAGCGGGCAGCGTACTTCTCGATCGTCGGTGTGCAGAAGCAGCCGCCGTATCAGGTATGGCACCACCGCTACCACATCGACAGTGACTTCATTCAAACTGGCATGAAGAAAATGCGCTACCTGCTGGCGCTAGCCAAGGAAGAGGCAGACAAACCGAACGGATGGCGCCCGAGCAGCTGGAGCCGAATTGAACAACAAGCCTAATCACACCAATCTATGTTACATCCATCAGACATAACTCTGACCGACGACTTTTGTGGTTGCGGCGGGTCGACCCAGGGCGCAAAACACGTACCTGGCGTCAAAGTAAAATACGCCCGTAATCACTGGCCGTTGGCGATCGAGAGTCACAATACCAACCATCCTGACACCGAACACGACTGCGTTAATCTAAGTGAGACGCATCCTGGCCGCTACGAACGGACGACTATCTACATTGCCTCTCCGGAGTGTACCAAACACTCACGCGCCGGCGGCCGTAAGCGGAAGAATCTGGGACAAACCGACTTATTTAAAAAGGGCTCACTGGATCCGGCCGCTATCAAAAGCCGGGCTACGATGTGGGACGTGGTAACGTTTGCCGAATACCACCGGCATGAGGTCGTTATCGTTGAGAATGTGGCCGAAATACGGGACTGGGAATGTTACGGCCCTTGGATTCAGTCAATGCACAATCTTGGTTACCTGCACGAATGCGTATACCTGAATGCTATGTTTGCTCACTCGGAGGAAATGCTGCATTTCGCCCCTCAGAGCCGAAACCGCATCTACGTCGTATTCTGGAAAAAGGGCAACCGGAAACCTAACCTCGACATTCGCCCAAAGGCACCCTGTTTGCGTTGTGGCGAGGTAGAGGCCATACAGACCTGGAAGCGTGGCTGTATCTCGAAGGACTACGGTAAGAATGGTGGTTACTTCTACCGCTGTCCGAACTGTCACGCAGAGGTATTGCCCTATTACTATGCGGCCGTGAACTGCATTGATTTTAGTTTGCCGATGATTAAGATCGGCGACCGGGCCGCTAATGGCATGTCAAAACTATCAGCGAACACTCTGGCCAGAATCGAATACGGGCTAAAGAAATTTGGACTCCGGCCGACCATCCTCGATCAGCGCAACCCATCGGGCAACCGCATTGCCACGCCTGCCGACCCGCTGCATACTCAGACCACGCAGAAAGCCTCTTACCTGTTTTCGCCTTTTTTGCTGGCTAACCGGGAAGGTTCGACGCCCCGAACGATGGCCGACGCTACCCATACGATCACGACGGGCAATCATGAAATGCTGATAGACATCGACCGGACATTTATTCCCATTCATCGGAACAATAGCTGGGCGGCTCACGCAACGGACCCATTATTGACTGTTTCGGCGGGAGGCATACATAGTAGCTTAGTGATACCGCCGTCGGCAATCTTAACGAGTCGAGGGACTCGCCACTTTGGCGGACAAACGGACCCGATGCCCACGCAGACCACATCTATACAGAATTGGCTAATGGGTACCGCGCCGTTTTTGCAGGCGTACCATAAGTCGCATCAGGCGGCACTGGCTACCGACCCGGTTTCGACCATTCCGACCCGTGACAGTGTAACGCTTGTCGAGTCGTACAATCAGCCCAATGTTGAGGACTGTTACTGGCGCATGTTCCAACCACATGAAACTGCAGCGGCTCAGGGCTTTCCTACTGACTATATAATTCTAGGGTCGAAAGACAAACAGCAGATCCAGATCGGTAACGCCAACCCACCGCCCACGATGGAACTGCTGGTACGGCGTTGCGTGGAATCGCTGGTATAGTAATTCAGATTTTGCGCTATATTTATGCAGGGAACATTATAACCAATTCCCGCGAACTCTAAAGGAGACGAATACCCGACTGGCTCACGAGCCCAACGAAGGCAGCCGCCATCTATCTGCTTTCAAAACTCACCCCTGTATTCTGGTACAAATTGCCCGACAGGCTTGAGCTAGTATTAAGTCTAATGGACTTTGTTGAATTCATCTCACGATATCAGCAGTTCTTTAGACCATAAGAAAAAGCCCGCTACAATTAATTGTAGCGGGCTTTTTGTGCCCCGTTAAGCCCAGATTAAATAACTGTAAAGTATGTTTTGACTGCCCGCAATTGAGTATTTTTATAACTCAACAGTACACAGATACAATGACTGAATTGCAAGATGAAGTAACGATGTTAAAGCCTGAAGCGCTGCTAAAATTCAGGCTTTACGAATCGGTAGACCGGAGCCAGTCCAGGGAATTCGGGGAGCCGGTTTGGGTCGATCAGATGACGGCCCTCAGTTCATCCTATGGCTACGGTACCAAACACACCATCGAGTTTCCAAGAGGGGAGGAACAGTCAGGTACGTACATCTCAGCAATGCTGCCACACCTGCGCCGCATTGATCACGAAGCCAGGCCCGGCGTAAAGACGATCGAATTGACCGTTTTTCTGGCTCCGCTCGACCTGTTTGCCTTCATGACGCCGCTCGATGACAACCAGGTCAACATTGCTTACAGCAACCCGATTTAGCAGGCTGTCGCCTCTACGTACGCCCCTAAAAAACAAATACCCCGTTTCTAGGCCAGAAACGGGGTATTCTATTAATGAATCTTAAGCCGAATAATTCAGGACGTTTAGAATGCGATCCAGGTCTTCCTGCGAGGTAAACGGTATCTTGATTTCACCCGTGTGCTTCTCATCGGCCTTGATAACCACTTTGCTGCCAAACATTGATGAAAGCTTGAATTGCAGGCTCCGCATCTCTTGTTTGGGAAGCGTTGTTTTCCGGGCAGGGCCATTGTCGTCGGCCATCGAGAGATTCCGTACGGCTTCTTCTACTTTGCGCACCGACCAATCTTCTTCAATGATCTTGTTGAAGAGTTTGATCTGCGTTTCCGGGTTTTCAATGTTGATAATTGCCCGGGCGTGCCCCATCGAAATGCGGGTATCGCGCAACGAAGCCTGAATAGCAGGAGGAAGCTTCAGCAGCCGAATGTAATTGTTTACTGTGGTGCGGTTCTTACCCACGCGCTCGCCCAACTCCTCCTGTTTCAGACTGCACTCGGTGATTAGCCGCTGATAAGAGAGGGCAATTTCGATCGAGTTCAGGTTTTCACGCTGAATGTTCTCAATCAGGGCCATTTCCAGCATCTGCTGGTCGTTGGCTGTGCGTACGTAGGCCGGAATATGCAGCATGCCAATCAACTTGGAGGCCTGCAGACGGCGTTCGCCCGAAATAAGCTGGTAATGGTCTTTACCGAGCTGCCGAACGGTGATGGGCTGAATAATGCCCTGAACGCGGATCGAATCGGCCAGTTCGTTAAGGGCTTCCTCATCAAACCGGGTACGTGGCTGAAAAGGGTTCGTTTCGATCTGATCGAGACTAATCTCGGTCATGGTACTGATCGATTCATACGGCGATGGCTTGGTTTGCTGCCGCCCGTCGCTGTCTTGCAGCAACGCGCCAAGCCCCCGGCCAAGGCCCATCATTTTATTGTTTTTAGGCGCACCCGCCTTTGTATTGGTCGTGTTCATCAAGCAATGAGTTTGATGTTTGGTGGTTGTCGTTCGAGGCTCCTTCAAGTGCGCAACGTCGAACGACAACGACTAAACGGTCTCTTGTGGCATGAGGCCATTTTTGGCCAGAATCTCGCGGGCTAAATTCAAGTAGCTAATGGCTCCTTTGCTATCAGCATCCTGCGCCAGCACGGGTACGCCAAAACTTGGCGATTCGCTCAGACGGATGTTCCGGGGAATAATGGTGTGAAATACCATTTGCTGGAAGTGCGAAGTTACCTCACCCACTACCTGATTCGAGAGACGCACCCGTAGATCATACATTGTCAGCAGAATGCCTTCAATGGCCAGATCCGTATTCAGCCTCGACTGAATGATTTTGATCGTGTTTAGCAGCTTGCCGAGACCTTCCAGCGCAAAATATTCACATTGTACCGGAATGATAACAGAGTCAGCAGCGGTCAGGCTGTTAATTGTGATCAGACCAAGTGAAGGCGAACAGTCGACGATGATGAAATCGTAGTCATCCCGAATCTGGTTCAACGCGTCCTTCATCTTGTCTTCCCGACTTTGCAGGTTGATCATCTCAATTTCGGCCCCAACCAGATCAATGTGCGAGGGGAGTAGATCGAGATTCGGAAAGTCGGTCTGAATGATGGCGTCCCGCGTCTGCACATCTTCGATCATGCACTCGTAAATGCTGTTTTCGATTTCCTTGGGGTTGTAGCCCAGCCCGGAAGTGGAGTTCGCCTGTGGGTCAGCATCGACAATCAGCGTTCTGAATTCTAAAGCGGCCAGACTGGCAGCCAGGTTAATCGTTGTTGTGGTTTTACCGACGCCACCCTTTTGGTTGGCAATGGCAATTACTTTACCCATGGGTTTGTGCGTTGCAGTCCCAAAGATGCCGGAACCAAGCTAGCTTTCCAAGAAACGTTTCACGAAAATGTTTCACAAAGAAACCGGTTTGACGTTTTGGGACTGGTGTTTCAGGTTGCGCTACCCGCTAATCGACTGGTAAACAAGCAACGCAACCTCAAAGCTCAAACCAAAAACGTCAAACTAAATCAGGCCCACACCTTGGCTCCTTCGGTGCAGTTGCGGCACATCTCGATCTCGGCCCTGTTCTGAATAAGGGTTTGCCGGAAGCGGCGGTAGGCATCG
Organism: Fibrivirga algicola; assembly: GCF_011742925.1. GTDB lineage: Bacteria > Bacteroidota > Bacteroidia > Cytophagales > Spirosomataceae > Fibrella > Fibrella algicola. Next base: position 1,080,018 of record NZ_WAEL01000001.1, read on the forward strand.
CTAAACCACACCTCGGTAAAGCTGTGGTCCTGTAACGTACCTAGCTGGTGGTCGGCGTCTTTATCGAAGCAGCAGGGCACGACACGGCCATCCCAGGTCATCACGCAGGAGTGCCACATGCGCCAACAGTGGTCGAGCAGGGCGTTTTTGATGCCAAACGTACCGTCGGGTCTGGGAGCGTAGCGGCTGTATTTCTCGATGGTCGGCATCAGATCAGACCCGTGTTCATAGTCGTAAATCTGCGCCGTTTTTAGTTTAACCTCGTCGACCCCCAACTCGCGGGCTAACTGATGCACTTCAGCGATCTGATGCTCGTTGGGTTTTACCACCAGAAACTGGAAGATCACGTGCGGCGTCGCGGACTTCAGTTCTTTTTTCCACCGAATCAGGTTACGGGTTCCTTCAAGCACTTTGTTCAGGTTGCCACCCACACGATACTGCTCGTACACTTCCTGCGACGTACCATCAATCGAAATAATTAGCCGATCAAGGCCCGACTCGATGGTTTTACGTGCATTATCGTCGGTCAGGTAGTGAGCGTTGGTGCTCGTGGCCGTGTAAATTTTCCGGTCGGCAGCGTAACGCACCAATTCCAGGAAATTGGGGTGGAGATAGGGCTCCCCTTGGAAATAAAAAATCAGGTACAATAAGGTATCGTGCAGCTCATCGATCGTCCGTTTAAACAGGTCGACGCCCAGCATGCCGGTGGGCCGTGTGAATGAGCGCAGGCCGCTGGGACACTCCGGGCAACGGAGGTTACAGGAGGTCGTTGGTTCAACAGACAGCGATACTGGTAGGCCCCGCTGGTTGGGCAACCCCGACTGCCGCGACGCATAGAAACTGGTCAGCACGCGTACGGCGTTGGCTATACGCCGGGGTGTAAGTTTACTGGCAAAGTTCAGGCCGTCGCGGGTACGTCCCCAAAGAGATGAACGAGTCATATACGTAAAGATACGACCCGACCTCTATCGGTGTCATAAACCAGAGCTAAAGGGAAAACAAAGAAGGTATCCGCCAGGAGCAGATACCTTCAACGAGTACAACAAAACCACAGTCCGATGAGCCATAACCGGGGCTACGAACACCACCTTAGTCTGTGGGTTTGTCGTTATATTTTAGTTCAGAGCTGAAGTGTTAAGTAAATCGCTGTGGCCGGGGGCGTCAATCGCCGTTCAGCCAGCGTGCCAGAAAAGCTTGTTTACTAAGCGTCGATCAGGAACTCATCGTGCTGGCTGATATCGAGGCCTTCTTTTTCGTCGGCTTCCGATACACGCAGGGGTAGGATGAGGTCGGTTACTTTCAGCAGCAGCAATGACATACCAAAAGCGAAGGCTGATACGACAACCAGTGCAATTACGTGGTTGGTGAATAGTTTAGTGAAACCATAGGCCAATCCTTCATCGACAACAGCCGAGTTAACGCCTTTGCTGGCGAAGATGCCTGTCATCAGCATACCAACCATACCGCCAACACCGTGGCAAGGGAACACGTCGAGCGTATCGTCGAGCGTTGACTTAGAGCGCAGGTGAGCTACGAAGTTCGACACCATTGAGGCAATTGTTCCAATGAAGATAGCCTGTGGAATAGTTACGAAGCCGGCAGCAGGGGTGATGGCAACCAGACCAACAACGGCACCGATTGAGAAGCCCAGAGCCGATACTTTTTTGCCTTTGGCGGCATCGAACAATACCCAGCCTAAGCCAGCAGAGGCGGCAGCCGTATTTGTCGTTGCGAATGCAATGGCAGCCAACGGTGAAGCACCTACAGCCGAACCGGCGTTGAAACCAAACCAGCCGAACCACAGCAGACCTGTACCGAGCAGAACATACGGAATGTTGGCGGGTGGCAGGAAGTTTGCGTTAACGTGGTTCTTACGACGCTTCAGGTACAGGGCACCGGCAAGGGCAGCCCAACCAGCTGACATGTGTACAACTGTACCACCGGCGAAATCAAGCACGCCGAGTTTAAAGAGGAAACCGTCTGGGTGCCATGTCCAGTGTGCCAATGGGGCGTATACGAACAGGCTAAACAGGATCATAAACAGCACGTAAGACCGGAAGTTAATCCGCTCGGCCATTGAGCCTGTGATGAGAGCAGGTGTAATCACTGCGAACTTCAACTGGAAGAAGGCAAACACAACCAGTGGAATGGTTGCTGCCAATGACCACGGCTTACCATCGAGTACACCTTTGAACATCAAGAAGGTACGTGGGTCGCCCACAAAACCGCCGATTGAGTCACCGAAGGCAAGGCTGAAACCACAGACAACCCAGATAATGCTGATAACACCCATTGCCACAAAACTTTGCAGCATGGTAGAAATCACGTTCTTGTTACTCACCATACCACCATAGAAGTACGCCAGACCGGGCGTCATCAGCAGCACAAGGGCAGCAGCCATAAGCATCCAGGCGGTATCGCCGGAGTTGATGCCCTCAGTTACGATCGAGGTAGGCACCGATGGACTGAGGACAGCCCAGAGGCTGATAGCCAGCAGAATAAGCAGGGGAGCAATTGCGGGTTTTTGCATGACAGAGAACTGGTTTTGTTGTAGAAAGAGTCAATTTAGAACTTGAAGATGGCCGCCATACCCAGAGTAGCCTGGCTTGGGCTCAGCGTGCCGTCGTTCAGTTCGAATTTATTAGCAGAATAGGTATCGACCCGGAATTCAGGCTTCAGCAACAGGTGACCACTTGCAGCTGTGATGTTGCCCGTAACCGTGATTGAGTTTACGCTGGCGCCGGCACCCGACGCATCTGTCAGGCCACGCACACCGCTCTTATTATCGAATGATTCGTACCGGATACCCAACCCGAACGTGTCGGTAAAGGCGTAATTCGAATAAATGGCTGCGCCGCCCCAGTTCTTCGAGGTTTCTGGTCCGCCATAGCCTTGGTAATCACCTTTTTGTGAACCAGCTGCTGCATTGAGGCCCAGGAAGAATTTAGACGTAACCTGGTAGGTCGTGGTTAAATCGAAGAGCGAGTAGCTGGCGTTGTCGGCTGATACGGCGATACCTGTGCCTGTAGTAGTCGGAATATCTTTCGATGCTTCGTTTGAGACAATGGCATTCAGGTAGACGTTCCAGTTTGCCGCAGGTGATACAAACAGCTGGCCGATCAGACCTTTCTTTTTGTTGTTATCAATCAGGTTATCAACGTTGTTGACCAGACCCAGCATCAGGTACGCTTTGTCGCTGAACGCGTATTGCGCTTTCACACCGATGTGGTAGAATGGACCGTTGTTGAAGAGGTTAGACAGCGAATAGTTGTAGTTAACTGGCGCGTCGATCACTTCGTAGCCGATGTGCGTACCGAACTGACCGGCTGTGAATGATAATTTGGGTGTGGCTTTGTAAGTAATGTAGGCTTGTTTGATAGCCAGAGCCGTTGATCCCTGACCAAGTGGACCAACCAGGTTACCATAGTTGCCCAAATCGGCATTGGGACCAAACGTCAGGTCCATAACCGCATCGACTTTATCTGCTGTATAGACGGCTTTTGCCTGCACGAGGCCGAGCGCAAATTGACCGGCTTTCTGGTCAAAGGCCCGGGCAGTGCCTGCATTTTCTCCGTTCAAGCCGAGGTTAGACTGGCTCCGTGGATTATTGAAGTTACCGAAGTAATAGGTGTCTAAGTAACCTGAAAACGTGAATTTGCCGGTGTCTTCACCATCCGCTTTAGGTTTTACAGCAGCAGGTAAAGCCACTTTAGGCTGATCTGCCGACGACTTCGCCACACTGGTTGTGTCGGTAGCGTTTGCCGCAAAAGCTGAACTTGCTAAAAATGTAAGTAAAAGTGATTTTTTCATGCTGTTTGTTTTGTTAGACTCGTTAATGGTAGCGGTTAGATTCTGTGCAAATTTTATCTAACAATTTGGCCAATGCAAGGTTTAACCATCCGTTTGTTGGCAAAACGGGCATGAAACTGAAAGATTCATTAAATAATAATATAAAATAAAGCCAAATGTCTAAGTTTGGTTGGCTGATCAGGTATTTATAATATATTCTGCATTTGAGTCAAATAACAAAATATTATACTGATATAAAAATAAGCTAAATTCTTCTGGAATTGAGTCAATGCCTAGTGCCGTTGCCTAAGAACAGGAAAGCCCCGACAACTTGCCGGGGCTTTCCTGTTCTTAGCCTAATTCGCCACTAAGGCGAGTAAGTGGTTGGCGATGTAGTGCAGTCAGTACTAGGCTACTTTACAGCGCACACCGTCCATTGTACGCAGGGCGTTCAGCAATGTATTGGCCGGGAAAACGCGAATCGTTCGCGACAGCAGGTTAACTTCTACTGGTTCTTCCGGGTCTTGCACTTTCATCGACAGCGTACACGTGCCTGGGTGAGCCTTCACCAACTCGTTGATGGTGTTGATGAGTTCTTCACTCAGGTGGGCCAGATTGATGGTGATGGCTAATTCTTTGCACATCTTCTCCCGAATCTCGCTCAGGTAGCGGATGTTCGTAGGCTTGAACTCCAGTTGGTCTGAGTTCCAGCGGTTTTGTGTTTTTCCGCTAACGTGCAGGAAAAGCCCTACTTCAACATACTGCGCCATACGGGCATAGTCATCCCCGAAAAGGGTCATCTCCATCGAGCCTTGGTAATCCTCCAGCTTAAAGATCATGAAGGGGTTCCCGTTTTTGGCAATGCGCGTCTGCACCGCCGACACGATACCGCCAATCTTTATGTCGGGGGCATTGGTCTCGTACACTTTATCCAGCGTACAGTTGCAGAAACCGTCCAGTTCAACCTGAAATTCGTCGAGCGGGTGACCGGTGATGTAAAAGCCAACTACGTCTTTCTCGTATTTCAGTTTTTGAATCTGGTTCCAGATGGGAACAAACGGCGGTTTGGGCCGGGGCATAGCTACGTCGTTCCCGGCGCCGCCCCCGAAGAGCGAGACTTGCGAAGCGGCTTTCTCGGCATGGTGGGTGTTGGCAAACCGAATGATCTTCTCGATAAACGTTGCACTCTCGCCTGCAACCAGTTCAAAGTACTGCGCCCGGTGAACCGTTTCGTCGAGGGTATCAAATGCACCGGCGTAGGCCAGCGATTCAATAGTTTTCTTGTTTACCGTGCGCAGGTTCACCCGAATGATAAAGTCGAAAATATCTTTATACGGCCCGTTCTGGGTACGTTCGGCAATGATATTTTCCACTGCAGCATCGCCCGACCCTTTGATGGCCCCGAGGCCAAACCGGATTTCGCCTTTCGTATTCACGCCAAATACCCTCTCCGACTCGTTCACGTCGGGGCCCAGTACCGGAATGTTAATGTTCTTACATTCCTCCAGGAAGAAGGTGATCTTTTCAATGTTGCCCAGGCAGGAGGTCAATACCGCCGCCATGTACTCCGAGCGGTAATGTGCCTTTAGCCAGGCGGTCTGGTAAGCCACAAAGGCGTAGCAGGTTGAGTGCGACTTGTTGAAGGCGTAGGAAGCGAAGGCTTCCCAGTCGGTCCATACCTTGGCGCAGGCTTTCAGCGGCAGTTTATTGGCTTCGCAGCCGTCCATAAACTTACCCTTCATTTTGTCGAGCGTGGCGCGGTCTTTCTTCCCCATCGCCTTTCGCAGCACGTCGGCATCACCTTTGGTGAAGTTGCCGAGCTTCTGCGACAGGAGCATTAGCTGTTCCTGATACACCGTGATACCATACGTGTCGGCCAGGAATTCCTCCATCTCCGGCATATCGTACGTCACCACTTCGCGGCCATGCTTCCGGTTAATGAAGTTCGGAATGTACTGAATTGGACCGGGGCGGTAGAGGGCGTTCATGGCAATGAGATCCTCGAAGCGGTCAGGCTTCAAGTCCTTCATGTACTTCTTCATCCCGTCGGATTCAAACTGAAAAATGGCGTTTGTTTCCCCCCGCTGAAACAGTTCGTACGGCTTCGGGTCATCGAGCGGAATGGCGTCGATGTCGATAATCAGCCCGTAGTTCTGCTTAATTAGCCGCAGGCATTCTTTAATGATGGTGAGGTTTCGCAGCCCCAGAAAGTCCATCTTAATAACCCCCGCATCTTCAATTACCTTGCCCTCATACTGGGTAATGATCAGGTTGGTATCTTTCGATGTCGACACCGGAACGATGTCTGACAGGTCGCTGGGAGCAATGATGATGCCTGCCGCGTGAACACCGGTATTTCGTACCGTCCCTTCGAGTCGACGGGCCTGTTGCAGCACGTTTTGCACCTTCTCGGTGTCAATCAGCTTCATGGTCCGCCCGGTTCCCTGATCACCCGATTCAAGGGCGCGCATCTTCCGAACGTTTTCTACTTCATCGGGTGATATGATGTTCGATAAGCCACCGGGCCCATCAATCGGATCTTCGAAAATCCGCCTCAGGGTCATGTTGTACGTTGGCTTGTCGGGCACCAGTTTAGCCAGTGCGTTAGCATCGTTGAGGGGCAAATCCATTACCCGCGACACATCCTTGATGGCCGATTTTGCCGCCATGGTGCCGTAAGTAACAATCGCCGCTACCTGTTGCTTGCCGTACTTGTCAACCACGTAATCGATCACCTTCTGACGCCCTTCATCGTCGAAGTCAGTATCGATATCGGGCATCGACTTCCGATCGGGGTTCAGGAAACGCTCGAACAGGAGATTGTACTTGATTGGGTCGATGTTGGTGATTCCAATGCAATAGGCCACCGCCGATCCCGCCGCCGAACCACGCCCGGGGCCTACCATTACGCCCAGATCACGTCCGGCTTTAATAAAGTCGGCTACGATGAGGAAGTAACCCGCAAAACCCATTGTGCGGATGGTAAACAACTCAAAATCGAGGCGTTCCTGTACCTCCTGCGAAATGTCGACGTACCTGGCTTTGGCTCCCTCGTAGGTCAGGTGTTTCAGGTATTCCCACTGATTCATCACGTCGTCGGCATGCTGCTGAAATTCCTTTGGGATCGGGAAGTTGGGCAGCATAATGTCGCGTTTGAGCTTCAGCGTGTCGACCTTACCCACAATCTCGTTGGTATTGTCGATAGCCTCGGGCATGTCTTTAAACAGCGTGCTCATCTCCTGCGTGTTCTTGAAGTAGAACTGATCGCTGAAAAAAGCAAAGCGCGTGTTTTTGGGCATGGCCTCGTCGTCGCTGAACTCCTTCATCGATGGCGTGCTCTGCTTTTCGCCGGTGTTTACGCAAAGCAGAATATCATGGGCCACCCAGTCGTCCTGATCTACGTAGTGCGAATCGTTGGAGGCGATAATTTTAACGTTGTACTTTTTGGCAAACTTGACCAGCACCTCGTTAGCCTTGATCTGATCGGGAATCTCATGGCGCTGTAGTTCGACGTAATAGTCTTCGCCAAACCGATCGAGCCACCATTTGAATTCGATTTCGCCTGCTTCTTCCCCCTTTTTTAGAATTGTTTTGGGAACCATGGCCCCAATGCAGCAGGTCGATGCGATAAGGCCTTCTTTATACTGCTCAATCAGCGCCTTCGTGATGCGAGGGTATTTGCCATAGAGCCCCTCCATATAGCCCAGCGAGCAGAGCTTTACCAGGTTTTTGTAACCGGTAGCGTTTTTTGCCAGCAACAACTGATGGTATCGGACGTCTTTTTTCTCTTTGGTAAACTGCTTGATGTGGTGATCCTCAACCACGTAGAATTCACAACCTACAATGGGTTTGATGCCCTGCTTGGCGGCCTCGGCCACAAACTCGAAGACGCCGAACATATTGCCGTGATCGGTGATGGCTACCGCAGGCATATTATCTGCTTTAGCCTTCTTAATCAGCTTCTTAATGTCAGCCTGTCCGTCGAGCAGCGAGTACTGAGTGTGGCAATGGAGGTGAGAGAACTGCATAAGATGAACAAAATAGTGGTCTAAAAATAGCCCTTTCTACACCGAGAAAGGCAGCAGTTGCGTGGATATTTGTCTGGTAGTAGTGTAACAGATTGAAAAACAACGGTAGACTCAATGCCTGCACATGCGGTTACCGTGTTTTATCTATAGACATCCCTATCTGATCGCCTTTAGTAAAGCATTGCTGTTCTGGTCAAGGTTAAACGGACTTTTATTGAAGTAAGGTTCTTGGCACACGTCGATTGCTGTAAAATGTAGATATTGCCTCTTCGCTTTTACTAGCCACGGTCAGATACGTACAACCCCTTCATCAATTCATGCCTTATTTTATACTTCATACTAATTCGCTGATGGCACTCAGCCTGGCGTTGGTGATGGGTAGTATGTGGATCTTTGTGTTACGGTCGCCCACAAAGACACTGACGCGTAACTGGTTGATGATGTTTTATCTATGTCAGTTAACTTGGCAGATCAGCGAAATCTTTCATTACGCAGTTCACCCAGACTACATTGGCAGTCTACCCTATAAACTTCTACTCACGTGTTGGACATTCCCGGCCCTCGCGCTGGTCGAAATAGCGTTTATTCAATTCAACTACGTATTCCTGAATGATACGTTCCCCAACGAACGACGGATTGTTCGATTCCTGTCGTTTGGCCTCGGTACCTTACTATGCCTGTTTACGGTCTGGAACGAGTTCTATAATGACAGCAACCTGAACCACCTCAACTTCGCCGGGTTTCTATACGGCTCACTCACCAACGTGTGGGCCCTCATTGTGTGTATTCGAAAAGCCATTGCGCTAAGAAATCACCACCCGCAAATTGCCATAGGCATTCGGTGGATGACGGCAGTCAACGTCATCTTTGTTGTGATGTGCCTCGTTGTCATCTCTGTTGGTTTTTATTCCAAGATTGGCTACTGGACCTACTCTACGTTGCTTTGGTTTGGCAACTTAGCCGAGATTATTGTGTATCTGGTCTTCTCCGCCATACCCACTACCCTGAAAGTCAAACAGATAGGCTTTGCGCAGATCATTGTTGCGTCGATTTTACTGACAGTTATGCTGGTGTTCTGCCCGCCGGTCGACATTCTTAATTTACCTGCACGTCTGGCTCAGCAGGATAGCCTGCTGAAAATCGCGTTGCTAATAATTGGCACGGCGGCCATCAATTTCCTGCTGTTGCCCCGGCTGATCAACGCTACCCTGACCCAGCCTGTCCTACGTTTACTCGATGGGGTACAGCATATTAATGCTGGTGATTTAACGGTACAGGTCGTGCAGACAACGCAGGATGAGGTGGGAGTGCTCACGCAACATTTCAATCAGATGACCCGCTCACTCTATGAAGCTCGCACCGAACTGACTCATTATGCCCAGACTTTGGAAGACCAGGTAGCCGACCGCACGGCCGAACTCCTGGCCGACAAAGCCCGCATTGAAGAACAGTCGGAACAGTTGCAGACAGTTATGCGCGAATTGCATCACCGCGTGAAGAATAACCTGGCTATCGTGTCGGGCTTGTTAAGTCTACAATTGAATCGGCTTGAAGACGAGCAGGCAATCAAGGCGTTTCAGGAAGGGCAGCGCCGTATTGAGGCTATATCGCTGATTCATCAGCGTTTATACCAGTCCAATGAATTAACCGCCATTCATATGGGTCAGTTTCTGGAAGAGTTGACAACGGGCATCATGCAGGCGTATGGATACTCAACGCAGTCGGTTAATCTGGCCATCAATAGTGACGTAGATGTGCTGGATATTGATATGGCTGTTCCAATAAGCCTGATTATCAATGAGCTGCTAACCAACTGTTTCAAATATGCGGTGCCCAACGTACCCAGCCCAAGTTTGTCGATTTCGTTGCTCAAGCAGAAAGGGTTGCTGCTAGAGGTAGCAGATAACGGTCCCGGCATCAATATCGACCTTTGGAACAAACCCACTACCTCCTTTGGCAAACGCCTGATTAAGGGGCTCAGCGAACAAATTGGGGGCACGCTGTTGGTTACAAATCTGGCGCTGGAAATCGAGGCTAAAGCGGTGCCCACCCGGCTGGCAATGAGTACTACACAGCACCAGACGGGCGCTAACGAAAGCCAGGGAACCCTATTTCAACTGCATATCCCGGAGCTCAAAACCGTGCGCTGAGTCGCGTGGATAGGTGCGCCATCACGTCCCTAAAAAGGTCTTTAGCGGTGACTCAGTAAATCGATAATTGCCGGTGCTGACAGTTTTTGTTGTTCACCACTTACCATGTTCTTAACCGACAGCAGCCCCGACTGTACTTCGTCTGAGCCAATGAGTACTACGTACGGAATCTGCTTCTGGTTAGCATAATCGAGTTGCTTTTTCACTTTGGCCAGATCCGGGTACAGTTCGGCAGGTACGTTGGCGGCGCGCAACTGACTCAGTAGGGGTAAGGCCAGTGCTCGTCCCTGTGCGTCGAAACAGGCGAGTAATACCTGCGTACCCTGACCTGCCGAAGCGGGGAACAGCTGGAGTTCGTCCATCACGTCATAAATGCGGTCTACGCCAAACGAAATACCCACGCCCGATAGGCCTGGCATGCCGAACGTACCGGTGAGATTATCGTAGCGACCACCTCCGCTGACGCTGCCAATGGAAACGCCGTTGGCTTTAACCTCAAAAATAGCGCCCGTATAATAAGACAGTCCCCGAGCCAGTGTTACGTCAATTTCTACCCGTGAATCGGCTAAACCCAGCCCATCAGCTAGTTGTAAGGTCTCGTCAAGCTCGGCAATTCCCTGCTGCGCCAGAGCCGACTGAGCCAGCCAGGTACGTAGACTGGCGAGCACATCGGCAGGTAGGCCGTTAATGGTAAATAGGGGCTGAAGAGCCGTAATATTCTCGTCGGTAAAGCCCCGTTCGCGCAATTCGTCGATTACTTTTTCCTGCCCAATCTTATCCAGCTTGTCAATAGCAACGGCCAGTGTGCTCTCTTCGCCCGGCCGACCAATAGCTTCAGCAATGCCTGCCAGAATCTTGCGGTTATTTACCTTTAGGGTGAAATTTCTTACGCCCAGATTCCGAAACACCTCATGAACCATGAGGACAATTTCGGCTTCACAGAGAAGCGAATCAGTACCTACTACGTCGGCGTCGCATTGGTAAAATTCGCGGTAACGGCCTTTTTGAGGTCGATCGGCGCGCCAAACGGGTTGCATCTGATATCGCTTGAAGGGCATGGGCAACGCGTGCCGATTCATGACTACGTACCTGGCAAACGGCACGGTCAGGTCATAGCGCAATCCTTTTTCGGCGAGGCGGGGGGTCAGTTTTTTGCTGCCCTGGGCTAGATCCGCTTCGGTGAGGCCCGCCGAAAAATCGCCTGAATTCAAAATTTTAAATAAGAGTTGGTCACCTTCGTCGCCATACTTACCGGTCAGCGTCGAGAGGTTTTCCATGCTGGGTGTTTCGAGGGGTTGGAACCCAAAACGGCGGAATGTTTGCCGGATGGTATCGAAGATAAACAGCCGTTTGCTCATCTGCTCCGGCCCAAAATCGCGCGTCCCTTTAACAAGTGATGGTTTCATGCCACAAAGGTACGGCGGCGTTCGGAATGGCCGCAGAAAGACCTAAACGAGATAAGCGCATTTTTAGAACCATTCGATTCCGCGTAGCTTTGTGATTCGTATTGTGCTTCGGTAGCGAGTCAGAAAGATGAGATTACTCCTGAGGTGTTCGTGTCGAAAAAAGCCAAGTCAATCCTAAGTAATGCTTTTTAACTCCCTTCATTTCCTACTGTTCTTTCTGTTTACGACGCTGGCTTACTTCAGTTTGCCCTTGCGCGGACGGTGGGTATTGCTGCTCGTAGCCAGCTGCTATTTCTACATGGCGTTCATTCCGGTTTACCTGCTCATTCTGGGCTTGGTCATCGGAATTGACTACGTGGCTGGTATATACATCGAACGATCCGAAGGGCCACGAAGGCGGTTGCTACTGATCATTAGCCTGATTGCCAACGTTGGGCTACTCGCCTTTTTCAAGTACTACGATTTTTTCCACGTACAGATTACGACCTTTCTGGCCACGTTCGGGCTGTCGCATTCGGTGCCTATGCTGGGCGATCTGATTCCCGGCATTGTGCTGCCTATCGGTTTGTCGTTTCACACGTTCCAGTCGATCAGCTACACCATCGAGGTGTACCGGGGTAACCAGAAAGCCGAGCGTAACCTCGGTGTGTATGCGCTATACGTCCTGTTTTACCCGCAGTTGGTGGCGGGACCGATCGAACGGCCACAGAATATTCTGCACCAATTCCACGCCTTCCAACCTTTCGACTGGACGCGTGTACGCTACGGATTGCTCATGATGGCGGGTGGTTTTGTCAAGAAAGTGGTCATTGCCGACCGAATGGCCCTGGTGGTTGACCCGGCTTTCCGGCATATCGACACCTCAAACGGTTCGACGCTTCTGCTGGCGGTCGTGTTTTATTCTATCCAGATCTACTGCGACTTTTCGGGCTACACCGACATTGCGATTGGTGCGGGGCAAGTGCTGGGAATCAAGATGATGAAGAACTTCGATACCCCTTATCTGGCTTCGTCGATCTCTGATTTCTGGCGGCGGTGGCATATCTCGCTGTCGAGCTGGTTCCGCGACTATGTATATATCCCCTTGGGGGGCAACCGCGTGTCTACCAATCGAACGTACCTAAACACGCTCATCGTTTTTGGGCTGAGCGGGCTATGGCACGGTGCCGACTGGAAGTTCATCATCTGGGGTCTTCTGCACGGTATCTACCTGATTATTGGCCAGGTATGGACAAGACGTCGGCGAGCCGATACGCTGGAAGTAGTGCCGGTAAAATCGCAGATTAAAGGGCTGGCAGTACATCGCGTAAATCAGCTGCTCACCTTCGCGCTGGTAACGTTGACGTGGGTGTTTTTCCGGGCCGCCAGCACCAGCGATGCCCTGGTTGTGCTGGGCAAACTGTTTACCGTTGATTTTTCGGAGCCTGTGCAAACAACTGTGTCGGTGGTTGAACTGGCTTTTTGTGCCTTTTTGATTGGTAGTCTGTTGCTTGAACCTCGCTGGATTGCGTTCACGAAACGGGTTACGACCAGCCAGTTCTGGGTGCTCATTATCCTGCTGGCGCTGCTCTGCTATTTCTTTGGTGTATTCACAGCTAACCAATTTATTTATTTCCAGTTCTGATGAATAAATCAATGATTGTCAGTTTGGTACGTCTAGGGTTCATGGCTGCGTCGGGGGCATTGCTGGTAGTTGCACTCTCGCCGCCAATGCAGCGATGGCTGGATGCACATGGCTTCATTCCCAATCAGTACAGCTATGGTGATTTGTACAACATGGCCAATTTACCTGCTTTTAAAGAGACCGACATTGCAGCCAATGGCGACCTCACCGAAGCAGATAAGCCAGCTGTTCATTACCCCGATGTTGATCTGTACACACTCGGAGATAGTTTTACGAATATTGATACCAGCTTCTACGCCGGAAACCGCAATTTTCACCGCTGGGTGGGCAACAAGATTCCGCTGGAGGTAACGCTCGATACGACGAAAAAGAATGTCCTGGTTGTTCAGGTCATTGAACGGGTGCTTCAGGAACGCATGTACTCGCCGGAGTATGAGGCAATGTTTATTAACGGTGGGTTTGTTCCGAAGTCGGCCAACAGACAGCCAAATAAGCCCGTAGCAGTCGATGATAGCCCCGAAACGCCAACCCCGTGGCTATTGGCCCGTTTTGGCGAGCAGATCAATCAGCGGATCGAGTTCCTCATATTCAACAGTCCTCTCTTCGTTCGCTTCAAAGAAGCCAAGGCCGAGTTGATGCTAAATCTTTTCGGCCGAACTACCGGAACAGCTGTTTCGACCGATAGGAAGCATCTGTTTTATCAGGTAGAGGTCGATTCAACAACGAGTTATAGCTCGTTTTTCAAAATTTCAGATGCTCGTCTGGATACGGTGGTTACCAATTTCAATAACCTGCGTCGGCATTACCTGAAGATGGGATTTAATGAAGTGTATGTTTGCCTGGTGCCCAATAAAGTAACAATTCTTGAGCCAACCCGCGGAACGTATAATCATCAAATCGAGCGTATAGAAGCAAATCCCCGGTTCGAAGCCCCTATTATTACAACGATTGATACCCTACGGCAACATCCGGATTGGTATCATCTGGGGGACGGTCACTGGAATAAAAAGGGGAAAAAATTCTGGCTTAGGCAGGTCAATCAGGTGGCCGCTTCCTGGTCATCGAAAAAGTGACTGTACTGATTGCAGTTATACGGAAACTCACCGTTTCACCTCACAAAAATTCATAATGGACGTAAAAGATAGTAACGGAGCCCTGCTCACCGATGGCGATTCGGTCACGCTGATTAAAGACCTGAAGGTCAAAGGATCATCGACCGTTCTTAAGCGGGGTACAACGGTCAAAAAAATTCGCCTGACGGAAGACCCTGCTGAGGTAGACTGCCGAATTGGAGGAACAGCGATGGTCTTACGGACCGAATTTCTGAAGAAGGTGTAGGTGTAGGTATTACCGGGCAAAATTCAGGAGCAATGCCACTTTTTTGCCTGAAAATGCCTACTTTTGCGTTCCAAAAATTGAACCGACAATTAACGATATATCACAATGGGAGTTACCAAACTACTTCGGAAAGGCCGTAAAAACCGTGCTACCGCCAATAATGCAGTTAAAGCTATCAAGCAACTGACGCTTAAGCCAACGATCAAGAACGTTGACGTAGAAGCTATCAAAGCCTCTTTCGCTGAAAATAAGGCAGCTTAATTAATTAGTTTCAGCGGCGTTGCTATTCACCAGATCGGTAAACAGCAATGCCGCTTGACATATGAAACTACCGGTCAAGAGGCTCCGTCCCGTTTAGGTGACGGAGCTTTTCGTTTTTTATTGAATTCCTTCTGACGCCGCTTAATTTCTTGCCGGATAATCTGTCGGGTATCGATCATCACCCGAAACCGGATCGCGGAGCCGAAAATAGATAACCCGCCGTTGATCAGGATCAGGCTATAGGTCCCTTTCATAAACCAGCGGATAAACGGGGCCCCTGTTTGCATTTCATAGCCGGCACCGGTAAACACACACAAACCAAAGCCAATCAGCAACAGCCCCGCCGGGGCCATGATCAGCCACTTTGTGCGGGCACTCATGCGTTTAACCAACCGCTGTCCGGGCGGCTTTGGAGGATTGGCCATGCTACGTCGTTGGGGGATACTGTGGCGTAAAGAGCTGCAAAATACAGCGTTTCATTTACCCGTTGATGTCTGAAGGGGCTCCGTTGTGTTTTTTTGCTGAAATAGGTGAAACAATTCCCCCAAAAAGCCCAACCCATAAGCAGAAAGCTGAGTTACGGCCGCCTGCAAACTTAACCAGCCAATAGACAGGCTTTTCTCTTGTCGGCTCGCGTCTACGAAGACAAGTAACCCAAATAGCAGGTAAAGCCCGGCTACTGCTCCCCCCAGTGCGGGCCATAGCAGCCCGATTAGCGGCAGAGTGAGCAAGCCCAGCGTGAAGACGACGGGAAAGGTGTGAACGAGCTTTACCGGTATGCCAAACGACCGCTGGAGCTGTACCCGTGTTCGGCCGAAGTTGATGATCTGCCGGAAGAAGGCAGCCAACGTACCCCGCCGTTTGTGATATACAACCGCTTCGGGAATAAGACCCACCCGGTAGCCAAGCCGGATAAGCCGTGTGCTCAGTTCCATGTCTTCACCCATGTCACGTTTGGCAAAGCCGCCAGTTTCTGCAAACACCCGCCGGGAGAGACCCATATTGAATGATCTGGGCAGAAATATCCCCCCCACATTCTGCTTCTTTCCCCGAATGCCACCCGTTGTAAACACCGACGTCATGGCATAACTGATCGCTTTCTGAGTGGCCGAAAAGTCGGGACTAGCCCCGTCGGGGCCGCCAAATGCATCAAGGGGTGTGTGCTGTAGGTAGGTTGCTACAGTGGCCAGGTACGTAGGTGGCACAACGGCATCTGAATCGAACACGATGAAGTAATCGCCCTGTGCACGTTCGAACCCATAGTTGCGTGAAAACCCCTGCCCGGTATTTGGCTTATCGAAGTAACGTACCTGGAGTTTGTCCAGGTACGTTGCCACTATCTGATCGGCTTTCACGGTCGAGCCATCTTCAACAACCAGCACTTCAAAGTTTGTCAACGTTTGCCGGGTCAGGCTGTCGAGCAAATCTGCCAGCTCGTCGGGGCGATTATAGACGGGAATAATGACAGAGAAATTCATGCTCAATAGGGTGTATCCTGCAAGTAAGGTGGTTGAAGAATGGGTAAATCCTTACGGTTGGGGCGGTATTTTGTGAAAAGGCTGAACTGCCCGCCTTCGCGTAGCACTCGCCTGATAAGGTCTACGTCCACATTATCCCACCCCCAAGCCCATCCACTACCTAAATCCGGTTCGATGAGCAATCTTCTTTCAGATACGAGGAAGTAGGCCCTGTGCGGTCTACCGAAGCCGCTATGATCCGTGAATTTGTAGTCAACACGGAGTTCGGTGCAAAGGCAATTTTTTCGTTCGTCCAGCAAATGACGCAGAACGGCTTTTTGGCCCTGTTCGGCAGAAGCAACCACAACGTTCACTCCTTCACAGTAAGATGCCCGCCAAAAGAGTAACGCAATCGTAGCACATCCGATCAGTAGAAACAATTTGCCCATTGCTATCCGACTGTTACTGAGTGACGGCAGTCAGCGCCGCTTCGTTGGCCTGAATGACCTGCTCAATTAGCTCGTCGGTGAGGGCGGTAGACACAAACAGGCTTTCGTATTGAGCCGGGGCCAGGTAAACGCCCTGATCGAGCATGGCGTGGAAATAACGGCCAAACAGCGGAATGTCTGAGGTTTTGGCCGAATCAAGATCCATCACCGGCTTATCGGTCATGAACATCGTAAACATAGAGCCAATCTGATTCACCGTATAATTCAGGCCGAGTGTGGCGGCGCTATTGCGGAAACCGGTAGCCAGGCGCAGACCAATCTCATCCAGTCGGGTATATACCTCTGGGTGGTCATTCAGGTAGTGCAGCATGGCCAGACCTGCCGACATAGCAATTGGGTTCCCTGACAACGTACCTGCCTGATACACTGGCCCGGCTGGTGACACCATGTTCATGATGTCTGTCCGGCCGCCATAAGCACCGACGGGCATGCCACCGCCAATAATTTTACCCATCGTAGTGAGGTCGGGCGTAATGCCGAATCGCTCCTGTGCGCCACCTTTGGCAAGGCGAAACCCTGTCATTACTTCATCGAAGATCAGCACAATGCCGTGCTTCGTGCAGAGGTCACGGATGCCCTGCAGGAATCCGGGTTCGGGCAATACGCAGCCCATGTTGCCAACTACGGGCTCCAGAATAAGGGCGGCAATCTGATTGGGATTAGCGTCGATGAGCCGTTCTACTGCAGCCAGGTTATTGTAAGGGGCCGTAAGAGTGTCGTGCGCTGTTGCCTTGGTTACGCCGGGGCTGTCTGGAGTGCCCATGGTCATGGCCCCGCTGCCGGCGGCAATCAAAAATGAATCACCGTGGCCGTGGTAGCACCCTTCAAATTTGATCAGCTTATCACGGCCGGTAAACCCACGAGCCACCCGAATGGCAGCCATAGTGGCTTCCGTGCCTGAATTCACCATCCGGACTTTCTCTACCGACGGCACCATCGAAATAATCAGTTCCGCCATTTCGACCTCTTTGCGCGTGGGCGCCCCAAAGGAGAAGGAGTGCTGAATGGCATCCCGAACGGCCCGCTCAACCGGTTCGAAGGCATGACCAAGGATCATGGGACCCCACGAATTGATCAACTCAATATACTGGCGATCATCTTCGTCGGTGACATAGGCACCTTTGGCTGATTTTATAAAAAGTGGACTACCGCCTACCGCTCTGAATGCCCGTACAGGTGAATTAACGCCGCCAGGAATCAGTAGTTTCGCTTGTTCAAATAAGGTTTCGCTTGTGGTCATAGTGTAATGGCGAACGCGTGTACTGGTCTGTACACCGTGCGTTCGTTAATTGATTTTTACAAACCGGCTGCCATCAAACTTGATGATAGGCACCACCTGATTGTCATTGGATCTAGTATAGTTGAAGCCCGACAAAACGTAGTCGTCATCTTCATTGGTTCGCAACAACGTTTTTTCCCTGATGTCGCCTCTCGCCAGCTGACGGGCGAAAAACAGGAGCATATCGTAACCCTGGGCGGCGAAGGTCGACGGAATAATATTTCGCCTGGTCAGGTAGTTCTCCTGGAATGTTTCAGCGGCCTCACGCTCTGTATCAATAAATTCTGGCGCAACCAGGTACAACTCGCGCCTTGTAAACGTATTCAACGAGTTGCGGAAGTAATCGAAGGCGGGGTACGTGGCAATCAGCGGGCAAGACACACTCCGACGGCTGAGAGCATCGAGCAGACTAGGCCCATCATCGTTGTTACTGCTGGCTAGAAAGACATGACCAGGCTTGTTGTCATCGCTTAGCTTCATCATTGTGGCCATGGTCATGGCTTTTCCGCTTAGTCGTCGAAAATCAATGATCTGAAAACCCTGTGATTTCAACGTTGCCTGATAGGCATAGGCCATCAAAGAATCTTTGCGGGCGGCGCCGAAGTACACAGCTGCTCGTCGATTGGTGGTCAATTCCTTAGCGAAACTAGCCGTTTCAATGGCCTGTTGCGTGGTTGATGGCTGCGCCAGAAAGGCGTTTGGCTGATTGGCAATCAACTCCCGCGTGGTGGCAATTGGGTTCACCAGTGGAATGTCGTTCTGAGCGGCAAAAGCTGAAACAAGTCGATTCGGTTCGCTGTAAAGGGGGCCAATCAGCAGGTCATTTTGGGCGAACGATGCATTATTGATTACGTCGAGTGTCTGGTCAGTATCATTGTCGACGTCGTAAGCAAAGAGGTTAACAACGATGCCTTCGGTCATGAGCTTGGCTTTAGCCAGCTTCATTCCATCATACAAATCAAGAACGTACTGGTTTGACCGGGCTCGTTCGCTGGGGTTGAACCGGTTCACGCGGAAGGGGAAGAGAACGCCAACGTTGATGTAGCCTTTCGATTTTGCCTTATCGGTGCGGACCGTCGATACTGGTTTGCCCGTAGAAACAGTTGGTTCTGGAGCTCTTGCAGCCGGCGCTTTGGTAACCGGCGTAGGCGAGATCCCGTAACGGTTCGACAGACGGTCCGATAGTTCAAGATCATCTTTATCCGACGAGGTACGTTGAATGAGATCCACTAGCGTTCGGGCCAGCGTTTTGTTCTGAAGGTATTGTTTCTGAAGGGCTTTCAGCCTGTTGAGATCGGCAATCCGCGGTAAAAACGTTTGCTCCATCTTGTCTACGTCGGGCTTCAACTCAGGATCAGTGATGAGTTGTGTGTACGACAACCCTTCGTCGTAGAGTCCCTGTTCGTAAGCAGCCGAAGCAGCCAGATAGTAGGCTTCTTCTTTTTTGAGCCAGTTCGGAAACCGATCAATTAGCTCTTTTAGCGTCGTGCGAGCAGCCTCGTAGCGCTTTTGGCGATATGAGGCTACAGCGTAGTAATAATAGGCAAAAGGAGCGTAGCTGCCCTCGCGCTGCATAACCGATTGTAGTTCCGTGCGGGCGCGGTCAAATTCGCCCAATTGCACCAGCCGGACACCTGCCTTGTAGCGGCGTTCGATGTCTTTGGCACCCTGAGCGTGTGCGCCAACACTCCATAGCAGGTTCATCCAGCAGAACACCACTAATCCAATCAGCTTTCTGGTCATAATTTTCTTTTGAACGCGAAAAAAGCAACGCCTGTTCTGCGTTGCTTTTTTCAAGTAGTCAGGTCAGGCATTAACGGTGGAAATAGCGTTATGACGAATCAAACCGGCTAAAGCCACCGAATGTTATCCCTTATTTCTTTGTCCGTTTCTTAGCTTCTTCGGCTTGTTTACGGGCATCTTCAGCAGCAGCTAACTGCTTCTGGAGCATTTCCTGGAATTTCGACTTTTTGCCCCCACCCGCTGCAATTTTCTTGCGGTTCTCGTCGAGAACTGCTTTCAGTTTTGTTTCGTCAACAAAATTCCGGATAAGCAGCTGTTGAGCAATTGTTACCACGTTGGAAACAAAGTAGTACCAAGTTAAACCAGCCGGAAACGAGTTCAGCACGAACATAAACATGACCGGGAAAATGTAGCTCAGCGCTTTCATATTAACCGGACCAGGCTGTTGGGGTGTCGTCTGGTTGTTGTAATAGGCATAGGCGATACTCGAAATGGTCATCATGACTGTAAACAAGCTCAGGTGATCGCCGACAAACGGGATCGTCACGCCAAACTTGATAAACGAATCATAGGTCGACAGGTCGGGTGCCCACAGGAATTCCTTCTGCCGGAGTTCGATCAGGTTCGGAAACAACTGGAACAGGGCAAACAGGATAGGCATCGTTGCCAGCACCGGAATACAGCCGCTCAAGGGAGAAACGCCTACTTCCTGGTACAGCTTCATCTGCTCTTGCTGCTGCTTGGTCATGTCATCGCCAACGCGTTCTTTAATCACGGCCAGTTCGGGAGCCAGCACGCGCATTTTAGCCATACTAACGTACGATTTGTAGGTTAGTGGGGTCAAAACCAGCTTGACGAAAACCACCAGGCAGAAGATCAGCAGGCCGTAGTTGCCAATGAATTTTTCCAGGAAGTTGAAGACCGGTACAAAGAAGTACTTGTTGATGGGCTTCAAGATCGAATAGCCCAGGTACACGTTGCGATCGAAATCGGGAGCTACGCCTTCCTTAATAATCTGGAAGTCGTTGGGCCCGTAATAGTATCGGAACTGGCCCTTGCCCGACTTTATGTCGGCCAACGGAATACTTACGTCAGCAATGGCTGTTTTCACCGTGCTGCTGTCGGCCAAGTCAACGATGGTCTGAAACCTGGCTTTGTTCAGCTGAGTGGTTTGGGCAATGAAGGCCGACAGGAAGTATTTGTGTTTGATGGCGAACCATTGAACAGGCTCTTCGACGGTGGCTTCGTTGCTACTTTCGTTTTCGGCCAAGTGGTCAAAGTTCTCGGTCGTTGTCTGGTAATTGATCGTGGCGGCGCGTCGGTTGTTGCTCAGATCGTTCTCAAACTGAGGCATGCGGTCTTCCCACTGATAACGTACCTCGCCATTGCCAAGTACGTTGTCCAGGTTGGTGGCTTTGAGCGCATAATCGATCGTGTAGCCCGTGGCCGGTACCGTGTAGGTCTGTTCGATTGCCTGCCCCGCACCAATTTCAGCTCGGAACGTAATAACCTGCGGTTGGCCAGTTACCGTCCCACCTTGTGCGTTGGTCTGGAAGTAGAGTCCATGTAGATCAACTTTGCCCGTTTTGGTAGGAAGTTCCAGCGAAGTGCGGCTGGTTTTGGCATCAACAAGCAAGAGTGGTTTGCCGTCAAATGTCTTGTATTTTTTCAGGAGTACTTCCTTCACACGGCCACCTTGCGTGCTGAAGGTTAGCTTGACATCAGGATTCTCTACCACAATATCGCGGGCCTGACCAGTGGCTGCGGTAGCAAAATCGCCGAACTGGGTACGTGCGGCGGCTGAATCGAGTGGGGTAGTAGCGGCAGTAACACTATTAGTTGACGGCCGGGTTGTTTTGGTGATTTGGGCCGGTTTCGTTTCCGACGGGGGTTTCGGTACCAGGTACTGGTAGCCGACAAACATGGCCAGAATAAGGAGTAGGCCAATAAGCTGATTGCGTTCCATAGTGATAGTCGAAAGACCTGAGCGGTGAACAGGATGTACCGCTCAGGTCTCACTGACTTAATTTTCGTGCAAAATTACGCCAATACGCCCGGTTAACCAACAAGGGTTTCGCTGGTGACTGGCGTTGCGTAGGCCTGCCGACGGTCTGAGAAGGTCATCGCGGCTTTAACAAACTGAACGAATAGTGGCTGGGGGGCCATTACCGTGCTTTTTAACTCAGGGTGAAACTGAACACCAACAAACCAGGGGTGTTTCGGCAATTCAATAATCTCGATCAGGCCAGTCTCCGGATTGGTTCCGACGGCCCGCATACCGCCCTTTTCGAATTGATCGGCGTAGGCGTTATTAAATTCGTACCGGTGGCGGTGGCGTTCGCTGATGACTGTTTTACCGTAGGCCTGGTAAGCCAGTGAGTCTTTCTTGATCTTGCAGGAATAAGCACCTAGTCGCATGGTGCCGCCCATATTGACCACTTTTTTCTGGTCTTCCATCATGTTGATGACCGGGTGCGGCGTTTCTGAGTTCATCTCGAATGAATGGGCCTCCGCCAACCCAAGTACATTGCGGGCGTATTCGATCACGGCGCATTGCATGCCAAGGCAGATACCGAAGAATGGAACGCCGTTTTCACGAGCGAACTTGATGGCATTGATCTTTCCTTCGATTCCCCGCTCTCCGAAGCCAGGTGCCACCAGAATCCCGTCCAGGTCGCGCAGGCGGTCTTCAGCGGTGCCCTCATCGGCCAGGTTTTCCGATTGAATCCAGTCGATATGCACTTTGCATTCGTTTTTCGATCCGGCGTGAATGAATGACTCAGCGATCGATTTGTAGGCGTCGTGCAACTCTACATACTTGCCCACCAGTCCGATACGTACCTCGTGGGTCGGATTTTTCAACCCATTCAGAAATCCTTTCCACGCTTCCAGATCGGCGTCCTGATCGTTGTAGAGGTCGAGCATATACAGCGCACGCTGGTCCAGCTTTTCCTTTTTCATCAGTAAAGGCACGTCGTAGATCGTTTCGGCGTCCATTGCCTCAATGACCGAGTTAACCTGTACGTTGCAGAACAGCGCAATTTTCCGCCGGATATCCATCGGTAGCGGGTGTTCGGTTCGGCAAACCAGAATATCAGCCTGAACACCTGACTCCTGGAGCATTTTCACTGAGTGCTGCGTGGGCTTGGTCTTCAGTTCGCCTGCCGATTGCAGATACGGTACCAGTGTGAGGTGAATAATCAGCGTGTCGTGTTCGTTGAGCTCAAATTTAAACTGACGAACCGCCTCAATGAAGGGAAGTGACTCGATATCACCAACGCACCCACCAATTTCAGTGATGACGATGTCATACTCGCCCGACTCGCCCAGCAGGCGCAGGTTACGTTTGATCTCGTCGGTAATGTGAGGAACCACCTGAACCGTTTTTCCCAGGAAATCGCCTTTGCGTTCGCGGGTGATTACATTGTTGTAGATCCGGCCCGTAGTGATATTGTTGGCCTGTGAGGTTGGCGTGTTCAGAAACCGCTCGTAGTGACCCAGATCGAGGTCAGTTTCGGCCCCATCGTCTGTTACGTAGCATTCGCCGTGTTCATACGGGTTCAGCGTGCCAGGGTCGATGTTAAGGTATGGATCGAACTTTTGAATGGTGACTGACAGACCACGTGCCTGCAGCAGTTTGGCCAGTGAAGAGGCAATGATGCCTTTTCCAAGTGATGATGTTACCCCGCCGGTAACAAATATGTATTTCGCGGAAGATCTCGCAGATTTGGTGCCCGTTGCCGCCATGGTAATATTCAGATTGAGCGTTACGGGATGTAAAGATACTACTAAGCAGGGAGGAAAAAGGGAAGTAGGCCGCGAAATAATTCAGGACTATTCGTGGCGAGTCAGGTTAGGCTAGGGTGAAAGAGGAGTCAATCAACTGACTATGACAGGTCCACGGTAGGCTGTCGATTGTGGAGAAAAAAATAAGCTGGCGCACCCCGTAGAGTGGATTTTAGCGTAATAGGAACTCGAAATACGTAGACTAAACCGCCAGATTTGCTCGTTCACCCTTGATTTGTCAACCAACGATTTCGCGGCCGAATTGTCGCTGCAGGCAGGGTAGAGTAGGAGGGAATGCCGTATTTTGCAGGTTCTAACGTATAGCCGTGCATGACAAATTCTGATATAATTGACAGCCTTGAACTGACCGCCCGCCTGATGGAACTCCACAACGGAGATCCATTTCGGATCAAAGCGTTTTCAGGTGCGGCGTTTTCGCTTGAAAAAGTAACCGACGACCTTACCGAACAATCCGTTGCTGACCTGATCAAGCTACCGGGAATAGGTAAAACGGTGGCGACTAAAATCCGGGAATTTGTTGATACTGGTCACCTGACGGAACTTGACGAATTGCTGGGTCAAACACCCCCCGGCGTGCTCGATATGTTCAGGATAAAGGGGCTGGGCGTGAAAAAAGTGAAAACGCTCTGGCATGAGCTTGGTATCGAAACGCTACGCGATCTGCGGCAGGCCAGCGAAACAGGGCGTGTGGCGGTGATCAAGGGATTTGGTGAAAAAATTCAGCAGAATATTCTCGACAACCTGGATTTTCTGGAAAGTCAGTCTGGAAAGGTACGTATGGACAAGGCTGACCGGTTGGCTACGCAACTTTGCGACGAACTGGCTCCGCTGGGCCGGGTGGCAGTCAGTGGTCAGGTACGTTGGCGGGCCATTGAAGTAGATACCGTAGAACTGCTGGTTGAATCCGACGACCCGGTGGCTGTGCAGACGTACCTGAATGCACAGCCTGGTCTTACTCAGGACGTACCTGCATCATCGCCATTTGCCTGGCGCGGACGGGCAGAGAGCACCGATGTCCGGGTAGCTATTATCACGTACCCCGCTACCCAGTTTGATCAGCAGTTATTCATTCGGTCGGCAACCGAGGCGCACTTGCGGGAAACAGGACCAACGGGCAAAACGCTGCTGCAAAGTGCTTTGAATGCGTCGGTAGGGTCTACCGAGGAAACGATCTATGCGCAGGCCGGCTTGCCGTTTGTGGCAGCTGAAATGCGTGAGAATGAACAGGCTTTCAGTTGGTCGCAACGCTACAGCCCCGCTGATCTGATTACCTGGGACGACCTGCGGGGGACGCTTCATAACCACAGCACCTGGTCGGACGGTAAACACACCCTTCGACAAATGGCCGACTACGCTCATGAGTTGGGCCTGAGCTACTTCGGTATTGCCGATCATTCGCAAACTGCCAGTTACGCTGGTGGCCTTACTCCGGAACGGGTTGCGGACCAGCAACTGGAAATCGACGCAATCAACGCAGACTACAAAGCCGCGGGTATCGATTTCCGGGTTTTGAAAGGCATAGAGTCAGATATTCTGGGCGACGGGTCGCTGGATTATCCGGATGACGTACTTGCTACTTTCGACTACGTAGTGGCATCTGTGCATCAGACCCTGAACATGACCCAGGAAAAAGCCACCGCTCGGTTGCTACGGGCCATTGAAAACCCGTACACGACTATATTGGGCCATCCAACGGGGCGGCTATTGCTTGCCCGCGAAGGGTACCCGCTCGACTTCCGTGCAATAATCGATGCTTGTGCCGCCAACAAGGTAGTGATTGAAATAAATGCCAGTCCATACCGCCTTGATATCGATTGGCACTGGATCGAATACGCTATGGAACGTGGGGTTATGCTGAGTATCAATCCGGATGCGCACGAGATGCGGGGGCTACTGGACATGCACTATGGTGTGTACGCGGCCAGAAAAGGGGGACTAACCAAGGCGATGACATTCAATGCGCTTTCACTCGAATCCGTGATTGACTACATTTCTAAGTAAATATTGAGTCGCTAACAACGCGGAAAAGTACTATTTGTAGTGGTCTAATTTTTTATTTAATCAGATTTAAAGTTGAAGCCACAATTTTCTGTATAAACTTTGTAGCCTGAATTACACTCCAGCCAGTCTAAAGCGCATTTT
Organism: Fibrivirga algicola; assembly: GCF_011742925.1. Taxonomy (GTDB): domain Bacteria; phylum Bacteroidota; class Bacteroidia; order Cytophagales; family Spirosomataceae; genus Fibrella; species Fibrella algicola. The sequence goes on from NZ_WAEL01000001.1 coordinate 1,105,551, forward strand.
ATCATCGAATCCGAACATTCATATAAATATTGTTTGGTTTGACTGGCTTAGTATCCTTAATTTAGACCCCAAAATTCAACACGTAGCTTCCTTGATCGTACACAGTTACAACTGTCGCCAATATGAGAAAACTGCAATGCCCTAAGTTTGAACTGGGCGAATCACTCACCGCAGAACAGAAGAATTTTTTTGATAAGCACGGAATAATCATTTTTCCGAACTTCCTGAACCGCGATACTGTAAAATTATTTCTTAGTGAATTGACCCGCATCGAGCAGGAATGGCTTGCTGAAGGACGTGACAAAATCAACGGTGTGCCGCTTAAATTCGGTCGCGATGAGGCTGGCAACAAGGTCATCCAGCGGTCCTGTTTTCTGTCGCATTCAAGCCAGGTTTTGCACGAATTCCTGCAGGACCCCCGGTTACAGACAGTCGTTGACCTGCTTCAGCCTTATGAAGGCCGGATGGGCGAGAACGAGAAAGACGGGTTGGTTTTGAACAACTACGTTCGTACCCCAAACAGCCAGTATTCGCAGATGGGTTGGCATACCGACAGCCCCCGCGATATCTTCTTGGGTCAGCGGATCATGCCTATGCTGAACGTAGGCATTCACCTGGATGATTGCCCTATGGAAAATGGTGGTCTGCGCGTATTGCCCGGCACGCACAAGCAGAGCACATTCCGGATGCTGTTCGGCAAGAAATACTTTGTCGACAACAACCCCGATCCGCGGGAGGTAGGTCTGGATATTCAGGCTGGCGATCTTACGGTTCATGATGGTCGTATCTGGCACCGTGTGCAGCAATCGCCGCTGATGGGTGAGGCTAGCCGCCGCCGGGTAATGTACGTACCCGTAGTTACGGGTAAATACAAGCCAAAGAATGAGTTTAGCAAAACGCCATTCTACCACCGCTTCATCCAGAAGGTGAACATTTAACGCATATCAACTAACTGTTTGTGGTTTGTTGTCTATGGTTTGTAGTTGCTTCGCTTATGGGCAGAGTAACCACAAACCACAGACGACAAACCACAAACTTTTTTTATGTCCTACGCACTCATTACCGGAGCCAGCCGGGGTATCGGCCTGGCAATTGCCGCTGAACTGGCTCAGCGTAAGTATAACCTTTTACTGGTAGCCCGTTCGGGCGATCAGCTACAGGCACTAGCCCGCCAACTCGCGGCTGACTACCAGGTAAAGGTCGACTTCCTGGCTGTTGACCTGTCAAATCCGGCAGCACCTCAGCAGGTGGTCGACTGGTGTAAAGGCAACAATTATGAAGTGGGTGTGCTGGTCAATAACGCGGGCTACGGACTGAGCGGTCAATTTGAGCAGTACTCATTGAGTGACAATCTGGCTATGATGCAGGTGAACATGACTTCGCTGGTACAACTCACTCAATTGCTACTGCCCGAATTGCGTCGCCAAACGCGTGGGTACGTGCTGAACATTGCCAGTTCTACAGCTTATCAGGCGTTGCCGGGAATGAGCCTGTACGCCGCTACCAAAGTGTTTGTGCTGAATTTTAGTCGTGGTCTGCACCATGAATTAGCAGGTACGTCGGTCAGTGTAACGTGTATCAGTCCCGGTGCTACCGATACGGGTTTCAATGATCGGGCGCAGATTAATGCAAAAGCCCGCGAAGCCGCCAAGAAAATTACCATGACACCCGAAGCAGTTGCCAGGCAGTCGGTAGCGGCCATGCTGGCGGGCAAGGCTGAAGTGATAACGGGCGGCATCAACAAGCTGGGTGCGTTTGCTGCCTGGCTGTTACCAAAAGGGATAGTTGAAAAAACGGCTTACAAGATTTATAAAGAATCCTGATTGACCATGCTAGTCTCCGTGAACGGAACGGGCCGGTTGACGCTCTCTTCGAGGGAAATGAACGTCTCGGTTCGCTGAATCCCCACCACTTTCTGAATTTTGTCGTGTAGCACTTGACGTAGGTGTAACGTGTCGCGACAGACGATTTTTGCAAATATGCTGTAAATCCCCGTGGTGTAGTGAATGTTCACAACCTCGGGGATTTTCATTAATTGCTCGGCAACCTCCCCATAGAGTGAACTCTTATCGAGGTAGATCCCCAAAAAGGCACTGATATCCCAGCCTAACTTGGTATGGTCGATGATGAGCTGTGAGCCACGCACAATACCCATATCCTCCATTTTCTTCATGCGCACGTGCACGGTACCCCCTGATACGAAGATGCGCTTGCCAATTTCGGTATAGGCCATTGTCGCATCCTGCATCAATAAGTTTAATATTTTCAGATCGACGTTATCAATTTCTAAATTTTTGGCCGCTTTTTCCATAGTCATTTTGATGAATTGTTAACAAAAATAGATATATTTTGTCTAAACCGTAAATTTTAAGCTTTTTTTATAAAATACTTGCAATGAAACGAGCAGCTGCTCTATCTTTGCATTGTCAAGTTAATCAGGGAGTTGAGACGCCCGGGTACGTGTAACGAGACAAGTTAATTCATTGTAGGGTGTCGAAATTGGCAGACGTGCCCTCCTGTCTCGGGGGTGGTGATAAGGGATAAACGCAGCATAATGCCGCTTTGCGGAATTCGTTTCTTCGGAGCGACTGGGGTTGACCACCAGATGTTGTACTGTAGCTAACCGCACCGTGGGTGGTTCGAGTCCCCCTCCTACAGCTTTTTGGTTTTTAGTTTGTTGATGAAGTGTAATTACGACACGCCGGCTCAGGTTGAGGCCGGCGTTGTTTATTTAAGCCAGAGCTGAAAAGCCCCCAAGCTCCAGAACGTACCTGGTCACTACACTGGTAGCTACAACTTGCAGCTCCTACGCGATAGCTCGCATTGTCTGTACCCGGCCGCTGGGTACGTTGCTGCCCCAAAAAACGGATAAAAAGCTGATTAGTTGAGCCGTGTGGTAGCTCAGGCGCTGTCAGCGGCCGTTGATTGCTACTGTCGGCGCATAGCGATACAAACCCGATTTATCCTGATATTACGGCGCTTTTAAAGGCTGTTCTCCTCCTTTAGGAATAATTAACAGCCCCATTGGCCCTTAATTCGCTATTTTTGGGCATTAGTTAAAGTTCAATCTCTACACAAACATGCTTTCCTACAAACGCCTGAATAACCTGACGGGCTGGCTCATTTTCGCGGTGGCATTGGTTACCTATGCGTTAACCGTTGAACGTACAGCCAGCTTTTGGGACTGCGGCGAGTTCATTGCCTGTGCTTACAAATTACAGGTACCCCACCCGCCGGGCGCACCACTCTTTCTGCTGTTAGGACGTCTGTTCTCCTTCTTCGCCGGGGGCGACGTAACAAAGGTGGCCTTCTGGATCAACATGGTGTCGGTACTGTCGAGTGCCGCCACGATCCTGTTCCTGTTCTGGACGATCACCATGTTGGTGCAGAAAACGCTTGACAAGGCCGAATTTGAATACACCACCGCCGACACACTGCTGGTTGTTGGCTCTGGTGCCGTTGGCGCGCTGGTATACACGTTTTCAGACACGTTCTGGTTTTCGGCGGTCGAAGCTGAGGTGTATGGTCTGTCTTCTTTTTTCACAGCCATCGTGGTTTGGGCCGCGCTGCGCTGGGAGCGAATTGAAGATGAGGCCACGGCCAACCGCTGGATTCTGCTTATCGCTTACCTGACGGGGCTGTCGATCGGTGTTCACTTATTGAACCTCGTTACGCTGCCTGCGCTGGCGTTGCTGTTCTACTACAAGCACTTTAACCGCGTGTCGCCCCGCGATTTGATCGCAACATTGCTGTTGGGTGTTATGCTGATGTTGGGCCTGTTACTCCTCGAAGACGTGATCTGGCGGGGTATTTACATGGCTGCGTTGGTTGGTGCCTTCATTATGCTGCTGCGGACTGTACCTGCTACCAAGTACACCCAGCCAACCACCTGGGGTGCCGTTTTATCGTTCAGCATCGGCATGGCATTCCTGGGTGTGATCAACGCCGGGGTTATTCCGGGTCTGCCAAGTTCGGCCTTCGCGGTTGAACGGTTTGCGGTGAACACGCTGGGCTTGCCCTTCAATGTGGGTGTCATCACCTTTGTTGTCGTCTTTTTCAGCGCTCTTATCTACCTGATCATCTGGTCGGCACGGAAACGGAATGTGGCGTTGCATACGGGTCTTCTGGCCTTTGCGTTTGTGCTTATTGGCTACGCATCATTCATCCAGGTACTGGTTCGCTCGAACTACAATACGCCCATTAATGAGAACGACCCAAGTGATGCACTGAACTTCATATCGTACCTGAAGCGGGAGCAATACGGTAGTCGGTCGTTGACCTATGGTCCCATTTTTACCGCTGAACCAACGGGTCAGGAAAGCGATAAGAGTAAGCTGGAGCCGGTCTACATGAAGAATAAAACGGGCTATGAAATCTTTGATTACAAGCCGGTTTATACGTACGAAAAAGGCGATCAGATGCTGTTTCCCCGGGTGTGGAGCACGCAGCAGAACCACCCGCAGCTATACCGCCGCTGGCTGAATCTGGCCGAGGGACAGAAGCCTACGTTTGGTGATAACATCAACTTCTTTATTACCTACCAGTTGGGGCACATGTGGGCCCGCTACCTGATGTGGAACTTTGCCGGTCGGGAAAGCGACATTGAAGGGGCTGGTTACCTGACGCCTTTCTCGAGCAACAAAGACCTGCCCGAAGTATTACAGACTAATAAAGGCCGCGATAATTTTTATATGCTGCCGTTGGTACTCGCCCTACTTGGTATTGTTTATCAGGCGTTCCGTCGGCGGGGCGATTTTCTGGTTGTTCTGCTGCTGTTCTTCTTTACGGGCGTTGCGCTACAAATCTTCCTGAACTCACCTCCGTCGGAACCGCGCGAACGGGACTATATCTACGTTGGCTCGTTCTATTTCTTTGCCATCTGGGTAGGCATGGGTGTTACGTCGATTGCTGAAGGTCTAAACTCATTCATCAAAAACGCCACACTCCGGAATGCGCTCGTGCCCGCCGTATTCCTGCTTGTACCGGTTATGATGGCCGTTCAAAGCTGGGATAACCACGACCGGTCGAACCGCTACCACTCGGTTGATTTTGCCAAAAACCTGCTGAACTCCTGCGCACCCAACGCCATTTTGTTCACCGGTGGTGATAACGATACATTCCCGCTGTGGTATGCCCAGGAAGTGGAAGGGATCCGGCGCGACGTGCGGGTCTGCAACCTGAGCCTGCTGGGTACCGAATGGTATATTCAGCAGATGAAACGGGATACGTATGAGTCGAAGGCGCTGCCTATTTCGCTGGAGATGGAGCAGTTCAATAAAGGCAAGAATGACATTGTTCTTTACTATGCCAACCCGTCGGTAAAGAGTGGAATCGACCTGCGCCAGTACATTAGCCTCATCAAACAGGGGAGCCCGGCAATTCAGGTGCCGCTGACAACCGGTGAAATGGCGAACACCTTGCCGTCGTCGACGTTATTCCTGCCTATCGATAAGGCCGCCGTTGACAAAGCTGGCTTTGTGCCTGCCGAGCTGCGCCCGTACCTGAAAGACACCTTGCAGTGGACTATCGGTGAGCGTAACTTGTATAAGCCTGACCTGATCATTCTCGACATGATTGCCGCCAACAATTGGCAGCGGCCGATTTATTTCTCGGCAACTCTCGGCGGCGAAAGCTATCTGAACCTGCGGGATCATATGCAATTGGAAGGCTATGCCTATCGACTGATGCCTGTTGCTATTCCGGGTGTGCAGGATGGGTACGTGAACAGCGATGTCATGTACAAAAACATGATGAATCGGATGGCATGGCGCGAGATGAACAACCCGAATACTTACTACGACGAGACTTACAAGGGATCGCCGGTTGTATCGGCTCGGATCGCGTTCTTCCGCCTGGCCGATCAGCTTCTTCGGGAAGGTAAAAAAGAGCAGGCTAAACAGGTGCTCGACCGGAGCCTGAACGTGCTGCCCGATAAGAGTATCCCCTACGATCAGGTATCGGCCAGTTATGTACGGCTACTGCTTGAAGTGGGTGATCTGAAACAGGCCAGCCATATTGCCGATACGATGAGCCGCCGCGCTGACGAAAATTTGACGTACTACGAAAAAACAGGCCGGACAGCTGGCGAAACGAACGCCGATCTGTATGGACTGCAAATGCTGGCAGAGACCTATAAGGAGGCCAAACAGCCTGAGTTGTCCAAAAAATACGAAGCCCTCCTGCAAAAGCATTTGGCCATCGTTGGTAATTAACCTAAAACGGCCCCTGTGCAGGGGCCGTTTTCTTTTTATCTTTGCACCAACACAGTTGCTCAATTAGTCGCGCTGGCTTCGCTGGCTGGCCTTTAGTTCCGTTTTGACAATCATGACACACGACACGCTTTCGACCATTGGTACCCTGATTTTTTACGCTGTCTTATTGATCGCCTCCTACATCACTGGCCGTTGGCTGGTGAGCAAGGAGCGCAATTATTAGTAAAGTTCAACCTGGTAGTGTCTATAGTTCAACGTTTAAGTAATTTTAGACGTCGAAGTATAGACACTATTTTTTTGGACCACTGTAAACAGGTTTTTGCCAATGATTGGGGCTATCCTCACCCGAATTTACCACTTCCTGGGCTGGAAGATCGTTGGGCCTCACCCAACGGTGCCAAAAGCACTTTGGGTTGTTGCGCCACATAGTACCAATTGGGATTTTCCACTTGGCCTCTGGATTCGGCATGAGGTCGGTATTTACATAGGTTTTCTGGCAAAAAGCAGTTTGTTCCACTGGTATAGCGGCTGGCTATTTCGTGGACTCGGTGGTACACCTGTTTACCGAAATAAAGCAAACAATCTGGTAGACGCGGTGGCTGAAACGTTTAATCGTCACGAAGTCCTTCACGTGTGTATTGCCCCCGAGGGTACACGCAGCGACGTAAGCAAGCTTAGAACGGGTTTCTACTACATGGCTCAAAAAGCCAACGTTCCCCTAATTTTGGTTGGGTTCGACTGGACACGCAAAGAGATCGTGCTCAGTGAGCCTCTGTACGTGACGGGCGATTTTCAGCGCGATATGCTGCCCTTTTATCAGTTCTTCGCAGGCCTGGCAGAACCTCATAAAACATGGCTGCAAAATTGGGAGCAAACGGGCGAAATTCCCTCTCCTTCTTCCGCTTCAGCTGTTAGATAACATTCGTTGGCTTTGTAATTCAATGTCCTACCTCGCTGTGCGACCTCTATAGTTGCTAATTTAATTATACTAAATCGGTAGGCAAGATAGTTTTATTCTGTAGCAGGGTGGCGTACGGCCGCCTGATATCGCTGTGTAGTTTGTTGGCTGATAACCCGAGCGACTCGGATTAATAAGGCCTGTTTTTGCCTGATCGAAAGAATCGCGCGTCGAGAAATCCCTGATCGGGGCGGTCTGCTCACCGGGCGGAGATCTGAAATGTGAGCTTATACCTCGTAAGAGTTTCCAGCAACTACACGAAAGCAAACGCAGCGTATGAACCGAGTAGTAGTTATACATACACCAGTGGGTTTTACCAGGCAGGGCCGGGCCAGTAAAAACGAAGATTACATACTGCCAACCGCTAAGCGGGCTACCGATTCAGACCGACTGTTTTTGGTTTGCGACGGAGAGGGAAGTGAGCAACAGGGCGAATTGGCCAGCCTTTTGGCAGCGGAGACACTACAGGCCTATATGCGAACTCACCCGACAGAACACGTCGATGTAACGTACCTGCAGGGGGCAATTAATGCGGTGGAAAAGGCGTTCGATCGGGCAATCCGCGAAGAAGTTGAGGCCAATTTAGCAGGTATGTCAACAACCCTGACGCTTCTGAGTTTGCATCAGCGAGGCGTGACAATAGCGCACATCGGAGACAGCCGGGTGTATCATATCCGCGCCGGGCAAATTCTTTATCAGATTCCCAACAATCGGGCAACGAGTGAGCAGGCGGTACTGACTCAGTCAATACAGGGGAGCAAGCTGCCCGCAAAACCGGACGTTTATGAAACGCAGGATGTAGCAGCCGACGACTACTTTTTCCTTTGTACCGCTGGGTTTTTGGAAGCGTTTACCAGCACTGATCTGGCTCAAACTCTGCTGAGCCGTACGCTGACTGACCGCCAGAAAGTAGCCGTACTACTCGACCAATGTGCTGAGCAATCAACTGATAATTATTCGGGCTACATGATTCACGTAGCAGCGGTTGAATCGCTTTCCGAACTGCCTGGCCAGTCACCAATCAGGGCTGAACGCGTCAGTACGCCTGAAAACAGCATGGAGACCTTCCAGTATATGCTATCGGAGGGGGAGGAGGCCCTGGAAAGGGAAAATCGGAACTGGTTTCAGCGAATGCTGCTGTAGGGGCGGTTTTGCCGCTGAATTCGGCGATCAGCTATTCATTAATTGACGCAGCGTAGCCACCATCGATGCCCCTGCTCGTTCTGACGCACCTGGTGAACCCATTCGTTCATGCAGGTCAACGTACCCAGCCAACACGTCGGCTCGGCGAGCTCCCCCGGGTAGCACCATTGTTAGCTCGGCGCCAACGCGCTGGGGCGTTAGGTCGTTCTGAATAAGCTCGGTGACAAGAGGGCGATCGACAATAAGATTGACCAGCGAGATGTACGGCACGGCAATTACCTGACTGGCAATGGCGTAGCTAAGCCAGGACGTGCGATAGCAGACCACTTGTGGCACATTTAACAAAGCAGTTTCGAGGGTGGCCGTACCCGAGGTGACCAGTGCTGCCGTAGCTGCCGATAACAGGTCGTAGGCCGCATCGGCTACCCGTTCAACCAGAGGGTAGTCGGCCAGCAGTTGGTCATACAGTTCGTTGGGCAGGTTGCTGACGGTACCTACTACAAACCGATAGTCCGGAAACTGCCGGGTTGTTTCGAGCATTACGGGCAACATCGATACAATCTCCTGACGGCGGCTACCGGGAAGTAGCGCAACCAGGGGCTTATCGACCTGCTTCAACCGCGCCACCACGTTGGGGGCGGGCTGGTGGTTGACCAGTGCATCAAGCAGAGGGTTCCCTACATACTCGACTTCATAGTCATACGTACGGAAGAATGTTTTCTCGAAGGGCAAGATCACAAACAGCCGATCCACGGTTGCTTTGATTGCTAACGCCCTACGCTGATTCCAGGCCCACACTTTCGGCGAAATGTAGTAAAAAACGCGAATTCCGTGTTTTTTGGCCCATTTTGCCATCCGCAGATTGAATCCCGCGTAATCGATTAGTATCAATACATCCGGGCGGTGTGCCAACACATCGGTCTGACAGGCTCGCATCAGTTTACGAATAGTCCCCAGATTCTTGGCCACTTCCCAAAAGCCCATAAACGCCAGGTCTCGGTAGTGTTTGACCAGGGTAGCGCCGGCGGCCTCCATCTGCTCACCGCCCCAGGCACGTACCTGGGCTTCGGTATCGTGCTGCCTGATAGCCCGGATCAAGTTGGCGCCATGCAAATCGCCCGAACGTTCGCCAGCAATGATGTAATAGGTCATAAGGGTCTGCAGATCACGATGAAGAGGCAACCAGGATCAATGGCGCTGCTCTATGGGAAAATTAGATAGCCGTAAAACCATGGATACTGGTGGCTCATTCATCGCTACCTGGTCTATTCGCCGTAGTAATCAACAAAATTACGCTCGGTCTCATAGAGGCGAATTTGATACAGCCGGGCCTCCGTGAGCGGTGATAAGGCCTGCTCGAGTAACCGCCAGATTTCCATCACCAGAATTTCGCAGCTAGCCATTTTACCCTGCATAAAGGGCACATCCAGGTTGATGTTCTTGTGGTCTAGTTGCTCAATAATTTCCCGCTTGATCACATCACCCAACACCTTTAGGTCAATGACAAACCCAGTGTCAGGATCGGGTTCCCCTTTCACCGTAACGATCAACTCGAAGTTATGACCGTGCCAATTGTGGTTCGCACAGGGACCAAAAACTTCTTTATTACGCTCGTCAGACCAGTTGGGGTTGAACAACCGGTGGGCGGCGTTGAAATGCTCTTTTCGACTGATATATACCATTTTATCTGGTTAGTTTGCGGCGGTTGCCAGATAACGCCGACTGTTTTGGGTCACAAAAGTACGGCTTTTTGCCCGATAGCGGTAAAGTACAAACAAAGCCAAAGCTCACTTTCCCGATAATCCCTTTATTGTGAGGCCGATCGTGAGCCGGAAAAAACAATAGACTGTTTATTTATATGCTGCAACAGAATCGGAGCAAAGCATACGATCGTAGGTAAATAGTTGCATAGGTATTAGAATAGTACTATTTAATAAAAGAATACGTTATGGTTTAGTCTGTCCAAAGCCCGTACCTTTACAGTCCAATTTCGGAATCTGTACAATTTACATTCAGGAATACACATAGGCCAGACGTTTAACAGAAGTTCTCTATGATTATTGTGACGGGGGCTGCCGGTTTTATAGGCAGTTGTTTGATTGATAAGTTAAACGCGGAAAACTTCAATTATATCATTGCTGTCGATGACTTCTCGAACCCCGACAAGAAGCCTAACCTCGACGGTAAACAGATTCAGGAGTTTGTGGAGCGCGAGCAGTTTTTCGACTGGCTCGACGCCAATTATCAGGAAGTAGAATTCCTGTTCCACATTGGTGCCCGGACCGACACTACCGAATTTGATTATGCCATATTCGACCATCTGAACGTCGCCTATTCGAAGAAGATCTGGGAGAAATGCATCGATTATCAGATTCCTCTTGTCTACGCTTCCTCGGCTGCTACCTACGGCTTAGGGGAATTTGGCTACGATGACAACGAGTCGGTCATATCTCAGTTGAAGCCATTGAACCCCTACGGAGAATCGAAAAACGAGTTCGATATCTGGGCATTGGCGCAGGAGCGCAAGCCGTTTTTTTGGGCGGGTTTGAAGTTTTTCAACGTATATGGTCCCAACGAGTACCATAAAGGGCGGATGGCGTCGGTCATTTTTCATGCCTACCATCAGATTTCCAGGACTGAGCGCATGAAGCTATTCCGGTCGCACAACCCGGATTTTACGGATGGCGGCCAAATGCGCGATTTCGTGTACGTGAAAGATGTGGTCGAAGTATGCCTCTTCCTTATGCACCACCGCCGTAATTCAGGTATTTATAACCTGGGTAGTGGCAAAGCCCGCACCTTCCTCGATCTCGCCAACAGTACGTTTGCCGCAATGGAACGTGAACCGCAGATCGATTTCATCGATACCCCCGCCGATATTCGCGATAAGTACCAGTACTACACCCAAGCAAATATGAGCAAGTTACGGTCGATCGGTTACGAACGCCCGTTTCATTCACTGGAAGAGGGGATTGCTGATTACGTCAGAACGTACCTGCAGTCGGGCAAGTACATGTAGTTGCCGCCTTTACACAGCCTGCCCCGTTAGGCTGCGTTACCAGACTACCTCAATTACTTCGCTTTTCAGATCAACGGTTGTAAACTGCTCACCCGCCTGGCGGTGTAGAGTTAACTGCCCTTTATTTACCCGGGCCGCTTCCTGTTGCAGCACGTGTGTGGCGTCTTTCTTGCGAAACACCGATACCACCGATTCGGTAGTGGGCAGTGTGAGCACTATTTTCCGTCCTGTTGCTTTTACCTCTCTGGCTGTTTCAGGTAAGGGCTGACCCCGCAACAACGCCAGCGCCCGAGAGGCTTGGGGTACGCCGTATCCCACGTAATTATTTCCGTAAGGATACAGGTGTGACGATTTTTCGATAACCTCACGTACTTGCCGATTAGTTAATTTGGGATTCGCCTGCATGAGGCAGGCAGCGAAACCAGTGATAACCGGTGCCGCCAGTGACGTGCCGTAGAGCGAAAAGCAAGAAACGTTAGGCTTCAGGTAGGGGAGTGGTTCGGGACCGATACTGCTATAGCCAATGCGATTCCACAGTTTTGAGTTAGTTGCCCCTACAGCAATTACGCCCTCGGCATCGGCCGGCGTACTAATCACGCGCCAGCCCCGGTCGTCGCCTTCGTTGCCTGCCGATACGATGATCAGCATGCCTTTTTTGTCGGCTGCGAGTTGGGCGGCCCGGCTAATCAGGCTGGTGTGTCCATCCATCTGAGCAGGCTGGTAGTTTTCGCTGGGATTTGAAAACCCTTTGGCATAGCCCAGCGATGTGTTGACCAGCCGCACACCCAGGCTGTCGAGCCATTCAATGGCCTGTACCCAATTGTCTTCTTCGCCCCGAAACTCTTTGTTGCCGGCATCGGTGCGAGCCAGGTAAAAGGTGGCGTCGTAGCCGAGGCCCAGTTGCAGATTACCGACTGGATCGTACCCACCAATGGCTGCCAGCACCTCGGTCCCATGCATATCCGACATGGTTTCTAGCGTACGGAAGAGGTTGTTCTGAGTAGCTGGGCGGTTTACATAGTCACGTACCTGCCGAAAGCCGCCCCGCGCTGCGATGGGTTTCAGTACCGCCGCTGAATCGGCCCCGAAAAAGCCAGCATCAACGACACCTACCTGCACAAATCGGCCGGTCAGATTCTCAGTCGCGAAGGCTGACGCCTGAATCTGCGACATCACGGGAGCCAGTTTAGCCCGTTCAGTATGGGCAGACGGCCGGGTCGTAACAACAATAGATGGATCGATGGGCCGAACCTCGCGCACAAAGGGAAGTTGTGCAACCTGCTTCTGCTGTGTTGGGGTGAGCGAGGCCGATACTGCATTGAGCCAGCGCGACCGGCAGTTGATCCGAATACCAAGCTGGCCCAGTTTAGCTAAATAAGCCTCCGACACCGGACGATCCGTATCGTCGATAGGCAGTTGTTGAGCAGTCCGATTAGCCAAGGCAGCTGGTGAGAGTGCTGGTGCATCGGTCATCTGCTTGTCGGTCAGCATGATCCAGAAATTTCCGGGTCCGGCCTGCACTGATTTTGTCAGCAGGAGTAGCAGGAGAATGAGAGATATACGCACAATTTTTATGGGTAAGGTTGCGGTTTTGGTCTGGATGCCGGAAGTTGCAGCCCAAACGTACCTGCCAACCGAATGATAAATCGAATGCAGGATAATGATACTTAATACACCTTAGGTGGTAAACTGAATTTATGCGCTACTTGCCCATCAACAACTCGCTTTTTACGCAAAATCGTCAGCGACTGGCCCAGTTACTGCCCGAAAAGGCAATGGCTGTGCTGAACGCCAATGACATCATGCCCACAAACGCCGACGGTAGCATGCCGTTCCGGCAAAATAACGACCTATTTTACTTAACTGGTGTAGATCAGGAAGAATCGCGGCTGGTGATTTTCCCGCAGCATCCCGATCCAAAGTTCAGGGAGGTGCTCTTCCTGCGCGAAACCAGCGAGCATATCGAAATCTGGGAGGGCCACAAATTAACCAAAGCTGAGGCAGAAACAGTATCGGGCATTCCGCAAAAGCAGGTATACTGGATGAGTCAGTTCGACAGCATCTTCACGCAGATGATCTTCGAAGCCGACCACGTATTCCTGAACACCAACGAGCACACCCGCAACGGCCTGTCGGTGCAAACGCAGGATGACCGCTATATTGCTGACTTTAAACGTACCTACCCCTTGCATCGACTGGGCCGACTTGCCCCGTTGATGCATCAGCTTCGGGCTATCAAATCGCCCATTGAGGTAGACCTGTTGCAACGGGCCTGCGACATCACCGATGGCATGTTCAGACGACTGCTGAAGTTTGTAAAACCAGGCGTTTGGGAGTACGAGATCGAGGCCGAAATGATGCACGAGTTTTTACGGAATCGTTCGCGCGGGGCGGCTTATACGCCAATCATTGCGTCGGGCAAGAACGCCTGTGTGCTGCACTATATAGAAAACTCGGCGCAATGCCAAGCCGGTGAGGTGCTACTGCTTGATCTGGGGGCGGAATACGCCAACTACAATGCCGATATGACCCGGAGCATTCCGGTCAGCGGTCGGTTTACGCCGCGGCAACGAGCGGTGTATGATGCCGTGTTGCGGGTAATGAAAGCGTCGCAGGCCATGCTGGTAACGGGTAACATCTGGGACGAGTACCACCGCGAAGTCGGTAAGCTGATGGAAAGCGAACTGATTGGACTAGGGCTCATCGACCGACACGAGGTGGCGAAGCAGGACCCTGACGCGCCATTGTACAAAAAGTACTTCATGCACGGTACCTCGCATTTCCTGGGACTGGATGTTCACGACGTAGGCAATAAATACCGTCGGTTTGAGCCCGGCATGGTCTTTACCTGCGAACCTGGCATTTACATCCGTGAAGAAGGAATCGGTATTCGACTGGAAAACAACATCCTGATCACTGAGTCGGGCAATATTGACCTGATGGCCAACATTCCGCTGGAGGCCGATGAAATAGAGACACTTATGAACGAATAAAAAAAGTGGTCTTCCTCTGCCTCTCCTGATCGCTAGCGAAGGGAGAGGCAGAAGAAGACCACTTCTTAGGCCGGGATATTGTGTAGGAGTTACCAGCTATAGCTATCTATTTCGCTGTAGTTGTTTCCTGAGCGTTTAGGGCATGGCTGAGGCTACTGAAGATGCGCCGAACAGCCGTCTCAATACGTTCCCAACCTTCGTCGGTGCTTACGTCGATATCTACTACTTTATTGCGATTATCACTGACCAGGGTCAGGTATGTTACACCGCCCAGTACAATTGCCGTCAGGGCAGTTGGATCATAGGCAGGGAAAGGAGCTAACTTATCGATTATTTTCTTGTACGATTCATTACGAAATGCCGATAGCCGACGGGCCAGTTCAGTTTCACCATTCTGCATTTCCCAGCGAATCAACTCCTGCGACGACTTACGGCTGCGGAACTCACGCGCCAGTTTTATCACGTACTCGGACCAGATCTTGCTGCGTTCTTCTGAGCCTGGATTTGACGGAACCGTATCGAGGAACCGGTCATTAAACATGGACAGGAAAAATCCACGCTGAACATAGGCTTCAAGCAGGCCATTCCAGCCGCCGAAATACCGGTAGATTAAGACCTTATTCACGCCTGCTTTTTCAGCAACAGCGTTGATACCTGCCTTTTTTGTGCCTTTCTCAGCCATTACGTCGCCCATGGCGCGCAAGATGCGCTCCATAGTCATGGCCCGGTTACGTCTTTTTACCTGCTTCATAGTCACTCTGTTTTAGGGGATGGTTACTCAATAAAGAATAGGTTCGCAACAAAACTGTACAATTAGTCTCATGTTACCAATTGGTAACGTTAAAAATTAATTCTACTTTAAGTTACTGTCTATAAAATAGTGTAGATAAGAGGCGTAATTGAGCACTTTTTAACTAACTGATTGTCAATATTTTTGACAATTAGTGCCTAAATGGCCACAAAAACGTACAATTCTTAAATTTGATAAACGAATAGCAGCTTTGCTAGGAAGATTTATCACACGGACATAGTGTCAGGTAGGAGCGTAACGACCCTCTATGTGATCTATGTATCTTTGTAACGGAGTTTTTAATGAGAAAACAATCATACTAATATGGCCAATGTGCTGATTATTGGAGCTGGTGGTGTGGGTAGCGTAGTTGCGCATAAGTGTGCAATGAACGCTGATGTATTCACGTCCATCACGCTTGCCAGCCGCACCAAATCAAAATGTGACAAAATTGCCGATGAGATCAAGGCGATGCACGATGTTACTCTATCAACTGCGCAGGTCGATGCCGATGTAGTGGATGAGGTGATCGCCCTCATCGAGCAAGTGAAACCGTTTCTTGTCATCAATGTGGCGTTGCCTTATCAGGACCTTCCCATTATGGATGCCTGTCTGGCCACCAAAACCCACTACATGGATACGGCCAATTACGAGCCGAAAGATGTGGCTAAATTTGAGTACAGTTGGCAGTGGGCCTACAAGCAGCGGTTTGAAGATGCCGGTATTATGGCCCTGCTCGGCTGTGGTTTCGACCCCGGTGCTACGCAGGTATTTACGGCCTATGCTGCCAAACACCAGTTTGATGAGATGCATTACCTAGATATCATCGACTGTAATGCGGGGAACCACGGAAAGGCGTTTGCTACCAACTTCAACCCCGAAATAAACATTCGTGAGATTACGCAGCCTGGTCGGTACTGGGAAAACGGCGAGTGGATCGAAATTCCGGCGATGAGCATTCACAAGCCCATCGATTACCCCGAAATCGGCCCCAAAGAGTCGTACGTGCTGTACCATGAGGAGCTGGAGTCGCTGGTTAAAAACTTCCCAACGCTGAAACGGGCACGCTTCTGGATGACCTTCGGTCAAGCGTACCTGACCCACCTGGAGGTGTTGCAAAATGTAGGCATGACGCGCATTGACCCTGTAAAATTTCAGGGGATGGACGTGATTCCGCTCGAGTTCCTGAAAGCGGTGTTGCCTGCTCCTGATTCGTTGGGTGAAAACTATACGGGTCAGACAAGTATCGGCTGCCAGATCAAAGGAATCAAAGACGGTCAGGACAAGACCTACTATATCTGGAACAACTGCGACCACGCCGAGACCTATAAAGAGGTACGCGGACAGGCAGTCAGTTACACAACGGGCGTGCCTGCCATGATTGGCGCGATGCTGCTGGTAAAAGGTGTCTGGCTAAAACCCGGCGTCTGGAATTGTGAAGAACTGGATCCCGATCCGTTCATCGAGCAGATGAACAAGCAGGGCCTCCCTGTTCAGGATGCGGTAAACGTAGCCCTTCCGCACGAATACTAGATTTTAGTTTGTCGTTTGCTGTTTGACGTTGCGCTGCTGATTCACGATCTGGTTGTTTAGCAGCGCAACGTCAAACAGCAAACGCATTACATTGGCGGGATACCCACGCTGGTCCAGCCACCGTCGATGGTGAGGGTTTGACCCGTGATGTGGCTGGCTTGTGGAGAGAGCAGAAATAAAACTGCCGCCGCAATATCGTCGACTGTAGCCGGGCGCCCCATTGGCGTGATCCGCGACCAGACCGGACTATAAGTCGGGTCGTCGGTGGTGCGTTCGGTGAGGGTGGCTCCGGGCGCAACGGCGTTGATCGTTATGCCGTGCGGCGACAGATCGATCACCGACTGACGAGCCAGCATCTGCAACCCGGCTTTTGTCATGCTATATACAGGCAGGCCCGGATGTCCCAGTTGACCTACTACCGACGACATCAACATAATTCGGCCGCCACTTCCTGCCTCATTCCGGCCCTGTGCCCGCATCTGCGTTGCCGCCGACTGCATTAGAAAGAACGTACCCCGCAGGTTCAGATTTACAATCGTGGCGAAGGCTTCGGGGGTGGTAGTGAACAGGTCGCCAAAAACCGTTACGCCGGCATTGGCAATTGCCATGTCGAGCCGCCCAAACGTACCTACGGCCGTATCGACTAGCTGCCGGATGAACGTCACATCAGCTGCATCGCCGGAATATGCAATGCAGGATCCGCCGGCCTCCCGAATCGCGTACGCTGCCTGTTCGGCCAGTGCGAAGTCGAAATCGTTTAGCACTACGTTTGCGCCCTGCTGGGCAAGATGCCGGGCAATGGCGAAGCCGATGCCCTGCCCGGCACCGGTAATAATCGCCGTCTGGTGTTGGAATGTCATAGCTTAGTGCGAATCGCGGCGTACTTCACTGCCCGAACTACCCCGCAGAAAATCGAAGTCGACGCCTTCATGCGCCTGCGTTACGTGGCGGATAAACATGTTCACGTAGCCGCGCTGGTAGCCCAGGTCGAGCGGTATAAATTGCGCCAGACGAAGTGCCAGTTCCTCATCCGACACGTGCAGGTGCAGGCTCCGGTTGGGAACGTCGAGTGTAATCAGATCACCGTTCTGCACCAGGGCCAGATTGCCACCCACCGCCGACTCGGGTGACACATGTAGTACCACCGTGCCAAAGCCTGTACCGCTCATTCGGCCATCCGATATGCGAACCATGTCGTGAACGCCCTGCTCCAGCATCCGTGCGGGGAGGGTCATATTCCCTACTTCAGGCATGCCTGGATAGCCACGCGGGCCTACATTTTTCAAAACTAATACGCAGCCCGGCTCGAGCGGATACGTACCTGCCGATAGTTCGGGGTCGTCGATGCGCTTTTTATAATCGTCGATGTCTTCAAAGACCACCGCGCGGCCCGTATGCTGCATCAGTTCGGGCGTGGCGGCCGATGGCTTAATCACCGCTCCGTTCGGGCATAGGTTACCGCGCAGTACGGCAATGCCCGAATTGGGTTTGAACGGTTTGTCGAGCGTGGCAATTACAGCAGGGTCATAACAGCGGGCATCGCTGCAATTTTCGCCCAGCGTTTTGCCATTTACTGTCAGCGCATCGGCGTGCAAATGGGGGAGAAGCTCGCGGATAACGGCGGGCAGGCCACCGGCATAAAACAGATCTTCCACGAAATGCTCGCCCGAGGGTTGTAGGTTGGCCAGTAACGGAATCTGGGCCGACAATCGGTCGAAATCGTCCAGCGTCAGCTGAACGTCATCGCCCAACGTACCCAGGCGGCCGGCGATGGCCATCAGGTGCAGAATAAAATTGGTAGAGCCACCCAGTGCCGAGTTAATCATAATGGCATTTTCAAATGCCTTTCGAGTCAGCAGCTTCGAGGGGGTCAGCCCTTCGCGCACCAGTTCAACGGCTCGTACACCGCTCATGTGCGCCAGCACTTTGCGCCGCGAATCGGCGGCCGGGATTGTGGCGTTGTCGGGGAGCGACAGGCCCAGGCTTTCTACCATAGCGGCCATGGTGCTAGCTGTTCCCATTACGGCGCAATGCCCCTGACTGCGGGCCATACTGGCTTCGGCGGCAATGAACTCAGCCTGGCTCATCCGGCCCATTTTATATTCTTCAGCAAAGCGCCAGAGGTCAGACGTACCTATTTTTCGGCCCTGAAAGCGACCGGCCAGCATAGGTCCACCCGACACAACCATGGTAGGAATATCGACCGAGCAGGCCCCCATCACCAACGAAGGCGTTGTTTTGTCGCAACCGCAAAGCAGAATAACTCCGTCGATAGAGTTGCCCCGAATGCTTTCTTCTACATCCATACTGGCCAAGTTGCGGAAGAGCATGGCCGTGGGCTTTATCTGACATTCGCCCAGGGACATGACGGGAAATTCGAGCGGAAAACCGCCTGCTTCCCATACACCGCGTTTAACGGCTTCGGCCAGTTCGCGAAAATGGGCATTGCAGGGCGTTAACTCCGACCAGGTATTACAGATGCCAATAACCGGTTTACCTTCAAACTCATGATGGGGGAAGCCCTGGTTTTTCATCCAGGCGCGGTAGATGAAGCCGTCTTTCCCGGTCCGGCCAAACCATTCTTGTGAACGCATTTTTAAGTCTTGAAAGTCGTTTTGAAAGAGTACAAAGTCTTGGATGTCGTTTCTTTGCCAGGTAATGCTAGCAGATTTATCTTGAAACGCCTATCCATAAGTCGACTTTCAGGACTTTGTACTCTTTTAAACGACTGTCAATACTTTGATTAATCAACCCATTGGTGTTTTTGATTCGGGCTACGGCGGGCTTACCGTACTGCGTGAGCTGGTTGAAACCCTGCCCGACTACGACTACCTGTACCTGGGCGACAATGCCCGGACGCCCTACGGAACGCGGTCGTTTGAAACGGTATATGACTACACCCTCGAATGCGTCACGTACCTGTTCGAGCAAGGCTGTCGGCTGGTTATTCTGGCCTGTAACACAGCATCGGCCAAGGCGTTACGAAATATTCAGCAACTCGATCTGCCCCGGTTATATCCTGGTCCAACGCCCGATGCGCTGCCTGCCCGCCGGGTGCTGGGCGTGATTCGCCCCACGGCCGAAACCATTGGGCAATACACCAAAACGGGCCATGTGGGTATTCTGGCCACAAACGGCACCGTAACGTCGGAATCGTACCTGGTTGAAATCGGGAAATTCTTTCCTGAACTGGTCATTACGCAGGAAGCCTGCCCCATGTGGGTGCCGCTGATCGAAAATGGAGAGTATGATCACCCCGGTGCCGATTACTTTGTGAAACAGCATCTTGACCGGCTGCTTACCCGTGACCCACAAATCGACACACTGTTGCTGGCCTGCACGCATTATCCGCTGCTACTGCCCAAACTGCGTGCTCTGCTGCCACCAACCATCCAGCCCATCAGTCAGGGACCCATCGTGGCGTACAGCCTGATCGACTACCTGCAACGTCACCCCGATCTGGCCGCGCAATGCAGCCAGCAGGGAACGCGACGGTTTCTGACCACTGATTCACCCACCGAATTCAGCCGACAAGCCAGCGTATTCTGGGGGCAATCCGTCTCGGCTGAGAAGATCGATTTCTGAATCGATCCGGTAATCGAGTTGGTCAGTAGACTAGTAGACTTGGCTTTGTAGCGAATTTTTTTGACCTTTGCACGTGTTCTCTACTTAACGGTAATGTAGGCGAGTAACCGTTTACAGGCCCGTTTCAACTAGAGATACAACTGCATTTATATGACTCCCGAACACGTTCATTGTCTGATCATTGGCTCCGGCCCTGCTGGATATACTGCCGCTATTTATGCGTCGCGCGCTAACCTCAAGCCTGTCCTGTATCAGGGTGGTCAACCGGGCGGACAACTGACTATCACTACCGAGGTTGACAATTTTCCCGGTTATCCGGAAGGTGTTCAGGGCCCACAGATGATGCAGGACCTGGAAACGCAGGCCCGCCGCTTTGGCACAGATGTTCGCTACGGGTTAGTCACCAAAGTTGAATTTGCCGAAAATCCGGGGCCCGGCCGTCCGCACCGCGTGTGGGTAGACGAAGAGCATGAAATCACCGCCGACAGTGTCATCATTTCAACCGGAGCATCGGCTAAATGGCTGGGTCTCCCGTCAGAGATGCGCCTGAACGGTCACGGTGTGTCGGCCTGTGCCGTTTGTGACGGATTTTTCTTCCGGAACCAGGACGTAGCCATCGTTGGCGCGGGCGATACCGCCGCCGAAGAAGCCAGCTATCTCTCGAACCTGTGCCGTAAGGTGTATATGATTGTACGTAGGGGTGAAATGCGGGCGTCGCGGTTCATGCAGCAGCGCATAAAAGCCAAGGAAAACATTGAGATTCTGTGGCATACTGACACACTCGAAATTTTGGGTGATAATGAAGTCATTGGTGCCCGTTTGAAGAATACGCAAACTGGTGAAGAACACGTTATTGACGTGACCGGCTTCTTTGTGGCCATTGGTCATAAGCCCAACACGGATATCTTTAAGTCGTATCTGACGCTCGACGATCACGGTTACATTATCACCGAGAAAGGTAGCACCCGGACCAACGTTCCCGGCGTGTTTGCCTGTGGCGATGCTCAGGACAATATCTATCGGCAGGCTATTACGGCGGCTGGCACTGGCTGTATGGCCGCGCTTGATGCTGAACGGTATCTGGTGACACTGGAAATGCAGGAGCAGCCAGCTGGTGTCAATGAAGTGACAACGGGTGTCGACTTGTCCGTCGGCGAGCCGGTTATAAGCTAACCTACTATACACGAAATGGACAGCAAACGCAGACAACCCGGCCCTACAGCCTTACTTGTAGCCCCGTTGTCTGCGTTTATTGTTCGTTTCATTTTTAGATCGTTGAATGAAAAAAACAGCATTGACATGGCTGGTGGCCATGAGTTGTCTGTGCGCGACCGTAACCGCGCAGGAAAGAGGGCGTTTTAAAAACGACACAAAGTTTACGCCGAAAACAAAGTCGAACGCGCCGTCGCCTAACCAGAAAAAGGCCGAGGAGGTTTTCGAGCAGGAAAACAGCCAGCTTCGCTTCAACAGCCAGTTTGAGCCCAAAAAAGAGCTGAACCCGGTTGTCAGTGAAGATACCAGCACTATCGATCAAGGAGAGATTACCGTCAACGAGGTTATCGACTCTATGCAGGTTGGCGATGAGTGGGTAAAAATCGCTGATTATTACGCTGTTTGGGACTCCCGCAGCATCGATCCGTACAACATCGACCCGCGTGACTTCGATCAGGTTGTCGATCTGAAACTCTACGATCCTAAATCCAATCATTACTGGTCTGCTCCCCTCAATGAAGGGAAACTAACATCTCAGTTTGGCTACCGCTGGGGCCGCTGGCATACCGGCGTCGATCTCGATCTTGAAACGGGCGATCCTGTCTATGCGGCTTTTGATGGCATTGTTCGCGTGGTAGGCTGGGATGGCAACGGTTACGGCAGGTACGTGCTGGTGCGTCACTACAATGGTCTAGAAACGCTATACGGCCACATGTCTAAGCAACTTGTTGAATCAGGCCAGCTTATTAAAGCAGGCGATCAAATCGGGTTGGGGGGGAATACCGGCCGCAGCTACGGTGCTCACCTGCATTTTGAGACCCGGTACGAGGGGAACCCATTTGCGCCGATCAATATCTACAGCTTTCCGGCAAATACGATTATCGCCGATCATTTCCTGCTAACGCCCGCCGTTTGGGACCACCTGCGGGGCGGTAGCCGGTCAACCGATCTTTCGTTTAAACCGAAAATAAAGCGTACCGTACTGCACAAGGTACGTTCGGGTGAAACCCTGTCGTCTATTGCGGGTCGTTATGGACTTTCGATCAGTAAACTGGCTGAAAAAAATAACATGTCTTCGCGATCGCGCATCCGGGCAGGTCAGAAGTTACGCGTGAACTGATACAGACAATAAGTAGCTAATTCGATTACGACAGCGGCTCCGACTTCTTACCGAACCGGTAAGAAGTCGGAGCCGCTGTCGTAATCGACTAGTGAACTTGTAACTTAATCGTGGTGCGTTGCTACGCCTTTCTTGCAGCAGCTTGGCAATTTTGCGTATCCTTTTGGGTCGGCAGTCACCTCGTCGGCATCGTAGCCTGTTTTGGTGATATTCGCCTTCAGCTTACTCACGTCTGTTTTAGCCGCGTTGTACTTGATGGTGACCACCTTCGTGTCAACGTCCAGATTGGCTTCTTTCACGCCCTTTTCAAAAGCAAGATTACGCTCAATCCGGGCTTTACACATCTCGCACACCGCCGACGTTTTAATCTTCACTTCTTTGTCTTTATCGTCAGCGACCAGCAGGGTAGTTCCGGTCAGGGTCAGGGCCATCAGGCCGCTGAAAAACAAGTTGCGGTTCATATAAAGTAGTTTTTAAGTAAGACTAGCGAAAAGGCGTTTCGTTTAATTGGTAGGTTAGTTACTTAACAAGCAAGAGCTTACATCTGGTTCGCCATCTCGCGGCATTCAGCAGCGCAGCGGCGACATGCCTCAGCGCAGGCTTTGCAATGTGCATGGTGATCGGCGTGTTTCTCGCACTCGGTGGCACAGGCCTCGCACACATCGGCGCAAAGCTGCATGTACTGTTTCATGAACTGTGACCCCCGTGCTTCGAGCCGGCCGCACAGTGTGCAAATATCGGCACAGTCGCGGCAGAGTTTGATACAGGCGGTCATGTCGTGGTGCATGCTGTCCCGATCGCCCATCTCGATACAGGCGGTTACGCAGCGCTCGCACGCTTCGGCGCATTCAAAACAAGTGTCGGCGTGGCCGTGGGCATGATTTGTAGTTGTCATAACGGTTACTGGTTTTGGTGAAACGGATGAAATAAGGCATTAAGTTGACTGGCTCGCTGGCTACAATGGGTTACCGCGTAACCAGGAGAGCGGGTGTTAAGCGGAGATAAACCTGACCCGACAGCGGGGCATCTCCGTAATAGAAACGTAGCTGCTGACTGGGAAAGCCAACGGTAAACTGGGTGCCAATGGCTAAATCGGTATTGGCCATGCGAAGCAACCGCCAGTTGGTTCCTAGGGTCAGGTTGTCAACGTTTGCCAACGTCTCGTTTGGATTGGTGCTGGTTGTATTGGGCAGTACCAGCTCGTCCAGCGATTTGGTTACGTTTTCGTAGCGACCATACAGCGCCAATCGACCCAGTTGCAGGCTTGTTTCGGCCAGGTACGCGTTTTCGTTTACACCATCGTGGTTATTCACGCCCCAGATCAACGCCGACGTCATATAGCGATCACCCGACCCAAACGAGGTGCTGTGCAGGACGGAAGCTGTAGTGCGGCGTACGCTGCCATGTGAATTGAGTACCTCCGGGTTCTTGATCATACCCTGCGACACCTGTAGCGCCAGCCCCGGGGTGGGGTTTACCGATAGGCGATACGAATAACTGTCGAAACGGGGTTTGTCGAAATTATAGCGAAACTCGTCGGGCTCGCGGCCGGTGAATTGCGAGAATTCAACTTTGGCGATCTTGTACCGGAAACCAGCCGTAGCGGTACCAAACGTAATGTGCGTGGCATCGATCCAGTGGTGGCTGAGGGGCGAATCGGGATTGTTAAACGACGAAATCCGGTGCATAAACGCAGGAGCGCCCAATGCCGGTTCGCCTGGATAGCCAACGTATACGAAGGCATCGGCATCCCGGCTGAAGGCGTGACTGTACGACACCGACAGTTCAGAGAAAAGGTCATGCGGGTGCTGCCGGTCTACCAGCGGTTCGCCCCGGTACGACTCCCCCGTTTGGAACAGCAGAGGATAACCCCCGTTGCCCACCGTCAGCGGATCGAGTGACATCATCAGCTTGGCCGTGAACAGCCCTTTCTTACCCACAGTACGCTGAGCCATGCCCATTGCCCAGTTGGGTGCATCGATTCGGGCTTCGCGACCGCGCTTACCGGGGTTGTTGAAACTTTGATTGGTATGCCGCAGGAAAACACTGTAATGCAGCATATACATCCACTTGCCGCTACCCGGCGAATGGGCCATGTAAGCATACATGGGTGTTTTGTCGGGCATCCAGGACGTACCTGAACCATTGCGGTTCATAGGCAGGTTCCGCGACAGGTAGTGCGACATGCTGCCCATTGGCATAAACGTCACGCTCCCCGGATTCGCCGAACTATGGTTCATTCCGTCCATCGACCCGTGATTCATGCTGTTCATGCTACCATGGTTCATTCCGCTATGGTCCATCTGGCTGTGATCCATTTGACTATGGTCCATTTTCGGTTTGGGCGCGGGCTGCGTTTTCGACTGGGTAGTGCCAGCGGCTTTTTTGGGCTTTACTGTGTCGGCCGGCATAGGCATACTATGGCCGGTATGCTGCTCGTGCTGAGCCATTGTCGGCCAAAACGGTAGGGCCAGCATCAGGGTAAAAAGCGTCTTTTTCATAGGGTGTTGAGTACTAAAACAGAAAGCCTGAGCCGGCAAAGCAACTCTCCACCGACTCAGGTATTGACTTAAAGGGTCGCCAGCATAACCGCCGCCATTCCAATCATCAGGCTGTCTTCGATGATGGTTACGGTGGTCATGGGCAGATTAAATACGGAGCCCAGACAGGCACAGCGTATTTTACGTTTGTCTAACACACTCTGCACCACGCCAATCAGGCTGATGCTCATGACAACCAGCGTAACCCAATTGGTCACCATCGGGTTGAAGCCCGTCAGGTAGGCCGCGCCAAGGGCCAGCTCAATAAACGGATACACGAACCCATAACCGGGAATGGCCTTGGCTACAATATCGTACATTCGGTAGCTGCTGGCAAAGCCCTTAATATCGAGCATCTTGAAAAACGAGAAGACCAGAAAGAAGCCCGCCATGAACGTGCTCATCGCCCGCATTGTATCGAACGTACCCACACGCACTTCAACCAGCGCCGTAACGCCCAGAATAAAAGCCAGGATTATTAGCAGCGGTTTGTACGTTGTCACCGACGGCTCGGCCAGTTCCTCGGTGGCTGCTTGCGAGGCTGGTGACGTCATCACGTCTATCTTCTGCGACTGATGCGCCGTATGGCCGCCCATCGTGTCAATAAGCTGTACTTCGTCGGTGAGCGAATAGGCACCGGCTTTTCGCACGGCGCGGTCGAGTACGGCGGTGTCAATGTGTCGGCTCATGCTGACAACTGCTTCCTGCGGTTGCAGCGAAACGGCTACTTTTTTAACGCCCTCAACGTCCTGAAGGGCTTCCTGCACCCGCCCTACGCAGGAGCCGCAATGCATGCCGTCAAGTTTATAGGTATGAATCATTGGTATCGGTGTCTATAGTCGAGTAGAACAAGTCACGCATCGACGAAACAAAGGTAGCCTGTTCATTGGGCCGAAATCTTACAGAATTCTGCGCCCGACTTACATCATTTTTGACTGCTCAGACCGTATCCAGTGCTTGCCGCCCTGTGGGGGTTTTGCGGTATTGGGCGGGTGTTTGCCCCACCAGATTCCGAAACTGATTCGTGAAATGAGGTACGCTACTGTACCCCAGTTCGTAGGCAATGTCGGCAATCGTCTGTTGCCCGTCCTGCAGCAGTTCCTTAGCCCGCTCCACTTTCTGCGCAATCAGAAACCGCTCGATAGTAGTGCCCGCCTGCGACGAAAAAAGCTGACTCAGGTATGAATAGTCGTATCCCAGTTTCTGGCTCAGAAAGTCAGACATATTCTGGCTGTCGGGCCGTTTGTGAACGTGGTGTACTTCATTGACCAGCAACAGCTTGATTTGTTCGACGAGGCTACTTTTCGGGTCGTCGATCAGGTCGAATCCTTCGGTGCGCAGGGTATCACGAATAGCGTCGCGACTCACAGTATCGGGCCAAGTCACCACTTCAACCCGACCCAGCTCAACGGTGCCGGTTTCCAGCCCCAGTTGCTTCAGGTCTCGTTCAACCGTACGCCGACAGCGATCACAGACCATGCCTTTGATGTGTAGTTCCGTCATGGCTCCAGCGTGAAACGGAAACCGGCGTAGATCATGGCCCCGGTCACCGGCCCCCAGTTTTGTCCGGCCGCATCGAAGTTGGTACCAAATGGGTCGGCCGCACCGATGATGGGGCTTGGCTGGCGGTAATTGGTCAGGTTCTCACCACCCAGATATACCTGCCATTGCCGGAAACTGCGTGTAATCTGGGCATTGAGGTTTACGAACGAAGGCGAATAATACCAGACCATCGACGAGTAGGTCGCGTGGGTGTGAGACTCATCGGCATCGGGCAGGCGTTTGGGGCCGTTCCACTGCAGGGTCGCATCAAATTTCCACTTGTCGTAGGGGAGGGCGTAGGCCGCGTTGAGCAGCACGCGGTCGCGGCTGACCATCATGCGGGGCATCAGCACGCTCTCGCCTAGTGGCGCACCCATGCTTTGCTTGGCATCGAAGAACCGGTAGGCGGCTTTCACTTCGGCCCGCTTGAACGGCGAAACGGTCAGTTCGGCCTGAAAACTGTTGGCGAACGACTTGCCCGATAGGTTGTAAAACAGCAAACTCCGGGGTTGATCGGCGTCAACCACCAGTTGATTCTGGAAATCGGTTCGGCTGGCATCAACGGTAAGCGTAGCTTTCTTGCCAAAGAGCAAAAACTCATTAGTAACGCCCGCGGTGTAGGTCCAGGCAATCTCGGGCCGTACATTCTGGTTCAGGAACACTCCCCGTGACGACACTAGGTAGCCGTAGTTTTCGGCAATCTGGTTCGGTACCCGCCATCCACGGCCCGCCGACGCCCGCAACGTGATCTGCCCATGAACGTGGTACTTCAGGTGCAGGCGGGGCGTCCATTGTAGCCCATACAGGTTATGCGCGTCGAGG
Organism: Fibrivirga algicola; assembly: GCF_011742925.1. Classification (GTDB taxonomy): domain Bacteria; phylum Bacteroidota; class Bacteroidia; order Cytophagales; family Spirosomataceae; genus Fibrella; species Fibrella algicola. Next base: position 1,133,020 of record NZ_WAEL01000001.1, read on the forward strand.
CGATTGCCCAGCACCAGCGCAAAGCGTTCCGGGTACGTGTAGGCGTACTCGAAAAACGCACCCGGTACCGACTCGAACCGGTCGAGGGGTTGGGCTACGTACCGTTCGCGGTAATCGTCGAGCAGGTAGCTGACACCAGTTTTTATGGTGTGGTTGGTATTATCGATAATGGTCTGGTAAATCAGGTTACCGTAGAGCGACTGCTGCTTTCCCGTGTAGGGGCGCAGTCCAAACGTCGATTCCTGGTTGTGCCAGGTAGCGTTCAGAATCAGGCCCAGGCCGCGGTAGGGTTTGTCGGGGAAGAGACGGGCCGTTTTGCTGAACAGTTCTGTCCGTTGCGTGCGGTTGGTAAACGCATACCGGTATTGCCCCACGCTGCTAAGTTGCCCCCCATCGCGGTCTTCCGACAGGGCCTTCACACCAAACTGAGCCATCCAGCGCTCTGAACTGTATTTGGCCCGCATTACCCCGTTGTACTGGGTGTACAGCGGCAGATCCCGAAACTTGTCGCCGTTTTGGTCAAGCTCCGTTTTCAGGCTACTAACATGTCCGAGTGCGCCAATGCTCCATTTGTCAGATAGGGCGTGCGAATAGTTAACGTTGCCTTCCACGCGGCCAAAGGCGTTTACATACCCGTTCAGCAGCAGGTTGGGGAGTTTGGTCTCGCCCCGGTACTCGGGTTTTTGCAGTTCCACGTTCATCTGTCCGCTCATGCCTTCGTAGCCATTCACGACCGAGCCCGCCCCTTTACCAATATCGATGCTGGTGATCCACGTACCCGGAATGTAGTTGAGGCCGAACGTGGTAGCCAGCCCCCGGATGGTCGGGATGTTTTCGACGTTTGTTTGTACGTACTGTCCACCCAAACCCAGAAACTGAATTTGTTTGGCACCCGTCACTGCATCAGCGTAGGAAACACTTACCGCCGCATTGGTTTCGAAGCTTTCCGACAGGTTGCAGCAGGCGGCTTTTGCCAGCGTGCGCTGGGTCAGCACTTCGGTCTGAATGGGATTCAGCCGGTCTATCTGGGTGTTGTTGGCCGTGACAACCACTTCGTTTAATTGTTGCGTCGCCTTGAGGGTAACGGTCAGCACCGCCGCGAAACTGGTGATTGTAAGTGTGTCGGGCTGATAGCCTACAAAGCTGACAACGAGTCGGTTGGTCTCACCTGTAGAATCGATAGTGAAGCGGCCCAGTGAATCGGCGGCCGCTGCATTGATGCCGCCTGTCCAGTAAACAGATGCGCCGGGAAGGGGTACGGGCTGCCCTTTTTCAAGGGCCTGAACCCGGCCTGAGAGTTTTTGTGCCTGCGCCAGAAAAGGCAGGCATAGTAAGCTGATAATAAGAAGTCTGATCATGATTATGTCTGATGAGATGAATGCCAAAAGCCCGACTCAGTGTTGGAATCGGGGCGCAGAATTATCGATCAGCCTAAATCAGAAAAGATTGTACAAACGCTAGTAAATGGCGTCCGGAGAGGGGAGGAGGTGAAGCGTAAGCGGCAACCGGTACGTTGGCCTGCTGCACAAATGCCCAGTTGAAGAGGGTAGTAAACAAAGTGGCTACACCAGCCCCATACTGTTCACCAATCGTCTTAATGAATTTAATCAGCTGCTGACTCAGCGACGACCCGGTTTCTACCTTGTTGTAGCGGGCTTCATCTTTGCAGCAATCAGTACGGCTTATCGACGGGTAATGATCGGTCGGTTGGGTACGTGCCTGACAGAGTTTACAACCCGGTCTACTTTCGTGAACCGAGTAAACGCGTTTTCCCCGAAGCTGACACGTATGTTCGACCAGCCCGAAGCCCATGCTGCTGAGCAGCACGACAACAGCCATGAACAGGTGCAGGAAACGGATCAACGCGAGTTTCATGTAGCAAAGGTCTATGCCTTTTGGGATCAAAACAAGTGCCAGACAGCAACACGTTCCCATCAGCGTCACCTGACTATGCTTGGTGGTCGCTAAAAACGATGTGGTCACCAGGAATTCGTAGCCAGCCTGAGCGGCTAACAGCGTTTCCCGATGACCACATCGTGCAAAAAACAGGTTCGACTAGTTATTGTCGTCTGTTACTACGTCTTTCGTTTTTTGTGCGGCTTTCTTCACGCCCCGGCCTGTTGCCTTGGCAGCAGTGCTCACAGCCCGACCGGTTGCTTTGCCTGCGTTGCCTACAGCCCGACCAGTTGCCTTACCTGCCTGACCAACGGCACGACCCGTTTTTACGGCAGCCCGGCCAGTAGCGCGCGTACCTTTTTCGGCAGCGTTACCTACATCCTGAGCCGTATTTTCAACTTTACGTTCGGCAGTGGTTGTCTGTGCATAAGCACCAGCAGAAAGAGTCAGGCAAATAGCCAGACTAAACAGCAGTTTCTTTTTCATATCAATTGATAATGAGTTAAATGTGAATAAGTGAGCAGTTCGTCAATCAACGAGTAAACCGTTCGTGTACATATAACAACGGGGTAGCCCAAACCGCTTATTCTTCAATCCAACGGCCCAAATCGCACAAAACAAAGCCAGTTTGAGAGCCGTTGAATAGAGTGATTATCTACTCAATGTACCTATGATAAGTGAACAGGACGAACAGTTTTTGCGCCGCGCCATTGCGCTGGCGCGGCAGGGAATGACAACAGGGCGCGGCGGTCCGTTTGGAGCTGTGGTCGTGAAAGACGGCGAAGTAATTGGCGAAAGTAGCAACTGCGTAACCTCAACCAACGACCCTACGGCTCACGCCGAAGTGATGGCGATTCGGGCAGCTTGCAAAAAGCTAGGTACGTTTCAACTCGACGGCTGTACGCTTTTCACCTCCTGTGAGCCATGCCCCATGTGCCTTGGCGCTATCTACTGGGCTCGTCCGGAACGGGTAGTGTACGCCGCCCAACATACCGACGCAGCCGTTGCCGGTTTCGACGATTCATTTATTTATGCAGAATTAGCGAAGCCCTATTCGCACCGCTCAATTTCGACGGAACAGGCGCTACAGCATGAAGCCAGAACGGTGTTTGTTGAATGGGCCGATAAGCACGACAAAGTGGCTTACTGACAACCCATTGGCTGTGACAAGAATCAAGCGAAAAAGTGCCTATTATCAGTCAGGGGAAGGCTGATGATGGGCACTTTTGAGGGAGTAATACACCCCTTAACGCGATCTTGCCATGAACACTTTAAACGCCAAAACCACATGGACTAACGCGGAATTAGTCCCCCTCAAAATTGCCATAGGTTCTTTCTACCTATTTGTAGGTACGTACTTTCATGCCTATCTGGAGGACTACTACCGACTGATGCTACTGGTCTTCGGCATCACCGTTGTCTGGTCTGTTTTGATGTGGGTGTCAAAGATGCGGCGGGAAAATGACACAAAAAAAGCTGCAGAAGCAGTCTGACCAGCCCACTAGATAGGCGAAATGGCATTTGCTTTAGAAAGGTCCGGTTGCTCCATATACTTGTGCCGAATAGGGCATCCGTGTACATTAATCAGATCGCTGGCCTGGCGTCAGTAGCAACATGCTTCGGGTATTCATTGATAGAGAGGGCGGGGGGCATCGCGATTTGTTTCTAAAAATAGATGTGATGATTAGCCACCTCGCAGTGGCAGACAGTTATTACCTGTATGACTTTTTGGAACTGACCGAAACGGACCTTCAGAATATAGACGAAGACCGCCAGCTTTCTTTCGCAGTCACCTCACTAATTGAGTACTGGATTGTCAGGATACAGGCGTTAGAGAAAGGGCAGCGCACCTTTTTGGTGTTCGATCTGTCGGATCAATATATCGGTGGAGTGTCGCTGGAGAAGGTAAAGCGGGGGTATAATATGAAAGTAGTTTATGCTACTGAATTGCAGGGCGGCATTACCAAGTCAAAACTTGATGCGTGTATTGTTCAGACCGGGGCAGTCTTTCGGCCATCAGATGAGCGAGAGTGGCTAATCGGTGAAGAGGCCTTATTCAACGGGCTTAACTGGAGCTTGAACGAATTGAAACGATAAAAGCCGCGCATGTGCGGCTTTCTGGTGGCGGCTGATTCTGTAACAACTACGTCCGCTTCTCGCGTTTCATGAATGTCGAGGCACCTGTGCCGCGTCGTTCGCCCATTTTATGGAGGCGTTGCGCGTCGGCCTGCGACATTAATTGCAACGCCGAATACTCGGTTTTGCCGGTGATCATGGGAAAACCAGCTACCCGCTGCGCCGACGAACAGCGTACGCAGGTACGTGTACCCGGAACCGCTTTCAACCGACCTTCAGGAATCTCATTACCACATTTAATACAGTACATATCGTTGAGTTGTTGCTTATTAATTAAACAAGTCAACGGTACGATTAGTGCCTTCCAGTTAGGGGTAGTGGCGAGTTTAACCAACTGAATATTAAGAAGTTGACTATTTATTTTATTGACATGATTCTCCTGTAGCACGGTGAGCTATACCAACGAAAACCCTGCCCGGATCATCAGCTGCGTGGTGTTAATTTAACCTGAATAGGGCGATTCGGGCGCAGGGTAATCAGTGGCTTTGGCTTGATGGCGGCGGCGTTGACGAGCTGAAAATCGAAGGTGCGGACGAAGAAGGTGAGCAAAATCTGCATCTCCATCAGCGCAAACTGATTGCCGATACACAGGCGTGGCCCACCGCCGAACGGTAGGTACGCATAGGTCGGTCGGTCTTTGTCGCGGCCTTCGGCAAAGCGGTCGGGGTCGAAGCGGTCGGGGTCGGGCCAGTTGGTGGGGTCGTGGTGCAGTAAATAAGGGCTCACCACCACCGTATCGCCCTTCGGAATCCGGTAAGGGCCAATCTGATCGTCGGCCAGCGCCATGCGGCTCATCGCCCAGGCGGGTGGGTAGAGCCGCAGCGCTTCCTGCACCACCTGCAACGCATAGGGCATCGCCCGAAAGGCTGCGACCGGTGGCAGGTTGCCGGGTACGTTGTCGCCCAGTACCGCATCGGCTTCGGTGCGGAGGCGGGTCACTACGTCGGGGTGCTGGGCGAGCAGGTACGTTAGCCAGGCCATCGACACGGCGGTGGTTTCGTGCCCGGCCGTAAACAGCGTGACACATTCATCGCGCAGTTGCTGTTCCGACATGCCTTCGCCCGTGTCTTCATCGGTGGCATGCAACAGCATATCGAGCAGGTCGTCGTGCCGGTCGCCGGTCTGTTTGCGGGTATGAATGAATTCGTAAATCAGCGCGTTCACCCGCTCCAGCGATTGATTGTAGCGGATATTGTTGGGCGTTGGCCAGGTACGAGGCACCTTAATGGGTGACAACAACGCCTTGTTGGCCAGAACGTTAAGGGTTTCCAGTGAGTGCGACAGACCATCGAGCCTACCTTCTACGTTGGTGCTGAACAGCGTTTTACAGACAATCAGCATGGTCACGTCCATGTACGACTGCGAGATGTTGACCGGCTTCGAGAGATCGAGTTGGCGCAGGTCACCTACCCAGGCGGCCGATTCCTGCACCATCGTTTCGGCCAGCATCGTAATCTTTTGCCGGTGGAAAGCCGGTTGGGCCAGCCTACGCTGTTTTCGCCAGAAATCGCCGTCGCTGGTTAGCAACCCCTCGCCCAGGAATCGCTTTAGCACCATGAAAGCCGGCGACCGCACGTAGTTTCGGTTGTTTTCCTGCAAGACATGCTTCACATCCTCGGGCTGAAAGAGCACGTACTGCCGACGACCGCCAATGCTGATGCGGACTACACGGCCATAGGTGCGGTGCAGTTTAGTGAACAACCCCAGTGGGTCGCGCGCTAGTGACAGCGCGTTGCCCAGCAGGGGTAGGCCGGGATGTACAGGGACGAGGGTTTCCATACATCAAATATCCGGCATCGGCTACCAATTGCCTAACTGTGTTGCCCATTCCTAGTAGACAACATACCTGCGCTACTTACCGATAGAGCTACGCCAACAAAGGCCGGGCTGTCTCGGTGGTAGTTTCTTCCTGCTTATGCATACGCTTATTCGTCTGTGTACTATCGCGTTTCTGTTGGCGTTTGGCAGCCTGTCGGTCAGCGCGCAGTCGGGTCCGAAACGCCCGGCGTTCAGCGTCATTGCCTTTTACACGGCAAAAAATGATCAGGCGCACATCAGCTTTGTGCACGAAGCCAACCGCTGGTTTGCGGCGATGGGCGCGGCGCACGGGTTTCGGTATGACTCTACAGCCGATTGGAACAAGTTGAACGCGGGTTTTCTGGCTAGTTACCAGGTAGTCATTTTCCTCGATACACGCCCCGACGAACCGGCTCAGCGGATGGCGTTTGAAACCTACATGAAGCAGGGCGGTGGATGGCTGGGTTTTCACTTTGCCGCCTTTGCCCTGACGCCTTCAACGTACCCACAAAACTGGGATTGGTACCATCAGCACTTCCTGGGGTCGGGGTCGTATGCCAGCAATACCTGGCGACCAACATCGGCGGTGCTGCGGGTGGAGGCACCTGCCCATCCAGTGGTGAAGGGGCTGTCCGGTACGTTTACGTCGGCGCCCAACGAATGGTACCGCTGGTCGAACGACTTGCGCCAAAACCCTGACATAACCATTCTGCTGGCTATCGACTCCACCAGTTTTCCGCTGGGGACCGGTCCAAAGCCCCACGAGATATGGCATAGCGGCTATTACCCGGTAGCGTGGACTAACCGAAACTATCGGATGATTTACCTCAACATGGGCCATAACGACATTGATTATACCCAGAAGCCCAGCAGGGAGTTGTCATCATCGTTCGGTAACCCGAGTCAGAACAGGCTCATTCTTAATAGCCTGCTGTGGCTGGGTCGCGGTAAGCGCAAGCCGTAAGGGCGTTGGGGTACTTGCCTTACTTTTTCTTCTTCCGGTTCTTTCGCCAGTAATTGATATCGGAGGTCAGATTTTCGAGGAAAAATGATGGACCAACCGATACGTAGAAGCCCGAGTAATTGACTTGACTTTCGGGTACGTCGCGTTTGAGAATGAAGCGGTAGCCGGTCAACAAGCTGAAGCCAAACCAGTGTAATGGCCGAAACCAGCGAACGTTAGGAAATTGGTACGAACCCGATAGTCCGACGCCGGCCGGTATGAAAATTCCCCGCGCCACCTCCCGATCAGCTGATTGATCGCTGGCCACTTCGTAGCGTGAGTGGCCATAGCCCAACTCGAGCGGAAGACTGATTTCGATGGCCTTCTTGCGGTACAAATAGGGTTCGAAATAACCCGTAACAATGCGTAAATGCCGCTCTACAGCTTCTGACGTACCTGGCAGCAGACCGGGACGATCCAGTGTCTGGTTCACGAAGTAAAAGCCAACGCCCGTTTTGAAAGCCGCCCGCATACCACCCGGCTTAACCCGCTCGGGATGGCGAACGGGAAACAAAAAACCGGCCCGAACTCCGTATACACTAACCGGCACCCGGCGGCCATTATCGTTGCGGGTATCGTTAAAAAAGAAGAAACGTTGATCGGTCGAGGCACTGAAGGTGAGCGATTTCGGCTTATCGACGCTGGCGGTTGCACCGGTCGAGGAATCCTTTTTGGCCGTTAGTCCGGTCTGTTCTTTGATCGAAATTTTTGCCTGTGCCAGTGCGGTCGATAAACTGGCTGTCGTCATGCCAATGAGTAGTGCTAGATGCCAAAAACGGTTCATGTCTTTTATAACGTTGGTGAGATTATAACCGGAAAATTGCTCAATAGTTACCGCTCGTTACGTACGGCCAATTGTGGGTAGTTGGCAGGTAGATGATAGCTCACCCTCAGGAGGTTTTGCGGCGTGCTCTCAAACCAACCGGGAAGGGTCGTTCGAAACGGCTTAGTAGTGATTTCTAATAGAGTTGAACTTTTCCTAGACGTAGACAGAGAAAAGGCCTATTTCTAATGAAATTCTAAGAGTTTTCTAAGCCAGTGCTCATGTACAGACGTCAATTTTGCTCCCCAAGACATCAAGCTGTTGGATGAACATCTGTTCGCAGCGGCAACAACCAGGGAGAACAACCTACACGTATGAACGGCTACACAAGCATTGCTACCTCCTTTCTGTTTGCATTAGTAGTCGGTTGCACGGCTAAGACCGAAACGAAGGAAGAGGAGCAGAAACAGGCATTTCCGGTTATTCAATTATCAAATCAGAGCGCAACCCTTGACCGTGATTACGCCGGTAATCTGGAAGCTGTGCAGAACGTAGAGATCAGGGCTCGCATAGCGGGGTACCTCGACAAAATACTGGTCGATGAGGGGCAGGCTGTTCAGAAAGGGCAGTTGCTATTTCAACTCAACGCCGCCGAATACCAGGTAGAAGTAGCCAAAGCACAGGCCAGCCTGGAGAGCGCCATTGCCCAGTCTAATTCAGTAGAGGTAGAGACCGAACGAGTCAAGCTGCTGGTCGATAAGAACATCATTTCCAAATCGGAATCTAAACTGGCCAAAGCGAAGATGGAATCGGCCAAAGCCGCCATCAACGAGGCTAAAGCAGCCCTCGACAATGCCCGGCTTCGGGTGTCGCTGGCCAGCATCCGTGCGCCATTTACCGGCGTGATCAATCGCATTCCCTTCAAGCAGGGGAGCCTGATCGAAGAAGGTGCTCTGCTGACGACCGTGTCGGACCTGCGGGAGATGTACGCTTACTTCAACGTCTCGGAAAAAGAGTACCTGAACTCGGTGAAAAAACGCCTTGATCCCGGTAAGACAACGGCGCGTGAAGTGGAGTTGGTACTAGCCGACGATACGCATTACGGTCATAAGGGGCGCGTTGAAACAACCGAAACCATCTTTGAAGGCAACTCGGGTAACATTGCCTTCCGGGCGCGCTTCCCGAATCCGAAACAACTGCTGCGGCATGGGGCGACCGGGAAAATCCGGCTGACTACCGATGTGGATGATGCCTTGCTGGTGCCTCAGAAAGCGGTCTTTGAAGTGCAGGATAAAAACTTCGTATACATCGTTGATGCGACCAACAAAGTAAAGGCGCGGAGCTTTGAGCCCAGCAGCCGGGTCGACCAGTTCTATATTGTCAAGTCGGGTCTGCGCGCCGGTGACCGGATCGTGTATGAGGGCATTCAGAATCTGAGAGATGGAATGACGATTGTACCCAAGGTAATGAGTACCGATAGTTTGAAGGCGATGTATGCCGCGGCACGCTGAAGGCTGCCGCTCTCTTCTCAACAGAACGTACCTGCTCGTTCCCCAATCTAGACCACGTTATCTATGTTCAATACTTTCATAAAGAGGCCATTACTGTCGGGAGTTATCTCGGTGTTGATTGTATTATTGGGTGTGCTGGCCCTGACGGGGCTTCCCGTAACGCAGTTTCCGGAGATTGTGCCGCCATCGGTTACGGTAACAACCAAGTACACGGGTGCCAACGCTGAGGTTTGCGCCAAAGCCGTGGCTACGCCCCTCGAGCGGGCTATCAACGGGGTGCCCGGTATGACCTATATGTCTTCCATCTCGAGTAACGATGGGTCAACTCTGATTCAGGTCTTTTTTGAAGTGGGAACAGACCCTGAACTGGCCGCCGTAAACGTGCAAAACCGGGTGACGACGGTGCTCGACGAATTGCCCGAGGAGGTGATCAAGGCCGGGGTAGTGACCGAGAAGGAGGTGAACAGTATGCTGCTTTACCTCAACGTCATGAGCGATGACCCCACGGTAGACGAAAAATTCATCTACAATTTCGCCGATATCAACATCCTGGCCGAGCTGAAACGGATTGACGGGGTGGGTCTGGCGATGATCATGGGCTCGCGTGATTATTCGATGCGGGTGTGGCTGAAGCCTGATCGGATGACAGCCTATGAAGTATCGGCCGATGAGGTAATTGCCGGTATTCGCAAGCAAAACGTGGAGGCGGCACCCGGTAAAGCGGGGGAGAGTGCCAACCGGGATCCGCAGGTACTTCAATACGTATTGCGGTACACGGGCAAGTTTTTTGAGCCAGCTCAGTACGAAAACATTGTGTTGCGGGCCAATCCCGATGGGTCGTTTCTACGCCTGAAAGATGTAGCCGATGTTGAATTTGGGTCGCTGGATTATGGTGTCCTATCGAAAACCGATGGGCGTCCTTCGGCGGCGATCATGCTGAAACAACGCCCCGGCTCAAATGCCAGTGAGGTTATTGCCAACGTGAAGAAACGGATGGCCGAATTGAAAGAAACCTCATTTCCGTCCGACATTACCTACAACTATGCCTACGACGTGTCGCGTTTCCTGGATGCGTCGATTCATGAGGTGGTGAAAACACTGATCGAGGCATTCATTCTAGTGTTTATCATCGTGTTTTTGTTTTTGCAGGACTGGCGTTCTACGCTGATCTGCGCGTTGGCGGTGCCGGTTGCACTGGTGGGTACGTTCGCGTTCATGAGCATGATCGGTTTTTCAATTAACCTGCTCACGCTCTTCGCCCTGGTGCTGGCCATTGGTATTGTGGTCGATAATGCCATTGTGGTGGTGGAAGCCGTTCACGCGAAGATGGAAGCCGAACACCTGCCTGCTATGCCCGCTACGCTGGGTGCCATGAGCGAAATTGCCGGTGCCATTGTGGCGATCACGCTGGTGATGTCGGCGGTGTTCATCCCGGTTGCCTTTATGACGGGCCCCGTGGGGATTTTTTACCGGCAGTTCTCGCTGACGCTGGCTATTTCAATTGTCATTTCCGGGGTTAACGCCCTAACGCTAACGCCCGCACTCTGTGCTATTCTACTGCGTCCGCATCAGGAAGGCCAGAAAAAAGGGTGGCTGGATCGGTTCTTCGCCCGTTTCAACCGGGGCTATGAATCGCTGGCGGGCAGGTACCAGACATTGCTCAGCAAGGTCATTAACCGGGGCGTGATTACCTGGGTGGCGCTTGGTTTGTTTGTGGTTGCTACCTGGGGTGTAAATACCCTATTGCCCGCCGGTTTTATTCCAACCGAAGATCAGGGAATGATCTACATTAACGTAACCACTCCGTCGGGTGCTACCGTTGACCGTACCGAGAAGGTGATGGATGAGATTGAGGCTATCGCCTCTGACCTGCCGGGCGTCGAAAATATTTCGACACTGGCGGGATTCAGCCTAATGACCGACGGGGCGGGAGCTTCGTATGGCATGGGCATGATTAACCTGGCCCCCTGGGAAGAGCGGACTATGTCGATGCAGGCGCTGATAAAACAGCTTGAAGAAAAGACCAGCGTAGTAACTGATGCCAGCATTCAGTTTTTCCCGCCGCCAACGGTTCCGGGTTTTGGTAACTCCAGTGGTTTCGAGCTTCGGCTGCTTGATCGTGGGAAAAGTGGTGACCTGCTGAAAACGGCTAAGGTGGCTAAAGACTTCATTGCTGCCCTGAAAAAACGCCCAGAAGTGGGTAACGCATTTACCAGTTTCGACCCTAGTTTCCCGCAGTATATGTTGCACGTCGACCAGGAAAAGGCGTCTCAGAAAGGCGTATCGGTGGATAACGCAATGGGTACGTTGCAAACGCTGATGGGTAGTTACTATGCATCGAACTTCATCCGGTTTGGTCAAATGTATAAGGTGATGGTACAGGCCGCTCCCGAATACCGCACCAAACCCGAAGACGTGCTAAATATGCGCGTAAAGAACGATCAGGGTGAGATGGTGCCTTACTCCAACTTTGTGCGACTGGAACGGGTGTATGGCCCCGAACAGCTTACGCGCTACAACATGTACACCTCAGCCATGATCAACGGTGATGCGGCACCGGGCTACAGCAGTGGCGATGCCATCAACGCCATACAGGAGGTGGCCGCCAGTACGCTGCCCCGTGGCTACACGTACGAGTGGTCGGGTATGACGCGAGAAGAAATCCTGTCGGGCGACCAGGCCATCTACATATTTGGCATCTGTCTCATTTTCGTGTACCTGCTGCTGGTGGCCCAGTATGAGAGCATCTTTCTCCCATTACCCGTTATTCTGTCGCTGCCAACGGGCATATTCGGGTCGTTCTTCTTTCTGCAACTAGCTGGATTGCAGAACAATATATATGCACAAGTAGCACTGGTGATGCTCATCGGACTACTTGGGAAAAATGCCATTCTGATTGTTGAGTTTGCCAATCAGCGGCAGAAAGAAGGGTTGCCCATCGTGAAAGCGGCCATGGAGGGGGCTGTGTCGCGGCTACGTCCCATTCTGATGACCTCCCTCGCCTTTATTGCCGGTCTTATCCCGCTGTGTATGGCAACGGGCGCGGGTGCTATTGGTAACCGCTCTATCGGGACGGCGGCAGCGGGCGGTATGTTTACAGGCACCGTGTTTGGCCTGGTGCTGGTACCTGGCCTGTACGTTGTGTTTGCCAAACTGGCCGAACGTGTCAAGAAAAAACCTACAGCGGGTAATGAGCAGGACCACACCCTGCATGAGCCCGTTTCTGTATCCACACAAAATCATGCTAAAGGTGCAGTTCTTCAATCGTAAACTAGTCCGGCTTTGTGGTCTGGCGATCATGTCTTCGGCGTTGCTAAGTGGGTGTCACCTGTACAAACCCCTGCCAGCTCCGGCTTCGCCCACCGTTCCGGTTTCATTTGCAGGTACGTCGGCGGGCACATCCGATTCGGCCAGTATTGCCAATCAGAGCTGGCGCACTTTTTTCGACGATCCGTATCTGGTGCAGCTCATCGACACGGCCCTGGGTGGGAATCTGGATTTGCGGATTGCGACCCAGCGTATCGAAATCGCCCGCGCCGCCTTCGACTACAGCCGGGGCTATCTGGCTCCGACGGTCAACGCGGTGGCGTCGGCCGGGGTAGATCGCTATGGTCGCAACACGTTGAATGGCGTGGGTAATTTTGACACCAACCTGTCGGACAACATTCGGGGCAACTTGCTCATTCCCAACCCGACCCCCGACTTTTTTCTGGGTGCACGCAGCAATTGGGAGGTCGACATCTGGGGGAAGCTTCGCAATCGGCGAAAGGCAGCGTACCTGCGCCTGCTAGCCTCTGAGAAAGGGCGCCACGCGGTCATTACGGGGTTGGTGGCTGAGGTGGCCCGCTATTACTACGACCTGCTGGCACTGGATGGCGAGTTGGAGATCATTCAGGAAAATATTGAGTACCAGCAACGGGCAGTCGAGTTGGTACGGGTGCAGAAGCAGGCGGGACGGGTAACAGAACTGGCGGTACAGCAGTTTACAGCGCAGCTCCTGAACACGCAGGGTCGCCGTGGGCAGGTACTTCAGCAAATCGTAGAGGCCGAAAATCAACTGAACCGGTTATTGGGTCGGTATCCGCAACCTATTCGGCGGGGTACGTCGCTCCAGCAGCGCAAGCTGGCAGGAGTGGTGCTGGCGGGGCTTCCTGCCCAATTTCTGACTCGCCGACCCGACATCAGGCAAGCCGAGTTGGAGCTGGCCGCCACCAACGTGGATATAGAGGTGGTGCGGGCCGAGTTTCTGCCGTCGCTGAACCTATCGGCCTATGTGGGTTTGAATGCCTTCAGGGCGGGGGTGCTGTTTAATCCGGGCTCTATTGCTGCCGGTGTTCTGGGTGGACTAACGGCCCCGGTGTTCAACCGCCGTTTCCTGAAAGCTAACTACCAGCAGTCGGTGGCGCAGAGTCAGGAAGCTTTTTACCGGTATCGGCAAACGATTCAAACGGGTTTCAGCGAGGTCGTTACGGGTTTGCGGGGCGTAGAGAATTACCGGGCAGTCGCCGATTTTCAGGCGCAGGAAGTGGCAGTGCTGGGCAAGGCCGTGTCTACCTCAAATGATCTGTTCGCCAGTGGCTATGCGTCTTACCTGGAAGTAATAACGGCGCAGCGAAGTGTGCTTGAAGCCGAGCTGGCCCTGATCAACACCAAGCGGGCGCAGTACCTGGCCCTCACTGATTTGTACCGGTCCCTGGGTGGTGGCTGGGAGTAGGCAAGTAGTTGTTTAGTGACTAAAGCCGATCAGGCTGGTTATGCTACAAGGCCCAGTATGTTGGTAGGGCAACTTTTAAACTTCGCGTATGAAACTGTTGGTAATTGAAGACGAGCCCAAAACCCTGCAAGCTATTCAGCAGGGGCTGGAAGAAAGCCAGTTCGAGGTAGACATTGCCTACGACGGGCTACTGGCGAAGCGGCTGGCGCTGAAAAATAACTACGCCGCCATCATCACCGACCTGATTCTGCCGGGTTTGAACGGCTATGAACTCTGCCGCCAGCTTCGTGCCGAAGGGCTGACCACGCCTATTCTGATGCTGACGGCACTGGGTGAAAGTGACGATAAAGTCATGGGCTTCGATTCTGGGGCCGACCAGTACCTGACCAAGCCCTTCCAGTTTGCCGAACTGCTGGCCCGGGTACGTTCCCTGACCAAGCGCGGCACGCAGGTGTCGATGACCGCTCAGACACTCTGGTACGGGGGCATTGAAATGAATCTGGATGCCAAGACTGTCACCCGCGAAGGCCAATCAATCGAGTTAACCGCCCGGGAGTTTGCGCTGCTCGAATTTCTGATGCGCAACCAGGGGCGTGTGCTGTCTAAACCCGCCATTGCCGAACACGTGTGGGATGTAAACTTCGATACGGGCACCAATGTCGTAGAAGTGTATATCAACTACCTCCGGAAAAAGATCGATAAGAATTTTTCCAAGAAACTGATTCACACCCAGTTTGGTATGGGGTACGTGTTGAGAGAAGAGGAATAAGCCAACTGCGTAGAAGAAGAGCCACTGTAGTACATGACCATTCGTAACCGCCTGACGCTACGCTTTACGGGATTGGTATCCAGCATCTTACTGCTGACGTTTGTGAGCATTTACGCGTTTTGCTGGTATTTTATTTCGCTCGATTTCTATCGCCGGCTCGACCGAAAGGCGATGACTACCGCTGAACTGCTGATCAGGCACCGGGTAGATGCTCAGTTGATCCGGCAATTGGGCCGGTTGCGGAAAGATCAGTTGCCCCAGCAGGAAATCGTGGTGTATGATAAACGCGATTCAGTTGTTTTTGCCACGAATGAATCACCGGCTATTTTTTTGACGAAAGCCGAGTTGGCAACTGTTCGGGACGAACGCCGTAACGATTTTCGGCGGGGTGTATTCTACGTATCAGGCATTCGGTTCACAACGTCGTCGGGGCCATATGTGGTGATTGCCAGCGCTCGAAATGAATATGGTGACGAGTTTCTACACCGACTACTGCTGGCTCTTTCAGGGTTATTCTGCCTGATTGCCGCCATAATTGCGCTGTCGGGTTGGGCATTTGCTGATGATGCACTACGCCCGATGCAACAGATAGACCGCACGGTGAGCGACATTTTTCCGCGCAACCAGGAAGAGCGGCTTGCTGTAGGCAACGAAGATGACGAGATCAGTCGGTTGTCCACAACAATCAATCAACTGCTCGACCGGGTAGCCGATTCATTTCGGTTGCAGCGTATGTTTGTGGCCAACGTGTCGCACGAGTTGAAGAATCCGTTAACGCAGATTTCGTCGCAGCTGGAAGTGAGTTTGTTGAAGCAGCGGGAGCCCGAAGCGTACCGGCAGACGATTCGGTCGGTACTGGATGATGTGGGTGAACTAACGGCCCTCACGCATGAACTGCTGCAACTGTCGCAGGTGAACCAGGAAGATGCCGCGAATTTACTCACCAACACAGTTCGGCTCGATGAACTGGTTTGGGATGTTCGCGATGAAGTAGCGGCCATCAATGTACGCTATCAGGTAACGGTACAACTGGGTACGTTGCCCGATGACCCTGACCAATTGACAATACAGGGAAACCGAACGTTACTGGCAACGGCCCTGAAAAATCTGGTTGAAAACGCTTGCAAATTTTCTGATGATGGTCAGGCACTGGTGCAAACCCGGTTCGACGGGAGCGGTGTGCGGATCCGGATCAGCAACACGGGCCAGCCCATTCCTGAGGCTGACTTACCCTATATTTTTCAGCCCTTTTACCGAAGCCGCCAAACCGCCGACCTGCGTGGTTATGGGGTGGGGCTGTCGCTTGTCGACCGCATTGTCCGCCTGCATGGTGGGCAGGTTACAGGTGCGTCTGAGCCGGGACCACTTACGGTTTTCGTGGTGGATCTACCCCGCTAGCTTTCACATCTAAGGATTTTCTAAGGAGTTTATCAGCTATTCCTAATAGCTGTTTTCCACTTTTGGATAGCAATCGTGCACTCATCCGCTACCCTATTCGCTTATGTCGAACGAGCCATACACTCGCAGGTATTCGCCAGTAATACCGCCGCCAATCCAGCCTGCAACGACAGTGAAGAAAGGTACTAAGCGAGTCAACCAGCCTTCTCGCCGTCGGCCCGACTGGCTGGTGATCATGGTGTGCGTCCTGTTCCTGACCTCGCTCATTATTGGCTGGTTTGTGTTTGTAGCGCACTGAACTTCATTCGAATACTTTATGGAAACCTTACACTTTAAAACGAATATTCTGTCGAGCGAGGCAATTGCCGCCGTGTCACCCGAGCTGAATGGTATTGAGCAGATCGACGGCTGGAACATTGACCAAACAACTGAAGCAAGCCTGCTAACGGTGCAGACGACCGATAACCGCATTGCCGGCTTGGTAATCCATGTGGTACAGAATGCGGGCTACGAAGCGGAACTGGTCCCTTTGCACTGATCCAGCCACGCCAGCAGTTTACTCTCTAAGTGAATTCTAAGCCGCTGTTAAGGAGGTTCTTATACCTCACGTGTAGTTTGCCTGTGGCTGTAGGGGATTTTAGCCCCCCAGGCTAAACGTGACAGTAAACCCAAACAACGTATGAAAACGCAACTGATTCTGCTGGCGGCGATCTCGCTGACCAGCGCCTTGCCCGCGGCTGCTCAGACCCCCGCGCTCGACGCGACCACGCTGATGAGTATGGGCCGCCTGAACGAAGCCAAGCAGCTATTGACCCGAAACGCCCAGCAGACGCCTACGGCTGAGTCTAATTTTCTGGCAGGGTATGGCTACCTGCGCGCCGGCCAGCCCGATTCGGCCCGCATCTGGTTTGAAAAAGGAGTGGCTATAGACGAGAAGCGAGTGCCGCTCAACGAAACAGGCGTGGCACTCAGCTACCTCGTGCAGGGCGATAAAGCCAACGCTGAACCGAAACTAGCGGAGGTGCTGAAAAAGAGTAAGAGCAAGAACGCCGCTATCCTGTACCGGATCGGTGAGGCCTACACGGGGTATCTGAGTCCCGCTAATGGTAGCGTCAAGCCTGTATACGAGAACATAGTCGATGCCGCTAAAGCCATTGAGTACCTAAATAAAGCCGCCGAACGCGACAAAAAAGACGGGGCTATTCAACTGGCGCTGGGCGATGCGTATTACCTGAACAAGGACGGGGGTACGGCTGTGGCGCGTTACGAAAGCGCCCTGGAAATGGGTATGGAGGCGTCGCGGGTGTATCAGCGCATTGGCGATATTTACTGGCAGGGCCGCAACCTGAATCTGGCCGTTGAGAACTACAAAAAGGCCATTGAAGCTAACGCAAACTATGCTCCGGCATATAATCAACTGGCCGAATTGTATTACCTGGTAAACCGCTATAAAGAGGCCGCCAGCTATACAGACCAGTATATCCAAGTCGCAAACGATCGACGGGCAGATATGCTGTTGCGATCGGCCCAGTTTCACTTTCTGGCTAAAGAATACCAGCAGGCAATTGATGTTATCGATAAAAACCGGGCAACGCTAACTCAAAACCCAATTGTTTACCGAATTGAGGGTTGGTCGTATTCAACGCTGAAACAGCCGCAGAAAGCGATCGAAAGCATTGGTGCATTTCTGACGAAAGCGCCCGAAAAGGTTGTCCCCGACGATTATAAATACTTAGGCCAGGCGTACCTGAGTATGGACGTACCCGGTGCCGATTCGCTGAAAATTGCCAACGATTCAGTCGGTATAGCGTACCTGGAGAAAGCGGCTCCGTTTGATACGACGGACAATCTGTACAGCGACATTGCCAAATTTTATTACCGGGCCAAAAAACACCCGCAGGCTGTTGCTGCGCTCGACTCAGCAGCCAAACACGGCTACAAGGCCGACGTACAGGACCTGTTCCGGTATGGAATGAGTAACTATACGCTGGGATTTGCCCGCGACAGCCTCGGCAAACTACTGCGCGATACGGTCCGGTTCGCCATGGCCGATTCGGCACTGGCACTAGCCCAACAGGGCTCCCCCGACTATGCCCCAACGGTGCTGTACCGGGCCAAAGCCAACTATTATGCCTATGTCCCCGAAGAGGCCGTGCGCAATGGTAAAGCGAAGCCTTATTACGAGCAGTTTATTACGATGGTAGCAGATAAGGAAGACGAGCGTAAGCGATACGAAAAAGACCTTATTCTGGGCTTCAAATACCTGATTTCGCACGAAGAACTGGTCAGTAAGAATGATGCCGCCCGGGCCGAGTGGATTAGGAAAGGACTCGAACTCTTTCCGGGAAATAAGGAATTAGCGCAGATAAGCGGTGCTGATTCGGCTAAAAAGTAGTCAGGATTACACGTCAATAAACGAGAGCGGCTCTGCTGGAATACCGTTTGGTACCCAAGCAGAGCCGCTCTCGTTTATTGCATGTAGTTTTAACTGTTCACCACCTCGCCGCCATTCACATGGATTACCTGACCGGTGAAATAGCTGGCGTCTTCTGAAGCCAGAAACACGTAGGCAGGGGCCAATTCGGCGGGCTGGCCGGGGCGTTTCAGGGGTACGTCCTGTCCAAACTCCGCCACTTCTTCCGGCGATTTGGTGGCTACAATCAGGGGTGTCCAGATAGGGCCGGGTGCTACTGCGTTTACCCGAATACCCCGATCAACCATGTTCTGCGACAGCGACCGCGTAAATGACGTAACGGCTCCTTTCGTAGCTGCGTAATCGATCAGTGCTTCGCTACCCCGATACGACACCACCGACGTGGTATTGATAATCGAATCGTAAGCCTGCATGTGAGGCAGCACGTTTTTCGTTAACCGGAACATTGCCAGTATATTCAGCTCGAATGTTTCGCGCATCTGCTGATCGGTGATGCCCACAAACTCTTTTTGCTCGACGTGGTTTGCCGCGTTGTTCACCAGAATATTTATCCGTTTGAAGGTGCTGAGCACTTTTCCAACGGCTTCCCGGATAAACGATAACTGCTTCAAATCGCCGGGGAGAAGCAGGCATTTCCGGCCTTCGGCCTCTACCAGGCGTTTGGTTTCCTGAGCATCCCGATCTTCGCGGGGGTGGTAAATCATAGCTACATCGGCTCCCTCGCGGGCGTAATGCACCGAAATAGCCCGGCCAATACCTGAGTCACCACCCGTGATGAGCGCTACTTTATCCAATAATTTATCGGCCCCTTTGTACGACTCCCGAATGTAAATCGGTTTGGGGTCCATTTCATATTCCAAACCCGGCTGTGCATCCTGATGCTGGGGCTTGGCGTCAATTTCCATATTTTCCATAAGGTAGAATGGGTTTGCAGTGTGTTGTTTGACGTTTATGGTTTTGCTGCTAACCGACAGGCTCGTGAGTTAGCCGCGCAACGACAAACCACAAATCCGTTTAAGCATTGATAATTGTTCCACCGTTGGGGTGCAATACCGCTCCGGTTACATATGAGGCGTCGTCGGAGGCAAGGAATACGTAGGCTGGTGCCACCTCTGAAGGCTGGCCCGGGCGTTTCATGGGTACGTCCTGTCCGAACATAGCCACCATTTTGCTATCCATCGACGACGGGATGAGGGGTGTCCAGATGGGGCCGGGTGCTACACCATTGACCCGAATCTTTTTCTCGGCCAGATTGCTCGACAACGCCCGGGTGAAGGTCATGATGGCCCCCTTCGTCGACGAATAATCGATCAAGTCTGCCCGACCCTGATAAGCGGTCACCGATGTGGTGTTGATGATACTGTCTCCCTCATGGAGGTGCGGAACCGCTGCTTTCGTGACCCGGAAAAATGAATAGATATTCGTCTCGTAGGTCTTCAGCAGGTCTTCATCGCGAATCTGCTCGAACTGGCTGTGTATGTACTGTACGCCAGCATTATTGACCAGAATATTCAGCTGGCCAAATTCACGAATTGTATCGTCGACTACCTGCTGGCAGAACGACTCCTGCCGCAGGTCGCCGCTCAACAGCAGACAGTCCTGGCCCTCAGCTTCTACAAGGTCTTTAGTCTTTTGGGCGTCTACGCTTTCTTCCGGCGTGTACACAATGGCTACATCGGCACCTTCACGGGCAAAGTGAATCGCTACTGCCCGGCCAATGCCCGAATCGCCCCCTGTAATAAGGGCAATTTTGCCTTTCAGTTTCTCAGACCCTTTGTAGAGATGCCGAATGTATTTCGGCTCAGGGTTCATTTTAGCCTCCAGTCCAGGTTGCTTGTCCTGATGTTGAGGTGGCGTCTTGTTTTCCATAATCGTTGCGTATCGGCCCGAAGCCGCGTTGAGTCACTACACCCCTAAGCCCGAACAGGGATGGGTTGTTTGTTAAATCTATTGAAATGGTGGACTAATTGCCGGTCAAGGTTGCGTATGGTTCTAGCAGGATATCAGTTCACGGTAGGCCGTATCTGGTGGGTATCATCTGCCGGACGACCAGACGGGGAATGCGGAACCACGATCAGGATTGGGTGAGCGGCGTGGCCCATCACCTTTGCTTTCCATAGTGTTGCGTTAGTTGTTGTTTTCCCCGCTTAACCGGCCTGCATATACCCTGGGCATACCGCACAACGATTTGTACGGAAAGACGCTGCTAACCGATTGAGTGGCCCTAACCGCAACCGGGCTGGCCGGGTTGTTCAGGTACGTAAACAACAACCCACGATGGATGATATTAATCACTCGCCCGTCAGCCTGATCCACATCGGTTTCGCCATAACGGCTCTGCTGACGGGTACGCTGGTGATCCTGATGCCAAAAGGTACTGTCCGGCACCAGCACGTAGGCTACGCATATGTAGCCAGTATGATGGTCGTTTTGACAACCGCTTTTGGCATTTATCGTCTGTTTGGCCGCTTTGGTATCGTGCACTGGGGCGCCCTATTTAGCTGGCTGGCATTGATCGGTGGAGTAGGGGCGGCTTGGTTTCGGACGTACCTGCGTAACTGGCTCAACTGGCATTACCTGGGCATGAGCCTGTCGGTCACCAGTTTGTATGCTACGTTTGTGGTTGAAGCAACCTACCGCCTATTTCCACCACACTTGTTCTGGTGGACAACCGTGGGTACGTCGATGGCCGTTTTTAGCATAGCTGGCTGGGTAATTGCAAAAAATAGCAGGTCGTTGACTCAACCTGTTGCGGCGAAGCAGACACCAGCGGAACGGGGCGGCGGGTGGTACGCTGCTATGCAGCAGATTCGTAATCAGCTGACAGGTGCAACCGGCAAATCGTAGTCATCGGCACGAAGAATAAGCCCGTTGTTAAAAGCGGTAGCCAGCCCGCATGCCAAACAGGGGAGCAAGTCCCGACGGCCCTACCAATGCGGCGCCGGCATGTAAACTAACCTGTGTATTCAGCGCGAGGGCATACGTGTAGTCGAGCAGACCGTGACCACCGATTGACCAGCTTTCGGTCTGGTTGCGCTGGGCGTAGGCGAACACAGGAGCGCCAGTTGGAACAGGATAGGGGTCTATTTTTACAAACAGATCGTCGTTACTGTACCAGGCTGATGGACCAACTCCGATACGCAGGGCGTGGTGAACCGAATGAAGCAGATTGTACGACGCCGTCATGTCCACGGTGACACGCTGGCGGGTGTTTTTCCCTACACTAACCAGATCAGGGATCAAAACGGTTTCGCGCTGACTGTTCATGAACCCGACTGACAGGCCAAGCGCGATCCGATCCTGAGCCATGTATCGCTTGTAGTCGATCGCCAGCCGGTATTTAAGTCCGTTGGCGGGGTCGACGCCGAGAAAATCAGTGCCAAGCTGAATGGCATTTTTCGCCGGTATGTATGGTGCCTGGGCGTAGCTTTGAAATGAAATGAATATACAGCTGATAATCAGGGAGATTTGCTTCATACGACGAACGGTTTAACAAGAAGCCAGAGGTGTAACGTGACGATTGACACAGCTGTTTACAAGATAACTGTTTTATTGACTTAAACAGCCGATTGTCAACAAATGACCGTATTTACAAGTATGTTGTGTTAAGCCGGTGGAAAACGTAATCTACTACCTATATCGTCGCTTACTCATCGGGATGGTTTAGACCCGGCAAGTCTTTGTCAGGCAGGCTGGTAGCAGTCTGTTCAGTAAAGTAGGCTTTTACCAGAGCAGGAAGGAAATGCGAGTTGCCAGCCGGGTCCTGCCTGATCAGAGTTGCCGAGATGGGCACCTGTTGACGAGCTGGGTCGAACGCGACGTAGCGTAGACCGCTGTGATGCGCCAGAGGCAGGCCGTACGTTTCAGAGGCAAAGAATACGCTTACCGTCGGAAACCGCTTTTTGATAAACATGGCCCAGCTCTTTGTTGCTTCCCACAGGGGAAGTGTAGGATCATGAAAGTCATCGACCTCCGCTACTACGGTAATGGTAGGGTAGGGAGCCAGCAGTTCAGTGAGCCAGCCAAAACGGACGCTTGCCGGGATCGGATCAGTAGCGGTGTAACTCATCGAGACAATCAACTGGTCGCATTGCTGGCGGGCAAAGTCAATGAGCGCGAGATGCCCCGCATGAACGGGCATGAATTTGCCAAAAACAAGGCCAGTTATCATCTACCGGGTAAAGACGTAGTTGCCTGTTCCGTTTGGATTCAGCACCAGCTGGCTGGCGTCTACAGAAACCAGCCTGACTAGCTTGCCACCCGTCGACGACATGCAGCCGGTTATGATGCGCACGTCGTCCTTCTCTATCGAATAACCGCCCTGACACCCCAGAAAACCATAGCCTTCGTATTTAGAATTCTCGTAGGTTTCAGTAAATGTGCCATCGCTGGTAAAGGTCACAAAAACACCTTTGCCAGAGGGGACGGTAGTCGGCGTGCAGTTGGTTGGGCTTACAGGGTTGCAGTAAGAAACCAGCCGCCATGTGCCCACCAGGGTATTGGCAGGTACATTATCCTGTTTCGAACAGGCCATCATTAAAAACAACAGGGGAAGTAGCGTCAATTTCATATGTATAAAAATGGTATAAGTAGCGATAGCGTAGACCCCAACGTTGCCGGCACGGTTGCAAGCCAAATGTGTCTAATTTAGCTGGTGGCCGACTTGACCGGGTAACTGTTATACTCACGTGTCCAGAGGTAAGCGCCCTGTAGCGCAATCAGGCAGAAGATGCCGTATTCGATCGACACTACTTTCACGCCTTTAATGAAATACATGTACGTCAGGATAGCGTCTATGAACAGCCAGACGTACCAGCATTCCACACGTTTCTGAATCATCATGTACGTGGCCACGATGCTCATCACGGTGGTGAATGAGTCGAGGTAGGGGAAGGCGCTGGGCTGATTAAACACCAGGGGCAGCATGCGGTGCAGATTCTGAGCAAACATCCCCAGCATCAACGTACCCAATAAGCCCGCTGCCGACCAGGTGATTACCTGCCGACGAGGCATGCGACTTATTCTTAATTCCAGATGCCGGTCTTCTTCGCCGGGGCGCGGGTGGGTCCAGCGCCACCAACCCTGTATGTTGGTGATCAGGAAAAATACCTGCAGAAACATATCGGGGTAGAGCTGAATCTGGTAAAACAGAAAGAAGTAGAGAGTGACGCTTACCGCCCCGATGGGCCAGCTCCAGATGTTCGCCCTGGCCGACAGCACTACCGCTACGCCGCCAATGACTACCCCGGCAAATTCCAGGTAACTCATTGGGTATCCCCAGAGCGTGAAAAAGATGTTTTGAATGTCGAGGATATCGGGCATGTCGGGAAAAGCGGTGTTTCAGCCCCAAAGTTGCGTGATAAAAAGCAAAAGGCTTGCTGACTAACGCCCATCTCTACGATAGGGCATCAATCAGCAAGCCTTTTATGGTACGCGAAGTGAGTTAATCGATTTCGCGCCAGGTAGAGATAGGGGCGAAAGAAACGGCGGCTTCAGGAGCTACCTGGGGAGCAGCCGCTTCAACAGCAGCCGAGTCGGGTGATGCAGTGACACCTTCGCCAGATACGCCTTCCTTCGAACGGCCCCGCCGACGCTTCTTCCGCCGTGGTTTAGTTGCCTCGCCCGCAACGGAGACAGGCTGCGTATCACCTGTTGGCGACACCCCGTCTACAGGCGTACCGTCACCGGCGGGAACAAGCGCCGCCTTTTCGCCGTCTGGACGTGGCCCGCGCTTCCGGCGGTTGTTCCGGCGATTAGGATCACGTTCTGGTCGTGGAGCCGCAGTGCCGTCTGCCAGCGTTGTTGGCGTCGATTCGCTATCGGCTACAGGTACGTCGGCGACAGCCGATGCTGGTTGGGGACGTGGTGTCCGTTCGCCAGCCGGACGGTCTGAGCGCCCGTTCCGGTTACCGTCACCGCTTCTGCCGTTGCCACGTCCGTTCCGGCCCGCATCCCGACCACCGCGTCCGTTGCTGCGACCCCGGTCGAAGGGCCCTGGCTCGTCGCGAACTCCAGCCACCGGGCCGGGGCCATAGCCAAGCTCTTCGGTGATTGACAGGCGGTCGAGCTTACGTTCAATCAGTTTTTCAATGCGGCCCAGCTTGTTCATGTCGGCTTCGTTCACAAACGTGATTGCCGTTCCGGTTGTGGCGGCCCGTGCGGTCCGGCCAATTCGGTGCACATAGTCTTCCGCATCGCGGGGCACGTCGTAGTTCACTACGTGGGTAATATTGTCGACGTCGATACCCCGCGAGAGTACGTCAGTGGCCACAATAATCTGAAGCTGCTTATTCTTGAACTCCCGTAGTACTACTTCGCGCTCTTCCTGTTCCAAGTCCGAGCTGATGCCTTTGGCAACGTACCCACGCTTGGCCAGTGCCCGCACAATGGCGTTCACTTCCGATTTTCGAGAGGTAAAGAGTACCATGCTTTTCACGTCCATAGTACCCATCAGGTGTTCGAGGAGGGGAAGCTTCTGATGATCTTTGGCCAGATAAATCTGCTGATCGATGCCCGCCGCTGGCTTGGATACAGACAGCCGAATTTCTTCAGGCGACGTCAGCAGCTTGCTGGCAAGGGTTTTGATTTTGGCGGGCATGGTAGCCGAAAACAGCAGCGTTTGCCGCTCTTTTGGCAGCGAATCAACGATTTTCAGAATGTCATCTGAAAACCCCATGTCGAGCATCTTGTCGGCTTCATCCAGCACCAGGTAGTTCAACTTATCGAAGTTAACGTACCCCATCTGCATGTGTGCAATAAGCCGGCCGGGTGTGGCAATGATAATATCGGCGCCGGTTTCAAGGGCTTTTCGTTGCTTATCCCAGTCGTCGCCTTTGCCGCCACCGTAAATGGCAATGCTCGTAGCCGACACGAAGTAGCTGAACCCTTCTACCTGGTCGTCGATCTGTTTAGCCAGTTCACGCGTTGGTACCAGCACCAGCGTGCTGGTATGGTCGTGCTCAGCGTGGGCAATCTTATCGAGGAGCGGAATAAGGAATGCTGCCGTTTTGCCAGTGCCCGTCTGGGCGCAGGCGATCAGGTCTTTGCCTTCCTGAATAAGGGGGATGGCCTGCTCCTGAATGGGCGTAGCCTGTTTGTAATTCATGGCCTCAACACCCGACCGCAGGTCGTCGTGGAGGTTAAAATCCTGGAATGTCAAGGTAACAGCTTGTAAAGTGAATGATCGGCTGACCTTGTTTTCCCTGGTCAGCAACCGCTTGATAATGAAACAAAGATAGCCAAAAACCCGTTCGGCCAACCTGAGTCCATCCACAGGCAGGGTTAGCCTTTTTTGCTACATTTACGGCTATTGAACCTGGTAAATCAACGAATCAATGACGTTTACGGAGTATTTGACAAGCAAAAAAATAGATGCAAGCGTGTTCGAGGCGACCGAGCCGAAAACGTTTTCTGAGTGGGCCGAACTTTTTGTCCGTATGCACCCCGAAAGTTTTACCGTTCAAAAAAAATTTCTACTCAATGCAATCAGGCGTAGATACTTATTACGTTAATTTATAGCATACAAGCTGACGAATAAGTCAGTGGCGTTCCACCTACTATTTACCCATAACTACTATGAGCCTAACTCTTGGTGAATTAAAGGGCATCAACGATACCTTGACTAATTTGTTAAAGGCCCAGGGTCTTATCGATTCAGACACATTACTGGAAGCGACTCGCACGCCGAAAGGGCGTAAAGAACTGGCTGAAACTATCGGTATTGACAAATCAATTATCCTGGAATTAGCTAACCGTGCTGATTTAGCCCGTATTAAAGGTATTGGTCGCGTTTACAGCGATCTGATGGAAGAGGCCGGCGTTGATACGGTGAAAGAACTGTCGAAACGCGTGCCTGAAAACCTGCACGCAAAACTTGTGGAAATTAATAGCATACGTCAACTAACTCAACGGCCACCCTCTGCCGATCAGGTGGCTGGTTTCGTTGAGCAGGCAAAAAATCTGCCACCCATGCTGGAATACTGATCAGCATTTCGTTGGTTGAAGCCAGCGTTATTCTACTCAATAAAAAAGGGGGTCGAAATAACTTCGGCCCCCTTTTTTATTGAGTTAGGCTAAGGGTCTGGCTAAGTATTTTATCAGTCGTTCTTCCAGGTCGTGCAAGCTCAGATTTAAATCGAGTTGCCCATTGGTGGCTAGTGATAAACGGCCGGTTTCTTCCGATATAGCAATCACGGCTGCATCTGTTGCTTCGCTCATACCGATAGCAGCGCGATGCCGGAAACCCAGGGTAGTTGGCAGTTCAGAATCGTCGGAAACGGGTAAAATACAGCGCGCTGCCTGAATACGCCCCTCGCCGATAAGCACAGCACCATCGTGTAGTGGGCTATATTGATTAAAGATGGCCAGTAATAATGGTTTTGAAACTTCGGAATCGATCCGCTCGCCGGTTTCGGCTATTTTCGACAGGTCATCGTTGCGCTGAATAACCAGCAGCCCGCCGGCAAACTCTGCGGCCAGCATTTTGCAGGCGTCGAGTACGGGGCGAATGGGCGTGATAGGCTCGGGCGTA
Organism: Fibrivirga algicola; assembly: GCF_011742925.1. Lineage (GTDB taxonomy): Bacteria > Bacteroidota > Bacteroidia > Cytophagales > Spirosomataceae > Fibrella > Fibrella algicola. Next base: position 1,159,971 of record NZ_WAEL01000001.1, read on the forward strand.
TCAATCTGTCGAAGTAGCCACCGGCGTACCCAGCGGTTGTTGCCAATGTTAGTCGATTTTCCGATCAGCAATAAAAAACGGCGAATCTCCTGTTGAAAAATAATGATTAGGGCCAGCGCACCAACGCTGATAAAATACTCCAGAATGGTGGTCAATAGGTTCAATCCCAGCGCCTTAGCGACCAGATAGAACAGGTAAACCAACAGATAGCCTACGAAGACCCGGCTGGCAACGCTGCCACGCACTAAGTTGTAAATCTGGTACAGCAGTAGAGCAACAACTGTTATATCGAGCAGATCGAGCCAGCCGACATCAAGGAAGCCAAGGCGAAAAACGAGCATGAAGAAACGGAACTGAGGGAACAAATTGACCGGCCAAGATACAACGATTGACTGCTCAACACGACAAAACCTTCGTGTGTAGTCAGTTTATACGGTAAACGATTGACCTTCAATGGCCAGTTCGGTGGCTGGAAACTCATCCTGCGCCTCAACCAGAAACTCGTCGAACACCTTGTAACGTGATGAAAAGTGTCCGATAAGCAACTGACCAACATTGGCTTTCTGAGCCAGTTGGCCGGCCTGTCGGGCAGTGCAATGGTGCACCTCAGAGGCTCGCAGCCCGTTGTCGTCGCGGAAGGTGGCTTCGTGGTACAGCAGGTCAACTCCCTGTATTTGCTCGATGATCCGTTCATTATACCGGGTATCTGAGCAGTAGGCATACGCCCGTGGTTTGGGGCCGGGAGTTGTGTAATCGGTAGCCAGAAAAAGGGGTTGTCCTGCTTCGTCGAGCACATCGAGACCTTCTTTCAGCGCTTTCAGTACACTAACAGGTATGTCGGCGGGGAGCTTTTCGCGGAGTAACTTCGGCTTGGGCTGTTTTTCACGAAACAGGAAACCAGTGCAGCCAATGCCGTGATCGAGCGGAATGCTTTCGACGGTCAGGTTGGGCAGGTCAAGCAGTTGTGCGGGCTGGTGCGCATCGACCGCCTGGAAATGGAGGGGAAAGAAAAACTGTCCGTTCGAGACACGAAACGTAGTAGTGATGATTTCGTCGAGGCCGTGCGGACCGAAAAGGTACAGGTCTTCGGTCCTTCCGCCCATATTCAGGCTCGACAGCAGCGGCATCAACCCAAAATAATGGTCGCCGTGGAGGTGGCTAATGAAAATGTACTTCAACCGACTGGGCCGGGCACGCTGCTCGATGAGCCGGTATTGCGTGCCTTCGCCACAGTCGATCAGGAAATGATCATTGCTGTAGGTCACCAACTGAGCCGTCTGGTGGCGGTCCAGGGCGGGCGAGGCCGACCCTGAACCTAAAATTGTCACGGCAAAAGGTACCGCCGATGGCTTGTCAGCAACCGGATGGTCAACGTTCTGGCTCGAAGCTTTCGTCCAACTCTCCATCATACTCGTCGTCGGCTCCGCTACCGAAATCGTTTTCTAATTCGTTCATGAACACGGCGTCGATTGCTTCTTCCACCGTGGGTAAAATTGTGAGATCCGCAATGTTGGTCTCGTACAGAAAATCCGTCAGGTCATCATCTTTGGTTACCAGAACCAGCAGGCCCAACTCATTGCTACATTGCCGGTTGATCTTCCGGATAGCCATTACGCCGCTGTCATCGACGGTCCGGATGGTGGCCAGATCAACAATCAGGCGGCTGAATCCTTCACGAAACAGGCTCCGTGCTGTGGTTTCAAACTGGGCGGGTGCTTCTCCCGTAAATTGCCCTTCACTGGCGCGAAGCAGGGCGTACCGTTCCGTCTTCTCGATACTAAACTCCATTTATTCTGATGCGTTTTTTTAATTAGTACGAACACTTTTATCCAAGTAAGCCTGAATGGCGGCTTCAACGCGGGCATTGGCATCACCTCCACCGGTTGAGTTAAACGCCTGCCCGGTCACGGTTTCATAGAGCTCAATGTAACGGGCCGAAATCTGATCAATCCATTCGTCGCTCATTGGCGGAATCGTTTGCCCGTCTTTCCCCTGAAAGTTATTAGCAATAAGCCATTCTCTAACGAATTCTTTCGACAATTGTTTCTGCGCTTCACCCGACGCCAGCCGTTCAGCATACCCGTCGACGTAGTAATACCGGCTCGAATCGGGCGTATGCACTTCATCGATCAGGTAAATGGTGTCACCAATCCGGCCAAATTCATACTTGGTGTCGACCAGGATCAGGCCCCGTTCGCGGGCCATCTGGCTACCCCGCGCAAACAACGCCAGCGCGTATTGCTCCAACTGAACGTACTCGGCTTCACTCACCAGGCCACCGTCAATGATGGCCTCGCGCGAAATATCTTCGTCGTGGCCCTCGTGCGCCTTGGTCGTTGGCGTAATGATCGGCTGGGGCAACTGCTCGCTTTCCCGTAGACCGTCGGGCAGGGTAACGCCGCATAGCTCACGGCCCCCATCGCGGTAGGTACGCCAGGCATGGCCGGCCAGGTATCCCCGCACCACCATCTCGACCGGATACGGCTCGCAGGCCCGGCCTGCGCTCACATTCGGATCAGGTACGTCGATCAGCCAGTTGGGCACAATATCGGCGGTGGCCGCCAGAAAATGCGCTGCCGTCTGATTCAGTACTTGTCCTTTGTAGGGGATTGGCCGTGGCAAGACCACATCAAAAGCCGAAATCCGGTCAGATGCGATCATTACCAGCAGGGGGCCGCCGGGGTGATTGGCAAACGAGTACACGTCGCGAACTTTACCCTTGTAGTAGCCGGTTTGGCCGGGAAAGTTGAAATGGGTTTCCTGAATAGCAGGCATAGAAAAGGAAGTCGTAAGTCAAAAGAAATCCAAAGTCGGGAAAGTTAACTGACTAGGTCAGCCGCTCAATGATAATGGCCGATGCACCGCCGCCGCCATTACAGATGCCAACGGCTCCATAGCGGCCACCGCGCTGGTGCAGTACGTTTGTGAGGGTGGAAACGATGCGGGAGCCGGACGATCCCAGCGGGTGTCCCAGCGACACAGCGCCGCCGAACACGTTCAACTTCTCCTGGGGTACGTTCAGCACCTGACTGAACGCCAGCGGTACCACCGCAAACGCTTCGTTAATTTCAAAAAAATCGATCTGGTCAATGGTCAGTCCGGCCCGTTCCAGCGCTAGTGGTACGGCTTTGGTAGGCGCGGTCGTGAACCACTGCGGCTCCTGTTCGGCATCGGCATAAGCCACAATCCGGGCCAGGGGTTTCAGCCCCAGTTCGGCGGCTTTGGTGGCACTCATCAGCACCAGTGCCGACGCGCCATCGTTGATGGTCGAGGCGTTGGCTGCCGTAACCGTGCCGGTTTTAGTGAAGGCCGGTTTTAAAGTCGGAATCTTGTCGAAAAATACGTTTTTATATTCTTCGTCTTCACTGACCGTGACCGGTCCCTTACGGCCGGGCACCTCAACGGGCACAATCTCCGAAGCGAAGTGGCCGGCATTGGTTGTGGCTTCGGCACGTTGGTAGGACTGAATGGCGTAGGCATCCTGTTCTTCGCGGCTGATCTGGTATTTCTCGGCGGTGGCATCGGCAAAAACGCCCATAGCACACTGGTCATATACATCGATCAAACCATCTTTCGCCAGGCCGTCGACCAGCTCAGCGTTACCATATTTATAGCCGAACCGGGCCTTGGGTACGTAATAGGGTACGTTCGACATGCTTTCCATGCCGCCGGCTACGGCCACATCGACCAGGCCAAGCTGGATGCTCTGCGCCGCCAGCATGATTGATTTAGTACCCGATGCACATACCTTGTTGATGGTGGTGCAGGGAATGTTGGCGGGCAAACCAGCCTTCAGTGCGGCCTGTTTGGCGGGGGCCTGCCCCACGTTGGCCGAGACCACATTACCCATGTATACCTCCTGAACCTGATCGGGCGAAACGCCGGCCCGTTCAAGCGCGCCTTTAATGGCGGCTGCGCCCAGTTCGGTAGCCGACAGCGTAGATAGAGCGCCGCCGAAACTGCCGATTGGGGTTCGTACTGCCGAAATAATAACTACATCCTGCATAATTGATTGACTTGTCGAGTGTTGATGAATAAAAAAGGTTACCACCGGCCGGCCGGTTTGTCGGTGGTTGGTTTGGCGGCACGGCGACGGGCCAGTTCATACGGCAAATCGTCGGCTTGCAGGGCATCGAGTACCTGCCGGGCCTGTTCGTCAGAGAGTGTGGTGTTTCTGAGTCGGTTGAGCCGATCCTGCTGTTGCTCTGTTTTATCTACCTGTTGCCCCTGCACCGCTTCTGGCTGCGGCGTAGGCTGGGGTGTTGTCTGAACAGCTTTTTTTCGAGCCTGCTTACCGGAAAAACGTACCTTCAGGAGCTCAAAGTTCTGGCGGGCAATGCTGTTATCCGGGTCATTCAACAAGGCCGTGCGTAAGTGCCCCAGTGCGGCCGACGTATCTCTGCTGATGCAGGCCAACAAACTCAGTTGTGTGGCGGCAATGGCTGTCAACTGGGGTGTTGCTTCAGCCCCGCCCAGTTCATACTGGCGCTTCGCCGAAGCGTACTGACCTAACTTGAAATAGACATGCCCCAGGTTGATCCGTTCGCCAAGCAGGGGAGCCGGGCTGGTTTGTATAATGTAGCGGTAGTGCGTCAGGGCTTCCTGATAGCGACCCATCTTATACGCTAAAGCGGCCTGTTTACGCACCTGATTCCGACGGGAAACCAACCCCAGTTTAGTTTCGCCCACCATGGTATCGAACCAGGTGGCGAGGATAATCAGCAGACTTGCCAGGCGTACCAGAAGAAGCATAGTGAGGTCAAAAGTACGGAAATTTACCTGTCAGCCACGGGATTCTTACAGGCGAAGTGTGCGCACCGTGACGAGCACGTCCAGCATAACAAGAAAGAGCGCAATCCCCAAAAAGTAGTAGTACTTGTTGGTTGTCACGGTAACGCGCCGCTGATTGATGGTCCGGCCGGGCAGCGACCGCAAACCCGTGGCCAGGTCGTTGGCTAGGTGGTCGGTCAGATCATGGTACTGGCCCGACGTGGATTTTATCAACGACCGAAGAAAATCGCGGTTAAGGCGAGTATGGGCCAGTTGACCTTGTTCGTCGGTCAAAAAGGCTTTACCGTTACGCAGCACACTGCCGGCATCGGTGCCAATGCCGGCGGCAAATAGAGCGATGTCATACTGTACCAATCTGCTTAAGGTGGCTGGGGGGCAGGAGCCGAAATTTTCACCATCACTAAGCAACACAATGGCCCGGGTACGTTGCTGCGTGCTCGAATCGGCCACCATTTTATCTTTGGCCAGGTTGATGGCTTCGCATAGATTAGTGCCACCGCCCACGGCATCACTCCGTACGGCCTGCACCAATTGATTCAAGGCCTGGTGGTCGGATGTCAGCGGCGAGAGCACGTACGATTGATCAGACACCAGAATAAGACCAAACCGATCGGTCACTAATGAGTCGGTAAGCTGTTGCAGCATGAACTTGGCGCGTTCGAGGCGGGTGGGTGCTACATCCGTTGCATCCATGGACCGCGATACGTCGAGCAGCACAAAGACATCCCGACCCTGCGCCGACATGGCCCGGGTCGCTTCGCCAAACAGCGGGCCCATCAGGGCTATCAGCAACATGCCAACCGCAAGTGAACGAAGTACAAACTTGGGCACTACTGACCAGGGTGTAGTGCGTAGCTGCCTGGCCAACCGGAGGGTCCGTATGAAATAAACCGCGTATAGGACGATAAATAGCCCTATAACGCCTACTTCCGTTGGCGAGAATGAAAATAACCAGTTCATAAAAAAAAATTTACCTCGTTAGTCGGCAGGTAACCGCAGCGTCAGTAGACTCACTTCCAGATATTTGTACAATAGGCGCTTGTTTGATTGCTGATCCGGGTTGTGCGAAATTAGCTGGATTGTGAAGAAATTCTTGCTCTGGGATTGGGAAACGCATTTTCTCCTGCTATATTTGCATCCTCATCAGGCGGGAAACGGCAGGATGATCAGCCGAGTGGAGAGATGGGTGAGTGGCTGAAACCAGCAGTTTGCTAAACTGCCGTACCCGCAAGGGTACCGCGGGTTCGAATCCCGCTCTCTCCGCCACAGTACAGTTAATTAATTTTTTTAGTACCTTTGTCTGTCTGTTTTCGCCGGTGACAAACAAATAAACACCTCGGGGTGTAGCGTAGCCCGGTATCGCGCCTGCTTTGGGAGCAGGAGGTCGTAGGTTCGAATCCTGCCACCCCGACTAGTAAAGCCTGAAATCGTAGTGATTTCAGGCTTTTTCTTTTTACGTACACCTTACGCTTATTTACCTGTTGTTAGTCGCTCCTTATCAGGCAGTATCGGGCTAGTTGCAAAGTAGAAAAGGTAGAGTTACGTTGTCACAAAATGCTCGCGACTGTTTGCTACTTAGCTGTCTGCCGTAATTTTACAGTTGATTGTTTCAGTTGTTTAGGTATCATCCATTGGGCTTATTAGATATCGGAACAAGGAGATTAAGGCCGATTTTTCGGGAAAATTGGCCCTTTGTGCGTACTTTTGGGCATCGGGTTTTAGAACTGATCGACGCTGACGTCGGAAAGATTGTACATCAACTACCCTCACTTATCCTGGTCCCATAGCTCAGCTGGATAGAGCATCTTCCTTCTAAGAAGGCGGTCATTGGTTCGAATCCAATTGGGATCACTTGATTATCAGCCGTCTAGCTATACATGCTGGACGGCTTTTTTATTGCCTCGCCAGCAAACTCGCTCATAAGCTTTAAACCTGAACCAATCATGTGCAACACGTCCGGGTTGACTCAGGCTGGCAGGTATATCGGCTACGCCGGCAGGTAGATGGTAAACGTGGCGCCTTGCCCTGGCTGGCTGCTGGCCGTAATAACGCCTCCGTGGTTCAGTACCACTTTTTCGCAGATCGCCAGGCCAATTCCCGTTCCCGCAAATTCATTCTTGCTGTGTAGCCGCTGGAAAATCTGAAAGATGCGGGCGAGGTACTTTTCATCAAAGCCTATTCCATTGTCCGAGATGTCGATGCGATGATAGGCTGTTGCCAACTGGCTTGGTTTGGCCGACGCAGGCAGGCTGTTGGGCGTAATAAGCTGGCTGGTTATGCATACAATGGGTGATACACTTGGTTTGTGAAATTTAAGTGCATTTGATAGCAGGTTTTGAAAAAGTTGCCCCAATTGAGAGGGATCGCCGATGATGGTGGGTAGGCAGGGTACGTCGATCCGAGCGCCGGTTTCCGCTATAGGTAATTCCAGATCGATCAGCACTTGGTTGACAATATTGGTTAAGTCAACAGAGAGTGTGTTGTTCTGGAGCGTTGAAATACGCGAAAAGCTTAGTAGATCTTTGATTAACGACGACATTCGGCTGGCCGCCATCTGCATTCGTTGCAGGTATTGCAGACCATCGCCGAGCTGAGTGCCGTGATGCACCTGTAACAAGTCACCGAATTGCTGCACCTTTCGAAGGGGCTCCTGCAGATCGTGACTGGCGATATAGGCAAACTGCTGCAAGTTTTTGTTGCTGCGATCAAGTTGGTCAATCTTGGTTTGTAGTTCATGCTGGTACTTTTTCAGGGGGGTGATGTCCTGAAACGTCACCGTTAAGCCTTTCTCAAGTCGCGAGAGCACTATGTACAGCCACACCGGATTGGCAGCCGTTTCGTAGCGAAATTCCAATGGCTCTGACTTTCCAGAATGAATGATGTTGACCAGGCGATCTGTTAAATTGCTTAACTCCGATAGGCCAGGTAGCGCGGATAGGCGTTCACCCACCAGCGACGTTGAGCTGAGGTGGAGGAGTTCATTGACAGCCGTGTTCGCGTAAGCGATTTTAAAATCGATCACACGACCGTCTTCTTTGATCGGCTGCAGATTAACGATACCATTGCGTGTGGTATTCATGATGGACTCCAAAAATCCTTCCAATAGCCGCCGTTGTTTGTTGAGCGATCGATTGGCCAGAAATGTGGCGATCAGGATGCTCAGGGCCAACACCGAAAAAATAGTGGAAAACAGGTTGGTCTGGGCGGTCGATTGGGTGAGGTCATACTGACGGTCTTTCAACAAGGTGTTTTCGTAGGCGATGGCCTGGTTGATCAACCGATGAATTGTAAACAGGTCGTTTAGTCGCCACCCCTGGCCAGATTTTATGATTTCGACAATGTTGTTTTCGAGAAGTACCTCCCAGTGCCGGTCAATCAACGCCGTAATCTGATCAACTCGTTTGCGCTGGACGGTGTCTTCCTGAGCCAGAGATTGAAGCAGGATAAGCTCGGCATTCACCTGCGACATTTCCTCACGGTAGAGCCGGTAATAATTAGGAGGTGCAACGCGGGCAGCGGCCGGACTATAAATCTGAGCAGATTTCAGGTGATTAGACAAACCCTCTAACCGAGTAATTAGCTCACGCGTGTGATCGACAGCGGCAATGTAATCTTTCATTCGGCTAAAGCTCAGACGATCAATACTAATGACCGATACCAGCAGTGCTAAAGCCAGCAGAAAAGGAGACAGGGTTTTAACATTCATGGGGGCCAGGTACGTTGGGCAGTCGAAGAGGGATAGGTGCTATATGCCCTAGCTGGTAGGTATAATAGTACCCCAAAGCTAAGTTAGTTTGCACGATTCAGGCGAACCCACCCCGAAAACTACTGGCATCTTGCCGGCCGTCGACGAACTTGATTAAACGTGACCAATTAACTGAGTGAATTTACCGACTGAAAGTGCCTGAGATAGCGCGCAGCACGTGATTTACCACCTGCGGGGGGGCAACAAGCTATACGGGGAGTCTGCGGCTCAGCGCTTGCTGTTTACGGGTTGTGGCCGCGTAAAAGGAGGTTGCCGTAGCAATTGAAAAGCGTCTTCGTCGCCAAGCAGTACGGCCCGGCGGAGGTCATTTTCGGCCTGGCTGATCTGCCGCAGCTGGATGCGGGCCACGGCCCGCCATCGGTACGCGTCGGGGCGCTCATCGCGGATATGCCAAACGGCCTTATCGAATTCCCGGAAAGCTTCGGTATACTGTTCGACGCTGTAGAGCGCAATACCCCGGTCAAGGTAGCAATCGGCCAGGGTGTTGTCGATGCTGATAGCCTGGGTAAGATCGTAGATGGCGGAGTAGTGATTGGCCAGTTGAAGCTGACATTTGCCGCGCCATGCGTACGCCACGGCCGATTTGGGGTATTTCAGGACGGCATCATTGAAATAATCAAATGCCGTTTCAATGTGTCGCTCTTTGACAAGCCGAATGCCTTCCTGAAACCGTTTGGCGTCTTTTTCAGAGGCCGTTTCGTGGTCAATCAGGTAATAGCGCATTACCAGATAAACTACGAACAATAAACCCAGTAGTGCAATTTCCATACCGCTACTCTCTTTATTCAGCTTGCTAAATTACGAATTGACGATCAAACAAGCAGGCGTTGAACAGCCTCTGTTTATGCAGCACCAGACAGGGCTTCGCGACTGGCTTTCGGTAGGCCTGCCACCACTCGTTCATACGAATGATCGATGAGTTCGCGAATGAGGCTATCGCGCAGTGACCCATCGGACGTAACCGTATTCCAGTGCGTTTTATTCATGTGAAATGCGGGCTGAATAGCCTCGTGTACTTCACGAAGTTCAACAGCCCGTTCCGGGTCGCATTTCAAACTAACGCGCATAGGCCTGGCCTCTATATCCGACAGGGCAAACATTTTGCCTGCTACTTTAAATACCAGTGTGAATTCGTCGAATGGTAACGACTCCGTTGTGGCAGGTTTGCTCAGGCAATAATCGCGTAGTTCGTCAAATGTCATCGTAAGAAAGCGCGGTAGAGCATCACCAGGATACAAAACAGGAACATAACGATCGAGATCCGGTTGATCCCATGCATCATGCGCAGGTTTACATTGCTGGGATGATTGGGGTCGGGCTTGCGGAAGACCCGCAAGAAGTAATTGAATACAGGCCCAATTTTGAGATAATCAGCTAAACGGCTCACAGAAAGTGTGTTTATCGTTTGAAATTTGAGGAAAGGGTAACTGCCAATAGGCCGTACCCTTCCACTTATAAAGCCAAATAATGGGCGAAAAGGTTTGCCTGTTCGCCTGTATTTTCCACGGTTAGGGTTAAAATGCAGCCGCTTGTGACGGCTCCAGCCAGCGGCCATCCTCCCGGATCAGTTCAATAAGCTCGTCGACAGCATTGGCTGCCGGTACCGATTTTTTCATTACCTGCTGACCCCGATATAAAGCAATCTTGTCGCGCCCGATACCCACGTAGCCGTAATCGGCATCGGCCATCTCGCCGGGGCCATTCACGATACAACCCATAATGCCGATTTTCACGCCTTTCAGGTGGTCGGTCCGTTGGCGGATATGGGCGGTAGTTTCCTGCAAATCGAACAGCGTGCGGCCGCAAGACGGGCAGGAGATGTACTCGGTTTTGGTGATGCGCGTTCGGGCAGCCTGCAAAATGCCAAAGGCCAGCCCGTTCAACTGCTTCAGTTCGTCGCTATGAGTTGCCTGCAAGAGCACCCCATCGCCAAAGCCGTCGACCAGCAACCCGCCAAGGTCGGTGGCTGCGTAGAGCGGCAGGTCAACGGTGGGTACGTTGGTGTACCCGCGCATAACCACCATGGGCAAGGTCAGTTCACGGTTCACAAGGTCGACAAACAGCCGCCGTAATTCGGGCATGGCGTGCGTGTTATCTGTACGGGCCACACCCACAATGTTGCGGTCGCTACGGAGCGCGTCTGTTAGTTCGTCGGTCAGATCGGCCAGGGTAAACTGCACGAAGTTAAGCCGGATATGGAGTCCCTGTGGCCGCGCCCGCGCTGTCAGATACTCCGAGGCCGTCAGCATGGGGTGGTTGTTCAACTGGTCGGTCTGGGCGTTCCATACCGCATAGTTCTGTATTTCCTTCAGCCCGTTTGGCAGCATGAACCCGGCCGGTACGTTACCCGTGTAGAGGTAGTCGGCTCCCAGGTCGTTCATGGCCCATTTGTCGGGTTCGGGCAGGTAAAAATGGCCGATGGCCTTTAGCTCATTAGTGGTCTGAACGGGCGTCTGGCTGTAATCGGCGATAACCCTGGGTACGTTAGTCCCGCCAAAATTGGCTACGTCGTGCGTTTGCCGACGGCTGTACTGGAATGGGTTATAGGGGAGTTCCGTCAGGGCGGGAATCGGGCTGGCCGTTTGTGCGCGGGTTGTATACCGGTCAATCAGCGCTTTCGCCACGGGGGCTTCCAGTTCAGGGTCTTCGGTGAGCGATACTCGTACGGTGTCGCCCAGGCCATCTTCCAGCAACGTACCAATACCCAGCGCCGACTTGATTCGACCGTCTTCAGCCTCGCCTGCTTCGGTCACGCCGAGGTGCAGTGGATACGGTTTCAGCCCCTCTTCGTCGAGCCGCTGCACCAGCAGCCGGTACGCCTGCACCATCACCTGCGGGTTGCTCGACTTCATCGACAGCACGATGTTGTAATAATGCTCGTCCTCGCAGATTCGCAGAAACTCAAGCGCCGACTCTACCATGCCGACGGGTGTATCGCCATATCGACTCAAAATCCGATCAGAGAGCGAGCCGTGGTTGGTACCAATTCGCATGGCGGTGCCGTATTCTTTACAGATGCGCACCAGCGGCAAAAATTTTTCCCGAATCCGTTCCAGTTCCGCCGCATACGAATCGTTGGTATACTCGATATGTTCGAATCGCTTGCGGTCGGCGTAGTTACCGGGATTGATCCGCACTTTTTCAACCACCCGGGCCGCCAGTTCGGCCGCGTTGGGGGTGAAGTGAATGTCGGCTACCAGCGGCGTTGTGTAGCCACGCGCCCGCAGCTCTTTGCGGATATTTTCCAGGTTCTGAGCCTCTTTTACGCTGGGGGCCGTAATCCGGATGTATTCGCAGCCTGCCTCAATCATCCTGATCGACTGCTCAACCGAACCAATCGTGTCCATCGTATCGATGGTCGTCATCGACTGCACCCGGATCGGATAAGCCGACCCCATGGGTACGTTGCCAATGTTGACAGTAACGGTCTCGCGCCGACTGTATTCGGTTAGTGAGGGCGCATAAAGGCGTGGTGTTTCAGGGGCATCGCCGGTGAGGGCACGGGTGAGAAAATCGAGCATACGAATGGCTTATAGAGCGCCGCAAAGGTAACACAAACTACTGCATGGCTGTTCACCTCACCGCAGCTGGGGACGGTCCGCCGCTGCGGTGAGGTGAAACCGCTTGTTATCTTTGCGCTATGTATCCAGAAACAGCAAGACTAGCGCAGGCGCCTTCGCCCTGCTTTGTACTCGATGAAGCCAAACTCCGGCAAAATCTTCAACTGATCGACGCCGTACAGCGCGAAGCAGGGGTGACGATTATTCTCGCTTTGAAAGGTTTTTCCATGTTCAGTGCCTTTCCCCTCGTTCGTGAATACCTGAGCGGTGCTACGGCCAGTAGTCTCAACGAAATTAAACTTGTCAACGAATACATGGGCGTACCGGCCCACGCCTACGTACCTGCCTACCGCGACGATGAGTTCGACGAAATCCTCAGCCGAAGCAGCCACGTCACCTTCAATTCCTGGACACAGTGGGAGCGATTTAAGGAAAAAGTGGCGGAAAAGGAGGGAGGAGAGGCCGTTTTGCCTGAGCAAAATGCACTGGCCAGCGAAGCTCATCGTTCTTCTCCTTCCTTCGGCATCCGCGTCAACCCGCAGTACTCGGAAGTAGCCACCGACATGTACAATCCCTGTGTGCCGGGGTCACGGCTGGGCGTCACGCGCGACAAACTACCCGACCAGCTACCCGTTGAACTAGAGGGATTGCACTTCCACACTCTGTGCGAGAATGACTCGTTTACGCTGGAACGCACCCTGGCAGCGCTGGAAGAAAAATTCGGTGATCTGCTTCGGCAGGTGAACTGGGTGAACATGGGAGGTGGGCACCTGATGACCCGCGAAGGCTACGACACCCAGCACCTGATTGGCCTGCTCAAAGCGTTCCGTGAAAAATACGACGTGGAGGTAATCATGGAGCCCGGTTCTGCCATTGGCTGGCAAACAGGCGTACTCGTCAGCACCGTTCTCGATGTGTTCGACAGTCAGGGCATCGCCGTAGCGGTACTCGACACTTCGTTTGCTGCCCACATGCCCGACACCCTGGAAATGCCCTACAAGCCGCGCATCCGCGACGCGTATCAGGAGCCCGTGGCCGATAAACCAACCTACCGCCTCGGCGGCATGACCTGTCTGGCCGGTGACTTCATGGGCGATTATAGCTTCGATGAGCCCCTGAAAGTGGGCGACCGGATCATTTTCGAAGACATGATTCACTACACCATGGTTAAAACCAGCACCTTCAACGGCGTTAACCTTCCCGCCATTGGTATTGCCAAAGAAGACGGCAGTTTCCAGCTCATCCGGGAGTATGGGTACGAGAGCTTTAAAGATCGATTATCGTAGCAGGGGTTTTTGGTTTGCGGGTTATCGTTGGGCTGCTTATCCAACAAATTGCGGATAGCAGCGCAACGACAACCCGCAACCCGCAAACCAAAAACGTTAAACTCGTTCTTATCTTCATCACTATGGAAAACATCCTTCCCGTTCCGCAACACAAAAACAAGCCCGGCACCAGCACCGGGCAGCAATTTTGGCATCACGGCGACAAAACCATTGATTCGTATTCGCCCACCGATGGTAGCCTGATTGCCCGTGTGTACGCCAGCACCCGCGCCGACTACGACCGGGTTGTGGAAACCGCTCAGTCTGCCTTTGCCGAATGGCGGCTCGTGCCCGCTCCCCGGCGGGGCGACATTGTTCGGCAGATGGGCGACCAGTTTCGGCTTTATAAAAGCGATCTGGGCAAGCTGGTAAGTTTCGAAATGGGTAAATCGTTGCAGGAGGGGCTTGGCGAAGTGCAGGAGATCATCGACATCTGCGATTTCGCCGTGGGCCAGTCGCGGCAGCTTTATGGCCTTACCATGCACTCCGAACGGCCCGCTCACCGCATGTATGAGCAGTACCACCCGCTGGGCATCGTCGGCATCATTTCGGCCTTTAACTTCCCCGTTGCCGTCTGGTCATGGAACGCTATGCTCGCCTGGGTATGCGGCGACGTGTGTATTTGGAAACCGTCGGAGAAAACACCGCTGACGGCCCTTGCCTGCCAGCAGATTATTCAGGACGTCTTGCGGAACAACGACGTACCTGAGGGCGTGTCGTGCCTGATCTCGGGTGGCCGCGATGCGGGTGAATGGCTGGCCCACGACCCCCGCGTGGCCCTCGTGTCGGCTACGGGTAGTACCCGCATGGGCAAGGCCGTTGGCGTAGCCGTAGCCGAACGACTGGGCCGCAGCTTGCTGGAACTGGGCGGCAACAACGCCATCATTGTCTCGCCCCATGCCGACCTCGACCACGCCATCCCGGCCATCGTATTTGGCGCCGTGGGTACGGCCGGTCAACGGTGCACCACAACCCGTCGCCTCATTGTGCACCAGAGTATGCTGTCCGAAGTACGTACCCGGCTGGCCCGTGCCTACGCCCAGCTTCGCATCGGCGACCCACTCGACGCCAACATGCATGTGGGGCCCCTGATCGATAAAGACGCTGTCACCAGTTACCAAAAGGCTATTGCCGACATCCGGGCTGCGGGTGGCACCTTCATTGTGGAGCCGGGCGTACTGGAAGGGCCTGGTTACGAGTCGGGCTGTTACGTGAAACCCTGCGTGGCCGAGGCCGATAATAACTGGCCGGTAGTGCAGCGTGAGACGTTTGCCCCCATTTTGTACGTTATCCCGTATACTACTCTCGACGAAGCGATCGCCCTGCAAAACGGCGTACCGCAAGGCTTATCGTCGGCTATTTTCAGCCTGAACCTGCGCGAAGCCGAGCAATTTCTGTCAGTGGCCGGGTCAGATTGTGGCATCGCCAACGTCAACATCGGCACATCGGGTGCCGAGATTGGCGGGGCATTTGGCGGCGAAAAAGAAACCGGCGGCGGTCGCGAATCGGGCTCCGACGCCTGGAAAGCCTACATGCGGCGCCAGACCAACACCATCAACTACGGCACAACCATGCCACTCGCGCAGGGTATTACGTTTGAGCTGTAAGGGGAAAGGGCCAGAGGAATAGGCAGACCGTCTTTTGTTTAGCTACTCTTCTGGCCTGACTCCATTTACGTGTGTATCCAATAGCGCTGCTCGGCGTCTTACACACATGCTCACCATTCGTATTGACCAGAAAGACCCAGCCTTGCTGGCAGTCCTGTTTCCGGAAGACACCCTGGCCAACAACCAGATTCGCAACGTACCCGGCCGACGGTGGAGCTATACACGCCGGTGCTGGCTCGTGCCCAACACGCGGGAGTCGGTGGTGCTGCTTGGCCGGTTGTTTGGCAAAGAATACTGCCGGTTCGACGAAGCCATTGTCCGGCTCTACAAACCAGCCGCCACCCACACCGACGTTGACCAGGCAACCTGTCCGCCCTGGCCCCCCAAGCAGGTGCTACATTGCGAACTGGAGCGACCACCTAAGCCTTTTCGGTATGCTCCGGTCGCTGGCATATACGATGCCCACCCCGTGGTTGTGGCCCTGTCTGACCTGATGCGTGTCCGGAACTATAGCCCCAAGACGATCAAGAACTATAAGCAGGCCCTTATTTCGCTTGTTCAGTTCATTGGCCAAAAGCCGCTCGATGCGCTCACCAGAGCCGACTTCCATACGTACCTGCTGTTCCTGCGCGACAAACGCTGCCTCAGTAGTTCATCCATCAACGTACACATCAACGCCTGGAAGTTCTATCAGGAAAAAATGCTGCTGCGCGACAAGACGTATTACGACATTGAGTACCCCCGGCTAGCCAGTCCGTTGCCATCTGTTTACAGCGTAGCCGAAGTAAAAGCCATTTTCGACGCTACTACCAGCCTGAAGTACCGTACCCTGTTCCGTGTCGTGTATGCCACGGGCCTTCGACTCGCCGAAGTAGCCCATCTGCGCCTGATAGCCATCGATCGTCAGCGGAGTTTGATTCACGTAAAATCGGGAAAGGGCAAAAAAGACCGTATCGTGATGTTATCGCCTAAACTGCTAACCCATCTCAACGAGTATATCCGGTTGTATACGCCCCGAACGTACCTGTTCGAAAATGCTTTGATGAACGAGCCGCTAGCCAAACGGACGATCCAGCATGTGTACAGTGAAACGGTTCGGTTCGCCGGCATCAGGAAGAAAGGAGGGATTCATACCCTGCGCCACAGCTTCGCCACGCACCTGCTGGAATCGGGCACCGACATCCGGTACATCCAGCAACTCCTTGGTCACGAAAGCATCCTGACCACCATGCGCTACACCCACGTCACCGCCGACAAGATCAGCGCCATCAAAAGTCCGGTCGACGATCTGCTGTAGTCCGATGCGGCCTAAGCATTGGGCGTAACTGCGACAGGCTATAAAAGCGGCTTTTAAGCACGTACCCAGCCGTGTAGCGCAGGATAATCCGCTTATTCTGCCACAGCCGCCCACGGGTGTCGAATCGGTACAATCGTTTGTCGTTCCCGAAGAAATAATTTGGAAACCCGTCGATATCCCAAACCCGCTCAACCTGTTGGTAGCTAGGTAAATGCTTCGTCATGTTCTTCGTACAATTGTTTGGTAAGCGAAGATCGACTTTTACTTACTAAAACCAGTTTATCGCTGGATGTACACACCTTCGGCTAAGTGCTGTACAGTAGTAAAAATAAGGTAGTCAGCGTTCAGACCAATAGTGGTACACCATTAAGAAGACCGTGACTGAACGAACTGGCTCCTGGGGCGTTTAACTTATCAACCTAACCTGGTGGTGCTCTGAACCAGACTGAAGCTACTCGTATCAGTCTGGTTCAGGGTACTCACCCGGACATGGGCTACTTCAACGTATAATCGTGCAGTCTGTCTGTTCTGATAAATGCCTTTAACGTACCTATTTCCTGGCCCTCGCTCAAGCCAAAGGGCCTGATGGTGTAGGCACCCACCGAGGCCGGCACGATGAATGTTTCGGCGTAATGAACGACGAAGGGGACAAACGCATCCGACGGACTTTCTACAACGGCTTCGTCGCCTTCAATCAGGTTGATTACGTTAACGACGCCCTGCGTATGATGAGAAACCGTCGTTGAAAACCAGTGACGACGGGTCTCAATGAATGAGTCTTCATCAAGCCCTGTACGCTCTTCCCGCCAGCCGTCACCACGCCCGATCTCCTCAATCTGATTGAGCAGGTTATCTTTTGTCCATTGGGTTGTCCGGTCCCACTGAATGTTGTTTTTCCCGTGTTCGAGGGAGATTGGCCGGGGTTGTCCGTCCAAGCCTGTCCGGCCCCAATCCCAGAGTTTGAAGGTGAAGTTGAAGGGGGTTGCACTGATCTCCAGCACAACGCTGTTGGCGCCCGAGCAGTGAACGGTACCGGCCGGAATCAGGGCGTGATCATGCTTTTTAATGGGCCATTTTTTAACGTACTTCTCAGCATCGAAATCAACATCGCCATGCTGCGCCTTTTCCAGATCACCGATCATGTCGGTAGAACTGATGTTTTCTTTTAACCCCAGGTACACGCAGGCATCCTCTTTGGCTTCCAGAAAATAATAGCTTTCGTTCTGGGTATATCCCATGCCAAATTTCTCACGCATGTACTCGTGCAGGGGATGAACCTGTAGGCTAAGATTGCCACCTTCGACGGTATCCAAGAAGTCGAAGCGGATAGGAAACTCGGCGCCAAACGCATTAAAAACGGCTTCGCCAAGCAATTCGACCGGGTGGCTGAAGACTACATCGATCGAGGGGATCTCGAACGTTTCGCCGTCGAAATTGTAAAGCAGGCTGTTCTCCTCGGGGACGCAGTCGAACCCCCAGGCATAGTTAACAGCCGACCGGTCCAGATCGCATACTTCTTTCAGCCACTGACCACCCCAGGGGCCTGGATCAAAGAATGGAACCACCCGAAAGGGCCGCTGAGCGGTGAGTGCCATGGCGTTTCGGAGGGCCGAGCCGCTGATCAGCTTGGGCGTTTTTTCGAGGGTCGTGTCAATCACGTAATCCCAGCGATCCATATTTTGCATTTTGTGACGGTCCAGCACCTTCCAGTCCACGTAGAACGCCCGTTTATACTGGTATGCAAATACCGCGTCGGCATTGTTAGCACCCAGATTACCTACCCTGTTCTTGCGGAATCGAAGCTGAATTTCCCACCGAGGCATATCCGCGTATAACAGCAGATCGGGTTGATCGACGAACAGCGCGGCCCCGACACCTACAATCAGCACAACGCCGTCTGCAACGCCTTGAATCCTTTTTTGGCAGGAAGCCAGTTTGGTATCGTCAAAAAAGGCCGACAGCTCAAACGGGCAAACGTACCCAAACACCGGATCGTCTGTCACGAAGTCGTTGACGAGGGCATCTATTTCGGACTGGCTACGCAGGACCTGGCTCGTTTCAACGATCGTCAGCTTGTCTGCCAGTGTGCTTAAGCCAGCGATCATCTCGTTAGTATACACGCCCAGGTACGTGTCTATGGCCACGATCGTTTTGGCTCGATCGGTAGGTCGAATGCTATCTCGCAGGACTGAGACTATCGGTTCCCAACCCGTAGTGCAGGTTTCCCCTTCTACAGCAATGCTGGGGAATTTGTCGAAGATTGATGGTGTTAACACGTTCATATATCAAGGTTGTATGCTAAAGTGGCGACGCCCAGCAGTGCTGCGGAGTCGGATAATATGCCTGGCACAACGGCCACCTTGCCCCAAGTGGCCCAGGCGTTTTGATTCAGGCGCTGCTGAATCGGGGGAATAATAACATCGCGGCTGGCCATTACCCCTCCGCCCAGAATAAGTACGTCAGGATCGTATACCTGCACCAGGTTGTACGCGCAGGCGGCCCAAACATCAATGCTTTCATTCCGTAGGGAAGTTGCCAGGGCGTCTCCCTGCCGGGCACAGCGGAAAACAGCTTCATAGTCGACGGTATCGTACTGGCAAAGCGAGCTTTGTGGGTACGTTGCATGCGCCGTGGCCCGCTGGTTCAGGCTCCAGGTCGACGCTTCGGCCTCAGCGCAGCCAACGGTGCCGCAGTTGCATTGGTTACCATGGGTATTGATGACCACGTGCCCACCCAGAATGCCCGCCTGAAAATGCTTGCCGCGCAACAGTCGACCTTCAATAACAGCCGACGTGCCGATGCCGGTGCCGAGCGTCATCAACACGACGTTATCGTAGCCTCGTCCGCTGCCATATTGCCATTCGCCTAGTAGCGCTGCCCGGGTATCATTTTCCAGATAGAGCGGTAAGCCCCAGGTTTCGTGCGCCCAGGCAAGTAGGTCTAGCTCGGGCGCGTCACTGTACTTGCTATTGATCGTCAGCACCCGTTTGTGGATCGGATCAACAATACCCGGTATGGCAATGCCGACGCCAATCAAATCATCAATAGTCAGGCGGGCCTGGGCCAACAGGTTCTTTATGGCTGTTTCAATTTGGGGTAACCGGGATCGTAACCCTTGACCTGACTGCGAATCCATTTGGTGGGTCAGTAAGACGGTCCCTGCGCTAACTAGCCCCAGTTTGATACGGGTCCCTCCCAGGTCGATGGCAATAACTGCTTTTTCTGCCATGTGCGCTTATCGTTTTGTTTCCCGTTCTTTTTCCAGCAGGCTTAAGCGTGCGTATAACTCGGCGATGCACGCCTGATCCAGCAACCATTTTGGTTTAGCCAGTTCCTTGGGATCGGGCATCCAGCTATGCGTGACCAGTCCATACTTGTCGCGGGAGTGTTGCCAGGCGTAATCGAGCGAGTTTTTAATCCCGGTTACGTACCGATAGTCGCCATTGACCCGGTAGAGCGCATCATAACCCCTGAACAGCACCGTAACAAACCAGGGCAAATCGATCTGAATGGCCATTGGTGACGGATGCGGGCGCTTGTCGAAGTGAACGAACGTATCCCTGGCCAGCTTTTCGGCCTGGTGGAGGTACTGTTTGTCGCCGGTAAACTGATAGAGCAGCACGGCTGCTTCGAGCATGGAGCCCGAGTTGTACGTATAAAAAACCCGGTTTACCACACCCGTTGCCTTGCGGTCATTAGCATACACACCGGTCGAATCGAGCAGATTGGTGTGCATCCAGTTGTAAAATTTCTGGCCCCATTTCAGGTAATATGGGTCTTTTGTGCCCTGATACAGCTTCAGCGCCGTGAGGGTAGCCATGCCGTTGGAGCAGGCTGGTTTTTGATCCCGATGGCCCTCCAGCCACGTGACACCACCGCCCAGCTCATCGTCCCATCCACTCAGAATGAACGCAAAAACAGCCTTCGCCCTCGTCAGGTACAGTGGGTTCCGGGTGTTCAGGTACGCTTCCATGTAGTCGATGCCCACCAGCCCGTTGTCATCATAATACCGGTCTGATTTTTCGAACTGAACCGGATAGGCCTGGTAGCCGATGGGCGAACGGCTGGTGTCGCGGTATTTCTCCATACCAGCCACCAGACTGTCCAGATAAAGTAATTGATGTTTCCGTTCCGATGGCGTTTTCAGTAGCACATTGGTCGCGGAAAACAGGCCGGAAAAGGGCCAGAGAAAACTAACCGCCTTTTCCTTAACGCCACCACCCTGCATGTAGGTCAATGAATCGACCTGATTCGACGGGTAGTTTTCGGAGAACAAGGTGTAGGCAGGTACCCTGTACCGGTTCCATACATTCTGGTAGCTTTCCCGCGCCCGGCTCAGGTAAACAGCTGAGGGTTTAGGCGATTGCCCTTCCGCCGTCTGACAAATGAAAAACCCGCTGATTACCGTTAGCCCGACAACGTACCTGGCCCATTTTTGACTCAAAATCAACTTCATTCCTATTTTGTTGAGTATGGTTGTCTGTAACGCGCCCCTTACTGGGCCGAAGGCGGGGGCGTTTGAATCCCCCAGTTCGTATTAGGCTGGCTACCCATCACGAAGGTGAGTTTACCGCCTTTCATCAGTTCATCGCGGTAGAGCCAGCAATTTGACAGGGCTTTACCGTTGAAGGTCGCCGACTGCACATACACGTTCTGGGCGGAGTTGTTTTTGGCTTCAATCCGAAGCTGTTTGCCGTCGCCCAGCCGGATGGTGGCCTTTTCGAAGACAGGGCTTCCCAGCTCAACGATTGGTCGTAGATCCGTGAATCCTTTCACGTCGAACAAGCCAAGGGCAGCCATTACATACCACGAACCCAGCTGACCCTGATCTTCGTCCTGCCCATACCCGTAGCCGTGAATGGGTTCGGTGCCGTAAAATTCATCGCAGATCGCCCGCGTCCATTTTTGGGTGAGCCACGGTTTTTTCGAGAAGTTAAAGAGCCAACTGATGTGCAGATTGGGCTGATTGCCGTGATTATAGATCGACTTGATGCCGGCAAAGGCATCGATCTCTTTACCGCCCCCAAAGCCATTTTTCTGCGCCGCTGTGAAGATGCTGTCGAGTCGGTTGTTGAAGGTGGTTTCGCCGATGGCCTCGATCAGCGCCTTGGGATTCTGTGGCACGAAAAAGGTGTACTGCACGGCATTTCCTTCCTGGAAACCCCGCCAGGGTTCGTACGGATCGAACTTACTGATGAATGTGCCATCCGCTTTTTTGGGCCGAACCAGCTTTTGACCCGGTTCGTACAAGAGCTTCCAGCCGTTGGAGGCCTTCAGGAATTGCTGGTAGTCGGGCTGCTTACCCATTGCTTTGGCCAGTTGGGCAGCTGCAAACGCGCTGAAACTGTACTCCAGCGTATGGGAGGCTGCAAAGTGCGAACCCGTCGAATCGGTTTTATCCGCGTCGAGGTAGGGAACGTACCCACGCTTTACAAAGGCCTCCACATCCAGCTTACCCGAACCTACGGGGCGATTATGCCCGCTGAGTTCGTTGGCCCGAATGGCCTGATACGCCAGATTGGTATCGTAATCCCGAATGCCCGCCTGATACGCCCCGGCAATGGCTAGCCCGACGAAATTGGTGCCCACGCCCGAGACGAAGTTGCTGTTGGCAATGCCATCACCAAACCAGCCGCGTTCCTTATAGACCGCCAGCTGGGTCTGCACAAAATCAGTATATCGCTCCGGATACGACAGTGCCCATAACTGGGTCAGGTTCCAGTAGCCGCCCCAGATGGCGTCTGTGTTGTAAAAATTATAGCTGAATTTTCCGTTTTTATCGCGGGGGAGCTGACCAATACCTCCATCGTGCCGAGGATAAGAGCCGTTCACGTCGTTGGCGATTCCACGGCCCAGGAGAGCATGGAACAGGCCCGTGTAGAATTTAACCTTATTGGTTTCGTTGCCCTCCACAGCTAACTTTCCCAGTTCGGTTTGCCACGTTTGCTTCGCCCGTTTTCTCGCTGTTTCAAAGGTCAATCCCGTTGCTTCGGCCTCAAAATTCGCCTTCGCGTTGGTAATAGATGTATACGATAAGCCTACTTTCAACTCGATGGCCTCGTTGGCATTGGTGGCGTATTCCAGGAAAAGTCCAGCTCCCTTTCCGGTAGCTTCGCGGCTGTTTTGCCGAACACCAGTGTCTGAGAAAGCGCCAACCGACCGTGGTTTTTTGCTCACTTCACCCCAGATGTACATCGACACTTGACCATTTGCATCGTAGGTCTTTACGTATTTTGGGTACGTCGTAACAAAGCCCTCAAAGTGGGTTTCGTCGGTCATTTTGATACTTGACTTTCGTACTTCCCCGCTTTCACCCTGTACATTGCCGATGTCTAATAGCACCCTCGACTGGTCGTTTTTGGGGAATGTATATCGGTGGAAACCGACATGGCTGGTCGCGGTGAGTTCAGCGGTGATCTGATAGTCGTCTAGCAAGACTTTGTAGTAGCCAGGTGCGGCCACCTGATTCTTGCGGTCGAATCTGGACCGGTAACCGCTATCAGGGTTCTCAAGATCACCGGGTTTTACTTTCAACTCACCGGTGGTTGGCATGAAGCTTACGCCACCAACCTGCCATTCGTGAAAGTGGACAAAGCCTTCAATGGAGTTGTGCCGGGTATCGTATCCTACTGCTTCCCAGCCCTGATTGTTGCCGTAATGTCCGTTCGTAGACGGGGCTAGTTTGGCCATGCCGTGGGGCACGGCAGCGGGCGTATAGAAGAACCACCGGCTGTGGGCCGTGCCGATGTTAGGATCAACGTACCGGAGCACGTTTTGCCCTTTTACCGCACAGGAGGTCAGCAGGGCAATGAGGATCAGAGAGGGAAAAAGGGTGATGCTTTTCAGTTGTTTCATTCCAGAATAGATTGAATGGAGGCTGTTTAATGAGTTATCTGTATGTTGACAGCATCGCTTGCAGGCGTTGCATCCAGGCCACATCGACGCCTTCTATGTTTGCGTATCGCCCGGCACCATCCAGACCAGCAAATTGGTAATAACCGCCCGAATTGGCATCTCTCAGGACCGTATTGATGGCGTCGATGTTCCCCTGAGCGTAGCTCAGCCACGACGCGTTCTTGTCCGATTCGTACAGCCTGATCATAGCCTGCGATCCCCATCCGCACCAGGCAGGACTGATTCGGCGGTCGCTGGTATTGAAGATATAGACGTTGTGCGCCTTATCCCACAGGGTGCGGTTCATGGCATTGCCCAGCGCCTGCGCCTTCACCTGGTACGACGGGTCTTTCGTGGCTTCCCCGTAAAGCAGAAAGGCTTCGACCATAATGGCGTTGTCGTAGGTGAATTTTTCAGTGAACCGTTTCCCCGACTGGTCAATCTGCCAGACAAACAGGCCGGTGCTGCTCTCGTATAATTTACTCGACAACCACTTGTCAACGGCCGATGCCCAGTCGCGGTAAATTGACTCGCCGGTGATCATGTACAAGCGTGCAAATAGCTGCATGGCCAGGCCGTTTGACTGCGTTGGCTTCACCGTTTTTGCCGTGTTCCACCAGAAACCACCGTCGAAGGTGTTGTCCCAGGTGCCACTTTTGATCAGCCAGTTGGCGCATGCCTTTGCTTTATCCAGGTACGCCGTTTTCATCGCCCCGGTGCTGACGTCGTAAGCGTCGAGGTAGATTACGCCAGACAGGGAATTATCATCGATGTATTTCAGCGGGTCCGAGCCTTTTCCGGTGCCATCGATGCGCACGAAGGCAAAGTAGCCGCCGTTGGGGCTGGCGTCGTCCCAGAAGTGACTCATCCAGTTGAAACTATCGTTCATGTAGGTCGCGTAAGTCGTGTCACCCCGCTTTACCATGGCAGCATCGGCGTAGATCTGACTCACGTTGTACCACTCAAAAGCCGAATTGAGATCGGTGGTGGCATTGACCCGGTAGCTCTTGTAGGGTGTCAGCAAATTGGCGAGCACGTAATCATGCGTTTTCCGGGCCGCCGTCAGATACCGCGACACGGTCGGGCTGGGTACGTTGGGCCTTGTTGTGTCGGGCCCGCCTACGGGGGATGGCTGCTTGTCTTCGCAGGATGAAAAGAGCGTGACAGCCACGACGAGTAAAAGCCCGTTGAAAAGAGAGCGGTTCATAACGAAAGTCTTAAACCTGTGCCAGCTGCATCACGGCAACGGGCACAGGGATGTTGGAAGCGAATCAACAGTGTTCTGAGTTAAGGCCAGGGCCTATTTCTGCACGGTCACCTGATGGCTATACGGCGCATTGGCCCGCAAAAACAGGTCTACTTTGACCTTCTGCAAATCGGCCGACGGGTCAAACTTGTAGGTGTTGTCCCACTGGGCGTTCGACACCGGCAAGAGGTAGAAATAAGACGCAGGCGCCCCGGCCGGACTATTGTTATTCACGTTCGAGCTACCCATATACTCTATGCCCGTGGCGGTGTGGATCGCGAATTTGTACCGCTCATCCCTGCCCCAGGAGAACTGATAGAACTCGACGGGGATACTGGCGGCTGACCACGTGCCGTTACCCGCATAGGCCAGCGTACCAATTTCTTTGTTGTAGGCCGACATGAAGAGTCCAACCGACTGTATTTCGGTGGCCTGGGTGGAGGCTATGTTAAAGTCGTACCGCAACCGATACGTTTTAGTCGGCCCAGTCAAGGTGGTGCGTGAGGTACCTTCCCGGATAGTGTCCTTAGCGACGTAGTAACTCTTGCCTGCGCCCGACAGCCTATTTGTCAGATAATAGCTACCTGCCTTTAACGAGGTGTAACCCTCATAAACGCCGTCTTCCACCTTTTTGAGCCTGACTGCTTTACTCAAGTCGTCTCCCCCTTCGGTGGCCGTCCCTGTCAGATACAAGCTATCGGGTAGGTCAACAAAGCCAGCGGGTCTGGTCATGGTCAGCACGCGGTTGGACGTACCTGTCTGACGGTTAAGCGCAACCGACGCCAAGACCGTCCATTTGACACTACCTGTAGCAGAGGCTCCTATGCCGCCCAAGGCCGCAATTTTCTTCAGGTCGTTGTGGCTGAGCGTTAACTGCGGCTGGACCCCCAACCCGTCAGATACCGTCTTGTAAAAAGGCTTGCTGAAATCGCCATCGGTCTTATCGAAAGCAACCTCATATAATACACCTTCTGCTGCCTGAACCGGTGCCCATTTAAACTGCACACTGGCAGGGGTTGATGGTTCCAGCTTGACGCTGGCATTGTTTTCGGGAGCCGTCAGCGTGCTCACCGGCGTTACAGCCGGGTTCAGCTCCCGGACCGTCTGCTTGCAGGAAATGATCGATAGCACAGCGAGTAACGCCATACCACCTGTGGTCAATGCATGTCTCATTAGATGTGATGATTAGGGTTGGTAACCAGGGTTTTGGGTTAACGACTTGTTGAGGTTCAGCTCTGAGGCTGGCAACGGCCACAGGTAGTTTTTGGCCGGATCAAACTGACGTCGCTGCGCGCGGATGTAGCCATTATCAACTGACGGATCGCCGAATTTGGCGCCGTGAGCGTACCCATTAAGTACCGTCTCGGCAATCTTCCACCGTCGGATATCATCAATTCGTAGTCCTTCCATTGCCAACTCAGCCCGGCGCTCCCGACGAACAATCTGCGTCAGATCGCCGGTGGTCGGGAAGCTCAGTGCCTCCGTTGCCGTGAAGCCCGCCCGTTGCCGAAGTGGCCGAATTGTTTTATCCCACACACTGGCATTCAATTGCCCCAGGCTCTGCTTGGCTTCCGCGTACATCAGCAGGACATCGGCGTACCGGATCAGGTGCAGGTTCAGGCCCGACGCAAAATTGGCCAGGCTGTTTGGGTCGTAATATTTACGCCAGTAGTAGCCCGTGGGTGATCCCTGTCCGTTCAGCGTATACTCATTTAAGGCGGGCCTGACGGGGTCCGAGCCGGGTTTTATGTAAATGATCTGAGTGGTCCCATCTGCGTTTCGCCAAACGTACCGGTCATACACGACGGTCGCCGTTAGCCGGGGATCGCGATTGGCGTACGGGCTACTTTCCGAATAGCCCGAACCTGCTTCGGTAATGGCTTTGCCGTTGAGTGTCACGTAGTCATTGACCAGCTCCTGCGTGGGGGCCATGCTATTCGTTCTAGCTCCGGCCGACCGGGGGGCGAAATCAAAAAACTCAGACCAGGTACGTAGGCCAGGTACGTATTGCAACGCCAGTATCGATTCGTTGCTGGTTTTATTGACCGTGGGGCTGCTGAACAGATCGCTATAGTTGGCTGCTAAACCGTACTGACCGTTGGTGGCCGGATCATTGATCAGCTTTTCGCACAGGGTGACAACCTCGGCCATCCGGTTACCTTCGTAAAGCAGCACCCGGGCGTTCAGGGCAATGGCCGCGCCTTTCGTGATCCGGCCGTTATCGGCGGGGGCATACGCATCTTTGGAAGGCAGCAAGTCTGCTGCCGCCGTCAGTTCGTCGGTGATAAATTTAAGCACCGTAGCCCGGGGCGAACGGGGAATCACCTTTGCTTCGTCGGGCGAGAGGTCGCGGTCGAGCAGGGGTACGTCTCCGTACCACTTCATCAGGTTAAAATGGTGCCAGGCCCGTACGAACCGCACCTCGCCTTTCATCCTCGACAGGTCAGCAGCCGAGAGCGTCTTGTTCTGATCGACGTTTGCCAGAAAGATGTTGCAAGACTTAATCCCCTGGTAATAAAACGCCCAGTCGTTCTGGAATTTCGGCAACGTCGGCGTAAAACTACCACTGGCAATCGCCTCCGGACTTCCCGCGGCCGACCCCTGAGCGGTGTAAGCGTTGTCGGACAAGGCTTCGTTATAAAAGTATAACGTGCTGGTATACATGCCGCTGTAGATGTTATTCAGGGCATTATTGACGTTCTCGCTCGTTGTCCAGAAGTTGAGTTCGGTAAAGCGATTGACAGGCGCAATGTCTAAGGGGCCGCACCCGGTGACGATGAGTACCATCACGCAAAGGCTACTTATCTTTTTGAGAAAACTCATGAGTTGCAACAGATTAATGGGTTAGAAGCTGAGATCAAGGCCAAATCCGTAAAACACAGGTAGCGGGTAATTACGCGCACTGTTCGAGGCAGAACCCAGACTAAGGTTGTTATTGAACTCGGACGTTTCGGGGTCAATGAATTTGAGGGGCGTCAGCGTAAACAGGTTCTGACCAATCAGCGATACCCGCAGCCGTTGCACACCAATTTTCTGGGTTAGCTTATTGGAGATCGTATAACCGATCTGCACGTTTCTCAGCCGGGCGTAGGCGGCATTGTACCGGTAAACATCAGACCCGTTCCGCCAGTTGTTGGTGTTCGAAGGTGAGCCGATAGCGGCTAAGCGAGGATAGCGTGCATTCGGGTTGTCGGGCGTCCAGAAATCGGTCTGGTGCTCATACATGGTCGCCCCGTAATTGTAGTGGAACGGTTCGACTTCCTCACCCCGTAGCATGACATCGCGCTTGCCAACGCCCTGAATAAACAGGTTCAGGTCGAAGCCCTTCACGGCCAGCCGGTAGGTGAAGCCAAAGGTGTAACGGGGAAACGGATTGCCCAGTACGATCTTGTCGCTGTCGTCGATCTTACCATCCCCGTTGAAGTCGGTAAACTTTATATCGCCAGGCCCCACAGTAACGCCGTCTGGTTTTGGGGAATTATCTACGTCAGCCTGGTTTTGAAAGTAGCCATTGGTTTTATAGCCCCAATACTGCGTAATAGGCTGCCCTACTTTCCGGATAAAGCCAAAGGCATCGACGTTGGCAATTTGCTGATCGGAGCCGTAAGTCAGGGCCAGCAGGGTATTCTGATTATCGGCCAGGTTTACGCTGAAGCTCTGCTTCACAGACTTAGTATTCAGGTTGTAGGTAGCGCTGACTTCCCACCCTTTGTTTCTGACTTTAGCCACATTGAAGTCCGGAAACCCCGCGCCAAACAGAAGTGGAATATCTTGCCGGCTGTACAAAATGTCGCTGGTCACCTTATTGAAGTAATCGACGGACAGGGTCAGCTTATTCTGCAGAAAACTCGCGTCGGCCCCAACGTTTAGCATCGCCGATTTCTCCCACGTCAGGTCTGGGTTGCCAAGGCTAAAGCCTGCCCCGCCCACAACCGAATTGTTGAAGCCATACGAGTTGGCGTAGTTGAAGTAGTTGGTCTGGTATTGATAAGCGTTTACATTCTGGTTGCCCACCAACCCGTAGGAAGCCCTCACTTTCAGACTGCTCACCGCATTCTGGGATTTCATGAACGACTCTTCAGACAGAATCCAGGAGCCGGCCAGCGAGGGAAAGAACCCCCACCGTCGGCCCGAAGCGAATTTAGACGACCCATCCTCCCGGAAGTTCCCCTCTAAAAAGTAACGGTCTTTGAACGAGTAGTTGACCCGGCCAAACACGGAGCTGATGCGCGTCTCGTTCGTATTGGTGTTGCTGTTATAGGAATTGACCGGGTCAAGAATCGTCCCGGTGGTTGGCGTACCCAGGGCCGGATCGGTCAGGGTTTTCTGCAACTGAAACCCGTTAGATCGGTAATATTCGTCGGAGGCTCCCAACAACACCTTAAAACTGTGATTGCCTATTCGTTTGGTGTAATCGGCGAATGCCTGTACGTTGATCAGCGAGTTTTTGAAGCTGTTGTCAAAAACGGTCCGGTCGTTGCCATACACACCCGTCGGATAATTGTTGACCTGCAACCGGCGGAAAAAGGCATTGTTGGCATTCAGCGTTCCACCGGCTATCCCGGTAAGTTTGAGGTCTTTCGTCAGGCTAAGCTCCGCGTTCAGATTGGCGAAGAACTGGTCGTTGTCGGATAGATAATACCCTCCGCTTTCAAGCACACTTTTCACGTTGTACTGGGAAGCCACAGGATTGGTCAGGTAATTTCCATCTGCATCCTGAAAACTGTAGTTCAGCGGGACGCGGTCCGCATCGGCAAAAATGACCCAGTCGGCGTTACTGTGCGACTTGTTCTGCGATTTAACGTAGTTCAAAATCGTGTTGACCCGTAGCTTGCCAATGACGGACAACTGGTTCAACCGCAGGTTGTATTTCTTGTAGCCGTAAGACGGGCCGACAAAATTGCTGCGCTGATCCTGAAGTCCCGCTGAGATCAGGTAGCTACTCGTGGCTCCCCCTCCGGCGATTGACAAATTGTGAAGTTGCTGGGGTGCACTTTGCAGAATAGACTGGCGCTCCCAGTCGCCGTTACCTTGCGCTCTCAGCGCCTGAATATCATCGGGTGTATAGATTGGAGGCAAACCTGAGTTGATCAGCGACAGGTTTTTGTAGTAAGCGTTATCCCAGGCACTGACCTTTTTCAGGCCGACGTAAGGCGTCTGCATGCCATAGCTACCGTTGTAGGTGACAGTGGCCTTCTGGTTGAGTTTTCCGCTTTTTGTCGTGATCAATAAGACCCCGTTGGCAGAGCGCGAACCATAAATGGCGGCTGAGCCCGCATCTTTCAGGACCGATACATTCGCGATGTCGTTGGGGTTAAGCAGGTTGATGTCCCCCCCGATTATCCCATCGATGACAATGAGTGGTGTATTATCGCCCAACGTACCTAGGCCACGGATATTGATGTTTACCCCGCTGCCCGGATTGAAGTTTGTCTGCTGAATGATCAGGTTGGGCGACTCGCCTTGTAACGCCTGTAGCACGTTTGTCACGGGCTTGCTCTCGATACTCTGGGCTTTAATCTGATCAACCGCCCCCGTAAGCGACAACTTATTCTGCTGTCCGTAGCCTACTACGACGACCTCTTCAAGCGATTGGCTTTCGTCTTGCGTCAACGTCACGTTAATGGTCCGCTCCTGGCCAATGACGACGGTCTTTTTGGTGAAGCCAATGTAAGAGAAGGCAAGGCTACGCCCAACGTAATCATCCGGTAGGGATAGGCGGTATTTCCCATCAGCGTCGGTGGTGGTTCCCTGTGTTGTCCCAACGACACTAACCGTGGCCCCCGGTAAGGGCTTTTGCTGGTCATCGAGCACCCGACCGGTAATGTCAATTGTGAATGCCACCACTGAGAATGGCCTGCCAGTGTAGGGAGAGGCTGATCCATAGCTGCCACCTAGCAGAAGGATTAACAGGACAAGAAGCGCTCGCTGCCTGCCAAACTGGGTGATCAGTCGATGCACCACTGGACGTATTGAACTGTTCATACGGCTACAATTGAGTTAGGAAATGACACTGGATTTTAAAGGGGGATAGGCGTAGTTAATTGATAATCAATAGCAAGGAAGGGGATTTCAAAGGGCATTATGCGTTCCTTTCCAATACGCATCGATGGCTTCCAGGGAACGGCCTTTGGTTTCGGGAATCAGTTTCCAGGTTAGCCAGAGAGCCGGCGAACAGCATACCGCAAACAGCCAGAATGTCCAGGCAGACCCCACCTCCTCGAGCAGAAATGGCGTTAACTGACCGACCAGGAAATTGCCGATCCAGAGCGAAAGCGTGGCTAATGCCATGGCTTTACCACGTATGGAATTGGGGAAGATTTCGCCAACCACAACCCAGCAGACGGGTCCGAACGAAAACGCGAAGCAGGCAATAAAGGCCAGAATAAACAGCAGGATCCAGGGCCCCGATGTGATGTTCATCTGGAAGAGCGCGCCAATAATCAGCAGCGATAGCACAGCCCCGCCAACGCCTACATACAGTAAGGGTTTGCGCCCCCACTTGTCGATCGTGAAAATGGCGACGAACGTGAAAGCTACATTGACCAGCCCAATAGTCACCTGTCCCCCTAACGCATTATTGAGGGTAAAGCCAGCCTGTTCCAGAATTCTGGGGCCGTAATAGATCACGGCGTTGATACCGCATACCTGCGACAAAAAAGGCAGGAGTAAGCCGATCCACAAGGCCCGCCGGTAGGTTGGCGTGAAGAGTTCACTCAGGTTACCGTGTCCCTCTTCGCCGGATGCATTGAAGGCATCGATCTCTTGCTGAGCCGAAGCAGGGCCATCTATTCGGGTCAGAATGGCCTTTGCTTTTTGCTCCTGTCCACGTAGCAACAGCCATCTTGGTGACTCAGGAACCAGTAGCAGGGCCAGCAGGAATACACCCGCCGGTACTGCCCCTAAGCCCAGCATGCCCCGCCACACCTGCGTCGATAAAATGGAGCCGAGGCTTTCATGACCGGCGTATTCACTGATGTGGCTGGCCAGATAGGCATTGGAAAAGTACGCGATTACGATGCCGATGGTCAGCGCTAACTGATACAGGGATACCATCATACCCCGATAGCGCGAAGGAGCGAATTCAGAGATATACAGTGGAGAGACCATGGAGGCTACCCCAATGCCCAGCCCTCCCACCAACCGGAAAGCGATCAACGTCGTGAACGTCGTGGCGAACATGCAGCCGATGGCTGATGCCAGAAACAAGACCGCCGAGAGGATCTGTACTAGTTTGCGCCCATAGGCATCACTCAATTTGCCCGAGACACTAACGCCCACGATGCATCCCAGCAGGGCGCAGCTGACAAACCAGCCCTCTTGGATAGCGTCAAGCGAAAAATCGCTCTTGACCAGACTCACAGTACCCGATATCACGGCGGTATCAAAACCAAACAAAAAACCACCAAGTGCGGCTATCAGGCAAACCAGATACAGGTACGTATTATTGGTCTTTTTCAAACCTTGATCCGTTGAGACAACCATGTTACTTCGTTCATTAAGGGTTAGGGGAGCATAACTGATTACGTCGTTCAATTTCGTTTATGTCTATATGTATAGACATAGTTAAGCACAAAAAAAAGTGTTTCACAAGCAGCTTTTGATAACAGGCATAAGCACAACAGCTTACGAATTGCCAGCCAGCCTATTTGCGGGCGATGTCAATAGCGTATGTGAACCGATCTGCCCGGTAGTAGCCTACGTTAAACTCAACGACCCGCTCGCCCGGATCACAAACAATCCGCTTTCGTAACAGAATTGGCTCGCCTGGCTTTGTATGTAGTATGTCCGCCAACTGCTCGTCGGCCAGGGTAGCGCTGATTTCTTCTTTGGAAAGTACCACGACCGTGTGATAATCCTTCTCCAGCATTTCGTAGAGCGGTTTAGAGAAATCTTCAGAACCAGTCAGACCTACGCGAGGGTGGAAATAGGAAACAAAGTAAACAATAGGTCCTGCCTCTAATCCTCGGAGCCGTTCCAGCTTCAATACCTTCGAATCAATCTCGATCCCAAACACCTCAGCCGTATCCTGATCAGCCAGTGTCCAGCCCGCCTTGATTTCGTAGTTCTGGAATTCTACGCCTTTATCGTGCATCTCAAGCGTGAAGCTTGACCAGTTATTGAGCTTTGTCGTTATCCGGTTTTTGGCCACTTTAGTCCCAACCCCTTTCTTGCGGATCAACAGTTCTTCGTTAACCAGTTTGCTGATCGCCTGTCTAACCGTGTTCCGGGCTATACCAAACCGTTTGGCCAGATCGATCTCATTCGGAAAAAGCTTGCCTTGCTGATACTCTTCTCTATCGATCAACTCCCTGATAATTGTCTCTACCTGAAGGTGGAGCGGGATAGGGCTGCTGTGGTCGATATTAGATAATTGCATGTTCTTGTCCGAATGTCTATACATACTACAATGCAAATGTTGACGATTTTTGAATAAATGCAAAATTTATTCCTAATTTTTCGCTGTAAAATCAAGTATCGCCTTCACTTTGTCAGCATTAGCTAACTGCAGCTAGCCAGCTGTTCGTAGTTAAGGCCTACCGTTAGTGCCTACGTGTTCTAGCAACGTCAGGCAATCTTGTAGTCGATTAGCCCGACTAGTGATCGAACAGCAAATGACTAAGTTAGCAGACCAGACTCTTGAAGCTAAGTCTACATGACCCGCTCTTCTGGAAGTGCATTCACTGTTACATATCAACTCGACAGAAACGTTTCATCGCTATCCTTTGGCGGTCTGCCTGTCATTTTGGTGGTTTCACCGGCCTCAGGTTGGCCTGGTGGTCGCTAAAGAATAGTTTTACGCTATAACTTCCAAGCCCTACCTCTGTGCTATGAACGTATTCATTGTTGAAGACGAAGAACTAGCTGTCCGTAAATTGACCAAGCTATTACAGGATGTAGATCCTACTCTTCAAATCGTTGGTACAGCTGCCAGCGTGCGGGCCTCGGTTAGCTGGCTGGAGGCCAATGTGCCGGGTCAATCTTCGGCGCCCGATCTGATTTTGATGGATATCGAATTGGCTGACGGGCAGAGTTTCGAGATATTCGAGCAGACTACAGTTACTGCGCCAGTGATTTTCACGACCTCCTACGATGAGTATGCCCTACGCGCATTCAAGGTAAACAGCATCGATTACTTGCTTAAGCCCATCAAACGTCACGAACTTGAAGCCAGTCTGC
This sequence comes from Fibrivirga algicola, assembly GCF_011742925.1. Taxonomy (GTDB): domain Bacteria; phylum Bacteroidota; class Bacteroidia; order Cytophagales; family Spirosomataceae; genus Fibrella; species Fibrella algicola. Next base: position 1,193,637 of record NZ_WAEL01000001.1, read on the forward strand.
AAAAACACCGGCGCCTGAACGCTACGGCCCCACCCGAGCCAGGCTCGCACATGTCGATTGATGCGCTGGTGCAACAGCTTCGGCAGCAGGTAGCGCCAGCTGAACACCGGCGTCGGTTTCTGGTACGCCACCTTTCACAATGGGTACCTGTCGATGTAGGGGATATTGCTTACTTCTATTCCGAGGAAGGCGTCAGCCTGTTTCGCACCCGTAGCAATCAGAAATATCCCGTCGATTATACCCTTGATGAACTGGAAGCCATGCTCGATCCAAGCCATTTTTTTCGGGCTAACCGGCAATTCATTATTGACATCAATTCGGTTCAGCAGATTCACCCGTACTTCAACAATAAGCTCAAACTGACCTTGAAACCCGCCCCTGACGACGAGGTACTGGTAAGTCGGGAGCGCGCTACGGAATTCAAAAAGTGGATGGGTAAATAACACCTTACATGCACATCTGTCGAGCTGCCTATAAAGCGAGTTGTTGCCATGTAGGTACGTTCGGTCTGGCTATACTGGCTTTCCTGACCACCGCTCAGGAAAGCTGGAGCGCTTCCCACGATAGCCATGCAAAACAGCCCGGCCCAGCTAGGTTGTCAGTAGATTCGGCTGGGGCACAATCAGCGGAATACCTACCCGGAATATTGCCTTGTCGTGATGGATCAGCACCGATGAGTGATCGAGCAGTTTGTACTTCATGATAACGTTTTCAAGGCCAACCTGACCAGTGGGAACAGTGACCTTCCTGGCTTGTAAATTATTTTCAATATACAACTTCCCATCCTGGCTGAAGATGCGTATTGTCAGTGGACAACTGGTTGAGATAACGTTGTACTTGATTGCATTCTCAAACAGGATCTGGAGGGTAAGGGGCGGTATCAGGTACGTCATGTAATGCGCATCAATCGTCATTTTCAGGGAAATGCCGTCGCCATACCGGGTTTTTATCAGGTGAAAATAAGCATCAAGAAAAGCCAACTCGTCGGTGAGTGGGCAAAGCGATCGGCTATTCTGCTGAAGCAAATACCGATACACCGTCGATAGCTCGTCGAGGAACCGCTCGGCTTCAGTGGCATCGCTGGCGATTAGGGCCGATAGTGAGTTCAGGTTGTTAAACAGAAAATGAGGATTCAGCTGTGTCTTCAGCGAGTCGAGCTGGCTTTGCAGGTTTACTTTCTTCAATTCCTGCGTTTCGGTATACATCACCTGCCAGCGCTGATACAGGTAAATGCCTTCCAGAACAGCAGCAACCTGGATGGTGCCAACAACCGAAACAAGCGTGTTGAAAAAATAGGGTTGAAATGAAGACGCGCTACTGTCCTGCCAGAGTCCGATGAGCTGGTAGATGAATGTCTGGGTGATACGAATCAGGCTACAGAACACGACAAACCAAATAAGCTGGTAGACTATTCGCTTCAGAGTCTGTGCCAGTTCGGGGTAACGCCGTCGCGAGAGAATGATACCTAGCCGGTTGGACTCCCAAACCAGTACAGCACCTATCGTAAAGAAAAAGGGAATCCGCCAGTCGTTAGGATAGGGTGTGTTCGTGTACCCATACATCATCCATTGACCTATGAGCGCCAGCAACGGCACACCAGCGATTCGCATCCATTTATCGTTCAGTCGCTGCATGGTGTACTTTAGTCACTAGGGCTTTGGTTAACGGTATCAACGTCTTTAATGTATAGCTATCCCGGGTTGTGCGGAACAGGCACCTGCCTGAACAGGAATGAACTGGCCTTGAACCGCCACTTTTTGAGGTTGAACCGGTTGCCGACGCTAAATCGGCTGGTAGCAGCTAACTACACGAACGTGTTTAGCCTGCTACCAGCCGATTTGCACAACAGATGCAATAGGCTGAGCGAATCTGTCTAGCTGCTGGGTGCCGATTACTATTTATCAATCAACACATTACCCTGGGTGTTTTTCTCGAATGTATTGGCCGTATTGAGATCCGCGTTGATAGACGAGCCAAAGCCAACGAATACACCATAGCCACCGCTGCCGCTGATGCGTGTTTTGGTAACATTAATAGTAGCCCGGTTTCCCCAAAGGGCGATGTTCGCTTTCTTCCCCGACACAATTGACGTGCTGCCAGCGTTATTGACTTCAGCATTTTCCAATTCATTCTTTACATCGGGCGAGTAACTGATGATTCCACGCCAGTAGGCAGCCGTATTGTCGGCACTGGTAAAGATGATTTTTTGCGTGGGCGTACCTTTTGCACTCAGGTAACCCGTTGCGTTGATCTGAATCACCGCGTCGCGATTCATCTCCATTGTAACACCCGGTGCCAGTTTAAAACCGGCATCAATCCCGAACGAACCGTTGATCCGGTATGGCGTTTTGTCGGCAAAGCCAGCCCAGACCACCTCACTTTTGCCGGTGATAGCTGATGGCGTTACCTCGACCACATTGTGTCCGTTACCACCAGTGAAGGTCGAGGCCGCGTCTAGTTTCACCACGTTCAGGGCGTCGAGTAAAATACCGGCCTCCGTATTGCCGGTGAAGGCGTTCTGGCTGAACTCCCGGATAAGTCCACCCTCGTACACGTAGATTCCGTACCCGTCATTCTGCGAAAAAAGGCAATTTTTCAGGCCAATCTGCGCTTTGGTGCTGCCCGCCACGAACAGGGCCGCTTTGGTGGTGCTAAAGGCCGTTCGGCTGCCCGCGTTTCTCACCTCCACGTATTCCATCGTATTGGCATTACTGCCCGAATAGAGCGTGAGGCCCGCCCAGTACCCTTTGGTGTTCTGAACGCCAACCAGTTTGATTTTCTGCTCGGCGGTACCTTTGGCGATTAATAGCCCACCGCCATCGCTGATATTCATCCGGGCGTCGCGCTCGAACGCAATCACAACACCAGGATTAACGGTTAGCTCGTGGGTAACGTCGATCGACTTCGTTACAATATAATCCGGCAGGTCAGGGTTTGCAATTCGGTCAACGAGCGTGGTCTTAACGGTAATATTGGCCGTGATGGCCAGGGGTTCGGCGGCCGAGGCCGATACGATGACCCGGTCGGTACTTTTACCATTTGGGCTGGTTGCCGTCAGCTCAAATTCGTATTCACCTACTTCATCGGCTTTGAAGGTTGGTTTGAACGAGGTCGGGTCGGAGAGCGTGGCCGTGCTCTTGGCAGGTTTGCGAACAACGACCCACAGGTACGTCACTGGTTTTCCGTCGCTATCGACAGAGGCTGATCCATCGAGCGTAACTGTCTGTCCGACCTGCACGGGCTGATCTGGCCCGGCTTTGGCGACAACAGTGCCGGGTGGAGTTACGTCAGTTTCATTTTTACAGCCTGTCATCAGAAAAAGACTGGCCAGCAGCAGAAGGGTTACCCATTTGGCAGCGGCCAGATTGATGGTGAGGAGCGGTTGAACACGGAGGTTCACGGTGCGTAGTACTGGTTTCATAAGAGTCGATGTGCGGAGAAGCCCGCACGGCTTTGAGTAATGTTGTTTTACTGAATCAAAGGTATCCGTGGCAATTGAGGGGCGAATTGCCTAACCGGATGAAACGGAAAAAGCCGCTGTCGAAACGGAGTTTGAAGCGGCTTTAGGTACGTGATCTAGCAAATGATCTTAGAATTTCCCTGATGTGGTATCCCAGGTTAGCTGAATGGTCTGTCCCCAATTGTCCGAATCGTCGAAGTCGTAGTGCAGATAGCAGTTGACACCCGTTTCGTGCATGGCTGACTTACCTCCTTTCAGTGTATTTCCGCTGAATAGTAACGGGAAACGCTCTTCATGAAACTCACTCGGAAAGCCGATTGAATGAGGCCGGTTACTCTGGATTGTATTGCCTCTACAGTCTGTTGACACGTGAGTAGACGGTACCACATCCTTGGCTTCGTAGGTGAAACTGACGGTAAATCCTTTTCCCGGCAGGTGATACAGGTTTACGTTGAAATACTGTTTATCGGTAGGGCTAGCCATAAACGTCAGGTCAATATCGCCCGCGCTTTTAGTCCAGACCTCCTTTTCTGTCCCGCAGAACTCGGCATTTCTCATGGTCGAGAATCCCTCGCCCTGGGCTTCCCAATGCACATAGGACTTGAAGGCTACCGTATTTCGCGAGTCCTCGTCGTAGATGAGTGTCAGGTCGGGTGGAACGGGCGAGGCGTCGCCACGAATGCGCAGGTAGATGGTGGCTGCTTCATTCATACTTTGCCCCACGCGGGCGCTGGGCCGGCTTATGCGCATCGGCACTGTCCATTCGTTCAGCAGGTGCGGTTCAGTGATAAACCCCGACGCGGTTTTCACCCGTACTGGTCCCGACGAGCCGGGACCGATCATCGGAATTCGGCAGACAATGATGTTATCGCCCCAAAGTGAAATATCCTGTGCGCCAATCACCTGACCGTCGACAGTAACGCTCGATTTGGCTTTGTCTTGGGCACCGAAGTTGTTGCCGTAGATAATCAGTTCGCTATCACGACCACCACCGGGTCCGTTCTTCTCAGCCACTTGCAGGTACGCTATTTCAAACCCCATCACTGTGATATTCGACACCAGCAGGTTCTGCCCGGTAAACGGGGTAAAAACGCCTTTCAACTCTAGGCTAACCGCCGCTGTCGACGTTTTCTGAACCTGAGATGGAGCAGAATAGACCGCTTCGTTTATCGCCGCCGAAACGGTCAACGTACCCACTCCCCCCAGCGACCATTTTTTGATGTAGTTGGGATCGAGTGGCTCCGGCTCAGCTATCGGGTAGCCGTTCTCGTACTCGGCCACTGATAAAAGTACCAGCCCGTCTTCTGATAGGGATGGGGTGATATACTTCAGGGCTTTGAGGGTCACCTGCTGCTTTTGACCAACCCTGGCTGAAATGGGCGAGAGGGTCATCCACTGCACCACAACCCAGTCACTGAAGTGCTTCGTCTGCATGGCCAGTGTGTGGGTACTGGCGTTACTGGCAGTAGCGCCCACGAACCGCCAAACGCCCTTGCTATCCTGATAGGCTAATCCCAGCGCCTGAGGCAGGCTTACGCTGTCTTTTTGAGTAGTATAGTTCAGCTTGATCTCCACGGGTTTGGCGAAGACGTTGCCGTGGGGAGTGAGCCGCCAGCCATCGCCAATGCCACCGGGACAGGTGCTGGTAATGGGCTCAATGCCCACTTCGGTCAGGGCTGTGAGGGCTCCGGCGGGTACAGTGATCGTCAGCGTACCATCGCCAGATCGCAGACTGCCACCGGCAGGCCCGATCTGTTTAGTGACCTGTTCTCCCAGTGATTCGCCCACGGGTTGTTGGGTGCCCGACGTGCCTGGCAGTACAGCGTCGGGGTCGTGTTTGCAGGAACAAAGGCTTAGCACAAAGGCTGTTAGGAGGTAGAGAAAGATTTTCATCATGAAGTTGTTTACTGGTCGAACAGAGGCTACAGGCACTCGCGTGCTGGTGAGTCAAAATTGGCAGGGGCTGGCAACGTACCCAGCGGCCAGTTTGATGAAACGGAAAAAGCCGCTGTTGAAACGGCGTTCAAAACGGCTTTGGGTATCGGTCATAGACTTGATTGTCTTGCTGGTGCTGGTCAGCCCTGTGGCGTAGTCGGCTTAGTTGATATCGGGTAAGGCGGCTATCCGCTGCCTGGCCTCTGAACTCAGTCTGCCAGCACGAGCAATGTCTTCGGCGGCTAACTGCCCTGCCACAAACGCCTCGGTAAAGGCTTTTATGTCACCATTCTGAATGGCGCTGCCGTAATCGACAAAATCAATTTTTTTGGTCGCTACCAACTGCACCAGTTCGTCCAGGCCGGGGTGATTACTGATGATGGGCTGGCTTTGATATTGTTCGCCCAGATTCGTCGGAGATCGGGGTGGGTTGATGCAAAATGCATTGATGTGACATACCAGCACGCTTTGGGCCGGCACAACCACGCTGATCCATTTGAGGTTGACCCCATTTTGCATGCTCAGGTTCTCGGCAATCCAAATGGTCTTTGGCGGGAATTCCAGTTTGATCACCCTATTTGTCGTGTTTTGAAACGAGATGCAGAATTGCACCAGTCCACCACCGCCCAGTCGGGTATTTTTCTCGACAGACTCTTGCCAGCAGGCGTAGTCATGCCTGGGCTTATCAACCACCCTGATGCCCTCGGGATAAACAAAGGGCGCGCCCAGTGGCCGGGCTTTCGAGTCGCCGAAACCCGGAGCTGAGCTTTGGGGCTCCAGACCTACGTCAGTCGAGTCAGCCCCGTCTACCGGGTCAACGTCTGTGTTTTTTTTGCACGAAGGCAAGGCAATTGTGCTTAGCAGTAGCAGGAAGTAGAGTAGCTGCTTCATCGTAAAATGGGTTCGTAAAGTGGTGTAGATAGGTACGTTAGCTTATTTCCAGGTGATGGTGCGCTTACGGATACAGTGGTTGTACTTATCCAGCGTAAACAGTTCACCCTTCGAGTTGACGGCCAGGCTATTGTTGGCATGGCTTGTTCCCGGACTTGTATCGGCATAGTCGTGCGATAGCAGCCGATCCAGGCTGTGTACATAGTCGTCGGGCGTGACCATGATCATGTACGTACCCGTATCGACGATCACAAACAGTCGCTTATTGACCGGGTCGTACTGCACACGATAGGGTTGGTAGACCCCACTTTTACTGCGGGTCTTGTCGGCTGAGTAGCCGGTGCTCAGGCCCAGGTACGTTGTTACGGTGCCGTCGGGGGTAACTTTTCGTACAGCGTGGTTGCCCCAATCCGGTACGTAGAGGTTTCCGGCCTCATCGAGTGTCAGGTCTTCGACGGTGCAGAATCGGGCAGCGGTTCCTTTACCATCCACCAGCCTACAGGTCGATGCGTTTTCCTCTGGTTTGCCCGCGAGCGTCGAGACCATACCCGTACTGAGGTTCACCTTACGGATGCAGTGGTTAAGGCCGTCACCAATGTAGAGCATACCGGATTTATCCATCACAATGCTCCAGGGGTTACTGAACTTAGCCTGCGCCAAAGGCCCGTCGCGGTAACCGAAGCTATAGCCGCCGCTGGCATCCGGACCGCCACTCAGGCGGCTCACCTCGCCGTTGCTGCTGATGCGGAAAATGCCGTTGTATACCCCGATGGCATCCCCACTTTCAATGGCGTAGAGCGTTACTCCATCGCGGGGATCTACGCAGATGTCGGTAACAGAACCCAGGCCTTTCGCGAACGTGGTCACGTTACCTGCCGGATCGACTTTGCGGATGACACTCCCCCCATAATAGCTTTTGCGCTGGTCGATGACGTAGAGGTTGTCGTTTCTATCGAACGTCATCTGGGCGGGGTAATCAAACTGGGCCGCTGTGCCTTTGCCATCCACGAATCCCTTTTTGGCATCCGACCCCGCGCTGGTTGTAATGGTTACGTAGGGTAGTTGGCCGGTGCTGCCATTCGTACCGCCGGGGGCGGGGGTAACAGCCTTAGGGTCTTGGGTGGTACAGGCAAGCGATGCAGTTAACAAAAGCAGCGGTAGGTACGTCTTTTTCATTGTGTTTGTCGTTTAGCTGCATCAAATCTACCCGGGGCCCACTGGGCGTGGAATTACCAGTGGGCTGAAACGGAAAAAGCCGCGGATGAAGCGGCTTTATCAGTCAAAACGTACCTGGGGTTAGTGGAGCACTGCCGTCCGGTTGCTGGTACGCACCGGTTCCGGAGCATTCTCAAAATGAGCGTATTTTCCCATCAGCCTGCCTATGTGATAGGTGATGGGTATAATGACATTGCGGACAAATCGCGGGATGTCGACCATATCGAATTCGGCTGCGTACCGTGTCAGCAGATAGGCGGCGTCGAACGGTTCCGGTTGCGCTTTACCCGATTTGTTCTGAGCGGCGTAAATAGCCGATAGAAAAAATACGACCGAGTTGGCCGGGTTGATCCAGCCGATACACTGAAGCGTCTGTGTACCGGCGTTCCAGAAACGGTGAGCGACTCCACGCTTGAAGACGACCGTTTCGCCCACGTCGGCAAACTGTTCGGGTTGTCCCTGAATCTGGTAACCGATCCGACCATTGATTACCGTCAACCCTTCATCCTGTAACCAGTGTACATGCATGGGTGGGCCGCTGCCCGGTGCTACAAAGTTTTCTACGATCAACCGGTCACCGTCGGCCTCCTGTCGCAGTTCCCTGAAAATTAGTTTTTCGCCAATGCAGTTCTCAATTGTATGCGGATATGTAATGGTCATGGTATCTGTGTGTCTACTTGTGCTGGTACTAAAAGTTGATCGGGTCAAAGGTTGGTATTCACCGGGGGGCAATCAACGGGTAGGTTGCCGAAACGGAAAAAGCCGCGGGTGAAACGAAGTTTGAGGCGGATTTAAAACCTACGGATCAGGTAGCGATCCGGGCATTGTCAGCGAAGTGCATACATGTATAGAAATTATATAGTTTTGAGTGGTTCTACCAGTCTCACTTATGCCCACCACGTTGACCACACCGGCCCGTTATCTGGTCTTACTGCAGTTTATCATCATTCCGCTTTACATAGGTCTGTTCAACTGGATTTTGGTTGGCACTGCGTATTGGCAAAACTGGGTCACTTTTGCTGTGGCAACGAGCGTCATGGTAGCTCTCTCGGTCAGTAATTACCTGATCAATGGGGTCATTGTGAAGGGAATGCGCCGGGATAACCCTGACCCTGGTCAGTATATGGCTAGAACGATCAGGCAGTTTATGACTACCGCAACCTGTTCATGCCTGGTCTTTGGAACGGCCTTCGTTATTTATCAATGGATCAGCCTGCCGGGGTTCGTACCCGACCCTTTGCGTTTGGCTCTTGGGGTTCTCTTTACGATTATTGTCGATGCGGTGGTTACCGTATCGTACGAAAGCATCCACAATTTTGGTTACTGGCAACAGTCCCGGCAGGAGGTAGACCTACTCAGTAAAGCCCAGCTACAGGCACAACTTGACGCGTTACGCCAACAGGTCAACCCCCATTTCCTGTTTAACAGCCTAAACTCGCTGATTTCGCTGATCGATGAAGACCCCCGGCAGGCCAGTACGTTTGCCGAAGAATTAAGCACGGTGTATCGGTACCTGCTTCGCAGCAACGAATGCAGCCTTACGTCGCTGGCTAATGAACTGGCGTTTATTCAATCGTATTACCATCTGCTCAAAACCCGCCATGGTGATGCGCTAACCCTGGTGACGCACGTTCAACCAGGGGCGGATGCCTACCAATTGCCTCCGCTAACGTTGCAACTGCTCATCGAGAACGCCGTGAAGCATAACGTGGCCTTACCAGAGCAGCCACTCACCATTTCGCTGGTCACGGTTGGTAACCAGTTGATTGTCAGTAATAATTTGCAGCCTAAATTGTATCGGGTGATTTCCAACGGAGTGGGACTCAGTAATATATTGACCCGCTACCAATCCTTGGGTAGTCCTCAGCCAATAATAGAAGACGACGGACAGGAGTTCCGAGTGATCCTGCCTTTGCTTTGAGAAACGACTGAACAGAGCAGTTTAACAAGGGGAATTTTTACCGATAAATCATCCGGTATCCCGGCTTGTGACTGGCTGGGTAGAAATCGGTATCTTTGACTGCCGACCTCTTCTCTCGCTTTTCATGAAAATACCTGCTTACTCTCGCTACGACTTGTTGCTGCAGGTTATAACGCTGCCGTTGAATGTGAGTGTGCTCACCTGGATACTGGTTGGGCCTAAGTATTGGCAAAGCTGGAAAACGGTTGGCTTGGCAATCCCCAGTGCAAGCATTATTCTGTACATCAACTGGCTGAATAACAATGTGCTGGCGCTGAAGATACAGCAGAGGTATAGTAAGCCGAAGCAGTATCGGGAGCGGGTTGTCCGGATGTTTCTGTTGGCGGCTACCAGTTCATGTCTGCATACATCGCTCATCTTCGCCTTTTTTGCGTTTATCCACCTGCCAGGCTTTGAGGTAGATTTTAGTCGATTGGGCTACGGGCTGTTGTTTACAATTACTTGTGTAGCGATTGTGATGTCGGTATATGAAAGCATCCACAATTTTGGCTACTGGCAGCAGTCCCGGCAGGAGGTAGATCTCCTCACTAAAGCTCAGTTGCAGGTTCAACTCGATGCCATGCGGCAACAGGTCAACCCTCATTTCCTGTTCAATAGTTTAAATTCGCTGATTTCACTGATCGAAGAGGATCCCCATCAGGCCAGCACATTTGCTGAAGAATTAAGCACGGTGTATCGGTACCTGCTTCGCAGCAATGATTGTCCGTTGACTACCCTGGCCAGCGAGTTGGAGTTTATCCAGTCCTATTATCACTTGCTGAAAACACGACATGGCGAAGCACTGACGTTAATCACCCGGATTCAGCCCGGTGTAGAGCTAGCGCAACTGCCCCCTTTGACCCTGCAACTATTGGTTGAGAATGCGGTGAAGCACAACGTTGTTTTGCCCGAGCAGCCCCTGACGATCAGCCTTACTGCAACGGGACAGCAACTAACGGTGAGTAACAACCTACAACGAAAACAAAGTCGTGTCCTTTCCAATGGGATCGGGCTAAGCAATATCTTAACCCGCTATCAGGCACTAGGCAGTCTCCAGCCCGTTGTTGAAGAGGACGGACAGGAGTTTAGGGTGACTCTGCCATTACTTTAACAGCCCTGCCAGACTGGCTACTACGGTGCCGATAAACCGCCTGTTCTTTTCTGGGTAAGCTGACCAATGAAAAATCCCCGATGCTGCGTGTGCACCGAGGATTCTCCTGGTCTAAACCGATGATCGGTATTGGTGTAGGAACTGTAAAGCTGGGCCAGGTTGGTTTTATGAAGGGGGGCTTGAGTAACGTGAGTGATCTACTTTGTAGCGCTGATACCAAATGGCACGTTGGCATCATCTTCGCCACTAATGGTGAGTTTATTCGCTTTTAGCTTACCCACAGTGCTGCCCTGATAAACAAAGCTGACCTCGTCGCCTGCTTCAGTTACCTGAACATCATCAGCAGTCAGTACCAAAAACTCATCACCAGTCGACTTTATGCGAAAGTCAAGCACCATGTTGACAGTTGTGGCAGTTTTGCGGGTTACAATAATGCTGCCCTTCATATCGGTTTGGCTGGCGGGTAATGTTTTACCACCATACGATAGTTCGGAGTAGGTATACTGACCTGCTGTACGGGTTGCCAGGTCGGCTACGGGTGCCGGCGTTGAATCAGTATTCTGCTTACAAGAAGTAAACACCAGGAGGCTCACCATAAAAGCGAGCATCGTTTTAGCGAAATGTGTTGCTGATTTCATCGTATTGGGTTGTTTAACGTGGAAGTACTAGTTGATTGCACTACATGATGTTGTCTATGTCAGCGATTGACGTAACAAAGGTGGTTGGCGGATGTAACATGGTGAATGACGGATCAAGTCAACCGGTAAAACGCCTGGCTGAAGCGATGAATAAGCGAGGCGAATTGAAATCCCTCGCTCGCCTGCGTGTTGAGTACAATCGGGTGAAGCCTAGCTGCACTGTGGCAGCTTGATACAACACTATAGTCAGGTGGTTCAAATCCGTTTAGCAACGAGTCGCAGTCACGGTATAGGAGTTTTGGCGAGCGATCGCATCAGTAGCGACTCTGAATGAGTGAAGCCGCGTCAGACTAGTCTGACGCGGCTTTGTAAGATTAAACTAGTTCAGGACAGACGCAGGCACATACGTCACATACCATCTCCAGTGTGGTTTATTTTAACTACGGTTGAGTTGGTATGTGGACTTTAAGGTGCTGCAAGGGCAGTTTGAATGCGTCAATTTAGCCAGGCTGGCCGGGCCTATCTACTTCATGTACAAGTAGGCGCTACTATCTACTTACTGAAGCTGGGTAAGCGTGTACGATCCAGAAAAGAGCGCACTTCCGATAGAGGCGTTATCGTCAGACAGGCTACAGCTAGTTGTCTTTTGGGCTATTTAGTTGTAACGGGAAACCTGCCAACTCACCGATCGATTTCGTTTATGGTATCGACAAATGGATGGTTGACCTGATCGTGTCAGCCCAAAGCTGGCTCGCATGGTGACAGATGCGGCCAGCACAAACAAAGCCTGTCTGTTTGCTAGTTCGTTTGTTTTGGTTCGTAGTGTCACGAATCAGCAGGCTGGCTTTGCCGGTATAACGCCAATGCTTCAAGACAAAACCCCGTAGTTAATTCCTCGGATCCCCAGCCCTGTAACAGTTTGGGACCACCGTAGTAAAACAGCCAGCGGGGCCATTCGCCTGTATCCCGCTGCTTGCTTTGGAGAAAAGAAACGGCCGGGACCAGCAAAGGAAGATCAACGCCAAAATTGAGCAGCGTTGTAATAGTGAATGCTGTGTCTAATACAGAATGGCCAACTTGTCCATTGGCTTGCACGCCTTTCAAGATACGCTCGACAATGGGGCTGATAACGGGAGCCAGCTTGGTCACGCCCCGTTTATAAGCGCGCGACAACAGATAGTAAACGGTATATGGGTTGCGGTACCACTTGTCGCAATTCCCTTCGCGGCCTTCTTCAATCATCTGAATCAAGGCGGTAATGATGGGCTGCGTCTGCGCCGTATCGCCTAGGTAATACAGCACATTACTATTGATACCCAGATCAATATCGGCACGGGTACATTCATTGGCGCGCCAAAATAAAAAGCTGGCAATTGGCTGCCGTAGCTCCCTGATGGCGACTCGTCGGTACGTTGGGTGGGTGGGCCAGCGGGCGTGCAGAACAAACCAGGTGTAGAACAGACCCTGTCGATTCCGATTGTCCAGCAATAGGGGGGCGCTACGTTCAATCAGGTGAGACAGGTGCCGGTCGGCCAGTAGGGCAGAGGCATAGGCCAGGCTATCGGCATCGTAGGGCACGATGCGCTGCCAGGGGTGCCGTTCAGAAAAGACGGGCCATACACCACCCTCATGCATCTGGCTGATCACATAGTCCGATGCGCGGGTTACCATATCATCTACCAGGGGCTGCTTGGCCAGGGGCAACAAGCAAGAGGCTACCACCATGGTGGCAAAGACAGTGCTATCGGTGATGCACCATCCCAGCATTGGCTCGTCGGCGGCGATGTAGCAGCAAAATTCGCCGCTTGGGTACTGATGTTCTGCCAGATACGCTATCCCGCTCGCGATAGATGCATCCAGCTTACTTAGTTGATTCCTCATGGCAGCATTAGGCGATACCTATTCTTTCTTCTTCCCACCGCTGGTAGGCTGTAAGGGCTTCCAGACAAAAGCCGGTCGTTAATTCCTCAGACCCCCAACCCGTAGAACTGGCAGGGCCCGCATAAAAGTAAAGTGCCCGGGGCCATTCTCCGTAGTGCTGCTGGCCAGCCAGCAGCACACTGGCCGTTGCCCGAATTAGCTCCGCCCTGCCTCCCCAGGCAATCAGGGCGCTTAAGGCCTGAGCGGTCTCCAGCAAACTAGCGCCAAAACGGCCGCCGGGTTGTTGGTAGCTCATCAGGCGTTCCAGCACCAGCGAACGGACTCCTTCCAGCGGCGCGACATCAGGGCGATAGCTGCTCCCCAGTGCGTAATAAAGCGTGATGGGCGTTCGGTAGCGGAAGTCACCGTCAGTTTCCTGGTGATTTATAAGAAGCGCGACTAGATAATCCAGGATGTGCTGCGAGGCCCCGTCAACGGACAGGTAACGCAGCACATTGGCATTGGCCACCCCGCCCCGATCATGTCGGCCGTAACCATGTTGCCGCCAGAAACGCCAACTGGCCAGCGGTGCTTTCAGGGCGCGCAGTCCAGTTCGCCAGTAAGGACGCTGCTGCATCAGACGGGGCCGTAGCACAAACCAGCTACCTACACCTGCTCCGCCCCGTTGATTGGCCAGCAACAAGGTTCGCGCACTGTTACGGGGATACACAACGCCGCGTGCGTCCAGAAACGTACCCACGCAGGCAGTACTGTCAGCATCTGGAGGTATAAGCTGAAACAAAGGGTTGCGCAGGGCAAAAAAATTGACTAGCCCGCCGCGCATCATCTGGTACTCGAAAAAGGAGACCATGCGAGTCAGGATGACGGTGGCTGTCGGATGGTCAGCCAGGGTCAGGAGCGCATTGCCAATGGCGGCCGTGGGTAACACCGTATGATCAGGTACACACGAACCCCGCATCGGTTTATCGGCAGCAAAGTAGCAGCAAAATTCACCGTTGGGATACTGGTGATTCTGTAGGTACGTCAGTCCCCGCTCAAGGGCCTGCCTGATCTGTTCGGGGGTAGGCCCGCCAGAATCGGTTAGCGGGCGGAGGTCCATTCTACATCGAGCGTAATGAGTTGCTGCACCGTCGCCTGCATATTCTTCATCGTGCTGATTTGGTCTTCTTCCACCAACAGCCGCCCCGGCGCATCTTCCCAGCCCAGGTGAGCCAGTACCTGTATAGAACCGATCTCAAAAACAGCGGCTTTCAACTGGTAGCCGCCTGCCATAAGCGGCAGACGCGGCAACCGGCAAGTTAGCTCATTTCGACCTGCTGTTAGGGTGAGCGGAACTTCATTGATGGCGCTGGTTATGCACGTGGCCCCGTCATTGGTCCAGATGAAAAAAGACCAGCCCACGTTATCAACTGAGGTAAGCGATTCGCAGGTAAGCCTTACGCACACGTCACTGCCTGATTTGACCGGTGTGCCCTGCGTCGTTTCCATCGTTAGTCCATCAATGGCCACTGGCCGGTCAGAGCTCAGCCGCGTTGGAGACCGTTCTTCCTGACTGATTGCTGGCTGATGCTGCCGGGCGAAATAGCGGTCCAGTGTTTCGGTCGCTGTTCCGGCAAAAAGTACGCGGCCTTTTTCCAGCAGCAGCCCCCGCCCGCAAACGGCCTGAATATGGTATGGCGCGTGCGAGACCAAAATGATCGATCCGCCCCCAGCCAGGTATTGCTGCATGTGCCGGATGCATTTACGCTGAAAATCCAGGTCGCCTACCGCCATCACTTCGTCGACCAGCAGTAAATCGGGGTTCAGGTGAGCCGCCACAGCGTAGGCCAGCCGGGCGGTCATGCCTGAACTGTAAAACTGCACTGGCATGTGAATAGCTTCTCCCAGCCCGGTAAAGTCAATAATCTGATCGACCAGAGGAGTAACCTGCCGCCGGGACATCCCCAGCAGGGCCGCCCGGACAAATATGTTTTCGCGCCCTGACA
This sequence comes from Fibrivirga algicola, assembly GCF_011742925.1. GTDB lineage: Bacteria > Bacteroidota > Bacteroidia > Cytophagales > Spirosomataceae > Fibrella > Fibrella algicola. Next base: position 1,208,713 of record NZ_WAEL01000001.1, read on the forward strand.
GCACAGGGTCGAGCCCAACGCCCAACTCGATCAGAGCGCCTACCCGCCCCTGAATACGGACCCGCCCCACGTCGGGCTTAATCAACCCATTCAGGACTTTAAGCAAGGTACTTTTGCCCGCGCCGTTGTCGCCAACTATGGCCAGTGCCTCACCCCGGTTCAGTGAGAAGGAGATATCCTGCAATCCCCAGAATTCGGTTTTTCGCAGGTCGTTGCCGCTTCGTGAATGACGTAAACCAAACGGGTTCAAATCGCGGGCAATGTCTTTAACGCCATACCAAAGCGACCGGCGAAACGAGGTGCTGAATTTTTTGGCGAGTTGATCAACTGAAAGAATAGGTGCTGTCTGCATGCAGAATAGGCGAAACAACGGATTGACGTTGATTTAGAGTAAGCGAAGACTTCCCACTGAGGGAGTAAGAGACAAAACGAGTCGTAGCCTCTTAAGGTAGTCTTGAACAAAATTAACTTAGCCAGCCAGTGACTGATGTGGCCACTAAAGCCATAGGTTGCTGTTGGTGCTTCATCACGCAATGAACTGGTTACGTTTATAAACGAACGATCAGGTGGGGTCGGGCTAGCCGGTAAAGCAGCCAGCTCAGCAGCAGTAGCAGACAGGCTCCAGCGCTGACCAGGGTAAAGCCCGGCGCCGGTGCCAGTGCTCCCGTCAGTAACCAGTTGCGGGTAGTGGTCAGCAAGGGCGTAACTGGGTTCCAGACGATCAGCCAGGCAACCGAGGCGGGTGGTTCATACACAACAGGAGTAATCAGAAACCAAAGATTAAGTACCACGGGCAACGCACTGGCAATGTCGGCGTACAGAAGCCCGGCAGGAGCCAGGAGACAGCCCAGGCCCAGGCCAAACACGATCAGCAGCCCCAGGCCCAGAGGCAGCAGCAACAGGGTGGGGTGGAGGGATATTTGAAAAAAGGCCAGCACGATTCCCAGCAGCACCAGCCGAATCAGGGTGTTAAAGACAACCGTACCCAATCCTGCTACCACAAAGGCCTCGTGGGGCACACGCACCTTGGCAATGGTGGGGCGGGCCTGTTGTAACTGTTGCAGCGGGCAGCTCAGCGCCTCAACAAAACTCTGCCAGAAGAACAGGCCGCTTAAGACATAGACGGGATAAGGAATGGTTGAGTTTACGCCCTCGAAGATCCGCGATTTTCCTAAATAGATCCAGACCAGACCTGTCACCACCGGGGGGAGCAGCATCCAAACGTACCCCAGCAAATTCTGCCGCATCTGCACCGTGAGCTGGCGAATAAATAGTTGCCAGCCTACGTGATACACTATCCGCCCATCCGCGCGAATGTCGCGCAGAAACCGCCTGGGAGTTTGCAGAGGCGAGTGCGCCGAATAAATAATCTCGGGGCCGATGGATGGTTGTTCGTTATTTCGTTGCATTCCCTTATCAATTGGTTACTCATTATGCTTTCTCCGTCTATTTCGCCGACGCTGCGCCGGTTTGTTGGCCAGGTGAAAACGTTTGTTCGCGCCAGCGAGTGGTGGGGGCACAAATTCTCGCCGCTGCTGGCTACGGCCTATGCTACGGCCTGCCTGGGTGCCATCCCGCTCTGGCCACTGCTGCCTGCTTTACTGCTCCAGCTACTTAGCCTGACCGTGGGAGCCGTGTATGTTAGTTTGCTCAACGACTGGACTGACCGGGCGGTGGACCAGGCGGCCGGTAAGCCTAACCGGCTGGCTGGCCGTTCTCCGCAGTTCGTGGGCTTAACACTGGGTATTTGTTTGCTGATCGGCCTGGTGTTGTGCAGTTACTTCTGGAGACGCTCTCCCCCCGTCGGCCTGTGGTATGGAGCTGCCTGGGTTGTTTACTCGTTGTATTCGCTGCCACCCGCCCGGTTAAAGGAAAAAGCATTCTGGGGCGTACTGGCCGATGCGACCGGTGCCCACCTGTGTCCGCAGCTATTCACCGTAGGGTTGGTTGGGTCCTGGGCGGGTTATAGCCCACCGGTGCTATTCTGGTGGGCCGTTGGCGGTTGGTCGCTGGCATGCGGCATCCGCAACATCTTCTGGCATCAACTGAGCGACGAAGCAGCCGACCGGCGGTCGGGAATTCACACGTTTGTTACCCACGTGGGAGCCCGCTCTACCCGGCAGTTGGGCCAATGGGTTTTCTTTCCGATTGAAGTAGCTTGTTTGGGTGTCATACTGTCGATGTTGCATTTGCCGCTGTTGTGGCTATCGCTGGGCGGTTACGGGGTACTGGAATGGTTGCGCTGGCGTTACTGGGGCCAGCGCCCGTTGGTATTGGTGCCTCATCAGCGCATCTTGCTAAATGAATATTACATTACCCTGTACCCCCTGGCTCTGCTGCTGACTCAATTGAGTCAGTATGCGCTGGCTGGAGCCGTACTGCTGCTTCATCTTGTGCTATTTGGTGGTCATTTTGCGGCCTTATTTCGGAATATACGGGAGCTAAGCGGTTCCCTTTTACGCCCGCCAGCTTCCTGACCAGACTAAGCCGGCGCCACCGCTTTTGCACATGCTCGTGGCCCCAGGTTAGTACAATCTGACTGACGGCCGTGGGCGATAAGCCAAAAGCGATGGCCAAATGGCGGCAAACAGTGACTGAAGAAGCTACTGCTTGTCGCCAACTAAAATAGGCAAAGTGAAAATGGTGAATAGCCATCCGACGCCGAAATACGCGCCGCTCACGGGCGGTGAGCAAATGACTGAACCGCTGAACCAGTACCTGTTCGTCGTGAAAACCCACGTCGGGAATCACAAGTGTGTTGTCCCGGCAATCCCATATGTTATCGTCGCCAATGTGCTTAGTCCAGTAATGATGCGGCGAAAAAGCTGAATAGCAATCCTGCTTCATCACCATATCCAGCATCATGCACCAGTCGTCGGCAATGCGCATCTGTGGGTTCCAGCCACTGGGAAACGACTGGCGGCGGATTATCAGCGAAGAAGAGGGCGACGGGCAGGTTTCCACAAACAGCCGTCGGTTCTGCTTTGGATTGAGTAACCACCAGTTGGTATCCAGTTGGGTACAGTATCGTTTGCGGTGCTGGGCAAAATAAGACGTATAACCATCTTCACCTTTGCTGGTTACCCAGTTCATAAACACAAAGTCCAACTGGTGCTTGCACAGCATGGCTACCCCATCGGACAAAAAATCAGGGTGCCATTCGTCATCAGAATCGAGCGAAGTGATGAATTCACCCCGGCAAAACTCAAGCCCCCGGTTGCGGGCAGCGGCCTGCCCCTGATTAGGCTGAGCGTAGTATTCAAGGCAGTCATAATTGGCCAGCATTGCCCGCAAGCCGTCGGTCGAGCCATCGTCGATGATGATAAGCTGCCAGTTTGTATAGCGCTGGGCCTGTACGCTACGAATGGCTTTTCCAATCAGGTGGCTCCGATTATAAGTAGGAATAATGATGGACACTAATGGTTCATTCATACACTAACAGAGTTGTCGGTTATGGCGCACTGAGCCAAGTCAAACAGTTGAGTACTAAAGCGGGCGGCGGCATCGGCAGGAACGGTGGCGCGTACGTGCCGGGCAGCCGTCTGTCCAATCTGAGCCCATTCGTCTTGCCGCTCCCAGGCCCGCTCCAGCGCCTGATCAATGGCATCGGCCGTGGTGCCAGCCGCCAGGAAACCCGTCACGTTATCCACCAGAAGTTCGGCAACGCCCCCCGCGTCGGTAGCAATCGCCGGCCGCCCGCAAAGCATGGCTTCAATCAGTGCAAGAGGCAGCCCCTCGCTTCGTGAAGGTAGAATCAGTGCCTGGTGGGTTTGCCAGATGGTTACCGGGTCGGCTGCGTAGCCAGCTAGCTCCACCCGATCCTCCAGATGCAAAAGCTGTACCAACTCCAGGATTCCTTGCTGGTGTGGGCCTGCTCCGTAAAGCGTAAGCTGAATAGGTCGACTGCGCCACTTAGGGCGAGCCAGCACCGTCAACAGCAGGTCCTGCCCTTTGTCGAATAAATCAAGTCGGGCCACACAGGCAAGTCGGATGGGTCGCCAGGAGACTGGCAGCGGTAGTTCGGGGGAGTTGAAGGCCTCGAGTAACCGGGTATTTACCGGATTCCAGACCACCACCGCCTTAGGAAGCGCCCGGCCTATTTGCTGCTGGGTCAGTTCCAGGTTGTGGCGGGACACAAAAAAGCACATTTGCGCCGCTTGATAAACCGCCTGAATACGCGACCGTTCCCAGTCATAGGGAAACAAAAAATGAACCGCTTTCTGAGCTACCAGGGCGTATGGATAACCACCCCGACGGCAGACATCGGCAAAGCCAACGCCATCGAAATTGTTGCCCTGAGCCACCAGCGTCAGGGCAGGCCGAAACGACCTAAGCAGTTGCTTTAAGCGTTGTTGCCCGCGTTGCTGGGTGTGATGTTGCCACCGGACAGGTAGCAGGCGGTTACCCAACCGCACTAGCAAGGGGGGAAGCTGGTGGAGGTCGGTCATGGTGCACCCCGCCGCCACTAGAGCCTGAATACGTGGATGGCGGTAATCAACGTTGGTTTTGGCCACATGAACCCGGTGATTCGCCTGCCGGAGCAGGATCGCTGCCTGCGCCCATAATTCCTCACTGCCGCCCCATGCTTCGGGGCATGAACTAACAATGAGGAAATCTAACTGAATGCTCATGAATCTAATTGCACACCCAAGCGGTGCTCAGGCGCTAACTAAGGAATTACAGACGGCTTATGGGTTGCCGCCGGATCGCATGAGGTCTGGACCGGGAAGCTTGCCAATTGTGTCAATATAACAGTCAAAAGAGTAGAGAAGCCGTTTGGTTCAGGCGTAACTTAGCTTGTCAGGTCGTTATTTATTGGACGGCTGGTTACAGGTCATTGGCCTACGTGCATTCGCTCCTCCTACCTTCCCGGCCCGGCAAAAAGGTAGTCGAGGGCCACCCCTCTGTTTGGGTCTGCTCAGTGACTCATTCAGGCTAGCGGTAGCAGTAAGCAGCTAATTTTTGTGAATTATTGAGGGAGGGGACACTGGCTGTCTGCTGTAGCTGGGGGCGTGAACTCCTAAGCATTTGTACTCTCTAGTAGTAGAGCAGAGTTTCAGGCTGGCGCCGACAAACTAGCCTGTTCTAATCAATTGTGATTCAACTACGCGCGATTGTCCCAGAAGAACCCTTACCTGTATTGACAGGAATATCCGATTGGGCAATCAGGACCAGTAGATGGTTAACCGTTTAACCAGGTGTCGATTTACCTACGTACAGTCAGCCTGTGTCGGTGTTGTACCCAACGCGGTAGGGGAGTTGTAGTACAGGAAGTCACCCGGTCGCCTTCCCGTCAGATTAAGTTGACCCCGCTGCCAACTAACTTGGCGGATTAGCTGATATGACACAAGGCAAAACGATACTGCCTATACGTTTATAAAAAGATGACACAAAAAAGCGATGAGTGTTACCCACGCTTCATGAATACATCGTTGCTAAGCGTTCATTCTCCGTTAGCGCAAATGAACTGAGGGTGACTCAGAAAAATGAGGCCATAATTAGCTTGTTGAGAGTCTGTTACCTTTATTTGAGTACTCCAGTAAGCTTGACGAATCGATAAACCAATCAACAATGCAGACCACACCGGTGCCTTTACTCGAAATCAGTCTACTAAACGTGTGGAGTGAGCGAGATGAGCAACAGCGCCTAGCGGTCATGAATCAGATTTATGCGCCTGACATCGTTTTCTACGAAACGACTGATAGCCCCGCTATCCAGGGCTATCAGCCGATTAACGAGCTTATAAAACGTCTACAGGATCAGTGGCCGCTTCAATTCGTGTTTGCACTGACTAGGCCAGCCGTAGTGAACCATGGTGTTAGTCACGTATCCTGGGCCTTGGGGGCTGCTGACGAAATACCAGCTGCCACGGGGATGGACATTGCCATTATAGAAAACGGACTGATTAACGCCTTATATCTCTATCTGGATGCTACTGGTGAATAAAGTCGTACTGGGCTATTCGGTAACGTACCAGTTAGTTGTCAGACTGGCTACAAAGAGTCGGGCGAGCCAGTATGCTAGCTTAGTACGCTCCAAACGGTTTCGTAACCAGATTGGGCTATTCCACCAGCAGGAAGTGCTACCACCGCCAGGTCTGATAGGACCTGATTCACTCCAACTCTGAGTTGGCTGAGCGAATCGGGCAATCAAGTGCCTGTCACATTGCCTTATGCGTAGGCACCTTATCGGAACGGCGAAGCGTCTTGACCAGGGCAGCGACGCCTGCTAGAGCCAATCCGACCACCAGACCGATACCAAATTCGTTAACCCAAGCCGGAAGGCCCGTAGACCAGTCATGCAGATAGGGTATATTATGAACGAATATGCCCCCGGCAACTAGTAAAAGGGCCAACGTACCTACCACGCTTAGTATCCTGACGATTACCGGGAGGGCTCCGACCAGTATATGCCCTAGTTTGGAGCGGATACCTGCCCCCTCCGAAGACTTGATTAATTTGTAGCCTGCATCATCCATTCTAACAATCAGCGCTACCAGGCCATACACACCAACCGTCGCCAGCAGGGCTACCGCTGATACGGTCAGTATCTGTACCGTGGTGTTTTGTCCGCCAACCGCTCCCAGGGCGATGATGACAATTTCTACCGACAGAATAAAATCAGTGGTTATCGCCGACTTTATTTTTTCTGCCTCTTGATTAGCAGCAGGTGTTACTGATTTGTTTACAGCGGTTGTCGGCGGACTCTTTCGTAGCACAGTGCCAGCATAGGCCAAAATCTTTTCACCGCCTTCGTAAGCCAGATAACAACCGCCGATTAAGAGGATAAAAGTAATGGCGGCTGGAAAAAAGGTATTTAATAACAAGGCAATAGGTACGATAATGAGTTTGTTGAGCAGCGAGCCCTTGGTAATCGACCACAGGATGGGTAGTTCCCGCTCGGCTAAAAAGCCTGTTGCCTTTTCGGCATTTACGGCCAGATCGTCGCCAAGTATACCGGCCGTTTTGCGGGTAGCTACGTTGGTTGCCAGCGCAACATCATCCATTAACGCAGCGATATCGTCAAAGACGGCAAAAACTCCTGAAGCCATTTGCTAGTGTGTTTGAGTGGTAGCAATATTTTACAACTGCAAGGTAGAGTCCGCGTGTCCAGAAATCGAGCTTATTCCTACTTACTGATTTTACGCCACAGGCTGATGCCCATAGGTAGGTTTGATCTAAGGGGAGGTTACAGGCTGTTGTGAAGCTATATAGCCGCGTAGCAGGGCCTGGTCGATTGGTTGTCTATCACCGGTGCGAACGGTTTCATGTAGGTTCTAAAATACCTTTGATGAAATGAGCATACAGCGAAGACTTGACCCAACACATCCAGGTAGACAACCTGCATCCGATGAGCAGTAACGTAGGTAAGCGTACCTACTTGTGAACATTACTGGATGTACCAATCTGGGAACCTCCGATAGGACCGGGGTAGCATACAGAAACTCGTGAATCAATCTTAAAAGGCCGGATAGTGTTTGGTCACCTCTGAACGGCACTAAGGGGATCTAGCTACCGAATCGGCAAGCTTTTTATTAAAATCATGCAATCATATAATTATGACGTTCACTTTCTAGGTGGGACTGGTTGCTTGTATCCCGGTATATTACTATGATTGCAACGCTGATAATCAAGGGCTCATGACTGCATCGTAAAAAAGGATACGATAAACTAATATTTGCTGATTATCAGTTATTTATAGTTTAGTGCCCTTGCGCCCTTTATTATGTTGTGCGAGATGCCCCCTACCTGCCCTTGCTTTTGTCCTATTTTTGGGCTAGCTTGTGGGCGCGGGCAGCTCGCTGTCCAGGGAACACAAGCTAGCCCAAAAATGCACGGCCATCGCGTCAGCCCATCCCCCGGATTAGATGGGTGTACACTAAAGCCAAGGTTGGTCGAGACCGGGGGACCGTCGCCACAACAGAGCAAGGGTGAACACTCCCTATCGGTCGCGTCAGCCCTTGCAGGAGTTGGGTGGCCCGTCCAAGTAAGTGGGTGTTTCGCGTCTCGGTCGACAGGATAATGAATTGATAATGAACGTATTTAGCTGGTGTTTCGCGTCTTGGTCGACGGGTGAATTACAGTTCGACAGCACGTTTTGCTGGCGTGTCACGTACCTATAGACAGAGATAAATCTGGTAGACGGACCACTTACAAACGCGTGTGGTCAACAGGTAACGTACCTGAGTTAAGTTTCTCAATGATTCCAACTGTTGAATTGCAATAACGATCCTTACTGAAAAACGCTATGAAGTCTTTACTCTTGGTCACTGCTTTAATCCTGTTTTTGTCATGCAGTAACGAAACTCAGATCACGCCAGATAATCTAACGTCGATTGAGTATGGCACTATCTTCGGTTTTACAGGCGCTGTGCAAAAGATAACCGTTTATGCTGACAAGCAGGTTTACCAACCGAGTCAACAATCGTCAAAAACGTGTCAAGCCCCCATTAGTTCTTCGGAGTGGAATGAACTGCGAAAACTAGTCGATCAGGAAGCTCTTCGCAAAGTCAAAGTCGGCGAAGAGGGCGTTTGTTTTGACGCCAGTTCGGCCTGGATAATCGTGCGTAACTCAGGCAAAGAGGAAAAAGCTTTTTGGGGTCCTTGCACAGGTGGAGACCCCACTGGCATACAACCACTTATTGAAGCTATGGGTAAACTAAGGGGGAGCATTGCCAAAAATTGCAACTAGGTTTAGCCGATATATAATCGGCTATTTGTTGTTGGTTAGCTTTGCGGGGGCCACTTACCTCTGACAGGAAAAACGCGATTAGGCCAATACAGCAGCCCAACCGGCAAAGGGTGAAAAGGTCGTAATAACGTACCTGAGTTTGACTTACCTTGTGGCCATCAGCCCTTTGTGGCGTTGGGTGGCCCGTTCATGTAAGCAGGTGTTTCGCGTCTTGTACGACAGGATAAGTAATTGATAATGAGCGTTATTTTGTTGGTGTTTCGCGTCTCGGTCGACAGGCCAACGTATCTGCGGCTTTATAATGCAGATTGCGAGCGATACAGTAGACAGTCTTGACATGGAGCACAGAAACATGCTTATTTTGACACTCCTATTTGCTTTTTTTTATGGGTTGGCTTCAACCTTTGGGGCAATGTTTTTGGTCACATGGGGGTCAACTAACATCTTTAAAGAAGTTATGCTGTTTATGTATAGCTTTCCTCTGGATTGGGGTCGCTTAGTTGTTGAATCAAGTGCCTTTTATATTTTGCTGAACATTGTATTCTGGTCTTGTGTGTTTTACCTGACTTGCTGGGTGATTGGCAAATTATGCTTGAAAGCATTTGGTGAACACATCTGATTTTCGCTTCGCGTGGACGTGTTACCTCTGACAGGAATCAGTCGGGTAATCTGAAAAGCAGCCCAACGCAGGCAAAGGTGTAAAGGGGTAATGTACCTGATCGTGGCTTATCTTGCTTCCACCATCAGCCTTTGCGGGTGTTGGGTGGCCCGTTCAAGTAAGCGGATATTTCACGTAACGGGCGACAGAGTTATATCCCGGCGACAGAACGCTTATGGCCTAGTCTGATCTCTACGAGGCATTGGCCGCTCTTTGCTTGCTTCGGGTAGTAAAAATGTATGTTTGTTGGTAGGTTATCAGCACAATCATGAAAAAGATTATTTTTAAAGGCAACCTCAGCTACTACGTCGGAAAAGCGGCCCAACTACTTTTTATAAGTCTCTTACTATTACGAGCAGTAAATAGAGACGCAATCAGTAGTCAAAAGTTTACATTGTTATTTTATGTGGTAATTAGTATTGTCATCATCACTAGTTTTAGAAATATTAGACGACGAGTAATGCTCGATCCAATGCAACTAAAATTATTAACGTATATGGTAGTACTATTTCCTATAATCGCATTAATTATTACATTCTTTTTTAGTTATTTCAAATAATTATACTCATTCGTATACCAATCATTCGACAGAGTTAATTCCTAGGTGATGAGCATTTTTTCTGGCGTTTCTCGCCTGGTTGGACAGGTCAATCAAGCGTGGACAGCACGTTGAAAAACGCGTTCCGGCCGACAGAGGAACGTACCTGATTTGCACCGTTCGACAGCCTAGTCTGTTGGCTTCGGCCTCTCTCGGCTTGCTTGGTTTTGTGCTTTGTTGGTTAGCGTTGCGGGGTCCACTTACCCCTGACAGGGGACTCTTTGAGCGTTCAACGCGGCAGCCCAACGCAGACAAGGGTGAAAAGGTCAGGGTTAGGTATCTTGCTGTGAGCTAAGCAAATCCCATCAGCCCTTGCGGTTGTTGGGTGACCCGTTCATGTCAGTGGGCGTTTCACGTTATTGGCGACAATGGACAAAATGAAAACTGTAAAGCTAATCGGCTTGGTGTTTTTGCTGCTGTTGATCGACAGTGCCATCAGGTTCGTTATTCTGATCACTCACAGCCAGAAAACGTATGTCGATTCAGTAGGTGATTTTTTTAGAGAGTACCTGTCTTTCACGGCTTTCCATATCTATTATCTAGGCCTAATTTACTGGATATTGGCAGGGCTCTATGCGCTGATTGCCAGCAAAATACCGGTCAATCGAGCATCTCACTTAGCCTTGGGCGCAGTCATTGCCCTGGCGATGTATTTGGTTTATGCCATTTACTTCTTTTTAGAACTGAGGTCCAAACAGTTTTATCTTCTTGTCATCGCTTACCCGCTATTGGGTGGCCTGTTCGGGGCTATTTATTACAATATTTACAGACGAAAGTAGCTTTCCTGCTTGACAACAACCGATCCTTCGGCGCTTACAACACTCGCGTTTCCTTGAGTTAGAGCGTTGATCCTTGTGGTTACTGGCGGACAGCAAGTTCACAAAAGCGTTGCGACCGACATAGCAACGTGCCTGAGTGCAACGGTTGACAGTCTCGGATTTACAGCTTCGGCCTCTATCGGCTTGTCTGGTTGTGTGCGTTGTTGGTTAGCGCTGCGGGGTCCACTTACCTTGGACAGGAATCACACGATTAGGCCAATACGGCAGCCCAACCAGGCGAAGGTGTAAAGGTGGAACGTACCTGATCGTGGCTTATCTTGCTTCCACCATCAGCCTTCGCAGGCGTTGGGTGATTCAGTCATGTAGGTGGGCGTTTCGCGTCTCGTGCGACAGGATAACAAATTGATAGTGAGCGTTCTTTGCAGGTTGGCCGCGTACTTGGCGACAGGTCAATGTCCGGTTGATAGTATGCAGGTTATCGCATCTTAGTGGACAGGGGGACGTATCTGCGACAGCACGAACCCATTATTTCATATGACTTCTTGTTTGTATATTTCACCCTTAGCTTCTTTAAATACGAGAACGTGCGCCATTTTCTACTTTACCACAATGAGGACAAGCGGGGGCCATATGAGTTGGAGACTTTCAACGGGGAACATTCAGCGTCGTACAATAAGCGGCAAACCGTTATTGACAGTATGGGCCAAACACTTTGGATCGTCACAGGCCGAAGTGAAAAGCAAAAACCCAAACTGTATTTCCTAGCTGCCAGGCTAACGCCTTCTTCCTACAAGGAAGATGACTACGGCGACCTAATCTTTCGGGCGACTGGTAAGCAGTTAGCTACTCCAGTTCCAATCCTTGACCAAGTTCTGCTTGCCGCATTGAAGCAGGCTACTGCCAACTTTATCGGTTATGCTGAGCTGAAAGATCTGTCTGTTGTTAAATCACTTACCTCTCTTCTGGACGTTACAACAGCCGTTGAGCCTGCTTCGACAGTATTTTACCCCGATGAGTTTGCGACCGACAAAATGCACACTGAAGGGGCGAAGAAGCAGATTTATGTCAATGTTTACGAACGTGATAAGGCAGCGCGCGAAGCTTGTATCAAGCATTGGGGTGCTAAGTGCCGAGTTTGCGAGATGACCTTCGAAGCACAGTATGGGCCAGTTGGTGAGGGCTTTATTCATGTGCATCACCTGAAACCAATAGCTAAAATTGGACAGGCCTATAGAGTTGATCCTATCAATGACCTTATTCCTGTTTGCCCTAACTGCCATGCTATGCTGCATAGACGGGATCCGGCTTACAGCGTTATCGAGTTGAAGGCGATCATTAGTCAATTGTAAAATGGCTTTTTCTCGGCTTGTTTGGTACTGTGCTTTGTTAGTCAGCGCTGCGGGGTCCACTTACCACGGACAGGAAAGTGGTCGATAGTTCAACGCGGCACCCAACACGAACAAGGGTGAAAAGGTCAAGGCAACGTACCTGAGTGTGACTTATCTTGTGGCCATCAGCCCTTGTGATCGTTGGGTGGCCCGTCCAAGTCAGTGGGTATTTCACGTACCGGGCAACAGGATAACTAATTGATAGTGAGCGTTCTTTTTATTTGAATTTCGCGTTCCGGTCGACAGGTCAATGACCGTTTGACAGCGCGTTTATTGCAGGCGTGTCACATGTGGTTGGACAGGGTAATCACCGTCTGACAGAACGTCGACAAACGCGTTTCGGCCGACACTGGAACGTACCTGAGTGCCACCGTTTGACAGCCTCGGCTTCTTTGCTTCGGCCTCTCTCGGTTTATTCGGTTTTGTGTGTTGTTGGTCAGCTTTGCGGGGTCCACTCGCGGTGGACAGGACACTGTCCGTCGCGCCATGAATTCACCCAACAAGGGCAAGGTTGTAAAGGTGTAACGTGTGGGGTTGTGGCTTATCTTGTGGTGCACCATCAGCCCTTGCAGGCGTTGGGTGACCGGTCCATTTGTGGCTTCCATTTCCGGCTTCGGGCGACAGGTGGCACGTCCGAGAGGTCAGTTTTAGGCTTCCATTTCCGATTTCCGTGTGACAATTTGAGCGCCCCGGTCAGGTAGGTTTAGAAGAGTTGGGCGGGTTTCGTTTGACACGAGCCGCGACGGAGTTACGCCAGACCGCTCAATTGAAAAGCTATAAATATGTAAACCAAATAGCACTGATCTAATATGGATTCAAAATCATTACTTGAATGGGTTAAGGTATTAGGTGCAATATTATTATCTTGGCCAATAGTTGGACTTATTTCACTGTTGTTTTTTCGTAATCCACTATTGAAAATTTTAGAGCAATTTTCAGAATCAAGAATAATAAAAGCAAAGTTTGGCCCAGTGGAAATTGAGAGGGAAATTCACATTCTCTCATCAAAAGTTGAGGAGCAGAAAAGTGAACAGGAAAGACAGAAGTCTGAAATAGAAACTCTTAAGTTTCTGATTACTAATTTTGTTACGGAAGCTGAACTTACACATCTTGAAAAATTGTCTAAAAACGATCCATTTCTTTTTGATAAGGCTTCATACTTTGAGCTTGAGTTAAGGCGTTTGCGATCCTTCGGCCTGATAAATAATTTCCCCGGCAAAGGCATTCGTGAGATGCCACAAAAAGGTAATTTGAAAGATTATTTCGCCATAACAGAAAGAGGTAAAGAGTATCTTGAACTTAGGAAGAATACTTAAATTATTGCGGGCACTCGAGGATTGGTCAGCTTGTGTAATTCGAACCGTGCGTTGTCGTGCGCTCCGCATGGGGTGGTTACTGCTGACAAGATGCTCGCCCCGAAGGACGCCTTTCAGCCCAACGACAAAGGGTGTAAGGGTTGAGGGAACTTGTGTTCAGGCAAGTAATTCGTTCATTATCAGTCCTTTTTGGCGTTGAGTATAGATACACTAAAAACCTAAATTCGCAACAATAATTATGAATACTTATAATAGTGGTTCTGAAAGAATTCAAATCGGCTCAAGTAGTAGGCTTAGGTTGAAATACCTTAATGATTTAAAAGAAGCATATAAAGAGCGACGTCTAGTCTTATTTTTAGGTGCAGGTGTATCATTACCTTATGGTATTCCCACATGGAAAGATTTAGTTACTAACATATTAATAAATAGAGCAGATGAAAGATACGAGTATTTTTTCCCTGCGTATAGGCCTGCCTTAGCCTCTTGGTTATCAGACAAACTTGGTTTTTCTCCAACTCTTCTTGCACGTGTAATTCGATATCAAATAGATAATCATGGCCATCTATCAGATGTCAAACAGCAAGTGAATGAATATAGGCGTGTAATAAGAGACGCTTTATATCGAACTTACAGACCTGATGTACAAGGTGATACTACTTTGGCCGCTTTGGTAAGAATTATTGAAGCAAACGAAGGTGAAAATAGGGAACGAGCCTTTCCTGCAATTGTGAATTTCAATTTTGATAATTTGCTTGAAAAGATGCTTACTGAAAGAGGTATTGGAGTGAATCCTGTATATAAGAATTCACGAGTTATAAATAAAAATCTTTCTATAATTCACGTAAATGGTTATTTGCCAAATAATAGTTCCAAGCTGGATTCAGAGCTAATTTTTACTGAGGATGAGTTTAATAAATTAACTTTCAGTCAGTTGCATTGGGCTGTTTCAGAATTAACTAATTACCTTAGGAATTATACAGTTCTCTTTGTTGGCTTATCAATGTCAGATCCTAATCTTAGGCGATTACTTGATGGCACTTGTCTAAATAAAAGAAAAACAGTCCATTATGTGTTACGGAAAGATTATGTGTTATCTGCAGAAGAGCTGGAACAAGCAAAGTCGGAGATAGAGGCAAGAGCCCAAGAAATTAGAGCACGAGTAGGGGAAGGAGAAATAAAGTCAAACGTTTCGCTAACCGATGCTATTGAAACGATGTTAAAACAAGCTCATAAATATGACCGTAGGCTATTTAAGGATATGGGGGTTGGCACACTGTGGTTGAATGACTATAATGACATTCCGCAAATATTGGAGTGGATAACTCATGAATGATTTCGGCTGACAAGTAGTACTTAAATGTTAGTCCAATTTAAAAAGTTATTGCATGTGTTAGTGCCTAGCTGCGTGAGGTAACTTCCGGGCGACAGGTAGCACGTCCCGAAGGAAAGCGGACAGCCCAACCGGCCATGTATGTAAAGGCTCGTTCCTCGCCATCAACACATGGGGGCGTTGGGTGATTCAATCATGTCAATGGGCATTTCACGTGTCGTTCGACAAGATAACGAATTGATAGTGAGCGTTTTTTGCTGGCGGATCGCGTTTAGTCAGACAGGCTAAAATCCGTCCGACAGCGTGTTTTGACAGATTAAGCACTGTACTTTGCGACAGGCCAAAGCTCATTAAAAGGCGGAATAAAAATGAATGAGCTAACAAGTAAAATTCATCAATTAAAGAGTGCTGTCTCTAACGCGGGTTGCTTACCTGAAGAAATCGACAAATTTGAAGATGTTTATGGACCGATAGACGAAGAGTACCGTGACTTTCTGCTGTGGTCAAATGGAATAAAGTTTGAAAACTATGAACTTAAAATCCCGTCTTACAACGAATACAAATTACGAGTAGGTGATGACGAAGAATTTATATCGCTCTACTTTTATCATTTAGCCTCATTAGGTGCTGTTCAAGAGTGTATAGATTTTGCTAACGCCTAGGTAAGAGATTTGACGGATTACGACATGGATAGTAAGGATTATTTCATCAACCACTTTCATCCGATCGCGTATGATGTTGTTGGAAGAGACTACGTCTGTATACCGAAAGCCAGCGTAATTAGTGGTATTTATTTAGTGAATTGGTGGGAGCCCAGTTCTTATGGTTATTTGCCATTTCCGCAAGTTAAGATTGCAGATTCGTTGTCTGATTTGGTGGATTTACTGCTAACTACTGGTGTTGTTGGTTAGCGCTGCGGGGTCCACTTACCTCTGACAGGCATCACTCGTCGCGTTCAACGCGACACCCAACGGAGACAAGGGTGAAAAGGTCAAGGGCACGTTATTTGCGTTCAGTAGTGTTTCGGCCATCAGCCCTTGTGGTCGTTGGGTGGCCCGTTCATGTCGGCGGGCGTTTCACGTATCGTGCGACAGGATAAAGAATTGATAATTAATGACATGTGTAGGTTTATCAGGTAGGTGTTGACAAGTCGGTCACCGCTAGACAGAACGAGTAATATGCGTTTTATGCGACAGAGCAACGCCCTGAGCATTTATGTTCGACAGCCTCAGTTTATTATCAATTAACTCAAGGGACGACATGTAATTTTTAAATCATTATGAAAAAAACGATGCTTTGTGCTTTAGTGAGCTGTGCTTTCTTTTTTCAAGCTTGTGGGCAGGGTCAACCAAAGAATCAGGTTAGTATTAATGAGTCTAAAGAATATGCGAATATTTCATATCGTTTTAGTGTTGAGACACCCAATGATTGGAAACTGTATAGAAAAATAATCAATGACACCGTTAATCAGAAATCAACTGTAGACTGGGGACTACCGGTAGTTTACAGCGAGTTAGAGAAAACCACTATTGAGAATTCAATTTCGATTACCGCTTATCGTAGAAAAGATATCAATTCTGTTAGTCAATTAATTTTAGCAGAGTATCTGAGAGTAGATCCAACAAAGCATGCACTTGAAATTGATAGTACGAGTGAAAATGCAAGACTTATCTACTCAACAGTTAATAAAAATAAGTACAAAGGCAAATCTTATTTCGTATTTAATAATGGTATCGGTTATGTTGTGAATTTCATGGCAACTCCTGGCACTTATGATAAAAATATAGCCAAATTTGAAGCGTTTTACAAAAGGATTAAGTTTCTTTAAATGGCTATGTGCGTTATTGGTCAGCTCTGCGGGGTCCACTCGCGATGGACAGGAAACTCTCGAAGTGCTAAGCGGCACCCAACGAAAACAAGGGTGAAAAGGTCAGGGGCACGTACCTGAGTTTGGCTTATCTTGTAGCCACCATCAGCCCTTGTGGTTGTTGGGCGAATCAATCATGTCAATGAGCGTTTCACGTTACGTGAGACAGGATAACGTATTGACAATGAGTGCTTTTCTTGCAGGTTTACCACGTGCCTGTTGACTGGCCAAAGTCTGGTGAACAGCACGTAGAAAAAGCGTTTCGGCCGACAAGGCAACGTACATAGGAGAGCTTAGACGAGTGAGATAAATCCTGACCAGTACACCATGACTAGGAAACAGTACACTATAATTGGGACATCCAGTATCCCTCTACTGCTGTTGCTGATTATATGCCTTGCACTTAAATGGAATCCCATGCTATTGTTCGTTGGGCGATTCGTTCCTGAGTTGTTGCCCTATTATTGGCTTGGCTACTTGGTTTTGGTTGGCTATTGGTTGTTAGGCCTCTATAGTGGACTCAAAGCTCAACGAGAAAGATCTTAAGTGTATTAGCGTCGCTTAGGTCCACTCGCGTTGGACAGGAAACTGTCCGGCTAGCCTTAGCGGCACCCAACGAAGCAGAGGGTGTAAAGGTTGTCACGTACCTGAGTTTTGGCTTATTTTTCGTTCACCATCGACCCTCTGGGGTGTTGTGCGAGATGCCCCCTACCTGCCCTTGCTTTTGTCCTATTTATATAATCACAATTTCACTGCACGTTAACCCTTGAAAAAGCTGTTACGGATCATTCTAACTAACTGGATTCACTTAGTCGGTTTCTATATCACGACTTGCCTCACATTGCTTTTATTTAAGGCGACAGGACTTTCTGAAGAGTCTAATTCATGGACGACAACCATAGCAATAATACCCGTATCAACTCTATTCTTATTCATGCTATACGGGCCAATGGTCATAATAGGCTTTTACGCAGTTTTAATCATACTGGATATTCTGTGCTTTGAATTCACTCAACTGAATGTATTGAAGGTGATTTTGTTTGAATGGCTTTTGATGATTTCTCCTTTCATTTTCTGGGCATTCAAGTATGAGTATTGGCTATGGATTACTCTATCTCTTTCCTTCTTGATTACACAATTTATTAGAAAACCGAGACTTGAGAGTTGGGTAGTTTCAAGCATGTAACTGGGCATTCTAGTTTCGTGCAACAGGTCACGTACCACCGTTCGATAACCTCGGCTTCAGCAGATTGTGCGTTATTGTTTAACTCTGCGGGGTCCACTTACCTCGGACAGGAAACTGCCCGGCTAGCCTGACCGGCACCCAACAAAGGCAAAGTTGAAAAGGTGTAACGTACCTGAGTCTGCTCTATCTTGCGGTGCACCATCAGCCTTTGCAGACGTTAGGTGATTCGTCCATGCAAGCGGGTATTTCGCGTTACGCGCGACAGGACAACGAATTGATAGCGAGCGTTTTTTTGTCGGTTTTTCACGTACCTGTTGACAGGTTAACATCTAGTGGACGGGGTTATGGTCGACACGTATATTAATTATGATCTCTACAATTACCGGGGACGGATACAGCTATTTTTCTCTTTGTAATTCATGTGGTCAGATCGATACTACTACCTCAATATTTACCACGACGAACAACTTAGCGTTGATTTTGATACTCAGCAACTGACTGATTTTATTAAGTCTTTGCCTCAATTCGAGCAAAAGGGGAAGTTTTCTTTTACGAATAGTAAGCAGTTTAGGGTATTTTCTGACATCACCCTTCTGTCTGCTGACCAGATTCATAGTTGGTCATCGCTTGACAGCGGTATACGTACGAACTTGGTCTCAATCGTCTGTGCTAAAGATCCTACTATAGATTTTCAGATTGTTCAAACCGTTCTGATACAAATTGCAACGTACCTAAACTGGCAATTGGTTGATGAACAAACTGATGACGGAATTGAAAATTTCGTTTTATGGAAACCTAGATATGGTGTTTAGCTTTGCTTGGTCCACTGACCTCTGACAGGAAACTGTCCGGCTAGCCTGAGTGGCCCCCAACGAAGCAGAGGGTGTAAAGGTTGTCACGTACCTGCGTTTTGGCTTATCTTGTGTTCACCATCAGCCCTCTGTGGCGTTGGGTGACTCGGCCATGCAGGTGGCGTAGGCGCGTCTCGGTCGACAGGGTAACGAATTGATAATGAACGTTATTTTATTGGTATTTCGCGTTTCGTGCGACAGGTCAATGACCGTTCGACAGCGCGTCTTAGCTGGTTTGCCACGTACCCAGCACTGACAAGCCAATCTCCTCATTAGTTTTTAGGATGGAAATAGAGGAAAAAAGATATGAGGTTTTGAAGGGATTACCCGCTTACGGGCCTATGTATATCCCTGTTACTCAAGTTGAACAACCTTTTATTAGTCCCTTTAGTGAGGGATTGGTTATCCGTTTCTTTAAGTCGGATGGAAACACCTGGGTTGCTAATTTTAATCTGGGCTGGACTGATTTCAGTGAAGTCTTTGACTTTCCAGCTACAGATATAACCGTTGTCATTGCCGGTGGTAGCGGATACGTAATGAATCGAAATTTCACTAAGCCGATAGCTACTTTTGAAGCCACAATTACAGCGGCCCTTATGGTTACTAAGCAGGAAATAATTGCCGCTACAGATACGGATATTGTAATTATTAATGCTGAGGGTCAACTATGGAAGTCTGAAAGAATATCGTGGGATGGCATCAAGGATTTATACATGGAAGGGGAAGTACTTCATGGTAAGTCCTACGATCCAATGGAAGATAATGATGAATGGGTTGGTTTTGCATTAAACTTGACGACTAAAAAGGTCACAGGCGGTAGTTATAGTCGTTATTATAATTCAGATGGTACACCAGTCAAACAGAAGCCTTGGTGGAAGTTTTAATTATGCAAATGATGTGCATTGTTATCAGCGCTGCTTAGTCCACTTACCTCTGACAGGCATCACTCGGATAGGCCAGTGCGGCAGCCCAACGCAGGCAAAGGTGTAAAGGCGTAACGTACCTGATTGTGATCTATCTTGCTTGTACCATCAGCCTTTGCGGATGTTGGGTGATTCGATTATGCAAGTGGGTATTTCACGTATCGGTCGACAGGATGACAAGTTGATAGTGAGCGTTATTTGCTATCGTTTCGCCTCCAGTCGACAGGTTAATCACCGTTTGACAGCGCGTTTTGGCTGGTCTGCCACGTACTAGGCGAAAAGAAACGCCCCCATTTGGGCAAGCTAAGACAGTTAGAAAATTATGATTGAATATGCCTTCATGATTTTAGGTGGAGTTTGTCTGATTACGCTCACAAGCGCATTTTACTGTAAAGTGTATTTTCAATATGCACTTGAAATGCGAAGGCGTAACTTGGCCGACAACTCTTTTTTGACGCTCCCGTTGACGTCGCCTTTGTTGTGGTTCAAAATTGCATTGCCATTTAGCTTCGTTTACCCAGTTGATTTACTTTCATCAGAAGAAAAAACATTGCAAAAGCATGCTATAGCTAGTGTCAAAGCTTTTTGGTTGAGTCTTGTGGGAGTTTTTTTGCTCTCATTTATTAGAGCACTCGTACCCTAAAATATTAATTCTCAGTGTCTTCTTGTTCGGTTTGTGCGTTGTTGGTTAGCTCTGCGGGGTCCACTTACCTGTGACAGGAAAGATGCGATCAGGCCAAAGCGGCAGCCCAACAAGCGAAGGGTGAAAAGGTCAAGGCCACGTACCTGCGTTTGGCTTATCTTATGGCCATCAGCCCTTCGGGGTGTTGGGTGATTCAATCATGTCAGTGGGTGTTTCACGTTACCGGCGACAGGGTAAAGACTTGACAGTGAGCGTTCTTTGTAGGGTTTCCACGTACTTGTTGACAATCTGAATTCTGTTTGACAGCACGTTGGGGCTGGTAGGCAACCTATCTGGCGACAGGTCAAACCACCGTAGAAAGAACAAAAAAGGTTTTATTTTTATGGCGCCTTTAACTCATCATAATCGCACTTATGTAACAGCAAAAAATAGACTTCAAAAACATGAGACGACTGGTCGTGAAAGCATGGATGAGCTTGGATGGGGTCTTTGATGGTGATTCAATGGAACAATGGTTTAATCCCTTCCAAAGCGAAGCGCGTAATGCCTCTATTCAAGAAATAACTCGGGACTCTGATGCCATCTTGCTTGGCCGTTCGAGTTATGAAATGTTAGCCCCTTACTGGTCAGCTTTACATCATAATGAAATGGGCATTGCTGACAAGCTCAATGAAGTACCAAAATATGTGGCTTCTAATTCATTAGAAAAAGCTGACTGGCACAACACAACTATTCTCAAAGGCGACATTGTCGGGGCAGTTAGGGAACTTAAGCAGCAGGCTGGGCAGCAGATTTTGTTAGATGGCAGCGCTAGTTTAGTTCATTCATTAATGGAAACCGACTTAATTGATGAATATGTGTTCTGGATTCATCCCATCATTATGGGTAGTGGAAAGCGGTTTTTTCAGGATGGAATGCCGCTGACTAAGCTTACGCTGACTCAAAATAGGGAGTTAGACCTCGGCGTTATGCTACAGCATTATAAACCGTCAAAAGAAAAATAAAACTCTACCTTAACACGGTATATTTCTAAGATGAGTAATTGCGTCCGATCAAAACAGAATCACCTATCAGTCACATAACATAACTACTGCTAGATACGGTTTCTGGGAATAATACAATTAAACGCCTAGTCTAGGTGTCACAAGGAAATAAAATGTGTTTCGTGCGAGAGGGCAACGCACCTACAATTCACCACTTGATAGGCTCCGGCTATTTGGTTGTGTGTTTGGTTGGTTAGCGTTGCTTGGTTCCACTTACCTCTGACAGGAATCACTCGGCGCGTTCAACGTGACACCCAACTCAAACAAGGGTGAAAAGGTCAAAGGCACGTATCTTGCCCAGAGTAAAGCGACTTCCATCAGCCCTTGTGGGTGTTGGGTGCATCGGCCATCAAGTGCGTGTTTGCGGGCTTCGGTCGACAGGCGGTACGTCCCGGAGGGTAGCGTTTGGCTTCCATTTCGGCGTTTCGTGCGATAGATTGAACGCCCCAGTTGGGCGGGTTTTGGGCTTCCATTTTGGGGTTTCGGCTGACAAGCCAACCGCCCCGACAAGCAAGATTTGTGCTTCGCACGCTCGGTGTAAAAATCTACGCTCCACCTAATTCACCCAGAATCCGGCGTGTTATCGCAACATGTTCTTTAAAAACAGCAAGTGCCAATGTTGCCAGATGCCGGGTCTGACTTTCAGCTGCACCTGTTTTACCTGTCGAATTTTTCAGGTAATTCTGAGCCAGATCACGTAGAAACTCATGATTTTCGAGTTGCGCCTGTATATATGCTTTGTCAAAAGCCGTTCCTTTGGCTGTCGTCTTGATTTTGTTGAGCGTAGCCTGTGCTTTTGCATCCATAGCCGGTACAGGTGTACCCAAATCTTTCAGCACACTCGTTACTGACTTGGCTTCCTCCAGTTCAAACCCAGCAAACTCCTTCGCATTTTTCTGAGTGGCTTTGCTCACGGCTATTTGGCTGGTAGCCAGCGAAAGTTCGGCGGGACCAATGACCCCCTGCCGAAATTCTTTTTCGTTGGTTGCCTGGGGAACCTGACCTAATGCGCTAACACCAGTTTCAATACCAGCCGACTGTAATAGGGAAGTAAATGC
Organism: Fibrivirga algicola; assembly: GCF_011742925.1. Lineage (GTDB taxonomy): Bacteria > Bacteroidota > Bacteroidia > Cytophagales > Spirosomataceae > Fibrella > Fibrella algicola. The sequence goes on from NZ_WAEL01000001.1 coordinate 1,231,044, forward strand.
AGGTAAACCAGCACTCAGGAGGAGTGTGTTAGTTAGCGATTTTTTAAAGAACACCCGGCGGGGCGTTTTTTCGGAACAATCCATGATTGTAATATTAAAAGGTGAACTAAGTAAAACTCAGCAGTCTAAAACAGTCTATCCCAAGAGCTGATCGGAACAGCCACGTAACTGGGTTGCCAGTAAGAAATCAATGCCAATAGAGTTAACTGGCTAATGAACCTATATGATACAATATTATTTCTTTTTGCGAGGGAACGGCCACAGTAAACGGCTTAGGGCTCCTGTTTATCCAATTCATCGGATTCGTGCGTTGTTGTCCGCTCCGCACGGGTCAGCTTCCCGGCGACAGGGAGCACGTTCCGTAGGAAGCCAAGCAGCCCAACCAGCAAGGGGTGTAAAGGTTGGACGCTATGCTTGTAGTTTTGAGTGATCTCAACCACCATCAACCCCTTGGGCCGTTGGGTGATGCCAAAAAGCTGAAAAACAGCGTAGTGGTCGGGTTTCGGTCGACACGAGATATTTGTTCACCAGTTAGATTAGTTATGAAATGAAGACCAAGATTTTCGGATTGCTATTTTTTGCTTTTCTTCAATCTTGTATACTAAAATCTGACTGCGAAAACGAGTTAATTTCAGCTTTGAACAGCGACGATGATAAACTAAGCCTGTTTCTTTTTACTAGAGACTGTGGGGCTACCACAGCAACGTCGGTTCAACTTTTGCTACGTAGTAAAGAGGATAATCTAACTGATAATGAAACGGGCAATATCTTTGTGGCAGATGGTAAGCCTACGTTAGAAAGTTACAGAGAAGCTGTTTCCGTAAAATGGATTAGTAAAAATGTTGTAGAAGTTCAATTCGACAAAACCTTAAGAGTTTTCGAGCAAGATACTACCTGGGGAAGCACTAAAATTAAGTATCTGCTCAAATAGCGATAAAATGGCGTGTTGCGGGCGACAGGGAGCCCATCCCGAGGGCGGGTTTGCAGCCTAACCCAATGAGGGTGTAAGGTTGGAAGTGATTTGTGTTCAGTAACGTAGCGCGCTCATCCATCAGCCCTCTGGGGCGTTGGGTGGCCCATTTAAGCGGCCGTTCCACGTTACTTGCGACAGTATAACGACTTGGTGATGAGCGTTCTTTTGTTGGTGTTTCGTGTTCTGGTTGAGAGGTTAATGGCCGTTTGACAGCGCGTTTTTGTGGATGTGCAATGTACCTGGCGACAGATTGGTCACCGCTGGACAGAACGATCAAAATGCATTTCAGCCGACACAGTAACGTACCTGAGCGCCACCGCCTGACAGCCTCGGCTTGCTTGGCTCGGCCTCTCTCGGTTTCAGCGGTTATGTGCGTTTGTGGTTAGCGCTGCGGGGTCCACTTACCTCGGACAGGAAACTGCTGGAGCGTTCAACGCGACACCCAACGAAGCAGAGGGTGTAAAGGTTGTCACGTACCTGCGTTTTGGCTTATCTTGTGTTCACCATCAGCCCTCTGGGGCGTTGGGTGATTCAGTCATGTAAGTGGCGTCGGCACGTTACGTCTGACAAGGTAACAAATTGACAATGAGTGCTATTTTTAGGTTTGCCACGTGCCTGTTGACAGGCCAAAGTCTGGTGGACAGCACGTATAAAAAGCGTTTCGGCCGACAAGGCAACGTACGTAGGAGAGATTAGACGAGTGAGATAAATCCTGACCAGTACACTATGACTAGGAAACACTACACTATAATTGGGACATCGGTTATCCCTCTATTACTGCTGCTGATTATATGCCTTGCACTTAACTGGAACCCTTTGCAGCTACTGGTTGGGCGATTTGTTCCTGAGTTGTTGCCCTATTATTGGCTTGGCTATTTGGTTTTGGTTGGCTATTGGTTGTTAGGCCTCTATAGTGGACTCAAAGCTCAACGAGCAAGATCTTAAGTGTATTAGCTCTGCTTGGGTCCACTTACCTCTGACAGGAATCACGCGGAGTGCGACGCAGCAGCCCAACAAGCGAAGGGTGAAAAGGTCGTGGTAACGTACCTGTGTTTGGCTTAACTTTCGGCCATCAGCCCTTCGTGGCGTTGGGTGACCCATCCAAGTCAGTGGGCGTTTTACGTTTCGGTTGACAGCGTACGTACTTAACTTATTGAGTGAGGTAGCTAGAGCATACTAACGCTTGCGGGCGAGGATGGGTCAAGCCAGAAAGAACGCCTTTATGTGTCCACTACGACTCATGGTCCTCATCGCTTTGCTAGGCAGTTGCCGAACACAGGAACCACAACCCGCACCAACTTATACGAATCAGGTGGGTATGGTTCACGCCAAGACTACTACGCGAGGAGGCCCATCGCAATACATCCTCGAAGATGGCGACGAGTCGTCGGCAACGCTTCGTCGCTACCTGGTCACTAATTTTCCCGATAGCCTGCGGCAGTATATGCTAGGCAGGACGTATGGTGCCCCGGTTATTTTTAGCGGTGTTACCTCTTTGGTACTCAAGCCAGTTATTGAACCCTCAGCATACGATGGCACTGAAACAGATTACGAACTACCCACCATTGAGCTAACCGCCATTCGTCGAAAACAATTATAGCTTGGATTTGTACGAGTCGGCTTTGCGTGGTTGTGGTTCCTGTAATAAAGTGCCTGTGGATGTGCGACCAATGGCAATTGACAACATAGGAGAGAAAATCTCGTGAGCGCATGAAAGGGTGTCACTTAGAGCTACTCAACAAATTTCGACGATGAAAATGGTCCATTATTGTCCGCGCGCTGTGGCGCTGAGTATCATTAGGCTCTGTGTGGGTCTGGGCTGTAAGGACGAGGTGGTTTTTCAGCCCGACCAGCCCACTGTGGTCAAAGAACCAACTCAAAGCGGATGCAGTGACGGTACTTGTTGCAACAAGTCGCCTAAGTTCATTTTTGAGTATGAGGAGACGGTAGTAGGGGAACCTGTTGTACTTGGTGGCCCTCCGTATGATAGCGACCGGGGGCTTGGCTTTGACAGAGGGGTATCCAGTAGGAGCGGCAAACCGTTCTACAATAGAGTTGCTGAGATCTGTGACCTGTGTCATGACAAGGTGAAAGGACTCTCCTTATCGCCAGCCGTTATTACCAGAGACACCACCTTTAAACCGGACTACCGGGTTTGGGGACGTATCTACACGGGGGCGCCGGGAACCAGTACGGTTTATTTACATTGACCGCATTGAGCGACTTAAATAAGGCTATCTAAACTGATTCGCTAGTGTTCTTTTATTTATTGTTTCGCGTTGCGTGTAAAGACTGTTGCAGCCAGTTAGAAGCAGCCATTCCACGATTGGCAGCCCGATTAAATGGCGTTTCAGTCGGGAGACTAACTCAGGATGATCCGTTCTTAACCCTCAATGAAATTGTTTATGATAGCGAGCCATTTGCCGGAACTCCCAAGAAGATAACGTTGCTGTTTATGTGCGATGGCGAACAGGAGAAACTGGCTGCTTTTGCTCAACAACAGGCCAAAGCTCCCGACTACAACCCTAATCAAAAATATCGCATCTGGGGGCAAATTTATGAGGTTGACTCGCTTACTACTTTCATTCCAGACCGTGAATACGCATTGAAAATTGATCGTATTGAAAAGATGGACTAACTACTATAAACTACTTACTACGATCCGCCGTATTAAGTCTACCTTGGCTCTCCGTTGAGCTGGCCTGCGAAAAGAAGCGGGTGCTTTCAAGCTTAATATAACTATTACTTATATAACAACGATAAAGTTTGTACATGGCACGAATGACTGAACGAGAAAGATTATTGATTGGTCCTGACAAGGAAATAATATTACTTGAATTTGATTACGACAGCAGCCCTGTATTAGAGGTAGATGCCTTTCTAGGTAGTTACTCTGACGATGTCATGCTCAAATATGCTAATGCCAAAGACCCTTTGGGGCAATTCTGGAATAAAGCAGAAACGGTATGTATGATAGCCTGTTGTGGTATTTATGCATTTGATCTTTGGCCGGACAACATCGCTAAAGTCGTTCAAGAACTTGATAAAGTAGGTTTACTGAAACAGCTTGAAAATTTAAAGAATCAAGTATTAAACAGTAGTGAGCAAATTGTTAGCTATTATAGACTTAATCAAAATTTTGCTAAAGTGTCCTTCCTGGAGTTACTTAATTATTTAATCACAGAAGTCAAAAGTAGCTCATTATATAAATAATATTATATTGTTCCTTACGTTCATAGAAGTCATATTCTATTTTGATTTTCTTAACATATTCACGCTTATAAAACAGATGAAGAAGGTTGCTATAAAACTCTCTAATGATGAATATAACACTGTAAAAAGCTGTTTTATCCAGCACAATAACTTCGACTACATATTTCATCAAGAGAACCTTTTTTGTCAACATGATAAAGTTGAACTCCTTATTCCTCTTAGGCAATTCGACAACTTTATGATGGAATTAGCAGAAACTAGAAGAGCCAAAGGAACTATTAACAGCATTCATACAAGTTTTGGACGTAAAGTAGATTCGATAATAGATAGACTTACCACCGAGTTTTATGGATAGTCGAATAACATAACCACGCTTATACAATAAAAATAGCCGACTCTATATGGATTATAGCACTCTAGAACAAGCGATCAGACGAGTCAATCTGCCATTTCTTGAGTCAATTGGGTTTAAGGTCTGCAAAGAATCAAAAGGGAATATTGAACTCGAAACACAGCAAACATTTATAAGAATTCGGTTTCATTACAGCTTACCTGGCTTGGAAGTGTACTTCGGCACTAAGGAGAGTAGTGAAGATGAATTGAGCTTTAACGATATTCATAATCTCTTAGGATTGTCGATTTCCTCTAAATCAACAGAAGCCTATCTAGATCAAATCAATTCTATAATTAACGAGAACAAAACCCTTTTGGTTGACAATCAGGACTTTTATAAAAAGTCTTTGAAATGGAAAGACAAGCAAAACGAAGCCTACAACTTTACCATGCAAATGAGCTTTGCTTTAAATAAGGCAGATGCTTACTGGCAGAAAGGTGATTATGCTCTTTTCGTTAATGAGCTACTGCCCTACAAACCGGCCTTATCTAATTCATACCTCAAAAAAATAGTTATGGCTGAAAAGAGGCTTGTATAACTTATAATTTAGGACATTTTCTAGTTTAACAGTCAGAAGCATTTTGATACATTACAGGGAATAGTCTCATAACATATTCTTAGTTACAGAGCTCGTCTGGGAAATGTACAAACTAGCTGATGGTTAGACATTTGTATATTTCCTAGACGGGATCTATAACTACACTTATGTTATTCGACTTAAACAATAAGTAAACTTCAAAAATGAATACTGACCTGATTGGAAAAGTACAATCTACAGCTTTATTCTAATAGTACTCCACTTTTTTTGAATGATCATGAAAGCGGATATGGTCATCAACTCCCCCAATATCAATCAAATTGCCAGAACAGTCAAAAATGGTTAGTATATCTTCAAATGAACTGCTGTTCTTATTTTCAACAACTAGGAAATAGTCGTTGTCGTAGTATCTCACTGTTATTTCTATACTTTCCTCATAATGCTGTTGAAAGAAGTCTAATTTGTGATTTTGCCAAGTAATATTCTTTAATGACTCCTCAGTAAAACAAGAGGAATTAATCATGGCTGAACTGACATTCTCTTTCGATCTACACATTTGAACTGTGGATAGAAAACCAACTAGAACAGCAATTACAGAAATGAACTTTCTCATAACCTTTGGATAAAATAAGATCTATAATATACAGACTATTACCAGAATAGAGTATCGCTCATTTTTGTTATATAAGTGGTGATATGTTAAGGAATTCTGTGGCTAACAGACTTAATCTTCGATAGGAGCTGCCAAGGCTTCACTAATGCCATAGGCAGCCAACCCTTCGCACGTGGCGATTAGAACTGCCGTATCTAAGTAGGCTCGCAAATACACCACTTTGCCCCAGCGCATTTTTATCAGATGTAGCCCCTCATTGACATAGCTTGATCCATCAGCCGGGGTTGCCCGGTCTGTCCATTCGACGGCAATCGTTGTCATCCAGGGCCAGCCACTGACAGCCACACTGCGGATCTCAAAGTTCAATCCAGGGAAAAGCCGAAATAAGCGAGCAAACCATTCTCGCATGGCTGGAATACTATGACGAGTGCCCCCCAGCGTATGTTTGCCACTGAACGTATGGGTAATCGAAGGCGATATGCCTTTCAACATTGATTCGTAGTCTCCGTGACTTAACCGCTCGAAATTCTGAAGGACGATCTTTTTGACAATGCGATGGTACATAACGTTGTAAAATAGTAGGGTAGTTGATAATCGGTTGTCTATTTGCTCTTGTTGTATAATCTCCACTACGTTAAATACCCCTCAAATGGCGAATCTATCACGACCTTCCTTTACGATTCCCAAAATCGGGTCTCTAGTCAAATCTCTGAATCTTACGCCAATGGCAGTTTATCGTCGACCAACACGAATATATACGAGTTTGACGCTAGGAATAAATCACAACTGGTGTACAAACCTTAATTGACGCCCGTAGGCCAACTCCACCCGCTTCGTCTCGGAGAAAAGCTACTTATGTCTATGACCAGGGAGCTAATCCGTACTATAGCATACCAAGTGTAGTGTATCGACTCTTCGGAGGGGGAGGGGCTAGTAACAGTCCTAACAATTTTGTTCTTGATACATACTCGATATCCGATCAACTTACCGGCCTCTACCCTTCGGATGCTTACACCGAAACTTATGTGACAACCAACACCTACCAGGATGGCCTTCTAGTGGAGAGATATTTACGCGGTCAAACTACACGGTTCGTGTACGAAAACTATTAGTAAGGGGAGGAGCTATACCCCAAAGCTGCACGAAATTTAGGGTATGGCTGGCTAACGAGTTTGTCAATTAGCTCCGCAGTTGCGGTAAGTAAGCCTCATGCCTCAAAAACGCTCGAACAGGCGAACACACTGTAGACTCTTTTACGGACGAGAAAACCTAGCCTAATGGATGTCATCGGCTATATCTTGAAATAGTTCATTAACATACTACGTCGTCTGAAACCCACCCGGGGATAATACAATTCGCGTGCGTTTGCCACGTCGTATGAAACGTCGCGATCACTTGGCGATCAGCAAGCGATTGGCCAAACACTAATCGTGTGTATTGCTAACTCAACCAGTGACTGAAAACGAAACGTTGATTGTTGAGATGACAATTTGAGATAGCAGCTCTCAGGAACAGGATTATCAGAAGCAACAACCGTTTCGCAAAACGGGCAATTTTTGAAACAATACGTAGCCTGAAGACTCGTACTTTGGCTATCATACTGTTTGAGTGTATAAACTCGCTAAAACAAACGCTGCTCGTTACTGGACCGTAGTAACCCTAGTTGCCGATAACAATTAAGTAGTAGCTTTGCTCCATGAGGATGACACCCATGTTATAGTGCCCCTTCCTGATGTTACCCTAACATCATGCCTTTTTAAAAGGCCTAGTTCCCTATTGGCTTCACATAGGAAATTTATAAATTTATACCTTTCAGAGTAGACAAATACGGTTGGTACTGGTAGATTTTATTACTACTAGTGGACGCCATACTTGTCTTGTCTTAGTGGTCATTCATTGGCCTCTGTCAGGTACATCCTCTCATAATCGTTTGTACTAATGCAGGAAGGACTAACTAAAGAGCAAATCGAGCAATTTATTCACACGGGTTTTGTGCAGCTTGAGAACGCTTTTTCGCAAGAGCATGCTCAGAAGGTAAGGAACATCCTTTGGCAGGATATGCAAGTTGACCCACAGAATTCTTCCAGTTGGACCAAACCAGTCATTCGACTGGGCATGTATGCTCAGCCGCCCTTTGTTGAGGCTGCAAACACGGCAAGTTTACACAAGGCATTCGATCAATTGGTTGGGCAAGGTCGTTGGATTCCCCCTCAAAGTATAGGCACCTTTCCCATTCGTTTTCCTTCAAATGAAGAACCTGGAGACACCGGTTGGCATGTCGACGCCAGTTTTCCCGGAGCTGACCCGATGAATTATTTGGAGTGGCGGATTAATGTGCGCTCGAAAGGAAGAGGTCTGCTGATGTTATTTCTTTTTTCGGATGTCAGCCAAGCCGATGCGCCTACTCGTATTCGAGTCAGCTCCCATTTGGAAGTAGCCCGCATGCTGTCTCCAGCGGGAGAAACAGGGTTTTCGTTCATGGAGCTTGCCACTAAGTTGTCAGCGATGCCCGAAGGGGAGGAGATCGCGGCTATTGGTCAAGCTGGTACAGTGTATCTGTGTCATCCCTTTTTAGCGCATGCCGCGCAGGCACATCGAGGCACCGAACCCAGATTTTTAGCCCAGCCGCCCCTACTACTACGTGATGAGTTAGTGATTATGGACTCGCAAAATGGCTATTCGCCTGTGGAAGAGGCTATTCGTATAGCACTGTAAAAAAGTGGGGTAAACAACGTTCCTGTGTTCAATCCTTCATAGAAAGGAAGAACACAGGACTTTTTGTAAATAGAAACAGAGCAGTTAGCGTGTTCTATCATCAATAATAAGTTACTCCAGAGGTCACTATAGGTTAGATACGAACGCACTATAGATTCTCTTAAAATGCTCCAATCGTTTGGCACTCGATGCATGTCCGAAAGTGCGTTTTATTTTTCTGGCTTTGTAGACTTATTCACGTTGATCAACGGCTAAACAGGGTGACTAAAGCGGAATTAATAGTCAACCTACATCAGTCCTGAAAATGGCACTTTACCCATAGGGTTGAAAGACGTACATGTGTCCTCCACTTTCAAATATTTTGTATTTTTCTTGGTAATCGTTCAGAAAAAGAACAATTATTTGACCGCACCAGCGGCCCGGACTCCAGCAGATGCATCATCGTAAGCGAAAGCCCCGGCTACGATACTATCCGTATAAGAAAGTAAGGTACGTCGGACGGTCATTGCCGAAATGGGCAATAGGAAACCAACGTGGTCCGGCGTTTTGCGCTAGCTTTAATAGCTGTTTAGTGGTTCCACTCTGTGATTGAGCCGCGGCGTACCCCAGCCACCGCGGCTCAATCACAGAGCACACGTAAACTCGCCGCTTACGCTTGCTTTCTCGCGTTTTATCCGTGTGTCTAGGATAAGTATATCTTGTTGTTAATACCGAGGATATAAGCGGAAATTTAAATGAAGCTCACTCGGATACTAGTTTGACAAACTGCGATGGATCATCCATTCTCAGCACTCCATGGGCCGCTCTATCGGTTAGACAAGGGCCCGGCGATCTTCCCTGTTTATGCCCCATTAAGGCTGACTGATCCGAACCTGAGTGAACTGCCAGGCCGAACTGACAAAGGTATTGATACTGACATCGTTCAGATCCGCATAAATACGCTGTAGCGTACCGACGTAAATCCAAAGCGGTACTTGAGCGGGGAAAGCCATTTTAGTCTGTAACGTGAGAGTCCGCACTTGGCCTGGTGTTGACAAATAACGAACACCCGGACAGGAGTCGCCATTGCCCTCGCCGTGGGTTCCACCCAGTACTACATCTGACTCCGTTACGGGGACCTCATCTTCCCAATTCCATAGGATACCCATGACGAACCGCTCTTGGGTGAAGGCACCGTACTCTGACCAGCCCCATTCATTGTAAGTCTCCAGACAATGCTGGGACAACAGGCAGGTCACCTCAAATTGAATTCGAATCACCCCGCTTGCTGACGGGATAAAAGGGACCAAAAAACCGGTTTCCCGCGATACGTGCATGAAGTCATAATCTCCGGCATTCTTATTTTTGAACCAAATGCAGCTGCCGCTCAGACCCTGATCGCCATTGAGTCGAGACTCCCGGCGCATAATCTGCCCCGATCCCGTTTTGTAAGCCATCCCGCCCCGATCCCACCACGCATAGGGGGGAGACTCAACCGCTACAGGGGGCCCACCAAAGGGGGTTAGTGGCGGGGGAATGGGTAAATCAGTGAGCAAACTGCCTAAACTTAAGGGCGTAAAGCTCAGTTCGCTGGCTACCTCACTCACCTGTATAGTCCCCAGCGCTGAGGAAGGGGCTGTCACTAGCTGTTGTTTTTCGGCCCGGGCGTGTTGGCTAAGCTGACGTAAGGCGTCCAGATCGACGCCCAGCCGCTGAGCAAACTGGCGGGATTGCTCTTCCCGCTGCTGGCGCTGGCGACGGGCCTGCTCAGGCGACAGGAGCCGATCGTTGGTTTCCCGGGATGCATGCTCAAGGGCATATTGGGTCAGTTGTCTAGCCGCATCGGGGCCTATGAGTTGAATGCGTTGAGCCCGAAACCGTTGCTCTACATCGGCATACTGCTTTTGTAAACGAGCCTCCCGACTAACTGCCAGCCGTTGGGCCGTGTTCAGGTAGTCGATCAGTTTTTGACCTGTTGATTGGACCCCTAACGTAGCTGGGTCAACAAAATAGTTTTTACCAGGCATGCTGTTTTTGATTTGTGAGAAGTTTAACCTTGACGAGCCCCTATATGGCCAGCTAGCGTCTGAAGCGGTCATCATTCTGTGCTAAGGCACGGCGCAGGTGTCCATTGGCCCCTGCCAATGCATCATGAGATAGTCAATAAGTCAATGGCCCAAAACAGGATTTATAGTAAGCGGTAGATCTTTTTATGAACGGGCCCAAGTTGAGGTTCGATCGCTAGCCTACGGATCGGGTTATACAGGGATGAAATTGATCAGCCAATTAAAGGCTTTTAGGATTGAACAGGTACGCTCACGGAGTGAGTCATTAGTCAGCATCATGTTTTAATCGCCTGCGGCGTACCCACCGATGAACCCACGTTCCTGGTTTGTTACTCCTTATTTGCTTCAGTCTCACGAAAACGCTCGTGCTTGAGATGAAGGGCCAACCCTGTAATGGCTTTTTAATTGGGGCGTTAGTTGGACGCTCACTTTTTTAATCCGAAACAAACACTGATCTTAGCTACTTGCTGCACAGAGATAACGGTCTAGTAAACAGCCTTGGGAACCTTGACTCGATTTGCCTATGAGTAAGCCTGTACTGGACGTCATTGTGGTTGGCGCGGGGCATGCGGGCCTTAGCGTCAGTTATTACCTGGCCAAACAAGGGGTTCCCCATCTGGTCTTTGAGCAGGGACGAATCGGGGAAACCTGGCGGTCCCAGCGGTGGGATGCGTTTAAGATGAACTCGGCTAACAAATTAAATCTGCTGCCTCAACAGACCCCCTATTTTGACGACCCCGATGCCTTTGCTGAAGCGACTGAATTTGCGCTGGCGCTGGAAACCTACGCCCACCAGGAAAATTTGCCCGTTCGCGAATACTGTCGGGTAGTGTCTGTCCATACCGACCAGGAACGAGGTGTTTTTCGAGTTTTCGTTTCGGAGGCTGGCAAAGACACAGTCTATCTCAGCCGACGGCTAGTGATCGCTTCGGGGAGTCAAAATAAGAGTTGGGTCCCCGATTGGGCCAATAACTTGACCCAATCAGTGGTGCAACTACACGCCAGTCAATACAGAAATGCTCATCAACTCCCAGCTGGAAATGTGTTGGTGGTGGGGAGCGGCCAATCCGGCACTCAGATCGCCCAAGATTTGCTGCGTTCGGGACGCCACGTTTTTCTGTCGACGGCCCGGGTCGGCCGGATACCAAGACGCTACCGGGGCAACGATATTTTTGACTGGCTGGTTACGATTGGGTTTTACAATACGTCTACTGAGGAGGTTACTGACCCGTCTTTGTTCACGGTCAAAAACCCGCAGGTCTCGGGAGCCGGGCAGCGAGGGAAAACCTCGAGCTTACAGTCTCTGGCCAGAAGTGGAGCCATTATACTAGGTCGGGCCGACAGAGCCGAAGGAGATACTATTTTTTTTCAGCCCAACTCGTCGGCTAACGTCAGGTACGCTGACGAATTTTCTCAGCATGTGAAACAGCGCATCGACGAGTACATTCAAGAAAATAAGGTGTTGGCTCCACTTGCCGATATTGATCTGGATGATGTGCCCGACGAAGAAGCCGCCTGCGCGTCTGCGTTGAGGCAACTAAATCTTGTACAGGAGAGGATCACTTCCATTATTTGGACGACCGGGTTTAGGGGTGATTTCAGCTACCTGCCCCTGCCGGTGCTCAATGCCGAGCGGTTACCCAAGCATCGAAATGGGATTGGCGCCGTGGAGGGCCTTTATTTTATCGGACTCCCCTGGTTGAGGAAACGGCAATCGGCCATCGTATTGGGGATCCAGGAAGATGCAGAATTTATTGTTAGTCACATCCTAGAAAGTGGCTTACCTAGCAGTCGATAAAGGGTGGTCCAAATGATCTCGCTTCTTGTCATTAAAGCGATTGGACCGTTTTGAAGCGCTGATTCAGCAAAATCTGACCGTCCGAATTCGTAGTGTTTTGATCGTGTGTTACCTACAGAGTTGAAATCGGCGTCTCATCATACGCTCCCTCTTGAGACGAAGAAGCCTTTATGAATCTGTTTAATACCCAAGCTGTTTGATGAGAACTATTCGTAAACTGAGTTTAACTGTATAGCCATTATACTACTAGCCTTGGCTTAATCGCTTTCGTTAACCATCTCGTTACGGAATAGCCCAGCAACTGCGTGTGAACGATTATCTGACGAAGGCTTCAGATGTCAAGTTGAGGGCATCGGTCAACCAGTGCGCGTTCAGTTGGGCTAACGCTGCGGGGAGGGCATCAACACTGAAGAGACCCAGTTGTATCGTCTCCTCGTTGGCAAACACATCCTTAAAATCATCCAGTAAACGGCCCCGGAAGTACGTGGTGATGTACTGAACTGATTGATGCGCGTAATGGTATGTTTGTGATGCCGGGTCTGAATAGACCCCAATCAGTTTATCAATGCGAATAGTGAGGGCAGTTTCTTCCTGTATTTCGCGGTAGATAGCCTGCTCAACGGTTTCTCCAAACTCAACATGACCGCCTATCAGTCCCCACTGTTCAACGTCACGCCGTTTCTGAAGCAATACTTGCCCTCGCTTATCAAAGATGATGGCGGCAACAGCAGGAAGGATTGATTGAGTGGCGGGAGCGAAGGGGTTCATATCGATTCTGACGTTGACATGTGAGGCTCCAGTAAAAGTAACGGAGAGCGAGCGCATAAACAGCGAGTTGGCAAAGGGTCGAGGTGTATCTAATAAATTCTTACAAATCCCTCTTAAGCATTAGACGACAGGACTCTTATCTTACCGCTTTTTAAATGGGGCGTTTCATAAGAAGAACCAACTTATAGATCGAAAGCTGCTTTAATTGACATAAGGCTAATTGCTGATTAAGTCAACCTACAGGCAACCCAACTATTGTTTTCTGCATCTTCGCTTTACTTGTTCACTAGTTTACAGCTACGATGAGGAAAACTTTACTATTCCTACTGCTTGGTATCTGTGCCGCCTGTAGCACTACCCGGCCCCATTAGAACTAGCGATGGCAAGAAGCTACCCAATAGCATCGCTGAAGTCCGGCGACTAAACATCAATGGCACTAAACAATTCCTCACTATACGGGGAACTGATCGAACCAAACCCATCTTGTTGTGGCTGCATGGAGGGCCTGGTGGGGTAGCCATGCCCCTATATCACCGCGTTTTCAACCAGCTATTACGGCGACGGCAGTTTGTAACTGCTCCACGTGGGGTTAAGAGACAGACTAAAGGTCAGTCCGGTCCCGCAGCGGGTCTACAGTAGAGGGAAAGTGGGCTTTACAAGTCTTGACATAACCTATACTAACGCGTCATCCACCACTGCCTGCCAGCTCTCGAGCTCAGGCTTGCCCGGTTTCCGCTCACCGAATAATAGCGCTACGTTCTGGCCGTCTTTGTCGAACAGTTCGAGGGCAGTTACAATGCCGTCGGCGGTGGGTTTACGGGTAAGCCAGACCTGATCGACCAGCGTTTCGTTGAGGTGGAGATTAAACGTCGGATCGAGCACGTTGTACCACGGCCCCATTTGCACTAGTTTCTTCACCCGCCCGGTATGAATTTGAATGCACCCCGGATTCGACACAAACACCATGATCGAGACGTCGCGCTCAGCAGCCGTGGCGAACACCTGTTTTAACACATCCATCGACAGCAGTCGAGTATGACCTTCCGGAGCCAATCGTAGTCCCTGCTGTCGCCCAACGCCATATTGCCGGAGCAATCCGAAAAATTCGTGCGTGTCCTGCATGGCCAGCCAACTTGTCTGAAAACCAGCCACATCGATGGCTGAGTCGGCTTTATCCGTCACTTTTTCGTCGGGAGCCGTAACGGAGATGCTGTCAGATTGATCGTCGGACCAGAAGTCGGTTACCAGTTTTCCGTAGGCGGTCAGGTCTGATTCGTCGGTCAGGTATATTTTATGGATGGCCCCGCCCTGCGCATCAAAAAACTGGAGGCTCCGCCGGTCGTTTTCATTGACCGCAAACCCAAACTGCCAGCGGTTCATGAATAGTCGCAGGTCAATATCGGGGCCTAATACCAGGCCTACATGGTTGTTGAATGACACCTTCTCGTACACGCCTTTGCGTTCGTGCACCAGCGCATCGTTCCGGGTCAGGGCCATTACATTGCCCAGCGCAGGCACCTGTTTGAGCAGATCACGAAAGTCACCCGCCAGCCGGACAACCGTGTCGCCAACGCCCGTAACGAGCAGCTCGGCTTCACTAACGCCTAGTTGGTTCGCCGCGTCGCGGATGCGTGATTTGGGATGTTGCTGGCGAAAATCGGCCCAGCGTGTTTTGAGCGAGAGTGTGTCGGTAGTCATAAGGCAATGCGTTGTTTAGTGGCTGAAAGCAGCCTGAAAGTTGGGAATAGGAACAATCAGTGGACACTGATGGCAGGGATTATCGAGCAGCTGTACGGGCAGGCCAAACACCCGTTCGATGATGGGGGCAGTCAGCACGTCACGCGTCGTACCGTAGGCTTCCCGCCGACCCGATTTGAGCATTAACATCTGATCAGTATATTGAGCGGCCATGTTCAGATCGTGCAGCACGGCCACCACCGCATACCCCCGACGGGCCATTTGGCGGGCTACGTCGAGCATGTGGTGTTGATGAAGCAGGTCTAGTCCGGTAGTGGGTTCATCAAGTAGAAGCAGCGCGTTGGGTACGTCCCAAACCTGGGCCAATACGCGGGCGAGCTGCACCCGTTGCTGTTCGCCACCCGATAAGGTAGACACGATCCGGTCGCTGAACGCCCGCATACCTACGGTGTCCAGCGCAGCTTCGGCAATGGCATGATCAGTTTGGGCGGGGTGTGAACCGTAGTGTGGATATCGGCCCATCAGCACCAGTTCACCCACCCGAAACGGAAACGTCATGGTGTTTTGCTGGTGGAGCATGCCCCGAAGTAGGGCCAACTGCTCGCCGGTGTAGCTACGGAGTGGTTTCTCTAGCAAATCGAGTGCACCGGCGGCGGGCGTTAACTCACGCGCACAGAGCTTGAGCAGAGTCGATTTCCCCGCCCCGTTGGGGCCTACAATGGCGAGCATTTCACCCGCCCGTGCCTGAAAAGAAACATTGTTCAGCACTGTTCGGGCACCGATTGTATACGACAGTTGGTTGGCTTGCAGCATGAATTTAGGTCGTTGCGCGTTCCTTGATCAGCATCCACAGAAAAACAGGCGTACCCAGCAGGGCCGTGAGAATGCCGATAGGCAGTTCGGCCGGAGCAACGATCGTACGGGCCAGCGCATCAGCAGCCGTTAGCACGATAGCGCCGCCCAGTGCCGAACCGATCAGCAAACGCCGATGGTCGGAGCCAGCCACCAGCCGGATCAGGTGCGGAATGACCAGCCCGACAAATCCGATGATGCCCGCCACCGCTACCGACGTACCCACGGCCAGCGTTGCCAGCACAATGACCCGGCGTTTCAGACTGGTCACGTTGACGCCCAGCATCGCCGCCTGACTTTCGCCTAGCGCCAGCAGGTTCAACGATTTGGCCAACCTGGGCAGGCCCAGCAGCACAACGATAGTAAACGGCAGTATGGTCAGCACGGTGGTCCAGGTGGCACCGCCGAGGCTGCCCAGCGCCCAGAACGTGATAGTGCGCAGTTGCTCGTCTGTAGCCAGGTACGTTAACAGGCCTGATAACGCACCCGCCAGCGCATTGATGGCGATGCCCGCCAGCAGCATGGTCGTCACCACCGATCGCCCGGCCACCCGCGCCAGCCGGTACACGAGTAGCGTGGTGCCGCAAGCCCCCGCAAAAGCAACCAGCGACAGAGCATAGTAGCCGAGCAAGCCACTCAGTTTCTGGAACAGCGTCACTTCCAGCACGATCATGCCCACGGCGGCCAGCGACGCCCCTGACGAAATTCCGATCAGGCCCGGATCGGCCAGGGGGTTACGGAACAGACCCTGCATGGCAGCCCCCGCCACGGCCAACCCGGCCCCGATGAGTAACCCCAGGCAAACGCGCGGCAGGCGAATCGTCATCAGAATGGCCGTCTTCGTTTCGTCAACGGCCGTTGTCAGTCCCAGCGAATGGCCCAGAATAGCGAGAACTTCAGATGGCGAAATAGCCACAGCCCCAACCCCGACGGACAACAGGATCGTGACAATCAAGCCCCCAATCAGCACAGTCATCAGCCAGGGGCGATGTAGGGCGGCAACGGGGCTGTTTTGCCGGCTTACTGTCGGAGCAGTGAGCGTAGTAGCTTCCATGATTACAACGTACCTGCCGGGCCGATTTTACGCGCCAGTTCGCCCAGGGCTTTACCTAGTCGGGGCGTAAACCCGGTTAGCAAATGACCATCCATCGTCACGAATCGATTGGTTTTGCCCGCATTCGTTTGGGCAACACCAGGTACGTTCACCAGACCATTGGCACCACCCAAGCTCTCCAACCCGCTATCGAACAAGAGAATAATATCAGGGTTGGCGGCTACCAGGGCTTCGGTCGTCAGGGGTTTGAAATCCTCGAATTGGGGCGTCGCATTCTGGCCACCCGCCAGTTCGATCATCTTTTCAACCGGCGTATTATGCCCGGCCACAAACATGGTCCCGGCGCCGCGGGCGTAGATAAACAGCACTTTCGGCCGCCCAGCCGCTTTTTGCACCTTCGCCAAATCACTTTCCATCCGGCGAATCACAGCACGGGCTTTGCTTGGTACGCGGCAGGTAGTGGCAATGTCGGTAATCAGTTTTTTGGTGCCTTCCACCGAAAATTCCTGCTTAAACGTGATCACCTGCACACCCGCCGAACGCAGTTGATCGAGCACCTCAGTTTTGGTGCCCGCTTTTTCGGTAGTCAGCACGAGGGTAGGTTTCTGGGTCAGTACCCCTTCGGCCGAGATGTTCCGGTTGTGACCCACTTTAGGCAGTTTTTGCAGGCTTTCCGGGTACGTGCTGGTTACATCGACACCCACAAGACGGGCCTGTAACCCCAGATCGCACAGGATTTCGCTCACGGTACCATCGAGCGAAACAATTCGGGGTGGTGCCTGGGCGTAGGCAATTCCGGTAGCAATCAGCCAGCTGAAGACGACGCTGAGCAGGGTACGTTTGACTCGATGTAAATGGCTCATTGGTAGTGAATTTTATGGTTTTATCAGTTCGGCGACAGTCTGCCGCGCATGAGCAGGTCCAGATCGAGGCGCAGGCAGGCCAGGTTCAGGCCGCGGGCCAGCTGATCGCGTTCACCTTCGGTCAGGTGGAGGCCGATTGCCTGGAAACCCGCCCTAACCATCGTGTCGCGTACATCGAGCAGGCCAATTACATACCGACTAGTCTTGGTCATGCTATCGAGCCGACGAATCAGCGCGTAGAGATCGGTCAGGTTCAGGGCCATCGTGATGTTTCGGAAATACAGTTCAATTTCTCCGCAGCAGCGGCATTGAGCGAGCAGCAAGCCGGGTTCTTCAACCAGGATGCGGTGCGATGGGTGCGGAATAGTCTGCATAACAACCAATCAGTTCAGGCGTTGGCTCAAATTCAGAATACGTTCGGCTTGCAGTATGGGAGCGGCTTCGTTCAACAGGGCACAAAGACTAATCAGATCGTTGTCAGAAAAGAGCAGGAAGTAGTTCGGCATCGGCGTCGGCAGCATTAGCTCCTTCCCATGCGTCGTATTGATCGGGCGCATCGCCAGCCGGTTTTGCATCATCTCAACAAAGGCTTCGAACTGATCGAGCGTCAGACAAAACAGCGAGTTCTGAAAGGCTACGTTGATAGTGCGGCAACCGGCACACATACCAACGTACCCAAATCCATTCTCAGCAAATGTTCTAAAGCGGTGATTGTGATTCATAACGAGCGCAATAGCCGTATGGCCGGTTAATTGGAATATCGGGTTTACTGTGGTGCCTGCGCGGGCGGCCGGGCCAGAAAAACCAGCCGCCACGCCAGGACTTGGGTTACCGCTTTCGCGGCAAGGTCAATTGAGTTTCGTAGAGCCGTCGGGCTGGTAGGCGTACCGGAAGGTGTAAAAGCGAGACCGGCTGGTAGCGGTAGGCGTGGCGGGCGCGTTTTCGTAATAGCTAAGAATTTCCACTTTGGCGTATTTGCCATCACCCGTTCTGATCACCAACACCCGACCCGGAATCGGCGAGATGATGTTTGTAGACGAATTATAATTGTACCAGCCATTCCCCGAAACAGTTGGAATAGCTAGTGCCAATGACTGATCCTGGGCGAACGTGGTTGATGTGGGCACAGTCGTCAATTCCTCGAACGTACCTGTGTATACGTAAGCGCCCCCCTGCCCGCTGCGAATTGGTCCGCCATTGACAATAATACTGGTACCCCGAAACCCGATGTCCCATTTGTTACTGGCCGAATCGGTGCTGGCAATGGTCTTGTTCTCGCGCAGACTGTAGAATGTGTATTTATTGGTAGAGCCGGTTGGCCGCCCCGTAACGGGATCTGTGCCTGTAGTTGGGTCGGCAGGTAGATTGGTCACTGTCTGCGCCTGAACGGGAACAGCGACTGGGGTGGGCTCTTCTTTTTTGCAGGCAACTGTGGTGGCGAGCGTAGCAGTCAGCAGCAGGATGTGATACGTGGTTTTCATTGGAGTAAATCAGAGTATATGGTATTGAGTAATGCGTAGTGAGGTGCTTGTCAGATCTTCCGTTCGGAGATTCAGGTACACCAAAAAGTAGGAAGGATCGAAGTAAAGGAAAATGGCTTGAGCCGCCTTTTCTGGCCCCGAAAACAGCACCGCATTCAGGGGCTTACCCGGTAATGGCGCCGTAGCGATTGCCTGTAATTTCGACGGTGGTAAAAAGGCGGCCTGCCGCGCATCAACGTACCTGAATGGCTGGGTTGCGTTCTGAATTTTTTCCTGACAAGCGTGCAGACAGCCCCTTATGCTGATGAATACTGCAATCCCGGCGGCCAGTCTAAACCAGACATGAGGCAGGCGTATGTTTTTTTCAAGCCTCATACTTGTTTACTGGTAAGCTTACGTACCCAGTCCCAGCGGAGGCTGGCGTACCAGAGCCGCCCGGCCAGTGAGGGTATGAATTGTGGATCAGTGTAGCCCGTCAGGTTGTCGATACCCGCCTGGATAGTAAGCGTCTTGATGGTTTTGGACGCGGTGAAGTGCCAGGTAACGTACCCAGGAACATACTCGCCCGCTTCGTCAAGAATCAGATTGCCGTTGGTATCGGCAAAGCCATAACGACTCCGGTAAACGCCACGAACCGAAGCGGACAAACCGCGTTTGGGCAATTCGTAGAAAAACTTCAGGTTGGCCATGTGCTTCGACCGGTTCAGCAGTCCGCCATAATCAGCCAATTGAACGCGTTCGGTAAGCAGGGTAGTTGGGTTACGGCGGAATACCTGCCCATTACGGATGTTGTCGATAACGGCCTTGTCTTTGGCAGCCAGGTATTGATAACCGCTACTAATCGTCAATTGCCCCGCCCCAACCGCCAATCGGTAACTGCCGTCCAGTTCGGCTCCCTGCGTGAAGACCCGGCTTAGGTTGGTATAGCTGAACACGTTCTGGCCGTTGGTTTTGCGGGCCACCACCTGCGTTTCAATCAGGTCGCGAATATCATTACGGAATAGGTTGACCGACAGGCGTAGCGGTAGGGCGTGTTTCTTTTGAAAATCGGCCACAGCTCCCAGATTAAGGGCTACCGAGCTTTCGGCCTTAATGCTGCCGAAACGGGAAGGGTCTAGCAGGATGTCGGCGATCTGCCCCTGCTGTTGCAAGCGGGCAATACCGGCGGCTACTTCCTGCGTACCAAAGACGCTGTAGCCTGCTACGGCATTATCGAAGTTGAGGTAGAGTTGCCGAAAATCAGGTGCTTTGAAGCCCACGCCCGCGCTGCCTCGCAACGCCACCGTCTGACTTACTTCATACCGCGCCGATAGCTTCGGACTGAGTTGAGCGGCGTATTGACTGTGCGCATCGAACCGTCCCCCGGTAATGAGGGTGAACCGCTGCGTCGGCACCCACTCAAACTGAGCGAATCCGTAACGGGTAGTAAACTGCTGCCGACCAGGGTAGCGGGTTGCCTCAACACTCTCGCCAATAAAACCGGCTCCTACGGTTAGGAAATGGCGATTTTGAATCGTTCGCTCGGTGACAACCTCGGCCCGGTTGAATACTTGCCGGAAATAACTATCGTCGTAGGCTTCGCGGGTATCCTGATAAGCCAGCCCGGTCGTGGTCTGGTAGCCAGTTCGGTAGTAGCGGTAGGTCAACTTCCACTTGTCTGATACCTGATGCGTCAATACCGGATTGACAGTGTACTCCTGAACGGTACCCGCACCCGAAACAACGCGCTGGTCGGTCAGGCTAAAGACGTTGTCCTGCTGTTCGGTGAAGAACCGGCCTGATACGCTCAGTTTTAACCCGGCCCCGAACGCCGTCGTCAGCCGTCCGCTGAGGGTATGATTGAGAAACGGCGAAACAGTATTACCCGTCGTTTCTGGATTGAGACTGTACCCCCCCGACTGGTAGCGATTACCAAACAGGTAGAGCCCCGTTTTCCCGGCCCGCAACGATACATCGCCCGTCAGGTCGCTCGTGCGGTTAGCCCCGTAACGGGCTGAAAGACTACCCCTTGTCTGACTGGGGTTTTCGGTGATGATGTTCACCACGCCCGCCAATGCTTCGGAGCCATACAAGCTCGACGATGGGCCTTTCACGATTTCGATCTGCTTGATGTTCCTAACCGTCAGGCGGCTGAGGTCGAGGGTTCCGGCGGTGCGGCCCACCAGCGGTTCACCATCGACCAGAATCAGCGTGTAATCGGGACCGAACCCCTGCACCTGAAGGCCCTGCCCGTGATCATTGACGATGGCTAGTCCTGTTTGTTCCCGCAGAATGTCGTTGAGCCGCAGACTACCCGACTGCCGGATCTGCGGCTGCCCAATTACGGTAACGGGCATGGGCAATGATCCCACCCGACGTTCGGTGCGCGTCGCTGTAACGACTACGGCATCAAGCTGTTTTATGCCCGATGAATCGGGCAACTGCGCTGGCAATTGGTGTGCCGACAGAAAAAGTAAAACAGCTAGCATCGTTGAGTGAGTCAGAAAGTATGCTGCAAACGTAGACCTTGTTTGTATTTATTCCAAATAAAAATTGAGCTTGTTTAGATATTATCTAAATAAATAAATTGAACGGCTAAGCTATCAACAAAAAGAGGCACCCTCCGGAGGGTGCCTCTTTTTGTTGAACTGTATGTCACTCTTCGGTTATTCTTCGTCAAACGGATTCTCGTCGTAGGTAACGCTGGCGAGCTTTTTATCCAGGTAATAAATCTGGTCGGCCGGAATCTGATCAATCAACTCCAGACAGCGGCGGGCGATGTATTCTTCTTCAACCTGCTCTTTTACATACCACTTCATTAACTCTTCGGTTGCGTAATCGCTCTCGCGGCGGCACACCCCAATGACCCGGTTGATAGAATCGGTCACGGTGATTTCCTGTTCAAGCACTGTTTCAAATACCGAGCGCAGGCTGTCAAACTCCTGGACCACGGCGGGTATTTCAGGAGTGTAGGCCGTTGCTCCCTGATCGCACAGGTAATGAAATAATTTCATGGCATGCTCACGCTCTTCTTCCGACTGTTTGTAGAAAAAACCCGCGCTATGGTCATAGCCATTGCGGTCGCACCAGCCCGCCATCGCCAGGTATTTCGACGATGATACCATCTCCAGTTGAATCTGTTGATTTAGCACCAGTTCAACGGGCTGCTTGATCAACGTGCGGAGTCTTTCTAAATCTTTCATTGGTAACTGTTTTGGTGAAATCACTATATCAGACGGGGTAAATCAACATACCGCCACCTATACTCTACACGTTGCCCGACAAGGTGGCACACCCACATTCGCGCAACATACTATTAAGTTCAAGCATTAGATTAGCCCCGCTAAGCAGTTCGCGGAGATGAATGATTTCGCAGAGGGTTAGCACATAGCAACGCTCAGAATGTGGCAGGGTCAGTATCTCCACATCATCGGCGGCATCGGTGCTGAGCGCCATTTGGTGGATATTGACGGTATCGACCATGCGTCTGAACTGCGCAAAATCGCGGGCAGAAAAGGGTGTATGGCTGCCCCAGAACGACAGAACCAGCCGGTTCGTTTTATCGCACTGATAAACGGCCCCCTTGTCGGTCTTGAACACCTCCTGATACGATTCCGGTACGCTACTTTCCATACTAGGTAGATTGATGAGGCAAATATAGGGTCATTTTATCTATTTATATGAAGTCTAAATAAATTTAGATAAGGAACGTAGGAGATCGGGTGGCTTTGTCCGGCAGGTGTAAGCGTGTGTATAGATGTCCGTATTTGTTGGTGCCCCTCTACTCCGTTTGCGAACCAGTCACCACTCAAGGGGTAAAGCAATGGCTGGCGAGCTATCTACGCTAGGTAACTCCCCTATCATATACGCCGGAAATGAGCGGGGCAATGGCAGCGGTCCGGTAGTGTATGGCGGGATAACGGCTGGGATTTGGGCTCCGGTGAGCGAGTAGTTTTGACTTAGTTGGTTCATGATGAGCTAGTTGGCCGTGTTTTAGAAAAAAGTCGGAATATCCAGCGCTGACCTGGCCTATATTCCAAAAACTAATTAGTAATGGCGGGGTAAAATCGGGCCATATAGGGTCTAAAACGTCCTCTTTCGCCCCGAAAGAGGACGTTTTAGGCGGGTGTAAGCTGTTCAGGATAAGTTGCAATAACTACGATTTGGCCCAGGGGTGACCTTCAGCCAGCAGATGACCGTTCAATAAATCGTTCGTTGAATTGGGGACCGCAACCCCTGACCCTGCAAGACCAGCGTTGATGGCTTATGCTGGCCGTAGCCAAACCGGAACCCAGGAAAAGCGGACTGCTCAGGGGGCCAGCCCCGGCAACAGATCAATCAACCCACGTCTTTTGCCACTTCAGGCGGCAAATAGCTCAGCTCGCACAGATGAGCCTTTAGGAGGCCAATTAGCCCTGGTAGGTTTGCCTGACAATCAACCTTAAGCGCGTTTTACACAGTCAATACGATGAAAAAGATGGTACTTTTCCTGGTCTTCGTACTCACCCTGACCGCCTGCAAAAAAGAGACCGATGTTAATCCCACCGCTACGCTGGCCGACAAGTTCGTCGGTAGTTACCAGCTTAACTCGTTTCGCTTCACAGATGGCCAAACTGAGCTTGACCTGCCAACCCTGCCCGTAAGCAGCAACGGACAAAGCGTTTCGGGTACAGTGAGGCTGGTTAAGGCAGCCGGGGCAAAATTAAGTCTGGAGCTGGTCATAAAGGCAACCGGCGTGGAGGATTACAAGGAACTTATCGAGAACGTGGAAGTTAAACAGGTCGGCTCGGAGTATGGGCTGTTTTCCGGCACCCTGCGCATTGCCGATGTAGACGGCACAATGCTCATTTTCAACGTAGCCCAGACCGACCCCGCCACCAATAAAACAATTGCTATGGCTTTTGTAGCCAAGCGCTAAGGGACTCGCGCCTGCCGAAGAAGCGATTGACTCGCCGGGCGACGTGCGCATTGATACCCTTGAGGCCGATGGCCGGATCGTAAGCGGCTGCTTAACTTTCCCCTCTACAATAGAAAAACTGCGACTGTAGTTCGCGCCGATGTAGGGTCAGGTTCAGGATCACCTTACTGGACGGCTAAAACAGGCCTGCGCAGTGGCCTGGTAGGACCATAAGCCTTGTCCTGCCCCCTCATAACGCTGTTAGGGGCAGGACAAGGCTTATTCCCCTTTGGGCAACTTTACTGTCCGGCTTTGAGCTGGGATGCCGACCTACAGAAGCGGCATTCCTACCTCTGAGCGGCTTACCTCTAAGCTATGCTGCTGTTTTACCAGGCCAGCGCGTTCTCTTATTTTTCCTCTGCAGACCGGCCCACCAATAAAGGCAGCGGCTAGCCCGGAGCCTTGCTGGTCATTAAAGGGGTTGCCAGCCGCCCGCTTACATTATAACCAAACGCAAGGCCGGGGCCAGGCAACGCTGCAAGGGCGGAGTAGTCCCTTAGGGGAGTATGGTCAGCGTAGTTCACCATCGACTCTAGCACTGGAGATACGCTTGGGTGCGCACCAATCATTCCTCGCTACTTCCCCATCCAGACCTTAAACTCGCTCACCCGCTCGCGGCTAACCAGTGCTTCTTTTTCAAAGGCTGGTTTAAGCGTCAATATCAGGCGGTTACCAAAGTAGGGCTGAATCTGCTCTACGGCCTGGTGGCTGATGATCAGGCCCCGGTTAGCCCGGAAAAAGTAGGCCGGATCCAGTGAATCGGCCAGCTCATCCAGGGTATAGTCAACCAGAAACTTCTGACCATTATGGGTTTTAAAGAAACTGATCCGCTCATCGGTGTAGAAGTAGAGGATCTCGCCCGTCTGGATGGAGAGGAGCTTCTGGCCGTGTTTAACCAAGAATCGCTTGCGGTACTCATTCACCAGGCCACCTACGCCCTGCAGCTCCCGAAGCAGTTTCTCGATATTGATCCCGGAGGTAGGGCTTAACGCGGGCTCCTGAGCCGTCAGGTCACGGAGTTTTTTCAAACTACGCTGCAGATCCTCTTTCTGAATCGGCTTTAGCAGATAATCAATGCTATTGACCCGGAAGGCCTGAAGGGCGTACTCGTCGTAGGAGGTCGTAAAAATAACCCGGCTACGGACTTCTACCTGCTCAAAAATCTCGAAGCTCTGCCCGTCGGCCAGCTCGATGTCCATAAATATCAGGTCAGGAGCCGGATGCTGCTGCAGCCAGCTGACGGATTCCTCGATGCTGCCGGTCACACCCTGCACCTGCAGGGTATGCTCGACAGCGTCGATTAATTTACGGAGCTTGCGAACGGCCAGCTCTTCATCTTCTACAATCAATACGGTCATGATGCGTCGGTGTTTAACAGGGGGAGACTTACTGTAAAATGAGAGTCGGTTTGGGCTATGCTCAGCCCGGTGAGGGCCTCCAGACCGGGACGGTGCTCGGCCAGCAACTGGTACTTGGCCGTTATGTTGCTTAGCCCCACCTGGTTGCTCAGCACGCGGGTTGTCTTTTGCTGGCGGTTATTGCGGACTACTAACTGGCCTGCCGGGGCAGACTTGATCTCGATAACCAGCGGTCTATGGGCGTGGATGACGTTATGTTTGACCGCGTTTTCGACCAGCATCTGCAGCGTCAGGGGCGGAAGCAGTCGGTCCAGATCAGACTCATCCAGCTCAATCTGGAGGTGAATACCCGGGCCGTAGCGCGTTTTAAGGAGGTGAAAATAGGACCGGATGAAGCTCATCTCGGTCGCCAGCGTAGTCAGCTCTCCCGCTTCATCTGTATGCCGGTTGGTTTGCAATAGATAGCGGTACACCTTGGCCATTTCGTCCACAAACTCCTCGGCCCGTTGGGGCTCGTCGGCAATCAGGGAAGAGAGTGAATTGAGCGTGTTAAACAGAAAATGCGGGTTGACCTGCTGCTTGAGGCTTTCGTACTGGCTTTGCAGGTTTATTTTCTTCAGCTGCTCTTTCTCAATCGTACTGGCGCGCCATCTGGCCATCGAGTAGCTGCTCTCAAAGGCGCCCACCGCCAGCAGGTTGACCACCAAATTCAGCAGCAACAGGCGTGTAGTGCTGCCCGGCTGGTAGACGTAGCCAAACCAGTGCCAGTGCAGATACCCCCATAAGATCCCCAGCAGAAAGCTCGTGGTAAGGAGCATGTAGCTCAGCAGTAGCAGCGCCACGCGGGGACCGGTCTGGCCCAGATCGGGGTATTGGGTCAGAATAGAGTGCCTGATCAGGCCAAGCAGCAGGTAGCACCCCAGGCCTACGCTGAAGCTGCTCAGCGTAGCGCCCGCGAAGGTAGACCAGTGGCTCAGGTAGGGCGGCCCCAGCAGCACGTAGCTGATCATCGAGCTTAGCCAGGGAAGTACCAGCAGCATCGACCACCTGGGTCGCCTGGCGAACGGGAAGAAAAAGTGAATGCGCTTAGGAAAAACGTGGAACAGGATCATGTCAGTTGATAGGTACCCCCAGGTGGGGTGGTGAGCAGGTGCAAGTCAGGGGCGGCCTTCAAGTGGTGCCCGCAGGGCTGGTGGCGGCTGGTACAGGAATCAGCGGTAGCCAGATCCGCTCCTCATCCTGAGCGGTTTCCCGCTGAGGGGGCGGGGCGCCCATCAGGTTATACAGGTTCACAACCTGGTCAAATCCGGCGCTTGGCGCCTGCACCCGCAGGCGGCGGGGCTGATGATTATAGCGGATCAGGAGCTGCTGTTTCCCCGCCCCTGACACCTGGATACGCAGCGGTCTGCCCACCTGCGCGATTTGGTGGTAGAGAATCTCGTCCAGCAGATTCCGAAACGTCAGCGGAGGGACGCCCAGCGGTTCCTGCCCCTCGTATACATCAAACTCAATAAGCAGGGCGGGGCCATAACGGACCATCAGCAGCCGGGCGTAGGAGCGGGCAAAGTAGATTTCCTGCCCCAGTGGGACCCATATCCGGGTGTGCGCCTGGAGCATATAGCGGTAGATCTTGGCCAGCTCGTCCACAAACGCCTCAGCCTGCTGGGGCTCCTGAGCGATCAGGGAAGAGATCGAATTAAGTGAGTTAAACAGAAAGTGAGGGTTTATCTGCCCCTTCAGCGCGTCGAGTTGCTGCTGCATAGCCTGCTGGCGCAGTTCTTCTTTTTCGGTCTGAATGGCTTGCCAGCGCCCGTAGGTATCGGTCACAATCAGCACGTAACCCATCAATAGCGCGCTGATGCCACCCACGCCCGCCAGATACAGGGCCACGCCCACGGAGAAAGAGGTGCCCAGCAGGGGCACCCGGCTACAGACCCATACGGCCCCCACCGACATCAGGGCTGCCAGCAGCGTACCCACCCCCAAGGCCGTCAGGTTGCGCCGCCGGATCTGCTGCGCATCGGCGTAGTAGGTAATGATGCCCTTAACCAGTACCGTTAGCAGCAGCAAATCTACGGCATGTATTCCCAGCATCGTCAGACTGCCGACGATGAATACGTCAGACTGCCGAAAATACCGCTCCCCAAAAAGCAGCCCGCCAGCGACCGGGTAGACCACCGGTAGCCACAGCAAATGGTACAACGCCTCGGGGCGGGTAAACAGCGGACGGGGCAGTTTGAAGGGGAGCAAACGGGCCATAGATGCAGTCGGGTAGCAGGTCGCGCCTATTGACAAAGCTAGCAGGTCCCTGAGCCCAACCCATGCCCTACACGACCAGTTGCTTAAGTTGATGAATGAATTGCAAAAAATAGCGAACAAATTGTAAACCGGTGGGGGAATGAAGGGGTAACTGCCAGGCGCTATCTACTCAATAAACGCCCGCATGCCTGACTAACCGCCGGGCGAGTTATCGGCCCGATTGGCGTGCCCTTCAGCGGGCAACTCGGCGCAGGCCAGCAGCGAAAGCCGAACGGCAAACCGGCCCGGCGTCTCTTCGATGATTGGCGGCGGAAAATTCAGTATCTGGTACTTGGCCACGATATTGCTCAGGCCCACGCCATTGGACAGCGCGCGGGTCGTTTTAGGCTGGCGGTTATTGGCCACCAGTAACTGACCCGTCTCATCGGTACGAATCTGGATGGTAAGCGGTCGTTTAGGCGATACCACGTTATGCTTGACCGCGTTTTCAACCAGCAGTTGCAGCGTCAGGGGCGGTAAGCGGCAGTTATTTCGCGCGGGATCGATGGTCAAGCTAAGACTCAAACCGGCGCCGTGACGGGTTTGCAACAGATGAAAATAAGCGTCGATAAAGTCCAGCTCGGCCGCCAGCGTAGTCAGGGGCTCACTGTTGGCCCGCAGGATGTAGCGGTAGACGCCACTGAGCTTATCGACGAAGATCTCGGCCTGGTGGGGGTCTTCGCTGATCAGGGCGGAAAGCGAGTTGAGCGCATTGAACAGAAAATGCGGATTGACCTGCTGCTTGAGCACATCGAACTGGCTTTGCAGGTTAGCCACCCGGAGCTCCTCGCGCTCTTTTTCCGAACGGGCAAGCTGAGTTTGATACCGGGACGAATCCTGCCGGTAAAAGAACAGCTCGTAGATCGTCAAACAGCAAAGGGAGTAGAAGAAGGCGTTAAACAGCTCGACGGTGAACGTATTCATTTCAACCCTTAAGCTGCCAAAATGCAAGTAAATATGCTTGCTATCGAGCAGGGAGTGGATCGTCGTATTTCCCTTGCCAGCCAGCCATACCAGATCGAATCCCCACAGCAGCAGCGTAGTTGCGCCGTAGCAGGCCAGGAACGCTACGGCAAAGCGATCACCAAGCCTGCTGCGCCGGGCCGTTCCGTACCGAAACCAGGTGATAATGGCCCGGTTCACGTGCCACAGGGCGGCAGTTCGCCCGGTGATGAACCCAATCAGGATCAGGTGCCGCAGGGAGGGGGGTTGCCAAAAAGCCTCACTGGTGGTAATCGACACCACACTCAGCAGGCCAATGCCAGTCAATCGTAGCCAAAAATCAGGGATGCGCTGGTTCATAGGGTAAGGCCCACTAGGCGAGACCTTTGGCTTTTCCTCTGATCAAACATAATTCATTCTGCCCTGGCTGCCGCGCCGGGGCTACGCCAATTGCCAGGATTGATGCCTGAACTGGCTAAACACGTGCATGAAGCGTAACGAGCTGGCAAGCGTCTCGAACTAGCAAGGGCTACTGGCCAACGGCTTAGGCGGCTCTCAGGCAGACAAGCGGGCTGTTTGGTAAGCGGCTATCTTTAGCCCGTTATCGCATTAATAGACCGTTTTACGAATGCAACAGCGTTTTTTCTGTGAGCATTGTCGCGCTTAACCACTGCCGGAAGCCCAGCCGATCCGATCCATAAGCTTGCTTAAAAAAGCGGCTAGTTCCTGGCAAGGTTTATTGCCGGGAACTGGCTCGTAAGCCGGTGAACTGCCGCTAGCTTAAGGGTAGCCCACCGGCTTGCGAGCCAAAGCGCAGGGCCTTTTTTTCTTCCTGACTTCGTGCCCACCACAGCAACAGGGCCAGGATCCCCAGGCTGCTCTCAATAAGCAGCCATTGGCGACCGAAAGCGCCCAGTGGCCCTTCGATCTGACTTGTAACCACCCGCGAGAGGGCGTAAAAGCCGCACAAGATCGCCGTCAGCAGCAGGCCTTTGTTCACGTCGGTTAGGGCCAGAAAAACAAGGACAGTCACCAGCGTTAGCCCGGCTCCGCCGTATACGCCCCGGATCGAGCTGTAGGCATCCGGATTGGGCAGTGTCACCTGCACCAGGTTCATTACCGATTGAGGGTCGATGAAGGCCATGAGGGCGACCATGGCAATGCCCGCTGTCACGACCAGGATCAGCGTAAGAGATACATAACGAAGCATTTGATTGGTGTTTTTTGTGGAGTAGGCCACTTCGATTGCCCTTTTTATGGCGTAAGAACTGCCAGGTGGCAGCGAATGCGGGTTCAAGCCTGTTGGCTCACCCGCCACCGGTGCGGAAGCGCCCCCTTACAGGCAGGGATTTGTAGGCTTTGGTTTCCCGGTTATAGTAGTGCAGGGTCGCCGAAAACGAACCCGCTGCCACCCGATTCTGCACGTTAAACTCAGTAACGGTAACGTTGCCGGGACCAAACACTTCTTCTCGCTGCTCGGGGAGGTAGTGCCAGAAATAATCGGTTCCCCCTTGATCAGTGCCACTTACAGTGAGCTTATTCTTGTTTTCTTTGCCCAGATTGAAGCTAGCTGGCCCGTGAATACCAGTCAGCTGGATAAAAACACCGGGTTGTTTGGTGTTATCGCGGGGTTTAGCCGTCACATAGATCGCCAGATACCCATCGACAATATCAGCTTCAGCAAAGGCCTGATCCTGCCGGGCTCCGCCAATGTGCAGTTCGTTGGGTGATTCAATGGTCAGGTTGCTGATGAGCATCAGCTTCCCTTTGCGGGGCAGATTTACTTCGACGCTAACGGCCACCGGATTGGTCTCAGGGGATTTACCGGGCGCTTTATAAATAACGGATTGCCCTTCGTGGTAGCTGAGAAAGCCAATCGGCGAATCGACTTTACCGATAACATCCTGCCCGTTCACGCGCCAGTTTTTTATTTTATCTGCTTTAAGGAGTTGCACTGGCGGCACCAAAGGCGTGGATAGTAGCAAGTCCTCCAGCGAACCATCATGCGTAACCGTGTCAACCTGTGCTTCGGCACCTGTTCCCTCCAGGTTGGTGTGGTTTTCCTGGTAAAATACTTTTAGCTGAACGGTCTCATTGGGCGCAAGGGTTTTCTCAAGGGGCTCCATCCAGTAGTTTTCGTAGAACGAATACCGACTAAAATGATACAGGGGCGCAACCACCCGGTGCTGAGCGGGTATAGTGACCAGATTGTCCCGTCCCTGCCAGATGCCTTTCTCATCCTGATAGGCAATGCCCAGGGCATCGGGTGAGGAGCCCCGCAGGTCTTCCTCCTGGTAGGTCCAGCTCAGGGTAACGGGCTTATTGAACTGGGTACCGTGGGGGCCAAACTCGTAGCCCACCCCTGCCCCGCCAAAGGCCGTGTTTTCGACGGGCTGGGCGGTGATGAGCGTTTCCTTGGTCAACGCCCCCGGGGGAAAGCGCAGGATCATGCTGCCGTCGGCGCTGCTGAGGGTGCCGCCCGCCGGGCCAATGGTTTTCCTGATGGCGGCGCCCAGGGGGGTGCCCACGGCCGTGGGCACGCCGGGCTTGGGAGGCTCGGGGGGCGCCAGCGGATCGGGTCCCGGTTTGCAGGCGAGCGCCAGGCCCAACAGGCCCAGGACATAGCTCCTTTTACGGATAATGGAGAAAAGCATGGATAAGTGAAGATTGCGTAAAAATGAATTGACCGGGCGGGGTTTACTGCGTGTTCACCAGGCGCAGCGTATAGCGAGCCGAGGGGTCGTTCTCGTTGCCGTAAAAGCGCAGGATGTGGTTACCACTGCTGTTTTCCTGAATGCTCATGGACGCGCCGCCCGCCGCCCAGAACTCGGCGATATCGCCATCCTGCGGGGGCATGTTCTCCGTACTGTAGCCAGCCGGATGGGCATCGAAGCCCGAGGCGTTGGTGCCCGGCAGGCTGCGCCAGTTGGTAGTCGATAAGAGCTTTTTGACCGCCTCCTGTTTTCTGGCCGAGTTTTGCTCCAGAACAATACCCTGGCTCTCTATCAGGCTTATCCAGTCGGCCTCCGTGGGCAAGCGCCAGCCCGGAGGCAGGGTAATCGCTTTGACTTCGGCATAGGTGTAATAGCGGCCGTAGATGGGCTTTTGGGTGCCCGTGCCGAAGGGAATACCGCCCGGCCCCCGGTAGTTGATCGTTATCCAGCGCTGGGAGCCGATTAGCCGGACCGGGTAGGTGTCGCCATTAATGCGAACCGAATCAGGGATCAGCGGCGGCGCTGGTTTGGGAAAGTCAACAGTGCCAGACGACCGGCTGCAGGACAGGTTCAGGCTGGCACTAATGCCTACTAGCAGCACCCAGCCCAGGGCGCTTAACTGGCGGATACTAAGCCAAGATACATTCATGATCAAAAGAGAGATTTGGTGTGGACCAGGCGCTTTACTGACTGATGGAAAATTCGCCGCTGAAGGGCGTGCCCTGCTTGTTGCAATTGTCGGCATCCTGGTCGCTCATCAGAGCCCCGCTAAAGGTGCCCTTGGCGGCTTTACCGTTGCTGTACTGGGTGACGGTGACAGACCCCTGGGGGGCGTAGAAGCCCGCCTGATCGGGGCAGACCAGGGCGGCATAACTGGCCAGCATCCCGTTTTTGGTGCGGTACTCAATCTGACTGACCTGATTGAAGGAGGTAACGGTCGGCTTGTAGGGGTAGGCTCCCGTTCCGCTTCCCCACATGGACACCGATAAAAAGTCATCCTCGCTGGCGGTAGCTTCCAGGCTCCAGAGCCGGAGGCCACCAGCAACGCCCTCTTCATCGAGCTTAACGTTGGTGTAGGTTTTGGTCTGGCCGTTGAGAGTCACTTTGACGTAGTTGCCACTGCCCGGCGTAGGTGCGGTCTGGGGTGAGGAGCAGGCCACCAGGCCGATGGCCAGCAATCCGGCCGCGTGCCGCAGCATGCGGGTAAGAAAAGGGGTAGCAATCGCTTGATTCTTGGTCATTGGGATACAGTATAAGGTGATTGAAAAAGAGACAGAGGGTGGAAACAAAGTAGGCGTCTACCGGCCTGCTTTTTGGTTCTGACGGCTCAAAATTGGGCCAGTGAGCCAGCCGGGCCTAGCTGATTTGTCCCCAATTGCGCATTATCCCTGTTGGATTGCGCCAATAACTACCCGTACTGGTTAGCCAGTTGACTGGCAGCTGGGTAACCCGTGAGGATGGACCCCCGGGTTGAGGGGCAGCGGGAGAAAGCGCGGGCAGACCGAAGGCTTCCGCTTCAGCGCTGTAAATCAGCAGTTGAGTTAGCCAAAGCAGCAACTCATCAGCAGTCTGTTTGCCGCAGGCTATTAGGCCGGTCAATTTTGAGGGTCAATCAACTACATCTGTGCAGAACCAGGCGAGTCGGCGGCCAGCGCGGCTCAGGCAGTAGCTCGCCGTGGAGTTGGTTAGTACCAAACCAAACGCAACTTTTTCCCGTAAGCACATGCCTAGCAACTACCGCCTCCTGATGACGTCTCTACTGGCCGTAGGGATTCACCTTACCACGCTGGCTCAATCTACCCGGCTCCCTCTATACCAGTTTGCCTACGACCGGGCAGCAGCCCTATTCTGCTCGGATTCGCTGATCGGGACCCAGCAGGGCATCCGTATTCATCAGCTCAGTTACGATAGCCCCGCAGGGGGGCGGGTCACCGGTATGCTGCTGGTCCCCCCGGGGAAGGGCTCTTTTGCCGGTCTTTTGTTACAGCATGGCATGCCGGGCACGGCCCTGGCTCAGCTGCCGCGCGCCCTGTATCTGGCCCGGCACGGCGCGGTGGTCCTTTCCATCAACGCGCCGTTTGCCCTGCGCAGTGGGAACCCCATCCAGTTTACCCCCGCCGATAGCGTCGAACAGGTTCGTTACGTTATCAACCTGCAGCGGGCCGTTGACGTGTTACGGGCCCGGCCTGAGGTCGATTCCGCCCGGCTGGGGTACGTGGGGCGCAGCCACGGCGGGGCCATTGGCGGCTTGCTGGCTGGCATTGAGCGCCGCCTGAAAACCTACATTCTGGTGGTGGCTGACGGGGGACTGGTGGCTCATCACAGCTCAGGCAAGGGCAAGCCGGGTGATCAGTTACCGATCTCGGGCCAACAACGGGCCCGCTGGCTGGCCGCCATGCAGCCCATCGAACCCATTCGCTACATAGGCCGGTCGGCTCCAGCCTCACTGCTGCTGCAATCGGCCTATCAGGATGAAGCCGTACCGGTGGCCACCGCCGGGCAGCTGCACCGGGCGGCCCCGGCGAGTGCAACCGTAAGGTGGTACCAGGCCACGCACCAGCTCAACGCCCAGGCTTACATTGACCAGCTCACCTGGCTTCACGCTAAGTTAGGGATGACCCCGCCCGGGCCTGACGACCAACCGGGTCCTGATTTTAGTGTTCGGTTAACTACCCCGCAAGTCAGCGCGTCAACCAGTCCTGCCCGGGAGCTGACAGAGGAGGATCTGGCCGCCTACGTGGGCACCTACGAGCTGGCGCCCGGTCAACAACTGAGCGTAAGTTTGGCAAACGGCAAACTGGCGATCACGCCCCCCGGTGAAACCACAAGGGTTGATTTAAAACCCGTTTATGAAACGGAATTTGAGGTGGTTGGCCAGCCCGCTCACCTGGTATTCAGGAAAGACTCGGCTGGTAAAGTCCTGGCCGTCGAGGTACGTTTTGGCAATGGCGGCTCGACAACGGCCAAAAAACTGTAGGGACGGGCGCCGGTTGCGCCCGTGATCGATCCGGTCTGCCCTGCCGACTAGGTGCCGTAACCCCCTCCTCCGGCCGACAGGTGATAAAATGCCGGCGTAAGGCCAGCCTGCGCGTCAGGCCTATGGCCACAGTCAGCCGGAAGGCGGAGTAGCCCTTTTTGTTTTTGGTTTTAGTAGGTGGGACCGGGCCTAGCCTTACCAGTACCAGGGAAGCCCCGGGCCCGCAGCGGCAGGGGCTTCCGTTTTGCTGATCTGACCACGTATGCCGACCTTAACCGCGTTATCTACCAACCCGACTGGTGTACCCCGGCGGGTAATGGCCATTGATCGACTGCGGGCCCTGACAATGGTGCTGATGATTTTTGTCAACGACCTGTGGTCACTAACGGCTATCCCCGCCGGGCTGGAACACGTACCGCCGGGCGTGGACGGCATTGGGCTGGCGGATACCGTCTTTCCGGCCTTTCTCTTCATTGTGGGCCTGTCGCTGCCCTACGCCCTGGATGCCCGCCGCCAGCGGGGCGCCCCGCTGGCGGCCCTACTGGCCCATGTCATCAGCCGGTCAGTGGCCCTGCTGATCATGGGCGTTTTTCTGGTCAACGGCGAGTCGATCAATCCGGCGGCAACGGGTTTGTCCCGGGGCGGTTGGAATACGCTTTGTTGCCTCTCGTTTATCCTGATCTGGACCAAGTATCCCAAAACGCCCTCTCCCTGGCTTACCCGCGCCGCTAAAGCGGTGGGTGTGCTGTCGCTACTGGCTCTGTCCCTGGTCTACCGGGGCGAGCAGCGTCTGGAGCGGTTCGCCCCCCAGTGGTGGGGGATTCTGGGCCTGATTGGCTGGTCGTACCTGGCGGCGGGGCTGGTGACGGTGCTGGCCCGGCACCGGTTTCCTGTTTTGGTGATGGGCTGGCTGGGATTTGTGCTCCTTAGCCTGGCGCATCAGACGGATCTGCTGCCCGGGGTGATCCGGTGGCTGCCCAGCGCCATTGGCGGGGGCACGCTGGCGGGGCTGGCCATGGGCGGGGTGGTGATCGCCAGGCTGTTTCAGCTATATGGCCAGGGGGACTCCGGCAGGCCAATGACCCTGGTCTTTGGCCTGATTGCCGCCGGATTGATTGGTTTATCGATCTACATCCGGCCCCTGCTGGGTGGTTTGAGCAAACTGGAAGCTACGCCCGCCTGGTTGTTTCTTTGCAGCGCCCTGACGCTGCTGGCCTTTACGGCCCTGTACTGGCTGGGCGAGGTGGGCGGCAGAGCCAACTGGTTCCCGCTCATCAAGCCCGCCGGGACCGATACGTTGCTGTGTTATTTGCTGCCCTACCTGGCCTACGCCCTGGCAGATCAGTTGCCGTTCACCTTACCAGCGGCCCTGCTGACGGGGAACCTTGGCCTGCTCAAATCGGCTCTTTTTGCGGTTGGGTGCGCCTGGATCACGGGCTGTCTGACTAAAGTGGGCGTGCGCTTGACGCTTTAACAGCGCCTGAAGTAGCGCCTGGCCAGTTCTTGTTCGGCCAGATTAAGTGGGCTACCTCGCCCCGGAGGTAGCCCATTGGCCCGGACTCTATTGATCAACGCGGGAAGTCCCTTGATGCTACCTGTCGCGGACCAGGCGAACCGGAATGAGCATAGGGCCGTAACCGATGACCTGCTGGCCAAAGGTGGCGTAGGTGTCGCCGGGCAGTTGAATCAGGCTGAATGACATCGGGTTGTCTTCGTCGCTTCGATCCGAGATCCACAGCACGCAGTTCCTGCCTTCCCCGTTGTTGACCCCCATGGGCCGCCGCACGTCGGCGGGCATGGCATTGAAGCCCGATTTGTTGTTGGCATAACCATCTTTTTTGGTCCAGGCATCGGTGGCCATCAGCTGCCCCAGCAGCCGCTTGGAGGGTACCTCATCGCCATTGGTTCCCCAGTCGTATACCGTCAGGCCCTGCGATTCGAGTAGGTCGGTGTAGTCCTGCCGACTCGGAATGCGCCAGCCAGCAGGCAGTGGAATCTTGGCCAGGTCGGCGTATTCCATGAACGTGCCATACTGGGGCTTGTTGCGCTCATTGAGTGCGCCCGGCCCGGCGTAATTGGTGGCCAGCCACTCCAGGTTGCCGATCCGGACGGTGGGGTAGTACAAACTCCCGATTTTTACCGAGCTGCCCGTAGCGATGGGCGTAGTGGAGGGCAGCCCCGTGGTAGGCGTGGTACTAACGGCGCTCACTTTCTGATACTTGCTCTCGTAGCGCCCCTCCCGGTCAGTGATCGTCGTGGTCAGGTAGTTGGTGGCCGAGGACATGTTGGTGGCCTGGGGCTTTTCCCAGACAACCTGGTAGGTCTCTATGTCCTTGGTTTGGATGGCGGCATCTTTGTAGCCCGAGTACTTGTTGCTGAAGGTGCGCCGGATGCCTGACTGGGCGTAGAAAGTAATCGAGGTGGGGCTGGCCTTGTAGACCAGCGTACCGGTGATCTTGTAGAGAATTTGCAGGGTCTCCTCGCCTGAATTAAGCACCCGGGAGGTGTACTCGACAGCGCTGCGGCCGTCGGCGGTAAAGACCATGGTGCGGAATTCGCGGAAGCCCTGCTCGCCCTGGAAAGTCCCCTGGCTCCAGGTTTGGGTCAGCGGCCCTTCGTTGTGGTAGGCAAACCAGGTGCCTACGTATTCATCGGGTATGGCCGTAGAGGGCCTGTCGATGGGCGTGCCGGTGGTGGGCCCATCGACAGGGTCTGGCGCGGGCGAATCGGCGGACTCGCGCTTGCAGCTGCCCAGGGTTGAGGACAGCAGGGTCAGCAGTAGAAACAAGCAGGCGGTGATGTTAGGGAAGCGGTGCATGGCCTTGAGGCGGTTTATTGGAAAAGACTACTTACTTGGCACCGGGCGGGCTTTTATGATGCCGCCCGGCGACCACAAAGTTGAGGGACGACCCCGGGCCGGAAAATGAGCAGATTGACCAAGTGGCACAGGCGCCGCCTGAACTGGTGCAACTGAGTACTCAGTTGAAACCGGCGCGTTGGTCACCCACAGCGAATACGCATGCTCATGCCTACCCCTGTGGGCCAGCAGGTGTTTATCAGCCTGCTTGAACCCCAGCAAAAACCCATCCCGAAGGCTGGTTCATGGATAGTGAGCCGGAGGCGAACCTAGCGCGCTATTCTGTATTGCCGCCTACTTGCAGTAGCCGCCCTTCTACCCCAGGGTGACACAGCACTAAGGATAGCTGAGAGATGATGATCTAAGCCCCCTAAACGCGTGTTTACAAACCGGTCACCACTGAAAGGGTGAGCTAGCGGTCAGCCCCCGATGTAGCCAGTCTGTCATATACCACCGGGAACGTGTATTACAATTGTAGTAGCCGGGTAGTGCGTGGCGAGGTCCTGTCTGGGATTTGGGCTCCGACGAGTGAAGAATTTTGGCTTAGTTGTCTTATAATGAGTGAGTTGGCCCTTTTTTGCGGCATAAAAGTCGGAAGGTCCAATGCTGACCTTTGTTGGCTGGCAAACACGCTCACTGGCGAACCCGTCGAAACGGCGGTATAAGGAGCTAAAACCCCCTTTTTTAGGCCTGTTTCGACTGGTCGCTGCCCGCCGATAGAGTGACTCAACATGGGCAACGAGCTGCTAATTGCAGTAACTGCGTTTCGGCCTACTGGTGACTTCTTGCTCACCTGCGCTGGCCCGGGAGGATAACCAGGCCAAAGCCAGACCAGTCGACCAGGGATTTAGCTAGCATGAAGATTACGCCGCAAACAC
This sequence comes from Fibrivirga algicola, assembly GCF_011742925.1. Taxonomy (GTDB): domain Bacteria; phylum Bacteroidota; class Bacteroidia; order Cytophagales; family Spirosomataceae; genus Fibrella; species Fibrella algicola. The sequence goes on from NZ_WAEL01000001.1 coordinate 1,269,009, forward strand.
TGGTATCGCTTCCTTCCTACTGCTAATGAATTATCTGATCATTACCTACCATAATTTACGCTATAGTTTCCTCAGTAGCATCCTCCTGCTGATTACGAATGCCTGCCTTGCCCAGCAGCTGCAATTGCCGGACCTGCTGGGGTACCTGCACCTAGTCCCTTGTTTGAACAAGCCATGCTGAGGCAGGGCTTTGTCTGTTTTCAAAATAAAGGCAGTGTTCGGGTTGGGGCTGCGTCTTTGCCTACCAGCCAGCGCCCTATATGGCCTCCCCGGCTAACGCCATGGCCCTTCTTCAGCGGACGCAGAACACACGCTCTGATGTAGTGGTCTACCAGGTGAACTCTCCAGCGCATTACCAACGCTTGCAAGCTCAGCTGCTTAAGGCTGGTTATCAAGTCACCATGTCCCCTGACCAGCGGTGCATCTTTAGCCGGGACAACCTGGTCATAAACTGTCGCCAGACTGATCAGACCAATGGCATCCTGGGAAATTACGCCGGGCACAGCATCACCCTGATTCGTCGGCGCTACTAATCCACTTAAAAGCAGGCCGACTCGCTTGGTCAGACAGGTATTGAGCCTGGCCTGGCCCCGAGGTGATCAGCAACGCTTTTTTAGTGGTTGCCGGGCTTTACCCTTATTTTTGTGGCCACTACCGGTACTAACTTGAAAAAATTGCTACCCATTGGGCTGCTTGCCCTACTGCTCTATCACACCCTGGCCTTTGTGCTGGTGTGCGCAGGCGCGTGGTGGCAAGCCGAACAGGACCTCTCGGAAAAACTGCGGGTCTACCGCTCGACGGATAGTCTGGTCGAGTTTCAGATTCCGCTCAACCAGAGCCCCGGGGCCATCGCCCGCACCACCTCGGATGGCTTCCGCTACAAGGGGCACTACTACAGCGTAGTTAGCCTGGAGGTGCGGGCCGACACGCTCTTCATTGCCGGTCTGGAACTCAGGAGTCAGACCCTGTGGCCAAACGATTTATTATCGTTCTTAGACCAGCAAGTTGGATTAGCTGACAAGGCCGGGCAAAAGGCGGGGCAGCTCCTGAAGTTTCTGCTTAAGGAGTACGCCCCGGCCACTCGGCCCAGTTTCTGCTTTTGGCCCCCAGTAGGTCAGCAGGCAGACCGCATTGCCTACCTGCCACGTGTGGTCACCACCCGCGCCTTACCGGTCCACGCCCCCCCGCCCCGGGCCTGAAGACCGCCTGCGGGCGGCCCCAGCCACGCCCGGCACGTGCGCCCACAGGGATGCCACCAAATGGTATACCGGTAAGCGCATGCGCCTACCACAGTCAATACATAACCCATTCAGAGCTGACCCACCCGGTTCAGCCCCAATCTGCTGCGCAATACATATGCAAGTCTATAGAACTTATAGCCACCAGGGACGAGTGTGTCTCTGGCTGCTGGGCCAACTCCTGGCACTGATCCAGGCGGTGGCCCAGCCCACCAAACCCGATTCATTACCTACCCAGACCCTGAAGGCCATCACCGTCAGAGGCGTGCGCGCCCAGGTGGTCGAATCGCTGCCCGATGTGTACGGCACCTATCTGATGGGGGGTAAACGCAGCGAGGTGATCCGGCTCTCGGAGATCGACGCCAATGTGGCCGAAAAAACGCCCCGGCAACTCCTAGCCCGCGTTCCCGGCTTGTTTGTCTACGACATGGACGGTACGGGTAACCAGATCAACGTGGCCACCCGGGGCCTGGATCCCCACCGCTCCTGGGAAAATAACATCCGCCAGAACGGGGTCATCACCAACTCGGACATGTACGGCTATCCGGCCAGCCACTACTCCCCGCCCTTGGAAAGCATCGAGCGAATCGAGCTGGTACGCGGAACGGCCTCTTTGCAATACGGAGCCCAGTTTGGGGGCATGCTCAACTACGTCACCCGGCAGGCCGACACCACCCGCCGCTTCAGCTACCATACCATCAACTCGGTGGGCTCCTTCGGGCTGCTGAGCAGCTACAACGCCATCGGTGGACGAGTAGGCAAGTGGACCTATTACGCCTACTACTACCGCAGGCATTCGGAAGGCTACCGGAAAAACAGCCGCTCGGAGGCCCAGGCTCAGTTTGGCAGCCTGCATTACCAGGCCACGCGCCGACTGGGCCTAAGCGCCGAGCTGGGCCGGTCGACCTACACCTACCAGATTCCCGGGCCGCTCACCAATGCCCAGTTTGCCCAAGATCCGCGCCAGTCCACCCGGGGCCGCAATTATTTTAACCCTGATATCTACGTTCCTTCCCTGAAGCTGGACTGGCAGTTCTCGGGCCGCACGCGCCTGCTGTGGACCAGCTCGGCGGTGCTGGGAGTGCGCAACAGCGTTCAGCTCGATGCCCTGCCCACGTTGGCCGACACCATCAACCGGGCCACGGGCCAGTACCGCCCCCGGCAGGTGGATATCGACAATTTCAACAGCTATACCACCGAAGCTCGTTTGCTGCACCGCTACCGGCTGGGCGGGATAGAGGCCACCTTGGCCGGAGGGCTTCAACTGATGAGTACCGATCTGCACCGCCGCCAGCTGGGGGTAGGCACTGCGGCCACGGATTTCGATTTGACCCTGATAGCTCCCTTCCGGCGTGATCTGCACTTTCGGACCAAGAACATCGCCGCCTTTGCCGAAAGTCAGTTTCAGCTAACGCCCCGCCTGAGTGTCTCGCCCGGTATTCGCCTGGAGAACGGCACCACCCAGCTGCGGGGTGAGATCAGCTACTACGATCCGCTGAATCTGCCCACCGACATCAGCCACCGCTTTGCCCTGCTGGGCCTTAGCGCCCAGTACCGACTGAGTCAAGACGTAAAGATTTACGGGGGCTGGTCACAGGCCTACCGGCCCGTGATCTTTAAAGACATTATTCCCACCTCCGTCTACGAGCGCATCGATAAAAGCCTGAAAGACGCCTACGGCTACAACGCCGAGCTTGGCCTGGATGGCCGCTGGCAGGGCCTGCACCTGAGCCTGACGGTATTCGATCTGCTCTATCGCAACCGGCTGGGTACGCTGCTGCTGGCTAATCCAGACGGCTCGAGCTACATCTACCGGACCAACGTTGGCGACAGCCGCAGCACCGGGGTCGAAACCCTGGTGGAGGCCCAGCTGCTGCGCAGTGAATCGTTTCTACTGAGCGGCTTTAGCTCGACGGCCTACAACCAGGCCCGCTACCTTAACGGGCGGGTCTCGGCGGGCAGCGAGAACCGGAGTGTCACGGGCAACCAGGTGGAATCTGCCCCGCGCTGGACCTCGCGCAACGGGCTGACGGCCCGCTACCGCAGGGCCAGCCTGACGCTGCAATACAGCTACGTGGCCCAGACCTTCTCTGATGCGCTGAACACGGTGATCCCTTCAGCCAATGGAGCCGTTGGACCGGTTCCGGCGTATAGTCTATGGGATCTAAATGGGACCTGGCGCATCAGCAGTGGACTAATGGTTCGGGGCAGCGTCAACAACCTGCTTAACGCGGCTTACTTCACTAAGCGGCCCACGTTCTACCCCGGGCCGGGCGTATGGCCCTCCGATGGGCGGAGCGCGGCACTAACCGTTGGCTTGACCTTGTAAGAGTGCTGGCCATCGGTTAGCGCCTACCTAGATTGCTGCGGCCAGTCTATGACGAGCCCGCCTTACCAGAAAGCCCGGTTCGTAAGCCAGGCTTTCTGGCTGTAGTCCGAATGGGAGACCGCCTGGCGGGAGTAATCAACCGGGCGAGGAGCCAGCCAACGTAACATTGATAGATAGCTACTGCAAAGAGCCAGCCAGGTGCCAGGCCCGGTGCAGCGACCCCGGCGATCTAGCGTCGGTGGTCGGCGTGCGTTCGGGGACCTGCTTACCAGGTAGCCCCCCCTGGTTTTGTCGCCTGCTGGCGCTCAATCCGGGGGATGGCCCTGGCAGGGCGGCAAGCTTGATGTTGTAGTAACCCTGTTTCGGCCCGGGGGTGACATCACGCCTGCACCAGGTTAACCGGCCAACACGTGGCTGACGCCCCGGTTAATTTGCAGACTGGGTCAAGAATAAACCCTCGGGTACGCCCATTCAAGTGGTGCGACCACTGGATACGTTGCGCGGTTCAGCGAGCGATTGCAAACTACAATCAGTTACGACCACATCGAAGTTGTGGCTATTATACCCCCGCCCAAGCGCATCGAATGCAGGGTGAATTAGTGAAGAAGTGGCGGGTGACTAAACGTCGTCAGCAGGCAAAAATGCAATTTGACGAGTCAATGGCTGCGGTATAAAAACGAGTATAAATCTGTCAAGTAAAATCAGTGTAATACAGAACGTCAAAAATGCGTTTCGGCTGACAGAGGAACGTACCTGAGTGGTCCCAATCGACAGCCTCGGCTTGTTTGGATTTGTTCGTTGTTGGTCAGCGCTGCGGGGTCCACTCGCGGTTAACAGGACACGGCCGGAGCGTTCAAGGGCACCTAACAAGCGAAGGGTGAAAAGGTCAAGGCCACGCACCTGGATTTGGCTTATCTTGTGGCCATCAGCCCCCTGGGGCGTTGGATGACCTGTCCGAGTTGTTGCTCATTTGTCGGCTTTCGGTCGACAGACCACACTCTTCTGTTAGCATACTTTGTGCTCTCATTTCTAGGTCTCGCGAAACGAGTTATGCTCTAATTGGACACAGTATGAAGCTTGAGCAACACTTCAGGCCACCGATTTATAAGTTCGTGGTTTACGAATCTGTAGAAATAATCCAGCAACGCCTACAGCTTGCGTTTGATCGAACATTTGGTCAGATCATGTTTGATGTACGCTTCAATATTGATGGGCACTTCACTAACCCAGAAAAAACTACGTTCGAAATCCGGCCAGCAGGGGGAGTTAATACCCAGGGCATGAGTTACCGCTTTACTGGCAATATTGTATTATTGGATGAGTTGACCACAGCAGTGACACTGACCTCTACTTACCGTTTCAATATTTCATTTTGGCTATTTCCTTTGCTGATGGCTGTCCTACTATGCTACAGTATCATTGTAACCAGTAAGCCCATTCAAACTGAAACAATTCTTTTGCTAGCAGGCCTTCTCATCGTATTGTACATCTCGTTCAAGTGGAAACCAACGCATAGCGTCAGCTTAGTGGAAGACCTGCAAAAAGTGCTCAAAGGCGAGCCAGAAGGATAGCTTCACTTGTCATGTCGAGGCCTCGATCGACAAGAAGCACTTGGGTACGCGACGTCTTGCGGCCCAACCGAATGAGCGTGTAAAGGTGCGGGTACGTGCGTTCAGTTAAGTACTTGCCCACTATCAACACTCATGGGTGTTGGGTGACCCGTTCATTTAAGTGGGTATTCTGCGTTACGTGCGACAGGACAACAAGTTGATAGTGAGAGTTTTTGAGGCGTTTTGTCACGTTTCGTCCGACAGATTAATCACTGTTCTTCTTCGCCGGTCGGCCACGTACCTGTCGACAGGTCAAACTCTGGTGGATAGAATGTCGATAATTACGTATCAGGTGATATAGGCATCCTCTGATGTGTTTGAGAACACAAAGAAAATTATGTGCAGATACGGTTTTAGTCTTTACAAGGACACATATGCTTGTTTCAATTGCCGAAAGGGATTCAAACGCAGACTAGATAAGGATACATTGCCCCAAGACCGGCGCGTGAACGACATAGTGAAGTGTCCAGACTGTGGTGCCGAAATGAAGAACTTAGGCAAAGATCTGAGGCTACCTTCGCGTAAGGACATTGACAAGTGGTTAGCAATCGAATATCTGTCAATCCACAACTATAATTTCTATACATGTGGCTGTTATGGCCTAGGTCCAATTCCTCAAAACCTAGAAGCGGCAAAAGCGAAAATTGAACTGCTTCGGCCTAAGTCGGAAGGCGAATTGATGCTAGCAAGGTTGAATCAGAAATAGCTCTGCGGGGTCCACTCACCTGAGACAGGAAACTGTCCAGCTAGCCAGAGCGGCACCCAACGTAGCAGAGGGTGTAAAGGCTGTCACGTACTTGGGTTTTAGCTTATCTTGTGTTCACCATCAGCCCTCTAGGGCGTTGGGCGATTCAGTCATGTCAGTGGGTATTTCACGTTTCGGTCGACAGGTCAACGGCTTGATAGTGGACGTTCTTTGTGGTTTTTTCGCGTCTGGCCTGACAGGCCAATATCCGGCTGACAACGCGTTTTGCTGGCGTATCACGTGTGGTTGGACAGGCCAATCTACCGGGGACAAAACGTATCTATATCTACTTGTAGACTTGATTACGAACCAGTCGCAAGTCGTTCAGTTCGGGCAACGTTTGGGTACAATCGGCAGGAATGATGCCCCGTGAAATCCAGTTGGTGACCACCTGCGTAGTGAGTTGGTAACGTTCTGCATAACGTTTGATCGTGAGCCATTCAGCTAGATCAACTGTCTTACCAGTGGCGGGCAGTAAAGCAATAGCCGCATCAGACTCGCGGCGGTAGTGAGCCCGATCTCGCTCAGTATCAGTGGAAAGTTGTGTCAGCGTTGCCATCTTATCAGTTATTCGTCGTCTGCTTTTTCCTGTTTGAGTTCTTCCACTATTCGTTTATGGGTGAGGTAGCGGTTGATCCACTCGGTTTCTTGGTCTTTGGCTTCCAACTCGTAATAGTGTTTGTCGAGGTAGGCTTTGGCCTGATCGCGTTGAGTCTCGTGAGTACGAATCAACAAGTCGAGTTGTCGGCGGTTCATTGGGTAGATCAATAACGCTGGCAAACTACAAACTGTTTCGTGACAACACAAAAAAATGGCTTTGCTGCTCGGTTTTACAACCTCGACCTTTCTGGGTGAGTTCGGTTTTATGCATTGTTTATCGGCTCTGCGGGGTCCACTTACCTGTGACAGGCATCAGTCGGGTAGCTTGAAAAGCAGCCTAACGCAAAGGTGTAAAGGGGTAACGTATCTGATTGTGGCTTATCTTGTGGCCATCAGCCTTTGCGTGCGGGTGTTAGGTGGCCTGTCCAAGTCAGTGGGTGTTTCACATCACGGGCGACAGGATAGCGGCTTGATAGTGAGCGTTCTTTTACTGATTTACCGCGTTTCGGTTGATAGGCCAACGTTTGTTGGGCAGAACGTCAAAACTGAGTGTTAACGTACCTGCGACAGGTCAGTTTATTTAGTTTGAACTAGTAAGGCTCGAAACATACAGAGGATGAAAACAACTCTTAAAGTTTTAGTCATAAGTCTAGGAATGATGTACAGTTGTGCTCTGATGGCTCAAACTAGTTATGCTACTCAGGACACTACCTATATACACGCAGTTGAGCAAGGGTTAGACTACCTTAAAAAAGGTGAATGTCAACTTTGTCTAGACGCTTACAGAAAAGCGTTGAGTATTTCACAAAAGAGTGCACTCAGTACCTTCAGGGCTGCTGTATGTGCTTATCAATGTCGTCTGGACACCTTAGCCAAAACATTTATCCAGCAGGCAATTGACATCGATTACAAGATTGCTGAAGATGTCTGGTTCGACAGTGAGTTAGCTCCTGAATTTGACGTCGTCCGATCATCTAGGCTAAATGATTACGTTACAGAATCATTTGCCCTTAAGGATGAACAGTTAGGCCTTCACGTAGCATTAAAGCGAGAATTGGCAAGTATACATGCGATTGACCAAGAACCTCGTTTAGCGCTCGACTCGATTGTTCGTATTTATGGGCAATCCTCTAAAGAATGGCAACATCATTGGCAGCAAACGCACAAAACAGATTCGATGAATTTAGTTAGAATCGAACAAATCATTAAACAGTATGGCTATCCCGGTAAAAGTTTAGTAGGTGAAAGGCAAAAGAACACAGCGTGGTTAGTTATCCAGCATTCACCGCTTAGTAAACAAGAGAAGTACTTATCGCTGATTCAACGGGCTGCAAATGCCGGTGAAACAGAGAAATCGAACTTAGCTTTACTTATTGATCGAATTAGAATGTACAAAGGCAGGAAGCAGCTTTACGGCTCTCAAATTATTACCGCTCCTGATGGGTCAAAATTCTTTCATCCCATTGAAGACAAAGCCAGTGTTAATAAGCGCCGGGCCCAAGTGGGCTTAGGACTTATTGAAGAGTATGCTAAAGAGTTTGGCGTCGAGTATAAACCACACAACAAGTAATGTTCAGTAGACATAACGAAGTTACTCGTTTCTGCCTCTCTCGGCTTGCTTGGTATTGCGCTTGTTTGGTTAGCTCTGCGGGTCCACTTACCTGGGACAGGAAACCGTACGGCTAGCCTGCCCAGCACCCAACAAGCAGAGGGTGTAAAGGTTGTCACGTACCTGAGGTTGGCCTATCTTCGGTTCACCATCAGTCCTCTGTGGCGTTGGGTGTTCCCATTCATATAAATGGCATGGGGGGGGGGCGTCTGATAGGGGAATCGTCTTGTAAGGAACAGCAAAAAACTTCGATCGACAAGCTAGACTTCCTGGCAGGGTTGTCACTATCAAATGAAACGGCAAAGTAGAACAATAGCTTACTAGCCAATGCAATGCGTTTATGCGATCAAGTACGTCAGCAGCCTTGTGGAGCTAACGGAGTAGATAGGCAACGAATCGATCCGGAGTTAGTGCAGGCTAGCGTGCTTTACATGAATCTGCTAATCGTCTTGCTGTCCATTAAACGTCTTAACGTTACTCAATACCTATCACTTTTTCCAGGTGTGTGAAACCTCTCACGCAGTTACCCCCATCCTAGACGCACAGTGAATGCCACTGTGTGAATGCCAAACACAGAAGAACCCACAAAGAAGCCTTCTTTGTGGGTTCTTTGTGGGTTCTTGGTAGCACAGGGGGGCTGTGCAATTACAGGAGCACAGGCCATAAAAAAACCTCCGCAACTAATGCGAAGGTTTTTATTTACGTACTACTTAAAGCTCACTGGGTAGACCCTACCCGTACTTTAACGGAATGTACCCGCTTGCCTTCCAGTTGAATAATCAGTAGGTACAAGCCCGTTTGCAGGGCAGGCAGTGCGACCGATAGCTTGGTGCCATCATTAGTAACCGCCCCAGGGGCCAAATTTATCCGTTCACCGCTCATGCTCACCATTGTCAGCGCGAAGCTTTTGCCGCTGTGATTGACAGGGTAAGTAATATGCACTATGTCCGTGGCTGGATTGGGAAACGTATTCCAGACAGGTTCCTCAGCTGAAGACGCAGACAGTGAAGCCATACGTGCTGAACCTGCCGTTGGGTAAAGGCGATCTTTGGGCACCATGCTAAAGCCCGATTGACCGGGAATCTGCCAGCCCAGATAGGCGTTACCACCCCCACCGAAATCAACGTACTCATACTTGATCTCGTGCTTACCCGCCGACAGGTTGATACTGCCCGTCATGATGGTAGCACCGTGACCGTTCCAGTCGTTGATGATCAGATTACCATCAATCCAGATGCGGGTTCCATCGTCATTGTTCGACTG
>NZ_WAEL01000010.1 GCF_011742925.1 Fibrivirga algicola
GCGAATACGGGGTCCGTCAGTGTGGCAATCGGCACCGTACCGGGCACGTACACGTTGGTCTACCAACTCTGCGATAAGCTCTCGCCAGTGACCTGTGCTACGGCCAATGCTGTAGTGACAGTAACACCGAGCGTAATCGCTGTGAATGATGCTGGTACGGCTTTAACAGGTACAGGTGGCGCTGCTATTGCCAATGTGGCTGCTAACGATGAGGTTAACGGCGTACCGGCTACGCTTGGCAACACAGGTAACGCCACTGTAGCAGCGGTTGGTACGTACCCGGCCGGCATTACACTCAACCCGACTACGGGGGCGGTAAGTATCGCTGTTGGCACCTACCCAGGCACGTACACACTGGTCTACCAACTCTGCGATAAGCTCTCGCCGGTGACCTGTGCTACGGCGCTGGCTATCGTAACGGCCGACGGTGTCATGCCAACAGTGCTTATCGATGGTCCCGCACCGGGTAGCGTCGTTGCGGTATATACGCCTGTATTGAGCGGTACAGCTACACCGGGTAGCTTGGTTGTACTTACTGGTCCGGTAGGGGTAACCCTCTGCTCAACAACGGCAACTTCATCGGGTAGCTTCTCGTGTCTATCTCCGGTGCTGACCGACGGTCCTCAAAGCGTAACAGCCATCGCCTACAATGACGGGCTGGTTAGTGAGCCAAGTGTGACGAACTTCACCGTAACGGTACCGCCAACGCTGACCATCCTGAGTCCCTCTGACGAGCTGGTGACAGTAAAGAATCCGCCAATTTCGGGTACGGCTACACCTGGTAGCAGTGTCACGGTGATCGGAGGGCCGGGATCAACAGGTGGGCCATGCATAGTGACCGTATCGGCGTCGGGTACGTATGCCTGCGAAAGTCTGACGTTTACTAACGGGGTGCAAAGTGTAACAGCTATCGCCACCAGCATGGCGGGTGTTCTGTCTACACCGGTGGTCAGTACCTTCACGGTGGCTGCTCCGCCAAGCGTAACGATCAATGATCCGGTGCCAGGAAGTGTCGTCGCTACGTTTACGCCGACCATCAGTGGTACGGCTACGCCAAATACGGTGGTGGTTCTGACCGATGCGACTAACGCTACGCTTTGCAGTACAACCGCAACGGCGACAGGCTCATGGTCGTGCACGGTTGGCCCGCTGGCCAATGGTCCGCAAAGTGTAACGGCCATTGCCTACGACAACGGCGTACCATCAGCTCCGTCGGTGAGTAGCTTCACCATTGCGGTGCCGCCAACGATTGCCATTACCGACCCTGTCGATGGCACCACTGTCTATGGCTTAAACCCGCCGGTTAGCGGCACCGCTACGCCATTTGCCAGTGTAACGGTGCTGGGCCCCAACGGGCAGTCGTGCATCACCACAGCCAGTGTGTCAGGTACGTTTACCTGCACCAGCCTGACCTTCGTGGATGGGCCCGCCAGCATCACGGCACTAGCCAGCAATGCGGGGGGCACCTCGGCTCCGGCCATCAGTAACTTCACGGTTGTTGGTCCACCTTCGCTGACGGTGCTCTCGCCGGTAAACGTCCTGACGACTACCACGCCTACTGTTTCGGGTACGGCCACGCCAGGTAGCGCCATCGAAATCACAGGACCGGGTCCGGTAACACTGTGCACTACTACGGCGAGTGCCTCCGGTACGTATGCCTGTGCGCTGACCAGCCCACTGCCTGAAGGACCAACGAACCTGACTGTAACAGCGATCGGTCCGGGTGGCTCTACGTCACAGCCGATTAGCTTCACAACGGTGGGTGTGCCAACGATCGCCATTCTGTCTCCTGCCGAAGGCGGTACGGCAACCACAACGCCTACCATCTCAGGTACAGCTACACCAATGGCGAGTGTAACGGTGCTTGGCCCCGACGGTCAATTCTGCATCACCACGGCCAGTGTGTCAGGTACGTTTGCGTGCGCCAGCTTAACCTTCGTGGATGGGCCAGCCAGCGTAACGGCCATTGTCAGCAACGTGGGTGGTACGTCGACAGACGTGACTAGCTTCACGGCGATCAAAATCCTCGTTCTGAAGATGAAGGTCATGTTGCAGGGTGCCTTAATTGGGGGGACCGGCGGCCTGATGCGCGACGACCTGCGGAGTAAAGGATTCCTACCATCGGCAGAACCCTACGCGGCTATTGGCGGTGCTCGCTTCACGCATGTGAACAGCGGTGGCGAGGTGATGCCTGCCAGCGTGACGGCGCAGAATGCCGGTACAGGCGATGCGGTCGTTGATTGGGTATTCGTTGAACTCCGCAGCCCAAGCAACATGTCGCTGGTTGTAGCTACCCGCTCGGCACTGGTGCAACGCGATGGTGATGTAGTACTGGCCAGCGATGGTGTCTCGCCATTGAGCTTCACCGGACTGACTGGCAACGACTTCTACGTGAGTGTCAAGCACCGCAACCACCTGGGTGCCATGACGGCCACTGCCGTTCCGCTATCGACCACCGGAACAGTCGTTGACTTCACCACCATGACAGGGGCCCAACTCTATAACAAAGTGATCGGCGTATACAATTTCGAAGGGTACGAACAACGGACCGAAAGTGGCAAGCAGGCACTGTGGGCTGGTGATGCCAACCACAATGGGCAGGTGAAATACCAGGGGTCTATGAATGACCTGGTGCCAATATTCACGGAAGTGCTTGGTGCACAAAACACCAGTAATCCGGTCTACAACTTCGACAATGCGCTGGGCTATTACTTCGGCGACGTAAATATGGACGGAAAGGTCAAGTATCAGGGTACGGCCACGGACCCATCGCTGGTCTTCACTAACATCCTGACCTATTACCTGCTCAATGATGCCAGGTTGTACAACTTCGATTTCATGATCGAGCAGATTCCTTAACAACCAACAGGGGGCGTAGTGACTTGCACTGCGCCCCAACTTTATCTACCGTATTACTAATTACTATTATGAAGACAAGTTTTCTCCTGTTGTGTCTGTTGAGCGTAACGCTGACGGGCCTTTGCCAGACAACCGTTTCTGTTGAGTACACCTTGCGGTATAATCTCTTCCAGAGTCGTTACGAAGTATATGCCCGGCCCAACACAAGTCAGTCTGCATTTAGTTGGGGGAGTTCTCAAATAACCGTCGTGACTCCTTCGTCACTTACCGATGTGGCTATCACGGCGGTGACTACCGTTGCGGGCGGCCCCTGGGGTGATTTGTCACGTGCGTATAACGTCCAAGGTTCTGATTTTCACGGCTTCGCGTCGAACGGTACGCCTGTTGACCTGGTAGCTAATACCGAAACGCTGTTGTTTACGTTCACCCTTCCCGGTAATGTGTGTCTGCCGGGCCTGCGGCTCTACGTGAACGGATCGGACCCTAACTCAGCGGCACCGGGTATGGGCGGCGGCGACTTTACCAATACGCTCTATTCAGCCGGAGATCCAAACGGTGCGTTCAATCTGTATGTAGGAAATTACGCCAATACAGGTACATTCTGTACCGCCTGTAATCTGAGTGCGCCCACCTTGAGCAAATAACTGGCCCATGTATACAAAACAACCTATTTGTCTGCTGCTGGGGCTTTGCGTTTGTTTATGGCTGGCGCTCGGCCAAAGCTACGCCGCCCCAATACCAGGCGAGTCCGTTGGCGAGCCAGGTAGCGGCTGGCTGGTCGACTCCGATTTAGACGGTGTTGATGATACAGCCGACCTGTGCCCCGACACACCAACAGGCGTGGCCGTCAACGCGTATGGCTGCCCGTTGGCGCGCGAAACCTGCGATTACACAACTGCCACGGTAACGCTCACCAGTGCTGGCGGCAGCAGTGGCAGTGCGGTAGCCACCCGGTATGTACTGGCCAGTAACACCGGTACTATTTTGCAGGTAAACGAAACGGCCAGCTTCACGGGTTTAAGCGGCACAGCTACGTACATGGCTGTGGCGCTGACCTACGAAGGGGCCATCAGTAATCTGTCTGTGGGCAGTTCACTCAGTGCTGTATCGGCCGCTTGTTACGACTGGTCGGAGGCACTGGTGTTCAAGGCCTGTGTAGCACCGCCGCCAGTGGAACCGCCCACCTGCGATTATCAGATTGGCGAGCAGATCGTGCTTCAGGCAGCGGGTGGAAGCACGGGCGTTGGAATCAAAACCAGTTATGTGCTGATCAATAACGCGGGTACGTTGGTGCGTGTGTCGGAAACGCCATCCTTCACGTCGACCGGCCTGGCCAACGGTACTTATTCGGCTTATGCATTGACCTACTCAGATAACGCGACGGTGACCAACCTGGTTGTCAATGGCGTGACTACCCTTGCCCAGGTAACCGCCGATTGTCTGGCTATGTCGCCGGCTTTGTCAGTAACGCTTTGTGGCTGTTCACCGCGTTGTTTGCCACTGGTGGTGACGCGCATTCGGTAAACTTTTTCTCAGACCTTGACATGATTACACGTCACACATTGCTCGTCGGGCTTAGTTGCCTGTTAGGTACTGCCTCCTGGGGGCAGACAGTGCCACAGATTGCGTTGCGGCTGTCGTTCAACACCGAAGCGAATCGCTATGAGGTGATTGCCAAGCCCACTTTTTCGGCTCGTAACTTCACCTGGGGGCCTTCGCAGGTGTCTGTCGTATTGCCCGCAGAAGTCGTTGACCAGACACTATCAATTCGGAGTCTGGCGGCAGGTTCCTGGTCCGACAATTCAGTTATTTATGGCTCCGTTGCTGCGCCCAATGCTGATTTTCACGGCTTGACGACTCAAGGTGAAAAGATGGATCTGGTAGCCGGGCAGGAGTATGTGCTGTTTGATTTTGGCCTGAAAGGTGGGTACGTTGCCAATGTACGGCTCTATGACCCTGCTAAAGACCCGAACTCATCGAAAGCAGGCATGAAAGGAGGTGATTTCCGGAGCTACATGGCCGATGACCACGGCACCGACTACCTGAAGGTCGATTCGCAGGTAGCTCCGTTGCAGGTACAAGCGCAGGAGGCCGGTGAAGTGCAGGAAACCTCAGCCCGGATTGTGGCGTATCCTAACCCGAGCGTCGGCGGTAAGTTCAGACTATACATGAAGGGGTTCGACCCAAAGGAGACCGTGACGGTGCGGCTGCTCGATAACCGGGGCGTGGTGCTTCGGTCGTTTGCCGAACGGGTAGAAACGCTGGCAGGCCGGGAGATCGACGCCGGTCAGGCTGCTGGCTACACCGTTATTAGCCTGGAACGGCCCGAAAAGCCTGAGCGACTGTCGCAGAAAATCTGGATTCGGTAGGCAAACATCAATACATACCAAACGGTTTAAAAACCGTTTGCTCGGTTTAGGTAGCTAAGCACAAAGAAGTGGTAGTTCTGATAGGGACTACCACTTCCTATTTCAACACCATGAGTTTACCCGCTGCGCTGCCTAATCCCAACCGATTCAATACATTTTGGTGGGGTGGCTATGAATGTACCGACCAACAGAACGCTTTCGGTAACCGCGTCGATTTCCTGCCCCTGACCGGCCACCTGGATCGGCTCGACGCCGACTACGCCGATATCGCCAGCCTGAATATCAGAACAGTTCGTGAGGGTATTCGCTGGAGCCAGGTTGAAAAACGAGCGTACGTGTATGACTGGGCGGTGGTACGCCATATGCTACAGCGCGGCAAAGCGCTGGGTATTCAACAAATATGGGATATCTGCCATTTTGGGTATCCCGATGATCTGACGCCGCTACATCCCATGTTTGCCCGTCGGTTTGCCGCTATCTGCCGGGCGTTCGTCTCCGTTTATCGGGAAACGTACCCGGACGGGCCGCTGGTGGTGACGCCCATAAATGAAGTAAGCTTCATATCATGGCTGGGTGGTGATGTATGTGGTACGTCACCTTATTGCACAAAACAAGGCTTCGAAGTAAAAAGGGGATTGATTCGGGCGTACCTGGAAGGCATTACAGCCATGCGGGAGATTGACCCAAACGTGTTGATTATGACCACCGAGCCGCTGGTCAACATCGTAGCGCCACTCAATGCATCCCGCTCACAGCTTGCCGATGCCAAAGCGGCTCACGTCAATCAATATCAGGCGGTCGATATGCTATTGGGCAGGTTGCACCCTGAGTTGGGCGGCCGTCCCGATATGGTCGATATTGTAGGCGTAAACTTTTATTACAACAACCAGTGGGCTATTCCTACATATGAGTTTTTGCCCTGGGGGAATGAAGGCAATGACCCGCGGTTTAGGCCGCTGCATCAACTGTTTCTGGAAACGTACAAACGATACCGCAAGCCGATTGTGCTCAGCGAAACCAGCCACCCCGGCATCGACCGGCCCCAATGGATACAGATGGTCGCGCGCGAGTGTATAAAAGCCCGGCAGGCGGGAATACCGCTGGAAGGTGTTTGCCTGTACCCCATCATTGATCGGCCCGATTGGGATCATATGACGCCCTGGCACCGGGCTGGCTTGTGGGATGCGGCCCCGATTGGTATGGATATGGAAATTGGCCAGACTCCGGGCCGACACCTGCACCAGCCCTACGCCGAAGCATTAAAACAGGCTCAGGCCGTCATCAGTTAGTCTATGTCACAGGGTCTTTGCTGTGTAGCGAAGCCCCTGTGACATAGGCTGAGCAGGGTTGTAGTTTACTGGAGTTAAGTTGCTCAATGTAGCGATCTACCTGCTCAATAGGGAGTTCCAGCGCACTGGCAATCATTGCTTTCTCCATGTTCAACGTCAACATGGCTCTGATCGCCTTTCTGTTCGTCTGGTCAATGCCTGCTTCAATGCCCTTCTCTACTCCTTCCTGAATCAGTTGGTCGTATAGCGATATGCTGTAATTCTCTGCTTGTTTTGAAACGTCACTAAAAATAGTCACCAGCTCGATCGTTGGAGGTGACCCAAATTAGGTAGATAAGTGACGTGCGGAAAAATTATTCTCCCTGCCCGGTCGAAACTGGGTACGTAGGAAAGCGCTGCTGCTGGTAACTGATCAAAATAAAGAGATACGGCGCGCTTTTTCCACCGCCGCCGCCCGTGATAGACCACTATCGGAATCACAGGCAGCAACGGTTTTTTCTGGGCTAGCTGATCGTCCCACGCATTGAGCAGGTACCGGTTTAGCTGGAAATGAATATGCGGTTCTTTACAACTTTTATGTTTCAGCAAGAGGGCAATACAAACCTGCTTGTCACCTAAGGTGGCCGAGAAAATCAAATCAGCAAAATGCTCGCTTAACGTTTCGTCTGTATACGTGTCAGACTCGCGTAGGGTATCGGATAAGTAGACATTCAGGAAATCGGAGAGAATGCTTCTTTAAAATACCGGTCGTACGGGTTGCCAGAATTGGCTGTCATTACTTCGTGGCCGTAAACAGGCGTTCACCACCGACCCACGTCTGCCGGACTTTCACGCTCCGCAATTTCTCGTTCGGGGCGGTCATGATGTCGCTGTCGAGGATAACGAAGTCGGCTTGTTTACCGGGGGCAATGCTGCCGCGCAAGCTATCTTCGAAGCAGGCATAGGCGGCCCAGCGGGTCATAGCCATCAGGGCTTCTTTTCGAGATACGGCATTTTCGGGCTGGTAACCGCCTTTAGGGAAGTTCTTCGCATCCTGCCGGGCGACGGCCGAATGGAAACCAAACAACGGATTGACGTACTCGACGGGAAAATCGCTACCAAAGGTGATATAGCCATTCTGCTTCATCAGGTCGTTAAAGGCGTAGGCTCCTTTTTCGCGCGCTTTGCCCAGCCGCTCGCCGGCCCAATACATATCGGAAGTGGCGTGGGTAGGCTGCACCGACGGAATGATGGAATACTGGCCGAACTTGGCCACGTCTTCCGGCGATACTACTTGGGCGTGCTCGATGCGCCAGCGACGATCATTCTTGGTTTTCAGGTACGTGCCATACAGGTTCAGCATCAGGTGGTTGGCCGAATCACCAATACAATGCGTGTTGGCCTGGAACCCACTGTTAGCCAGCAACTTCGTGATTCGCTCCAGTTCGGTGGGGCTGAGCAGCAGGAACCCTGTTGTTTCGGGGCGGTCGCTGTAGGGCTTGCGCAGGCAGGCTCCGCGCGACCCCAGGGCCCCGTCTGCGTATAGTTTAAACGACTTTACCGTGAGGCGGTCGGTCTGAAAAGGGCCTTTTCTCAGGTAATACTCCATGTTCGATTCGCCGAGGCTGATCATCGCGTAGTCACGGATTTTCAATTTGTTCTGCTGGTGCAACTTGTCGATCAGTTCAATGTCCGGGCGGTTCAGGCCGGCGTCGGAAACGGTGGTGAGGCCCAGTTCAAGGCACGCTTTTTCGGCGGCTTGGAGCATCCGGGTTTTGGCTTCTTCATCGGGCTGCGGAATGACCCGGCGAACTACCTGCATGGCATTGTCGACCAGAACGCCGCTGGGCTGGGTCCCCGCCAGCACCACTTCACCGCCGGGCATGGCCGTTGATCCGGTAACGCGGGCCAGCTTCAAGGCTTTGTCGTTGACGAGCAGCGCGTGGCCGTCAATGCGGGTAAGGGCAACAGGAATATTCGGGAAGGCATCATTCAGCAGTTTATTGGTTGGAAAACCACGGACCGGTGAATCGCTTTTTGGCCAGTCGTTTTGATCCCAGCCGCGGCCAATGATCCAGAGCACATCAGGGTGTTTGGCCTGATAGGCTTTCAGACGGTCGATAACATCCTGGTAGGAGATAGCCCCCACCAGATCGGCCTGGTCGAGCATCTGGCCCAGGCCAAGAAAGTGGGCGTGCGGGTCGTAGAAACCAGGGTAAACGGGTTGGCCTTTCAAGTCAATAATGCTGTCTGAGCTAAACTGATCGAGAACTGACGTGGTAGAACCAGTAGCTACGAATTTGCCTTTGTCGACGGCGAAAGCCTGAGCCACGGTAAAGGTTGAGTCGACGGTGTAGACGGTGGCGTTTGTGAAGATGAAATCGACCGACCGGCGGGTTGAACAGGCCGCCAGCAGGAGGGTCGCCAGCAGACAGAGGTAAATAGAGGGTCTTTGCATGAAGAGTTTGATGACAGATTGGACAAACATACCGATTCAGGTACGTTCGCCAATGCTTAGAACAGCGACAGGCAATGCTTTTTGCTCTACTTTTATCCTTCTATTTCGAAAATCGTCTGTCGGTAGGCTGTTTGGCCCGATCATATGTCTTCATTTAACCAGTATCGCTCGATGCGCCTCCTAGTTACACTCTTCTTTTCAGTACTGATTACCAAGTCGATTGCCCAGCAGAAGCCGTTTCAGAACCCAGTACAACGGGCGCTGCAAAATGCCTATATCACGCAACAGGGTGAGCAACTGATGCTGCCCGATGCCATTGCTACGGCGTTGGCCCAGAATTACCAGATCAAAGGCCTGCAGACTCAGGAGCAAATTGCCCGCAACGAACGTATTCCCGCCAACGCTGGCTTCTACCCGCTCATTACAGGCAACGTGAACACGAACGGCAGCAAGCAGAGTATCAATCAAACGTTTGTCGACAACATCCGTCCGCCCCAAACGCTCAATGGCATCTTCAACCGGACCACCCAGGCGGGCGTCAACATGACTTGGACGGTGTTCAATGGCTTTGCCAACTTTGCTACCTACGAGCGGTTCGGTGAGCTGGTTCGCATCAGTGAAGTAAATACGCGGGCCAGTGTAGAGCAAACCATAGCTAACGTGGCGACGGCTTATTACGACGTGGTGCGTCAGCTACAGCAACTACTTTCATTCCGGCAGGCCCTCGACATTTCACGCGACCGGCGTGAGTTGGCCAAAGCGAATTATGAAGTAGGTACGCGCTCGAAAGTGGATTACCTGACGGCGCAGGTCGATTACAACGCCGACAGCGTTACGCTGCTCACGCAGGAGCAAAGCCTGCGGTCGGCTAAAGTATTGCTGAATACACTGCTGGTACGCGATCCGCTAACCGATTTCGCCGTTCGGGACACTATTCTCGCGAACCCGAACATCAATCTGGAGCAGATTCGCCAGCAGACCCTGAGCAACAACCCACAACTGGCCGCCGCTGCCCTGAATCGGCGCGTGGCCGACATTGGCATTCGGCTGGCCCGCGCGCAGCGGCAGCCCACCATTAGTCTGCAAACGGGCTACAACTTCACGTTTATCGACAATGAAGGTGGTTTTGGGGTGGCCGAGGGGCGCAACCGGGGGCTAACCTACTCCGTGCAGGCGGCTATTCCGATCTTTAACGGTGGCAACCTGCGCCGGCTGGAGGCCAATGCCCGGGCGAATGCGCTGGCTGCCGAATACCAGCAGGCCGACCAGAAAGTGGTACTCGATCAGGCTATCGCGCAGACATTTACTCAATATCAGAACAGCCTGGCCCTACTGAATGTGGAGGTGCAGAATTACAAGATCGCGCTCGAAAATATCGACATTGCCTACGACCGCTACCGGGTGGGTAACTCAACCCCCGTCGAATTTCGGGATGTACAGCGTAACTCAGTTGCCGCGCAGGCCCGTTTGTTTGACGCCGAATTCAACGCCAAAGCTGCTGAAATTGAACTCCTCCGCTTAAGCAGCACCATTAGCCAGGCCTTTCTGGGGGCGAAGCAGTAGGTAGTTGCTCCCCACCCGACGGGTCGGGTGGGGAGCAACTACCTACTGTCACGATTTCTTCCCGACCTGGTCGCTCAAAAATGCCAGCAGCAGCTTCTCAACGCCGTCGAGACCGTGGGGGCTTGTTTGGCGGTACCGATTTCGTTTTGTGATGTATGGGTTGAGGTCCTGACATTCGTAGGCTTCCAGAATCTGGGGATGTACGTAATGTTTACGGCATACGGTGCGGGTATTGCCCAGCCGGTGCGCAACCTCATCGAGAATAGTGTTGACGTTCTTCTTTGCGTCTTTCTCCGTTTCGCAGGGCTCCAGTTCAACCAGCAGACGCAGGGCATTGGTGGTGCCGGCCCATGTCCGAAAATCTTTGGCCGAGAATTCATCGCCCATCGTTTCCTGCAGGTACGTGTTTACCATCCCCGAATCGATGCTGTGACGATTGCCTTCGTCGTCGAAATACTGAAACAGCTCTTTGCCGGGAATGTCGCGGCAGGCTTTCACGAGTTTGGCCAGCCGTTTGTCCTGCAGTGTAATGTCGTGGTAAATTCCCTTTTTGCCTTTGAAGCTGAAACGAACCTCCTTTGGGCTGGTCTTAACATGCCGGTCTTTAAGGGTGGTAAGCCCGTATGAGCCATATTCTTTTTCGTACGCGGCATTACCCACTCGAATCAGCGTTTGTTCCATGACGCTCAGAGCAAGGGCAAGAACCTTGTCATGATCGAGCTGTCGATTGTTCAGGTCGTTGTGAATACGTTTACGCAGCAACGGTAGTTTTTCGCCAAAAGCAATCATCCGATAAAACTTCGTCTCGCTCCGAATGGCGTTCCAGTTGGCGTGGTAACGATATTGCTTGCGCCCCTTGGTGTCGATGCCCGTGGCTTGCAAGTGGCCGTTGGCTTTAGGGCAGATCCAGATGTTCTGATAAGCGGGCGGAAGTGCCATTTTCCGGATGCGCGCCAACGTAGCGTCGTCTTCGACAACGTTCCCTTTGGCGTCAATGTATTCATACCGATCGCCGCGTGTTTGTCGGGTAATGCCGGGTATGGTATCACTGACGTAAACCAATTTGGCTGCTTTAGCCACACTGGCTGGGTCCTGCGCTAATTCCAGAAGATTCATAATCTAGGGTTGAGTCAACCATTAACCTGGAATCGGCTACAGAGGTTTTTATAATTTACTAGTCGTAGTCTGTAAGGCGATTCCAGCTTGGGCAGGGGTAAATTCGAATATACTTCCCTTTGAAAGACAGAATAGTGCATAAAGGAGAACATATTAAAGAGATGTTGTCTTACCTATTCGCTTATTTTTGACCCAGCTTGTTCTACCTCTAATTGGATAATCTTCCGAATTATTTTCCATGAACCAACTTGTTACAACAGATTACATTGTATTTCTCCTCTATTTCGTCGGTGTATCGGCCTACGGTTACTGGATCTACAAACAAAAAAAGACTGATAATCTTGATACAAAAGGCTTTTTCCTGGCCGAAGGGTCACTAACCTGGTGGGCCATCGGGGCATCTCTGATTGCTTCTAATATTTCGGCCGAGCAGTTTATCGGCATGTCGGGAAGTGGCTTTACACTGGGTGTTGCCATCGCGGCCTACGAATGGCTGGCGGCAATTGCCCTGATTATCGTGGCAGTCTGGTTCATCCCTATCTATCTCAAGAACCACATCTTCACGATGCCGCAGTTCCTGAGCCAGCGCTACAACGAAACCGTAAGTATGATCATGGCCGTTTTCTGGCTGTTTCTGTACGTATTCGTGAACCTGACCTCTATTTTGTTCCTGGGTGCGCTGGCCCTCTCGAACCTGATTGGCGGCGATTCGTTTCACACAATCATTATTTGCCTGAGCATCTTCGCCATCGTCATTACACTGGGCGGCATGAAGGTGATCGGCTACACTGACGTGATCCAGGTACTTGTATTGATTATTGGTGGTCTGGTAACTACGTACCTGGCGCTCGATAAAGTAGCCGAAGTACTAGGCGTTGGGAGCGGTGCTATCGACGGCTTCAAAGGGATGATGGCCAATTCCGACGATCACTTCCACATGATTTTCGAGAAACCAGGTCCGAACACGCCGCAGGTCGACGTGAATAAATACCTGACATTGCCCGGTATCTCGATGTACCTGGCTGGTCAGTGGATTGTGAACCTCAACTATTGGGGTTGTAATCAGTATATTACCCAGCGTGCGCTTGGTGCCGATCTGAAAACGGCCCGTACTGGTATCCTGTTTGCCGCTATTCTGAAAATCTTCATGCCATTGGTTGTTATGGTGCCGGGTATTGCCGCGTACGTGATCTTCAAAAATGGTGGTTTGCAGGCCGAGATGACAACCAACGGCAAAGTAATGGCCGACAACGCTTATTCGGCGGTGTTGACCTTCCTGCCCAACGGTCTGAAAGGCCTGTCGGTAGCCGCCCTGACGGCTGCTATCGTGGCATCTCTGGCTGGTAAAGCCAACTCGATCTCGACCATCTTTACGCTCGACATTTTCCATAAGTATGTAGATAAAGCGGCGTCGGAGCAGAAACTGGTTTGGGTGGGTCGACTAACGATCGTAGCGGCCATGCTGATCTCGATTGCGCTGGCCTGGGGTGATGCACTGGGTATTGGTGGCGAAGGTGGATTTACGTTCATCCAGAAATATACGGGCTACGTAAGCCCCGGTATTTTCGCCCTGTTTATTCTAGGCTTCTTCTGGAAGCGCACCACGGGTACTGCGGCGATCGTTGGCGTATTGCTTGGCTTTGCGCTGGCGGTACTGTTCAACAACTTCGCACCAAGCCTGTTCGGTAACGAAACCATTCTGTATACGGCCTTCTACAACAGCGATTCAGGCAACATGGAGATTCCATTCCTGATTTGCATGGGCTGGTCGTTCGTATTTACCGTGTTGGCTATGGTACTGATCAGCCTGGCCGGACCGAAGATCAATCCAAGAGGCCTGGCAATTGATTCGTCGATGTTCAAACTGGAGCCATCGAATATCGTGCTTGTCGTTATCATCTTCATGCTCCTGTCAGTACTCTACATCCGATTCTGGTAAGAGGGAAAGTTTGACGTTTGTGGGTTGAGGTTTGTTGTTGTGCTGCTGGTCACCAGAATGTGATCAGGAAGCGCAACAGCAAACCTCAATTTGTTTTTGGTTTGTCGTCGCGTTGCTGACTCACCGTTCGGTTGATTAGCCACGCGACGACAAACATCAAACGACAAACCAAAAACATCAAACCCTTTTTGACCGTAACTTGCCGCCTCAATTGCCTCTTTCCGTGAACGAAATCCGCGTATTTGCTCCCGCTACCGTCGCCAATGTGGCCTGTGGCTTCGATATATTTGGTTTTGCCGTCGACCAGCCCGGCGACGAGGTGCTACTCCGGTTCTCTGACCAGCCGGGTGTTCGTATTCTCGATATTATCGGCGACGAAGGACGGCTTCCCCGCGAAGCGGCCCGTAACACAGCAGGTATTGCCATTCAGGCATTTCTGGCTAAACTTGGCCGGACCGATGTTGGCTTCGACATGGTCCTGACCAAGCATATGCCGCTGGGTAGTGGTCTTGGTTCCAGCGCGGCCAGTGCCGTGGCGGGCGTATTTGCCGCCAACGAACTGCTGGGTCGCCCGCTCACTACGATTGAGTTGCTCCCGTTTGCCATGGAGGGCGAGCGCATTGCCTGTGGCTCGGCCCATGCCGATAACGTAGGCCCGTCGTTATTGGGCGGTTTTGTCGTCGTTCGCAGCTACTCGCCCCTCGACGTTATCAAGATTGAGACGCCAGCCAGCCTGTTTGCCACGCTGGTTCACCCCGACGTGGAGGTGAATACAAAAGATGCCCGTTTCATCCTGAAAAATGAAGTGTCGCTCAAAAATGCCATTATCCAGATGGGCAACGTAGCTGGCCTGATTGCTGGTCTAACCAAGCCCGACTACGACCTCATTGGCCGCTCGATGGTCGACGTGATCATTGAACCGGTGCGCTCGATTCTGATTCCTGAATTCAACGAAGTAAAACAGGCGGCGCTTGATAATGGCGCGCTGGGCTGTAGTATTTCCGGCTCCGGCCCATCGATGTTTGCGTTGAGCCGCGACGTTGAAACAGCACAACGGGTTGGTCAGGCCATGCAGCAGGCATTTCTGTCGGTAGGCATCACCGGTGAGGTATACGTGTCGGGTATCAACACGGTTGGGCCCCGCATTCTGGGCGAGGGCGAGTAACGTACCTACATGGTTTCCCCGGCCCGGAAAATATCTTCCTGATCAGGGAGCGACGGGTTCAGAAATACGTCGGCTCCGTTGAGGGAGTAGCGTTGCGGCTCGTCGGCTGCCCGGAGTCGGTGGTGTTTGTAAGCGCTAACCGATGAGTAATGACAAACGTATGATTTTCGTGTCATGTCTGGCTGGCGAATCGGATCGCCGCCATGCGCCAGCGACGCGTGCCAGAGGAGTACATCACCCTTTTTGATAAGCAACGTTTTCCGTTCCATACCGGCATCCTGACAGGCTTTGTCGAGGTAGCGGGCAAAGTCGTCGGGGTTATACGTCGATTCGCCATTAAAGAAGATGCCGTTTCCGAAGTCAAACTTTTTGAGTTTGTGCGAGCCGGGGTAGTAGTACAGCGGTCCGGCGTCGTACTGCACATCTTCCAGGGCGATCCAGGCAGCGGCCAGGTGGCTGGGTATCTCAGAAACCACGTAGGCGAAGTCCTGATGTGTAGCCTGCTGACTTCCGAATTTGAACAGCAGGCTTTGCATGGCCACGACCCGTTCGCCGAAAACGGCTTCCAGAAAGGTGACGATGTTCCGATGGAGCATGATCTTCTTCCCGATGATCGAGGCGTTGTGGAAATCCATGAACTTAATGAATTTACCACCCAGCACCGACTGAGGTAAAGCCCGCGCTTCCTGCACCGGGGCCGACTGATACTCGGGCAAATCGACGCGCACATTGACCTTGTACTGATCGTTGTGCAGGATCAACTCTTCGGTTTCCCGCCAAAGCTGATCGGCCCATTCGGGCGAAATCGCCTGCTCAAGAATGACGTACCCATTTGCCTGCCAGAACCGCAGCTTCTCAGCCATGTTGTACGAAAGCCCTTCGTGGCTGCTGGCAAACTGCCGGGCAAAGCCGTCAATATCAGCATTCGGCCGGTCGATCCACGGCAGGGTATTGGAATCAAACTCGCGGACGATTTTTGGGGCAGGCTGAATCGCCTTTTTAATGATTGATTTAAGGGTGGAGGTAATGCCCATGATACAAACCGATTAGCTGACTTTGGTCACGTTTCAGAAACGGATCGACGTCGGGATAGTGACGAGAATTGAGATGCTCTTGTCGAAGCATCTGCTAATATCCGGGTGAAGTACCTTATAGTCAACCGATAGCCAATCAATATATCGAACGGATTTCTAGTGGCTGGCCCTTCCCGAGCAGTTGGTAGCTGGTGCCGTTTACAATACGAAGTATCCTGACCTGATAAGTGCCGGGTTTAAGCCTGCCGGAAAGAAACGACACTGCAAAGCCCACCTTGAATGGCCCGCGCCCCCGCAGAAAATCTTTCATCCCTCCTTTGTTGGGCGGTGCCGGAAACAGGTAGCTGCGGTGGTCGGCCGACTCGGCAACGAGGAAAATGCCCCGGTCTGTGCCATCGGTCAGGTGGTGGGTGATCTCTTTGTTGTCGAGTTCGATGTAGCAGGGACTATCGCCCAGAAACGAATTCTTGATAAAGTCGTCCTGAAAACTGCTGATCTGTAGTGAATCGGAGGAAGGCGTAGGTACCCAGGCCGTTGGGGGGGCAATGGTGTTTGGGAATCGGTAAATGCCCTGCTGATGCACGCTGGTGAGCAAACTGTCGGTGTACTGGCGCAGGTACGGAATAACCATCGTGGTGTTATTCGTATGGAAATTGAAGGCGTCGGCATACCGCTGCTGCGACCCACTCACAATTCGGGGTAAGCAGGCGTGAAAAGCTCCCACATTCATCACGATGGCCATAAACGAGGTGCCAATCGCCCAGACGACCCGCAGCCGGGCGCTGGTAATGCCAAGCACAAGCAGGTAAACCAAGCTCAGCATCAGGTGCGCATACAGCTTGTAGCGGTCGCGCAGAATTTCGTCGGGCAACCGGTGCATAGCCAATAGCAGGGCTGTTGCCAGCATGAATAAACCAAACGACAGCCATTCGGGTGTGATTGGCAGTTGACGCAACCGTTTTCCTACCTGACTATACCCGGTTTGCCACAGCAGCACAGCAAGCGCCATGGCTACGGTCAACAGCAGACCGGCCAGCATGGGTAAACTGGTGTTGGTTTCGTTGGTAAATGCGCCGCCCAGTGCCAGAAACAGGTTCGGAAGCCAACCCATTATAGGCGTTCGTTCGTGGGCCACCGACGAGAGGCCGATCATGACCCAGATCACAAGAGCCGTACTACCCAGCCATATCCACAACGACCTGTCGCGTCGGCCCTGACTGATGAGCAGGACCGCGCCGATCAGGAACGCCAGTATGCCGTTGCCGCTGGTCAGCGTAGCCGCAATGCCCAGGAGCAATGGCCAAATGAGTGGAACGCGGCGGTGCAACTGATGCAGCGTTTCCTGCACAAACCAGATCACCGTAAAATTTTGTAGGGCGGCCATTCCCCAAAACATGTTCTCGTGCGATTGCAGGCTGAACAGCCAGAACGGGATCGGCAGAAAATACCAGGTTGAGAGCCCCAGTTGCCTGAACCCCCGCCACAACTGCCAGCCAATGCCCAGCAGCGCCAGATTACCCAGCGCGATCATGACTTGGACGTTGAGTTGACCGGTCAGGTAATACGTACCCAGACAGACCAACCGGTCGTAAATGATGCGGTGGGTATTGTGCAGCGCCACCAGCTCGGTTAATCGCGTTGCCCACGACTGAGCTGGGTCATGCCAGCGGGCCACAAAAATAAGCAGCGCGTAATCGTCATTGAAAACGACGTTGGCGGCGTACCGGATCAAGACCCACAGCCAGATAAGTAGGGGGACAACGATCAGCGAGGCGGTAAGTGATCGAAGCCACGAGGGCGGGGTTGGTGAAGAAAGGCGCAACAGGACGTAGTGAATGTGATGGCACAAAGATATGGGTTTCACCTACTCGCTTCAGAAGGTATGTGCAAGACTGGTAATCAGGTTACCCAGAGGGATAAACGGCCTTGCTTGGCCCTGATATTGGCAGGCTGTCCGTTCAATCTGATTTTCAGCGAATCGGTTTGCTGGGGTGTTGGGTAACTACACAGCTCGATGACATGACTACGCACGATTATACGTCAATTTCCCACTGGCAGGACCACCCCGATGCTCTCTCGGAGGTGCTGCTATCGGTTGCCCGGCTGGCACCCGAAACCGACGAAGAGGGTCAGTTTCCCGAACAGGCCTTTCTGGAGTTGGGCAACGCGGGGTTGCTGGCGGTCTCGTTGCCCGATCAGCCGCTTGATGCGCTCGGTCCCAATACGCCTGCGTTGCTTAGCCTATTGAAACGGGTCGGAGCGGCCAACCTGGCCGTTGGCCGCGTGTATGAAGGGCATATCAACGCCTTGCAACTGGCCCGCATATACGGTACTACGCAACAGCAGGAGCGCTGGTATGGCGACGTGCTCCGTCGAAATGCGCTGTTCAGTGTGTGGAATACGCAGGCTGGTGACGGTGTCCGGATTCATGCGCTGGGTGATGGTCGCTACGAACTCGAAGGCAGCAAAACATTTTGCTCCGGCGCAGGCTGGATCGACCGGCCGCTGATTACCGGCGAATTGATAGTCGATGGGCAGGCGAGGGGATGGCAGATGTGCATTTTGCCTGCCACGGCTGTTGACGCAAGTACGATTGACGATCAGTTTTGGACACCGCTCGGAATGCGGGCGTCAGCTAGTTTCAAGATAGATTTTACCGGCGTTCTCCTTACCGACGACGATCTGCTGGGTAAGCCCGGCGATTATTTCCGGCAGCCTTATTTCAGTGGTGGGGCTATCCGGTTTGCTGCCGTGCAACTCGGCGGGGCCGAAGCCATGCTCGACGCGACGCGGGAGTTGTTACGGTCGATGGGGCGCACCGATGATCCGTTTCAGAAGACCCGCCTGGCCGAAATGACGATCCGCCTGGAATCGGGCAATTTGTGGCTGGCGCAAGCCGGTGCCAATACGGATACCTGGCATCGCCAACGCATGGCTAAGCCCGAACTGAGTGATGAACTGGCCCGGAAAACAGTTGCCTACGCCAACATGACCCGCACCGCCATTGAGGCAATCTGCCTGGATGTGATGCAACTGGCCGAACGGTCGGTAGGGGCGAGGGGGCTATTGCGGCCGCTGCCGTTCGAGCGTATTCACCGCGACCTGACCATGTATCTCCGACAACCTGCTCCCGATGCTACTCTGACCGATATTGGCCAGTACGTCAGTCAGCAAAATAGCCTTACCCATGATCTCTGGAACTAATCATCAGGCGGATAACGACGCTGGTCTGACCCTGCCGGGTACGTTGCCCCCGAGCCTGGCCAATGTGCTTCGTAACGGACCGGCCCCTATCGACGCCCGCTCGCTGGGTCGGACGGTGGTACTGGCCCCGCACCCCGACGATGAGTCGCTGGGGTGTGGTGGAACGCTGGCGTTGCTGCGCCGGGCTGGATTTCTGGTACATGTTGTATTTGTCAGCGACGGTACGCAGTCGCACCCCAATTCGGCAACGTACCCAGCTACCCGCCTGCGCGACCTTCGCGAAGCTGAAGCACTGGATGCCTTGCGTGAACTGGGCGTTTCAGACCGAGACGTAACCTTCATGCGCCTTCCCGACCGGCAGGTACCCGTCACGGATTCGGTTGGTTTTGCCGAAGCCGTTAATCGGCTTCGTGCCGTGCTAGAGGACGTGGAACCAACATCTATTCTGGTGCCGTTCGAACGCGATCCACATCCAGACCATCGGGCCACGTATCAGTTGATGCAGGGTGCATTGGCTCACTTGAAAGAACCACCACGCGTATTGGAATACCTGATTTGGTTGTGGGAACTAGGCCGCCCCGACGACATGCCCCGTACGAACGAGCGGTTGGCCGTGAGTGTAGATATCAGCTCAGTAGTGGCTGAGAAAAAGCGTGCCATTGCTGCCCACCGATCGCAGGTAACGCGGATGATTGACGATGATCCGTCGGCATTTTACCTGTCGCCCGAATTGTTACGCCATTTTGATACTCCTTACGAACTCTTCCTTGAAAAGCCATTATCCGCATGAGCGACGCTAAAGACACCCTGAAGCCCCAGTACTTCGACGACGTGTACGGGGCAAACGAAGACCCCTGGCAATTTACGACCAGCCCCTACGAACGGGATAAATACGCCGATACTGTCGCATCCCTTCCCCGGCAGATTTACGGCTCAGGCTTTGAAATTGGCTGCTCTATCGGGGTGCTGACAAAGCAGTTAGCCACCCGCTGCCACAGTTTGCTGTCGGTGGATGTGAGCGAAGTAGCTCTTCGGCAGGCTCGTCAACGCCTGGCGGGATCGCCGCATGTGCGCATCGAAAACCGAGTCATCCCCACCGATTTTCCCGACGAGCTGTTTGATCTGATTGTCGTGTCTGAAGTGGGGTATTACTGGTCGATGAATGATCTGCTGAAAGCGCAGCAACAGATGATCGATCACTTAGAGACCGGTGGCCATTTGCTACTGGTCCACTGGACACCCCTCGTACCTGATTATCCGCTAACGGGCGACCAGGTACACGACGCATTCATGGCGAAAACGGGTGATAATCAGCCGTTACGCCACCTGCACGGTCACCGCGAAGAAAACTACCGCCTCGATCTGTTCGAACGGGTGTAGGTAAAATAAACAGCTCTCTGTCTTGCGTCTTCTGTTGTGTTGTTTAGGTACGTTGCCCATAAGTAGCAGCGCAACAGAAGACGAAAAGGACCGATATCTATTCCTGCGTTCCTAGCCAGGTACGTAGTCCGGTAATGGCGTCTGTGATGGGAACGGTAGTCGGTTCGGTGGCGTAGAGAACGGTGTCGAACTGAGCATTGACCAACTCCCAGCACTGACCGAAATAAGCCGAGTTCGTCAGTTGAGACAATAGCCAATCGGTTGATACACCGAGCTGACGGGCCATAGGCCCCAAGCGAGCCATATTGCCGGGTTGGTGGCGCTGGTTCCAGATGTGGCGCAACTCGTGGCGAAGCCGAAACCGGGTGATTGACACCAATGGGTCTTCAACCTGTTGAGCGTAGCCAGCCTCGTTCTGGTTGGCCCACTGCTGTAACTGCCACGACAAACCAACCTCGACGCGCCCCTGTAAGCGGGCCGAGGTGTAAACGCGTACGGCAGGGCTTTTACGCACACGGGCATCAATGCGCTGCAACGCCTTCACCAGTGCATCATCCTCCAGGTACCGTACTACTGGTAAACGGCCTGCTTTCAGGTAGGCTTGACAAGTAACCGCCAGGCTAGCACCGAAATGCTGATAATGGCAGGGCCAGGGGTCATGCGGCCGCGGGTCGATGGCCGATTCGGCTTTGGCCAGTAAATGACGATAGGTTGTATCCCGAAGGTGGGGAAGGCGGGCCGGGCCAGGTTCCGGATTAGTGAGAATGCGCCCGCCAACAGCATCGGTACCGGCGTCGATCTCACGAAGAATATGGCTGATCCAGTACGGATCAACCAGGGTGTCGCCGTCGGTAGATGCAATGACGCCCTGCGGATGCCCTGACTCCTGAAGCCGGCGGCAGGCCTCGTCCATCAGGAGTCGACGCACCGTGCCGATATGGGCTGACTCGGTCGATAATGTGATATTAGCAACACACAAGGCAAAAGAGGGGTGTAGCTGTTGATATCGACGTACCTGATCATATGAGTTATCCGTGCAGTTGTTGACCAGTACCAGCACCTCGTACAGAGCCGGCGACAGTCGCTGATCGGTCAAGGTAAGCTGGTTGCGAAGTGCATCGAGCGTCTGCCAGATACCGTCGGCTTCATTGCGAACGGGCACCACAACCGATACCCGGCGCGAGGCAGTTGGCGGGCAGTCGGTGAAGAGAAATACAGGTGCTAATAACTCATCCGATAAAGTCGGTAGCGTGACAGTCATAATCAGAAAACGCCGGCTGGTTGAGTAAGCTGCCGAACAGTATAAACCGAACCGGGAGCCCTGGCGAATGTTACAAAATCTGACTGTAGGAGTTGGGATTGGGGCTAACGGGGTAAGGATTTAGCTTACGGCTGAGTAAGACCCCAGTTGCGTAAGCCAAATCCTTACCCCGATCCCCCCAAATCAGATACCCTAAGGTGTTGCGCGCATAGCGGCGAAATAACGGATCGAGTAGCTGAAAGTCACCATGAAATACCGCCGAAGAACAAGGCTCTGCGTGTCTTCAATGTACGTTTCGGTGGTGTTCCGGGTGATGCTCTGGTTCTGATTGAGCAGGTCATAACCCGTTATGCGCAACTCGCCCTGCTTCTGCTTGAACAGAAAGTGCCCCAAGCTCCCATTGAGAAGCGTAAACTGCTGGTTGTACCCCGCTGCCCGGCCGGTGTTGGCGATGTAATACACGTCGGTCGACAGGAACAGACGGTTGCCGAACCGGTGATAGGCTCGCAGGTTGGCCGTATTGGTGAAGTACCGGGTATTTTGCTGTGGCTGAATCGAGTATGTTGCCACCGAGTAAGTCACATTGCCCGACAGGTTCAGGTCGGTCTTTTCTTTAATGTTCGTGTTCAGGCTTAGCCCCTGGCCGATGTTCATATTGACCGACGCGTTTTGCAACCCGTTCACGAAACTGATGCCGCGCGAGCCATTCACGTTGCTGTTCCAGTTTAGGTTTACTTTCTGGTCACCCCAGTTTAGCGACTTGCCAAAACTGGTGAAGGCAAACAGCGAATAGTACCCATCTGTGTTGATTGGCTGGCTAACCTGCGCACCGGAAGGCGTAATGGTCGTTGCGTTCACGATGCGATTATAGGTGCTGGTCAGTCCCAGAGTGGCAATGAAGCTCTTGAACGTGTTCTGATCGAAATTCCGGTAGTTCAGGTTCAGCGTATGAGTGTACTCAGGCCGCAGGTTCGGGTTACCCGATCGGATATACAGTGGGTTGCTGTTGTCGATCACGGGCTGTAGCTGGGTTACCGAAGGCGCATTGACACGGGTTCGGTAATCGGCGGTGAAGGTCCGGTTCCGGGCAATCGTGTACTGGAAACGGGCGTTCGGCAGAATGTTCTGGAACATCTTGGCGATCGTTGTATCGCGCGAAAGGTTGTCGGACTGCAGGCTTGCATTCTGCATGTCGAAGCCCACGGTGTACTGGTATTTCACCCGGCGGTATTGATAGGACGTACCCAACCGGTTAGTCACAAACGTGTTGACGAAGTTGTTCGATAGCAACAGATTAATCCGGTCGTACTGACCCGTCTCCTGGTTGAAATCAGTCGTGCGACGGTCCGATTCGTTGTTCGACAGACTCAGGTTGTACCGGAACTCGATGGTTTTTGCCAGCGAAAGCGGTTCGGTGTATGACAGCGTCAGGTTATTCGTCAGTGCATTGGTCAACTGGCGGTTTTGCTGGTTAACGATCGTGGCGAAAACGCCTGTAGCACTGCCTGCTCCGGTTACTGTCCCACTGCCCGTTCCGGTTACGGTACTGCTGCCGGGGCCTGTGCTGACCGATCGGAAAAACTGGTTCTGCGACTGGTTCAGGCTGTTGGTTGTATTATCGTTTACAGACGTAATCAGGTTAACCGAGAACGTGCGACCCCGCCGCCGGAATTTGTGCATCCAAAGCAGCGTATTGCTACCCGAAATACTATTTCCATTGCTGTTGAACAGGCTCACACTGGTGTTTAATGGCTGATTCAGGCCGTCGACCGTGCGGGAGTTGCTGTTGGTATTGCTGTTGCTGAGCGTATAGGTAAAGTTGGGAATAACCCGAAGTGAGTTCAACGAATCCATGCGGTAGTTGAGCTGTACATTGAACCGGTGCGAATTGTTGATCGATCGGCTACCGTTGCTACGATCGGTGAAGTTCTGGGTACGTTCCGTGCCGCCGTTTGTGCTGGGCAGCGAAGTTTCGCGACGGCTCACCTGGTTATTCAACGCATCGGTCTGATTGAAAAAATAGCTGCTGCTCATTTCCAGTTTTGTGCCGAACGCGTCTGAGAAGTTCAGACCAGCTGCGCCCGCACGGGTGATGCCGGTTGGTCCGGCCAGTCCACCTGTTTGGCCACCG
Organism: Fibrivirga algicola; assembly: GCF_011742925.1. Classification (GTDB taxonomy): domain Bacteria; phylum Bacteroidota; class Bacteroidia; order Cytophagales; family Spirosomataceae; genus Fibrella; species Fibrella algicola. The sequence goes on from NZ_WAEL01000010.1 coordinate 23,748, forward strand.
CCTCCGCCCCGGTTGTTGCCTCCGCCGCCAACGTTGCCACCACCACCAAGCCCTTCGCCGGTAAAACCTTGCTGGTTGATGTTGTTCAATTGCCCGATAGCCGAAAGTTGCTGCCCGTTGTTGAACCGGTTGACACTGATGCGTCCCTGATAGCGATCGTCTGTGCCAAAGCCAGCCGTTTCCTGACCGAACACGCCCCGCCGCCGGTCACGTTTAGTTACCAGGTTAATCGTCCGGTCGCGCTCTCCATCATCGACTCCCGAGAACTGCGATTGATCCGACTGCCGGTCAAATACTTCCACCTTGTCGATCATGTCGGCGGGCAGGTTACGGGTCGCCATTTTGGGGTCATTACCAAAAAACGGTTTGCCATCGACCAGAATCCGCCTTACGTCTTGACCCTGCGATTTTACGTTCCCGTCGCGGTCCACTTCCATGCCCGGTAATTTCTTGATCAGATCTTCGACCTGTGCGTTGGGTTGTGTTTTAAACGACGAGGCGTTGAAGGCAACCGTATCACCGCGTACACTGACCGGCGGGCGCTCCTGCACAATGACTACCTCGCCCAGGTTCTGGGCCTGTGGCTGAACCAGAATGGTACCTACTACCACTTCAGGTTTCTCGGGCGTTATGGTAACGCGGACTGTTTTTGTGCGGTAGCCCACAAATGAGACCAACAGTCGATACGTACCTGGCGCAATACCCGTCAGGGTAAAATCGCCTTCGCCGCCTGTCGACTGAAGCTGCACGAACGACGAATCGCGGGCGTTCAGCAGCGATACATTGGCCTCAAGCAGAGCTTTTTGCGACGTCGAGTCGATCACCAACCCCTTGATTACCCCAACTTTAGCGGTCGAGGCACGTTGAGCCATCAGGCTGGCAGGAATCAGGAAAAAGAAAAGCAGTAGATATTTGAGCATGGAGTGAATAACTGAAAGTTGAGAAGGAAAGCCGCTCGCGGGCAATGGGGTACTATACTTGTGCGGCCTTTATCTGCGCCCTGAAAAGACGAGACAAAGGCCGCTCACGTAAGCCTATGACAATTTGAATTAATTACGCATTTGCATCTGCATACCGCTCTGCTGCCGGAAGGTAGCCATAGCCTTGCGACGGATCTCGGCCAGTTCTTCTTTCGTAGCTGGCTTAGCCGACGAGCTTGGTTTCAGACTGGCTTCGTCAACGGTGCCGGCGCTTATTTTCGTCGCGCGATACAACAGGTCGTCGCTCTCAATGAGTAGCACTACTCCTTTGTCAGGCGTAAAGTTCGGGGCGGGTGAGAATGTAAAGGGTAACTCGGTGGTGAACCAGATGGTACAGGGCTGATCTTTCACCGTGCAGGTAGCCCGCTGGCAGGTATAGCCCAAAATTTTCTTTGTCTTGCTGGTCACTTCCCAATCGGCCGGGCGTGAAACGGGCTGTTCAGACTGGTAGTAGTCCTTGTGGGTCGAATCAATGGCCAGGGCTGTAATGGTGTACGCTTTGCCGGTTGCCAGATTGGTGTGCATCGTTTCTTCGATCGGGGGGCGCATATTCCGCATCCGCTCCATCCGCTGGCGCTGCTCGGCCGTTGGGCCCTGCTGACCTCCGCCGCCATCACCGCCACCACCACCTGGTCCACCGCCGCCCGGGCCGCCACCACCCCGGAAACCCATCTGCATCATGTTGCGGCGATCCATTGGCTCACGCATGGCCCACTGCCCGGCAAACCGGTAGCTTTCGGTGCCTTCCATTGTTTCAGGTACGTTGAACGTTTGCCCGTTTGGGAGCGTGCCACCTGGCCTAATCTCCTGACCATTAATGTTAATGCGCATGGCCGACGGGTCGATCCGGCGCATTGTTTCATACGCGATTGTGCCCGACGATGGGGCCGATGTCTGAGCTAGAGCCGCCTGGGTCAGCAGCGAACTCATGGCCAGTATCGAGATGTGATAGAGTTTCATAGTGTAAAGTAGCGCATTTAGAAAGAACGTTGCACGGTGCTGACGCAAAATGGCGGTCTTCTGCCGATGAGATGAGCGTATGTGTAGACAACCGGGGAATTGCGTAGCTTGGCAACCTACTAACCGTCTGCCCGTTTACTAATGTGCCCCTGTTTGTCGGGGCGTAATCACTGGTCAACAGCCCATGAATCGTCTGTCTCAAGCTTCCCAGCGTATTGTTTCGCTAGTGCCCTCCCAAACCGAACTGCTGTTCGATCTAGGCCTAACCCGGGAGGTGGTCGGCATAACCAAATTCTGCACTCACCCGGCCGATAAAGTCGCTGCCAGCACCCTCATTGGCGGCACCAAAAACGTGAACATCAATCGGATAGCGGCCCTAAAACCGACGCTGATTTTAGCCAATTATGAGGAAAATACAGAAGCCGATGTGCAGGCCCTGCGGCCAATTGCGCCCGTGCATGTTACGGATGTGAAAACCCTGTCCGACGCCCTAGTTATGATTCGTGAGGTGGGGGGGCTGGTGGGTCGGGCGGCTGCCGCCGACGCTATGGCCCGACAAATTGGTGCGTCTTTTGCTGCTAACCGACTGGTAGGCGAAAGCACTGGGCCATCAGTGGCGTACCTGATCTGGCGTAAGCCCTGGATGGTAGCCGCCCGTGACACGTTTATCGATGCCATGCTGGCCGAAGCAGGCTTTAGTAATGCCTTTTCCGATCCAAATTGGCCGAATGCGGAGTGGGTACGTTATCCGGTTGTTACTGAAGCCGATTTGCAACGGGCCAGGCCAAATTTGCTATTCCTGTCGTCGGAGCCGTATCCGTTCCGTGAAAAGCACATCGGCGAACTGGCGCAATACTGCCCTGATGCCGATATACAACTGGTCGACGGCGAACTGTTTAGCTGGTATGGAAGTCGGCTGTTGCATGCGGCTCGCTATTTCGCGAAGTTGCGCAGTAACCTGATCGGGTAAGATGAAGCGTTACAAAAAAATAGTACCCAATTTAACCTGTTGGCCTACCGGATTAATCAGTAGGCATTCGTAATTTTCACCCCATGATGAAAATAGCATTACCCGTACTTGTGTTCTCGGCCCTGTGGTTGGGGCAGGGGTGCCAGTCGAAAGCCGGTAAAGACCAGACGGCCACCGACAGTACAGTCACTACCACCTCAGAGTCGGCTCCCGTCGATTCCGCCACCACGTTACCTGCCGATACGTCGACAACCAAACCCGCCACGACCGACACCACGGCTGCCGCGGGTGCAGCCCTGTCGCCCCTTGATTCGTTGCGAACGATCGGCCCGAAAATCACGGGTGCGATCCTACCTGGCAAGCGTATTCTGGCGTTCTACGGCAACCCTCACTCAAAAAAGATGGGTATCCTGGGCGAATACCCGAAAGACGAAATGCTCCGCAAACTCGACCAGCAGGCTATACCCTGGGTTGAGCAGGATTCGGCCAAAACGCCTATCCAGAAAGCGCTGCACCTCGTCGCCATTTCAGCGCAGGGTTCGCCCGGTAAGAATGGCTATTATAGCATGCGGATGTCAGACAAGACGATTCGCAAAGTCATCCGTTGGTCCGCCGAGCACAATGCAATCTGCTTCCTCGATATTCAGGTTGGCCTGGCCCCGCTCGGTCCCGAAATGGAGTTCCTGAAACCTTACATTGAGCTACCCTACGTTCACCTCGGTATCGACCCCGAATTTTCGATGAAAACGGGTGCTCGTCCAGGGTCGAAAATCGGTACGTACGATGCCGCTGACGTTAATCAGGCTGTGCAGTTTCTGAGCCGTATCGTTAAAGACAAGAAGTTACCGCCCAAAATTTTGGTTGTGCACCGGTTTACGCGCCGTATGGTGACCAACTACAAAAATATCAAGCTCGACCCGAATGTACAGATCGTGATGCACATGGATGGTTGGGGACCGCCGTCACTCAAACGCGACACGTACCATGACTACATTCAGACGGAGCCCGTGCAGTACACCGGTTTCAAGTTGTTTTACAAGAACGACCTGAAAAAAGTAGATCTGCGTTCGAAGCATAAAGTGCCGCACCTGATGACCCCGTCGGAAGTGCTGTCACTGACGCCAAAACCGCTCTATATTCAATATCAATAAACCGTACAGCGAGTAACAACGAGCCGGTCTGGGTACGTAACAACTTCTTGTTACGTACCCAGACCGGCTCGTTTATATAGGTACGTACCCAGCTTAGGTGTACTATAGACGCGCATGTAGCCATTGGATAGTCAATCTAATTGTGAGGCCATCTGGTCAACCGTACACCCGATGATAACGGCTACCGCACTACTAATGGGTCAACATTGGGCAACCTGACCAACTGGCTGGTCAAGCGTCTGCTTCATTTCTACAGCAAGTAATAAGCAGTTCTTAAACTCTGCCTGTCGACATTATTTGGTAAGCCTGACGATGCATTGTGGAACATTTATTGCGGATTAAAATGGGGAACAGGCTAACGTATCAGGTATACACTACAGATTGATAGTCTGTATAATTAACTAATTTGTTTGTGTATCAATACTGAGTTTGTTTATCACTATTTTGGTAACTAGTTTGCCCACTTTCCAACCATTCAAAAACACAATAAGGTATCATGAAACACCGCTTTACTCGCTTACATCTAGTGCAGTGGCTTCTTTTAAGTTTACTGACTGTTGGTCTTATAACTCCCGGTTTTGCGCAGCGGGGAGTAGCAAAATGGTTGAACGAAGTACGTCCGGGGCATACGTTCGAAACCGAAACGCCATTTCTGGGTGGTACACCCTACCGACAGAACCAGCAGACACTGAGTGATGGTACGCTCTTGCGCCTCAACCAGGGAACACTGAATCGGCTGATAAACAGCCCCCGCCCAACTATGTTACTGGTGTTGCCGGTGGCAGGAGACACGCCCCTGAAACTTGAGCTGGCCCGCGTCGACGTCACCTCCGACGATTTTGCGCTGGGTACGTTAGGGGTAAACTCACAGCAGGATATCGATTATAAAGGTGGCGTACACTACCGGGGTATTGTGCAGGGCGACGAAAATTCAGCCGTGTCGATCAGCCTGTTCGACGGTGAACTGATGGGCATGATTGCCACCGCCAAAGGCAATTACGTACTGGGGAAACTCGGAGACAAATCCGATGACCATCTGCTGTATAACGACAAAGACTTAAAAGTGCCATCGGGCTTCAGCTGTAGTGCGCAGGATAAAGATGTTCCGAGCGGTGGTCGTCTTGGAAGTAGTGGGATCGCCTGTAAGACCGTGACGGTCTATTTTGAGTGCGATTACCAGTTGTACCTCGATAAGGGGTCGAACGTGACTAACGTAACCAATTATGTGACGGGCTTCTTCAACCAGGTTGCCACGCTGTATCAGAATGAGAACATAGACATTCAGATCTCGCAGATCAATGTGTATACCTCAGCTGATCCGTACGTTTCCTATACCACTACCAGTAATGTACTCAGTGCCTTCAGAACGCGTACTGGCACAAATTATAATGGAACATTGGCTCATTTCCTGTCGACTCGTAGCCTTGGCGGCGGTGTTGCCTACCTGGATGTGCTCTGCAATAAATCGTATGGCTTTGGGGTCAGCCAGATCTACAACAGCTATCAGGCGGTGCCAACTTATTCCTGGACAGTAGAGGTGGTGACCCATGAACTGGGCCATAATTTCGGATCGAACCACACGCAGTGGTGTGGCTGGACCGGTGGGGCACTCGACAATTGCTATACCACAGAGGGGGGGTGCCCGGCCGGGCCAGCTCCAACCAATGGCGGCACTATTATGAGCTACTGCCACCTGACTTCCACCGGAATTAATTTTGTAAACGGGTTTGGCTCTCAGCCTGGCAACGTGATCCGGCAGCGGCTGGTGAATGCCTCGTGCGTAGCGGCAACGGCAACGGGAGCTGGACCTACTGGTCTGACAACCAGCGGTATTGGTAGCGCATCGGCAATCGTGAATTGGGTGGCCGTGCCCAATGCTACTCAGTATTCAGTCGAGTATAAACTCAGCAGTAGTGCTACCTGGCTTAGTGCAGGTACGACAGCGGCAGCTACGCTGTCGATCAGCGGGCTATTGTCGGGGCAAACCTACGACTGGCATGTTAAAGCCGATTGTTCCGCTTTTTCAGCCACAGCTTCGTTCACTACTGAGGGGGCAGGTACGTGCAATGCACCGATCAATCTGGTCACAACTACGCTTGCTACCACATCGGCAACGCTGGCCTGGAGCGCCGTGACCGGTGCTAGCAGCTATACGGTTCAGTACAAAGCCTCGTCGGCCAGTGCCTGGACCACAATAGGCCCCATCATTAGTGCATCGCAGGCGCTTACGGGCTTACAGGCGGGAACTGCTTATCAATGGCAGGTAAAAGCCAACTGTTCGGGGTATTCGGCAATCGTGAACTTTACTACCAATGCGACTAACTGTGCCGCCCCTACTGGATTGACTACCAGCAATCTACTGGCTACGTCGGCCGGTCTTTCCTGGACCGCGATTCCGGGTGCGGCCAATTACACGGTACAGTATAAGCTGTCGTCGGCCAAAAAATGGACCACCAGCCCCGCAACTACCAGCGCTACTTATACACTGACGGGGCTTACACGGAGCAGTATCTACCAGTGGAAAGTAAAGGCCAACTGCTCGGCATATTCGGCCACAGTCCAGTTTGCCACGCCAGCCGCGCTGATTAACCAACTGGCTGATAGCGGAGAAATTAGTAAAAACAATGGGTTCCTGCTTTACCCGAACCCGGTTGGGCCGATTATGAATGCTCAGGTTACTAATGCAGAAGAAGTGGGCGGTGCAGCTACCTACAGTATATATGATGCAAAAGGCGTGCTCAAACTTACGCAGCGTATGAACCGGGTAAGCGAGCAGATCGACGTATCGGCCTTACCAACGGGTCTATACATCATTCGTATGGTTGGTAAGTCAGGCCGGACAATTAGTCGTCAGTTTATTAAGCAGTAAACTAGTCTGGTACGCAACAAAAAGGCCCAAACCACATGGTTTGGACCTTTTTGTTGCGTACCAGACTAGTTTACGGAGTTAGCCAGATCAATTTTTGGCTGCCTCACGTCTACGACCGGTCTGCTGGGGTACTTGCGGTAAGCTATATCGTATAAATCACGTTGCCATTTATCACAAAAAGTTGTCTGTGGGCCGTGTAGGCCGTAGATTGTGCTGCTTTTTGGTGTGTTTGCCCAATAAATCAATACAATCCGTTCTATATGAATAGAAGAAACTTCATCAACCTATCTGGACTGGGCGTGGGGGGCTTACTAGTCGGTAGCATACCCGTTTACGGGAGCACCGTATCGGTTGAGCAACTGCTGGAACCCGGAGTGGATGTGGCCACAAAAAAACGGCTGGCCGACATTGCGCTGAACGCGGCCAAAAGCCGGGGGGCGTCGTATACCGACGTTCGGATTGGCCGCTACCTGCAACAGTACGTGTTTACCCGTGAGAAGCAGGTGCAGAACATCAGCAACGCCGAATCGTTCGGGGTAGGTATTCGGGTCATTGCCAATGGGACCTGGGGCTTTTCGGCTACCAGCGACGTAACGCCCGAAGGCATTGCCAAATGTGCCGAGACGGCCGTAGCTATTGCCAAAGCCAACTCGAAAATTCAGACTGAGCCGGTGGTGCTGGCCCCGCAAAAAGGCGTTGGCGAGGTGTCGTGGAAAACACCCATCAAGAAAAATGCATTCGCCATTCCGGTTAAAGAGAAAATTGATTTGTTGCTGCGGACTAACAATGCGGCGCTGGAGAACGGGGCGGGTTTTGTGACCTCAAACCTGTTCATGATCAACGAACAGAAGTACTTTGCGTCGACAGATGGGTCGTACATCGATCAGGACGTACACCGCATCTGGCCTACGTTTACCGTAACGGCAGTTGATCGGGCGGCTGGTAAATTTAAAACCCGCGACGCCCTGAGTTCACCAATGGGGATGGGCTACGAATACCTGGACGGATTGGCGTCGGAGAAGATACCTGGTCCCAACGGACTGGTTGGTTACCGCAACTCGTACGACATTGTTGAAGATGCCACCCTGGCGGCGAAGCAGGCGAAGCAGAAAATGACCGCCAAGACGGTTGCGGCTGGTAAATATGACTTGGTGCTCGACCCGAACCACCTCGGCCTGACGATCCATGAATCGGTTGGTCACCCGACCGAGTTGGACCGGGTACTAGGCTATGAAGCCAACTACGCAGGTACGTCGTTTGCCACACTCGACAAATGGAAAACGAAGTCGTTCAAGTACGGTAGCGATCTGGTTAACATCGTGGCCGATAAAAAGCAACCCAACTCCCTGGGCATGGTTGGCTACGACGACGAGGGCGTACCCGCAAAAGAATGGAACCTGATCAAGAACGGAGTGCTGGTAAATTATCAGGCCATCCGCGATCAGGTGTCTATCCTGGGCGAGAAAGAGTCGAATGGCTGCTGCTATGCCGACAACTGGGATTCAGTGCAGTTCCAGCGGATGCCCAACGTATCGCTGCAGCCCAGTACCGAGAAGCGTTCGGTCATTGATATGATCAAGGGTGTTGAAAAAGGCATTTATATCATTGGTCGCGGGTCATATTCGATCGATCAGCAGCGGTACAACTTCCAGTTTGGCGGTCAGCTCTTCTACGAAATAAAGAATGGCGAAGTGGTCGGTATGCTCGACGATGTGGCGTATCAGGCCAACACGCAGGAGTTTTGGAACTCGTGCGTACAGCTTTGCGATAAAGACGATTACCGCCTGTTCGGGTCGTTCTTCGATGGGAAAGGCCAGCCTTCGCAGGTAAGCGCCGTTTCACACGGAAGTCCTACTACCCGCTTCAACGGTGTCAACGTGATCAATACCGGACGGAAAATCTAAACAGTATGCCATAGAGCTACCCGGAGATGCACAGAGCTACGCAGAGATCTAAAAAAATCGTTGTGTAGGTCGGCTACCTCCAGGTAACCCGTGGCCCAATTTCTATCAACATGGCTATTTTAAGCAAAGAGGAAGCAAAAAAGATAATCGACAAGGTGTTGAGTTACGCCAAGGCGGACGAAACAGCCGTTAGTGTGTCGGGTGGGCGCACAGGTAACATCCGGTATGCGCGCAACTCGGTGTCGACGAGTGGCGAAAGCAATAACCTGGCACTGGCGGTAACATCGGTCTATGGCAAGCGGTCTGGTACGGCAACCATCAATGAGTTTGATGATGCTTCGCTGGAAAAAACCGTTCGTCGGGCTGAGGAGATTGCCCAACTGGCTCCCGAAAATCCGGAATACATGCCGATGCTGGGGCCACAGACGTACCTGACGACGAATCCCTATTCGGAAAACACCGCTAAAATTGATCCTGAATATAGGGCTAAGGCGGCGTTCGACAGTCTTGATCCCTGCCGGAAGAAGAACCTGACGGCCGCTGGCTATCTGGAGGATTCGACCGGATTTTCAGCGATTGGAAACAGCAAAGGGCTGTTTGCATACAACAAAGGTACCTCGGTCGATTTTACGATTACGGTCCGCACGGCCGATGGGCTGGGCTCTGGTTACGCCATCCGCGATGTGACTGACGTATCGAAGCTCAGCACGAAAGAGGCTACCGAGATTGCCATGCAGAAAGCCCTGGCGTCGGTGAGCGCCAAGGCGCTGGAGCCCGGTAAATACACGGTTATTCTGGAGCCTGCCGCTTCGGTTGATCTGCTGCAAAACATGATGGGTAGTATGGACGCCCGGAATGCCGACGAAGGACGCAGTTTCCTCAGCAAGAAGGGGGGCGGCACTCGGCTGGGCGAAAAGCTATTCGATGAGCGCGTAACGATTTATTCGGACCCGACAAACCCTGAAATTCCAACGTCGGCCTTTGGCGGTGGCGGCGGTGGTCGTGGGGGCGGAGGTGCCGACGGCCGTCCGCAGGAGAAAGTAACCTGGGTCGACAAGGGTGTTGTGAAGAATATGTACTACTCACGCTATTGGGCCGACAAAAAAGGCGTGAAGGCGATTCCACCGCCGGGTGCGTTTATCATGGCTGGCGGCTCCCAGTCGCTACTGGATTTGATCAAGAGTACGGAGAAAGGGATTTTGGTGACGCGCCTGTGGTACATCCGGGCCGTTGACCCCCAAACGTTGCTCTACACCGGCCTTACCCGCGACGGGACGTTCTACATCGAGAATGGTCAGATCAAATTCCCGGTGAAGAACTTCCGCTTCAACGAAAGTCCGGTCATCATGCTGAATAACCTGGAAGCGATGGGTAAGCCCGTACGCATCAGCGGTAACCTAGTGCCGCCGCTGAAAATCCGTGACTTCACGTTTAGTAGTTTGTCAGACGCGGTATAGTTGCTGACGCGAATGCAGAGACCGGTCCGCCGGTGCGGCAAAATAGTGCGTCTCTACGCCGGTTCAAACGCATAGTTGATGTCTATGCCGCTGGGTGGATGTCCTATCAGAACCGTTCTCAACTTACACTGTCAACTATCAAACCAATGAACCGCCGCGATTTTAACCAATTATTCGGCATGGGTGCCGCTGGCATATTGATGCCTACCGTCCCTGCCTTTGCTCATTCTGTTTCGCCCGAAGCGCTGCTTGAACCAGGCATCGATGTGGCGATGAAAAAACGCCTGGCCGATGCCGGTCTAAACGCCGCCAAAGCGATGGGCGCCACCTACTCGGATGTCCGTATTGGCCGGTATCTGAACCAGTCGGTGCTCACGCGTGAGAATCGGGTGCAGGGTATCATCAACACCGTATCCTACGGGGTGGGTATTCGGGTGATTGTCAACGGGTGCTGGGGCTTTGCGGCTGTAGCCAATCCGAAAGACGAAGCCACCGTTGCCAAGTGCGCCGCCACGGCCGTATCCATTGCCAAAGCCAACGCACGCCTGCTGACCGAGCCCGTTCAACTGGCTCCGCAGAAAGGCTACGGCGAAGTAAGCTGGAAGGCGCCGATCAAGCGAAATGCGTTTGAAGTGCCCATTAAAGAGAAAGTGGACCTGCTGTTGACAGCCAATGCCGCAGCGATGAAAAACGGGGCCAACTTCGTGAACTCGGTGCTGTTCATGGTCAATGAGCAGAAGTACATTGCTACCAGCGATGGCACCTATGCCGATCAGGACATTCACCGGATTGGGCCGAGCTTCAACGTAACGGCCGTTGATACGCAGAGCGGTAAGTTCTCGACCCGTAACTCGCTGAGCTCACCCATGGGCATGGGCTACGATTACATGCAGACCAACCCGAGCGATAAAGTCGGCGGCGTGACAACCCGGTACAAAATGGGGTACGACATGCTGGAAGACATCACCCTGGCGGCTAAACAGGCTAAGGAAAAATTAACCGCCAAGTCAGTCGAAGCCGGTAAGTACGATCTGGTACTCGACCCCAGTCACCTCTGGCTGACCATCCACGAGTCGGTAGGTCACCCGCTGGAGCTGGACCGCGTGCTGGGCTACGAGGCCAACTACGCAGGTACGTCCTTTGCTACGCTGGAGAAACTCCAGTCGAAGAATTTCGCCTATGGTAGCAAGGAGGTAACGTTGATAGCCGACAAACGGCAGGAGGGTTCACTGGGTGCCGTTGGGTATGACGACGAAGGTGTGGGCACCAAGCAATGGGATTTGGTGAAAGATGGTATTCTGGTAAACTACCAGGCCATTCGCGACCAGGCACACATCATTGGCGAGAAAGAGTCGCATGGCTGTTGCTACGCCGACAACTGGAGTTCGGTACAGTTTCAGCGCATGCCCAACGTATCGCTGGCGGCCGGAAAAACGCCGCTGTCGGTCGAAAACATGATCAAAGACGTCAAGAAGGGCATTTATATTATTGGCGATGGGTCGTTCTCGATCGATCAGCAGCGGTATAACTTCCAGTTTGGTGGCCAGCTCTTCTATGAAATCAAGAACGGGGAAATCGTCGGTATGCTCAAAGACGTAGCGTATCAGGCTAATACCCGCGAATTCTGGAACTCCTGCTCGGCCGTTTGCGATCAGAGCGATTACCGCCTGGGTGGTGCCTTCAACGACGGTAAGGGTCAGCCTTCACAGTCGAGTGCGGTGTCACACGGCAGCGCTACGGCCCGCTTCAATGGAGTGAACGTGATCAACACAGCGAGGAAGATTTAAACGAGTAGACTGTTTTCCGTTTACTGCCGCGTTGGCAATGCACAATACCGTGAATGAGCCGCTCGCTGGTAAACGGGAAACAGTCCACTCACTTTTATGGAATCACTGTTTGATTTTGATTCGCCACAGGGTGGTTCTGCTGCTGTATCATCGCTCGTTGGACAGGCTGCAACGGCTATTGAGACGATGAGCGACCAGGAGCTAAATGCCCTGGCCGACGAGGTGTACCGTCAGGTACGTACGCAGGCGTTCAGTCAGGGGCTTCCCGTACTGGTCGTCGTTAATGGGCAGATTGTCAGTGAGTTTTCGGATGGTCGCCTGGAGCCGCTACCCTCATGAAACCGTTCTTCTACCTGCTGGCGGGAGCCAATGGCGTAGGTAAGTCAGCCATCGCCTCGTTGTACCTGCCAAACGGGCTGGAGCTCGTCAGTGCCGACGATATTGCCGGTCAATTGCAACGGGAACAGACCCATTTGGAGGTAGCCCTGCAACTGGCGCATGATGAAGCACAGCAACGCGTTCAACGCCACCTGCGTCGCCGAACGTCCTTTGCCGTTGAAACAACCCTGCACGATATAGAAACCTGGCAGTACTACCTGGCCATCCAACAGGCCGGTTATGAATTCAGGCTACTGTTTCTGGCTGTCGATGAACTGAGTCTGCTCTATCAACGTGTCCGTAATCGACAGGCGCAGGGTGGCCAATTCGTCAACGAAGAAACAATCCGGAGGAAGTACGTGGCCGGACTATCGGTACTGGCTCACTTCTTCGACGAACCCGACTCGGTCACGCTGCTCGATATGGCCAACCGGCCAGCGCTTAGCTACCAGCGGGTCAGCGGTCAGGTACGTAATCAGGCATCGGCCCTGCCCGGTTGGATTACCACAAATTTATCCAGACACGTTGGTGCAGCTTCGGCTGATGCAACGCCAGGTGTCACCCGATCATCTTTCGACAGGGGAAGTGCGTAATCTGAATACGTATCCACCCTTTTATCTGAAAACCAATGAACCGCCGAGAATTTAATCAGTTGCTGGGTCTGAGTGCCGCAGGTATTCTGTTGCCCAACGTTTCTTCCTTCGGTCGACAAGTCGACCCGGCTGTCTTGCTTGAAAGCGGCCTCGATGTGGCCGTGAAGAAACGCCTCGCCGATGCCGCTCTGAACGCCGCCAAAGCGAAAGGAGCCTCCTACACCGACGTCCGCATTGGCCGCTACCTGCGCCAGTTCGTTGTTACGCGGGAAGATAAAGTGCAGAACATCGTCAACACCGAAAGTTACGGTGTAGGCGTTCGCGTTATCGCTAACGGTTGCTGGGGTTTCTCGGCGCTGGTCGATGCCCGCAACGAAGCCGATGTGGCCCGGGCGGCTGAAGAGGCCGTGGCTATTGCCAAAGCCAATTCGCGCCTGATGAAAAAACCGGTTGAGCTGGCTCCGCAGAAGGGCTATGGCGAAGTAAGCTGGAAGGCGCCGATCAAGAAAAACGCGTTTGAGGTGCCCATTCAGGAGAAAGTAGATCTGCTGCTGGGCGTAAACGCGGCAGCCATGAAGAACGGGGCGAACTACGTAAACTCAGTGCTGTTCATGGTCAACGAGCAGAAGTACTTCGCCTCGAGCGATGGCACCTACGCCGATCAGGATGTGCACCGCATCTGGCCTATTTTCAACGTGACGTGTATCGACCCAAAATCGGGTAAGTTCGAAACGCGCAACGCGCTGAGCTCACCTATGGGCATGGGCTATGAGTACCTGCAGGTGAACCCATCAGACAAGGTTGCCGGCATCACCACCCGCTACAGCAAGGGCTACGACATGCTCGAAGATGTAACGGCCGCCGCTCAGCAGGCCAAGCAAAAACTATCGGCCAAGTCGGTAGAAGCAGGTAAGTATGACCTGGTGCTCGACCCCAGTCACCTCTGGCTGACCATCCATGAATCGGTAGGTCACCCGCTGGAGCTGGACCGCGTGCTGGGCTATGAAGCTAATTTCGCAGGTACGTCCTTTGCTACGCTCGATAAATGGCAATCGAAGAATTTTCAGTATGGCAGTAAGCTGGTCAATTTCTTTGCCGACAAGCAGCAGGATGGGTCACTCGGTGCCGTGGGCTACGATGACGAGGGCGTGAAAACCAAGCGCTGGGATCTGGTGAAAGATGGGGTGCTGGTAAACTACCAGGCCATCCGTGACCAGGCCGCGATCATCGGCGAGAAAGAATCGCACGGCTGTTGCTACGCCGACTCGTGGGGTACGGTGCAGTTTCAGCGGATGCCCAACGTATCGCTGGCCGCGGGGAAAACGCCACTGTCGGTACAGGACATGATCAAGGATGTGAAAAAAGGCATCTACATCGTAGGCGATGGGTCGTTCTCAATCGATCAGCAGCGGTACAATTTCCAGTTTGGTGGCCAGTTGTATTACGAAATCAAGGATGGGCAGATTGCCGGTATGCTGAAAGACGTGGCGTACCAATCGAACACCCAGGAGTTCTGGAACTCGTGCGCCGCCATCTGCGATGACCGCGACTATCGCCTCGGTGGTTCGTTCTTCGATGGCAAAGGGCAACCCTCACAGGTAAGTGCTGTCTCGCACGGATCGAGTACCACCCGGTTCAATGGCGTCAATGTGATCAATACAGCCCGTAAAATTTAGTGTCAAGTTTCAGGTGTCAAATGCTCCGCCGACAAAGCAAAGCACTTGACACCTGAAACTTGGTACCTGAAACTTCCCAAACATGGCAACAATCTTAACTGAAGCAGAGGCTAAAGCCCTGCTGACCAAAGTGCTGAGCTACTCGAAGGCCGACGAGTGCGAAGTAAACCTGTCGGGTGAGAAGCGGGGCAATATCCGCTATGCCCGTAATGAAGTCTCGACCAGCGGTGCCAAAGCCAACCAGAATCTAGTGGTACAGTCGGCATTTGGCAAACGAGTGGGAACGGCTACGGTCGACGAATTCGACGATGCGTCGCTGGAAAAAGTGGTACGTCGGGCGGAAGAGCTGGCTAAACTAGCCCCCGAAAATCCGGAATACATGGGTGTTCTTGGCCCGCAGACGTACCTGAAAAGTAACGGCTATTTTGCAAGCACGGCCAACATCACCCCCGATGCCCGCGCCGAAGCCGTTGCCAAAAGCCTGGAGCTGACCCGCGCCGCTAAACTAACCGCCGCCGGATTCATGGAAGATTATCACGGTTACCAGGCCATGATGAACTCGAAGGGACTGTTTGCGTACTACCCCGATACCAACGTGAATTTTTCCCTCACGGTACGAACCGACGATGGCAAAGGCTCCGGGTATGTGATCAAAGGGTTCAGTGACGTGAATAAGCTGGATACCGCTGCCGCCACGCGCATTGCCATGCAAAAAGCCTCGGCTTCGGCTGATGCCAAAGCCCTGGAGCCCGGCAAATACACGGTTATTCTGGAGCCTACTGCGGCGGCCGTTCTGCTCGAAAACGTGTTTTTCGCCATGGATGCCCGCTCGGCCGATGAAGGACGGAGCTTTCTGAGCAAGCCCGGCGGTAAGACCAAGCTGGGCGAAAAAATCGTTGATCCCCGCGTCACCATCTATTCCGACCCGACTAATGCCGAACTGCCCGCTTCTCCCTGGGCGGGCGATGGACAGGCGCAGCAAAAGATGAACTGGGTTGAGAAGGGCGTGGTGAAGAACATGGCCTACTCACGGTTTTGGGCGCAGAAGAAAGGAGTAAAACCAGTACCGTTCCCCAATAACGTGATTATGGCGGGCGGTACGGCCTCGCTCGAAGAGATGATCAAGAGTACACAACGCGGTATTCTGGTCACCAAACTCTGGTATATCCGCCCCGTCGATCCGCAAACGCTACTACTCACGGGCCTCACCCGCGACGGGACGTTTTATATCGAGAACGGTAAGATCAAGCATGCTGTGAAAAACTTCCGCTTTAATGAAAGCCCGATCATCATGCTGAATAACCTCGAAATGCTGGGTAAGCCCGAGCGCGTTGTCAGCACCGAATCAGACACCAATTACCTGATTCCAACCATGAAAATTCGCGAGTTTACCTTTAGTAGTCTGTCTGATGCAGTATAGCGGCTAGGTACGTCGAAACAAGGTTCGGCGAGGCTACGGAAAAGTGGGTATGTCAACGGGGAAGTTATCGTTGACATACCCACTTTTTTTGTCTTATACCCGTATTGTTCGAAACGCTCGGCGTCAGGGGCGTAATTCGAAATGCCCGGCACGACTGAATGAGTAGGCTTATTGATAGGCATGCCTGTGAATAGCCTACCGATCAAACACCAGGTGGGCAGGTTTGAAACAGGCGTCAATAAACCTTCGTGCAACCTGACTTATTAAATGAGCATCTTTACATTAGTTGCCAAAACTCAACTCCAACTGCTTGTGAAACTCCTCTACCTATTCCTGAGTCTGCTGTTGTCCATTACGCTCCGCGCGCAGGTGGTTCGGCCAGCTACCATTACCGATACTGAAAAACTATACGGTCTAAGCACTTTCTGGTCAGAAGCGAAATACAATTTTGCTTATTTCGACAAAGCCAGGATCAACTGGGATAGTGCCTACCGGGCCTACATCCCGCAGGTGTTGGCAACTAAAAATGACTTCGAGTATTACCGCACCATGGAGCGGTTTTGTGCCTTGCTTAAGGATGGGCACACCAACATATATAGTCCCTTTTCGATCTACAAGTTTTCTACGTACGTCCCCCTTCAGTATATTATTATAGATAAGAAAGCGTATGTGTCGCGCGTGTTGAAAGGGCTATCTGACTCAGTGCCAGTGGGCTCCCAGTTATTAACTGTTAATGGGCAACCCCTTCAGCAGTACCTCGAACAGCAGGTATTTCCCTATGTGTCTGCGTCGGCTGAGCATGAAAAGTGGAATTCGGCCATGAGGCGGCTCTGGATGGCTACTGCTGACACCACCACTTTGTATCCCATGACCCTGCGTACACCAGAGGGTAAGGTGATGACCTATAACTCACGTATGTTTTCTCAGCGCGAGCGTGATGGGTCTGCCTGGATCAATGGCAATGGCAGCAGCGTACCCAAGTGGCAACTGTCGACGTTGACGATGATGCCCGGTGATGTTGCCCGGGTAGAACTCAACTCATTTGGCGACGATAAAATCATTGATGAGTTTAAAGCCATGCTGCCCCAGCTGAGACAGGCGAAGGGTATCATTCTCGACATCCGGCAAAATGGGGGCGGTAGCACCGGGACCGGAGCGGCTATCCTGTATTATTTCACAGAGCAAAAGCAGCTACTTGGTTCAACCTGGCGCACCCGTGAACACCGTGCTGCGTACAAGGCATGGGGTACATACATGATGAAGGAAGCGGTTGACACCACCAAGCTAAAGAAGGATGAGTGGTATGGTCGATCAGTGAAGACGGCAAAGGGTGAGTTCTGGTATACCCCTGACGCAAATACGTTTGAAAGTGACGTATCTGACCCCAAACTGCTGGTGCCTACGGTGATTCTGGCCGGAAACAACACCGGGTCGGCGGCCGAAGATATGCTGATTCTGGTAAAGCAGCTTACCGGACGGAAAATTCCGATCATCGGTGAACCGTCGGCCGGAAGTACGGGGCAGCCTTTACCGCTCAGCCTGCCGGGCGGCGGCTCTGCCCGAATTTGTACGAAACGTGACACCTACGCCAACGGTACCGATTTCGTAGGCATCGGTGTATTGCCCGATATAGAGGTAAAACCAATGGTAACCGACCTCATCAGTGGCCATGATACCGTGCTGGAACGCGCAGCAACGTACCTGAAAAGTCAGCTTGTCAGTCAGAAGAAATAGCCGGTTAGGCTCAATTTATGATTTGAGGCGTCTCAAATTAAAGCTGAGGCGAGCGGGGAGGGGGCATCGACCACCTTTGGTTCATCATTCAGCGCACCAACTGGTCAACGTCGACCAACGTGCCGCTGCTGATCCGACCAATGGTACGTCTGCTCTACTCCGCTTTTCTGGTATGCATGGTGATGGGTTTCGCCACAGCCCAATCCATTACAGGTTCTGTTCAGAACACTGGAAACACGCCCGCCTCATTTGCTGCGCTGAAATTGCTTCGCGCTGTCGACTCCACCTTTGTGAAAGGCACCGTGGCCGACGAGGCAGGTCGCTTCACGTTTAGCAACGTACCTGAAGGCGCTTACCGGGTTCAGGCGTCGTTCGTGGGTATGATCAACACCACGAGCAACGACGTACTGGTGCAGGCTGGTCAGGCAACGTACCTGGAACCTATCGTGCTTCGATCAGCAGCTCAGACGCTGACTGCGGTGACGGTCCGGGCCAGTAAGCCTTACGTAGAACAGCAGGCCGACAAGACGGTGTTGAACGTGGCGGCTAATGCCTCAGCGCAGAGCAAAACCGCCTACGAACTACTTCAGCAGGCCCCCGGTGTGGTGATCGATCCGAATGATAACGTCAGGATGGCGGGTAAGCAGGGCGTGAACGTATTCATCGACGGAAAGCCATCGAACCTATCGGCGCGTGATCTGGCCAATCTGCTTCGGGCAACGCCAGCGGCCAACATCGCCACGGTTGAACTGATCTCGAACCCCTCGGCGCGGTACGATGCACAGGGCGGAGCGGGGATCATCAACATCAAATTCCGGCGTGACAAAAGTCTGGGTCTGAACGGTAATGCGTCGGCAGGCTATGGCCAAAGCGATCATTACCGGGTCAATGCCGCCGTTGACCTGAACTACCGCGCCAAACGCCTGAACCTGTTCGGCAACCTGTCGGGAAGCGACAATTTCCAGAACACTAACGTAAGCATCAACCGATACTTGAGCGGAGCACAATTTCTCCAACGTGGGTTCGATTCCGACGGAACGCGGGCGGGCGTCTATAAAGCGGGTGCCGATTATACCATCGGAACGCGTCATACCATCGGCTTGATCGTAGCGGGCAACAGGGCCAATAACCAGTTCGGTACGTACACCACGACCAATATTTTCGGTAAGCGCGCCATGCCCGATTCGAGCCTGACCAACCGGGTCGACAGTCCCAGTCAGAACAACCGGATCAACGCGGCCCTCAACTACCAGTATACCGACACGCTGGGCCTGAACCTGTATGTGGATGCCGATTATACTAAATTTGGCAACACCGCCCCCAGCCGTATCACCAGCGAGTACACGAGCGCGGAAGGTCAGCCACTATTCGCCCGCCAAAACCGCTTCGATGCCACCACCGACATCACGATCCTGACGGTCAGGGCTGACCTGACGAAAGAATGGAAAAGCCACCGGTCCGATGCTTCAGTGACACTGGAAACGGGGCTCAAACACACCGACGTAGATACCGATAACGACCTGCTGGCGTTCACGGGTTTCGAGAAGCCCGGTACACCCGCCCAACCTGACGTAAACCGCACTAACCGCTTCACCTACCGCGAAATCGTGACGGCCACCTATGCCTCGCTGAACCGGAAGGTGGGCAAACTGACCCTGCAGGCGGGGCTTCGAGCTGAGAATTCGACGGTAAACGGCCGGTCAACCGATTTGCTCAATCGCACCATCAATCGCCCCGATACCACGTACCTGAATCTGTTTCCAACGGCCTACGTGCAGTACCAGGTATCGAAAAACGGGCAGCTGTCGGTCAACTACGGTCGGCGGATTGGGCGGCCCAATTACCAGGACATGAATCCGTTTGTGTACCAGATAGACCCGTATACCAGTCAGCGCGGCAATCCATTTCTGCGCCCTGCCTATACGCACAATGCCGAACTGAACTACACCTATAAATGGGCGATGACGGTGAAAATCGCCTACAGTTCAACCAGCGATTTCTCGACCGACGTCATTCGGCAGGAGGGCCTGACGGGCTACCAAACAGTTGCCAACGTGGGCAAAGCGAACGTGCTGAACCTGTCGGTAAACACGCCGTTGCCCATCACCAAATGGTGGAACGCCTACCTCTACGCCGGGGCTACCTGGAACCGGTATCAGGGCAGCATCACCGCAGGCCAATCGTTCGATCAGCGGGCGTTTGCGTTCGAGGGGTACATGCAGCATTCGTTTACGCTCTCGAAAGTATGGGAAGCGCAGGTGTCGGGCTTCTGGAACGCTCCAACCCGCCAGACGATCTACCAGATTGGTGGCTTGGGCGCCCTGAACCTGAATGTGCAGAAGAAGGTACTGGATGGTCGCGGCCGGGTCAGCTTCGGCATCGACGACCTGCTAAACACCATGCGGTGGAAACAGGCGGGCGAGTTTGCCAGCGGTGCGCAATTCGATATTTACCGCAAGTGGGAAAGCCGCCGCGCTACCATCCGGTTCAGCTACCGTTTCGGGAACAACGAGGTGAAAGGTGCCCGCGAGCGGAAAGACAACACCGGCGCCGAGCGTATCAAAACGAAGGGGAATCTGTAACCGGGATCTATCTGACTGAAGTCGATTTGCAGGGTATTATCCTCCCTGATATAACTAGAATTAACGTGTCTCAACTTCTTTTTTGAGGCGATTCACCACGCCTGCTGCAGCCAAATTTGTCACAATTAATCGCAAAAACATAGCTCATGAAATCAATCGTCACACTCGCATTTGCCTACAGTTTCGTACTAGGTGCCACTCAGACTACGCCCGCCCAAACGCCCAACGCACCTGCACCGGTAGCCATCGCATCTGTATCGGGCGACGCGACAACTGACCGGGTATCGTTCATGCTGAAGAATACGCTTGGCTATCATCGCATGTTCCGGGTCGAGGGGCCGGGTATAGCTTATGGCTTTACCATGAATAAGCGGGAAACCATTCCGTGTAACTGGCCGGTTGGCTCTAAACTTTATTTCAGTAACGACGGCGAAACAACCAAAGGGTTGATCCTGACCGTGTCAGCAGCGGATGGGGGGAAAACCCTGACAACGGGTGAGGGCACTGCCGACAAAACACGAGATTATAAACCCGCGGTTGAGGCCAACGCTGGGAAGATTACATTCGTGCTGCACAGCACAAGCTTATTACCCCGAAAACTAACGCTGATCAGTTACGAACCTACTGCAACTGGAAATGGTACTACCGGTTTTATGATTGGGCCAAAAGGTAACAAACGGTTCTCATTTCCAGTCGGTACAAAGCTTTATCTAGCCAATAGTGAGCAGGTAGATGTGGTAATGAGTGGCAAGCGCATCGACGCAGGCAAGCCGTTTCTGGTCGTAAAAAAAGAAGACGCAGGTAGAGTAATTGATCTCGACTAGTTTAGCCATTTCGTTTCCCGCCAACACCCGATCTATCCATGACGTTTTACTTCTCCGCTTATTCAACCCCCTTACTGTTTGGCTTTGTACAGGGATGGGTCTATGCTATTCTCTTGTGGATAAGGGGGTACCGTGAAGAACGGCTGTCAGATAAACTGCTTGGGGGCGTGTTGGTGGGCCTTTGCTTCGAGATTTGGGTGTATATGCTCGGGTTCGGTGGTATCGAAATCTTATGGCAGCAATTGGAGTTTTTTCCCCGTGATGTAGGCTACCTGCTGGGGCCGCTTATTTATTTCTACCTCAAAAGTCAGTTCGACGCCACCTTTCGATTTCGACTTCGTGATGGCTGGCATGCGTTGCCGTTTATCCTTCATTGGGTTTATCACGTCACTGTGTTTGCACAGGGGCCGGCTTTCGTACAACAGTGGGAAACGAACGTGCATAATCCGCTTCAACTGGGTAACATTGAATTCGTGGTATTGATTGTACAGCAATACGTGTATCTGTACTTATCGTTTCAATTATACCGGGGTTATCGGCGGTGGATCAAGCACCAGTTTTCTGAAACCGACACCATCAGTTTTCGCTGGTATCGCAATTTCCTGGTTGCCCTGATTGTCACCGCTACGATCAGCCTGACTGTGACGCTGGTCGATATGTGGCTCGATCTCTCCTTCTGGCAGGATTGGTGGGGAAACCTCGCCGGAGTTGTTTTGATCTATTATGTGAGCATCGAAGGCTATGCCCAAACACAACTGGCCCGGAAATTAGTATTCAAACCTGAGCTGGCCGGTAGTGATCCCGTTATACCGGAGGGTAACGTGCCAGCGTTAATCGAAGGCAATGGTTCGGAATCCACCGGTCAGGCGAACGTACCTACACAATCCGCTGATCAGGCAAAAGTGCCCGCCATTCTGCCCGACTTGCCCGAACGGCTCTCAACCTTGCTGGACTTTATGAACAGCGAAAAGCCGTATCTGGAACCAGATCTGGCCTTGCCTGATCTGGCGCGGCGAATGCACACCAACCCGGTGTTACTCTCGCAGGTAATCAATGCGGGGGCGGGCAAAAATTTCAATGATTTTGTGAATGAGTACCGCGTTGATGAGTTCAAGCGGCAGGTACGTGACCCAGCCAATGCGCACCTGAGTTTCCTGGGCCTGGCCCTCGACTGTGGCTTCAACTCAAAAGCGACCTTCAACCGGGCGTTTAAAAAATTTACGGGTACGTCGCCAAAAGAGTTTACGGCCTAACTAGGGCGATCCAGACTGCCTGTCGAAATCAATACAAAAAAAGCCCGTCGGCATGATGGCTGACGGGCTTTCTGTGATAGTTATGGGTAAAACCACGGAGAAAAGGAAAAGGTTTCGTGGTTTGAAAATAGCCGCATAGTTTTTCGGAAAATTTTTGTTTTTGCCTCTTTGTCGCCCCTAACCCTGCTGATAACCTTCGTAGGCTGGTTTGCATTGAGGAGTACTACAGCGCTATCTGGGCGCAGATTGGCAACAACGCAAAAAAGCCTGTCGGCGGAGGCAGACAGGCTTTCTGTGATAGTTATGGGTAAAACGATGGTAAAGGGCAAAAAGTTGCACTGTTTGAAAATTGTCGAATAATTTTTCGGAAAACTTTCATCAGCCCTGCGCCTTGACCCATGCATGGTGTATACAGCCAGGGCAGGTAGTATCCTGATCGGGCTGCATGGACTGCGTGTGGCCACACTGTGCACAGGCATATGTGCCTGATGTAACAATGTGAGTGGTTTGAGCTTCCAGTGCCTTAGGCAAAATAGGAAGGCCCGGTTTTATCTGGTTGTCGGGTTGTTTGTAGATGCTCAACTGGCCGTTGGGCTCCAGAATCGCCACGCGCACTTCACCAAGCTGTTCAATACCTGCCTGTCGTAGATCGACGAAGAGTTCATCTTTGCCCAGGTCTTCGTCGTTAAAGTTCTTCGTGAGGATACAACCGTCTTCGATCACATAAACGGGAACCCCCTCAATCTTATGGCGTATGGTTTCATTGCGATCACTAAGCCGAGTAATGAACTTATAACAGACCATAATCACAATGAAAACGACAATTACCGCGGCCAGCGGTACATCATCATAAAACATGGGGTCACCGGCCGCTGAACCAAGGCCGATCAGCAAGACTAATTCGTAGACGGACAGCTGTCGAACCTCGCGTTTCCCGGAGACAGTCAGGGCCGTCAGGATAATAACGAACATGAAAAAGCTGCGAAAGGCCACTTCGCCCAGGTACGTTATCGGGTAATCGTGCAGCCAAATGCGCTGCCAGTCGAACGGCGAAACAGGTTCTTTCATTAAATCATGTAGTGAACTCAATGATAACTAGTTCAATCGTGATCCAGCCTGTTGTAACTTATTCTACGAGCTGACCAGGGCACTGTGAGTTCACACCAGGCAAAGTTGTCCGTAGACGGCAGTATGCTGGCTGATGAATAGACAAATAAAAAAAGCCTGTCGGCGGCGGGCAGACAGGCTTTATGCGATAGTTATGGGTAAAACCAGTAAAGCAGCCAAAAGGTTTCAGGGTATACACATAGTCCGATAATTTTTCGGAAAATTTTAGTTCATATGGCTAATTGGTATGATGTAGTTCCGCAGGTTGTTGGTACTAATGCCGTCATAGAACGAATTTAACTTCATCGTTGTGGTCGAAATCACACTTTGATGGCCGAAAGAAACTCAGCAAAGTAGCGCACAGGGGCGCCGTTATTTCTAAAATTATACAGGCCACCCTTACCAGTAGTTTGACAGGAGGTGAACTGGCTAAACCACCGATATCAGTGAGAAAGTGTACCTTCTGAAAGGCTCAGCGGAGTCGACCCATCGGCTTGAGAGTCGCTTCGTCAGACTAAATTCTTCCTGAAAGCGACGATGACAACGCCACAGAGTGGGAGTTTTAAAAGCCTGAACTAACCCCTGTAGAGTGCTGGATCTGCACGCCAACGTGCGCTCCTGTGTTTCCTACGCGTTGTATGTAGCTACCAAGACAGCCTTGCCCTATAGTAAGTGATGAGCGTTGGTTTTCAACTCATTAAAACTGAATATCTCGTTTACGTCAATGGAGTCGCTGTATACTCATCGGGTCAGAAAGCGTAAAAAAAGTAAGGACTAGCTGGTTGTTCAGAATCGGCCGGGTGTTAGTTTGCCCGGCCAATTTCTCTATATATGATCACACCGCTACCCGTCACTCAGGAACGACAGTCAATCTCTGTACCTGGTCTTCTGTTTCTGTTCTTTGTCTCGGGCTTTGCCGCGCTGCTATATCAGATTATCTGGCAGCGGTTACTGGTTTTCTACACGGGTTCAGACACGGTCAGCGTCAGCCTGATTGTCACTGCCTTTATGACGGGCCTGGGGGTGGGGTATCTGGTGGGTGGCCGTCTGGCCGACCGGTCGACGGCCCGGCAGAATCTTCGCTACTTTATTGGGGCCGAAGTGGGTATCCTGCTCTTTGCGCTCTGCAGTAAGTTTATACTCTACGATCTGCTCTACGCGTCGGCACCTTCGCTGGGTAACGTACCTGTACTGCTCTACACAGTGGTTGTTGGCGTACTTATTCTGCCCACGTTTCTAATGGGCGTGTCGTTGCCGGTGTTGTCGCGGGCGTTTCGGTTTGGCAATGTGGGGCAGCAGGCCCGCTACATTAGCTTACTGTACTTTGTGAATACACTGGGGGCGGCATTCGGGGCGCTGGTCACCGGTTTTGTTTTTGTTCGGCAACTGGGCTACGACCAGTCGCTTTGGGTAGGGGCGGCCTGTAATGGGCTATGCGTGGTGTCGGCGCTGCTGCTGTCCGGGCGGCAACCAAGTGAAGTCGCCAGCGAAAAGCGCTCCGAACAGGTTGCTACTCCGTTTACGTTTACACCGGCACTGACCGCCTGGTCAGTGCACTATGCCCTGTCTGGTTTTGCGGCCCTTTCGCTCGAACTGATCTGGTTTCGCATTCTGGAAACGCTGATCAAATCAGTGTCGCTCACGTTTGCTGTGCTGCTGGCCATTTACCTGGGGTCAATGGCCATAGGTACGGCTGCAGGTACGTATCTATGCCGGTCGGCAGCCCAACGTACCGCTGCCTGGCGCGAGCGGGCGTTTCTGCTGGCGCAGGTGACCCTCTACGCCTACACGGCGGTGTCGATGGCCGTGTTTATCAACGTCATTGACCGACTGCCGGCCCTTCGGTTTCTGTGGGACTATTTTGGTAGTTACGAGCCTACCATCGGCTGGCAGATCAGCGTATACATCTACGGGGCTGTTCCATTGTTTCTGCTGTTTGTTCCTACGTTTCTAATGGGTCTCAGCTTTTCCCTGTCGCAATCGCTTGTTCAAACAACCTACAGTGAGGTAGGTCGTCGGGTAGGCTGGTTGCAGTTCATCAATATTATCGGGTCGGCGGTTGGGGCCTGGGCTACCACCTGGGTTGGTTTTCCGAGCCTGGGTACGGCTGTGCTGCTCAAAATCATTGCGTTGTTTAGCCTGCTGTACTTGTTACTGTTGCTTGTGCGTCGCTACTGGGCCATGATGCCCACTGTGCTGGCAGCGGGCGCATTAGTCGGCGTGCTGATGCTGATACCGGGTAATGATCGGTTCTGGCAGGTGATCAATGGGGTATCGTCGGCCGGTCAGTTTCTGTACCACGAAAATGAGTCGGCGGTTTCTGTGATTAAGCTGGCACCCGACCAAAAAAGCGGTATTGTGTTCGTCAATGGGCTGGGGCAAAGTGGCATGCCCTACCTGCACGATGAAGTGCATACGTTGCTGGGGGCGTTGCCGGTACTGATTCACCCCAACCCCCGGCGGGTAGCCGTCATTGGTCTGGGATCGGCCGGAACAGTTAATGGCATTGCCGGTCGTGCCGAAACCAAACGAATCGACTGCTTCGAGATTGCCAGTAATCAAGCACTGGTGTTGGCGAAATATGCTACCCGGGCAGGCGACACGGCCGTTTGGTCGGTCCTCGGCGATCCGCGTCTGCACCTGATTTTCCGGGATGGCCGGTACGCCATTCGCAACCAAGCGGTTCAGTACGATGTAATCGAGGCCGATGCCCTGCGTCCCTCGTCCGCTTTTTCAGGAAATATCTATTCGAAAGAATATTTCGAGCTGTTACGATCGCGGCTGGCGCCGCAGGGACTGGCTGTTACCTGGTGCCCTACCGTTCGGGTGCTTAACACATTTCGTCTGGTTTTTCCGTACGTAGCCTACTGCGATAAGCTCATGCTGATTGGTAGTAATCAGCCAATTAGCCTCAACTGGCCGCAGATCGATCAGCGGGCTGCCAGTGCCTTCAGCCAACACCATTACGGGCGGTCGGGTATTGCCGTTGAGGCTCTGCTGGCGAAGTACAAACCCACCCTGAAGTTACTTCCCCGCCTGACGGAGATGCCTAAAGAGATCAACACCGATCTATTCCCGAAAGACGAATACAGCCTCCGCGGACGGGATAAACTAGCCTTTGATTAACTGTATTTTATCGCTAATTAAGGCTTTAAACGCGGTTTTGGCTCATTTTTGTGTATATTGGCTCAGTGAAACCCTTCATCTTCACGCGCATCCAATATACCTCCGGCGACTGGGACACTGACCAGCGGATGCCCGCCAACATACTGCACTCGCTCATTGAGTACACAACCATTCCGGTTGAGGAGAAAGAGCGCGTTGTGCAACTCAACAGCAACGATTTGTTCCGAAGTCCGTTCTGCTACCTCAGCGGCCACAAACTGGTTGAGTTTTCGGCAGCCGAGCGCGACCATTTCAAGCGCTACGTACAGAATGGCGGCTTTGTGTTCGTCGACGACTGTAACCATGACATTGACGGGTTATTTGCCAAGTCGTTTGAGCAGGAAATGGCCCGCACGTTTGGGCCCAAGGCGTTGCAAAAGATTCCGAATAATCACCCCCTGTATAAAGCGTTTTTCTGGTTTCCCGATGGCCCGCCCACCACGTCGTTTGAGCTCAACGGCTGGGGCGACGATCTGGTGCACGACTACCTGAAGGCCATCATGGTCAACGGGCGCATTGGGGTGCTGTACAGTAATAAAGACTATGGCTGCGAGTGGGACTATGATTTCCGCAACAAGCGGTTCCTGGCCGAAGACAACACCAAGTTCGGAGTCAATATTGTGGTTCACGCACTTACCGGCATATGAGTTCAGGGGGAAAAAGAATTGTGACACAGAGCTGCCGGGAGATCCACACAGGTACACAGAAATCTATTCATAAGCGTGAAATAAGCTCCGTGTACCTCTATAAATCTCCCGGCACGCCGGACCGGCGTAACTCCGTGCTATAGCGCCTTATTTTCTTCGTCAGACTACAACCCATGAATACAGAACACTACAAATCACTGGTTGCCAAGCTACCCCTGCTGAAAGCGGAAATTGGTAAAGTTATCATTGGTCAAGAAGAAGCCATCGACGAAGTGTTGATCACGCTGTTGGCTGGCGGACACTGCCTGCTGGAAGGTGTTCCGGGTCTGGCTAAAACGCTGCTGGTGAGTACGCTGGCTAAAACGCTGAGCATGTCGTTCAAACGAGTTCAGTTTACGCCCGACCTTATGCCCGGCGACATTGTGGGTACTGAAGTACTGGAAGAAGACCACAACACCGGCAAGAAGTTTTTCCAGTTCAACAAGGGACCCATTTTCGCCAACATGGTGCTGGCCGACGAGATTAACCGGACACCGCCCAAAACGCAGGCGGCGCTGCTCGAGGCCATGCAGGAATACAAGGTCACCTACGCCGGTACCGACTACCCGCTGCCGAAGCCGTTTATGATCATTGCCACGCAAAACCCGATTGAGCAGGCAGGTACATACCCACTTCCCGAAGCACAACTCGACCGGTTTCTGCTGTATATCCGCCTCGGTTACCCCTCAGAGCAGGAAGAGCTGGCCGTACTCCGCGCTACCACCGGCACCGATCGCCCCACGCTGTCGACTATCCTGACTGATGCTGACGTAACGGAACTGCAAACATTGACCCGTCAGGTATTTATCTCCGACGAACTGCTGGCCTATGTAAACAAGGTGGTGCGCAGCAGCCGCCCCGCCGACAGCCCGGTGTCGTTTGTAAAGCAGTGGTGCGACTGGGGTGCCGGTCCGCGTGCGGGTCAGGCCCTGATCCTGTGCGCCAAAGCCCGCGCTGTGCTGAATGGTCGTTTCTCGGTTATTCCCGAAGACATTGCCACGCTGGCTTTTCCCGTGCTTCGTCACCGCATCGCCCTGAATTTCCGGGCCGATTCGGAAGGGATCACCAGCGACAAGGTTATTGAAGCGATTGTGAAGGGATAGTACGCTACTCATGCACTCGCCTGGGTAGGTTGTCGTCTGCGTTTGTTCATTACTCTTAGAAAATGACCGCTTTAGAACTCGTTAAACTCAACAATCTTCCGTTGGTGGGAAAACTCGTCAGCGACGAAATGACGCTGGGGCTGCACCAGAGCCGCCGGTCGGGGGTGGGGGTGGAGTTTGCGCAGTACCGCGACTACCGGGCCGGCGATGATCCAAAACGGATTGACTGGAAACGGTTCGCCCAAACAGATAAACACCTGGTGCGCGAGTCGGAAACCGAAAGCAGCCACCAGGTACGGCTACTGCTCGACCTGTCGGGGTCGATGAACTACACCGAAGGTGGGGTGAGTCGGCTGGAATACGCCAAAGTCTTGCTGGCCTCGCTGGCGTACATTGCCAATCGGCAGGGCGACCAGTTGAGCCTCTACGGCTTGCAGCATGGAACCATCGACGCACTCGTGCCGCCGGGTAAACAGGCATTTCAGAAAGTGCTGGGTACGTTGGCAGGCGCAAAAGCCGCTGGTGGCTGGGCAGATACCGTACCTGAATTACCGGGGCAGCGACGCAACCAAACTGAACTACTGGTGCTGGTATCGGACCTGCTGCAACTCAATGACGAATGGCTCACCCTACTTCGAACGGCAGCGACACCGCGCCGCGAGGTATTGCTGATTCAGGTGCTGGGGCAGCAGGAGGTCGACTTCAATCTGAGTGGCTTTTACCAGTTTCAGGATCTGGAAACGGGCCAGACTGTTGAGGTGCAGTCTGAAGCGGTGCAGGCGCAGGTTCGGGCGGCGGCAACGGCCTATTTTCAAACGCTGAATGAACAGCTGCACTTGCCCTATCTGAGTCGGGTACGTGCCTTACTGACCGACCCCCCCGCGTTGGTATTGAGGGAATTATTGAGCTAACCGGGTAAAACGCTGTTTAACACATTATGCTTTTCCAACATCCATCGCTTCTCTGGGGTTTGCTTGCTGTTGCCGTGCCGATTGCCCTGCATTTCTGGCATCAGCAACAGGCGAAACCAATGCCCTGGGCCATGTTGCGCTGGCTCGAAACGCCTAACCAGCCGCCTAAACGAGGATTCCGGTTCGACAACTGGCTGCTGCTTCTATTACGGTGTTTGCTGCTCATCGCGCTCACGCTGCTGCTGGCCCGCCCTTCGCTGAATACACCAGACAAAGCTCCCGCCGGTCGGAAAATACACCTAGTCGAGCCGAGCACGGCGGTGATTCGTGCGTACCGGTTTGAGCTGGAACAGGCCCTGGCCAGGCAGGAACGGCTGGTTTGGGCCACTACGCCGCTTACACCTGTTACGTCACTGACCGACTTGCCGACGGGCGCCTTACCTAACCTACTACAGTGGCAAACGGCTATCCATGAACTGGCTGAACCCGAGGTACAACTGCACACGTACCTGACCAACAGCACGGCCTGGACCGATGCGCCCCGCTTACACGTACCCACCGGTTTTGTGCTACATGCGGCCGATGCCCCGGCTACGAACTCGTCGCTACGGGCTATTGCACTGCCCTCTGGCAAGCAGCTAACCCTCGGCTCGGATAAGCGGCTGGCGGTGGTCGCCGGGGCCGTATCCCCCGACAGGGTGGCAGCTACGGCTCCGTTGCGGGTGCTGTTGCAGGTCAGGCAGGCCGATGAACGACGTACTATTCAGGCAGCGCTTACTGCACTTACAACGGTGTATGGCCTGCCGTTCACGATCGACAATCAGCCTGTTCAGGGGATAACTTACGCCTGGGTGTTGACCGACCAGGCGGTAGCTGACCCGTTGCCAGGTACGTTGTATACGCTCACCGGGCAGGTAGGGAACGCAGATCGAGCAAACGTTACCTACGTACCCGAGCCGCTAATGCCGCAAACAAACGAACTGGTTACGAGCGGGCAGTTGCCCGAGTGGCTGGCTGGCCAATTGCTGAATCACCTGGGTATGTCGGCAGAGGTGGCTCCGCTACCACGTGCACAACTGGCGTCGTTGTTCGTGGCTGACCAGTCCGCCGAGACGGTGAATACCGCCACCCATCCCGTAAACTGGTTACAGACCGGGTTATTGCTGTTATTTTTAGGATTGTTGCTGGCCGAACGCTACCTGGCCAGTCAGCGGCAGGCGTAAGTAGCCTGAAGCCGAAGCTTCAGGAGTAAAAAAACACATACTACCAAAGCTGGAGCAGAAGCGACTGCCCGGTTAGGTGCTACCTGGTTATGCAGTCACTTCATCAACTTATTCGTTCTGTTACTACGCAGCTCTATACCAACGGCGTGCTGAAAAGTGTACTGATTGGCCTATCTGCTGGACTATTGGTTGCGTTGCTGCCGGTTGGTATCGGCTTTGTGCTGGGTACGTGGGTGCTGACCACCGTTGGTGCTGCCTGGTGGCTCGGTGCGTTTGAACCCAAGCGGGAAGCAGCCATCGGACTGCTGCACAAAACGCTGGGCCAGACCGAATATAGCCTGCCGCTGCTGACCAAAGAGCACCCAAATCTGGCTGAACAACTGCAACTCGAACGCCTTGCTGAGCAAGCCGCACAGACGCCCCAGCCGCTTGTCGCGTTTCAAAACCTTCGGCCGTATCTGTTCCTGTTCCTGGCTTCTTCTGCTGTTTTCGGCGTGATCCACTTTTGGCCGAACCAATCAGCCAAAGCCGCCGATGAGGTAGTACAGTTGCCGACCAGTTCCTCTGAAAAACGAGCTACACCCATCGTACCGCCTGCGTTCCGGTCGGCCGAACTGACGGTATCACCCCCAGCTTACACCGGATTACCTACCCGCACCAGCGGCGATTTGAACGTGACGGCCTACGTCGGCTCGTCCCTAAGCTGGCAGGTGACTCTGAGCGAAACAAGCCGGGTGGCGGTGCGGCTGGTGAATAGCCGGGGCGATGAGTTGCCGTTCTCCCGCCAACAGACTGGTTTTCGGTATCAGGATCGGCTGCTGAATTCGGGGCTGTATGCGCTTCGGGCCTACTGGAAAACGCCAGCCAACAAAGACTCCCTGATTTACCAGTCCGACTTCTACCGCCTTGATGCCCGGGCCGATATTCCGCCGGTGATTAAACCCACGGCGAAGGAGCTGTACCGGTTTCACAAGATGGGCGAGCCGATGCAGGTACGGGTGACGGCCCAGATCTCCGACGATTTTCGGGTGCAGCAGGCCTTCATTGTGGCTACCCTGGCACGCGGGTCGGGCGAGAACGTAAAGTTTCGCGAAAGCCGTTTCCCCGTGAGCAATGGGCCATTCAAAATGGCGCAGGCCAGCCACACGCTCGATCTGGCCAAACTCGGTTTTGCTCCCGGTGACGAACTGTATTACTACTGGGCAGCCATCGATAACCGCCAACCTGAACCCCAACTGACCAAATCGGATACATATTTTGTGGTGTTTAAAGACACGGCTAGAAACGAAGAAGCCGAACTGGCCACAATGGCCGTAAACATCATGCCCGAGTATTTTCGTAGTCAGCGGCAGATCATTATCGATACGGACAAGCTGATTGCCAAGCGGAAAAAGCTAGCGGCCAAAGCGTTCAACGCGGAGTCGAACGAGATTGGCTTCGATCAGAAAGTGCTTCGCCTGCGCTACGGGCAGTACATGGGTGAGGAGTTTGAAAACCAGATTGGTGGTCATACACCCCTGGCCGACAACGACGCTAACCTGCTCGATGGGTATATGCACAAGCACGACACTGAGCAGGAAAAAAGCGGTGAAGCCGCCCCCAAATCATTCGCGTTTAAACTGGCTGAAAAAGCCGAACAACAGGCCGCTGCCAAAGCCGAAGTGGGCCACGATCACGACGACCACAGCGCACAAAATGGCGATAAAGACCCCCTGGCAGCTATGATGGAGCAATATGTGCACAACCACGACAATGGCGAAGTGAACACGTTCTACGAACAATCGACGCGCAGTTTGCTGAAAATGGCCCTGGAACAGATGTGGCAGTCAGAGCTGCAGTTGCGGCTGTATGAACCCGAAAAAGCACGTCCATTTGAGGTGAAAGCCCTCGAATACCTGAAAATAGCCCAGCAGAAAGCTCGTGCCTATGCCAAAAAGAGTGGCTATGATCCGCCACCGCTGAAAGAGAAAGAAACCCGCCTGACCGGTGAGCTAGGCGACGCTCCCGAAAAGCATCAGATGGCGCGCCAATATGCCAACGTACCCGTGGCCACGCTCGTTGCCGAGGTACTGGGCCTGATCGATTTGCCGAAGCTAACGCCTGGTCAGCGGCAACAGGTTAGTCAGTTGAGTGCGGCACTGAGTGGACCGTTGATGCGGAGTGGTATGCCCAACTGGTCGGTCCTGACCGATTTGCAGCGGCTTGCTTCGGGGCAACGGTTATCGCCAGCAGCCATTGCACAACTACAGACTAAACTGGCGCTGTTTGTTCCTGCCTCAACTGCCGGTAGCCGCCCAACGTCGGTAGCCGAAAAACGCCTGGAAGATGCTTTCTGGCGCGGCATGAAATGAACCGTACCACGGACTCAAGTCCGTGGTACGTAGACAGGAAACCCAGGTACGTTCATGAGAGACTTGGTTATTCTGTCACCCTGAACCTGTCGGGGATCGCGGCGGCGAACCGGCCTGGTCGAAGGGCACGACTAGCGAAGCCGACGTTATATCAACTACCCATTAAGTCGCATTTCTCCCCTTCCGATGACCATTTCTCCCCTCGACTGGACGTTACCCGAAACCTGGTTACTGGCTTTTCTAGTGTTGGCACTGCTGGTATTGCCCATCTGGTTACAGCGCCGACAGCGAGGACTGAGCCCTAGTCGCAAAGCGGTTCGGCTGGGCTTACACGGCCTGCTGTGGCTGGCCGTGCTGGGTTTGTGGCTTCAGCCACGCTGGCAACAGACGCTGCCGTCGGGATCAATCCTGCTGGCCGCCGATAACGTACCTGCCGACTATGTGCGCTCGACGGCCGCTGACCTGGGTATCAAAACAACCTTCTCCGCTGCCGCTTTTCGGGCGATGAAAACAACCGTGCCCGTCGATACGGTCTGGCTGTTGGGGCAGGACTTCCCGGGCGATGTGTTGGCGAAACTGTCGCGGCAGTTGGTAACCTGGTTGCCATACAATGCACCCGGTCAGCTTCAGCAATTACGCTGGAAAGGGGTTGTTCGGCAGGGCGAGCAGCAAACCGTAACGGGTAAACTAAATACGGAAGAAGGCGGGATGCTTCGGCTAAAGTTTGGCCAGAAAACGGTTGATAGTACACGGCTTACCGGCGACGATCAGGCGTTTAAACTGGCGTATGTGGCTTTCTCGCGCGGACGTACCCAGCTAACTCTCTGGCTCGACAAAACAGTGCTTGATACGGTTCGCTTTGTGGCCCGCCCCGCCGAAAAGCTACGCGTCCGTTTTGTGCTCGACGCGCCCGATTTTGAAACCCGCGCCCTGGCCGACTGGCTGGGTCAGCAGGGAAACGCCGTTGAGTTAACCAACCGGCTATCAAAGGGCATTGGCAGTGAACTAACCATTAACAAAGCAACAGCCGGTACGTTGCCTGACCTGGTTGTTACCGACCCGGCCAACGTTACAAATCCGCTGGTCAGTAAGTCGTTGGCAGCCGGGAAAAGCGTTCTGATCCTAAACCTGACCCGGCCCGATGTAGACGTACCTGGCATTAACCGGGCGTTGCGCACCAGTTTGCAGGTCCGTCGGATTCCCGGCAAAGACACTATCCGCATCAGCCCCGACCTGACTGCCCTACCGTTCCGGTTTCAACCTGCCATGGGGACGTCTCTGGTGGCTGGTTTCCCAGTGGCCGTACAGCCAGTTGGTGGACGTGTAGCAATCAGTCTGTTGGCCGAAACTTTTCCGCTGCGGCTGAGCGGTGATACGACCGGGTATACCCGGCTCTGGCTATCAATGCTAGCGCCACTTCGTCCTGCCGGGAAAAACAACGTGCAGGTCGACGCACCTGTACTGGTACACCGCCCTGCCCATATTGCGGTCAATAATGCCAGCATTGTACCTACGCGGTTGAAGGTTGGTGCCGATACGTTGCAGCTGCAGCCTGCGCCGATAAATGCCCGCTCGTATGAGGCTACCGGCCGGTTCGCCAGGGCGGGTTGGTTGCCGGTGCAGGACACGCTCTCCCTATATGCCTACGGCAACGTACCTGAGGGGACTGCCGATAGCCTTAGCAACCATGGCGTGGGTGCCGTGGCCCAGCGCGAGCAGGTAGCCAGTTGGGTACGAGTCCATCGCCGCTACGGTGCTGCACCCGGTCAGACGGACTCGACAGCGGCGCGTACCATCGAAAAAGCCATCCCTGACTGGGGATGGCTGCTCGTTATCGGCCTGCTCCTAAGTGCGCTCTGGATCGAACCGAAGCTGGGGTGAAGGGAGTTTGTCGTTTGGTCGGTCCGCCGGTGCGGTTGCGCTGCTATTGAACGTACCTGAGCTGTAGCAGCGCACCCGCACCGGCGGACCGATCAAACGACAAACCTCAAACCTATTTTATATACCTGAAGTCTTCGTCACCTTTCAGCTTGAGTAGTACCTCATACATGAGGCGGATCACAGACTGCACGTCTTCCTGATGCACCGTTTCAACCGTGGTGTGCATGTATTTCAGCGGTAGCGAAATCAGGGCAGAGGCAACGCCTTCGGCGGCATAGGCAAAGGCATCGGTATCGGTGCCTGTCGACCGGCTAACGGCCTGACGCTGGAACGCAATCTCCTGGCTATTGGCCACGTCGATCATGAAATCGAGCAGGTTGTTCTGTACGGCGGGGCCATAGCACAACACCGGGCCACTGCCGCATTTTAGGTCACCCTGCTCTTTTTTATCGTACTTCGGCGACTGCGTATCGTGCGTCACGTCGGTGCAAATAGCCAGATCTGGTTTCAGGCGGCGGGCAATCATCTCAGCGCCCCGCAGACCAATTTCTTCCTGCACCGCATTCACGATGTAGAGCGTATAGGGCAGGCGAATCCCGTTTTCTTTTAACTGACGGGCTACTTCGGCAATCATGAAGCCACCCATGCGGTTGTCGAGCGCCCGACCCACGAAATACCGGCCGTTCATCTCCGTTAGACCATCTACGAAGGTGCAGACCGTGCCAACGTGAATGCCCATCTCCAGGACTTCATCTTTGGTGTGCGCGCCCACGTCGATAAACAGGTCGGTTACCTTGGGAGCAGTGTCTTTCGCCAGGTCGCGCACGTGAATGGCGGGCCAACCGAATACGCCCTGCACAACGCCCTGTTTGGTGTGCAGATTAACCCGCATAGAGGGGGCAATAACGGCATCGGACCCGCCATTGCGGCGCACATACAGATAGCCATCGTCGGAGATGAAGTTCACAAACCACGAAATCTCGTCGGAGTGGGCTTCAATCACCACTTTGTAGTCTTTGTTCGGTGAATCGTCGGCACCGTGAATGACGCCAACGGCCGTGCCATAGGTATCAACAATGTATTCGTCGATATACGGCTTCAGGTAGTCGAGCCAGAGTTGCTGCCCCGATGATTCAAAGCCCGTTGGCGAGGCATTGTTCAGGTACGTGTAAAGAAACGTTTTGCTGTTTTCAGTCATAGGAGTGGGGGTTGGGGGGTAACATCAAACCTCAAACTATATTAAAGTATGCTTTCCAGGGTTTCAATCCAGCGTTTGGCTTCGGCCTGCTGGGTTTGGGTAGTAATGGCTGTTTGCAGTTTGTTCTTGTCGATCATGGTTTGGCCGGTCTGCACGCGCAGCATGGCTTCGGCCAGGGCTTTTGGGTAAAAGCCTTCGACCATCTCGCCCATACCGGGTTTCACAAACTCCTTGATACCCCCCGAATTAAAGCCAACGATAGGCTTTCCCAACACCGATGCTTCGCGCATCACGATGGGGTATGAGTCTTCACGCGAGGTCAGGCAGAAGCCATCGCAGGCGTTGAAATAGCTGAAATACTGCGTCGATTGCTCGGTCAGGAACCGGACATTCAGGTTGTAGGTCTTGATGTATTGCTCCACATAATAGGTCATGCCGGTTTTGCGGGCGGGTCCCATCCAGATAAAAGGCGTGCCGGCGGGCAGTTCGCGCAGAATATCCGGAATCATATCGAATCCCTTCCGGTTCGACCAGGCCCCCGACATCAACCAGACAAACTCATCGTCGCGGAATCCTAATTCCTTACGTACCTCGGCGCGGTCGCGGGTGGGTTTGATCTGCTCTACGTTGATCAGCCCGTGCATGAGTACTACGTTTTTGTAGCCCATGTTTTCGAGGTTGTCGACCACCGTTTGCGAGGCGGTAAAGAGCAGTTTGGCGTTATCGAGCATCTGCTTGAACTCGTCGTAGCCACGTTCGTCGTATTCCTGCACCAGCTCATGTACGTGCAGTACATACGGTTGCCCCAGCCTGATCGCCAGTTGCGCATATTCGGGCATGGCAATGGTATTGATATACCACAGATCTGCCTTTTCTGCTTTGTGGGCGTCTTCGAGCGACTTTAAATGGGGGATACTCCCCATTAGTTTGTGAACGGCCGTTTCGTAAAGCCGGTAGCTAAACCGGTCTGACTGCGGACTGAAATAGAGTGGACAGTTGAACTCCGCCAGATCGAGCTGACCTGCCCGGCGGCTAAACATGGCGTACCGGCGACTATCGCTCTTCGGTGCATAATGCATGTAGTTGAGCAGCGTCGTGACAGACCCTGAACGGTTAGCCACCGGTGTAATAAACAGTAGTTTCATTGAATCGGGCAGGCAGTTGGCGGACGCACGCGGGTAGGGAGCTATCCGGTGCGTTAGACTTTAAAGAAATGAGTTTGGTTGAAGAGGGTCTTCCAAAAGAAACGGCTAAAGATACCGACTTGTTGGGCAAATGCCCGTTGATTATCCAATTCGCTCAGCAGCGGTTTACCCTGCCGCAAATTCACACTTAGTTTCCATATATAAATGATGGGTACCAGGGTCCAGTAGTGCAGCATGAGCAGCAGATAGGCCCCAACACCATATTGCTTACGAATCCAGAGCAGGTTAGATACCTGCATCTGGGTTTTGAAACGGTTGATGTACGTTACCTCACGGGCCTGGTAGGTGGGGTCGCTGCCGTATTCGAGGTGCACGAAAAAACCATCGCGCAAGACCAGCATACGACCCTGTTGTCCAAGCCGCCAGCTCCATTCTACATCTTCGCCGTACATAAAGAAATTCTCGTCGAGCATGCCCGCCTTGTCGACGGTCGAGCGACGGGTCATCAGAAACGCCCCAATGATCCAGTCTACCTGATTCGGGTCGGCGTAAACGGTATCGGGAAGTTGACGGTATAGCCAGTTTTGGACCGTCGGGTGCGTGGGCAGGATGTAAAACGGCCGCCGGATTTCGCCGAATCGGGTGTACATCTGCGTATGCACCTGCCCCTCCCGGTTGATCTGCATGGCTCCAACCGCCGCCACATCGGGTTGCTCGTCGAGCAGACGGGAGCAGCGCCCAATGAGGTTGTCGCGCAGGAGTGTGTCGGAGTTGAGCAGCAGGTAATTTCGGCCCCACGCCTGTCTCATGGCGTAGTTGTTGGCTCGGCCAAATCCGGCGTTGTAGCCCATATCGAACCAACGTACCTGAGGATGCGTGTCCACTGGAAAGGCGGAACGTACCCGCGCTTCACTGTCGTCGCCCGATTGGTTGTCGACAATTACAACCTCGAAGGTGATACCTGTTGTGTGGTGGAACACAGAGTGCAGGCAATCGACAATCAACTGAGGGGTTTTGTAATTGACAATCAGGATAGACAGATCAGGCGTGAGTTCGGGCATTGGTCGCAAATGGAGAGGGCAAAAGTAACGTCATCTGCCGGAAGCGTCAAGCCGGGTAGTAGCTTACTAGCAACGAAGCCCCGCTCAACTGGTGTGAACGGGGCTTCGTTGGTACGCTGATGGATGGCTTAGTTGATCTTGAGAACCGCCATGAAGGCTTCCTGAGGGATTTCGACGTTACCCACCTGGCGCATCCGTTTCTTACCCTTCTTCTGCTTGTCGAGCAGTTTGCGTTTCCGGGAGATATCACCACCGTAACACTTGGCCAATACGTCTTTACGCAGGGCGCTCAGTGTTTCGCGAGCAATAATTTTCTGCCCGATTGCCGCCTGAATGGCAATTTCGAACTGCTGACGGGGAATCAGCTCGCGCAGTTTTTCGCACAGCTTCCGGCCCCACTCGTATGATTTCGACCGGTGCACAATGGCCGACAACGCATCGACTTTATCGCCGTTGAGCATTACGTCGAGCTTCACCATGTCAGACTCCCGGTTGTCCATGAATTCATAGTCGAGGGAAGCGTAGCCACGCGAAATAGTCTTGAGCTTATCGAAGAAGTCGAACACAACCTCGGCCAAAGGCATCTCGAACTGAAGCTCCACCCGGTCGGCGGTGAGGTATACCTGGTTTTTCAGAATACTCCGCTTGTCCATACACAGGCTCATGATACCACCAACGTACTCAGCTTTGGTAATGATCTGCGCCTTGATGAAAGGTTCTTCGATGTATTTGATCTGGTTGGGCTCGGGCATTTCGGCCGGTGCCGACACCTGGAACATCTCTTCCTTGGTGTTCATCACCTCAAACCGCACCGATGGTACCGTGGTGATCACGGTCATGTCGAACTCGCGCTCGAGGCGTTCCTGCACGATCTCCATGTGCAGCATACCCAGGAAGCCGCAGCGGAAACCAAAGCCCAGGGCCGCCGATGTTTCGGGTTCCCACACCAGCGCGGCGTCGTTGAGCTGGAGCTTCTCCATGGCCTCACGCAGGTCTTCAAACTCACTGGTTTCAACGGGGTAAATACCCGCAAATACCATTGGTTTTACCTCCGAGAAACCCTGGATGGCTACTTCCGCTGGTTCGTCGAAGCTGGTGATGGTATCACCTACCTTTACTTCCTTAGCTACTTTGATACCCGAAATCAGGTACCCTACATCGCCGCACTCAATGGCATCTTTGGGCTCCTGCGTGAGGCGGAGCGTGCCAATCTCATCAGCAAAGTATTCTTTGCCGGTGTTCATGAACTTCACTTTCTGCCCTTTACGGATACGGCCGTCTTTTACCCGGAAAATTACTTCGATACCCCGGTAGGAGTTGAAGTGCGAGTCGAAGATCAGGGCTTGCAGGGGGGCGTCGGGATTGCCTTTCGGGGGCGGAATCCGCTCAACGATGGCGGCCAAAATTTCGGGAACACCAATGCCTTCTTTGCCGGAAGCCGGGATGATGTCGTCGCGCTCACAGGCGAGCAGGTCCACCATTTCATCTTTAATCTCTTCAGGACGCGCCCCGGGCAGGTCGATCTTGTTGAGCACCGGAATAATGACCAGGTCGTTGTTCAGGGCCAGGTACAGGTTCGAGATCGTCTGGGCTTCAGTTCCCTGCGAGGCATCGACCAGTAGCAGCGCGCCTTCACAGGCGGCAATAGACCGGGATACTTCGTAGCTGAAGTCAACGTGGCCGGGGGTATCAATCAGGTTCAGGGTGTATAACTCGCCATTATGGTAATAGTCCATCTGGATGGCGTGGCTCTTGATGGTGATGCCACGTTCCCGTTCCAGGTCCATGTTGTCGAGCAATTGTGCCTGCATATCTCGGGCACCGACAGTCTTGGTAAACTCCAGCAGGCGGTCGGCGAGGGTACTTTTGCCGTGGTCGATGTGGGCGATAATGCAGAAATTGCGAATATGTTTCACGTTGAAAAAACGGGGGTTGTGTCTTTCGATTAAACCACAAAAGTACGTAAAAAACTCTGGTAGCAGGTTGTTGCCTGTCAACAGGTAAGCGCGACTTTGCCGGGAGAGTTAAGTTGATTTGCCATTGGCTCTGAAAAGCGGTGAAGCGTATGTTCAGGAGACACAAACACGGATGTGGGCCATGAGGGATTCAGAACTGAACCGGATGGCTCCTGTTGGGTGGTGGCAGCTCTAAATGCAACACATGGAGGCGAACGACCGCCGGGAACGTACCTGAACCGGCTGTACCGCTGGCTGGAACGAAATAGACTTTTTTTAGAATAAATCTGTTATACCCATGATCTGCGTAGGTATCGCAGACGCACTAACCAAAACCAACTAGTTGTCGATGGCAAAGCGTAGTTTGATTGCCCAGATTCTTTCGTCTATTTTCTTTCGTCGGTCAACGGCTCGCGCAGGCAGATATGCCCGTAATGGCCTGAGCATGTTAACGCTGATCAAAGAGGCACTGGGCAAAAGTGAGTCAGTGAAAGGAGAAGAAGGACTTGGTTTTCGCGAGAAAATCGGTCTATTGAGCCGCCTGGTGAAAGCCTATGTGGCGGGTGAGTACCGTCAGGTGCCTACCAAAACGCTGATTTCAACGCTGGCTGCGCTGATCTACTTTGTATCGCCAATTGATTTTATTCCTGACGTGTTGCCCGTATTAGGTTTCGCCGATGATATTGCGCTGATGGTATGGGTCTTTAATTCGCTGAACACCGATCTGGAGAATTTCAAGGAGTGGGAGCGGCAGCGGGAGCGGACTACCGGCAAAGTTATTGACCTGAAGTAAGGGTATAACCCACCCGGTCAGTGTCTTTTTTAGCTTTAATTTAATGGCTTCTTGACGAGGCTTTCGTTACTTTTGCATACGTTCTAAACACGACATATTATGATTACAGCATCCATTTTTGCGATTATGGGTCTGGGCGGTCAGGAGATGCTGCTCATTTTCTTAGCCCTGCTCCTATTCTTTGGCGCCAAAAAACTGCCTGAGCTGGCCCGTGGCCTTGGTAAAGGTATCCGTGAGTTCAAAGACGCCACCAAAGATGTTCGTGAGAACATCGAAGATGGTCTGAAAGACATTAAATAAGGGATTTCCCTCTGTATACACAGACAACCCGATGCCCGCAAGGCGTTGGGTTGTCTGTTTTTTTGTTTAGTGCCCCCTGTGCCGACTATGATTCATCCCTACCGTTCGTTTGCCTCCGTACAGTCCGATCTTGCCAGTGGTGCCGTTACCTGTCGCCAACTGATCGAGCAATACCTAACCCGTATTGACGCCAATCAGCATCTCAACGCATTTACTGAAGTCTATCCCGAAGAAGCCCGCCAGCGCGCCGATGAACTGGATGCCCGCCGGGCTGATCCAGCGGCATCGGTAGGTCGGCTGCACGGGATGGTAATCGGTATCAAAGATGTGCTAAGCTACACCGGGCATGGTCTGCACGCAGGCAGCCGCATTCTCGACGGATTCGAAGCGCAGTTTACGGCAACGGCTGTTGACCGTTTACTCGCCGAAGATGCGATTATCATCGGTCGACAGAATTGTGATGAATTTGCAATGGGTTCGTCAAACGAAAATTCAGCGTTTGGCCCGGTGCGTAACGCCGCCGACCCAGAGCGGGTGCCGGGTGGCAGTAGTGGCGGGTCGGCCGTGGCGGTGCAGGCGGGTTTATGCCTCGCCAGTATTGGCTCCGATACGGGCGGTTCGGTTCGGCAACCCGCCGCGTTTTGCGGCGTGGTGGGCCTCAAGCCAACCTATGGCCGGGTGAGTCGCTGGGGTCTGGTGGCCTATGCATCCTCGTTCGATTGCATTGGCCCCATTGCTAATACCCCAACCGATGCGGCGCTGCTGCTGGAGGTGATGGCTGGTCCCGATGCATTTGATAGCACGGTATCGTCGCAGCCCGTTGCTCCTTATGCTTCACCCTATGAACGTGATCCGGCAACGCCCGCCCGCATTGCGTATCTGGTCGACGGGGTAGAGAGCGAAGGCGTTGCGCCGGCCATTCGCGAGGCGACCCAGCGGGCCATTGACCGGCTACGGGCGGCAGGCCACGTGGTAGAGCCTGTCTCGTTGTCGCTGCTCAAATACCTGCTACCTACTTATTATGTCCTGACTACCGCCGAGGCATCATCTAACCTGTCGCGGTTCGACGGGGTGCGGTATGGACACCGGGCTACCGAGGGTGTCACCGACCTGATTTCGATGTACAAGAAAAGCCGGACAGAAGGCTTTGGGCCCGAAGTGCGCAAGCGTATTTTGCTGGGTACGTTCGCCTTGAGCGCCAGCTACTATGACGCTTATTACACCAAAGCACAGCAGGTACGCAGGTTGGTACGCGACGAAACCGAGCGGGTTTTTGCCCAGTACGATTTCCTGATGATGCCAACAACACCGACTCCGGCCTTTATCTTAGGGGAAAAAAGCGACGGAAAGACCGAAACAGATCCGCTGGAGATGTACTTGGCCGACATTTTTACCGTTCAGGCTAATGTAACGGGTTACCCCGCCATCTCGATTCCAAACGGAGTTGATCCTAACGGGAACGGCCCCGCGCTGCCAATCGGATTACAGCTTATGGCGCCTCCTTTTCAGGAGCAGGCGTTGGTAACGATGGCAGAAGCTTATTTAAAATTGGTTTGATGATTTTGGTTTGATGTTTGTCGTGGCCCTGCTTGCCAACCAGTTCGTGATTTAGCAACGCAACCTCGACCCCAAACGACAAACATTAAACCACCCCAAAACGTAACGAACATGCTATGAGACTAGTTAACCTTCTGATTGCCGGTGGAACAAGCCTGATTCTGGTTTTTTCGCTATCGTCTGTTCAGGCTCAGGTAGCGAAGCCCACGCCAACGGTAACGTACCCCGCGGCAGCTAACCAGACAATGAATCTGGCCGTAGCCGACACGATGGTTGTTGATACGTCCCTGCTTGTCGAGACAGTCCTGAATCTGCCGAGTGTGCCCGAAGCCGTCCTGCGCGAGCGACTGCCCCGGCTGCAACGCCAGATTCCGCTGCCGTACAACAAGGTCGTTCATAACTTCATCGACTACTTTGCCTACCGCAAGCCCAGCTACACACGGACAGTTATGGAGCGCATGCCGTTCTATTTTCCGCTGTACGAAAAGATGCTGGCCAAGCACAACATGCCCGATGAGCTGAAGTACCTCTCCATTGTGGAGTCGGCGCTAAACCCACGGGCTATGTCGCGGGTAGGGGCAGGGGGCCTCTGGCAGTTTATGCCCTACACCGGAAAAGATTTCAATCTGAACATCGATGATTATGTCGATGATCGGATGGACCCCAACAAAGCTACGGAAGCCGCCTGCCGGTATCTGAAAGATTTGCACCGCACCTTTGGCGATTGGGAATTAGCCTTGGCAGCGTATAACTGTGGCCCCGGCGCAGTGCGGCGGGCCATGCGGCGCACGGGGGGAACCACCTTCTGGACATGTTACGACGGGTTGCCGAAAGAGACACGCTCGTATGTGCCGCAGTTCATTGCCATGACCTACATGATGAACTACGGCAATGACCACGGTATCGTGGCCGAGCGTCCCGATTACCCGATCGCTTTCGATACGATTCAGATCAACTCGTACCTGAACCTGAAAACGTTCGCGAGCCTGAGCGGTGTTTCCTTCACCGATCTGCAGAAGCTGAATCCGTCGATCACCGCTGATCAACTGCCGGAATATACACGTAACCACATGCTCCGTATTCCGAGCGAGCGACATAGCTACGTGCAGACGTACCGTAAAATTATCATGGATTCGGCCTCAAAAATGCCGATTATGATGGAGAACGTGCTGCTGGCGCATAATGAGAACGTACCCAGCCTGCGCGACTCGGCCCCCGATTATACCGATTGGCATGTCGCCAGCCGTATTGCCGACAACGTACCCGTACCAGCTGCCATCGTCACCGAAAACGACCGGCCCGAAGCGGATGATCTGGAGGCTGTAGTGATGCGTAAACCCCGTAAACTGACGCATACCGTTCGGCGGGGCGAAACACTGTCGGGCATTGCCGAGAAATATAACGTAGAGACCTACGACGTAAAGCAGTGGAACAAAATGCGATCGTCAACCTTGAAGCAGGGGCAGAAACTGACCATCCTGCGCGAGTCAGGCGAGACGCACTCGGAGCGGATGGCCCAGCAGGGAACGGAAGCATCGGACCGGAAAAGCGCGAAAAAAGCGGAGGTGCATGCCTCGCGTGAGCGGGTAAAAGCGAAGTACCATCGGGTGCAGCCCGGTGATACACTTTGGAACATCGCTCAGCGGTACGGTGGCATCTCGATCGACAAGCTGAAAAAA
Organism: Fibrivirga algicola; assembly: GCF_011742925.1. Classification (GTDB taxonomy): domain Bacteria; phylum Bacteroidota; class Bacteroidia; order Cytophagales; family Spirosomataceae; genus Fibrella; species Fibrella algicola. Next base: position 68,401 of record NZ_WAEL01000010.1, read on the forward strand.
ATGAACCGTATCAAAGGCAACAGCGTCCATCCCGGACAGAAGCTAGTGGTAGGGTAAAGCCAATAGACTTAGCACTTTTTTAGACTGACTTATGATCGCCTACTTAGATGGCACCTTAGCGTACAAAGAAGCCTCGTATGCGATTATCGACATACAGGGACTCGGGTACGAAGTATTTATATCCCTGCAAACCTATTCGACGCTGCCGGGTGGCGGGGCGCCGGTGAAGTTATTCATACACCACCACTTCCGGGAAGACAACCAGACACTGTTTGGCTTTGCTTCAGCCGACGAGAAATCCCTTTTCCGCGAGTTGATTGCGGTGTCGGGTGTTGGACCAAATACGGCGCTGGGTATGCTCTCGTCCTTATCCCCGCAGGATTTGCGACTGGCCATTATGAGCGAAAATGTGCGGGCGGTGCAGGCCATCAAAGGCATTGGCGCCAAAACGGCGCAGCGTATCATTCTGGAATTGAAAGACAAGATGAAAAAATCGGGGCTCCTTCCCGATACGCCCACGTACCGTCAGCAGGCGGGGAATCCCGTTCGCGAAGAGGCGTTAGCTGCCCTGGTGGCCCTTGGTTTCCCGCGCCCTTCGGCCGAAAAAAGCGTCGACGATATCCTGAATACAGACAGCAGCTTGTCTGTAGAGGATATTATTCGCAGGGCCCTCCGGTAATACCGATGAATAAGTAGCCGTTGTTGATAAGCCGTTCATACCCCTTCTTCGGATCGTAGTGGGGGTATGCTGCTTATGGATAGCTGATATTTGTCCGTACGTAATACGATTGGCCCGGTTTTAGCCGTTGTGTTAACGTCCTGAATTGTCGGGTTGTTTATTTTTTTGATCTTACACCAGTATATGGTGAAGTGATACGCCAATCGAACCTCTTTTATCTGCTCAATGCTGCATAGTATACGGTCTATTCTTACGGGCCAGAGGGGTACGTACCTGTTGCTCACAGTTACCCTTGTACTGGTGTGTGCAACGGGCGTTCGTGCTCAAACACCAGCCCGTCGTGGACGGACAACGCCAGCAACGCAACGTACACCCGAACAAATAAAGGCGGCGGCTGAAGCAGCCAAAGCAACGGCCGACTCGATCAAAGCCATTGCTCAGGAACGTTTGGACAGTTTGCGGGCCGTGAAAAACGCGTCGCGCCGCCCCTCAGTACGGTGGACAGACCGCTACGCTACCCGCTTCTCGGACCGGAACCCCCGCTCACCGTATTTACTCCGTGACCCCAGGTCGCTGAACACCGATTTCAGGATGTTGCCAGACCGTACAGTAACGGTCACCGAACGCATCACGCCCCGGCCAGGTGTGGCGACTCCGTCGGTGGTAAACCCGAGCGTAATTACTGCGCCGGGAGCCAGCACGCTGGGTACGTCGGCACCGGCGGTGGCGGGCCCTGTCAGTCAGACTGGCGCCCCTCGCAGCAACGGATTGATCTACCGGCCCGGCGAAAATGTGCCTTATTCGGAGTACAACCGCTTGCAGAATGAGCGGATCGAAGACCGTCTGTTTCGCGAAAACTCGGCCCGCCGCGATGGGCAAAGTGCCGTTAGCGGGCGTGGTTTGATTCCCAAACTGGAAGTGCCGCCCGTTTTTGACCGAATTTTTGGAGGCAACAACATCGATTTTAAACCCAACGGCTTCGTCACGCTCGATCTGGGTTATCTGCATCAGTTCATCGATAACCCCGCCGTTCCGGTTCGGCTGCGGCGACAGGGTAACCTGATTTTCAACGAGCAGATCAGCATCAACTTCAACGGTCAGATCGGAGAACGGCTGGGCGTGTTGGCCAACTTCGATACTAAAGCCAGCTTTAATTTCGAGAACGCGCTGAAAGTAAACTACCGGCCACAAGGCCTTATCCCGGGCCTGGGTGCCAATGGCCTACCCAACTTGCCGCAGGTGCCGGGCCTGCCGAACCTACCTGCCTTTGGTAGCCGGCTGAGTAACCCGCAATTGCCTTTCACGCCGCAGAACGAGAGTATTCTGCAAAATGTCGAGGTGGGTAACCTGACCTGGAACCTGAACAGCCAACTGATTCCGGGGGTGCAAAACCTGTTTGGTCTGAAACTGCAAACGCGGTTTGGTAAGCTGAACGCCACGACGGTCCTGTCGCAGCAGCGGTCGAAAAAACAGGAGATTGTGCTGCGGGGTGGTACGCTCAACCGGCCCTTCGAGATTCGCGCTGACCAGTACGACGAGAACCGCCACTTCTTTCTGTCGCAATTTTTTCGGAGCAACTATGAGCGGTCACTCAAGAGCCTGCCCAACATTACGTCGGGGGTAACGGTGACGCGTCTGGAAGTGTACGTCACCAACCGCACCAACACCACCGACCAACTTCGGAACGTGGTGGGCTTCTCAGACCTGGCCGAGCCTGCGCCGTTTAACCGGGGTAACCCAAATATACAGACGGCCGTTGCGCCCGGCTCGCCCGCCGACAACGCGGCCAACACGCTCTTTGCCCGGCTGAAAGCATCGGCCCCGCTGCGGAATGCCGACCAGACGCCCGATGTGCTCACAGGTACCTTTGGCCTGCAGCGCGGCACCGACTACGATATGCTGCGGGGGGCCAAACGCCTCACCGACCGCGAGTACCGATTTGAACCGCAGCTTGGCTATATCTCGCTGATTACACCGCTTCGGAATGACGAAGTACTGGCCGTTTCTTATGAATATACCTATCAGGGTCGACGGTATCAGGTGGGTGAACTTACCGAAGACTACCAAAGTCAGGGGGAGGATAAGGTGCTGTACCTGAAGTTGTTGAAATCGACCACGATTCGCAATAACTTACAGAATCCGATGTGGAATCTGATGATGAAGAACGTGTATTCGCTGAATACAACGGCACTGTCACGGCAGGGTTTCCAGATGCGGATCGTGTATAAAGACGACGTATCGGGTATTGATAATCCTAATTTACAGGATAGTAAACTAGCCAACATTCCGCTGGTGCAGGTCTTCGAAGTCGATAAGCTGAACGCGCAGCTAGACCCGCAGCCCGATGGTAACTTTGACTATATCGAAGGCATCACCGTCGACAGCCGGAACGGAAAAATCATTTTCCCGGTGCTGGAGCCGTTTGGGCCATTCCTGCGGAATAAACTGCAAGACCCCATCTTCGAGTCGAAATACGTCTTTGAAGAACTGTACCGCACTACGCTGGCCGATGCGCAGCAAATTGCCGTTAAAAACAAGTTCTTTATTCGCGGTAGTTTTCAATCGGGACAGGGGCAGGGCATCGATTTGCCCTATGGCGTAAAGGAACAGTCAGTACAGGTATCGGCGGGTGGTGTGCCGCTGGTGGCGGGGCAGGATTACGTGGTAGAAGGGCAGCGGGTACGGATCCTGAACGAGAGTATCTCGAATTCGGGTCGCGAAATTCGCATCAGCTTCGAAACGCCTGACTTGTTCCAGAATCAGATTCGCACGCTGGTGGGTGCCCGACTCGATTACCGACTGACGCCCGAGATCAACGTCGGAATGACGGCCATGAACATGCGCGAAACGCCGTCGGGCTTCCTGACGCGGGTAGCTATTGGCAATGAGCCGGTGAACAACACCATGCTCGGCTTCGATATAAACCTGCGCAAAGATTCGCCGGGGCTCACCCGCTTCCTCGACCGCCTGCCATTCATTCAAACCAAGGAACTGTCGGCGGTGCAATTTACCGGCGAAGTCGCCGAGTTTATTCCGGGTGTATCGCCTCGCGCCAACAACAATGCCTTCATCGACGACTTCGAGGCCACCCGCACCATTTTCGATCTGACCCGGCAACCCACACGCTGGCGCATAGGCTCTACCCCGCAGGAGTTTCCGCAGGGCAGCGCAGGCAATGTGCTGGAGTATGGATACCGCCGCGCCCGCACATCGGTATATAGTGTAGACCAGACTCTGTACCTGCCCGACGCAACGGGTGGCGTGGGTAGTAACCTCACCCAGAACGACCTGTCGAATGTATATGAGCGGTACTTTCTGCCCAACGTGCTGTTTCCCGGCCGGTCACCCCGACAGATTCAGCAGCCGGAGAATATCCTCGATGTTGCTTATTTCCCCAGCGAACGGGGGATTTACAACTACAACCCGAACCTGAACAATGACGGAACACTGCCTAATCCCCGCCAGAATTTTGGGGCTGTAACGCGGGCCGTCTCGTCAGACAACGATTTCGACAACGCCAACATCGAGAACATCGTTTTCTGGATGATGGACCCCTTTGTGCAGGGCGAAAATGGGAAGGTGCGCGGCAATCCCGATAACTCACAGAACTTCCCGAACTCGACGGGCGGCATTCTGCACTTCAACCTCGGCGACGTGTCGGAGGATGTGATCAAAGACGGCCGGTTCAACTTCGAGAATGGTATTCCCATCGATACCACCAACTCGCGGCTAGGTGGGCGGCTGGCCGACACCCCTTGGGGGAAAGCACCTACGCAGCAGTTTGTGACCAATGCCTTTACCAATCAGGAAGGGGCCCGGCAAAAGCAGGATATCGGTCTCGATGGCCTGAACAACAACGAAGAGCAAGCCAAGTTCAAGCCGTATCTGGATGCCGTGCGGGCGCGGGTGACTAATCAGGAGGCCCTGCGGCAAATCGAGAGCGACCCCTCGAATGACGATTTCCGGTATTACCTGGGGGCCCAGGCCGACTCGGCCAGGTACGTGGTGGCGCGGTACAAATCGTTTATGGGCATGGAAGGCAACTCGCCCGAAACGGCCAACGACCTGAACAACTTCACCTCGCCTGCCTCGTCGATTTTGCCCGATATTGAGGATTTGAATTCGGACAATACCATCAACGAGCAGGAAGCCTACTACGACTACAGCATCGATCTGCGGCCCGGCCGGCTGGCAGTCGGCAATGGCTACATCATTGATAAAGTAAACGCCGAGGGCGTCGATTGGTACCTGTTCCGAATTCCGGTGCGGAATTTTACGAACAAGGTCGGTAACATCAACGGCTTCAAGTCGATCCGGTTCTTCCGGATGTACCTGACCGATTTTGCGCAGCCGGTGGTGCTTCGCTTTGCCCAGTTGCAGATGGAAGCCAACCAGTATCGTCGCTACGCTGGTGACCTCACGCAGCGCGGATTGCAGGACGTACCTGAGCCTTATGATGCTCAGTTTAAGGTGTCGGCGGTAAACGTGGAAGAAAACAACCAGGTGTCGGCCGAAAAGTATGTGTACGACGTACCGCCCGGCTTCATCCGTGATGTCGACTATACGCAACCGAACAACAACGTACAGCTCAATGAGCAGTCGATGGCGCTGAGCGTGACTAACCTGCGCGATGGTGATTCGCGCGGGGCGTTTCGCAATACGAATTTCGACTTCGTGAACCGCGACCGGCTGAACATGTTCATTCACATGCACAACCCGCAGGATGAAGATGGACAGGTAGGCGCGTTTCTGCGGATCGGTACTGACTACACCGAGAACTACTACGAAATTGAAATTCCGGGCTTGAAATCAACGCGCCGCGGCCCGGTCACCGTCGACGAGATCTGGCCGTCGCAGAATGAACTTGATCTGGCGTTTAGTGAACTGACTGACCTGAAAGCGGCACGAAACAAGCAACTGTCTCGCCGAACGGGCCTGCCATTCACGCAGCCCTCAGCCAATCAGCGGTATAACCTGACCATTGTGGGTAACCCTGATCTGAGTTCGGTGCAGAGCATCATGATCGGGGTACGTAACCCCAAATCGTCCGATGAGCAGTCGAAGACCTTTACCATTTGGGTGGATGAACTGCGGGCTACGGGTATCAACCAGCAATCGGGTCGGGCGGCTATCGGAGCGTTGAATCTGCGCCTGGCCGATCTGGCTACCATTACGGCATCGGGACGATATTCAAGCTTTGGTTTTGGGGGTGTACAGACCAAGCCAACGGAACGTACCCGCGAAGAAGCGACGGAGTTTGGCCTGACTGCCGCGCTTTCGCTTGACAAGTTTTTGCCGGAGAAGTGGGGTTTGAAAATTCCGTTCTACGCCAACTACGACTCCCGTTTGGCCACGCCGCAATTCGACCCGCTTGATCCCGATATGCCGTTGGAAAAGTCGATTGCCAGTCTGCCCGAAGGAAACCCGATCAGCCCGTCGGAGTACCGGCGGCTGGTGCAGGACATGACCACGCGCCGGGGTATCAACTTCTCGAACGTGCGCAAAATTCGGGTCGATCCGAACGGGAAAGCGCATTTCTGGGATATTGAAAACTTCGGATTCAACTACGCCTTCAACGACATCCGACGCTCCAACATCCTGACGGGTGAGTATATTCAGGAGCAGTACCGGGGGGGCATCACGTATAATTTCACCAGCCAGCCCAAGCCGTTCGAGCCGTTCCGGAACGTACCTGGTCTGGAACGCAAATACCTGTACTGGCTGAAAGATTTTAACCTGACACTGCTGCCAACGATCGTGTCGATCCGCGCCGACATTGACCGCAGCTACATCAAAACGCAGCTCCGCAACGCCGACCTGAGCACCAACGGTATTTCGCCGCAGTTCGAGAAATACTTTTTCTTCAACCGCTATTACGACCTCACCTGGAACCTGACCAAGAACCTGGTTGTGTCATACCGGGCTGCCGCCAACGCCATTATCGATGAACCGTATGGCGAGATCAACACGCCGTACCAACGCGATTCGATCTGGCGCAGCCTGCAGAATCTGGGGCGGATGAAGAACTACCAGCAGGAGATCAAAACGACCTACCGGATTCCGTTCGACAAGTTTCCGATCGTGAACTGGGTGCAGGGCGACCTGACCTACAACATTGGCTATCAGTTCACGGCCAACTCGTTCGGGATCAAAGATTCGCTGTTTGTGCCGTTCGGTAACACGATCCGCAACAACCGCGAGGTGGGCATTGTGGGCCGGGTCGATCTGGTGCTGCTCTACAACAAGATTCGCACGCTCCGCTGGGCCAACACGCCTTCGCCGCCCCGCCTGAATTTTGCCCGGAACCCCGGTAGTATCCAGGAGATCAACCCCGGCGGCAATCAACTGCTGAAGAGCTTTGTGCGGGCGTTAATGACCGTGCGCGGCATCAACGTGTCGTATAACGTACAGGAAAATACCATTTTGCCGGGCTTCCTGCCAACGCCCGGCCTGTTCGGGCTTGACAATTTTGGCGCGCCGGGGCTACCGTTTGTGCTGGGCGATCAGAATGGCGACATTGCCCGACGAGCTGCGCGGGCGGGCTGGCTGTCGCCGAGTACAGTGCAGAACGCGCCCTTTACGCAGGCAGTTACCAAGCGCTTCCTGGCCAGCACTACGCTTGAGCCTTTCCGCGATTTCCGGATCAACGTAACGGCCAACTACAACCGGTCAGACAACTACCAGGAGTTTTACCGGCCGGCTATTTCGGGGGCGGGTTTTAGCAGTCAGGCACCCATCCGGAATGGCAGCTACAGCATGTCGTACTTCTCATTCGGCACCACGTTCGAGCGCCTGCGGGTGGATAACACATCGCCGATTTTCGACAAGTTCGAGGCCTATCGTGATATCCTGCAACAACGCCTGAACGCCGATAACCCCGTTGCCCGCGATAACCCGAACGGCTACAACAAGAACTCGCAGGACGTGCTGATTCCGGCATTCTTCGCGGCTTACAGCGGCTCGAATCCGTGGTCGGTGAAGTACTCGCCGTTTTACAACCTGCCGTTCCCGAACTGGGATCTGAACTACAGCGGTCTGAACAAAGTGAAGCCCTTTAGCAAGGTGTTTACGTCGTTTAACCTCGTGCATCGCTACACCTCGACCTATAGCGTCGGTAACTTCGTTTCGTCGTTGAGCTACGAGGCGCAGTTCGTGAACCTGGCGGTAAACGATTACAACATTGCCCGGCAGCTAAACGAAAACGGTCAGTTTATCCCGATTTTCGTGATGAGCACTATGAGCATGAGCGAGCGCTTTGGCCCATTCATCGGGATTCGGTTTCAGACGAAAAACCGGTTGAGCGGCTCGCTGGAATACAACCGCTCGCGCGATGCGGCCCTGAACCTGACCAACGCACAGGTAGCGGAGGTGAACACCAAAGACGTAACGGCTTCGCTGGGCTTCACCAAGCAAAACGTGCGGTTACCCTTCCGTGTGAATGGGGCCATTAAGCGCCTGAAAAACGACCTGACCTTCAACTGCGCCCTGACCCTGCGCGACACCCGCACCATTCAGCGCAAACTCGAAGCTGAGCAGATCATTACGGCGGGTAACGTCAATTTCCAGGTACGTCCCCAGCTCAGTTATGTGGTGAACCGCCGCCTGAACGTGAATTTCTACTTCGACCGCACGTTTAATGACCCGTTGGTGAGCAACAGCTTCATCCGGGCCACCACCTCGGGCGGTGTGCAGGTACGTTTCAATCTGGCGGAGTAAGGGGGCGTTTTAGTTAGTAGTTACGCTATATCTCCAAGATATGGCGTAACTACTAAATAAAAGAGGACTCGTCGTTCGAATAAGGTGCCTTTCGCCAGCCAAAGCAATACGGATGATTCGGTATATATCAGGCATTTTTATGTTTTTCGCCCTGCTTTCTTGTGATAAGGGTGAAGAGCAGCGCGTACAGATTCTATCTGTCGACAGCAGCTTTACGGTCATAAAGCAAACGGCTCCGGTCTTGGCTGATAGTTGTGTCCCTAGCTGTTGGCCACGGGTTTTTGAGAGGGAAACCGATAGTAAACCTTACAGGGTTTTTATTGTGTCATTAACAATACCGGGTGAGATTGACTGGTTTTCTAGCCACGATTTTGCAAGACGAATTACAGATTCGTTGTCATACCCACTTTTGATGTACCTAAGAACGCTGGCTGCCCGAGAACTATTGCCAGCAGGAACAAGTGGTGATATCTCAAAACGGCTTCAGTATGATGTTGTTGATCAGCTGCTTAGCAGGAGAATGGATTCCGTTAAGGATGTGGGTTATCTACAGGTGTCGCAGGTCATTGTTGATGCAAAAAACCGTCGGGGCATGTACATCATCCAACAAACAGGCACTGGTTATGTAGAATTGCTCGTGCAAATTCGATGGGTAAATGGTCGCTGGCAATTTGTAAGAGAAGACCGAATGAGTATTTCATAAATGAACATCAATGTCCAGGCATGTCCCAACTGAGCTACATGGTGAGCGATTTGCTATCCTGTAAATCAATTACCTTGCTGCCATGAAAAGAGGTATACTGCTCTTGTTTGTGTTGGCCGGGCTCTTCCTGGCGGGTCGGTGGGTGTGGCTACGGTCTTCGTCGCCGCTGGCTATCGCTGAGCAATTGACGGGCCTCGCTATCCCCGCCGATGCGGTGGTGGTCAGCTTCCGAAATGATCGGTCGGTGCCGATTGGTGGGGGAGTCACGTGTGGCGAACTGTCGGTGAGCCATCAGCAGGTGCGGGCGTTGCTCAGGCAGGCCGAAGCTGCCGGGTACGTGTCGAACCGGGGCGCGGGGCAGCCCAATTTGCTGGCGGTGATGAAGCAGGAGGGCTGTTGCCAGAACTCCGACATTCAGTTCGGCACGGTGCCGGGGCGCTATAAGCTGATGAAGGAAACCAAGTCGGAGTCGGCCTACGCGCTGATCGATTCGCTACACCGGAGCGTCTACTTTTTCAGCGCCGTGAGCCAGTAATCAGGATTGACCGATAATCTTTAGCAGCTACCCGGCTGAAACTGGTTATCGGGCCAACTCTTGGGGATTCGGCCCGACAACCAGTTTCAGGATGGAATCCGTTTCAGGTTGATGTTCTCGATGGGGCGTAGTACCAGCGGTACTTTTTCGACCTTCACCGAGCTGCTGTCCAGACCAAACCACCGGTCTTCGGGTGTTGTGAAGCGTTTGATGAAGAAATAGGTGTTCATCGTTAGCCGCTCGCCAAAGGGAAGTTTGTTCTCGAAGGAGAGGAATTTTTCCAGCACCACAAAGCGGAAGTCGCCAATAACATTCTGCCGGTTCAACGACTCGTAGCGACTGGTGATGTCCACCTCTTTGTTGCGAACCATGTCTTCGATCACTTTCCGGAAGAAGAGGTTCACCCGCTGCCCCACGCGGAAGCCGAGCCGAAACGTCACTTTGTAGCAATCGTCGGTAGCAATGGTATTCACTTTATACTCCATCGTGTACGGGTCGTCGGTCACCTCAATATGCACAAACCAGTAGATATCGGCGCGTTTCGGCCGTTTCTGAAAGATGGAATAGATAATCTTCGACTCAATCTCTGACTGCCGCGCGGCATTGCTCATAAACACCAGGTGCGTGGCGTATTTAGGCATCGAGATATCACGGCTCAACTCCTTGATCGACTCTAGGTAATGATCGATGCGCACGTATTCGGTGAGGCGGAGTTTGATCTTGAAGGCCCGTAACCAGACATACATGACGCTGGCTAAGGCCAGGGCAATAAGTACCGATACCCAGCCACCGTGTGGGAACTTAACTAGGTTAGCCACCAGAAAGGCGCCCTCAATAGCCAGATAAACGGTCAGAAACAGCACAACGCCCCAGGCCGCATATCGTTTTACGTAGAGGTAGTAGGTCATCAGCAGCGTCGTCATCAGCATGGTGAGCGTGATGGCCAAGCCATAGGCCGCTTCCATATTGGCCGACTCCCGGAAGTAGAGCACGACACCCACGCAGCCACCCCACAAGAGCAGATTAATGCTGGGTACGTAGAGTTGCCCTTTGTGGGCCGTGGGGTAACGCAGCCGAACCCGGGGCCAGAAGTTAAGCCGAATAGCTTCGCTGATCAGGGTGAATGAGCCTGTAATCAGCGCCTGACTGGCAATAACGGTGGCGGCGGTAGCAATGCCCACACCGATCGTGACAAACCAGTCGGGCATCAACTCATAAAAGGGAATGCGTTTGTTCAGCGTCTGTCCTTCAATACTTAATAGCCAGGCACCCTGACCGAAGTAGTTGATCAGCAGACAGATTTTCACAAACACCCAGCTTACCCGAATGTTGCCCCGGCCGCAGTGACCCATATCGGAGTATAGGGCCTCGGCACCCGTTGTACACAGAAACACGGAGCCCAGCAACCAGAAGCCGCCCGGATACTGATAGAGCAGCCAGTAGGCATAATAGGGGTTAAGCGCTGATAGAATGCCGGGGGCATGTACCAGTTGGCCAAGGCCCAGTACGGCCAGCATCGTGAACCAGACGAGCATGATGGGGCCGAAGGCGGTACCAACGGCACTGGTACCAAACCCCTGCACCAGAAACAGGAGCGTCAAGATGCCGATTACGATCGGTACCGTCGGGATATCGGGGTACAGGAGCTGCAGCCCTTCAATAGCCGATGATACGGATATAGGGGGCGTAATGATGCCATCCGCCAGGAGGGCGCTTCCACCCAGAATGGCCGGAATAGCCAGCCAGGGACCATGCCGTCGAATAAGGGCGTAGAGAGCAAAAATGCCGCCCTCGCCCCGGTTGTCGGCCCGCAGAATCAGGATCACATATTTGACCGATGTTTGGAGAGTCAATGTCCAGAAAACGCAGGAGAGTGCTCCCCGGATAACTTCGGCGTTAACTACGCTGTCGCCGATGATGGCGCGTAAGGTGTAGAGCGGTGAGGTGCCAATATCACCGTAAATTATACCCAGGGCTACCAAGAGGCCCGCCGCTGTAACGGTATCTAACTGTTTCTTATGTTCCATACAAAAGCCCCTAACCTGATTAACAACCATAGGGGCTTAGTGAAACACAAAGGTAAGGCTGGCTGGGCTTCATAGCCACGAGTCGAGGCTTAATTTAAAGTCAGTATTAATTATAAGTCAGTTAAAACCATGTTGCCGCCCCTTACACCACCGCCCTCGTGCGGCGCCCGAATCGGGCTAGCTGGGCGTTTAATAGCGCACTACCCGGTTTCTCTATGAGTACATGTAGCCCGTAGGCTAGTCCGACCATAAACAGCGTTATCAGCGCGAGTAGCAGGTAGGGGGGCAGCGCGTTGTTGATCCGTTGGAAGAGGATATAGCCAATGTTATGGTGAACCAGATAAAGTGGGTACGTTAAAGCCCCCGCCCAATACAACCATGGCCGTTGCCGGAGGGCAACCCGGCGGGTACTGATCAGCCAGAACAAGCCATAAAACAGGCTAACTACGCTGCCAATAACGGATAATGAAAAGGCTGTCTGGTAATACGTACTATGGTGGTGTTGCGCATTGCTGAACTCCGTCTGCAGGGTTAATCCCCAGCAGACAAGTAGCAACCCATACAGCAACCACCGGTTGGCGAGCTGCTTCTGAAGTAATAGAAAGCACATGCCGCTTATGAACAGAGGACCGTAATCAGGCATCAGGTAGCTGCTGAGGGGGAGCTTGTAAACGAGCGAAAGGGCGGCGTAAGCTACCCATCCCACCAGCAGCAGGGGGAGGTGGCGCTGTAAACCGAACAGCAGCACCAGAAAAATGATCAGGTAAAACCGTAGCTCGTAGGTCAACGTCCAGTAAATCCCGTCGATGGATTGGACATGCAGGAATTCATGAAACATGGTCATGTTCACCACATACTGACGGGGACTGACGTCCAGGTACACTGACCAGCCTATGCTGTTTTTTGCCGGACCGAAGAAATAGACGACAAGGAACGTAGCGGTGCAGGCAACCCAAAACGCCGGATAAAGCCGGACAATCCGTGACAGCACAAAGTCGCGCGCCGTTTTTGAATAAGCGGAAAGCAACACCACGTACCCACTGATGATGAAAAATAATTCGACGCCTAAATACCCATATTTCGTAACAGACTCCAGCCCTGCATACCGGACCGGGCTGAAGTGGTCGGCCGCGTAGCCGCGAAAGGTGAAATGAAACAGCAATACTGAGAATGCCGCCAGAAAGCGAAGCAGGTCAAGTTCACTATAACGATTGGCAGGTGGTTGCGTGGGTAATGCTTCCATTCAATAGGTGGCTAGACGCAGAGGTCCATTTGACTGGCGGAGCGGCACAGACGTAGAGGCGTAAAAGTACAGGTTTCCCGGACGCAGTGTCAACCGACAGGCGTTACGTCGGTTGCTCGGCGTTCACCGATCTGCTGCCGCCACATGGCATAGTAAAGCCCCTTCTGCGCGACTAATTCGGCGTGGCTGCCTGTTTCAACGATCTTGCCTTTTTCAAGTACGAAAATGGTATTGGCGTGCAGGATCGTCGACAGGCGGTGGGCGATCAGAATCGTGATCTGCTCGTTGAGGGCCGATACGCTCCGGACGGTGTCCGTAATTTCTTCTTCGGTCAGCGAATCAAGGGCTGAGGTCGCTTCGTCGAAGATGAGCAGGCGCGGACGGCGCACCAGGGCACGGGCAATCGACACACGCTGTTTCTCGCCGCCCGACATTTTTATGCCCCCCTCTCCAATCGGCGTATCGATGCCTTTTTCCGACCGGGCTATCAACGTATCGCAGGCCGCTTTATGCAGGGCGTCATACAGTTCGGCCTCCGTTGCGTCGGGTTTCACAAATAAGAGATTCTCGCGGATGGTGCCGGCAAAAAGGTGGGTATCCTGCGTCACAAAGCCGATCTGCCGCCTCATGGGGTTGAAGCGCAGATCCTGCGTGGAGATGTCGTTGTAGTAGATTTCGCCGCCAACAGGCCGGTATAAGCCCACCAGTAGTTTCACCATCGTTGATTTGCCCGATCCCGATGGGCCAACGAAGGCGATTGTATCACCCAGCGATGCCTCGAAGGATACCCCGTCGATGGCGTTCTGTCCCGCACCTTTGTGCCGGAAGACCACCTCCTGAAAACGTAGCTTTTCAATCGGGCCAACCTCGACGGGCGATTCCGGGTTGCGCTCGATGGATTTGTCCATGAGCTTGGCAAAGCTGTTCAGTCCTGCTTCGGCCTCGCGGTAGGCCAGAATAATGTTGCCCAGTTCCTGAAGAGGATTGAAGATGGCCACAGAAATAAACTGCATCGAGATCAGTTCGCCCGTGCTTAGGACATTCCGGAAAATGAGCCAGAGTAGTGTAAACAGCACTGACTGTTTCAGGATATTAAGCGTTGTACTTTGCCAGAACGACAGTAAACGTACCCGCTTGACCTTGGCCATTTCAAGTTCAAAAATCTTGCCTGTCTGCACCCGGAGCCGACGAATTTCGGAGAAGGTCAATCCCAGACTTTTGATGAGCTCTACATTCCGCAGCGACTCCGTGATTACCCCGGCCAGTAATGCCGTTTCGCGGTTGATCGACCGTTGTGTCGTCTTGATTTGCTTACTCAGCAAGCCCGTTAGTCCGCCCAGCAGCAGCACGCCGATCAGAAAAACCGGCACCAGCGCCCAGTGTTTCGTAACGGCGTACCAGATGAGGAAACCCATGCCCACGACCGACGAAAACAGCACATTGACAAACGAATTGACGAACCGTTCGGTATCGGTACGCACTTTTTGGAGAATCGACAATGTGGCGCCACTGCTCTGATCGCCAAATTCCTGATAGGAGAGCCGCAGCGTTTGCTTCAGCCCATCGTTGAAAATGTCGATGCCAAATTTCTGCACCACCATTCGGGTGAAGTACTCCTGAAACGCTTTCGTGATGTTCGATAGCACCGCCACGCCCATCGCCAGGGCCAGCAGCCAGAGCGCACCCCGCACTTTGTCTGATTCAGTTTTCTGGCCGGGATTGGTCGCGTACTCGTCAATGAGTTTTCCGAAGATGATCGGGTCTACCAAGGCAAGAATCTGGGCTACACCTGCCAGTAAAAGTGCCAGCGCGGCAAGCCAGCGGTAGGGGTACAGGTATTTCCAGAGAATGGGCACAGGCAGGAGGTGAGTTGACAAGACCTGAAAGTGCTGTTACCCAACAGGAAAATCAGCACGGTCTGTCTGAGTAACTCCGGCAATTAGGTAAGTGTTGGCTGACGTACCCCGCTAGCCCGGCAAGTGAATCTGAAACGTAGCCCCTTTACCCGGTTCACTTTTGGCCGTCAAGGTACCTCCATGACTGTCGATTACGCGCTTGCAAATGGCCAGACCGACCCCCGTACCGGCATACGACTGCTTATTATGCAGGCGTTGAAACACCTGAAAAATGCGGTCGACGTACTTTTCTTCAAAACCGATGCCGTTGTCACGGATAGAAATGTCGTACCACATTCGACCGTTGATGAGTTGCTGGTGGCAGTCCACATCAACATGGGGGTGATGCTGCACGCCGTCGTTTGAGGTGGGTTGAAACTTCAGAGAGTTGCTGATCAGATTTTGAAATAGCTGGCGTAGCTGGGTCGGGTCACCGGCAACTGTAGGTAGCTGGGTACGTTTGATAGTGGCGTTGGTTTCGCCGATACGTACTTCCAGATCGCTCAGCACGTTGGTAAGCAGTTCGTCAAGGTCAACAGGCTGGAAAGGCTGCCGGTTGGTGCTGATGCGCGAGTAGGTCAGTAAATCGGTAATCAACATCGACATACGAGTGGCGGCCGACTGCATGCGGGAAATGGCATCATGCCCAAACTCGCCTAACTGAGGTCCATAATGCTCATCCAGTAAGTCGCCGAATGCCTGAATTTTGCGCAGGGGCTCCTGTAAGTCGTGACTAGCTACATAAGCGAACTGTTGCAGGCTGTCGTTGGATCGGGTCAGTTCCTGATTCAAGGCTTCGAGTTGCTGGCGGTATAGCCTGCTTTCGGTGACATCGACCGAACACGTGATGAAACCGTCCCCCAGCTTTACTACCGATATGTGAAACCACTTATCACCATGCTGCCGCTCAAACTGTGTGGGCACGCCGGTAGCAACGACCTTGGCGTATTCGGCAAAAATTGGCCCGTTCTTAATTGTCGGCGTGATACTGGTCAACCGTTTGCCGATCAGCTCGCTTAGGGGGTAATTCAACGAGTCGGCGGCTGTCTGATTGGCCTGCAGGACCTCGAAGTCGATGAGCTGCCCCTGTTCGTCACACACCTGCGCAAAGTGGGTAAACATGACCGGCGCGGCAGCCAGTAGGCTGCTGGTTAACTCGGTTTGTCGCTGCTGTTCCAGTTCGGCCTGTTTAATGGCCGTGATGTCGATGTACGACAGGATGAACCCATCTTCCTGCGCCACCGCCTGCAGATCAAACCACACATTGGCATTGCTACGCTTGTGCTGGAAACGGGCCGACCCCTGCGTTTCTACGAGGTTCACCCAGCGGTTGAAGAAGCCATTGGTCCGGTGTTCGGGAAAGACGGTCAACAGCCGGTTACCAATTACGTCCTGCGCCCGCTTACCGGTAAACTGTTCGGCTGCGTGGTTGAACGATTGATACACGAAGTCGATGATTTTGCCGGGGCGGCCATCGGGTTTTTCCTCCCGAACGCAGGTGAAGTGCGAAATCGCGGTGAGGGCATTGTCAAGCACCTGCCTGAACTCGTGATTCTGCCGCTCTATTCGTTCCTGGGCCTGCTTTAGCTCAGTAATGTCCAGAAACGACAGCACAATCTGGTCGTTCTCACGCACGCCCTGTACTTCATACCAAAGGTCGAAGTTGTGTTGCGTGTAATGATTGTGGAACCGCAACACCTCACCCGTTTCTGCCAGTCGCATATACGCCAACCAGATCGGTGTGTGTTCGATACCGGGGAATGCCTCGCGAATCGTTTTACCAACGAGCTGATCGGCCGTGCGCCCCACCATCCGTTCGGCCATGCGGTTGATGAGCTCGTACCGCAAATCGACGGCGGCATTGGAGTCCGGATCACGCACGATGGAGTACAAGGCAATGGCCGTTAGTGAGTTATCGGTAACAAAATGAAGGCTATCTGTTCGTTGCTGACTCGTTTGTTCTGCCTGGAACCGCGCTGTTATGTCGTTATACGAAACCACCGCCAGGTCAGCGATCCGATTTATCTGCGTGTCGAAGTGCCGCCCTTCTTCAAAAAGAGGCGTCTTTAAAACGAAGGTAAAGCGCTCGGGCAACCCGGTGGTGAGTACTTGAACTACCCGGTTATAAAGTGGCGAAGCAGCCAGACTGGGTAAATCTTTTTTCAGGTTCTTGCCTACCATTGCGCTCACCGTGAGCTGAGCGTCGGCGGCGGCTACCCGATTAATCAACACCAGTCGCAGGTCGGTTATGGCGTCAGTATCGCTCTCCCGAACGGCTTCGTAAGCCACCATGCCGTTCAATGATGCATCCAGCGCACTTTGTACAAGCGCTTGCGATGAAGAAATAGACCCGGTAGGTAGGTCCGATGGCAACGGGGCCAATGGATTCATAATGTTGGTAAAGCGTACCGCTAAAGCGTTGAGCAACCGTAAATATACAGATTTACCCTCAATCATTTAAAACAGCTCAGGCGATACCGGGCTGACAGGTACGTATATATACGAATCAAAAATTCCCGTAGTCAACCTGTAAGCAAGTAAGGCCGAGGTCGCGTCGCCATATTGAAACTACCTGATCGCGGTCGTCGAGCACCAACTCTACGGTGTACTGATCGCGGATGTGCGTATCATACAACTCGCGCTTGACCACAGCATCCTTTCGGTTGTCGTTACTGGCGCGCATAAATAGGTTATAGTCAGTGTGCTCAATCCAGCCCAGATGGCGCTGTAGCCAGGCAATGGTCGACACGCGGGCTGCCGTGTCGCGACCCGACATAAAGATGACAGCGTAACCTGCCGCCCGCATGGCCCGTACTACGTTCAACACAGGTACGTTCGGCAGGTCGCGATCCACGTTGGCCCAGTCGAACGGTGACCGGTTATGGATCTTGGCTACTGTACCGTCGATATCAACTAAAATGCAGCGCATTAGTGAGGTACCCGGGAAATGCCGTGTATGCCAAACGTTGAATTGCCGTTTAAGCTTACTGAGGCGGTTGTATTGAACCCGGATAGCCATCGCTCCCACGCCATCGGGCCGAAGCTGATCCCGCTCAATGGCCGTGTCGGGCGGCACGTCGATCAGCCGAAACGTCACTTCAATAGGGCGCTGACGGGTAGCCTGGCTTTCGATCAGGGCCAGCATCTCGTTGATCGACCGGAGACGCAGGTGGGTATTGTCGATTACGCAGTTCCAGCCGCCCTGGATCGCCGCCCGCACGGCCGCATCGAGTTGGGCCGTTACAATTTCTTCGATCCGGCTTTTGGCGGCGTCATCCCACGTCCAGTACTCCTTTAAGGGCACCGAAATCAGGGTTCGCCGCAGATCATCGCGGTTCAGGCGCAGGTACGTTGGGTTGTCCTGCACAAATTGCCGGGCAAACGTCGACTTACCGCTGCCGCTAATCCCGATCAGGATAAGTACGTGTTGCATGGTATGGTACCGCAACGGCGGACCGTGCGGATTTTGTAGTACGCGCATCGGTTCAAATTCGCCGAATGCGCGCACCATTAGGCTATTCGAACAGGCCGGATGAGAGATACCGATCGCCCCGGTCGCAGATGATGCACACGATCACGGCCCCGTCGGCCTGGCCGGCAGCTTCCAGTTCGTCAATTAGGCGGAGGGCCGCATGTACCCCGCCGCCGCTGCTCATACCGGCAAAAACGCCTTCAACCCGGGCCAGTTCGCGGGTCATCTGCGTGGCCTGTTCCTGCGACACTTCCATCGTCCGGTCAACGCGCTTTGGATCAAAAATCTTAGGCAGATACTCCGTCGGCCATTTCCGGATACCGGGAATCGACGAGCCGTCGGTGGGCTGACAGCCAATGATCTGCACGGCCTCGTTTTGCTCTTTAAGAAAACGCGACGTACCCATGATGGTACCGGTGGTACCCATCGACGCTACAAAATGGGTGATAGTACCGGCGGTATCGCGCCAGATTTCGGGGCCGGTAGTGCGGTAGTGGGCCAGGTAATTGTCGGGGTTGGCAAACTGGTTCACCAGCAAAAATTCGCCGGTAGCCGCCTTTGCTTCTACGTAGTCGCGCCCGGCCTCGATGGTTTCGGTCAGGGTAACTTTGGCCCCAAAGGCTTCCATCGTCTGCACCCGTTCTTTGGTGGAGTTGGCGGGCAAGGCGAGTTCAATCTCAATGTCGAAGAGCCGGGCAATCATGGCGAGCGCAATGCCCGTATTTCCGCTGGTAGCCTCGATCAGCTTCATGCCGGGTTGCCAGTCGCCCCGGTCAATAAAGCCCCGGATCATGCTGTAGGCAGCACGATCTTTCACGCTGCCGCCAGGGTTGTTGCCTTCGAGTTTACCGTATAATTTAGCTTTTTTGCTGGTATTCAGTCGGTTGAGTTCAACAAGCGGCGTGTTGCCAACCAGTTCAAGAAGAGTCGCCATGATCAATTAGTAGTTATCTATAAGCAGTTGCCGACGTTGCTCAGGTACGTTCCGCTGCGGAGCCGTTGCCAACTGTGCATAGATAACTGATAATGGTTAATCGATAATTCCCTCCCACCAGCGGCTGTTGGGCAATGGCTGCTTCAGCATCACCGGTTCGCCGATGCGGGGCGTGGTCAGGGCAAATGAGTCGGCAGGGGTAACAGCCTTGGTTAGCTGACGAATTGGCTCGCGCCAGGGGTGGAACGCCAGCGCGAATTTGGCCCAGTGTACGGGCAGCAATACTTTCGTGTGCAGGTCACGGGCCGCCTGGGCCACCTCATTCGGAAACATGTGGATACTGGGCCAGTCGCGGCCATATTGCCCGCATTCGAGCATGGCGATATCGAAGGGGCCGTATTGCTGACCGATGGCTTTGAAGTGTGGACCATAGCCTGAATCACCCCCCAGAAAGATGCGCTCCGTATTGATGTCCAGCACGTAGGCGCTCCAGAGTGAGCCACCACGCTGGAGACCACGCCCCGAAAAGTGGCGGGCGGGTACGGCCGTGAGCGAAAACCCCTCGCTGATGGTTACGTCCTCCGTCCAGTCGAGCTCGGTAATGCGGGTCGGGTCGTAGCCCCAGCGTTCGAGGTGCGCCCCGACGCCCAGCGGTGCCACCACCCGCGTAACCCGGTCGCGCAGGGCCACCAGTGTCTGGTAGTCGAGGTGGTCATAATGGTCGTGGGTCAGCACCAGCACATCGATCTTCGGCATCATGGCAGCGGTGTACACATTACTGCCCGGAAATGCCTTACCAAAAAAAGAAACCGGCGACGCATAGCCACTCAACACTGGGTCGATGAGCAACGTGATGCCTTCTGACTTGATGAGGTACGATGAATGCCCGAACCAGACCAGCGACGTACCTGTGTTGGGTAACGTACTGAGGTTGGTCTGCACAGACGGCAGCTCGGCGGTTGGCTCCACATCGGCAGGCTTCCGGAAATTGTCCAGCAATAAGGTGGTATAGGAGGCGTCGCGGCGCATCACGTCGGTAGGGTCGACGTTTTGAAACGAGCCGTCACGGTAATTTTTCGATTGCCGGATGCGGGCCAGCCGTTCCCCAGCGGCGTTGGCCCCGAAGGGAGCTGTTTGTATGAACATGAAGGCCCCGACGGCCACCAGAATAAGGAAAAGAACGACGTAGATCAGCATTTTTTTCAGGCGTTTCATGGCCGCGAAGGTAGGGGTGATTAGCTGATTTAAGTAGCAGGTGTAGCTGACCCCGGTACAGTCCTACGCCGGCCCGCCGCTTACCACTTCTTCCTTTCTACTCCTTAAATTTTTGTGTAGATTTGTTTTTGTGCTGTTTGGATTATTGTTATCGTCGATTGTCAAAATAATCTATTGGAATAATTAACTTTTACAAAATATGTCGCACATCATCAACCGTCGTAACTGGCTTCGTTTGGCTGGCTTGCTCTCTGCCGGGCTTGGCCTGAGCCGGTGGCAGGAAGCAAAAGCAGCTTTTATTCCTGACTCTGTGGCCGCCGAGCAACGCCTGTTTCAGGAATTCGCGCAGTTAAACAACCTGCCGCCCGATACGATACCCGCCCTGAAAGCGCGGCTTTTTGCCAATGAAAATCCGTATGGCATTGCAGCCAGCGCCAAAGAAGCGCTGAATAAAGCCAGCGTTTTAGGCAATCGCTACGCCTGGATGGAGTTTGCCCAACTGAAGACATTGATTGGCAAGGAAGAAGGTGTGGCGGCGAAGAATATCCTGATTACGCCCGGTTCGTCGGATGTGCTGATGGCGGGTGCGGCCTACTACTCCCAGAAAGGACCCATACTCACCTGCCGCCCAACGTACGATGATCTGCTGGAACGTGCTACGGGTATGAAAGGGCAGGTGCTGACCGTTCCTGCCACGGCTGGTCTGGGCTACGACCTGGCCGCCCTGAAAGCCAAAGCCCTCAGTACCCCGGGCCTGTCGATGGTGTACATCGTGAACCCGAATAACCCGACCGGTACCCTTGTCCCCGCCGCCGAGCTCACGCAGTTCTGCCGCGATGTGGCGCCCACCGTACCTGTCTTTATCGATGAAGCCTACATCGATTTCCTTGAACCAGCCGAGCGGCCTATGCTGGGTAAACTTATCACCGAAGGCCTCGACGTTATTCTGGCGCGGACATTCTCTAAAATTCACGGTTTCGCGGGGCTGCGGCTTGGGTACGTTATGGCGCAACCCAAAACGCTGCAACAGATCAAGCCGTTTACCAATGGCGAATTCGCGGTGAGCATCACTACACTGATGGCCGGTATTGCCAGCTACCAGGATCAGGCCTGGCAAACTTACTGCCGCACTGAAAATGCCAAAGCCCGGGACTATACGATGAAAGCGCTGAAGGGGCTGGGCTACGAGCCGATTCCGTCGGCGGCCAACTTTATTCTGTTTCCTATCAAGATGAAAACCAAAGCATTTGAAGGGCAGATGTACGGGCATGGTGTTGGTATTCAAACCCGCGAGATCGACAAGCAGCCCTATTGCCGGGTGAGCATCGGTACCCAGGCCGAGATGGAAACCTTTGTCGATGCATTCAAGAAAGTTGTGGGCTAAGGGAGAAAGGAGTTTCGCTGATAGTCGACCGTGTTAGGCAGATTAACCGGCAGCCCTTCTTTCTTTTCTTCCTTTTTTACCATTCCTCGTCAATATGACCCGACGTGACTTTATAAATTCAACATCGGCCAGTTATGCTTCGCTGCTGGCCTGGGGATTGCTGGCTCCTGCACCGGCGGAAGCATTTAATTTACCCGCCAACGGTTCGGTGACTGATCCGAAAACGGGCCGGCCAGCCGGACGCAAAGTGGTGATTCTGGGGGCGGGTCTGGCTGGAATGGCCACCGCCTGGGAACTGGGTAAACTTGGCTACGACTGCACGGTGCTGGAAGCCCGGAGCCGCTCGGGTGGGCGGGTATGGACCGTGCGGAGCGGTACGTCGGAAACAGAAGTGGACGGTACCCCCCAAACCTGCCGCTTCGATGAGGGCTACTACTTCAACGGCGGTGCCGCCCGAATTCCGCACCATCACCAGCTTACGTTGCAGTATTGCCGGGAACTGGGCGTACCGCTGGAGATTTTTAATGGGAATAACGAGGCGGCCTACCTGTACAATGAAGGAGGAACAGGTACGTTTGCCAATCGCCGCATCCGGATCAAGGAGTACCACAACGACATGCGCGGCTACACGGCCGAACTCCTTGCCAAGTCGCTCGATCAGGGGGCGCTGGATCAGCAGCTGACCAAAGAAGACGTCGAGAAGCTGGTTGAGTTTTTGAAAAACGAAGGTGATCTGAACACGGCTCATCTGTACAAAGGCACCAACCGGCGGGGCTACAAAACCGAGCCCGGCGCAGGTACGTCGATGGGGGTTATCAATGACCCGTATGGCCTTACCGATATCCTGCGGTCGGGTTTTATGCAGCCGGTCTTTCATAACGTAGGCGACTACATCTATGAGCAGCAAACGACCCTGCTACAGCCCGTTGGCGGAATGGACGCGATTCCAAAAGCCTTTGAGAAACGGCTGTCGGGTAAAATTCAGTTCAACGCGCCGGTGACCGAGCTGCGCAAAACGGAGAACGGCGTACGGGTGGTGTACCAGAAAGAAGGTAAGCCAACTGAACTACAGGCGGAATTCTGTGTGTGTACGCTGCCGCTGCCAGTCCTGAAAAACCTGAATGCAGACATATCCGGTGCTGTTCAGCGGGCGGCCGATTTTGTGCCGTACATCAAGACCGGTAAGATCGGGCTGCAATTCAAACGGCGGTTCTGGGAAGAGGAAGACGGTATTTACGGCGGCATTTCGCGGACCAACCAGGATATTAACCAGATCTGGTACCCGTCATTTGGGTTCCAGAAACCCAAAGGCGTACTGATTGGCTATTACAATTTCTACAGCCGGGCCGAGGCTGTGGGGGCACTGTCGGTGGCCGATCGCCAGAAAATAGCGCTGGAACAGGGCCGTAAAATTCATCCGCAGTATGATGCCGAATTTGAAAACGCCTTTTCGCTGGCCTGGCACCGGATTCCATATTCAGGCGGGGGCTGGGCCGTGTATGATGATTCCATTCGCCGCAAGCAATACGCCGCCCTGCTTGAACCTGACGGACCAATCTACTACGCCGGTGAACACACCACGTACCTGACTGCCTGGATGGCCGGTGCCCTGACCTCAGCCCGCCGTGCCGTGGGCGCCATCCATGACCGGGTGGGGAAATTGTAATACCTATTTACCGTTCACTGGTACACTGCTGCTGAGTGACAACGCACCAGTCAACGGTAAACAGCGAACAGAACGAATCAACCTGAAAAATCAATACTTATGAAACGTACACTTCCTTATTTGTTCTTCCTGGCCGCGGCCTTAGTGACCAGCCTTTTTGCGCAGCGCGTGATGGCGCAGACCGCTACGCCGGGCGCGTTGACCGTTGAGCAGGCTACCGCCCTGAAGGCGTTGAAAATCAATAATCTGGAGAAGGATACGTACGTGAAATCCGGCGGTTTTATTCTGGAGCGCTACGAAGACCGACCTGCCTACGTGTTCAACTACAGCGATGGCATTACCCGGAAAATCTACCTCTACAAAGTGTACTCGGCGGCCGACACCAAAGACCTTGGCCTGCTGGCAATTTACCAGAACGCGAAAACCGGAGCGCTGAAACCTTTTGTGGTACCCGGTGCCGCTGGTGACCGCAAAGCCTGGGACGCGTACCTGGACGATATGAAGTACATCGGCGAAAAAGAGCCAGGTCTGATGCCCGCCCTGACCTTTGTATTAAGCCGAGAAATGGCCAACATCATGGGTGGCAGCACCGGCAAAGCCGACGAGAATGGTGAGAAAAAGAAAGAAGAATATAACTTCTGCTTTGGCCCGCAGTCGCTGGTGACCCTGGCCGATGGGTCGTCGAAAGCCATTGCCGACGTGCGGGCGGGCGACGTGGTGATGAGCTACGAAGCAACCACGCAATCGGTTGTCAGCAACCGCGTTACAGCCCTGAACGCCCATCCAATGGGAAGTGAGGTTACGCTGGTTGGGATCTGGACGGTACCCACCAACGAGCTGACTGCGAGTGCGGCGCTGATGCCCGCCCCCGCGCAACTGCTCGAAGCCACCGCTAACCACCCGGTGCTAACGGCTACGGGCCGCAAAGCCCTCGGCGACGTGGCCGTAGGTGAGTTGGTGTACCGCTGCGAGAACGGCGTGACGTACCCGGCCCGCGTTGTTCGGACGGGCAGCACCGGCCGCGCCGCTACAGTGTACAGCCTAAGTACCGAAAAAGGCAGTTACGTAGTGGCGGGTACCGTAGTGCTGGACAAATAAACGGCGGTATCACTGCCGCTACAGATGCGTACTCTTCGCCGGATGACCGAAGAGTACGCATTTTGTTTTTCAACTGGCTTTGATGGTCAGCGTGGTGCCGCTGAGCGAGGTGGCGTATGTTTTTAGCCCCTTGCTGCCTTCGCTGTTCAGCCCAACCCCATTGTTGTCGTAGCGGGCCCCGTGTTCTGTGCAGTAAAACTCGGAGGTCCGGTACGTGATTTTGCGTTGACCTTCGTGGCTGCAAATGAGCGTAACTGCCGCATAAGCACCCGTGTTAGTGCGGGCAACTACTACGTTCTGGCTGCTCAGCACTACGTACCCACCGTTGTTGGCCAGGGCAGCATTACTGGTCGCGGTTAAGTCGAGCACAATATCGCTGGCCAGCGGAGCAACGGTGGTATCCGCTGCCGAGCACGAACCAAGACAAGCAGTAGCCAGGATAGCGGCACTGCTAAACCCCAACTGTTTCAGAAACGCATTACGATTAATCAGATCGGTTTTGGTCATGGTGAACTGGCCATTCACAGGCTATGTGTTTACCACTAAGTACGGTAGTTGAGCCTAAGCCGTTGCACTAACCGCCCATCGAACTCGCCCGATTTCAGCCGAGCGCCACTAGTTTTGGCTAACTTGCGCCTTCTTTTGCTCCTCTCTTTTCCATGATCTGGACTCGCATTGCTCTTTTCATTCTCGCCAACCGCCGGCTTTTGCTCACGTTTATTCTGCTGGCAACGGTTTTTATGGGCTATCAGGCTTCCCGCGTAAAACTCTCCTACGAGTTTGCCAAAATTCTGCCCACTACCGACCCCGATTATGCAACTTACGAAGGCTTCAAGGCCCGTTTTGGCGAAGACGGCAACGTGATGGTGATCGGTGTGGAAACCGATTCGATGTACCAGTTGAAGTATTTTCAGGATTGGCAGGCGCTCAACAAACAGATCAAACAGATCGACGGTATCCGCGATGTGGTGTCTAACGCAGGTTTGTATACGATTACCCTCAATGACAGCACCGACAAGTTTCAGTTTCGGCCGCTGATCGATAAACCGGTGGTAAGCCAGTCACAGGCCGATAGCCTCAACGCCACCATTGGCCGCCTGCCATTTTACCAGGGGTTAGTAACCGACTCGTCGGGGCGGGCGCACCTGATGGCCGTTTCCTTCGACCAGAAAAAGCTGAATACCCGAGGGCGCATTGCTACTGTGCGGCAGATCGAGCGGCTGGCCGAGGCCTTTGGCGAGCGGCACAATACGGTGGTGCACATGTCGGGGCTGCCCTTTATCCGGACCGAGTTTACGGCCAAGGTAAGCAACGAAATGCTGCTGTTTATCGGGCTGGCGTTTGTGGTAACGGCCCTCATTCTGCTGTTCTTTTTCCGGTCGTTGTCGGTGGTGGGTATTGCCATGGCCGTGGTTACCGTAGGCGTGGTTTGGGCGGTGGGGTACATTGTGCTCTTTGGCTATACCATTACCATTTTGTCGGGGCTGATCCCGCCGCTGATCATCGTGATTGGTGTTCCCAACGCTATTTTTCTGCTCAACCGGTATCACGACGAGCTAAACAAACCCGGCCGGTCGAAGCAGGAAGCGCTGGCCGTTGCGACCGCCAAAGTAGGGGAGACTACCTTCTTTGCCAACGTCACTACGTCGATCGGCTTCTTCGTTTTTTACTTCACCAATAGCCCGCTTCTGCTCGAGTTTGGCCTGGTGGCTGCACTGGGCATCATGAGTACCTATGCCACGTCGCTGATTCTGATCCCAATCGTGTTCAGTTACATGCCCGTGCCGTCGGAGAAGCAGCGCGGTCACCTCGACAGCCCTGTGCTGACCCGGTTTCTGACCTGGGTCGACCAGCTGGTGCACACCCGGCGCTCGGCCATTTATGTGTTTGTTGGCGCGTTTGCCGTGCTGGGCCTGCTTGGCATGAGCCTGATCAAAGCCGTTGGGTACGTTGTCGATGACCTGCCCAAAAACGACCCGATCTATACCGACCTGAAGTACTTCGAGAAAGCCTATCATGGCGTGCTGCCGTTCGAGGTCAGCATCGATGCCGGTCGGCCGGGGCGTGTACTGACTCCGCAAACGCTCACCAAGATCAGACTGCTACAGCGTGAATTTGCGCAGCATCCCGAATTTGCCCGGCCGCTGTCGGTGGTCGAAGCGGTGAAGTTTTTCTATCAGGCCTATCGGGGGGGCGAACCGCGCTACTACATTTTGCCACCTGCGCTGGAGATGGCCAAGCTGCAAAAGTATACGGGGCAGATGGGCAACGGCACATCGCGCAAAGGGTCGGTGAGCCTGGCCGCCTATGTCGATTCTACGCGGCAGTTTACGCGGGTCAGTTTCCAGGTAGCCGACGTAGGCACCGCCCGCCTGCGCGAACTGATCGATATGCTGCAACCGCGCGCCGATTCGCTTTTCAACTACGACCGCGAAACGGGTCAGTTTGTGCCCGCCGCCGACAGGTACGTGGTGAAGCTCACGGGCAACAGCGTAGTGTTTACGCGGGGTAATGAATACCTGCTCCGGAACCTGGCGGAGAGTACCCTGCTGGCCATTTTTCTGGTGTCGATTATCCTGATTATCCTGCTTCGCGATGTACGGCTCAGCCTGATCGCTATTCTGCCGAGTGTGGTGCCACTTCTGGTCACGGCCGGGCTCATGGGGTACTTCGGTATAAACCTGAAACCATCCACTATCCTGATCTTCAGCATCGCCTTCGGCCTGTCGTCTGACGGGACTATTTACTTTGTGACCAAGTACCGCGACGAGCTTCGGCATGGGGCCGGGGTGGCCGAGGCTGTGTCGCGCACCATTCGGCAAACGGGCGTCAGTATGGTTTATACGGCCTTTATCCTGTTTGCTGGCTTCGCCATTTTCACGGCGTCCACCTTTCAGGGTACCGTGTCGCTGGGTATTCTGGTGTCGATAACCCTGCTGATGGGTATGACCTCGAACCTGATTTTGCTGCCCGCTTTCCTGATGACGGTGTATGAACGCCGCCGGAAGAAAGTAACGGCGTAAGTGTATTTGTGGTTTATCGCTGTTTATTAAAAGCAAAAGGAGTCCACTTAATCAATTAGGAGTTACATAAGAGAATGATCTTTATAAAATGAATACATTTAAATGATTCAATCAATCATTTAAATTATAAAACACTTTTCTCTAGCTAGCTGGTTACTTCTACTAACAACGCTTTGTACAGCACTGACTTGCTCGGATCATCGCGAAGGAACAGCACCCCGTATTCGTGTGAAAACGATCTCCTACTCGGATGCTCAGATCAAGCCTTTTGGCGATGCTCAGTTTACACTTTCTTACAATAATGAGAATCAACTGAGTGGATTTACTATTGATAAGGAGACAAATCCGGCTTATCAGCCTATGGTCAACTATGCATCCGGTCGAATTAGTTATGTGACATCACGGATAAGCAGGCTTATCTTTTCCGGCCTAAGATATTATTACGACTCACAAAATCGGCTGGTTCGACTAGTAATGAATTTACAGGCAACCGATGGCGGCAACAGGATTTCTTATGACTTTGTGTATGATGGTACTAATACAGTCCCTTCTTCACGCATAGCAACCAGCTATACAGGGACTAATGGTAACGAAGTAAGTACCGGTACTAGAACCGAATCGTATACGTTTGCCGGAGGGAACGCAACATCTATAAATGGCACTTCGTACACCTACGATACAACCCCTAATCCATACAGAGGTTTATTTGGCTTTAATGAATACCTCAGTCTGACACCAGACTTCTATTTGGGTGCGCCTGCTGATTATCTGAACAGACCGTACAAGATTAGTGAGCCGTTTAGTGGCTCATCGGTTAAGGTGTTTAATCAGAACAACCGAACAACTGATGCTCAATTAACCTACAATAGTGATAACCTGGTTACTAAGATTGTTTACAAAGACGGTAATATAGAGGAGTTTACGTATGAAACGTATTGATTAGTTTGGCCGACGCTCAATTGAACATACGCAGAGGAGACCAGTTCAAACTGGTCTCCTTTAGTTTACAATATACTGGTCAGTGTAACTCCATTTTTGATCCTGCCCAATATGGGCTGAAGTCTGTGGTACACCCAACTGGTTTCTTACGAATAGGCCAGCGGTAAGTTGATCTGGATCAGCGTGCCTTTACCTGGTTCAGACGTTACGTGAACTCTGCTGCCCAGCAAGTTGCAGAGCCGTTTTACAATGAACAGACCAATGCCTTCGCCGGTCGCTGTCGATTCTGATAACTGAAGATCGTTAGCTGCCAGCGACTGTTCGGTTTCGGTGTTGAATGGGTCATTGAGCATGGTGACCAGCGCAGCAGGTAGACCGGGCCCCGTGTCGCTGACGACAAAGGTCCAGGTATTGGTTGCTTCGTCCGGGGTCCAGCTTACTTGTACGCCACCCGACTTGGTATATTTTAAGGCGTTCAGGATCAGGTTCTGGGCGATACGGCTAAATTTCACAGCGTCGCCCTCTACCATGAGTGTGTCCGGTCCAATGCCCTGAAGATAAAGCTGTTGCTCAAGGGCCATTGGTTGTAAGCCACCAATGAATTCCCGCAGGGCAACGGCCGCATCGAACTGGCCATCCTGAAACTGTTCCTGTCCAGCTTCCAGGCGCGAATAATCGAGTAACTGCGTCAGCATTTGAGTGACCCGCCGCAGATTCCGCTGCAGCATCGATAGCATTTCGGCCCGCTCTTCTGCCGTATCTGTCTTATCGAGTAAGGAGGCCGCCCCGGCAATAACGCCGAAACTGCCCCGCAGGTCATGGGAGGTGGCCCGTAAAAACTCGCCTCGCTGGCGAATGTGCTCACGCATGCTATCGAGCGTTTGCACCAGTTCCTCCGACCGCTCCAACTCTTTTAGGCTGGCTACCCGCTGTTGTTCGGCCTGTTTCAGGCTTGTAATGTCCAGGCCGGTAACGGCTACGCCGTCGTCGTGCTTGCTCAGCGACAGGGCCAGCCAACGGTCGGTCCCCCCCGTGTTGTCGTAGCGCTCTTCGTACATGGTTTCGCCCGATGTAAGCACATGCAGGAAATTGTTGAAGGTGTTGCTACCCCAAAAGACAGTGGCCACGTTGTTGATCGACGTCCCCAGTAACTCAGCCGATGCCTTACCGGTTAATTGCTCAAACTTTTGATTGCAGGCCAGCAGGGTAAAATCGACCACTTCGTCCTGCTCATTCCGATGCGCCTTCAATAACCCGATTGAGGCGGGTGAGCTGTCGAGGACAGCCTGCAAACTGTCGGCATTTGCGCGTACCTGGGCCTCGGCTTCTTTACGGTCTGTAATGTTCAGGATGGTTACGACAAGGCCGTTGGCGTCGATCTGCCGGGTAATGAAATACGCATAACAGCCCGGCGTAGGCTGGCTTAGTTCACGTTCCTCATACACAGGCTCGCCGGTGTTCAGCACCTGTACGTATTGGTCAAACAGGCCGTTGCTGCGTAGTTCCGGGTAGCTCTCCAGTACCGTGCGCCATTGAATGTCCTGCTCTGCCTGGCCGGTCATGGCCAGAGCCGATTCATTGAACGCCGAGGTGACAAAATCGATTGGCTGGCCATTCTCATCACGAATGACATCCAGCATGGTAATACTGGCCGGTATGCCGTTGATCACACTTTGCAGTCGGTCTGCGTTTTGCTGCAGATCGCGGTTGGCCTGTTCCAGTCGGGCGTTGGCATCGGCCCACATGCGGGTACGTTGCTGCACTCGCATGTCGAGCTCCTGGTTCAGCGTCTTCTGCAGGTGCACTTCCTGACTGGTACCAATGTACCCCACAAAGAGGCCGTCGGGACCGTATTGGGGGCGGGCGTTCGTAAGCATCCATCGGTACTCGCCGTCCTGCCGTTGAAGCCTGAACTCAGTACTGAACGGTTGGCGCCGCAGGAAGTTCGTGGCGTAGACTGCCAGGTACGTGTCGTGGTCGTCGGGATGAACATTGAGCGCCATTGACTGCCCGATAACCTCATCAGTTGAGGAGCCGGTAAATTCCAGCCACGCCCGGTTAACGAAGATAAAGGTTGCCTCGGCCGATGCCACCCAGACCAGGGTGGGTGCGTTGTCCATCAGGTCGCGGAACCAGGCTTGCCGTTCTTCCAGCAGACGCTGTGCCCGCCGGTGGTCGCTGATGTCCTCAATGGCCAGCAGGACGGCCTCCTGCCGTTGGTGTTGCACCACCTTTCGTGCGTTGAGGCGCATCACCTTTTCGCCAATGCCAGGAAACGTGTGAGTGACTTCATACGATTGAATATTAGCGCTCTGGGTGATCACGCTGCTGAGCAGTTGCCGTAGTTGGGGGATGTCCCACTGCCGGTTGCCGAGTTCGTACAAAAGTTTGCCTTCCGTTTCTTCCTGACTGACCTTAAAAATGGAATAGAAAGCCTGGTTAGCCGATTTGACGCTCAGGTCTTTGTCGAGTACGAGTGTGGCTTCGCTGATTGTATCGAAAATTGCCTCGGCATAGCCATACGCTTCGGTGAGCTGATCATTCCGGAGTTGTAATTCCTGGTTGATCGTCAGCAGTTCTTCGTTGGTCGACTCAATTTCTTCCTTGCTGGTCTCCAGTTCTTCGTTGATGCTCTGCAACTCTTCGTTGCTGCTGACGATTTCTTCGTTGGCTGACTGCAATTCTTCGTTCGAGGCTTCTTTCTCCTCAATGATCGAGTGCATGTCTTCGCGCAGGATGGTCAACTCATCTTCCAGTTGCCGAATGCGGGCACTGCGAATACCCTCTGAACCGCTTTCGGGCGCCACTACGATCGTTTCTTCCGTGAAGAGGACCAGAAACAGGCGTGTTTCACCTTCGGATGTGAGCGGAACGGCTTCGATCGATACTTGGTGTACATGCCCGTTTACCGTGAGGGTAAGCCCTGTTTTACGAACCGGCATGCCAGACTTGTGCGCTTTGTGTACGGCGTTACGCAACTCAAACGCAAGGGGGGGCCGGGCCATTTTTAGTAAATTCAGGCTGGCCTTGCCTGGGGCCGGCTCTAAAAACAGACCTGTTGACCCTCTGAATTGAAGGATTTCCAACTCCTGATCGACCACTACGGAAGCAGGTACGTATTGGCTGAGTAGTAGCCCGTCTACTACTTTGTTGAGGTCGTTACCTGCATTTTTAGGCGAATACCCTTTCTTATCCATAATATCGATCCGTTCCGTTGTTGACCGGTTCGGGCTCGTGCGATTACCATTACGATCTATTGAGATCTGGCCGGGTGGAACACTGTTCCCGTCATTCCGGCGGGTATACACACGAAAGTTTTTTTCAACCGCCGTAAACAACGAAGCGGAGGCGCTCACCGTCTCAGATTTGCCCAAGAGCAAATAACCGTTAGGCTTCAGTGCGTAGTGAAACGTAGAAAATGCTCTTCGTTGTAAATGACTGTTCAGGTAAATCAGCAGATTGCGGCAGCTGATCAGATCAAGCCGGGAAAAAGGCGGATCTTTGAAGAGGTTGTGCGGTGCAAACACGCACAAATCGCGGATGGTTTTATGAATGCGATATTGATCATCTATTTTAGTAAAGAACCGCTGTAGCCGCTTGGGGGATATGTCTATTACCTCACTTTTTGTGTAGACACCCTGCCTGGCCTTCGTAATGGCGGGCTCACTGAGATCGGTGGCGAAAATGTGAATGGGCGGGCTGGCCGTCCCTTCGCCCAGGGTTTCCAGCAGCAACATGGCCAGCGAATACGCTTCCTGGCCCGTTGAGCAGGCGGGAACCCATATACGCAGTGGTTCGCGTGGCGACATGGTTTTGATGAGCTGGGGCAACAACACCTTACCCATGTAGGCCATTGCCTCCTGATCCCGAAAAAACGTCGTTACGTTGATAAGCAGGTCGTTGTAAAGCACCCGTGCTTCGGCCGGGTGCTCGCGCAGGTACTGGGTGTAATCCGTTAAGTTGTCGAGTTTATAGAGCAACATCCGACGGATAATGCGCCGCCGAATTGTTGTCACTTTGTAGTGGCTGAAGTCGACGCCTATAGCCCGGTGAATCAACTGAATAATGGGGCGAATATCCTCATCGCTTTCGGTGTTGCTGAAGGGTAAGTCCTCATCAGCGCTTTCTTCCGGTTCCTCGTCGGGCTCGTCGTCTTCGGTTGTCTGGCGCAAATCATCGGCGCGCTGACTGAGGCGGACCAGTTCATTGGCCATTGCCTTCGGCGACAGGATCAGATCGACCACCCCTTCGGCAACGGCGGCTTTGGGCATGGTCTGGAACTGGGCGGTAATGTCCTGCGCCATGGTAATCCCCCCGGCTACCTTCACCGCTTTCAGGCCAAGCGTGCCATCGGTGGCCATGCCCGAGAGCAGAATGGCCACGGAGCCTACTTTCTGCCGGCCGGCCAGCGAAATGAAAAACCGGTCGATGGGCATATGAATCGTACGAAGGCGCGGGGCCAGAATCAATATACCGTCCTGAATTTCCAACTCCCGGTTAGGGGGCATCACATAAACGTGATTCGGCTGAACAGGCATGTTATTGGCTGCCTCAATGACGGGCATAGCCGTTGCGTGACTTAATATGCTGGCTAAGTAACTATCGTGACTGGGGTTTAGGTGTTGAACGTAGACGAAGGCAAAACCGGTTGTGCCGGGCAGGGTAGTGAGTAAATCTACTACCGCTTCCTGCCCGCCCGTTGAACCGCCAATAGCCACAATTGGAATTTGAGTAGTTGTTGTTACTGCTCTATCTGACTGGTCGTTTAGTGGCATGCTGCGGAACTGATCGATGTATATGTTTACGGTTCTATAAATTTATTAATTCAACAGATAAATATCTGTTGAATTAGAAGTATATCGTAGCAAAAAACCGTTGTCTCATTGTCTACTTATTGGGCAGAGTAGTTTGGCGTTTAATTAGACAATTGGAAAAGATAAGATTAACTAATTGCATGTCGAAACGAGATATTGTGGTCATTGGCTCTTCGGCTGGCGGAGTGAGTGCGTTGCAGGAATTGGTTGGCCACTTGCCGGCTGATTTTTCGGGTTCAATTTTCGTTGTTCAGCACTTGGCTGCCTATACGACCAGTATGTTGCCTGCCATTCTAAGCCGATGTGGGCCGCTCGAAGCGGTACACCCGCACGATGGTGACCCCATACTGCCCGGTCGGATTTACATTGCCCCACCTGACCATCACCTGCTCATTGAAAAAGAAGAAGCCAGTCAACAGCAGGCTGGTTATATTCTGGTCCGGAAAGGGCCTAAAGAAAATCGGTTCCGCCCATCGATTGATGCGCTCTTTCGCTCGGCCGCCTACAGCTTCGGCTCGCGGGTGATTGGCGTGGTGTTAACGGGTTTGCTCAATGATGGTACGTCGGGCATGTGGACAGTTAACCGGCTTGGCGGGGTAAGTATTGTGCAACAGCCAGATGATGCCATGTATTCCAGTATGCCTGAGAGTGTGCTGGAGTATGTGGATGTAAATTATGTTGTTCCTTTAGCTGAGATTCCTCAACTGCTCATTCAGTTAACAAGTGAGCCTATCGCTGACGGACCCGAACCGAATGAAAACTTAGCCGATCGTCTGCTCGTGGATGATGAACTAAATCGTATAAAAACAGAGGTCGATGTGGCTGCGCAGGTGAGCCCTTTCGATCGGGGTATTCTATCGATGGGGGCATTAACGCCCCTTACCTGCCCGGAATGCAATGGCGCCCTGGTTAGTTTTCAGGAAGGCCACCTTATCCGGTATCGGTGCCATACGGGGCACTCGTACACGGCCAGCACGCTACTAGCCGACGTTACCAAAGCCATTGAAGATACAATGTGGCAATCGGTACGGGGATTGGAAGAAAGTATCCTGTTGCTCAATCAGGCGGCCGACCGGCTGGCCGAAGCCGGGCAAGCTGAAGCTGCCGAAAAATTCCGGGCGCAGTCGGCAGAAGCACTCGACCGGGCGCACCGTATTCGTGAGCTTATTTTTGCCAATGATCAACTAGCCGTGGATGGGAATCAACCTAACGAGTCGATTTAGTCAGTTTGGCGTTACGCCAAAAATCAACTTAATCCAGCAACACCAGTACGTCTTCTTTAGTCAGCGATTTCATGAAGCTGTCTTCCGTGGTGACGAGCTCGCTGGCGAGGCGTAGCTTACTGCGTTGCAGCGCCAGAATTTTTTCTTCGACGCTGTTCTTAGTAATGAACTTGTAGGTGAATACCGGCTTCTGCTGCCCGATACGGTGAGCCCGGTCAATGGCCTGAGCTTCAATGGCAGGGTTCCACCAGGGATCGAGCAGGAACACGTAATCGGCGGCGGTCAGGTTATGCCCCAGCCCCCCGGCCTTTAGGGAGATTAGAAAGAGTTGTACCGTATCGTCGGTCTGGAAACGGGCTACCTGCTCCTGGCGGTCGGTGCTGGCGCCATCCAGGTACGCATAGGTGATGTTCTTCTCGTTGAGGTACTGCCTGATAACGGCCAGGTGCTTAATGAACTGGCTGAAGACCAATATTTTGTGCCCTTCGTTGATGGCAATCTCCAGCCGCATCCGCACGTCGTCGAGCTTTCCCGAATCGCCTTCGTAGGTAGCATCGACCAGGCGGGGATGATTCGCGATCTGCCGCAGCTTGGTTAGGCCCTGCAATACCACCATCTGCGATTTGGCCAGTCCATCTTTCTCGATATGATCGAGAATCAGGTTGCGGTAATACGACTTAGCTTCTTCGTAGGTCGTCGATTGCTCGGGCGTCATGTCACAGTACAGGACCGTTTCCACCTTCGAGGGTAAATCAGTGGCTACCTGCTTTTTGTTGCGCCGCAGCATAAACGGCTTAATCAGGCTGTAAAGCTTTTGCAGCTTCTGATCGTCGCCGCGTTTTTCGATGGGTAACTGATACGTGTTTTTGAAAAACGATTGGCTCCCCAACAAACCAGGGTTGATAAACGTCATCTGCGTCCAAAGGTCCATCGTGCTGTTCTCGAGCGGCGTACCCGTCAAAATAAGCCGGTGGGCCGAGTTGAGTTGCATCACTGCCCGCGTAATGTGCGAGTTTGGGTTCTTGATCGCCTGCGACTCGTCCATAATCACGTAGTCGAACCGGTAGTCTTTCAACAGATCAATGTCTATCCTGACAATGCCGTATGAGGTCAGAATCAAATCATACTCGTTAAAGAGCGCCGTGTTTTTATCGCGATACGTACCTGTGTAGACGAGCACCCTAAGATCAGGCGTAAAGCGACGGGCCTCCAGTTCCCAGTTGTAGATCAGCGACGTGGGCATTACCAGCAGGGAAGGGCCGCGGGTATCCAGGTTCGTTTCTTTACGCCCCTGCAGTAGCGCCAGGGTCATTACGGTTTTGCCCAGACCCATATCGTCGGCCAGGCAACCACCAAAGTGATACTGGCGCAGGAAGTTCATCCAGTCGTAACCGGCTTTCTGATAGGGTCGCAACGTACCCACAAACCCAGCGGGCATGGGCACCTCGTCGATCCGCTCAAATTCGCGCAGGCCTTCGAGCCGCCGGCTGATGACCGTTTCGGCCAGTGACTCATTATCCAATTCCTGCACCAGCGCCAGATGGTGTTTCTGTAAGACCAGCCGGTCGCCTAACTGGTCCTGCTCGTCGCTGCCCGGCCCGTCGACAGGCGGATGCTCCATAAAGCCCACCAGTTCGGCATACTTGGTGAACCACGCCTCCGGGATAACCGCAATTTCACCGTTGGGCAGGGCAAACTCCCGTTTGCGGGCCAGAATCAGCGACCGCAACCGGATAAAGGGGATTTCAAACTCGCCAAAACGAACTTTGGCGTAAATATCGAACCAGTCGCGTGTTTCACGAATCGAAATATCCAGACTCGAATAACCCAGGAAATAGCGCCGGGTGTCGCTGGCATTCTGACGTACCTGGAAACCGGCTTCGTCTAGCGCTGCGCGGTGTTCAGCCAGCCAGGTAAATGCCTGCGCCTTGGGGAGTTCCAGCCGCCCGTTGCGCAGGTCGAGGCCCTGTTCCCGGAGCTGGGTAAACCGATTCCGTTCTGTCTTTAGCTCCCGCCGTATTTTATGGAATACATAGTCGTCGCCCACTTTTTCGAGGCTTACGTTCGATGAGTTGGCGAAGCTGTTGAATCGAAAGGTGAAGTCACCGTACTGAAATGACAGATCGAGCACCACCTCGTTACTGGCCGACTCATCGTCTTCGGCCACCAGCGTGTCGCCAAAAAGCGCGGGCGACGCCGCTACACGCTGCTGACTGCTCACCTGCTCGGAGAGGGTAAGCACCGGTATGGGTTCGAGCGAGGTAGATCGGATCTCGAACCCTTTGGCGAAGACGTCGTACTGCGCAATCAGGGGCACAATGAAGCGTTCGTAATACTGCGCCTCCATGCTTTTCGGCACCACGATATGCTGCTTGTTCAAAAAGGGGCGCAGCTTTTTGCCGTCGACATCGATACCTGCTGACAGTTCGTTTTTCGAGAGTTTGGCGAAGTGGTAGAGCTTGTTCTTCACCAGCAGCCAGGCCGGGTCGTCGCACAGGAGCATGGCATTCCGGTGCTGGAATTCAACGCGCTCGGTTGTAGGTGAACCCGGTTGCGGATCGCGTTCGGCAAGCGGGTAGCGGATAATGGGGAAGTAATGCGTAGCCTCTTCGTTGCGCACAAAATGAAAATAAACCCGTGCCGGTTCAGGCATGAACGTAACCGGATCGCCCACCGGATCGCCGTCGTGAGTCATCAGGAAGATCGGTTTGCCAGCCAGCAGTGGTAGAATCTGCGCTTTAGTGCGCTGCACATAATCGGCAATGGCCTCCTGCATCACCTTGTCGCCTTTTTGCGGGTCATATACACGCAGAAAAAAATCGACGACCGACCATTTCTTGGTATTGAATCGCCGCAGTAGTGTATCCTGGCAGATGTAATCGGTCAGCCGCACCAGTTCGAAATCGCGCTCGTCGAGGCCAGCCGAAAATTCGCGGACGTTTTGCGGTGACAGGCTCTGGGTCTGGAGCGTCAGTTCACCTTTTGCATTTAGCCGAACCACAAATGCCTCGATCAGGTAACCCAGGTATTCGTGTTCGAGTAAAGAATAAACAACTTGAAAAGGCTCTGACGGGGAAACTTTCATGTGACGAGGAGGGGTGACTATGCAGGAGATTCGCCCATCTCTTTCAATGAGTATGGATGATACTGCTGATAGGCTAACTAACAGATAAAGAGCGCGCCAGTCGACTTACAGTGAGCGCACTATTTGTCGTATAATAACTAAAATAAAACTGGGTAACGCAAACTTATTGAGGTAGCGGTTTCAAATATACGACGGCAATGCAAAGTGCCAAATCAAGAAACTGTTAACCCTATACGTTACCTATTCCCCGGTCGGAGAGATAGACTGAATTGGAGGCTAAGGGGGTTAAAATCCAGCGGGTATTTTTTGCCGTAGGTGTCATAAGCGCCCGGTTTATCATGCCTAAAAAGTGAGTAAATGCAACACTACTGGCCTATAGTAGTTTCTTAGTATATCTGTTCCTGTTTTATGTCCACGTCTGCCAGTTCCGTTGCGGTTTTGCTCTTCTCGCTCTCAGCGACACAGGAGGCCCGGCGCAAGCCGCTGGCTGGTTCTGTGGCTCGCAGTGAGCGGGTATGGCATTCGCTCGAACAATTGACGCTGGCCAAAATTCGAGCGGCGGGCCTACCAGCAGTCGTGTCGCATGAATTGCCCATCAACCACGCCGGTACGTTCGGAACTCAACTCCGGCAGGCGGTTCAGGCCGTGCTTGAACTGGGCTATTCGTCGGTGATCTGTATTGGCAACGACTGCCCAGCCCTGCGTCCGTCTGACCTGACCGAAGCGGCCCGCGCCCTTCAGGCAGGAGCCATTCCCGTTGGGGCCGATGCACGCGGCGGTGTGTACCTGACGGGCCTGAACCAGGCGCTGCTGACGAACGCACAGGCGTTGACCAATCTGCCCTGGCAAACAACAGAGCTGTCGGCCTCGCTTTTTCAGTTTCTGCACCAGCACGGTCAGCAACCAGTGCTACTGTCGCCTTGCCGATCCGACTGGAACACCCGTCCGGATGTTCGGTTAAGCGAAGCAGTTGGGGCACGTACCTGGCTGCGCCAACTGGCCGAGGCGTTGCGCCCGGTAACGGTGGGTCCGTTTGCTGCCCGCCCAATTTCCATCTTATTGCGTTCTCTGGCCCTTGCTGGTTTACGGGCTCCACCGTTGCGGTAAGCTTCCTTCATTTTTTCACCCTAGTTCATCTGTGATCATGTCGATCATGGACTTGTCCGTTTGCCTCATGGTCAATGGGGTTACATTATCTATGAAAAAAAATACGCTACTTACTTTTCTCCTTTGGGGGATTTCCACGCTTGCTGCCCTGGCGCAGGTTACCGACATCGATGTATCGGTCCGCGAACTGACACGGCAACGGGCTATTTCCGGTATCACCGTTTACCTTGAAAACCCATCGATCGGTGTTAGTCGGCAGGCTATCACGAACAGCAACGGGCAGGTTACGTTTGGATCGGTGTCGCTGAATGGCGTTTATCGGGTATTTACCAACGCCGATGCCACGTACCTGGAAAGCACCGCCGACAACATTGTGCTACGAGCCAACGCCCGGCAGAGCGTATCACTGCAATTGCCTTCAAAACGCGAAGTAAATCTGAACGAGGTGCAGGTACGTGGCCGAAGCACCACGCAGATCAACACTGTCAACGCCGAAGTGGCGTCGCAGTTGACGATCAAACAGGTGGAAGAACTGCCCGTTGAAGGACGCGATATTACGCGGGTGCTGTACCGGCTGCCCAACGTAAGCCAGGCAACGGGCTTTTACCCGGAAGCGCCCAACGTGAGCATCAACGGTGCCAACGGCCTGTTCAACAACTACCTTATAGACGGGATGGACAACAATGAGCGGTTCCTGGGTGGGCAGAAATTCGCCATCCCGATCGGGTTCACCCGCAACGTATCGGTGCTGACCAACAACTACTCAGTCGAGTTTGGTAACACGGGCAACGGCGTGATCAACATCACCAGCAAATCGGGCAGCAACAACACAACGGGCGAAGTATTCTTCCTGACCCGCCCCGGCTCGGTGGTTGATGCGCAGACGAGTTACCCCCTCCGCGATTTGTCGGGTAACCAGGTGAAAGATGGCTTTCAGCGGTACCAGGCGGGCTTCGGCATTGGCGGTGCCCTGGTGAAGAACAAGACGTTTTATTACCTGAACGTAGAGCATACAACCGACATTAAAGATAACTTATTGACGACGCCGCAACTAGGTGTAAACGAGACCATCCGGGGTACCAACCGGTTCACGTATATATCGGGTAAGTTGGATCAGTTCTGGAGCGACCGGTTCAAGTCGTCACTTCGGGTGAACGTCGGTCAGGTGGCAATTGGTCGGCAGGCGGGTGGGCTGACGGGCGGCATTGCCTTCCCCTCAGCGGCTAACGCGCAGGACCGTAACTCGGTGCTGATTGCGTCGCGCAACACCTACTCGACCGCCCGTTTTTCGTCGGAAACAAATCTGCAGTACAGCAGCTTCCGCTGGAACTACGCCCGGCCGGTTAACCCCAACAGCCCAGACGTAACGGTACAAGACCCCACGGGTGTTGGTATTGCGTACCTGGGTCACCCCGGTTACCTCTTCGATTCGCATGAGAATACGATGCAGTTTCAGCAGAAAGTGTCGTTTTACCGGGGCAATCATACCATCCGGGCGGGAGCTGAGCTGATTTCGGCGCGGCATCAGTTATTTGGCGGCGGCAACCCTAATGGCAGCTACACCGTACGGCTGACGGCCAGCCAGTTGGCGGCTATTCAGGAACGCCGCTTAGGGAGCAACCTGAATGTGAGCGATATTCCGGCCGATGCTCAGGTGCTGGGTTATTCGGTTGAACTGCGCCCTGCCTCGTTTGGTACCACGCAGAACATTGTAACCGGGTACGTTGAAGATCAGTGGGCCGCCAGCCCAAGCCTGAACCTGACGCTCGGGCTACGTTATGACTACGACAACTTGAGCAAGGGTGGTGCCGCAACTGGTGATGCCAACAACATAGCGCCCCGGTTTAGCGCCAACTATAAGGTCAGTTCCCGGTCGACTGTACGGGGTGGCGTGGGTGTGTTCTACGACAAGATTCTGTACACCATCTACAGCGATGCGCTGCAGCAGAACAACACAAGCACAGACTTCAAACGCGAACTTCAGTACTTTATCGATCGGGGTATTCTGCCGGCTAACACCGACCTGAACCGCGTTACGTTTGATGGTAATCTGAGCGTGGGCGGCAGCAACAACGCTGGCGTACCGATCCGGTATTTGCAGGGGCCACCTGCCTCGTCGTTTGCCGGGCAGCGCAACCTGTTCAGCGGTGAGCGGCGCATTCTGAACCCCAACGGCTACCAGAATCCGTATACCATTCAGAGCACGCTGGGCTACCAGTATCAGGTCAACGACGACGTGCTGATTTACGCCGACGCCGTTTACAACGAATCGTACAACCTCTTCCGGACGCGCAACCTGAACGCCCCTGCCCCGTATGATTACGGCATAAGCGCCCGCAACGGTACCGCCCGTTCGTCGGACGTTGCTAATGCGTCGCGCCCATTACCAATTGTAAATGGCGCAGGTTTGCTGAACG
Source organism: Fibrivirga algicola (assembly GCF_011742925.1). Classification (GTDB taxonomy): domain Bacteria; phylum Bacteroidota; class Bacteroidia; order Cytophagales; family Spirosomataceae; genus Fibrella; species Fibrella algicola. The sequence continues at coordinate 109,576 of NZ_WAEL01000010.1, forward strand.
GTCAGGTGTTGGCCGGAGCCGCCCAAAGTGTGGTAATGACCGAAACGGCCGGCCGCTCGCGCTATACAGCCCTGAGCCTGAACGTGCAGAAAAACCGGGGGAGTGCACCCTACGCCTACCGGCTGATCTACACACTGTCGCGGCTGTACAACAACACCGAAGATGTGAACTTCCGGGCAATGGACGCCAATAATTTCGACGCCGAATGGGCACCGAGCATCAACGACCGGACGCACATTATCAACGGAATTTTTAATTACTACGTTGGTCAGCAGCTAACTCTGACGGCGGCGGCCCTGATTCAGAGCGGCCAGCCAATCAACCGGATTCCAAATGCCGCCAGGTACGTGATCGTTGACGCGCAAAACCGGCCGATTTTGGGCAGTAATGGCCAGGCGCTGACAACCAACGATTTGAACGGTGACGGCGGTGCCTTTGGTGATGCGTATGTGGGTAACTCAGACCGCCAGCCGGGCGAGAGCCGCAATTCAGACCGATTACCCTGGTCGAAAGTGATCGACGTAAGCGCGCAGTATACGCTGCCGTTGAAGATGAGCACGGGTCAGCGCGTTGAAATCCGGGCCGATATTTTCAACGTATTGAATACAAACAACCTCAGCGGGTATTCAAATAATGCAACGCAGAGTAACCAGATTCAGGTGGGTCCGGCGGGTAGCGGTATCGTGCAGCGCAATGCTGGTACGCCCCGCCAGTTTCAGTTTGGTGCCCGGTATCTGTTCTAGTAATGCAGGGGAGCAGACAGGCAAATGCTGCTCTCCTGCCTGACAATCACAAACCTGTAGAAACGAATGATGAGACCGATTACCCAATCTCACCTTTGCTTATTCATCTGATGCCAATTGGTCACAAGCCGGTTGCTTCATAAAATGTCACTCTTGGTAAAGAAACCCTCTCTGATATTCGGAGGGGGTTTTTAGTTGGTGACAAGTCCGGCTGAGTGTATTCCCTCCAGACGTGCGGCTGGGGAATAGATACGGAGATGGCTGCTGGGTACGTTAGGATAGGTATAAACGAATCAACGTATGAAACGCCCGCTTATCTATGCGCTCCTGTTGTCGATGTTGCTGGCGGCCTGTGCGCCAAGGCCAGTGTTGGTGTATGACCGACCTAACCGCCCGCACGACAACGGAAAACACAAAGGATGGTACAAGAACGGCCGATATGGTGGTTTGCCCCCGGGGCAGGCCAAGAAACGGCGTTGGTAGCGCCAGATACAGCCTACTCCGTAAGGCGCAGTTAGTTGGCGTAGTCGGCGGGTGTAACAGGTATCTTCAGCAGAAACTCGCCGTTTTTATCGCGATAATTATAGACCATCGTGATGCTGTGATCGCGCAGATCAGTCATAGCGCTATTGGTCTTCACCGATTCGATTAGGCCGGGTTTGGTGTTGGCTTCCAGTTGCCTCATGTCGATCTCATCGCGGCTCGACGAGGTCAGGGTGTAGTTGAATTGCAGGGCCGTTTCTGATAGCACCTGTGCGCTATCGAGTCGGGTGGCGGCATCGATCTGAACGGGGCACGCGCTGTTGATTTCGCGCGCGGCAGTATGCAGCTGGTTCATCACCGCCGCTGACTCTGCCGCCACCTGATCGTAGGTCACCGATTGCTCGGTGCCGGCCGCTTGCTCCGCCTTTTTTTCGCCCGAACAAGCGAGCAAGGTCGTGAGTAGTAAGGTTAATAGAGGCTTCATGGGAATAGGGGAGTTTTGGGTTTGCCGTTTGCTGTTTGTGGTTGCGCTGCTGATCGACCATTTCGTGGTTTAGCGGAGCAACCCCAAACAACAAACGGCAAACCAGCACTACAGCATAGCCGCGCCGAAGACGCCTGCGCTGTCGCCGAGCTTAGGGCGGAGGATAGGCGTTTTAACGACTCCGTTGTTGAAGATGTATTTTTTGATGCGTTCGTAGCCTTCCGTATACAGCTCGTCGATGTTGCCTACACCGCCGCCGAGAACGATCACGTCGGGGTCGAGCACGTTGATAAGCGTGGAGATCGATCGGCCATAGTATTCCAGCATGCGCTCCATCGTGGCTGAAGCTGCCGGGTCGATGCCCGCGCGGTGCCGCTCAACGATCTCTTTCATGGTACGTTTTTCACCGCATTGCTCCAGATAAAACCGTTGCAGTGCGGGGCCGGCCAGCACCTGCTCATTGCAGCCGCTTTTGCCGCAGTAGCAGGCATGGCCGTTCTCTTCCAGAATGTTGTGGCCCCACTCACCCCCAATGCCGTGCAGCCCGTTGATGACGAACGGCCGACCATCGAGCCCGCGCACGACTACACCGCCGCCAACGCCAGTGCCCATAATGACGCCAAACATCATTTGAAAATTAGACACTACACCCGGTACAGCACCCAGCGTAGCCTCGGCCAGGGCAAAGCAGTTGGCGTCATTGGCCAGCGATACCCGAACGCCTAGTTGATCGGTTAGTGCCTGTTTGAGTGGCTTTCCGTTCAGGCAGGTGGTATTGCAGTTCTTCATTGTCTGCGTTGCCGGGTCGAGGGTGCCGGGCGTGGCAAAGCCGATGTGGTCAGGTACGTAGCCTGTTTCCGCCTTTAGCTGGTCGACCAGCAGTTTAATGCGACTGACAATGTGCTCGTAGCCCAGATGTGCCTCGGTGTCTATCCGTTTGCGAATGACAACCGCGTCTGGTGAGGGCGACGAGAGGATTACGCCTTCAATTTTGGTACCGCCAAGGTCAATGCCCCAATGTGTTTGCATAACGATTAATTCTACTGAATCAGCTTCAGACTGTTCGGGAATGAGGTTGCAAACATACACAAGTCCGACAAACACCTTTGCGCCTGATCCCATAACCCGGGCTTTAGGCTGTTCTGGTCTGGCAAAAAACGGATTAAAGTCCGGGTTACGGGGTCGGGCAGTTGCCTTGTTTGCAACTACCTTTGCGCTTTCAGACTAACACGTATCACCCAATTCGTCAACATGGCCTTAGCAACCGGGCAGACTGCCCCCACTTTCACGCTTTTTTCATCGGAGAATAAACCCGTTTCACTCAGCGATTACGCTGGCAAAAACGTTGTGCTGCTATTTTTTCCAATGGCATTCACCAGCGTATGTACCGCCGAATTATGCGAGATGCGCGACAACCTGCACACCTATACTAATCTGAACGCTGAGATTCTGGCCGTTTCGGTCGACTCGCCGTTTACCCTGGCGAAGTTCAAGGAAGAACAGAATCTGCCGTTCCCGTTGCTGTCTGATTTTAACAAAGACGTGTCGGAGGCTTACGGTGCCCTATACGAAAACTTCGTGATGAACATGAAGGGTGTTAGCAAGCGTGCTGCGTTCGTGATCGACGAAGCTGGCCAGATCAAATACGCTGAGGTGCTTGAAAACGCCGGCAACGTACCTGATTTTAATGCTGTTAAAGCCGTTTTAAATTAAGGCATAACCAGGCGAACGGGTGACTGATGGTGACGCTGCCAATCCCCCGTTTGTCTAGTTATGCTCGCTCGCTTATGTCCTGGTATTCTGATTTTTTTACCGGCTTGCCGCAGGAAGCGTGGAAAGCTGCGCAGACTGATGAGCAGACGCAGCTCGAACTCGAACGGATTGTCGAATCACTCGAATTCGGACCTGACGACCGCGTGCTCGACGTGTTCTGCGGCTATGGTCGGCATGCGTTACCGCTGGCGAAGATGGGCGCGCAGGTTGTTGGCGTCGATATTTCGGATGAATCAATTGCCGAGCTGAAAGCTGCCGTGGGTCGCAAGAAGCTGGCCCTGACCGTCGTGGCAGGCGACTTCATGACCGTCGACCCGGCTACGCTGGGCGAGGCAGCGTCGTTTCAGGCAGCCTACTGTCTGGGGAACAGCCTATGCTTTTTCCCCCGCGCCGAGATGCTGACCTTCCTGCAGCGGATTGCCGATTTGCTGGAGCCGGGCGGCCGTTTTCTGGCGCAGTCGGGTATGGTGGCTGAAAGTTTCCTGCCCGATTTTCAGGAGCGTGCCTGGTTACCCGTTGGCGACGACATACAGGTGCTGGTCGACAATCAGTATGATCCACTCACGGCTTGTGTGGAGCAACACCTGACGTATTACAAACGAAGCGAAACGGGCGTGGAGGTAGTTGACCGAACAGCCCAATACTACGTGTACACGGTAGCGGACCTAGCCGGATTGTTCAGCCAGGCCGGCCTTGAGCCGGTGGCCTGCTACGGAACGGTCGAGGGCGATGCCTATCAGGTGGGTGACGAAGGCGTCTGGTTGCTGGCCGTGAAAAGCGCTATTTGAACGCTGGAAAATTATACTGCGCGAAAAAGCGGCTGAAATGACACGCTTGTTTATTGTAGACTGATGACAAAAAGTTGATAAATAATTTTTATCAACTGGAAAAATCCAGATAAACGGCTAACTTTCAGCCAGATTAACACCGTTAACAAATCTGACCTATTATGGAAGTAGTCGAGCGCAAACAGCGCACCCGCGAACAGACGCGGGCGGGTATTCTCCACACCGCCAAAGATATTGCCCGTCGTGAAGGCTGGCAGGCTGTCTCGATTCGCAAAATTGCTGACGCCATAGACTACAGTGCCCCCGTTGTATACGACTACTTCGACAGCAAAGACCGGCTACTCGACGAAATTCGTAACGAGGGGTTTCGTCACCTTCGTACTGAGTACGAACGGTTGGTGAAACTATACCGGGACCCGGAGAAGCTGTTGTATGAAATATCGTTGGTGCAATGGAAGTTTGCCACTCAGCAAGTTGAACTCTACCAGGTGATGTATAACCTGGAAGGTGCCAACTGCACCGCCCCACTCGCCGAATCGGACGAGATTAAGGCTGTAAACGAGATTGTGTGCCGCATCATATTTAGCTTCATTCCGAAGTCGACCGATGCCATTCGCCGGCTTTATTTCGAGTGGTGGGCTACCTCGCATGGCATCATTATGCTCGGAGCGTTGCTTCGTCACCAACAGTCGCTGGAGGCTACCGAACAGATCTACCGCGAAACCATGCGGCGCTTTGTTCGAAACCTTCGCTAGTAAACCGTTGTAAGCAGTCGATGGCTGTCGTTCCGATTGGCCGTTTGTTCATTTATACTGAAGCCGCACCAGCCTCCGCTGCGTGCGGCTTCTTCTTGATAGCATTAGTTTGCCGGAAACTAGCAACTGAGGGCTTGTAACAAAAAGTAATACATGACGTCAATGCATTATACATTTCGTTTACTGATCAGTTTTCTGCTGCTGTCGCTGGCGGTTGCCTGCCACCGTCCAGGTACGTCGCCGACGCCTTATTTTCCACCCAAAGGCGACAGTTGGGCGCGCATGACCCCGGAAAAGGCAGGCATGAATCCCGCTCTGCTCGACTCGGCCGTGGCCTTTGCCAAAACCCAGGAGACAACTCAGATGAAGCCCGACTTTTCGACGCAGGAAGAGATCTTTGGTAAGCTGTTGGGGCCCATGCCAACAAGCCGAGCCGCCACTAACGGCCTCATTCTGCGGCATGGCTACATCGTGGCCGAGTGGGGCGATACCCGCGCCGTTGACCCAACCTACAGCGTTGCCAAAAGTGTACTGTCGACATTGGTTGGGATTTCTCACGAGCGGGGCCTGATTCCGGATATCAACCAGCCCGTGGCGAAGCTGATCCGCGACGGCGGCTATGATTCGGAGCAGAACCGGGCCATAACCTGGGAACAGCACCTGCGGCAAACCAGCGAGTGGCAGGGCGAACTGTGGGGTAAAAACAGCGATTTTGTGGGTAAGGAAGCCTTCGGGCGGGGTGAGCGTAAACCGCGTACGCTGCAACAGCCAGGTACGTTCTACGAATACAATGACGTGAGGATTAATCGCATGGCGTTGTCCCTGCTCAGGCTGTGGAAAAAGCCGCTCCCTGAGGTTGTGCGCGATGAGATCATGAACCCGATTGGTGCCTCAGGTACGTGGCAATATATACCGTACCCAACGGCCGTTGCCGAGGTCGATGGAAAGCAGATGCCATCGGTAAGCGGAGGAACCCGGTGGGGTGGTGGCCTGCGAATCAGCGCCCGCGATCTGGCCCGGTTCGGCTACCTGATTGAACAGAATGGGCGCTGGCAAGACCGGCAGATCGTGTCGGCCGACTGGGTAAAGCAGGCTACTACCGGCAACGCGGTTGGTCCTGATTACGGCTACCTGTGGTGGTTGAATACGGGTAATGCTGCATCGGGAAAGAAACCCTGGCCGGATGCACCGTCGACGAGTTTTGCGGCCTTGGGTGCGGGCTCAAATACTGTCTGGATCGACCCTGAACACGACATGGTCATTGTGTGGCGCTGGCATAACGGCAGCCCTAATGAACTGATCAAACGTGTGCTGGCTGCCGTTGAAAACGGTAAATAAAACAGGGTAAGCTGGCGATGAGTTTCGCATTGTATCTTGTCGGTATGGTAAGGGCTAGTTTACTTATTTGTTTCCTGCTGGTAGTCGATCTCGTTTACGGACAGACGGTCAAGGTGCCTTCAAAGGTCGATAGCGTAGCGTTGATGAACCGTCAGACTAGTGACTCATTATACGGACGAAAGCCATTTCAGCTGCGGGGGGATGTCAATCTGAATAAGTCTAACTGGCGATTCAAGGCGGGCGACAGCGCTCAGTGGGCTAGCCCCGCTTACATGGATCGTCACTGGACAGCCGCTGGGTTGCCGGGTGATGCAATACGGCGTAATAAAGCACTTTGGGAACGCGAAAAGGGCTGGTTCAGGCTTCTGGTGAAATCCAACAAGCCAATAAAGTACGAATCGCTTGCCCTGGTTGTTAGTCAGTTTGGCCGTTCAGATATATACCTTGATGGTCGTTTATTAACCCGACTCATCCCTTCGCGCATTGATTCCGGGGGATCGCAGCGGATACTGAAATTTATACCACTGCCAATCGCAGATACGAATCTGCACATGCTGGCTGTGCGGTATGCCTTCCGGAAAGACCCGGTCTTCTTTGCCGAATTAGGCGAACCGGCCATCAAGTTCTCGATCATGCGAACCGATGAAGTCGCTACTGATCATCTGCTGTCGGAGGAATTTGGAACATCGGTCGATTTTCTGAGCGTAGGCATTTTCGGAACGTTGAGCCTGCTTCATTTTCTGTTTTTCCGCGCCAACCGCACGCAACGTATCAATCGTACCCTGTTTTGGGCGATGCTGGCATTTGCGGTTTCTTTTCTGTGTGATTATCTCAGTGATATTACACCCAACCTGACACTTGACTCTCTGGTGGAGTTAACGGGCAAAATTTCCTTCCGGGTATCTAATGCCCTGTTTCTGTGGGGGGTGTACCAATACCTGAACAAGCGGGCAGGTTGGTTTTTCTATAGCCTTGTTGGGTTGCTAACGCTTGATCTGGTATATCGGGCCATAATTGGGCCGGTGCCCGAATACACAGACGGCATTCCGTTTATTCTGGTGTTTATCGATTACGTACGGCTGAGCTGGATTGGCCGCAAACGTAAAGAAGCCGATGCGCGGCTACCCTGGAAATCGCTGAAGCTGGCCATTTTTTGCATACTTGGGGTATTGGGTGTTGCTATAGTCGGGGCCATTGCCAGCCAGATAGACTCGTTGGGTATCACCTTTGATCTGGTGTTAGCGCCCATATTTCTGCTATTTTTTGTCTCCCTGTTCAGTATCCCTGTGGGACTGTCGTTATCGTTGGTGCAGGAATACACCCGCACGTTTCGGTCGTTGGAGCACAAGCTACAGGAAGTAGAGCACCTATCGGCACAGACGGTGGCGCAGGAACAGGAAAAGCAGCAGATACTCGGCCGGCAGAACGAAACCCTCGAACAACTTGTCAGCGAACGAACCACCGCGCTCGATCAGTCATTAACGGAACTGCGGACTACCCAGGACCAGCTCATTCAGCGCGAAAAACTGGCTAGCCTGGGTGAACTGACGGCCGGTGTAGCCCACGAAATTCAGAATCCGCTCAACTTCGTCAATAACTTTTCCGACGTATCAGTTGAGCTGCTTGCCGAACTGGACGAGGAACATGAGCGCCCCCTTGGCGAGCGCGATGCTGAGCTGGAAAAAGAAATTCTCAACGACATTAAGCAGAATATCACTAAAATCAGCCATCACGGCCAGCGGGCAGCCAGTATTGTACGGGGCATGCTGCAACATAGCCGCGCCAGTACCGGCCAGCGTGAATCTACCGATCTGAACACCCTGACCGATGAGTACATGCGGCTGGCTTATCATGGTATCCGGGCCAAGGAGAAAACGTTTGAGGTGAGTCTTGTTACACATTTTGCGCTTAACCTGCCCGCAGTCGCTGTCATTCCGCAGGACATGGGCCGGGTATTGATGAACCTCTTTATCAACGCGTTCCATGCCGTTCAGGAGCGTACCCAATGTGCCGTTTCTGAGCTAGGTACGTATCAGCCAACGGTAACCGTAACGACGGAACGAGTAGGGAATAAGGTACAGATTCGGATTCGCGACAACGGCATGGGCATTCCCGATGAGGTACGTGGCAAGGTTTTTCAGCCGTTCTTCACCACTAAACCCACTGGTAAAGGCACCGGATTGGGCCTTAGTCTGAGTTATGACATCATCACCAAAGGGCATGGCGGCCACCTGCATTTTGTGTCTGAATCGGGTGAATTCACCGAGTTTATAGTAGAGTTGCCTTGCTAGGAGCCAATTTTGCGGCTTGGCTGGCCAATACTACGCTATGCGCTGTATACGGCCACACTGGTCGTTTTTCGTTAGTATATTATGTCGTTACAATTCTGGAAAATCTGGACAAAGTCTGAGCGTGTCGTGTACGTGATCGGACTTATTCTGGTAACTATAACACTTGGCTGGTTGGGGCTGGCCGGGTATCGCGGACTCGAAAACGTGGTGCAGTGGGACGTCCTCAATGAGCTCGTTGGCCTGCCTGCTACCCTGTATCAGTTCACTGATGGGCTGCTCACGTACCCAATACAAGGGCAGGTACAGACGGTGGCCGGTCAGTTTATCGCTTCGCCCATGCGGGTGTATCCGCTTGTGGCTACGCTTACCGTGGCGGGGCTGTGTGTGGCGCTGGCGTTCGCCCTGGCGGGTAGCTGTAGGCTGCCTACGCTGCGCTACCGCCTGGCGATGGGAGCGTTTATTCTCTTGCTGGCTGTCTGCCGGTTCGAAACGCTGGGGTTGCCGGGTGGTTCGGGTAAGTGGTTGTTCCTGGTGCTGACCGGCCTGTTCGGGGGGCTCAGCTTCTACTTCAATGCCTTCCGTACCGATGTGGGCTTCACTACCCGGTTGCTCTCGTTTCTGGGGGTGATGGTCGCTGTAGCCGTGGCTGTTTCGCTGGGTACGTCGGTAGCCAACCCGGCGCTGGTGTTGCTGAGCTATGCCTTGCCGGGCCTGGTCTTGCTGAGTGTTGCCTTCATTGCATTTATCGGCTTCGAAATTATTGCGGGGATGGTCTGGCTTACCAGTGTCCGACGCGAAAATCGGGGTACCAGTCAGGGGAGGCCACTCGGTATCTTTAATTTTTTGTTTATCAGCTTGTTGTATCTATTTAATCTGCTGCTGATCTGGTTGCAGAATACAAAGGTGATCGATTGGGAGGTGCTCACCATCAGTCCGTTTCTGATCGTTGGCGTATCCATAGTACTGGGCATCTGGGGATTTCGCCGGTTGGTCGATCAGCGCGAGTTGCTCTCGTTTCGCGAGGCGGGTGCAGGGCTGTACCTGGGTGTGGCCGCGCTGGCAACGCTGACCATGGCCTATGCTTTTGCCACTGCCAACGACCCGCTGATCGAAGTATTTGAAGATGCAATCGTATATACCCACTTCGGAATGGGGCTGGCCTTTGTGCTCTACACGGTGCTGAACTTCTGGCCCATCTATCAGCAGCAATTACCTGTTCATCGGGTTGTATATAAGGCCCGTGTTGCCGATCTGCCCCTGTTCAGGCTGGCTGGTCTGGTAGCTGTAGTCGGAATGGTAGGAGGCGGCAACTACTTCACCGTGCGGCAGGGCTACGCCGCTACGCTATCGGCGTTGGGCGACGCCTACCTGGCCGAAAACCAGACCGAACTGGCACAGACATATTATCAGGAATCGGTAGCCGAAGAGTTTCAGCAGCACAAAGCCAATTATGCGCTGGCATCTATCGCGCTTGGCCGCAACGACCAGACGACCGCCGCACTGTTTTTCTCGAAAGCCCTCCTGAAACAGCCCTCTCCCCAGGCGTTTGTGGGACTGAGCGATACCTACCGGCAAACGAACCTGTTTTTCGAATCGATCAAGACGTTGCAACGGGGTATCCAGACCTTCCCCAATAGCGGCGAATTACGAACGAACCTGGGCTATCTGTACGGCAAAACGGCTATTGCCGATTCAGCTTATTATTATTCGCAGTCGGCTGTGGCCCACACCCGCCGGGATGAGGTTCCGTTGGCGAATCTGCTTGGCTTGTATGCCCGAAACCCGGAGGTAGTAGCAGCCGACTCGGCTCTGATCGATCAGGTGGAAACGCGCGATGATCCGGCGTTTGCGGCTAACAAACTGGCCTTGCGACTCCTGTCGCCGCGTGATACAACAGCACCCGATGCACCCGGCTGGCTGGCTTCTGCCGCGCCCGATCCTGCGCTCGATGCCGGCCAGTTCGCCTCGTTGTACAACTACGCTTTTGTGGCGTCCAATCCCGATAGCACGCTACTGAACCGACTTCAGCAGGCGGCGCTCAATCCGGCCAATCAGGAGTTGGTGGATGACCTGTTGCTGGCGGTAGCCGTGGGCCGTTACCGGGCCAATCAACACCCCGAAGCGTTCGACCTGCTGAATCAGTTGGCGATCAACGACCCAAAGCGCGCGTCGGTTTACCGCACAACGCTTGGCTTGTTGCAGACCGAACAGGGATTGTATAAACTGGCCGCCGAAACACTGGCGCCGAATACCGATACGCTGTCAGCCTTTTACCGGGCTGTGGCGTTGACCAAAGCTGGCGACCAGGCTACGGCTCATCCATTGTGGGGCATGGCAGTTCGGCAAGATAGTTCGCTACGGGGCATTCAGCAGGTTTTGTACGCTGAAAAGGAACCCGTAACCGATCTGGAAAAGTCGTTTTACGTTACGTACCGTATCGACGATGCTAACCGGGGACGTACCTGGGAAACGATTGGTGATGCCAGCTTAAAAACTGTTTCCGGTGCTAGCCTGATCGACGATTACCTGGCAACTCGCCAGTACTTTTACGCCCAGATGATTCTGAGCCAATTGGGCAAACCAGCCGAATTGACACCCTTTGCCCGGTCAACAGAAAATCTGTCGGCGGTGAAGATCGCGTCGTTCCGGAAGAAAGCTGCCGCTACGGATTCGCTGGCGAAAGCCTTTTTTGTTCCAGCGCACCGGGCCATGGTCGCCGGACTGCTTGGCAGTGCCTTTGCCGCCGCGAAACGACCCACCGATGCCCGAAAGGCCTATGAGCAGGCCATTCAACTGGCCCCGGCACAGGGGCAGCTGGTGGCTGAAGCGGCCCAGTTTATGCGCTCGCAAAAGTTGGTGAAACCGGCTTACGAAGCAGTCCGTCGTGCATTACCCTTCAACGAAACAAACCCCGCTCTGCTGAAGAGTTATGTGTTACTATGCCTCGACCAAAGTTTATTCGATTACGCTGAAGAAGGCATGGTGATGTTGCAGGTTGCCGATTCACCCGCCGACTATCAGGCGTTTGACGTAGCCTATCAGCAAAAAGTATCGGCTATCGAAAACGCCAGAAATGCATTTGCGCAGTGACGTAATTTAGCCTGAGTTCCTAAATCACCGCATATGTCCACCAAACTAAACTGGATTAAAGAAGCTTTCAGTCGCGAAGTTCATCTTATGGAGAACGGGGCAGAGGTGGGCCGACTTCATCGGGCTGTTTTCGAGCGCGACGTTGACGCATCGCTTCACGACGTACAGCTTCGCTTCGACGTGCGTGGCTTCCTGATTCACTCAGTCAATGTGCACGATCTGAAGGCGGGTGACCGCATTATTGGTACGCTTACGTTCCACTTCGGTAAACGCGCTGAACTGACTCTCGAAAATGGAACGGTCTATACCTGGAAGCGCCACAACGTGCTGATGCGTGAGTGGGAAATGATTCGGGAAGGTGCCACGGATGCGGATGATCAGGAAGTTGTTAGTTATACCCTCACCCGAAAATTCCTGGCCGATCACGGCGATATCCGCGTTGACCTGCCTTCACCGGAAGCTGATATTGTTGTGCTGGCGGGCTTATTTATCCGCAACTACTTTCAGCGCCGGCGGCGGGCCGCTGCTGCAGCGGCGTAGATCGCAGCACCATACTTCGGAACTACATACCACTCCAGACAATTAGACGGTACCATGAATATTATTGAAACCAGCGAAGTAGCCAAGCGATACATCATGGGCAGTGAGGTGATCGACGCCTTAAAATCGATCACCATTGCAGTGCAGAAAGGAGAGTATGTTGCCTTCATGGGTCCATCCGGGTCTGGCAAATCAACGCTCATGAATATTGTAGGCTGTTTGGATTCGCCAACGTCGGGGCGTTACATTCTGAATAATCAGGATGTAAGTAACATGACCGAAAATGCGCTGGCCGAGGTACGTAATAAAGAGATTGGTTTCGTGTTCCAGACGTTCAACCTGTTGCCCCGCCAAACATCGCTTGAGAACGTAGCCTTGCCACTGATTTACGCTGGTTTCAACAAAGCTGACCGCACCGAAAAGGCGATGCTTGCCCTAAAGAACGTGGGCCTTGAAAACCGCGCCGGGCACCGTCCCAACGAACTGTCGGGTGGACAACGGCAGCGGGTAGCCGTAGCACGTGCCCTGGTGAACGACCCCAGTATTCTGCTGGCTGATGAACCAACGGGTAACCTCGATTCCAAGACGTCGTACGAGATCATGGACCTGTTCGACCAGATTCACAGTAAGGGTAATACCGTGATCATGGTCACGCACGAAGAGGACATTGCCGAGTATGCCCACCGCATTATCCGCCTGCGCGATGGGTTGATTGAAACTGACCGGGCAAACCAGAATATCCGCAAGGCCAAAGCGTTCATGCAGGTCTAGGTACGTTCCAGATACGATATACACGAGTGCATACAACATCCCGCCTGACGCGTCAGGCGGGATGTCTGCGTTTTTGGGCTACTTATCTGTCTGTTCGACTCGATTGTTCTACTTTCGGGACGCCTAGCCGAAAGGCCTGGCGAAAGCAGGACAGTACGCGCCAGCAATACAGTACTCACCACTAAACACCCGCATGGATCAGGCTAATCTTGTTTTTTTAGTTACGTTATGCATTGTTGGCTTGGGCTTTTCCCTCAAGCAGTGGGGCGTCGTCAGTGAGCAGGATGGTAAAGTGCTGTCGCGGATATTGATGCACACCACGTTTCCAGCGCTGATGGTGGTGTCGACGCTGCACGTACCCCTCACCTCCAGTCTGGCTGCCATTCCGTTCGTCAGTATTGCATTGGGCAGTATGTTGCTATTACTGGCCTGGTTTGTATTTGCGAACCGGCCTGTTCGGCTGCGCGGTGTGCTGACCATGGGAATCGGTGCCTTTAACATCGGCCTCTTTGGCTTTCCAATTGTCGAGGGTATTTGGGGCCGCGATGCGCTGGTGTATGCGGTTCTGTACGACATCGGCAATACGCTGGTAATTTTTGGTATCGTTTATCCCGTGGGGTACTATTTCGCCTCGGGGGGATCGCAGCGTCCACCCGTGCTGGCCACGATCAGGCGGGTGCTGCGTTTGCCGCCTATGCTTGGTATGCTGGTGGGCCTGACGCTTAACTTGCTCTCGCTTGACCTGCCGCCGGTGCTGTTCGACATGCTCGATACGCTGGCGAAAGCAAACAAATCGCTGGTGTTGCTCCTGTTAGGTATCTATCTCAGTTTCCGGTTAGAAAAAACGCAACAAGCGGCCATCCTGAGGTTACTGGCGCTACGGTACGCGGGTGGCCTGGTGGCCATCGCGTTGCTATACGCGGTGTTGCCTGCCCCTACGCTACTCCGTACTACGCTGACAGTCTGTATTCTGCTGCCGATCGGAATGACGGTATTGCCATTCTCCGATGAGTTCAATTTCGATTCGCGGGTGGCAGGTACGTTGGTGAATCTGTCGCTGGTAATCAGCTTCGGCCTTCTCTGGCTACTGGTTTACTGGCTGGGGCTTGCTTGAGCAGAGAGCGGTCTCAAAACAACAAACCCCGCCAGATGTGTCCGGCGGGGTTCGTCATGGAAAGTAAATTCGGTAGGCTAGGGGCGCAGGGCCGACGCTGAATTGCCGGGGGCAGCCGCACCAGGTGCTGGCGCCTGAGCAGGGGCAGGGCGGTTCTGGGCCGGCGCAGTAGCTGAACCTGGCAGGGCGCGAGTGGCTGCACGCTCAACGTTGGCACTGTTGATCAAACCAGCACCTGTTTTGTCAACGAGTGCGTAGGTTGACAGAACCAGTACCATTACACCGATGCCGAGGCCCCAGGTGATTTGCTCAACAACGTCGGTGGTTTTTTTAACGCCCATCAACTGGTTAGAGCCGAGGCCACCGAGTTCACCCGATAGGCCGCCGCCTTTTGAATTCTGAATCAAAACGACCAGAATCAACAGAACGGTCAGGATACAAATGAGAACAATAATTGTGGTTACCATGAACTTGGTGAATACGTTTACTATACAGTGGTAATGTCTTTCTCAGCTATCGGCAATGGGTTGTGCCTCTTTTATTTCACTGATTTTGGCCGCAAAGTACGCAGATTTATCCGGGTTTTTCAAGGCCAGCTTCTCGTAAATCTCTATTGCTTTGCTGTACTTACCCTGTTTGCATAAAATCTTGGCAAAACTTTCGGTTACTAACCCGCCGGTTATCGGCGCAGGCTGGCTACGGAGGGCCAAATCTTCCTGTTCTGCGGGTTCGCCCAGCCGACCGCGAACGGGGGCAATGCGTGGCTCGTTGCGGATAAAATTTTCAATAATCTCCAGCTGCCGCTTCCGCTCTTCGTCCATCAGGCGTTGCCGATCGGCCGTTACTGATTCTTCGGCGTTTACCTGCTCTTCAAGGGCAAGCTCCGCGTGAATGGCTTCTTCGGCCAGCGTAGGATCGTCAACGGGGGGCGTTGAATCGGCCAGGGCAAATGAATCGGGATTAGTGAAAGCCAGCTTTGGAATAGACAGCAGCGACATGGGCATGCTGCCTGCTACGCCCGGCTTGTTGCGGTAAAGTGCATAGCTTTCGTGCTGATAGTCATCCGGAATGGGCACCTGCCTCGAAGCCAGCTCATTCAGTTTCAGCAACAGGTTGTCTGACCACTG
This sequence comes from Fibrivirga algicola, assembly GCF_011742925.1. Taxonomy (GTDB): domain Bacteria; phylum Bacteroidota; class Bacteroidia; order Cytophagales; family Spirosomataceae; genus Fibrella; species Fibrella algicola. The sequence goes on from NZ_WAEL01000010.1 coordinate 124,873, forward strand.
GAATTCATTATCGATCAGCTTGCGCAGGGCGTTGCGGCTCAGCGCATGGGCAGCAGCCTGCCGCACAAACGGAACGGTGTTTCCCTTCTGGTGCATAGACGCTGCCTTGGCCGTCAGGGTATACAGGGCCTGGCAATAAGGGTACTCCGCCAGGCTATCCTGCAACTGCTGAAAATCAGCGGCGGTCAGGTCATTGGGATGGGTTACCCAATACGAAAACGTTTCTTTATCAATTGGCGGCATGAACGAGGCTTGGTGTCAGAGGGATTGGCGAATCTACAAAGAACTGGTCAGTTTTCACAGCCACTAACCGCTTCCTTACAGCCGGTTACCAATCGGCAGCTGTTTTGTTGAATACATCGAGTACGAGTTGATCGAGGATGGCCGGCACAAGCTGCCCTTCATTCTGGCTCAGGGTCTGGTTCTGCGGAAAATCCTTGTAAAACGAAAACGACTGATCGAAGCTCTTAGTGTCGTCTTTGGTGTTGGTGAAACGTACCTGGATGGTGATCTGAAGCCGGTTGAGACCAGCCTGGTCATTGGCGGTCGGAGCAACTGCAATCAGATCATAGCCTGTCACTGTACCTTCCAGCGCCATATCGCCTCCCGTGGGAATCACCTTCAGGTTGGTGTAGCGCTGGTAGTATTCCTTCAACCGCTCGGTCAGTGTCAATGGCAGGTTTGCTGGCCCACCCGCCGTTTGCAGGGTGAAATTATTGATCGTAACAGTCTTGATGTCCGGCGAAAGTGTCGTTCCGGAGAAGGAATACACGCCGCAGCTTTCAAAAAGTAATGAACAAACAACCAGGATCAGTCCAGTTACCAGCCGGGCAGCAGCGGGCAACCGGCCAGCCGGAATTGATGACTGATCATTGGGCCTTGTTACCTGATTATTCTTCGTCAATCTCATACTGCTTGATTTTTCGGTATAACGTGCGTTCTGAGATGCCGAGTGCCTGAGCGGCGTATTTGCGCTTGTTGTTGTTGCGGCGAAGGGCCTTCACAATCATCTCTTTTTCTTTCTTTTCCAACGACAGTGAATCGTCTTCCTCCGTTTCGTGGCTGACATCCTCAACCGTAGCTTCGTTTATATCGCCATCGGTGTCGTCGTAGACCTGCACGGGTGGATGACTGTAATCGTTACCGCCGTCGTTGCGTCGCACAGGGCTGGGGTCGTAAACCGGGGTTGTAACCGGGCGTGGTGTGCTGCCATCGGGGAGGAGCCGGGCGTAGTTGGGCTCGCGCGATACCGCATCGGCATAATCGCTGGTGCCTTCGCCGCCTACAGACTCAAACAGGTCGCGGTGGTTGTTGAGCACCTGCGGCCCGTAGGCTTCATTGCTCAACACGTCACGGACGAGTTTCTTCAAATCGTTCATATCGCGGCGCATGTCGAACAGTACTTTATAGAGCAGTTCGCGCTCCGAGAACGAATCGGCGGGGCCGTTCCCTGACGCGGTCAGGGCCATTGTCGACGTACCCGGTAGTTTGGGACGGGGCAGGTACTTGCCCAGCACCTCGGCGTCGATGGGTTTATTCTGCTCCGATTCGAGGATGGAAATCTGTTCGGCAAAATTCTTCAACTGCCGGATGTTGCCCGGAAATGGGTAATTAAGCAACAACCGTTTGGCGTCGTCGGTCAGTTGGATGGGTTTAATCCGGTAGCGCTCGGCAAAGTCGGTGGTGAACTTGCGGAAAAGCAGGTCGATGTCGGTACCCCGTTCGCGCAGGGGCGGCACAAAAATCGGAACGGTGTTAAGGCGGTAGTACAGGTCTTCGCGGAAGCGGCCCTTCTCAACGGCTGCCAGCAGATTTACGTTAGTGGCGGCCACGACCCGTACGTCGGTCTTCTGCACCTTTGAGGAGCCAACCCGGATAAATTCGCCGTTTTCCAGTACACGCAGCAACCGGGCCTGGGTACCGAGAGGCATCTCCCCAATTTCATCCAGGAAGATGGTACCACCATTAGTGGTTTCAAAATACCCTTTCCGCTGATCTACAGCCCCCGTGAATGAGCCTTTTTCGTGGCCAAACAGCTCTGAGTCGATGGTGCCTTCGGGAATAGCGCCGCAGTTGATGGCAATAAACTGGCCGTGTTTCCGGGCGCTGAGGCTGTGGATGATCTTTGAAAAAGACTCTTTTCCACTCCCGCTTTCGCCCGTTATAAGCACCGTCAGGTCGGTGGCGGCTACCTGCGTTGCCACGCTGATGGCGTAGTTCAGCGCGGCCGCGTTGCCAATGATGCCGAACCGGTTTTTAGCAGCCTGAATTTCCTGTAGATTCATTAAAAAGAAGTTTTTCAGCCCGCTGCCTCTCTGTTCCGTTACGCTGCCTACGATGCAGCAGCCCAGGGAAAACAACGGACTATAAAGCTATACCACCGTTCCAATCAGCGTGGCTGAGGAACATTCGGTGATCAGCACGTTCACATAATCACCTTGCTGGTACGTACCCTTCGGAAACACAACCACTTTGTTCTGGTCGTTCCGGCCCGACAAATCTGCATCTGACCGTTTCGAGGGGCCTTCGGCCAATACACGGTGTATCTGACCGATATGCCGCTGATTCCGTTCCAGCGACAGGCGCTGCTGTAGAGCAATGATCTCGTTGAGGCGGCGTTTCTTCACGTCCTCAGGTACGTCGTCCTTGTATTTTTTGGCCGCCAGTGTACCCGGCCGCTCCGAATAGGCAAACATGTACCCATAGTCGTAGCGGGCGTATTCCATCAGCGAGAGCGTGTCCTGATGTTCTGCTTCGGTTTCTGAGCAAAAGCCCGAGATCATATCGTGCGAGATGCCGCAGTCCTCACCCAGAATAGCCCGGATACGAGCAATCTTTTGCATGTACCATTCCCGGTCATATGTTCGGTTCATCAGCTCCAGAATTCGGCTGTTACCGCTCTGGGCCGGCAGGTGAACGTACTTGCAGATGTTGTCGAAACGGGCAATGGTGTGCAGCACATCGTCGGTAATGTCTTTCGGATGCGAGGTAGAGAAACGTACCCGAAGATCGGGATGAATACTGGCAACGCGGGCCAGCAATTCGGCGAAGGTGACACTTTCCGCATTGGCAGATCGCCACTTATACGAATCCACGTTCTGGCCAAGCAGCGTCACTTCTTTGTACCCGTCGGCAAAAAGCTGTTTGGCTTCCCGAACAATGCTGTCGGCATCGCGGCTGCGTTCGCGACCACGGGTGAACGGCACTACGCAAAAGCTGCACATATTGTCGCACCCCCGCATGATGGAGATGAGGGCAGTGATGCCGTTTGAGTTTAGCCGGATGGGCGCAATGTCGGCGTAGGTCTCTTCGCGCGAGAGGAATACGTTGACGGCTTTCTGCCCGCTTTCGGCTTCTTCAACCAGTTTCGGAATATCGCGATAGGCATCGGGGCCCGCCACAATGTCAACAATTTGCTCTTCCTCCAACAGATTGGTTTTCAGCCGCTCGGCCATGCAGCCCAGCATACCGACGAGCAACTCTGGCTTCTTCTTTTTATAAGTGTTGAGTTGCTTCAACCGGTGCCTGACCTTCTGTTCGGCGTTGTCGCGGATGGCGCAGGTATTCAGGAAGATAAGATCGGCGTCTTCGGCCGAGGAAGTGGTAGCAAATCCCGCATTCCGCATCACGGCGGCCACAATCTCGGAATCAGAGAAATTCATCTGGCAGCCATAGCTCTCGATATACAGCCGCTTTTTTCCGTCTACGAGTTCATCAACTGAGGTGCGGGGCAGGTCAACCGCTTCTTTATCTTCAGTCGACAGGATCGTTAATTCAGCAATGCGTTCCATGGTATAGTATACAGACAGGGTAAGCCCTGGTTGGTCTTGATCAGTAGGACAAAGGTACAAAGATTACGCCGACTTGGCTGACAGATTGTCAGGTTGGTCAGTGGTGGATCGCGTTAAAAAAATGCAAATAATGAATTCTATAGGTATAGTAGTTATATACGAAAAGAAGATTTATGTACACTTTTTTAATACTGTAAACTTGCAAGCAACTTACCGGGCACATAGATTTGGAGTCCTAACAATTTTGTTAGGCATTTACCCACAGCTTCAATGAAAAAAATCTATTTGCTATGCTGCTCAGTAGCGCTAAACGCGTTGCTGATATCAGTTGCCGTTGGGCAACAAACCGCCGTCGACTTCTTCAATGAGGGCATTCAGAAAAGTAACGCCAAGGATTTTACCGGTGCGTTGCAGGCGTTTACGACGGCCATTATCATGAATCCGGAAAATGCCCCCAGTTATTACAACCGGGCATTGGCCAAGAGTAGCTTGAATGATATACAGGGTGCAATTTCAGACCTGGATCTGGCAATCGAGTTCAACCCTCAGGACGCCAACGCTTACCTGTATCGGGGCATCAGCCGGTCGAAGCTGGAAGATTACCGCGGAGCCATGCAGGATTTTAACCGGTCGGTCGAGTTGAGCCCCAACGATGCGTACCTCTACTATAATCGGGGTCTCTGCCGCACCCAGATGAACTACCTGGCCAGCGCGCTAACTGATTTCAACAAAGCCGCCCAATTGTCGCCAAACGACGCGAATATTCTGACGGCACGGGGGAACTGCAAAAACAGCCTGACCGACTATAAGGGAGCCCTTGCCGATCTGGGGCTTGCCCTCGAAAAAGCCCCTAACAAAGTTAACACACTGGCGGGGCGGGGCTATGCCCGTTTCAAACTGGAAGATTACAAAGGGTCGCTGGCCGATTTCTCAAGGGCGATTGAACTAAGCCCCAAAGATGCCGACCTGTTTTATAAGCGCGGCCTTGTGAAAACCCGGTTAGGCGAATACGACAACGCCATCGCCGACTACAACAAAACGCTCGAACTGAACCCCAACCATTACCGGGCATTTTTCAGCCGGGGTTTTTGCCGGAGTCGGTCGAGCAATACCAAACTGGCGTTGAACGACCTGGATAAGGCTATCGAGATGGATAATCGCAGTTTGCAAACCAAAACGTATTACAGCGAATTTATCACCCAGAATCTGCTGCCACTGCTGGCAACAGTGGTGCAGGAGCGGTACAAAGTAGCCGAGTTGAGCGACGATCGTGCCGATGCCTACATGGTTCGGGGTATCCTGAAAAACTCGACTGGTGAAGGTAAAACTGCCTTGCTCGATCTGAACCGGGCTGTTGAACTGAACCCAATCAACTCAGAAACGTACTTCATCCGCGGCATCATTCGTTCCTCGCTGGGCGATCAGAAGGGCGCCATTATCGATTGCAACAGCACGGTTAAACTAAATCCCCGGCATGCCGAAGCCTACTACCTGCGCGGTATTATCCGCTACGATGGGGGTGATGAAGTAGCTGGCTGTGCTGACCTGAGCCGTTCCGGCGAACTCGGATATACACAATCTTACAAGCTGATTACCGAACGGTGCAATAAGGTTGCCCGTCAGTAAGTTAGCTCTGTCGCATAACAGAACGCCCTTCCTCGATTAGTTGAGGAAGGGCGTTCTGCATAGTGGGTACGTTGTTTTTCGGCAGGTTGGCTGATTCACTTTCCAGGAAAGGCCTGACTAAAACAGTGAGTCGGGGTGGAGCTGGTTGGGTGAAATGCCCAGATCAGTGCAAAAAACCTGCTTGATCTGATCGGTGACCTCCCGTTTATTAACGGTGCATGAATCACGCCTAATTTTTGTATACTGCTCGCGGGCCAGCTTCTCGGCCAGTTCGCCAACGGTTTGCTGGGTAAACTGATTACCTAGTTTCTGAGTAACAATCAGGGTGGTTAGTGCAATGGTCAGCCCAACTGATCCGTACAGGACACTGCCAATGAGCGTGAGGCCTGAAATTACCAGCAGTATGAGTGCTGGAACAACGATATAGAGACTGGCAGATAACACATTGATATTGAAACCAAGGGCTTTCTCCAACTTTCGTATATTGGCTCTTCGTGTTTTTTTCGGAAACAGAACTGCCAGTTCGGTCGTGGGGCGGATGGTCTGCCGATCTAGATGAAGCGCGTCGACCATGTGTTGCCGAAGCTTGTAGAATGCCTGCTGCGATGTGCAATCACCTACTTCGGCCAGTTGAATTTTCTCGGTGATGGCCTCGCAAAGCTGGCCAAACGTTTCAACCTGCCGAAGGTCATTAGTGCCAAAGGTGATCGAGTACGACTGCTCTATTTTCGTCAGCACATCATCCAGATCACCCGGATCGATTTGCAGGTACGTTGTTGTTTCCATGTAGTTTATGATTCCTGTAGTCTGGCTAGTCGAAGCAGGGGGTTCGATAGTAACAGACCGATAAGCACGCCCAGCCCATCGACCCAAAAGTCGAGCCAGTCGCCCGACCGGTGAATGGCCGGGATCAGTGCCTGAATTAATTCAATGGCTCCTGCGTAGGCCAGTCCCACCAGTAGCGTTCGTCCTGCCGACCAGCCCGCCAGTCGCCACAGTAAGGTGAATAGGAGAAAGATGACGGCATGAAGGTATTTATCACGGTTGTGACTCAGGTCGGGCAGCTGGCTGCTGGGCCAGAAACAGCCGATACTAATGGTGATGCTCCAGCCAATAGCAGCCAGTCGAAGCAGGAGGGGATTAAATAAGTAACGGATCATACGAGCGCTGTCTGAGCGGGCTATCGTCGGGCTAAACGCAGCGTGGTCAGGTACAAAAAGAGGGTAGTCAGGCTGAGCAGGTAGATTACATTGCGCGAATCGAGCAGGCCGCGTCCCAGATCGCTGTACTGCTGGTCGAGGCTGAGGTAATCGAGCCAGTAGGCAGCGTCGGACGTACCTAGCAGGCCGCTTAGGGTGCTTAGGCCTGCGTAGAGCAGCAGGCAGGCAAGCGTACCTACTACAAACGCCACTACCTGATTGTCGTTGAGCGATGAGGCCCACAGCCCAACCGCCACAAATACCCCCGCTAGTAATAGCAACCCAACATACGAACCCGCTACCATGGCCGAGTCGATGTTGCCCGGCGGATTGCCAAGCTTATACAGGCTGATGTAATAGATCAGGGTGGGCAATAAGGTGAGTGTTACCAGCAACCAGCAGGCGCTGAACTTACCGAGTACTACGCCCCACCGGCTTACTGGCTTGGTTAGCAGCCATTCCAGCGTGCCGGCGCGAAATTCGTCGGCAATGGCGCGCATGGTAATGGCCGGGGCCAGAAACAGCAACACATAGGGAGTCAGCGAGAAAAACTGTCCCATATCGGCATAGCCATAATCGAGCAGGTTAGTGGCCGGGAAGACCCACAACAGGAGTCCGATTACGGCCAGAAACACACCCATGATAATATAGGCGATGGGCGACGAGAAAAACTGATTGAGTTCTTTGCGAAAAATAGCCAGCACGGTGAGAGTTACGAGGTACGAATGACGATAGACGAATGTGTGGCGGTCTGCCGCGGCTGTGCACTAGTGAACTGATCGGGATACCAAATTGGCCGGGCTAGTCTAGCCAAACGGATTGTTGTTTTTACGGCGCATAATGGCCGAAATTAGCAGCGACAGGATGGCCCCGATAAAGATTGCCCCCAGCACACCCGCCATAAACTGTAGCCCGGGTGATTGAAATTTCTGCATTACTTCCATCGCCTGGTCAATCTGCTCATCGGTCAGTTTGCCCTGATCTTCCATCTGGGCGCGCATCTGATTCTGTATCTGTTCAGTAACGCTGGGGTCGATGAATGTGGTATACAGGAGGCTATAGGTCGCCGAGATGATTCCTGAAACTGCGGACTGCAACGTACCTGTCCCCATACCTTCACCGATTGATAGGTAGCCGCCGTTCAGAATGCGGTATTCGCGGATACCCATGAACAGCCCACCGGCCATAATCAGGTAAATGAGCATGGTGAGGCCGCTGTTGGCTGTCTGGCCAAGGGTGAACAACAGCGTCGAATAAATGATAAGGGCAACGCCGGTGATCAAGCCCCACTTCAGCGCAAGTCTGGCAGTAGATGGTTTTTCATGCATGGTGTAGAGTCAATTAAGGGTTCATGACACTGTAGTCCTGCTTGCGGAACAGCAGGGAGATAATTAGGATAGGGATGATGCCCAGCAGCGTTTTCTTACCCAGCATGCTTAAGGGCAGCACGTCGGGGGTTGTTTTGGCCGTTTGGGCCAGTTGCGCCTTGAATGCTTCCTCGCCAAATGTTTTCACGTAATTGGCTTTGTCGCTAAGCTGAAACCGTTGCAGATCGCCAAGGTAACGGGTAAACTCGGTGGGATCAATGAGCGTAACGAATCCATAAATGAGCCAGCCCGCCAGGAGCGCTGCCACCGTGTTAACGATGTAGCAGATAGTAAGCCCTTCCCACATATGTAGCAGCCCCTTGCCTACCTTCCGGCGGTAGTACCAAACGGCCGCGATCATCAGGATTAAGTGAATACCGAAGTCGAACGGATATTTCTCGTTGACGTACAGCGCCGAGATACCCAGCGCGTGCATGCCCAGGAAAAAGAGAAAGACCGCCAGTCCGGCGGCGAGCCCAAACAGCAGGGGGATTTTTAAGAGAGGGTGGTTAAAGTAAGTCATGTGTTAACGAACGTGTTACTCCGTTTTTTTTACGAAGGTAATCGGAGTGTCGCTCCCATTAACAGAACAGTGCCCAGCACTTTTCCGGTCAGTGTCTTTCCTAGAAAAGGCGAATTTTTAGCGGGCGTAACCAATCGCTCAACTGGCCAGTTGGCGGTTGTATCGAAGAGGGTGAGGATGGCGGGGTTTCCTTCGGCAACCGATACGGGCGGCAGCCGTAAAACCCGGCGAGGGCCGAAGGTGAGGCGATCAATCAGCGTAGTTAGTGGTAACCGATCGTTGTTGCTGGTCAGAACAGCCGAAAACACGGTTTCAATGCTGCTGATGCCGAATTCGGCCACATCGAACTCCAGGTTTTTGCTTTCCTCATCGTGCGGGTGGTGGTCTGATACGAGCATGTCGATAGTGCCGTCGGCCAGCCCGGTCCAGAGCGCATCTACATCGGCTTGCGATCGGAACGGCGGATTTACTTTCAGGTACGTGTCGAAGCCCGCCAGGTCGGCATCCGTAAAGACCAGCTGATGGGCGGCTACATCGCAGCTTACGGGTAGTCCCCGTGCTTTAGCTTGTCGAACCAGATCAACCGATTCGGCCGACGACAGACAGGCGAAATGTAATACAGGCGCCGTACTGGCCGCATCTGCGGTCGATTGGCCTTCCAGTACGTAGGCCAGCAGCCGCAGATCGCGCTCGATCATCATGACCTCGGCCATAGCGGGAAGTCCCTTCAGGCCGAGCAAGGTGCTCTGAACGCCTTCGTGCATTTGCCCAAACTGAGTGATCAATTCCTCTTCGGCCCGGTTTACCAGCAACCCGTTCATGGGCCGGAGATATTGCAACGTTTTAAGCAGCAAATCCGGGTTTTGCAGCGGATGATCGCCATCTGTAAAGGCCACTGCACCTGCCCGATGCAGGTCGATCATGTCGGTAAAGTCAACGCCTTTAGCTCCCTTGGTGATCGCCGCCATCGGATGAAGGCGGGCGGGCTGCCCTTCGGCCATCCGGCGAACGTACCCAAGCGTGTCTTTAGCGTCGATGACGGGGCTTGTGTTTGGTAGCAGGGCCACATCGGTGAATCCGCCGGCGGCGGCGGCGCTGGCCAGGTCGGTCAGCGTTTCGCGATGCTCATGACCGGGATCATTCGCCGCGGCCCGCCCATCGACCCATCCCGCTGACACGTGCAGATTAGGTACGTCGATGATCTGAGCGCCATCAGGGACCGTCAGATCGGTACCCATCTCGCGAATGAGTCCGTTTTCGATCAGCAGATCAACAACCTGATCATGCTTGGCAGATGTTGTATCGACCACGCGGGCCGAACGGATCAGGAGATGCATAGGCATAAAAAAGGCTCCAAAAACGAACTGTTTGCTGGAGCCTTAAAGGGGTTTGTAGTTTATGGTTTGAGGTTTGTCGTTGCGCTGCTCACCCAACCAATCGTTAACTGGCAGCGCAACGACAAACCTCAAACCATAAACCACAAACTGGTTATTTATTGTCCAATCAATTCCCGGTAGGCAGTAGCCGATAGCAGATCATCGGCCTCGGTGCCTTCGGTGAGTTTCACACGAACGATCCAACCCCGTCCATAAGGGTCGGTGTTGACAAGCTCGGGGCTCTTTTCAGCCTCGTCGTTCATCTCCAGTATTTCGCCGGCAATGGGAAGAAACAGGTCCGATACTGTTTTAACGGCTTCTACCGATCCAAATATTTCGCCTTTAGCCAGGGTTTGGCCCAGCGTGTTGATATCCACGTATACGATGTCGCCGAGTTCGTGCTGGGCAAAATCGGTGATACCTACAACAGCCGTACCATCGGCTTCGATGCGAATCCACTCGTGGTCAGGGGTGTACTGGAGTTCGTCGGGGAACGTCATTAGTGTCTGTATTTAAGATGCGCAAAATACGGCACACCGGCCCGCAATTGCAAATCGACTGTGGCAACCAAACTGTGACGCACAACCCTGAATCGCGTACCTTTGTGGCCATGTATACCCGTATTCTGCTGCCTGTTCTGTTCCGGTTCAACGCCGAATCTGTTCACTATTTTGCCATGTCGGTGTTGCAGTTCGCCCATCGAATTCCGGGAGTACCCGGGTTGCTTCGCTGGCTATACACCTATAAACACCCCAGCCTTGAGCGTACTGTTTTCGGGCTGCACTTCCCTAACCCGGTTGGGCTGGCGGCGGGTTTCGATAAGAATGGCGAGTGGATTGCCGAACTCAGCAGCCTTGGGTTTGGCTTCATCGAAATTGGTACGGTGACGCCCCGCCCGCAGCCCGGTAACGATAAACCCCGCCTGTTCAGGCTCAAAGCCGACGGGGGGCTGATCAATCGGATGGGCTTCAACAACAAAGGATCCGGACCAGCGGCGGGCCGTCTCGGTCATTACCGGGACAACGCAGGTACGTCGCGTATTCTGATTGGCGGCAACATTGGCAAAAATAAAATCACGGCCAACGAGTCAGCCATCGACGATTACCTGCTGTGTTTCCGCGATCTGTTCAACGACGTCGATTATTTCGTGGTCAATGTATCGTCGCCCAACACGCCCGGGCTACGCGATTTGCAGGAAAAAGGCCCGCTGACGGCCATCCTGGGTCGGTTGCAGGGCGAGAATATGCTGAAAAATAAGCCAAAGCCTATTCTGCTGAAAATCGCCCCGGACCTTACCGATAGTCAGCTTGACGATATCATCGAGATTGTGCAGGAGACGGGTATTGCGGGGGTGATCGCCACCAACACAACCATTAGCCGCGAGGGATTGGCCACGCCGGAAGCCACCGTGACAGCCATGGGTGCCGGGGGGGTGAGTGGCCGGCCGGTGCGGGTACGTTCTACGGAAGTGATCCGGTACCTGCACACCAAGTCGAACGGGTCGTTTCCGATTATTGGGGTAGGGGGGATACAAACCGCCGCCGACGCGCAGGAAAAACTTGATGCCGGGGCCAGCCTTGTTCAGGTCTACACGGGCTTTATTTATGAAGGCCCCGCCTTGGCCAGCAAGATCTGTAAGGGGCTGGTGAAGTAGCGTAATGTCGATACGTTCTGTCGCTGCGGCTCACATGCCCACCATTCGCCTCGCTGCCATTACCGATCATGACGCGATCTGGTCTATACTCGAACCGGTCATTCGGTCGGGGAATACGTATATGTATGCGCCTAACGCTACACGGGAGGAAATGCTGGCGATATGGTTTATGCCGGGTAAGTTCACATACGTGGCCGAACTAGAGGGCCAGCTTGTGGGTACGTTCTATCTGGTTGCTAATCAGCCGGGACTTGGTGCCCACGTGGCGAACGCCGGCTATATGGTGCACCCTGATTATCGGGGAAGTGGCATTGCGCAGGAAATGTGTCGCTTTTCGCTGGAAGAAGCTCGTCGACTTGGCTTCTATGCCATGCAGTTTAACGCTGTAGTGTCGACCAATATAGTTGCCGTAAAATTGTGGGAGCGTCTGGGTTTTACCATTATTGGCACCGTGCCGAAGGCGTATCAGCATCAAACGCTCGGTTTGGTCGATACCTACGTGATGTACCAGTGGTTGAGTTAAGACTTTAAACGTAGGTGTCAAGAAAATAAGACAGGCGCTGCTCATTTACCGTCTGGTTGGTGAGCAGCGCCTGTCTTATTTTCTTGACACCTATGTTCTAACTGGTAGTCTACTTAATATTCTTCCGGCGATTCCGCTGGAAGTCTTCGAACATCATGTTGCCGAGACCCTGCAGACCGCTGTAATAGGCACGTCCGTTGTTCACTTTGGTGAACTCCTGCACGAATTGCTTCAGGTACGTATCCGTGGCAATCATGAATGTCGTTACCGGAATGTCGAGGCGGCGGCATTGAGCAGCGAGCGTCAGGGTCTTGCTGACCACTTTTCGGTCGAGGCCAAACGAATTCTTATAGTACCGGATACCTTCCTTCAAACAGGTTGGTTTGCCATCGGTGATCATGAAAATCTGCTTGTTCTTATTTTTTCGGCGGCGAAGCAGATCCATTGCCAGTTCCAGTCCGGCCACGGTGTTGGTGTGGTAAGGACCCACTTCCAGGTACGGCAGGTCTTTGGCCTGAATTTGCCAGGCGTCATTACCGAATACCACAATATCGAGCGTGTCTTTCGGGTACTTCTGCTTGATCAACTCCACCAGCGCCAGGGCTACTTTCTTGGCGGGGGTGATTCGGTCTTCGCCATACAGAATCATCGAGTGGCTGATGTCGATCATCAGGACCGTGCTGGTCTGCGTTTTCTGTTCTTTCTCGGTGACTTCCAGATCGCGCTCCATCAACGTGAACTCCTCCACGCCGCTGTTTATCTGCGCGTTCTTGATCGATTCGGTCATCGAGATCTGCTCCAGCGTGTCGCCAAACTGGTAGGTACGCAGGTCGCTACTGAGTTCGTCGCCCGAGCCGGTGAAAGGCGTTTTGTGATTGCCGCCCGACTTCGACCGTTTCAGTTTACCAAAAATCTCGTCGAGGGCCGACCGGCGGATTGTCTGCTCGGTTTTGGGCGTGATCGAAATTTTTCCTTCCTGATTTTCTTCGGTTAGGTACCCTTTCTCCTTCAATTCGTCGAAGAAATTACCCATGCCGTACTTGTCGTCGGTGAGGTTGTATTGCCGATCGAGCTGGTTCATCCAGGCCATTGCCTGCTCAACATCACCCGACGTGATGAGCAGTAATTGCTGAAAGATATTGAGCAATTGATCGAATTTGCTACCCCCATTCTGCTCAGGTGGCACAAATTCAGAGAAATTAAAGCCTTTCATGAAGTAGCGTTTGATGTTTATCGTTTGCCATTTAACGTTGCGCTGCTTTAGCTGAGCTACGTGCCTTTGCAACGCAACGCCAAACCACAAACGACAAACATCAAACAGTAACTCGAAAACGCCCCCCCGTCTGAATTTGTTCGCCTGCGCCCTATTTGGCAAATTATTCGTAATTTCGCCATTCGTTTTTCGATCCGTGAACAGGGGGTAGCTCTGTTTTTCCAGTTAACGGCGCTTTGCTCCGTTAGACAATATGCATGATATTGAGGCCATTGGCGATTTGCTACGGCACCCCCATCGTATTCTGATTACCACCCACCAAAACCCGGATGCCGATGCTATGGGATCGTCGCTGGGGCTGGCTGGCTATTTAAGGCAGAAAGGCCACGCGGTGACGGTAGTGACACCGACCGATTATCCGCACAACCTGACCTGGATGCCCGGCAACGATTCGGTAATTGCCTACGACGGCAAAAACCGGACGCTCGTTGAAGGGCTGATGGCTGATGCCGACACTATTTTTTGCCTCGACTTTTCGGGCCTTGATCGCATTAAAGACCTCGGCCCGATGGTGCGCACGGCTACGGCTACCAAGGTGATGATCGACCATCATCTGGAACCGGAATCATTTGCCACTTTGGCTTACTGGGACCCCAAGGCCGCTTCGACGACTCAGCTCATCTTTAAACTGATCGATCAACTGGGTGAGGGTGAGCTCATCAATGCCGATGTAGCCGCCTGCCTGTACGCTGGGCTGATGACCGATACCGGTTCGTTCCGCCACCCAAGTACCACTTCTGAAGTACACGAGATTGCGGCGCAATTGCTGGCACGGGGTATCGACGTAAGCAGCATTCACCGCCGTATTTTTGACGGGGTATCGATCGATAAGCTTCGGCTGCTTGGGTACGTGCTGAACGAAAAATTACGGGTACTGCCCGACTACAACTTCGCTTACATTACGCTGACGGCCGACGAACTGCGGAGGTATCGCTCGAAAACGGGCGACACCGAAGGATTGGTCAACTACGCACTCTCGGTGGAGGGAGTAACGGCGGCGGCTATTCTTATTGACAGAGTCGACGAAATTCGGCTGTCATTCCGGTCGGTGGGCAACTTTTCAGTGCGCGATCTGGTGAGTACGCATTTCAACGGCGGCGGACATAAGAATGCTGCTGGTGGGCGTATGAAGTTGTCGCTGGCCGAAACAGAGCAAAAGCTACTGGCTATTTTACCCGATTACCAAGAAAAACTAATGGCTGTCTAACGCGCTTCGATGGCTCAATCAACTCATTCAACTGAATATAGTGTAACCATGCAAATTAAGACGCTTACCAAAGCAACCTTGCTGGCAGCCGTGATGATGGCTTGCGGCAAAGACCGTGTGCAGACTACCGAGACTGGTCTGAAATACCAAATGCACGATCAGGTAGAAGGAGCCCGCAAATCAAAAGTTGGCGATATCCTGACGCTCCACCTGGCCCTGAAAAATGCGAAAGACTCGGTTATTCGGGATACGCACAAAGAAGGTACGCCGCTGCAACTGATGCTGCAGGTTCCACCATTTAAAGGTTCCTTTGAAGAAGGTCTAGCTATGCTGGGTAAAGGTGACAGTGCTACATTCTACGTGAAAGCCGATTCGCTGTTCACGCGGGCTGGTCAGCCGTTTCCTCCGGGCATCACGAAGGGTTCAGATATCGTGTTCAACGTGAAACTGCTGAACGTACAGAACGAGCAGGAGTTCCAGAAAGCACAAACCGAAAGCCGTGACAAGCAGAAATCGATCGATGATAAAATCCTGACCGATTACCTGGCCAAGAACGGCCTGGCTGGTAAAGCACAGAAAACCGCCAACGGTGTTTATTACGTGATCAACCAAGCTGGCACTGGTGCCAAGCCAAACAAAGGCGACAACGTACAGGTGCAGTATACCGGTAAACTGATGAACGGTAAAGTGTTCGATAGCTCGCTGACAAACCAGCAGAACGGTGGCAAGCCGGTTCAGTTCCAGGTTGGCGTCGGTATGATCATTCCGGGTTGGGAAGAAGGCATCATGCAGTTTGCCAAAGGCACAAAAGGCACCCTGTTCATCCCATCGGGGATGGCCTACGGTCTACAGGGGGCACCGCCAACGATTCCGGCGAACTCACCCCTTATTTTTGATATTGAACTGGTTGACGTAACGAAAGGGCAGCCACAGCAAATGCCGCAGATGCCAGGTCAGCCACAGGGCCAGCCTCAGGCGGGTGGTCGTTAAGAAAAATTAACGGGTAGGCGGGTGGCAGATTTTGCCACCCGCCGCCGTTATACTGAGAGGCTATTCAAACGCTTCAGCCATTTTTGGGGTCTTATTAGCTTCTGGTTATTTTACAGAATTACAACCGACGGGTAACGTACTATGCGTAGCGTATTTCAACGATATTTTCTGCTGGCAACAGCGCTGCTTTCCGGACTTTGGCTGGTAGCGTGTGAGCAAACAGGCGAAGCTCTTTCAGACCGTAAGCAGCGTGAAAACGCGGCGGAGATTCAGCAATATATTACTGCCAATAACCTTCAGGCCACCCAGCTGGGTAACACAGGTACGTACTATGTAAAAACAGTGTCGGCCCCAACCAGCCAATCGGCAGAAGTAGGCGATGAGATTCGGTTCTTTGTTACCTCGCGCCGATTAGACGGTACCGTTCTCGATAGTACCGATGGGATCCACCCAGCTACGTACACCTTTGGCACAAACCCTACCCGGACCGGCGCGCTTGCCTATGGCTCGTACCTGTACAATACCATCACCAACGGTATTTTTCTAGCCCTGACGGTAGCACGTGAAGGCGAAAAGCTCACCATGCTGGTACCATCGTCGCTGGATGCTGGCCGGCAGGGTACGTTGCTCTTGCCGCAGTACTCGCCCATTCGGTACGACATTCGGGTGGTATCGATCCGGACAGAGCGGGAGCAGATCGACGAGTACATTGCAGCCAATAAAATTACGGTTACCGATACCCTGGATGGCGGCATCTGGATTGCCAAAACACTAGCCCGGCCTGACTCTGCCTTAATTAAAGTAGGAGAAACGGCGTCTATTCAGTACACGGGTAAGCTGTTGAACGGAACCGTTTTCGATACGAACGTACCTACAGCCTCGGCAATTGCAACGGATCCAACCAGCGCCACTACAGCTTACGACGTTACTGTTGGCCAGTCCTCTGTCATCGCAGGCTGGACGCTATCACTCCAGAAAGTGCGCCGGGGTGAGAAGTTCCTGTTGTTTATCCCGTCAGCTCAAGCCTATGGGCCAGCAGGTCAGGCGGGTGCGCGGGCTACTATACCTCCCTATGCGCCGCTCCTCTTCGAAATGAATGTGCTGCGGGTGAAATAAGCCGGTCAGACTCTATTTTTGTGAAGCCGTTGGGTAGGTACCCAACGGCTTTTTTTATCGCTATGGAACTCTGCTTTGCCACTAATAATGCCCATAAATTAGAAGAGGTTGCGGCCGCTTTGGGAGATGCTTTTCCGCTACGCACCTTACAGGAAATTGGTTGTACGGATGAACTGCCCGAAACCACCGGCACTATTCCCGGCAACTCGCACCAGAAAGCCAGGTACGTGTTCGACCATTTCAACGTGGCCTGCTTTGCCGACGATACCGGTTTGGAGGTAGAGGCCCTCAATGGTGAACCCGGCGTCGACTCTGCTTATTATGCCGGCGAGCCCCGCGACAACGAACGCAACAAGGCGCTACTACTCAAAAACCTGGACGGACAGACCAACCGCCGGGCCCAGTTTCGCTCGGTGTTTACACTCGTATACCGCACCGAAAGCGGCGATATAGTCGAACATCAGTTCGAAGGCATCGTAACGGGCACCATTCTAACGGCCCCACGCGGCGAAGGTGGTTTTGGCTACGACCCGCTGTTTTTGCCCGACGGCTATACGCAGACATTCGGTGAACTGCCGCTGTCGGAGAAAAACAAAATAAGCCACCGCGCTAGAGCGCTGAAAGGGCTGGTCGCGTTTTTGAGAAGTTAACCAAAAGAGACTGAATACAGAGCGGTCCGTCGTCAGGGCGCAGCATACATAGAGAATCAATTGGCAAGCTCTCTATACACTGCGCCCTGACGACGGACCGCTCTGTGTTCAACCGCCTTTAAGTTAGCAAAACGCGTCTTCGATATGCTTGATTTTCACGTCGCCTTTGGGGGTAATACTCACGGCCACCACGTCGAATCGGATATCGTGGTGCCAATCGCGGGCGTAAATGTACTGGTCGGCGGCGCGCATGACCAGATTGGCTTTTGTGAAGGTGACAAACGTTTCCGGCTCACCAAAGCTGAGGTTCGTTCTGGTTTTAACCTCGACGAACACAAGCATCTTATTTTTCTGCACAACCAGGTCAATTTCGGCATGCTGGTGGCGATAATTCGTTTCCAAAATCCGGTAGCCGTTTTCCTGCAAGTACTTCATGGCGGCTGCTTCTCCCTGTTTGCCCATGTCGTTGTGCTGCGCCATTTTTGTGTTTCATGTTTGTCGTTTGACGTTGCGCTGCGAATCACCGAAGAGGTTGATTTGCAGCGCAACGTCAAACGACAAACTAGTCAAAGTATAATCGTCCGATTCTGGTGAATGAAGACCCGGTCGTTGAAGACGAGTTTCAGGGCTTGAGACAGCACAATCTTCTCCACGTCACGGCCCATTGTGCTCATATCGGCGGCTGTGTGGCGGTGATCTACTTCCTGCGTGTTCTGCGCAATGATCGGCCCTTCATCAAGGTCGTTGTTGACAAAGTGAGCCGTGGCACCAATAATTTTCACGCCGCGCTCGTAGGCCTGCCGGTAGGGGCTGGCTCCCACAAAGGCGGGTAGAAACGAATGGTGAATATTCACGATCCGGTTGTTGTAGTGGCTCACAAAACCGGGGGTCAGCACGCGCATGTATTTGGCCAGTACCAGGTAGTCGGGTTGGTAGATAGCTAGCGTACGCAGCACCGCTTCCTCATGCTCTTCGCGCGTTTTATTCTCGTGGGTGATATAATGAAATGGAATCCCAAATTTGCTGACGAGCGGCTGCAGCGTGGTGTAATTGCTCACCACGGCCAGAATATCAGCGTCGAGCTCATCGAACCCGTACCGAATCAGGAGTTCGCCGAGGCAGTGATGCTCTTTCGTGACAAACACCACGATGCTCTTCTTTGCCTTCGGGTTAAGCCGTAGTGTCACGTCGGTCGGTAATACACTACGCAATTCGTCCAGAATGATCTGACCGTCAGGTGTTCCTTCAAATTCGGTACGCATAAAAAAGCGGCCATCGGGACTCACGTATTCATCATTCCGAATAATATTGAGCCCATGCCGAAACAATACACTGGTGACATGGTAGATAAGACCTGGCCCATCAGGCCCGTCCATTAATAAAATATGTTTAGTCATCCTCTGGTCGGCCTAAATGGCCTAAAATGATACATTGGCAGATAAATAACCGGGAAGTCGGCGGTGGTAAGTTAGGCAGTTTAGAGTAAAACTTACCGACAGTAATATTTTCGTACCCGTAAACTGCTTACTTAGCGGTGTTTTTAATTTAATGACAAAACCACAATCCTTACCCGCCGTGGAACGATTAGGCTCAACGACAAAACGCAAGCTGTTGCTTGAAATCGCCTGGGAGGTCTGTAATCAGGTCGGCGGTATCTACACCGTCATCCGGTCGAAAGTCCCCGCAATGGTTGAAAAGTGGGACGATAATTACGTCTTGCTTGGGCCTTATTTCGCTCAGAAAGCCGCTTCTGAATACGAACCCATTACTGAACCCGACGAAACCGAAATTGGGCAAACGGTTCGAAAAATGCGTCAGATGGGTTATGACGTTGAATATGGCTACTGGCTGGTAACCGGCCGCCCCCGCGTAGTGCTGTTCAATTTTCAGAGCTTGATGGACAAGCTCGATGGACTAAAAGGAGGCCTCTGGGAGCGTTACCAATTACCCACGCTAGGCGTTGAAGAACTGGTAGATCAGACCCTGGCCTTCGGCGAAATGGTCCGTGTGTTCATCAAGCTACTGGCCGATGACCACGCCCGCCGAATTGACCTGGCCGCTCATTTTCATGAATGGATGGCCGCTTCGGGGCTGCCCGATCTGCGCCGCGAAAATGTGCGGGTTGCTACAACCTTCACTACCCACGCTACTATGCTGGGGCGGTATCTGGCGCAGAATGAAACCGGTTTTTATGCACGCCTGAATACGTTTAACTGGCAGAAAGAAGCCCGCCATTACGGCATTGAGGCTCAGGCTACCATTGAACGACTGGCGGCACTGCAAAGCCACGTGTTTACTACCGTCAGTGATGTGACGGCCCGCGAATGCGAGGTGTTTCTGGGCCGTAATCCCGATCTGGTGTTGCCTAATGGTCTAAACGTAACCCGTTTTGCCGCGGCCCATGAGTTTCAAAATCTGCACGTGAAGTTCAAAGAGCGCATTCACGAGTTTGTGATGGGCCACTTCTTCCAGAATTACTCGTTTGACCTCGACAAGACGCTGTATTTCTTTACATCAGGCCGGTTTGAGTTTACAAACAAAGGGTATGACCTGACGCTGGAAGCCCTCGCCCGCCTGAACTGGCGGATGCGCGAAGCCAACATGGACACCACCGTGGTGATGTTTATGGTGACCAAGCAGCCCTACCGGTCGATCAACCCGGAGGTGCTACATACACGCGCCCTGCTCGACGAAATTCGCGAAACGAGCGAAGCGATCGAGAAGCAGGTTGGTGAGCGCCTTTTTCTGGCTTCGGCCTCGGGAAAAAGTAATAACCTGCCCGACCTGAACACGTTTGTCGATGAATACTGGCGGTTGCGGTTGCGGCGAACCATTCAAAGCTGGAAGACGAAACAACTGCCCCGCTTTGTCACGCACGATCTGTTGCAGGAAGACGACATGACGCGGTTCATTCGGCAGTCGAACCTGGTGAACAACGAGTATGACCGGGTAAAAATCGTGTATCATCCCGATTTTATCGCGTCGACAAATCCGCTCTTTGGCCTCGATTACAGCCAGTTTGTACGGGGTTGCCACCTGGGCGTGTTCCCGAGCTATTACGAACCCTGGGGCTACACGCCGCTGGAATGCGTAGTGCGGGGTATTCCAACGGTGACAAGTGATCAATCTGGTTTCGGCGATTTTATCATGCAGATCATGCGCGATTACGAAAACCGGGGAATTTACGTAGTGAATCGACGTACCCAGAATTTCAACGAAGCCGCCGATCAACTGGCTGACATTCTGTTCCGATTCGTGCGCATGAGCATGCGCGACCGGATACAGCAGCGGAACCGGGTCGAGAGCATTTCCGACGTATTCGACTGGACAAACCTCCGGTCATACTACGACACCGCCCATGACCTGTCGCTGAAGCGTTGGAAGCCAGCGTAACTGTACTTTCTATCCCTCTCCTTGCGAAGGAGAGGGAATTACATGACGTGGCGTAGTGTCTTGTGTTGAAACGGCTCACTAATTCGGGAGGGGGCCAAAGTCGGTTCCCGGCGTATTAGCGATCTCAACGTTTTTTCTGGAATCTATTCACGACCAGTAAACTGCGTTGAGGTATGTTATTTGTTACCCCTGTCGTTCAGGAGGAGTTCTTGTATTTTGTCTGGCAGTTTCAGTACATCGCTGCCGGAACGCTGACCACTACGGATGGCGAATTGGTTGAGGTACTGCATCCCGGTTTTAGAAATCATAATGCCGGCCCCGATTTTCTGAATGCCCGGCTGCGTATTGCGGGCGTAGACTGGGTAGGTACGGTAGAAGCGCATGTGAAAACGTCGGACTGGCTGGTGCATCGTCATCAGAATGATCGGGCCTACGACAATGTCATTCTTCACATTGTCTGGCAACATGACCTCCCCGTGCCTCGGCCTGATGGCACCCACCTGCCCACGCTTGAACTGGCACCACTCACGCCGGGTACGTTGCTCACAAAATATCAGGACTTAACCCAGGGCGCAGATGCTATTCCCTGTGCTGGTCAGTTCAGAATGGTGAAGCCATTGCGCCAGACCGCCATGCTCGACACCGCCCTGATGCAACGACTCGAACGCAAAGCCGACCTGGTGCAGGCTGTTTATGAGACTAGTGGAAACGACTGGGAAGAAACCGCTTACCGCCTGCTAGCTACGTACCTGGGGTCGAAGGTGAACGCCGAGCCGATGGAGCAGTTGGCCCGTGCATTGCCGGTTCGCATGTTGCATAAACATAGAAACAGCTTGATGCAGCTTGAAGCGCTGCTGTTTGGCACGGCGGGACTACTGCCTGAACCAGCCGACAAGGACGATGAGTATGTGAGTATGTTGCGCCGGGAATATCAGTTTCTGGCGACCAAATACGGCCTGACGGACAAGCAACTCCCCACTCATATCTGGAAATGGGGAAAGCTTCGCCCGGCTGGGTTTCCTACCATGCGGCTGGCCCAGTTGGCCCGGCTGGTTCTGGAGCACGGCAGCCTGTTTTCTGTACTCATTGATAACACCGACGCCCCAACATTGCTGAAAGCTCTGCAAGTTGTGCCATCTGACTATTGGCAAACACATTACCGGTTTGGAAACGCGGCTAACAAAGTGTCGTCGTCATTAGGCGGTGCTGCAGCCGAAGGATTGCTGGTCAACACGGCCGCTCCACTTGTGGCTGCCTACGCTAGGCACAAGGACGTACCTGATTTGCTCGACCGGGCCGTATCGCTTCTGGAGCAGTTACCGGCGGAGGATAATCGGATCACCCGTCTCTGGGATGTAATTGGACTGAACGTACGCAACGCTTTCGACTCGCAGGCGGCTATCGAATTGTACAACGAATTCTGTACACCCAAGCGCTGCCTGAGTTGCCAGATCGGCATCGCGCTGGTGCGATGACTGATCACAAACCATTGAAACTAGCTGCTAATCGATTACTTCTCCGTTAAGTCCTGCTGCGTAACGCGGACTTCGCTGATGCGCTTATCGTCGGCGGCGAGGACGTGGAAATGAAAATCGTCGAAGGTCGTTTCATCGCCGGTTTTGGGCAGTCGACTGAATAGTTCGAGCAGCAGGCCACCCAGCGATTCGCTATCACCCCGAACCTCGTCAAAGGCGGTGGGGTCTACATCGAGTACGCGGCATACATCGGTAAGCGAAGTACGGCCTTCAAATATGACAGTTTGCTCATCGACGCGGTGATACCCGGTAGGCGTTTCTTCGTCGAACTCGTCGTTGATATCGCCAAATATTTCCTCGATAATATCTTCCAGCGTTACCAGTCCGCGGGTACCGCCGTACTCATCGACGACAATGGCCATGTGCACGCGTTTCCGCTGAAAATCCTGGAGCAGATCATCTACCTTCTTGGTCTCCGGAATAAAGAAAACGGGACGCAGCAGCGACTTCCAAGCAAAAGAATCATCATTGGCGAGATGGGGGAGCAGATCTTTCAGGTACAAAATGCCCTCGATCTGATCAATGGTTTCGTTGTAGATCGGCACCCGCGAATAGCCCGCATCATTGAGTTGTTCGAGTAACTCGGGGAAGGCTAAATCGTTGGCAAAGGCGGTGATATCCATCCGGGCGCGCATCACCTGACGAGCTGTGAGGTTGCTGAAATTAACAATGCCCTTTAGCAACTCTTTCTCTTCTTCGCTTGAAGACGTACCCGTGAGTTCCACCGCTTCGCTCAACTCCTCGGCCGAGAGTTTGTAGCCCCGCCGATGAATCCGCTTGTCAACCTGATTGCTCATTGAAACCAGCAGGCTGGATATGGGCGCAAAAACGAGCATGGCCGAACGTGCCACCCAAAGTGTCCGATTGGCGACTGCGAGGGCATACTGAGCAGCGTAGATTTTAGGTACCATTTCACCGAAAACTACGATAACCAACGTAGTCGCCAGGGTAATAGCGGCTAATAACCAACCTGATCCGTGCGAGACGCCGGTAACTACCCAGGTCACGTAGGTGACGATCAAGACAATGGCGATGTTGAGTAGGTTGTTCAGGACAACCAGCGAGGCCAGCAGGCGTCGGGGACGCTCCAGAATAACCGCTATTCGCTGATAGGTGGGCGAATCACTGTCGCGGCAATTGGCTCTGTCCTGTGGCGTGAGCGTGAAAAAGGCGGCTTCTGCTGCGGAGGCCAGCGCGGCCAGTAACAGCAAGAGCAACACTACGGCAATGTATGGGCCGTAAAAACTAAGATAGGTGCTCCAGTCGTTGCCAACCGAAAGCACCTGTGTGGAAGACGGGTCGCCTGGATCCATAGAAGAGTAATCTGTTTCGGGTTTGTTGTTTGACGGCGCGCTGCTGACTAACTCAGATGCGGTGTTGCAGCGCAATGTCAAACAACAAACTCTAAACTACGTTTAAAATGGCAAATCATCGTCACCGCCATTCGAATCAAATGCTGCCGGGGCCGGAGCTGCCTTGGGGGCTGCCTGCCGGGCCGGTGCTGCTTGCGGAGCAGGCTGAGCCTGAGCTTGCGGACGGGGAGCCGCAGGGGCTGCCTGCTGCTGCCGTGGGGCGGTAGCTTCGAACTGACCACCATCTTCAGGGCGGTTACCCCCGATGAACTGGAACGTCTGGGCACGAACACCCAGCGAGAACCGTTCTTTACCTTCCTTATCTGTATAAGTCTCGGTACGCAGACGGCCCTCTACATACAACTGGTTGCCTTTTTTTAGGTATTTCTCAATGGTTTTGGCTTGCTCATTCCAGAACTCGACCCGAAACCACTCGGTTTGTTCAACGCGTTCGTTGTTCCGGTTGGTATACGTCTCATTGGTCGCCAGACTTACGCGGGCTACCACACTGCCGCCATCGAAATACTTCACTTCGGGGTCGTTACCGACGTTGCCAATCAGAATGACTTTGTTCAAACTTGCCATGATATACTATGCGTTAAAACTGTTTTTAAACGGGGGTTATAGGTATTAAAGATACTGAAAACTACAGACTTATCCAAACTGTTTTTCCACGTACGAAGCAATAAGGACAGGCTTTGGCAACTGCCTTACCTGCTCCATAGAATACCAATTCAATCCCTCCGGAAGCATCGTAATGCTGGTAGCCGGCAGGCTGATTTCAAAGAAAACAGCCTTGATCCGCTGGTGCGACAACAGCTGTTGCTCTGCAATAGCCGGGCCAACCAAAACGCCCTCCCGCGTCAATTCGTTCACCTCGTCAGGTACGTCTACCGAGCGCCAGTCAGGGGTGGGTTCGTCGGTTTCAGTGCCATAAAATTCGTACAGATTCTGCCATACATCGCGGCCCGTTCGCTCACGAAGTGCCAGTTTTAGTTGGTCGCCGCTGCCCTTTCTGAACACGAAATAAGTCAGGTAACGGTCCCGTACAGGCGCTTTCTTCTTTTTCACGGGCAACAGTTGCTGCCTGCCGGTAAGGTACGCCCGGCACTGTTGCTGGAGCGGGCAGAACAGGCAATTGGGTGCTACCGGGGTGCATTGTATGGCGCCAAACTCCATAATCGACTGATTATAGGTAGCTGGATCCACAGCATGGGCCATAAGGCGAACTGCCAGGGCGGCAAACGTCTTTTTGGCTTGCGTTGTGGTAATATCGTCTTCAATGCCAAACACACGGGCCAGCACCCGGTACACATTGCCATCGACCACCGGAACCCGCTCGCCAAAGGCAAATGAAGCTACTGCCGCCGCCGTGTAGGCACCGATGCCTTTGAGGGCAAGCAGGTTGTGGTAGGTGGCTGGAAAGTGCCCATCCAGCTCGCTAACGATGAATTTGGCGGTTTGATGAAGGTTGCGGGCGCGTGAATAGTAGCCAAGCCCCTGCCAGAGCCGGAGCAGTTCACGCTCGTCGGCACGGGCCAGGTCGGTCAGGGTTGGGTACGTCTCGGTGAAGCGCAGGTAATAGGGGAGGCCCTGGGCCACGCGGGTCTGCTGGAGAATGACTTCGGAGAGCCAGATTCGGTAGGGATCGGTGGTTTTGCGCCAGGGTAAATCGCGATGATGCTGGACGTACCAGGCTTCGAGCGTAGGGGCGAAACCGGTCACCTCTGGGTCACCGGTTGTTGCGTTGTAGTCTGATTGCCAGTTCAAAATAAAGGATACGATTTCACCGTTGAAAGGGAATAAAGAAGCGAGGGGTTTCATTATCAAGCGAAAAGCCTTACCTTTGTACTCCTTTTTTCAGTGCCAGAAAATCAACATACAAGTAATCGCTAAAGTTTAGTAAAGTCGTGACGAAAGCAGACGTAATCGCTGAGATTTCCGATAAAACCGGGATCGAAAAAGCAGATGTAACGCATACCCTGGAGACATTCTTCTCGGTGATCAAGAATTCGCTGGCCGAAGGTGAGAATATTTACGTTCGCGGGTTTGGTAGCTTCATCAATAAGAAGCGTGCAAAGAAAGTGGCCCGTAACATTTCGAAGAATACGGCCATGGTAATTGACGAACATTTTATCCCAAGCTTTAAGCCGGCTAAAATCTTCGTAGAGCAAGTGAAAACAAGCGACAAAGCCAAAGTATCGGCTGAGTAGGCAACCGATTCAGCCCTGCGTTTTGCCAATCGGCCAACCGCAGGGCTGTTTCTAAACATGGTTTGACCCGCCTTTGGGCAATGAAAGCATCAACCGTACTTGTAATAGCATCAACCGTCGTACTGAGTGCAGGCCTATACAGTCTGCCCAGGGTGGTGGTTCAAAATGCGGCGAAGCAGTTGGGCAATGCACCTGGTGGCCGGGCTTCCGATACACCAGTAGCCGACTCCCTGAATGTAGTAGCCAATACGGGCGAGAAAGCGCAGGAAGACGTACAGCATAACGAACCACTTACGCCCGATCAGCAGAAACAGGCAGAGGGGTTACAGAAGCGATACGCTGCCTCGAAACCAGCTGACCGTAAGGCTGTAGCCGAACAGTTGATTACTTTCTACCGTTCGGCAAGCCGATTTGACAGTGCCGCTTTCTACGCTGGTGAGATCGCCAAGATCGACCCATCTGAGCAGGCGAACCTGCGGGCTGGTAATCAGTATTTTGAAGCATATGGATTTGCCATTGCTGAGCAGAAAGCTGCCTATTTGGGCGAACAAACCCGGGCTTACTACCAGAAAGCCCTGGCCAAAAACCCAAACCTGCTGGAAGCCAAAGCAAACATGGCCATGACGTATGTAAATACCCAGACGCCAATGAGTGGCATCATGCTGTTGCGCGAGGTGCTGCAACAGGACCCTACTAACGAACTGGCGTTGTTCAACCTGGGTATGTTGTCGATGCGGTCGGGGCAATACAGCAAAGCTACCGAGCGTTTCCGGCAGATTTTAGTGAATGATCCTGCTAACCGAAAGGCGCAGTTTTACCTGGCGGTAAGCCTGGTAGAGAGTAACCAGAAAGCGGAGGCTAAGAAAGTATTGGCCGAGGTGAAAGCCAACGAAAAAGACCCGCAGATTCTGGCGGCGATCAAAGAGTTGGAAGAGAGAGTTCAATGAACAGTCGTCCGTGAACAGTGATCAGTTTACGTTAGAGCAATCCGACAACTGATCATTGTTTATCGATCATTGAGAAAATAGGGTCTGCCGGGTGGCAGGTCGTCAGTTAGTGTAACACATCAAAAAAACCTTACCATTATGCCTTGCGGTAAAAAACGGAAGCGGCACAAGATTGCCACCCACAAGCGGAAAAAACGGCTCAGAAAGAATCGGCACAAGAAAAAATAGTTTGAGGTTTGATGTTTGTAGGTGACGTTGCTTCGCTAAAGAGCGACATACTTCAGTAGCGAAGCAACGTCAGCCTACGAACGTCAAACTGTGAACTTATTAAGAAGAAGCCCCGCCGTTTTTGCGTGCGTGGCTTCTTTGTTTTATATATGCCATTCTAACCGTGCCATCAGCTTGTGAGCAACGAAATTGTAATTAGCTCCACTCAAAAAGGGGATCGGATTGCTCTGTTGCAGGATAAACGCCTGTTAGAGTACCACCTCGATGAGTCGGAAAGTAGCTTTACGGTTGGCGATCTCTATTTAGGTACTGTTAAGAAGTTGTCATCGGGTCTCAACGCGGCATTTGTCGACGTGGGGCACGAGAAAGACGGATTCCTGCATTATCAGGACCTCGGTCAACATATCAACTCCCTAAACAAGTTAACTAAAGACGTAATTGCCAAGCGTGTCAGTACAGGTCGTTTATCAAGTTTCGAACTGGAACCGGATATCGATAAGATCGGTAAAATTGATAAGGTACTGACTAAAGGGCAGTCTATCCTGGTGCAGGTGGTGAAAGAACCCATCTCAACCAAAGGGCCGCGCCTATCGTGCGATATTTCTATTGCGGGCCGTTATCTGGTGCTCGTACCCTTCTCAAACGGGGTTAATCTGTCAAAGAAAATTACGGATCGTGGCGAACGAAACCGCCTTATTCGCCTGATGTCGTCCATTAAACCTCAGAATTTCGGGGTTATTGTCAGGACAGTAGCACAGGGAAAAGAGGTCGAAGAACTCGACCGCGATTTACAGGATTCGATCGATAAATGGGATCGGGCCATGCAGACCCTGCGTGATGCCAAACCCCGCGATCGGGTGCTGAGCGAGATGAATCGGGCTTCGTCGATTCTGCGCGATATGCTCAACGAATCGTTTGATAGCATTACGGTGGATACGCCGGAGAGCTACGAAGAAATTCGCCGTTTTATTCACACGATTGCCCCCGAGAAGGAGAAGATCGTGAAACTGCACAGCGGCAAAACGAAAATGTTCGAAGCCCTTGGGCTTGAAAAACAGATTAAATCCCTCTTTGGCCGCTCGGTAAGTTTACCCGGTGGTGGTTACCTGATCATCGAGCATACGGAGGCGCTGCACGTCATTGACGTAAACAGCGGTAACAAATCAAATTCCGAAGAAGATCAGGAGGCTACGGCCATCAGCGTAAACCGAGAGGCAGCCCGCGAAATTGCCCGGCAGCTTCGCCTGCGCGATATGGGTGGCATTATTGTCATCGACTTCATTGATATGAAGAAGGCCGACAACAAGAAGCTGATCTTCGACATCATGCGGGAGGAAATGAAAACCGAACGCTCGAAGTATACCATTCTGCCCCTCACCAAATTTGGTCTGATGCAGATTACCCGGCAGCGGGTACGTCCGGAAATGAATATCGTGACGCGTGAAGTATGCCCCACCTGTAACGGAACGGGAAGCATTCAGGCCAGCGTATTGATTACAGACGTCATTGAAGGCAATCTGGAATATATTCTGACCAAACAGAACGAGCGTGGTATTCAGATCGTGTTGCACCCGTTCCTGCATGCTTACTTCACAAAAGGACTTATTTCAAAGCAGCGTCAGTGGTTCTTCAAGTACAAGACCTGGGTGAACTTGGTAAAAGATAGTTCATTGGGAATCACCGAGTTTCGGTTTCTCAACAAGCACGGTGACGAGATTGAACTGACATCGGCAACGCTGCCATCATCGGCCGTAACTGCCATGCCAGTTGAGGTATAACACCTGTATTTCGGTATAAAAAAGCCCATCGTTCGAAGTGTCAATTTCGGACGATGGGCTTTTTAGCAGATGGCTGGATAGACGAGCTTGGCGATTTCTTAACAATTCTTTACTTTTGTAAACAAGTTCGTGAGAACGGCTTGTCTAGCTTGACTTACATGACGCACGTTCGCGTGCGTTTGTAAATAGCTTCAACTTTCCCCACTTGTAAAGGAAACCCTGATACCTTGGTATCAGGGTTATTTTTTTGTCGATTCTTATAGGCTATTTTTGATGTATGGAACAGCAAAATTTTAACAACGACGGCTCTATTGACGTCGAACTGAGCGAAGAAATTGCCGAAGGTATTTATGCTAATCTGGCAATGATCGCTCATTCAAACAGTGAGTTCATCGTTGACTTCATTCGACTAATGCCCGGCGTTCCCAAAGCCAAAGTAAAATCGCGCATTATTCTGACGCCGGAGCATGCTAAGCGGCTTTTGCAGGCACTGAAAGAGAACATTCGCAAATACGAAGAGAATTTCGGCTCTATAAACCAGCCCGACGATACATTCCGGTTTCCAACCGGTGGTTTTGGTGGCCCCGTGGGCGAAGCCTAAAAAACATTACCGTAATAGTGACGTTGAGTTAACAACTGTTGGCCGTGTGGCTTATGCCCGATAGGTCAGCGTTTCTTAACTCAACGTTTTTTTATGTTGCAACTTCGTTCGAGCGGCTTGCTGCTCCATATTACGTCGCTGCCTTCGGCGCACGGCGTAGGTGACCTGGGGCCAGCCGCGTATCAGTTCGCTGATTTTCTGGTTCGTACCGGTCAGACATACTGGCAAATTCTGCCGCTTACTCCACTCGATCCCGGCGCGGGTTTCTCGCCTTACAGCAGCCCATCGGCGTTTGCTGGCAACACAGTCATGATCAGCTTCGACCGGCTGGTGGAACAGGGTCTTTTACCAGCTGCTGATGTAGCGCTGCTGGCGACCGAGTGGCAATCTGCCGAGCCATCGATGGCTACGGCGTGGGCGAAAAAGCAGCCGTTGCTGCGTAAAGCCGCGGAGACATTCATTGAGAAAGGACTTACCGTAGAAGGGCTTGGGTTCGATACCTTTTGCTACCGCCAAGCTGAATGGCTCGAAGACTATGCGCTATTTGTAGCGTTGCAGCAAGATCTCAACATTCCGACCTGGACCAACTGGCCAGATGCGCTTGTCCGTCGTGATGCCGACGAACTGGCCCGGCAATCTGAGCGGCTAGCCCACGACATTCTGGTGGTAAAGGTGCAACAATACCTGTTTTATCAACAATGGAATGATCTGATTACGTATTGTTACACCCGGAAGGTGCACCTGATCGGTGATATCCCGATTTATGTTCAGCAAAATAGCGCTGATGTGTGGGCTAATAAAGAGCTGTTTAAACTTGATGAAAGTGGCATGCCCAGGTACGTTGCCGGCTCACCCCCAGACTATTTCTCGGCCGATGGACAGCGATGGGGTAACCCGATTTACGACTGGCCTGAGCATGAACGTACTGGATTTGCTTGGTGGATTCGGCGGATGCGTCACCAAATGTCGTTATACAGCCTGACGCGTCTCGACCATTTTCTGGGCTTCGACATGTACTGGGAAATTCCGTCTACTGAACCCACAGCGAAGGTAGGAGAATGGGTGAAAGCACCAACCGAGGAGTTTATTCACAACATGTACCGCCAGTTTGTGCAACTCCCTTTGATTGCTGAGGACTTGGGCGCTCGTTCGGCTGAAATTCAGCCATTTCTACGGCACTATGCCATTCCAGGAATGCGCGTAATTCAGTTTGGCTTTGGCGATGATTTACCGACCTCATCCCACATACCGCATAACCACACACTAAACAACGTGGTGTATACGGGTACACATGATAACAACACCTCACTCGGCTGGTACCGGCAGGGTGACGAGGACCTGAAAAAGCGTGTAAGCGAGTATGTGGGCGTGACAGTTACGGAAGAGAATGTGGTGACAGTCGTGACCCGGATGGCCATGCAATCGGTAGCTCGACTAGCTATTTTACCTGTTCAGGACGTGCTACAACTGAACGAGGAACACCGGATGAATACGCCTGGCGCAGGTGGGTCCAGCTGGCAGTGGCGGTTAAAGCCAGGTCAGCTAACCGACGAGGCGGGTGAAACGCTTTTGGCCCTGACTAAAATGACCGGCCGTATCTGAAACAGATATTGTCAGTAAGGGATTGGCGAACAGCGTGTAGGTAACGTACCTATTGTCTGACGGCCGGGAGTACAAAAAGTCCTTCAAACGGGTAAAGCATTCGTTCGAAGGGCTTTTTGCATCCTATACCTTCTCGTATCAACCCGTATGTCAAATTCGACCAGTCAATCACGTCGTCGCTTTCTCATGAATGCAGGAGCATCGGCTCTGGCTATACCTACCTTAACTGATGCATTTGGTAAACCCATCCAATCAAATCAGGGGCAGCCAGGCCGGAAGCTGGGCATTGCTCTTGTTGGACTGGGCTACTATAGTAAAAATCTGTTGGCTCCCGCGTTGCAACAAACGACCAACTGCCGGCTGGCGGGTATCGTAACGGGTACACCGGCCAAGGCCGAGGAGTGGATGAAGAAATACGACATCCCGAAAGCCAACGTGTACGACTACAAAAACTTTGACCGGATCATCGATAACAAAGACATTGACGTAGTGTATGTGGTGTTACCGAACTCGATGCACCGTGAGTTTGTGGTTCGGGCGGCACAGGCAGGCAAGCATGTAATTTGTGAGAAGCCGATGGCTATCACCCCTAGTGATTGTCAGGCTATGATTGATGCGTGTAGGAAAGCTGACCGACAACTGGCCATTGGCTACCGTCTGCATTACGAACCATTTACCAAAGAAGTGATGCGGCTGGGGCAGCAAAAGGTATTCGGGCCCGTTCGGTTCGTTGAGGCCAGTGATGCCTTCAAGATTGGCGACCCCACACAATGGCGCCTAAAGAAGGAACTAGCCGGTGGGGGGGCACTCATGGACGTTGGTATCTACGCTATTCAGGGAGCCAGGTACGTTACCGGTGAGGAACCTACTTCGGTGACGGCCCAGTTTTCGCCGAAAACCGATCCAAAGAAATTTAAAGATGTGGAGGAGACGCTATTCTGGCAATTCCAGTTTCCGAGCGGGGCTGTATCAAATTCAACTACCAGCTACACGGCCGGTGTAGAGCGACTATACGCATCGTGTCAGGACGGGTGGTTCGAGTTATCCCCTGCGTTTGGCTATGGTCCGCTGAAAGGCCGGACCAGCAAAGGCCCCATCGAGATGCCGGTTGTAAACCACCAGGCTGCTCACATGGATGGTGTCTGTAAAGATTTGCTGGACGGTAAAAAGCTTCCCGACCATGTTACCGGCGAAGAAGGACTGCGTGACGTAACGCTGTTACAGGCAATCTACCGTGCAGCCGAAACGGGCCGGAAGATCAACCTCAAAGGGTAATACCCGACGGTCAGACGCCGAACTGCCGCAAGTGATGATCCAGGTGCAGGTGTGTAAGGTAGATGGCCTGCGCTTTGCTCATCTTACCAAAAACAGGATGAGTTACGGCTTGGCCTTCAGGTAAGTTGTGTAACCGGGTAAGCGCAGCTAACAAAATGTCGTGATCGTCGCTAAACTCACCAGGTTGAGTCATCAACCCACCATTAGGATCAAGCTCTGGTACGGTTTTCATATTTCTTGGCAGGCGCATCGGTACGTTCAGCGCCACCCATTTGGCAAGCCCCCGGGTGATACGATTGCCAAAGGGGCGTGCCGGCTTTTCGCCTAGAATAATCTGTATCTGATCTGTACAGTGGGTTAGCATTTGACCTATGCTCATGCTGCCCCATTGCCGTTGGCTGGTAGGGGTGAGTGCATCGATACGCCCCTGTATGGTAGAAAGCGATGTCATAGTTTGGGCTGCTTAACGTAAATTTATCTGCAACATACTAAGGGGCTTGCTAATTGACAATCAGGTCAATAGGCAAGCCCCTTAGTATGTTGCAGATGTACGTGTTGAACCCCCTAAGGCTGTAAGACCTGATCGATGATATGAATGATAGCATTCTTACTAACCACATCGGCTTCCTTAATGGTGGCCGCTGTGGCGTTAAGATTTCCTTTCACAGTTGGCCCTGCTGTTGGCAGGGCAATGGTTAGCCGGTTATTACTGGCTGTGCTAAGCGACGTCAACTGACCCGCCTGTAGCTGGTTCGAGAACCGGAGGCCACTAACGGCGTGATAACTGATCAGATTGGCCAGCGTAGCTGGAGCTGCGTTGTTAATATCGGCGACGCTGCGATAGCCAGCGGCAGCAAAGGCGGCGTCGTTTGGCGCAAAGAGCGTAATCTGTTTCAGCGCCGCGTTAGTTGTTGTGCCGTTCAAAATAGCCAGTAGCTCGGGGCGGGCAATGGCAGCACGTGTGATTGCAACTGCCAGCAAGCCTACATCAGCACGAAACTTCAGTGCCGTTAATGCATCGCCAGCCGGTGGAGACAAAAGAGTACCGATGGTATGTACGATTCCATTAGCTGCTACCTGATCTGACTTAGTCACTTTGTTACCGTTGACGAAAAGGCCAGCTGCCCCATTCGTCAGAAACAGCGTTGATGTGTTGGACGCTTCAACAGCCAGATTGCTGGCCGATGCTACTTCCGGTGTTTTGGTAGTGACTACACCGGTAATGAGGTGATACTGCAAAATGTTTCGCAGGGCATCGCCCGATATATTTCTGAATGATTCCGGCGTGGTAAATCCTTTAGCCTTAAAAGCGTCGTCGGTTGGAGCAAAAACGGTGAGGTTGGTGGCCTTGAGCGCATCGTTCAAGCCGGCTTGCTGAACAGCTGCCTTCAATAGTGAAAAAGAGGCGGTTTCGGTGAGCAGATCACTAACCGTTTTCGGCTGTGCATCAACAGGGTCGTCTGTCTTTTTGCAGCCAATAGCCAGTGCAATCAGAACAAGAAAGGGAAGTGCGAAACGTATCATTACAGTATAAGCAGAAAAAGAAAAGCGCCCAGCAACAGGTAGTTGAGCGTACTCATGTCATCCTCCGCCTGCCTGTTAACGATCCAGGCGGCCTAACAGGTATGCATTCTTAGCGAGAGGCGCAAAGATAGGCTTAAACGGGCTTTTGATCGGTCTTTATGGCTACCAAGTGGATTTTGAAACGGGTCGTAGGTTGCGTACCTTCGCAGTCCGGTAAATCGGGGGACTCTATAACCCGGCTAACCTTTAAAAGTTGTTAAAAACCAATTGGTTGAATGAAAGACCATATTGATCCTGGCAATCTCCCGCAGCACATCGCCGTTATCATGGACGGGAACGGACGATGGGCTAAGCAGCAAGGAGCCGCCCGGGTATTCGGGCATCGGAGCGCAATTAAAGCTGTTCGGGAAGTGACCGAAGGATGTGCTGAGTTAGGTGTTAAATACCTGACCCTCTATGCCTTTTCGACCGAGAACTGGAACCGGCCTAAATTTGAAGTGGACGCGTTGATGACGCTGCTCGTGCATACAATTCGTGGGGAGATAAAAACCCTTATGAACAATAATGTGCGCCTGTCGACGATTGGCCACACCGAAAGTTTACCCACTGATTGTCAGCGCGAATTGCAGGAAGCCATGCGGGCTACGGAAGGGAATACCGGCCTTACGCTCATTTTGGCTCTAAGCTACAGTGGGCGTTGGGAAATTCTGGAAGCAGTTCGGCAGTTAACGGCTGATATTCAGAAAGGCAAATTCCAACCAAGCGATATCGATGAGGGTCTATTCAGCAGCTATCTGAATACGGGGGGAGTTCCTGATCCGGAACTAATGATCCGCACCAGCGGTGAAATGCGGATTAGCAACTTCATGCTGTGGCAGCTGGCTTATTCTGAATTCTATATGCCCGATGTTCTCTGGCCCGATTTCCGCAAACCGCACCTCTGGGAGGCCATCCTCACGTACCAGAAACGCGAACGCCGCTTTGGGAAAACCAGTGAGCAAGTGGTGAAGTAAATGAGTTTGACGTTTGTCGTTCACGTTCAATGGTGTGCTGCTCTAAAGGCAGACTGTTGAGTGCTATCGCGACAGACGGAAAACGACAACCATCAAACGCAATTTTTGTGAAACAATTTCTTTTTGCCAGCCTGTTCATGACAGTCCTGACGGCCAATACCGGGGTCTGGGCGCAGGTACGTGTTGGATACGGAGCACCGAAGGCTGCTGAGCCCGCCCCCGCTACCAATGCACTTGTTGATTACGCCAATCCTAAAGAATACACTATCGGTGGCTTGACACTGGCAGGAACCCGCTTTCTGGATCCTAATTCACTGTTATCGCTGACAGGCCTGAAGAAAGGGGACAAGATTCGGCTACCAGGCGAAGCCCAGGGAAGTGCCATCCGCAAATTGATGGACTCCGGTTTGCTGTTCGATGTGGTAATGGTTGCTACCAAAGTCGAAGGCTCGAGCATCTGGTTGCAGTTTAAAGTAAACGAACGTCCTCGTTTATTTCAAATCACCTACACAGGTGTTCGGAAAGGTGAGTCAGAATCGCTGAAAGAAAAGGTGAAGTTGACGCGAGGGAAGATCATTACCAACACTGATATCAAAAATGCCCAACTGGCGGTACGGAAGTACTACATTGAGAAAGGGTATCTGAACGCTAAAGTAAAAGTAACGACCATTCCCGACAGCACGCGGAACAACGCTACTATGCGGGTTCAGATTACTAAGGGCGAAAAGGTGAAGATCGACAACATCGAGTTCGCTGGTCGTGAAGAAGTGTCGGAAAGTGCGTTGCGGAGCAAAATGAAAGGCACCAAGCAAATGCGCTTCGGGCGGGTGTTCTCCCCATCGAAGTTCATTCCGAAAAAATTCGAGGAAGATCAAGGTAAGCTCGTTGAGTATTACAACAAGCTGGGTTACCGCGACGCTGTGATTGAAAATGACAGTGTCATCAACAGTGGCGGTGCCACGGTAGGGTTAAAGCTAACTCTGGCAGAAGGGAAAAAGTATTATTACCGGAACGTAAACTTTGAAGGTAACTACCTGCATACCAGTGACCAACTGCGTGAAGTGCTGGGGATCCGGAAAGGTGATGTATACAACCCGGAAGAGCTGGAGAAGAAAATGGTGGGTAATCCCGGCCAGGATCTTAGTTCAGTTTATATGGATGATGGTTACCTATACTACCGCGCTGAGCCAGTGGAACGGGCGGTTGTAGGTGACAGCATCGACCTCGACATCCGGATTTTCGAAGGTAAGCAAGCTACCATCAACCGGATCATCTTGAACGGTAACACGAAAACATCTGATCACGTAGTGATGCGGCAGATTCGTACGTTGCCTGGGCAGAAGTTCTCAAAAACAGCCATTGTACGTACCCAGCGCGAACTGTCGACGCTTGGTTATTTCGACCCAGAGAAGATCGGTATCAACCCGATTCCGCAGCCCGATGGTACGGTTGATATTGAGTATAACGTAGAAGAGAAACCAAACGACCAGATCGAACTGTCGGGTGGCTGGGGTGGCTTCATCGGCTTTGTAGGTACGTTGGGTCTTACGTTCAACAACTTCTCGGCCCGTAACATCACAAACCTGAGCGCCTGGCGGCCACTGCCGGCTGGTGATGGGCAGCGGTTATCGCTTCGTTTTCAAGCCAACGGTCGTCAGTACCAGACCTATTCGGCCACGTTTACAGAGCCTTGGCTGGGTGGTCGCAAGCCAAACGCCTTGTCGGTTAGCTTGAGCCATACCGTGTATCGTCAGTTTGGCCTAGACTTCTACTCGTCGGCGGGTGGTAGTGCGCAACCAATTGGTGCGTACACCAACACCGGTATTACGTTAGGTCTCGGCCGTCAGTTGAAAGTGCCCGATGATTACTTCTCGCTGAGTAACTCAATCTCGTATCAGCAGTACGACCTGAACAATATCGCCATTTTTGGTAACGGTTATAACAACGGGGTATCGAACAACTTCACGTTCAACACCACCCTGTCGCGTAATAGCATCGATAACCCGCAGTTTCCCCGTTTGGGATCGTCGTTCACGTTGAGCGGTTCATTCACGCCACCCTACTCGGTCCTCCGCTCGAAAGACTACCAGATCGATCAGGCAAACCCGTACAAATGGGTTGAATACCACAAATGGATGTTCGACGCCAGCTGGTTCCAGACGGCGGTGGGTAAGTTCGTGTTGAACGCCCGGGCACACATGGGCTTCCTGGGCAGCTACAACGCCCGCACCCCAATTGGCCCCTTCGAGCGCTTTGTACTGGGTGGTTCGGGTCTGGCTGGTCAGGGTCAGTTTGCCCTGGCGCAAGACATCATTGGCCTACGTGGTTATCCTGATCGCCGGGTGATCACGCTTGATAACAACCGGGCCGCTGACGGAACAACGTCGAGTCAGGGTGGGGTTGTTTACAGTAAATACGTGGCAGAGATGCGTTATCCTGTATCGCTGAACCCGTCGGCAACCATCTTCGTACTCGGTTTCGTAGAAGCGGGTAACAACTGGGCCAGCTACAAGCAGTACAACCCATTTGATCTGCGTCGCTCGGCGGGTGCGGGTGCGCGTATCTTCATGCCTGCCTTTGGCTTGATCGGTATCGATTATGGCTGGGGCTTCGATGAAATTCCTGGTCTTCAGAAAGCCGGGACGGGTCAGTTCCACTTCACAATTGGTCAGCAACTGCGTTAAGGCATGATGAATTGTCAATCATCAGGTATAAACGAGAGTTAGGGACTAAACTGATAATTGTTGATTGATAATTGATTTTTGAATTAAACGTTCTCTTCGTAAATACATCTAACCATCAGGCAACCACCGAAGAGCAGTATGAAAAGGGGTTTGATCTTAGTAACTTTGTTTCTTCTGGGCGCAGGTATACCGGGTTGGGCGCAGAAGTTCGGGTACATTGATACGGAATTCATATTCAGCAAGTTGCCCGAGTATAAGAAGGCGCAGGAAGGAATAGATCAGTTTGCTGACCGATGGTCGAAGGACATACTTGACAAGCAGGCTGAAATCGAGAAGATGCAACGTGCATATCAGGCTGAAGAGATTTTGCTGACCGATGATATGAAGCGAGAACGGCAACGGGTGATTGGCGACAAAGAGCGCGAAGCCAGAGAGTACAACAATAAAGTGTTTGGTTATGAGGGCCTGCTTTTCCAAAAAAAGAAGGAACTCATGAAAGGACCGATGGAGTTACTGAACCGCGCGCTGGAAAAAGTGGCGTCGCAACGGAAGCTCAATTTTATTTTTGACAAAGCGAGTGAAGGCATGTTGATGTTGTATACCGACCCCAAACATGACTACACCGATTATGTGATGGAGGAATTAGGGCTTGATCCCGATAGCCAGAAGGCTAAACAAACCTCTATCGCTCAACCAGCAACCAGTGCAAAACCTAAATAACAATTCAATAAACAGTCGAATGAAAAAGAATCTGGTCATGGCGCTTAGCGCAGCCCTGTTGATGGGGGGTCTAAGCGCACGGGCGCAAGCCCAGGCGTCGACGCCGGTTACTACGCCTGCTACCACTTCGGCAGCAGCGCCCCGGGCAACGGCAGCTACACCGATTAAAATTGGCTATACAAGTATGGACTACCTGCTGGGCCAGGTGCCAGAAGCAAAGGATATTCAAAACCAACTGACTATTCAGCGGACGCAGCTCGAAAACGAGCAGCAGCGGATGTCGAAAGAATTTCAGGACAAACTAGCGGCCTATGAAAAAGGCAGTGCTCAGATGTCGGAAGTCATTCGCGCTGACCGCGAGAAAGAATTGCAGGGTCTGCAAACGCGCTTCCAGGAGTTTCAGCGTAATGCCGAAACAACCCTCCAGCAGAAATACCAGCAGTTGGTTAGCCCTGTGTTGCAGAAGATTCAGAAGAATATCGACGCTGTAGCCAAGGAGAACGCGTATTCGCATGTGTTCAACCTCGACGCGGGTGCCGGTACTGCCGTGATTCTGCTGTACGCTCCTGAAGATGGCAACATCTCAGACATGGTACTGAAGAAGATGGGCGTTACGCCTAAGCCTGCCGGTGCACCTGCAACTACGCCAGCCGCCGCGCCTAAGAAATAACCCGTTCGTACTCAGGTACGTTATGGCAAACGCCCGGTCTTCAAAGCCGGGCGTTTTTTATTGGCCAGAGTTTGACGCCATTACCGGGTAATTGGCGATGCCTGTTATGAACAAAACCCGTTTTAAACAGTAGATAAGAGAGTAGGTACGTCAATAACAGATACGATGGTAAACTTTGATAAACTGTCGCTGAACATTCCGGATACCAATAAGCCGCGTGTAGTGGTGATTGGTGGCGGATTTGGTGGGATTAATTTAGTGAAAGGACTGAAGAACAAGGGGTTCCAGATTGTGATGTTTGACAAACAGAACTACCATGGTTTTTGGCCTTTACTCTATCAGGTTGCTACGGCCGGTTTAGAGCCCGACGCCATTGCCGAACCGTTGCGAAAACTGTTCGATGAGAAATACGACGATTTCCATTTCCGGCTTGTACGTGTAACAGGCGTCAACCCGGCTACAAAAACCGTTTCTACACTGATCGGTGATATACAGTACGACCACTTGGTCATTGCGTCTGGGTCGAAATCCAATTACTTTGGCAACGACCAGATCAAGAATAATTCGTTTCCGCTTAAAACTATCCCTGATGCCTTGAATTTGCGTAGTCAATTGCTACAATCGTTTGAGCAGGCAAGCATCATCAAAGACCCCGAAAC
The DNA here is from genome assembly GCF_011742925.1 of Fibrivirga algicola. GTDB lineage: Bacteria > Bacteroidota > Bacteroidia > Cytophagales > Spirosomataceae > Fibrella > Fibrella algicola. The sequence continues at coordinate 164,362 of NZ_WAEL01000010.1, forward strand.
CCGGCAGAGCCTGCTGAATTTTGTGATCGTTGGTGGCGGGCCAACAGGGGTTGAACTGGCAGGATCGCTGGCAGAAATGCGTAAGCACGTATTACCCAACGACTATCCAGGTCTGGACTTTAGCAAAATGAACATTTACCTGGTAGAAGGTGTAGATCGGGTATTGCCGCCAATGTCGCCGGAATCAGCAGCCAAGACGCAAGGCTATCTGGATGAACTTGGTGTGGTAACGAAGACCAAGACGCTCGTTGATAGTTACGATGGCAACGTGGTGACATTTAAATCAGGCGAGCAGATTCCCACCCAGACGCTTATCTGGGCCGCTGGTGTTGCGGGTGCGACAATTGACGGGATGCCTGCCGATTCGGTAGAGCGGGGCCGTTACCTGGTTGATGAATATAGCCGGGTGAAAGGGGTAGAAGGCATCTATGCCATCGGTGATATTGCCAACATGAAGTCGGAGAAATGGCCAAACGGGCATCCCGGTGTAGCGCAACCCGCTATTCAGCAGGGTGAGCATCTGGCTATGAACCTAACGCTGATGCTCCGCAACGGTGAGATTCGTCCGTTTGATTATTTCGATAAAGGGTCGCTGGCAATTATTGGCCGGAATAGGGCTGTAGCCGATTTGTCGAAAAGCCTGCACCTAAGTGGATTCATTGCCTGGATGGCGTGGCTCTTTGTGCATATCTGGTATCTGGTTGGCTTCCGTAGTAAACTCGTAGTGCTGAGCAACTGGATGTACCGTCTCTTTACCTACGACCGCGGTACGCGCCTGATCATCCGCCCCTTTGTTCGGAAAGACGATAAGATCGGCCAAGACTATGCCATGCGCAATGACGGCCAACTGGTAACCGACCGCACAACGGCGGCCAGCTAGTAAGCCTTGCCTCGTTTAGCAGCGGGTGCCTACGTGACTCATGAATTAAACGTCAGGCGCGTCGTTAAGTGATTTGGCTTACGAGCTAAATTACTTAATGGCGCGCCTGACGTTTGTTCTATGCAGCGTTATTGTTTCGGTTTCGTAAAGATCGCTTCGTCGATAGCAGGGTTAGCTTCGAAAGCAGTCAGCCGCACGGTTGCCGACTGACCCATTGCTTCCGTTTTCACCCTGTAGGGCAGCGTAATAGACCCGGCTTTTTTATACTCGTCGTACTCAAGCTTGGTATCGAGGGTTTGGCCCATTGCCTGAACTGACCCTTTGCGTAGGGCTACCAGGTACGTTGCCGGATCAAGGTAGAACGTGGATATGCCACCCTGTATCGGAATAGTTAAGGCATAATACGCTTTACCATCGATAGTTTCCTTGCCTTTAAAGTCGATCTTCTGGCCTTTCATCGATGCGTTGGCCAGTTCCAGGCCGGGTAATGTCACGCTTTCGGTAATGGCTTTAAGTTGGTCGGCAGGTACGTCCTTCGCCTGCGCGTTGCCCTGTTTAGCCCAGCCAGCGTCGCCTTTAGTAGCCACAACGATGTCGGTGCCGCCCATGCTCATATCGATGCGCACCGCTTTATCGAAAATAACTGTCGCTGTGGCGTCAATTGTCTGGCCCGGTGCAATAGTTGACTGCGTATACTTAGCCGACTTAAATGCATTTAGGTTAGCGCGGCCACCAATGGCCGTTATGTGTTTGCTTACCACCTCGTCGAGCGTTTGGGCGTGGGAAGCAACCGATAGCAGCAAGGCCGAGGTTAGAATCAGCAGGTTCTTCTTCATGAATTTGAATTGATTGTACGTTCTGTAAAATTACAGATTACTTAGTTTATAGATTTACTTGGTTTTATTGGAATTCAGTTATCTAGGCAGACCAAGCGTATTATGATACAATTAAAAATAGGGATGTGTAAGCTGTATCGGCCTTGCCAGTCGGAAAGGGTTTAGGTTTGCCAGATACCTTTACGGCAAATCGTTTCGTATGCCGTCGTCCGTTTCCTTCTTTTTGGTTAGTCTGGTCGTATCCCTGTCTACCACCCTTTTAGCCACCGCTCAATCTGTACAGCTTCGGGTTGAAGATAGCCTGACTCACCAGCCGCTGGCGGGCGCTACTGTTCGTGTTAGAGTCAGGCGGCCCGTAGGTGTACTGGCCGATGCAAATGGACTGGTTCGGCTCACGAATCTTAAACCAGGTAGCACCACGTTACTGATTAGCCTGGTTGGCTACACGGATAAACAGTATGTGCTGACTTTGCCACTAGCCGATAACAATGCCGTACTGTCCATGCTGATGACAGCCGATGAGGCGAAACTTGATGAAGTGGTCGTAACGGCGACCCGAACGAACAGGCGTATTGACGATCTGCCTATCAAAGTGGAGGTGCTTGGCGAGGAAGATATGAACGAGGAGGCCGCCATTATGCCGGGTAATGTGAGCGGTATTTTAGGTGATATATCGATTATTCATATTCAGCGTACCTCGCTAACGACCGGTAATCAGGGGATCAGAATGCAGGGGCTCGATCCCAAGTACACCCAGATTTTGCGGGATGGGCTACCACTTTTTGAAGGATTTTCGGGCAACCTGGGCGTCCTACAAATTCCACCGCTCGACCTCAAACAGGTGGAGATTGTAAAAGGCTCAGCCTCCACCTTGTACGGAGGTGGAGCTATTGGCGGGTTAATTAACCTGGTGTCTCGCCGCCCGAAAAACGAACGGGAGCTAACCGCCATCCTGAACCGCTCGACGCTAAAGGAAACCAATCTGAACGCTTACTACGCTGAACAGTGGTCGACGAAACTGGGTATGACCTTCTTTGGCGGTTATACCAATCAGGCGGCCGTAGATGTAAACGGTGATGGATATGCCGATGCGCCGCTGATCAAACAGGTTACCGTACACCCGCGCTTTTTTCTGACGCCCACCGAACGTACCCAATTCAATGTAGGCTATACACTGGTTGACGAAAAACGGACCGGAGGCGACGTAGAAGCTATTTACGGGCATAGTGCGTCCCGCACTTACTTGGTCGACAACACCTCGCAACGCCATACAATAGATGCCACTCTGAATCAATCGCTTGGGCGCGCAAACACGTTGACCGCACGCGGAACCGTCAGTTACTTTGACCGTACACAAACAGACAATGGCTACCGATTTGCCGGAAAGCAGGTATCGGGGTATTTCGAAGGAGTCGATTACCTGCAACTGGGGTCCCATGCGCTGGTAGGTGGTGTCAACCTGACTACCGAACAGTTCCGTAAAGCAACAGGCGATAGCACCCGTATTGTCGATTACACCTACCAAACGCTAGGTGCGTTCGTGCAGGACGACTATCAGGTTGGCATAGTAACCTTTCAAGGCGGCCTGCGGCTCGACCGGCACAACGTGTTTGGAACGTTCTTTCTGCCGCGCTTATCCATGCTGATCAAACCAACTAACCACTGGAGTGTGCGGACGAGCGTTGGCACCGGTTACAAAACACCCAATACGTTCTCGAACCTGACGGGAGCCGATGCCCGTACCAGCCTTAATTACCGGTATTTATTGCCCATTAGCACCAGCACACGCCCTGAGCGATCGTTGGGCGTCAATATGGACATTGCCTATCAGGGCACTATTGGTGAGCAACTAACTATTCAACTCGATCAGGCTTTTTATTACACAACCATCAGTAATCCTGTAGTTGCCGTTACGGCGGCTGGCTCAACGTCGGCTAATCAGCAAACCATACTCCAGAACGCGGCTTATGATATTCGAAGCATCGGTACGGATACATACCTGCGGATGGAGTACAATGAACTTGAATTTTACCTGGGCTATAACCATACGGCTATTCAGCGGGGTGCCGTTGTTCGGCAGGGGACTGACGTAACGCCGGTTGGAGCGAACACCTTCCTGCCTTATAGCCCCCGTGACAAGTTTTCACTGACGCTGGCTTATAGTGTTCCTGACAAGTGGCGTTGGGGTATTGAATCGAGTTGGGTGGGCAACCAGTACCTGTACGATAATAAGTTAGTACCTGACTACTGGTTTTGGGCGGCATCTATCGAACGAAAGTTCGGCTTGGTCAGCTTAGTGCTGAACGCCGAGAATCTGTTCAATGTGCAACAGATTCAGTATAGTGATGTCGTGACAGGATCGCGAACCAACCCCAGCACCGCGCCGCTCTGGGCGCCGCAGGAGGGGCGTATCGTTAACCTGGCGTTACGGTATAAACTAGATCACTGAGCAGGTAGGTTTACCGTCTGTAACATACGAACATGGGTTCGGCGATAAAAAACAAGGTACGTTCACTGACCGTGAAGTAGCCGTAGGGTTTTTTGCCCTGTCCAGCCGATGCCCAGCCTATAGCTTCACCCTGCGGCTCCTGAGCGAGTGAAATGAGTCGTGGCGGTTTTCTCATTGCAGCTTCAATTGATTCGCCGACCTGTCGGCTGAAATAAAACAGCTGCTTGTAAGAGCGGATCAACATCTCGGTTCCGTCGGGTGAAACGGATGCTGCTGTGATACTCCTGAAGGGTGTAATCAACACACGCTGCAGTGGCGTAGTACTCGTCAGCGACTGTGGGTAACTGGCTTTATAGAGTTCCGCAAACTGCTCTTTCGATACGATGTAAAGGTCCAGTGTAAGTGGATCGAGCAAAATGGCCTCGGCGTTTCTGGGGCCGTCAGGTAGTTGCAGGTCAATGACATCGATAGCCGTGACTGTTTCAGTAATAGGAAACTTACTGCTTATTATAGCTGGCTCTAAAAAACGATAGATTGTTTTGGTGGCATGCTTCAGGCGATTGTCACCAATTTCAGCAACGTATACGTAGCTGCGGCCAGGTAACGGTCCAGGACCTACGGCGATGTCTTCCCAGTCACGGTTTGTGATACCTGCCAGTGTATATCGGCCAACCACATGGCCCTGCTTGTCGAGCAACTGAAGCTCATTCGAATTGCCCGAATCCTGATGGGTCCAAAGATAGTTTGGGTTTGTTTGGCTCTGCGCAAGTCCAGACGATTCTGAGAGTCTCCTATCCGCTAATTCACCGACTTCCTCGGGTTTGGAAAACAGCGTTGTATCGGTTTTTATATCGGCCAGGGAGTACTTCACCCAGCGTACTGAATCAGGACCCTGTCTGGCTAGTGCATCTTGGTCAGTAGGAGAGGTTGTCTGGCAGCTTGTGCTGCTTACATAAACGATAAACAGGAAAAGGTAAAGAAACCTCATATAAGACGTGGGTAAGTCGATTTCGTGACCCACTGGCAAAATTGCAACATATTCAGGCGACTAGGCCGTCAGCGCCCACCAAAAACACGACCTAACTTCTTTTCCAAATCTGTTTCCAGTTTAAGTAGCCCCTCCTGGTTAGGGAGGTACGTTAAAGCTCGGTGGTGGCGGAGATCAAACGGAATATCGGCTACCGACTGGGTAATAGGTATCACTAGTTTACCTAAGGTGTGTGCTACTCCAGTTTCGTAAAACACATTAGGGTTACGATCAGTAAAGTCAGTAATAACGGCTCTGCTGGTAAAAATCAAGTCGAACACGTCCTGAATCAGAATGCTGTTATCCCAAATATCGTCGGCGCGCCGGCACACAACGCCCAGTCGGGCACACACATTTCGAATGGCCAGGTACGTTCCATTGAATCGCCCTTCAAATGGCATCATTACTGACAGGACATTAGAGTCAACGGCCTTATCGGGAATTTGGAATACATCGGGGGCAAATCGGATAACACGCTCGGGAACGGTAGTGCGGGTTGTTGACACAAACTCACTGACCGTGTTGGCTGGCGGTTTTTTCCCGTTCGCTTTTTTATCATTGACGAACTGCTCAATATCGGCCAGATAGGCTGAGTCGTTGCCTACAATACGGGCCAGAACCTGCAAACTGTTACCCTCATAGTCGTCATCATTAAAATCGAGGCTCCGTAGCAGCCGGGGGTGGTCTTCGATCAGGTCGAGGCTGTCTGTAATATATGCCAGCTTGATCCAGTCCATCTTGGTAAACTGGTCGCGGATGTATTCATGCAGCGCAAAAAGCTGCTGCATCTGGCTGGATGTGAGACGAATCATGACCGGATATGGTGAAGTGATTATATTTTACTTATGATATATAAATGCAATTATATTCAATAGTTAAAATATAATAACCACATCCGGTCATTTTTAATCAGGTTACTGTCTGGCTATTACCGTTTACATTACATAATGTGTCTGGCAATGACCACCTTTTGAATTTCGCTAGTGCCTTCGCCAATGGTACAAAGTTTGGCATCGCGGTAAAATTTTTCAACTGGAAAGTCCTTGATATAGCCGTAACCGCCAAGAATCTGCACCGCTTCGTTGGCCACCCGTACTGATACTTCTGAAGCGAATAGTTTGGCCATTGCCGATTGTTTGGTAACTGGCTTATGCTGGTTTTTTAACTCCGAGGCGTGCTCGATTAGCAGGCGGGCAGCCTCAATGTCGGTTGCCATATCGGCCAGTTTAAAGGAGATACCCTGAAAATTGAAAATTGATTGTCCAAATTGCTGACGCTCTTGTGCATAGGCGAGGGCGGCTTCATAGGCACCCATAGCAATGCCTAGGCTTAACGCAGCGATCGAGATACGACCACCATCCAGGATCTTCAGGGATTGCACAAACCCTTCACCAACTTCACCAAGGCGCTGGTTATCGGGAATCAGGCAGTCTTCGAAAATCATTTCGGCGGTTTCAGACGCCCGCATGCCCAGTTTGTCTTCTTTCTTGCCGCCTCTGAAGCCCGGTGTGCCACGTTCTACTACGAAAGCTGTTGCGTTGCGCGGCGTATTGGGTTCGCCGGTGCGGGCAATCACGACCGCCACATTGCCCGAGCGGCCATGGGTGATAAAGTTCTTGGCACCATTTAGCAACCAATCGCCATTTTCCTGCCGAACGGCCCGCGTGCGCATATTACCTGCGTCTGATCCTGTATTAGGCTCGGTAAGGCCCCAGGCACCAATGTGTTCACCCGATGCCAATTTGGGGAGATACCGCTGTTTTTGCTCTTCCGTACCAAACATAAGAATATGGTTGGTGCAAAGTGAGTTATGCGCTGCCATCGACAAACCAACGGCACCATCTACTTTCGACAATTCAACGATGGCCGCCACATATTCGTGATAACCTAAACCAGCACCGCCGTAGGTTTCGGGAACCAACATGCCCAACAGGCCCAGCGAACCCATTTGCCGCAGTTCATCGGCGGGGAAGTGCTGGCTCTCATCCCATTCCCGAACATGGGGGGCGATGTGCCGGGCCGTAAAATCACGGACAGACTCACGGATGAGTTGGACATTATCAACTTGGTTTTCTACTATTTCGGTAATCATACAGGTTCGACTTAGGACGTTTGAATTGATGAAGTATAGGGTAATATACGAGTTGATAACCTGATTCGGAAGCGGATGTTCAGGTCGCCCATTTGATAAGAAACGGGCTAAATTGTATAATGGGAAATTGTCAAAATAGTGTAGTTTGATCCCTTAAAATTACCATAGAAAAGACGGTTAATCCCTCATTCAAGCTATAATCTGCTTTTAGATTTATGTTGCGAAAAAATCACTTACTCAGGGTATTGCGTTGTAAACTGGTCCTATTCCGAAAATCGTCTATTTTTGTGGCGGCTCAACAGACAAGTCAAAATAGTACAATACGGAGGCTTGTCAGGTTGTGTAGAAAAAACTGTGTAGAATTTAAATCATCTGTATGAAAATAGCAGTAGTAGGTACTGGGTACGTGGGACTGGTTACCGGCACATGTTTCGCCGAGACCGGCAATCAGGTTACCTGCGTGGACATTGACGAGCGGAAGGTTGAAAAATTGAACAACCGCATTATACCAATATATGAGCCTGGGCTAGATGTGTTGTTCCACAGGAACGTGGAAGAAGGACGTCTGAAATTCACAACCAATCTGGCTGAAGGCATAAAAGGAGCGGAAGTTATTTTCCTTGCATTGCCTACCCCTCCTGGTGAAGACGGCTCGGCTGATCTGAAGTACATTCTAGGTGTCGCCAATGATTTGGGGCCTATTATGGAGCAGTACGCGGTTATCGTTGACAAAAGCACCGTACCCGTTGGTACCGCCGAGAAAGTGCATGCCGGCATTGCTAAAAGCGCAAAAGTGGAATTCGATGTGGTATCAAACCCAGAGTTTCTGCGGGAAGGCGTAGCCGTTGAAGATTTTATGAAGCCTGACCGGGTGGTTATTGGCACAAAATCGGATAAAGCAAAAGCGGTTATGAACCGGCTTTATGCGCCGCTGGTTCGCCAGGGCAACCCTGTAATTTTCATGGATGAGCGTTCGGCTGAAATGACTAAATATGCAGCCAATGCCTTCCTGGCCACCAAAATCACGTTCATGAACGAGATTGCCAACCTGTGCGAGAAAGTTGGTGCCAACGTCGATGATATTCGGAAAGGGATCGGTACAGACAGTCGTATTGGCAAGCGTTTCCTGTTTGCCGGTATCGGATACGGTGGCAGCTGTTTCCCGAAAGACGTGCAGGCCCTTGCCAGAACAGCTCAGGATTACGATTACGACTTCAAGGTGCTGCAATCAGTAATGGACGTTAACTACGCCCAGAAAAAGCGCCTGTTGCCGCTTATTATGAACCACTTTGGCGGCGACCTGAAAGGTAAGACAATTGCCGTTTGGGGTCTTGCATTTAAACCGTATACCGATGATATCCGGGAGGCACCAGCCCTCGACAATATCCGCGAGCTACTGGAAGCGGGCGCAAAAATAACCGCTTATGACCCGGAGGCGATGGAAAACGTACGCAACATCTTGGGAAACCAGATTACGTTTGCGCACACATCGTACGCCGCGCTCGATGATGCTGATGCACTGGTTATCATGACAGAATGGCCCATGTTCCGCACGCCGGAGTTTGAGAAGATGAATCTTCTGCTCAAAAACAAAGTGATTTTCGATGGCCGTAACGTATATGAACTCGAGCAGATGCGCGAGATGGGCTATACCTATTATTCAATTGGCCGCGAAGTAGTAAGTAATTAACAGTTGATGGCCTGGACTTCAACTGGATCAGACAAAGGATAAAGCATGAAAAGAGTATTAATAACGGGCGGAGCTGGGTTTCTTGGGTCGCACTTATGCGATCGGTTCATCAATGAAGGCTACCATGTCATTGCCATGGATAACCTGATAACCGGTGATCTGCGGAATATTGAGCACCTGTTCAAACTGCCCAACTTCGAGTTTTACCACCACGACGTTTCTAAGTTTATCCACGTACCTGGTGAACTGGACTATATCCTGCATTTTGCCTCGCCAGCGAGCCCAATCGATTACCTGAAGATTCCGATTCAGACGTTGAAAGTGGGCTCATTGGGTATTCACAACTGCCTCGGTTTGGCGCGAGTGAAAAAGGCGCGGGTATTGATTGCGTCTACCTCGGAAGTGTACGGTGACCCAAACGTTCACCCACAGCCCGAAGAGTATTGGGGCAATGTAAACCCAGTTGGTCCGCGTGGCGTATACGATGAAGCCAAGCGTTTTCAGGAGGCAATGACGATGGCGTACCATACCTACCATGGCCTGGAAACACGCATTGTTCGCATTTTCAATACCTATGGTCCACGGATGCGCCTCAACGACGGTCGGGTATTACCCGCTTTCATTGGACAGGCGTTGCGCGGTGAAGACCTGACCGTGTTTGGTGATGGATCGCAGACGCGCTCGTTCTGTTACGTAGCTGATCTGGTCGACGGTATCTACCGCCTGCTGCTGAGCGATTACGCCTATCCGGTCAATATCGGTAACCCGGTCGAGATTACGATCAAGGAGTTCGGCGAAGAGATTATCAAGCTGACAGGTACGTCGCAGAAGCTGATTCTTAAGCCGTTACCGGTAGATGATCCGAAACAGCGTCGGCCTGATATTACGAAGGCGAAAGAATTGCTGGGCTGGGAGCCGAAGGTGTCCCGCGAGGAAGGGCTGAAAATCACGTACGACTATTTCCGTAATCTGCCCAAAGAAGAACTCTACTCGGCGGCAAATCACCGCGATTTTGTGAAAAAGTAAGGCGTATCGCTCTGGCGATTATCTTTACGTTCGGTAAGTCCACAGGGCTTGCCCATTTAGCTGTCTTTAAAAAACCTGCCTGCTCTCGCTTGCAGGTTTTTTGTTTTTTATATCAACACAGAGAAACAGAAGTGGCCCTGAGAACATAGAGTTTTTCTAACGAAAGACTCCGTGTTCTCAGGGCCACTTCTGTTTCTCTGTGTTGATATAATCTTATACCGTCAGGATATCGCGCTCTTTGGCTGAGTAGGTCTCTTCAACCCGGCTGATAAACGAGTCGGTCAGCTTCTGAACACGCTCTTCGCCTACCTTCACGGCATCTTCCGATACGCCTTCTTTCGTCAGTTTCCGAATGGCATCGTTGGTGTCTTTGCGGATGTTCCGCACGTTCACTTTAGCCACTTCAATTTCTTGTTTCACCCGTTTCAGCAGATCACGGCGGCGCTCTTCGGTGAGGGGTGGTACACTGAGTCGGATGAGTTCGCCATCATTCATGGGGGCAAGCCCGATGTTGCTGTTCCGAATGGCCTTCTCGATTTCGCCAATCATTTTCCGGTCGAACGGCTTGATGGCGATGGTGCGGGCATCGGGCGTGGTGACAGAAGCCACGTTTGTAATGGGTGATTTCGACCCGTAATAGTCGATCTGAATACCACCCAGCATGTCGGGCGACGCCTTTCCGGCCCGAATCTTAGTCAGTTCGATTGATAGGTGTTTGAACGCCTTCTCCATCGTCTCTTTGGCGTCGTCGAGGTATAATTCAATCTCTTCCATAAAAAGGGTTTGACGTTTTTGGTTTGACGTTTATGGCTGCGCTGCTAAGGCACCATAGGCTCAGCAGCAGCGCAACCATAAACGTCAAACCAAAAACCTCGAACTTTATTTTGTTGGTAAATCTACGGTGATCAACGTACCTACGTCTTCGCCCTGTACAAGCCGCAGCAAGCTGCCGGTCTCGTTCATGTTGAAGACAATAATGGGGAGATTATTCTCCTGACAGAGCGTAAAAGCGGTTAAGTCCATCACGCTCAATTTCTTTTCGTAAACGTCCTGAAAGGTAATGTGCGTGTAGCGTGTGGCCGTTTTATCTTTCATTGGGTCAGCCGTGTACACACCGTCGACCTTCGTGCCTTTCAGCACCACATCGGCTTCGATCTCGTTAGCGCGTAACGCAGCTGTGCTGTCGGTGGTGAAGTAGGGGTTACCTGTTCCGGCACCGAAAATAACGATCCGGCCTTTTTCCAGATGCCGTACGGCGCGCCGCCGGGCGTAGGGTTCGCAGATCTGCTCCATCTTAATGGCCGACATCACGCGGGTGAACATGCCCTGCTTTTCAAACGAGCTTTGCAGGGCCATTGCGTTGATTACCGTGGCCAGCATGCCCATGTAATCGCCTTGCACACGGTCGATGCCTGAGCGTTCGCCCGATACACCCCGGAAGATATTGCCACCCCCAATCACCACCGCCACCTCGACGCCCAGTTCGATGACCTGCTTGATCTCTTTTGCGTACTGCTCCAGAATAGCAGGGTCTATATTGTAGCCGCCAGGGCCTGCGAGTGCCTCACCGCTCAGTTTGAGCAGGATGCGTTTGTACTTGGGTTGTTGAGCCATACAGAGGTGCCTTTTTTGCGGGGGCAAAGATAAGGAAAGCCGCTAAAGGAACGAAAGTCAGTGAATAGGAAAGGAGCGTTTTGGTACCAGCCTAGAACTCGATCAGCACCTGGCCTTTCTCGACGCGGTCACCTTTCTGCACGTTGATTGACCGTACGGTACCGTCGCCGGGAGCTTTAATAACGTTCTCCATCTTCATGGCTTCCAGAATCAGAACGGTGTCGCCTTTGCTAACGGTAGCGCCCACTTCCAGGCTGATGCCGACGATCAGGCCGGGCATCGGGGCTTTGATGTTGTTTACTTTGCTGGCAGCTGCGTTGCTCATGCCCATTTTTTCGAGCAGCAGGTCAAACCGATCTTTTACCTGAACGTCGTGAATCTGTCCGTTGATTTTCAACTGTACGGACTTGGTGGATGCATCAATCGAAAGCACTTCTACCGAAAAAGAGCGGTCATCTTTCAGAATATGGAAAATCCCCTCGCCCAATGCCGATAAGTCCCAGGTGTAGGGCTCATCGTTGAGGGTAATGCCCGAAGGCTGAATGGTGATGCTGAGAGGGGGGGCGTTGTTGACTGAAGCGGTGTACATGGGAAAGCGTTTAGGTTGTTTCTGGTTTGCTGTTTGTCGTTTGACGTTGCGCTGCTAATCGACTAATTCGTGATTCAGCGAAGCAACGTCAAACAACAAACCAGAAACTATTTATTTTTCGTTGTCAGAAAGGTACGAACAGGCTTCGTAAATACACCTGATAGGGTCGAAACGTAAACCGTGTTGCGGAACTGAGCGACCGAAGTGATCCTGTTGCCATACAAACCAGTGTTGTCTAATTCGACAGTCGACAAGGTTGTGGGTGTAATGGTCAGCTGGAAGAGCTGGCTGTTGTAGGCCGCGATCAGCTTGTCGCCTACTGTTTTGTAGGTGAATGTGCGATATGCATCGGGGAGTTGATCGATAATAATCGACCACGTTGCCCCCTGATCTGTCGATTTGGCCAGTTTCAAGGTGCCAGTGTTAGCAGTCGTTACGCCGTACACCGTTCCATTGAACACAAAGAATTTGAGGAAAGGGTAGGGTTACGTCTTTCGATAAATGCCGTCTGATGCAATCTGAAATGTACCATTGCTGGTCGATACCAGGAAGTAGCTGCCTATGCTGCTGATTGATTGTAGAAAATTGCCGCCTTGGATAGTAAGAAGTTGTGTTTTGGTCGTCTTAATCTGGATCGAAGGCGGACTTGGAACATCCAGCGAAATAAGGGCGATGTTGGTGAGTCCCCCTTCGATCACCGGCGTACTGTATGACCTATCGTATCGCCGGTAGGGGACAATGAGTTGATTTTGGTTGTTGGCAACAATGCTTTCGCCAATCCATGAGGGTAGTAAGTCAAAAAAAGCAAAATCAGGATCAAGTTCCGAAAAGCGGACAACGGCATTTACATAGCTCTGTACCGGACTAGCCGTTGGAATAATGTTGATAAAGTCGTTGAGCACAAACCCAACGAATGAGGGGGTCAGTAAAGGACGATAATCGGTGCGCCCACTTGGCTGAGCCTGACCGCCGTAATGAACAAAATTAGTATCGGTTCTAGGTCGCTGAGAACCCGGGGCAATAGCCGTTGTATTGCTTCCCGAAAGTATAATTATGGCCGTATCAGCGTAGCTGTTCAACTGAATTTTTTCGTCGAACAGAAAGCCCTCGTTGATTTGCCAAGTAAGGCCGGGGTCTGGTGCTGGCGTAGGCGTATCAATGACCTTTTCCTTACAAGACCATACAGTGCTACTGATGAACACAAGAAGCAGTACAGGAGCATAAAAGCGAAACATATACAGACCAGTTGAGTAGAAAGGTCAAGTATACTAATCACAGCGCAATTATGAGTTGAGTGCGTGTGAAATTGAGTGATTCAGAGAATGCCAGCGCGTTATTTCTGCCGGTTCACCAGGTAGATACCCAACAGGCTGATCGTGAGGCCGAGGTATTGCTGGGGGTAGATCGTTTCGCCATCGAACAGTCCCCAGACCACGGCCACTACCGGAATCAGGTACGTGACCGATGCGGCAAATACGCCCGACGCCAGTTGCACAACCCGAATAAACAGGACTGAGGTTATGCCTGACGCCAGTATGCCCAGAAAGAGCACAGCCCCCAGCGGAACAAGGGCATCGGCAGCAACAGCCCGGCTGATAAAATCAGTCGAGAACAGAAAAATGCCGGCAATAGGGCCAACAAAGGCGAATGTCCAGGGCGTAGCGACCAGCGCCGGGAGGTGACTCAGGTATTTACCGATCAGGTTGGTATTGATGCCGTACATAAGCGTGGCCAGCACTACCAGCAGGGCGTAACCGTTGACCGTGAACGTACCTGTGGCGCTGAAAAAAACCAGGATCAGTGAGCCGACGAAGCCCAGCATGATACCCCACACCTGATTGGCCCGGAAGCGCTGCCGGAAGAGCAACGTGCCGGTGAGGAGGACAAACAGCGGACTCAGTGAATTTAGCGTGCCTGACAGGGAACTGCTCAAATGCGCGCCGGCTTCGGCAAACAGGAAGGCCGGCAATAGAAACCCCAGAGACCCCGATGCCAGCAGCGCAGGCCACCGAAGGCGCAGCGTCTGTTGCACGTCGGACTTTCGGATCTGCACCAGCATGAAGGGCAGGAAAAACAGAAACGCAAAGAAAATTCGGCCCGACGCCACCTGCTGCACCGTGAAAGCGCCCAGCGCTTTCTTCATCATGATGAACGAACTGCCCCACACCAACGCCATGCATGTCAGTAGTATCCAGGCTAGGAGCGGGCGCTTTTGAACAACGAGAACAGGTTCTGGCGTAGTGGTTTCAGTCATGTGCGATGATAGGTACGCTGATTTTAAGGGACTAATAGACTGACGTGGATGATGAGAGGCACGCAGGTTATGGGGAGCGAACGGATTTACACGAATTTCCAATTCAAGCGGATGTGTAAAGGCAGAGTCAATCCGGTAGAATCGAAAATCCGCGTTAATCTGTTTGTCTCCTTTGAATCTGCGTTCTATACTGCCATGACACCCTCGTAGTGTTCACTCACTTCGTGCAAAATAGTCAGAAGCTCATCATAACTGTCGGCCACGACAAAGCGCATACGGAACTGCTTGAAATCACGTAAGCCTTTGAAGTAGTTGGCGTAGTGGCGGCGCATCTCGAAAATGCCCAGACGATCCCCTTTCCAGCGAATCGAGAAGTCGAGGTGTTTGCGGCAGGCCGTTATGCGGTCGGTCAGGGTTGGCGGGGCGAGGTGCTGACCCGTTTTTACGAAATGCTTGATTTCGTTGAAAATCCAGGGATAGCCAATGCTGGCGCGGCCAATCATGACACCATCAACGCCGTAGCGATTTTTGTATTCGAGGGCTTTCTCCGGGGAGTCGATATCGCCATTGCCAAAGATCGGAATCTTAATGCGGGGATTTTCTTTCACCCGGCCAATCAATGTCCAGTCGGCTTCTCCTTTGTACATCTGTACGCGGGTACGTCCGTGAACGGTAAGGGCCTGAATGCCAATGTCCTGTAGGCGTTCAGCTACGTCCATGATATTTTTGGTGCTATCATCCCAACCGAGGCGCGTTTTTACCGTTACAGGCAAATGAGTAGCGTCGACAACAGCTTTGGTCATCAGCACCATTTTGGGAATATCCTGCAAGAGCGCGGCACCAGCACCGCGGCAGGCCACGTTTTTCACCGGGCAGCCGTAGTTGATATCGATCAGGTCGGGATTGGCGCGGGTAGCAATGCGGGCACATTCGCCCATCGTCTGTACGTCAGAACCAAAGAGCTGAATGCCGATGGGCCGCTCGTACTCGAAAATGTCGAGTTTCTGCACGCTCTTGGCGGCATCGCGGATGAGCCCTTCCGACGAGATGAATTCAGTATACATCAGATCGGCCCCGTTTTCTTTACAAACGGCCCGAAACGGCGGATCGCTAACATCCTCCATGGGAGCCAGCAGCAGTGGAAATTCACCTAATTCAATTGACCCAATCTTAACCATATTCCGTTTTACGCTGTACGTTTTTTGCAACGTTGGGCAACGTGGAATAGTTTGTCGGGCCCAGTTCCTTTGGGTGTTGAAGGAGCTGGGTCAGTTTGACGTTTGTGGTTTGGTGTTTGCCGTTGCGCTGCTGACCAGCCCCGTGATTGATTAGCGTCGCAACGGCAGACACCAAACCACAAACTGGTTAAACCAAGTTAATAGTCGCCGCCTGCGCCGCCGCCGCCAAAGTCACCTCCGCCGAAACCGCCGAAGCCACCACCTCCGCCGCCGCCGCCACCGCCGAAGCTGCCCGACGAGCTACCCCAGCCTGAAAAGGTCGTGTAGGGCAGGAACATGCCGCCGCCACCCCGGTAACGGGTGCCCCGGCCTCCGCCGCCACCTCTTGAGCGAATGACAAAAAAGATGATGACCATAATGACGAGCATCCAGATGAATAGTTCGCCCCCGCCAGAGTCATCAGTCGCTGCGGGGTCGGCTTTGTATTCGCCGGTGGCGCGGCGGAACATTTCATCAACGGCCTCGTCTAAGCCCTGGTAGTACTGTTGCTGCTTGAAATTAGGGGCAATAATCTGGCTGATGATCCGCTTGGCGATGGCGTCGGGGAGTACGCCTTCCATGCCGCGGCCAGTGGCGATGTAAATCTTGCGGGTACCCGTGGCCCAGAGCAACACAACGCCGTTATTCTTTCCTTTCTGCCCCACACCCCACTTGCGGCCAATGGAAAAGGCATAGTCGGCTGGTTCGTAAATTCCCGTTGATTTCACCACCACAATAGCCAGTTGCGATGAGGTGGAGTCGTTATAAGCAACCAGTTTCCGTTCAAGCTGTTGCACTTCACTCGGTGAAAGCATACCCACCAGGTCATTGACCAGACGCGGTGGCGAAGGTCGGGCGGGCAGTGAATCGTCGGGTACCGTCTGGGCGTGAAGTGTCAGTGACACCAACAGGCCAAGAAGCCACAGGCTACCAGCGAGCCTGGAGATAATGAACCGGGAAATTGAGCGTAGAACAGTCACGGAGTACAGTGGGGTCAGGCAGAGAAAATGGTGTGTCTCAACCGAATGAAATATCGTCGGGCAGCTCGTTGACGTCGTCGCTGGCGCGGGGGAAAAACGTTTTCAGATGCTGGCCTGCGCGTTCGATGCCCTGGCTAAGGCCGGTTGCGTAATCGGTAGCGGCGAAGTGCTGGCGCATAAGGTCTTTTGTGCTTTGCCAAAAATCGGCGGGCACTTTTGCGTCGATGCCCTGGTCGCCCACGACGGCGAACTTCCGGTCTTCGTGGGCTAGGTAGAACAAAACGCCGTTTTGCTCCTTTGTCTGGTGCATACCCAAGTGCTTAAACACAGCAACAGCCCGTTGTACAGGGTCGCTGTCCGGGCAGTTGGCTTCAATATGCACCCGGATTTCGCCCGACGTTTCGCGTTCGGCCTGCCGGATAGCGGCAATGATCTGCTCTTGTTGGTCGGGTGTAAGGGTCATGGTATACTGATTGTCAACGACCAGTGATTGAGTAGCTTTAGGGTTGCCAGGAGACGTACCCAGACAACCCTACAGCTACTCAATCACTGGTCACCGATGGTTATTTCTGCGTACCGAAATCAACGGTTGGGGCGTTCTGAGCGGCCGCGCTGGCTTCAAACAACCCTTTGCGGGGGAAGCCGAAGATGCCCGCGAAAATATTGTTCGGGAACGACCGTACTGACTTATTGTAGTCAGTTGCCGCCGTATTGAAGTCATTCCGCGCTACGGCAATCCGGTTTTCGGTGCCTTCAAGCTGCGCCTGTAGTTCAGAGAAATTCTGGGTTGCTTTCAGTTGCGGATAGCTTTCGGCAACAGCCAGCAGCCTTGATAGTGACCCGCTAAGTTGATCCTGAGCCGCCTGGAATTTCTGAATATTCTCGGGCGTCAGCTGGTCTGCGTTTAGGTTGATACCCGTTGCATTGGCCCGCGCCTGGATAACACTTTGAAGGGTACTCTTCTCGAATTCGGCAACACCCTGTACGGTCCGTACCAGGTTCGGAATGAGATCGGCCCGGCGCTGGTATTGTGTTTGTACCTGACTCCAATACTTGTCGACATTGGTGTCTTTATCAACTAAGCCGTTGTATGAACTACAGCCGTACATACCAAAGATGGCAGCAACGACAACAATAATGATTAATCCTTTTGACATGGTTTTACGTGGTTTGGCCGAATCGGCTTATGGTTCAGTAAACGGTTCAAAGCTAAGAACAGTTATCAATTTTCACCTATCAATTATCAATGGCCGGTCCGGGGAGTACAGGACTGGACGAATTAAGCGTTGAGAAATAGGAGGCATAAGTCGATCGGTAAGATGGACACAACAGCTGATCCCGGACACGCTACGCTTGCTTCGTCAAAACGCTTCGCCGATGGTTAGATAGACGCCGCTTGAGCCGAGGCTGGCGTAGGGAATACCCCGCCCGTAATCGAGCCGTAGGTTGACAAGATCCCGATTGACGCGGAAACGGAGGCCAGCTCCATAGGCTGTTTTCGGGTCGTTGAGTCGCGTGAAATCGGTCCGGTTGCCTAACGTACCTACCGAACCGAAAGCCACTGCGCCCAGCCTGCCCCATACGCGCAGCCGAAGTTCAGCCTGGAGCAGCGCCATGTTCTCGTCGCGGAAGCGTCCTTCATAAAAACCGCGTCCGCGTTTGGTGCCGCCGATCAGCGACAGGGCGTTGAAGGGAGCATCGCCGCCAGTGGTTACACTTAGCACGTAATTGAGCGCCAGTGTAGCCCGGCTGCTCAGGGGGTGATAGCTGGCTACGTCGGCAACGTACCTGTCGAAACGTACCTGACTGCCTACCGCTCGTCCCTGACTCAGAAAACTGATGTCGGCCACTACACCCCGGCTAGGGTAAAAAACGGTATTTCGCGAGTCGTAAAACAGACCTGTGCCCACGCCCGACAGTAAACTGCCCTGCCCACCGGGAACGCTGCCCGCTGCAAACGCGCCCTCGGCGGCCGTACTTGTGATCGCGTAATGTTCGTACTGATACCGCAGCCCAGCATACAGTCCCCGCCCCGGTTTGATGGGATCGGCCTTGGTAAGGCGCCGAAACACGTTGACGCGGACACGGGGAAAATTGACGCCATACAGTTCCGCTGGCACCTCGCGCTGCCCCTGACCAAAGTAGTAGTAATTGTAGCGGTAGTAGCCCAGCTCGCCATTGGCGAAGTACAAGTTGTTTTTATAGAAAATCTGGAAGGGCAGGTAAAACAGCAGTTGCTTGTTCTGCGTATAGGCGGCCCCGGCAGTTACCTGCGACGGACGTACCTGGCGGCTGGTATCGCCCCGGAACCGGAACGTGGCCGTGGCAGCTACCCCGTAGCCCAGCCGTGTTTCGGGGGTATAGTACAACAGGGGTAACGGAAGCAGGCTAAACCGTTTGGGAGCGGTTGAGTCGGGAAGTGTCAGTAAGGAGATGGATAGCAGGAGTGCATGAAGCATACCAGTCTATACGCGGAACGCACAGATAAGGTTTTGGTGGCCTACAGCCGGTTGGCTATCTTAGGCGTGGCTATCTGCCTTGTTCCTATGCTTTTGCAAACCTTTACCAACACCCTGCGCCAGTGGCCATTACTGGTGTTGCTCTTTCTGCTCACGCTACTTGCTGCGCTGCCGTCGGCGCTCGCTTTTTATAGCACCGTCACTACTGAAGCCGACGCCTCGATGGCGCTGATGCAATTGTTGCCAGATTTCAGTTATACCGTTTTCTCTGATTTCATGCACGAGCATGGGGCCGCCATCTGGCCGCTGCTTCGGGTTGGCTGCTGGACGGCCCTGTTGTCGGTGTTAGTCAGTGTGTGGGCCAAAGGGGGCATTCTCTACAGCTTTTCCAATGGGTTTCGCGCCGTTACGTTCTGGCAGGCTGCAACCTACTATTTTAGTCGAAATCTGCGTTTGCTGGGCGTAACGATGCTGTTTGTCAGTATCTGGCTGGTCGTGCTGACAATAACCGGTATTCTGCTTACCCTAATGCTGAGCGAAGTGCTCGACGATCCGTTCAGCGAGCGTGGGTACGTTGCCATTGCCCTAGCGGTGGGCCTGATTTTCGCGCTTATGCTGGTTCGGATTCTGTGCACCAGTCAGTACGCTAGCGTACTCTTGTACCAACATGATGAAACGCTGGCGTTTCGGGCGTTCACGCAAAGCTGGCGGTTTATCAGGCAGCATCGGGTGGCTACATTTGGCCGGTATCTGGTGCTGATTCTGATTGGAACGGGGCTACTCAGCGTTTATCTGTTGCTCGAATCAGGCTTTCAGGCCCGAAACTGGTGGCTGATTGGTATGCTGTTTTTGCTTCAGCAGTCACTTGTCTTTAGCCGAACAGCGCTAGCGGTCTGGTCTTTACGCATTGCGTTCGTCAATGCGCAGTCATTGCCGCCAGTCGTACGCCAATCCCCTAAACCACAATATGGCGGTCCAGCCATTTTGCCGCCTGCCGGTGCCGCCGGAGCCGACGATATACTACCTGTGCATTAATTCTCTTCGTTGAATGCGTATCTATGCGCATTAATTTACGTAACCATGCAAACATCTGTACCCAATACCGGCCCCACCCCGAAAGAAGTGGGTCTTTTCAGCTTACCCGTTATTGTGGCCGCGTTGGGCTACTTCGTCGATATCTACGATCTGCTGTTATTTGGCATCGTGCGTGTACCCAGCCTACAGGCGCTTGGCCTGACACCCGAGCAGATTTCTACCGAAGGCACGCGGATTTTCAACTGGCAAATGATCGGGTTGCTGCTGGGCGGTATTCTATGGGGTATACTGGGCGACAAACGTGGTCGGCTATCGGTGTTGTTTGGCAGCATCATTACGTATTCGATTGCCAACATTGCCTGTGGGTTCATCCCGAAGGTGACCTTCATGGAGCCAACCAGTTATTATGCGCTCATGCGGTTTGTCGCCGGTGTGGGTCTGGCGGGTGAACTGGGCGCTGGCATTACCCTCGTCAGCGAAGTATTGCCCACGCGCCTCCGGGCCATAGGTACGTCGCTCGTGGCTGGCATAGGCCTTTCCGGGGCGGTAGTCGCTTATTTCACCGTTAAGCTGTTCGACTGGCCGCTGGCTTACTTCATCGGTGGCGGTCTGGGTATCGGACTATTGCTGTTGCGGGTTGGCGTTGTGGAGTCAGGAATGTTCCAAAACGTGTCGGCCAATCACGCGGTGAGCAAAGGGAATTTCCTGGCCTTCTTCACCAATCGCGAACGGTTCAGCCGGTACCTAAAATGCATCGGTCTGGGTATTCCGACCTGGTTTGTTATTGGTGTGCTGGCTACGTTTTCCAATGAGTTTGGCGCGGCCTTGGGCATTACGGAAGAAATAAAGCCCGGTTTAGCCATCATGTGGTGTTACGTGGGCCTGTCTACCGGCGACCTGGCCAGCGGGTTCATCAGTCAGGCGCTGGCCTCGCGCAAAAAGGCCGTCACCCTGCTGATGTTGTTCACGCTGGTATCTACGCTGGTATACCTGTTTGTTGGCCTCACTACAGCAACGGGCCTGTACATCACCTGCCTGGCGCTGGGCTTTGGTATTGGTTACTGGGCTATGTTCGTTACCATTGGTGCTGAGCAGTTCGGGACGAACCTGCGGGCTACGGCGGCAACAACGATTCCCAATATGGTGCGCGGGCTAACCTTCCCCATGACAACCCTCTATCAGTTTGCCAAGCCGCTCCACGGCGTCATCTACGCCGGAGCTATTGTAGGTCTGCTCGCTTTCCTGCTGGGTTTCTACAGCATTCTGACTATTCCGGAGACCCACGGCAAGGATATGGATTTCATTGAAGAGTAAACCAAGCGTAACGTGCCGGGCTGGGGCGTAAGGGCAAGTGCCTATCTCCGGTTTTATGTCCATTGCTTCCCGCTTCATCACCTTATGCTCCCATCCTCTAGCCCTAAGATTCCATCCCCACGGCCTTCTCTGTCGCCCCTCTGGTCGTTGCCCGTTATTGTATCGGCGCTGGGCTTCTTTGTGGATGTGTACGACATGCTCATTTTTAGCATTGTGCGCGTCCCTAGTTTGCAGTCATTGGGGCTGAGTAAAGAGGAGGTTTCCCGGATTGGGGCACACATTCTTTACTTTCAGCAAGCGGGTTTGCTGGTAGGAGGTATTCTGTGGGGTGTACTGGGCGACCGGCAGGGGCGAATGTCGGTACTGTTTGGCAGTATCATTACCTATTCGCTGGCCAATATTGCCTGTGGGTTTGTGCCCTACATCACGTTCATGGAGCCCACTACTTATTACGCCTTAATGCGTTTTGTAGCGGGCGTTGGCCTGTCGGGCGAAATAGGGGTGGCCATGGTGCTGGTTTCCGAAATTTTGCCGCGCGCCATCCGGGGCTACGGCTCGTCTATTGTGGCGGGTATTGGCTACCTCGGGGCGGGCGTCGCCTACGCAACCAATAGCCTGTTCGATTGGCAAACGGCTTTTTTCGTAGGCGGTGGTATAGGGTTGGCGTTGCTGTTATTGCGGGTGAGCATGTTCGAATCGGGCCTGTTTACGAATCTGAAGCAGGCGCAGGGCGACGTAAGCCGGGGTAACTTTTTTTATTTTTTCACCACTCCCGACCGGGCTATCAAATTTTTTCGTTGCGTGGCGGTTGGCCTGCCTACCTGGTTTATCGTGGGTATTCTGGCCACGTTTGCCAACGAGTTTGGCGAAGCCATGGCCCTGACTACGCTGGTGGAACCGGGGCGTTGCGTCATGCTGCTCTACGTGGGGCTGGCCGTTGGCGATCTGCTGTCCGGGCCGTTTAGCCAATGGTTACGGTCGCGGCGCAAAGCGGTAACGTACCTGCTGATGAGCAGCTGCGTACTCTGCACGGTTTACCTGTTTGGCGGGGTAAAAACTGCTGACAGCCTCTACACAATCTGTTTGCTGCTGGGTGTCTGCACAGGTTATATCGCCATGTACCTGACTATGGTGGCCGAACAGTATGGCACCAACCTGCGGGCTACCGCTACTACATCGGTGCCGAGTATTGTGCGGGGTATGCTCATCCCCATGACGCTGGGCTTTCAGGCGTTGAAGCCCATTACAGGTACGTTGGTCTCAGCGGCGGTGCTGGGCGTTGTGGTGTTTGCTCTGGCTTTCTGGTCGCTGGCTCGCATGGAAGAGACCTTCGCCAAGGAGCTCGATTACGTGGAACGCTAGCCGCCGACCGTTTTTCGAGCCGTCGTTCCAACCGAATTGCGCAAATGGGCGTCTTTAATACTGAAACAAAACTGGTCAAACAATGAAGAAGCTATTGATTGTTGCGCTACTGGCGGTCTCAGCTACTTGCCAGAACCAGGCATCGGTACAGGCGGAATTCCCTGTTCAGGAAACAAACGCGGTTATCATTGGCGATCAATTGCCCGTCGACGGCTGTGCGGCGCATATAGTACTCAATAATACCACCTCGTCCTCAGACTCCCGTCCGTTTATGCGGCTGCCTACCGAAGCTACGCGCTTGCTAATGGACAACGTAATTAAGGCCGAAGTGGCAAAACAGCCAACCGGCACGCTCTGGATGGGCAGTAAAGAGGTGACAATCCGGTACCGCGAAACTGGGAAAACCGCCACGCTCACCTGTGGTTGGGGAGCACGGCAGGAGGTGAAAACAATAGATTTGCTGGAAGTTAAGGTGCGCTAAAGCGGGTCAGATAGGCGGGTGCAGTCGCACTAATTGATCCTGGGCGTTCTAAGTCGGTTAATAGCTGTAGTGGGCGGAGGAAGAATGCTTAGCAGAATCGATGCGATGTATTCGCGCTTGTTATCAACAATATCGTGACGGCTTTCGGCCAGCAGAAACTGCTTGAACTGTGCATTGCGCAGCTGTTTCTTAGCAAAAGCCACATTGGTGGGGTACACCAGTTCATCGCGCAGGCCGTGGAGCATCGTGATTCCCGCCGTAATGCGCGACCAGTCGGGCAGAATGGCTTCCAGCGCCTGCCGGTGCGCCAGTTTTTCGTCGTTAGCCAGCCGGAGCAGGGGCGGTACCAATGCCCTCAGCGGAGCCTTGTCTACCCAGTAGCTAATGCCGTAGGTACGTTCTAGGCCCGGTCCCAACGCCGATGACACAAAAACAACCTGATCGATCACACCGGGGTTGTTCATGGCCAGCCTGGCCGAGACCGACCCACCGTAAGACGACCCCACAACAATGAGCCCCTGCGAATTCCTATAGCGGTTGATCAACGGTTGCAGCAGGGTAGCCTGTCGGAGAATAGACGGTTCTACATTACCAAAATCAGAATAGCCGTAGCCGGGACGGTCAACCGAAACCAATTGCGCCCGTTTCAGTAGGGCTGTGTCTTTAAAGAATCCGTTGAAAAACGAGAGTGAACTGGGGGCACCGTGAACAAAGATGATGGTGGGTTTGCCCGGCAGCGGGGGCGTCTCCATGTAGCGAATTGTTCGGTTGCCAACCTGATACCGCCTTACGGTTGGCCGAATTGTCTGCGCGGCAAATTCGGTCTGAAGTTCAGCATCGGTTTGTCGGAAATCGAAGATCCAGGCCACAGCAAGGGCTACAAAGACCAGCAAAACCAGCCCGCCAAAGCTCCAGCCAAGAATACATCCTACTTGTTTCATGAAGTATGCAGCGGGTATCGACTAGTACGCGAGGCACCGCTCTGCTAAACTAACCAAAATAAACCCCTGCTTTGTTTAGCCAGGCATCTTACGGCGAGGCCTGGCAGGAGGGCCACTGGCTGGACCAGCCAAACCTGATTGAGGTTGATGGGTTTACTCGTCAACTAAACACAAGAACTGGCATGGAGACGAACCCAAACGATGTAGAGCCTGGTCTGCCGAATTTATCGAAACTGGCTAATGCGGATGAGTCTGCATTAGCGGTTGATGAAAATCCCGATGTGGAGAAACCCGCTGGCGCCGCCGAACTTATGACCCCCGATAATGCACCTGGGCCGGACGAAAATTAATCAGTACCAACGGAAAAGGGTTGACTCTGTTACAGAGTCAACCCTTTTCCGTTGGTACTGATTCTGATTGGCTATACCGCTGACTCGATAGCCAGAAAATGGGTCAATTCGCCCTGGCTGTTGTGCATGGGTTCTATTTGGATCCGGCACGTGTAAGCTTCACCGCTCTTTCGGTAATTCACCAGATCGGCTTTTACGGGCATCATCTGGCGGAGGTTGTCGCGAATCCGTTTGATATCGACAGCACTGGTTTGTTCACCTTGCAGAAACCGGGCTGTCTGGCCAACAGCCTCAGCAGTAGTATAGCCGGTCATACTCAAAAAACTGTGGCTGGCCCAGAGGATGGTTTTCGACAGATCGGTCAGCACTAGGGTGAATCCTAGACTAAGGGCCTTTATGTAAGTCTTACGTTGCCTGCGCGTCAGCTTCCAGTCGAAAATATCGGTAAGCTGACCAAATACGGTTTCTTCTTTCCGTTTTGCCTTTTGTTGGGCTTGTTGTAGAAGGTAAATCTCCATGCAGGACGACGGATAGGACCGTTTCCCTTCAGCGTTACAGCGGCGACTGGCCTGCTGCAGCATTTCGGTGTATGCTTGTGAAAATACCATTAATGATAAAGAGGAAGGTGATTACCAATTTGAAATATAACTGGCTGACCGAAGTAGTCCTAATTAATTACGATTATTTGAGCCCACGGCCAACGGAGTGAATAAAAAAAATATTGACAGGTATGTGCCTGTTAGCCAGCTAGAAAGCCTTTTTTGTTCAAAAAATGTCATTTTTTTTCACCCAGATGCTTGCGCCAAGTAGTCTGACGCTATACTTTTGCACCACGATAAACGATAACGGCAACGCGGTCAACATCGAAAAAAGTAAATCTGGTTCGGTAGTTCAGTTGGTTAGAATGCCGCCCTGTCACGGCGGAGGTCGCGGGTTCGAGTCCCGTCCGGACCGCCAGATTTTAAGAAGCCCCTTAGCTCTCAGTGAGTTAAGGGGCTTTGCTTTTGCTGCCTGTTTAGTAGCGATAGTAGTCTGCTACATCAGCTAGTAACTTCGGTAACAGCTCAACATCTATAACCATACCACGCTAATTAGCTTGGTGTAGTCGGGTGCACGATCAAGCACTCAGCTTATCTTGCCACGCCTCATTCACGACCGCACGCCGGAGCGTAGGTTTGGGAGAATCAATCTCGCTTTACAGATTATATCCGTCGGTTCGTTCACTTACCAAACGAATCCGGTTGGTGTATTTAATCAATAGTTATCGGTTTCGTCGACAACTTATTCCAATCGGGCAGGAACAAGCGGAGCTGTGCATGGGTCACGCCCATCCCGCGCATAGCGCAAGGTAAGGTGACTCCTGATTGAATAAGAGTGAAAACTAAGTAGGCCCGGTCTCTCATCGTGATTGTGTAAGAAGCTGCGGACGTTGCTGGTTGTACGGTGGTATGGTCATTCATTCATCAAAAATGCTAGCTAAGGAGCCTTGCAAATGATGAGGTCAATCAGCCAATTGACTGATTATTATCAGCTCATAACCGTTATTCGCTTTTTTGTGGTTTAGTGACAACATATCTAGTGTAGGTTAGGCACTTCTGTGGGCGCCTTATCGTACTCTTCAAGACACTTGTCGAGTGGCTGGCAATTGTTGTGAATACAAGCGCAGAATGTAGCACATGCATTTGGTTTGTCGGTGTCGGCACACTGAGCCAGGCAATCTCGTGAATTGTTACGCGGGTAAATCTCGCAACCGGTCATACACGATAGGCATAAGATAAGTAGAAGGGGCACTGCTCTCATTGGGGGTAGGGTATGGATATGAATGCCTGGATACGGCGATACAGCTTCCAAATTGACAACTGCCATCAGCCGTTTTGTCAAACTGAGTAGTCAGTTCGCGGGTAGCTTTTGCGGCTGGAAGGGAAGAATAAATTTTAGCTTGTCATAGTCCCAGCAAAGGAGGTATAGATTAGCCAGTACCATCAGCGGCGACGTGATAAGGGATCCCTCAAACCGCACGGCCAGCGATAAAAGGCATATATTCAGAATAATGGGAAAGTAAATGACTGCCCCCAATGTGGCTGTGCGCGGAATGAGAAGTAAGCAGGCTGCGGTCATCTGAAAGACACCGACTGCGGTGTAATAAAAACCGGTTTGGTAAAAAGCCTGTAAATAATGCCCCATCGGGTGACATGTCGCCAGACTGGTAAATCGCTCTCCCGCAACTTTAACGTAGCCCGACGGTAAAAAACCAAAGGCAAGTGCAATGCGGTTGAAAACTGCAAAATACTGAAGTCCCTTTTGGCGCTTTACCGAACTGTGTACCCGGTCGAGTGTAGCTGAAATACCCATATTTTTTAACAGACTTTTGACAGCGAGTGGGCTTAATTGGTAAGTTTGTCTGGCTACGAATTGAGGAATTTGATCGTAACGGTAATGTCTGATCTCGTATGGTTGGCAACGCCACATGTATTCACGCAGCGTTACTAGCCATATAAGAACAGACGTTAGTTAAAACCGAAAATTAAGGGAAACAGAAATGTTACAATAATTGTCCAAAAACAATAGACGGGTAGGTAACGAGAAATGGCCTCACCTATGCCAGACACACTTTCTTCTTTTGTTGCAACAACTTTGAAAAGTTGCGCAGTTACCAGCAGCAAATTGATCAGAATTAAGACATTCCCGCCCAAAATAGCCGTCCGGTTAGGGGTAAATCCCCACTCTGAGATTCGGAATATAATGGCCGATAGGGCAATGCCATTGACGAGGATAGTGACAATCGATAATAGAAAGAGAATCCATATTTCGACCCGGCTTTTTGTTGTTCTGTTGGCTTCGGCAATAGAGAAGAAAATAATAGCCATAACACCAATTAGCAGTGCATTGAACAGTAGTAAAAATTCACGGTCATCATACGGGTTCTTGCCTGAATAGACCATGGCCCCAAGGTAGATAATCAGCATTACCAGCACCAACGGGCTGAACAATTTGGCAATTACCGGCGACACTTTGCCCACCAGCTGAGGATTCGTCTGAGTCAGGTACGTACCCATAATGGGAGCGGCGGGTAACCCAAATAAGACAACGTAATCGAAATAAAATTTCTCGATCTTCAAGCCAATGAGCGAGAAAAGCCCAATCGTTACCCCAGTCATAATACCACCAGCGATCAGGATAAGGCCCGTCATAACAACCAGATCACCGTTGTATTTCAGATAGCCCAGCCGTTTTTCGACATCGTTCATTGCGCCACCTACAAAGGAAAATCCCAATGCTGTCCAGAGAAATAAAACCAGGTGAATGCACGATAAAATAAGGGTGTCGCTCTTCTTGACGTCCGGAAATAAATTTATAAAAAGAATACCGGCCAAAAACGCGCCACTGATGAAAGCGATTTTCCCCGTTGACAACTTATTTTTCCAGGCAAAAAAGGCGGCTAATGCTGGAAAGACGATAAAGCCAACATTTCGTGAGTAAAAAAACTCTTCGTTTATACCAGTTATGGCTGGCAATTTGGCTACCAGACCCGCGAAAAGTGCCGCAATGATCACAAACCCTAGTTCATTTTTAGAGCCCCAGCTAATCTCATCGCGCTCGTAAGTCAGACGTTCATTCCAGAAATCGGCGATTGTATTGCCTTTAAGTTCCGGATAAAGTAGGCTAAACTCTCGCTTAAAGGGGGCTTTGTTGAGCCGGTACATTCTTTCGAGTTGTCCCGGGTTATTTAAATGAGCACGTATTTCGTCTTTCATGAGTGTGTAGGCTAAACTTGTCTGGTGAAAAGTGGGGGTATGTTGAGTGCACTTAATCCCATAAGGTGCCGTCGAGACCTAGAACAAAGCCCATCCAGAGCGCGATGATGTACCCAAACAAGCCTAATACTGTAAATACTATCCGTTGCGATGTACTCCGCAGGTTCTGTCGTTGTACGAAATAATAGAAAAAGCCGCCTGCTGCGCCCGCCAACGGAACAATTATTAATGGTCGGACCATCCAGAATTCTCCCCACTCTGGCTTAGGCGATTTAACGCCAAGCAGAAAAAGAGTGATGAGCACTAAGGCGATGGCTGCGCCCAGGAGCATACGTTTACCGGCTGAGGCGAGATCAATCGACCGGGTGAGAGAATCAGAGCGCTTTGTCATGGAAGTTGGGGTTTAAATAGGTTGGCATTGACTAAAGGGAGTAAGTGAACGGGAGGTGTGTACGCTTTATGGTCAGCAGGCTGAAACGCTGCCTGTGATAGCGATAGCGATTATTTGAGTTTGTAAAAGTACTTTGTAATGCAAAGTAAGTGCGTTGTGCAGTTAATTTCCAAGACTTTACGTTTTTTTTTTCGGTACGTCATACTTTATCAGCTTATTCTGGCAACTATGCCACGTAGGCCAGCAGCTTTGTCGTCATTCCCAGATGCTAAGTTTCTAAACAAAAAACCGGTCATTTAGGCCGTAGAGGGGGTTTTGGTTCAGGTGCTCTTGTCATAATCTAAGTATCTTGCTCTCGACTGTACGAAGTTTATGCAATGATTGGCACTGGTGAGCCATCTATTAACCCAGCCAAAATGATTGACCGTTTAGATACAGATTTTGCCCTCCATGCGGCTGGACTGGGTGTATGGGAGTTCGATACAACTACTAACCAACTCGTTTGGGATGCCCAGTGCCGGGCACTGGCTGGTCTGCCCGACAATAGTCAGCTATCGTCCGAATCGGCTGCTCCGTATATCCATCACGATGATATCGACCGGTTTCAGAAAGCTGTGCAGTGGGCCAGCAACCCGGCATCGACTGGTGTATTTGATGAAATTTGCCGAATTGCGCCAACTAATACCGGGGTGATACGGAAAGTCCATCTCTGGGGACAGGCGTATTTTGACCCGGCTGGCAAACTGATGCGCTTTGGCGGGGTGGCTCAGGCGGTTGCTCAAGACGCCATCGTTGCTAGTCAGGGAATTAGCAGCGAGCAACAACTGTACACAGTGATTGAACAGGCACCATTGGCTATTGCTCTGTTTAAAGGAGAAGATATGGTGTTTGAGGTCTGCAATGAAGTTATGCTGACCATCATCGGAAAAGATAAGTCGGTACTTGGCCGCCCATTAGCCGATGCCGTTCCTGAACTGAAAGGGCAGGGCTTCATGGAGTTGCAGCAGCGGGTCTATGCAACCGGAGAACCTTACTTTGGTTATGGCGTGCCTGCTAAACTGGCGGGTGATCACGGACTTGACGAAAAGTACTTCGACTTTTCGTATACACCCATGCGTGACCCGGATGGACGCGTAGTGGGCGTACTGGTATCAGCAACCGATGTCTCCAGGCAAGTGCGGGCTCACCAAAAAATAGCCATGAGTGAGGCGCATATGGAATTATTGCGCAATACAGTCCCCGCCATGATTTTCTACCTCGACGGCGAGCAACGTTATCGGTCCTACAACCAGACATTCATGCAGTGGTTCGGTGTGGATTCGACAGGCGCTATTGGCAAAACCGTCCGCGAATTTATTGGTGACGAAGTCTATCAGTCGTTGTTCCCTCACCTTACCAGGGCGTATGCTGGTGAGCTGGAAACTTTTGAGGTCAGAGCCCCTGCCCGAATGGGGAGTAAGCAATGGCTGAGGATCGTGTATACCCCACACAAAACACCGGAAGGCGTTGTGCAGGGTATTATCGTGCTGGCAACCGACATTACTGAAAGCAAACAGATTGAACTGAGTCTCCGCGACAGTGAAGCTCGTTTTCGCTCACTGATCGAAGAAGCGCCGGTAGCTACCTGTCTCTTTGTCGGTACAGACCTGGTCATGGAAGTCATCAATGAATCGATGCTGGCAATTTTTGGGAAGGGAGACCAGATACAGGGCATGACATTGACCGACGCCGTGCCCGAGATGGCCATTCAGGTGTTTCCCGAGTTACTACGTGAGGTGATGCGCACGGGTAAAACGTACGTGGCCCGGGGAGCAAAAGCGGACCTGATCAAAAACGGCCAGTCAGGTACGTACTACCTGGATCTCACCCATAAACCGCTACGCAACGGTGACGGAGAGGTGTATGCCGTCTTGACCATGGCCATAGACGTAACCGAGCAAACCCTGGCCCGCCAGAAGTTGGAGGAAAGCGAAATGAAATTACGCTCGGTGATTTTGAGCGCTCCATCGTTGATCGCCATTGCCTTGCTGGTAGGCCGTAATCTAATCATCGATTCGCCCAACCAGGCGTTTCTGGATACCGTCGGAAAAGGCAACTACGTGGAAGGTAAATCGCTGGCCGCCGTTATGCCAGAACTGGAAAGGCAGCCATTTCTATATCTGTTAGACACCGTATATACCACCGGGCAGCCTTACCAGAGCTTTGGATCGCCAGTAACCATTGTAAAGAATGGAGTAGAGGGACAGTATTACTTCAACGTGTCGTTTACGCCTTTGCTCGATGCCCAGGGGGCGGTGTATGCCATACTGGATATCAGTGTGGACGTAACCGATCAGATTGTGGCCCACCAGAAAATTGAGGAAAGCGAAGCGCGCTACCGGAATCTGGCAACCCATTTGGAAGATCTGGTCCGTCGACGTACCTACGAGCTCGATGCCACCAACGAACAGCTGGCGTCGACGATTGAGGAACTGGCCGCTACCAACGAAGAACTGACTGCTACAAACGAAGAAATTGCCAGCAGTAACCAGGACTATATCGCCATTAACAACGACCTGCAAACGACCATTGCGCTCCTTAATCGGTCGAATGATAACCTGCAACGGTTTGCCTACGTGGCCAGCCATGATTTGCAGGAACCCCTGCGCAAAATTCAACAGTTTGGCAATCTGCTAAAGACCGAACATGCTGCCAAGCTAGGCGACGAGCAAATTTACCTGGATCGAATGCAGGCGGCTGCCGAGCGGATGTCGAGTCTGATTCGTGACCTGTTGAGCTACTCACACATTACGGCCCGCACGGAAGTAAGAGAACCCGTTTCGCTCGATCAGGTGGTTAGGCAGGTGCTGACCGATTTGGAATTGGTGATTCAGGAGAAGAATGCACAGATCCATGTAGATCTGCTGCCAACGATCATTGGCGATGCTTCTCAGCTTGGTCAGCTTTTCCAGAACCTCGTCAGCAACGCCCTGAAATTTCACCAGCCTGGTGCGCATCCTGTTGTTACTGTTCGGGCGCAACACATACTGCATGCCGACCTGCCCGAAGATGTGGTCCCTATTCATCAGACGCCGCTTTACCACCTGATCGAGGTGGCCGACAATGGGATTGGCTTCGACCCGCAGTATACCGGCCGCATCTTCGAGGCTTTTCAGCGGTTACACCGACGGCATGAATACAGTGGCACTGGTATTGGTCTGTCGATCAGTGAGCGAGTGGTTACCAGCCATGGCGGCGCCATAAAGGCAACCAGTCAGCCGGGTCAGGGGGCAACCTTCAGCGTGTACCTGCCGGTATAGCGGCTGTTCAGATGAACGTTGACTGGGTTACTGTGTTTGGTTCAACGTACCCGGTGTGCGACCTTGCTGGCGCGACAGCGTGACGTTGGGCAGGTGAGGTAATACCAGTCGGGCGAAGTGCCCGGCTTCTTCAATGAGCGGATAGCCTGAGAAAATGAACGCCCGGATCCCCATGTCCATGTACCGGTTAATTTTCTCAACGATCTGCTCGGCGCTACCCACCAATGCACCACCCGCGCCCGATCGGGCTTTGCCAATGTCGGTCCACAACAGCGGCTCTACGAACCCTTCGGTATCGGCTGCTTCCCGAAGTTCGTTCTGTCGACGTACCCCCAGCGACCACGAACTTTGCGACGCATTTTTCAACGCTGCCCCACGTACCGGGTCGAATTTCGACATGATGTGTCGTGACCAGTCGCGGGCTTCTTCTTCCGTTTCGCGAACGATCATATGAATGCGTAAGCCAAAATCAACCGTGCGTCCGTACCGCGCCGCCCGCTCCGATACGTCCTGCATGTTGGCGTAAAGCAGCTCCTCGGTTTCGGGCCACATCAGAAACACATCGCAGTATTGTGCACATACATCCCGGGCCCCGTCGGAGGTGCCACCAAAGTAGAGTAGTGGCCCGCCGTTCTGCTGGAGCGGTTTCACGACATCGGCAGCTAGACTGATTTTGCCATAAACAGGTCCATCATGTTCGATCCGGTCCTGGATCCAGGCCTGCTTCAGGATCTGGATCGTTTCGGCGCAACGCTGGTACCGGAAGTCGGCATCTTCACGGTAACCGGGCAAATCCGAATTGATGATGTTGATCGTGAGCCGCCCCTGTACCATATGGTCGAGCGAGGCCAGCGTACGGGCCAGCATTGGCGGATGCATTTCGCCGCACCGGATAGCTGTCAGTAAGTTGATGCGATGCAGGGCGGGTGCTACACCGCCCGCAAAGGGAATGACTTCCTGACCAACCATGTAGGAAGTAGGAAGCAGCAGGTTGCTAAAACCCAGCTTTTCGGCTGTGAGCGCAATGTCCCGACAATGCTCGAACGTGCTGCGCGACGGGTCACGCACGCTAATGAATTCGGTGTCTTCGCCGCAGAGATCCGAGAACCAGGCTACCTCGCAGACACGCTCCGTTGTTCGGGCAGGTACTGGTATAATGGGCTGATGAAGCATTGTGGTGGTATTGATTGGGTAATTTAGGGATTAGGGGGCTGGGGCGGTTCCGCGTCCGGGTAGAAGCCGAACATTACTGTTTCATGCGCCAGTAAATTAATAACCCGACTGCCCCGGCAATGGCTACGTCGCGGGCTTCGCGGGCCGATCCGTTGCTGAGTAACCACAGGCAGAGCAACACCGCCAGTATAGCTACGAACCAGCCACCAACTACCCGGAACTGGGCAGGGGGGACTTGGGTACGTTGTCTCAAAACGGGCAACGCGGCACAGGTGAGGGTGAAATACGCTAACCGGATCAGCGTACTGAGCGTCAATGCGTACAGGAACGTACCTGTAACCGCTAGAATCAGTTGCAGCGTGGCGGTAATCAGGATAGCGGCGTATGGCGTTCGGAAACGGGGATGTGTACTGGCCAGCCAGGTTGGCAGTTGCTCCTGTTCGGCCATGGCGAAGAGCAGCCGTGGACCTGTCAGCATGAGGGCGTGCAACGTGCCCAGCGCCGTGATCAGGGCCACAACGGTAATAAATAATGCCCCACCCGCGCCGATGAATTGCCCGGCGGCATCGGCCAGCGGCCGTTCCGAATGAGCCAGATCGGGCAGCGTGCCGATACAAACGACCTGCACCGCCAGGAACAGAATTGCCACCGTGCCAATGGCAACCAGCAACGATAGTGGCACTGTTCGTTGTGGCTGTTGTACTTCGCCCGATGGAATGGCTGCCACATCAAAACCTGAAAAGGTGAAGATCAGCAGCAAAACAGCCTGTGAAAAGGGCGCGTAGGCTGGGAATGTTGGCAACGTAAACGCGGCTTTGTCGACGAAGAACAGGCCAACACCCGCGAACGTACCAATTGCCAGCAACTTGCTGAGGGTGAATACGGTATTAATCCGCGCCGAGCGTTGTACACCAATGTAATTAAGCAGGGCTAACCCCACGACCAGCGTAGTTATGACTCCAGCCCGTTCCCAGCCTTCGGCCAGTTGGGGCCGGAAAACAGCGGCGTAGTTGACAAACAGATTACAGATCGAGGCGAACGCCGCTACCCGCGATAGCCAGAACAGCCAGCCCACTTCGAAACCAACTAACGGGCCGAACGCGACGCGGGTATATAGGTATGGTCCACCCGTGCCGCTGAACCGGCTGCTGACTTCGGCAAAGCAGAGAATGATCAGCGTTACCACGGCCGCACTCACGCCATAAGCGAGCAGACTCCAGGTACCCACCAGCGTATACAGTTTGGCCGGTAAACCCAGAATCCCCGCGCCAATGGTAATGTTGATGATCAGCGCGATGAAATCGAACCGATTAATGCCGCGTACTAATGGCCCATTGCCGGTTGGTAGCTGACTCACTTTACTGACGCCTTACTGCCGAATTTGGTGCCGAAAAAGTCGCCGGCGTTCCAGACGGGGCGGTCGTTGGCCTGGGCCGTGAGGTAGCCGATCAGGAATTGAAGCTGCACATGCCGGGCTGCTGCAGTCCAGTCGAACGGCTGATTCATGTCGTCCTGCGGGGTGTGGTAAATGGTGGCCCGCCAGTCGAGGTTGAGCTTAGTGCCATTGCGGTCATCGCCGGTGGTGCTGCCACTTTTAACATAAATGGCCGGAATACCCTGCCGGACAAAGCTGAAGTGATCAGACCGCATAAATACCGACTGCTCGGGAATGGGGTCCTGCGCAATTTGTACACCCACAAATTTGGCGGCCGCTTCTACAGCACCTTTCATGCTCGAATGCTCGGAACCATACGGCACAATGTCGAGCAGCGGGTGGAAGAAGAAGGGCATGTCGAGGCAGAGGTTCGCCACGATCTTGTCTTTCGGAACGGTCGGGTTGCTGGCGAAATAATCGGAGCCGAGCAGGCCCATTTCTTCGCCCGTCAGTGCCACGAACAGAATAGACCGGCGGGGTTTCTTTGGCAGCGTCGAAAAGAGCCGGGCCGCTTCCAGGTTGATCGATACCCCCGATGCGTTGTCGTGCGCCCCGTTATTGATCGAGTCACCTTTGACCGGACGGGTAATGCCCAGGTGGTCGAGGTGCGACACGTAGACTACGTATTCGTCTTTCAGTTTGGGGTCTGTACCGGGCAGCAGGCCAATGATGTTTTCGCCAATAAGGCCGTCGGTGATCTCGGTCTGGGTACGTGCCTGCGCCGATATATTGAGGGGGAATGACTGGGGTTGGTTCTTGTTGGCGGTCAGACGGGCTTCTTCAAATGTTTTGTCGGCTTTGGCGAACAGCGAGCGGGCTGTTTCGTCGCCCATCGAGGCAATCACTTTCAGCTGTGAGTAGGTACGTTGCGCCTGCCCGTTGGCGTCGGTCCAGCGGTAGGTGGCTTGCCGGTTGCGCGGTGCGTTCGATTCAATGCGGGCGCTCACATCAGTGGGCAGGCTGAATGTAATGATGCCTATGGCTCCGCGAGTGGCCGCCACTTCCTGCTTGGCCGAGTTGGAATAGGCCCGCTGGTTCGACGGAAACGTAGAGGGGGCGCCGTTAAAGCAGGCCACGATTTTACCCCGTACATCAACCCCTGCATAGTCGTCGTAACCCAGTTCGGGTGCCGACACGCCAAACCCAACAAACACGACCGGTGCCGATACTTCGCTGATCGCCGCATTGTAATTCGGGCTCAAAAAGAAGTTTTTGCCGTAGGTAAGCTGCCGAGTGCTCCCGTCCTGAATCAGCGCCATGGTGCTGCCTTCATCACGTACCTGAGCTTTCCGCAACGGCACCGCCTGCCGAAAACCGCCTTTCTGACCGGCGGGCTTAAAGCCCAGCTCGGTAAATTGCTTTTCCACGTACTGCGCCGCCAGTTCAAAACCCGGTGTTCCCGGTTTGCGTCCCTGTAGTTTATCGTCGGAGAGGTACCGCATGTGCGCCTCGATGGCTTCGGGCCGAACACGTTTGGCCGCCTGTTGCGCGTCGGTAGGAATGCTGATGGTCTGCGCGGATACGGACTGAATCAGGCCGGCGCACAGGAAGAGGAAAATATGCTTCTTCGTCATAATATCGTAACGTACTGCTAAGCTTGTTGTGAGGAGTTGCGCCGGGAATACATCGTCCGGCTTATCTATTGCCAAGATAAGGCACATTCGGAGCAAAATGCCGAATAGCGCCTCCTGCACCCTTAAATTGATGTGGCCAGATTATAAAATCGGCGGCTCTTTTGGCGTGTAGGCGTTGAGGCTGGCTTGCAGACGCCTCAGAATGGCGTATCGCAGGCGGGCGGGTTCGAGCACCTGCATGCCGTCGCCAAAGCCCAGAATTTCCTTTTCCAGTTCGAAATTGTGCTGCACCAGCAGCTGCACCACAATACCTGTTTTGGTGCGTTCCACAACCTGCTGCGAGTGGTGCAGGGGCTTGGTCTCGACATACGGGGCGTGCCGGGTGGTAACAAACAGTTTTACCTGAACCGGTTGCATTGTCTCGCTTACCGTCACGCCGATCACGTGTTGGTAGTAGTGGTTGGGGTCGATGTGCGTATTCGGTACGTAGTCTACGTCAGGGTTTGTGCGGATGGTCAGCATTCGATCCAGCGCCAGATTAGTTATCATCCCTTTCCCATCGCGTAGACCCACGGCAAACCAGCGGTTCTTAAACTCTTTGAGCCACCAGACATGGAACGTAAATGTTTGCGGTGCCCGCGCCGAAAACGACTGGTATTGAAGCGATAATGCCTGTTTCTGAACTACTGCCTGATATAGAGCGTCCAGTAGATGAAGCCCTTTCAGGTTGTCATTCTTCTCAAAATCAATGACCGGCGCCGACTTTTGAGCGGTCGAATACACATGGTCTTCCAGCTTCTGCACCACCTCATTGAGCGCCGTAAAGTGCGAGAAGCCCCGGAATTGCTTGAGCACCTCAACAGCTTCATTCATCCGCGACAGGTCACCGTCCGATAGTGGAATGTTGGTGATGCTGTAGCTCGGGTCTTCGTAGGTGTAGTACTTTTTATCGACCACCACGATCGGCGCAAAATAACCAAGCTTGTCGCTCCGCATCATCTGCAAATCCGCCTGCACGGTGCGGCGACTGATGCCCTTATCAATGCCCTCATATTGGTAGAGCGCTTCGGATACCCGCTCCATAAGGTCGTCGAGTGTCCAGGTACGTTGCCGGTTGCGCAGGCAGGCGTCGAGCGTTTTGTAGCGAACAAGGGCATTCCGGTTGGCAGGCATGATACACGAATCTAAAATGATATAGCGTGGTAGGCTTTAAATAGTCTGAATCCGGATACTATTTCCTTAAAAATAATTCAACTGCGCAAAAAGACTGCGCAGTTGGCCCAAACCTTTGTCGTAGTGGAAGCGCAATTAACCAAACCAGACGCGAGTTTCTGCATAGCTCCGTAGTGTCGCAGCCCCTGGCTGATCCCGATATGCTGTTGGTTATGAAGCGATTCCATTAAACATGCAGGTTCGAATCCTGCTATCAACTCTCAAAAAGTTGATCCGTTGGTTGGGAAGTTGACCACTTCTAAAAATGGTCTCTCGAAAATGAATTAGTCAGAAGCGACCCTGTGGCGGTTGAACTTGTTCGGCCAACACAGTTTAGCGAGAGCCAGCAGGCCGGTAACGCGGCTGTCGGGCGTATAGGGTGACGGCAAACAGAGTTAGGTAAATGAATAGGCTGGCCATACTGAGTTGCGTATGACGGTCTGTTTCTCTACCCGCTCAGGTTGCAATAGCCTCAGACAAATGCAGTCGCCAACCGGCTTCCGCACTGGCTAAACGGGGCGCTTTCTGACTGATTTTAATTACTTATTCACCCAAGTATTATCTACCTAATTCCCCAATACCAATGAAAACTGTACGCATCCTGGCCCATCAGATTGGGCTCGTGTTCAAACATGGCGGCTTTAAAAAAATGCTTTCCGAGGGCAACCACTGGGTATGGTCCAACGAGACCGTCTATGTCTACAACCAGGGAGAGCAGCTACAGAATCCCCCCTGCGATCTGGCCTTGTTGCTGGAACACGCTGAGGTTGCCGCTACGCTCGATGTGGTTGAGGTCAACGATACTGAAATAGCTCTTCAGTACGAACGGATCGGTTCATCGACGGGCTTATTTCAGCGGGTGTTGCCAGCAGGACGCTGGGCATACTGGAAAGGCGCTAAGCAGTACACGTACACCAAAGCCGATCTGAGCCAGCTCGAGATTCCGGCCACGATCGACGTCAATGCGATGGCGCACCACTTGTCGGCCTACATCCGCACGTTTACCGTCGAAGCCCACGAAAAAGGTGTCCTGTTTATCGACTGGACTTTCGACCGTGTGCTGTCGCCAGGTACGTACCGCTGGTGGAAAAATACGACCCCTATCCACGTGCTGAAAGTCGACACGCGGCAGCAGCAGATGGAGGTGTCGGGACAGGAGATTCTGACCAAAGACAAAGCGTCATTACGGTTGAGTTTTTACGTCCAGTACCAGGTGAAGGAGGTGATCAAGGCGTTGGTCGAGAACAAAGAGTTCGACAAGCAATTGTATGTTGCCGTGCAACTAGCATTGCGCGAGTACATCGGTGGCCTGACCCTCGACGAGGTCCTCGATAAAAAGGGTGAACTCGCTCCGTTTGTACTAAAAGCAACAGCCGCTAGAGCAGCCAATCTGGGTGTCGAACTACATACCGGCGGTATACGCGACATCATCTTGCCGGGCGATATGCGCGATATCATGAACCAGGTGCTGATGGCCGAAAAGAAAGCACAGGCCAACAGCATCATGCGTCGCGAAGAAACAGCGTCGACCCGTAGCTTGCTGAATACTGCCAAGCTGATGGAGGACAACGAGATGCTATGGAAGTTGAAAGAGATGGAGTACGTCGAGAAAATCGCGGACAAAATCGGCTCGATTTCGGTATCAAACGGCGGTTCGATAGCCGAGCAGTTGAAACAACTGTTTGTGAAATAGTAGTCACCCCCAACCCGGACGCGGGACCGCCCCAACACCTACAATCTTACTATGGAAACGTCTTTAACACTTGATGATATCTTAACACTTGGGCCAATACCCGAGGCGTTACAACCTGCTTTTCTCCGTGTGGCCAATGGCCTGACGCAGCGGGCTGAGTACCCCCGAGAGAAAGTGATGGGCTTACTGGCGCAGATGCTCCAGACCCCGAAAAAATACGCGTTCTCGAAAAATAAAGTTACCAACCTGGCGCAATCGGTTTATGAACTGACCAAGCAGGGAATCGCTATTCCGCTGAGTGAAATGGGGACAACGTACCTGCCCACCGAGCCTGCTCCCTACGTGCTGGGTACCGATCAGAAGCAGGCTGAAAATACGTTTGTGCTTCGCGACGGGCCGCTGCCCTATGCCGTATTTGGCCGCGATTTCATTGAAGAAGGAGCGTTGAAGCAGATGCATACCGCTGCCAGCCTGCCGGTGTCGGTAGCCGGTGCGCTCATGCCCGATGCGCATCAGGGCTATGGTCTGCCCATCGGGGGCGTGCTGGCAACGGAGGCAAATACAGTGATTCCGTTTGCCGTGGGCGTCGACATTGCCTGTCGTATGTGCCTGTCGATCTTTGATTTGGGGGCTGATTTCCTGAAGCGGGAACCGCATCTGCTGAAGAAGTCGCTGGTGGAACAGACCAAGTTTGGCATCGGAGGCGAAACCCGCGATAAGATCGACGAGAGTGTGATGGATTTACCCGAATGGCAAGCCACCAAGGTCATTCGTGATCTGAAAGACAAGGCTTACCGGCAGTTGGGCAGCTCTGGAACGGGTAATCACTTTGTGGAGTGGGGCCTTGTCGAGGTGTATGCCGACGAGGCTACGGAAACGGGGTTAAACCTGCCGCCGGGCGAATACCTGGCCTTGTTGTCGCATTCGGGCTCGCGGGGCTTTGGCGGAAACGTAGCCAACTACTACTCGAAACTGGCTATGCAGAAGACGAAGTTGCCCAAAGAAGCGGCTCACTTGGCCTGGCTCGACCTGAACACGCAGGAGGGGCAGGAATACTGGATTGCGATGAACCTGGCGGGTGAGTATGCCTCGGCAAACCACCACGAAATTCACCGGAAGCTGGCCAAAGCTCTGCGCGAGAAACCGCTGGTGATGGTGGAGAATCACCACAATTTCGCGTGGAAAGAACAACTGGCGGATGGACGCGAGGTGATCGTTCACCGCAAAGGTGCTACACCCGCCGGAGCCGACGTGTTGGGCATCATTCCCGGCTCGATGACGCAGCCGGGCTATGTGGTGCGCGGACGCGGCAGTGCCGATTCGATCAACTCGGCCTCGCACGGGGCTGGTCGACTGATGTCACGTACCCAGGCGTTCAACACCATCACGCGGTCGCAGTGGAACAAGGCGCTGGTGGAAGCGGATATTCAGCTTGTTGGCGGTGATCTGGACGAAGCGCCGATGGTCTACAAAGACATTGACACCGTGATCGACGCCCAACGCGATCTGGTGTCGGTACTGGCAAAATTCACGCCCAAGATTGTTCGGATGGCCGATGCCAACCGGAAAGAAGGGCGAGAGGATTAGTTGATTGGTTAGTAGGTATTGGGTATTGTTGCTGACGTAATCGTGCACCGGCGTCAGCAACAATACCCAATACCTACTAACCAATCACGTTAAAACGCAACGCCGAATTGAAAGCCTACCGTTACGCTTGTAGGTCGATCGTTGCCAAATCGAACGGGTAGTGGTATGGCCAGAAAATAGTTAACCGGGCCACGTTTGGTAGGGCCGGGTCTGCGGAAGGTTTTGTTGAACACGGGCGTGACTCCGTAACGTCCTGCCGTTTCAAAAGCCAGCCGATTCGCCAGCGTAAAGCCGTTGCCTAGCCCCACCAGTACACCGGGGTGAAATAACACGTTGTTCACCCGGCTAATGCCCGCTTCGGATCGGATAAACGGTACAACTTCGAGCGAATAACCGATTTTGGCAGTCTTCCAGATGTTGACACCAACGGGGAAACCAACCTGGTAAAAACTTTTGAAATTGACCACCGGCGCCTCCTGACTAAACGTGACAATCGGGTGAAGAATGCCCTGATACAAAACCACGCGCGGATACTCGTGGGCGGGTGGCGGTTGCTGGGCCTGGGCTTTGCACGTGATAAGAGTTAAAAACAGGCTGATGGTAACTAGCCGAGCGATCC
The DNA here is from genome assembly GCF_011742925.1 of Fibrivirga algicola. GTDB lineage: Bacteria > Bacteroidota > Bacteroidia > Cytophagales > Spirosomataceae > Fibrella > Fibrella algicola. The sequence goes on from NZ_WAEL01000010.1 coordinate 205,696, forward strand.
GTGAAAACGACGGCTGATTGATAGTTGAGTAGTATGTAAGCATGCGTGTATCCTACAGGTATCGGGTGGGTTTGACTTCCCTGTGCCGAACCCTACTGTAAGGCTACAACGCCCTTTTTTGGCCACATAGAACAGATTTAACCTTTGGCCGATTCTTTACTTTTTCGTGCTTCTTTTCGGTAGGCCAATGGGCTTTTGCCAACGATTTTTTTGAACACGCGGGTGAAATGACTTTGATCGGAGAAGCCTGTCAGGTAGGCAATGTCGAGCAGTGAATGGTCGGACTCGTCGAGGAGTTGGATGGCTTTATCGATACGCAGTTTTCGGATATACTCGCCGAAGGTCAGGTTATCGAAGTAACTGGCAAATTCCCGCGACAGGTACGTTGGGTTCATCTTTACCGCTTCCGAAATCCCCTTGAGGCTGATGTTCAGGTTCGTGTCGATATGATCCTGAATCAGCGCTTCGAGTTCGCTGATCCAGGCAGGGGTACGTTTTCTCGCCTTTTTCTGCGATGCCAGGTACGTTGCCATTACCTCAATCAGGCTACTCTCGGCGGGGTTCTGTGTGTGCTTTTCGTGTTGCAGGTGCGTTGCCCAACTGTAGAGGGCGTCGTAAATGAGCATGCCCTGCGCCAGTAATTCCTCGTCGTTCTGCAGGTTGTGGGCCAGGCCAGCCGATATAGCCCACAACCCGGCGGCCTGTTCGGCCAGGGCATGATTATCGGTGTCGGCTCCGCGCACGATAGGGGCTATGGTGTGCAGGGCTGGGTCACGGAGGTCGTACTTCTTCAGAAAATAGTCGAACGTACAGTTGGTGCCGTAATGCGAAAACTCCACGCCGGGTACGTCGAACGGTATGGCGCCCAATGCTTTGGCTCTTGCCAGCACCTCATCGGCGGGTACAAACACGATCTGGGCGTCGGAGTCAATAAAGCGCCGAATCAGCCAGGGGCAGGCGATGCGGTCAATCTTCGGTCGTTCGCGGGTGATCCAGATCATCGTTTACGGACAAAAGGTGCAGTTTGCTGCGTTGTTTGCCATACGCAAAGTAGATCGCCAGGCCAATGGCCAGCCAGATCACGAGCCGCAGCCAGGTATCGCCCGGCAACGAGAACATCATCAATAGGCAGGTCAGAATGCCCAGAATCGGTACCACGGGCACCCAGGGCGTCCGGAAGGCGCGGGGGGCGTCGGGTTGTTTTTTGCGCAGGATCAGGATACCGATGCAGACCATCACGAAGGCCAGCAACGTACCGATACTCGTCATTTCACCCACTACTCGAATGGGCACAAAACCAGCAAACAGGCCGATGAACACGCACAACAATACGTTGGCTTTCCAGGGCGTACGGAAACGGGGATGGATCTCCGAGAATGCTTTCGGCAGCAGCCCGTCGCGACTCATCGAGAAAAACACCCGCGACTGCCCCAGCAGATCGACCAGAATGACGGACGTGTAGCCGATCAGGATAGCGCCGATGATGAGTTGCCCCAGCCAGCGGTAAGGCGTTTTTTCGATGGCAATAGCGACCGGCGCGGCGCTGTTCTTAAACTCGGTGTAGTTGGCCATGCCAGTCATGACGTACCCAAACAGCACAAACAGAATGGTGCAGACCACCAGCGAGCCAATGATACCGATGGGCATGTCGCGCTGTGGGTTTTTGGCTTCCTGCGCCATGGTGGCCACAATGTCGAAACCGATAAACACGAAGAACACGACACCCGCGCCGCGCAATACACCACTCCAACCGTATTCGCCGAACGTACCTGTATTGGCCGGAATGTAGGGTTGGTAATTGGCCGGGTCGATATACTGCCAGCCAAGGGCAATGAACACGAGCACGACCAGCACTTTCAGCGTCACTACAATAGCGTTGAAAATAGCTGAACCCGACGTGCCGCGAATAATGATGCTGGTAATGAGCACCACGATCAACACCGCAGGTACGTTCATAAAACCAGATACGGTAGACCCATCGGCCCCGGTAGCCGTTTCGAACGGCGAGAGCATCAGTTGCGGGGGCAGATGCAGACCGTAGTTACTCAGAAACCGGTTGAGGTACTGCGACCAGCTGATGGCCACCGTAGCTGCACCGACAGAATATTCCAGCACCAGATCCCAACCGATGATCCAGGCGAACAGCTCACCCAGCGTGGCGTAGGCGTAGGTATAGGCGCTTCCCGAAATAGGCACCATCGCGGCAAATTCGGCGTAGCATAAAGCGCTGAACGCACAGCCTACGGCGGCCACGACAAAGGATAGGGTTACGGCTGGCCCGGCATGGTTAGCGGCGGCAATGCCCGTGAGTGAAAACAGGCCCGCGCCAATAATGACGCCAATGCCGATAGCCACCAGGTTGAATGCGCCGAGCGAGCGTTTAAGGGTTGACGAGTCACTGGCTGCCGCTTCCTGCCGCAGTCGTTCAAGTGATTTAATACGCATAGGTACGTGGAGAAATAACTGTTACCGAGTTAGCAAACCCGCGTCGAGCACGAATTGGGAACCGGTGATGTAGCGAGCGCCGTCTGAGACCAGATAGAGCACCATCGCCGATACATCTTCAGGTTCAACCCAGGGAACCGGCAATAAATTTCCTGCCGACCGTTCGGCGATCTCCTGCGTGGTGGTGCCTTCGAGCGCAGCCAACCCGTCGTTCATTGGTGTGTTGACGCCCGTTGGGTGAATGGAATTGACCCGTATGTTGTAGGGGGCCAGCTCGATAGCCCACGATTTGGTCAGCCCCACAAGTCCCCATTTCGACGCCGCATAATGGCTCAGTCGGTTCATGCCCCGGAGACCGGCAATGCTCGAATTGTTGAGAATAATGCCCGATTGCTGTTCAATCATCACCGGAATGACTCGCCGGGCAACCAGCCACGCGCCTTTGAGGTTGATGTCGAGCATAGCGTCCCAGGCGTCTTCGGTTAGCTCATGAGCCAAGCCGTAAGCGCAGATACCCGCGTTGTTGAAGAGGATGTCGATCCGCCCAAACTCGTTCATTGCTTGCTCTACGGCCCTGGTTACGTCGGCATCGTTGCGTACATCGCCGGTTACGGACAGGCAGCTTGTGCCGAGGGCTTCAATATCCTGTTGCAGCTGGATTAGCTCATCGGCCGAGCCGAAGGTGTAGGCTGGGTACGTCAGGTCTTTGGCTACATCGAAGGCAACAATATTGATACCTTCTTTGGCTAAGGCCAGCGCCACCGCTCGGCCCTGTCCGTGGGCGGCACCAGTGATGAAGGCAACTTTCTTGGCGGTTTGCTGTTCAACTACATCAGGCATGAGTGGGGCGGTCCGGCTATCCGGCGGTTTAGTGGTCCGATTGGGCTAATGGTAAATAGGGGTAGAGGTATTCGTCGATCGTGACGTGGAGCACGTTGTTGATCAGGTTCGTGGCGATCATCTGCCCGGCGAAGGCGACGAGGGTAACAACGTCCCGATCAGAAAACCGTTGCCGGATAGGTTCGTACACCTCGTCGGGAACCTCACCTTGATTTTGGGCAATGGCCGCGCCGAAGTCCAGTAGGTGCTGTTCGTGGTCGGTCAGGTGCAGGTCTTCTGGCCGCTCGCCGTTCTGAATGATGATCTTCCGAAAAAATGTGGTGCAAAGCGGACAATTCGACGCTTCTGAAATGGCGTGCGCAAACAGATACGCCGATCGTTCGCCAGTAATTGCGATCACGGCCTGATAGAGCGGATACCACTGCATATACACGTCGAATGCCAGCGGCGAATGGCTCAGCGTGGCTTTCATGTTCGTGATCCTTGAGCCGGGATAATCGTCGATATGCTTCGCCCATGCCGCCTTTAACTCATCGGAAGCATTCGATTCGGGTAGTGGCTGAATGCGGGGAGTCATGATTGTGAAGGTTTGAAGTGGCTTACTGCTTCATGCATTTTGTGGCTTCGCGGGTTAGGTTGCTTTAGCCTGCCGAAGGGCCAGGCGAGAACAGCCTAACTCGCGAAGCAAAACCCACCTACAAATTCGTCCACTTTACCAGTCGTTCACCAGCGCGGAGCAGTGTGTCGTCGTCTTTGGCAAAACAGAAGCGGAGAATGTTGTAGTCGTTCTTCTGATTGTAGAAGACAGACACCGGGATGGACGCAACGCCGATTTCTTTCGTCAGGCGAATCGCCAGGTCGTAATCAGGCTCGGCGGTGATGGCTTCGTAGGATACGTTTTGAAAGAACGTGCCTTCGGTAGGTACGTACCTGAACCGGGAACTGGCAATGGCTTGCAGAAATAAGTCGCGTTTATGCTGGTAGAAAGCGGGCAATTCCAGGTAACGCTCGGGCTGCTGCAGATACTCGGCTAGGGCGTATTGCATTGGCGTCGAAACGCTGAAGGTCATAAACTGATGAACCTTGCGGAACTCCGTAGTTAGGGCTGCAGGAGCAAGGCAGTAGCCCACTTTCCAGCCCGTAACATGGAACGTCTTCCCAAAGGAACCAACGACAAACGTGCGCTCCTGTAACCCCGGATGCTGCATCAGCGATAGGTGCGGCCGGTTGTCGAAGGTGATATGCTCATACACTTCATCGGCAATCACGAAGATGTCGCGGTCGCGAATCAGGTCGGCCAACTGGTTCAGATCGTCGCCTGTCCAGACACGGCCGGTGGGGTTGTGTGGCGTATTAACCAGTAGTAGCCGGGTACGTTCCGTGATCTTGTCGGCTACCTGCACCCAATCGACGGCATAATCGGGCGGGGTAAGTGTAACGTAAACGGGTATGCCCCCGGCCAGTTCAATGGCCGGAACGTAGCTGTCGTAGGCGGGTTCAAACACGATCACCTCGTCGCCCGATTGCACCACGGCGGTAATGGCCGCATACAGGGCTTCGGTCGCGCCTGAGGTAACGGTAATCTCCGTATCCGGGCTGTAGCTGATGCCGTACACATCGGCGGTTTTTTGCGCAATGGCATCGCGCAGTACCGGTACACCCGCCATTGGTGCATACTGATTGTGGTTCGCCCGTAACGCCTTCGTCACCAGTTCGAGCAGAGCCGGGTCGGCGGGGAAACTCGGGAACCCCTGCGACAGGTTGAGCGCGCCAACATCGGCCGCCAGTTTCGACATGACCGTGAATATGGTAGTGCCAACGTGGGGGAGTTTGGAAGGAAGCGTTTGGGTCGGTTGCATTGTATACGGATGTCAATCCGTTTTTTGAGCGTGTGCTGTCTGGGCTTTATGGGCACCGTATGTCTCCGATAAAAGCCGCATTACGTAGTGGCCAAAGTTACTGGAATAGCCTTTCCGAAGCTATCGCGTAGCACTACGCGGGCGGCGTGGTAGCCGCACATGCCATGAACCCCTCCGCCGGGCGGTGTGGCCGATGAGCAGATAAACATACCCGCTTCTGAGGTCCGGTAGGGCGTCAGGCTGATGGTTGGGCGGGTGAACAGCTGACCAATATCGATGATGCCGCCGTTAATGTCGCCGCCCACGTAGTTCGGGTTCCAGTCCTCGACCTGCGCTGTATTCATGGTATGTTTAGCCAGAATCAGGTCGCGGAAACCGGGTGCGAAGCGTTCCAACTGCCCCTCAATTTGAGTGGTCATATCGACGGTCGAGCCGTTGGGTACGTGGCAATAGGCCCAGGCGGTGTGTTTACCCTCGGGGGCGCGGGTAGGATCGAACCGGCTTTGCTGGGCGAGCAATACATACGGTCGATCAGGGTGTTTCCCATCATAGGTCTGCTGTTCGGCCGTGACGATTTCTTCGAGTGTACCGCCGAGGTGAATTGTACCGGCCCGCTGGCAATCGGCGTTGGTGAACGGAATTGGCCCATCAAGCGCCCAATCGACTTTGAAAATACCGGGGCCGTAACGGTAATTTTCCAACTGTTTCCGGTACAACGTCGAGAAGCGATCACCAGCTATGCTGAGAATCTGTTTGGGTGTCAGGTCGAATAAGACCACGCGCGTTTTGGGAATGTCGGCCAGTGTACGAACCGTTCGGTCGGTCTGGATTTCGCCCCCCATCGATCGCAGGTACGAGGCCAGTGCATTGGCAATTTGTTGCGACCCGCCTTTGGGCATGGGCCAGCCGCGTTGATGCCCGGCCGCCATCAGCACCAGCGCAATAGCCGAGGTTGTTAGATTAGTCAGGGGCTGAATGGCGTGAGCCGCCATACCCGCCAGTAGTGCCCGCGCTTCGGTCGTCTTAAATCGACTGGCCAGGTACGTTGCCGGCGGAAGGGCATCAAGCCCAAACAGGGCCAGATCGATTGGGTGCTTTGGAAAACGTAATGGCCCAAGCAAGTCTGGAGCCAGCGTAGACCAGTGTTCGACAATCGGCTCCATTAGCTTCAGGTACGTTGCCTCATCGGCGCCCAGCGTTCGAGCGGTGTCGGCTACGGAACCGATCAGCAGAGCGGTCTTGCCACCGTCGAGGGGGTGGGCGGCAGCAACGGGCGGGTAAATCCATTCCAGACCGTGCTCGGCTAACGGTAAACTCCGAAACAGGGGCGAACCAGCCGCCAGCGGATGAATGGCCGATCCCATGTCGTGCACAAATCCGGGCATGGTCAGTTCCGCCGAGCGGGTGCCGCCCCCGATGATTGAGCGTGCTTCGAGCACTACTACCGACAGACCCGCCCGCGCCAGTACAATGGCCGCGCTCAGTCCGTTCGGGCCGGAGCCGACAATTACGGCGTCATATTGTTTTTCGGATGTGTGCATCGTCAACGAGTCGCATTCAGTTGTTCGGGTTGGTTCAATACCTGCCCGTCGGGTTTTACTTGCCAGGCCGTCACCGGATTCAGGTGGTAACCGCCCATATCGGGTCCTCGTGCCTCAACAAGTTGCCGAAAGGTAGGTTGGGTATAGCCCGTTTCGTCGGTCACCCGGCTCATGATCAGGGTTTCGTTGCCATTCCATCGCCAAAGATGCCGAAAAACAGTGTGCGCTTTATCAAGAACCGGATCTTGTAGGTCGGCCACCTGCCACGTCTTCCCCGCATCGGTACTGACCTCGACTCGGAGCACCTTGCCGCGCCCGCTCCAGGCCAGCCCCCGAATCTCGATCCAGCCGCGCTCGATCTGGGCTGGGTACGTTGGAAAGGTGATGATGCTCCGGGCATCGATATCGAAACTGAATTGCCGGACCTTTCCGTCTTTGATCGCTTCAGTGTACTTCGATGTTTCTTCGCGGGTATGCCAGGGCGCGTCGCCAAGCTCTATTCGACGAAGCCATTTTACGCTGGTGTTGCCCTCCCAACCCGGCAGAAACAGCCGGACCGGATAGCCCTGTTCCGGACGGATGGCCTCGCCGTTTTGGGCATAGGCGATAATGGCATCGTCCCAGCCTTTGCGAACGGGAATACTCCGCGTCATCAGGGCCGCATCGCCCCCTTCGGCCAGAAACCAGCTGGCTTTTTCGCGAACGCCTACTTCCCGAAACAAGGTCGACAGCCGAACGCCGGTCCATTCGCTTTGGCTCGTCAGGCCGCAAATATCCTGTGGCGTCATGGTTTCTTTCCCCGTCCGGAAGTTGCCCGAGCATTCCAGAAACGCGATGCGTGAGACGGACGGAAACCGTTTCAGATCTGCCAATGAAAACACCGTTGGCCGGTCCACGAAGCCATGAATCGTTAACGAGTAAGTCACCGGGTCGATGGTTGGAACGCCGTTGTGGTGCCGTTCGAAATGCAGGTCCGACGGGGTAATCATGCCCTTGAAATCCTGCAACGGTGACCGCGACGAAATATCGGACGGAGCTTTCGCCAGCTTCTCAAACGCCGACCGCGTGCCGACTTTCCCCGGCGGAACACCCATCTGCTTCGTCGGATCGTCGGGAACACCGATTTGCACTCCGCTGGCAAATGAAGTCTGTACCACCGCTACCGCCATAGCACCACCCAGCAGGCTACGTCGCGAGATTTTTTGGTCGTTTTTCATAGGGGTTTGTTGATGAAGTGGTTGAGGGTAGTTGGATTTAGCTTTTAGTGTGTTGCTTTCGCATATCCCTTCGACAGGCTCAGGGTGACAGGAAACCCAAGCATGTTCATGACAACCTTGAGTGAGATTGTTACCCTGAGCCTGTCGAAGGGCCAGGCGAAAGCAATCTAATTCGCGAAGCACTACGTTTGTGTAAAGCACTTTCACCGAATCGTCGGCCCGCCGGTTCGGTCGTCGGGGACGAAGTTGGGTTGGGCGGGCATACGGACGGCGGGCAGGGTTTTGGCATTCATGGTGGTTTTTTCGTTGATGAGTTTGTTGGTGTGGAGTAGAAAAGCGGTGAGTGCATACACTTCGTCGTTAGTCAGCGAACCGGGTTGGTTAAACGGCATGGCCCGGCGCACATAGTCGAAAACGGTGGTGGCGTAGGGCCAGTAATTGCCAATCACTTTGTCTGAGCGTTTGCCTGCGACTGATGGCGTCACCACCAGTGCACCGTTGGGGCCACCCGTACCGCCAGCCCCGTGACAGGCCGCGCATTTCGCCGCGAAAATCACCGCGCCGATCGCTACCGTTCCCGACCCGGCTGGCAGACCTGTGCCATCGGGTCGAACGTCGATGTCTAGGGCGGCAATCTGCGTGACTGATGCTGTTTTCCCGAGACCGAACGTACCTGGGCCGAAGGGTGTGGGCAGGGTGTCGGGCTGACTTTTGGTTGCTTCAACTGCAAATTCGTGCGAACGAAACCTGATTGGTGCAGCCGGCCGGCTTGGCCAACTAAGTAATAAAACGGGCAGTAGGAGCCACCGCTTAGTCATAACGGCCAGCTTTCAAGGTGCTCTCCGTCAGGGCGTAGGATCGGACAATGCGGTCGAGAACGACATAGATCGAATCTTTCTTTTCGTTGATGCCGGTCAGTACTACGCGTGAACCGTCTGTTGTCTGGTAGCGGAGTACCATTCGTTTCCGTTCGGCGGGCTTACTTTCCTCGACAAGGCCCCGCTTGCGCCGGGTGGTCTGCACCAACGGATGCACCTTCGTAAACTCATCACCGATGTTGGCCCGCGCCTGCGCCGGAATCCACTGTTTCTCCGAGATCGCGTTCGGATTTTTTGTTTGCTCCTTCCGCCGACGAGTGCCGCTTTCGCCCGGGTTGCCCGCTCCGGGCGCGTCCTCGCGGGGGCCGTTCAGGCGTACTTTATCTTGTAAGTAGAGCGTCTGGTTTACGGTGTCAGCGTCGTAGTAGAACACGCGTTGACCGCCCGCTACGCCGGTCACTTCAAACGTCCGGTTCAGGTCGCGCATGGGGGCGCCACCGCCGTTGCTCAGGTCGAGTCTGGCGAGGCGGTTTACTTTGAAGGTTAGGGTGCTCCAGTTCTCGAAAGTCGCTTCCTGCCAGCGTGTCGAGTCGGTCGGGTTGTAGGGGAGGGGCTGACCGTTCAGCTTGAACTCAGTCACGGCGTAATTGCCGCGCAGTTCGCGAATGCCGCGCTGGGCGGGTTGTTTATAGGGGTCGTAGATGAAATTGACGACTTGCAGGTAAAACAGCACGCCAATGAACAGGAACAGCGTAGCGGCTTTCAGGCTGTAACGTACCCAGCGTTGCCAGGCGTTTGTGAAGGTGGGGTAGTGGTAAACTGGCACTGTGAACCGTTCGCGCACCAGCAGGTTCCAGGCAAATGGAATATCATACCACAACAAAAAGGCCGCCAGCAGCACGAAGTAGGAGCTGTACACGTGCACGCCCCCATCGTAGGCGAGGTTGACGTACACAATGTCGGCCAGGGCACCGAACAGCAGGGCCGCACCCAGGAAGGTGGTTTTGCGGAAGAAAAGAAACACGCCCGCCGCCACTTCGACCACGCCGGTGAACACTTCGTACCAGGGCACAATACCGATCGATAGCCAGTAGAGCTTTTGCGCCGTAAGGTCGCCGAAATTGGTGTTTAAGATGCCTAGCGATGGGTAAGGTAGTTGCGTCGGCAGGAGCTTCGTGAAGCCGAATCCGATGATGCCAATACCCGCCCGGTAACGCACCACCACGCGAAGCCAGTAATACAGCAAGTTGTAATTGACAGGCTCTGCCTTTCGAATTTTAACAATGCCGGTCCAGAGCAGCCCGCCGACGATAGCAGCTAGCAGTGTAATGATCCAGGGCGCATACCCCAGTAACGGACTGCCAAACAAGGTGTTGCCAAACAAACTCAGGCCGGAGCCGAACCGGGCGATGTCATACACGTCGCGGTAATGCAGGTTCGTCCAGTCTAGAGCAAAGAAATCGCGGTACCAGCCGACGTTATTCGGCAAAGCCATGGCGACGAAAAAAACGAACGCGATTCGAAACGTGATCTTCTCCGTTTCGGACCAACGGCTTTGCGCTGTTTTTGGGGTTGCCGCTGGCGCATTGGCCTGCGACTGAGTTAGTGTTTCTGCGCTTATCATGAGGGAAATGGGGTTATTGCTGACGCGTGTGTAGAGACCGGTCCGCCGGTGCGGCAAGATTTTGCGTCCTTACGGTAGCCGGATGGAACGCCGATTACAAGGTCAATCCTTTTCTGCGGCCTGCTTTGGCGGCTTCGGCCAGCAGGTATTTCTTATCTACCCGTTCCAGAACGGCGTACACAGAATCGCGGTGGGCATTTACGCCAGCCAGTACCAACGTACCTGGGTTGGGACGTTCGTACTGGAATTGGAAGCTATCGTCGGAGCGCTGCGGGTTGCGGAGCTGGAGCGTCTGGGCGGACGATGCTGATGCCCCGGCCAATAGCTCATAGTGGTAATAATGCCGCCCGATCTGCCCCGCCCACTCGAACGTCCGCGCTGAATCTGGCCCGATTATATCTTCCTGGTTTAGCGTAACCAGTGCTGCCGGGGCTGGCCGACGAATGCTGATCGTGTTCCAGTTCTCGATCACAACGTTTTGCCAGCGGATTGAATCGGCTGGTGAGGGCGGGCGCGTTTGCCCATTCAGGCGAAACTCCCGGACGGTGTATAAACCGGCAGCTTCGGACAAAGGGCCCTTTTTTGCGGCACTTGGGTATTGATGTCCACCTTGCCGCAAGGCCCCGTAGGCAGACAGTCCGTAGGAGAGAATCAACAACGCGGCTACGGCCTTACCCGCCAGCCGGGCCGATTGTTGCCAGCCTTCGGCAAATGTCAGACGGTAGCGGTTGGGCGCGGTTGGTTTGCCCATCACTAGCAAGTTGTAGAGTCGGAGGCCGTCGTAGGTCAGCAGAAACAGGGCAAGGCTGATCAGGAACAGGCTGTAAACGAATTCGCCCCCGCCATACGCGACGTTCGACATGAACACATTGCCCGTAAAAAAGACCGTGATGAACGCCCCGATGGTGGCCGATCGGCGGGTGAGTAGTAACAGGCCAGCGATTGTTTCGACCAGGCCCAGAAATGCCTGATACGACGGGACAACACCCAAAGTCAGGGCAAAGATTTTCCATTCGGTCAGCTCGCCGTAGGGCGTGTTGAGGTGGCTGAGCGACGGTTCGGGTGCCTGAATCGGGAACAGCTTAATGAGGCCGAATGCCAGTAACCCAGACGCCAACCGGTAACGGATCAGGATGCGTAACCAGGCGTTCAACTGGTTGTAATCAAGCGCCGGTTTGCCTGCTTTCAGCCGGTTCTTCTCCCAGATTGACCAGCCGAACGTACCCAGCCCGGCTAGCACTGCCGCTATGATCCAGTTTAGGAATGAACCACTGTCGCCGACGAAGTTGGGCGTATACTTGGCCAGCTTGAACAGGGGTTGGTAAAGGCCATACTGCCAATTGGCTGTGAGCAAATCGCGCCAGAACGACGGGGCCAACGGTACGATCTGAACCAGAAAATACAGCGCAACGAAGCGGAAAATCCCTTGTTCGGCCGGTTTCCAGTCCGAATTGGGCAAAGCAGTGGCTGAACGGCCTTCCCAACTGGGATGCGGCTCGTGATAGGAGGTACTCATAGGGTGTTGAGTTTTACTTAGCCGGTTCGTTCGGCCGGGGTGGTGTCTGGTTGATTACTTTTCGCGTTTGCAGATCGAATTTCTGGCCTTTGCTCAGGAAGTAAAACGGCCCGCCCGTGCTATTCTGACCCGATGGGTACTTCGCGTTGCTGTTGATCTGGTTAATGTCGTAGATGCCCACGAGCGAATTGCCGATGACCTCGAACGCGTTCTTCTGCACTACCACCGCCGTACTCTCATCAATACCAATGCCTAGTAGTTCGGGTCGCGCCTTAATCACGTCGATCAGATCAAACTGCCGGTTCCGGCGCAGCACGTGTTGATCGACGGTCAGGTTTTTCACGAAAGCCAGTCCTTCGGTATGGTCGCCCACCATGATGCTGTTGCCTTTTGTATCGCCTCGCACCATAAACGAGCCGATGATGGTAGCTCCCGCCGACGTGCCGCCGATCACACCGCCCCGACCAAGCAGCGCGTTGAATTCGTTGTGCGCCAGCGTGTTCAGGTACGAATCGGCCAGCCTCCAGTGCCGACCACCTTCAAACCATACGGCCGTTGCCTGCCGAATGGGAGCTACAAACGATTCCTGATTAGCCTGTTTTGGGTCGCGGGTGTGAAGCAAGGTCACGTTGGCGACGCCCAGTTCCTGAAGCCGTTTCTGGGTACGTTGCCCGCTAGCCGTAAGCGTCGAATCGTCACCCGCCGTGGGGATCACAATAATCCGGGCGTTCGCCTTCCCGCCCGCCAGCTCGATGAAGCGATTCCAGATGTCGGGCGAGATAGCGCCGCCCCCAACGATCACCACAGCCCCTTTCTCTGGGCCTGCCGTTTGGGCAGAAAGTCGCCCGGCAAAGAGGGCAACAAGGAGGACGATATACGTGAAGCGAGTTCTCATGATGGTTGTATGGTTTATGTGTTTACCCTCACCCGCAGCGGCGGACCGTCCCAGCCCCTCTCCCACGTTGAGAGAGGGGAAATGCTCTGCCTATCAGCGAAGCTACTGTAGGGCTATTCCCCTCTCCCAACGTGGGAGAGGGGCTGGGACGGTCCGCCGCTGCGGGTGAGGGCCTGAGTAAGTTAATACCCCTTGTTCTGAGTCAGGGCTTTATCGGCTAGAATTTCACTGGTTGGGATGGGAAACACGTATTTGTTGGCGTCGGTGATACCCAGGACGGTGGCCACGCGGCCGGTGCGGATGAGGTCAAACCAGCGGTCGGCTTCGAAGGCGAATTCGAGGCGTCTTTCGTTCTCGATGGCCAGTAGAATGGCGTCGGTGGTAGGCGTTGTGGTGCTGGTTAGGGCGGTCAGATCGGCGCGGCTGCGAACGGCGTTGATGTCGACTAGAGCATCGGCAGGTTTACCCAATTTAGCGCGGGCTTCGGCACGAATCAGGTACACTTCGGCAATCCGGATCAGGTAAGCGGGGTCGGTGCCGGTGGGGTTGCGGTAATAGAGTCTACCGTACCAGAGATTACCTGGAGCCGCCGTTTGGCCAATGACTGCCGACCGATTACCACCTATGGCCGGATTGTTCAGCAGTGTCACCAACTGCGCATTGGGTGCCCATTCCCGTCGACCGCTCAGTGCTGGTGGGAGCCACCAGTTGAAATGCCCATTTTTAAACGAGTTGGAATAAGCCAGCTCAAATACTGACTCCGTGGTGTTCACGGCATTATTGGCGAAGAACGCGTTGTAGGGTTTCACCAGTTTGTAGTTCGTTGCATCGTCGATTAGCCTCGTCGCATAGGCGTCGGCCTGCTCCCATTCCTGCCGGTAGAGGTGATACCGCGCCCGTAGCGCCCAGACCGTTTTGCGCGTGACGCGGTTGCGGTTGGTCGTTGCGGCCAGCAGTGGTTCGGCTGCTGTCAGGTCTTTCAGTACTTGTGCGTAAGTATCGGCCAGACTACTGCGGGTGATACCTGTGTTTTCTGTAGCAGAGCGGGTTGGTTTCAGCACCAGTTGCACGCCACCCCAGCCTCGTGCCAGATCGAAATAAGCCAACGCCCGAATGGCCAGCGCCTCGCCCTGAATCTGTCCTTTGCGCGCCTCGGTCAACAGCGGGTCAGTCAGCGTCGGAACGGTTTCGAGCAGGTAATTCGCTGCCAGAATAGTCTGGTAAATGCCCTGCCACGCCTGCGACACGTACCCATTATCGGCGGTCAGCTTACGGGCGGTAATCTCCTGCGGCGCCCCCTGTGAACCCGTCCATTGAATATCGCCTCCCGATAGGTACGATAGCGCCGGGAAGTTCGACCCATAATAATTATCATTGCCCAGGCGGTTGTACAGCCCGTTTAAGGCCACCTCGGCCGTATTCGCTGACGTAATTGCCCGTTGTTCGTCAACCTGCAATACGGGCTGAACCTCAAGGAAATTGTTGCATCCTGCAAGTAGGAAGAGCAGTGGAAGGAAGAATTTTGTCTTGTTCATAGTGGAGGTTGCCCTCACCCCCAGCCCCTCTCCCACGTTGGGAGAGGGGAGTCGCTCTACAGTAGCTTAGCTAATTAGCGGAGCATTGCTCCCCTCTCCTGTAGGGGAGAGGGGCCGGGGGTGAGGGATTTACAATGTCAGATTAAGGCCAAACTGGGCGGTTCTTGGGATGGGGGGCGTACCCAGGTCCTGGCCCTGCGTGCTTTGGTTGGCGGTTACGTTTACCTCCGGGTCTGGTCCCTGGTACTTGCTGATCAGGAATAGGTTCGAGCCGTTGTAATACACCCGCGCCGACGAGATACCCACTTTGCGTAGCCATACTCTGGGCAGTGTGTACCCCAGTACCACGCTGCTAAGCCGGATGAATGAGCCATCTTCGATGAATCGGCTGTTTGGGTTCAGGTTGTAGTTGTTGCCCAGCGTCGTGATGCGGGGAACGTCGGTGATGTCGCCGGCTTTCTGCCAGCGGTTCAACTGGTTCTTGTTAATCGCCCGCCGGTCATCCCGCGTTCCGCCCGATTCGTGGAAGAAGCGGTTGTTGTTGTTAACCAGATTGCCCGATGTGAAATTGACCAGCACCGACAAATCAAAGCCCTTGTAGGCCACCGTGTTATTCAGACCGCCGACAAAATTGGGTAGTGCCGTACCGACATACTGCCGGTCGGCCGCCGTGATCACACCGTCTTTGTTGTAATCGTCGTAGATGGCATCGCCCGTTTCGGGGTTTACGCCCAACTGCTTATACACGAAGAACGCGTGGTACGGATAGCCCTGCACCAGTCGCTCCACGTTGTAGCTGGCATCGACCGGGATCGACAGTTTTTCGATGCGGTTCTTGTTGGTCGAAATGTTGAAATTGGTACTCCAGGTCAGGCCTTTGCTTTGGATGTTGACCGTGTTCAGGCCAAACTCAAGGCCCCGGTTGCTCACCTCGCCGTCGTTGCGGAAGATGCTCGAAAAGCCCGTGCTTTGCGCCAGGGGCACCTGAATCAGCAGGTCGTAGGTGTACTTTTCGTAGGCGTTCACTTCCAGCGCCACACGGTTATTGAACAGGCCGATATTCAGCCCGGCGTTGATCTGGCGGGTGGTTTCCCACTTCAAATCGGGGTTGGCCAGTTGCGTTGGGAACGTACCTGGATTGTCCTGGTAGTTGTAGCCGCCGCCCCACAACCCGCGCGACGCAAAGTCGTTGATGCCGTTCTGGTTGCCCGTCCAGCCAATGCTTGCTCGCAGTTTCAGGTCGCTGATCGCCCGCACGTCCTGCAAGAAGTTTTCCTGCTTGATCTGCCACGCTACGCCCGCCGATGGGAAATAGCCCCAACGATGATTGGCCCCAAACCGGCTCGACGCATCGGCCCGCAGGCTGGCTTCAACGAAGTATTTACGGGCAAAACTGTAGTCGACCCGCCCGAAGAAGGATGTAAGCCGGTTCACGCTGCGGTTCGACGAGGAGGTAGTTACCGAAGCCGAGGCAATCTGCTTGAAATCGTCGGAGGGGAAGTTGGTGCCCTGAGCCAGGGTTTGTTTGGTGGTGTTACCCTGAATTGTGTTGCCGATCAGCACCCCGAACGAGTGCTCACCGCCGAATGTCTTGCGGTAGTTCAGCGTCTGCTCGTTGATCCAGATCATGCTTTGGCTGAGGCTCGAGGTAGCCAATCCCTTGCTGGCCGCGCCCCGGTTGGTGAGCGTGTTCCAGTACTCATTTTCATCGTAGAGGTTGTAATCCAGACTCCAGCTACTGCGCAATTTCAGGTCCGGCAGTACGTCCCACTCGCCATATATATTGCCGATGTACCGTGTACTCACCGACTGCATATCGGTATTATTAATCAGCACGTCGAGGTTATCGAAACCGGCCCATTTGGCGTACGTACCATCCGCGTTGAACTTGGGCAGGTACGTAGGCGTGTGTAGCGCCGCCTGCAAAATACCACCCTGTGGTCCGTCTCCCACCCGCGCGTTCGTCCGGTTCGATTGCGAAAAGATGTTGCTCGTACCAATCCGAATCTTATCGGTCAGCTCATGGTCGAGGTTGAGTTTGAAGCTGGCTCGCGCAAAGTCGTTGGTGCGGAGCGTGGCCTGCTGGCTGGTGTAGCCGCCGCCGAGGTAAAAGCGCGTCTGCTGATTACCACCCGATACGCTCAGGTCGTAATTCTGCAACGCACCCGCCCGGAAAATGTCGCTCAGCCGGTCATAGGTCTGTTGCTCTTCGGGTAAGCCGCGTCCCCCCTCGGCAACGGGGCGAAATGGGCGGGTAGCCAATGGTTTGCCGTCGTTCACCCAGGCTTCGTTAATGATCGTGGCGTGTTCGGGGCCGGTAACCAGATCCCAAAGCTTGGGTGCCCACGCCTGCCCGGCCGAGGTGTTGAACGTTACCTTCGTTTTGGCATTATACGTACCCCGTTTGGTCGTGATCACCACTACGCCGTTGGCCGCACGAGCGCCGTAAATGGCCGTGGCTTCGGCATCTTTCAGAATCGAAATCGATTCGATATCAGCGGGATTAATGTCGGCCAGTGGGTTATTGGCCTGCCCCTGCGTCGTGATTTTCTGAAGGCTATTGTTATTGATAAACACGCCATCGACCACATAGAGTGGGTCGTTGCTGGCGTTGATTGAGGTGTTGCCCCGAATACGGAAGTAGAGGCCGTCGCCCGGTACGCCCGTGTTGGCCGATACCTGAACGCCCGCCACGCGCCCCTGCAATTGCTGCTCGAAGCTGGCAACGGGCCGCGTTTTTAGTTCGTCGGCATTAAGTTGCGAAACGGCCCCGATCACTTTTCTGCGATCCTGCGTGCCATAGCCAACCACTACCAGTTCGGTTAGTTGAGCCGGTGACTCGTCCAGCGTAATGTCAATCTGGGTGGAGCTGCCCACATTGCCTACCGTCGCTTCTGTGTTGGTGTACCCGATAGCCGACACAACCAGGACTTGTCCGGGACCGGCCGTGATCGAGTAGCGGCCGTTGCCATCGGTGCTCGTTCCCCGATTGGACCCTTTGGTAACAATATTGGCGCCGGGGATGGCTTCGCCTGCCTTAGATCGTACCGTTCCGGAAATTGTAGCTGTTTGCGCCTGTGCCTTGCCGGGCAGCAATCCGCTGGTGAGTAGCAGAAAAATGGCTACTAATCGAATAAAAATTCGCATTATTGTAGTGGTTACGTGAAAAATGAGGTCTTGCCGGACCTTGTTTGTACCAGCCGAAACGGTTGCCGCCGTTTCGGCTTTTTCATTATTAGTGCTCAACCTAATTGCCGTCAGGCTGAGCACTGTATGCGTACTGTGGTGTGTTGAAAAAAGGGTGTTGTTTCTGAGTAGTTGCTTGGCTGTCCCGCGTCCGGGTTGGGTGTAAGGCTATTCAATCCTGAATGCGCTTGGCGAAACGGTGGTAGAACGGCGTTTTGCTGCTGGCATTTTTGGGTTTTTTATTACCCGTAATGATCGGAATATACATAACCCGCCGACGGCTTGAGGCCCCGAGGTTTGGCGACTGCTCTACGCGGTGCCACAGGTTGCCGTTATGGATGGTGAGGTCACCCGCTTCAATATCGAAACCCACTTCCCGGCGGTCGGGGCGGTGGTCGATGAACTGCTTTTTACGGAAGAGGGTCATCAGTGCATGCTGCCGATGAGTACCGGGTAGAACCCGCAGGCCGCCATTGCTTTGGGGGCAGTCGTCGAGGTGCAGACCAACGTTCAGCATGGGCAGAATACGTTGCCCCAGAAACAGGTCGCGCGGGCTGTCGGTATGCCAGCCCATCCGCGAAAAGTTGCTTTCCGGTGTTCTGACGTAGTGATTCACTACCAGCCCGTCTTTCTCCTGCGGACTGATCCGACCCTCATACGGAGCCAGAAGCTGCGTTAATCCCTGCAACCGATCGTCGTTCAGGAAAGCTTCCAGAATCGGGCTAAACTGCGAAGCAAATGCAAACCGTTGCACAATCCGCTGGCCCTGTTCGTCGTAGCCGTATTTAATGGGCGTACCGTTTACTTTTTCTCTGTTTTCTGCCAGCCATTGCTGTTCAATCCACTGAATTTCAGACAAAAAGAGGTTGACTGTTTGCCGGTCGACAAACTGTTTGATATGAATAAAGCCGTTCTGGTTGAAGAAGGCAAGTTGATCGGCTGTCAGTATCTGCGAAAGCCCCAGGGTGGTTTTGTTGGATGTGAAAAGCATGCTGAACGTGTTTTGTTTACTGGTTCACTAGTTGTTGGCACTGGTCGATTTAATGGGTTCCGTAGCGTTTTTCACCAGCCGTTACAGCCACCGCCAGCCGATTTTGCTTTGGTGGGAGTGGGCAGGTGGCAAATGGTGTAAAGGCACAGGGTGGATTGATGCTCCGGTTGAAATCAATCACGGTTTGACCGTCTACCCCCGGCTTATCGACATACAGAAACCGGCCCGATCCATAGGTGTCGTGGGTGTTCGTGGCGTCGCCGAAGAGAATAAAGAGTTTGTCGCCTTCGCTAATGGCGTCGAGGCGCTGGGTCTTTCCATCCAGGTCGAACACCAAAGTTCCAGCCAGGGGCTGTTGGGCCGTTTGGCCTGTCACGTCCAGAATCGGGATGGTCCGTGCTTCGGTGGAGAGTTCGAACTGGGCTTTAACCCGAAACGATTCGTCGGCGGGGAAGCGGTCTATGCCCTTAAATTCGGTCGGCAATGGACTCTGGAGGTCGCGTAACCGCAGGGCATATCGGCTACCACGCTTGATGACAAACGCCCGCAATGATCCTGAGGTCAGTGTGACAGGCTTAGTTAGTTCGGGCGCAAAAAGGGTGGTCGGCCTGGTTATCGGCTCGTTGTTGGCCTGTACCGCCGCGCCCGGAGCCGCCTCGAACTGAACTACACCGTTTGCCAGCCGGAACGTACCCAGCCGAGTAGGCGCTTTGCCTGCCGGTAGGGTAAGGTCATTGCCAGCAGCAGTACCTGCTTTGTTGTCGCCGTCTTTCAACCAGAACAAGCCAGCCAGATTCAGCCAGCCCGTTTCGCTTGTCAACGACTCGATCCGTTGCCGGTGCCAGCTATCCAGTTGCTCGCGGTATGAGGGGGTATCCGTTCTGAAACCGACCAATCCTACCAGAGCAAGTCCCCAAATCCAGAAGAAGGTGGTGGCATAGGGGTTTGTTGGCCCTGCTTCACGCTGTAATTCGTCCATTGTATTAGTTGGTTTGTTGTACGCTGACCAATCCCCGAACCGACCGTAATTGAAAGTCGATGAGCGATAAATGCCGTTCGTCGCTTACCTGCAGCGTTAGCCGCCCGTTTACCAGCGTCCCGTTTGCTTCAAAGGACAGACCCATAATCCGACAGTGCTCACCCTGCAGAATGGCATTGGCAATGTCGCTTACGAAATTGAGCCGGTCGAAGCCTGTAATCTGGTAGACCGATTGGTGAGTGGTCAGCGATTGGAACATAGTATGTATTGTCTATAGAATTAATAGAGTAATTTGTTGAATGAAAAGGCCAGTTAACTACTGACCCGGGTAAGCTGTTCCGAACGACGTGTGCGTTGTGGTTCGCTGGCAAAGTTGAGAAGCAAAAAATACTTCTGCAAGAAAAATATAAAAAAATGATTGTCAGTTACTTATGAAATACTCTATCGGGTTTAGGGACTAATAGGGTTTATTCGATGGACTAACCAGACAAGTCATTCATTGTCAACATAGAGGACGTTAGGTAAGGTACTCCGGCAGGGCAGTAGTCAAATTGCACAGTCTTATCAGGTACGTTGCTGTAATCCCTTCGACGCGAAACTGAGGATCTATAAGATACCCTACCGCTTTTGACTTCAGACTGTTTCCTGACGGATAAACCGGATGAAGAAAAACCAGCCGAGTAGCGCCATCAACCCCGCCATGACCAGTGGTAAACTCAGGTTGATGGTCTCGATATAACCAGCAATGATGGGCGGTGTAGCAAATGCTGCCGATAGCACCGACTGGTTGATACCCATGATTTTTCCCTGCTCACCAGCCTGAGCACTGGCCGACACCAACGACGTGGCATTGGGCGAAGTGAGGCCCTGAAAAAAGGCCATCAGCGGGGCGATCAAAAAAACCTGCCACGACTGCTGCGGCAGCAGAAAGCACCAGAGTGCCAGCGCCAGTCCCAGCACACTAACGCGCAGAATCTGTTGCGGCGTGTATAGCACCGACAGTCGTCGCACCACCAACCCCTGCATGATGACGATACAAAGCCCCACGAAACCGAAGTAGCGGCCAATATGAACCTGATCGAAATCGAACCGTTTGAGCAGGTACACCGAAAAAAACTGGGTGTAAAAGCTAAAGCCCAGCGTGTAGAAAAACACCCCGGCAAACAGAAGGCGCATGCGGCGGGTGCTGAATGCTTCGGCCAGGTTACGGAAACCAGTCAGCGGTGTAATAGGCCGTCGGATGGGGGCTGCCAGTGTTTCACGGAAGGCCAGCAGCACCATCACGATATTCAGAATAGCCAGCAGCGCCGCCGCGTAGAAAGGGGTGCTGAAGTTGAACCACGATACGGTTTTGGGATTTGACAGTTCGCCACCCAGCGTTGGGCCAACAATAAAACCCAATCCGAAGGCAACGCCGATTAGTCCGAAGTTTTTGGTCCGTGAAGCCGTATCGCTCACATCGGCAATGGCCGATTGAATAATGGCGATGTTACCGCCCCCGATACCGTATACAATGCGGCTCAGAAAGAGCATCGGCAGGCTGCGTGTTTGAATGCCCAGGGCAAAAATGAGGTAGCCAGATAGTGTCAGGAGCAGCGAAAACAGCAACATAGGTTTCCGGCCATACCGGTCAGACAGGGCACCCAGCAACGGGCCGCCGAAGAAACCCGCGATAGAGAATGAAGCCAGCAGGTAGCCCAGCATAATGGTCCGCTCGTCGATGCTATACGTACCCGCGAGCAACCCCGAATCGGCCCGTAGCATCAGCGGTGTAATGGTTGGTGTGGCAATACCAACACCCACTACATCGAGAAAAACGGTGAAAAAGATCGTAGTTAGCGGAAGCCGGTTCGGGGGGCTTTGGAGTTGGGACATGGGGTGTTGGGCTTGGAGCAAAAGGCACGGGGCTCAGGATACAGGGCCGAGCCGTTGCTCCTTGCCATGAGCCAATAAAGCAACTACGCGCTACTGCAAAAAGTTAATCGCCGTATCTTTACTTCATGACGTTTGACCAACTGCCCCCCCGCCGCCAGCAGCAACTGATGGCGTTCGATCGCCTGCTGACCATTATGGACGACTTGCGCGAAAAGTGTCCCTGGGACCGTAAACAAACGATGGAGACCCTGCGTCATCTCACCATCGAAGAAACCTACGAACTGTCTGACGCTATTCTGGAGGGTGACCGCGCCGAGATCAGAAAGGAAATTGGCGACCTGATGCTCCATATGGTCTTTTACAGCAAGATTGGCTCGGAAGCGCCCGACGAGGAGCCAACCCGCTTTGATGTAGCCGATGTACTGCACGGTATCTGCGACAAACTGGTTAGCCGGCACCCCCATATCTACGGCGATGTAGTGGCCGAAACCGAAGCGGAAGTCAAAGCCAACTGGGAGCAATTGAAGCTCAAAGAAGGCAACAAATCGGTGTTGGGCGGCGTGCCGCAGTCATTGCCCGCCCTGGTAAAGGCCATGCGTATTCAGGAAAAAGCCCGCGGTGCCGGTTTCGATTGGGACGAAAAAGAGCAGGTTTGGCTGAAAGTGGAAGAGGAGATGCAGGAGTTCAAAGCCGAATTCAACGCCGACAAAGGCGAACCAATCGACGCTCAGCGCGCCGAAGGTGAATTTGGCGACCTGTTGTTCTCACTCGTCAACTACGCCCGCTTCATTGATATTAATCCGGAAACGGCGCTGGAGCGGACTAACAAGAAGTTCATTAATCGATTCCAGTATCTCGAAGAGCGGGCCCGCGCCAACGGCCAGGCACTGCATGAAATGACCCTGGCCGAAATGGACGTGTACTGGAATGAAGCAAAAACGGTACTGTAACCAACGCCCGCCAGCACGTGCCTGTTCCGTTCGTTATCAGGCGTTTACCGCTTACAAATAAAACAACCCGCTGGTCTATAAATCAGCGGGTTGTTTTATTTGTACCAGTATCATTGTGCTATCAAAACGATAGCATATCAAACGTATGAATGAGAAAAGTATTACCTCGATATCCGGCTATGTATTTCTGGTTGTAGCCCTTGCCTGCGCTGCCCTGGGCGTTTACCTCATCACGCACCTGAATGAGGGCGGCGGCCTTGTTCTGCCCGTACTGTTGCTACTGGCTGCGGTGTTTATTTTCAAGGGGCTGTGCATTGTTTATCCCAATCAGGGGGTGGCCGCTACGTTCTTCGGCGACTATGTGGGTACGTTGAAGAAAACCGGCCTGCTCTGGATCAACCCACTCTACAAGACTGAGGGAATCAGCCTGCGCGCGCGTAACCTGAACGGCCAGACGCTGAAGGTGAACGATAAAATGGGTAACCCCATTGAAATTGCCGCCGTGGTGGTCTGGCGTGTGGTCGATACGGCCAAGGCGCTGTACGATGTCGACAGTTACGTGCAGTTTGTGCAGATCCAGGCCGAGGCCGCTGTACGGAGTCTGGCCGGCTCCTACGCCTACGACCATATGGAAGACGAAACGTCATCGATCACGCTGCGCGATAGTACGGGTCAGATCAACGAATACTTGGAAGAGCAACTGAACGAACGGCTGGCCCGTGCGGGTGTGGAAGTGCACGAAGCGCGCATCAGTCACCTGGCCTATTCGCCCGAAATTGCTGGCGCTATGCTACAGCGGCAACAGGCAACGGCAGTCGTTGCTGCCCGCAAGCAAATTGTGGAAGGGGCCGTTGGGATGGTTGAAATGGCCCTTGCCCGATTAGCTGAGAAAGACGTAGTGCATCTCGACGAAGAGCGCAAAGCCGCCATGGTGAGTAACTTGCTGGTTGTCCTCTGCGCCGAGAAAAGCGTTAACCCCGTGGTAAATGCCGGGTCGATCTATTAAAATAGGGCAGGTCTCCCCGCTGGTAATCAGTCTACACCGACTACCAGCAGGGAGACCTGCCACTCATTCAGCCAGCCTATGTCGGAAAAAAAAGGATTTTTGTTGCGGCTCAGCCCCGAGATGTTGGTTGAACTGGAACGGTGGGCACAAGACGAGTTTCGGAGCGTGAACGGGCAGATCGAGTACCTGCTCAACGAGGCGCTGAAGAAACGGCGACGTACCCGAAGAAATACGGCTGATAACGCCGATGAGCCATCCGACGACTCAACTCTCACAGCCTAACCGCTCGCTTTACTCGCCGGATACTGTCTGCACTGCCTGCGTCTTTTGCGCAAGCAGGTAGTTGTACTGGTTAATAATTAAGAGCCGCGATAACGTCGATGAGGCGTCCATTTCGCGGCTTCTGATGTACTGGCTTAACTCGTTCTGGTAAGCAATCATAGCTGGCCACAGGGTTTGGTTAAACGCATTCAGGTCAACTACATCGCCTTCGGTATTAATGACCAGATAGGTAAAATTGTCAATTTCTTTAATCAGTTCGGTATCGTCTCCGTATATAGATGGGCGCAACAACTTTATAAACTCACGAGTATGCCGTAGCCGCCGATACACCGAAAGCGAACCGGTAGTCACTTCCTCCATAAAAATTGGCTTCAACACCTGGCGCGAGTCGGGCAGATTAACGGATGAGAAAAAACGGAGAAGCTGCTGCGTAGTATCGTAATAAACAAACGTAGCGGCATGGCCAGCCGAGAAAGCTCTGACAAGGCCGTTAGGCATTTTGACCTGCACAACCTCTGCTTTCCAGTTGTAATTGACCTGACCTTCCAGCTTACGCCCGTCGGCCAGTATAACGTATCCGTTGTTCCAGACTGGCTGGGCGGCCAGTAATTCGGCGGTGACAGCCACCACGATCAGAAAGGCAAATAACAACTTTTTCATAGCGTTGGATAAACCCGTTTGAATTAGCCCACCGTCGCTACCAAAGGCACACCGGTAGGGCGGGTATAGCCAAATCTGTTAGAAGATCATGCCAGTTACCAACTGATCATGTTTGCGCGGTCATTCGCTAAGTTGTTTCTATATGTATAAACAATAATATGATCGGAAAACCGGGTAGGTGGCCTATAAAATTTGGTCATCTACCCGGTTTTGAGCTACATATGGCTGTCTGTCTAAATGATAAACGGGCGTGAACCGTTTCCTCAGTTTATAGCTGCTAATTGTGTAGCAGCCTGATCAACAGTCAGATGAGGAAGCTTGTCTACACATTAACGTACCTGAGAGAGGCAATTTTTCAGCGACGGGCATACTCACCAATCAGGCGGATACCGTCGAGGGTGAGCGAGGGAACCACATCCACAAACTCGTCATGCAGGGAAGGAATCGCTTTTGACAGGCCACCCGTTGCCACAGCCAGGCACGTGCCGCCCAACTCAGCCCGAATCCGGCCGATCAGGCTGCGGACGAGGCCTTCATAGCCCATCACCACCCCCGCCTGAATGGCATGAACCGTATTCTGGCCCAGTGCTGACGTCGGCAGTTCAATTGGTACTTCGGGAAGCTGCGCTGTATTGGCAAACAAGGACCGAATGGCCGTTTTAAGGCCGGGTGCAATGGCAACACCCAGAATTTGCCCATCGCCGCCCACCGTGGTGAAGGTGAGAGCCGTACCAAAATCAACGATAACGCAGGGCTCCTGAAACCGGGTATGCGCCGCTACGGCATTGGCCACCAGATCGGTGCCAATTTCCTGAGGACGCAATACCGTAACTGGCAGTTGATCGTAAACGGATGGACTAACAACAACGGGCTCAATAGCGAACAGATCGCCTACCGCCTCCCGAACATTGGCTGTCAGCGCTGGCACCACACTGCTGATGGTCGCCTGCGTAATCTGACTGAGTGTGAGGTTGGCTTCCAGCAGCCACAGCCGAAGTTTACGCTGATAAAAGGCTGCCGGTTGCATGGGCGAACTGGGGGTCCGCCAGATGTGGAGCCAGGTATCATCGCTATAGAGGCCAAACACCACATCGGAGTTGCCAATATCGAGGGTAAGGGTCATGAATGTGTAGCTTGCCGGAGTTGGTTTGATGTTTGTAGTTTGACGTGGCGTTGCTAACCGACCAGATGGCGCCGTAGCAGCGCTACATCAACCCATAACCACCAAACCGAAAACTAAACCCAGCTCTATTGTTGGTGAAATTGTGTGCCGATGAACTGAAGGGCGTCTGTCAGGCCGGTTCGCCAGTAGGTCCAGGTATGGGCGCCATTACGAACGCGGTACTCGTGCTGGACTTTGCGGTTGGTCAGCGTAATGTGCAGTTGAGCGTTGGCCGACGATAGAAAATCATCATCACCGCAATCCAGGTACCAACGCACTTTCTTCAGGTCACCTTCCGGAGCCGATGCCGCCAGCGTGAGGGGGCTGTTGCGTTTATAGTGGGCCGTTAGCCGTTCTTCGCCTTTTACCGCACCACTGAACAGGAAGCTAAACGTTTTATCGTACTGCTCGTCGGGCATGGTTTTCAGGGTTTCGTCGGTGAAGACGGCCGCGCTTAGGGCGGCGCAGGAGCCAAACAGGTCGGGGTGGTGCATGGACAGCAGAAGCGAGCCATGACCGCCCATCGAGAGGCCTGATATGCCCCGGAACTCACGTTTGGTGCGGGTCCGGTACATCGAGTCGATATGCGGAATGAGTTCCGTCACAAACATGTCCTCGTAGCGGGTCTTGTTCAGGTAATCATTCATGTACCACGTTACCCCGCCGTCGGGCATCACCACAATCATAGGTGGCAACGTACCTGCCTTAATGCCCGCGTCGATCAGCCGATCGGCCTCGCCAAACTGCGTCCATCCGGTCTCATCGTCGGTGTAGCCGTGGAGCAGGTACACCACCGGGTAGCGGCGGTTCGAGACGTAATAATCGGGGGGGAGATAGATCGAATACCGCACGCCCCGATTCAGGAGCGAACTATTCATGGTGAGCCCTTCAAGCAAGTGGGCCTGCGGGGCCATCATCACTGGCAGCGGCGCATTGGTAGTGGGCACCGGCTGTGAAGTGTTCAACCGGCGGCGGCTTTGGCCCTGAGCAGCAGTGCCTAAGCACAGCAGGATCAGTAAACCGATACTAAGCGAACGAACGTGCATAAACGAGTGATCGAAGACGTGGGGCTATTTGCTGTGTTAATGAGGCGAAAATTAACGGATTGACGGCAACATTCAGATAAAAGAGTGGCGACATGAAGGTACTGAACATATGAAAAGCGCAGCGTCACAGATTGGCAGTGTTTTTGTAACGAAATCGGTAAGTAACTGCCTCTTGATTAAGAAACTACTCATTATGCCAAACGCTTTATGTCACTATCTGTACTGCCTTCTATAGGTTACTCGCGCCACAAAACGCCGATTCGGCACAGTTTTTTGGCGTTGCTGACTGTCGTCTCGCTGCAAGCCTGCCGCCCCATGGATGAACAGTCGGCAGTAGCTCCTCAAACCAACACCGCCGACACCTATAGTAACGAGGTGGCACTTCAATGGAGCGATATGCACCTGCGGTTGATCCGGAATAGCCCCGGTCAGACGCCCCCCGTTGCCTCGCGAACGTTTAGCTATGCGGGTTTGGCCATGTATGAATCACTGGTAGCCGGAATGCCTGGCAATCAGTCGATGGCTGGCCAGTTGCAGGGCCTGAACCCACTACCCGCTACTCAAGCCGGAGTGTCGTATAACTGGGCGCTGAGTGCCAACGCCGCCGAAGCCGAAATACTCCGGGGGTTGTTCGCCAACACGTCGGCCGTTTACAAAAACAAGATCGATTCGCTGGAGATGGTGCTGTACAATCAGTTTAAAAGTACCGATGCTGCTGTGAGTGAGCGTTCGGCCGCCTATGGAAAAAGCGTTGCCAGTGCGATCTTCGAGTGGTCGAAAACGGATGGCGGGCATGAAGGCTATAACCGAAACTTCCCGGCTGACTTTGTGACGACGACCGAGGCTGGCACGTGGCGCCCAACTGAGAATGGCCGGGTGATTCCCATGCAGCCCTATTGGGGCAAAAATCGTACCATGCTAGCCAGTACATCGGCCCAGCCATTGCCAGTGCCACTGCCTATATCTACCCAGGTAACGTCGCAATATTTCGCTCAGTACCTAGAGGTATACGCCAAGAATATCAGCTTATCTCAGGCCGAAAAAGAGGTGGCCGTCTGGTGGGCCGACGATCCAAGTGAGACCTTTACGCCCCCCGGTCACTCCTACAATCTGGCTCGTATTGCAGTGAAAAATGACAAGGCTAATCTGGCCAAAGCGGCCGAAACCTTTGCCCGCGTGGGCATTGCCGTCACCGATGCGTTCATAGCTTGCTGGAAGTGCAAATACGTTTATAACAACGAGCGACCCTACACGTTTGTACGCCGTGCCATCGACCCCAATTGGGTGCCTTTCTGGCCTGCGCCGCCTTTCCCGGGCTTTGCTTCGGGGCACTCTACCCAGTCGGCAGCCGCCGCCATTGTATTGACCGATCTATACGGTTCGTCGTACACGTTCACAGACGATTCGCACGTTGGTCGGGTTCGGGACGCGAAGCGTAATGTAGACTTCAAGGCCCGCACATTCCGGTCATTCTGGGAAGCCGCCGAAGAGTCGGGGTTCTCGCGGATTTTGGGTGGTATTCATACCCGCCAAGATAACGAAGTAGGCTTGCGGGAAGGCCGGTCGATTGGCCAGAATATAAATGCCCTTCGCTGGAAACGCATTCAATAATCTGGCACGTACCTACCCAAAAAAAGGCTCGCCATAAACATGGCGAGCCTTTTTTTATAAAACTGGTTTACTTGGTTATCACGAAGGATTCAGCTGTGCAGACGGTACCTGAATCAGTCGTGAGGCAGATGGTTCCGCTGACTGCATCGGCAGGGATAGTGGCAATAAGGGTGGTTCCCACGATTCGGAAACGGGCTGGGGTGGAGAGTCCGCCGCTGAACCGAACCTCCACCACGTCGGCCAGGTTCTGGCCGGTAAACGTGACATCAGTGCCCACTTTAGCGGTTTTGGGTATGAAGGCTACCCCTGCCACTAGCCGCTGTACATTGAAAAGGGTGGTGGTACAGGCAAAACCGGCCGGGTTGGTGAAGCACAGCGTTCCATCGACTGCGTTGGCGGGCACAATTACTTTCATTTGCCCGTTGCCCAGCCGCTGAAACGAAGCCGCCAGTGACGCGCCACCGCTAAAACGCACATCAGTTACATCTTCTAGAAACTGGCCGGTTACGGTGAGTTCATCTCCGACGCGTCCCTTGGTAGGGGTAAACACAACGCCCGATACAGGACGGATCGGTGTGAACAGATCGGAGGTAAAGGCCGTAGGCGAATCGGTGGTCAAAGTGAACTGACCAATCTGCGTATCATCAGGTACACGTACCCAGATCTCGGTATCTTCATTCCGCCCGTCGTTGGAGGCGGGGTTAGCCGCACCCGCAAACTGAACTACGGCGTCGCGGAGCCAGTTGCCCTTGATAATCAGTCGTCCTCCAGCGGGCCAGCGCCGCGGGTAATCTGTCACTACGGGGGCCTGCACCACGGTCAATGAGCGAACAGAGGTAGCCGTACCTGCCCGGTTAGTGGCCGTGATGACGCCTGTGGTGGCATCGGCAGGCACAAAAAACTGAAAATCGACGCCTTCAGTACGCGTATGAATAGCGAGGGGTTTCCCGTTCAGTGTAATTTGTTGAATGCGAAGCAGGTTCTGGCCGGTTACCGAAACCAGTTTATTGATGCCTCGCCGCAAAGGCGTAAACACCAGGTTGGCTGGCGGTAGAATATATACAAATGGCTGCGTAGCACTTGTAGTACCCCCCAGGCCGGTTACACTGACGATCGTATTGCCCGACTGGCTTCGGGCCGGTACGGTCGCTTCGATCTGGTTGTCATTCAGTATCCGGAATTGAGCGGCGGTGTTGCCAAACAGAACACTGGTGACATCCCTGAAATTCAGTCCCGTCAACAGTACCTTATCGCCGGTAATACCCTCGCCCGGATTAGGGTTGGTGGTAATGGCCGGTGCATTGGCTATGTAGATGCTATCGGCGCTGAGGCCAGTCAGCCGATCGAAAACGGTGACGCTGATACGACCCGACGTAGCGTCGGCCGGAATGATAGCCCGTATCTCCGTATCGGTAATGCGGGTGGTGGCCGGGTCGGGAGTGGCGCGGTTGATGCGCAACAGACCATCGGTCAGGTAGCGGCCTGTCACAACAATCTCCTGTCCAGCCCGGGTACGTTTGGGTGTAAACCCAGTGATTTCGGGAGTCCCGGCAACCAGAAACGGTACGGCGTTGGCAGCCCCGCCTTCGGTTATGATCCGCATCATTACGAACCCGCGTGCCTGCTGGGGCGAGATAGCCACCAGCACGTCGGTGGGGGAAACCACCGTAAAGGAAGCGGCCCGGGTCGTATCGAACCGGACGCTTTCCAGTCGGTCCAGGTTTTCGCCGGTGATGCGGATGGTGGTGCCCGGCGCCGAATTGGTGGGCAGGATGGTATTTACGGTTGGCTGAGGTTGCAGCACCGTGAAGCTCAGGGGCGGGGTCATGCCCTGGCTGTTGGCTACCTGTACCTGCGTGGGGCCGGGAGTAATGCGGGGTACTTCTACCAGCAGCGTACCGTCTGAACTGGTTCTGACCAGCGCCTGAACGGCTGTTTCGGCCCGCCCGAATGTAACAATCGGCTGATCGCCAAACTGGGCTCCTTTCAATTCAACCGATCGGCCAATGGCGAAGCGGTTGGGTGTAACACTCCATAGTTCCGGTGGAAATCGTTCGACTTTGCACCCCAGGGCCATCACTACCAACGATATACCCATGACAAACTTCCACAGGCCCCTTATTCGTACATTGTCTCTCATCTACGCCCTAGTATATAGCACCTACAAATTTAGCACCTTGGCCACTGGAAATCTGAATGAATAGTGGATAATAATATACCTTATTCACGCCCTTCATCGACAACATAAATGGCTCTACTATAGCAGGTTATTGCGCTGTAGTAGAGCCATTTATGTTGCCGGTGAGGCGAAAGCTACCGACAGAATGCTAGAAATTAGTTGCGCCCAGATTGCGGAAGGCCCAGGGGATACCCGCCAGAATAAGCGCCAGACCAATACCGTACAGAATACCCACCAGGCGGTGCTTCTGGGTATCATTGGTAGCCCGCTTCGAGCGTGAATACCCAATGGTGATCGCAATAATCGCTACCAGCATTATGCTGATATGCTCTACGGTATAAAACCGGACAACACGATTGCTCATACCGCCAAAATCAACCTTTGGGCTAATAAAGTAGAGAATCAGGCCAAGTACCAACTGAATGTGCACCGAGATCAATGTGAACAGGTATAATTTGCGATTTCCATCGGTGAACGATTTGTTGCCCATCCAGCGGCTGATTGCCACAAAAACGGAGGCTACTAACAAGAGTAGCGCGACCCAGCGAAGCCCTGAGTGGGCATGAACTAATCCGGTATACATAGTGTAGGTTTATCAAATTAATGTTGGTGCAAAGAAACAGACAAACGGCTGATTCATGCCTCAACTGCCCAAGATTCAATGATTCTTTACAACATTACGTACAACATCGACCAGCAGATTGAGCGCGAGTGGCTTCGCTGGATGAAAGACGAACACGTACCTGCCGTGGTAGCTACGGGCCTGACCATGCAAAACAATGCGCTGAAGTTACTGACCGAGATAGAAAACGGCGGCGCTACCTACACGTTTCAGTACTGGTTTCAGACCATGGAAGATTTCGTTACGTACCAAAGCCTGTACCAGCCCGCCCTGCAACAACAGGTAGCCGACAGGTATGCCAATAAATACGTTTCTTTCCGTACCCTGCTGGAGGAAATCTAACGAACAAAAAAGCGAAAATAGACGTGGCTTTGCCAGTGGCGCACTGTGCATCTGGCCGAAGCCGCGTTTACTCCCGGCTCAGGTAAATGAGTTGGGTTTGCTGGCATTTTTTGCCATTGGCCCGTGGGCACACGCCCCCGTTATCGTCAGAAATAACAACCAGACTCCGCTGCCCGCCCCGGGGTGGCATCCAGGCCATTCCTTCCAGGTTATCGATCCGGTTTCCGTTGAGCATCGTGTTGAAGTCGAAGACCAGCGTTTTCACGGGTACCAGTGCCGGATTTTCTTCGGCAAACGTTACTTCGTAGAGTTTGGCGAATGAACTGTCGCGGCGGCTGTCGTAAAACCGTTCCAGAACCAGCAACCGGTTTTTTCCCGCCCAGAGTAACTCCGAAATACCGCCGAACCGCTCGGAAGAGGGGAGTTGGGGCATTCGGTCGCGGGGGTAGGCAAAGGCTTTCTTTGCCTCCAATGACGTACCTGACCAGGTATACCGGTAGAACTGTACGGTTGCCTGGGCGCTGTCGGCAGAAGTCCAGCCCGCTTCAGGAGCCAGCCAAACCGTTGAGTCGGTGCCCAGTGCCAGGCCTTCAATTCCTTTATTGTCGAAAGGCAGCGGTGTAAGTCGGTCAAACACGGTGAGCCTTGCCGGTTGACCAACACGGGGCAGCGAGTCGCGGCAAAAAAAAGCGTAGCTTCCTTCCGTATTGTTGCCTTCTACTGTGCCGAAATAGGTGTGGCTGGCGGCATCATACCGCAGGGCCTCTAACTGAAGGCCTGTTTCGGGGCCACGCACCGCCTGTTCGTAGCGACGTAGATCAGAAACGTGCCACTGATCGCCCCGGTCGCCTACCAGTTGCCACTCGCCGGCAGTTTTGACAAACTCGATGCCAGAGATGGTGTGCAGACCAGCCTCTTTAGGGAGATATACCGTTGTATCGAGCCGAAATACCTGACCCTGGCTGTACTGCCAGCTTAGTAAAAGCAGCCAGACGACAACGCCGACTGTTCGAAAAAAGAATGTCATTGTCAGGTTATTGGAGGTATACCCCTTCACGAGCGGGGTCGCTCAGAATCACCTCTACGTGTTCATTGAGCGTAGTTGCCAACTCAAGGCCAATAAAATCAGCGGCAATCGGGTAACGTGGGTGATTGCGGTTGACGAGCACTGCCACCTGAATTTTACGGACGGGTACCGATAGAAAAGGCTGCAGGCTGAAAGCCAGCGTTCGACCTGAGTACAGCACATCGTCGATCAGCACCACTACACGGTCGGTATACGTACCTGAGCCGCCGGGTAACGCAATAACGGGCTGGGCTTTCTGCGCTTTGTCGAGATCAATTTGAACCAGCGTAACTGTAAAAGGCGCAATCTGCTTGAGTTCGTCAGCGAGTCGTCGGGCCAGTTCGTAGCCTTCGCCGGCTACGCCAGCCAATACCAGGGCCGCCTCATCGAAGTTGGTTTCATACAGTTGGCTGGCGATGCGACGGATTTTTTGGCGGATCTGATCGGCCGAAAGAATTTGTGTGGGATTCATTAGCAAAGACCCGGCCAAACCGGGCGAAAATAAGAGTACAAAAATGAGGAATTTATCATGGTTTGGTGCAGGCTAATTGGCACAGTTTTCGCCAATATGTATATACCCATCCGGCTAGTACGTTACTAAAATGAATCGAATTTTTATGTTTTTAAAAGCAAAATCGATCGGTTTGCTTATTGGAATTCTCTGGACTACACTGTCGTGTTTTACCAACACAGCAGACCCTACGCAAGCCATTGGCGTATCGATAAAATTGGGTGAGGCGCATCAGTTAGCTGCTTTTTTCGATACAGATCTTGAGTTGCGAATAGACCCGGTAGGAGTAGACTTCCCCTCTGTTCGGGCTAATCAGGCCGAGGTTATCATGCGTTCTTTCTTTAAAAAGTATCCGCCCGTTCGATTTCAAACCGCTGATCAGGGTAGTACGGCACATTTGCGGTATGCTACCGGCACATACTGGTCAGGCTCCCGCGCATTTCATGTAAGCGTATTGATGCGACAGGCTACACCCGGTCATTACCGTATTCATTCTATTCAGGTCAATGAATAAAAGTAGCCTGGAAAGTCATTTGTCCAGGGGGTAGAAAATGACCTATTAGCTGACCGGATAGAACAGGCTGGTGTAAGTAGCTTCAAAACGGTTCTTTCAGACATAGAACTTCCTCACTTTTTCCGATTTCCTCCCCCTATCTTTGTACTTTCTTTATGGAAGTTCACAATGACCATTAAAACAAAAAAATACGCTTTAGATCAAAAGACGTACATCAACTTAGCTATTCGGCAGTGGGTACGTGACAATTGGCTGTGGAGCGGCGTACCGCTGGCTCTGATTCTGATCAATGCCATCCTGAACCTGACGGGAGTTTATCCCAACTACTGGATTTATGTTGTCGTTATCTTGCTGACAATCATTTATGTACTGTTCTGGGCAGTGCAGTTCACGGGCGTTTCGCAGTCGGAGCAGTTCAAACCAATGTTCGAGAAGTACGTCTACGAGATCGACAGCCGGCATATCATGATGAAGCTGAACGCCAAGGAAGGCGGCATGTTGAAATGGGATATGATCAAGGCCGCCGTCAAAGATAAAAACGCTTACATACTTCAGCTAGGTAATGGGCTGGATGGCGCCAACACACCCGCCATGAACCCATTCATGAAGTACCTGGCCAGCCAGATGGGTCGGGCGCAGTTCTTATATCTGCCCTTCTCCATCTTTACCAGCGAAAGCGATCAGCGGTTCATGGACTTGCTGCTCCGTCGGAAAGGCCTGCTGGCTGCCGACGAAACCAAAGAAGTAAAGGAAGCTAAGGAGGTCAAATAATCGCTTCCGTACGCGAACCGAACGGGCTTCGGCGTTACCTTTCAAGGAGCGCTGAAGCCCGTTTCTTTTTTGCCATGATCCAACCTTTCGACTCGCCCACCGGGCCCATCTGGACCCCAAGTGCCCGATTTCAGCAACAGTCCAGGCTTAAACAGTTTATCGATTACCTGTTTGTTAAACACGGCCTGTACCTGCGCAACTACGACGATCTGTGGAACTGGTCGGTTGTTAATCTCGACGATTTCTGGGAGGCCATCGCCAGTTATTTTGAGGTGCAGTTTCATACGCCCTACCAGCAGGTGATCGATCGCCCACGATATGGCATGATTGGCACGCGCTGGTTTACCGGAGCCACCGTCAATTACGCCGAACATATTTTCCGGAATGCGACCAGCCAGACGCCGGCGCTATTGTTTGCCTCAGAAAAAAATCGGCTACGCAGCCTATCCTGGTCCGAACTGGCACATCAGGTTGGGGCACTGGCGCAGTTTTTGCGCCAGCAGGGCGTCGGCGTTGGCGATCGGGTGGTAGCGCTGCTACCCAACGTACCCGAGGCTGTCATTGGCTTTCTGGCCACGCAGTCGCTCGGTGCCGTGTGGTCGAGTTGCTCGCCTGATTTTGGTACCGCCAGTGTGCTGGACCGTTTCCGTCAGATTGAACCGAAAGTGCTGATTATGGCCGACGGCTACACCTACAATGGAAAAGCGGTAGACAAATCCGCCGATCTGGCTACGTTGCGGTTGGGGCTTCCTACGCTTAAGCAGGTAATATGGGTGCCTTTTCTGTCGCCAACGGCGCAGGTACCCAATGGGGTACTGGTATGGGATGAGGTGCTTAAAACGCCATTTACTGACCTTACTTTTGAGCCTGTTCCGTTCGACCACCCTATGTGGGTGCTTTTTTCGTCGGGTACAACGGGGAAGCCCAAAGCCATTACCCACAGCGTGGGCGGTTGCCTGATCGAGCATCTGAAAACGCTGGCTCTGCACCAGGATGTACGCGCTGGTGAGCGGTACTTCTGGTACTCAACTACGGGCTGGATGATGTGGAATTTCTCGGTGGCTTCGTTGCTGGTGGGTGCCACGCTGGTGTTGTACGAAGGGTCGCCGGCTTACCCCGATATGAACCGCCTCTGGCAACTCATCGACCAGGCCCAGATCACGCATTTCGGTGGTGGAGCAGCCTACTTCCTGGCCTGCATGCGGGCAGGTATGACGCCTGGTTCATCGATGGGGCTACGCTCACTACGCAGTATTGGCGCAACGGGCTCGCCGCTGCCGCCCGAGGGTTTTCGCTGGGTGTACGAGTCGGTTCGCTCCGATGTATGGCTGATCTCGTTTAGCGGCGGCACTGACGTGTGCAGCGGTTTTGTGGGCGGTAATCCGATGGCGCCGGTGGTGGCGGGCGAAATCCAATGTCGGTTGCTGGGTTGCAAGGTCGAAGCGTATGACGAGCAGGGTGAACCGGTGCGCGAGGCACTGGGCGAAATGATGATCCTGGAGCCGATGCCGTCTATGCCCATCTACTTCTGGAACGACCCGAATAACGAGCGGTACCGGAGCAGCTATTTCGAAAACGACCCTGATACCTGGCGGCACGGCGATTGGATCAAGATCACCGATCGGGGCAGCGTTGTGATTTACGGCCGGTCAGACGCGACGCTCAACCGCGATGGTGTGCGCATTGGTACGGCTGAAATCTATTCAGCCGTAGAGAGTTTACCCGAAATTGCCGATAGCCTGGTTGTCGGTATCGAGTTGCCCGATGGCACGTATCGCATGCCGCTGTTTGTGGTGCTTCGTCAGGGATATACACTGACCGACGAACTGACCAAACGGATCAAGCAAACGTTGCGTACGCAGTACAGTCCCCGGCACGTACCCGACAGTATTCACCCCGTCGACGAGGTGCCGTACACAATCAGTGGGAAGAAGATGGAAACGCCGGTGAAAAAGATCCTCATGGGCCAGCAGGCCGATCGCGTTGCCAGTCCCGATACCATGCGCAACCCCGGTTCGCTGGCAGCCTTTGAACATATTTGACGGTGCGTGAAAATTGCCATCAACTTTCGCTCAGTTTATCCTGATCTGGCAAACATTAATGAAGCTTTTTAGTGTTACGCTTCTATACGCAACAACCTGATGAACACCCCAATGGCATCCAACGACTCTACGCCATCGCCGGAACGAATTTCTAATGACCGGACCATTGTTCGGTTGCCCATGCTGCTCGGTCTCACCCTTGCCGGGGGGGTATTGATCGGTGCCTCTTTTTTTGGTGGAACCAAGGGGTTGAACTCAGTTGGCCGGGGCTACCTCAAGTACAAAGAGATCCTTCAGCTGATTGAAAACAACTACGTCGATTCGGTAAATACCGACGACCTTGTCGATTTCTCAATCACCAAGATGCTGGAGAAACTCGACCCGCATACAGCTTATCTGAACCCGACCGACGCTGTGGCGGCCCGCTCACAACTTGAGGGTGGTTTTGATGGCATTGGCGTCGAGTTCAATATTTTTGCCGACACCGTTTATGTGGTTACACCCCTGGCCGGTGGCCCTTCTGAAGCAGCCGGTATTCGTAGCGGTGACAAGATCCTAAAAGTTGATGAGACGCCGCTGACGGCGAAAGGTGTAGACAACAGTGCTGTGTATAAAGCCATGCGGGGTAAGCGGGGTACCGAAGTACGATTAACGGTGCTCTCGAAAGGACAACGCCCACGGGTAGTCACCGTCACCCGTGACCGGATTCCTACCTACGCCGTCGATGCCGCCTATATGACAGACGCCCAAACGGGCTATCTG
Source organism: Fibrivirga algicola (assembly GCF_011742925.1). Classification (GTDB taxonomy): domain Bacteria; phylum Bacteroidota; class Bacteroidia; order Cytophagales; family Spirosomataceae; genus Fibrella; species Fibrella algicola. The sequence continues at coordinate 242,543 of NZ_WAEL01000010.1, forward strand.
AAGGTGAATCGTTTCTCCGATTCGGCTTATGAAGAGTTTAGAACCGCATTGGCTGGCCTGAAGCAGCAGGGTATGAAACAACTTGTGCTCGACCTGCGCAACAACCCCGGCGGCTATCTGGACCGGGCCACCAATATGGCCGATGAGTTTATCGACGGTAACAAGCTGCTGGTGTATACCGATGGAAAAGATGACCGCTACGACCGTAAGTATTTTGCCAAGATGAACGGTCAGTTTGAAGACGGTGCGCTCATCGTGCTCATCGACGAAGGCAGTGCGTCGGCATCTGAAATTCTGGCTGGTGCCCTGCAGGATCATGACCGGGGTTACATTGTGGGCCGTCGCTCGTTTGGGAAAGGACTGGTGCAAATGCCTGTACAGCTATCAGACGGCTCTGAACTGCGCCTGACCATTTCGCGCTACTACACGCCTACGGGCCGTAGCATTCAGAAACCCTACGTACCAGGTCAGGAAGGCGACTACGAAAAAGAACTCGAGTTGCGGTCGAAGCGGGGGGAATACTACATCGCCGACAGTATCAAGAACGACCCCAAGAGCGTATTCAAGACGGATAAAGGCCGTACTGTATACGGTGGTGGCGGCATTACTCCCGACTATTTCGTGCCCCGCGATTCGAGCTGGCAAACGGCCTATCTGGGTCAGTTGTACGCCAAAAATATCATTCGTGAGTTTGCGCTGTCGTATGCAAACGATAACCGGGTCCGGTTGGAGAAGATGCCATTTGCCGAATTTGACAAAGCGGTGAACCTGACTGAAGAGCAACTGAGCGCGATGAACAAAGCAGCGGTAGCAGAAGGTGTGAAGTTTAACGCCGCTGAGTTTGCCCGCTCGAAAGACTACATACGTACCCAGACCAAAGCGCTCATTGCCCGCTACGTTTACCAGAAAGCCAATAAAGGTGGTCAGAATAATGAGTTCTACCGCGTCATGAACACGGCCGACAACACTTACGTGAAAGCGCTGACACTTTTTGGCAAGGCACAAGAATTAGAGTTTGGCCCTAAGGCAGTAGGGAAAAAATAAGGTTGACATTTACAGTTTGCTGTTTGACGTTGCATAGCTACTTCGCCATCTGGTGGGTTAGCAGCGCAACGTCAAACAGCAAACCGTAAACGTTAACCTTATTTCTGTAGTAACTCCTGCACCAGGCGATCTGCTTTGTAGATATAGCGCATGGCAGCCAGAATACCTCCCGCATGCACGGAGACAGCTCGGTTGGCATCGGGCACGAAGATGAACGAACCGGGCAGACTCTCCATATTGCCGTCGAAAACCAGCCCTACCGCTTCCCGGTTTTTGTTGATCATCGGACTCCCCGAGTTTCCCCCGATGATGTCGTTTGTCGAAATAAAGCACATCGGCTGTTTCAGCAGTTCGGCGGGTGGATTGGCCCAGCGCGCTGGAAGGTTCCACGGCGCTTTGTTGCCAAACGAATAGCTGCGATCATACAGGCCGGCAAACGTGGTGACCACCGGTGCCATCGTGCCATTATACGGATAGCCTTTTACTACGCCATCATTAATACGTAAGGAAAACGTAGCGTCGGGCGGAATGGCCGTGCCGTAGGTATCGTATAGCGCTCGTCCCAGCTGACTACGAAGTACCTGCTGCCGAGCTGTTAGGTCGCGCACGGTGGTATTTACCGCCAGAAATCGCTTGCCTCCCAGCCGCCCCAATGCCAGCAGTGGATCGGTACTGCTGTTCAGTGCCGCCGCACCGCCATCCGTGAGCAACGAAACAAAACGCCGATCGGTGAGTTTGGTCGCTGCCAGTAACGCTGCTGCGGCTTCGCGCGGGGTACGTACCTGACCATTCGGGCCCGTCAGGGCCGCCTTCACATACGGATCGTCGTTGCCCAGCGCGGCTTGTGCCTCGCTGAAATGAGCGGCCAGAAAAGCCTCTTCCAGTGCCCGGCTTTTGGGCTTTGGTAGCTCATCCAGCACTCCCTTTGCCTGTTCCCAAACGACCGGATTGGCCGCCACCGCCGCATTGACAAAGCCGAGGGTCATGGCAAATGTCATGGTTTCGCCCAGCGCAATCGGGTTAGGGGACAGGTACGTGTAATCGTTAAAGGCTTTTCGGAGGTCAGCTACATTAGCTGCGATATCATCCCATGTTTTGAGGGAGATGCCCTTCTTCTGCGCATCTGCTTTGAATGTGCGCTCGAATGCGGCCTTGCGGGCCAGCAGGTAGGGGTCGCGAAGTCCGGTAAGCTGACCACTGCTGGCTTTGTGGCTGTTTTCCAGATTGAAGATCTCATTCAGGACGCTGTCGCTTTTGGCGGTGGCATTATAAGCCTGTAAGGCGTTTGAGCGACTGCGAAGCAACGATAGCGTATATGGAAATTGCAGGTCGCGATCGTATTCCAACTCGGCTACCGTTTTCAGGCGTTCGGTACTGCCGGGGTTACCCGTCACAAAAGTGGGCTCGCCCTCCCGAATGCCGTTTGGGTTGAACTTAAAAAAGTGCGTTGTCTTCAGGGGTTTGCCGTTATCGTACACGCGGAAAAACGAACAGTCGAGCGCGTAGCGTGGGTATGTGAAGTTGTCGGGGTCACCGCCAAAAAAGCCCAGGTTCAGTTCGGGCATGAACACCAGCCGAACATCGGTGAACCGCTTGAATCCGTAGAGCGCATACCGGCCGCCATCGTAGAAAGTAATCGTTTGCAGTTCGAGTCCTTTCCAACCGGTTTTGGCGGTGTACTCGTCCTTGATGTCGGAGAAGATTTTTTCGCGCGCCTGTACCTGTGCCTGTTCGTCGCTGCCAGCAGCCGTTACGGCATCCTGTACGCGTTTCGAGATGTCTTCGATCTTCACCAGCTGATCCACAAATAGCCCGTCTACTTTGCGTTCTTCGCCAGGTGTTTTGGCGAAGAACCCCGATGCATTTAGGTTTTCACCCCGGCGGGTTACGCCTGTTCCCGACTCGCGGGCGCAGTGGTGGTTGGTCATTACCAGCCCGTTGGCCGACACAAATGAGGCTGAGCAATAATCGGCAAACCGAAGCGAGGCCAGCCGTACTTCTTCAAACCACTTAGCGTCGGGGGTGAAGCCGTAGGTCTTCTTGAAATAGTCGGTCGGTGGGGTATCGAACGTCCACATCTTGCCCATGTCGAACGGGCCAGCCTGAACGGTGTCGGGGTTAAGCGTTGCCGATGGTGCCTGGGCCCAGCTAAGGGAAGCAGACAGTAGACCGACGAATAACGTACCTGCGAGGGGTAGTCGATGGGGTGAAAAGGAAATCATAGAGACAGAAAAAGCCGCTGAAATACGGCTGTTAGTTGAGTTAAATCGGTAGTAAGATCAACGTCTGGTCAGTTCAGGCCCCGCAGAAAGGTCAGGCTTTTGGACATTTGCTCCATTGATCGCGACGATTCATCTTCGATGAAAAAGTGTCTAATACCGGCTTTCTTCGCTGCCCGCATAAAGGCCGCGATGCCAATATCACCTTCGCCCAGCACAACGTTCGATTCTACGTCGGCCTGGCCGGTCAAGCTATCGGGTGTGCCGGGTTTACGATCTTTCAAGTGGGCCAGCAAGAATCGTTTCGGGTATTGCTGCAGGAGTCTCACCGGGTCTGCACCGGGCGATTTAACCCAGAATACGTCCATCTCGAAGTTGACGTATTTTGGGTCCAGGTTCTGCGCCAGGTAATCGAAATAGGTGGTGCCGTTGGGCATCTTTTGGAACTCGTAGCCGTGGGTATGGTAGCAGAGCGTGAGTTTGGCATCAGCCAGCAATCGGCCAGCGGTGTTGAATACGTCGGTGGCCCGGTCAGCGTCGATACTGGTGAACAGATCGGCCGTGTGCGGAATCCAGAAACAGACTACGTATTTCACGCCCAGCGCCTTGGCATCGGCAATGACTTTAGGTACATTCATTTCCAGATCGTCGAATTCCGCGCCCATACTGATGGCTTTGATACCGCGCTTGTCGAGCTCCTGCCGGAAGGCCGTGGGTGAAAGGCCATAGGTGCCAGCTACCTCTACTTCCCGAAAGCCCATCTGCTGCACCTTTGCCAGCGTGCCGGGTAGGTCGGTCTTGAACTGCTCACGAAAACTATAAAGTTCAAGGCCAACCGGGGCCGACTGGGCCAACGCGCTGGTGGTCAACAGACCTGCTAGAAGAAAAGGCAGGAGTTTCATGGAGTCAGGGTCAGGATTAATCGGCTAAAAGTAGCCAATTTTGCGTCATTACAAACGCAAAACACGGTAGCTTCTAACCGATAGTCCTGCACTTATTTGCCTCGCTGCTCCTTTACTTCCTGGGCCGAAATAGCCGTTGCTTTGTTCCCGAAATTGCTGCGGACATACGTGAGTACATCGGCAATTTGCTGGTCGGTCAGAAAGTCATGGGCTGGCATTACATTATCGTAAGGCTCCCCGTCGACTTCAGCGTCTTTCAGCCCTTTCAGCAGCACACCAATCAGTCTGGCTTTGTCGCCGTTTACCCAATCGGTGCCACGTAGGGGTGGGTTGAGATTCGGCACTCCGCTACCGTCTATCTGGTGGCAGGTGAGGCAGTACTGTTTATAAATCGCCAGGCCGGGTTGTGTGGCAGTCGCCACCGTCTGGCTTTTCGGCAACGTACCTGCGGCTGGTTTTTTCGGCTGCGCAGCGAGTGACTGGCAAACGCCTAAAAACAGCAAAATGGCACTGGTTACTTTATACCTGATCATTCGTGGAAAGTGATAATGTGTGTAAATGGGCCTCAGTATATAAAATGAAAGCTGAGATATACTGTGTACTTTTTTGTGCGTCTGCTTGGTCGTGAAGGCGCAATAAGGCGTTTACGGCGTCGAAAATTGCGGAGTAACTAATGAGGGATGCCTGATAGCATCCTATTTTTTCGACAGTTTAACCGCCACAGGCGCTACCCGTTATGTTATCGGCTACAGCCTGGTCATGGCCTATTTAAATTCGGATAGTATGATGTCGATCGTCACCATGAATCATTGACAAGATAAAGACAAATAAGGGGTTTTAGCTCAGCGTCCCGTTTGGGCAACAAACGTGCTTTCGAAAATCTTGTCGGCATTGGCCGCTTCGAATCCGTCGCGGCGGTGCTGCCGGGTAATCTGGTCGGCGGGTAAATGAGCAAATTCGGGTAACACGCGTCGCTCGGCAAACTCTACATACGAGCCAGCAATCCGGAAGGTATCCCCACCCGCAAACTTCGCGTCGACCATCTGCGCTACCGTCGATGCCTGCCGCAGTCCACCGTCGGGGCTGACCTTGATGACGCCACCCGACGAGTTCAGCTTGAAGCAGCGCTGTTCCAGAAACGAGACAAATTCGTCGATCGTATTATACCCGTCGGGCAGGTTGTGAACGCTGATGGTGAAGTGATTGAGGTAGTAGCGGTTGTAGATTACCCAGGCGGCGTATTCGCTTTCGGCCAGTAGGGTCTGGTAGTCGGCCAGGGTGGGCATTTTCCAGAGGGGCTGGTGCAGAAATGCATCCACGGCTTCGCCATCGTTCAGGTCGAGCGCGTCGACGGGGTCGCTGGTAACGGTATCGGTGTACTTATGAATGATTCGCTGTGCTTCTTTTGACAGGTCACCGACGCGCAATTCACTGGCAAAGATGCGGGGCAGATTATCGGCCGCTCGATCAGCCGGGGGGGCATACCAGTAGGCGTTCAGCTTTTTTTCGGCGAAGTTGTACGGCTCCTTTTTTTCGTACCCGTAGTGCAGGAATATCTTCTCAAATGAAGCCAGGCCCAGGTTCGGCACGCCCATAGTCCGGAAGGCAATATGGTCGTTTTCGATTGCCTCCGGGGCGTTGATTACTCCCTGCTGTTGAAGGGCATATAGAATATTCTTCACGTCGGGTACACGCTCGGTATACCGGCGCATCAGCCCTGAGAGCACAATGTCGAGAGGAGTCATAGCAAAGTAGGTCTGTTGATGTATACCCACCCCCCTGAAGGGGCGGTCCCGCGTCCGGGCTAACGCTTTGCAAATGTAGCAAAGTAGCGCATTAGCCCGGACGCGGGACCGCCCCTTCAGGGGTTGGGGGGAAATTCAAACTACTAACGTCAGAGGGTGAACTTCAACTAGCAAACTGTTATTTTTACAGTTAGTTGCCCAATGCCCGCATGACCGAACGTACCACCTTCTTCGACACCCGCCTGGAATACCTGAAAGGACTTGGCCCGCAACGGGCTGAGTTGCTGAATAAAGAACTGCATCTGTTTACGGCTGCCGATCTGATTCAGTATTACCCGTTCCGGTACGAAGACCGTACGCGTTTCTACACCGTCAGCGAACTACTGGAATCGATGCCCTCCGCGCAGGTACGTGGTCGGCTTCGCGACTGGCATACGGAAGGCGAGGGGCCTAAAAAAAGGCTCGTCGGTCATTTTACAGATGGCACCGGCACCATGGATCTGGTCTGGTTTCAGGGTATTTCGTGGCTCGAAAAAACACTGCGCCGCGACGGGGAATACATCGTTTTTGGTAAGCCACAGGAATTTCAGGGCAAGTTCAGCATTGTGCACCCCGAACTCGATGCAGTCCGGCCCGACGTGGAACCCGAAGCCACGCTCTCGCCGGTTTATAACCTCACGGAGAAGCTCCGCAAGCGGTTTGTCGACAACAAAGTGATGGCCAAAGCCATGCGTGGGCTGCTTGAACTGGCCTGGCCGCATATTCACGAAACACTACCCACCAGCCTGATCGAGAAGTTTCGGCTGGTAGGTAAACGGGAGGCCGTCTGGAACATCCACTTGCCGCAAAGCCCCGCCTGGCTGCGGCAGGCCGAACGGCGGCTGAAATTCGAGGAGCTATTCTACAATCAGCTCCGGCTGATCTCCAACAAGCTGATTCAGAAGGAAGAACATCCCGGACAAATCTTTCAGAAAACCAGCCTGCTCTCGCATTTCTACAAGACGCTGCTGCCTTTTCCGCTCACCGGAGCGCAGCAACGGGTATTGCGCGAGATTCATAAAGACTGCCTGACGGGTAAGCAAATGAACCGGCTCTTGCAGGGCGACGTGGGCAGTGGCAAAACCATCGTGGCGTTTATTACGATGCTACTGGCGATCGACAACGGTGCGCAGGCCTGTTTGATGGCTCCTACCGAGATTCTGGCCGACCAGCACTACAATGGCCTGAAACCCTTTGCCGACGCGATGGGCCTGAACCTGGGTATTCTGACGGGTAGCACGCGCACCAAACGACGGCGGGTGTTGCACGAAGAGTTGCTGAACGGGCAGATGCACATTCTGGTTGGCACCCACGCCCTGCTCGAAGATGTGGTGCAGTTCCGGAACCTGGGCCTGTGTATCATCGACGAGCAGCACCGGTTTGGGGTAGCGCAACGAGCCAAAATGTGGGCGAAAAACCCGGTGGTGCCGCCGCATATTCTGGTCATGACGGCCACGCCCATCCCACGCACACTGGCGATGACGCTCTACGGCAACCTCGATATTTCGATCATCGACGAAATGCCCGCCGGACGGAAGCCGATTAAAACAGTGCACAAAACAGACAAGCACCGCGCCGAAGTATTCGGCTTCATGCGGCAACAAATCGAGCTGGGGCGGCAGGTATATGTCGTGTATCCACTGATCGAAGAGTCGGAAACGCTGGATTACAAGGATTTGACGGATGGTTTTGAAGGCATTCAGCGGGCATTTCCGCAGCCAAAATACCAGGTTGGTATTCTGCATGGCAAAATGGATTCCTACAGCAAGGACTTCGAGATGACCCGTTTTGCGAAAGGCGAAGTGCAGATTCTGGTGGCCACAACGGTTATCGAAGTAGGGGTGAACGTACCCAACGCCAGCGTGATGGTCATTGAAAGTGCCGAACGGTTTGGTCTCTCGCAGCTCCATCAATTGCGTGGCCGGGTTGGTCGTGGGGCCGAGCAATCGTACTGCGTACTGATGACGGGCTATAAACTCAGCGCCGACACCAAAGTCCGCCTTGAAACGATGGTGCGGACTAACAACGGCTTCGAGATTGCCGACGTCGACCTGCAACTACGCGGTCCCGGTGACCTGGCCGGTACGCAGCAAAGCGGCTTGCTGGATTTACGCATCGCCGACCTTGCCAAAGATGGGGCCGTATTGACCGCCGCCCGCGAATCGGCGCAGATCATTCTGGAGACTGATCCCAACCTGATCTTGCCCGAACACGCTGCTATCCGCAATCATATCGACGCCATCGGACGTACCCAGTCTGACTGGAGCCGGATTAGCTGATGAAGCCTGTCGCTAGCCCCTGCCTACTCCGCGTGCCGCGTGAAAGTAGGGCGATAATTGGTGGTCAGGCGGCGGTTCTGGCAACGTACGAATAGGAACCTATAAGCAGAACTGAAGCCGTTTACAATCAGATCGACGGGTGCATACGCACCAATTCAGTAGGCTGGTCTAGCGATCGGTTACGATAAGCGCACCGCCTACTCCCCGAAAATCCGTTTATTTGTGGCGCGAAACAGGTTAATCAACCTGTTTTCAGTTGTTGTTAGGTGATTAATCCAAATTTTTGTTCGTAAAGCACAATGAGTACCATTCAAAGCATCCATGCCCGCCAGATTCTCGACTCGCGTGGCAACCCGACCGTTGAGGTCGACGTACGTACCGAAACAGGTGCCCTGGGCCGCGCAGCCGTGCCATCAGGCGCTTCGACAGGCACGCACGAAGCCGTTGAACTGCGCGACGACGATAATAAAGTGTACGTTGGTAAAGGCGTACTGAAAGCCGTTTCAAACGTAAACGAGCTTATTTATCCTGAGCTGGTGGGCATTTCGGTATTCGAACAGGGTATGATCGACAAGATCATGCTTGATCTGGATGGTACGCCGAACAAAGGCCGCCTGGGTGCCAACGCCATTCTGGGTGTGTCGATGGCCGTTGCTAAAGCTGCCGCTATCGATTGCGGAATGCCCCTGTATCGCTATATCGGTGGTGTAAATGCCAACACCCTGCCCGTTCCGATGATGAACATCCTGAACGGTGGTTCACATGCCGATAACTCAATTGACTTCCAGGAGTTCATGGTTATGCCCGCCAATGCATCGAGCTTTGCCGAGGCGCTGCGCATGGGTACCGAAATTTTCCACACGCTGAAGAAAGTGTTGAAAGGCAAAGGCATGAGCACCAACGTAGGTGACGAAGGTGGTTTTGCGCCAAACATCGGGTCAAACGAAGAGGCTATTCAGATCGTCATCGAGGCAATCGAGAAGGCGGGTTACCGGCCGGGCGAAGATGTCTGGATTGCCATGGACGCCGCTGCATCGGAGTTCTACAATGCCGAAACGAAAGAATACCACTTCAAAAAGTCGACCGGTGACCGGCTGACGTCACCACAGATGGCGCAGTACTGGGCTGATTGGGTGTCGAAATACCCCATCATGTCGATCGAAGACGGTATGGCCGAAGACGATTGGGATGGCTGGAAACTTCAGACCGAACTGGTTGGCAAAAAGACACAACTCGTGGGCGACGACCTGTTCGTAACCAACGTAACTCGCCTGCAGGAAGGTATCGATAAGGGTATTGCCAACGCCATTCTGGTAAAAGTAAACCAGATCGGTTCGCTGACCGAAACCATCGATACAGTGAACCTGGCCAAGCGGAATAGCTACAAGAACATCATGTCGCACCGGTCGGGCGAAACGGAAGATGCAACGATCGCTGACCTGGCGGTAGCCTTGAATACGGGCCAGATCAAAACAGGTTCAGCCTCACGGTCAGACCGGATGGCGAAGTACAACCAACTGCTTCGTATTGAGGAAGAATTAGGCGAGATGGCCTATTTCCCAGGACTTAAGTTTTAAGTTTGTCGTTTATGGTTTGATGTTGCGCTGCTAACTAACCCGTTTGTTAATCGGTAGCGCAACGCCAAACCATAAACGACAAACCACCTCATCATGAATCGCCTCTTCAACAGCCGTTATCGTTTTTATATCCTGACGGGGGTAGGCTTTGTGCTGTGGATGCTATTTTTCGACGCGAATGATCTCCGCTCGCAGGCGCGAAACTGGTGGAAGGCGCAGGAACTCGAAGATGAAAAAGCCTACTTTCAGGAGCGAATCGAAGCCGTGAAGGCGGAACGGAAGGAGGTGCTGGGGAGCCAGCAACTTCGTATTAAATACGCCCGCGAAAAGTACCTCATGAAAAAGCGCAACGAAGACGTATATGTACTCGTTGACGAGAACGGTGACCCGATTGAAAAGTAGTTTGATGGTTGTGGTCTGTCGTTGCGTTGCTGCACCACAGTGTGGGATCCAAAGCCGCGAAACCTCAAACGACAAACCACGAGCATCAACCTAGTGTATGATTTCCCTTCTCTTTGTCTGTCTTGGAAATATCTGCCGGTCGCCGGTTGCCGAAGGCGTTTTTCGGCAGCTCGTTGATCAGGCCGGCCTTTCCGGAAAAATTGAGTGCGATTCGGCAGGTACGTCATCGTACCACATCGGGCAACTGCCTGACCTTCGTACCCGGCAAAATGCCCTCACCCACGATCTCACGCTTACCCACCGTGCCCGCCGAATGACGGGCGAAGACCTGGCGCGGTTCACGTACATCATCACGATGGACGAGATGAACTTCGAAGGGGTCATGAAGCTAAGCCAGCGATCGGTTGGGCTGGTGCACGACGATACCGTCTTCCTTCTCCGTGAGTTCGACCCCGCCGTTAGCGATCAGCCCAGCGTGCCAGATCCGTATTATGAAGGGCCGGAGGTGTTTGAAGAAGTGTACCAGATCGTTTATCGATGCTGTGAGGAATTGTTAACGTACCTGCGGAAGCGGCATAACCTATAAGCAATGGGTGAATTAGTAGAGAGATAGCGAGCGAAGGTTGCTTATGCCTGTATCCTGTTCGGTCTAAAAACGTTTGCTCTCCCTCTCGTTCGCCTTTTCACCATTTCTCTCCTTATGAATAAGAAAGTCATTCTCTTAATTATGGACGGCTGGGGAATTACCACCCAGAACGACCGGTCGGCACTGGCAGCGGCGAAAACGCCATTTGTTACCGACGCATGGAATCGCTATTCGCACAGCACCCTCGAAGCATCTGGCCTGCCTGTTGGGCTACCCGTTGGCCAAATGGGTAATTCAGAAGTGGGACATATGAACCTAGGCGCTGGCCGGGTCGTGTACCAGGATCTGGTGAAAGTAAATATTGCTGTTGAGCACGACACGTTAAAAAATGAGCCCGTACTGGCCGAATCACTGATATACGCCAGAGAAAACGGTAAAAAAGTACACTTGATTGGCCTGGTGTCTGACGGCGGTGTACATGCCCATATCAGCCACGTAAAAGGGTTGCTGACCATTGCGCAGCAGTACGGCCTGACTGACGTGTTTGTGCATGCTTTTACTGACGGCCGCGACACTGATCCGAAAAGCGGACTGGGCTTCCTGACCGACCTATCAGCGCATATGGCCCAAACTACGGGTAAACTGGCTACTGTAATTGGCCGTTTCTACGCTATGGACCGCGATAACCGCTGGGAGCGAGTGAAGGTTGCCTACGATGCCATGGTTAATGCCGTGGGTGACCGCGCCCAGGGCGACGGCGTATTCGAGGTGATTCGTAATTCTTACGAGGCAGGTGTATCCGACGAATTCATCAATCCAATTGTGATGGAGAAACCGGATCATACCCCTGTCGCCAAGATTGAAAATGGCGACGTGGTGATCTGTTTCAACTTCCGTACCGACCGGGGCCGTGAAATCACCATTGCGTTGACGCAGAAAGATTTCCCGGAGCAGCAGATGTACAAGCTCGACCTTGATTACATCACGATGACCAACTACGACAGCGATTTCAAAGGCGTGAAGGTCATTTACGAAAAAGATAACCTGTCCAAAACGCTGGGTGAAGTTGTGTCTGCGGCCAACAAAAAGCAGATTCGCATTGCCGAAACCGAGAAATACCCGCACGTTACGTTTTTCTTTTCGGGCGGCCGGGAGGAACCGTTTGTTGGCGAAACACGCCTGCTGGTGCCGTCGCCAAAAGAGATGACGGTGACTAATGAGCGGGGCGAGACAATTACGATTCCGGTGAAAACGTATGACCAGAAGCCCGAAATGTCGGCCTACGGTATTCGCGACGCTATTATTCCTGAGCTGGAAAAAGGAGAGGTCGACTTTGTGTGTCTCAACTTTGCTAATACCGATATGGTTGGCCACACAGGCGTATTCGAAGCGGTGGTGAAAGCCGCCGAAACCGTTGATGCCACCACCCGCGATGTAGTCACGACTGGGCTGGCTCATGGCTACACTACAATCATCATTGCCGACCACGGCAACGCCGATTACATGGTCAACGATGATGGTACACCCAATACGGCCCACACCACGAGTCTGGTGCCGTGCATTCTGATCGACAATGACTACCAGCCTGCACTTAAAAACGGCAAGCTGGGTGATATTGCGCCAACAATTCTGGCGTTGATGGGTATTGAGAAGCCCGCCGAAATGACTGGCGAAAACCTGTTGGTTCAACCGGCCGTATAGGGCGCTGAACGCAACGTACCCGACCGCTGTTTACCTAGTACAGTCTACTAACGCGCCCGTAGCCCAATCGGCTGCGGGCGGTTTTTTGTTTATGAAATACGTTTTCCTGCTGGCTGTACTGTCAGTAACCGCCTGCTCTACAGATACCGCCCAACGTACCGAAAAACCCGTTTATTTCGATGTAGCCGGGTACGTCAAAGGTCAGATTGAAACGCTGTCGAAGCAGAAGCCGGGCGTGGATAAGCGCACGCAGATGGGAGACAAGGTTGAGCGGCAGACTACCCGTACGGTCAACTGGAGCCGCGAACTGGAGTTGTTCATGCAGGCCGACATCAACAAGCCCGCTCTTCGCAGCAGTTACGCGGTGGCCCGGCCCGACTCGCTGACGTACCAGTACACGCTGAAGCCGACCGAGAAAAACCTGACCGTTCGGTCACTCACAGTTAAACTCGACTCAGTAACCCGACAGCCGCGTCAGATTGCGGCCGTGCTGACTACAGAAAATTCACTGTATACCTCGGAACGGCAGATTGTGTTGGAGAGTGGTCCCCGCCCCGCCACAAACTGGGGAGTAACCCATTACCGGATGCAGGGTTTTCAGCACCTGATTGTTTCTGATAAGAATACCTTCGACGTGGAAGGAACGGTGCTGCCGAACTAAGTTCATCGCCTTTGCGGGCAGGTACGTTCCTGGCCGGTTGGAAGCTAGTTTATAAAGCCGCCTCGGTCAGATAGGGCAGGTAAGGCTCCAGCTTGTCGGTGGATTTGAACGCTGAAATCTGCTTTACTTTATTGGTGTAGGCGTCGTGCCGTACCTCGACGTAGAACGAATCGAGACTGTAAAGAAGGTAGATAAAATCGTCTTCGTATCGGTTTGCCAGGATACTCGCCTCAAAATACAGGGCATTCAATTGATCGTCGGTTTCGAGGCTGGTAAAATGGGCTGGTGACATAAGAAGAGCGATTTCCCGGCTAAGATAGGCGAAATTCAGTTTGTCGTTTATCGTTTGTGGTTCGATGATGCGTTGCCTGGCCAGTATCATATTGATTAGCAAGGGCAAACATCAAACCACAAACGACAAACTTTTTCTTAAAGTGTTACCCGCTTTCCTGCTTTTGCTGATTTATAGATCGCCTCCACAATCCGGATATCGGCCAGACCCTCTTCGCCGGGCACCAGCACAGCGGTGTTCTGCATGATGGCTTTCGCATCATTATCCATCTGCATCGTCTGTTGGCCCGGCGTTTTGTAAGGCACATCGGTTTTAAAGCCGCCTGTCCCGTCGCCGCGAACACCGTTGTAGTCGGAGTAGGGCTCCATGCGTAGTTTGCCTTTCTGGCCCGTTACGTGCAGAAAATTCATGTTCATGCCGTAGCTGCTCTGTATTGCCGCCCGTGCCCCGCTAGGGAATTCGAGCTGGGCCATGCTGGTTTCGTCGAGGCCATTTTTATAGACGTCAGGGCGCGTCGTGTATTGCTGGGCCGTCAGCGCAATGGGTTCTTCACCGGTAGCCAGTCGGGCACCCTGAATGGCGTACACGCCCATGTCATACATCACGCCGCCACCCATCTCTTTCTTCTGCTTCCAGTGATCGGTACGAGCGTCGTAGTAGCCAGCGGCGCAGTTCACCATGTTGATCTTGCCAATGTTACCGTCGCGCAGGTATTTGATGTAGGCCTGCGTATTAGGCTCGTGGTGCAGGCGATACCCCACCGTGAGCACCCGCTTGTTCTTCCGACAGGTGTCGATCATATTCTGGCATTCCTTCTCCGTAACGGCCATCGGTTTCTCAACCCACACGTGCTTACCCGCCTTGGCGGCGCGTACCACGTACTCTTCATGCATCGACGGCGGCAGCACCACATACACAACGTCGATGTCAGGATTGTTGGCAATCTGGTCGAACGTCTGGTATGAATAGATGTTCTTGTCAGGAATGTTGTATTGCTTCTTCCACTTCTCGGCTTTAGAGGGCGTGCCCGTAACAATGCCTGCCAGATAGCAATTCTTAGTTTGTTGAAGCGCCGGAGCCAGCAGGTCGGTGCTGTAATAGCCTAACCCAACGAGTGCCACACCTAGTTTGTCTTTTTTAGGCGATGTTGCCGCCAGCAAGGTATGCGGCGAGACCAGCGTAGAGGCTGAGGCCAGCGACAGGGTCTGGAGAATGGTACGACGAGAGGTCATGTGTGAGTTTGAGGTATAAAAGTCTACCAATGCGGTTCAATGCCTAAAGTACGGCTACTAACCCGCTTACTCCCAACAAAACCTGCGGCTTTTAGGCCTTAACTTGCTCTGCGGTCGTCGTAAGCTTGTCGTTCCGTTCACCTACTGGCGGCCGGTAGGCCTGAAAGGGTACGTTCAGAATGCCGCCTATATGGCTGTGCTCGTGCAGGTGAGGATGCGTATCCAGCCCGTAAATGAGGTCCTTGCCCTGCCTAACAGTATAGGTACGAAACAGCCGGTCCCAGATCGAGAAAATATTGCCGTAGTTGGTATTCGAGTAGGGGAGTACGTAATGATGATGCACATGGTGCATGTTGGGTGTTACCAGCAGCCAGTTAAGAGCCCGGTCGGCCCAGCGGGGTAATTCGATGTTGGCGTGGTTAAATTGCGAAAGCAGCACCGATAACGCCTGATACATAAACACCAGCCACATGGGAGCACCCACAACCAGGACCGCCAATGTGGTAAACAGAAAGCGGATGACACTCTCGCCGGGATGATGCCGGTTGGCAGTAGTGGTGTCTACATACTGGTCGGAGTGGTGAACGGAATGAAATTGCCACATCCATTTAACCTGGTGTTCGGTCCAGTGGGCCAGCCAGGCACCGATTAAATCAAGCAAAAATAAGCCTACAACAGCCTGCACCCATACGGGTAGGTCCAGCCATTGTAAGAGCCCGACCTGATTGGAAACGGCCCAGTCGCTGGTTCTGACCAGCACGAACGCCAATGAAAAATTAACCAGGATGGTCGTAAACGTAAAGAACAGGTTAATGCCGGCATGGCGCGGCTTATGATACTCGAACTGAACCAGTGGGACGATACTTTCCAGCAACCAGAAAAAGGCAATGCCGCCCACCAAGATTAAGCTACGGTGAGCTGACGGTATATGCGCGAAATAATCAACAAGACGCTCCATGCTGTTCTTGGTTTTGTCGGATTAAATCGCAAAATACGAATAAAAAAGCTGGTTTGCTGTTTGAGGTTTATCGTTCGATGTCGTGCTGCTGTACCATCGGTCGGTGAAGTGGCAGCGCAACGTCAAACGGTAAACCTTAAACAGCAAACCAGCTTTTTTATTCCCGTATCGCTTTCTGTGCTTTTACCTCAGCGTGTTCGGCTATTTTGGCTTCATCCTGTGCTACTTCTTCGCGTGATTCTCGGTTCTCTTTAGCGAATACCTGCATCAGGACGATGAAGAAAGACAGGATGGTTGGCCCGATCACCAGACCCAAAATGCCGAAAATAGGCACACCGATCACAATGCCCGCCAGCGTAACCAGCGGATGCACATCGCCCATGCGCTTGGCCAGCATAATGCGCAGCAGGTTATCGATGTTTGTGATGACGATGGCACCTACCAGCAAAATGCCGGTTCCTTCGGTAGTATTACCCTGTGAGAGTTGAATCAGACCTGCTGGCAACCAGACAAGGGGCGTACCCAGCACCGGAATAAAGGCCAGGAAGAAGGCAACCGTTCCCCAGAACGCAGCATCGGGAACGCCAAATATCAGCAGCGTGACCCCCGTAAGTATGCCCTGTACCAGTGAAACGATGCCCTGACCTAATACATTAGCGTTTACATTGTTGCGAAGCTGCTCGCCGAGTTCCTTCAGGGTATCGCGCTTGAAAGGCAAGTGCCTGCGCAACCCTTCAAGGAATGACTCTTCATCTGAAAACATATAGAAGAGCGTAAAGAACATCAGGCCAATAATAACCAGAAAGTCAAGTGCGCCGCCTGCCAGTGATGGCAATTGCCGCGAAGCAAACGTTCCGCCCTGCTGAAGTATCTTTTGAATGTTTTCCTGACTGGTAATTTTAAACCCTGTCAGATTTTCGGCCTGCTTCACCAGACCCAGAATCTGATCGGTGTGCTGTGAGTAATACTGAATCCGGTCGACAAGCAGTAAACTCAGCACCAGAAAAGGCAGCACAATAACAAGGAGCGAGAAAACGATGATACCTGTTGTAACAAGCGTGCGGTTCCACTTTTTGCGGTAGACTAGCTTGTAGAAAAGAGGCCGGAAAATAACGTAAAGAATTCCTGCGCCGAAGAAAGCTGATACGTACCCACGAAGACCCGCGATGATAAAACCGCCCAGTATCAGCAAGCTGGCGATAAGCAGAATACGCTGCTGCTTAGGGGTGTAAATAGAAGACGATGACATAGAATGAATAGTTATCAGCTAGCAAAAATTGAGTATAAATGACCAGTTAGTTGCGGGTTCCTCTTCGCTATCAACTCCCTGACGGAATCGTGTTTGATTGAAGCCATAACTAATTGGTCATTCGATACCAATTCTTTGATAACTATTCATTATACCCTGTGTATGACAAATTGTTTATTCTACCCAGAGTACTAATCCTTTCAGGTAGCCACCTTCAGGGTGGAATAAACTAACCGGGTGGTCAGCGGGTTGGCTGAGGTGATGCAACACACGTACCTGACGGCCTGCTTCAATGGCGGCCGCTACTACAGTGTTGTAAAAGAGCTCTCGGTCAACCACTTGCGAGCACGAGAACGTGAACAGTATACCGCCGGGCGCTACGCGTTTCAACCCCTCAACGTTCAGCCGCTTGTAGCCCTGCACAGCCCGGTGCCGCGCCGATAAACTCTTAGCGTAGGCGGGCGGATCGAGCACCACAATATCGTAATTAGGGGTGTTAGGCTCTTTCAGGTAGTCCATCACATCAGCCGCGATAGCCTCGTGCTCACCGGCGAACCCAGGATTGGCCGCCACGTTCTGGTTAGTCAGGTCAATGGCTTTTTTCGATACATCAACTGAGTGCACCAGTAAGGCGCCGGCCGACAGAGCATATACCGAGAAGCCACCCGAATAGCAGAACGCGTTCAGCACGCGTTTACCTGCTGAATAGCGAGCTAGTAGTTGCCGATTGTCGCGCTGGTCGAGGAAAAAACCGGTTTTCTGCCCTGTAATCCAGTCAACGAGGAAAGTATGACCGTTTTCCTGTACCGCGCGGGGTGTTTCGGTCCGGCCGTAGCGGTAGCCGTTTTGTACGCCGGCCGCATATTGTTCGGGCAAGGTTTCAGCGCTCTTGTCGTACACGGCTACTAGCTCAGTTCCGAAAACGCGTTGCAAGGCTTCAACGATAGGCTGCCGCTGCCGGTGCATGCCGATCGAGTGTGCCTGCAATACCGCCACACCATTGTACATATCGATGATCAGGCCCGAGCAGCCGTCTCCTTCGCCGTGAATGAGTCGGTAGCAATTGGTCTGGGCGGGAATCACGCTGGCCCGTACTGCCCGAATATGAATGAGTTTTTGCTCCCAGAATGCCACATCCGGCACAATGGGCTGACCGGCTGTATGGGCTGCGAATGAGAAAAGACGTACCTGAATGCTCCCGTCATGAAAATGGCCTGTGCCCAGGTACGTGGCTCTATTGTCGAAGACCTCAACTACGTCGCCATCGTCTATATTATTGTCAGGTGCAGTGCCTTCGCGGCGGGCAACAGCGCCTGAGAAGACCCAGGGGTGGAACCGTCGCACGGCTTCGTCGCGACCTTTTTGCAGAAAAATCTTGGGGTAATTCATGATGCAAAGGTAGTGAAGTGCTTGCGGGCAATGATAAATTCACTGATTTCGGTACTTTCACATGTCAAATCAATCAACTAATGCAAACCAATCGACGTGATTTTTTGAAGCAGGCAGGTCTTCTGTCTGCGGGTACACTGGCTCTTGGCTCAACCCTGACCGACGCACTGGGGGGATCTATTAAAACCTTCGGACTTCAACTATACAGTGTTCGTGATGTGCTACCGGCTGACCCTAAAGGGGTTATGACGAAATTGGCCCAGATGGGTTATAAGCAGTTTGAAAGTTATCAGGGCGACAAGGGATTCCTTTGGGGTATGGAACCCGCCGCCATGAAATCATTCCTGAATGGCCTTGGTGTGAAGATGGTTAGTACCCACTTCGATTTTAAAGGGGCTTCGGAAAACGCCGATACACTTCAGAAGTACATCGATATGGCCAATGGTGCCGGCCTGAGTTATATGCTTTGCCCGTACATTGGCCCTCAAAAAACGTGGGATGACTGGAAACGCGTGGCCGATAGCTTCAACCGGGTTGGCGAAGCCATTCGCAATGGCGGCCTGAAATTCGGGTACCACAACCACGATTACTCGTTCCGGCCGCTCGACGGTAAACTACCGCAGGAATACCTGCTCACCCACTGCGATCCGTTGAACGTAATGTTTGAACTGGACATGTGCTGGATCGAAGCCGCTGGCCAAAGTGCCGTTGATCACCTGAAGCAGTATGGCAACCGCTATGAACTGTGCCACATTAAAGATTACAAGAAAGAAGCCAACGGTAAAGTGGTGCAGCAAGACATGGGTCAGGGTGTTGTGAATTACAAAGCCATTCTGAAACAGGCTCGCAAAAGCGGTATGAAATACTTCCTGATCGAGCAGGAGGAATACCCTGGCCCATCAATGGTCAGCCTGAAGGCCGATGCCGATTACATGAAAAAATTCAAGATCTAAACCGGGCAATCCCGATCATTCTTCCCGTACTTTGAACAGCCGCTTGAGCCAATTTTGTTGCTCGGCGGCTGTTTCTGCTTTACCGCCCTCGTCGGGAAACTGACGGGCCAGCTTCTTCAAATCGGGCTGACCAGCGTCGACCCAACAGGTGTACCAGAAATCGCCCACCATTTTGATCGAGGCGCGCATCTGTCGCTCTACCTGACCGCGAAGACGATCATGGTACTGCCGGGCAAAAACTTCGGAATAGACCTTTACGGTTTGCCCATTCCGGTCTTCAAAATTCCATTTCCGGCTATCGCCTGCTTCGGCGGTGAGTTCCCGTTCAATCGCCAGCACTGAATCGAGCGCAGCATGGGCGTCGAAAACGGCTCGCCAGGCTCGTTGCTGCGGTCGTTCAATGTACTCGGCGGCCCCCACAACAACGTCATAATTACCTGTGAAGAGCTCCGGAAGGCGCGACTCCCAGAAACCATGAATACCTGTCTGGCCCGTTAGCTGTCCATTGTAATTACGAGTGGTGTGCAGGGGCACGTTGGCATCGGCGATGTAGTGGCCAATATCGGCTGAGAGACGAAGGATCTTGGGTACGTTCCGTTCCTTAAAGGCCTCGGTAAGCTGGTATTTAGCCAGTTGAATATGCCAGGGAACGATACCGTGCATAGCCAGTGTGTCGGCCCCATACCGCTCGGCGGCTGCGCTCCAGCTACGGGGTAGCGTTTCGCGGGTGGTATCGGCATACATGTCGAGATCGATGAAATGGCGGGGTGCTTCACCAACAACAGCGTACCGGCGTTTGTCGGGATTGACGGCGTTGTCGGCCAAAAACTGAATGCGACTTTTAAAGAGCGGCATCATCTCGGGAGGCAGGGTAAAAACCGCCATTCGGTTGATGTGCTGGTGCGCATAGAATCCCCAGTTTGGGGCCGTTGGGGCCGGGCGGGGCAGAGAAGCCAGCGACTCAGCGCGTGTGATAAAAAGCAGGCTAGACCACACGAGCAACTGGACCGCAAAAGCGATTATGGAATATTTTCCTAAAAAAATACCCAACCAAATTCTATTCTTGTACATTTGTCAAGTCGTGGTACTATTTGAAGGTATAGTAAGATCAATCAAATAAATGCACGCAAAAAAGCAAATAAAATTCGGTTAAACGACATAAATTCCAAATCAATGCAACGCGAATCTAAAGGATATGCCCTCATTGTAGGCCTCTTTTGCATCCTCGGTTTATTAATCTACGGAGCGTACTCACCCGCTCGCAAAGCCCAGAAACAGCAGATTTTCTGCTTTTCTTTCACAGATGAGGCAAATCCAAAAGCTGTAGACAAGCATATGCGCGATTTTGCTGCTCTTCGGCACGATATTCCACAGGTCGTTGGTTACACCGCTGGAAAGACATTTCTGGTTGGTAAAGCCGATTCTGAGTATGATGTCATGCATTATCTGACATTTCAGAACGAAGAAGACATGAAAGCATTCGAGCAAAATCCAGCCTACAAAAAATTTGTCGACGAAAATAAAGACAGCTGGGATAAGACGTTGGTTGTGAACGCTGAGATACAGCCTTAGTCTGAAATTGATTAAAAAAGTAAAGGGGGTTAACGCGAAAACGTTAACCCCCTTTACTTTTTTAATCAATTTCAGCTGATAACCTAACAGGTCTTCACCATGTCAACGACTGCTTCGATCCAGAGCGGGCTGTCGTTTAGGCTCTCAACGAGTTGCCAGTGCTCGCCACCATGCTCTTCGAAGAGTTCTCTGTACTCCTCACCTACTTCGATGGTTGTTTCCAGGCAGTCAGCGACGAAGGCGGGCGAGAAGGCGAGCACACTCTTGATGCCTTTACCGGCAAAGAGCTTGATCTCGTCGTCGGTATAGGGCTTGATCCAGGGGTCGTTGCCCAGACGCGATTGAAAGCTGGTTGTGTATTTGCCTTCCGGAATGCCTAGTTCTTTCACAAGGCGGCGGGTTGTTTCGAAACACTGGGCGCGGTAGCAATGCTGGTTATCGGCGCGTAAAGAGGCACAGCAGTCACCGAATTTGCAGACCGACTTAGCCACATCACCTTTACGAATCTGGCGCTCGGGCAGGCCGTGGTAGCTAAACAGGTAGTGATCGTACTCCCGCTCATTCATGTACTTACGGCCGCGCTCAACAAAGCCCGCGATGAATTTGGGATGCTCGAGGAAGCGGTTTACAAAACGGACCTGCGGAATGACCTGCCACGTTTTCAGAATATCCATCACCTTCTCGTACACCGACCCCGTTGAGGCCGACGCATATTGCGGGAAAAAGGGAATAACAACAATATCGTTGAGGCCCAATGTCTGAAACTCAGCCAGACCCGTGTCGATACTGGGACTCTGATACCGCATGGCCAGTCTGACCACATAGTCGTCGCCTAATTGCTCCTGTACCATCCGGGTTACAACGTGCCCGAAATGCTTCAGTGGCGAGCCATTTTCATTCCAGAGCTCGCGGTACACCTTAGCCGATTTTGGTGCCCGAAAGGGAGCAATAATGCCGTTGACGAGTATGAAACGGGCGATGTACGGAAAATCGATGACACGACCGTCCATCAAAAATTCGCGCAGGTATTTCCTGACGTCGGGTACACTGGGACTGTCGGGCGTACCCAGGTTGACCAGCAGAACGCCGGTCTTACCGACGGGCTTAGACGTCGTTCCGGTGGCTGTGGTATGGGGAGATTGTAAAGCAGTGGCTTCCATGAGTGAGTAACGGTTTTTGGCCGAAATCGGTTTACGGTGGAACGCAGGTTACTGTCGGTACTCGTTGGTGTAGCGGGTGAACCCTGCCGCAATGCCAAACCGAACAAATGCGTAATGATCGTTGAAGTAGATGTTATATGGGTCTTCGCCGTAGTAGCCAACGGTAGTAAACAGGCCCGTGTCGCGACTGAACGGCGGAATATACCAGATACTCAGCTCGGTATTTAACCGGCGTTGAACGGCCCCAGATGGCCAGTCAGTCAGCTTATTCACTGCGTAAGAGGCCTGTAGCGTTAGCCGTAACCGTTCTGTTGCAGTAGCGGGGGAGCCATTGGTGCTGGATTGCCTCATTACACGGTACGTTGCCTGACTAAGTAAGCGACCAAACCCGTAATGGCCCGCTAGCCCATCCGAGCCATTGAAAAACGGCGCATGCCAGCGATAACCGAGGTTATAGTACGTACCGTGGTGGTTGCTGGTGTGTGTGCCCCAGTTATAGGTAGCTTGGATGTAGTTGGTCGAAAAATCGCCCGTTTCGGTATTATAGGTGCCATCGGGCCGAAAGACAGCGCCGTCCTGTCCGTTGGAATGGTGGAAGAACTGTGCCTCAACATACTTGTACTGCGCCACGTCTGAACTGAGCCGGTAGAATACCTGCGTACCTAACCGAAAGCTTGGCGTGCGGATGGGAGACGACCGGTCGGTGCGGGTACGTGCCATGAACCGTTGGGTGACCGCCACCGATACGCGCGATTTGGCACTCGCTAACAAAAAGTAGCTGGCAATCAACTCACCGTTGATCACGTACCTGGATGGTGCCCCCAGCTCACCGCCGGGGGCGATGTATGAGAAATCGCGGTTCCCCCGGAAGAATTCATTGTATCGGTGATTCCGGAACCTGACCGAATCGATCCGGCTGGCTACGATAGCCGTGTCAGCCGGCGTTGATCCGGTTTGCCCGTAGGTGAGCGATGCGTACAGCAACGTACCTACCAGGCTCATCCAACAGACATGGAAAGTAGTCATAACTGACTCGATGCTTACTGAGCAGGCCGGTCGAAAGACGTGTAAACAGCATTCGACAAGTTGTCGAACACCTTGATATCTGACAATTCGCGGGGACCACGTTTGCCCGATAGCTTAATTTTACCCAGCGTCTGATAGTCGGTCCAAGGCAGGATAAAACCAGGTTTTTCGTCGGTGTATTTGGCATAGTAAGCCCACTGTGATACCAACCGGGTAGTCTTGTCAACCCAGATCTGGTACTTGTTGTCGGGCGTGTTGCCTACGCCTTTGAATGTCAGTTGCAGCAGATCGGCTGGCTGACCAGCTTCGGTAGTTCCGGTACCCAGGTCTTTCAGGGTTACGCCCGAGTCTTTCAGTTTGTAGGGCATAACCAGCCAGTAGGAGTCGTTGATCCAGGCGCCCTTTGCCGATTTGACAAACTTGGCTACCGAATCAGGATTTGTTTCTTCCTTACCGTTCCGGAATACGCGCCCTTTGTCGGTATTGATGTTCAGCAATACGGTCTGGTCATTCTTGAGGTTGTCAATCCGGACATCACCCGTCCATTTGTCCCAATGGAGGCGACGTGAGCCAAAAAAAGTCCAGGCAATATGGTGCGTGTTATCCCAGGCTTTGCGGCCTCCCTGAGCAGCCATTACCTCGTCCGCAATTTGCACCGCACGCGGATCAGAGCCTGCCATGTCGAAGCCGGTAGCGGCGGGATTATTCATTTTTTTCTGCGCCAGCAGGGGCGAACTCAGCAACAGAAGCAGCAGGAGTAGAGGGCGATACGTGTTCATTGATGGTGACTAGGTTTGAACGATACGACAAAGAAAGTTGATTCAATTCATTTATTTAGTCAATGTAATTTAGTTTTGTATCGAATTCATCTATAAAGGTCTTCTGTTCCTCCATGACCCTTACTCAACTCGATTATATTGTTGCCATTGATACGCACCGTCACTTCGCCACTGCTGCTGAGCATTGCCACGTGACGCAGCCAACGCTGAGCATGCAGATTCAGAAGCTGGAAGATGAGTTGGGGGTCCTGCTTTTCGATCGGTCGAAGCATCCGGTTGTGCCGACCGAAACAGGACAAATTATAGTTGCACAGGCCCGGGAGGTGCTTCAGGCATCGCGTCGGATTCCTGAACTAGCTAAAGAATCACGCGATGAGGTTGGAGGTGAACTGCGCATCGGTATCATTCCTACGCTGGCTCCATACCTGTTGCCTTACTTTATTGGTGCGTTCATGGCGCGTTACCCAGCCGTGACGATCCAACTGCAAGAGCTACTGACCGAGCAGATCGTTGAGCGGCTGCGCAATGGCCTGCTTGATGTGGGCATTGTGGTAACGCCGCTTCGCGAAAACAGCATGAGCGATATTCCACTCTTCAACGAGCCTTTTATGCTGTATGCCGCCGAGGGTAACGCGTTGCTGAAAAAGACCGCTATCAACTCGGCCGACCTGACCAATGAGGGCCTCTGGCTATTGTCGGAAGGCCATTGTTTTCGCGATCAGGTGGTGAATTTATGCGGTGGGCGGCATCAGGGTAATGCTGGGTTGCGCTACGAAACGGGGTCGCTAGAGACACTGGTGAAGCTCATTGACCGGCAGGATGGCTTTACGTTGCTTCCTTACCTGGCCACCATCGACTTCGACGCTACCCGCCAGAAGCGACTCCGCCCATTCAAAGACGTGGCACCCGTGCGCGAAGTGAGCCTGGTCATGCACCGTAGCTTTCTGAAGCGCAGTCTGATCAACGCCCTTCGGCGCGAAATAACGGCCAATTTACCCGAGGGCGTGAAGCCGCTATAAGCAACGGTGAGCCTGCTTCTGTTTACTAATTAAGTAGTTGACAGGTAATTGGTTAAAACCAGGGGCGCTTCACTTTGAAACTTTTCTTCAGACCCCGGATGAGGAGGAGTGCACCAACAACCCCGAACACGATCGCCAGAATCGTGATGTTCAGCACGGCAAACAACAGGGCTACGGCAATGACAATGATCGAAGCTTTCAGCTGCCATGAAATGCGCTGCCACCAGTTCAGTTTTTTGCGGGGAGGCAAGCCCAAAATTTCCCGTAATGTCTTCTTGGGCTTCGGTCCTGGTTGGTGTTCGCTAGCTGGGATCGAAGTTCCTGTCTCATGCGCGGATTGAAGCAACCGGCGGGCGTTGTTTTGACGCTGCCCGATACGTTCGGCAGTAGAATAGGTGGTGCGGACAGGGCCATTAGCCGTGTTTCCCGTCGGCTCCGCTGGTAGCTGTGCATAAGCGACGGGCGTCTGTGCCGGAGCCGGTTCGCTGGGTACGTTGCCAGGCAGACTCCCCGGTAATTCGTCGGCAGGCTGGTCTGGTGTAGGCTGCCCGGCCAAAGCTGGGTTGGCAGACAGGTCGGGATTGGTCGCCTTTGGAACCGGCGAGTAAAACACCTCCCGATTGCTGCGCTGAAACTGGGCAACAGGGCGCTGACAGGCCGAGAGCCCAATTAGGAGGCAAACCGTGAACAAACCGGTAGCCGAAGCGATGCGTGATGGAGCTGGATTAAAAGACATTGCCCTAACAACGAGCCGAGTTAGGCGGCTGGTATGTAGGTGCCTGCGAAAAGTAGCTAATAGGGTAGGAGTAGTGCGTACTGGTTGGCTACTTTTACCGCAAAGATTTTTTGCATGAAACTATTCCGCTTCGGCCCTGACGGCCACGAGCAGCCCGGCGTATTGCTGCCAGATGGCGCTCATCTCGACGTTACACACTTCGGTGGCGACTACGACGAAACATTTTTCGCTACCGCAGGCCCCGAACGGCTGGCGCACTGGCTCACCGCCCATGCCGCACAATGCCCCCGTGTTCCGGCCGATACCCGGTTTGGTCCCTGTATCAAGCGGCCGTCGAAGATCGTCTGTGTGGGCCTCAATTACGCCAAACATGCTGCCGAAACAGGTGCCACGCCGCCCGCAGAACCTATTTTATTTTTTAAATCAACAACGTCGCTCTGTGGTCCTAACGACAACGTGGTGATCCCCAAACGGTCGGAGAAAACCGACTGGGAGGTAGAACTGGCCGTGGTAATTGGTAAACGGGCCAGCTACGTTGAACTCGACGAGGCTATGGATTATGTAGCGGGCTATGCCGTTATCAATGATTACAGCGAACGTGCCTTCCAACTGGAGCGAGGCGGGCAGTGGGACAAAGGCAAAGGATGCGACACGTTTGCGCCGCTGGGGCCTTACCTGGTTACCCGCGAAGAGGTGCCTAACCCTAACGCTCTGGGTTTATGGCTGTCGGTAAACGGCGAAAAGCTGCAAGACTCTAGTACCGACGATATGATTTTCGACGTACCCACGCTGGTTAGCTACATCAGCCAGTTCATGACGTTGCTCCCTGGTGATGTGATCTCGACGGGCACCCCGTCTGGCGTAGGGCTTGGCCTGAAACCACCCCGTTACCTCAGCCCCGGCGACGTGGTTGAACTCGGTATCGAGGGGTTGGGCGAACAACGTCAACTGGCCGTTTCGTATCAATGACCAGTCATCGATGATCAAGTAGCGAAGGCGCTGCCAGCAACGTACCTGAGCACCGCTATCACTACTCGAACTTGCGTATTGACCACACTGACTTATGACGATAGACGCGCATCAGCATTTCTGGCTGTATAATCCAGACCGTGATAGCTGGATCACCGACGATATGTCGACCATCCGGCGTGATTTTTTGCCGGCTGATCTGGAGCCGGTCCTGGCTGCCAATGGTATTGATGGCTGCGTGGCGGTTCAGGCTTCGCAGACCGACGAAGAAACGATGTTTCTGGTTGGTATGGCGCAGGCCTACGATACTGTGAAAGGTGTAGTTGGTTGGGTCGATCTGCAGGCCGCTAACCTGTACGACCGCCTGGAAGCGTACTCGCAGTTTGAAGAGATCCGGGGTTTCCGGCATGTAGCGCAGGCCGAACCTGACGATTTTCTGATGCGTCCTGAGGTTGTCAAAGGCATTAAGCAACTGGCTGCCTTTGGTTTTACATACGACATTCTAATCTATCCGTCGCAGCTAAAAGCAGCCTTGCATCTGGTACGGTCAGTCCCCGACGTGAAGTTTGTGATCGATCATATGGCTAAGCCTGTCATTCGTCAGCAGGAGATAAGCCGCTGGTCGAATTTTATGGCCGAGATTGCCAAACAGCCAAACGTATCGTGCAAGGTGTCAGGCGTGGTTACTGAAGCCGACTGGCAAAACTGGAAAAAGGCCGATCTGTTCCCTTACCTGGATGTGGTTTTCGAACAGTTTGGCCCTGATCGGTTATTGTTCGGCTCCGACTGGCCCGTCTGCCTTGTTGCCGCCGATTATACCCAGGTGAAAACGGTGGTGGAAGACTACCTGGCACCTTGGGGATACGACGTTCGCGCGAAGGTATTTGGCGGTAATGCGGTGAAGTTTTACGGATTATAAAGCTACGTCGACCCCGCCCCTTTATTGCAAGTTGGGGTGGGCTTGATGTGAAAAACGATATATCATGGATTTACACTTAAATGATAAAGTAATCATCGTTACGGGCGGCGCCCGTGGCATTGGTGAAGGCATCAGCAAGGTACTGGCCGCCGAAGGGGCCATCGTGGTTATTGTAGGCCGTAGTGCCGGCAACAACGACAACACCATTGCCAGCATTGAAGCAGCGGGCGGAAAAGCCGTTAGTGTGGTAGCTGAGTTGACCGATCCAGAGGCTTGCAAACGGGCTGTCGATGAGGTGATGAACCAGTTTGGTCGGATAGACGGACTGGTAAACAACGCGGGCGAGAATGATGGCGTAGGTCTGGAAAACGGCAGTTACGAGGGCTTTATGTCGTCGTTGCACAAAAATCTGGTGCACTACTACCTGATGGCTCACCATGCTCTGCCCGCCCTGAAAGCGTCGAAAGGGAGCATCGTCAATATTGGCTCTAAGGTAGCCACCACCGGTCAGGGAGGGACATCGGCCTATGCGGCGTCTAATGGTGGCCGAAATGCCCTCACCCGTGAATGGGCGGTGGAACTGCTGCCTTACGGTATCCGCGTGAATGCCGTTATTGTGGCCGAATCGTGGACACCCCTGTACGAGAAATGGATCAAAACATTGCACGATCCGGAAGCGACACTGCAAAAAATTACCAGTAAGATTCCGCTCGAGCACCGCATGACCACTACTGCAGAACTGGCCAACACGGTGGCATTTCTGTTATCGTCGCAATCGAGTCATACTACTGGCCAGTTAGTCTACGTCGACGGCGGCTATACCCACCTCGACCGGTCTATTTCTTAACCGGTTCACCGTTTGCTGTTTGACGTGGCGCTGCTTTGACTCAACCTGTTCTAGTAGCAGCGCCACAGCAAACGGTATCCCCTCCCTTTCTCCTAAACCCTTCGCTTAAAACATGGCTGCTATCCCTGTTACGCCAACGTCTACGCCAACCGGCACGCCGGCAGGTACTCCAACCCAGTCGTACACTCTGGCCTTTGCGCTGGTGACGAGCTTATTCTTTCTATGGGCCTTTGTGCACAACCTGGAGCCAATTCTGATTCCGCACCTGAAGAAAGCCTGCCAGCTATCGGACCTTCAATCGGCCCTGATCGACTCGGCGGTGTACCTGGGCTACTTCATCATGGCCATTCCGGCCGGGCTGGTAATGAAAAAGTACGGTTACAAACGGGGTATCCTGGTGGGGCTGGCGCTGTATGCGTTTGGTGCGCTGCTGTTTGTGCCCGCCGCCAACACCCGGGTGTATAGCCTGTTTCTGGGGGCGTTGTTCATCATTGCGTCGGGTTGTGCGTTTCTGGAAACGGCCGCAAACCCCTATGTAACGCTGCTAGGCCCACCCGAATCGGCCACCACGCGACTGAACCTGAGCCAGTCATTCAACGGACTGGGTTCGTTTCTGGCTCCGTTGATTGGCGGTAAGCTAATTCTAAGTGGCATTGAGCATACCCAGAGCGAACTAACGGCCATGACCCCCGCGCAACTGGACGCGTACCTGCAATTTGAAGCCAACTCGGTAAAAATGCCGTACCTGATCATTGCCGGTCTGGTACTGGTTGTCTTACTGCTGTTCGTGTTCATCAAACTGCCTACTGTACACACACACGTAAGCGAGCGGGTGTCTACGTTGCGTACCGCGCTGAAACACCGGCAGTTAGTTGGCGGTATTGGTGCCGAGTTTTTCTACGTGGGCACACAGGTCTGCGTTACGAGCTTCTTTATCCGGTTTGCCAAATACACCAGTGATATTCCTGAGAAAGAGGCTGCTGAATTGCTTGGTTTCGCCATGCTGGGTTTCCTGATTGGCCGGTTTACAGGTACGTTCCTGATGCGGTATATTGCTCCGCAACGCCTGCTGACGATCTATGCCGTTATCTGCATGGCCCTGCTTGGTGTGGCGCTGTCGTCGCACTCAGAAGTAGCTGTATGGGCTCTTTTTGCTGTTCCGTTCTTTTTGTCGATTATGTTCCCAACCATTTTTGCGCTGGCGATCAATCGGTTAAACGAAGACCGCGAACTTGGCTCCTCGCTGTTGGTGATGGCCATTGCCGGTGGGGCGTTCTGCCCGCTGCTGATGGGCTGGATCTCAGACCAGACTAATATTCAACTCGCTTACATTGTACCCATGTTCTGCCTGACCGTTATTGCCTGGTATGGCTGGAAAGGACACGTTGTGAACGAGTAATGTCACGCGGACTTGAGTCCGCATTTAACAGATAAACTGCGGACTCAAGTCCGCGTTATGGTATGACCTACGCACTTGCGCTTGACCTGAAAGACGACGCGGCCCTGATTGCCGAGTATGAACACCACCACGCCAACCCGCGGCCCGAGATTGAGGCTAGTATCCGGGAGGCGGGTGTGACGGCTATGAACATTTACCGGTTTGGCAATCGATTATTTATGATCATGGAAACCGACGACACGTTTTCCTTTGACCGTAAAGCTCAAATGGATGCTGCCAACCCCGCCGTGCAGGTTTGGGAGCAACTCATGTGGGGTTACCAGCAAGCCGTTCCTGGTGCTAAGCCTGGTGAAAAATGGGTGTTGATGGACCAGATTTACAGCCTGACCTAACCGAAAAGGCCTGATGTTCAACCAAGCATCAGGCCTTTCTTTAGTATGAATTGTAAAGTTTACTTGACAATATGAAAAGTTTGTTTGATACTTATGCTGTCAACTAAACTTGTCATACGCATGTACTCGTCCCTGCTTTTGCCTAATCGATTTCAGCTTATTGGCTGGTTCATCTTTATTGCTGCTTTAGCGCTTAGCTTACTTGTTAATGTCTACGGGTACTCTGTTGATTGGCTAACAATTACAGTTCCTGTGCATTCGCTGACTGCCGGATACAGACAGTTTCACACAAACGATCTGAATCTGACCGACACGCTCCTTATTGTGGGTTTAATTGGAGGCATGGGGCTTGTTGCCTTCTCTCGTGAGTCGGTTGAGGATGAGATGATTGCTCAATTAAGATTGAAGGCGCTTCAATGGAGTTTGCTGGTCAACTATGTTCTGCTGATTGGTGCCACGTTGCTGATTTATGGATTTAGCTATTATTCAGTGTTGGTATACAATCTATTTACGCCGTTGCTGATATTCATTTTGCGCTTCAGGTGGCTTCTTTATCGCAATAACCAACTGATGGCGGCATGAAGAATAAACTGAAAGTTGCCAGGGCCGAGGCCAATCTGTCGCAGGGCGATTTGGCCGAGCGTATCGGCGTCAGTCGGCAAACGATCAATTCCATTGAAACCGGTAGGTACGTTCCCTCAACGGTGCTGGCGCTTAAATTGGCCGCCGTATTCGCTAGGCCAGTCGAAGCCTTATTCAGCCTTGACGAAACTGATTGACAATACCCTTACGGGCCAAATTTGTATCCTATTCCCTGACTTATGCGCTGTTCATTGCAGGAAGAGATGCCCGGCTGAATTACGGGAGTTAGCTTATGTTACGATAAGGTTATGCCAACAAAGCAGCCTAACCGTTGTTATTTCGCCTGATAAACTTGTAGTTTAGGCAAAAATCCACTGCCTCTTGACGCACTTTCAATTAAACACCTGCCTGCTTCGCCCCTGGCGTGAGGGTGATGAAGAAGCCTTGTCGCGACATGCCAGCAACCGAAACATTTGGAACTGGGTACGTGATTTTTTCCCCTATCCCTACAGCATACGTGATGCATCGGCTTGGGTACGGTCTAACCGGGCCACTCAATTGCCTAATAATCTGGCTATTGAGGTAGATGGTGAAGCCGTTGGTAACATCGGTTTTACCGTTCGTGATGATATTTACCGCTTCAACGCGGAGATAGGCTACTGGCTGTCTGAAGCATACTGGGGAAAAGGAATAATCTCGGAAGTGATGCCCGTTCTGGTCGATTATATTTTCAAGAACTCGCAGGTTAATCGCATCTACGCCTGCGTGTTAGAGGGTAACGTAGGGTCGATGCGGGTGCTGGAGCGTGCCCACTTCCGGCATGAGGCAATTCACCGGAAAGCGGCGGTGAAAAATAACAATTTCCTTGACGAACATATTTATGCGATGTTGCGCGAAGAGTACCGAGCGCGCAAAAACCAACTTTCATAAACGCCCCGTTTGTGGTTTCTTTGCGGGATTATTAGCCCCTTTTGCATGTCGAAAATCATCATTGCCGTAGACGGATATTCGAGCTGCGGGAAGAGCACCACGGCCAAAGCTGTTGCCGCCCGAATGGGTTACGCCTACATCGACACCGGGGCCATGTACCGGGCGGTGAGTTTGTACTTTCACCAGAACCGCGTTACCTACACCAATCCGAAGGAGGTGGCCGAGGCGCTCGAAAAACTGCACGTATCGTTCAATTTCAACGAAAAGACGGGTAGAAACGAAACGTGTCTGAACGGCCTCAACGTGGAGGAAGAAATCAGGAAAATGTACATTTCCAATATGGTGAGCGAGGTGAGCACCATCGTGGAAGTGCGGCGGGCTATGGTAGCCCAGCAGCAGCGGATGGGTCGTAAACGTGGTGTGGTTATGGACGGCCGCGACATTGGAACAAAGGTATTTCCGGATGCCGAGGTGAAGGTATTTATGACCGCCGACACGTTTATTCGCGCTAAACGGAGGCAGGTAGAGCTGCTTGAAAAAGGCGAAATGGTCAACCTCGACGATATCGTTCGCAACCTCGAAAAACGCGATCATATCGATAGTACACGGTCAGAAAGCCCTTTATCGCAAGCATCCGATGCGGTTTTGCTGGATACGTCGTTCATGATGATCGACGAGCAGGTTGAGTGGGTGATCGAACTGGCTGATCGTCGCATTGCTGAACTGCACAGGCAAGGCCATTTTGGTCGGGTCAACCCATGAGCCTGGCTGGGAAAGGAGCTGACGTACTGATTGTTGGGCAGGGCGTAGCCGGTTCGGTGCTGGCCCTGACCTTACAGCAACGAGGACTGTCGGTGCATGTTGTTTCGGCACCTGACCGGCCGTCTGCCTCGCTGGTGGCGGCAGGAATTGTTAATCCGCTTACGGGGCGCAAACTGGTGAAAACCTGGGAAGCTGATCGGCTGTTTCCGTACCTGCATCGGTTTTATAGCGACCTGTCCCGGCAACTCAACACGCCTTTTTTTACGCCGCTTGATGTGTACCGACCCTACCGTGACGAGAAGGAGCGGAGGCTTTACCAAACTATCGCCGCTGACCCTGAGTTGCTGCCTTATTTCAAGTCAGAGGTTGATGAGTCGGCCTATTCGACGGTAATCAATAATCCCTTCGGTGGTATCCAGGTAACGCAGGCGGGTTGGGTAGATCTGCCCGCTTTCGTAGCTGCTGTTCGTGCTTACTATATTGATAAAGCATGTTTTAGTACCGGTCACGTCCGTGTCGAAGATCTGACCATACAGCCCGACTCGGTTACGTACCTGGGCAATATATATCGCCATGTAATCTTCTGCGAGGGGCCGCACGGTCAGGAAAATAGCCTGTTTGGGGCGCTACCCTACAACATGGTAAAAGGCGAGATTCTGACTGCCAGCGTAGCCGACTACCCCCTCACGAACATTGTCAACCAAGGTATTTTCGTTATGCCCTTATCGTCCACGCGCATCCGGATTGGTGCTACCTATTCGTGGCATGAACTGGACTGGAAAACAACCGACGCGGGCCGGTCGTTCTTAGAAACAAAGGCACGTGCGTTACTCAAGATCCCCTTTACCGTTATTGATCAGCAGGCAGGAATCCGACCGTCAGTGACGGATCGTCGGCCGCTGGTAGGATGGCATCAAACGTACCCAGCTATCGGTATATTTGGTGGTATGGGCACGAAAGGCGTCTCGCTGGCACCCTATCTTGCCCATGATTTTGCCGATCAGTTACTGTTGGGTAAAGAAATCAATCCGGCCGTGAATATTAGCCGTTTTCATTCGTTATAAAGTGCAGTTTGTTTGACTTGTTCTCTACTCAAGATGCTTATGCGTCAGTTGTATATCCTTTCATTACTGTGTCTAGGGCTGGGTACGTCGGCTATGGCTCAGAACTACCCGTCGCTCGAACAGTTTGGCAAGAACCGGATTCAATACCGGACCTTCGAGTGGAAAACCGTGCGCACGTCTAACTTCGAGATCTACTTCTACGAAGACGGGGAGCAACTAGCTAATCTGGCCGCGCAATACGCCGAATCAGACTTCGACCGCATTACGGAGTTGTTGGGCTATACGCCTTACAACCGAATCAAGATTTTCCTGTACAACTCGCCGCAGGAACTAGCCCAAAGCAATATTGGAGTCACTACGCTCGGTGAATTAACCCGCCGTGAGCTGGACTTGTCGAAGTCGCGGGTAGAACTGGCTTTTTCCGGCGATCAGGTCAGCTTCCGTAAAGAACTGCTGCGCAACGTAACCATGCTCTTTGTATACGACATGCTCTATGGCGGTAGCCTGAAAGATGCCCTGCAAAGTTCGTTGCTACTGACCCTGCCCGACTGGTTCATGCCTGGCATGGCAGCCTACGTGGCCGAGGGATGGAGCCCCGAGTTAGACGATTACATGCGCGACGCCTCTATCAATGATCCTATCCGTAAGCCGTCTACCCTGAGTGGTATTGACGCTGAGCGGGTAGGGCAGTCGATTTGGAATTATATCGGGCAGAAATATGGGCGCGATAATATTTCCAATATCCTGAATCTGACCAGGATTATCCGAAACGAGCAGAACAGCATTCAAAGTACGCTCGGTATTTCCTATAACAAATTCCTGCGCGATTGGCGCGACTACTACGCGGGACAGGCCGCCCCATTTGCAAGCGCGTTTAAAAACAAGACCGACGATTTTCGAATCAGTCTGTCAAGTTCTAAAACGCCCGTTCAGTTAAATAGCTTAAAGCTCAGTCCCGATAAAGCACTCCTTGCTTATACTACCGTACGTGATGGTAAGTACAATGTAGAAGTGGTGAATACGGCTACCCGGAAGAAGTATAGCCTGATGTCGGGCGGGTATCGGCTCGACGGGTTGGCGTACAAACCCAACATGCCGTTGGTGACCTGGCAACGTGATAACAGGCTCGTTGTTTTGCTTGAAGAAAAGGGGCGCCCGTTCCTATATATATACAGTGATCTGGAAAAGCGTCCTAAACGTGTATTGCGTCAGGCTATCAGCGGGCTGGCACAGGTGACAAGCATGGATGCGTCGGCCGATGGAGGGAGTCTGGTGCTTAGTGCTGTACGGAAAGGACAAAACGA
Source organism: Fibrivirga algicola (assembly GCF_011742925.1). GTDB lineage: Bacteria > Bacteroidota > Bacteroidia > Cytophagales > Spirosomataceae > Fibrella > Fibrella algicola. The sequence continues at coordinate 277,231 of NZ_WAEL01000010.1, forward strand.
CCTGTTCCTCTATAGCCTGAACCGGAACAACTACCAGCAACTGACCAATGATTTGTATGACGACCTGCAACCTCGGTTTGTTGGGCGCTCGGGGCGGCAGATTGTGTTTTCCTCGAACCGATTACAAGACACGCTGAACGTTGACAAGGGGTCGTACAAGTCGGTCCGTGATCAGTTCAGCATCTACACTATTGAGGGCAGCGCCCGGGTCGCTTCTGTTCGCCGCCTTACTGATTCAACGTACCGGGCCCTGGCGCCAGTTAGCGCCAGCGATAATGTTTTTTACTATGTCGGTGAACAAACGGGCATTCGAAATCTGTATAAGCGGCAGATTGAAGAGCAGACCGAAACGGCTGTAACGGCGCTACCAACCGGCATCATGCAATACGATTACCTGCCTGCGAACGGTGGGTTTGCGTACAGCAGCATACAGGATGGCACGTTATATATCGGATTCCGGTCGAAACTGCCGGAGTCAGAAACCCCATTGCCCATTACCCAGCGGGCGGTTAGTATCGGACTGAGAGCGGCCGCTAAACCTGCACCCAAGCCAACCGTAACCACTGATAGTGCCTTGGCCGGGCGCGACACAACCACGAAGTCTGCACCTGCTTCAGTAACAGTAGCACCTCCTGCGCCCCGCATGGCACTGCTTCCGGGCGAGGTAGACACCGACCAGTATGAGTTCGATCCCGATGTGTTGAAAGCGGCGGAGTATCGGCAGCGTCGGGCAGCGGCAACGGCTGCACAGGCGACCATTCCGGGTCTGAATACGCCCTTGCTCCGCAATCGTCGTCGTGAAAATGTAACCGTGCGGGGGCCATTTCCATACAGGGGGCTGTTTGTGATGAACGACGCAAGCTCAGCCTGGCGCATCGACCCGATCCGGGGCTTTGGGTACGTTCAAAACATAGCCCTGAATGATTTACTGGAAAACCACATTGTGAAAGCGGGTTTGTTTATTACAACAAACTTGAAGAACAGCGACATGTGGGCTGAATACCAAAACCTGAAGTATCGGGTTGATTACGGTGTGCGGGTCGACCGGCAAACGCTCTTCTTAGATGCCGGTGAGTTCAGCCAGCGGTTCCGGTTCAATAAGGTGGCTTTGACAGCATCTTATCCAATTTCGGTAAATACCAGGTTCTCAGTAGCGCCTTTCTACGTATTGACCCGCCAGATCGATCTCTCGTTTCAGGGGCAGGGCCAGCCAGATGCTGTGTCGGATTACGCTGGAGCCCGGGCCGAGGTCGTATTCGATAACACGAAAGTAAACGGGATGAACATGATCGAGGGCACTCGTTTAAAAGTGCGTTACGAGAATTATACCGGTCTGCGGGGCGTTGGTGAGTCGTTTAACCGACTGACGGCTGATGTGCGCCACTACCAGCATATTCACCGCGATCTGGTGCTGGCTCTTCGCCTCTCATACGGGCAATCGGGCGGTGCTGCGGCTAAGCAGAGTGCTGTGGGCGGGATGGAAAACTGGATCAATAACCAGAAAGAGAACGCTGCCACAAACCCGCTGGTGATCAACGAAATACGAAATAACATTCGTGACCTTTTCTTCCTCGACTTTGCTGCGCCGCTACGGGGCTTCCGCCAGGGCAAATTGGTAGGCACCAGCCACCTGTTATTCAATGCTGAATTGCGCTTCCCACTGATCCGCTATCTGTACCGGGGCAACATCACATCTAACTTCCTGCGTAACCTGCAGTTTGTTGGTTTCACGGATGTTGGTACTGCCTGGAACGGTACGAGTGGGCCTTTCAGTCGGGAAAACAGTTTGAATACAGAGCGCTTTGGCGGTGCGCCAACTCCATTCCGCGTTACGCTCACCAACTTTAAAAATCCATTCCTGATAGGCTATGGTGTTGGTGCTCGGACTATGCTGCTAGGTTATTACGTAAAGTTTGATTACGCCTGGGGCATTGAAAACAAGCTCACGAACAAGCCAATAGCGTATGTCACGTTAGGGTACGATTTCTAAAATTCATTCACTTACTGTTAATTTTTAACCCTGCCAAGGCAGGGTTTTTTTTATGTCGTCGCGTAGTAGCGCCTGAGTGCTATTGCCTAAGTGAGCCCCTCTTTGGCATAGTTTTAGCTAACCGTGCCGTCAGTCCCTTTCTCTCATTTGGACTTAAGTAAATAGTAGATACACTTAGCCAAATGTTGATTCCCCCCTCATAATCCAGAGTCACTTGGCTCTTAGGTTCGGTATACGGGTATTTGCCAGATGTGGCATATGCTTTGGCATAGTTTTAGATGAATTATGAGCGTACCATAGCCTACTTTCTGTTCAGCACTGTGTTCGCGTCAAAGTCGCGGGCGTCAGGTCTGAATTGACTGTATACTTATAGGCTGCTGGAACCCCCAAAATCGCTTCTAATTCCATCGCAGATGATTGTGACGTCTACACTGAATACTGTCCTTATCAAGGCCGCTTCAGCTCTGAATACACTTCGAAATACACGGATTCAATCGGCGTTCAAAGGCCAATTGCTTCACTTTTTTGAACGACTGATCCTCCAGTTGAGCTGCCTGCTTTCTGCGAAGAGCTTTTCATTACAGTTCAGACAGCTAAATGCAACTCATCAACCTGGCGGGCTTTCAGCTCATCCAGCAACGGGTAATCGGCCTGATAGGCCTCCTCGGTGGACAGAACCACCTGACTTTCGATCCAGACAGATACAGTTTGGCCACCTATCCAGCATACCTATTCTCCCGCTTGCAATGAATGATCTAATTTTACAAAACCAGTTTTTGCGTCGGATAAGCCCCTTTTGGGCGTATTTGATCGCTTTTCTGCATAAGCGAACTACTCCTGCTGTCTCTGGCAGGGTGTCGGTACTAGGGCGGGTCACGGTAGCTACCTGTATGCTGCTGGGTCTCGCTGTAGGGGCTTACGCGCAGACAGCAGGGGTCAATCTGAAACTCGAGAAAACGATCAGTAATGCCGCGCCAGCTTTAGGCGAAGTCGTTACCTACACGGTCGCGGTTACCAACATGGGGTCGGCAACGGCAACCAGTGTAGTGGTGAGCGAGTCAATGACGCCGGGCTTATCTACGTACCTCTCATCTACCGCTTCGGTTGGCGGGTTTACGTTTTCTACTGCCAGCTCCACCGGTAGCTGGACAGTGGGCTCAGTAAACCCCGGACAAACGGTAACCTTACAGATCAGCGTTCGGGTTGATGGAGAGGGTGTGGCGTTTAACTCGGCCGAAATTGCGTCCATGGACGGAACGGATACCAACTCGATTCCGGGCAATGGGTCACTGGTCGAAGATGATTATGACAACGCCTGCTTTTCGGTACCGCTTACTTGGTATGCTGGTGACGAATACATTGTTGACAAGCCAACCGGTTTTACTGCCGTTACGTGGTTTGTTAACGGGAATCCGATTTCGGCCTCAACTACTGAGGCAAGCGTTGATGCAGATGGGAACCTCCTTATAAAGGCGCCCGGCATTTTTTCGTTTAGCGGCAAACTGAACGGTTGCGATGTAAGCAACTGCTGTAATATTCTGGTCAACCCAGGATTGACGTCGTCACTGGGCGACTTCGTATTTGAAGACAAAAATCGCAACGGTATTCAGGATGCGGGCGACGTCGCTATTCCTGGTGTAACGGTAACGCTGTTCCTCAATGGTACCGCCATCGCCACTACTACTACCGATGTAGCGGGTGCGTACTCATTTACTGGTCTAACGCCAGGTACGTCGAATAGCTACAGTGTTGGTTTCACTACGCCGGCTGGTTTTATAGCAACTACACCATTATCGGGAACCGACGCATCTAAAGATTCAGATGCCGCCCCGCTCACTGGTAATACGTTGTCAGTGACACTGGCAGCCGGCGAATTCAACCCCACCCTTGATGCTGGTTTCTACAAGCCTGCCTCACTGGGTGATTATGTATTTAACGACGCTAACCGCGACGGGATCCAGGACGCAGGTGATACGCCGATTCCAAATGTAGTGGTGACCCTCTACCAGAACGGGTCGGCTATCGCCACGACCACGACCGACGCGACCGGTCTCTACTCGTTTACGGGGCTGACGCCAGGTACATCGAATACCTACTCGGTAGGCTTCTCTGCCCCAGCAGGCTTCGAGTCGACCTCGGCCAACATAGGCTTCGATGGGTTGGACTCTGACGCTGACCCAATTACGGGACTGACGGCGGGGCTAACGCTGAGTAGCGGCGAGAGTAACACATCGGTGGATGCTGGTTTCTACCAGTCGACCGCGGGCTTGGGTGACTATGTCTTCGAAGACAAGAATGCCAACGGCATTCAGGATCTGGGTGACGTGGCCATTCCAGGTGTAGTGGTGACCCTCTACACCAATGGCTCAGCTGTCGCTACCACTACGACCAACAGCTCAGGTCTATACTCATTTACAGGGCTGACGCCGACTACGCCATATGTGGTGGGCTTCGGTCAGCCGGCTGGGTACGTGCCAACGCTGGCGAACGTGGGTGGCGATGATGCCCTGGACTCAGATGCTGACAAGCTAACGGGTCTGACGGGTGTGTACTCGCTGACAGCTAACGAGTTCAATCCTACCGTGGACGCTGGTTTCTTTAAGCCTGCCTCCCTCGGCGATTACGTGTTTAACGACGTGAATCGCGATGGTATACAGAACGTAGGTGACTTGGCTATACCGGGTGTAGTTGTAACCCTTTACCAGAACGGGTCGGCTATCGCTACGACTACGACTGATGCATCGGGGCTCTACTCATTCACGGGTTTGACGCCGGGTTCATCGAATTCGTATAGCGTGGGCTTCACGGCTCCCGCAGGATTATCTGCAACTGCACCACTATCTGGAACGAACGGTAGCCTTGACTCAGACGCGGATCCGATCACAGGCCTGACTCTGGCGGTGACCTTGAGCAGCGGGGAGAGCAACACCACCCTGGATGCTGGCTTCTTCCAGCCAACGGCGGGCTTGGGTGACTATGTCTTCGAGGATAAGAATGCCAACGGCATTCAGGATCTGGGTGACGTAGCCATCCCAGGTGTAGTGGTGACCCTCTACACCAACGGCTCGGCTATCGCGACGACCACGACCAACAGCTCAGGTCTGTACTCGTTCACAGGGCTGACCCCTGCTACACCATACGTGGTAGGCTTCGGGCAGCCGGCTGGGTACATGCCGACACTGGCAAATGTGGGCAGCGATGATGCCCTGGATTCGGACGCGGATAAGCTAACGGGTCTGACGGGTGTGTACTCACTGACAGCTGACGAGTTCAACCCCACGGTGGACGCTGGTTTCTTCAAGCCAGCCTCCCTCGGCGATTACGTGTTTAACGACACGAACCGCGATGGTATCCAGAATACGGGTGACACGGCCATCCCAGGTGTGGTAGTGACCCTCTACCAAAACGGTTCGGCTATCGCTACGACCACCACGGATGTCAACGGTCTGTACTCGTTCACAGGGCTGACCCCTGGTTCGAGCAACAGCTACGCGGTGGGCTTCACGGCCCCGGCGGGTCTGTCAGCGACGGCTCCTCTGTCTGGAACGGACGCTAGTCTGGACTCTGACGCGGATCCGATCACAGGGCGGACTCTGGCGGTGACCCTGTCGTCGGGTGAGAGCAACACCACCCTGGACGCTGGCTTCTTCCGGCCAACG
>NZ_WAEL01000011.1 GCF_011742925.1 Fibrivirga algicola
GTGGAGACGCAGGGATTTGAACCCTGGTCCAGTCAAGGAAAGCGTCGCGCTTTCTACATGCTTAGTTGTGATTGGAATTGTCGGGCGGGCAGCTGGCTCACAACAGGCCTACTGACAACCGTACATTGTTTTGTCTCGCTTCTTGTCACAATGATTATCGAAGCCAGCGCTGCGAGTCGACGCCTCCTGATCCAACCGGCAGCACGTAGGTCGGGGAGACGATGGCATTTGCTAAACCCTCCGGATTAAGCAGCCATGGCGTAGTTATATTCGCCAGTTATTGTTTTGACGGCTTGTTTGGGCGGGAAATACCGTCAACTCCCGGCATGCTTACACGCACTTTCGGCAAGCTGTCAATTCCAGTCGCCCCCAGTTAATGTACCTATATAACCGGGAGCAGCCGTCAAAAGTTTCCTTATTCCCGGCGTAATGACCCAACTGGCGCTACGCTCAAGATGGCCTGCACCTAGTACTGTTCGTATTCGTAGCGGTACACAAGCGTAAAAAACACGTGGCTAACGGTGTCTTTTACCAATAACCCGTTCTGGTATTCCCGGTCATGGGTGGTCACTAGCTTGGCGCTCCCCGCAGGAAATTCACCCGTCAATTCCGTGGTCTCATACTGCGTTTCTACCATCGGATTGTTGGCACTGAACAACCTGGTGACCGTGGCCAGTTGATAGACGACCATCGTAGGCAGGTGATAGGTCGGATTCGGGTAGTGATCAAACGTGGCTTCTATTTGACGGCGGAAGGTAGAATAGCCTTGTCCCCGCACGCCAACGTATGTCTGCCGATATAGACTGATATTATTTGCCGCGTCGAGGTCGTACAACTCAAATGTGCGCAACGCCAGCACAGTACCCAGGTAGGTACCATAATTATACGTGTACGTTGTTCGGCCAGTTACCCGATTTTGCGCGTCGTAGGTAAAGACCATCACTACATTGTTGCGATCATAGACGCGGGCAATCCGGTTGGTAGAGTCGTATTCGTAGGTATAGTGTCGTGAATAGTCCAGACCACCTGGCTCATCCACATACGTTTCGTCCAGCAGCTTTCCCTGCGCATCGTAGCGCAACACGCTGTGAAGAATCGGGGTTGAAGGCCCATTCTTCTCGTTGTCGCATACGAGTACGCCAACCAGCCGGTTTAGCGAGTCGTAGCTGAATTCGACACTGGAGACAGTGGGCAATCCGGTGTCTGAACTGATCGATTCAATGAATCGGCGTTTTAGTCGGGTACGTTGCTCGTTAACGGGGGCAATGCCGCGATGGTCGAGACAGGACAGCAGGCCACCGCACAAGCTCAGTAGCATCATCAGGTTGAGGAGCAATTTCATCGACGAGAGATTTGGGGGACCATCAACGGCCAACAATCTGCTGACCCACAACAAACGTAGCTTGTCCATCAAACTTAACTACTGCTGTAAATCAGTCAGTTATCTGATTCGCATCAGCATGCCCGTTGCCAACCACGAGCATATGCGGCAACGACGGTTTCATCCGGTACCTCCCTGCCACACGTGACCTTGATCCGCCTGGGTCTGATTTTCGTCAGCTCGCCAGGTGCGAGCCGTCATTGATGAGCAGTTTTCCATCGACGTGCTTTGCCACCATAACCTGGTACACACGCAACAGGCAGCATGCCACAAACAGGCCAATTGCCTAGTCAACGAAATATGGACAAGTATTTGACCAATAAGATCGCCCTGGTAACTGGCGCAGCCTCTGGCATCGGTAAGGCAACCGCAACCCTCTACGGTCAGTTGGGCGCCAGCGTTATGCTGTCTGATATACATGAAGTAGCAGGCCAGCAGGTGGTGGAGGAATTAACAAAAGCCGGGATCAACGCCCGATTTACCAAGGCAGACGTAAGTGATCCGGTGCAGTGCCAGCAACTGGTACAGGCAACTGTCAGTGCGTTTGGTCGCCTGGATATTGCGTTCAACAATGCGGGAATTGGGGGCGAAATAAACCCAACGGCCGACTACTCAATTGCCGGTTGGCAACAGGTCATCAACGTCAACCTCAACAGTGTGTTTTATTGCTTGAAGTACGAATTGGAAGTCATGTTACAACAGGGCGGCTCCGGGTCTATCGTCAATATGGCCTCTATTCTCGGTCAGGTAGGCACGGCCCAATCACCCGCCTACGTGGCTTCGAAGCACGCGATCGTGGGTCTCACCCGCGCCGCTGCCATTGAAAATGCGGCCAAACACATTCGCATCAATGCCGTTGGCCCGGCCTACATCGACACACCCCTGTTAGGCACGCTACCAGCCGACGTGAAATCGATGCTCGTTGGCCTTCACCCAATTGGTCGGTTAGGCAAAGCCGACGAAGTGGCCGAACTGGTGTGCTGGCTATCCTCTGACAAGGCGTCCTTTGTAACGGGTTCGTATTACCCGGTCGACGGGGGGTATCTGGCCCAGTAGGAATGGTCGGCAACGATCAGGGTTACAGGTACACTACTTAAACAACAGCGCCCCGGCAGTGATCAGGCAGGGCTGTCTGATCACTGCCGGGGCGCTGGTTAACGGCTTAACTGTGCCAGACTGAAAGCAGACTTCAGACATGTCTCCCACACCTGATTTGGCGCTGATCGGCGGACTAAAATTGGGGGATCGTTGCCGTCAATTATCGGTGAAAACCAGCGATTTTTGAACGATTTGCATTATTAGTCTATTGAATCAGTCTGTTTAAACAGATATAAACAAAATCAGTTAACTTGTCGTCAGATTACACAGAAGTTCAGGAGATATTCCGTACAACGCTTGCTATCGGAACCAGCGGGTTCTACCAGGGCCATGACTTTAACGCCTTTTGAAACGAGCCTGTACCGGCAATTAGCCCGATTTTTTGGGCAATACGACTTTGCATTGCTTCCCGAAAAAAAGCAGTTTCGCCGAGCGACTCCAACCGGTTTCCAGAACATCATTCTGTCGCCATCCTACTACGGCCCCACTACCCTGCTCGACGTCAATTTTGGCTGTCGGAACGAACAGGTAGAGCAGATCGCCCAGCAATTTCTGCCGACACTCACCGACTTCCGGCCCGACGCTAATACCCTGCTGATTTCGATTGGTAAATACAAGCAGGTGAATCCGCCGCGCTACAGCATCCGTACAGACAGCGAACTGGATTCGGTCTGCACACAGATCACCGATTTCTTCATTGAAACAGGCTTTGACCTGATCGAGAAGTCGATCTCGCTGGGTACGTTGGATACGATTCTGAACGAGAATCCGGCGCAACCGTGTCCGTTTGTGTATAACCAAACATTCCGTTGCTACAAAGGGCTAACCGTTGCCAGCCTGACCCACAACCCGCATTTCCTGGGCCTGATCGATTTGTACCGGCACCAACTCAGCCGCCAGTCACAGAACGCCTACGAAGCCATGAATTTCGACCGGCTGGTATCGTATCTGCAACATTACTCGCCCAACTAAAAGGGGTTCACCTCCTTTTGTCAAACCAGGGCTCCCTCCTTCAACGCATAAGTCGATACGCTCATCGCGCTGATGCCGTATGACCGGAGCACGAAATCGATCAGGCAAACGGCTACGACGATCATATCAACCCGCAGTTCGATCATGCCGGGGAGCGCCATCCGCTGGTCGTGGTTTCGCTCGATCAGCAGTTGGTAGAAATGGTAGAAATCGGCGATGGGCAAGGTAAAAGCGGCCTGTTCGGAAGGTGGCCATGTACCTGTCTGCTCATGAAAATACATGTCGACCAGCGTATCAAACGAGCCCGACGAGCCCACCAGTACGGTAGGCTGGTATTGATGCACGGCGTTAGTTAACGGAAGTAACTGCTCCTGAAAAAACGAGGCCATCCGGTTTACCGAGGCCGGGCTGATAACGTCTGCTTCGCCCATAAACCGCTCCATGAGCCGCTGACCGCCAATCTCAAAGCTTTGCTTCCAGAAGATCCGGCTGTCGTTCCCGATAATGAATTCAACGCTGCCGCCGCCAATGTCCATCACCATGGCTGTGGCACCGGCCGGAATAGCGCCCGACGAACGTACCCCCTGGTAGATCAGCCCGGCTTCTTCATCGCCCGAAATAACCCGAATCGCCAGCCCGGTCTCCTGCCGGATCCGGTCGACAAATGCCTGTTGGTTTTGCGCTACGCGGATGGCGCTGGTTCCGTAGACCGCCACATCGGCCGGATTTATTTCGTGCTGGTCGAGCACCGTGCGGAAGTAAGTAAGAACACCCAGCGCGCGCTCCATGGCTTCGTCGGTGATAATGCGCTGATTTATTCCGCCACCTGCCGCCGACGACCGCCCTATTTTGGCGGGTCTGCTTTCTCGAAAGAGGGTCTGGTAGGCCCCATTCCGGTCAGAATCGGCATTTTTTTGAACAATCATCAGGTGGAACGTGTTGGTTCCGAGGTCTATCACCGCTTGTTTCATGTAGCAGATTTGCTATCTTTGCAGTCCGTTTTGCAAAACACAAAAATACCGGTATTACATGATTATCATTAACGTAAAAGAAAACGAGTCGATTGACAAAGCCCTGAAGCGGTTCAAGAAGAAATTCGAGAAAACAGGGGTGTTGCGTTCACTACGCTCACGCACTGCTTTCCAGAAGCCTTCGATCAGCCGTCGCAAGGACGTCATTCGCGCTGCCTACAAAGAAAAAATGTACGGCAACCACACGCAGCAATAGTCGGTCGCTGTTGATCGATGCCCGTTGTTTGAACCGGAATTTTCCGGCAGTATAGGTGTACCAGGTTTTGTGAATCGATACGTATCTTCGTTCTATTCATATGCAGCCCGTTCCTCCTCTACCGCCGGCGAATTCCGGTTCTGATTTTTTACAGCATATCCGCTACGAGAAGCGGCTGAGCCACCACACGCTTGTGGCGTATGAAAATGACCTGCTCCAGTTCACCGAATTTTTGCAGGAACACCATAACAGCGTTGCCCCCGCGCAGGCCGACCATTTGCTCATCCGCGCCTGGATCGTACACCTGGTTGAAACCCAACTCGACAAATCGACGGTAAACCGAAAGATCGCTACGCTGCGTAGCTTCTACGGCTATCTACTGCGCCGCCAGCAGATTGGCATCGACCCGATGCAGAAAATTGTGGCTTTGAAGATGAGCAAGAAGCTGCCAACGTTTGTGGAAGAGAAGCCCATGGCGACCCTGCTAGATGATATCGAGTTCCCCGACGATTTTATTGGCCTTCGCGATAAACTGGTGCTCGAACTGCTCTATGGAACCGGCATCCGTCTCAGCGAACTCACCGGCCTGAAACCCACCGACGTAAATCTGTACGACCACACCATCACAGTTTTAGGCAAGCGCAACAAGCACCGCATTGTTCCACTCACGCCGCCCCTGTTTGCGTTGATTGAGCAGTATCAACAGCAGAAATCGAGTTTCTTCGACGGCAAAGCAGACCCCAGCACATTGATTGTCAGCGACAAGGGGATTGCCGCTTACCCCGTGCTTATTCAGCGCATCGTAAACAAGTATCTCTCGTTGGTAACTACGCTGGAGAAAAAAAGCCCCCACGTGTTGCGCCATACGTTTGCCACGCATCTGCTCAACCGGGGGGCCGACTTAAACGCTATCAAAGATCTCCTGGGCCACAGCAGCTTAGCCGCCACCCAGATCTACACACACACTGGTCTGGACCAACTTAAAAAAGCCCACGATCAGGCCCATCCGAAAGGAGGGAAATAAGGTTGAGGTTTGACGTTGCTCTGCTAACCAACCAGTTCGTGGTCAGGCAGCGTAACGTCAAACCTCAACCTTATTTTTCAATAAAACCGGAACGTCAGACCAGCGGATAGCATCAGGTTCTGGGCGTTGTTGATTTCATTGTAGTTGTAGAACACATTCTGGTACTGGGCCTGCACTTCACCACCCAGACCGCCTTCGCGTTTGCCAAAGACTTTCAGACCAATGGCGGGCGCAACGGCTCCAGCAAACTTCTTATTACCGTCAGAGAGCGTACCATAAAAATTGGTGTAGTTCACAAAGGCACCGCCACCCGCCAGTTGCACATAGGGCCGGATAGCGGCGGCCGGATCGGCAAAATAATAAGCGGCCGTTGCCATCACCGGGGTGATGGTCAGCGTACGGGTTTGTACAGCCGAGATCGTTTCATCGCCCAGCTCGTAAACCGCACGGGGTAACCGTTGCTGGCTGTATTGGTAGCCCGTTTGCAAGCCCAGTGAGAACTGCTGCGGAAACTGCCATTCCATCGTCGCAATTACGTTGGCTGGCGACAACTTGTCGATGTAATTCCGCGACGTACCTATCGGCATACCGATTCCGTACCGTACCGATCCGTTGAAGGTAACGTACCGGTTATAAGTCGATTCCTGGATCAGATTGTAGGCATTGCGTTCATTGCCCTTCCCATAATCGGGGTTACCGGGCATTGGCTGGATCTGCGCCCACGCCATAGAAGAGGCTAACAGCAGGGAAGCCGTTAGCAAGTGAGTGAGTTTCATAAGGATGTCTTAACGAGTTGGGCGCAGGTAGGTCGACTGCGCAAAAGTGTCGGCGATCAGTTGATCAACGGCGTTGTCGTCGAAAATACCGTTCCCCCGCGCTTCGGCCATGTACAACACGCGCAGCTGGTTTTGCGGGGCGTTCGGATCAGTCGTAGGCGTGGTGATTGGCCGATTTTTCAAATCGACAATCTGGATACGCCAGAATTGGTCGGCTACCTGATAATACTGGTAATAGCCCGGTGAGTAGAGCGGATCATAAAAACCGCCGAAGCCGCCACCAAAACCACCCCAATAGTTGCTATAGTAACCAGCATATGGATTGACGGACACGCCCGTATACCGGTTGTTTACCCGCGTAACGGCAACACCCAGGTCGGCTGGCTGACCGGCGGCTACCCGGCGGAAACCCCGATTGGTTAACTCAGTGGCCAGACGGGAAACAAACCGCTGTTCGGTTGGTAACGACGACTGGGTATACCGGTCGTTCGATTCAACCAGCACAGAATCGGGCAAGCTAAACGTAGCATATTGGCTAAAATCGGCCTGCCGGTCGTAATTGGTAATGATGACGTTCGAGTCCTGTGGGCTCAGGTCATCAGTTGCGGATGTGCTACAGGCCGACAGCCCCAAACCCAGGCTTAGCGCAATAGCAGCAGCGGCCAGACCCCGAACGGGTTGCCGCCATACTCCTTTCCTTTTCATAGATAAAACGTTGATTGTTTACTATCTATAAAACGTATAGAGTAGAGCATTAGTTTTCCCGGCCCAATCGCACTAATTGAAATCTAATGCCTGGAAACCTATCCTGTTTTTCAGACCTTATAGGTTTAGAAGAAGCCGTATCTTTGCACCCTGAAACGACCTGCGTTACGCCGTGATCTATAACGAATATAAGAATCTTGACTACGCCCAACTGGCCAGCGATGTGCTGGACCACTGGAAGCGTACCCATGCGTTTGAACAGTCGGTAAAACTCCGTGACGGACAGCCGACATTTACGTTTTACGAAGGTCCGCCCTCGGCCAACGGAATGCCCGGCATTCACCACGTGATGGCCCGGACGATTAAAGATATTTTTTGCCGCTACAAAACCCTTCAGGGCTTTCAGGTCGACCGCAAGGGCGGCTGGGACACCCACGGCCTGCCCATCGAGCTGCAGGTAGAGAAGGAACTCGGCATCACCAAAGACGATATCGGCAAAACGATCAGCGTTGAGGACTACAACCAGAAATGCCGTGAAACGGTAATGCGTTTTACCGACCTGTGGAACGACCTGACTGAGAAAATGGGGTACTGGGTTGACCTCGACAACCCCTATGTGACCTACGAAAACGACTACATTGAGTCGGTCTGGTCGCTCCTGAAGAAATTGTACGACAAGGGGTTACTCTATAAAGGCTATACGATTCAGCCCTTTTCACCAAAAGCGGGAACGGGTCTGAGCTCGCATGAGCTGAATATGCCGGGTACGTATCGCGATGTGCGGGATACAACCATCGTGGCCCAGTTTAAGGTGAAGCCCAACGGCAAATCGGGCTTCCTGTTTTTCGACTCCAACGATGCCGACGTGTACATCCTGGCCTGGACAACCACGCCTTGGACCTTACCCGCCAACTCGGCCCTGACCGTGGGTGGCAACATCGACTACGTGCTGGTGAAAACGATCAACCCCTACACGCATCGGCTGGTGCATGTGGTGCTGGCGAAAAACCTGGTGAGCCGCTGGTTTAGCGAGAAGGCGAAAATAGAGTCAGACAAAAGTCTGGCGGCATTCGACGCCTATCTGCCAGCCGACAAAGTCATTCCGTGGTCGCTGGTGTCGGAGTTTAAAGGGCAGCACCTCGAAGGAATTGAATACGAGCAGCTGATGCCGTATGTGCAGCCAGCCCCCAGCGAGGGTAAACCATTCCGCGTGATCCTGGGCGACTTTGTGACCACCGAAGATGGCACGGGTGTAGTACACACCTCGCCAACGTTTGGAGCCGATGACTTCCGTGTATCGCAGCAGAACGGCATCCCGGCGATCATGGTGAAAGACGAGACAGGCAAAGACGTACCCGTTGTGGATCGTCAGGGCCGGTTTGTCGCCGAAATCACCGACTATGCCGGTCGGTACGTGAAGGAAGAATACTACAGCGACGAAGAACGCGCCGATCCTGATTTCAAGCCAACGGATGTGCTGATCGCCATTCAGTTGAAAGAAGAGAATAAGGCGTTCCGGGTCGAGAAATACGAGCACCCGTACCCGCACTGCTGGCGCACGGATAAACCCATTCTCTACTATCCGCTCGATAGCTGGTTCATCAAAACAACAGCCGTGAAAGACCGGCTGGTTGAATTGAACAAGACCATCAACTGGCAGCCCGAAAGCACGGGTACCGGCCGTTTTGGTAACTGGCTCGAGAATCTGGTCGACTGGAACCTGAGCCGAAGCCGGTTCTGGGGTACGCCCCTGCCGATCTGGCGCAGCGAAGCTACTGCCGGCGTGCAGCAGGCCGAAGTGTGCATTGGGTCGGTGGAAGAACTTCGTGGGTACGTGTGGGAAGCACTGGCAACCGATGTCTTGACCGATGAGCAGCGCGCTAAGAACGAGTCGTTCCTGGCCGCCCACGCCGCCGGTACGTTCGATCTGCACCGCCCCTACTCCGATGAGATTTTCCTGGTTTCGGAAGACGGTCAGGTAATGCAGCGCGAGCCCGACCTGATCGACGTCTGGTTCGATTCGGGGGCCATGCCGTATGCCCAATGGCACTATCCGTTCGAGAACCAGGACGTATTCGAGCGGTCATTCCCGGCTGATTTCATTTCGGAAGGCGTTGACCAAACGCGCGGCTGGTTCTTTACGCTCCACGCCATTGCGGGGATGCTGTTCGATTCGGTTGCGTTTAAAAACGTAGTATCGACGGGCCTGGTGCTGGACAAGAACGGCAACAAGATGTCGAAGCGGCTTGGCAACGGCATCGACCCGTTCGAGACGCTGGGTACGTATGGAGCCGACGCCACACGCTGGTACATGATCACCAACGCCGAGCCCTGGGACAACCTGAAGTTCAACCTCGACGGTATTGCCGAAGTGCAGCGCCGCTTCTTCGGTACGCTGACAAACACATATAATTTCTTCGCTCTGTACGCCAACCTCGACGGGTACACGATCGAACAGTTCGACCGGATTCCACGTGAGCAACTGCCCGAACTGGATCGCTGGATCCTGTCGAAGCTGAATACGCTGATCAAGGAAGTAACGGAGCAGTTCGACGGGTACAACCCCACGAAGGCTGGCCGCCTGGTGCAGGATTTTGTGAATGATCAACTCTCGAACTGGTACGTTCGGCTGTGTCGCCGCCGCTTCTGGACCGGGGTTTCGGCCAACGGTGAGATAAGCGCAGATAAACGCGCCGCTTACCAAACCCTGCAACACTGCCTGGCAGCCGTAGCTCAGCTGATGTCTCCCATTGCGCCGTTCTACGCCGACTGGCTCTATCGGAGCCTGACCGACAGCGTTCGCGACGAATCGATTGCCCGAAATACGCCATTCAAACACGAGTCGATCCACTTCACCGATTGGGCAACCGCCGATGAGTCATGGATCGATACTGACCTGGAAACGTCGATGGCACTGGCGCAACAGATCAGCTCGATGGTGCATGGCCTGCGGAAAGGACACAAGCTGAAAGTTCGTCAGCCCCTGTCGCGCCTGCTGATTCCGGTGCTTACGCCCGACACGCGGCGGCAGATCGAGCACGTTGCGCCGATCATTCAGTCGGAAGTAAACGTGAAGGCAGTTGAGTTCGTCGACGATGCCAGCGGAATTTTGACCAAGAAAGTGAAGCCAAACTTCAAAGCACTTGGTCCTAAATTCGGCAAGCAGATGAAAGACGTGGCGGCAGCCATCACCAGTATGAGCAGCGACCAACTGGCCGAACTGGAACGTACCCAGCAGATCGACCTGGCGGGCTTTGCCATCACGCTGTCTGACGTGGAGGTGCTGACCGAAGACATTCCGGGCTGGGTTGTTGCCACCGACGGCCCACTGACGGTAGCCCTCGACGTAAATGTGACTGACGAGCTACGCCGCGAAGGCATTGCCCGCGATGTGGTGAACCGGATTCAGAACCTGCGGAAAGATCAGCAGTTCGACGTTACCGATAAGATTCGCATCGAACTCGAACGGAACAATGACCTTCTGACTGCCGCCGTAGAAGCTAACAAAGGCTACATCCAGCAGGAAGTACAGGCTGTCTCGCTCGATCTGGTAACGGGCCTCAACGGCTCGTCGGTCGAAATCGAGATGGATGAATTCGTACTGAAGGTTAAAGTTGAACGCGTGTAGCAAGGACCTCAGTCCGTAATAATCATTACTAATAAAAAGCCTCTGCTGAACATCAGCAGAGGCTTTTTATTAGTGGTATGCTTAGGAGTAACGCAGCAAACTGTGCCTTACCTGTAGTTACGCCGTGAACTCGTATTGTGTTAAGCCGAGAACACGGCTTGTGTGTTCGCGCATCTGCTGCGTCAGGGCGGCATCTTTGGCCAGCGACTGCCCGAAGCTTGGAATCATGATCCGGAATTTCTCCTGCCAATCGGCCGATTGCATTTCTGTCGGGAAGCACTTGTTCAGCAGGTCGATCATGATCGAGACGGCGGTCGATGCACCCGGAGAGGCACCAAGCAACGCTGCAATGCTACCGTCGGCGGCACTCACTACCTCGGTACCAAACTCGAGCACGCCTCCTTCTTCATCGTCCTTCTTGATCACCTGTACCCGCTGACCGGCAATTTCCAGTTCCCAGTCTTTCAATTGGGCTTCGGGGAAGTATTCGCGCAGCGCGGCCAGCTTGTCTTCCGGCGATTGCATAACCTGCTGAATCAGGTACTTGGTCAGCGAAATGTTGTGCAGACCAGCCATCATCATCGGCGCCAGATTGCTCATCTGGATCGACTTGGGCAGGTCGGAGTACGAGCCGTTCTTCAAGAATTTCGTCGAGAAACCGGCGTATGGTCCAAACAACAACTCGCGCTTACCGTCGATCATCCGCGTGTCGAGGTGTGGAACTGACATAGGAGGTGCGCCAACCGATGCTTTACCATACACTTTGGCTTGATGGCGTTCGATGATGTCGCGGTTAAGGCAACGCAGCCACTGACCGCTGACAGGGAAACCGCCATAGCCCCGGCTTTCGGGAATAGCTGACTTTTCGAGCAACCGCAGCGAACCACCGCCAGCGCCAATGAAGACGAATTTGGCATGCACATCGCGGCTCGCCCCGGTCGTTACGTTCTCGACCTCGATCTTCCAGCCACCCAGCGTTTTTGACCGCCAGATTTCGTGTACATCGTGGGCAAAGTGAATCGACACGCCCGGCATCTCTTCTAGGCGGCGGAACATGGCCCGAGTCAGGGTACCAAAATTCACGTCAGTCCCCATATCCATCCGGGTAGCGGCTACAGGCTGGCCAGGGTCACGCCCATCCATTACCAACGGCGTCCAGTCGGCAATTGTGCCTTTATCTTCCGTATACTGCATGCCCTGAAACAGGTGCGATTGGGTCAAGGCCTCGTAACGACGGCGCAGATACGACACGTTATCTTCTCCCCAGACAAAACTCATGTGCGGAATGGGACGGATGAAGTTCGGGGCGTCTTTCAGGAATCCGGCCTCGACCAGGTGCGCCCAAAACTGCTTCGACTGCTCGAACGACTCGGCAATCTTTACGGCTTTTGATGTTTCGATCGTGCCATCTTCGCGCTCAGGCGTATAATTGAGTTCGCAGAAAGCTGAATGGCCGGTCCCAGCGTTGTTCCAGGCGTCGGAACTCTCAGCAGCGGCCTGATCGAGCCGCTCAAAAATTTGGATGGTAATGTCTGGATTTAACTCTTTGAGCATTACCCCGAGCGTTGCACTCATGATGCCCGCTCCTATTAAAATAACGTCTGACGATTGAACGTGCGCGTCTTTTCGTTTTGCCATGCTTATAGTTGAGAAGCTAATCGCCCCTGAATAAAGACCAAAAACAATGAGCTGTTGTTCCCCAAAATGCAGTAAAATGATGGATTACCGAGTCTGTAGAATCCTACCGGGATGTGGTTGTACAATTGTGAGTTAACGGACCATGTACACCGAAAAACGCCGCTCAGATTTCTCATTTATACACAGAGTAAAGTATGGCAACGTACCTAGTATGCTGGCGCTGTATACTGGCACTGCCAGCTCCTGAATCACCTGCCTGTACTAGACAAAAAAAGGTAGCCCTGCATAGGCTACCTGATAAAAAGACCGCATGACACGCCGCCGGAACAATCAGACTGCGGCAGGCAACAGACCGTGTTGAATCAACTCTGTCCGAAGGGCATCGGGCGAGGTGAAGTGCACACTATGTATACCCAGTGCCTCGGCGGCTTTTACATTTCTCAGATTATCATCGATGAACAGGGCCTCGGCAGGTTCAACGCCGTACCGCGTCAGTAAGGTGTTGTAGAACGAAGCAAACGGCTTACGGTCTTTCTCTTCACCCGACACCACGATGCCGTCAAACCAGTTTAGAAACTCATATTGAGCCTGCGCAATTGGGAACGTCTCAGACGACCAGTTGGTCAGGGCGTAAAACTTAAGCTGGCCTGTCGCTTTCAATTCCGAAAAAATATCGACCGTGCCCTGAATTGGTCCACCCAGCATTTCGGTCCAGCGGCCATAAAACGCCCGAATGGCCGTTTCATGCTCTGGAAACTGCGTGAGCAATAAGTCGGTAGCTTCCTGTAATGACCGGCCACCGTCCTGTTCTTCGTTCCAGGCCGGAGTGCACACTGTGTTGAGAAACGTGTGCCGTTCGGCTTCGTCTTCGAAAATTGTCTGGTACAGGTAGTGGGGATTCCAATCGATGAGCACCGCACCCAAATCAAAAATTATGGTATTGATCATACAAGCTGAATTGACCTTTGCGTATACCTGCCCCTCGACAGGCTCAGGCCGACAAGTTACTGAATGAAGCATGAAGAACGTACCCGGCTTTTTTACTGCCCAGCACTAGCAAGCAACGTACCCGGCAACAACGACTTGTCGATCAATGCCTTACCGCTTACCTAGAACTGTGATGTACAGCCAAAAAGGGGCTACTTACGACATTCGCCGGTTCTGTTTGCGAACCGTTAGCGGAATCAAACCGGTTAAAAGCGGGGAATAGTAATGCGTTCGCCACCTTTCATGGCCGACTCATGGGCGCAGATACCGGCTAGGGTGTAATTGGCCGCCAGTTCGGCATCAACGGCAGAGTCGCGTCCCTCCACGATGGCGGCTACAAACTCCTGCACCAGATGCGGATGCGAGCCTCCGTGACCAGCACCCTGCAAAAACGAAACGTGATTGGGATCGTCGATCTTTTCGCGCCGGGTAAAGTGCTTGATCGGTTCAATCAGCAGTTCGTCGGTATCAGGTACGCTGATGCGCTTCGCGTTTTCGCCACCGTCGAAGATCACATGCGTTTCATCCTGAAGCTGTTCCCACTCAAATGACATGTTGGTCCCATACACATCGTAGCTCTCGCGGTATTGCCGCACCACATCGAACAGAGAGCGGGTAGCCTCGGCCACAACGTCTGAATCTTTGAGCGTAAACGTGGCCGTTTCAACGGCAAATGGTGACCCATAGCGGCTGGCAAGGTCGTCGCTCAGCCGACCCGAGCCGTGGCAAACGACCGTTTCGGCCGTGGTATTGTTGATGCGCAGCAGCGGCGAAATGGCGTGAGTACCGTTGAGCATTGGCGGATACCCCCTCCAATAGTCTGCCCATCCTTCCATGCTCATATCCTGAATGTGTGAGCCCCGGACAAACTGAATACGCCCTAGTTTGCCTGATTCCGCCAACTGTAGCCCGTATAGGAATTCGCGGGTGTACAGCGCTGTTTCCATCATCATATACACCTTACCAGCTTTCCGCTTAGCTTCGACAATGGCTTTGCAATCCTCGACGGTCATGGCCATCGGAATGGTGCAGGCTGTGTGCTTGTTGGCGTTGAGCGAGGCCAGCACCATACGGGCGTGGTCGGGAACGGGCGTCACCACGTGAATGGCGTCAACATCGGCGCGGCTGGGTACGTCCTCAAATCGCTCAAAGCACAAATCAGGATCCAGATTAAATCTGGCAGCCAGTTCGTCCAGCGTCTTTCGGTTGCGGGTACAAATGCCCACGGCCTTTATATTAGGGTGGCTCTGGTAGATGGGAATGAATTCTTTGCCGAATCCCATGCCCACAATAACGACGGTAAGCTGTTGATCACTCATGACTGGTGCAGTCGGTTTATGGATTGATACTTGCTTGTTGGCCTCTTTTCGGCAGATCGGATTGCGTGTCAGAATGCGGCTTAACAGATTGGTCGTAGACTAATCTTCTCTCCTACGGCTGCAACCAAATCTGCTGCGTAAAGGCCCCATTTACGGCCGCATCCCACACTTCGAGACGTACCCAGGTTTTGTTTTTCAGGTTGGTGGTAAACCGGAACTGCTGCTTCCCAAACGGCAGGGTGCTGGTCAGGTCAATGCGCTCCCGATATACTTGCTTGCCATCGCCGGAGATGATCTCGGCAAACGTGAGCGGGAACGTCCAGTCTACATTCAGCAACACGGTGGCTTTCCCGTCAGCAGGTACGTTCAGGGTTTCGCCCGCGCCTTTCCCGTTAATGCTGAAAGCAGGCAGCATGATTTCGCCGGTAGTGACAAAGAATTTCCCCCGCTGCATGGCGTCCAGTACAGGTTGCCAGCCTTGCTTGTAATCGGGGAGCTTATCAAGCTGTAGGTAATTGACGTTCAGGTGCGCGTAGGTTTCATTTTCCGGTTCCATCGTGAAGATATCGGCCTCGGCAATGACGTGCTTTTTGTAGCCCCAGTTGGCCATATCGTCCATCAGATCCAGCACACGACGGCTCAGTCGGGGTTCCGACAGATCGGCAGGGATATTCTTCCAGGCCGCGCCGAAAAATCGGTCCGACTTGTAAAACGCCTCGTCTTTGTACTTGTCGGGGAAGCCAGTCGAACCTTTTGTGCGGGCATGAGCCGTCCAGGCCAGTCCACGTTCGGCTTCGAGTAGCTTCAGCATATCGGCCTTGTCGCCTATCCGGTACACCGTTCCGTAAGTTGGGTCGTTGGTGACGAAGGGGGCACCGGGCTTACGGGCCATGATCCAGTTTACCGGCTTTGGGAAGAAACTCAGCCAGTGGCCACCCAGAAACTCGTTGGGTTCTTCGCCGGGCAAGAGCAGAAAACTCGGGTCAGACCAGCGTTCACACATGGCATGCAGGTCGTTCAACTCCGCCAGCCGCAGGCTGTCGGGTCCTTTGGGATGCGCCGTGTAGTGAAACTCCGCCAGGTGCACAATGTCGACACCGGCGTTTTTGAATACACTCAGGAAGTTCGGCGTATCGGGCACCGGCTTCCCCGCCCGAATCACCTTCATCACGAACTCATTGTGAAAATGGCTCGACATGGTTTTATGGCCAGCCACCACCGGGTATTTATCATTATGGGTGAATCGCTTTACCTCGTTGAGCGCAACGGCAGGCTGACTGGTGCTCAGCAGACAGAAGAAATTGAGCCGTTGCTGCGTTCCGGGGGGCGCATTGACCCAGGGCACCCAACGTTTGTCACCCATCAGATCCTGCCGGATACCGATGCCAAACTCAGGTACCAGGCTCCGGTAATTCGTACCGAACCAGGTAAAATCCAGGTTAAAAGCTTCGTCGAGTGGGTAAAAATATTGGTGAGGCGCCGGAAAAACAGCCAGACTCCCGTTGGCATGGCTGCCTATGAGGGTCCGGTACTTCACGGCCTGCGCCTTGTTTGGCTGCGTCAGGTCGGCGGGTATCTGCTGGAGCTTATTGTCGGTGTCTGCCCACGAAAGCGTGGTCCAGCCCGGTTGCTTTCCCACCAGCCCCGCATCATATACAATAGCCGTTGAGTCGACCTGCGTAGCCATCACAGCGGCGATATTCACCAACGGGCTGCCCTGATACACGGTAATTTCAACGGCCCCGCTGAAGGAGGCTGCCTGCGCATCGCCTACCCGCAACACGGTTCGGGTACCAACGGTGGTCACACTGGCCTGCCGTTTGGTCAGGGCTACGGCGTAGGCTTTGGAGGGTAGTTTGTTGGTTTTGTCGAAGAAGATGTTCCAACCATTCTGCGAGATCAGGTCCCGTTTGCCGACCGTCAGCACAAACGCCGGATTCAGATTGGTAGCCAGTTCCGTGAACCGCCCGCCTTTTCCGAGTTGGATATGGCTGAACAGTGGTTTGTCAGCAGCCAGATTAATGATCAACCGTCCGGTTTCGTTACCCGCCGCGGGCCAGCTCACAACCAGTTCGTTGCCCTGGCGGCCAATCGTTGTCGGACTGTTTTTAACGTACTTAGACAGATCTACGGGCACCTGCGCCGAGGCGGTCAGGGCGGTAATCCAGCACAGGAAAAAGCATAGTTTCATCGTGAGTTCGGCGTACAGCCACAAGGCCAGGAAGCTGGCGTATTTTTTACAAAAGCCCCAGGTTTACGTCGGCTACTGTAACGTACCCATCCGGGCAGGTACGTTGCGCTGGTCACCAGATAGGAATTGGCCGGCTTCTGAGTAGGGATAGGTATAGGAAACTTTTGGTGTTTGCCAGTGGTACTTTTATGCGCTTTCCAACCAACGGATGAAACACTTTTTACCCTTCCTGCTTGCACTCACTTCGGCCTACGCGATGGCCCAGACCCCTGACACGCTAAAGACGGCGCCAGCAGCCGATTCGATCCGGCCCGTACGCATTGACTCTGTTGCGCCTGCACCCGCCCCGGTAATTCGGCCCAGCCTGACCGGTGGTGGGCGTATCAGTGGCAGCCTAACTGATGGCGGGCTGAACAAACCAGTGGAATTTGCGACAATAGCCCTTTACAATCCGCTGACCAACAAGCCCATTGGCGGGACTACCTCCGACGAGCAGGGGCAGTTCACTATCAGTAACATTGCACCAGGTACGTATCGGGTCGTGGCCAGCTTTATGGGCTACGAAAACAAAGTGATTGAGCATGTCAGCGTTGGCGCTGGCAGCCCGGTCATTTTACTGGGGTCCATCTCGATGCGCACCGATAGCCGGACGCTGAATGAGGTAGTGGTGACCAGCGAAAAGGCACTTATTGAGGACAAAGATGACCGCCTGGTGTACAATGCCGAGAAAGACCTGACCAACTCGGGCGGCACGGCTATGGACGTGCTTAAAAAAGTGCCTCTGCTGACCATCGACCCCGACGGCACGGTGCAGCTGAAAGGCAGTAGCAGCATCAAAGTGCTTATCAACGGAAAGCCGTCAAGTATCATGGCCCGCAGCGTGAGTGAGGCCCTGCAAATGATTCCTGGGGAACTTATCAAATCAGTTGAAGTGATTACGGCTCCTTCGGCCAAGTATGATTCGGAAGGCACCGCCGGTGTGATCAACATCATCACCAAAAGCAAGCTACAGGGCCTGACGGGCGGCTTAACCGGAACACTGGGCAACCGGCGCAATAACCTTGGGGGCAACTTTACCATGAAGCGCGACAAGCTCAGCATCACGGCGTTTGGCGGCGAAAACTGGACGAACTCGTATGGTAGTTCAGAGAACGTGCGACAGAACCTCCGCAACGGGCAGTTGTTTAGTGTCATTGCCCAGAGCAGCGCCTATCGCAACGACGGTCGGTCGCTGTTCAGCTCGTTCAGCCTTGATTATGATCTCGATTCGCTCAACCGGGTTGGTGTAGATGCCAACTTTGGAGGTGATAACCGGACGACGTTCTCTACCCGTGATACCCGCCAGAGTGTCGACACGGTAAAAGCTTTTCGCCGCTACACGGAGAGTAAGAACACGAACAGCAACATGGATATGAACTTCAATTATACGAAGCGATTCAAGCGCAGTTCAGATCAGGAATACACGTTTCTGGCGCAGTATAACCAGAACGACGGGCAGAGCGGCTACTCGCTGAATCAGTTTGCACTTCCAGAGAATGGGGTGATCAATTACCGGGAACAAAACCGGAACGAGAACCAGCAAAACGAGTTGACGATTCAAACCGACTATGCGCACCCGTTTTCACTCAAGAAACAACGACTGCTCGAAGTAGGCAGCAAATACATCCGCCGCGATGTGGGCAGCGATTTCCGACTCGAAAATGCCCCGGACGGATCACTGAATTTTCGGGAAGACGCGCGCCGGGCCAATGTCTTTTCTTACCAGCAGGGCGTCTGGTCGACCTATGCGTCATTCCGCATGCGAACAGCCAACCGGTGGGGGTTCAACCTGGGTGGTCGTTACGAACGAACCATGATCGACGCTGATTTTAAGTCGACGAAGACGCAGTTTAGTGACCAGTACAACAACTTTCTGCCAAACGTAAGCGTGTCGAAACGATTTGGCAAAGACGCGCGGGTACGTTTAAACTACAGCCAACGCATACAGCGGCCCTCCATCAACTTCCTGAACCCCTACGTCAATTCGGCCGATCCAAAGAATATTCAGTCGGGCAACCCCTATCTGGAGCCTGAACTGGCGCACTCGGTTGAAGCGTCATACAGCAACTTTCTGAAAGGCGGCACCACGATCAATTTCATGGTGTTCAGCCGGCAAACGAACAACGCCATTGAACGGGTGACTACGGTTGATTCGACAGGTATCTCGAACAGCACATACCGGAACATTGCCAGCAACGCCACCTATGGTACCAATCTGTTCGGATCGGCTAAGCCCGCCAAAGGCTGGAATGTCAGTGGTTCTGTTGCGCTCAACTACAACATCCTGAACAGTCCGGCGCTGCAAACGAGTAATCGAAACTGGAGCTACCAGTTCAACTTGAACACCTCTATCCAACTGCCCGGAAATACCAGTATTCAGGCCAATGGCTCATACACTTCCCGTCGTATTCAGTTACAGGGACAGTCATCGGGCTACTATTACTATAGCTTATCGGGCCGTAAAGAAATCAAGCCGCAAAACATCACCATTACAGCCACCTTCGAGAATCCCTTCCGCCTCTACAACATCGTTGAGAACCAGCTACGTACGGCAACATTCACCTCGGCGGGTACGAACTACACCGTTATCCGAAATATCCGGTTAACGGTAAACTGGCGGTTTGGCAAGATGAGCGCCGCCCCTAATCGCGAGAGGAAAAAAATTGCAAACGACGACAAAAAGTAGCCGCATCTGTGGCTTTCGTAAGTACGTTACCAGTACGGTTTTAGCTACATCAGGTACTTCCTATTCCTAATTGGCGTCTGCCTCGGTAGTTACTTGTCAATCATAAATACACGCTATCTAAATTTTAGTAAACTTTAAATTACCGAACAGTTGATATATGAGTACTGATTTTGTCTGTTTTCTGTAAGTGAGTACATTCAATTGATGACAGCCAAGCTGTTACACACCAGTGAGTTAGTCTGCATATCATCAAGGCTAGTATCTGGTATGATCCGCTGGCAACGAGATGTTCTTCATTAAATAGTCAATCCGATGGCAGGCTCAGTTCCCCTTATCACCGCTAATTCAATCACCACAATTACGGGCTTGCGCGTCAAGCCGATCTACTTTGTGACGCTGAACGGACAGGCACAACCTAGTCTGGTCATAAAAGGCGAGAACATGCTCAACGTCAATAACAATGACGCCCTGGTTTCGATGACCTGGACAAGCAAGCTGATGAAGAACGTTAACAACCATCAGGTTAACGTGAAGCTGATGACCCCGACCGAGATCACCGAGTTTTTGCGGGCAGGCAATGCCACTTTTGCCGCCAACTCAGATGAGGCTTACCACCTGGGGGGACAGTACAATTGGGTTAAAATGCCAAACGTGGCTGGCCTCTCAGATACAGAGATCTGGCCAACTACGTCGGCAACGCCCGAAGCAAAGCGAATCAAAGCAGTCATTATTAAACTGATGCAGCCCCACATCTGGTATGAATTGGGCAAGGTGGTAGCGGTCGATATATTCAACGGCAACAATGACCGATTCAATAGCAACGGAGACTGGGTAAATAAAGGCAACATCATGTTTGTCAACAACAGCGTCATTGGTATGGATACCTGGGACCCCAGCGGCACGAATGGCGGTAATATGGAATCCAACCTGGTACAGGGCGGCGGTTTTCAGGCGTTAACGATTCTCACTGACCTGTTTAGCCGGCATGAATTTGCGGTAAAGGCCACCGCCTCCGTAGGTCTTGAGCTTTCGAACGGGTTGAAGCGGTCCGGTACGAATAGTGTTTCGGTTCGGTTGACGGACAACAGCATCATTTCGGTTGATCTTGAACAAATCAAAACACTCTTTGACGAACAGGTGACTGAGTTTAAGCGAGGTCTTCTCGATGGTGCCACTCAGTTGAGGGCCTACCTGCAATTAAAGGTAAATCAGTATGATGTTTCCCGTAGAGCGGTGATCAAATTTGGGGTCGCGCGAGGTGGAGTACCGATAAATCAAGGCTCTATCAAACGGATTCCCAAGGGCGTCCTTGATCGGATGAATTTTCTGGGCTGGTAAGACGTCAATAAGCAACGTACCTGAATAATGGAGAACAGCACCCAGCACTACCCCGTCGGACAACTGCCAGCATAGGTAGTTTAGCCCCGACGGAGTTCCTGGGTTGATGCGCTTGCTGCTCCATCCCGTTTTTAACTTACATCTCCTCATAATCGCAGGCATTTGGCCAATCCTAGCCTCGACTAAAACGGGACTTGTTGGTGCTCTAATGCCCCTACCTGCTCAATTACAGGCGGTGCCACTCAACGCGCACTAATTACCGTATTTTTACTTAGTATATCCACAGTCAAATCATCGGTAAACATAAGTAACCGTTGTATCCGTTCTATGCTGTAAGTAGTAGCTGCAAAAATTACGAAAACGGTGTAGTAGCCAGCTCACTAATAAAGTCAAAAAATTATAGGGAAAACCCTAACCGACCATAAGTAGATTAGAGGAAAAGGTAAATTTTAGCATGAAATAGTCAATAAAGTACCCTACAAGTTCATGTTAGTCAAACCCCTATGCTAAAGTATTACCCTTCCAATCTATGATCTCTTACTATTCTCAAACGCCGGTTTCCCGGCGGCTACTGGCCTGGGCCTGCCTCTGGTTATGTTGCTTGTGCGTTGCCCCCGCTTTTGCACAGGAGCGCGTTGTAACTGGTCGTGTCAATGACGAGCAGATTTCGCTGCCTGGTGTAACGGTAACCGTTAAAGGAAGCACACGTGGTACCACTACCGATGCTGAAGGTATGTACCGCATCAGTGTACCGAATGATCAGGCTGTTCTTGTCTTCTCATCCGTTGGCTTCACCTCGAAGGAGATGGTTGTTGGCAACCGCTCAACGATCAACGTAACCCTGGCGAACGACGAGCGTTCGCTGAACGAAGTGGTGGTGGTTGGTTACGGTACCCAGAAAAAGAGCCAGTTAACGGGTGCTATTTCGTCAGTATCGGCCAAGCAAATCACCGAAATGCCTATTACTAACCTGGGCCAGGCCCTTCAGGGTCGTGTGGCCGGGGTCGATGTGGCGCAGTCAGGTAGTAAACCGGGGACTGTACCGACGATCCGGGTACGTGGTCGCCGGTCATTCAATGCCGGTAATGATCCGCTTTATGTCGTGGACGGTATTCCGCTTTCGGCAGGGTACGAAGATTTGAACCCCAACGATGTGGCCTCGATGGAAATCCTGAAAGATGCTACAGCTACTGCCATTTATGGGGCACGGGGTGCCAACGGTGTGGTACTCATCAGCACGAAGCGCGGACAGGGTAATAACAAAACGACACTCAGCTACGACAACTACGTTGGTCTGACCGATCCCCTCGACAAGATCAAGCTGTTTAGTGGTCCTGAATTTGCTGAATTTGTGCGGGAAGCCTACCGAACAACCGGTAACTACAAAGACGCAAACGGTAACCCGGTACCAACGGGCGTGGCCGATGCCTTCGCTGACTCGAAAGTAGCCGTACTGGGTGGTGACCCTGCCGTAGCGGCGGGCATTGCTGCCGGCCGCAGCACCGACTACCAATCGCTGCTTCTCCGTCAGGGCTTCCAGCAGAACCATTCATTGGGCGTGCAGGGTGGCAATGACAAAACACAGTTCTATATCTCCGCCGGTTATTTCCAGGATAAGGGCATCACCGAAGGGTTGGATTACACGCGTTACTCACTTCGCGCCAACATTGATCACACGATCAATAAAACCTTCAAGGTGGGTCTGTCGTCGTACTTCATGTACAGCGAGCGGAATGGTGCCAACCGCAACCCGTACCAGTTTACCCTGCAGCAGAACCCGCTGGGTCGCCCGTACGACGATAACGGTAACCTGATTTTTGCACCGACGAATGACGCCCTGCTGACCAACCCGCTTTTCGAGATCATTCCGGGCGCGTGGGTCGATCAACAGAAAAAATATCGGATCTTCAACAGCATCTACGCAGAGGCCAATATTCTCGATGGGTTGAAATACCGGGTCAACTTCGGTCCTGACTTCACGGTACGCCGCGATGGCCGGTTTGTGGGTTCCCTGACCAACGACCGCAAAGGCGGAGATCCTACAGCACAGACAGCCAGCCAGTTTGGCTTTAACTGGACGCTGGAGAACATTCTGACGTACACCAAAACGTTCAATGGCAAGCACAACCTGAACGTAACGGCGCTTCAGTCAATTCAGCGCGACAATTTTGAGCAAAGCAACATCTCAGTTCAGGGCGTTCCGGCCGAGTCGCAGCAGTTCTTCAACGTGGGCACGGCCAGTTCGGTACTGGGTGTAGGCAGTAACCTGATTCAGTGGACGATCAACTCGTACATGGCCCGTGTCAACTACGATTATAACGACAAATACTTAGTTACGCTGACCGCCCGCCGCGATGGTTCGAGCCGGTTTGGGGAAAACACCAAGTACGGTACCTTCCCTGGTATTGCTCTGGCCTGGAATATCAGCAACGAGCCTTTCCTGAAAGGCACCACCTGGCTCGATCAGTTAAAGCTTCGTTTGAGCCGCGCGGCGGTAGGTAACCAGGGTGTGGCTCCCTACCAGACGCAGGGCCTCATGAGCCGCACAGCCTACGCCTGGGGTAACAACCCAGCCTACGGTTACCGCCCAAGCACGATTGGCAACCCCGACCTGAAGTGGGAAACCTCGACCTCATCGAACATCGGTTTGGATTTCAGCCTGTGGCGTGGCCGGGTGTCTGGTTCGCTCGAACTGTACCAAACCAACACCACCGACCTGCTGCTGTCTGATCAGTTGCCTACCTCGATTGGCTTCAACTCGGTAACCCGCAACGTAGGCGAGACCCGGAACCGGGGTATCGAGCTGAGCGTATCGACGGTCAACGTAAATTCGCCAAGTGGTTTCAAGTGGAGCACGGACTTCGCGTTCACGAAGAACTCAGAAGCGATTATCTCGCTCTATAACGGTGCAATAGATGATCTGGGTAACAAGTGGTTCATTGGTAAGCCACTGACTGCCTACTTCGATTACCGGAAAGCGGGTATCTGGCAGACAAACGAGGCCGATGCGGCTAAGTCGTACCAGAGTGCCGTTGGCCAGATTAAGGTGCAGGATACCAACGGCGATGGTAAGATCACGTCAGAAGACCGTACGTTCATTGGCTCGGACATTCCGACCTGGAGTGGCGGTATCACCAACCGATTCAACTACAAAGGATTTGACCTGTCGTTCTTTATCTACGCCCGGATCGGTCAAACAATCCTGAGCGGTTTCCACCAGAACAACAATGCCCTGGCTGGTCGCTACCAGCAGATCAAGGTTGATTACTGGACGCCCCTGAACCCAACCAACGAATTCCCCCGCCCGAACTCGAGCCAGGAATTCCCGGTCTACAACACGGCGATCATTTACTTCGACGGTTCATTCGTGAAAGTTCGGAACATCAACTTCGGGTACACATTCCCATCGAGCATCACCTCGAAGCTGCGCATCCAGTCGTTGCGGTTGTTCACCAGCATCCAGCAGCCATTCATCTTCTCAACCTACCGGTCGAAGTACAATGGTGTTGACCCTGAGACGACGAACGGAACCGTTGACAATGGCATCACGCCCGCTACCCGCATCACCACGTTTGGCTTAAACGTGAAATTTTAACCAAAGACCTTGACAATCAGCCAAGCGAATTTGTCATCTTTCATCATGTACCGATCAATGAAATCGAACATCGTCATAAAAACCTTCCGCGTACTGGGCGTTGCAAGCCTGCTGCTTAGCAGTCAGGGTTGTAAGGATGTACTGGAAGAGAAAGTAATCTCGGCCATTGGCAATGATTACATCACCACACCCAAAGGGTTTGAAGATGCCGTAAGAGCGTCATACGTACCCCTGCGGGCCTATTACGGCACACAGCAGGGCCTCACGATGAGCGAATATGGCACCGACCTGTATGCAACCGGTGCCGACGGCGGCTACAAGGGGTTTCACTTCTACGACACCCAACTCAATAGCTTTGTCGACTTTCTGGCCAATGTCTGGGACGAACTCTACCGGGGTATCAATACCTGCAATGCGGTAATCGAACGGGCACCAGCAGCTACCGGTATCACCGATGCCCTGAAAAAGCAGCGCGTGGCCGAGGCCAAGTTCTTACGGGCGCACTACTACTACCTCTTGCTACAGCAGTGGGGCGGTGTAGACCTTCGCCTGACGGAAACGCTGGCGCCAACCAAAAAGACGTCCCGGGCGTCGGAGGCTGACATCTACAAAGCTATCATTGCTGACCTGGATGCAGCCATTCCTGATCTGGACCCCAAAATCCGGGCCGCCGACTATGGCCGTGCAACCAAAGCTGCCGCCGAGCACCTGCTGGCTCGCGTGTACCTGACCCGGGCTACATCGTCCTCGAAAGCAGCCGACGATTACGCAAAAGCAGCTACGCTGGCGCAGAATGTAATCAACAATTACGGTTTCAAACTTCTGCCTGATTTTGCAAGTGTGTTTGCCCAGGGCGCGGGTGAGATCAACGACGAAGTGATTTTTGCCGTACAGTATACGTCTGACCCACTAACCAACGCCGGCTCTGCACCAGTGGCCAGCTCGGGCGGCAACACGGGCGGTAACAACCTGCACCTGTTCTTTGGGATGCAGTATGACGTACAGCCTGGTATGGTGCGCGACATCGCTAACGGTCGCCCCTTCAAGCGGTTGCGTCCTACAACGTATGCTATGGAAACCGTTTTCCAGAACCGCGATAACGATTCGCGCTACAAGAAGACGTTTAAGGACACCTGGCTCTGCAACAACCCGGGTACGTTCAACTCGTCGTTCGATCCGTCGAAACCGACGCTGACATTTAAGGCCGGTGATACAACGATCTTCATTCCGGGCTACGAAATGCCGCTTGCCGAACGCGCCAAAAAGAAATACCAGGTGCTGGTGCCGAGCCGCTACGATGAGGCGCTCTTCCCAACACTGCAAAAGTTCTTTGATCCCCTGCGTCCCGACCGTACCTACGAGCCTGGCAGCCGTGACTTCCTGGTGTTCCGACTGGCCGAAACGTACCTGATTCTGGCCGAGGCGCAACTGCTGCAGGGTAAAACCACCGAGGCAGCCGCCGCTATTAACATGGTTCGTCGCCGGGCGGCATGGCCGGGTAAAGAAGCGGCGATGACGATTACACCTGCCCAGATGAACATGGACATGGTTTACGAAGAGCGGGGCCGTGAACTGATGGGTGAGCAAATTCGCTGGCTGGATCTGAAGCGCTGGGGTAAGCTGGTTGAGCGGGTGCAGAAATACAACCCACAGGCCGCCGCCAACGTGAAGGAGATTCATAACCTGCGCCCAATTCCGCAGACTCAAATTGACCGCACAGAGAAAGCCGCCGATGGTACCCCGGGTTTTAAGCAAAATCCAGGGTATTAAAGCCTAGCTAGTTCATTACCGCTATATTGGAATGGTCAGGCGTTGTCAATTCGTGCCAATGCCTGACCATTTTTTAATCCACCTTGCCGCCTGACTATGAAAAAGCTTGTCACCCTGAAAGAGTTATCGAAGGAGTTGGGCGTTTCGGTCTCCACGGTATCAAAGGCCCTGAACAATGACTCGACCATTGGCCATTACACCCGTGAACGGGTTGAACGCCTGGCCCGCGACCGCCACTATGTTCCAAACGAGGTAGCCCGTAATTTTCAGCAGCAACGCAGCCTGACCATCGGCTTGATTGTTCCGAATGTGCTGGATCAGTTCTTTGTGCAGGCCATCAATGGGGTCGATGAGGTAGCCAGCGCCAGGCAATACACCGTGCTGATGAGCCAAACGCTCGATGATGAACGCCGGGCCAATGCCATTCTCGACCAGATGCGCCTCGACGGTGTCGATGGGCTGATTTCAACGATCACGCCTACCACGACAGATCTCACCCCCTACCGACGACTGGAAAAAGCCGGCATTCCGGTGGTGTTCATGTCGCGCAGCCCCAACGACCCAGCATGTGCTCAGGTTACCCTCTTGAACGACGATGCAGCCTGTAACGCGACGACTTTTTTAATGGAGCGCGGCCATCAACGGCTGGCGTATCTGAACGGGCCGCCGTGTGTTGCCGCCAGCCAGCAGAGGCGCATCGGTTTTGAACGCGCATTGATCGAACAGCACCGAGCTAACGACGGATTGGTTTATCAGCCGGCAGGGCTCACTCCCACTGACACTGAGCAGGCCATTGAAGCGCTGATGGCTCTTCCGGAGCATCCAACGGGCATTCTGACGTTTAAGACGTATATGGCCTTGGATGCTATTGCCTACCTGAAACGCATTTACCCGGAACGCCTCAATACCGTGGAGTTTGTGGGTTTCAGTAACCTCCCGTTGCTGAAACACCTGGCGCACAAACCGGTTGCCTCCGTTGAAGAAAACCCCGGCTTGATGGGCGCAGAGTCCATGCGGTTACTAATGCAGCTGATGAGCGATACGCCGGTCACTTCGACCCATATCGAGATTCCGGGTACGTTGATCGTGCATTGATGGGTACGTTGCGCTAATAGACCGTTAGCTGACAGGGAATTTTAAGCTGTTGATCAGGAATAGGCTCAGACTGAGTCATGCGCTGGTACAACAATCGGAAGGCCTCTGTTCCCAGCACAAACGGATCGGCATCAATGGCGGCTAACGGGCGATAACCAATATGCTGTAACAAGGGCAAATTACCGAAGCCAACAAAGTCCAGTTGCTGCTGACGGTCCGGGTATTCACGTTGAAGGAATGAAATTGCCTCCAGCGTAACGTAATTTTTGTACGCCAGCACGGCAGTTGGCGGATCGGCCAGTTGCATTAGTTCATGCATGGCCTTGTTGAGTTGACCAGACGTAGTATCGGCCCACTGAGTCAGACAGGGGTCGAACGGAAGTTGATGATCGAGAAGAGCCTGCCGGTATCCTTCATAACGTACCTGACTCATGGTCGACGAAGCTGGTCCCCGCAGGTGGGCAATGCGCCGGTGACCCTTGCCAACCAGGTACGTTACAGCCTGTCGGCACCCGTCAAATGAATCGGCAACAACACTGTGAGTAACGGCGACATGAGGCGAACGGACAAAGAATACAACAGGAATACCGATAGCTTCCAACCGGTCGACAAAATCGATACGGTCGGTTTTGGTGGTGATGGAGATAAGCAGCCCATCAACCCGGTTACGAACCATGGTGTCGATCAGGGCACGTTCTCGATCGGGATCTTCATGGGTTTGGGTAAATACAACGGCATACTGGTGACTGGCAGCGGTATCTTCAATTCCCTGGAGTGCCAACCCATAAAACTGATCGAACAAATCAGGAATAATGACGCCGATCCTGAAATTACGGCTTTGTTTCAACCGGATGGCCGCCTGATTTGGGACATAGTTCCAGTCCTCAGCCAGTTGCTTGATCCGTGCGGTAGTAGCAGGCCCAATACCAGGGTCATCACGAAGGGCTTTGGAAATAGCCGACACAGACAGGCCCAGTTCTTTTGCCAGGTCTTTGAGGGTAACGCCTCGTCTCATACACGGCCGTTTGGTTCTAAAAAGAAAGTCTACCCGCAGCAGCAACCAACTGATGGCGGTGAGCGGGCCGCAATTTAACCCGTGAACAACACAACTAGCTATACGTCCTGACTGCAAAAGCAGGTACGTAGTCGGTAAACAGTTCGTTGCTTACCAGCCTCTGATCCTGTAGAAAGGGAGCATAAACACACCAACCTCCAGGGCCAGCGAGTAGTAGTGAACCGTGAATTAGCTGGAATGAATAACGAAATTAGGCAATTCACCTCAACAGATTGAGTATGATTCCCCCCTATTTCCCATTGTATAACGAGTCAATTCTTTGCTCAAACTAGTCATTATAAATACAACCTGAATGAATTTACGTCAATCATGGCGTTGGTTTGGCCCCAACGACCCGGTATCGTTAGCAGATGTACGCCAAACGGGCGCTAGTGGCATTGTTACAGCCCTTCACCAGATTCCCCACGGGGCTGTATGGCCGGTAGAGGCTATCCGGGCCCGGCAGGCCGAAATAGCAGCCACACCCCAGGGCGAAACCCCGCTGCACTGGGCCGTTGTAGAGAGCCTGACCGTATCAGAAAGCATCAAAACCCGCACAGGTACCTATAAGCAGCATATCGATGACTACAAACAAAGCCTGCGTAACCTGTCCGAGTGTGGGCTCAAGGTAGTTACCTATAATTTTATGCCGGTCAATGACTGGACCCGGACCAACCTGAACTACCCTATGACCGACGGGTCTAAAGCCCTATATTTCAATTGGTTCGATCTGGCGGTGTTTGATATCCACCTGTTGAAACGTCCTAACGCAGCCGATGATTACGCGCCCGGCGTAGTGGCAGAGGCCGAACGGCGATTCGGCCTGTATACCGCGCAGGAATGCGAACAGTTGGCCGACATTATCATGTTTGGTATTCCAGGTGAAGCCAAGCAGACCATTGATGGAATGCGCGCCCGACTGGCAACCTACGCCGACATTGACGCTGATGCACTGCGGGCGAACCTAACCGATTTCCTGGCCGACGTGGCCCCGCTAGCCGACGAACTGGGCATTAAACTGGCGATTCACCCCGACGACCCGCCATTCCCGATTTTGGGGTTACCCCGCATCATGTCGCGGGCCGAAGATTACGACTACATGCTGACCAAAGTCCCCAACAAGAGCAACGGCGTTTGTTTCTGCACGGGTTCGCTGGGCGCTAATCCGGCCAATGATCTGCCTGCGCTGGTACGCCGTATTGGCGAGAAAATTCACTTCGTACACCTGCGCAATGTGCGTAAAGACGAGCACGGTAATTTCTACGAAGCCGACCACCTCGACGGCGACGTGGATATGTACGCCGTGATGCGCGAAGTACTGGCCATTCAGCAGCGCGTTGCGGAGCCGATCCCGTTCCGACCCGACCACGGTCATCAGATGCTCGACGACCTGCATAAAACCACCAACCCCGGCTACTCGTGTATTGGCCGCCTCCGCGGATTGGCGGAGTTAAGAGGACTCGAATTGGGTATCACCCGCGCCGAAGGGTGGCACTAATCCATTGACCACCTTCGACATTTCAACTAACTGACCTTATTTCTCCAGTAATAGCATGACGCTTACCCCTACGACCATCGACCCGTTCATATCGGACAATTTTGTGCTGGAAAGTGAACCCGCCCGTGCGCTTTATTTCGATTACGTACGCGACCTACCAATTGTTGATTACCATAATCACTTGCCCCCCAATGAAATCGCGGACAATAAGCGGTACGCTAACCTGACCGAGATCTGGCTGAAAGGCGACCATTACAAATGGCGGGCCATGCGGGCGAACGGCGTACCCGAAGAGTTGATCACCGGTAATCGCGACGACTGGGACAAATTTCTGGCCTGGGCCAAAACAGTGCCCTACACCATGCGCAACCCATTGCAGCACTGGACGCAGATGGAATTGAAGCACCCCTTCGGGATCGACGACCTATTGACCGGTCAGAATGCCAGGTACGTGTATGACGCCTGCAACGAGCAGCTACACACCCGACTGACAGCCCGCACGCTTATGGATGTCCATAACGTGCAGGTAGTTTGCACGACCGACGACCCGACTGATGACCTGCGGTACCACAGTCAGTATGCAGCCGAAGGTCAGGCGCTGAAGATGTTTCCCACTTTCCGGCCCGATACGCTGCTGCCCGCCAACACCGAAGCATGGCGCCAGCAGGTAGCCAGGCTAACGGACGTGTCGGGCATTGCCGTTACCGACCTCGACTCACTGCTGGCCGCCCTGACCAGCCGCATCGACGCTTTTCATGCTTTAGGCTGCCTGGCGTCAGATCACGGACTGGAGCGTATGCCTCTCGTTTCTGAACGTACCTCCGCGCTGGAAACTGCCTGCAAACAACTACTCACGGGTCAGACGGCGCCCGATTCCGACACGATCGATCTGTTGCAGGGGTACGTGTTGCTCGAACTATGTCGTGAGTACGCCAAACGCGGCTGGGTGCAGCAGTTTCACCTGGGTGCACTGCGTAATGTGAGTACCCGCCTCTTCAACAGCCTGGGCGTAAACGTTGGTGGCGACTCGATGGGCGACTGGAGCCAGACGCAGCGGCTGGCCCAATTTCTGAACATGCTTGAC
Organism: Fibrivirga algicola; assembly: GCF_011742925.1. Lineage (GTDB taxonomy): Bacteria > Bacteroidota > Bacteroidia > Cytophagales > Spirosomataceae > Fibrella > Fibrella algicola. The sequence continues at coordinate 31,106 of NZ_WAEL01000011.1, forward strand.
CGTGATGGTCAACTAACGAAGACCGTACTGTATAACCTGAATCCAGCCGACAACGAAACGTTCGCCACCATGATCGGCAACTTCCAGGATGGGACAACGCCCGGCAAAATTCAGTGGGGATCGGGCTGGTGGTTCCTCGACCAGAAAGACGGCATGGAAAAACAGCTGAACACGCTGTCGAACATGGGACTGATCAGCCGATTCATTGGCATGGTAACCGATTCTCGGAGCTTCCTGTCGTTCTCGCGCCACGATTACTTCCGTCGAATTCTCTGCAACCTCATCGGGCAAGACATTCAGCGTGGCCTCCTGCCAAACGACCTCCCCTGGCTGGGCCAGATGGCCGCCAACATATCCTATCATAATACAGTAGATTATTTCGGCTGGACCATTCAGTAGTCATTACTTACGCGCTCATGCTAAACACCTCACCTACCCCCCCTGTGCTGGAAACAAACCAGGGCCAAACCAATTACCGATGGGTAATTGCTGCATTGCTTTTCTTTGCCACCACCATCAATTACCTCGACCGGGTGGTCATTAGCCTGCTGAAGCCCACGCTTGAAAAAGACTTCAACTGGACAGAAACAGACTACTCCAACCTGGTGGTTGTTTTTCAGGCCGCTTACGCCCTGGGGATGCTGGGAATCGGCAGCATTATTGACAAGGTGGGCACACGGATTGGCTACGCCCTGTCGATCACGGCCTGGAGTGTAGTAGGTATCGCTACTGCCTTTGCCAAAACAACGTTCGGCTTCGGCGTGGCTCGCGCGGGCCTTGGCCTGAGCGAAGCCGGTAATTTCCCGGCAGCGATCAAGACCGTAGCGGAGTGGTTTCCTAAAAAAGAACGGGCACTGGCAACAGGCATTTTCAATTCGGGTACCAACATAGGCGCGATTATCGCTCCCCTCACGGTTCCATTTATTACCGCCAATTACGGCTGGGAGTGGGCATTCATCCTTACCGGTTTAACGGGGTTCATCTGGCTGGTACTCTGGCTGACGATGTACAAAAAACCGGCCGATCATAAGAAAGTATCTGCGGGTGAACTGGCCTACATCAACAGCGATGTAGACGAACGGACCGAAGAAACAACCGCTTCCGGTGCCCTGAAGGTGTCCTGGTTCAAGTTGCTAACCTACCGCCAGACCTGGGCTTTTTTCTGTGGCAAGCTCCTGACCGACCCGATCTGGTGGTTCTACCTGTTCTGGTTACCCGCCTTTTTGAAAGCCCAGTACGGCCTTCAGGGAACCGACCTGGCGGTACCGGTGGCTTCCGTATACACGATTGCCAGCGTCGGCAGTGTGTTTGGCGGCTGGTTACCCCTGAACCTCACCCGCAAAGGCATGTCTATTTTCCGGGCCAGAAAAACAGCCATGCTCATCTACGCCCTTTGCGCGTTGCCGGTAGTTTTTGCGCAGTGGCTCGGCAGCATGAATATCTGGCTCGCGGTGTTCATCATTGGCTTTGCCGCTTCAGCTCACCAAGCCTGGAGCGCCAACATTTTCACGACGGTATCTGATATGTTTCCCCGCCGGGCAGTGGCTTCAGTCACCGGCATTGGTGGTATGGCTGGCGCAGTTGGCGGTATTTTGATTGCCCGTTTGGCTGGTCGTCTTTTCGATCACTACAAAGCCCTGGGCCATATTGAAACCGGCTACTACATTATGTTCATCATCTGTGGGTTTGCGTACCTGACAGCCTGGGGGGTGATGCACCTGCTTGTGCCTAAGTTCAAAACGATCAACCTCTCCGGACAAACGGCCGCCTAACTGCCCCAACCGGACAGCCTGTCAACCGAATCAGTCACTAGTTTCCTAAACCGATCATGACACCTAAATCTCTTTCCCGTCGGTCGTTTCTTGACCTATCGACCAAAGCAACGGCCGTTGCGGTTGGCTTCCCCACTATCGTACCGTCGTCGGTATTTGGCAAAAACGCTCCCAGCAACCGAATCAATATCGGTGCAATTGGTACGGGGCGCATTTCGCGCGGGCATGATATGCCGGGTGTCTGGCAGTACGACAATGCTAACATCATGGCCGTTTGTGACCTGGATCTCAACCGGGCCAATGATGCCAAAAAGTTGGTGAACGACTTCTATAGCAAGAAGACCGGAAAAGACTACGATGGCGTTCGGGTGTACACTGACTACCGCGAGCTATTGCAGAATAAAGATATCGACGCCGTACTCGTCAGTACCCCCGACCACTGGCACGCACCGATTGTGGTTCACGCTGTTGGCGCAGGAAAGGATGTTTATATGCAGAAGCCCGCCTCGCTTACCATTGCCGAAGGACGTATGATGGCCGACGCTGTCAAACGGTCGGGACGGATCGTGCAGGTGGGTAGTCAGCAGCGGTCGTCGAAGCAGTTTAGGTACGCTGCCGAACTGGTGCGCAACGGTCGGATTGGCGACCTGAAAACGGTGTATGTTGGCCTGCCCGGCGACCCTGGTGGCGACGAAGAACCACAGATGCCCGTTCCGAAAAACCTGAATTACGACATGTGGCTCGGTACCACGCCCGAGGTGTACTATACCGAAAAGCGGGTGCACCCACAGGTTGGCTACGACCGACCAGGCTGGTTACGTTGCGAGCAGTTTGGGGCGGGTATGATTACCGGCTGGGGCGCACACCATATCGATTGCGCTCATTGGGCTATGGACACGGAGCATACTGGCCCTGTGGAGATTTGGGGGAAAGCCGATTTCCCAAAAAGCGGTTTATGGAATGTGCACGGCATTTTCCAAACCGAGGCCCTCTACAAAAACGGGGTGAAGATGGTGGTCAGCAATGAGATTCCGAACGGCATCAAATTCGAAGGCACCAAAGGCTGGATCTTTGTTTCGCGGGGCGACGCCTCGGTCACGGCCAGCGACCCGATTGCCAAGCAAAATGCGGCTAAAGCCCTCGACGCCAGCGATCCGAAGATCATCACGTCCGTCATTGGACCGAATGAAATAAATCTGCCCGTCAGTAAAGAGCACCACGGCAACTGGCTGGAAAGCATCGTGAGCCGTAAGGAGCCTATTGCTCCGGTCGAAATCGGCCACCGCTCGTGCTCAGCCTGCCTGTTGCATCATGCTGCCATGAAACTGAATCGGAAGCTGTACTGGAATCCGGACAAGGAGCAGTTCATCAATGATCCGGAGGCGAACAAGCTTCTCTCGCGACCACAACGGAAAGAGTACGCCATTGTCGCGTCTAACGCAAAGAAGACGGCGAAGAAAGCCTAAAACGCATGAACAGGCAACGTACCTCCGTACCGTACGTAGTAGCACCGACGCTCCAGCTTCGGTAGTCAGGGCTAATTATACACTGCCGAAGCTGGAGCTTCGGTGTCACAGAACTATGAAAATTGCTTTTCCCGTTTCGCTTGCAATCGGTGCTGCTTTGTTAGTTGCTTTTCGTGGGCCAACCGCTATCGGCCCAATTAAACTAATTACACTTGACCCCGGCCATTTCCACGCGGCACTGGTACAGAAGTCGATGTATGATGGCGTTGACCCCAAGGTGCATGTGTATGCGCCAGACGGCCCCGACGTGCAGATGCACCTCGACCGGATACGTACCTACAATACCCGCGCCGACAACCCAACAAACTGGCAGGAAGAGGTTTACCGTGGTGCTGATTTCATGGCAAAAATGATGGCCGAGCGAGCGGGCAACGTGGTCGTTATGGCGGGAAATAACCGGCTGAAAACCGACTACATTCACCAGGCGGTTGGCGCAGGATTCAACGTACTGGCCGACAAACCAATGGTCATTAACGGATCGGAGTTTGGTAAGCTGCAGGAATCGTTTGCAACGGCCGCCAGGAAGAACGTACTGCTGTACGACATCATGACCGAACGGTACGAGATCACGACCATGCTGCAACGGGCGTTCTCGCGCCAGGCCGCTCTGTTTGGAACGCTCGAAAAAGGGACACCTGAGAACCCGGCCGTGACAAAAGAAAGTGTGCACCACTTCTATAAAAACGTATCGGGCAGCATCCTCACCCGGCCAGCCTGGTTTATGGACGTAGCCCAGCAAGGCGAAGGCATAGTTGACGTGACGACCCACCTGGTTGATCTGGTGCAATGGGAATGCTTTCCCGGACAAACCCTCGATTACACAAAAGATGTGCGTCTGACATCGGCTCGCCGCTGGACAACGGATATGCGACTGAGCCAGTTTAAAGCCATTACCAAACTACCCGCCTTTCCCGACTACCTGAAGAAAGACGTAGTTCAGGACAGTGTGCTGAAAGTATACAGCAACGGTGAAATCAATTACCAGTTGAAGGGTGTTCATGCCAAAGTATCAGTAGTCTGGGCCTATGCGGCTCCGGCAGGTGGTGGCGATACCCATTACTCAATCATGCGCGGCACTAAGGCCAACCTGATCATTCGGCAGGGCGCTGAGCAGCAGTATAAACCAACCCTGTACATCGAGCCCACGGCGGCGAATTCTTCACTGAGCACGTCGCTGAAAAATGTTCTACCAGCCATTCAGCGCGAGTTCCCGGGAGTTGATATCAAACCCAACAGAGCAGGTTTTGTGGTAGTGGTGCCCGAAAAATACAACGAAGGCCATGAAGCTCACTTCGGCCGGGTGATGCAGAATTATCTGACGTACCTGAAAGCTGGCAAACTACCCGCCTGGGAAGTGCCCAATATGATTACCAAATACTATACAACAACTCAGGCACTGGCGCTTGCCAAGAAAGCCCAGACCCGTTAATTTTTACGCCATCGGCCCATTGTCTGGCTGAGCAAAACCTGATTTATCCTACTCCTTGACTATTATTTTTATGAGCGCCTTATCATCTGCCAATCGTCGTACTTTTTTAAAGCAAACTACCGGTTTAGCCGCCCTGTCGGCGCTGGCTCCTGATCTCCAGGCTAGGCCAAACGCCGCTGCCTCGCGCATCAAATTCGCGGCTATTGGTCTCAACCACGGCCATATCAACGGTCAGGTGGAGGCGGTTATTCGGGGCGGGGGTGAACTGGTGGCTGTGTACGCAAAAGAGCCAGAACTGCTGGCTGCCTTCACCAAACGCTTTCCGCAGGCAAAAGCCGCTAAATCTGAAGCCGAAATCCTGGGCGACAAAAGCATTCAACTCGTTGTTAGCGCCGGTATTCCAGATGAACGGGGGCCGCTTGGTATCCGCGTAATGAAGGCAGGCAAAGATTACATGGCCGATAAGCCTGGGCTCACTACCCTTGAGCAATTGGCGCAGGTGCGTAAGGTGCAACAGGAGACGAAGCGCATTTACTCGATCATGTTCAGTGAACGGTTTGAAAATAGAGCGACCGTGAAGGCGGGTGAACTGGTAAAAGCCGGTGCAATCGGGCAGGTTATTCAGACAATTGGCCTCGGCCCCCATCGGATTAGCCTGACATCGCGGCCAGAGTGGTTTTTCGACAAAAAACGGTTTGGCGGTATTATCTGTGACATTGCCTCGCACCAGGTCGATCAATTTCTGTTCTTTACCGGGTCAACCAAAGGCGAAGTTCTGTCTTCGCAGACGGGTAATGTGCACTACCCGCAATACCCGAATTTTGAGGACTTTGGCGACCTCACGCTTCGCGGCGACAAAGGCGCGGGATACATCCGGGTCGACTGGTTTACTCCCGACGGCCTGAACACCTGGGGCGACGGCCGACTGACGATCCTGGGCACCGAAGGCTACATTGAGATCCGGAAGAACGTGGACATCGCCGGACGAACAGGCGGCAGCCACCTGTTTCTGGTTGATAAAAAGGAGACGCGCTACGTTGATTGCAGCAAGCAGGAACTCCCCTACGGTACGCAACTGGTTGACGACATTCTGAACCGGACAGAGACCGCCATGCCTCAGGCGCATTGTTTCCTAGCAACAGAACTTGCGCTGAAAGCACAGAAGAATGCCCAAAAGCTCACTATCGCCTAATACCTTCTCTTGTTGACCCTGCACTATGAAATCGAGCTGGATCTTCTTTGTGCTGCTTGTGAGTAGCCTGTCGATGCGCGGGCAATCTATTCCATATGGAAACAATGTCGCCGCTGGCAGGTACCAGTCGGTCAATGGTATTCGGCTGTATTATGAAACATATGGCAAAGGAAAACCGCTACTGTTGATTCACGGCAACGGGGGTAGCATCAGCTCATTCAGCAAGACCATCCCCTATTTTGCCCGAAACTACCGGGTCATTGCGGTTGATAGCCGGGCTCATGGTAAATCGGTAGACCCTGGCGATTCGCTTTCTTTCGAGCTGATGGCCGATGATTTTGCCGCCCTGCTAACGTCCCTCAAGATTGACTCGGCCTACGTGATCGGATGGAGCGATGGCGGCATCAATGCGTTGCTGTTGGCCATGCGGCATCCCGAAAAAGTAAAGAAACTGGTGTCTACCGGTGCCAATCTATGGCCCGATTCTACGGCGCTGGTGCCTTCGCTCTGGAATCAGATGCACAAAGGTTATTTGGAGAATAAAGACAAACCGCGCACCGGCCCGAAAGAGAAAAACGACTGGAAAGTATTCGTGCTCGACGTGCTGCACCCCAACATTCCGCTTCAAGCATTGCAGGCTATTAAGTCGCCCTCCCTGATTATAGCCGGCGACCGCGATGTGATCGCAACGGAACATACCGTAGCCATTGCACAGAACGTACCCAACTCCTGGCTTTGGATCGTGCCCAACTGCGGCCACGCCACCCTGATCGATCGTGCGGCCGAATTCAACAATAAAGTCAGTGAGTTCTTTCGGTTCAAATAACCTGAATCGTGTAGTAAACATCCATTTTGTAACCCGTAGGGGTGATATGTGAATAGAAGAAAGATGCCTTAGCGCATACCAGGTCCCGGCAGGAGCGACATGTAAAAATGCGAGCAAAAATACATATCACCCCTGCCGGGGCTAAGCCGTTTTTGGACCAATTATCGCAAGTAACGTATTACCCATGGGTTACAAATTCAAAGCCTATAATTCGCATTAATCAACTGTTAACTAAATCCTTACGCCATAAATCATCAAGATCATTTCGCCACCATGTACAGATTCAGCCTGTCCGCACTGCTTTTTTTCGTAACGACCTGTTCTGCAGTCAACGCCCAGTCAGATCGTGTCAACTGGAAGCGGGTAAAGGTGCTAGTGTATACCAGAAACGGGAAGGGGTACGTCCACGACAACATCCCCTTTGCGGTGGCGTGCATCCAGAAACTCGGGCTGAAACATGGCTTCAAGGTAGATACAACGTCGAAACCCGATGCGTTTAGCGAGGCTAAACTGGGCCAATACACGGCTCTGATCTTTGCCAGTACCAACAACGACGTATTTGACACAGACAACCAGCGACTGGCTTTCCGACGATACATCGAGGCAGGTGGCGGGTTTGTTGGCATTCATTCGGTGTTGGGCACTGAGCGCAACTGGCCGTGGTTCAAGCGTATGATGGGCGGGACATTTTTGTGGCATCCCAAGTTTCAGCCTTATAAACTGCGCGTGCTGGCAACGAAACATTCGTCAATGACGAACGTACCTACGGTCTGGTCTAAATCAGACGAATGCTACTTTATGAAAGAATTGTCGCCCGGTCCAACTGTGGTGCTGGCACACGACCTTACATCGTTAAGCACGGAGGAGGCCGAGAAAGTCAAAACATCAGCGGGTCCATTCAATGAGTTATATCCGGCGGCCTGGTACTACGACTTCGACGGAGGGTATACCTGGTGCACGGCGCTCGGTCATGACAAAAAAGACTACGCCGATCCAACATTTGTCAACCACCTCTTTCAGGGACTCAGGTACGTTGTTAGCCAAGTAAAAACGATTGATATCAGCAAAGCATACGCTCAAACGGCAACCGAAGCAATTCGCTGACGGGAATTATCCACACTTCACGTATTTTCCTCGGTAAATCCTCCGTATCGCTTAGCACTCAATTCCGGATTGCTGAACCACAGCTTATGGCAAACCGCTAGTTCGGTTACAACTCTGCATTCTACAAGATGGTGATGTGTTTACGTGTTCTATTGATAGGGCACTCGTTCCCATTACCGTTGACGAGAAAAACAGGCGTTTTGGTACTCCGTTGACTAGCCACATCCTATGCGTTGTTATCATACCACTATTTGTTGACAAGCAAGTACCTGTCACATTCTGCAAATCAAGTCATTTGCCATAGATCGTTCTACATTGGTTTCCCAAGCTAGTCCTTTTTACTGCTATCGAACTAACTACATTAAGTTGGCCATCTTATGGGATATTAAAAGTGTGCAACCAGAAGAGTACACAAGCGTTTTACTGTCCCGTCATTCTTAGAATAGTCTAAGAAATCACAGCTTTGTCGGGCCTTAATCGGTGTTTTATCGAATTTTAACCGTACCTTTGCGCCCGAAAATTAATCTCTAACTAACGATTTCTCAGACTATATGGTGTCCGTAAGACCCGATGAGGTATCAGCTATCCTTCGTGCCCAGCTTGCTGGAGCGCAGACCGAAGCTGAACTCGAAGAAGTGGGTACGGTGCTACAAATCGGCGACGGTGTGGCGCGTATCTACGGTTTGTCTAAAGTACAGGCCGGTGAACTGCTCGCCTTCAACAATGGCTTGCAGGCACTCGCTCTTAACCTTGAAGAAGACAACGTCGGCGCAGTATTGCTCGGCGACTACTCAGAGGTAAAGGAGGGTGATACTGTTAAGCGCACCAGCCAGATTGCTTACGTCAACGTAGGTGAAGGCATCCTCGGCCGTGTTGTAAACACACTTGGTCAACCCATCGACGGTAACGGACCCATTCAGGGCGAGACCTTTGAGATGCCCCTGGAGCGTAAAGCCCCTGGCGTTATCTACCGTCAGCCGGTAACTGAGCCTCTCCAGACGGGTATCAAAGCTATCGACGCCATGATCCCCATCGGTCGTGGTCAGCGTGAATTGATCATTGGTGACCGTCAGACAGGTAAAACTGCCGTGGCGATCGATACGATCATCAACCAGCGCGAGTTCTTCGAAAAAGGCGAGCCTGTTTATTGTATCTACGTTGCCTGCGGACAGAAAGCATCAACGATCAAGCAGATCGAAGCTACATTGCGCAAAGCGGGTGCTATGGATTACACGGTAATCGTTGCCGCTGCTGCTTCTGACCCATCACCCATGCAATTCTTTGCGCCATTTACGGGTGCCGCCATTGGTGAGTACTTCCGTGACACGGGTCGCCCTGCACTGGTAGTTTATGATGACCTGTCGAAGCAAGCCGTATCATACCGTGAGGTATCACTGCTGCTGCGTCGCCCACCAGGACGCGAAGCCTACCCAGGTGACGTATTCTACCTGCACAGCCGTCTGCTCGAGCGGGCCGCTAAAATCAACCAGAACGACGACATTGCCAGTGAAATGAACGACCTGCCACCAAGCCTGAAAGGCAAGGTAAAAGGTGGTGGATCACTGACAGCCCTGCCAATCATTGAAACGCAGGCCGGTGACGTATCAGCGTACATACCGACAAACGTGATCTCGATCACAGACGGTCAGATCTTCCTGGAGTCTAACCTGTTCAACGCCGGTATCCGTCCTGCCATTAACGTAGGTATCTCGGTATCACGCGTGGGTGGTAACGCCCAGATCAAGTCGATGAAGAAAGTAGCAGGTACGTTGAAACTGGATCAGGCCCAGTTCCGCGAACTGGAAGCCTTCGCCAAATTCGGCTCTGACCTTGACGCCTCTACAAAGCTGACCATCGACCGCGGTCGCCGGAACCAGGAGATGCTGAAGCAGCCTCAATACTCACCTGTACCGGTTGAGCAGCAGGTCGCCATTATCTACGCGTCGACTAATGGTTTGCTGGACAAAGTACCAGTTGACAAAGTGAAAGAGTTCGAGTCAGAATTCAACATGCTGCTTCAGACGCAGTATGCCGATGCCCTGACCGATCTTCGGAAAGGTAACCTGAGCGATACGGCTACGTCAGCCATTCGTAAAGTAGTTGCTGATTTGACCGCGAAATATTAAAAAGAAGTTTGAGGTTTACTGTTTGTCGTTTGATGCTGCCTTGCCGAATCAACTACCGGTTGTCTTTGCAGCGTACCATCAAACTTCAACCAGTGGACTGCGAACTTTAAACTACAAAAATGGCCAGTTTAAAGGAAGTACGCAGCCGGATTACGTCGGTGAACTCAACGCAGCAGATCACCAAAGCCATGAAAATGGTGGCGGCGGCCAAGTTGCGGCGGGCTCAGGATGCGATCACGCAGATGCGTCCATTTGCCCAGAAATTGAGCGAAATGCTCGGAACCGTTTCAGCGGGTGCCGAAGCCGCCGCCGACAGCCCGTACAAGCAGGCCCGGCCCGTACAAAACGTACTGCTGATTCTGGTTACGTCTGATCGTGGTCTGTGCGGTGCTTTCAACACCAACGTGGTGAAAGCGGCTATGGTCCGCATCAGTGAGAAATACGCTGAGCAGGCCCGTCGTGGAACAGTACAGGTAATGGCCATTGGCAAGAAAGGAGCCGAAGCCATGCAGCGTCGGGGCTTTAAAGTCAACACAAACCACGTTAATGCCTTCAGTTCGCTCAGCTTCTCTACAGTTCGCGAAGCGGCCGAAGAAGCCATGGAACAGTTCGTTAATGGCGAATTCGATGTGGTTGACGTGATTTATAACGAATTCAGAAACGTAGCTACGCAGATCATCCGTGCCGAACAGATGCTGCCAATCGTGGCGACACCTGCGCCAGCCGGTGTAACAACGAGCGTAAACTACAGCTTTGAACCCAGCGAAGACGAAATCATCACGGAGTTGATTCCAAAGACGCTCAAGATTCAACTGTATAAAGCAGTGCTGGAATCGAACGCTTCGGAACACGGTGCCCGGATGACGGCGATGGACAAGGCTACTGAGAATGCCGGCGAATTGCTGAAAGAACTCCGCTTGATCTACAACCGGACTCGTCAGGCGGCAATCACCAAAGAGATTCTTGAAATTGTCGGTGGCGCAGAAGCACTATCAGGCGAGTAATACAAGACGACACCACTATGCTATCGAACCCGTAGCCAGCAATGGCTGCGGGTTTTTGTTGTTTTAAAGAGTAGAAACAAGATGTAAGTAGACATCAGAGACTACTGTACTGATATGAGGCATGAGCTATCACTGAGCTTCTGTCTATTGTATAGCAAAAAAATAGCTAGCTCACACTGCAACTAGTGGTCCTGAATTGGGATCATTTATAGAGGTTGACGTTGTACAAGGCAGCGCCAATTTCAGATTAGAGTTTGATTAGAAAGGCAGACAGGCACACTGCTATATACCCACGCCCATACTTCTTTATATTCCTGATATACAGTACATTAGCTAGTACATCTCACCTCTTAAGAACCCATAAAAGATGAACCTTTGCTAATAAGATCTCGTTATTACTATGCCACACAATAGCAGCCGTTTGCGTACCGTTTATTGGTAGTCTACGACGATTGTTTTTCCTGTGGGACCTTACCCTGCGTCGGGCAGACGATTGATTTTCTAACAACACATAACCATGCATATCAAAGGCTTAGTAGCGGGTTTATTTGTAGCGGGTCTACTCGCTTCCTGTGCACCGTCGATTGCCGTTAAATACGACTACGACCCTAAAGTGAATGTACGCCAGTTCAGCACGTACCGCATCGAAGCTGACCGGCAACGTAACGCTGACCCTATTGTGGGCAGTAACCTGAATCAACGCCGTATTGCTGAGGCGCTCGACCAATCGCTACAGGGCTTAGGCTACAAACCAACCGAAGACCTCGGCGCTGATCTGGTCGTTCGGTTCTTTACCGACTCGAAAGATCGCCAGCAAGTGCAGTCGACTGGTATGGGTAGCCCTTACGGTTGGGGCGGCTGGGGCTGGGGCGGCATGAACAACCAGGTTTATTCGCGTCAGTACGAAGAGAACCGGGTCGTTGTGAATGTCTATGATAGTCGGACAAACAATATTGTTTGGCAAGGATGGGCAACCGGCCAGCTGAACACGAAGAAAAATGAACGCAACCGCGACCTCGCCTTCCGTGAAACAGTGGTAAGTATCATGAAAAACTTCCCACAGAGCGCAGGGCAGGATTACGGTGCAGCGCGGTAATTTGTGAGATTTAACGAAAAAAATAGTAACCTAAGGCCCTGATTCTCGTCTAAGAATCGGGGCCTTTTGGTTTATTATGCACAGTAAACCAGTACTACCGGCGACATCGGTAATGTCAACTTCATCAAAACGAATAGTTTACGCACTCTTCATCGGGTTCGGGTTGTTTCTTCTCGGCACAGCGGCACTGTTGTGGGTCGATACTCAGCGTATAGAACGTCATACGGACGAATTAAACGATTTACGCCTTCACTTAAGTGGCCGCGATCATGATGTCGAGCTGCTTCGGAAGCAGCTACGCGCCTGTTGTCCGGATAGTTCGCTGTCGGTGAAACATAGGCAGCTTGCTAACCGACGCAAAGTCGCCATCACTGATGGATGGAGTCACTAGCGGCTTCTTCAGCTTCCCGGTTTAAGTAACCAACCAATTTGTCCAGCGGTACCCTGTACAAGCAGAAAGTTAGGTAGTTGCGCCAACACACGTACTGTTACGCCTGCTGTTAGGGTTGTAATTACCGCTGCCCTGGGATGGGCCTCGTCTAAAAGAGGCGTTGGTACGCCAACCAGCTCGGTTCTGATTGGCTTGCCTATCGGCTCAAAGCTCTCCCGCAGCACATACCCTGTGCTTCCATTCGGTAAGGCAACCCGAAGCCATTTAGCGGTCCCACCCTGCACAGTCAGAAACTGCTGACGGGTTAGCTCCCGCAAAACAGGCGAATCACTGCCCGGAGCCAGCCGTAATTGCGTGCGGGCTATTGTGATACGCACGGAGTCGCCAAGCAACGAAGCCGCCGGTAATTCCTGACGGGCTGGACCAGGCCCAAGCCGAACATACGGTAACGGATCGACAGCCCCCGAATCGAAGGAATAGATCCCAAAATGGAGATGAGGGCCGGTTGTTCGGGCGTTTCCGGTATTGCCAACGAACCCGACCGTATCGCCCACGCTGACACGCTGGCCATCGGTCACGTTGAAGCTATCAAGGTGGGCGTAATAGAGGCGCTGCTGCCGCTCATTGTCGGTCAGAAACACCACGTTTCCGCCCAACTCGTTTACGCCTACTCGCGAGATAGTACCATTGACCGATGCGAGGGCTGGTGTACCCCTAGGAGCGAAAATATCGATGCCTTCGTGCCGACGGCGGCCGCCGTCACGATCTACGCCAAAATAGCTGCTTATCTGGCGGCTAGTGCGCCCCTTTACCGGAAAGCTTAGCACCGGATCGCGGGTGACAGTAAAGGTGTAGTTGCCTGACCGAAGTAATTCCGGTTGAATCCGGATCAGGTGCGTCTGGGTACGTCGTGGCTCCCAGACCAGCTCGGCATCGGCACTACTATCAGCGTTGGCTTTGGCAAAGGCTACCAGATCAGGCTCGCCATTTCCTAACGCGAACACGTCGATGAACACACGTCCAGCCTGCCGCCCCTGCACCGCTACGCGAATAGTGAATTTATCGCCCCGGCTTCCGTTGATACGATAGCCGATGGCTACAGGTTTGGCAGCGGCAAAATAGCCACTTTCGCGGTAAGGTACCGAAATACGGAGCGAATCACCAAGCGCCTGCTGCGCAGCGGTAGCCCAGTCGAGACCCAGCGCGGTTTTATCGAGTTGAGCCGTTTTCAGCGACCGCTCATATTGTTCGTGTGGTGTGTTGGCGCGAAAAACGCTACTCCCGGGCCCACTACTTGTACAGGCGGCCGTATAGGCCACTAACCCAATCAGAATGACTAATACTTTCATAATGTGAGAACATAGCCCTCCACTTTTCACGTGGCAACTGACTATGTTCTCTTAACGACCAGCGAACGGCTATGTTTCACCTGAATGGTGACAGGATCGCACTTAAGCATCCTGCCTCAGCAGACTCAATCTGTTGAATCGCTGTGCTGGGCTACGATAAATTAACGTGTGTTTCTGGCCACTCATGAACGTTTGGTCCAGTAATAAACCGGCACCCCAATACCAGCGATTACCAAACCCATGCCTGTATTGAACCGGGTTTGCGGGTCGATCAGCAGGATCAGGCAGATACCGATGCCGGCAATCATATACAGGGCGGGTACAAATGGGTAGCCAAACGCACGATAAGGCCGATCGGTGTTGGGTTCTTTGACCCGGAGTAAAAACAACCCACCAATCGTGACAATGTAGAACACCAGCGAAGCGAAGGTGCAGTAATCGAGCAGGTCGCCGTATTTGCCCGACAGGCAGAGCAGCGACGCCCAGCCACACTGTAGCCAGAGCGCGGCCCCAGGCACCGAATTCTTATTTAGCTTACTGGCCGATTTCAGGAACAGACCATCGGTCGCCATGGCGTAATATAAGCGAGCTCCCGACAGTATCAGGCCGTTATTGCAGCCAAACGTTGAGACCATGATCAGTACAGCCATGATACCCACGGCTACATCGCCAAACACCATTGAAGCGGCAGCGGTACCAATACGGTCAAATTCAGCAAACTGCATACCCCGGCCCACCACAGTAGCGGCATCAGGTATACCTTTAAGCGGCAAAACCGCCAAGTACGCAATGTTAGCCAGCGCATATATCGTGGTTACCAGCAAGGTGCCAAAGAAGAGGCTCAGCGGAATGTTACGGCTCGGATTCTTGATTTCGCCCGCAATGAAGGTGACGTTGTTCCAGGCATCAGCTGAGAACAGAGAACCAATCATGGATACGCCAAAGGCCAGCAACAGAGCTGTACCAACCAGTGGCGTGATGCTAACGGCGTTGGTGACAGGATCAACGACCGTTTTAGTAGCCGTCCAGGCGTCCTGAAAATTGGCCGACAGCGAGCCGTTTGCCATACCAAATCCGATGCCCAGTAAGATCAATCCAAACAGGGCGACGAGTTTAGCCGAGGTGAAGACATTCTGGATCAACTTACCACTTTGTACCCCCCGGCTGTTTAGCCAGGTCAGCAGCACAATGCTGCCTATGGCAAAAAATTTCCCCAGCGAAAACGTCACCGGACCGATGGCAAACCAGGTGATTTCGGGGTTGAGAGCGGGCACAAACACCGCAGTAAATTTGGTAAAGGCCACGGCGACTGCGGCGATGGTACCAGTTTGAATGACGGTGAAGACTGTCCAGCCATACACGAAACCCAGTAGCGGATTGTAAGCGCGCTGAATGTACACGTACTGCCCGCCGGCCTTGGGCATCATGCCAGCCAGTTCACCGTAGCTCAGGGCAGCAGCAACGGTCAGGATACCCGTCATGATCCAGAGCATCATCAGCCAGCCGGGCGACCCCAGGTTGCGGGCCATGGAAGCCGTCACAATAAAAATACCTGACCCGATCATAGACCCCGACACAATCAGGGTAGAGTCGAGCAGGCCGAGAGATCGATTGAAGTGAGCAGATGACGCGGTAGAATCTGTCGTTGTTGATGGTGTCATAAATAGGCCAAACGGTCGAAAAAGGGTAGTATTCGTTTCTCTGTGGCAAGAACGACCAAACAAAACAGATTACAAAACAGCATAGACAGGGAATAAACTGGGACCGGACGAATCGGCCTCACCGAATCGCCAGGCAGGTCAGCCCCAAACCAGTCCCGATCGTATTGCGTACTGTATGGTGTAAACAAATTGCCCGACAGGCCCCTTACTAGTTTATGCGTCATCTTCTACTTCTACTAAGCCTATTTGGCTTTTCTACTCGCTCCAATGCCCAGCAACCGACCGAAACGCATCACTACGCCATCGAGATAGCCGGGGCCCGCATTGGCACGATGACTGCCACGCGCCAGCAATTGACCAACAACGAAGTGGTGTACACCCAGATCAGCGACGTGAAGGTCAACTTTCTAGTCTATAAACTGACAATCTATTACAAAGTGATTAGCCGCCTGAAAAACGGACAGCTGATGCTGGCTACGGTGGAAGCACATACCAATAAAGGCAATTACAGCTCACGTACCGAATGGATGGGGAACCACTACGACATTGTTGCCAATCAATACAAATATGATCATAAATCAACGGAATCGCGGAAAATTGACTTTACCGTCTCGATGCTGTACTTTAGCGAACCAACTGGCCGTCAGCGGGTCTATGCCGAATACTTCGGCGACTACTTTACCCTGACGCCCAGCCCACGCCCAGGCTACCGGGCAAGACTAGCCGACCGTGAAGACGAGTATGTCTACGAAAAAGGTCGATTAGTGCAGGTGATCAAAAAGAATGCACTGAAGAATTTTAACATTCGGCTGCTGGATTGAGCCGAACGAGGAGCGCGATAGAGGAGAGTTAGCCACCAGCAGTACCCGTACCCGCCTAATGCAGGTACGTTGATTGGCAACCCAAACAGCCTCTGGGCGTTCCATACATGAAAATTCTCTTCCTCTCGCTTAGCCTCAGCTTAGCCGCTCATTTTCTAATACACGCGCAACCAGCCCCAACCGGTACCATACCCGCAACTGACGACCTTCGTTTCTGTGGCGAAACCCTGCCCGGCTACCTGCCTCTCGTCGCGCAACGCTGGCAAAAAACAGTCGTCCGCCGGGCCCGCTACACCGATGATTTACTGGAAATTCAACGAAAAGCAGCCGTTTTGTTCCCCATCATTGAGCCAATTCTGGAACAAAATGCTATTCCGAAAGACCTAAAATACCTCGCACTGGTTGAAAGCGAGTTGAAGAACCGGGCACTATCCCGTAAGGGAGCCGCTGGCCTGTGGCAGTTGATGCCACAAACAGCCCGGAAGCTTGGCCTGTCTGTACGCCGACGTCATGACGAACGCTACGACGTACGAAAATCGACGCAGGCAGCCTGTCGCTATCTGTGGGAATTGTACCGGCAAACCGGTTCCTGGATGCTGGCCGCCTCGGCTTACAACTCCGGACCGACCTACATTGCTCAACTACAGAAGCGCAAGGCAGTAGATCATCCGCTGATGCTGCCGTTCGCCAAAGCAGAAACACAACTGTATGTTTATCAGGCAATCGCCTACAAAGAGCTACTGACCCGTCCCGGAAACTACAGCGATTTGCTCAGCAGCAAGTCTATTCTGGCCTTAACCCGGCGAACAGGCGTTGTATCACCGGCAGAACGGAAGGAACTGCTGGCCGTGATTGAAACGCCTCATCCTGAAACGGACAGCGAGAATGTACCCGAAGCGATGTCGGCCAGTTCGCTGGCAGATGCCGCCGTGGTCATTGCCGGTACTGGCACGTCAGAAACCGTGCGCATTACCGAGGTACGTCCAGTAACGTTGACCGAAACCAAAGCAACGCCCGTGTCACAGGCAGTATCACGCTTTTGGCCAGTGGTACAGACCCGCAGCCTGACGAACAATACCCTCAGCGAAGGACAGCTTTTCGTGTTTGAAGTCACCAGCCCGCAAACCGTCGACGACGTAACGCTGGCCGTGGGCGACATGGTGTATGCTCACGTGGAAGTGATTGATCAGGGGGCAAGGCGGGTTTACCTGCGGGCCGACCGGGTGATGTCGTCGCAAACCCGCGAAACACGCCCTCTGAGGCTGGTAGCTGTTGAAAAAGGCCATGTACCCGGAGTTCCGATGCCCGTGCGCGACGCCCTAGCCTCTGGTTGGCAACTGGCATGGGAGAAGCTCTGATCAGTGCTGATACGTAAAGAGAAACGCCTGACCATACCACTGACTGGGTACGTTGGTTGCAACATCATATACCTAATCAGTTGCCTGGTCAAGCGTGTTTTCGGGCGGATATAGGCGTAGATATTCGCCGAAGCGACTACATTTACCCAACCAAAATCGGCCCAATCAATGACCAAACGTTGGCTTGCCTCCCTCCTGCTACTTCCATTGGGCGTAGCCTTCGCTCAACCGGCACAACCTTCTTTCGTAACCGATAGCCTCGACAGCTACATCCGCCGCGGTATGGCCGACTGGCAAATTCCGGGACTGGCCATCTCGATCGTCAAGGACGGGAAAGTAATTGTCTCGAAAGGCTACGGTGTGCGTGAGTTTGGTCGTCCCGAACCCGTCGACGAGAACACGTTATTTCTGATTGCCTCGAACTCCAAGCTGTTTACGGGTACCGCCATCGCCAATCTCGATGCGCAAAAGAAACTCTCGCTCGATGATAAAGTGACGAAATACATGCCCGACTTTGCCTTGTACGACCCCTCGTCGACCCAGCTGGTTACGGTGCGCGATCTGCTGTCGCATCGGTTGGGAACAAAGACATTTCAGGGCGACTTTTCGTTTTGGGACACCAACGTACCCAGGGCCGAGATTATCCGCCGGATGCGGCTGCTGAAGCCACCGGGGCAGTTCAGGCAGGACTTCGGTTACTGTAATTCAGGTTTTCTGACGGCCGGTGAGCTTATTCCGAAAGTAACCGGGCAAAGCTGGGAACAGTATGTAGAACAGGCTATTGTACGGCCGTTGGGCATGACCAATACGTATATGCTTACGGCCGACGCTGCCAACCGCCCCAATATTGCCCGTCCACATACAACCAATTTTGCTACGGCAGATCAGTCGAAACCCCTTCGTATTCCCTACGACCGGGTTGATAATCTGGCGCCGGCCGGAAGTATGATTTCGTGCGTAAAAGACCTGAGCCGCTGGCTAATGATGCAGCTCGACAGCGGCCGGTTGGGGGGCAAACAGATTTTACCGTGGGCAGTGGTGCGGCAAACGCGCGGGGCAAATACCCTGATCAGCAGCCGCAAGTCAAGTACACTACCGATTCACTTTCAAGCGTACGGACTGGGTGTATTTATGGCCGACTATGCCGGTCGGCAGCTGTACTGGCATACCGGCGGTGCGTTTGGTTTCGTAACCAATACCTGCTTTGTCCCCGAAGAAAAGCTGGCGATTACAATTTTGACCAACAACGATAATCAGAACTTCTTTGAAGCCCTGCGCTATCAACTGCTCGACGCTTATCTGGGCGTACCCTATACCAACCGCAGCCAATTTTACCTGAAACAGGCACGAGCAGAAACCGCAACGCAGCAAAAAGAGCTTGCCGAGATGCAGGCCCGTGTGTTGAAGCGCAACAAACCCGCGCTCCCACTAGCCGCCTACGCAGGTACGTACCAGAACGAGCTTTACGGTACCATCACGATCATGCCCAGTGAGACAGGGATGCAGATGACCTTCCAGCACCATCCTGACCTGACGGCTCAGCTCGATTATATGGACGGCAACACGTTTCGGTTGGCCTACTCAAATCGATCGTTCGGCGTGTTTCCACTTACCTTCGCCGTTGCTAATGGCAAAGCAACCGGCCTCAACCTGAAAGCCAGTGACTTCGTTGAGTACGACGCCTATCCGTTTACCAAAATCAGGTAATGCCAACAACCAGACCATGATTAGTCGCCCAACCGCCACCGAATATTCGCCCTATGCCAATACCTACGTGCAACTTGTTCCGGACGGGCAGGACCCGATTGAGCAGCTTCGCGCACAGTCTGCCGAAGTAAAGTTATTGCTGGCAGGGCTCACCGATGAGCAGGCCCTGTTTCGGTATGCCATCGGGAAATGGAGTATCAAGGAATCTCTGCTGCACATGATCGATACCGAGCGGATTTTTGCGTACCGGGCCTTACGCATCAGCCGCGGCGATCAGACACCCCTGCCCGGTTTCGAGCAGGACGATTACGTACCCAACTCATATGCTGACGCCCGCACGCTGGCCGACTTGCTGCACGAGTATGACACCGTACGAGCCGCTACTCTGAGCCTGCTGGATTCATTCACCGCCGCTACCTACGAGCGTACTGGCGTAGCCAGCGGCCATGCCCTTAGTGTTCGGGCACTGGCGCATATCATTCCCGGCCATGAAGCACATCATATACGCCTTTTCCGCGAGCGCTACCTGCCTAGTTTAACTACCACCTAAAGGCTGAATCAAAAGTCATCACGCACTACGAACTTTAGTCGGGAACGCCTAGCCCATAAGCGAATGCTCATCGAATGGCATACAGTCCGTGGTACGTGATGATTCCTGGCAAAAAGTGCGCTCATTACCTGTTGGGTAGCGGCCTACCTTGGCTCGTCGCCGAGTTTTTCGTTGCGACCCGACGAATCTGGCTGACCGGTAATTGCTCCTTTAGCCATTTCAAAAAGCGTCATCATTTTACCACCGGGCCGGTCCCAGTATTCACCGGCATGTGCTGTAACCTTGATGAGGCAAATGCGCGGGTCATCCTTCCCGTTTGGGAACCACGTCTTCAGAAAATCGTCCCACAGGCGGTCAATCTGGGCTTTGTCTTTTACTACCGAAGCCCGACCCGATAGCGAAACGTACGTTTCAGGACCAGGATCAGCGAAGCCAAGTGCTACGCGATCGTTTTGCTGTATCTCGCGCACTTTGTTCGTATCGTCGTACGAAAAGAACCACATCGTTCCGTCGGGGTCCATCTCATGGGTCGACATGGGGCGGGTGTGAAAATCACCGTCGGCCTCTTGCGTAGTCATCATGGTAATGCGAATATCCTTGATTTTTTCGCGGAGCAGATCCAGTTCGCGGGCCTGTAGATTGGGGCTGGTTTGGGTTGTCATCTGGTTGATTGTTCGTTTACACTACCAAAACAGTAGACATATAAATCAGGCTTCATTCATCTATCTAATGGGTCAACTACCAATACAGCCTTATCTTGTCGGCATGATTTGGGTTCTCTGGTTGCTGGCTATCGCCTATGCTCTATTGACAGGTATGCTGTTGCGCGCCTGGCGAAGCCTACCTGATTCAACCGGGCACAAGCCGCCATTGCAGACCGGGCCGGGCATAACTGTCATCATTCCGGTCCGAAACGAAGCGGCCAACCTACCCCGGTTATTAGCCGACCTTACTAAGCAATCGTACCGTAGCTTCTCGGTTATTATTGCCGACGATGCCTCTACCGACTCAACGGCAGCACTGGCCCAGGCCTATATCGAACAGGCCGGCTACCCACTATCGGTGTTCACGCTGGCCGATGACCCTACGGTAGCCTCGCCCAAGAAACGGGCCATTGCACAGAGCATTGCCCGCACCACCAGTGAACTGATTGTGACCACCGATGGCGATTGTCGGGTAGGGCCGCACTGGCTTAGTTCGTTGGCCGCCTGTTATGCTCAAACCGGAGCGCGGCTCATTAGCGGTCCGGTTACGTTTACAACCAATACCACCGTTTTTGGCTCCTTACAAACGGTAGAATTTGCCTCCCTCATTGGAGCGGGAGCGGCTACCCTGGCTATGGGAAAACCAACGATGTGTAACGGAGCAAACCTGTGCTACCAAAAGGCGGCCTTCGAGGCGGTCAACGGCTTTGCAGGGGTCGATCACGTGGCGTCGGGCGACGATGAGCTACTGATGCATAAGATCGCCGAACTGTATCCTTCGGGCGTTTATTTTCTCAAAAATCAGGATGCCATTGTAGAAACTGCTGCGCACAGTTCGCTGGGTACGTTCTACCACCAACGCAAACGGTGGGCCGGAAAATGGCGGGCTTACTCGTCGATTTTTCCCAGTCTGCTGGCCGTATTCGTGTTTCTGAGCAACATGACACCCGTTTTGGCCGTTGGTTTTTGGCTGGCTGGTACACTCCCGGGCCATGCGACGTTGGGAATTGTGTTACTGAAATTGTTACCCGAATTCCTTTATTTGCAAACTGTACTTACCTTTTTGCGCAAACGAAACGCAATCCGCTGGATTCCGCTGACGCAACTCATCTACCCATTCTACGTGCTCTTTTTTGGACTGGCCGCCCAGAAGCCCGGCATTGTCTGGAAAGGGAGAAAGTTAACCTGATTGCCAACCGTTCCGAGCCAGCCACTACGCGCGGCACACGGTGTTGGTGGATTCCAGCAACCAAGTGACCATTAAAAACCGATAACAGACCATTCCCTTGTCGTTTTTCCTGCATAAATCGAACTTCCTGTTCCGAACCGTCTATCCCAATTTTCTGTGGCGGCTGAGCGACGAGCAGACCGATGAACCAACCATCTACCTGACCTTCGACGACGGTCCCATTCCCGGCGTAACCGAGTTTGTGCTCGACCAACTGGACCAATACGAGGCGCAGGCCACGTTTTTCTGCATTGGCGACAACGTAAGCAAGCACCGGGACATGTTTTACAAGGTGATTGAAGCGGGCCACGCAATTGGCAATCACACATTTAATCACCTAAACGGCTGGAAAACCCACGATGAGGTGTACTGGGCCAATATTCGTAAATGCCAGCGCCAGATGAGCATTCCGACTAACTTGTTCCGCCCGCCTTACGGTCGGATCAAAAAAAGCCAGGCGATCGGTCTGGAACCCGACTTTTCGGTGGTGATGTGGGATGTGCTGACCGGCGACTTCGACCAGTCGCTGACGCCCGAAACGGTACTGCAAAAAAGCATTCACTACACTGAGCCCGGCTCTATCGTCGTTTTCCACGACAGCCTGAAAGCGTGGCCCAACCTTCGCTACGCCCTTCCCCGCTACCTGGCTCATTTCACGGCACTAGGTTACCAATTCAGGGCCGTACCGCAACCGGCATATGCCTGAGTTGCCTTACATATCGGTGCTGGTGGCCGCCCGCAACGAAGAAGCCACGATCAGGGAGTGCCTGACGGCTCTAGCCGATGTTGTGTATCCGGCCAATCGTTACGAAGTGCTCGTCGGCAATGACGGCTCTACGGACAACACGGCGCGCATTGTGCAGGAGTTTATCGTCAACAAACCGCTGTTCAGGTTGATCGATATCATTGATGGCCCTAGTACTGCTGCCACGCCAGCATCCGGCGTAGCTACGCCCCTCAACGGCAAAGCAAACGTGCTGGCTCAACTGGCGCAGGTAGCCCAGGGCGATTTCCTCTTCATTACCGATGCCGACGTACGCGTTCCGGCTACCTGGCTCACGGGTATGCTGGCCGGGTTTGGGTCTGCCACTGGTGTCGTTACCGGCACCACACTGGTGGCTGGTTCAGGAATATGGGCCCGCTTACAGGCGAGTGACTGGTTACTGGCGTTCGGACTAATTCAGTTGGGAACGCGCCTCGGACTCCCACTGACGGGTTCGGGCAACAACATGGCTGTTCGTCGACAGGCGTATGAGGCAGTGGGCGGCTTTGCGGGCCTCCCTTTCTCGGTGGTTGAAGATTACACGCTGTTTCAGGCCATTGTAACCAAAGGGTATGGCTATGCTCATTGCCTGACTACCGACGTGCTGGCCGAAACGGCCCCGGCACCAACGGTAGCCACGTACCTGCAACAACGAAAACGCTGGATGCGCGGGGCTTTTTCGCTACCCCTGCCCCTGTTGGGTGGTGTGCTTTGTCAATACCTGCTCGTTCCAATCCTGTTGATCGTCTGTCTTTTTTCACCGCTCGCTGCCTGTCTGATCTATCTGGCAAAATGGCTGTTTCAGAACCTGATCTTCGCCTGGGTGCTACACCGTACCAGGCAAGGACACCGCTGGCTCGACGCGCTGCTGTACGAACCGTACCAGATTGTATTTGGTGCAGTATCAATGGTTTATTACTTCCTTCCGATACCTATCCGCTGGAAAGGACGTACCTATTAAGCAACTGCTGCGCTCCACCGCGCGTGGCTAAACGCTTACGTTTGTGTCGGCCTAACCACCACCTCCCTGAAGGGGGCTACTGCTGCGCCAGGTAGTTGGGAGTTATGCAAACCAAAAAACAAACGGCTACGTAACTGGCATTTTGGCCGTTTCTTTGCGGCATGTTGACCTTCATTGACACCCACGCACACATTTACGACGAAAAGTACGAAGCAGACCGCATCACCGACGGGCAACCCGTTGGTACCCGCGACGATATGCTGCATCGGGCTTTTTCAGAAGGCATTTCCGAGATCTGGATGCCCAACTGCGCCACAGAAACCATTGCCGGTATGATGGACCTTGCCACGCAGTACCCCGATCGTTGCCGGCCAATGATGGGCCTGCACCCCACCTACGTCAACGAGACAGTCGACACAGAATTGGCGACGGTTGAACAACAATTGTCTGCGCATGATTTTATGGCCATCGGCGAGATTGGCCTCGATTTTTACTGGGATATGACCCACGTACCCCAGCAATTTATGGCGTTCGACACCCAGTTGCGCTGGGCTTCGGCCCGCAACCTGTTCGTTTCGTTGCACACCCGCTCTGGCAACGACCGCAACGCCATGATGGAAGCCGCCGACCTGATGGAAAAACTCGCTTTACCCAATCTAAGGGGCATTTTCCATTGCTTCGTCGGTACGCTGGATGAAGCCCGCCGGGCCATCGATATGGGCTTTTTGCTGGGCATTGGCGGCGTGGCAACTTATAAAAATGGTGGGCTCGACAAGGTAATTCCGCATATCGGGCTCGATCATCTGGTGCTCGAAACTGATGCGCCTTACCTCGCCCCTGTTCCATTTCGGGGGAAGCGCAACGAACCCGCCTACCTCAGGTACATTGCCGGCCGCCTTGCCGAACTGACAGACACCTCGGTCGACGAAGTTGCCCGCATCACCACACAAAACGCGTTACGAGTAAAGAGTCAAGACGTAAACGTCAGGAAGTAAACGTAGCTCGGCTCCTGTCAACTACGCCTGGAGCAGAGCGCCGCTTATTTCACGACACGTTACTGACACCTCCCCGATTATGCTTCATCTAAACATAACGTCAAACCCAGCCGGGTCTATCCTTGTCATTTACACGGGCGGTACGCTCGGCATGGTCTACGACCGGTCGGCCGATCCAGCCAAAACGGGGCAATTGCTGCCGTTCGATTTTAGTCAGGTTATTGAAAAAGTGCCCGAAATCGGCCGCCTCGACTTCGATGTCTCGCTGATCACCCTGGAGCACATTATTGACTCGTCGGACGTGAAGCCGGCAGTATGGGCGCGGCTGGCGCAGGTCATCGAAGTCCACTACGATCAATTCGACAGCTTTGTTATTTTACACGGCACCGACACCATGGCCTACACGGCATCGGCGCTGAGCTTTATGCTGACGAACCTGGGCAAACCGGTGATCCTGACTGGAGCGCAGTTACCCATTGGGGTGGCGCGGACGGATGCCCGTGAAAACCTGCTGACGGCCCTCGAAATTGCCGCTGACCGGCAGGATGGCCGACCTGCCGTACCGGAAGTGTGCATCTATTTCAACTCACTGCTGCTGCGCGGAAACCGGGCCAAAAAGCGGGAAAGCGTTCATTTCAACGCGTTCCACTCCGAGAACTATCCGCACCTGGCGATGGCCGGCGTGCGCATCGAATACAACCGCCCGTTTATTGCCCGTCAGGATATGGCTTTGCCGTTCAGCATCAGCACGGCCGTAGACGACAACGTGACGATCCTGAAGCTGTTTCCCGGCATCACGCCCGCCGTAGTCAACGCGGTGCTGGCTATTCCGGGCTTACGGGGCGTGGTGCTCGAAACGTTCGGCGCGGGCAACGTACCTACCGACACCTGGCTGGCCGACGCCCTACGAACGGCGATCGCCTCAGGCATCGTGATCATCAACGTGTCACAATGCGAGGGCGGACGCGTCACGCAGGGGCAATACCAGACCAGTACCCGGCTACAGCAGATTGGCGTGGTTAGCGGAGCCGACATGACTACCGAAGCCGCCATTACCAAACTCATGGTGCTGCTGGGGCAGGAATTGGACACGACGGCCATTGCCCGGCAACTGGCGCAGTCGATGCGGGGCGAAATGAGTAGTTAAACGGCTGGTCGGCTGTATATTTATACGACCCAATCCTCACTGGGACAGGCCTGGTGAAGTCTTCGTTCATGCTATTCACAACTATGCGGCTCATTTACCTGTTCGCCCTTTGCCTTACCCCCTTTGCCACGCCTCTGTTTGCTCAGCAAACCGCGCCCGAACTTCCACTCGGCTTTGAAGAATACGATCCCGTTTCGACCCTGAAGGTGCCGGAACACAAGGTAACGCGGGCCAAATTTCCGTTTATCGACGTGCACAACCACCAATGGAACATGGACAACGCCAATCTGCAGCCCTTGCTGGCACAGATGGACAGCCTGAACATGGGCATTATGGTTAACCTGAGTGGCCGTGGCTGGGGAAAAGCGGCCGAAAGCGACAAGTTTTTCGCCAGTTCGCTCGCCAACATCAAAGAAACGAAGACGCCCCGCCTGGTGCTGTTTACCAACATTCTGTTTGATGGTATTGGCAAACCCGGTTGGACCGACGAAGCGGTTAAACGCCTCGAAGCTGACGTAAAAGCCGGTGCCTGTGGCCTGAAGATCTACAAAAGTCTGGGCATGGACACCAGAGACGATAAAGGACAGCGCGTTGCCGTTGATGATCCGCGCCTCGACCCAATTTGGGCGAAATGCGGCCAGTTAGGCATTCCGGTTATCATCCATACGGCCGATCCCAAGCCGTTCTGGGACCCAATGGACCGGTACAACGAACGCTGGCTGGAACTGAAACTGCACCCGGGTCGCAAACGGGCGGATAACAAACCCGTTTCGTGGGAAAAACTGCTGGCCGAGCAGCATAATGTATTCCGCAAAAACCCGAAAACGACGTTCATCAACGCGCACATGGGCTGGTATCCAAACAACCTCGCTAAGCTCGACAGCGTGATGAGTGCCTTTCCGAACATGGTGCTTGAGATTGGGGCGGTTATTGCCGAACTAGGTCGCCAGCCCCGCGCTGCCAACCGCTTTTTCACCAAGCATCAGGACCGTATTGTGTTTGGAAAAGATAGCTGGGTGCCCAGCGAATATCCGACCTATTTCCGGGTGCTAGAAACCGACGACGAGTACTTTCCGTACCACAAAAAATACCACGCCTTCTGGCGCATGTACGGGATGGCCCTCTCAGATCAGGTGCTGAAAAAAGTGTACTACAAAAACGCACTCCGCATCATTCCGGGCCTCGACAAGACGATGTTCCCGGAGTAAAAGCGCCGTTGCAGGTCGCAACGCGTTAGCAACTACACGCGTGTAACTCAGTACAGATAGAAATAGGGTTCGATGTGCTTCCTGTGCATAAGACCTCTACGTTGTATTGCTATGCGCTACCTCCTGCTTCTCTTTTTTCTGGCCACGTACCCAGCCGCTGCGCAGAAACAGCCAGAGCCTATGCCCGTCATTTTCGACACTGACATGGGACCGGACTATGATGATGTTGGCGCTATTGCCATGCTTCACAGCTATGCCGACGAGGGGCGCGTGTCAATTCTGGGCACGATTGCATCGAGCAAATACCCGCGCGTTGTGCCGGTGCTGAGCGTGCTCAACACGTATTTTGGCCGGCCAACCATTCCCATTGGGGTTCCCAAAGGCTGGGCCGTCACCGATGCCGATTCGCAGCACTGGTCAGACACCCTGGTAGCGCGTTATCCGCATTCGATGACAACAAATGACGCGGCACCCGATGCGGTAACCCTCTACCGGCAATTGCTGACCCAACAGCCCAACCGCAGCGTTACCATTATTACCGTCGGTTTTCTGACCAACCTTGCCAACCTGCTGAACTCGCCACCCGATCGGTTCTCGAAACTGACGGGCCGGCAGTTGGTCATGCAGAAAGTGAATCGGCTGGTGAGCATGGCGGGCAAGTTTTCGGCGGGGCATGAATACAACGTACACCGGGACACTACGGCCTCCACAATCGTATATGCCGACTGGCCAACGCCCATGCTGCTCAGTGGGTTCGAAATTGGGGAAGCGATCAAAACGGGCTTACCGCTGGTGCAGAACACAGCCATTCGTAACAGCCCCGTGAAAGATGTGTTCCGCATCTGCCTACCTCTGTCGGCAAGCGACCGAAACGGCCGCATGAGCTGGGACCAAACTGCCGTGCTCGTTGCCGTAGAAGGCACAGCGCCGTATTACAGCACCCGAGCAGGCCGTTTAGTCATGGGGCCAAAGGGAAGCAACACCTGGAACGATGCCGGCAAAGGCCACAGTCACCTGGTCGTGAAACGCCCACCAACCGACGTAGAAGCCCTGATCAACAAGCGGATGCAGCATCAACCGGGGAAATAATGCAAGTTTCAAGAACTCAACTGATCAACTTGTTGGGCACTAGCAACGCACTTGAAACCTGACGTTTATCTCCTGTTATCTTCGCCTAATACCATGCTGAGGTAGCTGTTATAGCGGCTTTCGGCAATGTCGCCTTCGATTACCGCCTCTTTAATGGCACAACCGGGTTCGTTGACATGCAGACAGTTATGAAACCGACACTGATTCAGCCGGTTACGCATCTCCGGAAAATAATGCGCAATCTCTTCCTTCGACGTTTCAACCAAACCTAACTCTTTGATACCCGGCGTGTCGATAATGAACGTACCCGGCGTCAGCTCAAACATCTCGGCGAAGGTGGTTGTGTGCACTCCCTTATTGGCAAACGTAGAGACTTCATTGGTACGGAGATCGAGCGAAGGGGCAATGGCGTTGACAAGCGTTGATTTCCCCACGCCCGAATGGCCCGACAGCAGCGTAATCTTCCCGTCGAGCAACTCCCGAAACGCCTCGACTCCCACTCCGTCAAGAGCCGATGTGGCCATTGTCTGGTAGCCGATCGCCTCGTACATATCCTGCAATTCGCGCTGGAACGCCAGCCCGTCCTCATTCAGGATATCGGCCTTGTTGAAAACTACCGTTGTTGGAATTCGAAACGATTCGGCCGCGACCAAAAACCGATCAATGAAACCCAGCGATGTTCGGGGCAATGTCAGCGTAGCCAGCAGGACCGCCTGATCGAGGTTGGCCGCCAGAATGTGGCCATGTGCCGTTTTGTGCACCGACTGCCGGATAATGTAGTTCTCGCGCGGGGCAATATCAAAGATCACTGCCGTATTTTCGACCTCATCTTCCACCTCAAACTGCACACGATCGCCCACCGCAATCGGGTTGGTGACCTTGAGGTCTTTAATTTTAAATTTTCCTTTCAGCCGGGCGCGGTAAATGTGTCCGTCCACGTTGCGGACGTCATACCAGGAGCCGGTTGACCGTATAACTAAGCCTTGAGCCAAATGTCGTGTTGTTAGTAACGTATGGGTAACCCCTAAATTGGGCAAAAATGTTTCTCGGCGACCGCCGTACCTTTGCCTCATGAAATTTCTGCGTATTCTCGCTCGTGTCCTGCTGGGTCTTATAGTAGCCATTCTGCTCCTTCTGGCGGTAATCCTGTCGCCAAACGATCATACGCCGTACCGGCAAACCGAATTCTATACACAAACCACCTCCCGCTTAACGGCGCTTCCCGGCTTACCGGCTCCTAAAACGGCATTGCGGGCGGGCTGGGCCAAAGCAAATCTGACAACTGCCTTCACCACGCCAACCGGCGGCTACGGCGTTCGGCGTGGTAAACATTGGACTACCGTGGCGGATTCAGTCTGGGTACGTGCCCTGGTGTTCGACAATGGCAATGGCCCGGTAGCCCTAGTTGCCTCCGACTTGCTCATTACGCCCCCAACCGTGAGCGAGCAGCTCCGGAAACGCCTGCCCGAAATTGGAATGACCTGGGAGTCGGTTTATTTCGGAGCCATTCATAGCCACAATAGCCTCGGCGGGTGGGCACCCGGCCTGGTTGGTAACCTGTTCTCGGGCAGCTACGACCAGCGCGTTGTCGACCACATTACTAATACCATTCTGGCAGCGTTGAAACAAGCAAAGGCGGATTTGCAGCCCGCTGAAGTTGGTTACCAGCAGGTAAACGCGCCCGAGTTTGTCTATAACCGCCTCGACGAAAGATACCCCGTCGACCCGTTTTTCCGACTGCTGCGCCTGAAACGGAATGATGGCAAAACAGCTACGCTGGTAACGTACCCGGCCCACGCGACACTGATCGATATTTTCAGCTACCAATACTTGTCCCGCGACTGGCCGGGTCGGGTTGTCGATGGGCTGGAACGCGAAACAGGCGGCTTTGCCGTATTCATGGCCGGATCAGTCGGGAGCATGGGACCCAAAGGGCCGCCAACTGGAAAAGACTTCCCGCTGGTGAACCACTATGCCGCCGATATATTGGCCCGGCTAAAGCCAGCCATGAATAAAGTTACCACCCAGGCAGACAGTACCCTGGGCCTATTAACACTCCCCCTGACCCTGCGCGACCCCGCCCCCCGTGTGCTGGGCGACTGGCGCATTCGTCCGTGGCTGTTCCATACTGTTTACGGCGATTACCCGTCCGATCTGAAAGCCTTGCGGCTGGGACCCGCCCTACTCATCGGCACCCCCTGCGACTTTTCGGGTGAGCTACTGCCGCCCCTAACGCAAGCCGCCAGCCAACAGGGCCTCGATCTGATGGTGACGAGTTTCAACGGTGGATACGTAGGCTACATCACGCCCGACGAGTACTACGAAAAAGATGCCTATGAAACGCGCGTCATGAACTGGTTTGGCCCCCAAAACGGCGCTTATTTCTCTGAAATGATGACGGGTTTAGTAAAAAAGGCAGGCAAGTAGGGGTTGTAGTAGTTACGTCTCCTTTTTACATAACGCGTATTTCAGTCCGTGTTGATAGAGAACAAAAACGGACTGGGCGTCCCCGACTGAAGTCTGTGTTACAGTACCTCTAACCCTTCCCACCGCCCAGTCAGTAACGTACCCAGCGCGCGGAGTCCCCACTCTTCGGTGCGCTTGTGCCCAATGGCGATAACGGTCATTCCCGTTTCATCTACGACTTTTTGCGTTCCTTTTCGGTACTCGCCGGTCAGGTATAGGCTAACGCTGCGCTCATGCGCTTCATGCACCAACTCCGGGTTCATGGCCCCCACAACGGCCACCCGCCGGTGGGAACGTACCTGACCTGCTTCCACGCGGTCGTAGCCACCAAAGGCCACCTGAATCTGTTCGAGCCATGACTCGGTGCTTCGCTCAGGTACGTCGCCAATCATGCCAATGGCCCGTTTCGGTAATAGACGACCCGACTCATCCGCAGCCTGCTTGTAGCCCAATTCGGCCAGCGACTCCAGGCCAAGCACTTGCGCCAGCCGCGTGTTGTAGCCTGTAGTCAGGCACTCGTCAAACGGGAGGTGGTGCGTCAATACGCCCACGTCGGGTGGGAGTACGGCCGTGTTGAGCTGCCAGGGACGATGCAGCCAAAGTGCGTCGAGGTCCTGGGCACGTACCCATTCCCCAATTTTGGGCCACGGTTCAAGCGACAGTCCAACGCGGCGAATGGGTCGATCAGCAGGCTTGTATATTCCGCCACGCTCACTAATCGGATAGCGATCGGTTTTGAATTCTGTTTGTAAAAAATTGGCAATATCGTTGAGTACCAGCGGCGGTTTATCCATACAGGCACAACTTTCAGACACGCCATTAGGTTGTGGTATGTACCTCTAATGACTGCCACATCAGGGGTATTTCTGCCGTTCGCTCAACGCCAATTGGTGTTTTTCAGATAATTCCAGTAGGTTTGTACCGTTAACTGCACCGCGCCTGCGGTCGCCAATGCCGATGATTCTCCTGTAGTAAAGCCCCAAACGGGCTTCTTCCTGCCAGTTCTCTACTGCCGTCACGGCCAGCTGGCTCTTCGTTTATTCTACCGCCGAATCATCACTAGCCTGTTAGGCTACGGCATTTTTCTCGTTACAATGACTAAGCTTTTCCGGTTATTCCTGGCTGCACTGCGCGGCTCAGAAACCAATTTTACGTCCGGCAGTATCAACCGGGCTATCTTTCTGCTGTCTGTTCCCATGATTCTGGAAATGGTCATGGAATCACTATTCGCCATTGTCGACGTATTTTTTGTGGCCCGAATCGGCACAGAAGCCGTTGCCACGGTGGGCCTCACTGAGTCGGTGCTTACGCTGGTGTACTCCATTGCCATTGGCCTAAGCACAGCGGCAACGGCCCTGGTGTCGCGGCGGATTGGCGAGTCCAACACCGAGGGTGCCAACAAGGCAGTTGGGCAAGTGTTGTTTGTTTCGCTGGCCTTTGCGTTGTTGCTGGGCATTCCCGGGGTACTCTTCGCCAGTGACATGCTCCGACTGATGGGCGGCGATCAGCACCTCATCGACACCGGCGTGGGCTACACACGCGTGATTTTTGCGTCGGCTCCGGCCATTATTCTGCTGCACACGCTCAGCGGGGCATTGCGTGGAGCGGGCGACGCCTCGATTGCCATGCGGTCACTGTGGCTGGCAAACGGCATCAATATCGTGCTTTGCCCGGTCTTTATTTTTGGTCTTGGGCCATTTCCGGAAATGGGCGTTATGGGTTCGGCGGTGGCCACAACGGCGGGCCGGTCGGCCGGGGTACTGTATCAGTTGTACGCCCTTACCATTCGGAACGGGCGGGTATCGGTCAACGCCAAAGCGCTTCGCCCCGATGTTGGCGTAATCGGTACGTTGCTGGGTCTGGCGGCCGGTGGCACGGGGCAATTTCTGATCTCGTCGGCCAGCTGGCTATTCCTGACCCGGATTATCTCCACGTTCGGCAGCGATGTGGTGGCCGGGTATACCATCGCCATCCGCATTTTCGTCTTCACCATTTTACCGTCGTGGGGTATGGCAAATGCCGCCGCTACGCTGGTTGGGCAAAATCTGGGCGCCAGTCAGCCCGACCGGGCCGAAACATCGGCCTGGCGGGCGGCACTCTGCAACCTGATCTTTCTGGTGCCCGTTGGGCTAGCGCTTTACATTTGGGCCGAGCGTATCGTTGGCCTGTTCAGCCGCGATGGACAGGTGCTGGCAATCGGTGTAGAAAGCTTGCGTGTGTTCTGCGTCGGGTACGTGTTTATGGCCTACGGGATGGTACTGACGCAGGCATTGAACGGCGCCGGCGACACCCGCACGCCAATGTTCATCAACATTGTCTGCTTCTGGCTGGTTGAAATTCCGCTGGCCTATCTGCTCGCCAATGTCTTACACTGGGGGCCATCGGGCGTTTTCTGGTCAGTGGCGATCGCCGAGTCGTTGCTGGCGGTGGTGTCGGTCTGGGCGTTCAGGCAGGGACGCTGGCGGCTGATGCATGTGTAAAAAAACAGGCAAAACCTGGCCCTCAACCACCCGAAACTTTTGCCCAAAGTGGCCCGTTATCGTATACGAAGGGTCATTAAGTGCCGCCATCAGTTATAGTTACACACTAGTTGTTTACCAGTGCCTAACTGAATAGCCATCAAGGTCAGCGACACTTTTTTACCACGATTTACAGCCTGGCGAATGACGCTGCTGGCTCATGACCTTTTCCCAAAATCCAACACATGATCGATAATCATAAGAACCCTGAAACCGCTGTGCTGGTCGCTGTTGCTACACAGAAGCAGACGCCGTTACAGACAAAAGAATACCTGAAAGAGCTGGCATTTCTGGCCGAGACTTCGGGTATTGTTACCAAGAAAACGTTTACCCAAAAGCTTGAGCGGCCCGATACCAGGACGTTTGTAGGAAAAGGCAAACTGGAAGAAATAAGGACTTTTATTCAGGCTGAACCGGTGGATACTGTCATCTTTGACGATGACCTGTCGCCAGCCCAGGTACGTAACCTGGAGGCTGAATTTAAAGACGTGAAAGTGCTCGACCGCAGCCTGCTGATCCTGAACATCTTCTCGATGCGGGCGCAAACGGCGCAATCACGTGTGCAGGTCGAACTGGCTCAGTATCAGTATCTGTATCCCCGCCTTACCCGTATGTGGACTCACCTTAGCAGCCAAAAAGGGGGTGCCGGTATGCGTGGGCCGGGTGAGAAAGAACTCGAGACTGACCGCCGGATTGTAAAAGACCGGATTGTGTTTTTAAAGGAAAAGCTGGAGAAGATCGACAAGCAGAGCATGACCCGCCGTAAAGAGCGCGATCGGCTGGTGCGGGTGGCGCTGGTGGGGTATACCAACGTGGGCAAGTCGACGCTGATGCGGACATTGGCCAAAGCCGATGTGTTTGCCGAAAACAAGCTTTTTGCCACCGTCGATTCAACCGTACGGAAAGTAGTGCTGGGCAATATCCCTTTCCTGCTGACCGATACCGTCGGGTTCATCCGTAAGCTGCCCACATCGCTGATCGAATCGTTCAAATCGACGCTTGACGAGGTACGTGAAGCCGACATTCTGCTGCACGTTGTCGACGTATCGCACCCGTCGTTTGAAGAGCAGATCGAGGTGGTGAGTAATACAATGGCCGAGTTGGGTGTTGCCGATAAGCCGGTGGTGCTGGTGTTCAACAAGATGGACGCATTTGTACCACGGGAAGAATGGGCACCCGAGTACGGCGAGGATTCAGAAGGTACTATCCCGGCTGATGCTCGGCGGAAAACAGCGCTTGCGTACCTGAAACAGACGTACCTAGCCCGCAAAGCCGAGCATGTTGTCTTTATCTCTGCCCAGACGAAAAAGAACATCGACGAATTGCGTGAGTTGCTCTACGAGATGGTGAAAATGCGGCACTTCCAGATTTATCCCAACTGGCTCGACGTACCGCTCATCGAATCAGCGACACTGGGTGGCGATCAAACGCCCGAAGAAGTGCCTTCGGAATTGGGCAATTAATCTTTTTTGTCGATTTTTGCATTCCGTTTAGAGACGCAGGCTTGCGTCTCTTTTTTTGGCGCTGTAGTTCAACGGATAGAACCGTGACGACGGACCGAGGCGTTTCTTAAACGCTAGATGCGGGTTCGAGGAGTATGAGTGAGTATTGGCACTGTAGTTCAACGGATAGAATAGGCGTTTCCTAAACGCTAGATGCGGGTTCGATTCCCGCCGGAGCCACTAGATTCAATAAGCCAGAATAGGCGTTTTCTAAACGCCGGATGCGGCCGGGGTGGCGTACCACTTCGATTTCCACCGGAGCTATTTTGAGTAGCAAAAAGCCCATCGCTGATCAGCGATGGGCTTTTTGCTATGTGCTACGCTAATTTATACGACGTGTTTCTATCTGACTTCTCACCGGCACTGGCGTTGATACCGAATACCCACTCGTCAGCAGAATATCACTAAACAGGTACGTAGCTGTAATTGGAGTCTGTTCATGAACAGCGGGTACCCACTCGACTCCCTCGAAGGCAAGCCGCGCTGCCTGTTTGCTGGTTTTTATAAACTCCGCATCCGGGTTTGATGGTAATACCCGGTACACAGCGCCCGAAGCCGAAACAGTAGCCAGCACTTTGAATGAAAACATCTGCTGGCCCGAGCGGGCTAAATGAGCCGGGATTCGAGCCTCTCGAGCCATCGTGCTATAGACCTGAACCGAGCTTGCCAGGTAAACAGGACCCCGATCCAGAAAGATTTGCCGCACACTGTCGCCAACCATCACCTGCGCAACTGATTCAGCGAAATGCTTGCGATTCATTGAGTTGACCTTTTTCAGGCTGTAATCATACTCTAATTCTGGATTCCCATTTCCATCATAAAAGGTCCAAACGCCAACGCGCTGATTCGCTGCGTACTGCCCTTCTTCCAGTATGGTGTTCCGTTCGAGAGAAAACTTCTTGTAAACGCCTTCCCGCACAGACCGGTCATCGGCCAGCACCTCAAACTGCTCCCGAAAATACGGTGAGCCCTTTTTAATCATTTTAGTAGCTTGTGCCCCCGCTAGGGCAGGCAACAGGAAAAGCACGAATAAGAAAAACTGGCGCATAGGCGGAGTAGTTGACACGCCAAACTACAACTAATTCGGATTCGATCAATCAGTCATATCGCGGAATTTACCGGGGAACTTCCAGTTCATCTTTCGTCGGCAGTTTCGGGAAACGGGCATGGGGTTCGCGTTGGTACCAGTACGCCACTGTAGCAATGTCAGACTGCTGCGGATAATAGCGTCCACCGCTGCGCCAGCCTAGGTCCTGGATATTAATCCGCAGGTCTTTCTCGAACCGAATGGGGTCCATAATATGCCAGCGGTACATGCCAAACGCCTGCTGCGACTGGTAGAGGCCGTTGGGGCGAATGACTTGATGTAGCCCCGCGTAGGCCGTCGAAAACTCCTGATATTGCCTTGTTTTCTGATTCTCGAAGTTGTAGGAGCCACAGAAATAATCTTCGGTGCCCGTGCCGGCAATGGTTGGGTACGTAGTGTCGCCGTCCAGGAAAAACTTGATCTCGCCTTCGCCCCACCAGCCATTGTTGTTTACGCCGATGGCCATGTACGTACCCACGTAATGCCCTTTGCCCTGCACGCCATCCAGAATGGTATGCAAGGCACCCTTAGTCGGATTGGACCGGCGAAACTGCGCGTGAAAATACGCCTCATCATCACCAACAGTCGTCAGCGTATAGTTGATTTGATAGTACAGGCGCATCGACTCGTCCTTATTCAGGTTCTCGAGCGTCACCCGGCACCGCTTGCGGAACGGCATTTTCCAGTAGCAGTTGAAGGCGCTACCGGGATTAACTGTCACCGGCAGCGAGTTCAAATGCGCATAGTCGCCCCAGCCCATGCCGAAGAAATCACCCACGGGCACCTCTACCGATGGTTCTTTTTCATCGTCCCAGTAAAACCGTAGGATTGAGTAGCGCCAGTTGCCGGTGGGTGTCATCCATATCTGCTGAATAGCCCCCGGCCCTTCCATATCGGCAATGGTAATGGTTTCGCCTTTTTCGACAATGATAAACGGGTTGACCTTCCAGCCACGACCCAAATCGCGGGCTTCGTTGGCGGCATTGGCCACGTTCCGTTGCCCTTTCTGCCCAACCGGATCGGCCATACCGCCCTGCCCTTTCCCGCCACTGAAATTCTCGGGACTAATCGAACGGGTTTTAGCATCGGACAGGCGCGACAGATTGCCGAGGTTCATGTCTAATCCGTCGAAACCCGATGAGCGCTGAGCCGTAGCGGTCAGCGCTAGCAATGTGGCTAAAAAGCCAAAGAATGCCTTCTTCATGATCATACAGTACTGTATGATACCGAAGAGTAGTCAGCGCCCAATTTACTACTAGGCTGCCGAGCAAGCACCCACACACTGGCCTGAATATTCCCTATGCCTTTTTTGCTTTCTTCGCCTTTTCCGTGTTGGCTACGTGCTGTTTACCCGCCTTTGAACCAGCCACTTTTTTAGCGTTGGTGGCTTTCTTTTCGTCGTCAGAAAGTTTGTCCCAGGCTTCTTTAGGCAGGTAACGGGTAGTGCCGCCCTCCCGGTCAGCCGGTTTGCCGTCCGATGTTTTCCAGTCTTCGTCTGTCCATTCGCTCAGGTTTTTCTGGGCGTCAGTCTTTTTGTCTTTTTTGTAACCGCCACCCTCTTTTTCGTATTCGTGCGCCAGCAACTGAGATTTCCGCGCACTCCACTGTCCCGGCTTTCCTCCTTTATCCCCGGCTTTGATTTGTTCTTTAAGTCGGTCACGCAAGGCTGTGTCGGTGTAGTTGTCGTCCTTTCCTGTCGATTTTTTGGCTTTAGGAGCTGTTTTTTTTGTGGCTGGTTTTTTTGCTGCTGGTTTTTCTGCCGCTGTCGACGATTCTTTTCGGGTAGTAGCCATAACGCTGAGTTAGATAAGTCTAGGGGCCGGGTTGTTGGATACTCCCCATTTGCCTTCTTCCTAACCAGACGGCTGTGTATTTGTTTGATAGTTGTTTATATGGTTATTTCAGTATTAAATTGTACTCAAACTTAAGCTTTACAACTATCATGGCACCGAGCCCCGCTTCATCAACGTCAGTATACGCACTGAATATGGTTGAACTCTTCCTGAAATGGGAGAAGACAAAACCAGATGTCACGTACCTGCGCCAACCGGTGGGCGATGCCTTTATCGACTATTCCTGGGCTGAGGTGGGGCAACAGGCCCGGCGCATGGCAACGTACCTGAGCTCGCTGGGCTTACCGGCAGGCAGCAACATCGGGCTGGTCTCGAAAAACTGTGCACACTGGCTCATTGCTGATCTGGCCATTTTACTAAGTGGCCATGTATCAGTACCCTTCTACCCCACCCTGACCGGCGATCAATTGCGGCAGGTGCTGGTCCATAGTGAATGCCGGGTCCTGTTTGTGGGTAAGCTCGACACCGAACCAAACCGGTGGGCTGCCATGAAGCCGGGTGTTCCCGATGGTGTAACGCTGATTGGTTTTCCAACCTATGGGTCCGCCACTCGCACTGATCCGGATTTGATGTCGTGGGAGTCAATTATGGCCCAGTATGAGCCCATGCAGGCTGTATATCACCCGCAGCCCGACGACCTGTTTACAATTATTTACACATCGGGCACGACTGGTAACCCAAAAGGCGTCATGATCGACTATAGAGCTGTGGCCCAGGCTATGGCCGATACGCGGCATCATATGTTGCACGATACACCTAACGCCCGTTTCTTCTCTTACCTACCCCTCTGCCACATTGCCGAACGGAACGTAGTTGAGGCCATCAGCCTGGCAACTGGGGGAACTGTATACTTCGCCGAATCGCTTGATACCTTTGCGAAAAATCTTGCAGTTGCCAAACCAACCCACTTCCTGGCTGTGCCCCGCATCTGGACAAAGTTTCAGCTGGGTATTCTGGAAAAAATTCCTCAGAAAAAACTTGACTTCCTTCTCCAGATTCCAATTCTATCGGGCGTCATCAAACGCAAAATCAGGCAGGGGCTAGGGCTCAACGACGCTAAACTTGTGCTGACGGGGGCCGCCCCCATGCCTCAATCGCTGATTCGGTGGTTCAGAGCGCTGGATATTCACATTCAGGAAGCCTACGGCATGACCGAAAATCTCGGCGCGGTGTCGCTTATGCCCCGGCACGCTATGCGCGATGGCACCGTTGGGCAGTTGTATCCGGGCATGGAAGTCACCATAGACCCGCATACCGGTGAAATCATGACCAAATCGGGCTGGCTGATGCGTGGCTATTACAAAGAGACTGCCCTGACTGAAAGCGTTCTGCAAAATGGCTGGTTAGCTACTGGCGACGTAGGTACGCTGGATGAGGATGGCTACCTCAGTATAACCGGTCGTGTAAAGGAGATGTATAAAACCACGAAAGGTGAATACGTAGCCCCATCGCAGATTGAATTTGGGTTCGCCGACAATGCCTTTATTGAGCAAATCTGCGTAGCTGGTCAGCAATTGCCTCAGCCCCTGGCACTGATTGTGTTATCGGAGATGGGTCGTCATGCCGACCGAATAACGGTAGAGCGGAGTCTTGAAGACACACTCACAGCCTTAAATCCCAGGCTGCATTCGTACGAGCAGGTGCGCAAACTAGTGATTGTACGCGACGCCTGGACGGTCGACAATAATTTGATGACCCCAACCATGAAGATCAAACGAAGCATCATTGAGGCTCGTTATGATGCCCGATTACAGCCCTGGTATGACAATGCGGAGGTAATTATCTGGGAGTGATTTAGAAATTCCATAGACTAGATAAACAATTATTTCTTGACCCTGTTATAGAATCAGGCTCACGGGGAGCCTGTTCATTATTCACTAACTAATACGCAACGTCATGAACGAAACGACAGCCAATGGTCTATGGGATCAAATGAAAGGCAAAATCAAGCAGGCATATGCCGACCTGACCGATGATGATCTGACTTACACCGAAGGTAAGGAAGACGAGATGTGGGGCCGGGTACAGGAAAAAACTGGTAAGACAAAAGACGAAATCCATAAATCTGTGGCCGACTTATAGGCCCAGATTAAACAAACGAGGCCCGGCTGATCTAATGATCAGCCGGGCCTTTGTATAGCACGCGTAGCGTTTACTTACTTTTTTAGATAATAGGAAGAATTTTCATTTTCGCAACGTTCCACGAACAGGTACGTATCTGGGCTGACAGTACACAACAGACAGGTTTACCCATTGCGTCCGTGAAACACGATTGCATATTTCTTCGTACACCTTGACTCATATACCCTAAATAACCAACTTAGGTAGTCCATAGGTATATGTTTCACTTGATAACCGCTTGGATAGTATGAGAGTACAGACTCACGCCGTGCACTTCACGGCCGACCAATCACTTCTGGACTTCATCCAGAAGAAACTTAACAAGCTCGACACCTTTCACGACCGGATCGTGAGTGCAGAGGTGTTTCTCAAATTAGACGGAGCCGAAACCGCCAAAGTGAAAGACAAAATTGTCGAGGTGCGGCTCAACATCCCCGGAAAGGAGCTTTTCGTCGTAGAACGTAACAAGTCATTTGAAGCAGCCATCGAGCATTTGATGGATGTGATGAAAGACAAACTGGTACGTTGTAAAGAAAAACGAACTGATTTCTCTAGTCCGGCAATTACCAAAGCAAAAGCCCAACAGGAAGAAGAAGCCGTCGAACAGGACGAGTATTAATTTTCAGTTTTGAGAATCGTCAAAAGAGGGAGTCCTTATTTTGAAA
Source organism: Fibrivirga algicola (assembly GCF_011742925.1). GTDB lineage: Bacteria > Bacteroidota > Bacteroidia > Cytophagales > Spirosomataceae > Fibrella > Fibrella algicola. Next base: position 71,326 of record NZ_WAEL01000011.1, read on the forward strand.
AGTCGCCATAAGCAATGACTTTTCAAAATAAGGACTCCCTCTTTTGACGATTTGCCAGCTTAGAATCTACAGGCCGAATGCAGCTTTTACCTGATCAACGAAATCTAGTTTTTCCCAGGTGAAGAGTTCTACTTCAAGCTCTACGGTATGCCCGTTGCCAGCGAATGTTTTGGTTACCGTCTCATTTTTACGGCCCATATGCCCGTAAGCAGCCGTTTCTGAGTAGATCGGATTACGTAGTTTCAACCGCTGCTCGATCGCGTATGGACGCATATCAAACAACTGAGCAATCTTCTCGGCAATGACGCCATCATGCAGATCCGTTTTGGCCGTACCATACGTATTCACATACAGACCACAGGGCTTGGCTACACCAATTGCGTACGACACCTGTACCAATACCTGATCACACAGGCCGGCTGCTACCATGTTTTTGGCAATGTGGCGCGTTGCATAGGCTGCCGACCGGTCAACTTTCGAGGGGTCTTTACCCGAGAAAGCACCACCGCCATGGGCACCTTTGCCGCCGTAAGTATCAACGATGATCTTCCGACCCGTCAGGCCCGTATCGCCGTGAGGCCCGCCGATAACGAACTTACCCGTTGGGTTGATGTAATACGTAATATCGCTGTTGAACAGGCTCTGCAACTCTGGCTTCAGCTTTGCTTTAACGCGGGGAATAACAAGGTTGATAATGTCTTCCCGGATCTTGGCCAGCATCGCCTCGTCAGAATCAAAATCATCATGCTGGGTCGATACTACGATCGTATCAATCCGGATAGGTTTATCGTCGTCGGAGTATTCAATCGTCACCTGCGATTTGGCATCTGGCCGGAGGTAACCAATCAGGCCGGGCTCGGTGTTCCGGATCAACGACATTTCGCGCAGGATTGCGTGCGACAAGTCGAGCGCCAGCGGCATGTAGTTATCGGTTTCGTTGGTAGCGTAGCCGAACATCATGCCCTGATCACCGGCACCCTGTGCGTTGGCTTTCGTGTCAAAATCGTCGTTCTCAACCTTCCGGTCAACGCCCTGGTTGATATCAGCCGACTGATCGTGAAGGGCCGAGAAGATCCCGCACGAGTTGGCTTCAAACATATATTCACTTTTGGTGTAGCCAATCTTGCGGATCACATCACGCGTGATTTTCTGCACGTCCAGGTACGTTTCCGTCTTGATTTCACCGGCCAGTACTACCTGCCCTGTGGTCACCAGTGTTTCGCAGGCGACCTTACTATTGGGATCAAACGCTAAAAAGTTATCGATGAGGGCGTCGGAGATCTGATCGGCGACTTTGTCGGGGTGTCCTTCAGAAACTGACTCGGACGTAAAAAGATAAGGCATTGCGACTCCGTTATAACTTGGTTTATGAGGCAAAACTAAACTAAAATTGCGATAGAACGCCGCTCCGTCTGTTTGTTCAACACGAATTGAGCGATCAGAAAATGCGCTTTCGCAGCACATCAAATGCGCCCACCGTAAACGGCGCGAGCGGTACGGTACTCATGATACGCAGGTCCTCCCACAAACTGGTATCTTCATCCAGAAACCGAAAGATGCGGGCGGGTGGATTACGTTCATAGAGCCGCGTAAATATATCGTCGGCCGGGTGCCGTTTGTTCTGTAGCACGTTCAGCAGTACACTGTCGAGCAGCCCTTTGAATGGCTCGGTAAACCATGACCGGCGGCGTTCAGGCTTCCCGGTTGCCACCAGCATATTCACCAGCTCACGCAGGTACCGCTGGGTACGTTGGAAGGTGTACCCCGTAGACGGCTTGGTGTATCCGCCCGACGTACCTATACGCACAATGTGTGCGGCGGGGTTTTCCAGTGCTGGCTCGTCAGACATTGGAATCACGCCGAACTCAGTCTCACTGATCTGATACGTACCTGTATCCAAAAATTGGTCAATATAGGCCCGCAATGACGTCTCATAGGCTTCAGGAGCCAGCAGATGGTCATTGAAAATGGTATATTCAACCATAGCCGTTTTCTCGTTAAACGGCAGCACGTACAGAAAGCGACAGTCACCTTCCTGGGCCACCCGAAAATCCATCATACGGGGGCGTTTCACATCAAAGCAGGGCTTCTCGGTTGTAATTACCCACCCCTTGAAATGTTGGAGCAGGTTATGATTGTCTGGATTCCGAAGATTGAGCGGATGAGTACTGTCAAAAATAAAATCGGCGATGATCGGCTCATCATCAACGATTAAAAAACCGCCATCTGCGGTGTCTTTTAACCGGTTGATCGTTCCCTGTCTGAATTCTACATTCGGGAAATTAGCCAGATGTGTTCTGATGTGGTCATAAAAATCAATGCCACGAAGCATTTTGTACTGGTAGTCGCCGATGTTAAGCGAGCCCGAGAGCGTGGTTCCGTAAAAATCGACAGTATCCCATTTACGGAAGAGAATTGGCTCAAAGGGCCCGATACCCCGCTCCCAGAAACACCAGGTACGGTCATTTGTGTTCTTGGGCTCTTTATCAATAATAAGCACCGAACGGTCACGCAGTTTCGATAGCGTCAGGTAGTAAGCTAAACTCAGCCCCGACATTCCGCCACCCGCAATAACATAATCGTATTTCTTCATACGTCAGCCACAAAAAAAGCCCTGCCGTACAGACAAGGCTTTGGTAGTATAACGGAATTAGACGTCAGTTGGTTACACGTTCACGTGCCGCTCGGCATGATAACTTGACCGCACCAGCGGGCCCGATTCAACATACTTAATGCCCCGTAGTTCGCCTTGCTCTTTATACATAGCGAAGGTATCAGGGTGAATCCACTCAATCACTTCGTGGTGCATCTTGGTTGGTTGCAGGTATTGCCCCAGTGTCAGCACGTCGCAGCCATGTTCAACCAAGTCGTCCATCGCTTTCAGCACCTCATCGGTAGTTTCACCTAACCCGAGCATGATACCAGTCTTAGTGCGCTGCCCATACTCTTTGGTGCGGCGAATCTGCTCCAGACTCCGTTCGTAGCGCGCCTGTGGACGTACCCGGCGATACAGCCGCTCGACCGTTTCCATATTGTGCGACACCACTTCCTGGCCGCCTTCGATCATACGGATCAGGGCATCCCAATTACCTTTCGTGTCAGGAATCAGTGTCTCGATAGTCGTTGTCGGAGAGGCTTCCTTTACAGAGCGCACCGTCTGGTACCAGATTTCAGCACCTTTATCTTTCAGTTCATCCCGGTTCACCGAAGTGATCACGGCATGTTTCACCTTCATCAGGACAATGGCCTCGGCAACGCGGCGGGGCTCGTCGGTATCATACTCATTTGGTCGGCCAGTAGCTACCGCGCAAAATGTACAGCTACGGGTACACACGTTGCCCAGGATCATGAACGTGGCGGTGCCAGCGCCCCAGCACTCACCCATATTCGGGCAATTGCCGCTTTCACAGATCGTGTGCAGTTTATAGGTATCGACTAGTTTACGAACTTTCGCGTATTCCGGACCGATAGGCAATTTCACCCGAAGCCAGTCGGGTCTCTTCTTACGCTGTTGCTCAGAGGCGATAACAGGTAGTTCGATCATGATAGTAAAGCCGCTTATTTATTGAAAAATGCGTTTCAGCGGCGTAAAGTTCGGAAAGAAGTTGGTTTGTCGTCTGCTGTTGTGGCTTGACGTTACTTAGCCAATTAACCAGCTAATGGCCAAGCGGCGCAACGTCAAACCACGAACAGCAAACGTCAAACTATTTCTTAGTACCGAAGAACAGGGTTACGTACCCTGAAGTGAAGAAACTGCGGTTGCCCAACGTACGGTCACCAAGGGCCGTGTTAGTATTAGGCACAATGACAATCTTGCTGGGGAAAATCTCGGACAGAAAACCGATTTCGAGACCAGTCGTATTGCTGCGGAAAGCACTCAGTTCGAAACTCAGCGCGGCTTTAGCATGTAGGCCCACGTTCAGGCTCGATTCGCCCAGTCCCTGAAAGAAGCCCCCCGAGCCAACGATGAATTCAGATCGTCCACCCGCCGTTGGCGAAGCAACGGCTTGCGAATACGGAATCTGACGAGTGGTGTTACCAGCCGATACCTCGACGTAATATGGTTTGATGATGGCCAACGACGGCCCGGCAGCGAAGATGGCATTTACTGAGATACCCTCATCGGTGTTGCGGCGAAACAGGGATAGCTCACGGCCATATTGCGGGCGCAGCACAAACAGGTAATTCTCTTTGCCAAGCAGGAAAGACCCGCCAAAATTGCTGCTACCGGCCGCGTACTCACGCGGGTGTTTCACATTCACTACTTCAAGACTGATGTAGCGGTATTGCGTTTTACCAAACAGTTCACCATCCAACTTTTTTGACTGGCGAAAAACAAAGCCACCCAGCAAACCAGCGTTGGTGTTGGTCGTAATGCCAAATGTGGTAACGGTCTGAAAATTATCTTCATCAGACCCGTCAGGTGTTTGGGCAGACGCAGGCACGGCCAGGAGCAGCAGGCTAGCCAGCGAACAATAAACCAGTGTATATAGAGATTTCATCGGCGTAATGTCAGAACACGAAAGATACTACTTTTAGGTAAAAACGTGCAGGTCTGGCCGGTTGTTTCACGGCATTTGTTTCACCGGAGTAATTTATTTGGGCGGCACTGTCGTTAATCAACAAACCGGGGTCAATAATGGGCTACAGCGCTAGCTGACTTACCATTATTGACCCCGGTTTTGACTGCTGTTAAGCAGGCTTAGTGACCGCCTTTGCTGACCACAGCTTTATCAAAATCGATCCCCTGCTTGCGAAGTATTGACTGCACGCGAAGTCCGAAGAAGAACAGGTAGGCAAAACAAACTACAGCCGTTAAGTAGGAGAGTTGAATACCAACCGAATCGGCGATTTTACCCTGCACCAGCGGAATAATAGCGCCACCGAGAATCATCATGATCAGGAAAGCGGCCCCCTGGTTGGTGTATTTACCCAGTCCCGCGGTACCCAACGAGAAAATGCTTGGCCACAGAATTGAGCAGAACAAGCCACCGCTGATGAGCGAGAACAGGGCTATTTTACCGGTTGCAAATACACCGATGATGCTGAGAATTGCCCCAACAGCCGTAAAATACAGCAAAATGGTAACAGGCTTTTCGCGGCTGGCAATGTAGGTAGCGATCATCACCAAAATGCAGATGGCATAAGGAAACAAATCGCTTACATCGCCGCTGTAAAGCGCATTTACGCCAAGTACAATGGCAAACGCGACAAATGGCACCACAACGACCAATACCTTTTTCATGGCCGCCGATGGATTGAAGTTAGCAATCGACGCCGTCCAGCGGCCAATCATCATACTCCCCCAGAACAACGACACATACTTGGATACCTGTGAGGCTTCGAGCTTTTCGACCTGTTTCAGGTATTCGCCCAGGTTCGAGCCGATGGTAACCTCCACGCCTACATACACGAAAATGGCCGTCATCCCCAACACGAGTTGCGGAAACCGAAGTACGCCGGTGCCTACTTCAACCTTTTCATCGTTGGTAATGTGCGGTAACTTGGATAATTTAAAAAAGACGGCCATTGCCAGGAATAGAGCGCCCAAAACAAGGTAAGGCACTTTCACCGATTCTACCGTGGCATTCTTGGCGGCTTCGGGTGAGATAGATCCGAAAATAGCAAACGACACCAGTACGGGTCCAATGGTACCGCCCAGGTTGTTAACGGCTCCGCCCAGGTTTATCCGCTGTGAGCCCGTCTCCGGCGGCCCGAGCGCGATCATAAACGGCTGCGTGGCGGTTTGCTGGAGCGAGAAACCAAGCCCAACGATAAACAGACCCGACAGCAACAACCCGTACGACTGCATTTCGGCGGCTGGATAGAATAACAACGTACCTACGGCTGAAATCAACAGGCCATAAATGATTCCGTTTTTGTAGCCGATCCGGTTAAGAACATCCGTCTTCATCGACGCTGACACCAAGAGGTACAGGATTGACCCTACAAAGTAGGCGGCGTAAAACGCAAAGTCGATATACTGAGCCTGCGTCTGGGTCAGTTGAAATTTTTCTTTAAACAGCGGAATCAGGATACCATTTGAGGCCGCCACGAAGCTCCAGAAGAACCAGACGGTCATCAGTGTGTACAGTGCCGATCGGTTATCGGATTGCTGCGTGAGGGGTTGGCCCGATGAGGCAACGGGTTCGTTTACCATGCGCAAAGGTTAGTTAGAAGACAGAACAGAGGAAATGACAAATCTAAGAAGACCGCCTGTCAACAAAACTAACCACAATTTTGCACACTATCCATCCTGAGGCCGGGGGGTTAGGCCGCTTTGGCTATTTTTGGCGGTTCGTTCACTAGTCAACCCCTGCATTATGGCTACCATTGCAATTACTTACCTCGGCGATTTACGTACCGAAGATACCCACCTTCAGTCGGGTACCAGCATCCATACCGATGCGCCTACCGACAACCAGGGACGGGGCGAAGCCTTCTCTCCTACCGACTTGGTAGCAAACGCGCTGGGTACGTGTATCCTGACGACGATGGCCATTTTTGCCCGTCGCGATGGCATCGAGCTGGACGGTAGTGAAGCCAGCGTGACCAAGGTCATGTCGCAGGATGCACCCCGCCGTATTGCCAAAATTGAGATTGAATTGATTTTGCGGGCCAAAACGGCCGATGACTCCGAAATCAGTGCTGAGCAAAAAACAAAACTGGCGCGCATTGCGCACACCTGCCCTGTTGCTATCAGCCTCCACCCCGACCTGGAACAGGCCGTTTCGATCAGGTGGGAGTAAGTTTAACTAGTTTCGGGTGTCGAGTGCGCTGCGAATCAACCAACTGGTGGACCAGAAACGCACTTGACACCTGAAATTTACCGTTTTTCAGTTAGTCCTCGTCTTCTTCCGGGGCGGGCGGAATGACGATACCTGCGAAAAGTTTATCCATCTTTTCGGCGTACTCGGCGGTATCGTCGAGAAAAAACTGGAGATGGGGTACAATCCGAAGTTGATGCCGGACACGCTCACCCAGCAATTGCCGGATGGTCTTATTTTTCTCCTCGATGGTATCCATGAGGAGTGCTTTGTTTTTTGCAGCCAAAAAACTGAGGTAGACCCGGGCAATCCCCAGGTCGGGCGACACCCGCACGTTGGTGACGGTTATGAACGCGCCATTGAACGCGTGGGGCAGCTCGCGTTGAAAAATCTCGCCGAGGTCTTTCTGCAATTGCCGGGCTACCTTTTGCTGTCGTTTCGATTCCATAGGGCAAATATCCGTAATTTCGCCAGTTGGCTTAGTGTACTAACCCATATTCGCCCTCGTAAGTTGCTCAGTTTTTTTCGCTCCTTCGCACCCTACCAGTACCTCAGCCTGCTGGCCGTGCTGCTGTTGATCCGGCTGCCCCTCCTGATTACGCCTCTTCCGCTGCTGATTCCTGAACTAAACTGGATGCTCGTTGGCGAACAGATGCGGCAGGGATATACGCTCTACAGCGATATCTGGGATAGCGTCAGTCCGTTTTCAGCGGGGGTTTATTGGTTCATCGACCTGGCCGTCGGGCGTTCGCAGGGGGTGTATTGGGCTGTGGCCACGGGCGTGTCGATCTTCCAGCTGATGTATTTCAACTACATCATGAATGCCCGCGAAGTGTTTTCTGAGCGATCTTTTTGGCCGGGACTCTTTTACGCGCTCTTCCTCAACCTTTCTTTCGACTGTGCTACGCTCTCCCCGGTGCTCATGTCACTGACGTTCCTGCTGCTGGCCTTCGGGGCGCTGATCCGGCAGTTGGGTCGACAGGGCGCTACCGACGAAGTGTTCGAAGTGGGCATATACGTAGGGCTTGCGGCCCTGTTTTACCTGCCATCGGGGCTGTTTATTTTGTGGGCTTCGCTCTCGTTGCTCTTCTTTACGGGCGCTACGTTCAGGCAGCACTCACTTACCGTCTTTGGTTTTGCGTTCCCTATTTTACTGGTTGTCTTCTATTATTACTTTACCGACTCGCTCGACGATTTCAACCGGAACCTCCTCACATCCGTCTTTCGGGTGCGGCAGTACGACCTCAGCGACTTCAAAACGCTGTTTGCCAGTCTAATTGTGCCGCTTTCTATAGGCGTATTGGGCTTCCTTAATTTGTTCAACAGCGTAAACAGGTACGTTAACTTTCAGCAACGCTGCCAGCAAATCATGCTGATGTGGGCTATTACGGCAGTGCTCACTATTCCGCTCATGCCGTTTCTGGCACCCATGTTGTTTCTTACGTTCGTGCCGCCTATGGCTTTTTTCGCCGTCCTGTACTTCGCCAGTTTCCGGAAAGTGTGGTTGCGCGAACTGGCCTTCCTGGGCGTGGTGCTGGCTATTGCCGGCGTGTTGTATCAGGGCGTGATGCGGCTACTGCCGGGTGTAGAAGTAGGGCTGCTTAGTAGCTTACAGGTGAAGCCCTCTTCCCTTCCCGACCGTATTCGGAACCGGAAAGTACTAATCATTGGCGAAGACCTGAGCGGGTATCGCTACAACCGCCCAGCCACGCCCTACCTCAACTGGGACTTGGCGAAGTATGACCTCCGTAACCTGGACAACTACGAAGCGGTCATCGACATTTACGACAAATTTCAGCAAGACCCGCCCGATTTTGTGGTCGATCGGCAGCAGGTGATTCCAAAACTGTTCCAGCGTGTACCGGCACTGGCAGCTCGCTACAAAACCACCGAAACACCAGGTATATACGAACGTATTCGGTAGGACAAATCTGCCTAGAGACTGATTTTGCCGTTCCCCCAGAAAAATCAGTTAGCAATCTGAACAGCTTGCCCCATAAAATACGTTATTGTTCTCCGGACTCGCTTAGTCGCGTTCGGAGAATTTGTTTTTTATACCTATTCCGCTTTTCGAAAGCACTCGTACAGGGGTACTCGTTTTACGTACTTACTGTTCACAACAAACAATATGGAGACTACTAATCCCTTATCAACTGCCACCACTCCGCAGGAAGTAAATACCGGTCCAGGCTCAAAAGAAGCAACGCACCGGTCAGACATACAGACTACCAGTGAGTTGCAAAAAGAACTCCCCGTTCGCGACGAATCATTACTGACCCCGGAAGAGCTTCGAATCAAAGAAGCCTTTCAGGACCGCAACTGGAACGAGATCAAGACATCCGATTCATGGGTGATCTTTAAAGTGTTGGCCGAATTCGTCGAAGGATTTGACAAGCTGGCACAAATTGGGCCCTGCGTATCTATTTTCGGTTCGGCCCGTACCAAGCCCGACAACCCGTATTACAAAATGACCGAAGAGATCGCGGCCAAACTGGTCCGTCACGGCTATGGCGTAATCACCGGCGGCGGACCGGGCATTATGGAAGCGGGTAACAAAGGTGCCTACGAGCAGGGTGGCAAATCAGTTGGTCTAAATATCAAACTACCCTTCGAGCAGCACAGCAACGTCTATATCGATCAGGACAAAAACATCAACTTCGACTTCTTCTTTGTGCGCAAGGTGATGTTTGTAAAATATGCCCAGGGTTTTGTGGTTATGCCCGGTGGTATGGGTACGCTCGATGAACTCTTCGAGGCTCTCACCCTGATTCAGACCAAGAAAATTGCGCGCTTCCCAATCGTGCTTGTGGGCAAATCGTATTGGGAAGGACTCATTAACTGGATCGTAGATACGATGCTAAATGAAGAGCATAACATCAGCCCCGAAGACATGAAACTGATCAGCGTAGTAGATACCCCCACCGAGGCCGTTAAAGCCATCGATGACTTCTACGACAAGTACCTGATGAAGCCAAACTTCTAAGTGTACGTTTTATCGTTTAAACGGGTAGCCTTTTCAAAGGCTGCCCGTTTTTTTTGTTCTGTCACCCAACACTCTGTGGCAAAAACGGCTCTGTGCACCATGCGTTTTAACCTGACGATCATTCTACTGCTGGCTGGTTTGGCAGCGCTGGCTCAGCCTACTATTCAAACGTCCGGCGATTGGATCAACCTGTCAAATACGGCAACCCGTGTGCAACAGGCCCAGGGTCTGGCGGGTTTCGATATGCACCGTAAACAAGTGCTGGGATCACCTTACGAAGATTCCACGTTCCAGGCCGGCACTATTCGCTTCTACAAGAAGTTGCCCGGCACCACTGTTGACTCCCTGATTGGGGTCCCCGTCCGCTACGATCTCCAGTTGAACCAGGTCGAAATCAAGGCCGCACCAACCGACATTCGGGTAGCCACTGCTGCGCAGGTACGTCAGTTTGCGATGAATAACAAAGCACTGAAGGGCATTAGCTATTACGTCAATGTACGGGAGTTCAGCGGCGAGGCGAACCAGTTGCAGGGCTTCTTTGAGCTGGTTACGCCGGGCAAAGCCCTGTTACTACGCTACCCTTCGGTATCAGTGTCAAAGGCAAACTACAACCTGGCTATGAACGTCGGCTCTAAAGATGATGAACTGGTCATAAAGCAAGTCTGGTACGTAGCCATGAACCGGCAGGCTGTTCCATTCTCGCCCAGCAAAAAAGCACTGCTGGCACTCTTTTCCGATAAAGAAGCCCAGTTGACAACCTTCCTGAAAAACCAGAAGCCCGACCTCAAAACCAGGTCGGGCTTAGCCTCGGTATTTGCCTTTTACAACGACCTGTGATCAATAGAACACTTCTGTCTTATTGGTTTCCAGCGCCTCGATCAGTTGCGCATAGGGTCCCGATTTGGCATCGTTGCTGGTGAGTGGATTGCTGCGGATGTAAAATTTCTTCAGGCTTTTTAGCCCAACCAGCGAGGTGGGCAGGGTTTGCAGGTTGTTGTTGCTGATATCCACCGACTCCAATGTGTTGAGACCGAGCAGCACAGTGGGTACGTCGCTGAACTGGTTGTAGCCAATATCAAGGACCTGCAACGAGGCCAGTTTGCCAAACGCGTTGGGTAGTTGGCTCAGCTTGTTATGATGCGCAAACAACGTACCTAGCCGCTTTAGCCGAGCCAGTTGCGGGGGTAGTACAGTGAGCTTGTTGTTGGAAATCGCCAGTTGCTCCAGCCGCTTCATCCGGCCAATTTGCCGGGGCAGTTCGGTCAGTTGATTGTAATACAGATCGAGCACCTGAACGTGCTTCAACCGCCTGATCTGCTTCGGCAACGAGGTTATTCCCGCATTATACAGGTTAAAATCGTTGAGTTTTCTTAATCCGCGCAACGGTTTCAGGTTCAACGTAGCCAGGTTGTTATTGCCCATCCAGAGGCTTTCCAGCTGTTTACAGTGATGCACCGATGCCGGAATACGGGTGAGCTTATTACCCTGGAGCGTCAACGCCGTCAGCCGCGCATTCTTTGTAATAAACACACTGTCATCGCCAATATTGTTGAAGAGTACGCTCAGCCGGCGTAGGCTGGGGATCTCGGCCGTGAGGCGGGCGGGTAACTGCGTCAGCTGATTTTTAGACAGATCAAGTTCTTCGAGGTTCGGAAACCGATACACCAGCTCTGGTACGGTTGTCAGCCCCAGCTGATTGAAATGCAGGTACTTCACCGTGTCGGGGCGAGTGGTCTTGCGGGCGGCTTCGAGCGTGCTGACTGTGCTGTCGCCGGAACGTACCCGCCGCGTTTCGCTCATCATTGGCCGGCCATACGAACTCGCAAAACTCGTGCGAAACGGCTTCGAGACGGCAACTGGCAGCGTCGCTTCCCGGTAGTACACCGTCAGCCGGCTGATCAGCTCCTGTTGTAGTTTATCGGGCACAACACCCATTGGCTTCACGATCACCCAGACGGCCTTACCGTTTCCCTGCACATATTCGTCGACCTGGTACCAGAAACCGTAGGACGGCATGGCTCCCTGACTCTCGATCGACGCGAACCGACTCCGGTCAAACTCGGCCTTTACTGCATACAGCGCCTTTCGCTGCTCGGCGGTCATACCTCCCATTAGCGCATTGAGCGACACGTATTCCGAAGCCAGTCGCACCGGACTAATGTTGTATTTCGCCGTATCGGCGTGGAGCAATACGGTAACCTGAGCGCGGACAGACAGGCAACCAAAGAAGAAAATAGTCAGGGCAAGCCGAAATAGTGTCATGTAGTTTTCCGGAAACATGTACGTCATAGATGCAGCAGCAACAACGATTCCATAACAGATCGTGGCAGCCACTAAAAGAAGAGCCCAACACGTATCGTTGGGCTCTTCTGAATGCGCTACTAACTAATTTTTAACCAACTGACTATCATCTAATTGGGGTGATAGCGAAACAAACTTCTGCTGTTGACCAGTAACGCCACTACTGTTTTACTACTTTAAACTGGCTGCGACGTCCCTCCTGCTCGGCAGTCAGAATGTAGACGCCCGCCGGCAGCGTACTCAGGTCGAGGCGATGCTGGAGTTTCCCTTGCCGAACTGGCCCAACCGACTGCTGTACCAACGTACCCGCCACCGTATGCAGCCCCACCAGCACATCGCCCCGGCCAGACAGGTCGCCTTCGAGTTGTAGCCAGCCCGCCGTGGGGTTAGGCCAGGTACGTACCTGCAAGGGTAAAGCCGGTTCGGTAGCCAGCAGCCTGGACACGGTGATCAGGACCGTACCGGTAGCCGTACCCAGGCCGCATTGGTTATTGCGCACTTCCATAAGCCTAAAACCAATCGTTGTATCGGGCTTCACCGTCAGTGTGTAAGGCGTCGTATTGGAACTGAACGTTCGTGAGCCAAAAAAGTCGGAGATCACAAACTGCCAGGGTGGCATTCCTGTCAGTGCCACGCTGATACGGGTAGAGTCCCCCTTAAAAATAGACGAGTTACCAGAAAGCGTCCCCGTAGGCGACAGCCGAACAGCCAGGCCCTGAGTAGGCGATGAGCCTATATGCTGCGGGCTACTCGATCCGATCCTCAGCAGATACCGGTCGCTGGCGGGTAAATCAGTGGGAACGGTGACGGTAAGTTGCGACACGCCGCTCACCGTGGGCAAGGTGCGAATGGTAGCGCCGGTAGAGTCGGTAAGGTAGGCTGTAAACGTATTAGTGTTGCTAAATACACCGGTTGTGGTTAGGTAGACCAGATACTGCCGCCCCGTGCAATACGTACCTACGCTGAGCGTTGGCCGAATGGTGACGCTGGAAGCCGGAAGGACAGAAACAGAAACAACGCCCGTTGATGTGCCAACGCCGCATTGGTTGGCCACACTACTGATCGAGTAACTCCCCGTTTGAGTAAGCCGAACAAGTGCGTAATAGTAGTTGTAGGATGAGTTGATGACGCTCAACCCAGTAGGTGTACTGAGCGTCACCGTGTAAGGCCCGGTAGCCTGTGAGCCAAGTACCAATTCCTGTACGTCTCCTTCATACGCTACTCGTGTAACGGCAGTAAGACTAACACTAACCGGTGCATCTACGCTCAGGGTAAAGCCAAACAAAGTGGTAGCTGGAGCCGAAGCCTGTAGCTGAACACTATACAAGCTTGGCTTCAGGATTGGGCTCACCGTAAACGACACTACCCCATTCAACGCTGAGGTTTCAGTCAACAGTGTCCGGGCCTGCGAACTGTTATAATTATCGACCAGGTAAACAGACAATTTATTGCCCGCTTCGTAATCACCCGCTGCGGCATAAGTGAAGGATACGGTCTGCCCCACACAGGCACTCGTTCTGTTTGTTCGAAGCAACGCCAGGTAGGGTTTTTCGGTGACTTTTATCTGTCCCGTTGCCCGACCATACCCACAGCTGTTATAGGCACTGACAACGCTATACGTACCCGGTTGACTTACGTAGTAGGAGGTGCCACTGGAATACACACTCGTTTTTGTCACCGTTGTCCCACTAGCCAGAATAGCCGTGGCATCGGATGACAAATCGAACAGCTTAACTTCGGCCGAATATGAGTTGTTACGGTCAATCTGAATAGCGGTTGCCCCACTGGGTGTTGTCAGAACCACGTCGGGCGCTGATCTGATCAATAATTTACTCTCAGACCGGACACCGGACACCAACGTGTTATTAAGCAGGTAAGCGACCCGGTAGTACACCTGTTTATTGGTCAATGAAGCAGGAAGCATTACCGTCAACGGACTGACTGACCCCGAAGTAGGCGCCGTTTGCCAGGTAATTAAATCGTCTGAAAACTGCACCACGTAAGACGCACTTGCCGGTATAGTGCCATATTGTGAATAAGGCACCAGCACCGGCGATTGTACACATACCTGCGAGACATTCACCCCCCCGGTTCTGAGAAGAGTGGGTACCACCTCAGCGATGGCAGGCCCCGACGTAATTGTTGCCGATGTGCCGCAGGCATCTGTAACCCGAACCAGGCTAAAACTAGTCGTCGTCATGGGTTGAAATATAGCCTGAAACCCATAATCGGACTGCCCTTTACTGCCGTTAGCCAATTCATACTGGTAGGGGCTACGCCCACCGTTAAAGTTGGTTTGAACAGTAACAAACTGGCCCGCCGCCACAGTTAGCGACTGGCTAGTTGAGCCAACACTATTAGCCGTATAAATATTGGAAGTTGCCGTTGGGAGGCCGCTGACAAAATAGTATAGCTCGTTGCTTCTCGTGACCGGACTGGTCGACGACAGGCGAACCTGGTAGGAGCCCACCTGGGTAGGCAGCAGAAAAGATACCTCTTCCAAACTCGTAAATGACTGTACAGGTGAGCCCGAAAAGCCTCCATTAGCAGCAGATATTTCTAACTGAAATTGATTGTCGGCGTTGAAATTTCCTGACGGATAGGCATTTAGCCATTCTCGGCCTCCAAGACAGGGACTTTGCCCGGTCTGGTTCACTTTAGCCAGCGTAATACCCGTTTGGCTCGCTGCTGGATTCAGCACCGTAACCGTGGTGCTACTACGTTCCAGATTTTCTGAGCATTCATTTTTTGCCGAAATAATGGTAAACGTGGCCGTTTTAGCTACGTAGATCGGCAGGTAATATTGGCTGTAGTATATTGAACTCGGTCCGGGATTTACGATGTATCGTTCGCCGTTCTGAAACTGTATGGTCGTTGTGCTTCCTGATGTTACATACAACCCAATAAACTGCTGCCCCGCGTTCTGCACCGTTTGCTGGCTATTAACAAAAGATGCCTTCGCTGCGGCTCTAACCGTTAGCGGCAGTTGAGCTGTAGAGATCAGCGTATCAACCTGCGCATTGCGAAGCTGCAATGACTGACTCTGAACCGGCGTGCTGGACGTAGGGGGCGTAAAAACCAGTTGCCCGGGTTTAGTTACCACCGCATCGGCCCTGTAAGTACTGCCGTACTGAATCCGGAGTTGGGCAGGAAGTGTATAGCCAGGCGTTGTAGTGTAATAAAGTGTCACC
Organism: Fibrivirga algicola; assembly: GCF_011742925.1. Classification (GTDB taxonomy): domain Bacteria; phylum Bacteroidota; class Bacteroidia; order Cytophagales; family Spirosomataceae; genus Fibrella; species Fibrella algicola. The sequence goes on from NZ_WAEL01000011.1 coordinate 86,568, forward strand.
GGCTGACCGGCACAAACCTGCGAGGTCGACAGGGAATCGATCCGCAGGCCAGGACGTACCTGAATGGTGGCCGAACGACTACCGTAGCTCACCCCTTCGCTGCACACGCCACTGTACGAAACAATACTGTAGGACGTAGTGGCGGTTGGGGCGACCGATGTTAGTACAGACCCGCCGAAATTACTACTGTTATAGATAGAGACCTGACGGCCGTCACTCAGGAAAACATCAGCCGATGCCGACGAAGTAAAGCTGAGTATCAGCGACGTCTGCCCGCCAAATGGCATCGACACAGGTGCTCCCGATAAAGAGAGCCGGGGTGATGAATCCAGATTGAAGGTTGAACCGTCGCGGTAAAAGGCCGATAGCGTACCTGATTTCGAATAAATTCTGAGCTGATACCCATAGTTGTACGAACCGATGGCCTGTTTAGGCAGGCTAACCAGCAATGGGCTTGTCGTGCCACTCACAGGCACTGAAATAGATCGGTTACCGTCATTCGTACTAATCAATTCAGCCTCGAACGTCGTGTTCGGCGGTAATGGCGCTGTGGTAGAAAAGTAAACCGGTAATTCGGAGCCTAGGCAAGCGCTTTCGTTACCCCGACCGATTAGCTGAAAGCCAACAGCATTGATCGGCACAGTAGTGCTACCACTCACTGGACCTGTACCACAGGCATTTACCACCCTGGCCAGGCTATATGTAGTCGTTTGAGCAGGGTATACCGGAAAATCGCTGCTGCTGATGTAATCGTTATAGCTAACTAACCGGGTACTATCCTGTAACACAAGCGTGTATGGACTTCCACCGGTTATCGCCATAGTCAGGTTTACCGTGGTATAGGGATTTACCGGTGTATTTCGGGCGGTGCTACCTGTAATCTGCGCCGTTGGTTTGGCAGCGATTTTAAACGAATAACTGTATGAACTAACTATCAATGGCTTGTCTGCCAGCACTCGAACCACATAGCTGCTTCCCGGCGCACTGGATGCGGGCAGTACAACAGTGGCCGGACTACTGGTAAACGAGCCGGGTAAATCGATGTACGAGCTGCCATAGTTGTTTGATAATTGCACCCGAAAACTGTTACCGGTTGCGAACGTACCTGAGGTAGTAAAGAACACGTCAACTGCAGAACCCGCACAGACTGTACTGCCTGAACCGATTTGTTGAACGCTGATCGATTGTCCTACGGCCAGAAAAGGTAGAAGCAACAACAAACCAGTTAGGAAGTAGAGTATACGCATGAAACGCTTAGTGCTTAAAAGGTGGAGGGAAGTAGCATTATAGGGTTACAAGTATACAGGTTCCGGTTAGCACTGCCAACGCATTGAGTCACGATAATTTACGTATCAGTATATGTAGTGGTATTGGACAAAACCGGGCCTGTAGAAATTTAGTAGACGGTAGCCCCGGCCTACGTTGACTACAAAAAAACGCGAACCCACCCGCCATCGGGTAGGTTCGCGTTTGGGCTAACAACCTGGCAAGAGTCGTTGCTTACCAGCCAGGGTTTTGCTGTAGTTTAGGATTGGTAATGATATCACCTGATGGAATAGGGTAGTAATAGTGCTTGTCTGTCCAGACGCGGGGAATGTTGTTCAGCCACGTTAATTCACCAGACGTAGTCCCCTTTATCAGCTGCGAATTGGGTTTCCCTCCCACCAGGGGCGACACCTCAACGTAGGTTACACCGGCCACCCTGGGCGGCAGAGTCTTGTAGAAAGCCACATCCAGTATACCGTCCTCATTCAGATCGAGCGGGGTATCCAGGGCGGGAACGTACATACCGTTCCACTCCATTTTCATCAGCTCACCCCGCCGCCAGCGCACGATATCATCGAAGCGAAAGCCTTCCAGACAGAGTTCAATTCCGCGTTCTCGGCGAACTTCCAACAGCGATGGATCTGCTATACCGGGAAAATAGGTCTCCTGCAAATACGGATCAGCAACGGTTGGTTTGGCCGTCAGCCCGCCCGTGATACCAGCCCTCTTGCGCAAAGCTCCAATGGTCAATGCCCAATCGGCATCAGTCAACGTACCCAGTTCGGCTTTGGCTTCAGCATAGTTGAGCAGCACCTCGGCATACCGGAAGATGCTCACCGAGTTGATGTTCAGGTCGCGGGTGTCATAATACATGTCATCAAGCGCCCATTTGATCGGCATATATCCCGTGAAGGTGTACGAGAACAGCGGCGGCGCAGGAACCAGTACACCCGAGTTTACCCGCTTGTAATCGCCCGTACGAATGGTTTGCTGCAGGCGCCGGTCGCGGCCTTTCACCTCCTCCTTAAACAGCATGGTCTTGTAGGCCGGGTCATTGGTATAGGGCGTACCGTCGATTTTCAGGTATGTGTTAATGAAGCTTCGGATGAAACTCGCCTTATCGCCATAGGTGCCGCTGGTCCAGTACCAGTTGCCGTCGTTCAGGTTGTTCAGGGCCAGATCGCACACCGCCGAAAGCATCACCTCAGTACCAATCGGAGCCGGGTTAATGAATACCTGCCGATATGATTTGTCGGTGCCAGCACCATCATATAGCTTATACCCCGCCTCATCCATTACCTTTTTGGCTGCCACCGCCGCCTGGTTCAGCAGGCCGGGGGCCGAGCTGGTCAGGCCCAGGCTGGTGTGGTATTTCCGGAACGTACCTTCATGCAGCGCAACACGGGCTTTAAAAGCATAGGCCACGTACCTGGTAATCAGGCTACGCGAGGGTTCGCTGGCGGCGGTGATGTTGGCGCAGGCATAGTCGAGATCGGCCAGTACCGAGTCCATCACCATCACCCGCGAATCGCGCCCTTTGGTAAGCTGCTCGGTGTCTTTTACATCCAGCGCCTTATTGATCCAGGGTACGTCGCCAAACCGTTTTACCTTATCGAAATAAAACCAGGCTCTGAAAAACCGGGCAATACCGAGGTAGTTTTTCCGGATAGCCAGCGGCACATTCGGGTCATTGCAGTTCTGAATGAAGTAATTAATGTTCCGCAGTTCCGACCACGACCAGCCTGTACTTACCTGAGGACTGTAGTTGCCTTCCGTAATAAACGCCGGGCTCTCGCGCCGGGCCAGGTAATCCGACATGGCGTCGGCCCGGTGCAGGTTTTTGCCGTTCAGGATATTGTAGAACGAATTGGTATAGAGCACCAGTCCATTTTCGCTGCCAAATATGGGCCCTTTGGTGGTGGTTGCTTCTGGCACTTCTTCCAGGTTACAACTCAGCACCAGCAGGGAAAGCAGGGTTAAACACGTTATTTTCAATTTCATCATTGTAGCCGTTTTAACGCTTAGAAGGTGATTGATAAGCCACCGGTCACACTTTTCAAAATCGGATAGTTATACCCATCGCCCGCATTGCCACCCGGACTAAACACCTGATCGGAGGCCACCGCACTCTCTACGTCGATATCGCGCGAGATCTTGAAGAAAGGCGACCAGGTCCAGATGTTTTCGGCCGACACAAATACCCGCGCCGCTGAAGCGCCAATCTTACCGGCAATGGCACGGGGCAGGTTATAGCCAAACTGGATATTTTTCAATCGCATGTAGGCTACGTTTTGCAGGTATTTTGTTTGCGGGGCGGCCAGCGTTCCATTCGCGTTACTGGCAATGCGAGACACGTACCTGGGGAAGTAAGCATCCGGGTTCTGCTCGGTCCAGATATTGCCCAGTTGGCTTTTGGGAATATCACCATAGGGTCGGTTGTATTGCCCCCAGAAGAGGTTCGCCTCGCGGCTTGGGTACCAGTCCTGCTTGCCAACCCCCTGCACGAAGGCCGAGAAGAAGAAGTTGTTATAATCGGCTCCCAGCATAACCCCATAGGTGTAGCGGGGCGTTGTGTTACCGATGATCGAGCGGTCGCCGGGGTTATCGACCCGCTCGGTACCGGGGGTAATGGCGCCATCACCGTTGGTATCGGCAAACTTGATGTCGCCGGGAAACCATAACCCACTCGAGGCCGTCCTGAACAGGTTCTGCGTCGCGCTATTTTTCACATCATCGGCCGAGGTGAAGTATCCCGCCGTAGTGTATCCCCAGATTTCGCCCAGAGTCTGCCCTTCGTAATAGTCACTCAGCAGTTTTTGCGGGTTATTGTATTTCGTAATCACCGCTTTGTAATCAGACAGCGTCAGGCGAACGTCGAAATTGACGGGTTTTGAGCCGGCCATGAACCGATCTTTGTACGAGAGCATCATCTCCCACCCTTTCGTTTCCAGGTTGGCGTAGTTCCCCTTCGGCGCAGTAGCCCCGAATACGGCGGGCAACGTCAGGCCGACGGTAAACATATCCGTGGTGTTTCGGATGTAGGCATCGGCCACGAAGCTCAGCTTGTTGGCAAACATCGACAGATCGACTCCGATGTTTTTAGTTGTTGCCGTTTCCCAGGTCAGCCCTTCCGGAATTACCGCTGGGTTACGCGTTTGCTGGGGTTTCTGCCCGTTCAGGATAAGTGACGACTGGGTGATACCGAACTGCTCCAGGTAGGCATACGACCCAATATTTCCGTTACCCAGCGACCCATAGGAGGCCCTCAGCTTAAAGTCAGAAATGGCCTGTTCTGATACCTTCCAGAACGGCTCTTTCGACACCCGCCAGCCAAATGAGTACGATGGAAAAAAGGCGAAGCGCTGATTGGCCGGAAACTTAGATGAACCATCGTACCGACCATTTACCTCGAACAGATACCGGTCTTTGTACGAATAGTTGAGTCGCCCAAAACCACCCTGAATTTTCCAGCGTTCCCAGCCACCCGTTGTTGTAATGGCCTGCCCCAGCGCCAGGTTAATATCGTTGGCGTCTTCGAAAATAAGTCCGTTACGCTGCGCCGAAAGCCGTTTAAAATTCGACTGCTCGTAATTATAGCCTACCATTGCTTTGAAGTAATGGTCGGTCTTGAACGTGTTTTCGTACTCCGTATACAGGTTGGTGGTCATGTAGGTCGTTTCCCGGTATACATCGTTGATGTAATTCGTGGTAGTCCCGATGTACGAGATCACACCCGGCTTCACGCTATACGGCACGGGAACAGCCTTGGTCCGGTCGTTATTATCGGTGTTCTGAATCGTAACGTCTCCTTTGATTCTGAACTTGTCGTTGAAAAACTGGGCCACAAAACCGGTGGTATTCCTGAACACCTTCTTGTTGTTGTCGATGCCATTTTTACCGTAATAAAAATCACCGATGCTATAGGCCGACGAAAACGTGAGCGTACCGTCGGGGTTGAGTAACGGTGCCAGCGGGTGCCCTTCATCGGCAATGTTCCGCCAAACGCCACCGCCTTCACCCACGTTCAGCGGGTTGTGGTAGGTCATGTCTGAATACTGCGACATGTTGTTGACCCGCAGCCACGGATACAATTGAATTGACCCTTTGCCCATGAAGTTGAACATCCGGTAGTCATCTGAATTGTAGCGAAACAAACCGCCCTGGTTGAAATAGCGGCCCGTTACCAGATAACTCGCTTTATCGCTACTACCCGAAATACTGATATTCTGCTCGTTGGAACTGGTATGCTTTTTATACAGGTGACCGTAATAGTCGGTGCTGCCATAATACACATATTCGCCGGTAACCGGGTCGATCTCGATCTCGGGCAGGCCACCCACTTCCGATCGCCTTTTCAGTTCGGCCAGGTATGCCTGCGAAAACTTCAGGGTCTTGTTGGCATTCTGCGGGAACGTACCCCCGAAATTGACAAACGACTCGGCAAACATCGAAGCCCAGGTGTAGCCATCAGTTACCAGATTGGGCCGGGCAATCGGGTCTTTGATCGAATAGTTGCTCGAAATTGTAACGCTTGTTTTCCCTGCCGACGGGTTCTTCGTGGTAATCAGCACTACGCCAAACACGCCCCGCGCCCCGTAGATCGATGCCGAGGCGGCATCTTTAAGCAGGGTGATACTGGCAATGTCGTTTGGGTTCAGCAGGCTTGGGTCACCCTCCACGTTATCAATCAGCACGAGCGCATTGCCCCCCTGCCCAATCGAAGTGGTGCCCCGGATATTGAACGCAGGAGCCTGATTGGGCTTCCCGTCACCCATCTTAATGTTCAGGTTGGGCAATACGCCTTGCAGACCCTGGTTCAGGTTCGTCATGGGCCGGTTATCAAACACCTCACCGGAAACCATATCGACGGCTCCCGTCAGGTTTGCCTTTTTCTGAGTGCCGTAGCCCACTACCACCAGTTCGCCCAGTGCCTTGGTGTCAGCTTTTAGCCCGATCTTGAACTGCGTTTCACTGCCAACCTTTACTTCCTGCGGTAGATACCCCACAAATGACACCACCAGAATGGCTGCGTCGTCGGGTACGTTAATCGTAAATCGGCCTTCGGCATTGGTTGTCGTGCCACGTTGGGTGCCTTTCACCACCACGCTCACCCCCGGCAGGCCCGCGCCCACCTCATCGGTAATAATACCCGAAACCGGCTTTTCCACGGTAACAAGCAACCTGGTAGCTCCCAACGGAGTGTGTGCCTGCGCCATATGCACAAACAGCATCGCCAGCATTAACTGACAGATGACTCTATTTGTGATAAACAGGCACGAATCAGCGATTCGATAGAGTTGATTCATACAGAAAAAAGGTTTAGGGTGCGCACAAACAATGTTAAGTTATTGTTAAATATTGCAATTTTTCTATAAAAAATAGGATGTAGCTTTTTCTACTGATAGCCGATGAGCACTGCGCGTGATCTCTTTATTCATTGCCAGATACTCACGGCCCGCCCCCCTGCCATTCCACCATTACTAGTTATCTTTGCACCCTCAAAATCGACTACACGCACGTAATGACCGCTCCCATTCGCATTGCCCTTCAGAAATCGGGCAGACTCAGCGAAGATTCATATCAACTGTTTAAAGCCTGTGGCATCCGTTTCGACTACGGCACGGGTAAACTCAAGTCGGTATCTTCCAACTTCCCCGCCGAATTCCTTTTCCTCCGCGACGATGATATTCCCGGGTACGTTGAAGATGGCGTCGCCGACCTCGGTATCGTGGGCGAAAACGTAGCCGTCGAAACAGGCCGGCAAGTGAATACGGTGCATAAGCTGGGCTTTTCGAAGTGCCGCCTGTCCATCGCTATTCCACGTGGCACGGTCTATAACGGCCTGGGCGACCTGGAAGGTAAGAGTATTGCTACCTCCTATCCGCACCTGCTGGGTACGTACCTGGCTGGAAACGGCATCCGGGCGGATATTCACGAAATCAGTGGTTCGGTCGAGATTGCGCCAAGCATCGGGCTGGCGGAAGCAGTTTGCGACATTGTGTCGTCAGGCAGCACCCTATTGAGCAATGGTCTGAAAGAGGTGGAGACTATCTTCCGCTCTGAGGCGGTCATGATCGCCCATAAAGGGCTATCTGCCGACAAGCAAACCCTGCTCGATCAACTGCTTTTCCGTATCAACGCGGTGCAGGCGGCTAAAAACAACAAATACATTGTTTTGAACGCGCCGAACGAGGCTATTCAGGCTATCTCGCAGTTACTACCCGGCATGAAAGCGCCAACCGTAACGCCACTAGCTACCGAAGGCTGGAGCTCGGTTCACTCGGTGATCAACGAAAACGATTTCTGGGAAAACATTGAAGCCATTCGCGCAGCTGGTGCCGAAGGCATTCTGGTTGTCCCGATTGAGAAAATGATTAACTAGTAGAGGCGCATCCTCGCGTCGCATCAGACGACAGCAATTGTACATCACACAAATGTTGCCCAATGACACGCGAGGATGACATATAATGGCTAACGCCTGTAGACACGCAAAGATGCGTGTCTACACACCCAACCGTTCCATGCAAATCATTCCTTTTCCCGACCGTGCTGAATGGCCCCGGTTATTAGCGCGACCCATGCAATCGTCGGCGCAAATCGAGTCAATTGTCGCCCCAATTCTGGCGCAGGTACGTACCCAGGGCGATGCCGCGCTCATCGAGCTGGCGCAACGCTTTGATAAAATCGACCTGTCGGTTGAGGGATTACAGGTGCATCAGGCCGAACTGGATGCCGCCGAAGCGCAACTCAGCGACGAGTTGAAAGCCGCTATCCGGCAGGCCTACAGCAATATCCGCACCTTTCACGAGGCGCAGAAACAACCGGTCGAGAAGATCGAGACCATGCCCGGCGTTACCTGTTGGCGGCGAAGTGTAGGGATCGATAAGGTCGGCATTTACATTCCCGGCGGCACAGCACCGCTCTTCAGCACCGTGCTGATGCTGGGCGTGCCGGCACAATTGGCGGGTTGCCGGGAAGTGGTTCTCTGCTCACCCAGCAACCACCCGGCCATTTATTTTGCCGCCACTTTGGTGGGCGTCACCAAGGTGTTCCGTATTGGGGGCGCGCAGGCAGTAGCCGCTATGGCCTACGGTACGGAGACGATCCCACAGGTATACAAAATTTTTGGCCCCGGCAACCAGTACGTTACCTCGGCTAAAATGCTGGTTGCTAAAGAAGGCACCGCCATTGACATGCCCGCCGGCCCCAGCGAAGTAGCGGTCTACGCCGACGATACGGCCGTACCCGCTTTTGTAGCCGCCGATCTGCTCTCGCAGGCCGAACACGGTGCCGATAGTCAGGTACTACTCGTGTCGACTAGTAAGAAACTGTTATCATCGGTAAACTTGGTGCTGAGCACCCAAATGGACAAGCTACCGCGTCGTGATCTGGCCGCCAAAGCCATCGACAACAGCAAGGCCATTCTGCTCGACACCCACGACGACGCCATTGAGTTGTTGAACCAGTATGCCGCCGAGCACCTGATTTTGAGCGTAGCCGACGCCGAAACAGTGGCCGAGCAGATCACCAATGCCGGCTCCATCTTCCTGGGTAACTACACCCCTGAATCGGCCGGAGACTACGCGTCAGGGACAAACCACACGCTGCCAACCAACGGCTTTGCCCGCGCCTACAGTGGCGTTTCGCTGGACAGTTTTGTGAAAAAAATCACCGTGCAGCACATTACCCCGGAAGGCATTAAAAACGTGGGGCCCGTTGTGGAAGCGATGGCCGAAGCTGAATCGCTGGATGCGCACAAACGTGCGGTAAGCATCAGGCTGGCATCGCTTGCAGAGTAACTGAAACTCAACCAATCAGGTCAATTGTTATCTTCACAAAAAAAGAAGCCCATGGTTGTTGTAACGATTGAACTGGAAACAACAGAAGACGAAGCCCGGTTGCTTGAGCTATAACCCACCGTTCGTGGACGGGTGATAGCCAAAGAAGAAAGCAGTCAACCTATCGATGATCTGGCAGCTAGAAAAGAGCGGCTCAGAAACGCGATGGATAAAATGGTCGAGCATAAAACTGGTGAGAAGTTTGGTGACGCGTCAGCGTAGCAACGGGATGTTCGTAGTTGGGATAGGGTACTTGATGGACGTGACGAATGATTCTCGACAGCAACATCATTATTTATTCTATTCAGCCTGCTTATGAGAAGCTACAACACTATTTACTTTCGCAGGTAAGAAACCTGCATACTTTAGATATAACCAAACTTGAAGTTGTCGGCTTTCCTCGTTTAGAGGCAATTGACAAAGCTTATTTTGATGATTTTTTAGCTCTATAGAAAATCTCTCCATCACAACAGAAATAATCCAACTGGCCATTCGTCTCCGGCAGCAGCGTAAACGATCGCTGGGCGATTCTATTATTGCGGCTACGGCGCTTGTTCATAAACTGCCAGTCGTCACAAATAACATCGATGATTTTTCGACGATCGAGGGGCTGACCGTCATTACGTTAGCGGACATTCTGGCGGGCAACGCCTGATGAACTGATTAGCAACCGCAGGCAGGGCTGTTTCTTCACTATTTTTGGCGCAACGTACCCAGCTCGAAGCAGCCATCTGGTTGTCTGCCGGAGCTGTAAACAGACAACAGTGCCAATGCCCCATCCTCACGAATCAATCATTGCCAGCCGACTGACGCTGTCGGCTAAGTCCGTTGCCAACACCCTTGACCTTCTCACCGGGGGGGCCACAGTCCCCTTCATTGCCCGCTACCGGAAAGAACTAACCGGCGGACTCGATGAAGTGCAGATTGCCAACATCCGCGACCTGGCCCAGAAGCTGACCGATCTTGACAAGCGCCGGGAGACGATCCTCACTACTATTGCCGAACAGGGTAAGCTGACGCCCGAACTACGTAAGAAGCTGGAGGCTGCTGATTCCATGACGGAACTGGAAGACCTGTACCTGCCGTACAAACAGAAGCGGAAAACCCGGGCTATGATGGCCATCGAACGCGGCCTGGAGCCTCTCGCCGATCGGATATTCAGCCTCCGCGACCCTAACCCCGAGCAAACCGCCAGCCGTTACCTGTCCGACACCGTGTCCAACACAGCCGATGCCTTGCAGGGAGCCCGCGACATCATTGCCGAGCGCATCAGCGATGATGCTGACGCCCGGCAACGGGTTCGGATGCTGTTTGAGCGCGAAGCCATTATCCGGTCTACGGTAAAAAAAGGCAAAGACACAGAAGGCGCGAAATACAAAGACTACTTCGATTTTGCCGAGCCATTGCGCAAAGTACCGTCACACCGGCTGCTGGCCCTGCGCCGGGGTCAGACCGAGGGAATTCTAAACGTGAGCATTGCGCCCGACGAAGAAGCCGCCATCGAACGCCTCGAACGTCAGTTTGGCGGGCGTACCTATGCCGGCGCTACCAGAGCCAGCCAGGAGCAAATGGAACTGGCCATCAAAGACAGCTACAAACGGCTGCTGCGCCCGGCGCTAGAAAACGAGTTCGATAACCTCTCAAAAGAGAAGGCCGATCAGGAAGCCATTCGCATTTTTGCGGGTAACCTGCGTCAGCTCCTACTTAGCCCACCCCTTGGTCAGCAGCGCGTCATGGCCATTGATCCCGGCTACCGGACCGGCTGCAAAACGGTTTGCCTGGATGCGCAGGGTAATCTGATCGCCGATACTGTGTTGAACCTATTTGCTTCCGACAACGAAAAACAACGCGCCGCTCAAACCGTCCGCAGCTTGATCGACAAACACGGTATCGACGCTATTGCCATTGGCAACGGCACCGCCGGACGAGAAACTGAATCCTTTGTTAAATCGCTCGACCTAAGCAAGCCAATTGTGATGGTGAGCGAGCAAGGCGCGTCAATTTATTCGGCCTCAGACGTGGCCCGGCAGGAGTTTCCAGATAAAGACGTAACCGTTCGTGGTGCTGTCAGCATTGGCCGCCGCCTAATGGACCCACTGGCCGAACTCGTAAAAATTGACCCTAAGTCGATTGGTGTGGGGCAGTATCAACACGACGTTGACCCAAACGGGCTGAAGAAGGGGCTCGATGACGTGGTCGAAAGTTGCGTAAACTCAGTGGGCGTTTCGCTCAATACGGCCAGCGCCTACCTACTGCAATACGTGTCGGGGCTTGGGCCTCAATTGGCGCAGAATATCGTGGCGTATCGCGCGCAGCAGGGTGCCTTTCAAACGCGCGAGCAACTCAAGAAAGTCCCCCGGCTTGGCCCAAAAGCGTTTGAACAGGCCGCTGGTTTTCTTCGCATTACCGATGCGAAGAAAAATCCGCTCGACAATTCTGCCGTTCACCCCGAACGGTACGACCTGGTTGGCCGGATGGCCGCCGATGTGGGATGCACAGTAGCCGATTTGCTGAAAAAACCGGAGTTGCGTAAACAGATTAATCCCGCCAGGTACGTGTCGACTACCGTTGGCCTGCCAACCCTGACCGATATTTTGGCCGAACTGGAGAAACCAGGCCGCGACCCACGCGAAGCCCTGACCGTGTTCTCGTACGACGAGCGGGTGAAGACAGTAGCCGACCTGCACGAAGGCATGGTTCTGCCCGGCGTGGTGACCAACATCACCGCCTTCGGTGCATTTGTCGACATTGGCGTGAAACAGGATGGACTGGTGCACGTTTCGCAATTGGCTAATAAATACGTTACTGACCCAAATCAGGTAGTTAAAGTGCACCAGCAGGTAACAGTGAAGGTGCTGGAAGTGGATACCACGCGAAAACGAATTGCGTTATCCATGAAAATCTGATAGCTTCGATTATCAAGTGTCAGGTGGTCCGCCACTATGGTTCAGCCAGACCGCCTGAAACTTCTCCTTAACGTTTCTTTACATGACCCAGACGTACTACCGCCTAACTGCCGCCTACTTCTGGCTTTTTGCGAGCCTACTTTTATTCGCTACCTCCTGCGCATCGACAGGGCCGCTCCTTTCCTCGTCGTCGCGACGGCCAGCCACAGCCAAACGCCCCACAACTGCGCGAACAGCAACGTCGAAATCAACTAAACCGGCCACACCCCTCAAAACGGTTGACTCGAAAACGTACGTCAGCCGATACGCCCGCGAGGTCATCAGTCAGGCACGTACCTACACCGGTACACCGTACCGCTCGGGTGGTAACACCTACGATGGCATCGACTGCTCGGGGTTAATCTGTTCAGCCTTTTCGGCGGTGGGCCTACAAATGCCACGAATCTCATGGCAGCAATCGGAAGTGGGGCATGAAGTAGAAGTAGCTGAAATCAAACCCGGTGATCTTATTTTTTTCGTGCCCGATCACGGCAAGTCCGGGTACGTATCTCACGCCGCTATTGTTACCGAAGTGCGCGGAGAAAACGATATCCGATTTATTCATGCCTCCTCGTCGCGTGGCGTTCGTGAAGATAATTTGTACTCGAACTACTTCAAGGGTCGATTCGTAAAGGCATTACGACCTTTCTGAGGCAAGCCAACAAATAGCCTGAAAAAACGAAAGCCCTGAAAACGTGATGTTTTCAGGGCTTTTCAATGGAGGTGGAGAATATCGGAGTCGAACCGATGACCTCTTGCATGCCATGCAAGCGCTCTAGCCAGCTGAGCTAATCCCCCATTGCGAGTGCAAAACTAGGGTTTTTCAGCTATCCTGTCAAGCCTAACAGACGAAAAACTTTAATTTTGCAGCAACTAAGACTCAATCATCTCAGCGTCAGCAATAATGTAATTCAACTCGTAAATATTATCAGCGTTCAGTTTTAACGTCCCCCGGAATGTGCGGCGTTCGTCGGTCTTAAACTTACGGCCCGGCTTCTTGAACTTGAGTGATACTACCGACTCCGGACCAGCGCCACCACAGAAGAAACAGGCTGAGTAAGGAAATGCCGAGAGTACATATACATTCGATTCCAGATCAACGGGCAACACGTACCCGGTCAATTCAACGGGCTTACCGCTCATCTTCTGAATGGCCGGCCCAAACGTTGGATAAAGCATATAAACCGACTCTTCGGCATACCACTTCTTTTTAAAGGTTACGTCCCGAAGCGATTCCCAGGACAATTTCACAGGGTCGGCAACCGTTGGTTTTACTAATGCCGGTGCCACTGACGGCATATCGGCGGGCCGGAAACTAACTAACCCGGCGCAGAGAAGAAGACCAATAGCGATGAAGCGTTTCATACCTAAGTAAGTTTTTTGAGGAACTGAAAAGTAAATCTACAAAGTTTATTAATTTTACTTGTAACAACGCGTCCAGCTGTAAGCCAGTGCCCGTTCTACTCAACGACCATCCCGAATTACCGTCTGCCAGTCCTTCTCAGGCGGAGCCTATACGGCTCACACGCCTGTATACCGCCACGCTGCTTGGCCTGGCGTTGCTGCTCACAATCGCCGAAGTGATTACACAGTGGCAAATTGATAAGTTCCAGGACGAATTGTGGGTCATTCGCTATACGGCTACTCAACGACATCAGAGTCAGCAAATTGCAAAAAAAGCAATTCAGTTGGCCGATACCCCCGATTCGGTAGCCTTCCGGGCCATCCAGCGCGAGTTGGCCACGTATTTTAAGACCATCGAGCAGTCACATATAGATGGCCGCAACGGGTTAGTGCGCGACTCAACCGGTCAGCTTTCGGCCCGGGTCGTTGAGAACAGCAATGAAGTTAAGCAGCGGTACGAAAATGTAAGGCCCCATTTCGAAGCGCTTCAGACGAGTATCCGGCAGTTGCTACGACTCAGAAACCCCGATGAGATGCGCACGCTGACTGCCAGAGCCAGCCTCGACCTATTACTGGCAAACGAAACGCCTTTTCTGGAGAAAATCGACCTTGTAGTTAAGCAGTACACCTCTGAGCTTCGGCAAAAACTGGCCCGCTTACAACGGGTAGAACTTGGCCTTCATCTACTGACACTCTGTACCTTAGCGGCCATCGCTTTCTTTATTTTCCGCCCGGCAGCCCGACGGCTCCGGCAAACCATAGATCGGCTTGTTGCGGCGGAGAAACGCACTGCCGACGTTAATCGCAAGTTGACCAGTACCAATAAATCGCTAAAAAAGGCCCGGCAACAACTTTTTGAGGCTACTAAAGTTCAGTTTCAACAACAGATCAACGAGCAAAAATCGCGAACGGCTTACCTGATGGCCGGCCAGGAGGAAGAACGCAAGCGGTTGTCGCGGGAACTGCACGATGGACTTGGTCAAATGTTGACGGCTATTAAATTTCAGGTTGAAGGATTGGAAACCAGGCTTACGAACGAGGGGGTGGTAAACCCAAATTTATCGGCGCTGAAAACGTTGATTACGCAAACCATTCAGGAAACGCGGTCAATCTCGAATAACTTGATGCCCAGTGTTTTAAGTGATTTCGGACTGATTCCGGGTTTACGAATGCTGGTCGACAATCACAACCGTACCGAAAACGAAGCCGGTCAGGCGCTGACGATTCATTTACAGGCAGATGAATGGCTGTCCGATAGTTCGCAACGTCTCGACAAAAACATTGAAATTACCCTTTATCGCGTTTGCCAGGAAGCGGTTACGAACGCCATACGGCACGGAAAAGCATCCAAAATAAGCATTCAACTCTTCGAAAAAGATCAATACCTTCACTTGACGGTTACTGATAACGGAGAAGGGTTTAAGACCCAACGCCTGCTAAAAGAACCACACGGACAGGGGGTGCACAATATCCATGAGCGAATAAAGCTGCTCAACGGAATTTTTAAATTAACCTCAACGCCTGGAAAAGGCACAAAATTGAAAGTAAGTATCCCCTATCATCCCCAATTGTTATCTCACGATTATGATCAAACTAATGCTGGTTGACGATCACGCCATAGTGCGCGACGGAGTCCGACTGTTACTGGAACAAAATGAAGGACTGTCCATCATTGACGAAGCCAACGATGGCGAAGAGGCCCTTGACAAACTGAAAGCGCACCAGGCTGCCAACACCCTGCCTGATGTGGTGCTGCTCGATATATCATTGCCCGGCATGTCTGGTATTCAGGCGGCGCAGCAAATTACGCGTTTAAATAAGTCCGTTCGGGTGTTGATGCTCTCGATGCACAACAATGAAGACTACATTCTACGGGCGGTAGAAGCCGGTGCAATCGGCTACATTTTGAAAGATTCATCGAGCGATGAAATGATCAAAGCCATTAAGACTGTTGCTACGGGCGAGAAATATTTCAGTTCGCCAGTCGCCACCATCATTCTGAATGGCTACATGCAGCAGATGCGCAAAGATCCTGGCACGGCTGCAGGCGCCGGAAAAGCACGGCGCTCGAAGCTGTCGAAAAAAGAAAAGGAGATTTTGAGTCATCTGATCGAGGGCCTCAGCAGCCGCCTTATTGCCGAAAAGTTACAGTTAAGCGTACGTACCGTTGATAATCACCGGGCGAACATGATGCGTCGACTTCAGGTGCGCAATGCCGCCGAACTGGTCAGAATGGCAGTTGAAGAGAAGCTTATCTAAATTCAGGATTAAAGCGAAGCCCTTGAGTTCGGGAATGTTGGTGATTACCTCTAACATTCCCGAACTTTAGGGCTTCATCCGTAATAACCTAAGTCATGGGCATCTCCCTTTTGGTCAAATCCGTTGCCGGTGCAACGTGCTTACTCGTTCTAACAACGGCCAGCTACGGCCAATATGGTGGAGGCTACGGCGGAGGTTATGGCGGCGGTGGCTATGGGAATGGAATGGGCGGTATGGGACGTGGCATGGCCGGATCAGGCGCTAACTTCAAACCATCGATGCCCAATATTGCGGGTGAGCTGGCGGCCAAGGAAACGAAGTGGATGAAAGAACACTTGGACTTGACAAAAGACCAGGCCAAAAGCATCAAGACGCTGAACAATGACTACGCCAAACTTCAGCAAGAAGCGATCAAGGAAATTGTTGGTGCCGACGGCGGAAAATCGAATCCGAACGCCCGGCAGCAGGTGCAAGACGCCATGATCATGTATAATGAAGAAAAGGAAGACAAATTCAAAGCTATTCTGACAAAGGAACAGTGGGTGATGTACCAAACCAAGAAGCCTGATATGCAGCGCGAAATTGGCGGTTTCCGTCCACCGACACCTAAAGAATTAATGAAGGTCGATTCGGCCGCAACTACCAAACAGTAGGTCAGGTACGTACCCAACGGTCGTTTATCGGAACCCTTTCCGCCCCGCACATTGTTACCAGCACACATGAGAACCGGCAACCAAGCCGGTTTTTCAGTTTACTTACTACTCTATTTACTCGATCGAATAAACACACTAAACTGTCCAATCCATGTCACTCCGATTAGGCGATATCGCCCCTGATTTCACAGCCAACACAACTGAAGGTCCTATTCATTTCCACGAATGGCTTGGTAATTCATGGGGCATGATTTTTTCACATCCAGCCGATTTTACACCTGTTTGCACCACCGAATTGGGCCGCACCGCGCAGTTGAGCGATGAGTTTGCCAAGCGGGGTGTTAAGGTAATTGCCGTGAGCGTTGACCCACTCGATCAGCATCACGAATGGGTAAAAGACATTAATGAAGTAAACAACACAACGGTCAATTTCCCGCTCATTGCCGACGAAAACCGTGAGGTTGCTACCCTGTACGACATGATTCACCCGAACGCCAGCGAGAAGGCAACGGTACGGTCGGTGTTCATTATTGGGCCCGACAAAAAAATAAAGCTGACCCTTACGTACCCAGCCTCGACTGGCCGGAATTTCTTCGAGATCCTGCGCGTCATCGACTCGCTGCAACTGACAGCCAACTATTCGGTGGCAACCCCCGCCGACTGGCAAGAAGGTGAAGATGTGATTGTTACGCCTGCTGTAACGAACGATCAGCTCGAAGAGAAATTCCCTAAAGGAGTCACGTTTGTGAAGCCATATCTGCGGAAAACGCCTCAACCAAACAAATAGGAAACGGCCCGTTGGGTTCTCGCATGGGGTATTTTTGAAAACCTTTGCCGGTCGGTTACGTTTGACAGTACGTATACGTATTACCAAACAAAACAACTCAACGACATGCCTAAGAATTTGAATCCCCAACACGACGAAGGCCCAGTAGCAGAGGCCATTGAACAACAGACCGCTAAACTTCCCTCTGACCTATTTTTGTGGGGTGGTATGGGCTCATTAGCCACGGCTGCTGCCTGTTTTGCCACTGGCAAACGGCACGAAGCCCTGCTGATTGGCCAGTGGGCAGCTCCCCTCCTCATTCTCGGCCTGTATAACAAGCTGGTGAAACTGGAAGGATCAAACTAAAAACTAGTTTTTGGTTTGATGGTTGGGGCTTGACGTCGTGCTGCTGGTTCGCTATTGAGCAACGTAACGTCAAACCACAATCATCAAATTGGTTTTCCAAAAATGGCAGCGGCAGCGTCTTCGGGCGTTGCCGTTGCCATTTTTGTATGTTTGCAATCCAATTTACCCATCGTTCATGAAAGCACTCGTTCTGCTCCGATTCATCTATCATCAGTACAAACGGCTGATCTGGCTGGGTGCAGGTACGTTACTGGTTGGGGCACTACTCTGGAAACTGACCCGCCCGGCCGATGTAATGGAATGGCGTTTTGTTGACGGATACGGCGTAAAATTTCCATTGCGTTACACGGTCCACGGGCTTGACGTATCGCGACACAACAACCGCATTAACTGGGATCGGGTAGCGGCCATGAACGAGCAGGACGTGCGCATGCAGTTTGTGTTTATCAAAGCCACTGAAGGCGCTACATTGGGCGATCCCACGTTTACCAAAAACTGGAAAGAAGCCAAACGCGTAGGCATTCGCCGGGGTGCGTACCACTTCTATCACCCTACCCGCGACCCCATTAAACAGGCCGCCAACTTCATTAAACGGGTTTCTTTGAAAACGGGTGACTTTGGCCCCGTGCTTGATTTTGAGGTCACAAACGGGGTAGCTGACGACAAAATTATCGCTGATCTGCACCTGTTTCTCGATGCGCTGGAAGAAGAGTACAATGTCCGGCCCATCATTTATACAAACCCCAGCCTGTATAAGCGGTTTATCAAAGACAATTTCGATGTATACCCCCTCTGGATCGCCGATTATTCTAAATCGAACCTGAATCGGTACGACCCCGACAAACTGTATATCTGGCAGCATAACAAAAGCGGCTGGGTAAAGGGAATTCGTGGGTTTGTCGACCTCAACACGTTTGTGATGGACCCAGACCGGATGGACGAACTATGCATTGACTAACCTATTTTAGCGCATGCAGATAAACTCTTTTTTCGCAGGAAATCTGCAACTGGGAGAAGGTATTTACTATGACCAGCGGCACAATCATGTGTGGTGGGTCGATATTTTGGAGCGGCGCGTGTACCGCTCGAGCACCGACGGTAGCGACCTTCAGGTATGGCAAACGCCCGAACTGGTTGGCTTTGTGTTACCGCATCCCGATGGAGTACGTTACTGGCTGGGCTTGAAATCTGGACCGCACGCCGCCTTTCTGCGCGACCAGCAACCACCCGAACTTGAGCGCCTGGATACGGTAGATACCGATTCACCACAGATTCGGGTCAACGACGGCAGCCTGTCGGCCGACGGGCAGTCGCTTTTCGTGACAACGATGGATATGGAGGTGAAGCATCCCCTTGGCCGGGTTCTTTGCTACAGCCAGCAGGGGAAAGCCACCGAACTATCGACTAACTTTCTGATTAGCAATGGCCCGGCGGTCTCAGCGACCGACCAGGTTATTTATGTAGCCGAATCGGAAGGACATGCGGGTCGACAGAAGGGCGTGTATCAGATTGAGCTAAACGCAGCTACCCCTATTGAAATGTTACTAATCGAGTGGCCTTTTGGAGGCTCGCCGGATGGCGTATCGATGGACGCCTCAGGTACGTTGTGGATAGGCGAGTATGGCACAAACTGCATCCGGCAATTTACCACGCAGGGCAGCCTGCTTCGTACCATCGAGCTACCGGCGCTAAATGTTACTAAAGTAGCTTCAGTAGGCAATCAACTCTATGTAACATCGGCGGCAGACGGCATTTCCGACGATCAGCGCCGTCAATTCCCGATGACTGGACACGTGCTGGTGCTTGATGGCGTAGAATAAACGTCGATATTCGCACAGCTTTTTAATTGACTACAACCATGCTGACAAATCACCCCTTCCTGGCTCTTCCCGCCTTCGCGCAACTGAAAGCCCATTTTGAGGCTACCGAATCAACGCACATGCGCGATTTATTTGCCGATGATCCAGAGCGATTCAACCAGTTTTCGCTCCGCTTCGAGGATATGCTGGTCGATTTCTCGAAGAACCGCGTAACGGCCGAAACCATGAACCTGCTTCGCCAGCTGGCCGAACAGGCAGGCATTAATGACGCAATTGGCAAGATGTTCACCGGCGACAAAATTAACGGTACAGAAGGCCGCGCGGTGTTGCACGTGGCCTTGCGTAACCGTGCTAATACGCCGATTATGGTAGATGGAGAAGACGTGATGCCGGGCATCAACTCGGTACTCGATCACATGCGCGACTTTTCAGAGCAGCTGGGTTCAGGTACGTGGAAAGGCCATACCGGCGAAGCCATTACCGACATCGTAAACATTGGTATTGGCGGGTCAGATCTGGGACCGGTCATGGTAACCGAAGCCCTGAAACCGTATGCTCGCCCTAACCTGCGGGTTCACTTTGTATCGAACGTAGATGGCGTTCATATCTACGAAACCCTACAACAGATACGTCCCGAAACGACGCTGTTCATGATTGCGTCTAAAACGTTTACCACTCAGGAAACCATGACCAACGCCAACTCGGCGCGGCAGTGGTTTCTCGATAATGGCGGCACGACCGAAGGCATTGCCCGACACTTTGTGGCTATCTCGACCAATGAGCAGGCAGTAACAGCTTTTGGGATCGATGCAGCCAATATGTTTGGCTTCTGGGATTGGGTTGGTGGTCGTTATTCGCTCTGGTCGGCTATCGGTTTATCAATTGCGTGCTACATCGGTTTCGACAATTTTGCTGATCTGCTGGCGGGTGGGCATGCCATGGACGAGCACTTCCGGGATACAACGCTGGAGCAGAACATACCTGTTACATTGGCCTTGCTGGGTATCTGGTACAACAACTTCTACGGAGCGCAGTCGCAGGCCATTCTGCCATACGATCAATACATGCACCGGTTTGCGGCTTACTTCCAACAAGGTGATATGGAAAGCAACGGCAAATCAGTTGACCGTTACGGTCAACCGGTTGATTACCAAACCGGTCCAATCATTTGGGGCGAGCCTGGCACTAACGGACAACATGCGTTTTACCAGCTTATACACCAGGGTACCAAGCTAATTCCCTGTGATTTTATCGCTCCCGCGGTTAGTCAGCGGCCACTTGGCAACCACCATATGTTACTGTTGTCAAACTTTTTTGCGCAGACAGAAGCACTGATGAATGGTAAAACAGAACAGGAGGCTGCTGACGAGTTACAGAAGGCGGGCAAGACAGCAGCTGAAATTGCGCAGATTGCACCGTTCAAAGCGTTCTCCGGAAATCGACCAACCAACTCGTTTCTGCTCAAGCAACTGACCCCCAGAGCCTTAGGAAGCCTAATTGCGATGTACGAACACAAGATTTTCACGCAGGGTGTGATCTGGAATATCTTTAGTTTCGACCAGTGGGGTGTTGAACTAGGAAAGCAACTAGCCAGTAAAATTCTGCCTGAGTTAGAGGCTGATACCCCTGTTACCAGCCATGACAGTTCGACTAATGGTCTGATTAACATGTATAAGCAAATGCGGTAACAAAAAAACAATCTAACAACCCTATAGGTTAAAGAGGCGTGGTTCACACCACGCCTTTTTTAGTGTCCAACAAAAAACGTTATGAAAATGAATAAGGTACTTCTAGCTGTCGGCTTACTGTCGGCAGGCGTGGCCTTCGGCCAGAACCAGACGACCAGGACGTCGTCAACGACAACAAGCACGTCGAACTATAACTCGTCAAATACAAACAACGAGAATAGCCGCAACGCAACAATGGGAACCAACAGCAGCACAAACCGGCCTACCTCGACCACAGGTACGCCGTACAGCAGCGGTTCAACAACAGGTAGCAGCATGGGTACGTCGGGTATGTCGACGGGTTCATACAGCAACTCATCAGCCACAGGCAGCTACAACAGCACCGGTATGGGTACTGGCACTGCATCAGGTTCATACAGTGGTTCGTCAACTTCGGGCAGCTACAACAGCAATGGTATGGGTACTGGCACATCGACCACGGGTAGCTACAACTCAAATAGTATGGGAACGGGTACGTCGACCACGACACCATCAACCAATGGCAGCTACAACTCAAATAGTATGGGAACGGGTACGTCGACCACTACGCCCTCAACCAATGGTAGCTACAATACCAACAGCATGGGTAACGGCACATCTGCAACGACCCCAACAACAACAGATACGTATAACTCGGGAGCTGCCACCAACGGATCAACAGTTACGACAAACAGCACGTATTCAACTGAAACAACAGCACGTCCAGCACGCACCAACGATTACAAGAACTTTGCATATGGTATTTACGCTGGTGTAAACACAACTCGTTTCCGGGGTGAAAGCATCAACGCAGAGAATCCATCAGGTCGCTTAGGCTATCAGGCTGGTTTCTTCGTGCGGGGTGGTGGTCGTTTGTTTGGCCAAATCGGCGCTGAGTATTTTGCTTCTAGCTCAAACTACTTCCGTCCAAATGATGGTCAATCGGCAGCCGCCATTCGTGACCAGATCAACATCCGGTACATCCAGGTGCCTGTATACATTGGTTACAAACTGACCGAATCAGATCGTGGTATTTCAGCCATTCGTGTGCAAGCTGGTGTAGAATATGCAAACCGCATTAGCTCAACGAGTGGCCAGTTTAACTTGAGTGATTCAGAAATTAAGAGTGGTTCATTCAATGCACTTGGCCAGTTAGGCTTCGACATGGGTCCATTCCTGATTGACTTGACTTATCACCATGGCTTGAGCAACGCCGTACAGATCACCAATTTCCAGGGATCGTCACGTCGTATTCTGAGCGCCAGTGTTGGCTTTAAATTCTAGAGTGCAGTCCTAGATGAGTGCCGCTGTTGCTTAGGCAGCAGTTAGTGATGGCCATCCCTGAGCAGGATGGCCATTTTTTTTATTTCTATAGGACAGATAGACAATTATACGAACAATCCCGCAAGACGCCGGTTTTAGAAAATAAACAAGCTTACCAACTCAACAGATTATGAAAAAGAAAGTACGGGCCATTGCACTGGTTGCCTTCTCCCTGGGAGCAGGTATGCTGGGGGCCAACACCGCTGCTGCGCAGCGCTACGACGATAACCGACTGGAAGATCGCCGCCGGGTTGAAGACCAATACAATCGTCGCGATGACCGGCGTGATGATCGTCTCAGCGACCGGGAACGTGAACTGCGCGACAGGGACCGCCAGCTTAGAGACCGCGATCTGGAATTGCGTCGTGATGACCGCCGCGGTAATGACGTTGATGCGCGCATTGACAGCCGCCGTGAATTTCGCAGCCGCCAGTCGAGCGATTCACGCTATGATAATGACTACCGCGACCGCAGTTCGGGTAGACAGTACAGCATCGATGACTTGAGCAAAGCCTATGACGAAGGCTTCGACGATGGGCAGAAATCGATCGAAAAGAAAACAAAACAGGATCGTCGAGACAACTACAAAAACTTTACGTTTGGTATTTACGGTGGGGCTAACTCAACCCGTTTTGAGGGAGAATCACTGGACGCTGAAGGCAATGCCACTGGTCTGGCAGGCCGGTTAGGTTATCAGCTTGGCTTTTTCGTACGGGGCGGAGGCCGTTTCTACGGTCAGATCGGTGCTGAATACCTGACATCGAGTTCTGAGTTCTACCGGTCGGGCGATGGCACCACGCCAGGCGGCATTATTTCGAACGTCGATCAGAAGTACCTGCACGTACCTGCCTACGTAGGTATCAAACTGGCGCAGTCAGAACGGGGCGTGTCGGGTATCCGGTTACAGGTTGGTGCCGAGTTTGCCACTCCCCTGGCTGGTAATAACAGCGTTCTGAACCTGCAACGTAGCGACTTTAACGATGCTACGCTGAATGGTCTGGCCAACATTGGTTTCGACGCGGGCCCACTGTTCCTGGATTTCGTTTATCACCACGGTTTCCAGAATGTCTTGCGCGATAATACCTCGAACTCACAACGT
Organism: Fibrivirga algicola; assembly: GCF_011742925.1. Classification (GTDB taxonomy): domain Bacteria; phylum Bacteroidota; class Bacteroidia; order Cytophagales; family Spirosomataceae; genus Fibrella; species Fibrella algicola. The sequence goes on from NZ_WAEL01000011.1 coordinate 110,013, forward strand.
CGGATTCTGGGCGTAAATCTGGGCTTTAAGTTTTAAGTCAACAGTACGGTCAGTATCCGGCCGGAAACATGAAACCTGAATTCAAATCGGGTGGTTCAACAGGCAGACAAGCTTGCTGAACCACCCGATTTGCATGAATACCCTCTTCCCTATTTTCGTTAAGTTAGACCAGTTGCAAACCCTGATCGTTGGGGGTGGGTACGTTGGTTTAGAGAAGCTAACGGCTGTGCTGGCTAATTCTCCTGATGCTCCCGTTACGCTGGTTGCCCCGGAGATTCGTGCTGAAATTCATGAACTAGCCAAGCAACACCAAGCAGTGACCCTGGTGGTTGCCACCTACCGACCCGATTTCCTGGACGGGAAAGATATCGTCATTGTTGGTACCAATGACAAGGAGGTAAACCGGCAGGTACAGGCCGATTGTAAAGCCCGAAAAATTCTGGTGAATGTGGCCGATACCCCGCCGCTTTGCGATTTCTACCTGAGTTCGGTCGTAAAAAAAGGCGATTTGAAGATCGCCATTTCTACAAACGGTAAATCGCCAACTTTCGCCAAGCGGTTTCGGGAGGTGCTGGAGGAAATGCTTCCCGACTCACTCCAGGAGACCCTGGATAACCTGACCGCCATCAGGAAGCAGTTGACCGGCGATTTCCAGGCTAAAATGGACCGCCTCAACGAAATTACAAACGTATTGAAATGAGCTTATATGCTTCAGTTGTCAAGCCTCTTGATCCAAAGGCTCCACTACATCTACATTCGTTAGTGTAGCAGAGCCCTTGAACCAGGAGAATTGACACTTCTATGGTTTGCACTAATTCATCTGCGTATGGGCGTCAACCATTCGTTTAATGGTTGTCCAGCGGCGCCGGGAGATTGGGAGCCGCTCGCCGGTGGTCAGCACTACGTAAGCACTTGACAATTCGCGCTCAACGCCAACGATATAACGGGCATTGACCAGGCAATTGCGGTGTAAACGCAGGAAGAATTGGTTCGGCAGTTTAGGCTCGTAAAATTTAAGTGTACGGGGCATCAGCATCCGCTTCCCATCTTTCCAGTTCAGCCAGGTGTAGTTGGTTTCTGACTGAAGGTAAACCAGATTGGCAACAGAGAATGATTGCTGACCGCACTCGCGTTGATAAAGCCGGAGCGAAGGCCATTCATCAAAACCGATCCGATTTGCAGCATGGTTAGAGACAGTAGAAGTAGCCATGTTAGTTATCAGTATTAGTAAGCTGGTTAAATAGATGTGTCAAATCTATAGCGAACCTGAACTGAAAGCTAGGCAGCATACCGCTCTTGTAGGCTGTTGCGGATATGTGGTATGCAAACGCGGCTAGTTTGTATGCCAAAAGCACCCCGCTAGAACGAGAGCCAGTTTGGAAGGGTGGGCGATTTGTGGCCCAGCACAACAAAATAGATTAGTCCGGCAAGCAGACAGTAGCCAATAGCCAGCCACTTTTTCTTCTGCATGAAGAGGGCTGTGTTATGATGATAGTCATATACCATTGAGGCGGTTAAGCCACTAATCATCATAAAGAAAGACAGGATGCCCAAATCAGTCCGGTAGAAGCGTAAACTGGCCATGATTGGTGCACCGGCCATGATATACAGCAGCCAGCAGCCGAAGCCCGTCCGGTAGAGATAGACACTCAGGCGGGGGTCATTCTTTAAGTCGAATAAGTCATTGGAAACTTTTTCGGACATGCGCTTTGTCTGTTTAACAAATTGAAGATACGTTCTTTTTACGATTGTGTCAAAACCGTTACCTATGAAAACCACTGATGCTACCGCAGTAGCCCCCACGTATAACACCATGACGGTCGATTTAGTCCGCGTGGATGATGCCTTTCATTTTGCTGCTACGGGCGTCTCCAACGTCACCGTCGATATCGACGGATCGACGGACATTGGGGGGCACAACGCAGGAGCCAGGCCAATGGAAATGCTATTGATGGGCCTGGCGGGTTGCAGTGCCATTGATGTCATAGTGATTCTGAATAAACAAAAGCAGGTCATCGACGACTTCAAAATCCAGGTACGTGGTCAGCGGGAAGCGGGTGCCACACCAGCGCCGTTCAACTCAATTCATATCGAATATCGACTAAAAGGCAGCCTGGACGAAGCAAAAGTGCGTCGCGCCATTGACCTGTCGATGGACAAATACTGCTCTGCCACCGCACAGCTTCGCCCCACCGCCGATATCAGCTGGTCACTGGTGCTGGAGAACTAGCTTGAGGTTTAGGGTTTGAGGTTGCGCTGTTAGTCAGCGAGATGGTGAGTCAGCAGCGCAACCTCAAACCCTAGACCTGCCCCCGTTTTCTGGTCCAGATTTTGTAGGTTATTGGCTGAACTAAACCAACTACTTACCATGAAAACTGTAATGATGGGCCTGGCCCTGGTTGCTACCTTGTCGTCTGCTTCATTTGCCGGTGATACCAGTAAAGCGAAGAAAGAGAAAAAAACGAAAGCTGAACAGTGCGAGAAAAAATGTGAGAAAGCGTCGGGTGGCCCATCGTGCTGCATGAAAAAAGCACAGGTCTAATCGATCTGAATACGCGCCCGAGAGGCCCACTATGTAGTTTGCCACTGACCGCAAATTATGTAGTGGGCCTTTTGCGTTGGTTTTTACTAACTTTCAAGCGCCTAACGTGTTCCTTTTCTAAGCACATTAATCAACCTATGGCCAAGCGCAAAACTACCGCGGCGGCGGATAATACCCCTACCCTTCCAGAACCAACTCCTGTTGAACAGCCAATCCAAACACCAACAGGCGCCTATTCTCGATTCACGGACCTTGACATTCACCTTTTTCGGGAAGGCACTCATTCCAAGCTTTACGAAAAATTCGGTTCACACGTAGTAACCCACCAGGGGGTGGTAGGTACCTACTTTGCCGTTTGGGCACCGTCGGCCAAATACGTGGCTATAATCGGTGATTTCAACGGCTGGGATCGGGGCAGTGCTCCCATGAACGTTCGCTGGGATTCGTCGGGCATCTGGGAGACGTTTGTCCCAAACATCGGCAACGGAGAGACGTATAAGTATTTTATCGTACACGAAGGCGGTCGTGAGCTTGAAAAAGGCGATCCGTACGCCCACTTGTGGGAGGTGCCACCCCTCACGGCGTCGCGCGTATGGGATACGTACTACGAGTGGAATGACCACGAGTGGATGTCGACGAGGGCCGAAAAAAATGGCCTGAACAAGCCCGTATCTACCTACGAGGTGCATATGGCTTCCTGGCGGCGCGACCCATCGAATCCGGAGCGGGAGCTAACCTACGGCGAAATTGCCGACGCCCTCGTTCCTTATGTACAGGAGATGGGCTTCACGCATGTTGAATTCATGCCAGTGATGCAATACCCCTATGCGCCTTCATGGGGCTATCAGGTAACGGGCTACTACGCACCAAGTAGCCGCTTTGGACACCCGCAGGACTTCATGCGGATGGTGGAGCGCCTGCACCAGGCGGGTATCGGCGTTATTCTCGACTGGGTGCCGGCTCACTTCCCCGGCGATGCACACGGCCTCTATGAATTCGATGGCACGCACCTATATGAACATCCCGACCCACGCAAGGGTTACCACCCCGACTGGAAATCGTATATCTTCAACTACGGTCGTCCGGAGGTACGTTCATTCCTGCTTAGCAACGCCATGTTCTGGCTCGACCGCTGCCACGCCGATGGACTGCGAGTAGATGCCGTAGCGTCGATGCTGTACCTCGATTACTCACGTAACGCGGGCGAATGGGAGCCTAACATCTATGGTGGCCGGGAAAACTTGGATGCTATCTCGCTCTTTAAGGAAATCAACGAAGCGGTTTATCGCGAGTTCCCGGACATTCAGATGGTGGCCGAGGAGTCAACGGCGTTTCCGGGCGTGTCACGGCCAATCTATACGGGTGGCCTTGGCTTCGGTATGAAGTGGATGATGGGCTGGATGAACGATACGCTGCGGTATTTCGAGCGCGAGCCAATCAACCGCAAGTACCATCAGAACGAACTGACGTTCAGCACGATATACGGCTTTTCAGAAAACTACGTGTTGCCGCTTTCGCACGATGAAGTGGTATATGGCAAGCATTCTCTGGTGAGCAAAATGCCGGGCGACGAGTGGCAACGGTTTGCCAATCTGCGGTTGCTGTACACGTACATGTTTACCCATTTCGGCACAAAGCTGCTGTTTATGGGCGGTGAATTCGGACAAACCTCGGAGTGGAACTTTGAGCGTAGCCTCGATTGGCATCTGCTCGACTTTGCCCCGCATAAAGGCATAGCCGAGTGCGTGAAAGCCCTGAACCAACTCTACCGCACCGAACCAGCCATGTATGAGCGGAGCTTCAGTGCCGATGGCTTTCAATGGATCGACACCACCGACCACGAAAACAGTGTGGTAACGTACCTGCGCCGGGGTGAGAAACCAGAGGAAACGCTGATCATTGCCCTAAACATGACGCCTGTGCCCCGACCCGGTTACCGGATGGGCGTACCATCGACGGGTTTTTATGGCGAGATCTTCAACTCCGATAAAGCTGACTTCTACGGTAGTGGGCTGTTAAACGCTGAGCCAATTCACACTGAAGATGCGCCGATGCACGGTCAGCCGTACGCCTTACCGGTTACGCTGCCACCGCTAGCCGGCGTGGTACTAAAGTGGATTGAGTAAGTCAACCAGCACAGTTAAGCAAACAGCCCGGCGAGATACATTCTTGCCGGGCTGTTTCAGTTTAATGCATCGCCGATAATGTAGCTATCGATCCATCTACTATGGACGAAACAAGCGGCCTGGCAGGGCATCATTCGGGGAACAGATGAACGATCTAGTATACGCATCGTTACATTGCTAAACCGTTCATCAACCACCGTATGGCTACCACCTTCTTGACCGCCGAATGGCGAAACCTGATTTTTGCTAATTATGCCATCGACCGCGACGTGCTGGCGCCGTTGGTTCCCTATGGTACTGAGCTTGACGAGTTCAACGGCGTTTGCTATGGCAGTCTCGTCGGCTTTTACTTTCAGAAAGTGAAGCTACTGGGTCAGCTATCGGTACCGTTCCACCGAGAGTTTGAGGAGTTTAATCTGCGATTCTATGTACGGCGTAAAACCGATACCGGCTGGAAACGGGGCGTTGTGTTTGTGAAAGAGATCGTACCAAAACTAGCCATTACCCTAGTAGCCAAAACCCTGTATGGTGAGCCCTACGCCACGCACCCAATGCGGCACAGCCTGACTCAAACCGGCGACACCCAGCATATCAGCTACGAATGGAAAGTAGACCGCGACTGGAATCATATCCGCGTGAGCGCCGACCTGTTGGGCCAACCGTTGGTAGCCGATAGCGAAGAGGCCTTCATTACCGAGCATTACTGGGGATATACCGGCCGGGGCGCAGGCAAGACGTCGGAGTATGAGGTGGTTCACCCGCAATGGAAAATCCATACCGTATCCGATTACGACGTCAACTGCAACATACCCCGCCTATACGGGCCAACGTTTGCGCCGTTTTTCGAGAAGCCACCCAGTTCCGTTTTTCTGGCCGACGGTTCGGCCGTAGCCATCAAATCAGGCGCGGCCGTGGTGTAACAGCCAATGCTTGTTCTGCCTAGCTATAGGCAACTGCTTTACCAGCATAAAGCCAAACTGGCCACCCTTCTATGTACTTACAGAATGGTGGCCAGCCAGTACAACAGCCGTTATCCGATTGAACAAACAGCCAGCGTCAGCATCTTCATGTAGTTTACTGGTATCTACGAACCATGATATATGCAGGCTCTGAGCCGTCATAGGTACGTTTAAACCAGCTAGGTGTCAGGCTTTATTCACCCGCCGGACGTTTGATGTATTCGGCCACGGGCAGCGGCGTCCCAAAGTTGGGCGTGCCGTCGGTGCGGTAGGTGAAGGGCTGCATCCGGATTGACCGGAAATCGCCGCAACCTTGTCCCGACGCGGCGTTGGCGTGGTAGATGATCCAGTTTTCGGTACCGTCGACTGACTTAAAAAAGCCGTTATGCCCTACGCCGTAGGTACCACCGCCTGCATTTGGCCCAAAGACAGGTGTAGCCGATTTAGTCCAGCTGGCGGGGTCAAGCAGGTTCGCCGTTGTGTTGGCCGTTAGCTGGCCCAGGTTATACAAATCAGTGCCGCAGAAGCTGGCCGAATAGACCAGAAACACCTTGTTGCCATTGACTAGAAACTCCGGCCCCTCATTGACGCCGAACCCCTGTTTTTCCCAGGAATAGTCGGGAGCCGACACACGTACCCGCGCTCCGGGCGCTACCGTGTACGGATTCGTTAGCTGGCAGATATACAGGTATTGCGCGCCACCCAGGTCATTCTCCCAGCCCGACCAGGCAAAATAGAGCTGGTTGTTCAGATTGAGCAGTGTTCCGTCGATAGCCCACTTGTTTTCGGGCAGGGCCAACTGGCCACGATCTACCCACGTACCGGTAGTTGGGTCGGCAGCTTCGTTTTCCAGCACATACATCCGGTGATTTCGGTCCTGCCCATCGTCGGCTGTATAGTAGATGTACCATTTCCCGTTGACGTTGAACAGCTCGGGAGCCCAGATGTTCCGCGAATTAGGGCCACTGGCGGGGGGTGTCCAGACGGTAACGGGGCGGGACTGATCGAGCCGGCTCATGGTGCTGGTCTTATAAATCCGAAGATTACCGCCGGTTGTGTGCATCACATAGTAAAACCCGTCTTTCTGCGCTACCCAGGGGTCGGGACCAACGGGCAAAATCGGATTCCTGAACTTACCAACGGTATCGACCGTCACCACGGGCGGCGTTGGCGTTACCGGCCCGTTGGTTGTTGATTTACAGCTATACCCACCAACAAAGCAAATCAGGATAAGCGCTGAAAAGAGTGTATTTCTCATAGTTGGCGTAAAGAAGGGTTCCACCTAGAAACGCGGAGCTACAGAGTTATTATTTTCTATTGAAGAAAACTCTGTAGCTCCGCGTTTCTAGGTGGAACCCTTCTTTGTTTAGTAATTCGGATTTTGAGCCAGGTTGGGGTTCAGGTCGCGATCGATCTGCGGAATGGGCAACACCTCGTGTTTACCAACTACGAAGTTACGGAAACCAGGGTCGCGTTGCGCCAGGCCTGGGCCCAGATCGCCCCATCGGGCCAGGTCGTTCCAGCGGTGCCCTTCGCCCGACAGTTCGGTAACGCGCTCATGCTTGAGCTGCGTCAGGAACTGAGCCTGCGATAAGCCCGGACGGGCCACCGTGAGCGTTGGTAAACCTGCCCGCGCACGTACCTGATCTACATAGGCATACGCCTGCGCAGTTTTGCCCGTCGCATTCAGCGCTTCGGCATACATGAGCAGCACGTCTGAATACCGGATGTAACGCCAGTTGTTGGGCGAGCGGTAGCCCTCTTCATTCTTCCAGTGGTCGTTCTGGAACTTCCGGAACCACACCCGCTTGCTGTCGCCGCCGGTACCGTACCGTTGCGCGAACGTCCGTCCATAAATCTGGGTAAAGGCCGGCCCGCGCACATCCGTCGAGTCGAACAGGAACGATGCTTCCAGACGAGGGTCACGGGCACCAGTAGTGGTTCGTTCGTTGAATTCGTAGATCGGCCAGCGGTTCGCTTCACCATCTGACCAACCGACTCCCGACGGGCCAAAAAACTGCGCCACCGACGTGCCATAGTTGTGGTTGGGGTCTTGCGTATCATCATCCGTGAACTCGGCGGGGTTCAGCGCAAACTGAATTTCGAATACCGACTCGCGGTTGTTTTCCGACGTAATCAGGAAGTTGTCGCGGTAGGTAGGCATCAGCGAGTACACGCTTTTCCCCTCCCCGTCGGCCAGCCATTGCAGCGGCACCAGCGCTTCGGTGTATTTACGCTGCTGCATCTGGGCTTTGGCCAGCAGCGCATACGCCGCGCCTTTGGTAGCCCGGCCCAGATCGGCCGTTCCGTAGGTCGCTGGCAACACCGCCGCTGCCTCGGTCAGGTCTCTCTCGATTTGCGCCCAGATCTCGGTTTGCGGAGCCGACGTTGGTTTGTCGCCTGCCACCGCAACGCCGGTAATCAGCGGAACGCTACCATACAGCGTAACCAGCTGGTAATAAAACAGCGCACGCATAAACTTGGCTTCGCCGAGGTACCGATTTTTCAGGGTGGCGTCCATGGTAATACCAGGTACGTTGTTGATGACCTGATTGGCCCGGTTCACCCCGATGAAATTATCGCGCCAGACCGTGTAGCCAAAATCCAGGTTGGTATCCGTGATCTGAAACTGATCGGCATTATTGGGGATGGGCGCATACGGACTCTGACTCCGCCCCTCGTCGGACCGGATGATGTAGAAGAACGGCACCCAGCGCGAGGTACCTTCCCGGTGCATGGTGCTATAAATGGCGTTTACCCCGGCCAGTGCATCAGCGCCCGACTTCCAAAACGACTCAGTCGTGATCTGGTTTGGGTTCACTATATCCAGGTTCTGTCGGCAACCGACCAGCAGCGTTGTTGCTGCCAGCCCTACGCCAATGAGTATGTTTTTCATGGTAGTTGTTGACCTCACCCCCAGCCCCTCCCCTTAAACAAGGAGAGGGGGGCCTCTTTAGCGTAGGCTTCGCCAACATGCGGAGCTACACCGAAGCGCCTCCCCTCCCTTGTTTAAGGGGAGGGGCCGGGGGTGGGGTCGTTTATAAATTAAAAATCACCAGTGATACCGACCGAAATTACCCGTGGTGACGGATAGTGGCCATTATCGACACCCCGCTCCTGAATATTGGCACCTGTCACATCCGGGTCAAGGCCCGTGTACTTCGTTACTGTGAAAAGGTTTTGTCCACTTACGTACACCCGCGCATTGCGCACCTTCGCGCGGCTTAGCAACGGTGCTGGCAGTGTGTAACCCAGTTCAATGTTACGAATCCGGCCGTACGACGCGTTTTCGAGCCAGCGATCGGTGTAGGCCAGGTTGTTGCTCTGAATGCCCAGATCGTCGTTTTGCAGCCCGATTCGCGGGTCCGATGTGTTGGTATTCGTTGGCGACCAGGGGCTGACATCGCGGCGGAAGTTAGTATTCTGGTAGCCATCAAGGCCAGCCCGCACACTGTTGTACACCGTATACCCAAATACGCCAACCAACTGCACATTCAGGCTAAACCCTTTATAGCTGGCATTGCCCTGCAGGCCAGCCTGTAGCGTTGGCCAGGGTGAACCCACATACTGCCGGTCGTCAACGTTGATCGTACCGTTGCCGTCAGTATCAACGTACCTGATATCACCGGGTTTGGCGTTGGGCTGAATCCGCGTGCCATCACGATTAACGTAGGCATCGATCTCACCCTGATTCTGGAAGATACCGGCGGTTTTCAGCACAAACCACTGACCTACTGACTGACCCACCTGCGAACGGGTGTTACCACTCTGGATATAGTTGATGTTCAGCCCCTGGTTACCTACGTTCTCGATCCGGTTTTTAATCGTTGTGAAGTTGCCCGATACATCCCATTTCACAGCCTTGCTATTGTCGCGGTACGTCAGCGCTAACTCAACGCCCCGGTTCCGGATCGACGCCGTGTTCACGAACGGATCGCCGCGGAGGTTACCCAGATAGCCCGGCACCCGCAGGTTCAGAATGGCATCTGTCGAGAGCGAATTATACACGTTGATCTCGGTTGAAATGCGGTTATTCAGGAAGCTGGCCGTCAGCCCGATGTTTTGCTGGGTACGTTCCTCCCACCGCAAATCGGGGTTAGCCAATTGCGCCTGGTACGCCCCTACGTTGGGGGTTTGGTCGACACCGAAAATGGCGCGGGGGTTACTGTTGATGAAGGCCGTGTACGGGAACGAACCCAGTGTTGGCACCACAATACCCAGTTTGCCGTACGAGGCGCTCAGTTTCAGATCCGAAATCCAGCCAACGTTGAAAAACTCTTCCTGACTGATGCGCCAGGCAGCCGCGACCGACGGGAAGAAACCGACCCGATAATTGGCCCCAAACCGCGAGTCCTGATCTACCCGGCCCGTCAGGGTAAGCAGATACCGATCGTTATAGGCGTAATTGACCCGGCCGATATAGCCCAGAATCGAATACTTGTCGGGCGTAGCTCCGCCCGAATTCGAGACACCCGTAGCCGCATTAATGGTCTCGAAATACTGCCCACCCGATTGCGCCAGATTCGTCCGTGAACCCGACGTTATATCGCGCTGCGTATTCTGCTGGCTGACACCCAACACGCCATTGATGCTGTGCGCCCCAAACGTGCGGTTGAAATTCAGCGTGTGCTCGAACAGCGTGCTGGTAAACCGTGATCGATCTTCACCGATCGAACTAGGCACCGGAGCCGCACTGTATTGATACACACCGATTTTGCGGAGGTTCTGCGTATAGTCGAAGCTGGCTTCCAGACCGGCGTTAAAGCGATACGTCAGTCCGTCCAGAATCTTGACATCGACAAACGCGTTACCCACGATCTTGGCAAAGTTGCTCTTGTTGGTTACCAGATTCCGGGCCGCTACAGGGTTGTAAGCATACGAAATAGCGTCGGGGATCGTACCGATACCGTAGCCTTCGGGGTTCGTGGCGTTAACGTACCTGGGGTCCTGCACCGGAATGACGGGCAGCATGTAGGCCATGTCGTAAATGGGATTGATGTAGCCCGGCGGATTCTGAATGTTTGAATTCGTCAGCACCATGTTTTCCCCAACCGTAACCCGGCCAATCTGGCTGCGAGTGTTTATCCGGGCACTAACCCGGTCGAAGCCTGTTCCCTGCACGTAGCCTTTGTTGTTGAAATAGCTACCCGATACCAGGTACGAACTGCTGGCGTTTCCGCCCGACAAGGTCAGGTTATAGTCTTGCAGGTTACCCGTTTGCAACACCTGATCCTGCCAGTTCGTGTTTATCAACTGATTGTCAGGCACGTTGATGCTACCCGGAATTGGCTGGCCTGAGTTGCGGTACTGATCGCGTTGCAGGGCTGCAAAGCCCTGTGCGTCCGTAACATCCCAGCGGCGGTATAGACTCTGCGCGCCGTATTTGGCCGAAAACGACACCTTCACCGGCCCTTCTTTGCCCTGTTTCGTAGTGATAATAATAACGCCATTGGCTGCCCGTGAGCCGTAAATAGCCGCCGCCGATGCATCTTTCAACACCTGAATCGACTCAATATCATTGGTGTTGATCGTCGGATTGGCATCGGCAATCATGCCATCGATGATGTAGAGCGGATCGGTATTCAGGAAGCTGGCCACCCCCCGGATCTGGATCGACGAGCCCTGACCGGGCAAACCCGTGTTGCGCACCGTTACCCCCGGCGACAGACCCTGAATCGATTCTGCGAGGGAGTTGGCGGTTACCCGGTTCGACTGCGTAGGGCTGATTACGTCGGTAGCGCCGGTCAGGTCTTTCTTCCGAACAGTTTGGTACCCAATGACTACCACTTCGTTCAGCGTGCGGTCGTCGGGTACCAGCTTCACGTTGATTACCGCCTGGTCACCAATCGTAATATCCTGCGTGGTGTAACCCACGCTGCTCACCGTCAGCGTAGTTGCATTGTCGCTGGCGTTGATCACGAAATTACCGTCGGCATCGGTGGTGGCGCCGTTTGTGGTCCCTTTTTCGATGACGTTGGCCCCCGGTAGTCCGGCGTTATTTTCGTCGGTTATCCGACCCGTAATCCGCTTAACGACCGCCTCACTGACCGGCGCCCCCACCACGTCGGCGGTCCCCCGTCCGGAGCGATCCGTGGCTGGATTGGCTAAAGGGGTGGCCGTAACCGGTTTGGGAGCAGGCGCAGCCTGAATGACGAAGAGGTTGTCTTTGATCTTTCGAAACCGCAATCCCTGTCCCGCCAGCGTATTGATCAGCGTCTGCTCCAGGGTGTTTCCCGTCAGCTCGGCATCGACCAACCGCCCATTGATCAGTTGCTCGTCATACGCGAAGTTGACGCCATACTTTCGCTCTATATCTGACAAGGCCTTTTTCAGCGATCGCGTCCGATTCAGGCGAATGTCGTCGTTCTGTGCGTCGAGGTGCAGCGTAGTGCTCCTGCTCGGCGTGTTGGCCCGTGTCATCATCTGTGCAGCAGCCAGATGAGGCACGCTGTACAGACTAAGGCCAACCAGCACAGATAAGGTAACGTACCTATTCTTCATGGTTTTGGATGATTAAAATAACGTTGATCAATTCAGTAGAATAAACCAATCAAACAACTCGATTTGATACAACTGTGCACTAGCGATCGACCAGCCAAAAGCCGCCGACCCGTTACTTATTTTTACGGAGATACACGGTACTACTGTCACGCTCGACCGTCAGATCGAAGGTGGCAGCCAGCGCCAGTAACAGGGTTTCTACGTCCTGACTCGACAGGTTGCCCGTAAACTGCCGGCTAGCCAGGGCTTCGTCATCAAACACCAGCGTTAGGCCGTAGGCATCGCTGAGTTGTTGCCCAACCTGGCGCAGGGGGGTTCTGTCAAACATAAATTGTTTCTGGGTCCAGGCCGTCTGCACATCAGGGAGCGTTTGTTGCAGGGCCACCTGCTCAATACCCGGACGAGCCGTGGCTACTTGCCCCGGTTTCAGCTCCAGCACGGTAGCTTTTTTGTTGCCCGGCCGAATCAACTGCACCTTGCCTTCTACCAGCGTTACGTCGGTCTGGCCCCGGCGTGAGTTTACGTTGAACTGCGTGCCCAACACCTGCACATCCAGACCTGGCGTGTGGGTTACAAACTTTATCCGCTGCCCGGCCACCGCCTGCCTGGTCACAGTAAAGAAGCCCTCTCCGTCCAGCCATACCTCGCGCGCCTGATTGGCCGCCCAGTCGTCGCGGTAGGTCAACGTCGAATTGCCGTTTAGCTGTACGGTTGAACCATCGGGCAACACCAGAGTACGCGTCTCGCCAAAGGCAGTATGCTCTTCATGTCGATGCCGGCTTTCGCGGATATACCAGCCAGTAGCCAACGTACCCAGTAGGCCAGCTACAGCGGCGGCTACTTTCCAGCTTCCGAATCGCTGCCAAACCGACCGGCTAGCAGCCAACGCCAATACGGGCGTAAACTGCGCTGCATGGGCTTCGTCGAGCAAGGCCCAGATTCGCTCATAACTCGCGTCGGTGAGGTCGTCGTAGTTGGTACGCAGGTGTAAAAGCAGGGAAGCCGCATCATCAACAACGAGTTGCTTTTCCGGATGGCGCAGCATAAACGTATGCCAGAACGACATCGTCGCCTCGTCAGGCTGGAGCACCCACCGACGAAAGGACTCGTCAAGGACAAAATCCCGTAGGGTAAACTGCGAATAGTCGGATGGTAGATCGTGAGGCATTGGCTGGTCCGGTAGTCCGGGCGATTTCTTACAGAAGAAATCACAGCCTCATATTATCCCTCACGAATGCAACTATTTCTCAGGATAAAAATAAAGCGCGCACGCATGCATCCACTTTACAGCAGAAGTAGCATCAGCACACTGTTGCCCACGCGCTTTTGGAGCGCGGCAATGGCCTTGTAGATGATTTTATAGGCCGACGACTGTTCGATATTCATTACCCCTGCAATCTCTTCGTAACTGAGGTTATCGAAGTATTTCAGGAAAAGCGCCTCTTTCTGCCGGGGCGGCAGGGCGTTCAGTTCAACCAGTAACGCAGCCGATTGCTCAGCCGAGATCTGCGAATCGAGCCAGGTGGGTTCGTAGTGGAACTCTACCTGAAAGTCGAGGGCATCGGGGTCTGGATCGAATCGTTGTTCGGCCTGCAACCGCCGCACAATCTCGCGGCGAAGGGAACGCATCAGGTAAAACTTGATGGAGTCGGTCCGGCCCAACCGGGTGCGGGTTTCCAGGATGGTTAGGAACAGGTCTTGTAGGCAATCTTCGACAAGCTGCCTGTTCTGGGCAATTTTGTAGCCATAGTTATACAGCGTTTTAGCGTACCGCTCATACATACACGCGTAGGCCTCGCGGTTGCCCGTCAAAAAATCATCCCAGAGTGCAGCGTCGGAAGAGTAGGTGTACACGCTTAACAGGTATCTATCAGTGTTGAGCAAGTCTGTAAAGGTGTAACTATTTCATTACCGAATTGGTCCCGTGTCTCAACAAATAGCTCAAGTATAGAACGTACCTAGAGGCGCACTGAGACATTCTCCTGTACATGAGCGGGCGTATCGTCCAGCGTTTTCAGGTATTCCTCGCGTTGTTTGAGTTGCAGCTTCAACGCGGCAATTTCGGCCGTAAGCCGTTGCCATTCAGCATCCTGCGAGTAATCGTAGGTGACCCGTTTGGTAATCTGAACGCTGGCGGTAGTGTAGCTGATCGTGTTGTTCCGAACAATCGGATCGTCGGCAAGCTCGTCTGTTTCGCTGAGCGACGTGGCCGAACTCGTTGGCATGGGCAGAAACGTGACGGATGCTTCGGCATCCTCATTCAGGGGCGGCACGGTTGGTTGCTGCGTAATGGCCCGAAGTTCCTGCGCCTGGGCGACGCTGTGGTTTTTCAGGCGGGCAATGATCGTTTTGATGTATACCTCGTACCGCTTCATCTCCACATAGGTCTTCAGCAGGTCATAGTTGCCGCTGTCAATAATTTGCTGCCCGTGGTCGGATGCCAGACGAACGATGGCGGTTTTCGAAAGGGTTCGGTCGAGCGTACCGATCGGTTGAATAAGGCCCATACTGGTGACTATTTTATGCGAGATAAGTATGTCTAATATACGCCGGGAAAGTACGACTGCCAAGCCTAATTTCGGTTCATTCGGGCAGCTTGCCAACGATTTATCCCGTATCGCGTTAGTTAAATAGGGGGTTACCAAACCCACTTTATTTTCAACTAGCTTACTTACTATCATGCCAATACATCCACCAACCCATTATGTCCGCGACGCGGCGTTTATTATTGCCGGAATACTCAGCGTTGGCTTTGGCCTAAAAGGTTTTTTGCTGTCCAGCCAGTTTATCGACGGCGGTGTTACGGGTATTTCCATGCTGCTCTCTTCATTATTGGGCATACCACTCGCCGTTGGCATTGTGGTCATTAACCTGCCCTTTATCTGGCTCGGTTACCGGCAAATCGGTCGGGCCTTTGCCATAAAAAGTACGTTAGGTATCGCTGGTTTATCAGCTTGCCTGGTTTTCGTGCCCTACCCCGACGTAACGCCTGATTTGCTCTTGACGGCCCTGTTTGGCGGTTTCTTTATTGGCGCGGGCATCGGTCTATCCATGCGGGGCGGGGCTGTGCTGGACGGCACCGAAGTGGCAGCGCTGGTTATCAGCCGTCAGGCGGCCACCATGAAGGTGAGTGATGTCATTCTGCTCCTCAACGTCTTTATTTTCGGTGCGGCCGCCTTCTTCCTCACGATTGAACTGGCGCTGTATTCGATGATCACTTACTTCGCGGCCTCAAAAACCATCGACTTCATCGTGCATGGTATCGACGAATACACTGCCATTCTGGTTGTCTCAAAAGACTATACTGCCATTCGGGAAGAGCTCTCAACTGCGGGCTGGGGCGTAACCGTCCTGAAAGGGGCTCAGGGGCATGGCAAGCGAGGCAACATGCCGGAAGATGTCGACGTACTATACGTGGTCATTACCCGGCTCGAAATCAGTCGCCTTCGCAGTCTGATTCTGGCTATTGACGAAAAGGCATTCCTGATTCAATACCCGGTCGATGACGTAGTTGGCGGGCGAATAAAAAGCCTGCCGCTCCATTAATAACTGAACGTGTCCTCCATCCGTTGTCTTTCGTCCTTCGTGACGCTGCCAGGGTACGATGCGTACCTGAACAAAGCAACAGAGGACGTCAGCCAACGGATGGAGGACACATTTACGATTACGACTAGCCAGGCTACGCTTAACTCACGTTCACAACCTGCTCAGGTTTTTTGGGCACGGTAAGCACCAGTACGCCGTTTTCCTGCTTGGCCGTGATCCCCGCCGTATCGACGCGGTTGCTTAGGGGAAGTGTGCGCTCAAACGATTTCAACGGGTACTCCTGTAGCAGGAAAGCGGGGTCGGTAGCGGGATCGTGTGCACGGGTACCCTGAATAATGAGCTGGTCGTGCAACACGCTGATCTTGATATCAGCCTTGTCGAAACTGACCGCATACAGCATAATTCGGTAGTGATCGCCATGATCTTCTACGTTCATGGGCACGTTATGCTTTGGCCGACGCCAACCTCCGAAAAAAGGCCGAATAAATTGCGCAAATGGGTTGCCATGCTGCTGATGGCGATGTTGGTGATGATACATGTTTTTGTTGTTTAAGTTGACTGGATACTCACTGGGTACATTGCCCGTTACAGCACAAAATCTTCGCTGTTATCGCCAAACGGCTTCAGGTGAATGGTGCGCTGCGGCTGGTTTTTTTGCGTATACGCGGCATACTCGGCATCACTCATGGTACGGATTCGGTCTGTAAACTCCATCCGGCGAGCCTGCCATGGACTACCCCAGGTAGCCGCTGACTGGCTACTCGATCCGCCACCAAAAGCCCGGCGACCGATGAAGCGCAGGGCTCCACCCACGAACAGTCCGAACAAGGCTAGTTTTAAGAAGAAAAATGGGAAGGCAATCAACGCCGCGCCAAACGCGATGGCGGGCAACAGGAAGCGAGGCATGCGATTCATAATCAGGTTGACAGCCGGGGTTATAAACGGCTTCAACCAGGATGACGCACAAGTCGGGGAATTACTTTAAAAAAGTTTGACGTTTTTTTTGACGTCTTAATTTACCCTGTTTATCAATGGGTTAACTCCTCAGTAGCGCAACATCAACCGACAAACATCAAACCTTAAATCCGTTTTCGCCACTGTTCGCGGAAGCGGGCTTTCTCTTCGTCGCTCATCTGTTGCCATTTCGCTTTCCAGGCAGATCGGGTGCCCTGACCCCACCCCGGACGGCCGCGACCGGGCCAGTTACCAAACAACAGTCGGCTGAGCAGCATCAGTCCGGCGGCTTGCCAGAACGTGACCGGACGTACCTGGACTACCTCGACCAGGACGTGATTCCAGAGCCACATGACCGCTGCCGAGAGCAACGAGGCGCTGAGCAGCACGAAGAAGGGTATCCAGATGAAGCGGCGTTTGGGTCCGTAGCGCATGGTTGTCAAGAATTCGACAGTTCGTCGTAGAGTGATTGGAGCCGTTTACGAAGGTACTGCACAGCGTATCGTTTCCGCGAGATAATGGTTTTCAGATTCTCACCCGTCAGGTCGGCAATGGCCTGCAGGGTCTGATCTTCCAGTTCATTCTGCACAAAGACAGTCCGCTGACTGTCGGGCAGTTCAGCCAGGGCGCGCATCAGCTCATCCCAGATCAAATCGCGGAACGACGGATCATCGGCCGACTCCGGATCGATCATAAGCAGATCATCCAGCGACAAATCGGCGTCATCCTCATCCGAGCGGGCGGCATCGGTAAAGGTCGTTTCACGGGTACGTCGGTAGCGGTCGGTGATGCGGTTGCGGGCTACTTCGTAGAGCCAGCCGCTGAGGCTGCTGATCTGATCAAGATCGACCACCCGGCTAAGCTGGTACCAGACATCCTGCAAGATATCTTCCGCATCTTCCTCCGTGCGCACCCGATCACGGATAAACCCAAATAGCCGCCCCCCATACTGCTTCACAGTATCGAGCACGGTTCGTTTTGGGTTTTCGGTAGCCATAGACAGTAACATAGGTGGCCCAAAGGTGAAAACCGGACCAACAGACAGGGACTGGAATATGAAGAACGGGTCAATTTGCGGTTCAACGCCGGACTTTGGCCGGTAAACGTTGAACCCAATTGGCCCAACGGCTTATCTTTGCCCCATGAGTTACCTACCTGTTAAGCAACTGCTTCAGACGGAACCTGGCCAGACCGTGACGGTGAAGGGCTGGGTACGTACCAAGCGCGAAAGCAAAAACGCCGTATTCGTGGCAATCAACGACGGCTCCACAATTCACACCATTCAGGCGGTAGCCGAAGCGGGGTTTCTGCCCGACGAGACCCTGCGCCTCATCACTACCGGTGCCTGTGTCGCCATCACGGGTGAGTTGGTGCCGTCGCAGGGTGCGGGGCAGGCCGTGGAGGTAAAAATTACCGAGGTGCATATTTACGGCCCCGCCGACCCAGAGAAATATCCGTTACAACCCAAGCGGCACTCTCTTGAGTTCCTGCGCGAGATTGCCCACCTGCGCCCACGCACCAACACGTTCAGTGCCATTCTGCGCATTCGCCACGCGCTGGCCTTTGCTGTGCATAAGTACTACAACGACAACGGGTTCTACTACCTGAATACGCCGATCATCACCGCTTCCGACGCAGAGGGTGCCGGTGAAATGTTCCGCGTATCGACCCTCGACCCCATTAACCCACCCCGAACCGAGGACGGCAAGGTCGATTATAGCCAGGATTTCTTCGGCCGCGAAACCAACCTAACCGTTTCCGGGCAGCTGGAAGGCGAGCTGGGTGCGCTGGCACTAGGGAAGATCTACACGTTCGGACCCACGTTCCGCGCCGAGAACTCGAACACGACCCGCCACCTGGCCGAGTTCTGGATGATTGAGCCGGAAATGGCGTTCTTCGAACTGGAAGACAACATGAACCTGGCCGAGGACTTCGTTAAATCGGTGATCCGATACGCGCTGGAGCACTGCGCCGATGATCTGGCCTTCCTGGAAAATCGCCTGAAAGAGGAAGAAAAGACCAAGAAGAAAGAAGAGCAAAGCGAGATGACCCTGATCGAGAAACTTCGGTTTGTGGTTGACAATGACTTTGAGCGCCTGACTTATACGGACGCCGTTGAGATTCTCCGCAACTCAAAACCGGCTAAAAAAGGCCAGTTCCAATACGAAGTAGGCTGGGGCATCGATCTTCAATCAGAACACGAGCGGTATTTGGTGGAGAAACACTTCAAAAAACCGGTTATTCTGACCAATTACCCACGGGCCATCAAATCATTCTACATGAAGCAGGATGAGTCGACAACTGCCCCTGGCCCAACCGTTCGCGCTATGGACGTGCTGTTCCCGGGCATTGGTGAGATCATTGGCGGTTCGCAGCGCGAAGACGATCTGGAAAAACTAACTACCCGTATGGCCGAAGTCGGTATTGAAGAAGAAGCAATCTGGTGGTACCTCGATACGCGCCGATTTGGCTCAGCGCCGCATTCAGGCTTCGGACTTGGCTTCGAGCGACTGGTTCTCTTCGTAACCGGCATGAGCAACATTCGGGATGTTATTCCTTTCCCGCGTGCCCCAAAATCAGCTGAGTTTTAAACCAGGCGGCTCTACACAGATGCCAACTGTATCCGCTTTCCGTGTTGGCAATCCGCTACGGGAAAACTATGTAAAAAAGCCGCCCGGTTGATAAACCGGGCGGCTTTTTTTGAACATTGACCCGCTCGTACAGTTTTTAGTCTGTAGTTAAACCATTCTATCAGCGTTAGTCATGATTAAGAACGAAGAGATTGTAGAGGACCTAAATGATCTGGTAAAGATCAACAATGACCGTATTCAAGGCTATATGAAAGCCGTAGAAGATACGGAAGACAGCCAGCTCGACCACCTGTTTAACGAGATGATCGTGCAGAGCCAAAACTTCCGCAGCCAATTGGCCGACCATATTGTACGTTTGGACGGCTCGGCCGTAACCGACGCGACATCGACCGATGTAAGCAGCAAGATTCACCGCGCCTGGATCGACATTAAGTCGGCTATCACTGGCAAAGACCGTGACACGGTGTTGAGTTCAGTGACATTCGGCGAAAACGCCGCTGTAGAAGCATACGAAGAGGCGGTTGAGAAAGATCACCTACCTGCTTATGTTAAAGAAGACCTAACCCGTCAACTGTCAGAGTTGAAAACAGCTCTGGCGAAGATGGAGGGCTTGAAGAACAGCAAATAAGTCTGTTTTATATATTAAAAAGGGGTGCCGTTATAAACGGCACCCCTTTTTTGCTTTGTGAGGTAGGTCAATGTCCAGGTGAAGGGCCTATCTCGCAGCATAAAACGCTTACTGCGGAAGCGGCATGTCCTGCAGGTCTTCGTCGGTCAGCTTAATCGTTGCGGCAGCGGTGTTGTCTTCCAGGTGCTTCACCGACGACGTACCTGGAATCAACAGCATTACAGGTGACGCGGCCAGCAACCAGGCTAGTGCAATCTGGTATTCACTGGCACCATGCCGTTCGGCTACCTTTTTGATCGCTTTTTCGGCCGATAGGTCACCGCCCCCCAGTGGGTACCACGGAATAAAAGCAATGTTTTGTTCTTCACAGAACTTCAGCGTGCTGTTCCATTTCTGCTGGCCGAAACTGTACATGTTCTGTACTGATACCACCTCGAAGTATTGCTGCGCTTCCTTGATCTGATCAACGTCGACTTCCGATAAGCCAATGTGCTTGATCTTACCTTGCTGCTGTGCTTCTTTCAGGAAGCCCAGGTATTCTTCAGACGGTACCTTGTCATCGAACCGATGGAGTTGGTACAGGTCTATCTGTTCTACTTTCAGGCGTTTCAAGCTACCGTTCAGCGCTTCCTCCAGATGCTTACGGCTTCCATCTACCGGCCATTGGTTCGGGCCAGTACGTAACAAAGCGCCTTTTGTAGCAATCACCAGCCCGTCCGCATATGGATGCAGGGCTTCGGCGATTAATTCTTCTGACACGAATGGGCCGTAGCTATCGGCGGTATCGATGAAGTTGATGCCCAGGTCGAGGCAGCGTTTCAATACGCGCAACGCTTCATCCCGG
This sequence comes from Fibrivirga algicola, assembly GCF_011742925.1. Taxonomy (GTDB): domain Bacteria; phylum Bacteroidota; class Bacteroidia; order Cytophagales; family Spirosomataceae; genus Fibrella; species Fibrella algicola. Next base: position 130,704 of record NZ_WAEL01000011.1, read on the forward strand.
TCTTTGGGTGGTCCCCAGATGCCTTCGCCGGTGATGCGCATGGCACCGTATCCCAGCCGGTTTACGGTTAAATCGCCGCCTAGCGTAATGGTGCCCGAGGCGGTAGCAGGCTTTTGGTCTGTTGTTGACTGCATGGGTATTGGTTGTTGATAGCAGGAAGCCTATACGTGGCGACCTCCTTTACGTTACTAATCGCAACCAATAACTGTTTTCAACAATCTGCATTTTCTCAATTCGCCACATGGTAAACCCACACAACCGGCTCAGGTAAGACCTAGTTGTGTGGGTAGAACGCTTTGTGCCTAGAACGATATGGTATTAACTGTAGCGCTGCCTGACATAGTCGGGCTGGCTTTCAGCACAGCACCGGTAGCTGAGTATGTTCCCCCCGTGTACAGGCCCCATCCCGACGAGCCACCGACAAACCCACCACCGGTATAGGTTCCGCCGAAGTATATTTTGTAGGGTGTGCTCTTAGCCAAGGCGGGGTTTGAGAAATGAAAATAGCTGACTGCGTTTCGGGGCTTGAACGTCAGCAGCTCTTTACCACTGGCATCTTCAATGTGCAGTAATGAACTGGCAGCGAGCTGCGCACTCGATTTGATATACATACTTACCTGCTTTGAGGCGGTACTCATGGCTTTGGTCATGTTCGCGCTGGACCCTCCGGAAATCAGAATTCCCCCATTTGCCAGGAACGTGCCGTTATAGTCGATGCCTTCTTCGGGTTGGCTTGTTGGACCACAAACGATAATGACGCCCCCGTTTATCGTAATATTTCCGTTGCTGTCGATGGCGTCGCTACCAGCCACGATCAGCGTTCCGCCGTTCATGAACAGGTTGCTGTTGTCGTTCGATTCGGTTCCACCGGAAACGGTTCCATAGGTGGCGTTGATGCCATCATTCGTCGCCGTCACATTGATCGTTCCCCCGTCGATCGTAATGGTGCTCGACTCGATACCTTCGTACGATTTTGTGATGTTGATCGCACCATCGACGATTGTTACTGACTTTTCCGATTTGATACCGTCGTCAGTTGCAGCAATAGTCAGTTCACCATTGGTCATCGTAAATGCCCCATCACTTTTAAAGCCTTTGGCTTCGCTGGTCAGTGTACTGCTATAGGTGTATTTTGCTCCCGAGGCGGTAATGGTCGTTTTGCCACCACTGACGGTTGCCGTACCATCGACACTTATTCCTTTGCCACCGGCTCCGGTGCTGACGATGGTCAGCGTGCCGCCGTTAATAGCTAGATTCTTGTCGCAGTTAATACCTGCCGGCGACGTAATATCGGCCGCCGCTGTTTCATAGAACGCCGATCCTGTAGTATTGATCGACACCGTACCGGCTGAGAGCGTGAAATCGCCGGAGGTTTTGATGCCTTTTGCCCCTTTGCCACCAACAGTCAGCATCACTGGATTTGCTGTATTAATCGTTGTATACGCTTCGCTTTTTAGGGCATTCCCTTTCTCGCCCGACGTTGTCACATTGATGTTCCCTCCTTTAATGGCTATGTACGGAACGATCTTGGTGTCTGTTCCTTCGTAGGTTGCCGCAATGCCATCATCGACGCTTGAGACGGTAAGGTTGCCGCCATTCAAAACGATATACCCCTCTTCGACCTCAATACCATCGCTCGACGCGGTAACATTGACCGTGCCATTATCCATGGTGAAATAATCGTTGGCATGGATTCCGTCTTTAGCGGCTGATTTTACCGTGATGGTAGCCTGGCTGACGTAGATATAATCGTCTGCTACGATAGCGTGTTTATTATTGCCTGTTACGTTCAGAGTACCCGTCCCTGTAAAATATAGTTGGCCCTCGCTAAAGAATGTTCCTTTCTGATCTTCGGTGCTGCTGGCATAGGTGATACCATCGACCAGGGTATTGGTGGTACCCGCTACTACGTTAATCGTCGCTTTTTTGCTCGACTGGCTGTTGATGGCCGGGCCAGAACTGTTGGTTAGGCTAACGCCTTTTAGCGCGAGGTTATATTTATACTGGCTATAAATTTTGAAGCTTCCCCTTGTAGCCGTGCCCGATAAGAGATAAACCATTTCTTTGGTCGTGTTGGTCGACGTTACAGTCACGTCTGCCCCGCTGACGGCCACCTTTACGCCTTCGCTCTCGAACGGGTTACTTACGGTAGCGGTTGTTCCCAGGTACGTTACGGCAACAGTATCTTTCGGGGCTACCGTGGGGGCAGCGGCATTGATGGTTACCACTACTTCACAGCTTTTTCCGCCCAGGCTAAGGGTAAATGCGGCAGTACCCGATGTAGTTGGTGTACCCGTGATGGTATACATAAGTGTTCCGGCTCCGTCGGCCAATGTGCCGGCCTGCACAGTTGCGGTCAACCCCTCAACTCCTGTCGATGCGGCCGAAGACAGATCATACGTGCCGCCATTTCCACCGGTGTAGGCCATAGCTACTGACCCTGAATAGGGCGTTCCACTTACTCCCACGGCGGGTGCGACCGTACAGGTCAACGTAGCGATACTGGCTTTAGAGGCCGTAACGGGTACAGCTAACGTACATGACTGGCCGCCCAGAGAAATTGAAAAAGTGGCTGTACCTGCCGATGCGGGTGTTCCCTTAATGACAAAGCTGGCCATGCCATTTCCCGTTGCCAACGTACCGGGCAATAGCTCAGCCGTCAGTCCGGTTACCCCTGTTGAAGGAACGGCGGTGCCAGCCGGATAATCGGCGCCATTTCCACCGGTGTAGGGTATACTGGCCGTAGCCACGTAGGAAGCACCGCTGGTGGCCGATGCCGAGAAGGTAGCATTCAAACAATTGAGGGCGGTAATACTGGCTGTCCTGGCCGATACCAATTCATCGGTCTTACACGACAGGATAAGGAGTACAAGCGTTAGCAACCCACTAACAAGGGCGATACTGTTTCTATACATGGCGTCAGTCAATACGGCAATAAGCCTTATTAACCCCCAGTACCGCGTTTTTTACAAAATTGTGGCAAGTCAGCTAAAAACACTTGCTACGTTTAAGCACTACTCACCGCTTCTCGATGCCCTCCAGCACGCGGCGAATGACGTTGGCACGGGCCATAAAATCCAGCGAGCCTGGTACGTCCCGGTCGTCGATTACGGCTTTGAAGCGTTGCAGGAAATCGATATAGTCGGCTAGCGCCTGCGATACGTTATCGCGGTTTTGGTCGAAAATGGGGGCCCACATTTGGGGGGAGCTTTTGGCGAGGCGGACCGTGCTGCTGAAACCGGTGCTCGCCATATCGAAGATGGCCTGCTCGTCTTTTTCCTTTTCCAGCACCGTCAGGCCCAGGGCAAACGCACTGATATGGCTCAGGTGCGATACATAGGCCAGGTGTAAGTCATGCTCCTGTGGCGTCATGTAAAACAGCTTCATGCCAATGTCGCTGAATACGGCCTGAACCAGACTCAGGCTATCCGGCTGGCTTTTTTCGCGGTCGCAGATGATCAGGTTTTTGCCGGGTAACAACTCGCGGAAAGCGGCACCGGGTCCTGAATTTTCGGTACCCGCCATCGGGTGAGCCGCAACAAACTGGGTACGTTTCACATGCTGATCGGCCAATGCGCATATCCCCTCTTTGGTTGACCCTAGATCAAGCACAGTACCGTTAGCAGGCAGCTTATCCAGCACAGCAGGAAGCAGATTCAGAATGGTATTCACCGGCGTAGCTAGCACCACCAGCGTGCTTTGCGCGACGGCTTTCTCCAATGGCATCATTTCGTCAACGATACCTTTTGCCAACGCCAATTGGCCATGCACCGCCGATGCGTCGACCCCAATGAAGCGGGCTTTGGGGTACTTTTCTCGAACAGCTAACGCAAACGATCCGCCGAGCAAACCGACACCAACAATGGAAATAGTCATCTGAACCAGGGTTTACTTTATTTCTGTGATTTTACAGGTTGTTCCGCTTTCGTCTAGCTGAGACTTGCTTGATTCAGACGATTAACGGCCTCTTGAATCCGTTCTTTCGGCATGCAGAGCGAAACCCGAATGTATCGGTTTCCTTTTGGACCGAAGATGAGGCCGGGGGCAATGAAAATATGCTTATTGTACAGTAAATCGTCGACCAGGGCTTCAGCCGACGGTATACTATCGGGTAACTTTGCCCAGAGGAACATGCCTTCCTGGTCGCGAGCGTAGGTACAACCTAGCGTATCTAAAAACGCGTAGGCGGCTTCCAGACGGCCCTGATACACGGCATTCCGTTCAGCATGCCACTCGTCCGGGTTATGTAACGCCGTTGCTGCCGCCTGTTGCAGGGCCAGAAACATACCTGAATCCACGTTGCTTTTGATCGTCAGTACGGCATCGATATACGGCTTTGCCGCGGCTAGCCAGCCAACCCGCCAACCCGCCATGTTATGCGACTTGCTCATCGAGTTCAACTCAACCGCCACCTCTTTTGCCCCGTCGATCGAGAGCAGGCTGATTGGGGCTTTCTTGTTCAATACCAGACTATACGGGTTATCATGGCATAATAGCACCTTATGCTCATGCGCAAACCGAACCGCCTGTTCGAACAGACCCTGCGTGGCAGGTGCACCCGTTGGCATATGCGGGTAATTCAACCAGATGATCCGGGTACGTTCCGTAAGCTGATCGGCCATTTGCTGCCAGTCGGGTTGCCAGCCTGCGTGTTCCAGCAAGGTGTATTCGACCACATTGGCCCCTACCATCTGACTCACCGCCCGATAAGCCGGGTAACCCAGTTCCGGCACCAGCACCTCATCGCCTTCGTCTAGGAACGTCAACGATAAGTGGGTAATCGCCTCTTTCGAGCCGATCATGGGTAATAACTCTGTTTCCGGATCGAGCGTCACGCCGTATGTGTGAGCGTAATAATCAGCTATTCCATGGCGCAGAGCAGGAATACCTTTATAGGATTGATAGCCATGCGCCGAAGGTAACTGCGCCGTTTCTGCCAGCGTATTGATGGTGGATTCAGACGGCATCATGTCGGGGTTACCAATGCCTATATTAATGACATCGTGACCGGCCGCCTGTAACTTACGTACTTCAGCGAGTTTGATCGAGAAATAATATTCCTGAGCCTGGGTGGCGCGATGGGCAAGAGGGATAATCACTACTTAACTTGGGTACGTGAACAACTAGAACTATCGGGAAGTCGATGAAGTAACAACTCAGGTACGTTGCTAACAAGCGGTCCTGGGCTGTATACCCACAAAAATACAAAAGCCACCCCGGTTTGGGGCGGCTTTTGCCTGTATTACGCGAATTGCTTAATTCATGAATGCCAAACGCAGGTCGTTCAACTGGCTGCGGAGCGAGGCATCAATCTGGCGGTCACCAACGCGGAGGACGTACCCACCGATCAGCTTGCTATCCTGCTTCTCTTCCAACTCCACAGTTTTGCCACCTGTCAGGGTTTTCACCTTTTCTTTCAACTGGGTACGCAGTTCTTCGGTCAACGGTACCGTTGTGATAACGGTAGCCCGTTCAACCCCTTTCAGTTTATCGAACTGGGTACAGAAAGCAACCGCAATGTCTTCAAGAATATTATCGCGACCTTTTTGGGCAACGATCTGAAAGAAAGACATCGTCATTGGGTTCAGCTTGCTGCCAAACACCGCATTGATGATGTTCCACTTTTTTGCATTACGCACGATTGGGTTCTTCAGCAGAACACCCAGCGCGCGATTCTCAGCAATGGTACGCTGGAAATAAAGCATGTCGCCATACATCTCCTCCACAATACCTTTCTCCTGGGCCAAATCAATCAGTGATTTAGCATAGCGGGCAGCAACCGTTGAAATAGCCATGGTTTACTACCGTTTAGTTTAACCGTGATGAAGCCACTAGGTCTTGTACCAGTTTCTCCTGCGAAGCTTTGTCGGCCAGCTCGCGACGGAGTACTTTCTCGGCTACTTCAATCGAGAGGTTTACTACGTCTTTCTTCATCGAGGCAACCAGTGCCTGACGTTCATTCTGCATGGCTTCACGCGCCTGCTCCAGCATCCGCTGACCTTCGGCAACAGCTTTGTCACGCGACTCAGCAACAACTTTGTCAGCCGTTTCCTTAGCACCGCGAAGAATGGCATCACGCTCGGCACGGGCCTGAGCAAGAATTTGCTCATTCTCTGATTTCAGTTTCGCCATTTCGCCCCGCGTTTTTTCGGCGAGGTCGAGGGCACCCTGAATGCTGTTTTCACGCTCTTTCAGGCTTGATGCGATAGGGCCCCAAGCAAACTTGCTGAGCAGAAAGAACAGTAAACCAAAAATGACTACTTGCCATACTAACAGGCCAATATCGGGGGTAAGCAGGTCCATAGTAAATTATGAATAGAATAAATGAGTCAAGAAAATCGTACGCTTTCTTTTGTTGTAGAAGTAGCCTGCCAACGGCAACCCCAATTGGCAGGCTCTCTAGAAATTCGGTGTATCCCGTGCGTCGTTGCCTAATGCTCAGACAGGATACGCACTGCTGACCGGGCGATTAAGCCAGGGCAACCAGCAGACAGATAACGGCAGCGAACAGAGCCACGGCCTCGATCAGGGCGGCAATGATCAGCATGGCGGTTTGGATACGACCAGCAGCTTCTGGCTGGCGGGCAATACCCTCCATCGCGCTACCACCGATACGACCAATACCAAGACCAGCACCAATAGCGGCCAGACCAGCACCGATAGCGGCACCCATGATGGCTACACTACCAGTTGCTTCCAATAAGATTGACAGCATGAAAGCTAACATCTTCAAACAGATTTATAAGTGAAAAAGAAACAAAAGAAAGCAAACAAAAAACTAACCGATCTCCTCGCCTGGACCTTCGTAACCGATGCCGTGATCGGCTTCGTGATGGTCTTCAATGGCGCTACCGATGTACATCGACGTCAGCAGTGTGAAGATGAACGCTTGCAGGAAAGCAACCAGCAATTCGATCAGGTTCATAAAGAGAGTAAAGGGAACTACGATCAAGCTTACGCCATACCCAACCCCTGCGCTGGCCTGACCAGCGATAAAGATCAGCGACAGCAGTGCCAGAATGATGATGTGACCAGCCGTAATGTTGGCGAACAATCGGATCATCAGAGACATTGGTTTCATGATCAGACCAACAATCTCAACAGGAATCATGATCGGCAACAAAGCCACAGGTACACCAGTAGGTTTTACCAGGTGCATCCAGTAATGCTTGTTTCCACTCAGGTTCGTCACGAAGAACGTGATGACTGCTAACACCATCGTTACTGCAATGTTTCCCGTCAGGTTAGCTCCACCAGGTAACAAGCCTAGCAGGTTATTTACCAGAATAAAGAAGAAAAGCGTCAAAAGATAAGGCAGGTATTTCTCGTATTTTGGACCAAGGTTCGGCTTAGCGATTTCGTCACGAACGAACATGACGATCGGTTCGAGGAACGACTGAAGACCTTTCGGTGCCTTGCCTTTATTTACGGTGTAGCTTTTAGCGATTGACGTAAAAACGAAAAGTAGGATGATCGCGCTGATGAGCAACGAAGCCACATTTTTAGAGATCGAGAAATCGCGTACATGAACATCTTCTAACGGCTTACCAGCTTCATCGACCCGATGAACGTGTCCGTGCTCGAGCTTATATCCGTTGTAGACTTCGCCGTGAGCCAGCCGTGATGAGGAGAAAACCTCTACACCCCGATCTGCTGAATACAAAATGACTGGTAGCGGTAAGGTAAGGCCATGCGCAAACTCCCAACCTTTATCATCACTGATATGGTGAGTGATCATATCACCAACCTTGAATCCTTTCTTTTCTTCTGTATGGGCTTCGTGACCTTCTACAGTGTGCTCCTGCGCAAATACACCAGCAATCGTGCTGAATACGAGGGCAAAGGCAAGCAAAAATCTATTAATTGACGAACTCATCATATGAAATAAGTAAGCGTTTCTACGAATCGCGCCGCAATTTACGCGTAAGGCCGTAGATTTCAAAACTGGTGTAAACTAAATACAATCCAAGAAAGCTAAATACGAAGATCTTTCGAGCAGGTACGTTGGTATAGAGCATAACGCCCATGAACACCAGGCTCAAAATGAGCTTTGCCGTAACGAATGCCATGAAGAAAGTGGTGAACTGCGCTGATTTCGGGTCTTTTACGAAACTCATGAGTCTATGTAGTAACACTGACAACATGAAATAGAACAGCAGCAGATAGGGCCAATACGGGTGCAGCCAGCTCGGTTTGTAGAATCGGTCAGCTACAAAAAATACAATTCCCAGGAATGCCGTTAACAGCAACGAGTCGCGCATTAAATAGTAAATTTTCCTTTTGACGGGATTAACATGATTTTAATGGGCCAGTTGCCCAAACGCCCAAATAAACTTTTGATAAGATACCCGAAGCATGGGGATCTTCATCGTCAGAATGACGGTATCAATTTTTGGGAAGCTGCTTAATAAACAGGTACAATGACGCCCCAATGGCAAACAGGGATAGACCAATTGTCCAGCCGGGCATTTTGTTTTCCTGCCACTGATCCAGGCGCATACCCGCATACACGCCAATGCCAATGGTGGCCAGCATCTGAATGCCGATGCCACTGTACTGCGCGAAGGCCGATGGGCGGCGATCGTCGTTATTGCCGTGAGAAGGCTTGTTTGGGGTTTCGGGTGAATTCATCGTCGGAAAATAGCTAATTTCGCCAGTCTGGCACAGGATTCGATACGTTGGCTGGTAACCCGTTCGTTTCAGTTATATCTTGAGTCAGCTTTGTTTTATCGATTCTACGAAGGTACGGCCCACAATGGGGCAACAACCAACTTCTTTAGCTTGTATGCACCAATTTCGACCTAAATACATCGCTTCTCTGGGCCTCATTGCCTTGCTGTCCGGTGGATTTTGGTCTTGTTCGCAGCATAGTAATGGGTCTGTCAGCAAGGGGTATCACAACCTTACAGCTCATTTCAACGCCTATGTAATGGCCCGCGACGATATTGACGAAGTGGAGCGGTACCTGTTTAAAAACAGGCAGGATAATTACAATGAAACATTACCCATCCTGCTCCCACTCGATTCAAACGCGATTCAGTCGGTGCGGCCTCAACTCGATGATGCCATCAAAAAGGCGTCGCTGGTTGCCGAACGTCACCAGAACAGCAAATGGGTCGATGATGCCTACGTGCTGATTGGCAAAACGCGCCTATATCGGCAAGACTTACCCAACGCGATTGAAGTGTTTAAGTATGTGAACACAAAAGGCACCGATGACGACGACAAGCACGAAGCACTCATTCTGCTGATGCGCGCCTACGCGGAGACAGGGGATTTTCCGAATGGATTGACGGTGGCAGAATACCTCCGCGCCCAGCCGCTTAATAAAATCAACACAAAAGAATTTTACCTGACAAAAGCATATCTGCATCAGCGTAAAGGTGAACTCCTCGTGGCGGCTGGTATTCTGGATGCCACCTTCCCCCTCCTGAAAAAGTCAGAGGCAACGGCCAGACTACACCTGATTGCCGGTCAGCTGTATGAATTGGCAGGTAAATCGGCACTGGCGACAGATCATTTTCAGCAGGTGCTGCGTACCCATCCCAACTACGATCAGGAGTTTTTTGCCAACATCTACCTGATGCAGGCCGATGGGAAGGATCCGAAGCAACTCGCCCGAAACGCCGGACGGTTTGAGGAGATGCTAGCCGACCGCAAAAACTCAGACCTGAAGGATAAGATTTACTTTACAATGGGCCGGGCTGATGTGCGCCGGGGTAATTACGATCGGGCTCTTGCTAATTTTAACAAAGCGGTACAAACAGGACTAACTAACACGGCTCAGGTTCCACTTACCTATGCCGAAATGGGTAATCTGTATTTCGAAAAGAAGCGAAACTACAGCAAGGCGCAGGCCTATTACGATAGTTCGCTTGCTTTACTTCCCCAGAATCACGCCCTGTATACGACAATTGCAAACCGTCAGAAGGCGCTTAACGAGTTTGTTAACAACCAGACGACTATTGACCGCGAAGACAGCCTGCAACGGATGGCACAGATGAATCCCGCGGCTCTTGACCAACTGTTGGACAAACTGATCGACGAGCGTGAAAAAGCAGACGCGGCCCAGGCCGAACTAGCCCGACAAATTACTGGCCGCAACAATCTGTCCGGTGCCCAGGCTACCAACTCGGATCTGGCCCCTAACGACCGCTGGGTGCTGTATAATCCGGTTCAGCTGGCGCAGGGGAAACAGGAATTCATGCAGATTTGGGGAAATAGGCCGTTAGCTGATGATTGGCGCAGACAAAATAAAGACGCGTCGCAGGCCATTGCCGGTCAGAACAACCCGCTGAATGGATCAAACCCAGCCGATGCGACTAATCCGGTGGTGCCATTGCCCGCTGCGGGTACACGACCACCCGTTGCCAACACCCTGAATCAGCGTAAAGGAAAGAAAGATGAACTATACCGGTTGATTCCCTTTTCGGCGGAGGCACTCCAGAAATCGAACGACCAGCTCGAATCAGCGCTGTACCGGCAGGGAAAGCTTTACAAGTTTCAACTGGAGCAACCGGTACTAGCCATGTCTACGCTCGATCGCCTGATGGCACGCTACCCCAATACCAGTTATAAGCCAGAGGCCTACTATTTAATGCACCTTTCGGCTGAACAGGCAGGCAGACCATCTCCATGGCGGGATAAGCTACTGAGCGAATTTCCCACCTCTACTTATGCTAAGTTGCTAACCGCAGCAGGCGGCAACACAGCGCTTGCGAGCGGTAGCACAGCAGCAGGAAAAGGGCCTGTGAATGAGATCGCTGCCAACCAGACCTATACTCAGCTGTATGAATTGTATCAGTCGGGTAATAGCACTGAGGCGCTGGCCCGAACCGAAGCCGCGCTAGGTACGTTCGGTGGATCGAAGATTGCCGATAAGATGGCGTTGTTACGAATTATTCTGATTGGACGGGTGCAAGGCGTCGATGCGTATCGGCAGGCACTTACTGAATTCGTTCGCGATTATCCACTCAGTCCATTACTTTCACATATAAAAGAACGCCAGGCCGCCGCTGAGCAGCTGACGGCGAAAAGGAAATAAAAATAAGTTTCGAGTTTCAGCTATCGGGTTTCAGGGGCTTCGCTGCTTACTACGTGGGTGTTGAGCAAAGCCTCTGAAACCTGGAAGCTGAAACTTGAAATGTTCCCCTCCCCCATGATTGAATTTGCTTCCGGGAAGTACCGCACCACCATCTCCCGACTTTGGACGTATACACTACTTTTTCTGACCGCCATTATTCTCTATGTGCTGGCTGTCTCGGTTAACTTTCTCTGGCTTTTCGGTGGTATGCCGGACCTGAAAGCCCTGGAGAACCCGAAGAGTCAGGAAGCGTCGACAATTTATTTCAGCGACGGTGTTCAGATGGGTAAATTCTATCTGGAGAATCGGACACCCATTGATATTACGCAGGTTTCGCCCAATGTCATCTCGGCGTTGTTGGCTACTGAAGATGCCCGCTTCATGAAGCATTCGGGTATTGATGCCCGGTCAATTGCCCGAGCCATTACGGGTATTCTTACGTTTCAGAACACTGCCAGCACCGGTGGTGGTAGCACGCTGACGCAACAGACGGCCAAGAACCTCTTTAATACGCGTGAAGAGAAGTACGAGGGTATTCTGGGTAACCTTCCGGTGATACGGCTCATTATTGCCAAAACAAAAGAATGGATTCTGGCTGCGCGGCTGGAGCGGAACTACACCAAACAGGAGATCATCATGATGTACCTGAACACGGTATCGTTCGGCAATAATACGTATGGTATAAAAACGGCGGCCAAAACGTATTTCAACCGCGAACCCTGGCAGCTGTCGGTTGAAGAAAGCGCCACGTTGGTAGGCATGCTGAAAAATCCGTCGCTGTTCGATCCGCGCGTGTTTGAAGATCGGGCCCGCGAGCGGCGCAATGTGGTGCTGAGCCAGATGAAGAAGTACAAATTCCTGACTACGGAGCAATACGTCACGTATAAGATCAAGCCCCTAAAACTCGATTTTAACATCGAGAACCAGAATACAAATAAGGCTCCGTACTACTGCGCTTCGATCAGAGAGTACCTCAAAAACTGGATCAAACAGTATAATCAGGAAAACGGTAAAGAATTGAACCTGTATACCAGCGGTCTCAAGATCTATTCAACCCTCGACTCTCGCATGCAGGCAGCCGCTGAAGCTGCCGTTATGGCGAACATGCGGGATCAGCAGGGTAAGTTTTACCAACAGTGGCGCGGTCGTAATCCATGGGTGTTTAAAAACGCACGCGGCGACTGGCAGGAGATGCCCAACTTCATTGAAAACGCTGTCAAAAAGACCAGCCGCTACCGCCTGTTAAAAGAGGTCTACGGCGACGATACGAAGACGATCTGGCGCGAATTAAATAAGCCCGTTAAAATGAAGGTGTTTACCTATGCAAACCGGCGGATGGAAAAAGACACCATCATGAGTACGCTTGATTCGCTACGTTATTACAAACGGCTCTTGCACACCGGTTTCGTATCAATGGACCCCACGACCGGGTACGTTCGGGCCTGGGTTGGCGGTATCAATTTTAAGCATATGAAATTTGACCATGTAGCCCAGGGAAAACGTCAACCGGGCTCCACATTTAAGCCATTTGTTTACCTGACAGCCCTAAATAACAACTATTTTACCACCTGTGATCGGGTAACCGATAGCCCTGTTCGGTTTGAGCCGTACGAAGACGGGAATGGCCCGCGTGCCTGGGTTCCTAAAAACTCAACAGGTCGGTATAGCGGGCGGGCGTTGTCGCTGCGCGAGGCCATTGGCGCATCGGTGAACAGTGTTTCGGCACGCCTGATCAAAAAATCAGGTTCTGCTGCGGTCAAGAAAACGGCCGCTGACCTGGGTATCGATACTACCGGCTTTATGGAGAACCCAACGCTCTGCCTCGGTACCGCTGATGTGTCGGTGATGGATATGGTTGCGGCCTACTGCACGTTTGCCAACAGCGGCCACCGGGTTGAGCCAATCACGATCTACCGGATTACGGACAAGAATGATAACATCTTGCACAACTTCACGCTGAATGCCGTGCAGGTAATCAGCGCCCAGAAAGCTTATGACATGCTATACCTGATGCGCGGAGCCACCGAAGACCCAGGCGGCACAGCGGCACGACTAGCTGGCCAGTATAAGCTGCTGGAAAACGGAAATCAGATTGCGGCCAAAACCGGCACCACATCGAGCTTCTCCGATGGCTGGTTTATGGGGATCACCCAGAACCTTGTCTCAGGCTTGTGGGTGGGTGGCGATGAACGTTCCATTCACTTTAAAGACATTGCCTTTGGCCAGGGCGCACGGTTAGCCATGCCCGCCTGGGCTTTGTTTATGCAGAAGGTATACGCTGATAAATCGCTCACTAAGTATAAGCCGGGACCTTTCCTGAAACCAAACGGCTACAAAGTAGACTGTGGTGGCTACTATATCGACTCGACGCAGCGCTACATTCCTCCGCAGATCGCCCCGACTGACGAGGATGAAATTCTGAATTGACGCAGGTACGTTGCTAAGTCGGTATTTTGCTTACTTGTAGCCCTTAGACAGGCTCAAAATGGGCAACCTTTAGCTGGGTACGTTCGTTATTTTATCATGCCAGAATTCGATTATAAAAAGGAGTTGGCCAGAGTGCCTCATGAGCCCGGCGTGTATCGCTATTTCGATGCTACGGGGGAGGTTATTTATGTTGGCAAAGCCAAAGACCTGAAAAACCGCGTCAGCAGCTATTTCGTCAAATCGAACCAGCATGACCGCAAAACACAGCGGCTGGTTAGTCAGATCAGGAAAATCGAGTTTACGATCGTCCACACCGAATTTGATGCGCTGCTCCTCGAGAACCAGTTAATCAAACGATACCAGCCGCGCTACAACATCCTCCTGCGCGATGACAAGACGTACCCATTCATCTGCGTAACCAATGAGCACTTTCCCCGTGTGGTCACCACGCGGCGGATAGAGCGCGGTCAGGGAACGTATTACGGGCCGTTTGCCAATTTAAAGCCCATGTACACAGTGCTGGAGATGTTTAGCCAACTCTTTACGCTACGTACCTGCAATTATAACCTGGCTCCTGAAAACATCGAAGCGGGCAAGTTTAAAGTATGCCTGGAGTATCATATTGGCAACTGCAAAGGTCCCTGTGAAGGGAAACAGGCCGAAGCTGATTACAACGCCGATATTGAGCAGATTCACGCCATTCTGAAAGGGCAACTCAAACCCGCCCAGGATTATTTTCGGGGCCGGATGGTCGAAGCGGCTGGCACGATGGCGTTTGAACAGGCACAGCAGTACAAAGACAAGCTCGATGTACTCCAACGGTTCCAGAGTAAATCGACGGTAGTGAACCCGAAGATTGCCGACGCTGATGTGTTCACCATTGCCTCTGATGACGTCTCTGCCTACGTTAATTTTATGAAGGTGGTAAACGGTACCATCATTCAGACGCATACGGTTGAGATCAAAAAGAAACTGGAAGAAAGCGACGCTGACCTCCTGACGATGATGATCGTTGAGTTTCGGGATCAGTATGGTAGTAAGGCGAAAGAAATCATTTCCAACATTCCGCTCGATACGGACCTAAAGGCGGAGGTGACCGTTCCACAGATTGGCGACAAGCGCAAGCTGATGGATATGTCGCTGAAAAACGTACTCTATTTCCGCCGCGAACGACAGGAACGTCAGGCCGCGGAAGCAACGGCCAGTTCGAGTAAGAAAGACCGTGTGTTGATCAAGCTAAAGCAGGATCTGCAGTTAAAAGCACTCCCGAACCGCATCGAGTGTTTTGATAACTCAAACATCCAGGGTACTAACCCAGTGTCGGCCATGGTGTGCTTTATTGACGGGAAGCCTGCTAACAAAGAATACCGGCACTACAGTATTAAGACTGTTATTGGCCCCAATGACTTTGCCAGCATGCACGAAGTAGTGACTCGTCGGTACAGCCGCATGCTGGAGGAGAATGGCCCTTTACCCGATCTGATCATCATTGACGGTGGTAAAGGACAACTCAGTGCCGCCTGCGATGCCTTAAAAGCGTTGAACCTCTACGGAAAAATCCCAATTATCGGCATTGCAAAACGACTGGAAGAGATCTATTTCCCCGAAGATACCTTACCGCTGTACCTCGATAAACGCTCGGAATCGTTAAAACTGATTCAGCGTTGCCGCGACGAAGCCCACCGATTTGGTATTACGCATCACCGTGATAAGCGTAGTCGGAACAGCCTGATCAGTGAATTGGAAGGCATCGAGGGGATTGGCCAAAAAACCGCCGGCAAGTTACTATCGCATTTCAAGGGCGTTAAGAAGATTAAAGAAGCAGATGTAGCCGCGATTGCTGAATTGATTGGCGACGACAAGGCCCAGAAGGTTAAAGCCTACTTCAACGCGCAGGAACAGGAAGTGTAACTGGGTACGTAGTTGGCAGCTTCGCTCGCAGTAAACTCGAAGCTGAAAGAAAACAAAAGAGGGCCTGTGCTGATCAGCACAGGCCCTCTTTTAGTAACTCTTAGGTACACCGTATCTTGAAGATGTGGCGTAACTGCATCGATATGCTTAGTATTCCCAAAGACCGTGCTCGATTTCCATCAGGTCATATTCAGCCTGATACGATTTCAACAGACCTTCTTTATCGCCGTAAATACCAACTAGCTCTTTGTCTTCTGGGTTAGCTACTTTCGTGATCCGACCGTAGAACAGACGCAGGTCAAACGCATCGGCCAAGTTCTTGTGCTGGGCCTGGTTTTGTGTATTATACCAAACAAACTTCTTAGGGTCTGACCGGAATAACTTGTCCAGATCTTTGTACTTGAACGTCGCAATGGGTAATTCGAAGCCAGCCGCGTTTTTATCAGCAGGCAGCAACATCTTCACCGTTTGGATATCATAGTAAAGGCGTGACCGCTTTTTGTCGAAAATCCAGTCTTCCATTACTTCCAACACGCTCAACTCTTTAGCGAAGTATTCATCACCTGTCAATGCAGGAGCTGTCTGTGCAACAGCAACAGTATCTTTCACAACTGGAGCAATCGGTTGCGTCGTCTTAGCGCCCTTCTTCCCCTTGGTGTTTTTAGCGGTCGTTTTCTTCGGAGCAGGAGCACCCCAGCCATCATCAGCAGGTTTAGCTGTAGCCTTCGGTGCAGGTGTTCCCCAGCCATCATCAACTGGCTTTTTAGTCGCTGTTTTGGGGGCATCCTGCTTTTTAGGAGTATCCCAGCCGTCGCTTTTCGTATCATTTGGCTTACCAAAGCCAGCTTCAATCTCTTCCTTTGACAAGCCCCCCTCCTGGTTAGGAATCAGCAACCGCTCGTGGAACTTCTCAGGTGAAATCTTCTTCACACATGAGTCATTCTCATACGCGTCGAGCAGGCCAGCTTTCACGGCATCGATCAGGTATTTTGTGATCTCATTGCCTTTGGCAAACATGCTGCGATTTTGCGTTTCCTTCAGGTCGATACGACGCCAAAGGGTTTTCTTCATCATAATGTCACTGTCGTCGATAGGACGAACCGACATCGAGTTGGCTTTGCTATTGTCACGCTCCTGCGCCATAGCCGAGCCGCCCATTAGCGCCAGCGTTGCCGTAGCAGTAAGAGCAATCGTCCGTATCATTGTCACTTGCTTCATAGCCTGTGTTCTTTACCTGTCTATGCACTAAAAACGGCCCGAAAGCCGCTTTAGTATAGTTAATATAAGGAGATTTGTTGCAGCAGGTTACCCATCGGAACGTCGCTGGTTTCACCACGGAAGTTGCGCCGCTGAACGCCCTCTACTTGGATTGTAAGACGATCACCAGGCTCCATTTCAGCAGCCATCTCACCTAATGAGCCTCCACCCGGACCAAGTGATAAAGGTCCTTTAACGCGGCGGGTGCCACGAACAAGGTTGATAGTTACCCCAGTTACCCGGAAATTGGCGTCGTTCGGTGCGAAAGCTGCAAAGCTTGGGTCAGCCACTGCACGAACGCTAATGCTACGAGCTGAACCTACTGGCACACCACGTGGATCCGTTGCTGGTCGTCCACCAACAAGGTATTCGATAGACGGACGTGGTACCCGGTTGACCCGGAAACGCTCTGTACCAAGCAGGTTACCAGCATTACTGATATTAAGTGCAACAGATTGCGAATTAGGCACGACCGTAATCTTACCTTTCTCGCCTGATTGCAGTACAGCTGCACCATCAGCCGAGAAATTCGGATTCCACAGGGCTCCCAGTTGTGGGCTCTGAATGCTCAGCTTATTCTCGCAACCTAGGTAAAGCGGAGGCATCGTACCCGTCTCTACCTGATACGATGGCTTTGCCACAAAGTACTCAGCCTGGAGCGGAACCGTTTTCACGGTGCCATCCGGCGCGTTGTACGAGATCGAACCAGATAGCACCCGACGAGCCAGACCATTCTTGTCATAAGCGCCACCCTGTGCCGTGAACTCAATGATACCACGACCGTTGTCCATCCGAACCGGACCGCCGCTGAGGCTCATCCGGGGCTGAATGCCCGATGACGAAGCCGCCAGGAACATCTCGCCTTTGAATTTCGTACCGGCCACAACCACTTTTGAGTCCATGCTCAACATGGCCATGATCTTGTCGAACTTCACGTCCTGCGCACCTACTTTCGAGGCTAGGTAATCCAGCGTTTCGCCTTCAATCCGGCGCACATCGGCCTGCTTCTGGCTCAGTACAGCCAATGCAGCTGGTACAGGCGTTTGCGCAAAGTTCAGTGTAGCGAAGTCTTTTGTCCGCTGCTCGTTTGAGCGTTGCGCGATTGGATCGTCTTTACCATCAAGGGCTAACGGAGCAAACTTAGCATTGCCCAAT
Source organism: Fibrivirga algicola (assembly GCF_011742925.1). GTDB lineage: Bacteria > Bacteroidota > Bacteroidia > Cytophagales > Spirosomataceae > Fibrella > Fibrella algicola. Next base: position 148,537 of record NZ_WAEL01000011.1, read on the forward strand.
TTCGACAAGTCATCGGTATACTGGTTCAACGATGTCTGTAGTTTGTAGGCTGCTCCGTTGCGGTTGTTGCCTACCAGCAGTTGAGCTACTTTCTCTTCTTCGCTCAGGTTCTTGATGTTTCCCTGCTCATCGGTTCCGCCGCCCGCATCGGTAATCAACTCCTGCTTCAGCGCATCGATCTGGCTCATCATGTCGGCGGCTTTCTTACGCACCTGATCGGCTTGTTGCAATACGGCTACGTCGGCAGGGCGGTTACCCGTTTTACTAACTGCAGCCCGAATTTTCTCTATTGTCTCTTGATTGACCCGATTGGCTGACCCCGTTGATTGCTCTAACGAGTTGTTCAGCAGGACGAATTTCTCCAGGATGGCCGAGGTTACCTGCAACGCAAGTAATGCGGTCAATACCAGATACATCATCCCGATCATTTTCTGACGGGGTGTCTCTTTTCCACCTGCCATTAGTTGGTAGTGATTAAATGTAGTTTGATTGGAAAGATGCTCTACCTATACCATTTGATGTTTGGCGTTTGCAATTGCATTGCCCGATAGCAGCGCAACGTCGAACACCAAACATCGAACGATAAACTGGTTTATTGGTTGCTGCCGCGCATGGCTGTCAGCATGCTGCCGTAGACGTTGTTCAGCGAAGCGAGGTTACCCGTCAGTTTCGCCAGTTCAGATTTGAACTGTTGCGTGTCTTTGCTGGCATCGGCCATGTTCTGCATAGCAGACGTCAGGTTACCGTAGAAAGCGTTCATCGCTTTCAGGTGCTTGTTGGTATCCTGGAGTTCCAATTCATACACGGCGTTCAGCGCGCCCATGTTCTTGGTTACCTTTTGGAACTGATCCCGATAATCTTTGGCATCGGTAGTGGCGTCGGCCATTGAATTCATGGCAGTGATGGCCGTACCATATGACTTGTTCATTTCGGAAATTGACCCAGAGGCTGACTTCACGTTGCGTGCATAATCATTCGTAGCAACGGTCGCATCTGTAAGATCAGTTAGCTTAGACACTGTCGTGTTCAGATTCTGAAAGCCTGACCCCAGTTTTTCGAACACGTCAGGGGTAATCTTCGCCTGTGCCAGCATCTGATCCATATTGGCGGTCAACCCATTGGCTTGTGGGGTTGCCACGGCTTTGCGGGTTTCGCCTTTGTAATCGGGGGCTAACTCAGGATACACACGCTCCCAGGCATAATCATCACCCGATGTAACGGGCTGCGTAAAGCTCTGAATCGCATACAGCGCAAAGATTACTACCTCTGTCAGCAAGCCCACTGTCAGCATAAAGCCGAACTGTTCATTGTGGGTGATTTTGGCCCAGGCTCCGAAGATTACAACGGCGGCACCGGCACTATAAACGGTAGGAACGAGACGATCCCAAAAGAAATTTACTTTTCCTGCTGCCATGAGTTGGTTTACAGATGATTATTAAAAAAGTGGAATTGAAAAGGGTTACGATTTGCTGGCGCGCATGCCTTTGTTGCTGCTGCTAGACTTTGATGCTTTCGTTGACGACGAGCGACCAGCCGAAGAACGACCACCCCGTGCCGATGCAGTACGGCCTTCAAGGTTGTCCATCACGCAACGGAATCCGATGTATGACCGACGGGCATTCTCATCTTCGTAGGTACGTGTACCTGACTCGAGGTAGTAGGCAATATCTTTCCATGAACCACCACGAACCACTTTCCGGGGCTCATCGGCGTTCTGGTTGTCGGGGTTCATATCCCAGACGATGGCGTTAGCATTTTCGGCATAAGCATCGCGGCACCATTCGGCTACGTTACCCGCCATATTGTATAGGCCATACTCGTTGGCGTTATACTGATTAGCAGGTGCCGTGTATGGATACCCGTCTGCATCGAAGTTACCGCGCTGTGGTTTGAAGTTAGCCAAGTAGCATCCTTTTCCGTTTGCTACGTATGGGTTACCCCAGGGGTATTTAGCACCCTGTTTGCCACCGCGGGCAGCCCACTCCCACTCGGCCTCTGAGGGCAGCCGGAAACGAGGCGCATTCACGAGGTTCTCTTTAGTGCGATAGTCGTTGTACAAATTAGTACGCCACTGGCAGAAATGCTGAGCAGCTTTCCAGTTTACACCAACAACTGGGTACGTATCAAACGCCGGGTGGCTATAATAGTACTCGAGCATTGGGTCACCGTTGTGGTAAGTAAAGTCGTTTTTCCAGACAGTTGTATCGGGGTAATACTTGGCCATGATTTCTTCTTCACCAATTGAGGCGGCAGAGTCAGCCAGCATGGCATTTACATACTGCCGATACTCATGGTTGGTAATCTCCGTATCGTCCATGTAGAACGAACTGATGGTTACCCGACGGTTCATGTTGATTTGAGTAGCCGCGATATCTTCATCGGCCTGACCCATGATGAATGAGCCGGAAGGCACCAGAACCATTCCGTATGGTGTGGTCTGTCGGTAACCGGGCCGTGATTTAGCCACAATTTCACCGTTGTTCACACCAACGTCGCCTGATTTCCCTCCCCCAAATTTAGATTTAACAAAGCCGCAACTCTGCAAAACCAGCACTGTCGCCACAACCAATACGCCCCGGAGTGTATGTGCCGGCATTCGGTTCGATTTCATATGTATAAACTGCATAAAACTTGTGCAAGACTGACGTAAGAACGAAAATCCTCACGGTTATTGTATGTAAATATTGATTGCCAGATCGAAGCTGTTCCTGCGTAAAATGGCGGCAGAAGACCTAAACAGTCAAAAGTAAATCTGTGGCTCCAAACTGCCTCACAACAATAACGCCAATTTATCGACTTTGCCCCCTGGTTAGTCCCAAAACGTTAAAAAAGTGGGGTTAGTATCGGAATCTTGGAGTACGAATGATCGGCTTTTTATTTGTGCTGGGAGCAGGTAACGCGTAACTCAGCATAAATTCATACGAGGCTGGTCGCTTGGCTGTCACACCTGTGGTAATCAGATCGCCGGAAAGGCCTAAACGCAGTGCATTTCCAGCCAGCAGATTGATGCCTATCATACCTGTTATCGCGTCACCAGTTCGGTAGCCTACCCCGCCAAAATATTGGTTGTTTACCGTGGCTAACAGGTTTAGATCGAGCGATGAGGCTTGCGGGCCCGCTTCTGTACTGTATTTATAGAGAAGAGACGGCTGAACGTCTACGGCATAGCTTAGGCCAAGCCGGTACCCCGCCGACAGGTATGCCGTTCGCGACATCGGGTTGATCCCATTGACGGTACCAAGCTTGTAGCTGGCAGCATTCAGGTGAAACAGGCTCACGCCTACCCAATAATCAATTGTATTGTAATGAATACCTGCGCTAACATCTGGCTGGAGTTGTGATACCTTACCCGTTCCAATCAAGGGATCGCCCGGATCTCTTACAATCACGTCGCTGTAGTCGATTGATTTGTTGTACACCCCGCCCTGGACGCCAAATGCCAACGTACCTGATTTTAGTGGCAATCTATAGGCGTAGGCTACCTGTACTGACTGGTTACTTTGCGGACCAATGGCATCATTGAACGCATAGATGCCCACGCCGCTGTTGAGGCGGGTCAGAGGCAGGTTAGCCGTCAGTAATTGTGTGGTCGGCGCTCCACCTGCACCTGCAGATGTCTGGTAACCAGCCCACTGGGTTCTGTAGATAAGTTGAATTCGCGTAAGTCCTTCAGAACCAGCCGCAGCCGGATTGTAGAATGTGGGCGCGAAGGGGAAAAAGCTAAACTGAGGGTCTTGCTGTCCGAACGCCGTAAGCGCGAGCAGCCAGCCACCAATAGATACGTAGAGTTTGCGAAGCATAGACGAAGAAAATACGAGCAGTCATTACCTTGGTCAATTACCTGATTAACGCCCGTAAACACAAAATATTGACCGAAAAAAAGGTCGATACCAGCTTTTTATGCTGATATCGACCTCTCTCTAACGTCTAAGGCTTAACTATTGTTAGCTTTCCGAATGTATAGGTCCAGCGCACCTGTCATCGACGGAGCGTTTGGCAGTGGAGCTTCGATATCTAAAGTCAGGCCGGCTTCCGTGATGGCTTTGGCAGTAGTAGGCCCAAAGGCGGCTAAACGGATACCATTTTGTTTGAAATCAGGGAAGTTCGACATCAAGGACGCAACCCCCGATGGGCTGAAGAAGGCAATCAGGTCGAAATGGCTGACATCCAGATCAGACAGATCAGTAGCAACCGTTTCGTACATCACAGCCTCCGACAGATGTAATCCTCCGGTATCCATGAAGTCGGGAATATCGTTGCTCCGAATATTTGAGCAAGGGAACAGAAATTTCTCTGTCTTGTGCTTCCGGATCAGGTCAAAAAGCTCCCGAGCGGTTTTCGTACCCGAAAAGATCTTCCGCTTTCTGATCACGATATACTTCTGCAGGTAATTGGCTGTTTGCTCTGAGATACAGAAGTACTTCATGTCGGCAGGTACGTCGATGCGCGCCTCCAGACAGATACGGAAGAAATGGTCGATCGCATTCCGGCTTGTGAAGATGATAGCCGTATGTTCCAGTATGTTGATCTTCTGCTTACGAAACTCCTTGAAGGAAACACCCTGAATCTGAATGAACGGCCGGAAGTCAATGGTGATATTGTACTTTTCGGCCAGATCGAAGTAGGGAGATTTATCGTCGGCGGGTTTGGATTGGGTCACTAACACATGGCTGACTTTCGTCTGACGTTCCTCGGTGGGCTGTGTGTTGGTATGGCTCATTGAATCTACCTCTATGTTACGCATTCCGGCGGCTACGCGGTGTGGTTATGCAGTCAGGAAAAGTGCCTACTTGTCATACGGCAAACCGAATACCGACCACAAGCGGGATTAATTCCACAATGCAAAGGTAGGAAAATAAATAGAGATTCTTGACCGGCATTAGTTGGACAAAGGTTACGTACAGCCAGGCTAGCCTCACTAAATAGAAGCCAACGAAGGGAATCAGTATATAGCTCACGGAGGTATCGGTTGCCGACATATACGGGTACACGACACTGACCAATAGAACGAGCAATACACTAAAAATCAGGGATGACTGTAAGACCTTAAAATAGTGCAAGTTAACCAACGCTTCATACTTGTATAAACTACCAACGGCAGCAATCAATAAGTATTTACCTATAAGCAGCAAAAAGACAATCAAGCTGATTACGGCATAACTGGCTACTAGCCATAAGAATGTTTGGTATTGAGCCAGCACGCCATTCAATCCGAATAAAGGGACGTTTAGGTGCTGAATATACACGAACAAAAATGTGAGCAATAAACTCAGATTCAGCGTAAACGCCAGCGAGATGCGGCTTAGCGGCCGATTAACGATGAACGAATCATCGGGAGCTTCTAACCGCAGCAGATTAATCGGATTGTAAAATAGCTGGAATGCACGCCTGAAAAAGGTATACAAAAAGGCATGGCTGGCCAGCAGGAAAAGTAGACAGACACTAAAGAAATTACCGTATGGTGATTTATTTCTGGGCCTAACGCTCAACAAATCGTCATTTAGCCGAATGGTCTGACTTGCCGCCGCCCGGGGGTAGCCAACTACCAGTTGCCAGTTACTGAGTGCCGACGGACCATAGAGCGTAACAAACAGCTGGGGTTTTCGGTACAACTGGTACAGGCTGTCGATATCCAGTACTAGCCACTTACCAGCCGGGCACTTGCGACGCAACGCAGCATCGATAAAGAGAAAGCCATCCTTTTCACTCTGAATCAACAACTTATAGTGCCGATTACTCTCAATGTCCACGGAGGCGCTAAGTGCATTTTCGGTGTTGTGCTGCTCAGCAATGAAGGGAACGTAGGTTTTGAAAGCCTCGTCGTAGATTAAAAACTCCTGCTGAAAATCGTGCACCGGGAAATAGGCCTGCGCGGGGCCAATACCTTCTTGTCGGCCTTGCGCATTGACTGGCACAGACAGGAAAACAAAAAGAACGAAGAGGTGAAACAGGGAATGGCTGGCTATGCGGACACCTAAACAAATTAGTGTTTTTGTCCGTAAGCCGCTCATTCGCTCTTTCACTCCTTCGTTCTTGCTCTATTTTCTACGATTCGCCGGTAATTACAGGCCCAGCGCTTTCAGCATGGTTTCGCCAATCAAAGCCGGCGACTCAACCACGTGAATGCCACACTCACGCATAATGGCCATTTTGGCAGCAGCTGTATCATCAGCTCCACCAACGATGGCACCAGCGTGGCCCATCCGACGGCCTTTGGGCGCTGTCTGGCCAGCAATGAAACCAACAACAGGCTTACGATTACCATCGGCCTTGATCCAGCGAGCGGCTTCGGCTTCCATGCCACCACCAATCTCGCCAATCATAACGATTGCTTCCGTTTCGGGGTCGTTCATCAGCAGTTCAACGGCTTCTTTAGTGGTTGTGCCAATAATTGGGTCACCACCAATACCGATTGCCGTTGTCTGGCCGAGGCCTGCTTTAGTCAACTGATCTACGGCTTCATAAGTCAACGTACCTGATTTCGATACGATACCCACCTTGCCTTTCTGGAAAATGAACGCAGGCATGATACCTACCTTGCATTCACCAGCGGTCATTACGCCAGGGCAGTTGGGACCGATCAGGCGGGTTTCCTTGCCTTTTAGGTACGCCTTAACGGCAACCATATCTTCAGTAGGAATGCCTTCCGTGATGCAGATGATCACTTTAATGCCTGCGTCAGCAGCTTCCATGATAGCGTCGGCAGCAAAAGCTGGCGGCACAAAAATGATCGATGTATCGGCTCCAGCTGTTGAAACGGCTTCCAGTACGGTGTTGAAAACGGGCTTGTCAAGGTGAGTTTGTCCCCCCTTTCCAGGCGTTACACCACCGACAACGTTTGTGCCGTAGTCAATCATTTGCTGGGCGTGAAAACTCCCTTCAGAGCCTGTGAAGCCCTGCACTATCACTTTCGAGTGCTTGTTTACTAATACGCTCATGCTGTTCGTGGATCGTAGGCGGTGCCTCGCGAGTTGACGTCTATATTGCAGATAATGGCGCAAAAGTAGACCGAAAAACGGTATCTTCCGCAATGATTCTTTCGCATATGATCTCCGACGCGGTACTGGCCGCAACGGGTGTCTGGGTCTTTAGCACGGCATTCGGACGAGTTCCATTTTATAACAGGCTACTTTGGGGCTTCTTCTTTCTTACCATCTCTCTGGCGGCCTTCGTTGGTGTTTTCACGTTTGCCGGTCTCTCCCTTCTGGAACCACTGCATAGTTCGCTTACCCTGCTCGCCGGCAGTCTGGGTGTTGTTGCTGTGGTGGTCGCGACGTATACCACCGCACTCGACCGAACTGCGTCGCCCGTAACATTCAGCGTGTCGCTGGGCATTGGTATCCTGCTGTTCATGTGCCTGTTTTTCCCTGAAGTAGCGGTTTTTGCCCCTGTAGTAGCGGCACTTGGTATCCTGCTGGTTATGCTGCTGGCTGTGCTAGCATTATTACGAAAGCAACACTGGGCAATCTGGATCGTAGTGGCCGTGATGCTGATGGCTTTTGCCACTAAGGTTGAACATGTGATTCTCCCCCTCCACCCCATCGACGCTTACCATTACCTAATTGCGTCGGCACTCCTCTGCTTTGGGTACGCCATTCGTAAACGGGAACAAATGCTATAGGTCAGCGTTTGGGCAGTTGCTTAACGAATGATAACATTTTAGGTTAATCATTCGTCTATATAGTATGACTCAACGCACATCATTCATACTAGCTACCGGTACTTTCTTGACTTTAACAACCTTCTTTTCGGGTTGTAAAAAGGAGAATCCCGGAAACGACGTTGCCCGGCAACTTCAGGTAACGCGCCACTTCGCCGATTCGGTGGGAATCGATACGACAGAATTCGCCATCGCTGCGCCGCAGACAAACATCATCCAGGCACAGGCTACCCTTGAAAAACTGGTGACTGAAATCCAGTATGGCCATAAGCCTGCCGACCAGTCTTTTACGAAGCTAACCGAGAAGGTCGATACATCGGTAGTAGGGGGCATTGTGAGGGCTAAAGATCCATCGGCGGCTCTGGCTAGTGCAACACCACCGTTTGCCCCTTACCGCTCGCTGCTCGCCAAGTACAACGAGGTGAAGGCAACTGCCTCGCCAACGCAGCTTAAGCAAATAAAGGAGACGCTCAACTTTTATCGGTATTTGAACCGCTTCGAAACCGAGAAGTTCATCGTGGTCAATATTCCGGCAGCGCGTCTGGCCGTGTTTGATAAAACAGGTAAGCGCGAATTACCAATGGACGTTATCGTTGGTAAGGCAGCTAAAGCCACGCCCCGTTTCAACTGTTACCTGACCGAGATCGTTGCCTACCCGTACTGGAACGTACCTGAGGGCATCGGTCTGAAGGAGATCCTGCCTAAAGTACAGGCAAATCTAAGCTTCCTGGACAGCCAGAACATGGATGTGCTTGATGCACGCGATAAACCTGTAGATCCTGAATCAATTGACTGGGCGAACGTATCAGCATCGAATTTTCCGTATCGGTTTCGGCAACGATCGGGGTGCAACAATTCGCTGGGGTTGATCAAATTCGTTCTCAACGGGCCGCCCGCAATCTACCTGCACGATACCAACGCCCGCGAACTGTTTGACCAGACGACCGACCACTGGCGTAGTCATGGCTGCGTCCGGGTAGAGAAACCAGTAGAGCTGGCTAACCTGGTACTGGGTTCGCCTAAATTCGACCAGGGTTTCTACAATCGGTGCCTCACTGATCAGACACCGTCGTCGTTTAAACTACCGGCACCTTACCCGGTTTTTGTGACTTACAACCTCGCCGACGTGAACGAGCAAGGCCAGTTGGTGTACTATAAAGATGTCTATGCAAATCAGTCAGCGATGACTATGCGTTAGCCCTGCTGCCCAGTTATAAAAAAGGGGATCGCTTAGCCAAGCGATCCCCTTTTTTTATGGTTTATAAATCGGTCTACCTGCGTCTTACGACTGCCTCAGCAAGGCCGACCTTTTCAGGTACGTTTCGTCGGGATAATAGATGAAGAGGCATGAACCGCCCGATATAGTACGTACAATGGGCGAGCATTCAGCCGTCGACACGGCGGGGCATCCCTGGCTACGACCTAACCGACCCGTACGACGGATAAAATCTTCGCATACGTAGTCGGCACCGTGCATTACGATAGCGCGTGAGAAGGCATTATCGTTTATGCCTTTCTCCAGTCCCTGTAGTTGCATTGACAGGCCATGTTTGCCTTGATAAAGACCCAGGGTTTTATAAAAGCCAAGGCTCGATTGAAACGAAGAATTGGTATTTGAAAACCGTCGGGGTAGTAACTCCCCTGAGTTTCGGCCATGCGCCACATAGGTATTGAACAGAAGCTTACGCTTAACCAGATCAATCACATACAACCGTTTTTTAGTCGACGGCTGGCTCATGTCGACAATCGACAGCAAGGGCTTTGCGCCCACAATTTGCTGCATACCCCGCAAGGCAATCGTATACGCCTCTCGACTCAGCCCGGACCCGGCCAGGTTCAGATCATCGTATAACAGCTGGAAAGCAGATGGAGCAGGTGGTAGGCTTACAGGCGCGGTGTTGCGGTGAGTTTCGGCAGATAGCACAACTGGTTCAGATCCTGTCATTGACAGACAGAGCAACGAGAAAACTGTGATCAATGCTTGTTTCATGCAGTCGCGGGGTTACGTATATAACGGTCTTCATAAAACGAATAGTCTACTAGTTTAATTCACTAGTAAGCCCAACTCGGCCCGTTTTTAATACCATTTTCAGCCTATACCCAATCCGGTTTCGCCCACTGGCCGGCGGCACGGACTAGTTCGTTACCGGGGCATTGACAAACGAAGACGCCGCCAGGTACGTCGGATCGGGATAGTACACGAACAGGCAGGCACCCCCTTCCACCTTACCTAAAATGAGCTTCGTGATGGCATTAGGAATAGCCGGACACCCTTCACTATGACCAAGTTGTCCTCTCACGCGAACGGTATCTTCGCTCACGTAGTCCGCGCCATGCAACACAATATTTCGGGCAAAGACATTGTCGTTAAATCCTTTCTCAAGCCCTTTCAGCTTAAGCGACAGCCCGTGTTTACCGTGGTAACGGCCCATGACGCGATAAAATCCGAGGCTGGTCTGGTTAGAGTTGGTTGCGTTCGAAAACTGCGTAGCCATTAGGCCGCCCGAGTTACGCCCGTGGGCCACATAGGTACGTAGCAGTACCTCCTTTTTTTCCAGATCGAGCACATACAATCGCTTGGCCGACGACGGCTGTGTCATATCCGCAATGAGTAGGTATGGCTTTTTCTTAGGCACCAGCTTCATGCCGCGCAATGCCAGATCGAACACAGACTGATTTAACCCCAAGGTATCGAGACCCAATGTAGCAAACAGCGTTCCGGTAACACGCACTTTGGGAAGCGGTGCGTCGGGCTGTGCCGTTGTTTTTGTCTCCAGGGATGTGCAACCAAAGATGAGTACAAACAGGCAGGAAATGTATTTCATACCAATATGGGTAAAGCAAACCAGCAGGCGGCTTGCCTTGCAAGTTAATGCATATTACGAACTGTCGGCCTATTCTTGCTCTGGATTGAGAAGCGATGTGGGCCTATTTTTCGTGTTTTCTGCCTTTGCCCTATTGAAGATTCCCTATACCTGATTAACTCGTCTCCAATCTATTGTTTATGAAAAAGAGTTTGTTCTGCTTTCTCATCTTGTGCCTGACCATCTCTGCTGTTCACGGACAGGTAGCCACGTTCACCAACCCAATTAAACAGTCAGGGCCAGACCCGTGGGTACTGCAAAAAGACGGGATGTATTACTACATGAACACTACGGGCGGCAACCTGACGCTTTGGCGAACTAAAAATCTGGCTGAATTGGCAACCGCCGAACGGAAGGTCATTTTTAACCCGCCCGCAAAAACCGGGTATTCGAAAGAACTGTGGGCGCCTGAGATCCACTTCTTTGATAATAAGTGGTACGTATATTTTTCAGCTGACTCAGCCACAAATTTCAGTCACCGAGTCTGGGTAATCGAGAATGCCGCCGCCGATCCGTTTACAGGTGAATGGGTCGTACGCGGCAAAATCGGGGATCGTGACGATCATTGGGCCATTGATATGTCGGTGTTTGATTTTCGCGGAAAGCGGTATGCTATCTGGTCCGGATGGGATGGCCGAAAGAACGGCCAGCAGGATATTTTCATCAGTGAGATGACCAATCCCTGGACACTTAAAAAGGGGCGCAGAGCCAAGATTTCGTCGCCTCAGTTTGAGTGGGAAAAGCATGGCGACGTACCTGCGGCCTGGCAGAAAAATGGCGAAGTGCCCCAAATTTTTGTCAATGAAGGGCCTGAAGCCCTGCAACATGACGGACGGCTGTTTATCGCTTACTCGGCCAACGCCTGCTGGCTCGACTATTGCCTCGGGCTACTGACCTATCGCGGCAAAGGTAATTTACTGAACCCTGCTAACTGGATAAAATCACCGCAGCCCGTGTTTACCGAGGCGGCCGAAAACGGTGTTTACGCGCCCGGCCACGGCGGCTTTTTCACAGACGGCAAAGGACAGAACTGGATGATCTATCACGCAAATCCGTCGGCCACCGATGGCTGCGGCAACAAACGGGCACCTCACATTCAGCAGTTTAGCTGGAACGCCGACGGTAGCCCGAATTTTGGACGGCCTATTCCTAAAATACCGACGTCAGCCCCGGCCCAATAGCCGCGAAAGCAGGTTAAACGGGTATAGGCCGATCCCTCATTTCGTATGCATGTACTCGTTGTTCCAGACAAATTCAAAGGCTCATTAACGGCTCAGCAAGCAGCAGAAGCAATCAAAGCTGGCTTGCTGGCCACGCACCCCGGCTGGACGGTTGCAGTTCAGCCCATTGCCGATGGCGGTGAAGGAACTGCTGCCCTCCTGACCGAAGCTACGCTGGGTACGTTCAAGTACTGTGCAGTTGCAGACCCGCTGGGTCGGCCAATCACGGCCCGTTACGGGGTATCGGGTGATAGACAAACGGCATTTATTGAACTGGCCGAGGCGTCTGGCCTACATTTACTGACTCAAGGGGACCGTAACCCGCTCTATACAAGCACATTTGGCAGCGGAACACTAATTCAGGACGCGCTTGGCAGCGGGATCACCGAGTTGGTCTTGTGCATCGGGGGTAGCGCAACCAACGACGCGGGAATTGGCCTCGCAGCGGCCCTGGGCTACCAGTTCTTCGATGCCCGGGAGCAACCCGTTTTCCCGATTGGCGCCAACCTGATCCGGATTGCCCGCATTGATGACACGGCTGTTCACCCGGCCATTCGTCAGGTACGTATCCGGGTTGCCTGCGACGTAACTAACCCGCTATATGGCCCTGTGGGAGCTGCTTTTGTATATGCTCCCCAGAAAGGAGCCACTGAAGCTGACGTGCGTAAGCTCGATGATGGGTTACGGCGTATTGCTGCCCTGGTTGAGCAAACGTGGGATTTGACGGTAGCCGATGAACCCGGTAGTGGAGCCGCCGGTGGCGTGGGGTTTGGCGCACGTGTCTTCCTGAAAGCCCACTTAGAACCTGGTTTTGCTTTGGTAGCGCAGTATACCCATTTGGCCGAAGCTGTTGCTAAAGCGGATTTGATTATCACTGGCGAAGGAAAGCTGGATAGCCAAACAGTGCACGGCAAAGCCATACGGGGCATTGCCGAGTTGGGGCGGGCGCAGCAAAAACCGGTCGTTGCCTTTTGTGGCCAGCTAGACCTGACTCCAGCGCAGATTCAGCAATTGGGTCTGCAACAAGCTATCGCTATTTCGCCCCCCCACCTACCCCTCCATGAGGCCCAGTCGAAAGCGGCTAGGTTCCTTCAAACGGCCGTTACAGCCACTTATCCATAAGTTCTGGCTATAACGGTCAGTTGTTCATTTGTACAAGTTGCACCCTTCACTGCCGATCTTAACTCATCACATAACGGTGTGAAAAGTTTTTAGTTGGCTGAAATTCACTCAGTAAGTTAATTTAACCTACGTTTAAGCCTACTTAGCATCTATAATTCACGAATTTTCTTATGCGATACTACAGTTGGTATACTAATTGCGTAGACAAAAGATATGATCATATAAAGTATTTATTTTCAAACGTACAGGCGACCTATGCAAACACACTATCTCCCTCTAATCCAGGCGTAGCGTTAACGCCCAAACTAGCCACTACCATTTCCCTGATTTAAGTGCCTTTTGAAGCCTAAAATTAGCTTCACGGGCATTGCTATGCGCTAACTCAACGAAGCAGTACGCTTTACCGCCATTACAGAGACATTTCTGACTTGAGTAAAGACTCAAAATCCAACTTTTCTTATGAAAAACATTCTACCCAACGTAGCCAGCGCGCTGGTTGCGTTGCTCATCGGTATGTCCACGGTGTTTGGACAAACGACTCCGCAAACAATCGAAAATAATCAGGTCTGTATGGACCCGATTTCCGGAGCAGGCCGTGGCCCCTACGTAAACAGTGCCCGTACCTCAGGCATCTGCGTTGCCTGCTCGGGCAGCAGCAGCGCAACTGCAGTTACAGACGGCGATCTTAGCAATTTCACGACCATTGATCTGGGCGTATCAGCGCTGGGTGGCTATCGAATTTCAGTCAAAGATTCATTACAGTACTACCCTGGTGGCAACGAAGTTGGCTTCGTAATCAGACCCCGGCAGAATGGGCTACTGGGTCTTCTGAATGCGACATTGCTTAACCAGTTTTCGATCAGAACCTACCGGACGGGCAACAACAATCCCATTGAAACGGCTACCTTTTCGAGTGGTTCGGGTACCCTGAAAGCAAGCGTGCTCAATGGGGGTGGCGACGGTAAGCAAGTACTAAGTTTTGTCACAACGCAGGATTTTGATGAGGTAGAGCTGGTGTATACAGGTGCCGTCACCGCTGGCAGTGCCGTAGATGTCTATAACGCGTTTGAAGGTCCGGCCAACTGCCGCCAGAGCTGTGTCAACGCGCTGCTAACCAATGGCGAATCAGTAAGCGTAACCAGTGGCGTATCCAGCGGCGTTTGCATTGGTGGCGGCATATCTGGCCTGGCCAATCTCAGCGATGCTGATTCAACGACCAACTACGCGACAATCAGTACTCTGGTTGGTTTGGCCTGTACGCAGTATATTCAGGTACGTTCAGCAACAACGTATTCAACAGGTTCGTATGAAGCAGGCTTCGTTATCGCCAACGGAAACGGGCTGATTGACCTGAACGTACTGGGCGGCCTGACGGTACAGACGTACTTAAACAACACGCCTGTACAAACGTTTAGTGGCTCCTCACTCATAACCGCTGGTGTATTGGGAAGCAGCACGGCACCGTTTCAGGTGGGCTTCAAAGCCACGCAACCTTTCAATGCCATTCGTATTTCTATATCGGGCGTTAGCGTAGCTGTTGATCTGCGGGTGTATCATGCTTACGTAGTAGCCGATAGCGACAATGATGGCGTTGCCAACTGCATGGATCGTTGCGCAACGGGAAGTGACCTGCTCGATACAGATGGCGACGGCACGCCCAACGGCTGTGATCAAAACATCGCCAACTTGTCTGTAACAAAATCGTCGAGCAGCGCGACCGCTACTATTGGCAGTTCAACCACATTCACCGTAACTGTTTCCCGGACAGCCCAATTCAATGCTACCGGCGTGGTCGTATTAGACACCCTGGCTCCTGGCCTGACGTACCTGTCGCATACCGCATCACCGGGGACCGTTTATGACCCGGCTACCGGTCGCTGGACCATCGGTAGTGCACTTGCCGGTCCAACTACATCTGTTACGCTGAACGTGACCGTACGTGTGAATGGCGAAGGCGTCAATTCAAATACCGCGGAGGTAATTCGTAGTTTTGAGACCGATCCGAACTCAACACCGGGTAACGGGAACACGGCTGAAGATGACATTGCCAGTGCCTGCGTTAGTGTACCGATTCGCCTGTGCGAAGGAGAGCGGCTTCAGATATCGGCCCCCGGCACCTACACCGCCGGTATTGAGTGGTTCAGAACAGTAAACGACGTAACTACTTCTGTAGCCACTACAGCTACATTCTCAACTTCGCTGGCGGGCAGCTACAGCTTCACAGCGCTGGGCCAAACGGGTTGTGCATCCGGAAACTGCTGTCCATTGATCGTTGTCGTTGACCCACGGCCAACACCTGTAATTGTGGCTAGTCTGTCGGCTATTTGCGCCGGCACGAGTACAGCCCTATCGATCGGTAACGTAGTAGCTGGCACGACTTATTCGTGGAGCAACGGCACTGCGGGTAGTTCAATCAACGTTAGTCCCAGTGTTACGACTGTCTATACGGTCACGGCTACAACCGCCGGTGGCTGTTCAGATGTAGCCAGCTTCACGGTTATTGTGAACCAGCCACCTGTTCAGGCGCCCATCGTGGCTATCTGTGGAGCACCAGGTACCGCTACGTACAGCTTCAACATCAACCCGTCTACGCTCGGTAGCAGCACATCGTACTTTGTTACGGTAGGCAATTCAGCTGAGATTGGTCCATTCGCTTACGGAAGCAACCGCACCATCGACGGAAACACCGGAAACTTCTCAGTGATCATTCGGGATGCGGTGAGTGGCTGCGCCATTACGCTGCCCGTAACGGCCCCAACCGATTGCCCAACCTGCCCAACCAAGGTCTGCACACCGATCAGCGTTGTTCGCCTTCGGTAAGTAGCCTCTGATTAACCAGTTAGTTGTTCGCCCTGAACGGTACTCACCTTGTTGTGGACCGTTCAGGGCGAACTTTATATCAGGCAATTGAACAGGTTAACTGAGCCATTCAACAACACTCTTGCTCACCAGCCGGTTAACGTACAAAAACAACATAGCAGCATGGCACGTCAAGACGCGCATACCGAATACATTATCAGTCAGGAAGCCTACAGAAATGCGCTTGCCAGTTTACCCACTACCGGCACCGATCATCAGAGAGCCCTAACCACCCCGATTTCTGCTCTGCAATACCGCCAAAAGACCGGCGACTCCATCAATGCCGGAAAATGGTCGATGTGGGGAATCGCCCCCGAAGTGTTTGAATTTGAGTGGCGAAACGGTGCCTGGCAGCCACCTGCCAACCTGGTTGTCCGCACAGCGTAGGTCAGCTATACGCTGCAACGTATCCGGCTACGTAGTGGTTGCTACCACTGCCTGCCTGTTACCTGCCTCAGGTATTGGTTTTCGATGCCACCACGAAGCCAACATAGAGCCGGTGATATTCATAACCGGACCAAATATGGCGGGCGCCAGCCCAACGGTAGCCATTTTACCCATCTCCTTAGCAATGCCCGACGCCAGTCCGCCATTCTGCATCCCTACCTCGATGGCGATCGTTCGGCAGTCGCGTTCAGACATACGGAACAGCCGTGCCGACCAGTAGCCGAGCATATACCCGCAGAGGTTATGTACCAGCACAAGACCAATTAAAGCGGGTCCGATCGTAAGCAGACTTGCCCGGCCAGCGGCCGTGATGACCACGATAATAAAGGCAATGCCAGCCATAGACACCAGTGGCATGGCGGCGTCGAGCCACGCCGCTTTACCGCTCAAAAACCGATTGAACAGAAGCCCGGCCCCAATTGGCAGGATGACCATCCTGATGATATCCCACATCATATGCGTCATGTCGATGTCGACGAATGCGCCAGCTAATGCCTTCATTAGCAATGGCGTAACAAACGGAGAGATTGTGGTAGATATGGCCGTTATAGTGATCGACAGAGCTAGATTAGCCTTGGCGAGATACGAAATAACGTTGGAAGCCATACCGTTTGGAGAGCAACCGATGAGCACGATCCCGGCGGCAATTTCAGGCTCAAAGTCGCTGATGTTGGCCAGTGTAAAACCTAGCAATGGCATGATAATGAAGTGGCTTAAGACGCCAATCAGTACGCCTTTAGGCATTTTCACGACGCCCAGAAAATCGCGCGCACTCATCGACGTACCCATGCCGAACATGATCAGCTGAATCAACGGCGTGATCAGGCCGGAAAGCTTATAGCCGTTAACCTCCACAAACAGCGCTGGATAGTAAAGGGCAGTAGTTAACGAGGCGAAAATGACTACGGTGTACGAAAAGCCAGCCAACTTTTCGTAGCCTCTGAAGCCGACGGCCAGCGCCAGAAAAAACGTGATCAGGAAGGGACCTGCCTGAGCAAGCGCTCCCATTGAGGCAGCATAAAGCGCACAAAACAGGCATACAACTGCCAGCCAAATCAGTACTTTATAGATCGTCATACGCTTCAGAGAATTTGTGCTGTAGAAGTAGCTTTTAGTAGCCTACTTACTCTAATCTGCCTGCGTTTACCGGCAATTTTACACAGATCGGCCAAACCTACCGAACACTGTACCAGTCTGTTCGGCCAGGAATCCTCCGGGATTATACTTAAATTAATTCCTGCATTAGCCCATTGCCCCGTTTCGACAACTTGTATATTAGAGCCAAAACCCTGTATTCCCTGTAAATAGCCTGTTGAGTAGTTGTCAGCCAGGTTAGTGAGCCGGGCTTCACGCAGATCAGCCATGCACCGCAGCTTTGGGGCCGCTGGTCAGCCAATGATTATGCAACCACACCCGATACCCGCTTTTACTACTTATCAGAAATTTTTGATCGCTCTACTGGCGCTTCTGCAATTTACCGTCATTCTCGATTTCATGGTTCTGTCACCATTAGGCGACATGTTGATGAAAACGATGAATATGCCCCCCTCTGGCTTCGGGCTGGTCGTCTCCTCTTATGCATTCAGCGCGGGCGCTTCGGGGATTCTGGCGGCTGGCTTTGCCGATAATTACGATCGAAAAAAGCTACTGCTGTTCTTCTATACCGGATTTATTGCAGGTACGTTGTTCTGCGGCCTGGCCAACAGCTTCGAGATGTTGCTGGCTGCGCGGATCATCACCGGTCTGTTTGGCGGCGTAATCGGGTCAGTAGGTATGGCAATCATTGCTGATCTTTTCGCGGTCAACCAACGGGGACGGGTCATGGGAATTGTTCAAATGGCCTTCGCCGCCAGCCAGGTATTGGGTATCCCTTTCGGGCTGTACATCGCTAACCTCTGGGGCTGGCACGCCGTCTTTCTACTGATCGTATTACTGGCTACCCTGATTGGTCTGGCCATATTGCTGCGGATGAAGCCGGTGACCCAACACCTGGCGTTGCAATCAACTGCCAATCCCTTCCGGCATCTGTTGAATACGCTAGCCAATAAAGCTTACCAGACCGGCTTTCTGGCCATTGCTTTCCTGTCGGTCGGCGGGTTCATGCTTATGCCATTCGGCAGCGCTTACCTGATCAATAACATCCGATTGACGCAAGCGCAGTTGCCGCTCGTTTTCATGTTTACCGGTCTGTCATCTATCGTCGTAATGCCGGTCATTGGTCGGTTAAGTGATCGGGTCAATAAATTTAGGCTCTTCAGCGGTGGCTCAATTCTGGCGATAGTGATGGTACTACTTTACACCAACCTGCCCCCTGTGCCGCTCTGGCAGGTGGTGGTGATCAACGTCATCATGTTTATGGGCATCATGAGCCGAATGATTCCCGCCAATATCCTAAGCACCAATCTGCCCGACATGAAAGACCGGGGCGCATACATGAGTATTACGGCATCGCTGCAGCAGCTGGCAGGTGGTCTAGCCTCAATCACGGCCGGCTTAATCGTTACCCAAGCAGATCGAAACAGCCCGCTTGCCAATTACGATATACTGGGGTACGTTGTTTCGCTGGCCTTTGTGGTCTGTATTTTCTTTGTCTATCGCATCCATCTACTGGTCGAGCAACGGGCAAAAGAGGCATCCGCCAAAAACCAGGCGCTCGCAAGCCAACCTGCTGAAAACCAAACGCTTGCCATTCCCGACTAGTTGATTCGTACCGTCTTTAACGAACTGTTCAGAAACGGAACACTGCCCTGATTAATCGATTTGCGGCCGTAACATGATTATTTTAGGCCGCTCATCTGCTTACCTAATCAGGCTCTTTACCAGGTACGGGCCTTGCTCCTTCTTTATGAATCGCCGCTACTTTACCCGTTTTTTGTCAACCGTTCCCTTTTTGAGTGTCACCGCGGCCAAGGCCCGGCAGCCATTCCTCGCCGCGCAATCTAATTCACTGGGTGCTTTGCCACTAGCCGATACCGACCGGACGTACTGGCTACAGACCTTGCTAAAGGTGGCGGATCCAGTGTTGACCGCTCTGGCAAAAGGGCAATTGAAAGCAACCATGCCGGTTGAATCAGCACCTGGGCAAGAGGCTGGCCGCCGGAATGTGTCGCATCTGGAAGCGCTGGGCCGGACACTGGCGGGGCTTGCCCCCTGGCTGGAACACCCGGCAGCAGAGGCTGAGAAAGTCCGGCAACAGAAATATGCGGAGTTGGCCCGGCAAGCCATTGCCAACGGCGTAAACCCACAGTCGCCTGATTACCTGAATTTCAACCGGGGCGGCCAGCCCCTGGTAGATGCTGCCTTCTTAGCGCATGGTCTGTTACGTGCGCCCACGCAACTGTGGGAGAAACTGGATAAAGAGACCCAGGCCCGACTGATTAACGCGCTGAAATCGAGCCGGGTCATTAAGCCAGGCTATAGTAACTGGCTCTTGTTCAGCGCTATGATTGAAGCAGCCCTGCTCAAATTCACCGGAGAGGGCGATGAAATGCGGATGGATTATGCCATTAAACAGCATCAAAGCTGGTATAAAGGAGACGGCGTCTACGGCGATGGTCCTGATTTCCACTGGGATTACTACAACAGTTATGTCATTCAGCCAATGCTGCTCGACGTTGTGCAGACCCTGGTGGTGGCCGAAAAGGGCGACAAAGCGTTGCTAGATACCTTATTGACCCGCGCTCAGCGGTACGCCATCGTCCAGGAGCGTTTGATCGGGCCCGATGGTTCCTTTGCCGCCTTTGGTCGGTCGCTGGCCTATCGGTGCGGTGCGTTTCAGTTGCTGGCTCAGGTAGCGCTGCACAAGCAACTCCCACCCGAGCTAGCGGCCGGTCAGGTACGTAGTGCTCTGACGGCCGTCATTCACCGCACTATGGACGCGCCAGGTACGTTCGACGCCAAAGGCTGGCTACAAATCGGGTTATGCGGTCATCAGCCATCGATTGGTGAAACGTACATCTCCACAGGTAGCCTCTATCTCTGTACGGAAGCGTTTCTCCCACTCGGGCTCCCCGCCGACGATCCGTTCTGGACATCCCCCGCCGCCGACTGGTCGGCCAAAAAGATCTGGTCAGGTCAGGATATCAAGGTCGATCACGCTATTCATTAGTCGAATTAATAGTGCATGTTCGCTCCTCCCGCCAGATCCATGTAGTCATCGGGCAGTCGAGTAACGGAAGAAAAAAGCTCATTCGTACCGTAGTCGTATAAACCATGCCCGAGCAGGGGGGTTACGTCTTCAAACGAAGATGACTAACTAAGTATGGAATACGTTCGATTTGGCCATACCGGCCTCGTGGTGTCTAAACTTTGTCTGGGTTGCATGACCTACGGTACACCAACAGACCGTTGGCCATGGGCACTAAACGAGGAACAAAGCCGCCCATTTATTCAGAAAGCGCTGGAATCAGGCATCAATTTTTTCGACACGGCAGACGTCTATACGGCGGGTGCCAGCGAAGAAGTTGTGGGCCGCGCCTTACGTGATTTTGCGAAGCGCGACGACATTGTGCTGGCCACAAAAGTCTTTAACCCGATGGGTCCCGGCCCAAATGACCGGGGTCTCTCCCGGAAGCACATCATGCAGGCAATCGACGCGAGCCTGAAACGCTTGGGCACCGATTATGTAGACCTGTACCAGATTCACCGCTGGGATCCCAATACACCGATTGAGGAGACCATGGAAGCCCTGCACGACGTAGTCAAGGCCGGCAAAGCCCTGTACATTGGTGCTTCGTCTATGGCTACTTGGCAATTTGCGAAGGCGCAGTATACCGCTGATCTGCACGGCTGGACTCGTTTTGTGTCAATGCAACCGCAGTACAACCTGGTTTACCGCGAAGAAGAACGCGAAATGCTCCCATTCTGTCAGGATCAGAACATTGCCGTTATTCCCTGGTCGCCCCTGGCACGGGGTCTGCTGACGGGCAATCGCAGTAAGGAGCGGAACGAGACTGAACGGGCCAAAACCGACGCGTTTGGCAAATCACTGTACACGCGCGACGATGATTTCGCCATTGCTGATCTCGTGACAAAGTTGGGCGACGCACGAGGCATTCCGCCCACTCAAATCGCCCTATCCTGGTTATTTTCCAAGCCTGTAGTGACAGCCCCGATTATTGGAGCCAGTAAACCCGGCCACCTGGAAGACGCCCTTGGCGCACTCAACATAACCCTGTCCGCGGATGAGATTGAGCAGTTGGAAGCGGCCTACCAGCCACATCCCGTGGCGGGCGTTTAATCGGAGACGTACCTGATTGCCTGGCAGTCAGTAAAAAAAGTAGGCTAAACCAGTATCTCTGTCTGCGTTTTGCCATCTGAGAACAGGCTACACGCTTCCGGGCGCGTAGAACGTGTACAATTAATTCTTACATTTAACCAAGAAATAGCTGCACGAATCACATGAACCAGCAACCAACACTGACTGCGCAGGAAATAAACCCATTAGGGTCACTCGAAGAGTGGGAAGACGACCTAATCGCCCGTTACCCAGATCCGGCCGGGACGCAGCCGGAGCACAAAACCAAAGAGGAATTCCGCAATTACGAAGCTCCTGCTCGCGATTCGGTCCGCGAATTCTACAAGCTCAATCACCGGTACCAGACATACGACTTTGTGAAGCAGAAACAGGCTGACTACCTGGCGTTCAACAAAAAGGAAATGTCGGTTTGGGGAGCTATGGAATTCCTGAATACCCTCGTTGACGATTCAGACCCCGATATTGAGCTAGACCAGTTGCAGCACCTGCTCCAGACGGCCGAAGCAATTCGCGCCGATGGTCATCCCGACTGGTTTGTGTTGACGGGCTTCCTGCACGATATGGGTAAAGTCCTGTGCCTATTTGGCGAGCCGCAATGGGCCGTGGTAGGTGACACGTTCCCGGTTGGTTGCCAGCATTCGGACAAAATCGTTTATCCCGAGTTCTTCGCGGATAACCCTGACAGTCAGAACGAGCAGTTCAACACAAAATACGGCATTTATAGCCACCAGTGTGGCCTGGACAACGTTACGATGTCGTGGGGCCATGATGAATACCTGTATCATATTACGAAGGACTACCTGCCTGAGCCAGCACTGTATATGATTCGGTATCATTCGTTCTATTCTCAGCACCGAGAGAAGGCGTATGATCACCTGCTCAACGGCCACGACAGGGCTATGTTCAAGTGGGTCGACAAGTTCAATCCATACGATCTGTATTCAAAAAGCCCGAAGACACCCGTTGTTAGTGAACTTCGTCCTTACTATGAGGACCTGATCGCAAAATACTTACCGGCAACTGTCCGGCTGTAGATACATCATTAAGCGTAGTAACCAAGAAGGGGAATCAGCGATAAGCTGGTTCCCCTTTTTTGTGTATTGACTCCCCCCCGATTCACCTCGCGTCAAGCGCTACTGGGTATCACGGGTAGATGAGCCCAAGTAACAGCGGGCACAACCCTCCGGTCGACTTGGCAGTGTAAGCCACGCCGTGTCGTTTACTACAGCCATGAAGGCAGATTACCGGATGCTGGTTACTATACGCTGTTAAACGTAAAGGCAATTGTTGATCCGCGCGTAGCCCCGATCCCGAGTGAAGCGATCAACGTACATGGCTCAAAGGTCGCTTTAAAGCTAGTTTATGATAAATGGGAGTAGGCTACATGTTAGCCTATCCTGATGGCAAAAACGCAATCAGTTCGAACAGGGAAGGCATAAGTATATGTATATATACTTACTGAGCGGTAGTGTCGTTTTTTTTTGATTTCAGTAGGTTTGCCATACCGGAATTTAATGCGGTAAAAATGGAGTCCAGAAACCATAAAAACGGGGCGAAATTCTGAAAAGCCAAACGAGTAAGAGCTTATATCCTTTACCATTATGAAAAAACTACTTAGCACACTTTGTCTGTCGACACTTGTCTCAGTCGCAATACTATCTTGCCAAAAAGATGAGAGTGCGACTCCCCAGAATGATGCAGCACTGGGAAAATTGTCAAACGCCAAAGCTACCAAAGTAACTATTTGCCACAAACCTGACGGAGCCAATCCAATCACGATTAGCGTTGCTCAGGAAGCTGTAGCGGCTCACTTAGCACATGGTGATAACCTGGGTGAGTGCGGCAGCATTGTAACGCCAGACTAGTGCTTATAAACTATATGTCGATCTGACATAAAGCAACCAGGAACAGAGAATAAGCAGAGACCCTATTCTCTGTTCTTTACTGTACTGATATATCAACTAATTATCATTAGTTCAATTATATTGATATGCAGCGCACGGTCCTGAAAAAGATAACTACACTACGAATAGACCAAATAGTAGTAGGTAGCTTTCTTCTTTTGTCAGTTACACCTTTAGTGGCTGATATGCAAGGATTCTCTACGTATCGAGTGCCAAAATACATCTACTTTTCATCTATACTCTTATTAGTCAGCCTACTATATCTCTTAGTACGTAATAAGCTAAAACAGCTTCACTACAACTTATTTTCTATAGCCTTCGCTAGTTTACTCGGCATCTACGGTATTACCCAGTTTTTTTCCTACGATAAATTGATGAGTTTCAACTCAACTTTTAACCGCATGGAAGGATTCTGGTATATGGTATCTATTTTTTTACTCTACGCAATTGGCTCCACGTCCAGAATTACAACTAAAAACTGGTCTTTCCTTTTTCGTACCTGGGCCATCGTTGCTTTACTAGTTACGCTGGGTGGATTCCTTTTCGATAAACAAAACAGCGCTTATTATCGATTGACAGCTACACTTGGTAATCCATCTTACCTCGCTCATTATTTATATAGTTCACTTCTATTACTTTTTCTGTCTATCGACGACCTGAATAGTCTCAAAAAATACTATTATGTAGTCATTCCTTTCTGCCTGATTTTGCTAACTGGGCTGTTCTTTACATTTGCCAGAACAACGTACCTTGAACTTATCGTTAGCCTTATTGTATATATTATCTTTCAAAGAAAGACACTACTTGCTATACGCTTAAAGGGTAAGTTATTTCGATTTATTGCTGGCATTTCACTTGTATTTTTTGCCGTTCTATTCTTTTATCGTAATCATTTAATTTATTTACTTTCTCACACAAACACGATCAATGACCGATTCAGATTGTGGAAAATCGCTCTCCTCGGTATTAAAGAAAAACCACTAGTAGGCTGGGGCAGTGATAACTTCATTTATCTCTATGACAAGTACCAGCGAAACACGGCTAGTACCAGTCCAGTTTTATACGATCGTAGCCACAACGTGTTCCTGGACTGGTTTGTGCATGGCGGCGTAGTGAGTGGCAGCTGTTACGTCCTTCTGTGGCTTGCTTTATTATGGTGTATACGCCAAACCACACTCGACAGTCATAAGAAAGCCCTTTTGATGGCCTGGTGGTCCGGTTCTGTGATCTACTTGTTTTTTAACATTGACAACCTTATCAACTGGTTGCTGCTTTGTATCGTGTCGCTTTATGTACTGGCGAATTGCCCACCCGATCACTTGTTCATTAGCACCAACCGGCGTGTGCTTAGAAGTCTCTGCGTTGCCAGCGCACTTTATACAGGTTGCATGACGTATTTCAGCCTGATACCGGTAGTGCAGTCGTACCTCATATCTCGTCAATTCGACACGACCGATTTCAAGGATAGGCTAACCTCACTTAACAAGCTATCTAAACGAGACTCTCCGGCAGACTTCACGATGGCGAAGCCTATCTATGAGTATTGCTATGAAGTGATAAATAGTGACCTCCCAGAAACACAGAAAAACAACTACATATCGTTAGCTGTCAATTTCTTAGAAAGCCAGATAAAAAAAAGGCCTCCTTCAATTCACCTGCTCAGTATCACGGCCGACTTGTACGCACAATTACACAAAACAGAATTGGCAGTTACCAAGTACAGAGAGATCATTCGGATCAACCCAACTATTCAACTGCCTTATTTTCAATTGGGCCGTCTATTTTTTTCGCTAAACGACTATCAACTCGCCTATACTTATTTTGAAGAAGCTGAAAGGCATGTGCGCATTCCAGGCGAAGCGACACTAATGAAGATCAGCACAAAAGCCTTAATGGACTCTACTTATCAGTTCGAACAGGACCTGTTTAGTGTGCCTGCCGATGAGCGAATAAAAAATGCCTATATGATTGGTACTATTTTTCGCCACGCAAAAAAATACACTGCCTATATGAACTGGATCTGGAATGGGGGCTACCATTCTGATGAGGGCACTACACCGTTGGTACTGTATGAATTTGCGACAACTGCCTACACAGCGGGCGACATGCAGACTTTCAAACAGGTGTTAACCATGTATGAAGTGAACTATGGGTGCTCGCCAGCATTCACTACTGACATACTTGCCCTTGTTGACAAGGGAATGGACCCATCCTCATCGTTGTGGACGTACAAGTCTTATTGCAGGGACTAGTTGAGTGCGACACCCACCAGCACATGCCTTATTGCGTGGCTAAGTGGCGATCATATCCTGCTTCGACCAATACCTCATAGGCTGACCATACATCGTCGGGTATAGCTTGTGGAATCTGGAAGCCTTTCTCCGGATAGAGCTTTATCCGTTGCAGATCACCGACCATGATACTAATAACATCGTCGGGCGTTAAGCCTGGGTTTGTGTAGGTGCTCAGGTACGTATCGAACGCGTCTTGGGGAGACGTGACCACTAGCTGCTTTTCAGGCCATATCTTTTTGAATGTGGCGTAGCTCCGGCGCTCCATGTATGGCTTTTGCACCACAATAAACGAGGTCAGGTCAAGGCCGCGCTTTTCCAGCAGTTGCTTTGTAAACAGTACATTCTCGCCTGTGTTGGTCGACTGGTTCTCGATTACTATCCGATCAGCCGGAACACCCATCGCCAGGGCAATACGGGCAAATAGATCGGCTTCCGGCTCCGACCACATCGATTTGGTGATAACGCCCAGACCACCGGAGAATATCAACAGGGGTGCCCAGCCCTCCAGAAACAGTTCCGCGCCTCGTTCAGCAACCCGCACGTCGTGGCTACACAGCACCAGAATAGCATCTGATTTAACCAGTTGATGATTCACATGATGATAGTCCCACAGCTTAACCGCGAGTTCGTGTACGTGCTCTGTCATATTGATTGCTACTCAGCCAATGTCCCCAATTCATGTAGCTAGCCCACTCGCTTAATAGAGGAAAAGTCTACAAACGATGGCTTAATGCAGCGGTGCATAGTGGGTACTGTTGCTAAGATGAATAAAAAGCCGAACAAATTTGGCATAAAAAAAGCACCCAAGTTTTATCGTAAGTGCTTTTTGCTCCCGAAGCTGGAGATATTTTTTTGAGCTAAGATATTGATAAACAGTATACTACAAAAAATAACCACAACATACTACTATATCTGTATATACTGTTTAGCATATAAATTGCTTTAAATTCCTTTCAGAACACCTTATATATGCGATTTACACTGTAACAGTCAATGTTGCATGTCACTAGATTTGTGCCAACAATGTAAGTTTAGTGAAAAAGTAAAGGAGGCACATATTGCTTACCAGAATAATAATCTAAGCGGCTCAGTTATACTTTAAAATAAATTACTACAAATCTAAATACCTTCAAAATGTAGGTTAAGATTCAAAATCAGATTAGTCTCCCTCCACTATTATCTAATCAGCAATATGCTCAATACCCATTATTTTCGTCCCTTGTTTCTGAAAGTAGTCTTGATTAAAAGAATAAATATCTATTCTATCTTCTAAAATCACATGAAGATGATTCTGATAATTTAAAGATCTTGGGTAAGTACGCCATCTCGTGATCGGGCCCTCAATTGTAAAAAAATTATTGTCACTTAGCAAAATGACCAATGCATTTTCACATTCCACAATTGTTCCAAAAGATGATGTAGAACCAGCTATCACATCCCCTTTCCACGGTGCAAACTCTACACTTTTTAACTTACTAAAAGATTGTTCACCTTTATATGCCTTTGGCTTATAAAGGTATTTAACTACTTCAAATGTATTAGAACTAGCTCTAAATATTTTATCACCAACGCCCCAACTAATAGATTTTTTATCCGCGGATTCATCAAAAATAACATCTTCGTAGACATTTTTTTCAAAATTTCTAGTATAGCTTTTACGCCCAGTAAGTTCATCTTCTTTAATATTCCATTTAAATTTTACCATGAAAGATTTAGAAACAAGTGAGCTGTTATACAAACTTAAGAATGTGTAGTTAGAAAAAGATGAATGCTCCGTACTAATTTCAAAAATAGGAGCAGTTGACTCAACTTGTTTTAAATCTTCTCCTACCGAATCGGCCATATTTAACTCAAATAACCCTTGATCTCCTCCAGAAAGACCAATTTGAGGATATTTATTAGCTTTAATCGATAATAGATTACAGTCCCACAATTTTTCAGGTTTACCATGCACTGGTTTTAGACCTTTTTTCCGATGAGCATCAGTTGAGAACAAACCCATTTCATTTATAAAATACAATTTACTACCATATATTTCCGTATCAGTGGGAATGATATTAGTAGGTGTATCTTGTTCACCAATTAAGAAATCAAACATTTCGACCTCTCTAATGACGTACTCCTTACTTGCTACTCTCTTGAATTTTCTTGAAAAAAGATTTCTAAATTCATAGTCTACAGCTATTAACTCCATTATTGAACTTTTATACAACTTATCGTTTTGGAGAAAACAATATTCAAATGTCAGTCTATCAACTTCTTTTTCGATCAACGATTCTACTACACTATACCAGTTGTACACTTTCAAGGCACCATCTAAAGTCCAAAGGTATAACCTCCCACTATACACCTGACAGTCAATATAATCGCCCTCAATTGATATTTTTACAGGTTGCATATTTTCCCTTGTCTAATTTTTACAACTTGGTGTTTTGCTATTATTTTTTCCTCTTTCCATTTTAGAAGGATAGGTGTAGAAGGGCGATCTTGACTATTTCGTACGTAATCAGCCGGATAACCATGCCATTCACTATTTCTAGGGTTATTAACAAACTTTGCAATTTTCAATGGCTCTCCGAATCTATTAGTTCCAATGTCCACTAATAAATTTTTTTCTACTACAAGCCCCCATGAACAATTTAACTCTACCCATTTATTATTCTGCCCAAAAACGAAGCAATTTGCTTCTTCCTCTAAGGATATTATCCATTTCGATTTAATCTTTGGTTCGACTGTCCTATGAAAAGAATAAAAAAAGTAGAAAAGAAAATTTGTTTTATTTAAATAAATTTGGGTCTTTACATCTAATTGGTAGTTCATGGCAAGAAATTAAAATGAATAATCAACAATCTTATAGGAGATAATTACTTTATTAATTTATTCCTTAACGGAATCTTTTGAAAGCGCTCTAATAGTCATCTCCATTAAAGCTATTGTACGATTTTTTTCTTCTATAATCTGATCTTTGTGAATAAGTTTTTCAACAAAATCTTTCTCTTTCTGTTTCAGCTTGTCACTTATCTCTTTCTGTTTCCCCTTCATATACTTTATTTCATCGCTTTTATTCACTAAGTCGTCAATACTTTCTTCTTCTAACTCTGTTATACGAGCTTTAAGCGTACTTATCTGTTTTTCGTACTTCTTGCATAAGTTGATATAGTATTCAATATCCTCCCTCGTTGGCTGCTGTTGACCTACTTCGTAGCTAAGTATAGCAGCAATTGACATTTCAAAGACATTGCCCAACTGCTCTAGCCGGTCAACTGTCACTTGAGTTAATCCCTTCTCTAACCGTGCGTAATTGCTTTGAGCCATTGATAGCTTAGAAGCTACTTCTTCTTGCTTAAGCCCCTTTTCTGTACGAATGGCTTTGATAGTCTCGTGAATGGTAGACATATGTTATCTATAAGTATTCTAAATTATACTTAAATCGTATATATACAATACGCATATATGCGAAATAGGTCTATGTTTGCAACAGATAAACACTCTGAAAATATGCAAACAACTGTCTTAACCCCCATTCGCGAGCTCATCAATGAGTCATTGCCCGCGAATATGCAATTTAAGCCTACTACTGATTTCTACAAAAGCGTAGGCATAAATAAGCATCGCTTTTCTAAAATCCTTAGAGGAGACTTACAGCCACATAGAGACGAGCTAAGAGCTATCGCTCTCCATTTCGGTATTCCTGTACAAAAACTTCTGTGAAAGCAAAAGCCCTACACCGTGTCCAGACGGGTAGGGCTACTTGGTTTTACCAAATCCTGACGACTTGATAATGACAAAGTTAACGCAAAAAAAGCCCCGAACGAAAGGGGAAGGTGTTAGAAAATTAACACTCCATTTGTACCAAAGAGGTACGAACGTTTACCTCAAACTCTTCTATGAAGATCATACAGTGGCCTTTTCAACTGGCATTAGTTGTGAACCAAATCACTTAGACAAGAACGACTTCTCTGTAAGTGGTAATGAGTCAGCAACGATCTACTTACAGGGTTTACGGTCTGATTTTCAACGAGCATTTACCGACTTCCTTATAACACGCCGTAAACCAGATTTGTACGAGCTTAAGAAGCTAGTACTAGATAAAGCGGGTCTAGGATCATCAAAGCCTACACTGATTGAGTGTTTAGAACGCTTTTATAAAGAGGAGTTTGAACAGCTTTCTGGAATTGACTATAAGCAGAAGAGCGTAGAGAAGAAGCGGTATCTGGTCGAACGTATAAAGAGGTACGTTCTTGAGCATCATATTAACCCGTTTTTCAAACTATCAGATGTGAAGCTCATCGATGGAAAGAACCTTACTAACTTCTGTAAACGCGTATTTGGGCATGGTCATAACCACGCTGTATTACATGCTGAGTTTTTAAAGAGGACATTGAACTATGCAATCGCTAATGAGTGGCTTGATAGGAACCCACTTGTCTTCTTCAAGCCAAAGCGTGACCGTAAAGATGTAGTTGCTTTAAGAGAAAGTGATCTTTTAAAGCTCTTTAGCACAGTTTTTCACTCAACTCAGTACAACTACGTCAAAGACGTATTCTTGTTTTGTTGCTACACAGGACTTGCATACAACGAAGTTAAAGCCCTTGATAAGAGTCACTTACAAACAACTGAGAAGGGTGAACTACTAATCAGAATACATAGGGGTAAGAATGGCAACTTATCAATCATTCCGGTAGTACCTCAAGCACTGGCAATACTTGAGCGGTACAAGAACAACATACACTGTATAAGCACAGAGAAGCTTTTACCAGTTTATGCAAACCAAGTAATGAACCGGATTTTGAAGGAAGTACAAGCAATTAGTGGGATTGAAGTAAGACTTACAACCCATGTTGCCCGCAAAACCTGTGCTTCAATGTATGTACAAAATGGTGTGCCTCTAACCAGTGTGGCAATTATGCTAGGGCATAAGAAGACTAGCACGACAGAACAGTACTACACACAGCGAAGCGAAGAATCTGTTATCCGTGACATTCAGGCATTCGTGAACAGGAAAGAGGCATGAATAATACAGCAATTCCTTTTCATTTGGCCTACGAAAGTGGGCCAAATGGTTATTCTACGGATCGATCTGCAAGAAAAAGATTAACCCTTGAACAAGTTCTGGCTACACGCTTAACCGACTTCAACCAGGTTAAAAGGGCTGAACCTGTTGTAACTGTTGCTGACTGCGTATTTGCCCGGCAGGGTGATTTCTCGCTGATAATGGGTCAACGTAAAGCAGGTAAGACGACCGTTTCACAGTTCATTATAGCTACTGCTTTGATGCAACGTATACCTGTTGATTTAGATACACTTGGTATACAATCCCGCTACTGTGAAGGTAAAGATGTAATCTACATCGATACTGAAGGCAGTGAAGAAGACACAGCCGACTTTCTAAAAGGTGTATTGGGGATTATGGGTAAGACTCAGAAACCTGAAAATTTCCACGTACACCGATTCAGAGAATACACACAGGATGAATGCAAAGAGGCTGTAGAACTGCTATTTGAGTACTATTCAAATTCGCATCTATGGCTTATTGATGGAATAGCAGACCTAATCAAAAGCCCAAACCATGAACAGGAAAGTAATGAAGCTGTGCGTTGGGTGATGAAATACGCTAATAAGCTCAATACCTGTATGATATTGGTCATTCACGAAAATCCGGGTGATGGAAACAGAAAAGCACGTGGTCACCTTGGAAGTGAATTAGAAAGAAAATCAAGTGGTGCATTGGCTGTAGTGAAAGACAATAGCACAAAACCAATACGCCACCTAATACAAAGTCGCTATCTACGTAAAAGTGCTGATTTTGAAGATATAGCCTTCACGTTTGATCCAGACACCAGACGACCAAGCCTACACATATTGACTGCTGAAGAAAGAGCATCAATGCGATCAAAAGACTATAGCAAAACGCAAGAGCTTACGAAACTAAGAGACAAGTGTTTCAAGGGTCTAGGCAATACAGATGAAAGGAGTCTGAAAACATCTATAAAGCATAGCCTTGGACCGCAACCAAGTCAAGACGCTGCACGAATGAAAACCAAAAGGCTTTTAGATGGGATGATTGAAAAGGGATTAATAAGGCTGGAATTGATAGAAGACACGAACGTCTATTTCCCAATAAATGAGAAAGGGGAAGCAATTGACCTTTAGCCAGAAAGACGAACGAACGCGAAAATATATATAACGAACTAAGTATATATATAGCTGTTCATGTTCAGTTCGTTCGCTTCAATCTGATATTCTAAAAATGAATAACGTGTTGTTTTAATGATTTGGCCGCTAAAAGAAAAGGACAGAATATTCTTTGGTTAATCTTGAATTGATTCTCATTGCCTGAAAGAACGAACGAACCATTTCACATACACCCTTCTAAGTTCGTTCGCATTCTCGTCCTCAAAAACAGACGACATTTTCACTGCAAACCAAATAATCTTTGGTAAAGTAAACCATAACACTTATGCTCTCACAAGAACAATTGAACAAGCTCAAAAGCGTACCAATAACGGGCTACTTAGAATCGCTGGGACACAAACCAGTAAAGCAGATAGGTAAAGAAATATTTTACTATTCACCATGCTCTCAAGAGTCAACACCTTCCTTTCTAGTTGATCCGGCAAAAAACGTCTTTCACGATTTTAGTGGAGAAGGAGCAAAAGGAGATGTGATTCGATTAGTACAGTATATTAAACGTTGCTCATTCATTGAAGCTATCCAGATACTTCAACAGATCGAGAGAAAACACCCAGTGCAATCCTTTTCTTTTAGCGGCCAAACTTTACCCATACTTACCACATCAACCCTTGAAATAATCAGCGTTCAGCCATTAAGAAATAGAGCGTTGATTGAATATGTAAATAGCCGAAAGATTTCAACTGAGGTTGCATCTATCTATTTACAGGAGGTCAATTATACCGTAAATGGGAAACAATACTTTGCGATTGGTTTTCGCAACGATAAAGGGGGATACGAGCTAAGAAGTAAACCGTTTAAAGGTTGTACAAGTCCTAAATGGTTTAGAAGCATTGAAAGCCCTTCTAAAGGCTCTGTAAACGTGTTTGAGGGTGTATTTGACTATCTATCTTGCTGTGAGCTTTACGGGGTCACAAAACTCAAGAACACCACTTACATACTCAATTCACTTTCCTTACTCAACGAGGTATTGCCAATCATTACAGAGTACGACAAATTGAATGTATTCTTTGACAATGACAAAGCCGGAAAGAATGCTTTAAATAAGTTAGAGAAATTAGGGTTAGCAGTGCAGGATTGCTCAACCTATTACCCTAATAGCAAAGACTTCAATGACCACCTCATAGCTCATCGTTTCACCTAATCGTAGGGGGTAGCATACAGGGTACCATTTGAGGCACCATTTAGGATACCATTTCAGACACCATTTGTATCATTTGAGGCACCATTTAGGACACCATATATGCTTTTCACGAGGTTTTTTCTAATTTATTTCAAAATAACCAAGCTTTAACACCACCATCAACGGGGTCTTAAGCAAGGCTTAACGCGTACATCAATGGATACAAATAAACCAGAATCAGGAAAAAACGGCCTACGGAACTACCAATTTGAAACAGTCAAGAAGGATAAGATCATTCATCACCACGATCAAGAATATGGCAGATGGAGGGAAGTACACACCGGCTTATTCTATAACAAAAAATGTGTATACTGTAGTGTAGAGTTTGAAGCACGAAGAGTAGATACGGCATTCTGTGGGCAGAATTGTCAAAAGGCCCATTTAAGGCTAAGAAAGAGAAACGTATAAACAACAATAGGTCGCTTTCATGTGAAAGCGACCTATTGTTGTTTATACGCCCTAATAAGAAATAAATGCAGTTTGTTGACCAACACAAGTGCAGCTACTTGAACAATCGAAATTCATTAGCTTTAAGTAAGCATATTTTAATTACCCTAGGCTAATAATATATTAAATAATACTATTCTGAGTATATATCATTATCTATAAAGCGCAAAAGATTGTAGTAAGTAGTTCCCCTTCTGCCTTTTGCCAGTTCACATTCATGAATCACAAAAACGCGCCAACCTAACTCTTCCAACATAGCTCTTTGGTGATTATCTCTTTCTATGTTATTTTGAATCTTGTTTTCCCAAAACTCTTTACGTGTTAGTGGAGTCTTATAACAGCCTGCGTGACCATGCCAGAAGCATCCATCTACAAATATCACAACACCGTGACTATAAAGTACAATATCCGGAGTCCCGGTCAAACTTTCATCATGAAGTTTATATCTAAAACCTAACGAGAACAGAAACTTTCTTACCAGAAGCTCAGGCTTTGAATCCTTCTTCTTGATACTAGACATTATCCGACTAGTATTAGGTAAGACGTCCTCATCAGTCATAAGCTTCCTTCTACGCTTAACTTTCATATAGTCAAACATTTAGTATAGTAAACACTCCCTCTTATAACCTTGAATTGTGGCGGTTTGATCCTAAATAACGTGAATTATATTACAATATGAGCCTGTTTATATCTACCATAATAGTGACACAGTTTTAAACCAGATACGTTATATTAGCCTTTCGTAATAATCAGGTAATACTTTGCTCATTACAATGGCAAGATTCACATTCATAGATTTATTCGCTGGAATCGGAGGATTCAGGTTAGGCCTTAGTCAAAACGGTGGCGAGTGTGTAGCATTCAGTGAAATTGATAAAACTGCAATAGAAACTTATTGCAAAAATTTCAATGAATCAAAAGATTATAATCTAGGAGATATAACTTCAATAAAAGATCTACCAAAGCATGATCTTCTAACTGGTGGCGTTCCATGTCAAAGCTGGTCGATTGCAGGAAAAAACCTTGGTTTTGATGATGATCGTGGACAACTATGGAATGACACGTTATTTTTGTTAAATAAAAGTAGGCCCAAAGCATTCATTTTTGAAAATGTTAAGGGACTTTTTGACCCAAGAAATAGCAAGGCACTAACTCATATATTAGAAAGAATTGAGTCAGCGGGTTACTATGCTAAAGCTTTCTTAATAGATTCTTCTGATTACGGAGTACCTCAAAGCCGTATTAGAGTATATATTATTGGTTTTCATAAGAAAGAATACCTTCAAAATTTCTCACTGCCAGAAAAAGTCGAGAAAAAACTCAAATTACATGATTTCCTTGACTTACCAGCAAGTGGAAAGCCATCAGAAAAACAAACATTTACTGACCTCTTTGGAGTCATTACTCCTGCCCCCAAGTCTAGAAAGGAACTTAACGATTTTTTTCTTTTCAATGATATCAGAAACGGCCCATCAACCGTACACTCTTGGGATATAATAGAAACGACCGATAGAGAGAAACAAATTTGCTTATTACTATTAACTAATAGGAGAAAGAAGCTTTATGGCCCTTACGACGGGAATCCCTTGTCCATTGAGCATTTTAGAAATTTAGACTCTTCGATAAATATTGAAGATTTGGAAACTTTAGTCTCGAAGGGAATTTTAAAAAAGGTCGAGTACTTATTTCAAATTAATTCTTTAGATGACGTTGTCTTAGACAAATTTGAAAACATAGTCTTAGATCACTCAAATGGAGATAAGCTTTGGTTAGATGACGTTAAGAATAGCCGAAAAATCAAGCAAGCTAAATTTAAATTAAAAAAGATTCTAGACCAGCTAAAATCAAAAGGTTTGATCAATTGCACAGAGCTTAGATATGAGTTCAGATACTCTAAGATTAGTTCTGGAATAAATGGGGTAAACAGAATTTATCTTCCTAACTCAGAAGTCTTTTCAACGCTTGTAGCAAGCGACACGAACGATTACGTGTCTACAGTTAACGTTTCAGGAAAATCACACGAAGATCTCAAAGAAAGATTTTTGAACGAAGTTTACAAAGAAGGCAAATTCAGGAAAATTACAAAAGAGGAAGCTTGTGTGATACAAGGGTACCCGAAGAATTTTGACCTTCCTGAGCGTAGAGATAAATGGATGAAGCTTTTAGGTAACAGTGTATCAGTACCAGTCATAAGCGAATTGTGCCAAGCTATTATTGAAACAGGGGTATTCAGTTCTACGACTCATGTTGATAGTGTTGAGAGCTATGCAGACTCTGAGATTGAAGTAGCAACCTTAGAAGTATCTCGATAAGATACCCTTAGAAGAAACGCTTGACTTTCGTTGGCTATTAATATCTGAATATGTTAGCACAAATTTGTAATATCGAAGATGTGGTGGAATTCGCTAATATATTAGTAAGCGAAGGACTCACTGGTGGATTTCATCCGGATGATCCTTTTGAAGACTACATTTTACCTAATGGAGAAAAACTTTATTCCCCTGAGGAAGCTGCTTTAAGAAACAAGCTAATTGAACAGTGTTTTGAAATTTGTGGAGATAACATATATGCTGTCATGGGCCGAGTGACCATGAAGGGCACACCCAATGAGGGAATGTTTAACGAAGAAGATTAATTAAACTTTGGGTAGGATCATTTAACTTATAGTTAGTGACCCTACCTATTTCCCCAATTTTAACAAATACTCATAATTATCAACTACCAAACAATCTGGGTTTTGTCTAAGAGTTTGCACTACAAAGTCTCGAAAGTCTTCTTCAGATAAGTCATTACGACCAACAAGTTCATTCAGTTCACTCCAATTGTGTTTGTCTGTTTTGGAGAATCTTCGAAACCATTTTTTTATATCTGTATCCTTCCTTACACTAACGCTTGAGCTATTTTCTGAGTTATCACTATTTTTTATTTGTAATAAGATATTATCCTTTCTACAAAAATCAATCGATTTTAAAGATGAGCCCCAACAGCAAAACCACCCATCTTTTTCCAATTTGGTAGAAAGATATTCTTCTAATAGAGAGCCAACTAAATTCTCAGTAGTCATCATTAAACTATGGCCTTCCGAAATTGCTTGTAACCTTTCGTCATCTTTAATTTTTACTTTCTCACCTAATATCATTTTAATTAAAGAATCTGCCACTGTACCGCCTGGATTGCCCTTCATCTTCGAAGGTCGTCCTTTAAACCCCTTGGTATAATTCTCTATCCATTTATCTAGATACTGATTGTACTGTATTACATCACCGCTAAACGCCTTACCCTTGTAAGAAGGAAGCGTGTTAGGATTGTAATGCCCAACTCGTAGTATAGTTTCAATAGCGGTATTCCATTGTGCTCCTAGTGTAGCTCTACCATAAGCTACCCAATCCTCAATATTGTGGTTGTTAAACTTGGCTAGATCCATTTTTTGAAAAGAAAAAGTGTTACAAAAAGATATACAGAAACAAAAAAAAGCCCCAAAACAAGATGTTTTGGGGCTTTTTGCTCCCGAAGCTGGGCTCGAACCAGCGACCCTCTGATTAACAGTCAGATGCTCTAACCGGCTGAGCTATTCGGGAATATGCCGGACGATGTCGTTGTTCTGATATCGTGGTGCAAAAGTAGGGCGGCAGCGGGTTCAGCGCAAGTGTTTGGCGAAAAAAATTGCCTTTTTTACGAGCTATCGGCTGTTCAAACATCCGGTCACCAGTACAACCTAATGACTATCAACGGATACCCTTGTGCACGTCAGGCAAAAAAATTACCGCTGTCCGTAGTTCGTTGGACCACCGAACACATCAGGGCGGTTGGCAGGTACGTTCTGTAAGATGAGCTCCTTCACCCGCCGGGCATCGCCTTTGGTGAAGTTGTTGAGCACGATCTCAGGCCGGGCACGAGGCAGGATGCGAATCGTGGAGAAGAAAAGGCCGTTGTCGATCTCTACGCCCGAGATGTCGGAGTAGAAGATGAAGTTGTCGGTTCCGCCGATGAGCTTCTTCACGCGGAAGGTTACACCCTTGTCGTTAAACTCAACCACATCCTGACGGATCGGGTCTTTGAAACTGCTGCTGCTGAAACGTTCGTTCATGGTCATTATGGTGTTTTCACGTCAGGGTCTTCTGTTGTAACGCAACTGTAGACCATAGTCAGAAAACTATTTTTTGATGTGTACTACTTTTTTGGTCTCGAAGAACTCTCCCTGGAAATAGTCAGAGAGACTATAAAGCTTATACTTGTCAGGAATCTCGGCTAGTTCTTCGGTCAGGTCGCCGCCTTTCAGGTACAGAACTCCATTGGGTATGTCGTTGTTACCGCGCTTGGTCACTTTGTAGCGTGTCCAGCTCATAAATGGCTGTAGGCGCGTCACCGCACGGCTGACAACAAAGTCGTAGGAAGCGGAGATAGCCTCGGCGCGTACCTGTTCGGCCCGTACGTTGGTGAGTCCCAGCGCCTCGGCTACGCCCTTCACCACCGTGATCTTCTTGCCGATACTGTCAACGAGGTGAAACTGAACCAATGGGAACATGATAGCCAGAGGGATACCGGGAAAACCACCGCCCGTTCCCACGTCGAGGATTTCGGTGCCGGGCTTGAACTGCACCACTTTAGCAATGCCCAGCGAGTGCAAGACGTGTTTTTCATACAGCGCGTCGATATCCTGGCGTGATATCACGTTGATCTTCGCGTTCCAGTCGCGGTATAACCCATCGAGTGCCGCGAACTGCGCTTTCTGCTCGTCGGTCAGGTTGGGGAAATAAGTGAGAATGTCGTTCAACTCAGTTTGACGTTTGTCGTTTGATGGTTGACGTTGCCACATGCTGACCAACCTTACGTTCCTAGGCAACGCAACGTCAATCATCAAACGACACACGTCAAACTAAAAATTACCACCCCGTTTGTTTTCTGCGCCAGGTTAGGGCCA
This sequence comes from Fibrivirga algicola, assembly GCF_011742925.1. Taxonomy (GTDB): domain Bacteria; phylum Bacteroidota; class Bacteroidia; order Cytophagales; family Spirosomataceae; genus Fibrella; species Fibrella algicola. The sequence continues at coordinate 186,907 of NZ_WAEL01000011.1, forward strand.
TGCGCAGGGTAGACAGGCAATAATAGATGGCCAGCGTTAGATCAGTGGCGGGAATTGCGTACCAGCGTACCATAGTCCCCAGCCGGTGACTGATGCGGCCAATGATCCCCCAAAATAAGGCAAAACGAAGTAAAAACAGGCCGGTAGTCGCCAACAACAGTGGTTGAAGCAAGGCCTGCGTCTGTTGCGTTACGGCCAGCCAGCTAACGTACCCGGCCACGACCAGCCCCAACAACCAGGTGAGCACGTGCGTGGCAGTGACTAAGCCCAGGCGAAGTTTATCACCTGTTTTATACCGTTTACCTACGTTCAGGTGGCGCTGTTTTTGCCTGCGCCAGGCCCGCCAGGTTTCCTTCGGCGCGGAGGTCATAAACGTATCAGGATGGAGACTTACGGCTACGTTTCGGGCTGTGGCAGCCTCGTTGACAAACAGATCGTCGTCGCCGCCCCAAACCCGCATATGGCTGTAGAATCCTTTATGGCGGAAAAACAACTCGCGACGATACAACAGGTTACGTCCTACGCCCATATAAGGCCGACCCGCCAGGGCCAAAGACACATACTGCACGGCCGTAAACAGCGTTTCGGAACGGATCAGAAAATTCAGGAAACCGGGTTTGCGGTCATAAGGCGATATGCCCAGTACAATGTCAATTGACTCGTCGCTCAGGGGTTCCATCATCCCGGTCAGCCATTGATCAGATGTGGGTCGGCAATCGGCATCGGTGAGCAGCACGGTTGGGTACGTTGCCTTCTTCATGGCAATCGTCAGCGCATATTTCTTGGGCGTTACGTGCGCGGCCTCCACATCGATTCGGATGTAGCGCAGATTAGGCAGCAGGGGAACCAGCTCTTCCAGCAACACGTCAGACAGATCAGTCGACCGATCGTCCATTACCAGCACTTCATAGAGCGGATAATCCTGCGAGGTAAGCATCGGCAGCAGTTCGAGCAGGTTATCGTGCTCATTGTTGGCACAGACCACAACGGTTACACCCTGCGCAGAAGGCGGCGCGCCAACCGGGGCCGAAACAGGCCGGAAAGCCGTTCGGGCAAACAAAAAGAGAAGGCAGAGCACCTGAATCGTCAGCACGCCGAGCCATCCCGCCAGTAAACTAGTAATCACCAGAACGGTAGCTGTTTAATCAAATGAAGAAGTGGGACTAATCGCATGACAAAGATAGAGACAAACGGTGGCATCGTACCTTTGTGGTTTCAGCACAATGCTTTCTGTTTATCGTTTACAGGTTGCAGTTCACAGGTGCGCAGCCATAGGCACCTTGAGGGTAGTTAGCAGCGCAAGTGTAAACCGTAACCGGTAAACTCCAACCAATGACGTTTACAATTCAACACAACGACCCGGCTTCGCAGGCACGCACAGGTACGTTAACCACCGACCACGGCACTATTCAGACGCCCATTTTCATGCCCGTTGGTACGGCAGGAACGGTCAAAGCGGTACACCAGCGCGAACTCGAAACCGATATCAACGCCGACATTATTCTGGGCAATACGTACCACCTGTACCTGCGTCCCGGCCTCGACGTGCTCCAGCAAGCGGGTGGCCTGCACGGCTTCAACGGCTGGAAACGGCCCATTCTGACTGATTCAGGCGGTTATCAGGTGTATTCTCTTTCCGGTACGCGCAAGATCAAGGAGGAAGGTGTTACGTTTAAATCGCATATCGACGGGTCGAAGCACACGTTCACGCCAGAGGGCGTGATGGATATTCAGCGTACGATCGGGGCCGATATCATCATGGCTTTCGATGAGTGCACCCCCTACCCCTGCGACTACGCCTATGCCAAGCAGTCGATGGACATGACCCACCGCTGGCTCGACCGCTGTATCCGGCGTTTCGACGACACAGAGGGGCACTATGGCTGTAACCAGTATCTATTCCCCATTGTGCAGGGCAGCACGTACCCAGACCTCCGGCGCGAGTCAGCGGCAGTCATTGCGGGCAAAGAACGAGCCGGTAACGCCATTGGCGGTTTGGCCGTGGGTGAACCTGCCGAAGAGATGTACAAGACCATCGACCTGGTCAACGAGATTCTGCCCCGCCACAAGCCCCGTTACCTAATGGGCGTGGGAACACCCGCCAACATTTTGGAAGCAATTGGACTGGGGGTCGACATGTTCGACTGTGTGATGCCCACACGTAACGGACGACATGGCCTGCTCTTCACAACAGAGGGCATGATCAACATGAAGAACGAAAAGTGGAGCCGCGATTTCAGCCCGATCGACGCTGGCCTGGGTGGGTACGCCAGCACGTTCTACACCAAAGCCTACGTTCGCCACCTCTACAAAGCCGATGAACTGCTGGCCGGTCAGATTGGCTCTCTGCAAAACCTGACGTTCTACCTTTGGCTGGTTCGGCAGGCCCGCGCCCATATCGAAGCTGGCGACTTCGTATCGTGGAAAAACGACATGGTGAAGCGCCTGATGGTAAGGCTATAAGGAGTGAATATACGAACGGGTGACCAGGATTGAACGGCAACACTGGTGACCCGTTCGTTTACCTAAGGAGGGTATTTAGATTTGCTTGAGTCTTACAGACCGCACATCGTGGTCGATAGCGTTTAAGCTACCGAATATGCTTTGGCGTTAGCAATTAGAGTTAACAGTGAATCTATGAGTGATCAAGATAAGATAGGTAAGATTGAGGCTTCATTAGACTTGTTGCATTCCTTTCTGGTTAGAGCAGGTACATTTCAAAAGTTTCACCATTTTTTCGCCGTTTACTCCATAATATTAGTTGTGATTCTTGACACACTCTATCATTTGGATTACTGGACCGAGGGCAAGTCAAAGTACGAAAAAGTGCTAGTTTGTCGCTCATTATCAGTAATTATTGTAACTTTTCTTGAAGAGAGTAAGGGTTATTTTGGACTTAATTATCAAGCAGAGATGAGGTCGAATAACTTAATAGAAGAGGCGAAACTGTTAGGTAGTCACAATAGTCAGTTAAAGCGTTTTCGTACACAGAATATAAACTATTTCAAAGCCATTCGCAATAAAACGATGGCTCACAGAGGAGATGGCATTTTAACTGCGCTTTCAGAAATTAATCAAATTTCAGATGAAGAGTTTATTGAGAAAACAGTAGAACTTCTTCGTATTTTGAATTCACACTTTGATGAATTAGATAAAACCGCAAAAAGTATATTGACCATTATTGAGCAGCGAGTGTAGGCTACTTATAAACCGAGTATCATGTTTAATGTATTAGAAATGCAAGCAGGTTTGAACAGCGTCTTATTATAACTGAGTAAAATAATGTGTGAAAGTGTAACGCATCTGTGCTTAGCCTATCTTGCTTTCTCTATTAGCACGTATAATTGTTGGGTAACCCGTCCAATATAAGTAACATGGGCAAATCTCGATTGACCAGGCACTGTATCCAGAGTACTGGATGTGACAGTCCATCGTAGTGAAGCCAACTAATTAGATGACTAAACCATAAAACCATGAAAGACTACAAAGTTGAAGCCCTGATTTACTACACCAAGCTAACGTTTGATTCCGAACACATTATCAAGAAGTCCAAAGAAGAAATCCAGGCCAAGCTGGACGAATACGCCTCTCAAGGGTACCGATTAACGTCTACATCGTCGACCAATTTTGGAGCCGCTGTCTATATCTATCTATATTTCGAAAAAGATATTTGAGCATTACTTCATTCTGCAGCAAACACTTACGTCGGCCAGAAGAGCTTTCTAATAAAATTTTAGCACCAAAAATCGCTGCTTTCTGTAGACCCTTCGACAAGCTCAGAGTGACAAGCTTACCCAGGATCGTTATAAACGTTCTTTAGTCCCCTGTCACCCGATCTTGTCAGCTTTCCACCGCAGCAACTCCGGTGGAAAGCTGACAACGTACCTGAGCTGGCGCTACGTTGTAGCCCCTGTCAATCTTCAAGCGTTGTATCAGAAGGGATACCCAATGCCGAAGACTACGTTGACGGGGTTGGCACCGGAGAAGGCGTTTTTAAACGAAAACTTGTTCAGAATAAACCGCTCATCAATGAGTTGTCTGCTGGTGGCATCAACGTATCGGCGCGAAGGGTCATAGGCTTTTACGGCAAAGTCGAAGCGGAGCACGAAGAAGGAGAAATCGAGGCGGAGGCCAACACCGGTACCTACAGCTAACTGCTGGTAGAACGTACCCGGTCGGAACACAGCGTTTGGGTTGTTTCCCGGATCGCGTAACAGCCACACGTTACCAGCATCGATGAAGAAAGCGCCATTAATATCCGCAACGAACTTGAACAGCCGCGCCCGCAATTCGGCTGACCCTTCCAGCAGCACATCACCCGGCTGTTCAAACCGGTAATCGAACTGGCCGCTTTTATCAGGCGCAAATATGGGTACCGATGTGCCATCGGTGAGGGTTGTAGAACTGGGGAAAGCGGCACCCAAGCCCAACCGGCGTGGAAGCCAGGCGCGCACGCTGTTTGAGCCACCCGCGAAGAACCGTTTTTCGTAAGGAGCCGTCCGGTTCGAACCATAGCCAAATACTACCCCTGCATTTGCCCGGAAAGCCAGCAGTGCACGCGGCGAGATAGGCAAATAGTGTCGGTAATCGATGTTCGTACGCAGAAATTTATAGTAGTTCAATCCGGTACTTTTTGACAGCGACTCAACCGCCGATGTCTTTAGCAGATTCATCGTTGTGCCGCCCGATTCAACCGTAGTTCGCAAAAAGTTGGCGCGCTTATTCTGGCCCAACACGTTGGTATTGTACGTGTAGCCAAAGCTGACACTGGAGTAGAAGGCATTGAGAAAGCTATTTTTTATGGTGCTCCCTTGGCTGGTCAATTCATCCAGGTACCGCTCGAACCGCTCGCCAACCGGCCCGGGTTGCGGCTTAGCCTCCAGATAGTTGACATCAGCGATACTTAAATTAAACTGCTGTGCCTGACTCCGTTGCCACAGGTAGGTCATAGCCGCCCGCAGATTTTGTCGAGTGTAGTCAGGACGGGTGGTAACCGTATAGCCCACGGAAAGCTGGGTACGTGGGTTGAGGGTGTTGAACAGGAATCGGGCTTTGCCGGGAAACAGGATTTGGGGAAACAACAGCGAAGCCGTTAGCCCCAGCTCCTGCGAGTAAAGTACGGAGTCAGCTGCGAAGCCAAGCTGCGCCTCCAGACCATAGCGGGCGGCAATTTCAAACGTTTCGAGGCCACCGAACAGGTTACGTACCCGCAGCGACGCGTTGGCATACGGACCCGGAAAGCCCTGCCCCTGGTATAGTACCGTCAGCCCCAGTTCAGTGGTGATATCGTACTTGTCGAGGGGCGTAGCCGTAATCACTGTTCGTAGTCGGCGGCCGGTGGTATCGGTAAAGTTGACGTTGGCAAACCGGAATTGGTTGAGTAAAAACAATTGCCGTTGCGTGTCAGCGTAGTCGCGCAGGCGGTAGAGCAAGCCGGGGCGCAGGGCAATCTTGGTATCGAGCAGCCGCGTAGAGTACATGCCCTCTTCCAGAAAATACCGAATGCCGTTTCGTTGCACGGTATCCAGCGGAGCACGGGGATCTCGCGCCAGCGTCATCTGTACTTCGCCAATTTCATAAACTGGATGACTGCTTTTACCCGGTGGATTTAGAATCTGGACTTCCAGTTCAACCGGGCGACTGAGCGAATCGCCGTCACGGGCCGTGGCCAGATCGTTCACATCAAATTGAATGTACTGTCGAGAGAAACCGTAGTACCCGCTGTTGCGAAGCAATTCTTCCAGCCTTACCCGTTCAGCATCAATGTTGGCTATATCGAAGCGGGCACCTACTTTCAAAAAAGTAGATCCCAGGGAATAGCCCACCAGTGAATCGATCTTCTTATCAGGAATAGCATACGTGATCGATCGTAGGGTATACGGTTTATTCTCGGTCACGATGTAGTTGACCCGCACCCGCTTATCCGTCAGCGTATCGACAGTATATCGGGCTTTTGCCTTGAAGAAGCCTTTGCTTTCGAGGAAAAGCTGCATTTTTGTCGTGTTGGCCTCCGCATCGGCCTGTGCGTAGTAAACCGGTGGTTCGCCAAAATTGCGCATCCACCAGTTACCTTTTTCAATGTACTTCTGGGTCTTTCGGGCATCCCGGTTGAACTGCCGGTTCAGGGTTTTCAACGCTTTAGCATCGTTTCCGACAACCTGGCTTTCCTGCTCAAACCGGGCGGTACGGGCCTCCAACACGCGGGCAGCCGAATCTGGATTGTAGTGACCCGACGTACCCAGGTAAATCCAGAGACCGGGCGTAAAAGGTAGTTGGAGTAGCCGTTTATTGGGTCGTTGGGGAATTAAGGCTTCCAGTTCGTCGGTTTCAACGGTCTGGTTACCCTTTACCGACTGCGAAAAAAGCAGATACTGATTGTCTAAGCGTTTGGTGGGCGCACAGGAAGTAACGAATAGAATGAACAATGCATAACAAACAAACGTCAAGGAGACGCGGGTTGGCCTGACCCAAAACCTCAACACCATTGCTCTGCCACGACCGACCGATTGTCCACTAGTCATTACACCGTATCGGCGGACCGATTTAAAATTATTCATTCGCTTATGATCTCAAAATCTATCGCGCAGTTTGTCAGGTCGTTACACCAGAAAAAGTACCGTCAGCAGGAGCGCTGTTTTCTGGTCGAAGGCGCGAAGAGTGTACAGGAAGTCTTGTCGTCTACGTTCGATGTCGATTTGTTACTCACCACAGACGCGTTCTACAAAGAAAACGCCCTACTGGCAGACCGCCAACGTTGCCGGATCGAAACCGCCACCGCCGATGAACTAACGCGCGTTGGCACACTCGAAAGCAATAACGCCGCCCTGGCCGTTGTGCGTATGCGCGCAAATGTACCGCTTTTACGGGCTACGGGTACCTGGGCGTTGGTCCTCGATGACATTCGAGACCCCGGTAATCTGGGTACCATTCTCCGCATTGCCGACTGGTACGGGATCGATACCATCCTGTGCTCAGATACCACTGCCGATGTGTATAACCCGAAAGTGATTTCGGCCAGTAAAGGCTCGTTTACGCGGGTAAACTGGTGGTACGGCGACATCACTACCGTGCTCGGCCAGCGCGACGCGCCGGTCTATGGGGCCTTTCTGGATGGCGATGATGTGCACCAGAGTCCATTCAACGGGTCGGGTGGGTATATTGTGATGGGCAATGAAGCGAATGGCATAAGCCCGGCTGTAACACCATTTGTTACCCAACGGATCACGATTCCCCGGTACGGTAACGCCGAATCATTAAATGTGGGCATTGCCACGGCCGTGATCCTGGACAACCTCCGCCGCGTACAAGGCTAGTAGGTCTGTGGCTGGCGCTGGCGTGTTGTAACCCCGTCTGCTCGACTTCGCGTCGTGTTATTGAGACGTAGTGCTTCAATCGCACAAGGCCCATCATCCTATAGTGAATTTTGTTTGATAGCCCTGTCAACGATTAGGGCTCACCTCTACTTGGTCTTGCCAGACGATGGCTTGACATAGCCAGCCGACGGAACGAACGCCAAAGCGGTCAACAAGCTGCGAAATCCCTGGAGTTTTACCTGATAATCAATATAGTACTCCGTGTTTTAGTAGGTCGTCTAACTTTGACGAAAGTAGTAAAAGCGATTGGCCGCTACCCCACAGCAGGCCAGGCAGAATAGTGGCGGGATAGAGAACTGACGCTATCCAGAAGCGTAACTACTGAAAGCACCACCAAATCTCACGACGAATGGCCTACATCTTCTTTTGTCTGACTGTACTGTGCTACATCGGACTGGCATTGCTCACGGCCAGTAAGCCTAACCTAGGTGGCGAAAGCGGTGGCATGGGCTACGGATTGGCACTCGTATTTTGGGGCCTCGGCCTGACTCTGAGTAGCCTGGCCTTAACGATTACGCTGCTCGTGAAAGGTAATCTTCATTGGCTGGCTGGCAGTTCAGAGGCCCGTACAGGAGTAAGTCTGATCGCCTGGCTCGGCATGGCACTGACAGCCTTTTTCTGCGCCGTGTTTACCTGGGAGTGGCACACCGATGGAGATACGTACCCAGAATTTTTACACTGGCTGGCCATTCACCGTGCCCAGATCTGGATTCCTTTGTTCTGGTTGGGTGCCTGTTTCTTTTCGCTCAATAGTCAACTGGCGCAAAACCTGTCACAGGGTGCCCTGAGAAGCATTTTTTATACTGGTTTTCTTTTCAGTAGTATCTATAGTGCCGGTCTGGTGACTGGTTATCTGCGTGATTCAGTCCAAACCGCTACACGGGTGATGGCTGAAGAGCAACAGCGCGACGAGCTCTGGCACCAAAAAGTACTTGATGAAATTGCTGCTCACAAACCTACTGACTCGATCTATGGCTTATTGAGCCAAACATCGCAGGTACGTCCCACCGACACGCGGGAAGCGGCAGTAAACAAAGTTAAGAGTCACCCCAATTGGGAAGCTGACTTACTGGCTCTGCTGACCAGTAAACAATCCTATCAGCAGGTTTACTACTTCCTGGATGGCAACCCTGTAGCGCATCCTCAACAATTCGAAGCACCCCTAAACCAGAGTATCCTGTGGTTGGCAGAAACGATTAAAGCCGACATAACTGATAGTAATAACCTGCAACATTGGAGCTTCGACATGTACGGCATCGACAACCTGCTGCGTGCGATCGATATGCAGTTTCCCGGCAAAAGCAGTACGTTCTATCCTGCTGTAGTTCAACTCAAACAAGCGCTGGATACGCCCCGCCCTGATCAGTTCAAGGATGTTCGCTTCACAGCAACTGGAGCCGTAGACGCATGGCTTACCCAACACGGTAATTAATGCACGGCTCACCGTTCTACGGTAAATCACTGTCTACCAGTGACAAATGTTAGGTATACTGTATCTTATTCGCATCGGTTTACCATCGAGGCCTGGCTAAGCTTAAGAACTAGTCGACCACTCCCAACTACGAGCCACTCAATTATTATGAACCCATCCAATCGTCCCTCAACTACTGGCATCGGTCCGCGCTTACGGTATGCCCAGGATGGTCGTGGCGGCACAATCTATTACGATAGCCCTGAATCCTGCTTTACCATGTGGTACGAATTTGCGCTCTCACCGGCCTTAGTCATTATTGGCATACCCGAGCCCCGTTTCTGGGTAAGTCAAACTAAGCTCCCCTTATCGCAACGAACAGCCGTACTAACGTTTATTGGCGAACAGGTGCTGAAAGACCAGGTATCGAGTTACGGCTATTTTGAGTACAATGACACGATCATGACGATTTACAACGGGCCTAAGCCAGCTTAGTAAACCCGGCTAATAGCTGGTACTGCCATCCTGAAAACTTTATTACCTGTAGGACGGTCAGTCTGGCAACGTACCCACAAAAAAGCCCCGCCAGAAGTCTGGCGGGGCTCCTGAAAAAAGGGCTATAGCCTACGCTTCAGCTTCTTCAGTGATCGTGATCGACTGAATTTTGTCGCCCTGCTTAATCTGATCGACCAGATCAATGCCGTCGGTTACTTTACCGAATACGGTATGATTCCGGTCAAGGTGAGCCGTGTTTTGACGGTTATGGCAAATGAAGAACTGCGAACCACCGGTGTTACGGCCACGGTGCGCCATGCTCAACACGCCACGGTCGTGGTACTGGTTGTCGCCATTCAGTTCGCAGGGAATGCTGTAGCCGGGGCCACCAGCACCAGTGCCGGTTGGGTCACCGCCCTGGATCATGAAGTTAGGGATCACCCGGTGGAATACGACGCCGTCGTAGAAGCCAGATTTAGCCAGTTTCACAAAGTTGGCAACCGTACCCGGTGCGTCTTTCTCGAAAAATTCGATCGTCATTGTACCACGATCGGTGTTCATTAGAGCTTTCATTGGAAAATCAGGTTTGTGGTTTGTCAGTTGGAGTTTGATGTTGCGCTGCTACTCCAGAATACAGTGAATTAGCAACGCAACATCAAACCCCAACCGACAAACCACAAACCATTTTTAGTTTATGCTACTTGTTTATATAATTCTTCCCGCTGCTGCTTTACGCGCGGATCGGCAATGAATTCGTCGTACGTCATCAGCTTGTCGAGCATACCGGTTGGTGATAACTCGATCACACGGTTGGCAATGGTCTGCACGAACTGATGGTCATGCGAGGAGAACAGCACCGGGCCTTTGAACTCGATCAGACCCCGGTTTTCTGCTTCGATCGATTCCAGATCAAGGTGGTTGGTTGGCTCGTCGAGCATCAGGGCGTTGGCACCCGACAGCATCATCCGCGACAACATACAACGTACTTTCTCACCCCCTGACAAGACCGACGCCTTCTTCAGCGACTCTTCGCCCGAAAACAGCATCCGACCCAGGAAACCCCGGATAAACGACTCATCTTTCTCGACCGAATACTGACGCAGCCAGTCGACCAGGTTCAGGTCATCGGCAGCCTGGAAATAGGCGTCACGGCCGGTATCGTTGGGGAAATAAGCATTGGTAATCGTTACTCCCCATTTGAACGTACCCGAATCGGCCTGCTTTGTGCCCGACAGTACGTCGAGCAGGGCCGTTACGGCGAGGCTATCGCGGCTGTAGAGGAACACCTTATCATTCCGGTTCATCGAGAACGATACGTTGCTGAACAGCTTCTGGCCATCTTCGCCCGTGTACGACAGGTTGTCGACCGTCAGAATCTGGTCACCAGGTTCACGCTCCGGCTTGAAATGAATGTACGGGTACTTCCGTGATGAATAGGCGATGTCTTCGATCGTCAGCTTTTCCAGCAGTTTCTGACGGCTCGTGGCCTGCTTAGACTTTGAGGCGTTGGCCGAGAAACGACGAATGAATTCTTCTAATTCTTTCCGCTTGTCTTCGGTCTTCTTATTCTGATCCTGGCGCTGACGCAGGGCCAACTGGCTCGATTCGTACCAGAATGTGTAGTTACCGGCATACTGTTTCACTTTCGAGAAGTCGATGTCAACAATATGCGTACACACCTGATCAAGGAAGTGACGGTCGTGGGATACCACAATCACCGTATTCTTGAAGTTGGCCAGGAAGCCTTCCAGCCAGATGGCGGATTCAACGTCAAGGTTGTTGGTCGGTTCGTCGAGGAGCAGAATGTCCGGATCACCGAACAGGGCCTGGGCCAGCAGCACACGCACCTTTTCAGAAGCGTTCAGATCGGCCATTTGCGTGTAATGCAGGTCTTCGGTTATGCCCAGCCCCGACAGCAGCGAAGCAGCGTCAGACTCGGCATCCCAGCCGTTCATCTCGGCAAATTCCGACTCCAGTACCCCGGCACGTTCGCCGTCGGCATCGGTAAATTCGGTTTTGGCGTAGAGCTCGTCCTTCTCCTGCATGATCTCATACAGGCGCTTGTTACCCATGATCACCGTTTGCAGCACCGGGAATTCGTCAAAGGCAAACTGGTTCTGGTTAAGCACCGACATCCGCTCGCCAACACCCATAGTCACCTGACCGGTTTGCGGCTCGATCTCACCAGAGAGGATTTTCAGAAACGTTGATTTACCCGCACCATTGGCACCAATAACGCCGTAGCAGTTACCGGGCACAAATTTTATATTTACGTCGTCAAAGAGTACCCGCTTGCCGTAGCGCAGCGAGACGTTCGATACTGATATCATTCGCGTTCGTTGTGGCTGAAATTAAGCCGCAAAGGTACGAATTTTTGGTGGGATTAGCAGGTACGAGTCGCCCTGTACCACGGACTTCAGTCCGTTTTACTCTACTAAATAGACTGAAATCCGTCGTGTAGCCTACTCGGTATCCAGCACAGGTACGTGGTTCAGGTCAAGTTCGCCTTCCCACTTGGCTACTACCGTGGTGGCTACGGCATTACCCATTACCGACGTTGCCGAGCGGCCCATGTCGAGGAAGGGGTCGATGCCCAGAATGAGCGCCAGCCCTTCGACGGGCAGGTTGAATTGGGCCAGCGTACCGGCAATGACGACCAGCGAGGCACGGGGAACACCGGCGATGCCTTTCGAGGTGATCATCAGCGTCAGCAGCATAAAAATCTGCTGATTGAGCGTCAGCGGTATGCCGTACGCCTGCGCAATGAAACCCGTGGCAAAGGTCATGTACATCATCGACCCGTCGAGATTAAAGGAATAGCCCAGCGGCAACACAAAGCCAATGATGCGGTTCGAGATACCGAAATTCTCCAGCACCTTGATCTGTTGCGGCAATGATGCCTCCGACGAAGCCGTACTGAAGGAAAGCAGGAGCGGCGCTTTCATGGCTTTCAGCAGGCGGAAGAACGGAATTTTCATTACCGTACAAATGGCGAGCAGCACTACGAAGATGAAGAATAGTAGCCCTCCGTAGAAACACACCAGCAGATAGGCATACGACGCCAGAATGCTCAGTCCCTTCGACGCCACTACCGCTGCCATAGCACCCAATACAGCGAATGGGGCCAGTTGCATCACGTACCCAACCATCTTGAAAACCAATTCGCTCAGGGCGTCCAGCGCCTTGGTGATCGACTTGCCTTTGTCGCCAATAGCACCCAGGGCTACACCGAAGAACAGCGAAAACACCACAATTTGCAGAATCTCGTTCTCGGCCAGTGCCCGGAATGCCGAGTCGGGGAAGATGTGGAGGATAAACTCTTCGATCGAATTCAGCTTCTTGCCCTCGACGCCAATCGACGTACCTGCGGCCGGACGTGGCCAGCTCTGAATGCTACCGGGCTTGGTTACGTTAACGACCAGCAACCCAATGATAAGCGAGAGGATGGTGGCGAAATAGAAATACCCAAGTGTTTTGATCCCGATTCGACCCACTACTTTAAAATCGCCTAGTTTGGCAATGCCGACGACCAGTGTCGAGAAAACGAGCGGGCCTATAATCATCTTGATCAGCTTCAGGAACACTTTGCTCACTACCTGAAATTTCTGACCGATAGCTTCGGCGGTAGCGACATCGTAACTGCTGTGTAAAATCTGACCAATCAGAACGCCCAGCACAAAGCCAATGACGATTTTAGTTGTAATGTTTAGTTTCATGAGAAGTGCAAAAAATCAACTGGGTTGTGGTGGGTCTTAGTGAGGGCAAAGATACCGGGTCCGTTTAGCGGCATAGTCCCGCAGCTTTAAATTTCAGTCTTCCCGGCCAGATTACAAAATCGCTACTCTAACGCCTGGTACACCGCTACTCTGAATTTACGGACAAAATCGCCGTACTGCGCATAGGGGTGTATGTTGGTATAGACCAGCATTATCAGGTTTTCGGCCGGATCAATCGTGTACTCTGAACAGTACATGCCGCCCCAGGTAAACGAGCCCGGCGTAGCCTGATCGCCGTAGTGGCTGTTTGTCGTGATCAACTGAAAACCAAGGCCGTATTTATCCTGCCGGTCCCACACGTTGGCCTCACCGATCTGATTCCGCAGCATCAGATCGACGGTCTTTCGGGCCAGAATACGCTTTCCGTTAAACGTACCTCCGTTTAGCAGTAACTGGCAGAATTTGGCGTAGTCCTCAACCGTGCCAACCAGCCCGGCTCCACCTGAAAAATACGTCTTGGCACCCAGCACGGCAAAGGTGCGATACGTATCGTTGGCATTAACCTTGAGCGGCTCGCCGGCATTCTTGGTGTACAGCTCCACCAATCGCCCTGCCTGACCGGGTGGCAGGTAAAAGTGGGTGTCGTTCATGCCCAGTGGATCGAGTACGCGTTTGCGCATAGCCACCTCGAGCGATTCTCCGGAAAGGATTTCGACCAGCCGCCCGATAACATCCGTACTCAGGCCGTAGGTAAATCCATCACCGGGGTCTTTCAATAGTGGGCGCTTTGCCAGTTTATTCACCACATCTTCCAGTTTATCAGGCTCCTTCGACCCAAAAAATGGAATTTTAAACTCGGGACGCTGGTCGAGCGGGTGTTCGTAGGGAATACCCGCATTGTGCGAGAGCAACTGCCTTATCGTGATTTCTGACTTGGCCGGACGAGTTTGGTACGCGCCTTTTACCGGGTCATTTTTGAGGTAGCTAACCAGCACCACCGGATTTTTAAACGCTGGGATGTACTTCGAGATCGGCTCATCGAGCATGAATTTCCCTTCTTCAAACAGGGTCATCAGCGTGGTAGTGGTGATGGCCTTCGTCTGCGAGGCAATGCGGTAAATGTCGGATGTACGGGCGGGCGTTTTCGCGGCGAGATTGCTGTAGCCGTACGCCTTATGCAACACAATTTCTCCGTTACGCGCCACTAGTGCAACGGCATTGGGAGCAAGGCCCTGATCGACAAACCCCTGTAACAGCGCGTCGACCCGCTTTAGCCGCTCGGGCGAGAACCCCTGCTCAACCGGATTGGTGCTAACCGTGAACTGGTTGGGTGTAGACGATGCCGAAGGAACTCGCTGAGCCAGCAATGAGGTAGCGAACAGACAGAGATAAAGCGTTTTTTGCATGTACGAAAAGTCAGTCAATTAGCGCAACTCCGCTAACCAAGGCTGACAGCATAAATAGGCAAGTGCCAATTGACTGACGACAATGACGACTGACTAGATTAAAAAATCCCACACCACCACCTCCCAGGTTTCATTGGCGGTAGGCTCATGGAAAGAATGAACAGACTTGAATCCTACCCGCTGATGCGCCCGCAGTGAACGGGTATTGCGCGCGGAGATATCGGTGATGAACAGGCGGTAGCGATCCTGGTACAACTCTTTATGGTGTGCATAGAGCTTATCGAACAGGCCTTGCCCCCGGTAGCGCGCATCGACACACACTTGCCCTACCACATAATATGGGTAGTGGGCCAGCAGTTTCCCCTCATAAGGCAGGGTATCGATCAGCTCAAACAGAGCAGCAAGCTCAGGTACGTCGGCGCGCACCTCGGGCACCGTTGTAATGGCGTAGGCAACTACCTCGTCTCCGTCTTTGGCTATCACGGTTGGGGCAGCGTCATGCATTTTCTTCATCTGCTCGAACGTGTAAACAAGCGTTACGAACCCCTGCTTCTGCTGTTGTTCGGGTGTGAGGTTACGTACTTGGTTGCGTTGTTGCAGCGCCAGTAGCCCCCGCAGATCGTCGTCGGTTTGGGTGGTAGTAATCGTGACAGGCATATGGTGGATGTGGTAGATGTAGTATCGAAGCGGAACGGTGTCCGGTTTCAGCTTGGAAGTTAATGAATGAGACACCATTTGCCGAAGCTGAGGCCGGACGCTGCTCCGCTTCGGTACTGAGCGCTATGCCAACCGAATAGATGCGCAGGTTGCCAGAAATACGGGGTCAACTTCGGCACCAATGCCAGGTACGTCGGGAAGCGAAATGAGGTAGCCATCGTAGGTGATACCATCCAGCACCGGGTCTTCGGCATGCTCGAAACAGGCATCTAAGTCGCAGAAACGAATATTCTGGCGGGCCGACGCAAAGTGCGCGTTAGCCGTCAGGGCGAGCCGTGACTCCGACATGCAACCAATCATACAGGCCATACCAGCTGCCTCGGCAATGGCGTTGATCTTCAGCGCTTCGTACAAACCGCCGCTTTTCGAGAGCTTGAGGTTCAGGTAATCCACCGCCTCGTCGCGTACCAGCCGAATGGCATCGGTCGCGTCAAACACCGATTCATCGGCCATGATGGGCACATTCGTTTGCTGGCGCAGGAGGCGCAAACCGGGTACGTTCGTCTTTGCGATGGGCTGCTCGCAGTATTGTACGTTCCAGTCGCCAATACGGGCAAGCACAGCGCGAGCAGTGGGTACGTCCCACCCCTGATTAGCGTCCAGGCGAATGGGCGTTTCGTAGCGGATCACCTGCCGAATCATGGCCAGCCGGTCGAGGTCGGCCTGGGCCGTAGTGCCTACTTTTACCTTGATTGCCTCTCCCCCATTTGCCTCGATACGCCGGGCGTCTTCGGCCATGCGTTCGGGGTCGTTCAGGTAGATAGTTTCGTCGGTTACCAAAGTCCGTTTCTCACCGCCCAAAAACTGGTAGAGGGGCATATCGGCGGCTTTGGCAGCCAGGTCATACAGGGCCATATCGAACGCCGAGCGGGTAGTTGGGTGGCCGGGCAGGTACCGCAAAATAGCTTGCAGACAACTTTCAATAGCCAATGGGTCACGGCCGATCAACAGGCGAGCCATGTCCTGCGCCGCCGCCATGCCCGATGCCTGCGTTTCGCCCACGATCATCCAGAACGGTGACCCTTCGCCCCAGCCCGTCAGTCCGGTATCCGTGTCAAGCTGGACCAGGATATTACGGGCCGCATCGATGGTGCCCAGCGAAATAGCAATGGGTGCCTTCAGCGCAATGTTATAGTGGTAGAGCGTTACGCCAGTGATTTTCATTGGCGCAAAATACGCACGAACAATGAACGGTATGTCAAGCGCTTTAAAGTCTGTCTTAGCAAACGAGTAAAACAACGACGGCACTAGTTGACTTTCTACAATTGACGTACGTTTAAGCCGAATGGAGGAACTCAACCGCCGCACTACTAAGTGGTCCCATTATGCTGAACAGTTCATTTGATAACCAGTTCTGAAACGATACGGTTTACTTTCCACCTATACCCGTTTACCAGCTATGGCCCCACCCCAAGCCAAGAAAGTACTTATTTCAGGAGCTAGTATTGCAGGCCCTACACTGGCCTTCTGGCTGGCTAAATATGGCTTCGAGGTCACCGTTATTGAACGTTCGAATTTCCTGCGCCTGGGCGGCCAGAACATCGATGTCAACGGACCAGCTCAGCGAATTGCGCAGAAAATGGGGATTGAAGCCGCGATTCGGGCGGCCAATACAGGTGAGGTTGGGTTGCAGTTTATTGGCCAGACTAATCAGGTAGCTGCTGCCTTTCCCAAAGAAAGCTCGATGAGTGGAACCCAGGAGTTGGAAATTCTGCGGGGCGACCTGGTCAGCATTCTGTACGAGGCGACAAAGGAGGCAGTAACTTATCGGTTCGGTGACTCAATCACGGGTCTGGAGCAGCACCCCGAGGATGTTGCCGTGACCTTTTCGAGCGGAAAAACGGAGCGTTTTCAGTTTGTTATCGCAGCCGACGGTGTCCGATCGAGTACCCGCCGACTGGTGTTTGGCGAGGAACCCCTGTTCAACTACCTGGGGCTGTACACCGCTTACCTGACCATTCCCAGGAAGGAATCAGACAATAACTGGTGGCGCTGGTATACGGCCGTTGACCGTCGGATCGTTATGCTCCGCCCCGACAATCAGGGTACCATACGCGCATCAGTTGCTTTTATGGAACCTGGCGAAGCATATGAGAAGCTGTCGCCCGCCGAGCAGAAAAGCGTATTGAAAACCAAACTGGCCGGTGCGGGTTGGGAAGCGGACCGGATCAGCAACGCCATTGATGACACCCAGGATGTGTACTTCGACAAAATTGGGCAGATAAAAGCGCCTCGATGGTCAGTTGGTCGGGTAGCGATGATTGGCGACGCGGCCTACTGCCCCACTCCGCTGACCGGCAAAGGCACTACCCTGGCCATGGTTGGCGCCTACCTACTAGCCGGGGAGTTGGCCAGCCACGAACGCCATCAGGATGCCTTTGCCGCTTACGAAAAACGTATGCGGCCGTACGTCGAGGCCGTTCAGAAATTACCGCCGGGTGTGCCTGGGCTGGTCTACCCAAGTACGAAGTTAGGCGTGTCCGTTCTGAACACGGTAGCTGGGGTTGTCGCCAGCAAGCCGGTCCAGAAACTGGTTAGCCTGTTTAGTTCTAAGCCCAAAGCCGAGCAAAAGGATGATGACATTGCTCTTCCCGAGTACGCCTAAGGCAGGTCGCCGCCACTGGATTTTCGGGCACTTACCCTATCAAAATCAGCACTACGACTACTCGTTTGTCGGCGTTATCGTGACCACAATTGATTTGGATATAGGCGTATTGCTTTTTTCTGCCATCTGATCGATGGGCACGAGCACATTGGTTTCCGGATAATAAGCGGCTACGCAGCCACGGGGAATGTCGTAGGGCACCACAATGAAACGATGGGCGGTGCGGGTCATGCCATCATACGTGCTGTGCATATCAACCACCTGTTTTTCCTGTAAACCCAGATTGGCGATGTCGTCGGCATGCATAAAGACCACCCGGCGTTCATTGTAGACACCCCGGTAGCGATCGTCATTCGCATAAACGGTTGTGTTGAACTGATCCTGACTGCGAATGGTCATCAACAGCAGGTTACCCGTTTGTAGCTCATGACGCGTGGGTACGTTGACCGTAAACTGCGCTTTCCCGTCACTGGTTTTGGCGAAGTCCCGTTGGCGGGGGCCGTTGGGAATGTAAAATCCGCCCGGCTTGCGCACCTTCTCGTTGTAGCTCTCAAACCCGTCGACGGTTTTAGCGATGAGTTCGCGGATCCGGTCATAATCGGCCGTCAGACTATCCCAATCTACGGTCGACCTCCCGTTCAGCGTGGCTTTAGCCAGCCCAGCCACAATGGCCACCTCGCTTTTCAGATGGGGGGAAACCGCCTCCACTACCCCGTGCGACTGTGCCACTACGCCGGTGGTGCTTTCGCAACTAACAAATTGCGGCCCGGTTGCCTGCACATCCTGATCGGTACGACCCAGACAGGGTAGAATCAGCGCAGTTTCGCCGTGAATCAGGTGGCTCCGGTTCAGTTTGGTCGATACGTGCACGGTCAGTTTGCACCGCCGAAGTGCCTCACCCGTGTAATTCGTATCGGATACGGCCATCGCGAAATTGCCACCCAGTCCGAAGAAGACTTTGGCTTTCCCTTCATGCATGGCCTTCACTGCGGCCACGGCATCGTAGCCATGCTCGTGAGGCGGGGTAAACTTGAATTCCTTTTCCAGTGCTGCCAGCAGTTCGGGTTTCGGTTTTTCATACACACCCATCGTTCGGTCACCCTGCACGTTGCTGTGTCCGCGAATGGGGCTGGCTCCTCCCCCTTTGATGCCGATACTCCCTTTCAGCAACAGCAGATTAATGAGCTCACTGATGGTGGCAACGCCGTTTTTATGCTGCGTCAACCCCATTGCCCAAATGATTACCAGTTTGGGCGTGTATTTGAACAGATCGACGGCTTCCTGAATCTGAGCCACCGTTAGCCCACACTGAGCGGCCAGATCATTGAGATCGAAATGGTCAAGACTTTTTACAAAGTCCTCATAGCCCGATGTGTACGTGTCAATGAAGTGCTTATCGAGCACCTTTCCCGGCGCCTTTTTCTCTTCTTCGAGCAACAGCTTACACATAGCCTTCAGCAGCGCCAGATCGGAGTTGATACGTACCTGCAGAAATACGTCGGTCAGTTTTTCGCCGCCCAACAGCATATCGCGCGGACTTTGCGGGTATTTGAACGCCAGCAGTCCTGCTTCGTGCAACGGATTGACGGCGATGATCTTCCCGCCGTTGCGCTTCATCTTCTCCATCGGCGTCAGCATTCGGGGAGCCGTCGTACCCGGATTCTGCCCCATAATCATCACTACGTCGGCGGCTTCGTAATCCTCGTATGTCACCGTTGCTTTCCCCAATCCTAGCGTCTCCGTCAAGGCAACGGTGGTCGATTCATGGCACATGTTGGAACAGTCGGGCATATTATTGGTCCCGAACATCTTCACAAAGAGCTGGTAGAGGTAAGCGGCTTCGTTGCTGGTTCGGCCCGAGGTGTAGAAAATGGCCTCGTTCGGTGAGTCGAGCGCGTTGAGTTGATCGGCAATGAGCTGAAAGGCGTCGGGCCACTCGATCGGTACGTAGTGGGTGGCTCCGGGCCTTAGAATCATGGGCTGGGTCAATCGGCCCTGCTGCCCTAGCCAGAGGTCGCTTTTTTCCAGCAGGTCAGCCACCGAGTACCGCTGAAACAGCACGGGCGAAGCTGTATGTTTGGTCATGACCTCATCGGCTACCGCTTTGGCCCCGCTCTCGCAATACTCAGCAATAGCCGAGCGCTTCCCATCAGGGTCAGGCCAGGCGCAGGAAGGGCAATCGAACCCGTCTTTCTGATTCAGATTGACAAGGGCCTTCCAGCCACGACCAACGCCCGTGCCGCGCAACACATGCTCAAACGATTTGGCAATGGCCGTCATACCGGCCGCTTCTGTTTTGGGTTTGCCTAGTTCCAGATCACCAGTAAATTCTTCCGGTGGGGTATTCTGATTCATACGTTTGTTACGAAAAATGGTGATCGTCGGGCAGACACGCACAACCGCCAGAGGGTCACTAAAAGAAACTTCTGGCGGTTGACCTTCTGTAGAACGTCCTACACTGAGTGAGCACACTGATCTTACTTCACATCTGCCGGATCCGCTGATTTACCGTACATATTCCGGCGGAAATCGGCTGATGCTTTATAGGTCGCCTGACGTGCCCGCTGAATGACGCCCAGCGGACGGTGAGCGGCCAGTCCATGCCAGGGGCTGAAATACATCTTGTCGTCTACCACCGCCGATTTTTCGTCTGACCAGCCTATTTGGGGCGATATGGTAACCTTGCCAACGGTGAGGTAAGGACTTTCTTCTTCCGGCCATTCTACCGACGCGTCCTCTACCGGCATTTTTTCAATATCGGTCGATAGCTGAACGCCCAGTTCCCACTCGCCACCATTACCGGCAAAAAATTCCTGCAATAAGTGGCGCAGGGCGTAATCGTCACTGTCGATATCGATGGATTTGTCTTTGAGTGATGTCAGGTTAGACGTTACTGGCGTCAGAGAGAACTTGGCCATGTAATCACCGTATAAAAAAGCCACCTGCGAGTAGTAGGTGTCGCCCATGGGGTGCGTGGCGAGTTGCCCGCCCATACCGGCCATTACGCCCGCATCAGAACCAGTCACTTTTTCAACCACTTCACCGGCAGCCCGAAGCACCTTGGAAAGCCCTTCTTTGAAGCCCTCGGCTTTGTTCGTCAGCGCATCGAATTGCTTTAAACCGCTTAGGAATTCTTTTAGCTTTTTCGGGAAAACAGGGCTATTTACCAGAATAAAATCCTGCGTATCCTGCTCATCTGAACCCGGCAGGCGCTCGCCTTCCACGCCCGACACCTTGAAGGAAATACCACGGGGCGTCGATACGCTGTCGGGCAATACATCACCCGGTTGCGTGGAAATACGGGCCACAATCGGGTACGTGCCGGGCTTGGCAAAAAGCCCCTGCGCGAGGTAAGGAGGCAAGTTATCATACACCTGCAGTTCACCCTTCAGCAGCGCATGACTTTTGGCGTGCACACTGCGTATAGCATGGCCCTGCGACTTATAGGTTTTCTGCTGAATCTCTGCCATTGTAGCAATGATTTCCTGGATGGTTTCTGCTTCGTCGGGAGCCGGTTGTTCATACGATGGGCTGTATGGCAATGGCTTAAAATCGTCAGGAGCCTGTTTCATTGGTCTGTTTTTTCGTTTTAGGGCAAACCTGACGAAGCCTTCAATGTTTTATTTCCCGCTACAAGGGGCAGAAAAAAGCTTTGTCCCAGTACAGTTACTAGGAAAACAAGTCGGCCAAAACGTACCAGCAACGTACCTGAGCCTACACGCTACAAATCGTCTTCATCGTCTTTGAAAGAGCGGAAGGCGCGGTTCAACTCATCGAAGGTTTTCACGTTGCCTTGCTGCTTGGCCAGCAGCAGCCCAAAATCGTAGAGTTCAGCGGCTTTAGCACGGTTCCCCAGATCAACGTAGAGTTGAGCGGCGTGGTAGTACGTAGGCAGGTACTGCGGGTGGTCAGTGAGCAGCCGCTCGAAGTAGTGCTGTGCCTGACTGGGGTTCTCCGTCAGGTATTCCATGCCGAGGGCATAAACATTAAAGGGTTCGCCGGGTTCATCTTGGACAAACTGAAGGAGTTGTTGGATACGTTCCTGATTCATGAGTTAGTAAGAAAAGTAGTATGCATGCATACTATTTAAGTGATCATGCGTAATTTCGCAGCAATGAAGGTGCGTTTGATGTTTTGCGTTTGACGTTTGCTGTTGTGCCGCTATCGCACAACCTCTTCGTTTCCGCAACGCCACATCAAACATCAAACGCAAAACATCAAACTAAACTACAGTCTATGAAAATCTTAGTTTGCGTCACGAGTGTACCCGACACAACGACCAAAATTACGTTCACCGATAATAACACCAAGTTCAATAAAGCAGGGGTGCAGTTCATCACCGGCCCCTACGACGACTATGCGCTGGCACGGGCCGTTGAGCTGAAAGAGAAATTGGGTGCATCGGTAACGGTGTTCAACGTGGGTGAAGCTGATGCCGAGCCGGTAATCCGCAAGTGCCTGGCCATTGGTGCCGACGATGCCATCCGGGTCAACGCCGAGCCAATCGACGCTTACTTCGTGGCCGAGCAAATCGCCGCTATCGCTAAGGAAACGCAGTATGACCTGATTCTGATGGGTCGCGAGTCGATCGATTATAACGGTGGACAGGTGCATGGTATCGTGGGCGAAATGTTGGGTATACCTTCAATCTCGCCGGTTATGAAGCTCGACATCGACGGTAACACGGCCAAGATGACCCGCGAAATTGAGGGTGGCAAAGAAGACCTGGAGGCCCAGTTGCCGCTGGTACTGGGTTGTCAGGAGCCAATTGCTGAATGGAAAATCCCGAACATGCGCGGTATCATGACGGCCCGGACCAAGCCACTGAAAATTGTTCAGCCCGCCGGTCAGGATTCGCTCACGGCTGTAGCCAGCTACGAAATGCCTGCCCCTCGCGGCAGTGTTAAAATGATCCCCGCCGACGAAGCAGAGACGCTTATCACGCTCCTCCGCACCGAAGCGAAAGTCATCTAATAGATGGTTGAGGTTTGAGGGTAACAGGTTGACGTTGCACGGCAATAGGACGCGCAACGTCAGGCAAAACAACATCGAACGTCAAACAGTAAACACCAACCTTTTTATGTCTGTCCTAATCTTTGCTGAACTCGACGAAGGGAAGCTCAAAAAGTCCTCACAGGAGGCCATTTTCTACGGCTCTAAAGTAGCTGGTATGCTGGGTACGTCGGCGACGGCGATCGTAATCGGTGCGGCCGATCAGGGCGAGCTTGCCACGGCAGGCCGATTTGGTGCCACGAAGGTGCTGCACGCCGCCGACAGCAAACTGAACGAAGTAAACGGTATGGCTTATGCCTCGGTGGTGGCCGCCGCCGCCCAACAGGAAGGCGCAAAAGTAGTAGTGCTGGCTAAATCGTCGCTGGGCGACGCGATGGCTGCACGTCTGGCTGGCAAGCTGAAAGCAGGTCTGGCGCCGAACGTGATCGACTTACCCGACCTGAGCAGCGGTTTCCGTGTGAAGACCAGCATCTATACGGGTAAAGCCTTTGCCTACAATGAATTGAAAGCCGATGTAAAAATTCTGGCGATCAAGAAAAACACCATTGCGCCCGAAGAAACTGACGCCACAGCCAGCGTAGAAGGATTCACCCCGACCGTTGCTGACAGCGATTTTGTGCTCAAAGTGACTAACACGGAGAAAGCAACCGGAGACATTCTGCTGCCTGAAGCCGACCTCGTTGTCTCAGCTGGGCGCGGGTTGAAAGGTCCAGAAAACTGGGGCATCGTTGAAGACTTAGCGAAAGCGCTGCATGCGGCTACCGCCTGCTCGAAACCCGTGTCGGATCTCGATTGGCGCCCTCACCATGAGCACGTTGGTCAGACGGGTATCAAGGTAAGCCCGAACCTGTACATCGCTGCCGGTATCTCAGGAGCCATTCAGCACCTAGCGGGCGTAAACTCGTCGAAGGTGATCGTGGTGATCAATAAAGACCCAGATGCGCCGTTCTTCAAATCGGCTGACTACGGTATCGTGGGCGATGTGTTTGAGATTCTGCCCAAGCTGACGAAGGCTGTTCAGGCCTTGTAAGCCTCACATACTGACGTACTTCAGTCTGAGCTTAGCCGCTTAGCTGCTCGTCAAAAAGGCCTGCTTACCATGACGTTTGGTAAGCAGGCCTTTTTTTATCACTATTTAATGTTCTGTCAAGCAACAAACCAGGCAGATGGTGCGTAACATCGTGTATAACCGGCGCAGCTTGTATACCCTATGAATCGCTACACATTTCTTAAGAACCTCGGCTTTCGGGGCGCGGCCTTGATGGCCGTACTCACATCCTGTGTGCACGAAGAAGATACCTACGTACCTGCACTGACACTAAACGCGCAAGGCCAGCCAGTTACCGGCCCAAATGGCACAACAGTAACGTCGTCGACCAGTACGTCGGTTAGTACGCCAACCAGCACCACAGCGTCTTCAACGGATGTACTTGGCGTGAAAAACCCCTTGCTTAAAATCAACCTCGCTACAGCAACCGCCCTGAAAAATGTTGGCGGGTACCTTGTTTCAAGCGGCATTGTGGTAGCCAAGGTGAGTGCAACTTCCTATGCGGCTGTGACACAGACTTGTAGCCACGAGCCCAAGCGACA
Source organism: Fibrivirga algicola (assembly GCF_011742925.1). Classification (GTDB taxonomy): domain Bacteria; phylum Bacteroidota; class Bacteroidia; order Cytophagales; family Spirosomataceae; genus Fibrella; species Fibrella algicola. The sequence continues at coordinate 211,233 of NZ_WAEL01000011.1, forward strand.
GGTCATCTACAGCGGCAGCGTGTTTTACTGCACAGCCCATGGCGCTCAGTTCAACATCGACGGGACCGGCAGAAACAGCCTTGCCGGTCGCGGAATTACCGCCTACAAAGTCATTACCGACGGCACCACGCTGGTTGTCTATAGCTAGTCTTTGTTTTCCTCCGAACCGCCAATTTTTACCTATGAAATCCCTACTTGCTTTCCTGCTGATCCTGGGCATGACCAAAGCACCGCAGTGGCAGCTAAATATGGAACAGGCCAAAACAGAGGCCAAGACCAATCATAAGCTTATTCTGCTCAATTTTTCAGGCTCTGACTGGTGTGGGCCCTGCATCAAACTCAAAAAAGAGGTGTTTGAATCAGACGTGTTTCTGACCTACGCCGACAAAAACCTGGTACTGGTTCGCGCCGATTTTCCCCGCTCGAAAAAGAACCAGTTGAGCCAGCAACAGACCACCCATAACGAAAGCCTGGCCGAACGGTATAATCCGGAGGGACAGTTTCCGCTCACCGTCCTGATCGACGATTCCGGCAAGGAATTGACCCATTGGGTTGGCTATCCGGCTACGCTTACGGCCCAATCTCTCGTCAATCAGATCGATGCCCAGCACGTCGCTGCTCACTGATCCGTCTGGTCAGCTGCATAAAAAGGTGATGCGGCTGATGGGCAACCGATTCGAAATCAGCGCGGTAACGCCCGACGCAGATTTTGCCGAGACCTGCATCGATGCCGCCGTTGATGAGGTAAGCCGGATTGAAACGCTGCTGACAACGTTTAATCCCGACAGCCAAACTAACCAGATCAATGCGCAGGCGGGTATTGCCCCGGTGATGGTTGACCAGGAAGTGTTTGCTCTCATTGGTCGGTCATTAAAGCTCTCGGCCCTGACACAGGGGGCGTTTGACATCACCTACGGCTCGATTGATCAGCGGCTCTGGAATTTCGACACGAGCATGACTACCCTCCCCGACCGCGAAACGGCCCGGCAATCGGTGCAGCTGATCAACTACCGGAACGTGCTCCTGAACGAAGCCGATCACAGCGTTTTTCTCCGGGAGAAGGGCATGCGCCTTGGCTTTGGGGGTATTGGCAAGGGCTACGCGGCCGAACGCGCCAGGTACGTTATGGCTCAGTTGGGCATCACGTCGGGTGTTGTGAACGCAGCAGGTGATCTGACGGCCTGGGGAATGCAACCGAACGGCACCCCCTGGACCATCGGCATTGCGGACCCAAATACGCGCCAAACTGCTTTTTCGACACTCTCGATCAGCGGGTTTGCCGTGGCAACATCGGGTGATTATGAGAAATACGTGCTGATTGGAGGCAAACGCTACAGCCATACCATCGACCCACGAACAGGCTATCCGGTAACGGGCTTGAAAAGCGTAACGATTCTGGCGCCTAACGCCGAGCTTGCCGATGCCCTGGCCACGCCGGTCATGGTCATGGGCCGAAGCGTAGGCCTGCACCTGATTGACCAGATGCCGCAGGTCGGCTGCATCCTGATCGACGACCACGACCGACTGTTTACGTCAAAAAATATTCGTTTACATCAATGAAATCATTCATAAAACGCTGCCTACCCACGGCACTATCGGTCATTTTCATTTGTGCGCTGCTGGTATCGGTAGCGTCCTGCGTTTCGGTGAAAGAGTATCAAAAGAACCGGATCAACGATTCGGAGATGGAGTTGGCGAACCGCAAATCAGAGAAATTCGAGGGCAGTTTCTACCTCTACCGGGAAGGGCCGTCGGGCGCTAGCGGTGGTAAGAGCAGCGGTGGCTGTGGCTGTAACTAAAACGACTCTTTCCCCCGCTGTCACTTCATGAAAAAAATCGTATTCACCGTCGCCACGTTACTCTCTTTTGCTACTGCCTGGGCTCAGTCGAAACCCGAAGCGGGCTCGTTGTACGAAGCTCGCCCGCTAAAAGTGGAAGAGATCAATTTCGTTTCCAGTTACTACAGTCAGGATGGCAATAAATCGGCCGTGACGGGGGGGATCGGTACCGAAAAGCTCACCGACTTCGCCAATTCGTTCGACCTAACATTATCGAAAACGGATCGATACGGGCGGCTGCACACGTTCAACATCGATGTCAACATCGACGCCTACACCTCAGCTTCATCGGATAATATTGATCCGCTGACGGTATCATCGGCCTCAAAAAGCGATGTACACATCTACCCGTCCGTGTCATGGCGGGTATTCGACCCCAAAAGCCGGATCACCAAAGGCTTAGGGTACTCGTATTCAACAGAGTATGATTATCGATCGCACGGGTTCACGGCGCAATTCGCCAAACTTTCGGCCGACCGGAACCGCGAGGTAAGTCTTCGCGCCAGTGCATTTCTGGACACCTACGACGCCATTCTCCCATCGGAGCTTCGACCGTCTTACTACGGATCGGGCTCTCATGGCGATCGGGTTCGAGTAGACAGCAAACCCCGAAATTCGTTCAATCTGGCCCTGTCGGTATCGCAGGTCGTAAACAAAAGGTTGCAGATGCTGGCTACCGCAGAGCCCTCGTATCAGGATGGCTTGCTGAGTACGCCGTTTCACCGCGTGTATTTCACCAACGGGGCAGTAACGACCGAAAAACTTCCCGGCACCCGCCTGAAATTTCCGATTAGTCTGCGCGCCAACTACTTTGAAGGCGACCGGGCAATTCTCCGAACGTTCTACCGGTTCTACCTGGATGACTGGGGCATGGTAGCCCACACGGCCAGTGTTGAAGTGCCGGTAAAGCTGACCCCCTTTCTGTCTGTGAGCCCATTTTATCGGTTTCATACCCAAACGGCGGTCCGTTATTTTCATCCTTACGGCCAGCATAGTCCAACCCAGACCTATTACACCAGCGATTACGACATTGGTAACATGACCACCCAATTTGTAGGCTCCGGGGTCCGCTATGCGCCACCGGGCGGCATCATGGGTGTTCGCGGCTGGAATGCACTTGAACTACGCTATGGCCACTACCTGCGCAGTACGGGCATGACCGCTAACATCATTACTTTGCTGGTGAAGGTGAAGTAGCTTTTTGGCTGATTTTAGCTTTTTTTGGGTGGTGAAGTCAGCTGGCCAGGTACGTTATCCGGCCTTCGTGACTTGATTTGTCGAACAAACGGTCCGATTATCCCATCAATAACCGAACAAACAAGGCTGCTATCAGTTAATTTTGCGTCGTGGAAAAAATTAAGTTAGAGATATTAGGCTTATCGCCGAGTCAATCGCAGTCGGGTTCGTTTGCGCTGGTACTAGGTGAAGAATACGGTAATCGTCGTTTACCGATCATTATTGGTATGTTCGAGGCACAGGCCATTGCCATCGAGATTGAGAAGATTGTGCCGAACAGGCCTATGACTCATGATCTGTTCAAGCAGTTTGCCAAGAACTTCGGGTTTACGGTGCGCGAGATCGTGATTTCTGATCTGCGCGAAGGCATTTTCTTTGCCCGTATCGTTTGCTCAGACGGCGTGCAGGAAACGGTAGTCGATGCCCGTCCGTCTGATGCCATCGCCATTGGTATCCGTTTTGGCGTATCTATCTTCACCTACGAAACCATTCTTTCTGAAGCGGGCATTACCGCCTCGGCCGATGAGGAAGAGGAAGAACAGGAAGAACTGGTACGTACTTCGAGCCGGTCACCACGCGCCTTCAGCGAGCAGTTGAAAGACATGACCGTCGACGAGTTGCAGAAGATGCTCGACGAAGCCCTTGGCAACGAAGAGTACGAGCGCGCCGCCAAAATTCGCGACGAGATCAGCAAAAGAAATTAGATTTCAACCTGTTTCATAGGGTGAAAGCCATTACGTATTCATCAGCTACTGGCTGGTTAGTGGCGTAATGGCTTTCGCTTTTCCACGTCTATCCTCCGCTCCCGAACGATTCACCGAGTTTTTTCATGACGTAATTATCTCCCTTCACGAGAACATCCGCGATTTGCAGGGCAAGAAGGTGTATGCTGAACCCAACGAACAGGATTACCTGAGCGGACGGCTTTTCAGTTACCGCGAAGTACTGGAGATCATGAAATTTTCGGCGCGGGATCACGGCCTTGACGAGAACGAACTAGGCCTTTAGTGAGCAGTCGTTATTTGTACGCCTTAGCCTCCCGAATAACGAACTTGTACTCGGCTACCTCCAGCGCCTTTTTGTAGTATTCCTTTGCCTGGGTTCGGTTGTTGGCGCGGGCCGCAATCCGGGCCAGCCCAGCGTAGGCTAAACCATGCTCTTCCTGCGTGTAGGCAATGTTCACCGGCTGTTTCAAGGCTGCCTGATAGGCTGATGTGGCCAGTGAATCATTCTTGCTGTGACGCTCTGCCAGCATTCCTTCGAATGTATAAATTGCCGCCGGCAGTAACTTATGCTGCATCTTTTTCAGCTTTTGCAGCGCCGCCTGCCCCTCGGTATACCGCCCCGCCAATAGCAGTGCCTCTACGTACCTGAGCATGAAAATTGGGTTCTTCGGGTAGTTATCAACCAGGAAATCGAGGTGCTCAACCGCCTTTGGAAAGTTCGTCTCATGCTTCACATAAATGTGCGCCAGATACAGGTTGGCTTCAGGCCGGGTAAACAATGCCCGCCTGGCCGACACCTCCATTTGTTTCAATCCCAGGGAGATGTCGCCTCCTTTGAAGAAAAACATAAAGGGCTTCACCGCCGGATGATCCATCGGGTAGCGTTCAACATAATAATTGTAAAGACCCGTTGAGAAATAGAACTCAACGTTTTCATCCAGCAGATCAAATCCGTCTTTCATGTAGACATATGCCTTTCGCGATTCACTGACGGCTTTCATCGTCTCATTATCGAAATTGTGTTTCATCGACATGTAGCCATGCGCCGTTAACCCCAGGAAGATCGCCTCAGGGTCATTTTTCTTTTTGTCGATCATCTTTTCGACACCCTGAATCGCCAGCTCGACCTGCTTCACATACTGGTCAGTCACGGTGCGGCTTTCACTGATAGGCAGGTATTGCCATTGAAGCGTTAGTGCGCGCAACACGGGAACAATCGGACTTTGCGGATATTTCGTTTGAACTTGACGGATGTAGGGAGCCGCCTCGGCAAACTCGTAATTGTAAATATGGTTGAGTGCTTTAGCTACCGTTTGTTGACCGGCTGGATCAGTCAGAATTTGGGCGGGGGCAATAAAAGGAGCAACAACGAACAGAAGTACTAACAGGATGCGTTTCATAAAGAGGTAGTAACTCCAGTATGACTGTTTTTAACGGTCAATGGTTTATTGTCGGTCCACGATGACCAGTTGCGATGGCTATCTGCGCCTGACAGTGTACTTTTGTTTATAGCCTGTATAACGGCTTTTGCGAACCATTTTCGATGATTCAATATACTCAATTTGTTTTAGATAACGGCCTCAAGGTATTCGTCCACGAGGATGCCAGCACACCAATGGCCGCCGTCAATATTCTTTATAACGTTGGTTCACGCGACGAAGACCCTAACCGGACGGGTTTCGCGCACTTGTTCGAGCACCTGATGTTTGGCGGGTCAAAGCATATTCCGAGCTATGACGAACCTCTGCAACGGGTAGGTGGCGAAAACAACGCATTTACCAGCCCCGACATAACCAATTACTACATTACCCTGCCGTCGGCCAACCTTGAAACGGCGTTCTGGCTCGAGTCTGACCGGATGCTGAGTCTCTCGTTCGATCAGCAGGTGCTCGACGTACAGCAGAAAGTGGTGATCGAAGAGTTTAACCAGCGGTATTTGAACCAACCCTACGGCGACGTCTGGCTGAAACTCCGTCCGCTCGCTTACCAACAGCATCCCTACCGCTGGGCCACCATTGGCAAAGACATCAGTCATATCGAAAATGCGGTGCTCGATGATGTAAAATCCTTTTTCTACAAGTACTACCTGCCCAACAACGCCATTCTGGTCGTTGCCGGTAACGTGACTGCCGAGCAGGTGAAGCAGCTTTGCCGGAAGTGGTTCGAGCCAATCCCGGCCGGGAAAGATTACATCCGTAGCCTGCCTGCCGAAGCGCGCCAAACTACCGCCCGCTTTGCCGAGACTACCGCCGATGTACCCCTGAATGCACTTTATAAGGCCTATCACATGCCTGGCCGGTTTGATGCGGGCTTTGCCGAAGCCGACCTGCTCAGCGATCTGCTGGGTCGCAGTAAATCGTCGCGCCTGTACCAGAAATTATTGAAAGAGCAGTCACTGTTCAGTAACGTAGGAGCCTACATAACCTCGTCGATCGACCCGGGTCTATTGCTGGTTCAGGGGACGTTGAATGAAGGCGTCACGCTGGAAGAGGCCGATGCCGCCGTGCAGACCGTGTTGCAGGAAGTAATCGACAACTACGTACCCGACGAGGAGCTAACGAAGGTGAAGAATCAGGCCGAATCGACGTTGGCGTTTTCGGAAGTAGAACTACTAAACCGGGCCATGAACCTGGCCTTCGCTGCCAACGCAGGCGACCCCGAACTAGTGAATCAGGAAACCGAGAAAATTCAGGCCGTTACACCCGACGCCATTCAGACGGCAGCCCGTCAGATTCTCCGTCCCGAAAATAGCTCGACATTGTATTACCGACGTGCCGAAGCCGCCGCCTGATACCAATCGTACAGCAACTCAGATCTTTAACCCGTTCATAATTGCTCAATCGCGGGTTCAGTCTCAGCGTCGATGTGCTTTTTACGCAGGCCGATGCTGAGGCTGGTTTACAGGCTGCACTAGCTTTCATCGATGCCGTTCAGACTCACTTAACTACGCTTAGTACTCATTCATGAAAATTCGCGTTGGACAAGGCTACGATGTCCATAAACTCGTAGAGGGTCATCCGTTTTGGCTGGGAGGCATCCAGATTCCGCACACGCACGGTGCCTACGGTCATTCTGATGCTGACATTATCTGCCACGTCATTTGCGATGCGCTACTCGGGGCCGCCAATATGCGGAACATCGGGTATCACTTCTCAGACAAAGACCCACGCTGGAAAGGCGTCGACAGTAAAGTACTCCTGGCTGAGGTCATGCGTATGATTCGCGAGGCAGGCTGGGAAGTAGGCAACGTCGATGTAACGGTGGTGCTGCAGGAGCCAAAACTCAACCCGCACATTCCGGCTATGGTGAGTTGCCTGGCCGAGGTGATGAACGTACCCAGCGACGACATTGCCATCAAAGCCACCACCTCGGAGCACATGGGGTTCGTAGGTCGGAAAGAAGGCATCGCCGGTTTCTGCGTGGCGCTGATCACAAAAGAGTAGAGCCGCATCTCTGCGGCTCCTCAGGCTACTTATAGATTGCTGACGCATGAGGAGCCGCAAGCATGCGGCTCTACGACTTACTTCTGACCGTATTTGGTCTTGAACTTGTTGTACAGGCGCTTGTGCTTATCATCGAGATCGACTTTGCGGCCCTGGATGAAGGCGTGCTCCACAAAGTTGGTGCGCATATCGAGCAGGTCGCCTTTCGAGACAACGAGCGTGGCGTGCTTACCCGCCTCCAACGTACCCACCTGACCGTCGATCCCCAGAATTTTGGCGGTGTTCGACGTGATCATCTTCAGGGCTTCTTCCCGATCGGTCACTCCAAAACCCGCGGCCGTACCCGCCAGAAACGGCAGGTTACGGGTACGCCACCACTCTTCGGCGTAGCTCAGGCTAACCAGCACACCGGCCTTCTGTAGAATACCAGGCAGGCGGTAAGGCATATCGGTTGGCTCGTCCTGCCGGTTGGGCAGGCGGTGCAGCGCGCTCAAGATCACAGGTACGTTGTTCTCTTTCAGGAACCCCGCTACTTTGTTGGCATCTTCTGCCCCAACGATGACCACCTTAACTACGCCCGCCGACTTGGCAAACCGTACTGCCTCGATGATATCCTTAGCGTAATCGGCGCGGACATACAGGTTTTGCGTTCCTTTGAAAAGCCCCTTCATTGCCTCAAAGCGAAGATTTACTGACGCAGGTCTTGCTCCATCGGCGTATGCTTTCGCTTCGGCAAAGGTGGCCTGCAAGCCACGGATGGCTTCGTCGCGGCGTTCGTTTTTCCGGATGGCGGCCTGGAACGTCTCGAAATCGAATTCACGGGCGTAGTAGCCTGGCCAGTTCAGCCACAGACCGTCATCTTTCCGCAAAACGGCATCTTCCCAGTTCCAGCCATCGGCATACAGGATTGACGAGGAGCCCGACACCGTACCACCCATTGGCATGGCCTGTGTTAACAGCACCCCATTGTTGCGAATGGTCGGGATGATCTCCGAGTCGGAATCATAGGCGATCAGCGACCGTATGTTTGGGTTCAGCACCCCGATTTCACGTGAGTCGACGGTGGCGCGCACGGAGGCGATTTCCTGCATCCCCACCAGCGAAGCGGGGGAAATCAGGCCCGGATAAATGTGCTTACCCGATACGTCGATGACCTGCATCTCGTTGGTGTTCAGCCGTACCGTGCTGGCATCAGCCACATTGGTGATGATGCCCTTATCGAAGGTAATCAGGCCATTTTGAATAACCTGGCCGGTCCCTGTATGAATGGTTGCGCCCATCAGCGCAATCGGCCGCTCCTGGGTACGTCCCGGAGCCGGATTCTGGCCAAAGCTCGTAAGCGATGCTAGGGCAAGTAGGGTGACAAGAATGTGTCTCATGGTCTATTTTTTCAACGCAGGGGCACAGAGCACACAAAGACAAACTGGGTTTTCTGTGTGCGCTCGGCGTCTCTGTGCTTATCTGTTTTAGTTCTTTTCCTCTCCTTCAGCGAACACACCCTCAACATCTTCGCAATGCCACATCCGCTGACGGCGCATGGTAGGGCGCACGGTAGATTGACCACCTGACTTAGCCTGTAGCATTTTCTGGATCAACCGGGCACGCTCGGCTTCCATCGTTACGCGGTTCTTGTCGTCGCTTTCGCGGCTGTAGTAGATAGCACCCTCAATCATCGTAAACTCGGGACGGGCGTAGATCGATAGCGGGTGGTTATTCCAGAGTACCAGGTCGGCGTCTTTACCCGTTTTGATGCTACCCATCCGGCTGTCGAGGTGAAGCAGTTTAGCGGGGTTGAGTGTCACCATTTTCCAGGCGTCTTCTTCCGTCATACCGCCATACAATACTGTTTTGGCTGCTTCCTGATTCAGGCGACGGGCCATTTCAGCATCATCCGAGTTGATCGACACCGTTACGCCTTCGCGGCTCATCAGGGCTGCGTTGTACGGAATCGCGTCTTTCACCTCCATTTTGTACGCCCACCAGTCGGCAAACGACGAACCGCCAACACCGTGTTTCGCCATTTTGTCGGCTACTTTATAGCCTTCCAGAATGTGGGTAAACGTGTTGACCTTGAAGCCCAGTGAATCGGCCACTTTCAGCAGCATGTTAATTTCCGACTGTACATAGGAGTGGCAGGTGATGAACCGTTTTTTGGCCAGAATCTCCGACAAGGCATCCAGTTCAATATCCCGGCGCGGCATCTCCAGTGTGGAAGCGTTAGTTGCTTTTTTGCCTTTGGTCGGCGCGGCTACCTGCGCATTGTAATCGGCCCAGGCTTTGGCGTATTCCTTGGCGCGCATGAAGTGATCCATGTACACCTGCTCAACGCCCATCCGGGTTACCGGGAAACGTACCTGACCGGCTGGCTGCGCACTCGACTGCTTTACGTTTTCGCCCAGGGCAAACTTGATAAACCCGTCGGCACCTTTGATGAGCATGTTCGACGCGGGTTCGCCCCACTTCAACTTCACGATAGCCGATTGACCACCAATGGCGTTGGCCGAACCGTGGAGCAGCTGCGATGACGTGACACCACCCGCCAGTTGACGGTAGATGTTGACATCGTCGGGGTTGATGGCATCGGACATCCGCACCTCAGCCGTGCTCGACTGCGACCCTTCGTTAATCGATACCAAAGCAATGTGTGAGTGTTCGTCAATGATGCCGTTGGTCAGGTGTTTACCCGTCCCGTCGATCACGCTTCCGCTAGCAGGGGCTGGCAGGTTCTTACCAATCTGCACGATCTTGCCATCCGTCACCAGCACGTCCATATTCGCCTGCACACCAGCGGCTTCGTTCGTCCAGACAGTCGCGTTTTTAATCAGTGTAGTCTGCGCCTGTGGCTTTTGGGCATTACCCATACCCACAAACGGGTAGAGCATACCGCCCAGTTGTGGCTTACGGGCGGTATCGGCTTTGGCTATTGAAGCGCTATATGGCTTGCTTAGGGTAGCCGACCAGGTTACCGGCTGGCCGTTCGGCTGTTCGCCATCACCCCGGAATGAGGTACCATCGCGGTAGCCGGTCAGGCGAGTCATAGCCGTGGGCTGGCGGCGGTTCAGCGCTACACGCATCGAGATCAGGTTGTTATCAACCGACACCATCGGCGTTAGCTTCGTACTGTCGCTGATGGTTATCTGGTAGGTTGGTTTCTCGGGGTTCTCGCCCGTTACCAGCAGTTTAAGGTTTGGACGGTCCGGCGATCCGGTTGTACCGATTTTCAGGTCGTACGTACCCCGCAGATCTGCTACGTTTGGGTTAGTCACCACGTACTGCTTACCCTGAATCCAGTTTTCGTAGATGACGTTGTTGGCCGAAAACAGATTGCCCGACGTGATCACAAAGTTGGCCACTTTGCCAACGGCCAGCGTACCCAGCAGGTCATCGGCTTTGATCAGTTTGGCTGGCCGGGTGGTCAGTGCCTCCAGTGCCTGCTGTTCGGTAAGGCCATGTTCGATAGCTTTCCGCACATTGGCCATAAACTCGGATCGGTTCCGCAACCCTGAACTGGTCAGCACGAAAGGAATGTTCGCTGCGGCCAGCATGGCGGCATTGGCGGGGGCCATTTCCCAGTGTTTCATTTCGGCCAGCGACACGTTATCGGCATCCCAGGCGTCTTCCACGTCATAGGCCTGTGGGTACGCTACCGGCACAATTAGGGTAGCCCCCGTTGCCTTCACTTCATCAATTTTTTGGTATTCGTCGCCTCCACCCCGGATGATGAACTGCATCTTGAACTCATCGCCAATATTGTCGGCACGGAGGATACCCAGTTTATCGCCTGCTTCGAAGAAAGCCGGAACACCGGCCAGGCGATTGAAGGCATCAAGCGACAGGTTCATCTGTGGCTTTTGCTTCGAACGCTTGAACCAATCGGCATCGTACAGCGCTTGACGTAAGACAGCCACCGTTCCCATTATCGAGTTGGGGTTCGACTGTCCTGACGTGCCTTTGCTGAATGAGAAGTGCTGACTCAGTCCGTTGCGCAGGAGTACCATGTTCTCCCGGTCATCGGCTACCGTTACCAGTGCGCCGCTACCACGGGCAATACCGTCGTGGTTGTGCGTCAGTACGGCACCAAAGCCCAGTTTACGCAATTCATCAGCTTTGGGACCCGCCGCTTTGAATAGCTGGCTGGCGTCGTTTTCAGGCTGAATGGCCTGGTTCCAGTAGTAGGGTCCTTTTTTGTTGGTTTCAAGCTGAGGAGCGCCGCCGAAGCCACGTCCTTGTCCGGGTGCTCCCCGAACTACTTCGGGCATGCCATAATCAGAGTCAAGATCAATCAGGCCCGGGTAAATGCGTCGTCCGGCCAAGTTGGCGACTACGGCTCCGGCTGGTATAGTTACGGTGGTTCCTACGGCCTCTATGCGTCCGTTTCGAACAACGAGGGTAGCATTTTGCAAGGTGGTTTGTGGGTCGACCACGATGGTCGCATTAGTGAATGCATACAGATTTGGCCGATTGTCGTGGACACCATTTTGCGGAATGGTGATTTGTGCCAGCCCCGACTGTGCCAATCCGACTGCCAACAAGAGCAATAGGAGATGTTTACGCATGTAGATGAGTGTTCTGTTTGATTGAAGGGTCAAAAATAGCTCTGGTTGCGGAAGAACCGCTTGTTATTTGGGCTTCTACCTCGATATATCGATGGATTCTCCCTCAGAACCCAAACAAACTTTGTTTTTTCATGTTTTTATCCCCTCAATCTATGGGTTCGCTAGTCCAGCGATGATAGATGCTGGCACAATTTTTGACAACACAGGCCACTTTCGCTCCTACTGCCTCATCACTTAAGCTGCCTGTGTGCGTATTTTTTGAGTTACTTATTAACCAGGTGCAAAAATACGAACCAACAAAACAGTACCTATATAAATATCTGATTATCAATATATTATAAGTATACAATTCAAATAGACAATATTAAAACAGCAATTGATCCCATTATAAATAAGCGTATTTTCATGCATGTGTGGCCCTATAATTGTCTTATCCAGATCGTTACCGCCCAACATGGGCTGGTTACGATCTGGTCATGAAAAATAATTACTTGTTTTCCCCTTGGGCCTCAGTCTGTGCCAGGTGGTTAGGCTATTGTACCCTGCTGATCTTCGGTCTGCTACTGCCTGCCTTCGTGCACGCGCAAAGCATTTCGGGTACTGTTTTCAGGGACTTCAATGCGACTGGCACGTATACAGTACAAACCTCTACTACACACACGTACGGCGAGCCGGGGGTGCCGGGGGTAATTGTTACCGCCTATAGTTCCAATTCGGCTGTGGCCCCAATATCGACCACTACAAACAGTAGTGGGTCGTACACGTTGGCAGTTGGTAGCAGTAACGAATTCCGAGTCGAATTCACCAACGTAATAACGGGTGATTTTGATGGTTTTGTAGTCACAGGCACCGCTACTACTCAAAGTAGGTCTGGGGTTCGCTTTGTGACCGGCGGCACCACCGGAGTCAATTTTGGGATAAACTACCCGGCCAGTTATTGCGGTATAGCCAATCCATACCTGGCGACATCCTGCTATACCAATGGTGACCCGGTTGCTTCATCGGCGATCAGTGGCACTTCTAGTCCCGCTCAGGACCCCTGGCTGGTTGGTTGGCAGTATGACGGGGCTGCTACTGGCCGCAACACGTACCTGTCGAAAGGCAGCATTGGCGCAACTTGGGGGCTGGCCTATCACCGCAGCAGTGATCTTCTCTTTGCCGCCGCTTTCCTGAAGCGGCACTCTGGTTTTGGTACTGGAGGCCCCGGTCAGATTTATGCCATAAAGATGACGAACCCGACAAGTGCTTCGGCGAACGTTACTCCCTTCGTCAATCTGGCTAATTTGGGTATCGATGTTGGCACCACCCCCCGTGTTTCTCTTTCGGCTCCAACGGCGCTAACCAACGCCTTACCGACTAATAAAACTACCCCCAACTATGACGTAGCCGCCTTCGACCAGGTCGGCAAAATGTCGTTAGGGGACATTGATATTTCTGATGATGACAAGACGTTGTGGGTAATAAACCTCAAGGAGAGGTCATTGATTGAGTTACCCATTGGCAGTCCAGCTGTTGCACCAACAACGTATACAAGGCACATTTTACCTACCACCTCGTGCGTGAATGGCGTACTTCGCCCCTTCGCGGCTAAGTTCTATCGGGGCAAAGTATACGTCGGAGCAGTCTGTTCTGCTGAGTTAACGGGTGGCACAGCCAGTAACCTGCAAGCTTATGTGTACGCCCACGATCCGGCAGGCGCTACCAGCAACTTTACGCAGGTGTTAACCTTCCCGCTGAACTACACACGCGGCTATGTTACGTCGCGCGGGCTCGATGGAGGCACAGGTACTTCGTTTACCACAGCCAACTGGAGGCCCTGGATCGATCAGTGGACCGACATTCCAAGCAGCTTTACAAGCACGGGGTATGACCAGACGGTTTGTCCACAGCCTGTATTATCAGATATCGAATTTGATAACAATGGTGAAATGATTCTTGGCTTCTTTGACCGGTTCGGTCACCAGGCCGGTAACAACAACTATTCTACGACGACCTCCTCTACGCTGGTATACGAGGCTACAGCCGCTGGCGATTTACTACGGGCCGGGCGAAAACTAGATGGTACCTATCAACTCGAGTCAAACGCTTCGGTAGTCAATATCCCAGCCAATAGCATTGTACCGACAACTGTAACTACCATCGCGACCAACCAGTCAATTCCTCAGGGTCCTGGGGGTGGCGAATTTTATTGGCAGGACATGTACCTTAATAATGCCACAGGCAAAGATACTGACCCAACCTCATCAACAGCCGACGGCGGTCACCAGGAGATTCTGGTTGGCGGTATTGCTCAATGGCCCGGTATGAATGAAGTCGTTGCAACAGCTTTCGACCCGTTTACCAACTTCAGAGCTGCCGGGGCTCGCTATTTTAACAATAGAACGGGGACCAGCGACTTCCAATACCAGGTCTTAGCTCAGGATGGCGGATTAACTGAACCTCAGCGGGTAGCCACTTTTGGTAAGGCTGCCAGTCTGGGCGACCTTGAGATCATCTGCGAACAGTCACCTATTCAGATTGGCAACCGGGTTTGGAAAGACACCAATAATAATGGTATACAGGATGCAGGCGAACCGGCGCTAGCTGGCGTAGTGGTACTGCTGAAAGGACCGGGCTTACCGACTGCGGGTGTATCGGTGACAACAAATTCAAGCGGCGAGTACTACTTCTCGAATTCAACTTCAGGCACAACAGCTACTGGTTTTGTGTATAGCCTGACCGGTCTCACCGCTGGAAGTAGCTACTCACTGACTTTTCCGCTAAGTGCCAGTGCAGGTACGTTGAATCTGAGCGGCAAGCCAAACTCAGCAACGGGCACTAATAGCGACGCTATCGACACTGATGCCAGTTCGCTGGGACAAGTAACATTTACACTGGGCAACGCCGGTGAAAATAACTTCACCTATGATGCGGGTTATATTGAT
>NZ_WAEL01000012.1 GCF_011742925.1 Fibrivirga algicola
TTTGTAATCGTAGATGTACATGGTAAACCCTTTTTCAAGATGCTGCCGTATGAAGTTATTCACCACGGCAAACGATTTTCCTGACCCAGGCGTACCCATGACCAACGTTGCCCGAAACGGATTAACCACGTTTACCCATCCCTTCCGAAGCTTCTTCTTCACATGGTATTCTGTTGGAATATTGACCGAGTATTCGTTCTGTTTCAACTCTGCCTCCTGCTCGAATGACTCGTTTTCGTCATTGAACGCATCTTCTCCAATCTGCACACCCAGAATCTGATTTGCGTAACTGCCCGCCTTGATCAGCAGCAAATAGCCGATCAGCGTTGTTACTAAGTAGGCTCCGTTACGGGTTTCAGCCGACAGCCACGCCACCCGAAGAAGTTTTCCATTTAACAATAATAATGCCCCGCCAATAACACCGGCCCAGGCAACATGTGTCCAGCTTACGTTTAGCTGCTTACGCGTTTTGTTACCAAACGTCCATATCCCAAGTAGCAACAAGGCGGCTAGCTTGGAATAGATGGGATGAGAAAAAAGGTGAGTTGCCCGGTCTATACTTAGGATGAACCGGTCTAGCAGGGCAAAGCTGAACCCTATCGATTGTATCGTGTCGTAGCAGAAGAAGTATAGATGAAACCCAATCAGAGCTAGCGACATAAAAAGGAGCATATTCAGTATACCCCTATACTCTTTGTCCTGCGTTCCCATTTGACGTTGACGTAGCGATGACTATTGAACAAACTTGTTTCTATCGCTAATATATGGTATATATTATTTTCGTCAACACTATGTCTCCTAGTGCGCACCCAAGCTCCGAAAGGCAATCGACTAATCCCAACCCATATATATAATATATTATTTGTTTAGTAACGGCGCCACTTTCGCAACTGATTTTTTTTCTGTTTTTTATTCACTCGGCCTGGAACATGCTCCTCTCCTGCTGGTTTTTCTGGTAGCCCTCCAGTCTGATCCGGTACTACTGAGCCTTTCGTTTGCTTCTCGGTTTTCTCATCAACCACCTTGTTATAACTTTGGACGATCGTTGATTCCGTGTACCTTGTCGCTTCTCGTTTATATGCCCCTGTTTCTCTCGTATCAACTAGTTTTTGTTTTTGAACGGCAGCATCATGAGAACTTTGGATTACTGGTTTCGACTTTTCAACAGGTTTCCGTTCCCTCTTTTCTGAGAAGCCTTTCACTAGCACTTCCCTGCTGAAGGGCTTTTCTAATTCAGCTTCGTGTATAACGGCTCTGGTCTGTTTGCTTATGTAGAGGTAAGCTCCATTTGCTTCTCGTGTTTCGATGCCGAGTTGGCGTAACGTCTGTTTAAACTCGGTTTCTGTCAAGCTTCGGTAAAGGGCTAATCGCTTTTCAATCAGGCTTTCTAATGCATTGCACTCTTTTTTGTGTTGATTTTCCCGATTTGAGAATAGCTCTGTTAAATTGGCATGTGTTGGCCGGCTTGGCAGACTACTTGCTTTGATTGGTCGATTATCAGCCCCCCCAGGATTAACATGTTGGTAAGTGATCCCTGTTTGGCTACGCCCAGCTTTCGTATTCATTACAATCCCTTCGCAACTCAAGTATTGCTTGAGGCTGTTCACTGATCCAAATGAGTACGTCTCCAATGTCCTTTTTACCTTATCGTCAACTGTCAGCCTGGTAGACTGCTGTTCAATACCTAACTCCTCCCCTACCCTACCTGGCACTTTCGTCGGTAATGGGCGTTCGGCTTGCACCAAACCGTATTTTGTTTCGAGTCGACGACGTACTCTTTGCAACCGGTTCTTGATGAATTTATCCGTGATTTTACGCCCTTCTGCATCCACCGCAACGCTCACCACGTGAATATGCGGGTGTTTCGTATCATGATGCTGGTACATCAGGTAAGGCTGTTTACCAAAGCCTATTTCCCTCATTACCTCACCCCCTATGGTTTGCAGCTGATCGACTCCTACCACTTCTTTGGGATGAAAAGCAACTGCTAAATGCACCGATGGTTTTTGGATGCCAGGATTGAGACGGGCATACTGTTCGAGTAGTTGAAGCCTGAACCGCGCATATTTTTGGGCTTTCTCATTATCGGGGTAGTTGGCAATTTGGATACGCTCGGCCTCTCCCTGCTCCACTTTCTGCTCATTGTACCGTAAGGCTCCAGCTACATCTTTTCCAGTCAAGATTCGTATAACCATGTTGTGATCTGTTCAATGGTTTTCTGAATCCTAAGGAGCTCTTCGTTTAGCTTATTGACAACAGTTGGCTGAGCTTCCTCCTTCTGCTCTTCTTCGATTATCTCATAGATACGTTGCAATTGGCGTCCCCTTTCCTGCAAATTGATGATGATTGTCAGTAGCAATTCATCTGGTTTCGGCCCCCTGCTTTGCTTGTCTGATAACAATATTTCCTTGAGAAAGTGAGCGAACGCGATCTTACTGCCCGCCTTCCGTTGCACGTATTTTGCCTGTATTACACTATTCTCAACGGGAGTTACCCAGCAATTAAGTTTGATGGTCGATCTTTCTGAATCGATTTTAGGAGGTCTGCCCCCGCTACGTTGGCCTATTTTTCTATTTTCCACCTGTGCGTTGTACGCTGCGTACAGTTGATTTTCAACTTATTTTCCATTCTCTTCTAAGTGAGAATGAAAGCAGGGCAGTTTCGCGGGTAGCAAAACACATCTTGCAAATACGTCCTAGTGAGGTGGTGTGTATTCAGATGGCCAGTACAAATATGCTTATGGTCTATCTCTTATCAAAGTGACCTTGTTGTGCTTAACGGTGCATGTCTTTTAAGATTGAATCGACTTACCTTTTCCTTTCTTATCTTATCCTGTTCCAAGAGACGTAGCACATTTCAAGCAAAATAGAGTCCAACTAGCTAGTAGTCAGAACAATGAACTCAAACTTTATAACAATATGGCATTGTTATAATACTATACATTCAATCCTTTACCTAACTATCTAATGTTATCATAAATTCACAATGTAGCATTATAAGTTTATGATAACATTAGATTATGCATAGAGCACAATGCGGCAGTGTAATAATATGTCTTTATTATTTTATAGTTTTATTATTGTTTTACATTACAATATTATATTTTTACATAAATAAAATAATATCTTAAATAGTATATAAATTAGTCTTTTATTGTCTTAGTATTTTTTGTACTTATTAACTATTAATTGTATTTAATAAAGAACTTAACTAATAAGTACATAGGTATTTATATATTTCTCTTAAAATTGCACTAAATCATACAAAGCGCTTCCAAGATGGCAAAACTGATTTCCGTATGTACCCAGAAGGGGGGTGTCGGTAAAACGACACTGACTATGCTGTTGGCCACCTACTACCATACTACCGTAGGGAAACCGGTAACGGTAATTGATGCTGACTTCCCTCAACACTCTTTTGATGCAACGCGCCGATCTGAATTGGCAAGCATCCAGAACGACGAGGAGATACAAAGTCTATATGTGACACTGTACCCGGAGATGAACCGTGAGTTGTATAAGGTCTACAAGGGTTCACTCGAAGAGTTGGCTATGTTCCTGACCGACCTTAAGGGTAGGGGGGAAGATGAACTGGTCTTCATCGATATGCCTGGTACCATGAACGTCAAAGGCTTTGATCGGGTAGCATCGCAGTTGGATTACGTGATACTACCAATGGAAGCAGACAAAATGAGCTTCACGGCCGGACTGCAGACGTTAGACCTCTTCGACCTTTTTCGGGAAGCTAAGGGAGCCGACTACCAACTGTTTATGCTCTGGAACAAGTACAAGAAATCGGAAAATCCGAGCTTGATGCAGGGAATAGAAAACATTGTGCGGGAACGAGGGAATGTGAAGATACTTGAACACCGGGTAAGTGACTCAGTAACCTGGAAACGGGAACGTTCCACGCTGTTTCCGAGCGACAAGGTTAAAAACCTGGTTGGAGAATTAAATCAGTTACTTAATATCACTCAACCAGTAGGATAAGCCATGGCTAAAAACAAGAAAACCTTAGACGACGCATCCCTTCGGGCGATGGCTAACCTGGCAACGGCTTCATCTGACCTCAGCAAGCTACAGGAGAATTACGGGTGGAATGCGGATGAAACCGCGCCAGTCGAACAGCAACCGAAAGTGACTGCAATGGAGGTGTCAGCACCATCAGAACAACCATTAGCAAATGAACCAGTTGATGAATCACCGGTTGTGCCAACAGTGGAGGAGGCAATCCAATCACAAACTGAGGTTTCAAGCAAAGTATCAAAGGAGCCCGCAACGTCAGGTAAAAAGGTGGATAAATACACAAACACGTACTTACAACCTATTAAAGGGTTTGAAAGGCCCACAAAGGTGGCTTACATATCAAAACGCTCACATTCATATATCGCATTTTTACAGCGATACGCTGACCTGACAGGCAGCAAGGTATCAATGCAGGAAATCATGGAGAATATATTCCGACAGCACTTCAGCGACAATAAGGCTGAAATCGAGATGATGAGGACAACAGTACAACAAAAGGAAGCCGAACTACACGAATGATAACACTATGGATCAGTGCATCCCTGCTAGCTCTGACGGGCTGGCAGGGCTACCGGTTAGGAAAAGAGTATGGATGGTGGGGGAGGAGCACAACCCTATCTAAAAAGGGGGAAGTGGCTGAAATACCTTCATCAGAAAACACCATATCAGCTGAGAATGGCTTGGGCCGTTCAAGAACCAACTTTGGGAAGTTACTGGGTGGATTTACAACAACAAACCAACAAGCCCTTGAAACTGATGATAGCAGCATCGATGAAGAGACGGAGGGACCAATTATTGAGCCAGCCACAACCCTGATGCCGAAAGATGGACCTATGAACGAAACGGAGTTTCCAGCCGAAACGGATCAGATACCCGAAACGTGCAGCTGGATGGATGAGGAATCTATTTCATTGGTCGACTTTGAAAACGATGATGAATCAAAAAGTGAACAGCCACTTGTGCCGCTGAACGAATATGTAAAGCGAGTACGTACAGTTCAACGAAAAATGACGCAACTGAACAAAAGACGCAACGCAGATACAAGCTTTGTAAAACAAGAACTAGGGCTATTGATCAATACGTATCAGCTTGAGAATGACCAGGCATTAGATTGGCTTTTCAAACAGCATGAGCAAACGTCTAAACCTGATTATGGCTCGCTCTTCGATCGGATTGAAAGCTTAACAGCCTAAAAAAATTTTGCCCCAATTAAAATACTATATATATTAGCGCCGTATTTTCAATATGTATAATATATAATGAAGGCAATTTTGTTCAATTTAGGCATTGTAGGGATGCTTCTACTAAGTCAACAGATGCTTGCCCAAGATGAATTAAAACAGGCAGTTGAGGGTGCAACGACGCAAATAACGAACGCTAGAGCGGGAGCGATCCGACTTGGACAAGCAGCTGCAGCGATAGTGGGAATTGTGGGGGCCATTGCGGTATACAGTAAATGGTCAAACGGAGAGAGTGACGTACGGAAGGCCAGTGCTTCATGGTTGGGTGGCTTGCTGTTCATAGCCATCGCCTTTATGATTCTAGAGTCCATTTAACTGTAAAAACAACTCAACAATGCAAAATCGCTTTAACCAATCGAAGGGTACTAGCGCGGCCCAACTTATCGCGTTAATTGTGGCAGGCGTACTGGTGGCACATATTGCCCCGGCGCAAGGATTAAGTACTCAAGGGTTGAGCACGGCGGCAACACAGGTCAGAGGAGCGTTCACGATCGTAACGAATTTGATGTACGCCGTTTGTGCCATCATAGGCATTGTTGGTGCCATTTCAGTCTATAGCAAGTGGTCAAACGGAGATCCTGATACCCGGAAAGCAGCAGCCTCCTGGTTTGGCGCGCTCATTTTTGCGGGATTGGTCGTAGTGACACTGTCGGCCGTATTCGGAGCTTAATATGTTTCGAGTTAATAAAGGAGTGGATAGGCCACCTCAGGTACTCGGCATCAGAGGAATGAATTTCCTGATGGTCTTGGGAGGAGCAGCTGTTGGACTGCTGGTTGTAAGTACGTTCATTATGATCGTAACTGGCTGGTCAGGATTGATCTGTTATGGTACGTACCTGGTTGGGCTGATTGTACTCTACGGACAACTGGTACGGATTTCCCGGGTGCATGGGGAACGGGGAATGGCCCGAACACAGGGACGGGGCAGACAGCCTAAATTGATCATGGTTAGAAGTTCGGGGGTATATAAACAACTGAGGCATGAACCTAAAAAGTAAAGCTATTCATGACGTGTTTCCCCTAAGAGCCATTGAGCAGGATTGCCTCATATCGGTTCACGGGGATTTGACTGTTTGCTTCGCCGTTAGCTTACCAGAAATATTTACCCTGAATGCAAGTTTCGATGGGGTAGGGGAGGGGCGCGTTGAGCAGGGAGATTACATCACCCTGTGCAACGTATGGACAAAAGCGTTAGGTGTACTGCCAAGCTATACGATCCTGCACAAACAGGATTGGTTCGTGGAAGAAAACTATCAAACTTCAGGCGAAGGAGCAGGCACAACGCAACGCACATTCCTTGATCGGGCCAGTGATCGCCATTTCAATGAGCGTCCCTACCTCCACCACGAGTGCTACCTGTATTTAACCAAAACCCATCCAGAACGACGGGACGTGAGTGCGGTCAAAACATCGCTGGCGCGTGGTCGACTGGTACCAAAGGAAGTAGGGAATAAGCACAAAGTTGAGGAGTTCTTTAACAGCGTTGAGCAGTTCACTTCGATTCTGGAAAGTAGCCGGTTAATTGGCCTGCGTCGGCTACGATCAGCCGAATTGGCCGGTACGAGCGAAAAAGCGGGCTTGTTAGAGCGATATATGAGTTTATCGCTCCGCGATGAGGTAGTAACGCTGGCGGATTTAGAGATGGATGAGGAGTTACGGGTTGGGGGGAAGTATGCCAAATTCTACACAATCTCGGATATTGACGATCTGCCCGAGTGGGTACACACCAATAACCGGGTTGAAGCACTCTCCACAGAAAGGTCGAATGTGTCGGTAAGCTATGCGGCTCCGATTTCGCTGATGCTTCCCTGTAATCACATTTACAACCAGTACATCTTTATCGAGGATAAGCAGGCGGCATTCCCCAAATTAGAGCAACGGGCTACACAAATGAGGTCACTGGCCAACTTTGGGAAGGATAACGAAGTGAACGCCATGCTACTGAACCAGTATCTAAGCTATGCAGCTGAGACTGGTTTTACGCCGGTACGTTCTCATTTCAACATTCAGGTCTGGACCGAAGACAGAAGCCGTTTACCAGTACTGCGCAATCTGGTTTCTTCAGCCATCGCCAAGCTAGGCGTTCGGCCGCGTGAAAACACGAAGGACGCGTTGGGTCTATTCTGGGCAGGCATACCCGGTAACGCGGCCGATCTGCCCAGTGAAGACAAATACTGGTCTTTTGTACCACAATCAGTGTGTCTGCTCAACCAGGAAACAAACTACTATGATTCAGTCTCCCACTACGGCGTGAAACTGGTTGAGCGAATGAGCGGAAAGCCGTTAGTGGTCGACTTATCCGATTACCCGATGAATAAAGGGTGGGTAACTAACCGGAACAAGTTCATACTGGGTCCATCTGGCAGCGGCAAATCGTTCTTTACCAACCATGCACTGCGAAGTTTTCACGTTCAGGGTAGCCATGCCGTCATTGTTGATGTTGGCCACTCGTACCGCGGACTGTGCGATATGCTGGGTGGGCTGTATCTTACGTATTCAGAAGAAGAACCGATTAACTTCAATCCGTTCTTTATCGAAAACCGCCTGCTCCCCGACGTCGAGAAGAAAGAAGCCATCAAAGTACTGCTGCAGACGCTCTGGAAACGAAGTGACGAGCGGCAAACGATGTCGGAATACACTGCGCTTTCGGATGCCGTGACGCAGTATTTCGAAAGTTACCTGCCCAACAATCCGGATACCTTCCCCTGTTTCAACTCGTTCTACGAGTTTATGCAGTCAGATTTCCCCCGGTACCTGGACGAACACAAAGTACAAATCGGTTATTTCGATTATGATAACTTCATCTATGTACTACGGCCCTTTTACAGGGGTGGCGAATACGAGGAGTTACTCAATAGCCAGGCTAATCTGGATCTGCTGAACATACCCTTTATCGTATTTGAGCTGGACAACATCAAGGATCACCCTATCCTGTTTCCAGTGGTGACCATTATCATCATGGACACTTTCATTTCAAAAATGAGAAAGCTGAATGGGGTTCGGAAGATAATTCTCATTGAAGAGGCCTGGAAAGCCATCATGAAAGATGGGATGGCTGAATACATCAAATACCTCTACAAAACGGTACGTAAGTTTTTCGGGGAAGCCTGGATTGTCACGCAGGAAGTAGACGACATCATTGGCAACAAGATCGTTAAAGACTCGATCATCAACAATGCCGACACCAAGATCCTGCTCGACCAGCGCAAGTACCGCAACAAGTTTTCCCACGTAAAGGATTTGCTGGCCCTGACAGATAAGGAGAAAGATCTTTGCCTGTCATTGAACAGGGACCTCGACCCAAAGCGAAAATACAAAGAGGTCTTTATCTCCTGGGGAGGACAAGAATCAAAAGTATATGGCGTCGAAGTATCGACCGAAGAGTATCTGGCCTATTCAACTGAGCAAACCGAAAAAATGCGGCTCGAAGAAAAGGTGGCATCCTACGGCGGTAATTACGACTTAGCCCTGCGCGACTACGCCGACGAAGTGAAGACCGGCACTCTCGTTAGTCGCTAAATCTGCGAATCTATTTCTATACCGAAGTGAAGCAGTCTATTAACAAACTGCTCTTGACCAGCCTTTGCCTTTTTGGTTGGATGTACCCCATTCAGGCCGGTGTTAGGAGCGTACCAAATGGCTTACACGTTAAGTTGGCGATGGCTGAAGTGGACACCACAAATCCGGGTCAGCCTCCACAACAAAGGCCACCAGGACAGACGTTGCTTGGTGGTTTAGGCGATGAGTTATCCGGAGAAATCGAGAGTATCATCGGCGAAACAGAGAATTCCATAATGCAGGGTATTCAGGATGAACTTACCGGATTGCTTGGTAACGCCCTGGGCCAACTATTTGACGTCTCGCCTATCTCGGCGGTTAAATCCCTCCAGTCGATGGTGAAGGACGGTTTATCCAAGCAGCAAAAGATCGAGTATCAAAACTATAAGGTAGACTACGCTTGGAAAAAAGCACACATGGAGCTCTCGCCTGCCTTTGCTACATACTATCGGGAGCTAAATCTGAACCAGCTTACCGGTGCCATTGGGGCCAGTAAGAAAGCGGCCGACAAATTTCTGAATACGTCAGCATTTACGGCTAAAGAAGCGGCAGCAATGCGACAGGTTTTACAGGGGGTTGCTGAGACGAGCGATTTGGAAGCTGAGGTTAAAACGATTATTAACCTTGGCGGTAAACCGGTGTGGATGTCAGAAGGAGAACGGTTATCGGCCCTAAACGCCGTGCGAACGGACCTTTACGACCGAATTAAGCGGACCAATCAGACATTAACCCTAATCCGAGCGACCTATCAATTCCGATCTCGGGAAATAGCTAAAAACGCTTATAGGCAGGGATTGTACAAACAAAACTCAACGCTCAACCGGACAGTAAGCACCCGCTCTACTACCTACCAAACCAGATGAAAAAGCGAACACTATACTGGGTCTGGCTCAGCTGCGTAGCTGGTACTGCCAACGCACAGATGCCCTCCGCCAATGCAATACCAACTGGAAACAGGGGTAGCAACGTCATTCAATCCGAGATAGACCAACTATTAAGCGTGTCAGAAAGCGACATAATGGCGGGTTTAAAAGATGCTGGACTCGACTATGGTGAGCTCATAAAAGAAAAGGTCATGGACGAGGTAGTCAAAGGGATTGCTAATGCTACTGTACTGGCTCCTATTGCTACCGAGATCATGGAGCAATACCAGAAACAGAAGAATAAGGACCTCGCCAAAGCCATCGAGAAGTTAAAGAGAACGTGGAAAGATGGCCAGGAACGGATCAACAAAGTTCGTTATCAGGATTTCAAAGTCAAATACACCTATCAGCAGGCAATGAATAAAGCCCCGTTAGACGTGATGCAAGGCACCCGTCGCCAGGCCATTGACGAGTCAGTAAAGGCATTGTGGACAGATGGGCTGCCTGTCGCTATAACAATCACAGATCCCACCAATGCTCGGCTGATGAAAGAGGACATTGATGCGCACTATCCAAACGAGGACATTGGCTGGACAGTGTTAGCCTCAGCTCGCTCGTCGTTGCTAGCCGATGACAAAACATTGAAGGCAAAAATGGCCCTCGTTGAGAAGCAGGGTCAAACGGCGTACCTATCACCAGCGGACCGGCTTCGGCTGCTTCGCGAAATTGATAAGGAAAGCAAGGCCCGTCGCACAACGCTACTGGCGATGGACAAAATCACTTCGCAGGGGCTGGACTACTACAAATACCAACGTAATCGGAAAGCTTACCAAACTAAATACCTACGAACCCAATCGTATCGCTAAACCTCAACTGTATGCAGGCAATTCTGTTGGTTTCGCCCGTCCTGGAAACATCGATCGACGAAGTGTTCACCCAGTTTTCAGATGGATTTGGGGCATTGGTTGCCTTTGGTCAGGCTATTGGCTTCATCGGTGCACTTTGCTATGTGTTTTACCGGATCTGGGGGCACATGTCCCGGGCCGAGCCCATCGACGTGTATCCGCTGCTCCGCCCCTTCGCCCTAGCCCTTTGCCTGCTTAGCTATCCGCTGTTGGTCAAAGGTATGGTGGGCATCGGGCGATTGCTTGATAAAGGAACCGGCTCCATGGTGGCCAGTCAAAAAGCGGAAGTAGAGCGCTTGAACCAGGTCAAAAGAGCAAAAGTCAAAGAGAATTGGGATAAGATTCTCATTCCGCCCGGCGAAGATGGCGAGATCGGCACCTGGGATGTTGTCAAGACTGTATTCGGCCCCACAGGTAGCGGTAACAGTTTGGTGGGAAATGCCGTGAGCGGGGTCATGCAGTATTACTTTGATCAGTTTCTAAGTTGGCTGGGGGAAATCTTCTACGATCTGGCGGCTATTTACATCAAACTGATCAGCACATTCTTTTTGATCGTACTGGCGCTCACCGGCCCAATCACCTTTGGCCTAGCCACCTTCGAATGGTTTTACTCCGGTCTAGCGGCCTGGTTCTCGCGCCTGATCCATATCCTGCTATACATTCCGCTGGTCAATATTCTGGGTTCGATTCTGGAGACAATCCATATCTCCATGCTGAATCAGGATCTGGCCGTTTTTGATGAGCAGCTGCGATCGGGAAATACCGGCATGGGTTCGTCCGATTGGGGGCTAATCATTTTCTATTTCATTGGGGCAGGAGCGTACCTGTCAATACCCAAAGTAGCTTCCTACATCATTGAATCTACCGGGGTGGGCGATGCCATCAGTTCTGCCATGCAACCAACGGCAATGGTAGCCGGGGCCAGCACAGGCCAGGCAGCCGGGGCTGGAGCAGCCTCACTAGGCCGAAGTGTTGCCAGTGCGTTCTCATCGTCAAAATCGCAGCCGACCTCAAACAGCATCTAACATGAACGGACAATTTCGTTACCTGACCAATTTAGAAACATCCTTCAAAATGGTGCGCTGGATGGCCATCATTGCAGTAGTTGGCAGTCTCGCGTTCGCGCTGGGTGTAGCCTACTGGGCGTTCGCCGAGGTATCGGCCAGTCGCCAAAAAGTGTACGTACTCGACAATGGAAAGTCCATTATGGTAGCCCTGGCTCAGGAGCAGAACATCAACCGGCCAGCTGAAGCAAAAGACCACATCAAGACATTTCATCGACTCTTTTTCACGCTTGAGCCCGACGAGAAACAGGTCGAAGGTAATATCCGGGAAGCAACGTACCTGGGCGATCGCTCGGTTGTCAGGTTGTATCAGGATTTGCAGGAAGCGGGATATTATGGACAGTTGATTCAGGGTAACGTACACCAGAAGGTAGAGATTGATAAAGTCGAGGTCAATTTCAGCCAATCACCCTATCGCGTGGTGACCAGCGGACGGCAACTGCTGATCCGGGCCAACAATATCACCATCCGAAAATTAGTGACGGAGTGCTACCTCATTGATGTGGCCAGGACGGACAATAACCCGCATGGCTTCATGATTGAGCGGTTTAAGGTGGTCCAGAATCAGGACATCGAAACGGTTCAGCGGTCCAACCAGACTTCGAATCTATGAACAGGTCACATCATACGTACTGGCGGTTATGGCGCAGACTTGTTGTCCGAAGACTACGAGGGTGGGAAAGTCGGCCTTTATCTCAGCGAAAATGGCACGTGCTGACCGCATTTTTTACCCTGTTGTTACTGGGTGGGTGGTCCGTGAGTATGAATTTGTCGAACCAGCCACCTGTCCTGCCTTACTCTTTTTCCAAGGGTCAACCATTAATCCCGAAGGTATCTACTCATTCAGAAACCCAACGTGTAACTCATGAACCTTACCGATCCGACTCAACCAGAAAATTACACCGATAATCCGTCACCTGCGGATATTCCTGATCCGGCCGTGGCACCAACGGCACGCAAATCGTTTCAGGACGTCTTGAAAGACAAACGGTTTTGGATGACAGCACCCGTGCTATTACTTGCTCTTGGATCAACCGGGTACTTCCTGATTGCGGGGACTGAGAACAAACAAATACCGCTCATCAACAATGTGAACGCAACGATCCCGAACGCACAAACCGACAGCGTGCCCAAGTCTAAGTTGGAGTTACAGGCAGCCGAGCAGCGGCAGGGAGTAAACAGTCAGCCAACCGTCAACGGTATGCAAACAGGTATTGTCCCTGCACTTCCTGAAGCAGAGCCATCCAGGGGTTTGCCGGCTACACTCGCCCCCTACGTATACAAGCAAAAACAGATGCCCGAAGCAATCGATCCGGAATTTGCCGCAATGGACTCGTTGTATAACCCTTCGCCCCCTCCGCGTCAAAACAGGGTAGGAGGGAGGACCCGTTCATCTAATCGGATTCGGGCGGTCTCAACAGGTTATGCCCAAACGGCACTTCCTGATGAATTTGAGGAGGAGGCACTGCCCAGACGGGATGTGCAGAAACAAGTAGACGACAGACAGCGACTACTGGCTTTGTTGACAGAGTACAAGCGGGACAAAGAAGCCAAAGCGGCTATTGCCCGCGAAGGGGAGCGGCCGCGTAAAGCAGAATCAGGGGTTGTCGTCTCTACATTGGGGGAAATTATCAATCGACGATTGAATGGTTTCTATGGGCTATACACCCAGGAACAGAAAGGGGGTCAGGAATCGGCTTCAACGGAAGAGCTGGGCACCATCCGGGCGGTCATTCATCAAGATCAGCAAATTACCGATGGAGGACGGGTGCAGCTTCGCCTACTGGAGCCAGTGACTGTACGTGGTATTCTCATTCCGGCCAATACACTAGTTTTCGGTACTGGCAGTTTTGGAACAGAACGCGTGGGTATCACGCTGAGTAATCTTCAGTACGAAGGACACATATTCCCCATTAAGCTTACTGTGCACGATATGGACGGTATGCCTGGTGTGTTCGTGCCGAACGTGCTGGCTGCGCAAGAAGGAAAGCAACTGCTGGGACAGACCATTGGCGGGGCCAACTACAATCTGAATGGTACCTCAGCCAATAGCGCCAAAGCAGCTGCAACAATGGCCGGCATATCAGCTGCACAGTCAGGTCTGTCTGGTGCTAGAAGCATCCTTCAACGTAAGATTGTCCAACAGAAGGCTACGCTGAAAGGAAACTATTATGTACTGCTCAAATGAGCTTAGCCAAGTAATTACTGAATTGTATGAAACGACTTATTTTTTCTGTTAGCGCGCTCCTCATCCTGTCGGGTCAGTCTATGGCGCAACGCAAACCGACGTATATCAAGCGTACGCACGCAAAATTGATAAACAAGCGGGACGTACCGGCCCAGTCTCCCACCCCTGAAAGCCCTGTGCTGTTAGTTCAGCAACAAACGGTTGGTAAGCCAGACAGCACGTTTCGTGCTGAAAGTAAGTTTGCCGTGAACCTACCCGGGAATAAGCCCCTATCGGCTTCAGGAGCTCCACGCACTTCTCCAGAAGCGCTTATACAGCCCCAGCACATAATCCGTTCTTACTACGTCGATTTGGCGTACAACAAAACCGTATCAATCATTTTCCCAACGGCCGTGCGTTCAGTAGACCTGGGAAGCCGCAGCATCATGGCCGACAAAGCAGCTGACGTAGAGAACGTGCTGAAAGTAAAAGCGTCGCAAATCGGCTTCAACGAAACTAATTTTTCGGTAATGACCACCGACGGCAAATTCTACAGCTTCGTGGTAAACTATAATGAAACGCCATCGGTCCTGGCCCTCAACCTGGCAGGGTCTGGAAATACGAAGCAGGAAAGCCAGGGCAGTCAGATTAACTTAAACGATCGCACCCAATCCGTAAATGGTATCGATGGTCAGGAAGGAAACATCCATTTCGCAGGGGTGAAAGCATCGCAGTCAGACATCGTTTATGCCAGTGATCGTATACTACGGAATCGTAGCCGAGGAAAGCGGGGAACTGAGGCCAACAAGATGGAGGCTCGTTTGCGTGGTCTATATGTGAAAGATAACGTACTTTACTACCGGCTAGCCATTGAAAACGAATCGAATCTCAACTACGACATCGATTACGTGCGGTACTTCATTGTAGACGGCAAAACGGCAAAACTGACCTCTCGACAGGAAATTGAATTACGGCCAATTTATGTGCATAACGAAGCAATTACGACAGTGTATGGGCATCAAAAGATCGAGCGCGTATATGCTTTTCAGCGGTTTACTATCCCGGGCAACAAGCAGTTGCTAATTGTGATTGGCGAACAGAACGGCGGTCGGGAACTGGCATTTCAGGTGCAGAACAAGGACATCATGAAAGCCCGGCCATTATAATGGCCACTGTCTTTCAAACAGAAAAGCTCCGTCACAAGCGGAGCTTTCTGCATTTATACGATTCCCTACCGACGTTCTTGCTGGCGCAACCGCCGACTCATCTGGTCAATATCGCGTTGCAGTTTGTCAATGCGCTGCCGTTGCCGCTGCTGCACAAAGCCCCGAATTAAGAAAAACAGGAAGAAAATCACGAATCCTATTACCATCGCTCACACTCCTTTCTATCCGTCAACCGGATTTAAGTCTATTTAGTCGAAAGGTATAGTAAAGTGTATTATTTATCAAGTGTTGGCATGGCACCGGCAACATGAAACTCCAGCTAGACAGCCGCCTTGCTAACAAATGTGTGTACCCCGCCATTGGCGAGATGGCCTCAGCCTCAGGCAGCGGGAAAGAAGACCGGATGCGCGGCACCCGCAACAACGAAGAATTCCTAATCTCCATAAACCGGTAACGTACCTAGCGAGCCAGTTTTCTAATATCAGCTTCTCACAAAATCCCCGCCAGTAATAGCTGGGATTTTGTGTTCAGGTACGTTGTCTGCTTATCTGATCGCTTCATAACCGTATGCGTTTAACCCTGTGGTGGCCACAATCCGCCCTTTGCTGCCGCCCTGACCCGGTACCGCTACACAGGTGCCGTAGAAATATGCCCCCGAATTCTTGTCCACATCGGGCGAGCGCAACTTCCACAGGTGCTTGCCCGTGGCCGCGTCGATGGCGTGCAGACGACCGTCGCCCCCGCCCATGAAGTAGAGCACCCCATTGAGGTAGCTGATGGGCGAGGCCGAGCCTGAACTCTCCTCTTTCCAAAGCTGACGCCCTGTAGCCGGGTCTAAGCAGTAGGTGAAGCGGTTGTCGTTGTTGCCGAAGATCTTGCCATCCTGAATGATGAAGCCCGACGAACCAAAACCCTGATCGAAGTTAACCGTCCAGATTTCTTTGCCTGTCATCACATCATGACATTGCATAGACCGGGTAGACGTGTGATACACCTTGCCATCGTAGAGTTTCGCCCAAGACACGTTCGAATCCGGATATGAGCCATTGAGAGTAGCACGCTCGTACACCCATTTCTTCTGACTAAGATTGTATAATCCCATATTAGTAGGATAGCGTCTGCCCGTTTTAGCTGGGTCACTAAATAGGATTGCTAACATAACATCACTATCCTGCTCGAGTGAAAGCACTTGCCAGATACGACCTTTTGCGCTACTATTTGCATCCACCTCATTAAAATCGTAAGTAGGCGTAACTAATTTTTCCTCAACAGTATTGCCAACCACTTGAGCTCCGAAAAGGCTTTCATCAGCTTGGCTGTCATAAACCTTTCCAGAATTAAAATACAGGTTGTTAAAGCCCCCGGCTTGAGGAAATCGGGTTAGATTGACTTTATGCTTCCAGAAAGTGGATCCTTCGTTTAAATCAATACAGTATGTGCTAGTGCTTTCGTGAAAAACTAGCTTGCCTTGATATAGATAGTAGTCATCTTCATCAAGAGAAATTGGATCAAGGTAGTTGGGATTATTAAGCAGTCCCATCAAATCACTCCACTCCCATTCCACCTTGCCTGTTTCACTATTAAGACTAACCAAGAAACGTTTATTGTCTCGATTGGCTCCAGCCAAAATATACTTAGTGTTATACACAATCTGCGCTTCCGTAACTACTTCAGCTAGTTCTCCGTTATTAGAAATTGATGTTCCCCACAAATGGGGTAGCTTAGTAGCTACCCCATTTGTGTCAATAACCACGTCTTCATTTGACCGGCACCCAAACCAGCATACCGCAGTTATTAATACAAATAATACCTTTTTCATCACCTTGGGCTTGTCGCGAATGAAGTACCATAGCCACCGGAGAGAGCAAATCTATAAATTTCTCCCATTCTAGGATGTTTTCGCATCTGTAGGTGGTTCACCCCCACTGCCTCCACACGTACAGCGTTGTTGGCCCAGGCCGAGTTGAAGCCCGATTGCGAGGGAGCCTTCACAAACGCGTCGCTTTGTCCGTTGGTGTAGGCGTAGTAGGTATACGACGCGGTGTAAGTGTGTTGCTGCTGACACCCGTAATAAGCGTCGGCGCTCTGTTCAACCCTTGGGTCGTTGTAGCCTAAATCATTGATACACTGAGTCACCCCGTTCCAGTCTACGTCCTGATAGTACACCGTAAAGCTGGAAGGTATACCAGCCCCGATCAGGTAGTTCCAGATACGCTCTGAGTCGTAGCGAATCCAATTCATGCCTTTGTTCCATTGGATGGCAACGTATACTAGAGGAATAGCACCAAGACCAAACGTAAACGCACCAGCAACGGCGGCAGCAGCATAGTTGGTCCACATAGCAACCTCATAAACATCACTCGCCTGTTGAGCCCAGCCTACCATTCGTTCGTCACTATATGCCTGCTCTGAAGCAATCCGCCAATGAACTGGGCTTTCTTCGTTGCCGTAGATGAGTAGCTTGGCAGTAGTTGTCTGGGTGTTTCGCGGACTGCCATTTAAATACCCACTTCCTTCACTTAGATCCAGAGCGCTCTGATTCAAAAGATTATTGGTCAAGTAACCCTGTGCAGGTCCCTTCAGCAAATTAGCTGCTACTGAAACACTTATGCCAGCTATAGCAAATAAACCACCTGTCACTAAATTAAGGGTAGGGTCACTACCGGGCCCTGCGGCCAGTGTCTGAACACCATCTGCTACGGCATTGACAAGTTCTCCATTGCCGCCAGAATTGGCAATGCGCGCCCCATCGTGTGCGCTACCCGCCGTAATGATGGCCCCAAACGTGTTTTGACTATTGGGATCAGTATCAATATGCCGACCAACAACCCCACCCAGGCTATGGCCAAAATAGATGCTCTGCGAATTCGACGCGTACGAACTACGTACCTGATTAGCCATTGTTACTACTCCTTGTTGCGATGTAAAATCGTTTCGACTTAACGTATTTAATTGACGTTCCGCCGTGAACAAAGCGTCCCATTGAGCCCATTCAGTTTGGTCTGAACCCAATCCATGTACCCAAACGGCACCCCGACTCTGCGCCTGCGCCACTGTAGCCAGTGCCCAACAGGCAATAGCAATCATAAGTTGTTTCGTTTTCATGGCGAATTATCCCTGATTGTTTTTGATGACTATATTGTCAAACTGCGTATTATTAATGGTTTCCACACGTAGGTTGGTACGTGAGTTTGTATCCCATTGCTTTGTATGAATAACCTGCGGAATCAGCTTGTTTTTGTCATCATTTAGCTTGTAACGATAGAATGTCTGGCAGACCAGTTCGTTGGCTTCGTTGTATAGACTAGATCCGAGTACTATACCAAGTTTAGTATTCAATATATCGACTTGCGCATAGTTAGCGAAACCACCCCGTGCATTTCGGTTAGCCGAACGCACTGTGCTTCTTACGCTCATTACATTGTTTCCTAAATACTGAACAATACTTCCTTGTTGCTTAGCTGTAGCAACCAGGGCCATGACCTCCTGCGTCGATTTCACACCAATTACGGCGTTAGCGGCCGTTGGATCTTTCTTCATCCGGCTGAGTACAGGCATAAACGATTGAATAGGCACGGGGTTGGTATGTAGCAGTTTGCCCTGCCCATCATAGAAATACCCGGTGCCATCACGAAGAACACGGGTTTTCTGAGTTTGTGGCATTGGGTTGGGTGGCGTCAGGTCTTTCATCAACGTATTGCGCTTTGGCGTCAGCTTTTCCATCGTCCAATCTGATGTTCCATCCTCATAAATCTGAACGCTCATTCGGGTACGTGCCGACTTGGCCATAGCCCCTATTCTGTCGATCGTTGGCGCTTTCTTATCACTTCCAATTGGTTGATAAGTTAGCACTTCGGCCTCGTAACTCATAGAAATTACCCCCGTTTCAGGGGTCTTTCTACCAGGGTCGCTTTCCAGAAAATCTGGGGTACATCCATGCAGTAACCATATGCTACTAACCGCAATGGTTACTTGCAACAACCGATTCATACGTAGTAAACTAGTTTTCATTAACGTGCTTTTTTGTTACACATCAAAGGAAAATTATCCAAAGTAGTATACCAATACAGCATATGCATTAAACAATACAGATAACGAAACCAGTGGGTACTTATATATTAATAAGCGTTTAGTAATTAAATGGTAACATCAAGAACTTCTATTCGTACTACCTTGCTACACAGCCATAGTATTCATCGTTATAGCAATCAGCATTTACGCAAATGGAAACGTTACCTGCCAAACTCTGTCTGCTTAGGCAGGCAGTAGGCCTTTCGCAGTATCAGATCGCGTTTTTCCTTAACGTTAGCCAACCCACTTATTGCCGGTGGGAAATGGGAGAAACCCAGCCTCGCTGGCGAAATCTACAGACTATCGCTTCATTTTATCAGCTTTCATTACCAGCCTTTCTTGCAGCTGAAAGCAACGAATTAGCCTTTCAGGTTTTCTACAATAAATCAAATAAGTCATTAGCCTAAACAGCAAGGAGAAACAAGAGCTATAGCGAGTAGGGCCAACTGAAAGCCAGGGACTGTGGCCCTCTTTCACTTCCTGATCTATGGGATTACATAACGCTCATTTCGGGATATGAAACAGGAGTATCACAACGCGCTTTGAGCAATCAGGTTAAAACTAGTATGATTAAATATGATCTGGCCGCCGTGACGGTCTTTATACTTTTAGGCGAATGCAATTTTCCGTAATGAATCACAGTATTTCGAAGTTATGTGGCCGGGCAAAAGCCCGGCCATGTTCGTGTTAAGCCGAAACCATAACCGACTAAACATCCTCCACTACATCATTTAGCACATAATTGACCGCTTTATGAGCTTGACCCGATGCCCGAAAAATTAACGTTTTGTCGCCTTTTAAAGCCGACAACCAATTATGCAGGTAGGCGGCTGCATTGGTCAAAAGACGGTGGTCTGTCAGGTCAAGGCCGCAACTGCTGGCCAGATAACAGGCTCCGATTTCGGCTGTCAATTCTTCTTTGGCGTACAATTCCCCACCAAACCCGTCAGAATGAACTAACTCCTCCCGGTTCATTCGGTCGCGGTGGCCCGTTGAGTGAATCAGTTCATGAAACAAAACGCAGTAATAAGCTTCCAGGCAATCGAAAGCAGTAGGGCGGGGCATATTGACAATATCGAGCAACGGGCTGTAATAGGCACGAGCGGGATCATTATGCACGATTTCAGGTGCATTTGAATAACTTGAATATACAGCATCACATGCATTGTAACTGTACACCTCGTCAAGAGCATCGGGGGTTTTCAACTCTGGCAAATCAATAGTTACCCCTTCGACGTCGGCCACATTGAAAACGAAATAATGCTTAAGGAGCGGAATACCCACCTTTTTGGTTTTGGCTTCACCTTTGGTGTTTGTTACTTCCTTTTCTTTCTCCAGCACACTCCAGAA
The DNA here is from genome assembly GCF_011742925.1 of Fibrivirga algicola. Lineage (GTDB taxonomy): Bacteria > Bacteroidota > Bacteroidia > Cytophagales > Spirosomataceae > Fibrella > Fibrella algicola. The sequence goes on from NZ_WAEL01000012.1 coordinate 20,411, forward strand.
AACGACTAAATTACCCCGCGCACCTTTGCGAATATTACCACCTAATTCTGTTGCCTGTTTGAACGTCAGAAAATACGGGCGTTCATAACTAGCACATCCCAAAAGGACACTATTTATACCCGTATAGGGGCGTTTGCTGATGTAATTTTGAGCCACCTCAACCTGCCCATCTTTCAGGATACCCCACCGTTTACGCCATGGGATACGGCCTTTTTCAAGCTCGTCGACGACAAGATCTGTAACGCGGGCGTATAAGTCGGACGCGACCCCGGTCTTACTGCCCCGCTGTGCGGAAGCCTTTGCATTTTGCATTATAGTCGCCCGATGTAACACGTCGATGCAGCGCAATTGGAACACTATAAAGATACGGCACTTTCGGCATCTCTACAATATATATAGCTGACATACAGAAGTTTACACCTAACCCTTCTCCCCCTTTCGTCTTTAAGCTTTGTGTAAAAGATGTGTATCTCTAGTGGCAAAAGGTGTGCGTGCTTTAGTGTTAGCGTGCATCGTGAACGGAGGGCCACTCTTCAGTTGCTATCCGGGATGTAGAATTAGGTCATACGGCTCCGCTGCCCGCAAGGAGTGGTATGACCCGTGAAACGCGTGTGCAACCTGCAAAAAGTTAAAACACCTGAGTCAGATGCAAACTGGCTCAGGCTTTTTTGATGCCTATATCTTTTCAAGATACTCAACGCTAACTTCTGCTTCGCGTTGCTCCTGGTCGATACTGACTATAACATTGAACCGACTATAGCCGGTCACGATCCCGGTGGCTCCAGTACTGGTTAACCGCACTCGGTCACCAACGGCTGGTTTTAGTGGCAGTGGTTTGTAGAACCGTTTAAAATGTTTGCAGTAAGTCAAACCAAGTTGCCCGGCACGGTTGAACAAATAGCGCCAAGCCAGGCGGTACTCTTCACCGGCAAATTTCCAGTCGTGGCCCTTCACTAAGTCTTTACCCGCTACGGTTAGTTGGTTGTCTTTGGTCATGCCTGCAACCCAAATTCTAAATTCCTCCAGCCTTCTGGCGGGTGGGGTAAGAGCAGAATAGGCAGCCCCTTGAGAGTTTTTTGTGTTGACCATTGCTTAGTTGCCCGACTCCGAAACGGACGACCGATCCGTAGTTAGGCGTTAAATGGTTTTAGTGATCATTCATGGTAACTGTATCAAAATAGCCCTGAATCATGGGGACCAAGTATAGGTCGATTGTTTGACTGTCTATACCCGTATACTGACTAACCTGCTCAATCCATGCTTGTCCGATCTGCGCATCAACCCGACAAGCGGCCAAACGAATCAGCTTTTCATTTCCTGCTACCAAGCATATCAGGTCAGCAGGGGTAATGGCAAAAACTGGGACTATTCGGGCCATATGAAAGGCCACGTAAGTAGGATCTGCCGTTAGTCTATTCCATAAATTTGCTTGTGCTGTTTCCATAGGCTTGAGCGTTACTCTTTAAGGGTGAAGTTCTCATCAACATCATGCGCGAGGTCGGTAGGTACGTATGATAGGACTAAACCTGTTATTTGCTCAATCGTAGAAATCAGTTCCTGTGCCTCTACCTGCTCTATGACTATTTCGGTAAACTGCTGATGGTTGATAATGAAAAAGCTAACCTGATATCCGACTCCGTTCTGCTGGCTTTCCACCCGAATCGATGTAAACCGGGTGCATTTTATTTTCCATTGCAACGCATTCTTGCGGTTATCTGGCTTCAACGTTGTTGCCTTCATTCGGGAGAAAGCAACCTGACCAATTTGATTATAAATTGCCTTGACACATGGTTTCATTGTATGTCTCGATTGGCAAATAGAATAGTTACCGTTCATAGCTGGGAGCATTGGCCGCCAACTCGACGGGTTTGTTGGTAAATGAAAAACAAGGTGGCTTCGATGGCCTTACAGAGTAGCCAATTCGCTTCGTTTGGATCACATTGGTGAGCCGGGTTTTCAATGTCGGCAGCTTCTAGTCCCCGCCACATATCAGCATCAGCAAAAGGGTCAGAGAACACAAACCCCTGCTCACGCGCCTGGGCAATTAGGTCGCGGTTCAGGCGGTTGTCAATACCCTGCCTTATTGGGCAGGTCGCAACTGAATATATCATGGATTCGCCCGATGTAACACGTCGGTGCCGCGCAATAGGAACACTATAAAAATACCGCTTATCAGGCGTTATGGCAAGGTTTCAGGAATATACAGTCGGAGCCGTCGCTCCCTTTCGTTATCCGATTCGTTAACGTGCATTAAAGCATTACGAACGTCGGTTTTTCCTAAAAAGTAGATTAAGTACGTTGGAACTTACTTCCTTTTCATGAAACAAATCATCTTTTTTAAAAACCACATTACAGAACTGGACTAGGTCAATAACTGACCCAGCAAGCTGATTTGTGTACTTCATAGTTAATAGAGCGCCATTTTGGGGTTTAATCATTGTGTTGGTAAGTAATACATCACGGTTTACACGGGGGTATTCTGTACGAAATAATAGCCATCGGGTAATTATAGCTTCAACTGAAGCATTAAGTCGGGCGAAAACCTACTTCTATCTTGCTTTTAGATCTGGATAGAGCATCAGCAATAATTGACAGTTGCTAAACTCCGTGGTTTGACTCGTCTATTTGACAACCAGAATCCCCTCCCATGTACACTCCGCGTTTGGGTACGCTCGTGAAGCAGATGATATACTGGATACTGTATCTAAAATCGATAGCGGAAACAACGCCTACTTTAAAGCAAGACAGAAGTAGGTTTTCGCTATCGGCAACTGCCAGGAAGCTTTCTAGATTATGGTTTTAAGCCTATCGACCCCTGGTTTTGTCCTTAACTGGTACGGCCGTTTTGCAACAATCTTATGCAACCAGCCTCATATATCGCTAGATTCTATGATTTTCATGGTTGGTAGCCCTCATTTTGTCCATTTCGCTACTGTAGCGACTTACTGCCCAAGTCGCTAAAACTCAATTTTGGGCTGTACATCTATAGAAACCGACTTTTAACTTGCTTTAGGGGTTCTTCTTCCAACGGGGCAGGCGGATTTAAAGTGCTCGCTCAGTTGGAGGGAAACCACTGGCATAAAACTAGTCTGGGACCCAAAGCCATCAGCGCTTTCCTGCTTCAGCCTACCGCTGCCTGGCTGTACTTTGAAGGCCTGCCCGATTTTGGCAGCTTTCTGACGCTGGATCGCCCGCCTACCGGAACGTTCAATTATCTAGTGCTCAATGGGACGGGAATGACGGCCAAAGCGATCGCCTTTTTAGAGACCCTGCCCGTTGGCTCCCTGATCGTCTGTTCTCAGGCAGGGGAGGGGGCAGCCACCGTCAAAGCGGCACTGCTTGCCTGGGCTGCCCGACAGGGTTGGCAGCATGGCGATATTGATCATAAGTGGCGGAGCTTTGGGACTTGAATGAAAAGCTCATGCACCAGCAAAGCCTAAATCGGGTTGCTCAGCCCGTTTCAGGGCGCTCAGTCTTGAAGAACACCCCTAAGCTGGATCAGTAAACGAGTCAGCTGTCGCTGACTAAGTCCTTTTAGTAGGCTATCATGGGGTTAAGGACGCAATTTCATCTAAGGGAATTAGGAGGGCATCTTGGAATAGTTCATTCACATAAGATGGCATCTATAACACGCTGCGTCTCCCTGAAATAGCTTGACAGTTCACCTGGGGCTATCAGGTCAGCTTGTCGACCAGTTGACTTTTTTACTGAAGGCCTCCTACAGCCGCAATGCGGGTACGTATCAGGAGCCGTTTTCGCCTCTGGCAGATCAGGCCTCAGCCCTGTTTGCCCTGGACTGGCGACTCCCCAGAAAAGGGCTACGGCTAACGGGCTCGGTGGCCCTTGACCGGGGGGAGCTGTATACAACCAACACGGGCTTTTCGCTGGGGTTGGTGCAGACGGGAAGCCTCTGGTCGCAGGCTGGACCGGCAGCCGGACCCCGCTCCTGGCCAACCCCTGCTCGACCAGCGACGCTGCCCACCAAGTAGCCGGGCGTTCACTGCGCCATCGGCAGCATATACATCGACTGAATTACCGCCTTATCCGTGTCCGCCTCAAGGCTGTTTTGCACCGTTTCCGGCAGGTTCGACAGCAGGTTGTAGTTCGTGCGCCGCTCGATCTCATCGACGCTGGTTCGGTAACTGGCCCACTTCTCATCCCCCACCGCGTTCGTATTGGGCATCAGCACGGCAATCACGCGGGTCTGGGCGTTGATGCGCCGCACGTCGTTGTTACCAACCGGTAACACGACGATCACCTTCCACAGTACAGCCGGTACGGTCAGCTTTCCCCCCGCCAGCGTCTCAATGGCCCCGTTATTCCCCGTTCCTCCTTTACCGTAGGCGCCAGCCATCACGTAGCACTCGTTGCCCTCGGCCAGCAGTGAGCGCGTATAGTCCTCCAGCAGCCGCCATGCCTGCTGGTTGTGCCGGGGGGCTTGAGGTACGATGTTCGACAGGGTAAAGGTGATCCGGTTCTCCTCGGCCGTACTGTCCCGATCATCCGATGGGCACAGATGCCCCCGGTCAAAGCCGCTGTTGGTATAATCCGCATGCCTGACCTGATAGGCACCCGTGGGCAGGGCCGTCTCGGGGATAAAGTTGCCGCTGTAGCGCGAGGCTGACCCCTTCCACGCCGTTGACAGATGCCAGCTCACCCAGTTGGGCGTGCCCCGGTCGGCGTTATAGCTCAGTACGTACATCCCCTTATCGAGCAGGTAGTTGGCCGGGTCTGACGAAGATGCCCCCGAGGGATTACCCATAGCCAGGTTATTGTCACGGGTGGACAGATCAGTGTCCGGATTCACCGAAGACTGTTTACACTGGCTCGTATTAAAAGCCAGCAGAACGGCGGTCAGCCAGGTGCGTAATGATCTCATCGTGCTGAAGGATTATACCCGCAAAGGTCTGCAATCACCGACACTCTTCAGGCTAAATTTTGATAAGCTATATAAAACTTATAGTATAGGGGCGATTTTTATGTTCTTTTTGTACTACATATGCGCTATTCCGACCACGCTGCTTACGATCAACGATTCACTAAGGCTACTGTTACCAGCTGGTTACGTATCCCGTTTTTTGCCTCACCCATCAAAGCAGGCTTCCCCTCTCCGGCCGAGAACTACGTCGAGCGGGTCTGTGACCTCAATGACTTGTGCGTGAGTAATGCCGAGGCAACCTACTTCGTACGGGTGGTGGGAGACAGCATGACGGGGGATCGGATCGTGGAAGGCGACGTGCTGGTCGTGGATTGTTCGCGTGAAGCTCTGGAAGGGAAAATCGTGGTGGCCTGGTTTAATGGTGAGCACACCGTCAAGCGCATTCACTACGCCGATCCGCTGGTGGTGCTGATGGCGTCTAACCCCAAGTACGACCCCATCTACGTGCAGCCCGATGATGATTTTCGGGTGTTCGGCGTGGTCACGTTCATCATTGCCAAGCCCCTGTGACGATGATAGCCTTGGTCGATTGTAATAACTTTTACGCCAGCTGTGAGCGAAGTTTTAATCCTACGCTCATCGGTAAACCCCTCGTGGTGCTTTCCAATAATGACGGGTGCATTGTGGCCCGCTCGAACGAGGCCAAAGCGCTGGGCATCAAAATGGGCGTGCCCCTCTTCCAGCTCGAGGAGGTGAGAAAGGCGCATGATATCCGGGTGTTCTCCTCCAACTACACCCTCTACGGGGATATGTCAGCCCGCATTATGTCGATACTGAGTCGGTACGTGGAGGAGGTGGAGGTCTACAGCATCGACGAGGCGTTTATGAACCTGACCGGATACGAAACTATTTATCCGGATCTGGTGACTTTCGCGCAGGGGCTTCGTCAAACAGCTAGTCAGTGGACCCGCATCCCCGTATCGATCGGTCTAGCACCCACCAAGACGCTGGCCAAAGTGGCCAACTGGTACGCCAAACGAACCGAGGGGGCTGGCGGTGTCTGCCTGCTAGACAGTCCCGCCCGCATCGAAGAAGCCTTGCGGGGCTTTACCATCTCCGAGCTGTGGGGCGTGGGCTGGCGCTATGAAGGCATGCTCAGGCGTCATGGCATCCGCACGGCGGCGCAGCTGCGGGATATGCCTGATGACTGGCTGGCCGCCAACATGACCGTCAACGGCCTGCGGCTGGCTCATGAGCTGCGGGGCCTAAAGTGCCACCTGATCGAGACCATTGCCCCGGCCAAAAAAGCCATCTGTACCGCCCCTTCCTTTGGGCAGATGATTCCTGACCTGCCCCTGATCCGGCAGGCGCTGACCACCCATGTGGGGCGGGTGGCCGAGAAGCTGCGGCGGCAGGATAGTGCCGCCGCAGCCGTTACCGTGTTTCTGCACACCAACCGCCACCGTAAAACGCCGGGTAATGGCCTTGCCGCCAAACAGTACTATGGCAGCCGGACGGTGGAGCTGCCGCATCCCACGGCCAGCACGGCTGAACTGGCCAGCTACGCGCAGGCCGCCCTAACGGCCATCTTCCGAACGGGCTATCACTACCAGAAAGTGGGCGTGATGCTGACGGGACTGGTACCAGCTGACTTTCGACAGGCGAATCTGTTCAACGATGGCCCCGATGACCGGCAGAGTAAGCTGGCCCGCGTCGTTGATAAGCTCAATTATCGGTATGGTCGAGATAAGATTCGGCTAGCCGCAGCGGGGTATGATCCGAGCTGGCGTCATAAACAGCAGTGGATGTCAAAGCGCTATACAACCCAGTGGCAGGATATTTTAACCGTCAAGTGAGCCATGAACTTATCCTTGGAGATAAAGCCGGGTAACCGAGTCAAGGTAGCCCTTACCAACAAATACGGGCAAGCCATTTCGTACCACGCCTCCGTCTCTGCTTCAATGAACGGGCAGTTAACTTAGCCTCACCACCCGGTAGTGGACCATCTTCCGGCGGGGCCGGGGTGGCTGATTGGCTAAAGCTTACCGGCTGACCAAATCGGGGCGGGCCTGTTTGTTCTGCAGGAAAGTGGTCGCCTTATACTCATCCGACATCAAATTTTCGCCCACTTTGTAGGCGACCGACACTGCAGCCTGACTCAGGTCTACTCCTTCCTGCTGGAGAACTTCCACGCAGTTGTGCAGGTTGTCCCGGCTGGGCTGGTAATGGCCGCTGCGGTTGTCTATCTCTTTCAAAACGCCAGCGGCAATCCTGATCCCTCCCGCACAGATGACGTCGTTGCCTGCGTTGAACGAAGAATGGTTATAGATGACGCCCCGCTTCATTGTTTTGTCTTTCTCGTAGAACAGATTACCGTAGCGATCCATCGCATACAGCACTGACCCAGTGGTTGAGATCAGCCCATTGTTGACATCGCACAGGCGCCCCTGCCCGTCAACGAAAACCATCAGCTTATCTCGGTCCTCCCGTCTGGTATACACCACATCTAAATGCATATCGCCCTTGGGCGCCTTGCGGGCATACTCATCGAGTGCTCTAAAATCAGCGTCCGTCAACAGATTCACATTTTTACGTAGCGCCTGCCGCACGGCGTCGCTCTGCTTGGCCGGATACTGGTTCATAACGACACTCCCCGAGTTCATATCGCTATGCACCGCGTGCACTCCGGTACCCGATACGGCTTTTTCTTTTTTGGAAGCCAGATAGGTTGACCGCTCTGGCTGGTAGCTCTGCTCCATGGGCTTCGTGGGCGTCGGTGCCTGCGTGAGGGCGTTATTCAGCGTGTTGAATTTATGTTTATGGAACTGAATCGCAAACTTTTGCTGTGGTGTGATCGTATTCGCACTGGCCTCCTTCAGGGCCGTGTTCAGCTCGGCCAGGGCGGTCTTACCCAGATCTTCAATCACCAGCTTTCGCCGTATAAACAAATCGCTGCCCCCTCCCAGAGACGTAGTATCCGATTTGCCCTGTTTTCGTTTGAACCAAGTGGCACAGGCCTTAAGAACATTGATCAGGTGAATCACCTGCTGGGGCGACCCCCTTTTAACATCTTTCCAATAGGCCTGAAGGGCCTCATCTACTTCCTTCAGGTTAGAGCCTCTGAACTGAAAAAAGTTTTCCCTGGCAGTGCGCGCTCGAAAGTCATCGTAGGTTAGGAGCATAAAGCGGCTTTTTTTTTAAGTCCAAGGTAGTGACCAACGCCCAGTAGACTGCCCGAAAAACAGGATATCAGCCAGACGGTAGCCTAGTTTCTGGCGGTCAGCTGGTTGAGTGACTAGTCTAGCGCCTTCTTGACTAGATGCAGATAGTCACCATAAAGCCGCCCAAGCAATCGGGCGGCTTTTTTTATGCCTCACAAATTGACAAATACGTAAGTACATAGTATAGCTATCAATATTGATGTAATTAAGTGTCAATGTTTTTTTTGCCGTCACCATTCGCTTACTGGCCGTTGCTCCCCGTGTGGCAAACCGTATACCGGTTAGCTACTTACTTTTTCCAGCCGCTCCTGCAGCAGTGGGATTACCTTTTCAAGCCAGGAGTCAGCATGCACCATTCCGCTGCTCATGCCGCCAAAGCTGTACCGGGCCACGGACACGTACCGGCCGGGTGTCAATTCCTCGCCAATCAGATTCTGAATCAGTAGCCGAAGCAGCTGCTCTACCTCCTGAGTTGTCTTAGGCAACAGCAGCGTCAGGCTCACTTGCTTGAGCTCATCCCACAGAAAGGGATCACCACGCAGGCTCCATTGCGCTGGTCGCTCCTGAAACAGGACGGCTAACCATTGGTTGGTCGTCAGCGCCTCGTACAGCAATTGGCGGTATTGATTTAGTTGCTCGGTCGACAAGGCACGCTCTCCTGCGCGGCTCAATTCTTGTCCAACGACTCACTGGGGCTGAATCAGTTGGGGCCACTCCGGTCGGCGTTATCGCTGAGCACGTACACGCCTTTGTCAAGCAGGTAATTGGCCGGACCTGATCAGGCTACCCCGGCGGGGTTAACCTGGGCCAGATGGGGATCATGGGTAAGCAGCGACGACTCAGCGGGCAGCGCATCCTGTTTGCAGCGAGTCAGCCCAATGACCAGCAGGGCGGCGCTGAAAAACAAGCGATTCTTGCGGCTTACGAAGTCCGTATTAGTTCAACTTACTTGGCGTCAGACTCGCTGTCCAGTAGCTGACGATCAAGGCCATCATTCGCTCTAATTCATCGATTGACGCGGGCTTGACGAAAAATCCCTGGGGCGATAGCCTGCAGGCCTGCTCCACTTCGTTTTGGGTGCTTCCGGTCGTGAAAAACAGCAAGGGAGTGCACCTTGATCGGAGCCTGGCATCCTGCTGAATTTGCTGACCCAGCTCCAGGCCGTTCACCCCAGGCATGTTCATGTCTGAGAGGATCAATAAGGGCAATTCATCGGTCTGTCGTAAGAAGTCAAGTGCCGCCTGTCCATGAGCGAAAAACAGGAGCTTATTGGGGTAGGCCAGTTTGTTGAAAACAAGCTGGAGTAGTACCTGATCGTCTTCATCATCGTCCACGATGAGTATGGGACCTGTCTTGTTCATAGCGAGGGCAGCGTAAGGAGCCCGCAATCTAAGGGACTTAGGTCGTTCAGCGCAGCGAATCAATTCAATGGGCCAGCTGCGCTGCGGATCAAGAGGGTCTGGTTGACCGGGCCCGGGGTATTTAGTGGTTAAAAGCCGGGCTGTAACGACCCGACGGTGCTTGGCTCGGTGTTCCTTTTTTACTGGTGTCGCCCAGTAGGCTAACTGCGACAACCAGAGACCTACTCGCCTAAAGTAATCCCTGTTTAGGAACCCAGCTTAAGCGAAAGAGTCAATCTGAAGGTTATACTAGTATGGCAACAGATATTCAGGCGCCCAGCGACCCGGCCACGCAGTCAGCTGGCCCCAGCCAGCAGCAGTGGCTGGCCCAGCTGGCCTACGAAACCAGAACCCGGCTTGCCTTACAGCTCCAGCAACAGGAAGAACAGGCCCAGTCCTATTTGTACGAGATTAACCTGACTGATCGGGCCTTGCTGGTGGCGCGCCACCAGCAACAACGCGCTGCGCAGTTGCGCGAGCACCGGGCCAGGCGCATTGCCCTGCGTAAAGGTACGGCCCGGGACGGCTAACTGGCTATCGCGCGGTACGCCTCTCGAAGCACAGGCTCCCCCCCCGCTGTCCACTTCCAGCCCCACAGTAGGCATTGCGCCCCCTTTGCCAAGCCTAAAGGTCGGCGGTAATCGGGTATCGGCGAGGCGGGGCCAGGGGCCTTTGCCCTGGTCCTTATAGCCAGTGGTGGGTGATGGCCGAAACCAGCTGGTCCGCCTGGCGGTACGTAGCTGGCTTGATTAGGTAGTCCGCTGCCTGAAGTGCCAGCGCCTGCTGCCGGTCCTGATCACTCTCTGAGGTGGTCAAGATAACAATGGGCAGCGCGTCGTAGATTCGGTTGGCCCGGATGCAGCTCAGGGCTTCCAGGCCACTCATGCGGGGCATGTTCAAATCCAGCAGCACCAGCGCCGGAAGCGCCTGGGCGCAGGCCAATGCCTGGATGAGCACTTCTCCGTCACCCAGCACTTCAACGGTGGCAGCTGGCCTGTGTTGGCGAATCAGCCGCTGAACCAGGAACTGGTCATCTTCGTCATCGTCTACCAGGTAGATATGGGGTCTGTTTTGGTCTGTCGTAGCCTGCACAGTTGACTAACGATGTCGCGCAAGACCGGGTTCGCAAACGGCCATCAGGGGTGAAATAAATCCTGGACCAGCTCCCCGATTTAGGCCCTGTTGAATTGTTTGGGGTGGTGGCAGCTTGACCAGTACGCCAGGATTTCCCGTAGCTGAACGACCCACTCCTGGTAACGCACTTTCTTCTCAAACAGCCCCTGAATGGTGTATTCGTAGGCTTGCTCAACCAGGTCTTCGTGGACGGGGTAGGTGAAAAAGATAAAGGGAATCGATTTTTTGCGCAGCGCCGGGCTTTTCTCGATCTGCTCCCGCAGCTGCAGCCCCCCTAGTCTATCCAGCACAATATCGGAGAGGATAATAAAGGGTACTATTTCACTGGATGTGATGTAGTCCAAGGCTGCCTGGCCGTCACTGAAGACCAGGGGCGGGTGTGGTGAGTTTAGCTCGGCCAGGGCCCGGATAAAGGTTTGCTGATCATCTTCGTCGGAGTCGATGAAGATGATGGGGGATTCAGTCATGAAGTAGTGAGTTGAGTCGCTGACAATCCTGTCTAAACCCGGCTCGAAGCGAAGTGTTTGACCAGGCCGGCAATTTGTAGCTTTACCCCGCCTGCGCCCGTCCGACGGGGCAGCCAGCCTGGTTACGAGCCCTTGCTGGCCTTGGAAAATAGCTTGAGTCTGGACGACAAGAGGGCCTGCACCCGCTCGTAGGGTAAGCCCTGCTGGTGAGCCAGCCTGATGAGCCCTGACAGTACGTAGAGGTCACAACCGGCAGGTTGGCCAGCAGTATGATTCCCCACAGCTTTGGGGCAAAGGTCTGGCAAAAGGCTTCAAAAGCGGGCTGGTCCGCCGCCGAGCCAGGCGGCTGGAGCCCTGCTGCCGCTGAGGGCCTGTCTGGTAAGTTGGCAAGTCGCTTGCCCCGCGTTGAGCTGTCGAACGTTGACATGACTGCATAGGTTTCGTCCGCTGCCCGCTGGCGGGGCGGCTTTCGACTGTTGATGAAGGGAGGCCTGGGCCTGTATTTGATAACTGGCCATGGGTAGGCCGGGTCGGTTGCGCTGCCCTATGTCTACTGAGCGGCCCGCGTCGGCAGCCCAGGCTTTAATCCCTTGTACGGGTGAGGCGGCAACGCGGAGCCTGGCCCCCGGGCAACGAGTGTCAACTAGGCTTATAGTCCCGTATCCCGGTGCTATTCTGCCCAGGAGCCGCTCCGCCGGGCAGGGCCGGCACCGGGGATACGGCTTGGCTATGTAACCACATGTAACCACTTTAGTGCGGGTATGACCGGACACTCAGCGCCCGCATGATGGTAGCTAGCTCCTCACCCCGCCTGAGGCCTGACGGGAGATTGTAAGTGCCTTGGCTAGCTGGCCTGATAGCCGCCGTTAGCGCCCCTGCTAAAGGGCTTTTCGGTTACCCCTTACCAGTGTATCAATTTGCCATTGCGCGGCGGCTACCCGCTACCCGGCGGCGGGTAAAGCAACATCGGCAAGTTGAGACACTAGTTGTTGCCGGGTAGGGGGTACCGGATCCTGACCAGAGATCATCTAGACCGGGCTTTTGGGGGCCACCAGGGAGATAAACAGCTCAGGTAACTAGAAAGAAGGCTTGATGCTCCCCCTTAAACGACTCTCATTCAGGAAAGCCAGCGACTGGCCTGCGCTGGTCAATCGATGACGACCCCAGCACTTAGCCCAACCCAGGGGCTGAGCTGTCCCGTCACTAAAGGCGTCAGTTGGACTTTCCAGAAACCTGTAGCCCGACTGTTATAGGGAAAATAATGCCGTACCCCCAACAGGGGACTCCAGCGGTAAGCACTCCCCAGTTCTTTGTCCGTGTACAGGGGATACACCCCGCCCATGCCAACTTCAAGCAGCGTAGGGTTTCTCAGGCGGGTCGGTGGACACCCCCTTGTTTGCCCGTTGAGCACCAGATTCCAGCTCACCGAAGCGGGCAGGCTGCACAGCAGCGAACGGCTGAAGGTATGACCCACGCCGCCCCGCAGAACGAAAAAGCTCGTTTTTGTTTGCAGGGGTGCATACTCGGCATTAAGGGAGGCAAATGGACCAAACCCGCCTAGTTCAGCGGTAACCGCCCACCGGGTGGGCTTACCGTAGGCCTTTTTAAGCTGGGCCGTAGCCACGAAAGGCAACCCCAGCAGTAACCAGCAGTAAACCACACGGAGCCAAAGCCGTTGCATAGATCGATCTGTTGGGATAGCGTAGTAGCCCCGCTACCTAGCGGATCTGGGCTTCCTCCGGTGGTAGACGAAAGCTTGGCTCGGAGCGAATATAATGCCGGTGGCGATGATCAGTTAGCCAGGCGGCTGTTTCACAATCAATTAAACTAAATACGCAATAGGAGTGAAATCCTGTTTATACCATCTCAAGAACGGTCGCTAAAGACCCGTAGAACTAATAATTTCTGCCGGGCAGTTTTTTTATTTACCGCAGGCTATGCTCCCTTCAGGTTACCCTCAACACCTTTAATTAGCGCTGATGATGGCAAAATTGACATTCAGAGCAAACTTCATGGTTGATTAGGGCAAGAGTTGGAGTATGGACTATCTGTCTCTTACGTATATTATGTTCAGAGAACCTAATGGAGATTGTAAAACAGTTTTTTGAGTACAAAATGAAGCCGTAAGCATTTTTCAACAACCTCTCAGATGAAACGAATGCTAGTGCCAACAATCTTGGTGCTGCTCATTGGCGCAAGCTGCCAAAAGAAGACCCTCGAACCAGCGGGCTGTCAGCTGACTACCACCATCGACAACCAGACCTATACCTACCAGTTCGACTTGGTGGGGCGGGTAACGCATATTGCCCGGCATACGGTCAGTACTGATTTAGATTATGTCTATGCCTACCAGGGCAAACAGGCTACGGTTGATATAACCTATCCCGATTCAAAAACTAACCCGCTGCGCTTTCACTATGAGCTGACCTTGAATGAGCAGGGGTATGTACTGACCGCCAAGGAAACAAGGTACAACCTGCTGGCCAATGGAACCCAGAACGCCTTGCTGACCGCCAGCCACTCCTGCACTTACAACCAACAAGGCTACCTCATCACCCACCATGTCGACCGCTACACCTACCCACCGGGCCTACCCACTCAGCAACTCACCAAGACCACAGATGCCCAGTTAACCTATCAGGACGGCAATCCAGTAACGATCACTTACTTGGACAGGGAAGCCAATCAGACGATGTCGTCCACGATCACGACCAATCGGTATGGTACGCAGTCAAACCCAGTAAACCTGTCGTTTTTGCTCGAAGCGAATCCCTTTAGTTACTCGCCCGATCAGGTGCTGCAGCCATTTCTGGGCAAGCCCCCTCGCAGCTTAATCACGAGCGCTGAGTTAAAAGGAACCAGTAACATGACCACAACTTACACCTACCGAACCAACGCTAGCGGGCAACTGGTGCAAGCGGAGCGGGCTGGCAATTCAGCTCCTTTCAGTATTTCTTTTGCTACTACGTGTCCTTAACTCTTGTGCGTGATAGCACAGCTGCTTCACTGCTAACCAAACTTTCAGAAAAGCACTTGTTTATCGAATAGGATCCTGTTTAAATTTAGTTTTTAGGGAACTGGCGTGTTTTACTATTCTGACGCAGGAAGACTTTTCAGCAACAGCCAGAAAGTGCCCGCTAGGTGAAGATGCCTCCTGCATTGCAATAGCGAAACCGTCAGTCAAAAAGCACTAATAGCGTTCATATTGGACAGTCTACATAGGTTCTTATTACAAGCTTTACGAGTTAGATTAATTGTTGATGAGTTAACAGATCACCACTTATACAACAGATCTTAGACAAATGAAGAAGCTTATTCTTATTGGCTTATTGCTTTCTTTCAGTGCTTGCAAAAAAGAGGAATCGGTTGTTCTATTTGCTCAACAAGCAACTGGTCAGATTCAAGCAGCTATTCAGAAAGTAAGTATTGTAAGAACTAGGGTTTACACCAATAATTTGGAAGTAGACTTTAGTACTGACCCTGTTTCTTTTGAAGGGGATTTTATAATTGTAGGCCAGAGTCGGTATAATCTGAATCGGCTGATAAGATATGCCGTATTCAATTCCCAAGGGCAAACGCTTTTTCTGTATTTCTAAAAATAATCTCTTTACATAAAGCTAGTTATAGAATAAGTACAGGAATAGTGCTAACTTACTGTGGGGCAAGAAGTTGTACTTTACCTAGACCTGTTGCATAATTAACTCTATATTATGAGAAAGACTTGCGGAACAACAGCCTATATTGCATTGACATGCACCCCAAATTGTTCAAATCGACTATGCTAAACTTGCTGCGTCATACCTTACTGGTTGTTTCCTTATTTCTAATTAGTTTGATAGGATGGGCTCAATCGGTAAAACCGAAAGTATACATTGATCCACGGGGTACTCGATATACTCCACAACAATTCGATAGCATTCAAACAGCGAGTAGAGGTAAGCCCATTGCTCAGATGGATGTAATCCACAAAGAGAATGAAACTCAGATTATCTTCGAAGTACTGGCTGACAATCCAGTAGATCAATTTAAAGCAAAATGGATTGGTAAGCAGCTACCAACCTTCTCGTTGAAAGACATTCAGGGTAACGTATATAGCAACACCTCTTTGAAAGGAAAATCAATCGTTATTAATTTCTGGTCAACAACTTGTGGGCCCTGTATCGAGGAGATGCCCCTTTTAAGTGATTTAATGGCCAAGTACACAGGTAAAAATATTGTCTTTATTGCTCCTGCCCCTGAGTCAGCTGGCCGAATTCAGAAGATTCTATCAAAACGTCGGTTCACCTACACTGTTTTGCCTCAAGCTCAAGGGCTTATTTCTGCTTTAGCTGTTGAGGGCTATCCCAGTCATTTCGTTATTTCTTCAACGGGTGTTATTGAGGATATTTACACAGGTTTATCGTCGAATTCCCAAACAAATAAAGCCATGCTCGATAATCGACTCATAACTGCTATTGATAAGGTCTTGGAAAGCAACTGAACCTGTTATATAAGTGGCACTATGTTAAGCGATAAGTGAATCATCTTTAAAACCTTAAGAGAGTGCTTATTCCTTTTTAATATCTAGGATTGAGAAATCAATAAATTAATTACCCTTACTTGCGTTTTTCTTTAGTTGTTCAATCTGTTCGGCTATTTTACCTGAATACTTCTTTTCAATCTCTATCAGTCGCAATTCAAATGTTTCGAGCGAGGTACTCAAAGATTTCTCTAAATCGACCACAATTTTTTGAAAATTAGAAAGATTTTGTCTGATCTCAATTTTATCTTTCTTGTGATCAGTGATTTCATTATTAACAATGTCTAGTTTGACATTGTGTTCTGCAATGGATCTAATAAATTCTTTAGAGCTGTGATTAATTGAATCTATACCAATCAAAGAACGTTTGACATCTTGCTCTAAATTTGAAAATTTTGTAGAAACAATTTGTATTTCTTGTTTAGTTTTTTCTAGATTTATTAGAATTTCATTTGAACTACTTTTTATTTCAGACCGGAGTAGGTCTCTCACATCTTCAACTCTTTTATTATGTTGCCACATACTCCATAGCACTGTAACTAGTGCAGGTATGCTTGCTAGTGCGATCGCTAAAGCTGTCTGTAAGTCTACTATTCCCTTTATCATGTTACTTGAAATATTGCTTTATGCTTTTGTCCTCGCTATACTACCTTTAGATGTAACAGACCAAAATTCGCAAAATCTTTAAATAAAGGAAATTTATTGGTTTAAAAAAGGCAATGTACGTGTAAACTATGTGAGTGGTACAACATTTTCTTATAGTGTAACGATTGGTTAATTATTAAGTGGTTACAAGAAGATTTCATTTCAACGGTCGATTGATTGTAAAAGGGAAGGTGCTGTAAAACTTTCGTTTCTAAGGCCTTCATAATCGTTTCAGATTGCCGACAACCATCTGCTGCTCCACAAGAGTTGTGATTATCTTACACCTGCTGTAGCTCACCTGACGGATCGGCCCTGAGGAAACACTGCAAGCCGAAAGTCTACAAAAAGGGTAAAGCTCTTGCTACCATAGAAACTAATATAGCGTTGAACCATAATTCCTCATCCAAAAACGGATAACCTAATTTCAGGATCAGACTTAGTGCAAATCTATTTAAGGACGAAATCGTGAGACTAAGATTGACGAATTAATTACTTCCTACTTTTCAGATATTCTACAATTCGTCGGTATTCATCTGTATCAATGTAAGTAACTGCACTATCTAATATACGATCAATATCTATATTATTAAGTTTCTCTGAGTCGCCAATATGAATGTAAGTTGCAATATCAATAAGTGTTTTATTTAAATAGTTGACTAATAAATAAAGTTGTGCAAATTTTCCGTCAGTTTCATGCGGCTCATACTTGGATGAATCCCATGAAGAAATATTATAAACGCGTCTATTAATAAGATCAAACTCGATAATATGTACCTTTGCTGCTACATTCCCTTTAGTTGATGCAGCTTGTAAAGCTATTAATTTGGCTTCCGCTGAGGATGATTTTAGGTCAGATTTATTTACGACTACAAATTGATCATATTCTCTATCCTTTTTACTTATTAAATCTGATAACTCAACAATACTTTTTAGTTGATATCCTTTATAAATTGCAACTATTTTCGGCTTAGCCGCTGGCCTAGATGATATATCAATGACCGCTAATTTATATAATTTATCAAGTCTTTCTCTTTTTTCTCTGCTTTCAGCTTCTGTTTTTTTTGCAATCTCTGCGTCTATGTTTGCTTTTTTGTCTGATTTTAATTTATCCTCTGCTTTGTCAGGTGTTAACATATTAGGTATAGCTATCTCATTCTCAAACCATTTATACATTAGTGCACCGTTACGATAACGAGGTGAAGCGTAATTCTCTATCAATAGATTCATAGTAAGGTTACCCTGGTTATCTGAACTTAAATCGATGAAACCTTTCCAGCCACCCTGCGTCTGAGCAGCCATATTTTGACAGGGTGCGTCGGGATCATCCATCGATCGTTCTTGTACTTTTCTAAAATTTATTAATTTCAATCGCAATGGAATTTTAGATAGTGTCAATTTTTCAATGGGAAGATCAAAATTAGCTACGCAATTACATCTAATCGCCTTGAAATTTAACACCGTTTTACCCTGATAATCAATTAGGCCCACTAAAATTTCGTCTTTACCTGTGCCACCGGTATTTGACGCATATGACTCAAAATTTGTGCTCAATTTTTGGGGATTTCCTACTAAACGCCATTCAGGTTTATAGCCGTCAGGGTATTTACCATTGATATCTACGTAAAGTTGATTCGTAATAGGATAGCCGCCGTTAAAAGTGAGTAGGCGTGATGGGCCAGAACTATATTCTGTACCGTTAGCTGAACTGCCTTTTGAGATATTTGGACTAGATGGATTGGCTGGTTTGTTAAATTCCTTCCCGGTTCTTTTGATAGTTCTGTTTAAATTGTCTACAGATCTTAAAGTTCTGTCTGCATCTCTTGTTACTTTGTCAATTTCTCTGAATAATTGAGCAAAGGTTTGATTTGAGCTAATAATCAACACAAGAAAGATAAGAATAGTAAAATTTAGGTTTTTCATGTCAGATATAATTAGAAAAATTAGTTGTTAAACATTTATTGATCAGATGAAATCCAAACCATAGTCTGATGAAGCCGAGAGAGGCCGAAACTGTTGAGACAAAGCTGTCAGTGTTGGCACTCAGGTACGTTCCCCTGTCAGCCGGAAAGCTTCTGTTGACGTTCTGTCGCCTGATGCCTGGTTATTGACCTGTCCAACCAGACTTGATACGCTAAAAAACGCGCTGTTCACCAGATGTTGACCTGTTGCCAGGCACGAGGCAAACCCACAAAAAACGCTCACTATCAATTTGCTATCTTACCGCCAGTAATGTGAAATTCCCACTTTCATGAACAAGCCAATCAACATAGTGAAGAACGCAAGAGCTCTAAACTATAAATAACTAATGATTAATATACTGCCATTTATTATAAGGTTTAATGTTCTGATTTTTAAATAATTAGCTATGCGTTATATTATAATGCTGCAAGCTTGTTCCTGTGTAATAGCATCTGTAAACTGACAACTGGCTGCTACTTTTTGAGTGATTATGTTTATCAACTGATGGGTATAAGTATATAAATTTATAGAATTGTAAGCCTATACCCATCAACTTCGCTTTAGCAAGCGAATGATTTGAGTAGCTTGAAAGTCGCTGCCCCTAGCGGTATGAAAACCAGCCCAGTTAAGCTCATGGGCGATCTGCACCAGGTTGTTGCCCACGGATCGGTAAGCCAGCGCCATCGATAAGGTCCGGCGGTTGTTTTCGTTGGCCCGTGCCTGAGCTACATTGGCAGTCGCTCCTTTGGCCTGAGCCGCCGGGGTTATGTTCTGGGGCTTGCCTAGGACGGATCCTTGGGTCTTCTTGGCCTGCAGAGCGGTTTATGTGCGACTGCTAATTAACTCGCGCTCATGCTGAGCCAGGGTGGCGAAGATACCAATGGTCAGCGTGTTGGCGTCGGTCAGATCCACACACTGAAAGTTGACGCCCGAGTCTCGCAGGGTCAGGATGAAGGAGGCGTTGCGACTCAACCGGTCGAGTTTGGCAATGACCAGAACCGCTCCTTCTCTCTTGGCCCGCTCGATGGCCTGAGCCAACTGCACCCGCCCGTTGTTCTTGCCCAACTCGACTACGGTGAACTCGGCCACGATGGGACCGCGGACAAAGCTGGCCACGGCCGTCTGCTGGGCGGCCAGGCCCAGTCCTGAGTCGCCCTGTTGTTTGGTGGAGACCCGGTAGTAGGCCACGTACCGGATCAGGTGGTAGATAGCAAAAGAGGGGCGGGAAGGGGTAAACTCATGAAGTAGGATTGAGGAGCTAATCAGTGACAAAGTACCTAGTTTATTTCAAAGGTAGGTGTTCCACGGGTTGTTTTACGGGTCTTGAACGTCCCCCGTTTAAGACCTGTAAAACCAACCGTGGAACATTCAGTGACCTCCAATTGCCCGGTTGATTGCTATGGGCAAACTAGTTAAATTTTAAGGACCAGCTTCGTTCCTGACATAAACGACCTAGCTGTTGTGATATAATAACTTGGCTTTAATTATAGGATATTGTAAGTCGTAACACCCTGAAACAATCATTTCAGAATCCTGATAACGGGAGGTTGTTTCTGTTTCAGGGTAAACTGACGCAGGTAGGCAAACCAGGCTTCGGCTGAGGTAATCTGCCCCGCTTTGTCCCAGACACCACCCGTGTAATAAATCAGATCGTCGGCGGAAGGCGCATCGAGTCTGGCCAGCAGATGATCGTATTTCGTCAGCATCCGAACAGGCGTAACCGGAAACACACAGCCGATACCTAACGTACCGTCGTTTCCGTGCTTGGGTTCCCAATACCCCAGCACGCCAGATTTTTCGTCCAGTACGACCGGACTTGGTTCTTTGCGCTGACTAATTCCAACCACCATGGGCAGCGCTTTCCCGGAATTTTGCTCGATGTGTACCTGCACCTTGTTCAGCTGCGACCCCGCATCCAGCGACACTGTCCGCGTTTCATGTACCGTAACCCCATTAAACGTGTAGGGATCGAATTTCACGCGGAAGGTGGTTCGGAGGGGGCCGTTGTCCAGGATTTCCCAACTCCGGTAATTGTGAATAAACTGTAGCGAGTCATTCAGGAAAACAGCGATATCTCCAGCGCCCAGGGTCAGACCGACGTGGTAATAATCAAGTCCTTCGCCATGATCATTGTGGTAATTATTCTGCTTGTACCACTTATTCAGAATTAGCTGATCGGTGCGTTTGGTCCAGATGTCGGTGCCATAGGCGTTGTCTGACCGGCCGTTCAGGGCTGCACCGTACATCCGAAACGCGACCCGGTCGTTTTCCCAGGCAAAATCATCGAAGCGTTCGGGTACGTACCGACCATAGGTTTTAGGAGCTACCTGGGCTGGTTTTCCCTTGCGCAGCATCAGACTAATTGACTGCCTGGGGCCAATAGAGACCTGCACCAGCAAGTTCTGCACGTCTTTTTTGCCCCGGCGTTCGAGTTGATAAGCAACTGGCTGCTGGCTTCCTGTCAGTAGTACCTGAAAGTTTGTGGTATCGATACCAGGATAAGCCTTCAAAACTGTAGCCCAGGGAATGTCAATAACTTCTTGAGTCAGGAGTACTGTAGCCGGGTTATTGATTCGGATCGGCGACTGTGCACTAACGTAATGACTAAACAGACAGAGCGAAACGAGGGTAGTAAAGAGGTTCATGGTGCTGTAAGATCGTTGGTTAATCATAAAGGTCGCGCCAAACACACCGGCACTGTCACCTGGTAAAGGTATTTAGCCGCCTTTCTTTTATCGGCTATGGGCTAAGTAGCACACAGTAGTTTATTAACGTGAGTTATGGATAAGGTAGGACTATTATAGCCCCATCGGGGCGAAATGTACTGCCTGGCCCAAGCACATATCGCCCCGATGGGGCTAGCCTTGCCTACGCCTGCTCAATACTATTGACATACCACCCCTATGGGGTTCTCTTGTCCATAAGTCACGTAATCGTTAAGCTAACGTACCTGAGTGGATTGTCACCGTGAGCCTGTCGGGGACCGCACCGATTCGGCGAGCGGCGGACCGGCCTAGTCGAAGGGCCACGCGTCAGCAATAGTATTTCAATCTTATCCATAACGCACGCTAGACTACCTGCACGAGAAGCGGGTATAATCGCCTTCACAAGTTTGCCAGAACCGGTTTGCCCTGCTGCAGTTTTTTTAACCGTAGTAACGCTTCGATGTAGTAGTAGTCAGCGTAGTTGATTGAGGCATCCACCTCGCTGTTGTTTGGCTTGTGGCCGGTGCTGTGCAGCAGGAACGCATCGTTAACCTGACGGCTCTGGTAATTCGCCGACGATAATGATGCCAGCATCTGTTCGGCTTTGGTACGATACAGACTGGCTTTCGCTTTGTCTTTTACCAGCGTCGAAAGTTCCAGCAGAGCCGACGCCGTAACGGCAGCCGCCGAGGCATCTTTTGGTGCGTTTGGAATATCAGGCGCGCTGAAATCCCAGTACGGAATCAGGTCTTTGGGTAAGCGTTGCAGGTATACGTCCGACACTTTTTGGGCAAAATCCAGAAACTTGGGGTCTTTCGTTTCCCGGTAGGTCATCGTGTAGCCGTAGATCGCCCAGCTCTGCCCGCGCGCCCACATCGAATTGTCAGCGTAGCCCTGATGCGTGACTCCTTTGATTTTTTTGCCCGTTTCGCGGTCATACACGACTGCGTGGTACGAGGTATAGTCGGGCCGAAAATGGTTTTTCATGGTGGTCGTCGCGTGCGAAACGGCCATGTCGTACAGGCGTTTACCACCCCCGTTTTTCGAGGCCCAGAATAGCAGTTCCAGGTTGATCATGTTGTCCATGATCGTATTATGCTGCGGCCATTCCATGTTAGGGACCGATCGCGGCCACGACAGAATGGTGCCTACCTTGGGATTAAAGAGCGTGGCCAGGGTATCGGCCGTAGCCAGCAGGATTTTTTTGTAGTCAGGATTACCCGTCAGCCGCAGACCGTTCCCGAAGCTGCAATACATCTGAAAGCCCAAATCGTGGTCGATCGCTTTTTGATACGCCAGTGGAGTCAGTTCCCGCGAAAAGGAATCGGCTTTGGCTTTCCATTTGGGATCTTTCGTGTATTCATAGACGTACCACAACGTACCTGGCCAGAACCCGCTGGTCCAGTCTTTATAGCTGATGTACTTCCAGGACGTCTTGCCATTCAGAATGGTACGAGGCAAATTCGGTTGTGTAGCGGGAAGCGACGCAGCGGTTTTAGCGGCCTGTTGCACGCAATACGTCAGGGCTGGGTCGACGCGTATCCGGTCCTGATTGAGGGTAAAGCCGAAAAGGACAACAAGCAGAACGAGTACGAAACTGAATCTGGATAAGGGCATAACACGCGGAGAAAGTAGATTAATGGTAAATAGAATCAGGCGGTTGAACCGTACCCTTTTTACCATACATAATTTTTACTCGCCACTTGTAATGTATTAATAATCAATAGAATGTAAGCGATTTGAATATTTGGTTAACCGGCCATCCAGACCCAAAACACAGCTTATTTTTTTACAAGATGCTTATCCAGAAACTGAAGGAAGTACCGCCAGTCCAGAGCCGTAACGTCGTGCTCACCAGTTCGCATATGGTAGCCAATGCTGCCCTGCACGGACGAGTTGAGGGGTGGTAGCGTCGTGGCGGGTAGTCCCTCACGCCCAAACAGTCGGTACACAGCACTGGCCGCTTTAGCCGATTCAAATTCGCCGATCGGGTCGGCTCCCTTATCCTGCTCGGCGCTGGCGATGTACACGGGTCTTGGTGCCAACAAGGCAATCACTTCGTGCTGATCGAATGGCAACTGGGCTTCCTTGTCCATATACTGCCGGAAACTGGTGCTGTACCAATGGGGGAAAACGGTGCAGAGCCGCCGAATGAATTCGCCCTGTCCCCGCCGGAACAACGTAGCTCCACCCGCGCCCGACTCGTTGCTGAGCACGGCAGCAAAGCGTTCATCGGTAGCGCCCGCCCACAAGGCGGCTTTGCCCAGCCGCGACCAGCCAAACACGGCTACCCGTTTCACGTCGATAGCCCGATCGGTTTGCAGGTAATCCATGAGTCGGCTCAACCCCCATGCCCAAGCGGCAATGGTGCCAAAGTTATCGGGCCGGTTTTGCCAGTCGGGGTACGCCGTATGCACGCCCGTAGAAAAGCGGGTTGCCGGTACGTCGGAGGCAATATCTTCCCGATAAGCTGTTACCAGCGCGTAACCGTGCCCTAAAATGCTGTCCAGCGGCCACTGGCGGGCATTAATGCCCCGGCAGGCTTCCGTTG
This sequence comes from Fibrivirga algicola, assembly GCF_011742925.1. Classification (GTDB taxonomy): domain Bacteria; phylum Bacteroidota; class Bacteroidia; order Cytophagales; family Spirosomataceae; genus Fibrella; species Fibrella algicola. The sequence continues at coordinate 43,891 of NZ_WAEL01000012.1, forward strand.
CCCGGTTGTCGACGACGCAATCCAGGTTGACGTAGGGGTTGTTTCGGCTCTTTTCCAGGTAGCTGGTGGCGATGCGGATACCGGGGTCGGCATTGATGCTGTGGTTCCCCCAGAAGTTTAGCCCCACGATGGCCGGAACGGGTCCACGCACATGATTCGGGATGTAGAGTAACACGTCGATTCGCGGGCCGTCGGTCTTCCCGTTGATGTAAATGGCAACCTGCCTGCGCGTCGCTTTTCCTCCCAGCGCCTTCTTGTCTGTGTCGAAAACACGGAACGTCATAGCGGCTGGTTTACCCGGCGAGCGACCGTATACCTGACTGGTAAACAACTCGATCAGCTCTGGCCGACGTACCTGTTGCCACTCCGCAACGGTCGTAACTCGCCCGCCGCTTGCGCGTTGTAACGGATCAGGCAAGCCAGGCACTGGCTGCGCCAGCACGTGACCCACCAGTCCGAAGAAGCTGAGCCCACTCATTAATAAAAAGCGACCGATTGCCATATCATTCCAGGGTCTAGTTACTTCACCGGCGTCAACCAAAGGGCCTGACCACCCCGCGGTACCAACTTCATCTCCATCGACTGCCCACCTTTCACGGTTTTGGTCGACACACGTACCTGCGTCTTGGTCGGCACCGTCGGGTCGTCGGTGTAGAGGTGAGCCACGTAACTTTTCCCCTTCGGCAGGAAATCGAGCGGGAGCGACAGCGTGCGGCCGTCATTATTGGTGATCGTGCCTACAAACCAGTCGTCTCCGCTTCGGCGGGCGATGGTGACGTACTCGCCGATGGCGTCATGAATCACTCTGGTGTCGTCCCAGACGGTGGGCACCTTATCGAAAAACTCGATTTCGGGCTCGCCCCCGTACTGCGCCGGTTTGTCGTACCAGAACACGGATTGGAGCGGACTGTAGGAAATGACGTTCATCGCCAGTTGGTGAGCGTGGGTGTTTTTGAGCCGTTTGTCGTAGTAGCAGATGGTGTAGTCGCCCGCCCCGGCCAGGTAACGCGTGAAGGGTAGCACGGTGTTGTGGGTTGCATCGGGGAATTCCTCGTTGCCCCGGATGCCTTCCTGCGTCATCACGTTGGGGTACGTTCGGCTGGTCCCCGTTGGGCGGTATTCGTCGTGAATATTCACCATCAGCCCATTTTCCAGCGCTTTCTGTTTGGCTTCGGTGAGCCAGGTCATCCAGCGGTGCGACCCCACTTCCACAAAGCCGAATTTGACGCCCTTGACGCCCCACTTTTTGTAGAGCGGAAAAATATCATCCATCTGTTTGTACAAGGCCTGCAGGTTTACGTACAGGATCACGCCCACGTTTTTCGACTTACCGTAGGCAATCACCTGGGGCATATCGATGGGGGCCACGACCTGCCGGGCATCCGAATTGAAGGTAAACGCTGGGCCGTACCATTTCCAGTCGAAGAGGATATATTGCAGGTTGTGGGCAGCCGCAAAGTCGATGCACGACAGGGCCCCCTGCGTGGTCAGCGTCACTTCCCGCATCATCTTACCCGGCTTGATCCAGTCGGTGTTGGTGACTGTGGCGGGTGGGTTTAGATTGAGCATGATGTCGTTGTTTTCAAGCAGCTTACCCGGCCGGTTCGCCACCATCACCACCCGCCAGGGCGTACCCACATCCGACATCAGATCGACGCTTTCGTAGAGTGAGGTAACGACCGTATTGGGCTTGTCGGGGGAGAGTTTGAATTTGGTCATGGCGTAGTCGGTCAGCTGGGCCTCGGCCAGCGAAGCGTACAGGCCATTGGGCAACGACAGGGTCAGCGGTCGTTCCGCGTTCTCGGGCCAGCCAGACAGAGGCAGCGCCTGATAAGCCCCCTGCGCCCAGGCGGTATACCAGGCTTTGGTATCGGCGGGCAGGGTGAACTCACTGTTTTCGGCCATCAGGCGGTAATACAGGCCGTTGGGCTGTTCGGGGAAGAAGTACCGAAACGCGATGCCCGAATCGTAGGCCCGGAAAATAACGTGCAGGGCATAATCCGGCGCGTCCGGTTTCTGAAGCTGAATCTCTAGCTGGTTGTAGTGATCCCGGATCAGACTGCGTTCGCCGTACACGGGTTTCCAGGTGGTGTCCTTTGCCGTTTTGACCACATTTTTGATCACCAGATTATCGCACCAGTTGGCCCCCAGGGTACCGGGAGGGGTGGTCACTTTATGCGCCATGGCGTGCTCGAACACGTGGTTGTCGATCTGCACGCCCAGCCCGGATGACAGAATAACGGGTTTCCCTTCGTAGTTGACACGGTAGGTCATCTGTTTACGACCAGGGCCGATTTCCTGCTGCGTAAACATCACCTCCAGCTTACCATCGGGCGACAACAGGCGGGTTTCGGGCGTCTGAGCCAGCGTGAACTGTAGCGGCAACAGCCAGCTGAGGAGCGCACAAATCAATAAAAATCGGCAGGGCATAGTAAGTCGAATGGTAGACATATTAGTTTGGTTCTTCCACGGTAATTACCAGCATCTTGCCCGCATCATAGGCGGGGGAAACGGCTTTACCGTTTACGTTGAGCTTATTTATTTTTTCGAATCCCAGCGTGGCCTCGATCAGCGGTTGACCCTGGAGTTGCACCTCCAACTGGTTTCCCTTTCTGTCCGCGTGCAGGAACACTTTCGATAGCGAGCTGAGCAGCGGCTTTCCATTTTTACGCAGGTAGCTGCCGTTGCCAACGAAGAAAGACGTCAGTTGCGAAGGGTCCTGCCGGTCGGCCCCCTCGGGGAACGTAAGGGCCGATAGGTACGCGTCCGTTTCCCAGCCCCGGCCCGCTCCATCACCAATGGTCAGGTTAGCGTTGCGGTGCATCAGTCGACCGTCGGCCAGCAGGTTCATGTATAGCTCGGTTACCTGTCCGTTCTGGGTGATGCGCAGGCCCAGGTAGTTGGTGCCCTCAAACTTCTCGATGATAGGCAGATTGCTACGACCAGCGGCCCCGTTCGCTCCCGATGAACCCGTTGCCGTCTGAATCGACTGGTTGGTTTCATCAAGCAGCAGGATGGCGTTGACCAGTTTGGTCCGGTCGGTCTTCTCGGGGGGCGACAGCACGTAATACGGAATCTTGACGTTCGTGGTGCGGTCCTGCAGGCCGTATTCGGTCCGGTATTTAAGCTTTTCGGGGAAATCGTGCGGGTAGCCGAGCGGCAGCGTTTCAGGGTAGAGGGGCCGGAACAGAATGGCTGCTTTGTCTTTGGTTATCTCCAGGTCAGGCCCGCGCTTGACGGCTTTATCGGCGTAGTGCAGCAGAAAATCGAACTGGCCACTTTCGTATGTTTTCAGATCGTCGATGACCAGAATCACGTTGCCAATCCAGAGGAAGTTACGGTAGTTGCGCAGAAAGTTGCGCGACGTGGGGCCGGTGGCATCGGCCAGTACGTACTTCAGCGAACCGCCATCGAGCAGGTTATAGAGGTGCCCGGGGTTCTTCACGGCGTTGTACTGATCGCGGGCATCCTGAGCCTCACCATTGACCATCACCACATTATGCGCCTGGCTCTTCACAAAATAGCTGCTGTATTCCGGATTGCCGTACCCCACGTCGCCCCCGTCGATGAGCAGGTTCTCGCCCTTGTGGTACAGCACAAATGAGCCCGCGTCGGCGTGAGCGTGGTTCCAGGTGTAGCCGCTTTTTACGCCCAGCATGGTAGCATCGGGCTTCCAGGACGAGCGGAGCGTACCCCAGCCCATCGAACCATACATAGCCGAAGGAGATAAGGTCGGCGTTGTGGGAACCGGTTTGTTTTCGGGTTGGTATAACAGGCCCATTGGCGTATTAACGTTCAGATCTTCCCGAAACGGGGTCTTCCCGGTTTGCTGAATGTACCAGTAGTAATTGTCGTTGCCCATCCCCAGGGCCATCATCAGTTTGGCCGGGCGTTCGCCATTGGCAAAGTCGTTGCTGTCGCCGAAATTCAGTGAGAGCAGGGGTTTATCGCCACTACGCGGGTAGGCTGTATGCATAAACCAGTCGACGGTCTTTTTCAGCAGGTTATCGTAAGGCATTGTCAACGTACCCAGCGCGTTGGTGTAAGCCAATCGAAACTGAAGGTATTCACTCACGCCATAATTGGCGTAGCTGACACTTTCGTAAAAGCCACCCGATGGGTCAAAATTGGCCGGTTTGTTTTCCAGCAAACTACCCGAAAAAGCGAACCACTGGCGGCTGTCATGCATGATGTCATTGGCCCACTGGCGGGCCTGCGGCTGCTCGTTCATGACGGCCAACGACGCGATTCCCGCTTCGAACACAACAGCGGCCCACCAGTTGTGACCCATGTTGTCGAGCGATTGAATGCGCTTGTCTTTCGATACCCAGTCGCCAATCGACGGCTCGATGCCCAGTTTAACAATCTGATTGGCGATACTAAGGCGTTCGTCTTTGGTCAGGGCGTTGTAGATGGCATCGAACGTAACCGAAGCCGTCCAGTTACTATGGCTGGTGCCCAGACCCGCATTCCAGCGGGGTGTCCGGTCGTCCATTCCATCCCAAAAAGCGCGGCCAGTCAGGTCGGCAAGCAGCGTTTTGGCCCGGTCGGCGTAGCGTTTGTCGCCGGTCATGGTGTAGGCCAGCGCCAGCTGTTCCATGTTCCCGCCTTTGGGGTCGTTTAGCCAGCCCTCACACCGCTTCTGCATAGCGTTCCAACGATTGGCCAGCAGCGTGTCGGTTTTGATGCGTTCTTTCAGCCGCTCGGTGCGCTGCGGGGTGTAGAATAGATAGGGGTGCGGTTTTGATTTGGTCGACTGGGCCTGTCCGGCATAACTGGTCACCAGCAGGCTGAACAGAACAAGGGTATAAACTAGTCTTCGCATCTTCAACATATGGATCATTGACCGGGCTATCGGCGCGGCTGGATTAGAAATGTTTGCTCAACGGGCGTCGCTGACTGTACCTTATCGCCCACACTGGTACCATATTGCCAGGCGACTACCGTAACAGCCACCGGCCTGCGGCTGCGCGGAGGAATAGGGGTGAACACAAGCTGGTTGCCCTCCACAGTGGCTGGCCCCGCTTTGACGTAATACTGAACCGGTAAACCAGCACTGGACACCGCCCGTAGTGTCAGTGATTTGGTACTTACCCCCTGATCAGGTACGTCGGGAAATGTGATGGTCTGTGGCTTACCTTCTTTGTTCGCTATCGGAAACCGTAGATCAGCCTGTTGTACGATACTCTTATAGGTAGCATCGCCGTCATTGGACGCCAGCAGCCAGATGTCGTTCGAGCGTTTGGGGTTGTTGAATCCCATTCGGTAAAAGCTAAGCTGAAAGGTCGTGTCATCGAGTTTGCGGACAGGCCCGCAGATACGGTCGATGCGAATGGGGGTTCGGGCATGGGCGGAAGTTGCCCGCACGCGGGACGTGTCGGTGAACGCACTGCTCAGGTGAAACGTGATACCATCGGCGTTGGGCAAAAATGACACCTGGTAATTGGCGTGGCCTTTGGTCGGTTTGAGGAACTGCCCATTCTGCCGGAAACCCAGATACTGCGGTTTTTTTGCCCTTGCCTGACGGTAGATAGCCTCGGTTGCCTGGGCCATCTCCTTGTCGAAGCACCAGCTTGCGACTTTTCTGTCGCCTTTGTAATCCAGGTAAGGGGCCGGTGCTGCGGTGGGTAGACTATCCTTCCGCCAGCGGTCCATCAGCCAGCCCTTTTGTGGGTCGATGGGCGTCAACACCACCGTATCGGCCTGATTTGATGGGTTGGACAGCCGATACTGAGCGGCTTTCCAGATGTATAGCGCCAGGTAGCGAACCATCGCGTCGGAGAAATCGAAGTGGCCACGCCCGGCATCGGCCAGCAGGCTGAACGGTGTCTTCGGGTGCTTGTCGACGTACGCAAAGGCCGGAGCCAGCCGGTCTTCCCACCATTCGTACTCCCCCATCACCATCAGGCCCGGTACACCATCGATGGTGCGCCCCCCGTGCGACGGTCCGACCCAATCTGGATTGGGTCGACCGCTGCCGGTGAGCTTCGTTTGCGGGGCATCGCCGTGGACTGAGATGATGGCCAGCGTACGGCCGGGATTCCAGGCCGCAAAATTCCACGGATAACTCGCCAGCGCTGAATGCCCCAGTGGTACAACGGGCGCAATGGACAGCTCCGAATAGCCCGACACATCGGCCAGCCGATTCATCATATCCGTAAACTCGATACCCGCGCCTTTGGTGGTAGCGGTCGGACTCCAGTCGAACGTCTGGTTAATCATGGGCGTGACCCAGACGATGGCAAATCCCAGCTCACGCATGGTTTTGCGAAAATCAGGATGTTCGAAGATGCCCTCTTCCAGCATGTTATGCTGACCAACGACCACCCCCCTAACGTAGCGGCAGTTGTCGGGAATCCATAAAAAGGCCTGCGGATGGTCCTTCGTTTCGGACGAAACAACGGTTGACACGGGGGCTACCCACTGCCATACCTGCGCGTAGGTCGGCCACGCCACGCAAAGCCCAACCAGTAACCAACCTATTCTAAGCGCACGGCTAAACATACGAAGCTTCCCCAGGAATGTAGCGACTATCAAGTATCAGGAAATAGACCACGGCGACCTGGCTATACCCTGCATTTGCACAGAAATGTGAAATGTGCTGCACTCAGTCCGGCTTGACCTGAATGGCCTGCGTAAATGCACCGACGCGGATGTCGCCCGATTGGTTGTTGCGAAGTAGCTTACCATTGATGCGTACGTTTTCGAACGTCACCCCGCGCACCATACCCTGTTCGCTAAGGCCCTCAATAACTGACGGATTAGCCATTGATCCCGAGTAGGTGATGTTTCGAAACGTAATGTTCTCGATGTTCCGTCCGGGACCGGTATTGTACTTTTTGTTGTAGAACACGCGGAGGCTCAGCAGCTTTCCCTCTTCAAAATCCTCAACCCGAATGTTCTCGTAGGTCACGTTACGAACCAGATTGAGATCTCCGCAGCTGATGGCCATACACCCCTGGTAATCCGGATCATCTTCGTCGTGTTCCAGAATATCCAGATTACTGAAGGTTATATTTTCCAGCGTATCGCCAACGGATCGGGTGTCCCCGTGCAGGCCCAGGTTGGTCGGGTGCGCTACGTCGGCCCATAGCGTTGAATTTTTGACCACGACGTTGCGAGACCCGCCATAATAATCCCAGCGATGCCCGTAGAGGGCGATGCAGTCATCGGAGTTGCGCATGAACACATCGTCGACCACTACATCCGAGCAACTCATCAGATCGATGCCATCACTCCAGCCCTTGCAGCTGAACGACTTCAGGTTCCGAATTGTGATCCCTTTCGACTGGCCACCATACACCGTGTAATGCTGCGGATTTTTGACGATGATACCCTCGACCAGCACATTCTCGGAATGGGTTATCTCGATGCCCCGTTGCGGCTGGTCGATGATGCCCCGCCCGATAATCCGTACGTTTTTGACTTTGTCGCAGACGAGTTTCCCCCGAATAACAGCCCCGTCATCGATGTACACCGTTTTGTTGCTGGGAATCCTGAACACGTCACCCGGCTTGTCGTCCGGTGTATGAATACCGGGGCCGAAGTAGATGACGTTGGGATCGGCCGGATCGGGTTTGCTGGTTTCGATCGGGTTGGCAAACAGGTGCAGGTTCTGAAGTTTATCGCCGTTGAACTCGATGGACAGTTTGCGAGGCTGCGTGAGCGTGAAGTACAGGGTGTTCCCTTCCTGCTTTGACGGAATCTGGTTCGACAATGGACGAATACGGGCCGACTGAACAAGGCCGTTGTTTTTACGGACAGCTACTTCGACAGTACCCGAAAAGTCGAAGAATACCATGGAGGCATCCCGTACTTTATCCTGGTCGACCTGCACGGTATATTCGAACAGATCCTGCCACGGTTCACCTGGCTTACGTACCCGGACCGTGTAATCGTCGTTATGCTGACTGTAAAGCACCCCTGCCGGTACGGGGTAAATGACAAGCTGCTGGGCGTAGAGCTGGAGCGATAGGAGCCAAAGCAGCAGACCAATCCCCAAGTGTTTATGAATCATTCGTTGTGGTTCTATGGCTTCTCGTCCAGAATTAAGGCCTGTCCGCCTTTGGCTTTCAGGCTGACCGGCAAGGAGTCGTCTGCCCCAACCTCGGCAACTCGTTTCTGAATGCTGCCCGCCCCGTCGTCCTCGTAACTGGTTGCCAGGTACCGCTTCCCGGGTGCGAGAAAGGAAAGGGAGAGCTTTCCTGTCCAGTCCATCAGGCCCGCTGCCGAGCCAACGTACCAGGTGGTACCCTGCCGACGGGCCACGCTAATGAATTTGCCGGGTTCACCCGCCAGATAGTGGCTTTCATTCCAGACGGTTGGTACGCGTTTGAAGAATTCGATCTCCCCTTCGTCGTTATAATCCGTGGGATTGCCGTACCAGAAGATAGCCTGCAATGGGCTGAAATACACCACCGACAGCGCCAGTTGCTGCCCTTTGCTCACCTGCAACTTGCTCTTGTACAGATTATCGGTGAAATACCGGTTCGTGTTGGGGTAGCAAAACGTATAGTCGGCGGCACCGGCCAGAAAACGGGTGAAAGGCAGCACCGTGTTGTGAAAGGCATCGGGGTTATTTTCGTTGCCGCGAATACCCTCCTGCGTCAGCAGATTTGGGTACGTTCGGCTTAGCCCCGTGGGCTTGTAGTTGTCGTGAATATCCAGGATAAAGCCATGGTCGTATGCTTTTTTGATGGCACCGGGCAGCCAGCTGATGCCCTCCTGCTTTAGTCCGTCTACGAAACCAAACTTCAGGCCCGCCACGCCCCATTTCTTGTACAGCGGCAGAATATCATCCAGCCGGGTGCGCAAGGCTACCCGGTTGACATACAGGATCACGCCGATGTTTTTCTCTTTGCCGTATTGAATCACCTTCGGCAGGTCGATGGCCGGAATGACCTGCGTGGGGTCAGAGGTGGTTCGAAATTCAGCCCCGTACCAGCCTGCATCGAAGAGAACGTACTGTAGATTATGAGTAGCCGCAAAGTCGATGCCGTTCAAGCCACCCTGCGTCGTCAGCGACGAGCGGATGAGTTTACCCGGTTTGATCCAATCAGGAACTGGTTGCGACGATGGGGGGCAAAGCCGTAGGGGCAGGTCGCTGAAGGCGTGCAGCCCGATCGCCGATGTAGCCACGCTAACGGTTCGCCAGGGCGTTTGAAACGTGTCATTCGTCTGCACTGAGTCTTTCCCAAACCCAACCGCCAGGGTATTCGGTGTTGTGCCTTTGGTCAATACGGCTTTGGTGTAGCTGCTGTTATCCGCTTCGCCGATCGACAGAAACAAACGGCCATTGGTCAGCGTAGCCGGGAAATCGCAGGTTTTTTGCAGGTCGGCCAGGGCGGTGGGCGTAAACACGGTTTCTTCATTGTACTGGTAGATCGTGAAGTCGCCGGGAAGCGCAAACGTCGTTTTCTCCTGCCGAATTGTACCGGGCGTACTCCCGGCTTGTTTCGGTATCACGTACCTGAACGCCACACTCCCGTTGAAGACCCGCGCAATGAGCCGGTACGACACCGACCCCGAGACGCAATCCAGCGTGAGCTCCGTGTAGTTATTGTGAATGACGTCGTTTTCGCCCAACCGCCACGCGAATGATTCGGTATGCGTGTCTGTCCGCTGCTGTTTAACGACAGTGTTCGAACCGACGGCTACGTCGTTCAGCCCAAACCCCAGCGCCGACCAGGTCAATACCGGTTCATTGGCGAACAACATACGATACACCAGCGCTTTCTGATCATCAACGGTGATCTCGATGCGGGTGGTTTTATCGGGCGAAGAGGCCTGATACGTTTTGGGTTTGGGAGCGGCAACGATCGACGATATTAAGCACAAGCCAATCAACCAGCCATACAATGCAGACCTGCCGGACATACGTTCTTGAGTAAGAAGAGTGAAGACGATTTATTTCAGGTCCCAGTAAACGACATAGCGCTGCCGATGAGTCCGGTAATACGGCACCAGTTCAACGGGTTTGCCCCCAGGCATGGCTACCGTTTGGAACGTCAGCGGCTTTCCGGAAACGGGTTTTAACCAATCGGTAATGGGTTTGCCACCGGTGGTCAGCGTGTGGTCAATTGAATCGGGAATGGTGTAATCATAGCCGTAATACTGGTAGGGGTTGGCAGGATCATGAAACGGGGCCGTTCCTTTCAGATTAGCCGTTCCCAGTTGTCCCGCCAGCACAATCGGTCCATAGGCAATTGCTGCCACGGTTGGATCATCGTTGGTGGGCACCAGCCGGAGCGCCATCGGGTAAGTAAGCTCGATCCGATCGCCCTCTTTCCAGCTACGTTCGACGGTGATATAACTACCCGGCGACTGCTTGACGGCGACTGCTTTTCCATTTACCTTCAGCGTGACGCCTGCCGTTGCCCAGGCCGGATACCGCAGGTACAACGGCATCTGTACCGGCGTTTTTGTCTGCACCGTCAGGCGAGTGGTTGCCTCCTCGGGGTAATTGGTTTCCTGTACGAGGGTGACGCCTTTCTGCTTCCAGCTTACTTCCGACGGAATAAACAGGTTGATGTACACGCCTTTATCGTCATGGTAATAGATCGCTTCGCCGTATTTCGACTGGCTTTCAAACCCTGAGCCCACGCAGCACCAGAACGATTGATCGGGTGTGCTGTAGAGTCGGTAGGCCCCCGCTTTCATGGGCGTGAAATAGCAGACCATGCCTGATTCCGGGTCCTGCTGACCCAGAATGTGGTTGTAGAGCGCCTGTTCGTAATAGTCCGCAACCGTCGCGTCGGCCGACCAGGTGAACAGGTGCCGGGTCAGTTTGAGCATGTTATACGTGTTGCAGGTTTCGCTCGTATTACCCGTCAGGTGTTTGGAGAGTTGGTCTGGCTCGAAGAAATGTTCTTTGTCGCTGTTGCCCCCATGCGCGTAGGTGTGATGCTGCACAACCGTTTTCCAGAAGAACAGGGCGGCAGTTTTAGCTTTCTCGTTACCCGTCAACTCATAATCTCGCGCTTCACCGACCAGCTTGGGGATGAACGTATTAGCGTGAGCCTTATCCAGATTGTCCTGCCCATTTTCGAGCGGTTCCAGAGCCGCTTTATGGTAGAAAAACTGAGCCAGTTTTAGGTGCTCCGGATTACCCGTTACGGCATACAGATTGAAGAAGGCATCATTCATGCCACCGAACTCATTTCGAAGCATTTTCTGGCGCTGCTCGGGTGTCAGTGGCGACAGTTTCGCACTAGCCCACGACGCCATTTTTGTGACGATGTCGAGCGCCTGCTGGTTACCCGCGTAGGTGAATTGATCAGTTAACCCGGCAAAGAGTTTGTGCAACGTATACCAGGGTGCCCAGACCGCCGTGCCGGCTATGTTGCGGTCGATGTACTGCTGTGGATACGCACTCAGGTAGCCGTTCTGGTTCAGCACCCGCTGCACGTCAGCCAATGCCGTTACCAGGCTATCGCCTTTTTTACGAAAGGCATCACGACCCGTAGAGGCATATTGTAGCGCCAGACCCGACAGCATGTGGCCAATGCTGTGGCCACGGAGTTCCATATCCAGTCCTTCCCAGCCACCCAGGGGTTTGGGCATTTTGGTTGGGCTACCCGGCTTTGGCGTATTCATGCCCGCATTGACCCGAAAGCTATGCATTAACCGGTCCACAGGTAATGACAGTAGCCACTTGCCTTCACGCTCGATGTTATCGTGGAACAAGCCGTGCGTAATCCGGACATCCTGCAAATCGAAGCTTTGGGCTTTGATGGGTACGTTCACCGGCACCTTCATTTTGTCGGCCGACTGACCGGGGTACTGCGCCAAGCCCAGGACCGACTGGCCAATCAAACCAACCGTGAGAAGGCCACGCAGGAGGCTGTAGGTTCGGGAAATGCGAAGGGTTTTTGTCATAGAAAGGCTAAGGCATACACTAAACTGCCTCTATTCTGAAATAGACCGTGCCTGGTTTCGCATACCCTTTTCAAATGGCTTAAAAAGCAGGAAAGATTTCGCTAATTCTCCCCTTCAACGGCAATAGGAAGCCATATGGCTTCCTATTGCTTGTCAATCAAAACATAATCGCTGGTACTAAGGCTTGATTAGTTTAATCGTTACCCGTTCAGTATTGGTAGATGCCTGCAGCAAATAGATACCCGCCTGACGGCTCATCGGAATGGCCTGCTGCTGACCAGGTGTAACAGACTCGATCTGATGCTCGAACAGTGCATGACCAGTTATATCCGTTAGCGTCAGTTTAAGAGGCTGGCCGGTAGCGCCCCGAATTTCTACGAGTGCCTGATCGTTTGCCACCGGGTTGCCCAGCGCAGTCAGGATAAGCGGATTATCTGTGTGTTCAGCAGCCATACGAGCACCCGAAGCAGGCTCAGTGCCGTAGATAAGTTGCCCTTTGTAATAAATCGTTACGCGATCATTCTCCGCCATCGACCCCGCGACCTTATACGAATAGTCATTGGTTTCATTGAAATTCGACCAGTCAGCTTTGGCGATCCGGTACTGAATGTTGTCTGTTGTGCCTGATGGATACAACGTACCTACGCTCGGATTTATCTTCAGTTCGAAATACGTATCCGCGTTGGAACGCCCCACATTTCTAACAAATTGTCCCGTCACGTTTGAATTACCCAGTTTCGCGTAGTCGATCCAGTAGTTGAGGCTCTGCGTTCCTTCGGCGGTGAACCAGTAACGTACCGACAGGTCACCATAAGCCACGGGAACATTACCTTCGTTCGTCACTTTCAGGTACGTACTGATCGAATTACTCCCTGTGTTGCGATTCCTGTTTTCGGTATAGACCTTCAGCTTGACTACCGGAGTAACCAGAGCGGGCTCAGTTCCCCAGATCAGGTAGCCATTTTGATAAACGGTGGTGTGTTCGTTCGTACCGTAACTCGACTGAGGGGTGAAGGAATAATCATTGCTTTCATTCAGATCGGCCCAGTCTGTATTGGCGAACCGGGACTGAATAGGCCCAGAATTGCCCCCAGCTACCAAAGTGCCAGCTCCAGCCGTAAAGCTGTATTCAATATACCCCAGTGCGCCGTTACGCGGCTGATCCAGCATCACGTATTTCAGTTTGACATTGCTGTTGCCCAGCTGCGCATAATCAATCCAGGTGTTGATACCTGCATAGTTCTCAGCGGTAAACCAGTAACGGGCGGTCAGCTCACTATAGGCCACAGCTGTTGTACCTTCATTAATCAGCGTCAGGTAAGGCCGAATGACATTATTTGTCGTTTTATTATTATCCCCATCCAGCGATTTCACTTTTACCAGTGTTGCCAGTGTCACCACGAGAACCTGATCAACTGGAGTGGCTGCTGTGTAGGTGGCATCCCCAGCCTGCGAAGCTGTAATCGTTGTTGATCCCGGACCAACCAGATGAATTTTGTTATCGATAATTGTCGCAACAGAAACGTTCAAGCTGGCATAGGAAATTGGTAAGCCAGAACTAACGGTAGCCGCTGGGTCGAAATCAGCATCACCCACTTTTTTAGACGGTAAGGGGGCAAATGTGATGGTCTGACTACGTTTTGAAACGGACAGCGTTTGACTAACCTGGTTTGCGGCTGTATATGTTGCATCCCCGGCTTGTGTAGCCGTAATCGTGGTTGAGCCTGGACCAACCAAGTGAATGTTGCCATCGACAATCGTTGCTACGTCGGTGTTCGAACTAGTATAGCTTACGGATAAACCCGATGTGGCTGTGGCACCTGGAGCAAAATCGGCATCACCCGCAGATTTGGATGGTAACGGGTTAAACGTAATCGTCTGAGATAGTTTCGATACTACTAACGCAACATCATTTCCAGTTCCGCCCTGGTAGGTTATCTGAAAGCGAATCGATCCTATTGTCACACTACTTCCTTCGGCTAGCTCAGCAAATGTTCCTGTAACGGGATTAGTCGACGTGTTGTCGATGATCACGTAGCTGGTGCCGACTGGCAGGCTGCCTGCGTTTCCAAGGTCACTGGAAACCAGGTTCGCCCCATTGAGCGAAACCCCGTTGGCCACTAGTTTATCCATAGTACTGTTGCTGCTGTTCGACTCAAGCTGATAGGTTGCACCGGTGCTGAGGAGTAACTCTGCTGAGGAAGTGAACGTACCTACTGAGTTACCTGGTGCCACGAATGCCCCACTGCCAATGCTGACTGAACCACTGGTCAGGCCAGTGCCAGCTAAGGTGCCGCCGGTTACAGACACCGGGCTGGCCAGCGAACCATTGACAACCAGTGTGCCGCTGTTGACGGTAGTAGCTCCCTGGTATTCGTTTGCGCCAGTTAGCACCAGTTTGCCGTTATTTACTGTCACCGACGAATAAAAAGGCGTTCCACCAATGGTTGTCGTTCCGTTTTTGATCGATCCCGTGATGGTTTGCGTACCGGTACCGACTTTTTCCAGATTGACCCGACCTTTATCTACGGCATCGGCCGTAGGACCCGATCCAATTGTGCCATCAAACGTACCGTCCTGATTATCAATACCAATCGCTAGGGTCGAAGCCCCGTTTGTCAGGTTGCTGCGCGAGATGATGTAGGCATCAGAAGTGCCATCGAGCGCGCCGATGGTTTGTTTGTTGGCATACAGGTTAGCCCCATTATAGACCAGTACAGCCGTCGCATCAGTTCCCATCGTCAGGCGGGTGGGGGGCAGCAGCACGTTGTTGGCATCGGTAAGGCTATTGGTGGTGTTGTGAAGTTCAATAGTACCCTGCGCCAGATTGAGGCCACCCTGCAAACCGCTCCAGTCCATAGCCGCCTGTATCCGCAGGCCTGCGTAGGAGCCGCTGCCCCCGTAGACCGGGGTCGTAATTTTCAGCCCCTGCGTCCCGGCGATTTTTAACGGTACCCGCGAGTTGTTGTTGGCATTTCCCATGAACAGCTTCCGGGCACCCGTGTTGATCATATTGATCGCGGGCGTGCCCGACAACGTTTGAAACGTTAACGTACCCCCATTCAGGCCACTGGCCAGCGTTAGTTCTGAGGTGCCGTTGGCGGCATAGGTCAACGTACCTACCGTGATAGTACCATCCAGCTGAACACCCCCAATATTTCCAAAACTGGTAGCCCCAAAGGTCGCGTTGGCCTGAACTCCGCCCGGAACCACTGAATTGCTCCAGTTGGTCGCCGTTGGCCATTTCAGGAACCGGTTACCCGTTCCGTTCGAGATGGTTGTAGTAGCCGTAATGGCCGTACCACCTGGCCGTTGTGAGAGCTGTATTGCCGATCCATTCACGGCCACAACGGCATAGTTTGTATTGGCCGTAAAACCACCCGGAACGGTTCCGCTCAGCCGCACGAAATCCCCGACAGTAAATGTCTGACCTGGCCAGTTCAGATTGGCGCTGCCAGCGACCGATGAAAGGGTGGTTGTCAGGATACCCGCCGTGTTCGTCCAGGTACCATCCGTAACCCCGGGAATTTGATTTACGGTAAAAACCTGGTAGACAACAGGTGCCGGATTGTATTGGCTGTCACCCATTTGCTGAGCCGTAATCGTTGCTGTTCCGGGCTTTGACACGTGTATTGTTCCATCGGCGTTGATGGAGGCCACGGTCGGATTTAAACTGGCATAGACAACGGGTAGCCCTGAACTGGCGGTTGCACCCGGCGAAAAATCGGCAGCGCCAAAGTCTTTGTTTGGAATAGGAGGGAACGTAATCGTTTGATTAGTAGGTTTTGCTACCTCCTCAAGCGAAAAGGTCAATGTGCCAAAACCCAACTGGTCGTAACCACCACTGTTGGGGCCGTAATTTCCTCCGCCCCCTTCCGGCCGTACAAGCTGGGCAAAACGAGCGGAATAGGGAGCACTCAATCCTTTCCGATTGACGTAGTGGTTGTAGACCATCTCCCAAACCGGGCGAAGATTACCGCGTTGATCTTCCGATACAATAGTCTGTACAACACCGATGCAGTTTCTGTAGGTCGTATATGGGACCTCGTAACCCAGGTTATATTTAGCGATATATTCAAACCCTTTCAGCATCCGGTTGTCGTCGTATCCGTATAGGTCGTCACCCTGACTCCAGGCCATCTCACAGAACGAACCAGCCAGCGCCACGCCCAGCACCGTATGTCCCTGATCGCGGCCGCTTTCCTGCCACTGACCCAGATCGCCATACACGTAAGGGACAACGTTCTTAATTGAGCCCGTTCCTGCTCCATTTTTGAAGTATTCAATAGCTTCGTTGTAAATGTCCCGACGATCGCAGAGAACACCGATACTGAGTATGGATGCCATGTTGCATAAATCCCAGTTAGCGTAGTAATTGCTGATGCAGGCCCCGTTGTGATTCACCAGAAAATCGTGGTTGATCGGATACCAAACGGTCAGCATCCAGTTTTGAAACCGGGTGAAATCAGTGGGTGCCCAGCCGCTGTATGAGCGCATAATCTCGGCAGCATTCGCCAGTTGATACCCCTGAATACCGGCCAGCAAAAATCGGTCGGCTGTACCACTGATGGTTGTCATCCCCGCCGACCAGGCATTTAGAATAGCGATAGATTTCTCAGCGTACGCATCATCGCCCGAAATTTTCCACCGAAGCGCTGTCTGGAAAGCCGAGGCTGCATCCCGGAAAATGGATGCATAGTTTTCTGGGTTTGTTCCGTTGAAGCCCCGGTAGATGGTGGCCGGAACCGGGTTGGTGAACGCGCGCGACAGTGACGAGTGCGAATTGGCAGTCAGCACGTCCCAACCGGCTTTCCAGGGTTGGGCACCGGCAGCTACCTTGCTTTTCATCCGGTCGAAATCGGCCTGCTTGTGCAACAACCCCGGATGAACAAATGGCTGTGCCTTTACGAAGGGCGTTACTGCTAATAGCAGCAAAATGAGGCAAAAGGCTTGTCGAAGGGCAATAAAACCCTTACCCCAGCCTATGGAGAAGGAAAATCGATTCATGATTGATTTAGGAGAATTGTTGAAGTAAGATTAAAGAAATGGCCACCCAGTGTGTGTGTTAACCTTATCTGGGTGGCCTTCCTGTAGCTAAGTAAGCGACAGTGTAGTTGCTTACCAGCCCGGATTCTGGCTAAGCTGTGGATTCAACTGGATCTGCTGCGTAGGGATGGGCAACAGGTAGTTTTTGTCACTGAAGGAGCGGTTGGCATCGACGATGATGTTGCCATTGGCATCCTTAGCCGTTGAGGCTTGCGAGGGCCATAACGTCTGGTATTCCGTTCCCGTCCATTTGATGCCGATCAAGGGCTTTTTCAATTCATCAATGGCGGCCCAGCGTTTCAGGTCGTCTACTCGGAAGCCTTCGTAAAACAGCTCCACGTTGCGTTCCCGGCGGATTTCAGTGCGCATATCTAGGCCGTTCGCCTGTGCGAAGGCATTACTCAGTTTTGGCATCGTTTTGTTGACGCGAAGCCGAACCAGATTAAGCGACTTGTCCAGGTCAACGTCGCTGATTGTGCCGTTCCGTTCATACACGGCCTCCGCGTAGTTGAGCAGGACTTCGGCATATCGGATAACGGGGTAATCATACGCTTCTTCGTTGTCGGCCACGGCCCGTTCCGACACCCATTTCTGATGCCCATACCCGCTGACCCCGTTGGCATAAGGCTTGAAGGGCGATGCATTGGCAGTGGCCCGGTCAGCGGCTCCACTCGTCCAGTCGACGCGGGGATTGTTGATACCAAACCAGTAGTAGCCACCCGGCACCTTCAGGGTGTACTTCATTCGATTCTCCCGGTTCTGAAACTCCGAAATCATGGTTGCGTACCCTTTGAAGAGCGGAGACTTCTCGATGGGAAGCCCATCCTGACACAGGAACTGATTAACAAAGTTCTTGGTCGGTCCTAACACCTGGGATTGACGCGATACGTTCTGGCGAATTTGCCGCAGCGTGAAGTCATAGCGGTTGGCCAGTATGTACTCGTTGTTGGCGCTTTTCGTAATGTTAGCCGGATTCGACTTCTGGTTTTCCAGGATGAACAGGTATTTCTGGGCTGAGTCGCCCAGGGCTGCTGGAGCAAACAACTGGTATTGCGCGCCCGTAATAACCGCCCCGCTAGCGGCTGCCGACGCATCGAGTAACGTGTTGGCGCGGGTGGCATTGTTGCGGAACTTCTGCCAGGTACCCTCGTACAAGGCTACCCGCCCCAGAAAGGCCTGTGCCGCCTCCTTGTTAATCCGGCCCTGTTCGGTCGATGCGTTCTGGGCCGTTTTAGCGGGTAGGGCCGTAATGGCTTCGTTCAGATCCTTCAGGATAAAGTCAACCACTTCGTCCCGCGTATTGCGCGGAGCCTGTAGTTCAGGCGCATCAGTTGCCAGTGGTGTGCTGATAATGGGTACGCCCCCAAAGATCTGAAGCAGGTCGAAGTAGACATAGGCCCGGAAGAACTTGGCTTCGGCAACGTATTTGGCAATGTCAGCCTGATTACCGTACGCGCCAGCCTTGCCCAGCATATAATTGATCGTGCGAATTCGACTGTAGTTATTGTTGTAGTTCGCATCGGTAGTGGGCACAGTATTCAGGCCCCGGCTAAAGGCGTTCTGAGTCGCCGCAAAGTCGCTTTTCAGATCAGAATGGTAATTCTGGGTAGATCCATTGGCGTCGTAGAGCACATCGATGAATGATCGCTCGTAAGTATAAAACTGGTTGGCGGCCAGCATAAAATCATTGGGCGACTGCCAGTAGGCCGCGTCTGAAAGCTGATCGAGCGGATCCAGATCCAGGGCTTTATTACAACTGCTCTGGGTTAGCGACAGCGACCCGGCCAGTAGTAGAATAGCTAGTTTACGAAAGAATGTCATAGTCTAAGTAGGTTTCAGGTGTAGCGTAGCGTCCAACCAACCAGGTTGCTGGACGCTACACAATGAGCCACCGATCAGTTAAAAGGTCAGATTTACACCCAGGGTATGAAGCCGGAAGAATGGATAGCGGCTAAACGTGGTCTCACTATTGGCGCGGCCAACGTTACGGGTTGCTTCAGGGTCCCAGCCATCCCGAATGTGGCTGGCTTCCCAAAGGTCATTGCCCGAATAATACACCCGAAGCCGGTCGACCTTGATCCGTTTGGTAACGACGGCGGGCAAGGTGTAACCAACCACCAGATTCTTCAATCGCACATAAGCACCGTTTTCTACTGACCAGTCCGAAATCTGATAGTTGTAGGTATTGTACGTAGTGCCGTTTTGCCCCGTCGACAGAATAGGGTAGTAGGCATCGGTGTTGGTTGGTGTCCAGGTTTTGCCAATCCAGAAATCAGTCTGGCCCTGGAAGATTGAGCCAAACGGTACCCGCCAGTTTCCTTCCCGGAAGATCGTCCGTTGTCCTACGCCCTGGAATACAGCCTGAAAGTCAAAGCCTTTCCAGTCGGCACCCAGATTCAGCGCAAAGCTGTAGCGCGGATCGTCACGCCCAAGGTATTTCAAATCGCCAGGTACGGTCAATTTACCGTCGCCGTTAAGGTCCCGGAAGCTGTTGTCGCCAATACGTACACCCGGCAGGGTAGCCGTGGTCAGGGGCATACTGATATTGTTGCCAGTGGCCAGCGCACGGGTAGCAGTCAGTTGCTCAGCTGTCTGAATACGTCCGGCGTACTCGAGTCCGAAATAAGAACCGAGGGGATACCCTTCTATGGAGCTGTTGAAACCGGCGTTGATGACATTGGCTCCACCGTAGCTAACCAGCACATTCTGATTATCCGTCAGGCTACCACCGATGCGATAGCCAAACTGACCGATCCGGTCGTTCCAGTTTACGGCCGCTTCCCAACCCCAGGTCTTCAGGTGCCCAATATTGGCGGATGGCGCGGTGGCTCCCAGTACAGCCGGAAACGTCTGCCCTAGCAGCATATTCCGGTTGTGTTTCACGAAGTAATCGAAGCTGCCCGACAAACGGCGGTTCAACACCGAAAAGTCAAGGCCGAAGTTTGTTGTTTCAACTCGCTCCCACGTACGGTTCAGACTGACCAGACTGGCCGTTGGCGATACAGTGACGACAGGGCTTGCACCGATAATCGGAAAGCCTGCGCTGGTTGCGCCACCCGTAGCGCCCACGTTCAGGAGCTGGACGTAATCGTACAGGCCAATGCCGCTTTGGTTCCCCACGGTTCCGTATGATCCCCGTACCTTCAAGTCGCTCAGGAATGTCAGATCCTTCATGAAGTTCTCCTGCGAGATGCGCCAGCCACCAGATACCCCGTAAAACAGCTGCCAGCGGTTCGAGGCATCGAACTTTGAGGAACCATCATACCGTGCGTTCACTTCGAGCAGGTATTTCTGCTGATAGGCATAGTTGAAGCGGCCAAAGTAAGACCCGATGGCGTAATGGTTCTGCCGCTCATCGATACTCTTGGTCGTTGCATCGCCAATGCCCAGATTCAATGAAGGTACGTTGTCATTGGCGATGTAGCTGGTGCGGGCCTGATACCAGTTAAATTCGTCCCGTTCGTAGTTGGCTCCAACCGTTAGGCTGATGTCATGATTCTGAGCAAACGTCTTCGCGTAATTCAGGTACGTATTCAGCGTGGTGTAGGCATCCTTATCCAGCCGGCGACGGTAGAACGAGTTTTGCCGGGTAGGGTTATCTGCCGCCTGGATGTTGCCTAGATAATTGTACCAGGTAATAACCTTCTGCTGTTCCTTGGTATCGGTAGCCGTCCAGTTATAGCCCGCCTGCCCCACCAAGGTCAGGTTGTTGCTCAACTGGTAGCTGAGCCGGAAATTAGTGAACACCCGGTTGTTGTACTCCTTATTCTCGCCCCCCAGTTCAGCCTGCCAGTTTGGGCTATACTGCGTTCCCCAGGCATAAGGTTTACCATCAATCGTCGACACCGGAAAGCCGGGTTGTTGATACTGTCCCATCACAGCGCCAATGAGCGTAGGCTGAATGATGTCGTTCTTCTCGAGTGAAATGTTCGACTCGAGTTTCAGCTTACTGGTGAACTGGTAATCGTGCGTCAGGCGAATGTTGTACCGACTGTTTGAGTTCTGCCCCCATTTCAGCATACTGCCGTCATTCAGATACCCTACCGATACCCGGTAGCCCGCCCGTTCACTACGCCCAGATATACTCAGGCTATGCTGGGTTGAGGTAGCTTTCCCCCACAATACGTCGACCCAGTTGGTGTTGAAAAACGTCTGATCTTTCACATCGCCAAAGCCTGGATTCAGTGGGTTATTAGCGGGCGATACAGTACCGTTATTCGTGTAATCAATATAGCCCGCAGCGGGTGGATTAAGCATCAGTTGCCCAAACTTATACCACAGAAACGAAGTGGGTGGAACGCCATAATAATCGTTGGTCGTTCCGTCAACCAGCCCCTGCCCAAACTGTTGAACGTTGATCAGATGCGGTTGCAAACCAAGCATTTTCTGCGAAACGGATCCATCGTATTGAATAGTCGTTTTACCGGCTTTTGCTCGTTTGGTCGTTACCAGTACAACACCCCCCGCAGCCCTGGCTCCATAGATAGCGGCTGACGCATCTTTAAGAAACGACATGTTTTCGATGTCGTTGGGGTTGATGGAATTAAGGGCAGCCGGGCCACTGAGCGCGACTCCATCAACAAGGATCAACGGTTCAGTGCTGTTGGTCGAGGTAGCACCCCGGATCTGAAAGTTCCAGCTGGCCCGGCCCGGTGCGGCTGAAGTGCGCGTAACAATTACGCCTGGTACCTGACCCTGCAGAGCCGAGAGCGGGTTATCGACAACGCCTCTATCCTGAAATACTTTATTATCGATCGTGGCGATAGAGCCGCTCAATGTAGCTCGCTTTTGTGTGCCATACCCTACAACTACCACCTCGTCTAACCCACGAACTTCCGCCTTGAGTTGTACTGTCAGCGACGTTTGCTTACCCACCGTTACTTCCTGCCGCTCATAGCCCACGAATGAAAAAACCAACACGGCACTCTCGTCCGGTACGGCAATCGTATATTTCCCGGTAGCGTCGGTCGTTGTGCCGCGCGATGTATTTTTGATGGCTACGGTAACCCCGGGTAGTGGTTCATTCTTTTCATCGGTCACCGTTCCAGAAAGAGTTTGTTCGGCAGCCGCTATCAGGATGGCCTTCTCAGACAAACTGGTTGTTGCCTGGCTTGTGCTACTACTGCGCAGTATGATTTGTGAACCGACAACCTCGTACGATACCTGAAGCGGCGTCAACAAGGAGTTCAGTACGTATGACAGCGGCTGACTCTGTACCGATAGATTTACCTTCCGTTCAGATTTAATAACCTGTGGACTATAGATAAAGCGGACTGACGCCAGTTTGCCAATTTGTTTGATGGCCTGCTCTACCCGTTGGTTCTCAATGGTGACGGATATAGAGCGATTCAGCACCTCCTGGCCTTTCCCATCCAGGGCCAGAACCAGACTGGAACACCAGATCATTACAAAGATCTGATAGCCTGCTTGTCTCATGATTCTAGAGAAAATCTCTCGTCGTTTTGTAGTGATTAACATAGACAAATTGAAAAATACTCGTTTAGGATTGGCACAAAAAATCCCCTTACCCAATTCATGACTGGATCATTTCACTAAAACAGGTGAGGGGGGAAAGTCAGCGGGCGGTCAGGCAAGTAGCCTGTTGCCGGCGGGTGGGCTATCTATTGAAGGATGAACGGATTTGGCCGACTGGAAACATCTTGTTAGTTAATGCTGGAATGTCAGATTGCTCCATTACCGACATCCTTTGCTGTATATAATTATCTGGGCATCAACGACTTCATAACGAGAATTGGTTGCCCGACAAATCAGATCGAGCTTCTCAAACAGGGACTCTGACCCAAATTCAGCAGTCAATTCACAACCGGCCAGCAGGTCGGCGTCATAGTTTATCGTAATTCCATAGGCGGCTTCCATTTTCTTAAAAACAGTTACGACCGGGGTGTGATCAAAGGCGATAGCCTGGGGTTGTCCCGTTGGGATTGCCAGCGGCTCCGGCAGGGCTACGAGTGACCGCTCCAGCTGTCGGTCGCTGGCTTGATAAGTTGCCTGCTGGTTAGGCGTAAGGATCAGTGCAGGTTCACTGCCAGCCATTTCACCCAGTTTCCCGTCGGGCTGTGTCTTAAAAACCGATACTTTCCCCGTCCGGACAATTACTTTGGCTTCTTTGTCATTGGGGTAAGCACGAACGGTGAAACTGGTACCAAGCACCTTCGTGGTCAGTTGGTTGGTATACACCATGAACGGTTGCTTTGGCCGTCGGACCACGTCGAAGAACGCTTCACCAACCAGGAACACTTCCCGTTGCTGAGCTGTAAATTTTCGGGGAAAACTGATCTTACTTCCCTGAAAGAGGGTCACTTTACTACCATCGGGCAAACGAACCAACTGACTGGCACTGCCAGTGTTATGTACTTCCTGTAATGTTCCGGCCTGTTGCTCAACCGTGTGCTGGTAAACGGCGAGGGGCGTAGCGGGAGTACGCCAGTAAAAGGTAGCTGTCGTTCCCAGTCCGATTATCAGCGCGATGGCAGCGGCGATACGTGTCCAGCCCGTAAAACGTTGTGGTAGCGGCTCCGACTGTAATTCGTCCAGGTCCTGCGCTTTTTGCCGATTGATGCGAATCCGGGCCGCCTCACTGGTTAACTCTTCATCAGACAGTTCTTCCTGTGCCTGCTGCATCTGACTCACAAACTGCCGGGCGGCCAATACCAGATCAACCTTATCCGGATGCTTCTGTAGCCACTCGGTCCAGAACGCCTGATCGATGGGTGTATTCTTCAGCACCCATCGCCGAAACAGATCGTCCAGCACAAGCTCTTCAAAGGTATACGTTGTGTAATCGGGCATATAAGCGTCTGACATTTTCCCTGGTCACAAAGAAGTAGACAAACACTTTTGGAGCATACCCTTTTTTTATAAACTTTTTTTAAGATTTTTTCAGCACAGCCTGATCCTTGGCTTTAGCCGTAAACTCAACATCCCGGCCACTTCTGATCTAATATAGGTAGGTCAGAGGTGGCCGGGATGTTGAGTTGGTTATCCAGTCGATCAGGAAAACAAGCGAACAGGTAGGATGGTCCGCAGTTGTGCCATGGCTCTGTACAGGAAATTGGCAACCGTTTGTTTTTCAATATCCATTACCTGAGCAATGTCGTCATTGGTCAGGCCTTCGTAAAACTTCAAAAACACAACTTCCTGTTGCCGTTTTGGTAACTGATCAACGGCTCGCCGAAGGCTCTGTTCCGTTGAAACCAGCATCTCATCGGCAATCCATTTATGATCAGCAGTTAACTCATCCGTTGCTATAGTCTCCCATTCTAACGGCTCATCGGTATTCAATGGGCGGACCGAATCACGTCGTATCCGGCGAAATAAGTTGTTTCGGAACGCTTTGATCAGGTAAATGGTCACATATGGTGTTTCAACAATGACAGTCCGGCGGTTCCAAAGCTCAAGGAATAAGTCCTGAAGACAGTCTTTGATCAGATCACGATCTTTCGTGAACCGAGTAGCGTAGTTGAATAGGACCCGGTACCGCGCCTGCACCAACTGATCGAATGCCCGTTCATCACCCGATTTAAATCGAATCCAGAGCTGCGCCATCAGCTGTTCATCCGCAGGAATTGACTGTGAGCTCGCCATAGTTAGTTAGTGTAAATCAGTAGACAACCCTCGTGCGTATGTGACACAATTGAAGCGAAAAATGTAGACAATGTTATGAGTCAGCTTTGTATTAAAAGGAATTCAATCCAGGTAAAATACAATTCAGGTGCTAGCATGACCAAGGTTGACTAGTACGTGTTATCACCCTTTAAATCTCTATTCTGGATATATTCTACTAAAATACTGTATAAGTACAAGCGATTAACACAGAATTCATTTAACGATGGCTTAATAGCGTTAAAAATTTATGCAAACGTTGCCGCAAACGTTTGCATTGTAGTATAATGACTAAAAAATAGAGGGATTTTCTTTCCAAGCATGACTATTCTAATTTTTATATCTCTGATAATCAGTACGTATTAAAATGGTCTTTTATTAGAATTGTTATATTTATCTGATTCGTATTCAGTTTCAACATATGGTTACATTACACTCTATTATAGACTAAGTGAATTGAAATTTTCATGCTGTATAACAATGTTAAACGTACTGTTACTAACTATTCCTTCGGGTTGTTATCGCCGCTACTTTACGATTAAATTGATTTGTTGACATCCAACCGTTGCACGGTCATGGCTAGAAACTCTTTACCCCGCCTAGTTCTGAACCCCATCCTATTGAGCCGAGTAGCAATGGCGTCATAGGTTAACCCTTCATTCCGATAAAGCCTGATTAACTCCGCCGCCTGTAAATTGGCTGGATGAGAGCGTGCGTTTTGCTGATGAATCTGCCGACCCAGTTCACTAATAGCTGGAGTCAGGTTAGGTGTGCCGAGTTTATGTCCCTGGGCTTTCTTGGCGGCCAGGGCTGCGCGGGTACGTTCTCCGATGAGTTCCCGTTCATGCTGGGCCAGTACGGCCATGATACCTACGGTCAGGGTGTTGGCATCGGGAATATCGCAGGCCACGAAGTCAACTTCCGAATTACGCAGCGAGAAGATAAAGGAGACGTTACGACTTAACCGGTCGAGCTTGGCGATCAGGAGTCGGGCCCCTTGCTGCTTGGCAGAGGCAATGGCCGCTTCCAGTTGTGGCCGGTCAGCTCGTTTGCCCGACTCGACTTCGACGAACTCATCTAGGAGCTCATCGCCCTGTTTGACGAAGCGATTGACGATCTCGCGCTGAGCCGATAGACCCAACCCAGACTTGCCCTGGCTGGCGGTCGAGACCCGATAGTAGGGAACGTACTTCATCAGTCAATAACGACACAAGACGAAAGGGAAAGAGAAGAGGTGAACTCGTGCCTATACCCAAGCCATCTTCGGATGGATCAGCCAGTGAGGGGTGTTCCACGGGCAAAGATAGGAGCGAAATTGGTTTTATAACATATTAAAAACGGTCGTTCTTACTATGTTATAAGCATTTGTAAGGTCTTGCCTGCTCAGACACAACATCGTGCCGTTTGGCTGGCCCTCCTCCCACACAAACCACGCATGCGCCGTTGGTGAACTGCTGCCCCGTTGATCGGCAGAAATATCATGCCGCCAACAGTCGGCATGATCTGAACAGATATAGATCCGGTTGGGCGGGTACTTCTGCCAGAACTGACGGCGACGTGCTGATTCCCACCACGCGAATCGCTGAAAGCAGACGATCCTCCGTGCACCCAGTTCAAACGAATTTTAAACAAACTGTACGGCTTTGGAAAACGGCGGATTCATAAAAACGGTATCACCGTCAATGCGTCGCTAATAATCAAGAAAGTCGTGCACGTACGTGTCTAAATAACCCCAACCCTGGATGTCGATTGACAGAGGGACGTACCCGGCGCGCAACGCTCCATCACTCAAGATACCTGATCCACAACATGGATCAATAACCCGTGATGATAGTATTTCCTCTTTTAGAATAGCATTAGCTGCCCATGTTGGCGTTTTAAAATGCTCAAAGCGTTTGCAGATTTCGGCCAGAGTTTCGGTCACTGATAAGCTCCTGTCATAGCGGTTTAAACAGGCCCTTTCAGTCTAACAGGATTGATCGACCTGCCGGGTATGCCTACCCACCAGCGAAGACACTAGAGCACAGCTACATAGGACGGTCAACAATTGTCAAAACGGACGAGGAGACGATGAATTTCATGCGCTGGAGGCGTCAGTAGAACGTTTTTAAATCATAACAACGTACTGATTTTCAAAGCTTTATAACAAGACATAACGGTGAAAAGTAGCGAAAAAACGGTCGAAAAAATGACTTTTGAGAAAACCAACGGTTTTTGGAAAGTTTTTTTTCGACCCATCTATTTTTTTATACCTTTGTATTACCATTTGCTTACATTTGATCGCATTTGTAAAAGCAAAAGCCCCCTGTCGGCTAAACAGAGGGCTTCGCTTCAGTCGGATTCAGAAGGGGTGTTGATGGAATAAAATCCAAAACCTTTCAAAAATCCCATCAGCCAGCAAAATCCACGGAATTGCTGATTGGTAATCCTTCATCAAGTCGGGGACTGACCTTCCCTTCTTGGTACGCTTGGGCTTAAGCATAAGTGCTTATGATTTAACCCGCACCTCCACACGAGAAGTGCGGAGAGAAAAGGCATCTGTTCGTATCAGGTGTCTTTTCGTTTTTAAAGATACGGGTATTACACATATATTTTTTGGTGTTACCAAAATTTGTATTTATATCAGCTTTACCCTACTCATTAAATAGACTAAAAAGGCTCCTTGTCGGGGCTTCTGCATTCATATTGCGTATTATCACTAAACGGTAATGCCGATGATCCCAAATGAAAGCCCGCCAGTGCCGCAAGCAGGGTCATAGATACCAGCGGGGCTGAGCGAAGTCTGGTACGTACGTCCATGCTGGAGGATTACTAATGCCGGTGAGATTTACCGTTTCAGCCACCGATAAGCCGCGCTCCAGAGCTTTCTTGACCTTGGCAAACTTCTCGGCATCCAGCCCGGCAGGCCGAACAATGTATTTACCCTTTGCTTTGGCCAGCCGTTGACCAGCCCGGGTTTTCTCCAAAATACTCTCCCGATCATTCTCGGCTAAAGCCGCAAAGATCTGTAAGACCAACTTGCCGGCTTGGGTGTTGCTGTCAACCCCTAGATCCAATGCCTTGAAATGAATGCCTTTCCGAGCAAACTCACCCAATAAGCCAATCAAATGATTCCGGCTCCGACCTAATCGAAAGAATCGGGCCACCATCACCATATCACCGGGCGTAATTGGGTCAGCAGAGTGTCGAGTGCCGGTCGGCTGGTACTGGGACCGGTGATTTTATTCTGGAAGATGTCGTCACGCCCTATTTTTTGCAGCGCATCCAGTTGCGTGTCCAAGTTCTAATCCAGCGTAGAGACACGGGCATACCCAAAAACTTTGTTCATAGAGGCTCAACAAGTCAGTATCACAAAGGTAAATACTCATTTATTTTAGGCCCTACTTTTTGAAACCTGTTTTTAGTGGTGCGGTAACGGTATTGGAACGAGTCAAGGGCAGGTTCAGAAAGGTATACCTTTTTGAACCTCTGGGAGATATGAATGTTAGTGAAGGATTGCGACCCACTTTACCGTGTCAATCTGCTTAAGTCTTGATCAATGCAAACCACTAAACGGCCCTTTTCTCAATCGCTTTATTGGTTTGCCTGGTAAACTCTCCACTAACTGGACTACATCTCTCTAATCCAGCCGGGTTATTCTATAAATGAGCATTAGGAAAAGGGCCAGTGTTTCAGACCGCTAAAACTCTTTCGTATTAAAGTTACCATCCAATAACTTCCTATCATTAATCATATGAATGATAATTGATAGGAAATTAGGTTACCTTTCACCCAATCAGTTTTACTGAGCCACTTCTCCGCCCCCTCTGCTTTCCAAGCTGTCGGTCTAGCTATCTCGCAATCTACAGCTCTTATGGTATCAGTTGATCTAATGCGTCATGTCCACCTGTGGGCACGTTTCTATATTGCTTATTCGGTGATCAGGAAATGGATTAAAGACTCAATCATCAATCATGAGCGGATGCATGCCGCACGGCTTTATCTGGCTCGTCGTCAAGTTAACGGATCACAGCTTACTTGTACTCATCCATCTAATGAGCTTCTAGTTTGGGTGGTTTACGACGACCAGCAAGAACACTGGTCGCACCAAAGTGACCAATTCCGGCCTGATTCAGGGCAAGCCAAGACCTTACCTAAGGTAATCTTACTGGACTTGAATATGCAGCGTCAGAGTGGGAGAGAGACATTGCAAGGGCTGCAAGCGACCATCGCTTATTATCGTTTGTCAATCGTGGTTCTAACAACCTCTAATGCTCAACTAGACGATAAAATGTCGATGGGGTTGGGGGCTAAAAGTTTCTTAATCAAGCCAGTAAAGAAAGCCCTTTCTGTAAAAATGCTTGAAGGCTTAGCCTTAAAACAGCATTTGAAATTACATTAATAAGTTTTGTTTTCAAGCATATTTTAATGATACTAATTTTATGAAACTGTCTTTAAAGCCGGTTGAAATTCCGTTTACAATTGGGGCTGCGGTCTGGGTCAATCAAGCTTGCGGCGATTTAGATCAATACCCTTATTTCCAAGCGACTATCATTCAAATAATTTTAGACGGTTCTTTGACTAATAGTATTGTTATTCGTCAAACTGGCGACATTCACGAACTCGTGATTAGTAGTGGTATCTATGATCTAAGACCAATTGGCCTTTACGATAAAGAGAGCAGGGTCACAGCAACCGTGAATTTTATAGGGCCACAAAATATATTATTCCAGACCGAGAAAGAATTACTAGCTTATCGAGCTAACTAACGGCGGGCTTTATTTACAGACGCATAACCAATTATGCAACAGAAATTAGCTTAGAAATATATCATGGCCGCCAATCAGCAAGCCCTTTTTATGAAATTATACGATCAATATGCACCAAGTATATATGGAGTGCTATTGCGTTCGCTCAACAATGATGCAGAAGCTGGACGACTACTCGAACTTACTTTTCTAAAAGCTTGGCATCAAATAGAAAAGATGCCTTCACAACACAAAATAAGTTGGTTACTTGGCTTGGCTCATTCAGTTGGCTTTCGGTTGAATCTTCCATTCATTATTCGTTGAGCTTAACATATCCTATCGAGTTATCTTCCTGAAATACTATAGTTATGCCTCGCAAATTTTCCATTCTTTTGATAGATGATGATATTGAGCTGGGCCCCATCATCAAACGTGCTTCTAAAGATGTTTTCCCTGAGGCAGAATATGTTCAAGTGTTTAGTTGTAGCGAAGCTCAAGCCTACTTCGAAAAGCTGAACACTTATGGACCTAATCTTATTTTATTAGACATTGATATGCCGTCTATTTCCGGCTTAGAATTTTTGGTTTATATAAAAAAGAGCACGCTTAAAGCGGAAAATACACCCGTTATTATATTAACGGTGAGCGAATTACCGGTTGATATTTTTAAAGCTTATCAACTTGGTGCAGTGGCTTTCACGACCAAGCCATTTTCCTATACAGACTGGAAAGATTATCTAAAAGTCTTGCGCGGTTACTGGTATAATACAGTTACCACCGAACAGATTATATTTTATCCCCAAGTCTCAATCCCTGCCGCTTAACTATTTCGCTTCAATTGGCTGATCGAAGAGTGTCATGCGTAAACGAACGTTTACAACCATGGACAGAACGTCGGCCAACGCGTTTCGGCCGACATGAAAATGTACCTAAGCTTCACGTTTGATAGCCCAGTTTGCAAGTTTTTGGTCTCTCTCTGCCTGTTCGGTTCTGTGCGTTATTGGTCAGCTCTGGGGGGGCACTTACCTCGGACCCGCCAGACTAATGCGGCAGTCCAACGTGGGCGAGGTGTAAAGGTCGAACGTATCTGAGCATGGTTTTACTTGACATCACTATTAAAATTTGAGGATGTTTTGCGAACTAGTCACAAAGTGCTCGCGGAACGGGGCGTAGGGGACAGGGAGGCGATTAGCTAATCAATGCAAAGGCATTAGATAATAAGGGTAGCAAAGTCTTAACTTATGTGCATTACATCCTTTTTGATACCCGTTTGATACCTAACATAAATTGATTATATAAGTATCTAGTAATCAGCACTGTTGAGTGGTCCCGTCCGGACTCGATCTGTAAATGTAAAGCCTCTATCTTGGAATAGTTCATTAACATAACATCTCGTCCACAACCCAACCAGGGATAGTACAATTCGCGTGCGTTTGCCACGTCGTATAAAACCTCCTGGTCACTTGGCAATCAGCCAGCGCGTAGCTAGACATTCATCGTGTGTATTTTGGTCACTAAGTAACACTTGGCGGTCAAGGGCCTACCAAAATTTTAATCCATTTAATGGTATTAAATAACTAGATTTAGTAGAATTTACTTAAATACTCAATTGCCAGCTATAAAATAGCGCAAAATGGGCTTTTACTTACTTCAACGGCCCAAGAGCCAGCCAACGAATGCACGTTCGATCAGTGCGTCCGCCTGTTCTTTTTATTGGTAAGCATTACTAGCTGACAGTAAGTTTCTCACCCCGTAACTCACTTGCTAGCGCAGGCCCCACCTATGAATACAAAGTCTATTCAGCTACTGCTGGCCGATGATGATGAAGACGATTGTTACTTTTTCAAAGAGGCATTACAGGGTTTGCCCATAACATCAATGCTGACCGTGGTCCACGATGGGGAGCAACTCATGGAGCTACTCCATAACAAGGCATCAGCCCTACCTTATATTTTATTTCTCGACCTTAACATGCCGCGTAAAGGGGGGCACGAATGTTTGATGGAGATCCGGCTTAGCACCCGACTAAGACACCTTCCAGTCATCATCCTGTCTACGTATATCAGTCCGGAAACGGAAGAAAAACTCTACAAAAGTGGAGCTACCCATTGCATCGTAAAACCGACCAACATTGGTCAACTCAAAGACGTTATTCAGCGGGAACTGACGTTATCCGGAGAAGCTGATAGTCTGCCAACAGCCAACGATGACTTCCTTGTCAAGGTCGTTCCGGCGCAAAAACAGCGTGAAAGAAAGCAAGAAAATACTATCCGATAACCTGTTCCCGGTGGTGGGTATCGGTGCATCGGCGGGTGGACTAAATGCCTTTCGACACTTCATCAAAGCCATTCCTGACCAGTCGGGGATGGCCTATGTCCTGGTGCAACACCTGGATCCTAATCACGATAGCCTGCTGCCCGACTTGCTGCAAAAGGTCACCACTATTCCGGTGCTGGAAATTGCTGACGACGTCAAAGTGCAACCCAACCATATTTATATCCTGCCCAGCAACAAAATGCTGGTGGCTAATGATGGCGTATTACAGCTCAGCCCCCGCACCACAAAAAAAGGGGAGCTCAATCTGCCCATTGACCTTTTTTTTACGTCACTTGCCGCCATTCATCATCATCATGCCATCGGTGTTGTCT
Organism: Fibrivirga algicola; assembly: GCF_011742925.1. Taxonomy (GTDB): domain Bacteria; phylum Bacteroidota; class Bacteroidia; order Cytophagales; family Spirosomataceae; genus Fibrella; species Fibrella algicola. Next base: position 75,812 of record NZ_WAEL01000012.1, read on the forward strand.
TATCCGGTACCGGCAACGATGGAACTAACGGTCTGAAAGCAATAAAGGCTAATGCAGGAATCACCTTCGCCCAGGACGAAGCGTCGGCCATGTACCCAGGTATGCCCCGAAGCGCTGTGCGAGCCGGGGTGGTCGATTATGTGCTACCACCTGGCGAAATGCCCCGAAAGCTTCAGGAAGTCGCTCGGAGTATCAATGAGGTTTCCGCCGATAGCTCACCGGTTATACCAACTGATAACGACGTATTTGGCCAGATACTGTCGCTGCTACGTGCCCGTCGAAAAACTGACTTTACCTACTACAAACAGACGACGATCCGGCGGCGAATCCTGCGCCGGATAGCGATCAACAAAAACGAAACCCCGGCCGAATACCTTCAGTATCTGCGGGAAAACCCGCTGGAGCAGGACGCCCTGTATCAGGATCTGTTGATTTCGGTAACGTCATTCTTCCGCGATCACACGGTATTTGATAACCTCTGCGAAACAGTTTTTCCGCGAATTGCCCAAAAGGCGGCCAATAAACCCATCCGGGTGTGGGTAGCCGGGTGCAGCACCGGCGAAGAAGCCTACTCGATTGCCATGTGCTTTAGCGAGTATCTGGGCACCAAAGCGGAACGGGTGCAGATTTTTGCCAGTGATTTGAGCGAACAGGCTGTGGCCAAAGCCCGCACCGGCCTGTACACCAAAGCCGAGGTGAATGGGGTGAGCGCGAAGCGGTTACTGGCATTTTTTACAAAAACCCAGGGTAGTTACCAGATCAATAAATCGGTACGGGCTATGTGCGTGTTTGCCTCGCACAATTTCCTGACAGATCCGCCTTTCAGTAAGATGGATTTTATCAGTTGCCGCAACGTGTTGATTTACATGAATACGTACCTGCAAAAAAAGGTGCTCACCACCTTTCATTATGCCCTGAACCCGACCGGATTTTTACTGCTTGGCAAGTCAGAAACGATCGGCGGTGTACCTGACCTTTTTGCTGCCATCGCTAAAAATGAGAAACTATTTTCTAGGAAAGACACACCCACGCGCTTTATTCCAGTCGACCTTGGCCGGAAGGAGTTAACACTCCAGCCCATCAGGCAGAGTTCTGAGACTAAATCAATGAAAACCGATTTTCAGAAAGCAGCTGATGAACTAATTTTGAGCAACTATTCGCCTGTTGGCGTGATCGTGAATGAGTCGCTCGACATCGTGCATTTTCGGGGTAATACAAGCAATTACCTGGAACAATCGTCGGGTAAACCCACGCATAATTTGCTGTTGATGGCCAAAAACGGGTTGGCATTTGAGCTAAGGAATACACTGCACAAGGTCAAAAAAGAAAAAATTCCGGTTAGTAAAGAAAACATTCTGGTGGAGGTAAATGGACATCCGACCAACATTACCATCGACGCCATACCGTTGCCCAATACCATTGAGCCGCATTATCTGGTCCTTTTTCACAGTAGTCCGGCCGTTAGCGCCAAGTCGACACGGGGTAACCGGAAAACGGCCAACGCATCGGAGAAAGACGATAAAGACCGGCGCATTCTTCAGTTAGAGCAGGAATTGGTGCAGCTTCGCGACGATATGCGGAGCATCACCGAAGATCAGGAAGCCGCTAACGAAGAGCTGCAAAGTGCCAACGAAGAACTGCTGAGCGGCAACGAGGAATTACAGAGCCTGAACGAAGAGGTAGAAAGCAGCAAGGAAGAGCTGCAAAGCACCAATGAAGAGCTAACGGTAGTGAACCAGGAAATGTCGAGCCTGAATGAACAGGTAACCGCCGCCAGAGATTATGCCGAAGCCATCATTGCCAACATTCGCGAGCCGCTGCTGGTGCTGAACAGCAACCTGCGAATAAAACTGGCTAATCAGTCTTTTTATAAAACATTCCGGGTCAGTGAAGTCGAAACAGAAGGCATGCTGGTGTATGACTTGGGCAATCGGCAGTGGAACATTCCCCAACTGCGTACGCTACTAGAGCATATTCTGCCCGAAAAATCGACGTTCAGCGATTTTGAGATTACCCACAACTTTGCCACGATCGGCGAGCGGGTGATGCTGCTGAATGCCCGTGAGATTGTCGATAAGAAAAGCGCTGATCGACTCATTCTGCTGTCTATCGAAGACATTACCGAAACCGCCAAAGCGCGTGAAGTTGAACAGCAGGCAACAAGACGGTTTCAGTTTATTGCTAATTCCATGCCGCTGAAAGTCTGGACGGCCGATGCTGTTGGCAACATGGATTATTTTAATCAGAGCTGGTACGAGTATACGGGCCTTTCATTCGACGACCTGAAAGATTGGGGATGGATAAAAAATGTTCATCCCGACGACCGAAAAAAAACCAGAACATGTTGGCAGCAGTCTATTGATTCCGGCAGCGATTTCGAGATCGAACACCGCTTCATGAATGCCGCAGGTGACTACAAATGGCATCTCAGTCGCGCTGTTGCTTACAAAGACAAAAGCGATCAAATTACCATGTGGATAGGCACCAACACGGAAATTCAGGAGCAGACAGAACAAAAAGAGCAGTTGGAAAAAGCCGTTGTTTGCCGGACACAGCAGCTCCGATTAGCAAACGAAACGCTGGGCAGAAAGAATGACGAACTGAAGAAGATCAATAAAGAACTCGAATCATTCACCTATGTATCGAGCCATGATTTACAGGAGCCGCTCCGAAAACTACAAACCTTAGCCAACAGTATTCTTGATAAAGAGAGTCAGAATCTTTCGGTCAGCGGTAAAGATGCATTCAGGCGGTTGCAGAAATCAGCCGAACGGATGCAGCACCTCATTCAGGATCTGCTTGCCTTCTCCAAACTGAGCAGCCCTGAATTGCCCCGCGAGACCATTGACCCCGCCCTGGTTTTAAAGGAGGTGATCAAAGACCTAAGCGAGTCGATTGACGAGAAACACGCCATTATTGACGCCACTGACCTGTGCCCGGTTACGGTGGTTGCCTTTCAGTTTAGGCAGCTGCTGACCAATCTCATTGGTAATGCCCTAAAATTCTCAAACCCAGCCGTCCCCCCTCATATACGCATAACCTGTGTTTTGGCGAAAGGTAGCGACTTGCCAAATGGGCTGCTGGTGTCAAACGAGACGTACTATCACCTCACCGTTGCTGATAACGGCATTGGTTTTGATCCGAAATACGACGAAAAAATATTTGACGTTTTTCAGCGGCTTCATCGAAAAGAGCAGTATGATGGCACCGGTATTGGCCTGGCCATCGTAAAAAAGATTGTCGAAAATCACAATGGTATAATCGTCGCTACGGGTGAACTGACGAAAGGAGCCCGTTTTGATATGTACCTGCCTACGCCAGTTGCTGGCTAGCAAAACGGGCCGCCTGGCAAGTAAGGTGCTGTGACACCAACCTGGCTATTACCAGCTCCTCATTTGTTGGGATAATTCGAACCGTTACCCGGCTGGTTTTGGTCGATATAACAGCGCAATTAGCCTTGTTTCGAGGCTCGTCCAGGTCGATCCCTAAAAAACGAAGACCAGCGCAAATTTGAGCGCGGACTCCGGCCGCGTGTTCGCCGATGCCGCCTGAAAAAACCAGCGTATCGACGCCGTTGAGGGCAGCAGCGTAGGCACCGATGCCTTTTTTGATCTGGTAACAAAACAAGTCGACCGCTTCAGCCGCCCGGCTGTCAGTTGCCCGGCTTGCCAATAATGCCCGTATATCTGAGTTGGTTTCTGACACGCCCAGCAAACCAGATTCATGGTTGACCAGGTGATTGAACTGAGCAGGGGTCAATTTTTCCGTGTGCATCAGGTACGCCATTGTGCCGGGGTCGAGATCACCCGGCCGGCTTCCCATCATGAGTCCGCCCGTTGGCGTGAATCCCATGGTGGTATCCACACTCCTGCCATTCAGAACGGCCGCTAGGCTTGCCCCGCCGCCCAGATGGGCAAGAATGACCCGGCCATTAGCCGAATCTGCTCCGGCGATCCGGCTCAGTTCGCTCAGTAGGTACGTATACGATAGCCCGTGAAAGCCGTACCGTCGAATGCCCTGAGCGTCGAACCGGCGGGGAATGGGCAGCAGCTGGGCTACACGGGGCAGGGTACGGTGAAATGCGGTATCGAAACAGGCAATCTGGCGCAGGCCGGGATACCGCGACTGAATACATTCAATCAGGGCGATTTCGCCGGGTAAGTGATCGGGATCAATCGGGGTAATCGCCCGAAGTTCAGCTAGCAACTCGGGCGTAATGCGTTCAGGTTCCGTGTGCGCCATGCCATGAACAACCCGATGGCCAACGGCCTGAATAGTCTCGAAAACGCCTAGTCCTGCGAGCCAGTCAACCAGAAACGCAACGGCTCCCAAATAATCAGAGACAGGTACGTTTATCGGATCGGTGCCAGGAGGCCGGAGCGGCTGACTAGTATCCTGAAGACCAGGTACGTCATTGACCACCAGTGATGTACACTGCTGACCAATCCGGTCAAGCTGGCCGTGCCATTGTCGTTCAGGTACGTTGCCAATGGCATACAAGGCAAACTTGATGCTCGATGAGCCACCGTTAATGATCAGGATATATGTTTTAGGGGCAGGCATATAGGATCAGCTTTTAGTGGGTGCTCGGGCCAACGGGTCAACCTTGCTTCGATGACAGCCGTGAGGGCATCGGCAGAAAGCCCATACCCATTGATGAGCACGCCTTTAGTTCCGTATTTCGTTGACGACAACGCATATAAAATAGACTCGTCGTCAGGGTTGGTCGGCCCCTCAAACCGAAATATCTCATCGACTTTATAGGCTTCCGGGTCAAGCCAGAGTGGGTTATCCTCATGTCGATTCAAGTCTTCAGTATAGCCTTGCTGACGAAGCTGATTAATAACCTGCGAGAGTGTGTCGGGTGATTCCATAGGAAAGGGAGTATCGTTCGCACAGAGTCATTTATAACCCAGCGGCCACTACAGATACCTCATTGATCGGCCTGGGTTTATCGTCACTGTTGTCATCGTAGAGTGTCAGCAGCGGTACGGCTGGCGCGAAAGCCTGTAAGCGGGTGACCCGTCCACTGGTCAATGTCTGCGTCCCATCGTTGTATTTGGGGATGGTCACCAACAAATCAACCAGATGCGCGGCCAGGTAATCATTAATGCCTTGCCGCGCATCAGAAGCTTTCACGCGAGCGATGACTGGTTGTATCGGCTTTAAAAACTGACGGATATGGGTTTCCTGCTCAATCTCAATGATATGTTTGTCGGGCGTATCTATGGTCAGTAAAGTAAGTTGTGCCCCCTTGAGGATCACCAGCTCTTTAAGCGGGCCAAGTAATTTAGCGTTCTTCAGCCGGGCAAAATCAGCCGCCAGCACAATCTGGTTAACCGGGCGTTTTTGGTTCGTCAGCTCTTGAGGTACCACCAGTATATTTGCTTTGAGCCGATGGACCAGCTCAATGGCGCTGTTGCCGAACAAATCGCCGGTTTCCTCAGGCAGAGGGCCGACAACCACAAAGTCATACAACTCGGCAGCGAATGCCTGTTCGACCAGGTCTACCAACTGCCCAGGAAAGGCGGACGAGCGAAAGGTATGCCAGTCATTCGTAGCCTCCCGGCGTAAGGTGGTTACCACTTCATTAAGCTGATCGGCCTGAACAGAGGGAAGCAGTTTACTAACCAGTAGTGGATTACGCCGCCCTCCAGGTGTAATTGGATAGGCACAGAGCAGGTGAAAGTCGGCAATGGTATCACTAAAAAACGAACGGGCAAACGTCAGTGCCTGACGGGAGGCCTCCGACAGGTCGGTCAGCAGAAGAATCTTTTTCATAAACTATTGAGCGGGTAAAAGCTGGCTCAACGCCTGCACGTCGTGTTGTACCGTTTCGTCCGTTTTCATAGTCGTTGAGTGGGCTTTACCTGGCACCACCACAAATGTATCCCACGTGCACACGCCTACCCATGAGCAGCGTCAGTGCCGGGCTTGTTGCTACGCAGTGCATCCCATTGATGGGGTACCGTAGTTTGCGGCTATGCTGCCAACTTCTACGCCCACGACAGGCCTGACCGATGAAGCCGTGGCTAACTCACGCGTCGAATACGGCCAGAACAGTCTGTCTATCAAAGCCCGTTCCGGCTTAGTGGTAATCCTGAAAGAGGTGTTTACCGAGCCAATGTTTCTGTTACTGCTGGCCGCCTGTGCCCTATACGTTGGACTGGGACAGCTTGCCGAATCCATCACGTTAATCGTAGCACTAGTCCTGGTCGCTACCATTTCGATTTATCAATCGATTCGAAGTGATCGTGCCTTGGACGCCCTGCGCGAACTGACGCAACCCCGTGTACGGGTACGTCGACATGGTGAACAGGTTGGTGTTTTGGTTCAGGAGTTGGTTGTCGGCGATGCCGTGCTGATAGCAGAGGGCGAACGAGTGCCGGCCGACGGTATCATCAGCGAAGCAAACGATTATTCCGTAGACGAATCCATTCTGACTGGTGAGTCAATGTCGGCGGCTAAAAAACCGGGCGATGGGCTTTTTTCAGGGACAATCACGGTGTCGGGAAGCGCCTGGTTTACTGTATCAGCCGTTGGCGGGCAAACTAAACTGGGGCAAATCGGGCACAGCCTGGCCACGATTCCAACGGAGAAAACACCCCTGCAACGGCAAATCAGTCTGTTTGTCGGGCAAATGGCGTGGATTGGCTTTTTTGCCTTCGCGCTTGTCTGCGGGGTGAACTATACCCGTTCAGGTGATTGGGTTACGGCGCTGCTCTTCGGCCTGACGCTGGCCATGTCGATCCTACCCGAAGAGATCCCCGTTGCCTTCAGCAGTTTCATGGCGTTGGGAGCCGCCCGTCTGAGCCGGGCTGGGGTGCTGACCAAACAACCCCAAACGGTCGAAAGTCTGGGTTCGGCCACCGTAATCTGCACCGACAAAACCGGCACCATCACGCAGGAAGGCATGAGCGTGCGTCAACTCTACGACGGCACCACCAGTAAGCTGGTATCGTTGCCAGGCGAGCTGTCCTACACGGCTCAATCGGTGCTGGCCTACGCGCGTTGGGCCAGTGAAACAACCCCCTTCGACCCGATGGAGAAAGCGATCATCGAAGCGTTCAGCACCGCATTTGCTGACATTGATCCGACAACCATTGCCGACACGTACCCCATGCTTCACGAATACCCGCTGGCTGGTACGCCCCCTATGATGACCCACGTCCGGAAAGCACCAACGGGCGAGGTGATTGTGGCCGGAAAGGGAGCGGTAGAACATATTCTGGCCGTTTGCCACCCCGAACCGGCGAAGGTTGACCAGATTCGACGGGTAACCCAAACGCTTTCTCGAGACGGATTGCGCGTGCTGGGCGTAGCCCGTGGAACGTACCTGACGCCCAACTTCCCGGCTGACCAGGACGGATTTAGCTGGTCGTTTCTGGGCTTGATTGCCCTTGAGAATCCTCCCAAACCCAACGCTAAAGCGGTAATACAAGCCTTTGTTGACGCCGGTATCCAGGTGAAACTGATCACCGGCGACTTTTCAGAAACGGCGCAGGCCATCGCCCGGCAGACGGGTTTGCCTTATGCAGATACACTGTTGACGGGTGGTCAAATTATGGCCATGGACGAACTAACCCTACGACAGCAAGCCGGGCAAACGGCCGTTTTTGCCCGCATGTTTCCCGAAGCTAAACTGAGAGTCGTGAACGCGCTCAAAGCCAACGGCGAGATTGTGGCGATGACGGGCGATGGGGTCAATGATGGGCCGGCCCTGAAAGCGGCACATATTGGCGTGGCTATGGGCAAGCGGGGTACCGAAGTCGCCCGGCAGGCCGCGTCGCTGGTGCTGGTAGATGATGACCTCGGCAATATGGTTGAGGCCATTGCACAGGGGCGCAAGATTTACCAGAACCTCAAAAAAGCCATCGCTTACATCGTTTCCATCCACATCCCGATTATACTCACCGTAGCCGTACCCTTACTGGCCAATTGGCGGTGGGAAAACCTGTTCAGCCCCATTCACGTCATTTTTCTGGAATTGGTCATGGGGCCAACCTGTTCGATCGCTTTCGAGAATGAACCCGCCGAGCCTGGACAAATGCAGCAGCCTCCCCGCCGGGCTACCGAAACCTTTCTGGCTGGTAGGGAACTAGGCCGAAGTATCGTGCAGGGATTGGGAATTTCGGGGGCTGTGCTTGGGGTTTACTACATCGCCATGCAACAGGGCGAATCTGTGGCGGTTGTGCGAACCCTGGTCTTTGCGACGCTGGTACTGAGCAATATGTTGCTGACGCTGGTTAACCGGTCGTTTACGCAGTCGATCGTTAAAACGATCCGAATCCCCAATCCGATCCTATTTCTGATGGTAGGGCTGACGTTCGGACTGCTGTTGGCCACGCTGCTTGTGCCTGCTACCCGGCAGTTGTTCGGTTTCGCGCCGGTCTCAGCATCAGCGCTGGGGTGGTGTGGACTAGCCGCGCTGATTGGTGTGGGCTGGATCGAGCTATACAAGGCAGTTCGGTTAACAAAAGCTACTGAATAATACTCTATGATTACCCATATTGCAGGAGTCTGCTGCCTGTCAGTAGTAGTCCAGCCACGTGCAGCGCAGTAGCCACACCACTTTTCGGCAAACCACCCATATTCCTTCCGACTACCCCTGTGTTGAATCGTCATCCGCACTGATACATGACAGTAAAGCGGAGTTGGGACCGAAATAGAGCTTGAATAAGCCTACTTCAGCAGATTAACGATAAACTCAACAGCCAAACAACTAAATCATGACGTATAAAACCAACCCTAACTCAACTGTCCTGCTCTACCTGCTGGGATTCCTTGGCTTAGGGGCTATTGGCGGAGGAGGGCTATTTATACTGTCACCTAGTGGCAAGCTATTCGGAATGCCGCTGTCGATGCTTGATACATCACCATTCCCGGATTTTCTAATTCCCGGTATCATCTTATTCGTCGTGCTGGGGTTGATACCTTGTGGACTGGTCGTTGCCTTGCTCAAAAAACCAGTGAGTAAATTGGCCGAGCGCATCAATTTCTTTTCGGATATGCACTGGACCTGGACCGGAACCGTTTACGTGGCCTTCGCGCTGATCATATGGCTACAGGCCGAAATGATGTTTCTGCAAGCGGTGGGTTGGTTGCATACGCTCTACATGGTTTGGGCTATTGCTATTTTGTTTTTCGCGCTCCTGCCGGATGTCCGTGGTTTATACAGAAAATAACCAGCTACTTACTCTGGTTTGCACGCACCCGCACAAGTAGCTTCTTACCCTCTACTGCCCAGAATACCAGGCTCGACACGGCTACGGTGATACCCAATTCGGACCATGACAGCGGTTGGGTATGAAAAAGGTCATTGAAAAAAGGAACGTAAATGACCATCAGCTGCAAAGCAACAGTTAGCGTAATGGCGTACAGCATGGGTTTATTGGCTAGCAAATTCAGACTGAACACTGACTCCCGGTGCGATCGGATAGCGACGGCGTTGCCTAACTGAGCAAAACACAACACCGTAAAGGTCATCGTTTGCCAGTGTGGGAGGCCGCTTCGAATAGCCCACGCCTGAATGCCGATGGTTACGGTCCCGATTAGCCCGCCTACACCCAAAACAAACCAGGGCAGCTCACCCGTAAAAATGGTTTGCCTAGGATCAATCGGTGGGCGTTTCATGGTATCTACTTCGGCAGGTTCGTAGGCTAAAGCCAGGCCGGGCAGTCCGTCGGTGATGAGGTTGATCCACAGGATATGAATGGCCAGCAGGGGAATGGGTAAGCCAAAAAAGGGGGCCAGGGAAATGGCGAAAAGCTCACCCGCGTTGCCCGACAGGATGTAGCGGATAAATTTGAGGATGTTATCAAAAATACGTCGCCCGTGCCTTACTGCTTTCACAATAGTAGCGAAATTATCGTCCAGCAGAATCATGTGAGCGGCTTCTTTCGCGACCTCCGTGCCGGTAATGCCCATCGCCACACCAATGTCTGCGTTTTTAAGGGCGGGCGCATCATTGACGCCGTCGCCGGTCATGGCCACAAACTGGTGGCGAGCCTGCAACGCACTGATAATGCGAAGTTTCTGCGCCGGGTCGACGCGGGCATATACCCGTACTTTTTCCACGATTGCATCGAACGCAAACTCATTCAGCTGACTTAATTCTGGGCCCGTCAGCACTTTATCGTCATCTGAGGTAATGATGCCGAGTGTTTCGGCGATGGCTTTGGCCGTCAGCTTGTGGTCGCCGGTAATCATGATGGTGATGATACCCGCTTCCCGGCATTCAGTTACGGCTTGCCGGGCTTCGTGGCGGGGTGGGTCCATCAGGCCAACAAACCCAATGAAACGCAGCCCGGTCTCGATGGTGGCAACATCAACGGATTGGGGCAGTTCGGGCAGCAGTTTGCCGGCGTAGCCCATGGTGCGGAATCCCCGTTCGGCCAACGCATCCACGCGCGTCCGCAACCCAGGTACGTCGGGTTGCTGGTCCGCATCGAGCTGGGTGATCAACGTACCAACGGCTCCTTTGGTGACGACCAGCACGCCCTGATCGGTCTGATGCAACGTAGTCATACACTTGCGGTCCGAATCGAAGGGTAGCTCAGCAATGCGCGGAAACCGGCTTTCGAGCTGAGTACGTACATAAGCCCGGTCGGCAGCATATTGGGCCAGACCTACCTCCGTCGAATCGCCCAGTAGCTTCCCATCCTCACCGGTTGAAACGTCGTTGTTGAGCGCCATGGCCGTTAGCAGTGCGTCGTCGTTGGCCAGCATCGGCAGCGAAAAATCGGGCGAGGCCTCTGTTTCGTCCACCGTCATTTTGTTGAGAGTCAGCGTGCCTGTCTTGTCTGTGCAGATATAGGTGACTGAACCAAGCGTCTCAACGGCCGACAGTTTTCGGACCAGCGCCTGACTTTTTACCAGCCGTTTGGCACCAAGGGCCAGCGCAACGGTCACCACAGCAGGAAGGGCTTCGGGTATGGCAGCCACGGCCAGCGAGATCGACACCAGCACCAAATTCAGCCACGGCTCACCACGTAATAGACCTACCCCGAAGAAGATCAGGCAAATGACCAGGGCCGCTGCCGCCAGCTGCTTACCGAACGTGCCCAGCCGCTTTTGCAAGGGCGTAGCCACTTCGTCGGTCTGAACGAGTTGGGCAATCTTCCCCAGTTCAGTGCTCATTCCCGTAGCCACCACATAGGCGGTGGCTCGTCCGTTGGTGACGAATGTGCCTTTGTAGCCGATGTTGAGCCGGTCGCCAAGCGGATATTCCCCGGCGGGCAGCGTATCGGCGTTTTTCTCCACGTTATCCGACTCGCCCGTCATCGACGATTCATCGACTTTCAGGGCGTGCGTTTCCATAAACCGGACGTCAGCGGGAATGATATTCCCCGCGTCGAGCAAGGTCACATCGCCCGGCACCAGGTCAGCCGCGTCTATGTCGATGGTCTGTCCGTTGCGCAGCACCCGCGCCTTAGTGGCAGCCATCTTTTTAAGGGCTTCGACCGCTTTTGTAGCCTGGTATTCCTGCGCAAACCCGATCAGAGCGTTCAGCAAGACAATGGCCAGAATGACATAAGCTGAGTTGAGCTCACCAATTACCGCCGATATAATCGCGGCTGTAATCAGTACCAGCACCATCACATCGGTAAACTGATGAAACAGCATTAGCCAGATGGTTTTCTTTTTCGCGTCGGCAATCTGGTTCTTTCCTGTCTCGGTCAGCCGCTGTTGGGCAGTGGTCGAATCAATCCCGGCGGGGGTCGTGTTCAGCGACTGAGCCACGTCGGCAATTTGGGAAGTGTAATACTCCATGCAGGCTTAGGCTTTACTAAAAACCAGCAGCGGCACCGTGGTCAGAAATGAGTAGTCAATCGAGTTGCCAGACATGAATAATTGGGAAAAGAAACCTTCCTGCTGTGTGGTGAACATAATCAGCACCGATGGCTTGTGAGCGTTCATTGCCCCTTCGATGTCTTCAGTCAATGTTTTCACTACGTGGCGGGGTGTCAGCTGCACCGCCACAGGATAGTCGGTCTGTTTTTGAACAGCTACACGGATAATGTCCGGATCAATAATCGGTTCCAGGGGTTCGCTGAAGTGGAGCAGCCTGACCGCTGCTGAGACAGGCCGGGCAAAATCAACCACTCGTATTAGTTCGTCGAGACGGGTCAGATCTGATGCGTATAGCACGTTGGTCAGTTTGGTTGACCGGTAGTGGCCTGGTACAATAATCACCGGTATCTTTGACTGATTGATCAGATTCGAGGTAGTGGTGCCAAACAGTTTATCCAATAGGCCCGCACCGTGTGTGCTAATGCAGATATAATCGAAATCGTGGTCAGTCGCATAGTCCAAAATGGTGCTATCAGTAAAGGGCGAGTTTTTGATAACGCAGCTGTAGTCGAATGGATCAGTATTTCGGCTTTTATACACCGCTTCGACGAAGTGGTCAAGGGCCTCTCGTTTAGCCCCTATCTCGCTTTTTTCATGCGCTGTGTATGCGGCTTCCGTCCAGGTTGTAGGACGAGGAATGTGGCTAACGTGCAAAAAAGTGAGGGCGATGTCGCACTGCGAAGCCAGTTGAATGGCGAAACGCATGGCTGCTTTCGAGCTACTGGAAAGGTCAGTGGTGACGAGGATCTTTTTCATAACGAAAGGGGGGGGGGTGACACGTTTTCTTTTAGCTAAAACGTGTTTGTATTATTGAAGGAATAGTGCTTAAAAAAGCTTGGGTTGATCGTATTTGATTTCACGAACCGTAAACCGGGCATAGGGTTGTTCTACCCCGTCGATTACCCAGGCAGCTGTAGCCTGGAACGGGATTTTAACGCCATTACATTCGCGGTAGTCAGCTAGCTGCCCGGTCCAGGGAAGTCGGTGCGTGGTATCACTGTATCGTTGCGCCTGATACCGCACGATTTCGCCTTGCTCGTTAATCTGCATTGTACAGGAAACAGTGATGCCGTTATCGGTGAGGGTCAGCGTGGCGGAATCGTTGTCGATGGGTGACCATACGGCCGGCCCGCCAGGCAATAAACTGGTTGGAAACCAGACTGCTTCGGCCAAATAGCGTAACAATTCGCCCTCGTCGACAGTGGGGCCGCTGGCGTGTTGAATGGGGAACGTACCTACCAGCTGGACGGTCAAGCTTCCCCGTCCCGCTACATACTGGTCGCAGGCCGTAAACCAGGTGGTGGTACCAACCCAGATATAGGCCGGTTTGTCAGCTACAAAATATTCGTCGCCGGTAATGGAAATCCAGTCCTTTTTCAGATTCGTCTTAAACTGGCCATCGTGCCGAAGCCGAACCGAGCGGATGTAAGGTTGGCTGGGCGTCAGCACATGCCGGAAATAGCGTTGCACGGGAGCAGGCAGACCGGTCAGTTGAACGGGATCATAGGTTTTAACTAGTCCGGTCTCGACCTGAGAAAATAAAGTCGTCATCTGCTTACGCGTCTGACGGGCAGCTAGCCACTTGCCAATCAGCAGCGCACCCAAAGGAAGCGTTAATGCTGAAAGTATCAGCCAATTCGTACTGCGTCTCATACTGATCGTTGAGGTTTTGTAGACGATGAACCCAAGTACTGGAGCCACGATCCAACGCGTAGGGAATAGCAATTTTTCCCATATCTCTATCATGTCAAAGCTACGGATAGGGATATGCCGCAGGCATTGATACGGAACAGCAGGCATCGTGATTGCAATTAGTCTCCGGTAGCAGCACAGCCCTTTGTTGCGACGCTACCAGAGACTAATCGTAATCACGGTACCTAATTTTGATTCGATTTAGCAGTAGACTGAGCGGCTTTTGCCGCCAGCTTATCGGCCTTGATGCGTTGCTTTTGTGCTTTCTTTTCAGCTGCTACTGCTCGCCTGGAATCTCGGGCGGCGTCGGTAGCATCGTGATCTACCTTACTGGCGGCCTTAGCAATGGCTTTATTTTCTTTCGACAGGCTCTGTGCCTCCTGTAGGCGACTGGCATTTTTCTGCGCAGCGGTCTGTGTTGCTTCGTTCTTCTGAATTTCTGCTTTCAATAGAGCCGCATTTTTGGTGGCCTGGGTCGTATCAACTTGCGCTGTGGCCCCAATTGACAGGAAACAAAAGCAGCCGATGAATACGGCGGAATAGATAACATTGTTTTTCATACGATGTGATTCCCCCGGTAGGAGTCTTATCCGGATTGGTCATAAAAGCATCGCTTTATTTAGCGTAACTTTCTGTAAATCAAAAGTATGAACAAGGTAATTAGTAGCCACTAAGGCCCGTCATGTCAACCCCTGACCTTGCTCACGATACAGGTACGCTATCGTGAACTGCGCACGAACGACCGTCCGCTCTAGTTTACCAGTTGGCCTGCCGAAGTTTTTTAGGTTCGGTAACCAGAATCCCGCCTGTAGGGGGCAATTCGATGAGGCCATCCTGTTTGAACTCACTCAATGTACGGATCAATGACTCGTTGGCCGTGCCAACGATGCCTGCCAGATCGGTGCGACTGAGTTGGATAAGACCATCGGGCTGGTGCTCGTGTAAACGTAGCAGCGTATCGGCTACCCGACGGCGCAACGAATTGTAGGCCATGCCCAGCAGTTGTACCTCACGGTCACCTACCTGACTCGCCAGTAGCTTAATGAACTGCGCACTTACGGCCGGGCTGGCCGCCAGGAGCTGCCGAAAATCATCTTGTGGAATGTAAACAAGTACCGAATCTTCCAGCGTCAAGGCTGAATCGGTGTAATCGCTTTCTTCGAGCAGGGCAAAATAACCGAAGAAATCACCCGCGTTGTAGATGCCCGTAACCAGGCCTTTCCCGTCGGCGGTGCTGCGCATGGTTTTGACCGTACCTGACTGGATGAAAAACAGGCGCGAGGGTTGGTCGCCTTCCAGATAAACGTACTGCTTCTTCGGTACGGCATGTACCTTCCGATCGGTTGATAAGCTTTGTAAATCACCCACCTGATGGGTCTCGGCGATGAGCGCCTGGAGCTTGTCTTGCTCCAACTCCGCCTTCAGATTGGTAAAGCGGTTCAACCTACCCTCGATGGCGCTGATTAGCTCCGAATCGTCAAAGGGTTTAGTAAGGTAATCGTCGGCCCCCAGTTCCATGCCTTTCCGGAAATCAGTCCGCTCGTTTTTTGCCGTCAAGAAAATGAACGGGATGCTGGACAGGAGCGGATTTTTATTGAATATATGCAGCACCGCGTAGCCATCCATCACTGGCATCATAATGTCGCAGATGACCAGATCAGGTCTGCAAACCAAGGCTTTCTCTACACCGACACGGCCGTTTTCAGCCATTACTACCGTATATCCGGTCATTTCCAGAATCTCGGCGGTGTTTTCCCGGATGTCTTCGTTGTCTTCAATCAACAGAATGGTGTTCATAAGGAAGGTGTAAAGTGACGCGTGTACCCTGATTCAATTCACTCTGTAATACAACATGGCCACCCATGATGGCTACGTAACGACCAACGATATGCAGGCCAAGGCCGGTACCGGCAATGTTGCTTACATTGTTGGCCCGGTAAAAGCGCTCGAAGAGGTGCTGCTGGTCCTCACTGGAAATGCCGATTCCCTGATCCTGCACCGACAAAGTCAGCACCGACGCCGTACAGCTTCCCGCCACGGTGACGGTTGAGCTGGGCCCCGAATACTTAATGGCGTTGGTCAGTAGATTGACCAGCACTTTATGCAACAGGGATGGGTCGAGCCAGACCGGCTCCGGACAGCTGATCTGAACAGTTACCGTCTGCTCAGGTTTCATCAGCTCCTGCATATCGGCTACGGTTTCCTGTACCAACTGATCCAGATTAACCCCGGCGACGTGCAGCTCTACTTTGCCTTCTTCCAGCTTACCCACTAGAAGAAACTCCTCCAGAATATCATTCAGGTGCTTAATTGACGAACGGATACGGTCGAAATGCTTTTTACGCTTATCGAACTGGGGTACGTCGATCAGTTGCCTTTCCAGGATGGAGGCCGACGTTTTCAGCACGGTCAGGGGCGTGCGAAACTCGTGGGAGGCCATCGAGACAAAGCGGGATTTCAGTTCGCCCAGTTTCTGCTCCGTGACCAGGGCGCGTGCCAGTTCGTCTTTCGACTGCCGTAACTGATCAAGGGTGTTCATCAGCGCATGTGTGCGGTCAGCTACTTTATGTTCCAGTTCAGCGTTGAGTTGCACGATCTGGTCACGTTTTGTCACAAGTTGCTGCTCGGCCTGCTTCTTGAGTGAGATATCCACGATGTAGGCTACGGCATACAGTTCGTCCTCGAGCCTGAAATAGCTCAGACTAATTTCAACGGGAAACGTGGTACCATCCCGACGGCAGGCCTGCAGGTCAAGATGTTGGCCCATCATACGTACCTGGGGAGCTTCATTGAACTGACGTCGAAGTAGTTCATGATGGCCGCTCAAGCCCTGAGGTACCAGTTGTTCGATAAGTAGCGTGGTTAACTGACCGGGTGAATAGCCGAACACAACCTCAGCCAGTTGATTAGCCGACACAATTACGCCTTGCCGGTTGCAGACAACAATCGGCAGGGCCGCGTTGCTAAAGATCGCCTCGTAGCGCCGGTGGCTGTGATCTACTTCACGCTCAGCGTCGTGCAGCCTACCCTGATCAATCAGTCGAATCAGGGCGTAGGGGCGTTCCTGGGCTATAAATGATGTGACAGTGAGTTGTCCCCAGAATATCCGTCCATCCCGACGGTCAATCTGGACCATCTCCTGGTATTCCTTCCCCTCCCGGAGCCGGGACGCTAACAAGGCCCGGTGGTACGCATCCAGGGGCAGGGTCCGCAGTGACTTTGAGCGAATGGGGTCCAGTAATAAGTCATCCTCCAGCGTGTAGCCAAGCATCGTCAGGCCAGCTTGATTGATGCTCACGAACCGCTCGGAAGTCAGGTCATAGATGCCGATACAATCTACATTCGTCTTGAACAGCAAGTCAGTCAATGCATTCGAATAGAGATTGGGTAGCATATCGGGTTCTACACGGATAGGGAAGATACGGGTGAGTTTATCGGATTAGGTGAATAGTTTGGAATCTGACTCAACGGGCCAACAATCACGGGCTCTGCTGATGTGCGTCAAGATCATTTGTGGGGTAAACAG
The DNA here is from genome assembly GCF_011742925.1 of Fibrivirga algicola. Taxonomy (GTDB): domain Bacteria; phylum Bacteroidota; class Bacteroidia; order Cytophagales; family Spirosomataceae; genus Fibrella; species Fibrella algicola. The sequence goes on from NZ_WAEL01000012.1 coordinate 92,883, forward strand.
TCAGTTTTGTATCCGTTTAAGCGGTTGTCTCTTCACAGCTGTTGAAGCCAATCCGTACCCACCAATCATGAAAAAAGCATCCGCTACTCAACCAAATACAGCGCTACGGTCGGCTCAGTCTGCCGTTTTGCTGATCTTTTTTATGCCTGCCAACCTGAATACCCATCCGCACCGTGCGCTACTTACGGCACTGGCTGAGTCAATTCAAGCGCAGTTTGGCTCGCACCTGCGCGTGCTTCAGATCGATGAAGTCGAGAATCCTGACGTAATGTCGAGTTTCGGCATCACCGAGACCCCCACGTTTGTGCTCGTTAAACAGGGCGTCGAACTCTGGCGGCAGGTAGGGATTTGCACCGAGAAAGTGCTGGTCAGTCTAATTCGCCAGCATCTTACCGACAACAAATAGGCCCACCAACGGCCAGCACGTAGTCCTTCACGATTAATCCAGGGCTCTAGTAGCGAATCAGTGGGCTGCCTGACGGGTGTCATGGATACACCTCACGGCAGTGCTCACCTTTGTGGTACCCGATGTCAGCAACGGCTTTGGGCTGATGCTGACACTCAACCACTATGACCGAACAAACTGGCAACAAGCGGCTTACCACACTCTTCATCGACATTGGTGGCGTGTTATTGTCCAATGGATGGGGCCACGAAGCCCGCCAACGAGCGGCCATTCGGTTCAAGCTCGATCTGCCCGAGTTGGAAAAGCGACACCTGCTGACCTTCGCCACCTACGAACTGGGTAAACTAACCTTGACGGACTACCTTGGCTTCCTGGTTTTCTACGAAAAGAAGGCGTTCTCAATGGCTGATTTTCGGGCCTTCATGTTTGCTCAGTCAACACCCATGCCCGCCATGATTGCGCTGATACGCCAGCTAAAACAGACGTACCAGTTAAAAATTGTGGTGGTCAGCAATGAAGGGCGCGAACTGAACCGTCACCGTACTCAAACGTTTGCTCTCAACGGCTTTGTCGATTGCTTTATCTCGTCCTCCTTCGTGCAACTACGCAAACCTGACGCGGATATATACCGGCTTGCCCTCGACATCGCCCAGGTGTCAGTTAATGAAGTCCTCTATCTGGACGATCAGCCCCTGTTCATCGACGTTGCCCGGAAACTGGGCATTCAAAGCATTTGCCACCTCGATTACCCCACTACGGCTGCTGAATTGGCTTCACTGGGTTTTTCGGTTACGCATCACGAACGCGTTTAGTTCGGCGCTTACGCTTTACAAAGCGTTGTAAACCCTCATTTTCTGTCTCTTACCTACTCAATATCTATACGTTATGCATACTACCGATCAGGCCGTTGACGCCCTATCGCCGACGCTGCTGCACCAAATTGATGCCTACTGGCGTGCGGCCAACTACCTGTCTGTCGGCCAGATTTACCTACGCGACAATCCCCTGTTGCACGAGCCGCTTGCGCTGAACCACATCAAGAAAATGCTGTTGGGCCACTGGGGCACTACACCGGGGCAAAACTTCATTTACGTACACCTGAACCGGGTCATCAAGGCGCATGATCTGAACATGATCTACCTCTCCGGGCCAGGTCATGGCGGCCCGGCGGTGGTGGCCAATACGTACCTGGAAGGCACTTACAGCGAGGTGTACCCCCACATCACGCAGGATGAATCGGGGCTCCAAAAGCTGTTTACGCAGTTCTCCTATCCCGGCGGCATTTCGAGCCATGCGTCTCCGCAAACACCGGGCTCCATTCATGAAGGCGGTGAACTAGGGTATTCGCTCAGCCATGCTTTCGGCGCCGTGTTTGACAATCCCGATTTGATTGCAGCCTGTGTCATTGGCGATGGAGAGGCCGAAACCGGCCCACTGGCCACGGCCTGGCACTCCAATAAGTTTCTGAATCCAGTCAGCGACGGGGCTGTGTTGCCCATTTTGCACCTGAACGGCTATAAAATTTCGAACCCCACCGTGCTGGCCCGTATCTCGCATGAGGAACTGGATCAGTTACTGCGTGGCTATGGCTGGACTCCCATTTTTGTGGAAGGGCACGAGCCGGCACTGATGCACCAGGCTATGGCAGCCGCCCTTGATACGGCCATTGCCGAGATCAAACGGTACCAGTATGAAGCCCGAAGTGAAGACAGTACCGACCGTCCCCGCTGGCCGGTTATTGTGCTGAAGTCTCCCAAAGGCTGGACTGGCCCCAAAGTCATCGACGGCTTGCCCAATGAAGGCACGTTCCGGGCGCACCAGGTTCCCTTGTCGGTGTCGGCCACTACGCCACCAGCACATCTGGAACAGCTCGAGGCCTGGCTCAAAAGCTACAGGCCCAACGAGCTCTTCGACGCGACGGGGCGGTTGCTGCCCGAATTGGCCGGCCTGGCTCCGGCCGGTGACCGGCGGATGGGAGCCAACCCCAACGCGAACGGTGGGCTTTTACTGCGTGGACTACTCATGCCCGACTACAGGGATTATGCCGTACACGTACCTGCGCCCGGGGTTACTCTCGCCAGCGACACGGGCGTTAGTGGCCAGTTTCTGCGTGATGTGGTCCGGCTGAATCAGGAGCCCCGCAACTTCCGCGTGTTTGGTCCCGACGAAACCCTGTCGAATCGACTGGAAGCCATTTTTGAAGCTACCAACCGGCAGTGGGATGCCCCCGTTGCCGAAAACGATCAGTTTCTGGCCCCGGAGGGTAGCGTATTGGAAATGCTCAGCGAACACCAGTGTCAGGGTTGGCTGGAGGGCTACCTGCTCACCGGGCGGCACGGGTTATTCAACTCCTACGAAGCCTTCGTGCACATCGTCGATTCGATGTTCAATCAGCACGCCAAATGGCTGAAAACAAGTCTGGCAATACCTTGGCGCCGTAACATTGCCTCGCTCAATTACCTGCTGACCTCCACCGTCTGGCGGCAGGATCATAATGGATTCACGCACCAGGATCCTGGCTTTATCGATCACGTGATCAATAAAAAGGCGGGTATCGTGCGGGTGTACCTGCCTCCCGATGCCAACTGTCTGCTGTCGGTGATGGATCATTGCCTGCGTTCGCGTCATTACGTCAACGTGATTGTTGCGGGCAAGCACCCGGCTCCGCAATGGCTCTGCATAGAGGATGCCCGCATTCACTGCGCTCAGGGAATCGGTATCTGGTCGTGGGCCAGCAACGATCAGAACGTTGAACCCGATGTGGTGATGGCGTGCTGTGGCGACGTACCCACGCTGGAAACACTGGCGGCCGTAACCCTGCTGAGGGAGCACCTCCCCGAGCTTAAAATCCGGGTTGTCAACGTGGTCGACCTGCTCAAGCTGGAGCAACGCACCAACCACACACATGGACTGACCGATGCCGATTACGATGCCCTGTTCACGAAAGACAAACCGGTGATTTTTGCGTTTCACGGCTACCCGTGGCTAGTCCACCGGCTGACCTACAACCGTAGCAACAACGTGAACATGCACGTGCATGGTTACCGGGAAGAAGGCACCATCACCACCGCTTTCGACATGACGGTTCTCAACGAACTCGATCGGTTCCACCTGGCGATGGATGTATTGGACCGGTTACCTCAACTCGGTAACCGGGGAGCGTATCTGAAGCAACTGCTGAAGATAAAGCTGGTTGAACATAAACAGTACATCACGGAACACGGCGAAGATATGCCCTCTGTCCGCCACTGGACCTGGACCCTTTGAGCTATGAACACACACGAACTATTGATTACGACGCACGCCCTGCTCTCTGCTCATAAGGGCTTACTGGCTATGGACGAGAGTACGTCTACCTGCAACGCCCGCTTTGCCGAACTGGGCATTGCCCAAACGGTCGAAGCCAGACGGTCGTATCGGGAGCTGCTCATCACTACCCCCCGTCTGCACGAATGTATCAGCGGGGCGATTCTCGTCGATGAGACGATCCGGCAGTCAATGCCAGACGGACGGTCATTTGTAGACGTGCTGACTAAGGCGGGCATTTTACCTGGAATCAAAGTGGATCTGGGCGTAAAGGAACTGGCTGGTTTTCCGGGCGAAAAAATCACTGAAGGGCTGGACGGGCTCCGTCAGCGGCTAACCGATTACCGACAGATGGGGGCCCGGTTTGCCAAATGGCGGGTTGTCATCTCGCTAAGCGAATCAGGCAGTAAGCTGCTGCCAACGACGGCTTGCGTGGAGGCCAATATGCACGACCTGGCCCGGTTCGCGGCCCTTTGTCAGGAAGCAGACCTGGTTCCCATCGTGGAGCCGGAAGTGCTAATGGCTGGCTCCCACTCGATTGCTCGTTGTGAAGAGGTAACTGAACGGGTGTTGCGCACCCTTTTTCGTCACCTCAATGAACAGCAGGTACAATTGGAAGGCATGATCTTAAAAACGGGAATGGTTGTTGCCGGTTATTCATGCACGGATCAGGCGACGGCTGACGAAGTGGCAGCAGCTACGCTACGTTGTTTAAAACGAACGGTACCGGCCGCAGTACCGGGTGTTGCCTTTCTGTCGGGTGGTCAAACGCCCGACCAGGCTTCCACCAATCTGAATGCCATGCACGTGTATACGGATAAACAGGTGCCCTGGGTGTTGACCTTCTCATTTGCCCGAGCGATTCAGCAGCCCGCCATGGCCCTTTGGAATGGTCAGTCTGAAAACGTGGCGGTTGCGCAGAAGTCTCTTCTCTATAGGGCCGGTTGTAACAGTGCGGCAACCATGGGCAAGTACCGGACAGCAGATCATACGGTTATCCCAGCACGGGCTCTTCAAGCCTGAGAAGGACAAACACCGGATTTGCAGGAAGAAAAAGGAAGCTGGAACATACCTGACTCAGGTACGTTCCAGCTTCCTTTTTCATAAGTCTCTAATCGGACTAAGCATTTTCAATAGTCTGCTCGCCTTTGCAATCCGGATAAATCCACAGGAGAAAGCAGTCAAATCGCTATTAGCACATAGCGCCCCCGTCAATCACCAGTTGAGTTCCGTTGCAATAGGAAGAGTCGTCGGAGGCCAAGTAGATAAATGCTTTGGCTATTTCATCGGGCAGGCCGAGCCGTTTCATGGGTGTACCGTCAATCCAGCTTTGGCGAATGGCAGCTGGAGCCTGCGCCAACAAGGGCGTATCGATGTAATAGGGACAAATGGCATTGGCCCGAATACGCTGTTCGGCATATTGCACGGCAATGTTCTGTGTCAGCCCAAGCACGCCATGCTTCGCTGCTGTATAGGGAGCTAAACCGTGTTCGGCCTTCAAACCGGCCAGCGAAGCCATATTGACGATTACGCCACCACCCTGCTTCAGGAACTGCTGCAACTCATATTTCACGCAGTAAAACTGACCCGTCAAATTCACATCGATGATTCGCTGCCAGACAGCATCGTCCATGTCATGAATACCCCCGTATGGTCCGCCAATACCAGCATTATTCAGGGCAATGTCCAGCCGGCCAAACTGAGCAACGGTTGCCTCGACGGCGGCTTTTACACTGGCGGAACTGGCTACGTCAATGGGAACGAAAAGGGCGGCCGAGGCTATTTCGCTCAGTTCACGCATGGTTTCTTCGTGGGCACTGTTAGCCAGATCAGCGATAACGACCCTGGCCCCTTCTCTGGCTGCCTGCAGGGCGCAGGCTTTACCGATACCGGCATTGCCACCGGTAATAAACACTACTTTGTCGGCTAGTCGACGCAAACGTACTGGGGCAACGGGATAAGCCGACGCAAAAATTGGGTTTTCCATAAGGTTGTTTTGTGGTTACCGCATGTGGCTACGTAACTGCCAGACCTGTTTGTCAAGCATACGGCTTAGTGTGTCTAACAGCTGAGAGGTAGTACTATCCACTGAGCCAAGTTGCTCGATACGCTGACGAATCCGAACCGCTACAATGTAGGTACGTTCGGTCATGCTGGTCAACAAGTGACATTCAGCCAGAAAGCCTGTTGGTAACTCGCCGAGATTGGCGGTTTCGGCCACGGTTGCCAGCCGCAGATCAACCGGTGAGCCAATGTGCAGCGACCGTTCAGCAATCTGATCACTAAAGTTCAGGTACTCGGCCGCGTATTCGTTCATTCTATCGTGGAGTGCGTAAAAAAGTGCCCCCTGAACATTCCATCGTGCCTGTTTGGCACTCAAGTGTAGCGCTACCAATTCTGCCAGCGTTGCCTGAAGGATCCCGACGACGAGAATTTTCTGGTCTGGGTTAGCTACATCAAAGGGTACCCACTCGTTAGCCTCGAATTGGTTGAAGTTGGCCAGTTCGTCGGCATTACGAGTGGATGCTACCGGAACGGCTGCGTGATCTTTTTTCATGTATCCAGGTACGTTCCGGCTAGCTGCCTGTAAACCTTAAATTTTCGCCTTAACCTTCGAGACATCTTTTTTTACCTGGTCTTTCAGGAGCTTTTTCTTTCCTGTTCGCAGTGCTTTTCGGTCAGCCTGAACAGCAGGTTTATCCTCGTTCACTTTATCATATTCTTTTTGGTCCCTCAGGGTGGTCAGCGTTGCTTTGTCCTCAGCTACCGTTGCTTTTCGGGTGACCAAAACAGCTTCGTTGCGGGCTTTCGTGTTTTGTTTCTTGGTTTGAGCCTGAGCTGCTGAAAAGAGCGTTGCCAGACAGAGCGCGCTACAAATGATTATTTTTTTCATGTTCGTATATTATCAATGAACTACCAATTGTGAGAGAGGGAAATCGATCGGGCGGGGTAACCACCCGTGAAATCTTAGAGCGGAGATTAGTCCCCGCTCTAAGTAATTAGGCCATCGCGTAGCTGTAATCGACAATCAGTTCGTTGTCTACGGTCCAGACGCCAGGCGCTTGCCAGGCTAGGTGGGCTGCTTCGTCTTTCTGGAAAATTGAATCGACGGTACCAGTCAATATTACCCGGTTCTCGGAAACACTGACATAGATATCCTGGTCGCCAACAGACCAGCTCCGTTGTATGGCCCGTTCGATCGCCGTTTTCTCGACATGGTCTTTAATCGACGAGTTGATCCTGATCAGGTTGGTAACGCCCTTCACACCGGCCAGATGCTTCACGGCTTTTTGCGCTGCTTCTTTCTGGTAATTCCACTCCGTGGTACCTTCCAGTTTAACCCATCCGTTTTCAACGAACACCTTCACCATGTCACTGGGAACCTCCCAATTCCACTTAAAGGCGGCCATTATTTCTCGGGCTATATCGTTATCAGTATGCGTGCTTGTTCCACTATACTCGACGGTGATCTTCTCGACCAGTGCGTTTACGCCAGCTACGTTTTTTGCCGCTGATTCAGCTTCCACTTTCTTGGCGTAGCTATCGACTATACCTGTAAGCGTGACGATTCCGTCCTGTGCCGTAACACCAATCTCGGCTGCATGCAGTAATGGCTCCCATTTAATAGCGGCCATCACATCTTTCTGCAGCTCTTCGTTTGACTTGTTCATAATGTTGGGGTTGTTTTAAGACACCCCAAACCTACTATCCCTTTGTAACCCCCATCTTGATTTGAATCATCATACCTGGTGATTCGTACTGAAGACGATCTACCTGTCAGGCCAGACGCCGAAGGGGTGCCATCTTAATGGATTCGAATCGGCAAGATTACCTACTTTTCTTAAGTCAGATCATGCCGCTACCTGAGTGTGCTCATAACGGAGTAAAACAAGGGGCTACTTTTGATGCCGTAGCTGATTAATCACAACAACCTCAATGAAAGATGGTGATGAAATCTCCTTTAAGATCTTAATTGTCAGTGTTTTAATATATAAGAGGTGCTAATTTTAGCAGTAGACTAAGGCTTTGGCTGCAAGAAAGAAATCTCTACAAATGCTCGTTTTTTAAGACAGCATACGCGAGTCGTAGTGAATCATGTGTAATACGGAAGAACCACTCAGTTTACTGAATCTGCCCAGATTAACATAATTGGCTTTATTAGCACGCAAAATGAACCCCTAATCTGTTAAGCTAATTCAAAATGGCTCAAAGGCTTAATACACAGAGTCTACTTGTAGCTTATAAAGGCGGGCCTATTTCTTCATGATTTTATTCTCAATGAAATTTATGAACTCTTTCCTGTAGGTGTCACCAATGGGTATTTCCTGTAGCTTGCCTTGCCGCCGAACGCAGATCGAGTCTTTGTTGATTAATTCAGCTTTAATGACAGGGATGATGTATGATTTGTGAATGCGGAAGAACTGATTTTGAGGGAGACGAGAACCAATGTCCCCAATTGTTAAAGCGGAGTGGAAGCGGTTGGTTTCCGTGTAGAACCAGATACCGTTACGTTCACTCTCAATCCAGCATAAATCGTCAAAATTAACCCGTTGTAAATTCCCTTCTACCCGTACGAATGTGTACGCGTCAGATGCTACTGTATCTTCCCTTTTAAGTATGTCCAGGAGCTGTTTAGCCCGTTGAACAGCTTTTGTGAAACGCTCAAACGAAAAAGGTTTCTCAAGAAAGTCAATGGCTTTATGTTCATAGCTGGGCGAGGCGTACTTAGGATGTGCCGTAGTAAAGATGTAATTCTGGGAATCTCCCATAATACGGACAAAGTCTAACCCATCAAGTGCCAGGTTAGGCATCTCCATATCTACAAAAATGAGGTCAACCTTTTCGTGCTCAAGGTACAAAATGGCGTCACTAGGATTGGTAAAACAAGCTTTGAGGTTTAGCGTGGGTACTCGCTCAATAAACTTGCGCAGCTGATTCACACTCATTTCCTCATCGTCGAGAATTAAGCAGGTCATGACCATTAGTTAAATAACTTGAGGGTACAGGAGAATGTATCATCCGTTTCATCGATCTCAAATGTGTAGTTTTCATAGGTTCGCTCAAGCCGTTGCCGGGTGTTGGCTAGCCCAATGTTGTTGCTCTCGAATCGCTGTTTTCTGTTCTTCAAATTAGTGGTGAAAAATTCAATCCGATCGTCAAATGCTTTAATATCAATGACAAAAGGGAAGTCTGGATCAGTCATATTACCATGTTTAAAGGCATTCTCAACCAGGCCAATAAGCAGGAATGGAAGTATGCCTTTAGCTTCTACGTTCCCCGTTACCGAAAATCGTATATGCATACGATAACGTAGCTGGTGAAGACTGATGAACTGCTTCATATAGTTGATTTCTTCGGATAGCTTGGCCGTATTGAAATCCTCACGCATGCTGTATCGCATGATTTCAGAGAGTTTAATAATTGAGTCAGCTAACTCCGGATCAACTTCCTGTGACCTGATATAAAAGTAGTTTAAGGTATTATAAAGAAAGTGCGGGTTCACCTGTGCTTTGAGAGCCTTTAGTTCAGTGGTCAACGTTTCCTGTTGTTGCAACAGACGACGTTCTTCTGCCACTTTGGTGGCATCGATGGCATCTTTTATGTCATCGGTTACTTCGGGAATAACCTTGAAGAGATCAAGAGCTACGCCAGCGAAGAAATAGGCAGTAGCGGTGGCCACACCTATAAAGATTATCCAAACATTAAAATAGCGCGAAGCCTGTGGCGGATTAAGATGATTAGCTTTGAGAACAGCCTGTCGATTAAGCGCCCATGCCTTTCGTTGTACCAAAGCAGATTCATAGCTAACGGATTCTGTCGGTGTCAGGTAATTGAATCGATACGAATAGCCTAACTTTCCAAACGTCACCCATGTTAATATTGCCACTATCACTACTGACCATGTAAGCATGGCCGTCCTGCCTAGGATTAGAGCGGCTAAGACAATGAGCGAATGGGCAAAGGCAAAATCGGTCAGTAACGAATCGGTCGATGGATTGCCAATGCCTAATGTGTTAACCACGCTCAAACACATCACCGATACAACACTCATCCATCGGAGTACCTTGTCAATGCGTGAGTCGCGCTTTAGTTTGGATGAGTCCAGCCGTTTCCCAAATACAGTGAAGCGAGTTTCTTTTAAGGTTACAAACGCGTAAATCCCCGAAACAAGGTTGGCGATCCCGACAAAGCCATAAATGAACCATAATCGGTAGTTAGGTACGTATGAGCCAGTGGCCAGCTTTTCGCTAATAAGAAAGATAGGAGTTAACACCAGATAGGTGATGTTAATCACATATAGTAATCGGCGTTGAACGTTGGAAAAGGGAAGGGTCAGTTGCTGCCGGGAGCGTTCGAGTAACTGTTTTAATTGCGTTTCTGCTTGATTCATTGGACAGCGGCTTTCAATTCTCTAACTAAATGGAGGAGGTATTGCTCGCTAAAAAGCAATGAACTTGGGCTAGGAGTAGTCGAAACTAGATATGTATGCGGGTGCTCTACTTAATTCAACTGATAAAGGCAAACCAACCGCTTTGATCATTACGTGCGTAGTTACACCTGGCTGAAACTGGCTCAGTCGACCCATACTTGGGCTATTTAGCAATTGATTGAGGGGGTCCTTATGATCAATCTGCCACATAGCAGTATGTACCTTAAAGTGAGCCAGTACGCTTTCCAACAGGACAGGTAACAGTTCGTTCTGCCCCTCTCCAATGTAAACCCCTTCCAAGGCTACAAACGACTGTTTTGCTGGATTAAAGAAACGACGGAGGCCTGGTGCCAAAGGGGCAACATACCGGATAAACGGTCCCAGCTTACCCGGAACATGGACCAGTTTCCAGATGATTGGGTTCGCCTGAACCCCAGCCAGTATGCGTCCGTTTTCTTCAAGGAAAAAATAGTTGTTGTTATAATTTATGTTCAGAAAGTTTTGAAAGCCGTAGCCGATATACTGACGTTGAACAAGTTTCAGAATCTTGTCAATGTCATTTGATGAGGCCATCTTCAGGCGGGCATCCTTTTTAGGTGAGAATCGCCTGAACATAAATGTTCTAAGCTCAGCTACTGACTCAAAATTTTCCCGCTTCGAAGCCGCCATCGAGCGAGTGTTTTTGCTTTCAATGTAGGAGTAGAACAGGTATGGTGCTGAGACGTTTTGGCTGATATAATTGATAGCGGTTGTTTTCAGAAGCTGCCCGTATCCTTTGCCCTGTACATCGTCACGAACGGCCAGGTAACGGCCGTAATAACCAGAAAATGATTCGCCGGAAAAACCCACCGGACGTTGATCAAGGCAGTATAATCCAATCAGTTCCTGCTGCTGGTACAGATGGAAAAAATAGGGATTATGCAGTTGACTTAGTTTAGCTTCCTGCCCGGTTTGACAGTACCGTATGCCCTTTGTGCCGTAGGTAGTATGCTGAAGCAATGTAACGGCTCGTTGGTCTGCAACAGGTGATACACACAGTGTTAAAGCGCCATTGTGGTACAAAGTCGTCTGTTCTGTAGCTATAGGATGATTTGGTTTCACAATGAATTTTACAGAAGGTAATCTTAAATATATCTAATTAGTAGAGTAGTTGGTTTGTTCGGGAAGTAGCTATTAATTGTACTCCGAAGTCCGGATGGCGGTTTGTCCTTGAGAATACCCTGTTTGTCCTGAAATCAAACCGGGTTAGCACGGTAGCCGTTTGCTAAATTTATTTGTTTGTAAACTTGCTTTACGCTTGTAGCATGTGCTGTTTGAAAAAGTTGATTATTGGGCTACACTAGCGGTGAGAAATATGCAAGTTTCTGAACCGACCTATTTGTTTACTATTGCCTCTTTACATCAATTATCGCGTGATTTGGCAAAATCAAATTTTGTACCTACTGATGCTCAGAAAGTGATTCTTGAACGGGCTCTTCAACTTCTGGATTTGGAGATAGGCTTTCAGATTTCTGAACACCCCGATTTTTCAGTCACGCTTAATCAATGGTTGGCCCTACGGGATGAGAAATAAGTTGCATACCCTTTAAAAAAGGGTATGCAACATGATATGGATATTTTATTGCTGAACGCTGTGTCGATGACACGCATAATGGCAGAGTGTATACGCGCGGCTCTGTGGCGCTGTACACAATCAAATCAGCCCAGATGATTTATGAACGTTCAGTCTGGCATTTCCTTAAAATACGTTTTGAGCGTCTTCTTTTTTGTGTAAAACTGGGTTGTTTCCATTGTTTCGTGACGTAGGTGCTGTTGAACATGTTCCAAGCTAACACCTCCTTCCAGTAACAGCTGGCCCACTGTATGCCGTAAACTATGTGCCGACATACCGGTTCGTTTAAGGCCATGTTTCACGAGTTGCTTATCTACAATGTAGCGTATTTGATGAGTCTTCATATCATCGAATAAATACTCCCCTCGACGGCCATTAGGAATTGGCCAACGGCCTGTCTCTTCCAGATAGGCTTGCAAGACATCCCGGCATCCAGCGAAAAATTTAATAGATTTCTTCGTGCTTTTACCTTTGCCCAGCACCTGTAGCTGATGTCTGTCGAAGTCCAAATCGCCCAGCTTCAGACGGGTAACCTCGACCGTTCTTAAGCCCTCCAGCCCCAACAAGACCAATACCGCCTTGTCCCGTATAGTCTCCACATCTTCCAGAATCTGGTTTCTTTCGTTCGCTTCCAGGCTGTCTTTGTAAAAAGTCCTTTCAATGGCCAGTCCCCGCACGTCGTTAATGTCGCGCAGCGCATTAAGTTGATCCTCCCCCAGCGTAAGATCATCACGTCGGCGAATGCACCAGGTTGCCAATTGCTTGATCGCTGATAGATATAGGTTAATGGTAAAAGCTGAATACTGATTGTCTTTCAAGTGCTGCACGAAGTCAGAAACCACCATCCCACTCAATGAGGCAGCATGTCCCAACGAATGCTGTTCGTCAACATACATGAAGAAAGCATTAAGCGCCTTCGTGTAGGTTTCTTTGGATCGATCGCCACGCAGGCTTTTCGCTTCGCGAATGAATCGCAACACCAGTTGGTTAGCCGCTGGGGGGATTTTGGATGTTTTAGGATCAGCTATAACGGTGGGGGAACCGATGGCCTGATAGAACAGTAGGAACTTGCGAATGGGTGATATACGATTGGGAGGTAGATTGGCCGTATATCGGGCGAAGCTCAACCCATCAATGCCGAAACCTTCTGCCAAGCAAAAGTCTACGTAAGCCCTTGCGTGCCGGGGATAGTTACTTGTCTTGGGCAGTTCAGCTGCAAAGTAGCGAATCAACTGGCTGACCGTGTAGCGGGCGATTGTCTTACCAAGGGCTCGACTAGTCTCTTCATCTTCTGCGTGCGATAAACGGATCGATGCATCAGCCATGTTAAATCTGTTGCTTTGTGAGCAAAGCTGGCAAAAAGTTTTTATTTCACCAATTCACGCAAATGAGAATTTGCAAGACGGTGAATAAGCCAAATCGCCGGAGTCTACTCTTAAGTTCATCTGGATACAAGTTGATAGTGGAGAAGGAATTACAAAAGCGCCAAACTGGGTGAGTCGTTTAGGCGATCAGAATCCGGGTTGGTAGGCTTCCTGGCTTGTATGTCGCCGTAGCATTGGCCGAAGTTGAGCGAGACTGTAAAATCGGCTTTTAAGTACGTACCCAGCCGTATAGCGTTTAATACAGAGCTGATTCCGACGGATGTCTCCCCTGGATGTCATTCGATATAACTGGCCATCCTCGCCAAAGAAGTAAGCCGGGTAACCTTCAATATCCCATACCCGCTCAACCCGGTTGTTTACAGTAACTTTTTTAGCCATGTAATTTGATTAAATCGGCTGGTGTACCTATGATTGTGCCGACGAATCCAAGCAACCAATAGCCTCTACAAAAATAGTGGTCAAAAAGGGTACAAAGAACTATTTACCATTGTCTTTCAGTATATTATAGTTCCGCGTCCTTGCGCCCTTTACTATGTTGTGCGAGATGCCCCCTACTTGCCCTTGCTTTTGTCCTATTTTTGGGCTAGCTTGTGGGCGCGGGCAGCTCGCTGTCAAGGGAACACAAGCTAGCCCAAAAATGCACGGCCATCGCGTCAGCCCATCCCCCGGATTAGATGGGTGTAGACTAAAGCCAAGGTTGGTCGAGACCGGGGGACCGTCGCCACGACTCCTGCAAGGGTGAACACTCCCTATCGGTCGCGTCAGCCCTTGCAGGAGTTGGGTGATTCGTTCATGTAAGCGGGTGTTTCACGTCTCGTGCGACATGATAACGACTTGGTAATGAACTTTCTTTTGTTGGTGTTTCGCGTTCCGGTCGACAGGTGAATCACCGTTCGACAGCGCGTTTTGGTTGGTGTTTCTGGTCCGGTTGGACAAGTTAAAGTCTGGTCGACAGCACGTCGACAATGCGTTTCAGCCGACACGAGAACGTACCTGAGTGCCGCCGTTCGACAGCTTCGGCCTCTCCCGGCATGTTTGCTTCGGCCTCTCGCGGCTTATTCGGATTTGTGCGTTGTTGGTCAGCTCTGCGGGGTCCACTTACCTCTGACAGGAAACTATCTGGTTAGCCAGCGCGGCACCCAACTCAAACAAGGATGAAAAGGTCAAAGGCACGTATCTTATGGTGAGTAAAGCGACTCCATCAGCCCTTGTGGTCGTTGGGTGACCCGGCCATGCAAGTGGGTATTCCACGTTACGTGCGACAGGATAACAAACTGATAGTGAACGGTATTTGTGGGTTTACCACGTACCTGTTGACAATTTGATCACTGTTCGACAGCGGGTCTTGGTTGGAATATCTCGTGTGGTTGGACTGGTCAAATATCCGTTAACAGCACGATCAAAATGCGTTTTTTGCGACACAGGAACGTACCTGACTTGCATCGTTTGACAGCCTATTCTGATCGGCTTCGGCCTCTCTCGGCTTGTTCGGTTACGTGCATTGTTGGTCAGCTTTGCCGGGTCCACTCGCGGTGGACAGGACACTGCCCGTCGCGCCACGGGATCACCCAACAAGGGCAAGGTTGCAAAGGTGTAACGTACCCAGTTGTGGCTTATCTTGTGGTGCACCATCAGCCCTTGCGGTCGTTGGGTGCTCTTTCAAGCGTAAGTGGGGTAAGCGGGTTCCGGTTGACAAGGTAATGCATTGATTATGAGTCGGTCCGCAGGTGCGGTTCTTTGTCGGTTTGCCACATACCTGGCGACAGAGCCAAATCTGGCGGACAGCACGTTACAAAAGCGTCACGGCCGACAAAGGAACGTACCTGACTTATCTCGCTTGACAGCCTCGGCCTATAGATCAACGTCAATGATTAACCAGTGGTGATTTATCTCCTGACCACTGGTTAACTACTTAATATCAACGATTTATGAAAACTATGTATGTTATTGCTCTACTTACGCTGGTGTTTTCGTGCAAGCGAGAACCAGAAAGCCCCGTACGAACAATATTCAAGGGGTCAATCATAGCTACTGTAAATGGTAAAAGCTGGCCCAGCTTAGTTCGAAATGGATCTGCTGTTGAGGTAGGTTATTATAGAGGTAATGGCTTCTGCAGTCCTGAAAGACGCCCTACTTTCGGTGTGTCCATTAGATACCAACCAGATCCGGGTTATCGGCTTTACGAAGAGACGAGTATGGCTTTTTATTTTCCATCAATTGCCCGCAACCTAGTAGTAGGTCCAGCTTCGAACGCAAACGAGATGGAATGTCAGCGACTAGCCCGTGGTGAAGCAATCGGGCGTTTCAACTACACTGGTTTCGACGGAACCGATGTGGTTCGATTCTCATCCTACACTGTACGAACAGATCGAACCAATCAGCTCATAATAAGTCGCATAGATACCGTCGCCAAAGTGATGGATGGTAGTTTTGAGGCTAATTTCATACGGCAGGGTTCTGGCACCTCTACTTACCCCGATACGATCCAGATCAAGTGCAGCAAGTTCGTTGCGCCCTTTTAATCAAATACTATATAGGCTCCCCAGCATCGCCGTAGATTTAGACTCGATCCACACAGATGAACGTAGCTGAGCGGTCACGACTGACAGCCTAGTCTATTCGCATCGGCATCTCGCGGCTTGCTTAGTGTTGTGTGTCGTTGGTTAGCGTTGCTGGGTCTACTCGCGGCGGACAGGAAAGTATCCGACTATACAAAACGGCACCCAACGTGGGCAAAGGTGTAAAGGTGGCAACGTACTTAAGGCCTATCTTATCGCTCTCATCAGCCTTAAAGTTTTGCCAGGTGATCTTAACGTTTCACTAATATGATCGTGTATACGTGAGTTTTACCGTCAAAAGGGGAATTATATTCTGTTCGCTGCCACGCCATTGTTTGGGGACTTTGCTCAGTTACAGTGTAGGAAAGCGCATCGTAATTGCCCTCTATGCGTAGTTGCCGGCCGTTTGTACGCCAATTAGCCGAGGTGAATCCGAAAAGGTTGGTCAACCTATTCTGGCAATCGGCTGAAGACGCAAGCTGTAATGCGCCGCCGGCTGCAAATTCATAGCGGGTTGGTCCGACACAATCTTTACCAATGTTTTGCTGATATAGCTGTAGTACATCCGTGGTAGTCCCATCCGTGGGGGAAGTAACCGCAGGATCAGCCGTAATCGTTATAATCTGCCAGCTACCGATTATTTGTGCAGAGTCAATTGCTGGCCCGGCATCCTCTTTCGAACAACCGGCTAGCAGAAACAAAGACAGCAGCATGCCGACTCTTGGTACCGTTAATCGTATCATAATCGTTGAGTACTAAATTCACTTAACTCACTTGGTAGCCGCAGCTTTCGGCTTTTTGAACAGGATGCCGGCGATATACCTGGTTGGATTTGTTTTTACATCAATGTACCCTTTCTGGATCAATACATCGAGCCGAATAAATTCTTGTAGTAGATTCTCATTACTAATAATTTCACGTATCTGGGCGCTTGTAAATCGATAATGCTGTAATAGAACCTGAGATGCTTTATTCTTCAGTTCTTCAATCGGCTGGGCATACACCAGGTCCATTTCCTCGTTGAAGGCATCAAACGCTTTATTGTCTTTTCGGGACTGTCTGCGAATTGTAAAAATGAGCGTAGTAATGAAGCGGCCTTCTCTCTTTTCGTTGACGAACACTTCGATGTCCGTCTTCTGATTAATTTCCTCCATGGCCCGTGACAAAACGGTCTGCTTGAAGTTGGACCAGCGTACGTACTGCTGGGCGTCGAGGATATCTTTCAGATCCGTAACACTAACTCGCCAAATACCTGTATCCAGAAATTTACAAAGTCTGGTATATAGGTTCTGAGCGTACTGACTGTTAAGGGACAAAGCTGCTTGGAGCTGGAGCTTGGTATACCCCTTACTGAGGTCAATCATGTACGGTACTAAATGCTTGTTCACTTCGACGGTCAGTACACCTCTGCTGTAGCGGGCCATGGGAAATACAACCACAGACGTAAATTCATGCTGGGCAGGCGAATCGAGGTACAATTGCCGGGAGGTAAGTCGCTGGGCAACCCGTTTGTATGTCGAGTAGTTAACCTCGGACGACGAATTGGGTAGCTGCAAATCAGTGATGGGAATCTTGAATGCTGGAAATTCACTTGGCAAGGTCTCCATTTCAGCAGGCCTCAGGATTTGGAGCTGCTTAATATGCCTAAGTATCAGCCAGTAAACTCGCCTTTCCAGTAAGTCGAAGTTGTTTCTAGACAGTAATAGCCGAAGTGGCTCCTGAATGTGGACGAGTTCTCCCATATTATTCGCTGATAAGTATAGCTCAAAAATATATAAAATCGATACCAAAGCAATATCAATAACCGCCATCTTGCTTTACGGTACTTCATAAACCTACTTTTATATTGCTTTATTATGCTATACGACTGAATATAAAGAACTTAGATTAATACGTTGTTACTATGTACGTATAGTCCAAAATCAACGAATCATATGTATGATATATTATTTTGAATTACAAAAAATAACATATATATAATCTGAATATTATACCTCTTAAAGCATCATTATCACAACAGCTTCTTGCTTTAAACCTACTTCTAGCTTGCCCGAATCTACCTTCATCTTGCTTAAAGAACCAATTGTGGATACTTCTATCTTGCCTGAACCTACTTACAACTTGCCTGAACCTACTTTCAGCTTGCCTGAACCTACTCGCTTCTTGCCTGAACCTACCTGCAGCTTGCCTTAAAATGACCAAACTTCCACCAACTTACTGATGAACAACTAATTCGTGTTCCAAAAAAGCAACCTATAAGTATCAAGTAGTCAAACTCTCAATTTCAGAACAAATAAAAAGAATAAACAAGTTGTAATTGATCAAAGAGGGTATAATGATCATTGCTCCTACCATAATTAATCAAATTTTTAAATCAAGAATATTAAAAGTGCTTCACAAAAATTAGTTTTACTCTCAGAGTAAAATAAGTACTTTCTCGGCTTTGTACTAAATGACTGTTCACTTACTATGAAAAAAAAGACAAAATTCAGCGATAAAGAATACCATTACCTACTCACAGGCTTATCCGAGCAAATTACTAAAGTTCCAAAGCTGAAGCCCAACAGAGATGAATGGGACATAGAGGGTAATTGGCAGGAATGTGGGGACATTCACTTTGTCGACAGTAAATACATGGCCGAGTTCGCCACTTGGCGGGATTTCGGATGCAAAACCGTGAAAATGATCAACTATGGCCGACCAGCTGTACGCATGAGTTTCTTTAGTAAGCATAAATATTGGCTCAAAAAGCCGCATGACCTCACCGAAGAAGAGCGCGACGAACACATTAATGACTACCTCAATGGCTTGTCATTATCGATTAATCAACTCCAGAACAAAATAGATCATTTACCACCACTGGCCCAGGCTGAATCTCGTCGCAAAATATATGATGCCCAACAGGAGATAGAAGCCTGGCAGCAGGTTCAGCAACAATCAGCTCAATATGAGTTGGCCGTTTCAACCTACCAACGGGGTTATGCCTATTTGTACATAAGCTACAAATACCTCTTGCCAACGGGTGAGTATGATAATGCTTCAGAGCATTTGCTACACCATATTCGTGATCGGGTCGGTAACATCACCCAAAGTAAACAAAACGTTATTTTTGTCAACATGGCAGAAATAAATCGGGTACATCCTCAGCAGAATAAAGAGATTGAGAATTACCTGAACCGTTTTTCGCTCAAGAGTACATCAGGACCCAAGTGGCTTTATGCTCGGCCAAGACCCGAGTTAGAAAGCCAGGCAGCTTTCGGTGTGCTAACGCCAACGAATGATCAGGCCCAATTAGACTTATTCGATGAATTTTAAGAAGTGCACTGGCAGCGAATAGAATGTGATCAAAAGCTACAAAGAGGGGGAGTGGCCCACATTCGTGCGAAATGTTCCACCGACTATTTCTAAGGTGTAAAACAACCCGTTAAACTGAAAAAGATTCTTGCCGTTGATTCATTGACTGAGTTTGTTGCCCGAAAACTGGCTTTAAAACACTCATTTGATGGCGTCAATAAGTGGTAAAGAAAACGGACATTTCCTTTACCACTTACGTAAACTGCACATTATTATACCGTTGGTTTATGGTTGGAACTTCATGGAACATTTCGTACGAATGTGGGCGGCCCCCCAATGTCCGACAGGGTCAGAATATCGAAATTAATGTAAGCGCTCAAGATATCGCTCAGCAAGTCCTGCTTATCGGCTAGTGCCTCAGCGAGAACCACTTTGGGAAAGCCTCCAAAATGAACGTACTCCACCTAGTAGCTTTTAAGCCGCTCGTACTCGGTCGGCACAAACTGAGCGGCCTCCGGCCACAGGTCAGGGCCGAAGCTACCACGCCCCGGAAGGTGGGCAGTTCGCCAATGGTAAGGGGGTAGACACGAAAGAAACACTGCTTGCGACCCGCCAGTGACTCGGTAAATCGGTTTTTCAGGGATTATGCACTGGATTCGTTGAGCATAAAGTAGTACTATTCTATAAGTGCAGTATACGAATAGTACTACTATTGTGAACAGCAATGGCTCCGGTCGCTGAGTCTACCCCTCCTAAGTCCCTCTTTCATGTAACTATCCCTGTCAAGTTGAGGTAAGGGTACGTAGGGTATTTATCCATTTTCCCCCTAGCTTTAACCTATGGAATATGATCAGGAATTAATCGCCATCGACTGCCTCAACGCCCTGTTCTGGAACTACAGCCGCGACGACATCAACGCCTTAAAAAGCGGTTCGTCAGACTTTGCCTACGTTTGGGATACCTACATCGCCGATAAACAGGGCGAGAAATCCTTTAACGAGCTGTGGCACTGCTGGATGGTCAAATTCAACCTGACGACTAAAACCCTTTTGCTAGACCATGCCCTCGCGCGTTACCGCGCGGAGAAGCAAGAGGCGCTGCAGAGCGCACGGGTAATGAGCCGGTTTCTCGACAATCAGAATGAAGAATAAGCCCCTTGACTTAACGTTGATGAACGTACCCAACCAGCTGGTGACGGAACTGGCTGGCCCGGCCTATCACCAGGAAATCAGCTAATTAGCACAACCGCTTAACTAGATGCCTACCACTGCTCCATCAACTCATTCTGCATTACCGGCCTGTTGGATTCTGGATCGGACTGTCGTTAAGTGGCAACGTAAATCCTTTACGGTCGTGGGAATTATGGATTTACGGATTCGTAAAGCCCTACATTGGCAGGTGCTGCGCCCGGTTACACCCCAGGCCGTGGCCCAGGTGCTCGACGAGACAATCCAGCAATACGGTTCTCCGCCCGCATTGGTAATCGGAGTCGACCCACTCTTTAAGAGCCCGGCGTTGCTGGCCGCCTATCAAACTCATCAGTGTCTGCCCCTCGACTTGCGGCAGGGTAAATCGTCAGTTTCTATATTTATTCGAAGTCTGTGGCGTAATCTGGCCTGGGAAGGGTTGAGTTGGAGCCAGCCGGAGACGGAAGCGGCATTCCGCCAAACGATTGATACCTGGCTCAAACACTACAATCAGGAGCGCCCGCATCAAGCCCTGGGCTATAAGACCCCAACGGCACAGTGGCAGCAAACTGTTCTTGCATCGGTGGAAAAATCTGTGTCGCACCAGCCAAGGGATGAGGCGGCGATCATTCCCTTAACAATTCGTCTTACAGGAACAAACCCGCTGATTTGGCGGCGGGTGTTAGTCTGTTCCTCCATGACGTTTTCTCAACTGCACCAAGTCATTCAGCTCGTAATGGGCTGGAAAAATGCTCACATGCATGAGTTTAGGGTGAATGCACTCGCATCGGGCCAATAAATGAGGCGTTGGAGACCGACGACGAGCCCATCGATGAGGCGCAGGTGCGTTTGCAGGAGGTGCTTTCGCCTTCCAGTACGCAGTTTCAGTATACCTATGATTTCGGAGACGGTTGGGAGCACCAGATTCAGATAGAACCAGAGCAACCCGCCCAAGCGGCGACCCAATATCCCGTCTGCACGGCAGGTGAGCGCAATTGCCCGCCCGAAGATTGCGGAGGCGTACCCGGCTTTGAAAACCTGCTGGCGGTGTTGCATAACAAAACACATCCTGCCCGGGACCAATGGCTGAACTGGTTGGGCGGCGCTTACAATCCCGATTCGTTTAACCTCACGACCATCAACCGGCAACTGGCTAAACGGTTTCTCTGAGGGGCATTCTATCCGTTTCGTACCCGTTCTACAACTGATCTTTCCGAGCATTGGCAGGAGAAGCAACTGAATGAATATATTATTCGTTTTTTTAGCTCATTGAGTCTGGCTACATCAACTCGAGGTACTGGCCGTAGTGTTACCCTCATTTGTGGTTACCCTGTCGCATAACTTCCTGCTTCACACGCGGCAGTTCGATTTCTTAAGCCAGGTACATATCCTGAAGAGCTGACCATTCCAGATCGACGGTCGGCCCATTCGGGATACACAAAGGGGCTTGCAGGCAAAGCTATACACCAGATCGTGTCAACCTATTTCATGGAGATGCCTACCGTTTCATAAAGCCAATTATGTTAAGCAAAATGTCTAGGTGAACCATCAAAATTGGATTAGCTCGCTCCAGAGAGTACACATCAAACCAATTGGACAGCCTTACTAGCCATCAACCCACCGATTTGAAGAAAGGCTTAGCGGGGGGCAGCAGTTACCGGTTTGGCCCTGGGCTCACCAAGCAGAAAAACGGTTCTCAATCCGTTTGTATCCGTTAGAAGACCGATTCGGTAACCGATTCCAAACCGTTTTATCCGTTTTTAAGCCGTTCACGTAACGGTTTCGGCCTACGTTTCACCTACTAACAGCGCTCTTAGGAATAATACCAATGCGGTTCACGGCTAAGTAAAGCTGGTAAAAACGCGGCCCTGAAGCGGCATAGAACGACGGACACGGCATGGGGCGGATAGGCTTCACTCGCCTTGCTTAAAAAAATTCGGATTGCGGAGTTTACCGTATGAATTTAAGGATGGCTGTCCTGCTAAACAGGATGCTTTATTAGCTTCAACCCACTGATCAGCAAATGATCAAAATCATGATCAGCCGTATGCAACTCCATATTCAGATACAAAGCGATGGCGGCAATCCAGAGGTCATTCTTACCCATATTACGGGCGCTGATGCCTAGTGGCAACGGCGTCTGTTTTGATCTTCCCTGACTGAATACATCGATCTCAGCATAGAAGCGCGTCACCTCCCAGTTCAGGTTCACGATTGGACATGAGTCGATCAGGTGGATGAATTTCACTTTTTAACACCCCCAATCATTTTTCAAGGCTAGTGCTTCCAATTCGCTAACGACCACAATCGGCATCACTACGCGGATGGGCAACAGGGTCTGCGTCCGTAACATGACGGATAACCAGATTGGTATTGAAGATCATTGGTCAGACCGGAGTTGCCTTTCCATCTCATCCCATTCAGCCTCGGAAAAACCTAGATGCGGTACCGTAAGCAAATTGAAAAAAAATTGATCAATAAGCAATCTCCAAACGACGGTTTTGTACGAAAATACTCGTATTAACAAAAATGTAGTGCAAGAGATAATTTTTGCACTACATTTTTGTTAATCAATACTACAGATATAGTATTAATCGCTGAGTACAGTTATAAGATTATCCTACAACTGAATTCTTGTCAGCGCAGACCATCTCGTCGCTAGTGCGAGCTTTCCCTATGTATATAAGGCCGCTATTTAGCGTGTTAATAGTCTGTGCGTTCGCAGTTTTGCGAAGCACCGGGAAGCTGATTTGCTTCTTCATAGTTTTAAATTGTTTATGTTAAACTGAAATTAAATTTACTATAGAATCAAAAGATTTTTGTTGTCTCTCAAACTGGTCAATTAGACCTAAATAAAAATTCTGTCTATAACTTGACAAGCACTCATTCTGCGAGATAGGTAGGCTCTTCGTAAGCTGTGAGAGATGACAACGTCCTCCACACAAGTACCTCAAATCGCATGATTTACATAGGGGTAATTTATCAACAAGCGATGCTTGATAACCCCTCATAATACCCTCTACAATTTCTGTAGCATTTGTCTTAAGAAAATTTCCTTGAATAAACCGAGGTGTTAAACAAGGTGAAACACTGCCATTTGCGTATATAGCCAAGGATGTACCATAGCCACAGTTGCTACGTTTAGCAATCTTAGATGGGACGAAATTTCCCCTAAGTAATTGCGGGGTAATGATGTTTAATGTTGTAACAAACTCTTTATGAGTGAGCGGTTCATGAGTATTAGCTAATCCACGCCCTTCTAATATATAATTGGCTATTTCCACATTTACCATGAACGGAAGACCGTCAACAAACGAAACCATATTATTTAATAGGTTCTCGCGGTTGCTTCTCATCAGAGTCATATTCAACGTGATTGGTATCCCGTTTTCAGCAATAATGTATAGTCCTTTCAGTGCCTTTTTATAGGCACCATGGCCCCTGATTTTATCATGCACCTCCTCAGTTGATCCATCAAAACTTACAGACACCTGCTCTAAGTATGGACTGACCTTTTTAGCGAATTCATTGGTCCATAACATTGCATTCGTAAGCATACTTATTGAGCACCCGAATTGGCTGTACGCTTCTTCAACGAAGTCCAAGAGCCAAGGGACCGTAAGAGGCTCCCCACCGCTTATACTCAAATGTACGTTCTCATGATAAGCTGCTACAGCCTTTATTATTTCTATCCAATCTTCTTTCCCTAATTCATTGTTAAAAGGCTTCCCCGACTCTACATAACAATGTGAGCATCTGATATTGCATCGGTTTGTTAAGTGTACTTGAATAGTGAAGTAATCTTTCTTACGCGTAGAAGATTGTTTCTGAAAACTATGATTATTAACCTTAGTCAGCAAAGCTTGTAAGTACTTCGCGCTCACCTCGTCGCTGTAGCCATACGAGCGGATAGCATCAAATGCGTCACCAATTGTAGCACCTCTCAGTAACCTTCTTAATGCTTCAGTCTCTGGGTTTTCCAAAGCAACCCAGCTCGGCTGCTGAACATCGATAAAAAGTGTCTTCTCGCCAATCGTATGTATAGATACATCCTCCGGCAAGCTCAACTTGTCCTCGAAATCCAATGTAATGATGTCCGATTGCATAGCGATTAGTTTTATCTAACTTACACGTTGAAACCCACGAAAAATCTCACTATTTGATCGAAGTAACAGGAATTATTTTCCTAGAGTTCGTTTTTGCCAAATAATTGTTGGGTTTAATGGGAAAATTCATAATAATATTTTGTTATTTTTCTTATTAATTGAATTTTATTCTATCTGAAAGATTTACCAACTTAAAACGCTGTTACACAGCAGTTTATGCAATGACAAAATATTTACTTTCTCAATGGAAAGCAATTGAATTGTTTTGTAAGGTTGTATGCAAATATGAGATTTTGCAAAAAGAAGGAGGCAACAATAGCGGGCTTAACAAGCAGACATCATTAAAAGTATCTGATTTTCAAAACAATAATTTGCTGTTACAAACTCTACGCAAGTATGAAAGTCCTAATTACTATAGGCCTTTCGGTGATATATACATGAAGCAAATTGCTGAGAAAGAGGGCATATCAAGGCATTATCCAAAAGCTCTATACGATCTTAGTCTTGAGATACGCTTCTCAGAACCAGTCGTAAGAACGCTAGATGAGCTTTTGCTACTACTAATTTTTATAGGTGAGCGAAGCAGCCTGACGAACTTCACAGCTTTAGAGGAATGGAGACCAAGCGACAGACAACGTAAATTTGAGAACAGCCGTTGGTGGCTATATTACTACGAACAATATGTTGATCCTGAAAATCAGACAGAAGTAGTAGGTCTTACTCGGGCAGTAGTACATCTAAAGCCGTTTGCTGAACTAGTCATAAACAATATTGACGCTTCTGAAGGCTTACCAGGTAAGCTGGGAACGTACAACGGCCAATACAGTATATACGGTCGAACAGGAAAGCACCTTCTGCTTCAAGGACGCTTGGGTAATGACCAAGCTAGAGACTTACATATCTTACTACATATTGGAGATGAAGAGTTTGACGCAGGCGAAATTGCTTTGGGTCAATTCCATAATGTAAACGACACCATATACTCTGGTACTATAATATTGGAAAAAGTTTCACAACGAGGAAGTTTGAGACCAGCCTTCTTTGAAGCGGGTGATAGCCAGATAGATAGTGTATACTGGGACTTCTTTAAAGAGAAACATAAAAACCGTATTAGGGTCAAATCAGATATGAAATCGAAAGGTAAACTAAGAGTTTGGATCGACAAAAAACGGAGAAAAGAAGAAAATAAGGGCAAGTAATGTTTCTGGCTCACGGTGGGGCGGAACCCCAGGATCCAAGGGTTTCTTATGCATGTGCCGCCCCTGATATACGCAGAAGTCGAGTATGAAGGAATTTGAGCGTATATCAGGGGCGGCACATGCTTATGAAACCCTCATGGCCTTAGGACAGGTAGCTTTGCCGTCTCGTACAAAATCCGTCATTTCACCTCAATCAACTGATTTAAGGTAAGTTTGACTTATACTCTGTTCACGGCGATCTGGAGGGGTTACGCGTTCGTAGAGCCTACAAAAGCTTGCCCATACTGTAAATCTGAATAGATTTTCCTGTAGCATACGTCAGGTTTCAGACGACTCATTATGAACTGTGTTAAAAGTCAAGTAAGCGAGCGTAAAACTGGCCGATAATTAGGGTCAAAATCCTCGTCGAACTTTATAACCGCAAAAGCCTGACGAAGCAACTTGTAAACCACAGTCACCAACGCCAGCGTGGTCGACTTACCAGCCGCCTTTAAACGTTGATAAACCTCTTGGCAAGGCTTATTATAGCGGATCGCTAACCAAGAGGCCATATACAACATGGCTCGTAATTGAGGATCGCCGGTCTTACAAATCCCCTTGGTGGTTTTGGATTTACCCGACTGATAAACCACCGCTACCACGCCAATGTATTTAGCTAATGCCTTGGTCGTATGAAACTGGCGAAAGCCTCCCGTTACGTCAATCAAGGCAGTAGCAATAGTTGTAGAGATACCCACAATGGATGTTAATCGATGGATCTGGCTGGGGAAGTGCTGCTCAGTCAACTGCTGAATCTCGCCCATTAACAGGGTAATAGCTTCCTGAAAGTGAGCTAACATCTGCGTCAAACTCACTTGAACCTGATCATCCTTGATAGGCAAAGGCGAGAATGAATGGGCTAGATTAGCCAGAGCGCGTTGCTGCTTTTTGTACTGACGAAGCAGCGTTCATTTTTGTCTTAGACACAGCATCATGTCACTATCCATCTCATAAATAGGAGGTTGTGCCATCTGTCCATAGCGAGCTAATAGGACCGCATCACTCATGTCAATCTTGGTCACGGAAAGTTGCATCTTGCCGAAATGGTGGCTCTGCTTGGGGTTAATGACCGAGATGGCGATACCTGCCTGGCAAAGTAGGTAAATGAGTAGCACCGAGTAAGATCCGACGGTCCGCCGCTGCGGTGGCTTCAAGAATAACGTGAGTCTCTTTGAGGAGTGCTTTGTTTAATCGACGAATACCCTCAGGTGCGTTCGTAAAGTTACTCACTTTCCAGGTGTCTGCGCTTAGCGGGAGTGCTACCGCCAGGGTGTCCTTAGAGACGTCAATGCCAACATACGTTTTCATGGGTCAAAGGGGGAAAAGAAGACAAGGAGTAGCGTACTGAGCGCTCAATTTTGCTAGCTTAACATACTATACACGGCGTTGACCAGTTGAACTGTCCAAGCTTCCAAAATTGACCAATGTGGGTCGAGACATAAGATACGGGCTTGGCCCATGTTATGTCTCGACCCACATTGGTTGCTCTTCTTAGCAGTCAAATTAAGCAGGAAGGGGACAAAATCGGACTGCGCTTCAAACGTAGTATGTTAAGGGAAACCTGACAGCTTGACCCACTGTAAGGACAACCGCTGCGCTAGCATAGCGGCTATCCCTGCCCTGAGAAATCAGGGACGGCAGATGGGCACACAAGCACCCGTTTTGGGGTCGCAACGGTAGCGCAAGACACCGTTTGAACAATGCACGTCGTTTAAGTCGGAAAACCGCTCGCGAAGGGGCGCAAAGTTTTCGGCAAATCTATCGAACGAGATTCTTTGTGCACCGTCTGGCACAAATTGTGTTTCCCATGCAGCCTCTATATCGCTAGAGGCGGGAGCATCGATTTCACACACCCGAAACTGCATCAGCTCAAACGGCAGGTTCCTTTCCTGAAAAAAATGGTTTACCATAGCGGCAAGGTCATCGACATTGTCTTCGAGCAGTTCAAAATTTTTAGGGCTAATTGGGGTCAGCATCGGGATAGGGAGTTAGTCGGTTAAACGAACATGGAGTTTGAGAGTATCGGTGGCCGTAGGCACAGTCTTGACAGTAGCTCGCAGTATTACGTCGGTAGCAGCAACAAATTCACCAGGTGAATAATAGGCGATCACCTGTCCAGTATTGTCACTGGTTTTCAGGGTGTTGCCTGTTCTAAACCGCCCGTTTGCGGAGGTTGTTCCGTTGGGCATTAGATCCGAAAACTCCACCTCGGTCCCTCGGGAGGGTGCCCGGCCGTCTTTGTTGAGTAGGCGGGCCGTCAGCACTACATCACCCCGAAATCCCGACAGTGCGCCAAGGGTATTTGCCGTTAGTTGCAGCTTCTCGGGTAGAGAAGGGAGCACACTTATCACTTGTCGGGCTATATAGTCGCGACGGAGTTCAGCATAGGCCATTTCGGCAGCTACAGTCAGGCTTGTTGGAGAGGCGACGATGGGGGCCAGTAGCGTGACGCTGGCCACCAACCGGCCATCCACAAATTCGGCTGCTTTGGTGGTGCGACCGTCTTTAGCTTCAGCATAGCTACCACCGGTGGTCTGAAAGACCACCGTCCGTTTATCGGAGTCTATGTTAGGGTTTAGAAAGGCCGATACAGTCACGGTCGAAGCCCCGTCGGCGGTTACGGTCGAGCTGCTAACGGTCATTTCGCTAATAAGATTGGCCGTTAGCAGTTCATCAGGTTTGCAGGTCAAGAGTAACAACGAAAGGGTTAGTAGGTATGTCAGGTACGTTGTTTTCATGGCGTTCAGAAGAAGCGACGGGTGAGCTGATTGATTGCATTGGTAATGTCGACATCGAACGAGAGCGATACGTAAGGAGCTACAATGATGGGCTTCTCGCTGATAAGCGGGTTTACGTTTGTGCGCCTGAGGAAGAAAGGCCCTGTACCTAGGCGGATGCTGCGATTGAGCCGATAGTTGACACCCACGAACAACGATGAGTTATTGAAGAAATCGCCAAAGTCAGGGTGTTTGATTGGCTGTACCGTAATAGCGACCGTAAAAGAAGTACGATACCAGAACCGGGCTTCACGGGGTGCATACCTGGGTTTTAAATTTTTGTCGATAGGCCGAAACCCCAGGTTAAAACCGAGCAACAGTTTAGGCAGATAGGTAAAGGTACCGTCGGAGCCAATGGGAAGCGTATTGGCAACACCAATCTCAGGAATCAGGTAATAGCTTGAACCTGCCTGGATGGTCTCGAAACCCGACGACGCAATCAGCAATTGTCCATACCAGAAATCAGAGTTCCTCTGAATCTGCTTCACCATCTCTTTATAGTTGTCAGCCAGTAGCTTTTCTTTGTCAAAAAGGGCGCTTTCTAGCTTGGTCACCACCTGTTCAAACTGAGAGAAATTGGGATCAGTGGGCGCTTTCTGTCGCAGGTTGAGGGCCAACAATTTGAGCCGCCCCACCATTCGCCGCGAATTAGCGAGGTTGACAAGCCGGGCCGGGAAGTCGTGAGCGTCGGTGGGTTTTTGTTGGGCTATAGCAAACCGCTGGGTGCCACGAAGCACAGCTTCAAGGTAGGTCTGCTCTGTAAGTAGGTTCATCGCCGCTAACGCATTGGAATCAACTTTAAGCGTGAACGCTTCGGGAAAAATGAGTTGTTTGGGGAGGTTGTCGATCGCTAAGCGCAACGAGGCTGCCGCCGAAACATCCTCAATCCCGTTGAGTAATGGCGTTACTTGGGTAGCGTAAAACGTTTGTGTGCTTGAGAACGTAGCGTGGTAGTAGTTTTTGGGAATGACATTAAGCGTGGATGGCTCAACCTTCGAGACGTCTAACTTGTCACTAAATACCTGTTGGGCATCAAGGGGTTTTGAGGCGTGTAGCAGCGAAAAAACCTTGAAAAGGTGTTTCAGCAGGTCATCGGAAAAGGCATTTATTAGTACAATATCGTAATTGGTATTGGGTTTCAGGGGAGGAATACCCATGTAGAGTACGCCGTCTTCGAGAGAAAAGGTGGTGCCCTTAATGGGGTTGATCATTTTAAACAGGTTCTTACCTTTTGTATTTGCCGCCTGATTAAACCGATCAATTGATTCTGCCTCAGCGACGTCATAGACAAATACGTTTTGAATAGTTGCCTCTCTGGGCACTGTCATCTTGAGGATAAACGGGCGATCAAAAGGGACGCGCCTGCTCGGCTTAAAGGTCGCCATGTCGATGCTTATTACTTCATCGTTGAGGGGCGAACCACTCATGGGTTGTGCCATGGTGCGATATGTCCCTATCAGAAGTAGGCTATAGAGCACTAAGAAAAGGGAACGAGTAGTAATTGTATGTCTCATGTCGAATGAACGGCTACGTCGAGCGGAAGATAGGCCGCTCAATCAAGCACAGCTATGGGAAACCCCTCGTATTTAAGGTGGGAAAGCGCAGGATTAATTCCAGCCAGTTTGGCTAATAGTGAGTCGAGAAATGGTGAATTTGTAGGAAAACCAGTGTCGTCCTCTTCCGAATAATTACCTGACATTTGTCAGCTTAAAGCACGGCATCTTGTTGTCCTTGTCCTGACCCCTAAAAGGGAGCCGATGATAAGTAGAGTAAAAAAACTAACTTCCTTTTTGATAGTTGTGACTGTAGTTGAGGCAAGCACTGACTATTCTGTCATTTAATTACTGTACCTACTATGCATTGGTCAGTTGTAGCTTACAATCGACAGCCTGACCGTAGCCATCAACCATTGAGTTCAGGAAGACCCGCAGCCGCGCGGAAAACAGCGTCAGAGGCAAATACCTCTAAGTCGTTTTCTGCGGGGTCTTTACCGGGAAAATCTTTATCCATTAGTTCCCGGACTTTTCTCTTCCAGCGCTCGCCCATGCTGACAGTTTTCTGCACTACTGCCAGCGCCCGTGCTTTGGTCTGATCCAGCGTAATCTGATCGGTTGAATTATTGGCCAGTAGCCATTTCATTTTCTGCCCATAGGCTGCAGCCAGATTAGTCCACACCCCCGCCGAAACCAAGTTTTTGCTATCACCAACGTACTCTTCCCCAAATCGGATTGCGTCATCGAAGCCTTTTGGTGGATCTAGATAGAGTGCCACGTACGTTAAAAACCGATACACGTTTCGGCGCAGAACTTTGTCTGTTTCGGACGTCAGACGGTTGTACGCCTCTCGTAATTGCTGATAAGCCATTTCTTTGGCTCCGCTGTAGTACAGGGCTGTAGCGTAGGCAAACCGGCTGGCCGGGTCTTCGCTCAGTTCGCTTATAACTGTGCCATAAGCCTTCACAGCATTTGCATAATTACCCAGAGAAAGCTGCGCTTTGGCCCAAACCGAACGCTCAGTGGGAGTGCTTAGGTTGGCAAGTGGCTTGCTTGCTACGTTTTTAGCAGCTTTCTTGTCATCATCAGTCAAGGGCGTAACCTGTTTTTCCTGACCTGGTTCCGGTAAGATCAAATTCTCAACCCGCTGCCGGTCCTCTTGCTGCTGCAGCATAGCGTTCTGGTCGGCCCGGCTAAACGCACCAGTGATGTAAAGCCGCGTGATGAGGTAAGCCCCAATAAACCCTAGTATGATGAAATAGACAATCAGTCCGGCCGCAAAATGCTGTGTGTTCGGGCCGATTCCGGTGGCAATGTAATCGGCCGCCCGTTTGAGCCGGGCCGGGGCCGTTCGCAGCTCAACCAGCCCCAGCCCAACAATAATTTTGGTGAGCCAGTCAGAAATCTGCTCTAAGTTGGTGTTCACCCGCAAGTCGTAGCTATTGGGTGTCCGCTGCGCCGAGGCAGCTGATGGCGCTACTGAAGGTGTGGCCGCGTTGAGAGGCACCGCCGTTACTGCGTTCCCTTGAAGCACCTTTGGAATACCAAAAAGGAAACCAATCAGGGCACCCAGCATAAAACAGGCAAACGCCCACAAAACCGCCGTGTGGGGTTTGCCGCTGACCGATCCGTTCCAAACAAATCCTATTCCTATACTGAAAGCAATAAACAGGTAAACAGAAACGCCGACAGTATCGCTCAACAGCCGTTTCTTTGTGCTTAATTCGTCTGTGGTTTTCATCAGCGCTGAGACTACCACATCATAACGGCGTTATTCTCGGCAGATCCCGTATAGTATAGCCGGATACGCAGTTTGTAGCGCCGTCCTTTAAACAATTTAAGACGTATGGTCGCGTTGCGGTCCTGCCCGCTGTCGTCGTCGGCCGTTTTAAAGCGAAATACCCCATCAACTTCCTCAAAAAGGGCGGCTACTGTATCCGACGTGCCAAAAACCTGTACGGTGTAGTAGCGGGTATCAGCCGGCTCGATCACAAAGTTTTGCTGGTCGCCAGGAGCTAGCTTCAGCTGAACAGACTTAAACGGTTCGAGCGTTTGGTCGTTAGCGGGATTGAGTTGCGGATAGAATTGTTTGACCCAGACTTTATCAAAATCCGACAGCCCACCTGGAGGATTCAGTCCCTTTAGTCTGTATTCTTCCGGTGATTTGATCAAACCGGGTCCGAAAGGATAATGCATTATTGAGTTAGGGTCCCAGTTAGACCCCCTAACTGTATCGGGCGCAATTTTTCGGATGATGTTGTAAATGGTCTTCTCCCGTGACCAGTTATTGGGTGGGGCCGCCAGCGCGTTGATAACGGCCTCTTCATCCCAGACAATGCCAGAGTTCGGGTTCTGGTGTTCATGTGGAAAGCCCAGTGTGTGTCCAATTTCGTGGATGGCCGTGTCAATTTCGCCGGGCCGGGTAAGATCCCAGCCAAAGTTCATTGTGCGCTCATCGGGCCCTTTGCCCAGAATGTCCCGGCCAAGAAATGACCAGGCACCGTCGCCCTGCATAAATCCGATTCGTATTTCAGCTTCACCACGGGTGGTCACTTCGGTAAACTCGAGACCAATACCGACGCTTTTCCAAACCTTAAAGGCATCGCGCACAACGTCTTTTTGAGCCTCTTCGCCGGTCCAAGTTCGAAATTCTTTTGTTCCGTTTTGGAAGAAAACAAATTCACCATCCGATTCCCGGTCGAAGAAGTAATAATGCAAGACAGTGGCATTAGCCCATTTGTTACCTAATAACAAAATCAGCGCTTCGCGACTTGGATCGATATTGGGACTAAAAACGCGGGCGGGCCTTTGGGGCATTGCGCAGAACGACTTTCCCTTGTCGTCATTGGCAATGGGAGTTGCATCGAGGGTTCGGCCCTCGGACTCTGAATAACTTTCTTTCTTCTTTGCCATGAGTCGTATTAATCAGCGGATTACACCAGAAATTTAACTTGTTACTCAGGGCCATAAAATGGGGAAATACCCGTATTTATTTTAAGGTCAATCCATTTCAGTGGTAATCTGTCTATTTTTGTCACAGACATACATTATCGTATGCTAGTCAAGTAATTGACAGTTGTTGAGACAAGTAGTGCCTTGAAATGCCCTCTCACTAATCAGCATCTCATTTTCAGTCGCTGATTGAGTTGGTGATATACACGATTGGTATTTAGCTACTTGCTTCCTGATTGCTAAGTAACTGCAACGTTTCACATGACCTAGTGAACACAAGAATTTGCACTATTCTTGTGTAGGTTATGGACGACTTATTATGTTAATGAACTATTCCAAGAGAGCCCATAATATAAACACAGAGCCGGTTTCTTTAACCCAAATGCTTAGGTGAACCGCCAAACATAACTGGCGTATATAAGCCAATGAGTTTCATGTTGCTCTTGGTATACCGCGATATTATATGCCCTCTTTTGTTTCTAATAGGCTTACTCCCGCTGCTGTGGTCTGATATCTTTGTTGAGAGCTATTGGGCTTGTCAGGGATGGTTTTACGAAGCAACCCCGCAGTTTCAAGCGGCAGAATCAACTTTCGGTATGCTTTGAATTGATTAGAACGGCCTACGTGTGCCAACAATTCTTCCCGGCGACGGGGAGTAGTGGCTGCAAACTTAAGTAGTTGATAGCTTACCTCGTCCAGAGGAACCAAGTTCGGAACTAAGTTCGGAACTAAGTCAGGAACCAAGTTGATTGACTCAAAAGCTGGGTGCCGGGTAAGTTCAACCAGAAAGTAGGTCCGTTCATCGTCTGTCTCGAAGCGGGCTTCCTGGGAGCCGTTCTCGCGTAGAGCCTGTTGTACAATGGGCAGTCCTGTCGCCCGGCCTTCAGTTAAGTCGAGTTCTTTTAGAAAATCACCTAACCGCCGATTCCGATATCGGCGCGCTCTCACGGTGGCTGCAGTGAGTGTTTCCAGCCGTAGGGAACGGTCAGGCCCACCGAAGTTGACGATAACCATCGAGCTTCGATAAACGCGAATCTCTATGGGCTCGCGAATCTGGTAGTCCCGGTGGTACACGGCATTAGCCACCAACTCTTCCAATGCCCGGAAGGGATAGTTCCACACTCTAATCGCTTCAGCTTGCATCGGTACTTTGGTTACCAATTCTTGTAAAAACTGAGTGCGTAAATAGTGGAGCACGTCCCGAATCTGCTGCTGAACCGGTCCCGAGAAACGCTGCTCGGTAAACGTTGGAGCGGATTCCCCGTCGGGAAAATAGACCACATCAATGTAAGCATAGGGAAAGAACCGTTCAGGATGTTCGTTAAAAAGCATCAGCGCCACGTTGCGTGGCAAAAGCCGTTCGACTGGCCCATCAAGCAAGGCCATTTGTGCTAACAGTTCCGCTTTGGGTAGGGCCTCGGACTGCATGGCTAACCGGCTTTTGGTTCGGCGCAGGTGATCGCGCAGCAACAACATATCGATATCCTCTACTGTGGCCTGCTGATTAGGCCGGTCGTCAAAGGGTACCTGATTCGTCATGGCAATCAGTTCCTGTTGCTGGAACTGGTTAGCTCGTACAGAATTAGCGTACTGCCGAACATAGTACTGATAAACCTTCTGAGAGGCTGTAACATTCTCCGGTACCTCATGTGGTCGGTTGGCACTACCGGGTACCCATAGAATCCCAATTCGCTTATCGTCCACCTCTTCAACAAAGAGCCGGGGGTGATAAACCGGTCTAACAAGGTTATTATAACCGATCATCCGCTGTTGAATGAGACTAATCTGTTGATCGTCTAATCCCAATACCGGGCGTTTGGCGCATCCATTCTCTTCGGCCACCCCCACCAGAATATACCCACCACCGATGTTTTCGAAGTCATTGGCAAAGGCACAAATACTGCGGTAGATAGAATCGGGATTCCAACCTTCTTTGAACTCGATACGGTCAGACTCAATAGCGTGTGCGGTGAGTAAGTCGTTAATGTTAATGGGTAGCGTCATACCGTTTATCATAGAAAAGCCGGTTTTACCCGGCTTTCTTATCTCAATACAGGAATAGTAAGACTGGCTCTACCAAACCTGGTCGAGGTTAGTCAGTCGATAACTCATAGCCAACTCACTGACGTTAAACCGTCGTGCCAGTGGACCAATCAGATTGTAGTTTTCTTCACGCCTGATGTCAGCGGGGCTCACGGCTTTGATGGCTTGACTCACCAAGTCGAGGGGCATTAACAGAGCCGCAGCAAAAGCGTTGGCTTCACGTTCCTGAACGTTCTCACCGGTTGATGAATTACTGTCCCGAAACAAGGTCAAATACTTCTCTACCGTATCGACGAAAACGCCTTGCCGACGATGATCCAACACGTAATGGCCCAATTCGTGAGCAATTGTGAAGCGTTGTCGTTTAGGGCTATTGTGAACCGCATAACCAATCTGGGCATTAAGACCGTCACGCAACAGTACGCCAGATACGTCTTCTCCAAAGTCATAGGGGACAAGCGCAATACCAAGCTGAGTAGCTACCTGGTCAACGGGTATGCCCATGTCGTCAATCAAATCATCGAGACGCGCCGGGTAAAATCCTGTCTGCCGGAGAATCGTTGAGGCGATCTCCTCAATCTGTTTTTGACGTTTCTTGTTCATGGCTGTTGGTCCGCTTCATAAAGTCTGACAGGAAAGAAGTGAGTTTGGTAACATCCTTCTCGGGCACGGCTTTCAACGTGTTTGCATCAAGCATCGTACCATTGGAAAATGCCGATTCAGTCGGCACTAAGGTTTCCAGCGTCACATGCAGTTTTTGGGCAATCTCAACAAGCAGATACAGGGGTGGGCGTTGTCGTCCCTGTTCGATATTTACCACCGACGTGCGGGTCAGGTCGATTGCAAAGGCCAGTTGTTCTTGGGTCAGCTCCCGTATGTTGCGGTGCTTCTTGATGTTTTCGCCCAAAAGCTGATAAAACCGTTGTTGCTCGTTCTGATTCACGTCACAAAGGTAGCTTGAAAAATACAAATAGTCAATATTGCAAACGTTTGTAATATTGACTATTTTAAACAGGTTTATAAGATGAACTATTTAAGTTGACGGGGGGTTAATTTTATGTATCATCAAATTAGACCACCATGTCGAAAAAGAATCAACACATTGTCCCACGCGGGGAAGGCTGGGCTGTACAGGGCGCAGGAAATAGTAGAGCGACCCGACTAACCGATACGCAGCAAGAAGCGATTCGGGCAGGAAGGACGATAGCCCAAAATCAGGGGGCTGAGTTAATAATCCATAGTGAGAATGGACGGATCAATCGGCGGGACTCTTACGGTAATGATCCGTATCCACCGAAAGGCTAATGATTTTGTGGGAGCCGGAAACGACACGTTTCCGGCTCTTTGACTTTTCGTCAGTACAGTTCACTAAAACAGCCCCCTTGGTATGCCCTTGATGGAAATGATTTCTGGCATTGGTTTAAGCATAGTCGCTAATCGACTTGATGCTTTTATAGTAGATAAGCTACCTCCGGGCCACCGACGAAAACTTTTTCTGGCCACCTTCAAGAAGACTGACATTCGTGTTTCGATCGCCTACCTCTATCGCATCGAATTGGATGGTAGCTACCTGCTAGTGAAAGGAAAGCGCATAAACCAGTACCAGCCTGTCGGCGGGGTACGCAAATTTTACAAAGGTGCTCAGTCTACATTCCGGGAGTTAGGTGTCCGCCCCGACGACTTCCTCAAGATTGATGATATAAGCCGTGATGACTTGCGGGTCCGGATGCCTGCTAAAAACTTGTTGAAGTTTCTGGATTGGTACGAAACTAAACATGACCGCGAAATCTGTCAGCAGCGCGAGTTTCGGGAGGAATTGATTGCTCCAGGCTACTTAAAACCAGAAACTTTCACCGACTTGGAGGTTCAATACCTGTACACAGTTCCTACGTTTCATTACTCTCCACATTTTCAATGCTGGGAGCTACTGTATCATGAGGTGTTTGAGCCAGTATTTACACCTGGTCAGGTGGCTGCCGTACAGAAATTGAAAGAAGGGTCATCCGATGAGTACGTGTGGGTGGCTGAAGAACTGATTCTCTCCCTAGGGCATGATAAACGATTGGGAATGAAACCTTTTCAGATAGGCGACCATGCTCAACTACTCATTAGCAAAGACAATAGACTGTTTAAGCACTAGTTCCCACCGTATATGACCCCGACCACTCCTTTTACAACGCCCTCCAGCCCTGATTTTCAAATTAGTGATCTTGACGATTTACTGAACCGATTGGGCGAAAGCTTACAATTAGACCCAACCCGCCGACGGTTAGCGGAGGAACGATACAAATCGGTGGCCGATTACATTGAACGGGATGAAGCATTTTTTAAAAATGCACTGCTCAGCGTATATCCACAAGGGTCATTTCGTATCCGAACAACAGCCAAACCCTACAAACAGAATGAGTTTGATCTCGATTTTGTCGTACATCTTGACTTCTTGACCGGCAAGAACTATCCACCGATGGAGGTACTGAACCAGTTGGAACGGCGCTTGCGCGAGAATGATACCTACAAGGGCAAGATTGAGCGGAAAAATCGGTGCATTCGAATCGTCTATGCAAACGATTTTCACATGGATATCACCGTAGGCTGTCAGGAGACGTTCCATGAAGAGAACCGAATCATCGTCCCTGATCGCAAAACAAAAACTTGGACGGGAAGTAATCCCGTTGGCTACGGTGATTGGTTTACGGCAAAGGCAACATTACTCCCCCAGCAGCAGGAACGCTTACAGAAAGCCTATAATGCTCGTAACATGAAGATACGGGCCAGTGCCGATCTGCCAGCTGAACCGGCGTACGAGTTCAAGGTACCTCTTGAGCGATCGGTACAAATTCTGAAGCGTCGGCGGGATGTATACTTCTATAGACAGGAGGAGCTGACTACAGCCAGTATCATTCTAACCACATTGGCTGCCGAAGCCTACCAGGGTGAGCTGTCTGTATTCGAGACGATTGATCGGATCATTACCTACATTGAGCAAAAGCCTCGCAACATATTCGGTCGAATTCAGCCGTTCCAAGTGTTGAATCCAGCTAACGCGAAGGAGAACTTCAGCGAAAAATGGTTTGAGGACCATACGCTTTTTGAGGCCTTCATGAAATTCGTCAGTGATACGCGTCAGGTCTGGAATGGGTTAAAAACCGCCACCAATCCAACACTTAGAGAGTCATTACTGGAACGAGCATTCGGTGAGAACCGTGTCAAACGGCTATTATCGGAACAACGTAGTTATCAAGCTATGGCTCAAAAAGCACAGCGCTTGGCTCCAATCGCTCAAGCAGCCGGATTGGGCGTGCTGAATACTACACCTACTGCAAAACCGACGTTTGAACCAACGCCTGTCCATAATCAACC
Organism: Fibrivirga algicola; assembly: GCF_011742925.1. Lineage (GTDB taxonomy): Bacteria > Bacteroidota > Bacteroidia > Cytophagales > Spirosomataceae > Fibrella > Fibrella algicola. The sequence goes on from NZ_WAEL01000012.1 coordinate 131,030, forward strand.
TGCCCGTCGCTACGGTGGCAAGGCGTACTCTTTACAGTCAGTTCAGTTTTCAGCTGGAACAAACTACCTTCAAAGAAGGTGGGTTGAGCAGACTTATCCGGGCATCTTTAGCTGTACCGTTCGCAATGGAATATTGACTTGTACAGGTAAGATCAAGCCAACAGATGACTGTGAAGAATATCGCATTTGCATCAGGTACGTGCCGGGTATACCTCCGCAGGTCTTTATCAACAGCCATCGGATAAAATCAAGCAAATCAATTCATATGTACAGCAACGGTGCATTATGTCTGCATTACCCGCCCGATATCAACTGGAACCATCGTACCTCAATAGCGACCTACACTATACCCTGGATTGCCGAGTGGATCGTTTGTTACGAGTTCTGGAAATTAACAGATAAGTGGGAAGGATCTGAATTCAAGCATTAGCGATCACTCTGGTTTTGAGTCGAAGGAGTCAATTTTTGTTTTAATGATTTCTAGGTATTCCTTCATGTCGACATAGAGGTCACGCGGTATTTTGAACTTTCTCATAAATCGCTCCAGCCTATCCGCGGCATCTTCGGTACGCTCTACCGTATGGCCTTTGCTCAACAACAGGTAGAGAGCCTGGCTGTTCTCTTCCAGAAAAAGAAGTCGGTCTGCTTTTTCGATTAAAAAATCAGCCTGTTGGCTCGAAGCTTTTCGAGCTTTCGGACTCCCGGAGCTCATGCCATAGTGTGATGTTCTTAAATCTGAATGTATGCTACTCAATTCTTGATAGAGCACTTGCCATTGCTTCTTGTCCATGAACGTTACTGATTGGTAAGCTGATCAGAAATTAGATAGGGGCTGATCTTAGTTCCGATAAATTTATCTCATTATACATAATAGTCTGACAAACAGAAGGTCCTAGTCATCTAGTTCACTAAAGTATAAATCTAACCGTCAGGGAGCATAGCTCACAGTAAAGCAATTTTTATCAAACACATATATACTAATAACCAATATCGTATTTTACCCCATTAATCATATAGCACCAGCGCGGTTGATCCAATAGCTTTTACATGTCCAACCAACTCTTTACAAATCGGGACGGCAATACACTGATCAAGAAGTTTGAGGGTGTGTTCACGTATATGCCCGGAATTGCCTGTTTCGATGTGCTGGTTGGCTATTTTCGGGCGTCGGATTATTTTCGGGTACGTCCTCTTCTCGACAAAATCCCAAAAGTCCGAATCCTAGTCGGGATCGATGTGGATCGGCTTACCAAAGATTTTCATGAACGTGGGCAGACGTTTCTGAAGGACGGGAACCTCACCCATACCGAGATACTGCTCATTGATCCGCAGTTTGCCCTTAGCGAGGCCGAGTATCTGGTGGCCGGGGAGAACATGGCGGTTTTGTAAAGAAACAGAGTAGCTTTCAGTATGTAACCACCACTCCAATCAAAAAAATAGATTCGAGACTTAAATATTTTATTTTCATGCAGTATATAAATCCTATCGAATTATTCTATTTACAGAATATTGATCCGTCTTCACTTACTGTGCAAGATATTCGTAAGGCTAAAAAGAAACTAATCGCCGATATCGAACTTTCAGACTCAGGTAGTATAATATATAGAGGTAAAGAACTCTTTAAAGCAGATATTGAGGATGCTTTCGAGTTGCTAGATACGCGGGATAACCGAATTAATTACCATTACTTGGCAATGTTTTCTGCCTTGAATAACTTTTTAGCTACCGGGCATTTAGGATACTTTGAAGGTGGGCAACACCAACAGCTTAAAACGCTAACCCCTCTACCGTCTTTTTTAAAGTTAGTAAGCCCGTATTTTGCTGAGCAGTTTAATAGTGCGTTGACCTTAGCTTTTAGGAATAAAGATGAAATTAAGTTAAAAAAGCTGCTTAACAGTCCAATGCTTGTAACGTCAGATGGCATAGATAAAGCATATCGAGGCGTAATGTCCGAACTACGTAAACGTTTAGCTAGAATAGAAGCAATCAGCCAAGAAGTAAAAGAACGAAAGATTAACGACTTTGAATTAGATACACAGATTGAAAAACGAATTTGCACTGAAGTTGAAATAGACTTACTAAATCTATTTCATAATTATTTTCAACCAGTACGTAATCAATTCGCAATGGCGATCCGATCTGTGGCCATTGATGTATTTAATGAATATAGTAATGCAAGTTTATCCATAATGCTAATTAATATGGCGCTTTCAGTTAAGGTTGATGGGCTTTCAAAAGATAAGCTGATTGAAGACAAAAAACAAATTGATGATATAGTAACCACTCAGCGAGAAAATGATTATAACGAGTCTATTTTCCTGAAATATGGCGAGCATGTTAAAGGGTTAGTGAAAGTATTTGATCAAATACAGGCTAAGACTATTCTACCCTCCACTGCTCAGGTTTGGGTAGATCGAAATATATCTGTCCACGATATTAATCAGTTAGATGGAAGGTTTTCAGAAATAAAAAATCAGATTTCAGCCGGTTTAAGAGCCCTCTCTGTAGCAATTTGGAATTTACATAATAATATAGACGCTGCAATTTATATCATAAACAAGGCAAGTCAGATTGATGTGTCGGATGCAGAGATTAATGATAGTATCAAGCGGGATAAAATGCAATTGAATGTTATTAAAAATCAACAGACCCGCCCTTTGCCTACTTCTCAAAGGCCAATTTCTACTCCTCAAAGATCGACTCCACAATATAGTGCGCCTGGAACGTCTAATAGCAATGGAGGCTTATATGTTTTTTTAGGATTTATAGCATTTGTGTTGTTAATCATTTTTGTGGATTCAGGTAGTAAGACATATACTCCCACTAATTCTGATGAGCGTACTTCAACAATTGTAACGACAGATTCAACAATGACAATGTCTTCAGATACTACACTGACGATGTCTTCAGATACTGCGATGGGTATGTCATCAGAACCGGCTGTCAATTCCTATCAGGAAAGTCAATTAAGTGCTTATGCAGGAAATCAGCTTAATAACGGTGATTCTCCTTTCAACTCATGCTTTAGTCAGGGAATATACGAGGGTCAGGCATACATAGTATTTGAAAATAGTAACGATTACGATGCTGTAGTATGCTTAGTTGAGGTTTATTCTGGCCGTACTGTTCGTAATGAATACATCAGAGCCGGCAGTGATTTCAAGATGTCCAGAATTCCTACAGGAACGTACTACCTTAAAGTGTATTACGGAAAAGACTGGAATCCAAAAAAGCAAAATTTTTGTGGCACATATGGAGGATTTGAAACAGGTGAGCATTTTAGTAAATCAGATGATACAACGGATTATCTACAAGTAGAGAATTCAGAATTCAGTTACTCAACTGGCCGTGTAACGCTTTATACAGTTCCAGGAGGAAATATGTCAACGGAATCGACAAATGCTTCAGATTTTTTCAATCATTAACTTAAATGAATATGCAAGAGAATATTCGTGTGCCTAAGCTTTATCTCGATATTATTAATCAAATCTTTGAGATAGAGAAAAAACTAACTAAAGTTCAGGAGCCTAATTCGATTCAACGTAATGTCAATAAACTGAGAGAAATCTTAGAGAATGACTTATCGGATAATGGTGGATCTCCGATTGGTTTAATGTATTATAACCCTTTGGGCGAAGTGTATAATGAGACTCGTACGGATTGCGAAGCAAGTATAGCTGGTTCAAATACAGATGATTTAGTTATTACTGACGTCATTAAGCCTATAATACGATATCGACAGGGAGGTATGAATTTAATTGTTCAGAAAGGAATTGTTATTGTTGAGTCTAATCAGAAAAATTAAAACTCTATAGTTTCATGGAAAATATGGTTAATTATGGTATCGATTTAGGTACTACAAACTCTGCTATCACAAAGTTTATTAAAGGGGAGGTTGCGGTTTTCAGTAACCCCACAGATTTCGGTCGTAACACATTACCATCTGTTGTGGGATATAAGAAAGATAAAATTCTTGTTGGCAGTAAAGCCAAAGAATTACTTGAAAAAGACCCACGGAATGTAGTAGGTACGTTCAAGCGGAAGATGGGTACATCTGAAAGTTATAAAATTAAGGCTATTAACGATTCCAAGACGCCTATTGATTTATCTACAACTGTTCTCAAGGAATTGAAAACTTTCCTTCCTCCCGGTGAAGTACTTGATGCTGCAGTTATTACTATACCCGCTTCGTTTGATACGATTCAGTCTAATGCTACGAAGGAAGCAGGGATACAGGCTGGTTTTAAGCAAGTAATCTTGCTACAAGAGCCAATTGCAGCTAGTTTAGCTTATGCTAATATGAAAAAAGAAAAGGATTTACAGGATGGACAATGGCTAGTGTATGATTTTGGTGGCGGAACTTTCGATGTCGCTCTAATTCGTATTAAAGAAGGAGAAATGAAAGTACTAGATCATGAAGGAGATAATTTCTTAGGTGGGGCAGATTTTGATCGTTTAATTGTTGAACGGATATTAGTGCCAAAGTTAGAAGAAAAGTATTCGTTTGATGATCTTGCCACGTCCTTGAAAAGTGCCACTGGTCGGCTCAATGCGCAGTATTATGTTATGTTGCGTCACGCCGAAGAGGCTAAGATTATGCTCTCTGCAAAGACTTCTGCTGACATAACTGTTGAAGGATTTGAAGATGAGAATGGCGAGTTAGTCGATGAAGAAATCATTATAACTCGCTCAGAGCTTAATGATCTTATCCGTCCTTACATTGATGGAACAACGGATATGATAAAGAAGATACTAACTCGTAATTCTTTAATGCCTTCTGATGTTCAGTTTACGCTTATGGTGGGTGGCTCAACCTATATTCCTTATGTTCGCAAGCGCGTAGAAGAGGTACTTCAAATTGGTGTAATCTGTGATATTGATCCAACAACAGCAGTAGCTATTGGAGCTGCCTACTATGCAGCTACAAAACCTAAAGAGGTACGCGAAGTAAGTAAAGAAAAAATCCAATCGAGGATTTCGATCAAAGCTGCTTATGAAAAAGTATCTAAAGAGCGCGAAGAGATTTTTTCAGCTAGAGTAACAGGTAGCTTGGATGATCTTTTTTATCGAATAATGAGGGAGGATGGAGGCTTTGACACCGGCCTGAAGACATTAACCGAGCGAATTAATGAAGACTTACCGCTTGTTGAAGGTGTTTATAATTTTTTTAAGCTTTCCATTTATGATAGGCATAATAATATTATAGAAACCGATTTAGGGCTGATAGGTATAAATAGTGGTTATGGGATCAGTGGACAGCCACTTCCAGAAGATATATGTCTTGAAATAGATGATGAAGATCTTTATGGTGCAACCAAACTTTTACTTGTATTTCAAAAGAATGCTGTGCTTCCACTTCGACGCACCATCACGCGCCAATTGAATAAGGCTGTTGTTAGAGGATCGGAGGATAATATTATCCGTGTAAATGTATTGGAGGGACCACATACTGCTCTTCCTGAGGCTAACAAGCCAATTGGTTACCTGACATTAACAGGTCGCCAACTTACTCGCGATGTGCACAAGGGGTCAGATATAGAGATTTTGGTACAATTATCAGAGTCTCGTGATTTGACTATTTCGGTATATCTGATGATGGCCGATCAAGAGTTCACGGAAACATTTAATCCTAAGGTTCGCCATACGCCAATAGGAAAGTTGCGGTTAGACATAGATACCTTGTCAGAGAAACTTGAAGAAGAGATTGAAGAGGCAACTGAGCAAGAAAACTATGAGGTTGCTAAGGAGTTAACATCCCTACGTAAAGAAATGGAGGTTGTTGCAGAGCAAATCGGAACTGTTGCGGATGATGATGTCACTGATGCCCGGTATCAGCTGGAAGATAAAAAGCGAAAACTCGCCCAGGCAATTGATTTTGCCACAAAAGATAAGCGCATCTCGACGGCTCGAATTAGATACGCTGAAATTAGAGAAAAGTGTTCCGCTATAATAAGCGAAGGGGGGAACGATCAGGAGCAAAAGCACTTCAATGATATAGTGGCTCAAGAGCCTAGCTTTTTGAATAGTCAAAACTTAATCAAAATTCAGGAGAAGATAGATGAGTTGTCTGCTATACAAGGGCAAATTCTCTGGCGTTTGCCTAAGTTTTTAACTGGCACTTTCTCTTACTTATGTAATGAAGTTCCAAAAATGAATAACCCAGAGCAAGCGCGATCACTTGTAGATGCTGGTCGCTTCTCAGTTGAAAGTCAAAACTGGGAGCGGCTACGTGAAGTGAATATTTCATTGATAAACCTACTTCCAAGGTCTAGAAATCAGGACATCAGTACGATTATTGGTTTTTAATCTAATGATAAGCTGTAACAGGAAGGACTGGTTTTATTGACTCTTTTTCTGTTCGGAGCTAAGCATGGCTTTCATAATTCGACCTTTCAGTAACTGTTTATGATTCAATCAGCCAGTAATTATCCGCTGTCTATTCTGTTCAATCCAGATCAGAATATCAAATACACCATTCCCAAGTACCAGCGCGAGTACGTTTGGCAGCAGCACAATTGGGAAGCGCTATTCGACGATATTCTGGAAGGGGACAAAGGCCATTTTTTGGGGTCCATCATCTGTATTAATCACAGCACAGATGCCTTGCAAACCCTGCGGCTCGAATTGGTAGATGGGCAGCAGCGCGTAACCACTACGTCGCTGCTCTACACAGCGCTGTATACTTGGCTGAAACAGAATGCCGACCAGGACGATGATGATATACGGGTCGAGATGGCGGGCATACGTAATCGGCTGGTACAGAAGAATAGCCCGGGTGTTACACGGCTCGAACCCTCATTGCAGGGCAAAAACCTGCCCGATTACGAGTACGTACTCCATCAGGCAAGCCTACTCAAACGCGATGTCGATAAGCTCGCGAACGTAGGCAAGCGGCGCATTGATCGGGCGTACCGGTATTTTCTGAGCCGACTGAACGAGACCGACGAAAACAACGTACCCGTATTTACGAGCCAATCAGTGCTTGATCTGCTGGAAAAATTAAACAGCGCATCGATGGTTAAAATCGAAGTCAGCAGTCACTCCGATGCGTTCACGTTGTTCGAAACGCTCAACAACCGGGGCGAGCCACTATCGGCCCTAGATCTGATCAAAAACAAACTACTCGATGTGCTGGAGAAGCAGAACATCAACACCATTGATCAAAACTTTAACCGCTGGACCCGCCTGCTCGATAACCTGACCGACGATCCGGCCACGCAGCAACGCTATCTACGGCAATATTACAACGCCTTCAAATACCGTCCCGAAGTGGCCGTGAAAGGGTTTTCGAAGGCCACCCGTTCCACTATTCTTACTATCTATGCTCGCCTCATCGACGCCGACGTGCGCCCGATTTTCGATGATTTATACGATAAGTCGCAGCTATATAGCCGGTTGGTACGCCCCGATCATGCCGATAACGCAGCCACGGTGACCAGCGCCCTGCTTGATCTGCAACGTATTGGGGGCGTCACGTCGCAGTCGTTTTTGTTGTTTTTGCTGGGTAGCTATCCGTCGCTACCGTCGGCTGAGTTGGGGGCTATCATTCAGGTACTGGTTACGTTCTTTGTTCGCCGTAACGTCACTGATTTGCCACCTACCCGTGATCTCGATAAGCTATTTATTGAGCTGATTGACTGGTGTCGGCAGCAGGATCAGCACCCAACCAGCAGTCATGTTCGGGCATTTTTGCGTCAGCCAGTCTGGTACGTACCTGACGAGGTATTCAGTCTGAAATTGATGGGTAACCTATATCAGGATAATGCCGATGCGGCCCGGTTTGTCCTGTGCAGTCTGGAGGGCAACCATCAGACCCACGAAACCTACACCGATTTATGGCGTCGATCAGAAAGTAAACAATACGTCTGGACCATCGAGCATATTTTGCCACAGGGGAAGAACCTGCCCGCTGCCTGGGTCGACATGATCGGGAATGGCGATGAGGTTGCGGCCCGGCACCTGCAGGAAACCCATGTCCACCGATTAGGCAACCTGACTATCTCGGGCTATAACAGTACACTAGGTAACCAGCCTTTCAGCGATAAACGCGACCGGACCGATAAGAAAGGGCATCCAGTGGGTTATAGAAACGGCTTGTATTTAAATCGGCTTTTAGCTGAAAAGGATAGTTGGACAGCCGAGGACATAGAAACTAGAACAATTGAAATGGTTAAAGATTGCATCAAGCTTTTTTCCATTTGAATCCTGCACAATGGGGTTAACTATACGGGCATTGAGACAATTCTTCATTGCTTGATCAACTCAAACCGATCAGTTAACTACTCTTCATTTAAAAACCATAATTTTTTATGTCAATAAACATCTCAGAGCATTTTGAATAATCATATTTAATACAAGTCTTGATGCGTTGCAACCTAATCTAGGTACTAGCCCAATAAAGCTGGCCATCAGCAAGAAACTTTATACTAATCTAGGCTGCCACAATTTCTCAAAATCTACGCTTTAACGGGCAAGCTCTTTGGCAAATACACCATTGTGGACTTCCTCCTCAAAAGCCTTCTTTAGTCTTCGAGCCGGTTAGCTTCAATAGGTTTGGTTTTGCTAGGGATGCGAATGCGCAGCGTTGTCATATTGGCTGAAGAAATGAATTTCTGCAAGGCTCATATATTATTAATTTTCAATAGGTATTACTTATTGAAAATTATTTATTAAATCGCTTCATCTTAGAAAGATACTCTAAGATGGACCTTGAGGCAAACCTCAATATTACGATTCTTGACTTTACGCTATACCACTTTGATTCATGGCAACCCCTATTGATCGTTTACAGGCATACATAAAAAATTCTAATTACAAAATTATTCTTTCCTTAGGGGAAGTAGTAATTGAAAAAACGCCAATAGGCCAGGGAGGAAATGGCGTTGTTTATGCTGCTTCAATAGATGGAAACGAGGTTGCATTGAAATTTCTGGTTTCAAATGAGACCGGTGAGTCAAAGAAAAGGAAAACTAAAAGATTTTTATCTGAGTACTATAATGTTGTTACATTGAGTAACACAAATAATATAATACGATACATAAACTATGAGAACTTAACTATATCTGATTCTAACGAAGATATATCAGTCCCGGTCATCATTATGAAACGGTATAAGGGATCGCTTGCCGGGTCAAAGACTAGTAAAAGCTTAGAAGAGTTTATCAAGATTTTTAAATTTCTGATCAGTACTGTTAAAAATATACACAATTCAGGTATAATCCATCGAGACATAAAGCCAGAAAATATCTTACTTGATGAATTCGGTTTTGTATTAACGGATTTTGGCATCGCAAGCTATAATCCAGAATTATTCGCTATTAGAGCAATTACTAAAAAAAGTGAGAGGCTTGGCAATCGCGTCTTTTCAGCTCCCGAACAAGAGAATGGTGGTATTCATGCGGCAGTAACAATGGATATATATGCAATTGGACAAGTCTTACAATGGTATGCTACAGGATCAACGCATCGAGGTACCGGAAGAACTAAGGTAGAAGATGTATTTGCTGAGACTAGTCTATATGACAAAATTATTGACAAATGTTTAGAACAAGACCCTCGTAGAAGGTTTCAATCAATCAAAGAAATTGAAGCGTTTATAGAAATTCAGAAAGAAAAGCCTTATTTTACTTATTTAAGTCTCTTTAGCTCGGTCTGTAGACGTTCATTTCCAAGAAATGATTTCGGCATAGTTCATTCTAATGAACAATTAAAAATAGATAGATTATTTAATAATTTATTAGAAAAAATAAGCAATTTCGACGATAAGCTTTGGTTTCTTAGCGATACTATATATTACGATGCTTTTTCTTTAAAAAGTCAAGGGAAATCATCTTGGAAATTCGATGACGATGAATTTACCATTTCTGATGTTTGGGTACATTATAATTCAAGTGAATACAACGATTTTATTCTTGTACGTTTCAAGCAATCGGAACCATTCTTAGTTAATGGAGTTGAGCAATATGAGACTTGTATAGTTGATGATATTCATCATATATCACACTCTGAGTATCACAATAAAATGGCAGATATTAATGGTGAAATATGGGAATTATCAGAACACAAATCTGAAAAAATAATAAGATCCGAAGAGTCTGGTTATTTTTTTCTTTGCACAGAATTCCACTGCGTTTTTCAAGACGAGAATAGAAGTGTAATCGACAATTTTTTAATCGACAAAAAAACAGATGGGCAAATACCTACTATTGAAGAGATTAGTATCATTAAGGAAAAAACAAAAAGGAATATAGATTTAGAGGTACGTTCGAGACTTTAATTACATGACTATATATTTATAAATTTGTGTCATCATAATATATATGTTCCACTTGTTCCTTATAATATAGCATGAGTAATCGCTATGCCTTCTCTTTTCAAACCTTGCCTTCCTTTTTACAAATATTGAACGAGTACCCACTTTATGCAAAGTTCAACTTTGACAAAACTATTCTGCTTCTGGAATTGCATACAATATATTAAGAATGACCGCTATTACTACGTCTAAATAGCGAAGAGACTAGTGAGTTTTATTTACCTTACGATTACGCAAGTCATGCCCGCTATGCAGTAGAGCAACGCCTAAGATCACCGCATTACTGGGCTAATTTATTAATCTAACTTAGGTTTACTGCCACCTTATCAGTTGATCCCTTTCAAGTCGGGTAGTGCCGTTTGACCACTTGGTACCGAACTTTGGGGCGATCAAAGAGCCCATTCCCCTAAAATAGAGATTCCCCACTGCAACATCATAGTACCACATTAGCTTATATAAAGAGTAAGCTATTTGGCGAAATTTATCGATAAATGACCCGGCTGTTGGAGGTCGAGTAAGAGGAAGGCAACCCGATCCACCCCATTAAGCATGCCTTCGAAATGCAACTCCCGCTGAACCCACTGTGAGGTCTTCTACATATGGACTGCTTGCTTGGGTACAACGGTCACGATGGCCGCCGTGCGCTCCGGTCTTTGGATGGTCAGCAGCATTGTGCGCAGGATCTCCATGCTATCGGCGTAGCTCAGCCCATCCGCGGGTCGTCGGGCGGCTAGCCAGTGGTAGGCCAGTTGCTGAAGGGCTTCTTGGTAGGGGGTGGCGTCTAGCAACTCAGTCCAAATGCGCAGGTTCATAGCTCTAATTTATAACTTGATCCGTCTATTTACATGTGTTAAACGGACGTTCAAGACCCGTAAAACAACCCGTGGAACACCTATCTTTGAAGAACGTTAGGGCAGTTTGTCACTAATTACCCCCTCCCTCCTACTTCATGACCCTACCCCTATCCACCCCTCTCCTTACCTCCTCTAACCTGATTCGGTACGTGGCCTACTACCGGGTCTCCACCAAACAACAGGGCGACTCGGGCCTTGGCCTGGCCGCCCAGCAGACGGCCGTGGCCAGCTTTGTTCGAGGTCCTATCGTGGCCGAGTTCACCGAAGTCGAGTCAGGTAAGAACAATGGGCGGGTACAGTTGACTCAGGCCATCGAGCGGGCCAAGAAAGAGGGAGCGATTCTGGTCATTGCCAAGCTCGACCGGCTGAGTCGCAACGCCTCCTTCATCCTGACCCTACGGGATTCGGGCGTCAACTTTCAGTGCGTGGATCTGCCCGACGCCAACACGCTGACCATTGGCATCTTTGCCACTCTGGCTCAGCATGAGCGCGAACTCATCAGCAGCCGCACCAAAGCGGCGCTGCAAGCGAAGAAAGCGCAGGGGGCCGTCCTGGGAAAGCCCGCGAACCTCACCCCGGCCGCTCAGGCCAAAGGAGCCGCCGCGAATGTGGCTCAGGCTAAAGCCAACGAGAACAACCGCCGCGCCTTGTCAATGGCCCTGGCCTACCGGGCCGCAGGCAAGAACCTGGTGCAGATCGCCGATGAGCTTAACCGGGCCGGGTTTCGCACCGCTCGGGGCAGCTCCTTTCAGGCCACTCAGGTCATGCGCCTGCTCAAGCGGGGCTAGCCGTTCCAAGCTTATCTGTCAACAAGTTCGTGAGTGCCTCAGACCCAAAAAGCAGGTCATTGATTTGCGGATGTCACCACCTGTGCGTAAGCTTGTGAGACAGAATTTGACAACCACTGTAGATGGCTCAAACGCACTCGATTGGTGACATCAAATCAACTATTGTTTGTTGATTATCAGCTGGTTTTAGTTTAGTGCCCTTGCGCCCTTTACTATGTTGGGTGAAAGTTCAAGCAGTGGCTTGTGCGTGTGCCGTTTTCCGGGCGACAGGGAGCTTGCCGCTGGTTGCCGTCGGGTGGTGCGTTAGGTAGCGTCGGTTGACAGTGGGTACGCCCCGGTTAGGTAAGCAGGGGCAAGTGAGGTTAGTTTCGTCTGACAGTGCGAACGCCTGAGTTGGAAAGTTTGAGGTTTCCACTTTTAGGGTTACCAGCGACACAGCGAACGCCCCGGTAAGGTTGCCCCGACGAGTCAGGTAGGTTGTGCCCGACAAGCCAACCGCTCCGGTCGGGAGAACAGGGCAAAGCAAATCACAACGTAATGAAGGCTTCGCGTTCGGCATACAAAAGGATATATAAAATGGGCATCGGTAAAAAAATAATTATTTTAATACTCTTAGTGTGCAGCTTGCCCTCCTTGGCGCAAATCACATTTGCTCCTCCCATATGTTCAGAGCTTACGAATATACAAGTCGGCTCACACTTCTATCCGTTAGGTGATTTTAATGGAGATGGTAAGATTGATATGGCGATACAAGAATTGTCAAACAATAGAAGGACTTCTAACATAGCTATTTATTTTGGGAACGGCGATGGAAGTTTTAAGTATTTTAAATCAATTGATTTGAGTAATCACGTAGGTATTAGTGGGATAATTTCAGCAGACTATAATAATGATAAGATATTAGATTTGGCAGTCTATATCACAAATAAACTGAATCTTGGTTTTAGCGATGTCGATGAATATTTATTGATATTCAGAGGAGATGGAGCTGGTAATTTTACTCAAATAAATAGTATTTCACTCGGAATTAATCGTTCAAATATAATTTACAGTTTTACGAATACAGATTTTAATGGTGACGGATATACTGACTTGGCAGTTTCCAAAAAAGCGGAATACGTTATCTCTATTTATATAGGTAATGGTAAAGGTGAATTCTCTGTCGCTGGATCCGTAAACTTTGGCTTTGGTTCGAGTATTATTGATGTTATTTCGATGGATATGAATGGAGATAAAAAAGATGACCTAGTTTTATCAGATATAGGTGATAATAAAGGAATTAGCATTATACTTGGAAATGATAAAAACAATTTTTCATCTAAAAATATAAGGAATTTTGATGGAGGAGTTTTAAGCTGTAAAGATTTCAATAATGATGGCATAATTGATATCGCTTCTTATTCCCCATCAGGTCTTACTATTTTATTAGCGGATACTAGCTTACATTTTTCTCATTTACCAGCATTAAAACTATCAGATACATTTTATACCTCCCCATTAATTGGCGAAGACTTCAATAATGATAACAAGATAGATTTGGCTGTAAAAGGTCCAAATGAATTATTTATTTTGATTGGAGATGGAACAGGAAAATTTATCACTGGAAAAGAACGGTATCAAAATGGTAGTTCCTTCATGAGTTCGTCAGATTTCAATGGCGATGGTAAGATCGATATATTTATTCCACAAACATCTTGTAGTACATTATCAAATGGCGGATTCAGTACTTTGTTAAATACAACCTTAACCCAAAGTATAGATTTCTTTCCAAAAAGCTCTGGTAATGGTGGTGATGTGACAATCAGTTTCTCTGGTCTTTTGATTAAAACGGGTATAAATGTTAAGTTAGTTAAAAATGGCGCACAGGATATATCTGCATCACAAATTTTATTGCCGCGTGAATTTGAAGCAAAGGCAACATTCGATTTAAGAAACAAGGAATTAGGAGACTATGATATAATCATAATAGATGCTTCAGGGGTAGTAATAAACCGTCTTAAAGAATTTAAAATTGTTTCCTTTAAAAAACCAGATATTTGGGTTCAAATAGCAGGCCCTGATTTAATTCGTTCAGGAAGACCTTCCACATTTATAGTCCAAGTAGGCAATAAAGGAAATTGTAACGCAACTGGTATACCTATTTTTTTATTTGTCACAGGTAATAATAAAGTTGAATTTATGAATAATTTTTCAGGATTAAATGGTCAAAAATTAGATACTTTGATTTACTCTTCTCGTGATTCCCTTTTTGGAAGTAGTATCAGAAACAAATCTTATTGGCTTTTAATACCTGAATTAAGTCTTGGCTCAATTAAAAATATTGAAATTCAAGTAACATCACTTACAAATAATGAAGAATTTGAAATAAGAGCAGTAGTAAACTCTCCTTTGTTTGCTTCTCCTTTGCCCGCTGAAAAAGAAGAGTGTCATTTTGCATTAGCTAAAGTTGTAATGGGTGCTGTTCTTTCAAATATTAAAGACGAAATAATTGGCGATGCACTTCAGTGCTTAGATGGAGGAATAAGTACATTTAATAATGGCTTAAATATATATAGAAATTGGGGTTATAATAACAATATAGATATTATGGATTTTGGATACGGCTTTGCTAGCACTTTATATTCCTGTGCTTCAACAGCATCAATATTTTTACCCCAATTGCGTGTAGTTAAGGTTTTAGATAAAGTTTTTGACGTATTAGATAATACGGTTGGCTCTGGTTTAAATGGAGCTCAAGCAGCTGTTAAATGTAGAGATGTCTATGATTTAGCTGGAAATAGAGGTTCTAAAAGAATTAGAAGTCTTAATTCTGTCGATCCAAATGACAAAATAGGTGTTGGTATTACGTCTAAGCATCACATTACAGGAAATGAACCTTTACAGTATGGCATTAGGTTTGAAAATAATGCGAAAGCAACAGCGGATGCCCAGGTAGTTAGAATCATAGATACCCTCGACCGTACTAAGTTTGATTTATCCACATTTCAACTCAATTTTTTTAATTTTAGTGGTAAATACGTTAATATTATTCCAGGGCAGAAAAAAAGAATTGAGTTAATAGATTTGCGACCCCAAAAGAACTTAATACTTAAAATAGTAGCTGAACTTGATGAAATGTCAGGAATATTTACGACAGAATGTATATCGTTAGACCCTAAAACATTGAAGCTTACTTCTGATCCTATACTAGGATTTCTTCCACCAAATGTGAATGCACCTGAGGGGGAAGGAGGTATTTATTATACGGTTGCTGCTAAGTCAGATTTACCCAATAACACAACAATTAACAACAAGGCATTAATTTATTTCGATACTAATGCTCCGATTTCTACACCTGTTTGGAGTAATTCGCTTGATAAAGTCGCTCCAAGCAGTTATGTAAGTGCCTTACCTGCTATTACTACAGATACAACTTTCACAATAAAATGGCAGGGAACAGATAGAGAATCAGGTATTGAGAGATATGATATTTATTACTCAGTAAATAATAAAATTTTCAAGCCACTAACTTTAAATACCAAAAATATTTCATATAAATTTACAGGTAAAGCTGATTCTACTTACTCATTTTATTCTATTGCAGTCGATAGTGTTGGAAATAGGGAAATTATTCCTACTTCTTTTGATGCTAAAACTACAATTGGTAGGATTTTATCTATTAAGCCAATTCTAAATGACAACTTTAATATATATCCCAATCCAGCGAAAAATACTATATATATTGAAACTGAAAAGTCAATAAAAATTGATCAAATATCACTATTTTCTATAAATGGGAAAAAGATTGAAGCGAAAGTAAAAAGTTTTACAGACGGAAAATATCAATTAACTATCAGTAATATTCCAACCGGAGTTTACTTGTTAAATTTGGCAAATAAATATAATGTCGTAACTAGAAAAATAATAATTGAATAGATCAAAGGTGCTTTGTGTTTCGCTCCGCGTGTGAGCTTCCTGGTGACAGGTTGCTCGCCTCCGAAGGAGGGGTTCAGCCCAACAAAGGGTGTAAAGGTAGCAGGCACGTCTGTTTAGGCGAGTAACTCGTTCGCCATCAGCCCTTTCGGGCGTTGGGCGGTGCGTACAAGTAAGTGGCATGGGCGCGTCTTGGTCGACAGGAATCATACAGGCACAGCGCGTTAAAGTATTGAGTGACCAGAGTTTAAACTTCACAACGGGTAAAATGTCTATCTATGACTTTTAGCGATTTTGCTACAGTTGCTTCCAACTTAGCAACAGTTGGAGCATTTTTTTTGGCATTGTTTTATGCGCGGAAAATCAACGAAAATGTGGAGAAACGAAAAAACGACATTCTTAAAGAAAAAGAATGGCAAGTAATATGGGCGGACAATTTTTTAAAAAAAGCAATTGAATTTAACGATACACTTTCTTCATCACTGGTGAAATTTGCCATTGCTCACAAGCTTGATGATCAAAAAGAATCACTTGATCTAGTTTCTAAATCAAGACATGACCTTTATAAATTGTCTGAATTAGAATGGAATTTAAAGAATTATACTTTGTTTACAAGCGATTTTCAAAAGAATAAGCAATTAAACGAAATACAATTAGTGCTTATGAATTTCATTACGAGTTTACACACGACAAAAGGATAAGTAAATCTCGAAGATTTTAGAAAAAAGCAGTTTGAGTATTCTAAACTAATTCGTGAGATTCATTCAGAATTACTAGAAATAAAGCCATCGCAAAAGACCTTTGACTTTCACAACCTCAATCCTAACTAATGCGATTGTACACATTAGGGCAAATCGGTTGTGTGCTTGCTAGTCAGCTCTGCGGTGGCGTGTTACCTCTGACAGGTGACTCTCGGCGCGTTCAACGAGACGTCCCAACAAGCAAAGGGTGCAAAGGTGGCAACGTACCTGTGAGGGCAGCCGGGTTAGGCTACCAGCGATACTATTTTTCAGGCTTGGCTAGTAATTGTACTATCCCGATGTGAGTTTTAGATGCCATCTTATGTAAATGAACTATTCTAAGAAGCAGCCCATAGATCATTTATAAGCAGTTTTGTTGGGGGCTTGGGTGAGCTTAACTACTAATTTTGGGTAATAATCAATATCATTCGTGACGCTCCTGTTACCAAGATCGAGATAAATGATCGCAATGATATTTCCCTAAACGATATACGTATAATCAACTGCAAATAGCCTATTTGGGGTTTCACGGTTCAGCCAGGGACTATTTACAGTTAATACGGATATCGAAGTAAGCGAGTTGGTTACGGAACTGTTCACAGTTCATTTTTCGCTGACGCAGAATAGCTTGACGAAGGTGCTGCCGTGTGTAGCGACTACCTGGCATCAGACCGTTAGCTTCACAAAAAGCATCCAACTGCTGCTGGGTAAATCGACTGGATGAGCCAAGTTTAAGCGTTATTTCAACTTGTTCGACGTTTTTTCGAGCGGCCAGCTTGCCCCGCAAATCAGTTATGGCTGCCCGAACTGTCAACCCAAATCCTAGCTCTCCCCGGTAGTTTACGCAATAGTCCCAGAATTCGGTCTTTAATGCGCGCTGATAAAGAATGGCTCCACCAATGCGGTGCTTTACATGTACGGTCAGATACCCATTCCTCTGTACGGATGCAATTACCTTATCGTCGCTTAATTGGTAATTGAGCCGAAAGAATCGACCGATGGTCCTAATTAACCAGTCTCCCGACCATTTTTCAATCGGTACGCTTCTGACTAGTCTTCCCCACTCTCCTCTTCCTTCGTAAAAATGAACAACAGCCTGTGCGCTATCCACTAAAATTCGGTAATCATCTACCACCGCAAAGGCATTGGCAGATTGGTTAGTCTGTAAGTTGTTTAAAGAAGTCTCCTGCTCCATAAATCGGCGATTCCAGCCAGGCATCATATAGGCTCGGCCTAAAGCGGCCTTGCCAAATATACGCCATTTGGTGCAAGAGACTGACGGATAACGGACGTATGAACAGAGTAGGGGTAGTCGTCTTCTATTTTGTCCACCCTTGGATGTACCAATCATCGGTATCCGATTATGATCAAAATGGGAAGCCAGGATAGACAACAGACAGTTGGTTTCGTGTGAACGTAATTTGTTTGGCAACTTAGTAAGCATTCGACGTGCCCGGTGTAACATCCCGGAGCCGGACAATTAACCAATCGGCGGCCTATTCCTGCCACATTTGCAGTAAGCCGATCAGCAACAAAAATGCGATTACCAGTCCGCAAATAGCTTGATTGGAGGAAAGCAGAGTAGCCCCCTTTATGAACCAGCCGTACAGGTCAGCAAGCTGATCATTAATTAAGAAATATGGACGACCAATGAACTCGGCTATACTAATCTCCATCGGGTTTATTTAAGTGGTTGCAGCACACTAACCCCTATTTTATGTTTAAGCCACGCTGCTCACGCCAACCTGATCGACGCTAACTCGTGCTTCATCGAAAGCCTGACTGAAATAGCCGTCACGGTAATCAGCCATGAGTTTACTTGGGCTACTGTATGCATAGGCAATGTCCACATGACCCAACCACGTTAGACTTTCTGTCTGCTCTGCTTGATTGAAGCTGCCAATGTCGTGGCCGTTTGTCAATAAGATGCTGACTATTTCAGACGCTAATACCTCATTATCAGGATACGTTTCGTAAATAATACCCATACTTCCTGCTGGATTAGGGCCAAACGGTTCAGTTGTCCGAACTATATCGCCAACCTGGTAGGCCTGAACTATTTTTTCGTCTGATTTCATGTTTTTCATGTTGAGGACAACGACTAATTGAGTTTCAAAAATATGTATTTTACATTAAAACTAATAAATATAATATAAAATACATATTATACTACCCATAACTGGTACCGAGTAGTTAGTCCTGATCCGGCTCCTCTAAAGGCAAGCTTTCGTCATCAAGCGTAGACCGATTTGCCTGCGCAGATGCAAGAGAAGTAAAACCTAAAAATTCCACCTGGCCAGTTAATTCCGATTGGGTCCAGGCCGGTGCTTGCAGCCTTCCCTCCTGCGTTACCCGATGCCAGAGGGCACACCCATATATAATGTGACCAGTCGACCGTAAGCGAAATGCAGGCGGCAGAGGTTCCGTGTAGAGCGCTTCATCATCGCAATAGGCAGCATCAGAACAGTCGTCTGTACCGATTGATTGTTGTCCGGCAATGGTAAGCCGACGAGCCCCAATTTGTCGACAAACGTCGACCAGCGAATCGTCTATGTCAACGGGATATACTTTTTCCAGATAGGGGTCAATTTTTAACAGCTCAGTCATCGTTGATAAGGAGTTAAAATCACGGCCGTCTTTCTGCTAAGACGGCCGTGATCATTTACCATGAAAGCACATAAATTGGCGCAGGCTTGTAGGCTATTGGGCCCAGAAACTCAATTTCGGCAGTTACCTCCACGAGTGTTGCGTCGGGAGTTACCGTATCACCCTCCCTATTACTTCCCGTCCATACCCCATTACCGTAAATAATCTGTCCGGTGGAACGCAGCCTGAAAGCTACCTGGTAAGGATCATCAGGGAGAAGGTCATTGCAGAAAATACCGTCTCCATCAGGTTGGCGGGCCGTATAATCTATGGTGTCACAATCAATCCACTTATACAACTGCTCCAATGAGCCATCATGTGAAACCGGACGTACCTGTTTATTAGTAGCGTCGATCAGAAATACCAGTACAGGTTGCTGAGGAGAGGGAACGGGTTTCGTTGCCATTAGTTAGTGCCCGCTGTAACATGACGGAGCCGCACAGAAACAATAAAAGGTAAGGAAGAGCTGGACACTGTTGTCCAGCTCAAATCGCATTAGGCCAATACAGTCTGTTCAGTGGCCCCTTCCTGCAACTCCTCTTGCTCGGGTTCGGGAAGCAGATCCACAAACGGATTGAATACGTTTTTAGCTACCTGCGTTTTCCCCGTCTCGGTGAGTGTCTCACGACGGTACAGGTTGATTGTCTGCACGTAACTGGTCATTTCCTGCGTAATGGCTTTATCAGCGGCTTTATAAGTAAATGACGCGATGTAGTATATGCCTTTGGGCTGTATTTTGTTATTCTCCCGCTTATCCGCGTTCACCGTCAGCACCACTTCGTTGAGTTTGATACGGTTATATACCAAGGGGGTTATAAGTCGCTCCAGGTTAGCTACACTGTAACCGTGAAACAAAATTTCCGAAACGCAATCGGCCTCGTCAATGAAGAATAATTCAGCCCATTTTTTCAGCCCCTGACCCAAAATGTCATCCGAAAAGATACGCCAGGCGATGGGCTGAAACGACAGCGATGAACCCAACTTTTCAATGTTGTTCTCATCATAATGAATGGAGAACTTGCCCTCTTTGGCATCGAAACGGTACTGTTTGGGGTTACCTAGAATGTACAGGTATTTGTCTACAACTTCACCCGTTTCAGTATCAATAATCTGAAAGGGACCAACCGGCGACCCGGCAACAGAGGAATTCGCTAACGCTTGCATTGTCTTTGCCCGAAGTAACACGTCGGTGCCGCGCAATAGGAACACTATAAAGATACAGCTAAATAAGCATATAGCAAAGCTATCTACCTGTTAAACAGGAATATAAGTCAACCTTCCGCTCCCTTTCGTTCGCAGTTCGTTTGAGGATTATTCATGCATTAAATCAGCTTTCTTTGCCAGCTCTAATCGTAAAAGCTTAAGGCCAAAGCTAATGGTCAGTTTGTCAAGCTTAGATAGGCTCACTCCCTCCGAAGCAACGTTGATGCGCTCAATGAGGTCATTTACTAATCGCTCATACTGTACGTGCTCAACGTACCTACTCTGTATGTCCATTTGTTGCTCAGCATCCATGTTTTCATTTAGTCAAGTATTGACGTCAAGTCAATGGCTGTTAATATGGTTATCAAGCAATTACATTAATTTTTGTGGCGTAGCTTTAGAAGGTGTGTTCCTCAAAGTGGGTTGAGGCCGCTCGACATTTGCTTTTTGCGTCTGAAGTTCTTCGTTCCAATCCTTTGCAAAGGGCCGTTTAACAACCAGTTTGTCGGTTAGACCCCGCCATTCGATGGCCAGTTTTTCAATTCGGGTCAGCATAGGGCGGTGGTTGGGCAAGTGAATGGTCAGCAAACTGTGGTTTCCCTGATGCATAATAGCATCCTTCGTCGCCCGATTCATGTCCGGTGTGTACCCCTTGTTTAAGGTTGTCAACACTCTTTCTTGTAGTGATTCAAGGTGCACCTGCCGTTTTGCTTCTTCAACCGGTAACCCATATACGTCAATTGATAAAATGTTACTGTGCTTGTTGTGACTGATACGTAGTTGGTGATTCGCCTGTTCAATGGATTGACCGGGAAGTTGAAGTCGACCAGCCCAGCCAATATTGAAGCGAATACCGCTGTTATCATTATCGTGTCCCAGAATCACTTGCTCCGGCTTCACCCGGTCAATTAACCGTTGTACGGTAAGGGGCTGAAGTGAAGAGGGTTGCCCACCTGTAGCCACATAGACCCGGTCGTAGGGTTCCTTCGGTGGGTGAAGCTGGTGATACGACAAGGCGTCAATCGGACTTTCACAAATCAGCATTTCTTTGGGTTGATGGCCTTTGGGTAGGTTCGACACCCAGATACTCTCTAGGCGTTCGCCCCAAGTATGTCCATTAACTAAACCCGTTGGACTGTCGTTTTTCAGCAAAATGGCCGTAATGCCCTGTTCACTCTCCATTGGGAATACTGTGTTGATAACCGTTTCCCCTGTCTTCTTACTGACAAACGTCTTGTTGAAAATTTTGCCAATAAACGCCCGGTGGCCAATTGTATCGACCGTCAAGCCCCTCTTTTCCATGAGATAATCCGTGTTGGTCAACGGATCAAGCCTGAAGTAATGAGACATGGCCTTACTTCGGGTCGCTTCAGCGGGCGGTTGACTTTCAACCGTATCAGTGGAACGGCTTTTAGCAAGATGTGATAAATCACCCGTGTACCGGCCAATAAACTCGTGAAGCTGCTGCCAGCCTTCCCTTGTTGCCGTGTCGATGTGTAGTTTATCAATTACATAATCAACAATCGTCCCCCGATCACGGCTGTCCTCTGGGTTGTAATAAAAGTATTCGTTCGTTTTTTGATTGTTGCCGATGATGAGCTTTCGACCTTCAGCGTTTTCAAGCACTGGCCAGCGCCGGGTCGATTTTCGCCGGTCCTTCGAGAAACCCTCTGTCTCCAGAAACTGCACCAGGTCAATCTGCTGCTTGTAGTCGGATAACTGCGGCTTTGTAGTCAGCATACGTGTATGTTAGTCAGTTATAACGTTGAGAGATGTTGCTTAAGGATTTGCTTTAGATGACCGTTTTGCCCTGATTTGTATCGTTGTTGCCTATGCTGTCAGATGCGATGGCCGAACCGTTGTTTTCGGACGTACCGGTTGGAATGTGGTCGAAACGTAGGCCTCGGCTTGCCGCAGATACACGCACATAGGCCGAAAAGGCTGTGCCGGCTTTACTGGTCATGTTATCGAGCCGAATGGCCTTTCCCTGAATCAGCCGCTGTTTTTGCAAGCCATTGAGCGTTACTCCTTTCAAATGGGACATCCGCTCAATTTTCGGTCGAATTACATCTGCACGAAGTACCGTAAGTGTCTTCGTGTCTTTGTCAACGCCAATGAAGCCGGTGAACTTTTGGCCGCTTTGCTTGTCGATTAGCTCGGCTACCCGGCCCATGTCGCCATACTTATGAAGATTAGCTTTATCCGTTTCGGAGAAGAGATGCCCCAGGTAACTTTCTTGGAGTGTCAACTTTTGCTGAACGCCCTGAAGAACAAGCTGTGGGCCGTCTTCTGGCGTATTTAACACATATAGCTTACCGGTATTGCCATCACCCGTTGTGACAACATCCGTTTTTTGGCCATTGAGCAAGCGCTTTGCATTCTCCCCGGTTAGCTCGACAGCAAACTGACGGTTAGCCTGTTCGAGCAGTGAATCAGGATGCCGAGTTTCCACTACTACCAATTGGAGTTGATGGCTTACTACCGGCCTTTCAGCTACCAGTGACCCAACTATCAATTCACCCGGAACAAATTTTGCCTGACGCAGATCGACAAACTGACCTGTACCCGGTAAAGGACCGGCGATAGACACAACCTTAGGTGACTCCCCCTGATTGAAAACTGTTACGTGAAATTGACTACCAACGTACCCGTAGCCAACTAGTGGCATGCCCGGGTCATAGTGGCTATAAAGTATGGTTTCAAGGGTGCGTAAAGCTTCCCGATAACCCAACCGGTAAAGATTAATTTCTGTAGGATAATTGGGGTCACCAACTAAGAGCACAGGCTGTTGCCAGCTTATGGCCCTGAGCGCAGGAAAAAAAAGCGGTTCGTATCGACGGTACTTCTCCTCCATCAATACGACGGCCGATTGATCGTTAAAAATGTATACCTCTACCTCCCGTTCCTTTCGTATGTCATGAGGTTTGTGCTGATTTATCGTGTTACGAATTGTCGAGGATAAAGCACAGTGCACATCGATCTGTGGATCAATTGGTAAGCGCTGATACAGATGCTGGGTATGAGACGTATTCTCAAATCTCAATTCGATTGAAGGGGGCTGACTAGTTGAATCAATTTCCGACACATACCGAATCGGCTCCTCCACCGGTTCGTCGCTGATTAGTACTTGGCGAATCTCTTTAAGAATAGCCTCCCCTACCAGATCAAGCACCTGCTGTGCCCTTGAAGCCCTCACCTGCGCTGTTACTTTCGGTCCTACAAGCATACAACTATATTGTTAGTTTACCCTACTTTTAGCCCTTCCTGCTTTTTCACTTTCCTGGGTTTAGCCTCCTCCCCTATTGGCTTCGGCGCGTCCTGTTTTTTCTGTTTGGCTGGTTTGGGTGCTTCGATCCGTTGGGCGGCTGCCTGCTTTAGTTCTTTCTTTGGCTGAATCGTTTTCTTCCCACCAGCCCCATCTCCTCTGAGTTGGTGTACGGGTTTGGTTAATTCCTGGGCTGTCTTCTGATCGACCGTCTGTTTGACCACGTTATCTGGGATTTTCGCGAATGTGAGCGAGCGTTTGGCCGCCGAAACCTGCACGTAAGCGTTGAAGGTTTGACCATTATTACTAGTCATTCCTTCCAGCTTGATGGCCCTCCCCTGCTCTAAGATTTTTTGCTGGGGTTTAGTCAGTGTAACCCCTTTGATCGTCTGCGGGATATGTAGGCGCTCGGCCCGGAGGACAGTCAGGCTTTTCGTGTCTTTATCAACCCCAATGTATCCCACGAACGGCTTGCCAGTCATTTTGTCGGTTAGGTCTACCCGCTTTCCCATCTCCCCGTTTTTCTCTAGATTTTGCTTGTCACGGGCTGTCAGCTCATAGCCGAGAAATTCTTTGGGTAACAGCAATTGCTTACGTTCCGGCTGGATACCGACAATTGGCCCATTGTCTGGCGTATTGACGATGTACAGTTTCCCGGATATTTGAAATGGTTTACCTTCCTCCCCCGCCTGCGTCAGCTTCATCAACCCGGTCTTTCGGCCGTTGAGCAAATCATCTAGGTGGCCTGCTTTTTCTAAATCCTGCCGGGTCACCCCAACCTTTTCGAATTGAGGGGCAACTTCTGCCCACTGGTAGCGAGTTGGCCGACCCATTACAGGTACTTCTACACCCGGTGTGTTTGTCTCGTTCATGGATATAACTTGAGTCTGATTAGTTGCGATTGATTGCGTAGTCGATTGTAGCGATATGCCGGCAGTTGTGGTTGCTCCATCGGGCGCTGGCATACGTTCCATCGCCTTATTAACCGATTGGCTTTCAGCAGACAGATGCTTCTCGGTTATAGCTGGTGCCTCAGTAACTGAGCTGTTATGACCCTGGGAGGTCTGGGCGTTTATAAGTTGGGAGACTTGAGCACATGTCTTGTCGACAGTTCCCAACCGTTCTCCTACCTGAGACGGCTTTGGGGAAGAATCCGGTTGACGTGCTATGTCATACGGTTCCCGGTTGTCAGGTGTTGTTTTTGCTGGCGCAATCCAGTCACTTACGGACTGCCGCAGACGTTGCCAGGCAGTTAAAGAGGGGCCTGATTCCTGGAGTAACTGGTATGATGGAGTCTCAACAGGTCTGAATTTTTCAGAAACAGCTTCCTGCATTGGCTGAAGACGGTCATTGCTCTGGAGCTGGCCTTTCAGTTCTTTATGTTGACGTTCCAGATCGGTTATAAACCGGCTCATCTGCTCATGGTTAAGCTGAGCATTGTGCAGGAAATTGGCCAGGAAACCCCCATTGATATCCAGGTGTAAAGTCACTGGACTTACCTGGCTTCGCAGTTGTGATGGGTTCAGATCGCCTACCTCTACGTTGTCACTACGGGTTTCGGTTTGGGATTGTCGGCCGGGCGTATCTACCACCTCTATACGGTACGTCTCTTTCGAATCGATGAACGACAGTGGCAAACCCTTTACCGTTTCATGGATCTCCCACAGGTAGTCAGTAAGTTTAGTACGGTCGCTATCAGTTGCTGTTTGGGTACGTTCGTCAACGCGTTTAGCTAAGTCCGCTTTTTTTAGCGTCTCGTCATACAGGCATCGGGTGATCTCCTCGTCCCACAGTAAACCATCGTTGGCCAAGTACCCCCTCAACTGCTCATATTGTGCGGGCAGCACTAGCTGGTATTGTTGCGTTTCTAATCGATCAAATTCCTGTAGTTGCGCAGCTTCCAGGTGTGTGCGCTCATTGGGTTTAGGCTCCACCGTGCTTTCGGCAATAGGCATCGGTTCCATATATATTTTGTGTTGTTTCAGACAAAACTATTGATTTTATATATTATTCATATATTTTTATTATAATTAATTTATTATATATATTATCTATGCATTTAAAGACCCTTGGAGTAAGTACGACTCTTTTACTGATGTGTGTAAAGACGCTTCAGGCGCAGGTTGTTTTCTCTTCCCCTACCTTGTCCTTGGATACGTGATATCCCAACACGGTCAAGTCAGCTTTCGAGTTAGTTGCTTGGAATCAACGATAAACCTGCCGCATGAGGCTTCCCTTAAACCGGTTGATATCAAACCGGACATAGACTCGCTACTGTCTTGTTTTACAGACAGTATTTTTAAGGGATTGAATGCTCCTAGACTTTCTTCGGGCAACCGTACACACCTGTTACAGTTTATTCCAGCCATACCACCCCTACGATTAGTATCCTGGCAGGATTACCGCGTTACCAGTAAGTTCGGCTGGCGTACTCATCCAATTCGCGGAAATAGTAGCCACCATAATGGTATGGACATAGCTCAACCAGTAGGCACACCGGTTTATGCAACTGCCTTTGGCGTTGTAAAATGGGTAAAGTGGGAAGTTGATGGATTAGGACTAGCCGTCTGTGTAAAGCACCCAACGGGTTACGAGTCCATCCATGGACATCTTTCTACCCATGCAGTCCGAGAGAGGGATATTATCCAACGAGGAGCGGTAATCGGACAGGTAGGCAGTACGGGGCGCTCTACGGGACCGCACCTACACTATGCAATACTATTTCAGGGTAAGCCTGTTGATCCAGATCGGTATTGTTTTTTGTGGACCAAGCTAGCCCGTATCGATTCATCCCAGATCCAACAGCATCGGTTGATCGGGCCAGGTGTATTTCAAAAAGGTGCCAAACGTATAATTGAGCGGGATTGAGCAACAATTATTAGTCTGGCTTTTGCTCAACCTTACTTATTTCTTCCATAAACTGATGGAGTAGGGCAAGGCGTTGGGCTTCGCGCTGGTCATTAATACGCTGCCGCTTGATTACTTCATTGGTGAACATAGGTACGTTCGGCTCTTCCTCCTGCTCGGGATTGAACAGCCACTCGTAACTTACCTTGTGACGTTTTACGTAGTAGAGAGCAATCAGCGTGAACATTTCACGTGAGACTTTCAACCCGTTCTCCAGACGATAGATCAGATTTTGCGTCGTGCCAAACTCATCGGCAAGTTCCTGCTGACTCATTTTCAGGAATTCGCGTACTTTAGCCATACGCCGGGCTACAAGTGCTGCATAAGCATCATTTTCCTTTTCTAATTGTTCCATTCCTGGTACTATACGGTCATTACTCATCTTTAGGTTGCAGGTTTTCGACCAGGTGCTTCAATGCTGGATCATTGGTCAGCCGCTCAATTTCGGCTTGAATTAACGCATAAATATCTTTTTTCACCCCGTTGTAATTTGTCTCCAACATATAACTTAGTTGATGGTCAGAGATTTGGGCAAATTCAGCACCCGGCGGAATGGGTTTTACCCGCGCTAATTCGGCTATCATTGCTGGTTCTACCTGTAGCCTGGCATGAAATATTTTCTGCTTGATAGCCTCATCGAAGTTATCAGCCACAGCTCCGACAAAATGCCCCTGCGATAAATTCGATATTTTCGACTCGGGGATCACCGAATCCAGATTTTCGGAAATAGACAAGTTGGTATCCCGTTCTGTAAACGAGAGTGAGTGGCGAATTTGTTTGTTTTTCCCAAAGCGGCTGGACATTGTTTTAGCCGTTTCGCCCAGCACCTGCCCCGAAAACACATTTCCGATCGTGTTAAAGATGGTGGTAGCTTCCTTATCTCCGTAATCACGCTTTAACTGACTTAGATCCTGTAAGCCCAGGCAGGTGGATACCTTGTTACTCCGTGCGGTCGCAATCAGATTATCTAATCCCCGGAAATAAATAGTGGGCAGCTCGTCGATGATCAAAGACGACTTCAACCGACCTTTCTTGTTGACGAGCTTAATTAGCCTGGCGTTGAAGAGACCTAGTGCAGCGCCATACACTTCCTGGCGTTCCGGGTTATTGCCTACACACAGCACTTTGGGATCATCCGGGTTGTTAATGTCCAGGCTAAAATCATTACCCGTCATAACCCAGTAAAGTGCCGGGCTGGAGAGTCGGGAAAGGGGTATACGTGCCGAAGCAATTTGGCCTTCCAACTGCTCGTAGGCCTCATTTCTAAGAGCGCTGGCAAACGGTTTAAGTAAGTTTTCGATCTCGGGTTCCGATTGTAGGATCGGGAAAAGCTCGCGGTATTCAGCTCCGGCAAATTCAATGATATGGGGAAACGTGCAGTAGCGTTGGCCGTCATCTGGCAACCCCTGCTGGGCCAGACCCCGCAATCGACGCTCATCGTATTTTTTGAGGTACCAGATAACGGCCGTCAGAAAGTTCATTGGCGACTCAACGAAGAAATCGCCTTGTTTCTGAATCCATGATTTGTTTAGGTTTAACAGAATCGTCCGGGCTGCTTCCTGTGCATCAATAATATCAGACATCAGTTCCGGCAATAGCGGGTTGCACCGATTAGAGCGCCGGGGATCGTCAAAGTTGATGACGTAGAATGTCGGCATCCGTTTAAACGCCCGACGGTTTTTCTGTAAGTAATGGTACGCGATATTCGACAGATCGGGAAA
>NZ_WAEL01000013.1 GCF_011742925.1 Fibrivirga algicola
CGGAATGCATGATAAAATGGAATGTTTATTCTGATTAAAGGCCATTTCGTTGCTGCACCATGCTTTTTATACGCTGGGTGAGCAGGAGGCTTTGTGCAATTTCCTCACCGAAACGGTTCAGGGCATGGTCAATCAGCACCTGTTTACTGTCAGCACCAAGTTTGAGCATCCAGCAACGCCAGAGTTCGTGGAAGGTTGCTTCGCCAGATAGTGGCTCAATGTAAGTTTTC
The DNA here is from genome assembly GCF_011742925.1 of Fibrivirga algicola. Lineage (GTDB taxonomy): Bacteria > Bacteroidota > Bacteroidia > Cytophagales > Spirosomataceae > Fibrella > Fibrella algicola. The sequence continues at coordinate 231 of NZ_WAEL01000013.1, forward strand.
CAAACATGATCCAATTCGTGGTGCTGCGACCGTAGGTATTGAACATCCTCGCTGGTAAAATCCCAAAACAGACGGGTTAGGCAGTCAACGATTAGCACGGAGTCAGAGATAGCAGAATGGATAGGATTTATACAGATGGTTTGTTTTAGGGGTAATCTATCACAATATTAGTTACGTCCGATAAGAAAAGTTTATCGGACATAAAATTTACCTACTATCTTGCATACAGTGATCTTATTGCTATCTTAGAACAGCTATACGCTACGTCCACGTTTGTCTTCGGTGACGAATTTTACACTCATCATCACATGAACAAAGAACAGTTTACACTTGACTACCGCGCCCCTAATGGCTTTCCTAGTTCCTGCCTCATTACCGTTTACCGGGATATTCCGTTGGTGATAGCTTCTGAGACGGGCGTAGGGATGAGCGTTACCAATGCAGCGGAGCTAATTGCTACGGAAGTCGTCAACCGCTGCAACCTCGATTCAACACGTTTACTATTCATTGAGCATTATCCTGAGAGTCAGCGGCCAAAGCCATACGGCGAGTCGTTCGACCTTGTCACATTTACCTGGGATGGCCCAACTGCTCGTAATCCTGCCTGGCGCAACCTGCTTAACAACGAATTTGGACAGATCTTACAAGCCATCGAGACATAGGTCTCATAAGCAGTTTAGCCACTCTTCTGCTTCTTGGGTTTGGGGCCCGATGGGTCTTTGAACAAAATCCCGGCGATATAGCGCGTAGGTGTAGTGGTTACCGTAACCGCTCCGTGCGTTATCATGCTATCTAAGCGAAGAAACTCATTAAGGTACTGCTCACTACTGAGAATCGTTTTCTTCTGACTATCTGTAAACTGATAATTGTAAAGGAACTCAGCCGCCTTCTTTTGTTTGTCAGCAAATGACAGCTCACTGGCTTTCTGCAAATCCTTGTTAACAAGCGCGTAGTACGTCGCTTTCGGACTGGTCTTGCTCTTTCGGCGAATGATAAAGTTGAGCCACTTTACCGCCCGGCCCTCTTTCTGCTCCGTGATAACAATATCGAGGTACGTCTTCCGATTAATTTCAGAAAGTGCATTCGACAGGATCATCTGTTTAAAGTTCGAGTAGCGGACATATTTCTGAGCATTGAGTAGTTCACGAAGCTCTGTCACCTCGACTCGCCAAAGGCCAGTATCAATGAAGCGGGTCAGGCGTGGAAACAGCAGTTGTGAGTATTCGCTACTCAGGGAAACGGCCGCACTCAGTTCGTACTGTGAGTAACCCTTACTCAAGTCAATAAAGTAAGGCAACACCATCGAATTGACGACGATATCAAAATAGCCCTTGTGAGACTCATAATGAATGTAAGGGATTGGAACGATAAAGGTATACTTGCCCCGGTCCTGGTCGAAGATTTTGATCTTCCGCGAAGTGACCCGATCCAATATTTTTAAAATGACATTCGTCTGCGCGTGTGAATTTTCTCCAACAAAAACATCTGAGTAGTGAATACGAAACTGTCGGTCCTCAACACGGTAGGACTTAACGTCAAATGTCTGTTCACCTTTCAGTGCCTTGAGAATATTCCAATACAAGCGACGCTCATGAAGCGAAAACTCGGACCGCCCCAGCAGCAATGTGAGTGGTTCACGAATAACTATCTCCTCGTTCATAAGCCTAAGTAGAGACAACTAAATCACAAAAGCAAGACTAATCAAAATGCTCTTGCCGGTGTTTGCATCAAAAATTGGGTCTTTCACACTCTAAGATCTTGCCGTAATTAGGTTAAGTTACTGACTATCAACATTTTACCTTCACAAAATATGTGTAAAAAATTAAACATTTAAACCGCTTATTTCTTGCCTGAAAGATCATATCGACTCTTCACCCTTTAGAATATTACATCTTACTCTACTTTATTGCCTCTCGACTTAAATTCATTGCCTTTCCGACTTAGATCTATTGCCCATGCAACTCTAAGCTATTGCCTTTAGGGTCAAATGTTGACTTATTTTCATTGCCTTACTACTTAAATTTATTGCCTTACTACTCTAATCCATTGCTATTGATACACTTATCCACATCGTTACTATTTATTAATCAGTAGTTTAACATAGTTTTACCCACAGTTACTATTATCAATCTCAGAACAATTTTAAAAAATACAATTATTGATTCTTGAGGTTCGGCAACGAGAGGTGTTTGCTAAAAAAATCCAATAAATAGTGCGGAGCCATCAAAAAGATTTGGTTGAGAGAACATATTAAGTTTACTTTAAAAGTAAACTTATACAACCACTACAATTGCTATTTATGGCTTCTGAAGAATCATCCCGTAAACGAAAGGCCTACGAACCGGCTGATTACGCTCGCCAGTTACGAGCACTCACTCAACTAATGATGGTAGTCAATAAGCTCCAACCAGATCGTAATACCTGGGACATTGAGGGTGAATGGAACGGAACCGGTGTCATCTACTTCGTAGATGCGCGCGATCAGTCACTTTTTGCTGATTACGAACACTTTGACTGCCGTACTATCAAACTGGTCAACTTTGGCCAGCCAGCAACCCGATTGACGTTTTTCAAGAAACACAAGTATATTCTGCTAAAGAATAATGATTTGACTCGAGACGATAAGGAAGAACGCGTCAGCAACTACATCAATGAATTAACTGTCAAGCGGGCTATCAAGCTGGATAAGATTGACAAGCTAACCGGTTCTGCTCTTTCGGATGAGCGTGGTAAGATTGGCATGATGGAACAGGAGATCAAGACATGGCAAGAAGTCTTGAATAACCTGGACCACTACGATTTTGCAGTTTCTAACTACAAGCGGGACTATCAGTACGTAACGCTTAACTATAAGTATCGTAGCTCAGAGCAGGAATTTGCCAATGCACAGGAACACCTGCTAAACCCCCAACGGGATGGTCAGGGCGTTATAACGCAGCAGCGTTATAATCTCATTTTCGTAGACACCCGTGAGATCAGTCGTGAGCATCCCCACCAGCACAAGGAAATAGAAAACTTTTTGAACAATTTCAGCCTGATTACCCAGACCGGAAAGCAGCAGCTCTACGCCCGTCCCAAACCGCCGGAACCGCTTGACGAAGAATTGGGAGTAATTCCTTCTTTGTCTCAAACAAACAAAAACAAGCCTGAGCAAGATTTTCCCCAAACGCTGTTCGATTAGCATCTTTAGATGCTTTTACAAGTTATTGATACTCAATAATATCGAAAAAAAGGTAATTATTTAAATAATTTAGATAATCACAGAGCTATAAAAAACGTTAGTCTATTATGTTGATGTTGTAAATAGAGTAAATCTTACTGTTTTTTATGTCTTTTGCTTCCCTATTTGTCAAGCTGGCCCTGCCAGTAAGTACAGTAGCGTTCGCCAACCTTGCAACCGTAACGGCTCCCGCTACATTGTTGAATGTAAAGAGCTTAGCCCCAGATTCTACGCTGACAGTCCCCATTGAGGTTCTCAACAAGAATAGGCTTCCGACAGTGACCATAGAAAAAGAGGTTGCTATACCTCAGGGGTACGCCTACGTAGAGCATAGCCTGTCACTGGTAAGCGCGTTTCCAATAGAAGGAGCTGAGCAATCTGCTGACTGGATCACCGGTCCCAATCATACCTGGAGCATTTATACGAAACTGGAAATGAACTGCAAGCAACCTGAACATATTTTGATCAGAGCAACTGCGGCACCAGGCCGAAAAAACGAAGAAATCGGCGCACAGGCGGTATTGTTGGTTGGCATCCGCAGACTTGGTAAAACGAATTAGTATCACCCTTACTTAAAGTTTACCAGTGGTGTCTTTTCTACACAAGGACGCTCAAAGGGTCATTGCCTTTCGGCGTCCTATCACCTGGAAAAGGGTGTTGTGGCATGTTATTTTTTGGGGCTTGAGCTGCGTATTAACGCTAAGCCAGTTTCGACGTGCCTTCGCTGACCAACCCAACGATGAACTCTTATACGTTGTCAATGCGCATCACTTTCTAACGACCCTGCTATCGTTTGGACTACTGGGTTACGTGCTGATTCCACAGATACTTTATAAACCGCGTAGCTTAGTTCAGCACCTGCTGCTGACGGCGGGAGCATTAGGTGGATACTATGGCCTGATGTGTCTCAACACGTACAGTTTACTGCGGCTGGCGCAGGCGCATTATGCTCCTCTGCCTAAGTACCTTGCCCGACGAGTTGACCTCTTTATGCAGGCACGGTGGTACGATTACCTCATCGATCCGTCGATCCTGTTTTTTGTCTTTGGGTTATTCATTTCCTACATTCTGATTCCTCTCTTAATTAAAGCGATACGGGATGGATATGCCCGAAACCAAGCTCAACTGGCGATTGAGAAGGAGCGGCAACAACTGGAACTGAACAACGTTCTGCTCGAAAAGGAGAATGCTACAAAGGATTTACAGTTTCTACGGCAGCAGATCAATCCGCATTTCCTGCTGAATGCGTTCAACAACATTTATGCTCTGATTCATAGACGGGATAGCCGGGCCGCCGAAACATTGGCCAATCTCTCAACGCTGATGCGTTACACGCTTTACCGTACCAGTCAGGAGTTTGTACCTCTGCACGATGAACTGCTTTTTCTTCAGGGGTATATCGACATGGAACGGATTCGACATTCACAGCCCGAGGCTGTCGAGTGTTCGCTACCGGAACCAACCGAACCGATGCGGCAATGGCTAATTCCTCCCCTGCTGCTGGTAACGTTCGTCGAAAATGCCTTTAAACACGGGCTAAACGCCGTTTATGAAGGCGGGTGGGTACAAATCAGTCTAATTACAGAATTAGCCGACACCGGTATCCTGGCCTTTACGGTAGCTAATAACAAAAGTGAAACGTCGGTCAGTCCGACTATCGATGGCGGCATCGGACTCACTAATGTCAAACGCCGGTTAGCGTTGCTTTACCCGGAACAAAATTATGAATTGGTTTTACAAGATCAGTCGGAGCGGTATTACGTCCGACTGACTATTCCGCTCAAGAGAAAGAGCGAAACCATTGCAACTCATGAATACGTACCTACGCTGTTTACTAATTGATGATGAACCCCTGGCTCAGGAACTGTTGCTCGACCATGTTGCGCAGATTCCTAATCTGGAAATAGTCGGGGTGGCCAGTAATGCCCTACAGGCTATTGAATTGTATCAGTCTCTGAAGCCAGACCTGCTGCTACTGGATATTAACCTGCCCCGAATGAACGGTTATGAACTCCTCCGTAGTCTTCCGGGTAAAGCTCCCTGGGTCATCGTGGTATCGGGTTATCAGGAGTTTGCTTTCGAGGGCTTTGAGAATAATGTCGTGGACTTTCTGCTTAAGCCTGTCACGTTCAGCCGTTTTGTACGTGCCATTACGAAGGTACATGAGCGCATTCATGCAGTAGAAACGGGAGTGGCCGGGTCAGCTACAGTTGCCGCACCTGCATCTAGCCAATTGGCTATCAAGGAAGGCAAAACGATGGTGAACGTGGCGTGTCAGGACATTATCCTTGTCGAGGCTATGAGCGACTATGTCAAGATCACGCTGGCTGATCGGACCCTGGTCAGTCATCAGCGGGTTTCAGCTCTGGAAAAGCTACTGCCTGCACCCCTGTTCATCCGAGTCAGTCGGTCGTTCATTGTCAATACGGCCAGAATCCGGCAGGCGGATGGTCAACAGATCGAAATGCAGAGTGGTCAGCGCGTTCCGGTTGGCACTACGTACCGCTCTGTGGTCAGCAACATCATCCGAATGGCCCTTTAATCGTGCGAGTACCTGTTTTTTTTTATTGTTCACTTTTTCACTTTTTAACCCATGTCAACTTCTGCAAAACGTCTGAAAACTAAGGCGGTTGGAACCCGGATGCCTGTATCAAACCCCCGGCCCGTTAAGTACCCAACGACGATTGATTTAACCATCATCTTCACTTGTTAATCAGTCAAGGCCCGTCGGTAGTGTACTGACGGGCCTTATTGTACGTGCTGCTTTTATGCGTCTGAAGCTTGTTACCCATTCGTTCGCGCTGGTTCGCTCCCCTCTCCTACCCATTGATTCATCACTCAACCAGTTGCCTCTGACCGAAGAAGAAACCGATCAAGTGCTGTGGAACTGGCTGAACCAGTTGGCAGTGGAACAGGCGTTACAGATTGCTTCTCCCACTCTACACAAGGTATGGCTACGCTGGCAGAAACAACCGGCAGTATTGCCAGGTCAGGATGCCCGGCTGGCGTTGTGGCGGTACATCTTGCGGATGAGTAGCCGGAGTACGCCTTTTGGCATGTTTGCTGGTGTGAGTGTGGCTACAGTTGGTACAGAAACTATCGGTACTGTGGGTAAGGACGTACCTGAGCTGTGTATCCGTCCGGATTCAGCCTGGCTATCAGCACTGGTTGACCGACTCGTTGAACAACCCCAGATTCGCCTGGCACTTCGCTACAAGGTTAATAACAGCCTGTATCGGTTAGGCACGCAGCTTCGATATTCAGACTATACCCTACAGGCGGGCCAACGGACCTTCTACATTAACTCCGTAGAGTGTGATGACACAATCGAAGCCGTGCTGAGTTTCGTCCATGCTTGCGCTGAAGGGGCGCAGGGACGCAGCATCGTGGCTTTCCTTATCGACACTATCAGGGAAGAGCCAGAAGTTGCTCAGGTGCTGGTGGATGAACTAATCGATGCCCATATCCTGATTAGTGAATTGGAATCATCGATCACCGGAGATGATACTTTCGGGCAACTACTCCAACGTCTTACTGACATACCTGCAGCTCAGTCGTTAACATCCGAAATCAGAGTGATTCAGGAGCAGCTACAAAGAGGGACTGTAACCACGCTGGTAACTCATCATACAGAAGAACGGATGCGAAAACAGGTCGGTGAAGGCTATACCGAGAAGGGAGTATGCCAGATTGACCTATTTCGACCTACAGAGGAAGTAATACTGAACCAGTCGGTTGTTGAGCAACTTGGCCAGGAACTATTACAACTGAGTTCCCTACGCAATGACAATCAGTCGCAAGCTCTGTCGTCGTTCGCTCAGCGACTGAACGACCGCTACGGAAGTCAGGCAGTACCCCTGTTAAAGTCACTTGATCATGAAACCGGCATTGGGTACGGCGATTCAGGGCCTCGGGCTGGTCAGTTGTCGCTATTGAATTCACTGAATGATCAAGCTATCCCTGTAGCACCCAAAGCTGACCGTTTGGACGGGTTGCGGCTTGATAAACTAACGGATTTTCTGGAAACAGGACAGTCTATTCAGCTTATTACTGATGAAGACCTGAACAAAACGGCACAGTCGGTCCCAGACAAGCCGTTGGCCCGTAGCTGGGCTGTTCTGGGTGAGTTGTATGGAGCCGATGAAACAGCAATTGACGCTGGCCACTACCAGTTTCTGCTAAAAAGCGTATCAGGCCCTTCTGCGGCTTCTCTAATGGCCCGGTTTGGTAGCCACCACCAGACATTGACCCATCAGCTCAGGCAACTCACCGATTGGGAGGCTCAACAGTGTTCCAATGACCTACTGGCCGAAATCGCCCATTTACCGGCAGGGCGTATGGGGAACGTACTAAGTCGCCCGGCCCTACGGAGGTACGAAATCCCCTACGTTACTCCCTCCTCCGTTGACGACACGTACACAATTGCGCTGGAAGACCTTTGGGTGAGGACAATAGATGGAACAACAGTTGAACTCTGGTCTAAGCGGTATAATCAAAGAGTAATGCCGCGTAATACCACTGCCCACAATTACCATCAGTCCGACGATGTGTACCGATTTCTCACTGACCTGAGCCATCAGGATGAGGGATTCTCGATGCGTTGGTCGTGGGGTATGTTGGACGGTCAGCCCCGGCTGCCACGAATCGTTTATAAGCATCTTATTCTGGCAAGAGCGCAGTGGAGCCTCACCCTACGGGAACACTGGCTATCGGCTACAGTGATGGCTGACGACCTTCAGCAATGTCTTTCGCTTCCCCGGTTGATTACGTTGGTAGAAGGTGACCACGAGCTGCTACTCGACCTGAGTAGTCCACCCTGCCAACAGATATTATTTGCCGAATTGAGCAAGCGCGACAGCGTTCGCGTTGCTGAGTGGCTTGGTAGTCCGGCGCAGTGCTGGCTCAGCCGTGCCGGGCAGCGGTACTCAAGTGAATTAGTAATTCCATTTGGGTTGCCGCAGGCTCCGCCCCCACCCCGGCACTCTCCGTTTAGGGTCGACACTACTCAGATACATCGTTCCTTTGGGCCAGGCAGCGAGTGGCTGTACGTGAAGGTGTACGTCGGCGAGTTAACCGCCAACGATGTGCTGAGACAAGTAGTAGGCCCGATGGTTACGAGAGCGATGGCGGAGCAGTGGATCGACCATTGGTTTTTTATTCGATATTACGACCCCGAACATCACCTTCGACTCCGTTTTCATGGCTCGGAAAGTACCTATCACCTCATTCTGACGGAACTTACCCGGCAACTGGCTCCGTGGCAGGAAATGGGCCTAGTACACTCTACCGTTGTCGATACATACCAACGTGAGTTAGAACGATACGGCCACCTGACTATCCCCCTCACCGAACGATTGTTTTGGCGGGATAGTGAATGGAATCTTTTGTGGATTAATCAATTGGCAGCACTCGATGAGGATATGCACTGGTGGGTAGCGTGTGAACGGGCAGATCAGTTACTTGATGCGTTTGGTCTATCGGCTTCCCAAAAGCAAGAGTTGATAGTACAGCTTCAAGTTCGTTTTCTGAGTGAAAACAAACAGAATCACATGTTACGTAAAGAGTTGAACACGCAGTATAGAGCCTGGCAGGAACGTGTTGCTGGTTGTTCATTGCCCGACGTACAATCGGTAGAAGATTGGCGACCACTTGTCGAGCAGATTCAGCAGATTCGTAGGCAGGACGATGCACAAACTCCTGATTTTACAGAGTTTGTACGGTCAATACTTCATATGCTGTTCAACCGGTTTTTCGTGAGTAATCAGCGCATGAGTGAGGGCGTGGTTTACCACTTTTTAGTACGGAGGTACGCGACAGAATTAACCAGAAAGTTTAGTTCTACTACACAAGTCTACTAAATAATCACTCACCAGAAAAGCCACGCTCATTGATTCTGAACGTTGCTTTTTCGAGCTACCAGGTGTGCTGTTTTGATCACCTGATTTACACAGACCGCGCTATTTTCTCCAATACCCGGTGGCTGTCCCCAAACTTGCACAGCGCGTCGCAATGGGTACGTAGCTCCGACATCAGTATATAGCGGATCGGTGTATTTGTCTGTCTGATGGAAGGACGAGTTAGCTGCATCTCAACTTCTTTGCGTCGGCTGTCGGGAACGACTAAATACAACGCCGTAGCGTGGTCGGGTAGGGAGCAGGTTAAATCGGTCAGGCGCAGGATACCCGAGTAGATCGACGTACTTTTCTCTACCTCGAAGGCGCAGATGATACGTCCTGTTCCTTTCTCTAACCACACAATATCAATCAGACTGATGGTTTGGGCGGTTTCGGGCGCAACGGGGAGCTTAGGTAAGTTGGGCAGGCTCAGAAACGAAAACGAATGGCCGTTGTATTGTCGGGACATATCGTTTCGGGCAGCCGCGACATCGTACCCTAATGCCCGCCCAATGGTCAGCAGGTGATACTGCATCTCGCTGTGCGTTTGCTCCTCCTGTTGTTCATTGACGATTTCCTTGTGACGCTTAGATAGTTGTTTTTCGACTTTTTCGCGCTCAACAACGGGTTGGTCAGCTAGACCTGGCACCAGTACATTGCCAGCTCCAATCTCGAATAACAGGCCCGCCAACGCGCCTAAGTCATTCGATAAAACGTGCCGGTATTCAGTATTTACCGCCATCATCTTGTCCCGAATAGCTAAATACTCCGACCACGACCCCAACTTACGTCGCTCGTTGAAGAGTCGGTTGTACCCGTTGATGATGGCCGTATTAAAGGGCGGTACCCAGGTCGGATGCAGGAAGTAGAGGATGTTGGCTACGGCAGGCCCTAAGCCCTTTATCTTGTACGCATCAAGCCGTTTTATCTCGTTCACAACCGTTTCGGGCTTAGTCGCCTTCAGGCAGCATTCCAGAAACTGGCCGAAGTACCGCTTATGGTCCTGATTCTCGTAAATATCCGGGATGCGTAGCTTCGGCTTCCAGTAAAACGGATGGGATGCTCCCTCAAATAGTTGCTTCTGCTCGGTGATGCAACTCAGCACAAATTCGAGTGAACTACCCTTGAAGTCGTTTGGAAAGGAACCGTCTTTGATATCGCTGACAACCTGCGACACCCCACGCCGGATAGAACGGAACGCTTTCAGGCGGTCTTCATTGTGGAGAAACCAGCTTTGATACGTCAGGTCAGGATTCTGTTTGTACTCGTCAATCAGGCCAGTTAGAGAAGAAGCAGGCATAGAGAGGATCAATGAGCCATTAATAAATGGCTAAGTTGAACAATGTACACCGATTTGCCAAGCCGTCGTTGACAACAGATGCTGTCGACCACCCTAAAAATTCTGTAATCCCATAGGGGTAATCTTGTAATAACCAGTCTGGGTAGTCGGCGGTTAATCAATGACGCAGTAAGCGTACTCAACGTATATGAAAAATTCAATTCAACGGGCAACGTCTGTCTTGTTCCTGGCAGGGATCATGCTGGCTTGCGACACCAAAGAAGGCCTACAGCCGCAGGCCCATGATGCCAATGTGTATCAACAAATCAACCATCGCATGATGGCAGAGATGGACAAAATGGTGGATACTAATGACCCTGACCACGATTTCTCGATGATGATGCGGATGCATCATCAGGGGGCCATTGATATGTCGAATGAAGAACTTAAATCAGGCGATAACCAGGCTATGAAGACGATGGCGGAACAGGTAATCACCGCCCAAACTTCGGAAATCAGCCAGTTTAGTCAATTCCTACAGGCGCACACACCAGTTCCCATTGCGGCCGGTCCAACGTACAATGCAGAAGAAATGGAGTCGATGATGAAAATGATGCGGGCGCAGGATGTCCGTATCCTTACGGGTGATTCTGATGTGGACTATGCCCAGCTTTTGATCGATCATCATCAGAGTGCCCTGGAAATGGCAATGTCAGAGCTTAAATACGGTGATGATGCCCAGATCCGGCAAATGGCCACGAAGATCATCGAGGACCAGAAGAAAGAAATTGGTATGCTGCAAGACTGGCTGAAAACCAACAAAAATTACTAATTGCTAATCTGCCAGTGTTTACGCTGGCCTAATCAACGTTTCCCTTTATGAAAACTAATTCGTTTCAGATGGTGGCAATTGGTGTAGCCATGTATTTAGCGCAGGCATCTATTGCGCAAACCGGGCAGATGTCGGCCAGCAATGCCATGATGAAGTCTATGCAATCGGGCATGACCAAGATGATGGGCATGAAAATGACGGGCGATCCCGATCATGATTTCGCTATGATGCTCAAAATGCATCACCAGTCGGCCGTCGATATGGCCGACCTGGAAACTAAGCAGGGGACTAACGCGCAAGTAAAGGCATTAGCAACCCGGATCAAGGCTACCAACCAGATTGAGATTAAGGAACTTGATCAGTTCCTGAGCAGCCATAAACCCATGCCGTCGTCGTCAACGTTGGGGAAAACGGGCATGGAGATTATGCACAGTGGTAAACACTCCATGAACGGCAAAACCGACCACGACTTCGCCAGTATGATGGCGCAGCACCATCAACAGGGTGTAGATATGGCTCGGGCGTTCCTGAAAGAAGGAAAAACGGCAACCATGAAGAAGATGGCTAACAAGGTCATCAACCAACAAACGAAGGAGATTGGCGAGTTGAAAAAGCTGGAGACCAGTCTGAAAGGGTAATTAAACTAATTGCTACAGAAGCGACCCGCTTAGTCTATTCAGATTGAGCGGGTCGCTTCTGCTTTTACTGATTAGAAATTATAGCCCAGTCCGCCCCCAGCCGTTTGATAACGGGTGTCGTAGTCGGTATGAATAAACAGGTTTTTGGTGACGGTGTATTGCAGTTCAATGTGCGCCCGCACGTAGCCGCCCACCAGCCATTGCGTTTGATACTGAAAATCTAACCGGGGAAACAACATTTGTTGGCCACTAAGCTGAAAGCGGACGTTGCCCCGTATGTCAAGTTTCACCTCGGACTGAATCAAAAACGGCAGCATGTACCGAATACCCGCCACAGCCCGAACAATACGCCGGTCACCTATTGGAAGGCTACCGTCCTGGGAACGTACCCGGCGCAGAAATTCTTCGTTACCCCCGTCGATACCGGCAAAAACGCGGAACCAGTCGCCAAAATATCGCTCGTAGTCCAGGTCGAACTCGAACCGATTCGTGCGCCAGTCGTGGTCGCCACCCGCGACGATAGCGTTTTTGTTGTTGGAGACGTTGACACTGAAATAGTTGATGGGATAACCGGGCTGTAGGTAGCCCCAGACAAACGGTTGATTGTCGCGCATATCGCGCAGGTGTAGCTTTTGAATAGCCGCGATTGATGAATCCGGTTTGTCGCCATAACTGACCACGCGGGCCATCCCGCTGAGCATGTGATAGAGCAGGTGACAGTGAAAAAACCAGTCTTTATCGTCGTCGGCCATAAACTCGATGGTGACGCTCTCCATTGGTGACACGTTCACCGTATGCTTGAGGGGCGAGTACTGCCCTTGCCCGTTCAGAACCCTGAAGTAATGCCCGTGCAGGTGGATGGGGTGCATCATCATGGTGTTGTTCATCATGCGGATACGCACGATTTCACCCCGCCGTATCTGGATCATGTCTGCCCGTGACAGGGGTTGCCCGTTGAAGCCCCAAATGTAGCGGAACATATTCCCCGTCAGGGTCAGCGGGATTTCCCGAATCGGGCGGCTGGTAGGAAACACGATGGGTTCGGGCGATTTGAGAATGCTGTAGTCGATGGTGCTCTGCTCGTCCATCATACTCATGCCTCGGTCCGACCGGTCCGCCGACGCGGCATCGGCCATGCCGCCGTGATCCATACCCTGCATTCCTGCCCCATTACCAGACATGTTATCCATATTCATCTGGCTGTGGTCCATTTCTGCCATGTCATCCGGCTTTTTGCTGTCTGTTTTCTTAGCGGGTACTGAATCCATTTTCATGTTCATGCCACTGTGGTCCATTCCAGCCATTGAGCCAGCCGCTTTCATTGGCTTAGTGGCCTTTTTTGTCGAAGCCGACTTCTTTGCTGACGGCTTTTGACCCATATCCATCTGGCTATGATCCATGCCTCGGTCCGACGTTTCGGCCATCGAATCGAACTTTTTAGACGTAGCGGGTGCCGGTTTTGCTGGTTTGGTCTGTCCCATATCCATCTTACTATGATCCATTTGGTCCACAGCAGACTCCGCTTTACCGGATTTGGAACCCATGCCAGGCATGTCGTGCATCATGGGGCCGTTCATGTCCATATTAGCCTGGGCGGTCGTATCGGTTTTCCCCATGTTCATCGTACCCATGCCCATGCTTCCCATCCGGCTCATATTGGCCGTTAACTTGTAGAGGTCAGGGCGGGGAATGGCTGGGGCGTATTTTGCCAGACCGCTGCCTAGCAGTGCCGTTGCGTAGCCCGATCCGTCCTGAGCCGAAGCCCGCACTTCAAAGGCACCTCCCTGAGGAACAGTGACTATAAAATCGTAGGTCTCTGCAATAGCGATCAGCCGCCGGTCAACCTCCACAGGTTGAACATCGAGGCCATCGGCGGAAATCAGTTTCATGGCACCACCTGCATAATTAACATGAAAGTACGTAGATGCACTGGCGTTAATAACCCGCAACCGTACCGTTTGACCAGCCTTAATTTCCGGGTAGCGAACGGTATCTTTCCCGTTAATGAGAAACCGATCATAATACACATCCGAAATATCCATCGGGGCCATTTTCATCATCGACTGTCGCAAGTACGCCCCCACCGCTCTGTGTTGAATAATACGGTTGAGCGATTGGACATTGCCTTTTTTGATGGAGTACCACTCGTTGCGCCGTTTCAGGTTCTTTAGAATGTAAGCCGGATTCTCATCCGTCCAATCCGATAGCAACAGCACCAAATCATGATCTACTTTATAAGTAGGCTTTTGGGGCTGGATGGCGATAGAGCCGTATACCCCAACCTGCTCCTGATAGCGGGTATGGGAATGGAACCAGTACGTACCTGACTGGACCAGTGGGTATTCAAACGTGTAGGTGCTGCCCGCGTGAATGGGCGGTGTATTCAGGTACGAAACACCATCTTGTTTGTTAGGCAGCAAGAGGCCGTGCCAGTGCAGGGAGGTTTCTGTTTTTAACTTGTTGTGTACCCGAATCACGGCCACGTCGCCTTCCGTAAACCGCATCGTCGGGCCGGGTATGCCTCCATTGATGGTCATGGCCTGCTTTGACTTGCCCGTAATGTTGACTGCCTGCTCATCAATCGTCAGGTCATACTCGACCCGCTTGCCGGTGGGTTTTACGCGGGCAAGTGCCTGTGGGCGGGACACCGGCAGTGACGTGTTGACCCGTGGGAAATTCGAATTCGACTTGTCGGGGCTATACGGCTGCTCAACCGGTTGGTTGGTCGTACCGGATGTGTGCTGCAGATGTTGCGCGTATCCGGTACTCCAAAGCAGGAGATTGACAGCCGTAAATAAGATATTTTTCATTGTTGGACGCATTGTATCTATACTAAAAAAAGCGGCTTTACCAGACGGGAGAGCCGCTTATCGTATTGGGTTGAGGTGGTTTTAAACCGTTTGGAGGTCTTGACAAAGCGGCTACTCCTTGTCGAGTTCGGCTAATTTGTTCTTCATCTGCTTGATTTCCTTCTCCTGAGCCGTGATGATCTCGTCTTTCAGCCTGATAAGTTCAGGGTCTTTCAAGTCAGCCTCTTTGGCCATCAGGATAGCGGCTGCGTGGTGCGGGATCATGGATTTGACAAACTGCCGATCTGATACAGCCGTTTGCTGACGGATGGACAGAAAAAAGCCGACAAGGGCCACCGCACTTACAGCGATGATGATGGCGTTGCGCCGTTTATCCATGTACATCGCCGACATCAGCAGGACTTCAATGATAATCATGGGCATCGTCATCAGGCCGGCCATGTAGAACTGATTGACGTTCGGAATGACGTTGGCAAATCGGTCAACCATCGAATACATCAGGACGTACATGGATATAAAGGACAGGACACCCATGATAGCCAGCTTTCCATACGGTTGCCCGTTAGCAGCCCCATGATTGGACATGATGTGACCCGGTTGAGAATATTGGGCGTGGCCCGTGTGTTGCTTATGCGCTTCCATAATTTGATCCGTTGAGTATCATTAAAACAAATAAGCAGGCCCAGCGTCTGCCGGGCCTGCTTACAAGATTCAGACCGAATGGTTGCAAAACTTTTGGAAATCAGGTCGGACGGCACCGCAACGGTGGACCGCCCCGCGTCGTTACGGCCTTGCAATCGGTTCGGCCTTATACCCCGCCTTTTCAATGGCCTTCTTTACCACCTCACCGATTCGGTTATCGGTAGTCTGCACGGTCAGAATTTTGTCAGGATTGGCCGTATCCACATTCCAGCCATCGAGTTGCTCAATGGCATTCAGATAGGGCGTGACTGCGGCAATACACCCACCGCATTTGATGTTAGTTTTGAAATTTAAGGTTTCCATAATAGTTACTTTTTAGTTGAAAATTAGCTCGATTTATTAACGGGTAGATTAGGTCAGAGTTTAGCCGCCCGCAGTCGCAGGCTGTTACTTACGACTGACACCGAACTAAGAGCCATCGCGGCCCCGGCAATCATTGGGTTCAGTAGGAAGCCATTAATCGGATATAATAGCCCGGCTGCTATCGGGATGCCAATGAGGTTATAAATGAATGCCCAGAACAGATTCTGCCGAATGGCCTGAACCGTTTTCTTCGATAGTTGCAATGCTCTTGGTACGCTATTTAAGTCGGAAGTGATGAGCGTCATTTTGGCTACGTCCATCGCAATGTCGGAGCCGTGTCCCATGGCAATACTGACATCAGCCTGAGCCAGAGCCTGCGAGTCGTTAATACCATCGCCGATCATGGCCACTACCTTGCCCTTTGCCTGAAGTTCTTTCACGAATGCGGCTTTGTCGGCGGGCAGGGCCTCGGCCCGGAAGTCACTCAGGCCAACGGCTTTGGCCACGGCTTCGGCGGTTTGGCGGTTGTCGCCGGTCATCATGTACACGGCAATACCTCGTTTTGTGAGCGTATCAATGGCTTCGCGGGAGGTTTGCTTCACCGGGTCGGCGATGGCCAGCACCGCCAGAACGCGGGTTTGATCGGCGAAATACACAACCGTTTTCGCTTCATTTTGCCAGCCAGTTGCCAATTGCTGAACGGCAGGATCAGCCACAATACCACGCTCAGTTAAAAGCCGGTAGTTACCCACGGCATATGTCCTGTTTCCGTAACGACCTGACACGCCCCTACCTGTCAAACTCTCGAATCCGTCAAGAGTCATGCCCTTGATACCCTTTACCCGTAGCCGCTCGACTACCGCATCGGCCAGTGGGTGTTCAGACTGGGATTCCAGCGCGTACAGTATTGACGAGAGGTGAGTTACCTCATCGTCGCCCACCTGCCAGGCAAGATCCGTTACAGTTGGTTTGCCTTCTGTAATGGTTCCGGTTTTATCCAGCACGACGGCGTTCACCTTATAGCCCAATTCCAGACTCTCGGCATCTTTGATAAGTATATTATTGTCGGCTCCTTTGCCTACGCCGACCATAATGGCGGTGGGTGTGGCTAGCCCCAGCGCACAGGGACAGGCAATAACCAGTACTGTTACTGAAGTCAGCAGGGCGTGCGTAAAAGCATTCTCCCCTCCCAGGAGCATCCAGACCACGAATGTCAATAAGGCAATGCCAATGACTACTGGTACGAAGATACCGGCAATTTTATCCACCAACTTCTGAACGGGTGCTTTGCTGCCCTGGGCTTCCTGCACCATGCGGATAATTTGCGCCAGTACGGTTTCACCCCCCACTTTTTGTGCCGTAAAACGGAACGCCCCTTTTTGATTGATAGTCCCGGCAAAGACCGCTTCGCCAACCCGCTTCTCAACTGGCACCGGCTCACCAGAAATCATGCTTTCGTCTACAAACGACGTACCTGATTCGACAACGCCATCCACCGGGATTTTCTCGCCCGGACGAACCACGATAAGTTGTCCGACACGTACCTGAGCAATAGGTAAATCGCGTTCACTACCCTCCTCGACAATACGTACTGTTTTGGGTTGCAGGCCCATCAGTTTCCTGATCGCCGACGAGGTATTCGATTTGGCCCGTTCTTCAAGCAGTTTGCCCAGCGAGATGAAGGCGATCACGACCGCAGCCGCTTCAAAATAAACGTGCGGGTGTTGCCCCCGGTTGTGCCAGAACTGAGGATATAGTGTATTGAAGGCACTAAAGAGAAAGGCGATCCCGGTTGACAGAGCTACCAGCGTATCCATATTGGCCTTACCGTGGCGGGCCTGCTTTGCGGCATTCACAAAGTAAGACCGGCCCAGCCAGAACACCACCGGAGCCGACAGAGCCATCATAATCCAGTTGGCGTAAGGTAGCGGTCCGGCGTTCCGGTCCATAAAGAACATCCCCAGCACGACTACCGGAACTGATAGGATACCCGCCCAAATCGTTCGTTTTTTCAGGGATTCGTAATGCCGCTGCTGTGCTTCCTGTTGTACCGCCTGTGGGTCGTCCACATCAACTACCAGATCGTAGCCAATGGATTGCAGAACCTGCTGCATTCCAGCCGGGGTAATCGCTTTGGTATCGTACTCAACTGTAGCCGATTGGTTGGCGTAGTTTACGATAGCTTTAGTGATGCCGGGCGTATTACCAAGCATTGACTCGACACTAACGGCGCAGGCCGCGCAGGTCATTTCCAGTACTGGAAACGTTTGGCGGGTTAGCTTAGCCGGAGTTGCGGATTTTGTATGAGCAGTGATGGACTGAGTTGTCATCATCGTTTCGTCAATTTGTTTGACAAAGGTCGCCCTGCCTGCCGCCCCCTTCGTTATACAATTACCCCGACCACTTGTGAGATTTCAAGCTGATTGCTCGGTACTCTGCTGCACGGCTTTTTTCTGCTGACGTACCTGCCGAAAATACGAAGGGGTCAAACCGGTTTGCTGCCGGAACTGGTTAGAGAGATGTTGCACGCTGCTGTAACCGGTGCGATGGGCAATTTCGGTGAGTGTCTCGTCCGAATACACCAACCATTCTTTCACCTTGTCGATACGCCGGCCAATGATATACCGTTCCAACGTGATGCCCTCTGTTTTTGTGAACTGTCCACTGATGGTGTCATAATCTATGCCCAGCGCGTTCTGAATCTGAGCTGACAAGCGGAGTTTGCTTTCACTCAGGTCAGCAGCTTGTGCGAAATAGGCATCGACAAACGTTTTGGCTCGCTGGTGAACACTCACTTTGGGCTGGTCCTCAAGCAGACTAAATCCCTGCTTCAAGAGAATGGTTTGAATGCGATCAAGGTCATTCGACGTTATCGAATCTCTCAGTGTAACCTGTCCTAACTGAACGTCAAGGACATCGAAACCAGCCTGGGTCAGTTCGTTCCGAACCACGTCGATGCATCGGGCGCATACCATGCCCCGAATTCGTAGCAGACCCGACTGGTGTTTTGCGTTACCAGCGTACTGGTCCTCCGGTTGAACCAATTTTGTCCTTGTTGTCTCCATCTCTATCAGGCACTACTTCATCGGGTCGCCGAGTGGTTGAGTACCTATACGATAACAAACAAAGCTATGCGTATGAGCGATGACGGGGCTTGCAAAATTCGGGCTTGCCCTTGCAGAATTTTTGTAGTACGCTCCTTTTTAGCATTCAGCGAGTTAAATAGAATAAGACAGCGTGTTTTACGCTATCAGAATGCGCAAGTAGAGCTAACACAATTAGGAACATGACATACCAGTACCGGTATACGATACATGGCTTGACGACCAACGAGCAGGCCGAAGCCATCCGAAACAGGCTGGTTGGTCAGCAGGGCATCATCGATGCCTTGCTGACAATTGACCCACCCGAAGCCATACTGACGGTTAAACAGTCTCCTTCTGTGGCCGACATACAGCAATTAGTGTCAACGGTTGGGTCATTTCACATAATGGAAATCCATGATGAACCGTCCCCCATACATGCCCACCGTCAGGCAAGCAAGTCGCCTGTCGATCAAATGCATAATCATGAGACGCATGGCAACCACGCAGCGTCTGCTGCCGAATCACCCGCTGAACAGCAAGCCCTGCAACACATCGGCCACGATGGGCACAGTGGCCCCGACAATCCCGAACAGCATCAGGGCGGAAGCGGAATGGAACATAAGTCGATGAATCACGCCACGATGGATCATTCCAGGATGGGGCAGGGCAAGCCGGGCGGTCATGGTAGCCACGGCGGGCACGATCACGGGGCCATGATTGCCGATTTTTTACGGCGGTTTTGGGTATGTCTTGCCCTGTCGGTGCCGGTTGTTATCCTGTCGATGATGTTTCGCGATCTGACGGGTTACACGCTTGACTTTCCCTACCGAAATGGAGTTGTGCTGGTGCTTGCGTCCATCATTTATGGCTATGGCGGCTGGCCATTCCTGACGGGTATGATAGGCGAATTGCGAAATCGGCAGTTAGGTATGATGACCCTTGTTGCTGTAGCGATTACAACTGCCTACGTTTACAGCATCGTTGTGCTGGTGGGGTGGTTGAGCGGGATGGATTTCTTCTTCGAGCTGGCCACCCTGATCGACATTATGCTGCTGGGGCATTATTTCGAGATGAGATCGGTTGCCGGAGCCTCACGTTCGTTAGAACTGATCGTACAGATGTTGCCTTCGGATGCCCACAAAGTGAGTGGCGATACCATCAGCGACGTAAACGTTACGTCGCTGACCATTGGCGATGTGGTGCTGGTTCGGCCCGGCGAACGCATCCCGACGGATGGCGAAGTGGTCGAGGGAAATAGTGCGGTGAACGAAAGCATGTTGACAGGCGAGAGTGTGCCGGTGCAAAAAGCCCTGCGCGATACGGTCATCGCCGGAGCGGTCAACGGAGAAGGGGCACTCAAAATCAAAGTCACTCATCGGGGAGAAGATAGCTACCTCAATAAAGTGGTCAAAATGGTCGAAGAGGCCCAGACCGCCAAATCGCAAACCCAGACACTGGCTGACCGGGCAGCAGGCTGGTTGACCATTATCTCCCTGTCAGTGGGGTTAATAACGCTCGTGACCTGGCTTTGGCTGGGTAAAGACGTTGCCTTTGCCGTCGAGCGGATGGTAACGGTCATGGTGACGGCCTGCCCCCACGCGCTGGGTGTGGCCATTCCGCTGGTCGTAGCCATCTCAACGGCCATCTCAGCCCAGAAGGGGCTACTCATTCGCAACCGGACTGCCTTTGAGGAAGCCCGAAAAATTACCGCAATGGTCTTCGATAAGACAGGTACGTTGACCGAAGGGGAGTTTGGCGTTACCCGCATCAAGATGTTAGCTGAAGGTATAGATGAGGCTACTTTGTTAGGGATGACAGCCGCTTTAGAACAACAGTCACAACACCCTATTGCTCAGGGCATTGTTCGCGAAGCCCAAAAAAGGAATGTAGCGTTGCCACCAATCAGCGGCTTTCAATCCATTACGGGTAAGGGCGTTTCAGCCACGGTAAACGGAAAATCGGTTGTGGTCGTCAGTCCTGGCTATCTGAAAGAAAAAGGGATCGAACTGCCCGCCGATGCGACTGGCAGTAAAGCCGAAACGGTAGTATTCGTGCTGATAAACGACCTACTGACGGGGTACATTGCCTTAGCTGACCGCATCCGGGATGATTCCAAAGAGGCCGTTCGACGCTTACAGGAATCGGGTATCAAGGTTTACATGGCCACTGGCGATAACCAACGAGTAGCCGATGCTGTCGCTACCGAATTGGGGTTGGATGGGGTATTTGCCGAGGTGCTGCCCGACCAGAAAGTAACCATCGTAAAGGACTTACAGGCGAAAGGCCAATTTGTAGCTATGACCGGCGATGGGGTAAATGATGCCCCCGCCTTAGCCCAGGCCAACGTAGGCATCGCTGTAGGATCTGGCACCGACGTAGCCGCCGAAACCGCCGACATCATCCTGGTCAACAGCAAACCGACCGACATTACTAACCTGGTCGAATTTGGGACGGCAACGTACCGCAAGATGATTCAGAACCTGTTTTGGGCAACGGGTTATAATGTGATTGCCGTTCCGTTAGCTGCCGGGGTACTCTACCCCAATTTTGTGCTCAGCCCGGCCCTCGGTGCCGTCTTAATGAGTGCGAGTACAGTAATCGTAGCCCTGAACGCGCAGTTGCTGAAACGGAGTTTACGGGCGTAGCGACTATTTAGTTGTTGTTTGAATAACTTGTTTTCAATAGGTTGCTGTAGGCATCTAACTGCATACTTAGCCGTTGCCACGCTTCATCTTCGGACAACACGTCAATCTCAAATGAATAGTTCTCATCTTTCAGTACAGCCCGAAGCGTGGTATCGAATGCCTCGTCTGATGCGTATAATAAGTTGCCCCAAGCTACCATACGATTGGATTTTATGATATTCAAAGGTAAATGTTGCTGGAAATCAATTTATTGTAAGATTGCTTATGGCAGATTGTAAAATTCGTATAGACGGTCGAGTATTAATTATCTGAAGACAAAGTGTTGTTAAACACCTTAGCCAAACACCGATCAAGCTCCACTATCGACACGTACATATTGGCTTCTAATCCTTCAGCCCACCCTCCCGTTCCTGCCGGGCCGTGAAAGTAAGCGGAATAGCGTAGGCCGAGTTGCTCAGACATATTTCGGTAGAAATCGGGGAAATAAGTCGGTGCGAATAACTCGAACAGATGGGTACCCGGTTGGCACCAAAGAATATTGACGAACGAGGCCCCGTGTGGACCAATGATGAACTCAGCATTTTGGTAGATAGCCACCTGTTCAGCTACTGAACGCGGCTTGTCTTCGATCACCTCAATGTCATAGCGTCGCAACAGGTCAAGTAGCTCCGATTCGTTGAGCACCCGCCGACGACCCGCCCGGCTTATGTACACTCGATTGCGTTTCCCGGTCGGTGGGGGTAGCTTAGGTAAGATGTATTTGCGGAGCGCGTCGATGTCCCCTTTGTTTGGATAAAACCAGTGGCCCGTATTAGCCAATACACAGTATTCAAAACGTACCTGCGTCGTGCGGCTGTCCACGATACGGGCCGAATCGATATCTAGTAGGGAAAGATACTCTCGTTCGTAAGCGGTATCGAATAGGGGGTAAGCGAGGATAGCTTCGTTGAACGTGGTTTCGGGAATAGCTTCTTTTATGCGGCATAATTTTCCCGCCACTAACATCACGAAGTCAAAATAACCGCCCCAAACCACGCCATCCAGGTAATGACTCCAAGGGGCAATCAGGGTCTTGGTGCTGACTGGCTGGCGTTTTTGTCGGTGAAGGACATTTCGGAAGAAGTCATCGGTGTTGATATCCAGACAAAAAATATACTTCCGACTGCGGATGACCCCATACGGGAGTTGTCGAAGTGTTGCATTGAACTGCCCTAAAAGCCATACAGAAACAGGTTCAGTTTCTGACTGAATGGCGGGGAAATACACCTTGGCAGGATTGCTCAGGTCAGTGATCTCAGCGAGCGAGAGCGAATTCGCGGGGTACGTAAGGCGCTGATACGGTTCAAGCTGATAGGCTGTTTTTGGTTTGTCCAAAAACTGAAAGCCTAATTGGCGGTAGTACCAACGGGACCCTTTGCTTATCACCAGCTTAGCCAGTTTAGCAGGTATACGGCGAACGAGTTTTAAGCGGATCAACCAGGTTGCGTACCGGGCTGTTGGGGCGTAGGTAGCGGTCATGTTAGGTAAGCCTAGTCGGTTCAGCAAACGGAACAGCATCTTTTGGCGCGTCGTCTAGCCCAAAATGGGCCTGTTTTTGGTTTCTGAAATACGTGGCCAACGCCTGCTTGCCGAACTGATGGAACACCACTGGCGTAACGATGATGTCAAGCAGCGTACTCGACAGTAGCCCACCCAGAATAACCGTGGCTACCGGATACAGAATTTCCTTGCCAGCCGCCGATGCATCCAGCGTGAGCGGAATCAGGGCCAGCGCGGCTACTAAAGCGGTCATCAGCACGGGAACCAGCCGTTCCAGCGAACCCCGGATAATCATGTGTTCCGAAAACGTTTCGCCCTCCTGCTCGATGAGGTGGATGTAGTGCGAAATCATCATGATGCCGTTGCGGGAAGCAATGCCCGTCAGGGTGATAAAACCCACCAGCGTGGCCACCGAAAACGTACCGCCCGTCAGCATCACCGCCACCACGCTGCCAATGAGGGCCAGGGGTACGTTGAGCATAATTTGCAGAACGATACGCGACGATTTGAAGTGGCTGTAGAGGACCAGAAAAATGCCCAGAATGGAAAAGATACTGAGCAATCCAATCAGCCGAGTCGCTTCCTGCTGACTCTCGAACTGCCCGCCGTACTGCACAAAATAACCGGTTGGTAACTTCACGTCCTGCGCCACTTTCGTTTGTAGCTCCCTGACTGTACTACCCAAATCCCGGCCCTGTACGTTGCACGAAATCACGATTCGGCGAAGCGTATTCTCGTGCGAAATCGAGTTGATGGCACTGGTATAGGCAATGTCGGCCACCTGTTCCAGCGGAATGGCGTTCCCCTGTGAATCGCTGATCTCGGCGCGTTTAATTCGCTCAATATCAATCCGTTCGTCGTTTTGAACCCGAAGCAGAATATCGAATGTTTTGGGGCCGTCGAGTACCTGCCCCGTTACTTTGCCGTTATAGAATACCTCCAGGTTCTCCGCCACGCGGCCCGCCTGAATGCCGTAGCGTTGCAGGGCATCGCGTTTGAGTTTAACCACCAACTGCGGCACCATCACCTGCTTTTCAATCTGCACATCGACTACCCCCGGCACCGCGCCGATCACCTGCCGAATCCGGTCGGCGTTGGTGCGTAACTCGTTCAGGTCGTTACCGAAGAGTTTGATGGCCACCTGCGCCCGCACCCCCGACAGTAAATGGTCGAGCCGGTGCGAAATAGGCTGGCCGATGTTCACCGTTACGCCTTTCAACTGATCCATTTTCTGGCGGATGTCGGCCAAAATAGCCTCGCGTGAACGCTCTGAAGATTTCAGATCGACTTCAATTTCGGAGTTGGCGGGTGGTTCAGCATGTTCGTCCAGTTCGGCCCGGCCCGTCCGTCGACTCACATACTGCACTTCCGGCACCTGCATCAGCAGCTTTTCGCCTACCACGCCAATCTGGTTCGACTCGGCCAGGGACGTACCTGCCGGGGAAGAGAAGTTGATGGTAAAGGAACCTTCGTTGAAGGGGGGTAGAAACTCCGTCCCGAAAAACGGCACTAAACTCGCTGCGGCAAGAATGAGGGCAATGGCCACGCCCATAATAAGCCGAGGCCGCGCTAAGCCCCAGTGCAACAGGCGTGTATCCTTCCGTTTTAGCCAGCGCACCAATCCGCTTTCATGCTCCTCGTTATCCTCAGCGGTTAGGGTAACGGCGGTCGGCCGCTGCCGGCGCTTTTTCCAGAATTGCCACGGTGCCGCCGGTCCGCCGGTGCGGTTCGGACGAATAGGGCGGCTGGGATTGACCAGTAAATAACTGCACAGGGCGGGGGTAACAGTAAGCGACACCAGCAGCGAAGCCACAATACTGGTGATGTAGGCGATACCAAGCGGAGCGAAAATACGGCCTTCGATACCCTGCATGTAAAACAGGGGAATAAAGACCAGCACCACAATGATCGTGGCATAGACAATAGAGTTTCGCACTTCGGCACTGGCCCGATAAATGACTTCGAGGGTTGGGCGTGGCGTGGTTAATTGCCGGTTTTCGCGCAACCGACGGAAGACGTTTTCCACGTCCACGATGGCATCATCCACCAGCTCACCGATGGCGATGGCCAAACCGCCGAGGGTCAGCGTGTTGATCGAAATATCGAACGCTTTGAAGATGATGGCCGAGACGACCAGCGATAATGGGATAGCCGTCAAGGTGATGATCGTGGTGCGGAAATTCAGCAGGAACAGAAATAGCACGATTACCACCAGAATAAACCCATCGCGCAACGCATCCTCGACATTCTGAAGCGAGGTCTCGATAAAGTGCCGTTGCTGAAACAGGTTCGGGTTTATTTTGACATCGCCCGGCAGCGTTTTTTGCAACTCAGCCAGGGCCGCTTCCACCTTTTTGGTGAGGTCAACGGTGCTGGCTCCCGGCTGTTTCTCAACGGTCAGGACCACGGCGGGCTTGCCGTTCACACTGGCATCGCCCCGCTTAATCGCTCCGCCAAATTTAACCTCGGCAATCTGCGAGAGCAGTACAGGCAGGCCATTCCGGTTGGCTACCACTGTGGCTGACAAATCACTCAGCGACTGCACCCGACCGACGTTCCGAATCAGCACTTCGGAGCCGTAGCGGTCGAAAAAGCCGCCCGTCGTGTTCTGGTTGGTGCCTTGCATGGCTGCATCCACGTCGTCAATCGTCAGGCTATATTGCCGGAGTTTAGCCGTGCTGATGAGTACCTGATACTGCCGCCGTTCGCCCCCCATTGGAATCACCTGGGCCACGCCCCCAATGCTCATCAGCCGCCGACGAATTGTAAAATCGGCCAAGGTTCGCAGGTCGGCGGGGCTGGTGGTGTCCGCCGTCAGGCCCACGAGCATAATCTGGCCCATCACGGAACTGATTGGTCCCATGACGGGCGTGATGCCGGTGGGCAGTTGTACGGTCTGGAGTTTTTCGGCAGTCAGTTGCCGGGCGCGGTAAATATCAGTCTCCCACCCAAACTCCACAAATACCAGCCCCAGCCCCGGCGAGGCCACCGACCGCACAATTTCGACCCCCGGCGAGCCGTTGAGGGCCGTTTCGACGGGCAAAATCACCTGCGTTTCCAGTTCTTCGGGAGCCAGGCCGTTGGCTTCCAGAAATACCGTCACGCGGGGCCGGTTCAGGTCGGGCAATACATCGACGGGCAGGTTGACAACCGTATAAACCCCGTAAACCAGCACCAAAGCGGCAAACGCCACCACGAACAGCCGGTTGGCCAGCGAAAAATGAATGAGTCGATTGAGCATAATCAAATTACCCTCCCTCTCCTAGTGAAGGAGAGGGGCCGGGGGTGAGGGTTACTTCACAACAATCACGTAATCAGTCGTGCGGACTTTGCCATCGGCTTGGAATTGTACCCAGCCCCGATACACGCCCGCTTTCTCGAAGGTGGTGTGCAGGTCGAATTTGCCGTCTTTCACTTCTGGGTGAACGTGCAGGTAGTTTTTGTCGTCGATACCTACCACGACCATATGCGCTTTGGCTCCTAAATAATTTTCGAGCGTCGCGGCATCCAGTTCCTTACCGCCTTTTTTCAGTACACCCTGAATATGAGCCAGCTTGCCGACCTCAAACGTGCCACCCTCCGGCACCAGATCGAGCGTATATCCATCTACCGTCGAACTGAGTTTAGGGGCTGAATACGTGACGGGCGTGTAGGGTGTGCCACCAACCGAGAGGTTTATCTTCTCCAACTGAGCGTTGCCACCGGTGGGCATATAATCGGCAAACAGGATATAGTCACCGCCCTTTGGAAAACGGGTTTCGTTTTTGCCCGGCCCTTCCGAGTAGGCTTTGCCCGCTGGTAACACCGAAATGTCGTAGCTGCCCGATGCCTGATAATCGGGGTGAATGTGTTCGAAATACGACAGGTCTTTCGAGACCACGATCAGGTGAATTTTCTTTTCATGGTGCAATTCAAGTGGGACGAGTTCGCTTTCGCTGCCCTTCACCCCCGGCGTAAACGAAAACAGGGCCGCTTTACCCGCTTCTACAGTAGCAGGGTTGGCTTTGAAATTCATCAGGTACGTCTTACCGTTACTCTTGCCCGCGTTGTCGTTGTGTTCGAGTTTCATGCCGCACTTGGGGCACATATCGCCTTCTTTACCCGTCACTTCGGGGTGCATCGGGCAGGCATAGGTATGTTCGCCACTGTGTTCATGAGCATCTGCGTCGGTCGTGCTAGCCGTGTTAACAGCGCGGTCCGTCGTCACGGTGGTTTCGGTGGTCGATTCGGATTTATCAGCCTTGTTGCAGGAACTCACAAACAGGCCGGTACTTAATGCCATCAGTATGATGACGTTGTTTTTTAGTTGGGTACGCATTGACTGGATTGGTTTTGATGAAAATCTTACTGGTTTAAATAAATCATTTTTGCCTGGTAGGTGCCACTGACAATCACCCGCTCGTCGGCTTCGACACCGCTCAGGATTTGGGTAAACTGCCCGTTGTCGGCCCCCGTTGTCACGTAGGCCAGGCTGACGACTTCGGGCGCGTCCTTGATGAAAACGACGGGCTTGCCGTTCATTTCGCTGATGGCTGCATTGGGAACCGACAGCCCCCGCGTTCCCTGCGCCGACTGTACCCGGATGGTGACGAACTCACCGATTTTGAAGCCCCCGCCCGCGTTGTCCATCTCGAATAGCAACCGCTGCGACTGGTTGGAGGCATTGATTGTCTGCGCCTGTGACAGCAGTCGGGCTACCCCCCTTTTGCCCGCATCGTTCACTCCCTCAACCCCGAAGGCTTTTGCCTGCCGAAGCACCGCCAAGTCTTTATCGAATACCTGGGCTTCGATATAAATTGTGCCCAGATTGGTGATGGTAAACAACGTTTCGCCCACGTTCACGGTGGCCCCAATAGCCGCCGTAAATGGCCCGACAATGCCCCCTACAGGGGCACGCAAGGCAATGGAACGGGCATTGCCCCGACCGCCTTGAGCAATACTATTGAAAACCTTCAGGTTGGCCTGCGCCCGGTTCAGGCGGGCTTCGGCTGCGGTGATGTCTCGCTTAGCGGCAATGTCTTCTATGGTTTTAAGCCGTTCATAGTCTTTACGGGCTACCTCCAGTTCGGATAGTAAATTGTTGCGCTCGGCCTGGAGGTTAATCTGAGTAGCTGCATCAATCGTTTGCTCCACAATAGCCAGCGTCTGCCCCTTGCTCACCGTTTGCCCCACCCGAACCAACAGCGACGTTAAGCGGCCTACCTGCGGAGACTGCACCACGGCCTGCCCCGTGGAGGACGGAATGACGGTACCGGCCACAGTAGTGGTTTGGGCCTGTTCCCCCGTTACCAGACGCTGAGTCAGGATGTTGAACAAAAACTGAGTCTCTTTCGGAACGGCAAACGTACCTGACGCGGCTCCACCCCCAGTAGCTCCTGCGCCATGGTCTTCGCCACCGTGGGCCGTGGCGGGTTGCCAGTTGGCCGTTGGCAACAGACAAAACAGCACCACCACCCCCGCTGCCATGCGCCGGTTGCGGGTTCGCATCAGCAAAAACATCAGGATCATGCCGAGAAGCAAACCGCCCCCACCCAATAGGTAAGGGTTTTCGTACCAATGGGTAGACGTGGTGGCGGGAGCCGATGCAGTAGCTACCGGCAGGTCTTTCCCCACCTCGATGCCCGGCAACAGCAGCAGGTCGGCACCCAGTCGGGATGCCGCACCACCGGCGTTTAGGCTCACAGTAAGGCTGTAGGTTCTTTTGGCGGGAAATGTCCCGCTTAGTTCGTAAATGCCTTTCCCGATTGGTTTTACGGCCAATGCCAGCTTATCGGCTTCGGGACTACTCAGTTTCAGCGTTGCTCCCTCCACGGGTCGGTTGGTGTCGAACTCGTTGATGTACAGGCGTAGTTTGCCCGTTTCGCCCGCTTCCAATGGCTCGTAGTGCAACACTAATTCGTATTTGTCCGAGATGGCCTGACTCGTAAAGTACGTCATGCCCTTGCCGGTAGGGGCGGTTGCTGCCCCGTGATCCTCACCCCCGTGGGCTGTCGCCGGTAGCGAACCGGCCAGCAGCCAGATCAGGGCCGTGAATAAGGTTAGCTTGCTCATAGATTTCCCGTTAAATAGTTGATCGTCAACAGCGATTGGTTATGACTCCGAAGCGCATCCAGGTAGCGCAAGCGAATGGCGTACGCATCGTTGATAGTTCGCAGAAAACTTACATAGTCATTTTGTCCGGCCCCAAACAGTCGCCGGGCAGTGTTGATGAGGTCGTCGGACTGCCGAAGTCCGGTCGTTTCGTAGTAGTCGAGGGAGGCCCTGAATTTCTCAAAATCGCCCTGCGCCTGTTGCAGATCCACCGACAGCGTTTGCACTTGCGCCGAGGTACGTTGCCGGGCCAGTTGCAACCCCGTTTGGGCGGCCACCGTGCGGCTTCGATACTGCCCAAACCAGACGGGCAGCGTCAGCCCGAATCGGAACCGAAGTTGGGTGGGCGTTTCCCGCGATGACTGATTGTAGTATCCGACCATGATACCGGGCAATGACCGGGCGCGTTCCAGCCCAATTTGCTGCTCACTGATGAGTTCCGTTTGGCGCAGAAAAGCCAGCGCCGGATTCTGCCCCACTGCTACCGAATCGACATTACCCAGCGCGAAGACGGCCTGGCTTCGCACCAGGCTGTCCACCCGAATAAGTTCGTTGCGACCCGCCAGCCGCCCTAACTGCCGGACAATGGTTTGCACATCGGCGGTGGCCTGCGCCAGTTGGTTCCTGACTTCTCCCGCCTGCGATTCGGCAAAGGCTTTGGCGAGGTAGTCGATTTGTCCGGCTACAAACTGCCGACCCGCCGTTACCCGAAGCTGATTGTAGACACTATCCTGCAACTGATACTGTTGCCGAAGGGCTTCGGCGTATTGCAGAGCCAGGTAGAGGTTACGTACCCGGAACCGGATGTCGTTTTGGGTAATTCGTTTTTCGGCCTGCGCCAGCCCGGTTTGCCCTTTTTGCAGGTTGTACTGCCGTTTATAAACCGTGGGCAACTGAAACGACTGGTTCACGCCAATGGTGTAGAATTCACCGCTTGGGCTGTCGGTAAACACATCCAGATTTGGGATAGAATAGGCCCCTTTCAGCAGTTGGTCCGACTGACGGATGCTCAGATCAACCGCTCGAATTGCCGGACTATTGGCCAGAACGAGATCAATAACATCCGCTTCGGAAAGCGTTTTCTGAGCGAGGGTATGGCCAATAGCCATCCAACTTAATAACAAACAGATCAGTCGTTTCATTGGGTAAATAGGCAAGCGAACCGCCATAGAAAAATCTCAGTTGCCCCTGGCTAACGGTAACGGTTAATGATTATGCTGAGCATGACCATCGGTCGTTTTGGCAACCATTAGATCAAATGAAGCGGATGCAGACTTCCCGCCAACGGCCACGGTAACCACTGCCTTGTGGAACGATTTGGCCTTATTCAACGTGGCCACGAACTGTTGGTTAGCCGATGGCTGTAGCTTAACCGTTGTTACATTCCCGTCTGCGGTTTGCAGCAGTGCCGTTGCAGTGGCTCCGGTGGTAGGCAGCGTTTTTTGACTGGCATCAAGCAAATAGACAGTGAGCATGTCGGCCTTCTGCAACAACTCCAGGTGGTAATCACCCGCTGACTTGACCGTTCCCCCATGTGTAGATGCGTGTTTGTGGTCGCCCCTGCCTTGCTGATGTTGGGCAAGCGTTGTCGTGAGCGCGACGAATAAGAAAATGATTGACAAGATGCTATTTTTCATAGGTTTACGTGTTTTGCAGTTAAATCCAATCGAGAGGATTGCGGTCAGCCGTATGTTGGTTTCTATAAGCGGCTGGGGTAAGGCCCGTTATTTGCTTAAACTGATTGGTCAGATACGCTACACTGCTATACCCCAGTTGTTTACTGATATCGCTTATGGGTATTTCGTTATAACTCAGCAGTTCCTTGGCCCGCTCGACCCGCTGAAGTATCCAGAACTTCTCAATCGTCAGATTCTCGGTTGTTGAAAACAGGTGACTCAGGTGCGCGTAGTCTAGCCCAACATTGTCTGATAAATAATCAGACAATGTTGTCCGCAATTCGGCGATACGGCCGCTCTGAATCAGCTCAATAATCAGCGTTTTAACCTGATTGACAACACGGGTCGTTTTATCGGTTAATAGGGAGAAGCCGTGCCGTTCAAGCATGGGGCTGATGCTGGTTAAGTCAGGCCGTATCTGAGCGTCGGGCTGGTCCTCAATCACGGCCTTGCCTAATTCGACCCGTGCCACCGAAAAGCCCAGCCGTTCCAGTTCGGTACGCACGACCCAGATACAGCGGTCGCACACCATGTTTTTAATAAAGAGTTCCTGTAGGGCCATCGGCTGTAAGTGTCCCCAAAGACCGCCTAATCGGAATCTTCGGGGTGGTTTAACCGCATCAGCGGGTCGGCTTAAATTTCTTCTTTTACTGATCCGCACTTCAGCATCTTGTCGCCGTAGTAGGGATTACGTACCTCCCGCTTGTCGCTCAACCATGAGGCACCTTTACCCTCAGCAGCCATCGGACAATACTGGACGTAAGTTTTGGCGGGTTTAGTCGCTTTTGCCAGGGCGATCATGCTGGTCGAGAGACCCTCGAAGGCTTCGCGCTGCACGTCCACGTCGGTCGATTTGCTGATGTCAGCCGCTTTGGTTTTTGCCGTTGCCATTGCCTTTTTATCGGTAGCCGACAGGTTGGCTGCATTCACTTGACCAAGGGCGGCTACTAACTCGGCCGCGCTGGTTTTGGCTTTGGCTGCATCGGTAGACACTAAGGCATCTTTCACGTTGTAATAGGCCGTAAGTGCCGGGGCGGTAGTCTGCGCCGACGCGATGAAGGAACTCAGCGACAGGGTTACAGCGGCAATTGTCAATCGGATGGTTTTCATAATTTAATGGAATTGATCTGTTTAAGCTTATTTTAAGCGTTGGTAATCAATGATTTGGTCGCCTATTTAGGCTTGCGCCGTAATTGGGGAGATGAAACGAAATACAGCGTAAAGCCGGATGCTACGGTCAACAGGCCCAGTACCGAAAAAGCCCGGAGCAACCCGTTATTAAAATCGTCGCGGCCTTCATAATCCATCGTGTGGAGCATCCAGAGTACGTCGAAAATGCGCCAGGGGTCGGTTCGCACACTTTGCACCGTACCCAGTTGAGCCGCTACATAAACCGTTGCATGAGCCGGTTGCCGGAATGTGATGGCATAAGCGGGAAGGGGTTTTTCGCGGTACTCATGGTGGCCATTGGTTGTTGTCAGGTACTCGATCCGTTCAACAGCCGATGAGCCAGCAAAGCGTTGTTGGGCTAACGCCGTCGCTTCGGCCTGCGTTAATTCGCCCCGTAGTTGCCCCGTCCTGGCATCGTACAACTGCGTGTGATTCATCGCGTGACCGTCCCCGTGCTGCATCCGGTAACTCAACTGGTATACCGGCTGGGTCAATACCTCGATGAGGTTGATGCTCAGTACGAAATCAACGCCCTGCTGCTGCAACGCCCGCAACGGAACCGAAGGCGAAACCAGCGACTGCGAGACCGAAAAACCGGCAACCGGTCGTTTAAGGTGATCGCCGTGGATGTCGTCGAGGTTCGACCAACTGAAATACAGGCCACCTACCGTCCAGAGCAGGAACTGAATGCCGATAAATAGCCCCAGATACCGGTGGGTCTTACGAATGCGAAGGTGCCAGGTACGGTTCATTAGGCCGGCGTTTTTGGGTTAGTTGGATCGGTGCGTTTGGGGATTCAATCCATTGGTGAAGCAATGCAGCGCACAGGCTGAGCCTTTGTAGCCATCATATACATTACCGATCTTGTTGCCCTTCGCATCGAAAATGTCGCACGTATTGTCCGGGTTGTCCTTAATTGTGAACATCAGGTCGCCATTCGCATTCATGTAGGTTTTGCCGTCTTTGCCCATCTTGCCCATTTTTTTGCCAGTCTTCGCATCCACAAGGTTGCCTTGTCCATCTACAAAGGCGATTTTGTGGCCTTTCGCATCCATAATCATCTGGTCTTTGGAAACTGTGCCAACAGCTTTGCCGGACCCGTCTTTGATTTGCCCGGTGGCGTTAATACTCATCGGTTGTTTGTAGTTGGCCGATTGAGCGAACAACAGCGAAGGCAGGGCCACTAGCAGGGCCAACATCATAAATACGGTTAGTTTGGTTTTCATGGTATTCTTTGTGTTTGAGTGATTAAACAGGCTTGACTGCATAGTGCAAAGCCATTATTCCGAGGAGCGTGTTGACCTAATTGGTCTGAGTAATCTGTCAAAAACCCACATCGTAGAGTCTATTATGCGTTTTCATAAAATCACTGCTTCTTTTCCCACTCAGCAATGAGCCGGTTGTTGAGCGTGACGTACTCCGTAAATTTTTCCTGACCAGCCACCTCTGCCGATTTACGGGCGGCTGCAATGGCCCCTTTATAGTCACCCGCGCGGGCTAAGAGCTTAGCTTTCAGATGCAGGTAGTTGAACGCCGGTTTCAGTTCGACCGCCTTCGTTACCCACGTCAGGGCCTGCTTTGTATCTTTCTCCTGATCGAAGTAGTACAGCGCGGCCTGATAGTACAGTCCGGGCTTATCTTCTTTTTTGACGGTAATGCGGTTCATAATCTCCGCTGTAATCCGTTCGTCGGCATTGCTGACGATGGGGAAATGGACCGACGTATTCGCCCAGGTCAGAAAGATGGTAGCCTGGTTACGGACCACATCCTGCACCTCAATGGTGAACGACTCATAAAACCGGGCCGACGAATCAGTTTTGACGGAGAACCGCATCACATCGTTTTTCTCGTCGTATCCATCCAGCCCGTGGCCACCAATGTGCTTGTTTAGAATGATGGTCCATTCACCTCGATTTGGAATGGTAAAGAGCGAATAACTACCGGCAGGGAGGGGTTTGCCACCAACCGTTAGCGGATCGGTAATCGTGAGTATCGTGGCATCGGACGCACCTGTGCGCCAGATTTTACCGTAAGGCACCAGCCCACCGAAGATAGTTCGACCTTTAACCGCCGGACGTGCGTAGGCTATGGTCAGGTCCGTAAAGCCAACTTTCTGTTTGACTGTCGCCGATGGTGAGGGTTCCGGTAAGCTCAGTTGAGCCAGAGCTGGTTGTGAAAAGAGTCCCGCCAGAAGCGCGAACGATGTAATTACTTTATGTAGTGAATTCATATATCGTGTTAGTATTTGAGTACAATGCCGTTCGGTTTCTTGCCGACGGTAATGTCTTTAGTTTTGGCCCGCATCGCCACGTCGATGACTGATACCGTAGCAGCCCCCTGATTGGTGACGTAAGCCGTTGTGCCGTCTTTGGAGAAGGCAATGGCATGAGCATCAAGGCCCGTCTGAACCTCACCCATCTTCATCCAGCCACTATTCATGCGTTCAAAAATGGCTACCTTGTTTCCCGTGCCG
This sequence comes from Fibrivirga algicola, assembly GCF_011742925.1. Classification (GTDB taxonomy): domain Bacteria; phylum Bacteroidota; class Bacteroidia; order Cytophagales; family Spirosomataceae; genus Fibrella; species Fibrella algicola. Next base: position 34,588 of record NZ_WAEL01000013.1, read on the forward strand.
GCCTGACTGACCCACAGCTCATTGCGGGTAGGATGATAGGCCGCGTAGCCAGGCGTGAAACCCAGCTTAACGGTTTCCACAACGGATAAGGTCGCCACGTCGATCACGCTAATGCTTTGGCCTTTTTCGTTGTCCACGTACATCTTGCCATCGGCTCCCGGCCAGGCTCCTACCGGGTCATCACCCACTGGAATGGTTTTGGCAACCGACTTGTCGGCGATTTTGATGACCGTGACCGTATTGCTCATACCATTAGCTACGAAAGCATATTGCCCGTTTGCAGATATCGTTACTTCAGCGGGTTCCATGCCCACGGCGATGGTATTCTTTAATGCCATCGTAGCCGCATTATACACCAATACCTTGCCGGCATCATCCATTTGCGAGGTCCAGATTTCGGAACCATCGGGCGAAAACACGGCGTTGTGGTTCATTACCGGTGTTTGCTGATTGACCGTCGTTGCGCCCGTTTTAGGGTCTACCACCAGCACCCGGCCACTCATGCCCGACGTGCCACCGGTATGGCCTGCGCTGAGGTCCATACCCGGCACCCCAACGCCGAGTTTGCTGCCATCCGGTGAGAGGTAAATGTGGTGCGGCCACATGACCATATCACTCATCGTCATGCTGCCATGCCCGCCCGACGCTTCGCCGAAAGAGATGGTTTCCTTTACTTGCTGGCTTGACAGATCAATGACCGACAGGCTGTTTCCCTCGGCGTTGACTACGTAAGCAGCCGGATAGTTGATGTTTAGTTCAGCCTGCATGGACGACATATCATGCATGTTGCAGGCAGACAGGCCCAGCATGGGCAATAAGGCCGCCATAGACAGCGACCGCCCGGTGATCCGGTTATTCATGAAAAAAGATAGTTTAGTGGAAATAATTTCTGATGTGCGAACGAAAGCCCGGTCCTTTAGATTAGAACCTGCTCAGTTTAGACAAAAGCAAACCGCAAGGGATGCTTTGGCTGGTACAGCCACATCTGGGGGCGGATAACCGCGTTTAGCGGGACCGCACAGAAAACCCGCCGACCGGGACGTTTAAATCCGTCCGCCAGCAAGTAGCTACAGGAATTGTTGGCTCAAATAAGCCAGGTACAGAGGGAGGTAAGCCGAAACCGGCCCGTTCGATGAAGCGGGGTGTCAGCAAAAGAGGGAACGAGTTCCGCTGAAGGGGGAGGCAGCAGAGCCGCCAGCAAAAGCCGGAACTGGGTACTAGGCAGAAAAGCCGCTGGCTGAGGAGCCGGTAACGGATGATAATCGGCCACAAAACTGCTCACGTCAAGGTGTTCGTAAGTGAGCGTTGTCTTGCAGCAGGCTGCTCTTTTGACGATTGGCTCGCCTGAAACCGGAGCCGATACTTCGTCAGATTGGCAATGTTTGGGGCAATTTCTCTGGGCCTCCAGCAAGGTCTTCGAGTGGCCGCGTAGTTGACACCAGTGTTCTACCATACCAAACCCCATACTACTCACTAGAACCAGAACGGCCAGCCAGCAGCAAATGAGTCGGGTATGAAGGGGTGTTCGCATTGGATACACGTTTACGGGAACAAAGGTAAACGCTTTGAAACAGGAATGATTTACAGGATTCGGGAGGGTAATTACAAAATTTATGGAAGTTGCCCAAATTAATAGCCAATGGGGAAAGTCTATTTAACCTATCTACTGATTATCAGTTGAAATAAAGGTAAACCAAACTAAAAACGACTATGGCAACTTCTTTGTCCCCCCAGCAGTACCAGGATTGTATCGACGCTTGTCAGGATTGCGCCGTGAGCTGCGATGCCTGCGCCGAAGCCTGTCTCGGCGAACAGGACGTAAAGATGATGGTGGATTGTATCCGGCTCGACCGTGACTGCGCCAAAATCTGTTACACGGCTATTTCATTCATGGCCAGCGGTAGTCCCCACGCGGCTGATGTATGCCAGCTTTGCGCCCATATCTGCGAAGCCTGCGCGGCTGAGTGCGAAAAACACGCCGATCATGCCGATCATTGTCGACAGTGCGCCGAAGCCTGCCGTCGGTGCGCCGAGGCTTGCCGCCAGATGGCACAAGGGGCGCATAGCATGGCAGCCTAACTATCGATTTGCTGAATAACCCGCTTACTTTGTTCAAAAGCGGGTTATTCGGTTTCCTTTTTGACTACCTGTTGCATAAGTCTTTAGCGTACCTTTGTTGCTGTGAAGTGGTTGACCCTCCTGTTGTCTGTCTATCTCCTGGGCCTGTCCCTCTGGCCCTGTGCAGATGAACGGCTGCTCCCTACCGGGCAGTCGGGGATAGCTATGGTTTTGTCGGCCACAACCACGGAGTCGGATGCCGGTCATCACCACGAGCATGATGCCTGTTCGCCTTTTTGTACTTGTGCCTGCTGCGCGGCCACGATTACCGTTTTCACCCACTTCAGCTACTCGCTCCTCCCTTCGGTCGAAGTCATCCCGATGGATGTAGTCTCGTTTCATTACGTGTCGGCTCCCTTGTCCGATACGCTTACGGCCATCTGGCAACCCCCCAAACTCCGGGTCTGAACACCCTTTCCGTTCACGGCTGATTACTCCGCAATACCTGGCTCGATAGAGCTGGTTGTGGGATTAGCGCGTGTATGGCATCCTCCTATTATCCATTTGTTCAGATTCGTTTATGCTGGATTCCATTATTCGTTTTTCCATTCGGAATAAACTCATTATTGGCCTGTTTACGCTGGCCTTGGTCGTGTGGGGCGGTTACTCGCTCTCTCGGCTACCCATCGATGCCCTGCCCGACATCACTAACAACCAGGTGCAGGTCATCACCCGAAGCCCCGCGCTGGCGGCTCAGGAAATTGAACGGCTCGTTACCTTTCCCATCGAGCAAACGATGGCCACCATTCCCAATATTGTCGAGATTCGCTCACTGTCGCGCTTCGGACTCTCAGTGGTCACTATCGTTTTTACCGATAAAACCGATGTCTACTGGGCGCGGCAGCAAATCAGCGAACGCCTGACTGAAGCCCGCAGCCAGATTCCTGCTGGTACGGGCGAACCCACCATCGGCCCCGTTTCGACGGGCCTCGGCGAGATTTACCAGTACGTAATCTACGCCAAACCCGGCTTTGAGAACCGCTATTCGCCCACCGAACTACGCTCTATTCAGGATTGGGTGGTGCGTCGGCAACTGCTGGGTACGCCCGGCGTGGCCGATGTGAGCAGCTTTGGGGGCTTGCTGAAGCAGTACGAAATCGCCATCGATCCCGACCGGCTGCGCTCCTATGGTTTGAGTATCGGCGATTTGTTTACCGCCCTCTCGCGCAACAACCAGAACACGGGCGGAGCGTATATTGACAAAAAACCCAACGCCTATTTCATCCGCACCGAGGGGCTGGTGACTAACTTAGACGACATTGGGCGGATTGTGGTTCGGCGCACTACGGGTCGAACCCCGGTGCTGATTCGCGACGTGGCCACGGTGCAATTTGGTTCGGCCGTGCGCTACGGTGCCCTGACCCGCAATGGCGAAGGCGAAGCCGTGGGTGCCCTGGTACTGATGCTCAAAGGCGAAAACGCCAACACGGTGATCGGGCAGGTCAAAACACGCATGGAACAGATCCGCCGGACGCTGCCCGAAGGCGTGGACGTTCACGCGTTTCTCGACCGCTCCGAACTGGTGGGCCGGGCCATCGGCACCGTCACCAAAAACCTAATCGAAGGCGCGTTGATCGTGATTTTCGTCTTGATCCTGTTTCTGGGAAACCTGCGGGCGGGGCTGATTGTGGCCTCGGTGATTCCGCTGGCCATGCTCTTTGCGGTCAGTATGATGTACCTCTTCGGCGTGTCGGGCAACCTGATGAGTTTAGGGGCCATCGACTTCGGCCTGATCGTGGACGGAGCAGTGATTATCGTGGAAGCGTCGCTGCATCATCTGGGACTCATCAAGTTGTCCCGGCTCACGCAGGAGCAAATGGACGAGGAAGTTTATACATCGGCCTCGCGGATTCGGGACTCAGCGGCTTTTGGGGAGATCATTATCCTGATCGTTTACCTGCCGATTCTGGCCTTAGTCGGGATTGAAGGCAAGATGTTCGGGCCGATGGCGCAGGTGGTGGCCTTTGCCATTGCGGGGGCGTTTATTCTCTCCTTAACCTACGTACCCATGATGTCGGCCCTGTTTCTGAGCAAAAATCTCTCGCATAAACCAAACTTCTCCGACCGGATGATGGCCTTCTTCCAGCGGGGCTACGAACCTGCCCTGCGCGGAGCCATGCGGATGAAAACCCTGGTGCTGGCCCTGTCGGTCGCGTTGCTGGTCGGGGCTGTCTGGCTTTTTACGACGCTGGGTGGCGAATTTATTCCCAACCTTAACGAAGGTGATTTCGCCGTGGAAGTCCGGGTGCGCACGGGCAGTTCACTGAGTCAAACCATCGACAAGGTGTTGCAGGCCAGTGCATTGCTGAAGAAACAGTTTCCCGAAGTGCGCGAAGTGATCGGTAAAACCGGCGCGGGTGAAATTCCGACCGATCCCATGCCCATCGAAGCAACTGACCTGATGGTGATCCTCAAACCCCAGGACCAGTGGACCTCGGCAACCAGCAAAGACGAATTAGCGACGAAAATGGCCGAAGCCCTCGAAGTGATTCCGGGCGTGGAGTTCGGCTTTCAGCAGCCCATTCAGATGCGCTTCAACGAGCTGATTTCGGGAGCCAAACAGGACGTAGCCGTCAAAATTTTTGGCGAAGACCTGGCCGAACTAACCCGGCTGGCCGGGCAAATCAACGGCTTGGTCAGCAAGGTATCGGGGGCGACGGATGTCTATGTGGAGCAGGTATCGGGTTTGCCCCAGGTTGTGGTGCAGATAGACCGAGAAGCCCTGGCCCGCTATGGCCTGAGCGTGGACGAGGTGAACCAGACTGTTTCGGCAGCTTTTGCCGGGCAGAGTGCGGGCTTAGTTTACGAAGGCGAACGACGCTACGACCTCACCGTGCGGCTGGCCCAAAGCGGGCGGAGCAGCATTGAGGATGTACGCGCCCTGACCATTCCCGTACCCGACGGCCCGGCGGTGCCGCTGTCGCAACTGGCCAGTGTGGACCTCAGGCCAGGCCCCAACCAGATTCAGCGCGAAGATGCCAAACGGCGGCTGTCCGTTGCCTTCAACGTGCGGGGCCGCGACGTGGAAAGCGTGGTGCTGGAGTTGCAACAGAAAATTAATAGCCAGATCAAATTCCCGCCCGGCTATTACGTCACCTACGGCGGGCAGTTCGAGAATCTGATCGAAGCCCGCGACCGGCTCTCCATTGCGGTGCCCGTGTCCTTAGCCCTGATCTTCGGGCTGCTGTTTCTCACGTTTGGTTCGGCCCGGCAGTCGCTGCTGATTTTCTCAGCCATTCCGCTGGCGGCCATTGGGGGTATTTTGGCCTTGTGGCTGCGCGATATGCCGTTTAGTATTTCGGCGGGCGTGGGGTTCATTGCCCTCTTCGGGGTGGCCGTACTGAACGGGATTGTGCTCATCGGCGAATTCAACCGGCTGCGGCTGGCGGGAGAAACCGACTTGGTGAAGGTCATTTATGCCGGAACAGCCGTGCGGCTGCGGCCCGTGCTGATGACCGCGACGGTGGCTTCGCTCGGTTTTCTGCCGATGGCGTTGTCGAGTTCAGCCGGGGCCGAGGTGCAAAAGCCGCTGGCAACGGTTGTAATCGGCGGGCTACTTACGGCCACGCTGTTGACGCTGTTTGTGTTGCCGGTGCTATACGTGTTGATCGAACGGCGGTTCGGTAAAAAATTCGGTCAACCGAAAGCAATATCCGAACCGGTAGCGGTTTCAATAGCTAACTGGCTGGTGATCGGGTTGATTGGTCTGGGTACGTTCGGGTCGCTAACCGCGAATGCTCAGGTTACGGCTCAACCCGGCGTGGGCCAAATCGGAACCGGGAGCGGTCTTTCGCTCGCTCAGGCGTTGCAACAGGCAGGCAGCAATAACCCCCAACTGCGGGTATCGCAACTCAATGTGGGCTACCAGCAAAGTTTGCGGGCAACGGCGGGCGACGTGGGCAAAACCGATATTTCCACCACTTTCGGCCAGTACAACAGCCGTTATGTCGACCAGTCGTTTACCATCGGGCAGCGGTTGCCCAATCCGGCCCTGGTGCGGGGGCTGCGTTCATTAGCCGATGCCCGCACGGCCGGGGCCGAAGCCGAAGGCCGATTAACCCGCGCCGACCTGGCCCGGCAGGTGAAAGCCACGTATTACCAACTTTGGTACGTGCAGTCACAGGCTGTTTTTCTTCGTAGCCAAGATAGTTTATTTGCGGCCATTGCGCGGGGGGCCGAGGTACGTCGGCGCACGGGCGAGGGGACGTTATTGGAACAGACAGCCGCCGAGGTGCAACGCCGACAGGCCCAAACCGCTCTGAGCCAAAACGCCTTAGACGCGCAGATTCTGGCCCGGCAGTTGCAGACCCTGCTGGCCAGTTTTGCCCCGCCAACCGTTCCCGATGTGCCGTTGACCGAGCGTACCCTGCCCATCGTTGACTCGTCAATGCTGGCGCAAAACCCCGAACTGGCCCTGTTGGGTGGTCAGATCGAGGTGGCCCGGCGCGAAACTGACGTGGAAGCGGCCCGGCTCAAACCCGACTTCACGGTGGGTCTCACCAACCAGTCACTCCAGGGGTTTCAGACGCTGCCCGACGGAGGAGGTGATCGGTTCTACGGGTTCGGCAACCGCTTCACCTACGGGCAGGTGGGCGTGTCGATCCCGCTGTTTGCTAAGCCGCTTAAAGCCCGCGTTGCTGCGGCCCGAATTGGTCAGCAACGCGCTGAGGCCCAGCGCACGGCCCGCGAGCGTAGCCTGAAAGGTGAAGTAGCCACTACGATTCAGAGTTATCAGAAAGACCGGCAGGCCCTGACCTACTACCGCGAATCGGCTCTGCCCCAGGCCGCGCTGATTCGGGAGCAGGTTACAAAGTCGTACCGGGCGGGCGAAATCGGGTACGTCGAATTACTGCAAAACCTCCGAACCGTCAGCGAGATTCAGACCGGCTATTTAGCGGCTCTCAATGACTTAAATCAAACCTTAATCAATCTCGACTTCTTGTTGGGACGCATCGACTAATGAAACGAATTCATCTGATTATCAGCCATATTTTCCTGCTTTCGCTGCTTACCGTGACCGCCTGCAAGAAACAATCTGCCGAAGGGGGCAACGCCGACACAACCGTCGTAGGAGCCAGCGGCCACGAAGCCGAACCCAAGACCGGGCAACCCGTCGAGGGCGCCGAAGAAGAAGAAGCGGGCTTAATTGAACTGACCGAAGCCCAGTACCAGACCGTCGGGGTAAAATTAGGCCGGTTGGAACAGCGGCAAATGAGCCAGTTGATCCGCGTGAACGGGTCGCTGACGGTGCCGCCCGGCCAACAGGTGTCGGTTTCGTCGCCCTACGGCGGCATTCTCAAATCGGCCAATCTACTGGCGGGTACGCCGGTGCGGCAGGGTCAAACGCTGGCCGTGCTCGAAAACCCGGAGTTTATCCGCATTCAGCAGGAGTACTTGGAAACCCAGAGCCAACTGACGTATCAGCAGCAGGAATACGAGCGGCAACGTGAGTTGAGCCGCGAAAACGTGGGTGCGCTTAAAACGCTGCAACAGGCAACGTCGCAATTAGGTATGTTGCGGGCGCGGATAGGTGGCTTACGCCAGCAGTTGGCTATCCTGGGCGTGAACGCGGCAAAGCTGACTCCCGAAACCATCACCCGCACTATGAGTGTCCGCGCCCCCATCGGCGGTACGCTGACGCAGGTTAACGTGAACCGGGGCAGTTATGTAGCGGCCAACGATGTACTTTTTGAACTCACAAACGCGGCTGGTTTGCTGGCCGAACTGACGGTGTTCGAGGGTGATCTGGCCCGGATGCAGGTCGGGCAGCGGGTGCGTTTATCCGTCGTTGGCGTAGCGGGCGAACGAACCGGGCGTATCAAACTCATCAACCGCGAAGTTAATGCCGACCGGACAGTGAAGGTCTATGCAAGTTTAGACAATCCGGCTTCGGGTGCGCTCCGTCCGGGTACGTTTGTCAAGGCGGTTGTCGAAACCGGCGCGGCTACCGAACCCGCCCTGCCCGAACCAGCGGTGGTGCAGTCGGGCAATAGCAGCCAGATTTTTGTGTATGCCGGGAAAGAGGACCACGAAGGGTTGGTTCACTACCGATTCCGGCCCGTGCCGGTGCGGGCGGGTGCTGCTCAGAACGGCTACAGGTCCGTCACCCTGCCCACCGGCGTAGCGGCCGATGCCCAGGTCGTGCTGGCGGGTGCGTATGATATACTGTCGGCCAGTGCCGGGGGCGATGAAGGGGGCGGACATGGACACTAACCGCATGGAACGAACTGACTCTGTATTGCTCACGCCTTCGGGTAATAAGGTTCACCTGCACACCCGCGATGACATTCGCAGTGTGCGGGTGGATCGCCTGGTATCGGAAAACGAGTTAACGTTTGCCCACTACCCGGCCCTGTCGCTATCCATTGCGGATGAAGCGGATTTGGTGCTGTGGAGTGAAGAAATGTATGCGTACGCGCTACCAGAGAAACCCGACGAAGCCCGGATTGGCCGCACGTTTGCGGTTTGGGAAAGCCTGACTATCGGCATCGAGACCCACGGGGAATCGTTTGATTTTTCGATTCGGGTGTATTACACGCTAAACCCGGACTGAAATGAAACCTGTAGTAAGTACTTGTCTGGCGGCATCGATGCTTTATCTGACTATTGGCTGCGCTTCATTTCCGCAGTACCGGCCCATTGAACGCACGCCGAGTGCCGGAACACCGGCAGATTCAACAGGTGTCACTGTCTTTTTACTGGAGCGCGATCTGCCCTCTGCGATGGAGCGGATCGGAACGATTACTATTCATACGTTCGGATCGATTTACTCGGTCCACCAGCAAGTAGAGGATGAACTACAAAAAACAGGACGTCTGAAAGGGGCAAACGGGGCTATTCGCATTCAACATGGTACTTACGACCATGATAAAGATGGATTGGTTACGTACTTATTGTTTCGCTATACAAAATAAAGGTTTTCTATGACTCCGCTCTTTCAACAGATTATCACCTACGCCCTGTTGCCAACCCTCGCCCTGACGGGCGGGGGGCTGCTGGCCCTGTTTATCCGGTTTGGGGTGCAGGTACGTTCGGCGATTCTGCATTTTGCCGCCGGCGTGGTCTTTTCCGTCGTGGCGGTTGAAATTCTGCCCGACATCGTTCGGTTGCATGAGCCCTGGCAGACTGCTTTAGGGTTTGGCCTGGGAATCGGGCTGATGCTCCTTATCCGCCAGTGGGCTGAAACGGCCGCCCCTGATTCCACAGGTGGAGAAGCAGCCAAATCAGCACCGGCGGGCCGGTTGCCGGTTGCTTTTCTGCTGGTTATCGGTATCGACATTGTCATCGACGGGCTGTTACTGGGCGTCGGCTTTGCGGCCGGGGCCAAAGAAGGCGTTCTGCTGGCCTTTGCGCTGGGTGTCGAGGTGCTGTCGCTGGGGCTGGCCACGGCAACTTACCTGACCGAAGGCAGCGTACCCCGCACCCGCATTATCAGCATTATGCTGGGTTTGTCCGCGTTGTTTTTCGTCAGCGCGGTGGGGGGAGCCACCCTGCTGCAGAACCTGTCCGAAACGGCGTTGGACCTGGTGCTATCGTTCGGGCTGGCGGCTCTGCTGTTCTTGGTGACTGAGGAGTTGCTGGTCGAAGCCCACGAAGGAAAGGAGAAGCCCTGGCTGACGGCCACCTTTTTTGCGGGTTTTTTATTGTTTCTGATCCTGGGAATAGTGGCCTGACAACCCCCATTCTAAGTAACCCGACTACTTATGTACAAGATTATCAGCAATCAACCCGGTCGGCTGGCCCTGCTGGTGGGGGACTTCATCACGGCGGATGACTACTACGATTTGCGTCCCCTGCTGGATACCGCCCTGCACAGTGCCCCCTCAGCCCGTCTGTACTGGGAAATGGAATACTTCCGGGGCTGGAAACCGGAGGAGCTATGGCGGGATTTACAGTTCGACCTGACGGTAACGGCGGATTTTGACCGCATTGCCCTGGTCGGTACGGCGGATACCCTAACCCTGATCACGCCCGTCATGCAAACCATTTTTCGGGCCAAACTGCGGGCCTTTCCCTTAGACCAGAAGATAGCCGCCTGGGACTGGTTTACCGAAAACGAACGCGGTACATGAAAAAAGAAAACACGTATCAGCCGAGGCTATCGGCTTTGTCCCGGTCTTTGATCGCCCTGGGCGTTGGAACGCTGGTTGGGCTGGTAACAGTTGGCTGGTTCGGCTGGCAGACCCGTATCCTGCTGGCCTGGCTGGGATACACACTAACCGTGCTGGTGTTCATTTGGCTGATTATCGGCCGGGCGGATGCCTGCCGGGTGGCTCAACGGGAAGACGAAAGCCGTCCGGTCATCTTTCTGTTTACCGTCGGCGGAGCGTTGGTGAGTCTGCTGGCCGTTGTGGTGTTGCTGGGATCGGTGAAAGGGCTGTCGGCCCCGGAAGCCACGCGCCACGTGCTGCTGTCGGGCCTGACGGTCGTTAGTTCGTGGGTGTTGATGCACAGCACGTTCACGCTGCACTATGCCCACCTGTACTACTACGATGCTAATGATACCCGGCAGGTGGGGGGGCTGGACTTTCCGGGGAAAGAACCGCCCGACTACCTCGATTTTGCGTACTATTCCTTTGTGGTGGGCATGACCTTTCAGGTATCCGATGTGGCCGTTACTGCCAAACCGATTCGCCGACTGACGCTGCTGCATGGTGTCTTGTCTTTTGCGTTTAATACGCTCATCATCGCCCTGACGATTAACACCGTTTCCAGTCTGTTATAAACGACAAACAAACCCGCGCCTTCCTATGCAAACTCTACAATCGCTTATTGAGCGTGAGTTAACCGAGGCTCAAACTGTTCTCAGCACGTTCATGAACAACCCGGCCAATCTGGCGGCCATCGAAGGGGCCGCCCGTCTCATGGCGGACGCGCTTAGAGGAGGCCATATGGTTATGAGCTGCGGCAACGGCGGCTCGCTTTGCGATGCTATGCACTTCGCCGAGGAGCTATCGGGCCGTTTTCGTCATGATCGCCAGAGCTTGGCCGGTCTGGCCATTGCGGATGTAAGCCATCTGTCCTGCGTGGGCAATGATTACGGCTATGAGTTTGTGTTTTCCCGCTTCATCGAAGGATTGGGTCGGGCGGGCGATGTCCTGCTGGGTATCAGCACGAGCGGCAATTCAGCCAACGTAGTCTGGGCCGTAGAAGCCGCCCGTCAGCAAGGTATGTCGGTTGTGCTTCTAACGGGTAACGACGGCGGAAGGCTGGCGGGCCGGGCCGACGTTGAGATCCGGGTTCACCATGTGGGTTTTGCCGACCGGATTCAGGAAGTACACGGCAAAATCATTCACGTACTGATCCTGCTGATCGAGCAACTGGTCAAACTGCCCTTTAAACCCTAATCAGTTGAACGGCATCGTTCGCCCCTTTAAATCAATGACTACGCTACCCCAACAACCGGCGTCCGCAGCCGGCCGCTTCAATAAAAATCTGCGCATTGTCTTTGGCCTGACGTTCACGTATTTTTTAGTCGAGGTCGTCGTCGGCTACTGGACCAACAGTCTGGCCCTGCTTTCAGACGCGGCCCACATGCTCACCGATGTCATTGGCCTGGCGCTGGCCCTGTTTGCTAACTGGATGAGTCGCCGGCCGATTACGGCCCGGCGCAGTTACGGCTTCTACCGGCTGGAGATCCTGTCGGCCTTTGTCAACGCCCTGATCCTGATCGGGATTTCCCTGTATATTCTCTACGAAGCCTACGGCCGGTTTCGCAATCCGCCTGCCGTGGACAGCCGCAACATGACGCTGGTAGCCCTGGTGGGCTTGGCCGTCAATATTCTCGGTATTTACCTGCTTCGGCGGGGAGCCAAAGACAGCCTGAACGTCAAGGGCGCCTACTTTGAAGTGGTCAGTGATCTGCTCAGTTCAGTGGGGGTCATTATTGCGGGACTCGTGATGACCTACACGGGCTGGTACTACGCCGACCCGCTGTTCAGCGCGATCATCGGCCTGTTTATCCTGCCGCGCACGCTGTCGCTGATGATGGAATCGGTCAATATTCTGCTCCAGGCGACGCCCGACGACCTGGACGTATCCGATGTGGAGCAGACCATTAATTCGGTGCCGGGACTTAGCAACGCACACGATCTGCACATCTGGACGCTCACCTCGGGTATTGTGGTCATGAGTGGTCACGTAGTAGCCGATGCCTCGCTGACGAGTGGGGAACTGACGGGCCGCATCGGGGATGTGGCCGGTCGGCTGACGACCCAATACAACATTCAGCACATTGCTCTTCAACCCGAGCGGGCGGGCCAATGCACCAACACACTAACCAACTTGTAAACCACTGCGAAGATAATACCCTACAATCGCGATGATGCATCCTTATTCCATTTTGCTGGTTATGCTGGTAGTAGCCGCAGGCGGTTGCACGCCAGCCGATTCAACTGGCCCAGCCACCATTACTTTTGCTTCGGTTCCGCTGCGGGTACCCGTTGAGCCGGGACTTATTGACGAAGCGTCGGGTTTAGCTGATAGCCGAACCATGGACGGGCACCTCTGGGTCGAAGAAGATAGCGGCAACCCAGCTCAGCTGAATTTACTGACAGCGGAAGGCAAATTGGCGGGGCGGCTTTCTCTGCCCGGCGTTGCCAATCGGGATTGGGAGGACATAGCCGTTGGCCTTGGCCCACAGGCGGGGCTTTCTTACCTGTATCTGGCCGATATTGGTGATAATGGTAAGCAAAACGACCAGAATTACATCTACCGGTTGGTAGAGCCGAAAACACTGAGTGATCCGATTACAGCCATTGACCGGATTGCATTCCGCTACGCCGATGGGCCGCGTGATGCCGAAGCAATCCTGCTCGATCCGCTCACCCGCGATCTGTGGATCGTAACCAAAGAGTCGCCCGCAGGCCGGCTTTATCATCTGCCCTTTCCGCAGAGTACGTCCACCGTCTCGACGGCCACATTTAAAGGTGAAGTGCCGCTGAGTCTTGTCACGTCGGGAAGCATTTCCCCCGATGGTCAGCAGATACTGCTCAAGACGTACGTCAGTGTGTCCAGATGGCCACGCGCCAAGGATGAAACCATCAATGGTGCGCTGCTGAAAGACAACCCTGCCCCGGTTCCCTACCAGATCGAGCCGCAGGGCGAAGCCATCGCGTTCGATAAAGCGGGCAATGGATTCTATACCCTGAGCGAGCGGGCCAGTGCCTCGTCGGTTACACTCAATTATTATAAACGTCAATAATCCGTCAAGCGTAAGACTATGCTATTGAACCGATCAATTCCCTTACCGTTTTTGCTGGGTAATATCCGCTACGAAGCCTTGTCGGTCTTTGTGTTTGCCAACCTGATATTCACCCTGCGGCACTTTGTTGGTTTAGAGATTTTGGCTATTCCCCTGGCCATTCCGGCTCTGATGGGTACGTGCATCTCGTTGCTGCTGGCCTTCCGCACCAACCAGGCTTACGAACGCTGGTGGGAAGCCCGCGTCATCTGGGGTACCATTGTCAACGATAGTCGGACGCTGATTCGTCAGCTACGCACGTTCCTGCCCGATAAGGCTGCGCCGGCGGAGACGATTCGGATTTTTGCCCGGCGTCAAATTGGCTGGTGTTACGTGCTGGGGCAAACGTTGCGGGGGCAACCTACCGAAGACCTGGTGAAAACGTATCTCCCCCTTGCCGAACAGGCTCCGGTGGTGGAAGCCCCGCACCGCCCACTGGCCATCCTGCAAGCCCAGGCGGATCACCTGCGGCAGGTGTTATCGGATGGCTACCTGACCGACTATCAGGTAGTTCAGGTGGATAGTACGCTGACCCGGCTTACCGACGCGATGGGGCGGTGTGAGCGCATTAAAAACACTGTTTTCCCGAAAACCTATACGTTCTATCTCCAGGTGTTTATCATCCTGTTCACGGCCATATTACCGTTCGGCTTCGTCGAGAATTTGTTTTTTGTCGAAGTGCCCGTAGTCACGCTGATTGCCTCGGCGTTCTTCCTGATCGAAAAAAGTGCCATTCAATTACAGGACCCGTTTGAGAATATGCCTACCGATACGCCGGTCACGGCCATTGCAAACGGGATCGAACTGAGTTTAACCCAATTATCGGGCGCGGCTGTGGCCGAACAGCCAATGGCCGCGCCCGCGTACTTTATTCTTTGACGCAATTATGTTTCAGACCTTTCTTATCGTGCAGCTCTTGGTTGTGGTTGCGTTCACGCTGGGCCTGCTGGGGTGGTGTTTGTACCGGCTGGCTGTCTTGTTCGGCATCGTCAGGAAACCGGCGAAACGGACCAGGCGTCCGGCAAATGGCACTGTACCCGGTCAGGCAGGCAGGCCCGTCGTGACGAAAGGGCAGAAGAAAGCCGTTACCCCTATTTCCCGGCAAATGCTTTACACCGCGAAACGGGAACGCGACTGAACAACCATTGCGCTCATCGAATGTTGTAGAAGTAGAACTATGGAAGCACTCATTATGGGTAGCCTGACGCTGAGCCTGCTACACGCCCTGATTCCCAGCCATTGGCTCCCGTTTGTGACCATCGGCCAAACGGAGCGGTGGAGCCTTCGGCAAACGCTGACCGTAACGGCCATCGCGGGACTGGCCCACACCGTCAGCACGACGCTGCTGGGGATACTGGTGGGTCTGGCGGGCTGGCAACTGGCCGAAAACTACCATAGCCTGTCCGAGCGGGCGATTCCGTTGCTGTTGCTGGCCCTGGGCCTCTGGTACTTAATGCAGCATATACGTCACCGGCATGTACATGACCACATCGACGCGGGAGCCGTTCGGAAAAACCGTTCGTTTTCGGCCCTGCTGCTGTCGTTAGGAGTAGCCATGTTTTTGTCGCCCTGTCTGGAAATCGAAGCGTATTTCCTGAGCGCGGGCGCGAAGGGCTGGGGAGCCGTGATGCAGGTAGCCCTGATCTACAATGTGGTCACGCTGTCGGGGATGCTGGGGATGGTGACACTGGGAAGGCGGGGCCTGAGTAGGGTCAATCCGCACTGGTTCGAGCATAACGAAAACCTGATTACCGGCCTGACGCTCGTTGGGCTGGCCGTACTTAATTTTTTCATCGAATTCTAATAAGACAATGGCAGACGACCATAACCACGAAGACGGTCACGATCACGGTGACGATGTTGACCTCATCGAAGAAGGCACCACACCCGCAGCCGATGCTGCTCCGGCTAAAAAAGGCCCTGAGCAAACCTGGCGTACCTACGCCCCGGCCATCATTAGTCTGGTGCTGCTTTTGGGCGGTATCGCGCTGGATAATTATGCGAAAGGGTGGTTCAAAGACCCGATTCGGCTTATCTGGTACGTAGCGGCCTACGGGCCCGTTGGCTGGCCAGTGCTCAAACGGGCCTGGAGCAGCATCCTTCGTGGCGACGTGTTCACCGAATTTTTCCTGATGGGTGTGGCAACGCTCGGTGCGTTTGGTATCCGCGAATACCCCGAAGGCGTGGCCGTTATGCTGTTTTACACCATCGGTGAATTGTTTCAGGATGCCGCCGTACTACGGGCGCGTCGCAGTATCAAAGCCCTGCTCGATGTGCGTCCCGACGAAGTGACGGTACTCAAGAACGGACAGGCGCAAGCCGTAAAAGCCGCGACGGTGGCTGTTGGCGATGTGATTCAGATTAAACCCGGCGAAAAAGTAGGGCTGGATGGCACCATGCGTTCTTCTTCAGGTACGTTCGACACGGCCGCTTTGACGGGGGAAAGCGTACCCCGCACCATTGGGAAAGGGGAGGCTGTGCTGGCCGGCATGATTAACCGGCAGTCGCTGGTGGAGATGGATGTGACCACGCCCTATCAGGATTCCAAGCTGTCGCGGATTCTTAAACTCGTGCAACAGGCCACCGGCCGCAAGGCTCAGACCCAGGAGTTCATTGCCCGCTTCGCCAAAATCTACACGCCCATTATCTGTTTGCTGGCCGTGCTGATTACGGTCGTGCCGTATTTCTTTGTTGGGGATTACCAATTTGCTGACTGGTTGTATCGGGGTTTGGTGTTTCTGGTCATTGGTTGTCCGTGTGCGCTGGTGATCTCCATTCCGCTGGGTTATTTCGGCGGCATTGGGGCCGGGTCGAAACAGGGGATTCTGTTCAAAGGATCGGTGTTTCTGGATTTGATGACGCAGGTCAAAACTGTTGTCATGGACAAGACAGGTACGTTGACCAAAGGCGTGTTCAAGGTGCAGGAAGTCAAACCCGTTGGTATCGACGCAACCGAATTAGCCCGGTTAACAGCCGCGCTGGAAAGCAAATCGACTCATCCGGTCGCTACAGCCATCATTGAACATGCCGGAAAAGGGTACGAGTCGGTAATAGTCGAAAATGTGGAAGAAATTGCCGGACATGGTTTGAAGGGGACCGTCGAAGGGAAGGAAATGCTGGCCGGTAATGCCAAGCTGCTCCATAAATTCAACGTTCCGTTCGATGAGGAGCTAACGAAAATTCCGTTCACTATCGTTATGACCGCCATCGACGGAAAGTTTGCGGGTTATTTCACCATCGCCGACGAAGTGAAACCCGATGCTGCCGACGCAGTAAAACGCCTGAAGGCCGATGGTATCCGTACCGTCATGCTGTCGGGTGACAAAGGGGCTGTTGTGGAAGCGGTCGCCAAACAGGTGGGCGTGGACGAGTGGCATGGCGACCTGCTGCCCGAAGACAAAGTTCGGGAGGTCGAGCGGCTCAAAGCCGAGTTGGTGGGCAACCCTAAAGCAAAGCTGGCTTTTGTGGGCGATGGGGTGAACGATGCGCCGGTCGTGGCATTGGCCGACGTAGGCATGGCGATGGGCGGCTTAGGGTCGGATGCTACTATCGAGACCGCCGACGTCATTATTCAAAATGACGAACCATCCAAAATTGCTACCGCCATCGACATTGGCCGCGCTACCCGCCGAATTGTATGGCAGAATATTACCCTGTCAATGGTGGTGAAAGCGATTGTCCTGATCCTGGGCGCGGGTGGGCTGGCCACGATGTGGGAAGCGGTCTTTGCCGACGTGGGTGTAGCGATGCTGGCCATTCTGAACGCCGTGCGGGTACAAAACCTCAAGTTCAAGTGATGCATAACGAATAAGACCCGTGGTCAATTGATTACGGGTCTTATTTACGGGAGACGGCGGGGATGCACTGCGATCAGGCTACTTGGTCTGAGTGCTCTTTGTCGCGGCCTTCGGCATGATGCTCGGCGGCCGCATGAGCGTGTTCGTCGGCCAGACTGTGATGGCTGTACTGTAGGCTACATAAATTGATGCTAACGTCAAATGTTCGTCGACCGTCGCGCGTAAACAGGCGTTTATTATGACACTTATAGATTTTCCATCGTAATATTGCAATGAATAAATTTTCTGTTACCTTTACTGCATGGGATTAACCAAAACCGAAATATTCACTGAAAAGCAGAACCGCATCGCGGATTTAGCCAAAGCCTTCGCGCATCCCGCGCGGGTAGCCATCCTGCAAATGCTCATTGCCAAGAAAACGTGCGTCTGTGGTGATCTGGTGGGCGAATTGAATTTGGCCCAGGCGACCGTTTCCCAGCATTTGAAGGAGCTAAAACGCATCGGCATCATTCAGGGCGAAATCAACCCGCCCCGTGTGTGCTACTGCATCAATCCCCCTGTATGGGAAGAAGCCCAACATGCGTTCGGTGCGTTATTTGATACGTTCGTACCTGCTACCTGCTGCTAGTCAATCGGCAGGTGTTTTTTTGCCTAAATCAATCGCAATATTACATTATACCAATAAGAAAAATATGGAAACCGCCGAGCAAATCAAAGAAGTCGTGCGCCAGAAATACGGCGCGATTGCTGAACAACCTGATGCCAATGGCTGCTGTGGCCCGACATCATGTTGCAGCCCGGAGATCGACGCGAACGTGCCGATTGTCATGGCTCAGGATTACCAGGAGCTAAACGGCTACGTGGCTGATGCCGATTTGGGATTGGGCTGTGGCCTGCCTACGCAGTTCGCCCAGATCAAACCCGGTGATACGGTTGTGGATTTGGGCTCAGGGGCTGGCAATGATTGCTTTGTGGCCCGCGCTGAAACCGGCGAAACGGGCCGGGTGATCGGCCTGGACATGACCCCGCCCATGATCGACCGCGCTCGCAAAAATGCCAAAGCACTGGGCATTACCAACGTCGAATTCGTCTATGGCGACATTGAGGACATGCCTTTGACTGAGAATCTGGCTGACGTGGTGGTGAGCAACTGCGTGATGAACTTGGTTCCCGATAAGCAGAAAGCCTTTTCCGAAACCTTCCGCATTCTAAAGCCGGGCGGCCATTTCAGCATTTCTGACATTGTATTGAAAGGCGAGTTGCCCGAAGGCTTGCAACATGACGCAGAAATGTATGTGGGCTGCGTATCAGGAGCCATTCAGAAGGACGCTTATTTGCAGCTCGTAGAGGATGCCGGATTTACCAACATTCAGGTTCAGAAGGAGCGCGAAATTACCCTGCCTGATGATGTGCTGCAAACTTACCTATCGGCAGATGGAGTGGCTGAATACCGCCAGCAAGATAGAGGTATCTACAGCGTGACCGTATTCGCCCAGAAGCCCGCCGACGGTTCGACCGCTGCTGCACCCTGCAAGCCAGGTTCGGGATGCTGCTAATCGAGGAAACAACGACAAAAAGAAAAGCCTTATGAAAAATATCCTAGTGCTTTGCACGGGCAATTCCGCCCGTTCCCAGATGGCTCACGGCTATCTGCAACATTTCGCGGGGGAGAGCGGCCAAGTTTACAGCGCGGGCGTTGCTCCCCACGGGGTCAATCCGTTGGCGATTCAGGTCATGGCCGAGGATGGAATTGATATTTCCCATCACACCTCTAACCATGCCGACGAATACACCAGCCTACCGCTCGATTATGTAATTACCGTTTGCGACAATGCCCGTGAGCAATGCCCGTTTTTCCCGTCCACGGCTAAGAAGGTGCATCACAGCTTCACCGACCCTTCACACACCCCCGGTGATGATCGTTTGGCGCAGTTTCGTGCGGTACGTGACCAAATCAAAGCGTACAGCCAACAATTCATCGAAGACAACGTAACGAGCCAAGCCACTCATGCCTAAACTTTCGTTTCTCGACCGCTTTCTAACGCTGTGGATCTTCCTGGCCATGCTGATCGGCGTGGGTATCGGGTATTTCTTTCCACAGTCGCAGGGCTTCATCAATGGGTTTAATTCCGGCTCGACCAACATTCCATTGGCTATTGGCCTGGTGCTGATGATGTACCCACCGCTGGCAAAAGTGCGTTACAGTGAGTTGCCGAAGGTGTTTGCCAATACCAAAATCCTCGGTCTGTCACTGTTACAAAACTGGATTATCGGCCCGCTGTTAATGTTCGGTTTGGCGGTCGTCTTTCTACCTGATAAACCCGAATACATGACCGGCTTAATCATGATCGGCATTGCCCGCTGCATTGCCATGGTGATCGTCTGGAATGACCTGGCCAAAGGCGACCGGCTCTATGCCGCTGGCCTGGTAGCTTTCAACAGCATTTTCCAGGTGCTGTTCTATTCGGTCTATGCCTACGTTTTTATTACGGTGCTACCGCCCTTGTTCGGGCTGAGAGGCTACACGGTCAATATTACGATTGGTGAAGTAGCCCAGAGCGTTTTTATCTATTTGGGAGTGCCATTTCTGGCCGGGTTGTTCTCGCGCATCATCCTCACGCGTCTATTCAGCCGCCAGTGGTATGAGGAACGCTTTTTGCCCGCCGTCAGCCCTATAACTCTTATTGCGCTGCTATTTACTATCGTCGTCATGTTCAGCCTTAAAGGGCAGTTGATCGTATCTATACCGCTCGATGTGGTGCGTATCGCCATTCCGCTGACGATCTATTTTGCCATTATGTTTTTTTCGGCCTTCTATCTCTCGAAACGAGCCGGAGCCGATTATGGCAAATCTACGTCACTGGCCTTCACCGCAGCGGGCAATAATTTCGAGCTTGGAATTGCGGTGGCCATCGCTGTCTTCGGTATCAATTCCGGAGCGGCCTTTGCCGCCGTGGTTGGTCCGCTG
The DNA here is from genome assembly GCF_011742925.1 of Fibrivirga algicola. GTDB lineage: Bacteria > Bacteroidota > Bacteroidia > Cytophagales > Spirosomataceae > Fibrella > Fibrella algicola. The sequence goes on from NZ_WAEL01000013.1 coordinate 54,713, forward strand.
ATCGAAGTGCCGGTGCTGATTCTGATGGTCAATTTTGCGCTGAAACAAGAGAAGAAGTTTGCCCCCCATTATAAAAAAGCCTTTCAAAAACACGCATGAAAATTGCCCTGTTTTCGGATATTCACGCCAATCTGCCCGCGCTCGAAGCGGTATTGGCCGACATTGACAGCCGCCAGCCTGACGCGGTGTATTGTTTGGGTGATCTGGTCGGTTACAACATCTGGCCGAACGAAGTGATCCGCACCATTCGCAAACGTGGTATTCCGACGATTGCCGGGAATTATGATTATGGTATCGGTCGTAGCTCCGATGATTGCGGATGCGCCTACAAAGAGGAGCAGGAAAAGGCCAACGGCAAAGTGTCCATTGCCTATACCAATGCCCAGGTGGGAGATGATGAACGAAACTATCTGTGCACGCTCCCAACCCATATTCGGGTCGAATTTGAATTGGGCAACGACCCCGAACATCTTTGGCAGCAACAAACCCCATTCACGCTGCTGCTGGTGCATGGCAGCCCCCGGCGCGTGAATGAATATCTGTTTGAGGATCGGGGCAACCGCAGTTTGGGCCGCGTGATCGAGGGCTCGGGAGCCGATGTGCTTTGTTTTGGCCATACGCATAAACCCTTTCACAAAGTGGTCAGCGCGGAACCGGAGGGGGAAGAGACTTATTTCCGCCATGCCATCAATATCGGTTCCGTCGGCAAGCCGAAAGACGGTGATCCGAGGGCCGGTTATGTGCTGTTGACCGTTGATGAAACGGCGCGTCCAGGTACACGCGAAGGGGTTGTCGTGGAATTCGTGCGTGTCGCCTACGATGTAGAGAAAGCGGCCCAGGCCGTTGAACAAAGCGAATTGCCCGATGCTTACGCCGAGGCACTACGCATTGCCCGCTGATGAGCGATGAAAACCATCCTGATTCTGGCAAGCCTACTTTTTTCCAGTCATTACCCCGCCCAGGGTGATGACTGGAAGATGAAAACGCGGCCCGCCATCGGTGAACAGCTCACCCGGATGATAACACCGCCCCATGGTGCAAACAGCCGCATTCAGGGCATCGTAATGGTGCAGTTTCAGATTAACGAAGATTTTCGCATTTGCCGGGTTCGGGTTCATTGCAATGATGAAGCGATCAACGAGCATTTAATTCGGCAACTGACGGGCCGAAAATTACTTGTGCTGCATTCCGATTTTTTGGAAGTTCACACGGTCAGAGTCCATTTCCAAAACTCGGAACAATTATGATCTACGATCTTCTTTTACGCACTCCGGAATTAAGAGGAACCCATTTTTAAGTGCCCCGCGCAGCAGGATCTATCGAACGGCGCGCTTGTCGAGTTTGTCGAGTTCCATCACCAAATAGACCATTTCTTTGGTTTCAGCAGAATCACCCATTTCCAGAGAAATAGGGCCTTCTTCAGGCTGGAAGGTCAGCTGAAAGACCAGCCAGGGGCAGCATAGCCGCTCGAATTTGATAAACTCGGCCAACTCGCCAACGATGGCATTATCTGACTTCTCAAAAACCAGCTCGTAGCTGTTGGGATGCTCTACGGCGCGCGACACTTTCTTAAAAAGTGTCTGGTGTAATTCATTCATGCGCTTAATCTGGTCTTTGTCCGTGAGTTTGCAGGTCAGAGCGATTTTCTTTTTCATAACGGCTTCGGTTTCCATCGTCTTTGTTGTTTTTGTCTGAGCCTGGCAGGATAAGACGAACAGCCAGGCTAACCCTGTAAGCATGAGTGATTTCATATTTTTCTAGTAAGATCGATTGCTTCTCTTTCGCAAAAATACCGCTGTATAGATTCAAGTATTTAAGAATTTGCTTAAATAAGCAAATTGCTTACCTTTGTTCCAAAATGGAAAATTCCCCAAACTGTGTTCGCGTTTTTGCCGATCAAGAGCAGATTCGTCAATGTACCGAGAGAATAAAATATGTCGGGCCGGCCTTTGACCGATTGGCTCAGGTGCTGGATTTGGCAGGCAATGCCAACCGGCTCAAAATTATTTATCTGTTGCGGGAAGAAAGCAATTTGTGCGTATGCGATTTGAGCGACATTTTGGGCATGACCATTCCCGCTGTTTCCCAACATTTGCGTAAGCTCAAGGACGCGCAATTGATCCAGGCCCGCAAAATCGGCCAGACTGTTTTTTATTCATTGCGGACAGAATCAACCGGCATTTTACATTCGCTGTTGGAACACCTTGAATCGATGCAAACCGCCCCTTTGCTGACTGCTTAATTTGGGGCCATAATGATAACGAAGCTATGAAACTCGCCGGATTGACCGGGCTACTGACCGCCTTTGTTTCTTCTCTCTGTTGCACCGCCCCCTTGCTCACTTTGCTGGCGGGTGCCACCGGCTCGGCCGGTAGGTGGGCTTGGCTGGAACCTTTGCGGCCTTACAGTATCGCGCTCACGGTGGGCGCGTTGGGTTGGGCTTGGTACGAACAATTGAAACCCCAAAAAACGATGGAATGTAATTGCGAAACGAAGAAACCCGCCTTTTGGCAAACAAAGCCATTTTTGGGCTTAATGACAGCAATAGCATTGTTGCTGCTGGCTTTCCCCTCTTACTCAAACTGGCTGTACCAGGATAAGAATCAAGCGACCGTGCAGCCCGCACAGGCAGGCACCCAACAAGTGGCTTATGTGACCATCAGGGGCATGTCTTGCGAAGGTTGCGAACATCACATCAAGCAGGAGGTCACCAAGATCAAGGGCGTTTCGGCGGTGGATGTTTCTTACCAAAAAGGAGCTGCCACCGTGAAATACGACAGCAAAAAAACCTCACTGGCCGACATCAAAAAAGCGGTGGATGCCACCGGCTACAAAGTCACCAGTACAAAAACACTCTAATGAATGACCGTCACACTCGAATCCGTGATTACGTGCCCGAATTGTAGCCACCAAGCAGCGGAGATCATGCCGACTGATGCTTGTACCTATTTTTATGAATGCACCTCCTGCCACACACTTTTAAAGCCGCTGGCGGGTGATTGTTGCGTATTCTGTTCCTACGGGTCAGCGAAGTGTCCCCCGCTTCAGCAACAGCAACGATGCTGTCAATAAAATAACTCATAACTGAACAGGAATCCTGCTACTGCCCAGCCATAAACCGCCCTGGATGGGCGGTCAGTAGCCGGTCATTCGTCAGTGTCGCAATCCAAACCGAGTCGGCCCCCTCGGCCCTGCCGATCAGTTCACCGTGATGATTATACAGCAAAAAGCCACGGCTTTGCCCGCAGTATCGGCATAAATGCAGTACGAACACCTCCTGCTCCCGATAGCGGGCCTGATGCACCTCCCAACCATAATGATACGGTGCCCAGGATTGGGCGTTTTGGATCATCTGGTTCAGCCAGCGGAGTTTACGGGTGGGTTGTTCACACCAATGGGGGTGGTGCGCCCGTATAATCGAGCGCGGTTGAGCGTGTCCAATACTCAGGGACAGCGCGAGACAGTACAGCAGTTTCATGGCAACGGGGTTTAGGAGTACACATAGCCAGGACGTTGAGAATAAGTATGGTGGGGGTTATAACAGGCAGTTTATAACCCCCAACGAGTTAGAAGTACGTTGAAAAGCCAAACTGAAATCCGGCTGTTCGGGCGGGGGGGTTGCCCAGTAAATCGGTTTGCCAGTGGTAGCGGTAGTTGGCTCGAATCACTGTCGTGGGCGATGGGCGGAAGCTCAGGCCCGGCACGATAGCCCACAGATCATCCCGTAGGGGATCACCCGTTTCGGCGAACGTACCCACGTTGTAATCGACCCGCTCCACGCGCAGGGCGGCGTTGACGACCGCTTTTTTCCAGCCAAACATGGTCTTCTTCACCAACGGATGCACGATGTCAATCCAGCCCCCCTGCTGCATCCGGCCAAACTGCTGCGTGTAGGTGGCGGGGACGTTGATGCTGGCCCACACGAATTCGCTGTTGATAAATGTACCCGTGGGCAGGGTTGTGTTAAAATCCAGTGCCCACACATCGACCCGCCGACGTTGATCGAGTACCAGCCCATCAATCTGGAATTTGTTGTACACCCCTCCCATCCACGACAGGCCAATTTCACCCCATTTCCGCCGTTTGAAGGCCGTTTTAAGCGTCACCAGCGGTACCCCATTGAAGCTTTCATCGAAGCGGTCACGGTTGGCTTTGGTGGCTGGTAGGAACGTGCGGTTCTGGCCGTTGGCAATGATCTGATCATCGAAGCCGTTGGTCAGGTACGCTTCGTACGCCCACACCCAGTTGGCGGTGTATTTCTTGCCATATAAGCCAAAGCCCACATTGCTCCAGGTGGAGGGAATAATCGTCACCGACGAAATGGGCCGGTCGATAAATTCCCACTTAGGGCCATCGTGGTTCTGGTTAAACGACCCAATCGGGTTCATGATGATGCCCCCGCGCAGGTTCAGCAACGGAGTCAGTTCGATGTCCATTGCGGCAAACTCGATGTTGATTTCCTTCGTACCGTCCTCGAACTCGATCTCGGAGAGAAACTTGATCCGCCGGTTGATGCTTGATGCCAGGAAGATGGTCATCCGGCGGGCCTGAAACGAAAGGCCATCAGTCTTGCCATTGGTCTGCATATACTGGGTGTTGGCTTCCAGATAGCCCCCAATCGACACGGGGGCCTTCGTTGACGTGAGAAAGGGTCGATCATACGTAGCATCCATGTTGATCTTGAGTGCTCCTTTCTCCTGTTTACCCTTGCGAAGCGTCGAATCCCGGTAAAACAGGTCGGCAAATGCTTTGGGCATGGGGGTCGAATCAGCGGGTATCGGCTTGGTCACGGTCACCGCCGAAGTAGTTGTAACCGAGGTCGAAACGGGTCGGGCCGCGTCAGGCTGTGCATAAGCCGCCACCTGCATCAGTACAGACCCAATCAGAAAATAGAGTGTTTTCATCATCAGGCGATATTGATGTAGATATACTGTTCGTCGGTCGTCACGTTGTATCGCTTCAGGCTATCCTCGGCGGGGCCTTCCGTTACCCGCCCATCGGTGTCGTATTCGCTGCCGTGGGCCGGGCACGACAGGTACCCGTCGTGAGCGTTTAAGTCGTTGCCCTGATGAGTGCATTGCATCAATACCGCCGTGTAGTTGTCGCCCCCAACCCGGCGCAGGTAAATCGGGTGGGTCTGGTTCTTCATTTCGACCACCATAAACGGGCGTTGCCGTTTGCCGTTGGGATCAAGGTCAAATTCTTTCTTGCTGATCTGAATCGCCCAGCCTTTGATGCGCGGGGCCTGGGCGTAATAGACGCTTGCACAGCTCGTCAGGGCAGCCGTCAGCACTGATGTACTCAGGCAGGCCATACCGCAGGTTTTCAGGAAGTCCTGTCGGTTTAATTTTACTTCTTTTTTCATAAGAGAAAGGCTCGGACTGGCGAGCCAGGTGAGGTTAGAGAGTGTCTAAGAAACGAAGCAGCTTACCGCGTTCGGCTTCAGCTAGTTTGGCGTACTTTTCCACGCTGCGGCTGGCTTCCCCGCCGTGCAGCCGGATGGCCTCGTCTACGGAGTGAGCGCGACCATCGTGGAGCAGGAATACCCGCCCCCCCTGGGAATTTTGCGACAGGCCCAGGCCCCACAGGGCGGGTGTCTTCCATTCGGCGGTTTTGGCCATCCCTTCGGTGTATCCGTCGTCAAGGTCCGCGCCCATATCGTGCAGCAGCAGGTCGGTGTAGGGTGAGAAAGTCCGGTTGGCCAGCGCGGCTACATCCGACTGCCCTGTTTTCCAGTCGGGCGTGTGGCATTTGCCGCAATCCAGGCTGATAAACAATTGCTTACCCGCCACCACCATCGGGTCGATTGGGGTACGTTGCACGGGTGTTTTCAGGGTTCGCAGGTAAAACACCACCGCATTGATCTTTGCCGACGATACCTCCGGGTCATCTACGCCGTCGCCAGCCTGCCCGGATACATTGTAATTGATCGGATCTTCGGAATCAAACTCGGAAGTGATACCCATGTCCTGCTTGTAGGCATTGACTGTTTGGTGCAGCAGGTCAATCGCTGCTGCCTTTTTGCCGAACCGCCCAACGTACCTGTCGTTTTGTTCTTTATGGAACCACTGCGGTTTGAAGTAATGGGGAGCATGAATCCAGTTGGGTACGCCCGAAATACCGTCCCCGTCCCGGTCGGTTGGGTCGGCATTTGCCAGAATCTGCTCGTCGGAAAGGGCGGCCAGCAGGCCCAGTCCGGTATTGGCTGGTGGCGTAAACTTAGAGAAGACCGCACCCGCAGGTAGTAATTCGGCGGTATGGCCCGGAATGGCCCGGTTTTGAAGTTGCGGCCCGCCCTGCCCCATAAACCGATTACCCGTATCATCGTGCTGTCCAAAGCGGGTGAGGGTGGTGAAGGGCGTTCCCTTCCCATCACCGGCATGGCAGGAGCCGCAGGAGCTGGCCACGAAAATAGGCCCCAGGCCTGTGGCCGGGGTGAAAATGTCGCGGTTGAAGGCGGCATCACCCAGCGCAAACAGGGCATTCTGTTCCGGGGTTAGCTCGGCAATTGGCCCGTCGAGCAGGGCATCGTCGGCAGGAGCCGCTGGCAACAGCGCTTCGCAGGCCACTGCCACGAGCAAAATTACCGAAAGCACCAGATAGAGTAGTGTTATCTTCTTCATCAAAAAGCAGGAAAAAAGTGAATACAGTGGCACCGTACACCCCGGTCGTCATGAACCAGTGGCTACTCAGTGCCAGAACCAGACCTGAAGGGCCTGTTAATGCCGGAAAGAGAGCGAGGAGGGCGGGCCGCGCAGCGTGGGCCGGGCCAGGCATACCGTTCGTATCCCGTATGTAGGGGCGGCCGGAACGGAACGGATAATAAAGCGCACCAATAGCAGCAGAAAGGCGATCAGTAGCGCAAACGTGGGTACGAAAGACGCGTTGCTGACGGCATCCAGCAGGAGCAATTCGTGGGTCGTGTGCGGGTTAGCCGACAGCGGACAGGATTTGCTAAAGAGGTTGTAGGGGTGCGCGTGGGTAACAATCTGCCCGTTAGCCAGCCGGTGGGCATGGCGGAATACCACCGAGTTGATTTGCATCAACAGGAGTAAGCCCAGCAGAAACCGGGCAATACGTTGCCGTATGGGCGCGTGTGCTAACAAGCTGCGTTTTAAGCTATTGGGCGCAATCTACTGAAAATTCATATAAGTACAATTTCCTATTCATTTCAACGTTAGCGTACATTGCACTATACAGGATGTATCCATCTGTTCTGAAATGAAAATTCTCTATCAACTGGCCGCTATGTTACTCATCACGGGCGGCACAATGGCCACGCGCAGTAAGCACACAACTTACGCAGACACGTACAAAGTGGATGTGTCGAAAAGCAGCCTGCACTGGAAGGCCAGGAAGGTAACGGGTGAGCATATGGGTACGCTAAAGCTTACCGATGGCGCATTGCTATTCGATGATAATAAGCTGACGGGTGGCCAATTTACGTTTGATATGAACAGCATTGTCTGCACTGACCTAACCGATCCAGAATACAACGCCAAACTGATCGGGCACCTGAAGTCAGACGATTTCTTCTCGACGGGCAAGCACCCAACCTCTTCCTTTACGATTACGAAGGTGATGCCGAAGGGAGCCTCCTCATACGTAGTAACGGGTACTATGCGGATCAAAGGGATTTCTAATGCCCTAACGTTTCCCGTTCGGGTGAAACAAGATGGAGCCACGGTAGAAGCGCAGGGCAAAGTGACGCTCGACCGAACCAAATACGACATCAAGTATGGCTCAACATCTTTCTTTGATGCTCTCGGTGATAAAGCGATTTACGATGATTTTGATATTGAATTGAAATTAATAGCCAATAGATAAGCCGTTTACCCGTGCTGAAAGCTGACCTCTTCTAAAAACTGGGGTAGTATGAACCGTTGATTAAAGCATTACCGTCGTACTCGAAAATATTTCCTCGGTGGTAGCGACTACGAGTTAAGCGGGAGAGCAGGCAAGCGAATTAACACAGTGGTGCCACCCCGGTTGCCTGCTGCTACGGTTAGTTCGCCCTGGTGCATGTCCACAATTCGCCTGGTTAACGTTAATCCCAAGCCAAACCCACGTACCTGGCCCACGTTCTCGGCCCGCATCATGGGCAGAAACACGTCGTTAAGCTGGGCCGGGGGGATACCGATTCCCGCATCCGCCACGTCTATCAGCACCCAGCTCGGCTGGTAATCCACGCGTACGGCAATGGGCTTGAAGTCCGAATACTTACAGGCGTTGTCAATGACGTTAATGAGCGCGGTCCGCATCAGGGTCGCGTTACCCAGTATCCGAATGGCGGAACTTTGCTCGGTGAACTCGTCGGTAAGTTGAATATCAATGGTTTGCTGGGGGTACTTTTCCCCAAAATAAGCGACGGTGTCAAACAGCGTATCGACGACATTGACATCATCCTGAAGCTGACTGGCTTTCAACCCCTCCACTTCTGCCAGCCGTAGTAGCGCATTGGCTAAGTCAATGGCTCCTTCCAGTCTGAAAAGGGCTTTTTCGGTGCTCAGCCGCACGTCGGGCAAGGTTTGGTCATACGCTAAGGAGGTTTCTAATATTCCCTTGACCACCGTTAACGGGGTACGTAGTTCGTGCGAGGCATAGGCGACAAAGTTTTCCTGACTGGCCGCCAACTCGCCTATTTTACCCAATAGTTCATCAAAGGAGGAGGCTAAATAACCGGCTTCGTCGGTCCGGTTGGGGTGACCCAGCCGGAAGGAGAAATCGTTGACGGTAGCAGCATTCAACTGACCAATCAGCTCATCGAAAGGCCGCATGGCCCGCCGGGCAAATAGGAACCCGACCAGACCGATGACCACTAAGGACAATACGTTGCCCGCAATTAAAATGAATTGGAGGTTTCTACTGGTTTGCCGCCCGGCCAGATCATACGCCGTGACGACCGCCACATAGCGTTTCCCCTCGCTATCAAACGATAACGCAACGCCCTCTTTAGGGTCTTCCCACCGGCGGCTGGGGTAGGTGAAATAAACCTCATTACCGCGTGCTTTCTGCAATAAGGCTGGCATTACGGAATAATCGGATGGGCCGGACGATTGATAAATTCGCTGATTCAGCGCGTTAAACAACGTCTCGTATTGTTCGGGGAGGGTTAGGTAACTGGCCCGCAGAAACTCCGGCTTGTTTTGTACATAAAGCTGGGCTAACATGGCCCGCCGTTGCAGTCGGGTACTCATTTGAGACCGTCGGTACGATTCGTAGGTCTGGTAAATGAAGACGGAAAACAGCAGTAGCAGGGCGGCCACCAGTATAGTGAACCCAACGGTGATGCGCTGCTTGATGCTCATGGTTCAACTTTAAGAATGAACCCTACGCCGAAAATGGTGTGAATGAGCTTCGGCTCGACCCGGTCGATTTTGCGCCGGAGGTAGTTTACGTACACGTCCACGACGTTCGTATTTGTGTTGAAATGCACGTCCCAGACGTTTTCCAGCAACTCCGTCCGGCTTACAACCTTGCCCTGCCGCATGAGCAGGTATTCCAGCAGCGCGTACTCCCGCGCCGTCAGGGTAACGCGCTCGTCCGCCCGCCAAACCTGATGTGAACTGGTATCAACGACTAAATCCAGCAGTTCGAGACGCTGAGGCAGGGGTGCGCGGGCCGGGTGCCGCCGGGCCAGGGCCTTTAGCCGAAAGACCAGCTCCTTGAACGCAAACGGTTTGGCTAAGTAGTCATCGGCCCCCGATTCAAACCCCAGCACTTTGTTGTCTAGGCTACCAAGGGCCGTGAGTAGAATGACTGGAATGGCGGGCCAGTTTTGTTTCACAAATCGACATAGGTCATAGCCGTTCATACCGGGCATGTTCACGTCCAGCACCACCACGTCATATTGATGCTCGTTGATCATTGAGCGGCCAATGACCCCGTCGTAGGCGGCTGATACGCCGATCCCCTCCGATTGCAGCCCTTTCTGAATAAACTGGCTGACTTCCGCGTCGTCTTCTACCACCAAAACATGCATAGCGTTGCGTCGTTAACGACCCGAAAATACAGCTTAAAGGTCGTTTCAGGTAGCCGGTTTGAACCTACTTAAAAGATTGTAATACCTTTCTCAGAGGTTTCTAATAAGTCGGATGGTTACTTTGACGGAGTCACCGGGCGAGTTTTTGGCTGTCGGCGGCAATTACTCAACGTCATTGGTATGCCTTTTTATCGAGCGAACTGTTTCTGGTATGTAGGATTGCTGGGATTTAGCCTGAGTCTGTTGGGCGGGCTACAAGCGCAGCCACTCAATATAGAAGCCGCCGTTGACCAGTCGCTGCGGCAGTTTCCGACGCTGGCGACCCAACGCTCGGCCATTGAAGCCCTTAGGGCGAACACCGACGTGCTGCGGGCTAACCGACTGCCCAATCTGCGGCTGCACAGCCAGACCAACATCGGCACGGCCAACGGCCTGTCGGGGTCTTATTTCTCACTGGGCCTGATTGTTCCCACCTCCGGGGCACGCCGGGAGAGTAATAGTGGCCGCTTAGCGACGGGCAATATCGCCTTAGCCACCGCCGACTGGGAGTTTTACAACTTCGGCCGGTTCAGAGCAGAAGATCAGCTTGTGCGGGCCGACGTAGCAGTGGGCGAAGCGCAGTTGGACCGCGAGCAGTTCTCACTACGGCAGTCGGTCATTGGGGCATACCTCGATGTGTTCTGGACTCAGCAGACCCTTCGCTTAGAAGGACAGAACCTGGCCCGCGTCGATACGGTGCGCCGAATTATCGGCAACTTAGTGCGCAACGGCATCAAACCCGGCCTCGACTCCTCGCTGGCCAATGTGGCCCTCTCGCGGGCGAAACTCGCCTACCAGCGCGTGGAGGCCGATTACCAGCAGGCGCGGGTACTGCTGGGTACGTTGACGGGTCAATCCGCAACGACGCTTCAAATCGATACGACCTTTCGGGCCGACCCACTGCTTATCGGTAGTCCGCCAGCCCAGCCCACGCCCAATCACCCGCTATTGCGCGTTGGTGAGCGGCTCGTGACCCGGCAAACCGCCGAGATTGACCTGATCCGCAAAACGGCCCTGCCCCGGCTTTCGGTGCTGGCCGCAACCTGGGCGCGGGGCACCAGCTTAGGGGTCGATAACGAGTTCGGCCCGCTGGGGTCGGGGCTGGGCTACAACCGCACCAATTACCTGCTGGGGTTTGCCGCCACGGTAAACCTGCCCGATTTTAAGCGGGCCGGAGTGCGGGTCCGTCAGCAGCAATTCCGTATCGAGCAGGCCCGTTCGCAACTGGCCGTGCAGCAAATCGACCTGCAAAACACGCTGCTCAGTGCCGACGCGCAGTTGGCGGTGGTCGGTCAGCAACTGGCTGAACTGCCGAATGCGTTACGGGCTGCCCGCGACGCCTACGCCCAGCGGCTGTCGCTCTACAACAACGGCGTCGAGACGATTCTGAACCTGACCGATGCGTTGAACCTGCTCATTACCGTAGAACGGGAGGTGGTGCAGACCCGCACTGAGGCCGTTCGACTTCGATTTCAACGTGCCCAGGCCACTGACAACTTCGCCGATTTCTATACCCTGTTCCGAAGCTAACCCAACGCACTATGTCTTTACTATCAACGTCTTTAAAACGCCCGATTGCGGTGCTGGTGGTGGTGGCCGGGATGGTCGTCTTTTCGGTGCTGGCCGCCATGCGCATCCCCATCGACATTTTCCCCCGCCTGAACTCGCCGACCATCTACGTCATCGAACCTTATGGTGGTATGTCGCCCGCTCAGATGGAAGGTTTCTTTGCCACCCGGATGCAGGACCAGTTTCTGTATATCGGGGGTATCAAAGAAATTCAGAGCAAAAACACGCAGGGGCTAACCATCGTGAAGCTGGCTTTCTATGAAGGCACCGACATGGCGCAAGCATCGGCGGAAGTGGCTATTCAGGTCAACCGGGCCATGAAATTCTTTCCGCCCGGCGCGTTGCCCCCGCAGGTGGTGCGCTACGATGCCTCGTCGGTGCCCATCGGCGATCTGGTCTTTTCAAGTAAAACCCGTCCGTTGCGGGAAATCCATGAGATGGCCTCCACGCGCATCCGTCCCCTGTTCTCGACGGTGCCGGGCCTGACCGCTCCGCCCCCCATCGGCACCAACGCCCGCACGGTCGTCATCAACCTCGACCCGCAAAAGATTCGCAGCCTGAATATCTCGCCCGATGAGGTGGTTGAAGCCTTAGCGGCCAACAATGCGATGACCCCATCGGGCAACATCCGCATCGACAATTCAACCTACATCACCACGCTGAACTCGCTGGAAGATCAGGTGGAGGACTTTGGGCAAATACCCGTCGTAACCAAGGGGCACCGCAGCGTCTTCCTGCACGATGTGGCCACCATAGCCGATGCGTCGGACGTGACGGCGGGTTACGCGCTGGTCAACGGCAGTCGCTCATCGTACATCCCCGTCGTGAAAACCGCCGATGCTTCCACCTGGGACGTGGTGACGCGGCTGAAAGCCAAACTGCCTGAAATGCGGAGCCTGCTGCCCGACGATATCGAGGTCAGCTACGAGTTCGACCAGTCGGTGTTCGTGATCAATGCGGTCAAAAGCCTGCTGTTCGAGGGCGGGCTGGGGGCTATCCTGACCGGTCTGATGGTGCTGCTGTTCCTGGGTGACTGGCGTTCCTCACTCATTGTCATCATCACCATCCCAATTTCGGTCGTGGCCGCCGTGCTGCTGCTGGGGCTGGCCGGGCAGACGGTCAACATCATGACCCTGTCGGGGCTGGCTCTCTCCATCGGTATACTGGTCGATCAGGCCACGGTGACAATTGAAAACATCCACCAGCATCTGGAAATGGGCAAAACCAAGCAGCAGGCCATCTACGATGCCTGTAAGGAGGTGGCTCTTCCCCTTTTGTTGATTCTTTTGTGTATTCTGGCCGTGTTTGCCCCGTCGTTTATCATGACGGGCGTACCCCGCGCCATGTTTCTGCCCCTGTCGCTGAGTATCGGCTTTGCCATGACGGTGTCGTATTTTCTGGCCCAGAGCTTAGTGCCCGTGCTGGCCAACTGGCTGCTCAAAAGCCATCCGCACCCGGTGGCGCACGCACCAAATGACGTACCTGATAGTGAAATAACAGTTCCCAAAAAGCCCGGTTTGTTCGACCGGATACGCAGCGGGTTTGTGCATCAGACTGAGGGGTTGCTTCGGCGTAACAAACTGATTATTGCCACGTATTTTGTGGCTGTACTGGTGCTGGCCGGGTTAGGATTTGCCTTTATCGGAAAAGATATGCTGCCCCAGCTCAACGCCGGGCAGATGGTGATTCGCATGAAAACGCCCGACGGCACCCGGCTTGAACGCACCGAAGAGCGGGTTAAGCAACTGACGGCTTTAGTCGATGACGTTACTGATGGAAACCTGGCCGTATCGTCGGCCTACGTAGGCGTGGTACCCACCAACTACGCGACGACCAATCTGTACGTTAGCACGACAGGTCCCAACGATGCGGTTATCAAGGTGGCCCTCAATAAAGAGTATCACGCCAACATGCAGGCGGTGAAGGAACGAATTCGGGAGGCTGTCGTGAAGCAGTTCCCGGACCTGACGCTGTCGTTTGAACCCGCCGACCTGACCGAGAAGCTCATGAGCGGAGGAGCCGCCACGCCGATTGAGGTGCAGGTGGCTGGGCGCGACATGAAGCAGATCGAAGCCTATGCCCGGCAGGTGGTGGCGGGCCTCTCGGAGGTGGACTACCTGCGCGACGTGCGGATTGTGCAGCCGCTGAAGTTTCCCGTCATCAACATTACGCTGGACCGACAGAAACTGGCTATGATGGGCCTGAACTTGCAGCAGGTCGCCCGCTCCATTACGGCCTCAACCTCGTCAAGTCGGTTCACCGAAAAAAACCAATGGCTCGATGCTCGGTCTGCTTACACGTACCAGGTGCAGGTTCAGATTCCTGAATACGCCATGAGTGACATGACCCAACTGGGCGAGGTTCCGTTGGTGGCCGGTCAGGTACGTCCCGTGCTGAGCGACGTGGCTACGTTCTCGGTCGATACGCTGCCGGGCGAGTATGACCGCACCGGACCGCGCCGGTTCGTGACCGTCTCGGCCAATATTCACGGGCGCGATCTTGGTACGGCCACGCGGGCGGTGGAGCAAACGCTCACTGACCTGGGCGAAACGCCGAAAGGTTTAGTGACGCAGGTCAAAGGTATGTCGTCGCTGCTGACTGAAACCTTAGACAGCCTACAGACCGGGCTGGGCATTGCCGTACTGGTTATTTTTCTTTTACTGGCGGCTAATTACCAGTCGTTCAAACTTTCCTTCGTGGTGCTATCCACCGTGCCCGCCGTACTGGTGGGGGCCATCGGTCTGCTCCTGCTGACGGGCAGTACGCTGAATCTGCAATCGTACATGGGTATCATCATGTCGGTAGGTATCTCGGTGGCCAACGCCATTCTGATTGTCACCAACGCCGAACGGCTTCGTTGGGAGTACCGAGACGTGAACCGGGCTGCCGTGGATAGTGTGGGTGTTCGGCTGCGGCCCGTGCTGATGACCACCTTCGCCATGATTGCGGGCATGGTGCCAATGGCCCTAGGCACGGGCGAAGCGGGTGAACAGGTGGCTCCGCTGGGCCGGGCGGTAATTGGCGGGCTGATTGCTTCCACGCTGGCCGCGCTCTACATCGTACCGCAGGTGTACGTCTGGTTGCAACGCAGTACCCCATTCAACGACCCATCACTACTGCCCACCGAGTCAGCCTACGCCGTACAAATGGCCGACGATACCGCCGATCAATTCAACAACCAACAGGCTCAAACTGAAGCGTATGAAAATCACCGGATATAGCCGTATCATGACCCTGCTGGGGCTGGGCGTGTTGTTTCAATCGTGTAACGGCTCGTCGGAGTCGAAGAAACCCAAACGAACCAAAGCGCAGGCGACCCTGTCGGCACCAGCCTATCAGCTTGCCCCGGTGTCGCGGCAGCGGGTAAGCGAATCCGTGCAGTTGCCGGGCGAGTTCCGGGCTTATCAGGAAGTGAGCATCTTTCCCCGCGCCAGTGGCTTCGTGGAGCGGGTGCTGGTAGACCGGGGTACGGCCGTTCGGCGGGGGCAGGTGCTGATGGTGCTCGACGCGCCCGAAACCGAAGAGCGATTAGTAGCCGCCCGCTCCAACACGCTCAAGGCCGAAGCCATGCTGACGGCCAGCCGCGAACATTACCGGCGCTTGCTGGCCAGCAACAAAATCCCCGGTTCGGTCTCGGCACTTGACCTTGAAACGGCCCAGGCCCGGCTGCGGGCCGACTCGGCCTCGGTGCTGGGTGAGCGGGCCAGCTACCGTGCTCTGACCAAGCTCCGCGACTACCTGAAGGTGCGGGCACCCTTCGACGGCATCATTACCGAACGCAATGTGCATCCGGGGGCACTGGTAGGATCGGGCGCGAAGCAGGAAGGGCCGATGCTGGTGCTCCAGCAGCAGAACCGCCTGCGGTTGGTGGCCGACGTTCCCGAAACCTACAGCGTGGGGCTGCGCGAAGGCAGTCCGATCCGCTTCACGGTCAGTGCTATGCCGGGCCGGGCGTTTACGGGCAAAATCAGCCGCCGGTCGGGCAGCATGAACCAGCAATTCCGCTCCGAGACGGTCGAAATCGACGTACCCAACGGCGACCGGACGCTGCGTCCCGGCATGTTCACGGAAATTACCCTGCCTACCACCGGTACGCCCGGTGCGCTGGCCGTGCCGACGACGGCGGTGGTGACCTCCACCGAGCGACAGTACGTGATTCGGGTGGCCGACGGTCGGGCGCAGTACGTACCCGTGCGGAAAGGCCAGAAAGCGGGCGGCATGACGGAGGTGTTTGGCGCGTTGCGGCCCACTGATCAGATCGTGGTCAACGCCCGAGACGACATTAAAGAAGGCGTTGCCCTTCGCTAACGAATCCTGATACCTTTTGTCCCGATGACGATCATGCGCCAATGTTTTCGTAGGCGAGACCGATTGTTCAGGTTAAGCTCAATGCTGATTATACTGTTACTATCGGGCTGTACGAACCGAGCCGTTCAGCTTCTGCATTCGGCCAACGACATAGCCAGTCCAAACGGTACGGGTTGGGTACATGCCGTTCGTGAAAAGCCCCGTCAGCATCAGGTTATCGTGGTAAGCAAACCCGGACACAAGCAGGCTGTAGCGGCTTCGTCTGTTTGGGGATATCGCACCAGACACAATGAACTATACCGGCTTTACCAGGATACGTTTTACGAGGTATTGCAGCGGGGACCGCTCACCGTCTATTGCCTTGACGAATGGGCAGGTGATGCACACTGGCTAAGTTTTTACTTTAGCTTAACTCCGAACGGCGACATCTACGACTTGGACCAACGCACTACTAAGGCTTATTTCAAAGATGACGAATGTATGCAACGACTACTAAGCCAGATGCGCGAACGGCACATACTCCGCACGGACGGTCATGGTTCCTACGGTTTAGCTAATGCGTATTCGTTTTG
Organism: Fibrivirga algicola; assembly: GCF_011742925.1. Taxonomy (GTDB): domain Bacteria; phylum Bacteroidota; class Bacteroidia; order Cytophagales; family Spirosomataceae; genus Fibrella; species Fibrella algicola. Next base: position 71,183 of record NZ_WAEL01000013.1, read on the forward strand.
CCACTGCCGGGATACGCCCAAGCGGTAAAACGAATTCTATCCCAATAATCAGCTAATGAACAACAACCAGCCATCTCAACTCGTCACTTCTTCAGGTTTCGTTCAGCGCGTGTGCGTTGTGGTCGGTATTACGCTGGCCTTCCTGCTGGTGCTGGGCCTTCTGGGGGCGGCTATTGATATCCTGATGTTGGTCTTAGCCGCCCTGTTGATTGCGCTACCCCTGCGGGCGGGCGCACGTTGGCTAAGTCGTAAGACCACCTGGAAAGAAGGCATTTGTTTAGCGGTGGTGTCTCTGGTAACGCTGGGTCTGCTGGCAGGAATCGTCTGGGCGTTATCGTCGTCCATTGGTGGGCAGATGGATGGTCTGACCAAGCAGCTTCCCGGCGCAATCAAACAAGCCCGAGAGAGCCTCACCGGTTCGGAGTGGGGGCAGAGGCTTGTTGATGCTGTACCTTCGATGGACAGCCTGTTTGAAGGTCGTAGCCGGTCGCTGAGCCGGGTGTTTGGGGCCGTCTCCTCTACGGCTGGCGTACTGGCCGATGTGTACGTCATCTTTTTTTTATCTGCTTTTCTGGCGGCTCAACCTGATCTTTACCGCGAAGGCTTACTCCTGCTGCTACCCAAACCGGGGCGGAAGCGGGGGGCGGAGGTGCTGAATAAAATTGGCGAAACCCTGCTCAACTGGCTGATTGGCAAGCTCTTTTCAATGGTCGTCGTTGGGGTGCTGAGCTTTCTGGGCCTGTGGCTGCTGGGGGTGAAATTAGCCGCTGCACTGGCCCTCTTCGCCGGTTTGATTACGTTTATCCCCAATTTCGGTCCTATCCTGGCCCTGGTTCCAGCGGTTTTGTTTGCCTTTTCCGATGGGCCGCAGCAGGTGCTTTATGTCGTGCTACTATACACCGGTATTCAGCTAATCGAGAGCAATCTGCTAACGCCACTGGTACAGAACAAAATGATTTCCATGCCACCCGCGCTGGTGCTGATTTCACAGCTTATCATGGGTGTTTTTGTGGGTGGTATCGGCCTGATTCTGGCCACACCCGTTATGGCGATTATACTGGTGCTGGTGAAGATGCTGTACGTGCAGGACGTGCTGGATGATAGGTCGGTAAAAGTTTGAGCAGCGCAGTTAACGCCGTAACAGGGCACTGCTCAAACGTAGTGATTTATTTCAACGGCTTACCCGCCGTGTCAAACATCAGGTCTTTACCACCGACCTCAGCTTCGTATTTCTTGGTGCCGTTAGCATCCACGATCTCAGCGGCTTCCTTAATTTTCTTGCCTGGCATCTGTTTAGCAACATAATCACGTACAGAGGCAGGCAATGCACTAACTGGTATCTCGGTTTCGGTTTCCTTCACCGTTCCTTTGGCGTCGAGCACCACCGACATCGACTTGCCGTTGTGTTTGAAACCCGCTTCGTAATCGCCGTTCTCTTTATCGAATTTCACGTTCTTTACGGTTGGGTACAACCGGGCGATGGTCGCTTTCACGGCGGCTGGCGTTTCGTCGGCCAAGCCAACAACACGTGCGGTGGTGAGGGCAGGACTGGCATTGGTCGGTAGAGCGACCGAGAGCGCGAACCCGCTCAGCAGGCCCGCAAACAGGATGGTTTTCATATGTTTGTTTGGTTAGTTGATTGCTTAACCGACTCAAACCTACAGTCTGAATCTGAAGCAATACTGGAGTTATTGACGATGCCCCTCCTGCTTCACCGACAAAGGCGTAGTACTGGCGTTGTTGCGTGGCGGGTTGGGTAGACAGCCGGTTACAGCGTTCCAATGAAGCTTAACCCATTGGTACTCCAACATGTAGATTCTGCCTCTCGCCAAAGTTAATCACGTCTATGGTGGCCCTGGTATATCATTAAAAACTTATTAAATTCTTCAGAAACACTTCAGATTTGGCAGGCACTTTTGTCCCGGATACCAAAAATAAGTAGATGGACATTGTAAGTATTCTGGCACTAAACACCGCCTGGCTGGAGTGGGGCGGTACCAGTCTGATTGCCGCTCTGGTATTCATCGAGACGGGCTTCCTGCTCGGCCTGATTGTACCCGGTGGAGAAACACTGCTGTTCACGGCGGGATTGTTGACAGGGGTCCGTACCCTTAACCTGCCCGTGTTGGCCCTCATTGGGGTATTGATTGTAGCCGCCGTAGCGGGCGATCTAACGGGCTATTGGATTGGCTACAAACTCGGAGACCGGCTCCGGAAACAGCCCGACACCGTCCTCTTCAAACGACGCTACCTCGACCAGTCCAATGCATTTTACCAGAAACATCCGAACTGGGCCTTGCTGGTCGGCCGGTTTCTGCCCATCATCCGCACCTTCAACCCACTGCTGGCCGCAAGTAGCGGATTGCCTTGGCCGCGTTTTCTGCTCCTGACCGCTACGGGTTGTGTAGCCTATATTTCGGTGCTTGTATTGGCTGGGTATTGGCTAGGCCAGCAGTTTCCGCAGGTTGGGCAGTACGTAGAATACATCTTTCTGGGCGTGGTGCTGCTGGTGATTGGAACGCTCGTCGTACAGCGGTTACGTAAGACTGATACCCTACCGTAGTGGGTAAGAACCCGTAAGAAATCTTCATGAATTTACGATTATTCTGTTGTCCTCAATTACTCACTCAATGAAACGATTACTTTGCTTCATCATCCTAACTGGGTGTCTATCCCAGACAACACTGGCCCAGAGTATTGATAGTCTCTACTCCGATAGTCTTTCGTTCATCCGATCAAAGCGCATGTCCGATGCTGATCTGGCTAAAAAACGCGAAGGCCGGTTCACGACAGGTCTCCCCGACCTGTCATCAGACCCAGTCACGGGTTTTGGGGTGGGTATTCGAACCAACACCTACTGGAATGGCACCCGCGCCAACCCACTTTTTGCGTACACGCCTTACTTAATAAGACTACGGGCTAACGTAGCCTACTATACAACCAACGCCCGCGAACTTACTTTCTCCGTAGATGTTCCCTACTACCGGGGTTCCCGCTGGCGTTTCAGAGCAGACTTTAAGGCGCAGCAAAACCCGTCTAACCTTTATTTTGGGTCCAATCAAAGTACATTGGGTCCGCTTCGCTTACCCTCTAATCCCAACGAGACGTTTAACACGTACGGAGCCTACAATAACGCACGTAGTGCCTTACGGCCCGGTCAGGCAGGTGAAGCCGCTTTTGTAAGCGATGCCCTTTCGAATCGGTTTCGGGAAACTGAGTTTATGCTTAATCTCAAAGCCGATTACGCTTTAGGTAAGGGCAAATGGCGAGTAATGGGTGGGTACGAAATTCAATCACTCGCTTACCGGACCTTTCAGGGAACCCAAACGGATGCGGTAAACCCGGTGAACGGAGAAAAAACGAAAGCACCCAATGGAACGTCATTGCTGGCCCGTGATGCCGAGCAGGGCCTGATTTTTGGCCTTGATGGTGGCCGGGTTTCGCTCTTGCAGGCTGCCCTGATTTACGATACCCGTGATTTTGAACCAGACCCAACCAGGGGTGCGTACTTTGAGGCCGCCAATGAGTTTTCTAACCAGGCAATTGGGTCGGAGTTCAATTTCAACAAGCTGTTTCTCCAAGGACGTGTTTATCAACGACTGCCGGTGGGTAGTCGGACCATACTAGCGGGTCGAATTGGTGCCGGGACTATTTTCGGTAGCCAAGCCCCCTTCTTTGAATACCAGGACCAGTGGAGTCCGGATGGTAGCATCAATGCATTGGGTGGGCGGCAATCGTTGAGAGGATATCGCGCCAACCGTTTCCTAGCTCGTTCGCTCGCGTTTGCCAATGTGGAGGTTCGGGTCCGGCTGGCCGATCTGAAAGTTGGCCGACAAAATTTTGGGTTGGGCGTTGCACCGTTTTTCGACGCGGGCACCGTCCGTGACCGTTGGCAAGACCTGGATTTCAAAAACATTAAGACATCGTATGGCGCGGGGGCACGGGTAGCCTGGAACCTCTCGACAATCCTTTTTTTCGACTATGGACTGTCTAAAGAAGACCGGCTGTTCTACTTTGGCATCGGGCAGATTTTTTAATAAGACGGGCGCGTCACGCCGTCACGGGACCGTCGCCGATGCGGAGGTATTTTAGCTTTATTTTGGCCAAACCAGCACCAGCAATCCCGCCAAAACCAGCCCTCCGCCAACCAGTAATTTCGGTGTAACCGGTTCGCGCAGCAGCGTAACGGACAGTAGAATTGTCAGGACAATACTGCCCTTGTCGATCAGAGCAACGTCGGAGACGCGGCCAATCTGAATGGCTTTGTAGTAAAATATCCAGGATAGGGAGGTCGTCAGACCCGACACGGCCAGAAACCCCACCGTGCGGGCGTTGAGTTGACCCACTTCCCGGACGTTCTGGAAAACGATGAAGTTGAGCAATACCAGCCCAAAGACGACCGTCGTCCGCACGGCCAGCCCCAGATTGGCACTGATATCCTTCAGACCCAGCTTGGCTATAACCGAGGTTAACCCGGCAAAGAGCATGGAGATCAAGCTGTAGAGTACCCACGTTGGCATAGATGTGGTCAGTTTGGAAATAAAACAGTAAATGTGTGCAACCTTCCTCGCTCGTCGTAGCTGTACTCGACGGTCATACCGTATCGTTCGGTAATCTGTCTGACTAAGGCTAACCCCAGGCCGGTTGACTCCGGGCGAGCCGAGTTCTTTACGAATCGGTCAAAAAGTTGTTCAGCCGGGAAGGGTAGCGGAGGACCAACATTCGTTACCGTAAATTGCGATTTGGTCAGGCCCAGTTGGGCGAACGTACTGGGTAAGGCATGGGTGAGTGCATTCTTGAGCAAATTGCTGAACAGCACCTCAGCTAAATGCGGATTCATCAGTCGGATAACGTCAGGTTCAATATGGGTTGCCCAGCTTAAGCCCCGATGCTCGGCGTACGAAGCAAAGTTCCGATGCAGCCGGTCCAATACGTCGCTCAAATTCACGCGTTGTTGGTCAGCAAATTGGTTGTTTTCAATTTTGGTCAGGAGGAGCAGGCTTTTGTTCAGTTGCGTTAATCGCCGAACGGAGGCTTGGGCCTGTTCCATCAGGCTAACCTGCTCGTCAGTGAGCGGTTCGGTGGTCAACAACCGGTCCAACTGCGTGGTCATGACCGCCAGAGGAGTCTGCATTTCATGGGCGGCATGATCGGTAAACTCCTTCTGTACCACGTACTGATGGTGTAGAGTTAGGCTCATATCATTTAGCGCAATGCTCAGTTGACCGAATTCAGCAATACTACTTTGATCGAATATAGCTGGGGTACGTTCGTTCAACCGGTATGCTCTTAATTGGTCGATAAGCCGGTAGAAGGGTTGCCACAGTCGGCGCGACACCCAGCCGTTGAGTACGGTCAGAAAAATAACCAGGACCAGAAAGGACGCGATTACGCTCATTGAAAGCATCTGAGCGACTTCCTCAAACTCGCCCATCGCCTGTTTCACAACGATCAGATACGTGCGCTTACCAATTTGGATTGTAGCTGTTAACCGGCGGACTGGTACGGGTTCATTCTCGCGCCGGTCGTACTCGACAGAATCTGAAAACGTTGGCGGGATGACCCGTCCTGATGGCAGTAGGGAAATGTGCGGATTATCCAACAAATATTGCCCCCGGTTTAGGGGTATTCGGGCGGTTTGAAGTTGCTGTTGAATATAGGCCAGGTCACTGCTTAGTTGCTCATCCACCTCGTACCGTATGACGTGGTTGACGAGCGTATCGAAAACCCACACGCCACCCAGCGCGACAGGAACAGCCGCCAGCAACAGATACAGCAACGTTTTGCGGAGCAGGCTCATAGCGTTGCGAACAGATATCCGGCTCCGTAACGGGTTTTAATGTAATCCGGGCAGCCCGCGTCAATGAGTTTGCGCCGGAGATTTTTGATGTGCGTATACAGAAAATCGTGGGAGTCGGCCAAGTCCATGTGATCCCCCCAGACATACTCGGCAATAGCCGATTTGGTCAGTAGCCGATTGACATTGGCCAAAAAGAAGAGTAGCAAGTGGTATTCTTTTTCGGTCAGGTCGAGCCGGTGGTCCGCAACCGTCACCTGATGCGAAAGCGGGTCTACGACAATCTCTCCGTAACGGATCAGGTTGTTGCCTCCGAAGAACCGCCGACGCAATACGGACTTGATGCGGGCATTGAGTTCCGGCAGGTGAAAGGGTTTAGTGATATAATCGTCCGATCCCAGTTCCAAGCCCGTCAGTTTATCGTCGAGCGAGTCTTTAGCGGAAATAATAATCAGGCCGCTGCCTTTCTCAGCCGTCTTCAATTGGCGAATCAGGTTCAGACCGTTTCCGTCGGGCAGGCCGATGTCCACCACGACACAATCGTAGTCGTAGTCGTTCAGATCCATAGATGCTTTGGCGAACGTAGTGGCCGTTGTCACAATGTAGCCATCTACTTCAAGATATTGCCGCATCGCTTGGAGCAGGCTTGGTTCGTCTTCCACCAACAGAATTTTCATAAATGCGGCATTTTATCAAACGTACTCGTCAAAGTTGAAGTAAATCTGTATTAGTCGGACCGCGAAAAACGGCGCAGCCATCTTCGCACTGAGTCAAGTGGACTACGAATCTCCGCATTGTGTTCATTAGGCAATGTACCGATCTCCTGACCAACTTGATTGGGTAAGCTCCGCGATTTCTGGACGGCAAGCATTTGGGCGGTGTACAGGCTCTGGTGGCCCGACATCAGAAAGCTGATGACGCACGACACAGCCGCGTAAGGAGCTACAGTTGCCCCAAACAACTCAATAGCCAGGATACTGGTGGCGATGGGTGTGTTGGTGGCTCCGGCCAGCACACTGACAAACCCGATGGCTGCGAACGTCGCCCGGTCCGCCCCCACAACCTCGGCGAAGAAACTGCCCGCCGTTGCACCAACAAACAGAATGGGCGTAATCACGCTTCCACTGCGGCTGATGCTCAGGGTGATGATGGTAAACAGGGCTTTCAATAAAAAAGCATACCCTAGCACCGGTATGCCTTTAATGCAGGTCTCCATCAGGTTCAGTCCCAAACCTAAGTAATCACGGCCAAAAAGCACGGTTAACCCCACTAAGATTGAACCGCCGATCAACCCTTTAAGTGGTCGCCAGATTGGAATTTGGGTGGTAAAAGCAGTGCTGACTCGAACGGCACGAATAAAGCCGTAAGCGCACACGCCAAAGAAGATGCCGCCCACCAACAGCCGGATGAAAAAGCCCTGCTCAAAGGCGGGTACGAATTGCAGGGGGTAGTAAAAAAACGTGACACCCAGAGCCGAAGAGACTTGGTAAGCCGTAATGGAGGCCACGAACGCGGGCAACAGCACGTCGTACAGAATGACACCGGCAGCCAGCACCTCAATGCCAAATAAGGCCCCGGCAATGGGAGCACCAAACACGCAGGAAAACCCGGCGCAAAAGCCGCAAAGCACCATCTTCCGGCGATCCACATCATCGACCCTAAGCAGGTTGGCACACACGCTGCCGATGCCCGCGCCAATTTGCGCGCAGGGACTTTCTTTACCCGCCGAGCCGCCCGTTGCCAGAATTAAGACGACGTTTATGATCTTGGTTGGTATCAGACTACCTTCAACCCGACCGTAATTTTTATTAATTGCAGCAATTAGTGTATCGGTGCCTAAGTGCTGTTTAAGTACAAATTGACTCAGTACGTTGGCCAGAAAAAAGCTGAGCGGCAATAAATAAAATACGTGTTCGTAGCGATTACCGGCTTCAATGATGTAGTGAATGAACTTAATAAACCCCGATGCTGCCAGCCCGACTGTACACCCGATTAAAGTGGAAAGGACCAGCCATTTCAGGACGGTAAAAAATAAAATGATTTCCTCGTTAACGCGCATAGGTAGTTAACCGCTATGAAAAAAATTCGCTTTCATGATTTTACCTATCCTCCCGAAAGCGAGCTACTGCACGTGTCAGCGTAACTTTCACACCACCCCTGACGAGTCATTGTCCGGCAACTATCGCATTGAAATAGTTGAAGGCGAACAAACGAGCGTGGAAGCGCGGGAGTACAGCAAGCGTTGGTATGCGTGAGATGACCTGCTCATATTAATGCGTATCGGTCAATCAGCCTGCTCAGTCCATTAATTGTCAGCGGAGCGATTAATAATTCATCGGGTAAGCTGACGCCAAACAAATGCTCAATATGAACCAGCACATCCAGGAACTCCCACTCACTCAAGCCTAAATCCTGCTGAAACCGGTGGTCAGGCTGAATCGTGAGCGGCAGTACGGTGTAACGCTTCGTTACATAGTGGCAGATTTGAGCTTCAATGGTTTGCATCTCTTATGAAATTACTCGTACAAGTAAGTATGATTGAATACATTATAAGTTACTTACTGAGTCTTACGCCCCGTAATCCAGTCGTGGTACACCGTACCGTTTGCAGGGTCTGTTTGTTGTTTATCAATGCTGAGCGTAGTACCGTCGGCAGTACCAATCTTCTGGTTGCTTAGGTACATGTCGTAGCTACTGCCATTGGCCTGCAACCGCACAGAACCAATTACGGAGGTCTGATCACTATATCCCGTTGCTTTAACCGTCTGCGTCAGGAAGACTACGGCGGCTGAATCGCGTCGGGCGGTCAGCGTACCCGATAGGGTATTCGAGCCAGCCGTGTAGGACAGGTTATATTCATACAGTTTAACGCCCGTCGAATCGCTTCGTACATAGGTGAGCGGATAGGTGCCCGCAACGGTGCTGGCTGCATCAGGCATTACGTCCTGCTTTTTGGTACAGGCTGCCAGTAAGCAGGTAGCGAGGAAAATAAGTGCGTATTTCGTATTTCATAAGCTAAGTAGGATGGGTGCCGTCCCAAAAACGGAACGGCACCCCACTGTTTAGATTAACCGAGTTTCAGAAACTTGCCGGTAGCATCGAACTCCGCTTCGTAGTTCTTGCCATTGAGGGTGAATTTCACCTCATACTTAGTCACGGTTCCGGCAGCGTCTTTATCAACCGTAGCTGACCCAAACGTGTAGCCACCGTAATTAGTTGTCAGGTACGTAGAGATAGTAGCGGGCAGATCGGCCTGGGCGATGGTCGTCTCGGTGCCGTCGTGTCCGTCGCCACCCGGCCCTTTGCCCTTGTCGCCACCGCCCTGCCCTTCAGCGCGGACACTGATGAAGACCCCAGTTGCGTCGAAAAGCACATCATAGCTTGCGCCGTTGGATGTGATATCCACCACGTAAGATGTTACGGACCCGTTGCTGCTGCGGCTACTGGCCTGCACAAACGCATAGCCGGGATAGGTTGTGTTCAGGTACGTGCCGATGGCGGCAGGCAGTGCTGACTGGGCGACGGCTGTGCCCTGCTGATGCCCATCTTCGGTTTCCTGTTTCAGGAACTTGCCAGCCCCGTCAAACTCCAGTTCATACTGCACATTGTTGAGGGTAATAATCACTTCGTACTGCGTGATGGCCCCGGCAGCATCGGTTTTTGTACCCGCCCGTACCAATGTAGCCCCGGCGTAATTGGCCGTGATGTAGTCAGTAACGGCTTTGGGGAGCGTCGTCACGTCGATTACGCCGTAATCGGCCATGAACGTACCCGTCGCGCTGATGTTGGCCAAGCGGGCTTTACTGTTGGCCGTGAAACTGGCCTGATACGTTTGCAAAGATACCTTCGACCAGCTTACCGCAGTGGCCACCGGAAAATTTTGCTGCAACGATGCCACTACGACAGAAGGTACTGAACTAATCGCAACGGTTGTACCCGTTGCGGGCGTGATCGAAGCGTTTTGCTGGGAGCAGGAAGCCAGCAACAGGAGTCCACCAAATGTGGCGAATAGGGTGTTTCTCATGGATTGACCAAATAACTAATAGTGATTGACAAACTGGTTACGGTGGGCGGCTCGTCCGGTCCGAGTAGGCCTCTGTATGCCCGCGAAGCGTACAGCGACGTATAAACTTTACTACCCGAGGCAAATAGGCGGTCAGTAGTGATAAAGGTGTTCTCCCTCAAAGGCTATTACGGGCATTGAATCCGTAACCGTTGCCTGGGCTTACTTAATTTTTTGCAGAAAATTCGTCCGGTTGCTTATCACACCAGACACCCGGCGGAATTGCATGTTGCGCCCCAATACCGGAAGCTTCCAGTACCCCCGGACCACGAGCCTGTCAGAATCAATCAGTCGGACGGTGGCTTCAAACGTATGGCCGGAGTTAGGGTCATAGACCTTGCCCCCGCTCCATTCATCGTGTCCTATGTAGGTTAGCTGTTCAACAATGTTCATTCCCAGCCAAGAGCGACTACGGAGGGCGGGGTTCGGGTTTTCCGTATCGAGTTGTGCGGCCATCGGCGGATCGTCACCCTCCCACAGAAACCAGACCAGGCGACCATTGTATTGCCCATGATGGGCGTACATCTCAACGCGCAAATCGTTAGCCGCCGATTGCCAGATACCCACAATGCCTTTCTCTTCCCCTGTACCACCCGTAAAGCTGGTAAGAGTCGATAATCCGCTTAACAGCAGAATTATCGTCATCATTCGTTGCCTACGCATGGTTAGATCAGAATTGAAGTTTAAGGCCGGTATAGATGCCAAATCGGGTACTGCGGGCTGCATCCACGCCATCCAAGTAGTTGAGTCGCCAGATGGCATCAATGGAGAACAGATTCAGGATGTTTTCAACGCCCACGCCCGCTTCGGCGTAAGGCATGGACCCGGTGGTACGGAAACTGTTGATTTTATTAAAATCGCGGTTGGTTCCACTCAACCCACCCCAGAACAAATTAGCCGTTACCCGTTCCCGAAGGCCGAGTTTATTGATAAGCGGAATTCGGTCTAAAATCAGGCCACCCAATGAATAGCGGGTGAGTAGGCTCACGTAGCGGTCGGCGGCAAATTCGTAGGGACTCATCCCGTAAAAGGCGTACTTGTCGGCCACATAGTTCGGGTTGCCGCGCGGGATGTGCAACAGCAGCAGGGGCACGGTGCCGAGAACAACCCCGCCCGTCAGATTATAATAGAACGAGCCTTTAAATGGAGCAGGCATCTCCTGAGTCAGGCTGGTGCTCAGCTTCCAGTAATCAAAATAGGTAGTCTGGTAAAGGGGTAAGCCTGCCGCCACGTGAAACTGCCAGACCGGAAAGCGCGTATACAGTCTCAACTTATCATAGTTCACGATGGCGGCCCGCTCGTTACGGGCATAGCGAAACGTGATACCTGCTTCTGAATTATAGAGGGTATTCAGCGACGACACGGCCGAATCGGCCACGTTAACAATCTCATCGGACGGCGCGTAACTGAACTTGAACGTAGGGGTCATTGACCCGTAGCTGTAGTATGTTTTCACCGACCAGAGGGGGCTTAAGTCCCGTTCGTGCGCGAATCGGATCTGGCGCATGAACGTCTGGTAGGCCGGAATGGGCTTGCGAAGGGCCAGCGTAAACAGATTGTCGTTGTCTAATACGTCATCATTGGCCGTCAGCGCGTCGTAGTCGTTTTTTAGGGTCAGTTCGTATTTCCGGTACGGAACTCGATTGGGTACGTATTTGATACCAACCGTTTCTTTGAACCGGCGGTCGCGGGTGCCGTAAGCCACGTACCCCCACAGGCACCAGCGCGGATCGAAACCTTCCATTGTCCAGAGACCCGTCCGAAGCCGTAGTCCTTCGGTCAGGTTGGAGCTGAAAAACGAACTGTAAGGGCCAAACCGAATTTTGTTGCGAACATCCCAGTAGCCAGTAGTTACGAAAGCCGCCATCCGGGTTGTGTTACGAAACTGCCGGTTATTTTTGAGGGAGTCCACCGCCTGGTAAATGGCTCGTTCCCGGATGGTGAGCGGACTCAGCCGATACGCATCCGTAAACGGGGATGCCGCTAAAGTTGTCTGCTCGGCGAGGGCGAAGTTGGTGGACGTAACGCCCTCTGGATTGATCCGATAATTCCCGTATACGCTCGTGCTCTGAATGCTTACCGTGCGGCTCGTCGAGTCGATGCGGGTGGGCAATCCCAACAGTCCAAGCCCATTTTCAAAGCCGTAGCGAAGTGCATTTTTGGACAGGACCCACACTGTTCCGCGCTCGGTATCATTAATGGGCAGGTACGTCTGACGAATGGTGAGCGAACGAATAAAATTCAGGTTGGCTCCGGCGTTGGTTCGCATATCGACCTCCCGGATGGCGTAAGAACCGTCCTCAATCAGCATATTTCCCACGAACCCGTTCTCGGTGGCACTTCGGGGCCGAAACGTCAGCCGATACCGATATTTCCCCCCATCAATCAATGTATCGGGTTTGTCAAACTGATAGACGGCCAGTCCAATGTCCGATGCGGGGCCGACAAACGACGTTTTCTGAATGGCGATGATGCCGTCGTAGGGATTGACGGCTTCGTTGAACCGGTCGAGCCGGGGCCCGATTTCATCGGTTTGCAGCCCCAGGTTCTGTTCAGAAACCAGGTAAGCGGCATCGCTTTGTGGGGAGCGGGTGTGGTACTCTTTGCGGTACTGTTCGCGAAAAAAGATGGGTAGCGACGTGCGGGCCGACGAATCGTTTTGAAATTGCTGATACACCTTCAGCATGGTAGAAAGCAGCTTACGCTTCCGGTTGGCCGACAGGTTTTCTATGTCCACTTCGGTACGTAGGTAGCCGTTGCGCGTCCAGCGGGTGAGCCGTTGCGGGTCGTTGGTTCGCTTGTTGGCAATGACCTTTTTCATCAGGGCCTTGCCCGGATCGCGGTAGCCCATTACCACTACTTCGTCTAACTGCCCCGTTACGGCCCGCAGACTGACGGTCAGAGGAGCGGCAGGCGGAGTGGCAATCGGCACGGTTACGGGTTCATAGCCTACTTCCGAGAGCAGCAACGTATCGGGTAGCTGTCTAACTGCCAATGAAAGGGTTCCATTTTCGTCGGCAGTGTTACCGTTACGTCCGCGCTTGAGGTATCCGCTGACAAAGGGAACTGGTTTGCCCGTTCCTTTTTCCGTGATGTTGACGGTCAGCGTAACCGAGACCGGTGTCGTCACCTGGGCCCAGCTTACGCCCGACAGGAAGCACCAACTTAAGAGCAGGCATGCAAGGAAGTTTCTCATACGTTAGATTGGGGGGCGTCAATCACCGATTGCGCCGGAGCGGGTTGTGGAAACGGGGCATTGGCCGGTGATTCCTGCGTATGGATTCCCCCGAAGGGTTGTCTGAGCAAATGCCCAAACGATGCGCCGTTTAGCGGCTCGCGGATGGTGTCCAACCCAAAAATGAGCTGATTGGCCTGCATCCGGCGAAAGGTCCCAAACAGCCGGTCCCAAATACTTAGCACGTCACCGTAATTGCTATCAGTGTAGGGCTGACTTTCGTGGTGATGCACCTGGTGCATATTGGGTGTCACCAGCAACCAGCTCAAAACCCGGTCGAGTCGCTCCGGCAGCCTTAGGTGCGCATGAGCCGCCACGTTTGAGACAATCTGTACGAACTGCCGAGCCATGAGCGCCCAGAACGTAATGCCGCTGATAAACACCCAGACCAGCAGGAACGCAAGCCGGATGGCCGTTTCACCGGGGTGTTCGCGCAAAACGGTCGATACGTCTAATGCCGGATCGGCGTGATGTACAGCGTGGAACCGCCACAGGTATCCATACCGGTGCATAAGCACATGATAGGTGTATTCCAGCAAATCGAGCAGTAGGAACGATAGCACAAAACCCAACAGCGGGTGTTGCGCTATTGGTAGGAGCCGTACCAGTCCCCAGTGGTGATGGGCCGTCCAGTTGAGGGCGTTCAGCAGCGAATAGCCGAAGACTAATTGCACAAAGGCTCCCAGGAAAACAAACGTCGCGTTGGTCAGGGCATGGTGCCAGCGGGAGCTATCTGCTAAAAGCAATGCGGGGTTTTCTAACCACCAGAATAACGTGACGGAAACCGTTAGCAACAGCACGCGGTGTCCATCAGGTACGTTGGAAAAATAGTGAATCAGTGATTGCATGTGTTTCGGCTTGGCCTTCACAAAGTTGGAGGGCGTTTCTGTGGGCAATCTGAAGCCGTGCATGAGCGTCACGTTCGTTTGCCTTCCCAATCACATACGGGCTTTTTAATCCATACCGTTGCCTGGCATACTGGTGAAAACGGCATTCCGACAGCGGTGCTGACTTCGGCCATAGGCTCACACCATTGGTTGAAATCAGCACCGCTGTCGGAATGCGTTACTATACCTTTATGAGTTCTCTTACTCTTCTTTAATTGCTGAAATCCACGTCGGGGCGGTCGAGTTTGCGATTGCTACGCCGGGCGGCTGCACCGGGACTACCCAAAGGAAGTTGCAGTGTTACTTTGTAGAACCGCACTTCGCGCCGGTTCATCGACGACTGGAAAATAGTTGGCTGCTCGTAGGTCGTAATGAAGCGTCGGGAGTTAAACACGTCGTTTACGGTAAAGACCACGCTGGCACGGTTCTGCATAAAGCTCTTCCGCAGGGCAACGTCCATTGAGTTAACGGCCTGCCGGTAACCTTGTAGCGATACACCCCGACTATCGCGGAAAGCTCCTACCTGTGCGGTAATATTGGCTGGGAACCGGTAGGTCAGATTGAGTTTAGCGTTGTAAACCCACAACTGATTTTGGAGCGTTTCTGACTGAATGCTGAAGTTACGCAGGTTCACATTACCAGTTAAGCTTAACCGGTGGCTCAGGTCCAGTTTAAGCGTTTGGTCCAGACCGTACTGAATATCTGCCGTTACGTTGATGAACGTGGTAACTAGGATGGTCGAGTCGGTAGCTGAGGGTTGGGTAAACGGCTTGATGGTATGGTCTTCGTAAATGTAGTAGGCCGTTGCCAGCCACTGCAACGAGCCTTTTGTCTTCGTGTAGGTTAGTTCGGCGGTATTAACGAACTCGGGACGCACGGCTGGATTACCAATCGTTATGTTCTGACGGTCATTGGCCTGAATGCCTACGAATACGTGTCGGAAGTTGGGCCTTCCTACCTTTCGGCTCAGACTCAGGCCCAGTTCGGAGGTCTCATTAAGCATTTTGGTCGCCGAGAAGGAGGGGAAAAACGATTGGAAAATATTCTGCCCCGTTTGGGAGGGGTAATCGTAACCAAAGCGGGTGCCGTCAATCCGGGAAAGTCCGTGTAGGCTCGATTGTTCCAGCCGCAGTCCCGCCTGCAAGTTGATACCATTGCGGAGCTGCCGGGTGTAAAGGGCATAGGCGGCATTGACCATTTCCCGGATGTCGGCATTCTGCGAGTAAGTCGGCAACAGCACATAATCGCTGTTGCCTTCGAGCAACTGATTGAAGAAGTATTGCGTATCGCGATTATAGGTAAAGCTACGTACCCCAAACTCCCACTTAGCCGAATCACTCACCGGGTGGACATAATCAAGCTGAAATAAGTACTGATTACCAATGATGCGCCCGTCAATGCGGTCTCGTTCGGGGTACGTGGGCTGACTTGTCCCATCCGCGTTGTAGGAGGTTGTCAGCCAGTTAGCCGCGTTCGACACGCGATTACGGGTTAGCGAAGTCATCAGGCTTATTTCCTGCCCTTTTCGGGCAAAGCTGTGCTTCCACTCAAATTCGGCCCCCAGGTTCGTAAAGTTGTTCTGCGGGTCGAGGTTGCGGCTGCCGTAGCCCATGCGGTTACCAGTTCCATCGCGGTAGGCGTACTGCTGGGCCGAGACCGTGTTGAAGGCCCCACCCGCCAATGTCCCCGCCAGCGAAAATACATTACGTTTGTCAGCCGCATAGTCCACTACCACGCGGCTGTTCTGGAATCGATTATTCAGGTTGATCAGCGTATTCTGGTCGAAATAACTCGTGGGTGTTCCCGAACCCGCCAGCCGGTTAACGCGGTTGACATAGCCCGTTAGCGGATTTTGGGTGGCATTCAGGCTGTAAAGAGCCGTGACGTTCCACTTGCCTTCATGCCAGTCGATGTTTGCGGTGGCATCGTAACGGTGGTTGATGCCCAACCCGACGCTCGCCGTTCCGTTATAGCCCGGTTCCCGGTTCTTCTTCAAAATCAGATTGACGATACCGCCCGATGTTGATGCATCGTAGCGGGCTGATGGGTTAGTAATCACCTCGACTGATTCAATTTGATTAGCCGGAATTTGGGACAGGGTTAGTTGGGTTGGCTTGCCATTGACATATATGGTAGTGGCCATACCACGCAGGCTGGGGTTACCGCCCTCATCCATATTGATCGAGGGGACGTTACGCAGCAGCGATTCGGCGGTTCCACCTAAGCTGGTGAGGTTCTTGCCCACGTTGAACACCCGCTTCTCAGCATTCATGGTAAGGTCAGCTTTCTCGCCGGTTATCTTCACCTCGTTCAACAGGCGGGCATCAGCCCGCAGCATGACAGTCCCCAGATCGGCCCTGCCCGGCGTACCCGAAAGTGCTACACGCTGATGAATAGCCTGATAGCCCACAAACGAGATATTGGCCCAGACAGGCGAAGTCGGCAGGTTATTCACCACAAAGCGGCCTGAGGTATCAGTCTGGCTACCACCCAGCAGCGTACTGTCGCGACCAGTTTTTTGCCAAATGGCAACGGAAGTAAAGGGCATGGCTTGTTGCGTACCGGCATCCAGTACCCGCCCGGTCAACTGCCCCCATGCCGGACAAAGTGATAGTACAAAAACACTCAGCAGAAGTAAAAAACGAAGATTCATACGAAAATGGTATTTAGAGGGGCGCGATCAAACGGGTTGACCACCAAGATGCCACAAAGGTTCTGCTGAAATCTGAAGCAAATCTGGCATTTGTGCATAAACGTAATCGGCTATTTGTTGACCATTTAAAACAACCAAGCCGAATGCCTCTTTTTACCTGTCGAATAGACTATTTTAATGAACGAATACCTATAGTAGCATTGCAGGTTGAGTAGCTGTCTTGATTAAAGCAAGATTACTTAAACAAATCCAGCCATACCGAAGCTTTGATGCCCACGTTGCTGCCCGCTGGCGTGTTGGTAATGCTTCGGAAATCGTAGATGTAGTACGGGCTTACCTGAGCCGAGATCCGTGGACGTCGGTACTGTAGGCCAGCCCCAAAGATAAAGTTGTGAAAGAAGCGCGGCTGAGTGTCCACGTCAAACGAATGAAACTGCTCGTCACCCCGGTAGTAACTCTCATAACGTACCTGTTGATAAGCGGCTACATCAAAGCTGGTACCGGTCTGAACGAGTAACGACCAGTTTCGGCGTAGGGGTATATAATACTTTAGGTAAACGGGCAGGCTAACCAATGAGGTACGTACCGAAATGTCCCGAATCTGATCGTACTGAGCAGGTAAAAAAGCGCGGTACTGTTCAATGAACTCTGTTCCCGTTGCGGCATTGAAATCCCTTAATTCTTTATGTTCTTCAAGTTGTAATTGCGACGCCTGTACACCCAGCGATACGCCAAGATTTTCTGTTGGAAAAATTTCAATGGCCGGGCCAACACCCACGCCGTTTAAGGTAGCCCCTGTCTCAATGCCAACACGCGGCTGTAGGGAAGACAGCCGGAACGGCGGGCGGCTTTGCTTATCGGGTTGAGCAACCGGAGTTGTAGGCGTAATTGGTGGATTTGCTGGTTTCTGGGTCGCTGAGTCAACTTTGACCAACATAGATTTGTCTCTTTGAGTCTGGTTCGAGTCGACCGGAATGGTGGCTGTAGCTTGGGCAATGACCCGGTTCACCGAATCGGTTACGGACTCCTTTTCGGACGACGGCGTAGCCTGGCGCGTCTTATTACTAAGGATGGGGGTATTCTCACCTGGTTTGACCAACAACTTACGTTCGGTTTGATTACCCCGACTTACCTGACCCGATTCGGGCCTTTCGCTATGCGTTGAGCGGGTAATCGCCATAGGATGCGACTCCGCCGAAGGTACGTTTAAGTGTGTGCTATCAACTTGCCGCTCGGGTAGGGTCAATCGACGATCAGCCTGGTCGGTGGCTGGCCGAACTTGACCAGTAACCCGGTCAACGCTACTCAGCGGTTCAGCTTTCGGTTCGCGCCCATATCGATGCTCGACTACCGTCCGCTGTACGACATACACCGTATCCACCCGGTGGGTTAAAGCCGGTGGAATCGGAAGGGCCGGAGTTACAGTACCTGTGTCGGTTCGTACAGCCAGCGTTTTAGTTAGTTGCCGGATCACCTGCTGGTTTTCGTGCAGGGTGTACAACGTAGTCAGCCAGCCCGTCAGCATCAGGGCACTGAGTACCCAGCCACCATAGGGCAATAGCCTGGACCAAAAGCCCAGCGGCAGGCGTTTCCGAAACCGGTTCCAGGCACTCGGCTGGTAGGCTGGCCTGACCGATTCCAAATTTTTTTTCATCAATCGGTCGAAACGTTCGTCAGACATAGTTTCGTCGGTTTACTGGATGTGTAGTAGTCCAATCCATAAGCAATTCTTGTAGTTTCTGGCGCGCTTTAGCCAGATTTGAGCGCGAGGTGCCTTCGTGAATACCCAGCATCTGGGCAATTTCGGGATGGGAATAGCCATCGACCACATGCAATGAAAAAACGGTACGGTAGGCGGGCGGTAACTGCTGAACCACGGCCATAATTTCTTCGGCAGCTAACCGCTCCAGCAGGTTGTCCGATTCCCCAACATCATAGGCTTCGTCAATATCTGTATAGGTCAGCGGAGATTTGTTCCGTCGATAATGGTCAATGGCCGAATGCACCATGACCGTCCGAAACCAGGCATCAAACGGCTGCTCGGGGTCGTAGTACGAAATCTTGTTGAGTACCCGCAGAAAGCCGTCGTCGAACATTTCCTCGGCTTCTTCCCGGCTACCCGCGTAGCGCAGACAAATACTGACCCCGAAGCTGTAATAAGCCTCGAACAACTGCTTTTGGGCCGCCGGTTTTTCGCGACGGCAACCCTCAAGGATGTCAGGCAGTGCCAGGTTTTTGCTTCGTCGAAATATCACAGGCATTACGGGGATTATGTACCGTAGTAGCCTACGGAATTTTCGACGGCCACCGTTGCCTCCGAAAAATATATTTTTCTGTGACACCTGTCAGGCAACGGCGAAGGGTTACGATGCCGTATGTCCTTTTGATAATCAACTACGAGCATCTAACCGTTTAATTTTATGCGTGTACTCACCCTGATAGCCTCTCTGCTAACGGCTACATTCGCCTACGCCCAGGACAACATCGTTCTTCGAAATGGCGAGGAAATTCCGGCCAAAGTGTTGGAAATAAACCAAACCGATTTAAAGTACCGTAAGTCAGCTAATCCCGAAGGCCCCGTTTATATGGCTCCGCTCCGCGACGTGCTGCTTATCAAATATGCCAATGGCAGCAAAGATTCGTTTGGCACTACCAGCGGATCATTGATGGCCAAACCAACCCCCAAATCGGAGGGCCTTTCCTTATCAACTACCGTAATGCAGCCGGGCATAGACGGCCTGCGGTACAAAGGTGGTTTATTTAGTCGGTTCTACTCGGCCAATGGGCAGCGGCTGAGTAACCCGGAGGTCAAATCCATACTCTATACTCAGCCCGACGCGTTAACGAGCTTCGAGAAAGGCCGTTCACTACGTACCTGGTCGGTGGCAACGGCTATTCCCGCCGTCGCCCTAATCGGTGCGGGTGTGGGGTTGATGATTAGTGGTGAAGACGGAAGAGGTCACGACGGTATGGGTAATGATTACCAGAACAGGGATAATGACCCGACTGACACGAATACTTCCGAAGACAATAAAGGTGACGGTCACGGCGATGGGCTGGTGGTAGGAGCCGTACTTACGGGCAGCGGGGTCTTGCTGGGAGCTACGTCACTCTGGCTAAATCACCGGGCAACGGTCCAGTTCCGCCGGGCGGCTGACCATTACAACAGCCGGGCCGCTACGACCCTCCGGTTTGTTCCCAGTCGCCGGGGCGTTGGATTAGGAGCCGTTTTGACGTTCTGACCGGATTCTGGAACCGAGTTTCGCTCAGCGAGTCGGTTCCAGAATTTTTTCACGCTTCCTGCACGTCTGCCATGACCTTCAACATACGAACACTACGGCGCATCTTGCACAGGCACGCAGGACTTGCGCCTTGGCGCGTCAACCTTCTCAGCGACTTTCGTGAGGACCTCCATCTGACGGATTCGCAAATCGATTTGACCCTGGCCGAAATCAGTCAACTCACGGGCCTTTCGTTTCCTGCCGATACCGCGCAGCATTTGACTGATGTGTTTGATCTGCTCATTCATGTCATTCTGCGGTTGCCTGAAACCCAGGAAGCTGATTACTACTACGGGCCTATTCCAACCAAGTTAGCAGAAGGGTTTCTCGCCAACAACTATGCGCCAACGCTTGTGGTGTTTGGCAGCGTTAACTTGAACTAACTGACAACACCTGATTGGCCTACTGTTGTTTGTAGTGCTTCGGCAATCCCTCAGTTTTCCTACAGAATCAAGGGCTATTCTTGCCCGATGTTGTCTTTGTTCAACGGTATGAATTTTTCGCTAATGCTTAAGCCGAGGCATTGCTGGCATTCCCGGCTGTTGTGGGTACTGGTTTTTACCGGTTGGACGCTTCAAAGTTCGGCTCAGTCCGATTCACTGCCGAACGGGTCGCCGTACCGCGCCCCCCGGCTGTCGATTGCCCGGTTGGTATTCCCCTCCGCTTTTATCGGCACGGGATTATATACGCTCTCGGACAACCATGCCTTCAATCGGTTCCGGGTACGGGGTGAGATCCAGGACCACGTTAATGGGTATCGCACTCACCTTGATGATTACCTGGCCTATGGACCCAGCGCGTTGCTGGCTGGGTTAACAGTTGCGGGTGTCAAAGGCCGCTCCACACCATTCGACCAGGCGGGTTTATGGGTAACAGCCAATGCCATTGCGGGTGCCATTACATTCGGCTTGAAACGTACCACTGGGTATGTTCGGCCTGATGGCTCCAACAACCAGTCTTTCCCTTCGGGCCATACCTCGTTTGCGTTTGCCGGAGCGGGCGTGCTCGACCGTGAGTTTGGACAAGCCAATGTGCTCATTCCGATAGCCGGGTACGCGATGGCCGGTACAACAGGTTATCTACGCATGGTAAATGACAAACACTGGATTTCAGATGTGCTGGTTGGAGCCGGTATCGGTTTGTTATCCGCCGAAGCTGCCTACCACGTATATCCCTGGGTCAAACGAAAACTGACCCGGCACCGAAACCGGCACAAGCTGTCGAACTAAATGCTACCCGGTAGCCTATGTCTTTTTTATGCTAACGTTATGACGCTATTTGCGGTGATTACTACATGTCGACTTGCCATTTTTGGGTGTTGTTTGTTCTGGACAAATAGTCTGTACGCCCAGCCAATTGGCTCCGGTATCATGGCTGCTCAGCAAGCGTTGGTCCGGCAAACCTTACAGGCAATCTATAACAATAATCCGGGTCAGGCGAATGGGTTGCTGAACCAGTTGGATCAACGCACGGCGCACCACCCCGCCGTGGACCTACTGCGGGCGGTTCGGCTACATTGGCAGTGGTTTCCGGCCCGGACGGACGAGCGATTACGGAATCAGTTGGTGAACCTGCTCGAAAAAACGGCTGATGAAACCCAAACCCAGCTCGACAAACGGCCCGACGATCCCGAACTGATATTTACTTATTTCACTACAGAAGCCATGCTGACGCGTATGGCGTATTTCGATCATCAGACGCTCAAATCGGTTGGTTACGCTAAAAAAGCCTACAGTTATCTTCAGAAAGGGCGGCCCTATCGACAGCAGTACCCTGATTTTAGTTTATCATCAGGCCTGTACGACTATTATCGCGAAGAGTATCCAGCATTACACCCCGTTTATAAGCCCTTGGTTTGGTTTATGAAATCTGGCGATAAGCAAAACGGACTGGCTCAGTTGCTCGTGGCATTGCGGCAATCGTTGTTTTCACAGGTGGAAGCTACGCTTTACCTAACGCACATTTTAACGGATTACGAGGACCGGGCTTCGGAAGCGTTACCCTACCTGGCACAATTGGCTAAGCAATATCCGAACAACCCTTTTTTCACTGCACGGTATGCTGAGGTATTGCTTCATGCAGGACGACTGGCACAGGCAACTCCCTTAATCGATAGCCTGATGGCCACTCGATTTCTCTTTTATCAGCAATTTGGCCAATTACTGACAGCACGGCTTAAACTGGCGCAGGGTGCTTTGACCGAAGCCGATGGTCTGGCACAGACTGTACTGCAAAATCCACCGAAAGACGAAGCCTATCAAGCATGGGCCTACGCCGTGCGGGCGCGGGTTGCGGCTCAGACGAATCAGCCGAAGCTGGCGCGTGTGTTTTATAAAAAGGTGCTTGATCTGGCTGAGTACCCGATTCTGAGCCGCGAAGCCAAACAGTATTTAAAGTAAAAAATGACCACTAACCAACTCATTATCCGGTTGCGCAATCGGTTTAACTGGTTATCCTGTCAGTACCCTGCCGCTGTCCGCTGGGTAGCAGCCCGACTATCGACCGATCAATTTAGCGGCCTACCCCTTACGGTATTGGCTATGTTGCTACTGGTCAACATAATGATATTATCGGAAGTAGCTGAAAATATCATCAACGCTGAGCCAATGGTTCAGGTAGATCTGTGGTTTACCCAAATGCTTTTTCACGCCCGTGGCACGGGCCTGAGTACATTTTTTTACGGGGTTACGTGGCTCGGCTCCTTACCGGCAACGATTGGTTTTGCCCTGTTGGGGTCAATCCTGCTGCTCCGTCAGCATAAAAAACGGAATGTGCTTATTCTCTGGTCGCTGATTGCTGGGGTAGCCTCTTTTGTGCAGGTTGGTAAACGTACCTTTGTGCGGGAGCGTCCCTTGCAGGTAGCCTACTATCCTGAGACGGGTTACTCATTTCCCAGTGGTCACTCCGCAACGGCAATGATCCTGTACGGATTGCTGGCGTACTGGCTGATCCGAGGGCAACGCTCTGTTACCCGCCGGGTTGGCATTGGCGTAGCGGCCGTTGGTTTAATTCTAATGGTTGGGTTCAGTCGGATCTATCTGGGAGTTCATTTCCTAAGTGATGTATTAGGCGGCTACCTGCTGGGTCTTTGCTGGCTAATTGTCGGCATCGTGTTAACCGAGTGGCAGCGAACCAGCCACTCAAAAAGTCCCATAAGACCAACGTAAATGATTGCATCCGGTCTGCTATTATTTGGCTGTGCCTTGCTGGCATTCTCACTTAGTGCCGTTTGTGGCGGAGGGGCTGGTCTTTTGCTGCTTCCCATTTTAGGATCTATCGTACCTGGTGCACAGGTACCGGCGGCCCTGTCGATTGGAACCGTTTCCAGTTCGGCCTCCCGAATCGTGGCTTTTTGGTCGCGCATCCGGTGGGATGTTGTGGTCTGGTTTGTTCCACCCGCCCTACCGGCGGTGT
This sequence comes from Fibrivirga algicola, assembly GCF_011742925.1. Classification (GTDB taxonomy): domain Bacteria; phylum Bacteroidota; class Bacteroidia; order Cytophagales; family Spirosomataceae; genus Fibrella; species Fibrella algicola. Next base: position 94,513 of record NZ_WAEL01000013.1, read on the forward strand.
GGTTGGGTGCCAGGCTGCTCAGCTTCATCAATCCATTATACCTCGAAGGGTTGATGGGCCTGTTCCTGATGGCTAACTTACCCTTAATTTTTCGGCCTACTGTCGAACTGGAGACTACCAATCCGTTGCCCAAAGGGTACTTGGCAATCATTGGTGCTGCTGCGGGTTTCGTCTCCGGGTTGACTGGTGCCGTTGGTCTGCTCTTTAATCGATTCTACCTGCGCTACGGCCTGCAAAAGGAAGAAATCGTCGCTACGCGGGCCGCTAACGAAGTTTTACTACACGTAGTGAAGTTAGCGTTGTATTCGTCATTTGGACTGCTGACGGGCAAAGCACTGACGTTTGGAGCAGTAATTGCCGTGGCCGCATTCGTGTCTTCCTGGGGTATGAAATGGCTGCTGCCCCGGCTGAGTGAGAGCCTATTCCGCCGGGTTGGCTATGCCGCTATGGTCGTGTCGGGACTGAGTTTATTTACCGAAGCATCGGCGCAGGTCGTCAGCAAGAATGGTGTTGATATCGACTACGCGCCTTTTCCTGACGGTCTTGAAACCCAGCTTCAATGGCGAAAGAAGCTGTTTGCCCTTGAGTTTGAATACGATGAGGGATTCGAGTTTGAACGTAGTATTCGGCTTGCCGAACTACCGCCAGATAAACAGGCTCGTGTGAACGCACTCAGCCGGGGGGCGGACAACGTATTTCTGGAAGAAGTGTATGGTATCGACCGGCACAATTACGAGGCTTACATCTATCGTCGGGGAAAATTAGAAAAATTTGATTTGTAAAGCGCCCTGAACTTCTAATCAAATTATCTCTTCTTGAAAGCATTTTATTGCGTTGATTCAGCCCATTTCAGGCCAACAATACCGACGATGCCGACCAGCCTGCTTTCAGCCACAAGCCATCGGTTAGCTTAAGAATGAGTAAGGAACTGGCCATCCAAACGGTAAAATAGCGAGTGCCAGCAATACCGGGTTAACAACGCCAAACACGATGTAGACGACCCAGGATAATAGCAGGGCGACTGGCTGAAGGCAACTATCATTCAAAAGCAGGGCCAATTCGAATAGGCCCGTTGCCAACCACAGATTTCCTTCAAGATTGGTCTTTACGTTTGCGTCACCCCAAACGGAATCGGATTTGGGTGCGGTGCCCACTTCTCAGGGCATCGGGTAGCTTACCGATGGACGACGTATGCAAACAAAACTAGCGGGGGGCGTCAAGCAGGCAGTAGTGCTGTTGTTGATTGGACTATATCTTGCTTCAGCAGTTCGAGTAATTGCTCAATCCAGCCAGCCCAGGCGGGCATTGGACTACTACCTCGAAAATGCCCGGCAGACAAGTCCGCTTATCCGCGACAATCAAAACCAGTTGCAGGCCAATACTCTTGAAGCGCAGCGACTTCAGGCGTTTTACACCAAACCGCTCGTGCAGGTGATGGGTAACGTACAATTCGCTCCCATCTTCTCAACGGACAATGGGAGTTTCCGGCCGGAGCTTAACTCGCGTGGTGCTACCAACTACTACGGGTACGATCTGGCGGTGTCGAACGGTGGGTTATATCAGGGTATGGTTTCAGCTACGCAACCGATTTCCAATCTGTTTCGGGCAAAAGCGTATGCTGAACCATCCGTGCTGGCATCTCAGGTGGGTCAGACCATTATCCGGCTGGGCCAGCACGATGTCGAGAAAATCGTCACCGATCAGTACATCCTCTGTTTGCAGGACCGTTTGCAGGTGCAGTACACGGATAGTCTGCTGCGGGTGTTGCATGAACAGCGACAGATTGTGCAGAAGTTTGTCGAGTCTTCCCTACTCAAGCAATCTGACCTAATGCTGGTGGACATCGAGAGCCAAACCCAGCAGAATTTACGGGTGGGCTACCAAACGGCCTACCGACGCGATGTGCTGGAGTTGAACGCCTTAAGCGGTATTGCTGACACAACTTTAGTCAATTTGGCTTCACTAAACTTGATGATGGTTCCTGACATTGGCTCTGTGCCTTCTGGATTCACGCAACGATATGGCTTAGATAGTGTAGCCCTGACCGCCCAGCAAACCATTGTCGATTTACGTTACCGGCCTCAATGGATTGCTTTCGGAAATGCCGGGTTGAACACGTCCTACATCCCCGACATACCCCGTCGCTTTGGCTTCAGTGCGGGGGTTTCACTGGTATGGACACTCTTCGACGGCCATCAGAAGCGCGTCAATGCCCAGCGAACGAGTTTGTTGCAACAGAGCCTGGGCAACTACCGCCGGTTCATAGACACCCAGAATGCCGTGCGCCGGGAGCGAATACGGGGTGAATTGCGAGGACTTAACGAGCGACTTGCCGTGTTCCGGCAGCAGATAGCGGGTTACGAATCAGTACTGGATTCCTACCGGCGCGAACTGCTACAAGGTCAGCTTTCCATCATTAACTACATCACCGTTCTGAAAAATATGGTCGCCGTTCGGCGCGATGCCTTACTGATTCAATCGAATCGTCAACTGCTCGTCAATGCGTACAATTATTATAACTGGTAGTGAACGGCTTGCTCTTCAACTATCCACAGGGGTGCTGCTGATGGGACTGGTAGCCTGCAACAAACCGCAGGCTACCGATACAACCCAAACCGAATCGGCCCCGGCGCAGACTGTAGCCCGAACACCCGTTACAGTGCAGACCGTCGGGCGGGGTGGCATCAGCAATAGCCTGACGCTGTTCGGGACAACGCTGTATCTGCGCCGGAATGCCATCACGGCTCCGGTGGCGGCCTTCGTTACGAAGGTATACGTCAGTCTGGGAGCGCAGGTACGGGCTGGCCAACCGCTCTACCAATTGGAAACCAAAGAACGGCGGGCTTTAGGGCGACTGGCTATTGCGGGCGATACGGCCATTATCGGCTTAGTCACGGTGCGGGCCTCCTCGGGGGGTGTCATTAGTACGTTCGACAAGCAGCAAACGGGCGACTACGTGCTGGAGGGCACCCAGCTATGCACCATCGCCGAAAACAACGCCTTAGCTGTGCAGGTCAACGTACCGTATGAATACCAGGCACTGGCTAAACCGGGCCGATCTTGCCGGGTACGTCTGCCTGACGGCCGTACGCTGACCGCTACGTTTCAGACACCGTTAACGACGGTAAACGCGCTGGCCCAAACACAAAGCGTGTTGGCTCGCATTAGTCGACCCATTCCACTTCCTGAAAACCTAACCGTGCAGGTAGACGTGACCAGCCAGGCCAACGCCCAGGCCCAACTATTGCCTAAAGCTGCCGTGCTCAGTGACGAGATGCTCCAACACTTTTGGGTGATGCAACTGCTGAATGATAGCACGGCGATCAAAGTGCCCGTTCAGCTCGGCGAACGAACGACCACGACGGTTGAGGTACGTTCCCCTATTTTCGGAACTGGCGACCGCATCGTTACCGAAGGGAACTATGGCCTGCCCGACACGGCCCGTGTACTGGTAACTCCGCTAAAGCGATGATCGAACAGCCCTCTGTGCCCGATACGACTATGCCAACGAATAGGCATATTCGTCGCTCGTATTTTGAGGTGTTTAGCCGCCCCATTCTGTTTACGGGTGTGTTGCTGCTGATCGCGGGCATTTACGCCTACACCCGGATGCAGACCAACCTGTTTCCTGAAGTACTTTTTCCCCGCGTGTCCATCATTGTCGACAATGGCCAGCAGCCCATTAACCGGATGATGATTACCGTCACAAAGCCGCTGGAAAGCGCGGTCAAGAAGGTAAATGGCGTAACGATCGTTAAGACCAGCACCAGCCGGGGCAGTTGCACCATCGACGTGTTTTTCGAGTGGGGGCAGGACATTTACACCCAGAAAACGCAGGTCGAGAGCCGCGTCAATGAGATTCGCAACTTCCTGCCGCCGGGCGTAAACCTGTCCATTGAGGCCATGAACCAGTCGTTATTTCCGGTTTATGGCTACACCCTGGAAAGCGATAATCACGGGTTAGTGGCGTTGCGTGACCGGGCCAATCTACTGGTTCGTCCCCTGTTCTCGCAGGTGTCGGGCATCTCCAACGTCGTTGTGCGGGGCGGGAAGGCCAAAGAGATTGTGGTGATACCCGATGCAGTGAAATTGGCTTCGGTCAACTTGCCCATCTCGGCTCTGATGTCTGCCATTAATGCCAATAACAACGTGCTCTCCAACGGCTACGTAGCCAACTACCGGCGGCTTTATCTGACGCTGACCGACACACGAGTGCTCGACGTAGATGCCTTGAACGCACTGATTGTCAAAAATTACGGTATCCGTATTGTCACGCTCGGCGAAGTGGCCCGCGTGGAAGTGCAGGAACAGCAACAGGAGTTTTTAGTCATCAATGCCAATGGTCATCAGGCTGTGCAAATTGATTTGGTCAAGCAGCCGGGCGTGAACCTGATTGACTTTGCCAAAAACGCGGAGGCTAAAGCAATCGAAATTCGCAAAATACTTCCACGCGGCATGCGGCTCAAGTCCTACTACGACCAATCGGCGTTTGTGGGGGCCAGCGTTCACAGCGTGATCAAGACCATCTACGAGGGGCTGCTGCTGGCGATTCTGGTGATGGTCGTCTTTCTGCGGTCGTGGCGGGCCTCCACGGTGGTGCTGCTGACGATTCCCGTTACGCTGGCCTTCACAGTTTTAGTGCTCTACGTAGTGGGCATCACCATCAACATTATGTCGCTGGGGGCGATTGCCGCGTCAATCGGCTTGATTATCGACGATGCCATTGTTATCATCGAGCAGATCTACCGCGTCCATGAAGAGGAGCCGGAGAAGAACCGCTTCGCCGTGGTGCAGGAGGCCATCCACAACCTGTTTCCGGCAATGGTTGGCTCCTCGCTCTCCACCATTGTTATTCATTTTCCGTTTCGGCTGATGAGCGGGCTGGCAGGAAGTTTCTTTCGTGAATTATCCGACACCATGCAGATCACCATGGTCTGCTCCTTTTTAGTAACGTGGCTATTGTTACCGGTGCTACACCTATTGATTGGTTTTAAGCCGCCGGGGTCGCCGGTCCGCCGGGGCGGTTCGACCAAGAACGCTCATGCTGTTGACGAATCCGCTCAGGTACGGCGGCTGCACTGGCTAACGCAGCTTTTTTCTAAACCCGTTTTTTCATTGCTCCTGGTAAGTCTGCTTGGTTTCGGCGCGTGGTTTTCATACGGACGGTTGGAAACCGGTTTTCTGCCAGACCTTGACGAGGGAACAATCGTCATGGATTACTTCACGCCCCCCGGTACGTCCATTCAGGAAACGGACCGGATTCTGCGCGAAGCAGAGAGGATTATTGTTGCCGATTCCAACGTAGCGACCTACTCCCGACGAACGGGCATCCGTATGGCGTTTCGGGGTGTTCCGCCCAATTTTGGCGACTACTCGATTCAACTAAAAGCGACCCGAACTAAAACGACTGTCGAAGTCATTGACGAACTGCGGACTCGCATTAATGCCGCTCAGCCGGTGCTGGATATTTCCTTCGGCCAGCGCATAGCCGACCTGTTGGGTGATCTGATGAGTACGCCCCAGCCAATTGAAATCAAGCTGTTTGGTGATAATTACGCCTTGTTGCAATCACTCTCTAAACAAGCATCGGGCATTTTGGAAAAGATACCGGGGGTGGTCGACATAAACGACGGATTGATTGAAGCGGGGCCGTCGTTGGTTTTTGAGCCGGATCAGGCTAAGTTGAGTCAATACAAAATTGGCTTGACCGACTTTCAGACTCAGCTCACGGCCTACACAGGGGGCGTGGCTCTCGGTCCCAACGCAGCCCAGCCTGTACCTTCACCCGCGCAGGCAGCCCTCACGGCCGGTATTCAGGTCGGCTCGTTTCAGGATGGCGAGCAGATGCGCCGAATGTTGCTGCGCTTTGCAAACTTTGAACAGAATGATTTAGAGAAACTGCGTAATGTACTGATCTTTTTGCCCGACGGCACCACGCGTCCGCTGGCGTTTTTCTGTCGAATAACGGTGTTGGGCGGAGAAATTGAGCAACGCCGGGAGGACCTCAAATCTACCGTAGTGCTGACCGCCCGGCTGAACGGACGGGACCTGGGCAGTGTGATCCGTGACATACAAACCCAATTCGCCCAAAAGTTGCCCCTACCCCAAGGTTATACGGTGGGCTACGGCGGGGCTTACGCCGAGCAACAGCAGTCATTCAGCGAATTACTGCTGATTCTGACGCTGGCCTCGCTATTAGTACTGGCCGTGCTGATGTTTCTGTTCAAAGACTGGTGGCTATCGGTCTTGGTACTAATGCTCTCGCTATTGGGCATCACTGGCTGCATCACTGCCCTTTATCTAACGAACATTCCGCTGAATGTAAGCAGCTACACGGGCATTATCATGATCGTGGGGATCATTGCTGAGAACGCCATTTTCACCGTCAATCAGTTTGAATACACCCTGGCCCGCACCGGTAACGTGGACGAATCCGTCAAGTATGCCATTGCGTTGCGTCTTAGACCCAAACTGATGACTGCCATCGGTGCTATCCTTGCCCTGATGCCGCTGGCTTTGGGTTTTGGACTGGGCGCACAGATGCAACAACCGCTTGCGGTAGCGGTGATCGGAGGTTTCGTTGCCGGATTACCACTCCTGCTTTTAGTACTTCCCACTGCGCTCAGAACTTTGTACCACGGGCGCCTAATCAATCCATCATGAAAAAAGTACCTGAAATCACCCTGTTATTCTGGGTGATGAAAATCTGCGCAACCACCCTGGGGGAAACAGCAGGGGATTTACTGGCTCAAACGCTGAACGTAGGTTACGGTCTTAGCTCGCTGATACTTATTGGTTTTTTCGTGGTCGTTCTGCTGTTACAGCTCCGTGCTAATCGCTACATCCCGGCCCTATACTGGTCGGTGATTTTAGCGACCAGCACCGCCGGAACAACGATGTCGGATTATATGGACCGAACGCTTGGGCTTGGCTACGCTACTGGCGCGGCTATTCTGGTGGTGCTGTTAGGGATCATTCTGGCGGTTTGGTATCGGTCAGAGAAAAGTCTGTCAGTGTCGGATATCAAAACGGCCCGGCCCGAGGGATTTTATTGGACCGCTATTCTCGTCTCCAATACACTGGGGACGGCTCTGGGCGATTACTTGGCCGATGATTCAGGGCTGGGCTTCGGAGGTGGGGCGCTGCTGATTGGCTCGCTGATTGGTCTGGTTATTCTGGCGCATTACTTCACCCAAATTTCTTCAGTTGTGCTGTTCTGGATTGCCTTTGTACTGACTCGGCCATTTGGTGCCACATTTGGTGACCTGCTTACCAAAGCAACTGATAAAGGCGGACTTGGTTTTGGTACGCAGGGGTCTTCGCTGATCCTGTTTAGTTTGCTGGTAGGGCTTATTGTATTTGCATCCCTTCGGCGGCAAAATCCCGGACTAAGTTGAAGAAATACAGCGTTTATCCATCAGCTTAGTTGTGATCAAAACTGTTTACAAGGAGCTGTTCTGTTGCCAAAATCACTGGTAAAACTCCAAGATAATTAACAACCAGAAAATAATGATCTCATCAATAAACCATATCCTTAGGGGTGGCCTGTCTCGGTTTTACGCTTTGGAATAAAGTCAGTAATTTCATCGGCACACCTACCAGCATGAAAAAGCCGCGTCCAGAATCATGAGCGCGGCTTTTTCGTGGGATGTTTTTTTCGGTAGGCTCACCAGATGAAATGACACCACCCTTACGAATTCACCGAACAGGAACACCTCTTCGCCGATTGGTCGAAAATACAACAGGGTTAATCGAATACAGGTTGGGGCGCACCGCTTCAACCTGTTTTTTTGAATCATGGCCGCTGTAATCGACTACTGGTTGAACGGAAAGAGCTGCCATTATAACCCAACATGTGCAGAAGTTTACTATCACGTACCCAGGACATCTGGCTTCTTGGACCCTCAGTTGAAGCCGTCTGGTCTTTATTACATCTGTCAAAATCTGAGCAAGATGTTAACACATTTCGGTCACGCCGAGTGGCTGATTGGGAGTCGTTTCGGAGAGCGGCCAGCACAATAAACTGCATCTGGCCTAAACGGCTTGTTTTAGTGGCAGATGTAAGTGTCTTATCACATGAAACTATCTTTCAAATTCGGTACCTCAAAGAGCAGAACCCTCTCTTTTCGCCGGTTATCTACTTTGACCAGCCAGACTTAGGTAAGTTCATTCATACTTTTAACAGTGATCTGGCGGGGTGCTGTGCAGCCATAGACACTAAAGAAGAAATTGGGCGGCTTCTCGGGGCCATATGCGCCGGAAAACATTACTATAGCCCGGGGTTTTGCAAGATGGTGGAGGATTTTGGCTTCCCAATCGCAAGAGGAGAGGAAGGTGAATGTATAAAAAATTAAACAAAAAACTATTGAATTTATTAGTAACAACCATCGAAAATACTCTTATTTGCACCGCAGGGGCTTGGTAAGCAGGCCCTCTGCTATGTGAATATGGAACAGAAACCCAAACTTCTTTACGAAGACATCTACGGCCTTTTTGAATTTCGTGGCATCAAACAAGGCAAGATCGCCGAGGTTATGAAGATGTCCTACAACAATTGGTATAAAACCAAGCAGAATCACTTACGCAATCTAAGCCTTAGCGAAATAAGTGAACTGGCCATGTTCCTCGAACTACCAACTGAACAAGTCTTTAGTTTGTGTTTTGCTGTCTATAAACGGGCTTGGATTGACCAACAAAATATGCCTTTACCTGAACCAAATACGCCGTAAACGTTCCACCACCAACCCGCTGAGAGCGGGTTTTTTTACGTCTAAACGGTTACAATCAAAGGGGATATAGGCGAAGATAAATGTGTCAATCAAGGAGGGAGTTAAAAGATTAATCTATTGAAATTCAACGTTTTATATTATTTAGATAGGCCGTAAATTTAAGTAATGAATCAGCGAAAGACAGATTTAACCCGCTGATGCTACGGTTTTTATGAATTGTATTTGCAGCCCTGCCCGCACTCGGTTAGCCATCGACAGCCGAATCAACCGCGACTTGATCGCCACCGCCAGAGAGCAGGGGTTTGTGTTTAGCAACCCGCCTGAGGATTTCCCTATTTGGGAGCGCGTGGCCATCGCCGACTTAGAAAACCCAGCCTTCATGTGTACGCCCGACGTTATGCACTGGCTGATGGGAAAGGCCATTGAAGCCACGCTGTTTCTATTGTACTTATCCCGGCGAATGCGGTAACAAGCAGCCTCCGCCAATACCCTGTAATCGTTTACCATTTATTCTCCTTTCGTTCTGTTATGACAAAGACTATGAACCCTTACGTGCAGACCCTTTACAACCAAATTGGCCGTATGGCTTTCCTTATGATGGGAGCCAAACGCTTCTGCGTCGATAACCGGGCGAACTCGCTACGGTGGCAGATTGCGAATTCAAAGATTAAAAGCGTTCGCGTGCGCTACGACATCGCCACCGATTTGTACGAAGTTTCGTTTCTGACCGAGACAGCCAGGACTATTTCTGAAATTGTCATTGAGCAGGTTGAGGTGAGCGAACTGCACGCCACCATTGAACGCATGACTGGCCTACGGCTTTCGCTTTCCCGTGTGTATGCCTGAGCGAAGGGCCTTTAACGGCCCTTTTTGAAACAAGGGGTAGTTGTAAAATAAGCACTATTCAAGCGGGCTAATAAAGGATTATGTTATTGATTATGAATTAGTTATGTTATATTGAATTGGCTATTTTTATATCAGCAAACGGCCTGACGGTAGGGCCGGATAACCTTACTAAACTTGCTGATCGCCATGCGCAAAGCCAATGTCAACAACCAACTTTTAACAACTGATTTGTGGGACACTATTTGCTTTCCCGTTAAGTCTGTTCCCGCCCGCGATATCCTGCCCGACCCCTACCGGGTCATACCCACCGACCGACAACATTTTATCGTCGGTACCATGCCCAGCGAGGAACGACAGATTTTTGCTGCCCAGTCGCCCCGCTACTCGCTCATTCCCAATTCGATTATCCGCGACGCCGTCACAGAGGTAACGGGTATCGAGCAGCCGGTACATATCCGCTACAGCCGGAACGGTGAATACGCGATTAACGTTATTCTGCCCGATGAAACAACGGTAGGCCCCAACGACGTGATTCAACGGCAGTTAACGTTTACCAATTCGTACACGGGTAAATCACAGTTCACGATTCAGGGCACGGAGATGAAGCGGGTACGGGAGCAGAAAGTTCGGGTGGCGTTCTACCGTCAAATCTGTTCTAACGGCATGATGGGATGGGCCGACGAGTTTGTTAGCCTTGACCAGTACCTTGATTGGCTCGTAACGGGTCAGACGCCGGAGAAAGCTAAAGTAAAAGGTTTGGAATGGGTGTATGAGAGCGCCGAGACGCTACGCGCCTACCAGCACATCTTTACCCATCGGGGTATCAACCTAAATCAGTTCCGGGCCTTTCTGGTCAACTTTCTGCGTGACTTCCTACGCTACGCACAGGATTGCCCAAGCCCTACGCAGGACGTATTTACCGTGATGCAGGACACCGCCGTAACCGACCGGCAGGAAGCCGCCCAATTAGTACGTAAAGTGGGGGTTTCGCAAAAACTGGTCGATGCCGCTATGGAACGTATGGCCACCGAGGAATGCGTTTTAGGCTCACGCCCCAACGCCTGGCTGCTTTACAACGGCGTAAACCACGCCCTTTTTAACGGCAATTCCGGGCTGACGCTACCCGCCCGCTATGCTCTCGATGAAAAGGCGTTTCACGCCATAGCTGCCCACTACATTTTGTAGGAAGAAAGCTGACTGCCCTTAAAGGCAGTCAGAAAGGAACAAAGGGGTAGTTAGCTGTTCATTGTTCGGTTCAATAAATGGTATAGTAAAATCATCCTTTCCGCTCCTTAAAAACAATCCCAAAATCTGCCACCTCACAATCAACCAGTAGCTGAATGTCTTCTTTTACCCGGCGGTAGTTATCCTGAAGCAATTGGAATTTGAAGGTTTGACGCATGGCGGGCGTTACGTCGATGGGGTCGTAGCCATACACGTCTCGTATGATGCGGTCGAGGTCAAGCATGGGCGGAAGCTGATGGGACTTTTTCATTTGCTCAGTCTCTACGCCGATGAACGACTTAAACGTTTTCAGGTCAAACTCCTCGCCGAAGTTATCCACGAACTGCCCTACAAACTCTCCTTGCTTCAGCCGTGAAATCTTGGCCGCTGGGATCATCTCCGTAAGTTGCTGGGATACGTTAACGGTTGTGTCATTTTTCGAGTAAGTGATGGACTCTTTGGTCTGGTTGGTCTTGCCAAAACGGCGCGATAGCTTCTCGGCCGTCTCGTACACGACCGTCCCCGAAAACACATTGGCCCCCAGGTTCATGATGACTTTGGCTTCTTTTTCGCCGTAGTCGCGGGTGAGCTGCTCGAAGTCCTGAATGCCCAGCCAGGTGGCCACCTTGTTGGAACGGGCCGTAGCGATGAGCATGTCCAGCCCTTTCAGGAACATCGTCGGCAGCTCGTCCCAGAAGAGGGCCGACTTGAGCCGCCCTTTGCGGTTGACCAGCTTCATGAGCCGGGCCGTGTAGAGCGAAAATGCAGTACCATATATGGCAGTACGTTCGGGGTTGTTGCCGGTACAGAGAATCTTGGGGTCGGCGGGGTTGTTGATGTCGAGCGTAAAGTCGGAGCCAGTCATCACCCAGTACAGGGTAGGCGAAGACAGCCGGGCCATTGGAATACGTACCGATGAGATTTGCCCTTCCAACTGCTCCATAGCACCTCCGTCGCGGGCATCGATGAATGGCCTGACGTAAATCTCCACTTCGGGGTATCTCTCCATCAGGGCGAACGATTCATCGTAGCGCCGGTTGATGAATTCCAGGGTGTGGGGAAAGGTGCAACACTCAGCCAGCCGGGCGTAGATGGCCAACTTATCCGGGTTCTGCTGGTCGGCAGGTTTGGCTTCTTCTGCCGTGTGCAGGGCGCGGTATTTTAGGCTGACAGTACGCAGGTACCAGAGTACCGATGTCAGGAAGTTGATGGCCGATTCTGGAAAGAATTCACCCTGCTTCTGCGCCCACGTCCGGTTCAGGTTGAGCATCACCGTTTGTGCTGCTTCGTAGGCATCCATTACGTCGGTCATGCCGTCGGCGTCGATGGGGTTGCAACGGTGTGAATACTCGATGTCGTCGAAGTTCAGGACATAAAACTTTGGGATGAGTGGGTCGTTCCGGCGTCTGCGGTCGGCCAGTTGATCAGCGGGTGTCCAGGCATAGGTGTTTTCGGCAATGGTTTTCCGGTAGGCGTTATATGCCTCCAGCGTCAAGTCGGGAAACTTGAAGTCATAGACGTAGGTTACGTACCCCTTGTACATACTCTGCCAAAGCGCCTGAACCAGCACCGCAAACGTTTTACCTGACCCCTGTAACCCCAGCACGATGACCGAGCGAAACGGATTGACAATGTTGATCAACCCCCGTCGCCATGCTCCTTTAAACGCGTATAGGGTCTGAAAGTGGATGGAGTATTCGTTTTGGACCAGCGTTTCGTTTTGCGGAAACTCTTCGTTGGTATCGTTGAAAATGTCATTCGGGCTGCGGGTAAACAGAATGCGGGAGAGGTACTGACCGCCTTTGATGAGCTGCATCGTGCCGACCAGCGTCAGGCCCACATACAGGACATCAATAGCCAATGGAGCTACGATGACTTTTGCGTAAAGTAGCGGCACAGAACCTAGGAAGAGGAGCAATCCGACCGATGCGTAGCGCAACACCTGGTGCCGGCCAATCGAAGGATCTATTTTTCCTTTTGAGCCGATAGCGTACAGAAACAAGAGCAACAGTACCAGTGCTTTTGTAATGAGCGGATTATTAAACAATCCCAGCCGTTCGTCTAAAGTAGATAGGCTGCTATACAAATAGTCGTGTAGCCAGCTATTTGTATAGATAACTTCATGGCAATACCATAAGCAGTGTAGGATCAGTAGTCCGATGGCGGCAATGATGAAGAGTTCGACGGTTTGGGTGTGTCCCTCGCGTTCCTTGTTGGTCATTTCGGGCATGATGAGTTAGCGTGTTTGGGTACGTTGTTGCTGTTGATAATGGGCTACGAATCGAATGGCCAGCGTGAGGTAATCGGCGGGATTAACCGCCCCGTGATTCTTGAGGACGCAGTAATGCAGATGCACACCCGTGGCCCGGCCCGTACTGCCCGTAATGCCGAGCGTTTCGCCGATGACCACTTCTTGACCAGTTCGCACCGAGGTCAGGGCTAAGTGACCATACACCGTCTGGTAGGAGTTGCCGTGGTCAATTTTCACGTAGCGTCCCAGCGTGTTGCTATAGTCGACACTGATCACCCGTCCCGTAGCCGCCGACCGAACATATTGATGCGGCCCGGCAATGTCGACACCGTCGTGGTGGCGTAGCGTATGCAGTGTTGGATGCTGCCGAACCCCGAATCCTGACGAAACCCGATTGCCCGCCCAGTCGCCGAGTGGGGGCAGACAGGGAATGCGCTGTGCTGCCTCTGGCGATGCTATGAACAATCGGGCAAAGGCGGTTACGACCTGCGCCGACGTAGCCTCCTCTATCCATTGGTTCAATGAATTAGGAGAAGTCAACCGCCCGATTTTATGGGCTGCAAAAGGCTCCTTTTCGCTACTCTGATTCATTGCCGTTGGACTGTTTGCTCCACTCAGAATCAGGCTGAACACAGTCCAAAAAGGCCCGTTTCGATATCTCCTATACCATTTTCTTCTATTATCCATTGGGCAAAAATAAGCCCGAAAATGACACAATATTTAGTTAATTAAAGTAAATTCGATAAAAAATTAAACTAAAGCAATGAAAAAAAGTAATGAACCTGATTTCAGATTACCACATGAGCAGGCCAGTCGGCTGGTTCAACTCTTCGCGCCTTCGTTCGACACCTGCCTGACGCAATCCGCTGACAACGGGGGAAAGCCAATAGTATGGCACCCCGTGCTCAGGGATATTCATGAGCAGGTCGTTCATGCAGTAAGTCCAGTGTTGATCGAAAGTCGGCAGCAGCCCGGTGAGGTCTCTCCTACCCTATCGCTTAGTCTGCTCCCTGCGCCTTCCGGGGCTACCCGGTTGCAATCGGCACAAGAGCAGTCTGTTGTACCCGACGAGTTAACACCTACCGTCAAAACCAGCCTGTAATGCACATGCAGTATTTGGAAACACTGGAAGTGCGGTGGGGGCGGGAGCGCATTCATCAGGCCATTCAACCCTTGTACATCGGCGACGGTGAAGAACCCGGCGACCCGCCTATTACTGTCCTGAACGCATCCGTCAACGACCCGGAACTTTGGCAGCAGCTCACCGACGAGGAGCGCGAACGACTGTATCTGGCCTTCATGGAACTCCAATATGACCTCTCTGAACTGGCCACCGACCTCTACCGAGCCAAAGAGCCGGAACTAGGTGGTTTTGAACTGACGGCCCTGTAACCCATTTCGTCTTATGAAGCAAAAAGCACAAAACCGCGCTACCCGCGAGCAGTTGGCCATTCTCCGCCAATTGAACAAAGCCGGGGTACGTTACGTCGCGTTTGGTGATTACGCCATGAATGCCATCGACCCGGCCCGTGCCATCGGCAACGTGCAGCTCTGGATTGAGCCGACAAAAGCCAATTTCGAGCGGCTCGACAAAGCCATTCAGGAGGTTTACGGCCCGCGTGTACTCACCCGCACCAAGCCAGAGCACGCTGAGAATCCGCAGCCCCGTAAGATGCTCACGCTCGGCGATGGCCCGCAGAAGGTGGGTCTATACCCCGCCATCAACGGCTTTTCGCCGGACCAGTTTGGCGAACTGTTCATGCGGGCGCAGACGAACCGTGCCGCGCTGATCACCAATCGGGGAAAGCTGGACGGTTCGGTAGCGTATCGCCAATTGGCCGTGCCCGACCTCTACCAGAATGTGCGGGAATCCACGGCCTACCACAAAGCGTGGAATATTCAGACGTTGGAAAAATATGCCGACGACCACCGCATCGACCTGACCCCGGTTCGGTCAGTGTCGGCAACACAAACGGCCCAGGAAACGGCCAAAACTGCCTCCGCGAATCCCGAAGCGACGGCAAAGGCAACGGAGAACGCGCAACAGGAGCCAGAGCCGACACCGAAGCCCCGCGCAGAGAAGTTGGTGCGCGATTTCGATGCCATCAAGCGTGAGCTGGATCTGGAGGTAGTGCTGCGTGACTACGGCTTCGTGCTCGATACCAAAAAATCGAAACCGAGCGACGAGTGGCTGATCTACGAGCGGGGCGAGAAAGGGTCAAAAGAACGCTTAGCCGTCTATACCGGCGACAAATACGGGCAAAAGATGTTCGTTGACATGAACGATCAGCGGGGCTGGCGGGGCGACGTGATCAAGTTTCTGGAGCGGGTCGAGAACGGCATCTACCGTAACGTTTTCAAGGCTGTCGACCGGATTATGTCGTCAACAGACTACGTACTGCAAAAGAGCGTTACGGCTCCGCTCAAGCAGGTGAAGGATAGTTTGATCGACACGAAACTTCGGGAGAAAGACCTGCACGACCGGTACGCCATCGCTCCCCTGACTGACACCCGGTATTTGGCGGGACGCTCGCTCCACAAAGACGTGCTCTTCTCCCCGGAGTTCAACGGCCGCATTCACAACATTGCCTACACGACGGAGAAGGGCACTACCCACCGCAACACCTCTTTTCCGATGTACGCCCAGGATGGTCACCTGGTATCAATGGACATCCGCAACGAACGATTCAAGTCATTTCCTTCCGGGGAGCGCGGGGAAGCTATGTGGCACTCCAACCGATTTTATGAACTGAAGGCACCCTTGGCGATGCACGACAAACCTGACCTGCCGACAGGCACCGTCGGGACGGTTGTTCGGCTTAGTCCCGAAACGGTTTCCTTCAATTTTATACAAGACGGTGAGCCGCAGCAGGTGCAGTTACCACTCGAAACCGCCCGCCCGGCCTTCAGGGAGGTTCCCGCCCAGCGCATCCTTGTCGCGGAGTCAGCAATCGACGCTATGTCGTTTAAGCAGCTTAACCCCGAAGCCGAGGGCGAACGGCGGTTCTACATGGCGACGGGTGGCCAGCCCGGCAGCCGTCAGATGGGCTTTGTTCAGAAGGTGCTCGACCGCAACCCACAGGCGCAGTTTGTCATCGCGCAGGATGGCGATAACGCCGGCCTGCGGTTCGGCATTAACTACCTCGCCCTGCAACATCCCGCTGCTGACCCGGCTCTGCGCGTCAAACCCGACATTGCCTATTCCGGCCCGAACCTTCCGCCGAATCCACTCACTAACATACTGGGACCTAAGTTTGCGTTCGACCCCGAGATAAAAACATTCAGCGACGTGCTGAAGCGGTTCGACGTACCTGATGGCAACTTGTCGGAAGGGCATAAACTGGCCATTAACCACCAGGCCCGGTTTAAAGAAATCATGCCTGATGATTACGTTAAAGTGTCTGTCGAGATGGTGCAGTCAGTGATTCCGGCATTTACCTATGCGAAGGCATATGGTATCTCCATGCCCGAGGAAATTGGAAAACTGGCTCAGTCGGAGTACATGCAGACAAAGGTTGGGAACGAGTTTCGGGTGGCACGGGAACGAGCTATGATTTCGCCTGATGAGATGGATCAGCGCATTCAGTACCACAAGGATGCCAAGTTGGAAAAGGATCTGTACTCGGGTGTGAACAAGTTGGACCTGGAACTACGGCAACCCCTGTCGCCCGGTGGCGCGGGCGCCGACGTCGCTGGTGGTCGAAACGAAGCGTTTCTCCATCGCTTTATGGACGAGATGAACCGCTTCACCAAGCAGTTCAATTACAACAATGACCCGAACGACAAGGAGAAACGGGTGCAGGAGTTTCAGCGCGAAACCCTGGTTGACCCCGATCAGGGGCAGGCCGTTACCCGCACCCGGATTCACTTTCCCAACGATGGGCGGTTGCTGGTGAAAGCACTCACGCTACTTACTGACGAAATCAACAGCCGACAGGGGCAGTCGCTCTACCACGTTGTCAGACCTACAAGGCAGCAGAAAGACCTCAATGATATTCTGCAAAACCGTCAGGGCGAGGCCTTGCCTGATTCGAGTCCGCTGAAGATGGGTGCTCCGCCCCTCATCAAACCCCACACCGAGATCAAGGCGCAACAGGCCGCTCAGCGCGAAACGGTTCAATCCGCTTCGGACTCGGCCCGTACGTACAAAGCTAAACTGTAATGGTAACCCAGGTCCGGGCAAAGTCGACCTGATCTTGCCCGGACCCTATTACGTAACCTATGACCCCCTCCCCTACTCATCCCGATATGGACACACTCGGCTCCGACCGGCCCGTTGCCGCTCCAACCAACAAGTTTTATTCATCGAATCCGTATTGGAGTCGTAGCCCCCAGCCACCAGACGAAACGGAACAGGCCAAACTCTCAAAGGAAGTGCTGCCACACCCGGCTACGCAAACCGATGCACTGCCTCCCCACCTGATTGCCGGGCTGGTGGAAGTTATTGAGAAGATGGGCCGGTCGCAGCAGGAGCACCTGAATCGCCAGCTTACCGAGTGGCTACCCCAGGTTCCGGCAACTCTCACCCTTGCCCTTGAGCAGCATCTGGATAAATTGGTCCCGAAGGTAGTGAGGGTGGAGCAGCCGGGTTCGGCGTTGCTTAAACTGGTTCGTTACCTGACGGCGGGCATGGTCGTCGCTGGCCTGCTCGTTGGTGGGTTAGTCTTTGCCTGGCTGCAAACCCGCCAACAGCGCGATACATATGCCGCTGGCTATTGGCAGCACCGGTACGTATCAGCTCAGATAGCCGTGGCCCGAACCGTACCGCTGCAACGGCTGCTGTCAGATGCCGATTCGCTTTACAAATCGCCTACGTTCAACGCTGAACTGCAACGCTTGGAAAGCATCCTTGACACGCGCCAGCAACAACATCAGCTTCGGCTCCGTGAGCAGGAACTGACGCGTTTAAAACGGTAGTGATTCGTAGAATCTACAAAAATAAATCTGTAGCTGGCTATTCAAATAGTCAGCTACCTTTTTTTAATCAAGGGGTTTGTAAACTAGTCCTGTTGCTGGTTCCTAAATCAATCGGGTTTGTAAAGTGCTGTTTATCAATAGACATATAGTTAAATAGTCAGATAGTTGGCTATCTTTGTAATGTTGAAACCGCAAACGCTTGGCCGATGTAAGCCCAGGCACCAACCCCTTTTTTACGCTATACAGGTATGAAATCCTATCAGCAAGAAACCGTTAACAAACATGGTGAAACCGTCATTTCGGACATCTTCCGCTACATCGAGGGCGAGCCGAAGCAGTACCGCTACAATTCCCAGACCGGGCAGTTTAACATTGACGGAGACACCCCCGTTTTGGACAAGTCGGGCAAGCCTATTAAAGAGTTTTCGTTTCAGCCGTTCGTCTTCCGCATTTTCGAGGACGGGCTGTTCAACCGGAACCGCGAAGCGTGGGCGGAATTGTTCTTTATCGACGCGCTCAATTGCGTATCGAGCATTATGTTCAACGGCACTACGCTGACGGAGTTGCGGGGCGTTATGAAAAAACTCATCTACGAAGGCAACGAACCGCTGAACCTCTGCGATGTGGTGCTGACCATCCGCCCGGAGAAACTAACGTGTAAAAACGACCCCACGAAGTCGTGGTTCATTGGCCGGTTTAGCTACCAGTTTGCCAACTCCGAAACTGTTCAGCAACTCGCTGAGTACGCGGCTGATTGCCCTATCTACCGACGCGACACATTGAAACAAACGGCAAGCTATTTCAGCTTTTCAGAAACTTTTGCCCTTCCGGCTGCGGATGTCATGCCGCTTTCGCTCAGTGTCGGAGATGTACCCCCCGCTGAAGTTGAAGTAGCAGAGGTAGTCTAAATTTTTTTGAGTAGCCATCTATTTAAATAGATGGCTACTCAACTATATAGTTCACAAACTAAATATTATGTCTTGTATGCAAGTCCTTACGCCAGACAATTACCGTCAGTTCCCCGCTTTTTCCAATACAGATTTAACCGAGTATGAGCGGTTTTTATTGGGTGAACCCAACCGAAAACCTGTTAAGGCATTTGCTGAAGGATCAGCCTTTCACCAATTGCTGTTGGAGCCACGGAGTAAGCGACCATTTGAGGAGGCCATCGACTGGGAGCGGTTGGGCAAAATGGCAAAAGCCGTTCGGGCTACGCGCTTTGGCCGGTGGGCCTTGCAGTGGGGGCAGAAGGAGCAGCCTTATCTGTTTCGAGACCCCACTACGGGCCAGCTCTGCAAATGCCAAACCGACATTCGGCTGCGGCATGGGTTAATCGTTGACATCAAGACCACCCGCGCCCGGACGTATCGCCAATTCATTGAGTGCTGCGAGGAGTATCAGTATGACCGGCAGGCTGCGTTTTACTTAGATGGAGTGCAGGCACGGCGGTTTGTCTTTCTGGGCGTTCAGAAAGCAGAGCCTTTTCAAGTCTTCTATTTCGAGCCAACTGCCGACGCGATTGGTCAGGCGTTCATACAGGATGGCCGGGTACGCTACCAGCGCCTGCTCTCGTTGCTCGCCCGATCCGAGTTTCGCCCCTCAGCCTGGACAACTCAGGACAAACCAGTAGCTTCGCTGCTCATGCCGATGAGTCAGCGGTTAAGTCAATCCAGCTACCCGCCTATCTATCGATTTCGCTAATCAACTTGTCAGATAGTTGGGTACTCAGCTATCTGATAAATTTTATGTTGGTGCTACATGAACCGAACCGAGCCGAAACCACCCGAGGGCAAGTACCACCGGGCAAAACTTACCGCACCGTTGGGACCGTTGATGCCAGCCGGTAAGATAGGATGGTTATCCGCCGATGTCGAAACCATCGACGCGGATGGCAAGCCCATGTTTCGGTTTATCTCAGCGACAAACCACGACCTTGTTTTCAAGGTGTACGCTGAAGAGGTAATCATCGAATAAAAAATCAAGGGGTAACAGCTGAGCAACGTTAGAATCAAGCGGGTTGTAAAAGACTGATAGATAGTTAGTTGAATATTTAAATATCTGAATAGTTAGCTATCTTTATAGCGTGAAACTATTCAGCTATTTATGACGCGCTACCCAACCCCCCGCACTCGTTCGGCCCAGGCCCGGCCCGTGGTCATTGTTGCCAACCAATACACGCTGTTTGGACAGCCCGTTCTTGTACCACCTACGCGGGGAGAACGCAAGCCTTGTGAGGCCCGGCCAAGCGTGGCCCGGCCCGAAGCGGCTACTTTATTGACCCTTGATGAACGGATAGAGCTACGGCCAACCTCGGAGCCGTGCGCTTTCAGTCTTTGCCCCCACGACTTTACATTACCAACCGGCAACGCGGCCAAGCTACGGGCTAACGTTGCCGCCATTGAAACTCTAAAACGGATTGAGCAGGAGCAACGCCCGGCTACAATAGAGGAACAGCGTTTGTTATCGCTTTATACGGGTTGGGGCGGGTTATCGCAGGTCTGGAAAAACGACGTTTACGAGCGATGGCAACGCGCACAGGCAGACCCAACCCAAGCCGTTGACGATTCAATAAACCGCTGGGGCAGTCAGTACGGACGTACCCGCCAGCGTTTAGCCGACCTGTTGACCCCCGCCGAGCAGTCAGCCGCCGAAGCATCGACGCTGAACGCCTTTTACACCGCTCCGCACGTTGTAGCGGCCATGTGGCAGGCCGTAGAAGGGTTTGGCTTTACGGGTGGGCGTATTCTGGAGCCAGCCGCTGGTATCGGCTATTTTATCGGACTTATGCCCCCGGCCATTCGGGAGCGGTCGGCGTGGGTTGCGGTCGAGAAAGACCGGCTATCGGGGCAAATCTTGCAGCGACTTTATCCCGACGTAGAAACCCACATTTGCGGATTGGAAGAAGCAGGGTTGCAGGCGGGTAGCCGCTCGGCGGTCCGATTCGATTTGGTGATTGGGAACGTACCGTTTGGCTCGTACACGGTTTATGACCGTCACTACCCCGAACTGAACAGCTTTGCCATTCATAACTATTTCATTGGCCGGGCCGCGCAGTTGGTGAAGCCGGGCGGAATCGTTGCCCTCATTACGTCAATGGGTACGTTCGATGCAGCAGGCTCAGAGTTTCGCCGGTTCCTGACCGTCGAAGCCGACGCCGAGCTATTGGGGGCCATCCGCTTGCCGTCGAATGCGTTTGAAGCCAACGCGGGTACGCAGGTAACGACCGACGTTTTGTTTTTGCGGAAACGTACCCCAACGGCCCGGCCCTTTGCGGCCCATCCGTTTGAACGTACCGTTACCCTTCGGGCCAGCCTTCAAGCCGAAGCAACGGACGAAGAAACCGTCAGGACGTTGGCCGTAAACGAGTATTACCACGCCTACCCCACTATGATGCTGGGCGATATGCACTTTGCCGACGAGGTAAACAAGGGCGGATTATACCGAGCCGACCAGCCAACGTTACACTTATCCGACCCCACTACGTTGCCGCAGCGATTGGCCGCAGCCCTTGACCAATTGCCGAGAGGTATTTATAACACTGAATCAGCAGCCCGCAACAAAGAGCCAGCCAAAGCCGACCAACGGTTTACCGAATCGGTAACAATCCGGGGCAAACGCTACAGCCAAACGCTCATTACTGCCCAATACGAGCGCGTGAAACGGGCGTTTAACCAATTACGGAAAGCCGAGCAGGCCGGTAGGGGAGAGGTGGAAACCGACGGCCTACGGGTTGAGCTAAACCAAGCGTATGCTCTGTTTACGCGTTATTTCGGGACGCTCAACCGGAACAGGGCTTTATCGTTTCTGGAAGAGTACGACCCGCAGTTTGCCAGCGTACAGGCATTAGAGGTAGTGAATCGGGACGAGCCAGATCGGAACAGCGGAGTGCCGCCCAGCCCCAAAGCGGCCACCTCGTACACCGTTGCCAAAGCTGATATTTTCCGGCAACGGGTATACCCTGCCACGCACACCCCGGAGCGGGTAGAATCACTGCCCGACGCGCTACGATTGTCTATTGCCTTATACGGTTGGGTGAATGCCGGGCAGATAGGCGTATGGATGAATCAGCCCGCCCCGGATGTGAAACAGGCATTATTGGGTGCTGAATTGGCTTATCTAAACCCCACGTCGGCCCGATTGGAGGACAGAGATACGTACCTATCGGGCAACGTTAGGAAGAAATTGGCCGCAGCAAGCGAAGCCGCTAAGAGTGATGCACAGTACGCAGTGAATGAACGGGCATTAGCCGCCGTTGTTCCGGCCACTATTCCCGCCCCGCTTATCTCGTTTCGATTGGGTTCGGTCTGGATTCCTACGCACATTATTGAGCAGTTTATTAGTCAGACCTTGCAAACCAGTTGTGTAACGGTACGCTATAACCACCGGGTAGGCCAGTACGAAATTGACGGTATGAGTAACGTTTCGTCGGTGCAAAACCGCTCGTTGGGTACGTCGCGCCGAAAGGCTATTCAACTTATCGAAGCGGCTTTGCAACAGCGCACGGTAGTAGTGACCAAAACCATAATCGACCCCGAAGGCAAGGAAAAAACGGTAAAGGACGTTGAAGCTACCAGCCAGGCAGTACAGGCGCAGGAAGCCTTAAACGACTTGTTTATTGACTTTGTGCGCGACCACCACAGAACCACCATTGAGCCGGTTTATAATGAACTGTACAACAGTTACGTACACAAGACCTATCGGGAGCCAGCCCTAAAGCAATACCCCGGCGCATCGCCCGACGTTCAGCTACGCTTACACCAGTTCCGGGGCGTAGAGCGCATCAAAGAGCAGGACACCTTATTAGCCCACGCCGTGGGCAGTGGTAAAACCTTTACCATGATAACCGCAGCAATGGAATTAAAGCGGTTAGGGTTGGCCCACAAGCCTATGATTGTGGTGCAAAACTCAACGCTCAACGACTTTGCCAGAGCGTGGCGCAGGTTGTACCCCGCAGCCCTCATCTACGTACCGCAACCCGCCGACCTCGAAGCAGCCAACCGCAGACGGTTTTTACAGCGCATCGCGACCAATAACTTTGACGGGGTGCTGATACCGCAGAGTTTCTTAAAACTGATTCCCGACGACCCAGCCAGCGAAGAAGCCTTTATTCAGGAGGAAATTGAGCGAGTAGCCTACACCATTGCCGCAGCCAAGCGGCAGGGCCGGGAGAAACCCATGTCCGTAAAACGGCTGAATGAATTGAAACTTCGATTGGCAAACCGCCGAATCCGGCAGGCGGACCGGAAGAAAGACGACATGCTGACCTTTGACCAGTTGGGCATCGACGCGCTGTTCTTGGACGAATCGCACAGGTACAAGCGCCTTGGATTTTTCACGGCGAGGCAGAACGTGAAAGGGATAGATTCGGCAGGCTCAGAGGATGCACTAAGCGCCCTGTTCAAGTGCCGCACGGTGCAGGCACGGCGGGGCCGGGTGGTGTTGGCGACGGGTACGCCGATTAGCAACACAATGGCCGAATCATGGACGACTCTACGCTTTATTGCCCCCGACCGGCTCAACAAAGCGATGCTGTCCACGTTTGACCAGTTTGCCGGAGCGTTCGGCAGCGTGATTCAGTCGTTTGAACTGACTGCAACGGGCAACTTTAAAGCGGTGGAGCGGTTCGCCAAATTCGTTAATGTACAGCAGCTATCGGAACTCTACCGCGCCTACGTTGACGTAGTGCTGAACGAAGACGTTATCGAGTTCCAACGGGACGCGACGTTACCAACGCTCAAAGACGGGCAACACACGCGGATTATCTTACCGCAAACCGAAGGCGTAGCCGACGAGCTAAACAGCATCAAAGCAACTTTGCGTTGGTTTGAAAACCTAACCGGGGCCGAGAAGCGCGACAACTCGCACGTTCCGTTAGTTTGCTTTGGACAAGCCCGCAAAGCCACCATTGATTTACGGCTCCTCGACGCGGCCAACCCCGACGAAGCCGATTCAAAGTGTAACCGGGTGGTAACCGAAATTTTGCGCCTTTACCGGCAGTCGGCCACGTATCGCGGTACGCAGTTGGTCTTTGCGGATACGTATCAAAGCCCCGCCGTTCGGGGTTGGTTTGACGAGGAAGGAGAAGAACGTAAAGGCCCACGGTTTAACCTCTTTGACGATATACGAGCCAAGCTGATTGAGCAGGGGGTACCGGCTGATGAAATTGCTATCGTACCCGCCGAACCCGACAAACGCGAACCTCTGTTTGCCAAAGTCCGAACGGGCAAGGTTCGGGTATTGCTAGGCACGTCGGAGCGGGCGGGCGTGGGCGTAAATGTGCAGGAACGGTTAGTGGCGGTTCACCACCTGGACGCGCCTAACCGCCCGACCGATTTTGAGCAGCGTAACGGGCGGCTCATCCGGCAGGGCAACCTACACGCGGCTTGGGGCATCCCGGTTGAAGTCCTGACCTACGGCGTTGAACGAACGCTCGACGCAACTGCCTACGGACGGTTAGCGATTAAGCAAAAATTTATTAATCAGGTCTTAAAAGGCCACATAGCCGACGATCAGATGGCCGATATCAGCGCGGACGATGATTTTGCCGCCATGTCCTTCGACCAGATGATGGCAACCCTCAGCGGCTCCCAATACGCCCTGTTATATACAACGCGCCAATTAGAACTGTCGCGGGTGCAGCAGGCGCGTAAGAACTGGCAACGGGGCCTGATGGATGCTCAATGGCAGGTCGAAAACGCCCAACGATTCATCCAGAAACACCGCCCGCTATTGATCGAGTTAGAGGAAGAAGCTGTCATTTTGCAGCAGCACTTTGGTACGCCTTACGCTACAAAGAGCGTAACAGTGAACGGCACGTCCTACAGCGAGAAGTGGGGCGAAGCGGTACAGCACCTAATTGAGCAGGTTAAAGGGCTGGCAAAACGCCGGGTTGACGAATCCAGAACGTTAATCGTTAACGGGCTTACGTTGATCCTGACCGGGGAACGTTCCCAAGAATTGATTGGCGACTTTATGCCCGGCCAGGCAGTGGTACGTTACCGTTGGGGCCGTAGTCTGTCGGGCGTGGTGGGTTCATCGAACGGCCTGTTTTCGTCGCTCAAAGCCGCCGTTGCCCGCGTCTGCGAAGGCCCCGCCCAACTAACCCACGAACTGAACCGTGCCGGACTCACCGAGCAGGAGTTTAGCCGCACGCAATCGCAACCGTTCCGGCAGGAAGCCGAATTACTCCGCTTGGAAACGGAGGTGGCCGACCTAAAACGCCGGATGGAAACCGAAGGTGAACCGGAGCCGGTCGCTGAGGTAGCCGCGTAACGTATTCATCGCGCCGACACCTCCGGGAGTCGGCGCGATGAAACGAATCAAAGGGGTATTGTAAGGTAGTTACCTATCCAGCTATGCAAATAGAAAAATAGAAAATCAAGGGGTAGGGATGGAAACGCCCTGCGGGCCATTCCATCCCCGGCGCGACGGGCAACACCTTCGGGGTACTCCCTCACCACTGCGTGGCCGGTCGCCCCAAAGGCCCTGCCCTTGTGCCGCGCGAATCAAAGGGGAAGTTGATTGTGCGAATGCTCAATTACGCAAACATTCCGGTACACCGCCAGTGTGTTCGAGCGTAATCAAAGCGGAATCGTTAACGCGTTTCTTATTTAGCTCGCTGGGGTAATTATAAATCAGGTAGTTTTCAACCTCATCGATAGTGTACCGGTCGTTAGATTGTATTTGACCCAAATACAAATAAGCACCATGTCTTTGGCACCCTTCAATCCCGTGGCGATAGCCGACGTTGTAGCGGCCACTCGCCCGCATTCCTGCGTGAGTTCGCATATGCCCGCCGAAGAAACTGTTATGCACCTTCATGAATAAAACGGTTGGCCGTTCCATTCATGAAGGTAAATGCAATGGTGCATATTCCGGGCTTCATCGTAAGTGTGGCAACGCTTCCAGATAATTTGCATAACAGCCCTACCGCAACTCGTGCGTTTCGTCAACTAATTCTTTTATGCGGACTACTTTCTCGCGGGGTAGATTACTCCAATACCAATTGATGAGATCAGAATCAATCAATGTACACCTGTTCAGGGTTGGCCGGTGATTTTTGACGGTCGCCAGTCCAATCGAGAAAACAATGGGCTTGTCGGCATATTGTTCATACAGATCGGCGTTCAGGTATTCTTCTTTGACAAATCGGCCACAATCCTTGATTGCACTAAGCTCTTTTGCTTTTGGTACGTATGCCAACTTTTTCGTGGTTGCTCTAACTTGAAGCAAAATCATGTGGTAAAAATAGCCGCGCCATTTCAGCCCGAAAAGGTCGGCCGGAGTTCGACTGTCGGGTGTAGCCACAACGTTGAAGCCTTGTTTTTTTACGAGCAAGTTCATGACGTAATCATCGGCCCCACTCTCTGGCTTTGTAAATAGCGAACTTAAGCCATTATTAGCCTTCCGCCACTTGGCGTGAACGCCGTCCATAAACTTTTCCAGTCGATCAAGCTGGGTTAGTACCTCATCATCGCTGATATCCTCTGTTTCCTGCTCATATTCTTGTATAGCAGGTTTTGTGATGATCACGGGGGTGGACACAGGTTTTGAAATGGCCCGTGTTGGTGCTGAAGTTTTAGAAACCGTTTTAGCAATCGATCTCAATGCATCGCCCTCAACACAGATCGGGTCGTCAATGTCGAGGGCATCGATCACTTTCTTTTTAATCAAGGCGACTGCCTGTGCCAAGTCAATTTTGAAGTATTCTTTAGTACCAGGGTGCTTATAGCTTTTCAAAATGCCATGAGCTATCTGTTCTGCAAAGTCAGAATCAGGCACTTCCATGTACCATTCGACGACACATCGTGCTGGTTGAGTTTTTGATAGGGATTCTGCCCTCGATGCAGGATGATGGCCTTTAGTCACTTTGCCAACCTTGACTACACCGGTAGGCCAGGATGTGCAGGAGAACACGTAAATGTACTGTTTCACGCTGGAGACACTTGGTTAATGTCATTAAGTAGCCAAATAGATAAATATCTAATTAAAATGCAAGAAAGCAGATCAAGATGTCTTCCGGCATTAGGTACTTATCACCGACATGTCAGTCAGCCGGTTACAGCGTAAAGGCAATAAAAAAATCACATAGACATTAGAAGCCTATTTATGAGTAGGCGGGTAGGCTACTGTCGAAATCCTCCACCTCGTCTTCAGTCAGGAGGTTGAGCAGCACGGCCTGCACGTCGACGGGTTTATCGACAATGGTTTCCCGGAACAGGCTGGCGTAGGAGCGGCCTGTGTCGCGCTGTCGTTCCAGCGTTAAGGCCCGTGCTTCTTCAAACTGCTCACAAAGTGAATCATCACTTAGCAAACGATTTAAAAGCTGCCGGTCGAGCGTAAGCTGGAACCCAGTGGGAGGGCTGACTTTCTGGGGGTCATTAGAGGAAGGTAGTTCTGATTGACCTTCGGGTTGGGAGGGGTTTAAGGCCGGGGCAAAGGTTGGGTCATCTAACTCTTTCTCTTGAGCGGTCAGGATTTCGGGCAAGGCCGTGGGCGGTTCCTCAACAGGTACGTAGGACGTTGTTTTACGACCCTGATTTAATAAAATCAGCTCGCTACGGTGGTAGGAAGCCATTGGCACAGGTACGTCGACGGTGGTCTTACCGGCTGTGGGCTGAAAGAAAGACATAAGGGTAGGTGTCGGGCGGGTTGCTTTTTTGGTCTTGCTCCGCCCAGTAAACCAAAGAACAAGGCCAGTCCAAAGCAGTAGGGCTACGGTGGCCAACACAATAAAAGTGCTGGTAGAAATGATAAGGAGCATAGGTCAGTAGTTATTGGCCCCTCCATCTCGTTTGATGAATTGGGCAAGAGTGTTGAGAAAGGTTTCGTCGGATTGCTGCGCCACTGCCTGATCGTGCAGGAAGCAGAAATAAGCCGTCATGGTTAGCTTGACACGATGTTTCAGCATGAGATAGCCAGCTATCTGAATATATTCTTCCCGCATCACGCTATCCAGATAGACAATCTTCACGCCGGTTTGGGGAGATGACTCCCGCTTTTTTGGCGAAGTAGGGAGCCGAACAGGTTGCTTAAGTGTAGTAGTCGGGGAAGAATTTGACTTAAATCTATTGCCTTTCGCTATTTCATTTATTGGTGGTGCTGTTGCCGAAGTAGTCTCGGTCGGGGCAGGGGAGGTGCCTGGTAACGACATATCCGGTTCAGCAGGCTTCATCGGTTCTGCATCCTGATGCACGAAATTGTGGTAGCGGTTTGCCTTTTGCCGAATGCTTTCGGCAGACCCACTGAGTGCAGGGGCATCTGGGTGTTGCCTGCCTGATAGCTTTATGGGTGCTTCTTCGTTTTGGGCCGGAGCAGACCGACGGTATTTATCGAGGTCCATTAGCGGTTGGCCATTGTGGGTGTTGGAAGCAGCGTATTAACCTCTTGGATCAGGCTGACAATGTCCTGCAAATATTGAGCTTCCCGCCATTCGGCTGGTTTGGGATCATCCTTCCTCCGAACGTACCGACCTGCGGGTATCAGCACGGGCGAAGCGATGGTCGTCAGCATTTTGGCCCGGTCGAAACCAGCATCGGCATCGTTAAGTCTCGTTCGTAGAAATGAAACCGGCACTACCTCGTTGCGGAACACCCCCGCCAAATAGGCTTCCAACGCGTTGGCCCGACGGCTAAACGTAAACTTATACTTGTTCCAGAAGCACCGGATAGTCAGGTAGTCGGGTAGCTGCCTATTCATTATATAATCCAGAATAGCTCCTACGTACTGAATGGATGCCGTTACATCAACCTGCTGGGTGGTGAAGGGAACGAGCAGCATATCCGTTTCGGCAAGGGCGCGAAGAATCCCGGCGTTGAACTGCCCGCCCATATCCAAGAAGATATAGTCGAAGTCGGCACGTACCCGGTCCATATCCAGTTCCTGGAGTGCCGAGAAGGGCAGGGCATGAATGGCGTAGTGCTCTGTAACCTTATGCAGTCGGTTGTTGCGGTATCGTTCAAAAGCCGCCTGATCGTTGGCACTGGAATAGGGCTGGGCCATTTGCATCAGTTCATCTGTAGACAGCGTGTGGTACGTCTGGGCCAATGTCGCTTGGGTGGCCAGTTCTTCCTCGCGTAAATCAGCAATGGAATGTTGGGGTGGGTCGCAGTCGAATACGATCACGCGCTGCCTGTCTACATACGCCAGGTGGGAGGCTATGATGGCCGTGAGTGTGGACTTGCCCATACCTCCTTTAGACGTGTGAATAGCGATAATCTTACCAGTCATTAGATTAAGAATAATGTAAAATATTAAACAAAATAAAATAATTAATTACATATTTGCAACTCATACACCTGAAACAACTTGGTTGGCATGGATGCATAAGTTGCAAGGGTTGCATCAGGCACCTTGGGTGGTAAAAGCAACGCTTGCAACTAAACCAATCAGGTTGCAGGCGTTGCAACAGGTGTACGAGGCAACCGAGTTGACCGATGCACCCAAACTTGAGGTGTGTAGCAAGCTATGTTTTTGTATATACAGGCATCTTGAATGGCAGGCAAGCAGCAGGAGAGCGGGGGAGGAGCCAAGCCGGAGAAAGCATCTGAAACTAAATCAACAGGCGTGTTCGTGCGACTCTCTCAGCAGGAACGGAAATCCCTTAAAACGGTTAGTCAGCAATCGGGTGTCAGTGTGTCGCAGTTATTACGAACGGGGGTATTGGGGCAGTTGGCGCAGCTTCCCCGGTTCCGCCAATTACCGCCCGAAGTGACGGCTCAGTTGAGTAAACTGGACCGGCTCACGACTGCTTTATGGTACATCAGCCAGCGGGCCGCAGCCGATGCTGTGTTCGCGCAGGATATCCGGTCTATCGTGTACGAAGTGGGCGAGATTGCTGGGCAGGTCAGGCAGTTCTGCCACTCGAACATGGCCCGGTACGCCACCGTTGCCCAACTTGATAAGCTCATAGAAGAAGGGCAGCAGCTAACCCTGCCCGAAGTGCTTGAGCAGTTGCAAAAAGTCAGCGACAGCTTCAACCCGCATCCAAAGAGATGATTGGAAAAGTAGCCCGGTTTGGCTCCAGCTTTTTGGGTGCCATGCAATATTGTTATTACGAAACCCGCGCCAACCATAGCCTTGACCGCAGCCGCATTCGGGGTGAACTGCTCTTTGTGCAACACGTTGGCGTAACCGTGATTAGCGACGAAAAGCTACGAACAGAGAATAATCAGCGGCTGAACCTGGAGCAGATGGCTACAGCGATGCAATCGGTGGCCAGCCTGAACGACCGGATACGTAAACCGGTATGGCACCAAAGCTTTTCGTTTCCGCCCGGTGAGTGCCCCTCAGCCGACATCATGGTGAAAATCTGCCAGTCGTTTGCCCGGACATTTGGCATGGAGAACAACCCGATGGTAGCCTTCCGACATCGGGACAGAGAGCATGAACACTTCCACATCATTACCAGCCGGGTTGACGGAACCGGTAGGAATACAGCCCAAACCAGCTTTAACTATCGGGAAGTTGGGCAGTTTTGCCGGGCAATGGAAGAGCGGCACGGCTTGATACCAGGCGTACCGATGGCGATAGAAGGCCGTAAAGCACAAACGCCCAAAACACCCACAGTGCAGATTGAGCCTGAAGTGGCCAAACCAGCGCAGCCTGACAGACCGGTGCAGGCTCCCCAAAGCCAGAAACGTCAAGGTCTATGAATGGGCTTTTATATAATAGTTTTATATTTGACTATTCAACTATTTATTTAGCTTATGGAAGCGGAAGACAAACAATCAGGCAACAAAATTCTTGACGGTCGCGGTAACGACGATGTTCATTTCGTCTTTGTACAGCAAGAATCCGTCTCGGTTTATGAAGTGAAGGACAGCTTGGGCGAGGTAGTCAGTATTGTCATCGCCGAGGGAATTGACGAGCCGGATCGGTTTCAGGCTCGTCCGGTATCCGAGCAGGATGCCATGAAGGTGCTAGCATTGGATGAGTATTACGGTGGGGATGAGTGGGAGGGATAGCTGATAAAAAATAATACGTACATCGGGATAAAGAATTGAACCTCATCATTACTGCTTTTCAAGCCCTTTGTGGCGACTGTATGCTTGTTAGCTTGCAGCGAGAGCCGGACGCAACAACCCAGCATATTGTTATTGATGCCGGATTCAGCCAAACGTATCACCGCACGTTAGCTGCCGCCATTCGACGAATCGTTAGCTGCGGTGATCCGATAAATCTGTTCGTCTTAACGCACACCGATAACGATCATGTAAGTGGTGCTATCCCTTTTCTAAAAGAGTTCAGTAGTTCGGTAGTGAATCTGTTCTGGATGAACTACGCCCCCCAAGATATTAGTGCAGATAACGGAGGCCCCGTTAGCGTAGCACAAGGCATCAGTTTACGTGAACAATTGATTTCGACTGGTAAGATTAATAGTACGCCAATACTGGCCAGCCAGCAGCATCAATTTGATTGCCTTAACGTATTTACTTTATCGCCTGATGCGGATCAATACGAGCGGTTCTTAACCAAGTGGAAGTCCCAAGAGCAACTAGTGAAGACTCGTGTACAAACGGTGTCTCACGCTACAAGCGACCATCGCTTGCCGGTCGAGCAGTTAGCGCAACAACCATTCACGCCCGATACGTCATGGAGCAACCGCAGCAGCATAGCGTTTTTGTTAACCGTTGGTGCGTTCTGCGGCCTGTTCACGGGTGATGCTCATGCGGATGTAGTGGCTGCTTCACTTCGGGGAATGGGCTATACGAAACAGCATCCGGTTCGGCTGAATTTCATGAAAGTATCTCATCATGGTTCAAAGGGCAATTCCAGCGATGAACTGTTAGACCTCATAGATTGTCAGCATTACTTGATCAGCACGAACGGAGCCAACCAGCACGGGCTACCGCATAAAGAAGCGTTAGCCCGCATCGTTTTAGCTACCCGTCGCCGTCGACCTAACGAGCAAGTTCATCTGTATTTTACATACGATGACCGGGTTTTGCGGTCGCTCTTCACCGAGTTCGAGCTGGATCAATACGGCATCTGCTGCCATTACCCAGCTACCCTTGCTAATTGTAT
Organism: Fibrivirga algicola; assembly: GCF_011742925.1. Lineage (GTDB taxonomy): Bacteria > Bacteroidota > Bacteroidia > Cytophagales > Spirosomataceae > Fibrella > Fibrella algicola. Next base: position 126,505 of record NZ_WAEL01000013.1, read on the forward strand.
TTCCCTAACCTATGAGTGCTGAAAACGCCATGTCCTCGTTGACCAACCCCATAAATACGTTAAGTGTACGGTTAACTGTATCAGGTAAGCCGGTCGGTAGTGGCTTTGTTGTCGTCACGGATGGCAATGAGTATAGCTACGTACTGACGGCCCGACATTGCTTTGCTAATCTGGAAGCAGTAAATGAAATAAGTGTTGACTGGTACGATTATGATCGGCGTAAATTCACGAGCATATTAGTTCGTATTGCCGACAACCCGCTACTGTTCAATGCTTCTCAGGACACCTACGATGGAGCCGTACTGGTAATTCCTCGTTCAAAACTACCCGTTCAGATTAACCCCGTTATTCTGCTGTCGTCAGTCGAACAGGATCAGGCATTTCGGTTCAGAGGGTATCCGGATGCCCTGTCGAATGAGCAACCGGAGCAACTTGATGCCACGGCAGGACTATGTCTGGGCGATCAAATTAAGTTGAAGGTGTCGGAAGATGTTGAAGACAACACCACAACGGCCTACGCGAATGTCAAAGGATTTTCGGGTAGCGGGCTGTTTAGACAGGATAACAACCATGTTTACATTGCCGGGATTGTAACAGAGTACCAAGCGGGTATCAAGCGATTCATTGCCCATACCCTCCCCCCGCTGAATACCTTATTGCGTACGCACAACTTTCCCGAGTTGAGTTTTACAGTCGCTTCAGCTACCAGTATTAGCAGTGCCCAGAATGATCCAGTGGATTTTGTTGATCAATGTCAGCGTTTGTTAGATGGGGCTAAGCAGGCCTGGGAAGACCTACGACCAAAGCAAGGGCTAATCCTTATTCGAACGGTTCGCGGTAACCTTGAAACGGCTGTTTTGTCAACTGAACGAAGAAAATCGCTGCTGGCGCAAGTAAACTACTTGGAGGCATTCATGGTGGGGGATCTCCGTGAGGATGTAGATGTAGATGAATTATTCATCGAAGCCCATTTGCTTATCCCCGAAGTATTGAATTATCAGGAACGGGCAGCCAATGCTTACCTGAACAAAGAACAACCTGACAAAGCCTACGAAGTAGCAGAGACTATTCTAAAGGAACATCCATTTAACCCCTATGCTTGGCTAATCATCGCCCACTTTGAACCAAATCAACCCGTGCCCCCGACGGTACAGGCGGAACCGGCGTACAAAGTCGGCTACTTAACCAAGATTGGAAAGCGAAAGGGCGACGGAGCTATACGTCCCGCCGACCATCCAAGCGTATTCCGCTCCGAGATTGATAGTCGGAAGATACCCGACGCGATCAGCCGCAAAACAATATACTATTGGTCGTATGTCGCACAGTTCGCGTTACATGAATTATTGGGCAAGTTGAATCAAATTCATAACCTGCAACGCCCAAAAGAATTGCTTGGCAACCCCCAACTAAAATATGCTCACGACCTGTTCGAGCTTATTTGCCGACGGGTCGAAAACTCCGACCTGCGAAATCAACCGTTCTTCCAGGTGATGCGCTTTGAGTTTTGTTACTGTCGATACTACCTGACGGATGATGTCGCTACTGCTCGTCAAATGGCCGAACAGCTTTTTGACCTGTTTGTTGGGACAAAACATGTGGTTGCCCTACCCTACTCAGCCAACCGACCAGCAGCTATAGAAGCTATACCGCACCGGCTGATTGATCTATTACAGATATTATTCGGTCAGGAGATGGGGCAGAATATGCTCGATGCCATCAATGCTGATAGAATTTATACCGGGGAGCCTATCCTTGATCTATTTAGAGGAATGGCCTATGGTCTAATCAACGATCCGGAAAAGCAAACTGCCTCGTTACGGTCGTTCCTTGCCAAAGTTGACAGCGTCGATGATCTCGACGTAATCAACTTTTTAAACCCCATTCGGGTGCTGTTGAAGGCGGGAGATTCTGTTGAGTCGATTCAACAAATAGCCAGTGACGGTAAAACGTTTGAGCAGCCATACTATAGGCCGCTACTTGAAGCGTTTTTATGGGCTGAAGAACAAGGACCCAAAGACCGGGCACGTGCCTGCGCCGAACAAGTTAAAGCACATTGGACCGTCTTACCCGATCTAATGCGCCTGGTTCTGGCACGAATCTTTATGCAATTGGGCGATTGGCCCGAGGCCAAAGAATTATTAGCGCAATTGTGTAACGAGGATGAGGAATCGGAGGAGCTTCTGCTGTTCATTATGGCGGTTTATAATGAGCGGAAAGAGATCGCACGTTTTCTTCAATTAGCCGCGAACTGGCGGGCAAACTTTACACCGCATCCGGGCTTAGTGCGGGTTGAACTGTCCGTTTACCAATCCCTGAGAAATTGGGCGAAGATGGAGGAGGGCGCAACATACGGTTTGGCTCACTTTCCTGAATCTGTGCCTTTTTGGTTCAATTTGGTTCTTTCATTAAATGCGCAGGGAACAAACAAAAAAGGAGTACTGCTAACTCAAATTGATCAGGATCATCACTTATTCCGCGATGATTACTCAGTGGAAACCCGTTTACGATTAATACACATCTGTTTCACGGTTGGCCTTGTCGGGAAAGGACTGGAAGTGTCGTACCGTATGTTGAAAGCGACTCCCGACAACCCTAATGTCCAGCAAGCCTATTTCTCTTTGTCCTCCAATTATCAGGCGTTTGATAATCTTGGCGTACCTGAGACGGCGCAACAGGATATGGTTGTTCGACTCCAATCGGAGGAGAACACACAATTACTCGAATTGACGGAAGAAGCCGTTCGTCACAACCGGGTGGCAAAAGCGGTCATCGGCCTTTCGGCGGGCGAGTCGTTCAAACTACATGATAAGGTAATGCATCGAGATGAGGAGTACACCGTCGTCCAGATCATGGATAAGTACTCCGGCCAGTTGGCGCTGATTATGCAAAAGGCAGAACAGCCGTTTAGTGGATTAGCAATGAGGTCTTTGAAGATTCCAACTGATGAGGCAGGTGAAATGGATTTTGGAAAATTCATTCAGCAATTACAGGAATCGTTTGGTCCGGAGGGTACTAAACACAAGCTAATTAGCGAAGAGTTACAGCAGCAGTTCGCCAGGGGCGAGATTGGTTTTATTGAGCTATGCCAAGGTGTTTTCGGGGGCGACCCGGTGGCCGCGTGGAACTACGCGACGTCGGATTACGCAGGCGGTTTTCCGATAGTGCCAATACATCTTCAGGCTACGCTCCCTAGTAACGAAGGCACCGAGTACGTGCTTGATTTTACGTCGCTACTTGCGTTATTCTTTCTGTCCAAAACAAAGGCGATACCGTTTAAAAAAACTACCTTCTTCGTATCCCAGTTCTTGATTGACCACGTATCACTGGAGCTGGAAACTGCCCTTCAAGAGCGGGGTAGTGTTATGTCACAGGAGATTCTGGTTGACCGTACTATCCTGCATCATCATCCAGAAGACCAACAGCAGCGTAAAGCCGCGTTTTGCCAAGAATTACGGGATTGGATTCACGAGCATTGTAAGCCAGATTATGCACCGGAACGGTTGTCCCTCGAGTTCACCGACCGCGACGATGAGCGCGATCTGTTTCCCGATAACCGGGCGTATATGGCTTCGTTCTACGATACGTTGCTTTTGGCTACTCGTCCTAATCGAATTTTAGTGACCGACGATACTCTGCCTTTCCGTTCTGAAATCGGAGTTCCGTTAATGACCACTGAACATTTTCTGCACAGCGAACACACGCAGCTCTATTTAGATCAATTGTGGCTCGATTTGGTAGGCTTCAACTTTCGCGGTCTAACCTTCGGAGCCAATCAGCTTTACCGAGTCTTTAAAGATTCGTTGTTGGAAAATGCCCACCAGAAAAACTATTACCGGGCTACGTTCAGCTTCTCAACGCAGTACAACTCAGAACCACGTTTGCTGTTTGCCGTGATTCTTTTTTTAAAAATGGTTTATAAAGAGCCTTTATTGTTGGATTATAAAAGGCAGGTATCACAAGCTTTGCTTCGCCGGTACTTTACGGGCACGTCATCCATCACCGAACGTGGCATCCTGCTTATTCGGCTTTTGATTGATCGTGAGTTTAAGTTGATGGGAGATTTTGGCGACTACCTCAAAGCCGATTTTGACCTTGTTCTCGGATTATAAAGGCAAGCCCATCAACATTAAAATTAGTTAAGTTTTAATGTTGATGGGCTTGCTATTGTTTTAGTCTAACTCTACCGCCCATGCCACCGCCAGCCGACGCCCACCATCGTAAAAAACGGCTGCATACCTGATTTCGGCAACCACCATTGCCGGATGCTGAGAACCACCGGAGCAAATTCAATTTCGACCCCTGCTTTGGCACCCAACAGAAATCTGCGGCCCGATGCCACTGTTGCGCAAACTGAATCCGTCATCATATGGCTCGGTGAAGTAGGCAATGTTTCATACGTAGCCAGCGGCTGAACAGAGCCGCGCACGAAGCGGGTGCGATACGCATTACGCCATAGGTTAAACTCGTATCCCCAGCCTATGCTGAATTGCCGGAGCTGCCCTGCCGAGGTTATGTCTGTTCCGACTATTGGTTTCTGCATATAGCTGGTCGTCACCTTCCAGGCGTTGTACTGCCGGTTGTAGCGACCGGTCGAGAGCAGGCCCACGAAGCCTACCGGATTCCAGGCCGACAAGCCATCGACCACGCCCCCCTGTATCTCTACAAAACGCTGCCCTTTAAGGTGTGTCTGGGCGTGAGTTCCACCCGAAAGCAGGCAGGTGAACAACAGCAAAAGCATTGATTTTTTCATGGTCAGAAGGGTTTGGCTAAGAGTAATACGTCGGCTTCCACCTGAAAGCGCAGGTGGCGACCTCCCTGCTTTTCATATAGTTCAATCTCCATCACTTTGTCTTCGGTGAGCGTCGTCATGGGTAGGGCGTACACCACCTGCTGCTCCGTTTTGGCCCGGAGTAATTTCGGTTCGACCGGATAGCGGCCGTAGGGTTTTAACTCGACTTCCTGAGCCGCCATGCGCTTGAGCTTCTCTTTGTCGCGGACGTAGAACTTCATAAAATCAACCTCGTAGTCAAGCTGACTGTCGTTGCGGAGGTTGAATTGCAGGTACATCACTTTGTCGGCTACGTAGATGCCCGTCAGTAGGTTGGTGAGCCGCATCGAAGAGGCTCCGATGTTGCGCATGAACGGCTTGCGCTCCAGCACTCGCTCACAATGATTCAGTAAGTCGGCCTCTGCCACCGGTAGCCCATCCGTTGCCGATACGGACTGCACGAACGTAATGGCCGCAGCCCGGTTGATGCCCAACGACCGGCTGGTGTAATCGTCGGCTGTGACGTTGTTGGCCATGTTGATGTTCAGGATTTCAGGCTCTTCCTGGTAGCGGATCAGGAACGAGAAAAACCCGCCGTCCTCGGTAATCACGGTCATATTGGTTTCTTTTCCCGAATCGGCCTGACAGAATATCGTCGCTTTCGGATTGGCTTTCACGCGCAGGACGTTCGTCACGGTTTCCGGAATCTGCGCCAGAACGTAGTCGGTGCCGGCATCGAACTCTCTGATCTTCGTCGGAAAGATAATGTGGGTGGTTTTTCGGTCGGAAATGCCGAGCGGGTACGATCCTTTCACTGCTGCCCGGTCGATAGGCAGCAGATACGGTTTTTCTCGAACTCGTTCAACCAATTCGGGATTGGCCACCCGAACCGGTGTAGCGACTTTGAGTGCAGGGACGGGGGGCGATTGATTCGCCTTAGTATCCTCGGCACTCGTTGGAGGAACGGCCTTTGTCTTCGTGGCTACAAGCAGTGCCAACGTACCTGGGGCTTTCGACGTAGTAGCCAACAGGGGAAGGGTTTTGCCCGCAACCGGTTTGACCGGGGTCTGAAGGCGGGCACCTTTCCTGGCTTGTCTGGGTGTTTGGCTTACGGCCAGTAAGGGCGTAAAGGCAATGAAAAAGAGTAAGAAAGGGCGTTTCATGAATACGGTTGTGTTGAATCGTTAATGGGAATAGCCAGCAGTGGCCTGCTCGGCTCGAAGAAAAATGCGGTAGTTGGGTTTGACCGTTACCTTAACGGCCGTCAGTTTGGACTGCACCAGCGAGCGAATGCCCTGAAAGGCGGTGTTGGTCACCTGCATAGCCAACTGACTGCCCACCTGCTGCCCGAATGAGCCTTGCGGCACGAAGTAGTAGGGCGACGAAACAGCCTGACCCGCCGAGGTTCCCAGGCCCTGCGCCACCCGGTTCTTATCGGCCAGTTTTGGCACAGAAAGGCCCGCACGGCCATCTAAGTCGTAGGCTGTGAGCCGAACAGGATAGATGTCGCTACCCAGCCGCACACTCGTTACCGTAACGTTTACGCGGTCGGCACTGATGCTGCACGTACCTGCCAGCAACGTATGAGCCGGAAGTTTTACCAATGCACCGTTCAGACGAAGAGTGGTCTCTTCGAGCAGGCGTAGGTTCAGCGTACTACCGTTCTGCACCGTAACAGCGTCGCCATCGCCGTGCACCACAGCAGGAATGGATGAAGCCGTTGGCGAAGGGTTGGCCGCTGACTTTGCCACCGTCGTCGATAGTCCATAAAAGCCCGCGTTACTTAAATTCATTGCCTTTCGTTCTGGTGCGCCAGTTGATCGAATAGATAAAGCGGGTTCCGTAGCTACGTCCTCCTGATCAGCAGTGCCTTCCTCAGCCGCGATTTCCCGCTTGAACAGGGTGCGGTAGGAGGGAGGCAACTCCCCGCCGTACTTTGCTTTCAATTCCCGATACTCATTTAGGTGCAGTGGCTCCGTAGCGGAGGGCAGGCCATTGCCCGATGTTCCGGTGGTCATTCGCTGGTTGGCCCGATCAATTTGCCGCAGCAGCACGTCGGCGGTTTGCTGGTCGAGGTCGCGTTGTCGTTTGGCTGTACGCTCTTCGGCCAGTTGCTCCCGGCCTTTGGCTGAGCGGTGCATAGTTCGATAGATCACATCCCGCTCAGCCTGCTGATGGTCGAATTGCCGCTTCAATTGGTTGTGTTGGGCTGATTTACGCTCCGTAGCTGTCAGGTACGGCTGTGTAGTCTGACCCGCCTGTTTACGAATGGCATTTATATCGGCATCGGTCAGCATTTCATTGGTGGCCCGTGTCATCGAGGGGTCTTTGCCCGTCAGCAGTTGGGTACCCGCTGCCGCCTGCCGGTCGATGGCCGATGATTGGGTCGGATTGAGCGTACCTGCATCAAAGCCGTACTTGTCGTACTTCTCTTTGGCATCGAGGTTGTGTGGCCGGGCTTCCGGGGGAGCCAACGCCGAGGCTCCACCGTCGGGTGTTTGGGCGGTTTGGTTGGCTGTATCGGAGGAGATAAAGCTACCCATAAAACCAAAAATAGCTACGCCGAGTAGGAAGGCAAACCCGCCGAAAAGCAGCAAAATCTGCTTGCGGCCTATCTTGCCTTTTTGAACCGTTTCGCTCCCCGGCGCGGGTTGTTCCTCAATCGGTGTATCAAAAAAAGGGTTGTTCTGCGGTTGTTCAAGTGGGTTCATTGCGTCAGTAAGGCAATAAAATAGAGTAGAAAAAAAGCTCCCAGGGCTGCGAGAAGTGCGTTTCTGGTCCCAAATCCGATGCGGTGCTGGCCCTGATTGAGTGTACTGGCTAACCTACGTTCCATCCGGGTCAGATAGTCTGCCATCAGCTTGCCGAATCGGAAGGCGGGATGATCCTGGGTACGTTCACCCAGCTCCGGCTGGCGGGGACGATCAGTAAATCCAAACAGGCCCATCTTATTTGCTGTATTCCTGCGTAACGCGCGATGACAGAATGTGGAAGTCACGCATGAGCAGTCCGTTGGGGGAGTTGTCGCTCCGGTTCACGTCCACCAAGTTAGTTTGTGTAACTAAGCTCCGATGTACAATAGCCGTTGCCCGTTCCTGCACCAGCCGGGCGTAGGTAATGGCCCGGTAAGGATAATGGCGCAGGTCGGCCACCACGGAGTCGATTTGCACCCGTTGCGTTACGTTACCCTGCACCATATCGCGGTAGAAATTCTGCTCAGCGAGGTTGTTGTACAGCCGCTTAGCCGATTCGTCGCACAGGAACATGGCCCGGCGGATGTTGTCATCGATAGATTTCGGATCAGGCGAAACCGTAAAAAATAGTTCGTGAAACCGCCCGACGTGGTGGCGTAATTCTGCCGGGCGGTTGTCGGTCACGCTGCCGCACGTCACCTGAATGGCTTCGCCCCGGTTGACGAGGTAAATCCGTTTGCTGAACTCGTTGCTGTACTTGAACGCCAGCCCCACGGCGGTAAGGGCCACGACTAAGCTGAACCCGAAGGCCGCTATCAGCAGCCATCGCCCCCGCTGAAAGTCTTTTTCCAATTGCAGTAGCTCTTTCATCGGTAGGGCTGGTAAGGGCTGAATTTGGTAATGAGGGGGATACTTCGTTCGTCGTAGATGGAAACAGCGGCCCCTTTGTGGTGAAACACATAGGTGTACTGCGTCGCCTGACGGTAGCGGCTAAAGCTCCAGACGATGCTCCAGGTAACCAGAAGGGCTAGCATGAGCAGACTGCCCACGCACAGCCAGGTTACGTGTTTGTGCTTGACCAACAGGTTGTTTTGATGGTAGTTCATCGGGTTATGTTTTATAAAAGGCAATGAATTAGAGTCGAGAAGTCAAGGCTCTGTATAGCCTAAAGGCAATGAATTAGAGTTGATTTTTCTTTGTTGGGTAAGTCTTCCGGTAGGCTCCGACGGTGACCCCGTGAGTAGCCGCGACCGCACCGGCACCCGTCCCGATGACGGCCCCGGCCACGCCCCCCGCAAACCCTTTTACACCCCGGCCAAAAACACTTCCGCCTGACGAAGCCCCCGCTCGTGCGCCACGTGCCATACCCCCGGCGACGTGCGCTGCCATCGTAAAAGGGGAGCGGGCCACGCCAGCCGCCATATTGCCACCAAGCCGCGCTACGTTGGTGACGCTATTACCGACGCGGGCAGCCACCGAATGGCCAGCCGCTTTGAGCGGTCTGGTTACCGGGGATGCGACTATACCAGCTCCTGACCTGGCTAAACTGGTAGCTCCCTGCACCATCGCGCCGACTCCACCCACCGTCACCAGCATGTTTGTCATGGACGGTACCTGACAATAGCCAATCAAACACATCACCAGAATGCCGATAAAGGCCAGGCCCATGTACTCCGGCGTGTGCGCTTCGGCACCGCCCGCGTTGCCCAACACGATGGTTTTGGGGTCGTAGTAGCTCAGGTATTTGAGCGTAACCTTGAACGCAATGGAGGAATAAATAGCCGCCACGGTGGGGAGCAGTGTGTAGTTGATGTACTTACCGAACCACTCCGCGATGTTGTTGCTCATGCCGGGAAATACAGCCAGCGCGATGGCAATCGGCGCGCCCATCCGTAACACCAGCCGGTAGGTGAACGAGATGAGAAACAGGATGCACTCGGCCAGTTGCATCAGGGCCAGCAGGATGTCCTGCGTGTAGGACAGCAACTCGTATTTGAACTTCTCGGAGTACTCCGCAAAGCTCAGTTTCAGACTCGACCCGAATGCGTCAGGGTCGAAAGAGGGGTCTACTTGCCGGAAAAGTTCAGGGTGTTCACCAATTTCCTGCCACTTAGCATCGACGGTCTGTTGAAGTAGCTTGGTTTGCTCGGCAATCTTGTCGTAGAGGGTACCGTTTTGCCGCTCCACGGCGGTGCGGATGCTCTCTCCCAATTTGTCGATACCGTTGCAGATGCGGGGCGAAAGACCAATGAGCACCATAAGCATGAATGGGCGCAGATAGGGGAAGAAGTCAATCGACTCCGAGCGCATGACTTGGGGAACCAGCCGTGAGAAGATATAAACGAGGGCACCAATACCGGCTACGGCCCTGATTTTGGACTCGATTAGAGCCGTAATGTCCATCGTCGAGGCCGTCATGTCGGCGTAAAGACCCAGCAGTGTTTTGTACGCGTCGAATAGCATAAGATGTAAGTGAATTGGTACGTCGGTAGATTGATAATGAGATGCTTAACCTCCGCTGCTATTCATCTTTTCCTGACACTCTCGCTGGATGGCGGCTCGTTTGTCTGCGGCTATTTGTCTGCCGCGAATCCGTACCAGAATGCCAAACTCCTCGTCGGAGATGATATGCCCGTCGTATGGGTCAACGTACCCATTTGGCTTGCCTTTCTTGTCAGGGTCAAAGTAGGGCGGATACAGAAACTTCATCTCCGCGAACGCCTGTTGCTCGCCCTGTAAGTCGGCAATCTGAAGCCGATCCTGGCACTCCTGCATCAAGGCTGTTTTCCGGTCAATCTCGGCTTGCTTCTGCCGTTGTTGCTGCGCGATGGTTTCCTCGTCGAGGGCCGACTTGCTGCGGTCGGTGTAGTCATCGTCATAACCCTTCTCGCCCAGCATGAACTGTACTTCCCCGTAGCTGCCCTGTTTATTTAGCGTTGGTTCTGCCATTGCGTACAGGCGGCTGGTCATCAGCCAGTCTTTTTGTGAACGTACCCGGCGCAGCGACAGACCACGTACCTTGTAGTAGTAGTTGTTCACCAGTCCTTGAAACTTCTTGGCACTTTCGTAGGCCCGGAAAATCCACTCAATTCGGCCCTGATCGTTTATCTCAAAGAGGTTCTGCGACGACCCCTGCCGCATGTCTTTCAGAATGTCGTTGGCCTGAGTACCCATTGCACTCAGGTCGTCGGCAATTAGCGAGTACTCTGCCGGGTAGATATGCCCGTCCTTGCTGATGACAGTCGAGATGCTTTGCAGTGTCCAAGTAGTCTGCTGCACCGTCTGAATCAGTTGTTGACCCCGGTGGTAGCTCTGCACGGCCCCCTTGACCTTCTTCAACTTCTCAATGGCATCGACCATTGTTTTGAAGGAGGGTTTCTGAATTAGCGACATCAGGTTCGATACCGCCGTGTGGATAGGGTCGCTCACCACAAACTGAGCCTGAAGGGCGGGCGGTGTCAGGCACAGGCAAAGCAGTAGCCCGGCCACCCGCATAAGTCGGTTGGTTTGCATCGGTTGGTTTGTTGTTAGGAATGCGTTAGTCTGTTCGGGGCTACGGCTTCGAGTAGTTCGTGTCCCCGTTTATGGCCTTGGGTGCTCGTCCGTTGGGGTGAAGCACCGGTACGCCCTGCGCGTTAACGGGGAGGTAGCCGCCAGCCCGTTCGCCCCGCGCCCAGCCCTTTACCGCCGACTCTAAATCATTGCCGTAAGACTCTTTGGCCAGTTCGTTAATCTGTTCCACCTCCGACCGCTCGGTGGTGAACGTACCGTAGGCGGTGCGGCTGACTTCCAGCCCGTACACCTTGCAGTAGTCGCCAAGCAGCAGGGCCAGATCATTGTAAGGCGGGCGATTTGGGTCTTTGCCTTTGTTGATGCTCAGTATGATATCCGCCTGTTTTTCCGACAACGACAGTATTTGCATGATTTCAGGGAACCGCTTTTCGTAGTTCTGATGGTCGAGCAGAAACTTGATGGGAGAGTTGTTGATAATAGCATCCTTTACAATGGGATTGCCCACCAGATCGTCCACTTCCTGCGTAACCACGCCGAGCGAACCCAGGTGCTTCCGTACCGTTTTGGAGCACCAACGGAGGAAGTGCGCAAAGTTTTCTTTCGCCAACGCTTTCCACGCTTCCTCGATGATAAGCATCTTTAACACCCCCTTCACGCTGAACAGCTTACGCACGTAGGTGTTCATAATCATGATGGTCGTGATGGGAAACAAAACGGGGTGGTCTTTGATGTTATCCAGTTCGTACACCACGAAGGGCAGCTCCATCAGGTCGATGTTACGGCGGGAGTTCAGCAGATAGCCATACTGGTTATCGGCGTGGAACGGGCGGAGTACGTACAGGAAATTGTTTAGGTTAAACTCCCGTTCCGACCCCATATTCCGGGCAAAAATGGCCGGGTAAGTATCCCGCGTGAATTCGTAGAAGCTGTCAAAGCAGGTGAAGGGGTTCTCCTCCGCATCCCGCGCCCGGCGCATGGCCCCGTAGTACTCATGCACGATGTTGGCAATGGTTACCTCTTCGGCTTTGGTTGCGGGTTCGCCGTCTTTCTTCCAGAGTGCCATCAGCAGGTTAGCCAGCGCGTCCTTTGTCTCCTCGTCAGGGTCCAGATCCCGGCTGTAAAAGGGGTTGAACTCAATCGGGTTGTCGGGTTCGTAGGTGACGTACCGCCCACCCATGAGCGCACAGAGCCGTTTGTAGGAGCCACCCACGTCGACCAGGCTAATGTGCATCCCGTGACTGAGCAGGTAAAACACCATGTTGTTCATGGTGAATGACTTACCTGACCCCGACGGGCCGACGACCATAAAGTTGCGGTTGGCAATAATACCCCGCTCCATCGGCCCGAAGAAGGGGTCTACCATACACGGGCGACCAAAGCGGTCGGTGAGCAGCAGGCCGTTCTTGCAGAAGAAATCATCTCGATAATTGGTCTCCGTGTTCCAGAGCGCGGTGGCCTCTTCCAGAAAGCAGGTCGCTAAGTTATCCGCCCCAATCTCGGCGATGTTGCCGGGGATGCACGACCAGAACAGCGTTTCCGCGTCGTGGCTGGCCAGTTTCGGCTTAAAGCCCAGTTTCGATATAGCCGCAGCAGCCTGGGACCGGTAGGTATCGGCCACGTCGGGATCGCGGTGAAACACCAGTACGTTGTAGTGCGCCCGCACCACCCGCCGGTTGCGGTCTTTAACCTCGTCCATAAACGCATCCTTTGAGCGGATACTCACCTCGTTCTCTTTCGACCAGGCCGCAAACGAGGTATGCCGCTTTACTTCCTTCACCAGTTGATTCGTCAGCGCGTGGCCGTCCTCGACGAGCAACACCTGATTGTAGACGTGGTTGAAAGGCAACAACATACCCAGCGCCGAGCCGGTCGAAATGGGAAAGTGGCTACTGTCGGTGGAGAACTGCTCCAGCCAGGCAGAATTATATACCTCGTTGGGGAAGTCGTCCAACTCCGACAGCGTGTAGGTATAGGTACGTTGCCCGGCTACGGTCAGCCCGTCCGTCAGGTCGATGTCGTGCAGCGTCGGGTCATCCAGTGACAGCGAAAAGTAGCGTTGGAATAGCCCGGTTTGTTCGCCGTTGTCGAGTAGTTCGGTGGGCGTAAGCCGGTGCAGTTTCATCTTACCTGAGTCCTGCACGATGGCCGCGAACTGGTTCATTACGTCGCCAAACTCCGCCCAGGTACGGCTCTCCTGTATCTCCTTCGGCACAAGATGCCGCTTCAGCAGCGACGATTGCCCGCTGGTACGTTTGAGCGGAGGGATCGCCGGGCGCGTCACGTACAGATAACAACGGTGACGCAGGTAGGGCCGGTCGGCAAAATGCCGCTCGTTTTCCCAGACCATGTAGTTAGAGGAGCGCAAAAATTCACTCTCGAACGTAGGTGTATATACGTCTTCAACAAACAGATCCTGTTTATGCACTATGTAGCCCACCGGCAGCACCTTAGTTGCCCGGATCAGCACGTCGTGCAGCGCGTCGTATTCCGTATCGGATACGGCGAAGATTTCCGGGGCCTGCAACTCAAACGCCATCGTGATGTCGGCATTCTTGGAAACAATGAATCCTGTTGGCCCGTCGATGCACAGGATGGGGAACAGGTCGGCCAGTGCCTTCTTTTTCTTCATCGTGCTTTGCGGGTTGAGTGCTGGCGTACGGGCACCAGCCGGTTAAACGATTGATACTGGCACACAAACGAGGGTTTGAGCCGCTGCACTTGGTGCTTCACGGCACCCCACCGTCCGTAGCGGCTTTGCTGGGTGTAACACCAGGTCAATGTTCCCCCCGCTCCCAGTGCCAGTAGCAGGATCGCCAGCAGAATGGGCAGGCCCACAATGTAGCTGAACAGCGTCAGGAAGACCGAGGCTATCAGCCCTCCGGCTGCGTAATAAAAGTGTTGGCCGCGCAGGCCCCGAAACTCAATTTCGTTATCGACCCCGCGATAGATGGAATAAGACTTCATAGCATAGCTGAAATAATGGAACTCATCAGGAATAGAAAGGCCAACGAGCCAAACCACTTGAACATGAATTCGTAGAGGTCGTCGTCGCCCCGCCGAAACTTTTGAAACACCCGAATCAGGCCGATGATGGCCATCACAACGCCCAGCAGCAAGGCCGCCCGGTTGCCTTCGATGGCCATCGACTGCGTGTATTGCTGGGCGAGGTAATCGCTCCCCCCGAACGAGGACGAGAAGGCCCCGCTCAGGATGAAGCGATCCACAGCGTAGGCCGCTCCACCACAGAAGGCGATGCTGGTTAGCCACAGCACCAACGGCCCCTCGACATCTTCGCCCCGGTTCCAGTTCTGATAGATGCGGAACCCTGCTATCACGGCGGCCAACGCGCAGAGCCACAGACCGATGGATTTGACTTGGCCATAAGCCTGAAATTCGTCGTAAAGCAGAATCACCGGTTCAGTCGGGTGTATTCGCGCAGCGAGTCCGACGCTGTACGATAGTAGTTGCGAATCGAATCAAGGCGGGCATCCTGACCCGGCTGGTACGGCGTAGCCGCCACAGCACCCGGCGCCGGATCGACTATTTCCGAGTCGTCTTCACCGCCCCGATACAGCAGTTTGTCGGTGCCGAAGCGAGCCGCTGTTACACTCGGCATCCGGTAGCTTACCCATCCTTGCAGGAACAGCGCAACGATACCTACCCCGATTACGGCTGAGCCTAACCGCCAGGTCTCTAAGGCAAAGTCACCCGTACCGGCCTGTACCCGCGAGTAGATGCGTAGCCCACCAATCAGTGCCATCAATCCGCATACCGCCCAAACGAATTTGAGAAACGTAGGCATCCTGCTTAGAATAGGGTTCGTAAACTGCGAGTCAATACCAACATGAGCAGCCGCGTTTCCATTCAGGTTAACGTCCTGTGCGATGCCCGCGTAGGTTAGCATACAGCAACCCAGCAGAAGTAGTGTTCGGGTTTGATACATATATTAGGCAGCATCAGGCATTCTGGAAGAATACGGCTTGTAGAATCGCGGCAAAGGCCAGCAGGAATAGCACTGAACCGCCCCAGTTTACGGCTGACTTCTGCACATCCTGGTCCCCCGCCTGCATTTTGGAATAAATGCGGAAGGCACCGAAAATGCCGACGATGGCCGCGATTACGTACATCACCGTTGTCATTGGCCGAAAATATTCTTGCAGGTCTCTGGTCGTCTGCGTGAGCACCTGAACCCCGGCCCCAATCCCTTTGGTCTGATCCACGGTCTGGGCCAACATAGTCGTCGTCGTTACGGCGATTAGTAGCAGACCTCGCCCGACGATAGTAAATCGTTTCATGTAAAGTTTGATTTGAACGGTTTTGTCTCCGGCCAGATGACTCTGCAAAGATTGGAAAAATGTTTAATTAATTAAATATTTATAGTTAAAAAATTATTTATAACGATAAACTATTATTGATAGTCAAAGTGTTACAGCTTTCTCAATTGACGAAGCCTGTATTGACGTCTATGGTCTTGTCAATGGTGTTGCATGTAGGCTGACCAGTATGCTATCTTTACTTCTGAGCTTTATCCTGTTTAACCAATATGCTTACTTTACTAAATCGCCTTTCGGCCTTACTTGCTTTTGTTGCCCTCTTCAGCCTCTTACTGAGTTGCTCACCCTCCGGCACCGACGCTCCTCAATCAGCCGACGTGCGAAACGAACAGTCCTTAAATCAGGCCGTGCGACTTAGCGGTAACTACACGTGTGTGCGGCTCCAGTTGGATAATGGCTACACCGAAGGGCGCGGCCACCTAAAAGGCAGTGGTTACACTGTTCGGGTGCAGGCTAAAGGGGATTCAGTACAGTTTTCACTAACGGGTGACGGCACCGCTGGTCGATACGATCAGCTCGACTTGGGTACGTATGCCGTGGATGCTAAAACAACTGGGGTAGCCAGCAGCTACTTTACCATCAAAAAAGATGTTCTGGCCGATTACAACGCTGTAACGGTTGTTGACCGCATCGTTGGAGGAGCGGGCGGTAGACAGATCACCTACACATTCCCTATCACCCTGTACCAATTCATGACGGGTACGCCCAAAGCCGGGCAGTACACTCCGATTAAAGCGTCGGATCTTTTCTCAACGACCCAACGGGTAGTGGGCATCTTTACCGTCGAGAGAATTGTAACGTTGACTAATTAAATAGCTGGCTATCCTTTTCTGTTAACAAGTTCTCCCTGATTATCAGTTGAATAGATAAATAATTGACTACTCAACTGATAATTAACTATTCAGATAGCTGCCTATCCATTTTTTTGTTTCATTTTTGCGATTAGAACTGACCGGCAAACCCAACATGAAAATCATTACCGTGGCCCATCAGAAAGGCGGGGTCGGCAAAACAACGCTCGCGCTCAATCTGGCGTTCTACCTCAAAGACATCAAGCGGGTGGGTATCGTTGATACCGACTTACAGGGTAGTGTGCAGGGACTCGATTCGCTACTGGATGGTATTACGCTTATTAGCTACGAAGCCCTTCAGGAGGGTAGCTACCCCGAATTGGACGTATTGCTGATTGACACGCCCCCATACCTAACCAGTAAGCTATCGGAACTGTTTTCCGTGTCAGATTTCGTGTTGGTACCCACGAAGGTGAGCTACCTTGACGCGATGGCCCTTAAAGCAACGATGGCCCTGCTCCAAGAAACTCAGCAGGCTTACCCCAGCCTTCGCGCCGGCATCGTGCTGAACATGGTCAAGCCACGCACGTCGATGAACCGGGAGATTAAAGACATTCTGGATACCTACCCGATTCCGACGTTGAAAACCCGAATCCACGAACGGGTAAGCTACATTCGATCCGTCATTGCGGGGGGCATTGTGCAGTTGGAAGACCAGAAAGCACACGAAGAGATGGCCGACCTGGCCGAAGAAATCATTGAACAACTTTAATTCTGCGACCTCATGGCCGAATCTCTGAAAGAACGCCAGGCCCGCCTGGCTGATAAATTAAAAAACGAACCCCACAAAGCTCCTATTCAGGAAGTTAATCCGGTAGCGCAGCCCGACCCAAAATCGGCAACTAACCCCAACGCGGCTACCATCGATGATCTTGTTCAGCTTAATACCAAAGTACCCAAAGCCCTCCATAAAGCCATCCGCCGAATTTCGGTGGAAGAGGACATTGAAATCCGCGATATTGTGCGGGATGCTCTGGAAACGTATGTGAAAGGGCGGGCTTAACGAAGTGCCAAATACCAGTAATAAAATGCTTCGGGTTGCGACTTTTTCAACTTGTTAAGTCGGTTTGTCGCAGGGTCGCTTAGCTGCCAGTCAGCGATGTTAGCCGGTTGTTCATAATGATGAAGGGTCGTAGCTCCCTCAGCCAGCAATCGACTTAGATAAGCCGCTTTTGCCCCGGCCAGAATGGCACCTTCGATGGTGAAGGTGCCAATGGCAAAGCTCCCCATCCGCCGGATACCTTCCTGTAGCTGCACAAAATACGGGTCCTTATCATCCCGTCGCGTAATCAGCAGGGCCGTCTCGCGCACGTCAGTGAGCACTTCCACCGGCGTAATTAGCAGTTTTCGGTACGCAATCTCCTCCTGCGCCGTCCGCTCAAAGGACTGCCCGACAACCCTCATGTCTGTCGTCACGTCAAATAACTGCCCCACATCGAAGAGTTGTTTGATAATTTCAGCCGGCCGCTTTTTGGTATAAAGTATTCCCGTGGTGTTCGGAGCAAATGCCGTCAGCTTATCACCCAGCAGACTGTCGGTATCGGGAAGTCGAACGACAGTAAGCGGCTCGATAGTCTTGATCCAAGGATGCCGGATGGCTTTCTCGATCAGGCGTGGGTAGTTCACTTCAGCAAAAAGAATATCCAGCAAAACGGGTTCGAGCGGGTGCTGTGGATCAACCACGCTGGTGTAATAAAACTTGTAGTGACTAACCGGAATCCCGATGTGCGAAGCGCGGTCTGAGTCATCCTCCCATTTTACAAAGGCCCCGCTGGCTACAATGGCATCAAAGTGTTCCCTCAGATCGGCCCTGTCAGGCATGATGATGTCCACGTCGATAGAGAATCGGCGGGGTTGCTCGTAGTGCAGGATAAGCGACGTACCACCCTTGAAGACAAACGAAAGATCCTGTCGCTGTAACTCTTCGAGCAGCTTCAAGGCCCAGACCACCTTTTCCAGTAATTTCAGGTCAACGGCTTTGGGAAAACGTTTGGCAACGGCTACCAGCCAGTTGCGGGTAAATGTCTCAGCAAGAATCATGTTAGTGTTTGGCAGGTGGTGATTGGCTCAGCAGTTGCTCGACCTGCTCAAGCCGGTTGCGACGCCGGGCGTAGCGTCGGAGCTTATCGCGGTTAATGACGAATTTGGCGAAGGCGGTGCGCACGATGTAGGGCAGCTCTTCCTGATATGTAAAGAACAGGTCGGTGTCAGCCACCAGATCCACCAGCATCTTTTCGAGCGGGGCCGTTACGTACCTGCCCTGCTGCTGTACCGGACTCTCGCTAATCAGCGGTTTAATAATGACTGGCGTAGCGGACGGCAGACCGTGTTGACTAAGCAACAGCCAATCCTCGTAGCGGTAAACAGCCAGGTTTTTTCTGTCGACCCGTATTGGCTGTTCTTGTAAAAGCTGATAGACCGACTCGACCGCTACCCGGTCTACCTCGACCAGTTGCAGAACGCTCATTGGCTGTTGAATCATCAGATCGGCCAGTACCCGTGTATCCCACACGCAGCAATCGGTGAAGGGTAATTGGGCTTTAAGCCTGTCGCTGATCTTGCGGAGCGTCGGCGACAGGTCAGGCTGGTAGGTTGGCCGGTTGTTGATTTGATACTGACCATAGCCTGTCCGCACCAGAACGCCCTCCTGCGTCAATTCATGCAACCGCCAGGCAAGCGTGGAAGGTTTAGCTTCCCCCCAATAGCGTTCCAGGAGGTCAATCAGTGCGGCTTTTGGGATGGTGTCCTGAGTGCCGAACTGTTCGCGGAGGGTAGTATGGATGGTTGCGTTAGACAAGGGGTATTATTCAAAATTCTGGCAAATATCAGTGTTTTTTGCCAGAATTTTGAATGGAATACCTATTGATTTTCAGCAATTTCGCTATTCGGTAGACAATATGCTAAGAGCCTTCAAACAAACATATATATGTACGTTAATGATGAATTTAAAAACGTTTTATAAAAATTTAGAAACGATAACTTTGATTTTAGGTACGTATATAGTAATTTTGAGATCATATATAAGCGGATGATCACAGAGATAATCAAAATAATTGAAGGAGGTTTAGGTAAGGACCCGCATAAAGTGTTGAATTATGCGAAGCTGTTAGCCGAAAACCTGAGTAAGTCGGGCGACCCGAAAGGGGCCGATCGGATTATGCGTGCCCTACAGAGTAAGCAAGCGCAACCTGTCTTTATGGATCAACTGTTCACGGCCCCAGTTGATCATGAGACAAGAATGAATATTGCAGATTTAGTTCTACCTCAGCCCGGTCAGCAGGTTCCAGTAATACTTTCGGAGAGCCTACGCCACAAGCTGGATGGCTTTATAGGGAGAGTTCAGCATCGCAGTGAACTTCAAGCGGCAGGGGTTGATCCCCAAGCGTCGCTGTTGCTATACGGACCTCCCGGTTGTGGGAAGACTACGCTGGCCCACTATATCGCCCAGCACATGCAACTACCATTAGTGGTAGCCCGGCTGGACTCATTAGTGTCATCCTTGTTAGGTAATACGGCTAAGAATATTCGTAAAATATTTGAGTTTGCCAGCCGCCAACCCTGTGTCTTATTCCTGGATGAATTTGATGCCATTGCTAAAGCCCGTGATGACCAGCATGAGTTAGGTGAGTTGAAGCGAGTTGTAAACAGCTTATTACAGAATATTGATGAGTATGTCGAATCGAATATTCTGATTGCTGCCACAAACCATCACGAACTGTTAGATAAAGCTATATGGCGACGATTTAACAGTATTGTCGAGATTGCTCTTCCCGGCGAAGGCGAAATCCAGTCTTTACTAAGCTTGTTTCTGCAAACCGCTCAGTTAAACTTTGAGCTGGATAGTAAAAGGGGGGAAACACTAGCCAAGCTGCTAACAAGCAGTAGCCCCGCCGATATCAAAGCAATATGCCAGAATGCGATTGCTCATAACGTACTACAGAAAAAGCAAACCTTGAATTACGAAGAACTCCTGCTTCAGTACTACTACTACAAGCATCATAATTCAACATCCCATGAAGCGCTGATGAGCTTCTTGAACGCCAATAGCGTTTCTCAAGCGGCTATTGCAGACGTACTAGGCATTTCACTTCGGCAAGTTCGCAACTTTTTTAACCAAAAATCATAATTATGGAGCCGAAAAACCTACCCATCAAGTTGTTCAGCAAACGCGGTACACAGGATGAACGGCGAACCGAAGGTGGTGGAGGCAACGAACTACCGCGCTGGGTACTTCCTCCTGCCCTTCTGGAAGCCAAGTCAGAGGTATTTAGGGAAATACTAAATACGACAGCATTAACCCTGATTGACCGTCAACCAGATCGGAAATTCATACCAGCGGTTCTTGAAGTAACGGTACGTGAGGAGGCTATGGCAAAATCGCATAGGAACGAGGTAGCGAAACTGTTCAACCGAAAAGAAGAGTACAATCTGATTGGTCTTTCTGATGATCTCGATCTGATGGTTAAGGTGGATTCGACCGAACAGGTCAGATTCATTGATCAGAATTTACAGCGTCCAATCTCATTTCCAGTGGCTTTGTCGGCTATTGATGCTATCAGACCCTTTCAACCGCGAGTCGATCTGCCAGATGATAAGGCCACGCCCCTGAAAATTAAACTTATAAACTTTCCGGATCGGCGTGTCAACGAACGAATCGAACAGGCATTTGAAGGGACATTACGGGCAAATGATACTTCGTTTAGGAAGACAGCTTATGCGTTTGGTCTGACGGTATACAAGGTAGAACAGGTTCGACCTGATGCACTGGAATTGATTCAGGAGTTCGAGGCATTGTACTCGATTGACCCCATGCCTTCCTACCAGATTACGCTGGATGAACTTGCTCCTAGTGCATCGCTACCGGTAAAAAGCCCCGTCAGTGGCAAGGAATACTTAACGGTGGGGGTTCTCGATTCGGGTATAGCACCAATACCTCACCTAAAACCCTGGTTGGATGAACGCCGGTACACAGCTTATGATGACAGCGAAGTTGATCGATCACACGGCACCTTTGTGGCTGGGGTTTTGCTGTACGGCGATGAATTGGAAGGGCAGGACTGGGTAGGCGGAGGAGAATTTAAACTCTTGGACGCTACCGTATTTCCCAAGCGTGGCGTTCGTATCGACGAGGATGAGCTACTGGAAAACATACAGAATGCCATTCGTGCCTATCCAGATGTAAAGCTGTGGAATTTGTCAGGTGGTGGAACAACGGAATGTGGCAACCGCGATTTTTCCGATTTTGGGAAGGCGTTGGATGACCTCCAGAAACAGTACGGTATTGTCATCTGTAAATCGGCGGGTAACTGCTACAATTTTGCATCGTCATTACCCAAGCGCAGAATCCCTATCTCAGCCGATTCGGTGATATCGCTCGTAGTTGGTAGTGTTGCCCATGCCCGGCAGGCAAGTGATATCGTATCCGAGGGATATCCGTCACCGTTCTCGCGGGTGGGCTTTGGCCCAAATAAACTTGTTAAACCAGAGTTGGCTCACTACGGGGGTAACGCTGGGGTGAAGAAGACTGGCGAAATGACGTTTACCGGCGTAAACTCCTTCTCTGTAACAGGAGGAGTGGTACAGCAGGTTGGCACCAGCTTTTCGACCCCACGCGTGTCTGCCTTGCTGGCAGGCCTACACCACCGGGTTGAGGGGGATTTCGACCCACTACTGCTGAAGGCATTGGCGATTCATTCGGCCAAATACCACCCTGGGTTGAGCCTCTCTCCGGCGGAACGGTTGAAAGAAATGGGTTTTGGACTGCCAAGTTCTGTTGCCGATATTATTTACAATACCCCCTACGAGAGCACGCTCATCCTACAGGATAACATCCTGCGTGGAGGCTATATCGAAATGCTCGACTTCCCATTTCCCGATTTATTGGTAAACGAGGCCGGCCAGTATTACGGTGAAATAACATTAACCCTCGTTGTTGACCCACGCTTAGAGAGCAGTCAGGGTGCCGAATACTGTCAATCGGATATTGCTGTGTCGTTCGGAACGTATGAGCAGGTGAAGCGCCGAGACACGACAAAAAGAACGATATTCAATCCTATTGGCCGATTGAACCCGAACAACGTGCTTTTACCGAACATTTATGCCGCCCGGTTCCAGCGTTACATCGATCATCCGTTTACGGCGGAACGACAGCTTCGCGACGATCTGGGCAAGTTCCATCCAGTGAAGAAGTACGCTGTTAACCTTCAGGAGATGACGGAGGCCAACCGGGTACGTAGTTTAACCGCTCCTAAAAAATGGTATCTGGAGTTGAAAGGGCTGTTCTCTCAGGCAGCGGAAAGCGCAGCAGCACAAACAGGAGAAGTGCTGTCGCAAGATTTTTGCCTGATCATCACGATTCGAGATCCGCTGAAGAGGCACGACGTGTACAGTGCAGTTACGCGGAACTTAACCATCAACAATTTTCAGCATACCAACATTCAATTACGGAATGAGGTGAACATTAACGTTGGAAACCGAACGAACGACCAACGGGGCTAACACCTGCAATGCGAAGGATTGATTGATAGATACTAAAGACATTCTGATACAGAGCGTGTCAGTAAAATGAACGTTGGGGTAGGCGTTAAAAGCCGACCTACCTCATAAACTGAACTAATTGATGTAACAAAAGGCCCTCGAAATCAAACCGTTGGCGCGGTTAACTCCGAGGGGCCGAGAAAACTAAAAATAATGCCCAACTGCGCAACAGTGGGATGGAATCAACAGGTTGACGATCCTATAGTTGAGTTTCCGGCTGATAAACTACGCGCAAAACAACAAGGTTCGCTTCGGTTCTGCAAGCCACTACCTCAGTTTTGCCCATCCTACCGGATACCTCCTCCCATTTCCTGCTGACGCGCCCAGCTACGGTATAGCTACCATAAGCTCGATTGCTTTGTATCCATCGTCCAAGCTGAGACGAGACGATGTTTTTTCCGTGCGCAAGTTGTTTTTCATACTTTCTAACAAACAATAACCAGTATGGCCACAAATGGCAAGCCGGGCGGTGGTCGCCACGGCGCAATCAAAGACCGGTCGCAGACATATAATCCGCACAACGACCGCTGGACGAAACGTGACACCGATACGGGCCGCTTCATTGACCAGAAAGCCGATGATAAACCGTTTAAAGGTGTTCGTCGGGAAAAATAAAGTTAACCCCCGGTACGCTGATCAGCGTACGGGGGTTTCTGGACTAACCTTTGTCAAAATGCCTAAATCCGTAGCTGAAGGGTTTGATACGTTCTTAACCCGCTTGTGCCCGTTGCCTGGCGAACACGCTAAGGCCACTTCGCATAAATCATCCGTCGAGCGATGCCTTATGAATAAATTTGAGTGTTCGAGTTTCTTCGAGACTGGTTCGTTTGGTAACAGTACGGGTGTCCGGCACAGAAGTGACACTGACTACTTTGCTGTTATACCTTCTCGTCGATTGTCTGACAACTCAGCAACCTCATTGCGCGTCATCAAAGAAGGGCTTCAGGGTACGTTCTGGTCCACGCCAGACATAATCGTTAATACGCCAGCGGTATGTATTCCGTTCGGTACGTATCGGTCCGAGGATATGGAGATAACGCCCTGTTGCTTCAATGGATTGATCCGGAATTTTCGTTCTTACCATATTGCCAATGGGGCTGGTGGCTGGATGGTATCCAGTCCAGATGCGCATAACAAGTATGTCCGTGAACAAGATATACGGCTCAACTACAAGCTGAAACCACTGATTCGCTTAATCAAAGCATGGAAGTACTACAAATCAGTACCTATACGGTCGTTTTACCTTGAATTATACGTAACTCGTTTCGCCGAGAAAGAATCCTCAATTGTGTACGCAATGGACATTGACAGCGTTTTATCAAGACTATTGAAGGAGGGGTTACCGGATATCATAGACCCAATGGGCATCTCCGGGTTGATCGAGCCATGCGATACGATTGCCAAATGGAGCGATGCTTACTCGAAACTGAGCACCGCTGTTAGTCGGTCCAACAAGGCGCGGGAAGCTGAAGGCAAAGGCAACATTGACAACGCTTTTTACTATTGGGATTTACTCTTTGACGGAAAGTTTCCTTACCGATGAACCACATACCTACCCGACAAAATGAGCAGAAGCAGTTGGAACGACTGGCGGCTCAGCGCGAACTATATTCAGCCGCCAAGGTATATCACGGCTGGCAAATCATCCTGAACGTGGTTGCTCCTATTACGCTGTCAGTAGCGGCCATTATCTGGACGAGCATGGCCCCCTGGGCAGCAGCTTTTGGGCTATTGGTCGTTTTTTTTGATAGTACTCTGTTAGAGCCAGCGACAAAGAAGAAACGTACTAAAGCGGCCAAAATTCAGGAGCTATTCGACTGCGATGTATTCGAACTACCAGCATCGCCCCTAAAAACAGTTGATGATATTACGGTCGAGGAAGTACTTACGTACTACGACGCGCATCGGAAAATACCAACCAACATCGAAAAGATAAAAGACTGGTATCCTATATCGGTTGGTTCATTACCCCTGAGCATCGGGCGTTTGATCTGTCAACGAAGCAATTGCTGGTGGGATTCTCGACTTCGTGAGCGCTATTCAAGCTACATGCAGACGGCAGGCTATATCGTTACTGTAGTCATTGTTTTGGCGGGCATCGCAGCTAAACTGAGTTTTACAAACGTAGTACTGGTAGCGAGTGTGCTTTCTCCATTCTTCCAGTTCTGCATGAAACAGAATACCGAACAGCGTGAAGCGGCTCAGCGCCTAAATGAACTGGCCAATTACGCCAAATGCGTTTGGAGTACGGCATTCAGCCACGATGAGGCTTTTGCGTTTGAAAGCTCGCGTCGCCTTCAGGATGAAATTTTCGAGCACCGAAGCAAAAGCCCGGTTATACTTGATTTCTTCTATAACTGGCTCCGAGACAAGGACGAAGACTTGATGAATCGGTCAGCCGAAATTATGATCAAGGACGCTCAGCAGCATTTGGTGTAAGGGTAAAGACCAAATTCTGAACAGCCACATTGACCTTGTCACAATCTTCGATTTCATCTTTGTCGAAGAATCGAATGGCTACTTTGGCATCAGGCTCTTTGGCTCTGTACATCATGAGTTACCTATAATAAATCAAACTGTGAACAAGATTAGAGCAAAACAGCGTCATTTTGAAGTCACGTTCGGAGTCGAATAGCTTCGTGACAATCTGTATTTCGCCGGGCGTTTTGGTTCGAGTGTAGTAAGACATCGACTGACTGATGTCCCACTCGATTTGTACTTCCAGCGTGTCGGGGTCAGCTAAGGCCAGTTTACTGGATGCCGGAATGAGCCGCAGTCCATGTTTGTAGGCGTTATATTCCTCCCGGTCGGTAAAGTCCAGTAGCAATGGTCCTAATACCGTATTTGATGGCCTCTATGCTGTTGGCAACGTCATCCAAGACTTGTTGCGGAAATGAACCATCAGGCCTAACAATCGGATAGAACAATTAATTAGCTATACTTATATGCCGTCCCGAAAAAGTGACGAGGTCGTCTAAGAAGTTGAGAGCCTCTTCATTTTCAGCTATTTCACGAATGAGTTTGTAGTTGTCCTGCCATTTTGCATAGGTTAGCCGAACCATCAGCTCTGTATCATCAATTAAGTAGTGCCTTGTGGTTTGAGAGCCAAAAACAGTTCAAAAAAAGTCTCAATGGCATGAAAATAGGTTTGTCGCATATCGCTCCGAAGCGTCAACCTGACTTCGTCTTCATTGCGTTCGCCGTAACCTACGTGGAATGGATCAGGCTCAATGCTGGTGGAGTTATCCAGCAACTGTTTGAGGTATAAAGCTTTTATGCGGTGGTAATTCTTCAGGTACGTCTGATAGAAGTATTTAGGTTCAAAAATCATTGTTTTAGTAGGTTAGCGAGGTTCTACACGGTTGACCGTTTTTTTTTCTTTCCACCTGTTTCCATGCCTGCGCCAATGAGCGGAGCCGTGTATTGCTCGTATAGCTCGAAGAGGTACTCGATCCGCTTGGTCTCGCTCAGAAATGCCTGTGGCCGGTAGCAGAGGTCAACGGCCCGGTCAAGGTTCTGGTGGGCTTTGACCAGCGCGGGCGGCATTGTCAGTGGATCATAAAGGTCGGCCAGACTACTGCCGACGAACGAGGCTCGCATATCAAGCACCTGTTGCGCGGCCGTCTCGACCATTGTAATCTGCTTTTCCGTCGGGACTTGTGGCCACGGGAAGTTGTTGTAAACAATGTCTTTAGAGTATCGATAGTCGCTTTTGAGCCGACCGCAGACGTAACGTACCCAAGTCATGTGCATTTCAGAGGTTAGCACCCCAAAATGAAACATTCCTGCATTTGGAATGATTTTGACCAGATTACTTGCCAACGTTTCTGGTTGCTCGTAACCAATTGGTATGTATCGACGACGCTCAGAGGAAACTTCTGGCACGAGCAGGTAGCTACCCTTGGGCATATTTTCAACGTGAAAGCGCGTTGGAATATCAGCCAGCTTTCGTGTTGGTGCGCTGACGCTGGCTAATCTAAGTTGACGAACAGCCTCGACTCGCTTTATCACTTCTGGCATTTTTCGCAATTCATCCGGTGGGCATTCGCCCAGCCAAAGACACCAGCGTTCGTAACCATTGATGAATTCATCCGAACCCAGCCAACGCCGAAACCATTTTTCTGCTTGCGGTTCTTTCATGATGAATGCCTGTTTTTCGGCGGTGGTAAACAAATAATTTCCACCGTCAATGGGTTTGTTGCCTATGCCAATTTCAGGTACGTTGCAAATGGGCTTTTGGCGGCTATTGATCAAAATAGTACGGCCTTCAACCAAATAGGGATTAATTGAGCGAACCGACCGTTCGATAGGCTCACCTTTCACAGCCGGGTATTCGTACAATATGCTGCTGTTTACTGCGTTATCATTGGCTAAGCCAATGATAACGCAGTAAACAGCAGCATTCCCTCTGGCCTCGTTGCTCCATTTGAAGGTACGATGAGCAAAGGAAATCGCCACTTTGTACCGTTGAAGTAGTTCTCCCCACAATATTCCAACCTGTTCGCCCTGGGTAATTGAGTTGGTCGAGACAAAAGCCGCTTTTGCTGCTGTTCGCTGAATGATGTCAGCTACTTTGACGTACCAACCCGACACATAATCCAACGTACCCGCTCCACTGACGCCCTGGAAAATTGTGACAATGTCCTTCCGTTGTTCGTCCGTCATCATCTTGGAGCCAATGAACGGCGGATTGCCAATAATGAAGTTGTAGCGTGGTAGATCTTCCCCTTCCTTGGGTTCTGGCAGTAATGATTGCCAGTCGGTGCGTAGGGCGTTGCCATGCACGATGGTCGCTGATTTGGTGAGTGGCAGACGGATGTAGTACTGCCCGAACTCCTCCGAAATCCGCATGTTCATCTGGTGGTCCATTAGCCACAGGGCTACCTGCGCAATTTGCGCCGGAAACTCTTCGTACTCGATGCCGCAAAACCGGTCCACGTCCACCAGCACCAGGTCGTTGACGCTCACAAACTGTTGGCCTTTCTGCAACGCTTTAATTACATCAATTTCGAGTAGCCGCAGTTCCCGATACGTAATGATGAGAAAGTTGCCGCAGCCGCAGGCCGGGTCTAAAAACCGGAGGTTGGCCAGCTTCTTATGAAAAGCAGTCAGTTTGCGCCTGTCAGTTTGAACGGCCCGAAACTCGCGCCACAGATCATCCAGGAACAGGGGTTTGATGACCTTCAGGATATTCTTTTCTGAGGTGTAGTGCGCTCCGAGGTTCCGCCGTTCGACGGGGTTCATCACCGATTGAAACAGCGACCCGAATATAGCCGGCGAGATACGGCCCCAATCCAACGCGCAGCAGTCCAGCAAGATTTGCCGCATAGCCCGGTCGAAACTCGGAATCATCAGATTTTCGGCGAACAGTTTGCCATTGACGTAAGGGAATTGCGTCAGGGCATCGTCCAGATTCTTCGAGCGTTTTTGGGGGGGCGTATTCAAAATCTGGAACAGCATCGCCATCTGCGATCCCAAATCGAACCCGTCTTCGCGGGTGTTCTGGCTCAGGTAGTCCTGGAAAATGCCTTTATCGAAAATACTGGTATCGTCGGCAAACAGGCAGAACAGCAGTCGTACTAGATATACTTCAAGTGGGTGGCCATCGTAGCCCACTTCTTTCAGCTTATCATGCAGACCGCCCATCATCTGAGCTGCTTTAATGTTGACGGGGTCTTCTTCTTTGTAGGTACGTTTCTGGTAGCCCAACATGAAGCCAAACTCCTTGACGTGCTGATGGAGGTCAGCTAATAAAAATTCGTGCGGTGTGCTGCTGGCTTCTTCCAGATCATACAGCCGGAACCGGGCAAAATCGGATACCAATACGTACCTGGGCAGTTCGTGATCTTTAAGCCCGACAAAGTAGTCGACGGCCTGTTTGTAGGCATCGTCTAAGCTACGCCCCCTCGACTTATGTTCGACAACTAACGTACCGGGCCAGAACAGATCGACAAACCCTTTGCTCCTACCCGGCCGCTCGACGGCTTTTTCAAATTGCGCCAGTCGTCGGCGCGTGACACCAAATACGTTGAAGAAATCATCCCAGAACGACTTGGCTTCGGCACCTTCCGAGGCTTCATCTTTCCATTCGTTGGCAAAGCGCAAGGCGCGATCTTTTATTTCAGTCCAGCTAAGGGCCATTTCACGAAACTTGGTAGTGAATAAAAAGCCAAAATAGTAAAACGTATGTCGTTAGCCTACTCATACGGTTTATTTTGGCCTTATTCCAAAGCGTTTTGTGAAAAACGGAGAAGTAAACTGGGGTTCATAATCGTCAGAAATGACGAGGAAAATGTCGTAGTTTGAATAAGAAAACCCTTCTTCAGTAAAATGGCCACGCAGGAAACGAATCAATTAGACGAACGAGTCAACCATCAGCTATTGGCAATTCTGAAAGATATGGTTGTTAATATCGTAAGACCTGACAATCACTACATGGTGTCGGCCAGCTACATTGAATTTTTGGATGAGCAACGTACCTATCGACGTCAATATTTGTGTCCTATATATGTGCATCAGGATGCGGCATGGAGCATTGATTTTGACGAGGAAGGTATCTTGCTCGATGTCGTGATGGCCCCCGGCCCTAACATCCCCCGAGAGCGAATCCGAATTCCCTATGCTACCATATACAGCGTAGCGAAAAACGATACAGGAGGACTTTTTCACGAAAAAGACCTGCTTTTTTATGACCGAGACCGTTTTACAATGCCACCGCTCTCTTAACTACGATGCGCCACCCAATTGAAAAGTATAATCAAATCCAGGCTGAGGAACTGGCTAAAAAACCGGAAGAAGATCGCGAATTCTGGGCGCGGATGAACCGCATCGGTAATGCGGCTTACTGTTACCAGTTTCAGTTCAACGAAGTAGCTAACACTGGGCCAAGCGAAGGGGTTACTCACCTACCCGAAGATCTGGTAAGTTGGCTAACTCAGCGGCCCAGTGTTATTCAGTCGAATCGGAAAGCTGAGGATTTGCTGCGTATCTACTTTGAGGAATATCTGGAAGGATTGCCCAACGACCGAATCAGGCAGCTTGAGCGGACACACGGCTTGGAAGAAGCCAAGCGAAGCTGGCCCTTTCGACGTTATGTATTAGAACGCAATGATTTCGGCATGAACGAATTTATGCGGCTAAATCTGAGTACAGAGGATTATGATTTCTGGATTGAGACAGCCCAACTTTAAACACTGTACCAAACTTTAAAGCCCCAACTTCATGGCCGCGTTATGTTTGACAACTTCCTGCACCCGCGTGTATCTGTCAATCATGGTGCGGGTTCGATGCTTGGTTTGCTGCATAATCTGTGAGTCGTCGGCTCCGTTCAATTTAGCGATGGTCACAAACGATGCCCGGTGTGAGTGTGCTGAGTAATCTTCGCCCAGGTATCGTTTGGTAGCACGGGCCACCTGTTTGTCTGATAACCGTTCATCCGTAATTTGCTCCCCCTTTCGAATGCGTACGAACAGGGGTCCTTGGGTGCGGTTAAGCAGGTTTAGGTAATCTTGTAAGGCACGGACTGGACAAGTTTCGGGGTCAGAGCTAAAGAACAGGGCTTTCTCTTCTCGTTTTCCGTACTGGTTGGTCTTACTCCCCTGATAGCTCAGTACGGCACCCTCACGGGTAAACTGTATCCCTTCTATGTCGAGGGCGACCAACTCTGAGCGCCGAAAGGCACCGGCAAAACAAATCAACAGCAGTGCCCGGTCACGCAGACCCGCCGATGTGCTGGATATAGCCCTAACGCTTCGCTTAAATTCGTCGATGTCAAAAGCAGGAGCCTGTTCCGGCTCAGTGCCAATTGTTCGTTTGATGCCTTCCAGCACAATCTTAACGGCTTCGTCGGCCGCAGGATCGGGGTGCTTACGGGTTCGGTGCCACTTGCGAATAGCTGCCAACCGACGTGACAGCGTCGCCCACTTATGCACGGCGGCCTCAGCCGACACGTACGCTGCCAGCGTGGCCGGGCTGATGGGCAGCATACCCAGGTCGTGCAGCCGCAGCCACTGTGTTAATTGCTCAATATCAGAACGGTAGGCGGATTGGGTGTTTACGGCCCCCTCGGCTCCTTTTTGAAAGAATGCCGCCGTTTGCTGGGCTAACTCTGCGAGCGTTTGCCGAATGCTAACCTTACTGTCGCATTGAGGAGTGATGGATACGGTTCGTTTGGCCATAATGATGGGAGTAGCTGATTAAGCAATTCGACCTGGATTAGCGCGGGCGGCTGCTACTGACGCTTCACACTCCGCCTGGGTCAACTCTTCCAGGGCTTCAACGCAGAGGAGAGGCTTGCCTGTCTGTTCGCTGTACTCAGTCACAAACCGAAGCCAGATATTCCAGTCGGGTACCTGCATGTGCGACACTGTACCCACAGATGCAATCTCCGGTGGCCGTTGATGATAAATGGGAGCGTACCGGGTCAGCATTCCCTGGAACGTCTGTTTAATGCCTGCCTGCACATCGGGCGGCATCCGTTCATAGGTAGCCCAGGCAGAGTCTGACCATAGGATGGTGTCGT
>NZ_WAEL01000014.1 GCF_011742925.1 Fibrivirga algicola
TGGGGCAACGGCTAACAACGACGCCAGCATCGCTCTGACAGGTCTGTCGAACACGGTACGGGTAAGCATCTCAGCGGCCGACGGCACTACCCTGCCTGACTTCGCCAGTGCGGTAGCCGTAACGGGCAACGCCTACACGTTTACGAACCTGCCGAACCCAACGCAACGGGTAACGTACCTGGTTCGTCTCTACGGCGCCGATGGTATCTGCACAAGCACCCTTACGGTAGCCCTTGACCCGGCCGCCTGTGTGTGTCCAGTGCCAGCCTGCGTACCGATTATGATTCGGAAGGTCAACTAATTCTGACCTGATTGTACCGGTAGTTTATAAAAACGCCTCCTGCTTCACGGCAGGAGGCGTTTTTACGTTTACTGACCCGGCATAAACGCTCAACTTTTACCAGGAATTGTTTGTTAGCCATACAGACACATTGGGGCTAAAAGCGTACCTTTGCCCCTTCATTTTAGCTGACACATATAAGATAATATGCTATCCATCAGTAACTTACAGGCCTCCATTGGCGATAAGCAGATCCTGAAAGGCATTAACCTGGAAATTAAGCCAGGTGAAGTGCACGCCATCATGGGACCGAACGGTTCGGGTAAAAGTACATTGGCCTCTGTTTTGGCTGGCCGGGAAGACTACGATGTCACCGGTGGCCATGTTGACTTCGACGGTAAAGATTTGTTGGATATGTCGGCCGAAGTTCGCGCCGCCGAAGGCATTTTCCTTGCCTTCCAGTACCCTATCGAGATTCCGGGTGTAAGCACCACCAACTTCCTGAAAACAGCCCTGAACGAGATTCGGAAATACCGCGGTCAGGACCCCCTGGATGCCGTACAGTTCCTGAAGCTGATGAAGGAACGCATGAAATTCGTCAACATCGACCAGTCATTACTGAGCCGGTCGCTGAACGAAGGATTTTCGGGTGGCGAAAAAAAGCGAAATGAAATCTTCCAGATGGCCATGCTCGAACCGAAACTGGCTATTCTTGATGAAACCGATTCTGGCCTCGACATCGACGCGCTGCGTATCGTTGCTGAAGGCGTGAACAAGCTGCGCTCACCAGAACGGTCAGCCATTGTGGTTACCCACTACCAGCGTCTGCTCGATTACATCGTTCCCGATTACGTACAC
Source organism: Fibrivirga algicola (assembly GCF_011742925.1). Taxonomy (GTDB): domain Bacteria; phylum Bacteroidota; class Bacteroidia; order Cytophagales; family Spirosomataceae; genus Fibrella; species Fibrella algicola. The sequence continues at coordinate 1,139 of NZ_WAEL01000014.1, forward strand.
GTACTTTACAAAGGCCGGATCGTGAAATCAGGTACGAAAGAACTGGCCTACGAACTCGAAGAAAAAGGCTACGACTGGATCAAAGCCGAAGTGGAAGCCGCGTAAACTTTAGTCGGTAACAGTCGTACGTCCGGAGCTGAGAAAGTCGTTTATAAGCACTTTTCAGCGGTTCAGACTCCGGGCTACTTAGTTCTACTGACTATCAAGACTTCACTCCTATGAATTCCAATCAAGAATATACGTCTTTCAAAGACCAGCTGATCGCGGCTTTCCGCGAGGGCGAGGAACGCATGAACGGCGAAAGTAAATCAGCCTTTCATCAGGTACGTCGGTCAGCCCTGCAGTCGTTCGAGACGCTGGGCTTTCCCACCATCCGGCACGAAGAGTGGAAATACTCGAACGTGAAATCGATGATCGGTGAGCAGTACTCGTTCGACGATGGCTCTTCGCTTACCGCCGAGGATATGGCTCCGTTGCAGATTCCAAACCTGGAAGGCAACATCCTCTTTTTCGTGAATGGGCATTACCGCGCCGACCTCTCGCAGATCGTTAGTCCGGCTACCCATCTGCAAATCAAAAGCTTTGCCGAAGCGCAGCAAACCGATGCTGAAACGATTGGGCTGCACTTTAGCCGCTACGCCGATTTTCAGGATAGCGCCTTTACGGCCCTGAATACAGCCTTTGCTCAGGATGGGGTGTTCATTCGCATTCCCGACAACAAAGTAGTTGACCAGCCCGTTATTCTGCGATTCATCACTGACGCCCGTTACCACAACGTGGCCGTTCAGCCCCGCAACCTGATTGTGGTGGGCCGTAACGCCGAAGTAAAAGTGGCGGAATCGTATCGGACACTGGGCGACAACGCCGGCTTTACCAACGTAGTGACCGAAGTAGTAGTAGCGGCGGAGGCGCGCGTTGAGCACTACCGGATTCAGAATGATTCGGAGCGGGCGTATCACATTGGACGTACCCAGGTTAACCAGGCCGACAATAGTCATTATTACAACGCCACGATCACGTTGAACGGTGGCTTTGTGCGTAATGACCTGAATATCGTGCTCAATGGTCAGCACTGCGAGTCGTTTATGTACGGTCTGTACATGCCTAATGGCAAACAGCATGTCGACAACCACACGCTCGTTGACCACGCGATGCCCAATTGCTACAGCAATGAACTGTACAAAGGCATTCTGGACGATAAAGGCACGGGTGTTTTCAACGGTAAGATCTACGTTCGCCCCGACGCCCAGAAAACCAACGCCTACCAGTCGTGCAAGAACGTGGTGCTGTCGCCCGATGCCAGCATGAACACGAAGCCGCAGTTGGAAATCTACGCCGACGATGTAAAATGCTCGCACGGAACAACAACCGGCAAAATGAACGAAGAAGCATTGTTTTACCTTCAATCACGCGGTATTCCGAAAGATGCGGCCCGTACGCTGCTGCTCTACGCCTTCGCTGAAGAGGTAGTAAGCAACATCAAAATCCAGCCTATCCGTGAGTACCTCGAAGGTATCATCCGCGAAAAACTGGCGTTGTAGGTACGTCTACAGTCAATAAAAAAAGGGGACGCTACATAGTTGTAGCGTCCCCTTTTTTTATTGACTGTATCGTGATTATGCGTAACAGAAACGCGACTCTAAACTTTGTTTAGTGAGCTTTAAAATTCCATTTAGAATTATCGCTAGTCATATCAAACGTCGACAGTGTCGGTGTGCTATCTCCGGAAGATACCAATACTAGGTCCTCTTTTGAATTCGGCACGACCTTAGGCATTATTCGATATGTCCCATCAACCAGTTGCTCAATTCGCCATAGCTGTTCCGGAGCCCCGGTGAATGTGGGAACCGAAATCACTTCGGCATCAGCTGTTGCTGCCAACGCGCGCTCTGTTCCTGCAATCAGTATTTTGTAATAAGGAGCACCCAAGTAACCGCCCGCACCGGGAACAACCGTAATCGTCCATTTCTGATGAGGGCGAAACATGTAATCCCCTATTCGCACACCAATAGTTCCGGTCGGCCATGTTTTAATAACGTCCGATAATCCCTGCGAGGGTACAGGTTTCACCGGTTCGTCATTGTTCCGGTTGGCTCCTCGCGGGGCTACGGGCATTCTTGTAAAGTCGACTGCCAATTCCAGAGCATATCCTCTTCGTTCAGACTCAATCTCGTACGTCCCTTCGTTAAAATTATCGCCGGCAACAGGCCACCCATTTTTCCAGAGTAATGGACGAATCCCTAATACACTACGTCCGCTCTGGTCTAAATCTGCTTCATAATGGCAGGACATTTTTTCAACGCCATCGCCGATAACGATACGGCCAAAATGTCCGGGTCCGTTAACTCGTCCACCAGCGGCAAGCACCATTTTACCGCCCCCTTTTAGCATGTCTCTGCCTACATTATCAAGGTATGGACCGGTTACTTTTCTGGAGCGGCCAACCACGATGTTATAGGTTGAGTTTGCTCCATCGCAGCAGGTGCCGTGTGTACCGAGCAGGTAATACCAACCATCTTTATACATCAGGTCGGTGGCTTCACAGTCAATGGCAATATTAATTGCCTTGTTCCCTTCCACTCGCTTTCCTGTTTTGGGATCAAGTTCAACAAGGCGAATGAACCCAAAATAGGTACCGTATGATACCCACAAACGACCATCGGTTGGATCAAGAAGCAATCCAGGATCGATGGCATCATTATCTTCAACACCGTCGGACGAGGCAACTACGATCGCTTCCGAATACTTAAAGTCGGGAGACTTTGGGTCAAGTGTTTTGTTCCACATGGTGAGTATTCGTCCATTATGGCCACCGCCCAAACCACCACCCGTTGCGCCATAGACAACCAGGTACCGATCGCCAATTTTTAGTACATCCGGGGCAGCACCTCCACCCGGCCGTTCTGCACCACCGTTCCAAGTCCAGCCATCTTCAGATATTAAGCCGCCTCTCCCTGTACCGAATGTGTAATACTTCCCTTCACATTCTTGAATTGTCGACGGATCATGGATAAATGGCTTCCCAATTTGTGCCTGCACGGTCCCGGTTGACCACACGGATAACAGGGCTATTGCGCCCAGTAGTGTACTCCTTACTTTCATGATACTGCCAATTTCTGTAGAATTGAACGTTTAAAACGGGATGACTAACTGATTTCACTCGTAACTAATAGTGAGGTTTTTCACCGGCGCCCCTTTTTCGTCCAGGAAGCGAACACAGAAATCACTCATTCCAGGGCCATTAATAATGGCTCCCCGGACTATATTCTTCCCCTTTTTAAGTGTTAGGCGATTTGAGACACCATCATCCATTACCATGCGTCTATCGCCAGAAAGCAGCAGAGCTTCTTTACCATCCAGCCACCACATTGATGCGGCGTTTGACCCAACAGCCATCCGTACGTTTTTCAACTCCTGCGGACTGTTGATTACCGTTACCGCCCAAAACAGAACGCCGTACGTTGGTTTGTTCAACCCGTATGCAAAGCGAAATAATTTGACATTGAAGTTTTTGCTTTCCAGTGCATGCCACGTCAACTCCTGCTCGCCTGCTTTTACTTTTTCACCCCCTTTAGGAAGAACGGTAAATTGGTTAGGGAAATACTCGGTTGCAAAGGCTGTTCTGAGATAGCTATCTGTAAAAACAGTGTTGCTGCGGTTTGGCTTGTTAATTGGCTCTAACAAGAGCCAGCGTTGAATAAAACCGTCGGCATCCGGTGTTTTTTTTGATGCCGTAGCCGGCGTGAAGTAAAGGGCAATACTGCGTGTAGTGTCGCTTTTGGCGGTACCTTTCATTGGTCCCTTTGATGTAGAGGAACAACTTTGTAACCCTAGACCTGCCAAAATTCCAAAGCCCGCCGCCAACACCAGTGTTTTACGGTTCATAGTCATAGTTAATTCTTACAATGTTTATACTTGTTATAATCAGGAACGGCGCTTCATCTAGGTACAAAAAGTACAGTATTGAAAAAAGGAAGCGTGTTACAGAAGGCGTTTAATCATTCCTGCCAAAGCAAAAACAGTCTTCTCCGCAAGTGGGAATGGGTACGTATATTGTCAAGGTCGGTTTTCGAACCCTTCACTTTTAGCATATAACCATTGAAAACCAACGCATTGCATAAAAGTCGCCGCTTTCAATGTGGCTATGCCAGTTTACCCAATCACAAACAACAAAGTATAATCATATAGTTAAATATCTATACTTTCCATCCCTCTTTATGAAGATTTTTAACTAGTTAAGTAAATCTCTCTATTTAGCTAAATTGATAGCAATGAATACGCTTCGGGGCCAAGCCAACATAAGAACGCATTATCCTTTTGGGGTAGAAAAAAAAACAAGTGTATTTTTAATTAATTAGTTGTCCGGGCTCTGCTTACCAGGTACGCGGTATTTATTCTGAATGAATTAGTCAGTATTCTTGTCTGATAGCCTGAATAGATAAATTCGCGCTTCTGAAATGCCTAACATAAACGAACCAGCAAGTATAGGTGCTGGTTCGCTGATTTTTTAATTAGCCAACGAAACTAGCTGTCCAACGTTGGGTTATGTAACAATCTTTTCAGACTAAATTTTTTAGATATACAGCAGCATTGATTTTATCACTACTCGTATAAGAGCCTATACTTACGGAGCTCTAAAATTCCATTTAGAATTATCGCTATTAAAATCAAACTCCGCTAATGTCGGTGTGCTATCTCCAGAAGATACCAGCGCTAGTTTCTTCCTTGAATTAGGAGTTTCCTTAGGCATGATTCGATAGGTACCATCAGTCAATTGATCGATTCGCCATAGCTGTTCAGGCGCACCGGTAAACGCGGGTACGGTAAGTACGGTTGCATCGGCAGTGGCCGCTAATGCCCGGTCTGTACCTGCCAGTACAATTTTATAATAAGGTCCGCCTAAATACCCGGTCGTGTCAGGGGCATCGACAATCGTCCATTTCTGATGGGGACGAGACATGTAGTCGCCTAGGCGCAAACTAATTGTTCCAGTGGGCCAATTTTTCATAACATCGGCTAACTGCTGAGTCGGAACGGGCTTAATTGGGTTATTGCTAGGCTGTCCAGATCCCCGTGGACCAACGGGCATTCTGGTAAAATCAACGGCCAATTCTAACCCATATCCTCTTCGTACTGATTCAATTTCATAGTTGCCCTCTTTAAATTTTTCTCCAGCAATGGGCCATCCATCTTTCCAGACTACCGGTAGTATGCCTAACACGCTCCGACCACCCTGCTCTAAATCGGCTTCGTAGTGGATAGACATTTTTTCAACGCCTTTCTCAAGAACGATATGTCCGAAATGCCCGGGGCCAATCAATCCTCCGCGGGTGGCAGCTACCATTTTACCACCCCCTTCCAACATGCTTCTTCCTACATTATCGAGGTAAGGGCCCGTTACTTTTTTGGAACGGCCTACTACAACATTGTAGGTAGAGTTGGCCCCATCGCAACAACTGCCATGTGTGGCAAGCAGGTAGTACCAACCATCACGAAATACGAGGGTGCTGGCTTCACACACAATAGCCACATCGACAGGTTTGTTCCCTGCCTTGAGCTTCCCTGTTTTGGGGTCTAACTCGATCAGACGTATAAAGCCAAAATAGGTGCCGTAGGTTAGCCAAAGACGACCGGTAGTAGGATCCAACATCACACCTGGGTCAATGGCATCATTCTCTTCATAGCCATCCGACGTAGCCACGACAACGGGTTCAGAATACTTAAAATCAGGTGATTTAGGGTCCAACGTCTTGTTCCACATGGTCAGAATGGCTCCTTTGTGGTTGGGCGACCCACCGGTTGCTCCATATATGACCAAATAACGATCACCGATTTTAATGACATCAGGGGCCGCGCCGCCACCCGGCCTCACTCCACCTCCATTCCATGTCCAGCCATCGCCGGAAATTAATCCGCCACCACCTGTGCCAAACGTGTAAAACTTCCCTTCACATTCTTGAATTGTCGACGGATCATGGATAAATGGTCTTCCGACCTGCGCCCATACAGTTTGTGTTGTCAGTAAAGCGAGTAAGCTTATTAAGCCAGGTACGTTCATTCCTTTCATGTAAACTATCGTTGAACAGACGGCTATTTCTTCCAGGGCCTTCACCCAAAAGCAATTTTGACCTAGCTACTTTTTGTAGAAGAGTGCCTACTTGTAGCTAATACCGAGATTTTTCACGGGCGATCCCTTCTCGTCTAAAAATCGAATGCAGAAATTAGCCATACCCGGTCCGTTTATGACTGCCCCCCGGATGATGTTCCGCCCCTTTTTGAGGGTTAAACGGTCTGAGGTAACATTATCGGCAATCATATCCCGGTCACCGGAAAGCAGCATTGCTTCCTGCCCGTTCAGCCACCACATACTCCCGGAATTACACCCGGCGGCCATCCTGACATTCTGGATTTCTTCGGGGCAATCGATAACCGTGACAAGCCAGACAAGTATTCCGTATCTGGGTTTGTTAATGGCATAAGTAAAATGGTATAGATTAACGTTGAACACTTTGCTGTCCAATGCATACCACTTCAGTTCCTGATTTCCCACCTTTACCGAGTCGCCATTTCGTGGGACTGCGTTGTAATCGTCCGAAAAATTATCGGCCGCGAACGTTGTTCGGAGGTAGTTGTCGGTGAAAATATTATTTCTGACAATATCTTTCTTCACCGGTTCCAGCACCAGCCAACGCTGAATAAAGCCCTTAGTATCCGGTGCTTTTTTGGTGATAGAAGCGGGCAAGAAGTGTTTGGATAAGCTATGGGTCGTATCGCTTTTCAACGGTATAGGAGGTAGCGGTAGTCTTTGTCCCGGGCCCTGTGCAAAAGCGGCAAAGGCACCTAGTTGTAATGCAGATAAAACAACAAAAGGTATAGCCAACAGCAAGGTTTCGCGCTTTCTGTTCATAGCAGATTTCTCTGGTAAGGGTCGGTGTTTTTACAGTAAGCTTCATTTAAGTAAACCTACTCCTACTCAAAGAAACGACTAAAACGAGGGCTGAATGGGTCTCGAGATTCGTCTGAAATTAAACTAGCCTGAATTCGTCTGTAAAAACAGTCACACTAGTTTCCAACTAGGACGTTCAGTGATCCCCCATCGGGTAGAAGATAGTGGTTAAAAAGCTAGGATATCCCGCTTCTGTCTTTTCATTGAGATAGTATCACTCCTTACATATCGTTCATTGGTATGCTAACGAAAGAAGAGATCGAGTTTCTAGATACCTATGGGTATCTGGATTTAGGCCGGTTATTGACGACTGATCAGGTGAACCGGATCAATGATCGTCTTGCCGAACTGATACAAAGCGAAGGAGCGAACGCGGGCTATGAATTGGCTGAATCGAAGTACATACGTCATCCAAAAGAAGAGGGCGCTGATCGGTTGGCAGACCTTGTCAATAAAGGAGAGGTCTTTGATGTCTTTTATACGCATCCACGCGTGCTGGCTGGAATTGAAGCCGTTTTAGGGCAGCATTACAAATTATCGTCGTTGAATTATCGGGCTGCCAAACCAAACAAGGGCCTTCAGCAACTTCATGTAGACTGGAAAAATACGGTCGCTCACGGATCGTATAAGGTCTGTAACAGCATCTGGCTTTTAGACGATTTTACGGAACACAATGGCGCTACGCGAATAGTCCCCAAAACGCACAAACTGTCTGTTTTGCCCAGTGAAGCTATGGCAGACACTTCTGACAAACATCCAGACGAGATTTACATCATCGCGCCTGCCGGGTCTGTCTTTATTTTCAACTCGCATGTATGGCATGGTGGCACAACCAATAAGACAGACCACGACCGGCGGAGCATCCATAGCTATTTCAGTACCAGAGACCAGCCGCAACAAATTGACCAAAAAAAGTATATAACACAGGAAACCCTACAGCGAATCGGCGAGAAAGGCCGGCAGATTTTAGATGTCTGATCCCTTCTGATGAACGCCTACCGTATAGTGATGCCTGAATCATAGAAGAGGCGAGACAGGCATTTCTTAAGACACGGGATGTAGTTCCAGGACCTTACAAACGCTTATGAACTGACAGTCAACGGCCAGATTCATATAGGTTGAGTCAACTTTTTCGGGCGGTTCCGGTGTTCTATACGTATGCAAGCCATTACGCAGACACCGCTCGATATTCAGAAGATCCGGGCCGATTTCCCGGTACTTGACCAACTTGTCAACGGCCGGCCGCTCGTTTATTTCGACAACGCCGCCACTACGCAGAAGCCCCGTACCGTGCTCGACGCGCTCACCTATTACTACGAGCACGACAATGCCAATATTCACCGGGGTATCCACGCGCTGGCCGAACGGGCAACCGCCAATTTTGAAGCTACCCGCCGGGCTGTTCAGTCGTTTATGAATGCCCGGGAGGCTGAAGAGATCATCTTCACCTACGGCACTACCGATGGTATTAACCTGGTGGCGAAAACCTATGGACAAACGTACCTGGGACCGGGCGATGAGGTCATTATCTCGACCCTCGAGCACCACTCCAATATTGTACCCTGGCAGATGCTCTGCGAGGCACGTGGCTGTACGCTAAAGGTGATCCCGATCAATGACGCGGGTGAACTGCTGATGGACGAGTATGAGAAACTGCTCACCGAACGCACCAAGCTGGTGTCTGTCGTGCACGTGTCGAATGCCCTGGGGACCATTAACCCGGTTAAAACGATCATCGACAAAGCGCACGCGGTAGGCGCGGTGGTACTGATCGACGGCGCGCAGGCTAGTTCTCATATCGACATCGACGTGCAGGCGCTTGACTGTGATTTCTACGTGTTCTCGGCCCATAAGCTGTTTGGGCCGACCGGTATGGGCGTGCTCTATGGCAAACGGGCGATCCTCGAAGCGATGCCGCCCTTCCGGGGTGGCGGCGAGATGATCAAGGAAGTTACCTTCGAGAAGACGACCTACAATGACATTCCCTATAAGTTTGAGGCAGGTACGCCCAACATCGCCGATGTGATCGCCGTGAAGAACGCCATCGATTACGTCGATTCGCTGGGAAAAGATAACATTGCCGCCTACGAACACGAATTGCTGGCCTACGCAACCAACGCCCTCCAAAGCATTGACGGGCTGCGCATTATTGGCACCGCCAAAGAAAAAATCAGCGTAATCTCGTTTGTGCTGGATGGCATTCACCACGAAGATACCGGCGTCATTCTCGACCAGCAGGGTATCGCCGTTCGGACGGGCCATCACTGTACCCAGCCTCTGATGCGCCGCCTCGGCATTGCCGGAACCACGCGGGCTTCGTTTTCGGTTTACAACACAACCGACGAAATCGATCGGCTTGTGAAAGGGCTACACCGTGTAAAAACCATGATGGCCTAGGCGTAAACAGCGTATGACAATAAACGAGAAGCAAGACGAGATCATCGAGGAGTTTGACCTCTTCGACGATCAGCTAGATAAAACGCAATACATTATTGACCTCGGCAAAAAACTGCCGCCACTCCCCGACTCGCTGCACGTACCCGAGAATTTAATTCCGGGCTGTCAGTCGAAGGTGTGGCTAAACAGCGAACTAAACGGCGAGCTGGTGCATTTTGAAGCAGATGCTGAACCAACCGCTCAGATTAGCCGGGGTTTGGTTAGCCTGCTCATCCGGGTGCTCTCTGACGAAAAGCCGGACGATGTAGCCAGTGCCAATCTGTACTTCATTGACCGTATCGGCCTCAGTAATCTGGTTACGTCTCGGCGCGCCGGCGGTATGGCATCAATGATCCAACGCATGAAATCGTTTGCCCTGGCAAACGCCTGATACGCCTTATGAATGCGACGATTATGTCAGAAACTGAATTGAAAGAGCAGGTTGTACTGGCTCTTAAAAGTGTATATGACCCCGAAATTCCGGTAGATGTATACGAGCTTGGCCTCATCTATGAGATCAAGATCTTTCCGGTCAACAACGTGTATATTCTCATGACGCTGACCTCCCCCTCGTGCCCGTCGGCCGGGGAGATCCCCAGCGAAATTGAGCAGAAAGTCCGTGACGTACCGGGCGTGAACGATGTAAGCGTCGAATTGACGTTCGACCCGCCCTACAGTTCCGAAATGATGTCGGAAGTGGCTAAATTAGAACTTGGGTTTATGTAATCTTTTGAGGCTGGACGGCCGTTTTTAAGGGGTAGTACTAAGCCTGGAAGGTCGCGTTTCGTGACAGCGCCAGGTAGGTCTATTACACAAAACTGGCTTTCAAGACTCGGCTTTATTTTCAAAAACGATTTTCAAGACGAATAATCAGTATGTATCCTCCTCATTTAGTTGCCCCTATGCGGGAAGACCTGACCAGCGTTGGTTTTCAGGAATTGACAACTGCCGCCGACGTTGACGCTGCCATGGCCAATGCCGAAGGTACCGCGCTGGTGGTTGTAAACTCAGTATGCGGCTGTGCCGCTGGTGCTGCCCGTCCGGGTGTGAAAGCAGCCTTGTCGCTGGCTGGCGTAAAGCCCGATCACCTGTATACAGTATTTGCTGGTGCTGACATCGACGCTACAGCGAAGATGCGCGAGTACCTGTTGCCTTATCCGCCCTCGTCACCAGCCATCGGTATCTTCAAAGATGGTGATCTGGTACACTTCATCGAGCGCCACCATATCGAAGGCCGTTCGGCTCAGATGATCGCGCAGCACCTGGAAATGGCGCTGGAAGAGTTCTGCGAGAAAGCGTAGAGAACTAGTTTGACGTTTGTCGTTTGAGGTTGCGCCGCTAATTCACCATATGGTAGGCTAGCAGCGCAACCTCAACCTGTTATTGCCCCACCCGCTCCAGCAGCTCCTTTGTTTTGCGGATACCGGCGTATTCGTCGAGTTTGCTGCCCTCGTATTCAATGCCGATGATGCCTTTGAACTTGCTATCCTTTACGATCTTCATGATCTGGGTATAGTCAGTTTCGACGCAATTTCCTTTTTCATCAAAATCGTAGGTTTTTGCCGATAGCCCTTTGGCATACGGGATCAGCTCCTGCGTGCCTTTGTAGCGATCATACGAATCGTCGCAACCGGTAGCGCTGCGCTTCATGCAGAAGTTACCGAAGTCGGGTAACGTACCCACGTTCTTCATCCCCACCTGCTTAATTACACCAGCCAGCCAGGCACCGTTGGATGTGATACCGCCGTGGTTCTCAACGATCACGTTGATACCCGACGCCTTACCCACTTCACCTAGTTTACTAAGTCCTTCTACGGCTGCTTTGGCTACCTCTTCAGGTGAACCACTACCCTGCGCATTGACCCGAATAGTTTTACACCCGAGGTACTTGGCGCACTCAATCCATTTTTTATGGTTCTCAACCGTCTGGTTACGCTTCGTGGCGTCCAGATCAGCCAGCGGGCCCTCTCCATCAATCATGATCAGGTGATTGGTCACGCCGTTGTCTTTGCAGCGCATCAGCAGCTCATCCAGATAAGCCTTGTCCCGCGCTTTATCTTTAAAAAACTGGTTTACGTATTCGACGATATTGATGCCAAATTCTTTTTTGGCAATACCCGGAAAATCGAGGTTGGTAATCTGCTTACTAAAGAGGGCTTTATGAAGTGACCACTCGGCAAGTGAAATTGAAAACGGTAACTTGGCAGCACCAGCTTCGGCCCAGGCGGGTAAGGCAGTAGCTGCAGCGAGGGCTCCGGCAGATCTAAGAAAGGACCGGCGATCTAGATTCGTCATGGCGACTAGTTGGTTCGTGTTATTTTCTACGACTATAAGTTAATACAGGCCAGAATCTACGGCATAAAAAAAGACGGGATGTAAGGCAACCCGTCTTTCCAGTTCAGAATACAACCTGAATATCATTCTGTTGGTGAACCAACCCTTGGCATCAGCGAAATGATACATCCGAAAGGTACAATTTTTTCGGCGAATATGTCAAGAAGAAAAGAAGAAGCTATACTATAAACTTATACAGAGGCGCTGCGTGGCCGTGCGGGGTCAATCCTTTCTTCAATAAAAAAGCTCCGTGCAATTTTATGGAATCGCTGTATACCAGCTTGTTTCAACGGTAGCCTACCGGCACGAAATGCTTCTGGTTGATCGGCAGATTTTCAGCTGTCCAAACCACATCGCGTACAAATTCATGAGCGCGAACAGGGCAGTTGGCCACTTTGCAATAGTGGCAGCACTCCTGAAGGCAGGGGTCCGCGTGCACAAAAATTTCTACTTCGCTCGAGAAACCCTGCTGTAGCGTTTCTTCAAACCGGCGGACTTCATCGTGCGTATTGAGCAGATCCCAGTAATACGGTAAGGTAAGGTGGCAATCGATGTGCAGGTCCGCTCCGTATTTCTGTACCCGCAGGTTATGCACGTCAATCCAGTTCCGTTGCCTGTTGTCGGCCAAAATGGTGACGACCCGATCAATGGTTGCCAGGTCCGTTTCGTCGAGCAGCCGCCCGATCGATTCCCGAACCAGGGACCAGCCATTGTAAATAATGAACAACGATAAACCGAGCGCCAGTACTCGATCGAGCCAAAGCCAGCCTGTCAGCCACACCAGCCCCACGCCTACCATTACCACAACGCTACTTACGCTATCGACCAGCAGGTGCTTCCCATCGGCAACCAGCGCAATAGAGTCTGCTTTCTGGCCCTGTTGAGTCAAGGTGTACCCCAGTAAGGCATTGGCCGCCGTCGTAAACCCGATCAGGCCAAGTCCCCAGCCAAGATCGGTGAGCGTAGTCGGCTCGAAAAAGCTGACAATCGCCTCATAGATTATAACTAACCCAGCCGATAAAATCAACGCACCTTCGAACCCTGAAGACAGGTACTCGACTTTACCGTGCCCATAGGGGTGGTTCTGGTCACGGGGCTGCCCGGCCAGGTACAAACTATACAGGGCAAACGCGCTTGCTATTACGTTCACAATCGACTCCAGCGCATCGGTCAGAATAGCGGTCGAGTTTGTGAGAAAAAATGCCGTAAATTTTAGTACCAGCAATCCGATACCAACCACCAGCGACACAGCCATCCAGCGTGTTTTGGGGTGTTGTAATAGCTTCATAGAGTGTACAAAGATACGGCGAACGGGATAAACCGTCGTATTTTCGCCTTATGGATACAACGAAAAACCCCTGGAAAACGCTTGATTCAACAGTTAAGTACGAAAATAACTGGCTGGCAATCAGGCACGAAAATGTAATTACACCAGCCGGCACTCCCGGTATCTACGGTGTAGTAAGCTTTAAAAACAAAGCGGTGGGGGTAATACCTATAGACACAGAAGGATATACGTACCTGGTTGGGCAATACCGCTATGCGCTAAACGAATACACCTGGGAAATACCCGAAGGGGGGTCGCCCATCGGCACCGACTTACTGGCGTCGGCCCAACGCGAGCTGCAGGAAGAGACCGGATTTGTTGCCGGCCGATGGACGAAACTCGCCCGGATTCACACCTCCAACTCGGCTACTGACGAAGAAGGCTTTATCTACGTTGCCGAAGACCTGACGCCTGGCCCGCACGCCCCCGAAGAGACCGAAGATCTACAGTTGCTGAAAGTACCCCTTAGCGAGGCCGTAGCCATGGTAATGGATGGCCGAATTACCGACTCGATCAGCATGGCTGCCTTACTGATGGTGGCCCGGCAACGTGGTATATAAATGCGCTACCTTAAAACTTTTAGTGCCCGTTGGGAGTAGCAGTATACAGTGCGCTTTCAACTAACTATTGAACGACTGCCTGTTGCTTTGTGCAGCACGGTCAACAACGTATGTTTTTACCTATCCTTTTCGGTTTTCTGACGGGCGTGGCGCTGTGCCTGACCTTCGGAACCGTCTTTTTCGCCCTCATACAGAATAGCGTCGACAACGGCTACAAAGCTGGACTTACCATTACCCTTGGCGTGGTGCTGGGCGATATAATCTACGTCACGTTTGCCTTACTGGGTACGTCGATCATTCCCCATTCCAACGCGCTGGAGCCCGTTCTGGCGGCTATTGGCGTGCTATTTCTGGTGGCATTGGGCTTGTTCAACATCATAAAAGGAACGCCCCGCATCGCGTATCCCAAGACAAAATTTGGCAACTACGCCTATTATTTTACCACAGGTTTTTTGCTGAACGCGCTTAACCCAATCAACTTCGTATCGTGGGTAACCATTGCCGCGTACCTGCGCCATTCGCTGCGCTACGATACTACGCAGCAGGTAGTTTTTATGGGATTTGCGCTACTTGGCGTGGCCGTAGCCGAATCGTCGCTGGCCATTTTCGCGCACAAACTAAAGCGGTTTTTTACCCCCAACGTGGCTCTGGCCTTCAATCGCATTACAGGCGTTGTTTTCATTGTTGTAGCTGCCCGCTTAGCCTGGACCAAGCTTTACGATCCGTTAATGGCTTTACTCGATCGATGGTAAGCTAAAAAATTTGGGGTTTGCTGGTTGCCGGTTCCTGTTGCGTTGCCACTCCATGGAAATGGAATGATAGCAGCGTTACAGCAACCGACAATCAGCAAACCCCAAACGTAATTTACCTCCCTCCCTCGGCCGGTTCATTGACCCGGCTGCCGGTTTTTTCTTCGTTAATTTCGGGATTATTCCGCTCGCCCTGGGCAGAATCTGCCGACGACTGGGTTTCGCTGTCCGGAGCTGTGGTGTCGTCCTGGCGGCGATCCGTCTGGCCTGGTTTTTCTGCGTCTTCTGGCATCTTGTTGGTTGGTTAATTAAAGGTCGTCATCGTCGTCAAAATCGTCGCCCTGGAGATCAGCGTCGGGGTCAATCTCCAGCGGTTCTTCGACGTCTTCATCATCGGCGAGGCTGAGGTCGTCTTCCGTTGTGTCTCCGTAGCCGCTGGTCGAGCCAGAGCCTTCGTCGTCATAGTCAGCGTCGTCGTCTGGGGTCATCATCAGCACGTCGTCTTGCTCATCGTCGAGCAGGGTATCGTTATAAGCCATTGTTGTGTGTTGAATAGGTTTCCGAACCAGATAACAGATTACCTCCTGATTAGTTGGTTAAGCTAGTATGAATTGAGCCAGTGGGCTCTAAAAATGATGAAAAACTACGCACTTAACCGCTACAGTGACCAGCCAATCCTGACCACCCGGGATGTTACTCCCTACGGCCCCGGCTTTAATGTACTTGGCGCATTCAACCCCGCCGCCTGCCGCTTCGGCGACGAGATTCTGCTCTTATTGCGGGTAGCTGAAGCACCTGCCTCTGAACCCGGCTGGCTGAGCGTCCCCATCGTAGAAACAATCGACGGCGAGTCAGTTTTAACGGTCAGGCGTTTCCCGGAACCAGCCGCCCCCTACGACCCACGGGTATTGACCCTGGACGGGCAAACGTACCTGACCTCACTGAGTCACCTGCGACTGGCCCGCAGCCGCGACGGCATTCATTTCACTATTGATGAGCAGCCTTTCCTTTTCCCCGCCCGGCCCGACGAAGCATTTGGCATTGAAGACGCCCGAATTACCCGCATCGACGATACCTATTGGATCACCTATACAGCAGTATCGGCCAATGGACCAGGTGTTGGTCTGGCTAAAACCACCGACTTTATACACGTTGACCGGGTAGGCATGGTATTGCCGCCCCCTAACAAAGACGCCTGCCTTTTTCCGGAACGGGTAAACGGCAAACTGCTCATGCTGCACCGTCCGATGGTTTCTGAGATCGGGAAGCCCTCTGTCTGGATCAGTGAATCGCCAGACGGTGTGCACTGGGGCAACCACAGGTACGTGTTTGGTGCATCAGGGTCGGCCTGGGAGTACGCTAAAATTGGAGCTGGTCCCGAGCCGGTACGTACCCGAGATGGCTGGCTGCTGCTCTATCACGGTGCCAGTGAAACACACGCCTACGGGCTGGCGCTGGCCCTGCTCGATACCGATGACCCCGGTTTACTGCTTGCCCGGTCGGAGACACCGCTCCTCACGCCAGACCTGCCGTGGGAACAGGTCGGCTTTTTCCCCAATGTGGTATTTAGCAACGGCTGGGTGACTAATCGACTACCAAACGGAGCAACTGAATGGTGGGTTTATTACGGCGCGGCCGATTCGGGCGTGGGGCTGGCTATTTTGACGGAATTACAGTAAAAAGCCCCTATTACGTTTCCGAAACAGGGGCTCACCAAAGGTAATCAAAAGGGGTAGTTTACTCCGCAACGGCGGCCGTCAGCAACGGTTCGATGATAGTGGTGAGCCGGTCGCGGACAAAACTCTCCTGCAGGTACGTGGGCAGCTTGGCTACCAACTGCCGGTACCGTTCGATACCCAGCGCCTTGGCTACATACGCCTCGTGGAGCGAGTTCACGTGCGCCACAATGCTAACCAGACTCTGGTGAAACAGCCGCACGTCTACTTCGGAATCAACAAAGCGCTCAATCTCCCGGTTGGTCGACGAAATACGCAGCCGACTTAGCATATCGAAGTAGGTAGTGTACCCGATTTGGCGGGCCAGTTGCTTGTACTGCTCGGGGCCAAACTTTTGCAGAATCTCGCCCGTACGCGACGACCGAAGGGCCGTTTTGGGGTTATTCTGCACGGCATTACGCAGTGCCTTGATCCGCTGATCGCGCGTGGTTTTCAGAAACTGCGCCACTTCGACCTGAGCCGACGTATGCCGAGAGGGCAGGGTCAGGTCAGACCGGCCGGCCTCGGCCATCCGTTTGGCCATGGGCAGGCGCTGGATGCGGTAATTGTTGATGGGGCCAAGCGCATAATACCCAACCGAAGCCGGATAATGCCCTTTCACCACCATGTTGCCGATCCGCTTCCGAATCAGCTCTTCATTGCTCACATTGATACCCTGCACGGCCAGAAACGCGCGGGCACTAAATAACACGCTGTAATAAGCCTGCGGGAACGTCCAGTGCAACGAACTTTGCAGGTATTGCTCCGAGTCGGCAGACCGATCGTTGATAACAGGCGTAATGCGGAGCGCATACTCGGCACTCCAGCTATTGAGTAATAACTTCTCCAACGCCGACTGCCGATCAGCCGCGCCCAAGCCTCCGAACTGCCGGAAGATCGGAAATTTGGCCACATCGAACAGGTCATTCTGATGCTGGATGTGGTAATCCATGGCGAAGAAGTGGTTCAAAAACACCTGCGCCGGAATCGATTTACGCCAGTTTTCGTCCACCGGCTGAGCAGGTTGCACGGGCATCTGCGTAGGCATGGAAGCCATCGACACATTGGTTGTTTCTCTCATACACTACTAACGCACAAGGCTACGCGCGCGTTCACTTTTCACCATTTTAGACCCCCACATAAACCATTGACATACAAGGTATTATACATAAATTTTCGGCATTTTTTGTAACCTTTTTTGACGCTATTACACAGGCTTTTTTTGGCGTTTATCGACGGGCTGGATGTACTTTTGACGGTTATTTCCCGTTGCTTACATAGTATGACCATATTCAGTAACGTGTGCCTCGCATTGGGGCTTGTTTGCAGTACGCTCCCTGGATTTTGCCAGAATGACAGAGCATCGCTCGAGGGCCTGATCCTCGACGCAGCTACCCGCCAGCCTATTAGCAGTGCCACTGTAATGGGCGTGGGCACAAATGGAAAAACGCTTCAATCTAAGTTCACCGAGAAAGACGGTAGTTTTCGGCTCGAACTGAGTACCAAAGAAGCATTCACGGTAGTCGTGCGGGCGCAGAGCTACATTCCTCACAGCGAATCGATGAACTTCTCAGACGGGCGGGTTAATCGCCGTACGGGAAAAATTATTTTGCTGCGGAAAGCGATAATGCCCACCGCGCCGGTAGCGACCACGTCGACAGGCACCAAACTGGCGATCGACCAGAAAGCAACCCCGGTAACGGCCGCGGCAAAGCCACTAACGGTTACCGACGAGACAGTTGAACTGCGGGCCATTCAGTTTACCCAAAGCACGGCCGACATGGTACCGGAAGCCAGAGTTGACCTCGACCGCGTACTTACCTTCCTGAACGAGAATCCAGCGATTAGTATCGAATTGGCCGGTCATACCGATAACCAGGGCGATTTTGACCAAAACGTTGCCCTGTCGCGTCAACGAGCCGAAACGGTTAAGGCATTTCTGGTTGGTAAAGGCGTAGCGCCCACTCGCATTTTCACAAAGGGGTACGGTGGAACCCGCCCGGTGGCCACCAATAACTACGAGAAAAGCCGCCAGCTCAATCGGCGTGTCGAAATGCGGGTCATCAAAGAATAGCTACAAATCCGGCAATTCAACTCATCGCTCTGCGTTTGTAGCTATGCCTCGACCTGAAACGCTACCGGGCAATCAGGAAGCGTTTCGACGTGGCATAGTTGCCCGCCTTGATTTTGGCGATGTACATACCCGGTTGCCAGGTACCTACGTAGACCTGATACTGCTGCCGGGCTTCACTACCCGCCAGTTGCTGACGGCTCCGCAGCCGGCCTGCCAGATCGAACACTTCGATTGTTACGACCTCGCTGGTGGGCATCTGGTACAGGTACGTCAGGTAGTCGTCGGCCGGGTTTGGCGCCAGTTCCAGATGCGCCGCCTTTGTTGATTCATCCAGGTCGGGGCACCAGCTAATCGGATCGGGCTCCGACGAAGGCACGCCAAAGTCGAGGCCAGCCGTGTTCTGCGGGCCCGCCGACGTACCCCGCCAGATCGTAGCAGTATTGCCATCAAAAGCAGCGGTGTAGCTTGTATCCTCTGTACTGGCCCCACTGCCAATGGGCGTTCCGCGCAGTTTCCGGTTTCCTGCATAAAACTCAAGCTCAGCCAGTTCACCAAAACAGTTTTTGGCAGCAACGTACCTGACATATCGCCACGGCTGATCGGCATTGACAACAAAGTCATTCCAACCCTTGCCCGGCTGCCTTGTAATGGCCAGTGTGGTCCAGATAACGCCATCCTGCGAACCCTGCACCACGCCATTCCGACAACGGTCGCTACAGGTCTGGCAGGAATCGACGCCAAAATGTACCCGTATTTTAGAGACCGTAGGCACCGGCGCGGTCTGATTGCAATTGAGGCCGGGAATCTGTGCGCAGTATATATCGGCGATGGCTTTCATGCCCGCATCACCCGGGTAGCGTTTCACCAGGCTGTCGGCCTTCGGCCAGTCGGTTTGGGCCGTTAAGCCCACGTCGTTGCGAATGCAGTTGAGATTAGCAAACTGCCAGCCCGCTTCATTGGCCACCTGCCGCAGCACCAGATTTGACTTGCTTTGACCGGGTAAAAAGGAATTGCGTAAGACAACCATACCTGTGGTCACGCCCGTCGACACGACCAGTTTCAGAAGTTCGTCCCGAAATACGTCGGCGTTGAAGTTAGTCTGATCGATGTTCTCCGCTAGAGAAATCAGCACCAGATCGGGCTTGTTACCACCCCACAGCGCCGCGACCTTGCTGGCTACCGCTGTTTGGTACGGAAACGTCTTGCTGGTGTAGGTCTGCTCCCAGTCATCGAGCCGGAGCCGCTGCACCGACACTTCGGCATTTTGCTCGCGCAGCTTTTCGGTCAGCAGGCTCACATAGTCTTTATCCCGACTGGTCGCGGCCATGCCCCAGGGGCCACCTGTCCAGCCAATGGTGGCGTCGGGAGCCTTTTCAGTTAGGGCATTACCAATCACAAGCACCCGGTTGTAACGCGGTGCCTCAATGGTTGGGGCCATAAGCAAATCATCCTGCTGCAACAGATTGACCGGCTGGCCGCCGCTCAGGTCATACACCGCCCGCCAGTCTTTATACGCCTGACAATCGCGCACGTAGAAATTCCTGATTGTCGCACACCCATCACCGTACAGGATTCCCGACGTGGTAAAGGTTACGCTTTGCTTCGGCAAACGGGCTACGGGCTCCGTGTTGGCAATGTAACGGGCCGCAATTTCCCGGATCACGTCGCGGTCTATCGAATACGTAAAGTCGAAATTAAAGGCCGTAATAATCTGGGTGCCGTGCTCGTAGCATTCGACAAACTGGCGAATCATCTCTTCGCGTGGCACCGGATTCGATAGCCGACCCAGGTTACCACCTACTTCATTTACAATCAGTTTTCCCGGCGAATTGGATCGGATCAGGTCGGTTGAAAAGCGATAGTCGGATGAGTGATCGTCATTTATTTTTATGCCGTCGAGACTTTCGCCGGTGTCTTTAAAGCTGTAGCTTCCGCGCTGAACCGATTGTTTATCGTATACCGAACCGTATTCCTGAATGACCTTAAACCGGTTGTCTACAGCTTTCAGCGCCGCTGCTACCTCCAGCATAAACGTTTTCATCACGCTATGCCGGTAGCGGTACCAGTCGCGTCCGGCTTCACCTTCAAATGCGCCCTTGAACTCCCCGTTGGGTGCTTTAGGCCGAATCTGGTCGAAGCTGTCCGACGGCTGTCCGTCTCCTTTCCAGGCGGCTTTCAACCGGCTGATCGACCCACGGTATTTCGACCTCAGCCACACTCTATAGCCTTGCACCATTGGCTCCGAATAGTCGTATAGCCGCTCAAAATCACCCTGCAAGCCTTTTGTCGTGCTGGATGGATACCCGAATTCGCCCTGCCCGGTGGTACCCACGCAGATAAACAGGAGTTCGTTGGTATTCAGTAAATAGCTATAGCGCTGGGCTACCCGTGCGGCAAACGTGGTGCCTTTCTCGACGGTAGCGGGGGCGGCAAAACTAGTAAATACCCGAAACGTACCCTGGTTGAGGTACAGGCCATCGAACTGCTGATAGACGCGCAGGTTCTGGCCGAATATGTTGAACCCCTGCATGCGGTCGGCCGCGTTCCAGCCATTGTATCCGTCTTCAAAGTTATTGTTGGGGTCCGAGGGGGTGTCGAGACGCTGATTGTCGATCCAGAGCCGGATGGCGATTTTCATGCCGTTTCGGCGGGCAGCGGCCACCTGATCGTCGTACTGCTGCCAGGGGTTGGGGTCGTCTTTGCGCCAGTTGTTGATCGTGCTCCAGAGCATGGTGATCAACACACTGTTGCCCCCATTTGCTTTCAGTTGATTGATTGTCTCAATGCCGTTATCGCCGTTACCAATGTTGTTATTGCCAAGCGACAGCATTAGATATCGCTGATTGTTCTGCGCTGATAATAAACCACTTAGAGAGCAGAACAGGAATATCAAAAAAAGCCGATAGAATCGAATCATACAGGAACAAGTTGTACTAAACGTCAATAGTCGATAAAGCTCAGGTACGTGACGGCACGTGCTGGTATGGCCGTAACGAATGGAACAGCGCTATCATATACAGAAGTTAGTCTGTGGCCACCGCTGTTTTTCGACCGAGCCCTAACCCGCCCACAACCAGCACAGTACCCGCTACGGTGTATAGCGTAATGGGTTCGCCCAGAAGAACTGACGAGTACGCAAACCCAAAAATAGGGCACAGAAACAGCCACAACGACGCTTTGACGGCATCGGCCCGAACCAGCCGGAACCACAGTTGCAACGCTAGAACCGATACCGGCCCAATCAGCCAGCCCACCGACGCCCAGAACCGCCCATCGAACGAAGTCGCGCTGATATCGGTCGTGAGGAGGGTGACGGGAAGAATCAACAGGCCACCGATCAGCACCTGCCAGCCATTGATCACCAGGTTGGGCAACCGCCAGTTGTAGCGGGCGTAGTAGACCGTTGCCGCCGAGATCGACAGCATGCTGCCCAGCAGGATCAACAGCCCTTCGACGGTGGCATAGGCCTGCCCTAGTAGCGGATAAGCCGCCACACACACGCCCAACAGCCCAAGCAACAGGCCCGCCCCTTCCTGCCAGCGTAGCGGACGCCGGAGGAAAGCCGCCGACATCAGCGTGATAAACAACGGATTGGTGGCCGTTGAGAGACTACCAATACCTGCCGACACCTGCTTGAGTGCCAGCACAAACAGCCCCAGATAAATGGTTGTGTTCAGAGCTGCGAAGATGGTGAGGCGCTTCCATTCCACCCCTGTTGGCAGGGGGTTGCCTTTCTGGAACACATACGCAACCAGTAGCATGCCGGTCCCCGCAATCAGGAACCGGACTGTGGCCAGCACCAGCGGCGCCGCCGACTGCACCCCAAACTTGGTAGCCACCGACGCCGACGCCCAAAACATGGCAAAGAGAATTCCGGGAATGACCAGGTTAGAGCGGGTAGATGCTGTATTCACAAATGCAGTTAAAAAATAACAAGATGACCCTTACAATGGCTGCCTGGCTAATCGAAGGGCAAAACCAGCCAGGCACCCACAGCAAGCTCTACGAGTACGACAGCGTTAAAAACCGATCTTTCCTTTACGGCCTCCGCCTTTGCTGTGTTCCTGTGCCCAGTCGCGCATCTCGGCTAGCTCTTTCTCGAAACCACCCGACAGGATCGGGAAGCGCATCCAGGTACGTGGGTCAAGGCTGTGATCGTCGAGGTGGAAACTGGGGGCGTACCGTTCACGCTTCCACTGGTTGCGGCTCCAGAGTTTAAAGAATCGCTCCACCCACATCAGCAGGTTTTCGCGGCTATGCTGACCGGCAAACTTCACTTCAACGATCTTGAATACATCGACCGGTGCCTGCTTGTCCCGAATACCAGCATCCTCAATAGCGTTCAGCACATCGTAGGGCATCAAATCTGTTTCGTCAGTCTGGTTGCGATCGAGCGGACGCAGTTCGGCGGTGGGTTGCAGGTTATTCACCCGATTCAGGCCCGCTAACTTAATGCGCTCATCGGGGCTCGGCGTATTCACCACATTGAGTCCTTCGGTTTCGAGCCAGCGCAGCCAGCCCCGCAAAAAATGCTTATCGATGCCGGTGATCGGCGAGATACTCCCTGCCGTGTCGCCATCCATCGTGGCGTAGCCAACGGCGGCTTCTGACCGGTTAGAGGTGCTAAGCAGCAATGCATTTTTCAGGTTGGCCAGCATCCAGACACCTGGGGCACGTACCCGCGCCTGAATATTTTGCAGGGCCAGATCGTCGGTACTCCACGACAATTTGCGGCCAATCTGCCCCTCAATCAAGCCTGTGTATGTATCAACCAGCCCGTCAATGTTGATGTTCATGAAGGTAGCGCCCAGGCTCTCGGCCAGCTCTTTCGCCGAGTTGAACGTATCGTCCGACGAGTTGCTGGTGCCCTGATAGATCGTTGTCAGCAGCTTACCTACCATCGCCTCGGCGCTGACGCAATCTTGGACGGCATTCAGGTGGTGCAGCTTTTTCTTCACGCCATCAAGACCAATATTTTCGACGGCCATCCGCACCATCAGGTATACCGTGGCTGCAATCGCCGACGAATCGGCTCCACCCGACAGGCTGAGGACGTACCCCTGCGAGCGGCTTTTGCGCAGGTAGTCGAACAGGCCGAGTGCTACGGCGCGAGCAAACTCTTCTTCTTTGATACTGCCGAACCGTTCCCATGGTTCCAGTTCAGCCTTGTGAAATATAGGCGTTACGTCTGGCCAGTTGAACCGATCAGTTACCCGCAGGTTTGGCAGGGCATACGCCAGGTTTCCCCGGTTCTGCGTCTGATTCAGGCGGGTCATGTGTACATCGACCACAGCCGGTACAATGTGCATGTCTTCATAGCTCAGGCGGGGGCCCGACACCAGCAGTTCACCGTTGGAGGCCACCATGGCATCGCCGTCGTAGATAGCCCGGCCCGCTTCGTTACCCAACAGGTTGGTATACACGTAGCTAACCCCAAACGACCGCGACGCATCGACAACGAGCCGCTCACGGGTAACCGATTTACCAAACGCAAAATGGCTGGCCGACGGATTCAGAATTACGTCGACGCCCCGCTCGTACAGTGCCCGCCCCGGCCGACCGGCGATCCAGGCATCTTCGCAGATTTCGAAGCCGATCCGAATACCCGACAGGTCGAATATCAGATCGCCGAAGGGATAATTGAATTCGCCGATATGGGTCTCGTCACGTACCCCCACCGTCCAGGGCTGGAACCAGCGCGGCTCGTAGTGAATGCCATTACCGGGTAAGTACTGCTTGGCTACGAAGCCCAGAATACGCTTGTTCACGATAAAGCAAGCCACATTGAACGTGCGATTGTTGTGGCGCATGGGCAACCCCACAGACACCGCAATGTCGGCTGTATGCCCAACAATATCGAGCAATGAAGCAATCGACTGATCAATGGTGTTCTGCGCGTAGAACATGTCTTCGCAGTTGTAGCCACAAATACAGAGTTCAGGCAAACACAGCAGACTAACACCCTGCTGGCGAGCCGCCTCAATGGCATTGATGATATTTTGCTGGTTATGGTCCCAATCCAGCGGGGTCTGGTTCAGCACCCCAGCGGCAACTTTCAGTAGTTTCAAGGTCGAATGAGCGAATTGTATACTTGGCTAACAAAGATGCGGCAGGAAAGGGTTTGGCCGCTTATCAACACGCTATTATTGACCGCTAAATCCATCAACGTTGAAAGGAACCTGAGAGTACCTACTCTTTCGCCTTTGCTTGCAGTTGCTTCCACCGTCGATACGCTTCGGCCTGGTAGTCGCCACCGTCCGTCTGTTCTGCAACTTCATCCAGCGATATAGCTTCTCCCCAATCGGCTGCTTCGGCCTCCCGTACTTGTTGCTGATACGCATAAGCAGCTGACCACATATTGCCGTACATGCCGAGCTTATTAGCCTGATCGGGCAAGTCGTGAATTTTACCTTTGAAGTTGTGGTAATCGACGGTTTGGGCCAGCATCGTGTAAAAACGCGGCAGTTCGTTGGGCGTGACGATCAGGCGGGCAATATAATCGGCCTCCGGGGTTTCCAGGTACGTACCCACGAGGCCCGCCTGCGTCAGATTTTGAAGGTCGGCGGCGCGGCGGGCGCGGATCATGAAATTACCATCTCGGCTACTTTTTACAACCGAGAAAAAACCAAGGGTAGAGGCGATCCACATAGTAAATTGATGTTAAAGGTGTGGTGAAGAAACGGAAAGCAGGGAATCGGGTAAAGTAATGAGTTCGGCGGCCAGGTTGATCCGGTACCGTTCGCCGGGTTCGCCTTCAATCAGGTACGATTTTGCCATGGTGGCATCCAGTATGTCGCGGAAGGCTTTGTTAGCCCTCGACAGATTCTGGTTTCGGGCGCTCGGGTCTAGCGGGTCGACAAACCGGCTGATCCGCTCGGCTATATTGGGGGTTCTATCGGTCCCCGTCAGGCGGCAATACAGGTAAGTCAGCTCCTCGCGGTGGTCGCTCAGTTCCTTAAGCCGAACGCCTTCGGGATGTCGTAAATAGAACAGATACAGCACCTTAGCCAGTGCCGGCATTTTAACTTCCAGGTGACCAAACTGGCTTAAGGTGATGTTCAGATAGGGCGTAACCACCAGCGGACTGAGCGACACCGCACGCCGGAAACCCTGCTGAAAAAGCATCTGTTCGCGTAATCCGTTGAAGGCAGACAGGCCATCGAGAATCAGTTTTTCGGGGGCACCGGCGGCAATCAGTCGTTGCCAACAGGGCTGACAAATATCGCCGGTACGCAGTTTCAGCGCGATGTCGCCCTTTTTCTCGCAGAAATCGTTCATGCAACCAATGGGCTGTTGGTGCCAGTACGGATGCTCATCGTTCGACGGCAGGTTCATGCCCATCCGCAGGATGTTAGCCCATATCTGGTAGGCAACCGGATACTTGTGGTGGCAGGGCATAAACAACTCCCAGTCGGCCGTATGCACGAAGGCATTGCGCTGCCCGTCCGTCGCTGAGAACCAGTTCAGTGAGTTAGGGCGGCAAGTAAGTAGAATGACTACGTCGCCCTTGGGCAGTTGCCGCTCCTGCCGGAAACGATCGCAGACCTCGAACAACTCACGCCACGACAGTGGAAATCCCCGATCGGGCAGGTACGTAACTTTTTCCATCAGCTCGTACTCGAACCGGCTTCGGTCTACACGCCGGTGCAGAAAGGGGAACTCATCGGGATCGGTTTCCCGCTCAAAGGCCTGAAACGTAATGTCTGTTGCACTGAACGACTGAAGCAGCGACAGAACAGCGAAGAAATCGTTAGGATTGTAATCGGGAGTGCGAAGAAGATGAACGGTCATAAGGGGCGAAGCGGGCCTGTAAGATACAACCAGTACTTTTTTGCCTAGCTGGTAGCGTACCAGGTTAGCCAATCTGTTTCGTAAACGGTCGTAACTGGGCCACGCTGTTACGGTTGCTGATAGTACCCCTCTTCAGCCTCCTGACTAGACAGGCCCCGGCTGCGTTTTTCGTAGTAGGCCATCCGACCCTTGCGCTCGGCGTCGAATACCGATTTCATCCCCTGCTCATCGGCCTCGAAGCGAACGGCCGACTGAATGGACAACGACGCGGCCACCCGGTCTACATCATGGTTGGCTCCCATGTAGGTAAACGACCAGTTGTGCTGCTTTAGGCGGGTGATCATAGCCCGCACCTGCTGGGTAGAGAACTCACGGGAAGCATTCTCTTCACCATCCGTCAGTATGCTGACTAGCACCGTGTAGTCGCGTTCGCGTTCGGTGAGCCACTGCAGGCGCAGCAGGCTTTGCCCCAGGGCATCGTTCAGCGGTGTGGTGGCGGCGGGTTTGTAACGCGTAGCGTCGAGCGGCGCCAGTTTATCGACCGGCTGATTGGCCAGCAGTGTTTTGATTCCCAAGCCGTTGAAGGTAACGAGGGTAATGGTGTGTTCCTGCTCGGTAAACTGGGTCTGGGCACCCTGCACCGTTTGCACCAGTTCGTTGAAACCAGTGAGTGTGGCGGCTTTTAGGCCTTCCATTGACCCGCTTTCGTCCAGAATAATCAGATTGAAAACTTTGTGCTTGTGCATGCTCCTTTTGCGGTTGAGTAAGGCCACAAAACTAGCCTGGCCCCACCCCAGCAACAACGAACCTGCAACCTTGCAGCGCAATCAGAGTTGGTCGAGCAAGGCGCAAATATCAACCGCTTTGCGACCGGGGTACGTTGTTTTACCAGTAGCCGTGACCAGCAACGTACCCATTCCCAGGGCTTCGGCCGTGGCCATGTCACGCTCGGGGCTGTCGCCTACGAAAAGCACCCGGTGCGTCGGCGTATCAAACTGGTCGAGTGCTTTCTGGAACAGCTTCGGCGAGGGCTTGATCAGGCTGTGATCGGAAGAGAAAACCAGCGTGTCGAAGAGATGATGAATATGACAGCGCCGGAACGCCCGCACGAAGAGAGCTTTTTCAGACCATAAGTTACTGACCAACCCCAGTCGGTGCGTTTTAGCCAGTTGCTGCAACGCCTGGCAATGGCCGTCAGGTACGTGCCCGAGTTCATGGTGCGCAAAAACATTGTGCAGGCGGGCGGCGTCGGTTTGCGGTAAACCCAATGCATCGAGCGTTTCAATCAGGTACGTACTGGCTGGGCGGAAGTTTTCGTGGTAGGCCGGGTCGGCGTAGTGTTCGCTCATGGTTTCGTACACCTGATGAATCACCCACTGTACTTCCCGATCGGAATGGTATTTACCGCCCAGCCTGCGGTACGTTTGGGCGTAGTCCTGCTCCTCAGAGAAGCGGTTACCACCAAACATCAGGGTGTCCATCAAGTCGAGCAGGATCACGTCGTACTGATCGACGAAGCGCTTGGAAGAAGTCATATTATCCCTAACCCAAAACCGGCTCATAGGTTACCAACTGCTCAATTATCAGCTACAGTGGTTCAGGGCAACATAGATCCATTTACTCATATTTAATTTTTTTTCAGGGTTCAAAACGCCCACTCATTTAGCCATATTTCCTAGAAAACAACCAGTTATAACGTCACCAGCCACTAGTCTGGTACAACGTTCACGTTTTTTTACTTGACACCCTTAACAAAATCAAAGTAAATTGGTCTGATAATTGAGGGGCGGCTCATGGGCCTTGCATCTTTTATGCTTGCTTTTTACTAACCCACTCCGCTTCGGCACTATTAACGTATGCAGAAACTTAGCCTTAGCCAGTCATTACAGCAGAAGCTGTCACCGCAGCAGATACAGTTTATCAAGCTGTTGCAGATACCGACAGCCGAACTGGAAACTCGAATCGAAGAAGAGCTAGAGATCAATCCGGCCCTGGAAGAGGGTATGGACGAGGAGTACGACACCAAAGATGAGTTCGACGAGAGCGGAGAGTACGACGATAAAGACGACTATTCCGACAGAAGCGACGATTTGGACATCGATGGGTATCTGGCCAACGATGAGTTTGCTGGTTACAAAATGCAGGGCGACGGCTCCTACAACGAGGAAGACCGCGAGATGCCTATCGCCACTATGTCGAGCCTGATGGATTCGATGACCCAGCAGTTTGGTTATCTGCGCCTGTCCGACGACCAGAAAGCCATTGGTCTCCAGTTGCTGGGCAGCATCGAAAACGATGGCTACATCCGGCGGTCACTGCAGGCCATTGTGAATGACATGGCCTTTTCGCAGAATATCTTCGTCGATGCGGAAGAAGTGGAAGAGGTGCTACACATGATTCAGACATTCGACCCGCCGGGCATTGCCGCCCGCGATTTGCAGGAATGTCTGCTGCTCCAGCTACGCCGCAAAGATTCGTCGGACCCCTACGTTCAATTGGCGATCCGGATCATTCAGGAGTTTTTTGAAGAATTCTCGAAGAAGCATTACGACAAAATTCAGCGGCGGCTCAACGTAAACGACGAAGCGCTGAAACGGGTGGTTGATATCATCATCAAGTTAAACCCTAAACCAGGTTCGGTTGAGGGCGATGATAGTACCGTGCAATACCTGATGCCTGATTTCCTGCTGACCAACAACGGCGGAAAACTCGAACTGACTCTGAACTCGCGCAACGCCCCCGAACTGAAGATCAGCCGATCGTTTGCCGATATGCTCGACACGTACGACAAGAGCAACAAGACCAATAAGAACCTGAAAGAAACCGTCAGTTTCGTAAAACAGAAACTCGACGCGGCCAAGTGGTTTATCGACGCCATTAAACAGCGCCAGCAGACCCTGCTAAAAACAATGAACGCCATCGTGCGCTACCAGTACGATTTCTTCCTGACCGGCGATGAGAACAAGCTGCGGCCCATGATCCTGAAAGACATCGCCCAGATGATCGACATGGACGTATCAACGATCTCGCGGGTCGCCAACAGCAAGGCCGTACAAACCGAATTTGGGATCTATCCGCTGAAATATTTCTTCTCGGAAGGGATTGCCACCGATTCGGGTGAGGATGTCAGCAGCCGCGAGGTGAAGAATATTCTCAAAGACATGATCGACACGGAGCCGAAGGTGAATCCGCTTTCTGACGATAAGCTGGAGAAAATGCTGAATGATAAAGGCTACAACATTGCCCGCCGCACGGTTGCCAAATACCGCGAGCAATTGAATATTCCGGTGGCCCGGCTACGGAAACAGCTTTAACCAGTTTGACGTTTAATGTGTATGGTTTGACGTTGCCCCGACTATAGGCAACTGCTTTGCAGGCAGCAAACGTCAAACTCTACACATCAAACGTCAAACGCCCCTTGCACCCCCGTCTCGCCTACATCCTGTCAGTTGTTTTCCACCCGTTACTGATGCCCACGTGGCTTTTTGGCTTATTACTTTATGTAGCGCCGGTCCGTCTAAATGTCGATACGTACTCGCCGGATGTGCGGCTCAGCCTGCTGATTCTTGTCTTTGTAGGCACTTTTGCCATTCCCAGTCTGCTGATCCTATACCTTTTTCGCACGGGACTCCTGACCGACTTGACTATGCCAGAACGCGCCGATCGGCGGTTCCCCTACCTCATCTCAGGTATCGTTTATTCGGTAGTCACCTACCTATTCGCGTTCCGAATGAGTCTTTTTTCAGAGACATCGCCGGGTGTAGCCGTTATTTTGGGTAGTATCACGCTCTCTATTCTCCTGGTGGGGATCATCAATACGGTCTGGAAAATCAGCGCTCACACTGTGGGTATTGGCGGTGTACTGGGGACTATTATGCTGATGCTGATAAAATACGGCGATACCGACCTTTTTCTCCCTTTTGTAGGGCTGATTGCCCTGAGCGGGCTGGTCGCTTCGGCCAGGCTGCAGCTTAACGCCCACACGGTTGGCCAGGTAGGTGCAGGCCTGGGTTTAGGTGTGCTGGTAAGTGGCCTCGCCGTTTTCTGGCTGGTTTAGGTAAGTTTGTGGTATGCGTACGCTACCGCCCTATCTTGATCTTTTTGGCCTCATTATTTTGCTCGGGGTGGCCCAAGGGCTCTTTCTGGGGCTGTTTTTTCTAACGGGTAATCGCGCCAAAGACCGCGCCAATCACTACCTGGGCTGGCTGATGCTCGGAATCGCTGCCATTATCGGCGAAATCGTTTTCTGCTATAGCAATTACATGTTTCGGACCCTGGCCTGGGTCGACTTTTCTGAGCCGGCGAACTTTGCGATGGGTCCGCTCTTTTTTCTGTACGTGGCGACCCGTATCCGCAGCAAGCCACCTCGCTACTGGTCCCTACACCTGCTACCCACACTGCTTTGGGGGCTGTATTCGGTTTCGTGGCTCTACCAGCCTATCGAGCTTAAGTACAATAACTACATCGAGGCCTGGCATCCCGAGTTACCGCTGGTAAGCGAACCGTCCACCTACCTACCGGAAGACTTTTTTTGTGTTCGTGACTACATCAACGAGCTAACGTTACTGAGCTGTCTGGTTTACGTGGTGCTGGCTTTTCTGGTCATTCGGCGGGCGTTTCGACGGGCAGGGCGATCGGTCTGGAGTTCGGAACCCGTTATGCTGGTACACCTGCGAAACCTGACGGGGCTATTCGCGCTCATGCCCTTACTGATTGTCGTAGTTAAACCGCAGTTTTACGAAGACCTGGGCGACTACCTGCTGGCCTGTTACCTCACGGCAGTGATCTACGTCACCAGTTTTCTGGTCATGAGCGGCTCCGACTTTTTCCGGCTGAGCGTACCTTCCCTCACCGACGACCAGCCCAACAACGTACCTGAGCAACCGCAACCAATAGTAGATTTTCCCGGTTCGCTGGTCGACGAGCCGCGACGGAAATACGAGAAATCGTCGCTATCCGACGAAGTGGAGGAAGCTATACTCCGGAAGTTGGACCAGTTGCTGCGTACCGAAAAACCCTACCTCCAAACCGACATGTCGCTGCCGAAGTTAGCGGCACGGCTCGGTACCAGTCCGCATCACTTATCGCAACTGCTCAACGACCGGCTGGGACAACGCTTTTTTGACTGGCTGGCCACGTATCGGGTGGCTGAAGCCCAACAACTCCTGCGCGACCCCGCCACGGCCTACCTGAAAATCGATGAGATTGCCGAACGCGTTGGTTACAATTCACCGTCGGCGTTTCATACCGCCTTCAAACGGATCACGAACCAGACGCCCGCTCAGTTTCGCGATGCGGCCCCAACCACCGGCAACTAAGACCCCTTGGCCCTGCCCGAAAAACTTCGTCCCGGTCGGCACGAACTTCGCGACGATGGGCAGATAGGCCGTAAAATGGGCAGAAGCAGCACTTTCGGGGCATCAAATCACCGCAATCCGCTATGCAAACGGTCACCATCCCCGATTCTGCCCCGTCTACTCCCCTACCCACGGTCGGTCGCCGACACGACCTCGACTGGCTGCGAATTATCGCCATCCTGACGCTTTTCTTCTACCATACCGGCATGATCTATGTGTCGTGGGGGTGGCATATAAAAAGTGCTGAACATAGCCTGCCCATGGAGGTTGTGATGCGCTGGCTACATAGCTGGCGGATGCCGCTTCTCTTTTTCATTTCCGGCGCAGGTACGTTCTTCGCCTTACAAAAACGAAGCTACGGAGCCTATGCCCGCGAGCGGGTACGTCGGCTGTTCATTCCGCTAGTGTTCGGCATGTTTGTGATCGTACCGCCGCAGATTTACATCGAATGGCTGTTTCGGAAACGATTCGCTGGTAGCTACCTTGATTTTTACCCGGAAGTGTTCCATTTCCAGCCCTATCAGGATGGCGGCACAGGCGGCGCATTTAGCTGGCATCACCTGTGGTTTGTTGCCTACCTGTTTCTGTATTCGCTGCTGAGCATCCCCGCCTTTCGCTGGCTGAAAAGCCCCGGGGGGCAACGCTTTACCGATCGGCTGGGTACGTTGCTCACCCGGCCGGGCGGTGCCTTGTGGCTGGTTGTCCCTCTGTTGCTGAATGATCTGCTACTGGGCGGCTTTTTCCCCGACGAAACCCACGCGCTAATCAATGACTGGCGTTATTTCATGGAGAACCTGCTGCTATTCTGGGGTGGATATCTGCTCATCAGCCGCCGCGCTTACTGGCAGCTAATCGCCGATCAACGCCGGTATTTTCTGACCGCTACGCTCATCTGCACGGGCTTTTTCTACGGCGTACGCGCGCTGTTTGCCAACGATATACTCGCCTATACGGCAGTGACCCGCACCCTCTACAGCTTCAATAACCTCGGCCTGACCTGGTTTTCGGTGTTGATAACCATCGGTTACGGCTACAGGTACCTGAACCGACCTCACCGCTGGCTCCCGCAACTGAATGCAGCCGTATACCCGTTCTACATCCTGCACCAGACGGTTATCGTGCTAATCGGCTACTATGTACTCACCCGTACGCCGCTGGGTATTTACAGTGGCTTTCTGAGCATCAGCTTGGCCACACTGGCTGTTTGCACACTAACGTACCTGCTGCTCATTCGCCCTTTCCGCCTCACACGCCTGGTCTTCGGGGTGAATTTGGTTTGACGTTGCTCCGCTGATCTGTGGTCAGGCTCTGGCGGAGCAACGTCAAACCTCAAACGACAAACCAAATCACTTCTGTTTCCCCATAAAAAGTAGTATGCTTGCCTACTAATTCAGCTCAAGACCAAGAAAAGCCGTGTTTGAAAACCTGCTCTATGCCGTCGACAATGGCGTTTGTCGCATCACCCTTAATCGCCCACAGGTTTATAACGCGCTGAGTCCCGGCCTGATCCGCGACATTACGGCGGCCATTACGGCGGCGGGCAGCGACGAAACTGTGCGCGTGGTCGTGCTTACGGGAATGGGCGAGAAAGCCTTCTGCTCTGGAGCCGATTTAAAAGAGGGTTTCGCCAACGCCCAAACGGCGGGCGGTATGGCGCTGGGTGAGTCGCTGCGAACGGGCTATAACCCAATGATTCTGGCCATGCGTAGCCTGCCTAAGCCCATTATCGGGCGGGTAAACGGCGTAGCGGCAGGCGCGGGTTTTTCCCTGGCGCTGGCCTGCGATGTGATCGTTTGCAGCAACGAGGCTTATTTCAGTCAGATCTTCGTCAACATCGGCCTGATGCCCGATGCTGGGTCTACGTTTTTCCTGCCCCGGCTCATTGGTTCGCAAAAAGCCTTCGAGTTGTGCAGCACCGGACGGCGAGTGTATGGTCCCGAAGCCGCGGAGATGGGTCTAGTAAACCGATCGGTGCCGGTGGATGCACTAGACAGCGCAATCGACGAGTTAGTGGCCTATTATGCCGCTGCACCTACCCTGGCGATCGGTGCAATGAAAAAAGTTTTGAATCAATCGCTCTATTCTGACCTAGCTCATCAGCTCGACCATGAAGCTGACAATCAGGACAATCTAGGCCATACAAACGACGTATCAGAAGGTATTGGCTCATTCCTGATGAAAAAATCGGCAAAATTTAAGGGCCGCTAATTTGACTCACATCTTTTTTGTACTACTTTTGCAATCCCAACACGGGAATGCTTTCGTAGCTCAACTGGATAGAGCACCTCACTACGGATGAGGAGGTTTGGGGTTCGAATCCCTACGAGAGCACAAAAAGCCGCTTCAATCGAAGCGGCTTTTCTGTTTTTAGGCTATATCTGATCGGCTGATGGGTTCACGAAGCAGTCAGTACAGCCTAGTCAGCGATTCCCTCAGTCATAAGCCTGATGAGGCGGAGCCGGGTTAGTTAAAAACTCGTTATCGAACATAGATGTGTCACTGGCAATTTTAGATAGCCAAGTTATCCTATACTTGACTGTACGGTTTGTAGCATCCAGCATGGGCACAAAAAGCAGATTACCCTTTCTGGTTCCAATGAAGCGGACAAGGTCGCTTACCTGTTTCTTCAACAGCACCTGGTTGCCAATAAACGTGTTTGGCCCGACCGCCACTGTCGTTTTTCCGACCGGCGTCAATATCAAATCAGCCGTTGGGTTATAGCTACCCGTATCTTGCGGCATACCTCCGCCGCCGGGCCGTTTTCCCTTCTTCAAGACCCAACCATATAGCGTGACCGATGTATCGCCCAGGAAATAACTGAACGTTATATTTTGGTTGCCAATGGCTTTAAAAGCATCCGTAGACACTGTTAGCGAGTCTAGATAAAATGTAGGCGTTTGTTTACTGCTACCTGTTTTAGCGGACTTATTGTTGTTACATGCGTATAGTAGGCAAGTAAGAAGTGCTATATAAGATAGCGTTTTGGTTAAGCAAGTAGGGTTGGCCATAGTAGTAAATAGATGTGGTTCGTGTGGCAATAATAGGTAAGTAAGTAACCAAGAGGTGCACAACACCCTTAAGGTTGCATCAAGTATCAGCTGCTACCCCTTTCTGCTAAAACTAATAGGCCTTTTTTGCTATAACTAACTTCAAATCAACCACTTTTACTGCATTTATTATACGCATCTGTTCATCGGGGGTGCTCCAGCTATGTGTTTGCCTCTACTCATCCTACGTAGCGGTACAAACGCCCCCTTTCCAGTCATCAGCCGTCAGAAAACAGATTACGATGTTCCAGGTCATTCTTAATTGGGCGGAAGTATGGGCATTAGTCTTTCCACTGGTAACCTACCTGCGGCTTCGTCATCAGCCTGCCTTTCTGAAGCCGGTGATTTATTACTTGTGGGGTGCTTTTGTATTGAATCTGGTAAGTGATATAATCGGTGACTTCGAGGTTTATCTGCCAAGCTGGATGCAGCAAAACCTGATTCTATATAATATCCACTCCCTATTCCGATTTGTCTGTTTTATCTATTTTTTCAATCGGATTGAACAGCGTTTTTTTGCCAAGTACAGACAAATCCTGCTTTATCTATTTATCCTGGCCGCAGGGGCCAATGCTATCTTTCTGGAGAACTTCTTCGACCAGAATCACATCAATGGTAATCTATTTACGCTTGAGGCGTACTTTTTACTGATCCACTGTCTTCTGTATTACCTCGGCCAGTTACGCGAGGATGTAGAACGTTTTCAAGACGATAAGGCCTTCTGGGTCGTAACCGGTCTAAGCATCTATGTGGTGCTGAATTTTTTTATTTTCCTGTTCTACGTACCTATGATTCAGGAGAACTCCATGCTTGCCGATCGTATGTGGAGCGTTCATAACCTCGCGTATATTATTCTCTGCCTGTTCATAACCAAAGCTATCTATGTTCCTGTTCGATCTCACTACGGAGTATAGGGTAATCATTGGCATCTCGGCGATGGTGCTGCTGTTCAGCGTGTTTTTGATCTCCTTTGTGACCTCGCAGCGCAAGAAGTTGCAGTACCATAAGGAGCTTCAGCTATTGAATGAGAAGCAGCAGCAAGTGCTGCAGGAACAAAATATGCTGCTGGAACAACGGGTGAAGGAGCGAACGATTGAACTGAGTGAACAGAAGGAAGCACTTCAACAGTCACTCACGGAGTTAAAAACGACCCAGACGCACTTGATTCAGCGCGAGAAAATGGCTTCTCTGGGTGAGCTTACAGCCGGAATTGCCCACGAAATGCAAAACCCGCTCAACTTCGTCAACAACTTCTCGGAACTGAGCAACGACATGCTCAGCGAGTTGAAAGAGGAAATTGAGTCAAATAATCTGACTGGTTCGCTGGCTCTTACCGACGAACTAAGCCAGATTCTTCAAAAAATCAACCACCACGGTGTACGGGCCAGCAGTATTGTCAGAGGGATGCTCGAGCATAGTCGTGCCGAAACAGGAGAGCGTCAGTTGACCAACCTCAACACTCTGGCCGACGAGTACTTCCGGCTGGCGTATCAGGGAGTCCGAACAAAGAATCAGTCGTTTACCTGCGATCTTGTCACTGACTTTGCGCCCAACATGGGTAAGGTAATGGTAGTGCCCCAGAACATAGGCCGGGTGTTGCTGAACTTATACAACAATGCCTTTTACGCCGTACAGGAAAAGCAGAAAATGAGCGCAGCTGACTTCAAACCCTGTGTATGCGTGACCACAAGTCGGCAAAACGAGCGCATCACCATTCAGGTACGTGACAATGGCATGGGTATTCCCGACGCCATCAGCACCAAAATATTTCAGCCCTTCTTTACTACAAAACCCACCGGCAAAGGTGTTGGGCTGGGCCTATCGCTCAGTTACGACATTATCACCAACGAATACGGAGGCGAACTAACAGTAACCACGACACCGGGAGAAGGCACCGAGTTTGGCATTCATCTACCTTCGTTGGCCTAGCCTTCAATAGTCACGTTATGATTAATCGGCCTGTATTACTCCTTTTTCTGCTTTTTTTCTCGTCCTGGGTCCCAGTGATGCAGGAGCCGGACGCCGTTATCCGCATCAACTTACTCGGTTACCGGCCCAATAGCCCTAAAGTTGCCGTATGGGGTAGTCTGACCACCAGGTACGTTGCCGTTTGTCAGCTAATCAATGAACAGACTAATCGGGCGGTGGCGGAGTTTCCGGTGGGTAAAGCCTTTGGGCAGTACGGGCCGTTTCAACAAACCTACCGGCTCGATTTCTCTGCTGTGTACAAACCGGGACGTTACTACCTACGCACCGACGATGGCACCCGTTCGCCAACATTTCGCATTGATGAACAGGTGTATAATGGGGCCGCCGACTTCTGTTTACGCTACATGCGCCAGCAACGAAGCGGATTTAACCCCTTCCTGAATGATTCCTGCCATACGCATGACGGTTATACCATGTATGGCCCCATGCCCGACAGTACGCATGTCGATGCTTCGGGTGGCTGGCACGATGCGTCCGATTATTTGCAGTACGTAAGCACTTCGGCCAACGCAACTTACCACCTGCTGGCGGCCTTTCGCGATTTTCCCAAGGCTTTCGCCGACGCCCATCAGGCCAACGGATTAGCCGGCACAAACGGGCAACCCGATGTGCTCGACGAGGCACGCTGGGGCCTGAACTGGCTCTTGAAAATGCACCCCACCGACACCTGGCTGTTCAATCAGCTTGGTGACGACCGCGACCATTCATCAATGCGTATTCCGAAGCTCGACAGCTTGTATGGCAAAGGCGCCGAACGCCCTGTCTATTTCGCAACGGGTCGGCCGCAGGGCCTGTTTAAGCATAAAAACAGAGCAACGGGTGTAGCCTCTACCGCCGGCAAAGTGAGCAGTGCGCTCGCGCTCGGGTATCAGCAACTCCGCCAGCGTGACGCCGCCTACGCCGCTATATTAAATCGGCGCGCGCAATCGGCGTACAAGTTAGGCCTCGACAAGCCAGGAAACTGCCAGACAGCGCCGGGCCGGGCCCCTTACTTCTATGAAGAAGACAACTACGCCGATGACATGGAACTGGCCACGGTTGAGTTGCAGAATGCGGCGTTAACAAACAGCCTGGCAGCCAAACAGCGCGGCAACTGGCAAAAAACGGCCCTCGATTTTGCCAGGCAGGAGCCGGTTACGCCCTGGATGGTAGACGACACGGCGCGCCATTACCAGTGGTATCCCTTTGTCAACGTGGGACACGCTGAACTGGCAAAACGCCTGCCCACAGCCGACCGAAACACCGTGATGAACTTTTACAAAGCAGGCATAGTGGCGGTCTGGAAACGAGCAGGTCAGAATGCATTTTACCGGGGGGTGCCGTTTACCTGGTGCAGCAACAACCTGACCACCTCGTTTGCCACCCAATGCTTCTGGTACCGGCAGTTGACGGGCGACACGCAGTTTACCCAGCTTGAGCAAGCCAATTTCGATTGGTTGTTTGGCTGCAATCCGTGGGGAACCAGTTTTGTGTACGGCTTACCCGCCCATGCCGATACGCCTACCGATCCGCACTCAGCCTTTACCCATTTGAGAAATTACCCCATCGACGGGGGGCTGGTCGACGGGCCGGTGCGGGGCAGTATTTACGGCAACCTAATCGGCATTACCCTGAACGCACCCGATGAGTACGCTGCATTTCAGAGCAAAGTAGCGGTCTATCACGACGATTACGGCGACTACAGCACCAACGAACCAACTATGGACGGTACGGCTTCGCTCATCTACCTGCTAGCCGCTAAAGATAAAGAGCCACTAAGGCGACGCCCCGCAAAGCCGGTATCACGGGTTGTCCGGCCGGTGAAGCAGGGAATGACAAATCCGTCGACCGATGCAAAATCGACGTATAGCAAAGGCGCTAAAATCAGAGGCGACACCAGTGTGCGCCGCCTGGCGCTGGTGTTTACCGGCGACGAGTTTGCCGATGGCGGCACAGCCATTGCCCGAACGTTGCAGCAGCATGGCGTTCGGGCTTCCTTTTTTCTGACGGGTCGTTTTCTAAAGAACCCCGCCTTTACTACTCTGATCGCGCAGCTACAGCGTAACGGCCATTACCTCGGGCCACACTCTGACCAGCACTTGCTCTACTGCGATTGGACTAATCGCGACAGTTTACTGGTATCCCGGCAGGTATTCACCGCTGATCTACGGGCGAACTACCAGGCATTGGCTCCGTTCATGAGGCCCGGGCAAGCTGGCAAGTATTTTTTGCCGCCCTACGAATGGTATAACGATAGCATAGCCGTCTGGACAAAAGCTGAAGGGGCGCAACTGATCAATTTTACGCCGGGTACGTTGAGCCACACCGATTACACCACACCCCAGGACCGTAATTATCGGAGCAGCGCCACCATTATGAACTCTATTTACAAGTACGAAATCGAGAAACCGGCTGGTTTGAACGGCTTTATTCTGCTCATGCACATCGGCTCCGCACCGGCCCGAACCGATAAACTATATGACCGTTTGGGCGAGTTGCTGACTTCGTTTCGTAAGAAAGGCTATCAATTTGTCAGGATTGATGCATTATAACAGCATCACAAGCTCCTGGCGGTTCTGGTACACCGCATAAGTAGCGACGCCTGGCTGCCCGCTGTTTCTAACAAAAGGCAACCGTAGGGGTTGTGTTGGGACGTTAAACTAACTATACATTATGCTACCAGCATGGGCGCAGGCCGGACTTTGGGGATTACTGGCCGGTGGTGCCCTGTTGATCGGCGCGGCGATCGGCTATTTTGCTCAGGTTCCGCAGCGGCTCATTGCCAGTATCATGGCGTTTGGCAGCGGTGTACTTTTCTCGGCACTCTCCTTTGAACTGATGGATGAAGCCTACCGTACCGGCGGATTTACCGCCACGGCGGGGGGCTTTATTGGTGGCGCCCTGGTGTATTCGGTTGCCAATTACGTGTTGTCGCATCAGGGAGCCAAACACCGTAAACGATCGGGCGGGCACCAGCAATCGGAGGCTGACAAACCAGGCAGTGGTTTGGCCATTGCCGTTGGGGCGTTGCTAGACGGCATTCCCGAATCCATTGTGATTGGTCTTAGCCTGCTGGCGGGTAAAGGAGTCAGCATGGTGGCGGTCATTGCGGTGTTTCTTTCCAACATACCAGAGGGACTATCCAGCGCGGCGGGCATGAAAAAAGCGGGCCGCTCGGTTGGCTACGTGATGGGCATCTGGGGCGGCATTGCCCTCATTTCCGGCGTGGCGGCGCTCATCGGGTACACCGTTTTTCAGGATTATTCAAATACGGTTGTTGCCGCTACTACCGCCGTAGCCGCTGGGGCAATTCTGGCTATGCTTGTCGATACAATGGTGCCCGAAGCGTTCAATGAAACTCACGAGTTTGCCGGCCTACTCACTGTGCTAGGCTTTATGGTGTCATTTATTCTGTCGAAACTAGCCGAATGACCTAGTCGAAAGCCTGATGAGGTGGTGCTGGGTTCAGCAGTTCAGAGAAGTCGATAACCTGAAGCGCCCCTCCCTGCTTCACCTCCTTAATGGTGATCGTATACTGCACCTCAAATCGAACAGTCGGCGGTGAGCCAATAGTAACTAGCGAAGGCGTAAAAAACAGAATAGCGTTTTTGCCACTAACTGCATTGTGGATTTTTGTTACCAGTTGCCGCTTCATCGCCAGATTGCCCAACCTGGTGTTGCTCTCAATCGTGAGCGAGGTTGACTGTACAGGGGTTGGCATTAATTCCCGGACAGGAGTAGCACTACCAAAACTACCATTTTGTTTGTCGAGCTTCCACCCCTCCAGCGTTAATCCTTCGTTGCTGAAAAGATAGCTAAACATCAAATTAGACCTCTTTACTTGCGGATCCTGAAAATAGGTACTTGCCAGCGTCAGCGAGTAAAAGTGCGTCTCAGCGGGCAATACGGCACTACTTGTGTCGGTCAATGCGGTTACGCTGGCAGGAGCCGACGTTGTCGATTCCTTACTGGCTTTATTGCAGGAACAGCATAGAACAAAAAGGAGCAACCCGCCTAGTAGCGAATAAGTGTGCGTGGAAACGAAGCGACTTATCATCGTGTATAGGGGTTCAGGAGGGTGAGCAGAACATTTACAGCAGGAAAGATAGAGCACCCTGGCCCTTTCCAATAATATACCTCTGACTTTCAACCCGTTATAAGCACCCCATTTTAGTAAGCGTAGCCTACCACCGACTTGCAGCTACCCGAATGGCAGTTTAGCCGGGTTGTCGATAGCATCGACACGTTCGGCAACCCTCTACTCTAACTGAACAATCGACTTCAGAATACTATTGGTGGCCGCACCCTGGTTCTGTACCGAGCCGTTGGTGTAGTGAATGCCATCGACCTTTTTCCCCAGTCGGGTCGTGACTCCGATAACTTTATTGTGGGACGTACCTGACCGGAGTACCACCGATTCGAACGCGGGATGGTAGCCTGCTTTGTTGGCCCCGAAGGAGCTGATGACGGAATTGGTTAACGTGTTGCCCGACGAAGAACCGCCAAACTGCCAGCTACTCTCAACCGTTGTAGAATGCACGGTAATGGCCAGCCGATCGAAGCTGCTGTTCTGACAGTTTACGTCTACTCCCCGATGCCCCAGGTACGTTCCACCAATGAAATGAACATCTTTGGCATCATACACCTGAAAGGGACGACTGGTCATGTCGAATTTTCCGCCCCTGACGGTGATGCGTTCCGTTGAGTTACGCCCATCGTCGGTGATGGAGTACCCCACAGCGGTTTCCAGTTTGGCAATGGCCACGTTGCTGTCTACCAGGGCGTCTTTAACGTTGACGAACTCGTAGGCGATGTTTTTGGCGTTGATTGAGGTGTTGTAGGCGTGATAAATGTTCGTCATCAGGCCCGACAGACTCGTTGCCATCCGGTGCGGCTCACCGCCGTTGACGGCCCGGTTCTCGAAGCGGTTCCGGGTTATCGTCAGGTTCGACAGCCGCACTTTATCGTACCCCTGCGACAGGATCTCCATACCCATCCGGGGAACATTCAAAAAGGAGCAATCGTGAATGTACAGGTCCGTCGAACTGCCACCCGAATTACTGGCTTTACTGAACTGGATGATCCCAAAGGCATTGTAGTTGCCTGTGCCTGAGCCAATGAACCGGCAGCGGGCAATTTCCCAACCGTGAAACGACACCAACTCGTTGGAGAACAGCATCGGGTAGCCCCCCCCTGTGGCCGTCGACTGAAACGTCAGGTTGTCGAGTTTCACCCGGTTGACCGCTTTCGTGCCCTGAAAGATCATTGCCGTTGTGCCCGCCGTACGGATGGTAGCTCCCTTCAACGAGGTCACCAGTACGTTGTTCCACTCTCCGGTTCGTTCGGCGCTGCCTGTGCCCAGGTCATACACGCCCGTCAACAGCGCCCGCTTGTTGGTTTGCGGCGTCGCCAAAAACTGCTTTAACGCTTCGACTGACCGGATGGACACATCGGTCATGCTGGCTACGTTCACCCGGTTTCGGCTGCTGTCGGCTGGCACTTTCGGAAGCAGACGACCAGCGGCGAGCGACTGGTTGTTCGTGATATGGCAACAGGTAGCAAGCAGGGCTATGGCAACAAAGCGGATCATTGGCAGAATGTCAGGTACGTATAGTAACGCCTGTTTTATCGACAACGGCGAATCCGTTACTATTCGGCCCATTCTCTTCTGTTTTTCACCTACCCTCAGACCAAGTGTAGCGTAACGTTGTCGAGGTTCCTATGCCGTTGCTAAGTAGCCATTACCGATTTGCTGCTTCTTACTGGAGCGTACGACGTGTATTCACTCAACCGAGTTAATCTATTCCTAACCAACCAGTTACCTTATATTGTATGAAAAAATTGTTGACCATCTCCCTCTGCCTGCTGCTGACTATCTCAGGACTTCGGGCGCAGACAAAATGGACTACCGAGAAGGCCAATGCCTGGTATAAAAAACAAGGGTGGGTCAGTGGCAGCAACTTCCAGCCAAGCACCGCCATCAATCAGTTGGAGATGTTTCAGGCCGCCACGTTCGATCCGCAAACGATTGATCGTGAGCTGGGCTGGGCCGAGGGTCTGGGTATGAATGCCATGCGCGTTTACCTCCACCACATTGCCTGGACCTCTGACAAAGCCGGATTCAAGAGTCGCCTCGATCAATACCTGCAGATCGCCAACAAACACAAAATCAAGACGATCCTGGTCTTTTTCGACGATTGCTGGAACGACGAATACCGCCCCGGCAAGCAACCCGAACCAAAGCCGGGCGTACATAACAGCGGCTGGGTACGTGACCCCGGCACAATGATCCTGAACCAGCCCGACAGCCTCCCGATGCTGGAAGCCTACGTAAAGGATGTGATGACCACGTTTAAAAACGACGAGCGTATTTTGCTCTGGGACCTGTATAATGAGCCTGGCAACAGCGGTTACACCAGCAAAAGCCTACCATTGCTGAAAGCCGTGTTCAGTTGGGCGCGGGCGGTAAACCCATCGCAACCCATCAGCGCGGGCCTATGGAATTGGGGACCCCGGTTCAATGAATTAAATGCGTTCCAACTCGAAAACTCGGACGTAGTAACATACCACCAATATGGATACATCGATGCCCATATAAAGCGTATCAACGACCTTCGGCAGCACAACCGCCCGCTGATCTGCACCGAATACATGGCCCGCCGAAACGGGAGCCTGTTCCAGACAATCATGCCTATGCTGAAGCAGGAAAACATAGGCGCAATTAACTGGGGATTCGTGTCGGGCAAGACCAATACGATCTTCGCCTGGGACACTCCAATTGCCAATGGCCGGGAGCCTGAACTTTGGTTTCACGACATTTTCCGGAAAGATGGCACGCCCTTCAGCCCGAACGAGATCAACACGATTAAGGCCGTAACAGGCAAGAAATAAGCTGTCTTCACTTCCGTCCGTCTGCTTTAGCAGACGGACGTATTGGCTTTCCATTCAAGTATACAAGGTATGAAAAAGTGGCTAATTGGTGTTTCAGTAGCCTGCATCGCCGTATCAGCTGTTCTCCTCCTAAGCGGATTTCACAAGACAAAACCGGGGTCATCGGTTTTGCAGGCGGCCCGTCGACCCAATATTATTCTGATCATGGCCGACGACCTTGGTTTCTCAGACTTAGGCTGTTACGGCAGCGAGATCAAGACCCCGAACCTGGACTATCTGGCCAGCAATGGCATCCGCTACCGGCAGTTTTACAATACCTCGCGCTGTTGCCCCACACGAGCGGCCTTGCTGACTGGTTTATACAACCACCAGGCGGGAATTGGCAAAATGACCGACGACGACCACACGCCGGGTTATCGGGGCCATATGACCGAAAACACCGTGACGCTGGCCGAGGTGCTGAAAACAGCGGGATACCAAACGGCCATGACAGGCAAGTGGCACGTTTCGAACACGATTGTTCAGAAAAATGCACAGGATCAGATGGCCTGGCTGACGCACCAGAAAGAGTTCGGCGACTTTTCACCACGTAGCCAATACCCCACCAGCCGGGGCTTCGACCGGTATTTTGGCAACATTTGGGGAGTGGTCGATTTTTTCGATCCGTTTAGCCTCGTCAGTGGTACCAGGCCGGTCAAGCGCGTTCCAGCGAACTACTACCACACCGACGCCATCAGTGATACCAGCGTGGCGTACATTAAGTCATTCGCCACCTCGTCGGCTCCCTTCTTCATGTATATTGCCGAAACAGCGCCACACTGGCCTTTGCAGGCGCTGCCCGACGACATTGACAAGTACAAAGACACCTATAAAGCAGGCTGGGATGCGATCCGGAAAGCGCGATACGAAAAGATGATCAGGTTGGGGCTGATTGACCCAAAAACAACTAAACTATCCGACCGCTGGGGCAATGACCTGAGCTGGGATGCCAATCCGGACAAAGAATGGGATGCGCGGGCCATGGCTGTCCACGCCGCCATGATTGACCGCATGGATCAGGGCATTGGCCGGATGATTAAGGCCCTGCGCGAGACCGGCCAACTCGACAATACGCTGATTCTGTTTCTGTCTGACAACGGGGCCAGTTCCGAAAGTTCAGCTGGCTACGGCCCCGGCTTTGACCGACCCGGCGCGACCCGCGACGGACGACAGGTTGTCTATGACCTGAAAAAGCAGGTTATGCCCGGTTCGCAAACCACGTTCGCATCGATTGGGCAGCGCTGGGCCAACGTAGCGAACACACCGTATCAACTTTGGAAAGCGGAATCGAATGAAGGGGGTGCTCATACGCCGTTGATTGCATACTGGCCCAAGGGCATTACCGCCAAAAAAGGCAGCTACAGCGACCAGGTTGGGCATGTTATGGACTTCATGAAGACATTTCTGGAGCTGACCGGTGCCGCGTACCCAAC
Source organism: Fibrivirga algicola (assembly GCF_011742925.1). Taxonomy (GTDB): domain Bacteria; phylum Bacteroidota; class Bacteroidia; order Cytophagales; family Spirosomataceae; genus Fibrella; species Fibrella algicola. The sequence goes on from NZ_WAEL01000014.1 coordinate 45,806, forward strand.
TACCTTCAAGGGCCACGCCATCACGCCCACGACAGGGATTAGTCTGGCACCTTCATTTGCCGGCAAAAAATCAGCCGGCCATGCAACCCTGTTCAATGAGCACTTTGGCGCGCGTTTCGCCCGGTCGGGCGATTGGAAACTCGTATCGTCGAGCCGCGACACTACCTGGCAACTTTACAATCTGGCGACCGACAAATCAGAAACGCAGAATATAGCGGCCCGGCATCCGGATAAAGTACGGCAGCTTCGTGGGCTATGGCAACAGTGGGCCAATACGCATCAGGTACTGCCCAAACCCCAGCGTAACTAGCCGTTTGTCGGTTAAAGCAGCGAAGTAAGTGAGCCAATTCAGGTACCTTTGTCTAGTGGTTCTCAAGTTCAACGGTTCGTTCAGGTACGTATGTTAGTCCGCCTCCTTCGCCGGGCAAGTAGTGGTGTTGCCGCGCTGGTTTGCCTATTGGCTTGTCAGAAAAACGGGTCACAGAACACGCAGCAAACGGCCCAATCGTCAGTTGATACCATCACCAGTTGCCACACGACTCTCCCGGGCCGACTGGCTCCCGGGTCATCGACAACGAGTATAGCAGGCAAAGAAGTTGACCGAACCGGGATGGTGGCCATTCCGGCAGGTACGTTCTCGATGGGGGCCGATGCTGATCAGGGGCGCCCCGATGAATACCCGAAACACACCGTATGCATTGATGCCTTCTGGATGGACGCCACCGAAGTGACCAATGCCCAGTTTGCCCGATTTGTGAAGGCAACTGGCTACGTAACAACGGCCGAGCGCAAACCCGACTGGGAGGAGATGCGAAAACAGTTGCCCCCCGGAACACCCAAACCTGCCGATAACCTTTTGGTGGCCAGCTCACTGGTGTTTACCGAGCCAAAACAAGCCATTTCCCTCGACGATTACAGCCAATGGTGGCAGTGGGTAGCTGGTGCTGATTGGCGTCACCCGGAAGGACCGGGCAGTTCTATTGCCGGGAAAGACAACTACCCCGTCATTCAGGTTTCCTGGGACGATGCCGTTGCCTACGCCACCTGGGCAGGTAAGCGATTGCCCACCGAAGCGGAATGGGAATGGGCCGCACGGGGCGGCCTGAAACAGGCAATCTACCCCTGGGGAAACGAACCTGTTGATGAAGGAAAGCCGAAAGCGAATAGCTGGCAGGGGAAATTTCCGACGCTGAATACCAAACGCGACGGCTTTGACCGGGCAGCTCCTGTGAAATCATTCATCCCGAATGGCTATGGTCTGTATGACATCGCCGGAAATGTCTGGGAGTGGTGCAGCGATTTTTACCGGCCCGATTATTACGAGACCCAGGCCAGGATGGGCCAGGTCAAAAACCCCACCGGCCCTGCACAAAGCTTCGATCCCGACGAGCCAACGATACCCAAGCGCGTGCAGCGTGGCGGTTCTTTTCTCTGCAACGATTCGTATTGCAGCAGCTACCGATCAGCCGCCCGCATGAAATCCAGCCCCGATACCGGCCTATCGCATACTGGCTTCCGCTGCGTAGCCGATTGAGTTAAGGCAGTCTATTCATGCAAACGCCCACACATGGCGAGTCCCGCTGGAACTTACCATTTGTGGGCGTTTGCATGAACAGACAGAGCAGAAATTTACCGGTTCGACTGCTGGGCCGTTACTGGTTCTTTCACCGGAATTTTCTGATCACGCATGGCTGCGTTGTACACAAAAGCGGCGACAACTGTAGCGGCCTGCTTCAGGTCGTCGGGTTGCAGGTGATCATACGTATCCATGTTAGTATGGTGGGTACGTGTGTTGTATTCGATCCGGTCCTGAATGAACTGGAAGCCCGGTACGCCCACCCGATCAAACGACTGGTGATCAGTACCGCCGGTGTTCTGAGCGGTAACGGTTGTCGCCCCCAGATCATTGAACGGCTTCAGCCATTGCGTGAAGATCGGACCGGCCGCCACGTTGCCCTGCAAATAGATACCCCGGATCTTACCCGTTCCGTTGTCGACGTTGAAATAGGCAGAGATGTTTTCGCCGTCCTTCGTCAGTTTAGATGTTTTAGCGTCGACGAGGTGGTTAGTCACGTAGTTGCGCGAGCCAAACAGGCCCTGTTCTTCACCGCTCCAAAGGGCAATACGGATTGTCCGGCGTGGTTTAGCACCAACTGCTTTCAGGATGCGAACAGCTTCCATCATTACGGCACTGCCGGCGGCGTTGTCGGTGGCTCCAGTGGCAGCATGCCAGGAGTCGAGGTGAGCGCCGAGCATCACCACTTCTTCCTTCAGCTTAGGGTCGGTGCCCGGAATTTCAGCCAGTACGTTGTAGCCCTTGATGTCATCGGCGAAGAACTTGGTCTTCACGTCAACTTCGAGTTTAACCGGCACTTTGGCTTTCATCAGGCGACACAGCATCATGTAGTCCTCGGCTGAAATCGACAGATCGGCCAGGTCGTCGGGAACGGCACCCAGGGCGGCATTGGCGTAGTCGCCACTGACGAAAAGTGTACCGTCTTTGCTGGTCTGAGTGCTGTTCAGAATACCAACAGCCCCTTCTGTCTTGGCCATTTTGCGCATTTTCTGGTTGAATACGTTGCGCGTACGCATGGTCTGCATCATCCGGCGCATAGTCGAGTCGCCACCCGCGCCACCGCGTTGACCACCGCTACCCCGTGGGGCTTCAGCACTCGCCATTTTCTGAAGTTCCTCTTCCGTATACCGGTCAGCGTCGGCCTTGAACGACGGTGATACTTTATAGGTCTGATCCATCAGAATGATCTTATTCTTCAGCTTACCCTTATAGCTTTCCAGCGCCATTGTGTCGGTATCCGTGATAAACAGGATATCGGCCGTTTGTAGCTTGTTGGTGCTACCACTCCAGGCGCGGGGAACGGCAATCATCGACTTATAGTACGGCGCGGTCATGGCGAAATAGCACCGCTCCACGTTCCAGCCTTTGCCCCAATCGCCCCACGACTCAAGCCGGGAGTTCTGTAGGCCATAGCCCGCCAGTTTTCCTTTGGCGTAATTAGCGGCGTTCATGTAGCCGGGCCCCTGAATCCGTGGGCCGTTTACGTCGGTCAGGTAGAAAGCCGTTTCCATCACCTGCGACTTTTGCATTCCTTCCTGCCGGATCTTGTCCATCGTCGCCATGTCGATTTTCTCATCCTGGCCGTAAGCAAGTAACGAACCGCCAACGAGCAGTCCGGTGAGTAGTAGTTTGTTTGTCATGTAATTTGGTAAAGTTGGGGAAGTAGCCCGAAGATAAGGATTTCAACACACGGGTCTACTTTAAGGCTACACGTTACTGCTTTCGGCCTATATTTTCGTCCCCAAATACCACCTTTAGCCGAATATAGTTTTGCGAAGCAGCTAATTTCCCCGTTACGGTTCCGTTGACTGGACTTAATGGCAAAACCTAAAGCTCCGCCCGCCCCCTCCAGGTAAGCGGCAACGGGGCTATGTAGCCATTGCCGCTAGCTTCACCAGCGAAACTTCGAGTTGTTAACAAATAATGACCCTACCCCACTGCCCGACTTAAACGACTATTTTTGCCAGCTCTGTGAGTCAACGTATACCCATGAAACACCTCATCCAAGTTGCTGTACTAAGCTGTGTGCTACTCGCCAACTGCCGTACCAACCGGCCCGAAACCACCCAGCAACCCATCACGACCATTGCCTTTGGCTCGTGCAGCGATCAGAAACGACCGCAACCGCTGTGGGACGATATTGTGGCGCAAAAGCCCAATGTCTGGATCTGGCTTGGCGACAACATCTATGGTGATTCGGAAAGCATGGATACATTACGGACCAAGTATGACCGACAAAAGTCGAATCCGGTGTATCAGCAACTTCGGCAAGCAGCGAAGGTCATCGGCGTTTGGGACGACCATGATTACGGCGTGAACGATGGCGGAAAAGAGTATCCACGCCGGAAAGAAAGCCAGCAGTTGATGCTTGACTTTCTGGACGTACCCACCACTAGCCCGCTACGGAAACAGGAGGGCGCTTACTCGTCGCACACGTACGGGCCCAAAGGAAAACGGGTGAAGGTAATTCTGCTGGATGCCCGTTATTTTCGGGATCCGCTGAAGAAGGAAGGCAAGACCAACGTACCTGACCCGTCGGGCGATATGCTGGGCGACGCCCAGTGGCGCTGGCTGGAAAACGAGTTGACCAATTCGGATGCGGATGTCCACGTGATCGGTTCGGGCGTTCAGGTCCTCCCCGAAGAGCATGTCTATGAAAAGTGGGCCAACTTCCCCACCGCCCGCCAGCGCCTGCTGGACTTACTTGCTAAGACTAAACCCAAAGGAGCCCTCTTTATCAGCGGCGACCGGCACATGGCCGAAGTATCGAAAGTTAACGTACCTGGCCTTGGGTACGACCTCTTCGATATTACCAGCAGCGGCCTCACCCACGTTTCGAAAGCCCACGAAGAGCCGAACAAACACCGCGTCGGCGAGATGATCACCCAACTCAACTACGGCCTGATCACGATAGACTGGGCCAGGAAACCCTTGACCGCAACTGTCAAAATCAAGGGCGACAATCAGGCAACGTACCTTACCCAGGCGGTTGAGTTTTAAGTAGTAGTTATTGGTTACTGGCTGACAGAAAGTCCGGTAACCAATAACTAGCCGACTGGCCTACGCCTGCTCCAATGCAGCGATGTCGAGTTTAGTCATTTTCATCATAGCAGCCATTGCCCGCTTCGCTTTCGCCGGATCTTTGTCGCCCAGTAATCGACCCAATGCTGAGGGCACAACTTGCCACGACACGCCAAATTTATCCTTGAGCCATCCACACTGTCCTTTCTCACCATCGGCTGATAGCCTCTCCCAAAAATGGTCTATTTCAGCCTGCGTTTCACAGGTTATAAAGAGCGAAATACCATCTGTAAAGCTAAAATGTGGGCCACCATTCAAGGCATAAAACGGCTGCCCGTCGAGCTGAAACGTAACCGACATAGCACTTCCCGGCTCCCCCGGTCCAGAATCGCCGTATCGACTTATGTGGTTGATCGTTGAATTGTTGAAGATCGACGTGTACAACAGCGCGGCTTCTTCGGCCTGGTTGTTGAACGTCAGGAATGTCGTAATCTTTTGCATGTTGTTTACAGGTTTGTCGTGAGCAAATGTAGCAATGTGTCGACAATCGACTAAGGGCGAAAACGACAGAAAGAGGGGGCGATTATGCCAATATACCGTGTAGATGCTACAATCAGAAATGCCCCGGAGCAATTATGCTTCGGGGCATTTCTGATTGTGAACTGTATTGTGGCTTCGCGCTACACCAACTCTATCACGCTATTTTCCGCTCATCACTTTGCCCGATTTCGCGTCGTCCAGCTGTTTGGTTAGCTCTTTCACGGCGGTGCTCAATTGCAGGTTCTGATCGGTGTAGCTTTCCCCAATGGGCCGCGACACAGGTACGTCGACAGGGCGCGGGGCCAGTTCCATGTCTTTACCCGTGTTGTCGGTGATCTTCGAGAACGGTAGCCGAATCGACGAACCATCGATAAGCTGCGCCGCCGAGGTGAAAATGATCCAGCCAGCGGTCGGTTCGCCAACGACTTTACCCAGCTTCAGGGTCCGGTAGCCTTCCGTGAAATCTTCGGCATCAGACAGCGAATGTTGATTCGTCACCAGAATCGTTGGTGTTTCCAGCGAGCGCTGACCCAATTGCGAACGGGCAGGCGCGGCGGGCAGCCCCCGCGACGTCATGGTCAGGTAGCCTTTCCGGGCAAATACGTCAATGGCATACGGGTTCACGAACCCACCGTTATTGTTCCGCACATCGACCACGACCCCTTCACGAGCGTGGTTATCGGCGTCCAAGTCGATGTATAGCTGGTTCAGCGATTCGGCCGACATATCAAACATATGCACGTACCCAAGTCGGCCGCCACTGGCTTTATCAACGAAATCGCGTTGCTGTTGCACCCACTGTTTGTAAAGCAGGCCTTTCTCGGTAGCCAGGTTGACCGGCATCACACTGATCTCTTTTGGCGGTGCCGTGGGTGACGCAGCAATGGCCAGTGTTGTTTGGCGATTGATTTTGTTGCTCAGCAGCTGGTCCAGATTGGTAGCCGCATCGATGGTTGTTCCGTCAACGGCAAGCAGGTAGTCGCCCGGTTTGATGGTACCCGCCAGAAACGCCGGGCCAAGGTTAACTACTTCGGTGATCAGCAGTTTACCCGTACTCTCGTACACGATCCGGTCGAAGCGCAGACCTAATCGCCCGGTTGAGATGTCGGTTGAGCCCTGCGGACCCGATACACCCGAGTGCGACGCGTTCAGTTCGCCCACCATCAGGCTCAGCAATCGGCGCAGTTCGTCGGGCGTGCGGGCTCCGGCGGCGTAGGGTTCGTAACTGGCTTTGATCGCGTTCCAGTTGGTGCCGTGGAACTCAGGGTCATAAAATCCTTTATTCTGCACATCCCACGCCTGCTGGAATACCTGTAGCTTTTCAGTCGCAAAGTCGACGTCTAATTCAGCTGTTACAGCCAGCGGTTTGGGTTCGCGTGAGGCCAGCGAGATGTACTGAATGCGCCCCTGTTCGAGGTAGTATACCTCTTTACCGTCGGCCGTAAACTGGGCGCTACTTTTCTGGCCTGGCGTAGTGGTCAACTGACGAGCCACCGGGCGTTCGCTACTTGTTTCGTCCAGCGAGAACGTATACAAATTCTGCCGACCGGCTACGCTGGCCACTAACAACAGCGTTTTGCCATCTTTACTGATCGACTGTTGATCGACCTCAATTCCCACCGGCAACAGGCTGAGTCGCTGCCGGATGCCATCAAACACAACAGTTGTTGCTTCTTTACCTGCCCCTTTTTTACCTGCCAAGGCTGTATCAATCGGCGTGCGGCCTGGTGGAGTTACCGACGTGCTGGTTGGTGTGGTGGTCCGCACGTTCCGGGGGACTTCTTCATTGAACAGATCGCGGAACTGGTCTTCGCGGAACTTCGGCAACTTGGGTACAAGGTCTACGCGGGCAATCTGAGCCGTTTCGGTGCGCTGGTTCGTACCAAACAGAATGTATTTTCCGTCCGGACTCCAGTTCACGTTACCGCCAAACGTGTTGGCCAGAAAACTCACTGGTTTCGCTTCGCCACCAGCCACGGGCACCACCCACACATTGCGGAACGTTTTGGTACCATAAGCCACGAAGGCGACCCATTTGCCATCGGGCGAGAACGTCAAGGTACCTGATCCCGCGAACGGTGCCCGACCCAGATAGCCTTTGTACAGCACCCGCTCCTTTTTCGAGCCCATTTCCAGCAAGCGTAACTCCTGCCCATTGCGCATGAACACAACCGATTGCCCGTCTGGCGACACGACCGGCGAACTGTCATCGAGCGGCGAATCGGTCAGGCGGGTTTCGGCGCGGGTCGCGAAGTCGTACTGAAAGAGATTAGCCATGCCGTGACGCGTACTGGCGTAAATGAGGCTCCGGCTATTGGGCAGCCAAACCACCTGCGACTCCACGGCGGGGCTGTTGCTAACCCGAATGGCATCGCCACCGTCTTTGGCCGACGCCGCAAACACCTCCCCATGCGCCGTAAAGGCTACTTTCTTGCCATCCGGCGAAACGGCCAGATCACGAAACTGGCTCGTCAGTTTCTGGTGATCGACCGATAAGCCAGCCGCCGCACCCCGCAACCGAATGGCTACCGGGCTGGCTTTTTTCGACGCCATGTCGTAGCTCCAGATCTGAAAATCGCGCTCAAAAACAATCGTCTTGCCATTGTTGCTCATGGACGGCCATAGTACCCTACCCTCTTTAAAAGTCGTCAGCATGGTGGGCTGGCCTTTTAGCGGTTTCGACCATAGGTTCTGGCTGCCAGTACGGTCCGACATGAAGTAGATCGATTGGCCGTCGGTACTCCAGAGCGGCCAGAGCTCTTTGGCACCACCTTCTGTCAGGCGTTCATAAGTTGGCTTATCCCCCTTTTTCGTACCGATCTTACACGTCCAGATTTCGGTTTGGTCGAGATGACTACTGCCTTTCCGCCACCATTGCGCCGCCGAAATTCCCCGGGCCGAAAAAGCCAAGGTAGTCCCATCGGGCGAGGGGGCACCAAAGAATTCGCTGGCGTAGCGATCAGCCGTAACAGGCATGGGCGTTCCACCGGTAATGGCTACCCGGTAGATGTCATTCATCCCGGCAATATCCCGGCTAGTCGATTGAAAGTAAACCATCTTGCCGTCTTTCGACCAGGCCGTCAAGCTCTCAGCCCCATCGTCGTAGGTCAATCGCCGCAGGTCACCGGTTTCCAGCGTCAACAGGTAAATATCCCCGTTGCCGGAACGTGATGAGCTAAACGCAATATGCTTGCCATCAGGCGAATAGAGGGGTCTTGATTCATTGTCAGCATGGGCAACCAGCAGACGTGCCTCGCCACCAGTGGTGGGCACGGTCCAGATATCGCCTCCTGAAACAAAGGCGATCTCACTGCCATCGGGTGATACCGTAGGCTCAGCGAAGGCGTATTTAGGCGTCGGGCTAGCTGACTGCGCGTGAACCGTTGGGTAACTACTAACCCAACAAGCTACTAGAGGAACGAAAAAACGTATAGGGTTGCGCATATGCATCGGTATGATGAAGAAAGTTGTTGAACGTACCTGAAGCGGTATTTTAAATATAGCCGCTAGAGGAACGCCGTTCACAATCAGTTCATTTACGCATTGCAATAGCTTGTTTTTGTCTAGCCTTTTCGCGGTATAATCTTACGCAAACAGTGTAGCACCTGACTGGGTCTGGCAAAAACAGTTAATAAACCTATTTGTTATATCGACAAAAATATAAATACAACTTAACAACCTACAGCTATGCCACGAGGAGATAAATCGGCGTACACGGATAAGCAGATTCGTCAGGCCGAGCATATTGAAGAGGGGTACGAAAAACAAGGCGTACCCGAAGAAGAAGCGGAGGCTCGGGCCTGGGCCACGGTGAATAAAATTTCGGGCGGCGGCAAAAAAAGCGGTTCGGGCCGTGGAAAAGCCGAGAATAAAGAGCCGGTGAAAACAGGCGGAAAAAAGGGGGGTGCTGCCTCGGCCTCGCGCACCGCTGAAGAGCGATCTACCTCCGCCAAAAAAGCCGCCGAAACGCGGAAGCGCAACGCAGCAGCAAAATAATTGGTCAATGACATTTGCGTAGTCTCGTCTCGGCTTTACCCCCACTGTATGTTGGAGGCAAAGCCAAGACGGGACTATGCAAACGTCATTGACTCAGAATATACCGTACCAAAGCGGTCGGTTGCCCGCACCGTGATTTTCTTCGCAGAGGGCGATGGCTGAAAAAAGAACAGGTGATCCGTCATGGTGGGGTCAACAAACTTGTGCTTTTTAGGCAGGTCCGGACCCGCGTACAATTCGGCCGCCCAAGGGTCATGGGCAACGCGCTGTTCGGGTACCCCCTTCACCACTCCATCTTCGAGCCATTCCAGCTTCCACTTGGGGTCCCAGTTCCAGACATTCACGGTCATATGGTCCGGGGCCGTTTTTACGCGTCCCTTTTCGTAAATCCGCAACTGGTGTTCGCGTGGCTTGCCCGTCGACTTGTAATACCAGCGAATAGCCCCGCCGTCGACTTCGTACACGGCATAGCCGCCCGGCGTGCCGTCCGTACAGATCGGGCCCGTCCACCAGGCACCGCATACCGTGCCGTGCACATGTTCCATCACCGGCCCCTCCTGCCACTTCTCGTTTACGTGTGTGTGGCCCGACATGATGTGTGTGTTGAAGGGCTTCAGCATCTCGTACAGCTGTTTCCGGTTCGACACACTCCCACCCAGTTCGTCTTCTTTGATGTTTTCCCGGCGTTTGTGCCCCGTCTGCGTCGGAATATGCAGGCTTACCACCACCGTTGTGCCGGGTTTTACCAGCGCTAAGTCCTGTTCAAGCCAGTGCAGTTGGTTTTCGGTCAGGTAGCCAATGTACTTCTTTGCCGTTCCGATGAAAAACACATCGTCGAGGACCACGTAATGAATCTCACCCCGGTTGAACGAGTAGTAGGTAGGACCAAACTGCTGCTTGAAGGTAGTAGCCGAGTAATCATCTGTTCGGGCATCAAGATCCAGATCGTGGTTACCGATGACGTTGAAAAAAGGTACGCCCGTTGTACCGATGGCTTCCTTATAGTCAGCGTACAGTTCGAAGTGGTCCCAGACCAAGTCGCCGCAACCGATGCCGTGAAAAAGGGACCCTTTCGGATAGCTGGCTATCAGGTCGCGCAGGTCGGGTGCCGATTGAGCTTTCAGTTGCTCTGCATCTTTCTTCGAGATAATCTGCGGATCAGCCCAAACCACAAACTGATGTTTCCGGTCATCGACGGGAAGCTTTTCGAGGCTAAAGTCAATGGAAGCCGTTCCGTTACCGGCGGTGATCGGCTGGTAGAACCGAGCCATGCCCCGTTCATTCGGAATCACGTAGCCAGCCGGCAGACTGATATAGATAAAGCCTGCCGACGCGTGGGGCATAAGCGAGTAATGCCCGGCCTTGTCTGTCACGACCACCGAATACCCATCCGTAACAGCCACATTGGCGATACCCTTGCCGTTACTGAGAACCCGACCGGAAACACTCTTAGGAGCGGTTTGAACTGGGTACGTAGTGGCCAGCGCTACCGGAGCCGAGGCGGTGGCAGCGGCCCCCGACCAGCCAATATATTTGAGGAAAGATCGTCTGTTTACCATCGGTTTCATTAATTAGCCCACCATACTTTTGTGTTGATGTTATCGCCCCCAATACGCGCCGACGCTTCTGCATAATTAGCGCGGTTAAGCGACTGCACAGAGAGGGGGTAAATCATCCGGGCGGGCATCTGGCCATTGTTTTCCAGCCCCGTTCCTTTAGGCAATACCGGATAGCCCGTGCGGCGGTATTCGGCCCACTGCTGCATTTCCGTAAAAAATAGGGAGATGTACTTCTGGGTCATCAACTGCTCGATCGTACCGGCGTAGGCTACACCTTTGCGCGTTAGAAAATCGGCCGGCATGGCAGCCCCCCAATAGGCCATCGACGCCCGGATGCCTTTCTCGTAATGGTCTTTGGGCGAATCGCTGCTGTAGCCTTTCAACGCAGCTTCGGCCAGCAGAAATTCGGTTTCGGCATACTGCATGATGTTCCCCAGCAAGGGCGACGTTTTCAGGGTTTTGTTCAACCGTGATGATGAGATGGCGGCCACTTTTGCTGCATCACCCAACGGATAACCGCTGGGAACGCCCACAAACTTTCCGCTCACTTTGGTAGCCCACACATTCAGGCGCGGATCTTGCCAGGCGGATAACGTATTGATAAAGAAGGTCGAGTAGGCATTAGCCCCGTTGAAATCGTAATCACGGTCATCGGCAAATGGGTTCAGCAGCGGGTTGACGGCCGTAAACACGAGCGACGCGCTTTCTTCAGGAGCGGCCATCAGCGGATACTTCATGGGATTGGCCAGCATCTCCCGGATTTTCTGTTTGAACACGTCCGATTTGGCTTCACCCCGCATTAGTAAACGTAGTCGTAGCGAGTTCGTGAACTTGCGCCACTTCACTGTACCTGCCGCGCTTTTATCGGCGCCAAACAACGCATCGGTACCCGGCGTCATTGTTTTTGTGACGTCATACAGCGCATTCGCCGAGTCGAGCTGATTCACCAAATCGGCGTAGATCGTTGACTGCGCGTCGAATTTTGGCGCGATGAGGTAATCAGGATAGCCCTTTAAGGCCTCCGAATACGGCACATCACCGTAGGCGTCGGTTAGGTTCTGATACAGCCACGCCCGAACAGTCTGGGCTGCCGCCATCTGGTTGCGATTGTTCGTCTGCCTGGCACGGTCATACATATCCTGCACGTTTGTCAGCGTCAGGTAATAGTTATTCCAGAGGTAGTCTGATTCGCTGGGAATGAGCACATAGCGGTGAAACTGGCCGTCTGTCAGCGACACGGTTACCTGCATCAATTCATTATTCAGCCGGTGGCTTCGACTCAAACCGATATTGACCCCGTTCAATAAGGCAGTATTCAAAAAGCTGCCCGATGTAGCCGTTGTAACGGCTTCCGGATCGTGCAGTAATTCATTCATCGAGCTGGTACAACTCACACTGGCGAGCAGACTTAAACCAAGCAGAAAAGAAGCTATGTTTTTCATAACGAATTAAAGCGAAATGGTCAGGTTAACGCCCATCGTCCGGGTCGACGGGAACTGGGCGATCTCCAGGCCGGGGGTAATGGTTGAGTTATCGAGCGTAGAGGTTTCGGGGTCGAAGCCGGGGAATTGGGTCCAGTTGTAGAGGTCACGGCCGTAGATGCCGAGGCTGGCTCCGCGCAGGAATGTTTTACCCAGGGTTTTGGCCGGTAACGTGTAGGCAATACGTACCTCGCGTAACTTGGTGAAGGTGGCGTCGAACAGGTTGGCCTCTACGTTATCTCGGCCGTAGATCTTACCGTAGTACGTAACAATGTTGGCCGCTTTGGTGGTGTTGGGTACGTAGGTGCCGTCGGCGTTCTGAGTTACGCCCTGCCCCACAATGCCATCGTACCGGCCGGGCAGCGTTGCCTTAATTTTCCCCTGTTCGCCCAGCACCGAGTTGGTTAACGAATACACGTTACCGCCCTGCTGCCGCTCAATCAGCACCGACAGGTTCCAACCGCGATACTTGACATTGTTTGTTAAGCCACCTCGCCACGTTGGGCTTGAATTGCCCAGGTTCAGAAACTGCTCGCTCAGGAGCGGGTAACCCGTTTTATCATATACGATCTGCCCATCAGGCGACCGGCGGTACCCCAAACCGTAGATTTCGCCCAGTGGTCGGCCTTCGCGCGCTTCAACCGTTACCCGGCTCCCCACGTACCTGGCCAGCACCACGTTGCCTGTCCCGTTATTCAGTTCCTCCACCCTGTTTCGGTTCATGGCCCAGTTCAGCGTTACATCCCAGGTCGGGCCCTTCGCGCTCTTTACCGGGCTGCCGTTCATCGTTAGCTCAACACCCCGGTTGGCTACCTTGCCCATGTTGATCAGCGATGAGTTGTAGCCCGATGCGTACTCAACCGGTGCATACAGAATCTGGTCGATCGTAAGCTGGCGGTATAGGGTCAGATCGAATGACAGCCGATTTTTCAGGAAACGCCACTCCGTACCAATCTCCCAGGAGTTGTTTCGCTGGGGCCGCAGGTTGGGATTAGCAATGATGTTCGGATTTTCCAGCTCGCCCGGAAATACGCCCGGCTCGTACACTTTCTCCAGGTTGTACGTACCCAGCCGGGCATCGTAGCCAACACTGGCATATGCCCCGCGCAGCTTGGCGTAGTTGATCCAGCCGGGCATCGTCACGATATCGGAGGCAATCAGGCTGAGCGTGGCTGAGGGATAGAAAAACGAATTGTTCTGCCTGGGTAGGGTACTGCTCCAGTCATTGCGGCCCGTAATATCCAGAAAGGCCACGTTTTTGTACGACATATTCACGAACCCGTATAGGCTATTGATGCGCTTCTCGGCCTGGTCACTGCGGGTCAGGGGAAGCTGTTCGCTGTTGGCCAGGTTATACACGTTCGGAATCACAAGCCGGTCGGCCAGTTGGTTCGTTAGCTTTTGTGACTGAATCAGGCTATTACCACCTGCATTGGCCGTCAGCTGAAAATTACCGGTGGGCCGAATTTTGTACCGAAGCAGGAAGTCGATGTTCGACTCCATGTTGAATACACTCTGCTGGCGATACATCCCCTCCTGAAACTTCTGGGTGTTCTTGGGCCGTTGCTGCGATCGGAACTCATAGCCTGCGTCGAGGCCACCGTGTAGGGTCAGGTCGAGGCCATTGATAATGGAGTAGGTAGCCGACACGTTGCCGGTAATATTGTGCCGATTCGATTTATTAAGCATCTCGTAACTAATGAGATACGGATTATCAATCAACGAACTGAACGGATGCCGCTGCGTCACTCCTTCAGCGCCCGGTTCCCAGTAGGGCTGGTACCAATCCAGATTTATGTTCGGATTCTGGAAGGCAGTGAAGTACATGATCGATTGGTTGTTGTAACCCGTCGTCGGTAGGTTGTCGCTGAACTTATTGTAGTAGTTGACCTTTGTGTTCGTCGACAACTTTCGCGACACCTGCGACTGATTGGAGAAGCCAACGTTGATGCGCTGATAACCGGTGTTGGGCAGAATCCACTCATTTTTCAGATGCGATATACTCACCCGTGAGGTTCCCTTATCTCCGTTACTGCTAATGGTCAGGTTGTTGGACAGCGTAACGCCTTGCCGAAAAAAATTCTTCCGATTGTCGGGATACGGCACCCAGGGTGTACGGGCGGTGAAGTTTCCGGCCGCATCGCGCGGAGAATCGTATTGGTAAAACTGCTGCCCTTCGAAGCGCGGGCCCCAGGCCGAACTGGTGTTCTGGGTGCCGGGGCCATCGGCGGTGGTGCCATACGAGTAGTATGACTGCCCGGCCGTGCCCTGCCCATATTCATACTGATAGTCGGGCCACCGGTTAATGTCGTCGACGCTCACATAAGAATTGACCGTCACGCCAATCCCCTTCGGTTGATTGCTGCCACTTTTGGTGGTGATAATAATGGCACCCGCCCCAGCCCGCGACCCGTAGAGTGCCGAAGCAGCCGGCCCTTTCAGCACATTGATCGACTCAATGCTGTTAGGATCAATATCTGTCAAGGCGCTGCCAAAGTCAACAGGCGAATCACCTCCCAGGTAGGCACCGTGGCCAACCCCCTGAAAGCCAGTATTGATCGGTTGCCCATCCACCACAATCAGTGCACCGGGCGAGTTCAGGTCCAGGATGCTTTCGCCGCGCAGCGTAACGCGGCTGCTTCCCATTGGGCCATCGGTTTTGGTCAGATTAAGACCTGCAATTTTGCCCGATAACGTATTGATCACGTTGTTGGCCGGGGCGTTGGTGACTGCTTCTCCCTCCAGTTTTTGAGTCGAATATCCAAGCGCTTTTTCGTCACGTTTGATACCCAATGCCGTCACGACCACTTCATTCAAATTTCTGGTATCGGCAGCCAGTTGCACGTTAATAGTCGTCCGGTTTCCCACCCGGACCGTCTGCGGCAGGTAGCCAACAAACGAGAATACAAGCTCCGCTTGCCCGTCAGGTACGTTCACCGTGTAGCGGCCGTTCACGTCGGTTGTTGTTCCCTGTTGGCGGTTCGATCCACCCGCGCTTCGCACCAGTACATTGACACCCGGCACTCCTTCGCCATTTTGTGCGTCGGTTACCTGACCGGTAATGGCAACCTGAGCCAGTGACAGGGTATTGAGTATTAGCAGACAGGCTATGGCATAGAGCCATCCTTTCCGCCACTCCCGTGGGTAGCGTAGACTACGTTGCATTGCTGTTTAGTTAAGTTGGTTAAAAAGAGGGTTGATCAATGACGACCCAAAACGGGTTGCTCAGCCGAGACACCGTTGAACAGAGACGTTTGCAGCCAGGCTCTGTAGCGGCGGACGGTGAAGCATCCGGGCGATTTTGCGCTGCTCCTTTCAGTACAGGACCAGACTAGTGCTTGTCATAACGCGGGTTGGTTTTAAAACCGCAAAAGTATCCGCGCTGGATAAAGCCAATTTTAACGGAATGTTGCGGAATCGTTAAGACAATAAGGTAAGTACCCGGCAAAATTCAGGTTAGAAAGCAACCCGACCAGGGCCACTGCTAAGGCGCTGGCAAGCCATTTTGGCTTTTTTGAGTATTCGGATGTTAAAACTCACCATTTCGTTACTTTCAACATCTATACACTGTCTTTTCCAGCAATGACTCGATTATATACAGCACGAACGATTCGGCTAGCAGGAGCCGCAGCGCTTATTTCGGGCGGTCTTTTTGTGGGCGCTTATTCCACTACCGACCTAAGCCGCGCCTCTACTCCGTTTCTGAACCGGTTCTTCGCCACTCTGTCCGACGATGATAAGCATGACCCCAAAAATGCGGTGGCCAGCCTCAACGTCACGCCTGGTTTGCAGGCATCGCTGTTCGCGGCCGAACCCATGCTGAAGAACCCAACCAACATCGACGTCGATGCAAAAGGGCGCGTGTGGGTTTGCGAAGCGTACAACTACCGCCCAGCGATCAACGGTAACCCTACCGACGCGGCCGGTGACCGCATTGTGATTCTGGAAGACCAGAACGGCGATGGTGCCGCCGATGTGAGCAAGGTGTTTTACCAGGGCCCAGAACTCCAGTCGCCGCTAGGTATCTGGGTGCAGGGCAACAAAGTCATCGTGTCGGATAGCCCTAACGTCTGGGTGTTCACCGATGAAAACGGCGACGATAAAGCGGATAAAAAAGAGATTCTATTCACGGGCCTCAGCGGCGATCAGCACGACCACGGCATGCACGCCTTTGTGTTTGGCCCCGACGGAAAATGGTATTTCAACTTCGGTAACGAAGGCCAGCAGATAAAAGACAAAGACGGGAAGGCCATTTTCGACCGAAACACGGGCAAAGCCATCGATAAACAAGGCTACCGGCAGGGCATGGTGTTCCGCTGCAACCCTGATGGTTCGGAGATGGAAGTGCTGGGCCAAAACTTTCGGAATAACTTCGAAGTGGCCGTCGATTCATATGGAACACTCTGGCAGTCGGACAACGACGACGACGGCAACAAGAGCGTCCGGATCAACTACGTCATGGAGTATGGCAACTACGGCTACACCGACGAGCTGACCGGTGCTGGCTGGAGCGCCAACCGCACCAACCTGGAGAAAGAAATTCCGCAACGCCACTGGCACCTGAACGACCCGGGTGTAGTCCCCAATTTGCTACAGACCGGCGCGGGTTCGCCCACTGGCATCATCGTGTACGAAGGCTCGCTACTGCCGGGTACGTTCCAGAACCAGATCATTCACTGCGATGCCGGACCAAACGTGGTGCGGGCCTACCCCGTAGAAAAAGACGGCGCGGGCTACAAAGCGACCATCGCCAACCTGGTTGAAGGTACGCGTGATCAGTGGTTCCGCCCGTCCGACGTTTGTGTAGCCCCCGACGGGTCGCTGATGATTGCCGACTGGTACGATCCTGGCGTAGGTGGCCATCAGGCCGGTGACCAAAACCGTGGCCGGATTTTCCGGATTGCGCCGCCAAACTCAACCTGGTCAGTTCCCAAAACAGATGTGTCGACCGTTGGTGGCGCTATTACGGCCTTGCAAAGCCCCAACATGTCGATCCGGTACATGGGCTGGACAGCCTTGCATAAACTCGGCACAAAAGCCGAAAAACCACTGGCTAAACTCTACGGTTCAGCCACTAATCCGCGCATGAAAGCGCGTGCGCTTTGGCTGCTGAGCCAGCTACCAAACGGCCAGAAGTACGTAGAAGCGGCTCTGAAAGATGAAAACCCCGACCTGCGTATTACCGCTTTACGTACTGCCCGCGAGCAGAAAATGAACGTGATCGGGTACGTGAAGCGGCTGGTCAACGACCCCAGCGCGCAGGTACGTCGCGAATGTGCCCTGGCTCTGCGTCGCAACACGTCGGCCGAAGCCCCTGCCCTTTGGGCCCAATTGGCGGCTCAGCATGACGGCAAAGACCGCTGGTATCTGGAAGCCCTCGGCATTGGTGCCGACAATCAGTGGGATGCCTATTACGCAGCTTATTTGACGCAATTGAACAACGATCCGCTCGCCAACGCAGGTGGGCGCGATGTAGTGTGGCGGGCCCGTACGGCCGCTTCCGTGCCGCTCTTAGCGCGACTGGCGGGCGAGACCGACGTGCCGCTGGCTAACCGGCTCCGTTATTTCCGGGCGTTCGATTTCAACCCCGGCAGTATGGAAAAGTCGAATGCACTGCTTCAGTTGATTCAAGGCCAGAACAACCCCGACGTGACCAAACTGGCGCTTCGCCATCTCGATCCGGCCTTCGTTACCAGCAGTGGCGCGGCAGCGAGTGCGCTGCAAAGCCTGCTGAACCAGACCTATGGCACCGCTGAGTACATGGAGTTGGTACAGCGTTATAATCCAACCGCTGAAAACGTTCGGCTCCGGCAGCTCGCCCTCCTGAAACCACTGGACAATCTCGGGAACAGTGCCGCCCGGCAACTCCTGAAACAGGAAGGCGGCGCGCTGGCCTGGGAAACGATCAACGGCCCGAACGCTGATGCAGCCATGAACATGGTGACAGCACTCCGCCGGGTGGGCAGCAAAGAATCACTCGACATCCTAAAAATGGTAGCGCTCGACGAGAAACGCGCTATGCCCCTGCGCCGCGAAGCCACCCGTGCGCTCGGCGGTAGTCAGGATGGCGAAGATCTGGTGGTTACGCTGTTGAAGTCAGGCCAGCTGACGGGCGACCTAAAGGGGGCGGCATACCAGGGTGTATCAACGGCCTGGCGCAAGATGATCCGCACCGAAGCGGCCAAGTACCTCGACGGTAATGCATCAGGTGCGTCGGCAGGGAGTGGTAAAAAATTACCGGGCGTGAATGAACTGCTGGCTATGAACGGCGATGCTACGCGAGGGCTTACCGTTTACAAAAACAATTGTTCGGTTTGCCACCAGGTAAACGGCGAAGGGCAGGACTTTGGGCCTAAATTGTCGGAGATTGGCTCAAAACTAGGTAAAGACGGACAATATCTGGCCATCATTTATCCTGATGCCGGGATCAGTTTTGGCTACGAGGGCTACGAAGTGAAGTTCAAAGACGGCAGCACTATGACTGGCATCGTGTCGAGCAAAACAGAGACTGACCTACAAATGAAATTCCCCGGCGGGCTGGTACAGAACTACAAAACAGCCGATGTCACCTCAATCAAAAAACTGGATTCGTCGATGATGCCGGCTGGCCTTCAGGAAGCGATGAGCACTCCCGAACTGGTTGATCTGGTTACGTACCTAAGCACTTTGAAGAAAAAATAACCAGGATTTACTTGACTGTAAAGGATTTTTCAGACGTCACTATAGCCGATCAGATTGCGAATTGAAATGCGACGCCATTCTGGAAATTCTTAAATTCAAGTAAAGCCTGGGTCAGACTTAATCACCTTTCTCATGACCCAACGTCGGGATTTTTTAAAAACAGCTCTGGGAGCAACGGGCATTGCCTTTGCAGGTACGTCGGCCACCTATGCCACGTCGATAGCGAACAAATCGGCAATCGGCACTAAACTGGCTGCTAAAAATAAGTTTAAGCTCGATTATGCCCCCCACTTCGGCATGTTCGAGAACAGTGCGGGCAAAGACCCTATCGACCAGCTTAAGTTTATGGCCGATCAGGGGTTCACGGCGCTTGAAGACAACGGTATGATGGGCCGCGACGCCGCCATGCAGGAAAAAATTGGCAAAGAGTTGAATCGACTCGGTATGAAGATGGGCGTCTTTGTGGTCGACAAGGGCGGCAATGGCCAGAACACGCTGGCAGCCAGTAAAAAAGAGCATGTCGACATTTTCCTGAACGGCTGCCGTCGCGCGGTAGAAACGGCCAAACGCTGCAACGCCAAATTTATGACCGTTGTGCCGGGTGATTTTGAGCGCAATCTGCCTATCGGTATCCAGACAGGCAACGTGATCGATGCGCTACGCCGGGGGGCTGATATTCTGGCACCTGCGGGCCTGACAATGGTACTGGAACCACTTAGCGACACGCCCAATTTGTTTCTGCGTACTTCCGACCAGACCTACGAAATATGCCGGGCCGTGAATAGCCCCGCCTGCAAGATCCTGTTCGACATCTACCACATGCAGAAAAACGAGGGGCATATTATCCCACACATCGACTGGTCATGGGACGAGATCGGTTATTTCCAGATGGGCGACAACCCCGGCCGCAAGGAGCCGACCACCGGTGAGATCAATTATAAGAACATTTTCAAGCACATTTACGACAAAGCCAAAGCCACCAACCGGTCATTTATCTTCGGTATGGAACACGGCAATTCACTACCCGGAAAAGAGGGCGAATTAGCTCTAATTAAGGCCTATGTAGAGTCGGATAGTTTTCAGGGATAAGCACAAAGAATTCATAGCCAAGAAATAAGACGGCTCTGCTGAAGTACCCTAGGGTGCCTTAGCAGAGCCGTCTTATTTCTTGGCTATGAACGCTTAATTTTTACAGGACAACAACCGAATTTTCGTCGGTCGACACTGGGCTAGGTACGTATTTGTCAGCAGCCCAGTCGTTCACCCATGTTTCACCGTCTACGATGAAACGATACTGATACTCCGTGCCGATTGGCAGTTCAACCGTGGCTTTGAACGAACCATCTTTCTGCTTTTTCAATGGCTGAGCAGTCACATCCCAATCGTTAAAATCACCAACGAGCGATACCACTTTAGCACCGGTTACGGCCTCGGCGGGCAGTTCAAACGTTACTTTGGCAACAGGCTTACTTTTTAGGAATTGCTTAGCAATAGGCATTTGATCTATGATTTGGTTTTAATGCAAAATTATATTTCATAAACTTTAAAATGCTAACTTATAGTTAGTTACTACCCTATATTCTTTTTATAGTACTATTTTATGTGTGTAACCTACTAATGCACTTCTTATCCTGGATTGTACTTTATCCGGAAAACCACGCTCAATTTTGGCGTTAAGTAGTCTGCCGGGCCTCAGCTGGGTACGTAGCGAGGGCACAATCGGCTGTTAGTCGCCTATAATTAGGCTCAATTCTGTGGCTATAATTTAGCCTGATAGCACCAAGCATTGATACCAGTTGTTTATAGTAAGTACGTTACTGCTGTTGGGCATTTAGTGTATCCCGATTTTTTCGCGTTGATACATCAATCATCAGGCCCATCAGAAACGGGCCAATTTATGGCCTAATTTTGCCGCTATGATACGATCGGAATAGGAACCACTAAAAACTTCACTTTAGGAGGACATAGCGTGATATTTCGCTGGGAAATGAGCGACATTTTTTGTATTTTTACAAGCTAGATACAGGTAGGCAAAATGCCCGTTTTCGGCTTTACCGGGACCCGCTTTTCGCATAAAACACATTCAAATACCGCATGACAAACGACGCTGTTGACACCGAAATGGAGGAAGAAGTCGCCAACCCCAATGGCCAGTATGGTTCCGATAACATTCAGGTACTCGAAGGTCTTGAGGCCGTTCGGAAACGCCCGGCAATGTATATCGGTGATGTAGGCGCCAAAGGCCTGCACCACCTTATTTGGGAAGTTGTTGATAACTCCATTGATGAGGCTATGGCTGGGTATTGCGACACCATCCAAGTCACTATCAACCAAGATAATTCGATCACCGTACGCGATAACGGCCGGGGTATTCCGGTGGGTTATAACAAACAAACGGGCCGTAACTCACTCGAGGTAGTTATGACCGTGCTGCACGCTGGCGGTAAGTTCGACAAGGACACGTATAAAGTATCAGGGGGTCTGCACGGCGTGGGTGTATCCTGCGTGAATGCACTCTCGACCATGCTCCGCGTGGAAGTACACCGCGACGGCAAAGCCTATGACCAGGAGTATAGCATTGGCAAGCCGCAGTACGAAGTGCGCGAGATCGGGACGGCCACCGATACTGGAACAACCGTTCATTTCAAACCCGACGAGACGATCTTCACCGAAACCACAGTGTATCGGTTCGATACGATCGCCGGTCGTCTGCGCGAACTGGCCTACCTCAACAAAGGTATCCGCATCTCGCTGACCGATATGCGCGAGCTCGACGAAGAAGGCAACCCGCTGTTTACCGCTGACTTTCATTCGGAGGGTGGCCTGAGCGAGTTTGTGAAGTACCTCGACGAATCGCGGCAGGCGCTCGACAACATGGCGCCAATCTACATCGAGAACGAAAAGTACACCACGCCTGTGCAGGTAGCCATGATGTACAACATGGAGGCTGGCGAGAACGTACAGTCTTATGTAAACAACATCAATACCCACGAGGGTGGTACTCACGTGCAGGGTTTCCGCTCGGCCATTACGCGGGTATTTGGCCGGTACCTGGAGAAAAACCCAGGCCTGATTCCGAAGAATGCGACCAAGGTTAAGTTTGAGGGGGGCGACTTCCGCAAGGGCCTGACTGCCGTGATCTCGGTGAAAGTGCAGGAGCCTCAGTTTGAGGGCCAGACAAAAGGCAAACTGGGTAACCAGGATGTAGTGAGTGCCGTTAGCCAGGCGGTGGGCGAAACACTGGAAATGTGGCTCGAAGAGAATCCCAAGATCGCCCAGGCCATTGTTCGTAAAGTATTGATTTCGGCACAGGCACGTATTGCGGCTGATCTGGCCTATTCGCGCATCATGACAGATCGAAAGGACTTCATGGGCGGTATGGGTCTCCCCGGCAAACTCGCCGACTGTTCAGATACAGACCCTCGTGTGTGCGAACTGTATCTGGTGGAAGGAGACTCGGCCGGTGGGTCGGCCAAGCAGGGCCGCAACCGGGCGTACCAGGCTATTCTGCCGCTTCGGGGTAAGATCCTGAACGTGGAGAAAGCCATGGAGCACAAGATCTACGAAAACGAAGAGATCAAAAACATCTGGACGGCCCTTGGCGTACGGCTGGAGAAGAATAAAGAGACAGGCGAAACCGAGATGAACCTCGAAAAGCTTCGGTACCATAAAATCATTATTATGACCGATGCCGACGTAGATGGTAGCCACATCCGGACACTCCTGCTCACTCTTTTCTTCCGTAACATGCGCGCCCTGATTGAAAACGGGTACCTCTATATTGCCCAGCCGCCGTTCTACCTGGTGAAGAAAGGCAAAGAGCAACGCTACTGCTGGACAGAAGCACAACGCGAACTAGCCGTACGTGAGCTGGCTGGTAGTGGCCGTGAAGAAGCCGTTAACATTCAGCGATACAAAGGTTTAGGTGAAATGAACGCCGAGCAGCTTTGGGAAACCACCATGGACCCGTCGCAGCGAAGCCTGAAACAGGTGACCATCGAATCGGCGGCCGACGCCGACCATGTGTTCTCGATGCTGATGGGTGATGAAGTGCCACCCCGCCGGGATTTCATCGAACGAAATGCCAAGTATGCCAAAGTAGACGTCTAATTGAAAACCGGGTCGAAAGGCCCGGTTTTTTGTTACGTAATAAAAAGGTAACAGGCATCTGCTGACGGAATTAACCTGTTTGTGCGTTGCCTAAGTACCCTATTTTTGCATTGCCGTCCTGTACCATTGACTTATGCGTAACCCTGAGCAACCCCAACGTGGCCGTAATTTGATCGGCCACCTCGTTTCCCGCCTCACCAGCCGCCCAGCCACTGCTGATACGGGCAGTAATCTAAGTCCGGCAAAATCAGCAGAACGCGTCAGCACGTTGATTGAGCAGAGCGACTACATCAGCCGCGACCTTAGCTGGCTGAAGTTCAATGAGCGCGTGCTCGATCAGGTACGTAACCCTAACCGGACGCTGATGGAGCGGCTGAAATTTCTAGCGATCACGGACTCGAACGCCGACGAATTTTTCAGCATTCGGGTAGGAAGTCTGTATAACTACCTCGATTACCATAAAGAGCGAGTTGATTACTCAAGCCTGCGTGAAGTGCCATTTAAGAAAGCACTCTTCCGGGCTATGCAGCAGTTCAATCAGGACCAGCAAACTGTCTTTACCGAGCAATTGCTCCCGCTCTTTGCCGAAAATGGCCTTATGCTGGCCAAATACGCCGACCTGACCGAAGACGAACAAACGCAGGCAGCCAGCTACTTTGATCGGACAATTTTTCCGACGCTGACGCCTATGCTGTACGACTACACGCACACATTTCCGGTGCTACTGGCCAAAGTGCTGATCTTCGGTGTAGTGACGTTTACACCGTCCGGCGATTTCCGTGACCCAACTCCCGACGATGACAGTGACAACCACCGGCTGTCGTTCGTTCAGATTCCGGCTAACCTGCCGCGTTTTATGACGTTCGAGCGCGACGACGTCACTGTGTTTTTACCCATCGAAGAGATTGTTCGCCAGCACCTGAGCAAACTCTACAGAAACGTCGAAATCTCATCGGTAAACATGTTCCGCATTTCGCGGAACGGCGATTTTACGCTGGAAGAAAACGACGATGTTGAAGCGGACTTTCTGGACGAGATCAAGCAGAAGATCAAAAATCGCCGCTTGGGTAGGGTTGTTCGGGTTGAGATCGAAGCCGGACAAATTGAGTCGCCCGCTTCGGCCTGGATGATCAGCCTGCTGAAAAAACGCTGGGAAATCGACGATACGAATCTGTTCGAAGCCACGTCGCTGATCGACTTTACCAGTCTGTGGCAAATTATCCGGCATCCTGACTTTAAAAACGACATGCCCGCCCCGCTTCCACCGGTACCACCCGTTGGCCTGGAGCGCGACAAGATCAACGATATTTTCGAAGCCATACGGGAGCGTGACATTCTGTTGCATCACCCGTACAACAACTTCGAGCCGGTGCTTCAACTGTTGGAGCAGGCTGCTGAAGACCCCAATGTACTGGCCATTAAACTCACCGTTTACCGATTGGCGAAACGATCGCGGATTACCGAGGCGTTGCTGAAAGCCGCCGAAAACGGTAAACACGTATCGGTATTGTTCGAAGTAAAAGCCCGGTTCGACGAAGAGAACAACATTCGGGAAGCCCAGCGTTTACAGAAAGCCGGCTGTTTTGTGATCTATGGCATCAGCCGATTCAAAACGCACACGAAGCTGTTGCTGGTCGTACGGAACGAAGGGAGCCGGGTGGTCCGCTATGCCCACTTGTCGAGCGGTAACTACAACGAGGATACAGCCCGGATGTACACCGATATTGGTCTGCTGACGACCAACGAAACGTATACCAGCGATATTTCGGAGTTTTTTAACGTGATCACCGGCCATTCACTGCCGAGCGGTTACCAGTACCTGATTACTGCGCCGCGCGATATGCGTAATCAGCTGATCGACCTGATCCGGGCCGAAGCTGACTTTGCCCGGCGCGGACTGCCCAGCGGTATCTGCATCAAGATCAATTCCGTAGAAGACAAAACGGTGATCGACGAGCTGTATGCGGCCTCAGAGGCAGGCGTACCTATCCGACTGATTGTCAGGGGAATTTGTTGTCTACGGCCGGGCAGAAAAGGGTTGAGCGAGAATATTACGGTTCGTTCCATTGTAGGTAACTACCTGGAGCACACCCGTTTATTTTATTTCCATAATGCCGGAGAACCTAAAATATACGGCGGTAGTGCCGACGCCATGGTACGTTCATTCGACCGGCGAATCGAGTCATTGTTCTACCTGGCCGATGTCCGGGTACGTCAGCAAGCCATTCTTATTCTGGACTATAACCTGCGCGATACCGTAAATGCGTACGAGTTGCAGGAAGATGGTACCTATAAGAAGTGTGAAGCGGAGGAGGGAACAGAACCGTTCGATATGCAGGTTGAATTCTTCGACATCAGCGAAACAGATGTGATGAAAGCCCGGCTGTTCGACGATACCGTTGCCCCGCCAAATGACGAACTACCTGCCGACTTAACCGAAGGCACCGAGCGCAGTATCGCTACGTTTTAAGGAGAACAAAGCAGTTCTCCTTTATAGAAAAGGTACGTGTGCCTCTTCCAGAAGAACCTCCATCGCCAGGTTTTACACCGGACCTTAGCCAATTATAAAAAGGTACCGCGGGCTTGAGTCCGCGGTACCTTTTTATTTATACGATCCGCTCGGCAGTAACGGTGAAGTCTTTACCAAGCAGGCGTTTCAGAATTTCCTGCGCCCGGGCTTCGCCGGCTTCGGTGATCTGCACCGATTTATTCCGACGGTTACCGTCTGTATAGTGTTTGGCAGCCAGAGCGTCGAGCGAGTCGAAACTGTGGCCTTTCCAGTTGATGAGCGATTTGCCCTGCGGGTACCCGTTTTCGTCGGTGACTTCCTGCCGCCATGCGGTCAGATAAAGAACCGCAAGGGTTAAATCCTCAATATCCTCAGGGGTGATGTCGTTGGTTTGCATACTAGTTAGTCGAAATAAGGAACAGACGGCAAACGCCGTTTCCAACTACGAAGGTAACAGCTACAGGCTGGAAAGGGGCGTTTTTTCGTACCTTCGTCCGCTAACATCAGTAAGAACCTTTTTTCTGCACCGTACCTGACCGCATGGAGCGTTTCACCGGATTACTTGGGATCGTCCTGATCCTGGGCATTGCCTTTGCAATGTCAAACAACCGTAAAGCCATTAATTATCGTACTGTAGGTGTAGGATTGGCCCTACAATTTGGGCTGGCGGTCTTTGTCTTGAAAACTGATCTCGGTCAGAACGTATTCAATTACCTGGGATTCCTGGTCAACAAAGCGCTCGAAAATGCGGACAAAGGGGCTGCATTCGTTTTTGGCTCACTGGTTAATCGAGATGTTCTGTCGCGGGCATTCGGTAGTGGTAACGACTTCATCTTCTTCTTCAAAGTTATTCCAACCATCATCTTCGTAGCGGTGCTGGTAAACATTTTCTATCACCTCGGCATCATGCAACGCATTGTAGCGCTAATGGCACGGGTGATGAAGCGACTGATGGGCGTAAGTGGTGCCGAAGCCCTCTCGAACGTAGCAAGTACGTTTGTGGGGCAGGTTGAAGCCCAGATCATGATTAAGCCTTACCTGGCTACCATGACCAACTCGGAGCTGCTGGCCTCAATGGCGGGTAGTTTTGCCTGTATTGCGGGTGGTGTGCTGGCGGTCTATATTTCGCTGGGCGTACCAGCGCCCTACCTGTTGGCTGCCAGCATCATGGCAGCACCAGGCGCGTTGGTAATCTCGAAGATCGTGTTTCCCGAAACAGAGAAGTCAACCACTGAGGGGGTCGTCAATATCGAGATCAAGAAAGTACACGCCAACCTGGTTGACGCTATTGCCAGCGGCGCCAGTGAGGGACTCAAGGTGGGGCTCAATGTAGTAGCCATGCTGATCGGCTTCATTGCCCTTATTTCGCTGATCGATATGCTGCTGGGTAAAGCGGGCAGCCTGGCCGGATTCCCGGTCCTGAGCCTCAACTACCTGCTGGGTAAATTATTCTCTGTATTTGCCTGGGCAATGGGCGTGCCGGGTAAAGACGTTGAAGCCGCCGGTGCGCTGATGGGTACCAAAATGGTGGTCAACGAGTTTGTTGCTTACATTGAGCTGGTAAAGCTAAAACCAACGCTTGATCCGAAAACCATTGCCATTACCAGTTTCGCCCTGTGCGGATTCGCCAACTTCTCGTCAATCGCTATTCAGATTGGCGGCATCGGCGAACTGGCTCCCAGCCGCCGCACCGACCTGGCCAAACTAGGCTTCAAAGCCTTGATCTGCGGAACGTTAGCTAGTTACATGTCAGCCACTCTGGCAGGACTTCTTCTTTAAAACTAGTTTGCTGTTTGTCGTTTGATGTTGCGTAGCTTATCATCCCAAAGGTGAACAAGCCACGCAACATCAAACGACAAACAGCAAACCCCCTCTTTTATGCGCATCGGTATCTTCTTTGGTGGCCCCTCGCGGGAGCGCGACGTGTCATTTGCCGGCGGACGTACCGCTTTGGCGAACCTGAATAAAGCCCTGTTCGACCCTGTGCTGGTATTTGTCAGCGGTTGGGGGCGCTTTTATATTGTAGAACCTGAGTTTCTGGAGAACACGTCGATCCGGGCGGCCCTCCCCGAACAAGACGGGTTTTCGGTGTACGATGAATCGCTGGAAGAAGAAGACGTTATTCCAGGCGAGCAGGTTGAACCCGAATGGTTCGAAGACTATTTCGACATGGCCTTTCTGGCTATGCACGGCCCCGACTGCGAAGACGGTGCTATTCAGGGATTGCTCGAATGGCACAAGATGCCCTACACCGGGCCGGGCATTCTGGGGTCGGGTTTGGGAATCAACAAGATTTTGCAGAATAACCTGATTGCCCTGGTGAACGGGCAGCAGAAAAAAACGGCGACCATCACCCGCGACGTGTGGAATCAGGCCGACCAGGGTGCGTTCTTTACCTCGCTGGTAAGCCATCTGGGTCTGCCGGTTGTGGTGAAAGCACCGCATCAGGGGTCGTCTATCGGTGTGGCGATTGTACGGGAGAACGACCTGGGTACGTTCCAGAAAGCCGTTGGCCAATGCTTCTTCACCACCACGCTTAGCCTGTCCGACTGGGCCGCTATGGACGAGCAGGCCAAGCACGAGTATGCGCAGCGCACGGCTACGCTCAGTTCGGCCATTGGGTACCCGCTGATTATCGAAAACACAGGCGAATACGCCATGCACCCCGCGGATTTGATCGAGAAGCTCGATGACGAAGCGGACGAGGATGCGGACCGGATTTTCACACTGGCATCGGTCAACGCCGAAGACGAACTGCTCTTTGAGGAATTCATTAGCGGACAGGAGTTCTCGTGCGGCGTAATTCAAGACGATGACGGTCTGGCCGTAGCCCTCCCCCCCACCGAAATCTATAATGCCGAGGCCTTCGATTACGAAACGAAGTACCTCAACAGCGTTGCCAAAAAGCGGATTCCTGTTGGCACCAGCCTCGAAAACAACCGGGCTATTCAGGTAGGTATCGAGCAGTTATTTACCAAACTGGGCATCAACGTTTATTCACGCATCGACGGCTTTCTGACACCGGAAGGGCCTGCTCGTGGCGACGAACCGGGCGAACCGCAGCGCATTCTGTTCCACGACCCAAACACCATTCCGGGCATGTCGCCGACCTCCCTGATCTTTAAACAGATGGCCGAGATTGGCATGAACCTGAGCGACTCGCTCACGTACCTGATTCGGCAATCGCTGCGCGAACGGATACGCACTGGCAAGGATACGCACCGCCTGAAACAAATGCTGACGGAACTCGACGCCAAGCTGGCTACTCGCAAAGCCACAATGCTCCCCGAGCAGGTCATTCATTTTGGCCCCACCGACGACGATTGGAACCGCGCCAGAGCTGAGTACAACGCGGCGGCGGCACTGGCCGAAACACGTCCGCAACTGGTGTACCTGAAGTCGAAAGTAGAGAATCATGAGGTGCCGGTTTATTTCCTGTTCAAAGACACCATCGCTGACCTGGAAGAAGCCCTGGCATCGCCCCGCCACCCGCTGCTGATCGAAACCCAGGAACGCGCCCGCCACATTACGGAGCGGTACGTGTAGCAGCTGTTTTGTTTACGCAAGGCTTAACGAGGTAAGCCTTGCGTAAACAAAACAGCTACCAGACAGTAAGCTCAATTCAAATCCAGCAGCTCAGGATGGAAGCACTGCTCAAAAAGCTGAACCTCACTAATCAGCAACAGGCGTTGCTGGTCGACGTACCCACAGAATTAGCACCACTGTCGGCTGCTTTTGCTGAGCGCATAGCTGTTTCGCAACAGCCCTCGGCAACCGATAGCGCTGATTTTGTCCTGGCGTTTGTGCAGCAACTGGTTGAGGTCGAACAAATGGCGGACTGGGTAACTGCTCATACTGAAGGCGACGTCGTAGTCTGGCTGGTTTATCCGAAACAATCATCGAAGAAGTACCGCTGCGAATTTAATCGCGACACCGGCTGGGCTTCGTTCGGCGAGGCCGGCTTCGAACCGGTCCGCATGGTTGCCGTTGATAGTGACTGGTCGGCGTTGCGTTTTCGCCGAACCTCCTTCATCAAGACCATGACCCGCAGCCGATCCCTATCTGACGAAGGCAAAAGGCGGATCGGCGGTAAGGCCAACTAGTGGGTCGCTGATCTGTGGCGGTGGGCAGCATCGGCCCGGTTGGTTACTGTTAGCTGACGTACCTCACCCCGCTCCCAGGCGTTAGCACCGGATTGAACAGGCGGGGTAGTAATATCGGCCCGATTCGCCTTTTTCTCTTGCGATGATACCTTGAACCGCTCATCCCGATCGGCTACCAGCCTGGGATCTAGCTGTCCGTCTTTAGTGAAGCCCATCATGATCTGCGGCGGGCCAACAGGCAACGCCAATTCCCTGTCTGTATGCCAGGTATGCGTCGTTTTGCCGTAGGTCGATACCAGCTTTTCCATCAGTTCGTGCTCGGCAGCAAGCGGTAAGCCGGGTCCGATCAACGTACCTGATTTCACTTCGTGACTGTGACTGTGCCACAGCGTCTTCTCCTCAGCAGGTAGGGTCTTGAAAAGCTTTTCGGAAACAATGTATTCAACGCCCATGATCTTGGCGTTCTCTCCGTTGCCATCGAAAATCACGCACTGAATGAGATCGTCGTTGATAACCGAACAGTAATGGTGCGCTTCCATCTGGCTCCGTAGGTCGCCGTTGTAGAAGTGGAAGCCATCGAGATACATGTTCAATTTCGACAACGGTGTTTTGTTCTGCAAGAGATCGGCCCCCGCTTCCAGCGTTTTTGTCTTCCCGGTTTTTTCGGCTCCAGGCGATTGCACATTCGACGAAGTGTTCTCGCCTCCGCAGCCAAACTGACAGGCAAGCAAAACGAACACCGAACTCCGAAACAAAACCGACTGCATATCCCCTCTTCTTTTCCGTTGATTTCCCTGCCACAGAGCGTAACAAGTAGCTGATCAACTAAACCGGTAGCGAGTCGTTAGAATCTGTGAGGGAACTGGGCGCTCGCTCCAGTAGACTGGCTCAGGTCATTTGCCGACCATGTTGATATCTGCTTCATGGCCTACATCGGCAATGCGACAGCCTGTTTTGCTCACGATCAGTAAACCAAACTTATCGGATGAGCAGGATACAGTCATACTGCCGTCTGGCCTATATCTGACAAATTCCAGATTAGTGATTTCCTTTCTGGCATTTCGACTGATCACCTTTACGGCCACTTTAGTACCGAACTCCTGAGACATTTTTATCTCCAGCTTTTTTATCTTTCGATCTGAAAAGGTTTTTTCTACCTGAAACGTAGCGCCATCGAACCCGAACAAGCCGGTGGTGAACAACAAGGAAAGAGATAAAATGACACGGTTCATAGTCGTATGTTTTGGAGGAGATACCTTATCGGTCTGTAGGGTTGGAAAGCAGGCGCATGTACGTTGCACAACCGTTTTTTCATCGGTTAATTACGTACAAGATAGATATCTGTGGAAACAAACCAGTTTGGGTTACAGCATTTTGCCTAAGCGGTACCGATACCCGTAAATTGACATCCATTATCAGTCTGTTACCACCGTATGCGCCGCCTCAGGTACGTATTCGAGCAGATCACCAGGTTGGCAATCCAGTGCTTGGCAAAGGGCTTCGAGCGTGCTGAACCGGATGGCTTTCGCCTTTCCAGTTTTCAGGATAGACAGATTTGCCAGCGTCAGATCAACCTTTTCGGCCAGTTCGGTCAGCGACATCTTCCGTCGCGCCATCATCACATCAACGTTTACAATTATGGGCATGACGATCAGATGGTTAGCTCGTTTTCCTGTTTCAATTGCATGCCGTATTTGAAAACCTGCGCAAGAGCTAGAATGCAGAGGCCGGTTAGCACCATAATTACGTCAGAGGAAGGTGCACTCACACCTAAATTATAGTTCTGTTCGGTAGGTTCACTGATTATAAAGCCATAAGATTCCAGATAATCAGAAGTTCCTACACCAGCCATCCATTTGGTCACTACGTTGAGCATCGTAAATACGAGCAAACCCTGCCCAATTCGGGTAAGTCGGCTAGTCTGCTGTTCATCAAAAACACGTCTATCGGCCAGGCTCTGGAATAATTTCATGAACATGTAACTTGTAAAAATTCCGAGCAGGGCCAGCAGTAACCTGGTACTACCCACTAGCCATAACGGCAATGGAAGTCTTGTTAGATCAACAGGTCCTTTTATTGACAAGTATAATGAGTCATCTACCCGGTCAAGACTTAGCGAGCGAACTGAGTCTTGGACAAGCTCAAAGGTTGGCTTCGACCATTGTTTGAGCTCTTCGCCAGTTTTAGGCATTGACTTTGGCGCTGAAACGATTCCATCAACATTTGCGGTCATCGTCCACCTTCCGCCTTCG
This sequence comes from Fibrivirga algicola, assembly GCF_011742925.1. Taxonomy (GTDB): domain Bacteria; phylum Bacteroidota; class Bacteroidia; order Cytophagales; family Spirosomataceae; genus Fibrella; species Fibrella algicola. The sequence goes on from NZ_WAEL01000014.1 coordinate 77,634, forward strand.
GGCAAGCCGAAAGCAATCAGATAAAGTAGAACACCTGCAGATGTGACGTACACAAGGAGTTGCCCATAAAACAGAACCGCGAATAATCGAGCAAGCCAGCGAGGAAGCGATGCGTTTTCCATGTAGTTCAAAGTTAAGTCCGCTGCAAACATCAATAAATTTTTATTGATAAACAATAATTATTTACTGCTTATCAAAATTAAATGGCGTAAATTCAGGTACATTATCGAATGAATTGCAGTACATAAGCCCATCGCTTAACTTCGCCCAGACAAAACCAGTCTTTCCCTTTTTCAGACGTATATGACTACGCAACAACTTGACGCCACGACGCAACAGAACGTTGATACCTGGCTCAGCGGCCCTTACGATGCCGATACGAAAGCCAGCATTCAACACCTGCTCGACAGCGGCAACACCACCGAACTGACCGATTCGTTTTACCGTAGCCTTGAGTTCGGAACGGGGGGCCTTCGGGGCGTAATTGGCGTGGGCTCCAACCGCATGAACCGCTACACAGTTGGTGCCGCCACCCAGGGTTTTGCCAACTACCTCAATAAATCGTTTGCCGGACAGGATATCAGCGTGGCCATCGCCCATGATAGCCGCCGGATGAGCCCCGAGTTTGCCCGGATTGCCGCCGATATTTTCTCAGCCAATAACATCAAGGTGTACCTGTTTTCGGCCCTCCGCCCCACGCCCGAGCTGTCGTTTGCGATTCGGCAACTGGGTTGTCAGGGGGGCGTAGTCGTTACGGCCTCGCACAACCCACCCGAGTACAACGGCTACAAAGTGTATTGGAATGATGGGTCGCAGGTGGTATCGCCCCATGACAAGAATATTGTCGATGAAGTAAGCGCGATTTTGAGCGTCGGTGACATCAAGTTCGATGGCGTTGAAACGAAGATTCAGTTGATCGACGAAGAGATCGACGCGCCGTATATCGAGCGGGTAAAGTCAAACGCGGTAAACCCCGACGTAATTGCCCGGCAGGCCGATCTGAACATTGTCTTCACGCCCATCCACGGAACAGGCATTACGCTGGTACCCCGTGCGCTGGAAGCCATTGGGTTTACCAACGTGAGCGTGGTAGAAGCCCAGGCACAGCCCGACGGCAACTTCCCAACGGTGAAATCGCCGAACCCGGAAGAGCGGGCCGCCATGCAAATGGCCCTCGACCAGGCGCAGGCCCAGAACGCCGACCTGATCATCGCCACTGACCCCGACGCCGACCGTGTGGGAGCCGGAGCCCGGAACCACCACGGCGAGTTTGAGTTGTTGAACGGCAACCAAATGGCCAGCCTCATTATTTTCTACCTGCTGCGGGCCTGGAAAGATGCGGGTAAACTGACCGGCAACGAGTTTGTGGCAAAAACTATCGTTACCACCGACCTGATCGACAAACTGTGCGAGCAGTATGGCGTAACCTGCTACAACACGCTGACCGGCTTCAAATACATTGCCCAGGTGATTCGTGAACTGGAAGGCAAGCAGCAGTTTATCGGTGGCGGCGAAGAAAGCTACGGCTACCTCATCGGCGATTTTGTGCGTGATAAAGATGCCATCGCTTCCTGCACGATGATTGCCGAACTCACCGCCGACGCCAAAGACAAAGGCCTCAGCCTGTTCGATCTGCTGATGGAAATGTATCAGCAGACGGGATTCTACTACGAAGCGCTAGTATCGCTGACCAAAAAAGGCAAAGCCGGTGCTGAAGAAATTCAGCAGATGATGGCCGATTTCCGCGCTAATCCACCCAAAGAAATTGCGGGCTCACCTGTAGTTCGGGTCGATGATTACGATGCGCTAACCAGGCTGGACATGGCTTCGGGGCAGACAACGCAGATCGAGTCAGGTACGTTAGGCATCGAATCGTCCAACGTGCTGCAAATCTTCACAGCCGACGGCACCAAAGTATCGGCGCGCCCATCTGGTACCGAACCAAAGATCAAGTTTTACGTCAGCGTAAACGAGCCGCTCCCAAGCAAAGAAGCTTTTGACGATACCTACGCCGCCCTGAAAGCTAAAGTGCAGCGAGTGATCGACGACTTGAATTTGAAGTAGCAGCAATCAACTACCTAATACCAAAGGCGGTCCAATGTGGCCGCCTTTTTTGTTATCAATCAAATAGCCAGTGAAACCATTTACTCTACTATTCCTATGCTATAAATATAGAACAATACAATACGTCGGCTGTTAATGCTTGCGTTGACCAAAACAGAGGAAGGACTATGGCAAGCAATCACCAAACGTATGTTCATTATTCAGATAGTGTAGAAGTTAAACAACCCAATGAAGACGAACAAACGCGTCAGGTTGTTGAGTCGATGGCCCGGGTGAATCGAATGATGTTCGATAAGCACCGCCACGCCATTCGCGACGCGCACGCCAAGAGTCATGGTATCCTTCGGGCCGACTTACAGATCTACGATCACCTGCCGGAGGAATTGGCTCAGGGTCTGTTCAAAACCCCAAAAACGTACCCAGTTATCATTCGACTGTCAACTGCTCCGGGCGCTATTATGCCCGACGGTCAACCTACGTTCCGTGGTTTCGCAATCAAGGTCATTGGCGTGGACGGTCAGAAATTTTTACCTGATGAAGCCGATGCTGTCACCCAGGATTTTCTGCTCGTCAACCATCCGGTCATTCCAACAGGTACGGTAGAGACATACCTGGAGCAGCAGCTAAAGCTGGAAAAACAGGCTAGTCTGCCCCAGGAAGTACAGACGATACAGTCGCAACTCATCACAGGCGTTAATAAAGCACTGGATGTCGTTGGCTTAAATCTGGAGCCGAACGATCTGGGTGTAGGCAAGCCCAATACCCATATATTGGGCGAGACGTTCTTTACAATGGCCGCGCTACGCTACGGTGATTACATCGCCAAGCTATCTGCCACGCCACTGTCTGACAACGTAAAAGCACTAACAGGTAAGGAAATCGATGCCTCGAATGACTCCGCCCTGCGCGATCTGGTGGTTGATTTCTTTGTGCGTGAAGGTGCCGAATACGAGCTTCGGGCGCAGTTATGCACTGATCTGGACGCAATGCCAGTGGAAGATGGCTCCGTGGAATGGTCCCAGGAAAAGAGTCCGTATCAGCCAATTGGCAAGATCATTATTCCAGCCCAAAACGCATACAGTCCCGCCCGACGGGTTTATGCCGACGATGTACTGACATTTAACCCGTTTCACTGTTTGCCAGCGCACCGGCCATTGGGCAGCATCATGAGGGCTCGTCAGCTAGCCTACGAAACGTCCAGTCAGTACCGTCACAAAATGAATGCACAGCCTAAGATCGAGCCCAAAAGCATTGACGAGCTGCCTGATTGAACCGATACGATGTACTTTATCTAGCCACGATTGGTTCGCGAACTTGGCGAAGGGCCTGTCTCGCGAACCAATCGTGAACAACTATACTTGACAGGCGCACGTAGAAAAGACCTGTCAGCTCTTTCAGTATTACTTCAACGTGATACTGGTACTGTCACGAATCAA
>NZ_WAEL01000015.1 GCF_011742925.1 Fibrivirga algicola
GTGGAGACGCAGGGATTTGAATCATTACTATATTCTTCCCAAAAAGGCTTTTAAAGCACAGTAGAGGCACATTTTTTCCTTGATCGCTTGCCATTTTCGGGCGTTTCGTATGCATTCCTTACACAGAAATCAATTAACTGATTATCAAACGAATAATATTTTATGTCAAGCGGTGGCAACATCGCTTGTTTTGGTTGGTTGACTTGCGTTTCGGAACTTGCTGTGAGTCTACTCTCAATCAAAACTTGACCATGCCGTCAAAAAGAAGTCCTCGGTTCGAGCTGGATTCCGAGTCCGTACACTGGTCTCTTTTTTCAGCCTCACAACTGGTCATCTTCTGGGCTACTCAGGGGCCTGACTATAGCCATATTCACCTCCCCATTGGCACCCTCGGTTTCAGCTATGTCGCGCATCGCCTTTTAGGGTATGCTACGCTTTATTTGCTTGAAGCCATATTAATGCTTTGCTGCCTTCTTTACATTCCTCTCTCATAGACCGCCTTTTTAGGCAGGCTGATGGGATAGAACTCCTGCGCCAGTCGTTTATTCAGCGCCGCATTGAGAACGCTGATGCTCAGGTCTTCCCTTGCTTTTTCAGCGAAGGTGGCAATCAAGTCGTAGAGCTCGTCATGCGAATCGAAAGGAATAGTCGTATGTATGTGGTGATGGACAGTTATGTGGCGAATGCATCGCCCCAGTGTCTCATTAAGATGGGTCAACTGGGGCTCCGGTAACAGAATCAGATTCTTGTAGTAGAGCCGTTTTAGCGCAAAAGCTTTTGGAAAGTATTCATCGAAGTAGGGTTTGGAGTCAATCAGCCATTGTTCTTCAGATTTGTCGTAGTACTGAAAGAAATTTAAAAAGCTAAAAACATCCTCGTAATACATCCCAAGTTCCTCAAGAACCTCCTTGTAGGCTCCGAGCTTTTGCTCGAAGATTTTCTCCTGAAACAGTTTTTTGTTCTCCCGCCAGTAGACCAGAAGACCACTTACCAAAAAGGACAAACAAGCTACGGTTGTCAGGATTATATCTTTCATGCAGCCCTGAATGCGTGGAGGATAATTATGTAATTATTCATTCAAGGAGTTGGCTGCTGATTAGTAGTCCGACACTATTAATTGACGAGTTGAGTAGAAGTAGAGCTCGTATGAGCACCTAGACCTTCTGTCGTTGCAACTCTGATTGCTGTTGTTGCAATTCAACTTGTTGTTTTTGAAGTAGACGCCGCTGCATATCGATAACTTCTTCAGAAGGCATTAGCACATAGCCCACAGGTGGCTTCTGCATAGTTGACGTGGTGGCCTCTGTACCATCCACGAGCCAGGCTGCGGTAACGTCTAAAACCTCCGCAATTCGAAGGATTTCTGTCAAATCTGGCACAGTCTTACCCTGCTCCCATTTCGAGATGGTTTGCTTTCCGCTTTTCACGAGAATTCTTCTAGCCAGCTCGTCTTGACTCATTCCCACTTCCTCGCGCCGCTGACGTAGGCGTTGTCCGAATTCGCTCATCTTAAAAAATACTACTCAGCAAAAAGAAAATATTCCTACCGCTTGACATGTAGTAATAGAATATTACCTTTGTAATATTTAAACATTACACGGTATATAATGCTGTGTAAATGTAGTCTACTGGCATTATTCAGGCAACTCATGAGCAACGCGAATAAACGAACGGTCTACACCGACCCCCTGACGGTCGAGCACTGGCGCGAACGGCTAACTAAGCTGATACCAAAAAAAATGACGCTGAAGGACCTGGCCGAGCGCATCGCCAGCGAGGACAAGTATTTCGAGGGGATAACGGGCTACTCGCGTCTAACCAATATCGTCAACTCGCGCGGTGGGTTACAGGCGACCAACCGACTGGTCCTACTACTAGAACGGCTAGACCTAAAAGTAGAGTCTGGCCAGGAGGAACCGGCTACCTCGAAGGTATTTAAACGTCAGAAAATCAACCTTTTAGATTGACAAGTACCCAGTACGCTTACCCAGTACATTTTCCAACAAAAAACCCCGGCCTGCCTAGGAACAGAACCGGGGTAATAAACCTCTGCAAAAGAGAATGCAAACGTATAAAAAAAGTACGCTCACCCGGCATGCCCAGGTGAGCGAGTACCAAGCCTGTGCTGCCGCCAAGCTGCGCGCCCGGAAGTTAGGGCTCACCCTAATCCCAGCTCACTACACGGGTCAGATGCAGACGATTCAGGCCATCTTGAACCGGTCACGGTCATGAAGAAGGATAAGCCAGCTCGCAGTGCTTGGGAGAAAGCAACCCATACCCGGAAGGGGTACCGGGTCAAGGATGTAACGTGGAACGTGGCCCTCAACCTATTTCTGGGGATGGTGGCCGATCCGCTTTTTACGACGGCCAGACACCCCTGGGTGGCGGCCTCGTGGCGCAAAGATGGGAAGAGCGCCAATGCAAATCGACCCGACTTGGATCTTGTAGCACCGGGTAAGAAGCCCACTAACTAACCAGACAATGCCACCAGAAGAAACCAACTCCCACTCCTCTCCGGCGCTCAAAGCCTGGGAACTGGGTCAGGACCGGGTCTGTGTCGAGCAGACCACCAACCACCTCTACGGCGCGCTGGAGGCCGTGGCCTTTCACCAGAAGGGGCAGCTCCTTCGCCCCGAGCAGCCAACTGATCCCTATAACCTGACGGGTCTGCTGGCCAACCTGAGAAGCATCATCGACGTGTGGAACCACCAAACGATCCGCAACATCGTGGATGAGGTAAAGGGGCTATGATCGGCATACTAACACTTGGCTTAGGGATGGCTATTGCCATTCCCTTTCTCCTGAAAAAAAGGCGCAATCCGCTCGATGAGCGACTGCCAACGACCAAAGCACTGAAGACCAATGGACGCCCCAAAAACCGCCACCTTCCTTCATGAGCTGGGCCCCTCAGAGGGGTGGTTGTCAACCAACCGGGTCAAGCTTTACCGGCTCGATCCACCCTGCCCGGTCAGAACGCTGGCCGAGCCTATCATCGGAGCTGGTAGTCCGCTGACCCAGTACGTTGCCGTTTCGTCGACGGCTTACAGCAGCCGTTCCGGCAAGCCTGAAACCATCGTGTTTTTGACCAATTCAGCGGGCAAAACCAAGCTATCCGACCTGCTTACCCAGGCCAGCGTGCAGGCGTTCGATGCCTTTGAGCAGGCGCTGGCCATGCTGGGCTATACACTTTCACCAATCAACTCATAGACAGATGACTATCGAGACCAAACAACTGAACACACCAGCCGGGCTGGTGGAATTTCCAACAATTTCGTATTCCATCAACCCAGTGCAGGACGTACTGGTAGCGGGTTTGCCCCTTACCGAAGACCTGCTACTCGATGACGGGTATGGTGGTAAGGAAGCCGACTGGCTGGTGCTGGGCCGGTTGAGCGAGACCTCTTTTCCCCTGAAGCAGATTACTTATAACTGCCTGGAGCAGTCAGGCTGGGATTTTATCCGGTATCCGGATCCACTGGTGGCCCTTGGCACCGCTACCCAGGAGTCAGAACTGCCCGACGATGGGCTGCTTAAAATCATTGCCGATACGGTGCAGCAGGGAGCCAGGGAGCGCCAGCAAGAGTCGAGGGGTGATCTGGGCCTGATGAGTGAGCTGGCTGATCTGATGAAGAAACCGACGCCTCCCCCTGCCGAGCCAGGCAGCTTCAAGTTCGAAGCCCTTAAGCAGACGGTCGACTACCTGCGCCACTCGGGTGCTATGTCGCACCTGGATCCGTCAGTTATTCTGCTGGGCGCTACCATGTCGGCCTACATCAATGATGATTTGGAGGAAGCCGACCTACTGGAAATGGTCGAAACGGACCGGGAACGTACGCTGGCCTACGGGCTGATTGCCTCGGTTTGGGAACTGCACTACGGCGAGAAATCAATCAAACTCGATCACGCCTCCCACGACGTGGCGGCAGAGCTGTTTGCCGCAGGCATTACCAAGCAGCCCGAGTTTACGGCTTTTCTGGAGAAGCTGATTGATACCGAGGAAACTACTGATCAACCCCTACCTCATCCAGCCAATTAAACGCATGATCGAGGTCCTGACCTGGCTCCACGTTATGGCTAAGACAGCCGCCCTGGCTTTAAGCTGGGGCGTGCTGCTTTGGCTGGTACTATCCCTTCTTTTTCACCGCAACCAAAATCAGTCCAATCCATGAACGAGCGCATTGTTGAAACGCCCCTGGGCAACGTACTGCTGTACCGGGACATAACGGCCGGGGAACAGGACCAGGTGATTGTTCGGGGCTGGCACCCGAACGGATCAGTGGTGGCCAGCACAATCATTGACATCAGTAGCCCGGAACGGGCCCAACAACTCATTCAGGAGTACACCCCTGAGCAGGCTACCAAGTTCATCCAGTTTGTGGTAACCCCCTTTAGCAAATGAACACCAACACCGTTCTAAATCCCAAGCGTCAGGCGTTTGCCGATGCCCAGCAGGAGCTGATCCAGCTCACCCAGCTAGGGCCTGTCGGTTCGCCCCTCGATGCTACTGTCGTCGAGGAGGTCGTCAACAAGGCCGTCGAATTGATCGAGAGTCTGGAGGTAGCGGCGGCGTTACCCAAAAACGTCTACGGTCCCCGCTACGAAACCACCAACCAGCAGTACAACCAGCCGGGCGGTGATTTTATCCAGCAGCAGGTCATTGGCCCCCGCTCGGTGCAGCATCACACCACCGAGATCAACGTGCCCACTGAGCGCTTTTACCGGCTCTCGACCAACTTAATAATCTCAACCAGCGGTCAGTTTGCCTTCCGCCCCGAAACCAGGCAACTGCACCTAGCGGTGGGTTTATTTGATCTATCGGAAACCGAGGCGCTGCGGCTCGAGGCTTTTCTTCACAACGACTACAACAGTTAATGCGCCAGTATAACCCTAACCTCGATACTGGCTTTAGAAAGCCAGCCGGCCCTCCACCGGGGGAGCAACCCAATGCCTACGCCTCCCTGGTCACCGATGACGACCTGGAAGCAGAAACCAAGAAACGCCGGGCCGGTCTGGTGTTTCCCCTGGACGTATTTCCTGACCGGCTTAAACCCCTGATTGCCCAGCTGGTGGAGAACATGCACGGTGAGCGGGCCTTTATTGGGCTTTCGTTGCTGCAATGCGCCTCGGCCGCTATCGGCTCCGCCCTGCGGGCCCAGACACCCTCCAGGTGGCAGGTGTGCCTGAGCATGTGGGGAGCCACGGTTGGTATTTCCTCCTCGGGTAAGTCCATGATCCAGGGCGTCCTGCTGCGGCCGTTGCACAAGATCCAGGACGAATACAACCGGTTGTATCTGGACGAGTGCCGGGCTGCGGCCGCCGATAATTCGGATAAATTCCCTAACCAGAAGGTGCTGCTGTTCTCCGATATCACCTTCGAGTCATTGATCAAAGACGTATTCGGCCACAATTTCAAGGGCGTCGTCCGCTACGAAGATGAACTGCTCAAGTGGCTCGATGACATGGACCGCTACAAGACCGGCAAGTCGGAAGCGTCGTTCTGGACGTCGGCCTGGTCCCCTTCTTCCTCGTTTTCAATGCGGCGGGCGGGCAACAAATTCACCTACATTGACAAGAATCACCTGGTGGCCTCGGTGATGGGCTCGACCCAGCCTGACGTGCTGTACCGGTTCTACGAGCAAAACCGGCTTCAGACAGGCTACATCTTCCGGATGCTGTTCGCCTTTGCCGAGACCGACCGGGTGATCTCCCCCAACCTGACCTATAGCCTGCCCGAAGAGGTGATCGAGCCCTACACCACGATGATCCAGCGGCTGCACAACGAGCTGCGTATGGACTGGCCCGACTCCGAACCCCAGGTGGTGACCATGCACGTGGACGGCGTGAAGCTGTTTCAGGAGTGGCAGGACAAACACACCAAGCAGATCAACCGGATGGAGAGTCTGACCGACCGCAACGTGCTGGGCGGCATCTTTGGAAAAATCAAAGAATACGTCCTGCGCATCTCACTCATTCTGGCGGCAATGGACTGGACCTTCACCTATGGCACGCTGGGCAGCGTAAAGGGTTTCGGCATCAAGGTTGACTACGTGGCCGCCTCCCTCCGCGTATGCGAGTACTTCATGGCCAGCGGCTTTGAAGCCTACCAGGTAGCCAAAAACAAAGTCATGGTACCGCCCAATGTGCTTGAATTTGCGGCCTTGCTGAAGGCCTACAATTACAACCAGACGGAGATGGGTAGGCATCTGAACGTGTCCAGGCAGGCGGTCAACCGTAAGCTCCACGACTACATGGACAAATACCCCGGCGCGTTCGGAGCCCGTAATTTCTAAGCGATTGTGGCTGCTGTTGCGATGTTGACACGGCTCAGTGCAATTCTACACCTAAATAACTGATAATCAATGTCAACACGTGTCAACTTCTGTCAACATTTTGCCGTTTTTGAAGTAGTTAACTTCCTGATTATCAATGGCATTATAGCAACACGCGCATGTTGACATAGGTTGACACCGTGTCAACACGTGTCAACGCACCACAGTTGACACCCGCCCTTTGATTATCAGCGAGTTAAGGGTATCAAAAACGGCAAAATGTTGACTCTAGTTGCGCGGTAGGCTAAACTGATAATCAATTGGTTAACATATAAATAGGACTAAACTAACGTGGTTTCTTGTCAACATGTCAACACGCACCACAACACGCTTTGTGGTGCCGATCAATTCATCCCATGCCCAAACCCGATTATACCGCCTGGTACCGCCATGATCCCCACCATGGCCTGGATCATTATTACCTCCAGCGCCCTGACGCGGTGGTGCACGTTTTGACCACTGACTCGCTGATTAATTTACTGCCTCTCGACCACCTTCAGCACGTGGCCAGCAGCCTGGAACCGATCACCCTGGAGCAGTTCGGCGACGTGTTTTACGCGACCGTGCAGTCACTGATGGTTGATCTGGAACACTTACTGGATCCCCGCCCTCCGGTTCCCCCGCCCATTGAGGACCGCCTCAACTAGTTGTTTCACCGATACGCCCCCCGCAACTTTGTAGCCCATTCTACCATGCCCATCAACCGTCGCCGCTACGGACAAGGCCGCCCCAAACGCTGGCTAAAAATCAGCTACTTTATCCGCTTTGTGCGGGGGCGGGGCAAGTGCGAAGAGTGCGGAGCCGAGCACGGCAAACCGCATCCGCGGACAGGCAAGAAGGTCAAATTGCACTGTGCACACCTGGATCACAACCCGGACAATCTTAGCTTTTTCAATCTTAAATCGCTCTGTCACGTCTGCCATCATCACCACGATTCCCGCGACAACTGGCGGCGTCGATGGTACGGAGAAACAGGAAAGTATTATAAGCAAACGATGATGCCCTTTATGAAGAATAGTGGCTAGCCTGATCAGCGGTTGCGCAGACCACGTTGAAGACTCAGTTCTGTCCTAAAAACGTGCGGGTAAGCGTTTTATCTTAGTAGGATACAATTGTACTACTCTCTCCGCTCACGTATGAATCCGGCCCCGTGTCGAACGTTTATCATTGCTGTAACGCCCCTCGTACGCGAGATTGTGTTAGCCTCGACCAAAGGCAAACCCCTCTACGTAAGCCGGGATCACCGTCAACCGTTTAATCAGTACGCTAGCCATCTGTTTGCCCTGCTGGATCGCCAGCACCTGCATTACAAAGAGGTCGAGGATCGAAGTGCCGGCCTGAAGGAATTAACCGCACAACTGCCAGTCGAAATACCCGAATGGCAGGCCCGCTACGGGGTCGGCACCCTGATCACGCCGGGCCGGGAACTGGCTTTCAACCAGTTTGTCATGCAGACTTTCCGCCAGCGGTTGCGGGATGAGATCGAACTGCGCATGGAAACCACCGCCTCAATTCGCAAAGCTGTTGAGCTAACCCTGCTACGCTGGGGAGTCAGTGAAGACCATTATCCGCTGGATACGGCTATGCGCAACTACCGTCGTCACCAGAAACAACAGTTTCCCTCCTGATCGGCTTAGCCGACACGCAGGCCGCTCCGCTAGGGGCGGTCTTTTTTTGTGCCCAGTCCATTGTCATAGACTCAGTTCTGACCTGTTTTCCGGGCGATTAGCACGCCTATTTCGTGGCTGCTATTTACTCCTGTACCCATCAGCCATGTAGTGCCCATCATTCACCCTTAACCGATGAACACCCGCCCGACATCCTGGAATCCTGGTGGTGGGGCTGAGCTGCGCGTGACGCCCATCAGTGGCATCACCGACCTCAGCCCCACCACGGGCGCGGTGGAGCTAAAGCCCGGCTTCCCATGGTTCACCTTTTACTGCACCCCCGGCACGCTGGGCTTTGTCGATCTGCACGGTGACACCGATAACGGCTCATTGCATCAGATCACCATCCAGGGCTTTGCTCCCAATGATGCGCCCACCTATGAGCCAATCCTTCGGCAACTGACGAGTATCCCCCTGCTGGTCAGGTTTCGGGAATATGCCGGAACATGGCGGCAGGTCGGCTCCACGACTATGGGCCTGATCCTGACCTACCAGTATGACTCAGGCCGCGACGTACCTGACGCGCGGGGCTACACCCTCAAGCTGGCCGGTGAGTTCGATCAGCCCTGTTTTCTCCTTTCGCCCACTATCGCCGCCAATGGCTAAGCAAACCCTCACTCTGGCCGATCTGGCCGCCCAGCCCTGGGCCATTGACCCGTCCTTCGGGATGGCGCTGGCCGTGCAGCTGCACCAGCAGCCCCTGTCTCTGGAGGTGCCGGATGATGATCCGGTGGTCTACGAATACCGCTACGGGTATTTCCCCGCTGCCACGCAGGCTGGCTCCATTGCGGTCCTCTCGATTCAGGGAGGCATTTACGACTATTACGCCCAGTACATCTGCAACGTCCTCGACCGGATCTATGCCGATCCGCTGATGGCGGGTTTACTGGTGCTGATCAACTCCCCGGGTGGGCAGTCGACGGCAGGCTGGCGCATCGCCGATAAGCTACAGCAGGCCCCCTGGCCTACCGCTGCCCGGATTGATTACGGCATGGCTGCCTCAGCCGGGTGCATGATTGCGGCGGCCTGTGACGGGTTTTACGCGGGCCGTTCGGCTGACATGGTGGGTTCCATTGGCGTGTACATCACCTGGGCCGACTTTCGGGCCTACCTCAAAAAGTCGGGCTACGTCATCGAGGATATCTACGCCGAGCAGTCAACCCAGAAGAACGCCGAATCCCGCGCCGCTGAGAAAGGGGATTTCGAGCCGCTGCGCGCGCTGGCCACCGCTGAAGCGGGCCGCTTTATCGACTACATGAAAGCCCGCCGGCCGGGCATGTCTGACAAAAAGGGCATCCTGAAAGGAGCCATGCTCTCGGCCACCGATGCTGTCACCGAAGGACTGCTCGACGGCATTGCCACGACCAAAGAAATTATCGCCGCCCTGCGCGGCACCAGTGCTTCACTAACTATTTCCTCAACCCGTACCGATATGTTCGGATTTAAAAAAGTACCTGCCCTGGAAGCCCTTGCGGGCCTAAAGGGTGAGCAGCTCACCGATGGGCTGCTCGAATCGGCCAACGCCGAGCTGGCCACGCTGGGCGTGACCGGCTGCGCCCTGGTCACCCAGGCGCAGTTCGAAGCCATCGCTGGTGCAGCCGATCCAGCCGCGCTGACCACCGCCAACGCTGAAGTGACGCGCCTGACGACGGAGCTGAATACCGTTAAGACGGAGCGCGACAACGCGCAGACAGCGCTGGAAGCCTCCAAGAAAGAGGTAACGCGGCTGGGTAGCCTGAGCGGGGCTGATCCAACCACGCCGCTGAATGCAAACGACAAGCAGGCTGACGAAGGGAATAGCGGAGCCATTAAGCTCAACTACACCGCTGCGTCTGCCGGTATCTCTCACCTAATTGACGAAGAATAAACCATGGCGTTGACTCTCACCAACATCATTGCCGATTTCGGGGCGTATTACCTGAACTCTGGCCAGAACATGAAGCGGTTGTACCAACTGCTTCGCCGTACCACCGAGAGCGAGGAGCTCTTTACGGTTATCGTCCAGGACGATACAGTGTGGCGCGCCGCTAAATCGCTGCAAACACGGCTGGTGCAGGCCTACCAGGCTGCCTTCACGCCGATCGGCAACACCACCTTCAATCCGATCTCGATCGGCATGTTCCACCTCAAGGTGGATACGTCGGTCACACCCCATGATCTGGAAGCCACCTGGCTGGGCTTTTTGACCGGCGAAGGCGTTAAGCCATCGGAGTGGCCCTTCATCCGCTGGTGGGTTGAGATGCACGTAATTCCCCAGATTCAGGAAGATCTGGAGCTGAATGAAATCGTCAACGGCGTGCGCGTCGAGCCAACGGCGGGTACAGCAGGTGCCGCTGGTGCTGGTATGGATGGCTACCTGAAGATTCAGGACGTGCAGACGACGGCGGGCCGCATCACACCAATTACCATGGGCGCTATTCCCTCGGATCCGATCCTATTGGTGAAGTACTTCGAGGATTTTGCCGACCAGATCGATAAGCGGTACTGGAAGCGGGGCATGATCGTGGCCTGTAACGAGACCATTGAACGGCGCTACCTGCGGGCCAAAGAGAAGGTGTACGGCAAAAACACGCGGGGCGACGCCAAGATCGACAACTCGATCGAGAACACCAACCTCTACGTGAAAGGTTACGCCGGCCTGGTGAACTCGAACCGGATCTGGTGTACACCGAAAGAAAACGCGATCATGCTGAAAAAGCGCACCCAGAATGAGCAGCAGTTCGATATGCAGCCCTTCAACCGCGAGGTGAAACTGCTGTCTGATTTCTGGCGTGGGGTGGGCTTCATCCTGCCCGAGCTGGTCTTCCGCTCTGACCTGTAATCAACGTCTCACCCTGCAAAAGGGGTACGTTGATCATCCCATCGATGGCGTGAGCCGCGTACCCCCACCGCACAACCTAAATCCTGATCATGTCTGATCAAGTGAACGAACCAACACTCGAGCAGCTGAAGCAACAGCTGGCCGAGGCCCAGGAGCTGCTGAATCAGCAGGCCGAAACCATTAAGGCGCAGGAGGCCGTGCAGGCTGCCCTGGAAGCCTCCCCTGGCATTATCCAGACCGTGAAGATCGGCAAGGATACCTACCAGATCACCGTCCCTAAATTTCAGTACAAGCGGGATGGCGATGGCGAAGAGTCACGCGTGTACACGGCCGAGGATCTGAAGAAAGATGCCGAGCTGCAAAAGGAGTTGCTGGCCAAGAAAGTGGGCTTCCTGCTGCCTATCGTCCCACCTGCTAACGCGAAGTAACCATGCCAGGAACCTACAAATCCATCAAAGATCCGGGCAACGCCAGCCGCATGGGCGGTCTGCAGCAGCGGATCCTGCTGTGTCCCTTCAGCGATTTCACCACGCTTCAGGAGCCGGTTGATTACAAGGTAAACACCGCCCACGTATGCGCGGCGGGCAAGGGCTTTTTTGAGGTCTACTCGACCAAGGATCTGGCCTCGCTCCTGCTGGAGGCCATGGGTGGTCCTGACCGGCAGTCGCTGAAAGGCAAAGCTGAGATTTACCTGCCCGGGGAGTCCGACGACGCGGTGATGCTGTTTAACCTGGCCAAGAATGACCGCTTCATCGTGCTGGCTCCCCTGCCTGGCTCGACGGAGATGATCCAGTGCGGCGACAAGGAGTTTCAGGTCAACATCCGGGCCACCTACGACACGGGTAAAAACTCAGGGGACGGCCGGGGCATGAAGTTCGAGCTGGAGTGGTTCGCCGCTAACCTGGTGAAGTACACGGCGGCTACTGTCCCCATGAAGCCGACTACGTAATCATGGCAGAAAACAAGAAAACGGAGCTGGCTGCTGAAGCAGCAGCCACTCCCCCGGTAGCTCAGGCACCGACCTCCCGTTTCAAGCTCGTCGGGCTGAGGAATCAGAAAGAGTTTTTTGTGCCCGTTACGGGACGTACCTACAAACTCGACGAGATCACGGAAGATCAACTGGAACAACTCCATGTGCTGAAGTGGCCGCATGTGCAGCTTGTCCAGGCCGAGTAGTGCCTTACCTACCCTCAGACCGAATAAAGGGGAGCCGCCGTTTCGGAGGGCTCCCCTTTCTTTTTTTATGCGTGCAGATCTCACCACGAATGTGCAAGCCTGGCTCGATCAGGCTGACCCCTCCTACCCGGCCGGCCTCGAGCTGCTGGCCGCTGCTGGTTTTGATCAGACGTCGCTGACCTGGCAGTTGCTCCAGCGCGGTGCTGATTCGTTTACCCGCCCCAAACTGCGTGACTGCCTGACGGCCGTGCTGTCGGCAGGTACACCCGTATTGGCACCCGCTCCGCTGCCCCCCGTGGTAAGCGGGCATATCCCCGCTCCGGATCAGGCCTTAAAGGCGCGCCTACTGAATGAACGCACCGAACTGAAGGCGCGGCTCAGGGCCATCCTCGAGCAGCCCGATCGGGCCGCTGAACGACTCACGAGTGCGCTCCGGATTAAGGTGATCACCCAGGAGCTGGACCGGCTCTATGACCCCGAGGCATTCGTTGAGCCGGCCAAAGAGACCAAGCCCCTGACGCTGGCCAACCTGCGCACCTACGTGAGTCTGTACAAGAAGAAAGTCCGGCAGCAGCCTGGCAATGCTACCTACGCCCAGAAGCTCACCCATTACCAAACCCTGCTGACGAAGCTAACCCATGAGACGATTTGACGAGGTTTTTGACGCATTAATCAAATGGTACAAGGAGGGCGGTACCGAAAAGCTGCCGCCTGAGCTGGCCGATATCAAGCTCAAGTGGATGCAGATCCGCGACTACATCCTGACCCATAAGCCCAAGCACGACGGGGAGGTGGTCTCCCATTTCTGCGTCGACTGGCAGCTGTCGGATGCGACGGTCTATCACCACGTCCGGATGGCCAAAACCTTCTACGCCCACTGTGATTCGGCGGTGCTGGAGTTTGATAAGATCGTGCTCATCGCCCAGATCAAGGAATTGAGGCAGCTCTCGCTGGCGGCGGGTAAGTTCGCCGTGGCGGCCAACTGTGACAAGAACCTTATCGCGCTGGGCGGCTTTGATCAGCCCAAACAGGCCGAGAGTGGCGGGGCGACGGTCATCGAGATGCACCTGGACTTCAACCCATCCCTGGTGACGGGTGGAGCCAAACGCGATCCGAAGCTGCTCGACCAGGTGAAGCGTCATCTGGGTGAGGCCAAAGCCCGGCGTGAACTGCTGATCGAGGATATCGAACACGAAGACCTACCCGAACGCGGGACCGCTGACCAGCCTACCTTACCCGACCAGCCATGACCGTCGTTCGTAGCACACTACCAAGTGCCGCTGAAGCCCGCGATATCCGGCAGGGGCACATGAACAGCGCCCAGCTGATGGCCCGCCTCATCAACCCTCAGAACTTTACGGGTGTGATCGGGCGGGGTGGCGGCAAGTCTGACGGCATCCTAGCCCCGCACCTCCACGACTGCGTCAAGCAGATGCCCCGTGGTTCGTTCGTGCTGTTGGGCGTTTCCTACATCCAGATCCTGACCCGGACGCTGCCGGCGATCCTCAACGGATTGCACCGGCTGGGCTACGAGCGCGATCGCAACTACTGGGTAGGCCGGTATCCGGAGAAGTCGCTGGGCCTGAAGCTGCCCTACTTCTCACCGCTTGATCCCAAATACAGTATGTTCATCCGGGATGGTGATGAGCTGTCGGTGGTGCCCCTGGTCGGTCAGGATCGGCCCGGTAGTGCCAACGGCCTGTCGGTCGATGCGGTGCTGGGCGATGAGGTCAAATTCATCAACAAGCGCAAGCTCGACGAGGAGGTGCGGCCCATCAAACGGGGCAACCGGCAACGCTACGGCCATTGTCATTTATTGCACGGCGAATGGTTCACCACAGATATGCCCACCGGCAAGGAGGCGAAGTGGATTTTCGAGGCCGAAGCGCAATCGAATCTGCCCCATAACCGGCAGGCCGTCGAGCTGATCCTGGGGCTGGAGCAGGCCATCTACGACGATCGGCAACGGCTCAGGAAAGGGCCTAACGCGGCGGCCAGTGCCCGGATCATCGAACACCAGGCGCTGCTGGGGGAACTGCGCCGGGAGCTGACTTACTACCACGAGGCCTCCAGCTTTGTCAACATCGACGTGCTGGGCATGCAGTATTTCCGGGAACAGAAGCGCGATTTACCGCCCGCCCGGTTCAACGCCCAGATCCTGAGCAAGCGCGATCAGGGGGCCGAGGGTGGGTTCTACCCCTCGTTTGACCGGGATCTGCACTGCTACGATGCGATCGATTACGGGTACGTGGATAATCAGGAGTTCGGTGCGCTCTTCAATGACTGCCGCAAGGACGTCGACGATGATCCGAGTGCCGATCTGACCATCGCCGGCGACTACGGGGCCAGCTTCAACTGCTTGTGGGTGGGGCAACGTCTGAGCCGCTTCAGTGCCCGCAACAAGACCGGCCGCGATGAGGTGCGGTATCTAAATCATTTCTACCTGCCCCATCCCCAGGAGACGGTTGACGTGGTGCAAAAGTTTTGTGACTACTACAAATACCGGCTCCGCAAGCGGGTCGAGTACGTGTTTGATCTGACGGCCGTGGGCACGTCTGGATTGAATAAGAACACGTACGCCAGCGTGGTGATCGATACGCTCCGCAAGAATGGCTGGACGGTCATCGAACGGTATATCGGGAAAGTACCCGCCCACAACGAGCGCTACCTGGCGTGGGGCAAGGCGCTCAGGGAGCAGACCCCGGGCGTACCCCTGCAACGCTTCAATAGAGAGAATACCATGGTCGGCACCTCTGCCATGCTGGGAGCCGGGACCAAACAGGGCCGCAATGGCTTTGAGAAAGATAAGACCGATGAACGCAACCAGGCTATCGATCAGCACCTGACCACCCACCTGACCGATGCAGCCGATACGCTGTTCTGGTGGCTGACCGTGCTGGTGGGTGGCACGGGCGATATCAGCGGTGTATTAACGAGTGCTTAACCGAGTAAATCAACTACATGAAAACCTCCCTAACCCCTCCTGTTCGAAAACTGCGACACAAGCGGCGCGAAAGCGTGGGATTATGTTACCAGAATGATACAATATCGAATTTCAAGACAACGTGATACAGTACATTCCTCTATATTGGCATTTCACTTGTACACTTGCTGAGTTTATACCACGGGCATGACACTTTACACCATTTATATATGACTTTAGCAGAGATTATAAATCACTTCGACGAATCAAACGACATGAAGTTTGACGAAAATGATATTAGCCAAGAAATCACGAAATTAGCTATTGAGGAATCGACAGATTTTTCGTTTGAGTTTAGAGCTGAAATGATTGCATTTGAGCTTGTTGAAAGTAATAATAAGTCTAACCATTGGAAAACCCACTTCGGACCGAATTATAGACATCAAAACGATGATGGTACAGTGGTAGAATCTCCATCATTTTCCAGCATTGACTGTAATATGGTGAAATATTGGAATATGAGAGGAGAAATCTCAAAAAACCCTATCCTTAAATCTCGATATTTGGGTTTAGTTTACGACTTTGAGAAGAAGGTGTGTGAAACGAAAACTAACCATTTAACCGCAATTAAATATATCGAATCTCTGTTAAATATTTCTAAAAAAGATATTTATAAATACGAGAGTAAAAATTTCAAAAAACTACAAAGGGCTCTTTCTGTATCATCTTTAATAAATAATAAAATACTCGTTCAAGAATGCAAAAACGAAATAATTCGTTTTCAAGATTATTTGAACAATTTACAAAAAACAAATTTTTGGAAGTACAAATTCGATCTATTAATAGATAATAAAATTATCAAATTGACAAATAATGAGACGAATGAAATAATATCTGAACTTGAAAGTAAGCTCACTCAATTTGAATCAAGTGATAATGTCATTGAAAAAATAGACCCTTGGGAGACAGAAGCCGTAGCAATAAGACTTGCATCTTTTTACAAAAAAAGAAGTGACAATGAAAATATGACTAGAGTTATAAAGAAAGCTGGAGAAGCATTTGAGAAAGCTATACTTACAAGTTCACCGTTGATGGAAGCAGGCTTTTTAGAACATTTATATAAACTATACTCAACTTATAATTTATCAGATCAAACAGAGCTATTGTTAATAAGAATAAGAGAGCAAGGCCCAAATGTAATTCAAAATATGAAAAAAATTTCAAGCAATTTTGAAATACCAAAAGAAACGATTGATGATTATATTAAAGATATGACATTTGGCACAACTGACGAAATATTAAACCGTTTAGCAGTTCATTATATCCCAAGCAAAGAGAATGCGAAAGAAATTATCCAAAATTCAGAATACAAAAATTCAATATCCGCACTAATAACAAGGGGATTGTATGATGATAAAGGTAGAACAATAGCGGTTATTGGTCCATTAACTGAAGATATAGAGGGGCATATTTTCCTACGTCTTACTAATAATCTTAGCGTCACATCCCTTCTTTTAAGATGGGTAATTACTGCTTGCATTGCAGATAAAAAAATCTCATCAAATGCAATTATAGATTTCATAAGTCGCTCTGACTTGTTCCCACCGAACAGACTCCATGTTATAAAATTGGGGTTAGATGCTTTTTTTAAGAACGATTTTTTATCATTCATACATTTAATAATACCTCAAATTGAAGAAGCAATTAGACATCTTATTGAGATGTCGGGTGGCAATACTTTTAAGAAAGCTCGTTCGGGCAATCACTATCATGTCAAAACTTTCGACGACGTTTTGAGAGATCCTACTGTAGAAAAAGCATTAGGTAATGCCTTGTCAAGCTATTTTAGGTTAGTTTTCACTGATTCCAGAGGACTAAACTTAAGAAATGATGTCTGTCATGGTATTCTCAGCCCTGAAAAATTTAATTCAACTAATGCAGACATAATTATCCATACACTACTTTGCTTAGGTTTATTGAGGT
This sequence comes from Fibrivirga algicola, assembly GCF_011742925.1. Classification (GTDB taxonomy): domain Bacteria; phylum Bacteroidota; class Bacteroidia; order Cytophagales; family Spirosomataceae; genus Fibrella; species Fibrella algicola. The sequence continues at coordinate 16,900 of NZ_WAEL01000015.1, forward strand.
TTCACGAAACAGAATAGCTAATACGTCAATGCTCAAGTGTGAAAATATAAATTACAATAATCTGCAATAGAAAGTGAAGCATTAAATTCCACGTTTAAATTATATACTCGCTTGCACTTTGGTCAGGTATATCTGTTGGCATCTGTTCCACGGCTCCCCTGTTTCATATCGGGCGCTGTTGTATACACCAGAAAACTGTCCTATAATTTTTAGTAGCCCGATAATTTGTGGCTTTTTTGCTTCATCATACTTGTCAGGTATATAGTTGACTCAAGACGGCGTTGATATCATCCGTAAAAATGCCATACTCCTTGAAGATCGAATTTCTAATTTTTTCAGGCCCTATCATCCAGAGGACACCGTGCGTATGTATAACCCGTTTTAAATCCTCCGTTAAAATACCAAAAGCTTTTGCAAGTTGAACAAATTCATTGTCATTAGGTAATTGATTTTCCTCCTCTATTTCTACCATTAGGCGATGTCGGCCTATTTTATCAATAATATCTCTTGCCTTTTCATGAGTTACCAAGCCTTTTCGATATCGGCAAGCCATTATTATGTCCCCAGTTGAAATCATTCAGTTGGCCAATTTAAGTGTATAAGCGAGATATCAATCAGAAGCCGTCAAAGGTGTAGAGCATAACCCACGCGACCAGCCCTTCTCGATTCGAAGAGAGACTTTTTTTATGCCTATTTAGCGTGTTCATACCCGGCCGCTACTAGGATGCTGGCCAGGCGTATCGTCATCACCCAAAACGTACCGTTACAGCCCATCACGATCGCCAGTTTAGCGTACTCGTGGCTGGTTTCCATGTAGTTCTTGGCGCGGGCCAAGGTGCTCCATTCGGTACGGGTGCTGCGGGTGGCGGTGATCTGATGGGCGGTCATTGTTGTGGCTATTTGGTAGAACAAACGTACATATTGTTTAATTGCTAAACAATATGTACTTTTAGCCAACACTAAACATCTGTTACAATGTACACAGCTAAGGAAGTTGAAGAACTGATTAGGCAAGCAGACTCATTGGAGGAGCTTGAAGCGGCACGCAAGCACAAAATCGACCTGATGCGGCAAACACAAGCACCTGGGTGGATGCCGGATGAGGTTGTACAGCTATCGGACGTTATGGTTGAAAAACATTACGCTCTGATTGATAGAGAGGTTAGGATTCGCCACTATAAAGAAGACAACCAATACAACACTCTTATTTTAGATGGTATTGAGTTCGCCCTGAGCGACTGGGTAACGCCCATGCAATACGCTAAACTATTCAACATCGCCAATGTGGCTACAATCACTAACTGGATAGCTCGTGGCATTATCCCGACCGAGAATATTAAAGAGGTTAGTCAACTGGGCATTAAATTAATCAGGGCGGTACGCCATGACCCTCGCCCCTATAAACGGAGCGAACAGGCTTAGGGCTGTTAGCCTATGCATTTCTATTGAATTCAAGACACCCGACGGCAAGACCACCGGGTGTTTTTGTTGCCTATTGCCCCAGTCAGTACCAAACAGATATTTTAGAAATTATTACTGACAGTGAACTTTATTACTAACAGTAACAGTTCCATCAGCACATTTGAGCGTTCTCTAACATCTATTTAATCTTAATTTAACCTTAATTTCTGTATCGCAATGACTGAAACCCAGATCACTTACCCAATTCAAACCGATGGACAACCATTCGGAAATCGAAGCCAGTATCATGGCTTTATCTCAAACAGCACAGTTGCTGAACGTTTCACTCATTCAATCGGATGGGGCTGCCGCAGTTAACATTAACACGGCACTGGCACAAATAGAAGTAGTCTTACAGAGGCTTCAGCGGATGAAAGACAACGGGCAAACTATAGATCCCCCAACGAAAACTGACGTAAATAAAGCCCTTGACGTAGTTGGCTGGATAATTAAAACCGCAGATATAGTTACGCGAATACTGGACACTTAAGCCAGTCGTTCAAAAACACCCTGCCCTCGGGCATCAGCTTCGCTGAAGCACGCTTACCGACCCTACAATGGGACATGATCAACTAAAAAACCAAGAGGAGCTCAATTCTATTAGAATTGGCGAAACCCTCACAGTCGCCCGGAAAGCCAGGAAACTGACCCAGACCGAACTGGCCAGACGGGCTGGACTGCAACCGTCCTACATCTCGCAGATCGAGAGCAATGACAGGGTACCCACCTTGCAGACACTGGAATCGATCTGCCAAGTGCTGGACATACCATCAGGAGTCATCCTGTTGAAGGCTAAGATTCAGGAGAATATTAGCGAAGAAGATCAGGAGATGTTTAGTACCCTGATCAAGGCCCTAGATGCGCTGTACTTCAAGCCGCAACAGAAGGCCAAGCCTGCGTTGGAATCCGCAGAGTATTAGCGGCAAAAATCTCAATAAATACAGCAAAGCCCCTCTTATCTAGCTGAGGGGCTTTGCTGTATATTACCATATCCTACTTTATCACATGAGATCAATCTACTTACTTCTAATTGCCATCACCTTATCAATACCCACCACGGCTCAGCCCTCAGAACGTCCACCTGTTGATTCAGTTAAACTCCGTTTAACCCAGCTTGAAAAGGTGTATCAACGCCGGACAGATTCTTTGCAACGTGAGCTATTATACTACAAGGCCAAAGAGGATCACTTCGCCAATGCAGTATCGGATCAGGCTAATTTCTTTCTAGCTGTATTTGGAGGCACGTTGACGCTTCTGGGTATACTTGCTGTGTTCATTAACCTAGGATATTTTAGGTCGCAGTTTGACGCAATCAGAGCAGACTATACTAAGCGCGTGTCTGATAACATCAAGCAACTGGAAGACCTTAACGCTCAGAACCTTGAACGATTAGAACAGGTGCAAGAACAGGCAGCGGAAATCGAGGAGCTTGCCCGATACCATAGCAGCAATATTCAGGGGCATTTAACTTTGTTTCTTGAAATCTTATCTGGCGAAGCAAGGGCCGAGGACAAGTTATATAGTTCAATCTCCTCAGGCATCCTATCACTTATGTCCATAATTGCTACTCATGGCATCAGCCCGAACAGAACTACATTGGTAGAAACCAAGAAACGAGCAATCCTATCTTTAAAAAACCTAATTAAAGCAATAGACCTTGTACAGAGAATTAATGCCAATCCTGAGAATTCTAACCAAGAATGGTCGTTCGCCCACTTCTTCACGTTAGTTAACGACGAAAGTGTTAAGGCATCGGTTAAAAGTCTTTCCGATCCTGAAATAGACGATTTATTATATGAATTTCTAATAAAAGCAAAGGCGCATATCGCTCAGTATAAGACGTTGACGGATTTCTTAACCGGCGACTAACCCCTTAAGAATACAATCTATCAAATAAAAACGCCCGACGGTCATGCCGTCGGGCGTTTTTATTTGATACAGCACAAGCATTACTGTTCCACGCACCGACCTGTTCCACGCCGACCCTATCATATATCACCGGAAAATGCCACTACAATTGTAATGGCTCGCTAGTGCGTGGCGGGGTCATATCCGTGATTTGACCTTTGGCGTGGTTACTTTTTTGGCCTAACCACTTGAAAACGTGACAATAAGCCAAAAAACACGGTAGAAAAGTGTGTAGACTCAGTTCTGACCTGTTTCCCGGGCGGTTCAGCGGGCAATTTTGACCCATGAAATCGCTACTGACCTGGCAGGAAGCCCTCACGATTATGCGCCGACTCGACGGAAACGGACTTCCTGTTCCTTTCTCGATGACGGCCATCACGGCCAACCAGTCTAGGCAGACCGGCGGTGACATTATTCGATTTGAGCGGGCCGTACTGTGCCGACGCGGAGACAAAGACAACGATGCCATAGATGGCTCCCTAGCTCCGGCCCGATTTGTGCCACATGGCCCGCTCATATCGATTGGCATTGAGAAGCGGCTGATCGATATAGGTTTGATTCATAGGCCGAAACCCAACTGGATGTACCGCATCCGCAGTCTGGAGAGTAACCAGATCCGCCAGGTACACCTCCACCTGATCCTTTTCATTAACGAGCACCCCGTGCGCTGACTGATATGGCCGAGCAACCCATTCACCTGGTCGACGCTGGCGCCAGCCAGGTCGCCTACTTACCGTCGGCGGCCGCCGTTGTCTCGGGTCTGCCCCAGATCGGGTCAGTCGCTCCCGGAAAAGCACCCTCTCAGGTACTCCCAAAAGACACCACCCAGGGAACGGGCGACCTGATTCCATGGGGCGAAAGCAACGATCTGCCCCAGAAGATCATCGCCCAGGCCAGTAAATCGACCATTATCCCCCGCGCCCTGACCGATACGGCAGCGTTGTGGATGGGCGGTGGATTGATTGCTGCCGCCGACGAGGAAAGCACTAAAATGGTGCCTGATCGGGAGATCAGGCAGTTTATGCGCTCCATCGCCATGCAACGCTACCTCTCGGAGGCCTGCCTGGACATGGCCTGGTGGTGGAACGGCTTCCCCGAGTTCATTCTTTCCCGCGACCGGAGCCGGATCGTGCAGCTCCACAACAACGAAACGGCCGACTGCCGCTGGGCTAAACCCGGCAAGAACGGCGAGCTGAATACGGTGCTCATCAACGCCGACTGGGCCAATGGTGCCCGGGCCGACAGTGCCGAAACCATCCGCATTCCGGCGGTCAACCCCTACCGGTATGACCTGGTGGACTGGATCCGCAGTCAATCGAACGTCTACAAGTACGTTTATCCGATCTCGTTTCCCTCACCAGGTAAGGCGCACTATCAGCTGGCCGCCTGGGATTCAGCCCGTTCGTCGGGTTGGCTCGATGTGCTGGAGGCCATTCCCCTCTTTAAGAAGTACGGCCTTCAGAACCAGATGACGCTTCGCTACCATATCGAAGTGCCGAGTGAATACTGGGAGAAAGTCTACGGAGACAAGTGGCGTAACGCCACCGACGAGGGGAAAAAGATCATCCGGGATGAGTTTCTTAAGGGCCTGATGGACAGTCTGACCGACGTCAAGAACGCCCATAAAGCGGTGCTGACCGAAAGCTGGATTGGCTACGGCACCGACACCACCCCGCGCGGCATCATCATCAATGTACTGGATGACAAGGTGAAGGATGGTAAATACAACCTCGACATGGCCGAGGGTACCTCCCACCTGCTGTATGCGTCCGGCGTGGATCCAACCCTGTTTGGCTTCAGCTCGGCTGGGGTGAACTCCACCAACGGCGGCTCAAACAAGAGGGAGGCCTTCTACATCTTCCTGGCTAAAGCCAAGCCCTATCGAAATCGGATCCTGGAGCCGCTGCGCGTGGTAGCCGAATACAACGGCTGGTATGACCGCTATCCCGATCTGACCTTCTCGTTCAACGACGAGTACCTGACCAACCTCGACACCGGCGCTTCAACTAAAGAGGTCGTCACCCCGACTGCATGAGCCAGCTGATCCAAACCATTGACGAGCTGAAAACCGCCGTCAACATTAACCGGGATACCGACATCACGGGCCTGATGCCCCACCTGTTAAGCGCCGAGGCTACACTGGCCCGGCAGCTGGGGGGCTTCGGGGTGATCGATGCGCTGCTGGCCCTGACGGATCCGACGCCGGCCCAGACCCGGGCTCTGGCCTACATGCGCCGGGCGGTCGGTAATATGGCCCTGTTCAAAGCCCTGCCCACCCAGAACGTGCAGATCACCGATGCCGGAGTTATGCGCCGCACCGGTGGCCAGCAGGGGGACGCCTTCCAGTGGCAGTACGACGAGGCCCGCAGCAGCCTGCATACCGATGGCTGGGACGCGGTGGAGGATCTGCTTCAGGTGCTGGAGACGTCGCCCGAGGACTTTCCGGCCTGGCTCGAGACGCGCCCGGCTCCCGGGCTGGTTCCCTCGGCGGCGGTGTTCAATCAGTTTTATTTCATTGATTCCCGCCGGCTGACCTATCAGGCCCTGCTGCCCTCGATGCGCAAGGCCGAGACGATGCAGATCCGCAGGTTCCTGACGGCCCAAGCGATTCAGGTCGATGAGCTGACTGGCGTGCAGCTGGAGCTAGTGCAGTCAGCGCTGGTCTCGGCTACGCTGGCCATTGCCCTGCGCGAGCGGCAGATCGACATCACCGAAGCCGGCGTGCAACTGCTGGGCACCTCGGAGGCCTCCACGGCGGCGACCTATCGCAAACCCCTCGAGGATAGCCAGCGCATCGAATCCCTGATTGGCTACTACCAGCAGCAGACCCGGGCCACGCTCAGCGATCTGACCAGCGCCCTGACTCCGCCTCCGAACGTAGCCGAAACCCGGTCCACCGGCATCGGTGGCGATCGAATTGTTGCCTTCTAAACCCCTACTGTTATGCTTGCATTTCTGGCCATCATCGGCCTCTTCATCGTACTGGGGCTGCTGGGCATGAGCCTGGAGGTCTTTCTGGAACGGCGTTTTCTGGCCTCCGAGCACCACTCCCGGTGCACTCACCTGCTGGTGCTGTACGTGATTCTGTCCTGCCTCATTTACCACCTTATCAGCTAATCCATGTACCCACCGCCCCCAGTTCTTCAGCTTCCCGGCCGACCCCAGCCAGATCCGAACGATTTCTTCTGGACGGTACTGGCCATCCTCTCCACGGTCATCCTGATCGGTATGGCGCTCCTGTTTGCCTCCAGCTGCAAATCGCCCAAAACCGAGAGTTCGCCCCCACCCGTCATCAAACGGGACACGATCCGCGACCGAATGGTGCGGGATAAATCCGAAGCCAACCAGGCGGCTACCACCGCCAAACAACGTACCTACCAAACCCAAAAACCGTATGAAACGGCTGCTCATGATTACGATGTGCTGCGCCAGCTGCTTGCTGAGCCTGGCCCAGACACCCTCCTCCGCCTTCCCGGAGTTACCCACCTCCCTGACGGCCATTAGTATGCCCGTGCTGCGGGCGTATGTACGCGCAGCGGATTCGCTCCGGGTAGCCAGTGAGCGTCGGATCGTGGCCCTGACGGGTGAGCTGGCGGCCCTGAATACGGTCGTGCTGAAGGGCGAGACCCTGACGGCCTACGATGAGGCCAAACACAACGAGTTGACGGCTCAGCTGACCATTGCTCAGGGAAAGCTCGAAGAGGCCAACCGGGTGATTAACCGTTGCTGGGAGCTGCTGCCCCGGCGGTATCGCAACCAGGCCGGATTAAGCCTCTACGATGCGTTTATGCAATACGAGGCCGATCTGAAACGTCGGGGCGGCCGGCTGCTGGTCATTGGCACGGCGCTGGGCGGCATCATCGGGTTTTTTCTCTTCCGCTAGGCCATGAACGAGCTAGATGACGCCTATTCCACCCTGGGACCGATTGAGCTGCCGGAGCTGGTCGTAATAGGCCCCAAACCCAAAGAAGGGCTGGGCAAGTGGTGCACTTATGCCGAGGCTACGTTTTCCCAGACGGCGCTGGATCATAGCCTGCCCAACACGCCCAACGCCGCCCAGTGGGCCAATATGCAGCTGGTCTACGAGCAGATCTACCGGCCGCTATGTGAGCATTATTTGTACCGTTTACCGATCAGTTCTTTTTTTCGGTCGCCGGCCCTGAATGCCGTTATTCCCGGTGCCTCGGCTACCTCGGCGCATTGTCTGGGGCAGGCCATCGACATCGACTGTGACGGGCTGAGCTTCCTGACCAATCTGGAGCTGCTGACTTACATCCGCAAAACCTTTGTCTTCGATCAGCTGATCCTGGAGCATCCCGATCCGAAAACGGGGAACCCCAAGTGGGTACACATTTCGTTTAGGGCCAACGGCAAGAACCGGGGGCAGGTGCTGCGTGCCCGGTTTGCCCAGGTAAAGGTGAAGGGTAAACTCACTACCAGGACCGTCTACGACCCCATTTAACCGTCTTTCCAACGTACCTAAACCCGCCTCTTTTTTTATGACTCCCAATCCAGATTTGAATATCATGGGCGCGCTGAGCGAAATGCTCAAGGCCACTCCCTTTGTTGCGGTACTCATCGTGGCGATCTATAAGCTGGTCAACTACGTCAAAGACCTCATCGCGGCCTCTGATGCCCGCCAGCTGGCCCACACCGCTGAGCTGAAGGCCCAGCAGGAAAAGCACGATGTCGAGCGCAGCAACACCCAAACGCTGCTCATCGGTCTGACCCGTGACAACGTGACCTCCAACGGGCAGCTGGCTACGGCCATCAGCCAGCTGCAGGAGACCAGCCGTACCGGGCACGAGCAGCTGATGGCCGAGGTGAAAGACATCAAAACGGCGGTGGGTCGCACCTCCCGCACGGTGAACGGGACTAAGCCCAAACCAGCCACTGCCTAAATGCACACCTTCAGCCTGCGCCTGCCCAGTGGTCGATTGCGCCACTACAAACTCCCCGCCTGCTGGGAAGACCTGACCCCGAAACAGTGGGGTCAGGTCGAACACGTGCTGCACCAGAAAACCGAGCACTACGCCTACGCCCTGCTGATGCTGTGGTCGGGCCTGACGCTTGGGCACCTCGAGGCGCTCACGGTAGCCCAGAAGCTGGAGTTGCTGGAGCTGCTGCGGTGGCTGGATACGCCCCCTACCAAATGGATGCGGGGCCGGGTAAACGTGCGGTTTCGGCACTTCTGGGGGCCGGGTGATGGGCTGGAAGACCTCACCTTCGGTGGCTTTCTCTTCGCCGAGGCAGCCCTGAAGCGCTACACCGACGGAGAGGCCGAAGCCCTTTATGACCTGGTGGCAGCCGTCGATATCAGCCGCAAGTGGAGCCTTTGGCTGGATGGTCCGCCTGATTTCAACTCGAAGCTGTTGCCTCAGATCGCGGGTCTGGTCAAAAAGCACTGGGCAGGCTCCATGATGGCGGGCCTGCATTACAACTACGTCGGTGCCCGCACCGAGCTGATCCGGCTGTTCCCCGGCATCTTCAAACCGGCAGGCAAAAACGCCTCTAGTGATAACACCTGGCTCGACGTGGGCCTCTCACTGGCCCGGCAGACCGGGGCGCTGGGGACGTATGCCCAGTTGGAGCAAACCAACGTCTACCTGGTACTGACCACCCTTCAGGCCCTGATCGAGGAGGCCGATAAACTCAAAGACGTATGAACGACCTGGATATCGACGAGCAGCACGAAGCCTTTGGGCGGCGTTTACCAGCCTACCTGCCCGGCCCGCCCGCCCAGTTCTGCTACGTGGAAGAGGTGGGGGAGGACAAGGAAATTATCGAGGCGGCCCGCAACACACTGACCACAACTCCCCTGCTGGTCTGGGAGGCGCTCGACGAGCAGCTGGAATCAGGGCGCAAGGATAACTACACCAGCCTGCTGACGGGGGGGCTGGCGGTGGTCTACAAAACCGATAACTCGGTCCAGAAGCGGCGGGAAGCGCGGCGAATGGCCCGCGCGACGGTGCTGGCCCTGCTGGATGTTATACGGACGCTGAGCGACCAGGGCGAGTTACCCCTGGGAGCGGTGCTGGAAAACGACCGCCTCCCCCTTCAACGAACGCCTCAGATTGGAGCTGGCTGGTACGGAATGGCCGTCGAGTTTCACTGGCGCATCCCCATTCCTACGCGCTTCTAGGCCACTACCCGTCGGAGTAAAACCTGGGCTAACTCAGTTCTGACCTGTTTTCCAGGCGGGGCGGTCCCCTATTTCGTGGCATGTCCATTGTCATCGAAACGCAGCCAGCCGAGCGTGCCCTGGTCCACTCGGGACAGACCCAGTACACCTTCTACGGCGACGGCAGGGTGACGGCCAGCGGCGTCAGGGCGGTGAACCGGCTCAGCCTGACGTCAATGGCGGAGGGTGACCAGGCTAAACTCATCTGGAACGGCAACGAGCTGATCCTGACGGCCCGCAATGCCCCATCCGGCCCCTACGAGGTACCCACCGGCTTTGTTACCGTGGGTAACACGGCCTACCTGACCCAGCTGCTGCCTTACCTGCAGGAGTTCTACCTGCTCAGAAAGGACTTCACCGTTCAGATCGAGACCGCCGATTTTCTGGGCTTTCGCCTCACCGCCCGCCGCCCCGGTCCCCAGTACAACCTCACCGAACACACCGTGCTCCTCAAAAGCACGGCCAGCAACCTGACCCCCGGCCGGGCGGCGGGCCTGCGTCCCCGCTACAGCGTCCACGTGGCCCTGCGGGTGCAGCTGCCCGGCACGCCTGGCACAGATCTGGACGCCGACTTCGAAACCGTCTTTGAATCACCCCTGGAAACAGGCACCGACGGGCGGGCTACCTTCGACGTGGCGCCCCTGCTGGAGGGCTATTTGACCGAATCCTATCCGGACGTCACGCCTGCCACGGCTACGGCGGGTCAGCGGTGCTATTACATCGAGTACGCCGAGGCCTACGGCGATCCCATTCAGGTGGGCCGGGTCAAACGCAGCGAACTGCGCCACCTTTATCAGGGCGGGGCCACGCTGGCCCGGCAGGCGGGGCTGGGCTACGCCCTGGACAGTGTCGTGCGTCAGCCGGGCCGGCTCGACTACGCCCTGCGCCTGGGGCCCTTGCGCCGCTACATCGCCCCCGATTCGATTCAGTTTCTCTCCTTTCTCAACGTGGGGGCCGCCCTGACGGGGGTTCGCCTGCAGGTGGATCTGGCCTGGCTGAATGGCTCGGCCAGCACCCGCACGGATCTGGTCCCGACGCTGGCCTATCCCGCCTCGGCCCTGCTGACCTACGGGGTGGGGCCGGATCAGCTGAGCCTGGCCACGCTGGCCCCGGCCCTGACGCTGACCCAGTACACCGTCCGCCTGATTAACCAAAGTGGTCAGCCTCTGACCGAGCCCTACGTGTTTGTGCTCGACTACGCTCCGCGCCCCTACGCCCGGCAGTTTGCGTACGTCAACTCGCTGGGGGCCGTCGACGTGCTGACCACCTGGGGCAAGGGCTCGGCCGAGTACAACCTGTTTTTTGAGCAGGCCGACCGGCCCCTGATGCTGCCCTACGCCGCCGATGAGGGGCAGTTTGAGGTCTACCAGGCCGCCTATCAGGAGCATCTCACCGTGGCCACGGGTTTTCGGCCCGAGCGCGAGCTGCAGCAGTGGAAAGACTTCTACCGCTCGCGCGCCAAGTGGTACCTCAAACGGCCCCTGAGCCGGCTGGCTCCGGATGCCCGCATTCCCATGGGGCTGGTCAGCAAATCCATTCAGGAAGGCAAGGACGGCCAGAACCTGTTTGCGCACTCCTTCGCCGTCACGCCCCTGCGTAAAGAGCAGTATTACAGCCCCGAGGATGACGCCCTGGAAGAGCCGGCTCCCCCCCGGCAGTTTGCCCCCGCCGGCAGCGTAACCATCAACCAGGTTACGCTGGTGCAGTCGCGGGATCCGAGCGTGCCCGAAGCGGCCCGCAGCCTGACCCCTGATCATCTGTTAACGATCGACCAGCTGGCGGCCCGGGGGGACTTCAACCAGAAGGGTTTTCTCAAGCAGGAGACCACCGACCTCCTCTACCGGGCCAAAGAAGACCTGATTCCCGTCGAGCAGATTCAGGATCTGACCCAGACGGTGTACACCCGCTCGGAAGCCGATGAGCAGCGCCTCGACCTGCAACGCACTATATTCAGTCAGGTACGTCTCCGCGTCCGGGCTATTCCAACTCCTCAATCATGAATGCAGCCCTGCTTATCGACGAGCCTGCGGGCGCTGACTGGACCTTCTCGCTGGATCCGGATGCGCCCACCTCCGCTTATCAGCCCGACCGGCTATTTCTCACCCAGTACGATGGTTCGCCCTTCGTCAATGGGCAAAGCGTGGTCGTCTATGCCTACCATGCCGCCACCAATAAGCGCCTTGTGGAGGCCGTTACCTACTGGTCTGGCCCAGATGATTATGCCCTAAAGCCCGATCAGGAGCTACCCAATCTGGCGCAGATCACCCGGCGCGGAGCCGATACGCCCCACGTGCTATCAGCCCATAACTTTCAGTCCAGCCAGTTTCCCACGCTGACCAGGGCTGATCAGCTGTTTGTGGGCTTTCCCCAGCCGGGTGGCTTTGTGCGCTTTGCCCTGATTACGCTGGCGGATCTGGCTCATGCGCTGGCTCCCCTGCTCAACCTGGGCGACGTGGCTCCCTTGCCCGACTACCTGCCCGTTCGCATCTGGCGGTTTGTGCCTGACAGCAACGCCCTGCCCGACTACGTACCGGTACGGATCTGGCGGTTTGTGCCTGATACGGCCCTGACCCGGCCAGCGGCTCCAACCGATCTGGCCGTGGTCATCGACAGTGACGGCCGCTACCGGCTCGAGTTCACCGACAACGCCAACAACGAGGCGGCGGTGCTGATCGTGCGGGCTACGGCAGACGGGGCCTTTGCTCCGTATGTATCTATTCCGCCCAATACTACCCTGACGGGGTATCTGCCCGACATTCAGCCGGGCGTTACCTACCGCTTTCAGGCCCAGGCTATCAACGGAGCCGGTTCGTCGGGCTGGAGTAACGTGGCCACCATCAACCCGGCTCCGGTGGTGCCAACCATCACCAAGATGGAGATCACTATTGTTAGTGGTCCTGCCCCCAAGAACACCCAGGCGCTGCACCCCACCCTGTCATCCCCCGATGAGGTGGAATGGCAGTGGGTGCAGGCTAACGGGGCAGTGATCATCGACTGGAGCCCCCGATTCCCCCCGGCCCCCTTTCAGGCGAATGACTATACGCACAGCTTCGATACAGGCGTGGTACCTGGATCACCCGGCGCGGTCATGTACCTCAAGGCTCGCCCCAAATCCAACCCCACGGCGGTGGTTGGCCCCTACGCGGCTCAGTTTGGCGGCACGGCCCTCTACGACTGGACAATCATCTTCCCTCAATCATGACCGATTTAAAAGACTCCATTGTACTGGAGGTGGCCGATCCCGACACGGATGCCCGCCTCTACGTACTGCTCGACACCTCCGACTGCGCGCAGGTGCTGCCTCTCTATGACGGGCTCAGTGACAACCAAAAGCGCGCGGCCCTGTCGGCCATCTTCCCCACCGCCCCGGCTGGTTATAAAGCCGTGATCGACAACACCTGTGATGTAACGACTGGTGGCGGCGGTGGCGATCCTGATCCTGACCCGGATCCAGAGCCCGTACTGGCCCAGAGCATCGGAGCCGTGGCTTACTCCTTTGACTCAGGCGGTGTGCGTCGACGGGGCTTCCCTATGTTCGATGCCGTTACAGGCACGTCGGCTCCGGCCATCACGGCTTCCAACGTGTACTGGGTAGCTCGTGCTTCGACGGGAGAAACAGCCAGCCAGGCACTCACCCGGGTGCGGGCTGGCGGAGTGACCAAATACCCCAACAGCGGCGTGAGCGCCGTTCGTCGATCGGCTGTTAACTCGCTGACCGCCTCAACGGTGAAGCCGGCCTGGCTGACCACGCTGATCTACCGGGGCGATGGCAAGGTCTGCCGGGTGGGCATTGGTACCACCTTCGGCCGCACTGGCCTCAAGTCAGTGATCTGCAACCTGGATGGCTCAATTATTACCAACTCCGGTACGTCGGCCGAGTCAGGCGAGTACGTAGACATTGATTCGTTTCCCCTCGATGGAGCCGTGGCGCAGGGTAGTATCGATATTAATGGTTCGCCATCAGGGCCGGTGGCACTGGTGACGGGCAGTTCGTACCTGGTCTCACTGGAGTACACGAATGGCAGCACGCCCGAGTATTTCGTGTACGTGCTGACAATCCCACAGAATCCCAACGATCAGATCACCACGCTGACCCTGCCGGGCGCAGCTGGAGGCGGCGGTGGCTCTAGTGAGTTTGTGGCTCATACCCTGGCTGGTAAGCGGAACATGGGCCTGTTTATCGGCAACTCCAATCGGGATGCGCAGACGGGCGGGCTAATGAGCTACGAACGCGAGAGTGTGATCTGGTCGAAAAAGCCGGTCAATCAGGGCGGGGCCGGCATGAACTGCTGGATTTGCAACATCGCGTGGCAGAAATTCCAGAACCCGGACGGCTCGTTTGACTTCCGCATGATCGACGATGCCCTCGACATCAGCACGGCCAACGGGATGCCGATGAAGCTGCATTTTGACATGGCCGTGGGTCTGGGCGCAGGCAACGCCGACAGTTACCTGCTGGCCTCGGAGTGCTGGTATGATAATGAGGGCAATCCGGTCGAGAAAAACGACGTGCGTACTGCCTCGTATTCCAGCCAGAGTGCCCGCGCCAAGCAGGCAACGGCCCTCAATGCCGCCTTCGCCCATGTGCGGGATTCGGGCAAAGCGGGCATCGTGATGGGCTTCATGGTGTCAAACGGGCTGCAACTCGAACACGAATTCGGCTCAACCAACCGGGTGGGTAGCAGCAACGACGTGCAGGTGCAGTTCGACTTCTCGGATACCGAGAAAGCCGCCTTCCGTACCCGTGCGCAGGGCTGGTACACCACTATCTGGCAGAACAACCCCCAGCAATATGCGTCAGCCCTTGCGGCAGCCAATGCAGTCTGGGGTACGTCGTTCACAAGCTGGGCCAATGTACAACCACCAACGGTGCCCGGTGGTGGTTCGGCTACCAGCTGGAATTACAATGCCAACCAGCACACCATCGACTGGTACAACCATCGTCAGTTGTCGCTGGCTGATTACGCCAACTGGTGGCATAATCTGGTCAAAGCGGTTAGCCCGAACCTGAAGACGATGATCAAGTTCGGCAACCTGGTCGATGGGCAGTCACAAAGCCGGGGTACCATGTCGGTGGCGGGCCTACTCCTGCACGACGGGATCAGCCAGGACAACGACTGGAACTACAACTTCAAGCTCTCGCATACCGTCGCGCTCCGGAGTCAGGAAGAACGGTTCTACGCGGCCGATGAGATCTTCTTTGTCACGGCCGATCGCTACTCGAAGGATCAGCAAAAGCAGTGGATTCGCGGGGCCTTCGACGGCGGGGCCAGCTTCATTGACTGGGGCGCCTTTTACGCCTCCGACCCGAATGACTTCAACGCGACCAAAATCGCTGAAGCTAGGGCCTGGATCAACGAGGTAATGACCGATGTGCAGACTACGCACCCGATCGGCGCAACGATTACCCGCCCGGCGTATGACTTCACGATCACGGCCAACAGCACCACGCTGCTCTCGCTTACTTGGCAAAACGGCGGCGGTGGTACCTCGTATGCCCAGCAGCTGGTCGATGCCATCAATCAGGGCAAAAAACCCCGCTTCCTGATCAACAACAACCTCTCCGGCGTATAGACATGGCATCTTTTTCAAACCTGGCCTTCGACACCATTCGCCGGCTCAAAAATGACGAAACCGGGGAGATCACCCTGGTCTTCACCCGCGACGGTGTTCCGCTGAACATTGCCGACCTGCGGTTTTCGGTGGGCTTCAACGTGGTGGGCTCCGTCGAGGAAATTGTGCGGCTGGAAGAGGGCGGCGCGGCGGGTCAGCTGATCCGCCCCACGGGCACCACCGACCGGCTGGTGATCGACCTGACCCCGGAGCAGCGTGAAGACCTCGAGGCCGACAGCTACACGATCTGGGTCTACCTGCTGGTGAGCGGGCGGCGGGATCCGATCGTTTACTACAAGTTCAGCTGGGAGATCGAACCAATGAACAGTTTCCTGAGTGGCCAGCCCCGTGAACCCGCCCCTATGCGCATCGACTTTGTGACGGCCTCGGCACTGACGCTGACCGTGCCGGTCTACGAACTGGGAGGCACGGTCACGGGGGCGGTGCCCGGCGTAGCCTCCGAAGCGGCTGCCACGGCCTCTCCCCTGCCGGCTGGTGCCGGGGGGCAACTGCTGCTCATCAATGAGCAGCCCTTTATCCGGGTGGGCACCAAGCTGCTGGGACTCAGCTACACCACCGACGACGTTTAACCTTCCTTTTTTCCTTTTTCCTACCTACCCATGAGACGTACCTGCCTCCTCTTCTGCCTGCTGCTGGCCACCACGCTGGCGCAGGCCCAAATGACCTACCGCAAAAACGGGACGGTCATCGAGTACTCCTACAAGAAAGGGCCGTGGACACCCCTGACCAGCACGCCCGGTTCGGTAACCACGACCCCCACTGCCTTTACCAACCTGACGGGAATTCCCGCGTATTTGACCAGTACGGCCCTGAATGCCAAGCTGGAGACCTCGCTCTACACCGTCAACCGGCTCAATGACCGGGCAGAGGTGGAAGCGGTGCGGGTGACGGCCAATGCCGCCCTGCCTGCCTCCACATACACGACCAACCGGGCGGCTGATTTGGGGGCAATCGGAGCCGCTCAGACTACGGCGGATCAGGCGCTGCCTACCACCACCTACAATACTAATCGGGCCACGGATCTGGCCGCCATCGGGGCCGCTCAGACCACGGCCAATGCCGCCGTTCCAACCACGACCTACAACGCTAACCGAACGGCGGATCAAACGGCGGCCCGCAACCCGGCTAACCTGCTCCTGACCCCCTTGCTGCGGCTGGTGACAGACAGCCAGATTACGCGCTGGGATAACTACTCGCTGATCAACAACTGGACCGCGACCAGTATCCGGGGCCTCTTCAACGGCAACGGGCTGATCCAGTACGATAACAGTATGGGGAATTTCTACAGCAACGCCACCGAGTTCAACCTGATGCTGGTCAACTACCTCAAATCGCGGGATGGCTACGCGACGGGTAAAGTCCTGAGCACCGATGGTACCAACCTCCTGTGGGTGACGCCCACCAGCACGACCGTCACCAGTGGCAGCTCGACCTCGGCCACGGGGGGCACGCCGGCGACGAGTCATTACTTCGCTGACAGCACGGTGAACCGGGTCAACTACGCCCTAATGGTCGATGTGCCCCTAAGCACAACGGCCCAGATCCAGAGCTTTCTGACCACGGCTCAGATCAACAAACGGGGCATTATCGCGCCGGCCTCCTACACCCTGGCGTCAAACGTATTCACCCAGACCGGGGCCTGGGACAACGTGGCCCTGACGGCTCCCTCCGGAGCGACGTTCGTGGCTACAGCGGGAGCCACTTCGCTATTTTTCACCAATACCCACACCGTCAAGCGGGCGGCCATCACGGGTATCACCTTTACCACCACCTGGACGGGGGCAGGCAACGCGGCCGTGTTCACGAATGAACTGGTCACCTTTCAGGGGCTGGAGTTCGCACGGTGCAAGTGGATCGGGGCTAACGCGGGCAACTGGAACGCCTTCAACATCACCCAGTACAGCACCAGCAGTAACTCCGGAGCGACGTCGAGCGACTTTTATATGCACGACTGCGAGTTCATCAACATTCCCCGGATGCCGGTGGAAATCCTCTCGCAGGGCTACGATGCCGTGCGGCTAACCAACGTCACGCTGACGAATAACCGCTTCACCAACTCGGCGGCCAACACCGGGGAGGTGAGCCGGATGGCCACCAGCTTTTCGGGACTCATCACAGGCATCTACCACGCGAAGAATTACTCGAAAGATGCCAAAACGATCGCCTACGAGTTTGTCAACGTCAAATACAGCCTGGCTGAATCCAACACGGCCGTGGGCTCGATCGAGAACGCCGTGGGCTACTCGGTCACCGACGACGGGCGCAACACCACCGAGCAGATCTATTTCAAGGGGGGGCACATCAGCGTGCTGGGCCGGCCCATGCAGTTCTACGGCACCAAGGATATCCACGTCGACGGGGGTTACTACTACGGCCGGCGCAGTGTGGACGTGAAGTCCCGGCAGAGCAGCTTTGAGAACCTGACGGTGCTGGTGCAAAGCACGACCGTCGAACAGGGCTGGCAGTTTGATAACACCAGCGTGGGCAACACCCTGAAGAACTCGACAATCTCCAGCTTCGGGGCACTGGCGGCGGGGCTGAATCCCTACTATGAGTCAGTGATCTTCCGCAGTGGTACCTCCGACAACGTGCTGACCAACCTGATCCTGCGGCGGGGCAAGAAAGACAATGTGCCCAGCTATTACACCAATGGCCAGCCCGTCAGTCAGGGTATGAATAACACCTGGTCCTCCATCACTGTCGAATCTGAACTCTAATGATCGACATTCGCAACCAGGCCGGCGATCGGCTCCTGCTCAGCTCCGACACCTCGCTGGTGCTGGAGCAAGCAGCGGGCCTGCTGGACGCCGACAGTCTGCCGGGTGGCTTCTCCTACCCCCTTTCCTTTCCGCTGACCGACTGCCCACCCAATCAGCGGTTTGTCGGTCAGACGCACCGCCCCGCTGCCAGTGGGGCCATGGAGCTGCCTGTGCAGCTGCTGGTCGACGGGGGCCTGTACCGGAACGGCGTGCTGCGCTATAAGATCGAGAACGGCCTTGGCTCGGGCACGCTGCGGCTGGACTACTCGGCTCAAACCGATGAGCTGGCGGGCAGAAAACTGGCCGAGGTGCTCACCGATCCGGTGTACCTGGGAGCGACGAACCCCGGCCAGATGGCCCCGCGCATGGGCCAGATCGCGCAGTTACCAATTGGCTCGTTTCCCCTGACGTTCTTCCCCCTGCGCAACGAGGGCTTCATGGACGAGGAGTTCACCGCCCAGCGCATTGCCCAGTTGCCGGGGCTGACCTACGAGCGGCCCGTGTACGTCAACGCCGTGAATGCCGATGGCGTTTTTCAGACCGACACCCTGACGGGCAAGGTGGGCCAGCCCGTTGTGCCGTTTTTCTTTCTGACCTGGGTGGTCGGGCAGTTACTGGGCAAGTTTGGCTACCGCATGGCGGGGGGCTGGCCCGCCGACGGGAACGTTCAGCGACTGGTGGTGCTCAACATGACCGCTATTCGCTCGAGTCTCCGGAGCGGCGTGGCCCCGGACGGGTCAAACCAGATCAGTCAATACTGGGCAATGCCCGGCCTGCACCTGCCCGAGAGCACGGTGGCCGAGTTTCTAAAAAGTGTGCGTGAACGGTACGGGTTATTCTTTCGCTGGGATAGCCGGGGCCGGGTGTGCTACGTGGACCGCTTTAGTGATCTGCTGCTGGCCCCGGCGGTGGATCTGCGGGGGGCGCTGCAAATCAAGGGCGGCGGGGTAACGGACGCGGCCCGCACGGGCTACTCGGTCTACGAGTACGTGGAAGGCACCGATGAGCTGCGCCGCACCGCCGAGGGGCAGGCCCAGCTCATTCCCCCGGTGATCTACGGAGACGGCAAAACGGAGGTCAAACTGCGGGTGGGCACCTGCTCAATGGTGCGCGAGATCCGGCCCGGCTCCACGGCCAGCTGGACTCTTCCCGCCCTGCGCTGCCCGGGCAACGTGACCGAACCCCTGCTGGAAAAATCCGATCGGTATTTGAGCGCTGAGGGTACCCGCAAGAACAGCATAGGGCTGCTGGTGCTGAGCTACGTCCCCCTGAGCCGGGACAGCAGTGGGCGGTTCTATCCGTCCGCCACGCCCTTCCCCGTCGACGGGGAGAGCGTGACCCTGGGGGGCAAGCGCGGGGGCTGGCTCAGTGGCCTGCGCTCGGTGTTTTCGTTTCGGGCGAAAACCAAAGGGTTGACCCAGCAGCTGCTGCTGCCGGTGGCCCAGGCGGCGAGTCTACTGCCCGGCAGTCGCCTGCACCTGCGCGATCCGCAGGGCAACGAGGCTACGGGGCTGCTCGATCTGATTCAGGCCGAACTACCCGCCCAGCGGGGCCTGGTCAAATGCCGACTCGTCAGTCGGCTCCTGCCCCCGATCGGAGAGAATCCCGCCCCGGCCATCCCGCCGATCGTGTACGTGGAGCTGAGTCAGGTGGAGCGCATTCCGCCCAACGAGGTCATCATGTACCCCACCACCCAGTACCCGGCCGGCATCAGCTGCTCGCTGAGCCGGCGGCTGCTGACCCTGACGGTGCGGGCCTGGGCCGATGCGGGCCGTACTATACCGGCCGTGTTCAGTCAGGAGCTGCTGCTAACCCTGCGGGTGAGCGAGCACAACTCACCCGACTTCGAGCAGACCGCCACGCTGGCCAACCCGGATCCGCTCTACACCATCAAACTGCCCATCAGCCAGGCGGTGCAGGTGGTCGATGCGCAGTTTGAGAATTACGCTACCATAACCATCCGCGTGTCGGGCCGCCTGTTGGTGGGTCGTACCCGCACCATTCAGCTGGAGGTGGGCGAAGGCTATCAGCTGCTATGACCTACGAGGAACTGGATATCAACCAGCGCATCAACCTGAAGGGGGCGCTGGTTGACTGGACCCGCTACGCCACCCAGCACTTTCAGGAATCACTGGAGAAAAAGCTCTACCGGGTCAACACCAAAAAACGGGGAGCTAAACGCACGGGCAACCTGCGAAACCGGTGGTGGCAAAACGTGCAGGGCCTGGGCAGTTCCCACCGCATCGTGCTGGAATTCCTGCTCTATGGCCGCTTTCAGGACATAGGCGTAGGGCGGGGCACTGACTACAATGACCGCCTTACCGCCCGCCGTCTGCGCATGGGTTCACCCGGACGAACACCCCGCCGCTGGTACGCCAAAAAGAAAGGCTACGAGCTGCACCGCCTCCGTGAAATACTGGCCGCCCGGTACGTGAGTGTGCCCGTGCAGCTGCTTGAAAATGCCCTTACCCTAACCCTACCCATCCCCCTATAATCATGGCAGTAACTCAACAGGAACGGGCCGTTATTGATTTAGTCATTAATGGCCAGCAGGCCCAGGCTGCCCTGACCGAAGTCGGCAAAGCGGCCACCGTGGCCCGGCGTGAACTCTCGAAGATGCGGGAGGCTGATGATCCGGCGGCGTTTGCCAAAAAAATGAAAGAATACCAAACGCTGGCAGCCGCCGAGACTGACATGCGCGCCCGGCTGAACGGGGCAGCTACGGGCTGGGCGGGCTTCAAGCAGAACGTGGTGGGGACGCTCACCGGCGTACTGGGAGGCAATCTGCTCACGGCCGGACTGGGGCAGCTCATCGGCCTGGCTCCGGTGGTGCTCGATCACAGCATCAAGATGGCCGATAGCTTTGCTGATATCGCTAAGAATGCGGACATGAGCACGCAGCAGGTCGAGGCCCTGAATGAAAAGCTCTACAAAATGCCGACCCGCACCAGCACCAATGACCTGCGCGCCATGGCCGCTACGGGTGGTCAGTTCGGGGTAGCCGCTGGTGAGATGGACAAGTTCGTCGATGGCGCCAACCGGGTTAACGTGGCCATCGGTGATGAGTTTGGCTCGGTGGAGAAGACCGTCGAGAACGTGCTGGGCCTGCGCAACGTGTTCAGTAATATCAAGTCGGATAACATCGATCAGGATCTGCTCCGGATCGGTAACGCCATGAACGTGCTGGGCGCGGAGGGGAAGGCCACAGCCCCCATGCTCTCGGATTTTGCCAACCGCATGGGTGGGGTACTCATTCCGCTGGGCCTGACCGAGGGTAAGGTACTGGGCCTCTCAGCCACGCTCTCCGAGCTGAATGTAACGGCCGAGCGGGGCAGCACGGCCACGGTGAATATCTTCCAGAAGATGCTGACCGAGACCGAAACCTTCGCCAAAGTAGCCGGGGTACCGCTCAAAGAATACCGGGATCTGATCAAAAACGACATCAACGGGGCCTTTGTCAAGTACGTCGAGGGGCTAAAGAAAGTCTCGGGCAATCAAGTCGAGTTTATGGCCGTGCTGGAGAAATCGAAATTGACGGGGGCGGGCGAGATGGAAGTGCTCAGCAAACTGGCCAGCAACACGGACCTGCTGGCCCAGAAATCCGACCGGGCCACCCAGGCCCTGACCCAGACCGACAGCATCACCGCCGAGTACGACAAGAAGAATCTGTCCCTGGCGGTGAGTCTTAAAAAACTGGCCGATCTCAAGGAGCAGCTGCTGACTAAGCTTATTCCGCTGGCCAGTGGATTCGTTAATCTGACCACTAAACTACTGGACCTCAACTCAGCCAGTGAGGAGGCAACGACTGCCTTTGAGAGTCAGCGATCGGCGGTAAAGGGCTTGGAGCGGGACGTGAATCCCCTGCTGAAACGCCACGATGAATTGAAGAGCAAAACCAAGCTCTCCAAGGATGAGCAGACGGAACTCAACAAGATCATCGCCACCATTGCCCAAACGATTCCCTCGGCCGTTACCCAGTTCGATAAGATGGGTAATGCAATGGCCATCTCGACCGACAAGGCCCGGGCGTATGTCAAGCAGCAGCAGGAGATTCTGAAGTACACCAATCAGCAGGCCATCGCCGAAACTGAATCGGAGCTAAACCGCGCCCGTGGCCAGCAGCTGGGACTGCTCACCAAACAGCGCACCGGGGTTGATCGCCAGAACACAGGGATGGGGCAGTACGTGGATGTGCAGCTGACCAACGCCGATCGGCAAAAGCTCAAAGAGCAAATTGACGCCAAGAACGCTGAGATTGCTGCGCTGGAAGCCCGGAAAGCAGGTCTCTCTGGTGACTACCTGAATGCCAACGTACCCAAACCGGTTGCAGCCACTACCCTACCGCCGAAACAGGCCGGGGGAGGTAGCATTGATATGGGCGAGTCGAAGGAGGAAAAAGCCGATCGGCTCAAGCGGGAACGCTCCCTCAAAGCCGCCCAGAAGCATGAGGACGACTACGCCAAACTCCTGGAGGATGCTCGTAAACGCACGGCGCAGGACCGCGACGATGAGTTCGAGCGCGATCACATAGCCTTCGGTACTCACTACGCCAAACTCCTGGAGCTGGCCGGCAGTGACAAAGACAAACAGGCGCAGGTCTCCGAGACTATGTACACCGAGCTGGCCGCCATTCAGGACAAGGCCGATAAAAAGGCGGAGAAAATCAACGCCGAAAAGCGGGAAAAGCAGGAGCAGGAGCGGGCAGCGGATCTGAAAGAACAGCAGGAATACAACCAGATGATGGTCGAGATGGCCATCAAGCGGCTGGAGGTGCTGCGTGATGCCGATCTGGCCGCCAATGACCTGGCGCATGCGGGCGGTACCATCAGCGATCAGGTCCACTACGGCCGGGAGCTGCTGATCATGGATCAGTTCCTGCAAGCCAAGCTCAGCTTGCTGGACACCTTCAAGCAGGATACGGCTTCCATCGAGGCCGATATCACGGCCAACCAGAATGACCAGGCTAATCAGCGGGCGGCCATCCAGCAGCGACTGGTCAACCGGCAGCTGATGGCCATGGAGCAGATGGCCACCGACGAAAGCCTGACGGATCAGCAGCGCTTGCAGGCCAAAGAGGCGTTTGAGAACGCAATGGCCCAGTTTGTTGCCGAGGGTATCTCGGGCTACCGGACCCTGGTGGGTGAGCACACCATTGCCTACAAAGCCATGTTTGCCGCCGAGCGGGCCTACGCCATTGCCAAGATCGCCATCAATACGTATAAGGAGATCTCAGACGTGTGGGCTAACCCGCAGTTCACCCTGCTGGGCTTCGCCGGGCCGGTGGTGAAGGGGATTTACTCCGCTCTGGCCGTTGGCCGGGGACTAGCCGCCGCCGCGAGCGTGTCGGGCATTGCCATGAAGGATGAGGGCGGGTTTACCGATTACGAGTCGCTGTACGGGGGCGCGTCGGGATTTGCCACCAAACCAACCATGGTCAACAAGGGAGCCAGCTCGTACATGGTGGGCGAGAAGCGGCCCGAGTGGATCATGGGCGGGGCCATGCTCCAGAATCCGGTGATGGCGAATCTGGCCCACGCCCTGGAGGCGGTGCAGGTCACGGGAGCCTACCGGAACATGGGGACGGCCTCCGGGGTAGCGTCCATGGGCGGCAGTCAGCCAGCACCCGGATCCACGCCAGGCATGAACCTGACGCCCCTGCTCCAGGAGATGCAGCTGATGCGAGGGGAGCTGAGCAAGATCAAGAACCTGAAGGTGGAGAATAACTACCGGGCATTTGAGGAGTACCGGGATGAGGTCACTCAGGTACGTACCCAGAATACGTTGTAATTACTTATCTTTACGGTTACCAACAGGAAAAATTCTTGTGGTTGAATAACTTAGAAGAAATAAAAAAGCAGACTGGTTATGCTGGTCTGCTTTTTTATTCTCGGGTCCTCAACTCGGAAAAATCTCCCGTACAGACCCTGGGAGCATATCTTTGTAGCTCGCAATGGGGAGAAATCTCTATTTGTGAGGATAGAAGCGGAAAGCGGACCGGTTGTACTGGTTCGCTTTTTTGTTTGTTGACAGCTAACAGACTTATACCTCAACTCCGGGCAAGCGACAACCGTGTAAGCAGCTCAGTGTCGTTGGCCACTGAACTCAATAGACGCTCTTTTGTCCTTGAGCTTCTGGTTCGGGCGATACCTCAGGTTTCGCCTTGTGGACCCAACTTGTTTCGCTCTGCTTCGTGATGGGCAATAATGGCTTGCTTCATTATTGCCCCTTCAATCCGCCATTGCTGAGTTTCTTCTATTTGTTTGGTGAGCAGCGCTGCTCGATCCCTATAAGCGTGGTAAGCCAACGCATGTCGCTGCTGGGCCTGCGCGTTCATCAAGGCTCGCCAGGTGCTTCTTCTCTCCTTAAAGTAAGCACCCCATTCCAGATGATAATCTCGTATCAACTGAAGTTGTTCTCTGTTCCAATCAGCGTTCTCAATGAAACGGGTAAGCATAGCGTTAGGGCTTAGTCAGAAAGGTAAAACTATCTAGTCTCATATCCATTAGTAAATAGTTTAGGGGCATTACCACCACGACTAGGCAACTATAACCGGGTTCTGACTTTATGTCACTCGACGATGAGAGACGACCGTACCTGCCTGGCAACAACTCCCTCCTGGTAGAGCGTGAATTTGTTGATGGCCTCCGGAATTTGCCGGCGCGACCCATTCAGGATGGTTCCGTCCAGCAGGTGAACTTGCATTGACTTGCTTTTCACGGTAACGATTTTATCAATGTATATGGGATTGACCAGCAGCCCCCTACTGATTCGGATGAAGTGGGGCAATTGCTCCGCAAAATACTTTAGCGTTTTAGTTACCATTAGGGGGGGCCTATGACTCGGTGGCAAAAACGTGGTGGTATTAACCGAAACAGGCCGCTCAAGCTTTGTCAGATGAAGCCGGGTATAATTAATGTCGCCCTCGCAGTAAACAATGAGGGATAGATTTTGAAAGTAGCGGTAACCGGGTATCACCAGCTCATTCAACGGACTAATTGACGGGGACATATAATACAGCTTCGCTTAGTGGCTAACCGGCCACCTTTTATCTTTTAAAATAAATTAATCTTGTTTTTAGCAAAACGGACACCGGCGTAGGTATAAAGCAGGATGGCCCCCGTCTTTAGAGCTGCCTCGGCTAATTCTCGCTTGTATAGGCCACTATAGAAATCCTGTATCCAGTCAATCAGTACTGCGCAGTAGCCAAGAAAGCCAATAAAACCTGCGCTGAGCAATAGTAATCTCGTCTGTAAAGTCATATAGTGGTCATTTCAGAAAGGGCAAGCTACCAATACTTGAGTAATTTAAGTAATAATTGAGCTGTACAGTTCGGTAGTTTTACTAAAAGGCTAGGTTAGAGCCTATGATAAATCATCAGCGAATAGCTTCTGATTCGATAGAAGAAACGAGCGTTTACATACCTCAATACTAGGGTATATTAAGTGGCGTTAAAATGTGTTACTACTTGCGTATATTTAAGGGGTTAAATAGGTTTAACCAAACGCCATCACTTTTATGAACTTGAAACCTGGAGATCTGGTGATGGCCACTAATCTACCAGCTGGTGAACTACTGGTTTTACTTGCCCTAGATGACTACGGTATGGACACGACTCACGCCTTTTCGGCTGTGGTCATCATTCATACCAATCCATCTGATTTATTCGATCCCAGCAAAGAGACAGGCAACATTAGTGCCTGGCAAACTGCTGATTTTAGGTTAACGACCTGGAGCGAGCTTGTTCCACTCCTTTCTGCTACGCTATGATTTACGCTTATATCCGGGTATCAACCGACCGGCAGACCGCCGAAAACCAACGTTTTGAAATCCTGAAAAAAACCAGCGCCGATCGGGTGCACGTTGATCAGTGGATCGAAGAAACCGCCAGTGGTACTAGGTCTGCTGCCGACCGTGCCCTAGGGAACTTGCTCTCATCGATGAAGGCCAAAGACGTCTTATATGTAACGGAGCTGTCCCGGCTGGGTCGGTCACTCATGGAGATCATGAGCATCCTGCACGACTGCATGGAGCGCGACGTGCGCGTGTTTGCTATTAAGGAAGGCTATGAGCTGGGTAACAACATCAGCTCAAAAGTGCTGGCCTTCGCCTTCGGTTTGTCGGCCGAGATTGAGCGCAACTTGATTTCTCAGCGCACGCGTGAGGCCTTAGAACGAAAGAAAGCGGAAGGTATGCAACTTGGCCGGCCGAAGGGAAGCCGCAACGAATCGGTGAAACTGTCGGGTAAGGAAGAAATTATCCGGGGATGGCTGAAGAATAAGGTATCTCTGTCAGCCATGGCACGTATGTTGGGCGTTGACCGGCAAACAGTCAATTCATTTATAAGTAACAGAGACCTAATTCAAAAACTATGAAAGGGCCAAGCACTTCAGATGAGATAAATTCTCCATTTGACGATGAGATTCTCAATAGGCTTCAGGCCAGAGACCTGGGCATGATTAATGGCGAGCGAGTGTTTCACTTCGTTGATCATGCCGCTAACCTTCAGATTGCTTATGATGGCCAAAAGTTCATCATTAGGGATGGTCAAAAATGGCTTAACCAAGAATACTGGAGAGGCTACGTCGATTCATATGATTACTTATCACAAAAGATTCTGCGCCTGGATATAGAACACAATTACAAGCATCGGTAATGAGTAGACTGCTGCAATTACCGACAGTAAAGTATCAAGCTTAAAATGGCCACGGATCTTCGTCAACCTCAACGTCAAAACCGGCACTTTCTAAAACTTTGGTAAGTGCCGGTATGGTGTGTTTTTCTTTAAACCCTATAAATGTTAAGTTCACTCCATCCGCCCCCAAAGCTATATTTGCTCTAGGCCACCGCCTCAGAAGGAAATTTTTAAGACTGTGTATCTGATCACGTGAGGGCTCTCGCAAGCGGATAGTGTAGGAAGTGTGATTTGGAGATTCGAATGAAGAAAATAAGGAGCTATTAGTTTGATCAGGTGAGGTTGTCCGGGATGAATTGCTACGTAAAGTCGCTACACTGTCAGCTAATTCATTCAACTTGTCGAGTATGTAATGCTGTACTGGGTCATTCGACTGCTCAACCTGTTCCTGTATGATAGAGGCCTCCAGCCCATTGTAAACTGGATTTTCAGGATTCGTATCATTGAGAGCCAGCGGAATTGTCTCAACCAGCCGAGCGGTAAGTTCAACGGCACCACCCATGTCATTTTTATAGAATATTGTCCGCTCGGCAGCTATATCAAAAGGTAGCACTGTCCCGTTCTCGGCGATGACAATAACCGGCTTTCTCCTGGCATGTCGAATCGCCAGTTCATACATCACATTGGCATTTAAGCCTGTGAGATTGGCAATAACCAAATCGCATTCCAAGATATGACGGACTATCTGCCGCGTAATGTTACCCGGATTTTTGATTTTATGAGGGGGAATTAAGTCGATACCGAAACGCCTCAAGGCAGGTTCAATGACTGCGTCAATAAGACCATCAGTTGCCCGACGAATCTCAGAACTATCCCCCCCTAATGGGGTGATAAAGAAGGCAATTTTAGGCTTATCGTTTCCTTCAGTTTCGGGAATTACTTTGTTCTCAGCCAGTTTAGCTGTCAATGAATCACCTACAACAGTTCGTTTTTTCTCTTCGTTTTTCACGTGTAGTAAAAGGTTATAGGCGGTTGGTCGTTAAAATTCAGGAAACTGGTGGATCTTCTCATTGTCAGCGTGAACGCCCAGATCACGAAGGTACTCGATTGTCTGCTTCATGTCTTTGTGCCGGCACTGACGGCGTACCAACTCGATATCCTTGGTGGCCTCCCAAAGCGCTACGGCCCCGGTGTGTTTCCAGCTGTATACATCGTGATTCGTATCGGTCAATTCCATTTTCTCGAGCACTTTCATGTGACGGCGGTACATATACTTAGGGCCGAGTAGTTCTGGTCCGGGTTCATCATTGTAGCTGAAGACGTAATAATGATCCGGGTACGTCTTCAGCTTGAACTCCTCGATGAGCCTAGCCAGCGGACCGGGAATAGCAATGTAATCCCCCTCGGATGTCTTGGCACTCTCGGCCGTGATGTAGATTACCTTCTCGCGCAGGTCGCGAATCTTGAGCCTGCGTACTTCTTCATTGGGGCGGGCCAGCGTGTAATAGATGAACCGCACAAAGAGCAGTAACTGGGGGTAGCCCAGATCCTGACAGGCTTTCCGGTAGTCAGCCTGCTGGCGTTTGGAGTAGGCCTGGTGCTTGTGCTTCAGATAGGGTAGCAGGTTCAGGTTTTCGAAGGGGTTAACCAAGCTCCGGGTCCGCTGATCCCGACTGATATAATAGTTAAAGAACACACTGGCATCGTTCAGTCGGTTATTGCGGGTACGGTTGCCATTCCCCTCTACGGTAATAACCTCATCCAGGTAAGTCAGGGCCTCCAGTTGATCGAAGTGCCCCAGGAAGATGTTGCTTCTATTATGCCGGTTCAGGTAGTTCATCAGCGAATACAGCGAGGTCTTATACCCCGTGTGGGTATTACGCGCCAGTGTCTTTTTGACGAAGGCTAGGTACTCAACGATAGCTGGAATGATGGGCCGGTTGGCTGCTATTTTCTCAGGAACCGCCTTGACATCGGGAAGCCTGTTCCGCTTGAGGGGTACCCGCCACGGCTCCTCATCGACGGGCTTCTCGCCCGTAAATGCCTTACCCGTTTTCAGTGCCTGGTTAAGTACCTTGATGTGGTCAGCGGCAGCTTGTAGCCTCTCTTTTACCGTTGGCTGAGCCAGTACCACGCGCTTGCGCTTCAGCTTCTTCTCGGTAATATGCCAGATGTGATACTCAACCACCCACTGCTTGGTGAGATCATTGTCAGCAGGCTTATAGAGGGTAGCCAGCTTGAAGGGAAATTTGTCGGATTTGCCCTGATTCATGCTTTAGTACAATTGAGCTTGCCATTTTTTTTGCCATTTTTTAAAAATGGCAAAAAAAATACCTGAAAACCGTTGATTTTCAGGTATTTACCTT
>NZ_WAEL01000016.1 GCF_011742925.1 Fibrivirga algicola
GCGCTCCAGTCGACCACCGGTAGGTGCTGCCCCCCGCTGCCGTGAGCACAGCTGAGTTGCCATTACAAATCGTGTTACTTGGACTGGCACTTACCGTAGCGGTCACCGCTGGATTGACCGTCACCGTGGCAGTAGTCACGGCCGAGCAGCCGTTGCTGTTGGTTACCGTGACGCTATAGGTGGTCGTAGCGGTAGGGGAGACCACGACTGAAGCTGTTGAGCCGGTACCAGCGGGTGACCAGGTATAGGTGAAACCTGTGCCGCCCGTGGCGTTGGCCGTTAGTGTAGCCGTGGTTCCGTTACAGATAGTCTGATTAGCCACCGTGGCGGTCACCGCGGGGTTGACTGTTATGGTAGCCGTGGCGGTGGTTGAGCACAGACTGCTGTTGGTCACCGTGACCGTGTAGACCGTTGTGGTTGTGGGCGCGACAGTTACCGTCTGGGTTGACCCCGTTCCGATTGGTGACCAGTTGTAGGTGAAACCTGATCCACCTGTAGCATTGGCCGTCAGTGACACTGATGTACCTTGACAGATTGTGTTACCCGGGCTCGCCGTAACGGTTGCCGTTACGGGTAAGTTTTGCGTCACCGTAGACACGGCTGTGCTCGAACATCCTGTTTGGGGATTTGTGGCTACCACCGTATACGTACCTGCCGATGTAACCGTAACACTTTGCGTGTTGGCGGTGAAGGCCGATGGCCCCGTCCAGGCATACGTCAGGCCAGTCTGGCTGCTGGTTGCCGTCAATGTGGCCGATGTGGCCTGGCAAGCAATGGTCGCGCTATTGACAGTGGTCACCGGGATCGCTGCGCAATCGTTGACCACCCCTAAACGGATATTAAACGAAAGTCCGTCGGCGGCGGGTGGAGTAATCACGAGCCAGTTGAAGGTGACTGTACCCGTCAGCACAAAAGCCTGATTCAGTTGCGACGATCGGATGATCAGGTTGTCAGTGTCGCTGGATAAGATGAAGTTATTGGTTGACAGAGACGAACCGAGCGGTGTGCCATTCAGGGCTAGATTAAGTACCTCTGTGGGAGAGGAAACCAGGCTACTCGACCGTAAAGCCAGTTGTATGGCATTGAATTGAAGTGGAATTGGGCTGTCGGCACTAAGTGACTGCGGGTTTGTCTGGATACTAACGGTCTGTGTCGCTCCGGATGAAAGCGTAAAAACAGCCCGGTTTTGGCCCGTCAATGCCGGGTTGTAGCTCAGCGTGAAGGAGTTGGGTGTGCCACTCGTCCAGTTATACTGACCGTTGACGATCGTCGTCGCTGATGGCGAGGTTCGGTTAAAATCAAGTTCGTATGCCCCTGTGTTGGAACCGTTGCCATACCGTGCTTCCGCACCCAGTCCAAAATAGTTGAATTGGGCGTTAGATAGGGCTGTTGTACCGTATCGGGTTACCGCAATGGGGTTACAACTCGATGCGCAGGCCGTGAAACAGGCCGCCGGACTAGCCACCGTAGTGGCTGAAGTACCGCAACTCGCCAGCGACGTAGAGATTGTACGCGTTGTTCCATCCGATTCGGCTACAAACGTGAACGATACGGCCGTAGTGGAAGTGGTAACGGCGAACGTTTGCGCGTAAGTCCCGTTGCTTATATACAGCGTACCGTTGGTAGGTATGTTGCTCAATCTGACCGTACCCGTGGTGTTGAACTGATTGTTGGTCGTGCTACAAACACCAGCAACCACGTTGGTCAGCGAGATGCCACAACAAACGGCTGTGGGGATGGCGACGACAAAATCCTGGTAACAATTGGTTGCTCCGTTGAATAAGCGAATTGTATAGGTTGTTCCGCCCGACAAACCAGTGAAGGAAACGGCCGAACTGACAACGGTAAGGTTGGTAGGGTCGTTGAATTCGGCGGCAAGGGTGTATGTGTTTCCTCTCGAAATACTAGCCTGCGTAGCATTGGCAATAGCCGAGATAGAGATTTGTGCGTTGTTCAGAACGACCCCGTTGAAACAGGTAGCGTTGACAATCGAGGTTGTGCCGGTAGGTGGCGTACAGGCAATCACGCCAATGTCGTAGGTGTGGTTGTTTTCGCCATAATAACCGGTTGTCAGCGATACGACGCCCGACGGATTGGCATCTGAATCAATCGATGCGTTAGTACCCTGCAAGTCGGTTGCAATGGCCAATGTTGTGCTGGCCGGTAAAACCAGCCTAACCTGATAAGCCGTATTTGGCTGAATAGCCGTTGTGGAAACACTGCTGAACAGGTACGTACCTGTGGCCGACACGGTGGTTGTCCCAATAACGCTACCGTTCTGAAGCAGTTGAACCGTTAACCCGGCTACAGAGGTGTATACCGTTTCACTTGGATCTTGTATGCCATCTTTATTCGTGTCAAACCAAACCCGGTTGCCAATTTCAATCGGTGGGTTATCAATGACCAGTTCAAGGTCACCCAGACCGTTGGCTTTACCATAGGTTGCTACGTTGGCACTTGCATATATTTGAGCACTTGTTGCCGGGCTTGACGACCCATCGGCGTTTTTGAACCGTCGAATACCGCCCGCGTCAATCTGATCAGTGGGGTCAATTACGATCGATACCACTTCACCGCTACCCATCAGCAGGGCCAGTGCGCCCTCACTCATCTCCGTGTGGTACGGGTTCGTTGTCGAGGGAATGGCGATGGCATCGCTATAATAATATTCCCCGTTACCAAAACCTTGTCCATTACCCGCACCGCTGAGTGAAGTGACACCGCAGACTGTTGCGTTGAATTCCATGGTCCATTGCGTAGCGGTAGGGCTGCACTTGCCAGCCCTTAACAGGTCACCGGGCGCAATAGCCCGGTAGGTCGTTGTGTTGTTGGGCCCGTAGTTGTTGTTACCAAACTGGTCACCGGTCCGGTCGCGGATACTCAGAATCATGGATCCATCAACGTCGAATTCAATACCCGTTAGCCACGGTTGGGGATACGACATGTTGGGAAGGTCATTCCGGGCAAACCGCGATGGGACGGCTGTACTGCCAGGTACAACATCGGTCCAGGGAAGCCAGCGGTCGGCGCGGTCTACACCTGTTTTGTCGTTGTTGGTCGCTCCCTTTTTGTAAGTCAGCGGAAAGGTCAATACAGCAGAGAATGAGTTATTGGCGGGGTTAAATTCATACACCACGGCTTTCATGCCGGTCGTATCGCGCGTGTACAGGTTACCCCCGATGGATCCTGATCCAAAGTTGATCGTCGTCGATGTGGGAATACTTTCGTTGGTACAAACGCCCCCTACATACATCTTACCCCGGTAACTCTTCAGGGCAAAAGGCCGGAATACGCTGTTTGTGCGGCATACCGACGAGCTTCCCGTAATGCTGAAGCTGGTGATAGCGGCGGTATTGGCCGTGGGATTGGTTGATGTTGGGTCATTAATCGGAATGCGATACAGTTTCTGATCCGAGAGGTTCACCGCGTAGAGTTGGGTGCCGTCTTCGGTAATTTCCAGATCGCCCAGACCGGTCTTCCCTACCTGGTCAAAGACAAGCGGATCCTGGTTCACTACAGTTAGGCTTCCGGGTAATCCCCGCGCCGTGTTCGAGGCCACGGTAATGGCCATTGGGAGTGTGGCAAATACAGAAGACGTGAACGACGTGAGTGCCGCATTGGTGGGTTTTGTCAGGTAGATGGCACCAGCGCCACCCGGCCCCAAGCCAGAGTGCCGTTTTACAAAGGCCGAGGAATAAGCATGCTTGGCTGTGCGCTGATAGGCAATACCAAAGACAGTTCCGATCTGACTGTTGAACGAAATGGCAAACTCTGCCGGGGTGTTTCCTGTGCTGCTATACGGGAGCGTAACCAAAACGCCCTCTGCGCCTACGTTGCCGGTAGTACTGGTTGGGTTACCATTTACGTAACAGGGAACCAGTACATACGGGTTTGCCTGACTATAATCAGATGGGTAGTTGACGCCCAGGTTAATGCCCGACTGCGTGCTGGTGGTGACAAACTGAATTGCCGAGCCACTTCCTGTGCCAACCGGACCAGGGTAATAGCCTGTGGGAAGGTTGGTGAACTGAACCCTGAACGGCGCTGTGCCAGCAGGTGAGAGGCTGTACGTACCCAGCGTGGCGCTAACCGTACTGGAAGTGCCGGTTGTGACAACGCCGTTTGTGCTGGTTATTGTCACTGTCACGCCACCAAGGCCTACTTCGCCTGGAGCTTCCCGAATTCCGTTGGCGTTGAAGTCTCTAAAAACCGTGCCAGATATCTGAGCACTTGCGCTAAATGCTGCCAGAACCAGCAGTGTTGCTACCAGCCATTTCAGAGTTGACGTTAGAGGAAGTGTAAATAATATTTTCATACATTGATATAAATTGCTGTATATCAGCTATATAATCGATCTTATCTGCTTGGCGGTCAGCCAATAAAATCTATCGGGTAAAAGCAATAAAAAAGCGTAGCCCCCGACTTAATCGGAGTGCTACGCTAGTACTTGCAAAAAGCAGACGACAGTTTATCTAACTACTAATTATCATATGATTTACTTAAAAAATTAATCTTGCCTTTGCTGAGAAGTGCTCACTGACTAGTGGTAACTACTTGTTCGTCAGCTAGTCGGCTTATCAGCGACAGGCATTGATGCATGTACGCTAGCCTGAATGCGGGCCATGTACTCATCGAGTAGGGTTCGTATCCGTTCGGGCGATTCCGACTGAACGATGAACCCAATATGATGCTCGCGAGTCATCCGCCAGACAATTTCAGGGTCGCTAAAGGCCGATGTGTCGGGTTGGGCTTCGGTGGCAAGCGAGGCAATAAGGCCGGCATGTAAACCAGTGTCGGCCGGAGCTTGGTAAGGTTCGTTTCGGGCCGCTGCTGTTTCAAGTTTAGCCCATTCGGCCCACAGGTTTATGCCCGAAGCGGCCTCCACCATCTCGGCAATGTGGGCGCCACCTACCCGCGAGGCCGTTTCCAGAAAATATAATTCGCCGTCGTGATTCCCCCGGATATATTCTGAGTGGGAAGCGCTGTTCTGCATACCAAATGCGACCATAACGGCGTCGTTCATCGCCATCAGGTCAGCCACCAGTGCACTGTCGAGGGGAAGGGTCTGGGTGCGGAATACGCCACCGCCGTGGGCAACATCCATCGGGGTAGCCAAATACTCGCTGGCGCGGGTAAACACTGCTTTCTTCTCATACGATAGGGCATCGACGTGAAAAACGGTACCGGGCTTAAATTCTTCGATCAGAAACTGATGCCGGTTATCGCCCAAACTGTGCACCACCTCCCAGGCTTCGTCGAGCGAGTGCACTTTCCGGATGCCGGTGGTCGAGGCCTCGGAGCGGGGCTTGATCAGCCAGGGTCCTTCGCTTTGCTGCAGGTACGTGGTTAGTTGTTCGTTGTTGAAGAGCGAACTAAACCGGGGTACGCGAATGCCTTCGGCGCTGGCCCGCATACGCATCGCCAGTTTGTCGCGGAAGAAGCGGGCGGTGGTTTGGCCCATGCCAGGCAACCTGAACGTTTCTCGCACTAGTGCTCCCTTCTCTACATCAAAATCATCGAGCGAAACAACCCGATCGATGTGGCGGGTGCGCATGGTGTGGGCCAGGCCGAGCAACATCTGGTCGAGGTTCTGGCTGTCGTTGCTCTCGGAGGGTAGGTAGAAGATTTCGTCTATCGACTCGTGTGGCCAGGCTTTGTCGCGGTGCCGTTCTTCAGTGAGCAGATACACTGTGTGGCCAAGGGCTTTACTGGTTCGCATGAACGCTTCGCCTTTGAAGAACGTAGCAATGCACAGAAAAGAGAGTGTGGGTTGGGCGGGCATTGTCGGGGAGATGAGGATGAAGAGGGGCGTACAGTCGTTTATTGACTTGGAAATTAGCCGAAACGGGTCTACACCGCTACTTTTTTGGTCGAATTTGTTCAAGCGGGACAGATCGCCCCGAATTAGCTGCCCGCAACGTACCTGACAACTTGTTTGTAAAGTTCTGGAAGCGGGCAACTGCCTAGTACCCGTACCAATCACCCCACCAGGCTTTTAAACTACGCAGGATGTCCTGTTCGCGGGGATTCTGGCCGGGGTCATACAGTTTGTGCCCTTCCAGTTCATCGGGTAGGTAGTTCTGCTGGCTGAAGTTGCCGTTGTAATTGTGCGCGTACTGGTAGTCGTTGCCATAGCCCAACTGCTTCATTAGCTTGGTAGGGGCGTTACGGAGGTGAAGCGGTACAGGCAGGTGGGCCGTTTTTTCGGCCAGGGCCATGGCCTCGTTGATCGCTACATAACTGGCGTTGCTTTTAGGCGACGTAGCCAGGTATACCGCCACCTGCGACAGAATAATTCGGCCTTCGGGCATGCCGATAACCCGAATGGCCTGCATGGCTTCGGTGGCCATAATGAGGGCGGTGGGGTTGGCGTTGCCAATATCCTCCGACGCCATGATCAACATGCGGCGGG
Source organism: Fibrivirga algicola (assembly GCF_011742925.1). Classification (GTDB taxonomy): domain Bacteria; phylum Bacteroidota; class Bacteroidia; order Cytophagales; family Spirosomataceae; genus Fibrella; species Fibrella algicola. Next base: position 6,413 of record NZ_WAEL01000016.1, read on the forward strand.
CAATAAACACCGGGTCTTCGCCAGCTACCAGCATCCGGGCCATCCAGTACAGAGCCGCGTTAGGGTCTGACCCCCGCAGTGATTTAATAAAGGCCGATATGATGTCGTAATGCTGCTCCCCCGATTTGTCGTAACGGGCGATGTTCTGCTGCGCCACACTCGTTACATAGTCGTCAGTGATCACTAATTCTTCGGCTGTCACGTGGTTAGTTACGACCAGTTCGAGCAGGTTCAGCAGTTTTCGCCCGTCCCCCCCCGACAGGCGGAGCAGAGCGTCGTATTCCGCCACACGTATCTGGCGTTGCTTCAGGTACGTATCAGAGGTAAGTGCCCGGTCAATGAGTTTGATAAGATCGTCGCGGTCGAGGGCTTCAAGCACGTAGACCTGGCAGCGGGAAAGCAGGGCACCATTCACTTCAAAGGAGGGGTTCTCGGTGGTGGCACCAATCAGTGTAATTTGCCCTTTCTCAACCGCACCCAGTAAGGCATCCTGCTGACTTTTGTTGAATCGGTGAATCTCATCGATGAAGACTACCGGCGGAAAAAGACCGGCTGGTCGGGCCAGCACATCGCGGACCTCTTTCACGCCAGCATTAATGGCACTCAAAGCTACAAATGGTCGCTTTACGGCTTCGGCCAGCAATAGCGCCAGCGTTGTTTTACCCACGCCCGGCGGCCCCCATAAGATCATCGACGGTAACCGGCCCGATGCCACAGCCCGGCGCAACGATCCGGTAGGCCCAATTAGTTTTGCCTGGCCAATGACCTCATCGAGGGTTCGGGGACGAATGCGTTCGGGAAGGGGCGTTGAGGATGTATTCATACCACGAAAGTACAAATCACCCGGCCATATGTGCTACCTGATGCGCGTGACTACGACGGGTAAGCAGGCGCTACTGCAGGGTGGTGGGCAGGCTAAAACTCCCGGCTGATCAACGCCCGTAAATAAGCCGGCACTGATCTGAGTGAGACCATTGTTTCCCGGAAGGGCGTTGAAACTGGTATTGTCTGCGCTGAACAGAAGGGTTGGATTGCCCGCTTGGTTAAGCACTGTAAACGTCAGCTGTCCAATACTAACCCAGTCGGCATTGCTGATAAGCGGACAACTGACCGTTGTACTATTCAGGTTGATAGTCAGGTTGAACAAACCCGGCGTTGAGGCGTCGAAGTTGTGCGGATCCCAAAGGGCCTGCCCGGCACATACCGTGGTTTCATCGAAATTGAGCGACTGGTAGCTCGCAAACGTCAGCGACGCCGGATCGTAAGAGAGAAACACCGAGGACGTGCCAATGGAGAACGAGGTAGGACTGTCGGCCCGAATCTGGATGGTGGCCGTGTACTGTCCGGTGGCACAATTGAGCTGCGTATCCAGCCTGAGGTTAGCCGTTTGGGCATAGGCCAGCCGAGATAGGCCAAGCAACAGGCAGAGAGCGATAAAAAATTGGCTAATGGAACACATGCTGAAAAAACGGTTAGAGGCCAGGAGTACCGATCTTGGAGCGGTTCCCGGCCCAGCGGTTGTAATCTTTGTTATTGATGATTCCATTCCCGTCACTGTCGACGGCGAGGTATTTGCCAACGGCTGCGGGGGTGGCCCGCCATAGGTTAAAATCCTTGTTGTTGACTACGTTGTCGCTGTTGAAGTCGCCGGCAAACAGAGCGAACTTCGTCCCGATGGGCTTTAACTGAGCACTGCCTTTGGCCAGGCTGGCATCTGATGTGAAGTCAACCAGCCGGCCGCTCACCACGGGATCCCTGGTAATAATCGATAGGTGGTTGCGGTGCGAGACGGCCACGTAAATCGGCTCGCTTACAGGTGGTAGCAACACTCCCTCCGAACCGTCTATGTCGAGTAATAAGCCATCGTTCCTGACAAATGCGGCTTGTCTGCTCAGTACTACTCCCGAGGCGTTGCGAGCTACAATCAACACCCAGTCGGTGGTGTTGTTGGGTAACACACTAACCGACTCTGTACCCGTATAGAGCCAGGGTGATGCATTGTAGGGTTGCTGTTTGGGAAACCAGGACAGCGAACTGGCTTTGCTCATCAGACCAGTTGTAGGATCGGTGTAGCCTTCCAGCAGCACTTTAGCGCTAAACCGAACTGGTTGTGGACAGCTGCGTACCTGAACTGACGCAACTGCCACGCTGGTACACCCGGTGGCATTGGTCAGCGTGACTGAATACGCGCCGGTAGACGATACCAGCAAAGAGGTACCTACCTGGCCGGTGTTCCAGCGAAAACTGCCCTCGCCATTACCCTGTAGCGTGATCGATTCGCCAGTGCAAAGCGTGGCACTGCCAGGCGAAATCGTGAGTGGACTCGCCTGGTTGACTACTACTGTCGCTGCAGCCGATCCGGAATTAAGTAGCACCGGACAATTCCGTGAGTCGGTAACTGACTTTAACTGAAATGTAGTCGTGGTGAGTGGGGTAGTCAGAATGGGCGTGCCGGAAACGTACCCAGCTACATTTCGGTCTGTCTGGCCATCATTCAGCACCAGCAGATAAGGGCTTTTGCTGCCTGTAATGGCAACTGTGAGTGCAACAGATTGGCTGCCACACACAGCGGTTGAGCCCCCCAGTACGGCTGATTCAGCCAGAGGCTGGTTTACCGAAACGGCCAGACTACTGCTGCACCCGGTAGTCAGATCGGCTACCCGAGCCGTGTACGTGCCCGATGGCAAGCCTGTGAAGCTGCCCGTTGAACTGGTACGTGCGGCCAATGAATACGAATAAGGGCCACTGCCATTGGTAGCCGTGAGCGCAACCTGTCCGTCGTTACTGGTAGCACAGCTCGTCGGTTTGGCCGTGGCCGAGAGGCTAAAACAAGTTATCGGAACTGGTGCCGTCAGAGCTAGTGTGTAGTCTTCGGCTTCGCCGTAATCGTAAGTGGCGCACGGATTGTCAGCGGGCCCATCGCCCACATATTGACTCCTGAGCCGAAGCCTGGTTTGACCCGGTAGGGCCGTGGCCGGTATCCGGAGTGTACCCGTGAGCGATGGACTCAATAACTGGCCTCCCGACGACTTGAATAAGACCTCTGAGTCAGTAAAAAGGCCATCCTGGTTACTGTCCAGCCAGATGGTTAAGTGCTGATACATATAGCCTCCGCTGGAGCTCGACATGGCGCTGGCGGTAAACGCATAGGGCTGCCCCACCAGTACGGCGTGGGGTGTAGCCGTGAAGTTCGAGTACCCGTCTGACCCCATACCGGTAGCCAGGGAACGAAGCGTTGTCTGGCTACCCTGCAGGCTGAAATTCTCAATCTTGCCAATGATACTACCGGTAGTCCATACATAGGCAGGTCGGCAATAGAACAGGCCCACCGTAATTGACTGCTCGGGGCTGTACTGGTTGGTCGCGTTGGTTGCCTTGACTCGGTATGTATAAGCTGTGTTGGGCAAGATGGAACCGTCGACAAACGAAAATGAGGTGGGGGGCAGGCCGCCAACTGTAGTAAATGAGTTCGTGCCCGCTACCGCCCGTTCGATCAAAAAACCAGCTGCACTGGCGTTGGGGTACGAAAATTGAACGAGCACACCAGCGGGGTGAATTTGTAGAGACAGGTTGGTCGGGGCGGCAAGCGAGGGAGCAATACAGTCGAGCTTGTACGCGTTGGCAGGATCGAGCCGCATGGACAGTCCGGTGGCTATTCGGGCATACTGACCGGGCGTAAACTGGTTGCTGCATGCGTAGTACGACATGATGTTGGTTGTTTGTGGTACAAACACATCGCCATTCGCGTCGATGGCATAGCCTGTATAAGCACAGCCCGATGTAGTGGCCCCCGATACACCATATGGGTCGGCGGGCGTGTCGCAAACGAAATCGCCGGCGGTGGCACAGTTGGCAGCGTATGGGCGCATTCCCTGCGGGCTGCCGGGCCGAATAACCAGCTCTCGATTAGCCAATAAGCTACTCCGGTTACTCTGAAATGTATGGTACAGATTGAAGTAATGCCCCATCTCATGCGCCAGACTTGTGCCGGTCAGCTCGCTGGATATGACAAAAATTCGGTTCGTGATTGCCAGCGTTGACGGATAATAGGAATACCCCGTTGCCGGACTGCCACCATACAGGATTGAATTAGGGATATAAATATTGATGGCGTTAGAGACGTCATTGGCACCGGTCAGCAGACTTTCTTCGCTTGTGTCATAATCGTATAACGATGTGTTGTCGATGTAATGAGGTTGTGTGCCACACTGATAGAACGAAATACCAACTGGCTGGTACAACTGATTTAAAAGAGCTACTGCCTGATTCAGAGTGCTAACGGAAGGGCCTTCAGCACCGTTGCTCTTACGAAGAACGTGGAACTGTATGGGAATATACTGCACGTTAGCCGCTCGCCTGGCTGACCCGAATCGTGCGGCCGGTGGGCGAGTCAATTCCCGGATAGTAATCGCACTGTCAGTTAGTTCTGGGGTGGCGCATTTGTGCTGGGCGTAGCTGAGAGTTCCACCGAAAAAGGCCAGTACGAAAATCAGGAAAGCTGGAAACGTGTATTTTGTTACCATGGCTGCACTACGTTTTAATCCAGAACTTCCATTGATTAAAGTCTATAGAAGCCAGCTAGTCAAATTACGTAGCAAACGGCGGGCCAAACTGATGTTACTTAGGTAGTTATCTGGTTGAACGCGCCGCGATCAGTACTGCACTCGCCCAACTGAGCTGCTGCCAGCTGTTTCCAGGGCTACCGGAGTGTTGTGCATTAATTACTTGCGGTTGCCTTGGCCTGATGAATAGCAGCCATAAAAAATCCCTTCAAGCAGGTGAAGGGATTTTTTATGGTTCAAACTAGCTAAAGCAACGTTTGCCGGATAGACAAACTGGCTTGTCTACCCTGTACTCAAGGCAGTGAGTATAGGCTGAAGAAGGACCAGATCAGGTCGTTATTTATCAATGCGGTAGAAGGCGGATCACCGATAAGCCGGGCTCCTTTTCGGCCACCCGGCCACGAATGCCCCCCGTCATTGGTTAGGTAATACTGAATAGACAACTTACCCGGGCAGGATCGCCATTCGTAGCGCGTATACTGCGGGGTGGTCTGAATCACCCGTTCCTGACCGCACTGAGCCAGCCGTATAAAAACAGCCAGCGTACTGTCTACCGGGGCATTCCACTGACGATTCAGGCTTTTTGAACCAACCCCGCCCGTACTGGGTACGTTTCTGTCCAATGCTGAATGAACGTGCAGAATGGGAATCACCCGGCTTGGATCACAGGCTTTAGTAAGCTGCATGGTACCCGCATTGGCGGCAATAGCAGCCAGCTTCTCCGGTAATTCACAAGCCAGCCGGTAGCAAAGCATTGCCCCGTTTGAATGCCCGGTTGCGTATACCCGTTTTGAGTCAACCCGGTATCCGGCTACCAGCTTATCAATTAGCCGACTAATAAATCCTACATCGTCGGTTTTATCTGCCGCTGCAACCTGTCCACAGCAAGTGCCAGCATTCCAGGTACGAAGGCCTAAAACACCCGGATTTTGCCGCCCGTCCGGATAAACGACGATGAATCCTTCACGATCCGCTGTCTCGCTCAACCCGGATTGAGCTTCAAATTGCTGCCCACTCCCTCCGCCGCCATGCAGCGCGATAATCAGAGGCAGTTTGTTGGTGGTTTTGGTATAAGCGGCTGGTACATGAACCCGATAAAACCGCGTTTGTCCAACGTGTAGCAGGGTGTCTGAACGAGTAGCGGATAGCTGAGCTAAGGCTGTTACATGAGTCGCAAAGACCAGAAATACCCAACGAAATAAAGCCATAGCTGATGCTGTGAGTGAACAATTTTGCAGTATACAAATGAATGGCCTGATCTCCCAGCAACAGGTAATTCGGCCTTATCTGTTTGCCTGAATTGCATGACATTATGGGTAAACTGTTGGACAACTCAGCTATTGTGAGTTGTATCGCATATCGAATCCTTATTTTTGAGCATTTACTTTTCTACATACATGCAAACTGACATGAACCCGAGTGCCAACGGGCTAGCTACGAAGGCCACGTTTTTTGAGAGCCGATACGCCAACTCGCCCAATGAGGTGAAGGGGATGACCACTGAGCAACTCCGTCAGAGTTTTCTCATTACGACCCTGTTCCAGGCTGATCAGATACGCTGGACGCTCTCGTTCTTTGATCGATATATGACAGGTGGCGTTATGCCGGTAGCAGGCCCCGTCTCTCTCGATTGTCCGGAAAACCTGAAAGCGCAGTATTTTCTGGAGCGTCGTGAGTTGGGAATTATCAATGTGGGCGGTGCCGGTCAGGTAATTGCAGACGGGGAATCGTTTGAGCTTGGTTATAAAGAAGCGCTGTACATCGGGCAGTTGACCAAAGAAGTCACTTTCGTGTCAGCAGATGATACCGCACCGGCCAAGTTTTACCTTAACTCAACCCCGGCTACCCACCGCTACCCAACCCGTAAAGTGTCACGGCAGGATGCCGAAGTAGTAGAACTGGGTAGTACGGCCACGGCCAATCACCGGACAATCAACAAGCTGATCGTCAACAGCGTATTGCCAACGTGCCAGCTTCAGATGGGCATGACCGAATTGAAAACGGGGAGCGTCTGGAATACTATGCCGGCCCACGTGCATGACCGCCGAATGGAAGTGTATTTCTATTTTGAAGTGCCAGAAGGGCAGGCTGTTTGTCATTTCATGGGCGAGCCGCAGGAAACTCGTCATGTCTGGATGCAAAACGAACAGGCGGTCATCTCACCAAACTGGTCCATCCACTCGGGTTCAGGTACGTCCAACTATACCTTTATCTGGGGTATGGCTGGAGAAAACCTCGACTACGGTGATATGGACTTCTGCGCCATTACAGACCTACGGTAAGCTGAATTGGAACAGTACCTGGGCAAAGATGCCGTATACACTGGCTGACCAACGCGCTCAATCCTGATTCATAAAAAATGCCAGCCTGACTCGGGCTGGCATTTTTTATGAATCAGGACAACTTATTTACGGACTACTTTTTTTATTGAAAATGGTACGCAGACCGCTGGTGGACATTGGCACTGAGTGGGTGGAATGACTACCGACACATCACTGTAACATCCTTCAGCCGAGTATACCCGGATCGTGTAGCTCTGACCCGGTGCCTCGTCAGGATTTACCTGATTCGCCAATAACACTCCGCCACTTACCGCCGACAGCGATTGGTTGGTGGCTAGTAGCGGTGTGGTGAAGCTGCTGCCCAGACTGATGTTGTAGCTTATTGCATTGGTGGTGCTGGCGACCAGACTGATGCGGGCATCGTTGAGGGGAGTAGAGCCTGTGCAACTGGCTGCTACACCTACCGCCGTCAGGCTGGGGACCGCGTCGGCTACCACAATGACCGGGCAGCAGGTGCCATCTGTACAGCCGTTTGCAGTACCCGCTACTGTATACTCGCCTGCTTGGGTCACGCTGTAAGTGGCGCTGGTAGCTCCCGGAATCGGGATGCCGTTACGCGACCATTGGTAGAAGTCTGAAGAGGCAGGTGCCAAGATTAAAAACTCAAAAGGTGTGTTGTCGCAGACGTGGTAAGGTACCGTGATGCAGGCTGTAGCAGTCTGCCCATCGGGGGCCGTCGCCACGTTGTAGCTCAGGCCTTCCTCGTTAATTTGGGCCTGGAAACTCAAGCTGGCCACAGCGCCCCCGGCCAGACTGGGTATCGTCCAGAGGCCGCCCGTAGTCGATGCCACAAACGTACCCGCCGTGACAGTCGCTGATCCTACTACACTTAGCGCACTGGTGCTGAATGCGTCGGTGACTAGCACGTTGGTGCCGGTCGTCGGGCTGGTGTTGGTCAGCGAAATGGTGTAGGTCACCACCCCGCCCTTCTCGGCCCGGCTCTGGTCCACGCTCTTGGCCAGGGCATAGCTCACCGGCGGCACAAGGGGCCGCACAAAACCGGCGTCCAGACTGGCGTTGACCTCCCCGGCCCCCAGCGTCAGCGAGACCGTCACCCCGTTGACCGGGTCGCTGTCCAGGCCATCATCACCGCCCACATTAGCCCCCGTCGTGGTCGAGAAGCCCGCTGGGGTGGTGAAGCTCACCGAGTAGGGCGTGCCCGGGGTCAGGCCCGTGAAGCTGTAGAGCCCGCTGGCATCGGTGGTGGTGGTGGCCACGGGGCTGCCGTTCTGGAGCAGGGTAACCGTGGCTCCGGCGATGGGCAGGTCGTTGCTGTCCTGCACCCCATCTTTGTTGACATCCTCAAAGACGAAGTCCCCCAGGGCGGCGGTGGTCAGGAGTTGGATGCTGGCGCTAGTAAAGCAGTCAGGTCCCGTGGTGCAGGTGGCACTGTAGGTCTGGCTGGCCTGGGTTGGTACGACCGTGATGGTGCTACCGGTTGCTCCGTTGCTCCAGGTGATGGTGCCCGAACAGCCGATGGCTGACAAGCTGACGGGGGTACCGGCTGCAACGAGTGTTGCGCTCGCCTGTAGGCTGAGCAGGGGTTGATCCAGCACCGTTACCGTTGCT
>NZ_WAEL01000017.1 GCF_011742925.1 Fibrivirga algicola
TACTCCTGAGAGGTTGCGGGTCAGTACGGTAGCCGAAGTGTTACCGTCGTAGACTTTGTTGTCAGCCGTGAAGCTACCCGTGATCGACTTAGCCGCAACTGTAAAGACTCTATCAATGCTTAATGCCGAGTTGTAGGTAGCGTTGCCAGACTGTGAAGCACGTACTGTTACTGAGCCTACTCCGGTGATGGTTACAGTGTTGCCTGTAATAGTAACTGGGCTACTATTAACTACATTAAAAGTAATTGGCAAGCCTGACGAGGAAGTTGCAGAAATACCAAATGGGGCATCTCCATAGTTCTTATTAGAGAGTGCATTAAATGTAATAGTCTGATCTGCCTTAGAAATTGTTACAATTGGCTGACTCCCTGTGATAGTTAAAGCTCCCCCACCGAATGTATTATTTTGGTATGGTGTAGTAGTCCATGTGGAAATTACGGCATTGGTTGGATTATCTGCTGTTACATTAACAATGACATACTCAGACGATCCGATATAAGCACTGTTATTGCCACTAGTACTGATGTCAATATTTCCATTATTAACAATTGCAGACCAGTTGGATTTTGACGAAGTGACAGAAGTTATTAGTAAGTTAGTAAACCCAGCTGGTATACTTATTCGTGCAGACCCAAACTTAGTGCTATTACTTGTACCTGTAATAGTAAACGAATATGCTTTAGTAGGTTGTAAAACAACACCAGTTGTTGGCGAAACGGTTGCTGTAAATTGTGCCCAGGCAGACGAACTGCAGAGACTGAGGATTGCGATAAACGCTATGAGCCAGTTGGTTCTAGCTAAGTACATTTTTTTCATATGCAATGGAAGTGAGGATAAACTGATTCTAAAAGGGTTAACTATATAGGACTAATCCGTAAGGAAATTTACTCAAATGACGAAATGCAAATGTAACCCCAAGGATATTTATCGATCGGTAGGTAGTGACTTTTAATTGATTTTTAATGTTTCTTTTTTTTATTATATTATATAATTATATTGTCATATGAGTATTATTTCATTGATTTAGTGCGTGGCATAACCTATTAGACACGTATCCAGGCGATATAAGTCGGCGGCGGGGTAGCAGTGAATAGGATAATTTTCTCGGTTTGCGGGTTGAGAATCCGTTCCCGAATGAAATATTGCTGCCTTAACTGCGCTCTGCCGGGTAATTAAGCAGGCATTGCGGCTTTACCGAGAAACCTAATCTACTTGTTTGACCAAATCTTCTTTTTTGTCTTTCTATGAACACGACTGTTAATAGCTCGAGGCTCTTCCTGGCAAGTTGCTTCGCCCTTATCACCACCGCCTTCTCGTTTAGTATCAGAGCGGGAATTCTGCCTCAGTTGGGGACAGAGTTCGCCCTGAGCGCCGAACAACTGGGCTTTATTAACTCAATGTGGTTTTTGGGCTTTCCCATAGCCATGATTGTCGGCGGGTTGGTGTATCATACGGTTGGCCCTAAAATCATCATGACGGTGGCCTTCGTGTCGCACACACTGGGCATTCTGCTCACGATCTATTCGGGCGGATACACAGGCCTGCTTGTCTCTACATTGTTTATCGGGATTGGTAACGGCTGTACAGAAGCCGCCTGTAACCCGCTGATCGCTGATATGTTCTCAGGCGCAGAGATGAACAAAAAGCTGAACCGGTTCCATATGTGGTTTCCCGGTGGTATCGTGGTAGGTAGCTTGCTGTCTAAAGTAATGACTGACAGTGGGTTGTCATGGCAGACGCAGATCTGGGTCATTATGATTCCAACCCTGATCTATGCATTCCTGTTTTTCGGTCAGGCGTTCCCAAAGCCACGTGTGGAAGGTGTAACGTCGATCAGCAAAAACTTTGCGGCCATGCTTACTCCCCTGTACCTCTTTATTTTCTGCTGCATGGCCCTGACGGCTATCTCTGAGTTTGGCCCGCAACAATGGGTTGGCCTTATCATGAGCAAAAGCGGCGCAAGCCCCATGCTTATTTTGGCGCTGGTTACCGGTCTGATGGCTGTGGGTCGCTATTTCGGTGGACCAATCATTCACCGCCTCGACCAAACGGGCGTACTGTTGGGCGGATCTATTTTCGCTACCATCGGTATTTACCTGTTTAGTACCCAAACGGGAGCAATGGCCTACGTGGCTGCGGTCTTCTTCGCTATCGGTGTCTGCTACTTCTGGCCAACCATGATCGGCTTCGTGGCGGAGCGGATTCCGCTGAGTGGCGCACTGGGTATGTCGATTGTTGGTGGCGTAGGGATGTTCTCCACGTCGATTTTCCAGCCTATCATCGGTCGCTGGATCGACGCCGAACGCGTAGTTCAGACGGCTGCCGGTAAAACAGGCGATGCCATGGAGCTGGCTGCCGGTCAGGCAACCCTGGCTAAAATGACTACGTTCCCCATTATTCTGATCGTCGCTTTTGCCGGTTTGTACATCTTCATGCGGAACAAGAAACATGTTCACGCTGATGAGTCGGCCGTAGCGCAGCAGCCACAGCTGTAACGGAGTCAGTTAGTCATTAAAAAAGCGGCATCGGATAACTCCGGTGCCGCTTTTTTAATTGGGTACGTTGCTGTGCATCAGCAACACAAAACCTTGGTTCGCCTGGGAAACAAATTGTTCAGGTACGTGCTAGGCAACTACCGTTACGCCTTTCCAGAAAGCGACCCGGTCTTTGATCTCGCTGGCTGCCGGCTTTGGCTGCGGGTAATACCAGGCGGCGTCGGTATTGGTTTTGCCACCTACCGTCAGCGAATAATACGAGGCAAGCCCTTTCCAGGGGCAGGTCGTGCGCGTTTGGCTATCGGTGAGGTACTCGGGCTTCACTGAGTCAAGCGGGAAATAATGGTTATTCTCCACCACAATGGTATTATCACTTTCGGCAATGGTTTCGCCGTTCCAGATGGCTTTCATCGTTTGCTGGGTTTAAAACTCTGTCTTCCACTGAACACGCCAGCCAGCCTGTAGGTTTTTCGGGATGGGTAAGCCCAATAGCCCCGTAACGGGATTCATAGCCGAGAGGGTCAACGGAGTGGCCTCTTTTGTTTCGGCAGAAATAACCTTGGTAGCGCGAAGAAACAACTGGCCCCGGCTATCTACATCGTCGACAACGGCATACAGGGCGTCACCCGATTTGAGTTCTACCTCGCCAATCTGCGCATCCTGCGTAACCACAAACGCCCAGCTCTGGCCAAGTTTGGCTTTGCCTGCCTTTTGTAATTTCGCTTCTACATCACCCGTCAGCAAGGCGGGCGTGCCCGGCTTTTGGCTTAGCAACTTCGTCAGGATACTGTCCATCGTGGCGGCTTCACCACCTGGTTTGTTGTCATACGCATCGATAGGCACGCCGAGTACTTCAGGATCTTCATCGACGATCCAGCCCATGCGGCGCGCCTGTAGCAATTCACGCTCGTAGGGGTCGTCGGCATAGGCCAGCATACCCACGCTTAGGCCAGCATACCGGCCGGGGTTCTGCATCAGCTCTTTCATGGCCAGCATCCGATAGAGGTAATACCCCGTTTCCTCATTCATGGTCATGTCGTAATAGCTCCGCGTAGCCTGCCGGACAATTTTCTTCTCGATCATGCCCATGCCCCCATTATAGGCCGCGGCTGCCAGCGTCCAGGAGCCCAGGCGCTTGTACAGGGATTTCAGGTAACGGCAGGCCGCCTCCGTCGATTTCACCAAATCCATGCGTTCGTCGTTACCCGGATCGATGCGCAGGTTCATGTCCTTGGCTGTTTCGTCCATAAACTGCCAGTAGCCAACGGCGCCCGCTGACGATACGGCGTCGGCTTTCCAGTTGCTCTCGATGAGCGGCATGTACTTGAAATCGTTGGGTACGTGGTGCCGGGCAAGAATAGGCTCAATAACGGCGAAAAAGGGGGCCGACCGCTGTTGGAGCGCCTGCACGCGCCGACTGTACCCCGAGGTACTCATCAGCGCTACGGCTAGTTTTGCCGCCACGGTACCCTGCTGGGTGGGTACTAATTCACCGGCGAAATTGGTCCGCTGAATAGGTGGTGGCGTGGGGAGCTGCGTTCTGACCTGCCCTTTCTTCTTCCCCTTTCCTGTGGCTTCTTTCTGTTGAGCAACGGAGAAATGTGCAATAAAAAGGAGTGCTAAGCAACTTACTATGAAGCACTTGCAAAATTGATTTTCTTGTTTCAAAGCAATTCGGTTGGTGCTGTGTTAAAAACTGACGCTTGTAGCGATAAGTTCTTTTTTGACTGCCTAACGAGCCAACGGTTTAATGGCAACGCCGTATTTCGCTGAAGCACAAAGGCCCGTTCCCGATGACATAGTCATCCGAACGGGCCTTCGCTGGGCTGTGGTAAGGTTTTTATAAAACTTTCCAGGTCAGTGTCCACCCGGCTTTCATTTGCTCTACGTCTGGGAGTTTAATGCCGATTCGACCCGTCGAGGCGTCAACGGCGGCGAGTGGCAGATTCATGGTGTGCTGGCTCCCCGCTGTATAAAGCTTATCGGCGCGGAAGAACACTTTGCCGGTCTTGAGGTCAATGTCTTCGACTATGGCATAGAGACGGTCTCCCTCACTCACGGTCACATTGTCGGCCATGCCATTGCGGGTCAGGTTGAATACCCACACTTCGCCACGCCGCAGGGCGCCGGCTTCGGTCAGTTTCGCTTTGATACCACCCCGGAACACATCAGCAGCATTGGGCAGCGGTACGTCTTCGGGGCGCGAATCGGCAGGCGAATCAGACAACACGGGCATCGGGGCCGTGATGGCTTGCCGTTCCAGATTCACCAGCACGGTTTCGTCGAAGAGTACTTCGTCTGCCTGTGTGGCGGCTTCCGAGTCAATGGGTTGGTTCAGGGTCGCCAGCATCTGCCGGGGGAGTAGGTCGCGGTACTGTAAATTATTGCTGAACAGCTCTTTGAAAGCCAGAATTCGATACAGGTATTTTCCTGTTTCGGCGTTTAGGTGCAGGTAGTAATAGTCGCGTTTTTGCTGCCTGCGGATGTTGCCCAGCAAATTGCCGATTCCCGTATTGTAGGCGGCCGCCGCCAGGGTCCAGGAACCCAGCTGATCGTGCAGAAAACGCAGATACCGGCAGGCAGCGTCTGTAGAGCGCATCAGGTTCAAGCGATCATCGTGGTAGGGGCCAACTGCCAACCCCAGTTCGCGGGCGGTAGCCGGCATCAGTTGCCAGTAGCCTGCTGCGCCTTTGGGCGATACCGCAGTTCCGACCAGGGCACTTTCTACCAGGGGTAGGTACTTAAAGTCGAGTGGAATCCGGTATTTGGCCAGTACGGGTTCAATCAGTGGGAAGAACGCTGCTGCCCGCTGCCGCATCCTGAGCAGGGCCGATGCCTGACCCGCACTCCGTGACAGGGCTGATATCAGCCGCCGTGCCACCATCTCTTCATGCATGGGCACCATCTCGCCGCAAAAATGCACGGGCGGAAATGGAGCTCGTAAACCAGGCGAAAAATGGTTTAGATACGGTAGCGACAGATAGGCCTGATTACTGGTGGGAGCAGTAGTGCGGCCACTGGTACCGGCCAGCGCGTCTGCCTGTTGCGCAATGGCCAAGACAAGGGCCAGCGCAACACCAACAAGGGATTTCATCGAGTACAAGTTGAGCGAGGTGGTCTATAACCAACTCTTCGTTAAGACACAAAACTGACTATAAGGTCACGGATGACTATATCCTTATATATCAATATGTGTGCCGTGCTCAACTACTGGGCCTCGTCCAGCGGGGTAAAATCTTTAAACGTCCGTTTCAGGGCTTTGTCGGTCGCTTCTTTTTTGTTTTGCCAGTTGGCGTCGAGTTCCAGCGATACTAAGCCGCTCAGGCTCATCGCGTTTCTGAATTCGTCGAGTTTCTTGATGAAGTCGGGGGTACGGCGGGCCGACTTCAGGGCAAACTCGCGGGCAAAGACGTCCCCTTTGTTTTGTAGCTCGGTCTTTTTGCCCAGTACGTAATTATACCGATCGAGCAGGTCCTTCATGGATTTGCCAATTACTTCGGTGGCCTCCAACGTACCCATCGTCAACACCGCCGTGCCGCCAATGGCCGAAATAAGGCGCTGGTTATTCGAATTCACCGCTGGCGAAATACCCGTGACGGCCCCCAATGATGCATTCGCCATAGACCGGTTTCGTTTACCACCTTTCGCCCGGCGGTAATCGCGCTTCAGCTCTATTTCCTTCTCATCGAGCTGCGTCACCAGATTCCAGGCCTGCACCAGCGCCTGGTTGTACAGCGCGTAGGTGTACCGGTCTTTAGCATCTTCGTTGACTGTATTCACCACCGTAATAGCGATGGTTTGCTCATCGCGGTTCTGGGCTTTATCGAGAACGAAAAACGTGAGGTTGACCCGAAGCGTATCGTGCGGATCGCGCACAAATTCGTAGCCCGGCATCCAGATAAACTCGTACTGGTTGTTCGTGTTCTTGACCAAGGCCGACTTGGGAATAAGCTGGTTTGAACTCAAAAAGTCGAAGGCCTCAATGTCGTCGTCGCCGTTCGGATCAGCGAGGTAGAACTTAAGATTGATGGTCGAATTTTCACGGACCCGGTATGACCGCTCTTTAGGAACAACCGAAATCACCGGCGGTAGATCCATCTGGGTTACGTCGATCTTCAAACGGCCTTTAGTCCGTGACTTGGCAGGCTGGTCTTCTACCCAGAATTCAATGTAAACAGGTTTTCCTCTGAGTTGATTGAACTGGTTGCGCGAGAGGGTCCAAGTCAGTTCGCCCTGGGCGCTAAGCTTCATTCCTTCCGGCATTTGGTCAGGAATAGCGACAAACGCAATTGGGTCGCCGTCGGCATCATACACCTGTTTAGGGTCGAACTTATAAACGTTCTGGGTCTGAAACCGCACATAAAATGGGGGTAAATCTTCGACAACCGGCCGGCGGTTCACGTGATTTACCCGGAATTCAACCAGTTGTGTGGCCGATTCGCCCCGGCGGTTACGTACCTCAAAAATGACGGGAACGGTCCGTGTTGTTTTAAGCCGGTCAGCCAGGTCGTAACTGGGTGTCCAGCTAAAATGCCCGAGTGAGTCGAAGGACATGCCATCGAGCATGCCCTGAGCAATCGAGTAACTGATCGAGTCGACGGCGCTGCCGGTGGTTTTGAGCGTAAACTGAATGGCTTGCCCCTCAGCGACGACAGTCCAGTCGGACTGTTGAGGAAGAATAATCTGAAGGGGTTTTGGGTCCTGCGCCAGGCAAAACGGGCTGAGTAACCACCCGATCAACGCTAGTGCAAGCCTACTGTAATTTATCATACTACGTACCTGATCCAAGTTGATTTTTAAAACGTAAAACTACGGTTAAGATTACAGCTGACTGGTGTAAATGCTATTTTTTTGAGGCAAAAGCCCTGATTCTTGACCTTTTATTGACTTATTTCCGGAAAACATAGACGCAAAAAAAGAGCCTTTGTTGTCCGCATCTACTGGTGAGCCGATAGTACCGGAGCTAAACCATTTAGGCCAAAAGCCTGTTAGAATTAAGATGTGTAATGGACAATCGCTACTGGACGAAGGCAGATTTTGCAGCCAATCGGTAGCCATTGTCCATTATCCGTTAATGCCTGTTCATTCAATCAGTTTCTTCAACGAGTGTTGCCAACGAACATTCCCAACGAATGAGTTACTATAACCTGAAAGCAAAGGAGTTAACTGCCATTAAAACCCTTGGCGAACTAAAAGCCGCCGGGTACCAGTCCCGGTCCATTAAACAGGAACTACGCGAAAATCTGATTCAAAAAATCAAGGCTAAAGAGTCGGTGTTCCCCGGCATATGGGGCTACGAAGAAACGGTTATCCCTGATGTGGAGCGCGCGATTCTGTCGATGCACCACATTAACCTGCTCGGTCTTCGCGGACAAGCCAAAACCCGGATTGCCCGCCTGATGGTGAATCTGCTCGACGAATACATTCCGTATGTCGAGGGGTCGGAGCTAAACGATGATCCGCTGAAACCACTCTCGCGTTTTGCCCATGACCTGATTGCTCAGCACGGCGATGCTACGCCCATTGCCTGGTTACACCGCAGTGATCGCTACACCGAAAAGCTGGCTACCCCCGACGTATCGGTAGCTGACCTGATCGGCGATGTAGACCCGATCAAAGCAGCTACGCTGAAACTGCCGTACTCAGACGAGCGCACCATTCACTTCGGTCTGATTCCCCGGTCACACCGCTGCATATTCGTGATCAACGAGTTGCCCGATTTGCAGGCCCGGATTCAGGTGTCGCTGTTCAATATTTTGCAGGAAGGCGACATTCAGATTCGTGGTTTCAAACTGCGCCTGCCCCTCGACATTCAGTTTGTGTTTACCGCCAACCCGGAAGATTATACCAACCGGGGTAGCATTGTAACGCCGCTGAAAGACCGGATCGACAGCCAGATTGTGACGCACTATCCGAAAACCATCGAGATGGGTCGGAAAATCACGCAACAGGAGGCGATTGTAAAAACCGAGCAGAAAGGGCTGGTGAAAACCAACGACCTGGTGGCCGATTTGATTGAACAGGTCGCCATTGAGGCCCGCCAAAGCGAATATGTCGATGCCAAGTCGGGTGTATCGGCCCGGATGACCATTTCGGCCTACGAAAACTTGCTATCATCGGCTGAACGGCGTACGTTGCTTAACAGCGAGAAAGAAACCTACGTGCGTATCGCTGATGTGTATGGCGTGGTGCCGGCCATCTGCGGTAAGGTTGAACTGGTGTATGAAGGTGAGGTGGAAGGCCCCGTTATTGTGGCGCAGAACCTGATCGGCAAAGCGATACGTACCCAGTTTCTGAATTACTTCCCCAACCCGGAGAAGGCCAAGAAAGACAAGCGGGGTAATCCATACAAAAAGATCACCGACTGGTTTGGTGATGGCAACACGATGGACCTGCTCAACGACCTCTCGAACCGGGATTACGAGAGTCGCCTCCGTACCATCGATGGCCTCGATGATCTGGTCGATCAGTTCCACCCGCGCCTGAGCAAGCAGGAGCGCCTGTTTATGATGGAGTTCGCTCTGCACGGCATTGCCGAATACTCGCTGGTAGGCAAAAAAGCCATGGATACCGGTCTGCAATTCAAAGACCTTGTCGGCTCGATGTTTGACCCCACCAAGCATTTTGGGGAAGAAGACGAGGAAGAGGACGACGACAACAACGATCGTTTTTAATTAATGATCGGTAACGTACCTCTGTGGGGTCACGCACGTTTAGCCCCACAATCAATTCCTGGTAAAAGTTGAGCGTTTACAACGTGTCATCAAATGCAAAACGCCTTCTACTAATGAGCAGAAGGCGTTTTGTTAATTACCGCTTTTTGATCCGGTTAGGATCAATTGATCCTCCGAACTACAATCGGTATGCAGGCTGGCACTGGACACACACAGGCGGCCGGGTCAAGGGCTACCGTAAGGGTGCTTGTGCAGATGCCATCGGCGCCATAGAGACGAACCAGGTACGTTACCCGTTGCGTTGGGTTCGGCAGGTTCGTAAACGTGTAGGCGTTGCCCGTTACGGCTACCGCACCGGCGAAGTCAGGCAGGGTAGTGCCGTCGGCCGCTGAGATGCTTACCCGTACCGTGTTCGACAGACCTGTCAGGGCAATGCTGGCGTCGTTGTTAGCCGTTGCCCCG
>NZ_WAEL01000018.1 GCF_011742925.1 Fibrivirga algicola
TCCCGCTTCGCAAGAGGCGGGACTTTTTGTATTATATGGTAACCACAGGTCGACAAGCTATTAAGGTACCGTAAATACATACCGAGTCAGCGTTAGTGAGAACGCTGACTCGGTATGTATTTACGGTCAATAACTTTGTTAGGAAGTCTATACCGAACCAGAGTTAGGTAAGGCCACTTTTTAGTTAATCCAACTTCATGACTTTGATGCGTCGTTGTTGCGTAGGCGTGCTTATCTGTAACAGGTAAATGCCTATTCCCTGGTTTTCCAGCGATACCTGATGATGTTGCTTGCTGGAATCACCCGTGAGTTGTCGCTGACTAATTACTCGGCCCTGTGCATTCGTTAGCTGCATTTGTAAGGGTTCAGAGGTACCTTCAATTGTGAAGACTAGCGCATTATTCCGTACAGGATTTCCTAGTATCCGTACATCAAACCCATTTGTGCTCTCTGGATGAAAGGCTAGTCGTGCGCCTGCTCCCGGATCATTCCCCCAATACCGTTGATTACCTACGTATATGGCTATGCGTGCGTTAGAGCTTAAATTGGCCGGTTGTTCCTGATAGGAGTAATCATTACGTTGGTCAAAGCGCGCGCCGTTTAACTTGCTCACATGATAACGGATTAGACCAGTATTACTCAAGGGCATAAGCTGCCCTATATCAGCAAAACTTAATTCCAGGTACGTGTCGGCGGTGGCTAACGGCGGGTTAATCTTCACAAATTGACCACGCACAGTGCCTGTCCCAAGGGTTGTGTAGTCCAAATCAAATTTTAACGGCTCAGGGCTGTCGGCGGTGAAATAGTAGCGGAGGGTAATGTCCCTGTAATTAATTGGCAGGTTGCCCTCATTTCGTACATCCAGATAAGTGCCAATTTGGGTGGCTGAGGGGCCGTTCTTGCTCTCCGTGTAGGGCACCAGGTAGCCCCGGGGGGTTACGAATGCTGGCTCTTGACCAGCAATTAAAACGCCATTGTAATAGGCCGTAATGCGTGGATTCACCAGCAATCGATCGCGTATAGTGGCGTATGAGTAATCATCCAACTCATTGAAGCCAGAGTAGTTCGACTTGGCGATATACGTCTGAATAGAACCTGTATTGGCCCCTGGTGCCAAATTCCCTGCAGCTGGAGTAAAACTATACTCGATGTAGCCTAAGGCACCCTGTCTGGGTTGTGGCAACGTGACATAGCGCATACTGACGTTCGAAGCGCCTAACTGCGCATAAAAGACAAATAGATTGGTCAGAGGCGCAAAGTTTTCTGCTGTCAGGTAATAGCGAAGTGTGAGCCCCGAGAGTGGTAAACTGCTGCTTCCCTTGTTGACTACTTGCAGTACCGGCTGAATTGCATTGTTGTTGGCGTAATTGTCTACGTCGCGGTGTAACACCTGAACTGCTAGGCTGCCAGATACGACGCCACTTACCGCCACGGGATAGACACCCTGACTTGAATGGAAATAAGTCTTCTGTGTAATTGTACCTGCTACCGGGCCTGGAGTTGAACCTGTCAACCGAACATCTATTTGTGTCCGAACCACCGAGCGACTGCTGCCGATTGTTAACGACGAGCTAAATGGATTACTACCAGTGCGAAGCTCAAAACCGGCAGGAGCGCTCACATATACGGGTAACCCTCCCTGCGTTGTTACCGTATACGATTGGCTGGTGGAAGGAGTGCCAAGCGTAGTACTGAAATTGCCCAGGGACGTGGGCGTCACGGTCACAGATTGCGCTAAAGCGGTTCCGCTCACGCCCACTGTAGCCGTTGTAGAGCCGCTCCAGTTGACAATTGTACCGGAAAACTGACCGGCCGATGAGGAAAGCAGAATAACAGAAACAGACGTAGGTGGAACTTGACCGTTGGCCGCCGGAATAAGCAGTGAGGGACCAGATTTACCATTTGCTGTGAGGAAGTAATACGGTGGTGCAATAAGTTCCAGATCGGTTGTTAATCCGCTGGCAGATACCGTATACGAAGCTGGAAAGCTGCCGGGGTATTCGCTGTAGTCAACGATAGTCAATGACGAGGGTGTAACGGTAATTGTCGGGGCACTGAGGTTTGCAACCGTACCGCTCACGGGTAAACTAATGATTGACTGGTTCGAACTGTTATTCAGCCGATGGGTGATCACGCCTGATACCTGGCCTGCTATACCTCCCGACAGGCGAACGTCTACTGGTATGGTAACAGTCGATAGGCTGGATGGGAGCGTGAGTGAAGAACCAAAGGCCGTATTGCCCGTGCGTATCTCAACGCCTGTTGGTGCTGTAACAACGCCACCTGTCTGACTCAGGGCGGTGATGGTGTACGTTTGAATCGCAGAGGCAGTTCCTGTAGTTGTTGAAAAGGCGTTCAGAGCCATCGTACTGAGGCTTAATGATGGGCTTACAGTGGTACCGCTAACCGCAACGGTCGTTGTTGTTTCCCCGCTGCTATTCGAAATAAAACCCGAGAACGTACCGGGTGTAGAGGATAGCAAAGCAACAGTAATGGTTGTTGGGGGTAGCGTACCGTCGCTGTTAACGGGCAAGGTAATACCACCCGGATAAGCTCCCGAGTTTGGGGCGCTGACAACAAAAGGGGATGGAACGGTTACGCGAAAATCAGATGTAGTCAACCCCGTGGCCGAAACAACGTATGTCTTCGAGTTACTGCCGGGTAACTGAGTCGAATTTAGAAATGTCAGGGACTGAGATGAGACAGAAATAATCGGCGCGGCTTGCGGAAAATAGTTTGCTGCGTTTGGATGAATTGACTTGTAGGCTTTAAAATCCAGCCAAGCGGGTAAGACAGTATGCCTATCGACGACACTGCTGCCAGTTACATTGGTGCTGGCGTTGACCACACCAGCAGTAACGTGTTGTGTTGTTAACCCAATGGTTAGCCATAGCCAGAACTGACTCATTAAACGTAGTTGAGTAATCATTGTCATTATAGTTTGAGTGTATACTGATAAGAATACTACTTAGTGCTAACTGGTTGCTAACTAGTAAGTTAGATGTCAGCATATGATTATAACTAAATATATAGATTTAGTATTTATTGGCTAAATAATTAGCTTATATAGTTATTCAAGGGGGCGGCTAGCTAATGTATAAACCGTTAGCTAGCCGCCCCTTTTGACCAATCCGGCATTTACCAAAAAAGGCCAGTGTTCAGGTACGTACCTGAACACTGGCCTTTTTTGGTAAATGGATGTAATAGATTACAAACCGAGTACGCGCTTGTTAAATGCCTCATCGGAACCAGCACCGGCGAAGTCGTCGAATGCTCGCTCTGTTACTCGAATCATGTGGTCCTGAATAAACGGTGCCCCTTCGGCTGCGCCCTGCTCAGGATGCTTAATGGCGCACTCCCATTCCAGCACGGCCCAACCGTCGTAGTTATACTGCGCCAGCTTGCTGAAGATGCTGCTGAAATCGACCTGCCCATCGCCTAGTGAACGGAATCGGCCAGCGCGTTCAACCCAGCCCTGGAAACCACCGTATACACCCTGGCGACCCGTTGGGTTAAATTCGGCATCTTTTACGTGGAACGCGTAGATGCGGTCGTGGTAGATGTCAATGAAATCCAGGTAATCCAGGCACTGCAACACGAAGTGGCTTGGGTCATAGTTGATCCCTGCGCGCGGGTGATTGTCAACGGCAGCGAGGAACATCTCGAAAGTCACGCCGTCGTGTACATCTTCGCCGGGATGCAACTCAAAGCCAACGTTTACCCCTGCTTCATCGAACGCATCGAGGATAGGCTTCCAGCGTTTGCCCAGTTCAGCGAAGCCTGTCTCAACCAGCCCCGCCGGACGTTGTGGCCAGGGGTACATAAACGGCCAGAGCAGGGCACCGCTAAAGCAGACGTGTGACATCAGCCCCAGATTTTTGCTTGCTTTGGCGGCCAGCATTAGCTGGTTAACCGCCCAGGCCTGTTGCTCGGTTGGCTTGCCAGCCAGTTCAGCCGGGCCAAACCCATCGAACATGGGGGCATAGGCTGGGTGAACAGCCACGAGCTGACTTTGCAGGTGCGTCGATAGCTCGGTAATCTCTACACCGATGTCAGCTAGCTTAGCCTTCAACTCATCGCAGTACGCCTGGCTGTCAGCTGCTTTCTGCAGGTCGATAACCCGTGGGTCCCAGGTGGGCAATTGGACGCCTTTATAGCCTAAATCAGCCATGTATTTGGCGATGGTTTCCAGCGAGTTAAAAGGCGCTTCATCGCCCATGAACTGCGCCAGAAATACGGCCGGTCCTTTAAGTGATTTCATATGTCTTGTTGATTAAATGGGTCTGAGAATGCTGGACTAGCACACCACACTACAGGATCTTCGGTCAGGTACGTCGCCCGTTAACGTGGTTATACGGGCGACGTACCTGAATCCGTTGCAGTCACCTACACCTCTACCCAGGCTTGTTTCTTGTTGCTTTCGAGAATTTTCTCGCAGATTAGCAGTTCGCGGTAGCCGTCGGCGAAGGTTGGGTACGTGGGGTTTTCGGGTTGCTTACCGGCTTCGATGGCCGCATACACTTCCTTGAACATCTGTTTCGACGTGTCGGGGAAGCCCTCATTATGACCGCCCGGGAAACCAATTACCGAACGTACCTCTGCATGCACAATCGATGGATCGTCGGTCATGGTTTGGTTGTAGCCATCGCGGTTACCCAGCCAGAGCTGGTTCGGCGACTCCGAATCGAACGCGAACGTTTTTTTCGCGCCAGAGATCTCCAGCTTCAACTGATTCTTGCGGCCGGCTGATACCTGCGATACCGTCACTACACCCCGATTGCCGTTATCGAACCGCAGCAGCACGTTGGCGTGGTCTTCAGTATTGATGGGTACGTCGGCGTAATCGTCTGGCTGGAGCATTTTGCCCGAATACGTCTCAACGGGTTTCAGTGGCTTCTTCCGGGTCTTGTGAATCGTGTTGAAGTCGGCCAGTACAGCGGTGGTTTTCAGCCCCGTCACGTACTCGATAATGTCCATCAGGTGCGAACCAATGTCGGCGATAGCGCGCGAATCGCCCGATTTGTCGGGTTCGAGGCGCCAGTTGTAATCGGTTTCGTAGAACAGCCAATCCTGCAGGTACGAGCCGATGATGCTGTATACATCACCCAGTTCGCCCCGTTCGCGCATTACCTTCATCTGGCGAACCAGGGGGTAGTAGCGCAGGTTGAAATGTACCGCGTTCACCAGGCCAGACTCCTTAGCCAGTTGAACCAGTTCTTCGGCTTCTGCCAAGTCTTTTGCCAGTGGCTTCTCGCAGATTACGTGCTTGCCGGCTAGCAACGCCGCCTTCGACTGGCTATAATGCAGGAAGTTGGGGGTACAGATGTGAATACTCTGAATATCGTCCTGCTTCAGTAGTTCGTCGAACGTGTAGGCGCGGGGAATACCCAGTTGGGCCGCTTTAGTTTCGGCTAGTTCCTGAGTGACTTCGCAAAGTGCAACTACCTCAACGTTGGGCAGGCGACGAAGGGCTTCGATGTGAGCGGGGCCGATGAATCCGGTACCAACTACACCAACTTGAATTTTTGACATGAGGGGGTATAAAGAGTGAAAGAGATAAAAAGTGACAGGAATAGGGAGTACTTAACTGAATTGGCCAATGATAAAAGTTTTCGGTCACTGGCCAATCCAGTCAGGACTTATTCCAGAAACTTCGTCCACTTCTGATCTGATTTGTCAGAGGCGATTACTGTATCGATGAAAGCCATACCGCGCAGCCCGTCGTCGATTCCGGGGAAATCGAGGCGGATTGGGTCTGGCTCCTGTCCGCTCATACGGGCGCGGAGGGTTAATGCAAAGTTGTAATAGATGTTGGCAAACGCTTCAAGGAAGGCCTCGGGGTGGCCGGCAGGAAGACGGGTATTGGCCTGCGCTTCGGGAGCCAGGTCGCCCACGCCGGTACGGAGCAGTCGCGCCCCTTCTTCATTTGTTTTATAAATGAGGGTGTTGGGCTCCATCTGTCGCCATTCCAGCCCGCCTAATTCACCATATACGCGAATAGACAGCGGGTTTTCTTCGCCCGTAGCGATCTGGCTGTTCAGCAGCGTTCCCTTCGCGCCGTTCTCAAAGCGCAGCAGCATATTGGCGTCATCGTCGAGGAGGCGACCTTCCACAAAAATGCTCAGGTCGGCACACAGCTCCGTTATCTTCAGGCCAGTAATGTATTCGGCCAGGTTTTCGGCGTGGGTACCAATGTCACCAACACCACCGGCTGCCCCGGAACGGGCCGGATCGGTGCGCCAACCCGCCTGTTTCTGTCCGGTGGCCTCAACCAGCTGGGCTAGCCAGCCCTGCGGGTATTCGACGATCACCTTCCGTATTTGGCCGAGCTTACCGGCTTTCACCATCGCCCGGGCCTGTTTCACCATCGGGTAACCCGTGTAGTTATGGGTAAGGCAGAAAAGCAGGCCGGTTTCATCAATGAGTTGCTTAAGCTCGCGGGCCTGCTCCATATTGAGTGTTACGGGCTTGTCGCATACAACGTGGAACCCATTCTGGAGCGCCATTTTTGCCGGGGCGAAGTGCATGTGGTTGGGCGTAACGATGGTCACAAAATCCATCCGTTCGCCTTCGGGGAGTTCTTTCTCCCGTAGAATCATCTCTTCGAAATTGGCGTAGACCCGATTCTCGGGCAGGTAGAGCGCATGGCCCGTTTGCTTCGATTTTTCGGGATTCGAACTGAACGCGCCACAGACCAGTTCAATTTCATTGTCCATTGCGGCCGCCCGACGGTGAACAGCACCAATAAATGCATCTAAACCACCGCCAACCATACCCATGCGTAGTTTGCGGTGCGTAGTGGTCTGGTTAACAGAGGGGGATAGATTTGTGGAGGCTTGAGGGGTCATAAATCGACGTTGGTAAGGCTATTAGTTTAGTCGCAACATATAAAAAAACGCCGAAAGAAGCGTCTTCCAACTAGTTGTAAGAAGCTAAAACGGCTTCTTTACTCACTTTGGGTGCTGTGGTATTCGGGGAATTTCCGGAAATAAAAAAGCCTGGAGCAGAGGCCCCAGGCTTTTTTTACGCGTACTGTTTTTTAGTTGCCTTTCAGCACCCGCTGAACAGCCCGGCCATTCGTTCCTTCAACCGACAGGAAGTACATACCTTCGTTGACCGATTGAATATCGATGGTTTTCTGACCCTGACCGTCTTGCAGGTCGAGTGCCCATTCGCCACTTACACCCTGCAGCAGGTTGTATAGCCGAATTTTCACGCTTGGCTGATCACCGGCCCCTTTCACGCTCACATTGAGTAAGCCCTTAGTTGGGTTTGGTGACGCTTCCACGGTCAGTTGCATCATTGGCTCGCTAGACTCTTCTACGCCCATACGCGGCGTACCAGCCGATCCACCGCTGACAGATACGTTACCAGTTTCAATCTGCTTCAACACAGTCTGCGTACCGTTCCAGTTGTTCGAATACCAGATACCGCCTTTAGCACGATAGATGGTAATAGCTACCTCATCACCGGCAGGCCCATCATTTGGTCCTTGCTTCATGTTGAACTGCATGGTACAGTTACCCTCTATAGCCTGATCTACACCGTTAACAACCTCGCTGATGTTGGCTTTGCTGGTAAACTGAGCATCGCTTGACGAAGGCTTACCTACTGACAGTACCGAAATAGCGTTGCTCTTAATCCTGTACACATGTTTAGTGATATCAGGAGAACCATCGCTTTTACGGAAGCTAGTTACTAGCATGTCTACCGAACCTTGTGGGTTTTTAAGGCTCTTGTTGTATTGTACTCCAAAGCCAACGGTTACACTACCACTAACATATCCAGAAGATCCAGCATCATCTAGTACAGCGTTCCCAACTATCAAACCACCTGGAATCGGTTTGGCTACCGTGATAATCTTATCAAATTCTTGGCTTGGATTAGCTGTGTAATTACCGCTCACGCTAATGCCGATTTCCAGCGTTGCGTAATCTGCGCTGCCAAGATTGTATTGCACCGTCGTAGCAGCAGATCCCACCGAAAGATCATTTGGGTTCACCAAGCCAACTGGAAGGTTCTGTGCTCCGCTGATTGGAGTTACAGTTTGCCCATTTCGAATGAAAAATGAAACTTTAGCCGTCCGAATGTCTCCACCGTAATTTGGTGAATTTTTAATTGTTGCGGCTAATGTTAATACAGCATTTGAACTGGTTGTACTAGGAGTCCAGAAAAACGTAGATCCCGTGTAATACGTGTTCGCTAACGGATTCGCTGTCTGTGGTGTGATGGTCAAATTGGCACCAACATAGTTGAGGGTGTAGTTTGAACTCAAAGCCAGCGTACCCTGCTGAATCGCGTAGGGGCTGTTCGCAACATCTTCGCCAGCTACCCGAGTAAGGGCCCCTGAGAAGCTGTCATTGCCTACCAGCGCAGGGCTGTAAGTGTAGGTGAGCATTGGATCCGCAGTTCCGTACACCTTTGTTTTAGCCTCAGCCGTGACAGTAACCGTCTTCTTCGTAATTGTCAGGTTTGCGCCTGTGAAGTTGAGGGTGTAGTTCGAACTCAAGGCTAGTGTACCCTGCTGGATAGCATACGTACCTACGTCGTTACCGGATGCCCGGGTAAGGGCCCCTGAGAAGGCATCGCCTGACACTAGGGCAGGGCTGAAAGTGTAGGTCAGAGTAGGGTCATTCTCACCATATACCTTTGTTTTGGCCACCGCTGCTACAGCGATCGTTTTCTTGGTAATGGTCAAATCAGCACCTGTGAAGCTCTCAGTGTAGTTGGCTCCATAAGTGTAAGTGCCTTTGCTGATGGCATATGTGCCTACGCTTGAGCCTGGGGCCCGGGTCAATGCACCCGTAGCCATGTCGCCGGTGATAACACCGGCTGGCGTCGCCGCCGTCAGAGCTGGATCAGCCTCCCCGTAGACCTTCGACTTAGCATCGGCTATGATAGTGATCGACTTGGCCGTGATGTCAGCT
>NZ_WAEL01000019.1 GCF_011742925.1 Fibrivirga algicola
GGCTTAAAGGAACCAAAAGGGCAAGAAAAGGCCATTAAATAGATGCCTGATTTTCAGTGGGATGCAGGCAATAAAGGCCACATCATGGATGATTATCCGATAAGAGCCAATACGACTGACGAAGTAGAAAGCTTGTTTTCAGATCCAGCATTTGCACCGCTGCCAGACCGGGTAGACGATCAGGGAGAACAACGCTATAAGGTCGTCGCTCGAAGCAATCTAAATCGGATCTTGTACGTTGCTTTTGTAGTTAGAAATGGTCAAATTCGGCCTATCAGTTGTCGGCCCGCGAATCGAAAAGAACGAGAACGTTATGCTCAAAACACCCAAAAACCCGAATAAAAAAGCGGCTCAATCGCCAACGCCCAAACTGGTAGCCGTCATTAAAAACGGCATGACCGAACAGGAAATGAAGGAATCCGGCGAACACTGGGCTAACCACAAAGGGTCTTACATGACTTTACAAGAGGTCTTAGCTGTTGAAGCCGCGAAACAGCGTAAGTAGTGTGTCACCCAATGGGCTACTTTACGGCACCGAACAGAAACCGGCGTACACCTGCCAATAAGCCTGGACTTTGGGTCTGCTGGATGGCTGTCAGGATCTCCTTCTTGAAATGATCGAAGTCGTCCACGCTTACAAACTTGGCTGGATCTAGATTATCCTGACGGGTAAGCGCCTGATTTTGGGGTTTGAGCAGTAAGTCCTGGCAGTATTCGCGCAGAGTCGTCCCAAAGAACTCCTCCAGTGTTTTCCCTTCCCGGCTGGCCGCTTTGGCAATAATCCGCCGGGTTTCAATGTCAACCCGGACAGACCACGGATCAGCCTTGTCTGTTCGCTCCGGGCGGCCTTTCTTCTTCCCTGTATTGTCGTTATTCGTTTCAGTGATACCGTTTTCCATTATATGTATAGCTGATATTCAAGCAGTAATACTAAAACTATATTTCGGTATTGGCTAAATGATTTAAGTCGATACTTTGTCAACTGAGCTTTGTTTTACCCATTCTGGCTAAGTACATGCGCTGCGCGAGTAGCAAGCTGGCCACCATGCTCTTGATAATTGTGGCCATACCCTGGCTTCTTGATTGGAAAGGGGATAAGCAGCCTCATTGTATTTTAGCAAGAAAGCAGCCATCCTGTCAGGATGGCTGCTTTCTTGCTAAATTCCCTTAACATAACATTTAATATAAAACACGCCTCAAAAAAGTACTACGCTTCGTTCGCTCCGGTGGGCCGACCATTATAGTACTTTACCGAGGTAAGAGTCCTATCGCAGCTTGGCATTGATGTAAGCACCTAATTAACAAAAACTTAATTGTTCTTCTCAGTTGGTAAAGCCAGCATGCCTGCCTATAATTACATCGCTAGCAGTCGTTTTTTAACTTATCCGCGAGGCGGCTTTGCGTACACTAACTCGTCAGGGGTGGGTCTATGAAAGTGCTTGGCTGGGTATTCACCCAATCGGTGAATTCTCGCACGACCTATGTCTCCGATCTGGCCTGTGTTCAACAAAAATCAATATGGCAACTAAATTTACGATACACTATGAAAACGTTCTTGTACTTTTTGGGTGTTCTTGTAACGGTGAATGTAGGTGTGGCTCTCGGACAACCTGTAGTCAGGGTTGACGGTAATGACTATTCTAATGGTCAAACAGCATATATTGAGTGTGGAAAGGATTCTGTTGTTATTTCGATTCCGCCCAAGTCAGATGGTACGAATTTCTACGAAATGGCGGTGAGCACTACCTCAAATTTTTACGTAACTAATGGATCAACTACAATAGACAAAAGGCTTCACTTGGATCCAAACAAGCAGGACGGTTACATTGATGTTGGTTGGCAAGGTGTATCTGGTTTCACTGCCAGAATTTACATTAAACAAAAGCCGCCCGTTCTTTCTTTCACTGCCACCCCAACATTGTGTAATTCGGGCAATTCTGCTACCTTCTCTGTATCGAGTAGCTACAGCTTTCAAGGTACAAAACCGATCAATATAGTTTGGCAGACAACAGGCGGTGTTACGGTCAATGGAGGTAGTGCTTACACGGCTAGCAGTACCACTAATAGTAGTGTAACTGTTCAATACAATTCATTCGGAACAGTTCGGGCGTATGCCATCATTCCGGATTGTAATAATCTTCAGGGTGATGCCGCTTCAGTGTATGTAGGAATACCCGGCAGTAGCGACATCACCTTCACGCGCAGTGGAGGCTCTGACCCCGGCTCTTCAATGTGCAGTGGAAGCTATTACAACTTTGTATCAGTTCCTGATCTTTCTTTGTCAGGTTACAGCTATAATTGGTCCATTCCTTATGGTAGTAGCAACGTGAGCTATTTTTATTCTTATGGCCCAAATGCCAATATTGGAGCCGGCTCGGCCGGAGGTGGTTTTGTGCTTCAAATGGGTGTAACTCAAAATGGCTGTAGCGGTACTGGCGGGTCGTCGCGGACGTTTTTTATCAATAGTTGCGGTGGTTTCCGGGTAGCGCAAAACCCAACGACAGATCAAGTGACCGTTTTTTTTGATAAGAATTACGATCCTGAGAAGTTACCAGATATACTTCGCCTTTCCGATGAGAAAAATGGCACTGTCAAAGAAAAAGAAGTGAAAGGATATTATTCAGACTCGGCAGTCAAATCGGGTTTAAGCGTTGATATTGATGTTCATACCTTGCCCAGAGGCACTTACTACTTACGAGGCATGTATAATTCCGATAAACCGGATACTATCGAACCCATCCGGGTTATCTTGCAATAAGCGTTATGAAAATAAATCAACTCATTC
This sequence comes from Fibrivirga algicola, assembly GCF_011742925.1. Taxonomy (GTDB): domain Bacteria; phylum Bacteroidota; class Bacteroidia; order Cytophagales; family Spirosomataceae; genus Fibrella; species Fibrella algicola. The sequence goes on from NZ_WAEL01000019.1 coordinate 2,786, forward strand.
TATGCGTTATATGCTGGTTGACTGGGTCTTTTATTTGTCAGGCTCAATCAATCAGCATGTTTCGATTTGGCTTAGTTGGAGGAACTAATGCTGGTCAAATAAATACTCCATTAGTGAAAAGCACTACAGGACTGTTATGGCAGTACAATGTAGGTGTTACGATGGAACAGCGATTCTCATCAAGATTTAGCCTGGCCTATGAATTAAAATATGCGCGACAAGGGGGTACAGCTAAAACTTCCGGACTCTCAGGAAATGACTTCAATATCTCTGAATTTAATTATTTGACCTTGCCAATAATAAGCCGATTTCAACCAAAAGGAGAACGAATATTTATAGAAATAGGTGGGCAAGTAGGCTATTTCCTATCAGGGCGTAATTACTTTGCTTCCCAAAAAAATCAAGCATTATCAGTGCAAAATATGGCCAAGATAGATGCAGGTTTAGTTGGTGGTTTGGGCTGTCGGCTTGGCAAGCACTTGGTAAGTGATGCTCGGTATTATTATGGACTGAGAAAAATACGTGAAGACGTTACTGCGCCTGATCCCACAACGGGAATTCCTACTTTGATCAAATTCGTTCCTCAGTATAATCGAGTTTGGTCTTTAAATCTCTCCTACTACTTTTAAGCTTCCTTGTCCAGAAAAGCGGATTTACACGTTGAGCAACCACTATGGTGGGCTGTGAGTTTTATATATTCACATAACAATGGCGCTGCTATTTAAGGGTTATAATAGCGATCATACAGCCGTTTCCCCGTCGGCTGGGTCTTTACCCAGTCTGTAAATTCTCGCACTGCCTGTGTTTCCGATCTGGCCTGTGATAAGGCCGTTTCGCGCTCCCGGTTTAATAAACTAACCCCTACGATCAGCAGGGCGAACCCGGCAAATACGACGGTTGCGGCCTGCCATGAAGTGAATCCAATCCGACTGGCGAAAGCATCGGCCTTTCCCTGGCTAACCCACCGGATGCGCTCGACAGCCTCTGATCCCGCTCGGTCGATCTGAGCGGCTGCGGTGTTTCCCGCCGCTGTGATCACGCTGGCGGCGGCATCGGCGGCGGCTTTTATCTCGGTTGAGGTAGGCAGTCCCTTTTTCAATTCAGGCAGCACTAACCGGGCTATCGCTTCGCTGTCAATGGTGACACTGACGCCTTCGCGGGCCTGGTGCAGCAAGGTTTGTAACTCAGCTTGGGTCGCGGCTCTGGGCCTCTGCTCCAGGCGGTCAATCCGGGTGTTTAGTCCCTCGATAGCCCGACTGTGGCGGCTTAATTCGTCCGTCAGGCGTTTGATCGGGTCGTAGTCGGTTGGAGTACCCTCACTTCGACGCACCGGCTGGGGCGGTGTTGGTTCGACTGCCTGACTCTGGGTACTCGGCTGGTTTAGATTTCGTAAAAACCTATTCTCGTTCATCGGCCTAACCCCCGGCTGATTCGGGGGGCGTTTTCGGGTTTCTGTTCGATTTTCTGTTGTTGGGCTATCTTCTGTTGCTCGGCTACTTTGGCAGCCTCTATGGCCTGTTTACGGGCTTCTTCGGCCTTCTGTTCCTGTGCCACTCGCTGCCGTTCTCGCTCGGCCTGCGCGGTGGCCAGTGCTGCGGTTAACTCGTTTACGTCCTTCTGCTGGTAGGCTTTGCTCAAAACAGCCCGCAAATCGTCGGTAGGCTCATTTTCGGGCGTTTTACCGGGTTGCTGGTACATTTCTACCCGTTGGCCCTGTTCGTGGCTCTGAGCGCGTTTTTGGGCCTGCTCGGTGGCCTGTCGCTGCATCTCCCCTTTGGCCTGCTCGTCGCCGTACTTCATGCAGTGCAAAAACCGAAATGATTCGGTTAACGAACGCTCATAGCTGAACGCCTGGTCAAACGTCTGCTCGGTGCGCTGGCTAAAGCTATTGCGCTCAAAACCGCCTACTACCGGCCCTTTGGTCGTGGCTTTATGGTTGGTCAGGGGGCTCAGGTGGTAGGGGTTCTTGCGTTGGTGCAGCTCGTTTCTCTTCCCTTCTACATACTCCCGCAAGTTCTCCGTGCGGCTGACAATTACGTGAATGTGGGTTTGATCACCGGTCTTGGCTACGCCCTTCTGCTGTTCGCCCAATTGTACCGCCCGGTCGGTGTGGTCGAAGCTGCGGCTGTGCTCGATCTTGGCAAACCACACCAAATCTTTACTCTCTATCCCCTTTCCAAAATTGACTGCATACTGTTCCATCGTGGCGCGGGTAAACGCCTGTAGCTTCTGGGGGTCACTGCCGATATGGGCTAATTCGGCCTGTGAAGGGGCTAAAATCACTTGGTAGTACTTAGCATCTTCCCGGCCTAAGTTGCGCTTGTTGTGGTCAATCTCAGCTACCACTTCGTGGCCAGCGAGCTGCTCCCGGTTGTGGCCGAACCATAGCCCGGCCTGCTCTTTCTCCAAGTACTCGACGAGTCCTCCACAACTGCCCCCAGTGCCTGCCCCTATCTTGGTCATCATCGCTTAGTGGGCTTGTTCTGCTGCTTGATTAGCTCATCGGTCTGCTGTTTGTATTCCGGGCGCAGGGCATTATCCACCAAAGCGGTGCGGAACGAGAGCCGCATCAGGGTTTGAACCGCTTCCACCACACTGGTTAACTGCTCCTCCAACTGCTCAGAGGTGATGCCGGTACTGCCTGAACCTTGCCCAATCTGGGTGCGCATGGCCTTCACTTCGGACAGGATAGGCTTTAGTAGTTCCTTCTCCTGCTCCCGGATAAATCCAATCATGCGTTTATCTAACGTGTCTACTTTCTCGGTCAGTTTTTTTAGAGCCACGTCGGGCACGTCGGCCTTTGTGTCGCGGGGATCAGTCTTGGTAACAGTGAAATACTGCGCCATAACCCCAATCAAATCTTTATGGGATAGGCCAAACTTGGTGCCTAACCGCTCTAACTGCTGGTGAGTGCCTGCGCTGACAGATAAGCTTTTACGGTCGCTCATGTAGTAATGAATTATACAAATACTAATTGACTATCAGTTAGTTACTAAAAAAGTACACAAATTGTACTAACTATCCGTATAATTAGTAATCGTAACCAGTTGATTACTAATCCCGTAGGGCGAGAAGAACGGTATGACCCGTAGGGGAATAGCGTTCCGTCTCGCTCTTAAATAAGACCGCTTCGCGCTACGCTACCGGATGGCTTACGTTCATCGAGGGGAAGGTAGAATAGGGGAAATAGATTTCCAACTCATACCTGGCCAGCATTGATACAGTAACCAAGTGGGGATAGAACAGCTAGTCAAGGAAAGAAGGGAGAATACAGCAGCAGAGAGGTAGGATATGGATAAATTAAGGTAGGGTTATTTTATTAGAATAATACAAATCGTGAAACAAATATAACTAAAGTCTTAGTTGTCGCCCCCCTGCCTCATTGGTTTTTGGTGTTTTTGTTTTTTTCTGTTTTTCTTCCCCTTTTGTACTTACTCTGGCGTAAGCTCCCTAAATGCCGTTTTTTTTGACAACACAATCTTTGTGTTATTTGAAAGCTTTGTTCTATTTGTTATCCTATTATATAGGGAAAAACGAGTTTTGATCCGTGAAAAACGAGTTTTGATCCGTGAAAAACGAGTTTTGATCCGTGAAAAACGAGTTTTGATCCGTGAAAAAACGAGTTTTGATCCGTGAAAAACGAGTGATTTAAACGAGTATAGAAATTCACTATCGTTCTTTGCATTATGAACAAGAAGAGCCGTATTAATTCAACTGACTATGAATCAAGCATTGGAAGTCCGCCAACATAATGCTATCACGACGGCCCGTTATGAGTACTCAGAATTACAATTAGACATATTCTTGTACCTACTTTCGATACTTAAAAAGGACAAGACGGACGGAGTTTATGAGATTGTGGTAAAAGACCTGTCGGCCATGACGGGGAAAGAATACAAGTACGGCTACCTCCGAAAGGCTACTGAGGAAATGGGTAGCCGTATGTTTGAAGTCTCAACCGCCAAGAGTTATAAACAACTCTGGATGTTCCAACGGGTTGAGTATATGATTGGTGAGGGTCGGATTGAGATAGAATTTACCAACCCGATTAAGCCTTACCTGTTTGACCTAAAAGACAATTTCACCTCTTTTCAACTTTATGCAGCTCTGCGCCTAAGTAGCAAGTATGCCAAGCGAATTTATGCCCTATGTAGCCAGTGGAAGGACAAAGGGGAAACTCAAACCTTTAGCATAGACGAGTTCAAGAGAATGCTGACTTTGGTTGATGACAAGGGGAACGAAAAGTTTGAACGGCTATCTGATTTTAAACGCTTCGTGCTGGATGAATCAGTCAAGCAAATTAATCAGCACACGGATTTAGAGATAAGTTATACCCTCCAAAAGCGGGGCCGTAGCTTCAATAGCATCACTTTTACCGTTAAGGCACAGCCACTGGCCATCGTTCTGCCAATGAAGGATGGAGCCGCCAAAGCGGGCACGCCTCTGGGGGGTGTATCAGATGCCCAATACCAGAACGCCCGGCTACTACTGGAGAAGTGGAATATCAAGCGGGTTGATGTTGTCAACCAGATTATGAACTCGGCCGATCTAGTGCAGGAGGTCAATAAGTTTGCTTACGAGCTGCAAACGGGCAAGGTCAAAGTCGAAAAGAATGTAGCGGGCTACCTGCTCACCAGGCTC
>NZ_WAEL01000002.1 GCF_011742925.1 Fibrivirga algicola
ATTACCTGTGTTTCCTAATATAGCTGGCAACCCGTTGATCAAGTCGTTAGTGGTAACAGCTGGAATGGCTGTTCCGCCCGTACCTGCTGAGGCTAGGCCTGCATCGTTGTTGGCAATGCTACTTGGGTTTACAGTAACCGTTATAAGGGCCGTTTCACAGGAAGGAGAGGTGGCTACGTTGCAAAGCTGGTAGACTGCTGTGTACGTACCAGGAGCGGTGGTAGGTGCAACCGTCACGGCCCCTGTCGTGGTATTCAGCGTAATACCAGCCGGGTAGCTCCCCACAACGGCAATGGTTGCGTTACCACCACTACCCAGTACAACCGGTTGGCCCCCAATCAGGTCATTTGCCGTAACGTCAGCTACAGCCGTACTGCTAAATCCAGCAGCAACTACGCCGTTATCGGGCAGTGGCGTTGGGCACGGAGTGGTCACTACTGTTATAGGAGCCGTTGTGTTGCCGTAGCAATTGCCGGCCACGTCGTAATAAGCCGCATAGTAAGTACCCGTGGTAACCGACGTCGGATTTGATACCTGGTTTGCCTGACTGGCAGGGGTTCCCGTATGCCAGGTGATCAGTGTGCCAGTAGAGGGAGCACTGTATAACAGGGCCGTTAAATCGACAGTGTTTGATGGACAAACATTGTTGATTGGTGCACACGGTATAATGCTGACCGTCAGTGGCTCTGATGTTGCACTATAACAATTGCCCGCTATATCGTAATAGGCCGCATAATATACGCCTGCCACCACCGTGGTTGGATTAAGTACTTTGTTTGCCAGTGATGCCGGGGTTCCCGTATGCCAGGTGATCTGCGCACCGGGGGGCGGTGTGTCTGCCTGATGGGTGGTCAAGTCGACCGTTGTAGCAGGGCACACGTTACTGGCCGTTAACTGTGCATACGCGTAGCTATTTCCTAACAGAGCTACAAGAAGTAGTCTGATCAGGAAAGCTACAGTACCGTTTTTGGTATACCTGTTCATGTAACGCTCGTTCTGTTTTTGAATACCGAATCAAAGGCCGGGATTGCGATGGATAGTTCGGTCAGGGACAACCAATAGCCGCCTGTTACCGATGCGTGTAATAGGATATCACTAGGCGCTCGGTGTTTATAGATAGATAGCTATAAACACCGAGCGTACAGCTATTTAAGTGTCGGAATGGCGGATCCGACGGCACAGGCTACAGCCGTGTTCACCGTCATTGTCGCCGAGTTGTTAGCCGTGATGATGTCTCCGGTTGTGGCCACAAGGCCACTAAACGTTGGGGTTGTTCCGAGGGCGGCACTGAGCGGTGTTACCGGTATCCCGAACGTCAGGCTCGCCGCATTGGCAATAGGCCCTGCGCTGGTGCAGGTTATTGTACCTCCACTTGTTGAGCAGCCAAATCCATTGTTGGTGAACGTGGCGGGGGCCGTTACACTAGCCGGAATTGTGAGCGTAACGGTGATCGGGCCAGTGGTTGGGATAGTACCAACGTTACTCACACTCACCGGAATTGTACTGGTCTGGGCCACGACAAGTGCAGGCGACGGCTGACCAATCGATACGGCCAGATCAGGAGCGCCGGTTACAAGGGCCGTGCTAGTACCTGTATTGTTGGTCACGCTGATTTCCTGCGTGGTCATCACTGTGTTGGTAAAGCTCAGAGTCGTACCAACTGTAGCCAGCGGGGGCGTGATAGGCACGGCAAATGTGGTACTGCTCCCATTAGCCAGTATAGCCGAACTGGTGCAGGAAACGCTGGTGCCCGTTGTAGTACACCCAAACCCGTTGCTGGTGAATGTAGCGGGAGCTGTTACACTGGCCGGAAGCGTCAGCGTAGTAGTGATTGGGCCGGTAGTAGCCGCCGAGCCAATGTTACTTACGCTGATGGGCAGGCTGCTGGTTTGCGCGCCAATCAAGGTTGGCACGGGGATTCCAATTGACGTAGTCAGATCGGCCAAACCAATAACCGCAACTATAGGCGCGCAAGTCCCGGTAGCATCAACTGAACTCACCGTTAGGTTACGGGTACCAATGACTCCAGATCCGTCATACGCAATCGGAATAGACAGCGTGGTTTGACCGGCAATCAGAATGGCTGTTACGGATGCTGGCACCGAACTAATACCCGAACCACTCACCGACGTGATGGTAATGGCTCCGTCGATGCTCGTTGTGATCGGTATAGTTAGTACGCCCGATGACGGAATACCCACTACAAACTGCCCGGAGAAGGTGGCCAACGCGCAGTTGCCGTAGGTGAAGGCACCTCGCTTTACTCGCCACAGCACCTCCGTTCCGTTATTCGGATAAAAAGTTAACGGATTGGTGATACCTGCATTGACCGGTCCAAACAAGTTATCATTAGTGTCCGGTGAGTTATCCAGACCATCTTTATCGTCATCGGCATTCGCCAGGGTTATGCCTGCTTCAACGGTGTCAGTTCGGGTGTCATTGTCACTATCCAAGTCCAGGTAATCGGCTGTATCGGTGCCATCGGTATTTACTGGAATTAGCCCATTGGTCGCTGTGTAAGAAGTCAATAAGCCTGCTGCATCGACAGCCGTACCCGGCGCAATGTAACCAGCGGTTGTCTGTGCTTCAATATTATCGGGGATACCATCACCGTCTGAGTCTAAATCGAGGGCATTAGAAATACCGTCCCCATCAGAGTCCACAAATACGCCTCCCTCTGTATCGTCTAATATGCCATCATTATCATCATCTGTATCAATGGCATTGGCAACGCCATCGCCGTCGGTATCAAGCACTGGCGTACATGTGCTCGCTATAAATACGATACCACCCTCGCCATCGAAAGGAAAGTTGGCGGTACCGGAACTGCTACCAACCTTAGCATAAGTCACTTCGAATGAAGAAACACCCACATAAGCAAGTGCCACGGTGAAGGCAGGGTCGACCCCATCAATACCTACCTGATTAAGCGTACCCTGAAATTTGATCGTCGGCGATGCCGAACTAGAGATAACAGACGTGTTGGTCGGGCTGCTTAGCTTGTACGAGTACAGATCACTCTTGTTAACAATTATTGATTCGAGCGTTGTGCTATTCAACGTGACATCGTTATCAATATCACCAACTGTGAATGCGCCTTGAAAAGGTACAGGTAAGTTTGTGCCAGTCTTCACTACGGACCAGCGTACTGTCGAAGTTAGCCCGGCTGGGGCAGTTGAAGCACCGGAAATGGCGTATCTGGCAAGAAAAGCGCCGGACGTACTCGAAAAGTTATCGAAACGGGGGAACGTGGCATCGGCTGTACCCGAGTAAGTGATTACTTCACCTATCACATCGACCGCTACACCGCCAATGCTTGCCACGTTAACGTATCTGCCTTTACGGCCAACGCCTTGCCCCGTGATAGTTGGAGCTGTTGCAAACGAGAATTTTGTAAATCCGTTCTGCCCCGGAACCGGACAGGCGGCTACTTTAATGCCCACTGTGGCCGACGCGGTGGTGGTACAGCCATTGGCATCAGTTACGGTAACTGAATATGTACCGGGTAAGACATTAGTCAGGTTGGCAGTGGTAGCGCCGTTGCTCCAGAGATAAGTAAAGGGAGCGCGCCCGCCTGTAACGGCCAGTGCCACCGACCCATCAGCGGTTGTTAATCCGCTGGCGCTCGTTGCCGTGGCGGTAGCGCCCAGGGTTTTATATTGTACGAACGGGTAATAAACAGGCAAGCTGGTCAACAGACTGATCAGCGAGCTAACCCTGATTTGTACCTCGTCGAAGTTTTTGGTAGTTACGAAGCCTAATGTCCGCCGACCCGATCCCGATAGCAGGACCAAATCCAGCAGCGACGATGAATTCGAACGTTCCTGTTCTATTCCGTTCAGGTACGTAACGATGGTCACCGATCCTAATAGGTTAGCTCCCAACCCACTGCTGCCATCTACTACATAACCAGCGGTAGCACCGGCACCAAATACAACTGTGCCACCAGCATCTACCGAAATCTCGCCTCCACTGGCAAGTGTCAGTGTTGTGTTGATCGAGGCAAAGTTGTTCAGGTCGGCGTCGATAACCCGGCCTTCGTTGGTTACATTTCCGGCTCCAATACCCAGGAAGCCACCCGTACCGCCTGTCCGGCTGTTGACAATGAACGCCCCACTGTAGTTATTGGTCGTTAAGGTACGGTAATTGCAGGGTAGCGTTTGGGCATTCGTTTGGGCGGTACTCAGCAGACCAAAGAGTAATGCCCAAACTAATACAATCGGCCGCATACCCACCAAAAAGTATGTTTTTACATAGTACAGCACAGGCCTTAACAGCTGGTAATAAATAGAGCTGTAAACAGACGATAGTAATCTATTCATAGTGATACACGCTGGTGATTGTATGGTAATGGAGCAATAGTCAGGTGAACGGGTATGCAGACAAAGCCAGCCAGACATGGCATAGTCTGACCAGTAGAGCAACTCGTAGTTGTTCACCACCAAAGCGAAAGCACATAAAAGAGGACGACTGGGCAATTCGAGCAGTGACCACCTCGTTACTGGTAAGTCACAACGATGAACCAGACGACATACCCGGCCACAGGCTACTGCCAGTGACATCATCGGGCCTACAGCACGTGTGATTCGTGCTACGTTGGGGAGCAATTGCACCCACGGGAGAGAAGAAGAGAGGAAAGAGCCGTCCGAAAGGACACTAAGATACCGGTCAGTACCCTCGGGTGTTGGCTTAATTCCGGATAGCCCGCAGCGCCAACTGCGGGCTTATCTTTTTTAACCAGTTACTCACCTGCAACCAAGAGTAGTACCACTTACCGGCAGCGATCATAGAATCACCCTGGTTCAGCTTGTGCTACTCCAGACATTTAACTCACTGTTACAATTTCCGTATAGCAACAAACTTTCCAGTGTGCATTAACCCAGCCATTACAGGCAGCATAGTACTATGTATGGCAGCTATAACTTGTTGTAAGCGCTTTTTTTGTGGATCAAAAAACCATAAACAGGGTTTCGGAATAAATCTTTCACCAACTTGGCCTCAAAATCACATGAACTGAAGCTATAACTACACAAAACTCTATTTTAACCTATTAAGAATACACGATAGAAAAATAGTATTAACTTATAAGGTACATTTTACTAATTTTGGCAAGAATAATGCTGGGAACTTGAGTACTTACCTGCTCAGCGTCGTTGCAGCATAGTCGCAACCTTCCCTACTCGTCAACCGACCTACCTAGTCAACTAACCAGACCAGCAGCGAACCACCAGCCGTGCTTAAGAACGTAACCGTTACCGATCACTGGCAACACCGGCCTGCGCTATTGGCTTCACTGAGTCTGGTTCTTGTAGTAGCTACCGGCCAAGCTGTGGTGTGGTACTGGGGGCTTTCTGGCAGTCGCCTGGCGGCTTTCTGGGCTATCGGGGTAACTGTCCTCCTTACTGGTATTATTGCTCAACAGCGATACAACCAAAACCAGTTGGAAATTCGTCTCCGAGAAAGTGAGGCCGAAAAAGCCCGTCTGGCAGCCAGCATAGCGCACCTTTTAAGCACCCAGCGGGCTGAAATTGACAGGTCGATTGCTCAGGAAACCGCCACTATCAATGCGGCTAATCAAACCAAACTCAGGCTGTTTTCACTATTAAGCCATGACTTGCGCAGCCCGATAGCCTCTATCATTGATTCTCTGACGTTATTGGAGCACCATTCATTAAGTCAGGCAGAATTTACAATGTTGGCTCAGCAACTCAGCCAATCGACACAAAAGCTGTATAAAAACCTGGAGAACCTACTGGCGTGGTCGTTGACGCAGCTAAACGAGATTTCGACCCATCCCGAGTTGGTCAATGCCCGGGAATTAGCCGACGATGTGGTGGAGCTATCCAGTCACAGGGCTTCACAAAAGCAAATTAACCTGACGAATTCCCTATCCGGCTCGTTGCACCTGCTGGTTGATGAACATCAATACAAAATGGTGCTTTGTAACCTGATCGACAATGCGCTGAAATACACACCTGCCGGTGGTCAGGTTACGATCTGGGGCGGTACGCAGGCAAGCTGGGCGACTATCTGCGTTCAGGATACTGGCATTGGCATTACGCCAGACCGGCTGGCTGCGCTGTTTACGCAGGCTGTGCCATCACCGGGTCTCCATGGCGAGCGGGGCATGGGACTGGGACTTCAACTTTGTTCTGAGTTGGTCAGTCGGAATGGGGGGCATCTTTCCGTAAGCAGCCAACCCGATACCGGCACAATCTTTCAGATTAAATTACCGCTGAGTTAGTAGTTTGCCACTTTAAGCATAGCCCGCCTACCAATTACGACTTATCCAATTATACATCACCTATCCCGCTAATCAACCATGCACGCTTTCCGATGCCTGATCATCGAAGATTCAGAGCCTGCGTCGAGGCTTCTAATCGAATATTTGACTGAGCTTTCCCTCTTCAGTCAACTCACTCCCTGCCTGACCCTATCTGACGCTATCACTACCCTGCTGCGGGAGCGCTACGATCTGATATTTCTGGACGTAGAATTGAACAGCCAAAACGGACTTGATTTACTCTCAGCGATCGACGATCTTCCACCAGTTATCGTGATGAGTGCCCATGACAAATATGCCATTCCCTGCTTTGATCTCAATGTAGCCGACTACCTGCAGAAGCCATTTGGCAAATTGCGGTTAATCCGGAGTATCGACCGGGCAATCGGCATTTCGGCCACCAAAGAGAATGTGGTAACCAACGAGGCTATCTTCCTGAAGATAGGCCGACGACTGCAAAAATTCGACTTCACCCAAGTTGACTACATCGAAGCCTATGGTATCTATTCCAAAATTCATTTCCAGGGCCGGTGCGACGTGGTCAACGAACCTATCATGACTCTTGGAAACCGGTTGCCCAAACACCTCTTTCGACGCGTACACAAATCGTATATCGTTAACCTGAGCCACATCACCAGCTATAACCAGAACAACTTCTTTATTGGTGAAGCTAAAATTCCGCTGGGTACGTCGTACCGGGAGCAACTGCCCAACCTTTATAATCTGGTAGGGTAAACGGGCCGTTGCCCCCGATACGGGCATAGCTACAGAATATACTGGCTCAGATCGCGGTTCTTCACTAATCCCGACAGGCGTTCCTGCACCAGTTCACGGGTCACTTCAACGGTAGAGCCGGCCGGAATGCTATCGGGGATGTCAAACATAAACTCGTTGAGCAACTGGCTCAGCACCGTTTGCAAACGACGGGCACCAATGTTTTCTACCTCCGCATTGACCTCGAAAGCAATTTTAGCCATCTCCCGCATCGACTCGTCGGTGAAGTTCAGGATTACCCCTTCGGCCGCTAGCATCGCCTCATACTGCTTGGTCAGGGCGTTTTTGGGTTCGCGCAGAATCTGATAGAAATCATCTTCCGAGAGGCTCTGCAGCTCGACCCGGATAGGGAACCGGCCCTGTAATTCGGGGATCAGATCGGAAGGCTTCGACACGTGGAACGCACCCGCCGCCACAAACAGGATGTGGTCGGTTTGCACGATACCATATTTGGTATTCACCGATGAACCTTCAACGATCGGCAGCAGGTCGCGCTGAACTCCTTCGCGGCTTACGTCGGGACCACCCGAACCACCCGACCGATTGGCGGCAATTTTGTCGATTTCGTCGATGAAGATGATACCGGTGTTCTGCGCTTTCTGGATAGCCTCTTCCTTCACCTCATCCATGTCGATGAGTTTGGCAGCCTCTTCGTCGAGCATGATCTTGCGGGCCTCGGCGATGGTCACTTTGCGTTTTTTGCCCTTTTTAGGCATCATTCCGCCAATCATCTCCTGAATATTCATCATCGACATCTCATCAATTGAGCCGCCCATAACCCCAATATTCGGCGTGGCATTCTGCTGTACGTCGATGTCGATCTTGCGGTCGTCGAGTTCACCTGACTGAATTTTCTGACGGAACCGTTCGCGGGTACGTTCGTTGAGTTCGGCATCAGAGTCGGGCAGACCATCGTTGTTCTGATCGCTTTTCTCGTTGTTGAAGCCGACCAGGTTCCCCCCGGTCACCCCTTTCACCGGCGGAATCAGAATATCGAGAATCAGGTCTTCAACAATCTGCTGCGCCCGGATCTTGACGGCCTCTTTCTTGGCCGCCCGCACCATGTTCACGGCTTGTTCAACCAGGTCGCGGACCATACTCTCAACGTCGCGGCCAACGTACCCGACCTCCGTAAACTTCGAGGCTTCGACCTTCACAAACGGGGCCTCGGCCAGTTTGGCCAGCCGACGGGCAATTTCGGTTTTACCCACGCCCGTCGCGCCGATCATCAGAATATTGTTGGGCGTAATTTCACGCTGCATGTCGGCCGGGGCGTTCATCCGCCGCCAGCGGTTGCGCAGGGCGATGGCCACGTTACGCTTGGCCTCATGCTGGCCGATAATGTACTGGTTTAACTCGGCAACTATTTGCCGTGGTGTTAGATCACGAATGAGTTCAGACATGAGTAATAAAGGGGCGGGAATTAACGGAGAGAAAGCGTCTCTCCGGTTATGGCTCTTGATGAACTAACAACTGAACCGGTAAAACATTCAGTTATCAATAAACAGTTATCAATTATCAGTTGTCACTACGTCCGTCAGCGAACGTACCTGAGCAACGCTGATAATTGATCATTGTTCACTGATAATTGATAATTAGCTATGTGCTTTCACACGTCTCTGGCGGCCGACGTACCTGCGCTCGAAGCCAGGTTTAAGGCCAGTATGCCCGCCGCCATTACGCTGGCGCCGGCCTTCCACATCAACGCGTATTCGTTTCCGGCCTACCCGATCATCACCCACCAGCAGCCTGACCAGTTTCGGGCCATCCGCTGGGGATTGATTCCGCACTGGGTGAAGTCAAAAGCGGATGCCGACAGGCTGCGGGTGCAGACAATCAATGCCCGCTCAGAAACGATCTACGAAAAGCCGTCGTACCGGCAGGCAGCCAAACGGGCGCAACGATGCATCATTCCTGTCACGGGTTTCTTTGAGTGGCATACCGACGCCAGCAACCCAAAAAAGCAGAAGTACCCGTTTTATCTCTCTACCGATCAGCCCATTACCAGCATTGCGGGCCTGTGGGACGAATGGCCCGATCCTGAGACCGGCGAAGTATACACCACGTTCTCACTGCTCACCACCGACGCCAACCCACTGCTGGCGGCCGTTCACAACGAGAAGAAGCGTATGCCCTGTGTGCTTACCCCCGACGCCGAGCGTGCCTGGCTGGACGACGATCTGACCGAGCGTGATGCTCTGGAATTGCTGGCAACAACGTACCCAGCCGAACACATGCACAGTTACTCAATCACGAAACGTATCACCTCACGAACTGAAGATACGAACGTACCTGAGGTACTAACCCCATTTAGCTACTCCGAATTGGCGGGTAAAAAGGAGTTGACAGCCTAGCCACAACCGGTTTTCCTGTCCCATTTTCAGGCTGTCACGCGTTCCGGCAATGTGTCGATTAAATTGTTCGTCGGCACAAACCCGGTTTACCTTTGCAGTTTAGTTCATTTCCGCGCAACGGATGAGCCGTTTTCACATCTATCTAGTTATGTGACTAACAGTCTATTGTCTGTTGTCGACAATACAACCAACTTTCATGAAAAATCGAATACTCCCTGCACTGCTCGGCGTCTGTTTAACCACACTTCATCTTCAAACCGCCCTCGCACAAACCCCCACCCTACCGGGCGGCGGTCAACAACCAGCGTCTACGACACCAGCCAGCGGTACCGTTGCGCCTGCTGCCTCAGACCCTACGGTCATTGGCCTGCCATCGGCAGGCACGCCCATTTCTGGCTTACCAGGCGTTGACACCACTAAAGTAGACAGCCTGCGCAAACAAGCCACGTCGGCTGTACCAACCAGCACGACTACTGCGCCAACTGGTAGTGTACCCCAGACCGCCCCAACGCGGCCAGGTTTTGGCGCAGGTGCCGGTCAGCCACGCACCGCTCCTGCGGCACAGGGCGTAGCTGGCCCCGAAGATGCACCACGCGGTACGGGCAAGGTATCGGGTATTGTCATCGACTCACTCACCAAACAACCCGTTGAATTTGCATCGGTTGCGCTGATAAACACTGAAACTAACCGCCCGGTCGACGGGGCTGTCTGCGACGTGCAGGGCCGCTTTACTATGAACCGGGTAGTATCAGGTACGTTCCGGCTACTGGTCTCGTTTGTGGGCTACCGCAACCAGATCATACCCCGCGTAACAGTTGAGGCCCGCGGATCGGACGTGAATCTGGGCTCGATTAGCCTGGCGCCGGAAGTACGTAACCTCAAAGAAGTAGTGGTAACGGGACAGGCCGCGATGATTGAAGAAAAAGTAGACCGACTCGTATACAATGCCGAAAGGGACTTGACGTCTAAAGGCGGCGATGCTACCGACGTGATGCGGAAAGTACCCCTGCTCTCGGTTGACCTTGACGGTAATGTAAGCCTGCGCGGCAGCAGCAACGTGCGAGTGTTGATCAACAACAAGCCCAGCACTATTGTAGCGAGTAGCGTAGCCGACGCCCTGAAGCAAATTCCGGCCGACATGATCAAGACCGTTGAAGTGATTACCAGCCCGTCGGCTAAGTACGACGCTGAAGGATCAGCCGGTATCATCAACATCGTTACCAAGAAAAACACCCTCAGAGGAGCTACCCTGAATGTAGACACGGGCATTGGTAACCGGGGCGCTAACCTCGGCTTACAGGGGAACCTGCGTACGGGCAATATGGGCTTTTCGCTCAGCGGTTTTGGCCGGGCCAGCTACAACGTGAAAGGCAGCTTCGAAAACCGCCAGACCACCGGTACAACCCTGACCACACAGGCAGCCAACACCCGCAATCAGGGTGCATTTGGCCAATATCAGCTTGGCTGGGATTACGACATCAACAAAAGCACGGCCCTAACTGCCAGTGTTCGTTACGGTGCACGTAACCAGATGAATTTTCAGGACAAACTGACTACGACAACGTACCTGACGTCTGGCACGCGGGTAGGAGTTCGGGACGTGGACGTGAAAGACCTATCGGGTACGGTCGACGTGAATCTTGATTTCACAAAGACCTTTAAGCCCCAGCAGGAATTGAGCATCCTGACCCTGTTCAGCCAGAACAACCGGACAAACAACTTCACCGCCAGCATTTTCGACAGCCCTTCGAACCTGAGTATTCTCAGCCGGGAGCGTAACGACAACAACAGCCGCAACCAGGAGTCGACGTTCCAGATCGATTACCAGACCCCTATCAGCAATAATCAATTATTGGAAGTAGGTGGTAAAGGCATTCTTCGTCAGGTAACCAGCGATTACGCCTACCTGATCGCCTCGGGCGACGGCGGTGGCTTTACCAACAACCCAAGTCGTTCGCCGAACGGCCTTGACTATAACCAAAACGTTACGGCTGGTTACCTGTCGTATACCTACAACACCAGAAGCAAACTAACGGTGAAAGCAGGAGCGCGTTATGAATACACGTTTATCGATGCCAGCTTCCGTTCTGCTACGGGCGATGCCCTGACCTCACAGGTTGCTAACATTCCCAATTATGGTAACCTGGTACCCAGCATCAACATATCAAAGAGCCTGAAAGACGGCAAAACGGTAAAGCTGGCGTATAACCGCCGGTTGCAGCGTCCGGGTATTCAATTCCTGAACCCTAACGTAAACGCCGCTAACCCCCAGAACATTACGGTTGGTAACCCACTGTTAAGCCCTGAACTGACCGACAATTTCGAGTTTAGCACCAGCACGACCATCAAAACGGTCTACCTGAATACTTCACTCTTTGCGCGTTTTACCAATAACTCTATCGAAAGCGTACGTGATACGATTTTGCAGCCGTTTGGTGATCCAACCAACCCGGTACTACAGCGGGTACTGCAAACGACTTACCAGAACATTGGTCAGCAGAACTCATACGGCATGAACCTGTTTGGTAATGTTACGCTGTTCTCGAAACTGCAACTTGGTGGCGGTGGCGACATCTACTACTCTACGATTGCTAATAACAGTTCAAACGCAGCACTGCAAGCCAGCAACTCTGGCTTTGTGGTATCGGGCCGGTTAAACGCCAGCCTGCAGTTGAAGAACAACTGGGGAATCCAGGCAAATATGTTTGCTCGCGGACGGCAGATTCTTCTCCAAGGTTATCAGGGCGGATTTATGTTTTACAGCTTCGGCCTTCGGAAGGAATTCAATGAGAAGCGCGGCAGCTTCGGCGTATCCGGCGAGAACGTGTTTAACCACCCCTTTACGCAACGGTCAGAATCTAGATCGGCCGTTTTCTCGCAGACCAGCATTCAGAATTTGTTCAACGCCGGTGTCCGCATGAACTTCAGCTATCGCTTTGGTAAACTGAGCTTCGATGGTGGCTCCCGCCGGAAGCGCTCGGTAAACAACGACGACGTGAAAGACGGTGGTGGCGACAACGGCGGTGGTGGTCAGCAGCCAGCCGCAACCCCTGCTACCAGCACGCCAGCAGGCGGAGGCCGCCGACCACGGTAGTTAATCCGCTTTTGTGTATAAGCCGAGGGGCTCTGCTTTTAGCTAAAAGCAGAGCCCCTCGGCTTTTGTGTGCTATGGTACTCCGTTTGTTACCGGACTGGCAATAGTACCGTTATGGTAGTGCCAGTTCCCTCGGCCGATTCGGCGGTGATCTGGCCGTTGTGGCGTTCCACAATCTTCTTAGCCAGCGCCAGCCCCAGGCCAATACCCGGTGTATTGGGGTTTAGCTTTTTCATGACTAAAAAAACTTCTTTCCGTTGCCGGGGATTGAACCCAATCCCATTGTCACTCACTACAATATGGGCGTAATCGACATAGTTGTATTTATCGGGTGTAATACGAAAACTATTATGGCCTGCAACCGTACCGCTGATATGCACGACAGCCCCGGCACCTCCCCGCCGGAACTTGACAGCATTGTCGATCAGGTGCTTGAACAGGCTGACCAGTTCAGCTTCCACGCCAATTACATCGGGCAGCGTAGTCACCTCGAACCGAACGCTGGCTGACTCATATTCCTGAATAACCTGCTGTACAATTTCATTAAGACAGACAGGGACTGTTTGTGGCAGATGGGTCGACTGGCTGAAATAAAGTTGCAGGTCCCGGATGAGTTGCCGTAATCGGGTGCTTGTTTTGCCAATGCCGGATAACGCCATTTTGGCCATATCCAGCCGATCTTCGGTTGACTTCTGTTGTAGGAGATCGGCAAAGACCAGAATTTTTCGGAGTGGCTCCTGCAAATCGTGGCTAATAATTTTACCAAACTGCTCCAGCTCATCGTTCCGTTGTTTTAACTGACTCACCTTGCGATCCAACTCGGCCTGATGTTCTTCCAGTTTTTTCTGAATAGCCAGTAGTCGCTCATTACGCAACAATTCATTTTCGGCTGTTCGCTTAGCACTCAGCAAATCCTGTTCATATTGGTGCCGCTGATTGACCGACATAAACGAAAAGAAGGTCAATGTCTCTCCATTATGTTCCTGCCGCACGGCATTGATCAACACCGGAATTGGTGCCTTACTTCTCGTTTGCAGAGTCAGGTACAGTTCGTTGGCGATGGTTTTGAGGGCGATGAGCGGGTATAGGTGCGTCTGAAAATAGATGCGACTGGGTAATGTCAGAATGACGTCAACGCGCT
Source organism: Fibrivirga algicola (assembly GCF_011742925.1). Classification (GTDB taxonomy): domain Bacteria; phylum Bacteroidota; class Bacteroidia; order Cytophagales; family Spirosomataceae; genus Fibrella; species Fibrella algicola. The sequence goes on from NZ_WAEL01000002.1 coordinate 13,647, forward strand.
TTCCCACGAGTTCATCTTCCTGATAACCCAGTAAAGCACAGGCATACGGATTCAACGACAGGATGAAGCTTTCCAGGTTCAAAACCATAATTCCACAAGGCAACAGAGCCATCGTATCCTGCATGGTTTTTCGGGCGAAAGCGGTTAGTTTTCGGTTAAAAGGAAGTGCCGAATAGCCTCAATGGTTTCATCTGGTGCACTCAGATGCGGGCAATGGCCGGTGGCAGTAATCACACGCAGCGTGCTGTTGGGCGTGTGTTTTGCAATGTACTCGCCTACTTCAACAGGCGCAATAATATCGTCGAGCGATTGAATTACCAACGATGGCGTTGGCATTTTAGGCAGTTCCTGGCGGTTGTCACTGTAAAAAGTAACCCGGGCAAATTGAAGCGCCACTTCCAGATCGGTTGAGCAAAAGGTAGTCACCAGTTCAGTGCTGAGTTGGGGCTCGTCGGCATTCGCCATGATAGATGGCCCAAGCGACGTGGCCCAACCGAAAAAGTTGTTATCCATCATATCGAGCAGTCCCTCAATATCGTCGCGCTCGAACCCACCATAGTACCCCTCATCGTTCATGTAGCGGGCTGAGGGCCCCACCATGACCAGCCTGTTGAACCGCTGTGGCTCTTTGATGCACGCCAATAGCCCAATCATGCTGCTGACAGAATGCCCCACCAAAATAACGTCATGCAGGTCGAGGTCATGGCATATATCCAGAATATCCTGTGCGTAACCGTGCAAGCTGGCGTAGCGCTCCTGATTATAAGCGTCTAGGGCGGCTCGCCCATGACCGATGTAATCAAACTTGATTACTTGATAGTCATCGTTGAACGCTGGTGCCACATATCGCCACATGGTCTGGTCGCAGCCAAAGCCGTGTGCAAACAGCATTGGCTGTTTCTCTTCACCTTGAACGGTTACGTTGTAGCGGTGTGGAATAGATGCCTTCATGACCGGGAGCAGTTTATGGTACGCGATAAGGTAAGGTCAGGGAGTTGATTGTGGAAGCCATTGCTGCACCAGTTTCAGTGCCAGTATGGTGAGTTCGGCGTAGCTGTCAGGCTTAGTGTGGTAGTCACTGGCCCCCAATGACGACGATTTTTTCCTGTCCAACGGATTGGTGGATGTCGTCAGTACGACAATGGGTAGTTGATCAAACCGCTGGGAGGCGCGCAGGCTACTTAGCGCATCGAAGCCGCCGGTACGGGCCATATTCAGGTCGAGTAGAACCAGATTGGGCATCGTCGCTGTGGCCTCCAGCCGGATAAGCAGGTCTTCACCATCCTGTAATCGTTCGATTAGTACGTCCGGTACTACCTGGCCAAAAGCCGCCTGCATCAGCACAAGGTCGTCCTCATCATCATCTACTAGCCAAATACTGGCCGCTGGCGCATTCATAGGCTATAAAAGAATGGTGAGCACAAACAAATATATGGATTTGACGCAATGTCGATGCGCGTTATCTACTAAATGTTAGTGGTTTTCTACTCATATATATAAGAACATAAGTACGTATTTATCAACAAAACAACCACATTGCTACACGCTCAAAACCGCTAAACACCAGTTGAACGGGCAATAAGCACAGCGGGTCGAAACCGGTGTAAACAGAGATAATTTGCTCTTTTCGCTCTGTAAGGCCCTTTTACGGCTGATTTGATGGCGTTGGTTAGTATCTTGTTTGCCAGATCATAGAATATACCCCACTCCAATGAAACAACGTCAGTCGCTCAACGGCATGAAGCAGACGCAGAGTGCTGCTTCGGCCAGCTTCTCCTTTAACGAGTACCAGACCGAAAATTTTTTCGACGAGATGTTTGGTGCTAATGGGAAAGTCCGCCACGGGTACGTTCCCTTCCGGAAACGTGTAGAGCAACTGACCAGCCAGGATATGACCAGCCGCCAGCAGGCTGCCGACAAGGCGCTGATGAGCATGGGCATCACCTTCAACGTGTATTCGGAAGGTGAAGGCACCGAGCGTATTATGCCCATCGACATCATTCCGCGCATTATTGAAGCCGCCGAGTGGGATCAGATGGAAAAGGGGTTGATTCAGCGAATCAAGGCGCTGAACATGTTTATTCACGACATCTACAATGACCAGCGCGTACTGAATGATGGCGTAGTACCCCGTGAATTGATTGAGTCGAGCAAGTGCTTTCTACAACCTTGTCTGGGCGTTCGTCCGCCGAAAGACATCTGGTGTCACATCACCGGCACCGACCTGATCCGGGGCGACGATGGTGAATTTATGGTGCTGGAAGATAACCTGCGCTGCCCGTCGGGGGTGTCGTATATGCTCGAAAACCGGGAGCTGACCAAGCAGACCTTCCCCGAAGTATTGGCCAACACCGGCGTTCGGCCCGTATCGGATTACCCCACGCGCCTGCTCCAGATGCTGCAACACATTGCCGACCGGCCCAACCCAACGGTGGTGGTACTAACGCCGGGCGTTTATAATTCGGCTTATTTCGAGCATTCGTACCTCGCCCAGCAAATGGGTGTTGAATTAGTCGATGCACGTGACCTGGTAGTGTCGGGTGGATACGTAAAGATGCGTACGACGAAAGGCTTCCAGATCGTCGACGTGATTTACCGCCGCATCGATGATACTTTCCTCGACCCCAAGACGTTCAATCCCGACTCGTTGATTGGGGTGCCGGGCATCTTTGATGTCTTCAAGAAAGGACGCGTCGCCCTGGCAAATGCGCCGGGTACCGGTGTAGCCGATGACAAAGTGGTGTACGCCTACGTGCCCCGCATCATTGAATATTACCTGGGCGAGAAACCACTGATTCAGAACGTAAAGACCTATATCTGCGGCGAAGACGAAGACCGCCAGTATGTGCTCGACAACATTGCCGATCTGGTAGTGAAAGAAGCCAACGAAGCGGGCGGTTACGGGATGTTGATTGGCCCTAAAGCCACAAAGAAAGACCACGACCTGTTCCGCAAAAAGATTCAGGAGAACCCCCGGAACTACATCGCCCAGCCCACCATCTCGCTCTCGCGCGTGCCGTGCCTGATCGATGGTAAAGCCGAAGGGCGGCATGTTGACCTGCGACCCTACATTCTTTACGGCGATCAGATCAACGTCATTCCCGGCGGACTCACCCGCGTAGCCTTACGAAAGGGGTCGCTGGTGGTGAACTCGTCGCAGGGCGGGGGCGGCAAAGATACCTGGGTATTATATTGACGTAGCAGCAACAAGTTTAGAGCGGTAGACCGATTCATGGGCGTACTTTTGTTGATATATATCAACTGAGTACCCCGCTTGTGAATCGTCTACTGCTTTTAGTGTCTCTCTGCCTGGTTGCTTTGCCGGGGTTATCTCAGAAAATCAACGAATCGTTTCAATATAACATGCGCCGGACCACCGCCCCGATTCGGGTGGATGGCGTGGCCGACGACGACGCCTGGCAGCAAACCCAGTTGGCGTCCGATTTCCGGATGGTGTTACCCATGGACACCAGCCGCGCCAACGTACCCACCGACGTGCGGATGACTTACGATGATCAGAACATCTACATCGTTGCCATCTGCTACTATCCGAAAGGCCAGCATTACGTGGTTGAGTCGCTGCGCCGCGACTGGAACTTTGGCAAAAACGATAACTTCTTCCTCATCCTCGACACCTTCGACGACCAGACCAACGGGTTTGCGTTTGGGGCCAACGCCGCCGGAGCCCAGTGGGACGGCCTGATGTATGACGGCAACAAGATTAACCTGAGTTGGGATAACAAATGGACATCGGCGGTCAAGAATTACGGTGATCGATACGTATTTGAAGCCGCTATCCCGTTCAAAACGATCCGCTACAAAAAAGGCATCGGCCAATGGGGGCTTAACTTCAGCCGGCAAGACCTGACCAGCACCGAGAAATCGTCGTGGACCCCTATTCCGCGCCAGTTTCCTACGGCATCGCTGGCCTACACAGGAATGCTGGTCTGGGATCAGCCACCGCCAGCGGCCGGGCCAAACGTGTCGCTGATTCCGTACGCACTGGTCAGCACCAACCGCGACTTCTCGAATACGGAAGCCACTGCCAGCCAGGCCGCCTTTGGGGGTGATGCCAAAATAGCCCTGAGTTCATCAATCAACATGGACCTGACGATCAACCCCGATTTTTCGCAGGTCGAGGTTGACCGGCAGGTGACCAACCTCGACCGGTTCGAGCTGTTTTTTCCCGAGCGGCGCCAGTTCTTTCTTGAAAACGGTGACCTTTTTGCCAACTTTGGCTACGCGACTATCCGGCCGTTTTTCAGCCGCCGCATCGGGCTGGGCGTTCCCATTCGCTACGGGGCTCGGGTGAGCGGAAAGCTGAATAAAGATTGGCGTATCGGGTTGATGCAGATGCAAACCGGCGACGTACCGGAAACTGGCCTGCCCCGTCAGAACTTTACCGTAGGAGCGTTGCAACGGCGGGTAGGTGCCCGCTCGAACATCGGGCTGCTGTTTGTCAACAAAGAGTCGCTCGACTACGTACCTGCGGAAGGCAAACCCGCCTATTCGCAGTACAACCGCAACATCGGCGCAGAGTACAACTTACTGTCGGCCAATAATTTATGGACAGGAAAAGTGATGTATCTGCAATCGTTTTCGCCGGGAGGTGCGACCAACAACAATGTGGTAGCAGGAAACCTGCAATTCAACAACCGCCGCTGGCTGGTGAGCGGACAACACGAATACGTGGGCGAAAACTACAACCCCGAAGTTGGGTACGTTCCCCGGCGCGGCTACCAGAAACTGAACCTGCAGGCCGGCTATCTATTTTTCCCGACGGGTACGTCTATTCTCAGCCACGGCCCATCGGTGGGCAGCACTACATTCATGAACACAAGCCTGTCGCGGCAACTCGACAACGAGCACTACCTGAGTTACGGCATTGCCTTTCGCAACCGCAGTACGTTCAATGGCTGGGTCGCCTCCAATTTTGTCCGACTCCTGTCCGACCTTGATCCCACCAACTCGGGAAAAGCAAAGCTGGCGGCGGGTACGTTGCACTACTGGCAAGCCTGGGGCACCGAGTTTATTTCGCGCCCCCAAGCCCTGTTTACCTATGGGTTCACCTCGCGTTACGGCGGCTTCTACGACAACGGCACCCGCCTGAACCTGACTGCCGATCTGGGCTACCGGGTTCAGCCCTTTGCCAGCTTAGCGTTGAGTACCAGCTACAACCGAATCGATCTGCCCGCCCTATCGGGGCTTACCCAGTTCTGGCTCGTTGGCCCGCGCCTGGATATCACCATGACCAATACGCTGTTTCTGACGGCTTTCATGCAGTATAACGAACAGGCCAAAAACGTAAACCTGAATACGCGGGTGCAATGGCGCTATAAACCAGCCTCTGACCTCTTTATTGTTTACACCGACAACTACCTGCCCGATAATTTCGCCGTAAAAACCCGTGCCTTGGTGATGAAATTCACCTACTGGTGGAACGTATAGAAGGGCTATCTCAGCTTGGTTTCTGTACTGCGACTTGCTTATGCGGGGCTTGGCTTAGCGTAAGCAGGTTTCTTCGGCTTAACAACGGCCCAGTAAACACATGCCAGCCATATAGGCCATCCAGCGGCTTCGTGCAGTAACTACTCAATTTCATTTGCTCTAGTCTGACTGTATTAACTGTATATGATCATGTACAGCGTTTCATCATATGCTATTAACATCATAATTGACTTATTTAGCTAATAAATACAATTATACCAGTATAAATTTTAATTTTATCGTATTTATGAACATCGTTCCTGGCTTAATGCAATGCGTTTTTCTACGCTGCTCTGGATGGATTAATATGCCTATTATCATTTTTTTAAATACGTGAATGCTCGTTTCCGGCATTTCGCATAAACAGACCTTTGCACCCAAAATCAATCGTTTTTTATGACCCATCTCTATCGTTTTCGCACAACATGCCGGTATCTGCCTTTACGTGAAGTACTGCTCTGTTCCCTGATCGCGATTGCAGCGCCTGTTGTCGGGAAAAATCAGGCGGTTTCTTCCTCAACACAGACGTCACAACCAAAAGTCGACATTACCATCTCCGGACGGGTTACGGATGCAACCACCAACGAGGCGCTGGCCGGTTGTACGGTGGTATTAAAGGGAACTCAGAAGGGAGCCACGACCGATGCCAATGGCGAATACCGGATCGTAGTACCCAACGGACCGGCAACGCTTGTATTTGGCTTCATCGGGTTTGAATCGCAGGAGGTAAACGTTGGTAATCAGACAATTATTAATGTATCGTTAAAATCATCGGCGTCCGATCTGTCGCAGGTCGTGGTGATTGGCTATGGTACCAGCACCAAAAAGGACGCGACCGGCTCGGTTAAATCGCTGAAAAGCACCGATTTCAACCGGGGTATCATCAACTCACCCGAGCAACTTTTGCAGGGTAAAGTAGCAGGGGTCAATGTAACGGCGGCCAGTGGCGAACCCGGCGGGCGGCAGAACATCACCGTTCGGGGACCGGGCGGCGTCAGAACGGGAAGCACACCCTTGTTTGTACTCGACGGAATTCCGCTCGATAACTCAAGCACGGGCGGCGCCACCAACCCGCTCAACTTCCTGAATCCGCAGGATATTGAAGCCATCGACGTCTTGAAGGATGCGTCGGCAACCGCCATTTACGGAGCTCGCGGAGCCAACGGCGTTATTCTGATCACGACCAAAAAAGGAAAAGCCGGAGCTGGCAATCTGACCTTATCGTCAAGCGTCGGTATTTCGAACATAGCGCATCCAATCACCTTGTTTTCGGCTGATGAATACAAACGGCAGGTAGCCGCTGTAGGTGGTGTCGTAGACGACCAGAAGGCATCGACCGACTGGCAGAAAGAAATCAGCCGCCAAGCCGTTACGCAGGACCACAACCTGTCGTTCAGCGGCGGGGCTGAAAAGCTGACCTACTACGGTTCGGTGGGCGTGCAGAATCAGCAGGGCGTCCTGAAAAACAGCCAGTTGAATCGGTACACAGGTCGGTTCAATGCCTCACAGAAATTTCTGGAAGACCGCCTGTCGATCGACGTAAACCTGACGGCTTCGCAAACAGAGAATACACGTCCACCTATCGAAGGCATCATCGGCGCGGCGCTCTCGGCTAACCCAACGTACCCGGCCCGCGACGCGGCCGGTGCTCCGGCCCGCTATCAGGCGTTTACCAACCCGCTGCTGTCGCTGGATTTGCAGAAAGACGTAACCGTCATTAACCGGGTCGTGGCCAGCGTGTCGCCCTCGTTCAAGATCACCAAGGACCTGACCTACAAGCTCAACCTGGGCGTCGACAATTCGAGTTCGACCCGTGACCAGCAGAGCTTTGCCAGTGCCATTCCGCAACAGGATGGCCGCCTGGATGCCACGTACCTGACTAACCGCAACGTACTGATCGAGAACTACTTCACCTACACACGTAACTTCGACAAGCATAACTTGTCGGCACTGGCGGGGCATTCATACCAGACGTTCTCGCTGACGGGCCGCAACTGGAGCATCAACAAATTCCCGTTGTCGCCTATTGAACCCGCCAATAACCCCGGCCTTGGGCAAGACTTAACTCTGGCCAATAACCGGCCGGGTGGCTATGCCATTGAGAACGAGCTGCAATCGTTTTTTGGGCGGGTAAACTACCAGTACAACAACCGTTACCTGCTCACAGCAACCGTGCGGGCCGACGGATCGAGCAAGTTCGGCGCCAACAATAAGTACGGTGTGTTCCCGTCGTTCTCGGCTGGCTGGCGCTTATCAGAAGAGGCTTTTTTGAAATCAGGCCCGTTCTCCGACCTGAAACTGCGCGCTGGCTGGGGACAGACCGGTAACCAGGAGATCCCGTCGAAGATTACCCAGGCGCTGTTTACCTCCAGCACCTCGGCGGCCACCAGTTACCCACTCGACGGCACCACAGTGTATCCGGCAGGTACGACCTACACCCGACTGGCCAATCCCGACATTCAGTGGGAGGTATCGACCCAAACCGACCTGGGTCTTGATTTTGGCCTGTTCAACGGCGCACTGACGGGCACAGTCGATTATTTCCGGAAAGTGTCGGGTAAGATTCTGCTCGAAGTAATCCCGGCCGACCCCATTCAACCAGCGTCGACTTACTGGACCAACGTACCTGACATGACCATCACCAACCAGGGCGTTGAGCTGGACCTGAATTACCGCTACGCCAGCACAGGCGGTTTCCGGTTCGATGTGGGCGGTAACATTACGTTCATCAAAAATATCGTTCAGAACTCGCCCTATTCGGTCATCACCTCCGGGTCGGCATCGGGAGCTGGCCTCACGTCGGCCACGGTCAATGGCTACGTGAATGGGCAACCGATCGGTACGTTCTTCCTGCGTGAGTATATCGGCATCGACGACAAAGGCATCAGCAAATACCGCGATGTAGATGGTGACGGCATTGGTGGTTCCGACAAAGACCGTATTGCAGCCGGCAGTGCCTTACCCACGCAGCAGTTCAACCTGAATTTCGGGGTCGGCTACAAAGGCTTCGACCTGGTGGCTAACGTCAACGGCGTGTCGGGCAATAAACTGTATGACAACACGGCCAACGCGTTCTTCTACAAGGCAAGGCTGGTGAAAGGGCTAAACGGCCCGTCGGAAGCCATTGGCGAGCCAACCGAGTCGATCAACAACGCAGCACCGGTATCGACCCGGTTCCTGAAAGACGGCGCATTCACCCGCCTCAACAACCTATCGCTCAGCTACAACATCGATGTGCAGAAGCTGGGGATCAACCGGTGGGTGAAGGGTATTCGGGTGTCGGCAACGGGGCAGAACCTGTTTGTGATCACCAACTACAACGGCTATGACCCTGAGGTAAGCACTGACCGCACGGTCAACGGCATTTCCTCGTACGGCATTGATTACCTGAGTTATCCGAAAGCACGTACTTACCTGCTTGGTCTCAATCTCACGTTTTAACAGTACCCTCACCCCCGGCCCCTCTCCCACGTTGGGAGAGGGGGATAATGCTCCGCTGACGGCGAAGCTACTGTAGAACGGCTCCCCTCTCCCAACGTGGGAGAGGGGCTGGGGGTGAGGGTCACCCACATAACCAATGAAAAAGACACTTCTTCTTACACTGACCTGTTTCAGCCTGGTGGCGCTGAACGGATGTACGGACCTTACCGAGAACGTGCTGGACGAATCGTCGGCGTCGGGGCTTACTGACAAGCAGGCGGCCGATGGCAACCTGGCCCCGGTATACGCCCGCCTGCCCGATATCTTCCTGCACACCAACTACTTTGCCATTCAGGAGATCTCGACAGACGAGGCCATTCTGCCCTACCGGGGTGGCACAGACTGGGGTGATAACGGCATTTACATTGCCCTGCACCAGCACACATCGACCAACACAGACCCCAACATTCGCAACACCTGGAACTTGCTGACGCAGGGTATTTCGCGGTCGATTACGGCCCTCAGCGCCCTCCCGACCATCAACGACCCCAATGTGAAAGTGTACATGGCGGAGGCGCGGGGTATGCGGGCCTACTACAACATGGTGATGCTCGACCTGTTTGGCGTAGTCTTCCTGAAAGAAAGTCCGCAGGCTATTTCAGACGTGTTGCGGGGTGAAGCCGCCCTTAACTACCTGAGGGCCGAACTGATGGCCGTTGAACCTGATTTGCTGACCACGGTTGGCCCTGGCCGTATGACCAAAGGGGCAGCCTGGGGGCTGCTGGCGCGTCTGTATCTGAACGCCGCAGTCTATCGCGATCGCTACGCCACTCAGTTTACCTTTAAGCCCGAAGACATGGACAAAGTGGTGGAGTATTGCGATAAGATCATCAACTCGGGGCAGTACCAGCTGTCGCGCGATTACTTCTCTATTTTCGACTCCAACAACAACAGCAATAAGGAATTGGTATTTGCCGTTGACCAGCGCGCCGAACTAAATGGACATAATCGTCTGGCCTATTTCTCGCTCTCGGGCGACCAGTATCCGCTGCCAGCTTTCCCCGGCGCCAACGGCACCGACGGCCCGGCCATCACGCCTGATTTTTACCGCAGTTGGGTCAATGCTTACGCCAGCGATCCGGCTGGCGTTGATCCGCGTTTTTACAAAAAGAACTGGACTATTCCGGCCGACTCATGCATTGCCGAGGCCAATTTCAACATGGATCGGGGTATCCTGCGTGGGCAACAGTATGGCCTGGTGCGGGTAAACGGGGCCTTTGTCCGCTGTGGTGCCAACTACCGCGTAGGCCGGCTCTTCAACATCTCGCGTAACCGCCCCACTCTGCCCGTTACGTTCACCGAGCAGGTCAACTACACGGTGGCTGGTAGCGATTACAACACGGGGTATCGAGTACTGAAATACGAGTTCAGTCGGAAATCGGTATCGGGCCGGAATCTCGGCGATGCCGACATCTCAATTGTACGCCTGGCCGACGTGTACCTGATGCGCGCCGAAGCCAAACTGCGCAAGAGCAATGACGCCGCCGGTGCCCTTGCCGATGTAAACACGGTGCGAGCCGCCCGGACGGCCACAGCCCCCGCCCCTGCTCTGACCAGCATGAACCTGGACCTGCTGCTGCGCGAGCGCGGGTTCGAGTTATACTGGGAGATGGTGCGCCGCACAGACCTGATCCGGTTTGGAAAATACGAAAGCGCCTGGACAGAAAAAACGGATTCTAATCCACAAAAACGCCTCTTTCCCATTCCGCAAACGGCCATCGACGGGGCGTCTAACTTACCGGGTTATTTAGTACAAAACCCAGGCTATTAATTGTCCACTCTAATTAGGTTGTCACGTCTCGGTATTCTTTCTTCGAATACTGGGGCGTGACAACTCTTTTTTTAAGTGTACTGATCCCGGCACCTATTCGCTCTACTGGTTTATTCTCTTTGTTTGTTTCTCTTCTTTACTCTGTGAAAAACCTACTCCTGCTTTGCTTGTTGGTCGGCTCAACGGCCCTCCTCGTCCCCGGCAACGTACCTGATCTAAATACGCTGAGGTTGAACCAGATTCAGTGCATCGGCTCACATAACAGCTATAAACAAGCGATTGCCCCCGTGTTAATGGCCATGCTGAAACAGATGGATTCAACGCGCTACAACGCCATTGACTACAGTCACAGCAGCCTGTCCGATCAGTTGAATCTGGGCCTGCAAAACCTGGAAATTGATGTGTATGCCGACACTAAGGGCGGGAAATATGCGCACCCCAAAGGCCTCGAGTGGGCGCAAGGCCAGCCAGCCTACGACCCAGACGGTGTCATGAATGAACCGGGCTTTAAAGTGCTGCACATCCAGGAAATTGACTTTCGAAGCAATTGCCTCACCTTTCGGCGCTGCCTCGATGAACTCAAGCGCTGGTCGGCGGCTCACCCCACCCATTACCCGGTATTCATCACCATGAATGCCAAAGACGACACCATTCGTCGGCCCGGCTTTTCGCCGCCCGAAGCGTTCACGGCACCCGTCCTCAACCAGCTAGACAGTGTCCTGCTGGCTACAATGGGGCGGAATAAACTCATTGTGCCGGATGATGTTCGGGGCCATTACAAAACACTGGAAGCTGCCGTACTAGCCAAAAACTGGCCCACAATGAAGGCTGCACGGGGCAAGTTTATGTTTATTCTCGATGAACAGGGGCGTAAACGCGATGCTTACCGGGCAGGGCACCCATCGTTGCAAGGCCGGGTGCTGTTCACCAACGCGTCTCCCGGTTCGCCCGATGCGGCAGTTGTCATCCTGAACAATTCAATTGACGATGGCGCCACCATCCGGGAGTATGTACAGAAAGGCTATCTGGTCAGAACCCGCGCCGATGCAGACACCAGGCAGGCCCGAACCAACGACTATCGTAATTTCACGGCAGCGCAGGAATCCGGCGCCCAGCTTATTACCACCGATTATTACGCCAAAAGCACGTTCTTTCCGTCAACATACCTCATTCGCTTCCCGGATGGCGGCTACCTACGCCCAAATCCGGTGGTTCGGTAGCTGGGTACGTTGCCAATGACCGTTATTCCGTGCTGCTGCTATTGACAAAAAATTCCGTTTATGCGTAACCAATTCGTTTCTGCCTTTCTCCTCCTATTGACGTTATCGTGCGCTGGCCCGTCGGAACTACGGAAACACCGCCACGCCTCGGATAAGCAAACGCTGACCGACCCAGTTGCCGGTGAACCAACAGCCATGCCCTACAACCGGCTCATCGATGCAGCGGGAACGGCCGTTTTTTTCGGTGATCCCAAACTCGAAAACCACGCCCTTGACCTCACCGCGCTGCCCGGCGGCAATCAGCTTGTGGTCGAGGATCGGTATGGTATTGCCGTACTGGACCGGGCCAGCCAGAAAATAGTTTACCGCTGGAGCCTGAGCGATGCTGCCATAACCAGAGGGCTGATGAGCACGTTCTCGGGAATCGAGGCCTTCACTGTCAACGGGCAGACGTACTTGGCGTGGGGGGCTTCAGAACGTGAGCGGGGCAAATCGGGCGTAGTGATCGCCACCTGGGTAAGCGGCAAGGTAGGTAACGTTGAGTTCCTCTCCTTTGCCCCCGTGGCTCCGTCGCCCCTCTCGTTACCTAACGACGTGACCGTGCGACTAGAAGGTGGCGAGTGCTTTCTGTACGTAGCCCTGAATGGTAATAACCAACTAGCGAAAGTTCGTTTCGCCGACCGGAGCACCGTCTGGACCGCCCCAACCGGCGTGGCTCCCTATGGCATCGCGCTGGCTGGCGACCGGGCGTTTGTGACCAACTGGGCTGGCCCCCAGCCAACCAACGAACCCGATTCGGCCGGCAAGCTGGAAACGGCGGGCGTTCCCTGGGGGCAGGCTTACATCGATCCGCGCACCGGTGCGGTTGCCAAAGGAACGGTCTCGGTCATTGACCTGACAACGGGCCGCGCTGATGCCGAAATTCCCGTTGGGCTGCACCCCAATGCCATTCTAGCAAGCCCTGACCAGAAGCGCCTGTACGTAGCCAATGGAAACAGTGATTACATTTCAGTGATCGACGTACCCACGCGGCAGGTGACCGACTCCATACCGGTGAGCTTATTCGGCATGAGCGACACCTACATTGGCAGCACCCCGAACGCGCTGGCCCTCGACGCGACAGGATCTACCCTTTACGTAGCCAACGGACATGATAACGCCGTGGCGGTTGTGGATCTCAGCGCCCCGACCACTCAGGTACGTACCTCAGCGGTACGCGGCTACATACCCACACAGGCCTATCCGGGTGGGGTTTTGCTGCTCGATAACACCCTCTACGTAACCAATCTGGAAGCAACCGGCGCACGGGCGCTAACCCCGGCCGATCAAGCCAGCCAAGGGGGTAGAAAAGACAGTCAACCCGCCTATAATTCGCACCGACAGCTCGCTTCACTCTCGATCATCGCCTTACCCAATGCCAACGAACTGACCACGTATACCGAACGGGTTCGTAAACTGAGCATGCAATTTCGACTGGCGCTGGCGGCGAAACTTCCCCGCCGCGACGCTCCGCCGCGTCCCGTTCCCGAGCGCATCGGCGAGCCGTCTGTCTTTCAGCACGTGGTCTATATCATCAAGGAAAATCGAACCTACGACCAGGTGCTGGGCGATATGCCCGAAGGCCGCGGGAAGCCCGAACTCTGCATATTTGGCGACAGCATTACGCCCAATCAACATAAACTGGCTCGGGATTTTGTGTTGCTGGATAACTATTACGCATCAGGAAAATCATCGGCCGAGGGGCACTCCTGGGTCGATGCGGCAATCGTGACCGACTATACCGAGAAAAGCGTTCGGGGCTGGTTTCGGTCGTACCCACACGTGCTGTACGACGCGCTGGTGTACAACCAGAAAGGCATGATCTGGAACAACGCCCTCGATCACGGCAAAACCGTCAGGATCTACGGCGAAGCCTGTACCTGCCAGTTCGATGAATCGACCCACGACTGGACCAAGCTGTACAACATGCGGCAAACGGGTCAGCCGTTTTCGTTCACCAATACCACTACCATCTCGCGGGTACGTCCCATTCTGTCGCAGAGCTTTCCGGGCTGCGATGACGAGAAGATCAATGACCAGATGCGTGCCGACGCATTTATTCGCGAATTGAACGAATATGCTGCCAAACCCGGCGATCAGTGGCCCAACCTGATGGTGATGTCCTTGCCCAATGACCACACCTCGGGTATGAGCCCGAAGTTTCCGACACCCCGCGCTATGGTAGCCGACAACGACCTGGCCGTTGGCCGCATTGTCGAAGCCATCCAGAAAAGCCGGTTTGCCGCCAACACAGTAATTTTCATTACCGAAGATGATTCCCAATCGGGCTGGGACCATATATCGGCTTACCGCACAACGGGTTTTGTGGTCAGTCCGTATTCGCGGCTGAAGCGCACGGTGACGACCAATTACAACCAGACGTCGATGCTGCGCACGATCGAGCAGATTCTGGGTTTACCACCTATGAATGTCATCGACGCCACGGCCCTGCCTATGTTCGATTGTTTTGTTAACAAACCGGATTTGAACACCTACACATCTCTGACTAATCGGGTGCCACTCAACGAAATGAATAAGCCACTGACGGCATTGCGCGGTAAAGCCCTGCGTTACGCCAAAGAGTCAGTTGAGGAAGCAGAAGAAGGTATTGACACTGGGGAAGATGAGCTTAACAACCGGATTCTATGGTTCTGGGCACGAGGCAACACCCCTTACCCACGCTTCAAAAGCTCTTCTACCCCTCACTAGTTTCATTGGTATTGACCAGATCAAAAGCCCGAATCCCCAAGATCCGGGCTTTTTGTTTACCGAAACTGGTCTAATACTGGTCTGAGTAGAACCGATTTTTCTGGACTAACTAGTTGCTACCTACCATTTTGATAGCAATGTCAAGGATAAGCAGTTACCAAGCCTGTTTTCCGGGAAAATACTCAAAATGCCAATACCAAACTAATGCCGTTCGCACCGATTAGTTAAAATAATTTAATAATTGGCTAGTAGATAACAGGGTAAAGCTCATTTCCATGCAGGATTAGTACTAAAAGATAAAGTAATCTATGCGAACAATTTCTACGAGAGAACTCCAGAGCCAGATACGGCGGGAGCACTCATCACCGGGCTGGCTTACCAGAAGCCGCCTGTGCGTATCATGGGTATTAGTACTGCTATGCGCAGCAAGTACATTTGCTCAGACAAAAATTACTGGGCGTGTACTGGACGAACAACAGGCGGGGCTACCGGGCGTAAGCGTAGTCGTAAAAGGCACAACGCAGGGATCGGTCACCGACGCGATGGGGAACTACTCGCTGAACGCCCCAAACAGAAACGGTTCACTGGTTTTCTCGTACATCGGCTTTGTATCTCAGGAAGTGCCGATCAACAACCAGTCGAACATTAACATCACACTGGCCGCCGACACCAAATCCCTCAATGAGGTAGTGGTTGTAGGTTACGGTGTTCAACGCAAAGAAACCATTACGGGCTCTGTAGTAGCCGTAAAGGGGGGTGATCTGGTGAAATCGCCAACTACCAACCTGTCTAACTCGCTGGCGGGCCGTCTGCCGGGTGTAACGGCGGTTAACCGTAGTGGTGAGCCAGGTTATGACGGATCGACGATTCGTATTCGTGGTACTAACACGTTAGGGAACAACAGCGCCCTGGTCGTTGTCGATGGTATTCCAGACCGGGCAGGTGGACTTGACCGGATCAACCCAGCCGATATCGAGACCATTTCTGTACTGAAAGATGCCTCGGCTGCCATTTATGGTTCACGGGCTGCCAACGGGGTTATCCTGATCACGACCAAGCGAGGCAAAAGTGGTAAGCCACAGCTCTCGTACTCGTTTAACCAAGGCTATGCGCAGCCAACGATTATTCCGAGTCTGGCTAATGCAGCCGAGTATGCAACGATGCTCAATGACCTGAGCGTATACGAGCTACCAGTAGCTGAATGGGCTGCCGCCACCAAAGCGTACCAGACAACGGGTTCATATACCCGTCCCGACGGTTCGATCCGGAAGGCGCCTTACACACCTACTGATATCACGAAATACAACGATGGGTCTGACCCATGGGGCCACCCAAACACCGACTGGTATAAGTCGACGTTGAAAACCTGGTCGCCACAGGCTCGCCATAACGTACAATTGCAGGGCGGTACCGAAGACTTCAAGTACATCGCGTCGCTGGGCTACCAGAATCAGGATGCGTTCTACAAGCAGTCGGCAACGGGCTATAAGCAGTATGATCTACGGGTAAACATTGATGCGAACATCAATAAATACCTCCACTTCAGCATGGGCGTACTGGGCCGCGAAGAATTCCGGTACTACCCAACGCGGGGTGCTGGCGCTATCTTCCGGATGCAGATGCGCGGCAAGCCAAACCAGCCAGCCTTCTGGCCAGACGGACGTCCGGGTCCTGATATTGAGAACGGTGAAAACCCAGTGGTGATCACTACCAACGCAACGGGTTATGACCGCGACAAGCGCGACTACATTCAAACCAATGGTCAGCTGGATTTCAAAGTACCAGGTATTGAAGGGCTGAAGATTTCGGGTACGGCCGCTATTGATAAGCTGAACCAGAATAACAAGCGGTGGGAGACTCCCTGGACGCTGTACGAAAAAGGATCGGGCGTTGACGCCAACGGCAACCCAAACCTGATTGCCAGTGTACGTGGCCCAGCCGAGCCTCGTCTGACCCTTGGTAACAACACGCAGCTCAACATTCTGTTGGGTGCCATCGGTACCTACGAACGCAAAATCGGTAATCATGGCTTCACCTTACTGGCCGGTGTAAACCGCGAGACAATCACGGGCGACAACTTCAACGCCTTCCGTCGTTACTTCATCTCGCCCGCTATCGACCAGCTCTTCGCCGGTGGTGACCTCAGCAAAGACAACGGGGGTGGTGCCTTCAACCGGGCTCGTTTGAACTACTTCGGCCGACTTGCCTACAACTACAAAGACAAGTACCTGCTCGAGTTCCTGGGTCGTTACGATGGTTCTGACATCTTCCCGGAAGCAACACGGTATGGCTTCTTCCCCGGCGTGATGGCGGGCTGGGTCATTTCAGAAGAAAACTTCCTGAAGACAAGTGCCCCGGTGTTTAATTACCTGAAACTGCGTGCGTCGTACGGGCAGTTGGGTAACGACCAGATTTACCTGCCTGGCACGTCGACCCTGGCCACATACCAGTATCTGCCAACCTACGGCTTCAATACGTACATCATCAATGATGGCCAGCAGAAGACGTTGTCCGAAAGCCGGATTCCAAACACGAACATTACCTGGGAAGTGGCCAACAACGCTGACATCGGTATCGAAGGTCAGTTGTTCAATGGCAAGATCAGCTTCGAATTCGATTATTTCAACAATTTCCGGACTTCGATTCTGTACCCACGTAACGCCTCTGTTCCCCGTACTACGGGCCTGACTCTGCCTCCTGAGAACATCGGTAAAGTGCGTAACCAGGGCTTCGATGCCCAAATCGGTTACAACGGCCGCGCTGGTGATTTCAAGTATAGTGTCAGCGTAAATGGTGGTTACGCACAGAACAAAATCGTGTTCTGGGACGAAGCACCGGGCGCACCTGAATGGCAGCGTACCACCGGTCGCCCCATTAACGCGTACATCGCTTACCTGTACGACGGTGTGTTCAAGGATCAGGCTGACATCGACGCAACGACGAGCAAGATCGACTACTCGGCGATTGTGAAGAACATCCGTCCCGGCGACATGAAATACCAGGACTACAACGGTGACGGTAAAATCACCCCTGACGACCGGGTACGTAATAACCGCACCAACCTACCCCTTTTCCAGGGTGGTATGAACATCACGGCCGGTTACAAAAACTTCGACTTGACTATCCTGTTCCAGGGTTCAGCCGGTGCACAGCAGTACATCAGCCTCGGCGAATCGGGCAACATTGGTAACTACCTGAAAGAGTTCTACACCGATCGTTGGACGGTTGACAACCCAAGCAGCGTGCACCCACGTATTGCTAACCGGAGCGATCAGTACTACTCAGGAGGCAACACCTACTGGCTCCGTTCGGCTGATTACATCCGCCTGAAAAATATGGAAGTGGGTTACACCCTCCCGGAGGCAATTGGTCGGAAAGCAGGGCTTAGCAGCCTACGTGTATACGTAAACGCGCTGAACCTGCTTACCATCGTAAACAAACTAGGCTCATACGACCCTGAAGCCGATAACTCAACAGGCCAGTATTACCCACAGTCGCGCATCATCAACACGGGTGTAGCCCTTCGTTTCTAATCAGTTAAGTTACCATGATACAAAAATTTAAAACCATCGGTCTGGCTCTTCTCATAGCATCAGTGGCTGTGACGGGTTGTAACGACGATTTTGTAGACACCCAACCCCTCGACCAGGTGGGTGGAACGGCAGTATGGGCAGATGCATCGCTGGCCGAAGCCTTTGTAACGGGTATCTACGCTGGCCTGGGCCAGGGCGGTTTCGACGAGCAGCAACTTGCTTCGCTGACCGACGAAACCATGTTTACTCACCCTGGCCGTGGCATCACGACCATTACCGAGGCACGTACTAACCCTGCTGACCAGGGCTGGGTGAACAACACCCTTGAGTGGAACAACATGTACCTCCGCATCCGGGCGGCTAACCTGGCGTTGCAAAACCTGGCAAAGCCGGGCTTTCCTAACACCAACAGCATCGTGGAGCGCCTGACGGGCGAGGCCAAGTTCATGCGGGCCTACTACTACCACCAGTTAGTGCGGTATTATGGCGGGGTACCCATCGTGGACAAGGCGTATGACTTAGGTCAGGCCGATTACACCATGCCACGCAATACGATGGAAGAGTGTATCAACTTCATCGTGAAGGATTGTGACGACGCTGCGACGCTGCTCAAAGGTAAATCGATGGCTAAAGGCCGCGCCAACGAAGGTGCTGCCCTGGCCCTTAAAGCCCGTATGCTGACTTACGCCGCCAGTGATCTGTACGACGTAACGACCGCCAAAAGCAAATCGACGGCGCACGCTGCCTTCGCGAAGCCTGAACTCCTCGGGTACGTATCGAGCAACCGCACTGAGCGCTGGCAGAAAGCTAAAGATGCCGCCAAAGCGGTACTTGACCTGACCGCCTACGGATCGCAGTTGAACCTGTCGGCTCCCGTAAGCA
Organism: Fibrivirga algicola; assembly: GCF_011742925.1. Taxonomy (GTDB): domain Bacteria; phylum Bacteroidota; class Bacteroidia; order Cytophagales; family Spirosomataceae; genus Fibrella; species Fibrella algicola. Next base: position 32,768 of record NZ_WAEL01000002.1, read on the forward strand.
AAGAGCAGGGCATGGCTAACTACATGAACATTGCCTTGTCGCAGAATGGTGGTGAGAAAGATGTGCTGTTCTCTCGCTCATTTATCAATGGCAAGCAGGAAGCGGGTGGTCAGCAGGGTTTGTTCAACGGACCAAACGGCTACCATAACTGGGCGGGTAACACGCCGGTTTCGCTGCTCGTTGACGACTACGAAATGATGGATGGTTCGAAGTTTAGCTGGAGCGATCCGGCAAAAGCTGCCGCACCTTACACCAACCGTGATCCACGTTTCTACAGCTCTATTCTGTATGATGGTGCTCCCTGGAAACCACGTACGGCCGACGTAGCACCTAAAGATCCAGCCAACCAGATTCAGACGGGCCAGTATGAAGTGATCTCGGGTGGTGCCAAGGTAGCGATTCCCGGTCTCGACACGCGCAAGAGCTCAGTGGAAGACTGGAATGGTAGCTACACAGGGTATTACATGCGTAAGTTCATTGATCCGAACCCAGCTATCGTAGACCAGAACACGTATCAGCAAATTCCCTGGCCGTTCTTCCGCTACACCGAAGCGCTGTTCAACTACGCTGAGGCTTGTATTGAACTGGGTCTGGACGCTGAAGCACGTACCTGGCTGAACAAAGTACGTTTCCGCGCCGGTATGCCTGCTATCACCGAATCAGGTGCGGCGCTGAAAGAGCGGTACCGCAACGAGCGTCGGGTTGAAATGGTGTTTGAAGAGCAACGCTATCATGATGCCCGTCGCTGGATGATCGCTCCTACTACATTAGGACGTAAAGCCAATTACATCAACATCACGGGTACGTTAAAACCTGGCAAAACGGTGACTACTTATAAGTACGACCCAACCAGCTACGACTACACCTACAAGGTTGTTGAGGCTGACCCCGGTAAAGAAAACCGTTCATGGGCCGACAAGATGTACTTCCTGCCGATCAACCGCGACGAAATGAACCGGAACAGCAAATTGGTACAAAATCCGGGCTACTAGTCCCTATACCAGCACGGAACATACTACCGGGAGTAAGCGGATGAAAAGTCCGCGTTGCTTCTTATCTTCAACTGATGCCAGCGTGACTTACGCTGGCATTAGTCTTTTAACACTAGTCTGTTTATAGGCCATGAACACAGCCCTGCTTATCGGAATGATTGGATTGCTTGCCGATGTCGCCTGTCTGGCGCAGTCACCGGGTACGATTCGGGTGAAGGGCGGCGAGCAGGCCATCTCGTATCGGGATCGCTATCAGTATAGTCAGTTCCGCAACGGTACCGTATCATTTTTGAACGGCACTACGGTCGATGCCCGGTTCAATTACCACGTCATGCTGGGCGAAATGCACTTCATTACGGCACGCGGCGATACCATGGCGCTGGCCGACGAACCCATTGTGAAACTGGTCGAATTTAGCAACCCTACTCCCACCGACGGCTCGTCCCGGAACGTACTGTTTCTGTTTGACCGGAAACGGGGTTACACCGAGGTAGTCGCCGATTACGACGGTATCAAACTGGCGGCAAAACAAGGACTTCGAAGCACTAAACGAGAGAAGATGAGCGCCTACGGCCAATCGTCGGGTGCGGGAGCCATAACCACTTATCAGTTTTACTCGGGAGGCAACATGGGCGTTAGTAAACTTGATGCAAAAGGCGACCTGCTCTTCAGCAAGCAGACCACATTTTTCATTGTCGATAAAAACAACCGGTTTCACCCGGCTACCCGGGCTAGTGTAGGTAAACTCTTCAGCAATCATCGCCAGCAGATTGACACGTACCTGGAAAATGATCCCGTCGATTTCAGCCGGGAAGATCAATTGAAACGCCTGCTGGCTTATTGTAGCAAACTGATGTAAATCAGCTGATTTTTGTAGTGCATTTTCTGTATCCCCGTTCCATGATAGTTCCTTTCCAACGTTTACCTGGTTTACTACTGATTGCCGCCTGTCTCGTTGCCCTAAGTTGCCAGGACAAGCCATCGACCAGCGAATCGGCCACCCAAGCACAGGCCACAACGCCCGCCGGACCGCCGCTATTTACCCTACTATCGCCCGATCAGACCGGCATTACGTTCGCCAATAACCTTTCTGAGGGCTTGAATACCAACGTACTGATGTACGAATACTTTTATAATGGTGGCGGCGTGGCTGTCGGCGATCTGAACGGCGACGGGCTCGACGATATTTACTTTAGCGGCAACATGGTGCCCAACCAGTTGTATCTCAACAAAGGCAATATGGCGTTTACCGACGTCACGGCGGCGGCGGGCGTGGCCGGACGCGAAGGTCCGTGGCGCACCGGCGTGTCTATGGCCGACGTAAACGGCGACGGTCGACTCGATCTGTTTTTGTGCTACTCGGGTAGTGTACGCCCCGAAAACCGCACACCACAACTCCTCATCAACGATGGGCCCGACGCGCAGGGCGTTCCGCACTTTACCGATCAGACAACGCAGTATGGGTTAGCCAACCCGTCCCAAAGCACGCAGGGCACCTTTTTTGATTACGACCGCGACGGCGATCTGGACTTGTTTCTGCTGAACCACAACCCAAAATCGCTGCCTGTCCTTGACAAAACCAGTACGGCCGCTTTACGGAAGCAGGAAAATCCAGAAATCGGGATGCGGCTATTTCGGAACACCGGCAAGCGGTTTGAGGACGTGACCAGCCGATCAGGCCTGAGCAGTTCGGTGCTGAGCTACGGGCTTGGCGTGGGCGTATCGGACCTGAACGCTGACGGCTGGCCCGATCTCTACATTTCCAACGATTACGCTGTACCCGATTATCTATACCTCAACAACCGCAACGGCACCTTCCGCGATGCCCTCAAAACCAGCGTTGGCCATACCTCCAACTTCTCGATGGGCAATGCCGTGGTTGACGTCAATAACGACGCCCGCCCTGATATTCTGACGCTGGATATGCTGCCCGAAGACAACCGGCGGCAAAAACTGCTGATGGCCCCCGACAACTACGAGAAATACGCGCTTAGTGTAGAATCGGGTTTCCATCACCAGATCATGCGTAACATGCTCCACATCAGCAACGGCGATGGTACCTACCGCGAAATCGGGCAACTGGCAGGCATGTCGAACACCGACTGGAGCTGGGCACCCCTTCTGGCCGACTACGACAACGATGGCTGGAAAGACCTGTACGTGACCAATGGGTACGTTCGCGATTACACGAATCAGGACTTCCTGAAATACATGGCTGATTTCATGCAAAACCGGCCCTCTAACCCACAACGCGAAGATATTCTTGAGCTGGTACACCGGATGCCATCGTCGAACGTGGCCAACTACGCCTTCCGCAACCGGGGCGAACAGGACGGAAACGTGACCTTCGAAAATGCCGGACAGGCCTGGGGGCTCACGCAGGTCTCGAACAGCACCGGAGCCGCCTACGCCGATCTGGATAATGACGGCGATCTTGATCTGGTTGTCAACAACACGAATCAACCCGCCTATGTTTTCCGTAACGGAACAGATAAGAAGCGTAACTTCATTGGCCTGAAACTGGTTGGCATCGGCGCCAACACACAGGGCATCGGGGCGAAAGTAACCGTTTCGCGCAAGGGTAAACAACAGTATGCTGAGCAGATGCCCACGCAGGGCTACCAGTCGAGCGTATCGCCCCGGCTGCATTTTGGCCTGGGCACCAATACCATCATCGATTCACTACTGGTGGTGTGGCCAACCGGCAAGCAGCAACTGCTCACCAATGTGAAGGCGGGGCAACTGCTCACCCTGCGCGAGGCCGACGCGACAGCGACATACCGCGTACCGGTCCCCGGCCCTGCCCTTTTCCGTGCCACGAAATCACCGCTGGCCTACAGCCATCCTACTACAACGATCAACGATTTCAAGCGGCAGCCGTTGCTGGTCAATGCGCTGTCGTTTAGCGGTCCCTGCCTGGTTAAGGCCGACGTGAACGCCGACGGTCGGGAGGACGTGTTTGTGGGGGGCAGCAGCGGAAAAGTCGGCGAAATCTACGTACAGCAGGCCTCGGGCCAGTTCAGCCGTTTACCTCAGCCCGCTTTCGTTGCCGATACTGCGTCGGAAGATACCGACGCGGCCTTTTTTGATGCCAATGGCGATGGTTTTCCTGATCTCTACGTGTGTAGCGGCGGCTACGGCAATTTTCAGCCCGACGACCCGCGCCTGCAGGATCGGCTGTACCTAAACGATGGTAAAGGTCGGTTTACAAAGAGCCCCGCCGCACTACCCGCCATGCGAACCAGCACCAGTTGTGTGCGGGCCGCCGATGTGAACGGCGATGGTCGGCCCGATCTCTTTGTTGGAGGTCGGGTAGTGCCGGGCCGTTATCCCGAAACACCCCGTAGCTACTTATTGATCAACGCAGGCAAAGGAACGGATGGCCAGCCCAAATTCACCGACCAGACCGCGCAGCTAGCCCCTATGTTGGCGCAGATTGGCATGGTCACTGACGCCGCCTGGACCGACCTCAACGGCGACCGCAAACCCGAACTCGTGGTAGTGGGTGAATGGATGCCCGTGACGGTGCTCAGCCTCAGCGGCGGAAAACTGACCGATCAGACCACGGCGTTTCTGGGTAAAGACTACCGGGGCTGGTGGAACAAACTTTTGGTCGATGACCTGAACGGCGACGGCCGACCTGATCTGGTAGTGGGCAATCAGGGTCTGAATACCCAGTGCCGCGCCAGCGACCGCGAACCTGCCGAACTGGTTTACAAAGACTTCGATAACAACGGAAAAATAGATCCGGTCCTCTGTCTGTACGTACAGGGTAAAAGCTACCCGCACGCCACCCGCGACGAACTCCTCGACCAGATGAGCATGCTTCGGCAGCGTTTTACCAGCTACGATACCTATTCAAACGCTACCCTGACCGACGTATTTACCAGCGACGAACTTCGCGACGCCAAACGACTAACGGCCAACGAATTCCGCACCATGTCGTTCATTAGCTCGTCCACCGGAAAATATACCGCCGTTCCGCTACCCACCGCCGCGCAGCTAGCCCCCATCTTCACCGCCACGTCGCTCGACTACGACCACGATGGACATAAAGATTTGCTACTTTGTGGTAACACCACGCAGGCGCGTCTGCGTTTCGGCCGGGCCGATGCTAACAGTGGTACCCTGTTACGCGGTAATGGTCGGGGCGGCTTTGTGGCGGTGGCACCTGCTCAGGCTGGCTTCGGTTTAACAGGCGATGTACGCAGCGTGCTTCCGATTGGCAATACACTGTTAATTGGCATCAACCAGCAGCCTGTCCGCGCCTATCAGCCCGTTAAACTCTAGCCCGACAGAATGTATTTGGGTTCTGAACGGCTGTTCGCTATGTGTTGATTTTGTGAATTGCTTCGCGCTTGTGGCCCCTCGACTAGGCAGCCCCGACAGGCTCTGAGTTTACGGAGAAAACCAGTCCGTAAGCGTAAAAGCAATACACAAACAAAGACTCTCCATAACGCAGGAAGTCCCGAGCCAGTACTGGTTCGGGACTTCCTGCGTTAACTTATATCGTTTACCGACGGCCTCCGCGACCTCCGCCGCCCCCGTAGGAACGACCACCAAAACCGCCACCACCGTATGAACGGCCACTGCTGAAACCACCGCCATAGGAGCGCGATTGGTACGATGGGCCGCCCATGTTCTGGGTACGTCCCATGGGGGCGGACACCCTGGCACCACCGTTTGTGTAGCCACCATAACTGTTACCCCGGCTGCTATACCCCCTGGCTACAGGACCAAACGCCTGCCGCGCCGCCCCAACAAAGCCCCGATTACCGTAGGTAACGTACCCACGGCCGCTGGCAATGCGATTGGTGTAATACGTGTTGAACCGAGTATACAGATGCGGATAGTTGTAATATCCACGGTTGAAAAACCAGTTCGAGAAGCCATACGAAGGCAGTCCGTAAAACAGCAGATTACCACCAAGGCCATAGTAAAAGCCAGTGCCAAAGCCGTATCCGAACGACGGATACCAGACCGGCGATCCGTACCAGTACGGGTAGCCAAACCAGTATGAATATGGGTTGGCGTAGTAGTTTGGCGAGTTAGCGGGCCAGGCCGGATTCGGATTAATACCGCTGGTGTTGTACCCATTGGCCCGGGCATACTCCTGCCCCGCCTGCGCCAACTCCTGACGAGCCTGCGGATCCTGATTCAACTGGTTCTGGTAATCGGCCAGCTCCTGCTGATTCTGGGTTTCCACGTTAGCGTGCAGATCAGCCAATTGCGTCGCGATTCCCTGCGGGTCATTCTGGTAGTCGCGGCCCAGCTGTGCTGTCTGGTCGAGGTGCTGCGTCAGGAGCGACAGCACATCGGGCATCGTGATCAACTGGCGAAAAGCCGACTGGGTGGATCCGTCAAGTGGGGCGATCAGGTTCTCAAAAGCCTGATTGGCCTGTTGGTTCAGGTCGTCGGCCCGAACCAGGTCATCGTGGTGGTGCCGATAGAGTTTCCAGGTTGATTCCTGTAAATCGGTTGGCATCGATTTGGTTACCACTTGCACCGTCGACTGATCGGCACCAACGGGTAAAAGAGCCAGCGCATGCTGAATATCGGGGAAACGTGCCAACTCGTAAAACCAGCCCTGCTTAGTCTGGCCATACGATTGAATCAACCGCTCGAAAGCATCGCGGCTGTTATCCTGTTGCTGAACGAGTTTATCGAGTACGGTAGGTGCCTGACTGGCGAGCAATGCCGACCGGCGCACATCATCGCGGTAGGTAGCCAGCGACGAAAACAGCGACGGATTGGCGTTGGCCTGTGCTGCTGGCTGGTTCGTATTGGCAGGCACCTGCGCAAGCACAGGATGACCCTGTACAAGCAGTAACCCCATGCCCAGCACCAGGGCCTTTGCCATTAAAAAACGGGGAAACGCATTCATGAGTGAAAGCTTGTTTTAACGTGATCGTGGGTGAACCCGATTCGCTTCGCGAACGACCAGTAAAAGCTGTTCACATAACCAATCGGGCGACTATATACATAACAAAAAGCCACCCGGATTTAGTACGCCAACGAGTTAACCATTGGTTAAAACAAACAGCATGTTCGCGTGAACTGCTTCGCGCATGCGTTGCTTCGCGAGGCAGGCCCTTTGATGGGCATCCGCAACTTAACTCACCCGCTAGGAGTTGGCCAGTTCGTGTACTTCCAGCCGGTAGCCCACGCCATGCACGGCCGCAATTTTGAGGGTAGAATCAGTGGCCAGCAGCTTACGAAGCCGCGAAATAAACACATCGAGACTTCGGCCAACGGTAATGCCTTCATCTTCCCAGACAAGCTTTAAAATCTGGTCGCGTTCAAGCACCTGATTGGGATGATTCGCCAGCAATCGGAGCAACTTGGTCTCTCGATACGTTAACGTATGCCGCTCTTCCCCCGCTATAAGCGTCAGATTAGCTACATCGAGGCGTGACATACCGAAATAAAGCTGATCCGAGGTCGGCTGGGGGGTACTGGCAGATAAGGGCAACTCAGCAGCTGGCGGCTCGGCTTGCGAACGTACCTGACCCGACCAACGCCAGCCCACAAAAAGTACACCGACTAACAGGCTGCCAACGGCCAGCAGAGGCCAGACTGGCGGTTGCTTTTCGCCCGACGAAGCCGAAGCAAATATGACCTGAAGCATATAACAACCGGCGCTCTTTGATCGGCCGCTGCACGCAACACCTTTCGCATCTTTTCCGAACAGATCGGCCGCCGAATACCCTAGCAGCAATTCGCCCGTGGCACAGTCGAGCACCGCTACGTCGTAGGTATCGCTGATTTGGTGCACTGCCAGCGACTGCTGCAGCAACGCGGGCAACCGATCATAATCGAAGGTATGCCCCAACGCGACACGGAACGTCTGCGGGTTTGGCTGTTGCACCGCCGGAATCCGCGACGTTGAATCCCCTGCCGCCCTAAGCAGTCGATCAGCCGTGCGGCGAATCGCCAGGTTAATCTTATCGGAGCGATTGCCCGCCGTAGCCACGCCACTGGGTACGTTGCTGCTGAATCGGGCAAACAGCAAGCCCAGCAGGAGTAGCAAACTACTGCCCGCGACCAGCCGAATGGCCATCACTGATTTAGTTGTCAACGGCCTCATCATGAGTTAACATTTATCGACCGGCAGGCAGTGCGACAGCCAGTTGAAACCCCGCAGTGGAATCACCCGCAAGCCAGGGTGATTGGCCGGTTGCGGTACGGCAGGATCACACGGCACAACCAGGAGTTCGTCGCCTAGCCGGGCATCCCGCCAAAGGTCTTCAAGTTGTACCGAATATTGCCCTCCCGTTTCGTTGGCAGGCCACTGCTTCACTACTTTTCCAGCCCGCCGCAGCGCCACACGAAACAGTACTGGCTTGTTAGTTTTCGTCTGCGAATCGCGTTCAACGAGAGCCAGCACCCCCTGTCTGGTAAGCCAGATCGAGTTATACTCATAAACGTGATGCCCATTCAACGTCAGTTCCATGGCGCTATACCGGGGCGTATCGTGCGCGACGCTCCGGCTAGCCACCATAATAAACAGGCAACTGAGCAGGCTAACCAGAATTGCTTTCGTTTTCATGATCTATGTTTGTTCAAGCAGACCCGAGGCCTGCTTAATGGTAGAATTAATTCGGATTCACTGACTGTGTATCAAAGATAAGCAACTGACAAACAGACGCTAGCAACAACCAACGAAACGGGCAATTACTAACAGCCTTCCTGCAACGCCTTAAGCAAAGCAGGGTCCACTTTTTTTAGTTTAATAACTTGTTTCCCCGAAACCGACTGAGCACCGGAACCGGCCGTTGGCTCAACGATTAACTCATCGCCGATGCGCGCTGAAGGCCAAATCTCTTTTAGCTGAATCGACTCAACAGTTTCTGCGGCATCGGTCGGCCACTGCTTCATCACCGATCCATTTCGCCGCAGCGATACCCGGAAAGGAACCAGCTTATGCTTCAGGGCTTGCTCGTCGGCGACTTCACCACGAAGCCAGGAGCCCGGCCACAATTCGGCTGCCTGAAAGACGGAGTCAGCACCAACGGATGCGGTTGAACCACCCTGGAGCAGCAACGACTGATACGGCATGGCCCGGTCGTCCAGCATTTTCAGATCGCCCTCAATGACGCCTAATACACCAGGGTTGTTGAGCGTAAATAGCTCATAATTGACCGGGCGACCATTAACGGTCAGCGACGTTTTGACAGGCGTCGTTTTTGATACACTCCGCCCAATGAGCAGGCATAACGGGCAAAGCAGCAAAATGAAGAGCATTAGTTTCGTTTTCATGGAATATGGTTTGTTTAGAACTTTTTACATTGATTAGCGCCGAGGTTAGCGTCAGTAACACCACCCAACGTTTACCGAACCAGAATCTCGTTATGCGGCAAAGCGTAGCGGTCGTCTATGGTGAGCAGCACGATCCTGTCGCCTTTTTTGCAACGCGACAGCACACGCTCTACCGGCACCTTTCGGTACGTTTCGTTGGAAAACTGGTGCAACGTACCCGTCGATTTATCCCGAATCGCAACCCTGAAATCGATTGGATCAACTGCTTTACCCGATGTAGGCGTTAACGCTACCGTTTGTACCGTCAGCGTACCGGTGGCTGTGGCGGGCAGTTGGCATTTACCCGCCGGGGTATAGGCATCAACGACCATCCTGCCCCCAACGAAGGCCGCCGAGCAGCTATTGAACGGAGACTGAGCCAGGCAGGACGTACCCAGCGCAACAGACAGGCTACTCACCAGGAGGGCCGACGTAATTCGCTTTTTCATGCTTATGATTGGCTTTACTGTTACTGACTACCGACACTGGACTGACAATTGGCCTCTGGTAACATACTTCAACGGCTGGCATCGGCATTCGGTATTGATGGAACAAAGTAGGGGCCGAACCGGCAGGCAGTTGTCAAACGGCGGTAAAACATTGTAAACGAAATGTAAAAGTTGAGAAATGGGCTCCTTTCGGGGCTGGGTGCTGCCTGCGTGTGGGCTTGAGCCCATGTTCTGGCGAAGTTGTGGGTAATGAACGAATGATTGTTACTTTGTTGGCTGGAGGTTCGCCGCCCCTGGGGGCAACGTTCGCTCAATCGACAACAGCGTAGCCTTTTACTTCAATAACTGCTTCACTCCTCTCAATGCGCACTGCCTTTTTTTGCCTGTTCAGCCTGCTTCTATTTTTACCCACTGTTGCCCAGAAAACCACCCCACCCCGATCAGGTATTTCGGATGCCACCTTTGCTGCACCACCCGCCAACTATGGCATCCGCTGCTGGTGGTGGTGGCTCAACGGCAACGTAACTAAGGAGGTGATCACCCGCGACCTGGAGGCCATGAAAGCGAAGGGCTTCAGCGGGGCCTGCATTTTCGACGCAGGCGGGGCCGAGCAGCGCGGCAACGCGCAGGTGCCGGAAGGCCCCCTGTTTGGGTCACCCGCCTGGCGCGAGTTGTACCTGCATGCCGTTCAGGAAGCCAACCGGCTGGGACTGGTCCTGAGCATGAGCATCCAAAGCGGCTGGAACCTTGGGGGACCAGACATTACCCCGGCCGAAGCCGCCAAACAACTAACCTGGTCGGAAGTGACGGTGAAGGGACCGATGACGTACCGCGAAACCGTACCGCGCCCAGCCATGAAAGACGGGCTGTACAACGACATCGCCGTGCTGGCGTTCCCGAAAAACACAACAAAGCGCGCCGCAATCCGCGATTTGCAGGCCAAAGCAGGCACCATCGAACTGGGTGGCTCGGCTCCCGACACCCGGTTTTTGCTAACCGACGTACCTGCCACACCGGGCGAAACCGACACCCCACCGACGGCTGTTCAGAACCTGACCGCCAGCATGACTGCGCAGGGCGTGCTGACGTGGCAAGTGCCCGCGGGCGAGTGGACAATCATGCGCTTTGGCTACACACCAACCGGTGCTGAGGTATCAACGTCGAGCGGGAAATGGCAGGGGCGCGTACTCGATCCGCTGAACCCCAAAACGTTCAACCGTTATTGGGACACCAATGTGGAGCCGTTGCTCAAGCTGATCGGCCCCATGGCGGGCAAGACCTTGAAATACTTGCAAACCGACAGTTGGGAAGCAGGTGGCTGCAACTGGACCGAAACCTTTGCGCAGGAGTTCCGGAAACGACGGCGCTACGATATAATGCCGTATTTGCCCGTGGTGGCCGGAAAAATCGTGGGTAGCCGCGACGAGAGCAACCGCTTTCTGGCCGACCTCCGCAAAACCATCAGCGACTGTGTAGCCGAGAATCATTACGCTGTTTTTGCCCAGCGGTCAGCTAAATACGGCATTGGACTGCAACCCGAATCGGCGGGGCCGCACGCGGGGCCGTTCGACGGACTGAAAAACTACGGCTACAGCGACATCATGATGAGCGAATTCTGGTCGCCGTCGCCGCACCGGCCAACGCCTGTCAACCGGTTTTTCGTGAAACAGGCCGCCAGTGCCGCGCACATTTATAACAAACCGCTGGTGGGTGCCGAATCGTTTACAACGATCGGGCCGCACTGGAACGACGTGATCTGGTCGGCCATGAAATCGAGCGCCGACCATGAATTTTGCGCCGGTCTGAACCTGGTATATCTCCACACGTTCACCTGCTCGCCCAAAGAAATGGGCCTGCCCGGTCAGGAATACTTTGCCGGTACGCACTTCAACCCGAACGTAACCTGGTGGGATTACTCGACGGGCTTTGTTCAGTACCTGACCCGCTGCCAGTACATCCTGCAGCAAGGCCAATCGGTAGCCGACGTGCTGTATTACTATGGCGACCACGTACCCAACATTGCCCGCCAGAAAGCCGACGATCCGGGACACGCCCTGCCCGAGTTCGATTACGATGTGATCAACGAAGACCGGCTGAAGGTACTAAGCGTGAAAAATGGCCTGATCATGCTGCCCCACGGCTTGTCGTATCGGGTGCTGGTATTGCCCGACCATCAGGTGCTCTCGCTGGCGGCCCTTCGTAAAGTGGCGCAACTGGTGCAGGCCGGTGGAACGGTGATTGGGCTGAAGCCAACATCAACGGCAAGTCTGGTAGGGTATCCGGCCAGCGAAACCGAGCTAAAAACCCTGGCCGACCGGCTGTGGGGCGCGGGCAAATCGGCCGTGGGTGAACACAAAACGGGTGCAGGTCGCGTAATCTGGGGCAAAACAGCCCGTGAACTGTTGCTCAGTGATGGCGTAAAACCCGACGCTGAGCTGACGAGTACCACCGCCGGACAGGTATTCGATTATTTCCACAAAACGCTGAACAATGTCGACTACTATTTCGTCAGCAATCAGAATGCTGTGGCGACCCAACTGACGGCCTCGTTCCGCGTAAATGGTCGCCAGCCCGAGTTGTGGGACCCCGCTACCGGTCGCATCAAACCGGCTACGGCGTTTCAGCAGAAAGACGGACGCATCAGCCTTCCGCTCGATCTAACGCCCTACGGCTCAGTGTTCGTCGTGTTCCGCAAACCCATTTCGGCCACGCAGCAGGGTACCACCACAGCGCGAAACACCCCAACCTATAAACCGGTATCGACGCTGGAAGGCCCCTGGCAGGTGTCATTTGACCCGAAATGGATATCGAGCGGCCCCTCATCCGTCACATTCGAAACCCTCGTCGACTGGACCTCACGACCGGAAGAGGGTATTCATTTTTACTCGGGCACTGCCACCTACCGCAACACGTTTGATGCCCCCGCCAACACCGGCAATCTATTTCTCGACCTGGGCAGTGTGCAGGATGTGGGCGTGGCACGGGTACGGCTCAACGGGCAGGACCTGGGGATTGTCTGGGCACCACCATTCCGCGTGTCGGTCGGCAACGCGCTGAAGCCAATGGGCAACCAACTGGAAATCGAGGTCGTCAACTCGTGGCGCAACCGACTTATCGGCGACCGGACCAAACCCAAAGAGCAACGGCTCACCAACACCAACATCACCGTCCGCCCCGACTGGAAAGTACAACCGTCTGGCCTGCTCGGCCCGGTGCAGTTGTTTTCAGCCTCCGAGTAGGTCATGTTCAATGCGTGTTGCCTGGTGGTGTGTTGCTTCGCTTGCCTGTCGAAAAGCCTGGAGTAAAAGCAATCCATTGACGCATTGTACTCCATGCCAAAGCAACGCGATTTATCCCGTCGGGATTTCGCAGCGTAGCGTCGGTAGTAGCTAAATCGGCCTCACGTCCGTAGCGTGCCGTGGGTACGTCACCTGCAAGGTTGTGGCGCACCTACGGCACGCTGAAAAACTGGGTAGTCAATCTTATTCTACCAACGCTGCGCTATCAAGCCCCTGACGGGGTAAAAAGCTTCGCTTCCGTAGAGACAAGCAAAAGCGGGATGACTAGGCTAGACCTATGGCTAAACAATCAATTAGCGGTCATCTGGAATAAGCTAACTCGTAAGCTGTCAGCAGATTATCAATAATCAACCTCAACACGTTACTTTGGTGAGTCAACCCATCGACCATGCAATCGACTCACCAAACTACCGACCAGCGAATCAAAGCTGGGATTCTGATCTTCTGGGCGCTTTACTTTTCCATCATCTGTGTCAGCAACAGCACCGACGCGCTGAAAGCCCTGGGCCTTCTCCCGCCCGACTTCCGGTTCGTGTCGGGCAACTACAGCTTGGTCAGTAAAGTAGTTGGCATCTATGACGTTACGGCGGGACTGGCGGGGTTATTTTTCGCCGGGGTTATCCTCTGGGAAGGACTCGGCGCTTTTCTGTTCTGGAAAGCGTTGATCGATACCGTTCGGCAGCCCAGCCTTAGCCAATCGGCAACGTACCTGGCGCTGGGTGTGACCCTTGGCTTATGGGCCATGTTCATCGTTATCGACGAGGTGTTTCTGGCCTACGAGTTCCCCGGCCTTTCGGCTACGTTTTTCAGCCTGTTGCTGGCCGAACTGGGTACGTTAATTCTCTTCCGACTGATCGACCAAGAGCAACGTACCTAGTTTAGCTCGACGGCAATTCACACTCTGGTTGCCACCAACCAGCCTGGTCATCAGGTGAGCCAATGCCAATCAGTTGCCCGCCGCCTGACTGTCGACGCGATTGAGCGTATAGCTCAGGTCGGCGGTACCAACCCGGAAACCCTTCGCCTGATCGAGAATAAACAGTACGTTGTCGTCTCCTTTCAGCAAGTACACGTAGATACCCGGCGTTTCTGAGTCTAACTGATACACCTCGGCATTCGGGTCCGTTTGCGACCCCTGCACGCGTGTCCATTTCCCCTCCCGCTCACGGGCAGTACCCAAAACGCCCCGTAGCTTGTAAGTCGTGGGCGCATGCGTGACCGGGTCCTGAAACAGGGTAATGCGCCATTTTACTTTCCAGCACTCGGGGCTAACCGTTAATTTCCAGTCACGGGCGATGTCGGCGCAGGGGAAGCGGCCATCGAACGTTCCCAGCACCGACGGCCCTGTGGGCACTAACAGGCGACCCGTTGCTTTGAGCGGTACATTCTGGCTACGGGGTGGCTGCGCCCGTAGTCCCCACGAGGACGCCAACAGGCAGGTCAGCATCAGCAGGGAAACGCGTATGGCTCGTGTGGTGCAGGTGGTGTTCATTGCTTGTTCAGGGTATAGCTCCAACCACCGTGCCCAATCATGAGCCGGCCTTGCTGATCGAGCAGGTGAAGCAGTTTATTATCGAGATTGACCAGCGCAATGGCCTCGCCGGATGAATCGGGTACCAACTGGTAAATCGTCCGGTTGCGAGTATCCTGAGTAATGCGCCAAACGCCGGTTTTCTGCTTGCTGCCACCGCCGTTGACAAAGCCGGTTGTGTTGGCCAGCGTCATGCCGTAGGTGTAGTCGAGCGTAAACCTACCGGGTGTTTTTGTGGCAGCGTCGACTTGCAGGGTCAGCTTCCACTTGATAAACTCACAATCGGTATCGGTTGGAATGGTCAGCAACACCCGCGGAATAAGATCGCAGGGGGTGCTGGCAACAAAGGTAGCCGGCTCAGGGGCGGATCGGCTTGCCTGAATAAAGCCAACGGCCAGGAGGACAAAACATACGCGGAGATACTGGTTCATACCTAGTTAGCACCGTCCGTGTATCACAAACAGGGCTATTATGCATAAAGTCCGGCTGACAGAAAGCTTACTCACCTGCCGGTGACCAGCAGGCCTACGACCATCCGCCGTAGCCAAAAAGTCGTAGTCGTTTCAGGCGTGGTTCATCGGGCAGTTTCTGTAGCCCTTTTCCGGATCCTTATTGGTCAGGCAGTCGGTTTCCGGGTAACTTGGGGCGTCATACAACCGTCATCATGAAAAAACACCTTTACTGGCTGTTCTGCCTCTTGGCTAGTCCCGTTTTTGCCCAAACAAACCCCTCACTTGTTACCCCTTACGAACGCAGCCAGGGCCAAGAGACGGCAACGTACCCGGAAATCATCGACTACTACCAGCGGCTCGACAAGCAGTTTGACCAGGCAAAGCTGATCGAGGTGGGTAAAACCGACGTGGGCAAACCGCTGCACCTCTTTTTGCTGGCAGCCGACAAGAACTTCACCGCCCGTCCCAACCGCGTAACGCTGCTGATCAACAACGGCATTCACCCCGGCGAACCGGAAGGCATCGACGCCTGCATGATGATAGCGCGTGACCTGCTGCAAAGCAATAAACTGCCCAAAAACGTGCTGCTGGCCATTGTGCCGGTCTTCAACGTGGGCGGCAGCCTGAACCGGGGTGTATCGCGGGCCAACCAGAACGGACCCATAACGTATGGGTTCCGGGGAAACGCCCGCAACCTGAACCTCAACCGCGACTTTATTAAGGCCGACGCCGAAAACACGCGGGCGTTTCAGGCCATGTACCAGCAGCTGAAGCCGCAGGTGTTCATCGATAATCACACCAGCGACGGGGCCGACTACCAACACGTGGTCACGTATTTCGCCACGCAGAAAGACAAACTGCACCCCGCTGTTTCGGGCTATATGACGCAAACCTTCCAGCCCGCCCTCGACAAAGCCCTTGCCGATAAAGGTTTCCCGATAGCACCCTACGTGAATCACCCGAAAGACACGCCCGAAAGTGGACTGCTGGGCTATAACGATTCGCCACGCTACACCACAGGTTACGCGGCGATGTTCAACTGCTTCGGCTTCACACTCGAAACGCATATGTGGAAAGACTATCCGGCGCGCGTAAAAGGCAGTTATGCGTTCGATGAGGCCGTGCTGCGCCTGTGCGAGCGCGACGCCAGTTTGATTCTGGCCAACAAACAGCGCGCCGATGCCGCCGTAAGTCAGCAAACCACCTTCGCCCTTAACTACCGCCTCGACCGCAGCAAGGTCGACTCGGTAACGTTTCTAGGTTACGAAGCAAGCTACAAACCCAGCGATGTGTCGGGCTTGAAACGGTTGTTTTACGACCGCACCAAGCCATTCACCAAGCGCGTTCCCTATATGAATTCGTTTGTGGCCGACCTGCAACTCACTAAACCGGCTGGGTACGTTATCCCTCAGGCATGGGCCGAAGTAATCAGGCTACTGAAGCGCAACGGCGTCAACATGCAAACACTCCCCAGAGACACGCTTATGGCTGTATCGGCCTATTACCTGGACGACTATAAAACCAGCCAGCGCCCCTACGAGGGACACTACCTGCATACCGGCGTAAAACTCAGAACGGAGCCTCAGCGCATTCAGTTTTACAAAGGAGATTACCTCATTCTGACCAACCAGCCTGTGAATCGGTACCTGATCGAAACGCTGGAACCGCAGGCGCAGGATTCGTTTTTTGCCTGGAATTTCTTCGACAGCATCCTCGACCAGAAAGAATATTTCTCCGATTATATCTTCGAAGACACCGCCGCCGAACTGCTCCGCACCAACCCCGCCCTTCGCCAGAAGCTGGCCGACAAACGCGCCACCGATAAAGCCTTCGCCGAAAGTGCCAACGCGCAACTGGAGTTTATTTACAAGCAAACGCCCTACTTCGAGAAGACCTTCAACCGTTACCCGGTGTACCGATTAGAAACTAGGCGCTAGAAGGTAAAAAACGAAGTCAGCCATAGTCAGTGTCTCCCCTTAAACTGGCTGGGGAGACACCGACTATGGCTTTTTTGTGGCTGTTCACGATTAGCAGGCAACCGCCTGTTGGCTGCTCTTATGTATAGGATCCAGCTCTTTCACTCTGCTAAAAAATAGCCATGGTTCTCCGATTACCGCAATGACCTGATTGCCAATAGACATACATAGAGCACAGCCTTTTTTGTAAGTGACCAAAGGGCTACTTATGACTATCCGAAGAACAAACAGGATCGATTGCTGTTGTTTTAGCATAGTAATTCTGTAGTTTAAATTCAACGCTTATGAAATTTTCCGGCTACCTGCTCTATCTGAGTGTGGTTTGTGGGTATACCACTCATGCTCAGACTCCTACTACCTCCCAAACGACTACGCCACCAGCCTCGCCTCAGCCAGCCACTACGGCGGCAAGCAGTCAGACAGGCGTTACTGTTTCGGGCGTAGTGACCGATGCCCGGTCGGAGCCCTTGCCCGGTGTTACTGTACAGGTCAAAGGCATAGCCCGCGGCACCACTACCAATGTAGATGGCACCTTTCAACTTAGTGTCCCCGACAGGCAGACCGTTCTGGTATTCAGCTATACGGGCTTTGCACCGCAGGAAATAGTGGTGGGTAACCAGACGTCGATCAACGTGAAGCTTGGCGAAGACACCCAAACCCTCAACGAGGTGGTGGTGGTAGGCTACGGGACCCAGCGCAAACGTGACCTGACGGGATCGGTGGCACAGCTGAAAGGGGAAGAGATCACGAAATACCCGGTTCAAACGCCTACCCAGGCTCTGCAAAGTAAACTAGCCGGGGTACAGATCATTGCCTCGGGACGACCCAACGAGCAACCACAGATACGGGTGCGGGGCGTGGGCTCAGCGCTGGCTGGGGTTAGCCCGCTCTACGTGGTCGACGGGGTACTGACCGACGATATCCGCAACATCAGCAACAACGATATTCAAAGTATCGAAGTCCTGAAAGATGCCTCGGCCGCTATTTATGGGGTACGTGCCGCCAACGGCGTAGTGATCGTGACAACCCGCCGGGGTAAATCGGGGGCTACCCAGGTGCAGTACGACGCCAACGTGAGCATTCGTCAGCCCGCCAACCTGGTCAGAATGGCCAATCGGGATCAATACATCAGCTACCTGACCGATGCGGCCCCAAATCAGAACGTCAACAACCCGCCATTAACCTACGGCGGCACCACCGATTGGTTCAACGAAGCCCTACGTACGGGTGCACAATCGAATCAGAACCTATCGATTTCAGGCGGGGGCGAGCGCAACACATTCTTCTTCAGCGCCGGTTACTTTACCGACCTGGGTGTGGTGAATACCAACGATTTCAAACGCCTGACCATCCGGTCGAACAACGAAGTAAAGATCACCGATAACTTGACGTTCAGCAACCAGCTTTCGTTTTCGCGCGGCAACGAACGGGGCGTCAACCTCGACGGCGTGTATCAGAGTCTCTACCGGGCGGCTCCTATCGTACCGGCTTTCCAGGACGGCAAGTACGGCAACCTGTCGGCGTTCGGTAACGTGGGCAACCCTATTCTTAGCCTGGATGCCCGCACCAACCGGATCATCAACAACCGCTTGCAGGGTAATCTGGCTCTGAATTATAAACCCGTTGAATGGCTCACGCTGCGCTCGGCGTTCAACACCGATCTTATTTTCAACCGGAATCAGACGTACCTGCGGCAGTTCCAGAACGATGCCCTCACCTTTATCACCGCGGGCGGTAACCAGCGGCAGCAAAACAGCCAGCTTAGCCTCAACGAAGGCAAATCGGTGCGGTACATTATCGACAACACCGCCACCTTCGATAAGGCATTTGGGCAAAGCAATGTTTCCTTCCTGCTGGGCGCGGTGACCGAGCAGTTTACCTCCGATTTCATCGAAGGGGCCCGCATTAACATCCCCAACGACCCTAACCTGTGGTATCTGGGATTGGGTAACCCCGATCAGCAACTCTCGAACAACAGCGGCGGCGACCTCCAGACCCGGCAGTCGTTCGTCACACGCGTGACCTACAGCTTCAATAATCGATATTTGTTCAATGCCTCGCTACGGGCCGATGGCAGCTCCAAATTCCGCGAACGGTGGGGCTACTTCCCTACAGCGGGTGTGGGCTGGGTAATCTCCGACGAGTCGTTCATGAAACAGCAGAAGCTGTTCGACTTCCTGAAATTCCGGGCAAGCTGGGGCATCCTCGGCAACGACAACATTGCCAGCAACGCATATATCCTGACGGCCGCAGTCAATATTCCGTATTTTTATAACAACGGCCTCACACTTGGCTCCGCCATTCAGGACATTAAGAACCAACAACTGAAGTGGGAACGTACCCAGCAGGTCGACGCCGGTCTGGAGTTTGCTTTCTTCGGCAGCCGACTCACAGGTGAACTCGATTATTACAACAAAACTACCCGCGACGCACTGGCTTTTCAGATCATTCCGGCCATTTTTGGTGACCCAGACAACCAGTTTCTGACCAATATCGCGTCATTCAGAAACCAGGGTTTTGAACTTGGCCTTAACTGGCGCGAAACCACAAAAAGCGGACTGGGCTACACCATTGGTGGTAACCTGACCCTCAACCGCAACCAGATTGTGGGTCTTAATGGTGGACAGGCCTTGCTGGCCGGTAGTGTTGGGCAACAGGGGTTCACAACCCGTAGCGACAATGGGCAACCCGTAGGCAGCTTTTACGTGCTCGACGCTATTGGGGTCTTTCAGAACCAGACCGAGATTGACGGGTCACCCGTGTTTGGCACCAGAGCCAACGTACGGCCGGGCGACCTGCGATACCGCGATGTAGATGGCAACGGTGTCATTGATAACAACGACCGGATTTATGCGGGCTCGTACCAGCCCAAACTGTACTACGGCATCAACCTTGGCCTGACATTGAAGGGCTTTGATTTGTCGGCTGATATCTACGGGAACGCGGGAAATCAGGTGTATAACGGTAAAAAGGCGTTTCGTTTCGAGAACACCGACAACATCGAAGCTGCCTATGCCGACGCGCGGTGGCTATCCACTCGGCCTTCGCAAACCGATCCCCGGCTGATTACTTCCGCCACGCCTGCTTCGACCTATTTCGTAGAATCGGGCTCCTTTGTTCGGCTCAACAACCTAACGTTAGGCTACACCATCCCGTCAGTCCTGAAAGACAAGATCAAACTCCGCACGGCACGTCTTTTCGTGACGGCCCAGAACCTGGTCACCTTCCAGAAATTCAGCGGATTTAGCCCCGAACTACCGGGCGGACCGCTCGATTCCGGCATTGAACTCAACTCCTACCCTACCGTCCGCACTTTCTCTGCCGGGCTTAATCTGGGTTTCTAACTACTCGACCTTACGACCATGAATGTTAGTCTAACACGCTTCCGTTTGCCGCTGTCGGTACTCCTGCTTGGTGCAGGTATGGCAGCCTGTACTGATTTCTTAGATACGCCGCCACAAGGGTTGCTCGGTGAAGCCGCCGTTCGCAACGACCCAGCGGCCGCGCAAAGCCTGGTGACCGGCATTTACAACAGCATGTGGGAAGGTGGCCTGCACGGTTTCGACTATGTGGGCATGACCAACATAGCGTCGGATGATGCCGACAAGGGGAGTTCACCCACCGATGGCGCCAACACCTTCGGCACGCTCGACAACCTCAACCCCACACCAGGGGTAGGTAACCTCAACAACGTCTGGGCTACCTACTTCAGAGCAATTGCGCGCGCCAATCAGGCCCTGGCACTCGTTCCGCTCAGCGCTGCCGATCAGGCAACGCGTAACCAGTTAGAAGGCGAAGTCCGGTTTTTGCGGGCCTACTTCTATTTCAACCTCGTCCGCTTTTTTGGCGGGGTGCCCCTTATTGACCGGGTACCGCCGGTTGAGGATATCAATAACACGTCGCTGCAAAGGCGGGCCAGTCGGGAAGAGGTATACGCATTGATCGTGAGTGACCTGCGCTTCGCCGCCACGAACCTGCCCATTAAGGCCCAGACACAGACCGGTAAAGCCACCAAAGCCGCAGCAATGGGCATGCTGGCTAAGGTATACATGTATCAGCGCAACTGGCAGCAGGCCTACAACCTGACTGATTCCGTCATCAAAAATCAGGCAGGTGCGTATGACTTGCTGCCCAACTATGCCAACATCTGGCGTGAAGTAGGTGCCAACAGTGTCGAATCAATTTTTGAAGTGCAGACAGGTATCAATCTGGCCTGTAATGCAGCCATCGATATTTATAGCGTTTGTCAGGGACCCCGAGCGGGGGGCAAGCGGGGTTGGTCAGACCTGGGTTTCGGGTTTGGCACACCGTCCGAAAGTTTGCTGAACGAGTACGAACCCAATGATGCACGGCGGGCGGCCACCATTATTTTTATCAACCCTGCTCCCCGAGGTACAGTACTCTGGGATGGATTCCGCATACCAAGCCGCGATTCGGTCGAAAATGACCGGTACAATTACAAGTCGTACCACAGCCGTACGGCCGAGCGCAACTGCGGCAATAACGACCGACTGCCTAAGAACCTCCGCATCTTGCGCCTGGGTGAAGTACTGCTCATTCATGCCGAAGCCGCACTGGCCCTGGGTCGCCCCGCCGATGCGCTAATCGACATTAACCGGCTACGTACCCGCGCAGGTTTGCCTGCAGCTACGGCTGTTACGCAGGCTGCTATCTGGCACGAACGTCGGGTTGAGTTGGCGATGGAACATGACCGTTTCTTCGACATTATCCGGCAGGAAGAGCTTCAACCGGGCCGGGCCACACAGGCGTTCACTGCCCACGGCAAAACCTTTGTGAAAGGCAAGAATGAGGTGTTCCCAATTCCGCAAAATCAGATCCAGTTAAGCGGAGGCGCGCTGACGCAGAATCCGGGGTATTGATAGCCACCTCACTGAAACGTCGGACCGTCCCGGCCCCTCTCCTTGTTTGAGGGGAGGGGCCGGGGCTGGGGTAAAGGCCAATGACATGTCAACAACCATGAAAAAACTCCTCATCATATTCTTCCTCTTCCCCGCAGCATTAACTGTTTTTAGCCAGTCGAAGCAACCTACCACTCGTCTGTCAAAAGCGGATGAAGCTTTTCTGGATAGCCTCCAGCGCGATACGTTCCGGTTCTTTTGGGAAACAGCGAACCCCGACAATGGTCTCCTTCCCGACCGGGCTCCTTCCCGTTCGTTTTCCAGCATTGCGGCTGTGGGCTTTGGCCTTACGTCGTACCTGATCGGGGCCGAGCGTGGGTACGTTACCCGCCAGCAGGCTGCCGACCGGACCTTACGTACACTGCGTTTTTTTGCCAAAGCGCCTCAATCCGACGCAGCAACGGGCGTGGCGGGGTACAAGGGTTTCTTCTACCATTTTCTCGACATGAAGACGGGTGAGCGGTTCAAGCAGGTCGAGCTGTCAACCATTGATACAGCGCTGCTGCTGGGCGGCATCCTGAGCGCGCAGTCCTATTTTGATCGGAAAACACCCGTCGAAACCGAGATCCGGCAATTGGCCGATCAGATCTACGGCCGTGCCGACTGGGCGTGGTTTCAGGCAGGGCGTGCGTCAACGTCCCGGCCATTTATCTCGATGGGCTGGCATCCCGAAAAAGGCTTTATCAAAAGTGACTGGACCGGCTATAATGAAGGCATGCTCCTGTATGTACTCGCCCTGGCTTCACCTACGCATCCGGTCGGCGCCGACGTGTGGCCCGCCTGGACCAAATCATACCCCTGGGCAACCTTTCACGGACAGGAGCACGTCAACTTCGACCCGTTGTTCGGGCACCAGTACTCGCACTGCTGGATCGATTTTAAAGGGATCCGCGACGACTACATGCGGGCTAAAGGAATCGACTATTTCGAGAACTCACGCCGGGCTACCTACGCTAACCGGGCCTACTGCATGACGAATCCAGGAAAGTGGACCGATTACAGCGCAACCATCTGGGGATTAACCGCCTGCGATGGACCGAAAGACACCACCGCTAACGGCCGAAAATTCTTCTCGTACCGGGCACGTGGGGCTGCTTCTACCGGCATTGTGGATGATGGCACCATTGCCCCTACGGCCGCCGGTGGGTCGATGGCGTTTGCCCCCGAAATCTGTATTCCGGCCTTACGCGCGATGAAAACACGCTACGGGGCCAAGTTATACGGTCAGTACGGTTTCCGCGATGCTTTTAATCCAACGTATCGCTACCGGTCATCCTTTGCCAATGGGTCAACAGAGAACGGCTGGTTCGATATTGACTACCTGGGTATCGATCAGGGTCCTATTCTGATCATGGCCGAAAACCTGCGAACGGGCTTTGTCTGGAACTTGATGAAGAAGAACCCACATATTCGCCGTGGTCTACAGAAAGCGGGCTTTACCGGTGGATGGTTGAATTAACCGTCATTCGCTCGGCTCAACCCGAAACGTTGGATTGCCCTGGAGGGGGCTAATGCGCCGCTTGCCTGAACTTGCGGCGCATTAGCCCCCTCCAGGGCAATCCAACGTTTCGGGTTGAGCCGAGCAAACTCCTACTGCCAGCCGCCGCCTAGAGCGCGGTATATATTGACCGTGGCCGTCAGTTGCCGCATCTTGGTTTCAACCAGGTCAAATCGGGCTTCCAGCGCGTCACGTTGGGTAAACAATACCTCCGTGTATTCAGCCCGGGCTGAGTTGAAGAGGGTAGTCGAAATGTCAATCGACTGCGTCAATGCCTGTACTTCCCTTGCTTTCACGCCATAACTCTTTTGCAGGTTGCTGATGTTCGAGAGCTGATTAGCCACCTCAATATAAGCGTTCAGGATCGTCCGTTCGTAGTTGAACACCGCCTGAATCTGCCGTGCATTGGCACTGTTGTACGTGGCGATAATCGCGTTTTTATTGACCAACGGTGCCGCCAGGTCACCCGCCAGCGACATAATCAACGACTCGGGTGTCTTCAGGAAATAAGCCGGATTAAAGGCCTGATAGCCGATACCCGCCGAAATAGCTAGTGATGGATAAAAACGCGCTTTGGCTACCTGTACATCCAGTTTAGCGGCCGCCAATTCCTGCTCAGCCCGCCGAATATCCGGGCGATTGGCCAGCAGTTGTGATGGAATACCAACCTGAATACTGTCGGGGACCGTACTGTTGAACGCCGCTGAGTTTCGGGCAACAGGCTGCGGATAGCGACCGACGAGGAAATTGATCCGGTTCTCGGTTTCCACAATCCGCTGCTGCAAGCCGTATTGCAGGTTTTGCGTGTTCAGCACCTGCGCCTCAAACCGGCGCACGGCCAATTCAGTTACGCGGGTCGCTTCTTTCTGCAACCTGACAATGCGCAACGCATTGTTCTGAATCTCGATGTTCTGCTGTACGATAGCCAGTTGATTGTCGAGCGCCAACAACTCGTAATATGACGTAGCGATTTCAGAGATCAGGTTCGTGGTCGTGAAATTTCGGCCCTCTACACTGGCTAGATACCGGTTTATCGCGGCTTTTTTGGCATTCCGCAGCTTGTGCCAAATATCAACCTCCCAGCTGGCAAAAGCACCTACCATGTAGTTGGGCAGCGGGTCGGGCACTTCTTTACCCGGTCTGATCTCAGAGTTCGCTTCGGCGGCCCCCAACAGCGTATAGCGCCCCACTTTATCGACACCTGCCCCACCGCGTATCCCTACAAATGGCATGTATTCACCCTGCCGGGCGCGGATTTCGTTCTGGGTAATCTGAATTTCCTGAGCCGTGATGTTCAGTTCCTGGTTGTTTCGAATGGCGGTATCAATCAGGGCTACCAGGTTCGGATCAGTAAAAAAGGAACGCCACCGACGGCTAACCGTATTGGTCGAGTCGAGCGACGTACCGAAGCTTACAGGTACGTTCCGGTTTTCAGTTCGGGTAATCAGTGCAGGGGTTTTGCAGGCCGTTAACGCTACTGACAGGAAGGCAACCCCCAAGCACCCGGTTATGAGTTTTTTAAACATGATTAGGCGTTTCTTCTATTTCAGGAAAAGCATCTAATTGATGCACCAGGTTTTCGGTTAGCGATTCGCTTTCTTCATCCCGAATCATCTTCCGGCCGTCGGCCAGGCTGCCGAATATGTAGTACAGGCCCGGGATAATGATGACCCCGAAAATGGTACCGAACAGCATACCACCCATCGCCGATGCGCCGATGGTCCGGTTACCGATAGCGCCGGCACCAGAAGCTGTAATCAGCGGAATCAGACCGGCCACGAAGGCAAACGAGGTCATCAGAATGGGACGGAAACGTACCCGGGCTCCTTCGATGGCTGCGTTCAGAATCGTTTCGCCCTGCTGGCGTTTCTGAACGGCAAACTCGACAATAAGCACGGCGTTTTTACCCAGCAGACCAACCAGCATAATCAGGCCAATCTGCGCATAGATGTTGTTCTCCAGCCCCATCAGCTTCAGCAGCATGAACGAGCCAAATATGCCCACCGGCAGCGAGAACACCACGGCCAGCGGAATGATGAAGCTTTCGTACTGAGCCGCCAGCACCATGTATACAAACGCCAACACGATCAGGAATACGTAGAGCGACTCGTTGCCCCGGATCGATTCGTCGTATGAGAGGCCCTCAAACGCGATGTCGTACCCTTTCGGCAACGTTGTGGCGGCTACTTCCCGAATGGCCTGAATGGCGTCGGCGGTTGTGAACCCTTTGGCAGGCAGACCTTGAATAGCGGCCGAGTTGTACAGGTTGAAGCGGGTAATCTCGTTTGGTCCCTGCCCTTTCTTCAGTTTCATGAAGGCTGAGTAAGGCACCATTTCGCCCGCGTCATTTTTCACAAACAGCTTCAATAGATCGGATGGCAAGCGTCTGAAACTTGGGTCTGACTGTACGTATACCTTGAAGAACTGATTATACTTGATGAAGCCCTGTTCGTAGGTACTGCCAATCATGATGTTCAGGTTATCCATCGCTTTTCCAATGGATACGCCTTTCTGCATGGCCAGGTTATTATCGATCTCCAGTTCGTACTGCGGGTAGTTGGCGGCGAAGAAGGTAAACAGGCCGGTCAGCTCTTTCCGCTTACTCAAGTTCTCCATGAACTGCTTGTTGATCTTATCGAACTCGCTGTAATCGGTGTCGGTATTTTTATCCAGCAGACGCATTGAGAAACCACCCGATGTACCGAATCCGGGAATAGCTGGTGGCTCAAAAAACTCGACCGTCGCGCCGAGGCCCCTCGATTTTTCCTCCAGTTCTTCCATGATCTCCTTCACGTTCTTGTCGCGATCAGACCAGGGTTTCAGGTTGATCAGACACGTACCTGCGTTGGAACCCCGCCCTTCGGTCATAATCTCGTAGCCAGCCAGCGATGAGATCGATTCAATGCCCGGCACTTCTTCGCAGATTGTCTGCAGCCGACGCGACACTTCGTTCGTTTTTTCGAGTGTCGAGCCCGGTGGCGTCTGAATGATCGCGTAGATGGTGCTCTGGTCTTCATTCGGAATAAAACCGGCGGGCAGAATCTTGTTTTCATAGGCGATGCCCAGACAGAATGCCGCCAGCACAACAAACGTGACTACCCGGCGGCTTACGATCGCTCGCAGTAAGCCCACGTAACGACCGGTCAGCTTATCGAAGCCCCGGTTGAAACTGTCGAGGGCCCGGGTCAGCAGATTCTTCTTCCGGGCATGTCCGTGATGGTTCTGCAGCAGCATGGCGCATAATACGGGCGTCAGCGTGAGGGCGATGAGAGCCGAAATCACGATCGAACTGGCCATAGTGATCGAGAACTGCCGGTAGAACGTACCCACCGGCCCCGTCATGAACGAGATAGGCAGGAACACCGACACCATCACCAGCGTAATAGCGATAATGGCACCACTGATTTCGCCCAGCACTTTTTTAACCGCCCCAAACGGCGTCAGATGCGGCTCTTCTTCCATCTTGGCGTGCACAGCTTCTACCACCACAATGGCATCATCGACCACAATACCGATGGCCAGCACCAGGGCAAACAGCGTGATCAGGTTGATCGACAGTCCAAACGCCTGAATGACAAAGAAGGCCCCAATCAGCGATACCGGCACCGCCAGAATCGGAATCAGTGTAGACCGCCAGTCGCCCAGGAAGATAAATACCACCAACGCCACCAGAATAAACGCATCGCGCAGGGTATCGATCACTTGTTCGATCGACGCATCCAGGAAGTTCGACACGTCGTAGCTGATTTTGTAATCAACTCCCGGTGGGAACGACGCCTTCATCACTTCCAGCTTGGCCTTCACTTCTTCGATTACGTCGCTGGCGTTACTGCCGTAGTTCTGCCGCAACACAATGGCGGCTGAGGCATGGCCATCCAGATTGGAGTAGATATCGAAGAATTCGCTACCCAGTTCTACTTTGGCAATGTCGCGCAGGTGAATGCTTTCGCCGGCGGAGTTGGCCCGCACAATGATGCTTTCGTACTCTTCCGGCTTATTATAGCGCCCCTTATAAGTGAGCACATACTCCAGGGACTGCGCCGCAATACCCGAGCTTTGTCCGATCCGGCCCGGTCGGCCGATGATGCTTTGCTCGCCAATGGCCTTCATCACCTCTTCGGTCGACACGTTGTAGGCCCGCATGCGCTCGGGGTTCAGCCATACGCGCATGGCGTAGCGGCGGCTACCCAGAATCTGGGCTCTGGCTACCCCTTTGGTCCGCTGAATCTCAGGGATCATTTTCACGGTAGCGTAGTTGAACAGGAATTTTTCGTCAATGCTCTTATCCTTCGAATAAAGGTTGACGTACATCAGCATACTGGGCTGAATGGGCGTGATCACCACCCCCTCGCGTTGTACCAGTTCGGGCAGCAGCGGCATCACCTGATCGACCCTGGTTTTTACCCGGATAACGGCGTCGTTGGGGTCTGTCCCCGGCTCAAAAATGATACGGAGAGTGGCTTCACCAGCACTGGTAGCATCGGTGGCAATGTAGCGCATATCCTGCACCCCGTTGATTGCCTGTTCGAGCGTAATCAGCGTTGATTTCACCAGCACGTCGGCGCTGGAACCGGGGTATGCGATAAAAATATTGACGGTAGTGGGGGCAATATCCGGAAACTGCGAAATTGGCAACTTCTTGATAGCCAGCACACCGATAAACACGATCATCACCGAAATGACAATTGCGAATACGGGCCTGCGTATGAATTTACTAAACATGTCTTCCTGCTGGTTTTAGACTCGTTGATTACTCGGCGTACAGCCCCAAATTGGCAACTACCTTGCTCGGCTGCTCGAATTTGTACTGTATCTTTTCGTTCTCTTTCACCTGGCGCAAGCCTTCCAGAAGGATTTTGTCCTCTTTTTTAAGTCCCGATCGAACCACGAAAATGTGCGGCAACTCAGCGGCCACGGCAATCTCGCGCGACCGAATCTTGTTGTCTTTGTCTATCACATAGACATACTTTTTCTCGAGAACTTCGAAGGTGGCTTTCTGCGGAATGATCATGGCGTTCCGGAATGGCAGTGTCATCTGCACCGTACCTGTTTCGCCATGCCGCAGAATAGCCTTGGGGTTCGGGAACGTGGCCCGAAACGCGATATTCCCGGTTTCGTTATTGAAGTCGGCCTCAATGGTTTCAACCTTACCATTGTAAGGAAAAAGTTGGTTATTGGCCAGCATCAGGTGTACGTTGGTCAAATTGCCCGACGCAGCCTTGGTTTTTAAATCTAAGTACTCGGCCTCCGGCACGTTGAAATAGACCCACATCTGGCTGTTATCTGACAAGGTGGTCAGCAGATCACCTTCGTCGACCAGGCTGCCAAGACGAACCTGAAAGTGATCCATCATCCCCGAAAAAGGGGCTTTGATCTTGGTGAATCCCAGGTGGGTCTGCGCCAGCGCCACTTCTGCTTTGGCTTTGTCGAGTTTAGCATCGGCCATCGACAGTTCATTGGGCGCCACAATCTTGTTGTCGGCCAGCTTTTTGGTATTCTGATACTCGATATTGGCGAAGTTAGCTTCAGCCTGTGCCTTCTGGAGTTCAGCCTCATACAGCTTGGGCATGATCTGAAACATCATCTGGCCCTGCCTGACCGATTGGCCTTCATCGACGTAAATGTTTTGAATGTAACCCCGCTGCTGAGCCCGCATCTCGATATGACGGATAGCCTTTATCTGTGCCACATAATCTTTGGTGATCGTCGTATCTTTCACCAATGGACTGGTCACCCGGTAATTAACTTCTTCTTCTTTCTTTTCTTCTTCTTTCGTGCAGCTTGTGAGGCAAGTAAGGGCAAACAAGCCCATGAGCACATGACTTTTTTTCATATAACTATTGTGGAAATAAGTGAGCACCAGCCACGTTGCCTGTTCTGGTCAGAAACGGCGGTTCCCGGGTTGGCGCCAGGTCGGTAATGACTTACCCAGGTGGTAGAGTGAAATGGGAAATTTTAATTGAAATGGCTATGATGGAGGGTGATAGCTCGGCCCGGCGGCGCATTGGCCGCATGTTCCAACTGCCAGATGAGGCTGTCCTTCTGCTGATTAGCTCGCTGGCATTCTGTAAACTGATGCTGCCACGTAACGTACCCAACCGGAAACGAAGCTCCGCTTACTTCGTACCCATGGCCGCTCCGTAGCAAGCTGTGCTCGTGCAACAATAAGCCATTGAAGACGAGTGAGAAAGCGAGTGCCAGCCCAAGGCTATAGAGTAAAATCGAGGGAGAATGTCGGCGTTTCATTAATTGCATCCGTGTTGAGTGATACAAAACAGCCTCGCCGGCATTATAACCGCGTGAAAAGGAAATTAGAAAAGTGTAAAATCGAACGGCTCACTCTAGTGTATCGCCTCTATGTACTGGGAATAGTTATAATTAATAGTCGTTAGAATCAAAACAGGCAATTCCAACGGCCGATGAATAGAATAGCCTTTATGTACACTCAACATGCTGGCAGCTACAGCGTCTGCCACGGTGGCCTGTCAGAAAACTAGCCTGTACCTATGGATATTGGGTAAATTTGGGGTTTACTTTGTCTTAAGGGCCAACCAGACAGTGGTTAACAGGATCTGTCCAGCAATTTGACTTTACTGCCATTAATCAGCCACTTCGAGCAGTTTATTCCACTGGAAACGGGCGAAAAACAACTTTTTGAAGGGCGGGTGAGCCAACGGTCCATTAAACGTCGGCAAGCTATTTTGCAGGAAGGTTTTCCCTGCAAACACTACTCGTTTGTGGTGGCCGGTTGCTTCCGCATGTACGCCATTGACCGGAATGGCGTTGAGCATAACATCCAGTTTGCCGCTGATAACGAATGGATTGCCGACATTGGCAGCTTCCATTCCGGAAAGCCCAGTAAATTGTTCATCGAAGCTGTTGAACCGTCTGTGGTATTACAGATTGAGCAACAAGACCTGTACTTTCTTTATCGGAACGTACCTAAACTCGACCGGATCTTCAAAGTCATTATCGAGGATAAGTACGTTGAGTTACAGAACCGGTTGCTACAAACCATTAGCTCAACCGCTCAGGAACGGTACCTGGCTTTTCTTGACGAATACCCTGCTCTGGCCTCACGCCTGCCCAACACGCAGATCGCCTCTTACCTGGGCATCACCCCTGAGTTTCTCAGCAAAATCCGAAAAACCATTGCCACCTGAGCGCATTGGGCTTAAACCAGTTTAAGCCTATTTCTTAATCTAGTTTATTCCTGGGGGACTAGTAAAGAGAGACTTTTGCCGTCGCAACTCACACGGTTATGCATCTGCGATTTCTCCTGGTATTACTAGTTAGTACATCAACCTCATTTGGGCAGCAGTCGACGACGATGCGTCACTTTGCACAGGCAACGCCTTCACCTTCAGGGTCTATACCCTACGGCAATAATTCCAATGCAGGCCGTTATATCACAGCGGGTGATGCCCGGATCTATGTTGAGGTGTATGGAAAAGGCAGGCCATTGGTTGTGCTGCACGGCGGTGGCTATGGTTCTACGTACGAGATGGCCACTTTTGTTGATAGTTTGTCCAAGACCTATCAGGTCATAGCGATTTCCACCAGAGGGCATGGCAGATCGGAGATTGGTTCTACCCCTATGACGTATGAGCAAAAGGCCAACGATGTGTATGCGGTCATTCAGGCCATGACCAGCGACAGTGTCACGGTGCTAGGCTTTAGCGATGGAGCCTACACAGGCTATAAACTAGCCAGCATGTACCCGGCACGGGTTCGGAAACTGGTCGCTATTGGGGCCGGTGAGCAAGTGCCGGGGCTTCGCAAAGTGATTTTAGACACCGGAACAGCCTTCAGACTGGATAGCCTGTACTGGAAACAGCAGCTGTCCCTGATGCCGGAGCCCGGCCGTTTACAGGAATACTGGACCAAACTGGCCGATTTCTACAACACCATGACCGCCAGTAAAACGTTGTTTGCCAGCATCAAATGTCCGGTATTGGTGCTGTCGGGCGAGCGGGATCAGAATGCACCTCTGGCAACAGTCATAGCGGCGTATCAGATGATTCCAAATAGCCAGCTCAGTATTATTCCCAACGCACCCCATCCGGTTTTCCTGGTTAATTTTCCGGCAGTCTGGGCCAGCGTCTCTCCCTTCTTAAACCAGTAAATTACTATGAAAGCTGCCGTTCTCTACCGCCCCGGTTCTGCCGACGAGCTTATTCTTGACGAGCGGCCCATTCCCGCTCCGGCCGACGGGCAGGTACTTGTTAGGGTAAGAGCCTTTGGCCTGAATCGGTCTGAATTGATGACCCGCAAAGGCTTATCGCCCGACGTCCGGTTTCCGCGTGTACTGGGCATCGAGTGCGTAGGCGAGGTCGAAAATGACCCGTCAGGCCAGTACGCCAAAGGCCAGCGGGTAATGGCTATGATGGGGGGCATGGGCCGTGATTTCGACGGGAGCTATGCCGAATACACCGTCGTGCCCAAAGCCATTACGTATCCGTTTAACAGCACGCTTCCCTGGGAGATACTCGGGGCCATTCCCGAAATGTTCCAGACGGTGTATGGCTCGCTGCATCTGGCACTAGGCATCAAATCCGGCGAAACGTTGCTCATTCGCGGAGGTACGTCGTCAGTGGGGATGTTGGCTACTCAGTTGGCTAAAAACGCCGGGCTGACGGTCATTGCCACCACCCGGAACCCGCAAAAAGAAAAGGCCTTACTCGACAACGGCGCTTCGCATGTGCTCATCGATGATGGTCACCTCGCCGATAAGGTACGGGCACTTTTTCCCGAAGGCGTCGATAAGACGTTGGAGTTGGTAGGTACGTCTACCCTCGGCGATTCGCTGCACTGTATTAAACCGGGCGGAACGGGCTGCATGACAGGTATGCTGGCTGAAAGCTGGTCCATTGCCGATTTTGCCCCGATGGAGTTTATTCCGGCCACCGTCCGACTCACAATTTTCGATAGCGGCCAGATCAGAAGTTCAGTCCCGGTATGTCAGGAGTTTATCCGCGAGGTTGAAACAGGGCAGGTGAAACTCGCCGTGAGTCAGGTATTTCGGTTAGATCAGATTGTAGATGCTCACCGGTTTATGAAACAGAATCAGGGAACCGGCAAGATTGTCGTATTGACTTAATTGACCATGAATCCGTTAACCCAAACGCCAATTTATTGCATGAAACGCGCCTTATCTGCGCTGGTAATTTGCTCGTTACTCGGCTCAACAACTGTAAACGCTCAGTCCATTAAGCTAACGAAAGCCAGGCTGGTACCCAATCAGGTATCCATGTCGTTTGCGCGGGTAATGGGTAAAGAGGCCCTCCGAGCCGTGAAGGATTCGACAATACAACAGGTAGACGAGCCGACGTTTGTACGGCTCCAGGGCGTCGATTTCACCAACGGAACCATCGAGGTGAAGGTGCTGAGTCGACTGCTGAAGAACGCGCCGGAAACGGCCCGTGGCTTTATCGGCATAGCGTTTAGGATCAACGAGGCCAATGCCAAGTTTGAGAGTATTTACATCCGCCCCACCAATGGCCGCGCCGACGATCAGGTACGTCGTAACCACTCCATCCAGTACTTCTCTTACCCCGACTACAAATTTGATCGCCTGCGGAAAGAAGCCCCGGAGCGGTACGAGTCGTACGCTGACATGGCCCTGAACGAATGGATTACAATGAAGATCGTGGTGAACGGATCAGAAGCCAAACTCTACCTGAACGGAGCGAAACAACCCAACCTGCTGGTCAAGGATATGAAGCATGGCGTGGGCGCTTCAGGAGGCATTGGTCTATGGGTCGAAGTAGGCACTGAAGGCTACTTCACCGACCTGAAAATCACCAGGCAGTATTGACATAACAGCTATAGTCGCCTCATTTTTAAATAAGCCTACGCCTTTATCGGCTCCGAATGTACCGACCATTGGATGCAAAAACAGCTTACTGGTCTCGTCGAAGTTCAGTTTGACAGCCTCGTTGCCCGCAAACAGACACTGACTGATTTCCAGATCGTCCAGCTCGGGGTTGACGCGGCTGATTGGGTACGCCCGGAAGATTTGTCCTTCTTTGGGGTGTTCAACAACGGGCGCACCCAGAATCTTCAGCCCCTGAATGATGACGTGGATCGTCTCGACCTTCATGCCATAGGGATTTAACCGTGGGTGGGTACGTTGTTTCTGCAGGCCGGAACGCACATCCCGGCCTGCCGTTGATCAATAGCCTGCGGTAAACCGCTTACGGATAAATTGCGGCTGCTCCACTTCGTCGAGCACGGCAACGGCCAGGTCGGCCACTGAAATGCTACAGTTGCCCTGTTCATCAAAAACGGGCTGGTCGGTGCCTAAACGGAATGACCCGGTCCGTTCGCCCGGAAAAAGATTAATAGCTGGGCTCACAAACGTCCAGTCCAGCGTTGACTGCTGGCGAAGTGTGTTCAGGTAATCCCGTGCAGCCGTTGCCCCTGCTTTATACTCCGCAGGAAATTCGGGGGTGTCTACCAACTGAACGCCCGAGGCTATTTCCAGACTTCCAGCACCACCAATGACCAGCAATCGGCTGACAGATGCCTGCCGGGTAGCCTGATCAATGGCTTTGGAACCCGCCAGAAAATCATCGTAGAGATTGGGGTTTGTCCACCCGGCATTATAGGCGCTGATAACGGCGTCATGCCCCGTCAGCAGTTGTGCCAGGGCTTCAATAGCTTGTACATCAGCCTGTTTAACCTGGGTCAGGGAATCAGTCACGCTAATTTTTTCGGGATGCCGAACAATCGCCGTTACTGAATGACCGCGCCGGACTGCTTCGTCGAGGAGCGCCGCGCCTACAAAGCCAGAAGCGCCAATAAGTGCTAATTTCATAAGGGTACTTGTTGGTTGGTTATGAATAATACTGTACTATTTTTTATTACAGTTTTAGGCAAAAAAAATTCAGTCAAACTGTTGGCTGAAATCAGCCAGGGTACTATCGGCTAATTGGTGAATCAGAACTGATTCGGCCTGCTCATACAGCGAGTCAAGGTGTTGGTTGATCTGGCGACCCACTGGGCACTCCGGATTCGGAACATTCTGGGACTTCCCCAGCAAGGCCCCCTGTCGGGTTGCCAGAAACACGTCGGAAAGCCGAATCTGGCTGGCTGGTTTGGCCAGTTCGCTTCCACCATGCTTGCCCTCCCGGCTGATTACCAAGCCTTTGTTACGCAGGTTACTGATTTCCTTACGCACCAGAACAGGGTTAATGTTGATGCTACCCGCGATAAAATCAGACGTGAGCCGATCCCCGTTCGCTTTGGCCAACAGGGTTAAGATATGCATCGATATGGCAAATTGTCCGCTCATAACTGTAATATTAGTAGTTACAGATTCAAGAATTAAAAAGTTCACTACTGTGAAATTTACAGGCGGGATAAACCTGGGAACGAGGGTAAAGCAGGTGGTTTACAGGGAAAATCCAAGCGTCTTCGGGCAACTTCTTATCAAATAGTTTATCACAGAAAGAAGAATAGCTTTACCCACAGACCGCCGCCGCTAAACTGGAATTTTGAACGGCTACTTGAAGTAAGTAACGAAGGATCATCTCTTTTTAATGACAATACTATCATTTAAAGGTATTGACTAGCAGAATGGGACGGTTTATCGTGCTTCTGGTTCTCTTAATCAGCGGCGTTCATGCGTCTCTGGCGCAGTGCGTAGTTAGTAAAGATGTGTACGGTCAAATCGTGACGACCTGTGAGGTGTACGAGTCAGGCTCATCGACGGCGCCGAGCCACAAGCAGGAAACGTACCTGGGAAGTCCCTTTCTAACCTATCCTGCCTGGCAAATGGGCAGGGTGCAGATAGAGCCTGGCGGGAAGGAGATTACCTGCGAATTAGCCTACGACCTGGTAGCTAACGAAGTCTTGTGCCATTTTGAGGCAAATTCGTCGCTCACCCGGTTAACACCCTACGCCTTCACCATCGGCGGCCTGACCTTTGTTCGACAGCTCAGCAGCCTGTCGGCCGGGATGGCAAAACGCTACACGACGGTGCTCTATGAGGGGCCAACCAAACTCACGAAAAGTATAGCCTCGCGGCTGATTCCCACGCTGACGACCAACGGATACGACAAACGCAGCGTCTTCGCTGGATATTACCAACAAAAAGAGACTTACTACATTCAGAAGGGAGATGCCCAACCCGAATTGACGGATCTCGACGAAGCCTCGCTGCTCAAGACGCTGCACGGCCGACAAACTCCGCTTGCCACAAACGCGTCTACCAAACAGCTCCCTATCAGTGAAGCTATTCGGTTGGTAATGGTCTATGATGCTGCATCGGCGGTTGCCAACCGGACTAAACCAGCGTTGAGTGCGGATGCCTTGTTCAACCAACAACTAACCAAAGAACTGGTCTACCCCAATCAGGCGTGGCTGGCGGGGGTGTATGGGCGGGTGTACGTGGGCTTTACCATTAACGAGCAAGGGCAGATCGGCGACGTGGCCACCCTCAGTCCGGAGAACGTCGGCTACGGGCTGGATAAGGCGGCGAAGCGCGCCTTACAGCAGACAGGCACGCTCAAACCCGCTTACCAGGGGCGTTATGTCCTACCGGTTGCGTTCACCTACGACCATACGCAGGATACGCGAGACGCCTACCTACCTGTGAATCTACTAACCCCGGAACGATATGCCGACCGGGTGTTGCTCACCGAATTCGTTGTACCAATCAAGGTTGCCAAACCCGTGTCTACTATCAGAGAGGTGTGGGGGTTTTATAAGTGAGTTATTGACACGCACTGAACTGACTCACCCCTCATAGTCTGGCGAGATGGGTGAGCGCCGAAATTCAGCGGGCGCGATGCCTACGTATTTTTTAAAGAACTGGCTGAAGTTCGGTTGATCGGCAAAGCCAATGATGCGTCTTATTTCCTGCAAGGTCCAGTCGGTCTGCACCAGCAGGCTTTACTCTCTTCCAGCAGGCGATTTGTGATGAGCGTGTTAACGGGTTATCTGGTATGCTTCTTCACTAGTCCATTTAGGCAGCTCGGATTCTGGTTTAATTTCGCCACATACGCTGTAGCCGAGCGCATTCGAATAGGGGTATCGAGATTGGCTAGGTTCGTCTTTTTCTCGAGCAGTTCGAAGAAGTTACTTCTTCCAATTTATCGATGAGCCGGTGCGGGCGCTCTTCGCGGCTGATTACCAACCCTTTGTTACGCAGGCCACGGATTTCCTTGTGTACCGGCACAGCATTAATGCTACTGCTACCCGCGATAAAATCAGACGTGAGCCGATCCCCATTCGCTGTGACCAACAAGGTTAAGATATGCATCGATATGGCAACTTGTCCGCTCATCACTGCAACCGATACTACTACCGTGATGAGAAGTAAACGGTTTACGGATTGTTGTTTCACTGGCTTACCAATCACCAAACAGTCAAAATGCCCATTTAGCATTAGGTGATTGGTGTCCTTATGGTTTCAGGTTAGTATACTCCTGATCGGTCACCGGCTGCATCCAAACTACCCGACCGGTAGCGGTATTGGGGGTGATAGCGACCTGCATGAAACTAACCGTTGGCGATGCACCGTGCCAGTGGGGTACGTTCGGGGGGCATTTTACCGCATCGCCTTTTCGAAGAATCTGGATGGGTTTTCCCTGCTCCTGATAGTACCCAATGCCACCCAGTGCCAGCAGCACCTGACCGCCCGCGTGCCGATGCCAGTTCGAGCGTGCCCCTGGCTCGAAGGTGACGTACCCAACCGGAACATTCATCGCACTGTCGGCCTCGATCAATTGCTGCACCCAGACGGTGCCGGTGAAGTTGGTAGCCGGCGCCCGCTGTCCTTTCGGGAAAATAGCGCCCGCGTCCGTCACAGGCTCTTTTCGGGTTTGGGCGCTTACCTGACCACCGATCAGCGAGACCAATAAACCAACAGCCATCAGGCCAATCACGTTGTTTTTCATGAATTTACCTGTCAAATACCCTTCGTCTTTCATTTTACAGTTTTGCCGCCAAAACCTGGGTCAAAACCGCCCGGCCAGCGTCGGCTTCCGATTTGCCAAGGCTGGTTTCAATCACCGCCATCGCCTGCTCCAGTTGGGGTCCGGTCAGGCCCACATGCAAACAGAGCCCCAGATGGCTCTGCAACATGGGTTCGGCGCCCCCGATACTGGTCAGCACCGAAATGGTTGTCAGTTCCCGGTCGGCATAACTGAGCACGTCCCGCTCGAAGATATCGGCAAACAAATGTTCTTTCAGAAAAACCTCAATCTCCGGGCTGAACGCAGCATAGCCCCGCTTTGGACCGGTTTCAGGTTGGCCAGACAGTTGCTCGAGTACTTTTTTGCCGCGCTCGTATTTGGGTACGTTACTAGTTATGGGCGAAGCCACCCTGCCCATTTTATCGGAAATGCCTTTTTTCTTCCGCTCGTCCAGTACCGCCATCAATGTCTGCAAACCACGAATGCTCCGGGGGAATCCACAATAGGCGTACAGATGCACTAGCACTTCCTTGATCTCATTGACAGTCAACCCCTCGTCCAGTCCCGCAGCCAGAGCCGGTTGTAGCTTTTGCAAGTCTCCCTTCGCCGTCAGGGCCGCGATACTGACAATGCGTTGTTGCTTCACTGACAAGGTAGCCGGTTGATTCGGTCGGTTTTGCGCGTTGAGACGACCGATTCCCATCAAGGAGCCAACGACTAGCAGGAGCAACGAAATGCGCATGTGGGTGCAGGTTATGATGATAAAGAAAGTACTGGTTTGGATTCTGTTAAACGGAGGCCAGACTGAAAGGCAGCGTTCGGATGCGCTTACCTGTTAAATCGAAAATGGCGTTGGTCAGCGCCGGAGCAAAGGCGGGCAAACCCGGCTCACCAACGCCACCGGCCGCCTCTTCATTTTCCATGATGAACACCTCGATGGGTGGAATATCGGTGATACGTGGCAACTGGTACGAGTAAAAATTCTTGTCGACCGGAATACCGTCTTTAAACGTCACCTGATGCTGCGTTGCCGCGCCGATGGCCATCACAATCGAGCCTTCGACCTGGGCTTTGATCGTGTCCGGATTCACGTACCAGCCGCAATCCATGACAGCCCATACCTGATCGATTTTCACCCCGCCCGTTGCACTTTTCGATACTTTCACGATTTGCCCTACCGTGCTCGAAAAACATTCGGTAATAGCCACTCCGTAACCGGCACCTTTCTGGCGACTCTTCCAGCCCGACACGGCCTCCATTTTGTCGATGAGCCGGTGCAGGCGTTCTTCGGGCAGGTGATCGCGCCGGAACGTCATCGGATCCTTCCCGGCCTGATGAGCTAGTTCGTCGATAAAACTTTCGTAGGCAAACCCGTTGGTCGACGCATACACTGACCGCCACCACATAACCGGAATCGGGGTTTCGAACGGAATATCCTGGATACTCAGGTTCTTGATGCTCTCCGTATACGGTTTCAGGAATCCTTCCGACGTGCTGCGGTTGGGTTCATCTTTCTTGCCACCCCGCCAGTGATTGGTGTTCTGCCCGGCCATTTTGATCTTGAACGCGCTGATCTGCCCATTCTCCAGCGCCCCCTCGCACCGATACGAGATGCCCGGCCGGTAAGGGCCCTGCGTGGCGTCGTCTTCACGTGTCCAGATCACCTGAACGGGGGCTCCGATTGCTTTTGAGATGATAGCAGCCTCGTGGGGATAGTCCATGAAGGCTTTCCGGCCAAAGCCGCCGCCCAGAAACGTCATGTTAACGATAACCTTGTCGCGGGGGATGTTCATCTCCTTGCTGATGTAGTCCTGTACCCAGTCGGGTGCCTGAATGGGGCCCCAGATTTCGAGCTTGTCGGCCTGGTAATGCGCTGTGCAGTTGAGCGGCTCCATGCAGCTATGGTACTGATACGGCGTTTCGTAGACGACATCCAGCTTTTGAGACGCCTTTGCCAGAACAGACACAGGGTCGCCCTGCTTTTTGAACGACAGACCTTCCTTGGTTTTCAATGCTTCTCGTTGACGCCGAAAAATCTCGTCCGTGTTCAGGTGTTCAAAACCGCTGTCGTCCCAGTTGATTTTAAGGGCTTTCTTACCCTGAATGGCCGCCCAGCTTGAGGTGGCCACCACGGCTACGCCTTCGCGGTAGGTATCGAATACACCCATTCGGGTTTTCACCACGTGCTTCACCCCGGGAATTTTGCGAGCGGCGGTATCGTCGAAGCTTTTGACCTTACCGCGCAGCCGGGAGTTGCGCTCCACAGCGGCATACAGCATACCCGGAATCATTTTATCGAGTCCGAACGTGGCGGTGCCGTTGGTTTTCAACGGTGTATCCTGCCGACGCAACGGTTTGCCGATCAGCTTATACTCCGATCGTTTTTTGAGCACCACGTTTTTTGGCGTCTCCAGCTTCTGTGCATCGACCACCAGTTCGCCATAGTGCATACGTTTCTCGGCACCACTTGCTGGTTTATAGATAACGTACCCGGATTGAGCGTAGCAGTCGGCTTTGGGTACGTTCCATTTCGCAGCGGCCGCCTGAATGAGCATCTCGCGGGCCGTTGCGCCCAGATTGAGCAGGTTTTTATACGAAGTCCGCACGGTGGAACTGCCGCCCGTCACCTGATTGCCAAACTTCTTCTGGTCGCCCTGCGCAAAGACGATGTCAATTTTGTCCAGATCGACTTCCAGTTCTTCGGCAATCATCTGAGGAATGGACTGGTAAACACCCTGCCCCATTTCGGCCCGGTGCGAGAAGATGGTCACCTTGCCCGACGTGTCGATGTGAATCCAGGCGTTCATGGCCACCCCGAAGTTATCCGCCTCGGCGGTCTTGATAATTTCGGCGACTTCGGCGTTGGTCGGGAGGTAAAAGCCCAGCGAGAGCAGCGCCCCGGTCAGGCTCGATACTTTAAGGAAATTGCGTCGGGTGAATGCTTGCGAATCCATAAGTGAGTTGAGTATACGTGTACGGAATCAGTCGATTAGATACGGGAAAGCCACCAATATAGTGTCGGCGGCTACTGCTTAGGGAGCCGGGGCAAAGGCCCCTGTTTCGATCCAGGTTGTCCAGGCTTTTTTAAAGGCAGCGTGACTCATCGGGGGCAACGTGCGGCCTTCGCCGGGGTTCCAGCCCGCCAGCACCAATCCGTCGTCGGCGTGTTCCAGTAGCTTCTTCGTATCCTTTCCTCCATTCTGCTTAACATCAACCAGTTGCTTGGCTAGCTGATGCGCGTTACGGCCCTGAAAAACCATGCGTGCCGTGGCGGGAGGCAGGTGCCAGTCGGGATTACCCGGTGGGGTGTGCAACCCAGGTACGTTGCTGGGCTGATGGCAGTTGGCGCATTTCATGGCGTATATGCCTTTGCCATCGGTACCGCGCTGGGGAGCCATCGTGTGCAGGTGGCTATCGTCGCCCTGGAGCGGTACATCGCCCGACGGGTGGCAATTCATGCAACGCGGGCTCATCAGGACTTTATAGACGCTGGCAAAGGCTTTCACTGAGGCCACGCTGTCTTTTTTGATTGGCTCTGCCACAGACCGCAGCGGCTGAGGCGCTGGTTCTGCCGATTCGGTAAAGGCCGACGTAATGACAGTCGTCGTAAATAGGCCCACCGATAGTATGGTTGCCGTTTTTCGAGTCAGGAACCGACGCATATACTTGGTTGCTTGCTTCTTCATAGGATAACGTTGAGAGTGTACCCGGTGGCGTTGACCAGCCGGTTTATTCGTTACTGCTGCTCACCTTGGGTTCCATACCAGCGGCCAGGTGAATGGCCTTGCGTACGCGCAGGTACGTTCCGCAGCGGCAAATGTTCCCAGCCATCGCCGCGTCAATGTCGGCATCGGTCGGGTTTGGGTTTTCGCGAAGCAGCACAGCCGCCGACATGATTTGCCCGGAATGGCAATAGCCGCACTGGGGTACGTCGATCTCCTGCCAGGCCCGTTGAACCGGGTGATCATTGTGCTGAGACAGGCCTTCGATCGTGACGATGTTCTGCCCGGCCA
The DNA here is from genome assembly GCF_011742925.1 of Fibrivirga algicola. Lineage (GTDB taxonomy): Bacteria > Bacteroidota > Bacteroidia > Cytophagales > Spirosomataceae > Fibrella > Fibrella algicola. The sequence goes on from NZ_WAEL01000002.1 coordinate 74,117, forward strand.
CCCGGCTAACGCGGGTTACGCAGGACCGTACCGCCTCCCCGTTGAGGTGAACCGTACAGGCGCCGCACTGGGCCACCCCGCAGCCATACTTGGTACCTTTCAGGCCCACTACATCCCGAATGGCCCACAACAATGGCATTTGCGGGTCGAGGTCGAGCGAATACTCCTTACCATTGATAGTGCACTTGATAATTGCCATAACTGTTGATGTTAACGTATGAGTATTAAACTACCGGGTCACTGATTCACGTCAAACGTGCCGGGTAATGACTGGCGATAGATTAGATCACCTTGATCTTTTTTAACCAGTTCAGCACATCCGTTTCAACTTCGTTTGCCTTACTACCCTGAATAACCAGCAATTGGCCATCCCGTTCTGAGCCGCCACGGACGGTAAAACCTTCCAGTACGCTGCTGTTAGGGCAAAGCTCTTTCACGGTTTGGAACGTGCTACCAATGCCGTAACCGCCATTGGTATTGAATGGAACGACGGTTTTGCCCCTTAGCTCATATTGACGTAAAAAGCTTTTCATGGGTGGCGGAAGCTGCATCCCCCAGGTCGGGAAGCCCACAAACACCACGTCATATTGCTGAATGTTGTCAATTTTCGTTTTTAATGGGGGCAGGAAACCAGTCTCATTTTCCTTGACCACCTGCTCCACCGTTGCCCGGTAATTCTCCGGATAAGGAGTTACCAATTCGAGCGGCACCAGCGTTCCCCCTACCCGCTTGTGAATCATGTCGGCTACTGCTTTCGTGTTGTTCGTCCGCGACAGGTACACGATTAACACCTTGCCGGGCACCGCGTTGCTTGGTAACCCGTTGCTCGGGTCAACGGTAACATTCTCTGTAACCTGACCATTCTCCGTTCGAGAAGAACAAGCACCGATCAACAGCAGGAACGTTACCAGTCCGTGTACTATCAAAAAGGTCATTTTCATAACGTGCTGAAGCTAATTTGATATTGACTTGCTTTGCTCTGGTGAGTACCATGACTCCACAGCTATCGTCCGGAGTGAATCGGGTATCGGCGGCTATAGCGTTGATTAGCCAACTCACACCCGGTGGGCTTCACGAAAGAGGGCCAACACCGAGTTTCAGGCCGAGCGAAGAAAGGGTAGCGATCTTCAGTCCACGTCAGATAACTGACTGTTCGTGCTGAGCGAGCGTAATCATAGCCGACCACCTAAACAAAACATTCCTGTGGCAGCGTATCCGTTCAAACAATACTGATGATGAGAACGAACCGTCTTTGCTCTACAAAGGTCTGACCGATTGCCTGTCTGTTTGGTATACAGATTACGGCATGCACTACCAATATTACAGGTTAGAGCAGGCTCGTGCACCTATGGGGCATTAGTAGAATGACGGCTTGTCCCAGTTGGTATTGGGTTCACTAACGCCTAAGCTTGTCCGGTTGTATTGGCCCGTGTGATCGGCGATTATGTCGACAATAAGTTGAGCGACGGCCTCCCTGGTCACCTGCGCCCCAACAAAGGGTTCGCCTTTTTGGGTGAGCATATAAGTACGGTTGCCTGTCCGGTTGTAAAGCCATGTCAGGCGTAGAATGGTGTAGTCGAGGTCCGTTTTTTCAAGCTTGGCGGCATGCGTGGCCTGTTTTTTTATCCCACTAACACCCACCATGCTTTTGTTCCAGGCCCCAAAGGCACCGGGCACTTCATCGTAAATACCAAGGATGGAAGCGACGATTATCCGCTTCACATGCAGTTCCTGCATGGTGTCTATGATGGCATCGATACCGTCCGAATCATGCATGGAATTGAGATACACGACATCCACATCCTGCATGGCCAGCTTCAGGAGTTTCCGGTCCTTGAAATCACCATCGACGATCTGTACGCGGGACGCAGCATGTACCCTGAGCCTTTTTGTGGCATTCCGACCATAGAGGACAAGCGCATTGTCCGTTCGGGCCAACAGATCGTCGGTCAGCAGTTTACTTATCTGCCCGGCAGCCCCTAAAATCAGTATTTTCATGCGGCTATGGTTTTGGTCTGCGCCAGAGTCTTTCCAGTAACGTACCTGGCGTTTTCTCTCTTTTAGGCTGGATCAGCTCACTCCCGCTTCATTTCTTCACGGGAGCTTCTACATTAGAAAACGCAAGCACCATTTGCGGCAGACGCTCGCCCTTGACCTCGATTTTGACTACTTCGGCATTGAATTGGGTTAGCTCATCGGCCGTAAACCGGACATCAGCGGCCCCGACGTTTTCGAGCATGTGCTCCATCTGCGTGGTACCCGGAATAGGCACAATCCACGGTTTTTGCGCCAGCAGCCAGGCCAGCGATACCTGCGCGGGCGTTGCTTTCTTTTTGGCAGCCCAGCTTTTTACTACGTCCAGCAGGGCCAGGTTGTGGGTTATATTCTCAGGCGAGAACCGGGACTCCATGCCGCGAATGTCGCCGGGTGCGTACCGGGTGTTAGCGTCGATGGCTCCGGTTAGAAAACCGACGCCCAGCGGACTCCAGGGCACGAAACCGATACCGAGTTCCTGACAGAGCGGAAGAATGACCTGTTCCGGTCCGCGCCAGAGAAGCGAGTATTCATTCTGAATGGCCGTAACCGGATGAACGGCATGGGCACGCCGTACGGTTTGCGGCCCCGGTTCAGACAGGCCGTAGTGCAGTGCCTTCCCTGCTTTGATCAGGTCTTTGATGGCCCCCGCCACGTCTTCAATCGGAACGGCCGGATCGACCCGGTGTTGGTAGAGCAAATCAATCCGGTCGGTGCGAAGACGTGTCAACATACCATCCACGACCTCTTTAATGTGCTCGGGACGACTGTTCAAGCCGGGAAGACGCTGACCGGTTTTCTGGTCGATGTTCCAGCCGAATTTGGTTTCGATTACCACTTTATTCCGAATAGGCACCAGCGCTTCCCCCAGTATGCGTTCCACCTCGAAAGGCCCGTACGCCTCGGCAGCATCGAATAAGGTAACACCCTGGTCGAACGCCGTCCGAATGATGGTATGCATTTGGGTGCGGGAAGGAATCGTCGTCTGGTAGGTACGACTCATATTCTGTACTCCAAGCCCGATGCTGGAAACCTCCAACGTACCCAGTTTACGACGACCGGGCTTGGCGGTTGCTTGCGCATTCGATTGATCACCTGTTGACATCACCGGTTTTGCGTTTGACACGCGAGGGAGCAGGGCCACACCTGACATTGCCAGTCCGGTTTTCAGGAGATTGCGTCGGCTAACGCCGGTAGTTGACTTGTCAGTTGAGTGATCCATCGTCTTAGTAGTTGAGCTTACTGTTGCACTTCGGAGGGGAAATACAGATAACTCGCTGATGTTTATTGACATGCGTATCCCGTACGCCGTACCAACGGCGATTCCAGAATGACGCTTACAACGATTTTGCGGCTAGTTTTTAACCGGCCGCATCAGCTTGGAGAATGAGAGTTGCCCCATGGTCCATTTGCCGTTTTCCTTCACATACACTTCCGTCACCATGAACGGATTGACCACTTCATTGCCACCCACTACGGCAACGAGGTCGAGATCGCTCAACAGGATGGCCGTGTTGCCAATCATATTGATCGTTGTTGAATGGACAGTGGCTTTCTTGTACCAGATGTTTCCGCTCTTGATGATGTCCAGCTCCTGCTTCTTGCCCCAGGTTCCACCCATGTGAACGAACATCGATTTATCGTCGAACAAGGCAGTCAGTTTATCGACATTCTTGTCGGACATCCATTGCCATTTGTCTTTCGATAGCGCAATGACTTCCTGTTCCGCGCTGGAGCCAGCACCTGCTTTGCTGGCCTGGGCGAAGGCTCCCTGTCCGCTTACCAGCAGAAAGCAAAGGCCAATAATGGACGCGGTCAAAAAGGCATTTACGCGTTTGAGATCACTGGGTACGTTCATGGTCGATTGGGGTTTATGCGATGTGTTACCTGCTTATTTCGTGGGGCCGTATTCTTCATCGGTTACCCGTTTGAACCAGATCGTTTTCCCTTTCTGGGTTGGCGACGTGGCTAGGTAGCCGAAGCCACTTGTGGGCGTTGCACCATGCCAGTGCTCAACGCCGGGCGGACATTTGATCACCTCGCCCTTCCGGACGGTTTGTTTTGGCTTGCCCCGTTCCTGGTAATACCCAACCCCATCGGTGACCATCAGCACCTGACCGCCCGGATGCGAATGCCAGTCGAGTCGGGCACCGGGGGCAAAAATGGCCTGTGCAATGCTGAACGCGAAGGTGCTGTCAGGGCCACTCACTTCGCTTAGCCAAACATCGCCAACGTGGGTTTTGGTGGTAGCTAGTGGCCCTTTGGGAAAGATAGGTGCATTTTGTGCCAGGGCCTGCGACGACAGAGCAGCGACGGCTAAACCCAGAATCAGTTTATTGATACGCATTGTTTTCAATGTTAATGTTTGTCTTAATTCAGCTTCCGTTCGCCCAACCATTTCACCATGGCCGGATCACGATGATCGAAGAACAGGCTAGCCTTCGTGTCCAGCCCTTTGATGGCTTCCATGTCCTCAGCAGTTAACTCAAAATCGAGGCTGTTGAAATTCTCTTCCATGCGTTCTCTCCGAACCGATTTGGGAATGGCCACCACGCCCCGCTGCGTCAGCCAGCGCAGCACAACCTGCGCAACGGTTTTGTTGTATTTGGCGCCGATTGAGCCTAATAACTCATTTTGGAATAGGTCGTTTTTCCCTTCGGCGAAAGGCCCCCACGATTCGATCTGCACCTTATTATCGACCATGAACTGCTGCGTGTCGATCTGCTGGTGAAACGGATGAGTTTCAACCTGATTAACGGCCGGAACAATCTCGTTATGAACGATCAGGTCGATGAGCCGGTCGGGCTGGAAGTTGCTCACGCCAATGGCCCGAACCCGCCCCGATTTGTAAATCTCTTCCATAGCCCGCCATTCGCCATACACGTCGCCCATCGGCTGATGAATGAGGTACAGATCCAGGTAATCCAGTTGCAACTTCTTCATGGAAGCATCGAAGGCTTTCTTTGTAGCCTCGTAGCCATCCGACTGAATCCAGAGCTTGGTTGTAATGAATAGTTCTTCTCTGGGTACGTTACTCTTTTTGATGGCCTGACCTACGGCCTCCTCATTACCATACGAAGCTGCCGTATCGATCAAGCGGTAGCCCGTGGCGATGGCATCTAATACGCTTCGTTCACATTCGGCCAGATCAGGTACCTGAAAAACGCCGAAGCCAAGGATGGGCATGTCAACCCCGTTGTTCAAAGTCACTTGTTGCATGGTGTCAATTTTGTTTACAGCACAAAGGTCTCGCCTTTTCCTTGGTCGGCTGGTATATAGATTACAGGTATTGCTACCAATATTCCATCTGGTCCAGACCCGGTTGCCTTAGTTTACTTTCGTCGAGTTGGCTGCCTTCTCCATCACGTCCAGCCTGGCTTTTCGTTGATCGGGCGTGTTAGCGGCTGACCCATCCGATTTGAATTCAAATACCTCATTCTTGCTGGCATCGTACGCCGGCCATTGAGGTAGTCCCTTGCCGTTGGGGTTACCCTTCTTAGCGAAGTTGGCCCAATAGGTGTTCATCATCTGAGCGACTTCTTTGTCTTTGGGCGCAACCGTAACGCCATTTCGGCCTCTCAGGTTATCGAACACATACCCAATCTCTGACGCGTGGGCGGCCCCAAACCGCATCCACTGTTGCATAGCGGTAGGCACGTATGAGAAAAGGTATAAGTAGGCCGGTGAACCCTTGGCAACGAAAGACCTTGCCGAGAAGCGGGCGGGTTCGGCCCACACCTTGTCGGTGTTGACCAGCGACAGCATTTTGGCGAAATCTGTAGTACCCTCCGAATCATAGGCCTTAACCAGTTCATCCTTCAGTGGCGCGAACTGAGCCAGCAACGTTTCCTTCGAGGTCGCATTGACAAAACCAGCGGGTACTTCGGCGCTGTTCGATCCAATTAGTAACGGAACCTTTGCCTGCCTGCCGGCTTTGAAAGCACTCTCGGCCGTTTCAACCACGAGCTTCCCATCGAGAATCGGCCCTGGGTACGTTGGCGGCCCACCCTGACCGGCGGTTTCCTGTCCGCCGTCAACAATCTCTGACGCAGAAAGCGCCCGGAGTTTAGCCAGCGCAGTTGCATCCGTACCGTCGATGTTATACCGTTTCGCGAAGTTGACGCCGATCGTTTCAGCCGATATCGGATAATGTACATCCGCGTTTTCTTTATTGATTGGCCGACCGGTCAGCACACCATCGCGGGCACCACCCGATTCACTGATTGCCTTCTGGAAAAGACCTTTTGCCGCCGGAATAGACAACAGTGAAAGCACCGAAACACCACCCGCTGACTCACCGAAAATGGTCACGTTTTTAGGGTCTCCGCCAAACGCAGCAATATTTTTCTGTACCCACTGGAGGGCGGCAATCTGATCCATATAGGCGTAGTTGCCCTTTGGCTCGCCCGGATTCTCTTTACTCAGGGCAGGAAACGCAAAGAAGCCCAGTCGGCCCAGCCGGTAGTTGAACGTAACCAGAATGACACCCTGTTTGGCGAACTGAACACCCGAAAAGTCGGGCTGGGAACCGCTACCAAATACGAACGCGCCGCCATGAATCCAGACCATGACCGGAAGCTTTGCTTTCTCGGTGGCATTGGCGGGCCGCCACAAATTGAGGAACAGGCAATCTTCTGATGAGTTGGCCGACATGGCAGCGGCACCCGGTCCAAATCCCCGTTGCGGCGCATCCGCGCCAAACTTGCTTGCATCCCGCTCGCCCTGCCAGGTAACAACGGGCTGGGGTGGACGCCAACGATTGGCGCCGACTGGTGGAGCGGCGTAGGGAATTCCTTTGAAACTGGCGACATCACCTTCAGTTACACCACGGACGATTCCGGATGCGGTACGAACCGTAGGCATGGATTGTTGCGCCTGTAAGACGTTGGTAGCCAGGAGGGCTACTGCCAGGAGTAGTTGTTTCACAGCGTTCTGGTTTAGGTAATTCGGTTGATAGCGCGCGCACTTAAATCTGGAGTTGTACCCGCCTGTACAAAGGTTTTCCTATTTCTCAGGCTGACTGGTATACAGATTACGGGAGTTATTACCACTATTACTGATTCGCCAACACGCCTCAGATGGTGTGTTCGTAAAGTGATAATTTTGAGGTAGATAAACCAACAAGGCAATGGACACCCTGCGACGCTTCGAGACAATCAGTGATTACAACGTATTCAATAACCACGAAACGCTACACCCGCTGATCAGTGTCATCGACTTCTCGAAAGCAGCCCCCAGAACAGGCTCGGGTATGTATTTTGGCTTCTATGCCATTCTGCTGAAAGATGTGAAGTGCGGCGATCTGGTGTATGGTCGTCATACCTATGATTATCAGGAAGGGACCCTGGTTTTTCTGGCACCAGGCCAGGTGGCCGGCATGAACAGCAATGGAGAGACCTATCAGCCTAAAGGATACGGGCTGGTCTTCCACGCGGATCTGATTCACGGCACGGCATTAGGCCGCCACATGCAGGACTACACCTTCTTCAGCTACCAATCGAACGAAGCGCTGCACGTATCCAAGCGGGAACGGGAAATGGTGCTGGATTTCTTTGCAAAAATCGAGTACGAATTACAACACGCTATCGACAAGCACAGTAAAAGACTGATTGTCAATAGTATCGAGCTATTCCTGAATTATTGCGTTCGTTTTTATGACCGCCAGTTCATTACCCGGAATCATGTGCACCAGGGCGTTCTGGAGCGGTTCGAGAAGTTACTGAATGCGTATTTTCAAACCGATAAACCGCAAACAGTTGGCCTGCCTTCGGTGGCCTATTGCGCGGGCGAGTTAAACTTGTCGGCCAACTATTTTGGCGACCTGATCAAAAAGGAAACCGGCAAAACGGCGCAGGAATACATTCAGGCGAAGGTGATCGATGTGGCGAAAGAACGCATCTTCGACCAGAGCAAATCGGTCAGCCAAATTGCCTACGATCTAGGGTTTAAATACCCTCAGCATTTCAACCGGCTGTTCAAGCAACGGGTTGGCCAGTCGCCCAACGAATACCGAACGCTACACGAGAATTGACAGGAGCTACTGGTAGCGTTGTCAATGCACTGTTTGCCCTAGTCACGTGAAAGCAACCCGGCTCGTGGCACCAACACAGCGTGCAACATCGTACCGGGCTGCGGCCAGGCAGATGCGCTACGGTTGGCGTTCGCCGTAGCAATAGCAGAGTCCGTCGGGAGCTACGACGAAAAAGACCTTCCAAACCGTTTCGCCATGTTTCTGGTAGTCGAATGTTGGGCGGTCTGTTGGCAGTCCATTAGCTTTTAACTCGGCAAAAGCAGCATCCAGGTTATCGACCGCTAAGAAACAGCCATCCTGGGCGGGGTCTCCGCCGTTTTCGGCCAGGCCCAGCTGAATACCGTCCCGGGTAATGACGGCCGACTTGTGAGGCAGGTCCCTTCGAGATACCAACCGAAAACCCAGAACGGTTTGGTAGAAGGGTAATGCCGCGTCGAGATTCGCGACAGGTAGGTTCATCTGGTCTTGCTGGTAAGGCCAGACCTGGTTGATGGTAGCGTTCATTCGGTTTCCTGATTCCCTGTAATGATGGTTGTTGTATTTCGCTGTAATAATAAAACCGGCACAACGTAACCTTCTTACGTTGTGCCGGTTCAGCTAAACTTTCTCCCAACTACCCGTCATTCACTCCGCAAACTTCTCACAGGGTTCATTAGGGCGGCTTTCAGGCTTTGGAAAATGACCGTCAGGAACGCAATGGCCAGCGCCACGAACCCCGCCAGGGCAAACGACCACCACGGGAATGTGATGTGATAGGCGAACTCATCGAGCCAGCGCCCCATGGCCAGCCACGCAATGGGCGAAGCGATCAGGATCGACACGACCACCAGTTTCAGGAAATCTTTTGCCAACAGGGCCACGATACTCCCCACGGATGCGCCCAGCACCTTGCGAACGCCAATCTCTTTGATGCGTTGCTCGGCCGCGTAGGTCGCCAGTCCGAACAGGCCCAGGCTGGCAATGACAATCGTAGCCAGTGCCACCCAGATCAGCAGCGTTTCTCGGCGATGGTCTTCAGCGTAAAAGCGGGCCAGTTGTTCATCAAGAAAATGGTATTCGAGCAGGTGCGTCGGGTCGATACCGGCCAGAATATTCTTCATGCTGGCCAGCGTTGCAGGTACGTCCTTGCCTTCGATTCGGGCGGTGAAATAGTCGATGTTGTGCACCGGGTTATGCTCATACCCCAACACCATCGGCGCAATCTTTTCGCGCAGCGACTGAAAATGAAAGTCCTTCACGATCCCGACCACCCGGGCGTTGAAAGGGGTATTTGCCTCGTTGAGTGAGCGAAAACTGCCGCCCATGGCCCGGGCCGGAATAGATACCTGCTGCGCCGAGGCTTGGGTAATGCCCAACAGTTTAGCCGCCGTTTCGTTGAGGATCACCGACGACGAATCGCGCATACCCGTGAAGTTGCGGCCGTTGACCAGTTGCACCTCGAAGGTCTTCGTAAAATTCTCGTCGACGCCCAGCCAGTAGGCTACCTTCCCCTCGTCGGCGTTACCTTCCGTCTTGACCCGAACGGTTGGAATCGTTTTCCATTCGCCCGGCACCCGTGAGGTTGTCGACACCTGTTTGACCGTAGGAATACGGCTGAATTCCCGCTTAATCGTTTCGGCCCCGGCCCGCACCTTGCCACTGTTGATATCGACCACCAGCAGCAATTCCTTGGTAAAGCCCAACTGTTTGGTATTCATGAACTGAACTTGCTGGAAGAGCACAATGGTGGCAATGATCATCACCACCGAGATCGTGAACTGAAACACGACCAGCCCTTTCCGCAGCGACAGATCACCCCGATTCTGCAGCTTGAGGTTCTTCAGCAACAACAGCGGACTGAACCCTGACAGCAAAAAAGCCGGGTAACTCCCAGACACCAGCCCCGTAACAACCAGCGCCAGCAGGCTGTAGAGCCAGATGCGGTAGTCGGTGTGAAACCCAAGCGAGAGTTCTTTGTTGGTAAATTCATTGAACGCAGGCAACAGCAGGTTCACCAGCCCGATGGCCAGCAGAAACGAGATTGCGGTAACCACCAGCGACTCGGTCAGGAACTGATGAATGAGGTGGCTCTGAAACGCACCGCTAGCCTTGCGAACGCCGATTTCTTTCGACCGGTTAGACGCCCGGGCCGTGGCCAGATTCATGTAGTTGATGCAGGCAATAAGCAGCACAAACAAGGCCACGATGGCAAAGAGTTTGATATACAGCAGCACTCCCTGACCTGTCGCTTCTACGTTTCCGTTGCGGGCACCGTCCACAATGTGTTCGGAGAACAGGTGAATATCGGCCAGGGGTTGCAGCGTATACGATACCGACGTACCTGGCTCGTGGCGCATATTGGCGTTGAGCAACTGGGTGATTTTCGCCGCCGCTACGTCCGGGTTGGCTTTTTCTTTCAGCAGGAAAAACGTTTGAAACGTCTGCGAATCCCAATTGGCTATCCAGTCGGCGAACTCACTGTCGCTGCTGATGGTGGCTTCTGAAACGACCGCGTTGACGGTGAAACTCGAGTTGCGGGGGTGGTTTTTCAGAACAGCCGTAATTCTGAGCGGCTTATCCAATTCAAAATCAATCGTTTTACCAACCACCTGCGTGCTGTTGAAGAGGCACTGCGCCAGTTCTTCCACGATGATGATGGTGTTCGGCTCAGTCAACGCCGACTTGATGACCCCGTCAACGACCTCAAAATCAAACACCTCCAGCAAACCGGCGTTTCCGAAGGCAATGGTTTCCTGAAACGAATTCTTGTTTGCCGGATTCGAGATATTGGCCCGTCCCGTTCTGACAATGCGGGCGGAGTTCTCGATTTCGCCGATCCGTTTTTTCGCTTCTTCAGACACCTTGAAGCTCGACGCGGCAATGGTCAGGTCTTCGGCCGGTGTCTTTTTGTGCTGAATGGCCCGGTAGATCCGATCCGTTTTACGGTGTTGCCGATCAAACGTCAGTTCATCGAATACGTACAGCCCGATCAGCAGGAAGCACGTGATGCCAAACGAGAGACCCGCCACGTTGAGTGTCGTATAGAGCCTGTTCCGGCTTAGCGTCCGGAACGAGATGGTAAGGTAATTGCGGATCATATCGCTGAAGGTTGGATTGGGGTATTCCTGTGGTTCCCGTCTGATAAATCGGGGCCGCATATAGGCCGGCACATCCTGCCAGTATCGTCGTTTTGCTTTGACCACACCCAGCCGCTGGGTACGTCGGTAAAAGCGTTCGTGCATGTCGCCTAGCACCTCTTCGCGCAGGTGGGGCGCAACCAGCCAGCCGAGTAATTTCTCGGGCCAGCGGGGCGGTTGGGGACGCTGAGACGAAGAGCCGGGTTTGTTCGCTTTCATGGCCTTACTCAGCCCGCAGGGCTTTCACCGGGTCTGTCAATGCCGCCCTGATCGCCTGAAAACTGACCGTCACCAGTATGATCGCAACGGCCGACACCAATGTCAGCGCAAAAACACCCACGCCGATGGCGATGCGATAATTGTAGTCCTGCAACCATTTTTCCATGGCATACCAGCCCAGCGGTGCCCCAATGACAAAAGCGACCAGCAGCAATTGAATAAATTCTTTGGTCAACAGCTGCACAATACTGCTCACCGACGCGCCCAGCACTTTCCTGACGCCGATCTCTTTAGTCCGCTGCTGCGCCGTGTAGGCCGCCAGCCCGAACAGGCCGAGGCAGGAAATAAAGATGGTCAGGACGGTGAACAGACTGGTCAATGAGCCGGTCTGCTGTTCTTCGGCAAACTTGGCCTTATACGATTCGTCGGCGAAGGTGTAGGCAAAGGGGTAAGCCGGGTTGTAGGTCCTGAAGATCGCTTCGATAGTTGCCAGATTCCGGGCTGTGGTGTTGGCGGGATTCAGCCGGATACTCAGCCACGACAGCGGCATTGACCCACCCGGTCCACCCACGATAACCGGGTTGATCGGGTCATAGGGCGAAGCAAAGATGAAGTCCTTCACCACGCCCACCACCTGCCAGTCGCGGCTATCAAAATGGACCAGGGTGCCCAGTGGCTCTTTAAGGTGCATCGTTTTCACCGCCGTTTCGTTGAGCAGTACCGCCGTTGAATCAGTCGGATAGCTGCGAACGTCGATGTCACGCCCGGCGAGCAGTCGGGTGCCGGTGGTCTTCGCGAAGTTGGCATCGGCCGCAAACCGGTCGAATTCGATGTCTTTCTCCGCTTTGGTACTACCCGGCCACGACAACCCCCACTGGCGGGAATTGAGGTTGGTAATGGCCCCCAGCGATTTGCTGACCGACACCGCCGCACCGCTCTGGATCAACTCCTGCTGCAACGAGCCATACTGCGTAGCTACTTCGTCTGGTAGGCAAGTGAACAACAGGTTGTTCTGGTCGTAGCCACTCTCCCGGCTCTGGGCATAATTGATCTGCTGCCTGATCACCACCGTGGCAATGATGAGCACGATGGCAACCGTGAATTGCGTCACCACCAGCCCCTTCCGCAGCGAGAACACCGTGTTTGCCGACCGTACGCCGCTTTTGACAACGGTGGCCGGTTGGAAACTAGCCAGGAAAAAAGCTGGGTACGTGCCAGCCAGCAGGCCCGTGAAGACGACAAAGCCAAGCGCACCCGCCCAGAATTGAACGGAGGCAACATCCAGCGAGAGTTGCTTACCCGTGAGAGTGTTGAACGTGGGAATGCAAAGAACAACGATCAGCAAGGCCACCAGGCCTGACACAAAAGCGAACAACACCGATTCGCTGATGAACTGAAACACCAGCGCCGATTTCTGGGCACCAGCCACCTTTCTGATGCCAACTTCTTTAGCGCGTTTTTCGCTCCGGGCCGTGCTCAGGTTGATGAAATTAACGGCGGCGATCAGCAGGATAAGCGCCGCAATAACCCCGAACAGTTGCACCGTAACGATCCGCCCGCCAACCAGCTGTCCGTTCTCCTGTTTCGAATACAGATGCCAGCGGCTGGCCGGGTGCAGAAAAATCTGCCGGTGCGACACATCGTCTATCACGCCGTTGAGGTGTTCGGCCGTGACGCGCTTTATCTTGGCAGTAACCGCCGCCGGATCGGCCTGATCCCTGAGCAGCACAAAGGTATACTGGTTATTCGACACCCACCCGTCAGAGTCCCCGCCGGATGTTGTGAAATACGTCCAGGGCAACACGAACGAGAGCTGGCTGAACTGCGTGTTGTTGGGCAGATCGGCCAGTACGCCTGTTACCTGGAAAGCATCTTTAGTATCGAGCCGAACGGTTTTCCCCAAAGCATCGGCGGTGCCGAATAGCTTCTCGGCCAGCGATTTGGCGATCACAATGCCGTTATTGCCAGCCAGTGCCGCTTCCCTATTACCGGCGATGAACGGCAGATCGAACAGAGTCAGAAAGGCAGGGTCGGCAAAGGCACCGTCGCTCGTTAGCTTCGTATCGTTAGCGGTTAGCAGAAACGTGTTTGGGTGGTAGCGGGCGGCGGCCTCAATGTCGGGGTAGTTCTGCTTCAGCTCAGGAGCCAGCGGCCGTGGCGTAGTGCCCCACACCTGCGCCACGCCGTTGAACGAATCCTGATTATAGACCTGATAAAGCCGGTCTGTTTTCGGAAAGAAACGGTCGAATTGCAGCTCGCTCTGAATCCACAGGAAAATAAGCGTAGACGACGCCATGCCGACCGCCAGCCCGGAGATGTTGATGACGCTGTACCCTTTGGCGCGCACCAGGCTCCGCCAGGCAATTTTGAAATAGTTCTGTATGATGTCCATAACGGATGGATTAGCGTATTCCTGGGATTGTTCTCGTCTGATGAATCTGGGTCGTAGGTACGTTACTGCATCACGCCAGTAACGCCGTTTTGCGCGGACCAGCCCCAGCCGCTGGGTACGTCGGCAAAAGCGTTCGTGCATATCGCCCAGCACCTCTTCGCGCAGGTGGGGCGCTACCAGCCAGCCGAGTAATTTCTCGGGCCAGCGGGGCGGGCCGACGCCCTTAGGTTTGTCAGGTCGTGGTAATGGGTCAGCGTGCATGGCGGATCGGGGTTAATTCCATTCCAGCTTCATCTGCGGTACAATACGGTCCCACAGATTATTCCGCACAGCGCGCACCTCGCTCAACACCCGACCGCCCAGAGCCGTTACGGTAAACAGCCGCTTCCGACGACCACCGCGTTCGGGCGTCGCCTCGCCTAGTTCAGACCGGAGGTAGCCTTTCTGTTCGAGCCGTTGCAGGGCCGCATGAACCGCGCCGGTACTCACGGTCTGCCCCGTTTCCTGCTCAAGCGCCTCGGCAATCACTACCGAATAGGCCTTGGGAACCAGAACGGCCACGGCCAGTAAGACCACCTCTTCAAATTCACCTAAATCACTTCGTCGCATAGAGTTCAACTACCAGGATTGATATCATCTATTTCAGTATGTCAAATGCCTTGCCAACTGCGCAAATAGGCCCTGGTAAGCTTTAAAGGGCACTTTTGCAGTTTACTGCTGTCCAGAAACGGACAATTTCGGTGCGATCCGGACAGCCGTTCACGAAAAAAGCACTGCTCTTAAGGCAGTGCTTTTTCACTCATACATAAACAAGCTTATTCGCTCCGCAGGCTCTTTACGGGGTCGCTTAGGGCGGCTTTGATGCTCTGGAAGCTGATGGTGAACAGGGCAATAACCAGCGACAACGTACCCGCCAAGGCAAACATCCACCAGCGTATCTCGATCCGGTAGGCGAAATCCTGGAGCCATAGGTTCATGGCCCACCAGGCTACCGGCACCGCAATGACGATGGCGATAATGACAAGTTGAATAAAGTCTTTGGCCAGCAGTTGAATGACGCTGCCTACGCTGGCCCCGAGCACTTTACGCACGCCAATTTCGCGGGTACGTACCTGTGCCGTGAAGGCCGCCAGCCCAAACAGACCGAGGCACGAGATCAGAATGGCGATCGAGGCGAAGATGGTGAACAGCAGTCCGGTGCGTTGCTCCGACTTATAGAGGTTGTTGAACACCTCGTCCAGAAACGAGTACTCAAACGTGTAATCGCCGTTGTATTGTTTCCAGGCGCGTTCAACCGTGGCAATGGCCTGGGCGGCGTCTTTACCGGTAGTTTTAACGTACATGGACCCCGCGTCTTTGTTATTGTAATAGAAGACGGCGGGTTCGATCTTTTGCCGCATCGACGCAAAATGGAAGTCTTTCACCACACCGATGATGGTGCCGTCGTGCTTCCACAACCGGAACCGCTTCCCGATCGGGTTCTTGATGCGGGCGGCTTTTACAGCGGTTTCGTTCAGGATAAAATGCAGTGAATCGGCCACGGCACCCGTGAAGTTGGCTCCCTGTTCCAGCTTCATGTTGAAGAACGGAATGAAGTCCTTGTCGATCGCCATGGGCCGCATCATCATGGTTTCGCCTGCCTGTTTGCCATCCCAGGCATTATCACCCGTCTGCATGCCATTGTCAACGATGTTGGCGTTCGACCGTGTAACGCCCGCTACCCCCGGCTGACTGAGTAAATCGGCTTTCAGGACATCGTACTGCTTCGTCATGTCGCGCATGAAGAAAGCGAACACGTGCGTTTTGTCGTAGCCCAGTTCTTTCGAGCGGATGTATTGCAGTTGGTTACTAATGATGAACGTACCTGCGATCAGCATCACCGACACCGCAAACTGAACCACCACCAGCGCCTTCCGGAACGACGCCTCACTCAGCCGGTTCGACACTTTTCCTTTCAGCGCTTTCAACGGCTCGAACGAAGACAGCAACACCGCCGGGTAAATGCTCGACGCCACCAGGGTGCCGGCAATCGTGAGGCCAATCACCAGCCAGATCTGGTAACTGGTAACATCCAGCACCAGCGCCTTGCCCGACAGTTGATTGTATAGGGGTAGTAGGCCCGCCATCAGCCCGAGGCCCAACACCGTAGCCAGTGCAAACAGCAGGGCGGTTTCGACCAGGAACTGCGTGAACAACTGCGACCGGGCGGCGCCCACGATCTTACGCATACTCACTTCCTTCGAGCGAAGCATCGAGCGGGCCGTCGACAGGTTTACGTAGTTGATGCAGGCAATAACTAGAATGAGCAGGGCCACAATGGCGAACATCCGGATGGTTTCGATGCCGCCTTCCGAACCGTCGGCGCGGTAGAGGTGCATGCTGGGTAGCGGCTGCAACAGGTAGGTCAGGTCGGTATCGTCGGGTTTGTTGCGGAGGTGAATGGTCCGCAGCTTATCGGTTACGCTGGCAATCGACGCGCTCTGGGGGATGAGCAGGTACGTGTCGTACATGAACTGCGAGAAATCGGAATCTGCGGTTTTGCCGCCCGGCTTACTGGCGTACATATCGGTGAAGAGCAGCGATATGGGCAGAAACAGATCGCCGGTGATCGACGAGTTTTTGGGCAGATCGCGAATAACGCCGCTGACCGTAAACGACACCTTACCATTGGCTGTCAACACCTTACCAATCGGATTCGCGTCGCCGAAATACCGTTTAGCCGTGGTCTCCGTCAACACCACCGAGTTGTTGTCTGGAAACGGTTTCGCGGGATTGCCCTGAATCAGGTTGAAATCGAAGACCGAGAAAAAGGTCGGGTCGGTGAAGAACGAATGTTCTTCGGTGAAGACCTTGTCCTGATGCTTCAGCAGCGTGTAGGCGTAGTTACGCGCCAGCCGAACGGCGTCTTTCACTTCGGGCACCTCACGTTTGGCAAAGCCGGCAATGGGTGCTACCGTCGTTGTCCAGATTTGTCGGCTGCTGCCGGTTCCCGCCCAGTTTTCGAGTCGGTAGATGGACGTAGCCTGCTTATGAAAACGGTCGAAACTCAGCTCATCCTGCACCCATAGCAGAATCAGGATACCAACCGACAGGCCAACCGTTAAGCCTGTAATGTTGATCAGCGAGTAGAATGTGTTCTTGAACAGGTTCCGCCAGGCGGTTCTGATGTAGTTGCGTAGCATAGTCGGCTAAAAAATAATCCGGTTAGCCTAAGCGGTGCCGGAGGTGAATGAGTAATACGGGTTACGGTCTATTCGGATCGGAGTGATTTGACGGGATTCGTCAGGGCGGCTTTGATGCTCTGGAAGCTGACCGTCAGCAGGGCGATGGTCACAGCCAACGTACCTGCGAGGGCGAACATCCACCATTCGATATCGATTTTGTAGGAAAAGCCCTGCAGCCAGCGGTGCATGGCGTACCAGGCTAGTGGCGAGGCAATCACGATCGCGAGTAGCACCAGCAATAGGAAATCACTGGCCAGCAGCGCAACCACACTTGCTACCGATGCGCCCAACACCTTGCGCACGCCAATTTCTTTTGTGCGCTGCTCGGCAGTGAACGTAGCCAGTCCGAATAGACCCAGGCAGGAAATAAAGATAGCCAACAGCGCAAAGTAGGTAGCCAACTGACTAACGACCTGTTCACTGCGATACAGCTTCTCGAATTCGAGGTCAGAGAACTGGTAGGTAAACGGAAATTTCGGGTTCATCTCCCGGCAGATTCTCTCCAGACCAGCCAGTGCTTCTTTTGTCTTGCCCGCTTCGGTACGCACAACGATGGTGCCCCAGTTCAGTTGGTCATCCAGCCGGAGCACCAGCGGCTCAATGGCCTGATGCATAGACGTAAAGTGAAAATCGGCCAGAACCCCAACGATTTTCCCCTGGTGTGAACCCCAGGTCAACGGCTGACCGATGGGCTGCTTGTACCCGATCTTGGCCAGCGCCGTTTCGTTGATAATGAAACCAGCCGTATCGGTGCTGAAGTCTTTCGAGAAGTCGCGCCCTTCTTTTACCGTCAGTTTCAGCGTTTTGGTGAAGTCGTAGCCAACTACGCCGTTGGCAAACGAAATGCGCAAGTTTGGGTCTTTCCCCGCCCAATATATGTCGCCCGTATGGTGGCCAATCATCGTGGGTGTTTCGCGCATCTGAGAGACTGCCCGAATTCCCGGCAGGTTACCTGCTTCGGATTTAAATAGCGCGTAATTTTTAATCAGATCGCCCTCAATGGGGATGTAAACCAGGTTTTCGCGCTCGTAGCCCAGATTCTTCGACTGAATGTAGCCGGTCTGACGGTACATGATAATCATGCCCAGGATCAGCACCATCGACAGCACAAACTGAAACACCACCAGCCCTTTCCGGAATGTGGTGGCGCCACTGCTAAACTGCAAGCGACCTTTCAGCACTCGAATGGGTCTCAGCGACGACAGAAAAATGGCCGGGTAACTGCCCGCCACCAGCCCGGTCATTGCCAGCAACCCCAGAATGATCACCCAAAACAGCGGTTGGCCAACGGGCAAGGCCAGCTGCTTTCCGGTGACGTCGTTGAAGGCGGGCAAGAGTAGTGTCACCAGCAGAACGGCAATGCCCGTGGCGAAGAGGGTAAGCAGCAGCGCCTCGCCCACAAACTGCCCGATCAGCGCCGACCGCACCGCCCCGATCACCTTCCGGATGCCAATTTCCTTCGCCCGTTTGGTTGAGCGGGCAGTAGCCAGGTTCATGAAATTGATACAGGCAATGAGCAGAATAAATACGGCCACAATGCTGAACAGCCGTACGTACTCAATGCGCCCCCCGTCGAGCTGCCCATTGGTGAAGTGGCTATTCAGGTACGTGTCAGGGTACGGCTGCAGGGCCAATTCCACCCTGTACCCCTCTATCCGCTGTTGATACCGGTAAATGAAATCCTTTATTTTAGCTTCCACCCTGGCCGGGTCAGCCGCCGGTCGCAGTTGCACGAGCGTAAATGGATTGGTGTTTCCCCAGTTATTGACCCATTTATTGTCGGCCACATAGGCTTTCCAGGTTCTCAGAAAATCGAACTGTTTCGACGAATTGGCGGGCAGGTTCTCGAAGACGGCTGTTACCAGCAAATCGTCCTTGTTCTCGTAGCGAATCGATTGACCAATGGCTTTCTCCGGGCTGCCAAAAAACTGATCGGCCATTTTGCGGGAAATAGCCACGCCAATGGGCGAATCCAGCGCAGTTTTGGGCGTTCCCTGCAACAGCGGATAACTGAACATCTGAAAGAAATCGGCCCCGGCAAACGTACCCGTGGCTTTACCTACCTCGTCGCCTACCTGAAACGTACTGACAATCGGTTGCTCCAGACTGCTGGCATATTCCACGTCGGGAATGACCCGCTTGAGCTCGTCGGCCAGTAGGCCCTGGGTGAAGTAGCTGGCTTCGATCTTGCCATCGAAATACTGGCGTTCGTAAACCTGATACAGGTTCTTGCCATTGGCATGAAACGCATCGACGCTCCGTTCGTCCCGAATCCACAGCCCGATCAGCAGGCTACAGGCGATGCCCAATGCCAGCCCCGAGATGTTGATGAGCGAGAAGGTCTTGTTCCGAATTAGATTTCGCCAGGCGACAGTGACATAATTCCGTATCATAACTGGGTTGAGAAGAAAGCGTAGTGGTAATCTGCTCTTTTCTGGTCAAACGCCTTGCCAGACTCTCCAAAGCTCACCCAGCGCTCCGTAAGGCAGTTTTTCGAGCTATTGCCCGCCTTCATTTGTCCACTACCGGACATCATCCGTACGGGGACGGACTAAAAAAACAGCGCCTGTCGTCCGCTCCCCCGGTACGTACCTGAGCTGATCTTCTGGTCCACCCGAGCTACTCATCCCATTAAAATTTGGCAGCGCAGCGTCAGTAAAATAAGTCGCTTTTCAACATGCCGCAGGTACGTTACCCAGCTTACCTCCAAACCGCTAAGCGGTTGGTCATGGTCGTTTCACAGGTCGCTTTTTCCGTTTGACTGAACTACCCGCTGGGCTGTTGGCAGGGGGTCATCAATTTTGGGACTAGTAAACGACAACTACGATGCGCCACTCAATCTGTCTCCTGCTGCTTACTGGGCTACTGGCCTGTAATGCGCCTGTCCACGATGACATTGCCCCCACTCCTGTCCCGGATGAGCCGCCAACCGGTTCGTCGGCACCGGGCTTCGGTAGGTCCGACAAACGTCCGGAAGGCACGCCGTTCACGTTTCCGGCCGGCATCACCCTAGTGAGTAAACCGCAGTTTGATGAGGATTGCCGGTACGATGCCAGGAAAAGTAAGCAGGTTAAAGGGTCGGGCAATGACGTAGCCTTGTGCGTGTCGTTCAGCAACAGTACCAACGCACCCATTCGGGTTGAACTGCCGCCGGGTCTGATCTGGGTAGCCGAAAAGAGCGAGGTATCCCGGGACGTCTCGCAAAACGGCATCCTCGTTAAGACTGTGACGATACTGGTCCCTGCGCATACGGTTCAAACCACCTGGCTTGTGGCATATTGCATCAACTTCGATCGGAGCAGTACCCGACCCGGCGACACGTTCGAGGCCCAGCCAATTCTGAGCAACCACCCCGGTATAAAGGCGTTGGCCCAACAAATGACCACCAAAAAAATCAACGAAGAAGACTACGCCAGGGAGCCAACTTATGCTGAGCGGCAACAACTGGACTTTGTTGGGGCTGCGGTTGTCGATATACAGGTATACGGCAAGGTGCAGCCCAGCACGCAGGTTTATCTCGACCAGTTGCCCAACACCTGAGGTACACGCCGGGCAATAGCCTGTCGGAACTCCCTTCAGCTGCCTGACGACCCCTCCACGTCCGGTTCGATCGACCTGCGCATTCCGGCACCTGTTCTGGCCTTCCTGCCCCCCCACCTTTACGCTCGTAAACTCAGTAAACACACAACAAATACCATGAAATCTATTCTTCTTTTTTTCACCCTCGCGCTCATCAGCGTGAATTGCACCACCCAGAACGCCGATGTCCTGCCCGGCGGCAGCAGCGGCAACGTACCCACCGAACTGACAGGGAAATGGCTGAAAGGCGCTTTCTCGATGGTCAATTTCTTTACCTACGATGGTCAGGATCTGGGACGCGGCTACGAAAGCTCACGCGCGCTGAACATCACCAAAGACGGTCAGGCCGAGCTGTATCTGTATTTTCACACCTTCGACGGCTATTGCCATTCCCACGCGTTTACGTATATCAAAGGCAAGGCAACAGTCGATGGCGACATGCTGACCATTACAGGTACGTCGGGGCGGTACCGCGGGGCCTACAGTGGGGCTTGTGGCAGCCGGAGCGGTTTCGACCGGGCCATGACAAGCGCCGAAGTACAGCAGCAGGTCATCAAACTCTACTGGCATGTGGAAACCCGCGACGGACAGAAGTACCTGGTCACTAAGTTTGACCGTAGTGCCGATGACAGCGGCAGCGATTTCTTCAAGCCATCGAGCTGGTAGTCCATTTCCTGCTCCGCTGTAGAAGGGTCTGGAGCAACACGTAACCAGCCTAACAGCCCCCGTCCATAGTTCGGCTGGCACGTTACATTTGTTTAGCCCACCTGAACCCAAGAAGGGTTGAGCCCCACCGTGGCCAACCCCTTCTTGGGTTCAGGTACGTTATCGTAGATTTCCGCTGTTTTCTGGCTTGACATTCACCAACTACGAATTAACGACAGCATCTGCTGCTACCTCCGCCTTTCTGTTAAAGTAGACAACGGATTCAATTGCAGCCACCCTACGATCAATGGGACCGGGCATTTTCCGTCTGCGGCTGTTTCGATAGGTCGGCCAGCAGTTGTTCCAGGTTATCGATAGACATTTTAAAGCCTAGTTCGAAGCCCATCTCAATCATGCGCTCCAGGCGGGTCAGCGATTCATTTTTTATGACAATACGCACGGTGGTGATACCGTCTCGTTCGCTGAACGTCGTATCCCATTCAGAACCCGGCAGTTCAGGGTTTTCGTTTTCGTCGGCAAACGAATTGTACATTTTATAATTGGTCTTCGGAGTAATGGATGTAAACTCCTGAGTCGACCAGCGGGCCTGCCCTTCCGGGCTTACCATCGCGTAAAACCGTCGGCCACCCACCTTGAAATCCATGTACTTTGTCCTGGATGACCAGGGTTTGGGGGCTACCCATTGGTCCAGTAATTCGGGTTTCGTGAACGCATCCCAAACCAGCGGGAGTTCAGCCGCAAATTCCCGGTTGATGTATACCGTTTTTTGTGGCTTGTCAACGGTAAAATCGAATAGTAGATTGGTGTTCATTGTTTCTGTTGATTGATTGTTGCTAATATTTCGTCAAGTTGATTAAACCGGGTCTCCCAGATTGTCCGGTATTGGGCCAGCCAGTTGTCTATTTCTTTCAGTTTGTCGATCTCCAGCGAATAGTAGATCTCTCGGCCTTGAGGCTCCTGTTTTACCAATTCGCATTCCGTGAGAATGCGCAGGTGTTTCGACACCGCCTGCCGGGTTGTGTTGAAGTTGTCGGCAATGTCGTTCGGGGTCATTGCCTGTAAAGCGATCAAGGCAATAATGGCCCGCCTCGTTGGGTCAGCGATTGCCTGAAAAATGTCTCTCCTCATTGGTATAGTGCGCGATTAACGAAACCGATCGGTTGCAAATATACGCGCAACCAATCGGTTTCACAATAAATTCTCAGTATTTTCTATTCGGTAAAAAGCGAGCCCGAATGTAACCGTCTCAGTGCGTCCCTAAACGGGGCCCTTTTTCCTAGACGGACCGCACCGATCACTTGGCAGGTGGAACGATGTAAGGGCCAGCCGGTTGACTTGGGCAAAACGGGTCAGTGACTGGTGCTCAAACGGGGCCACCCGCGCGGTCAGTTTCATCAGCGTAGGCATCGTCGCTAGCAACAAAAAAAGCTGACGCCGAGCCTGTCGAAGCGCCCGGTGTCAGCTTTTTTTGTTCTTGCCTATTTTTATGAGAAAAGCCGTCGGCCAACAGGTAACTCAAAACCTCAGCGTAATTCTTTCCGGGCCGCCGGGCGGTTCCTCCGGCAATAGAATCCCTACCTAATTCAGCTATTATTTTTTTGCTACAATTTTTATAAAGAGCCTAATGTCGTCCAAAATTGCATTACCAGACTTGTAAAAGTGCTTTTCTGATCCATTATCGATACCCCAATCTGTCCGATCAACGACCAGCATTCCATTCATCTCGACAGTTCCGTCCATTCCGTCCAAAAAATACATTTGGGCTGGAAAAGTAACTGCCTTCGTGATACCTTCCATAGTCAGATTCCCTGTAACTTTTATATTGCCTTCAGTTGTAACTCGTATACTTCCATCAGTTGGAACTTTCGTATTTCCATCATTTCCTGTGTCAACCTTCGTAATGACAAATGTAGAAACAGGAAATTTTTTGACATCAAAAAATGGTGGTACTCTATTGCGTGAACGTTGATCGTCAAAGTTTTCAATTGTATTCATGTCGACGTCAACTGAGCCGCCCACCAGCTGACGGTTTTCGATCAACAGGTCTCCTTTTACTAAGTCAACGTCTCCTGTAGTGGTACCATCGCCAAGAAACTTCGAACCGTCCCATCCACCAAGCAGCATAGACCCTTTCCATACTACAACGCTTTGCTTCGTATCGATGCTATATTTTTTCTGCCCTCCTTTATTATAAAAGTCCGTGATGGTCTTTCCATCAAACCGATACACGCCGGTCGCATCGCCAAACCAAATACTTCCATCGTTCGCTTCCGAAATCCCGAAAAAAGCCCTTCCCGACCTGATTTCGGTTACAGTAGGCTTATCAATAGACAAGGACGCTGCCTCATAACGAGAAACTGCCTGGACCGTCGGATTAGCCGGGTTTACCGGACCAGTAGTCCAGATATTTCCTTTTTTGTCCTGGATTATCGCATAAGCACCCCTATACGATACCTGCGTAAAGGTACCACCGTTGTAGCGCCAGAGGCCAGCGGTTCGGCCTACTTTGTAGCCATTGGCACCGCTGAGCCAAATAGCGCCTTTGCTATCTTCCAGTATAGCTGAAACCTGGAGAAAGGGTTCGCCCTTGTTGGTTAACGTGGTGAATTTCTTCCCGTCATACACGAAAGCATCGCCCCTGGTGCCAACCCACAATTTCCCTGTTTTATCTTCGATGAGCGTATTAATATCATTATTCAACTCCGCTTCTTTAAAAAAAAGCGGGGCGTTCGGCGATGTAAAATTGCGAAACGATTTCCCATCATAACGGCTTAGTCCACGTGCCGTACCGAACCAAATAATGCCGGCCTTGTCTTCATAAATAGACGTAACTCGATTATTGGCAAGACCCTCCGTGGTCGTAAAATGTTGAACGGATTTTCCATCGTCATAGTACACGCCTGAATCAGTAGAAGCGAACCAGGTATTTCCCCGTCGATCTTCCAGAACATCAAGGAATCTGTGCTGACCTAGTTTACGGGTAAGATTAATAAACGATTTTCCATCATATCGAAAAACATCGCCAAATGATGCGTTGTTCGGGCCAGCAATCAACATGGTGCCATTCCTGCCTTTTTTTATAGTACGAGCCATTATGTTAGGCCCTATATCTTTAATTTCAGACTTGATGGTATCTTTTGGTACGCTTGCCTGATTTTGTCCACAGGAAGTGCAGAAAACAAACACCAGGAACAAAGCATATACGTGCATGAGTGTAGCCATTTCTCTTTTTGTAAGGATGTCAGCAAACCTACACGTCTTTTGATTGAGGTGTGTTGGCGGCCTGTAAAAGAATGTAAACGAAACGTAAAATCTGCGTTTACAGACGGCTATGAACTTCGGCCTTTAATTGGCTATACGGTACAGCGCGGAGCGAGTTTTATGCAAGCACCCAAAAGTGCCTTCGCCTGACCTCGCGCTCTACCTGTTACAGCACGATTGCCATTCACCGGCCATAATCGCCTTTAGGCCTTTTATTCATTGGATGAAGCAGCCGGGCTCGCCTACTTTGGGGCCTAAACGCGGCAACATGGCTACTTTC
The DNA here is from genome assembly GCF_011742925.1 of Fibrivirga algicola. GTDB lineage: Bacteria > Bacteroidota > Bacteroidia > Cytophagales > Spirosomataceae > Fibrella > Fibrella algicola. Next base: position 98,919 of record NZ_WAEL01000002.1, read on the forward strand.
TCCAGACGTTCATTCATCGGCAATCTTGGTCTCGGCATCGGCGCCTCGGCGCTCTCTCCTACCCTCATGGCGTCGGCCTTCGACCAGCCGGAGCCGACCAAAAAACTGAACGTGGCGGTCTGCGGACTGGGACGCTACGCCAACGTGCTGAAAAGCGGATTTGCCGCTTCGCGCTATTGCCAGCTCAACGGCGTAATAACGGGTACACCGGCCAAAGCGGCGAAATGGAAAGCCGAACTTGGCCTGCAAGACAAAAACATCTACTCGTATCAGCAGCTCGACCAACTGGCCAATAACCCAGATATTGATCTGGTCTACATCACCCTGCCCAACGGGATGCACAAGGAATACACGCTTCGGGTGGCCAACGCCGGCAAGCACGTGATCGTGGAAAAACCGATGGCGTTTACGGAACGCGACTGCCAGGAAATGATAGCCGCCTGCCAGAAAGCGGGCGTACAACTGGCGGTTGGCTACCGGCTGCATTACGAACCGCACCACATGGAGCTTAAACGACTGGGACAGGAAAAGGTATTTGGCCAGGTACGTTTCATTGAAGCGGCTCTTGGCTACCGACTGGCGGGCATCCCCGCCGACGACTGGCATCTAAGCAAAGCCATGGCGGGTGGCGGCCCCCTGATGAACCTGGGCGTCTATTGCGTGCAGAGCAGCCGGTACGTACTGGGCGAAGAACCCATAGCGGTAACCGCGCAATACGGCCCGGTGACGATGCCCGACCGATTCAAGGAAGTGGAGGAGAACATCATGTGGCAATTGTACTTCCTGAGTGGGGCCGTCTGCACCTCAGCCACCACCGCGAACTGCAACATCGACCGCTTCTTTGCCACGGCCGATGAAGGTACGTTTGAGCTAAGCCCAGCCCTGAGTTACGGCCCGTTTGCGGGGAAAACCAGCCAGAACGTGTTCAATTTCCCTGTCATCAACCAGCAAGCCGCCCAACTTGACGATATCGCCAGCCACATCCTGAGCAACAAACCAATACCATCGCACATTTCGGGTGAAGAAGGCCGCAAAGACATGCGCGTCATCGAAGCCATATACCGCGCCGCCAACACCGGCAAGAAAGTGTTAATCGGATAGCTAGGTACGTTCTGCTGAGGATTGTTGGGTTTTCCATTCAGTCATTTACCGATTAGGAAGATACACACACTTATACGACCATGAAGGATATTGTAAACAGAACGTTATCCTTTCATATTACATTTATATTTAATATATATACTTAACCCCAATATGTATAAAGCAGTTGAAGACATTATACCAAGAACTCTTGACCCAAACGTTGAAGATTTGGTGAAGAAATTGAGCAGGATTATTGATAATTTCGTTGATTTTGGGACTAATATTTTAAAGTGGGATATTGATGTAAAAAGAGTTGAAGAATTTAATGCACCCATTATGATGACTTATCGGCACTTTTTAGAACTAGCCGATTCAACAGCAATCCTAATAGGAAAGTCATCTATTGACCCTTGCAAACTTCTTCTGAGAGGTATGTTAGAATCTTATTTCAGCCTTGCATACATGCTCGAGGCAGATACAGAAGATAGGTGCATGGCTTTTATGGTCTGGACAATGCATAAAAAAATAAAAGCACTTGAACGAGGCGACCCTGATAGCGCAATAGGTAAGCATTTCAAAAGTAAATTGAGCAAAGACAAATTAGCCAGTAGTCTTCAATTACAAACGTTCCCTGAACTGCAAGTTGAAAAAGCTCGCCTTGAATCAGTATTTCAAAAACCTCATTATCAGAAAGCAGAGCGAGAATATCAGCTGTTAAAAACAGCGGGAACGGCCAATCCTGCTTGGTATAGGCTTTTCAACGGTCCAAAGGATATGGAACGAATGGCAGATCATTTAAATCTGATGGTCATGTACGATGTTTTTTACCGTGATTGGTCAGGACCAATTCATAGTACAGATATTTTTCAAGGTAAAGTTAGCGTAGCTCAAGACGGAACGTCTGAAATTCACCAATTGAGAACACCGCAAAATATTCAAGCGGTTAGTCAGTGGGTCCTTACTCTTTCTTTAATGATGTTTGAGCTTTATGTTGATAAAAGAATATCGAATAAAAAAAGTGATTTCTTAAATTGGTACAAGACAATAAGAGAGCCTTACCTTAGGATATGTAGTAAAGATCCACTTATACATCTTTCTTAACCGAATTAACTAAATCAAGGTCCCCTACTTAATCAGGTCGATTTGGGGGTGGGTGCAGGCGGTGACGGTTATGACGATTATCTGTTGCAGAGCTATCCAGGCCCCACCCCCTCTGCTCTGCTCTGCCCTACCCTTACTCGCTCTGCAATGATTTGACCGGGTTCATTAGGCCCCCTTTGATTGTTAACGTCCTGCCAGGGCGAAGACCCACGATTCGATGTCGATGCGGTATTTGACATCGCGCCAGGCGACTGGCGATACAAGCAGGAACAGGATGAATCTCCATTTTGGTTATCTTTGATAAACGGTCAATACGTATGCAAACCTCCAAATTGAGTCCGCTACAACTTGAACTGCTCAAGGTGTACTCGTTTCAACCCAGCGATGAAGATCTTCTGGCAGTACGGACGTTGTTGGCTACCTTTTTCTCCGATAAGGTCGTCAGCAAGGTTCGGCAAGCGGTTGATGAGCAAGGCATTACTGAAGCTGATCTTGACCGTTGGTTGAATGAATAAGCTACGGTTGATTCTGGACACGAACGTGTTTATGGTCTCACTAGCTCCGCAGTATAAATACCACTGGATATATGAGGCACTGATTCAGGGAAAATTCGATCTGGCGTTATCGAATGAAATACTGACAGAATACCATGAGCAGGTCGTCTTACGATACGGTATCGAGCGAACGGAAGTGTCACTCGACTACCTGCTTTTGCTTCCCAATGTCACGCTGATCAACCCATCGTTTCTCTGGCAGTTGGTAGAAAATGACAAAGACGACAACAAATTCGTCGACTGCTATTTCGCCAGCCAATCCGACCACATCATCAGTAACGATCGGCATCTACGCGGGTTGGTAATCAATGAGTTTCCGCCCATTTCAGTCCTTAAATACGAGGAATTCGAGAATCAATGCAAGTCGTTATTCGCTTTGCAATGATTTGACCGGGTTCATCAGGGCGGCTTTGATGGTTTGGAAACTGACCGTTAGCAAGGCGATGACCAGCACGGCTACGAACGGAACGATGAATAGCCAGCCGTTCAGGTTGGCCCGGAAGGCGTAGCTTGATCGCCAGTTGGTGATAGCAAACCAGGCCAGTGGTGCCGCCACGACAAACGAGATGGCAACCAGTACGGCGAATTCCTGGTAGAGCAGTTGCAGGATCTCCCCCACCGACGCACCCAGTGCTTTGCGGATGCCGATCTCTTTGGTGCGCTGCACCGTGGTGAACGAGGCTAGCCCGAACAAACCCAGACAGGCCACCAGAATGGCCAGCGCCGTGAAGAAGCCAAACACCTGTCCGAATCGCTGATCGGCGCGGTACTGGTCGGCGAAATGCTCGTCGAGGAAGAAGTACTCGAACGGGTTGCCGGGGAAAAACTGGTTCCAGGCCGATTGTAGCGTCGCGATGGTTTTGGCGGATTCGGCGGGTACCATCTTCACAGAGAAAAAGCCCTGCACGTCGGGGATCAGGCGGAGAATAAGCGGCTCGAACGCTTCACGCAGCGATTGCTGGTGAAAATTATCCACCACGCCTACGACGGTGTAGGTCTTGCCCCAGAACTCGATCTCTTTGCCGATGGCGTCGGTCGGGTTCTGAAAGCCGAGCTGGGCAATGGCCATTTTATTGAAGATCACCGCCGCCGGATCGGTGCCAAAGCTTTTGGCGAAGTTGCGACCCGCCACCAGTTTCAGGCCGTAGGCGTTCATGTAATCGTAGTCGACGCCGATGACGCGGTATTGTTTGGCCTTGCTTTCGTCCTGCCCTTTCAGGCGAATACCGCCCGCGTTCCAGCCTACCGGCTCGCCGGGAATCGACGTGGAGGCCGTGATACTCCGAATGGCTGACTGCCGCAGCAGCTCGTCTTTAAACGATTTCATCTGGCTCATATAGGTCGAATCATTACGGACAATCGGCGGACGGATCACCAGCGTCTGGTCGATATTAAGCCCCAGCTTCTGCTCCCGCATGAACTGGATCTGCCGAAAAACGGCCATGGTGCCCACCAGCAAAAAGAGCGACGCCCCAAACTGGAAAACGACCAGCCCTTTCCGCAATAGAATACCCTGTCTTGTATTGACCATCTTGCCTTTAAGCACCACTACCGGCCGGAATCCCGACAGCACAAAAGCGGGGTACATGCCCGACAGGAACGTACCCAGCACAAACAGGCCCAGCAACGCCAGCCAGAAGCGGGCACTGGCCAGCAACGAAAACGTCAGGTGCTGACCCGACAAACTGTTAAACGCCGGAATAGTGATCAGCACCAGGATAAACGCCAGCACCACGGCCAGCCCATTGAGCAGCAGCGATTCGATCATGAACTGCTTTACCAACTGACTTCGCTGCGAGCCCACGGCCTTCCGAACGCCTACTTCTTTGGCCCGGTTGATGGCTCGCGCCGTGGCGATGTTCACGTAGTTTACCCAAGCAATGATGACGATAAAAAAGGCGATGCCCAGCAACAGGTACGTTGTTTTGCCGTCGCCATTCGGTTCCGTTTCGCCGATGTAATGCGAATACAGGTGAATGTCGCGCAGGGGTTGCAGGGTGTAGATCGCCGCCGCATTGTATTTCTTCAGCTCAGCGCCAACCAGCTTGTCGACAACCCTCGGGAACTTGGCCGACAGCGCCTGCGGATCGGTGCCGGGGCGGAGCAGCAAGTACGTCAGGCAACCGTCCCAAGTCCAGGCTGTTTCTGGATTATTGTCGGGGCCCATATCCTTGATGTACGTGGCATAGGAGCGCAGCAGATCGGGCCGCATGTGCGAATTGACGGGAAAGTCGCGGTACACACCCGTCACTTTCACGGCTTGCTTCCCATTTACCTGCACGGTTTTTCCCAGCGGGTTGGCCGTCCCGAACAGCTTGGTCGCGATTGTTTCCGATAGCACGACCGTATTGGGCTCGGTGAGGGCGGTGCGCGCGTCACCGGTAATCAGTGGGTACGAAAACACGGTGAAGAACGCTTTACTGGCGAAATACACCTTCTCGATTTTCACCTGCTCGCCGCCCTGCACCTCGGCCACCACCGACCCGCTTCCGACTACCTTTACATACTCCTCGATTTCGTTGAAGGCATCTTTAAACGAATTACCAACCGCATACGCACCCGATACCCACTCGGTACTCAGCTTTCCGGCGTCGTACCGATCCTGCCGGACGCGGTAAATGCGGTCACCTTTCTCATGGAAATTGTCGAAGCTAAGTTCAAGGGCAACATACTGCAAAATGAGCAGACAGGCTGCCATACCGATAGCCAGCCCAACGAGGTTGATGGCCGAAAAAGCCTTGTGGCGCAGCAGGTTCCGCCACGCGATTTTAACATAGTTCTGGAGCATGAGGGGAGGGGTTTAAGGGGAGGGGGCGAAGGGCTTGGGGCGGGGGGGGGTTAGGTACGTTGTCGCTTGCCTGTGGCGAGTGACAACGCAGACAACGTACCTGAGCAACGAGCTCGCGGAGCCACCCCAAGCCCTCAGCCCCACGCCCTCAGCCTATTCACTCCGCAGCGACTTCACGGGGTCGGTCAGGGCGGCTTTGATGCTTTGAAAGCTGACGGTTAACAGGGCAATGGCAATGGCTAACGTACCGGCCAGGGCGAAGACCCACCACTCGATGTTGATGCGGTATTTGAAGTCGAGCAGCCACTGACTCATGGCGTACCAGGCAATGGGCGAGGCCAGCAGAATAGCGATCAGTACCAGTCGCAGAAAATCTTTACTCAGCAACGCCACGATGTTTGGTACGCTGGCCCCCAGCACTTTACGAACGCCGATCTCTTTGGTACGCTGCTCAGCCGTGAACATGGCCAATCCGAACAGGCCGAGGCAGGCGATAAAAATGGCGAGGATAGCGAAATAGTTGGCCAGCTTACCAATCAGCGTTTCGCTTTTGTATTGCTTCTCGAAACTGTCGTCGGCAAACTGGTAATCGAAGGGGTAGGCCGGGTTGTACTTCTTCGCCAGCTGCCGCATACTGGCCAGCGCTTTCTCGGTTTGGCCAGCGCGGGTACGTACCAGCAAGGTGCTGCTGTAGGTGGTGTCGAGGCGCAGAATGAGCGGCTCGATAGCCACGCGCAGGGAGTTGAGGTGGAAGTTCTTCACCAGACCGATGATCTTACCCGGCTTCTGCCAGAACTTCAGGTACTGACCAACCGGATTTTTCATGCCCATCCGCCGCGCGGCCTCTTCATTGACGAGGTAATTGGTGGTGTCGGTAACGTTGCTTTTCGAGAAATCGCGTCCGTCGAGCAGCTTCACTTTCATGGTGTTCAGAAAATCGTAGCCGACCGGCATTTGGGTAAACAGCGTCTTGTCGGCCGGGTCTTTGCCAGTCCATTCCACACCGATGGTCGAGTTGCCAATATCCATCGGGTCAGAGCCCGATGCGCTCACATCCTGAATGCCGGGCGATTGCAGCAGCTCCTGTTTGAACGACTCGTAGCGTTTCGGCAAATCGCCCTCCAACGCCATGTACACCACATTTTCGCGGTCAAGGCCCAGGTTTTTGGTCCGAATAAAATCGACCTGCCGACCAGCGATCAGCGTACCGATGATGAGCAATAGCGACAGCGCAAACTGGAAAACGACCAGTCCCTGCCGAAAGAGAATAGCCCCGGCGTTGAACCGCAATGTGCCTTTCAGGATACGGACCGGCTGCAACGACGACAGGAACAAGGCCGGATAACTACCCGACACAATGCCCGTAACCAGCGCCAGTCCCAGCAGGGTGAGCCAGTAAAACGGGTTGCTGTATTGAATGGCGATCTGCTTCTCGGTCAGGCGGTTGAAGGCGGGCAGCAAGAGTTGTACCAGCACTACGGCAAACACCAGCGCCATGCCCGCCGTGAGCACCGCTTCGCCCACGAACTGCCCAATCAGGTACATGCGTTCAGCTCCAACCACTTTACGAATACCCACTTCTTTGGCCCGTTTGGCCGACCGGGCGGTGGCCAGATTCATGAAATTGATGCAGGCAATGATCAGGATAAAAATAGCCACGATGGTGAACAGGCGCACGTATTCAACGCGCCCGCCGTCGCGCTGCCCATTGGTGAATTTCGAGTACAGGTACGTGTCCTCAAACGGGAACAGGAAGGTGGTAATCGTGGTCACCTCCTTCTTGTGCTGCTCCACCATGTTCAGAATCTTGGCGTTCACCCGGTCCAGACTGGCGGTTGGGTGCAGCTGCGCAAACGTGCGGATGCCGTTGTTGTCCCATTTGTTCAGCCATTCGTTTTTCGTTTCATAGGGACCAAGCGGCAACACGAAATCGAACTTCAGCGTCGACGTTTCGGGGATGTCGCGCATGACGCCCGTTATCTGCCTGTTCTCCTTATTGTCGAACTTGATGATGCGCCCTAGCACGTCTGTTTTGCCAAATAATTTCAGCGCGGCTTTCTCCGAAATGACAATGGACGTAGCGCCGGTAATGGCCGTTTTCGGGTTACCGTGGCTGAGCGGAAACGTAAAAATCTGAAACAGATCGGCGCTGGCGTAGCGTCCTTTCTCTTTGTACGCTGTTGAGCCCACCGCCAGCAGGTGTTCCTCTTCCCAGGTGATCTTTACCGTTTTGTCAACCTCCGGAATCTCGGCTTTCAGCGCGGGGGCCAGCGGTCCCGGCGTGGCTGAGGTAGTGCTGACTTCGTTACCCGTCCACTTCTGATTTTCAAATACCTGGTACAGACGCGGGCCGTTCTCGTGGAATTTGTTGATGCTCCGTTCGTCTTTCACCCATAGCAGAATCAGCAGGCTGCACGTCATGCCCAGGGCCAGTCCCAGCACGTTAATGAACGAAAACGTCTTGCTTTTGGCAATGTTGCGCCAGGCGATCTTGAGGTAATTACGGAACATAACGTAGAGGAGGTTTAGGAAAGAGAGAAGGAAGGCTTAACACAGCGGCGATCCACCACTGTGTTTCCATCCATTTCACCAAGACGATTGAGCAGGCAATTCATTACAAGGATGCAGAAATCCGGTTGGACGTTGCGTAGGGGTGCCCGCGCCTACTCCTATTTCGCTTTGCGGACGTAGATACTACCCTGCATGGTCTTCATCATTACCTCAGGGCCGCCGTTGTTGATTTTGCCGTATACCCAGTCGTCGACCGTGACGCGGTACATACCCGACTGGTTGGAACGCGTAGCTTTGGGCTGGCTCTTGTCAACGTCGATATCGAAGTCGCTGTACACGTCACCCATGTCTGATTTCAGCTTCACATTGGCTTTCACCGACGCCGGAAAGGTCACGTCTACTTTGCCATTCAGGGTCGAAAAGGCCATTGGCGTTTTGTTGTCGACATCCCGAAATATGGCTTTCAGATCACCATTCACCGTCTGCGCCACCGCCGATCCGCTGATATTCGTCAATTCAATAGCACCGTTGATGTTGCTGATTTCCAGCTCGCCCGTTACGTTTTCTACCGTGATGTCGCCGTTATTGATCGTGTGCAGTTTCAACGAAAACCGTTGGGGCACCTTGATCGTCAGGTTCACGGCTTTCTGGAGGCTTCCCGAATTCACTTTCACGGCATTGTTCTTTTCCTCGGCGGTGAGATCAAAGGCACTGTTGGGCGTGATACGCCGCATTCCTTCAGACAAACGGCCATCATCCCGACGATTTGTGTTGACGTTCACATTTAAGTTCATGTTCAGGTTTTCGTTCAGCCGCTCATTCTGCCCCTGGCGATTTTTGCCGGATGCTGCCCGCCCTGCCGTACCTGAGGTAGCGTCGATGACAATGTCTTTTCCCGAATAGCCAACCACGTGAATGGATCCGTTTATGAGCGTAACCTCCATTGAACCGGGTTTGCCGGGATCGGTCAGTGGCACAACAAGTTGCTCTTTTAGGTCGCTTTGGGCAAAGAGGGGCGCTGTGGCCGTCAGGGCAAGCAACGCAAGTGTGGTTAGTAGCCTAGTCATTGACTTCATGATTGTTTTTTAATGTACACATTGCCGTTGAACGTCTCGAATCGCAGGACTTTGCCTCCGTTCCCAATCCGTATGGCCGTTGATTTATCGAGTTTGTAGACGGTCTTATCGCCTTTCTGCTCCTTGTTTTTCGTCACCTCGACCGGCAGCATGGTCGTCTCGGGATAATCCGTGTAGAACTCGCCCTGGAAGGTTTTGAACCGCAGATCGGCCGACAGATTGGCTGGGTACGTCACGTTTATGTTGCCGTTCAGCGTGTAGTACGACGATTGGTCGGGCGGGGTAGCCGGGTAGTTAGCGTCCACGTTTCCGTTGATCGTCCGCGCTTCGGTCTTGCCACGGGCGTTGGTCATTTTAATGGCACCGTTGATGTTACTGACCTTCAAGGCGCCCGCCACATCGGTCACCGTGACATCACCCCGGTTGATGGTTGAGACAATGATGTTCATCTCCTTCGGAATTTTCACCGTAAAATCGAGCGTAAAGTCATAGTCGACATGATTGTTACGTTCTCTGTTCCGGTTTGGCCGCGAATCGAACGGTTCGATGATGTAGGCAAACACAGTATCGCCCTTTTGCTCGAACTGGAGTTTGAATTCCTTCTTGCCCGCCGCCAGCACGTCGGCGGTTTTCGCCGTCATCCGCTTATCGACCTCGAAGGCCACCTTGCTCCCCGACGTGCCCTCGACCTTGATAAAGCCGTTGATGTTGTAAATGGCCAGCACGCTGGCGTTGGCGCTGTTTGGCAGGGAAAATTCCTTGCTGATATGCTCCTTGTCTTCAGTCGTCTGCGCCACCGATTGGGCACAGGAAATCACGAGCCCCATAAGCAGGGGGAAAAATAGATTGATCATGAGTCAGAGAGTTAAAAAATGAATGAAAGAGTGGCGTAGGGCTTGGGGCGGGGAGCTTGGGGTTGCTTCGCGAGTTAGGTTGCTGACGCGCGGCCCTTCGACTAGGCGTCCCCGACAGGCTCAGGGACCGCACGCGAAGCACCCCCAAGCTCCAAGCCCCCTGCCTCCCGCCTACGATAATTGTCGAATTGTTTTTTCCAGTTTGGTTTTCACCAGTTCATTGGTGCCCGGCTGTTTTAGCAGCTGCCGAAGCGGTTTCAGCGAGCGCTTTTCCTGCAACTTCACCATCACATCGGCCAGGGCCACCTGCACCAGCGGCGATTCCTGGTTCGATAGCGATTGCACCAGGCCTTCCCGAACCCGGGCATCTTTGGCCATATCAGCCAGGGCTTCGAGCGTCACCAACCGTACATTCACGTTTGGGTCGTTATTCAGCGTCATCAGCAGCGCATCGATCACATGCGTGTCTGCATCGTCAATATCTTTCGTGTAGCTCACCGCCCGCAGCCGCTCCGTGGCCGACGGGTTTTCGAGCAGTGAAAGCATCATCATCTGGCGCATTTCCTGCACCTGCGCCGTCAGCGTGTCGACCCGCTGCTGATAGGCGACCTCCGGCGTTCGCTGGCGCTGTGCCCAGTAGCCAACCCCGATGCCAGCGCCCAGCAGCAATACACTGTACGCTAACCGCAGAACCAGCTTCGGCGAAAACTGCGCCTGAATCCATGCCAACGTACCTGACCACTTACTGCCAGCACCTGATTGCGCTTCTTTTTCGTCGGCTTCGAACTGGTCGAGCATGGCGTAGAACTGGGTACGTACCTGGGGGCCGGGTTGGGGCGTAGGTACGTAGCTCATCTGCTGCCAGAGCTGCCGACTGGTGGCCAGTTCCTGCTGACAGGCAGGGCAACCAGCCAGGTGCGCTTCAATGGCCGCCCGATCGGCTGTCGACAGATCGTCGGTCAGCCAGCCCGGCAGGTGGCTGATCAGCACGTCGCAGGAAATGGGTTTATCGTTCGTATTCACTGTTCAGATAGATCTTCTTTAACTCGTTCATGGCCCGATGCACACGAACCTTGATGGCCCCTTCCGTAGTGTCCAGAATCCGGGCAATTTCATTATACGTCAACTCCTGATACCGGCTCATCACCAGCACCTCCCGATGATCAGCGCTTAGCCGACCCAATGCCTCCTGTAACAGCGCCACCTCCTGTTCTTTCTGCAACGACTCGTCGGCCAGTGGCCCTCCGCCGATTCGTTCGGCGTAGACCTGCACATCGTACTGCTGCGCCGACCGTTTGTTTTGCTTCGCCGAGTCGATCAGCACGTTGCGGGCCAGGTGGTACATCCAGGTTCTGAATTCGCCGTCGCCGGTAAACGTGTGGCGGTATTTCAGCATCCGGTAGAACACCGTCTGCACCATGTCTTCACTGGCGTCGGCGTGGCTGCTCATGTGGTACAGGAATCCGAAGAGTTCACGGTGGTACCGCTCGAAGAGCAGGCCCATCCGGCTCAGATCGCCCGATTTAACCTTGAGCATCAGTGCATTGTCCGTCAGTGCGTTCAAGCGAGTACAGGGTGGTGTTTAGGAAGTTGACGTGGAAACCGCCGAAGTTGAGCAAGGTTACAGAGGAAAGCGATTATTTTTACAACGACTGGATTAAAGGCGCTGACTGCGCACCTTTATATCTTTTATCCGTCCGTATAAGGCCGAGGTTGCCCTATCGCAACAGCTTAGAAATCGCTAATCTGTTTCTGCAAGTCGGCTCCTGTACCCATTGACAATTACCGCGTTAGCGGTGCGAATAAGACGTTATAGATTTTCTTTATTAGCGCATAAAAACTATAAATAAAATCTATAGCTAAGATTAACGTAAGTTTGAGAGTCGAAACACTATAATTTAACTACAATGGAAAAAATCGGAAGTCAGGAAACGCAGGACCCATCAGTATGGGACGTTAATGACGATAGCCATGTAAACACGGTGGGCAAATGCCCGTTTTTGGGCGGTGAACTGAATAAAAGTGCGGGTGGAGGCACCAGAAACCGTGACTGGTGGCCTAACCAACTTAAGCTGAATATCCTCCGGCAGCATTCGTCGCTATCTGATCCGATGGGCGAAGGCTTCAACTACGCCGAGGAGTTCAAGTCGCTCGATCTGGCCGCCGTAAAACAGGACATCGTCAATCTGATGACAGATTCACAATCCTGGTGGCCTGCCGACTTTGGTCACTATGGTCCGTTCTTTATTCGGATGGCCTGGCACAGCGCCGGTACCTACCGCATCGGCGATGGCCGGGGTGGCAGCGGCTCAGGCATGCAACGGTTCGCTCCGCTCAACAGCTGGCCCGACAATACCAATCTGGACAAGGCTCGGCTGTTGCTGTGGCCCATCAAGCAGAAATACGGCAAAAAAATCTCGTGGGCCGATTTAATGATCCTGACCGGCAACTGCGCCCTGGAGTCGATGGGCTTCAAAACGTTTGGTTTCGGTGGTGGCCGCGAAGATATGTGGGAACCCGAAGAAGATGTGTACTGGGGCTCGGAAACGGAGTGGCTGGGCGACACAGTTCGCTATGCCAGCAGCAATGGTACCCGGAATCTGGAGCAACCGCTGGGGGCTGCCAACCTGGGCCTTATTTATGTAAACCCGGAAGGTCCGGCAGGAAATCCTGATCCGCTGGCCGCCGCGTATGACATCCGCGAAACCTTCGGCCGGATGGCCATGAACGACGAAGAAACGGTGGCCCTGATCGCTGGTGGTCACACGTTTGGTAAGACCCACGGAGCCGCCGACCCAGGCAAATACGTTGGCAGCGAGCCGGAAGGTGCTGCTATCGAAGAAATGGGGCTTGGCTGGAAAAACTCGTACGGTACAGGCAACGGTGCCGACACCATCACGAGCGGTCTGGAAGTTACCTGGACCACCAAGCCAACGCAGTGGACCAACGAATACTTCGACCACCTGTTTGCCTTCGACTGGGAACTCACCAAGAGCCCCGGCGGAGCCCATCAGTGGAAACCGAAAAATGAAGCAGGTGCCGGTACCGTACCCGATGCCCATGACCCAAGCAAACGGCATCAGCCAACTATGCTGACAACCGACCTATCATTGCGGGTCGATCCAGCTTACGAAAAAATTTCGCGTCGCTTCCACGAGAACCCCGATGAGTTTGCCGATGCGTTTGCCCGTGCCTGGTTCAAACTGACACACCGCGACATGGGACCCATTGAACGGTACCTTGGTCCGGAAGTGCCAACTGAAGAACTGGTCTGGCAGGACCCTGTGCCAGCCCGTACCTACGATCTGGTAACGGATGAAGATATTGCTACGCTGAAAGACCAGATTTTGGCTTCGGGTCTGACGGTATCGCAGTTAGTATCAACGGCCTGGGCTTCAGCCTCGACGTTCCGTAACTCCGACAAACGGGGGGGCGCGAATGGCGGTCGTGTGCGGCTGGCTCCTCAGAAAGACTGGAAAGTCAATAACCCCGCTCAACTGGCTACCGTGCTGAAGACCCTCGAAGGCATTCAGCAATCGTTCAACAGCGCGCAGACTGGCAACAAGCAGATTTCGATAGCGGACCTGATTGTACTGGCTGGCGGTGTTGGCGTTGAGCAGGCAGCCAAGAATGCCGGTCACGACGTGACAGTTCCCTTTACCCCCGGCCGGACCGATGCGTCGCAGGAGCAAACTGACGTGACGTCGTTCCAGGCGATGGAACACAGAGCCGATGGTTTCCGTAACTACCTGAACGCTTCGCACAAGTCGCCAGCTGAAGATATGCTGATCGACAAGGCCCAACTGCTGACGCTGACCGTGCCTCAGTTAACGGTGCTGATCGGCGGTATGCGCGTACTGAACACCAACTTCGATCACTCGCAGCATGGTGTGTTCACCGAACGTCCGGAGTCGCTCACGACCGACTACTTTGTGAACCTGCTTGACCTGAACACTACCTGGAACCCAACCTCAGACGCCAGGGATACCTTCCAGGGTCGCGATCGGAAGACAGGTAAACTCAAATGGACAGGTACCCGTGTCGACCTGATTTTCGGGTCGAACTCAGAACTGCGTGCTATCGCAGAAGTGTACGGATGCGGCGATTCGCAGGAGAAATTCGTGCGTGACTTCGTAGCCGCCTGGACTAAAGTAATGAACCTGGGTCGCTATGATTTAGTCTAGTTATCCACCTGACCATTCAGGTACTACGTTCATTGTGCAGTAAAAAGAGGTGGTCTGGTAACAGGCCACCTCTTTTGTTGTGTTAGTATGTTGGCTACAGCAACTCAAGAACGTATTTAGCCAGTGAATACTATCAATATACGTTGACTATCAATAATTTCTATGATGATCGATGCGCTCAGCCAGGCAGCTTTACGGCTACGTCAGCAAATCAGCTACTTTGCTCCGCTAACCGATGATGAGTGGAATGCCCTGGTTCCGCACCTGTCTATCCGTACGTTCAGGAAACATCAATGCCTGATTCAACAGGGCGAAATGGCCAGTCAGGTAGCCTTCGTTCTCGATGGATTGTTCCGTCAGTTCTATATGAAGGATGGCGACGAACGAACGACCTACTTTTTTCTTGACGACCAACTGGTGGGTGCCTACATGAGCTGCGTGACCGGCCAGCCGTCGCTCGTTACCATCGAAGCCCTCAGCGATAGTACCTGTCTTGCGTTCCCCTACACGGCGCTAACTACACTGTTTAGTCAGTATGATGGCTGGCAACTGTTTGGCCGACGGTTTGCCGAGTACATCATGGTTTCGCTGGAAGAACGGATGGTAGGCCTGCTGACGCGTAGCCCCGAAGAACGCTACCTGGATCTGTTGACTGGTAACCAACGAGCGCTTCTCCAGAAGGTTCCGCAGCATTATATCGCCAATTACCTGGGTATTACGCCCGTTAGCCTGAGTCGCATTCGCAACCGCGTTAGCCAAAAGTGAGTTTTGACCGGGGCAAGACAGCCCGCGCCGTTCTTATCTTTTGTTATCGTTTCGGGGGTTGGCCAGCCGGTAGCTTTGTAGCATACAAACATACAATGCTATGTCGACGCTCACAGAAGCCCCCCGAAAAGCTGCCTCCGCAGCGATCCCTTCAACCGTTCATTGCGGTGCCATTATCAGCCGGGAAGTTGTGCTTCCAGGCGTGGTCGAGCCAGCCGGATTTATGCTTCATAACCGCACGCTCGACGCCCCGGGAGCCGGTCTGGTACTCATTCAGGTAGAAGCCTCCGGTATCTCATTTGCCGAGCAGTCTATGCGCCGGGGCCGCTACCCTGGCCAACCCGCGTTTCCGTTTGTGCCAGGCTACGACCTGGTGGGCGTGGTGGTGCTGGCTGGTCCTGATGTTGACCCTTCACTAATCGGCAAACGGGTCGCCGCGTTGACCAAAACCGGGGGCTGGTCCACCTATGCGCTGCTGTCGGCCGATATCCTGTTGCCCGTTCCAGACGGCATTGACCCAGCTGAAGCCGAAACGCTGGTGGTGAATGGCATCACGGCCTGGCAGATGCTCCACCGCGACGCCAGAATTCAGCGCGGACAAACCATCCTCGTACACGGTGCCAATGGCGGAGTGGGGACCATCTTGGTACAACTGGCCCTGCATGCGGGCGTCCGGGTCATTGGCACGGCATCGCCCCGCCATCACGACACGCTGCGGGCGCAGGGCGTGGAGCCCGTTGACTACAATGACCCCAATCTGGCCCAGCGCCTTCGGCAACTGGTGCCCGACGGCGTCGATGCCGCCTTTGACAATGTGGGTGGAACGAGTGCCACCATCTCCTTTGGATTGCTGAAGCGCGGGGGCACGTTGATCTGTTTGGCCATTGCTTCAGCCAAAAACGGTACAGATTCAGTTGTGCTGAAATTCATTGGGCTAGTGGCGCAGGTAATCTGGTATAACATACTGCCCAACGGTCGCCGGGCTACGTTCTACAATATCTGGAGTGGCAAAGGAAGCAAGGCATTTTTATCCCGCATGCAGGAAGACTTCGCCCAGTTGATGGACCTGCTTGCCCGTGGCGTGGTGGTCCCTAAAATCGCCGCCCGGTTTCCGCTGGAACAGATTCGCGTGGCCATGGAGCTGGCTGAATCCCGAACGGTATACGGCAAAGTGATTTTACTTCCGACCCATAAAAAGTAGTGTTCACTGGTTCTTTTTAAAGCGACAGCGCTACCAGTTCGCCGGGGTGGCCGATGGCGCCGACGGCTACCACGATGTACTGTTTGCCGTTCACCGAATACGTCATGGGTAAGCCAGCCTGATTGGCGGGTAAGGTAAGTTCGGAAACGATGGCACCGGTGGCTTTGTCGTAGGCCCTGAACTTGTTGCCGCCCCCGCCATCAGACCCGTATAGGCCCGCTCCTTCACCGGCGAATAGCAGCGTTTTGGTCACCAGCATGCCCACCCGATCGGGCAAACCGGTGCGGGGAATCTTCAGGCCTTTCAGCGCAGGTACGTCGGTTACCCACTTGGGCGTGTCGGCATTGGCGACCATCCATTTGTGGTCGCCCGTGTTCAGGTCAATGGCCGTGATGCGACCGTAGGGCGGTTTCACCAGGGGTAGTCCATACGGGCCGATGCGGGCGTTACCCATATAGGCCACGTAATCCATATCCGACAGATCAGGCGCGGCTTCCAGACTCATGGGCCGGATAACCGTACTCGACGACACGTAAAGGATACCCGTTTCTGGGTCAACCACGCCGCCCTGCCAGTTCGCGCCACCCACCGCGTCGGGAAGTTGCAATGTACCCAGGTTATGAGGCGGCTTGTAGGTACTGACGGGCGTAAAGAGCGGCCCTCTCTTGTAGTGGCTGACAATTTTCAACGCCTCCCTTTTAATAGCTGGCGTAAAATCGACCAGAATATCGTCTGAATAGCCCTGCCGGTCGAAGGCGGCGGGTTTCGTCGGAAACGGCTGCGTGGGTGAGGTCCATTCGCCTTTCACATCGCTTTTCGGAACGGGGCGCTCTTCGATAGGCCAGACAGGTTTGCCGGTTACCCGGTCGAAGACGAAAGCAAATGCCTGTTTGGTGACCTGCACCACCGCTTTTATGGGCTTACCATCCACCCGAATGTCGGCCAGAATGGGTGGTGCGGGCAGGTCATAATCCCAGATGTCGTGGTGAATAAGCTGGTAATGCCAGACTTTTTTGCCCGTTTTCACATCCAGACAAACCAAGCTCTGCGAGTAGAGGTTGTTGCCGGGTCGATGGCCACCGTAGAAATCACCCGTGGCGGCTTCGAGTGGCAAGTACACGTAACCAAGCTCAGGGTCGGCGGTGAGGGGTGCCCAGGCGGCGGTGTTGCCAGTATAGCGCCAGCTTTCTTTTTCCCATGTTTCATTCCCGGCCTCGCCCTGCTGCGGAATGGTATGGAAAATCCACAGGCGCTTCCCGGTTTTCACGTCATACCCCATGATGTCGCCCCGCGCCTGATTTTTGGAGACGGGCGCCAGCCCAACCGGAAACGACGCGCCCATGATGATCACATCGTTGACAATAATGGGCGGCGATGTGGAGCCAATCGTGGTCGTGAGCGGGTCAACCGGCTGGTCTAATCCTTTCTTCAGATCAACCACGCCGCTATCGCCAAAATCGGGGATCGGCTGTCCGGTTTTCGCGTTCAGCGCCACTAGTTGAAAACTGGGTGTGATGTAGATGACCCGGTCCTGTCCCTTATCGGGAGCCGTCCAGTAGGCTACACCCCGACCCGAATTCTGGCGGGGTACGTAGGTCTTGCGCTCTTTTTCGTCGAACCGGAATGTCCAGAGCGTTTCCCCGGTTTCGGCGTCGATGGCGGCTACCGTCCGACTCAGACCGGCCGTGGTGAACAAGACCCCGTTGACCATCAGGGGCGTCGACTTGAAATAAAACTCGGGACTAGGGCCGAAATTATCAGTTTTCCACCGCCAGGCGATCTTCAGGTTTTTGGCGTTCTCTTTGTTGATCTGCGCCAGCGGCGAGTAGTTTGAACTGGCATAATCGCCCCGGTGCTGCCGCCAGTCGCCCTCGATCGTGGTGAGTTTGGCGTTGTAGGGCGCGGGCGTGAACCGCATGCTGACCCGCGAGGACACGGGCGGCGGCGTGCCCATCTGCACCCGCGCCAAAGCTGCTTTGTCGGCCGTTAACGGCTGGTCGCCCGCCGGAAATCCGTTGGTGTTGAGGATGAAAGCGACCAGCGCGGCATACGAGGCATTGTCCAGCGAATGCGGGTTGGTTTTCGGCATGGTCGACCGAGTCAGTTCGAACAGTTGTCCCAGCGATTTACCGCTCCATTTGGCCACAAACCGATCGCCCATCAGTGCATTCCCCCCCTCGGTGCCGCGCAGATCCCGCCCGTGACAGGATGCGCAATGTGTCGTAAATAAAACGCCCCCCTGCTCTACCTGCTTCTTCGTGAACACCCCAGCATGAGCATCTAACTTCGGCTTCTGCACACGCTGCTGCGCGATTAATTCCGGATAAGAAAGTAGATAAAAAATCGAGATACCAGTGAGTAGTGCTATGATTTTCATGGGAATACGGCAGGGGCTATTTCAGCTAAAAAGCAACGCGCTCTTATATCTCCCCACCGCCGCGACCGCCCCGCCCATCTTTGAACGGCCGCTATCCGAAAGCGCCCAGGTACGTTCGCCAGAAATTTTCTGACCGTCAGTCAGCTTCCAATCAATCACTACCGCCCTGCGCAACCCGGTCAGGGGTTTACGCAGCGAATAGCGACTGCTTAGCTGCCACATAATTTGTACGCGAAGTCCCTACAACGTAAAGATATCAGGGTGTAAGGGCTTCATTACAATGCCAATCTCGTCCTGATCGTAGCCACCGCCTCTTCGTACGATGCACCGATAGGAATAGCGTATCCAGCCACGGTGATATCTTGGCGTGAGAGTTTGTTGATCTTATTTACCGCCACACAATACGAGCGATGCACCCGAACAAACTGGTCGGGCGGTACCTGCTGCATGAACTCGGTCATGGTTTGGCGGGTGAGCAGCTTGCGCGTGGGCAACACCAGCGAGAGGTAGTTCCCATCGGCTTCGACGTACAGCAGTTCATCGAGCATCACTTTTTCATCTTCGTAACCCGTCTTCACAAAGATAAACTCGGGTACGTTGCCTGACCGGAGCATATGCATATCGAGGGCCCTGGTGCAGGCTTTCAGGAAACGGGCCAGCGAAAAAGGCTTTAGCAGGTAATCAACGGCGTCGAGTTCGAAGCCCTGCACGGCATAGTCGGAATAGGCGGTGGTAAAGATCACCATCGGCCCCACGACAGTCCCACCGTTCCGGGATGCCGGCCCACGGCGTGCTGGTCCGGGAAGGCATTTCACCACCTCGACACCCGAAATGTCGGGCATTTTAATATCAAGAAAAAGCAGATCGACGTGGTTGGTTTGCAGCCAGGCAATGGCCTCGAAGGCGTCGGTAAATGTGGCTTTCAACTCCAGAAACGGCACTTTAGCAGCGTGTAAGCGAATAACGGCCAACGCCTGGGGCTCGTCATCAATGGCAATAGCAGTCAGCAGCATCGTGTGGATTTTGTGGGTTAAGGGCATCTTGACGTAAACCGGCCATCAATATGAGACTAACTCGCCGCATCCGCCAGTTACCGCGCATCGATATGACACCGCTGGTCAACATTGCGCTTTTGTTGATCGTGTTTTTCGTGTGGGTTAAGCAGATACAGCGACCGGTTATGCTGGCCCCTCACTTCGTTAGTCAGGGCAAATATGATTACTACGAGATGGCAAGTGCTACGCTGTTTTTGCTCGATCAAAACAGAATTGGTTTTCTTCACTATGGTCCGGGCAAGGCAACGGCTACCTACCAAGAAGTCGACTATTCAATCAGCGGATTACGCGCCCAGTTAGCCCGCTTAAACGCCAATGGCCATGCTGTCGTTCTGATCGTTCCAACGCCGCAATCTACCGTCAAAAATCTGGTAGACGTTATCGACGAGTTTGTGTTGACTAAACGGATCAATTTTGTGCTAGGAGATGAGCTATGGCCCGAAGCGCATCAACTGATCGCGGCGTATCACCAGTACACCAAGGTCAGCGCAACGAAGTAATCCTGCTCTGACTGCTGAATGTCGAGTTGATGGCGGCCGGGGTAAATCAGTTCCAGGCGTTTGCGCACATTGTCGAGGCCCACACCCGAGTTGTGTTCTTCGGGGTCGTGGAGGCCCGATTCAGCTGACTTGGCGTGGCGGGAGTTGTGTACCTTGAAATACAGCCGGGTATCGTCGAGCGTGAGCGTAATGTAGATCCACGATGCATGGCGCAGGCTAATGCCGTGCTTGAAGGCGTTTTCAACGAACGGCGTCAGCAGCATTGGCGCGAGGTAAATGGCCCGCCCCGGCTCCTGGATATTTACCCGAATCTCGATGTCGTGCGCCTCATCGATCCGCATGCGCTGTAGTTCGATGTAGTTGTGCAGGTATTCCACTTCCTTGTCAAGTGGAATGCGGTCGCGGTTGTTTTCCTGCAACATGAACCGCATCATGTCGCCGAGCTTCTGAATACCGTCGGCCGTTTTTTCGCTCTTCTCTTTCAGCGCCGTAGCATACAGGCTATTGAGCGCATTGAACAGAAAATGCGGGTTGATCTGCGCGCGCAGGCTCGCCAGTTCTGCCTCGCCCGCCGACACCTGGGTTTGCAACACCGTTTTTTCTTTGGTCAGTACGCGCCGTAGATACGCAAAAGCTACCGAAGCGATCAGTACGATGACGGAGAACACCATGATCATTTCTCTACTGGTATAGTAGTGGAAATTCGTTCTGGCTCCCCACAGGATGGTATTCGCCAAAACAATCATCAGCAGGTACGTGCCGATACGATTGGTTAGTACTGCACCCGACGTTTGATTAGTTCTTAGTAAGGGTAATAGGTACGTGTATACGTACGACTGGAAAAGCATGATCTGAATAAACAGCCCCAGGGTGAGCAGCAGATCGCCAAAGCCGGGCCGCCACAATATCGGTGTCACGTAGCCGTTCAGCGCAAACGTCAACACGAGCATCGCCATACCTCCCAACAATAAATAGCTGACGAGCTGAAAGTGAATGGTTGTTTCCTGCGCAATGCGTCGATGAAGAAACTGGTAATACTGATACGCCAGCTCGTACGTACCCAGCACAATTCCCAGCCCAATGGCATCGGCCAGCACAGTTCGTTTCCGGTAAACCGAGTACGCCTTCAGGCCAATAAGTTCACCAGTGCTGCTTTCCATAAAACGCAGGTGAAGTTTCAGGTAATGGTACACCAACGTGCTCGCCAGCAGCAACAGCACCGCTGCACCACCGTACAGCCAGCCCTGCCGATCGTCGATCTCTTCCTGAAGCCGGGGGAAGGCCACATTGTGAAATGCATACCAGGCTAGCAGAAAGAAGCAGACACCTGCAATAAGCGGCACGTTGTTATTCAGCGTGTGATCGTAGGTAGCCAGATTACGCCAGATAGTAGCCGACGGTACCCCGCTACGCTGGGCACTCTCGATCAGGTCGTTGTAATTATGTATTTCCTCCACCAGCCGCCTGATGACGTAAATGGTGGCTGCGCCGACAATGAACCAAGGCTCGAACCGATTGATGAGTGATTTTTCCTGCATCGTATTTTCTGATTGTTGACCAAAACTAGGCGGCTTGGTCAGGTGCGGGTGGGAAATGGGGTAAACCAGCCGAAAAATGGGGTGAAGTAGCTTAGGACTGTACAGCTTCGCCTGCTGCGTTGCTGACGCAGGCCCTTCGACTGGCGAAGCAACACAGCAGGCGAAGCCTATAGCTTACCATACCCACCAGAAAGCACCGCACCAGACAAGTAGAAAGCCAGCGCAAAAGGGGTTTTACAGCCAAACTTCCTTACCCGTGAAACACCACCTACGTACCTGCCTATTCCTGTTTAGTCTTGTCGCCGCTGCTCCTGTTTTTGCGCAGTCAGCTTCCACTCCGAAAACCTACACCTACCTGATCTTTCATAAGCTGGCTCCCGGCAAAACTATTCAGGATGCGCTGCCTGTCGAACGGGAATGGAAAGTGGTAAATCAGGCGGCCGTCGACGAAGGAAAGCTCATTGGTTGGCACATGATGGTGAAGCAGTTCAGCTCGAATCCCAACACTAGCGAATACGATTACGTCACCTGCATCGTATCGCCCAATATGGGCATCGGCGGGGCCTCACCGGCTGGCATGGCGAAGATCTACGGCGACAGCGTTCAGGTGCGTATGGCCGACCTCAACCGCCGCGACCGCCTGACCGCCCCCGTGGTGAAAATTGAAATCTGGGAAAATACCGACGCTCTGTTCGGCGTTGACTTCGGCCCCGGCAAAGCCAACACCGTCGTTGTCGAGTTCCTGAAACTCCGCGACCCTCTGGCCGACTGGTCAAGTACGGTGGCGGCGGTGAAACAGGCCCGCGCTACGCAGATCGGCGACAAAAAACTGGGGGCCTGGAGCTTCTCAACGCTGATGGTCCCCAATGGCACCGAAAAAGGCTACGGCTTCGCCATGACCCGCCCCGTATCAAACCTGAACGTGCTGGCCGATCCCGCAGACCCCAAACTTACACCCGCCCAAAAGCAGTTTACCCGCACCTTCGAGGTGGTTCGGCAGGAAGTATTCCGTTTCGAACAGTACACCGTGCGGCCGAAATAGCATGGAGCCAGGGCTGAGAGCAAGGGGCTCGAGGCGCTTGCCTTCGTCACAATCAGTGATTCGTAACCTGGATCTAAACGACTTTTTATAAGCCGCGATCACCCCTCGTTTATTTCACTACATACTCGACACGGCGGTTCATGGCCCGGCCTGCTTCGGTGTCGTTGCCCGCAATGGGTTTGGCACCGCCATAGCCCTTTGTGTCGATCCGGTCTTCGGCGATACCGTGGCGGGTCAGGTACAGCATCACCATGCGGGTTCGGTACTCCGACAAGGTCTGGTTTACCCGCACATCGCCCACATTGTCAGTGTGGCCACGGAGCTCGATGCGCCACGTCGGGTTGGCGCGCATGGTCGCCACCAGGTTGTCTAATTCGGGAAAGGATTGCGGCAGCAGCACATAACTACTTTGCTCAAACTGCACTTGCCGTAACGTTGCCGGTTTCGAGTCGGTCGGCACTGCCACCGCCGATGCAGACGACGGGGCGACTTCGGGGGCGGCTTTGGCTACCGATGAAGAGGCCGACACGGGCGGCGTGGCAAGGGGCGTTAGCACGATGGGTTTTAACTGCCGCACCGAGGCTGACGAACTGCTGACCGGTTTAGCTGCCGTTGCTACAACAGCCGGGCGTTTGGGCACTGGCTTGGCCGGGGGAGCCGACACCACAGCCGGGACTGTTGCAACTGGTTTGGGAGGCATGCTAACGGGCGGCGCAGCCTGCTGGAAATAACGCGCCGAGATTAACTCGCCAATGGGGTCGCCGAATTTCAGAAACGGCTTTTCGGCGTCGGGACGTACCCAATACAGCTCGATGACCCCGCCCAGCAGATCGTTAAAGTAGTCGACCCGGAGGTCATAGACCTGACCGGCCTCCAGCACAATACTGCCGGTGAACTTACCCGAGTCGTTGAGTTTCCAGACGTCCATCACCTTCTTGTTGCCTACCCAGATGCGTATACCATCGTCTACTTTAGCGTTGAACGTGTACTTGCCCGACACCGGTGCCAGCAGCTTTCCCGTCCAGCGCACCGAGTAGTATGACTGCTCTACGGCGCCTCCCGGACTTTTCGCTTTCCAGGTGAAATTCAACTGCGGATCGATGCGCGTCATCACTTTCCGCTCGAAATTGGTTCCGTTGTAATACTCGCCTTTCAGGCCAGCTTTCAGGCCAGCTTTCACGCCCTGCTGCGCCAGTAGTTGCCCCGCCAACAGCCACAGCAACCCACCTCCAAACATGACCGCTCCTTTCATTGTCGACTAACGTTGATTGTTTAGCTTGATGCCTTGCGCAAACTTATTCGTCAAGACACGCTCAATAATCCGTGTGAATTCAGCAACAGGCACGCGATGTTTGATAAACGGCGTTTTACCTACGCCGATGGGTCGTTCTGCCGACGTGATTCAGCGCTATTTCGTGAAGCCTCGCAATGGTTGGCTCCACTTACTCGGCCCGCAACGAGTTTACCGGGTTCGCCAGCGCGGCGCGGACACTCTGGTAACTGACCGTCAACAGGGCAATGGCAATGGCTAACGTACCGGCCAGGGCGAACACCCACCAGCCAATGCTGACCCGATAGGCAAAATCCTGTAGCCACCCGTTCATCACGTACCCGGCAATGGGCGACGCGATCAGCAGCGCAATGAACACCAGTTTCAGAAAATCGGACGAGAGCAGCGCTACGATACTGGTTACGCTGGCACCCAACACTTTGCGCACACCAATCTCTTTGGTGCGCTGAACCACCACAAACGAAACCAGCCCGTACAGACCCAGGCAACAGATCAGAATGGCGATGCCGGTGAAGACGTTGATAAGGCGACCCACCAGCGTTTCGGTCTGATAAAAGCGGGCCAGTTGTTCGTCCAGGTACGTGTACTCAAACACGTCGTTGGGGTACAGTTGCTGCCACGTTTGCCGGATTCGCCCCAACGTATGTGCCGGGTCTTGTCCGGCGATGCGGATACTGACCTGGGCGTAGCGGTCGGCCTTGCTGGCAATGATGCAGGGGCCTATTGACTCCCGGAGCGATCGTTGATGAAAATCCTTTACCACGCCAACGATCGGCATTGGCACCGCTGACAGATGATACTGCATGGTCTTACCCAGCACCTGTTTGGGGTTGTTAAAACCGAGTTGATGCAGGAGCGTTTCGTTGATGAGGTATTCGCGGATGGTGTCGCTAGCCAGTATGTTTCGACCAGCTACGAGCGTCAGGCCGTAGGTACGCAGGTACTCGGAGTCGGCGATTCGTTCGCGAACGGGGAATTTCTCCCAGTCGGGCCGGTTGTCAAATTTGAATGAGCCACCAAATAGCTGGTCGTTCGCCGGCGACCGATGATTGAAGCTGATCGACTGAACAGCAGGGTAGCGCGACAGCTGTTGCCGAAACGTTGTGAGTGTTGTGGTCGTATTGTCGGGCAGTCTGACCATAACGACATTGTCTTTTCGAAATCCCAGATCGGCCTGCTGCACGTAACGTACCTGCCGGGCCACCACCAGCGCCCCGATGATCAGCGCCTGACAGATTACGAACTGCGTGATCACCAGTGCTTGCCTGACCGTAACGCCCCGCCCTATCGATGAGCCGATTGCTTTACCCCGCAATACCGCCAACGGTGAAAAGCCCGACAGCACAACCGCCGGATACACACCCGCCGCCAACACCACGCCCACCAACAGCAAGCCGATAAACCCAACCGTTTGCCAGTCGGCCCGTATCGAGAGACTAAGCTGCGTCCAGTTGTTGAACAGCGGAAGCGTAGTGCCAACAATCAACAACGCCAGTGCGGTGGCGGTCAGAACGATCAGCGCGGTTTCGAGCAGAAACTGACCCATCAGTTGCCCCCGCGAACTGCCCAGCGATTTACGGATGCCTACCTCCTTACTACGCCGAAGTGCCTGCGCGGTGGCCAGATTCACGAAGTTGATGCACGCCGCCACGATCAGCAGTAAACCGACAGCTCCCAGTGACCACACCAGCGATTTGCGGATGGTATCGCCACCCCGCGCCACGTCGAAATGCACATCGCGCAGGGGCTGAATCGAGAAACGGAATACCTTGCTCATATCGCCGTACTGCTTCTTCGACAAGGCCGGAAAACTGGCGGCAAGGCTGGTGACCGCGTTTGGATCGCGCAGCGTGGCGTAGACCCGGTTGGTACTGTTGAGGTAATACCAACTGGTTTCGTCATAGGTGGGGTCGAGCGTTTTCAGGGTGGCCAGCGAGATGAACAGCCCCAGGTTCGTGTCGGTCGTTGTGGGTGGTTCGGCCAGCAGACCGGTTACCGTTGCTTCTGTTTTGTTGTTCAGCGTCAGCGTTTGGCCAATCGGATTTTGATCGCCGAAATACCGCTTCGCCCACGATTCGGTTAGCACCACCGTATTGGGTTCGCGGAGGGCCGTTTTCGGGTTTCCCTGCACCCAGGTATAGTCCAGGATGGCAAACCAGTCGGGTTCAACCAGTCCGGTGCCGGTATGTTCCTGGAAACGCAGGGGCGTGGTCTGCCCCCTCCGCCTGACGCTGACCGTCAGTTCGCGGTTCATCATCAGAAACGCCGCCTGCTCTACCTGCGGATAGTCACGACGAAGCGTTTGGGCCATAGGCAGGGCCGATTCGGCGTTGTATTCAACGGTACCGTCGTCGAGGTACAGGTCGGTCATGACCCGAAATGTCCGGTTGAACTTAGCGTGGTGCCGGTCGGTACTCAGGTGGTGTTCGACGAACAGAAACAGCAAGAACCCACCCGCCAGTCCAACCGACAAACCAATGATAGTCAGCCCCGTGTGGGTACGTTGGGTACGTAACTGGCGCAGGGCCATTTTGAGGTTTTCACGAAGCATTTTGACTTTGTTTCGGTTATATTTGAAAAAAACTCGTTCGCAACTGCGGCATGACGGATATGGAAGCAATCATTGATGTATCGGATTACGAACTCGAAAGAGGAAAACCCATGCCTAATGCGATTCATGGTTCTATTCAAGCCAATCTGGTGTTTGAACTGAAGCTACGTTACCGTGACACCTGTCGGATTATATCGGAAGTCTCCTTGGCTACACAGCCTGATGGTACTACACCCGATGTTGTTATCTATCCCGCTTTCAAGTTGAATTACGAGAGCGAACCTGCTTGTCGTACCGATGCCCCATTAACCTGTATTGAGATTCAATCACCTTCGCAGTCCAATGAAGAGATGGTTGCTAAAACGCATGTTTACTTTCAATTTGGCGTACATTCCTGTTGGGTAGTTTTGCCCAGTCTGCGTGCCGTAATGGTATTCGACAGACCGGGGCATTACACCTTCTTCTATGAAGACGATACCCTGCGCGACGCTAACACCGGCTTTGAACTTCCACTAGCAGCTATCTTTGCCTGATTATCATTCGCTTCGCAGGCTCGTCACGGGGTTGACCAGCGCGGCTTTCACTACCTGAAGGCTGATCACAACGGCCGTAATGAGGGCCAGCCCCGCCCCTACCAGCACGAACGGCGACAACGTAACCGGCAGGTGGTAGGCGTAGTCGGCCAGCCAGGTCGAGAGCGCCCAGTAGGCCAGAGGCCAGGCAATGGCGTTGGCCAGCACCATTGTCCAGGCGTAATCGCGCAAAAACAAGCCAACAATGCCGGGAACCGACGCGCCTAGCACTTTGCGGATGCCTACCTCTTTGGTGCGCCGGGCCACACTCAGCGACACCAGACCCACTACGCCCAACAGCACAATCAGCAAGGCCAGACCCGTGGCGACATACGATGCTTTTTCCAGCTGCACTTCTGTCTGGTAAAGCGTCTGCAGGGTTTCGTCCATGAACGCGTAGTTGAACGGCGCATCAGGAAACAGTGCCTGCCAGGTACGTTCCAGCCGGGCAATGGTTTGGTGACTGTTGCCAGCCGCTAACCGAAACGAGAAAAACCGGTAGATCCGGGCATCCTGCACTTGTCCAATCGCCAGCGGCTGAATGGCCTTATGCATGCTGCCGACGTGGAAATTCTGCACCACGCCCCGAATCTGGTACGTACGCGCCCCACCCTGAAAACGCACCAGTTGCCCCACCGCTGCCTCGGGCGAGGCAAACCCCAGCGAGGCAACGGCCGCTTCGTTCAAGACCAGGCTGGTGGAATCGTAGGCGCTTTGACCGACGTGAAAATACTGGCCACTACGGAGCTTCAGCTGGTAAGTCTGGGCATACTGTTCGTCGGTGGTCATGACCGAAACGCCCACTGCCTGCGTTGAATCCCGGCCTTGCGGATAGAGCTTTCCGGTGTTCCCCACGTTGCCGTTAGGAATCTCGAACGATAAACTCGCCGCCTCGACACCGGGCAATCGGACAAACTGATCACGAACGGCCGCCATTCGGCTCACGCCCTCGCTCGACCAGGTACGTGGCAACGACGACACCGTGAGTACAGCTTCTTTCTGATAGCCCAGATCGGCATTGAAAAACCAGTTGATCTGGCGTGACATGATAACGGCCCCAACAAAGACAAAGACAGCAATGGCAAACTGCACCGTAACCAAACCCCGCCGAAACCACAAGCCCTCGCGTACGGATCTGGCTTTCCCCTTCAGCGAATCTACCGACGAGTAAGCGGACAAATACAGGGCCGGGTACGTACCGGCCAGGGTGCCAACCACTACCACGAACACAAGCAGCCACCAGCCGTGGGTCAGCAGCAGACCCGGCAGCGAAGGCAGTGGCTTACCCACCACCCCCGCAAATGACGATTGCAGCAGTACAAACAGCCCCAGCGACAGCCCCGTTGCCAGAGCAGTCAACGTCAGCGCTTCGATCAGGAATTGAATCGTCAACTGTTGGCGGAGGCCACCCAGCACTTTCCGAACGCCGATCTCGCGCAGCCGCGTGGCCGACGTACCCAGCGACAGGTTCACGAAGTTGACCACCGCCATCAGCAGAATAAACAGTCCCACGGCGGCCAGCGTAGTTATTAATTTACGAATGAGGCCGTTGTTGCTTTGCCAGTAATAATCGGGCAACGGTGTGACGTAGGCGGTCAGGCTTTTCTGCACATCGGGTGGCGTATGTTTCGCTAATAGCTGGGCCATTGGCTTTTCCAGCGCCTCTGGCGTTACACCCGGTTTTAGTTCTACGTAGGTAACGATGTACGGATTTTGCCAGGAAAACACATCCGTTCCGAAGAAACTGACGCCGCCCATCGACATAAACACCTCGTTGTTATCGGTCAGTAAATGCGACACCGAGTTATTGGGGAGGGCCAGTAAAACGCCCGTCACCAGGAATTGCTGCTTACCACCAATGGGCGTTTCAATGGTCAGTGACTCGTTGAGGACGTCTGTCTTCCCGAAGAGCTTCACAGCTTTATCGGCCGTGATTACCACCGAATTGGGGCCAGTCAGGGCGGTACGGGGATCGCCGTGAAGCATCGGGAAACCGTACATGGTCAGCAACATTGAATCACCGATCTGAATCGACTCCCGGAAGTGGTTTGTGCCTTTCGACAGTGTAGCGCTGACGCCGTAGAAGCGGTAGTAATTGGCTACCAGCGTGGGGTATTCGGCTTTCAGCGCGGGGCCAATCGGAGCTAGCGAGGTGAACTCGAGCCCCCGGTTCGCTTCGGTCCAGCGGCTCTGCACAATGCATTGCTGTGCGGCGTTACGAAGCGTTCGATTCACCTGATACTCTCCCCAGCTATACGCACCGATCAGCAGGGCGAAGGTGATACCAACAGCAAGCCCAGCGATGTTCAGAAGTGAGTAGAAGCGACGGCGCAGCAAGTTTCGCCAGGCAATTTTAAGGTAATTCTGAAGCATTGGTACGTCCATGAGTTAAGCCACCAAGGTACGTATCGATCTAGCAGACAGCCCGTTAATAATTGTTAAGCCTTGCTAATGGCCGGGTTACCAATCTATTTGGCGGCGCTTCATGACGACGAACGCACTACGCTGTTTTGTGCTGGCCAATGATTCGTTCGCGGTGTTGAAGGCCCCAATCGCGTAGGGCCTGAATAACGCTGTTCAGCGATTGGCTGTACTCGGTCAGTTCGTATTCGATGGCGACGGGCGTAGTTGGGTAGACATTCCGGATAACGAACTCGTTCATTTCCAGCTCCTTCAACTCTTTGCTCAGCACTTTGGCAGTAATACCCGTTACCAGGCGCTGTAACTCCCTGAACCGTTTCGGCTGACCCGTCAGGGCCAGAATGATTGGCAGCTTCCATTTTCCCGACAGCACATAAAGCGCATCCTGAATACCCTGCTGGCTTTGGGCACACTCGGCAGAGGAATGCGCCACGTGCAGGCTTATTAGCTGGGGTGGTTGGCTCACTGTATTCATGGATTAAAGGTACTTTCTGTTGCGCAACGGGCCACGCGGTATCCCGAAAGATACTGGTATCCTCCAGGATACTACTAACAAAAGGATAGCACGCTTAAGTACGTTTGTGCCAGTCTATCACGGCAGCGTTGAGTTGCCTAAACTTTACCGAATCATGAGTCCGAACGTATATCGCATTATCACCCTCATTTTCACCGTGCTGGCCGCTGCCATGCCGATCATGAGTGGTGTCATGAAATTAACCAAGTCGCCCGAAGTGGTGGAGACGCTTGGCAAAGTGGGGGTAGCCGACCATGTTACGATGCTGGGGATAATGGAAATCGTCTTCGCGGCGCTGTTCGTTTACCCAAAAACCATGAAGCTGGGCTTCATTTTACTATCCTGCTATTTTGCCGGCGCCATCGCGACCGAGTTGTCGCACGGGTCATCGCTGAACGCTGTTTTGCCAATCGTTCTGGTTTGGATCGCCACGTTCCTCCGCGACAAAACGGCGTTTTTGTCCGAGAAGACGCAGGTGGCGTAGGTAGTTCGTCTGGAGTGCTGTGTCGCTTCGCGTGCGGGCCGACGTTTCAGCCTGTACGTGAAGCGATACAACGCTTACTTGGCCGCCCTGGCTTGCTGCTTTTCCATTTGTTCTGCAGTTAGCAAAAGCAATCTTGGACTGGCCTGCAGTTCTTTTGCATATGCGTTCGCCGCGCTGTCGGTCAGCAGGTCTACTTTGTAATGAAACGCAGTTGGTCGCCGGTTGCTTTTGTAAGCGCGTATGATGTTGTACGTCACAATATCTGTGGCTTGTAGGGTTGTCCGCTCAAAGTGACGTACCCGCTTCCCATCGACCCAGATGCTGTACCGTTTGGCATTCTTTAGGGCGTTAAATTCTTCTTCGGTGAATGTGCCGGGTAAACGCCCTTCCAGATGAATCACCCGCGTTTTCTGTTCAGGCGTTAAGTCTTTGAACAGTACCTTTTGCCCAATTCCCAGTTCACGGCTCGTAGCGT
Source organism: Fibrivirga algicola (assembly GCF_011742925.1). Classification (GTDB taxonomy): domain Bacteria; phylum Bacteroidota; class Bacteroidia; order Cytophagales; family Spirosomataceae; genus Fibrella; species Fibrella algicola. Next base: position 129,856 of record NZ_WAEL01000002.1, read on the forward strand.
TTACCAGTACGTTGCCAAAGCGGCTTTCCAGCTCCACCACAGATAGTAGAGGAACTGGTTTGCGATACGCGATTTCCGATTTCAGCGGAAATATCGGCGGCTGTGCCGGTGCCGCCCCTGTCAATACGATAGTAAGGGCAACAAAAAATACGACTGTGCTGCCTCCGGCTAGCCAAGCGCGGGCGGGCGAGGTTTGTTTGGTCATCATGAGCAGGCGTTGTTTGGTAGTATCGAAAGTCAGGGTACTGGTTAGCGACAGTTTCGGGGAGGCAGAGGCGACCTTGCTCAGCAGCAGGTGCTGGTAGCCCGGTACGTTCAGGTACGTCTGGTTCACAGCCTCGTCGGCCAGAAACTCGTGGTTGCGCTGCATGGCCCGTTTCAGCCAGAACACCAGCGGGTTGAACCAGCAGAAGCACAACACGATTTCAACCAGCAGCACATCCAGCGAATGCCGTTGCTGAATGTGGGCTAGTTCGTGGTCCAACAACTCGGCCTCGATCTCGCCCCGCTCATAAGCATCGGATGAGACAAAGAGGTAGTGCAGAAACGTATACGGCAGTGCATTGCCAGGGAGCTTCACCAGCGTAGCCCCGTAGTACGGCTCGGCCGGGCTGGTCCAGACCTGGCGAAGCAGCACATACAGATTCCGGATGAACCGCGCCAGCATCAGCGTTGTGACGGCACCGTAGGGCCACAGCCAGTACGGTACCGATGATGTCGGCTCAGGTACGTTAATCGTGGGTACGTTTCTACCTGGACTTGTCGACAGCCCCTTAACGTTACTTCCGTCATCGGCTTCATTAGCTATTAATACTTGCTTTTCAACGAGTTGTACGGGTTTCAACAAGGACAGCCAGCCAGTTGGTACCTGTAGGGATACAAATGGCCCTGCCAGCGAGAGCAGCAACGTACCCAGCAAGTATGCCCGCTTTAGCCGGTGCATCGGCTGATTCTCCAGCCAGAGTCGATAGACGCCAAGCAGTACCAGCAGGCATAGGGTTGACTTGATCAGCCAGTCGAGGATCGATTCGAGCGGGAACGTAGTCATGGCTTTTTCCGGTCTATCTGATCATCGATAATCTTTCGCAGTTCGGCCAGTTCGTCGGCCGACAGGTTAGTTTCGGTCGTGAAGAAAGACGCGAACTGGGCCGCCGAGTTGTTAAAAAACTGCCTGATTAACCCGTTAACATGCTTGGCGAAATACACCTGGCTGCTCACCAGCGGGTAATACTCGCGCGAATTCCCCCGCTCCCGATAGCCGACGAACCCTTTATCGGTCATGCGTTTGAGCAACGTAGCCACGGTTGTCGACGCGGGCTTAGGATCATCATAGGCATCGATGAGATCCTTCATGTAGGCCTGTTCACGGCTCCACAGGTGTTGCATCAGGGTTTCCTCGGCAGGCGATAACTTCATTCTATATCTGTAGTTTTTACTCTACAAATGTAGAAGTAAAAATCAACCGTGCAACCTATAGTCTACTTTTTTGCTGGGTAATCAGTGGGACACAAGAATTACCTGGACAGTCTATAACTGGTAATCAGCGCATTACTCCACCTTGCCGAATGGCCCACAGGGTGAAGTAATGCGCTGATTACCAGCTATGGCCTATTGACTAGTTGACTTACTCGCTACGGAGGCTTTCTACGGGATTCATCAGGGCGGCTTTGATACTTTGGAAGCTCACCGTCAATAAAGCAATGCCGACGGCCAGTAGCCCTGCCAGCGCCACCATCCACCACTGGAGATCAATTCGGTAGATGAACCCCTGTAACCAGTTGCCCATCGCCCACCAGGCAATAGGCGCAGCCAATAGAATACCCACGGCCACCAACGCCAGGAAATCTTTGCTCAGTAGCCCAATCAGGCTGGGTACGCTGGCGCCCAGCACCTTGCGCACGCCAATTTCTTTGGTGCGCTGTTCTGCCGTGTAGGCAGCTAATCCGAACAGGCCGAGGCAGCAGATCACGATCGCTACCCCCGCGAAGAAAATAAACAGGTTGCCCGTACGCTGCTCATCGCGGTAGAGCCGGTTGTAGTTTTCGTCGAGAAACGCGTACTCAAAGGGGTACTGCGGATAGATTTTTTTCCAGAGCTGTTCAACAGCAGCAATGGCCTGCGATGTGTTCTGCCCACTGGTGCGGACATACACGGTGCCGTTCCAGTTTGGGATGCTCATCAGTACAGTGGGCGCTACCTTGTTTCGGGCCGACTCGAACACAAAATCCTTAACCACACCGATGATCCGGCAGTCGGTGCCGTGAAAATTGAACCGCTTGCCGATTGGGTTCGTGATCCCCGACTCGCGCACGGCGGTTTCGTTGAGTATCAGATTTGTGGAATCGGCGGGGGTGCCGGTAAAGTTCTGGCCTTCGACCAGCTTCATACCCATATTGGGTATGAAGTCGGCGCTGACGCTCATCTGGTTGACCATGAATGTGCGACCGGGCGTTTTGCCATCCCATTCGGTATCGCTGGTCGACCCCATGCCGTTAGTCAGTTCAACGGTAGCTGTGGCGACGCTTTTGATACTGCTTTCGCCTGCCAGTTCGCGCTTAAACTGTTGACTTTTGGCGTCCGCGTAGAACGTAAAGGTATGGTCTTTGTTGAAGCCCAAATCCCGTTCACGCATGAACCGAAGCTGATTACCGATCACCAGCGTACTGATGATCAGGCCCGTTGCCAACGCAAATTGCGTTACCACGAGCACCTGCCGCAACCGCGCCTGACCACCCGATGCGCCACGACCCCGCAATGATTTCAGCGGGTCGAAACGGGCAATGACCAGTGCCGGATACCCCCCCGCCAGCAACAGCGTGACCAGCAACGTACCCAACATGAGCAGCCACACTTGCGGATCGAGCAGTGACAGGCCGTTGGTTTTGCCCGTCATATCGCGGTAGAACGGACCAAGTACTTGAATGAGCCCGATAGCCAGCCCAAGCGCCAGGCCCAACGTGAGCAACGATTCCACCAGCAGTTGGGCCATCAGATGCCCGGTTTCGGCACCTACCACTTTACGAACGCCCACTTCCCGCGCCCGACGAGTAGCCCGCGCCGTGGTCAGGTTTACGTAATTGATGCAGCCGATGCTGAGCAGAAAAAGTGCAATCAGGCCCATCATCCGCACCTGTTGCATACCGGGGTTGGTACCGTCGGGCTCGTATAAATGAATGGTCGACAATGGTTGCAGCCGGTAGTCGCCCAGCTCGCCGACGCCATCTTTCCGACGAGCTGCCGATTGGATAGCCGTTAACGTTTTGCCAATTGTGACAGGATCAACGCCGGGGGCCAGCTTCACATACGTTGAGAATGAGAAGTTACCCCAGTCATCGTCCATGCGTTTCCATTGCCCATTGCCACCAAACAGCCGTTTGCGTAACGCCATCGGAAACATGATCTTCTTCTGAAACGTGCTGTAATCAGGAAGGTTAGCCACCACCGCCCCTACCGTGAATACCCGGTTTGAGTCGATAACGGTAATTGGTTTCCCCACGGCGTTTGGCGTACCGAAATACTTCTTGGCAATGTCTTCTGTGAGCACCACCGAGTTTGGTGTTGGGAACGGCTGCTTCGCCTGACCGTAACGTACCCGAAAACCGCCCAGCACATTCAGGAAGTTCTCGTCGACATACACCAGGTCTTCCCCCTTCTCTGAGAACGTTTTGCCGTCAATCAGAAACGTTTTGAAATCGTACAAGCCAGCTACCCGCGTAACGGCCTCGATTCCAGGTACGTTATTACTGGCCGCTACGGCAATAGGGGCCGGTGCCGACCGCCAGAACTGCTCATCGGCCCCAGTACCATGCCGCGAATTGACCCGGTAGATCCGATCAGCGGCGGGGTGAAACCGGTCGTAGCGGAGTTCATCGTTCACCCACCAGAGCAGCAGCACACTTACCGCCAGCACAACCGCCAGACCGCCTACGTTAAGCACTGAATACCAGCCACCTGCTTTCAGATTGCGCCAGGCAAGCTTGAGTGTATTGGAGAACATACGGTTTATTAGGCTAAGGAGTAGGGAAAGTAACAAACACAGAGACGCGGAGTACACGGAGATAAGGATTTTCACCTTAGCCCTCTGTGCCCTCCGCGCCTCTGTATTGATTCGTTGAAACTCAGACCCGGATGTTCTCGGTTACCACTTTTCCGTCGAACAGGTTCACAGTACGGTGGGCAAACCCGGCGTCGTAGGGGGAGTGAGTTACCATGATAATCGTGGTGCCTTCATCGTTCAGTTCGCCCAGCAGCTTCATCACTTCCTCGCCGTTTTTCGAGTCGAGGTTACCGGTCGGTTCATCAGCCAGGATCAGCTTGGGTTTGGCTACTACGGCGCGGGCAATGGCGGTGCGCTGCTGCTGACCACCCGATAGCTGCTGCGGGAAGTGGTTACGGCGGTGCATGATGTTCATGCGGTTCAGGGCCTCTTCAACGCGCGCTTTCCGCTCGTCGGGCGGCGTTTTCAGATACAGCAGGGGCAGCTCTACGTTTTCGTATACCGTCAGTTCGTCAATCAGGTTGAAGCTCTGGAACACGAAGCCGATGCTGCCTTTACGCAGTTGGGCGCGTTGCCGTTCGGTCATCTTAGCCACCTCAGTACCGTAGAAATTGTACGCTCCGTCGCTGGGATTATCGAGCAGGCCCAGGATGTTGAGCAACGTAGATTTGCCACAACCCGATGGCCCCATGATGGCTACGAACTCACCGTCTTTCACCTCCATGTTGATCCCGTTCAGGGCGGTGGTTTCGACCTCTTCCGTAGCGAAGAGTTTTTGTAAATTAATGGTTTGGATCATAAGGGTTGGGCCGCAGCATTATAGGGAGATAAACGGACTGTTGCAGGGTCGTTTTTAGCGTACAGAATTAGCAAAACTCTGTGACACTCCGTCTAGCTCCGTGTGATGCTGGGCTATTTTCTTTTAAAATTCTAACACTTCGTTGTCGCCAAAATTCTCATAACTCGACGTAATCACCTGCTCGCCGGGTTGCAGCCCTTCGAGCACTTCGTAGAACTCGGGGTTCTTCCGGCCCAGCGTGATGTTCCGTTTCGTAGCGCGCTTACCCGAATTGTCGAGCACATAGACCCAGTTGCCACCCGTATCGGAGAAGAAACCACCCACCGGTAACAGCGTTGCTTTGGCCGCTTTGCCCAATTCAAGACGGATCGGCGACGATTGACCGCGTTTAATACCGGATGGTGCACCTTTGGGGAATGTCATGTCGACCTCGAACCGGCCATTGCGCACCTCCGGATACACCCGGTTGATAGTCAGCGGAAACTCCTGTCCGTTGAATTCGAACGAGCCATTCAGGCCGGGAAACACGCGGCTAATGTAGTGTTCGTCTACCCCAACCCGCATCTTAAACCCATTCAGGTCGTCGATCTGGCCGATATTCTGGCCTCGGTTGATGTTGCTTCCCACCTCCACGTCAATGCTCGACAGTTGGCCCGACACCGGGGCTTTCACCACCAGGTTGCTCAACGTTTCCTGCCAGAGCGCCACGTTACGCTGGGTACGTGCCAGGGTGCCCTCCAACTGCTGAATCTGCAACTTCGAGTTTTCTTCCTGGTATTTCTGAGATTCAGCTTCGATTTCCCGCTGTCTAGTCAGGCGTTCGTAGGCTCGTTTTGCTTTCAGGTATTCTTCTTCCGACACCACCTTGTCTTTAAACAGTTTAACCTGCCGATCGTAGGTATCTTTGGCCTGATCGATCTGGGCGTCGAGGTCGGCCAAGGCTTTCCGAAGGGCAAAACGTTCGACACGCAGGCGTTGCCGGGTATTTTGCAGATCATTCACCAGTCGGTTCGCTTCAGTTTCCGATTGCAGGAAGCTAAGCTTCAGGCTTTGGTTTTCCAGCTTCAGCAGCACCTGTCCCTTGGCAACCTGTACCCCGCCATCGACCAGTTTTTGAGTAACATATCCCCCTTCGATGGCATCGAGCCGAATGGTTTTTAGCGGTTGAATAACGCCTGTCACGACGATGAACTCTTCAAAAGGGCCAACCGATACAGGCGAAACGGTGATTTTCTCCCGTTCGACGTTCAGTTTAGAACGCTTGTCAGCGAAGAAAGCGACATAGGCAATCAGACCGAGAATAAGTATGCCACCAGCCGATAAGAGTAGTCGTTGTTGGGTCCAGAAACGTTTAGGTAAGGCGCGATCCATGAGTCAATGCGGTTAAGTAGTGTCGACGGTCCGGCAGCCGGCCGACCAATTAGTACCTATCCTAAGCCAATTGACGTGCCAAAGTACATGAACCGCTGATTATCAATCATTTTTGGCTACTTACCTCCCTATCCCTGTCCGGTATCGGACAAGCTCCGTCCAGATGTGGACGAGGCTTTCAAAGTCATCAGTCCTCCATTTTCTGCGGAACGCTGCTTGGTTTTCTGCTACATTATGGCCCCTGCTAAATGGTGGCGCAACAGCAGACCGGGCGGCGTTCCGCAGAAGCCGTAAGGTTATACCATCAATAAGCGCCAGACGGCAGAAACTAGAAACAGAAGCAGACTGATGGGCGTCAGCACTTTCCAGCAGAGGTACATCATCTGGTCGAGGCGAATTCGCGGAAGGGTCCACCGTACCCACATCTGCCCCAGTACCGCCAGCAGTGCTTTACTAATGAGCCAGAACGCGCCGGTGATGTTGCCCCAGGCGGTGCCCGGTTCACCACTTGTCCAGTCGGCCAGCCGCACGGGGCCAAGGTTAGGCAGGGGTGTGTTCCAGCTCCCGAGAAACAGGATAGCGCCAAGAAACGAGACCAGCAGCATCATGGCGTATTCCGACAGAAACAGCAGTGCCCAGCGCATACCCGAGTACTCGGTCTGGAAACCCGACACGATCTCCGATTCCCCCTCCGGCAAATCGAAGGGCGCTCGGTTGGATTCGGCCAGCGTGCAAATAAAGAAAATAACGTAGGCGATCAGCAGGAACGGATTGCGCAGGATGTTCCAGGCAAAAACGCCACCCCAGTCCGTCACGTCGATCCCCAGTGCGCGGATACCGAACAGGTAGTTGGTCTGGACGGAGTAGATCCCCTGCTGGAAACTAAGCTCCTGCAGGTTCAGCGTCTGCCCGATCATGACGGCGCAAAGAATGGTGAGGCCCAGCGGAATTTCGTAGGAAACGATCTGCGCCACCGACCGGATAGCCCCAAACAGCGAGTACTTATTATTCGATGCCCAGCCCGCCATCAGAATACCGACCACCTCGAACGACAGCACAGCCATGAGGTAAAACACGCCCACTGCTGCACCGGAGCCCTGCAAATCGGGCGTCAGCGGCAACACGGCATAGGCCGCAAACACCGACGCAAAGATGATAGCCGGAGCCATCAGAAACAGCCTTCTGTCGGCTGCCCGGGGCACAATATCCTCTTTCTGAAGCAACTTCAGCAAATCGGCGAAAAGCTGGAGGAGGCCCCATTTACCCACTTCCATCGGCCCAAGCCGGTCCTGAATAAAGGCCGACACTTTCCGTTCGGAATACACGCCCACCACCACAAAACCGGTAGCAAGCAGAAGGCAGATAGGAAGAGCAAGTAGCAAAGCGCAGGTACGTTAATGAACAAGAGTTGACCCCGCAAAGGTACGGGTTACACCCCTTGCTTGCATTCCTGTATAGCCGACATTCTCGCCTCCTACTCCACCTTCATCGTCCCCTCGCCGTAGCCGGGTTGGCCGGCTTTGGTGACGCCTTCGACTACGAAACGGAGTGTGGTTTTGGCGTCGGAGGTGAAGAAAGACGTGGTGGCTTTGCCCGTGGCATCGGTGCGGAGGCGGGGGGCCCACCAGAGCGTGGCCCGGAAATCGGGACGTACCCGCTCGTCGGGGGTGGCGGCGTCGAAGCGGGGGGCGTAAAATTCGCGTTTGGGTGCGTAGCCGACTACCTTTTCGATCAGCACGCCGGGAGCGGCCACATTCGAGAAGTTTTGTTTAGAGGGGCCACCCCGTTTGGTGATGACGTTGATGAAGCTACTGGCCCCCATGATCGTGGCACCGGCTCCTTTTACCACATCGATATTAGCAACCGTCTGCGGCGATAGCGCAGCAACCGCCTGAATGTCTGACCGCATCCCGTCGATCATAAACAAGGGCGGGCTATTGCGGATAGTTACGGAAGGAGTAGCGCCGCCACCACTCACCTGAACACCCGCAATACGGCGAAGGAGGTCGAAAATCGACGATTGCCCGGCGGCCATCATGTCGTCGACAACCAGCGTGTTATCGGGCGTGCCGTACATCGATCGCTGCTGGGCATAGGGGTCCGCTTTCTTTGCTTTTACCGTAACGGTCTGTAGCTGGATCTCGTTGTTCAGGCTGATCTGCCGCTCAATGTCGAGGTAAGCCTTCTGGCGTTTCAGGAGTTCGGCCAGTTGCTCATAATCCAGATCAAGCGGGTTAAGCGGCGGACGAATCAACCGTACCTGCGGCGAATACAGCTTGTCGAGCACTACGTTGAAATTGCGGCTGGTACCCCGCATGGCCTGAATGAAGATCGTGTTAGTATCCACCAGTTCCATGCCGTGCAGGTAAAAACGGCCCTGTTCGTCGGCAGTGACCGAGCCCATTTCGCGGCTGCTGTCTTTGCGGCTCCGCATTACGGTGAGCGATATGCCTGGAGCCGGTATGCGTGACGTTGCCTGAAATACTGTTCCGCTGAGCGTCAGGCTGGTATCAACGAAAAAGCGGGTGGGCGGGTAGTTGTTCGACAGGACTTTTTCCCAGGTAAATCGCCGCCAGCCCTGTGTCATCAGCAACAGATCGAGTTTAACCAGTCGATCGGCATTTTTTGGGTCAAAATAGTAGCCGGGCTGTTCAATATGGCCCGTCAAATCGGAGGTGAGCAGCAGGTACGACACCAACGACCGGGCGTAGGGCCGAACGGTAGCCTGCTGACGAGTATCAGTCACAGCCAGCGACAGGTCGGCAGCCACGGGTTTACCTTCGGCGTTGGTGGCCGTTACGGTCAGGTCAACGCGCTGACGAACACCCGTGCTGACTTTAGATGACTTTACGGTTATGTTGATGGGCTCGTTCTTATCCGAATAGGCCAGCCGCTCGCTGACAGGTCGACCACGTTCGTCGAACAGCGTGATGTGGGCGATTCCCTGCGGGCATTTGCTTCGTGGAATAGATACCAGAAACCGGGGGCGGTTGGTGGGAGCCTGCACAGCATACACCAGCGTTCCGTTTACCTGAACCACCATCGACAACATGGGCCCGGCTGCAGCCGGTGCCGTCGACGAACCGGGTTGCGATGCCTGCGCCGTGGCTTCGGTCGAAACAGGCAGGTTATGCATCACATATACCCGGATGTTTTCTTTGCTGGTCACGTTGTCAACCTGCAGGATATAGCCCGTTGCTTTGGGGGCGGGCAACGGGACAGGCGTATACGCGTCGCCATTCTTCATCCGGACAAAAGCCGTGTAGGTCTGCCCGGCTTCGGGCATTAGAGGAAACGAACCCATACCCAGGTGCTGACTGACAAAGCCCGCAACAGTATCTTTCTTAGTATTGAGCACAAAGCCCGTTACGTCGATCCCGATGCCGGCCGAACTAATGGCCTTGAAGGCCAGTCGACCCGGCAAACCTATTACCCACTGCCCGCCTTCGGGCATAAACTGTACATCCAGCGCGGTTGACGCACTACCTAGCCGTGGAGCAGGCGGCGCACCGGGTTTCACCACGTCGATAGTCTGGTTGAAATACCATTCCTCCGAAAAATTGCGCATCCAGCTCGTGTAGGCCCGCAGCGTATAACGACCTGTCGAGAGCGTATCGGGCAAGGGCAGGTAGCCATCGCCGTAACCACCCTTCGACCGGATTCGGGTATCGAGCACGATCTTCCGGCCAGATGCACTGACCAGATCGACCCATACTGACCCGCTGGTGGAGTCGACGGCCCGGTTTTCGCCGTAGAAGAGGTAGCTTTTCAGCCAGATTGTTTCACCCGGCAGGTACGTCGTCCGGTCAGTATGCAGGTACACTTTTTCATACGGATACTGTTCGGTATACCGGCTAAAACTGTCGAGGACGCGCGTTAGCGGATCATCGACGGCAAATCGAAGCGCGGCAAGGGCCACAACAGCCACAACGATCAGGTAGCTGAAACGGGAAGCACGACGGAAATCATAACGCATACGGCAGGACACTTATAAGCAGATTCATTTTTTCACGAAAATAGTCTAATTCAGCCGAGCTGTACCACGGCAGTTTGCTTCTCCCAGGTTTATTAAAGCCAAACTCAACTACTGCGGACTAAAGTCCGGGTTACGGCTCATTCTACCTTCATCACTGCTTCGGTGTGACCCGGCAGACCTGAGACGGTAGCGCCCTCCAGAACCAGTTGCAGCGATGTTTTGGCGTCGGAAGTATAGAACGACACGGTGGCTTTACCCGTAGCGTCAGTCTTAATACGCGGGGCCCAAAGCAACGTTGCGCGGTAGTCGGGCCGGATTTTTTCCTCAGGCGTTGGTTTGTCATAGCGCGGAGCGTAGAAATCGCGTTTAGGCGCAAACCCGACCACTTTCTCGACCCGGACACCGGGCACTTTTTCATTCACATAGTTATTGTCGGGCCCGCCCCGCTTGGTAATGATGTTGATACCTCCACCGGCCCCCTGCGACCCCAGTAGGGCTGCCCCCACCCCTTTAATCACGTCGATATAGGCTACATCGCGCGGCGATATACTGGCCACTGCCTCCTGACTCACCTGCATACCGTCAATCATGAACACAGGCGCAATAGGTCCGGAGAAGTTGGCCGCTCCCCGAATCTGAACGCTGGCATTAGGGCCACTGCCCGTTACCTGCACGCCCGCTACCCGGCCCCGTAGGATGTCAAACACACTGACAGCCCCCGCTGAGTTCATATCGTCGACTTTCAAACTGGCGTCGGCATTACTAAACATACCCCGCTGCGAGGCATAGGGATCTTCTCGCTTTGCTTTCACCACCACGGTCTGCAACTGCACTTCGCGGTTTCGCCTGATCTGCGCTTCGATAGCCGCGTATTCGCTCTGCCGCTTCAGGAACTCGGCCAATTCACCATAGGCAATATCAGTGGGCATCAGTGGCGGACGGACTACCCGTATCTGCGGTGTAAAGAGTTTATCGACCGAAATAGTAAAGTTGCGGCTGCCATTTGTTTTCAAGGCTTGCACAAACACAGTCGCGGTATCAATGATGTTTGCATTACCCAAGAAGAATCGGCCTTTTTCGTCCGAACTAAGGGAATACAAATCCTGCGTTGAGTCCTGTCGTTGAATCAGAACAGTGAGCGGAATAGCCGGCGCGGGTTGGCGCGACGTACCCCGATATACGCTGCCCGATAGTGTTAGGCTGGGGTCGAAGAAATAGGGAGTGGGTGGCAGTGAATCAACGAGTACCTTTTCCCAGGTGATGCGTCGCCACCCCTGCGTCAGCAGCAAGAGGTCGAGTTTAGCCTGCCGGTCGGTATTTTTTGGGTCAAAATAATACCCGGGCTGTTCAACGTACCCGGTGAGGTCGGAGGTGAGCAGCAGGTACGACGGAAGCGAGCTGGCATATGGGCGGGCTTTGGGCTGCTGGGTGGCGTCGGTAACGGCCAGCGACAGATCAGCCAGCACGGGCTTTCCGTCGGCATCGGTTGCGGTTACCGTTAGGTCGACGCGCTTTCTAACACCAGCGGTGGGTGTAGCGGGTGTTACAGTGAGGGTAAGCTGCTCCTGCCGTTCCGAGTACACCAGCCGCTCGCAGACGGGCTGTCCGGCCGGATTGAGCAGGGTGATCTGAACAATGCCTTCGGGACATTTAGCTCGGGGAATGGGCACCATGAATGACTTCCGGCTCATGGGCCCCTTCGCTGCATGGACAGGCTGCCCATTTACCTGGGCCAACACCGTGAGCATCGGAGTACTGGCTGACCCTGCTTCCGGTTTTGCGGCCTCGACTGGCACGGTACTACTGACGAACACCCGAATAGTCTCCTTATTGCTCAGGTTGTCGACCTGCAGCGAATAGCCCGTAGCGGCGGCAGTGGGCATGGCGTACGAGGCAAAACCGGTGGTGCCGGGAATCTGAGCAAAGGCCGTGTATACCTGACCAGCCTCCGGAATGAATGGAAACGTACCCATGCCCAGGTGCTGACTCTGAAAACCAACAACTGTATCTTTCCTGGAATCGAGCACAAACCCTGCTACATCTACGCTCACTCCCGTTGGACTAACTGCTTTAAACGCCAACCGATTGGCAATGCCGGCCACCAGTTGACCGCCCTCGGGCAAGAACTGCAGATCGGGCTTCGTCTGGTCTATCGCCGAGCCAGTAGGCCGATTAACGGCCGCCACCCCACCAGCCTGTACTACGTCGATGGGTTTATTGAAGTACCATTCCTCCGAAAAATTACGCATCCAGCTCGTATAAGCCCGCAACGTGTAGCGCCCTGCCGGGAGTGAGTCTGGTAGCGGCAAATAGCCTTCACCATACCCACTTTTCGAGCTCAAGCGGGTGTCGAGCATGACCTTGGCCCCAGCGGGATTGACCAAGTCAACCAGAATGGCGCCACTGCTGGAATCGGCCCCTTTTGTGGCCCCGTAAAAGAGATAGCTCTTGATCCATATCGTTTCGCCGGGCAGGTACGTTGTACGGTCAGTGTGCAAGTACACCTTTTCATGCGGGTATTGACGTTCGTACGCACCAATTCGGGTTAGTACCCGTTCGATAGGATCGTCGAAAACACGGCTTATTGCGGCCAGCAACGTGACTACAGATAGTAATATTGTAACTAAGAACGCTTTACGAAGAGGTTGCTGAGACATATTAACTGGCTACGATTTCCGGCACGCGAGCTTTTACAGGTGGCCCGACGTGGTAAATTAGCGAAATCCCGGCGAATGATTTCATGATTGATTTCCTCAAACGCAAATGACTATATCCGGCCTAAAAACTGCGTTAATTGTGGGTGCAACCGGCCTGGTCGGTGACGCCTTGACGCATCGCCTCGTTGAGTCGCCGGCCTACGACCGTGTTCAGGTGCTCACACGTAAACCGCTGGGCTGGCAACACCCCCGGCTTCAGGAAATACCTTTCGACTTTGACCATCCTAACGGACTGCTGGTGCGCGCCGACGATATCTATTGCTGCCTGGGCACCACCATCAAGAAAGCCGGCTCGAAAGACGCCTTCCGAAAGGTAGATTACCAATACCCCCTCGATATTGCCCGGCTAGGCCTCGAAAATGGGGCCACGCAGTTCGCTATCGTCACGGCAATGGGCGCCGATCCGTCATCGTCTATCTTCTACAACCAGGTTAAAGGCGACGTAGAGCGTGCCCTCACAGCTCTCAACTACCCTACTCTGCTCATCTTCCGGCCGTCGCTTCTGCTAGGGAACCGCAGCGAAAAACGGCTTGGCGAACGCATTGGCAGTGGCGTCATGCGCCTGTTTGCTCCGCTGATTCCGGCTAAATACAAGGCCGTAGAGGCCGAAAAAGTAGCCAACGCCATGCTCACTACGATGCAGCAGCACCATGTGGGCCACCACGTATTCGCATCTAACGACCTGCAAGAGTATTGATAATTCCGCCCGGAAACCGTCACCTGGCCTTATATTTGTCCTCACTTCATCGCCAGGAATTTATAGAGTGACCCTGTAACTCGTCGGCGCGTTCCCCATCGGTGTTCGCCAGCTGAACCGAGTCTATTCACGTCGTCACGCCTACGGTCTTTTACTCTTTCGCATTCATGCACGTACTTAAATTCGGCGGTACGTCGGTTGGCTCGGTCGAGAGCATCCGGCAGGTTATCCGCATCGTTGACACCCACCGCAAGCAGGAAACACCCATTGTCGTTGTTTTATCGGCCATGGGCGGCGTCACCAATCAGCTGATCGAGATCGGGCGGATGGCCACCAATGGCCAGATCGACTATATGGAACTGGTTCGGCGCATTGAAGACCGGCATTTCAATGTGGTGAAGGCGATCATTCCGGTGAAAGAGCAAGGTCGGGTGTTTGCGGCCGTGCGCGGAACCATCAATGAACTCGAAGACCTGCTTCGGGGGGTATCGCTCATCCGCGAACTAACGCCCCGCACCATGGATCTGATCATGAGCTTCGGCGAGCGTCTTTCCAACCTCGTGGTGGCCGAATGCACCAGAGCCAGCGGGGTACCGGCTGCTTTTTGCGATGCCCGGGACCTGATCAAAACCGACGCGCAGTTTGGCCATGCTGAAGTGAATTACACGCTGACCAATCCGCTCGTTCAGGGCTTTTTCGAAAAGCTGTCAGGTACGTCGTCGCCCGTTCAGTTTGTTACGGGCTTTATTGGCTCAACCGAAAAAGGCGAAACGACAACCCTGGGCCGGGGTGGCTCCGATTATACCGCCAGCATTCTAGGCGCGGCCCTCAACGCCGAAGTGATCGACATCTGGACGGACGTCGATGGCATGATGACCGCCGATCCGCGTAAGGTGCCCAACGCCTTCAACATTCCAACGATCACCTACGCCGAGGCGATGGAGTTGAGCCATTTTGGGGCCAAAGTAATTTACCCGCCCAGTCTGCAACCCGCCTTTGCCCGCAACATTCCCATTCGGGTGCTCAACACGTTCAACGCTGAGCATGCGGGCACAGTAGTCAGTCGCACCGCCGACCGGCGTCAGTACACGATCACGGGCATTTCGAGCATCGACGACGTGGCGCTGGTGAACGTGCAGGGCTCAGGCATGATCGGTGTAGCCGGGGTTTCGGCCAAATTGTTCGGCATTCTGGCCCAACACAAAATCAGTGTGATTCTGATCTCGCAGGCTTCATCAGAGCATTCGATCTGTTTTGCCATCGACCCGAAAGGGGCCGACCGGGTGAAGCTGATTCTCGACGATGCCTTTGCCGCCGATATCGCCAGCGGCCATGTCGATAACATCAGCATCGAGCGCGACCTGAGCATCATCGCCACCGTGGGCGAAGGCATGCGGAAGTCGTCGGGTATTGCCGGAAAACTGTTTTCGGTGCTGGGTAAAAACGGGGTCAACATCGTGGCCGTGGCGCAGGGTTCATCGGAAATCAACATCTCGGTGGTGATCACGAAGAATAACCTCTCGAAGGCCTTGAATGCACTGCACAACGTGTTTTTCCAGTCGGAAGCGCGGGTGCTGAACGTATTTCTGGTGGGTACCGGGCTGATCGGGCAAACGCTGCTTCGTCAGATACACGCGCAGGCCGAATACCTGCGGCAGGAGAAGCTGCTGAAAATCTGCGTGGTTGGTCTGACGAACACCAAAAAGATGGTGCTCAATCCGAACGGATTAGACCTCAATACCTGGAAAGAATTTCAGCAGACCGACGGCGTAACGACCTCGCTTCCCGCTTTTTTCGACAAGATCAAATCATATAACCTGCCCAACTCAGTTTTCATCGATTGCACCTCCGACAAGGATATTGTGCAGTACTACGAATCGTTGCTCGACGCCAACATTTCGGTGGTAACCCCCAATAAGGTGGCCAACTCCGGTTCCTACGCTGAGTACCGCCGTCTGCAACGCACGGCGCTGAACCGGGGCGTGAAGTTCCTCTACGAAACCAACGTGGGGGCAGGTCTGCCAATCATCAATACGCTGCAGGGCCTGCTCACGTCGGGCGATCGGTTCCTGAAGATCGAAGCGATTCTGTCAGGTACGTTGTCGTACATTTTCAACACCTTCAAGCCGGGTACGTCGTTTGTCGATGTGGTGCGTGAGGCCAAAGAAAAGGGGTACACCGAACCCGACCCGCGCGATGACCTCAGCGGCCAGGATGTAGCCCGTAAAATTCTGATTCTGGCTCGTGAAGCTGGTTTCGCTCTGGAGCCGGAGGATGTCACGGTAGAAAATATCCTGCCCCCCTCCTGCCTCGACGCACCCACGATTCCTACCTTTTTCGACGCGCTGAAAGCCGAGAACGACTACTTCGAAAGCATGCTGAACGCGGCCGACGCAAGGGGGGAAAAGCTGCGTATGATTGCCACCTTCGAAAACGGCAAAGCCGTGATTGGTCTGCGCGGAGTTGGTCCAGAGCACCCATTCTACCAGCTCACCGGCGCTGATAACATCATTTCGTTTACGACTGAGCGTTATAAAGAGCGGCCACTTGTCATCAAAGGTCCCGGCGCAGGTGCCGAAGTAACAGCCTCTGGTGTGTTCGCCGACATGGTCAGCATCGGTAGTTATTTGGGGTAACCGTTTCTGCATACCAAAAAGGCACGCTCTTATTCAGGGCGTGCCTTTTTGGTATGCAGGGTGGTAGCTTACATGATAGCCTCCCGAATGCGGATCAGGCGCTCCAGCAGGGCTTCCAGCTGATCGAGCGGCAGCATGTTGGCTCCGTCTGATTTTGCTTCGGCCGGATTCATATGCGTCTCAATAAACAGACCGTCTGCGCCCACGGCGATAGCCGCTTTAGCGATAGTAGCAATCAGGGCTGGTTTCCCACCCGTAACACCCGATGCCTGGTTGGGCTGCTGCAAGGAATGGGTGCAGTCCATCACCACCGGTGCACCATGCGCCTGCATGGCAGGCAGGTTGCGGTAGTCGACCACCAGATCGCCATACCCAAAGGAGTTTCCCCGGTCGGTTAGTAAGACCACCGCATCGGGGTTTGTCGCTTTCACCTTTTCAACGGCAAAGCCCATACTCTCGCCCGACAGGAACTGGCCTTTCTTTACGTTGACCGCCCGTCCCGTTTTAGCCGCCGCTTCGAGCAGTTCGGTTTGGCGGCACAGGAACGCCGGAATCTGCAGCACATCGACATAAGGGGCTGCCATCGCTGCCTCATGCGATTCATGAATGTCGGTCACGGTCGGAATATCGAACGTGCGGCCTACCTCCTCCAGGATCGACAGGGCCAGTTCATCGCCGATTCCCGTGAATGAATTTAGTTTAGTGCGATTCGCCTTACGGTATGACCCTTTGAAGATGTAGGGGATCTGGAGCCGGTCGGTGATGGTTACAATACGCTCAGCGATGCGCAGGGCCATGTCCCGGCCTTCAATAGCGCAAGGTCCCGCCATCAGGAAAAAGCGGTCGGGCCTCGTCAGGCCACTGTCAGTATGTTTGAGTTTTGGGAGCTGCATAACAGGCAAATTAAGACGACATTACCCGGTAAAGGTACAAGCCTTAGGAGTGCAAGCCGGGCAAAAGATACACTATTCAATTAGTAGAGTTTATTATATCCGTGAATAGGGCAGCATCACGTTTAGCACTTAACGCCCTAACGTAAAGCTTGTTAGTACCGAAATAGCGCGTGAAATGAACGGTACAGGTCCACAAAAATTGTTTGGCTTTCCATTGGTAAAGTGTTTTCTTTGCGAAGTTTTTTAACACAAAAGGACTACCGAAATGTCTCAGACTTCTGAAAAAGTAAAGCAAATCATCGTTGATAAATTAGGTGTTGATCCGTCGGAAGTTACGCCGGAAGCAAGCTTTACAAACGACCTTGGTGCCGATTCCCTCGACACGGTCGAACTGATTATGGAATTTGAAAAAGAATTCAATGTACAAATCCCGGACGATCAGGCTGAGAGCATCACCACGGTAGGTCAGGCGATCAAATACCTGGACGAGAACACGGGCAAGTAAGCTCAACGCATTAAGTTATGGCCGGGTATCAGGCAATTCCTGATCCCGGCCATCCTTGCTTTCCCCATTGCTTCCGGCCTCTTACACTACCCAGCCGACTTCCGGCCCCTGCTTCGCCGCCAGCTCCCTTCGACTCATTTCTCCGCTTTTTTTGTGGATCTCGCATTGCCCCGCTTCATTAAGCAACCTTTTGCCAGTTGGTTTAGCTCTTCTGACGAGAAAAACCGGCGTCGGCAACTGCGTCAGGCTATTGCACATATTATCGGCGAATCTCCCTCCCGGATCGGTGTTTATCAATTAGCCGTCCTGCACACCTCGGCTTCGAAAGAATCGACGGTGACTGGATTTCGTGAATCCAACGAGCGGCTTGAATACCTTGGTGATGCCGTGCTGGGTATGGTCATCGCCGAATACCTCTTCAAAAAATACCCCTTTAAAGACGAAGGCTTCCTGACCGAGATTCGCTCACGGATTGTGAACCGCGAAATGCTAAACGTCATTTCGCGCAAAATCGGTCTCGACAACCTGATCGAATACGACGGTCAGTGGGGTCGGCTGATGCCTGCCCGGACCTCAATGTACGGCGATGCGCTCGAAGCCCTCGTCGGCGCCGTTTACCTCGACAAAGGCTTCAATTTTACCCGAAGCTTCATCCTCAAAAAATTGCTGACCCACTACGACCTCGACGCCGTAGTGAACAACAATGGCAACTTTAAAAGCCGCCTGATCGAATGGGCGCAGCGCGAAGGCAAAGAACTTCGCTTCGAAATTATTTCGGAACAGGGCAGCAGCCAGTTCCGTGAGTTCATCGCCCAGGTCATCGTCAACGACGAGCCATTTGCGACTGGCAGCGGCTACAGCAAGAAAAAAGCGGAACAAGCAGCCGCTGAAGATGCCTTCAAGAAATTGGCGTTGAAGTAAGCCGTACGACAGCTTTTTCTGTCCCGTATCGCAGGTAGTCCAGACACGCAGACGAGGCGTTTCTGGCTCAAGTCTGTAGTATAAAAAAAGGCCGTTCCACGAATGAAACGGCCTTTAATATCAGACGATCGAGAATTACAGTTCAGCTACTTCGTCTTCTTCCTCAACGGCTCCCATTGGATCGAGGAGGGCGTTTTGGTCTTCAGATATTTTCGCACGAATCTTACCTTCCAGTTCGGCCATCAACTCGGGATTATCGAGGATAAGGTCTTTCACGGCATCACGGCCCTGCGCCAGACGGCTGGTACCATACGAGAACCATGAACCTGACTTCTTCACGATTTCCATCTCAACAGCGAGGTCAAGAATTTCACCTACTTTCGAGATACCCTGGCCATACATGATGTCGAACTCAACGACTTTGAAAGGAGCCGCCAGTTTGTTTTTCACCACTTTCACTTTGGTCCGGTTACCCACTACGTTATCGGCACCCTCTTTGATTTGTCCGATACGACGGATATCGAGGCGTACTGATGCGTAGAATTTCAGGGCGTTACCACCAGTTGTTGTTTCGGGGTTACCGAACATCACACCGATCTTCTCACGAAGCTGGTTGATAAAAATGCAGCAGCACTGGGTTTTGTTGATTGTACCAGTTAGCTTCCGCAGGGCCTGCGACATCAAACGGGCCTGAAGACCCATCTTGCTCTCGCCCATTTCGCCTTCGATCTCAGCCTTCGGCACGAGGGCCGCTACGGAGTCGATAACGATAATGTCGATGGCACCTGAGCTGATCAGATGCTCAGTGATTTCAAGAGCTTGCTCACCGTTGTCGGGTTGGGCAATCAGGAGGTTATTTACGTCGATACCCAGTTTCTCGGCGTAGGTACGGTCGAAGGCGTGTTCGGCGTCGATGAAGGCAGCCAGGCCACCCGCTTTCTGTGCTTCGGCAATGGCGTGCATCGTCAATGTGGTTTTACCCGACGATTCAGGACCGTATATTTCAACGACCCGGCCGCGTGGTAAACCGCCAATGCCCAGAGCAAGATCAAGGCCCAGCGAGCCTGTCGAGATCACAGGTACGTCAACGACTTTGCTCTCGCTCAGCCGCATAACGGTTCCTTTGCCGAACGCTTTGTCTAGTTTTTCAATAGTGGTCTGAAGGGCTTTCAGCTTGTTGTCATTAGCAGTTGCTGTGGCCGTAGCAGAATCGGATTTTGCCATGTTTACGGGGTTGTTTAACTCAATAAAATTACAACTTTTTTGCGGCTTTTCCAAGCCCTGGCGCCAAGATAATAGGTGCCCTGTACAGGTACGTGTGCAAGGGGGGCTTACGGCCTCAAAACGACCTTTTTAGGCCTTCGAAGCTGTTTATTTACCTGAATTTGTTTTTGTAATTGACTAAAAAAAGTGGTCTTCATCCGCAGGCTGTCGCGTATGTTGGCGGTGGCCTGCTGACCCATCGTTTCAACGGCCGTTGGGGAGATATACCAGCCCAACGGGTAGCGGTGTTTTTTGGTATCGAGGGTTAAACTGGTGTAGGCAAAACTCAGCCCACCCTCGTCGCGGCGGAGGGTACGGCCAATCAACTGATCAAGGCCAACGCCGTTACGATCCCAGGTATTCAGGAACCCTTTGACGGGTTCGGAAAGGAACCGGAACGTGGCCACACTGCCTTTGGCTTCCGAGGCGGCGTAGTTAGGCAGAAACAGTAAATAGTACTGAACCACCCGGTTGCCCAGCAACGATGGTCGCGCGGTTCGTATAGTTTTTTCGACCCGTTGCAGGTTTTTAATCAGCTGAACAGCCGTCAGGATTCCCGTATTTTCGGCATACCCGCCGTCGATGATGTGGTAATCACCGTTGGCACAGTCGCCGGTAATATTGGGCAGGGGGCCACTGGCTTTGCCGCCACTGGTAACGAATGGGAAACGGGCACATAAAAAAGTAGCCGTTTTGTACGGCACATCACGGCGGGTGCTGGCAAACAGGTCGGCAACATCGTAAAACGGATTTCGGGGGTCAGCCGTGTTACCCAGCATCAGGTTGCTCATGATAATTTTCTGCCCTGTCTCGGGCACTGCTCCGTTGAGTAGCAAGGCAGGCAGCCGCAACGAATCGGTAGCCAGCGTTGTTCGTGAGGGCCACAGACTCAGAAACGATTGAGGCAGCAACCCACGCACATTGGCATTCAGGGTATTGCCATCGGCCAGTAGCCGGCGTTCCCACGCATCTTCAAGCCAGCGGTTCCGGTCAAGCGAGCGAATAGGGAACGGCATAAAATTGTGCAGGCCACCCCGAAATAGCATCGACGCGGCAATGGGCGAGATCAGGTCTTCGCTCACCACACTACGCAGGGGCCCCAGAAAGCGCGCACTGTCGTAGGTATACGTACCGGCGACCATCCGACGCTGAACGCCAGGTTCGCGTGTCAGGCGAATAGTCGAATCGAGATGACCGCCCAGCGTAGCCACGTAGGTAGCTGCTCCCACCCCACCGCCCGACACACCGCTGATGCCAAAGACGTACCGATCGAAGCCCCGTATCTGCCGGTTGAGCTGGTACAGCACCTCGGTTGTCCAGGCAGTAGCCCGAATTCCCCCGCCTGCAGTGGCAATGACCACGACAGGAAGGGTATCGGCAGAAGCAACCGAATCGGGCCGGGCCGACGCAGTGGCGAAACGGGTTTGCAGCCAGCGCGTATAATACGCCTCAACCGACGGACGCCGCAAGGCGAGCGATGAATCAGGGTTCTCTCCCGTTGGCGACACCACCGACTGGGGACTGAACCGGATATCGCTGTTGTCATTATAGCGCGAAAAAAGCATCACGGCCAGTATCAACCCAACCAATACCGGATAGTCGGGCAGGCGATTGAACTGGTACAGGATCGTGCCCAGGTACGCCAGTCCGGCCAGCCAGAGCATCACTACGGCGTACAGGCCAATAGTTTGCGCCAGCACCAGTCCCGTTGCCGTAGGCAAAAACAAGAGCACAATCGTCACTAGCAGGCCCTGCCCAAACAGAATGCTGCGCGGGGCCAGATCGAGCAGCAGGGCGTAATCACCCGCCGGATTGGTCGACTTGAACAGCACAATATCCCGCTCGTCGAGTGCGCGGTGGAAATACCGGATAATGCTGGTGAAGAGCACGTACACCGCCGCCAGCATCAGCAGAATCAACACATACTTGTAGGCATAGGTGGGGGTCCGTTGATTGGCCGCGCTCAGGCGGCTGAAGTTCAGGGCCAGCGTAAGGGCCATGAGCCAGAACGGGCTGTGAGCCAGCCAGACAGGTGTGTTGCGCAGCAGCCGAAGTTCAGGCTGATGATGATCGAGCAGGCGGGCGGTTGTATCGGGTTTACCGGGGTCGAGTTCGCCGAAATACGTGGGCTGCACAAACAGCAGAATTTTGCTGCACACATACACCATCCCCCCCCACAGGCCCAGGGCGACCAGCGTTGCCAGCAGCACTGACAGGCCGCGCGGCTCAGTCAGCAGGAAATAAAACAGCTCGTCGAACTGATCAAGCTGAAAAATGCCGCCCATGAACACCAGCAGGTACACCACAAACTGCACGTTCAGAAAACCACGCCAGCCCGTTTGCAGGTAATCGCGAAAGGTGAGGTTTCGGGACGGGACGGGTGCTTTTATCCGAAGGTAGTTGACCAGTGCCTTATCGATTTTCGCCTGTGCTTCCCGACGTTCGGTAATATGACCCAGCAGGTTTTGTCGACTTGCTTCCTGCGTATACAGCGTCGAGTTGATTAACCGGAAGAAAGCTTCGCGCACCGAAAAAACGATTCCCAGCGGATGCAGTAACACGTAAAACGCCGCCAGTCCGGCAAACAGAGACTTAAGCACGCGCACTACACCCATGCCCACGTAAGATAGGTTGAACCAGCCTCCCGACAACCAGCTCATCAGGGCTACATTCTCGATCAGGTCAAACAATACCCCGACTAAAACACCCCAGGCAATAGCCCGCCCCAGCCGGCCCATGAACCGGCTGATAGTTGGCTGATTGGGATTGGTAACAAACAACGATCGGGTGGCGAAATACCAGCACCAGGTGGCGAAGGTGATGGCGTAGGCTGGAATGAACAGGCAGGTATCGATTGCAATCTCCAGCCAGGCCAGTTTTTTCTGAGCTGCTTCCCAATTTTGAACCAGATCAATCGGATTCAGCCGGGTATCCACATACGTGGCGGCCAGCGTGTGGATATCCTGTCCGTCGAACTGATTGCTGATAAACCCGATCAGCCGGGCTACCACGCCCGTAAACAACAGCCAGTATACCCGGTTGGGCGCCTGCTGCTGCACAAACTGAATGAAGCGAGTACGTAGGTTCATGGTAACGGACCAGGCCATACTACGACTAGTGGCGGGTTCGGTGGCAATGTACATCCCTATCCGCGTAGCCTATTTACGTTGTTCCAGCTATTTTTACTGAATGCATCTGCTACCTATACAATCCGGGTAGAAAACTGTTCTTTACACAATGCCTAGACCTGACAGCGCACCCGCCGCTATTTGCCTGACCAACGTAACCAAGTGCTATCACGACCGGGCGGTAGTCGACGACCTGACCCTGACTATCCCAATGGGTGAAACGCTGGTACTGCTGGGTACGTCGGGATGCGGAAAGACAACCACGCTGAAAATGATCAACCGGCTGATCGACGCCGATGCCGGTACCATCGCCATCAATGGAAAGGACAGCCGACAACAGGAGCCACACGAACTCCGGCGCAGTATTGGCTACGTGATTCAGGATGCCGGTCTGTTTCCGCATTATACCGTAGCCGATAACATCGCGGTAGTGCCCCGCCTGCTGAACTGGGAGCCGGAGCGCATCAGGCAACGTACCCAGGAATTGCTGACCATGCTCCGCCTGCCTGCTACTGTGCTAACCCGCTTCCCCGATCAGCTCAGCGGCGGTCAGCGTCAACGAATTGGCCTGGCCCGCGCGCTGGCCGCCGACCCGCCCATCATTCTGATGGATGAACCCTTCGGTGCGCTCGACCCCATCACGCGGGCGGCTATCCGGCGGGAATTTCGAGAATTGGAGGCCCTGCAACAGAAAACCATTGTGCTGGTCACCCACGACGTGCGCGAAGCGGTGAACCTGGGCGACCGGATTGCCCTGATGGATGCTGGTCGGATTGTACAGATGGGCCCACCCGATGAATTACAGCACCAACCAGCTACCGAGTTTGTGCGGACCTACATGGACAGTTAACGGTAACGACTTATGCTCACATTTATACGCGAAAACTCAGCCAAGCTGCTGGAACAGACGATGACCCACATCGGTCTCACGTTTGGCTCTTTACTACTGGCTTTACTGATTGGCTTGCCGTTGGGCATCGTCATTGCCAAACGGCAGCGGGCGGCCTCGGTAGTGCTGGGCGTGGCGGGCGTGTTGCAGACTGTGCCAAGCATCGCGCTATTGGGCTTCCTGATCCCTTTACTGGGCATTGGAGCAGGGCCCGCCCTGATGGCGCTGTTTCTCTACGCGTTGCTACCCATCATTCGTAACACTTACGTTGGTATCACCGAAGTGAACCCTACCCTGACGGAAGCGGCACGGGGCATGGGGATGACCAACGGGCAGGTACTGCGTCGAATCGAACTGCCACTGGCGTTGCCGGTCATTTTTGCGGGCATTCGCACGGCGACAGTCATCAACGTGGGTGTGGCTACCCTGGCGGCTTACGTAGCTGCGGGGGGACTGGGTGAGTTTATTTTCGGTGGCATTGCCTTGAATAATACCACCATGATGCTGGCCGGAGCTATTCCGGCGGCCTTGCTGGCCGTTCTCTTCGACTGGGCGCTGGCTCGTCTTCAGACGGTGAAGTGGGGCCAGTTGAGAAGCCGCGCCGGCCTATGGCTCCTGCTGCTACCAGTGTTGTCTTCCGCCTACTTACTGCCCAAAACGGGGCAAACCAAGTTGCTGGCGGGCTTTGCGCACGAGTTTGGTGGACGGGCCGACGGATATCCGGGACTGCAAAAGACGTATGGCCTCAACATCTCGAATCGCCTGCTCGATCAGAATCTGATGTACGAAGCGATACGTACCCGCAAGGTCGACGTGATCAGCGGCTACTCGACCGACGGCCGCATTAAGGCATTCAACCTCCTGGTACTCGACGATGACAAGCACGCCTTCCCGCCTTACGCCGCCGCCCCAATTGTGCGCGAGTCCACGCTGCGAACGTACCCCGACCTTGGTCCCACCCTCGACCGATTGGCTGGCCGACTCACCGACTCGATCATGACTGACCTGAACTACCGGGCCGACTACCTGCACCAATCGCCAGAGCGGGTTGCGCGGGAATTCCTGGCCCGAAACGGGCTACTAAGAGCCCCCACTGGCGACCGGCGGGGGCGGGTCGTGATGGGGTCAAAGGTGTTTACAGAGCAGTACATCCTGGCTGAAATTTACCGGCAGTTGATCGAAGGCTACACCGCGCTCAGCGTAGCGTCGAAAACGGGCTTTGGCGGCACGCAGCTCTGCTTCGATGCCCTTCGTACCGGTGCCATCGACTTTTACCCCGAATACACGGGTACCGGTTTGCTGGTTATTCTGCAACCCAGCGCCGCCATTCTCGACTCGCTGAACGGGCAGCCTGAGGCTGTATATCACTACGTGGATCAGGAGTTCAGACGGCGCTATTCCCTACGCTGGCAGCAACCGCTGGGCTTCAACAATGCCTATTGCCTGATGCTACGGCGACCGGAAGCCCAGTCGCTCGGTATCCGCTCCATTTCCAACCTGACCACCTACATAGACAAACCCTAGAACAAGCTCTGGTGTGATTTTTGATAAAGATGCTTTTACAATCAGGAATTGGATTTAACGACGATTTAAGGGGCGATTTAAGCCAATTCCTTGACTTCGGCTCCAGTTAAATGCGCTACCTTTAGGGCAACATATTACTTTTCACTCATAAATGTCTTGTATGAATTGGTTCTTTACTAGCCGTAATCTGGCGGTGTGGGTGGCAATGATGATGACGCTAACTGTTACCGGTCTGGTACAGGCGCAAACCATCACTGTCAGCGCAAACGTGTCGCCAGCCACCAACCTCTGCGCTAACTCAACGATCTCGCTGACCTTTTCAACGACGGGGGTATTCACTGCGGGGAATATATTCACGTTGCAGCAATCTGACGAAACTGGCAATTTCGCCAGCCCGGTGGTTGTTGCGAATCTGCCCGCTGCACCAACCAGTGCCACGACACTGACTGTCTCGGGGTCCTTGGGAGCGGTAACTTACGATACACGCTACCGGTTTCGGGTTGTTTCCAGCACACCCGTAAAGACCAGCACCAACATAACTTCTGCCGTAACCATTGGCACAGCTCCACCAGCACCGGGGCAATCAGGCCTGTATACATTTTGCCCTAGCTCAGGCCTTCAGCCGATTACAGCTACGGGCACGGGCACAATAGAATGGTATAATGGATCAGCCGCTAACGCCCCTGTTGTTTTCACAGGCAGCACCTACAACGTACCTACTACCAGCTCGCCAGTTACCTATTACGCCAGCCAAACGGTTAATAGCTGCAAGAGCGCCAAAGTGCCGGTTACCGTAACCCTGTCTTCGCCAACGGGTGGACCCAACTTCACACCTCCAGCTGCCTTTTGCCCGGGTCAGGGGCCTGCGCAACTAACCGCTACGCCTACCAACTCCGGCACAACCATTCAGTGGACATCGGCAACAGGTGCGCAAACAGGAAACAGCATAACGACCCCGCAAACTACGGGCGTCTATACCTACACCATCAACCAGTTCGATAGCCGTAACTGCATTGGTACCAGTTCAACGGTGGCATCTGTCACGGTCAATGCAGCACCCGCCAGCGCACCAACGCCCAACGTACCTGCTCCTTATTGTGCCGACGCCGTTCCCGGTCCATTGTCAGCTACGCTCACGGGTGGTGCCACTTCGCTGCGCTGGTACAACCTCACCGATAATACGATATCGACGAACCTGACCATTCCGGCCCCAACCAGCACAAAGCAATATCAGGTTAGTCAGTTCATTGGCAGTTGTGAAGGCCCACGCAGTGCCATCTTCACGGTAACGGTCAATCCCAAACCCGCCGACCCTACTTTGGCAAGTGCTGGGCCATTTTGCCAGAATTCGGGCACCAACGCCACGCAGACCATTACAGCTGCTGGCCAGAATATCGAGTGGTTCACATCGATGACAGCCAGCACCACAGTGGCAACAGGCAGTAGTTACCAGATTTCAACCGCGGGTGGCAACGTACCTGTATATTTCCGGCAGGTAGTCAACGGCTGCGCCAGTAACCGGGTTACAAGCACCGTTACTATTAACGCAACGCCTGCTTCCGCTCCTACCTTTACACCACCTACTACCTACTGTTCCAACGCAACACCAGGTACGTTGTCTGTGACGCTAACCAGCGGTGCCACAGCCGGCCGCTGGTATACGGTTGGTGGCGCAGTGATTGATGGTGTCAGCATTCCGGCCCCAACCACTACTACCCAATATCAGGTGAGCCAGTTTATCGGTAGTTGCGAAGGACCACGCAGCGCCATTTTCACGGTGAACGTTACGCCCAAACCGGGTAACCCAGCGCCAAACGTGACTGGTCCGTTCTGCCAAAACTCGGGCACCAATAATGTGCAGACGATCAGCGCAACCGGTACCGGCACCATTGAGTGGTTCCTGAACAATACCACCAACACCGTTTCGGCCACGGGCAATAGCTTCACAGTCTCTACGGCAACGGCTTCTCCGCAAACGGTCTACTACCGGCAGGTAGTAAATGGTTGCCCCAGCGACCGGATTGCTATGACTGTAACGATCAACGGTACTCCCACCGCCCCAACGTTCACGCAACCCAAAGAGTACTGCGCCGAAGAAACCGCCACGCCATTGACCGCCAACGGCCAGGGCCTACTCTGGTACCCAAGTTCAACCAGCGGCACGGGTAGTAGTCAGGCACCGACGCCCAGCACAGCTGCCTCGAACGTCGGTACGCCCCAGCTCTTCTACGTGTCGCAGACAGTACTTGGTTGCGAAAGCAGCCGTCAGGTTATCAGCGTATCGGTAAAGCGCAAGCCAGGTTTGCCCACGACTATCAGCAGCACGGCTTTCTGCCAAACTTATGCGCCTTCATCCCTGTCAGCTCAAGCCGAAAGTGGTGCTAGTCTAATTTGGGTGAACAACGGCGTTGAAACCAGTACAGCCCCTATAACGCCTAACAACCTTGCCCGCAGCTACACGTATCAGGTGTTGCAGACCCTGAACGGGTGCCGCAGTAACGCCGCTACCGTGACAGTGACGGTAAAGCCTACGCCCGGTCAGCCCACGATCACGCCTTACACGCTCTGCGTGGGCCGCGAATCACGGCCGTTGCAGGTTGTCGGCACAGAACTGAAATACTTCGACGCCAACGATGTCCTGCTCGGCACTACGGCACCGTCACCATCGACTACGCAAGCGACAACGGTTTCGTATAAAGTATCACAGTCGCTTGATGGCTGCGAAGGGCCCAAAATCACGTATAACGTAGCCGTAAACCCGATTCCGGCCAATCCCGGCTTCACCCAGCCCAAAGAATACTGCGCCGAAGAAGCCGCCGCTCCATTGGTGGCTAATGGACAAGGCCTGCTGTGGTACACCAGTGCAACCACAGGCACTGGCAGCGGACAAGCCCCAACCCCAAATACAGCCGCTTCCAACGTAGGTTCGAATCAGACCTTCTATGTGACCCAGACAGTACTGGGCTGCGAAAGCACCCGCCAGGCGATTAGCGTAACCGTGAAACGGAAACCAAGTCTACCCACGACTACACCCAACGTTGAGTTTTGCCAGACATACAGCGCACCAACCTTGACGGCTACGCCCGAAAGCGGCGCCTCGATCATCTGGCTGATTGATGGTCGTGAAAGTGCTACTGGCCCAACTCCGCAAAACAGCGAGGCAAAGACGTACACCTACCAGGTCTTGCAGGAGCTTAACGGCTGCCGCAGTAACCAGGCAACGGTGAACGTGCGCGTGAAACAAACGCCGGGGCAGCCAGGTATTACGCCGTTTCAGCTCTGCCAGCTTAGCCCGGGTCGTGCGCTCGTGGCTAACGGCAGCGACCTGAAATACTACGACAGCAACAACACGTTTCTTGGCACCACGGCACCGGTAGTAAACACCGACGCCGCCCGAACAGTAACTTACAAGGTGTCACAGTCGCTGGAAGGGTGCGAAGGGCCGAAGATTGATTATGCGATTGTCGTTCAGCCTAAACCGACTCCACCAGCTACACAGGCAGTTACGTACTGCCTCGAAAGCAGTAACAACCCCGATCAGCCCAAACAGACTGTACAGCCGTTGACAGCCCAGGGTCAGAACCTGCGGTGGTACTTCGTTGATGGTAATGCCTTCCCGGAAAACTTTACGCCGGTGCCTGCCGTGTCGAACACCTACGCCATGGATTACCGCGTTACGCAGACTGTCAACGGCTGCATCAGCGATCAGGCGTTGCTACGGGTAACGGTACAGGCCAACCCGGCCCCCGTCGTGTCTACATCACTGGTAACTTACTGCCGGAATGAAGTGGCCCGCCCACTGGAAGCCACTGGGACAAACCTGCGCTGGATCGACCCCGCCGGTGTGTTGAGCAGCCAGACACCGACGCCGCAGACCCTCAACGCTACCAAAGGTGGTGAAGCCTATCAGGTGTACTCAATTTCCAATATTGGCTGTGTGAGTCCGCGCAGTACGATCCGGTTGGTCGTCAACACTAATCCAACGTTAGGCTTGCTGGGCTCCACGACCGTCAACTACGGTCAGTCGGCGCAACTCAAGCTAGTATTTACCAGTTCGCCGCCATACACCTACACCCTCACTGATGGTACTTCAGGTGTAGCGAATGATACCGTGTCGACAGTTGCCGTCAAGCCCCTGCAAACAACGACCTACCGGGTAGAAAGCGTCTCGAACGTCTGCGGAAATGGTCTGCCTGGTAATCCGGCAACCGCCACTATTTTCGTCAATATCCCAACGATCAGCACGCAGGCAATGGCGACTTCTGTCGCTTGTGCAGGCAGTAATTTTGCGGTGACCTATACCACAACGGGTGTATTCAACGCGGGCAATGCCTTCAAAGTACAGGTAGCCGATACAACGTCGAAAAATTATGTCGACGTGTCGCCAACCAGTACAGCCAGTACGTTGACGGCCACCCTGCCAGCCAGCCTAAAAGGCGGGGTTTACTTTGTACGAGTCGTGGCAACCAATCCTGGTGCTGAAGTAGTGGGGCAGCGTAGCCCAACCATCCTCACGGTTCGGGGGTTACCGGCGGCGGTGCTGTCTGGTACGCAGAACATTTATGAAGGTAGTGCTGCCAGCCTTAGCCTGGCCTTAACCGGCGATGGTCCCTGGACTATCAGCTACACCTCTGTAGTAGACGGGGTTCAGTCGACGAGCGCCACCTTCTCAACCAATGCCAATCCACACTCCTTATCGGTGCAGCCCCTCAAAACGGCCAGCTACTTCCTGACGGCAATCAGCAACAATTGCGGAACAGGTCCCGTGTCGGGAACGGCCATTGTGACGGTGCTCCCCCTGCTGGCGGTTGAGAATCCGTTGCTGAATACGGTGTCGCTGTATCCGGTACCTACACAGAACCTGCTGACAGTAGCGATTGACTTGCCATTGACGCCACAGGCACCCGCTCAACTCACCCTGCGCGACATGGCCGGCCTGCCAATACTAAACCGGCAGACCGATACGCGCCAAACAACGATTGATCTCAGCCAGCAACCCGCCGGGTTGTACCTGCTAACCATTCAGGTTGGCGAGCATCGACTGGTTCGGAAGGTCATGAAGTTGTAACGCATTCCGGTAACAACTAAAAAGGGTTGGCCTCCATGA
The DNA here is from genome assembly GCF_011742925.1 of Fibrivirga algicola. Taxonomy (GTDB): domain Bacteria; phylum Bacteroidota; class Bacteroidia; order Cytophagales; family Spirosomataceae; genus Fibrella; species Fibrella algicola. The sequence goes on from NZ_WAEL01000002.1 coordinate 160,279, forward strand.
CGAGTCCAACCCTTTTTTATGGTTCAGGTACGTTGCCTGCGTTAGTTGACGACTCGAATAGCGTGCACACCACGCGTCACGCTGATGCGGCCCGGCTGTTTGGTCAGGCTGGGCTGATCGCCTTTGGTGATTTTATAGAACTCGATACCGCCGGTACGTAGCCCATAATCCAGGTACTCGGCTACGCCCACGGCCAGGTTATCGCCCGTTTTATCAAACTCAACGGCCTGTGGCATAATGCCATTGATAACCGCTTTACCGGCCGCCACCAGTTTACCTTCTTTCAGGCTATACAGGGCTACTTCGCTTTTGCCAGCCGCCGCGTTGGCAAACGGCTGGTAAGACTGGCCAGCGCTCACCACGGCTACCGTAGCACCGTCCGGACTGATCGCTACCGCTTCAGGGCTCTCGCCAGTAGCCACCTGCGACACAATTTTTGCATCGGTGGGCGTATCGTCGGTCCCAAACTGAACCACGACCAGTTCACCGGCACCAGCACCGCCGGCACCCGGGCCCTTCTTGCTATCGGCAACGATGAAGTAATCGCCTTTGGTGGTGAATTTCCCACCGCCTACGGCAGCACCAATTTTCACCGGTTTGCCGTGGGGAATGACATACGGTTTCTTTGTCTTGTCGTCAATCGCGTACTTCATCAGGCCCACTTCGCCGTTTGCCGTTGTGTACGCAATAAACTGCCCGCCGGGGTGAAAGGTAACGTCGGTAATCGCCACATCAGGCACGGGGGAGCCGGCCGTAAGAATGCGCGTTGGCTTGCCGGTAGCATCTACCTCAACGAGTTTAATTTCTTTTCCCGCTTCGCCCGATGCCACCACCACGCTGTTGCCCGTGGGAGCCAGTGAGACGGCCATCAATGTGGCACTGGCGCCAATAGGTACCCGGTACTTCACAGCAGGTTTCTGAGGGTTGCTCAAATCGAGCACAAACAGCGTGTTTGTCGCCGGAAAATCAGCAAGGCCCTTAATTGTGCCGAGGCTATCGCCGAGCGAGCTGCGCCCTTCGATCACAAAACCAACGCGGCCGCTACTGGTTACGGCCAGCGCCTTATCGGTCAGGCTCATGGAGTTAGACAGGTTGACGGCTCCCATGTTTTGCCCGGTGCGGTTCAGCGGAAAACTGACGTAGGTCAGCTGGTCGCGGGTGCCTTGTGTCGTATACCGATTACCATCAATAAGGGCCGACGCCGACAGATCGGCATCTGAAATGGCAACCAGCGCACGGGCGTTGAATTGAACAGGAGCCTGCGCAAAAGCAGTATGCGTACCGATGCCCGCCAGCATCAGCCACGCAGCGAGAAAACTAACTTTTTTCATGTGTACTTGGCAAGAAACAATGTTTAGGTGACTGACAAAGATACCCGCAGGCATCACATTCCCTAACGATTCCGGCCGCGATCTCGTCTATAAAACAGCTGGAAGCACCAGCCGAAATCCAACGCCGTGTACACTCTCAATACGAACGGCAGGATCACTGACTAATCGTTTTCGAAGCCGGGAAATAAACACGTCCAGGCTACGACCCATGAAGTAATCATCATTTCCCCAGATGGCCCGTAAGAGTTCCTCTCGTCTGACAACGACATTTGACCGGGCTAGCAAGAAAGCCAGCACATCGGACTCCCGTTGCGTGAGCGTAGCTACCCGACCAGCGCGCTGGAGAGTCAAATTAGCCGGGTCGAACAGGTACGTACCCAGAGCAGGAAGCGCTGGCGGAGAGCGTACCTGGGCTACAGACGACGTTGTGGCCCTGCTCCGTTTCAGAAACACGTCGATTTTCAGGAGCAACTCGTCGATGCTAAATGGTTTTGTTAAGTAATCATCTGCCCCTAAGCGTAGGCCAGTCAGGCGGTCGGCCCGATCGATGCGGGCGCTTAAAAAGAGAATAGGTACGTCGGTGTTGACGGCGCGAATCTGCCGGGCCAGTGTGAAGCCGTCTGTGTGCGGCAACATAACATCGAGCAGGCAGAGATCGAACGGTTGGGTCTGAAAAGCTGCCCAGCCTTCGACCCCATTTGTGCACTGATGCACGGCAAAACAGGCGGCCTCAAGGTTGTCGCGGGTAACGAAACTGAGGTTGATATCGTCTTCAACGTATAAAATTCGGGCGCGTGGTGGCAGGGCTGTAAGCATCGAAATGTTATACACGATAATCAGTGACAGTACCATCTACGGTCTGTTTACGCGGCAATTCGGTTCCGGCAGATGTGCGTAGGGGACTACTGAACTCGAATGTACTCCCCTGCCCCGGCATGCTGACCAGTCGAAGCCGCCAGCCATGCGCGCGGGCCACCTGCCGAACGTAGTACAAACCCAGCCCGAAGCCCTTTACGTTATGTACGTCGCCTGTTGGCACGCGATAGAATTGCCGAAAAACGGCGCGTTGGTGCACTTTGGCGATACCAATCCCATTGTCGGTCACTGACCAGATCAGCCGTTGTTGCTGGGTACGTGTCTGCAAGACAATATGAGGGGGCACGGTACAATATTTCCGGGCATTATCGACCAGATTTCGTAACAGCGTCTCGAGTGCATACCGGTCGGCGAGGATAAGCGCGGGGTCGGGTTGGAGATCCAGTTGGAGGGATGGCGTATACTCGTGAGCCAGCGAGGTCATGACCTCATTGAGGTCAAGTTGGGTACGTACCTCCGCGAAACCCGTTTGCCGACGGCGGGCGAGTTGCAGCACGTTCTGAATTTGCTGTTGCAGGCGCAGGGTCTCTTCATTCACTATGCGGGCATACTGCCGCAGCCGATCGGGCTGCTGTGCCATATCGGGCTGTTGCAATACGCCCGCCGCAATGCGCAGGGTAGATACGGGTGTTTGCAGTTCGTGGGTAATGTTGTTGATAAAGTCGCGCTGTATTTCGGTGAGGCGGCGCTGGCGAAGCACCACCCAAAGCGTATACCCAAAAAGCAGCACCACCAGCCCCACGGCTACCGACGAGGCAATCCAGCCATCGAGTTGACCGGCCACTACGCCTACCTGCCCCGGAAAGCGGATCTCGAAATAATACGTATACCCCCGAATTTTTGGTAGCACCTGTTTTCGACTTACAAGCTGCTCGGCCTGCATGGGCCGGGTACCGTGCGAACTGACATAAGCGCCGTAGACCATCTGTTCGTCCTCGCAATTATAGATACCATATTCAAAATCAGTCAGCAGGCGATGTCGTCGGAAAGCGTTCTGCAAATAATGCTCCAGCAGAACAGGATCGATCGGCGCATCCGTACGAACCACGAAATAGTCGGGGGAGAGCTGCGTCACGGCTGAGCGGGTCTGCCGGATGTTATTCAGCCGGGCCACCTCATCAGCCACTTCCTGAAGCGCCACGAAGGCCGTTTGGCGAAACTGACGCTCGCCCAGCGCATAGGCCCGCCGTAGCCAGCTACCCTGCACCGTGAGAATCCCCACGATGGCCATCACGGAGAGCACAACAAGAAGACGGATCAGCGAGCGGGACACAAGGGAACGGGTCTAAGTATGAGAGTCAGGTAGTCTGTGTCTACTGAACCAGGTTGTCAATACAAAAGCAAATCGGTTTTATCAGTTGATCACCTGTCCACGAAAGTACGCTTTTCGGTCATTCTGCGTTTTCTATTTATCGCCTAAGGCTCACCTTTAACATTTCATTAACAACTGATAACCAGCCATTAACAAGAAACGCATCGACTAGTCAATACCTTTGATGCAGCAACTGAGCAGACAACCTGCCCGGCAGGCAATCACCTATCAATCAGTTTTTTATGAAACAGACTATGCTTCTTTTCTCGGCCCTTTTGCTGGCCGGTACCGTAATGGCCCACACGCTGGCCGCCGCTTTCGGCTGGACCAGCACCACGCATGACTTTGGCAAAATCCGACAGGGTAAACCGGTGACTGTCTCGTATTCGTTCACCAACAAAGGCGAAGCCCCCTTAGTGGTGACCTACGCCAAGGGGTCATGCGGATGCACCGGCGTTGAGTGGCCGAAAGAAGCGGTATTGCCAGGAGCTACGGGGCAAATCAAAGCGACTTTCAACGCGGCCAGCCTGGGTACGTTCAGCAAAACCGTCTACGTGGAATCAAACGCCGAAGGTGGTCCGGTTACGTTGTCCTTCAAAGGCGAAGTGGTTGCCGAAAGCAATTCAACAAGCGGTCGGTAATGACCGATGCGGTTATTCCGCCGTTCCTGCTTTAAAACCCAGCTCTAGCCATTTCGGACAGGACTGGGTTTATTTTTAGCACCAAACCCAGTTGCAAACTGTTAAGAAAGCAGACAGGTCCTTTTGCACCTATTTGCGCTCATGACTGCTTCATCTGCCAACGCTGTTACTACGGTTCCGTTAACATACACGCTTTCCCAACTCTGGCAAACCGCCCGGACCACCGGCAATCCTGCTGCCCTGTGGCGGTTACCGAATCAACCGGAAAAACACCTGATCGTTCACCTGGGCGACCCGCTCACCGAGCAGCAGCCAATCGATTTAGACGAGCGGCCATCCGGTTTCGCCATCGGTCTTTTCGATGCACCAGCCAGCGATTTTGCCCGCGCGTTTTACCTGCATGCTGACCGCCATGTAGTGCTCGACGCCGCCGATCAGCTCACATACTGCCCTACGCCCGACACCGAGGCTACCCGCGCTTTCGACGAAGCAACGTACCTAACCGCCCGACAACCCGCTACAACAAGCCCGGCCAGTAGCTTCACCGAGTTGCCAAGCCCCGACGCACAGGCGATTTTTGAAGACACGGTAGCCCAGGCCGTCGAAGCCATGCAAGCTGGCCGTTTCTGGAAAGTGGTGCTGTCGCGCACCAAAACTATTGAGTTTGCTGACGAACCTGACGTCGTTACGTTGTTTGACCGGCTGTGCGCAGCTTACCCAACCGCTTTCGTCTCGGCTGTTTGGCTTCCGGAAGGTACTGGTGGTCGCCCGGCTCAGGTCTGGTTATCGGCCACACCTGAACGGCTGGTAAGCGTTGATCCGGAAGGGATCTTTAAGACCGTGGCGCTGGCCGGAACCCAGTCTGCCTACACGCCGGACGGGGTGATGAAACGGACTGCTGATGCCCTTTGGTCGCAGAAAGAGATTGAAGAACAGGCTCTGGTAAGCCGGTATATTATTGGCTGTTTCAAAAAAATACGGCTGCGCGAATACCTGGAGGAAGGGCCAAAAACAGCACAGGCCGGTAATCTGATGCACCTCTGCACGCAGTACACCGTCGATACCAAAGCAGTTAATTTCCCGCAGTTGGGCACGGTTATGTTGCGGCTGTTACATCCTACGTCGGCGGTATGCGGCATGCCCCGACCTGAGGCACTTGATTTTATTCAAACCCATGAACAGCACGACCGCGGATTTTTCGCCGGTTTCGTTGGCCCGGTCAATATCGACGGAGCCAGCCAATTATACGTGCATATCCGCTGTTTAGCGCTGGCAGGAAAAACGGCGACGCTTTACGCTGGTGCCGGCCTCACTGAAGACTCAGACCCTCAGAAAGAGTGGCTCGAGACAGAAATGAAGTGCCAAACGCTCCTGCGCGGCATGCGCGGGTAATACGTCACGGATAGCCTAAATGCAGGATTTACCCTGAGCTGTTGACATAGACATGACTCGGCTACACACAATGGCCTAGCCCTATTGCAAAGAGAGCCAGCGCACATGCGCTGGCTCTCTTTGCAATAGGGCTAGCTGCCCGACTACGCCAGTTTCTTGTACCGAATGCGCTTCGGTGTGGCATCGTTGCCCAGGCGTTTTCGGCGGTTTTCTTCGTACTCCGAGAAGTTACCTTCGAACCAGTACACCTGCGAATCGCCTTCAAAAGCCAGGATGTGCGTAGCTACCCGGTCGAGGAACCAGCGGTCGTGGCTGATGATAACGGCGCACCCGGCAAAATTTTCCAGACCTTCCTCCAACGCCCGCAACGTATTCACGTCCAGATCGTTGGTTGGTTCATCCATCAGCAGCAGGTTGGCCCCTTCTTTCAGGGTCATGGCCAGGTGAACGCGGTTACGCTCACCTCCCGACAACGTACCTACTTTCTTCTCCTGATCGGCCCCGGCAAAGTTGAAGCGGCTGCAGTACGCCCGGGCGTTGGCCTGTTTGCCGCCCAGCATAATCCAGTCGTTACCGTCAGCGATCGTTTGGTATACGGTCTTTTCAGGATCGAGTCCGTCGTGCTCTTGATCTACATAAGCTACCTTCACCGTTTCGCCCACTTCAAACGTACCAGCATCGGGTTTGTACTTGTCTGTGATGAGCTTGAAAAGGGTCGTTTTACCCGCGCCGTTAGGCCCGATGATACCGACGATGCCTGCCTGCGGTAGCTTGAATTCAAGGTGTTCGAACAACAGCCGGTCGCCAAACGCTTTCGCCACGTCCTGCGCTTCAATAACTTTACTACCCAGCCGGGGTCCTGGTGGAATAAAGATTTCCAGCTTGCTTTCGCGCTGTTGGGCATCTTCATCCAGCATCTTCTCATATGCCCCCAAACGCGCTTTCGACTTGGCCTGACGCGCTTTGGGCGCCATACGTACCCACTCCAACTCGCGTTGAAGGGTCTTCTGCCGCTTCGATTCAGTTTTCTCCTCCTTCGCCAGCCGTTGCTGCTTCTGATCGAGCCACGAGCTGTAATTACCTTTCCAGGGAATCCCTTCACCCCGATCGAGCTCCAGAATCCAGCCCGCCACGTTATCCAGAAAGTAGCGATCGTGGGTTACGGCGATCACCGTGCCTTTATACTGCCGAAGGTGTTCTTCCAGCCACAACACCGATTCAGCATCAAGGTGGTTGGTTGGTTCGTCGAGCAGCAAGACGTCGGGCTCCTGAAGCAGCAGGCGGCACAACGCTACACGCCGCTTTTCACCTCCCGACAGGTTGGCAATCAGGGCATCAGACGGAGGCGTGCGCAGGGCATCCATCGCCCGCTCGAGGCGCGTGTCCAGTTCCCAGGCGTTGAAATGATCCAGTTTCTCCTGCACATCGGCCTGGCGGGCACCCAACTTTTCGTAGTCGGCATCGGGGTCGCCAAAGGCTTCGTTGATCTGATCAAATTCTTTCAGCAGGTCAACGATCTCCTGCACCCCTTCTTCAACGACTTCGCGCACCGTTTTGGTGGGGTCTAACTGGGGCTCCTGCTCAAGCATTCCGACCGAGTAACCGGGCGAGAAGACGACCTCTCCGTTGTAACTTTTATCGATGCCGGCGATGATACGTAAGAGAGTAGATTTACCAGAACCGTTGAGTCCCAGCACGCCTATTTTGGCCCCGTAAAAGAATGAAAGGTAGATGTTCTTTAGGATTTGTCGGTTGGGGGGAATAATTTTACTTACACCCGCCATAGAAAAGATAATCGTTTCCTGGCTCATTTTTTGACTATGTTTGTGGTTGGGCAAATATCGTTAATTAACCCTCGCAAGAACCCTTCAGTAAGGAAAAATGGAAAATGCTTCATTGGTAGACGAATACGGTTACGTCGAAGACGGAAAGGTATTTTTAAAGGGCTATCTCGACTATCCAGACCGCCAGATCGGCGAAGTTAAACGAACAGAGCAGGAAGCGCTCGATTACTTTAAAAACCGCTTTGTTATCGCCCAGAGTAAGGTTGCCCAACTTGAAGAAGAGGTTACCGAGGCGCAAAACAAAGGCTCATACCTGACCAAACTGCTTCAGCTACGGCGCAAATTAATCAGTTTTGATGCCATTGGCGACTTCCCTCCCCTGCTCGATCGTCTCGACCAACTCGAAGACATTTTATCGGGCCTGATTCACACCAACCAACTGAAGAATCTGGAGATTAAGCGGGCGCTAATCGGTGAGGCTGAGGTGATTGCCAGCAGCGATGACTGGAAGCCAACCGCTGAAGCACTCCAGGAAATCAAAACGAAATGGATCAAAACCGGACCGGTAGATAAAAGTATCGAGGCGGAAATAGAAGAGCAATTTCAGGGGTTACTCGATGGCTTTTTCCAGCGTCGCCGCGAGTTTTTCAACGAGCAGAATAAGGTTATCCAGGAGCGTCTCGACCAGTACGAGGAGATGATCAAACTGGTTGAGCGGGCCGTTCGCAACCCTGACCTCGATGTTGTTTATCAAGAAGTTAGGCGGTTAAACAACGCCTGGAAAAACATTGGCGAAGTGCCCATCAAGAAAGGTGGCAAACTCCATAAGCGATTCAAGCGCACGGTGCAGTACGTCTTCGAGAAGTATAACAATGCGAAGGGTATCGTTATTCAGAAACGGATCGACCCACGGATTGAGCAACAAATGAAGATGGCCGATGAGGCCGAACAGCTATCGAAAGTACCTGATTCGCAGATCTTCGCTTCGGCCAACCGGGCTAAGGAGCTGCTCAACGCCTGGAAGGAAATCAAGGTGCCATTCAAGATGCAGGATAAAGCCGTGAACGAGAAGTTCCGGGCCGCCTGCGACAAGATTTTTGAGCTTAGCTACCTCGGTCGGGTGCTAGACCGGAAGTACCCGGCTTTCAGCCTGAAGAGCCAGGCCGAACAGCTACGGACCAAAATCCGCGAACTGGAATACCTGGTCAAGCGGGAGAAAAGCGACCTCCAGTTTTCCATGCAGGACATTGACAGCCTTGACCCCGAGAACCCCGAAGACAAGCAGATTCTGAACAAGATCAATACCCAGAAACGGAAAATTGCCATGAAGGAGGTGATCCTGCGCGATTTTCACCGGGCCCTTGCTGCTGCAGAATAGGCTGGGTACGCTACTTTAATACAAGAGCCGGTCGGATAGTCTTCGCAACTATCCGACCGGCTCTCTTTGTTTACTCTATGAATGGCTTCACAAAGCCTGAAGCTAGTGTAAACATGTACTGGTATGAAAACCACTGATCTGTCTGATTTCCGCGCCGCCATTGAGCCACGGAAATTTGTCCGCATTGAATACCTCACCGATCTGAACGAGTTCATTAAGACAGACGCGATGGTACTGGGCGTTAGTCACGAAAATGACTTCGATACGCTCGACCTGGCTGATGGCCAACACATTCCCCTCGACCGCGTCATCAGCATCGCCGGACGGCTTTCGCCAAATTACCCCGGCTACGCCAACTATTCATGCGATTGCTGACATAACGCGGGCCTCAGCCTGTACTCCTTGTGCGGTAGTACGGGTTAAAGTCCGCATTACGTTAATCGATTACGTCAAACCCGCAGTATGGTACCAGCACCGCAGGGATGCGGATCGTGCCTTCGGGTGTTTGGTTGTTTTCCAGAATGGCGGCCAAAATACGTGGCAGTGCCAGCGCCGAACCATTCAAGGTGTGCAAGAGCGTTGGTTTAGCGCCATCGAGTTTTGCGCGCAACTTGAGTCGGTTTGCCTGATATGTCTCGAAGTTACTCACCGAACTTACCTCCAGCCAGCGCCCCTGCCCGGCCGACCATACCTCCATGTCATAGGTAAGAGCCGACGTGAAGCCCATATCACCGCCGCATAAACGCAACACGCGGTAAGGCAAGCCAAGCACTTGCAACAAGCCCTGCACATGCTGGCTCATCTCTTCGAGTACTGCATACGAATCCTCCGGCTTCTCGATTCGGACGATTTCTACTTTGTCAAACTGATGCAGCCGGTTCAACCCACGCACGTGGGCACCCCATGATCCTGCTTCGCGCCGAAAACAGGGCGTATAGGCCACGTTCCGGATGGGCAGATCGCTTTCGGCTACCATCACATCACGATACAGGTTGGTAATGGGCACCTCAGCCGTAGGAATAAGATAGAGTTTATCGGCATCAGCGTAGTACATCTGCCCTTCTTTGTCAGGCAATTGTCCAGTCCCAAAGCCGGAATCTTCGTTGATAACGATCGGCGGCTGTACTTCGGCGTACCCGGCGGCCAGCGCCTGGTCCAGGAAAAAATTGATCAGCGCACGTTGCAAACGGGCCGCCCGTCCTTTGTACACGGGGAAACCAGCCCCTGCAATCTTGTTGCCCAGGTCGAAGTCGATCATGGGGCTGCTACCGGGGCCAAACCGTTTGATCAGGTCCCAGTGCGGCTCGGCACCAGCGTGTAATGTTGGCTTGTTGCCCCATTCCAGAACCACCTCGTTATCATCTGGGGTACGTCCTTCAGGAACGCTGCTGTGGGGAATGTTGGGTACCGTAACCAGAATGGCCTGCACCTGCTGTTCAAAGCCGGTCAACTGCTCGCCCAGTACTTTCGACAACTCCTTGAGAGTGGTCGTTTCGGCCTTGGCGGCGTCGGCGGCTTCTTTCTGACCGGTCTTCATTAGCTGACCAATCTCTTTGGCGATGGCATTCTGCCGGGCCAGGGTATCGTCCAGCTCTTTCTGCGTATCGCGGCGCTGCTGATCGAGCGCCAGCAACTGCTCGACAACCGTATCGGCTCCGGCGAAATGACGTTTCTGCAACCCGGCCAATACCAGGTCTTTATTCTCGCGGATGAATGGAATTTGTAGCATTAGCTTATGGTAATCAGACGCTTGACCACGTCGATAAATTCTTCATTTTGAGGGAAGTAGCGGCAATATACCGTCGGCCGTCTAGTCAACGAATGCTGTCAGGGGATTGCTAAAATCCCAGCAGTTGCCTTTTGCTTACAGCCACAGCCGTCAGGATCATAAATCCCAGTCAGGGTATGGGTTCGAGTAGGCCAACAGGGGCATCTGCGGAACACCTGCACTCCTGTTGGCCTGACGAACTTATACGTTTACAAACAGACTGTCGTTTAATGCATTCAGGGCCTGGGCTTTGTACTGACCATGAATCAGCAGCGAAATATTATGCTCGGTACCACCATACGAAATCATACGGATCGGAATGCCTTCGAGTGCTTTCAGCACTTTCAACGCAATGCCCGGATGGTCGGAACTGAAATTACCCACAATGCAGATGATCGTCTGATCGTAGTCAGGCTCTTCCATCTCGCAGAATTGACCAAGCTCAGCCTGAATAGCAGCCAGGTTCTCAATATTATCGATCGTCACCGACACCGACACTTCCGAGGTAGCGATCAGATCGATTGGCGTTTTGAAACGCTCGAAAATCTCGAAAATACGCCGCAGGAACCCATAGGCATTTAGCATCCGGGTTGAATGGATGTACAAGGCCGTAATATTATCCTTAGCCGCAATGGCTTTAAATACCTGCCCGTTCTGAGCTCCTTCACTGAGCTTATCCGTGATCAATGTACCGGGGGCTTCGGGAGCCATTGTGTTTTTCAGCCGAACGGGTACACCGCGCATCTTGGCGGGCGTGATCGTCGACGGATGCAGGATTTTAGCCCCGAAATAGGCCAACTCAGCCGCCTCGTCGAAGGTCAGTTCGCGAATCGGGAACGTCTTCTTCACAATGCGTGGATCATTATTGTGCATCCCGTCGATGTCTGTCCAGATCTGGATTTCCTCAGCCCGAATAGCCCCACCAATCAGCGACGCGGTATAATCAGAGCCGCCCCGCTTTAGGTTATCAACTTCGCCGCGTGGATTCCGGCAAATGAAACCCTGGGTAACAATGATCTGCTTATCTGCATGAGGTGGCAGCATCTCCCGCAGGTTCTGGTCGATCACGCCCAGTTCGGGCTCGTTGTCGGCATCGATGCGCATGAACTCCAGCGCCGGCAGCAGCACCGATGGTACACCTTCTTCGGTCAGATACGCGGCAAAAATTTGAGTGCTCAGCAGTTCGCCTTCAGCCACCAGCTCTTTCTCCTGCTTCAGCGTGAACGGCTTGATCCGGGTCAGCGACCGCAGGAACGAGAACTCGTTCGAAATGATCCGCTGACCAGCAGCCAGTCCTTCCGACGTGTTGAACAGTTCCCGCACAAAACTGTCGTAATGCGCTTTCAGATGCTCAATTTTCTCGAATGCCTCTTCTTCGGCGTTGCTTTTCAGCGACTCGCCAATCGACAATAACGCATTGGTTGTACCCGACAGTGCTGACAACACGACTACTTTCCGGGTAGAATCGGCTGTAATCAAATTACGAATCGAGTGCATCCGCTCCGGCTTTCCAACCGAGGTGCCGCCAAATTTCCAAACGTGCATGAAAGTTAAATTTATGTCTTTGGTCTTCTTTCCTCCGTCTCCTAATACCCTGAAAAGGCACGTATTGCTCCGTTTTCAGCGCAACAGAAACGGGAAGATAGAAGCTCGAAGACTTCTTATTAGTTAATGGTTTCTTTCAATCCCAGCATCTTGATAGCTGTCATGGCGGCTTCATCACCTTTGTTGCCATGCACGCCGCCCGCCCGGTCAAGGGCCTGCTGCTGGTTATTAGGAGTGAGTACCCCAAAAATTACGGGTTTACCCGTCTTCAGGCTCACGTTTGTCAGCCCCTGCGCTACCGCGTGATTGATGTAGTCGTTGTGCTTGGTTTCGCCCTGAATAACGCAGCCAATACAGATAACGGCATCGATGTCGGTCCGCTCGGCGAACCATTGGGCGGCTGTCGTCAGCTCGTAGCTGCCAGGTACGTTGCCACGCAACACGTTATCGGCGGTGGCCCCATACTGGATCAAGGTGTCGTAGGCTCCCTGATACAAGGCCTCGGTCACCTCACTGTTCCATTCGGCTACCACCAGGGCAAAGCGACGTCCGCTAACGTCGGGTAGGTTATTGACGGCAAAGACGCTGAGGTTTTTATCGGCAGAAGACATTTTACTAGTTTGATGTTTATGGTTTGAGGTTTGATGTTGCGCTGCCTGGGTCTGGTTACGTGCCTAGGCAGCGCAACATCAAACCTCAAACCATAAACATCAAACTAAAAAAGGGACGAACCTTGTTACGGCTTCGTCCCTTTGTGTATTCATACTAATACGTACCCGGTTGACTACTCGCCGCTTTGCGCTTCGAGCACGGATTTATATTTCTTGGCACTAACAGCTTCAGCCGTTTCTGGATATTTGTCCAGAATCTGCTGATACGCGTCAATGGCTTTATCGTTGACCTTTGCGTTCTCCTGGGCAATAGCCAGTTTCAGCAGGTAGCCAGGACTGAAAAACTTGTTTGGCTTGTACTCAGCCGCCTTTTCGTAATATTCGGCAGCTTCAGCGTAGCTTTTCTTCTCAGAGTAGGCGTCGCCGATCAGCGCGTAGGCACGGGCCTGCACCAGCAAATCAGATGAACTGAAATCTTTCAACTGCTCAATTGCCTGATCGAACTTTCCTTCTTTCAGTAAGGCAGTTCCTGCGTAGAAGTGGGCCAGATTACCGGCTTTCGTTCCGCTATAATCATCGGCAACGGCCAGCAGGCCAGGCATGGCACCTTTTCCGTTTAGGGCCAGTTGCAGCGAATCCTGTTCGAATTTGTACACGGCGTTGAACAGCTTATCCTGCCCCTCCGTGTTCTTCTCACCCTGGAAGTACTGGTAGGCAAAGTACCCGGCAACAGCCAGTACAAGCGCACCAACCACCCCAAAAATGAGGTTGCGGTTCATCTCAAAAAAATCTTCGGCCTTTTCCAGGCGGCCTGCCAGTGCGTCGGGATCTTCAATAAATTCTAAACCCGCGTTCTTCTTGCTCATACAAATTGCAATTTGAGGGGCAAAAGTAAGAAATAAGTTTGACGTTTTGTATCAATGAGTTGACCTTAACGCACCCTATTTTTCACATTGCTCCGTAAAGAGGATACTATCAATTAACAGACCAGAAATACAGGTTTCTGATTACTCCATCAAAAATGGATAGTCCTTCTGTACATACACGTCTTTAAACGCTTCCTCGGTAGGTGGGTAGGGCGACTCTTCAGCAAATTTCACCGACTCATCGACCGTTGCCTTGATCTTCTGATCAATGGCGGTCAACTCCTCTTCAGTAGCCAGGCCATTGGTCAGAATGTGCTGACGAACGTTTTCGATCGGGTCACGCTGCTTGTACTGCTCAACTTCGTCTTTGCTCCGGTATTTCTGTGGGTCAGACATAGAGTGACCCCGGTACCGATACGTACGGAACTCCAGGAACGTGGGGCCTTCACCGGCACGGGCACGTTCTGCGGCGCGGCTAACTGCTTCGTGAACCGCTTCTACTTCCATCGCATCGACAGGCTCAGACGGCATGTCGTACGATTCGCCAATCGTATACAGTTCCGTTACGTTCGACGTGCGGGCTACTGACGTACCCATGGCATAGCCGTTGTTCTCCACCACAAAAATCACGGGCAGTTTCCACAGCATGGCCATGTTGAACGCCTCGTGAAGGGCACCCTGCCGCACCGCTCCGTCACCGAAGAAACAGATGCATAGGTTGCCTGTCTTGTTATACTTTTCGGAGAACGCGATACCAGCACCCATTGGAATCTGTGCGCCAACGATACCATGTCCGCCCACAAAATTGACTGACTTATCGAAGATGTGCATCGATCCGCCTTTTCCTTTCGATGAACCCGTTTGCTTGGCGTACAATTCGGCCATTACGGCTTTGGGATCAGAGCCAAGGGCAAGTGGGATGCCGTGGTCGCGATATGCGGTGATCCACTTATCGTCGGGGGTCAGGGCTGAATATGAACCTGACGAACAGGCTTCCTGACCAATGTAGAGGTGACAGAAGCCTTTGATTTTTTGTTGCCCGTAGAGCTGCCCGGCCTTTTCTTCAAACTTCCGCTGAAGTTGCATTGACTCGTACCAATACATGTACCGCTCTTTGGGGTGCTGTGTTTTGGTTGGAGTTGCCTTTCCGTTGCTTTTTGCGGCGGGAGCCTTGTCTTTGACGGTTGCCATGTGTATCCTTAGTAGAGGGTAGCTACCCGGTTATCTGCCGAACAAAGGGAACGTATCTTTGTTGCTATTTCCGGGCAAAATGCTCGCAAAAGTACGAATAAATGGACGAAGTCGGAAGAAGTGCCGAGTGCTAAGTATGGAAAGTCAGAAGTAAGGCTATCCAACCGCGTATCGACGATACGCAACACACTGCTACCCTACCAAACTCACTACAGACCACTGTATTTGCCTTTCCTGCTTTAGCACTTCTTCCGACTTCCTTCGATTCATTCTATGTATCTCGACAAACTGAGCCTGACCAATTTTAAAAACTACGAAGATGCACTCTTCACGTTCAGCAGGCAGGTAAACGTAATTGTGGGGCCAAACGGAAGCGGCAAGACCAACCTTCTCGACGCTATTTACTTTCTGGCGCTTTCGAAAAGTGCCTTTCAGTCGCTTGATGCCCTAAGCGTAACCCATAATGAAGATTATTTTATCCTCGATGGCACCTTCGTGAAACACGACCGGCCTACGCAGATCACTATCAGCCTGCAACGGGGGCAACGCAAAGCCATTCTGGCCGACAAAAAACCGTACGACCGTGTCAGTGAGCATATTGGCCGTTTTCCGGTTGTTCTGATGGCCCCCAATGATACTGACCTGGTGCGCGAACATAGCGAAGACCGCCGTCAGTTTGTCGATGGTGTGCTGGCCCAACTCGATCCCGATTACTTGCAGGATTACCTACAGTACCAGCACGTGCTGAAGCAGCGGAACAGCCTGCTGAAACTCTTTGCCGACCGCCGCAACGTTGACCACGACCTGCTCGATACTTATGATGAACCACTCCTGTATATTGGTCAGCGGATTCACGACCGGCGCAAACGGTTCATCGCCGATCTGCTGCCCAGCGTGCAGGCGCACTATACGTACCTGAGCGACGGCCGCGAAGCTGTAACTATCCTGTACGACTCGGACCTCGATAAGATGGGCTTCGACGACCTGTTTGTCCAGAACCGCAGCCGCGATGTAGCCATGCAACGCACCACGATGGGCGTTCACCGCGACGACTTCGATTTTCTGATCGATGGCATTTCGCTGAAACGATTTGGCTCGCAGGGGCAGCAAAAAACATTTGTTATCGCTCTCAAACTCGGCCAGTTCGACCAGTTGCAAACTGAAAAACAAACCCGTCCCATTCTGCTCCTCGACGATATATTCGACAAACTCGACGATGGACGGATTGCCAAACTCATCCAACGGGTCGATGAAGGTGCGTTTGGGCAGCTATTCATTACCGACGCCCGCCCCGAACGTACCCAGCACCTGCTGGCATCGGTACAGAGCGATGTTCGTTACTTTCGAATCGGGAAGGAAGTTAGCTAGTAGTATTGACAGGCCCGGCGCTGCTTTTAGCCGTGTACCAGACCTCTTCTCCTATCGTGAAACGCTCTATTCTTCTGGCTGGGTTGCTGGCCTTACAGCTTGTTGCTGTTGCGCAGACAAACAGGATCAACGGACCGCTGAAAGTGTCGGACAACAAGCGATACTTGGTTCAGGCTAACGGCACGCCTTTTTTTTACATGGGCGATACGGCTTGGGAACTGTTTCACCGGCTGAACCGCGAAGAGGCTGATCGGTATTTGAAACGGCGGGCCGAGCAGGGCTTCACGGTTATTCAGGCAGTGGCACTGGCGGAATTCGACGGGCTGAAAGAGCCAAATCCCTACGGCGAAACACCGCTGCTCAACAACGACCCGACGAAGCCTAATGAGGCTTATTTTAAGCACGTTGACTACATCATTGACAAAGCCGCTGAAAACGGACTGGTCATTGGTCTGTTGCCAACCTGGGGCGACAAGGTATTCAAAAACTCGTGGGGGAATGGCCCCGAGATTTTCAACCCGCAAAATGCCCGAACCTACGGGCGCTGGATCGGCGAACGCTACAAAAACCGCCGGAACATTATCTGGATCGTTGGCGGCGACCGTAACCCGCGCGACGGGTCGCAGGACGTGGCGATCTGGCGGGCTATGGCCGAGGGCATCGAGGCAGGCGTGGGTGGAGCCGACAGGGCACTGATTAGTTTCCACCCCCAGCCAAACGGTACAGACGGAGGGGCAGTGAAGTGGTTCGCCAACGACAACTGGCTGGATTTCAACATGCACCAGAACGGGCACTGCCGCGATACCCCGGTCTACGATCACATTACGGCAGCGTACAACCGGAAACCTACCCGCCCAACGATGGACGCGGAACCGATTTACGAAGACCATCCGGTCTGTTTCAATGCCAAAGACCTGGGTACGTCCAATGCCTACGACGTACGCAAGTACGCCTACCTTGACTTATTTGCGGGGGCACATGGGCATACGTATGGCTGCCACGACATCTGGCAAATGTACAGCGCCAGCCGCCCGGCGGTGAACGGACCCCATGTGTACTGGCCCGAAGCGCTGGAGTTACCCGCCGCCAACCAGATGCGGTTCGTAAGGCAACTGATGGAGTCGCGCCCGCTGCTCGACCGTGTACCCGACCAATCGCTCATCATTGAGGCCACATACCCGGCTGCTGAGCGCATTCAGGCAACGCGGGGCAATGACTATGCTTTTATCTACACAGCGGCCGGCAAACCATTCACCGTGAAACTGGGTACGTTGTCGGGTAATCAACTGACAGCTTATTGGGTTAACCCCCGGCAGGGCGAGGTAAAAGCGGCGGGTACGTTGCCCAACAAAGGGCAGTATCGTTTCAGTCCGCCTTCATCCGGTTACGGGCAAGATTGGGTGCTGGTGCTCGATGATGCAGCTAAACAGTACGCCGCTCCGCGCCTGGCTCCCTGACACCTAACCGAAGCCTAGTGTAAACCCCAGCAGGCAATAAATTAGGGTTTATACCAGTCTAACTTATCTTGATAAAAAGCAATTTTACCACCGTTAAGTACATACACATAGGCGCATCTTGTGTCGACTACTTAACTGGCTACATAATCCATCAGAGACAGATAGCTGAGTCAAACCACTATCTGTTTATCTGAGACTATTGCTTTATAGATTACTACAAAACAGGCACACAGTCATACTGCGTGCCTGTTTCATTGGTACCTACCCAACCACCTTTTTTCAACAAGCCTGCGGAGCCATTCCAGGCCTCAGGCCAACGGAATCTGTTTGCGGTATTGCGAGGGCGACGTACCTATTTCGCGGCGAAATAGCTTCATAAAGTACGTCAGGTTATTAAAGCCACATTCCAGGCTTATATCGGCCAGACAACGATTAGTTGTCCGTAACAACCTGGAAGCCAAAGCAATACGCTGCTGATTAATGTAATCGACCGGCGTTATACCGAATGTCTGCTTAAAAATCCGGTAGAAGTTAGGCTCGCTCATGCAAGCCTGATCGGCCAGTTCCTTAATGTGTAGGGCCCGGTTGAGGTGCTTGTTGATGTACTGCGCTACGTAGGCCAGCCGGTTTACACTCGCCGACGCCGTGTCGGGCCCCAGCAGGAGCGTTCGCGCCTGGGTTTGCATCAGGCGGACCACTAATTCCTGTAATACGAAATTGGCAAAGACCTCTTTGGCTTTGTTGTTTTCTGTGAAGATATAAATCAGGCGGGCAATGAGTTGGTGAATCGGCTCGTCGTTAGTCAGGAAAAAATTGCGCTGCCCAAACTGCCAGCCCTGCGCATTGTCGATCAGGGGCGTACGGTCATTGAGCATATCAGTCACCTGCTTCACTTTATCGGGCGCAATGGCCAGGGCCAAGCACTGTGTCGGGTTGTTGGTACGTGCCTCCGGGAAGTCGATTCGCATGGTTTCCTGACCAGGCACAATAACGGATTCGCCCGGGAAAAAATCGAACGAGGGCGTCCCTGATAAGTGCATCACCTTTTTGCCCCGAATCATGCTCGCCAGCACCGGCGTATTGAACGTCAGCTCAATTTTCTCGGCAACGTGGTGGGTTTCGTAGATATTCAGTTCAGCAGTATCTATTGTATAGGCAGTCCGGTTCTCTACTTCCTGTTCAAGCCGCCGGGCGTGCAAGTGACGGGAAATATCGAACGGAGCTACTTGTGTGCTTTTCATAAATATCCGTATACTAAGGGCTTAGAAGCGTTGTTCGTCTAGGATGATAACTTGAAATATAAGGGTTTAAGCGTGCGACTTTACCATTATATTTCTATTTATTATATGTAAAGTCTTTTTCCAGTCGCCCATTCACCTGCCTGGTTCAACACGCAAGTATAAAAAAAGCCATCCTCAACGAAGATGGCTTTTGTCTGTACAACTAACCTATTTGAGAAAGCTTATTTCCAGCTGGTATGACCGATCCTGTTCATACCAGCCCTACTTGTTTGCTTGTTTTCGTGCGGTGTTCCACCTAAATGAAAGTAGTAAAACCTGCATCAAAAGTATTAAATACTTTTTTGAAAGTAATACTATCGATACAAAATATTTCTCCAATAGCGCTGACCAACAGAAAAATGGCCGGTAATGGGGTAGACCATAACGACTTACGGCTTCTACCACACCAAGTAAGCCCCGGTAACCAACCAGCATGTTGATCCGTGTTTTAATAAACTCGATTTGCCTAACCTATTTCTAATCCATGACAACCAATCAGCTTCGAGCCATTCAGGCACCCTTAAAAGAGCAGTATCAGCAACAGCCCGAGGCAGCCCTGCTTACGCTTCGGGCCGAGGGAACTGTAGGAAACAAAGTGTCGTGCAACGTATCGACGGCTAGGGCGCTTGTTGAAGCAGGGCTGCATCCGGCTACCGGCGGCACGGGCAATCAGGCATGTTCGGGTGATATGCTGCTCGAAGCGTTGGTAGCCTGTGCGGGCGTGACCCTCAAAGCAGTAGCCACAGCTATGACTATCGCCATCGATTACGGGGTGGTGCGGGCAGAGGGGGATCTTGACTTTCGGGGTACGCTGGGCGTTGCCAATGAAGCGCCGGTTGGGTTTCAGGCCATTCGGCTTACGTTTGAACTGGACACCGACGCCAGTCCGGAACAGATCGAGACGCTGGTGAGCCTGACCAAACAATACTGCGTTATTTACCAGACACTCCAACAGCCACCCGCCCTGGCCTTATGCATTGAGACCCTGTCAGCATCTTGATTGGCAGGTCTGCACATTGATAGGATTGTGCATACAGGCGATACAATCGCTCAACTTTCTTTGAACAATTCAAGCAAACTTTGTGACGATTCAATTATCAACTAAATTCAATCGTCTACATGGAAACCCTTGAGCAAGTAGAAACTCACGTTAATCGCCCCAAATTCAAGTCACATTACGACAACTATATCGGTGGCAAATGGGTACCACCCGTTGATGGTGAATATTTTGAGAATACCTCGCCTGTCGATGGCAGCCTGATCGCGAAAATGCCCCGTTCAAAGGCGGCAGACGTTGATCTTGCCGTTGATGCCGCCCATAAAGCCTTCGACACCTGGGGCAAAACGTCGGCCACCGAGCGGAGCAAAGTGCTGCTGCAGATTGCCGATGTAATTGAGAAAAATCTGGAGTTCCTAGCTCGTGTGGAGACCGTTGAAAACGGTAAAGCCCTGCGCGAAACGATGGCAGCCGACTTACCACTTTGCGTTGACCACTTCCGGTACTTCGCGGGGGTGATTCGGGCCGAAGAAGGATCGGCTACTGAACTCAATGCCGACACCTTGTCCCTGATTATTAAAGAGCCGGTTGGCGTGGTAGGCCAGATCATTCCCTGGAATTTCCCCCTGCTGATGGCTACCTGGAAACTAGCCCCGGCGCTGGCAGCCGGTTGCTGCGTGGTGATTAAGCCCGCCGAGCAAACGCCAACATCACTGACCATACTGATGGAACTGCTGGAAGACATTGTTCCGGCGGGCGTGATCAACATCATCCAGGGCTTCGGCCCCGAAGCAGGCAAACCGCTGGCGCAGCACAAGCGGATCAACAAAGTGGCGTTCACCGGCGAAACTACGACGGGCCGCCTGATTATGCAGTACGCCTCGGAGAACCTGATTCCGGTAACGATGGAGTTGGGCGGCAAATCGCCGAACATTTTCATGAAATCAGTGGGAGATGCCGACGATGATTTCTTCGACAAGTGCGTAGAGGGTGCCGTGATGTTTGCCCTGAACCAGGGTGAGATCTGTACCTGCCCCTCGCGGTTACTGGTCCACGAAGACATCTACGACAAGTTTATCGAGCGCGTTATTGCCCGCACCAAAGCGATCAAGCTGGGTCACCCGCTGGACGCCGACACCATGATGGGTGCACAGGCCAGCAACGACCAGTACGAGAAAATTCTGTCGTATATCGACATTGGCAAGCAGGAAGGCGCCGAAGTGCTGACCGGTGGCGGCCCCGCCGATAGCGTTGAGGGTGGTTACTACATTCAGCCAACGATCTTCAAAGGCCACAACAAAATGCGGATTTTCCAGGAAGAGATCTTCGGTCCGGTGTTGTCGGTAACGACGTTTAAAGACGCCGACGAAGCGGTTGCCATCGCCAACGACACGCTTTACGGTCTTGGCGCGGGCTTCTGGTCACGCGATGCGCACGAGCTGTATACCATTCCCCGGCAGATTCAGGCGGGTCGTGTGTGGGTGAACTGCTACCACGACTACCCAGCCCACGCGCCGTTTGGCGGCTATAAAAAATCAGGTTTCGGTCGCGAAAACCACCTGATGATGTTGAACCACTACCGCCAAGTGAAGAACCTGCTGATCTCTTACAGCAAACAGAAGCTGGGCTTCTTTTAACGAATAATTCAGTATGTAACACAGGCTTCAGCCTGTTTACTGACGCGATAGCCTGAACCAGTAGCATCAGTTGCGCTCGCACCAGTAAACAGATTGAAGCCTGTGTTACTTTGCCCGTTAGTTCGTTCACCCCTTACATCCTGACCCATGGTCTCGCTCACTGTTTTATACCCGAAAACCGCCGATAGTCAATTCGACATGGCGTATTACCTCAACACCCATACGCCACTGGTCAAAGCGCGCCTCTCGACGATGGGTCTGCTCAGCGTTGATATGCGTGAAGGGCTGGCTGGTGGCGCACCGGGCACACTCCCGCCCTACGCCATGATTACTAGCCTGACGTTCAACACAATGGATGAGCTACAGAAAGGGATGGACCAGCACGGCGCCGAACTACTGGGTGATATTCCTAATTTCACCGATGTAGAGCCGCAAACCCAAATTTGCCAGGTACGTTAATTAGTAAGCAAGCAGGCTGAAGTTAGCCCCCAGTATCTTATGACAACCAAAACCATATCCCGCATTGACGTTACGCCGGCGGCGGCTGATGTAATTGCCCAGCTTAAGGAGCGCCACGGCGAGCTGATGTTTCACCAGAGCGGCGGTTGCTGCGATGGCTCGTCGCCCATGTGTTTCGAGAAAGGCGACTTCATCGTGGGGCAGTCAGATGTGTGGCTGGGCAACATTGAGGGCTGCGACTTCTGGATGGCCGAGAGTCAGTTTGAGTACTGGCAACATACGCACCTTACCATCGACGTTACGCCAGGCCGCGGCGCGAGTTTTTCGCTTGAAATTCCGATGGGCATCCGGTTTCTGATCCGCTCGCGCCTCTTCGAAGACGACGAACTGGCGCACCTCACACCCACGCATTTTGGCGGAAATTGATCATAGAGAGGGAAATTAGAAGAGTGCGAACTTGATTGCTGACGCCGGACCAAACACGTGCGTCAGCAACCAATCCCCAATACACTAATCAGATATACCTCGTCCAGGCTACGTCCGGATGTCCGGCTTTGTAGCGGCCATACCACGCGCAGATCGGGTAGAGTGCGATGACTAACCCCAGCCAGACGGCATACACAACGGGCAACGTTACCCCCGCCCCTGCCGGCCGGCCGAAACTCAGCGTGCCGATGGGCATATCGCTGATGGCATAGCCCTGCATCAGTACCATGCCTATCATAGCCCCTTTCACCAGATACCAGTGGATGAGGTAATAGAACAGCGGCACTTTTCCGTAAACGCGCAGCCGCCGGGTCAGCCAGTTGTCGGCCCCATCCCAGAGGGCTAGCAATAAAAACATGACGCCCAGCATCAAAGCTGCGTAGAGTAGCGACGGCGGGTACTTGCTGACGTTCAAAAACGACAACGTTGTAAACAGGGTGCTCTTCTGCACCGACCATGGCGCTGCATCGCCATACACGTTGATGAAGCGAAGGACAGCAAACAGCAACAACGAACCCAGTCCGAGTTTGACAAGCTGTGCTTTTCGGTCGGCCAACGATTTGCTGAATAAAGGACCGCATCCGTAGCCAGCCAGCATGATACCGAACCACGGCACGATGGAATACGCAACCAGCAACCCGAACTGGGGGCTGATCGGCAGAAAATCAGATCTGAACAGCAACGCCCAGCCGAGGCGCGCCGCCGGGCTTGCGAACGTTGGCACCAGCAGCAACAGGTCGTGCAAACAGATGATGGCTATCCCCACAATGAGCAGGGTACGTACCTGAAAGCGGATCAGCCACGACAGCAGCACCAGCCCCACACCGATCACGAAGATCACCTGCAGCATCATTGTCCGGAATTGAAGATCAGTCCAGAAGGCAAAATTGATCAGGGTGAGCTCGAGCAAAATCAATACCAATCCCCGCTTCAGCAGAAACCGGCTCCGTTCTGTCAGCGCCTCGCCTGTCGGTTTGCCCGCTTTGTGCGTCGACAAATACACCGATGTACCTGCCAGAAATACAAACGTCGGGGCACACAGGTGTGTAATGAGGCGCGTCAGAAAAACAGGCGCGGTGGTCGTGGATAGATTGGTGGGGTCTTGGGTGAGGGCGGGGCTATGGAGCAGGTCACGGACATGATCCAGGGCCATAATCACCATAACCAGCCCACGTACCGTGTCGATGGTAGCGAGTCGTTTCATGTCGATAGGAATAGCACCGACAAGATGCGAAAGTTTTGACTACAGTACGTTGTTGCGGGTTACGACTGCCCTGATTACCCCGCCAGCGTCGACACGCCTTCGCCGGGTACGTCGGCGGGTTCGGGTGTGCAAACGGCTTTTCCCCGCGAAAACGAAATGGCCGCGGCCGTCAGCACCAGACCGGTCATGACCCAATACACGAACCGCATCCCCGTCAGCTGCGCCATTGGGCTAGCCGGATCAACGTTGTTTGTTTGCGCGTAGTAGTTCCGGATACTGTACCAAACTGCCGCCGAGAGCGCGATACCAACTACTAGCCCCATGTTTCGCATAAAGGCAATAACGCTGCTGGCAATACCACGCTGGGCCAGTGGCGCCGCGTTGAGCGCGCTACTGCTGTTTGGCGATTGAAACAGCGCAAAGCCGAAACTGACCAATGCACTCCGCCACACTACGTTATGCCAGCTCCAGTCAGTTTGCAGGAACGAGAACGAAAAATAGCCCGCTGCCGCCAACACCAGCCCGGTACTCGCCAGCCAGCGGGTACTGACCCGGCTCGACAGGTAGCCGCCAATCGGTGCAACGATACTCAGCGTCAGCGGCCCCGACAACAGCACCAGACCAGCCGTTTGCGGCGAAAAGCCCAGCAGCTGTTGCAGGAAAAAGGGGATGATAAACAGGTTGCCGCCCGACGCTACGAAGCCCAGCCAGGCCGACAGGATAGCGGTGGTATAGGGCCGAACCCTGAACAAACTCAGTTGCAGCATGGGCGATGGCGTGCGACCCTCCCAGTAGAAAAACAGGCCCAGCAGCACAAAGCCAGTGCCCAGCAAACCCAGCACCAGCGGATGTCGCCAGCCGTAGTCGGCTTCGGGGCCAAAATCGAGACCGGTCAGCAGGGTGGTTACGCCCACCAGAAACAGCCCGGCACCCACCAGATCAAACGGCTGGCGGGGTAACTTCGGGCTTTTGGGCAGCACCACCGAAGCACGCCAGATGGCGATCAGGCCAATGGGTACGTTCACGAAAAAGATGCTCGACCAACCGAATTTTCCCAGTAGCAAGCCCCCCACCACCGGCCCCGTACTGGAACCCGCCGCCACAATAGCACCCATCAGCCCCAGGGCCTGACCGCGTTCTTTGGGGGTAAACGTGTCGGAAATAATAGCGGGGGCAATGGCGAAAATCATCGACGCGCCCAGCCCCTGTACCACCCGGAAACAAACCAGCGAAAGCACATTCCACGACAACCCGCACAACAGCGACCCCAGCACGAATATGCCGAAGCCGGTAATGTACATGGGTCGGCGGCCCAGCCAGTCAGACAGTCGCCCCATGATCAGCAGCGTGCTGGTGGTGGTGAGCAGGTAGCTAAGCACCACCCATTCTACGTTGTCGCCCGCGGTGAGTTCGCGCCGGATAGTAGGCAGGGCAATATTGACAATGCTGCTATCGAGCGTTGCCATGAAGGTGCCAAAAGCCAGCGTAGCCAGCACCAGCCACTTATTGGGTGTAGCAGGGAGAGAAAGAGTTGTGTCGGATACCACAGAGCGATAACATAAAGGGTTAGTTCGTAACCCCCCAATCAGCCCCGTTGTTTGGCTTATTAGCAACGGGGTGCATTAGTCAACTACTTTCTCTCCGGCGTCTCTTGGATTGTGTTGAAATCACCTTTATCCCATTTGACCTTCACGAGCGAATAAGGATACGTCAGGAATTTTCCGGTCTGAGTGTCCAGAATAATCGTTCCCTTGTCACCTGTTATAGCCTGGTATCGACGGTTTTGGCTCACCGGCTCCTGTGCGGGGTTGTCCGATGGTTTGAAGTTAACCAGGGTGAGTAATCCCCCTGTGAGTACAACGCCAAGCGCTACAGATTTGAGGTCGATCGAAAACGTGAGTGATTTCATGATAATACGTTGATTAGTTAATACGACTTAAGATACAACGTACCTGAATATGGTTTGAATCAACTCAACACAAATTACCGTCCTATACCTTTGACTCAACATCCGGAACGTACCTGACCACAGAACGTTTCCTCTAAAATCACTTTCAACTCATGACAACGACCAACATCCACTCGCTACTCGACCTGGTGGCTACCGACACGCCTGATTGGACTGCGCTGCTGACTCAGACCCTCGCCCAGTTCGACTGCACCACCGGCACCCTGCACCGTATTGACCCCGCGTCGGGCCTGCTGACGCTGGTTGCTTACGCTGGTATGCCTGAGTTCCTGTTGCCAAAAATCAGCCAGATTCCCATTGGCAAAGGCATGGCGGGTATTGCCGCCGAGCGCCGCGAAGCCGTTCAACTCTGCAACCTGCAGACCGACGAGTCGGGGGTGGCCCGGCCTGCTGCCCGCGACACCAAAGTGGAAGGATCGATTGCCGTACCTCTGCTGCTCAACGGCGACCTTCACGGTACCCTGGGCATCGCCAAACCCGTTCCCTACGATTTTACGGACGACGAAGTAGCCGCCCTGATGCAACTCGGCGAAGCCATCAGCCGGAAGTTATAAACTACCACTTACGCCGTATCCTGGAGATACGGCGTAAGTGAAACCAGTCGTTATTAGCGTTTACCACGGACTGATACCCGTCTCCGGTGCATTGTCATCGCTGAAAAATTGTCCCGTTGGGCCATCCGGGCCGAGCGTAGCGGCTTTGACCAGGCGGGCCGCGGCATCGGGCACACTACCGGGACCGCTATGGTGATTGAAATCGGTGGCGGTATAGCCTGGATCGACGGCGTTTACCTTGAACGGGGTATCGCGCAGTTCGTAAGCGAGCACAATCGTGTAGGCATTCAGCGCCGATTTAGACGGGCCATAGCAGGCGGTTTTAACTGGGTAGTACTTCCAGTTTGGGTCGCTATGCAATGTCAGTGAGCCCAGGCCCGAGGTGACGTTAACGATTCTTGGCGCTGCTGATTGCTTCAGCAAGTCGATGAACGCCTGTGTGGTGTCAACTACCCCAAAAAAGTTGGTGTTAAATACTTCCCGGTATACGCTGCTGTCTGTGCCAAGTGCCGGTTGCGCCATACCGCCGCTAATACCCGCATTGTTGATCAGCACATCCAGCACAGCCGTTTTCTGACCAAGCGCCTCACGGGCGGCGTTAATCGAGTCGATACTGTCTACATCAATGACGAGTACCTCCACATTGGTCAGCCCTTCCGCCTTCAGCTGATCGACCGCCTGTTGACCTTTTTGCTCATCCCGGCTACCCAGGTACACGTAGTAACCCTGTTGCAATAACTGCCTGGCGGCTTCGAATCCGATGCTTTTGTTAGCACCAGTAATAAGTACGTTTTTCATAGTTCATCTGTTTGAGGGGCAAAACTACCGCCGCCCCGCCCGGCAGATGACACACATATACCGGCATTACTGGTACATTTCACGGATGGCGGCCCGGTACTCGGCCGGAGTCACGCCTGCTTCGCGCTTAAAGAAGCGATTGAAGTAGGAAGCGTCCGAAAAGCCAAGCTCAAAGGCGATTTCCTTCAGCGAATGCTGCGTATGAAACAACAAACGCCGGGCCTCCAGCACCAGTCGTTCATGAATGTGCGTAATGGCTGGTCGGCCACTCTGGGCTTTCACGACCTCGCTCAAATGTCCGGCCGACACATTGATCAGCGACGCATACTCGCTTACTTGGTGCAGCTCGCGAAAGTGGTCGTTGATGTTGGCCTGATAGTTTTTCAGCAACAGCTTATCTGTCGAAAATGGCTTGCTCACAAACTGTTCGGTATACAGTCGGCTCAGGTACGTTAGCAATACGGTCAGGTAAGCCGTCAGCATGCGCTGTTGCCACTCGCCGGGGCGCTGGTGCTCGGCGTAGAGCTTATCCATCATATCGGCTACAAAGGCTACATCGGTATCCGTAAGTAACAATTCGTGACCATTATGCGGATTCTGAATAAGCGGCAGCCCGCTCAGCGACGCGTTCTCCTGCAAGGCCAGAAACTCCTTCGTAAACGCAAAGGCAGTGGCCCACATCGGTTTGGGCTCTTCTTTCACCACCAGTTGGTTGGGGACGAAGAAGTAGAACGTATTCTCTCTGATTGTGTACTGCGTCATATCCAGCCAATGACGGCTTTCGCCGCGCCGGACAAAAGCGAAGAGAAAGTAGTCTTTCCGGTGCGGAATCAGCACATCCGACTCGTGGGTCAGTGTTCCCTCAAACCGAGCCATGCTAAACAGTTTACCCGCCAGTAGCGCATCTTGCTCGAGTGTATAGATGGGTACTGGCTGGTCGGCGGTAACCAAATTCATAAGCTAAAACCTGGGATATTTGTCGGCCCGCAGCCGTTGCGGTCGGTGTAATCTGTAGGCACAAACCGAAAATCGACAATTAAGTTGCTCAACAGAACGTCACGACTACCCGCACGCGCTAGTTACTTTTCTTGCGTTGCTCGGCCTCCAGAACAGTTTCAAACTCTTCGGTCCGCCAGCGGGGTTTGGTTGGGTACTCATACATGAACCGGCCCGTTTTTGTATCTAGGATCAGCGCATACTTATCAACGCCAACCGCCTGATAGCGCCGGTTGTCTTCGCATGGCTGCGGTTGCGCTACTGGCTGGCTAGCCGGTTTATTGGCCATTAACAGCACTGCGCCCATCGTCATGGCGCCAAAGCAAAACGATTTCAGATCAATCGTATTCGTTTTCATAACCGTAGTCAGTTTGTGTTGTGCAGCTAAGACAACGTACCCGGCAATTTGTTTACTTTCGGCTATGCCTTAACCGGTTGATCGGTACACGCTTACGCGCTTGTTGTCCCGAAGCAACCTATGTCCTGCTTTTACCATCTTGGCTTTACCATCCTGCCTGTTACCTACTATGCACCCGAAAGCCCTTTGCCTTTTTCTGCTCCTATTTTGTGGAGCCTGCAGCACAACCCGCCCCTTCAAAAATGCCGATGGACAGCTACTGACCACCAGTGTTGCCGAGATTCAACGGGTCCGCATCAATGGCGTCAGGCAATTCGTAACCATACGCGGGAAAGACCGGCGGAATCCGGTGCTGCTTTGGCTGCATGGCGGCCCCGGAAGTACCTCGACGCCCTTTTACATGTATTACAATGCAGCGCTGGAAGACCAGTTTACGGTCGTTTACTGGGATCAGCGCGGATCGGGGAAGTCCTATTCATCGCGGATTCCTCCGGAAACGATGACCCTGGATCAGTTCGTTGCCGACACGCATGAATTGACGAAGTGGCTTAAACAGCGCTTCAATCAACCCAAAATAAGTCTGGTAGGCCATTCCTGGGGCGGGCTATTGGGCATGCACGTCATCGCCAAACACCCCGACGACTACCAGGCGTTCATGGCCGTATCACCCATGCCGAACGGCCCCGAAAGCGAACAGTTGTCCTATGCATTTGCACTCACCAACGCGCAGCAAAAACAGGATGCAAGTGCACTGGAAACGCTGCAACGAATTGGCCCGCCCGACAACGGTTTATATAGAGAGGGATTAAGCGCCCTGAAACAGCAGCGGGCGCTGGTACAGAAGTATGGTGGCGTGGTGCACACGTCACTCAGAATGCCCGGCTCACAAATCTATTTACGCTCCAAAGAGTACAGCCTGTTTACTCTTCTGAAGAGCAATAAGATCCAGCAGCTCCATTCGCCAATGATACAGGCGCTTTGGCCAACCGTCAACTTAAAAAAACAGGTGCCGGCCGTTAACGTACCTGTTTATTTCTGTCTGGGGCGCTACGATACCAATTGCCCGTCTACCCTGGCAGCCGATTACTATGAATCCCTGCAAGCGCCTCACAAAGAGCTCATCTGGTTCGACGAGTCGGCCCATCTCCTATGCTGGGAAGAACCGCAAAAATTCAACGCCCTCGTAAAAGAAAAGCTAGCATCAGGAAGTGGTAAAGAGAATCTGAAATAAAGCTCCGCCAAGAAAAGCCAAAAACTGATTACCGTGCCCTGTCTTCCCCGCATTGAAATGACATAACACCAAGCCCAAATGCCTATCGGGGCCATAACAGAGCAGCATCGTTAGATACCGACATCACCCCTTCCACTTACGGCGTGCCGTAGGTACGTAATCAACCAAATTATTGTCGAATACCTACGGCACGCTCGGTAGTGAATGATTGGTTCCTATCCCCTAAATTTCTCCCGTAAATGCCACGTGAAGGCTTCGCGGTTTGGGTAGTAAGTTTCGCCGAAGGGTAGACGGAGGGGTTTGTTGTGGAACTGACGGAGGTTGTAGGGGCTGTTGAGGTCTTCGGCGATGGCGGGGGACACGAGGACGCGGAACCGGTCGTCTACGCCGATCATGCCCCGGTCGAAGGCGGTGTGCAGGGTTGGGCAAAGGGCAATGCCGTTGGTAACGCGGTCATCGCCGGAGACGCTGATCGGGATGATGTGGCAGGCTTCGACCAGCGTGGACCCGTCCGTGGCAATTACTTTCAGGCCTGAAATGGCGCAGGTGAAATCATAGACTTTTGGTACCAGCTTTTTGAACAGACCACCGCGCACAAAACGCGTTTCGTCATCGTTGGTGGTGAGCGACAGGGTGGTCTGGTAGGGAGCCGCTTTCTCGTTTAGCAGGTACGTCGCCATATCCTGCACGTAGCTTCTTCCGGCGGTTTTCACAGCCAGGTAAGCTGCTTTGGTGGCAGGGAAGTAGGTGTCGAGCAACAGCGTTTTCAGGTACGTTCGCGCCGGCGCATCCAGCAGAAGCGTGTACAGATCATCGGCGAAATAGGCGTAAGACAATCGGTCGCTCAGCGTTTGTACGCTGCGGATGTGGCTATCGAGCAGATAGCCGGGATTAGGTTGCAGGAACCAGAACCCTTCGTTTTTCAGGTAAAAGAACGGCTGCGTAAAATCGTCCTGATTGGCCGTGTTCACCAGCAGCGCAAAATTCTCTTTGAACGTAGCCACCAGTTCCGGCGAAACACCGATCCGGTTTTCGCTAATGAACTGCCTGTCGATCAGGTCGATCAACGTCAGCAGGAAAATCGGTTTGTGGGGCGCTGGTCCATACTGGGTACCACCCCGTTTTAGCTTCGTAAATTTTCGGGCGTAGTGAGCAAGGCGTTCCTGATTAATCGGGCTAGGCATAACGTGAGTGTATTTCGCTACCAAGTTAGCGTATTGTTCATATGTTCGTGTTTCGCCCTATGTTGTTGCAAAAATTGCCTGACGGTATCATACGGCTACATTTTCTCTATTTTTAGGCATTGGGGGATCGTCTTGCTTACCGCGTGTAGAGACCGGTCCGCCGGTGCGGCAAAATCTTGCGTCTCTACGGTAGCCGGATGGTTTTCGCCGACACAACACGTACCCAACTCATCACAACCTGTATGCGTAAACAACTCCTTGCTGTAGCATTACTTCTGCCCGCGCTGGTATTCAGCCAGCCTGGTGCGGCCCAATCAAAAAAGGCGGGTAACGCGCCGAATCGGACGGGCGCCGCTCCCGCCGACCGAACGCGGCCCGACAAAGACAAACAGGCGATCATTGCTGACCTTGACAAACGTTTCCCGGAGTTGGCGGGGATCTCCAAGCAAATCTGGGATTTTGCCGAATTGGGGTACCAGGAGGAAAAAAGCTCGCTGCTGCTTCAGGAACAGCTGAAAAAAGAAGGGTTCGACGTACAGGCGGGCGTAGCGGGTATTCCCACGGCTTTTGTGGCCACCTACGGAACCGGCAAACCCGTCATTGGCATTCTGGGCGAATACGACGCCCTGCCCGGCCTGGCTACGGAGGCCAAACCTGATTTCACACCCATCGCCGGGCAGAAAGGCGGGCATGGTTGCGGTCATAACCTGTTTGGTACGGCGTCGATGGCGGCAGCAATCGAAGTAAAAAACTGGTTGAAAGCGGGGCACGCTGGTACGATCAAGATCTATGGCTGTCCGGCTGAAGAGGGTGGCGCGGGTAAGGTGTACATGGTACGCGAAGGCCTGTTCAACGGGGTCGACGTGGTATTGCATTGGCATCCCGGTTCGCAGAACGCCGCTGATGCCGGTACGTCGCTGGCCAACAAGAACGCCAAGTTCCGGTTCCGGGGCATTGCCGCCCACGCCGCCGCTTCACCCGAACGCGGCCGGTCGGGCCTCGACGGCGTTGAAGCGATGGACTACATGGTGAACATGATGCGCGAACACGTGCCGCAGGACACCCGCATTCACTATGTGATCACGAAAGGCGGTGAAGCCCCCAACGTGGTGCCTGCCTTTGCCGAAGTGTATTACTACGCCCGGCACAAAGACCGCGACATTCTGCAAAGTGTCTGGAAGCGTATTGAGAATGCCGCCGAAGGAGCCGCCAAAGGAACGGGCACCAAAGTAGAGTGGGAAGTGCTGGGTGGGGTATTCAACCTATTGCCCAACGTGACGCTGGCCGAGGTGATGCATAAAAATCTGACGACCGTTGGCGGCATCACCTACACGCCTGAAGAAACGGCCTTTGCCCAGAAAATTCAGACGACGTTTGCCGATGACCAGAAAGTGCCCATCACCAACGCTACCCTGATCAAAGATTTCCGCGATGCCTCGGAAAGCGCCACCAGCGGCGGCTCCACCGACGTGGGCGACGTGAGCTGGACAGTGCCAACCGTAGGCCTGCAAACAGCGACCTGGGTACCGGGTTCATCGGCCCACAGCTGGCAGTCGACGGCCGCCAGCGGCATGAGCATCGGGCAGAAAGGGATGCTGGTCGCCGCCAAAACGCTGGCCTTAACCGCGCTCGACCTCTTTACCACCCCTACCCTGATCGAAAAAGCCCGCGCCGAATGGCTACAGAAACGCGGTGCCGATTTCAAATACGAAGCCCTGCTCGGCGACCGCAAACCCGCACTGGATTATCGGAAATAGCGTGGGAGTTGGTCTACCACGTAAAGCCTCTATGCAAAACCACTCTTCTTTCTTCTCAATGAACGCTCTCTCTCAACTAACAACGCTCCTGGCCTTTGGGCTGGGTACGTTGGTGGCACAGGCACAGACCGACGCCACGGGCGAAACGCTGCTGGTGCGGCAACCGTCGCTCTCTAAAACGCATGTGGCGTTCAGCTACGGCGGCGACCTGTGGGTAGCCAACCGCGACGGCTCATCACCTCGCCGACTCACGGTAGGGCCGGGTGCCGAAAGTGGGCCGCAGTTTTCGCCCGATGGTCAAACCATTGCCTTCACGGCTACCTACGATGGAAACACTGACGTCTATCTGGTGGGTATCAACGGCGGCATGCCAAAGCGATTGACCTTCCACCCTAGTCCCGAAACCGCCAAAGGCTGGTCGGCCGATGGGCAACGGGTACTCTTTTTGTCGAACAGCGGATCGGCAGTAACACGATCGCCCAAGCTGTTTACGGTGTCGACGAAGGGCGAATTACCCCAGCAACTCCCTGTTCCGATGGCTGGTAGCTGGGCCAACCTATCGCCCGATGGTCGGGAACTGGCCTACAGCATTATTACCGACGCTTTCGCTACCTGGAAGCGGTACCGGGGTGGTATGACCACACCCATTCGGCTGCTCAACCTGCAAACGCTGGATGCCGAGCAGATTCCGCACGTCAACGCATCGGATGTACAGCCTGTGTATGCAGGCAACACCGTGTACTTCCTGTCGGACCGCGCCCGAACCATGAACGTGTTTGCGTATGACCGCGCCACCAAGCAGGTACGTCAGGTGACGAACCACACCGATTTCGACGTAAAGAATCTGGCGACCGACGGGCAGACGCTCGTGTACGAACAGGGCGGCCGGTTACACTTACTTGACCCGTCCGCCACCTCGACCGGAAAAGGGCAACCCATTAAGCTTTCACTGGCGGGCAACATCGATGTACTGGCCCTGCGCCCAACCTGGAAGCCGGTGGGTAGCATGATGCGCTCGTTTCACCTGTCGCCAACGGGCGTTCGGGCGGTGGTTGAAGCGCGCGGCGACATTTATACGCTACCAGCCAAAAAAGGCGACTGGCGCAACCTGACCCTGACCGACGGGGTACATGAGCGCAACCCGCTCTGGTCGCCCGATGGTGCGCGAATTGCCTACGTATCCGACGCTACGGGCGAGTACATGCTGATGGTCCGCGACGCCAAAGGGGAGAAAGCTGCTGAGGCCATTTCGCTGGGTGAACCGTCGTTTTATACGCTCGACAAGTGGTCGCCCGACGGAAAAAAGATCCTGTACAAAGACAAGAAGCTGAATCTATGGTACATGGACCTGTCGGCGGGCACCCGCAAGCCCGTGAAGATCACCACCGACACATTCGGGCCTAACTCGACGATTGAGGCCGACTGGTCACCCGACTCGAAATGGGTTGGCTTTTCGCGGAAGATGGACAATTACCTGAACCGGATTCACCTGTACGAACTAGCTTCGGGCACCACTACACCCGTGACCGACGGAGCCAGCCATACCGACGCGCTCGCCTTTAGCCGCGACGGCAAATACCTGATCTTCACGGCCAGCACCAACGTGGGACCCTCCTTCGCGTGGCTCGATATGGCTGGTCTGGATCGGCGCGGATTGGTGACGCAGAATCTCTACGCCGTGGTACTGAACGCCAAAGACCCGAGCCCGTTCGCCCCTGAATCAGACGACGAGAAAGATGCCCCCGCTCCACCAACGGCCGATACCACTCGCAAAGCACCGGTAAAGAAGCCAGCCGTTACCTCAACAACCACGACGACCGTGGCTATTGGCAAGGCGCCTAAGGTGGTGATCGACTTGGAAAACATTGGCCAGCGCATTGTGGCTCTTCCTATTCCCGCGGGTGGCATCGACAAGTTGAAGTCGGCAGATGGCGACCGGCTGTTTTACATTGGCTACACACCCGCCGCCGCCAAACCAACGCTTTACCGGTTCGATTTCAAGGAACGCAAAGCCGAAACGTTACTGGCCGACGTGACCGAATATGAAGTATCGGCCGATGGTAAAAAGCTGCTGTTCATGACCGGTTCCGACAAACTTAACATCGCCGATGTGTCAGGCAAACCCAGCGTGACGGAAGGCAAAGTAGACGTAAGCACGTTACAGGCCCTGATTGATCCTCGTCACGAATGGGCGCAGATGCTCAGCGAGTTCTGGCGCATTGAACGGGATTATTTCTACGTACCCAACTACCACGGCACCGACTGGAACGCCATCAAAGCCAGGTACACCCCTTTTCTGGCGCACGTGGCGCACCGGTCTGACTTGAATTTCCTGATCGGTGAAATGATGGGCGAAATGGTGGTTGGGCACAATTACGTCAGCGGTGGCGACATTCCCGACAGTAAGCCCGTTCCCGTTGGCATGCTTGGCGCCGACTATGAACTGGCCAACGGTATGTACCGCTTCAGGAAAGTGTTCAATGGCGAAAACTGGAACCCAACCCTGCGCGCACCTCTTACCGAACCCGGCGTCAGCGTGAAAGCGGGCGAATACCTGCTGGCTATCAACGGTCGTCCATTGACCGACAATGACAACGTATACCAGCAACTGGAAAATACCGTCGACCGCCAAATCACGCTCACGGTAGGTCCCAATGCCAACATGACCGGCTCTCGAAAAGTGACGGTGGTGCCTGTTGCCAACGAAGCGGGGCTACGGATGATGGATTGGGTTGAAGGCAACCGCCGCAAGGTGAGTGCGGCTACTGGTGGGAAAGTGGCCTACGTGTACCTGCCCAACACAGGCCAGCAAGGGTACGATAATTTCAACCGGTATTATTTCAGCCAGGTCGATAAGCAGGCCGTTATTGTCGACGAACGCTTCAACGGCGGTGGCCTCGTTGCCGACTATATTGTAGACATGCTCGACCGGCCGTTGCTCAGCTATTGGGCACCGCGCGAGGGCAAACCCTTTACCAGCCCCGCCGCGTCGATCTACGGCCCTAAGGTGATGATCGTGAACGAATACGCCGGCTCGGGTGGTGATGCGCTCCCCGCCTTTTTCCGTCGCCGGAATCTCGGCACAATCGTCGGGAAACGTACCTGGGGTGGTCTGGTTGGCATTTCGGGCTACCCGCCGCTCATCGATGGCGGTTCGGTCACGTCGCCTAGCTTCGGCATTTACAGCCCGGATGGGAAATGGGAAATCGAGAACGAAGGTGTGGCACCCGACGTAGAAGTAGAGATGACGCCTAAACTGAGCCAGAACGGCGCTGACCCGCAGTTGGAAAAAGCCATTGAAGTAGTCCAGGAACAGCTAAAAAAATCGCCGGTCCAATCGCGTCCTATGCCCAAAGGCGACCAGCGGGCCGTTGGGGAGTGACGTAGTGGTCATTATACTGCGCTATTATTTACTGGTACCGGCATAGCCCCCGCCGGAATGTCGAGCCCCCTATAGGCGGTCCAGCATTCCGGCGGGGGGCTACGCCGGCGAAAGCAACACCCCAAGCCTCAAGCCCCTTGCCCTCATACCCCACACCCTTTACGTTAACGTACCTGGCACCGGGCCTGTACCTGCACCGGATCGATCTGGGTACGTATGCGTCGTTGTGGCGGGAACAGGATTTTACGTTTTTCTTCCGTGACCTGACTGACCAGTTTGCCCGGCAGGGTGAACGCATCATTCACCTGTGGGAAGATGTGGAGCGTCAAAAACCCGCCGTAGTTGCTTCACGACTGGCTGCCTTACAGGGCCAATCCATCCGAATTCCGGGTCGACTTACCCAGGTTCGGCGCATCGACAAAGCAACAGCCACGGCGTTTCTGGACGAGCATCATTTGCAACCTTCCCTACCCGGCAAAATCCGCTACGGTCTTTTCCTGCCCGAACGCTATTACCGCATACTTCCCCCGGTTGGATCGTTTCCGGCCGACCCATCTCATACGTACCTGACCAACCGCCCCGCCGGTGAGTTACTTTTGGCGGTTGCTACGTTTGCCCAACCAAGGAGCCAGATTCGTGACGGTCTGCCCCATCGCTCGGCCGAATTGCTGCGCGTAGCCAGCCACGTAGGCACCACCGTTGTGGGTGGGCTGGACAAGCTGCTGAAGACGTACCTGACCAACCACCCCGCCGACGATCTGATGACCTATGCCGACCGCGACTGGTCGGACGGGGCCAGTTACCGAAAGCTGGGCTTCGAGCAACGAGGCGAAACCGCACCGCAGCAGTTTTGGCTCCACCCCCAGGAAGGCATCAGGCACGTACCCAGTCGGCTACCGTTACCCCTTAATCAAACAAATGTTATTGAGTTAGGCTATATCCCGATTTATAACACGGGCAGCTATAAGTTTGTAAAAATCTCACCTCACCCCCGGTCCCTCTTCTGAAAACCAGAAAAGGAGGAAATGCGCTGCATCGGCGAAGCTCCGCTGAAGTAAGTTATTTCCTTCTTCTACTTGCAGGAACAAGCCAGGAATGAGGTCAACCGCACATGACCCGACCAATTCCAACTGCCGATTACATTAAAGGATTTCTACGCCTGATTCGGGTGCAGAACCTGTTGATCGTCGTTGGTACGCAATACCTGGCCAGGATCGCGCTGATTGGTCCGCGCGAAGAGTGGCCTCAACTACTGCTCGATGGCCGGATGATCATTCTAACTCTCTCGACGGTCTGTATTGCGGCGGCGGGCTATATCATCAATGATTATTTCGACGTCAAAATAGACATCGTCAACAAGCCCGAACGGGTCATTATCGGGCGGTACCTGAAACGGCGCTGGGCCATTACGGCGCATCAGGTGCTCAACGTCATTGGTTGCTTGCTGGGTTTGTTGCTGAGCCGCTGGGTCTTCGCCGTCGATGTACTGTCGGTATCGCTGCTCTGGTTTTACTCGGCCAACCTGAAACGGCAACCCTTCATTGGCAACCTGGTGGTGTCGTTCCTGACGGCCCTGTCGCTGATCGTGATGGCGGTGTATTACAAACACAACGAAAACCTGCTGCTGATGTATGCCGCATTCGCGTTTGTAGTGACCGTAGTGCGGGAGGTAATCAAAGACATGGAAGATGTACGGGGCGATGCCCGGTATGGCTGCCGCACACTACCCATTGTGTGGGGAATTCGCCGCACGAAATCCTTGCTGTACGTCATTATTGCGGCCTTTATCATGTCGCTCTTCCTCACCGCCGACTCGTGGAATAACCCTCGCCTTAGCTGGATTTTTATGCTCCTGCTCATTCCCGTTTCATGGCTAGTGTACCGCCTTGTGCTGGCCGACACCCGCCGGGAATACAGTTACCTCAGCAATCTCTGTAAACTCATCATGCTCATGGGCGTGCTGACGATGGTGTGGGCATAACGGCATAGGGCATTACGCTGCCCGATCGGCCTCCAGGCAACCCTTCGAATAAGTGGACACTTACCGCTTCAGTACGTTCCGCGTTGTTCTACGTTCATCCGCTTCAATTTGCAGTACGTATTGTCCGTCCGGCAAGTCGCCCAAATCAAGTACCGCTGATGCAGTAGAGGTGTGATTCAACATGAGTCGGCCCTGCACATTCAGCACCCGAATAGCCAGGCGAGCGGTCGGTACGTTGAGCTTGACAACTAATCGCCCTGTTGTAGGTGTGGGGTATACCATCACCCAATCGGCGGGTTCGCTGGTGGCCGTGATCGTGAGCACCGTAATGGCTACGCTGCCCTGCGGTGTTCCAGCTCCACAGCCATTGGAGATTGATTTCAGCGCATACTGCTGGCTGGCAACTGGTTTTACTACAACCAGATGCGGTGTAGTGGTAGCTTCACCCCTTGTGCCATCAGTTAACTCATAGGTCCAGTTGGGCAATCCTGTAAAGGTCAGCCTGAGCGTAACCGGCTCCCCTGCCAGCAGGCTCAGGCTCGTGGCGGTGGCCGACAACGTACCGGTTGCTCGGTCGGTAACGGTTATGGCTTCGCTCAATACCGAAGCGGCGGGTACGTTGTCGGCTATAACGCGTAGCTTGTAGCCATTGCCTACCACAACGGAGGCTGGAATGCTGTACGAGAATTCGGTGGTTTTTGACGTTCCCAACTCAATGGGCGAGGCAAACCCACCATTGCTATCGGAGAGTTGAAGGCGAAACAGCGTACCTACGGGAAAATTTTCGGCTTTGATCTGCACTGTCTGTGGCTGGCTTTTACAAACCGTTTTTTCGGCAGTCAGGCTTACCAGTTTCGGAATGGGTACAGGGCGAATCAAGTCGTTTTCCCAAACGCTGCGCCCGTATGTTGCCGCCCGAATTTTGCTTTGATTATAGTCAATAATGAGGTCTGTAATCTCCACGTTAGGTAATCCTTCACTGAATAATTCCCATTCAGGCATCAGATCGTCTTTATAAAACACACCGCGTACTGACCCTACATAGAGGCCATTCTGCGTATTTCTCTGATGCGTCAGGCGGGTAATGACGAGGTTGGGCAAGTTGCCCGAAACGTCTTTCCATGTCTTACCACCGTCAATAGTCTGATAAAGCTTACTGCCCCAGCTTGCCCAGGCTGTGTTTGGGTCGGTGGGGTGAAACAGAAAATTCTTCAGGTTCTTGCCCAGCGGTGACCATGTTTTACCACCATCGAGTGTCAGGAAGCAGAGCAGGTCATTTTTGATGGTACCGTCCGTGTTTACACTTATCAATTCAGTGTAATGGCTGATTACGATTCGATTTGGATCGCTGGGAGCGACAGCCACTTCCTGCAAGCCGTAGGGCACTTTCTTTAGATCGAAATCCGTCAGCTTTTGCCACTGATCGCCCCTGTTGTCAGAGTACCAGATATTTTGAAGCCCCACGTAAAGTCGGTTTTTGGTTTCGTCGAATAAGAATGGCATATCCCAGTTCCGTGACTCGTCTGTCTTGGGGGCCACATTAGTGTACAGACTTGCCGCACCGATATTCTGTCTGGTTAACCGTTCAATGGCGGAGCAGCGGGCCTGAACGCAGTATACCGTGTTTGGGTCTACCGGATCAAACAGCGTGTACATACCATCGCCAACGATAATACTTTCCCAGGTACCGTTCACGAGACGATAGAAGCCATTGTCCTGGTTGGCTACCCCCAACAACGACGAGTTGTAGGCGGCTCTCGTTAAATGATACACCTGCGTAATCGCTATATTATCGCTCAACGCTTTCCAATACTGCCGGTTACCTGATTTATCCAATCGGTAAAAGCCCCCGTCGTTAGCGATAAAAAGGGCATTGGTGCCCGGCTGAAAGCCTATTGCGTGTGTATCCACGTGGGGTTGCACTTCGCCAGCCAACACCGTATTGTTCAAGGCCCGATCCGCCCAGACACTATCTGCTTTAAGGTTTGTTCGCATCAGAGACACTGGTCCCAGATAAACCCGATTGGCATCGGTAGGCGACACGGCAATGTCGAGGCAGTAATCGGTTTGTTGCATCTGACTCTCAACGGTGGGCGTATAATAAGTACCATTGCTATCTACAAACTTTTCTTGGCTCATCATCTGCTTCGACCTCGGCAGTGGCATCTCAAACGTTTTGCCAGCGTCTGTCGACACGTAATAGCCGCCATACTGCCGGTTTCTGCTGGCGATGAGCAAATACAGATTGTTGGGTGCGGCGGGCGTGACAGCCAGTTCAATTCGTTGTGTTTCCTGATTCCTGAAGGCATCGTTCAACGCCTGGTTCAGCGCGGTGAAGGTCAGGCCACCGTCAACTGAAACCATTACTCGCTGGGGTGTGGTGGCGTAAACGAGTTTAGAGTCACCGGGCTTAAATTCCAGATCCCAGATATGGTCGGTAACGGCCACATATGAACTGTTTGTTTTTTGCTTGGGAAAGTCGGTCAGCCTCCAGGTTTGACCTCCGTTGGTTGTCACGTACAGCCCATCGTCACAGGCTGCCAGCAGTCGTTGCGAATTTGCCGGGTCCATAACCAATCGGTATGCTCGGTTTTGCGCGTTGCAAAGCCCCAGATTCGTCCAGGTGTTGCCACCATCTACACTTTTCAGTATCCCCACCGAAGGCAGTGTATAGGAGTTTCGGTCGCCGGTTGCCACGTAAAGCGTATTCGGATTTGTCGGATCCACAACAAGGTCGGCTACGCTCAGGTTGGGCCAGTCGGTGCTGATGTCGCTCCACGTTTTGGCCCCGTCTGTTGTTTTCCAAAGCCCACCTGTAGGCGAGCCAACGTAGAACACGTTGGTATTGGTGGGGTGAAAGCCTATGCGGTCAACCCGACCTAACCCGTTGTATTTATCCGTGTGAACGTTAGGACCGATGTTCTTCCAGGCGGGGTACGCCGCTCGTCGCGCCATCACCGCCGACTGCTGGAGTTGCCGGTATGTTTGAGCCACCTGCGCTGGCTGATACGGTTGATGGTCGGCTCCGCGCAAACGCATCAACGCCTCCCAGCGGAAATAAAGGTTATCGCTGCTTTCGTCTAATTCTGGCTCAGACCGGCCGACTACGCGCCAACGCGCCCGCCGCTGTTCACGTCGTTGCTCTTTATCATATGCCCGACGAACCTGTCCGTACTTGGCGTTGGGGTCCTGAATAGCCTGATGCCATTCCTGCGCCTGAATAGGCGACGTGTAATAGAGGAAAAACAGCGCGAGGCTAATTCGGTACCGAAGCAGCATAGTGAACCAATGGCGTGATGTCACTAATATACTACGTCTTGCTGATAATACGGATACCTATTAGTTAGTTGCATAGTTCTGTTCTCTTCTCTACCTTGTTGGCTCGCGGCCGTAGAGTGAATAACTGATGGTACACGGCCCGCAGGCAGATGCACCCTACCGTTAACTGCTTTCTTCAGTAACTAGCGCCTGTTGACAAGAGCGTTTTCCTGGCCCATCTTGCTGAAGTTCCGTAGGGTCTGACTCCTACGCTGAGCCGCCAAAAACAGTGAACTCGCCTAACAGTCGCCACCGTCAAGGCCGTTTACCAGATCCTTCAGATCGTCGATCATATTATTGAGGCGTTCTTTACCAATAATGCTCCGGAAGTGCTCGTGGGCTTCTTCCATGCATTCGTGAACGCCTACCAGCAGTGCAAAACCGCGTTCATTCAGGAAGATCCGGCTGGCGCGTGAATCCGTTTCGTCTTTCCTGGTGTAGATGTATCCCTTATCCTCAAGCAGACTAACCACCTTGCTCATCATCTGCTTGGTTACGTCGGCTTTACGGGCCAATTCGTTGTTAGTAATGCCGTTCTCCTCAATGTTGGCGATCAAACGCAGGTAACTGAGCTTGAAATCGGTAAAACCGCGCTGATGCAGGCGGGGCTCCATAAACTCATCCAAATAGCGCTTTAATCGCCATGCAAGCCGTCCCATTGAACGCCCCCGAATCTCCCGGAACAATTCGAAAGTGAAGGTTTTACTATCTACTGATTTCATCGTCGCGGCGATCCTGTACGGCTCGCAAACTGATTAACGAATAATTAATACACAAATATAGTCAACCTGTTTGACTTTTATAGTCAACCAAGTTTACCTTTGAGCCGTTCATTTGACAGAAACGAATCTATTTACGGAAATATACCTGTCTCTTCATCCAATTAACACCTATGGCATCTGAATCAACATCTCCTTTGAAAACATACCTCCCCAGGCTCATCGGTCTGGTGGTCCTTGTAGCCGCCGCCTATTGGGGCTTTACAGCCTACCGTCGCGGACAGCAATATGAATCGACCGACAACGCCCAGATCGAAGGCACCTCTGCCCCGGTTCTGGCCCGGGTGGCCGGGTACGTTCAGGCAGTAAACGTCGACGATTACGCTACGGTAAAACGTGGTCAGCCGTTGCTCACCATCGACCCCAAAGAATATGAAGTAGCCCTGCAACAGGCGGAGGCCGATTATCAGTCGACGCTGGCTGACATTAACACGGCGCAGGCTGATCTGGCTTCGGCCCGGGCCAACAGCCGCAACGTGGCGCAAAACCTGCGGGTAACCCAGTCATCGGCCGCTGTACAGGCGGTTCGCCGCAATAAAGCGCAGTCTGATTTACAACGCGATCAAAACCTATTCAACGACCAATCGCTGACGCGCAAACAACTGGAAGATTCGCGCAACAACGTAGACGTGCAGACGCAGACCTACCAGAGCAGTCAGGAACAGATTAACCTGGCACGTACCCAGCAGGGCGTGGCCGAAGCGGGCATTTTAAAAGCGCAGTCGGCTATTCAGAAAATGCAGGCAGTCCTGAAAGTGAAAGCTGCCGCCGTTGAAAACGCTAAACTCCGCCTGAGCTACGCCAACATGGCCGCGCCGATTACCGGCAAAATTGGCAAGAAGAACGCCGTGGTTGGCCAGTACGTACAACCCGGCCAAACGCTGATGACCATCGTGAACGACAGCACGTTCTGGATCATTGCCAACATGAAAGAAACGCAGCTGGAGAAAGTGGTAGTTGGACAACCCGTTGATATCAAGATCGATGCCTATCCAAACCTGGATGTTAAAGGCCGGGTAGCCTCATTGTCGGAAGCTACCGGTGCTCGTTTTGCCTTATTGCCACCCGATAATGCGTCGGGCAACTTTGTGAAGATCACCCAGCGTGTTCCGGTAAAAATCGAGATTCTGAACCCCGAGAAATTCAAAGACAAGCTACGGGCCGGCCTGAGCGTGGATGTGGCCGTACGGGTTGCTGAGTAAACCCAACGCCTTCATGGAAACAACACTAAAGGCTCCGCCCGCCCCCGGACCCGCCCTGCCTACGGGCCTTCGGCGCTGGATCATCGTGATTACGGCGGTAACAGCGGCTATTATGGAACTGATCGATACGTCGATCGTAAACGTGGGCCTCACCGATATTGCCGGTAGCCTGGGCGC
This sequence comes from Fibrivirga algicola, assembly GCF_011742925.1. GTDB lineage: Bacteria > Bacteroidota > Bacteroidia > Cytophagales > Spirosomataceae > Fibrella > Fibrella algicola. The sequence continues at coordinate 203,548 of NZ_WAEL01000002.1, forward strand.
TACCATTGAAGATGCGTCGTGGGTGGTTACCTCCTACGGCATCGCCAACGTGATCGTGATTCCGATGACGGGCTTTCTGCAACGCTATTTTGGCCGAAAGAACTACTACATCGCTTCTATCATCCTGTTTACAATAGCGTCGTATGGCTGCGGTGTAGCCCCCGACCTCTGGACGCTCGTCTTCTTTCGCTTCCTGCAGGGTGTAGGTGGTGGCGCGCTGCTGTCAACGTCGCAGGGGTTGTTGTTCGATGCATTTCCCCCTCAGCAACGGGCGCTGGCTTCAGCACTGTTCGGCTTGGGTATCGTGCTGGGACCAACCTTCGGACCAACGCTGGGCGGATACATCATCGACAATTACCACTGGAGCTGGATGTTCTACATCAATATTCCGGTGGGTATTGCTGCCACCGTATTGAGCCTACGGTTTATTGACAAAAAAGCCGACGAGTTTGGGATCGACCGTAAAGCCATCAACATCGACTGGCTGGGAATTATGCTGCTGGCGGTCAGCGTGGGCAGCCTGCAGTACGTGCTCGAACGCGGCGAGTCAGACGACTGGTTCGACAACAATACCATTCTGTACCTGACCATTGCCGTTGCCATTACGCTGCCCTGGTTTATCTGGTCACAACTACGCGGCACCTCGTCGCCGGTGCTTGATCTGCGGGTACTCAAAAGTCGAAACCTGGCCGTGGGTGCCGTACTGATGTTCATTGTGGGTTACGGTCTGTTCACCTCAGTCCTGCTTTACCCGTTGATGGTTCAGCGGGTGGCGGGGTTTACGGCTACCCAAACTGGTCGCTTATTGATTCCGGGTGGTGCCATTGCGGCGATCTGCTTTCCGCTGGTGGGCCGCATCCTGGCAAAGGGAGTCTCGCCGCGTTATGTCGTTATGGCTGGGTACGTTGCCTTTGCCACGTTCTGCTTCATCATGTCGACGTTTACCACCGAGACGTCGGACGGCTACTATGTTCAGGCGCTGCTTATCCGGGGGGTTGGTCTGGCGTTCGTTAACGTGCCGCTGATCAACTCGTCAGTGTCAGGCATGAAACCCAGCCAGTTGCCTATGGGTATCGCCATCACCAATATGATGCGGCAGTTGGGTGGTGCTTTTGGGGTGGCTATTACCAACACCTACGTGGCCCAGCGCGTTGCTGCTCACCGCGTGGATCTGGTTTCGAACATCACGGCTGAGAATCCGCTGGCTACTGAGCGTATCAACGGCATGACGCAAATGCTGGCAGCAAAGGGCATGAACGCCATCGATGCCGTTACAGGTGCTTACCGAACGCTCGATCTGGCCGTTCAGAAGCAGTCGCTCCTGTTGGCGTACCTCGACGCATTCCGGCTGGCAGGGATGTTCTTCGTCGTTTCGTTCCCACTATTATTCCTGCTACGATCAGTAAAAATGGACGCCGCGACCGCCAAAGCCGCTGCCGACGCCGCCCACTAACAAATAAGTTTTGGGTTTGAGGTTTCGCGTTTGCCGTTGCTCCACTCTATAAACCGTATGGTGAGCTATCCGGCAACGTCAAATGTGAAACCTCAGACCATCAAACATAGTCTTCATGAAACCACTCCATACTTTTTTCCTGCTGCTATTTCCTTCACTGCTGATGGCGCAGCAGCCACAGACGTTGTCGCAGACGTTACCCAGCGATCTTGCCACGCTGATTCAACAGGCAGCGGTCAATTTTCCGCTCCTGAAACAACAGGAGCAGCAGATTCAGGCGGCTGGTTTGCAGGCCGATCTGGCCCGCACCGGGCTAAAGCCGCAGGTGTCTGTCAATGGTACCTATCAGTACATCAACCCCGTTCCGAAAGCAACGCTTCCCGTTGATGGCCGGAATGTAGAGCTGCAATTTCAGCCCAACCACAACCTCAACGCCAACGTGTCGGTCTCGCAGTCGATCTACGATTTTGGCCGGACAGGCGCGGCGGTTCAGCGAGCCGGCGATAACCTCCGTATTGCGCAGCGAAACCAGGAACTGACCCGCCACAACCTGGCCTTTCAGGTAGCAGCCGCTTATTACGGCATCGGCTTTATTCAGCGGAGCATGGCTGTGCAGGATTCGGTGATTCGCACGGCCGCCAATAACGTGACCATTCTGAGTGCCCGGCTCCAAAACGGTGATGCCCTACAGTACGATGTGGTGACCCAGCAGGTCCGGTTAAAGACAGCGCAGAACCGGAAAATAGATCTGCAGAATCAGCTGGACCGCCAGCGAGCTTACCTAACGTACCTGACCGGCACTACCGATCCGGTTATCGGCGCCGATGCCCAGCAGTTCAGCGGCCTGATTCAGCCCTTTAACCTTGAGGGGCAGGTCCAACAGGCGCAGGCTGGCAATAAAGAGCTACTAGCCGCTCAGGATCGGGTTCAACTGGCCCAGACAGATATCCTTGTCGATGCGTTATCAGGGCGTCCAAGCTTGGTTGCGATTGGGTCAACGGGTTTCCGGAACGGGTACGTACCTGACGTAAACAATCCGCGATTCAACGTGGCGGCGGGCGTCTCCTTTTCGGCACCGCTCTACGCCGGTGGTCGGTATAAACTACAGCAGCAGGCCGCCAGAATCAACCTCAATGCCAGCCGCTACGCCGTTGATAATGCCAATGCACAACTTCGCCAGCAGTTGGCCCAACTTAATGCCGATATCTCGGCCAATCAGACGCGTCTGCAGAACTTGAGCACGCAGGTAGCGCAGGCCCGCCAGGCACTCCAGCTAGCCCAAACCCGCCTCCGTAACGGGGTGATTACGGCGGTGGAATTGCAAAGTGCGGAAACGGGCATTGAAGAAGCTCAACTGGCTCAATTGTCCTTTCAATATCAACTTGTACTGAACCAGCTGGAATTGAAGCGATTACTGGGGGGGAGCCTCTAAGGCAATTCCTTAAAAACTCCTAAATTGTGATTGATCGGTAGCGTATAGGAGCAACAAAATCAGGCATTTGAGCGTTGAATCAGTATACACCTTCTTCAAGACGTACTATTTCTATCACTACAAAAAGCAACGCAGCGTTATGAAAAACCAGGTCATTTCGATCCTCAACAACTTTGGTATTCAGGAGTCACAAGTAGCCAATGATGTTCACTTTACCCGCGATCTTGGCCTCGACAGCCTGGACACGGTTGACCTGGTGATGCAGTTGGAGCAGGAGTTTGGCATTCGCATTCCCGACGAAGACTATCCCAAACTACTGACGTTTCAGGGTGTGTTGAATTACCTCGAAGACCAACACGTTTCCGTTGCCGCCTAATCAACCTCGTTTTCAGAATACATACCTTGACTGAACGGTTCTCAGCACCAAGCTGGGAACCGTTTTTTGTTTACGTCAGCACTCGCCCAAAGCAAACGATAAGGCCCGGCGTTCGGCATAGGTAAACAGGCTGCGGGGCGTCATGAACCCAACATGTCCACCCAGACGGGGGGTTTCAAGAAAAAAATGGGGCAACTCGTCTGCCAGCCAGACCGGCGAACATTCAGGCGACAGTAACGGATCGTTCTGCGCATTGAGGAGCAGAGCGGGAATGGTGAGGCCCGGCATGAAGTTGAGAGCCAATGCCTGTTCGTAGAAATCGTCGGCGTCGCGGTAGCTATTAACCGGGGCCGAGAACCAATCGTCAAAATCTTTCCAGACACGTACCTGCGGTAAGCGACTCATATCGAGCCGCCCCGGAAAGCGCGCCGCTTTCTGGGTGATCTTCACCAGCAGCTTTTTCATAAACCGGTTTCGGTAGAATCGATTTCTGGGCAGATCGAGCAGCAAAGCACTGGCTTTCAGATCAACCGGGGCAGAAACAGCGATTACTGAGCGGACAGCTGGCGGTAAGGCAGTTCCCTGCACACTGGCGTATTTGAGCGAAATATTGCCGCCCATGCTGTAGCCAACCAGTACTACCTCCTCGTACGCTTTTAAACGCAGGGCGTGGGAAATCACTTCGTGAATATCCCCAATCTCACCATGATTATAGAGCCGGAAAGCCTGGTTCATCTCCCCACTGCACGACCGACAGTTCCAGGCCAGCACGTCGAATTGCTGTTCGTGAAACAGCCGGGCTGTACCCATTATGTAATGCCGGTGGCTGTCGCCTTCGAGCCCGTGCGTGAGTACTACCAGGCGATTATTGCGGGGTTGCCGAAGCCAGTCGAGATCAACGAAGTCACCATCAGCCAGGGTCAGCCGTTCACGGATGTACGTAATACCCGGAATGCGCCGCGTAAGACTGGGTATAATCGTTTGTAGATGAGCGTTATACTGATAACGCGGTGGACCGGGGTAGGTTGATGCGATAACTGGCATTAACTTCTAGTGATAAATCCGTGTTTACAGCAGACCAATACTATCCAGTGACGGTGCAGTTCAATGCCCAATCCCACCTTTTATGAATTACGCCAAATACATTTCAGTAGCGCTGGCCAGTATGCTTAAGTTCGTCGGTGGCCCCTTGGCCGGGATGGCGCTGAACCTAACCTGGCGTGAAACGGCCATTTGCTCCGTACTTGGCATGATGACCAGTGTGTTTCTGGTACTCTTCGCCGGTACGGCTATCAACCAAATTCGGGATCGCTATCGAAAAGTGAAACCACGTCTATTTACGAAACGTACCCGGATGGCCGTGCGCATCTGGCAGCGCGCAGGCTTAGCGGGTATCGCCGTTCTAACGCCCATTTTGCTTACACCCATTGGCGGCACTGCGTTGGCCCTCTCTTTTCGTGTACCTAACCTCCGCATCATTGTCGCCATGCTCTTGAGCGGTAGCTTTTGGGGAGCGGTTATCTCCTGGGGCGCATTTCAGATACCGGGGCTGTTCAGGTGACTCCTTATTCCCTCCCCTCACGAGGAAGGAATGAAACTGGCGTGTTACCGACTCACCTCCACAACAGGCTTCGTTGTCTTTTTGCGGAAATCGCCACGCGAGAAGTGCTTCTCGATCAGGCAATAGAGTAGGATGAAGAAGTAGCGGCTACCCATCTCTTTGATTTTCAGCTTCGACTCACCGTATTTCCGGTTAGTCCAGCTATTGGGTACTACCTCGTAGCTGTAGCCGCGCACCATTGCTTTTAGCGGCAGTTCAACGGTAAGGTTGAAGTGCGGCGACAGGAATGGCTTGATCCCTTCCATGGTCTCGCGACGGTACAGTTTAAAGGCGTTTGTGGTGTCGTCGTACCGAATGCCCATCATCACCCGGATAATCAGGTTGGCCACGCGGTTGATCACTTTCTTCACCGCCGGATAGTCTACTACGCGTCCGCCTTTCTGCCAGCGTGAGCCAAAGACAGCATCGGTACCGGTATCACGCATCTTGTTATAGTACTTCACCAAGTCTTCCGGATCGTCGGACATGTCGGCCATAAACACAGCGACGCAATCACCCGAAAAGCGCTCCAGACCATACCGAACGGCATAACCAAACCCGTTGGGCCCCAGGTTGGTGAAAATAACCAGGGTGGGAATTTCGGCCTGTAATCCTTGTAAAACAGCCAGCGTGTTATCCTTCGAGTTATCGTTGGTTACGCAGATTTCATGGTCGATACCGTATTTAGCGAGGGTCTGATAGAGGGCACGCAGGGTCTCTGAAATCGACTCTTCTTCGTTGTAAGCAGGTATAACTACACTTAGCTTCATATGCGGAAATTGGGTGATGCGCAAAGTTACGCTGGTTTCCAGTGCGAAGGCACATCGGGTACAGCCACTTTTATTTGGTCAATTAGTTCATTAGGTAACGGCCCTAGCCGCGCGGCTTCTATATGATTCAGTACTTGCTCGTCGGAACGAACCCCAGGAATCACGACCGACACCGCCGGATGACTCAGGCAAAATCGGAGTGCCGAGGCACTGATGCCGCCTTCCAACTCATTTAGAAAAGCAAGCTGGCGGGTACTGGCCACCAACCAGTCACGATCACGATCGGGCAGGTAGTGCCGATACTGGTCGTGCGGGAAAATGGGGTCTTTGTCCAGGTACGTTGCTTTCAGAAAGCCCGATGCCAGGGGTACACGCGCGATAAACCGGTACGCTGATGCGGCGGGGTCGTTCCACAATATGGTTTCGGCCCGTCGATCCAGCGCGTTATAGATGACTTCGAGAACCGAGCCAAAGCCCGCGTCCATCACTCGCCTAGCTCCGTATACCGACCGCGAACTAACGCCGTAGGCCTTCAGTTTGCCTGCCCGCACCAGTGCCTCAAACGGCTCCGGATCATAGGTAGTCCAATCGAACGAATCGGGGGGACTGTGCAGTAAGAGGAGATCGAGGGAGTCGCGCTGAAGGCGGCGAAGGCTAGCCTCAACGGCCTCGGTTAAGTATGCAGGGCTGTAATCCTGCGTAGGTTGCCCGTTTGCATCGCGGCGGTTGCCGAATTTAGTGCAGATTTCGATAGGCAACGTACCTGTCTCTTCTGTTCGGCCAACCAGCGCCTGACCGATCAGGGTCTCGGCCTGACCAGCCCCATAACTATCGGCGGTATCGATAAAACGAATGCCTTCGTCGAGGGCGCGGTGTATGGCTTTGATCGCTGCGCGCTCGTCAACAGCGCCCCAACCCGTTGGCTTGTTGCCAACGTAGTTGGGGCCGCCCAGTTGCCACGTACCTATGCCCAGCCGGGCTAAACCCGACGAGGCCATGTTGGTTAGTTCCGGGTCACTCATGCTGCTACCGCTGCCGAGTCAGTCGTCTGCCCGGCGGGTGCCAAAATGATTTTACCTTTGATCAGGCTGCGCTGGCCTGGGTATTCGGCGAAGAACGCATTCCGACCATGCATTACACGGTCATCGTGGAAGAACACGCACTCCCCCTCCTTCAACACAACAGGCATGATGATGCCCGATTCCATGATGCGTGTTTCCAGGAATTTCTGCCACCGTTCGCAAAGGTCAAGCACCTCCGCTGAATTTTCCGTCCGGTCGAGGCAGTAGTAGTTCCAGTTGGCGAGGAAGCCTTCTTCGTCCTGATCGAGGGGCTTTCTCACTTTACGCAGGCCACCCTTCGAGTGAACAATGTCGGTGCGCAGCAACTCATCGAGCAACTCCGTTTCGCCATCCAGCTTCAGGCACTCTACCAGCATTGGCAGGTCGATAAAGGTCGTTGCACCGCCCAGCTTCGCTTTCGACGCGCAATAGAAGAAATTCACGGCTACTTCATCGTATAGCTCGACGTACGAATCATCCGTATGCAGTGGCTGCCGCGTATTGCTCGACCGGTACCGATCGGGAATTTCAGGATTATAGGTAATGTCGATCCAGCGGTTTCCTGTTTGCTGGCCCGTTGCGATATCTTCATCGGCGGCGTGAATTTTCCCGATGGTTTCTGACAGGCGGCTATAGAAATCGTGTACTGGCAGATCAGGCTTGAAATCAGATAGATGGACAACCTTATTCGCTAAAACAGCCTGCTTTACATTCTGAATAGTTTCATCGAGCGTGGTATACGCTACCGTAGCAAAGAAGTTCATAATACGCTTACGTTTCGTTTGTAATAAATGGCATATGGTAAATCCCTGACCTACAAGCCACTTCTAACTTTATTTTATAGTTGAAAGTAATGGAAGAGGCAGGTAAAAAACAAACTGAGTTATTGTACAGCCTGTTCCCGGAATCAGGCTTTCAGGAAGCGAACAAGCAAAATTTCGAGCAAAAGGAAAGCCAACGCTGCTACCAGAAAGTAAGGCCAGAGGTTGGTTCCCAGGTTTTCCCGCTCCAGAGCCTGCCCAAAATCACTGTCTTTGATGCTGTCAAACACCTCGACGTTGGGCTGATTGGCAAACACCTGCCGCAGTTCGGCGGGGCTGTAAAAAGCCATCTGCGACTCGGCCCGTCCATGATTTAGAGCAATGATACGCTCAGTTTGCAACGAGCCATCCGTTGCCGTACGTTGCAACTCGTAATACCCCGCCTCGACGGACTGGCCCGCCGATAACTGATTCGCTTTAGGCAGTTCAAGAACCAGTTGGTTACCCACCAGCCGCTGCACCGGAATAATCTCCAGCGATTTGTTTTTCAACTTATACACCGCCCGGTCGGCCGCATTAGCGGCGTTGGCGGTGGCCGGGAACGTCAGCACGTTATCGTCAAATGAATAGGCAGTACGCTGGGGCCGCACACTGAGTGCCGCCATCTTGTACATGACCGGCACGAAAAGAGCATGCTGCGCGAGGTTGCCGTAATCGGCACTCAATGGACTGGCCAGGATATACAACTGCCCCTGCCGACCATCTGTACCCCCCACCCGCGACTGAGTGAGAAACGGCTGCCCGCTACGGAGTGCCAATAACCGATCGCCGCCGTTCCATTGCCAGACCGCAGTGGCCTGCGGCATGTTCAGCACTTCCTGCCGAAAGCCCTGTTGGAACACGTCGGCAAAAAATGGCGTGCGCCGGTCGGGTTCAGCGACCGGGATCGGCGCGGCATCAACGGGATTTACCTGTAGTCCGGGTACGTTCAGGCTGCTTAGAAACGAACCGTAACTACCGGCATCGGGCCGGGCAGGCGGTACTACCACCATGCTGCCCCCCTGCTTCACAAACTGATCGAGCTCAGTACGTAACGTACCTGACACCTGAGGTACCCCTTCCAGCACAACCAGATCGGTACCTTTCAGCTGCCCAACGTCGAAGTTCTGCGCCGAGAACTGCCGGAACGCAAACAGGCTGTCGTTATCAAAAACGGCCTGAATGTAATCAGGGCCGGCTGGTTTCTGGCCGTACAGATGCAGCACCCGAATAGCAGGCGACGCTTCGATGACAAAGTAATAGTCGTTATCGAACGTGATGGGCTGGTCGTCGAAGAAGACGCGGCCCCGGTGAAATCCTTTTTTGGTCACGTTTACCGTCAGCGTCACATCGCCCGTGCTGTTGGCAGGTACGTTCACCGAAGCGGTAGACACCTGCACGTCATCGAGAAACAAGCGGATAGGCAGGTTCTGTACCGCTTCGCGGCCACTATTCCGCAGCCGGACATTGAGGCTGTTGTTCTGCATTTCGCGCACAAACGGCGTGGTAAGCCATACAGAATCAACGGCGACGTTACGCTCGGCCTGCGCGGTGATGGGAACGATGAAAACACGGTCGGCCGTGTCGACCTTGAGCCGGCTGAGATCACCGGCGGTACTTTTCTGAAAATCGGAGAACCAGAATAGCTGGTGCGTGCCTCCCCGGCCCGTACTGGCCAGCAGATTGCGCTGCCGCCGATATACGGCTTCGAGCGTGCGCGGTGTATGTGCCAGTTTGATGGAGGCCAGTCGGTCACGGATGGCTTCAGCCGTAGCGGTCTGCTGCTCATCGGCCGAGAAATCGTTGGTCAGCAGTTGCAGAGATGTCGCGTTGCGGAAGAGCGTCAGCAGTTGATCAAGCTTCCCCACGGCGATATCGATATAGCGGCGGTGGGGCGCGTTGTTGGCTTCTTCGTTCTGCATGCTGAACGAGTTGTCAACGTAGAGGCTCGTGGCCCCCTGACGCGACAGGCCGAGGCTACTTTTCGACGGAATGAACGGTTGCGCAAAGGCGGCTACCAGCGCGGCCAGAAACAGGCAGCGCGCCAGCAGGATCAGCCAATCGCGCAGCCGCCGAAACGACCGCGTGGTGGTCTGTACTGTCTGCAGCAGGGCTACGTTGGTAAAATAAACCCGACGGGTACGCCGAAAGTTGAATAAATGGATGGCAATCGGAACCGCAAGGGCCAGCAATCCCCACAAAAACGACGGAAATAGGAAACTCATAGAGGCGTAACGCTTTCAGGCCGTAAGTTAAGGCACAGGGTTGTTGAATGGTTAACGTTTATAGAGCAATATCTGATGTTCAGGCCGGTCCGCCACCGTACTCCTGACCATCAGATATTGAGCGTTTACTGCCTTTCTACCGGTTTACCCCTTCATAATGGTGTGACCCATTTTGTCGCGTTTTGTGGCCAGGTAGCGCTGATTGAACGGATTGCTCGGCATCTCGAGCGGTACCGTCTCTACAATTTCCAGGCCGTAGCCCATCAGGCCCGCCCGCTTTTTCGGATTATTTGAGATAAGCCGGAGTTTGTGTACGTTCAGATCGCGCAGAATCTGAGCACCTACGCCATAGTCGCGGGCATCCATAGGCAAGCCCAGGTCCAGATTGGCCTCTACCGTATCACGGCCGCTTTCCTGTAGTTTGTAGGCTCTTAATTTGTTGATCAGCCCAATACCGCGGCCTTCCTGAAACATGTACAACACTACGCCTTTGCCCTCGCGCTCGACCATTTCCATCGACGCGTGCAGTTGACCGCCACAATCACAGCGGCATGAGCCGAAGATGTCGCCGGTAACGCAGGATGAGTGGACCCGAACCAACACCGGCTCACCCGGCTCCCACTGGCCTTTAATCAACGCCAGGTGGGTGTCTTCGGTATCGTTCTGTTTGTAGGCGATCAGATCGAAGTGCCCCCATTCGGTGGGCATGTCAACACCAATCTCCCGCTTGATCAGGCTCTCGGTACGCAGGCGATAGGCAATCAGATCCTGAATACTAACCAGCTTCATGTCGAACCGATCGGCCATGATACGCAACTGCGGCAGGCGAGCCATGGTACCATCTTCGTTAAGCACTTCGATCAGCACGCCAGCAGGCTGCAAACCAGCGAGGCGAGCCAGGTCAACAGCGGCTTCGGTATGTCCCGCCCGACGGATAACGCCCCCATCGACGGCTTTAAGCGGGAAGATATGACCCGGCCGCCCCAAATCGTCGGGAACGGTGGCGGGATCAACTAATGCACGAATTGTTTTTGACCGGTCTGAGGCCGATATACCTGTCGTACAGCCATGGCCAAGCAAATCGACCGATACCGTAAATGGAGTGGTATGCACCGATGTATTGCTGGACACCATCATATCAAGGCCCAGTTCATGGCATCGTTCGTCGGTGAGGGGAGCGCACATCAGGCCACGACCCTCTTTTACCATAAAATTGACCATTTCGGGAGTAACGAGTTCTGCTGCGCAGATCATATCCCCCTCATTCTCACGATCTTCATCGTCGACCACCAGCACAATTTTACCAGCACGGATATCGGCGATGGCATCTTCTATTCGATCTAACTGGTTGCTACCCGAATCGGTGCCCGTATCTTTGTTCATAATATAATTGGAATTGGCAGTGCTTTTGGCGAGTTATTTGCTCCAGTTTGTATCACCGCTATCCATCCACTCACAAAACTCAGTCCGGCCAAGATACGTTTCGTTGGATGTGCGAAAACGCCGGGAATTGCGTTAAGGAATCAGATCAACAAAGGAGTAGCTACGAAACAACATTACACCGTGAATGGATTCTGGAACAAACAACGGCGGGCCATTTGGCTAGCTTTATGTTTGTTAATCAATGGATTATCAGCGTATTCGCAGCCTGGCGTTTGTCCGACACGCGCATCAGAAACGGGCGGATTTACAGTCCCGGCTCAGGTATGCGCGGGCAACTCCTTTACAATTACAGGCGTGCCCGGGGCGTTGGGTAGTAGCAGCAGGTATACGTACAATTACAGAGGTACAGATAACAGCATACCCAACACGGGTATTGTGACCACTACCTTCACCTACGCCGCTCCGGGCAGTTATACAATTCTTCAAGTAGGATCAAGCAGCGCCACTTCCGTTGGTACGCTGGCTTGCCGGGTAATTGAGGTGATGCCTACGAAAGAGATCTCGTTTGTCACCACTACATGCTCAAATAGAACAGTACTGCTGACTTACACCCTGGATGCAGAAACAAGCCGTTACAATCAGGTGACCATTGACTGGGGCGACGGCATAACAACGCTGGCTTATCCACCTCCGGGCACAACGACAGCAACTCCCTTTAGGCATGTTTACGCAGGCACGGCAACTAATTTCACAATCAAAGTTACCGGATCGTATACAGGTGGCTGTTCAGGCAATACCTCAGCCCAGCCAGTCACTATTCGGAATACAGTACCTGCTGACCCCACTATTGCCTCGCTGGTGTCAGACGCGACTAAAGCAACCATTACGTTTCAAGGGCCTACCGGGTATAACATGACGTTGTATCGGAAATCGGGAACGGGAATTTACGAGCCAACCAGCTTTTCGGGTACGTCGGGCGGGTATTTTGCGGTTCCGGCCTCACCCTTTGCAGTCAGCTGCTACCAAATCGTTGCCACGGATGTCTGCGGTGGCTCAGAACGCCGGTCGTCGGAGGTGTGTAGCCTGGCCCCCGTTGCTCAGTCAGAAGATAAGCAGAATACGATCAGCTGGCCAGCTTATACGGGCACAGGTCCGGTGCGGCTGTACAGAGCCTATAAGAATGGATTTCCCGCCTGGGCAGGGCCAACTTCACCCTATGTGGACAACGTTGACATTACGTGCGGTAAAACCGACTGCTACGTGATAGAAGCCTCTGTGGGGCCAACTACCATTCGCTCATCTACTGTTTGCACGTCGGGGAAAGACAATGGGGTTCCTGTTTCGCCGGTATCGGCCTACGTGTCGGTACAAACAGACGGAGTAAAAGTGCAGTCTAATTTGCCGACTGTTGGCCTGCCATCGCCCTATACGCTGATCGTTACGCGCTCTGACGGGAATGGAAGTGCCTTCAACCCTATCGGCGAAAGCAACGACCGCTCCTTTGTTGACCAGACAGCCCAAACCAACAGGCAGAGCTATTGCTACCAGACCGCCATCAGAAACGGCTGCGGCAATGTGTCGGCCCCCACCCCTCCGACCTGCACGATCTTACTGACCAAGACAAGCGATGGTTCGCTGACTTGGACACAGGCATCGCCCTACTCGAACGGCCCACCCCAATCGTACCAGGTCATTTCTATTGACCCGTCGACGGGTGTATCTGACAAAAAGCCGCTCAGTAACCAAACAACTTTTCAGCCCAGTCCCCAGAGTCAGGTGACTCAATACCAGATCGCCGCGCTCAACGGTGCCGGTATCGAAAGCTATTCGAACCCAATTGATGTGGAGCTGGGCCTATCCCTGTTCATGCCCAATGCGTTTGCGCCGGGCAGTTCACTGGAGAAGAATCGGTCATTCATGGCCGAAGGAGTTCGGGCATTCTGGAACACCTTCGAGATGACCATCTATAGCCGCTGGGGCGATGTCGTGTTCAACACAACCGACAAGGAGACAACCGGTTGGAATGGCGACATAAATGGCAATCCTGCCCAGTCCGGTTATTACAGTTACCGCATTCGGCTGACAGATGCGTCGGGCAGAGCATTTGAACGAACTGGCCAGGTACTGCTGATTCGGTAAACTGGTTTAGGCACTTTGTCGTTAGGTAGCTATACACAGACCTTGAACAGAATATTATGTTTGGCAACCTCGGAGATATGATGGGCATGATGGGAAAAATGAAGGAAATTCAATCCCGCATGAAATCCGCCCAGGACAGTTTAGCTACCCTTTCGGCCACTGGCGAGTCAGGAGCAGGAATGGTACGGGCCACCGTGAACGGCCAGAAACAACTTACCGCTTTGGTTATCGACCCCGACCTAATGAAGTCGGCCGACGACCGCGAAATGCTTCAGGACTTGATTGTGGCGGCGACCAATAAGGCAATGGAAAACATTGAGCCGATCATCAAAACGCATCTGCAACAGGCTACCGAAGGCCTTTTACCCAATATTCCCGGTCTCGATCTGGGTAGTATGATGGGCTAGCTCTATGTCTTTAGCCGTTGTTATTCTGAATTATAATGGGCGGGGATTCCTCGCCCAATTTTTGCCCGACGTTGTAGCCTATGCCGATGGTGCCACGATCTACGTAGCCGATAACGGCAGCACAGACGGGTCGATCGACTGGCTCCGGGACGAGTTTCCTACGGTCAGGCTGGTTCAGCTGAGCCGTAATGAGGGGTATGCAGGAGGCTATAACACGGCCCTTCAGCACATTCGTCACGAGTCGGACCCGTTTACGTACTACTGCTTGCTGAATTCGGATGTAGCCGTCACCCCCGGCTGGATCCGGCCTGTGCTGGCGCTGCTTGACACTCATCCCAACGTTGCTGCCTGCCAACCTAAGCTACTGGCCTACCACCAGCCAACCCAATTTGAATACGCGGGCGGGGCTGGTGGGTACGTCGACTGGCTGGGCTTTGCCTTTTGCCGGGGCCGCCTGTTCGATACCCTCGAAACCGATACTGGTCAATACAACGATAACCGGCCTGTTTTCTGGGCGTCGGGGGCTTGTCTGTTTGTGAGGGCTTCGGTATTTCACCAGACGGGCGGTTTCGACCCTGACTTCTTTGCCCACATGGAAGAGATTGACTGGTGCTGGCGTGTACAGCGGCAGGGCTACGAAGTATGGACCTGTGGCGAAGCAGTAGTACAGCACGTCGGCGCCGGTACGCTGGCCAAGTCGAATCCGAAAAAGACGTACCTGAATTACCGCAATAGCCTGGCCATGCTCTACAAGAACCTGCCGGATCACAGCCTGTGGCGGGTATTGGGGATTAGGCTGGTGGTCGACGGCCTCTCGGCGGGTCCGCTCCTACTTCGCGGCGAATGGGCGGCGATCTGGGCGATCATTCGGGCGCATTTCGCGTTTTACGGCTGGCTGGGTCGGTCCGACGCTTCGGCGTTGCGCATTAAACGTCGCAACCTGGCTCAGCTGGCAACCAATGAAGTACGACTTTTCCCCAAAAGCATTGTCTGGCAGTATTTCGCCAAAGGTGTGCGCCGTTTCTCCGCGTTATAAAGTGGTTCGCAGCTGACACACGGAGGTACGTTGGGCTTTTCTGGCATTGATCAAGAATCGTCGTGTACCTCCCGGAATCAGCTGCGGACGCAGTAGCTTCAACTTATTGCTGTAAAATTGGCTTTACGTCAATCTGGCTTTGATGATACACCAGTGAATGCGGAGGGACTGTTTCGGTTAGCCACACGTTGCCGCCAATGATTGAATCGTGCCCCACCACCGTATGCCCGCCGAGAATGGTAGCGTTGGCATAAATCACTACATTGTCTTCAATAGTCGGATGGCGCTTTTTCTGCGCCAGCGATTTGGCTACGTGCGTAGCGCCCAGGGTAACGCCCTGATACACGCGCACATTTTCGCCAATAACGGTTGTTTCACCAATAACTACACCTGTGCCGTGGTCGATAAAAAATGAGGGGCCTATACTGGCGCCCGGGTGAATATCAATCCCTGTTTGCCCATGAGCATACTCGGTCAACATGCGTGGCAACAGGGGTACGTCGGCGTGGAGGAGCGCGTGGGCGATCCGGTAAACGGCAATCGCGTAAAAGCCCGGATACACAGCAATTACTTCTTCGATGCTCACCGCCGCCGGGTCATTGTCGGCAATAGCCTGCGCGTCGAGTAGCAGGTTATCGTGAATGGCGGGCAGTTCATCGAAAAAGCGCATCGCCACTGCTTCAGACCGGTTCACCAGGTTGGGTTGCAATGGATGCAGCAAACACAGCAACTGATCGTGAAGCCGCTGGTACGTTTCGCCAACGTTAGCCGTAACTGACTGGCAATCCTGCGTAACGGGAAAAAGCAATCGCATCAGCTGGTCGATGAATCGCCCCGCGTCGGGACGCGATGGCAATCGGTACTGATAACTATGCTGTTGCGCCGACAGGCGATTTAAAAAAGCGATGAGCGGGGTAGACATACGTATAGTGGTTAATCTGCCCCAATATGGGGTAGCAACCCAACAATCCGCACTGTGCGGAGCAGGCATGCTAGAGAGGGCAAAATACCCTTAATCAACTGATTGGCGAACAAATGTCATTCCAAATAGTTCGTCGTCCGGAACTGGCCTGCCTTTTGTCATCGCGTAAGTGCAATTCAGCTATCATTGTCATGATTTATAAAACGATTATCACCTTAATTTATTCGCTTGCCGCCACCTCTGGCTTCTCGTTCCTGATCTCGTGGGCGTGCTCGTCGCCTACCGAAGCCACGTCGACCACGGTGACAAAAGAACCAACAGCAATAACGATCTCAACTGTTGATGCACACCCCGGTCTGAAGTTCGAGGCACCTGTTGAATACACCTACGCCAACGATGGCACCAACCGCATGTTCGTTATTGAACAGGCCGGGAAAATAAAGGTAGTCAATCAGGCCACAGGTGCTAAGTCAGCGGATACGTACCTGGACATTAAGAATAAGGTAGGGTACGGTGGTGAAATGGGCCTGCTGGGTCTGGCTTTTCACCCCAAGTTTAAAGAAAACGGTTTTTTCTACGTCAACTATACGAAGAATAACCCCCGCGAAACCGTGATCAGCCGCTTCAAGGCCAGCTCTGCCAACGCCAATCAGGTCGACCCCGCTTCGGAAGTTGTGCTGTTTACCTTTAAACAGCCCTATTCAAACCACAATGGCGGCAAAGTGGCATTTGGTCCCGACGGGTATTTATACATTGCCACAGGTGACGGCGGCAGCGGTGGTGACCCACAGAATAATGGTCAGAGCCGGACCACATTACTGGGTAAAATGCTGCGTATCGACGTGAACGGTACTGACAAAGGACAGTATGGCATTCCGGCCGATAATCCTTATAAAGGCAATAAAGACGGTTTCCGCGAAGAAATTTATGCGTATGGCCTGCGCAATCCCTGGCGGTTCAGCTTCGACAAGCAAGGTAAACTCTGGACAGGCGACGTTGGCCAAAATGAAATTGAGGAAATCGATATCGTCACGAAAGGCGGTAATTATGGCTGGCGGATTCGCGAAGGAAATGCGGACTTTAAACCCGGCGAAAAAGCGGCCACACCCGTAACAGAACCCGTTCACACCTACACTCATGCTAACGGTGACCTGTCGGTAACGGGTGGGTACGTCTATGAAGGAAAGGCTGTTCCGGCTCTGGCTGGCAAATACGTTTTCGCCGACTATGTGAGTGGTCGTGTCTGGGCCCTAACTCCTACTGGTACTAACAAGGCAACTAACCAGCTTATCTCCGAGCGAGTTGGCACAATCTCTGCCTTCGGCGAAGACCGAACAGGCGAATTGTATTTGTGTGATCACGCCGATGGAAAAATCCTTAAACTGACAAAATAAGATCCGAATCTGCCTACCCATTGGGTAGTTTCGGATCTTATTTTGTCAGTTTAATACAAACGCCCCTTTTGCATTGCCAAACGTACTGGCAGCAATAGGGGCGTTTTTTGTAGGGTAGTAACCTTCCTGCTACTCGTAGCTACTCTGTTGAGTTGCTTCTCCGATAGTGAAGGTGCTACGAACCAAGGCCCTACCAGTAACTAGTCGGCCGGTAACGCAGCTACTCACCCATACAGGTAACTGATGTGGATATAGAAGCGGAAAGCAATTGATCCACTACGCAAGGCGTTGGGATCCGTCGAAGTCCAAGCAAAACTATTCACTTGTTCGTTGGTAACTCTGAGTGACATATCCCTATTTTGTTCCTTATTTATTCCTTCTTTGTGTCCCACACCAACAAATTGACGCATATGACTGACAATGAAATGGTTGATCTTAGAGATGCCATCAGGAAGAAATATGAAGGATATAGGTTTGCAAAACCCGGTAAGTATCCACCAATTAAGTTTAATAGTTATCCTGCTCCGTATGAATACCTCCGTACATCCTTTAAAGAAGAGTTGCTCAGTCAGGGGCAAGCCGAAATGAAGGAGGCACTTACCACAATCCCCAGTATAAAAACGTTTGCCAAGATTTTCCATGATGGGTACGTTCTTAAAGATGAGAAAGCCATCACGACTTGCTGTTTATATGCGTGGGGTAGCCCAACGCCACCAACCACTGAGTCCAGCCATACTATAACTACAGCCACATCGACAACCCCGCTAGTACCGTCATATACCGATAAGCCTGCTGCACCTACTGTAAGCTGGATACTACGCAACAAGGCTTGGCTAGCCGGTATCGTCCTGTCTGCTGCTGCCGCAGTGTATGCAGCCAGACCATTTTTTGCTCGTATGTCTCCTCCGAGCGACTTACTGATTGACGATCCTTTACACGGGAAAATAGTGTCTCGGGAAGTGCTTGCTGTCGGTAGAGTGTCTAATGCCCGTAAAGTATGGATAGTGGTCCGTGCTGTAGGCGGTAGACGGTACTGGGTTCAACGGCCCATCGACGTCAATGATGATCATTCGTGGCGGGGCGTCATTTACATTGGAAGTTCAGATAAGGCAGATATTGGGGTACATTCACAGATACGTGCTTTTGTCAATCCTATTCACGAGCTAGCCGAAGAACAAGTACTCTACGCCTGGCCGGAAGCGGAACTGTCAACTCCTGTGGTGGAGGTAGTCAGGGGACTAAGCAATGAATGAGTTTTGTCACAGTGCCTTCATGTTCTGAAGCGGAATCCAGTTTACCGTACAGACAAGCTGTCAACAGAGATCAAGCTTCGTAAAGAAGTTTTCGATCCACAGTTGGTGGCAGCGATCCACGTCGCATTAGTTTTAGGGCCGCCAGATTGGCACCTGCCCCTGCGCATTCAGCAGGCGTGCAGCCGTCGAGCCAGGCAGTTAGGAAACCGGCCCAATACGCATCCCCGGCACCGGTAGCATCCACAACAGACAGTGGTTTACCTGGTATACGCACCACATTCTCACCCTGGTTAGTCGAGACAATGCTACCCTCAGCGCCCAGCGTCAGGCAAACCAGTTTGGCTCCCATCTTATGAAAGTCCTGACGTACCTGCTCGGGCGTCTGTGGGGAGCCGTAAAGCCGCTCAGCGTCATCTTCACTAAGCTTCACCAAGGCTCCCGACGCACAATAGTTGGTTAGCACTTGCCATGCGTTGTCGCGGTCGGGCCAAATGCTAGGGGCATAGTTAGCATCAATGCTGATCTGGGCTCCGGCAATGGAAGCCCGACGAGCGGCATCAATAATCGTTTCCTGGGCTGGACTACGGCTAAGCGCAAAACAGGTAGTGTGAAACAGCGCTACCTGATCGAGTAACTGGTCGGGCAGGTGCTCAGGCAAAATCATGCAGTCGGCGGTACGGTAAGCCACAAAGTCGGGGGTGCTCTTGGTGCGCGAGACCACTACAAGACTCGTTGGCTGGCTGGCGTGCACGCTGATATGGCTCACGTCGATGCCCGTTTCGGCTACTTTCTGCACCAGAAAACGGCCAATGCTGTCGTTGCCAACACAGGCTACCAACGCCGCCTGATTGCCAAGGCGAGCCATATTCGCCGCCATGTTAGCGGGGGAGCCACCCTGAAATCGGGTAAATTCAGCGGCATCAAACAGGCTTTCTGAGAACGTTTGTCCGATAAAATCGGCCAGTAATTCGCCGACTGACAGAATAAGTTGCTTTGACGTAAGGATCATAGGTATAGCAGGAACAAGGCCATTGAATGCGGATATATGAAGTTGAGGGTACGAAAATAGACTTGTTTTTAACGTACCTACCCTCGTTCCGAAAAAATAAACGGCAACGTACCCAGCGTTTTCAGGTAAGAAGTCGTCTCTGTCTGTATTACGATTTACTCGACAGATTATGAAAACGACAAACCAAGTACTGACAGCTATTCAGCGGGTGATTTTACTGAGCGTGCTGGTGGGGCTGGGCAGCCGCTGCACACAACAGGCCGTGGATAAACAAGCCGATGGCCCCTGCCGGATTAGGCAGATTGATGAGAAAGCAACGGTACAGCAAGCGAACAAGACACTCGAAGAAACGACTGATCAGACCATCTATGACTATGATAATCAGGGTCGGGTTAATCAGGTGGCCCGCCGGTATGAAAAACGGCTAGCTGGGCAGTCTGCCGTTGTGTACAGCTATGCCGAAACGGCCAGGTATGTCTATGACGCTGATGGGTTCATGACGGCGAAATCGTCAGAAGCCCGCTGGTCGCCCGGCGATAACCAGACAAGCACCAATACAAACACGTTGCAGTTTACCTACGCCTATACAAATGGCCGACTAACTCAGCAGGTTACGAACCGGACAAATCAGTATGGCCTGCAGACCAAAATCGTCAGCACCTACGCGTATGATGCAACTGGCTCGTTGCTCACAAAAACAGACGAAACAACGTACCCGGCAATTCCAGCGACCGCACCCGAAAAACCCACTTTCCCTGCTGGCGTCACCGCCGTATGGACATATCAGAATGGTAAGGCGGTTGATTTTGTAGAAAAGCAGGGTGGTACCGATGTACGTCCATACACCTTTCAGAACGGGCTTCTGCAAACGCAAACGGGGTCTAATTATCGGTCAGTTTTCACATATGATAGCCAGGGGCACTGGGTGAAACAGGAGTTTTGGGTGAATGGCCAATTATACTCGTCTACAGATTATACCTATGCTCAGGTCAAGTTACCCCCTGGCCTGAAGCCTGATAATTTCAAAGGATTTCCAGCGGTAGCGGACATAGCCGGCGTGGCTGGCGTCATGAACACGTCGGTCAATTACAACCTCTCGCCCACGGGAGTGCTTATGAAGTCTAGCAGTACGCAGGTTCAGCCTAAGTTGACGGGTGCGGGGTATCTACAATCATCCGATCAGGTAACCACTACCTACCAGAATGAGGCCGGTACAATCCTGAACCAGTTAGCAACCACCACGACTTACACGTACGACGGATCTTGTGACTAACGCCAAAGCCACAACCGAGAGCCTGATTGACGGATGCCGCCGGGGAAAAGAGGCAGCTATGAGCGCGTTTTATGAACGCTTCTATCCGTATGCGTTGTCGGTTTGTCTGGCCTATGCCGATAATCGTGAAGACGCCCGCGAATTGCTCAATGATGGGTTTATGAAGGTGTTCAGGCGGATCGGTGAGTTGAAAAATGAAGCCGCGCTGAATCCCTGGCTGCGCACGATCATGGTGAATACGGCCATTGACCAATACCGGCGAACAAAGCAGGCCCCTACCGTTTCGACCGAACAGATTGAGCAGGTTGTTGCCGAGCCTTACCAGAACGATGAGGCTATTCTGGCGCAGCTTTCTGCCGAACATATTCTGGCCGTAATTCACCGCCTGCCCTCAGCCTACCGCATGGTGTTCAGCTTGTACGTGCTGGAAGGTTTCTCGCATCGCGACATTGCCGACCAGTTGCACATCGCCGAAAGTACCTCGCGTGCCCACCTCACCGAAGCAAACCGGTTGCTACGCCGCGCACTGCTTTCACAAACGAATCTCCCCCATGAACAACACCGACGATAAACCGCTGCACGACTGGGTACGTCAGTCGCTGGAAGGCTACCAGCCAGCCTATAACCCGGAGGATTGGCTGCTGTTGCGTCGACAACTTCGGCGGCGGCGGTGGCGTACTGGCCTACTCGCAAGTTGTCTGCTGCTACTACTGGGAACCGGATACTTCATCGGCCTACATTCTGTTGACAGGCCAGCCAAGACTCGGCTAACCGTTCGGCATTCCGGTACGTTAGGCGCCATTTGCTCACCAAGCCGGGGAAATCATACTAGTCTCTCTTTCCCAAGACGGCAATTGGCCAGCGTGGCCCCGGCGAAAACAGCACAGAGGCCGCCAAGCACAACGCGGTCAGCAGAGCCCACTACCCACCATGAACAAATTGCAACAAGGTCCCCAATGGTTACTCAGATACGTTCCATTCAGCAAGTCGTCCAGCCCGATTTGCAATGGCCAGCGGTTACCTTTCGTACGCTGTCGCCAGTTGAAATAGCCCTGGAGGAAAAGTTGCTATCAGGCGACATTGGTGCCGATTCGACCGTGTTTGCGGCGCTGACCCGCAATTTGCGGCGCTGGCCCAACGCAGTCGTTGTTTGTGACCTTACAACCAGCATGGACGCTTTTGCGGCGCAGATCTATGCCTGGTTCCGTCACAACAGTAAGAGTCCCCAGATACAGGGCACGGTCTTCTTCACAGACTGCGATAGTTCAGGTCACGAGACCCGACCAAACGGACTACCGGGAATGTTCTTCGTTACCCGCGAACGTGATCCCCGCCGCGCTCTACCCACGCTACTGGCCGCTGCTCGCAACACGCTCAACAACCAGTTTGGCCCGGAGAATGTCGTGGAGGCCCTGCAATTTGCGCATCGGGAGTTTCCCAAGGCGCAGCACCTGATTCTCATTGCAGACAATGCAAGCAGCGTGAAAGACATGGCTCTATTGCCGGGCCTTAACGTACCTGTCCACGTCATCGCCTGCGATACGGAGCCCGGGCACGAGTACGCGTTTGAGCCGGGCCAGTTTCAAATTGCTCAACAGACCAATGGCAGCCTGCATACCCTTGATGATGATGTGGTGCCGGATCAGCTTACAAACAACGACTTTGTACGGGTAGGCTCAGCCTATTATAGGTACGTTTCCCGAAAAAAACGATTCGTGAAAACCAATTTCCAACACCGCCCGGTACGGTTGTTTGGTATCAACTGGTAAGTCTTCGATAGGTCATAAAAAAGGAGCCTGATCGACCGACCAGACTCCTTTTTTATGACCCACTGACGAACAACTAGACCGCGCGATTCTCTTTCACCAGGAAACAGGAGGCCGCCGCAGCCAGCATACATACGCCAGCCAGCACCAACGCATTCCGGGGGTCATCGCCCAGCAGCGTTTTATAAAAGAGTGGCACCGTGAGCATACCGATGAACTGCGGCACGCAGATAAAGCCGTTGAAAATGCCCATATACACACCCATCCGCTCTTTGGGAACAGCACTTGCCAGCAGCAGGTACGGCATCGACATAATGGATCCCCAAGCCAACCCAATCACCGACATACCTATGAGGTAGATCATTTTATCGTTTGAGGTCAGCGTCAGGAAGAAGCCAACCGCACCCAGACATAGGAACAGGGCGTGAGTGGCCCGTGCGCTGCCAATCGCTTTGGCGATACGCGGAATAAAGACGGAAATAATGGCACAGGTGATGCTGAACATGGCAAAGCAGAGGCCGCCCCACTTGGTACCCGCTTCAAAACCAGCCGGGTTCGACGTGGCATTGGGCGCATCGAACGCGTATTTGGCGACCGCCAGCGACAGGTATTGCCACATCAGCGGCAGGCCGTACCAGGTAAAGAATTTAACCCACCATAGCTGTTTCATTACTGTGGGCATCGACGACAGCGAGGCCAGCACTTCTTTGAAAACGGGCAGCATCAGCACCAGGTATCCACCAGCCATGACGCCTAGGCCCCATTTCAGTCCATTGGCCAGCCCGCCAGCGCCGTAGGCAAAAAAGAACGCCAACACAGCCGCTCCGACTGTTAGCGCCAGATGCCAGAACGAGATCGACTTTCTCTCTTCGTCCGTAAAAACGTGCGCTTTCTTGTAATCCTCATTAACGGGCGGGTATTCCTTGGTCGTGCGCATGGTCCAGAACACCGAAATCAGGATCGATGCGCCACCAATATAGAATGGATACCGTACTGAGTTAGGAATACCATTAGTCAGTTGTGATTCAGACATGACCATTGATATACCGATCAGAGGAAGCAGGTAAGGCATTACGTTAGCCAGCGTTTGCCCGAAGCCCACCATGAATGACTGTACGGCGAAACCTGTTGGTCGCTGTTTATCATTCAGCATGTCGCCCACAAAGGCGCGAAATGGTTCCATGGCCGAGTTCAGACCGGCGTCGAGCATCCACATTAGACCGGCGGCCATCCAGATCGATGACGAGTTGGGCATCAGAATCATGGCGATACTACCCACCAGCGCGCCAACCAACACAAATGGTTTCCGCCGCCCCCAGGTTGGTGACCAGCTCCGGTCAGATATTGCCCCAATGATTGGCTGTAGTAGCAGACCTGTAAGTGGCCCAGCGAGCCACAAACCAGGAATAGACGATTCATCAGCACCCAAATAGCGGTAAATAGGGCTCATGTTGGCTTGTTGCAGCCCAAAACCATATTGAATGCCTAAAAATCCGAAACTCATGTTCCAGATTTGCCAGAAGCTTAGGGTCGGTTTAGCAGGTGCTTGCGCGGTAGACGGTGCGCGTTCAGTTTGCATAGGTCTGTGTGTTGATCAGCACGTTACATTGTAACCGGAAATAGGTTGTCTGGCCGTGCCAATATGGTAACGAAATAAAGAACAATAATACACAGACCATTGCATGATTCGGCGAAGGAGTTGGGTTATTTTCTTACCTTAGAGGGTATTAATGAGGTTTTCTATTGTCTGGTGACAGGTTTAATCCAATCGCTGCCGAATTTCGTTTATTGATAGCCTACTGCCTAATTACGGCCTGTTTACCTGCTCATTATGTCGCTTTTTACGTTCGTTTTCTCACTTTGGCAGCTCACTACGGCTGTACCGTCTCCGGCCGATTCGGCCGTGGTGGTCAGGTCGGTGACACTGGTGGGCAATGCACGTACTCGCGACCGTATTGTGCTGCGCGAAATGGCCCTTCGCACCGGCGACACACTTCGCCGCACAGAACTGGACAAAAAAGTAGCCTGGGATCAGCGCAAGATCTGGAATACCAATCTGTTCATTTCTGTTGATATAGTAGCCGTAGAAGATACTACTGGCCCACTGGGGCATCGGCCTGTCGACGTAACGGTGACCATGAAAGAACGGTGGTACATCTTTGTGGTGCCCATTTTTGAACTGGCTGACCGTAATCTGAACGAGTGGTGGTACGACCGCGGCCGCGACCTGCGCCGAACCAACTACGGCCTCCGTCTCGACTGGAAGAACTTTACCGGCCGCAACGATAAACTGACGGCTGTAGCCCAGACGGGCTTCACTCCGAAATACATTCTGGCCTATGATCGCCCTTACATCGACAAGGCCCAACGAATTGGCGTCAATGCTGATTTCTACTACGCGACCAACCGCGAGATTGCTTACCGCCCGTTCCTCGACAAATGGGAATACATTCGACCGGCGGGACTGACCACCCTACGTACCCGTCTCACGACCAGCATCGCCGTAACGCGCCGCGATGGCTTCTATAATTTCCATGAGCTGGAAGCCCGCTACACCAACAATACCATTGCCGACACGGTAGCCCACCTTAATCCCGATTATTTTCTGGATGGACGCACCCGGCAGCAATTCCTTACTCTGACTTATAATTACCGGTACGACCGTCGCGATAATGTGGCCTATGCCCTTCAGGGTACGTTGTTGACGGCTTCGTTGTCGCACTCGGGCTGGTTGCCAAATGCCGACCTCACTCAAACTGATTTGCTTGTTGGTCTGAGCCGGTACTATCCTCTTGGTAAACGTTTTTTTGCCGCTAATACGTTGCGCCTGCGAAACGTATGGGCAACTCGCCAACCGTATTTTGGGATTCGGGGGTTGGGCGTGGGCGATGACGTTATTCGGGGATACGAGCTTTATGTCATTGAGGGTAACCGCTATGGAGTATTTCGCAATAACATCCGTTTCCGGCTATTCGACGTAAAAAAGGAGTGGAAATGGATTCCGATTCGGCAGTTTAGCACCGTTCCCATTGCTGCTTACCTATCGTTGATTGCCGACGCAGGGTACATTAACAGTACCATTGCCGAGAAGTACCAGAGCCGCCTGGCCAACCGATGGCTCTACAGCACTGGCCTTAGCCTCGATGTGGTAACGTATTATAACATGGTATTTCGGTTCAGCACGGTCATGAATGCACAGCGGGAAACGGGTTTTTTCCTCAACATCCAGCGCGAGTTGTAGTTTCGCGGTATGAAACGCCTTTTTGTCTCCGTCTGCCTTATTGGCTCTCTGGCTGCCTGTACAAGCCGCCAAACCAGCGATGCCACCAGCACCGATTCGGCCAGCACCGGCACCGTACCTACGGAAACGCCGGTCGCCGCAACACTTTCACCCACACTTACGAACCTGGGTCTCACCAGCAACCACGATTGGCGGCAGGTTAATTTGGGTGATGATTTCGCCGCCGCTAAAGCCACCGAAACTTCAGCCCCGTTTGAGCAGGATGCCGAACACGTTGGCTACTCGCAGGAATTTGATAACCTCGAATCGGTAGACCACCAGTATTTTCAGTCGGGAAATAAAGTTAGCAGCATCCAGGTCGATTTTTACCTGAACAGTGCTGCCGCCGTGAAAACGTATCAGCAGGAGCTGACCACGTACCTGACAGCGCGCTACGGTGCCCCTGTTACAGGTACGTCTTGGAAAAACGGCAGCGTAACGCTGAAAGACGTCTCGAAAGGGAAAGACTTTGGGCTAAAACTAGTGATCAAAGGATAAAAGAGGCGCTATAACACAGAGGCCCAGCGAGTGGTACTAAGTGCTTCTGAAGAAATGAAAGCACTTAATACCACTCGCTGGGCCTCTGTGTTATAGCGCCTCTTCTTAACTCTCTATTTTGGGAACGTGATCCGGAAAGTGGTACCCTGCCCCATTTCGCTATCAACGTCGATATGACCACGGTGGCTGGTCACAATATTCTGAGTGGCGGTCAGACCCAGCCCCATGCCGCTTTGTTTCCCCGTAAAGAAGGGATCAAACAGCCGCTGAATGTTTTCGGGAGCAATACCGCTGCCATTATCGCGGATAACCACGCAAACCTGCGTATCGTCAATACAGGAAGTATCGATCCAGAGTTTACCCTGGCCAGGTTCCATTGCCTCTACTGCGTTGATGAGGATATTGGTCAACGCCATACGTACCTGCTCGAGGTCGAGCGGGGCAGTGCAGTCGTCGGTTGAGTAGTTAGTTGTCAGCTGCATTTGCTTCAGCTTAATCCGATCGGTTACAAACCCGAGCGTATCTTTTACTACATCGTTCAAATCCTGCGGCTTACGATCCAGCTCACGGGGCTTCGACGAATTGAGCATATCAGTGATCAGGGTGCTGATTCGCTCTACGTTACGACCGATGATATCTGTGTACAGTTCTGTCTCCTCCTGATTGTCACCCAGTTCATCGCGCAGTTGATCGAGCGCCAGGCTCAGATTGGTCAGCGGATTCCGGACTTCATGGGCTATGCTGCGGGCCAGTTTACCCGTCATAGTCAGCTTCTCAGCAATGATCAACTCCTGTTGGGCTTTCTTCTGCTCGGTAATGTCACGCACTATGCCCTGGTACCATACCGGACGGCCAGCGGCATCGTCAACGGCCCAAACCGAGATCAAACAGATGCGTTTACGCCCTTCCTTGCTGACAATGGTAGTCTCGAAATCTTTAATCTGATTAAACTCCCGTACCGAGAACCGCAGTTGGCGCAACGCATCGAGTCGGTCGAATAAGCGGGCGGGGTTTATCTGCAACAGTTCATCACGACTGTATCCCAGCAGTTTTTCTACCGATGGGTTTACATCGCGGAAGTGCATATGGCTATCGGCCACAAAAATGGCATCGAACGAACGTTCGAATAACGACCGGTATTTCTTTTCCTGTTCAACCGATTTGGCCAGTGATTCGGCCTGTCGAAGGGCGTAACGCACACTGCGTCCCAGCAATTGCGCGTCAATTCGGCCTTTTACCAAGTAGTCAGACGCACCGATAGCCATAGCCGAATAATCGATCGATTGATCGTCCTGGCCTGTTAACAGAATCATGGGTGCCTGACACCCCGCGTCTGTTGCTTCCTGAATAAGGTCAATACCTGTTCGCTCTCCTAAGCGATAATCGATCAGGTAAACGTCGTATTCGTTGGCCGTAATCCGCTCAAACGCTTCATCATACCCTTCAACCCAATCGAGACGAAGGTTACGATTTTCGGGCTGGCTCATCAGCGTACGAGTCAGGATGTAGTCATCTTCATCGTCCTCAACCAGCAACACGCGAATAATGGTTGGTTTATCAGTCACGTTGGGGGCTGGCAGGATGGCGGCAGTATTCATAAGAGTGTGTCGAGTAAACTAAAGTAGCTTATGCAATCTCGGAGTGCACTGGTCCTGCACCCCCACAGCAAGTCTGTTAATCTGGAAGCTGTACGGTTTCCAGCCAATAGTATTTGAGCGAGCTAACCACTTCAACAAGCCGATTGAAATTGCTGGGCTTTACTATATATGAATTAACCCCAATGTCGTACGTCTTGAATACATCGCCGTTTGATGTAGACGTTGACATCACCACCACAGGTAACCGACGCAACCCTTTGTTGCCACGAATTTCAGCTAAAGCCTGAAATCCATTTTTACGGGGCATATTCAAATCGAGCAAAATCAGACTGGGTAGTGGTGCATTTTCAGCAGTGAAGCCGTTCTGACGTGTGAGATAGTTCATCAAGTCTTCCCCATCTTCAACAAATTTGACGTCATGACGGAACCCGTTGTGGCGGAGCGCCTCGATCATGAACAGTCGATCATCGGCGTCATCGTCGGCAATCAGAATTGTCTTAACTGTGGTTATCGTAGCGTTCAACATGCAAAAAGGTCAGTCTGTGTTCTTGTCTTAGAAGCTAAGTTACCTCGAAGTTCGGATTAGCTCTATCGAAGTTAAACACAAATAGTTGTAATAGATAAGTTATAGTGTTGCCACTTTAGCCCGAAAGTGTGGAAACCTATCCGCACCTAGTAGATTCATTGGTATGTCGTTTAATCAATGAAGTACAATTCTACAAGTCACCAATCGACTGTATAACAGCTGATTGACATATACAAACCTTACAGAATTCATAAACTGGCATAGAATTGTCTTTAGGTTTTCGTGAAGCTATAGTTCATTACGCTTTATCCGACTTTCACAAAAATCGTTCACAACGTCATGAAAACATCAATCACAACACTCGCAGTAGCTCTTCTTGCAGCTGTTGGCGTTATCACTTCAGGACCAGCCGCACAAGCACAGAGCCGGGTACGTACCGGTATAAAAGGTGGCTTATCTGCCAGCACACTGCAATTCAACGAAGTTGATTTTTCGAATCGGAAAGAACGCATCGGTTTTCACGCTGGCGTGTTTACTCAAATACCAGTTGGCTCTGCGTTTGCTATTCAACCAGAGCTTCTTTACGTAAACAAAGGGGCTTCGTCGGGGTACAGAACGCTGGGTCAAGACAGTCGCGCTTCGTTTAACCTTAATTATATCGATCTACCAGTGCTAGCTACGTTTAAGTTGGGAGATGCCGTTGAAATTCAAGCAGGTCCTTATGCGGGTTATCTGCTTAATTCAGGCGTAAGCAACACAGGCGGCGTTCTGGGCAACTCAGCTATTAATTTCAACGCAGATCAATTCAACCGGGTTGATTATGGTCTTGCCGGTGGTTTAAACGTATACTTCGGTCAGGTATTGCTAGGTCTGCGCTACACACAGGGTTTACAACAAATTGCCAACACTACTGCTTCTAGAGCAGTATTCAGTAACGCTAAAAACGGAGTTGGTTTGCTGTCTATCGGCTACAGCTTTAATTAAATATTACGGGTTTCTGTTTCAGGTGATTTACCTGAAACAGAAACCTCGCTTATAGATGAATATCGTACGCTTTCAACTTGTTGTACAACGTTTTGCGGTCGATGTTCAGGACTTCAGCAGCCTTCGTTTTGTTGTATCCCGTTTTCTCAAGGACTTTCAGAATGGCAGCTCGTTCGGCGCTTTCTGACACTGACTTCAGATTGCCGCCCTGTGATGGTTGTTGCATAATTGGCGGCGACCCAGGACGAATGGCATCAACCACAAACCCAGCTGATTCTTCAGCCGATATGTAAGTAGGCGACACAATTTCATGGGGTAGTACATCAACCGTTATATAGTCTCCCTGCGTAAGTAGCACGGCCCTTTTCACTACGTTCTGCAATTCACGTAGATTGCCGTGCCAATAGTAGTCTTTGAATTTCTCTCTAGCCTCTTCATCAAAGCCGATTACATCCTTTTCCAACTGTCGATTGGCAATCTCCAGAAAGTGTTCGGCAAACATCATAATGTCGGCACGTCGCTCACGCAACGCAGGCAAATCAATTCTAAATTCGTCGAGCCGGTGGAATATGTCTTCTCGAAAACGCCCTTGACGAACTGCATCGCGCAGGTCTTCATTAGTAGCGCACAGAATACGAACATCTACGCTAATATCGCTGTTGCCGCCTACCCGCTTAATCTTACGTTCCTGAAGTACACGTAGTAACTTAATCTGATTTTCGTAAGATAAGTTACCGATCTCATCGAGGAACAGGGTGCCACCAGTGGCGTATTCAAAACTGCCCATCTTGTCAGACGTAGCACCAGTGAACGCTCCCTTCACATGGCCAAACAATTCGCTTCCAGCCAACTCCTTCGATAAGGCTCCACAGTCGATGGCTACAAATGGCTTGCTGGCGCGCTTGCTACTCAAATGGATTGCATTGGCTACAAATTCTTTACCCGTCCCCGTCTCACCGGTAATGATTACCGACATGTTGGTGGGAGCAATCAACTCAATATGTTTCTGTAATTGCTCGGCAGCCCGGCTCTTCCCAAAAATGAATCGCTTTCCATTGGGAGCCAATTCATTCTTGCCAGCCCGTTGCGCCTTAGGCGTAATTACCTTTTCAGGTTCAGCCACCACTTCTGGTGCTGCCTTGGTAGTTACTGCACTCTTCTTATCAAGTGCTCCTTTGATTGTATACAGGATCTCATCGGGCAGCAGGGGCTTAGTGACATAATCGAACGCACCATATTTGAGCGCCTGCACAGCAATACGAACGTCAGAATAGCCAGTAATGATGATAACAGCCGTATTCGGACTCAGAACTTTGATGCGACGTAGCATCTCCAATCCGTCTGTATCTGGTAGTTTAAAATCGCATATTACCAAATCATACGATTCTTTCCGGAGCAGCAGCAGCCCGTCTTCACCTCGTTGTGCTGATGCCGTTTTGTATTTCTGTTTGGTCAGAAAACGTTCCAGCAGCACACAGATGTCATTATTATCGTCGATGATCAGGATTTTTTCCATAGAAAATACCCGATCCGGCTAGCAGCGCCGTCTCGGGGTGGCAGGAATGGTGGAAAGGCTATCGGTGTACTGAAACTGCGTTACAAAAAGTTACACAGTTATAAACAACATCGTGTAGATAAAGGTGCGGTTAAACCTGTATAGACTCTAACGCCTGTTCGACAGTTTTTCGGGTAAACGGTTTACCCATAAAATAATCAGCTCCCTGATCACTGGCCCGCTTTCGCTCAGCCATACCATCAAAAGCACTGATCATAACCACCTTTGGGCTACCCATGATAGATACCTCCCCAGTTTTTATGACTGGCAACAAATCGAAACCAATGCCGTCAGGAAGGTTCAGATCTAAGAATATTGCATCGAAATGCTGGCGACTCAGGCATTGACGGCCCTCTTCCAGATAATGCGCGCATGTTGGGTGATACCCCAGTCGGCGAAGCAATCCGGATAGCAGCAGGCAGATATCAGCCTCGTCGTCTACTATCAAAACGTGCTTCGTAGTTGTCATATTGGAATTAATGGCCGGTCTGAAGGTATAATTAGTTACCGAACCCCCTACTCTTGCACCATTCATAATAAGTTTTTATAAATTTTATGTCTTTGCTGTCAGCGTATTACTATAAAATATAATGCCTGATTTACGCTCGTGCACTAATTAGATGCCTGTGCATTGATAAACAGCCCGTAGAGAAGCAGTTAGCTATGTTAATAGTCTGCAAGCATTAACGCCCGTATCCAAGCTCATTTGGTAGTATGGGGAAAAGTGTGGATTTGTTGCCTATGTAACCCCATCACATTGGGGAATAATCTCCACAACATACCGTCATTTTCTTGAACAGGCATAAAACAATAAAAGGCCATTTACATACGTATGTGCCTCATTTTCATTCCCTGGAGGCCTATACTGATGTTACTAACTGTGACAGACAGTAAAATGGCACGGAATTTTCGAAAGGGATAGACAGAATGCAACTTACGCTTTCTGATTTACTCAACAACACGAACGTTATGGGAAATTTGCTATACACCATTGCTGTGATACTAATCATCATTTGGGCACTCGGTTTCTTTGGATTCGGTAGCTTCGGAATGGGCGGTCTAATTCATGCTTTATTGGTTATAGCAATCATAGCGGTCCTGTTCCGGCTGATTAGTGGACGTGGCGTCTGATACAATACGTTGACGATGTAGTTCACTAATCCAACAGGCCACTTCAACATTGATTCTAAACAGTGGTACGTTTAGGTTTGGTAAGGGTTAGCCCTTATGGTTTCATTTTAGGTTAAGTACAAGTTACGGTGGGTACGGAATCCCTGCGTCAGTTTGAACGCAGGGATTTTTATTGTTCTATAGGCTGAAACGTCTATAAAAATAGTCCCGATTGTGTAAAGTCACGTTTAGATGACTTTACACAATCGGGACTATTTTTATAGACGTTTCAGACCTGTTACAAACTCATCATCTCTTTAAAACGGATCGCCTGACGTCGACTGATCTCGATCTTATCATTGCTTCCTCGCAGCGTAACCAGTAACCCGCCACTGAACCAGGGTTCAATCTTATCAATCCACTGCAAGTTGATAATGTGCTTGCGGTTAGCCCGGAAATAGGTAGTCGGGTCGAGCCGATCTTCAAGAGCGTTTAGCGACTTCAGCACCAATGGTTTCTGATCGTCGAAATAGAGCCGTACGTAGTTACCCATCGATTCAAAAAGCCGCACTTTACCCAGCTTGACGAACCAGCACTTCTCGCCGTCTTTTACAAATACCTGGTCCGACTCGCCCAGCAGCTTGGTATGGTCTTTAACGGCATCGGGTCGTTCGGTTACCGTGCTTTGGTGTAGTTCTTCCTCTACACGGTGAATGGCCTCACTAAGCCGCGACAGATCGACAGGCTTTAGCAGGTAATCGAGCGCGTTGAATTCAAACGCTTTGATGGCGTATTCGTCATAAGCCGTTGTAAACACTACCTCAGGTGCTTTGCCTTCTATAGCCTGTAACAATTCAAACCCGTTTTTTCCCGGCATCTGAATATCCAGAAACAACAAGTCGGGCTGGAGATCGTCGATCATTGGTAAGGCTTCGTCAGCATTGGCGGCTTCACCGACAATATCGACTTTCGGGAAGTTCTCGAGCAGGCGGCGCAGTTCGTTGCGGGCCAGTCGTTCATCATCGATGATAATAGTTCTCATGTGGAAAAGGGAAATTGACCGCTACTCGTGACCGATTCACTGAGTGACGGTTTCTCGTTCGGGGTTAAAGATGCTGTCAGACTGTTGAGGAACCTGCACATTGGCGACTACAATACCGGGCGATTCCTGCTCGATGGTAAAGCTGCCCGCCGAGCCATAAAGCAGATCGAGCCGTTGCGATGTATTTTTCAGGCCGAAGCCGCCCGAGGCTAGCTTATCGCCCAATGTACCTGTGTTTCGGATGCGGATATGAAGTTCATCACGCCCCGATGTTCCAGTAACGATGCGACCCACCAGTTCAACGAAACCACCATTAACGGCCTTGGAAACACCGTGTTTAATGGCGTTTTCGACCAACGTCTGTAACATCATAGGCGGCACTTGCCAATAGTTGGCTTGCGGATCAACGGAGACACGACAATCGAGACGTTCTTCGTAGCGTACTTTTTCCAACGCCAGGTAATCCTGTACCGTTTTTATCTCTTCGCGTAGTTCAACGGTTTTGCGCCGGTCAGCCAACAACGAATTTCGGAGGATGTTTGACAGCTGCGTGATGCCCAACTGTGCCTTTTGCGGATTCTCATGTACCAACGCCCGAATACTGTTCAAGGCATTGAACATAAAGTGCGGATTCAGTTGCGATCGCAGGACTTTAGCTTCCGTTTCCCGGATCGACGATTTCAGCAAAATCTTTTCGATCTCGGCTTGCCGGGTACGTTCCACGTAGTGGTAGGCGGTGTAACTCAATACCCAGGCCAGCATGGTCTT
Source organism: Fibrivirga algicola (assembly GCF_011742925.1). GTDB lineage: Bacteria > Bacteroidota > Bacteroidia > Cytophagales > Spirosomataceae > Fibrella > Fibrella algicola. Next base: position 237,208 of record NZ_WAEL01000002.1, read on the forward strand.
CACCCAGCTTACCATAGTAGCCATGAAAAACGATAACCCGTGTAGCTGCTGATTCATGATCAGTTCCAGGTCTACAGGTACGTTGATGATCGACATGATAAAGGCCAACACTACCACCGATGCCAGTACGCGGGGGACCAGTTGGAAGAAAGGTAAACGCACCCACTTCCACCGCTGGATGGTAAGGCGGTACAAATGCGTAAGGCTGATGCCCAGCATGATATCGGCAAGGGCCAGATAGAACACTTCCGGAATAAAGCCATCATCGATCCAATAGATGATGAAATCGACCATGATGAGCAGTGTCCAGCCGACGATCTGGCAAAACCAGTATATGCGTTGTTTCGACATGCAGTTGGAGAAAAACCTATAATAGGCTTATCAACGAAACTACATAAGAATGCCTTAAATGAGGCCTTGTTTGTGGGAAACCGCTTTATGTGTGGATAAACCGCAAGCTATACGGGATGAATGGTAGTAGCCGATTAAGAACGACAAACAACGGACTAAAAACTATTCACTGCCAGTAAATGGGCCGTATCATTGGCGACATCGAGCGTGAATAAACCTGTTTCTGATTGATGCGTTAGCTTATACAAACACAAGTTACTATGCTCAAATTCGTCCATACGGGCCAGGGGCTTATCCAGGAGCCAGGAGAGTAAAATGCGCATTGCCCGGCCATGCATAGCCACCAATACGGGTGACTCGTCGGCCTGCGCCAGTATGTAATCGATGGCGGGACGCTGACGGGCCACCACTTGCTCAGGACTTTCGCCCTGCTCAGTTGGCAATGCGGTATTACCGGCCGACCAGTTTTCGATCAGGTTCCGGTAATAGTCATCGTCGAGCGTATTAGGAATCTTGCCTTCCATGATACCCCAGCTGATTTCATTGAGCCCGGATAGTTTTTCGTAGGCAATACCCAACTCAATGAATGGTTCAACAGTCTGGTAAGTACGTATCAGCGTTGAGGTATAAATTTTGGCAAACGGCACATGTTGGTAAGCCTGAAAAAATGCCATTGCCTGCGCCCGGCCCATATCGTTCAGATCGGCGTCGACACCACTGCCCTGCACAATGCCACGGCGGTTGTAGTCGGTTTCACCATGGCGAATTATATAAATGTCTTTACGTGCCAAAGCAGTTGGTGTTACTAGTCAGGTACCCTAATTTGGGTGCAAAATTACAGATAAATCAGCGCATTATGAAGTCTCCACTGACCTTAGAAAGCTTAATCGCCCTTAATAAACAGTCCATTGTAGGCCACCTTGGCATCGAGTTTCTGGAGGCCACTGAAGAGTACGTAACCGCCCGAATGCCAGTCGATGAACGTACCCATCAGCCCTTTGGCATCCTACATGGTGGCGCCTCGGTAGTACTGGCCGAATCATTGGGTAGTGTGGCCTCGGTGCTTCGTCTCAGCGACCCCATTACGCAGCGGGCGGTAGGGCTGGAGATCAATGCCAACCATATCCGGTCGGTTAGCTCGGGTTGGGTCTACGGGAAATGTACGCCTATTCACCTCGGCCGCACCACGCACGTGTGGGACATTCGCATCACTGATGAGCAGGAACGCCTTGTTTGCATCAGCCGCCTGACCATCGCTATCATTCAAGCGAAGGCCTGATTGTACTCATCGATCAAGCTGATTCAAAAAAAACAACGAATTCTACGAGATCTCGTCAGCCGACTACCGCAATGCGGGCAAGTGGCTGGTCATGTTCTGATGGCCTAAAGACTTCATCTTCGTTTGTCCAATCGAGAGCACTGAGTTCAACAAAAAATTTGACGATTTCGAAGATCGCGATACAATGATGAGTGGTGCTTTGACCGACAGCGAGTTCGTGCACCTAGCCTGGCGCAAGAACCACGATGATCTGCGTGGTCTGAAATTTCCAATGCTGGCCGACACTTCGGCCAGTGACGCCGAAGTGTTGGGTATTCTCGAGGCCAACGAGAAAGTAGCCTATCGCGTGACCTACATCGTTGACCCGCAGGGTATCGTTGCTGGGTAAACGTGAATGACCTGTCTGTTGACCGGAACGTGAACGAAGTACTTCGCGTACTTGACGCAGTGCAAACTGACGAGCTTTGCCTCTGCCATTGGGTAAAAGGTGAAGCAACAATCAACGCGTAACATGACTATCACCCGCACTGATACTGCCACGGCGACCCTAACTAATCTGGGCTTGACGCGAGCGCCGAGTTTCCCGTGCTCGATTCACTGGGCGACAACAAGTACCTGCGTGATCTGAAAATCAACGTAGGCAGCCAGCAACTGATGGCTAAAGAAAGCCGCTTACTCGCGCTGTCGATAGCGGTCAATGAAAAGTAAAAGCCCCTGATCGATGCGTTCTCGGCCGCTGCGCTAGAGGCAGGTGCCACCAACACCGAAGTAGCCGAAACACTAGCCTGCACTTCGCTGCTGAGCACAAACAACATTTATTACCGCTTCCGGCACTTCGTCGACAAAGACATGTACACTAATGCACAAGCCGGTATCCGGATGAGCATTATGATGGCGCCAGTGCTGGGCAAAGAGTTTTTGAACTCATGAGTCTGGTTGTATCCGCCATTAACGGCTGCGAAATGTGCGTGCGCTCGCATGAAGAAAGCGTGTTGACACACAAGACTTCTGAAGCCCGCGTTCTGGGTGCAATCCGGCTGGGCGCCGTTCTGAAGGGCCTGATTACAATGCGGTAAAAAGACCTCTTATATGAGTCTGTCGTAACTATTTATCCTAAAACCGAATTAGGCTAGTGGTTCGGTTTTTTTGTGTCTTTTCACTTACCGCCTAATAAATCCCAGGCACACTTTACTAACAACCTATTGATATACAGGAAGTAACTCATTAGTATTAGGTCTGTTCTCACTAAAATCCAGACCTCTATGAATCGCATTTTACGCTTAATCGGCGGGCTTTTATTATTGTTGGTAGTATTCGCTGCTGCCGGGCTTCTCTATGTTCGTTACGCATTACCCGACGTAGGACCACCGCCTGAATTGACTATCCGGGCCGATTCCGCGCAGATTGCCCGTGGTCAATACCTGGCCCATCATGTCGCTCTTTGCGTAGACTGTCACTCCACCCGCGACTGGAGCCGGATCAATGGGCCAATGGTAGCAGGTACGGAAGGCAAGGGCGGCGAAGGCTTTTTGCGTGAGTGGGGATTTCCCGGCAATTACTACGCGCCTAACATTACGCCCGCTCACTTAGGCACCTGGAGCGATGGTGAGATTTACCGGGCGATTACAACGGGCGTAAGCCGTGATGGGCACGCACTATTCCCCGTTATGCCTTACAAAAATTTTGGCCAAGCCGACCGCGCTGATGTCGAGGCGATCATTGCCTACATACGCTCCCTGAAGCCAATCGAAAACAAGGCGATACCAGCATCCGTCTCTGATTTTCCAATGACGTTCATTCTGAACACCATACCTGGTAAAAATGAACACCGGCCCCGCCCCAATCCGGCCGACGAGCTGGCATACGGAAGTTATCTAACTAGTTTTGCCGGATGTAGCGACTGCCATACCCCCGTCAATGACAAGGGCGAACAGCTGCAAGATATGTATATGGCGGGTGGCCGCGAGTTTCCGATGCCGGGCGGCACCGTACGCGCCGCCAACCTGACTCCACATGCCTCATCTGGCATGCCCTCCTACACCAAGGAGGCGTTTGTGGCCCGCTTTAGGGCCTATGCCAACACAAATACGGCGCATCCAACTGTAGGTGAAGACGGTTTCAACTCGGTGATGCCCTGGACAATGTATGGTGGAATGACTGAGCAGGACCTGGGTGCTATATATACGTACCTGAAGTCATTGAAGCCCGTTGACCACCGCGTAGAGCGGTTTTCGCCTAAAGGTGCGCAGGTAGCCAGGTTGTAATTCACTGACCAAGACAAGAAAAAACCCGCTCTGAGGCAGAGCGGGTTTTTTATGATGTATAGATGAGTGGGTTGCCCCTTCAACTACATTTTTTTCACGTTAACGGCGTTGAGGCCTTTCTTGCCATCAACGATTTCGTATGACACCTGATCATTCTCACGAATGGTCAGCCCGTTCAGGCCAGTGATGTGTACGAAAATGTCTTTTTTTGACTCGTCATCGACGATGAAACCAAAACCCTTGCTCTCGTTAAAGAACTTCACTACTCCTGTTTGCATGATTGTAAAACGATAAAAATTGAAAACTTAAAAAAAACACTTTTCTACAAAAGATGCAAAACAGGGATCCAAAGACGCAAACAAGAGTACTTGGTAATCAACTGAGCGCAATTTGTCAGACAGTGTGGTAGCCTCCGATAATTGACAAAAGAAGCATCGTACAAAAAACGACAATTATTGGATATGGTTCCTAAAATTAAAAAAAATAGGCTGATTATTTAATAAACGTCCAGTTTTCGGGTCTTTTCGGGCTATAAGGCCAGGATGTAATTACTTTTCGAGCGGCCATTAAACCTTTAGAATCTGGTTTGCTCTAATCCATAGATTCCGTTGCAACGATCTGCTTTTCTGTTTCTACGACCTATTTAAACGCAAACACAAATGAAAAGTCCCCTGCTTTTCGCGGCCCTATTACTTGCAGTAACAGGCAGTGCAACGTTCGCTCAGTCACCAAATGGCCGCTACGACCGTAATCCGTACAACACCCCAGCTCCTCGCGGCAACGGACCAGCTTATGGACAGGGCTATGGTAATCAGGGCAATGGCCGGTTCGATTATGACCGCCGTCAGGATTTATTCCAGGTACGTCAGCTCGACCAGATTGTGAACCTAACAAACCGACAGAAGCGCGACGTACTGAAGATTGAAAACTATTATGACCGGGAGATGAGCCAGGCACCGCGTACTGCCAGTATTCAGCAGCGCCTGCTATGGCAAAAAAATCAGGATGTAATCTCTATCCTTTCCCCCGCTCAACGAGACCGCCTGTTCGCATTCGAACAGTACCGGTCCTATAATCAGGGCAGTTACGCCTCGGGCCGTGGTAACTTAAACGTCGACCGAGACTGGACCCCACCTACTGGCCGCCGCTGGTAATTGATGCGCTTTCCGATTACTCCACCTTTCATGACACGCCCCGCTCGGTTATCTGAGCGGGGTATTTTTTGGGGCTGGTACCAGTACGTTGCCAGATTATCGGCTCATGCTGTACCTTTCTATTCCTAAACAAATCTGTATGAGAACTCCGCTTCTGCTTGCTAGCCTGCTCCTGCTGGCTATGACTGCCTGTGACTCAAAAAAGCCAGCTAACCAAACCGATTCTGCCACCGCTACGGTCGACAGTGCCGCTGCGCTCACTAAACGACCCGGCCCCGATGCGCCCCGGTCGGCTGCAGACCGACTGGTTCGGGCCTTATATTTCGAGCATAACAAAACTGAAAATCCTTTCCGAGAGACAAAAGATGGTACAATCATCGACCAGTTCTTTGCCCGGCCAGTAGCCGATAAAATATGGCAGCGGGTGTCGCAGCCGGGGTATAAAGCACCGAAAGCAAACCCGCTGTTCAACGCCCCTGATGCCGATCTAAAAAAGATATGGGTTGAGCCAGCAGCTGTTGGCGGGTCACGGGCGGTGGTCTATGTCACGTACCTGCTGTCGGGAAAACCAGCTGAGGTGCGGGTCGACCTGCAGCAAACAGCCGGCCGCTGGCGCATCACCGAGTTAACGTACCCAGCCGGTAAAACCCTGACCAGCTTATACCCTTAAGCTCGAAGGCATGCGCACTGAATGTAGCCAGAACCGGGTGCGTTGATAAGGCCCATGAAAGTAGTCAGACTAGGTTTACACTACTGGCGGCCCTCCAAATAAACCACTCCGGCGAGTTGTGGAGACAGCGTACGTGCAATCGGTTCGGATCTACCTGGATCAGACGCATTATCATATGCCTGATCCAGGTCAATAGTAGTGTCGTTCTAGCCAGTATCATCTCGATAGATTGGGGATCACGGTCCTGTTTTTCACGCAAGCAGAACCCTCAGACTACCATCATACCTCAGACACCGCCGATAAAATCAACTACGATGTATGACAAATACGAGCTACCTGGTTTTCTAACCAGCACGGCTTGTAGAAAACGAGCAACGTAACAGACATTAAATCACTATCAATCAACTATTTACGAACTATTTCATGTCTATTCTATATCGAGAGCGCCAATCGGTTGGTTCATGACAAGAATAAGTTTTGGAAGATTAACCGACAGATAGTAAGCATCAATACTGTTCATTAATACTTTGCAACAATTCGCTGTCTAACCATTGTGAATAAGAACACCATGAAATCATTGCTGCTGACGATATTGCTGGGAGCCCTCACCTTACCCGTTTTAGCGCAACGCCCTGCTTCAGGTTACACCCTGGGCGACGTAGCCGCCTCTTTTGCGTTAACGAACGTTGATAATCGTACGATCTCGCTGGCTGAATACAAAAATCAAAAGGGCGTCATCGTCGTATTTACCAGCAATCACTGTCCGTTCTCGAAGGCTTATGAAGACCGGATCATTGCGTTGGACCGTAAGTTTGGCCCCCAGGGTTTCCCCGTCATTGCGTTGCTGTCAAGTGATGCAACCTTATACGAAGAAGATAGCTTTGACCGGATGCAGGTACGTGCCCGAACTAAAAATTATACGTTCCCCTATCTGCACGACGACAGTCAGGCTGTGGCTAAAGCATTTGGCGCTACGCGTACCCCACAGGTGTATGTCTTGAAACGAACTGGTGACCGTTTTACTGTGGAATATATCGGAAGTGTAGACGATAGCCCACAAGATGCGGTGAATGTGCAACGCGCTTATGTTGATGAAGCTGTGACAAGTTTGCTGGCAGGTAAGCCAGTTGTAACGCCACTTACTAAAGCAATTGGTTGTGCAGTTAAGTTGAAATAAGTCTCTATCAGCAGGAAGAGCCAAGTTTTTCTGTGCTGACAAGACACCGGACAAGCTGCCCAGATCCGGTTCCTATTGTTCGCCCTATCTCGTTGGCACGGTCTTGGCAAATTAACTTCGCGTTAAACCAAACACACACGACGAATGAAAAAGCAAATGAGCTCCTTCGCTTCCCTTTTCGCTATCGGCCTGCTGGCTTCATCAATGACCCTGTTTCAGGCATGTAGCTCTGACAATAAAAATGAGTCACGCACTGAAGACGCCATGGAACGCACCGGCGACGCAGTTGAAGCTGATGCCAAAGATGCCGCTGCTGATGCCCGTGAAGGACTAAACGAAGCTGGTGACAAAGCTGAGGCTGCTGGTGATGAGGCCGCTGCTGATTTCCGCCGTGAGCGCGATGAAGCCGTTTCCAACATGAAAGAGCAACAGCGTAAACTCGATGCCCGTATTGATGAAATGCAAGCTGATATTAAGCGTCAGGGCGCTAAAGCAAAAGCCAAGTCGAAAGAAGAGCTGGCTGAGTTAGAGCAGGAACGTAAAGAGCTGGGCGAAGACATGGACAAAGCACAAAATGCTACTGCCGCCGCCTGGAAAGACATTAAAGGAGGCTTCAAGCAAGCTGGCAAGTCAATTGGCCGCGCCTTCGATAAAGCAGAAGACAAAGTTGATCCGGACGGAAAAGACGACTAGTCTGACATAGTCACCAATCAGCACATACTAATAGCAACGGAGCGCAACGTACCCGGCATATTACTAACCTACCTGGTTGATATGCCGATATGTTGCGCTCCGTTGTTGTTATTATTGGTACCCATCACTGGTTACTTCTCCCCAACTCTGTAGAAAATAGGCTACAGTGCACTGAGTAGAAGCACCTCCCCCGGTTTGCAGTCGCGGACCAGTTGCTCAGTTTCGAGTGGCTGCCCATTTAGGCGGGCCTTTTTGCCGAAGGGGTGTACCAGCGTGAGCCTGCCACCAGCGAGGCTTTTTACCCGCACCTCCGTTACAGCACCCTCTTTCACGGTGGCACCAATCAGAAATGAGCCGTCGGCCCGTATATCGTCGAAGCTCAGATTCTGCCAGGTACGTGGTCGATTCGGCAATACGTAAATCGCCTCATCACGGCTCTGCACTAGCAGCTCAAGCACCGCTGTCAAGGCACCAAAACCGGCATCGAGCTGCATCACCTCCTTGTTTTGCTTTTCCAGTTCCCAATCGGGAGCACCCATCAGGCTGGTTCCGTTAGTATTGGCGTTACTAAGCGTGCCTCTCCCCTCGTTGGTGTAATTTTCCTTCCAGTAATGCAGCCACTTAATAGCTGCATCGGTTTGGCCAGTACGGGTTAAGATCGTTGATGCCCACGGAATTGACCAGCCTGCCCAGCCGCCAGCCCCTCTGTAGCGCCATGCCTGAAGCGTATTATCCACCAGCTTACGTTGGATTGGATCGTTCAGGTTGATTGTGGCGAACGGGTATACACCACCGAGATGTGAATGGTGTCGGTGGCTTTCGATCAGATCCATGCCCTCCCAAAGCGCAATTCGCTCGTTACCAAGATTCAGTTCATCGACAAATTTTCCGTTGAACGTGGTGTACGATGGCAGGCGTTTGGCTACGTCGGCCCAGCGGGGATCAACGGGTTTCCCCAACGCGGCGGCGGCCTGGGGCAAAATGCGGCAAATCCGGTGCAACGCCGCCAGTTGAAACGACGCATCCCGGCCCCAGGCGTTCAGTTCCGAGCCCCGGTATTCGGGGCTTACCGACACGGGTAGGCTGTATTTCTTCCCGCCATCGCCGGTCGACACTTCTTCCAGCATCGCGAAATAGCCTTCAAAGGCCCCGTTGAGTAGCGGCCAGGCAGTCTGGTTCAACAACTGCGGTGCATCGGGTTGCTCTAATCCATAGCGGTAATTCTGCCAGGCCATCATGGCCATCCAGGCGGTGCAGGCGTGGTCTACAGTGCCGGTCCAGAACGTACCTACCACATGGCAGCGGTCATCGACGGCATGCGGCAACATGAGCGCCCCTTTACGACCAAAAAACGCTTCACCGTTTTTCTGCAACTGCGGCATCCAGTTACCGATCATTTTCCACAACGGCCGAAAATTCGCCAGTCGGTTGGTAGCCAGTGCCGGTGTGTAAATCATCTGCACATTGATATTGAAATGATAATCGTTGCTCCAGGGTGGCAGTTGGTAATCTTCCATAAACGGCCCTTGCAGGGTACACGCCAGGCCATTGGGCGATGTGGCGCAAGCCTGCTTGTAGAGGCCGTAATCGACAATTTCCTGCAACAGCGGATCGGGCAGGGCAATGCGGGGCACTACCTTATAATACCCCTGCCAGAACGTATCGGCGCTGGCTACGGCCGAGGGTGCGCGGTCGAGCAGGGCCTGCATGGCGGGGTAATCGAAGCGGCGGGTTTTTCGATTGTAGTACAGATTACTGGTCTGTATATAGAGGTGCTGTTCGTTTACCAGATCGTAGCCAACTAGCAGCGGGTCGTCTTCGGGCAGCGGCTGAATAAACGCGCCTTTCCCATTGTTGTCTTTCAGCACCCACTGCGGCTCTTCAATGCTTGCCGCCCGCAATGCCTCGGCTACAAAGGTGTAATGTGGAGTCAGCTTGAAGGTCAATTTACCCCGCAGGCCTTTGGGAATTTCCAGTTCGGTCACTTCCAGACTGGCCGCTTGCCGCACATTCAGCACATGGCTTACCTGCTGTGGATCACGCACTACCAATTGCAATAGCCCCCGGTCGGTAAACAGGTTTCCGTATTGAATCAGCCAACCCTCGGGCAGCGTAACGTCTAGTCGACCGCCACCCAATTGTTGCGGATGCCCAAGCGACGGTTTCTCCAACTTCGGGGCAGCAAAGGCGGCATCGATACCCGCTTTATCACCAGCCTGTAGTTTCGACTTCAGATCGGCATAAGTTATTTTGGTGTTGAAATCTACCCCACCCCGGTGATCCCAAAAACCGGTACGGCTAATGGTAAAATGCAGGTTCCGGCCGCCGCCCCAGACCATAACTCCCTGGGTGCCGTTGCCCAGCAGCACACCCGTATGGGGGCGGGGCAGCGGAAATTGCCAAGTCAGCGTGCGGGGCGGCGTTTGTGCCAGCGCTGTAGTTAGAGTTAATAGTAGTAGTGCGGCGGTACGAAGTAGGTTCATAAATGAGTTGCGAACATCAAAGGTAGCCTATCTGCCATTTTACGTGCCTGTGACGGCGTCAAAAAGATAGTGCAAACCGCCGGGGCCAGTTTACCGTTTACTTGCAAAGTAGTAGTACTACCCAGCCGTCCATGTCCCTTGTTACTGTAACTGTATTAAATTTCCCCCCCGGCCAGCGGTATCGGGCTTTTGCCAATATGGGGCGCTGGCTCATGAACCCCTTTACGGCATCCGGTCTGGGATTCCAGAAGATGATGGGAACGGGGAAGAACTTTGGCCTCTGGCCCGATTTTTCCCGCTATGTGTTTGTAGGCGTATGGCAATCAGAAGCCCAGGCCCAGGTCTTTTTTGACTCTGCTGACTGGCAATCGTTTCTTCCTCAGCACGCAACGCTTCCACAGGGAAAGCCAACTACCCTCTATCTGAGGCCCATCAAATCTCACGGCCTTTGGGATGGGATCGACCCGTTCGAACCAGCCGCCAACCTACCTGGCAGTGACGTACCTGACCAGGCTTCGGCTGATTTACCCATTGCTGTACTGACGCGGGCCAGTATTCGTACCGGCGCGCTTCTCGACTTCTGGCGTCACGTACCTGAGGCCCGCAAACGCATTGATGAACAGGGCGATAACCTGCTTATGGCATTGGGGGCCGGCGAAAAACCGCTCGTGCAACAGTGTACGATCAGCGTTTGGCGCAATGCCGCACTAGTAGACCAATTTGCCTACCGGCAGAGCGGACATCGGGAGATAGTAAAAAAAACTAGGCAGCGAAAATGGTATTCCGAAGAGCTATTTGCCCGATTTATAGTGCTAAAAACAGAGGGTACGTCGTTAGATACGGTCTAACCAAAAACACATAGCATCTCTATTTCAGTGCGTTACTAGCTGCTCCATCAGTTTATTACGTACTTGGTTTAGCCTACATTAAAGAAACCCCCTTTTTGGCTCGAATCTTGTAATCGAGCAGGAAAGATTGTTATTTTGCGGGCTAAATTCGTGTATAAACCGAGATGTCATTAATTAACAAAATCCGTGAACGCTCCGGATTAGCAGTAGGCGTAATCGCCGTTAGCTTGATTCTGTTCATTGTGGGGAGCGATTTGCTCGGCGGCAAGAGTACGCTGTTTGGCAACAATAACCAGGAAATCGGCACCATTGATGGTCGAACCATCGATAACCAGGATTTTCAGGCAAAAGTAGAGCAGGTTCGTGCTCAGTATGAGCAGCAAACGGGCCGCGCTCCGGGCGAACAGGAAATGACTCAGATTCGGGAACAGGCCTGGAATCAACTCATTTTTGAAACCGCCTATCAGAAAGAATTTGATAAACTCGGTCTGACCGTGTCGCCCGAAGAACTCGTGGACATGGTACAGGGTAGCAACGTCAGCCCCGAAGTGCGGCAGGCGTTTACTAACCCGCAGACGGGTGTTTTCGACAAAAATCAGGTTATTCAGTATCTGAAAGGCCTGCGGAACGTACCACCTGCTCAACAGGCACAGTGGGCCTCGTTTGAACAGCAAATCAGCACGAATCGCCTCCGCGAGAAGTTCGACAACCTGATGCGTCTATCGAACTACGCCACTACGGCTGAAGCCCAGAAGGAATACCAGGCTCAGAATACAAAGGCCGATGTGAAGTTCCTGTTCGTTCCCTATTACTCGGTCAACGATACCACCGTGAAGGTAACCGACTCGGAACTGAGCGATTACCTGAGCAAGCATAAAGACGAATATCCTGGTGCCGACACCCGTTCAATCCAGTACGTATCATTCGCCGTGAACCCATCGAAAGAAGATAGCGCGTCATTGTACAACGAAATCAAAACGCTGGCTCGGGGTTTAGGTGGTGCTACCAACGACTCTACGTTTGCGCGCCAGAACAGCGACGTACCTGTGCCCCTTTATCTGACAGCCGGTGAAATGCCCGAGCAGCTTCGTGCGGCCGTGCCTACGTTCTCGCCAGGTGGTGTATATGGTCCTTTCCGCGATGGCAACACGTACTTTATCTATAAGTATGGCGGTACCAAGCGTGATACCAGCTTCACCGTTCGGGCCAGCCATATTCTGATTCGCGCTACGGCTAAGACAGACTCAGCCAAAGCAGATGCCCGTCGTCGGGCCGAGAGCATCCTGAAACAGATTCAGGGTGGCGCCAGCTTTGAAGCACTGGCACAAAGCAACAGCGAAGACGGATCAGCCCAGCAGGGTGGTGATCTGGGTTATTTCAAAAATGATGGTCGGATGGTAAAAGCATTCGAGTCAGCCATCTTCGGATTTGCCGGTTCAGGCCTGATCCCACGGGTGGTTGAAACCGATTTTGGTTACCACATCATCAAAATCACCGAGCCCAAAACGAACCTGCTGTATCGTGTAGCGGGTATTGGCAAAACGATTACGCCAAGCGAAGCCACTACGAACGAAGCTTACCAGAAGGCCAGCCAGTTTGCGGCTAACAGTAAGTCGAAAGAAGCATTTGATGAAAATGCTAAGAAAGACAAATCACTGGTGATTGCCAATGCCGAGCGTATTCCGGAAACAGCATCGAACATCAATGCGTTGACCGACGCCCGTGCTATTGTTCGGTGGGCGTTCGACGACAAGACGGATAAAAACAGCGTATCGGAGCCGTTCCAGGTGGGCGACCAGTACGTAGTGGCCGTTCTGACAGGTAGCACGGATAAAGACGAAGTGAAAGTTGATGACTATCGCACCGAACTAACCGCCAAAGTGCGCAACCAGAAGAAAGCCGAGCAGATCATGGCGAAACTGGGTACCCCAACCGGTACACTCGAAACTATTGCTCAGAAGTACGGTGCTGGTGCCATTGTTGAAACCGCCGACGACATCAATCTGGCAACGGGCTTTATGCGCAGCGCGGGCGTTGACCCAGTTGCGTTAGGTCGTGCTTTCGGTTTGAAAGCAGGTAGCCGGTCGAGGCCATTCGCTGGCGAAGGTGGTGTGCTGATCGTGGAGCCAACCCGCATCACGCCTGCACCGACCGTAGCCGACTACGCCATGTACAAGACAACGATTCAGCAGAATCAGGGTCAGCGGACAACGGTTTACGTGAATGAAGCCATCAAAGAGGCCGCTAAAATCACCGACCGTCGCGCTAAGTTCTATTAAGCGTAATGGCTCTTATAGGCATAAAAAAAGCTCTGCTGTATCAGCAGAGCTTTTTTTATACACCTTACATGATGCGTACAGCTCTGACATTGTTAATCGGCAGGATCTACCTAACTGCAACTAGCGGACCGGCTAAAAATTTCGAAAGAATCTGTGTATTATACACTGTTGCTACACCTGCTATAGCCTGGCTGTGCTCCCTTAGTGATCATGGCCATCAACAGGCTGTTAAATAAGCCTATGGTGCACCTTATTAGTGATCAAGCCAAAACCCCGTTAATCATGGACACCACAAGCAAAAAATTTTACGATTATCTAGCCGGTTTCATGTTCATCATTCTCATGATTGGCATGTTTGGGTACCAGTTGGTAACAGCCTAGTTCGTCGCACCATTATTTTTGGTGCTGATATTTACTTCTTACAAGCGAATTTAATTACTCGAAAAAGAGAAAGCGAAGTCAGCACTTATTACGCTTGCAGCGTTAGTGGTTATTCTTGGCCTGTATATTTTCTACACATACTAGACAGTGTAAACAGTGCTATGATGTATAGGTGACAGCCGCTTGCCACTATAGTAGTTTATGCCAGGGATGCGGCCAAAATCGCCGACCGTCGCGCTAAGTTCTTCTACAAACAAAACGGGCTCTGCTGAATCAACAGAGCCCGTTTTGTTTGCGGTTATTCAACAGTGCATTCTGCTACAGGGGTCACTAGGTAGACTCCGCGCCTTTTAGCTATCGGCCAGGTATTTATGGACGAAGCTTACGGCCATGGCACCTTCGCCAACGGCCGAGGCCACGCGGGCCATAGCACCAGACCGAACGTCGCCCGCTGCGAAGATACCAGGGCTGCATGTTTCCAGTAGATACGGTTCGCGCTTCTGCTTCCAGATGTCGCGGTAGCGAGGGTGGTTGATCAGGTCGCGGCCGGTCTGGATAAAGCCTTTCTCATCCCGAATGATGTCCATCTCAATCCAGTCGGTGAGGGGTTTGGCACCGATGAAGATGAACACTGCCGCAGCGGGTTCCTCACGCTGCTCCTTCGTATTCATATCTTCGATCACCAGCGACTCCAGCTTTTCGTTTCCTTTGCCTTCGACAATTTCGGTGCAGGGCAGCAACGTGATATTGGCCGTGCGCTCAATCTGGTCGACGAGGTACTGCGACATGGTTTCAGCCAGGCTTTGGCGGTGAATACAAATAAACACCTGCGAGGCCGTTCGCGATAGGTACATAGCCCCCTGCCCGGCTGAATTACCGCCGCCCACTATATACACCGGCTGCCCTTTGAAGGCATAGGCTTCAGTGGTGGCAGCCCCGTAATACACACCCGCTCCGGTAAATTTCTCGAGGCTATCATTGGCTAGTTTCCGATACGAAACACCCGTACTAAGTAGAATGGCCCGTGTAATCAACTCACTCCCGTCGGCCATTTTGATGCGCTTGTATTGCCCTTCCGACTGAATTTCGTTGACCTCCTGCGGAGCTAGGAACTCGACGCCGAACCGCTTAGCCTGCGTAATGGCCCGCTGCGTTAGTTCCGAGCCGCTCAGGCCGTTCGGGAAGCCAAGGTAGTTTTCAATACGCGACGACGTACCTGCCTGCCCACCGGGTGCCCGCTTGTCGATCAGAATGGTGCGTAACCCCTCAGAACCGCCGTATACAGCTGCCGCCAATCCTGCCGGTCCAGCACCTATGATAGCTAAATCATATAAATCGCCTTCAGCTTTGGGGCTTAAGCCAAGCTTCTCACCCAATTCCTGAATCGAGGGCTGGCTGAGTATAGATCCATCTTCAAACACAACAACGGGCAACTCGGCGGTTGTCAAGTTGTGGAGTTCCAGGAGTTGCTTGCCTCGTTCGTCGGCCTCTACATTTAGCCACAGATATGGAAACAGGTTGCCCGCCAGAAAATCCTTCAGTTCGTGCGACCGGGGCGAAAACTGATAACCGATCAGACGGAGCCCTACGTAATCAGGTACGTATTTGAATTTCCAGTCTGACAGCAACCCATCGAGAATAGGATACAGCTTTTCTTCGGGTGGGTCCCAGGGCTTAGCGATGTAGTAATCGAGTTGTACCTCGTTGATCGCCCGAACGGCCGCGTCGATATCGGAGTAGGCGGTGAGCAGTGCTTTTTTGGCTTCAGGAAAAATCTTCCGGGCCTCGCGTAGGAAATCGACACCCAACATATCGGGCATCTTCTGATCCGACAGCAGCAAAGCCACCGTTTCGCCGCGTTTTTTCAGTTCGGCCAGCGAGTCCAGCGCTTCATGCGCCGAGGCAGTCGTCAGAATCCGGTACTCTTTCCGATAATGCGCGCGCAGGTCACGCCGTAGCGCTTCAAGTACCTGCTCATCATCGTCGATGGCAAGGAGTATGGGTAATTTCATAGGAGTTGAGTTAAACTTCCAGCCTGACTGTATCACTCGTTGGATAACCCGTACAGGTCAGTACCCACCCGTCGTTCAGGTCACGGTCTGTCAGTACGTCGTTGATTGTCATATAAACCTGACCTGCCGTACAACGAGCCAAACAGGTAGAACAGCGGCCACCGCGGCAGCTGTAGGGCAGTGCAATGCCGGCGGCCAGTGCAGCTTGCAACACTGAGTGACGCGCAGGTACGTGAAGGGCAACAGTCCGTTTCCGAAAGTGTAGACTGATCATCCTGTCAACAGCTGCTTCTGGCGGCAACGTATGCAGTGCCGATTCGACAACAGTCGACTGAACCACAAAATTCTCGCGACGGATAAGATTTGCCTGTATACCATTGACGATCAGCGTGAATTGTACCATTCGCATATAGTCGTCGGGGCCACAGATATAGTACTGCACCGCTTCCCGATCAGACGAACCAATCAACTCAGGTAATAAACGCTCGAGCAGTAAATTGTTCAGCCGCCCCTGACGGCCAACCTGCAACCCGATAGGCTGACTCAGCAGATGTATGAGCCGAAACCGATCTGGGTACGTTGCCTGCCACTCGGCCAGTTCGTCCCGAAAAATGATAGCGGCCTCAGTTGTGTTACTGTATAGCAGCGTAACCCGGCGATTTGGTTGATGCCGCAATGCATCTTTCAGTATGCTGAACAACGGGCTTATACCACTGCCCGCCCCCAACAGGACCAGATCGCCCGACTGGCTGGCATCGACCGTAAATCGACCCGCCGGATATAGACTCGTCAGGAGATCGCCAACTTGCAGGTGCTCGGTTAGGTAACGTGATATGTCGCCGTTTTGCACCCGTTTGATCGTCAATCGGAGCGGCTCGCCGGGGGCTGAGCTTAGCGAATAGGAACGGCGTACGACCTGCCCGTTGAAGGGTACCAGCAAGGTTAGAAACTGACCCGCCTTGTAATCAACTGGCTCTCCATCCGCCGTTTCCAGAAAATAGCTGGTTGCCTGGACGGTTTCGACCTTGATTTGGGAGATTCGCACTTGTATTACGTCGTCGCTCATTCGTTGGTAGCTAAAGTAGGCTTTACTATAACTTCGACAGAGCTGGTTTGGCTATAGACAATCTATCTACCGCGTGAACGAGATGAGCCAGAGGTGCCATCTGGCGCAAGCAGCCCGCGCCTGTACCGGATTCTGACTTAGAAGATACGGCTCCACGCAAACCGGATGATGAGCAGCAACGCAACGAAGCCAACCAGTATATAGCTAAATGGCACGTAGGTGAAGGCCACCAGCCGTAACCGGTCGACGAACCAGAGTACGCCGATCAACGCCGTAATCAGGGTCAGAAAGCTTGACAATCGGCCAAAACCGGGGATGTATTGGAATGGCAGTTTGCGCCGGATCAGCATCAGCGTAGCCACCATTGTCAGCACGGGAAGCACTTGCAACACCAGATTCATCGCCCAGATACTTTGGCGCTCAAACAGGAACAGGTACAAAGCCAGCGTCACGGCAAACATGCCCGGAATACAGGCGGCATATACCAACCCGGCATACAGATAGCGCCACCGCCAGATCGCCTGTGGCGTGTCGCCTGCCCATACGTTGAGCACAAAAGCGAAGACGGGAGTAAGCAGCAGAAAAAGCGCAATAAGGCCCGGCTGCGCAGCCGCATAATCGAACAGATCACGAAAGGTCATGAGGTACGGAGAGGCTACTGCTGAATTGATCCTAAGAACGCTAGTTAAGCATATATCGCTCAGCACCCAAACGATCAGCCATACTTTGCGTTAGTGGTAATAAACAGGATCGTTATGTCATTGCTATTATCTCCATTAACGTTGCGCCATATTGAGTTTAAAAACCGCATCGTTGTCTCCCCTATGTGCCAGTATTCGAGTATTGATGGGTTTTCTACCGACTGGCATTTGGTCCACCTGGGTAGCCGGGCAGTGGGCGGTGCAGGCCTGATCATCACTGAAGCGGCGGCTGTTTCGCCCGAGGGACGCATTACCCCGCACGACCTGGGTATCTGGACCGACGAGCATATTCCTGGTCTGAAACGGATCACCGAGTTTATCACGGCCAACGGCGCGATAGCGGGTATCCAGCTCGCCCACGCTGGTCGAAAAGCCAGCCATCAACGCCCCTGGGACGGCGGCAAAGCCATTGCCCCTTCCGAGCCATTAGGCTGGCAAACCGTTGCGCCGAGTTCGTTGCCATTTACTGCAGACGAGCCCGCTCCTACCGCGCTCAGCCAGGAGGGTATTCAGCAGGTACGCGCCGATTTTCGGGCGGCGGCGAAACGGTCGTTACTGGCTGGTTTTGTGGTGGCCGAAATTCACGCCGCGCATGGCTACCTACTCCATCAATTTCTATCGCCCCTGAGCAATCAGCGGACCGACGAGTATGGGGGCTCGTTTGACAACCGAGTGCGGCTACTACGCGAAATCGTTGATGATCTACGCGCCATCTGGCCTGCCGACTACCCCCTCTTTGTTCGCATATCGGCTACCGACTGGACAGAAGGTGGTTGGACGCCCGATGATTCGGTGGCACTAGCCGCTCTTTTATCGAAGCAGGGCGTTGATCTGATCGACTGCTCGACGGGTGGCAACGTACCTAAGGCCCCTATTCCCAACGCGCCGGGGTATCAGGTTTCCTTCGCCGAACGCATCAAGCGCGAAACCACCATGCCAACGGGAGCAGTGGGCCTCATTACTGACGCCGAACAGGCCGAAGCCATTCTGGCCAACGGGCAGGCTGATCTGATTTTGTTTGCCCGCGAACTATTGCGCGACCCCTATTTCCCTCTCCACGCCGCCACCCAGCTAGGTGACGAACTGCCCTGGCCGGTGCAGTACGAACGCGCCAAACCGAGGTCGCACTAAGGGGTTTATCTGTTGCCCGATGTTGCTGTATATTGCTTTCTCTGTGTTACTAACGACGCATAGTGGAAGCGCCTACAGCGAGAAGACAGTAAAACCTACAGCAGTAATCAATGTTGGAAAATCAGGTGCGTTTGGTGTACGCCAGGCTAGAATACGCCGTATTTGCTGTATTTTGGGCGTATACTTCACCCATCGTTTATGCACTTCATTTACTGCTGCCTGTTTACCTGTTTCGTTACACTTCCCTCCTTTGCACAGACCGTTACGTTACTTCGCCCGGCACGGGTGTTTGACGGCGAAACCATGCACGAGGGCTGGGCCGTGCGCGTCCGTGGCGACAAGATCGATGCTGTTGGCCCCACGGCCAGCCTCACGGGCGGAGCCAGCGTATCGGCAACTGTTATCGACCTTCCCAATACAACATTACTACCGGGCCTGATCGAGGGACATTCGCATTTACTGCTTCACCCCTACAATGAAACGCCCTGGGACGATCAGGTACTGCGCGAAGCCCGGTCGTTGCGCGTAGCCCGGGCAACGGTGCATGCCGAAAAGACGCTTCGGGCGGGTTTTACCACTGTGCGTGACCTGGGCACCGAAGGCGCTGACTATGACGATGTCGGCTTAAAGCAAGCCATTAACCAGGGCATTATTCCGGGGCCACGGATGATTGTGGCCACGCGGGCACTGATTGCCACCGGCAGCTATGCACCCAAGGGATTCAGTCCGGACATTGCCGTGCCACAGGGCGCCGAAGAAGCCGACGGCCATGACCGGCTCATCCAGGCGGTTCGCCAGCAGATTGGCAAAGGAGCTGACGTAATAAAGGTGTACGCCGATTACCGCTGGGGCCTGATGGCCGATGCCCGCCCCACCTACACGATCGAGGAGTTGAAGCTGATCGTAGATGTTGCCAAAAGTAGCGGCCGCGGCGTGGTGGCTCATGCGGGTACCGCCGAAGGCATGCGCCGGGCTATTCTGGCGGGCTGCGAAACGCTTGAACATGGCGATGCCGGCACTCCCGAAATTTTCGCCCTGATGAAACAACACGGCACCGCACTTTGCCCAACCATCGCCGCCGGTGACGCCGTTGCACAATACCGGGGCTGGAAACGCGGTGAACCGGAGCCCGAGCGTCTTAAACAGAAACGGGTTACGGTAAAACAAGCCTTACAGGCAGGCGTCACTATTTGTGCCGGTGGCGACGTAGGAGTCTTCTCGCATGGCGATAATGCCCGCGAACTTGAACTGATGGTTGACTATGGGATGGCTCCCACTGAGGTGCTTCGATCAGCTACGTCTATCAATGCCGATGTGTTTCACCTGGCCGACCGGGGCCGGATCAAGACTGGTTTGCTGGCTGACCTGGTCGCCGTAGAAGGCGACCCCACCAAGCAGATCAATGCCATCCGTCAGGTACGTATGGTCATGAAAGGCGGGGCAGTGGTGAGGTAAGAGTTTCAAGTGCTCTGCTGGCTTACCACTTGAGTAACCAGCGGAGCACCTGTAGCTTGACGCTTACACCGGTAGGCAGACCGTAAAAGTGGTCTCGCCGGGTTTCGACGTTACCTTGATGCTGCCATTATGGTGCTTGATAACCCCTTGAACAATGTCGAGGCCTAGTCCAGAGCCTTTGCCAACGCCTTTTGTGGTGAAGAAAGGCTCGAATATTTTCTGCTGAATTGAGTCCTCAATACCGCTTCCGTTGTCGGTAAAGGTGGTATAGATAAACTGCTCTTTTTCCAGATAGCTTCGAATAGCCAGAGTGCCACCTTTTTCCGGCAGGGCGTCGAGGGCGTTATCGATGAGGTTCGTCCAGACTTGGTTCAGTTCACCGGGCCATCCGCAGAGTTCAGGCAGGTTGTCAGGTACGTCGACGGTGATGGCTATGTTCTTGGCCCGCACTTTATGACCCAGCAACGTGAGAGTGCTCCGGATGCCTTCAGGCAAATTGACAAGTTCTTTCCCCGCACCCCGGTCCATGTGGGTGTATGACTTAATCGACGACACCAGCGTGGCCATCCGGCTCGACGCCTCCCCAATATCGACCACCAGTTTTTCGGTAACCAGATTGTTGCTCACCCATTCCAGTACGCCCTGCAGGTTGGCCTCCCCTACCTGATCTAGAATGTTGTCGAGCTCCTCTTCCGTAAAATTATAGTCGGCCAGTGAACTCGCCAGATCGGCGGCTTCAGGTACGTTGTGGTCTTCGAGCCAATCGGTGAGGTCATCTTCCAGGCTGCTCCGTTCCAGCAGCGACAGCGGCTTTGTACGGTGATCGAGCTTATTGAATAACCACTCGTCGACCAAATCGGTCTGCTCGTCGGTGAGGGCCAGGCGCATAATTACTTTGAACCGTTCGGGGGTGGCCCGCATGTGTCCTTTCAGCGCCTCAGCGTTCCGCACAATAGCCGACACGGGGTTATTCAGTTCGTGCGCCAACCCCGCCGACAGCCGGCCCAGCGAAGCCATTTTCTCTTCCTGCTGTACCTGATGCGCAAACGTCCGCACGCGATCGGTCATTTGCTGGACAAACGCCTCAGTCAGTTCATAACAGGCGCTGGTCATCTCGCGCAACTGATCGCGGTGCAGGGCCAGCGTGCGTACGTCGGTTTCGGCAACGAAAGGAAACCGGGCTTCGGTCAGGCGAGAGTAAGGTAAAAGCCCCAACACGGCGGGGGCCAGGTACGTGACCAGGTCTTCGGATGCCTGACCCGTAATGTTGATCTGCCCTTCGAGCAGCAGGCGCAGCGAATCAACGGGCTGATGTGCTTCGTTGATCACGTGCCCTTTAGGAAAATCGGCCACTTCGGCCCGGTCGAGAAACCACGTCAATTGGTCGTCAGGTACGTGTTCGAACTGCGGGAAGGCACGTAAATCGGTGATGGTTACCATGGAATACTGGTTGTTAAACGCTGAGAGGTAAATGATACCAGGCAACCGGGGCCTGTGGGTACGTTAGGCTATCGACCGGCCTGTTTGCGGCGCGCCATCAGTTCGCGGCAGGTGGTTACAATAATGCCTTCACGCTGGATATACGCCTTCAGTTCCGGATCGAGCATGGCGAGCAGGTCGCCCTGTCGCGTAGGCCACGACGACGTGATCTGACTAAACTGAGGCGAATTTTGGGCGCAGTGCATAATCACATACGTTAGCCCAGGTTGGCAACGCTTCAGCAGATCAATGTATTTCTCTGTTTTCATACGCTGCAGTGCCTTGTCGGTCACCGGCATACCGGCGGGCAGGTTCCAGCTGTAGCTACTGCCGTCGAGGTCATCGAAAACAGGCAACCCGGCGTCCCAAAGTTGTCGGCCTACCTTGCGGGCAATAACGCGCTGCTCCTGCGGAATGTTATTAGCCGCAACAATGAGCGTGGCATGGCCACCAGGAAACAGCAGTGGAATCTGCTGCTCGATACCCAGTTTCACGTAAGTCGGCATGAACTTCAGGTCAAACAACGTACCCATGTGCGAATCGAGGTGGGTGGGTTCGATGCCAAACGACCGGAAACGAGCCAGTTGCGCCCTGATCTCGGCATCGACCTCGGCGGGGGTAGCCTGATCGACTACCTCCTGAACCGACGGCCAGAACGCGCCCTGCGCGTCACAAAGGCCGGTTTTCTGCCCTGTCAAAGGCGACCAGCGGTAGCCTTTCCATTCGCTCGTGAGGGTAAGGTGGACGCCCACATCAAGCGTTGGTTTTTGCCGGGCATACGCCATAAAATCCGGCACCCAGGCGCAGGGCATCATCACACTTGTCGATACAGCAATACCTTCGTCAATGGCGCGTCTGGTCCCCTGGTTTGCTTCGTAACTCATGCCCGCGTCGTCGACGTGCAGCACAATTACTTTTTTACCCCGCGGAAACCCCAGCCGTTCGGCATAAGTCGTGTCTGCCTGGGCGATGGCCGATGAAACCAGCATAGATAGACAGGCGATGAATAGGTAAACAGGAGACATAGGCGGCTTAGGAAAACAGACATAATGATAGCTAATTCTACATTAATTCATGATTGCAGTTCTTCAACGGGTCTCTGAAGCAGCGGTTCGCATCGACGGGCAGGTACGTGGTCAGATTCAACAGGGTTTTTTGGTTTTGCTGGGCGTCACCCATACCGATACCGCAGCCGATGTGGCATGGCTGGCCAAAAAAATTGCCGGGATGCGCATTTTCAGTGACGAAGCCGGCAAGATGAATCTGGACCTGACTACGGTGGGCGGTAGTATTTTACTCATCAGCCAGTTTACGCTCCATGCCGAAACAAAAAAAGGGAACCGGCCCAGTTTCATTGAGGCCGCCCGACCCGAAGTAGCCATTCCGCTTTACGAACAGATGATTGCCCGATTATCAGCTGAGTTAGGGCACCCCATTCAAACCGGCGAGTTTGGGGCCGACATGCAGGTGTCGCTCATCAATGATGGGCCGGTTACGATCGTGATCGACACAAAGAAGCCGTAAACGTGACCCTGATAGCGGTTCTAACGTCCTGTTCAGGGCATTGACTTGAACTACTGCCCAGCACAGGTACGTGCCAACCGGGCCGCTGGTACAGATTATGTATACGTGACGATCCGTTTCTACCGTTTTTGGAGAAAACCGTACTTTTACAGTTAACCTTCGCTTTCCAGCGCACTGAATGAACTTTCTGCCTATCGATGTTGCCGACTATGCCGATGCACACACGTCGCCCGAAAGCGATGTATTGCAGCGGCTCAACCGCGATACCTATGCCCATGTGTTGCACCCCCGTATGTTGTCGGGTCATTTGCAGGGGCGATTGCTGGCCATGCTCTCGCACATGATTCGGCCGCGGCGCATACTCGAAATTGGCACCTACACCGGCTATTCGGCCCTGTGCCTCGCCGAGGGACTAGCCGAGGATGGCCGTGTACTTACCATTGATAAAAACGAAGAGCTGGAATCGATCGCCCGCCGGTACTGGGCCGAATCGCCGCACGGTGCGCGCATCGATCTGCACATTGGCCGAGCCGGTGACATTATTCCAACGCTCGACGAGACGTTTGATCTCGTGTTCATTGATGCCGACAAAGAAAACTACGGCTTATATTACGATCTGGTCTTCGACAAAGTCAGGCCGGGTGGGTTCATCCTGTCCGATAATGTGCTTTGGAGCGGCAAAGTAGTGGAGCCAGTAAAACCCGCCGACAAAGACACGCAGGCCGTTATCGCCTTTAATCAGAAAATCCACCAGGATCCACGCGTAGAGAACTTGCTGTTGCCCGTGCGTGATGGTGTTCTTATTGCCCGCAAACGTTAACTTATGAAATACGCCTTAACTCTCTTTTCGTTCTGGTTTGCCCTGACGGCCTTTGCCCAGCCAGTACCCAGCCCGACCGTACCCGCTCAGGTGACCTTTGCCGACCTGACCGTGCGCTTTGACCCCGACGCCCGGCGGCTCATTCAGCAGGATGTAAACGCTCTGATGAATAATCGGCAATACTGGAATGCCAAGCTCGACCGGGCTTTGCTCTACTTCCCGATTATTGAGACGATTCTGCTGAACGAAAAAATTCCGACCGATTTCAAGTACCTCGCCCTGCAGGAAAGTTCCCTGACGCCTGATGCCGTTTCGTCGTCGCAGGCGGTTGGTTTCTGGCAGTTCAAGCGCGAAACAGCGCAGGATTACGGTATGGTGGTGAACGAGGAAGTCGACGAACGGAAGAATATTTCGTCGTCGACGGCGGCAGCGGCCCGGTACCTGCGTCGTAGCAATGGCATGTATACCAACTG
Organism: Fibrivirga algicola; assembly: GCF_011742925.1. Lineage (GTDB taxonomy): Bacteria > Bacteroidota > Bacteroidia > Cytophagales > Spirosomataceae > Fibrella > Fibrella algicola. The sequence goes on from NZ_WAEL01000002.1 coordinate 261,448, forward strand.
GCTGTCGGCTCTCTTTTCGTTTTACCTGGGCACGGGGGGCATCAGCAAAATTGTTTCGCCGGAATGGGCCAACTCGCAGGACATCACCCTCAATGGCAGTACCGATCGCTACATGCTCCGGTTCTTCGCCCACAAACTAGCCGTTGAGTACGCCATCCGGACGTATCAACCGGTCAACACGTTTTCGTTGGTTGAATACACGGGCGGGGCGGGCAAGACGATCGATGAGATTGCCAATGAATTAAGTCTCAACGCCAATGATATACGTACCTACAACCGCTGGCTGCTGATCGACCACGTACCCATCGATAAGCCGTATGCACTGGTTATTCCAACGCCAAACGGGCAAATCAACGACCTGCGGCAGCGAATTGCCCATACGACCGACAAGCCCATCAAAGCCGTTGTTACCGACGACATTGGTTTCCCGGTACTGAAACGCGTCACCCTGGCCACCAGCTCAACGAGTGACCCGATTCTATATGAAATCAACGGGTTGCCCGGTATTCAGGCGCAAGTAGGTGATAACGCAGGATCGCTGGCGCGGAAGGCCCGAATCAGTCTATCGAGCTTCCTGCGGTTCAACGACCTGGGCGAGCGCGACGCGATTGCAGTAGGTGAAGTGTACTACCTGGCCAAGAAGCGTAAAAAAGCGCTGGTGCCTTTTCACACTGCCCGAACCGACGAAACAATGCGCGGGATCTCGCAGCGTTACGCCCTTCGGTTAAAGAAGCTGCTCCGCTACAACCGCATGGATCGAGTGCAAAAACTACAGGTTGGGCGGGTACTGTGGCTGCGTGAACGCCGCCCCTCGAAAACGCCGATCGAGATCATCAACGCCCCGACCCCACCGGTGTATGACAACTCCCCCGCTACGCCATCTAACCGGCCAGTGGTAGAGCGGCCGGGGCTGGAAACACCAGCAAACAGCCAGGCGAACAACATTCCACGAAATGCATCGGAACGGAAACGGTATCAGCCTAAACTAGTCGGTAGCGCTACGCCGTCGACAGTACCTGACGAGCGGTCTGCTGAGGTCAGCACGGCCCCTTCTCGGCCAACCCCAGAGCCAGCTACCCCACCTACGCGCCCGGCTGTTCAGGCGCCTACGCCAACGGTGACAACGGCCGTAACGCCGGATAAGACGAATCCAGGCGAAACGGTAGAAGTACCGGTTGCTACCCCACGCGATGCCGGTTCGCCCCAGCGGACCATTATTGTTCGCTCGGAAGGGGAGACGGTTCGTGAGCGCACCACCCCCGCCCGGCAGGTAGCAGGTACGTACCCCGAAACACCCGACGTAGCAGCCAATACGGGTGGCAATCAGAGTGGCCGGACTGCCACGCCGGTTAAGAAACCACAGCCTCAGCAACAGTCGTCTACTGAGCTTACGCCCATTCCCCGCAATCAGCAGGCAACGCTGCCACCCCTGCCACCTATGATGAGCGATCGCCCCGAAGCCACAACGCCGGGGTCGACCAAGGGCCGGACTATGAGGCATACCATCGAAGCCGGTCAGACGTATTACAGCCTGTCACGCTACTACGGGGTAAGGGTTGACGATCTTCTCGCAGCCAATAACCTGACCCTAGGGGATAAACTCTCGGTTGGACAAACCCTGGTAGTGCAGAATGTACCGGCGGGCTACCCCACCGGTCAGCCAACATCAGCACCCGCTGCCGTGCCAGCCGGAGCGCCCCGTTCAGGCTCGCCTATTCCGCCAACGACAGTCGCTCCACCCGTTTCTGAACCGACCTACCACGTGGTAGCAAAAGGCGAAACGCTGTATCGAATCTCGAAGACGTACAACGTGACCGTCGAGCAATTGATGCAATGGAACGATTTGCGCGATTTGGGTGTGAAAGAGGGTCAGAAGTTGAAAGTAAGCCAGTAACGCCCATGATTTTAATTGACCACACCGTCATCAGCGACGACATTGCTGAACAGTTTTTTGTCTGTAATCTCGACAAGTGCAAAGGTGCGTGCTGCGTTGAAGGTGACGCTGGTGCACCGCTCGAGCGCGACGAACTGGCCAAACTGCGGGAAGTGTATCCGGAAGTGAAGCCCTACCTGTCGGCCGCGGGCATTCAGGCTATTGAAGCGCAAGGCCTGTATGAGGCCGACGAAGATGGCGATTACGTGACCACTACTGTTGGTGGACGTGAGTGCGTTTATGCGATCTACGACGAAAAAGGCATCCTGAAATGCGGAATCGAAGCGGCATATAACGACGGGAAAGTAAACTGGAAAAAGCCTATTTCGTGCCACCTGTACCCAATCCGCGTCACGAAGTACGAACAGTACCATGCCCTGAATTACGACCGCTGGCCTATCTGTGCCCCTGCCTGTAGCTTTGGTAAAGAGCTGAACGTACCTGTCTATAAATTTGTCCGGGAAGCCCTTGTGCGCGCTTACGGGCAAGCCTGGTACGACAAGCTGGTTGTAGAAATCGAAGGCGAAAAAGACTAATATGCGCGTGTTGCCGGGTATTGCGTAAGCGAGGCCCGACAACATACTATACTGAAACGACCAATGCCCTTGCCACCGGTTCATTGACCTATGGAAAGGGCATTGGTCGTTTCAGGTACGTGGTATTCAGGCCAGCGTTGACTTGAGGCTACTTGTTTCGTTGCTGATGGCGGTCGTGTGGTATTTTTTCTGGTAGTATACATACGACAACGCACCAATCAGCGGAATCACAAGCATAGGGCCCCAGGTGGCAACCGGTTCAATAAAAGCGACTGCATAGATGGCACCGATAATATCATACATCAGTCCGGCATACGCCCATTCCTTGATTCGGGGATAGCCTGGTACCAGAATGCCGATCACCCCCAGCAGTTTGGCCCAGCCTAGAAAAGGCACCAGCGGCGCAGGAAAGCCAATGCCTTTGAAACCCTCAACGGCCATCGGCATGATCAGGATATCGGGAATTGCTGATCCCAGCATAATAAACGCGAACAGACCGGTGAAGATCCAGTAGCGGGTAGCTGTCTTTTTCATACAAGTGCTTCGGATAAGTGATTAGTCTGGGTCAGGTCGCCGTGAGGCTGTTTCCGGTCATAATTCAGGTACCAGTGAAAGCCAAACTGGTCGGCAATATCGCCAAAGACGCTATCCCAGAAAGTGTTTTCCAGCGGATGCAGCACATCCCCCCCTACCGATAAGCTCGCTGCCAACTCGTTGATCTCCGCTTCACTGCTACATTCCAGGATCATCGATACGGAATTTCCGATCGCCGGTTCGTGCGAAAGGGGCAGGTCAGATCCCATTAGTCGTAGCCGGTCGTTGGTCAGGCAGGCGTGCAGAATACGTGGAGCCATGCCGGTTGGAAACTGGCTGGCGAGTGGTGACTCCCCCACCGAGAGCAAATTGAGTTCACCACCCAGACACGTCTGGTAAAAGAGCATGGCTTCACGGCAATTGCCGTTGAAGTGCATGTACGCGCTGATCTGTTTCATACAAGTAGTTGTTGTTTGGTTAACAGATCAAATTTACGGACCTCTACCCGCTCCGGCGGGGGGTAAAAGCGGCAAAGTCGGGGGGCAATTGTGCCATCTTCCCAGCGCAGGACGTACCTGCATTCAGGACCTCACTTGTCTTTCTTTTTTGTCTTCCGAACCTGCTCCTGCTCGTAAGCTTCGCGCTGCCGCTTATCGGCCAGCAGATTGCGATACAGCCCGTTCAGGACGTAAATATCGTCGACTTCTTCAATGAGCAGGTGGAGTTGTTCGCGAATGTGTTCTACTTTCATACCAGGCTATAGGGGGCTAATTAATCCTTAAAAATAACCTACCTGACAGAAAAACGTTTACTTTCAGGCATGGCTTTTGCGAGGTAATACCCAAACATATGCTAGTAATTATATATACTTGCTAACTCGATTGGCTTCTATGAAAAAAGCGCTACTTCTTATTTCCTTTTGTTTCGCCGCTACGGCCATGCAGGCCCAAAACGCGATTCAATCGGCGACCGCCCCCAAGTCTGTTTTTGCCAACACGTCAATGGCCGTTGTCGACGCTGTGAAAGCCAATGAACCAGTTGACGCAAAAGCAGTCGACCAGATCATGGCAACCAATACGGTAGAACGTGCTGCCTCGGCAACTTACACCGCCGGCAAGGCAATTATCCTGCAACCAGGTTTCGAAGCGCGGGCTGGATCGGTTTTTGTGGCGACCGTCGCGCCCGTAGCTGCCAGATCAGTTGAGGCAGGTGCCGACCTTACGGTGTCCGCCTGGCCGAATCCATTTCAGGATCAGACAACGGTTGAATACAAGCTTCCCGAAAACAGCAAGGTGAAGCATACCCTGACAGACTCGCGCGGTGCGATACTCCGCCAGAATGCCCCTATTGATGTGCAATCCGCCGGTGTTTATAAGATTAGCGTTGAGGGCACCAACCTGCCAACAGGCGTGTACCTTTATCAGGTCCAGACCGGTACGCAAACGAAAACCATTCGGCTGTTAAAACAGTAGTTTACAGCTAGTTACTTATTTTCTCTATTGAAAAGCCAGCGCATGTGTGCTGGCTTTTCGTATTTAGGCCAATCTGTCATGTATTCGAACATGGGGTGGTCAATTTATGTTAATTAGCTATAGACGCACACTACTCAATACGATATGACAACAAACTCTGCACCCGCAATGCCCCGGAAACAAAATCCAAAGAATGTAGCCTTTATTGGCGACTACCTACCCCGGCAGTGCGGTATTGCTACGTTTACAGCCGACATGTACCAGTCTTATGCCCGGTTTATACCCGGTGCCAAGGCATGGGTGGTATCGGTCAATGACACCACCGAAGGCTACGAATATCCTGATGAGGTTCGGTATGACTTTTTTCAACATGATCTGGAAGCGTACCGTAAAGCGGCTGAGTTTCTTAATTCAAAGAACGTTGATGTTGTTTGTCTTCAGCACGAGTACGGCATTTATGGGGGACCTGCCGGTAATTACATCTTGACGTTGCTCCGGGGGCTGACTATGCCCATTGTATCGACGTTTCACACCATCCTAAAGACCCCCGATCAGGATCAGTTACTAACCCTGAAAGCCATTGCAGACCTGTCGGCGCGGGTAGTGTGCATGTCGGAGAAAGGGCGGCAGTTCCTGACTACGATTTACGAGATTCCAGACGAGAAGATCGACGTTATTGCCCACGGCATTCCCGATATGCCGTTCGTTGATCCGCACTTTTACAAAGACCGGTTCGGACTTGAAGGAAAGCAGATCCTGCTCACCTTTGGTTTGCTATCGCCTAATAAGGGCATCGAGAACGTCATCAATGCCCTGCCCCGCATCGTAGAGCAGTTCCCCAATGTGGTGTACATGGTGCTGGGAGCTACCCATCCGCACTTGATCCGGCATGAGGGAGAAGCCTATCGCGATAAACTGAAGCAACTGGCCGAGAGCAACGGGGTGCGGCAAAACGTCCAGTTTTACAATCAGTTTGTGGAACTCGAAGATCTCCTTGAGTTTTTGGGAGCCGCCGATATTTACATTACCCCCTATCTGAACCCCGCACAAATTACCTCAGGTACGTTAGCCTATTCGGTTGGAGTAGGCAAGGCGGTGATCTCTACTCCTTACTGGCATGCTGAAGAACTCCTCGCCGACGACCGGGGACGCCTCGTACCCTTTGGTGACGCAGATGCCATTGCCGATGAGGTACTGGCGTTACTGCGCGATGAACCCGCGCGACATGCGATGCGTAAACGGGCGTACCTGATGGGACGTGGCATGACCTGGGAAACCGTGATTGGTCAATATGCCGACTCATTTGCCCAGGCACGTCACGAACGCATGACGGCCACCTACACGCCGGGGCTATACCCTGGCGGACTGAGCGGTGGCCTTCACCTGCCCACGCTGAAACTCGATCATGTGTATCGCCTGACCGATTCGACCGGGATGATTCAGCACGCCCGGTATCACCTGCCTTTTTACGAGGAAGGCTACTGCACTGATGACAATGCCCGGGCGCTGATCCTGATGCTCTTGCTCAAAGAATCGGGCGTTCATGATCGGCGCATCGATCAATTGGCCGACACGTATATGGCGTTCATTAATTACGCGTACTCTGACGAACACCGGCAGTTCCGGAATTTTATGAGCTATGACCGGCGCTGGCTTGAAGACGTAGGCTCTGAAGATAGTACGGGCCGCACCATCTGGGCACTGGGCATGTGCATTGGTCGTACTGATGAGCACAACCCACTGGTGTGGGCTATGAGCCTGTTGGAACAAGTACTGCCAGCTACCCTCACTATGCAGTCGCCACGCGCCTGGGCTTTTGCACTGCTGGGCATCAACGAATATTTGAAGCGATTCAGTGATGACCGGCTGGCCAAAAATATTCGGACAAAACTGGTCGCCAAACTCCTATTCCGATTCAGCGAAACAGCCGCACCCGATTGGCAGTGGTTTGAAAACACGGTTGCCTACGATAACGGGGTACTGTGTCACGCACTGATCGTGTCGGGCGACAGCGAGGCGGTAGCCGTGGGACTAAGCGCGCTGACCTGGCTTATGGAACTCCAAACCTCAAAGCTAACGGTAGCGTCCGACCAACGAACGCATTTCCAGCCGGTTGGCTCTAACGGTTTTCATAACCGGGATGAGGTTAAAGCAGAATTTGATCAGCAGCCCTTAGAAGCCTATAGCTCTATATCGGCTTGTCTGGCGGCCTGGCGAATAACGGGCGATATTGATTGGCAGCGCAAAGCCATGAAAGTATTCCGCTGGTTTACAGGCCTGAACGATCTGGGCTTACCCCTCTATGATTCGCTAACGGGAGGCTGCCGGGATGGATTGCATATCGACCGGGTTAATCAAAATCAGGGTGCCGAGTCGACATTATCCTATCTCCTGTCGCTGGCCGAGTTACAATTAGCCTTTCAACCAACAATTGAAAAGTCAATTGCCCGTTCGGTAACTAGTGCCTTATCTTAAAACAGGTTATAAGTTTCAGGTTTCGAGTGCTTCTCTTATCGGCCAAACGGTGAGTGGGTGGAGTTCGTGAAACCTAAAACTTACCATTACCTTTCCTATGAGCCTAAAAGCCACCCGTACAGGCGTTGTCATGCGTCCCGATCCGGCCCGAGTTCTCTTTCGACCGTTCGATCTTGGGAATAGTACACGCGTTCTGAAAATCATCGCACGCGTAAACTCGTTGACGGAAGACGAGGTACGTCAGAAACTCGAAGAGGTCATCCGCGAGTTCGGGAATAGACACCATAAGCTTAACCCGTTCTTCCTGCGCCGTTTCGATCAGGTAAAATCTCAACTGCTGACCGACGAACCGCTAACCGATGAGCGGAAACTACTGCTTGGCGCGTACTTTACGATGGAGTACTCGCTGGAATCGGCAGCCCTGTTCAACCCGTCGATGATCTGGCATCCTGATCAGACGAACCTACCGCCGGGCTACAAACGCTTTATTCTCAGCCTGCGCGCTACCGGAGAAGGGCATATATCGTCTATTTCGTTTCGAACCGGGTACGTTGATCAGGAGGGAAACATCATTGTTCAGAAGCCATCCAGGTACGTTACGTCACCGGAAGCTATTGTTAGCCAGCAGTTTGATAAGAACACCTTTGTGAAAAAGCTGTATGAACTGCGGTTGATCAACAGCATCTCTGAAGGTATTCTATCGGGCCTTAGCGACGAATTCACCTTAGTTGATATTGAAGCGCAGGTGAAGCGGGTAATGAGTCAGTTTCGGCACAACGCCGAGTACGAAACCATTACCAGCGGTCTGATAGCCCTGGCCCGATCAAACTACGAAATGCACTTCGACGATGACCAGAGCATCGACGAACGCTGCATATTTCCGCATTCGCCCAACGAAACCAACGGCATTGAAGATGCCCGGTTTGTGGAGTTTTGCGACGATGATGGCGAGGTGACCTACTACGCCACCTATACCGCCTATAACGGCCGGGTGACTTTCCCCCAGTTGTTGGAAACAAAAGACTTTACCCATTTCTCGGTCAGTACCCTTAATGGGGCCGAAGTGCAGAATAAAGGAATGGCTCTCTTTCCGCGCAAGATCAACGGGCGCTATGCGACGCTGTCGCGGCAAGATGGCGAGAACATTTACCTGATGTTCTCGGATGATCTGTATTTCTGGCAGACCAAAGAACTGATTGTAAAACCAACGTATCCCTGGGAATACGTTCAGTTAGGTAACTGTGGCTCACCGATAGAAACAGAAGCGGGTTGGCTGGTGCTTAGTCATGGTGTTGGGCCGATGCGTAAATACGCGATCGGCGCCTTCCTTCTCGACCTCAACGATCCATCGAAAGTGATTGGTCGCACGAAAGAGCCGATCCTGAGCCCCGACGAAAATGAGCGTGAAGGATACGTACCTAACGTGGTATATAGCTGTGGTGGCCAGATTCATGGTAACACGCTTATTATTCCTTACGCCATGTCTGATTACGCCAGTAGTTTTGCTACTGTCAACGTCGATGAACTGCTAGCTGAGCTGACAGGCGGACAGGTGGCCGCTAGGCAAGTAGTTGCCGCTATATAACTTACTTAAAACAGGAGCATAAATGCCCAGTCGAAATACGACTGGGCATTTTTTATTTTGAGTACCAACCTAGAAATAAGCACTAAACAGAATATTATATATATTATTTTAGATATCACCAAATTTTTATCAAACAAAAAGCTTGGATAACAATTTGTTCGCTTGACAACTATCTGGTATTTTTGATGTAGTCTATATGTTTTACAGGACATATAGCCATTCGCTGTTTTTATAGATTCACTAATCAATTTACTCACAATGCGAAAACTTTTAATGCTCACACAGCTACTGCTGTGTCTTATCAGCGTTCCCCTGCTGGCACAAGACCGGGTAATTACCGGGCGGGTCACTTCGGGTGAGGACGGCTCGGCGCTGCCGGGCGTAAACATCGCCATAAAAGGAACTACCCGGGGGGTAACAACCGATGCCGATGGCCAGTATAGGGTGACGGTTCCTACGGGTACAGTTCAACTGGTTTTCTCGTTTATCGGCTTCGTTACGCAGGAAGTGGTAACTGGTACGCAGACTACACTCAATGTGACACTGACTCCCGATGCTACGAACCTGAATGAGGTAGTCGTTACAGCTTTTGGTATTCAGCGAAACGCCCGTGAAGTAGGTACGTCAGTTACCCGGATCAACAACGATCAGATTGTGCAGGCAGCCCCGGTAAACGTGGCAAGTGGCCTGACCGGTAAAGTGGCCGGTTTGCAGGTGAACCTGACCAACAATGGTGTTGGCTCAAACCCCCGCCTGACCATTCGTGGCAACCGGTCGTTTCTGGGTAACAACCAGGCACTGCTCGTTGTAGACGGTGTCTTGACAGACATTTCGTTTCTGTCGTCGATCAACCCGAACGACGTAGAGCAAACCACGATCCTGAAAGGGCCAAGTGCGGCCGCGCTCTACGGTTCCGACGCGTCGAACGGCGTATTGGTTGTGACTACCCGCCGAGGTGCCGGCAAAAACAAGGCGCAGGTATCGTACACCAATAACACGCAGTTTGAGAGTATCTCATACATGCCCGATTTGCAGCGTACTTTCAGCTCAAACGGTGGTGAAGGCAATCCCTTCCTCGACGCCAATGGCTACCGCCTGTATGTACCCTACGAAAACCAGCAGTTTGGTCCCCGCTACGACGGCTCTATTCAGCCATTGGGCTACGGTGTTCAGGTACGTAACGCCGACGGGTCTATCCGGATCGATACGCTGAAAGTCCCTTTTTCATCAACAGGCAAAGACCCTCGCCGCGCGTTTTTCAACACCGGCACGACCGTGCAGCACGACTTGTCATACCGGATCGGTGACGCATCGGAGTACTTCGGACTTGGTATCCAGCGGGTAGATCAGAACGGTACGGTGCCTAACGACAAATATTCGCGGACAAACATCCTGCTGAATGGTGGCCGTACTATCGGTAAGTTCTCAGCTAATGGTAAGGTAAACTTCACATACTCGAACTACAACCGCGAAAACGGCGATTTCTCGCAGGGACGGCCTATCTACTGGAACGTGTTGAACCAGCCCGCCCACGCACCCTTACGTGATCCACGCCTCATGGATATTACCAGCCCGTACGGCGATGTGAACGGCTATTTCAACGCATACTACCCAAACCCCTGGTGGCAAGTGACTGGCAACAATTCGCGCGCCAAGCAGGACATTTATGCCGTGCAGGGCTTTACCGATGTAGCCTACCAGTTTAAACCCTGGCTCAATGTACTGTATCGCTTGGGTGGCCAGTTGAACATCAGCCAGTTCAAGAGCAACCTGGCAGCAGTGTCGTTCAGCGACTACGCCAGGTCTGACCCTTGGAGCGCAGGTAACATCGCCTCATCGGTTCAACAGGTTAATGGTAACGTGAGCGACCAAAGCAGCATCTCAACCCGCTTCACGGGTGACCTGCTGGTTACGCTATCGCCCACATTCGGTGATTTCACTACCCGACTGATTCTCGGTCAGCAAACCCGGATTCAATATGGTCGTGTCATTGCTTCATCGGCGGGCCAGCTGGTAGTACCTGGCGTGTATAACATCGCTAACCGCCTTGGTCAACTAGTCGGTTCGGAGTCTATCTCTCAAAGCCGTCTGGTAGGTGCCTTCGCCGATCTGACGCTTGGTTATAAAGACTACCTGTTCCTGAACCTAACGGGCCGTAACGACTGGACGTCGCTGTTGGCGCCTGCCAATCGTTCGTTCTTCTATCCTGGTGCCAACGTGTCGGTGGTTCTGTCAGAAGCCGTTCCGGCCCTGAAAAACAGTACGGCGCTAACGTACCTGAAACTGCGCGGTGGCTATGCCAAAGCGGGTAACGTAAACGTAGCGGCCTACCAGTTGCAGAACACATTCAACCCCGGCGCGGGCGTGGGTGCCTTTTTCCCGTTTGGTAGCCAGCCCGGTTTTGAATTGAGCAACCGCCTAAACTCGCCGGATCTGAAGCCTGAGTTTACGACCAACGTCGAAGCAGGTGTCGAATTCGGACTGTTCAGTCGCGTGAACGCTGAAGTGGTTGTGTACAACACCATCACGTCGAACCAGACGGTGCCCATCGCGGTATCGCGCTCAACGGGTTACACCACGGCGCTGATCAACACAGGTACGATGAAGAACCAGGGGATCGAAGTAGAACTGAAGACAACCCGGCCTATCGTCAATACAGGCGGTTTTACCTGGAATATCGGAACAAATTACACCTACAATAACAACATTGTTACAGATATGTACGGTGATCAGATTCCCCGTGTAAACATTCCGCTTGGTAATGGGGCCGGCTCAGACGTGTATGCTGCTGTGGGTCAGAATTACCCGGCGCTCTACACAACGGATATCGTTCGTGTGCAGAACACCAATCCGAATGGCCCAAACTTTGATGCAACAGGTCAATTTGTTGGTCGTCCGGTTATCAACCCTTCTACAGGTTACCCCATTCTGGATACAGAGTTGAAATACCAAGGGACTACCCAGCCTAAACACCGGTTTGGTTTCTCAAACACGTTCGGCTACAAGGGGCTTACCCTGAATGCGGTTGTCGAGTACCGTGGCGGCGCAGTGATTTACAATGCCATTGGTAACGCACTTGAATTTACGGGAGCCGGCATTCGGACTACCTACAACGATCGGCAGAACTTCATCTTCCCGAACTCAGTGGTTGCCAATGCCGACGGATCGTTCAGCAACAATACGAGTGTTACAACCCGTGATGGGAACCTCGAATTCTGGACTAACTCTGGTTACCACAACGCCGGTTCGAGCTATGTAACAAGCGCCGATTTCTGGAAACTGCGTGAACTGGCTTTGAGCTACGACATTCCCGCAAGCATTCTGGGCTTCACCAAGTTTGTGAAAACCTTTAACGTCGCGCTGACCGGCCGGAATCTGCTGATGCTGCGTCCGAAAACGAACGTCTTCACCGACCCTGAATATTCACTCGACAACAGTAACGCACAAGGAACCACCGACGAATACCAGACGCCCCCAACCCGTTTCTACGGTTTCCGGGTGAGCGTTGGTTTCTAATCGTTAAACACCAACATACTCATGATTAGCAAGAAAATAGCAATCGGATCACTGGCTCTGCTGCTCGCCGTTTCGTCGGGCTGTAAAGACGAGTTTTTCGACGTCAACAACAACCCCAACCAGGTAACGGCCGCCACACCTGAGCTGGTACTGCCCAATGCCCTGGCCAACACAGCCACTTACTATCAGACAAGTTTCACGTTTCTGAACCTGTGGATGGGCTACTGGAACTACAGTGGTAACTATTCGATCGCCACATCGGATAAGAACTACCAGTTCACCAACACGTTTAACCAGGCGGTCTGGAACAACGCGTATACGAACCTGAAGAACTACAATTACATTGAGCGGCAATCGCTGGCTCAAAACCAGCCCAATCTTCAGGCAATGGCCAAGATCATGAAAGCGTTTCACTTTCAAATTCTGGTCGATACGTACGGCAACATCCCCTACACCAATGCGTTGCAGGGACTGACTGTAGCCCAGCCCAAATACGATACGGGTGTAGCGGTTTATGAAGACCTCTTCAAACAACTCGACGCCGCCCTGACGCTGTTTGCCAGTGGTGAAACGCGGGCTGCGGCCGGTGAAACGATTAATAACCCGGGCGCCAATGACATTATGTTCAAAGGCGACATCGGTAAGTGGCGTCGGTTTGCCAATACGCTGAAGCTTCGCATGATTTTGCGGCAGAGCGAGAAGGCCGAGCGGCAGTCGTTCGTTCAGTCAGCACTGGCCGTGTTGAAAGCGTCACCTTACGGGTTTCTGCGGGCTGGCGAGTCGGCGGCCATCAACCCCGGCTATACCAACTCGGCGAATCAGCAAAATCCGCTGTATGCCACGTATGGCCGAGGTGTAAACGGGCAGCCAGTTGAGAACAACAACATCTACCGGGCAAACCTGTATGCACTAAGCTTCCTGATCAATACTGGCGATTACCGTACGTCAGCGTTTTACAACCCAGTAAGTGGGAACAACTTCAACGCAACGAACTTCGGTACGATTTCGCCGCTGGTCAACAGCCAAACGTCGAGTATCGGGCCGGGTATATTGCAGAGCCCCGAGCAACCCGCTGTTATCTTGTCGTCATTCGAGTCACTGTTCCTACAGGCCGAAGCAGTTCAACGTAGCTACATCACCGGCAATGCCAAAACCTTGTATGAGTCGGCGATCATTCAGTCGTATGATTACCTGGGTATTGAAGATGAGGTTGGTACTGCCGAAGATTACGCCCGCCAATACATCGACAATGGCAACGCCAACGTAAACTGGGATCTGGCTACGAACAAGCTATCGCTTATTCTGACTCAGAAATGGGTCTCGTTAAACGGAATTGCCCCCTTTGAAGCGTGGAGCGACTATCGCCGCACAGGTATTCCAGCCGTGCCGATTTCGCAGGACCCAAGTACCTCAATCAAGCAAATACCTTCTCGCCTGCTGTATCCACAAACGGAGACGCAGTACAATGAGACAGCTGTTCGTGAACAGGGAACAGATAGCCAATTCGACAAGACTAAGATCTTCTGGATCAAGTAATAACTCCATCACGTATCATGAAAAAATTTCTCAGTCTATTTCTGGCAGGGAGCCTGGCCTTAGGGCTGACTTCCTGCCTCAAGGATGATGAACACTTCGTTGATTTCGCGGGCGCTAGTCCGGTAATCGATATTCCAACGTCGGCTTTTTACGGTGTAGCGCCCAACGCGGCGTTTCCTATTCAGAGCACGCCGGTTAGTTACTCGTTCAACGTAAACCTGTCGGGCCCAAAAACCCTGGGACAGGACGTAACCGTTAATCTGGCGGTTGACCCGGCCGTGTTGACTCAGTATAACACAGCAAACGGCACCGATTACCAGGCGCTTCCTGCGACGCTGTATCAGCTTCCTACAAGCACAGTGATCAAAGCGGGTCAGCGCCTGGCTCCGGTATCGATCAACTTCTCGACAGGCAGCGATAAGATTGCTGATCCCGGTGCCTTCAATGATTCGGATTATGCCTTGCCTGTCCGGGTAACCGGTACAGATAACAATCTGGCCGTCAGCAGCAATTATGGATACAAGATCATCCTGGTCAAGCTAAAGAATAAGTATGATGGCGTATACCGGCCAACTGGCACTTTGGTCGATGTGACAAATTCAGCTTTCTCAAGCTTAGCAACAGCAGGCCGCCAAGTTGATTACACATTGGAAACCGTTTCGGCAACAAAGTGCGTGCTGACTTACAATAACTCACCGGGCACTCCATTTTGGGCAGGAACGGGTATCAGCACTTATGCCAATTTTGCTCCCGTAATTGAATTCGACCCGGCAACGGACAAAATCATCTCGGTGACAAACTACTATGGTCAGCCAGCCAGCAACACTCGCTCAGCTCAATTGGACCCCACTGGTGTGAATGCGTTCAACCCAGCTAACAGGAGTATTCGGATCAAGTACCAGATGCGTCAGCCTAGTGTAGTAACAACGCCACCAAACATCCGGGCAGTCTGGGATGAACAGTGGACATTTCTACGGGAGCGGTAAGTAAGCAACTGATTCGTTCGGTCTCTAACTACCCCCAACAACAAAGCGGTGCCTATGAAAATGGGCACCGCTTTGTTGTTGGGGGTAGTTAGTCAGATGAAGAAGTGCTACTTATTTCCATCTAGCCAAGGCACTATTCAGCTACTATACTTATAGAACTATTACCAGCTTAACCTAGAATTAAAGTTGCAAATCGACCGTATTAATGGCCTTTACAGCCTAGAAAGCGAATATTATAGACGCATATCATACTTATACCATATAAATACAATGCCAAAAAGCGCAAGTCCGATTTGTTCGCTTAACAACTATCTGGTAGTTTTGAAAAAATGTTAATTTCTCTTTAATACTCAGAGTAAACTAATCAACTTTCTAACCATGAGAAAACTTTTACTGATAGCACAGCTACTGCTGTGCTTCATTAGTGTTCCTCTACTGGCACAAGACCGGGTAATTACCGGACGTGTTACCTCGGCTGAGGATGGCGCTGCTATGCCGGGGGTAAATATTTCAATCAAAGGCACAACACGCGGCGTAACATCAGACGTTGACGGCCAATACAAGATCAGTGTACCATCAGGTACCGTTCGGCTGATCTACTCGTTCATCGGTTTTGTGAGCCAGGAAGTGGTAACAGGTAGCCAAACAACGCTGAACATTACCCTGACACCCGATGCCACGAACCTGAACGAGGTTGTCATCACGGCAGGTGGTATCACGGCTCAGCGTCGTGCACTGGGTAGCCAGTCTACTACCGTAAAGTCGCAGGAGATCACCCAGGGTAAGTCGTCGAACATTGCGGCGGGTCTGTCGGGTAAGGTTCCGGGTCTGCTGATCTCGGCGGTGAGCAGCGGCGTTAACCCAACGTACCGATTGGTACTGCGTGGTAACCGGTCGTTGACAGGTAACAACCAGGCACTGATTATCATCGATAACATCATCTCGCCAAACAGCATTTTGGGTAACCTTAACCCGGAAGATATCGAAGACATTCAGGTACTGAACGGTGCCGGTGCAGCCGCCCTCTACGGCTCTGACGCCTCGAATGGTGCCCTGATCGTGACTACCAAAAAAGGTAAGGCGGGTCAGACGCAGGTGAAAATTTCGAACACCACTACCGTTGAGCGGGTAAGTTACCTGCCTCAGTTGCAGCGGAGCTTCGGCTCAGGTACTACCCCTGATGACGTACCTTCGTATACACCTTACGAGAACCAGCAGTATGGCCCCGCTTTCGACGGCTCGATTGTGCCTATCGGAAAGCCCTTACAAGACGGTTCTATCCAGTCTGTACCGTACCAGTATGCCGGTTCACGTGAGAAATTCTGGCAGACAGGTCTCGCTAATCAGACCGACTTTAGCATCTCATCAGGCGACGATAAGTCGACGTATTACCTCTCGGGTCAGTATTTCGATCAGAAATCGACAGTTCCTTACGATGGCTACAAGCGGTACAGCATTCGTGCCAACAGCACACGCCAGATCTACAAGAACCTGACGGCGATCTTCAACACCAACTTCATTGCTAACCGCTACGACATTAGCAGCGCTACCGGTACGGCCTACGAAAACCTGCTGATGTCACCCGGTCAGGTCGACGTAACGAAGTACAAGGATTGGCAGAATGATCCATTTGCAAACCCAAATGGCTACTTCAACGAATACTACGACAACCCGTACTACACGTTGCAGAACAACCGCAGCCTGACCCGGAACGATTACTTCCAGGGCAACATGGAACTGCGCTACAAACCGCTTGAGCGGCTAACGCTAACGTATCGTGTGGGTATCACTACCCGCAACGTGTCGACCAAGAACACCTCAGGCAAGTTCACCTTCTCAGATTACACCAAGAGCATCTCTGGTTCATCTAAGACAGATGACGCCGGTGCTGTCTCTGACTACAGCGGGTTCAACACACAGTTGGTAAACGACTTCCTGGCTCAGTACCGTGCCAACATCGGCACCAACTTTACCCTTGATCTGGTGGGTGGTGTTAGCTTCCGCGACAACCAGGCAAAAGACGTGAGCGTTAGCGCCAACGGTCTGGTTATCAACGGCCTGTACAACATCAGCAACTCACTGAACAACCCAGGTGCTGGCGAAGGCAACTACACGGCCCGTCAGGCTGGTGTATATGGCGAAGCTCGTTTGGGCTTCAAAGAGTATCTGTACCTGCACGTAACGGCGCGTAATGACTGGCGTTCGATCCTGGCGAAAGAGAACCGTTCGTTCTTCTATCCATCGGCCGACGTATCGTTCATTGCTACCGACGCTATTCCAGCTCTGCAAAACACAACCTGGTTACAGAGCCTGAAGCTACGTGGTGGTTACTCACAGGTAGGTCAGATCAACCTGGGTAACTCAACTACGTTTGGTGCCTACGCCCTGAACACCACGTTTGGTCAGGCTTATGGCTACCCATACGCCAGCGGTGCTGGTTTCACTATCAACAACGGTCTGGTATCGTCGAGCCTGAAACCTGAGATTACCACTGGTGCAGAAGCCGGTCTCGATTTCGAACTGAAGAAATACAACATTTCCGGTGGTCTGACGGTCTACAAAACCAACACGGTTGATCAGACGATTTCGGTATTCGTATCATCTGCTTCAGGTTTCCAAAGCCTACTGACCAACGTTGGTGAGGTAGAGAACAAAGGTCTGGAGACGTACCTGAACGTGACGCCTATTAAACTGGCCAATGGTCTGGAATTCTCGGTAGGTGCTAACTACACCCTCAACCGGAACAAGGTTATTTCACTGTCTGAGCAGTCAGATCAACTGATTCTGTCGAGCTCTGGTTCTGCATCGCGCATTCTGGCCAAGAAAGGCTCACCTTTCCCACTGCTGCAGACGACTACCTACAACCGCGATCCACAAGGCCGTATCATCGTTGACCCAATTACAGGTTACCCAGCCAGCAACGGTAGCTTCAGCGACGTAGGTATCACTAACCCACCCCACATCGTAGGTCTGAACACCACCCTGCGCTACAAAGGACTGCGGTTCACCACGGTATTTGAATACCGTAACGGTCACTATATCTACAATGCCATTTCAACCGGTTACGATTTCTCGGGAGCTGGTATCCGTACGGCCTGGTATAACCGCGATCGTTTCGTAATTCCAAATTCATCGTACCTCGGTGCTGATGGCAACTACGTAGCCAACACCAACATTGCCGTTCGCAGCGGCGGTGCTGACTTCTGGACTGACGGTACTCGCAACACTGGTATCGGCGAAAACTACGTAAACTCAGCTGGCTTCTGGAAATTCCGGGAAGCAGCCATTGCTTACGAATTCCCTCGCACATTGCTGGCAAAAACTAAGTTCATTAAAGGGGCAACAATCAGCGCGCAGGGACGTAATTTATTTATCTGGGTTCCAAAATCAAACCTGTACACTGACCCAGAGTACAGTGCCAACGGCACAGACAGCAACGCGGTAGGTTTCACGACCCTTGGTCAGACTCCACCAGCCCGGTATTTCGGCGGTACTGTATCGTTAACTTTCTAATTGACAAACGATGAAAAAGAATCTTATTTTCGGGTTGTTGACCCTGGTAGCCCTGGGCACAACCTCGTGCAAAGACTATTTGGATATCAATACCAATCCAAACTCAGCAACCAGCGTATCGGCACCGCTTGTATTACCACAAGCCATTGTTGGTACTGCCGCGCTGACAGTCTCTTACAATAACTACGGTGCTCATTTTGGCGGTTATGTGGCCAACGCCGGTGGGTTCTCAGGTTTCGGCAACCTATTGAACTATAATCTGGTAGCGGCTGACTACAACGGCCTTTGGGTAAGCACTTACGATAACCTACAGGATTACAAATACGTAATCGACCAGTCGGCTGGTGTGGCCGGTCAGAGCTACTTCAGCGCTACTGCCAAGATCATGACGGCGCTACAGTATCAGCGCTTGGTTGATGCCTTCGGTGATGTGCCTTACACAGAAGCCCTTCAGGGTAACGCAGGTCGTACGCCTAAGTACGACAACGCAGCGACGATCTATCAGGATTTGATCGTGAAGCTGGATGACGCGATCACCGAAATCAACGGTGCTAAATTCCCGGTAGCTCTGAACGCCTCGTCTGACCCACTTTTCGCCGGTAACATGACACTGTGGAAGCAGTTTGCCAACACGCTCAAGCTCCGTATTCTGGTTCGTATATCGGGCGTTTCGGCCCTATCTTCGTTTGTAACAACGAAAATGGCAGCACTCGACAAGACACTGGGCTTCCTGACTACTGACGCGATCGTTAACCCCGGTTACCTGAAGCAGGATGGCAAGCAGAACCCAATGTGGAACTCATGGGGCTACAATGTAGCTGGTGCGCTCGCTAACTCATCACGGATTCCAACGCAGTTTATTTATGGCTTTTACAAAGGCCAAAAGCTGGTTGATAATGGCCGTGGTGCAGTTATATTCAAGAACTTTACGGCTGGCACCACGCCTGTGAACCAGTTGGGTAACGAGAATAACGCGCCAACAGTTATTACCAACTATTCTACCTGGTATACCGGTACGTTCAACAGCGCATCGAGCATCACTAATGCCCTGGGCATTCTGAAAGGGCCATCAATGGGGCAGCCAATTATGCTGGCTACCGAATCGTACTTCCTGCAGGCTGAAGCACAATTGAAGGGCTACCTGCCAGGTGCGTTTGCTACAAGCTTCGATCAGGGTATCACACAGTCGTTCACGTACCTGTACAAAGACGTAAACAACGCGATTGGTACCGGCAAGAACGTAGCGGCTGACGTGGCTACCTACAAAGCCGACAACGCTACGAGCTACCTAGTCAATATCGGCCTGGCTACTACCAACGAACAGCGCCTTGAGGCGATCATTACGCAGAAATACATTGCGCTGAACATGATCAACTCAGAAGAGGGCTGGAACGAGTACCGCCGCACAGGTTACCCAAAAACAAACCCAGCTGGCAATGGCTACACCAACATTGCCTCGAACAAATCGAACTCGACCCGTCCTGACAAACTGCCAACCCGTATCCTGTATCCATCATCGGAGCAGTCGTATAACGCAGCCAATTTTAAGGCGGTCAACCAATTCGCCGATCTGATTTTCTGGGATCCAAACTGATTTAGATGAACATGAAAAATTTCATAAAAGTAGTTGGCCTCTTTCTTGTAGGCGCCACTATGACCTCTTGCCTTGACGATAAACTCTCGTTAGATCCAGCCAATTCGGTTAATGTCGTTGAGTTCAAAAACCCAACTGATTTCCTGTCTCCCTACGGTAGCAAGTATGCGTTGTACACGAAGGCGTTCGATCTGGCTGCCGAGAATGAGTTCCCGATTACGGTAAGTTACTCAGGTGCCAATGTAGCACCTGAAGATATCACCGTAACGTTGGGTACCGATCCAGCTGCATTGACTCAGTACAATACTGAGCAAAGCACCGCCTACGATCTGATTCCTGCATCGTTGTACGTTTTGCCAACCTCGGTTGTTATTCCCAAAGGCCAGCGTACTGCCAAAGTGGCCCTTAAGTTCAAAAGCAACAACTTCGACTTCAGTAAAGCGTATGTGCTGCCCGTGCAGATCAAATCGATCTCATCAGGTACCATCAGCGGCAACTTCGGTACGATTCTGATCAATGTGAACGCCAAGAATAAGTATGATGGTGTTTACACGGTAACCGGTACAATGACCGACGTAACCAACGCCGCGTTCAAGCACATGAACCAGATTGGTGAGCCACTTGAATACACGCTGGAAACGGTATCAGCTACCAAATGTGTTGTTGTTGAACGGGAATACGGTTATAATGCGCCATTCCATGTTTTCTACACAGGTACAGGGATAAGTGTTTATGGCTCTTTTGCAGCTGTGATAGAGTTCGACCCGGCTACCGACAAAATTGTTGGCGTGACTAATTATTATGGTCAGCCTGCCGGTAATACCCGTTCGGCTCAACTAGACCCGACCGGCGTAAATACCTACACGGCATCGAGCAAAACCATTAAGATTAAGTATAATATGCGCCAGCCAAGCGTAGTGGCGGCAGCTCCAAACATCCGGGTTACCTGGGATGAGGTGCTGACGTACGCGCGTCCCCGCTAAGCAAGTAGCTTATTAACCTCTACCAGAAAGGCCCCTGTCAACTGACAGGGGCCTTTCTGGTTTTCAGGCAACAGGCTACAATCAATTAAAGTCAGGCTGGCAGTGGCCATAATTTTATTAATTAATAAAGGGGACTTGATTTGTTAATATGACATTTTATGCTGATAATAATTCTATATATATACATAACGCAAAATTTTTAATAGGTTATTAATGCCGATACAAAACAAAATACCTCTACAGCGTATCGTGAAGCTTGTTCACTAGATAACTATCTGGTAGTTTTGAAAAATATTAACCTCAGCTTAACAATTCCAATAAACTAATCAACAATCTCACCATGAGAAAACTTTTACTGCTAGCACAATTACTGCTGTGCTTCATTAGTGTTCCTCTATTGGCACAGGACCGGGTAATTACCGGCCGGGTGACCTCGGCCGAGGACGGTGCAGCTATGCCAGGCGTAAACATCGCCATCAAAGGCTCAACACGTGGCGCCACCACCGATGTGGATGGCCAATACAAGATCAGCGTGCCTTCTGGCACCGTACGGCTGATTTACTCATTCATCGGTTTCCTGAACCAGGAGGTTATCACTGGTACACAAACCGCACTGGATATTACCATGAAGCCCGATGCGTCACAGCTTCAGGAAGTGGTTGTAACAGCTCAGGGCATTCGGAAAAGCCCACGGGAAATCGGATACGCCGTTTCTAAAGTGGCGACTGAAGATGTTACCGTTGGCCGGTCGCCGCAACTGGCTCAGGCCCTGTCGGGTAAGGTAACGGGCTTGGCTGTGTATAACGTGAACAACAGCGTAGACCCATCTGTAAAGATTGTACTCCGTGGTTTCCGGTCACTGACGGGTAACAACGAAGCACTGGTTGTTCTCGATGGTATGCAAACGACCTCTACGGTACTGGCGCTCATCAACCCGAACGATATTGACAATGTCTCTATCCTGAAAGGGGGGCAGGCTGCTACACTCTATGGTTCGGCCGGCATTAACGGTGCCCTGATCATTACAACAAAGAAGGGAGCCAAAGGCAAAATCAAAGTAGGTTACTCAAACAGCACCAATATTGAGCAAATCAGCTTCCTGCCTCAGTTCCAGGAAAAATACGGCTCAGGCTCTCACTATTATCCTTCGTTCGGCTCAGCTGGCTATAGCAGCGATCCATTGGTGCGAATGCAGGGCAACTGGCGCTCGTACGAAAACCAACAGTTTGGTGACCCGTTCGATGGTTCACTGCGGATGTTAGGCCGGACCACGGAAGATGGCGGTCAACTGATTGTACCGTACGCACCCGTTAAAAACGGGCGTCTGAACAGCTTCGATACGGGCGTGTCGATGAACAACCAAGTGAGCTTCCAGGGTGGCGACGAGACGAGTTCGTTCTACATGTCGGTAGAAAATCAGAAGATTGCCGGTATCGTTCCGCACGACAAGAGCGAGCGGACGGGTGCCCGTTTATCAGCTACGCGTGAGTACAGCAAACTGACAACCGGCTTCAACGCCAGCTACACGCAGGCAAACTACGACAGAACGTCGGCCGACTTCTACAACGACGTAATCAACCAGCCAGCTAACCTGCCATTGAACGACCTGCGCGACTGGCAAAACAACCCCTTTGCTAATCCAAACGGTTTTTATAACGACTACTACAACAACCCGTATTTCAATGCGGACAACAACCGTAGAAATTATAAAGATGCCAACCTGACGGGTAACCTGAGCCTGACGTACAAAGTAGCGCCATGGGCTACCATCACCAACCGACTCGGTGTGATGAACAATTCACGTACTGGTAAAGACTACACCAAGAAATTCCTGTACTCAGACTGGGCTAAAACCAAGTCGTTCATTCCTGCTCCGTTCTTCCGCGACGGCGATGGTACTGGTATTTACCGCGCCATTACCGACAACCTCGGTTCTGTTACGGATTACTCGTCTACAGAAAACGTAATCAATAACGAGTTACAGCTTCTGTTCTCGAAGGATATCGGTGACTTCTCGAACAAATTACTCCTGGGTACCAGTCTTTACCAGCGGGCTACGAAGGGGATAACTATTGGTTCAAGCTCGATCGTTGTACCAGATGTATTCAACGTAGCCAACCGGCAGGGTGAATTAACCGGTGGTGAATCGAACACGCTGCAGCGCCGGGTAGGTTACTACGCTGACTTAACGACTAACTACAAGAATTTCCTGATCCTGAACGGTACGTTCCGGTATGATCAGACGTCGTTGTTCTACAAGCCAACCCGTCCAACCGATTTCTACTCGTATCCTTACTATGGTGTTGCCCTGTCGTTTATCGCTACGGATGCAATTCCAGGTTTGAAGAGTTCGATCGTGAACTACGCTAAATTCCGGGTGAACTATAACAAGAACGCCAATGACAACGTACCCCTCTATGGCCTCGATCTGGTGTACAACAACGGCGCCAACTTCCCTTATGGCAACACTGTAGGCTTAACGGTAGGCAACACCCTGCCTGATGCTAACCTAAAGCCTGAAGTCGTGTATTCGTCGGAAGTAGGCGGCGAATTTCAGCTCTTCAACAACCGGATCAACTTAGACGTATCGGCCTACACGCAGACGTCGAAAGGACAGGTGATTACGGTAAAGGTGCCAAACACAACGGGCTTCTCGAATCTGCTGATCAACGTAGGTGAAACTAAGAACTGGGGGTACGAGGCAGAACTGAAATACCTGATTGCCCGCGGCGGTAAGTTTGAGTGGGATGCCAGCCTGCGGTACTCGTACAACGACAACAAAGTAGTTGACCTGTACCCTGGTATCGATGAGTTCTTCGTGAGCGGCTACTCATACGCCAGCACGAACGTGATTAAAGGCCAGCGTTTCCCGATGTTGAAGACAGATGGTTACCAGTACGCACCAGACGGATCGGGCTACCGGTTGATCAACGCGACTACGGGTTACCCACTGCGTCAGTCTACCCTTTCGCCGCGTGGGGGTACGTTACCACGTGACATTGTTGGCTTGGGCTCGAAAATGACCTATGGCAACTTCGGCTTTACGTTCAACTTTGAATACCGCGGTGGTAACTACATGTTTAGCGACCTGGGCCGCCAGATGACCTTCACGGGTTCTGGCAAATGGACGGATAACCGATCGGATCAGATTTTTCCGAACTCAGCCGTGCTGAACGCCGATGGAACCGTGACGCCAAACACAACGATTAAAGTACGTGAGCCAGAATATTCTCTCTGGGTTGACCAGTACCGTCTGATCTCAGAAAACTTCGTCAACAAAGCGTGGTTCATTAAGCTTCGCGATATCAATTTCTCGTACAACATACCCTCAAAGGTATTGTCGAAAACAAAGGTATTGTCGGGCGCGAGCATAGCTCTTTACGGTCGTAACCTGATTACCATCGTAGACAAAATGAACTACTACACCGACCCTGAGTACAGCTTTACGTCAGGTAACGGTCTGGGGATCAACAATACCTCACAGACTCCGCCGGTACGTCAGTATGGTGTAAACATCAATCTTACATTCTAGTACAAATTGACATCGACTTCACATGAAATTAAAGTCATTAGTTATACTTGCTGTCGTAGGCCTGTTTGGTAGTGCTTGTCAGGAATCATTCCTCGACATCAACACGAACCCAAATACGTTACCTACAGCATCGCCGAACTACGTATTTACCAACGCGCTGAATACGACGTCGACAAACATGGTTGGCCCCAACGAAACCGGTTCCTACTGGTCGGGCCAATGGACACAGGGAAATGGCTACATCATCAGCACAACCCTGTTCGCCTACAACTTTACCAATGGTGATTTCAACTATTGGGATGGGTATTACGACAACCTGCAGGACTATCAGTTTGTGATTGACAACGCCGATAGCTACAACCAGAAGTTTTTGAAAGGCCCTGCCAAGGTGATGAAAGCCATGTTGTATCAACAGTTGGTTGATATGTATGGTAACGTACCGTACACAGATGCTCTCAAAGGCAGTGCAGTCCTGGCGCCTACGTTCGACGATCAGAAGGTGGTGTATGAAACACTGATTCCCCTGCTGGACGAGGCAATCGTTGATTTGAAAGCCAATGCGTTTGCCAGTGCCTTCACCGGTGCCGATATCGTCTTCAGAGGCAATACGACCAAATGGATTCAGTTTGCGAACTCGCTGAAGATGCGGATTCTGATGCGTCAGTCTAAAATTTCAGGCAGAGACACGTATATTAAAACGGAGCTGAACAAAATTGTTACACAGGGCTCAGGCTTCATTACCGGCGAAGAAGTAGGCGTTGGCGGCTCTTTCTTCTACCTGGCTACGGCCGGCAAATTGAATCCGATCTACGATCGTTGGGGCTATGATGCCAACGGCGCTAAGCGGGCCTTAAACAACTACCCCCGATTAACGCAATTCCTGTTCACTAACCTGAAAGCAGCCGGTGACACACTCCGTCTGAAGCGCATTGCGTATGCTAACGGTGGCGAAAATGGCTCTGTTCCGGGTACCAGTGTACAGAAAGAGGTAGCAGCTAACTACAATGGTACACCGTTTGGTGTTAGCTCGGGTTACCTGCCTGCCAATACCAGCTCACTCGGGCCAAGCCTGATCGTGAAAGGCGAATACAACCGCCCTTACATTTTGATGACGGCTGCGGAAGTACAATTCCTGCTGGCAGAAGCTAAACAGCGGTATAGTGATGTAACGCTGCCGGGTACGGCTCAGTCTTACTTTGAGGCGGGTATTCTTCAGTCGTTCCGCGTGCTGGGTGCCAACACCGCAGGAGCCACTGCCTACAAGGGGAGCAAGATCAATAACTACGACTGGGATGCGTCTACCGATAAGCTAGCCGCTATCTATCTACAGAAGTGGATTGCGACAACGAACTTCAGCGGTCTGGAAGCCTGGGCCGAGTACAGAAGAACGAATATGCCGGTGACACCACAAAGCATTCAGATCGTTGGTGAAACCAAACGTCCGCTCCGCTTCTACTATCCAAACTCAGAGTCAGGGTCGAACGGTAAAAACGTAAGTGCACAGGGCACGATCGATGTGTTCACTACCCGCTTATTCTGGGATGTTGACTAGATTACTCCGCTGACAGATTACCCAACAGAAGGCCATCAACTTGATGGCCTTCTGTTGTATACAATAGCCTAAAAACGAAAAAGCGAGTCGATAGCATCGGCTCGCTTTCTAATTACGCTTTATCCAACTATTAAGATCAGGACGGCTAGATATGGTGTAACTAGTCAGTATATAATAGTTTCTTGTATTCAGTAGCCTAAGGGGCAAACTATGTGTCTTTTGAGTTACCAAATATCATAAATTCCACTTTACAATAGGTACGGTACATCGCTATTTTTATTTAAAGGATGTTGATACATGATTCATACTATCGAATAACTCAACTTTTTGGTCTCGAAGTAGTTCTATTGTAACTCAACCGATTTAATAGACTCAAATTATGGATACCGACCAAACCAAATTAGCCTATAGTAGCGATGATTCCGCTAACCCTGATTTTGAAAGCGACAACCGTAACCGGGAAGAGCTGGAGAACTCAGCCAATGGATTAGACAGCACAGAAGTTCGGGATGGTCAGAATGGCCGCAACATCCGGGGAATTGGCAGCACTGACATGGATAGCGAGAACGGTGTGATCCGGATGGGCGACATGGACAACAGCACAATGGAAGTCACCGAAGAGGGCAAGCAGAACGCTGCTGCGGGCGCGAACCAGACCAACACTTCGACTGTCAGTGTAACAACGGCTGGCCCGGATGACTACGCGTCTGATCCTGTTGTAAACGTACCCAACGCCCAACTGGAAGCTAAGAAACAGGATGGGGAGGATGACGAAACCGACGATGATACAGATTCTTCTGTCTCACAGGAAGAAACCGAAGAAGACGTAGCCGAAACAGGTACGTCAACCGATCATCAGCCAACGTATTAAATCAATTAATAATCACGTAAACTCAACGAAATCATGAGCGTATCAAGCAACATCCGCAAAGAAAGTACTGAGTCGCACGCGGCTCGTCAAATGCACAGCACCATGGGTAGTTCACCCGACGGAGGCATGGCGCAATTGAACGACAAGAATCTTGACAACGAGTTGCCTTCTCGCCTGAACGATCGGGCCAACAATACGTCGGTAGCCGAAGACGTACAGGCCATTGAAGACACTGTAGCTGCTGAGGGTGATGACACCACAACAGACAGCAGCGACCAGCCTGTGCTGACAACCGACACAGAATACGGATCAGAGCAAGTACGGCCAACCCACGTAGCCGACGCTGACTGGAACCGGACTACTGAAGAGTAACAGTCGGTAATCGAGTACGTCAATCAAGTTTTTGGGTAGGGTCTACAGACCAGATAGCGTTGCTAATCCGATTCAATTGGTAGCGACGCTATTTCTCCTGTAGGTTCTACCCAAAAATTTGATTGGCATTTTCGGTATTGGGGGTAAATTTGGCTACCGCACTCGTACACAGAAACGAAAGTGCGGTATCTATTCGTTAGATACGTATCATAACCGTTCCCCAATCATGCGTCAATTACTTAGCCTGTGCCTTGTTGTTCTCTTTACCGCCTCGTCATTCACGCCAGCCAATGACGATGAATCGAAGGCGGGGATTCAGTTTACCAGCGCTCGTTGGGCCGATATTCTGAAGAAAGCAAAAGCAGAAAACAAGCTGATCTTCCTGGACGCCTACGCTAGCTGGTGTGGTCCATGCAAAATGTTGCAGAAGAATGTATTCACCCAAAAGACAGTTGGTGATTACTTCAACAAAAAATTCATAAATGTGAAGATGGACATGGAGAAAGGCGAAGGCCCTGCGCTTGCCCAGATGTATCCGTTGGAAGCGTACCCCACACTTCTGTTCATCAACGGCAATGGTCGCGTAGTGAAAAAAGCCATTGGGTATATGTCGGCTGACGACCTGATTGGCGTGGGCAAAAGCGTGAAGTAAGTCACAAAGCACGTCTCATTAAGAAAAAGAGTTGGTTGACGGATGAGTACGCTCACGTTGACCAACTCTTATTTGTTTGTTAGTGAGGCTTGCTTAGTTGGCTAAACAGAACCCCTACCCTCGCCCTGGTGTTATAGCATAAGGCCTGCTAACGAACGGCTTGATCTCCTGAATGCTTTACCCCAATACCCTCGAACAAAAATTAGGTTTCGATAAAATCCGCGAACTGCTGCGGCAGGCCTGCATATCCCCCCTAGGGCAGGACTATGTGGATAAGATTCGCTTTTCCGACAATCACCAACTGATTGATAAGCTGCTGCGTCAGACCTACGAGTTTACGCAGATCGTACAATACGAACCCGATTTTCCGCAGAGTAATTACCTCGATGTGCGTCCTCAATTGCAGAAGGCCCGCGTAGAAGGGATCACACTCATGGAAGATGAGTTTTTTGACCTGAAACTGGCCCTGAAAACCATTCAGGACTGCCTGCGCTTTCTGGCCAATCAGGAAGAAGACCAATACCCCTACCTCGCCGAACTGGCCCAGCCCGTAACCGTCGACAAAAACCTACTGGCTGCCCTCGAGCGCGTCATTGACGATCGTGGCCATGTTCGTGACAATGCCTCCCCAGAACTGGCCAGCATTCGCCGCCGCATTATCTCTGAACAGGCCAACCTGCGCAAACGCCTCGACAGTATCCTGCGCACCGCCCGCCAGCAAGGCTGGATTCCCGACGATCTGGGCCTGACTATTCGCGGTGGACGGCTGGTTATTCCGTTGGCGGCCGAACACAAGCGGAAGATAAGGGGCTTCGTTCATGACGAGTCCGACACGGGCAAAACCGTGTACATTGAACCCGCTGAAGTGTTCGATGGCAACAACGAGGTACGTGAACTGGAATATGAAGAACGCCGCGAGGTATACCGGATTTTGCTGGCCCTAACCGATCAGATCCGTCCCTTTCTACCTGATTTGAGTAAAGCGGTCAACTTCCTGGCGCAGATCGACTTTATTCGGGCCAAGGCAAAGCTAGCTGGCGAACTACAGGCGGGTATGCCGCAGGTGATGAACCGTCCAGTGTTGAACTGGACTGCCGCCCGACACCCCCTCCTCTATCTGTCGCATCAGAAGCAGAAAAAGAGCGTAGTGCCGCTCAACATTCTTCTCGACGATCAGCAGCGCATTCTGATTATTTCCGGCCCCAACGCGGGTGGTAAGTCTATTGCCCTAAAAACCATTGGCCTGCTGCAGTACATGATGCAGTGCGGCTTGCTGGTGCCTATGGCCGAGTATTCCGATATGGGAGTGTTCCAGAACCTGTTTATCGACATTGGTGATGAACAATCGCTGGAAAATGACCTTAGTACGTACTCGTCGCACCTGACCAACATGCAGAAGTTTCTGGTGGGAGCCAACAAACGTACGCTCTTCCTGATCGACGAATTTGGTACCGGTACTGAACCAGGGCAGGGCGGTGCTATTGCCGAGGCTATCTTGGAAGAACTCAATAAGTCGGGCGCGTATGGTGTCATAAATACGCACTACACTAACCTGAAAGTCTTTGCTGATAAAACAGCAGGCCTCATCAACGGAGCCATGCGCTTTGATGGCGAGAAGCTGGAGCCCCTCTACGAACTGGAGATGGGCCGACCCGGCTCATCGTTCGCGTTTGAGATTGCCCGGAAGATCAATCTGCCTAACGCCGTAATTGAGCGCGCCAAGGAGAAACTGGGCAACCAGCAGGTGAACTTCGAGAAACTACTGAAAGAACTGGATATTGAGAAGCGTGTTTTTTCTGAAAAGAACCTCGATATCAGCATCAAACAGCGGAAAGTATCGCAGCAGCTAGCGGAGTATACGGCCCTGAAAACCCGGCTCGACAACGAACAGAAGCAATTGCTGAACACGGCCAAAGCCAAGGCAAAAACGCTGGTGCAGGAAGCCAATCAGCGCATCGAAAACACGATTCGTGAGATCAAGGAATCGAAGGCTGACAAAGATACGACGCGCCAGGTACGTGCTGAACTACAGCAGTTTGACCAGAAGGAGCTGAAGCCTGAAGTGGTGGTTGAACCCGCCAAACCAAAAGAGCCCGAAGAAGAATTTGTAAACGACAATACGCCCATTGGCGTGGGAAGTTACGTGCGCATCGACGGGCAAACGGCAATTGGCGAAGTACTGGCCATTCGGGGTAAAGATGCAGAAGTCCGGATCGGCGAGCTAAAGTCGAACATTAAGCTGAACCGGCTCGAAAAGGTAAGCCGCAAGACCTACCGGGAGGCCGTAGGTATCCGCGAGAAGCCCCGTAGCCAGGGTATGGACCTAAACGAGAAGATGATGAATTTTTCGTTTAACCTCGACATTCGGGGGTATCGCGGTGAAGAAGCGCTCGGCGAACTCGACCGATTCATGGACAGTGCCCTGATGCTCGGTTACCCCGAACTTCGCATTGTACATGGCAAAGGCGACGGTATCCTACGGACTCTGGTGCGTAATCACCTCCGCTCTTACAAGCAGGTAGCCGGCATGGCCGACGAACACGCCGATCGGGGCGGGCAAGGCGTTACATTGGTAAAAATGAAGTAACTATTTTAAAGGGTAGTTCAGGCGCTGCGTGCTGCCACGGTAGGCAATAGACTGTGGCAACGCCCAGTGCCTGAACTACCCTCTATTGCTTTCACTCACTGATTAAAGACCTGCGTCATGAATGCTTCCAGCTTCACAGGGTCTAGCTGTCCGTTGGTGCGCACGCCGCTACACAGATCGAGCCCAAACGGCTGAACCGCCTCGATGGCCTGCCGCACATTGTCGGGTCGTAACCCACCAGCCAGAAAGATGGGCACCGGCGACAGCTCCCGAATCTGCCGGCTCAGCGCCCAGTCGTGTACCCGGCCTGTGCCACCCAATTCTTTCACCGCGAGAGTAGGGTTCCCACTGTCGAGCAGCAACGCATCCACATGCGGGGCAATGTGCAGGGCCTCTTCCACGGATGACTGGTCAATGACGTGGATCACCTGAACCAGCCGTATCCCCGGTAAGGCGGCACGTATCTGGTCATACGTACCTAGTCGAAGAGCATCCACGATCTGAACCGTATTGGTGTTCACCCGTTGCTGGTGCGCAATGATCTGATCGGCGTCGGTTTCACTTGTCAGTAGAAACGTGGCAACCGGAGGTGGCACCCGTTTGGCAATAGCCGCAATTTGTCCGTCGGTGATCACCCCCGGACCGCTGGGCATTGCCCCAACCAACCCTAAAGCAGCTGCGCCCATTGCTATAGCCAACCGGGCCTCCTCGTCATCACGGATACAGCATATTTTCACATGTGGCGAAATAATCATAAAGCAAATATACCAAAGCGCCGTATTGATGTGCTGGATGGAAACCGCTTGCTTACATTTGGAGTTGTATGACTGCCCCTACTATGTCTTTGAACTTTTCGATGTTGTAGCAGGGTATTCGATTGCTTTTGGTACTAATTTCGCCCGCTGCTCTTAGTACGGGCACACAACCCATTAACGCTGAATTTCTTTTACCCCCGCACGCACGTATGGCAAGCACTGCTGAACTGATCGTAGACGGCAAATCGTATACCTTCCCCACTCTGGAAGGAACAGAAAACGAAAACGCCGTTGATATTTCCAACCTCCGTGACCAGACGGGTTACGTCACCCTCGACCGAGGGTACAAGAATACCGGTGCTACCCAGAGTGCCATTACGTTCTTAGACGGCGAGGAGGGAATCCTGCGCTATCGCGGTTATTCAATTGAAGACCTGGCGTCGAAAGCCTCTTTTCTGGAGGTATCTTACTTACTGATCTACGGTGAACTGCCCACTCAGGAGCAGTTCAATACGTTCTCAACGGGCATCCGCCGGCATACCCTCGTCAATGAGGATATGCGCAAGATATTCGATGGCTTCCCGGTCAATGCGCACCCCATGTGCGTGCTAGGGTCGCTTGTCAATGCCATGAGTGCGTTCTATCCCGATTCGCAGGAGGGCAAAAATACCGATCTACACATCACCCGCCTGATGGCCAAATTGCCTACACTGGCAACCTGGTCGTACAAGCGGTCGCAGGGGCACCCTACGAATTACCCAAAAAATGAACTGGATTACATCGCCAACTTCCTGAACATGATGTTCGCGTTGCCGGTGGAAGATTATAAAGTTGACCCGGTTGTAGCGGAAGCGCTGAACGTGCTGCTGATTCTACACGCTGACCACGAACAGAACTGCTCGACCAGCACCGTTCGGCTCGTCGGCTCATCGCAAGCCAACATCTACTCGTCGATTGCAGCGGGTGTAAACGCCCTGTGGGGTCCCCTGCATGGTGGCGCCAACCAGGAAGTGATTGAGATGCTGGAAGAGATCAAAGAAGGTGGTGGCGATGTAGCTAAATACATCGACATGGCCAAGAATGCCAAAACTACGGGCTTCCGGCTGTTTGGCTTCGGTCACCGCGTCTACAAAAACTTTGATCCTCGCGCCAAGATCATCAAGAAGGCGGCCGACGATGTACTCAGCAAATTGGGTGTGAATGATCCCGTATTGGAAATTGCCAAAGGCCTCGAAGAAGCCGCGCTGAACGACCCATATTTTGTACAGCGCAAACTGTATCCGAACGTCGATTTCTATTCGGGCATCATCTACCGCGCCCTCGGCATTCCAACCAACATGTTTACGGTGATGTTCGCCATCGGCCGCTTGCCCGGCTGGATTGCCCAATGGAAAGAAATGCGCGAGCAGAAAGAGCCAATCGGCCGCCCTCGTCAGATCTATACCGGTTCTACCCTCCGCGAATTCAAAGAAATCAGCCAGCGGTAGTATCAATTATCAGTTATGTGTAAAGGGGAGCTAATCGGAGGATTGGCTCCCCTTTTTTTTAACCGAACAATAGATAAGCAGCTGCTAATAGACGAAGTACACTCGTAACCAGTAGTTTAGGTACGTTCGCTTTACAAGGTCACCAAGAACTTCTTGACTTCGTGTTTCTGTAATCATCTATCCGGAGGAAAAGCAAGGATGAAAACGCTACTAGTTATTGCCTGTTATTGTATGCTTACCAGCAGTTTAGCACAACAGGCACCTGATTTCTCGATAAACACAGACGGCAAATCTGTGCTCCGCATCCAGTATCAGTCCAACAGCAGAGTCAGGCCACTCTTCACCTACACGCATAAGGTTTTGCCGTATGGCAACAATCAACGACGGGATAGCGATTCGATCCCGCTGGGTTCAGGTGAAAAGTTTATCCATTTCCAGGTTGCTACGCCACAACGGGCACTCCTTACCATCGCGAATAGAGGCTCAGTAATTTATTTACTCCCAAACGATACGCTAACCTTAGTGATTGATTTAAGTCCCGCAACTACCTGGGGATCGTATCATTTTTATGGAAAAGGAGCGGCAATCACGCAGTACTACTTCGATCAGGCCCGAAGCTTAACCCGGATTCCGGAACGAACACGAGCACTGTTGGCTAATCACACAGCTACCCTACCCCAATACGCTCAACGGATGGATTCGCTGCTCCAGGTCGAACAACAGTTTCTCAAAAACTACCTCACGCAGCATACGTTACCCGACTGGTTTGTTGAACAGGAGCAGCAGCAGATTCTTTATAATGACGCTACCTATCGGGCCAACGCCGTATTATATAGACGGTTCATAAAAATGGATAGTATCGATGCCGTACCGAAGGACTTCTTTGCGTTCGTTACCCCATCTCTATTGAACAATCAGTCAGCAGCGCACTTAGCAGACTATCAAAGTTTTATAAACAACTATTTTTGGCATATCTATCATCAACAGAAGCCGGCAAACCAATCGTTTAAATTCTTTCCTGCGTTGGCCGATAAACAGTTGTCCGGTTTAGCCTGGGAGGTATTTATGGCGCGTTACATTGGTCAGCTACTGGCAGATGCCCCAACTGAAGGCGAATCGTTGTTGAAACACTATTATCCTACGTTCAGGCACAAGCTCTGGCTCGACAGTTTGACGGCGTATTATGAAAATGCGTACACGCTCAAACCGGGCCAATTGGCACCAAAATTTGCGCTGGAAGACAATCGGGATTCTCTGACATACCTAAACGAATTTCGGGGCAACGTAATCTATGTAAGCTTTTGGTTTACGGGGTGTGCGCCCTGCCGACAGGAAATGCCATTTGAGAATGAGTTGGTAACTTATTTCGCCGGGAAGCCGGTCAAAATTGTTAATATCTGCGTCAATAGTACACGGGAAGATTGGGCCAAAGTCAGCAACTTATATAAGCTGCAAACGGTCAATTTATTTGCCAACAAGGCGTGGGCAACTACGTTGATCAGCAAGTATAACGTCAGGGCGTATCCGCATTATGTATTGATTGACCAGGCTGGTAAAGTGGTAAAAAATAACTGTGCCCGGCCAAGTGGCGAGGCGAAAAGAGAAATTGAAGCACTGCTGCAGTAGTTGTATTGCGGAATGGGTGACGAATTGACAGCTTTTTTACGCCCCTCACCTATGCTGCTTGACCAACCGAAGCTAAAGCCGTTGCGACGGACCGTTTCGGCGCTACAATACGCTTTACCTTTGCGGCATGACTACACTTTCTCAACGCGATCAGGCCGTGATCTGGCATCCGTTTACGCAGATGCAGACCGCGCCGATGCCTATTCCTATTGTTCGGGGCAAAGGGTCAGTTCTCTATACCGAAGATGGCGGCGAACTGCTGGACATGATCTCGTCGTGGTGGGTTACCATCCACGGGCATGCTCATACGCACATCGCCGAACGCGTATCGGCCCAGTTACGCACATTAGAACACACTATTTTTGCCGGGTTTACACACGAGCCCGCCGTTCAGCTGGCCGAGCGACTGCTGCCTGTTCTGCCCACAAACCAACGCCGCGTATTTTATTCCGACAATGGCTCTACTGCCGTTGAAGTAGCCCTGAAAATGGCGTTCCAGTACTGGCATAACCTCGGCAAGCCACGGCGAAAAGTAGTGGCGTTCGACGACGCCTATCATGGCGATACGTTTGGCGCTATGGCCGTAGGCGGACGCAGTGCCTTCACCGCCCCGTTTGCTCCATTCCTATTCGACGTAACGTACCTGCCAGCGCCAGTCCCCGGTCGTGAGGCCGAAGTGCTGGAACTGGCCCGCGCCGTGTTTACCGACGAGGTTGCCGCTTTCATTGTTGAACCGCTGGTGCAGGGCGCAGGTGGTATGGTGATGTATGAACCCGACGTACTCGATCAGCTCTTCGCAATGGCACGTACCCAGGGAACGCTTCTCATTGCCGATGAAGTAATGACGGGGTTTGGACGAACGGGTAAACTATTCGCCAGCCATTACCTGACCGAACAACCCGATCTGATGTGCCTGTCGAAAGGCCTTACGGGTGGCACCATGGCGCTGAGCATCACGACCTGCACCGAGGCGATTTACGATGCCTTTCTGTCGACCGATAAGATGAAGACGCTCTTCCACGGGCACTCCTTTACCGCCAATCCGGTAGCCTGCGCGGCTTCCCTGGCCAGCCTCGACCTGTTGCTGACATCCGAGCGCCAAGCCGATATTCAACGCATTGCCGACCAGCACACGGCTTTTGCCATCCGGCTACGCCAGTCGCCTGTAGTCGGAAACGTCCGGCAGCGGGGTACGTTGCTGGCGTTCGATCTGGTAACAAGTGGGCAGACGTCATACTTCAACAATATTCGGGATGTCGCCTACGATTTCCTGCTGGAAAAAGGTGTCCTGATGCGACCGCTGGGCAATGTGCTATACCTTATGCCGCCTTATTGCACCACCAACGCACAGTTGCAGGTAGCCTACGAGGCCGTATTTGCTTTGCTGGCACAGTTGGAAGCATAGCGTATTTATAGCCCCTGAACGTACCTACCGCTGTTTTTCGATGGTATCGACCAGAATGCGGAACCAGACGGTAAACGTTTCGGGGGCATGGGCCATCTCTTGTAGCAACGCCTCGCGACTGACCCAGCGAACCGCCATCACTTCGGCCGGGTTAAAGGGAATTTCGCCCTCGTACGTACCCGTGAACACGTGATCGAACTCATGCTCGGTGAGGCCGTTGGGCAGCGAAGCGTGGTAAATAAAACTAAATGACGGCGTCAGTTCAGTCCGGAAGCCCATTTCCTCGTCGAGGCGCTGCTCGGCCTGCTGACCGGTGTCGGTGGGCCGGGTGGGGTGCCCACAACAGGCATTCGACCAGAGGCCACCCGAGTGGTACTTCGCCAATGCCCGCTGCTGCAACAGGTAATCGCCCCGATCATTGTAGATTAGGACAGAAAACGCCCGGTGCAGCACACCGTCGTAGTGAACCTGCATTTTTTCGGCCGTGCCAATAACCTCGTCCTGTTCAGTAACGAGCAACAAATCAGGGGATAACGTACCTACAGAATTCATGCGATGCGGCCGAAAGGATTGACCATCAGCGAAGGTAGTACGCCGGGTAAATGAACGCAAACCAGGCGGGGTATCTTCAGCAAACATACGCCTCGTTAAGTCCCTCAACCATTCAGTAAACTCCTTTCTGGCACTAGTAGCTAGATCACCATTTTGCCTATATTTGATACATCTACTTTTCTTTTCTGATGTATTTACGTTACCTGCTTTTTTCCTTGAGCACGCTGTTGCTGGCACTGGCGCCCCCCGCTCCGGCCACCGCGCAGACCCCTGTCTACGAAGCGTTTGCCGTCGACTCGGCTGCAGCGCCAAGGGGTGGCCCATTCATGCTGGAAACGTTTCTGTCGGTCAACTTTAAAAAGCCGTTCATGGCCCAGGTAGCCAACACATCCGGTCGAATCGTTGTGAAAGCAGTGGTGGAGCCAAACGGACATATCACCGATGTTCAGTTGGTACGCGGCCTTCGGCCCGATTGTAATCAGGAAGCCCTGCGGGTGATGCGTTTGTTCAACGCCTGGAAGCCGGCTCTAAAAGACGGAAAATCGGTACGGCAGGCCATCACGTATGCCATTCCGGTGAAGCCCAACCCCACGCTGTTTACGAAACGATTGGGAGATAATCGCATTCAGCAAACTGTCTACTACGGTTCAAACGATCAAATCAAAGTCAGCGACAATCCTCCCTATCCGCCTACAGACTATATGTTTAGGGTTGTGATGCCCGTCGATACACTGGGCCGTGTTGTTGGCGATGCAAAGGCGATCGTTAAACGGGTGGGGGGGCATCAATTTGTCATGAAAGACGCTACGTACCTGCTCAGCCGGGAACGCCTGACGGGCAAGGACAGTACAGAAATTCGCTACCAGACCGCCCTGAAAGATAACTGTTGCCGCCTGTTTGGCCCTGTGCAGCTCACCGATGAAACCGGTCGGGTACGTTCTGATGCACAGTACAGCCTGATTAAACGGAATGAGCAAACGTACTCGGTTACCGGCATGGTCGAGAAGTTGTATGAATACATTTGGGATGGCAGCAGAACGATCACTTGGCACCCGAACGGGCAACTAAACGAATTTAGAGAAACCAAAATAAGCGGGCTGCTACCGGGCCAGGAGGTGATTCGTTTCCTGACCGTTTGCGACTCGGCGGGCAATTACCAGATCCAGTACGGGCAGGGGTCACGGACTTGGGCCGAACGCGTAAAGTCGAGGCGCGATACCGCTACCTATACCCAGTTTGTGCAACGAGCCACTTACAGCCAGGGTCTGAAACACGGCCTCTGTAGCGGTGCCTATGCTGATGGTTCATACAGCTATCAGGAGACCTATGAGAACGGCACCTGCCTGGGTGGTTTCGCTATCGTGGCGGAGCGCGATACGATTCGCTACACTCAGGCCCGTCAAAGCCCAACTCTGGTCGGGGGTAAGGCCGCGGCTGATCAACTGGCCAGCCAGGTAGCAACGTACCTAAAGAAGCCAGTGCAGTTTGGCGATTTTGGCGGAGTGAAGGTTGATTTCAGACTCGATCAGGCAGGCCGTGTGCTCGACCGTTCGGTCGTCTGGAGTACCAAACAATTGCCCACAGATACAATACTGCGCCTCTTTGACAATACGAAAGAGCTATGGCAACCAGCTATGGTACGGGGCGAACCCATTGAGGCAGCCCATGTGCTGCTGATTTCGTATGACTTTGGGCAAAACGCTCCGACGGTCTCTTTTTAACGGAAGTCTGTACCGTTATTACATTCCTATTCCATCCAACCAAACCTGTCACGTATGCGCTCACGGTTTACCAATGCCATTATCCTCCCCTTTCTGATCGCGCTTGGCTATTGCTCTGCTCACGCACAGGCACCCGTTTACGAAACGTTCGATGTCGATTCAGTAGCAGCTCCGCTAGGTGGTCCGTCTATGCTGGAAACGTTCCTGAACGCCAATATGCAGAAACCCTTCATGGCGCAAGTAGCCAACGTGACGGGCAAAGTATACGTCAAAGCCGTTGTTGAACCAAACGGGCGTATATCGGATGTTCAGTTAGTACGCGGTTTCCGGCCCGACTGCAACCAGGAAGCCCTGCGGGCCATGCGCCTGTTCAACGCCTGGAAGCCAGCCATGAAAGCAGGCAAACCCGTACGCCAGTCAATAACGTACCCAGTCACGTTTCGGGCTACGGCCCCCATTCGCTACGAAAATGGAGTGTTGATTGAACAGTTCGACGCCAAATTCAACCCTATCAACACTATTCAGCAAGCAGCCAAACCTGCTTACCAACAGCATACGCCCATTGATACCCTTACCGGCCTGCCAAATGGGGACCTGACGCTGTTTGAAATAAAAGGATCCGGAACCCTGAAAGAAGTGGCTAGAATACCTCTGGCAAAAGTGGCCAACACTCAGCAACAGAATGACGAACCAACATTTCGATTCGGACATAAGGGACCAACAACTGACTGGGTCGGTACGGTCTATACGCTGAGCGAAGATGGTTCCGTGCGCCAGCGTGCGTCTGCTGATATGATGAAAGGCCCGTCGGTGACCTATGACAAGCGCGGCATGGTCAAGTCAATCGATCGGCCCGACGAAGCAGGCTCAACAACGACCTGGCAGCCTAATGGCCTTCTCCTCAGTATTGAAACGAAATACGAAGGCGAACGGAAAGAACTGTACAAACACACACAACTGATGGCCGCCTGGGATAGCACCGGCCATCAACCAATTAAAGATGGCAACGGTCACTACAGGTACGTTAGCAAAGAGAAATCACGCGGCGACTCAACGCAGAAGACCACGTTCATTGAAGAAGGCGACTATAAAGACGGATTCAAAAACGGGCAATGGACAGGTCGTTTCGCCGACGGGTCGTACAGTTACACCGAGCAGTATAACGTTGGAGAAGACCTTGGCGGCACTGCTACATTACCTGGCGGCAAAACAATCAGCTACAAGTCGGCCATGAGTCACCCAACCTATGTGGGCGGCCAACCGGCGATGTATCGGTTTCTGGGGCAAACGATCAGATACCCGGTAGATGCGCAGAAAAAGAACGTGTCTGGAAAAGTTTACATCTCTTTCGTTGTGTGTACCGATGGATCGCTATGCGACTATGACGTATTAAAAGGCCTTTACCCATCTGTCGATAATGAGGCATTACGTACAGTCAAGAAAATGCCAAATTGGGAACCTGGCCTGCTTCGGGGCGAAGCCGTACGGGTGAGGTACAACTTACCGGTTTCGTTCCAGTTAGAGTAGGCTACACTTTCCAGCCGAAAGGACGTACTTTTGCGGCAAGAAAACCGTCAACATGTCGCTAAAGCAAGTTCCGTTAGACGCCGTTCACCGGGCGTTGGGTGCCAAAATTGTTCCTTTTGCGGGCTACGAAATGCCCGTTCGTTATAGCTCCGATCTCGACGAGCACAACACCGTCCGCAACGCCGTCGGCATATTCGATGTCTCGCACATGGGCGAGTTCATGCTGAAAGGGCCCGGTGCCCTAGACCTCATTCAGCGCGTATCGGCCAACGATGCCAGCGTCCTGTTCGACGGGAAGGTGCAGTATTCGTACCTGCCCAACGACCGGGGCGGCGTCATCGACGATTTGCTCGTTTACCGGATTTCGGCGCTCGAATACATGCTCGTGGTTAACGCCTCGAACATCGAGAAAGACTGGAACTGGATCAATCAGTATGCGCCCGAGTACGATGTAGAACTGACCAACATATCCGATGATATGTGTCTCTTTGCCGTTCAGGGGCCATTGGCCGCCAAAGCACTGCAGCCGCTGACCAACGCCCTGCTCGAATCGATGTCGTATTACACCTTCGAGAAAACGGATTTTGCGGGTATGGCCAATGTCATTGTATCGGCAACGGGTTACACCGGCGCGGGAGGCTTTGAGATCTATGTCTCGAATCACCAGGCCGAAGCCGTCTGGAAGGCGATCATGGAAGCAGGTGCGCCCCACGGCATTAAGCCGATCGGCCTCGGCGCCCGCGACACGCTCCGCCTCGAATCGGGTTTCTGCCTCTACGGTAACGACATCACCGACGAAACATCACCGCTGGAAGCAGGCTTGGGCTGGGTGACCAAATTCACGCACAACTTCGTCAACTCCGATGCGCTGAAACAGCAGAAAGACGCTGGCCTTCAGCGTAAACTCGTCGGATTCAGCATGATCGACCGGGGTATTCCGCGTGGCCATTACCAACTCTGTACGGCAGATGGAAAGGTGGTTGGTGAAGTCACCTCCGGCACGCAGTCGCCTACCCTGGGCAAAGGCATTGGCATGGGCTACGTACCCACCGAACTCAGCAAGCCTGGCACCGAGATCTTCGTCAGCGTCCGCGAGAAATTGCTCAAAGCCGAAGTCGTTAAATTGCCATTTCTGAAAAAATAAAAGGGATTAACACAGAGAAACAGAGGCCACACAGAGAACACAGTTATTCGTTTAACAGACAAACTCCGTTTCCTCTGTGTTACCTCTGTTTTTCTGCGTTGAGACTACTTCCTCCTAATGAAACAGATTGACGTTTGCTTAACCCCGGACCTGCTGCACCTGCACACCATCGATAACACGATCGTAGTTGTAGCCGACGTGTTCCGGGCCACTTCCTGCATGGTTACAGCCTTTGCCTACGGCGTAGGAAGCATTATTCCCGTAGCCACCGTCGACGAATGCCGGGCGCTGCAACAGCGCGGTTACCTGGCCGCCGCCGAACGTAACGCACAGACCGTTGAAGGATTCGACCTCGATAACTCGCCATTTAGCTATATGGACGAGCGACTGCAGGGTACCGACATCGCCATGACCACCACCAACGGCACCCTGGCTATCACCCGGTCACGGTCGGCGGTGAAAGTGCTGGTTGGCTCGTTCCTGAACCTCGACGCGATTGCCAGCTACCTACGTACCCAGACCTACGATGTGATGGTGCTTTGCGCGGGCTGGAAAGGCCGGCCAAACCTGGAAGATACCCTCTTCGCTGGTGCATTGGCACACCGCCTTCGCGACGATTACGCCATGCATGAAGACGGCGCTCTGATGGCCCACCGCCTCTACTGCGACGGAAAAGACAACCTGATCGGCTACCTGTCGAATGCTTCGCACCTGCGACGTCTGCAACGGCTCGGTATCCAGAAAGATATTGCTTATTGCCTCCAACATGATCTCTACGACGTTGTTCCTGTATTACGCGGTGGTTCGCTGGTAAAAATGGAAGTATAGAATGGTTTGTCGTTACGTTGCTACGTCAAACCAACTCGTTGGACTACCACACAGAGGGTACTCAGTATAAGCGTAACAACAACGACCAAACCACAAACGGCAAACCAATAAGCTATGAATTTCTCCGACCTATCAACTCTCGTGCAGGAACGGTTTGCGGTTGAAGCCGTTACGACTGGCATGCAGCCCTACCTGATCGTGAAAGCCGATGAGCTGGTAGACATCTGTCGGTTTTTACGAAGCGACGATCGGCTGTTTTTCGACTTGCTGGCCTGCGTCACGGCCATCGATAATGGACCGGAGGCGAATACGATGGAGATGGTGTATAACCTGACCTCAATTCCCTACAAACACGATCTGATGCTGAAGCTAATGATAGCCCGCCAGCACCCGGATGCACCGGATGCTCTTCCCAACGTACCCAGCCTCAGCAGTGTATGGCGCACTGCCGACTGGCACGAACGGGAAGCCTTCGATCTGGTTGGCGTGCAGTTTAGTGGTCACCCCGATCTACGTCGTATTTTGCTTCCCCTCGATTGGGAAGGGCACCCCCTCCGCCGCGACTACAAGGAACCCGAACGATACCACGGCATTTCAACGAAATAATTGTTTAACGTTTGTGGTTTGAGGTTGCACTGCTCAACAACCCAATGGTGACCCAGCAACGCAACCTCAATCCAAAAACGACAAACCTCAAACCAAGAAGTAATGACCCGCCTGCTACAACTTTCTCTCCTACTGCTGACTACGGTTACCGCCGTGGCTCAATCTTCGGTCGATTCAGTTATTGTATCGGGTCAGGTACGTCGGCTGTCGGCGAAACTGTATCGGCAGTCGCCCAACGTGTTAGTCACACGCACGAACATCCTACGGGGTGGCATCGAGCAGGCGTTCCCCGCACCACTCCAGCCCGACGGCAAATTCCGGGTGGCCGTGCCGATCGTGTATCCACAAGAAGAAATGCAGTTTGTAGTGGGCGAGGCCACCACGCCTTTTCTAGCTTCGGCGGGGAACCTGACCATCGATCTCGATAATGATTCGCTGTATGTGGCGGCCATCCCGTTTCAGTTTGGGGGCGTCAATGCACAGGTGAACCAGCAGTTTGCTCAGTACAAAGCCTTCGAAGCGAAAAACAAGCCGGACGAATCAGCCCTGAAACGCCTCTTCAAACGAGCGTCTACAAGCGATGTCAATCAAACATACTCAATTCTTTACCAGGCTTTTACCGAAACATTCAACAAATACGCCGCACAGCAGTCGGTGTTTCCGCTGGTGCGCGATTGGGTGCTCGCCAACGCACACAACGAAGCCGTAGCGTATGTATTCGACAAAGCTGCCCAGGAACAGCGCATGCTGTCTGACAAGCAGTTTAAGGTATTAACAACCGGCCCCATTACCCTCCTGACCGCCAGCCGCGCCTCGGCGCTGAACCGCTTTGGCTCGTATGCAGCCATGGGTATTCAGCTAAACACCCCCACCAGCGGACGCGGCGTCCGGATACGTACGCTGGCGACTCTGCTTGACCAGTACGGCACCGGCCTCACCGAGAATGACCGGCAGCGTTTGGCAGCCTTTCGCGAAACCAACTCGGCCCGCACGGCCGATGTACGGTATCTGTCGAAGCTGATGGAGCGTAACCCCGACACGCTGACCCGGCTACTGACCTACGAAAACGCCATGCAAACCGCCCGCCCCCTGTTTGATAGCGCATCCATCGACTACCTGAAAGGGTACGCACTGAATGCCGTAATCTCAGAGTCGACGCTGACCATGGTTCAGTTGCTCGGGCAGTACATCTACCCGCAGATCGGGAATACGTACCTCAAACAGTCGTTCAGCGACCTGCTTGGTCAGGCGCTGCGCGATACAGCGGTAGTCAGAAAAGCACGCGCGGATTACTTGGTGTTGGAGAAACAGCCGGGCGTAAACAGCGGCGTTGTGAGCGACGGTATTTATGTGACTACAGGCTCGAACCGGAGCGGCGATGAACTGCTGAAAAAGGTGATTGACCAGAATCGGGGCCGGGTGATCTACGTGGTTTTGTGGGGGCCAAACAACGAAGCGGGGCGGCAACTAGCCCGCGACGTCCAGCGACTGAGAGACGTTTTTTCGCCACGTGACTTTACCGTCCTGTACGTCAG
Source organism: Fibrivirga algicola (assembly GCF_011742925.1). GTDB lineage: Bacteria > Bacteroidota > Bacteroidia > Cytophagales > Spirosomataceae > Fibrella > Fibrella algicola. The sequence goes on from NZ_WAEL01000002.1 coordinate 304,863, forward strand.
CACCAACGATGACGACGATAAACTCTGGCTGGAATCCATCGTTCGCAATCGACTGAAAGGCGAGCACGTACGACTCGCCGAAAATCAGACGTATGCCGCGTTTGCTGCCCTGAATCTGAGCGATCTATCGCCAGTCAGACTGATCACGCCACAGGGAAAGCTGTTCCGGAAAGAAGTATTCCTACCCGACAAGTTCGATCAGTTGGTGCAGCAAATCCAGGCCCAGCTTCGGTAATTCAGTAAGCCGGGAAACACTCGTCAGCTGGACACTACCGGATTTTTACGAACATTTTCAGGCAAAACAGCCATTTCCGGAACGCAGGACGCTTCTTGGTTGCCATCAACTGATCGCGATAGCGGAAGAACGTCATCATCCGAACGTAGTTGTTGCGTAGCGAAAAGCTTTTATAGCTCTGATTCAGCTGCGCCAGTACCTGTTTTTGCTCGGTTAGCTCGGGGGGGCATTTTTCGTACAGAAGTTGCATTCGCTCGCGGATACAGCGCAGTTTCTCGGCCTCGCTTTTCTGCTTGCGCTGCCGCCGAACCCCATCGACCCGATGGGTGATGCCAAATACGTTCTGGCTATGCTGCCGGTAGTCGACCAGTACGTCGGGAATAAAACGGATTGGTTTGTGAAACGTAGCCACGAAGCAAAGCCAGTGGTCGTGTGGCATGCTGGTGGGGAACGGCGTGGTTTGCTGCACCAGTTTTTTCGTGATCAACATGGCGTGGCCCGGAGCGGTGTTCCAGATGGCAAACGCCAGGCAGTTGTCAAAGTCCTGCACCGGCTTAACGTCCGAAATAACCATATCGAGGCTATTCCCCGCTTCGTCGACCAGGCGGGAATCGGCGTACACCAGCTCGCTGTCACCAATGCGGGCAACGAGCGTGCTGATTTTATCGAGGTGCCAGATATCGTCCTGATCACTGGGTGCAATGTACTCGCCCGTAGCCAGTAGCATGCCTTTCTCGAAATTTCGAACGTACCCAATGTTCGTTTCATTGATCACCACCCGCACAAACGGATAGCGCGCGGCATAGCGGGTCAGAATGGTTGCAGTTGCATCGGTCGAGCAATCATCCACCACAACGACTTCCAGATTTGGGTACGTCTGCTGAACAATGCTATCGAGTTGCGCTTCCAGAAAGCGTTCGCCGTTATAGGTGGCCAACACAACCGAAACCAGAGGAAATTGCTGCATAGCTACAAAAGTACGCACTGCACCTTGTTGAGCGCGTAGGAGAACGTACCTAAGCAAAAAAACAGGTCAGCACGAAGTACCCGCGTGGGTGTTGTGCTGACCTGTTTCTGATTAGTGTTTGTCTGTTGTAACGCGTCTACAGCCCTCGTTCGATACCCATTTCCAGGCCCCGCAGTTCGGCCAGGCCCCGTAGCCGACCAATGGCCGTATAGCCGGGGTTGGTACGTTTGGTTGGGTTCAGATCGTCGAGCATGCGGTGGCCGTGGTCGGGGCGAAACGGCATGCGCAGGTCCTGCCGTCCCTCGGCTTCCCGGCGTTTCTGCTCGACTAGCAATGCCTTCATCACCCCATACATATCAACGTCGCCCGCGAGGTGATCGGCTTCGTGGAAATTACCGTCTGCATCGCGCTGTGTGGCCCGGAGGTGTACGAAATTGATCCGATTACCCAGTCGTTCGGCCATACCCGGCAGATCATTGTCAGACCGCACACCGTAGCTGCCCGTGCAGAAACACAAGCCGTTGTGCTTGCTTTCATAGGCCGCCAGCAGTTGCTCGGCATCGCTTTCGGTGCTTACTACGCGCGGCAGGCCCAAAATCGGAAATGGCGGGTCGTCGGGATGAATGGCGAGCAAAACACCCGCATCTTCGGCAACGGGGGTAATTTCTTTCAGGAACGAATACAGATTGGTGCGCAGCGCCGCTTCATCAACTTTGTCGTAGGTGGTCAGCACATCGGCGAAGGCTTCGAGGGTGAAGCTTTCCTCGCTGCCCGGTAGACCGGCAATGATGTTGCGGGTCAGCTTCTGTACTGCTCCTTCATCGGCCCCGTCGAGCCAGGCCTTGGCGCGGGTTAGTTGCTGGGCCGTGTAGCTTTTTTCAGCACCCGGCCGTTTGAGGATGTAGACTTCGAAGGCGCAGAACTCGGTCATATCGAATCGCAGCGCTCGCGACCCGTCGGGCAGTTGGTAATCCAGATCGGTGCGCGTCCAGTCGAGCACGGGCATGAAATTATAGCAAACTGTATCGATACCGCACTGGGCCAGGTTCACTAGACACTCTTTGTAAGTCTCGATATACTGTTTGTAATTGCCCGATGCCTTCTTGATGTCTTCGTGGATGGGTACGCTCTCGACCACCGACCAGACCAGCCCCGCTTGTTCAATTTCATCCTTCCGTTTTTGAATCTCGGCTACCGTCCAGACTTGTCCGTTCGGAATGTGGTGCAGGGCCGATACGATACCCGTTGCGCCTGCCTGGCGCACATCGGCTAAACTGACGGGGTCCTGTGGGCCAAACCATCGCCAGGTTTGTTCTAATGCCATTGGTTATTGATTGACTTAAACGCCTGAAAAAACATGAAAGGCGCCATCGACGCAAACTACTTCACCACTCACGAATCGCGACGCGCCCGACAGCAGCCAGATCAACGTACCCGACAGTTCGTCGGGCTCGCCAAAGCGGCGAAATGGTGTGCTGCGAATCACGGCTTCACCCCGGCTCGTATACGACCCGTCTGGCTGCGTAAGCAGGGCTCGGTTCTGGTGACTGATAAAAAAGCCGGGCGCAATGGCGTTGATCCGTACCCGGTCGCCATACCGGTTGGCCAGTTCAACGGCCATCCAACGGGTGAAATTATCGACAGCGGCTTTGGCCATCGAGTAGCCGAGCACCCGCGTAATGGTCGTTTGCGAAGCCATCGACGAGATATTGATAATACTGCCCCCTTTTTCAGCAATGTGTTTCCCAAAGGTGAACGTGGGCATCATGGTGCCATAGAGGTTTAGGTCGAACACCTTTTTGATCGCCTCCATTTCGACCGAAAAAATATCTTTATCAGGTCCAATTACCGCTTCGGGTACGTTGCCACCAGCCCCATTCACGAGGTTATCAATCCGGCCATAGGTAGCCAGCACAGTGTCACAGGCAGCGTCGAGTTCGGCCTGCACCAGTACGTCGGCGCGAACGAATAGGGCATTGGCGCCGGTTTTCCGAAGCGCTTCCTGCCGCTCCAGGCCCATTTGTTGATTGCGGGCAATCAGCACCACGGTGCCGCCAGCCTGCGCAATGGCTGAGCAAAATGCTTCGCCCAGCACGCCCGTTGCGCCTGTTACGATGGTTACAGTCCCTGTTAGATCAAATGGATTTACGGGTGCTGTGTGTGTTACTTCGGTAGTCATACTATCTGGTTGTGTCCTCAATTACAGCCTAAATAAGCCACTTTCTACTGATGGGCCGCAATATACGCATGGCTGCCCGGTCCCGTAAAAGCGCTTTATTCGTGCATTATTCAGCGCTTGCCTAGGTTGACGGACGCTATAGAGCGCGTTGCTTCTGGTGGTGTATTGCTTTACGAGGTAATACACCGAAACCACCCAGTCATTACTTAGTCAATAGCAGCGGGTTTAGGGAGCAGGTGTTTCTGTACTTTTCCCAGGGCGGTGCGGGGCAGGCTCTCTACCGATACGAAGGCTTTGGGTAATTTGAACGACGCCAGCCCAGCCTGACAGCGGGCCGACAATGCCTCGGCGTCGAACGAGCCATTCGGCACAATATACGCCACCGGTACTTCGCCACGGCGGGCATGCGGCACCCCAACTACGGCTGCTTCGGCTACCTCGGCCTGTTCGAGCAAAAACTCTTCGATTTCGCGGGGGTAGATATTGAAACCACCCGAAATGATCAGGTCGCTTTTCCGGCCCCGCAGCGTAACGTACCCGTCGGCACTGACAACGCCCATATCGCCGGTTTTGAAATAGCCATCGGCCGTAAAGGCTTGCCGGGTGGCGTCGTCGCGCTTCCAGTAACCGGCGCAAACGTTTGGCCCTTTGATGTGCACCTCCCCTTCTTCATCCACTGCCACCTCCTGCCCGTCAGGGTCCAGAATGCGGGCTGAGATGCCGGGCAACGGAAACCCGATGGTGCCGGGACGACGCTCACCAATGTACGGATTGCTGATGTTCATCAGTGTCTCGGTCATGCCATATCGTTCCAGAATGACGTGGCCAAATTTGGCGGCGAACGCTTCCATCACCTGCGCGGGCAACGGGGCCGAACCCGACACGAACAGCCGCATACTGGCACCCAGTTGACGGGCCGTTTCGTCGGGCCAGTCGAGCAGACGGATGTAGATGGTTGGTACGCCGAAGAAAAGCGTTGGCTTGAACTGAAGTAAGTCTTCCGTGGCGGTCTGGTAGTTGAACCGTTCCAGCAACCGCATGCGGCAACCTGACAAGAGCCAGCAGTGAATGCCATTGCCCAGACCGTGCACGTGGAAGAGCGGTAGCGGCAGCCAGAACCGGTCAGCATCGGTGATCTGCCAGCAACTGACCAGATTCACGGCGTTGGCAATGAAATTATTGTGCGTAAGAATAGCGCCTTTCGAGGCTCCCGTCGTACCCGACGTGTATACCAGCGCCGCCGGACTGTCGCCCGTTGTTGGGTTGGCCAAAGCCAGTTCGGTTGTTTGTTGGAATGCTTCTGTGGCCATTTCGGCCATTTCCCAAAATGGAAAGTCGCCGGGTACGTTACCCGATGCAACCAGCGCTTTTGGTTCAGCGTCGGTCAGGATGTGGGTGATCTCGCGTTCCCGATACAGAATGTTGACCGGCACGAAAATGATGCCCAGCCGCAGGCAGGCTAGATATAGCTGAATGAACGTTGGGCTGTTTTCGAGATAAACCGCCAGGCGGTCGCCGGCTTGCAGGCCCCGATCAGCCAGCACGTTGGCCATCTGATTAGCCTGCTCATCCAGTTGGCCAAACGTCCAGCTTTCCGGGCCAAATTCAAGCGCAATAGTAGTCCGCCGCCCCTTGAGCGACAAGTCGAAGAGTTGGGTTAAATTCATTTATCGTTGATTTTTAACGAAACAAGGCAGATAACGAGCGCAAAGACACCGAGGCTAACAAAGGCCGACGTAAACGAGCCGGTCAGGTCCGTGATCTTGCCAACCAGCGGTGCGCCGACCAGAATCATCACAATCCCCAGCATGTTCACCAAGCCCATTGCCGCCCCGCCTCGACCAGGGAACAGAGCTACCGCCCGGTTGAACAGCGACGCGTAGGGCAGGCCGCAGCCTACACCTAGCAGCCCAATACCGAGCAGGGCAACAGCCAGCGAGTTACCCGAAACGGCCAGCAAGAAGCAGCCAACAGCGTTCATCAGCAAACTCACCAGCAGTAGTTTTCGAACGCCTACTGTACCGACTAGCTGCCCGCCCCACGGCCGGGAAAAGATGCCAATCAGCAAGACTAACGAAGCAATAAAGCTGATGAGCAGCTTAGTTTCCGGCTTCTCACCAAGCTGCTCTTTCAGCAGGGTGGTTGTCCACGTACCGACCACGATCACCAGGCCAAACGATGCCATCTGCACTAGCCCCAGCAACCAGAGCTGCCCGTGCGACAGCATTTTCAGCAAACTTCCCGCCGCGTGCTTATGTACGGTTGCTTCAGGGGCCGCAAACAGGCACAATACCAACACAGACAAGGCCACCAGCGCGGTAGAAATAAACGCACCCGGCCAGCCGAACGCTTCGGCCAGGCGCGGTACGGCAAAAATCACAAAGCCCGACCCCAGCAGCACCGAACCACCGTAGTAGCCCTGCGCCATGTGCAGGCGACTGGTCGGCAGTACCTGCGTCAGGTAGCGCGCTCCCGCTACAAAACTGCTGCCCGTTCCCAGGCCCGTCACAACTTTCCAGAACAACAATTGATTGTAGCTGGTAGCGAAGGAGATGCCGAAGTTGCCCAGACAAACCACGGCCAGCGCTATCAGCAATACCCGCCGTCCGCCGTAAGTGTCAGCCAGGTGTCCACCCGGAATCTGCATCAGGGCATGGGTCAGGAAAATACCGGTTGTCAGCAGGCCCGCCATAGCTTTGGTGACGCCAAACTCCTTGATGAGTAAAGGTACCAGCGGCGCGTGGTTGGTGTAATTGCACGAAAAAGCAAAGGCAACCGAACAGGCGCAAAGCAAAATCAGGGCTTCGCTCCGGACAGCGGCCTGCGGGTCAAGGTTGGCTTCCGTAGTAGGTGCGTTCATGACTTAAAAAGTAGACGGTTTAGGTTTTCCTTAATAAGCACAGCCCAGCATTTATATCCTGCTTCGTTGAGGTGAAGCGTGTCCGCATCCTACACTGATGGAATAGATTTTCCCTCGTGGCCGAAAAACAGGGGGGGATAATTTCGTGGAAAAATAGCGTAGGCGCTTGAGCACCTGGCTGCTGAGCTAACAAGTCGAAGACACGCTCAAACAACAGACGATCGGTGGTTTCCTTAGACAACATGGCCCAGACAGCATAGCTAGTAAATGCCCTGCTCGAATGCCCATTGGAGCAGTAACTGAGTGTCAGGCAACGTACCTGAACTTTCGGCGCAACAGTAGGTCAGCAGTTCACCTGATCGAGCCGTACCCGATGGGTCGGTGCCGATTTCGGTAGGCGAGCGGTGTGTTGTTGTGAACGTACCGGCTCAGTGCGCTGCATCACGCTGGTGAGCAGGCTGTCCAGTGCTGCCAGCACAAAGGGCCGCTTCGGCATGGAATTGATCACCTGCAGGTCTTCCCAAAACGTTGATTCTTCATTCATAAACCGGAATAGAACGGCTGGCTTGTTATGAGTGAACAAGCGGGTAAATAGATCAACCGCCGGAATCCGATGGTGAATCAGTACGTTTAGAAATACCGTATCCAGAGCGCGTTTTACCCAGCTACGTACCTCGCCAGTCTGGAGCGTGGGCGTCCCCGTTTTCACCCAATTGTCGACCAGGCCCCGCAGGCACTCCTGGGTACGTTGGAAGGTGTAGCCGGTTGACGGCCTGGTGTAGCCGCCTGCCATTCCAATCCGCAGTACGTGCCCGCCCGGCTGCACTGGGGGCAATTCATCAGTCATCGGAATAACACCCCGCTCGGTTTCCTGAATCCGGTAACCGCCGGTATCGATAAACGTGCTGATATAGCGGCGGAGCGCATCGGTATACTCAGCGTCGGCCAACACTTGCTGCCCGAAAACCGTGTATTCAACGAGTGCAGTACGTTTGTCGAAAGGCAAGAGGTAAAAGAATCGGCAATCATTGAGCTGCGGTACCCGAAAATCCATGATTCGGGGTGTACTAACGTCGAAGCAATCATATTCGGTAGTGATCACCCATCCCTTGAAATGTTGGAGTAAGTGCTGTGTGCCGGGACGATTGGTACTCAGCGGACTGACGCTATCGAACACGTACCGGCCCAGGTACGTGGTGTTGCCTGCCCGTACCACACCGCCGCCCGCCGTTTCATGTATGTCGTTAACCGTGGCGTATTCAATATGCAGATTGGGTAAGTTGGCCAGTTGCCCCCGGGCAAACGCATAGAAATCAATGCCTCGCAACATTTTGTAGGTCGACTGACCGAGGGGTAACAAACGCGACGCCTTTTTACCGACAAATGCCACTTGCTGCCAGCTTCGGAACAAGATTGACTCAAACGGACCCGGCTCTGACTCCCAGAAACACCAGGTTCGATCATTGCGGTCTTTAGGCTCCCGGTCGATCAGCAGGATGGAGCTATTCCGCAGGGGCGACTGGCTAAGGTAATAACATAAACTCAGGCCAGCCATGCCACCACCCGCAATGATGATGTCGTACCGTTTCATAATCAGTAAGTTGTAGCTACGGAGGGAAATCTGATTGGCAAAAGGGCCCGTCTCTGGGTGAGATGGGCCCTTTTTTAGTCTGTTGATGACGTGTAATTGCTTAGGCAGCAACCGTAGTGGCTTTCACTAATTTCGCCTCGTTTTGTGTCGAGGTCATTGCCGCACCGTATACCACCAGACCGAAACCGATTTTATTCACTGCATCAGCGATGTTGTAAATCAGGTCCAGGTTCAGGCCCATTCCTGCCAGCAGGTTACCAGGCATGGCCATGTAGCCAATTGGGTAGATAGCCCAACCAATGATAGCGAAGTTGCGGAGCAACCGAACGGCTTTGCTTACTTCAGGATTAGCCGAAGCGTCGGCTACTTTCTTCACGTCACCGGCTGTTGCTTCATAAATTACACCGAGGTAACCCAGCGTTGAGATAAAGCCCCACATGATCGTACGATCAGGCTGAATGGCTTCGCCAATGTAGCCCGCTACGAGCATAAGCACCGAGTAGGCGACCAACTTGTACAGGGTAGTCACTTTACCGCCGTAAGGCTTGATGAGCAGGTAGAATTCTACGCACATCAGGGGTACAGTCAGCGTCCAGTCGATATACCGGAATTCAGTTGGCGACGTGTGGGTGTTGAGCCATACATCCCGCATGTAGAAGTAATGGACTGAGGCAATCATAGTGATGAGGCCCGAGATCAGCAGGGACGTTTTCCACTTACCATCTACCTGGCTGCGTTCCATGAAGAAGAACACGGAGGCGGCAAACATCGACATATAGCCGGTGAAGAAGGTGAAGCCGATTACATCACCTGGCTGGAGAGCTTCCAGCAGAATTGAACTTAGCTGATTAAGCATAAAAGTACAGAATGTGTTAAGATGGTTACTAGTTACATGATCTGTTCCAGGCACCCGCCTTGAAACAGTACAATTGATTACTTAAATATAAATACATCATTTGATCGTGTTTTGTTTAGCTTTATTTAAAATAAATTAAACAAAACAAGAAAAAACCCTGCATCACCATAAGTAATTATGACAAAGCAAGGCCTTTATAATCAATATTATTTAAATAGAATAATACTTTAATTAACTCATTTTCAATTATTTATATTTATTATTCAACTGATGCATGACCTGGATATGCGGTAGAGTGATTGTAGACAAAACAATAAACAAAGTAGGTATTGGATCGAGGGTAGGCACGTATATTTTCCAGGCAATTGTACACGTACCTAAAAACAAGAAGGCGGCGACAGTCAACGGCATGGCTTGCCACCATAAGTGCCACGCCGAATGCAACGATGAGCCAGGTAAGCTAAGGTAGGCTCGAATGCTTCCGAACGAGCTGAGGGCGTGCCAGCCCGCGAAGTACAGAATGAAAGCCGGTAGCAGCGGAAGTGGGTAAGTTAGCAGCAGTATTACCCCCAACCGAAGCAGTCGCCCACCGTTTATAGCTATGGGGCGCTGCCAGTACGACAGCCCGATAAGGGTCATAAGTAGAGCAGTGATGCCAGTCATTACAGCGGCAGTATGCCTGGTTAGGTACGTCCAGACCTGAATCGTGTACGGGTCTCCCTGCACAATGCGGGCTATGATGGGATTTACCTCCTGCCAGTGGGTGAGCAAAATAAACGCCAGCACCCAACCGCCACAGACAAACCGGGCCAGTGACCATAAAACGGTAGCGGGTGCATTCTCAAGGTCGGTTTCGCCAAAATGCCAGGCTGAGATGACCAGAAAAACAACCAGACTCCCAACCGGCGATACGAGCCATCCAACCCCATAGGCTGCAATCAGTAGCAGGTATTTAAGAATAAACCAGCCCATCGAAAACGGCCGGTTTGCCTGTGCGCTCCGTCGCTGCTCAATAAGATGGTCAAGTGCCCCATGCGGAATACCCGCCGCCAGCAACAGCAATAGACATACCACAAATTGCACCAGCAACGGTAGTGGCCCTACCCCATACTGGTAGCTAATGAGCAATACCCCCACCAACATGGTCAGGTACGTAGGCGTTTGCAGGATCAGGTTACGGAGTTGTATAGGCATAGAGTAGGTCGGTGGCAGGTACATTACCGCGCTGCATTGCCTGAATGGTCCTACAGCCGCAACGTGGATAGGCAAGTTAAGCAAGACACTCAGAAACAGGACACTGACACGATTCCATCTCCCAGGTATATTGGCCGCTTATTCCACAGTGTAACTCGATGTCTTAGCGTGTAGCCACAAAAAAAGCCCATCATTTCAAGCGTGATTCGAATCGCATCAGCGAACAGCCAGGACTACTTACTGCCACGCAGCCACAATAGCTAAAAAACAAAAAAGCCAATCATTTCTGATTGGCTTTGGTCGGGAAGGCGGGATTCGAACCCACGACCTCTTGCACCCCATGCAAGCACGCTACCGGACTGCGCTACATCCCGTTTTGGAGTTGCAAAGATAGTAAAGCAGGTTCAATGCACAAAGTAAAAGGGCGTTGCCAAAGCTAAATTTTGCCTGGCAACGCCCTTATAATATGCACTCAACTACTAGCCTTTCTTCGGATCAAGGGCGCTCTGAATACGCGCCTGAATGTCGGCCAGGTGATATTTGCTCATCGTGTCTGCCTGACGGGGCATAGCCGCTGCAATACTACGCTGCAGGCCGGTTAACTGACCACGAACAACCGACATGATATCTGACTTGCGAATGTCTGTTACCGGACCAGCATTGAACCGGAAACCGGCACCACCACCTGCAACAACCGTTGCACCCGACGAGGCAGGTGTGTTCAATACGGCGATCAGCTTCTCTACATAAGCTTTCTGTAGGTTCCGACGGTAGATGTCAATTGACTTACCCGTTGCCAGCTCTGAATAAATGCCGTTCTGCAGATCACCCATAAACTCGATGAGTGTGTAGCTTGGCGTGCCAGCTTTAGCCAGCGAACCCGAACCCGTTTCGATCAGGCGCGATAGTCGACCCACATCGGTCAGGCTGTTCAGTGTAGTCTCCTGCAACGTCCGAATGTAGTCGATGCCCTGATCGGCCCGTACCAGCGGCATGATCTTCGGATCGAGAATCCAGGTCGGAGTCTGGAACAGTTGTGTATTCAGGAAGTTCATGGCTTCCTTCTGCAAAGCGCGGGGCGTTGGTTCATACACCATCATACCCGTTTGATCATAGGTACGTGGGGTTTCGTAGATACCACCAACGTACTTGGTTACGTGGCCCATATACCGGCGAAACTGACCAACCACTTCACCGTACATTTCGCGCAACTTGTCGTAATCTTCAGCCTCTTCCTTGGTCCATTCGGGCAGGTTTGGCATGATCCGCTTTAGGTTTTTAATACCATATTCGCTGGCCTTCATGGCGTTGTCGCCTAGATCTTCGCTCTGCGAACGGGGGTCCATCGGGTTAATTTCAGTACCAAACCAGTAGCGTGGATCTTTCTCGTGGCTCTTCACCCAACCATTCAGCACCAGCTTATCGGCGGCAGCATCTTTGGTATCGTAAACAGGCTTGTAGCCCCACTCGACCGCCCAGATGTCGTAGGTACCAATACGGGGAAACAGATCGGTGATGCCATCTTCAGGCTGTGCTACGTAGTTGAAACGGGCATAGTCCATGATTGACGCCGTGTGGCCGTTTTGCGCGATAAATGCTTTGTCGCGCAGTTTTTCAACCGGTGTGGCGTGGCTCGATCCGAAGTTGTGGCGCAGACCAAGGGTATGGCCTACTTCATGGCTCGACACGAACCGGATCAGTTGCCCCATCAGTTCATCGTCAAACTTAGGCTTGCGGGCGCGGGCGTCTACAGCGGCGCCCTGTACTACATACCACTTCCGCAGCAGGTTCATCACGTTGTGGTACCAGCCGATGTGGCTCTCGATGATCTCACCCGAACGTGGGTCATTTACGTTTGGCCCATAGGCGTTTTCGATGTCAGAGGCGAAATAACGGATTACTGAGTACCGGGCATCTTCGAGGCTGAGCGTCGTATCGGCGCGGTTCCAGTCCTTAGCAATGATGGCGTTTTTCCAGCCTGCCTTCTCAAAAGCTTTCTGCCAGTCGGCTACCCCCGCTTTTAGGAACGGACGCCATTTAGTTGGTGTGGCCGGATCGATGTAATACACGATCTGCTTCTTTGGCTCAATCAGCTCACCTTTTTTCTGACGCTCGGCATCGGCGTCATTCTTAGGTTCTAAACGCCACCGAACGGCGAACGTTTCGTCTTCGGTCCGCTGCGAATTATCATCGTAAACGGTATAGTTGTTGGCAAAGAAACCAACGCGGCTGTCAAAGAGACGCTTACGCATGGGCTCTTTCGGCAGCAGGATCATCGACGTATTAATTTCCATCGTTACAGCCCCCGCATCATTGCCACCAGGCAGGCTCACCGTCTGTTGCGGCGACGGGATTGGCGAGAATGGAGTTGGCGTGGTGTTCACGTTGAACGTCTTCGTAACCCGTACTTCCGTGTTGATCGGGTACGACTTCACCGTCTGGATAAACGATCGGTCGGCGGCGGCCGTGGTGATCCGGTAACGCGACTTAGTAGCTGGTGTCAGGGATACAACCTGGTTGTCGTTTCGGAAGAAATCCGTCACGTCGATCACCGATGAGGTATCTCTACGTACAGCCCGCAGATCAAACGCTGCCGCAATGGGCTCAACGTTCGAGTTGCGAACGGCCTGTGAAATAGGCAGGGTATCACCAGTAGCTGTAGCCACGTTGATGTAGCTTACAACACGCAACAACAACCGACGATCCGGACCACGCTCCCAACGGAGCACCTGCCGGTTGGCCAGTTCACCACCGTAACCAGCACCCGTTGGGGCTTTGGCAATACGGGTAATCGCCATGAACTCACGGCCAAGCAGCGAGTCAGCAATCTCCAGGTAATATTTATCATCGACCTGGTGAGCAGTAAATAACCCCCGACTGGTTTTAGCAGCGCGGGTGATTACCTCACGATAGGGTCTGATAGCAGCGCGGGGCGGACCGGCAGCTGTTGGTGACGCGGTATTGGCAACCGGTGTGGTTGCTGTAGCCGACGTGGGGGCACTGGGGCGATTCTGCGCCATCGTCATCGATGCGCAAAGAGCCAGTCCCGTCGCGTAAAGCGCTTGGGTAACTTTGAGATTCATGAAAATGTGTTTGTTGGTAATTGGGTATTGGGTGGGTAAAAACGGTAGCCCAACTGGCTGGTAAGTAGAAAGCAGGCAATCACAATAAATGCCAGTCTCTCCCAGGCTGGCATTTATTGTGACTACGTGAAAATCTGGTTAACGTCGCTGACCAGATCCCTGCTGAGCTGGCGGTGTACCCCCAGCTTGTTTCTGTTGCTGCATTGGGTTAGGGCCCTGCGGACCAAATCCACCCGGACGCTGCTTAAACAATTGCAGCCGTGTTGGCTTAGCTACACGCGGGAACGAGTTGTTCTCAGTATCAATGTCGGCGATCTCCTGATAGGGGTCAAGCGTCCACTGTGTTACCTTTTTGCTCGTTGCAAACACCTTGTTGATCTGGTTGGTATTATACCGCCAAATCTCGGCCGGGAGACGGGCTACCGAATCAGTGCCATCTTCAAACTCCATCCGGATAATTACCGGCATTGGAATTCCACCTCTGTTTTTCAGGGTCAGCGTGTAGAAGTTCTGTTTCGTTTCCAGCAGGTTACGCTCGTCCGGTGTCAGCGTAGCCAGGTAATCCTGGTACTTCTTCTTATCTGCATCGGTAACGGCAAACTGGTCATAGCGGTTGTAGAAGTCCATCATGGTTGAGTCCTGGGCCACAACGGTCTCTTTTTGCGTAGCGGCATCGCGCTGTTTGGCAACGGTATTCATCCGGCGCTTGTAGGCTTCGCGGGCCTCAGCTTTTACCACTTCCGGGTTTTGCGAACTTGGCTGATACCAGTCTACTTCCACCAGATCCTGGTCTACAGCTTCGACACCGAAGAACCAGCCTTTCCAGAACCAGTCAAGGTCTACGCTTGATGCATCCTCCAGGGTACGGAAGAAGTCAGCCGGCTCAGGTGACTTGAATGCCCACCGACGAGCATATTCCTTAAAGGCATAGTCGAACAGTTCGCGACCCATCACAGTCTCACGCAAAATGTTCAGAGCTGTGGCTGGTTTAGCGTACGCGTTGGCACCCAGGTTAATTACATTGTCAGACGACGACATAATTGGCGATAGTACTGCTTTGTCAGACTTCATGTAGTCGACAATGTATTGTGGCTCGCCCCGACGGCTTGGGAAGTTATAATCCCACTCTTTCTCGGCCAGATATTGGCAAAACGTATTTAGCCCTTCATCCATCCAGCTCCACTGCCGTTCGTCGGAGTTAACAATCATTGGGAAGAAGTTATGCCCTACCTCGTGGATGATCACGCCGATCATACCTGCTTTTGTTTGCTCAGAATAGGTGCCATCAGCTTCCGGGCGACCACCGTTGAATGAGATCATCGGATATTCCATACCACCACCGGCTGTAGCGTGGCACGAGATAGCTACCGGGTATGGGTACTTGATAGTGCGGTTACCATACGATTTCAATGTATGTTCAACTACGCGTGTCGAATATTGACCCCACAGCGGATTACCTTCCTTGGCATAATACGACATGCTCCAGATTTTCTTGCCATCACCGTATACGTCGGTCTGCATGGCATCCCAGATAAAGCGGCGGCTGCTGGCAAAAGCAAAGTCACGTACGTTATCGGCTTTATACACCCACGTTTTCGTCGACTTTGTGTCTTCCGGTTTCGCTTTGCTGGCTGCGTCGGCCTCATCCTGTGTAACAATAACTACCGGCGATTTGCTGGTGGCCGCCTGTGCAAAACGTTTTTGCTGCGTAGCTGACAGAACCTGTTTGTAGTTCAGACACTCGCCTGTGGCTCCCACCACATGGTCGCTGGGTACAGTGATCGCTACCTTGTAGTTTCCGAAAATCAGCGTGAATTCACCAGTGCCCAAAAACTGCTTGTGCTGCCAGCCATTTACGTCATTGTAAGCACAAAGACGCGGAAACCAGTGAGCAATGAAGTAGTTGCTGTTACCATCTTTAAATTTCTCATACCCGCTACGACCGTAGTATTCGGTAACGAAGTAATTCCAGTCTACATTGAACGAAAATGACGTACCTGGCTTCATCGGCGTGGGCAGATCAATCCGCATCATGGTCTGATTGATCGTGTAGGGGAGCGTCTGACCTGTTTTGGTCGTCACCTTCGTAATCTTATAGCCAAATTTATCGCTAGCCTGCTGCTGGCTCCGCTCGCGCACCGAGGTCAGGTTTTGCAACTGGGCAAAGGTCATCCCCGTTTCGGGCACTGCACCGGTGCGGGTTATGCTGCTGGTAGATCCTTTGGCAAATAGGTTCTGGTCGAGTTGCAGCCAGATGTAGCGTAGTTCGTCGGTCGAGTTGTTGAAATACGTTACAGTTTCTGAGCCAATAATTTTCTGCTGAGCATCATCGAGCGTGACTTTGATGTCATAATCGGCACGATTTTGGAAGTAATCTTTACCAGGAGCGCCAGCAGCCGTGCGGAAGGTATTTGGCGTAGGCAGCGCAGGGCCCATCTGCTCAAACTTGTCATTGGCACTAAACGATGATGGAGCTGTTTGGGCAAAGGCCCGTTCGCCAACCAGCAGAGCCAGGGCTATCGTTAGCACCGACCCAATTGTGTGTCGCATAGAAGTAGGTTTGTTCATGAAATACAGCCTTAAAAATACGGAAAAAGCGGATAAACAGTGTTTCCACATGTTAACCGCTCATCACAAAAGAGAATATCCCAACTAATTATTCGTCAAATCGCTTAAACGAAGTAAAAAATTGGGTTTATCCGCCCAGCGCAGCCCATTACCATTCTGAATACCAGTTGAAAGAACGTACCTACTTCGTTACCAGTGGGTTTGCCATAATGAGGGAGATAGCCATTCCCGCCACAATTCCAGACACGATAAGGGTCCAGCGCAGGCGACTACTTTGGGGAATCATCAATACCAGGTACGTTATAGTTAGCACAATACCCACGATCAACAGTTGACCAAGTTCCAGCCCGATGTTGAACGCCAGCAGGGGCTTCACGATATCGGCTTCCCGACCAAGCAGGCTGCGTAGGTAGTTCGAAAAACCCATGCCGTGGATTAAGCCAAAGAGTAAGGCCAGTGCATACCGCCACGGGCGTTTCTCTTTTCGGGCTGATGTAAGCAGCCTCGATTTCGGTTCCTGGTAAAAGAAGTTAGCGAAAGCAGTAATGAGGATCGTAATCGGGATAAGTAGCTCAATCACATCCGTTCGGTATTGAATGAGATTAAGTGTTGCCAGCGCGAGTGTAACAGAATGACCGATTGTGAAGGCAGTGACTAAAATAAGCACCTGCCGCCATTCACTGAGGATGTACACCGCACACAGCGCCACAACAAACAGGATATGATCGTAACCGCTCGGATCAGTGATGTGGTCGAAACCCAGGCGCAGGTAGATAAAGAAGTCGCTCATACTGGCAAAGGTATACGTACATATGATGTGGGCAAACAAGCACTGGAAGACCATCATTTCTCGCTTACCTTCGCCCCATGATTGCCTTTCCTGCCTGTAAAATCAATATCGGTCTGCAACTTACCGAACGGCGTGCCGATGGCTTCCACAACCTGCTATCGGCTTTTTACCCCGTGGGCTGGTCGGATGCATTAGAAATCATTCCCGCCCCGGTGTTTGGATTCAGCACCAGCGGATTACCCATTCCCGGCCGGCCTGGCACTCTGGGCGACACACCGGAGAATAACCTCTGTGTGCGGGCCTACGAACTCCTGCGGGCCGATCACGACCTGCCACCCGTGCAAATGCACCTGCACAAGGTGGTACCTATTGGCGCAGGCCTGGGTGGCGGATCGGCCGACGCCGCAACGACCATCAACCTGCTCGATACTGCGTTCAAGCTGAATCTGGCCGTCGACCAGCGCGAAGCCTACGCCCGTAAACTAGGTAGCGACTGCGCTTTTTTTATTCAGAACAAACCGCAGTACTGTACCGAGAAAGGCGATGTTTTCGAGGAAATTGATCTGGACTTGACAGGGTATTACATTCAGTTGGTGTACCCAAATCTGGCCATTTCAACCGCCGAGGCCTACGCCGGTGTAACGCCTAAACAGCCCACCGTGCCATTACGAACCCTGCTCGAAGCTCCCATTGAGGGCTGGCGGGGGCGAGTTCACAATGATTTTGAAGATAGTTTATTCCCGAAATACCCGGTACTAGCCGACATAAAACAGCAGTTGTACAACACAGGAGCCATTTACGCCAGCATGAGCGGTAGCGGCTCCACAGTCTACGGCATTTTTTCGGCGCCACCGGAGAGAAGTGACATTTTTTCGCGTTATACGGTCTGGAATGATAAACTTTAAAAGGTTCACCGGTTGCTGTTACCTTCTTCTGTCGGCTTGCTAAAGTATATCTAATTGCATTAGTAGAACAACCGAAGGCAGTAAACAGCAACCAGTAAACAGAAAATATGAGTCGACTGACAAAGCGGCGGGAGCCGTTCCGGTTTATGATTTGGCTGGGCATTGGGGGCAGCGTTTTACTGTTCACGGTTCTGCTGGGAATATACATTGTTCGGCAAACAGGTCCCGGCTGGTCAGACGTTGCTCTGCCCAACGTATTCGTGCTTAGCACGCTGGTAATTCTGCTAAGCAGCCTGACGTTGCACAATGCCAACCGGGCGTTCCGGCACGAGCAGTTTTCGGTGTACCGCATCAATATGGCAACCACCCTGGTGCTGGGTACGTTGTTTATCCTGCTTCAAGGCTGGGGGTGGCGACAGATGGTGCGGTCGGGCGTGGGGTTGCAAGGAAACCCGGCGGGTGGGTTTGTGTACATCATCTCGGGCCTTCACTTACTTCATATCCTGATCGGATTGGTGTTTATCACCATCACCCTGGTCGAAGCGTTGCGCCGCCGGGCCTACGTTGAGGCGTTCGTCTACAGCGTAAACCCACCTAACCAATTAAAAATCAAGCTCATTACCCTTTACTGGCATTTCGTCGATGTACTGTGGGTAGTCTTATTCGTCTTCCTGCTCTTCCATCACCGCGTCGACTGGCGGTTGTAATAGCGTCAAGCATACAATTATGATCAGAGCCAGCCAACGGCAGGAATTCGTATAGCGCACAGGCAGCCCTATCTTTGCCCTATGAAGTATATTCTTTTCGATGAGCCAACCAGTCGGACGGCTTTACTGCCTTTTACCTTTACCCGGCCGGTTGCCGATATCCGTATGGGTATCTGGACCCTTACTGAAAAGTGGCAGCACTGGCTTCAACACCCGGTTTCGCACCTGACCGAGCCTTACTTACAGACCAAATTTCCCCATATAACAGGCACAGACAACCTGTACATAAACGGAGCCGTTTGCCCAACCGACGCGCTGGTTGCCGCCATTCAGGGCCTTACAGATGGCCAGGCGCTGCTGACTCAAGATCAGACGCTCATTGCTGTTCGGACAGGCGATCGTCTCGACAAAGCGCCGAGTGCGACTGACTTCACCCCTGTCTACACAGCCGAAGCGCCTGTTACGCTGCGGCAATTACCCGATATTTTTGCGCTGAACGGCGATCAGATACGGGCCGATTTTACCCAAGTTACGGCGGCCCATGAACGGGCAGGACGTACCTCAGCGCCGCTAACCGATCCGCACAGCCGGGTGTATGGGGCCGGAAATCTGTTTATTGAAGAAGGAGCTACCATCCGCGCCTCGGTGCTGAACGCCGAAGCCGGACCGATTTACATCGGCAAAAACGCCACCATCAGCGAAGGCTCCATTATGATCGGTCCCTTTGCTCTCTGCGACAACTCGACGGTAAACTGGGGTGGCAAAATGCGGAGCAACACTACCATTGGCCCGTTTTGCAAGGTGGGCGGCGAAGTGGGTAACTCCGTGTTGTTTGGCTACAGCAACAAAGCTCATGATGGTTTTCTAGGCAACTCGGTCATTGGCGAATGGTGCAATTTGGGGGCCAACGTCAATAATTCGAACCTGAAGAACGACTACACCAATGTGAAGCTACATAGTTACGCTACGGGTCAGCTGGAGGATACAGGGCGGCTGTTTTGCGGCCTCATGATGGGCGATTTCACAAAGGCGGGCATCAGCACACTATTCAATACAGGTACAGTCGTGGGCGTCAACGTCAACGTGTTCGGAGCCGGTTTCCAACCCAAACACATTCCCTCGTTCTCGTGGGGCGGTGCCGCCGAAGGTTTTTCTGATTATCGCCTCGACAAAGCGATGTACGTGGCCCGCGAAACGGTTGGTCGGCGCGGCCTCCCCTTTGGAGCCGATGAAGAAGCACTTTTAACGGCCGTTTACGAGCTTACCCGCGCCCAGTAACGCGCTACCAGTCCGTTCAGGTCGGGGTATAGGCGCAACCCGAGCAACGTACCTGCATAGAGCAACACAATGCCGGCCGAACGCAGGGCTATATCAACAAGCAACAGCAATTTACTGCCCGCCAGGTAGGGCGGTAATGACGCCAGCAGCCAGACCGCCGCGCCCAACGCCAGCACAGCTATGTTACGCCAGCTAAAAGGCTGCATGCCAAAGCTATACCAAACGAACCCAGTGCGGGCGGCATTGAACAGCACCGTGGCGATCACCGCCCCGATAGCGGCCCCTTCGATGCCATAGGCGCGGATCAGGCTGGGCGTGATGGCCACGGTGATGACCATCATGGCCACGTTGAAAACAGAATCCCAGGCGTAGCGGCGCGACGTACCCAAAATCTGGCCGTTCACCCCCGCTGACATGTCGACCAGTTTGCCGAACCCCAGCCAGAGCACTACGAAGTAACCAGCCTCGTATTCGGGCTTCAGAAATTGGAAAATAGTAGGCAGGTTGGCGGCAATCCCCACAAATGCTAGGCAGCCAATAACTAGTTGGCTCAGGCAGCTTTTTTCATACACCGACCGAATCGTGTCCGGCCTATTCTCTTTCCACGCATCGGCAATCACCACACCCGATACTTTATAGAGCATATTGGCCGGCGCAGCAATGACCGACCCAAACGCCGCGCTGATACCGTAAACACCCGTGCTAGCCAGGCCCTTCGCTTCGTTGATAAGCCACTTATCCACATGCTGAATTAACTGTGTGGATAAGCCCGTCATCAGCGTCAGACCAGCGTAACGAAGCAGCGACCTGCGCAGATCGGGCGGCAAGCTAAGGTGTTGGGGCGACAGCGTAAAATGCCCTCCCCGTATCAAGCTAACCATCATTAGCACCAGCGCAACCAGGTATGAACTTAGCCAACCCACCAGCATGGTGGGGAAACTGATCAACCCTTGCCAGTAAGCCAGCACCACACCAAGGAAGATAAACCGCTGCAAAAAATCCTTCAAAAAGGTGCCGGTTACACTGTCGTATAACAGCCGCGAGTAGTTATCGAAGAGGTTGAAAAATAGCGTGCTGAATGTTAGCGGAATCAATAACAGGTAATACTGAGAAAACAGGGCAGATTTAGCCTGATTAGCCGCCTGAATCTGATCTTTAAACAGGAACACACCTATCGTGCACACACTAAAACCAAGAATCGACAAGCTCAGGGCCAGGAGTAAAAAACCACCATGCCCGCGTTCATAATTTCGGAAATACGGAAAATAGCGTCCCCCGGCACCGTTTATCCCTAGGTTTGAAAACTGCGTCAGAATGATAGACACACTCATCAGCAGTTGAATAAGGCCATTCTGATCTGTTTCCAGAATATTGGGCAGCAAGAGACCGGTAATCAGAAAACCGACGATGATACCCGCGTAGGAAAAACCGGTGCCCAGGATAGTCTGGCGTTGTATTGAACTCATTAGAGGCGTTGCTCAACCCGAACAACTATGTGATCTGGCCCGTAAATTAACGCCAAATTCAGGTACCGATGTCCATGATCCACACAGACGGCTTCCCAATCGTTGCGATAAGCAGCCGGGCCGAATGGCGAAACTGGCTGCTCGCCAATCACACTACGTCGAAAGGCGTTTGGCTATTATCCTACAAAGCCGCAACAGGCAAGTCAACGATCTCCTATGCTGAAGGCGTACTGGAAGCGCTCTGTTTCGGTTGGATTGACAGCAAACCAAACAAAGTCGACAACGAGCGGTCGATGCTCTACTATTCGCCCCGCAAGCCCAGCAGCAACTGGAGCGGCCTGAACAAGATTCGCGTGGCCCAACTCATCGAACAGGGCCTAATGACGCCCGCCGGGCAGCGCATGGTCGATCTGGCCAAAGAAACCGGTACCTGGACAGCCCTCGAGGAGGTTGAAGCGGTGGTTATTCCAGCCGATCTGCTGACGGCTTTACAGGCTCACCAACCGGCCGAAACCAACTTTTCTGCGTTTCCGAAATCGATCAAACAGGGGATTTTGCAATGGATACTGAACGCCAAACGGCCGGAAACACGCGCCAAGCGTATTCTTGACACCGCTACGCTGGCCGCTCAGAACATCAGAGCCAACCAGTTCGTCAAAAAATAACAGCGAGAGGCTATCACTACACCACCAGGCCGTAGGTCGGTTGGTTCTGCTTGTCACCGTACCTTTGGTCTATGAACTACATTGAACTCCAACTGACGCTTTCGCCTGACTTTGCCGATATCCTCACCGCCGAACTCGCCGAGCTTGGCTTT
Source organism: Fibrivirga algicola (assembly GCF_011742925.1). Classification (GTDB taxonomy): domain Bacteria; phylum Bacteroidota; class Bacteroidia; order Cytophagales; family Spirosomataceae; genus Fibrella; species Fibrella algicola. Next base: position 326,359 of record NZ_WAEL01000002.1, read on the forward strand.
GAATCATTTACCGACACCGACGAAGGGCTGAATGCCTACATACCTGAAGCCGATTTCGACGCCGACGCCGTGGCCGATATAGTGGCTCGTTATCAGGCGCAAACTGCAATAGCCTACACCGTTAATTCGTTAGAAAAGAAGAACTGGAACGCTGAGTGGGAACAGAATTACCAGCCCATCGAGGTGATGACAGAAGCAGCGTCGGTGCGGATACGCGCCTCGTTTCACGAGCCAGACAGTCGGTTCACATATGACCTGTTGATTAATCCCAAAATGTCGTTTGGAACAGGGCATCATGAAACGACGCACATGATGATGCAGCACCAGTTAGGCCTCGACCATTCGGGCAAAGCGGTACTTGATGTGGGGAGTGGAACCGGTATTCTGGCTATTCTGGCGGTGAAGCTTGGCGCGACCGATGCGCTGGCGTTCGACATTGAAGAATGGGCAGTAGAAAATGCCATCGAAAACGCGGCGCTGAACCACTGCCCTCAGGTACGTGTCTTCGGCGGCACGATCGAGGGGGTAGACGCTGGTGAACGGTTCGACATTGTGTTGGCCAACATTAACCGGAACGTGCTACTCGCCGAAATTCCGGCCTACGTTTCGCATTTACGGCCGGGCGGCTATTTGCTGGTCAGCGGTTTTTACGAGCATGATGCGCCCGACATTACCCAAAAAGCCGTCGACGCCGGTTTGTCGATGGTGACCCAACTGACGCGCAACCAATGGGCGTCGGTACTGTTTAAGAACTAGTTAGCAGGCACTCGGGCTATGGTCGGTGTAGCCTGTTCAAAGACTACTTATTTTTACGATGAAGCGTATAGCCTTTTTACTCTGCCTCTTACTGCCTTTACTGGGTCGGGCTCAGAACGTAAAACTGTCGGATAAAGCCGAGCAGTTTCTGCCCGATTTGCAGAAGCTGATGGCCACCGGTGGGCCAGCGTCGTTGCAGGTCGAAAAAGAGTTCGAATCGCTCTGGGGCGAGTCGACCCTGACACCGCAGCAACGCGACCGGCTGATGGTACTTTGCCGGCAGATGAACCAGAAACGGTACCAGCCGGCGACACATTTCGCGCCGCTGCTGGCTTCATTGTACCACATCGTTTACACCGCTAAGCCAGCCGTAAGCGCGCCCGATATTGACAACCTGCTGACGGTGGCCGAAAAGCAATTCGCCCTGAACGACCCCAAAGCCTTTGCCCGGGTGATGGACGCTGCCCGTGGCTTCTTGCAGCATCGCGAATTGTATGCTGCCAAGTTCAACCGGACATACCTGTCGGGCGGCACCTTCTCATTCCGCTTCATCGACGCAGCAACCACCACGCCCGGTTCAGCTACAGGCACATCGGGGGTTAGCTCGGAGACCGCCACGGTAGCCACATCTAACTTCGACGGATGGGATGCACCCGTTGGTCTGGACACGACCAAACCACGCGAGATTGGGGTGCTGTACAAGCCCATTCAGCGCCGACCCATTCCGGCAGCAACGGGGGCAGTAGTCACGGTAAACAATGCTTTTCTGGCGATCGTAGCCAATGGCGATTCGGCCGTACTGAGCAACACGTCCGGCGATTTTATCCTGAAAGAAGGTGTCTGGGTAGGCAAAGGCGGCACGTTTTCCTGGGCATTGCAGGGCCGAGACGACCGGTTTGTTACCCTCACCAACTACAGTATGGTAGCAATGAATCCCCGCCTTATAGCCGACGATGTGTCGCTGGTGATGGAGAGAGGCGCCAAACCTGTACTGGGCGTATTTGAGTACCTCAGCAAAAAACGTTTCAGCAACGTACCTGACCAGTATCCGCGCTTTGCCTCGTACCGTAACAACGAAGTTATTCCCGGTTTGGGCTCGGGCATCACCTACAAAGGTGGCCTCGCGCTGGCAGGTCTCCAGTTGGTAGGTGCTTCGGCCGACGGCCAACCTGCTACCCTCATCGTGGCCGACCGCGCCGGGAAAACCGCGTTTAAGGCAACGAGCCGTAAGTTCGAGTTTCGCGATTCGCTGATTACCGCCCCGGTAGCGCAGTTCACCGGCTATATCGATACGGCCGATTCGCTGACGCACCCGGCTATTCAGTTCAAGTTCGATAAAGCAACCCGCGTTGCCGCCCTGAGCCGCGTTGACCGGACTGGCTATGGCCGCGTACCGTTTTCTGATACGTACCACAAATTTTTCATTCTACCCGAAGTCGTTCGGTGGGACGTACCCCGGCAGAAAGTCGAGTTTTACCAGATTGGCGCCAAGCGCGAAGTGCCCGTTCGGATGGAGTCGTTCGATTATTTCCAGCCAGAACGCTACTCCGACATTGCCACCGACTATGGCTTCCACCCGCTGCAGATCATCGGCAACTACATCACCAAAACGAAGAAACAGACCTTCCTTGATGACGACATTACCCGTTCGGTGCCTAACGTAAACGCGCAGGCCTTGCGGGGTTCGCTCGGCCGGATGTTGCTGGAAGGCTATCTGGAACAGGATGACCGCACGAAGGAGTTGCGGTTGAGCCGCAAAGGTGCCCTCTACATTCTGGCCTACAACGAGAAGCGCGACTACGACAACTTCGAGATCAAGTCGTATTTCAACAGCAACGACTCGGCGCGGAATGCCAGCATCGACCTGGCCGGCAAAGAAAAATACCTGACCGTTCGGGGCGTCGACCGCTTCACCATCAGCGATTCGCTGAAGCTGTACGGCATGCCGACCAACAAAACAATGCGCATTGGTAAAGGGCGTTCGCTGGTGTTTACGGGGCAGATGAAGTCGGGCAATATGCGCTACAACGGCATCGACCTTGCATTTGATTACGACAAGTTCGCCCTGAACATGAACAAGATCGAGTCGATCTCTTTTACACCGCAAAAACTGGCCGATCAGGGCCGAAGCGATGAGATCGGGGGCGACATCAAGTACGAAAAGCCGGGCTCAGTCTACTTTGCTACTGCTGATAATAAGTCGGGCAAGGTGAAGGGTAAAAAAACTACGCAGCGACTGGTAATGCCCGAAGGCATGACCGTGTATTTCGACCAGGAAGACCGGGGGAACCGGCGCTACAACCGGAAAGTGTATTTCAAGATTCCGGCCATCGACAACGACAGCGTGGGGAAAGGCGACATTTCATTTGTAGGTACGTTCCACTCGGACGGTATCTTCCCGCCGTTTCAGACCGAGTTGAAGACGATGCCTGACCAAACGCTGGGCTTTACCCACAAAGCCCCGGCGGCAGGTTACCCGCTCTACGGCGTTCCGGCGTCGACGGTAAAGCTGACCGAAGATTTGGTGATGGACAAAAAGGGACTTCGTGCGCCGGGGCAACTCACGCACCTGGCCGCAACCCTCACCACCAAAGAGATCCTGTTTATGCCCGACTCGCTGATTGCCACCGGCGAAACGGGGCAGATTGTAGAAGCTCAGGCCACCAAGGTAGCAGCGGTAAAACCAAAAAAAGGCCAGAAAGTAGTACCACAGGCTGCCCAGTCGCAGACCTACTACCCCAATGTAGCCCTGACCAACTTCGGCATGAAATGGTGGCCTAAGTCAGACAGTATGGTCATCAACACACAGAAAAACAGCTTTACGTTCTTCAACGGGACCACGCGACTAGAAGGCAACCTGCTCGTCCGTGCTACTGGCCTATACGGCAATGGCCTCCTCACCCGGCAAGATTCGGAAGTGGAATCGGGCAGTATCAAGTTCGGGAAAGATGGCTTTCTGGCCGATAATGCCAAGCTGAAAATTCAATCGATGGCCGACGTGAAGGGCGTGGCGCCCAAGCCAATTCTGCTGGGTAACGGTATCGACGTCGATTTTGATCAGGTAAAGGGCCTTGTGGACCTGGCGATTAACCTCGACAACCGGGCCGTAGACGATACGCTGAGTTCGAGCATGGAATTTCCGTACGCCGCTTACCGTACCAATATCAGCCGGGCGCAGTGGAACATCAAAGGCAAAACGATTGCCATGAAAGGCGACGTAAAAACGTCGACGTTTACCGCCACCGGCGACGAGCAGGAGGGCCTGACGTTTAATGCCGGGGCGGGCCTGTACGACGTCGACAAGATGACGCTCAACATCAGCGGGGTGCCTTTCGTGAATTCGGCCGACGCCCGCATTTACCCCGATAAAGGGCTGGTGACGGTGCGGCGTAACGGCGATATGCTGCCCTTCACCAATGCCCGTCTGGAGCTCGACACCGTATCGCGGTTCCACCGGTTACGGAACGGAAATATCCAGATCGTGTCACGTACCCGATTCTCGGGCGATGCAACGTACCTGTTCGCCAAAGCCAAGGGCGACACATCGGCCATCAAAATGGGCAGTTTCGAATTTAAGGAGGCCGATAAGGTGGCGGCGGCTCCGGCTAAATCAGCAACGAAAGTGCTGAGCCGCAAAAAGGCAGCCGGACCAGCGCAGCCCCTTACTACTTACTACACTGTTGCCCGCGCCGATATCGACGAGAATGATAAGTTGATGCTGACCTCGAAGATGCAGTTCAAGGGTGATATCATGATGAAAGCCCCCGAGAAAGACCTGGGACTCGATGGCTTTGTGAAACCGGTGCTTAAAAAACGGCTCGATCTGATCAGCGGCTGGATTCCGTTCAAGGCGAACGTGGTGGAAACAATCGATATTCCAGTCGACGACAAGCTTAAAAATGAAGGTGGACAGGTATTGGTGGCGGGTATTCAGAGCCGTTTCGGCAGCCCCGGCATCTACCCGTCCTTTTTATCACCCAAAGAAGACAACCGTGATGATGACATTTTCCGGGCAACGGGTGTAATGCGGTACGATGAGAAAGAGAAGACGTTTGTAATTGGCCCCAAAGCCGGAACGGAGGGCCTGCAGGACGATTTTGAAAGCAATTTCCTGTTCAACGATGATAAGGGCATCATGACATTCAGGGGGCCGATGAACCTGATGAGCAGCAAACCCAATACGTACCTGCTCGCCAGCGGATCAGCCCGCGTTAATGTCGACAGTGCGGCGTACCGGATTAATGCATTGCTGGCGATGACCTTTGCTGTGCCTGAACAGATCAACACCGCCATTGCCAACAAACTGGTAGAAGGTAATCTGGAAGAGCAGAACAGCGACGCCGCCGACGATGACCTTAACCGCGTGTCGGACAAGCTGCTGCCATTGATCGGTCAGAAAGCCGTTGATGACTACAGGGCCAAAGCGCAGAACCAGCACGTTTCACTGGCGCTGGCTTCGCCCAAGCTGAATCAGGCACTGGTGCTGGCTAACACAAACCTGCGCTGGTCGGAGAAGTTCAACGCCTTCCACAGCGTGGGCAAACTGGGGGTATCGAACCTGCAAAACGTGGATATCAACGCCCAGATGGATGGGTACGTTGAGATCAGAAAGGGCGGTAACGGCGACGAACTGAGCCTGTACATCGCCGCTTCCGACGACGTCTGGGCTTTTTACGACTACCACCCCACCGGCAGCAACGGCGGCGGTCAATTGGCTATTATCACGTCGGATCAGGAGACGAACGATAAACTGACGGCTTTACTGAATAACAACAAGAGCAAATCACCGCTGCAGGTGGTGCCCGCTACAGAAGATGAAAAGGCCCTGTTTGTAGAGCGTTATGAAGCCCAATACCGCGTTCGGGCTAAACCGGCAGCCAAGCCTAAACCGAAGCCCGGCACCAAACCTACTGCCGCTGAAACAACGGTAGCCAAGGAAACAACGGATGGGTTCGGTGGTGACGAAGACGTAGCACCGGCGGCAAAAAAACCGGCAAAAGGCGCCAAGGCTGCACCAATCCGCAACACGGCCAAAGCAAAAGCCACTGAACATGCCGCTGAGGAATCGACCGAACCGGCAAGTATGCCAACAGCCGCTACCAAAAAACAGGCGGTTGTGAAGGGCAAACCCGCCAAGGCCGATACGGCTAAAAAAGCAACGGTAGTTGCCAAGAAAGAGCCAGTGAAAAAAGAGCCGAAAAAAGACAAAGAAGACGAAAAGGAAGGCTTTTGAGTAGGCCCTTCCGGATACACTGTTTTAGTAAGCGCACCTGCTACGGTCTTCAGTTCGTAGCAGGTGCGCTTAACTAAAAAATTTGCTCATCACATGATCCGATTATTGTTTGCCTTTCTGTTGCCGGGTTTCTTTCTGGCTATGGCTCCTGCCAAAAAAGTGACGCTTTTTAACGGTAAAGACCTCACCGGCTGGAAAATTTACGGTACCGAAAAATGGTATGTAGCCGATGGCGAATTAATCTGCGAAAGCGGCCCTGACAAACAGTATGGCTACCTGGCGACAGAGCAGACGTATAAAGACTTCGACCTTTCGGTGCAGTTTAAACAGGAAGCCAACGGCAACAGCGGCGTATTTTTCCGCTCATCGATCGAAGGCACGAAGATCAGCGGCTGGCAGGTCGAAGTAGCGCCCAAAGATCATGATACAGGCGGCATCTATGAATCGTATGGTCGGGGCTGGCTGGAGCAGATTCCACCCGAGAAAGAAACCATTCTGAAACCGGGCGAATGGAATACCCTGCGCATGCGGGTTGAGGGCGATCATGTGCAGACGTTTCTGAACGGTAAACCAATGGTTGACCTGCACGATGCTAAAATTGGTGCAGCCAACGGTTCCATTGCTTTACAAATCCATGATGGTGGCGGCATCAAAGTACGCTGGCGTAAGCTGGTGCTAAAGCAGCTCTAACGTAGCTAGTTCTACGAAAATAGCCGGTTACTCACTGCTCTTGACCAGAGGCGGCGGGTAACCGGCTATATCGGCTCAGTTACGGTATCATTCTGCTCGTTGATCCGCAGGCTCGGGTAAATGCCAAAGCGCTGTTGATAGAGCCGGGAAAAATACGATACCTTTTGAAAACCAACGCGGTGGGCAACTTCTTTCACCGTCTTACAGCGATTTTCTTCGATCCATTCGTGGGCGGTTTGTAACCGCACTTCCTGTACAAACTGAATGGGTGATAAGCCGGTCGTTGCCTTCAGCCGTCGGTAAAACTGCCGTTGGCTCATGTTCGACGCATCGGCCAGGTCAGTAACCTGAAAGCGACTGTCAGTTAAGTTAGCGATGACCAAACTCTGGATAGTCTGTAACCAGGTATTGTCCAGTGGAGACACCTCCACTTCGGTGGGCTCTTCAGCTAAAGCAACGTCTGTGGATGGATTTAGCCAGAATTCCCGTTCGCGAGCCCGGTCGAGTAAATTCTGAATTCTTGTCAGCAGTTCGTCTTCATCAAAAGGCTTTGTCAGGTAGTCGGCTACACCAAGCTGAAGGGCTTGTAATCGTACTTCCTGACTAAACCGGGCAGTGAGCATTATGACTGGAATAGGGCGTAACTGAGGACGTTGCCGCAACTGCGCCAGCAACGCCATACCGTCCATTTCCGGCATCATCATATCGGTCATGATCAGTTGTGGTATTGCTTCGGCGGACTGTCCCTCGAGCCAGGCCAAGGCTTCTCTCCCGTTTCTACACCACGTATGTGCGTACTGCGGTGCCAGCAACATCTGGATATAGGCAGCCATATCGGAGTTGTCCTCCACAATCAGGATTCGTTCTCTGCTCAGGGCTGGCTCTATCGGTAAAGCAGTTGGTTCACCAGCCTGCACAGCGTCGGTCGTAGGTACGTCGGGGGTAGATTCTGGCAGGTAGACCGGCACTTTAGGATAGGTAATCGTAAACGTACTCCCCTGGCCAAGCTGGCTGTCAATATGCAGTTCTCCCTGCCATAACTGACAGTATTCGTGACATATCGCCAGACCAATACCCGTACCACCTTGCAACGGAACGTTCGCCCGGTTTGACTGGTAATACCGTTCAATGACGTGAGGCAGGTCATCGGGGTGAATTCCCCGGCCGGTATCTTTCACCGACAAGCGAATCTCATCGGCAGCATCCATCACTTGAATTGTGATGATGCCGCCACTTGGTGTGAAACGAAGGGAATTGGCGATGAGGTTTCGGAGCACCGTCTCGAATTTGGGCACATCCAGTAACATCCCGATTGGCTGGTCGATCCCCACAGTGTCGATAGCAATTCCCACAAAACTTGCCTGTGTGCTGAAGGCTGCTACAGTGCGGGCAACAATTACGTTCAGATCGGCTGGTTGCGAGTCGAGTTGAAGTTGACCAGCTTCCAGCTTGCCTAAACCCAGCAGGTCGTTCACCAATTCCTGAAGCTGCCGGGCGTTACGTTCCATTGTCGCCAGCAGGCGCTGCGCTGTTTCGTCAGTACTCCGTTTAGTCAGGTACGTTAGCGGTCCCAACAGTAAAGTTAGCGGGGTGCGGAACTCGTGCGTTACGTTGGCAAAAAAGCGTGATTTCAGGGTAGCATTCTCACGGAGTTCGGCGGCTTGTTGCTCAATAATGGCTTTGTCCCGCTCAATTCGGGCAGTTCGGTGGGCTACCTCTGCCTCCAGCCGAACAGTTTCTTCAACCAACAACCGGTTACGCCACCGGAATAAGGCTACGGTAGCTCCCACCAAGAGCAACAGACATACCAGCATAAACCACCATTGGTAGTAGATCGGCTTTTGCACCACCAGCGGAATAGATACGATATCGGATACCCACTGCCCATTAAGGTTTTGAATACGTACGTTGAGTTCATAACTCCCCGGCGGTAATCCATTTATGCGCAAGTCGGTTAGCTTTTGCGGTGCCCAGGCATCCTGCCAGCCTCTAATGCGATACCACAGCCTAGTCTGATCCAGGAAGCGGTAATCCAGCAGGGCGAACGACAGTAAAAATGAACGACTCGAGGAGGCAATCTGAATTGGTTGGTTTGGTCTGTAGTCAGCCGTGTAGTCAGTCATGTTACCCGTTCGACCATCCAGTTGCTGAAACTGAGTAACCACTAATGGGGCCTTTGTTGAACTACTCTCCTCGATCTGATTCGGCCAAAACGCGGTCACTCCGTTCAAACCACCTAAATAGAGCCGTCCGTCGGTAGCCTGGTAGTTTGACGTAAAGTTGAACTCCTCATGCGTGATACCGTCCTTGGGCAGGTACGTGTGTAACTGCTCTGTTTTTTTATTGAAACTGACCAGCCCGTAATCGGTGGTGAACCAGAGCCGGTTTTTATCTCGGCGCAGATCGGGGTTAGGGTGATCGGTGAACAGGCAATAGAGCGTTGAATTCAGCAACCCATCCGCATCTGTAAATTGGCGATAATGCCCCGTGGCGCGCTCCCAGCGCACCAGTCCGCCACCACGCGTAGCCAGCCAGTAGATTCCTGGCTGGTCGGGATCGACGTGCACATAAGTAATGTGGTTGAAGGGCAGATTACGGGGAGCAGGCTGTTCTACACTGTATCTGGCTACAATCCCCTTGAGCGTGTCGAGCAGATACAACCCCGAGGATGAAGCGACCCACATTCCTCCGGCTTGTTTGTCAGGAAAGAACCCATTAACCCGGTTGGCCGCTAGCTCAGGCCAGGCATTGTACCGAGTGAAGGTAAGGTTTTTCTTCTGGGCAACATCGAAATAACTGATGCCATGATTGAAACCAAGCCATAGGTTGCCCCGTCCGTCAGCCTTAATAGACCAACAATGATTGGCCGATCCCTGCAACGGATATTTCGCGATGATTGAGCGTGTAGCCGGTTTTACCAGTGCCAAATCATTCAAAGCTACCCATAATGCCTCCTCGCTGGCTAGAGCAACGGGCTGCTGGTTTAGGAAATCTGTCTGACTGACCGTTTGCCTGGGTAACGCCAGTTGTCTGCGGTTGGTTGTTAAGTCAACAACCCAACTGTCGAAGGCATTAACCCACAGTTGTTTGCCCACTTGCATGATACCCCGGGTAGCAGCATCTGAATAACCTGTCGTATTGGGTGGGTGATAGAGGTAGCGGGCAAATCGATTGGGTGTTAGCGTGAATAGGAGTATGCCATCACTTGATGCCAACCAAACTCCGCCTGTTCGATCAACCCGCAGACCACTAAAACTGGCGGGTGTTTTAGGTACGGAGATTCCGGAAGCAGCCAGATCGAAAATCATTCCTTTTTCGGGTTGCCAGGCAAAGACAACCCCTTTGCCCAAAAACCAGAACAAGTCATGGTGAGCATCATAAACAATCTGATTTTCCTTCAGTGAATAAGGGTGTGTCCCTGATGCGTCTAAGTCACGAAAAGGGCTCTTATCAAAGGTAATTGGCAGGCTCTTCAACTGGCCATCGGTATCCAGTCGATACAGAAATCCGGTCAATGCATGCGGCGTTAGGCGAGGCAGCACAGCCGGTTTATCAGTACTTTCCACCACATGCATCAAATAGATCCCACCGTTTGCATCGGTACATACGGGCCGCAGCAACTTAGGCATTGAGGAGCGACGAAGCACCCGTCCGGTCGAGTCCAGTTCGATCAGTGAGGGGTGAGTGAAGTTTACGTCGCTTTGCGAAACCAGCATCGTTCCTTTTGAGGTCACTGCTACTGAGCTGAGCCTGGTAGGTGCTGATAATGGATTGAGAAAAATCAGCTTCCCCTTGTCGTTGCGGAAATAAACCCGGCCGTTCTCCTGAAAAATCACCAGCGGGGTCGCAGGCGTAGTTGACATTCCCCGCTTTCCTATAACATCAGCGGGTAAAAAATGCGCCCCATCGGTAGCAGTCGGCAGCCGAACCGTGAAAGGCGTCAATTTTTTTTCATCAGAGTTCCACCGCTCTATCCACTGGTCACGGTTCGAGCGGGCTTTAAATAGCCAGAGGGCGCCCGTTTTATCGGTGCTCATCCGCTCAATATAGATAGGCAATTGGCCCGGCGAAGGGCGAGGAAGGGAAGGTAACGGAACAAAATGGCTTCCATCGAACCGATACGCATTATTCAGCGTACCGATCCACACAAATCCTTGCGCATCCTGACTTGTGCTAGTAACTGTTCGGTTAGGAAGACCTTCCTCAACGGAAAAATGACGTACCTGAACAACATAAGGTGGCGCAGTATAACGTGCAATTGGCGGAACAGGCTGCGCGTTACTAGCTACCGTTCTCCAAAAGCAAGCTATCAGTATGCAAACTACCAGAAAGTGGCGAGTATATACACGTAGCTGACTCAATGCTCAGTTACTTTTTTGAGCTGTAAAACTACTCAATAAGTAGCAGATTACGTGGCCATTTTGGCCAAATCGGGGACTATATTGGCCGAATTGGGGACATTGTTTATCCTGTTATTTGTAACCATATAGATACTAGATCTCCCTCGTCTTTATCGCTTGCTTGTGCAAGCGATTTTTTCCTAAATACTCTATTTCCGGATGGTTAGATCTAGACCACTTAGCGTACACTTCTTAACGGAGAAAATACCATCTCAGCCTTTTATTTACTGCCGTCTACGACCAGCCAGCTTTCTTTTCAAAATATGCCCACACTAGTTGAGGTTCAGGTCTCGGATCAGGAACTGATCAGACTTTATCTCTGCACTGCCGATCATCAGTACTTCACGCAACTTTACACACGCCATCGTCAACGTGTGTATCAACAGTGCCTTACTTACACAAATAATGCAGACGATGCAGACGATTTTGTGCAGGAGATTTTCTTGCGTCTAATGCAGAAGCTGAAGGGATATCGGGGTGAGGCGCAGTTTACTACCTGGCTTCGTTCAATGGTAACTAATTACTGCCTGGATCAGCTACGGAGAAAAAAACGCGAGCAGGCACTTTGGTGTAGTTATGAGATTCAGCTCACCTACGGATCGTCCTTGATAACGGTGACCGAAGAGTCAGTCACGCATCATGCCTATGAGCGTATGATCAATCAGCTACCCGTTATGCAGCGCGAACTGCTCTATAATAAGTATGGACGAGGAATCTCAATCAATGACATCGCCATCCACCAGGGACTGACCCCCAGTGCTGTGAAGATGAGAATTAAGCGAGCCCGGGAATTAGCTGGTGCACTCTACAGACAGCAGCTAGACATTGATGAAGAATAGGCGGTTAAGTAGCTTACTGACCTAAGCTGATGTACGACATCGTATGCACGTCGTCTGCGTTTTTGTTGACGAAGTGCTTATCTGGTTTGTCGTAATTGCTGATGTATAGCCGCTTTCCGACCAGCAGTACTTCAGCAGGTTGATCCAGACGCCCGTTTTGGCCGTCCGTATCGCCGTTCTGCGCGAGTGTGGATACAGTACCGTTGGCTAACGCAACCGTCATAATCGCATTTTCACGTGAGTTGCAGAGATACATGGTATTGGTAGCCCGGTCGATGATAAGCCCATCGACGCACGAGATCGTCTTACTCACTTTGAGTACTTCTTTCGACGCAAACGTACCATCGGGTTTCAGGCTGACTTTGTACAACGTGCCATCGCCAAAGCTACCGGTATACAGATTTCCCTCACTATCGTAATCCAGGCCATCGGCACCGTTGTCAAGACCTGTTTCGTTGACGGTAGTTGTAAATGTCGTCAGTACGTGCGGGTCCATTGTTTTTGGTTTCAACATAATGGGCGCACCGGCCGAAGCCTTGGTCAGTTCATCAAGCGTAAAGCGAAAAATAGCGCTGTCCGTGGTGTCGCCAGGCATATCCCACTGGCTATCGGTCACATAAATCGTGTTGCCTTTCCAAACCACTGCGTTGCCTAAACCCAACCCCGTCACCACAGGCTTTATCTCCCCCACTTTACCGCCTTTCATACTGATGCGCATTAGCCGCGACTTGTAGTCTTTGCTATTCTCGTACTGATTTTCGGAGTAATAGAGATTACCGTCGGGACCAACTGCCAGATCCATCGGGCAGGCATGTTTGGTGTCAGGGTGGATGGGCAGCTCACTCACGAATTGAACCGAGTCGCCAACGATTTTCAACAGCACGCCTGGGTACGTATTGTCGGCCAGGTTAGGCGCCGACAGATAGATCGTTCCGTCGGGAGCCAGCGCCAATCCGTCGGGCGTGTTGTACTTGTCGGGTAATGTTGTCAGCAACACAGGATTTCCAATGGTCGACCCGTTGTCGGTGGCTGTTACAGATACTGTCGAGGTAGTTTCAGTGGTAGTATCCGTCTTTTTTTGCTGGCAACGAGCCATAAGGCCCAGCCCAATACAGCCCAAAAGGAAATAGCGAATCATGTTTACGTTGAGTTTATCAATCAAGGCGTAAACAGGATAGAACCGACTTTGTTGAAAAGGCTTATATACAGGCCTTAAGCAACCCGATCATTGTTGTTGCTGCTGTTGCTGTTGAGTAGCAAGCAGCGCGTGCACATCGAGCGACCGGGTGTACATCTCAATCTGCCCGTCGGCTGTCAGTGGCCACTCTTCCCGCGGACGATCCCAGTACAGTTCTACTCCGTTTTGGTCAGGGTCGTTCAGGTAGATCGCCTCAGACACCCCGTGGTCCGACGCACCGGTAATAGGGTAGTTTGCGTCGATTAGCCGCTGTAGCGCCACAGCCAGATCACGGCGGGTCGGGTACAGAATAGCCGTATGAAACAACCCCGCCGACCGCACAGGTGCCGGTGGGGCTCCTTTGCTCTGCCAGGTATTGAGCCCAATGTGATGATGGTACCCCCCAGCCGAAACAAACGCCGCCTGATCGCCATACATGGTGACCAGTTCAAAGCCTAGTAGATCACAGTAAAAAGCCATCGCCCGTTTCAGGTCAGCTACTTTCAGATGAATATGCCCAATACGCGTCTGGGCCGGAATCGTGTAGGGTGTCGTCATAATCCGGTAACCTTAACCAGTTCATTTACGTTTCTACAGCGTAACACGTATACTGACTCATTTATAAGCGATGGACTACATAGATTACTATAAAGTATTGGGCGTTGAGAAGACGGCTTCAGAAGACGAAATCAAAAAAGCGTACCGTAAACTAGCCCGTAAGCTTCACCCGGACCTGAATCCGAACGACCTGGAAGCCAGCAAAAAATTTCAGCAGCTCAATGAAGCCAATGAGGTGCTGAGCGATCCTGATAAACGCAAGAAGTATGATCAGTATGGCAAAGACTGGCAGCATGCCGAGCAGTTTGAACAAGCCCGCCAGCAACGTACCCAGTACGGCGGGGCTTACCAGCGGGCTGGTAATGGCAGCGGCTACACCTATTCAGAAGGCTTCGGGGGCGATGAATTCTCTGACTTCTTTGCCTCGATGTTTGGGACTGACAGCCGGGCGCAGGGTAGTAGTCGTGGACAGGCGCGCTACCGCGGGCAAGACTATGAAGCCGAACTGCGACTCAGTCTGCGCGATGCTTATACTACCCACAAGCAGTCACTGACGGTTAACGGCAAAACGATAGGCATTACGATCTATGCTGGTGTTGAGAACGGTCAGAAAATAAAGCTGGCTGGTTACGGTGCACCCGGTGTAAATGGAGGACCTAATGGCGACCTGTATCTGACCTTCTCGGTAGATGCCGATCCCCGGTATAAACGGCAGGGCAACGATTTACACATAACCGAAGAGATTGACCTGGCAACGGCTTTATTGGGCGGCGATAAGGTGGTAGAGACGCTATCTGGTCAGGTGAAGGTACCCGTGAAGCCAGAAACGCAGCCCGGCACCAAAGTGCGATTGAAAGGAAAAGGCTTCCCGGTGTATCGACAGGATAACACGTTTGGTGACCTCTACGTACAATGGCAGGTAAAACTACCAACCAACCTGACCGATGAACAGAAAGATCTATTGGCTAAAGCCCTGAACCGCTAATAAAACTGATTATGTCGACTCACGCACTCATTCCAACCCGTGACTTCTGCGTCTATCATCAGGTCGAAGTTACGTTTCTGCACGATCTGGCCCGGCGCGACCTGATCAACATCGTCACAGTTGAACAGGCCACCTATGTTGAACCGACGCAGCTGGCGCGGCTCGAAAAACTGGTTCGCCTGCACCAGGAATTGGCTATTCATCCCGACGACCTGGATATCGTATCGAACCTGCTGGAACAGGTCGAGCAGCTACAGAGCCAACTCACCGACCTACACAACCGACTACGCTTTTACGAGTAAGTCGGCGTTATTCCTTCTACCCGTACCGGCACGCCCGACAGGGCCGCATTTCCGGTAAGCGTATCGGCGAACGCTTCGTCGGTGAGGTCGTTGACGCTGGCACCGGCATGCTGCTGGGCCACATCCAGGCGCGTACCGGGGCGGTTATGCCCGTAGCCGTGTGGCATGCATACGACGCCGGGCATCATATCGGGCGTTACGTCGGCGGGCAGTTCAACCTCACCCACTCGGGAACGTACCCGCACCGCTTGCCCAGTACTAATGCCAAGGCGGGTGGCATCGTCGGGATGGAGCATAAGCGTACACCGATTACGGCCTTTTACCAGCACCGGGGCATTGTGCATCCACGAGTTATTATCGCGCAGATGACGGCGGCTGATCAATAACAACGGGTGCGAGGCATCAGGCGTAGCAGTAGCTAGCAAGACAGCTTCCGCACGGGCCAGATCGGCTAGGAATATAGCCGGGGCGGCGTTGATACGTCCATCCTGAGTTTGTAGCCGGTCGGGCAATTGCGACCGAAGTGGCCCCAGATCGATGCCGTGTGGATGGTCACGCAATTGGTCAAGGCTAAGGCCGGTGCTTCCGTAAGGGCCGTACCGCAACCCCATATCGATGGTTTTTGCCGGATTCTGCAATGCCCATTCCTCGCGTGGGACATCGCTGAGCCGCAGTCGCAGGTTCTCGAAAATTTCCCAGTCATACAACGTACCTGCCGGCTTTGGTACCATCGGCTCCGAATAGCGCGACGTATTCCGAATAGCCAGTACGTGAAACGTCAGGTCGTAGTTGGCCGTTTCTACACCCGTCAGCGGCGGCAGAATGTAATCGGCATGGCGCGTGGTCTCGTTCATGTAAATATCAACTGATACCATGAACTCCAGCCCGGCCAACGCTTGGTCAAGGCGACGTCCATTGGGCGTCGACAACACCGGGTTGCCGCAACTGGTTACCACGGCCCTGATCTGGCCGGGGCCGGGCGTTTCCACTTCTTCAGCCAGGCAGGCTACCGGTAGTTCGCCCATAAACTCAGCCTTGCCACGCACCCGGCTCTGAAACCGGTTGAACTTATTGTAAACAGGTCGCGGTACACCCGGCCGGGTAACCAGCAGGTCAATAGCTGGCGAGCTGAACAGCATGCCGCCCGGTTCGTCGAGATGCCCTGTCAACAGGTTCAGCACATTGATGAGCCAGAGACAAAGCCCGCCGAACTCCTGGGTCGAGACGCCAACGCGACCGTACAAAGCGGCGCGGGACGTACCCGCAAATTCCTGCGTTAAGCGCCGCAACGTACCTGGCTCAACGCCCGTCAGCGGGGCAACGCGTTCGGGTGTGTACTCAGTCACAGCATCCCGGAGCATATCGATATTATCTATAATGGCAGTAATGCGGCCGGGATTAACCAGGTTTTCGGCAAACAGAACCTGCGTCATGGCCAGCAGCAGGAACACATCGGTGCCGGGACGAATAAAGTAGTGCTCATCGGCCCGTTGTGCGGTCTCGGTTCGGCGCGGATCAATCACCACGACCTTTCCGCCACGCTGCTGAATGGCCCGCAGCCGGGTCGACACGTCGGGGGCGGTCATGATGCTCCCGTTCGACGCGATCGGATTGCCGCCCATAATAAGCCAGAAATCGGTACGATCAATATCAGGCACCGGCATCAGTAATGGATGCCCGAACAGTTGCCAGGCGGCGAAGTGATGCGGAAACTGATCGACTGATGAAGCCGAGAATACCGTTCGGGTACCCAATGCCTTCACGAAGCCCGGCATTCCCAGAAACGAGCCCGAATTATGCACGGTGGGGTTACCCGCGTACACGCCAATGGCGCTGGGGCCGTGGGTGTCACGTACCTGACGCAGCCGATCGGCTACCTCATCGAGTGCCTGCTCCCACCCTATTTCCTGCCAGTCATTGCCTCGCCGCCTCATTGGCCGCCGCAACCGATTCGGGTCTTCGTAGATGTCTTTGAGGGCTACAGCCTTTGGGCAAATGTGTCCACGACTAAACGGATCGGCTGGATCACCGGCAATGCTGACGATGGCGCCGTCTTTGTGCGTGATCGTCAGACCGCAAATGGCTTCACAGAGATTACAGGCCCGGTAATGAGTTTGCAGCGATAAATCGGTTGTGTTAGCCACGTTGAGAGCGATTTAATAAGCGCATGGAAGATACAAAAAAGGCTTTTATCGGTGAAAAATCAGACAAAAACAGGAATTATAACCAATTACTGGCTTTTGTTTTGATTAAATCTAAATAAACATAACCTTTGACCTATCGATACTGATTCTAAATAACGACATCGATTTGTTATGTCTATACCTATATTTACTTCAACGCTTTTAGTGCTCTCAGCCCTCACGGTTGCTAACCCAACGGTTGCCCGTCCAGACCGGCCTAGCCTCTCACGCATTCATCCGGCCAATGATGACAACGACAACCAGCGTGGCACTATTCACGGTCGCCTGAGTACGCAGGATGGCCAGCCGGCTGCCTATGTCAGCGTCAGCGTCAAAGGAAGCTCGAAAGGAACAACTACAGCTGAAGACGGCAGTTACCACCTCCGCCTTGCGTCCGGCGATTACACGCTCGTCGTATCGTTTGTTGGCCTACAGACACAGGAGCAACCGGTTACGGTCCTGTCAGGCCAAACGACCCAGCTCAACCTGACGCTTCAGGAAACGGCTCGTCAACTGGGCGAGGTGCAGGTACGTGGCTACAAATCAGCGAACCAGGTACCATTAACGGTGGGTAAAGTAGCCATTCGCCCGCTGGACCTGCCTCAAAGTGTAGCCGTTATCGAACGCGATATTCTGGACCGGCAGCAAACGCTCCGCCTCAGCGATGCGCTGGCCAACATAAACGGCGTTTACATCACGGGCACAACGGGTGGTTATCAGGAAGAAATTGGCGGCCGTGGCTTTGCCTTCACGAGCAGCAATACCTTTAAAAACGGCACCCGTTACAACAACAGTGTCATGCCTGAAATCTCATCGCTGGAACGGCTGGAAGTCCTGAAAGGATCGTCGGCGATTCTGTTCGGCAACGTAGCAGCTGGCGGCATTCTCAATCTCGTGACAAAGAAACCCCGTTTTGAGTCGGGTGGTCAGGTGGCGATGCGGATTGGCAGCTACGGATTCTACAAACCGTCGTTCGATGTATACGGTGGTCTGTCAAAATCAGTAGCTGTTCGCCTGAATGGTACCTATGAGAACAGTCGCAGTTTCCGCGACGAGGTACGTGGCGAACGCATTTATGTAAACCCTTCAGTATTGGTTAAACTCGGCAGTCGTACCGAACTGCTGCTGGAAGCTGATTACCTGAACGACGACCGCACCCCCGATTTTGGTATCGGTGCTATCAACTACTCAATCACCGATGTGCCACGCAGCCGCTTCATCGGTACGCCCTGGAGTTACAATCGCATTGAGCAGACGAGCAGCACCGCTACGCTGACACACCGCCTAACCGATCAATGGCAGGTACGGGCTACGGGAGCCATTCAGAATTTTAAGAGCGATTTATTCAGTGCGGCCCGGCCAAATGCCAGCAGCCAGGCCATCAAAGCCAACGGCGACTGGATTCGTGGTCTGCAACGTACCCAGGTGGCTGAAACCTACTGGATCGGCCAGGTTGACCTGACCGGACAGATTAGTACTGGTGCTATTAAGCACACCCTTCTGATCGGCGCTGATGCCGACCAGTACCGGACCAATACAACGGCCTACAATCCGCTGGCTGTTTACGATACCATCAACATTTTTAATCCGGCTAAATTCCGCACCCGGAACGACGTACCTACACTGACGGCCCGTCAGTTGACCGAAGCGCCTATTAACCGGGCGGGTATCTATGCACAGGACCTGATTGCCCTGTCAGACAAGTGGAAATTACTGGCTGGTGTACGCTGGAGCTATCAGCAAACCGGTAGCATCGTTACCACGCTGAGCGACCAGAAAGCAACCAGCAGCAACACCTTCGACGACGCCTTCACGCCTCGCTTTGGCCTAGTGTATCAGCCTCGCCAGACTACCGCGTTGTTTGTGAGCTATGCCAACTCATTCGCCCTCAACACAGGCATCGACGTAGCGGGTAATGCCTTGCCACCGTCATTCATCAACCAGTATGAAGCTGGTATCAAAAACGACCTGTTCAACGGACTGCTCTCAGCGAATGCAACGGTGTACCAAATCAGAAACAGCAACCTGGCGCAAACGAGCCTGCAAAACGGTAATACGAACGCCAACATCAAGGAGTTGGCCGGTGAAGTAACAAGCCGTGGCGTCGAGGTCGATGTGAAAAGCAAAACATTCCAGGGTATCTCGTTCCTGGCCGGTTACAGCTATAACGAGACCCGCTACACGCAAAGCAACACCTACATTGTGGGTAGCCTGCTTCGTTATAATCCGAATCACACGGCCAACGCCAGTATGTTCTACACCGTGCAACGCCCCGGCTTCGGGCAGGGTCTGCAACTGGGCCTCACCGCCTTCTACATGGGCGAACGTCAGGCTGGTCGTTCTACCCGGGTTACCGTCAATAATGACGCCTTCCGCCTGATTCCCTTACCAGCGTATACCCAGCTAAACGCCTCAGTTGGGTACGTTAAGGCCCGGTATGCTATTCGCGCCAACGTGACTAACCTGCTGAACGAACTGAGCTATAACGTTCACGACGATAATAGCATCAACCCCATTGCCCCCCGTCAGGTATCAGCTACCCTTTCATGGACGTGGTAAGGCTGGCTCATCACCAATAAAAAAGGGACGGACCTACGTAGGTCCGTCCCTTTTTTATGTAACACAAGGCTACTTCGTCGCTGCGCTTTACATCAACCACTTATTGATGAACAGGCAGTACAACATTAACAGTCAGTAAGCTACTCCCTATTCTTATTTGAACCGCTGGATGCTGTAAGCTGATGAGGTCAGGCTGGCTGGATTACCGGCAGCAGCGCTGATTTCACCGATACGTGCGTTTAGGGTGTAAACTTGTCCGTTAACAACGGTATTTGTCGTGGCCTGATCGTAGCCAACAGCGTCAGTCTTTACTACAGAGGCCGTAGCCCAATTGTTGGCCCCACGCAATTGCGTTACCTGATTGCGGTTGTTGACAACATATAAATCGTCGTTGATCAATACCATGCCGTCGCCACCAGTTACGGGCGCAAAACCGGTTACTTCGGTGATTGCATTGCTGTTGGCTAAATCAATCTTATATAGTTTGCCCGTCGAAGCGACAACCACGATCAGGTAATTACCCGGATGCGCAACAATACCGTTAAGGCCAAACTGCCCCGCCGGAACGCCTAACACAGGATTATTTACCAGAATACTGGGGGTACCATCAGTAGCAACACGGTAAACAACCGGCGAAAACGAGTCGGTTACGTAAGCCACACCCTGGGCGTCGATAGCAACGTCGTTGGCTAAGTGAGAGGCATTGGGCAACAAAGCAGCCAGGTCTGTTCGGCGTGTGATCTGGTTGGTACTCAAATCGTAGACAAAGAG
Organism: Fibrivirga algicola; assembly: GCF_011742925.1. GTDB lineage: Bacteria > Bacteroidota > Bacteroidia > Cytophagales > Spirosomataceae > Fibrella > Fibrella algicola. The sequence continues at coordinate 346,812 of NZ_WAEL01000002.1, forward strand.
ACCGGCCGTTTTCATTGTAGCCGCGGCTGTTGTTTTTTCGGCAATACCTTGGGCCGCATTACAAACGTATACTTTGCCATTATACACCTTCACGCCCTGCGTTGAGATCAGCTGCGGATCGGTAAACAGGTCTGCATAGGTTCCGTTTACATCAACAGTGCCCACCTTTCCCTGTGTCAGCGAGGTAACGACGAATTTGTTTAGCGAAGGGGCATATGCGATCCCTTCCGGGTACAGTCGACTTGCCGTGAACGAAGTACGATCGGCAAATGAGGGGGCGTTGATATCAGTCCCATTGTTTTTACAGGCACTCAGGCCTACAATTCCCAAAACGGCAGTTAGAATCACTGAGTTTTTCATAGTCGGATTACTTATGTGTTTTGACATTTAATCACTTACACACTGGTTTGTTCTTTAAATCCTATTGAATAACTCTAGAAACAAATCAGATCCGGTAACTCAACTGACGAACAACCGCCGCTTAAAGTGGTTTTATGATTAAAACAGAAGCACGTTATGACACATTTCACCACCCTTACCGAGGCTATGCAGGATTTGCACAGCCGGGGCTACACCGAAGAATTTGCGCCTGAGAATGATCACCTGAAGGTGACTAGCAAGGACGAAATCAGATACAGGAGCGACGAGTTTAAAGTCGACGAATTTCACCGCTTCGAGGGGACGTCTGACCCGGGGGATGAAATGACACTCTACGCTATATCGTGTAATAATGGTATGAAAGGTCTCTTTGTGTCGGCTCAGGGTACGTACTCAAATGAGGCATCGTCAGAACTGATGGCCAAATTCAACGTATCAGAGCGCGGCAGCGTAAATACCGAAGGGTCTGTACAGCCCATTACCGCGCCAGAAGGGCAAGCTTGACCAGTTCCTTCCTAGTCGATAGCCATGCATAAGTATGCCTGCTGCGTGGCTATCGGCCAATTTTCCTACCCCTCCCCCGTCGAAACCGGGGTTTTGTGTCGTATATTTGCGAACTTTCCCCATCTTATAGGCTTAATTATCAAGGGGAAAACTTGTATGAAACTAGCTGAATTTAGATTTGACCTCCCCGAAAGTCTGATTGCCAAATATCCGGTTGAACGAGGCGAAGCGCGGTTGATGGTCGTTGACCGTAAAACTAAAACCATTGAACATAAGAAGTTCGGCGACATTCTGAGCTATTTCTCAGATGGCGATGTGATGGTGATCAACAACACGAAAGTATTTCCAGCTCGGCTGTACGGCAACAAAGAGAAAACGGGGGCAAAAATCGAAGTGTTTCTGTTACGCGAGTTAAACCGCGAAATGAAACTCTGGGACGTGCTGGTTGATCCCGCACGGAAGATTCGGGTAGGTAACAAGCTGTATTTTGGCGATAGCGACCTAGTTGCTGAAGTCATTGACAACACAACCTCACGCGGCCGGACGATCCGATTCCTGTTCGACGGTAACCACGATGAATTCATGAAAGCGGTGGATCAGCTAGGCGAAATGCCAATTCCACGCGAAATCATGCGCGAATCGGTTGAAGCTGATCGCGAGCATTACCAAACGGTATTTGCCCAGCATGTTGGCGCTGTAGCTGCCCCAACAGCAGGTCTGCACTTCACCCGCGCTATGATGAAGCGGATGGAGATCAAAGGCATTCACTTTGCTCCTGTCACTTTACACATTGGTTTGGGTACGTTCCGTCAGGTAGACGTAGAGGACCTGACCAAGCATAAAACAGATTCAGAGAATTTCCGGATCGAACCGGACGCCACTGCCATCGTTAATGCTGGTTTAGATGCTGGCAAGCGTGTGTGTGCCATTGGTACGACAGCCCTGAAAGCCATTGAATCGTCGGTATCGGCCAATAGCCGCCTGAAGCCCGTTGAAGGCTGGACAGACCGGTTTATTTTCCCGCCCTACGATTTCAAGATCGCCAACGCCCTGCTTACCAACATGCACCTGCCTGAATCAGTACTGCTGATGATGACGTCTGCCTTTGGTGGCCACGAACTGATCAAAGAGGCTTACCAGATTGCGATTAAAGAGAAATATCGTTTCTTCACTTATGGCGACGCAATGTTGATTCTATAAGTAGTCGTATAGAGAGTCATCGATAAAAGTCCAGAGTCTGGAAAGTCCATTTGCTAGAAGTGTATTTTAGCGGGTGCTTTTCAAGCTCTGGACTTCTTTATGGACAACTTTCCAGACTTTGGGCTCGTTTCTCTGCGACTTTCAAGACTAGACATTGACACGTACAACTCAATTCTACGCCATTATTGTGGCGGGCGGCAGCGGAAGCCGCATGAAGACCGATATCGCCAAGCAGTTTCTACTACTGCGCGGTAAACCCATTCTTCAACACACAATCGAGCAATTCCTGGCCTACTCGCCCGATATGCCAATCCGGCTCGTTTTACCCGAGCGCGATTTGATCATCTGGGAGTCACTCTGTACAACGCATCAGTTTCACCCTGCCAACGTGACTCCGATCATCGGCGGAGCAACGCGCTTTCAGTCAGTCCGCAATGGTTTGAGCAGTATTCCAACAGCAGCTGATGCCCATGGTTTAGTGGCCGTACACGATGGTGTTCGCCCCTACGTGACTCCGGCGACTATCGCCGAAAGCTTCGCCACAGCCTCGCATAAGGGTAGTGCCGTTACCTGTGTTCCCGCCAAAGACTCTGTTCGATTTATAAGCAGCGATGGAAGCAGCAAGGCCGTCGACCGCTCGCAGGTACGTCTTATTCAAACGCCCCAAACGTTCCGGCTCGACTGGTTCCGAAAAGCGTTTGCCGGTCCCGAGCAACCCCATTTTACCGACTGTGCCAGCGTGCTCGAATTTGCGGGTTACCCTATCTCCCTCATCGAAGGCGACTACGAGAACATCAAAATCACCACGCCAGACGATCTAAGAAATTAGTTTGAAGTTTGTAGTTTGGGGGTCGATGTTGCGCTGCTAATCTGACAGCTCATTAACTGGCAGCGCAACATCGACCCCCAAACTACAAACTTCAAACGTTATAATGCGCCCCAGAGAACTTCCCTCCTACTACATAGATGGCCTGCGGGCGGGTGATCGGCTGGTGCTGAGTCGCGCCATTACACTGGTAGAAAGTCAGTTGACAAGCGACCAGTTCCTGGCTCGTCAGGTTATGGAAGGTGTATTGCCACATGTTCCACAAACATCCGTACGGGTGGGTATAACGGGTGTTCCAGGCGTAGGAAAAAGCACCTTCATCGAAACCTTCGGCACGTACCTGACCGGGATAGGTAAACATCTGGCGGTCCTGGCTATCGACCCAACAAGCCAGCGATCAGGCGGAAGTATCTTGGGCGACAAAACCCGTATGGAAAGCCTCTCGATGGACCCACGGGCTTATATTCGACCGTCGCCTGCCGGGGACTCGCTGGGTGGCGTAGCCCACCGGACCCGCGAGACTATGTTGCTCTGCGAAGCAGCCGGTTTCGACGTTATCCTGATCGAAACGGTAGGCGTAGGGCAGTCAGAAACGCTGGTGCATGGCATGGTCGATTTCTTTCTGCTGTTGATGCTGGCGGGTGCTGGCGACGAATTGCAGGGCATGAAACGCGGTATTATGGAACTGGCCGACGCACTGGCGATTACAAAAGCTGACGGTGAAAATGCAGCCGCCGCTAATAGAGCCCGTATCGAATACCAAAATGCCCTTCACCTCTTCCCGCCTACAGGTACAGGCTGGCAGCCACCGGTAGTCACCTGCTCGGCAACAACAGGTACAGGGATTGCCGAGGTATGGACTATGATTGAGCAACATCAATTACGTTTAACACAATCGGGCGAGCAGATTCGACATCGGCAGGCCCAGGCTCTTGACTGGTTCCGTACACTACTGCGACAGCAGATTGAACGGCAGTTTTTTAGCCAGCCTGGCCTTGCAGAACGGTTAAAACTACTTGAAGAGCAAGTACGGTTGGGTACGTTGCTACCAACGCAGGCCGTCGAAAAATTGGTTTAACAGTTCTCGTACGACGACTTGCCACCTGATTAATCCAGGCAGTTAAGTCAACTACAAGGCCATAGCGAGCCATAAACTATAGCTTGTTCACAACCCAATCGACTGACTATCAATTCACTTTTTCCTCCACTTGAATTTAATGTAAATACATATAAACTAATATCCAGTGGGCGGTTGTTGTCTTCATGTCTTTGTACATACAATATATCCAACATGTCGACGAAATTATTTGCACCTGCTACGCTAGGAACAATTACATTGAAGAATAGGGTCGTTATGGCTCCTATGACCCGTAACCGTGCCACCGCCGGTCACGACGTGACGCCAATCATGGCGACCTATTATGCGCAGCGTGCCTCAGCAGGGCTGATCATCACAGAAGGGATTGCACCTTCGGCTAATGGAAATGGCTACGCTCGCGTACCTGGCCTTTACACACCCTCACAGGTAGAAGGGTGGCAGGCGATCACCTCTGCAGTGCATGAGAAAGGTGGCAAAATATTTGCGCAACTGATGCACACTGGCCGTGTCAGCCATTCGGCGAACATGGAAAAAAGTACCGAGATTCTGGCCCCCTCTGCTATTGCGGCAGCTGGTCAGATCTATACAGACGAATTGGGTATGCAGGATCATCCTACGCCCCACGAAATGACAAAAGCTGACATCGAGAAAACGATTCAGGAGTTTGTTGCTGCCGCTAAAAACGCAGTTGCCGCAGGCTTCGATGGAGTTGAACTTCACGGAGCCAACGGCTATTTGGTAGAGCAATTCCTGCGTCCTACTACAAACCAGCGTACAGATGAATATGGCGGTTCAACAGAGAACTACGCCCGGTTTGCTGTTGATGTTGCTACGGCCATCTCAAACGCCATTGGTGTTGAGAAAACAGGCATCCGACTGTCGCCATATGGTGTGTTCAACGATATGCCTTATTCATCCGATTACGACGCTATTGCTCTCCTTGTGGCCGAAAAGCTAAACGGCGTGGTTACCTATGTTCACCTGGTTGACCATGAAGCAATGGGTGCCCCAGCGGTTGATAAGCATATTGTAGATGCCATCCGTGACACCTTCACAGGTACGTTAATTCTCAGTGGTGGATACGATGCTGCCCGGGCAGAGGAAGTGTTACAGGCTGGCAAAGCGGAACTGATCGCTTTTGGTCGCCCATTTATTCCCAATCCTGATTTGGTAGAGCGTATGGAAAGTGGTGCAGAACTGGCCCAACCAGATTATGATACCTTTTACACGCCTGGCGAAAAAGGCTATACAGATTACCCGACTTTGGCCGAGGCCGTTGTGTAGCAAATTAATCAACCAATTTTTAAACCCCCCGGACAGTGTTGTCCGGGGGGTTTTTTATGAATATCAGTACCAACTCACGTATTGACTCAGCGTAACAGGCGTTGTCAGAGTTTATACTCAATCATGTCTGATCTACCAACCTCCTCTCTCCTTACTACGCGCTAAAGTATTTTCGCTGCCTTAAGCACTAAGATATTGTTTGGAAGCATGACCAAATCCTCACTGACTTGTTTTGGTCAGCATACGCTTAATAAATAAATCCACTAACCTTTTTAGGGCAACAATATCTTTCTATTGTCCTACTGAGTATATTTGTACACGTACAGTTTCCTATTCCTAAACCCTTTCCTTTCTTTGCCAAGCCGCTCATTAGCAGCACAAAGACTGCTAATCAACTGGTCTGCCTAACGAGTTTCGCCGTTAATCAAGACTCTTTGGTAAATCCACAACTCTGGCATCTGACGCAATGCAAAAAGGCCCTGACTAGTTAGTCGGGGCCTTTTTGCATTGCGTCAATTAGCTTATCGATTACGCATATGTATTCAGCATAACCGGCATAACCAACATCAAAATTTCTTCGTTGTCTTCTTTGTCAGCGGGGATGATCAATCCTGCGCGGTTCGGCGCCGACATTTCAAGCGAGATCATTTTCGCGCTCAGATTGCTCAGCATCTCAGCCATCAGTTTGGCATTGAAACCAATTTCCATATCATCACCCTCATATTCACAAAGCAACTTCTCGTTAGCCTCGTTCGAATAGTCAAGGTCTTCAGCAGAGATGGTCAGGCTATTAGCCTTCATCGTCAATCGAATCTGGTGCGTTGTCCGGTTAGCGTAGATCATAATCCGCTTCAGCGAGTTCAGCAGATCAGCCCGACCGATCGTCATCACATTTGTGTTGTTTGTCGGAATCGCGTTTTCATAATCGGGGAAACGCTCGTCGATCAACCGGCAAATCAACTGCGTTGAACCGAATACGAATGAGGCATTTGCCTGGCTCAGTTCAACCTTTACGTCGACCCCCTCAGGAAGCGATGTCTTCAGCAATGATAGCGCCTTACGGGGAATGATCAGCGACGTGCTGGCCGACGTTTGAATATCGGTGCGGCGGTACCGGATAAGCCGGTGCCCGTCGGTAGCTACAAACGTTGCGTTATCGCTGTTCAGTTGCAGATACACACCCGTCATGGCCGGGCGCAGGTCGTCGGTACTGGTGGCGAATGCGGTGTTGTTTACCGCGCTCAACAGAGCATCTGATGACAGCTCAACCGACTGATTTTTGTTGACGCCCGGAATCTTCGGAAAATCGATTGGGTTTTCACCCGACAGCTTGAACCGGCCGTTGTCAGTCAGGATTTCAGTACCAAATGTATCTGTATTAATATTAACCGTAATGGGTTGCTCAGGCAGGCTCCGCAGCGTGTCGAGCAGCAGCTTGGCAGGAATCGCAATAGCACCGCTTTCCGACGCATCCACAGGGATTTGCGTAGTCATGGTGGTTTGCAGATCCGACGCTGTTACGGTCAACGTACCGTCTTCAATACGAAACAGAAAGTTTTCGAGAATCGGTACGATTGGGTTGGTCGCAACCACCCCATTGATGTTCATCAGGTTCTTGAGCAGAACGGACGAGGAGACGATGAATTTCATGCGCTGGAGGCGTCAGTAGGTTCTTGTGTATTTGAACAAAAGTAGCAAAAAAAGAGGCCTTTTCTTAGCTCCAATTTATGTTTTATTGCCAGGAAAAAGGCTCGCTATTGCGCGTATCTCCGGCGGCGGATTACTTGCCATACCAGCCCACCAAGGGCAACTAAAACCAGTGGCCCAAGTACATTGATCGCCTGCCACGAGGTACGTTCTTGACCCAATTTCACGCCATCGAGTGGGCGTAACGGTACCTCTCGGGTGCGGGCTACGATTAGTCCTTCCGGATCAACCATATAATCTATGGAGTTCAGCACGAACTCTTTGTTGGCAAACTGATTTCGGGAAAATCGATCGTATCCTAAGGGCAGGGGCGCTTTTCGCTTGTAATCAACGTCATTCACAACCAGATCACCGTCGGCACAAACTAAGACTTTTCCCGCTTCACTTTTTACCTTAAAGCCCTGCGCGACCGAATCGGGCAGAAGTTGGTTAGCAAATAGCGAATTGAACTGCCCTTCCAACAACACGCTTACCAACCTAACCCCGCCCGTATATGTAGCAGGATCGGGTTGTTGTCGGGCTTCGTTGTATGATACCAGCGCAGGCAAGTTCAGCACCGTGGTATAAGGCGACGTTTTCAACAAAACAGTCTTATTGATACCCCGTGCCCGTACTGTGTCCAGTGTGCTCGTAAAACGAGCGTACACCGCATCCATATTCTTGGTGATCGGACTGTCACCAAACGAGTTCAGAACGGGGTAAAACCGCCAGGGCACCAGTTGTACATTTGGTTTGTCGCCCAACGTACCTACCGTTAGGGGAATAACGCCCGAGGTCAGGTCTTTCACCAAATTGCGATTGACACGGGCACCCCAGTTAAAGAACAAGTCATCGAGCCCTAGTGGCATAGGCTGCGCATAAGAACCCGCCACGCTCACACTATCAACCCGCTGCCCATCGACAAAGAATAAAGCCTTACCGCCCTTCACAACGTATTGATCGAGCTTGAAGACGTCTGTTTGAGAAAATGGCTGGTCAGGTTTTAGCACCAGCAAAGCATCAACACCGTCGACCGGCCCGGGCTTTCTCAAGTCGACAAAAAACAGATCGTACTGTTCCTGAATAGATGCCAGCAGGTCCGAGAAACGCTCCGGGGGCACCTGCGTATGACCGTATACCAAACCAACGCGCCGACGGCTCCCTTCGGGTTGCGTAAGCCGGCGAATGGCAGCGGCTAATTGATATTCGACGCCTTCATAGGATTGATTGAGTTGTTCGGCTGGTGAAGCAGCTTTGTTTCCTTTCAACAGCAATACACCTACTTCTTTACCCCTATAGCTGATGACTGCGCTTGGTACAATCAGTTGTTCGGTACGCGTCCCCCCCTGGTTAGCAAACAGATTTGTTGGTTGCAAACCCAGCTTCGCCAGCCGATCAAGCCGTTGCAGCTGTTCTTCAGATGTCCCTGTGATGGGATCGATGAATCGGAAACTGATACGGCTACCAGCTTCAGCTTCAAACTCATTCAGGGTTTCCCGAACCGCCGTTTCCAGACGCTTGAAGCCTGGCGGCAATTTCCCCGTCAAAAATACATCGACATGAACACGATCCGGCAGAGTGCTGAGTAGTTGGCGTGTTCCGCCCGACAAGGTGTACCGGCTGTCTTCTGTAAGGTCGACACGCGTATAAACGAACGCCGATAGTGCGTTAATTACCAGTAGGCCCAGCCCAACTAAGAGAAAGCGTTTGGTTGCGGATGACATAGGACTTACTAACGAAAAAGCCGACGCCGTTGAGGCGTCGGCTTTGCGAAAAAAAGAGGAATTATCAGAATGAGCTTACTGCATTAGCTTAATGAAATCATCGAACAGATAGCGCGAATCGTGCGGTCCGGGCGATGCTTCGGGGTGGTACTGCACCGAGAAAGCAGGCTTATCCTTACGGCGAATGCCCTCGATTGTCTGGTCATTCAGATTAATGTGCGTCACCTCCACATTAGCATGGTCCATAACTTCGTCACCTTTTACGGCAAATCCGTGGTTCTGCGAAGTCACTTCACACAATCCGGTAATCAGGTTCTTTACCGGGTGATTTAAGCCACGGTGGCCATTGTGCATCTTGTAGGTTCCAATACCACTGGCAAGTGACAAAATCTGGTGGCCCAAGCAAATACCAAACAACGGCTTTTCGGTATCCAACGCTTGTTTTACGGTCTCCACTGCATAGGGCATTGCCGCAGGGTCACCGGGACCATTCGAGATAAAGAACCCGTCTGGATTGAACGCGTGTAGATCAGCAAACGATGTTTTAGCCGGGAATACTTTGCAGTAGGCACCCCGGTCAGCCAGACTCTGAATGATACTTTTCTTTACACCCAGATCAAGTACGGCCACTCTAAACCGTGAATCCTGCTCGCCGAGCTCATAGGTAGCCTGTGTAGACACCTCCGACGACAGTTCCAGTCCTTCCATATCAGGTACGTTCGACAGTTCGGCGAAGAGCACTTCAGGATCTAGAATGACAGACGAAATAATGCAGTTCATTACGCCTTTGTCTCGGATATACCGGACTAACTGCCGGGTATCGATACCGTGGATTCCGACGATATTAGCCTGCTCAAAATACTGTTGCAGCGAACCATCGGCCAAGTGGCGTGAATAAGTCGGAGAAAAGAAGTTACACACCATTCCCCGAATTTTCACTCCTGCCGATTCTTCCTCGGCACCTAATTGGATACCGTAGTTGCCAATATGCGATGTTGTATTAACGATAACCTGACCGAAATACGAGGGGTCGGTATAAATTTCCTGATAACCGGTCATGCCGGTATTAAAGCAAATTTCACCGCCAGCCGTGCCGATTTTTCCGAGTGCAAAGCCTTTGAAAACAGTACCATCCTGCAAAACCAATAACGCTTCGGGTTGTTGTGGGCGTGTCATGAGGGTATAATTGATGTTTTTGGTTAAAAAAAAGGGTTAACCGATGACTGGCTAACCCCATTTCTTTATGACGAGTGACTTCTCACTATTCAGCAGCGGGCTTCGTTTCGTCGTCCTTCGTTTCGTCAGCAGCTGGTGCTTCATCTGTCGATGTGGCTTCAGCTACAGGAGCTTCTTCTACAACTGCAGCTGGCGCCTCCTCAACCACTTCGGCCGAAGGAGTTTCGTCAGCAGCAGCTACAGCTACAGGAGCCGCATCAGTTGCACCGGCAGCGCCACGACCTGAACCACCCCGACGGCTACGACGAGTTTTGGTTGCAGATTGCTCAGCGGCAGCGGCCAGGAGCGTTTCGTTGAAGTCAACTAATTCGATCAAGCAGGTTTCAGCCGCGTCACCTTTCCGGTTCCCCAGTTTAATGATGCGAGTGTATCCGCCGGGACGAGAAGCGATCTTATCCGACACAACGCCGAACAACTCCTTCATGCCCTCTTTGTGGTTCAGTGACTGGAAGACAACCTTACGATTCTGGTTATTGTCTTCTTTGGCACGCGTCAGGATTGGCTCAACGTACTTACGAAGCTCTTTAGCTTTCGCAACAGTGGTCTCGATCCGCTTGTGCATAATCAGCGAAACGGCCATGTTCGACAGCATTGCGTCGCGGTGCGAATGGGTTCGGCTGAGGTGATTATCTTTTTTACCGTGTCTCATTGTAGTAGTTTGTCGTTTGTCGTTCGACGTTCGAAGTGACAAACGTCAAACTTCAAACGGTAAACGTCAAACTGAGCTTATTCTTCGTCTAACCGATATTTCACAACGTCCATACCGAACGTCAGACCTTTGTCAGCAACTAGTTGCTCTAATTCCGTCAGCGACTTCTTACCGAAGTTGCGGAACTTCATCATGTCTGAAATCTCCAAACGTACCAGATCACCCAGAGTCCGCACTTCGGCTGACTTCAGGCAGTTGTAGGCACGTACAGATAGATCCAGATCAGCCAGTGACGTTTTGAGCAGTTTGCGCATGTGCAACATCTCCTCATCTACGACATTATCTTCTTCAGGCTTCACCGTATCAAACGTCATTGTCTGATCAGAGAATAGCATGAAGTGCTGAATCAGGATGTGGGCAGCTCCTTTCAAAGCTTCCTCCGGGTGAATTGAACCGTCAGTCTCAATGTCGAGCACCAACTTTTCATAGTCCGTTTTCTGTTCTACCCGCGTATTCTCAACGCCGAATTTTACGTTCTTCACTGGGGTGTAGACCGCATCAATCGGAATGTGACCAAACGGAAGTTCAGTAGCACGCGGTTCATCTGCAGGCACGTACCCACGACCTTTTTCAACGAAGATTTCCATCTCCAGGTCACGGGTGTTATCGATGTTACAAATGACCAGATCTGGGTTCAACACCTCGAATGAAGCCGTTGCCTTGCTGATATCACCAGCTTTGAGCACAGACTGACCTTTGATGTTTACCGTGATCTTGTTGTCGACCATGTCGTTAACCTTCTTAAACCGAACCATTTTCAGATTCAGGATAATTTCGGTTACATCTTCAACAACTCCCTCAATCGAAGAGAACTCATGTAGTACGCCTGGAAACTTGACGCTTGTGATGGCGTAACCTTCCAGTGACGACAACAGTATGCGGCGTAAAGCATTTCCAATCGTAACGCCATATCCCTTTTCGAGAGGCTTAAACTCAAATACACCGTGAAAGTCGTCGGCTTTTTCCATTACGACTTTATCGGGCATTTGGAAAGCTAATATAGACATACCTTTTCGTGGTTAACAGCCTAAAATTAAGTTTACAGTTGGCTGAAGCAGCTGGCAGATGAAAACTGCCAACTGCTTCAGCCAACTGCTACTTATGTATTACTTAGAGTACAATTCAACGATCAATTGCTCGTTGACGTTCTCAGGAATTTGATCGCGCTCAGGGTAGCTGATAAAGGTACCAGCTAATTGCTGCTGATCCCACTCCAGCCAGTTGAACCGCTTTGCATTACGAGCCGACAGGCTGGTTGTAATGGCTTCAAGCGACTTCGATTTCTCACGAACAGCGATAATCTGACCTGGCTTGAGCGAATAAGAAGCGATGTTCACCACTTCACCATCAACGGTGATGTGCTTGTGAGCTACCAACTGACGGGCAGCCCGACGAGTTGATGCAATACCCATACGATAAACGGTGTTGTCGAGACGGGCTTCGCAAAGTTTCAATAGGTTCTCACCAGTGATGCCTTCTTTAACAGCGGCACGGTGGAATAATCCACGGAACTGACGCTCCAGGATACCATAGATATACTTCACTTTCTGTTTTGCCTGGAGCTGCTCAGCATATTCTGAGGTCTTACGCTTCCGGCCGCGTCCGTGCATACCGGGCGCATAATTTTTCTTTTGTAAGGCTTTGACAGGGCCAATGATAGCCTCACCAAACTTACGGGCAATTTTGCCTTTTGGGCCAATATAACGTGCCATTATAAGAAATGAATAATGTGAAAGAGAGATCAGACACAACCAAATGTCGCCTAACCGTATTCATTGCTGCGGCAATTACCTGACTGTAATAAATACTACTGTGCCAAATGATTGCAATCAACTTTAACCAATACTATACGCGCCGACGTTTTGGAGGGCGGCAACCGTTATGGGGCAGCGGGGTAATATCACGGATAGTAGTTACTTCGATACCCGTGTTCTGTACAGTCCGGATGGCTGATTCACGACCAGCGCCTGGGCCTTTTACAAACACTTCTGCCTTCCGCATACCCAATTCGTGGGCAACCTGAGCGCAGTTCTGTGCAGCAGTTTGTGCTGCATAAGGAGTATTTTTCTTCGAACCACGGAAGCCCATCTTACCGGCAGATGCCCATGAGATAACCTGACCGTTCATGTTCGTGATCGAAATGATGATGTTGTTGAAGGTAGCCCGGATGTGCACCTGACCGACTGATTCAACTACGACGACCCGCTTTTTAGCTTTGTCTTTACGTTTTGCTTGTGCCATTTTCAAAAAAGTTTGACGTTTGATGTTAACAGTTTGACGTTTAAAAACGACGTACCTGAACTTCAGACATCAAACGTTAAACATCAAACTATTACTTAGTTGCTTTCTTCTTGTTGGCAACCGTCTTACGCTTTCCTTTCCGGGTCCGTGAGTTGTTCTTGGTTTTCTGACCACGAACTGGCAGACCTTTCCGGTGACGCAGACCACGGTAGCAACCGATGTCCATCAACCGTTTGATGCTGAGTTGCACTTCTGATTTTAGCGCACCTTCAACTTTAAACTCTTCGCTGATAGCGTTACGAACGGCTGTTGACTCATCGTCATTCCACTCGCTAACCTTCTTGTTTTCGTCGATACCAGCTTTTGCCAGAATCGTTTTTGCTGCGCTCCGACCGATACCATAGATGTACGTCAGCGAAATAGCGCCGCGCTTCTTATCGGGGATATCAACACCTGCAATACGTGCCATGTGCTTAACCTTGTCTTTGTTTGTAACGGGGATTCTTTTTGTTGATCACGTACAGCTTCCCTTTCCGCCGGATCACGATGCAGTCTGCACTTCGCTTTTTAATTGACGCTTTAACCTTCATGGTTGCTTGCCTGTTTACTTGTAACGGTACACAATACGCGCCTTACTCAAATCGTAAGGCGACATCTCCAACTTAACACGGTCACCGGGCAGGATCTTGATGTAGTTCATCCGCATTTTGCCCGAGATGTGTGCAATTACTTCATGCTTGTTGGCGAGTTCAACCCGAAACATTGCATTTGACAATGCTTCGAGGATCACACCATCTTGTTCAATCGAATTCTGTTTTGCCATATAGACGTTAAGCCGCTGCTGCGGCACTCAACTCGATTTCCATACTAGTTCCAGCCGTTACCGCTTCGATGTATTCGAATGTAGTGAGTATTTCGACTTTCCCTTTACGAACTGCTACGGTATGTTCAAAGTGCGCCGATGGTTTGCGATCACTGGTACGTATAGTCCACCCATCACGCTCCTGTACTACACTTTTCTTACCGAAATTAATCATGGGCTCGATAGCGAGGACCATGCCTTCTTTCAGCTTCACACCCTGCCCACGTTTACCGTAGTTAGGCACCTGCGGTTCTTCATGCAATGACTGTCCAACGCCGTGACCAACCAACTCCCGAACTACCGTGTAGCCAAAGTGCTCTGTGTACGATTGAATTGCATAGCCAATGTCGCCAATCCGGTTACCATCAATTGCTTTTGCTGCGCCAACATATAATGACTCCTTCGTGCGCATCAATAGCTTACGTGTACCAAGAGCAACATCTCCAACTGGGTACGTATAAGCACTGTCGGCGTGGTAGCCATTGCGATAAACCCCGCAATCGACCGAAATTATGTCGCCTTCCTTCAACTCATAGTCGGTCGGAAAACCGTGTACAACTACTTCGTTAACTGAAATGCACAGTGCCCCGGGAAAACGGGTAGCTGTACCATTATTGAAACCTAGAAACGAGGGAATGCCCCCGTTATCTTTTATGAACGTCTGAGCAACAATGTCAAGTTCCTTAGTTGTAATCCCCGGGCGAAGTAGCTTGGCTACCTCAGCATGTGTTTTGCCAAGTACCTGCCCGTTCTCCCGGATGATCTCAATCTCTTCGTCGCTGCGTAACGTAATCATACTTTTTATTAGGCAGGAACGCCCTCTGTACGGCCTTTCACACGACCTGACTTCATCAATCCTTCGTACCGGCGCATCAACAGATAGCTTTCAATCTGTTGCAACGTATCCAGCACTACACCAACCATGATCAAAAGAGACGTGCCACCAAAGAAAGAGGCGAAGCTCGATGTCATGCCTAACTGACTAGCTAGTGAAGGCAGAATAGCAACGATTGCCAGCATAACCGCACCGGGTAAAGTGATGTGGTCAAGGACAGTTCCGATGTACTCAGATGTTGATAAACCAGGTTTAACCCCTGGGATGAAACCACCACTGCGCTTCATGTCATCAGAAATCTGCACAGGGTTAACAGAGATAGCCGTGTAGAAAAACGTGAAGACAATAATCAGGAACGCAAACAACAAGTTATACTGCCAAGAAGTATAGTCCTGGAACGTATTGTACAGTGATGCCATTGTCTCACTCTTCTCAGCACCCAGACCAAATGCGAAACCAGGAACAAACATCAGTGCCTGCGCGAAAATAATCGGCATAACACCGGCTGCATTCAGCTTCAATGGCAGGTACTGCCGCTGACCACCTACTACTTTGTTTCCAACAACTTGCTTAGCGTACTGAATCGGGATTCGACGCACTGCCTGTGTAAGAAGTACTGCACCCATGATTACGAAGTACAGACCAACCATTTCGATAAAGAAGATGAAGATCTGCGACGTACCCCGTGATAGAGCCTCACCGTAGATAGCACCTGGGAGCCGGGAAACAATACCGATCATGATGATCATCGAAATTCCGTTTCCAATTCCTTTATCGGTAATCCGTTCGCCCAGCCACATGCAAAAGATGGTGCCGGCCGTCAGAATAAATACTGCCGCTACCGTAAACAAGGTCCGATCAATGAAAAGTGCATCGGCGGGAATTGTTGTACGGATGTACGTAATCGCTTGAATAGCGGTAACAAAAATTGTTAGTACCCGTGTGATCTGATTCAGCTTTTTACGACCTGACTCACCTTCCTTCTGCATTTTCTGGAAGTAAGGTAGGGCCAGCGTTAACAGCTGAATGGCGATCGACGCCGAGATGTAGGGCATGATGCCTAGCGCAAAGATGGATGCCTTACTAAAAGCACCACCCAAGAACGTATCCAACAGGCCTAACAACCCTTGAGGGCGCAGGTTCAAACGGGCCGGATCGACACCGGGGAGCACGATGTGCGTACCCAGCCGGAAGACCGTTATAAACAAAAGAGTGTTGAGGATACGTGTCCTCAACTCCTCAATTGAAAAGATATTCTTAATAGTCTCTATGAAACGGTTCATACAAGTCGTACGCGGCTACCGGTGGTTAAATCGCAGACTCTTTCTTAGCAATCCGCTCGATGACGGTTACTTTGCCACCTGCTTTCTCAATAGCCTCTTTAGCTGATGATGAGAAACCGTGGGCTGACACTTCCAGGGCTGACGTTACCTCACCACGGCTCAATACCTTGATAAGATCATTCTTGCCAGCTAAACCATGCTCACGCAAAACAGCGAAATCAATGGTCGTTACATTGGCAGCAGTTGCCAGTTCCTGTAATGTATCCAGGTTGATAGGTTTGTACTCAACCCGAGTTGGGTTAGTAAAACCAAATTTAGGTAAGCGACGCTGAAGGGGCATTTGACCACCTTCAAAGTTAAGCTTACGGCTGTAGCCAGAGCGTGATTGAGCACCTTTGTGGCCACGGGTCGATGTTCCGCCCATTCCGGAACCTTGACCGCGACCGACTCGCTTGCGCTGCTTAACTGACCCTTTTGCCGGCTTAATGTGACTTAGATTCATTGTCAGTTTGAATTTAAAATAGGTTGGCTTAAGCCAAATGTTCAATAGTGATCAAGTGTTCAACCTTACGGATGACACCAGCAGTTGAGGGATTGTACTCCAACACAATGCTTCGGTTGATCTTGCCTAAACCCAGTGACTGGATAGCCAGCTTCTGTGTTTTCGGACGCTTAATGGTGCTGCGCACCTGTGTAATACGTACCTGTGCCATGTTTCGTCTCGATTAACCGTTGAATACTTTCTTCAGTGACACCTGACGCTGGAAGGCAACCTGGTGGGGCAGACGCATCTTGATCAGCGCATCAATCGTAGCTTTTACCACGTTGTGCGGGTTAGATGAACCTTTTGACTTTGCCAGTACGTCATGGATACCTGCGCTTTCAAGCACGGCGCGCATGGCACCACCGGCGATAACGCCTGTACCTGGGGCAGCTGGCTTTACCAATACGAAACCGCCGCCGAAACGACCCTCCATTTCGTGTGGAACAGTGCGCTTCAACAAAGGAACCTGGAACAGGTTTTTCTTCGCATCTTCAACACCTTTGGTAATAGCATCTGTTACTTCATTTGCCTTACCTAAACCATAGCCTACTACGCCGTTGCCATCACCAACAACTACGATGGCCGCAAAACTGAAGCGACGACCACCTTTTACTACTTTGGCTACCCGGTTGATCGCTACTACGCGCTCTTTCAGGTCAGCCTCGTTTACTTTTGACGGTTTTACGTTAGATACCATTCTCTTAGAAATTGAGGCCACCCTCACGGGCACCGTCAGCCAGGGCTTTCACCTTGCCGTGATACAAATAGCCGTTCCGGTCAAAAACCACCGACTGTACATTCTGGGCGGCGGCCTTTTCGGCTAACCGCTGACCGACCTTCTTCGCTGTTTCAACTGTGAAACCGCTCACTTCGGTCTTCAATTCCATTGAAGAAGCAGACACAAGTGTCTTTCCTGCTTCGTCGTCAATGATTTGTGCGTAGATCGCCTTATTAGAGCGAAATACTGATAAACGGGGACGCGAAGGCGAACCGGATACTTTCGACCGGATGCCAAACTTGATCCGTTGCCGTCTTGATTGTTTCGTTGCTGCCATTGTATTTGATACCGACCAAATGGGCGCTTATTACTTCTTACTAGCTGATTTACCAGCTTTCCGGCGAACCACTTCACCAACGAAGCGGATACCTTTTCCTTTGTATGGCTCAACCTTACGGAGTGAGCGAATCTTGGCAGCTACATCGCCGATCAACTGCTTATCAGTTCCTTCCAGGATAACCTTTGGGTTCTGGCCTTTCTCGGTAATTGCCGTTGCTTTAATTTCAGCTGGAATCGCAAGGAAGATGTTGTGCGAATAGCCCAGGTTCAACTCCAGAATGTTATTGGCAACTGAGGCTTTGTAACCTACACCGATAATTTCTAGGTCAATTTTGAAGCCAGTGCTGACACCCACGACCATATTATTCACCAGCGCACGGTAAAGACCGTGAAGGGCCTTGTGCCGCTTTTGCTCAGTTGGGCGCGTTACCTTTACAACGCCATCTTCCAATGATACCGAAATATCACGGTCGATAGCCTGTGACAGGCTCCCTTTAGGGCCTTTCACCGTTACTACATTCTCAGCATCTACGGAGACGGTAACGGCTGCAGGCAGTTCAATTTGTTTATTCCCTACGCGTGACATAGTGTTTCTTTGGTATTAATAAACGTAACACAACACCTCGCCGCCTATGTTAAGCGTCCGGGCTTCTTTGTCCGTCATGACGCCTTTTGACGTCGACACAATGGCGACACCCAGTCCATTCAGAATACGGGGCAGCGTAGCAGCACCTGTATATTGACGAAGACCCGGACGGCTAACCCGCTGCAAATCAACAATAGCTGACTGTTTTGTAGTCGGGTTGTATTTCAAGGCAATCTTGATTGTGCCCTGAGGACCAGTCTCATCGAACTTGTAGTTCTGAATGAAACCTTTCTCAAAAAGCACTTTCGTGATTTCTTTTTTAATATTTGATGCAGGGATTTCCACTACCCGGTGCTTTGCACGGATGGCGTTTCTGACACGGGTCAAAAAATCTGCTATCGGATCTGTATTCATTTCTGCAAGGAGTTACTTGCTTGCCTGTATCTGAAAAAGGCTTGCAAAAGTACGGAAACTGTTTGAGAAATAAAACCTTACCAGCTTGACTTCGTTACACCCGGAATCTTACCGGCGCTTGCCATCTCGCGGAAGGTTACACGCGAAATACCAAATTTGCGCATGTAGCCACGAGGACGGCCTGTCAATTTGCAACGGTTGTGTAGACGAACCGGTGAGGCATTCCGTGGCAGTTTGTCTAAGCCAACGTAGTCGCCAGCCGCTTTAAGCGCAGCCCGTTTTGTCGCATATTTAGCGACTAAACCCTGCCGCTTGCGCTCTCTTGCTTTGAGTGATTCTTTAGCCATGGTTGGTTTTACTTATTTTTTGTTGCTGGCAAAAGGCATACCCAAAGCCCGCAGCAATTCGATGCTTTCCGCATCGGTGTCTGCCGTTGTCACAAAGGTGATGTCCATTCCTGAGATGCGTGACACCTTATCGATGCTGATCTCTGGGAAAATGATCTGTTCTTTAACGCCGAAGGTATAGTTCCCCCGACCATCAAAGCCTTTGTCGCTGATTCCTTTGAAGTCACGAACGCGGGGCAGAGCCACCGTAGTCAGACGGTCTAGGAATTCATACATTTTGTCACCACGCAATGTAACTTTCGCACCGATGGGCATATTCTCCCGCAGTTTGAAGTTAGATACGGCCTTCTTTGACAACGTCGGTACAGCCTTCTGACCAGTAATTGTTGTCAATTCGTCAACGCCTACATCGACCAGTTTCTTGTCGGCAACAGCGGCACCAATGCCTTTGTTGATAACGATTTTGGTCAGGCGTGGCACCTGCATGGCTGACTTATACTCAAACTTCTGCTTGAGTTGTTCAGCCACTTCGTTTACATACTTATCTTTCAATCGTGGCGTGCTTGCCATTTCTTTGTCCGTTTAGTGTGTTTTAGAACACATCAGCCGATTAGAGCAGGTTGTTCGTCTTTTTAGAAAAACGCTGCAACTTCCCTTTGTCGTTCAGGCGGCGGCCCGTCCGGGTCGGCTCACCTGTGGCAGGATCAACGAGCATCAGATTACTGATGTGGATCGTACCTTCTTCTTTACGCAGTTCACCCTGTGGATTCTGAGCCGTTGGCTTGATGTGTTTCGTGATCATTGCCACGCCTTCCACCTTTGCCCGGTCTTTTTCCCGGATCACTTCTTTAATGACGCCCCGTTGTCCTTTGCTATTTCCAGAGATAACCAATACGGTATCGCCAGTTTTGATGTGGAACTTGTGCGGAACGACTGTTTTCTTCTTTTCCATCCTGATGCCTTAGTTTAGATAACCTCGGGGGCTAGCGAAACGATTTTCATGAATTGCTTCTCGCGCAGTTCACGGGCAACCGGCCCGAAGATGCGCGTACCACGCGGCTCATCGTTGTTGTTCAATAACACAGCTGCGTTGTCTTCGAAGCGAATGTACGAACCGTCTTTACGACGTACCTCTTTCTTAGTCCGAACGACAACGGCTTTCGACACCGTGCCTTTCTTCATATTGCTTGACGGGATGGCGGCTTTGACCGTAACGACGATCTTATCACCTAATGAAGCATAGCGCTTACCTGTACCGCCTAGTACGCGGATAACCAGTACTTCTTTCGCACCGCTGTTATCTGCAACACCTAATCTTGATTCCTGCTGTACCATGGCTGCTTACTTCGCTTTCTCGATGATTTCAACTAAACGCCAACGCTTGTTCTTGCTCAACGGACGGGTCTCCATGATCCGAACCGTGTCGCCGATACCGCACTCATTGTTCTCGTCATGTGCCGTGAACTTAGTCGTGCTGGTCATAAATTTACCATACTTGGTGTGCTTCTCTTTCCGGTCAACGGCAACGGTGATGGTTTTCTGCATTTTATTGCTGGTAACCTTTCCGATCCGCTCTTTCCGGGCACTCCGCTCAACTGGTGCTGCGGCGGCTGGTGTTGTTGCTGCTGCAGGCTGAGTTTGCTCTTGTTGTGATTCCATTGCGATACGTAGCTAACGGGTTATGCCTGATTTTCCTTCTGGGTCAACTCCGTGTATAACCGGGCAATTAGCTTGCGGCTTTCCCGGATACGCATAGGGTTCTCGATGGGAGATACCGCATGGGCGAAGGTTAGCTTCTGCAATTGCGATTTTTCGGCACTGATCTGCTCGTGGAGCTGGTCGACCGACAGGGCTTTGATTTCTTGCTTTTTCATGGCTTTCTGATCTCCTGTGGCTTATGCCTCTTGTTCCTGATAGTCCCGACGAACGATGAATTTTGTCCGTACAGGAAGTTTCTGAGCGGCTAACCGCAGCGCTTCCTGAGCAGTAGCAAGCGGAACGCCGGTTGCCTCGAACATGATCGTTCCTGGCTTCACAACGGCCACCCAATACTCAGGGGCACCTTTACCTTTACCCATCCGTACTTCGGCTGGCTTCTTGGTAATGGGTTTGTCAGGGAAAATACGAATCCAGACTTGCCCTTCCCGTTTCATTGCCCGTGTTACTGAGATACGAGCTGCTTCGATTTGCCGAGCCGTAATACGACCTGGTTCGAGTGATTTAATGCCGAATGTTCCGAAGGCGATCTCGTACCCGCGTGTGGCGAGTCCTTTGATACGACCTTTGTGCATTTTGCGAAACTTGGTTCTTCTTGGCTGTAACATTGCTGTTATAGTGAGTTAAGGAATCGTGGGTTAAGTCAGGTACGTTATCGCTGTGTCCCCCACGTTTCGCTGATGTCTATCGACGACCGCCGCCGCCACCACCGCCGGGACGACCTGCGCCGCCACCACCACGATTGTTGCCGCCAGCTGCTCCGCCACGGTTGTTGCCTCCGCGATCATTGCTGTTGCCACCACGGTCATTACGACCACGGCCACCACGATCACCGCCACGCTCATCGCCCCGGTCACGACCACGACGGTCGCCACGGTCATTGCTTCCACCGGCACGATCGCCAGCTGAAGCCTGTGACATCAGTGCGGCAGGCGATAGATCACGCTTACCGTACAGCTCACCTTTGAAGACCCATACTTTAATACCGATCTTACCATATACTGTCTGAGCTTCAGACAAGGCATAATCGATGTCGGCACGCATGGTGTGTAGGGGCACACGACCTTCTTTGTATTGCTCTGAACGGGCAATTTCAGCACCACCTAAACGGCCTGATACTTTTACTTTGATCCCTTGAGCACCGACACGGATAGCCGAGTTGATGGCCTGCTTCATGGCACGACGGAATGAAATCCGTGCTTCCAGTTGCTGGGCAATCGCTTCACCAATCAGTTTAGCGTCGATTTCAGGACGTTTGATCTCGAAGATATTGATCTGAACATCTTTGCCCGTGATCTTTTTCAGCTCTTCTTTGATCTTATCAACTTCACCGCCGCCTTTACCAATTACGATACCTGGACGTGCCGTATGAATCGTAAGGGTGATACGCTTCAGTGTCCGCTCGATAACAACCCGGGCAATCGCTCCTTTAGGAATACGAGCCGAGATGTATTTACGGATTTTCTGGTCTTCAACAAGTTTGTCTGAAAACTCCTTGCCGCCGTACCAACTCGAATCCCATCCTTTTACGATGCCGAGTCGGAAACCTACTGGATTAATTTTCTGTCCCATTCGAGTTACGCGTTTTCAGATGTTTCGGGTGCCGTTTCGATTGTCGGCAAGGCGGGAGCCGCGCTATCAATCACCAGCGTAATGTGGTTCGACCGTTTGCGGATCCGGTGACCACGGCCTTGTGGGGCCGGGCGCAGACGCTTCAACATCGTGCCACCATCAACGAAAATCGTTTTGATGTACAGGTCAGCGTCTTCGATGCGCTCACCTTCGTATTTAACTTGCCAGTTGGCTACTGCTGAAAGAAGGACTTTTTGCAGTGTAACGGCAGCGGCTTGCGGTTGAAACCGCAGGATACCCAACGCCCGGCTTACACGCTGACCACGAATCAAATCGACGATCAACCGCATTTTGCGAGGTGAGGTGGGTACATTTTTAAGCTTAGCTATTGCTTCCATTTTTGAGAAGTTTTCAGTTTACCGTTTACTGTTTTCTGTTTGGATTACCAGCGAACTGTAAACTACAAACTGAAAACTGTAAACTGATTTTACCGTTTGCCTTTGTCTTTCTTCGCCGTGTGACCACGGAAATTGCGAGTAGGAGAGAATTCACCTAATTTGTGACCCACCATGTTCTCCGTCACGTAGACTGGAATGAACTTGTTGCCGTTGTGAACAGCAAAGGTGTGACCTACAAAATCAGGAGAAATCATAGACCGGCGAGACCAGGTCTTAACCACCGATTTTTTGCCCGTATCATTCAGCGCTTCCACCTTCTTATCAAGGCGGTAGTCGATATAGGGGCCTTTCTTTAGGGAACGTGCCATTTACTGCTTACTTTTTACGACGGCTGATGATCAACTTATTCGATGCGTTCTTCTTGCTACGGGTCTTCTGACCTTTTGCGAACTGGCCATTGCGTGAACGTGGGTGACCACCTGACGCACGGCCCTCGCCACCACCCATTGGGTGATCGACTGGGTTCATGGCAACACCACGTACCCGTGGACGACGACCCAACCAACGCACACGACCGGCTTTACCCATCGTTACGTTCATGTGGTCGGCATTTGATACCGTCCCAACTGTAGCTAAACATACGTTCAGCACGCGGCGGGTTTCGCCAGAAGGCAGACGCAGTACAGCATAGCGCTCTTCACGAGCAACTAACTGTGCATACGTACCAGCCGAACGCGCCATTGAGCCGCCGCGACCCGGCTGCAGTTCAATGTTGTGAACAATTGTACCGATTGGCATTTTTGCCAGTGGCAATGCGTTACCCACGTCGGGTGTTACGCCTTCGCCCGATTGGATGATCTGGCCCACCTGAATCCCCTGTGGAGAAATGATGTAGCGTTTCTCGCCGTCTTCATACTGTACCAGTGAGATACGGGCTGAACGGTTTGGATCATACTCTACCGAAACAACGGTAGCAGGCATATCAAATTTATCGCGTTTGAAGTCGATAATCCGATACATACGCTTGTGGCCTCCGCCAATGTAGCGCATCGTCCGGCGGCCTGTGTCGTTACGTCCACCTGATTTTTTCAGAGGTTCTAACAGGCTTTTTTCGGGCTTACTCGTAGTAAGCTCCTTAAAATCAGGAGCCACGCGAAAGCGAGTGCCGGGAGTTACTGGTCTTAGTTTTCTTACGCCCATGATAATGGTTCGGTTTGTCAGCCTATGGGGTCAGGCTATAAATCTCCGTAAATGTCGATCACTTCGCCTTCAGCGACGGTCACGATGGCTTTCTTAACGAGGGGAGTACGACCTGTAACAACCCGTCCGTTAATGTTTTTTGAGCGCTTCTTGCCAAGTTTCCGCATTGTGTTTACGCTTGTCACGTTCACACCATACATCTGCTCAACGGCTTTGGCTATCTCAATTTTATTTGCTTTTGGATCTACCGCGAAGGCATATTGACCTAGCTTGTTCAGCACAGCCATCTTCTCGGTTACGATCGGTCTTTTCAGCACGTCCATGATTTAGTTCGCTAAGATGGTTTGCAGTTTCTCCAGGGCCTCCGTGCTGATTAGCAGTTGGTCGGCGTTCATCAGATCGTATGTGTTTACCTGAGAGGCAGTGATCACACGGCTTTTCTGAATGTTACGGCTCGACTTAACCACGTTGACGTCTACGTCTGGCAGAATCAACAGGGTCTTTTTACCAGTCAGTTGCAGCGCATTCAGGAAAGCTACATAATCTTTCGTGCGTGGGGCATCGAAGGTGAAGCTTTCCAATACTGATACATTGCTGGCCTGGGCTTTGGCAGCCAGAGCCGACCGACGGGCCAGTGCTTTTACTTTCTTGTTCAGTTTGAACGAATAATCGCGCTGACGAGGACCGAAGATGGTACCACCACCCACAAATACAGGTGACTTAAGGCTACCGGCACGAGCACCGCCCGTTCCTTTTTGCTTCTTGATCTTACGAGTCGAGTGAGCACTCTCTGCACGCTCTTTCGTTTTGTGCGTACCCTGCCGTTTGTTAGCCAGGTGCTGCTTAACGTCCAAGTAGATCGCGTGCGTGTTCGGTTCGATGCCGAA
The DNA here is from genome assembly GCF_011742925.1 of Fibrivirga algicola. GTDB lineage: Bacteria > Bacteroidota > Bacteroidia > Cytophagales > Spirosomataceae > Fibrella > Fibrella algicola. The sequence goes on from NZ_WAEL01000002.1 coordinate 371,400, forward strand.
GATGGCGTCAGACAATTCGGCTTTCTTGCCTGTGTCTTCGCCTTTGCTGTTATATACGATAACTTCCATGACGGCTTACTTCTCGATTATGACGAATGAGTTCTTGGCACCTGGAACTGAACCGCTGACAACCAGCAGATTTTGCTCAGGCAACACACGTAACACTTTCAGGTTTTGAACCGTAACCCGGTTACCACCCATACGACCTGCCATGCGCAGACCTTTAAACACCCGTGATGGGAATGAACAGGCACCGATCGAACCTGGGTGACGACCCCGGTTGTGCTGTCCGTGTGTTTGTCCACCAACACCGCCGAAGCCGTGGCGTTTTACTACACCCTGGAAACCGCGACCTTTAGCCGTACCGACTACGTCAACGAAATCTCCCTCACCGAACACATCGCCAATTTGCAACGTATCACCCAAGTTGAACGACTGCTCGAATTCTTTGAATTCAACCAGCTTCCGCTTAGGCGTGGTGTTGGCCGCTTTGAAGTGGCCCAACATCGGCTTGTTGGTGTTCTTTTCTCTTTTTTCGCCGTAACCCAGCTGAATAGCTTCGTAGCCATCCTTGTCCTTGGTACGGACTTGGGTCACAACACAGGGACCAGTTTCGATTACTGTACATGCCAGAGCCTGCCCGTCCGCATTGTACACACTGGTCATCCCGATCTTTTTACCAATTAATCCAGACATTTTCTGTTTGTTAAAAAGCAGGTGAAAGAATGATTAAACTATCACGGAACGCCGTGTCGCCGCCGAAACGGACCGCAAAAGTACGGGAAATAGCCCGTGATTGCAACAGCTTGTTTTTCAGCACGAAAAAAGGTCAGGCGTAGAACACCTGACCTCCTCAGGGCAAAACAACGTACCTAGTGGAACGCCTCTGCCGCTAACTAAATCAGATGTGGTTTCCTTTCGGACCTTCACCCGCTTCTATGTCTGATACTAAAACCGTCGCGATTGGGAGTGCAAAAGTAGCAGAAAACAATTGACAATCAAAGTTGATGCGCAAAATTACTTTCGTGTCGTATCCACCACCATCGTAGTCACAGTAGTGGTCGTCACCGAGCCCGGTTTCCCTGTTACAGGCTTATCTTTTTTGCCAAAAACAGAGAAAGATACATTAATGTACTTTTTCGGATTTTGGCGGAAGTCGGTCAGGAGTTTTTCCAGACCGCCAGCCGTACGGCTAACGTTTACGTACAAGGAATCATCCGTTGTCAGTTTACCGAGTGACCCCTGCCCTTTCTCGATGTTGCCAAGCAGCTTTTGCAGATTGTCGATCGACTTATTAGCGCTACTCAATGTTTGACGCAACTGCAGGGCATTTAATGAATCCGTGAATGTTGAGGCTTTGGTCAGGATAGGACTTAGCTCCTGAGTCGTTTTGTCCAGTGAGCGCGATAACTGATTTACGTTGGCCAATGCGAATCGTAGCCCAGCCCGGTTTTCGTTAAGGGCGTCATTCAGCGTACCTGTAACTGTACCTGCTCCCCGCAATGTCTGGTTTAATACCGCCGCTGTCTGGTCAAACGAAGCTACTACATAATTGAGCCGACGAGTTAGCGAATCTACATTGCTCAAAACAGGTAGCGTTTTTTCTTTGATAAGCGCCGATATGCCCTGTTCGTTTGCCGCTATTAATTCGCCTTCTTCCATGACACTGCCTGCCTTATTCAATTCTAAGCGAATCACCTTGCCACCTAACAGTCCGCCATCGGCCAGCAGCGCCTTCGATCCCTGCCGAACAACTACGTCTTTGTTCATGTCGAGCGTAACCAATAGCTTATTCCCCTGCTCGGGCAATAAGTCAATTTTAGCAACCCGGCCAACCGTTAACCCATTCAGCAATACCGGATTGGAAGAAGTAAGTCCATCGACATTTGTATAGACAACCGTGAATTGCTTATTCTTTTTAAAGATGTTGCTTCCTTTCAGGAAATTAAATCCGAAAAAGAACATGGTGAGCGTAACCAGGGCCAGTAGACCCACTTTCGCTTCCTGTGAGAGTTTCATGTATAGTGAAATAGAATCCGGTGCGCATCGAATGCGCTTCGACGTATAACCGGCAAACGGGGGGGCATGGTTCAGTTATACTCGTCAATTCACTCCCTCCATGTCGTGCTTATATTGCTCGAACGCCTTGTAGATTGCACCAGCAATTCGATCCTGCCCTTCCTCCGATGCCAGGAAGTCTTCTTCACTAGCATTGGTCAGGTAACCAGCCTCAATCAGAACACTGGGCATGGTTGTCCGCCAGAGTACCAGAAAGCCTGCCTGCTTCACGCCCCGGCTGGCGCGATCAGCCTCGCGACGGAAGTTACGCTCAACTTTTTCGGCGAAACTGATGCTACTTCCCATGAAGGCGTGCTGGTAATTTGCCAGCATAATGTAGGCCAATGGCGAATTGGGGTTAAACCCTTTGTACGTTTCCTGATAATTGGCTTCGTTTAGAATAACCGCATTCTCCCGCTTAGCTACGTCGAGGTTTCCCTCGGTCTTGTGCAAGCCCATAGTATAGGTCTCAGTACCATGAACGGCCTTCGAATGCGGATTGGCGTTACAGTGAATGGAAATAAACAGATCGGCGCGATTGCGATTAGCAATGGCTGATCGCTCGGCCAGTTCAATGAAGCGATCCGTGGTGCGGGTGTAAACGACCCGTATGCTCGGCATCTCTTCTTTTATTTTGGCACCCAACGCCATTACCAATTTTAGATTGGTAGTTTTTTCCTTAGCATACCGCCCGTGCGTGCCTGGGTCTTTACCACCATGGCCAGCATCGAGCACAACCGTACGAATCAAATTTGCCCGCCCTGCTGGCCGGGGCTGCTGATTGGTACTATCTTGCCAGGCTGGTTTAGGCAGCATTGTTCCAGCCCCCAGCGGAATCAGCACTACACAAAGTAGGATAATCTTAACAAGCATAGCCGACTTGGTGACAGTAAGGGGTTTAATAAAAATTAACAGCGAAATGCGATTCAAGGCAGTATCGGGTGATTGTTCGTAGGTAACTTTGTGTGCACTGTTAAGACTACGGACAGTGGCAAATGTAATTTTTGATAGAACCGAAAATCAGCTATATTATTTTACGGGTAACGAACTATACTGTGCTATTGTGGCTCCTAACAGCCGTTATGGGCGTTCTGCATGCGCAGGAACGTCCCACTAATCCGTTAAGCCCACTGCCCGTTCCACCATCTGCTCCAGCCAACACACGCCCCACAGGTACGTCGGCTACCGCACCTGCACGTACACAAGGCACAAGAGTAACCGGCATTTCTGCTGGTGACACTACCCGGCTGCGTGTAGCAGGCGACACCACCAAAGCCCCCGCTGACCAGTTCACCACCACTGTGCGCTACTCGTCAAAAGATTCGAGCCAGGTAAATGGTCAAATCGTGGAATTATGGGGCGATGCAGAAGTTGTTTACGGCGACATATCACTCAAGGCAGATTACATCAAGCTCAATCAGGAGACCAACGAGGTATATGCCCGTGGCCGGTACGATTCTACATCGAAGAAGACCGTCGGCTCACCGATATTCAAGGATCGCAGCGAAGAGTACAATACTAAAGAGATTCGCTACAATTTTAAGACCAAAAAAGCACTGGTGCAGGGAATTGTCACTCAGCAGGGCGAAGGCAACATTCGGGGCAAGATTGTCAAGAAAGATGCGGAAGACAACCTGTACATCCGGGGGTCAATTTACACGACTTGTAATCTGGCCACTCCGCACTTTCATATCAACGCGCCAAAGCTAAAGGTAGTCCACAATAAACAGGTTGTATCGGGTCCGTTTAATCTGGTGATCAATCAGATTCCGCTCCCGCTTGGCTTACCGTTCGGTTTTTTTCCGTTTCCAAAGAAAAAAGACATTGGTGTTTCCGGTATCCTTATGCCTCAGTATGGCGAAGAGCCAAACGGACGCGGGTTCTATCTGCGCGATGGCGGCTACTATTGGGCGGTCAACGAGAACCTGGGTCTTCAGTTTACAGGCCAGATTTACTCGCGTGGCAGTTGGGGGCTAGGTACGTCGGGAGCCTATAATAAACGGTACCGGTATGCGGGCAGCTTCCAGCTTCGCTATAACTACAACACATCGGGGGCGCTTACCGAAGCGGAGGAACTGCTCAATCCACCCCGCACCGATTTCGCCATCAACTGGTCGCACGCACCCCAGAACATTGGGCGGCGGGGGTCGTTTTCGGCAAACGTAAACGTGACCAGCAATAGTTACAATCAATTCAACTCGTTCCAGACCTCGGCCGTAACCTCAAATGTGGCCGGCTCGTCGATTCAGTATAGCCGCACCTTTGGTAAGTATGTTCGGTCGGGGACCAACATCCGGGTAAACCAGCAGTTTGGGCAGGTGAACCGGCAAACAGGCGTTCGTGAGAATGGCAAAACCGATGTGGGTGCCGACTTCAACTTATCGGTAAATCAGATTGCCCCGTTTGCACTGAAAGGTGGTACGGGCAAATGGTACGAAAGTTTCCGGGTGGGATTCCAGTTCGATGCCCAGGCACAGATCAACAATACGATACGTACCCAGTTCGATACCAGCGGTCTTGGTTTTACAGTGCTCCCCCCGGCCGGTGTTACGTTACAGAGCCGTGAACAAATCGTACGCGACAGCCTGGCTAGGGCCGAACTGATCCGGTTGGGGCAAACCGTGTCAGATCCAAACTTGATTGCATTCAATTTCGATAACCTAAGCCGCATTTTGGATAACCGGAACGTGACTATGCGGTACAGCATTCCGGTATCGCTGCCTAACTTCAAGATTGCCCGGTACATCAACTTCACGCCGGGTTTTTCGCTCCAGGGCGATATCTACAGTCGGCAGTTGACCTATACCTATGACCCTGTTAAAGACGGCGTTCGGATCGATACGGCCCGGGGATTCTTCCCAACGTATTCGTTTGCGACCAATGCCAGTATGAACACGCGGGTATACGGTACATACTTCTTTAGAGGAAAACGGCTGGAGGCTATCCGCCATACAGTGGCTCCTTCCGTATCGATCAGCTACACGCCCGACTTCTCAGGTTCGTCGTTCGGTTTCTTCACCACATTACCCGCTGTCGGCGAAAAGCTGTCAAACCTTCCTGAATACCGCCGTACACTATCTCGCTATCGGGGGCTGGGGGGTACTTACGGCAGCAGCGCGCCGGGACAAAATGCCATCGTTTCGTTTGGTATCGTAAACCAACTGGAGATGAAAGTACGCTCGCGAGACGACACGTCGGGGGCCGAGTTCAAAAAGATCCCGCTCTTCGATAATATCAGCATCAACGGTAGCTATAACCTGCTGGCGCCCGAATACAAACTCTCGCCAATCAACATCAGCGCCAACACGCAGATCTTCAAGAACGTCAACTTCAACCTGTCGGGGACAATGGACCCGTATGCCTACAGGAAATACTATAACTCATACTATAATCCCTACTTGGATGCTTCTACCGGTTACTACCCGGGTACAGCCGCCATCATCGGTAATGAATCTACAGTAACGTATCCCCGCTATAATCGGTATTCGGTATTTGCAGGACAGGGCCTGGGTCGGTTGACCAGCCTTCAGGCATTTGTGAGTACACGGTTTGCACCCAAAAAAGCGGATGCACCCAAGAAGTCGCCCAATGCCTCGGATGCCACGCTGAAGGCGATCAATCAGAACCCCGATCTCTACGTCGATTTCAGCATTCCGTGGACGGTCAACGTGAGTTATTCGTTTGGCTACACCCGTCTTACACCCAATGAAAGCGCCATTATCCAAACGTTGAACCTGACCGGTGATTTTAGCCTGACGCCAAAGTGGAAATTCACCTACCAGACCGGCTACGATTTCCAGTACCACGCGCCATCATTGACAACCATCGGTATAAACCGCGACCTTCACTGCTGGGAAATGGCCTTCAACTGGACACCCTACGCCGGTAGTGCCAGCCGCGCCGGTAACTACTCGTTTGATCTGCGTGCCAAATCGTCTATTCTCCAGGAGTTGAAGCTAAGCCGGCGCCGTTCGTTCTTCGATAATGGTGGTTTTGGCGGTGGCTACCGTTGAGAATAACCTACTTCGTATTTGTCTAGAGACTAACTCAGCTTGCCATTTGTCGTTGAACCCGGTACGCCTGCGTAGCATGCAGGCTAACCATCTAAAACATTTACCGGTAGTCTTGCCGTTTAAGTTATGGTCTGTAAGCAGGTCCATCTACACTCAACGTCATGTACAATCCGGTTACCACGTATCGTGTTCAGTTACACGAAAACTTCACTTTTGCTGACCTAGAACGGCAACTCGATTACCTTCAGCAGTTAGGCGTCACTACAATTTACGCCTCTCCTACCCTCGCTGCTACGCCCGGTAGTACACATGGTTATGATGGCATCGACCCGCAGCGGATCAATCCCGAAATAGGTACGCTTGACCAGTTGCACGCTTTGAGTCAGGAATTGCGACAGCGAAATATGGGGTGGATTCAGGACATCGTTCCTAATCACCTTGCCTTTCACCCGGCTAACCCCTGGATCAGCGATATTCTCGAGAAAGGACACCAATCGCTTTACGCACATTACTTTGATATACCGCGCAACAACGAACTGTTCGATGGAACGTTGATGGCGCCATTTTTAGGCCAAAAACTAGTCGACATCATTAAGAACGGCGAATTAAGGGTGGCTTATATGCATCAGCGGCTAGTGCTTCAATACTACGATAGCCATTTCCCGCTTGCTCCCCATACTTACGCCCGAGCCCTAGTGTCGGAAGAACAGCAAAACGCTGACCTATTTACGAACAACGTACCTACGGCGCTGATGCAGTGGTTGTCAGAGGTCGATGGGCTTTATGTTCCCGAACCAACAAATCCGGTTATTGGTATCACCAATGACGGTGTTGCTACCCGACAGCAGCCTGCCGTTGAAAAGCCTATAAGCAGCAAGGACGCAGCCATCCGCTGGGATGAAGCCCGCCTGGAACTCGCGGCCCTAATGGATGACGATGATGCCGTACGGCATTATGTTGACACGCGCCTGGCTTGGTTCAACCAATCGGCCGAGGATATTCATTCTCTGTGTGAAGATCAACATTACCGTTTGTGCGATGGCGAGGAAACACGTCGACGCATTAATTTTCGGCGGTTTTTCACTGTCAATGGGCTCATCTGCTTGACAATCGAGCGCCCCGAGGTATTTGATCATGTTCATAAGCTTATTCATAAATTAGTAGAAGACGGTATCTTTCAGGGCCTTCGCGTAGACCATATCGATGGTCTTTTCGACCCCACGGGGTATCTGGAGCGCCTTCGGGAAACCATGGGTGATGATCCCTATATTGTCGTCGAGAAAATTTTGGAACCCGGCGAGGCCATGCCTGCTGACTGGCCTATTCAGGGAAGCAGCGGATACGACTACCTGGCACTGGTCAATAACGTGTTGACAGACGAGGCAGGGAGAGAGGCCTTTACCACGTTTTATGAGGGGTTGGTGGGTAACGCCGCGCCAATTCATGACCAGATTCTAAGCCGCAAGGCCTACATTCTGTATCACGACATGGGCGGGGAATTGGCCAACCTTTACAAGCTATTCCGCAATCAGCAGCTGGCTACTGCCGAAGAATTGTCGGCGGTGAACGAAACGATGCTCCTGCTGACCATTGCCGAATTTTTGGTTCAATGCCCGGTTTATCGCTATTATGGTAACCAGTTCCCGCTTGGCCGCGAAGAAGCCGATGCGCTACGGCATATCCTAGACGGCATTCGCAACCGGGCTGTTGAACTTCGCGCTCCTGCCGATCTGCTCGAGACAATCTGGCTGGTCAGACCTCAGCAAGGTAACGCCGATTACAACGCCCGGGCACTGCGTTTCTACCAGCGGTGTATGCAGTTCACAGGACCATTGATGGCAAAGGGCGTTGAAGACACCCTGCTCTACACGTACTTCCGGTTTATTGGTCATAACGAGGTCGGTGATTCACCAGAGTCCTTCGGGATGAACGTAACGGCGTTTCATCAGGCCATGCAGGAAAGGCAGGCAAACTGGCCTCTTGCGATGAATGGTACATCCACCCACGACACAAAACGAGGTGAAGATGTGCGGAGTCGACTAAATGTGCTGACTGCACTTGGCTACGACTGGACAATTACGGCCCAGCGATGGCTGGATCAGACAGCCCGGCTGCGGCCTGCCAACATGCCCGACACCAATGACGCCTACTTTATTCTGCAGACCCTGGTAGGAGCTCATCCATTTGTCGGACAACCAGACGATAATTTCACCGAACGACTGCACGACTATGTAACGAAGTCACTCCAGGAGGCAAAACGACATACCAGTTGGACAGCCCCGAATAAAGTGTATATGGAGGCTACTCACACATTTATCGACCAGCTGCTGGATAAAAATGGTGCTTTCTGGCCCGACTTTGAAGCGTTTCTAACCAGCATTGCTGACTTCGCAGTTATCAATTCACTGGCCCAGGTGTTGTTGAAATTTACCACGCCCGGTGTCCCTGATGTGTATCAGGGCTGTGAGTTGCACGACCTGAGCCTGGTAGACCCAGATAATCGCCGTCCGGTAGACTACGCTCATCGTCAGCAGCTATTGACAGGCTTTGGCAGAACTGAAGATACCCCCAGTACGCTGACCCAAGCAAATTGGGAGAACCGGTTGAGCGGACAAGCCAAACTGTGGCTTACGCATAAGTTGCTGACCTGCCGACGTACCCAGCCCGATTTCTGGGCTACGGCCGATTATGTACCGCTTGAGGTTACGGGTACTTACCGTAACCACATACTCGCCTTTGCCCGGCAACTAGGTGAAACTAGCTATGTGGTCATCGTACCACTTCATTTGGCCCGCTTGTGTCGCGAAACCGGGCAGATTGATCCGGCAACTATCGACTGGCAAAATACTCAGGTACAGGCTCCAGAAGGATGGACATGGAACGACCATCTGAGTGATACATCTGGCAACTCCTGGCTAGTTAATGATCTGATCAAGAGTCAGTTACCTATTGGATTGTTGTATTGTACACGGTAGAACTTCCCATTACCTTAGTAGCCAACCTTTCCGTTAAAAATGTACCGCTTTAGGGTAATTTTGTAGGTAACATCATCCATTTCTGTATTTTCGCACACCATATCAGTTGGCTTTACCAACTATATGTTCAACGAAAACATGATTTCGGATTCCTCTATACCTGAAGCACTTACATTATTATTGGGAATCCTCGATGGTTCACCCAATGGTATCATCGCTTATCAACCAATACGAGATGAGTTGAATGTTGTAACCGATTATAAAACAGTCTATTACAACGTTCAGGCTCAACATCTCTTAGGTTATAGCGACCAAGAGTTTGTAGAGCAAAGTCTCTTCCAGCGTTTCCCTCATGCACGAACTTACGAGCAGCAGTACATGGCGCTCGTACAGGATAATAAGCCTTTCGTCTACGAATCTTATTTTAAACGAGCAGATTGCTGGTTAGAATTTCAGGCACGCCGTCTAGGTAATGATGGATTTTTCCTTATTCTGCGAGATATAACCGACCGGAAACAAGCTGAAGCAGCCCTCATTCATCAGAACAAACTTCTTGGCGGGGTAATCAACACGTTTTTAAGTGCCATCACGGCGCTGGAAGCCATAGAAAACGAGTCTGGAGATGTTATCGACTTCCGGGTGACACTGGTCAACGATGGAGCCTTGCAACTTGTTGGAGGCCTGACCCGCGAACAAATGGTGGGAAATACGGTCAAGAATTTATTTCCATCTACCCGAGAACAGGGGATGTTCGATAACTACCTAGACGTTTACCGAACAGGGCTGCCAATCAGAACCACCAACTTTTATCCTATTCCGCAAAAGTGGGTCGATTTGTCAATTCAAAAAATTGAGAATGGCCTGCTGGTTACTTACAATGATATAACCGAGCAAAAAGAGGCTGAGAAAAAGTTGCAGCAGAGTGCGAATGTCCTCCATAGTGTTCTCGATGGTGTACAATCAGCTGTACTCTCTTACAGATCTGTGCGTAATGAAGCAGGCCTGATTATTGACTTCGAAGTTACCTCTGCCAATAGACCGGCCTGTCAAATTATGCAACAGTCGGCAGATCAGCTTATTGGGCAACGTATGCTGACTATATTTCCCAGCAAACGTAAAAATGGTCTCTTCGAACGTTATGTGCAGGTTGTAGAAAAAGGGGTGAAAGCTCAGTTCGAGCAGGAATTTCGGGAAGATGGTATGAACGCCTGGTTCGACATTGCGGCTGTGAAAGAAAGTGACGGGCTGATTTTGACCCTCCTTGATGTATCGGACCGCAAACAAGCCCAACTTGATTTAGCCCGCCAAACCGATCAGCTGACAGCCATTTTTGAATCTTCACTCAATGGCATTATTGCCATGAGCGCTATTCGCAATGATAGCGGTGACCCTGTTGATTTTTTGATGGAAGCGGCTAATGGCGCCACTACCGGTATGACGGGACGTACCCCGGCCGAGATTATCGGCACCCGGCTGCTTACCACGTTTCCCGGAAATGTGGAAGCCGGTTTTTTGGCACTTTACCAACGGGTGGTTACCAGCGGAAAGCCTGAACAGACTACCCAATATTATCAGGATCAGAATGGGCTGGAAGCCTGGTTTGAAGTATCGGCAGTTCGGCAGGGTACCGAGCAGGTGGTTGTTACATTCAGTAATGTAACAGATGCCCAAAAGATACAGCAGCAACTGCTGGAATCGAATCAGAGTCTGGAACAATTCGCCGGTGTAGCCAGCCACGATTTGCAGGAGCCTCTCCGTAAAGTCCAGTCATTCGGTAATCTGTTGGCTTCCCAATATGGTCCCCAACTAGGTGAATCTGGCCAGGACTTAATTCAGCGCATGCAAAGTGCCGCCGACCGGATGGCAATCCTGATACGCGACTTACTAGCTTATTCACGGCTGTCGAGCCAGCCTGACGTTTCTAAACCAGTTGACATGAGCCTGCTTGTCAGCGAAGTGCTCACCGATCTGGAGACACGAATAAACGAACAGAAAGCCGTTATCGACGTTGCGCCACTTCCAACCATAAAAGGCAATGCGTTAACTCTAAGGCAGTTAATGCAAAACTTATTGAGTAATGCGTTAAAATTCTCGCGCCCTAACGCACTGCCCTACGTTTATGTTACTGCCGAAATGGTTAGTAGTAAGCAAGTAACTTCGCCATTGCCCACAACACAAGTAGATACTTATTGGGCTATACGGATCATCGATAACGGCATTGGTTTCGACGATCGTTATAAAGACCGGATTTTCGGCGCTTTCCAACGCCTACATAACCGTAACACGTATCCGGGAACAGGAATAGGCCTTGCCATCGTGAAAAAGGTGGTCGAGCAGCATCAGGGTACCATTGACGCCCGTGGCCGCGTGGGTTCAGGTTCAACCTTCACCGTCTATCTACCTGCCTAACCCTAGTAAGTGGCTTATGGCTCCGCTATCTGACAGCGAAGCCATAAGCCAACACTCGCGCTTTAGGCAAACGTACCTGAAGGCAACAGTACAGCTTTCATGATGCCGTCAGCCCGCCGATTAAATGTATCGTATGCAGTCATACCCTGGTCAAGCGTGAACGTGTGTGTAAACAGATAAGACGGGTCTACATCACCTTTTTCAATATGCTGAAATAACGTAGGTATATACTTCTGGGCATGCAACTGACCCATCTTCCAGGTTAGTCCTTTGTTCATAGCTGCACCCATCGGAATGCTATCTACAAAACCACCATATACGCCGACAATTGACAGATTACCTCCCTTCTTCGCCGCAATAATCATTTGGCGCAATACCAATGGCCGGTCACTTTCAATCCTGACATACTGCTTCGCCTTGTCCATGTAATATTGGAAACTATCGTCGACAGCTTCGGTCCCTACCGCATCAATACAGCAATCGACTCCCCGTCCAGCGGTCATCTCCTTGAGAGCCTGTAATACGTCGACTTTCGAAAAATCAAGAATCTCAGCTTTACAATGCTTTGCTGCCAGTGCCAAACGAGCTGGTTCGCGATCGATACATATCACCCTGCCTGCGCCCATGAGCCAGGCACTTTGCATGGCCATCTGACCAACACCGCCTGCACCCCACACAGCTACAATGTCTCCTGGCTTGATGTCAGCCATCGAAGCAGCCATATAACCGGTAGGAAAGGCATCAGCGCAGGCAATGGCCTGATCGTTACGAATGCTTTCTGGCACAACAAAACAGCCTTTGTCGGCAAAGGGTACGCGCACATACTCCGCATGTCCACCTGCATAACCACCAAACGAATGCGAATACCCGTACAAAGCGGCTGGCGCATCGCCAAACATGGGTTCAACCATGTAGGCGTTTGGGTTCGAATTATCGCAAAGTGACCACGATTCGTTCTGGCAATAGGCGCAGTCACCACAGCCAATGCTGGCAGCTACTACAACCCGATCACCACGGCGAAGATTCTTCACACCGGGACCAATCTCAACTACTTCACCCATAAACTCATGACCGATGATATCACCCGCCATCATGGTTGGAATGTATCCATTGAGCAAATGGAGGTCTGACCCACAGGTAGCAGAACCAATCACACGCAGGATGGCGTCCTGCGGATCAACAATAAATGGGTCGGGAACACGCATTGAGCGCAGATCATAGCGACCTTGAAACGTTAGTGCTTTCATGAGAAGAAAGAGGTTATGCCGTTCGGGTTGACCAATAAACCGGTTGACCCGAACTACCCGTTAGATGATCGCGTTGAGTGCGTTTTCTTTGTCTGTTTTAGGGCCAGTCGACTCAATATACGATCTATCGATTGGTTGGCGCAGGGCAGGGTTGATCCGCTCCGGCTCACGACCCGACGGCCCCTCATTTGACGGAATCATGCCTGTTTCCATGATTCGCTTGAAACGACGGATATCCTCTTTTACCATCTGCCGGAAGGCGGGTTGAAACAGTTTCGCAACTGACGTACCCAATTGACCTGCAGGTGGATTATAGCGAATGGTTACGTGTACCTCTGTTCCCCGGTTAGGCGGTGCATCCTGAAAGCGCACCTCACCAGCGTTATCAACTGTGGCGTCAGCAACTGAACGCCAGACAAGCCGTTCATTCTCTACTTCTTCAACAAGTTCAGCGTCCCACTCAATGTTGCCGATGCTTTCCATCTTTTCGGTGCCCGGAATAGGAGCTACCCAATGCGACCGGCGTTCATCAAGCTGCGTAACAGATTGCAGATGCTTCATAAACAAAGGCAGATTCTCTAGCTTCCGCCAGTACTGATACACCTCGTTACGGGGCTTGTTTATGGTGATACTACGGCTTATCTCTAGTGGCTCAATTGTGCTATCCTCAGCCGTGTTTCGACCAGTAGCCTGACTGATTGGACAGTAGCCCGATACGCCCCGAAACGCCAGATAGCCACCTACTGTAGCCAGTAACCAGCTACCACGACGGGCACCAACGGTAGTCAGTAGGGCACCGGCAGCCGCCGAAATGATACGTTCGTTCTGGCCAACATTGACCGTACTTGACCCAGTGGCGTAGGGTCGGATGGACGACATTCCTTTGAGGTCGCCCATCGCAAACTGTTTTTCTGCCATGATGATTGGGTGTCTTGTTTATTCTACCAATCAACTTGGTTAATACAGCTGGGGTTAAGGGATACTGATTAAGTGGGCTCAACTCCCTGATCAGGGAGGTTCAGATAAGTCGCCTGCAATTGGTCAACCACGTGGGCAATCGCCTCTCCAAATGCCTCAATGGCGGCAACGAGTTCACTCGAAGTTGGATCAACAATAATCAGCCGTTCGATTTGGCGGATTACGGTCGTCTGTTCATGCAAACCCATATTATCGATAGAAGGCTTTATCCTGTGGGCGAGGTACTGCACCTTCTCATAATCCCCTTGCTGCTGGGCTTCTTTGAGTTGGCTCGCTACAGATGGCGCATCGGCACAAAACAGTCTGATCATCTGGGTGATAAACCCTTTATTATTGCGACCAATGGTTTTCAATTTTGAGAGGTCATACAGTAATTTGGGCCGGTCGCTTGCCGATGAGCTCTCGGGGCTTGTCCATTTAATGAGTTTATCAACCATTTCCTTCTCATCGAATGGCTTGGCCAGGAAATCATTCATACCGGCCTCATAACACGCCTCTTTCTCTGACCGAATGGCGCTGGCTGTCATAGCAATAACCGGTAATGTATTGCTGATTTCCTCTCTGATAACCCGGGTTGCTTCCAGCCCATCCATAATCGGCATTTGCACATCCATGAGCACCAGGTCAACTGCTTTTGTCCGCAGTGTTTCCAATGCTTTTAATCCATTGGGCTCTTCAAAAATCGTAACGCCATATGGGGTGAGCAACGTTTTTACAACCAGCCGATTCATCTCGTTGTCTTCAACCAGCAGAATACGTTTGGAGGCTAGTACCGCTACATCCTGCTCACTTGGCTCTATTACCAGCAACTTGCTAGCCGTACCAACAGGAAATGTTAACTGAACATTAATAGTTGTACCAATCCCTTTCAGGCTGTCAACTTCAATGGTCCCTCCCATTAAGTCAACCAGTTGCTTGGTGATACTCATCCCCAAACCAGTGCCACCATAGCGCCGGCCTATACTTCCATCTTCCTGCGTAAACTTGGCAAATAGATTCTTTTGAAACGCAGAATTCATGCCGATCCCCGTGTCTTTTATTTGCAGGCTGATAACCTGACTATCGAAAACCGTCTGGCTTTGGCAACGTACCTGAACCCCACCCACCTCAGTAAATTTGATTGCATTACCGATCAGGTTTAGCAAAATCTGGTTGAGGCGATACGGATCGCCCAGTAGCACTGGTGCTAGCCCGGAATCCACGCTCATCTCCAATCGAAGCCCTTTCTTCCTTGCCCCCTCGGCCATCATATGTATGGCTCGTTGAAGCAAATCACTCATGTTGAATCCGATATGCTCAAGTGAGAGTTGCCCCGCTTCAATTTTCGAAAAATCGAGTATATCATTAATGATCACAAGCAGATTACCAGCTGCTGTGTTGATCATATTCAAAAAAAAGTGTTGGTTGTCAGTTAGGTTGGTCTTGGTCAATTGTTGTCCAAGATTCAGGATGGCATTCATTGGCGTCCGAATCTCATGGCTCATATTAGCCAGGAATAACTCTTTCGACCGCGACGATCGTTCAGCCTCCTGTTTGGCTATACGCAACTCCGATTCGAGCTGTTTCTGTTTAGTGATGTCTAAATGAATACCCGTCGAGCCGATTACTTCGCCGGTTTCAGCATAAATTGGTGCGCCACTTACCAGCCACCAAACAGCCTCGCCCCGCTTATTCTTAATGGCTATTTCGTAGGTATCCATTGCGCCTCTCAGCCGGCTCTGGTTCTTCTCCTGAATTATATCAAGATTTTGCCCGCCGAGGAGCACCTCACTAGCCACCTTCCCAATCAGCTCATCCGGCTCGTAGCCACTCATGATACTAAAGCTGTGATTGGTATACACAATGCGTTCCTCCAAATCGACCTCGATCAGACCCAGGTTCATATTCTCAATGATCCGCTGGTACTTTTCTTTCAGGCGAACCGACGCATTTTCAGCCAGTTTTCGCTTGGTGATATCTATATATTTCCACAGATGTCCGGCATACACACCGTTTGTGAAGATGGGTACGTAATCTCGCTCTAAAATGCGACCGTCAACCAATTCCAGTTCCTCGCCAGCTACTAATTTCTGGCATTGCAGCAGTTGCTTAACTCGGGCAACATACTGGTCCGGGTGTTTGAAAAACAACTTAGTCTGCTCGGCCATTCCGGTGCAGTCCATGCCTTTCATCTGGGTAGGCGATGTAGCTATGGCAAACAGTTCGCAATAATGCTGATTTACCAGCACAATAGCCCGATTTTCGTCTTCCAGCAGAATGCCCTCCTGAAGACTGGAAATCAGATTTGATAGGCGATAAGCATTGGTACGACGTACCCGCTCTTCCGATTTGGGAATGCCACCAGCCGCATTGCGCTCAGCATCTATCGACAGCCGCCAGCGACGCTCGTGCTCGGCTATATCGGCTTTCTGCTGCTGAATAATAGCCTCCATTTGCTGCATCTCCAGGTGGAGTCGGGCGTTCTCCTGAAGTAGCAGCGTAGTAAAAGAAGGTTGTTCGGTAAGGAGAGACGTAGACGTTTTTTTCATACGCGCACTGAATCAGATCAGGATAAAGAAAGCTCGTTATTCTGAATCATTTTATAAATGGTTGATTTGCCAACGTCCAGTTTTTCGGCAACCAACACAACATTATTGTCATACTTTTTCAGGTAAGACTTTATAACCTGAATAGTGTAATCGCGAAGCGTTTTTTCTTCGCCGTGCATCGTCACCGCCTCCGCTTCTGACGCCAGCAATACATCATCTTGCCTGATTTCGTTGCCATCACACATTACTGCCGCTAGTTGCATTACTGATTTCAGCTCGCGGATATTCCCTGGAAAACTGTAACGAAGTAATTTATCAGTGGCAGATGGCGAAATTGACATGGTGGGCAGGCTGTTTTCTTTGCAGAATTCATCCAGGAAGTACCGCGCCAAAATCATTATATCAGTAGACCGCTCCCGGAGCGGCGGCAACATAATTGGCAGCCCCATGACCCGATAGTATAAATCTTCACGAAAACGTCCCTGCCGTACCTCTTCAAGCAGGTTCTTATGCGAAGCAATGACAAGGCGAATGTCCAGCATAATCCGCTCGCTACCACCTACACGCACCAACTCCCGCTCCTGAAGTACCCGCAACAGTTTGGTTTGCAGCGACATATCCAGTTCGGCTATTTCATCAAGGAACAGGGTACCTTTGTTAGCCTCTTCAAAACGACCGATTTTGCGGTTTATAGCACCTGTAAATGCTCCCTTTTCGTGTCCAAACAGCTCACTTTCAGCCAGTTCAGTTGGTATTGCCGCCATATTTACGGCAACGAACGGTTTTTTCTTACGGTTTGAATGGTAGTGAATGGCCTTGGCAACTAATTCCTTACCCGTTCCTGTCTCACCAGTGATTGATACGTTGATGTTAGTTCGTACAGCTTTCTCAACCAATGAGAACACCTTGTGAATAGCCGGGCTATTTCCTTTTATTATGGCACTAAAATCGTACTTCTGCCCCAGCTCTTCGCGCAGTTGTTCTATCTCTTGTTTCAGGCTCTGATTTTCCCGGATTTTGATGATCGCGTTCCAAAGCAGGTCTTTTGTTCGGTCGTCTTTTACAAAGTAATCGTGAACGCCAGATTGCAACAGACCAACTGCCGTTTCTACGTCGTTCTGCCCACTGATCACAATGACAGGTACGTCAGGCAATTGCTCGTGAATGCGCAAAAAAAGCGCTGCGCCGTTCGTGTCGGGTAATGAATAATCAATCGTAATCAGGTTAGGTGTACGCGTACCCATGTATTCCAGGCAATCCTTCCCGTTAGTAAATCGATGCAGTTCGTAGTCGGGATTAAGGGACAACTGATACTTGAGCACCTCGCCATACCATGGATCGTCTTCAACAATAAAAATGCAGTAGGTATCCGGGTCCTTCATTGAGCGATCGGTCTTAAGTACTTGTACGGGGTCTACGGTGTAACTATGCGCCACTACTACTAGCAAGATAAGTAGGTCTGTTGCATCTATAGAGATGCGCAACAAGTATCACACCATTTTTACATATGAAAAAAAGATATTTTTTTCATTTTAATACAAAATTAACCCGAGCGACTAATCAATCATGCAAAAATTGGTTAATTCTTTTTAAGTAATTACACAACTAATCTGTAACAAAAAGGGCTTAATTAATTTTTCACATATTAACTATTAGCTAACTGTTTTACAAGCCGATAGCTCTTTAAAAATGAATAGCTCAGTTGCATAAACCGGGTATATAAGAATACGTACACTATCTGAGCAAAAAGCACTACAGATATACTTAACCCAAAAGCAGCTACCACAGAAAGCACCACTAGCAACATGTGAATACCGCCAATTCGCAGGGCAATTTGTGAGTGAGCAAGCCGGTGCTTCAGTAACAGGTGATGCATATGGTTCTTGTCGGCGAGAAAAGGAGAGCTACCCTTATAGAGGCGACTGGTAAAAACACGCAAGGCATCCAGAACAGGAATCATGCAGCTAGCCAATACCGCTACCACTACCTGCGGCGCATAACTACTCGATTGATTATAAGCCGATTCTACGAATACAACGCCAAGTACTGCAATCAAGAATCCGAGCACTACCGACCCGCCATCACCCATAAAAAGGCGGGCAGGTCGCCAGTTAAACTTTAGAAAAGCTAACAGGGCACCACTAACCGGAAGCAGGAGCGCAAGCCAGGTACGTTGGTCAATAACAAAGGCTAGCGCGCTAAACATCAGCATATTGATCAATGCAATACTGCCGGCTAGCCCATCAATACCGTCAATGAGATTAAACGCATTTGCCATTCCGGTCAATATCAGCACCGTTAATCCATATTGAATAAACAAAGGTAACTCATTGATACTGAACAACCCGTGTAATGACGTCAGGCGAATACCATAATGAGCCACCGCAGTAGCGCACCCTAATTGAATCAGCAACCGTACAGACGGGCGCATATTGAGGCGATCATCTACAACGCCCGTTACAAGCAAAATAAAGAGCGCGAATCCCAACGGAACATAGCGTAGAAACAGTACCTGTAGCGGGGGATAAATAAGTGCGGTACAACACACAGCCAGGCCAATCGTTAGCCCGCCAATAGCCGGAATGGCTTGCTGATGTACTTTCCGATCGTTTGGTTTATCCACTAGCCCAATAGCCGGACTTAAGCGGATGAGCAGCGGTAAAAGGATCCAGCAAATTCCGAGAGCCGCAAAAAAACCAAACAACAAACTGATTGTCAAACGCATATCCTGATTCATAAACTAGATTGATTTGTCTTCGTAGAAATAAACAGGTGATTGCAAATGGCCTAGTTCGGCCTGTAGGAGCCAGTCTGATGGTAATTGCGAACCAGCCGCCGATTTCAGGCTACTTTTAGTGTTTGTCTGCATTACCAATCGAACTAAAAAGGCGTATTTTCGGGTAATAACCGCCCAACTGTACCGGCGATGGGCAATGGTCTTCATCACTATAGCCTGCCGCTTTAAGGCCGCCACAGACGTATGCTGAATATGATAGACCAACTCCCTGGCTGTTTTAAAAAACAGCGCCTTGTTTTCTGTTGTGGTACGATTATAGCTAACGTCAAATGAGATGATCGGAAGGCCCAAATACATAGCCTCTACCAGCGACGGATTTGTACCGCCGGCACTGTGCCCATGAATGTAGACTAAACAATTACTACGAAGCAGATCCAACGTACGCTGGTCATAGATTGGGTCGAGCAGATGTAAATTCGAATAAGCTTTGTATTTATTCTGTAACTCTATACCATACTCGCTATTGGCCCAGTTGCCAACCAGCACCAATGTGTGCCTGGTTAGTTGAGCAAAGGCTTCCAGTGTTATATGGATATTGTTCTCCGGCTCGATCCGGCAAACCGAAAAAGCGTAGGCTTTGGTCAATACCGGATACTGTAGGCGATCAGCGGGTGTTGGGGTTACAGCCATTGTATGGTCTGCCCCGTATTCAATAATATGGCTTAGCGTCTTATACCGGATAGCAGTGTAATTCTGTATAGACTCGTTGTCGGAAATGTCAGCGTGCGAATAACGCACCGCCATCCATTCGGCCGCCCATAAATACCACTTAGCGAGCTTACTCCACTTGTGGCGCTTCCACTCTATACCGTCAATGGAGATAATTATCTTTTTTCGGGTAAACCACCGGACGAATGGTAGAACAAACCCACCACTTACGCCCAGAATCAGCAGAACATCGGCATATAGCAACGCATGTAAAATACTGACACAATCATATATAATGCTTTGTATCCCATTAGCGTCGAAGGGAAGATATATAAGTCGGGCGCCCTTATAGTGGCTTTGTCGTTCGGCTTGGCCGTATTTTTTAGTAGTACAATACACTGACAGGTTTAAGTCATTGCCCAGATGCTCAACCAAGTGTTCTGCCAACGTTTCGAAACCACCGTACTTAGCAGGAATGCCGACGGTCCCAATAATTGCTACGCTTGTCTTACTCATGTTACGGTTTAGTTAAATTTTGCCCTTTGCGGCCATACTATCCTAAGCCGTGCCAAACTAAAAAAAACGCCTCTATTGGCTGCAAAAGGCATATATCTACTCTGAATGCTTCCCAATTCTGGAAAAACTTTCCACTTTTTACAATCAGTGAAAAAAGAGATGTCCCCTGAATAAACGGGTTCTGTTTATTCAGGGGACATCTCTTTGATAGCTCAACAAGCAACGTTTAGCTGCAGGCGAGTTGGAATAATTTGCAGGACTGGATATATGAACATAACCTACTCATAATCAGCAAAATACCACCCAAAATCTATATATGATAAAACATCAATTCCAATTGAAACCCTGCTATTCCAGTCCAGATTATAGACTCTATTCCATAATTTGGAAAAACACCACGTTTTCGGAATAACATAATTATCTGATGTACAGCACATTAGGTTCAATATGTAAAATTGGTATGATTTTACCTATCCTTTTTTGTTGACTTAGTACTTACAAAACCACTAGTATGCTCGCCTCTGTCGTTCAGTTTACAGATAATATCTGGTCTCAACATGTTATCAGTAAGCCATTAGAAGATAAAGAAGCGCAACTGGTACTTGGATTTGGGGCGAAGGAGATCTTGCAGGAAGAAACGCTCTTTACAACCATTAAGGCTAAATTTCCGAATGCAGACATCGCACTGTGCAGTACAGCAGGAGAAATTTATCAGGATACTGTTCAGGATAACACCCTCGTGGCAGTAGCCATGAGCTTCACTGACACCCGAATTAAAACTGCTTCAGTAACTATTACCGATTATCACACAAGTTTTGAGGCAGCAAAATCGCTGTCAACTAAACTATTAGCCGACGATCTGAAGTACATAATGGTACTATCTGATGGCTGCCTTGTGAATGGTAGTGAGCTAGTGAAAGGATTCGCCGTAGGAGCCAAAAACGTATTGGTAACCGGGGGCTTGGCGGGCGATGCAGCTGAATTTAAATCCACACTTGTAGGACTTAACGAACAACCTACCGAAGGAAAGATTGTAGCCATTGGGTTCTACGGCAACAAATTAGTAGTAACCCATGGGTCAAAAGGTGGTTGGGACATGTTTGGGTTAGAAAAAGAGATTACCCGGTCGGAAGGCAATGTGTTGTACGACATCAATAATGAGAATGCATTAGCCATTTACAAGAAGTACCTGGGGCCTGATTCAGAGAAATTACCGGGGTCAGCCTTACTCTTTCCGCTTTCGGTAACTAGCCCAGGCACAGCACTACCGGTAGTGCGCACTATTTTGGCGGTTGATGACGTCAAGAAGAGTATGACCTTTGCCGGAGATGTGCCAATAGGCTCAAAAGTCCGGTTTATGAAGGCGAATTTTGATAAGCTCACAGCCGCAGCAGCGGCAGCGGCACAACAAACACGCTTTGCCAATAACCGGAACTCTGATTTTTCGCTTTTAGTAAGTTGCGTAGGCCGGAAACTTATATATGGACCTCGCATCGACGAGGAAGTTGAAGCTGTTAGTGAAACACTCGGCAACAAGGTGCCTATTGCAGGGTTCTATGCCAATGGAGAAATATCACCGTTCTATGACGGAGGAAATTGCCAGCTACACAATCAAACGATGACGATTACTTCTTTTTATGAACTACCATAAGCTGCTTCTTAAACAGATAGCTAGACATTTGCCAGCCGATATGCTGGAAAATCCCAGAATGAACAAGTTTCTGGGTGTCATCAGCGAATCGTATGCAGCCCTGGATAGAGATAGAGAATTGGCGGAGCGTGCCTTCACTATCAGTGAAGAAGAATACCTACAATTGCATAATAAGCTTAAACACGAAATTTACGTCAGGAAACAATCAGTTGAGAAGTTAAAGGAAGCAGCAGGAAAAATTGCCGGGCTACATGTACAGGATGGCTCAGACGATCTGCTGGAAATTGCTCGTTTTCTTAACCAGCAGGTCAGTGAGCGAAAAAATGCGGAAGAGGTATTTGTTTCGTTGGTTGCAAACATGCAAAGCGGCGTATTGCTGGAAGATGAGAACCGCCGTATAACGCTCACAAACCAATTGTTTTGTACCCTTTTTGACATACCAGTTACCCCTTATAAAATGCAAGGGGTAGATTGTACATCCATTGCTGAAGACACAAAACATTTATTCAAAAATCCCAACGCCTTTAGTGAACGTATTGAAGAAATTCTGGCTGAGCGGAAGCTAGTTATGGGGGATATTCTGGAGCTGGTAAATGGAAACACATACCAGCGGAGCTATATTCCCATTTTTATAGACAGAAAGTACAAAGGGCATTTATGGAGTTACACGGACATAACTGAGCGTAAAAAAAGTCAGGATGCCATTGAGCAGAGCGAACTCAAAAATCGCCTGATCATGAATGCCGCTCTCGATGCCATTATAACGATTGACACCGCTGGCGCTATCACATTCTGGAACCCACAGGCTGAAAAAGTATTTGGCTGGCACGAATCGGAGGTACTGGGCAAAAAGTTGTCTGACGTACTCATTCCTCATGTACACCGTGAGGCGCATGAGAAAGGCATGTCTTATTACAATCAAACTGGTTATGGACCTGTTTTGGGTAAGCACATGGAATTACCAGCCATTAACCGGGACGGTAAAACTTTCATGATCGAAATGTACATCATACCTGTAAAACAGGGAGATGATGAATTTTTCTGTTCATTTATTCGGGACATTTCAGAGCGCAAGAAGAACGAAGAGGAACTGGAGCGCCTTTCACGTGTAGCTAGTGCTAATAAAAATGGTATTGTCTTTGTTAACCTCGACGGAAAGATATTCTGGTCGAACGAGGGATTCTGCAACCTAACGAAATACAGTAATAGTGAAGTAATTGGTCGATCACCAGTTGACCTATGCGAGGGTCCACTCTCTGAAAAAAATTGTTCGCAAACTATATTCGACGCTTTCAAAAAAGGTAAACCGTTCGATCTTGAGAGCATACATTATAGGAAAGATAAAACGTGGTTCTGGGCCAAGACAAGTGGCCAGCCAGTACGAAATTCAGCTGGAGAAATTACTCATTATTTCTCCATGATAGAAGATATATCAGCGGAGAAGGTATCACAGAAGAAGTTAAAAGAATACGAAGAGCGATTAAGAATGGCATTAACCAATGTTGGGGATAACTATTGGGAGCATGATTTTACCACCAGTAAAACTTATTTTTCCAATCTTGGCAACAATATCCTGGGCGAAGTACTAACTGATCACACGAATGTAGCCGATTTGTGGTGGAACCGTGTGCATCCGGATGATAAGCGAATCTTGGAAAAAAATGATTTTAGTTATAAAGCAGGACTGATTAATCAGCATCAACACGAATATCGCGTCATTCATAACGACGGATCAATTCACTGGGTATTAGACCGGGGCGTAGTCATTGAAAAAGACAGCGAAGGCAACCCACTCAAAATTATTGGAACGCATATTGACATTACCCATCACAAAAAACTGGAGCTGGAGCTTATTGCGGCAAAAGAAGTAGCGGAAGAATCAACCAGAGTCAAGGAGTCATTTCTGGCTAACATGAGCCACGAAATACGCACGCCGATGAACGCCATCATGGGTATGGCCAACCAGCTATCGAAAACAGCTCTCAAGCCTGATCAGCAGTTTTATTTAAACGCGATACAGTCGGCCACCGATAATTTGCTTGTAATCATTAATGATATACTCGATTTATCGAAGATCGAAGCGGGCAAGTTAGTACTCGAGACAATTGCATTTGAACCCAAACTTGTCGTTCAAAAAGCAATGCAGGTAATGATGCACAAAGCCGAAGAAAAAGGACTTTCTTTCACCAACTTGTTCTTCGACAGTACGTTATCACCCGTTTTAATTGGTGATCCGTACCGGGTCAATCAGTTGTTACTTAACCTTATTTCCAACGCTATCAAGTTTACGGAAAAAGGCTCTGTTGATATCCGCTGTCAGGTAATTGATCAAACTCAAACCAGTCAGCTTATCAAAGTGACCGTAACCGATACGGGGATCGGCATAGACCCCTCATTTTCTAAAACAATCCTTCAAAAGTTCATGCAGGAAGACGCCTCTATTACAAGGCGCTTTGGTGGCACTGGCCTTGGCCTGAGCATCTGTAAGAACTTAGTTGAATTGATGGCTGGTACGATGGAAGTACAGAGTCAGAAAGGTGTAGGTACGTCTGTTTCCTTTACCATTCCTTTTTCAATCGGGGTCTACGAGAATTTACCAGTAAAAGAAACGGACCAGATCAACACGGATATAATTGCGGGAAAACGCATATTAGTGGTCGATGACAATGAGATGAACCGGCTGGTGGCATCTACCGTATTGAGTAACTATGGTGCCATTATCGAAGAAGCACAGAACGGCCGTAAAGCGCTGGACAAGCTGGAAGAGCAGCCTTTCAATCTGGTGCTTATGGACGTTCAAATGCCTGTGATGGATGGGATTGAGGCTACACGTATCATACGGTCTAACCTCAGCGATAGTCTGCCGGTCATTGCCCTAACTGCCTTCGCGGTGAAGGGGGACAGTGAGAAATTCATTGCTGCCGGTATGAGCGACTACCTCTCTAAACCATTTGAAGAAAACCAATTACTGGCTGTGGTGGCGAGATGGCTGGCTAAAAGTAAGGGACCCGCTCAGTTGCAGCAAACCCAGAAAACACCCTTGTTCGACTTGTCGATGCTGGAACGCATGGCAAATGGCGATCAGGCATTTATCGCCAAGATGACTAGTCTCTTTGTTGATTATGGCCCAACTTCCGTTCAGGAGATTGATGCTGCTTACGCCCTTGGTGACTATGAAACGGTAAGGCGAGTAGCTCACCGTATCAAGCCCTCTATCGACAACTTAGGAATAAAGGTTTTAAAAGACGATATCCGTACGATTGAGAAAGAAGCCGGTATTTCCCTGTCTGCCGACCAACTCGATAGCTTGCTGGCCAAGCTGAAAGACGTTGTTACGAAAGTGGCAACTGATCTGCAAGCAACTCATGCGCAGGTGTAGCTCCGGCCGTCTCAGGCCCAAATACGGCCAGAATCTGCCGACGAAACGCACTCCCTGAAAATGAAGCCGCCCGTGACCGGGCTGCTTCGGCCATGCGCATATACAGCGTTATGTCTGATGATAACCGCCGTAACGCATCAACCACCGGCGGGAGGTTGAGTGCATCGACAACAAAGCCTTCCACCCCATCGTCGATCAGTTCGCGAACGCCCCCAACTGGCGGAACAAGAACGGGACGGCCGCACAGCATACCTTCCAGAATGGTTAGCCCGAAGGTTTCAACCCAGGCAGTGCGGTGCGACAAGTTAAGCACGACATGTGCCTTTTCGTAGAATGAGATCGTATCTGTTTGCGCTGCAAAAACAGTACAATTGATCGGTGGCTGTACCTGAGCCACAAAAACGTCGACATCGGCTTGATTGGCGTTCAGCACCAGCATAAACCGAATATGCGGTAGTTGCTGAGCTACCGCCACAAACTCATTGATGCCTTTGTAAGCTTTATTGGAGCAAATCATCAGCGCCGTAAACGGAAACACGGTATTAGGCGAGCTTATCTCACCCGCCCGCTTCACAAAAGAATCCGGCAAGGCATTGTATATCAACCGGCTGGCGGGTCTGCTCAAGGCTGTCTGTCGGGCCGTGTAATCAGAAACAAATAGCGCTTCCTGAGCCGTCCAGTTGGCCACACCGCGTAGCCACATCTTTAGAATTCGGGGTTTGATACTCACCTCATGTACGTGATACACCACCCGGCAGCCACGTAGACGCCCGGCCAGTGCTGCCCCGAAAGGAAGCAGCGTATTGATGTAGACAGTATCTGTTGCGCGAAGCAAAAAGAGCAACCGGACAAACAGGCGAAATTGAGTAACCAGATAATTGACCAGAGTAACCACTTTAGCAGGATGCCACCTATACTGAAGTGCCTCGGTGGAGATACCAGCGATATTACTCAAAAAGCCAGTTCCCGAAGGTGTAGCCGTAAAGAGCGTGACAACGTACCCAGCCGCCTGGAGAGCTTCGAGTGACTGCCTGAAAACAAGTGGGCTTCCGCTCCAGTCATTGAGCA
Source organism: Fibrivirga algicola (assembly GCF_011742925.1). Lineage (GTDB taxonomy): Bacteria > Bacteroidota > Bacteroidia > Cytophagales > Spirosomataceae > Fibrella > Fibrella algicola. The sequence goes on from NZ_WAEL01000002.1 coordinate 397,667, forward strand.
GATGAACCGCGATAATCCGCTTCGATTTCATGTAAAGGAGAAGGGGTAGACGTAGTGGATAAAGCAGATTGATAGACAGCCCGGAGTTGTTCGCCCCGAACCGACCAATCGAAAGTTGATTTGAATCGCTGCCGGGCCAGGATTACCTCTTGCCGATAGACATCTGCTGAGCGATAGAGCGTTTCCAGGTGGCTGGCCATTTGCGCTTCGCCAAGTGCCAGATCAACGCCAGATACCCGCAACGTTGATTCAGGGTGCACAAATCGGCCAGGCCCCTCGTTGTTCCAGCAGACAACGGGGAGGCCATAGCTCATGGCTTCGGCCACTACCATGCCAGCCCCTTCGTGCGACGGAAACAGGAATACAGATGAGGACTCATACAGCGTAGTAACTTCATTCTTGGGAAGCCAGTTGATGATTTCGGTACAGGAGCTGATACCCAACTCGGTAATAAGCTGGCGAAGCAGTAGTTCGGCGGGGCCACTACCCACGAGCGTTAGCCGGGTGCGTTGCTGGTCGGCGGGGGAAAGCTTCCCGTAAAACAAGGCAAACGCCCGAACCGTACTCGTAAAGCCTTTCAGCGCAACAAACCGCCCAACTGACAACACCCGAAAACAGGTAGCTTCGTTTCTATCAAGACGAGCCGGACTAACCGGGTCGGAGGCTACCGACGGCACAATACTGTACTGATGAGCCGGTAGTTGTAGTTTATCGGCTGCCGCCTGATTCATGCAGAGAATGTAAGCAGCCCGTTGTTTACTGAGTGTCAAGAAAGGGTCAAGTGTCCAGAAAGCCTGTTTTAATGTCCACAGAGCTCGCTCTTTCAGTTTGGCTTTCCAGCCAAATTCACGAATGGCGTTGTCCGGAATAGCTGGGTGATGCCCAACCGGCCCCCAGATCATTGGTTTTCCTAGCAGCCAGAGAAATGTTGGCGTCCAATCATTGTGAAAATTCACGTTGTGGACCAGATCAACCGGTAACCGTTTACGCTGTAGCCACACGGCCAGAGTTAGTTGCCAGCCGTAGTAATAAATCATCGACAGCGTGGGGCCTTTTTTCCAGAACCGCAGCCAGTAGGGCCAGTCGAAATATAGAAACTGGGTACGTTGTCTAAGCTCGTTCAGTTCAGGATGTTCGTTCCAATAGCGCTCTATGGCAGGCTGGTTATTAGGCCGGGTCACGGCAATAACGCGTTGATACCGCGCTATTTGCAGGATAAAATTCCAACCCATGCCATCTTCTGATCCTTTGTAGGGATCAACGGCGTAGGCAGTGGCAAGTACGGTTTTCAATGCAGTAGCGCGAGAAAGTGTATGAAGTCATTGTTTAGCCTCAACACAGCCAACCGGGTTGGGCGTATTGATCAGGAAGCCATCGCAACGGCGGTTGCGCTAATGCTGGCCTGTTCACCGGGGTCCGCGATACGACTGCGCAGCAACCGGGCGGGCACACCGCCGATCAGACTGTTGGCGGGAAAAGACTGCGTAACGACAGCACCAGCGGCAATCACGGTTCCTCCGCCAATGGTTACCCCGCTAAGCACCGTGACCTTGCTGCCAATCCAGCAGTTGGGGCCAATTGTAATCGGTTTGCGTTCGGTACCCTGCAGGCGAATAGGTACGTTCAGATCGGCAAACAGGTGATTTTCTGGGTGGCAACTGAAGTACTGACCAATGATGCAGTCGTCGCCGATGGTAAGACCGCCCGCCCCGCCCAGATAGGCGAATTCACCAATGCCTACCCGGTTGCCAATGCGAATAAACTGTCCGGGATTATCGAGCGTTGTGGAGACCACCAACCGGCTAAACGCGCCGATGCCGACCTGATCACCAAATTCAATACCATGGATACTGATGGCTGAGCAGAGCACATGATCGCCCAGTTTCAAAAAACGCCCCCACCTGATTTGAGACAGATTAAAGAACTGAACATCCCGGCCCCGAATCATACCTTTCGGCGAACGCCCCCTCAGCAATAATGTGCTGCTGCGCAGCAGAGCCAACGTCTGTTGCCAGCAAAAAGCCAGAATCAGGCTGCTGGTGAGGGCTGGCGAGAAGCTGAATTGTGGATTACGGAGCCGGACAATTCGTTCAAGTACTGTTTTCATAAAGGACGGATAGGTAAATCAGTGCTTAACAAATCAGTGCGTTGCTGGCGCGAAGGCAGTACAGTTCACAGGCAACTCCCGGTACCGGCCGCGCACCTAACGGGACAACGTACCCATGGAACAGCGCTGGATTCGGTCAAAAATTTGGGTGAGTGTTGTCGGTAAGTCCAGGTTAAGCACGGGTATGTAATCTGACGAGGGATATTTCTTCTGCAGTTGGTCGAACAAACCAATATACTGGCGCGTAAGCTCGGTGATCGTAACGGGATCCAGTTCCTGCTTTCGACGCAGGATATCTTCGGCGGGTGCATACAGGAACACGTTCAGCTCAGGCTTCAGCAAAAAGCGGTACAAACCAGCCGCTAGTCCGGAGGGCAACTCTACATTGCTGCGTCGACTATCGTTGATGAAATCGAAGTAATAGCGATCGTACAATACAATGTAGCCTCGCCAGACGTACTTCATCTGTACATAAAACTGGCCTAACAGGTAGTCTAGAAAATAGTAGGCAAATCGCAGCAGCGACGACGTCCTGTTCGTGTTGGTTCCCTGGCGGGGTAAACGACTCGCCGAGCGCTGCTCAGCCTCCTGACGGCCATACCGCCAGGCACTTAGAATTGGTAACAACGAGGGACGATGCCGCAGCACAACGACCCGTTGCCGCAGTTTTTTCTCAATTGCGTGCTTTGTCTGCTCGATCACCGTCGATTTGCCCGCCCCATCGACCCCACTGAAGGTCACGATCATACCGCGCCGAAACCAAAATGAACGCAGTGTATCCCAGCCGTACGCTACCGTATTTTTCACACCGCGCCCGCCCCGGTTTTGCGGCATAGCCCGGATAGCCGCTACATCGGCAGCCGATAGAGAAGCGGCCTCAGGTAACGTAAACAGCGGCTGGTAGCGGGCAGGAACAGGCGCGTTGTTGAGGCCATAGAACAGCCGTACATACGCTTGGTTGCTTTCCAGGGTAGGTACGTTCAGCCCATGCGAGGCTAAGGAAGCCCGCTCCCAGACCGAATTAGCGGGCATAAACTCAAGTTGTTTCCGCTTAAAGGCCCAGATCAAATCCAGATGAAGCAGGGTGCCGTCTTTGCAGTAGATGTGCAACTGCTTCATGAATGTCCGGTCTTCTACCATCACCTGCCCTACCGCCGGATGCTGCCGAACGTACCCAGCCAATTGTTGAGCGACTGGCTGAGGCATGCACAAATCCAGATCCGACGAGTCGGGTAATTCGTCGAGGTAAGCTGGCAGAAATTTCAGAGCGGCATGCGGCTGTTTATGTAGCCAGAAAGCCAGATCGTGCAGCAACAACGTCCGATTCGACATCATAGTCTGGCTCAGCCAATACGTCAGCGCGTTGCTCCACGTTTCCAGCAGCCAGTTGACCTGCCGGTGCCAGCTCGGCTGTCGACTATATACTGACAGGTAATAGGTTATCGTATGAATGAGGTAGAGCTGCTCGGCTACACGTAAATCGACCCGGCGCGTTTCGCGAAAGGACTCCCAATCGTGCTGCTGCAACGTGGCATCTATTTCCCGACGAATGAGGTTAAATCCCTGATTGCCCAGCATGGTCATCGACTGGTAATGAAAATGGAACAGGTCGTACAGACCCGGCAATTCGGTTCGGTACAACTCCCAGTCGATCACGCACAGCCGATTATCACGCATCAGGATATTCCAGGGTGTGAAATCGCCATGGGCAGCCGCAACGGCTACAGGCTTACGCTCGTCGAGGCGCCGAATCAACTCTTCCAGCTTATCGAGCAGGCTGACGGGAATACGCTTGTCACTGGTCACACGTAGCTTCACGAGTGAGTCGAGAGATTGAGTCCAGAAGCTGGTCGCCTGTAATGGTTTCGTATGCCAGTTGCGAGTCATCAGTTCCTGCACGGCAGGCTGAGGTAAATCGGCCAGCCGGTTTAAAGGGCGAACATCAGGGGTACTCATATCTTCCTGAATCAGCATGCCGCGCGAAAAAGCAATCAGGCGGGGGGAGTCCAGGTGTTGAAAAGGCATTTCCTGCGCTTCGCGGAGGGCCATCGCCTCGCGCCGTAGGTTATTGACAGCAGGGATTGATAGGGCAATTTTCAGGAAATTACCGTTGGCTGTAACCGTGTCGAGATACCAGATCACCAGTTTCCGGTTAGGGCCGGCGGTACCTGTAAACACAGCCCAGCTATTCGACCGGGTACGTTGCAGCAGTTGCTTAGTAGCCGCGCTGGTGGTGTAGAACGTCATCCGATCGTGCGCCACCAACTGACTGAGTCCACACCGAAACAGCATTCTGACCAGCCAGACAAAGGCTTTCGCCCGCAGACTACCCTGGTGATAGAATCGCAGAAATTCCGGTCCATCGGCATCAACGGGCCAGAGCCAGCGAATGGTACCATCGGGGTTGCGGTAGAGGTAGCAAGGAACAGGAGAGTCGAAAGTTGGTGTGCGATTAATCGCAATTGGTAGCCCGATCCGGTTTAACCCCGACTGTAACCGCCGCACGTCTGCTTCGTAAACGTTTTTGTTCATACCAGCTCACTTTACCAGTACCATGCCAGCTGCAAAAAACAGCCCATACGCTTCGGAAAGGCCGTTTTTCATCAATAACCGTTCCGACTTTAGGAAGATGATTCCAGATTATGGAAACCCACCGAATCAGTACGGGCGCAAATCGGGACGTTGACGGTATAGAATCAGCTTCTCACGAGGTGTCAACAATGGGTTAATCGATAAGCTGATGTAGAAAATAAGCAGTTGATAAAACAGGATGCCATAATTGGTCTCGCCAAAAATGCCAAATTCGGTAAATGAGTTGATCATGATTGGAATCAGCACGCCTACGCAAATCAGGCTTTTCTCTTTCTCGGGCACCTGCAGAAATCCCCGAAACGTAAATACGAGCTGAAACAGGACAATGAAGAAGCCAACAAAGCCCAGATTCATTAACACCTGAATGAAGGTATTGTGGGTCATTTTGGCGGCATATGTGAACACGTGTTCACCCTGAAAATAATCGGTGGTGGCAATGCGCATGAACCCGAAACCAAAGAAAGGCGCACGCGGGAGGCCCTCGGTAAGTAGGGCAGTCCAGAATGGCAACCGCCCGGTCATGCTCATTACTTCATCGAGGCCGCCGCCATGCTCTTTAATGAGCAGGGTCTGCACCGCCACCGGAACCACCATAGCAGCACCCGCATACATGGCGATTTTGAGTTTTGTGTTCGACGACTGGCGAATATGAAAAAAAGCGATCAGCAAACAGCCAATCGTCGACGACCGGGAGCCCGTCAGCACAACGGCCCACATCAGCAACCCAACCTTAATAAACGTCCAGACGAGCTGGTGCTTGCGATAAATATTGAAGATAAAGCACGACACCCCTACCGCGCACAGCATGCCCAGCTCATTAGGGTTCATGATAAACCCGCCCAGCCGGGCTTCTTCGCCGCCGTGGGTGAGCCGGTAAAACGTGTCGGGGTCGATGTACATGCCTACCAGAAAGATGCTGATCATCATCATGACCGCATCGCCGATGACCTGATACATCTTTACGGCGCTACTGGTAAAAAAATAGTCGATCAGGATAAAACAGGCAATAAAGTAGTAACAGAACACAAGCCCTTCCATGTCCATAAACCATTGAAGACCAGAGTATCCCGGATCGGTAGACCACATGATGGAGCATAGCCCCAGGGCCAGGTAAACAACGTACAGAAACGGTGACAGGCTCTGTTTCCAGGCAAATGAAGCTACCGCCCCCCGCTTTATAATGGCCCGATACAGGTACCAGATGGAGGTAGTCATGGCAATACGGCTGATCACTTTGATCACCCGCGTAATGGAGATGTTATTACTCCACGTAAAAAAACCACCCAGCTTGATGAACAGAATAATCGTCAGCAGGAGGCCCACGTTTTTCAGAAACCGGGTATGGTCGCGGGGAGCCGTTAGTTGGCGTGCCATACCTGCTGATACAACTCGTTGAACTTCGTTAGCTGTGAAGGCCAATTAAACTGTTCGGCTACCATCTGGCGGGCATTCTTCCCCAGTTGAGTCAGCTCGCCGGTTTGCCACTGTTGATAAAGGGCGGTTAAACCAGCGGCTACTTCGGACGCAATGCCCTGATCAACAACGTACCCAGCCTTGAATAGCCGAATTACATCACCCATGTTGGTAGCTTCAGACACCAGACAGGGAAGTCCCAGTGAAGCCGCCTCCAACACCGACACGGGCAATCCCTCATAGCGCGACGAATGAACGAAGAGGCTACACAGGCCCAGCAACTGCAGTTTTTCGTCGCCAAAGCGGCTACCCCAGAATGTTACCTGCCCGGCAATACCCAATTCCTGGGCCATTTCTTTCAGCTGCAGACGGTGCGGGCCGTCACCAATCAGCCATAGCCGGGCGGTAGGTACGTCTTTGTGAAACTCAGCAAAGCCAGTCAGCAACCAGTCGAGCCCTTTATGGTCAATATCAAGCCGACCGCAAAAACCAACCACAAAAGCCGTATCGATCGGATCGGCCGTTTGCTCATTTACCGAGAAACCATACGGAATCAATGCTGATTTCTGGTTGGGGTATAGGGTTTGCAACCCGGCAATCTCGCTCTTACCCAGTACGTGCACCGCACTGGCACCCGTCAGCACCTTTTTCTCGAATAACTTAAAATACACTTGCTTAGCCAGCCTATTACGTTGCAGGGCGTGCCAGTTGTAATTGCCATGGGGCGTAACGAGGTACGGAATCCGGTGCTTTTTCAGGAAGTTGGCAGCCGCATAAAAACGGGGAACAAATCCACCATGAAATTGCACGACCACAGCACCTTTACGAGCCAGGATCGCCTGTTTCCAGTTATCGCCTACCCAAAACGGATTCCGGCTGGCCGTGAATAGCCGCGTTATGTAGGTACGTTCGGGGTAGTCGTGCAGTTCATTGGCCGAAAAGCCCCACACCTCAACGGCATACCCCGCCTGCTGCTGTTGGGTAGCCAACTCATTGACCACTTTGTTGACCCCGTTCATTCGGGCCGGATTGGCCTTGCCGAGAATAAGGTGGATGATTTCCATACGAATAAACCGTTACGATGTAAGACAAGAAGCCAGTAACTAATGAGGATAACCTGCGTAAAAAACAGCCCGGCCAGTACTCCCTTCAAGCCCCAGTTGGCAATGAGCCAGGAAGCCGATGTAAGGCTGAAAACCGTAGTGAGGGCATACCCCGCGAAATAGTGTTTGTTAAGCAGACTTACCCGCAGCATAATTCGGATCGGGTAGCTGCACACAACCAGCAGATATACCGCCGACAGCCCGTACATAACGTAGGTAAAGGAGCGGTAATCGTGGCCACCAACCAGGGTCAGCAGCGGTTCGGCACCCAGCGTAAGTACCAGCAGTGCGGGCAGCAGTCCCAGTAAACTTTTGAGCAGCACCGAGCGCAGGTACGTCAGCAGATCGGCGGGTGAGTGGGCTACCTGAGCGGCGCGGGGTACTACGTAGTTTTCAACGGCCTGTAGCAGCACGTTTAGCAGCCCAAAGATGTACTGAGCCAGCCGAAGTGCGCCCAGTGCCGCCGCGCCCAGCCACCAGCCACCCACGACGATGAAGTAGTTGCCCGCCAGCCATTGAGTCAGGGCTGATAGCAGCATCCAGCCACCCTGTTGCCGGTGTTTCTGCCACACCAACTGACCATTCGCCATGCGAAACCGGCCCAGCTTCAGCCAGAGCAGCCCCAGCAGGATAGACGGAACAAACGTGGCTCCGATGATCCAGAGCGCCACCGATAGGGTTAGCGCATGCTGCATCCGAAAGACCAGCAAGAGAAACAACTGACCAACATTGGTTACCGTGTCGATCAGCAGGGCGCGGCCAGATCGTTGCTGAACCAGCAGCGTTTTCCGGAGAAAATCCTGCAACAGGTACAGGCCTGTAAGCGCTACGGCCGCCCACGCCACAGCCTGATCGACGGGCAGCAGGTGAGCAGGCAACAGACGGTACAGCAGGCCGCTCAGGGCCAGCAACCCAACCAGCCAAAGCACCTGAAGGTAAAACAGACCATCGGTGTACTGCTTTTGCACCGGCTGCGGCAAGCCCGGCCAAATGACTTGATAAATACCGCTGCCCACCGCCTGCTGAACAGAGAGCAGAAAGAGCTGCGTTAGTACCACCGCCGAAAACTGCCCGTAGGCCGCCAGACCCAGCGCCTGAGCCAGCAGCAGGTTGGTGGCGAAAGCAGATCCGCTAACCACGACCTGGTCGGTCAGTACCAGCCCTTTTTCAGAGCTTATCAGTTGCTTGATCGATGCCAGGTTCATGCGTAGATCTCTTTGCGTTTACCAATCGAGTTGCGTTGCTTGCCAATTCGGCGAATGGCCTGAATCAGTTCGCTCAGGAGCGAAGGCGTATAACCAGCCCGGTTCAGCACAAATTGCATAGTAGGCAGGTTCAGATTTTTGGCTAGCAGGTCGGCTTCCAACACGCGGCTTTGTTTGGTGCGCCGGCTATCAAGTACCAGCAGGTTCAGCGTAGCCGATGCCATCAGCATAACGGCCGCCGCCTCAACCGTAAGGGGGGCATTTTTGATCACCACCACATCAAACTGGCTGCGCCATTCGTTGAGCATCGGCTGCCAGTTGATCGGGCGCTGCCAGTGCGGGTCGACCGCGGGTACGTTCACGTAGCTTAGTGCATCCGATTCGGCAAAACCGGTCAGCGAACCATCGGCATCAACTACCAGCACCGTTTTGCCAAGGTTAACAAAGGCCGCCGCCAGTCCCCGCGCCAGGGTTCGTTTACCTTCATTTTTGTCGAACGAAGTGATGGCAATGACCGAGCCGGGTACCAGCCATTGTTTCAACTCCATGTGCAGCGCCCACTGCTGAAAAAAGCCACCTGATTTCGCTGCGGTGCCCAGGTATGGTACAGCGCCTGCTACCTCTGTTTCAGATGTTTTCTGAATGGCTTCTTCACTGCTGACCCGCGCTTTCAGGAAGTGAACGCCGTAAATCAGCACGATACTGATGAGCAGACTCAGAAATCCAGCCAACACCTTAATCAGCGTCGGATTGGGCGAAATAGGCGTACGGGCCACCTTTCCCTCGGTAATAACCCGGTGAAACGAGATGGTAGCAGCCCGTGCAATGTCCGCTTCGGTACGTTTTTGGTGCAGAAAGCGGTATATCTGTTCGTCGAGGCTGAAGTTCCGCTCCAGCACCGTCATGTTTTTTTCTTTGGTCGGTAGCCCGATAAATTTCGTTTCAGCCTCCTGAATGGTTCGGTCGAGGTCGCGGTACTTGATCTTCAGGTTGGTCAGCGTATTGTTAATACTCTCCTTCATGTAATCGGCCAGATCGCTCATCTGCGTATCCACCAGCCTGACCTTCTCGTGTTCGGGCATGTAACGCGTCAGCAGTTCGCGGCGGTCGCCCTGGAGCTGTTTCATTTTCTTGACAATCTCCGTCGACAGCAGGTCATTGAAGGCTTCGAAGTTGGGGGCCGACTTCAGGAAATCTGGGTTCTGGCGAACGTACCTGTTCAGGCTGTCGATGGCGAGTACATTCATGTGTACGCTCGACAGTTGTTTTTTCAGATCGGCAATCTGGCGGAGGTCTGTTTCGGTTTCCTGCCGAATGTTGATGATGTTTTTTGCGTCACGATAGCCTTCAATGGCCTGCTCGCTGGCGGTTAGCCGACTCTTGTAATCCCTCAGTTGCCGGTTCAGGAAGTCAACGGTTGTGTCGGCTGTCCGGAACCGATCCAGCACGCCGTCGGTGATATAAGCCGCAGCTACTCCGTTAACTACGTCAGCGGCTTTCTGAGGAACAGGGCTCCGGTAAGTGATGCGCAGCACCGGAATATCTTTATCGACGGCCATCACGTCCAGATCGCCAGCCACCGATTCCACCACTGCTTCCGGCGTTCGTACAATGAACTCATATTTATCATTCAGAGCCAGCCGATGCCGCTCTTGCAGTAGCACTTCGTTGCGGTTAATCAGCAGCGACCCGCCGTCGAAATCTACAGCCCGGTTCAATATCCCCTCCATTTTTTTTCCGCCGGGCAGCGTAATGGTCAGCAATGAATCGCTGCGGATGGCCAGTAAAAATGGTTGGCTGTACCATTTCGGATCAGTAAACGTGGCGGATATGTGCACCGGTGACTGACCATATAAATCTGCTTTGCGCAGCTTGCCAACCCGGTAAATAGTTACACCCAGGTCGAGTGGCGACAGCGCCCTGGTTAACAATACGTTGGATTTTATCAACTCAACCTCGGCCAGAATCTTGTTTGTGTTGGCAAACACATCGAAGTCTTTATAGAGGTTGGCGCTGGGGGCTCCTTCGTTGGAATCGGCCAGTTTAATCTTGGCCATACTGTCATACATCGGTGTGGCGTAACGCAAATATCGACCCGCCATAAATAACGCGATGGTCATGACAACCGCTGTCAATGGCAAGCCACGAACAAATGGCCCCAATATTCCCAGCGTTTTCGATAACTCAGACATGCCCGTAATCAGATAAAAAACTTAAAAAGAACCAGCAGCGTGGTGATGGCGCTGGCAACGGGAAGTACACTCGGTCCGGCCCGCTTATCCCAGAGTTTACTTTTTTTGGCAGGCACATAAATCACGTCGCCGGGCTGAATCTGAATGTTCCGGGCCGCAAACTGATCCATCCGCGTCAGGTCGATGCTGATCGTGTGCGGCTGGTCATTGATCGTCCGAATCACCTGCACCGCCTGCCGGTCGGCATAGAGGTCAAAATCGCCGGCCCGTCCCAGTAACTCGATGAGCGAATTGGCCTCTTTTTCGAGCAGAAACTTGCCCGGATTCCTTAGTTCGCCCAGCACCGTTACTTCCTTGTTCAGGACTTTTACGTCGATGATCGGATCGACAATCCACTTTCTGAATTCGGTCAGTAACCGCTCACGGGCCTGCAACTGGGTCAGGCCACTCAGCTTGACCTTACCAATTTTCGGGATAGGTACGTCCCCGTTCGGGTCAACCATCACCCATTTCCCGTATACTTCGTTGGCACTGTAAATGCTGTACAGCGACCCGACACTCAGATCGTCGTGGTTCCAGACACTGATGCTGATTTTGTCGTCTTTCCGAATGATGTATTGCGTAGCGGCCTGCCCTACGAAGACAGAGTCTATGCTGGTTGCCGGCGCTGTCTGGAACAGGTTTTGCGAGGCGCAACCCGTGAGCCAGAGTGAGCCAGCAACCAGCAACAGAGCCGCTATACTGGTCAATGACCCTCTCATGCCACCCCCAGCAGACTGAACAGTTTCTGCATTTTACCTGGCGGGCGTTGCTTCAGCATCTCCATTACGTCCTGAATTTTCGTCAGCACGCTGGTGATCTTTTCAAAGTCGTTATCACCTTTGATGATGTAGTCGAAAGCACCATATTTTAGCGCGTTCACAGCTACGTTCAAGTCCTCCTGACCCGACACGATTACCAAGAAAATATCGGGGCTAAATCGCTTTATTTTCCGCAACACCTCCAGCCCATCCATAGGCTCCATGTGGTAGTCGAGGAAAATGATATCCGGCTGTTCGGTCAACCTGTTCAGACAATCCTGACCATCGTTGAACAAAGTGACATTGGTATGCCCCAGGTTGCGTACGTGCTGCTCATACATTCTTCCGCAAAAGGGATCGTCGTCGACGAGGAAAATAGTTAACGGTTTGGTAGTTTCCATGATCTGCTGGTTTTGTGCAGCAATTCACGAATAACGTGCCAGTAGAATAACCAATTGATTATCAGTTGCATAAAAAAATAATTTCCTAAAAAACTTCTACAGTCTGGAATGTTTTTCCAAAATTCGGAAAACGAATTACCATTGCTTTTTGCCGCTGTCGACCTTAGCATCCAGTAGTGCACATGAACCCTTAAGGCCCGATCCCCGTCTACTTACATATACTGATGCCGCGCTGGCCTGCCAGTCGGCCTTTACGCCCGTACGCACTTGACCTCTACGCTTCACATCCCCAACGAACGCCTCGATCTGGCCCATAACTATGTGCTGCACACCAGCCAGAACGTTTTTCTAACGGGGAAAGCGGGCACGGGCAAAACCACGTTTCTGCACCAGATCAAGCAATTGTCGGCCAAACGGCTGGTGGTAGTGGCACCAACCGGCGTGGCGGCCATCAATGCGGGAGGCGTTACCATTCACTCGCTCTTTCAACTGCCTTTTGGCCCCATTATCCCCGGTGATCAGGGGCAGATGAACCGTAAGTTCAACAGCGAAAAAATCAAGCTGCTCCGAACCCTCGATCTGCTGGTGATTGATGAGATCAGTATGGTCAGGGCCGATGTGCTGGATGGTATCGATGCGGTGCTACGGCGCTACCGGGGTGGCGACCGGCCGTTTGGCGGCGTACAGCTCCTGCTCATCGGCGACATGCAGCAGTTACCGCCCGTTATCCGCGATGATGATTGGGCGTTGCTGCAGCCCTACTACCAGACAGGCTATTTTTTCAGTAGCCAGGCGCTGCAGCAAACCGAATACGTATCCATTGAACTGACGCACATTTACCGCCAGTCTGATCAGCGATTTATTGACCTGCTGAATGGCATTCGGGAGAAAACAATTACCGCCGCCGGCCTCGCCGACTTAAACCAGCGCTACCTGCCCGACTTTGCCCCGGATGACGAAGCGGGCTATATTACCCTGTCGACGCATAACAACACGGCCCAACAAATCAACAACCGCAAACTGGCCGAACTGCCCGGGCCGCTGAAGTCATACACAGCCACCGTACTCGACGATTTTCCGGAGCACATGTACCCCACCGAGCATAAGCTCGACCTGAAAGTGGGCGCACAGGTGATGTTCATCAAAAACGACACCTCGCGCGACAAGCTGTTTTACAATGGAAAGATCGGGCGTATCGTGGCGTTCGGGAACGATTATATCGAGATCAAATGCCCCGGTGAGGTCATGCCCATCGTGACCGGTCCCGTAGAATGGCAGAACATCCGATATACCCTCGACCCGACCACAAAGGCGATCAAAAGCGACATCATAGGTACGTTCGTGCAGTTTCCGCTCCGGCTGGCCTGGGCGATAACGGTGCACAAAAGCCAGGGCCTGACCTTTGAGCGCGCCATCATCGACGCCGGTAAGGCCTTTGCGCATGGGCAGGTATACGTGGCTCTGAGCCGCTGCAAAACGTTGGAAGGGCTGGTGTTGCAAACGCCCATTCCGGCCAGCAGCATCAAAACAGAATACAACCTGGAGCGTTTCCATGCCGATGTGCAGGAACGTACTCCCACCGAGCAGCACTTTCAGAGCGCCAAACGGGTGAATCAAGAACAGCGACTCTATGATCTGTTTTCGTTTGAACAGGCGGCCTACTGGTTGGGCAGAAGCCGAAAGGTGGTGGCCGAATCGGCCCGCAGCCTCCCGGTGAACCTGCTGCCGGAACTGACCGAGCTGGCCGCGCTGCTGACCGACAAAGCCCGCGTAATGGCACACCGCTTTCAGAAGCAGTTACCCGAGTATTTCGCGCAGGAGCCACTACCCGAAGCCAACGAGGCACTACAGGTACGTATCCGAAACGCCAGCACCTACTTTCACACCCTGCTGACCGACGAGCTATTACCCAAGCTGCGGGAGTTGCCTACCGAATCGGACAATAAACAGGTACGTACCGCCCTACTCGAGTACCTCGACGAAACCGAAAAAGCGCTGGTCGTGAACTTGGCTACCTTCGCCAAATGCCGAAGTGGGTTCGACGCCCTGCTATGTGGCGAAGCCCGCAACCGCGCCGAACTGGATTTTGTACCCGCCCGTAAACAGACCGCCCCATCAACGGTCGGTGCCCGACAGCGTGGCGCACTAGGCCGACGTGACGAGTCGAAACCCAGCGCTCTGTATTTCGAGCTGATGAAGTGGCGCAACAACATGGCCTCGGAGCACAACGCCACAGCCTACCAGATCATGGCCCAGCAAACGCTAACCGAGATTGAGCGGGTACGTCCGGAAACCATTGAGCAACTGGCAAAGATCAAAGGGTTGGGCAAAGCCAAAGCCAAACGGATCGGCGATGAATTACTGGCTATTATCCGCAACAACCCGGACTACAGCAGCGCGGGCTACGGCCGCTCGAGCGGCCTGGGTAGTCAGGCACGTACCCAAGCAACGAACGTACCGGAGCCAGCAGCGCACAGGGCTACGCTGGACTTATTCCTGACAGGCAAATCAATTTCCGACATTGCCACAGCACGGGGTATTTCGCCACAAACGGCAGAGAATCACTTGTCAGTTTGCATTCGGGAGGGCACCCTCCCTGTCGAAATGCTCGTCTCGGCCGATAAGCTGGCGTTGATCTACAGTACTTTCGGTACGGCGCGGCCGCTTAGCCTAACTGAAGCCGTTAAAACGTTGAAGGGGCAGGTTACGCAGCGCGAACTGCGGCTGGCCTACGCTGATGCCTAATTGGAGCTCGCCTGGCTCCGCTCGACACGATGAAATCATCACTTCCCTAATACCGCACAATCACTTTCGACACCGGGCCAGCCTGCGTGGTCAAGGTCAGCAGGTACGTACCTGGCCCGTTCGTGAACTGCGCTGCGGTCAGTATGCGCTCGAACGTACCTGCGGGCTGGCTGGCGTATTGCGCCTGGTGTAGGGGCCGCCCCTGCATGTCAGTGAGCGTTAAACTTAGGTCGGTGGCAGCAGCGAGTGGTAAGGTCACCAGCACATCTCCGACCGACGGATTAGGCCCCAGCCGCAGAGCGCTGGGCTCGGTGGCCAGCACCGCAACGCCGAAGGGTTCAATGGCCTTATCCATCCAGTTGAGGCGCAACGTGATCCACTCTTTCAGGTAATCGACTTCCTTCTGGTATGTCTGACCAACGTACCCATTGGGCCAGACATACACCCCGATAACGGGCCATTTATTGAAATTTCGAAAACGGGCTTCGGTGAGCACGTTGGTTGTCGAATCAACGAACGCACCGAGGCGCTGCGGTGTCAGTATGGTCTGGCGAAGCGCCTTGTACCGCTCTTTCACCTTGCGGCCAAAGGTCAGATCCTGCAACAGCCGATTCCACCAAAACGGTATTGGATATCTATCACCGGCACAGACCGTATTGTAATCGAATGCCCAGCCCCGGTAGTCGTTACCATTGCAATAATCGGCATTGCCATAGGTGAGGTTGTAATCCCAGATAGGGCCCATAACCAATTTAGGGCTTTTCGAATCGCGGTCTTTATAGAAGTAGGCGCTGAGGCGATAACCGTCTATATTCTTACAAACCTCCGTCAGAAGCAGGTAATCGACAAAAGAATCCTCATCGATAAACTTGCGGAAACCCTTCTCAGGGTCGGTAAAATCGGGGCCACTCAACGCGCCTTCAAATGCTGACACATACCCTTTAATGTACTGAAACTGCTCATCGGCCAGGTCTTCCGGCTTAGGGCGGTCAATCTGGATTTGCACCGTCCCCCCGTTTGGGCCTGCTATGTACGGTGACGTCCATGACCTCGACGCTGATCCTTCCGTCTTATCGATCTTTAGAATGTACCCCCCCGTCAGGGCATCGCCGGTAACGTCCGTTTTTTTGATACTGGAAATATTCACCCGGTTCTTGTCCCGCTTCAGCCGTTCCATCAGGATGTATATGCCACGGTACTCCCCGTTCAGCACCAGTTCGCAATACCGAAACCGGGAGGCGTAGTACTTGCTCATCGTTCGGTAAAAGTCGTACGTCAGCGTTTCCCGAACCAGTGTCTTATCGTTATACACCGCATTCAGCACCCAGTCGCTTTCGGCGGGCATACCCAGCACCGATTTAGCTACCGAGTTCATGCCGGTCGAATCGCGCAGTTCAATGCCGTAGGGTTTCTTCGGGAACATCTGCGAGCTGGCTCCCCGCAGTTCAATGCCAATTACGCTACTGAATGTGGCTTTGTCGGCCAGGTTATTCCGGTTTCCCAACCCATTGTCGATGATCTGTAGATCGGCCACAATTTTCGGATCGTCAACAATCGTCCCACCCCGCGTGTTGATAAGCAGAATGGGTAGGTTTGAGTTTGACAGCGACTGACTTAGCCCCGAGAGAGGCAACGCGCAAACAATCCAGAAAAGAATACAAAGAGCGCGCATCGGCTGGGTAGTTACAGAACACTGGCTGGCTTTGGAGTAAAGGGAAAGCCTACCTGCCAGTTACTTATATCCCTGGTACGGCGTTTGCTCCCAGAACCAATTAGACGAAAGGTTGTTTGCCTGTTTGGCTGTACATTTGTTTACCTTACCCGAGCTACTTTTCAGCAATACCAGACCAGACCAGGGCGTTGATAGTGTATTTACTCGTTATGCCATTGATTTACACATCCTGTAGCGCGTTTACTTCGCCTTTTACCGGCGTTCGGAACCTATGGCCCTGCCTGCTGGTCGGCCTGTGTCTCTTCCTGCCTGATGCTACGCTGGCCCAGCGAAAACCACGTACCCCCGACCAGCCCGTTTCGGTGACCACCATCGACAATGGCGCTATCGCCCAGCCGACGGTAAAGTCAGACAAGGTCGTTGCCGAAGAGACCGAGTTTACCGACGCTTACCGCTTTTTGCTGGTCGACGAACCGACAAAGGCGATACCAGCGCTGGAAAAACTGGCGGCCAAGAACCCGGCCAATGCCGCTGTTCAGTATGCACTGGCAACGGCGCTGATCAAGGCCAGCAAACCAATAGAGGCCTTGCCTTATGCGCAGAAGGCCTACCAACTCGACAAAAACAACGCCTACTACCTGTTGCAGGTGGCGGAGTTGTTTGTGAAACAGAAGCGCTATCCCGAAGCCGAAGAGCTGTATGAAAGCCTGCTGGCGAAAGGGTCTGAAACCATTGAATACGGCGTTGAACTGGCCGCTATTTATCTCTTCGACGACAAGCCGGACAAAGCCCTGGCCACCTACGACCGCGTAGAAAAAGCGATGGGCTTGAATGAGGAAATTACCCGGCAGAAACAGCGCATTTATTTAAAGCAGAACAAGGTCGACAAAGCCATCGAAGAAGCTGAGCGCCTGATTGCCTCGGAACCAGCCGATCCTGAGTTTCTGGTTGAAGGTGCCGAACTGCTCGTGGCTAATGACCGTGTTCCGCTCGCTATAACCTGGCTCGAACGCGCCCTGAAACTAAGCCCCGACAGCCCGCAGGCCAACATGATGCTGGCTGATATCTACCGGCGGCAGGGTAACGTAGATAAGTCGACGCAGGCATTACAGAAAGTATTTTCGAATCCGAATCTGGAAGCCGGCCTGAAAGCCCGCATTTTATCGAATTATGTGGGTGTGGCAGGCGACACGCCAGCCGCCAAGCAGGATGCGCTGAAAATGGCGCAGGAGCTGACCCGCCAGAATCCAAGAGATGCCAAGGCGCAGGTAATGATGGCCGACCTGTTGATGCAGCAGGGCCAGAAAGCCGAAGCCCGCGATGCCTACGTTCGCGCCGCCCGCCTCGACCCATCGATCTATGAAGTATGGGGCGCCATTGTGCAACTCGATGGCGAGCTATCGCAGGTCGACAGCATCGTGATCCATACCGAGAAAGCACTGGAAGTCTTTCCTAACCAAGGCCTGCTGTGGTACTCCAACGGCTCGGCTAATTTGTATAAACGCCGTTATCAGGAAGCTATTGATGCCCTTGAAGAGAGCCGGAAACTGCTGTCGTCGAACCCAAAGATGCTCCTCGAAATAAATGGCCAGTTGGGCGACGCCTACAACGGCATCCGCGATTATGCTAAGTCTGACGAAGCGTATGAGGCCGTACTGAAGGTAGACCCCAACAACGACCGGGTGCTCAACAACTACAGCTACTTTCTGTCCTTGCGGAAGGAGAACCTTCCCAGAGCGAAGACAATGTCGACGAAGCTGGCCGAACTGCACCCTGCCAATGCAACGTACCTGGATACCCACGCCTGGGTGTTGTACGTGATGAAGGACTATGCTAGTGCGCGGAAGTTCCTCGAAAAAGCCATTCAATCAGACCCAGCCAATATCAGTGGCACTATTCTGGAACACTATGGCGATGCCTTGTTCCAGTTGGGCGATAAAGCCAAAGCCATTGACCAGTGGAAATTAGCCAAGCAAAAAGGGGGAGCTAGTGACAAGCTCGACCAGAAAATTGCGGGCGGAAAATTATATGAATAGAGTTTTGTTGTATGCCTTTCTGGCAAGCGTGCTGTACAGTCAGGCCAGTTGCCACCGTCAGCGTACTAAACGTACCCCGCAAGCCACCACGGTAACCGCCGACACGGTGGCGATGAGCCAGCCACCAACCTCAACGACAGCCAGTACACCGAGTACCTCTCCTTCGGTTGTCACTACTACCCCGCCAACCATCAATACCGCTCTGACCCGGCCCGGGATAGACGAAGCACGCTCTAACGTGGCAGAAATCGACTTCAAGTACCTGACTGCCAAGTCGAAGCTTTCGTTCAAGAGCAAAACGCAGGACATTAGTAATGCCAACCTGAATCTGCGTGTCCGGAAAGATAGTGCCATCTGGATCAGCATTTCAAAAGTAGGTATCGAAGCTGTCCGTGCGCTAATTACCCGCGATTCAGTGGCCATCATGGACAAGCTGGAACGGCGCTATGCTATATACGATTTCCCGACCCTCAGCCGCCAGTTCAACTTCGAGATGAACTTCGATCTGTTACAGGCGCTGATAGTTGGTAATTTGCCGCTGCCCAAACGCCCGGCGCAGAAGATCAAGAAAGAGCGTGATTACCTGCTGTTGCGCCAGAGCGCGGGCAAAGTGCTGGTTGAGAATTACATTGGCGAAAACGATCGGAAACTGAAACGCCTGATGGTGACCGAGCAGCCAACCAAGAATGCCCTCCGGCTCGATTATGAGGATTTCAATACACTCAATAACTTTCTGTTTCCCTATTCAAGCCTGGTCACGCTCGATTACCAGTCACAGACCGATGGGCAGTTTTACCAGACGCTGATTCAGATAAAGCACAGCAAAGTAGAGTTGATCGACAAAGATCCAGGGTTTCCGTTTGCCATTCCGGCCAAGTACCAGCGTAATTAAAGCCTGAAAAGTCAGGGTGTGGTAGTGCTTAATCTGCCCCATTACCTACTTGCTTTAGAAACGACGGCTTATACTACGTACCCCCACTACCTGACTTTCCCGAGTTCTTTCGACTATTTTTGTTCATGCGCTTACTCCTCTTTCTTCTCATCACCTTGTTTACGTCGCTCCCGCTGCTGGCTCAGAAGCGTGACCGGCAGGCATTGGAGCGCGAAAAGAAGAAAAACATTGAGCAACTGAATGAACTACGCGCAGTCTTGAGAAAGACCTCGTCAGAGAAACAGGTATCTATCAGTCAGCTTAAAGCACTGACGGCCCAGATTGAGGCCCAGTCAAAGCAGATCAATTTATTGTCGGACGAAATCAGGCTGAGCGAGGTCGAGATTTCAGATCTGCGTAAAGCCAGCCAGGCACTGAACCGCGACTTGGATAAGCTCCGCGCCGAATATGCCCAGATGATCTACGCCGCCGACAAACGCCGGCAGCAGTTAAATCCGCTTGGTTTTCTATTCTCATCCGAGAATTTCAATCAGTTGGTGGCCCGTTTCCGCTACCTGAAACAATATGCCAAAGCCCGCCAGACGCAGAAACGGGAAATGGAGACAGTTCAGACGGAGATCACCGGCAAACGAACCGCGACCGAACAGAAGCGGCGGCAACAAACCGTTGTGCTGACGACCAAAGTGCGTGAGTCGGAAAAGCTGGAAGACCTGAAACAGGATAAAAACAAAGTTGTTGAGCAGTTGAGTCAGCGCGAAGGCGTGTTACGTACTGAACTTGCCGAAAGCCGCAGAAACATTAATCGGCTCGAAAACATGATCACGTCGATCATTGCTCGGGAAGCGCGCGAACGGGCCGAGCGTGCTGCCCGAGAACGAGCCGAACGCGAGCGATTAGCCAAAGCGGAGGCCACCCGCCTGGCCAATGAACGCCGTGAAGCTGAACGCCGCCGGGCCGAAGCCGTTGCAAAAGCGAAAGAAGAAGGCAAACCCGCCCCGCCCCCCGTTGTCATTCCTGACCCCGATCTGGGTGTTGCCAAATCAGACAACACACGTACCCCCAGCAACCTAAACCGCGAGGAACTAGCCCTTGGCTCCTCCTTTGCCGCTTCCCGCGCCCGCCTCCCCTGGCCGGTACAGCGTGGTTTCGTGTCTGAGCGTTTTGGTGTGCACCCACATCCGGTTCTGAAAGGGCTGAAAATATCGAACCCCGGCATCGACATCCAAACCAATGCGGGCGAACCCGTACGGGCTATCTACGATGGCATTGTCATGAACGTTGAGTACGTGATGGGCAGTCAGAACGTAGTGGCCATTCAGCATGGCGACTATTACACGATTTACGCCAAGCTGAAGAATGTGACAGTGAAAATGGGCGACCGTGTAAAAGCTCGTGAAAACATTGGCACCGTAGGCACCGATAGCCAGGGCAACACCGAGCTACAATTCCAGATCTGGAAAGAGTTTGCCAAAATGAATCCCGAAGCCTGGCTGGCACCGAGATAAACGAGTTTGCAGTTTTCTGTTCACAGTTTGCAGTTACTCCCCTACAGTGTGTATCGTGAGTTAGCGAAGCAACAGAAGGCTGTAAACAGAAACCTGTAATCAAAAAAATGTCTGTTCACAATCCCGATATTAAGCGTGTTACCACGCACACCCTTCAGGAACTGAAAAACCGGGGTGAAAAAATCTCTGCCCTTACAGCCTACGATTATTCGATGGCCCGCGTGGTTGATGCAGCTGGCGTAGAAGTTATTCTGGTTGGCGACTCAGCCTCCAACGTGATGGCTGGTCACGAAACAACCCTACCCATCACCCTCGACCAGATGATCTACCACGCTGGGTCAGTGGTGCGGGCCGTAAAACGGGCGTTGGTGGTTGTCGATCTTCCCTTTGGCTCTTATCAGGGCAATTCATCAGAGGCACTTCGTTCGGCAATCAGGATCATGAAAGAATCGGGAGCGCATGCCGTGAAAATGGAAGGAGGCAGCGAAATTCGTGAGTCGGTTACGCGCATCCTAAGCGCTGGTGTGCCCGTAATGGGGCACCTGGGCCTTACGCCACAGTCGATCTACAAATTCGGCACGTATGCTGTACGAGCTAAGGAAGATACTGAAGCGCAGAAACTGATGGAAGATGCCCTGATGCTTCAGGAGATTGGCTGCTTTGCCACAGTGTTGGAAAAAATTCCGGCGGCCCTTACCAAACAGGTCTCCGAACAGCTAGCTATCCCAACCATTGGTATAGGTGCTGGCCCGGACGCCGATGGGCAGATTCTGGTGATCCACGACATGCTGGGAATCAACAAAGAGTTCAAACCGCGTTTCCTGCGCCGTTACGCCGACCTGCACACAGCCATGCTGGAGGCCATCACGCACTACGTTGATGACGTGAAAACCAACGACTTCCCGAACGAATCGGAAGCGTACTGAGTTAAAAAATGAATGAATAATTAAGAATTAGAACGAAGAAGTGCGCGCTAGCTATGCTGGTCTGCTTACTGCTTCCTTCTCAATTCTTCATTTCTATGAAGAAGCGCGTACCTTATTCGGTGGTTTACGAAGACAACCACCTGCTAATCGTCAACAAAGAGCCGGGTGTACTTGTACAGACCGATCGGACTGGCGACCCCTCACTTACCGAACTCCTCAAAGAGTATATAAAGGAAGAATATAAAAAGCCGGGCGATGTGTTCCTTAACCCGGTGCATCGCCTCGACCGGCCTGTAAGTGGTCTGGTTGTGTTTGGCCGTACCTCAAAGGCAGTTGAGCGTATGACGGAGATTTTTCGGAAGCGTCAAATTCAGAAAACGTACTGGGCAGTAGTTCGGCATCACCCTACCGAAAAGAAAGGAAAGCTCGTTCATTATCTGATCAAAGACGAGGCCAAAAACCAGGTTACAGCTTATGACTACGAAGTCCCCGGCTCACAACGCGCTGAACTGTCGTATCGGCTGCTAGGTAAAATAAATGAGCATTACCTGTTGGAAGTAGAACCGCTAACAGGTCGTCCCCACCAGATTCGGGCGCAGCTGGCAGCGATGGGTTGCCCGATTCGAGGCGATGCCAAGTACGGCTATGACCGCGAGGTACCCGGTAAAAAGATCTACCTCCATGCGCGACGGTTATACTTCATTCACCCGGTGAAGAAAGAACCCCTGATTCTTCGTGCAGGTTTACCCGTTGATCCGTTCTGGGAGGAATTCCTGGAACTCGACAATGAGGAATTTAAAGACAAAAACCTCGATTTCATTTTCTGATATCGAACAGCGTTAGAGCTGGCACGATCAGACGTTGCCGACTAGGTACGTTCATAGCGATCCGCTTCAACGTACAATAAAAGGCAAAGAGTCCCTGATGCAACAGAAATGTTGTATCAGGGACTCTTTGTAACTATATGCTTAAGATAAATAAGCCTTAGGACTCGGGTTGAACCGACGTACCTGTTGGCTTATAACTAATGTCGATACTCATTTGATCAATCACTCGCTCAGCCATAAGAACGGCTCCACGCAAAGCGCCGAACACCATACAGAGCGGCAAAAGGATGGGCAAAAACAACACCCATTGCAAAATCATGTACAACCGAATCGTTTTCATCTCTCTTATAGGTATTACGGGTTGGTCACTAGATTAGAAGTGAATAGTGAATTCAACTCAAAACTTATGCCAACTTTGGTACGGTGGTAAAAATATGTTCATTCAAAGTTAATCTTGGCATAATACTAAAACAACATATCCATAGAAAATACTCCATCAATATAGATATTTTAATTTTTTATCTACTAGTAACATATATTAATCCAAGCTACCGGATACTAAGCTTATGTAGTGACTAGCTCCATGTACAAAAAAAGCCTCTCCGACGCCTGTGAAGGCGTCGGAGAGGCTGATAAAGCCGTAAGATAGCTTTTATATATTCTGCTTCTTCAGCTCTTTAACGGCAAAATCAGCTGCCCGTGCTGTTAAGGCCATGTACGTAAGCGATGGGTTCACACATGACGCGGAAGTCATGGCGGCCCCATCAGTCACGAATACGTTCTTGACCGAGTGAATCTGGTTGTTGGCGTTCAGCACCGATGTCTTAGGGTCACGACCCATGCGGGCAGTTCCCATTTCGTGGATACCAATACCCAAGTTTTTCGATTCGTCGTTGTAGCCCTTCACGTTTTTGAGTCCGGCGGCCTCCAACATCTCTACGGCGTCGTTCATCATATCCTTCCGCATCTTCTTCTCGTTTTCGCCATACGCAGCATCAAATACGATCAGAGGTAGCCCCCAACGGTCTTTCTTGTCTGGTGACAGGGTCATGCGGTTATTTGGGTCAGGAAGTACCTCGCCAAAGCCACCGATACCAAACGACCATGGGCCGGGTTTGGTCAGATCTTCTTTGAAATCGGCCCCAAAACCGTCCATACCTACGCCCCGGTTCCAGCCCGACCGGCTGGCGCCACCCTGATAGCCGAAGCCACGGAGGTAGTCACGCTTGTCGCCATCCCAGTTACGGTAACGGGGTACATAAACGCCGTTGGCACGACGACCATAATAATACTGATCTTCCATGCCATCGAAATCGCCGGATGCACCTACGCCGAGGTGGTGGTCCATGATGTTACGGCCAAGTTGGTCTGAATCATTACCCATTCCATTGGGGAACCGGCTCGACTTTGAGTTCATCAAAATAGACGTGCTACCAAACGCAGACGCATTCACAAAAATGATCTTGGCGTAGTATTCACGAACGGCTTTCGTATTCTGGTCGATGATGCGAACACCCGTTGCCCGGCCTTTTTTCTCATCGTACAGTACTTCAGACACGATCGAGTCGGGGCGGAGTGTCAGGCGACCAGTGGCCATTGCCGCTGGCAACGTCGACGACTGGGTACTGAAGTACGCGCCGAATGGACATCCGCGCATACACTGGTTCCGGTACTGGCAGGCAGCCCGCCCCAGGTTCGTGTGAACGGCTTTAGGATCGGTCAGGTGGGCAGTACGACCCATCGTGATGTGGCGCTTACCAAATGCTTTTTCAATGCGGGTCTTTACTTCTTTCTCCACGCAGTTCATTTCCATAGGCGGCAGGTAATTGCCATCTGGCAATACGCTGAGCCCATCTTTCGAACCGCTGATACCAGCAAATCCTTCAACGTAGGTATACCAGGGAGCCAGGTCTTTGTACCGGATCGGCCAGTCTACACCAACGCCTTCTTTGAGGTTGGCCATAAAGTCTTCCTCATTGTGGCGATAGCTCTGACGACCCCACATCAGCGAACGACCACCCACGTGGTAGCCCCGAATCCAGTCCATCGGACGTTTTTCGATATACGGGTTCAGTGAGTCATTCTCGAAGTGATGACGCCATTCTTCGTTGGCAGTATAGCCCGTACGCATGTTGGCCCAGTACTCTTCGGCCGCCTGTGTAGTAATCCGGCCCCGGTGTGGAAAGTCCCAGGGATTATTGGTAGCTGTTGTGTAGCCTTCAACGTGTTTAATGTCACGGCCCCGTTCCAGCATCAGTACCCGCAGACCTTTCTGCGTAAGTTCCTTTGCAGCCCAGCCGCCTGAAATGCCCGATCCGACCACGATTGCATCGTAGGTCATGTCTTTCTGAGCGTCGATATTGAGATTCATAGGATAGTAGTCGTAAGTCTGTGATCATAAGTCCGGAATGTCGCACAGTGTGAAAGTCAGCAGTGGTTAACGAACCGACTTTCCAGAGACACGACCCAACGACTTATGCCATTTGAGTTTAGATTGCCCAGGCTTTCTGACCGGGCTTCAGGGGAACACAACCGTCGTAACGGCCAGGAATAGCCACATACTCCAGCGCCTGCGTAGCACCAATTTCAGACGTAAAATAGCCCATCAGCGTCAAGTCTTTCAGCATGGCGAAGAACGGAGTTACGTTACGCTTTTCAGCCGCTATCTGTACATCCTGCTGACCTGCTACAGCACGGGCAGCATCTGACCGTTGTTGCTTGGCACTGGCCTCCAGTTTTTTCATCAACTCGATTTTCTGATTATTATCGAGTTGCGAGAAAGCTTTACCGTAGCTATCCTGACTCATTTTCTGCGTCATGGTCAAGCCGTCGGTAAACACCTTCTGATCAGCCGGTTTGTAGCAGTCTTTCAACACAACATCTATAATCTCGTTCACCTTGGCGGCTTTGGCACCAGGCGTTTTCGTTGTGGGAATAATAACATCGGCCAGATCGGCCACCAAGGCATCCTGATCAGCGGAGAAGAAAACGGGTTTGCCCGTAGCAATCCGTTGTGCCGCCGAAGCCTCTAGCGTATCGGCCAACGCGGATGAGCCCAGAGCCGGTAGCGAAATTGTCGCACCAACCATTGTAGCCACCCGCAACAGGGCGTCGCGTCTGTTCATAGGAGAAATTAGTTAGAATACTGTATGAAAACGTTCAAAAGGAACACAAATGTATATAATTACAAGAGGGAATTGGACAGTGAGACCAAGTTTAAAGGCACGTTTTTTCAAGCTGTTACCTTTATTTTTCACTAAGTAATCGCTCAATGTACTTGCCAGGCCCGTTAGTTAGCCCGGCAGCTGTATTTAGTACTAATTTGAGCCACAAACTGTACTTTTATCATCACGATAATTACCGCGTATGCTCATTAGCCTTATTGCCGCAATGGCACAGAATCGGGTCATTGGACGAGACCGCCCCGACGGTCGGCCAGACCTGCCCTGGCACCTCCCGGATGACTTTGCTTATTTCAAACAAAAGACCAGCGGCCACGCCATTATTATGGGACGCAAGTCGCTGGATGCATTGGGGAAACCACTTCCTAAACGGACTAATATCGTGATCTCCCGCAACCCTGACTTTCAGTTCGACGGCGTTACGGTGGTGAACACACTGGAGGCGGCGTTAGAAGCGGCCCAACAGGCCGAGGCAGCTCACAACCAGGCAGGACACGAGACCGCCGAGCTATTTGTTATTGGTGGGGCAGAAATCTACGCCCTGGCGCTGCCAATGGCCAACCGCATTTACCTTACCGAGGTGCAACGTACCTACGAGGGGAATGCCTCGTTTCCAGAGTTTGACAAAACAATCTGGCAGGAAGTCAGCCGCCAGTCCCACCCCGCCGACGATCGCCACGAGGCAGCTTTCGATTTCGTGGTATACGAGAAAATGTAGGGTTAGCTATACACAAAAGTCCTCTGGCTTGTACGTCGCTACAGTTCGTAGTACAACGCCCCAACCAGAGGACTTTCCCTATGCTGTATTCGCTTACCGACTGATCTCGATTACTTCAAATTCGATTTTACCGGCGGGAACCGTGATTTCAGCAGTCTCGCCCACTTTTTTACCCAGCAACCCTTTTCCAATGGGCGAACCAACAGAGATCCGGAATTGCTTCAAATCAGCTTCTTCCTCCGACACCAGCGTGTAGGTAACTTCAGCACCCGTTTTCTTATTTTTAATCTTCACGTGCGAGAGCACCGATACAATCGATGTATCGATTGATGATTCGTCGAGCAGGCGGGCGTTGGCTACGACTTCTTCGAGCTTCGAGATTTTGAGTTCATGCAACCCCTGCGCATCTTTCGCTGCATCGTATTCCGCGTTTTCGCTGAGGTCACCTTTATCGCGTGCCTCGGCAATTTGATGGGCGATTGCTGTACGTCCTTTGGTTTTCAGGTCGTTTAGCTCGGCTTTGAGCCGGTTCAGGCCCTCTTCGGTGTAATAGTTAATCTTAGACATAATACTATGCTGGTGTCTTTTACTTAGACAATCGTCTCCGACTATCCAAGACAGGGTCAGAGGCGACTATTGAGAATATCCGTTATGGACAAATGTTGTACACTATCGCCGCAGCCATTTGTTGTAACCGGTCGTTTTAGACAAAAAAAAGAACGGTCCACCGACCGTTCTGCAACAAGTTTGTTTGTTTTGCAGCCTGTCAGAAGAACCAACCTTTACTACTATGTGCGCGTTGTTGTCGCATCGGGTTGAGATAGCGTTTAGACAAATGTACGACTTCCAACCCGCCTTTGTCAACCCACCCACACGGGTTTCTGCAAAACTCAAAACCGGGAAACGGCTAAGCGACCCCAACTCATACAAGAACGATCAATATGAACAATAGATTACGCATTGTGTTCATGGGCACCCCCGATTTTGCGGTGGCGAGCCTGCAACGTCTAATTCAGGGCGGCTGCCAGGTAGTGGCGGTCATCACGGCCCCGGACCGGCCCTCGGGGCGGGGGCTACAGCTGGTGCCGTCACCGGTGAAACGAGCTGCCCTGGAAGCAGGATTACCCGTGCTGCAACCCGAGAAACTGCGCGATCCGGCTTTCCTATCCGAGTTGGCCAACTACAACGCCGATCTGCAGGTAGTCGTGGCATTCAGGATGTTGCCTGAAGTGGTGTGGGCTATGCCGCGCGTGGGTACCTTCAACCTGCATGCCTCTAAGCTACCGCAATACCGGGGGGCTGCCCCGATCAACTGGGCCATTATCAACGGCGAAACGGAGACCGGGGCCACCACCTTTTTTATCGAGAAAGAGATCGACACCGGCCAGATGATTTTTCAGGAAACGGAGCCCATCTCACCCGATGACACGGCTGGCACTCTCCACGACCGCCTGATGGAACACGGCGCCGATCTGGTGCTGCGCACGGTAGAAGCCATTGAAGCAGGCACGTACCCGCGAACTCCGCAACCCAATGCCACCGACCTGAAACCAGCCCCCAAGCTCCACCGGGAAACGACTGAGATCAACTGGAATCAGCCCGCGGTGATGATACGCAACTTTGTACGTGGCCTATCGCCCTACCCCGCCGCCTGGACAAAGCTGCCGGGCACGCAAGGCGGCGAAAAATTCTACAAAATTTATTCGGTATCGGTCACCGACCAGCACCCCGCCGAGGCCACACCCGGCCAGGTGTACACCGACGGCAAAGCAAGCTTGCTGGTACGCGCTGCCGACAGTTGGCTGGCAATAGATGAACTGCAGGCCGAAGGAAAACGCCGCATGCTGACGGGCGATTTTCTACGTGGCAACACGATCTGATTCAGGCCGAAACCGCACCATTAATCCATCCAGGCAGTTTTAACGTAGATAGCACACGACTTAATCAGCGACTTAGTGGCCGATACTATTCTTTTAACGGGTGCAAACGGGTTTCTGGGAAGTCATATTGCCCGCGAGTTGTTGGCGCGTCGGTACGTAGTACGCGCGCTGGTACGGCCCGGCAGTGACCGATCGACGCTGGCTGGGCTACCCATTGAGCTGGTAGAGGGCGACTTAAGCAACCCTGATGATGTAGCACGAGCTACCGAGACCTGTACGGCCATTATTCACGCGGCCGCGCTCGCTCAGGTGAATCCGGCGCGCAACCCGGCGGTGTGGGCTGTCAACAAAATCGGTACCGAGCACATGCTCAAGGCTGCCCGACAGGCTGGCATAAGCAGGCTGGTCTATGTAGGCACGGCCAATGTGTTCGGCTTTGGTTCCAAAGCCAAACCCGGTAACGAAGCCACGCCTTACGCCGGGAAGCGCTACGGAGTCGATTACATGGATAGCAAACTGGCCGCTACGGAACTGGTCACACAGGCGGCTCTGGCTGGCAAGGTACCTGCCGTGTTGGTGCACCCTACGTTTCTGGTTGGCCCGCTAGACAATAAGCCTACCTCGGGAGCGATGCTGCTGGCGGTTGCCCGAAAGCAGGTGCCAGGGTACGCGGCGGGCGGCAAAAACTTCATCCACGTGCGCGATGCAGCAACGGCAACCGTCAACGCACTAACAATGGGGCGAATTGGGGAGTCGTACATTCTGGGTAACGAAAACCTGACCTACCACGAAGCCTTTTCGCTGATGGCTAACCTGGCTGGTGTTCGTGCGCCGCGTCTTTTTATTCCGTCCCCGTTGACCCGGCTGTATGGCCGGTTCAATGACTGGCGTACCCGGCTTACAGGCGCATCGGCTCAGGTGACAGGCTCTATGGCCATGATCGCCAACGATGGCCATTATTTTACTGCCCAAAAGGCAATTACAGAACTCAACTTACCACAAACGCCCATTCGGCAAGCCATCCAAGAGGCTTACGACTGGTTTTCTTCGCATGGACACGTTTACTGAACAACCTGCTTTTCTGACCCACCCGCCTGACAAGCAGGATGTTCAGCCGTACCGGCAACGGACCCAGGCAGGGCCGCCGGGCCGGTTTGCCGGTAAGGTAGCCCTCATCACAGGCTCAGAGTCGGGTATTGGGCGCGAAACAGCCCGCGAACTAGCCCGGCAAGGTGCGTATGTGATGCTGAACGGGCTTCGGTCTGAGCAGCTCGCCGACACGCTGCGCGCTTTCACCGAGGCTGGGTACGTTGCCAGCGCCTGCGTGGCCGACGTTACCAATTTCGACGCCTGCCAGCACCTGATCGACCAGACGATTCTGGCCTTTGGCCAACTCGACGTCTTAGTTGCCAATGCGAGTATATCCATGCGGGCGTATTTCAATGACCTAGACATCGACGTGTTCCGAGCCGTGTGCGACAGCAATATTTACGGTACCGTGTACCCGCTCAAAGCTGCACTGCCGCACCTGCGGGCAACAAAAGGCTGCGTCACGTTTATTTCGTCGATTTCGTCGCTGAACGGCATTCCGAGTGGGTCGGCTTATTGTGCGGGTAAGGCAGCGGTTAGCAATCTGGCCCATACGCTCCGGCTGGAGTGGCACAACACAGGTATGCATGTTGGCGTTATCCACCTGGGTTTCACGGCCAATGACCCTGAAAAACGCGTATTCGCGGCCAACGGCGAACCCGTACCCCTTGCCCACCGCCCCCCCCGCTGGCAAATGACGCAACAGGAGGTAGCTCAGGCCATAGCCCGCCATATTTACCGTCGCCGCGCCAACACGGTACTAACGGGCATGGGTAAATTAAACGCTACCCTAAGCCGCTTCTTTCCCCGGCTGGTAGATCAGATTGTGCTACTCAGTATGAAATTACGGCCCGAATTGTACGAATGAAGGCTAATGACCGGCAGGTGTACTACCCGCAACAGGCTCTTTTGGCACTACAGCTGGCTGTATATACCCTTTTAGCGTGTTTACTGTAATGAATAAGCTGACGAGCGTAAAAACGGCACCAGCCATATAGGGCGCCCCCGGAAAGTAAATTGGCGCGCCTGGTTTGGTGAAGTAAGCAAAGAGATTGGTAATCAGCACCGGGCTGACAATGGCCGTCAGGCTCATCAGGCTGGCCAATGCGCCCTGCAACTCACCCTGTTCGTTGGGCGGAACATGCCCTGAAATAATGCCCTGAATGGCCGGGCCAGTGATGCCGGCAAACGAATACGGAATAATTAAGGCAAAGGCCATCCAGCTTTCATTAGCGAAGGCAAAGCCCAAAAAGCTGATTACGTAGACAGCCATTCCTAGGAAGACGGCTCGTTTCTGACCTATTTTGGGAATGATCAGGCGGATCAGGCCACCCTGCACAATGGCTACCGCCAGGCCAATCAACCCCAGCGAAATGCCAACCATCCTGGTATCCCAGCCGAAGCGAAGCATGGTGAAGTATCCCCAGATTGACTGCATCACCTGTCCGGCTATGTATAGGAACGCCAGCGCCACGATTAACCCGATCAGTGACCGGTAACGCCGCAGTGCCCTGAACGACCCGACGGGGTTAGCCCGTTTCCAGCTGAACGGCCGTCGATTATCGAGCGATAGCGATTCGGGCAGGACGAAATAGCCATATAGCCAGTTGAGCAATGACAGAATCGAAGCCGCATAGAAGGGTGCCCGAATACTATAGCTGCTGAAGAGCGCCCCCATTGTGGGGCCAATGATGAAACCGAGCCCAAAGGCCGCGCCAATCAGGCCGAAATTCTGCGCCCGTTTTTCGGGCGTGCTCACGTCGGCAATGTAGGCACTGGCCGTGGTGAAACTCGCCCCACAGATGCCCGCTGCAACCCGGGCAAAAAATAACCAGCCAATAGTAGGCGAGTACGCCGATACCAGAAAGTCGAGTCCCAATCCAAACAGGGAGATCAGCAGCACAGGCCGCCGGCCGTATTGATCACTCAGGCCACCCAGAATGGGCGCGCAAACAAACTGCATGACAGCGTAGGCAAACGTGAGCCAACCGCCATATTGCGACGCTACGCTAAGGCCCTGTCCGGTGAGCTCTTCGATCAGCTTGGGCACCACCGGCACAATTAGCCCGATACCAATACAATCGATGAGAACCGTGATAAAGATGAAAATTAACGCAGGGTTACGTTTCTCAGACATATAGAGGAAGGCATTTTGAACAAAGGCCGCAAGTTACGATGTTTCGACAGGTAGTTAGTGGTCATTCACCACAGGTAACTTTCTATGGAACTCACTATCAGCACTCCAGCTTTACTTTTTTCGACAGTTTCGCTGTTGATGATCGCCTTCACCAACCGGTTTCTGGCCATCGCCAACCTGATTCGCGATCTGCACGATAAATTCCGGACCAACCCCGAAACGGTATACGTAGACCAGATCAAGAACCTGCACCGCCGCCTGAAACTGATACGTAACATTCAGATTCTGGCGGTGTTAAGCCTGCTGGTTAGCGCCGTATGTATGGCCCTGATCTATTGGAACAACCAGGTAGCCGCTAGCTATCTTTTTGGGCTTGCACTGGTCCTTCAAATCTCAGCCCTGGTTATTTCAGTGGTCGAGATCTCGATTTCGATCAATGCCCTTCAAATTGAACTCAGCGATATGGAACAGGAACTAGGCCATCGCCGATTCGATATATTTACCCTCAGGCCCCGTTCGACAACAAATCCGGATACGTCCCATTGACCTGTCAGTAACCATTTGCCGGTTGTGTAACAACTCTAGCCGCCCTTTTTTAGGACAGGCAGCCAGCAGATAAACCCATCATGGTGGACAGGCTCAATGGGAAAACGGTTTATATTTGCCCACTACACAACCACCGCGCGGCTCTAATGACGTATTGCTTAGGAATTAAAGTAAAATCAGGTCTGGTAGCCATAGCTGACACCCGGTTGACGTCGGGCACCGAAGTGTCGATGAATCGGAAGATCACCGTTCACGAGGTTAAGAATCATTCGCTGTTCATTATGACCTCGGGCCTGCGATCAGTACGCGACAAGGCCATTACCTATTTCCGCGAAGTACTCGCTGAACAGGACCAGACATTCAATAAGCTATATAAAGCCGTAAACGCTTTCGGCGAACAGGTGAAACGGGTAGCGGCCGAAGACAAAGCATCAATTCTGGCGTCGGGCATGCATTTCAACCTCAACGCCATTGTGGGTGGGCAACTGCAGGACGACGATGAGCACAAACTATTTCTGCTGTATCCGGAAGGCAATTGGGTTGAGGTAGATTCGGGTTCGCTCTTCAAGATCATCGGCAACTCCGGCTACGGCAAACCCTTACTCTTTAGAAATTTAAGCTACGAAGCAACCCTTCAGGAGGCCCTTAAGATCGGCTTTCTGGCCTTCGATGCTACCCGTGTCAGTGCCAATGATGTAGACTACCCGCTCGACGTAGTGGTGTACACCAAAGACAGTTTCCACATGACCGAGCACCGGCTGGAAAAAGACGACATGGATGAGATTTCGCACCAGTGGAGCGCCTTGCTGAATAACTCCGTACGGCGCCTGCCAACCTATTGGATGGACCCGATTTTCGAGAAGGTAACCAATCCGATAAGCAATGAACCTTGATCGGTAACCGATTGATCGGTGGGGTACACCCCGCAGTTTTTGGTTTATTGTTACCGGATAATTGTTCTGTCTATGCGCCTTTCCGTTCAGCATCAGTTGCGATACGAGTATGACCAGCCGGTTATATTGCAACCCCATATGCTCTACCTGTATCCGCGCACCTACCCGTATCAGCGGCTGCAAGCGTACGAGCTAACGATTGACCCAAGGCCGTCGAAAGTAGTTCGAAACGTTGATGTAGAGGGCAATGTTCAGCAGCTCGT
Source organism: Fibrivirga algicola (assembly GCF_011742925.1). GTDB lineage: Bacteria > Bacteroidota > Bacteroidia > Cytophagales > Spirosomataceae > Fibrella > Fibrella algicola. The sequence continues at coordinate 430,791 of NZ_WAEL01000002.1, forward strand.
TTATTTCAGCGGCCCAACCAGCCACTTGCACATTACGGCTAAGATCGAGGTTGATTCAGAACCCTTCAACTCGCTCGACTTCGTACTTTTTCCGTTTGAAGCGCAGCGGGTTCCGTTGAAATACCCCCCCCAGGTACGTCCTCTGTTGGAAACATACCTGACCCGCGAGGGCGTTACGCCCGCCATTGATGTTTGGGCCCGGCAGTTGGCTGCCGGGGCTGGCTGGCAAACCGTTCCGTTCCTGATTGCGCTAAACAACGCAATTCGGCAGTTTACCTATGCTATTCGGGAAGAAGGGGCTCCCTACCCTCCTGAGCAGACACTCCTGGAACAGCGCGGGTCATGCCGCGATTACACGACCCTGTTTATGGCCGCTTGCCGCAGTCTGGGTATTGCTGCCCGCTTTGTGAGCGGGTACCTCTTCGGGTCGGCTCAACAAGAGCACCAGCTACACGCCTGGGCCGAAGTCTATCTGCCCGGTGCCGGATGGCGTGGCTTTGACCCAACCGAAAACACGGTTGTGGTTAACAAACACGTATTTCTGGCGTCTTCTGCCCATGCCGAACTGACGGCTCCTGTCAGCGGCACCTTTACCGGCAAAGCTAATTCCGTGCTGGAAGCACACGTATTAATTAACAATGACCATTAATCAACGCACATGGCTGGCCTTACAGCAAGGCGCCAGTCGGGTACGTTGATTGATGGTTGTTTCTAGATGCGCTCACCCTCCTGCCTTTTTAGCGGCGTATTTCTTACCCGTCAGGTACGTAATGATCTTCTCGCGGTGGTCGCCCTGAATCTGGATTTCGCCGTCCTTAACGGTCCCTCCCGTTCCGCAGGCATTCTTGAGTTGCTTGCCCAGATCGGTTAGATCGGCATCGGTACCAACGAAGCCACGCACGGCCGTTACCACCTTGCCCCCACTTCGCCGGTCGAGCCAGACTTTAAGCTGTTGTTGTTGCGGCGGTAGCGTGTCAGCGGCCGGTTCATTGTCCGTTTGGTACTCGTGGTCGGGATTGGTTGAATAGACAATCCCTGTATAGTTCTTCTTGCTCATAGCGTTAACCTCACCCCAGCCCTTCTTCCTGTTTTTGGGAGCAGAGCCGGGTGCGAGGTAGTTTATAATAACACTAACAAACTGCCGGGCAGCACCCGAACGGTACAGCTATTTCCTGGTAATAGAAGCGGCTCTCCATCAGCATGAGCCAACAGGGGTCCGGTACTTTGAATAGTAGCCTCCTGAATACGTCGTCCAGCCCAGTAGGCCGAGCGATTCAATGATTTGCGGAATAGTTGCCAGCCAATCATACTCACCATGTGCGTTGGAAAGATACCCAGCTGGCAAAGATCCAGTTTTCCGTCGGCTATGTTGGCAGTAGGTGCAATCCAGGCATTGTTGCCGAATTGCCCAGCGTTGGCGGCGGTTAATGAGAAAAGCGCGCCAGCCTTTTCGCCGTCGATGGTGTATTCTGCCGGCTTATAACTCCAAAATGCCTGATACGTTGTTCTGATGTAAGTCTGCAACCCGCGTACTGGCTGCTTAGCAAATTCATGGGCCACGTAAGCCTCAAAGCCTAGCCCCGCCGTGCAGAAAAACGGATGATCGTTCAGCTCGCCGCTGTCGATCAGAACGGGCTTACCACCCAGCGCGCGCACCACCGCTTTTTGCGGATTCATGGGTAAGCCCAGGTGGCGCGCCAGCCCGTTGCCCGAGCCCATGGGGACAATGCCCAGAGCTGTGGCCGTACGTCGAAGCGCACGGGCTGTTTCGTTGATTGTTCCGTCGCCGCCCATAACCAGCACCCGCCGAATGCCCTGCTGTACAGCCTGCGCCGCCAACTGAGTGGCATGACCTGCATAGGCGGTGGTCACAATCTCAGCCTGGTAAGCCTGTCGGTCGGCTTCTGCAGCAATAAATGCACGTAAACCTTCCTTCTGCACAGGCGGCAACGTACCCGATAACGGATTGATAATAACAAGCAGATCGGTCTTGGGCATCAAATCAGGCGAAAAAGATAAACATAAGGGCAATGAATACGAGGATAAACACGTAATACCACCCATCAGAGAATATATAGGGCTTATATTCCCGGTAAAAATTACGCAGCCAGTTCATCCCGCAAAGTTCGCCAAAAAAATGAGACACCTCCGTTTTCTGATTGTTCTGTCAGGATTGTTCCTCGGCCTTGTGCCGGTACTACACGCCCAAACCGCCACCGACCGGAAAACGATTCTGGGAACGCTGAAACGCCAAACCGACGATTGGAACGCCGGACGGGTAGACGCCTTCATGAACGGCTACTGGCAGTCAGACTCGCTCACGTTTGTGGGCAAGGGCGGTATCACCTACGGCTACGCTGAAACGCTGGCTAACTACAAAAAACGCTACCCTGATCGGGAAAGCATGGGTACACTGGCATTTACGATACTGAAAGTCGAGTTTCCGGGCAAAAATGTGGCCTATGTTATTGGCAAGTGGCACCTCACCCGCCCAAAAGTGGGTGATGCAGGCGGGCACTTTACCCTGTTATGGGAAAAGAAAAAAGGGAGTTGGGTGATCGTGAGCGACCACTCGTCGTAGGGGGCCACTACCGTTTGCTCAGGAAGTTGATAAGTATGTGCTGTCATCAACAGTTATTCGTCGATTGAGTTGTCACTATTCGTTTACTCGACTCAAGGAGGAAGCGGCACGACAAACCCACTACTCGCTTCAATACTGCTTGACCCATGAACTACTTTGCACTAACAATTTTTACGCTATCTGCCCTGATTAGTTCGCTGTCAACTTCGGCGCAATCCGTTGTGGGTACCTGGCAACGAACCGGAGCCCTGATCACGTACAAGAATGGAAAGACTATGGATGTACAGCCCATGATGGAACAGAGCTCTCCCTGCACCGCAAAAATTACGTATAGTTTTACGGCTGGAGGCGTGCAGAAAACCATAGTTCCAGCCGGTTGCCTCGAGCAGATGTCGGCTCAGGCCGTCCTTTTCGCCGATGCTCGCTACACAGTGAGTGGCAGCAGTATCAAGGTCATTTCGCCCAACCCTAAAATGAGCCCGGATGTTACGTACGGCCTGACAATGACCGGCAATACCATGACCTGGGTAATGAACTTCGACGATTTTCCCGCGGTACCAAACCCAGGCAAGGCCAGGTCTATGACCTTTACCTACAAGCGATTATAGGCGCCGGCAGTACTGATACGACTAACCGGGCATAGTGCCGTTGGCAGATCCATGTCCGGCATTTAGTAGATGGCCGTATCTTTAACATATGATTACCGCAACGCCAGCTCTTCCATTCAATAGCCTTAAGCAATCATTTGAGGGCGACCTATATTTCAATGAATCGCCCGAACACCAGGCGCAGTTGAGGGTATATGCTACCGACGCGTCCGTATATCAAGAGATGCCAGTGGCAGTGGCCATTCCGCGTAGCGTCGATGATATTAAGCGGCTCATTCGATTTGCCAAAACCAACACACGGCCCAACGCTCCGCTCGGTCTGATTCCCCGCGCCGCTGGTACGTCGCTGGCGGGGCAGGTGGTAGGCAGCGGTATTGTGGCCGATATTGGTACCTACTTCGACAAAATCATCGAAATCAACACGGCCGAGCGCTGGGTACGTGTGCAGCCCGGTGTCATCCGCGACGACCTGAATGTAGCCCTGAAACCGCATGGCCTCATGTTTGGGCCGGAAACGTCGACCGCTAGCCGGGCCATGATTGGCGGCATGATCGGCAACAACTCCTGCGGGCTACATTCCATTGTGTGGGGCACTACCCGCGATCACCTACTCGACGTCCGTGCGGTCTTGTCTGACGGCGCCGAAGTAACGTTTGGCCAGTTAACCGAGGCTGAATTCGCCGCGAAATGCCAGGGCGAAAACGTAGTCAGCCCGCTCGAGCAGCAAATTTATCAGCGCTTCCATGCCTGGCTCAACGACCCGGTTATCTGCCAGCAAATCCGCGATGGCTACCCCAACCCCGCCGTCAGCCGCCGCAACACCGGCTACGCGCTGGATGCGCTGGTGGGCGCCCTCACCCCCATCCCCTCTCCCCCTACGGGAGAGGGGAGCCGCTCTACAGTAGCTTCGCTTACTAGTGGCGGAGCATTGCACCCCTCTCCCGTAGGGGGAGAGGGGCCGGGGGTGAGGGGTGCTACTATCAACCTCGCCAATCTCATTGCTGGTTCAGAAGGTACACTTTGTTTCATCACCGAAGCCCGGCTGAACTTGCTGCCCTTACCACCCCGATATGTTGGCCTGGTCTGTGCGCATTTCGACACGCTACGCCAGTCGCTGGAGGCCAATCTGGTGGCGCTGGCGCATCAGTGCTACGCCTCTGAACTGGTCGATGACTACATCCTGCAACTGACCAAGACAAACATCGAACAGGCCAAAAACCGGGCGTTTGTCGAAGGTGATCCAAAGGCGGTGTTGATGGTCGAGTTTTTTGCCGATGCCGAGCAGGATGTGATCGATCAGACCACCCGGTTTGTAGAGGCACTACGGGTAAAAGGACTCGGTTACGCGTATCCGGTGCTGTTTGGCGAGGATACCAAAAAGCCCTGGGCGCTACGCAAGGCGGGCCTGAGCATCATGTATAACGTACCCGGCGACGAGAAACCCGCCAACGTGATCGAAGATTGCGCCGTTGCTCCCATTGACCTGCCTGATTATATCGACGAGCTAACCGGAATGGCCAAACAAAACCACGGTCTCGACCTTGAGTATTCGGCCCATGCCGGGGCGGGTGAATTGCACGTGCTACCGCTGATCAACCTGAAAACAACGCCCGGCCGCGAGACCTTCCGGGCACTCCTGCGCGACACCGCTCAACTGGTAAAAAAATATGGTGGCTCGCTCTCCGGCGAACATGGTGACGGACGGCTGCGCGGTGAGTTTATTGCCTATATGCTGGGCCCCGATAATTACCAACTCTGTAAAGAAGTAAAAGCGCTTTGGGACCCGCATAACTTGTTCAACCCTGGTAAGGTGGTCGACAGTCCGCCGATGAACGAACACCTGCGCTATGAGGCCGACGTGGTTCTACAGCAACCTAAAACGATCTTTGATTTCAGTGATGCAGGCGGATTGCTTGAAGCCACCGAAAAATGCTCGGGTTCAGGTGATTGCCGGAAAACGCATTTCTCGGGTGGCACCATGTGCCCCAGTTACATGGCTACCCGTCGCGAACACGATACCACCCGAGCCAGAGCAAATATGCTGCGACACTTTTATAGCGGACAAGCAGTAGCGACGGCCGAAGTGAAAGACGTACTCGACCTCTGCCTATCGTGTAAAGCCTGCAAGGCCGAATGCCCCAGCAGCGTGGATATGACCCGGATGAAAGCTGAGTTTACGCAGCAACTGTACGATGAAAAAGGGGTACCCCTACGCGCGCGCCTGGTCGGCAACTTCACACGGCTGATGAAGCTGGCCAGCTACGTTCCCTGGGCCTATAATGGTATCTACAACACGCCCGCCCTTCGCCGGATCGCCAACCGACTCGTCGGCTTCCACCCCGACCGGACCATGCCACATCTGAACGAGTTTACTGGTGTCCGCCGAATGGTTGACCATTCGTCACTTACCCTTACTCCATTGACGCGTGATGCGTCTCCTGGCAGCGCAACCGACAACAGACTACAGCAGACCGTCCGGCAGACCGCAGTAATCCTCTACATCGACGAATTCACTCAATTTAATGATGGGTCTGTTGGTGAAAAAGCGGTGCAGTTGATACAGCGATTAGGGTATACCGTTTCAATCCCGAAAGCAGCCGAAAGTGGCCGGACGTACCTGTCAAAAGGGCTGGTGCGTGAGGCAAAAGCCCTGGCCGTTCGGAACGTGCTGGCGTTCCGGGATTATGTGTCTGCCGAACATCCACTGGTTGGCCTGGAGCCGTCTGCCATCCTGACGTTCCGCGACGAGTACCCCGATCTGGTTCCCGACGAACTAAAAGCCGATGCCTGCCGAATTGCCAACCATACGTACCTGCTTGAAGAATGGGTAGCCCACGAAGCCGATGCCGGTCGGATTCAGTCCAGTCAGTTTACGACTGATACTCGTGCGGTAAAGCTACATGGACACTGCCACCAGAAGGCCCTCTCGCTGATTAGTCGCGCGGTAGACGCCCTGTCGTTACCCGCTAATTACACCGTCGAGGTTATTCCGTCGGGCTGCTGTGGTATGGCGGGCTCCTTCGGCTACGAGGCTGAACATTATGACCTGTCGATGCAGATTGGTGAACTGGTGCTATTTCCGGCCGTGCGCGCTGCCAGCGCCGACGTACTGTTGGCCGCGCCGGGCACATCATGTCGTCATCAAATCAAAGATGGTACGGGTCGGGTAGCGCAACACCCAGCTGAAATCCTGTTCGACGCCCTACGCATTGACCAGAACGGCGTGTAGACGGAGATTGTCTACTTGGTAAACCTTCAATAACAGCATGTTGGGCCGTAGCTTATTTCGTCCTGATTTCCCACCCTCTGGAGGCCGGTCGTCTCCTGCGCATACGCATGCACGTATATTAATTTTTACATTTTAATGCCCTTTTGCTCGGTGGCACCTAACAACTTAGGGAATGGATGGGTTATGTTTATATCAATCGAGTAAATCGATAGAGATAAACAACTTAACGTCATGAAAAAGATAACGATCCTGGGTGCATTGCTAGTAGCTGGCCTCACCCTCAATGTAAACGCGCAGACAACACCAGCGACTCCGGCAACGCCAGCTTCGCCATCGACCCCTGCCGGCATGCCACAGACGGGTTCTACCGGAACACCAACAACCAACGGCACGTACAATAACTCGACTAACCCAACAACAACGGGTACATACCAGACCCAGCCAAGTGCTTCGTCGACTAACGGGACGACGTACCCACAGGGACAGAATCCAACAGCCTATCCGAACACGCAGGGAACAACCCAAAGTGGTCAGATGCGTACTGGTCAGTCGCAGAGTGGAACCACTCAGAGCACCACAACGAACGGTACCTACTCAACGCAGTCGGACCGGACAATGCGGAATGGCCAAACACAAAATTCAAACCGGACACGCTCTACTGACCGTACAACTATGGATCAGTCAGATACGAACCGGGGCAATGGCACAACGAACCGTACCCGGAGCACAACAACGGGTACCCGGAGTACGACCACACGGCCAAATTCGACTACGAACTAGTCAATTTATAGCGACATTCGGGTTAGCGGTTGCACTTACACAGGTGCTCGCTAACCCGATTTCGTTTATTTATCCAGCTCACTATGAATACGATCATCCTGCTACTCAGCTTAACCTTTGCGGTTGATTCATTTTCGCAGCAACAGCCCGCTCCTGCCGTACGGCCAACCCGCCCTCAAAATCGAACGATGTCGGCTCCGTCTGATACCAGCGGCGTTCGTAAACGGGGACGGAAACTTAATCCCGATTCACTCCGTCGGGGTGGAGCCACCCGCATTGACTCAGTCCGTCGACGGTAGCCAGACAGTTACCCTTTGGGCCTGAACACAGGCATTATTCCTTCATTTGTAGTTAGAAACGGGCCGCCGATCAAATCGACACAATAGGGAATTGCCGGAAACACAATGCCAAGGCATTGCCCAATCGCCTTAGGTTTGCCCGGCAAATTCAGAATCAGCGTCTGATTACGGATACCAGCTGTCTGTCGCGACAAGATTGCCGTAGGCACGTATTTCAAACTTTCCTGACGCATTAACTCGCCAAAGCCAGGCATCATTTTCTGGCAAACTGCCTCCGTTGCTTCGGGCGTTACATCGCGCAACGCGGGACCGGTACCACCGGTAGTTACAATCAGGCAACAACCTTCTGTGTCTGCCATCTCAATCAGGGCCGTTTCAAGCTGGTCCTGTTCATCAGGAATCACTCGGTAAACTGGTTCCCAGGGTGAGGTAAGCCAATCAGTCAACAGCGCGACGACTGCTTTTCCGGGGATATCTTCGTAGACTCCCGCACTAGCCCGATCCGATACGTTAATAATGCCAATCCGGGCAATTGCAGCTTCTTGTTCCATCGTGTAAAAATAGCATACGTGTCCAGCTTAGCGACTGGGTCTGTCTGGTAAACCAACGAATGCCGCGATGGGTTAGGTACGTATGAAAATGCGTAAGAAATCAGACCTACCCAGTAAAATCTGCCCTGTCTGTAACCGCCCGTTTGCCTGGCGTAAGAAATGGGAACGCGACTGGGATAACGTTATTTATTGCAGTGACCGCTGCCGCGCTGAAGGGAAAAAGTAATGCAAAAAAAAGGCCGGAAGCAGTGCTCCCGGCCTTTATTGCGACACCAATATGAATTAAAAAGTCTGGAGAGTCGGCGTGTTTAGGACACTGACACTAGTTATAGTTCGTATTCTGCGGATCCCAGTTAGTCCAGCCCTGTGTCCAGTTCACGGTACCGAATGCGCCACGGAATGTTTCTTTTGTGAAGAAGGAGTCAGCACCCTTGCCATCCCAAACAGCACCTGTTAATAGTGGTGAGCCTGTACCGGGCAGGAAATTTGGCGCTGTTAGGTTGAAGTTACTGGCGTTGAGAAGCAACGTAGTTACCTGATCTGATGGAATGACCGTGTTGCCGTAAGCAGCTGTGTTAAAAAACGTCTGTGCCTGAGCGGTCGTGATGCCAGTTGTTGCCAGGTTATCACCAATTACGGCCGATCCAGACAGTGTATTGGCGATGACGATACCGCGCAGTTGCAATGTTCCAGCGTTTACGTTTGCCAACGTACCTGTACCGCCAGCAATACCATTGTCTAAACGCATACCCTCCGGATAGCCGAAAAGCAACGAGTTAAAAATGCTGATGTTTGTATTACGACGCAGGTGCATACCCGACTGGTAGGCACCACTACCGCCCGTTGTATTTGCGTTTGATGGCGTACCACTGAAAGCAAAATTGCTTACGTTAGCAAACACGGCTGAGGTCAGTGGCAGACCGGCATTATTACCAGTTGCTGGTTGGCCTGTGTTGGCGAAATTATCAGATTCAAATCCGTTCGACTTTGATTGGTCAGCTACACTTGGATCGCGCAGTGCCACCGCATATTGTACTTTCCCTGAGAAGCCCCAGTCCGTATCCCAATCGTCATCGAAGCCACGGTGGGCAACCAGATACTTTGCGTTAACCGTACCGCCAAACCACTCATACGAATCGTCACCTGAGTAGGACACCTGAATGTGGTCGATCGTTGTGCCAGCCCCAACTCCATAAAACGTCAGGCCGTTGATTTCGCTACCAGGCGATAAGGCGATTCCAGGGAATTCGATCCGTACGTACTGTAACGTACCTGAATTATCATTTACATCTGTATACGTACCTGTTTGACCCGAAATGCCGCCTTCAAAATTAGTTGCCGAGGGCTGGTTAATCGGTGCTTTACCAATAAGTACAATACCACCCCAGTTACCGTACCCCCGCTGACCTGCTGGCTTGCTCGATGTGAAAACGATCGGGTTAGTAGCTGTTCCAGCGGCGCTAATCTTTGCTCCGGCTTCAACAATCAGGGTGCCTCCCTTATTCAAGCCTAGTGGATCCTGGTCGCCAGCCGTTCCTTTAATAACGGTGCCAGGCAGGATGGTCAGCGTTACCCCCGACTTCACATAAGTAAAACCACGAAGCAGATAAATGTTATCGGGACTCCAGGTTTCATTGGCAGTGATGTTGCCCGTTTTTTCAATAACCGGTCGTGTGCCTATTGAGAATGTCTGCGTACTGGCTACTTTCTGTCCAGGTATGGCTACAGAGATAGCGCCTGCTTGTGCATTGGCAGGAACACGAACAACTAGTTGCGTTGTCGAAGCCGTTACAATCTCCGCAACAGCGTTACCACCAAACGTCACCGTATTACTGGCGGGCGTCGCGCTGAATTGAGTACCCGAGATCACCACTGTACTGTTGACTGGTGCCGACGTAGGGCTAACGTTGGTGATAGACAGCACAGGTGCTGGCTGGTCGTCGTTTTTACAGGCGGTGAACGCAGTGCCAAGTCCGAAGATGACCAACAGTGTGTAGGCCAGTTTGTTTACTAGTTGCATGAGGGATGAATTGAGTTAATTATAAAATCGTAGCATCAAGGCACAACAACCCGGCGACCAAAGGTGTAAATGGCTGATACCGTGTAATAACTACCCCGGCGGAATGAACGGCGAATCTGGTCAGCGCTGGCCGTTTGCGACGCCACGTCTGATCCAATCTTGCCATCGCGATTGAAATCTTCAGTTAGCTGGAACGGTTGATTCAGAATATCCTGAATGCCCAGCCGGAGTTCAATCCGATTATTGAATGTCTTGGTTAAGTTCAGATCCACTACGTGACGAGGCATCTCGTAAATAGTGGGTACGTCTACGTTGCCTACAGCGAAGATCCGCTGGCCAAACACGTTGTAAAGAAGATTTCCCTGCCAGCCCGACTTGGGAGCAGCGTAGTAGACACCCAGGTTAAGCAAATAGGGTGATTGTCCGGCAAGAGGGCGGGCGTTTGATGTTAAGCCACGGTACTGCTGAATTTCGCCACCTAAGTCAGGAGCCGTAATTACGTCGCCTACATCAACTTGGCTCTTAATCAGGGATAGATTGCCTACCACAGTCAGGTTCTTCAAAAACTCGCTGGCTGAATTCTGAAACCCTTTCCGGACCTCAACTTCTACGCCATAATTCTGGGCCGATTGGGCGTTCATGAACGTATACGAGAGCACGTTTGGATTTAGCAACAGCAGCGATTCGATGGGGTTACGGAAATGCTTGTAGAATCCTGTTACCGAGATCAGTTCACCCGACGTCGGGTAGAACTCCCACTTAGCATCTACGTTTTGGATAGTAGCTGTTGTTAGCGTCGTGTTTCCCCGGATAGTGGCCAGCAGGCTAAAATCATAGTACTCGAATGGAGCAATCTCCCGGAACTCAGGCCGGTTGATAGTTGCCGAGTAAGCAAGACGGAAATTAGTACGGTCTGAGAGCTTGTAGGTCAGGTTCAGCGATGGTAGCGGACTAAAAATCCGGTTAGAGACCAGGCGTTGGTCAAGTCCGACGATGGTAGCCCGCAGGCTCTGATCGTTGTATTCGCCCCGGAACCCTACGGTCAGGTTCGTACGGGCTCCCAGATAAACATCACCACTAACGTACCCAGCGTAGTAGCTATTCAGACCACGGTACGAATCTACATCACGGGTGCCATCACGCAGCGTTAAGCCACTCGATCCGTTTACGTTGGCAGGGGTAAAGGCTGAACCAATATCGCTGTTCCGGGCGGTGAGTGAATTTTCGCCTACCGGAACGTATCCATAGAAGCGGGCATTGAAATCGCGGTTTTTTTGTTCGTAATAAACGCCCGCTTTAATCCGGTTGGGCTCGCGATCGGTTGGGTTACCGAATGTATGTTCGTAATTGGCAACGCCTGAGTAAACGAATTCTTTAAGCCGCGAATAGAATCGGCCCGTTTCTGTGGCGGTAGGATCTTGTGGCGTTACAATGGTGAATGGACCGGTGGTACCTGTAGCGCGGGTTGAGCGAGCACGACGCCAGTCTGGTTCCCAGCGGCCCGTATAGCCGAAGCTACCAATCCAGTTCACTTTCGTCAATTCATTAACGGTATGCTCACCGGCCAGTTGTGTGGTCAGAATGCTCCGGTTTTCAAACCGTTCGGAATAGGCGCGTACATCATTGTTATCATTCAGGTTCTGCCCTTCCCGGAGCGTAGTTTCTGTACTGCTCAACTGATTGAACAGTGTTTTCCACTCAAGGTTGAAGAGTGGAGAAATCCGGGCTGACCAGTTGTTCAGAATGCCTAACCGAGTGCCCCGACTGTAGGTTGCGTCGTTATATTTCTGAGCAGCAGCGTTAGCGACGGGGGAGTTGCCATACAACCGTTGGTCTACATTGGCGAACTGATTGGTCATCGCGTAGTTGATGCTCGTCAGGTTGCTCATCCGCACATTGCCGATATCGAAGCGGCGACCCGTGTTCAGCGCGAACCGAATATCAGGCGATACGGCGGTCTGCTGCAAGGCCCAATTGTTAGGCAGTAACTGAGCGTAAGCAGCGCGTTGTAGCGAACCTAGATTATTGAACGTACCTGAGTTAGCGGGGAAGCTACCCGGCAGTTGCTGATCCCGATCCCACAGGCCCAGCCAGTTTAGTCCACCGCGTTCGTGCGTCTGTACTGTCTGACCCGTCGTGTTACCCCGATAGCCAATTGTTACGCCTGCATCAAGGAAGTTTTGTTCGGGACGGCGCTTCGTATAAATCTTAATGGCACCACCGGCAAAATCACCAGGTAGTTCGGCCAGACCCGTTTTATACACGATCATTCGGTCGATGATGTTGCTCGGAACCAGATCAAACGAGAACGAGCGGGTATCAACCTCGGTCGATGGCGTAATAACGTCGTTGATGAGCACCGAGTTGTACCGCGCACCCATACCCCGAATCAGCACGAACCGGTTATCGACGATACTGACGCCCGGTACACGGCGGATGGCGGCGGCGGCGTCGCGGTCCTGCGACTTCTGAATCTGCTGGGCCGATACCCCTACGGCCATCGCCTTGATCTGCTTGATCTCGGTCACCACGGCGATTTCGGTGTTCGTAGTTCGGCCTGCCTTCACTACTACTTCCTGTAGTTGCTGATTATCTTCGAGCAGGTCCGTTTCCAGTACCGTAGCATTGCCAGATTCAATACGTACAGCGGCAATTGACTTAGTCTTGTAGGATACGTAGCTGATTTGAACCGTATGTGTACCAGTTGGCACTTTACTTAATTCAAACTGACCATTTACGTCAGTACTACCGCCCATTGGCGTAGCTAAGCCCATCACCTGCACGGTAGCTCCGATGATAGCCTCGTTCGTTTTCCCGTCCCGAATGGTACCTCGCAGGATACCTGTCTGGGAAAATGCACTCACTGATAAGCAGATTAGTGAGCAAATAAATATTACGTGTTTCATATTGGCGTTTATCCTTTACCGGATTTGACGCCGCAAAACTACCGGAGTAGTGTTACCTCATTGTTACGAGAAGGTTACGGGTACATTATGATTAAACCAACATGCCTGACAACTTGTCTAAGCTATAAATGATTGATAGTCAGTGATCTTTATTTTTCTCCTCCACAAGATTTTGTCATCTAGTATCTTAGCCATATAATCGCCTGTCTGCCTTTCGTTATGCGTACTGTTTATCATATTGGGCTTGCGCTCTTCGCTATCTTCAGCCTGCTACGCTGCCATCGGTCTCCAAAGCCAACGGAGTCGGCGAGAGTCGTGGTTAGCACGCCTAAAGCGTCGACAGTTGCTACGCCACCAACACCTGCTACCGCTGCCGTAACCAAAATTGCCCCACGTACCGTCCCTCTTTTTGATACCCTCCTGCTCGAACCACCCCTAGATGCCGGGCCAATTGCTCCTCCTAAACGGGAATTCCGTGCTGTCTGGATTGCCACCGTCGATAACATCGACTGGCCCAGCAAAAAAGCGTTACCTGTAGCTGACCAACAGCGCGAGTTCATTGAATTGCTCGACATGAGTCAGCAGACCGGTCTGAATGCCGTGGTGGTACAGGTACGTGCCGCCGCCGATGCATTCTACGCCAAAAGCGCCGAACCGTGGTCTGAATGGCTTACGGGGCAACAGGGATTAGCGCCCAGCCCCTTTTATGATCCTATGGAGTTCATGATTCAGGAGGCCCGCGCCCGGAATCTGGAATTTCACGCCTGGCTAAATCTGGACCGCGCCACGTTCGGCAAAAATGCCAGCGTAGCCCCTACCAACATCAGCTACCAACGGCCTAACTGGATGGTTGAGTACGGCGGCCGGAAGCTTTTTAACCTCGGCCTGCCCGATGTACGCGCCTATGTGGCCGGTACGGTAGCCAACATTGTGCGTCATTACGATGTCGATGGCATCCACTTTGATGATTATTTCTATCCATTTGGTGCCGTTGGCTCTTCCTTTGCCGACGATGCCGCTTTTCAGCAGTACAACGCTGATGGGTTAAAACGAGAAGACTGGCGACGGCAGAATATCGACAAGCTCATTCGGCAGATCAGCGACTCTATTCACGCAGTGAAGCCGTGGGTCAAGTTCGGCATCAGTCCATTTGGCATCTGGAAAAACCAAAAGAACGACCCGGAGGGGTCGGTGACCTTCGGCGGCCAGGCCTACTACGATCTCTACGCAGACATTCGTCGGTGGGCGAAAGAAGACTGGGTCGACTACATGGTGCCGCAAATTTACTTCTCGACCCGTTTTGACCGCGCCAACTACAAAACACTGGTCGACTGGTGGGTGAAAAACCGGGGTAATCACCACCTGTATATTGGGCAAGGGGCTTACCGATTGGGTAAAAACACGAAAACAGATACGGGGTGGGGCGAAGCCAGCCAACTGGCCGACCAGATGCGCCACAACCGGCAATATGCCGACGTGACGGGTAGCGTATTTTTCAGCGCCAAATCGTTGAAGACGAACATGGCCAGCAGCCGCGACTCATTGCGTGCCTCATTTTATCAATATCCCGCGCTCATCCCGACGATGCCCTGGCTCGATGCCACTCCGCCCGGACAGCCCCAGAACCTGAAAGCAGCCCCTGCCATTGATGGGGTCGAGCTGTTCTGGCAGGAGCCGGCTCAGGACACAGAACTTGATCGGGTACGTTGCTACGTCATCTACCGAACTGAAGGCATCCGACTGCCCCGTACCACCGATCCACGTAGGATCATAAACATTTGCCTGCCAGACGGAGGTACCCGTTTCGTTGACCGCACGGCCGATCCGAAGAAAAGATACACCTACGTCATCACAGCCGTTGATCGGCTGCACAACGAAAGTACTGGTAGCACACTGGTATATAAGGGGGGCTTTAATTAAACGCGGCCATAACCTCCTCTACTGATTTCGCATCGGGGAAATAAGAGACAATCCGGTTCAATACACCTTCAACAACGGCATCGGGGCATGACGCGCCGCAGGTCAGTAAAATAGTGACGGGGCGGGTTGCGGGCAGGTAGTGCTCAGTAATGCGTTCCTGCTTCGTATGAAGATCGTAATGACTGATAAGCGTATCCGACAGAATCTTTCGGTCTGACTCAATGAAATAGGTGGGTAATTTCTCTTCGCAAAGCTCAACAATGTGCTGCGTGTTCGACGAGTTATAGCCACCCGCCACAATGGCGAAATCGGCGGGGTACGTTAGCAAGGCATAGGTAGCATCCTGGTTATCGTTGGTAGCGTAGCAGAGCGTATCGCGGGTATTGGCGAAATGCTCTTCGACCATAGCTGAGCCTTCAGCTAACCCGTAGTGGTGAATCATGGTCTGTTTCAGAAAGTCGGCAATGCCCTGCGTATCTGAGGCCAGCATAGTCGTCTGATTCACCACGCCAATGCGACGGAGATCGCGGGCGGGGTCAAACCCAACAGAGTACTGCCCGGCGAATTCGGCAAAGAACTGCTCAGCGGATTGCTCCCCTGTCATGTATAGCGCAAGCCGCTGCGCCTGTTTCATGTCGTTGACTACCACGGTGGGCGCTCCTTCCTTGCTATGGGAAAACGTAGCGCGGGTTTCTTCGTGGGTGGGTTTACCATGCACAACAACCGTATAATTCTTCTGCCCAATCTGGCTGGCCTTGTTCCACACCTTTTCTACGAACGGGCAGGTTGTATCATAGGTTGCTACGTCGAGCTCAATGGCCGCTAATTCACGTTGCGTTTCAAGCGTTGTGCCAAACGCCGGAATAATGACCACGTCGGCGGGTGTAAGTTCGCTGAACGGGATCAGTGGCCGGCCAAGCGTATCAAGCAGGAACCGCACGCCCCGACTTTGCAGGTCGGCGTTCACGTCCGGGTTATGAATCATTTCGCTCAGCAGGAAAATTCGCTTGTCAGGATTCTCGGCAATGGCCCGGTAAGCAATTTCGATGGCATTTTCTACCCCGTAACAAAAGCCAAAATGCCGCGCTATCAGGAAACGAACGGGCCCAAAATCGAGCGTAGTAGGCGTAAAGTCCCGTTTCAGCTTATCTTTCCGCCGCCGATACTCTTTCAATGGCGTAATGATCGTGCTACGGTAATAGGCGGGGATGTCAAATGATTTCATAGTAGTCAGAGCGAGCCATCGGGTTGCAAGCCTAGGAGCAGCCCAACAAAGGTACTATATGGCCCGTCATAGCAAGAACAATCCCCTTCCAGCCTTTGTTCGTAGGTACGTTGCCCCAAAATAAAGTCTCATAGATGACTATCTACAGGCATTGTTACGTCAACAAACACGTCTTGATTTCCGTATATTTAACTCATAACTAGCTAGTCCCTGTCTTGATGAGACAACTCTTTACATTCTTTCTTCTCTCGGTCGTTGCACTGACCGTCACCGCATTTACCGAACCATTACGGCCTTCACTTGATAAGGTCTTTGGGCGCATCAATCAGGAAGTTCTCCAGCACAGCCGCGCCTACGAAACCCTCGCCAGCGCCAGTCAGCAAATTGGTCACCGCCTGACGGGCAGTCCCAATGGCGCTAAAGCTGAGGAATATGCGTTTAACCTGCTTCGGCAGTACGGATTCAAAGATGTTCGCTATGAAAGCTTTGAAGTAGAGTCGTGGATGCGTGACACCTGCACGCTCACGGTCGTACCTAACAAGTCGGACAATTTCCGGCAGATAAACGTGGTATCTCTGGCCCATTCGCCCGTAGACGCACACGTACGCGGCGAAATTATTGATGTTGGCAATGGCCTTGAAGGTGATTTTGCCGCCCTGAAAGACAAGCTAAAGGGTAAGATTGCGCTCGTTAATATTGGCCTCTCGCAGCCAACAAAAGGAGCGCGTAACCTGCACCGATCAGAGAAAACCGAACTGGCAATTCAGAACGGCGCCATTGGCGTGATTATGGTCAATTTGGTTCCAGGCAACGTGCTGCTGACAGGAACGGCCTCGGTAACGGGTAAACTGATTCCGATTCCATCCGTTTGTATTGCCTACGAAAGTGGCGTAGCACTGCGTAAATGGATGGCCGAGGAGCAAACCGATCGCCTGCACGCTTTGATCGATATGACTAACTTCAGCAAGAAGATCAAGGCCCGTAATATTGTGGCTACCCTACCCGGCTCAAAATTACCGAATGAGAAAATCGTACTTGGTGGTCATCTCGACTCGTGGGACCTGGCAACCGGCGCGATTGATAATGGTATTGGTTCGTTCTCGGTTATGGATATTGCCCGCACGTTTAAAGCCCTGAAACTGAAACCCCGCCGCACCATCGAGTTTGTACTATTTATGGGTGAAGAACAGGGGCTGCTAGGCTCACGAGCCATGACCGAGATGTATAAACGATCAGGCCAGCTCGATCAGATCCGGTACATGATGAATCTGGATATGACCAACAACCCTGGCGGTATTAATGCATTTGGTCGTGATGATACAGTGCCTCTGCTCAAATCGATAGGTGGGCTAATTCAACAAATAGATGGCAGCTTTGCTAATACCCAGCAAAATCAGGCGGGTCTTCACTCAGACCATCAACCATTTATGATCGAAGGCGTACCCATTGTGGGCATGAGTGGCAATCTCCCCCGCGAAGTGCTCGACTGCTACCACGCTAACTGTGATAAGATCAACCTGGTGAACAAAGACCATTTGAAAAATACAGTTCGCTATAGCGCCATGGTGCTGTACGCCCTTGCTGATGCGGAAGAATTGCCTGCCCGTCGTTTGGACGACACTAAAACACGGGACTTTCTTATTGCGCAAGGCTTACGTACCCCGCTCCAGATTGCCAATGAATGGCGCTGGAAAGAATAAACCAAGTTAACGAGACGGCATAGCATGTACCGTTCGATCAAATAAATGAACATCTGATAAATCAACTGTCTTTGAGGAGTAGATAGTAATGAGGGGTCGCAGTAAGTTTGCGCTGGCTACAACCATTCACAAAACCGCTGGCCTGTAGATAATGATTCTTGAATTTTCTGCAAGCAGCCACCTACCTTCACCCTCATCGACATAAAAAATTATGACTCAGGCGTTTAAACGGATGATTTATAGTATCAGATACCTGCTTTGGCTTGCCTTGAACGACCCACTTGGCACAGGCCAGTAGACGGCTATAAACTAAAAAGTCCCGCCAGCTGGCGGGACTTTTTAGTTTATAGCCTACGAAGATATATTGGCTGCAACAGGCTCCTATGCTTCACTACTGAATTTGTATGAAACCATTCCAAATCATCTATTTCCGGGGTTTTGGTTCTCCCCACGCCGTTTGGCTAACTGGCCGTGTACTTCGTCAGAATGAACTTGCCTCCCCCGTTGACCGTGCTCCGTTCTGGGATAATTTGTCAGCAACCGTCAGCCGTTTTTTGACGAACGAGGTGGGCGGCATTACCGTACGCATCGAAACATTTGGGCAGGTTTTCCGCACAGTCACCAACGAAGAGGGCTATTTCGACATCACGATTGATCCCAATATTGAGCTACCAGCAGGCCGGGCCTGGTTTCCGGTCAGGTACGTACTGGAAGGCGTTGAACAGCCGGAAGGTTACGAAGGTATATCGGGATCAGGCACACGAGAGGTGATTAAAGATGGGCAGCTGATGATTGCACCTGCTTATAGCCAGTTTGGGATCATCTCCGATATTGATGATACCGTGCTGGTTACCGGAGCCACTAATATTTGGCAAACGCTCAAGTTAACCTTCCTGGAAAATGCCTTTACCCGGCTCCCCTTCGCAGGTGTCTCAGCTTTTTACCGGGCCCTGCAGGCTGGTGCAGTGACCACTCTGTTCAATCCGCTTTATTTCGTTTCCAGCAGCCCCTGGAACATCTATGATCTATTGATCGACTTCTTCCGCATTCAGGGTATTCCCAAAGGGCCATTACTTCTGCGCTCTATTGCACTGAATGCCGACCTGATCTCATCACGAAGTCACCACACCCATAAGCGGGCCATGATTGATAAGATTCTGTCCGTCAACCCAGACTTGCCGTTCATTCTGCTTGGGGATAGTGGTCAGCAAGACCCGGAGATTTACGCCGATGTCATTCGCGCGAATCCGGGGCGGATCAAAGCCGTTTACATACGGGATGTGTCGGCTGAGGATCGTCGCGATGCCGATGTGCGCGAATTAATTCAAACGGCCGCTGCCGACAACGTACCGATGCTGTTGGTAGCCGATACAGTAGCTGCTGCTGAACACGCCGCCAGCCTTGGCCTGATCGATCCGGATACGCTGCCTGAAATAAGGGCCGACCGCCGGTCAGATAACGAAGTATAACGTACCCAACAACGGGGTTAGTTAATAACCCAGGTCAGACTTATATCGGCATAGTAAATTGGGTTGGTCGATATATCTTCATCGGCGTAAATCTTGATGGGTTTGACCAGGTGATTGGTCAGACCCAGACGAAACCCGGTGAACGTAGCCCGGATGGGCACAGCTAAATCCAAAGCCATAAGGCCAAACTTTTCAACCGTAGATGTTACGGCAGGGGTTGTAGCCCCAGTTCGTTTCGCCTGTAACCGCTGTAGCCGGCGTTCGGCGGCAGTAAGGGGTATAGTTGTCGTTCCTGTCGCTGTGGCCGTCGCCGTGCCAGGCTGATATACTGATAAAGCAGATGTCTCTGTTCCCAGAATAGCGGTAAAGGCGGGTATGCAGCTAACTCGTTTCAGTCCAAGTGCCGACGACTGAACTTTATGGGAAGCATAGGCGGAGAGCGAAAGTCGAACCCGATGTGCCGTGGCATTGCCAAACATCAAGTAATAATCAGCATTGGCCGATAGTACTGGGCTTACTGTGTAGTTTACCGACAGGTTACTGCTATACGGCAGCAGGTTTTGTTGCCCACTCTGGCTTAGAAATGACCGGCTCAGTTCGCCTGAAACAGCCACTACGCTACTGACAATACCTAAATAACCAGCGGAGATGGCTGTTAACTCATAATGCGGTAGGCTCTGACTGAAGTAGTAACCGGTTAAGTCGGCATAAAAACCAGACTTGGCATAGTATGTAATACTGGGAGTGCTCATCCACTCATTAACACCAAAATCGCGCCCTGAAAACACCGCACGACTTGTATAATTAACGCGAACAGTCAGTTCGCGTGATGATAGCGAAACTGTACTGGACGTGGGCTGCCCGGGCTGGGCAGTATCGGCGGGGAAAGAAGTTGCCCAACTCGAGAAACTCAAGAACATGAGTTGTATGCTCACCAGCAGTAGACGATGTGCCATGTAGAAAAGAGAGGATTAACGTAACAACGCCCGGTCAGTCGACTAACCGGGCGTTGTCTTACTAGCCTATTTCAGGGCTTAGCCATTCTTCTTACCCTGACGTTCGCGCCGGGCCTGAAGCCGCACTTTCGCTTTTTCACGCTGTTCGGGAGTCATGGCAGCCAGTTTCGCCTTCATTTCTTCCCGGCGGGCTACACGTTCTTCCTTCGACAGGCGAGGTTTCTCGGTTTGGGCAAATGCACCTACTGATACGAGTGTTGCGACAATAACAGCCGCAAGAAAACGGGTTTTCATTGTAGTGTTTAGTTAAGGATACATGATAGAGCCAGCCAGTATATACCAGTCAACCTACTGTCTGATACAGCAATAATACTATTTTTTTGCGAAGTCAAAAAGTAGTCATTTTCAACTACGCCTCCATACTATCTCTTGCACCACTGTAGTTTAATAGGCTTTTAATCAGCCAGCTAAGCATAACGCATAAATCAAGCTCATCAGCGTCTTGTAAGTACTTTTCAGGAACGTGACCATGTACCGGCTCAGAAAAAGTGATTGGCTGATTTCTTCTTTGTTATTTCGTAAACATGAACCCTTCCATCCTTCATTCTGGTTTAACGTTCCAATTTGCCCGTAGCGGCGGGGCAGGCGGCCAAAACGTAAATAAGGTAGCTACCAAAGCCGAACTTCGCTTTTCGGTACGTGACTCCACCTTACTCTCCGACGAACAACGTACCCTACTTTTGGAGAAACTGGCGAATAAGCTTACCAATGAGGGTGAGCTGGTGCTGACACATCAGACAGAACGTACCCAATTAGCCAATAAAGAAAAGGTACTTAAGAAGTTCGATCGACTTATTGCGAAAGCATTTGAACAGCAAAAGCCCCGCAAGGCCAGCAAGCCCAGTAAGGCAGCGGTAGCCGAACGGCTCGACCAAAAAAAGCGCCGCGCCGATATAAAATCAGCGCGGCGCAAAGTAGATGAATAAGATAGTTCTTAGTTTCGAAGCTCACTTCTCAGGTTTCAAGTGCTCTGCTCGCTCACTAGCCAGTTGACAAGCG
Organism: Fibrivirga algicola; assembly: GCF_011742925.1. GTDB lineage: Bacteria > Bacteroidota > Bacteroidia > Cytophagales > Spirosomataceae > Fibrella > Fibrella algicola. The sequence continues at coordinate 452,094 of NZ_WAEL01000002.1, forward strand.
GAAAACCTAAGAACTATCCTTTCTGACTGGCCCGGAAGAGTTTCTGTTTCTCTTCGCGGGTCAGGCTTTCGTAACCAGAACGGCCGATTTTGTCAAGGATAGCGTCAACCTCATCCTGATCGGGCATCGAGGCAGCGGGGCTTGGGCTGCCGACTGAGGCGTAGGCACTGGCTGTAGCCTGCGTGCTGCGTTGCCGCTGTGATACTTTTACGGGTGGTTTAGCCCGGAACAGGTTGCTCCAGCGGTCCATCAGCCAATAGATAGGCCGACCCAAATCGCTACCTGCCTGCAATAATTTGATGTAACTGAAGCCGATAAGTGCTCCGCCCAGGTGAGCCAGATTGCCACCTGCGTTGTCACCTACAGAGTTAAAAAACGACAGCACTACAAAAAACAGCACAATGTATTTGATACGCACCGGCCCGATGAATAGCAGGTGAAAAGTGTAGTTCGGCAATAATGTAGCGGCGCCAACAGCCACAGAAAGCGCTGCGCCCGACGCACCTAGCAACGCCTGACCGCCAACCTGCGTACTAAAGTATGGAATGAGGTTGTAACTGGCAAAGTAGCACAGACCGCCACCTAAGGCACCAAGAATGTATAAACCAACCAATCGGCGGCTACCCAGGTATTCTTCAATGAGACGACCAAACCAGTACAGAAAGATCATATTCCAGAGAATGTGGAACGGATCAGCGTGGGTGAAAGCATAGGTCAATACGGTCCACGGCTTCTTCAGCAGTGCCATCGGCGCCCAGGGCATCATCAGTTGGTCAAGTACCCACTGATAGGCGGCCGGTTGCCCAGATAGTTTCGTGACCACCAATACAATAATGACGGTCATGAAGATGACCGTATTGATCAAAATCAACTGCACCAATGTATTATTGGGCTTGTTGAATTCGGACTTGAAATCGTCTAGTAGTCCGCTCATTGTAGTACACCTGATTAATCGATGTGAGACACGCGAAGCAACGCTACGGCCTTTCCGTCTAGTGGCTTTCGTTTACTATCTTACTTCGTTTTCTAGTAAAATGTTTTTCGTTGAGAACCCCAAATTCGTATTATTATGTACGCGAATAGCATTCCGCCGATATGAGCGAAATGCGCCACGTTATCAGACTGCGCCCGATAGATGCCGCTGTACACTTCCCAGATCGCGTAGGCACCTACCAAGTACTTTGCTTTAATGGGAAAGGGTATAAACAGCATGAATAGTTCGGTGTTGGGGAACAATAGGCCAAACGCCATAATGATACCGAAAATTGCCCCCGATGCCCCCACCATTGGCGTGTCAACATGCTCACTGACGTAGACCGACAGGTAGCGTACACCCTGCTCAATATACGCTGGATTTGCCTTATCGGCGTCAAACTTTTGAATAAAAGGCTCCAACGGATCATAAATTGAGGGAGCGTACTGATTGATAAATCCCAGAAACTCGCCATTGCTCGGATTAGCCCGATACGCGTTAAATCCGTCGACGAGCGCCGCTGTTTCGTAATAATTTACACCCAGATATAAGGCTGCTGCGCCCAACCCTGTCATCAGATAAAACGAGAAAAAACGGCGCGGTCCCCAGAACTGCTCCAGTAGCGGGCCAAATATGATTAAGCCCAACATATTGCTAAACAAGTGGCCGAAACCCGCATGCATAAACAGATGCGTGATAAACTGAATCGGACTGAACTGATCAGACAAAACCGAATGAAGGGCAAACCGATCGACTACAGATGCCCCCAGCGACGAAGTCACAAAAAAGACCCCGACGTTAATGAACAATAAGAGGCGTACCGTAGGCGTAAGATTAAACATTGGTAATCCAGTTTGTTTTAGGCCAGCCGTCAGACTGGCCGGTAGTTTATTGGCAGGCTACCTTGCAGCAGCCGGTTAATTGAATCAACCCTTAAGCAGGCCCGACAGTTTATCAAGCGATAACAACGACGTAATTGATTCACCGCCGGGTGTGTAGCTGGGGTTCGCCGAGGCAAACAACTGATCGACCAGCGCCCGGCGTTCGGTTTGGCTCAACGGTTTTTGGTGCCGCGTTGCCGACCGACGGGCCAGCGACCGGGCCAGCGCTTCAGACCGGTCTAACTTCATACGGCCTGTATCTTCCCGGAGTTGCGCCAGCAGGTTAGCAAATAATTCCTCTTCCCGCTCATCAGCCGTTTGGGCAGGCACCCCCCGGATCACAAACGTGTGCGCTCCCAGTTCGTCGAATTGAAAGCCCACGCTTTCCAATTCCGTTCGTAAGTCGAGGGCCAGTTGATAATCTACCGCTGAAACAGCCACGGTCTTAGGGAACAGCAACTGCTGCGATGCGCCATTACGCTTGGTTAGGGCCGTGTGAAACTGATCATAGAGGATACGCTCGTAGGCCGCCCGCTGATCAATCAGCAGCAAACCCGATTTAACAGTTGTAAGAAGATACCGATTTTTCACCTGAATCACGGCCGTTTCTACCTCATCGGTCAATCGCTCACTGGTGTCCGACATCTTGTTGGCCCGGCTACCCACTGTAACAGGGGCATCGGCCAACGACTCGAACGGAATGGCACTGGCAGGCTGTGGCGGGAACGTACCTACGGCGGGAATAGCATCAGGCACGTCGATCGGTGTGGGTTCGCCGGAAGACGTACTTACAGGCTCTTCTGCCCGGCGAGGGGGCTCCAGGCGGGGTGCACTGTCGAGCCAATTACCTTCTTCACCGCTGGGTTTAGCACCCATTCCGGCGGCCTGCTCATTCTTCCTGGCCTCAAAAAGGGCCTGCCAGTTCTGATGCGTTACTTTTTTAGGTGCTTCGTGATGGGCCGGAACCGGCGGTCGGTTGTCGGCACTTCGATCGGCTGGCGGGGCGGTCGGTTTGCTCCACGACGGTGTGATGGGTCGTGCATTGGGCATAGCATCACTCCCACCCGGTGCAGACCGATTTGACGGTGCCCCCGGCGCAAAGTGTTTGCCAATGGCATCGCTCCCCCCGTTGCTGCCCCGGCCCGCCAGGAAATTGACATCCAGCTCAAAATCGAGCGAGGGCGACAGATTGTATACGCCAATTGCTTTCCGAACGGCCGCCATGACAATGGCATAAATCGACCGTTCATCGTCGAACTTGATCTCGGTCTTGGTCGGGTGGATATTGATATCGATATGCGACGGATCGATCTCAATAAAGAGCACGTAGAACGGATGATGCCCGTCGGGAATGGTGCCTTCATAGGCCCCGATTACCGCGTGGTGCAGGTAGCTGTGCTTGATGTACCGATTGTTGACGAAGAAATACTGCTCATTCCGCGTCTTTTTCGCCGATTCAGGCTTTCCAATATAGCCATGCACCGATACATAGGGGGTTTCCTCATCACAGGCGGCCAGTTGCTCGCGGTAGCCTTTGCCAAACATGTCTACGATCCGGCGACTAAGCTTACCGGCCGCGAGGTTGAATACCTCCTGATCGTTGTGGAACAAGGAGAAGCCGACCTCGGGATTTGCCAGCGCTACCCGCTGAAACTCGTCAATAATGTGGCGCATCTCCACAGAGTTTGACTTCAGGAAATTGCGCCTGGCAGGTACGTTGAAAAACAGATTTTTTACCAGCAGATTAGTACCCGGCAGACACGATACCGCTTCCTGCGCTTTGATGTCAGAGCCCTCAATACGCACCAACGTACCCAGCTCATCGTCGGCGCGGCGGGTGCGCATCTCCACCTGGGCTACGGCAGCAATAGAAGCCAGTGCCTCCCCCCGGAAGCCCATGGTCCGAATCTTGAATAAATCGTCGGACGTGCGGATTTTCGACGTGGCATGCCGCTCGAAGCTCATGCGGGCGTCGGTTTCGGTCATGCCCTTGCCGTCGTCAATTACCTGCACCAGCGTCCGGCCGGCGTCGCGCACGATAAGCTGTACTGACTTGGCACCTGCATCAACGGCGTTCTCCAGTAGTTCTTTCACCACCGAAGCCGGACGCTGCACGACCTCACCAGCCGCAATCTGGTTAGCAATCGAATCGGGTAAAAGCTGGATGATATTCTGCATAAAAAGACAACAGGTAAAGCACAAAAATAGTCTCCCAACGGCTCATTGATTCTGCCAGTTTGGCGAACGTTTTTCCAGAAAAGCGGCCATGCCTTCGCGGGCATCAGCCGTCTGCTGTATCTGGGTGAACTGATCGTGCAGATAGGCCTGTTGCTGGCTGGCTGGTCTGTTTTTCAACTCCTGGTAGGCGCTCAGTCCAAAACGCAGAGCCGTAGGTGACCCTTCTTTCAGGTCGGCCACCAGGTCGGCCACAGTGGCCACTAATGCATCGGGCGCTACTACCTGCGTTACCAGGCCGACCTCGCTGGCTGCACTTGCCGACAGCGTTTGCCCGCGCAGACATAGATCCAGTGCTTTACGGGCGGGCATCAGGTCGAGCAATATGGCCAGTACCTGAAACGGGAACAGTCCCCGTTTCACCTCCGGTAACGAAAACGTAGCGTGGTCGGCCGCAACGGCGTAGGTAGCGCCCCCTACCAGTAAAAAACCACCCGCATACACCGGCCCCTGAATCTGGGCGATGCACGGTTTGTGAAGTCCCGCCAGCAATTCGCCCACCCGAACCGGCCCGGCAGGCTCAGGCACGGTCAGCGGTTCAGCGTTGCCGGTACTGAGGGCTTTCAGATCCATACCGGCACAAAACACATTGCCTGCCGCTGCTAGCACCACCACCCAAACGTCGGGCGCTTGGTGCGCATAAGCCAACGAAAAGGCCAACTCGGCAAGTAGCGGTGGATGAAGCGCATTTTTTTTCTCCGGCCGGTTGAGCGTGATCGTCAGCACATGGTCTGTCTGATCAACGAGCAGATAGCGCAACGGGCGAGTGAGCAAATCGGCGGTTTGGGTGGGGGTATAGTGCATACAAATCGTGAGTACGAAGTTAGATGTCTGGATAGTGTGTTTATCCACAACCCAACGGCCCTAATCTTGGTTATCACTATATGAACACGAATAAGCCGACGCTCTCACAAATTGACCTCGACCGGGTGGTTGAAATGGCTTGGGAAGACCGTACTCCCTTCGACGCCATTGAGGCTCAATTTGGCCTGACTGAGCAGCAGGTAATCGAGGTAATGCGACTGGAAATGAAAGCCTCTTCGTTCCGGATGTGGCGCGAGCGGGTACAGGGCCGCAAAACTAAACACGTGGCTAAGTCACCTATCTTTGAGGAGGGTAGCGACCCGCGTTTCCGTTCGAAAAGCCAGCGCGTCATTACGCACAACAAGGTGTCGAAGCGATAATTCGACGAAAAAATTAGACAATTCTTTTCCCAATATTCTGCGGTTAATTTGCCATTAACCAAATTTTTATTTTCTAATATTACATAAAAGCGGCATGATTTTAGAATAAATTCGTTCGGGTCCGTAGCTTTGCGCATCCAAAAACGAAACTTTCTAAAGACAAACCCTGTCGCTGATGAAACTTGACCAGATCGACCGCAAGGTTCTAGATATTCTTCAATCGAACGCTAAGATCACCAATGCACAACTCTCCAAAGAGATTGGTCTCTCTCCTGCTCCAACGCTCGAGCGTGTTAAAAAATTAGAGACCTCAGGCATCATTCAGAGCTACCACGCGCAGCTCGACCGAGAGAAGGTAGGTCTCGGTGTCACCACCTTTGTGATGGTCAACTTAGTGGGACACAAGAAGATGGTCACTGACTCGTTTGTAACGCGCGTGAATGAGATTCCTGAAATCATCGAGTGCCATCACATCACTGGTTCGGGCGACTTTCTGCTGAAAGTAATTGCCCATGATATTGCGGCCTATCAGAAACTGATGCTCGAAATCATCAATGAAATCGAAGAAGTAGCCAGCACCCAGACGATGGTTATCCTGTCGACCTTCAAGGAAAGCAAAGTGATGCCAATTCCGTGAACCGGATGACACACCTTGAGCACCGAGACGTACGAATGGCTCTGCCGCAGCATATATCAGGCTGTAGCAGAGCCATTCTTAGTTGATATCGACAGCCATCGTTACGTAGTAGAATCCTCCGACAGACGGGCCAGCGGTGAACGTGGTGTACGGCCGGTTCAGCAGGTTGGTACCGCCTAGTTTAATAGACAGTGCCGGCTTGAGCAGTACGTAGCTTAACTGCGCATCGAACGTATTAATGGCGGGAACAAGGCCCGTTGCCAGCGACGATTGCCACAAAAAGGCCCGCTGGTATTTGTAGTTGACTGAAAAGCCCAGCCGCCCCCAAACGGTTGGGTTGGCAAGCCCTACATTGGTAATCCATCGGGGGGTGTTGAATGCTTCTTCCAGCCCGTCGCCCTGATCGGTACGGTCCAGGCTGGCAAAGGAAGCATTTCCGGAAATCACCCAGTTGCGCCCCGCCGAATACCGAGCCCCCAGGCTCGACCCGTAGTTGAACACCCGCGTTTTCGAGTTGGTCCAGAGTCGGTAGCGGTCTTGCCGGGCGCGGTCAGCCAGATAATACGGAACAGAATCGGTGACGCTGCTTTTGGGTACGTTGGCCTCAACCTGGGCAATGAAATTGTAATACAGGTTATAGTAAACGTCGATGTCGAGATACAACCGATTCCCGAAAAACAAGCCTTTGTAGCCCAATTCAAGGCTGTTTACCTGTTCGGGTTGCAGGTACGTATACGTGTTTGGCTTCAGGAGCGCTTTGTTCTTCTGAATCGCCTGCCCGGTTGTCAGTCCGTTTGTATTCACGTCGGTGTTGATAGCAGCCTGAAACGCATCGATGGACGTGCGCAGGTACGAATTTTCAAAAATACCCTGCGACATAATTTTCAGACCACCTACCCGTTTCACCCCACCCGAGTTCACGTTGGAAAAAGCTTCGAACAAGGACGGAAACCGATAGCCGGTTTGGTAGGACAGCCGAAAATTATGCGCATCAACGGGCGAGTAGACCGCCGATACGCGCGGATTCAGCCGGGCGTTGAAGTACCTATTCTTATCGACCCGTAACGAGCCGGTTAGCTTAAGCCGGTCACCAAAAAAGAGGCGCGACACCTGCACAAAACCGCCAGTTTTGTCATACACCAGATTCCGGTCTGAGCCGTCGGGGTTGATGAAGTAGTTCCCATCCGGAAAAACAACGTACTGCCGGTAATCCAGACCCGCCAGTAGACTGATTCCTGTTTGTTGACGGAAATTCGCCCACATCACCTTTGTTGGTTCAAACTGACCCTCAGCATGGTAGAGCCACGATTTCACCCGGAGCGCCGCACCAATGTCCCAGTTATTGATAGTGCGCAGGTTGGCGATCTGTGCATCGAAAGCCGCGGTGCCGGGTTGTGGGCGACCCTGATCGGCGGTGGCCCGGGCAATTTGCAGGGCGCTGGCAACAGGTTGGCCCGCTCGGGTACTCGCCAGGAATTGAGTTGAAAAATCGGCAAACCACTGATTATCTGATTTAGCCGTCCGGTCAATATTCTCAGCCATCGACCGGATGTTGTACGAGTTACCGGTGTTTTCGCTTGTTCGATAGGCACGCAGTTGAATTGACGGCGATTCAAGGCTCAGGCCGTGTTGGTCAAGGCGGTACTTGTCGAGCCGGAACCGGTTGGTTCGCTGATAGACATTATCAAGTGTGGCGGCTTTGTAACTATACGAGACCGTTACGTTCGGACGTGGTCGCCAGAAAAGTGCCGCATCGCCCCTGAGGTTATTCAGGGTAAAATCAGCGGTCTCGGCCTCTTGATAACCCGTACGCGATACCACATACTTTTTGCCATCCAGTGTTACTGTACGTCGATTGGCCGATTCGTCGCCGTAAGTATTCACTAAGTCCCGCCCTGGATTGACGGCTCCGGTTAAGCCCAGCGAGACATTGGCATTAGGATTCAGATCAGCATTATCACGGGCAATCCAGTCGTAGCCGCGCTGGTAGGTGACATTTACTTTTAGGGCAAACCGGCTGCCAAACGCCTGAGCATAACGCAGGCTGGTTTCGCTATATGCTTTTGCGGATAACAAAGGATCACTGACATGATTGACGCCCGTTTTCTGACTGATGCTCACCCCCTGCGACGTGAACGGGTCTTTAGTAATCAATTGCACCAGGCCATTGAGGGCATTCAGCCCATATAGTGCTGATGAAGCTCCCGGCACAACTTCGACCCGCTGAATGTCGAGATCCGACGGGGCAAGGGCATTGGCAATGGGTGCCCCGATATGCGGGGCCTGATTGTCCATGCCGTCGACCAATTGCACAAACCGAACGTTGGTTGGATTAGCAAAGCCGCGCGTGTTGAATACTTTGAAGCCCAGACTCGAGGTCAGCAGTTGAACGCCCTTCAGGTTTTCGATAGCGTCGAAATACGATGGCTGCGCCGACATCCTGATCTGTCGGGCATCTAACACATCGATACTGACCGGAGATTGCAACAACCGTTCCGGCACTCTGGAAGCACTAATAACGACCTCGTTGAGCTGTCTGTTACGTAGTGTATCATGGGGTATAATGGTACTGTCGGGCAACATATTGGCAACCGCGACCTGGCATGTACTTAGTAGTAAAGCGAAAAAATGCTTCATAGACTATCGTTATTTCCGACGAAATATAACGCACCGTTCTAGTCTATTAAACATAACGCCCATAAAAGTCTGTGAATTCTAGGGATTGGCTCAATTACTCTACTTTCTTTAGTACTATACTACCAATTCACCGCTATTTTTCCCCAATTCACCGCTAAACCGATCATAGCCAGCAACGGCACTCTGCACTTCAACGTATTCGTGGACTAAAGCGGCAGGTTATGGGCAAGTGTGTACTGTTTTCGGGCTTATTAGTCCTCTATAGTGTACTGGCTATAGGCCAGTCGCTGGACTGTACGAACATCGGTTTTGAAGAAGGCACAACGCGCGGCTGGTTGCTGAGCAACGGATCAGTTACAGATATAAATCAGCAGACCGTTTACCAGAGCGAGATGCCGGGTACGTTTGAGAACGGGCACCTGCTTACGAAGCTCACTGATGGAAACGACCCCAACGTTACGGTTGAGGCGATTCCGATGGTCGCTCCCGGTAGCACCCGCTCCCTGCGGATCGGCAATGTGACCCGCGGATCCAGGTTTGACCGGATACGGGGCTCCTTCGTTGTTACGCCCGACAACACTCTATTTCAGTACCGGTTTGCGGTGGTGCTGCAAAACCCGACCCATCAGCCGTATCAACAACCCGGTTTCAGCATTCGGATCACCAATCAGGCGGGGGCTGTGCTGGCCTGCAGTGAATATGATGTGTTTGCTGCGTCAACCATTAACGGATTTAAGGCTCAGGGCGACATTCGCTACCGAAACTGGACCACCGGCGCTATTGACCTGCGCGCCTACATGGGGCAAACGGTAACGGTAGAGGTAACAGCCCACGGCTGTACCGAGCGGCGGCATTTCGGATATGCCTATTTCGACGCGCAATGCCTGAAAACGGAGATTACACAGGCGCTTTTCTGCCCCGGCATCGACCAGACCATGACCCTCAAGGCGCCGGAAGGGTTTGCCACGTATGCCTGGAGTACGGGCGAAACTACAGCCAGTATCGCCGTTAAGCCGGTACAGGGAGCGGTTTATAAGGTCACGGTGACACCCTATTCAAGCCTCAACAGCAGTTGCCAGCTAACGCTCGACTACACGGTGCGGGTAGGCCAGCCTGTGCAACCAACGCTGCACACCGCCACCATTTGCGAAGGCGACATATACCGGGTCGGCGACTCTATTTACCAGACAGCAGGAACGTACCTGACGGCCATCAAACGGGGAGCGCAACAGTGCGACAGCCTGGTGCAGACAACGCTCACCGTACGACCACTGGCCCGACGTACCCAGACCATTACCTTATGTGAAGGCGACAGCATTCGGATAGGCGCTGCTGTTTATCGCACTGCCGGTACGTACCTGAGCCGCGGTGAACAGCCTGATCCATTATGCGACAGCCTGATCACGACCCATGTCATTGTTAATCCGTTTCGGCTATCAGTCGTTTCACCGGGCCTCATCCGACCTGGCGGAACCGGGCAGCTCCAGGCGCAGGTAAGCGGCGGCAGCGGTGGCACTACCTTTAGCTGGCTACCACCGGCGGGGCTGTCCTGCCCAACCTGCGCCACCACCCTTGCATCGCCCACCGCTACCACACAGTACACCTTATTGGCCGAAAATACCACACTGGGCTGCGTACGCACGGCAAGTGTGGTGCTGAACGTCGGGTCGTGTATTCTGTACGCCCCCAACATATTCACGCCCAACAAAGATGGCCTGAACGATACGTTCTTTATTCCGCCTAACGCCTGCATTCGGCAGATCAACGAACTAATCATCTATAATCGGTGGGGCGAGGTTATCTATCACTGTCAGAACGTCGCCGCCGGAGACCCACTGTCGGGCTGGGATGGCCGCTACCGGGGCGTCGATTGTGAATCAGGGGAGTATGTCTACAAAGTACATGTCGATTTTCTTAACGAAGGCACCGGCCACTTTCAGGGCCGCCTGCTGCTTGTTCGCTAAGCCATTAACCCAATTATGTTCGGGATGAAGCTTCCGGTGATTCACTCCAACGCACCCTTATTTATCATTAATTACCAGTTGGTCACAACGATCGACTACCTATTATCGTATTGTGTAAGAAAGCAACGAAATTCATGCGCATGAACAACCAGAATAGCCTGTTCACTCTCTCTATACTCCTTTGCCTGACGAGTATCCTCTCGCTGGAGAGTTGTAAGAACGACAGCGGTACTACCACGCCCATAACAACCGAAACCGTAACCGGAATTACCTGCGGCGCCACAACGTTTTCGGCATCAGCCGTCAGCGGCACCGCCTACACCGGCACGGCTACCATACCCTATTCGGGTGGAAACGCAGTTGCCTACGCCGCCGGCACGGCCATTGCGTCAACGGGCATTACGGGGTTGACGGCTACCCTACAGGCGGGCACACTGGCAACGGGCGCAGGCAACCTCATATACAACATCAGCGGTACCCCGTCGGGCAGCGGGGCGGCGGTTTTCGCGCTGACCTTTGGCGGGCAGACTTGTTCGCTATCCCTGCCTGTATCGGCACCGGGTAGCACGACTACCACGACCGATTGCAGCACCGCTACTACCAGAGCAGCTAAGGTAGCCTGCGCGGCCGATGCCTTTCTCGCCACGCTGACCACCGCCCAGAAAGCGACCGTACAACTTTCGCTGACTAAGGCCAACGCCATCAGGTGGTCAAACCTGCCCGGCGGCGTATCCATCCGAAATGGACTGGAATTCAGTACCCTCACAGCTACCCAACTGGCCGCGGCCAAGGCGGTTATTGCTGCCGCTGCCGGCACAACGGCCAACGAAGGCTACGATGAGTTTTTACAGATCAATGCAGCCGACGATGTACTCGGGCAAACGGCGGGCAGCGGCTATTCATCGGGGAAATACATTATCGCATTTTTGGGTACGCCCAGCGCAACCGGTACCTGGATGCTTCAGTTTGGCGGCCATCACTACGCTCAGAACATCACCTATAATGCCGGAGCCGTAGCCAGTGCCACACCCTCGCATCAGGGAATTGAGCCGAAAACATGGACATCGGGCAGCACCACCTACGCCCCACTGAGCCAGGAACATACGGCTATGGCTGCTATGCTGGCCTCGTTGTCGGCTGCTCAACTGGCGACAGCCAAGCTCAGCACTACCTTTAGTGACGTGCTGCTTGGCCCCGGCAAAGACGGTCAGTTTCCGGCGACCAAACTGGGGCTGGCGGTTAGCACACTCACAGCTACTCAAAAAGCGCTGGTACTGGCGGCCATCAAGCCCTGGGCGCAGGATGTAGATGACGCTACAGGCGCTTCACTGCTGGCCATTTACGAAAAAGAACTCGACGCAACGTACATCTCGTACGCGGGCAACGCTACGCTGACCACCAACGCCGACTATGCTCGTATCGACGGTCCGAGCGTATGGATTGAATTTGTTTGCCAAACAGGCGTCGTTTATCGGAACGAAATTCATTACCATACCATTTATCGGGATCATACACGTGACTACAATGGACTGTAGTCAAATCGTGACTCATTCATGACAATTCGCCTTTCTTCTCTGAGCCGCCTGTCTGGGCGGCTCAGTATGTATTTATTATTTTGGCTTATTACCTGCCTGCCTGTCTGGCTTACGGCCCACCCCATGCCCAACTCAGTAGTCCTGCTCGATATTCAGGCAGATCGGGTGGCGGGTGAAGTACAACTTCCGTTGAGCGAGTTAGAACTGGCGTTCGGCCACGCGCTTGCGCAACAACCCGGAACGCTGATAGCCCGCTTTGGTCCCGAATTGCGCCGCTATATTCAGGCCCACATTCGCCCAACAGGGCCAACGGGACATACCTGGACGGTCGAGGTAGGCGACTTGAGCGTTCAATCGGTGGCTGGAACCATGCCGGGTATGGCCTCGTATACCGAGTTGACGGCACAAGTATTACTGCGCCCCCCCGTTGGCGAAAGTCCCCGCCGATTTACGCTTCATTACGACGTCATTGTGCATCAGTTGGTGACGCACAAGACACTGGTATCCATTCGGCAAGACTGGGAAACGGGCCGTTTTGATCAGGATCCCGCCCAGATCGGTGTCGTTCAGCTCGACGTACCCAGCAACACCATTCCTCCGTTGGCGATCAATCAGGCACCCGGAACAGTATGGCGCGGCTTCAAGAGCATGGTCGGTCTGGGCATCGATCACATTGCTGCCGGCACCGATCATCTCTTGTTCCTACTGGCCCTGCTCCTACCCGCCCCTTTGCTGGTAAGCGGCAAACGCTGGGGACGCTACGGAGGCCCCCGCTATAGCCTGCTTCAATTGCTCCGGATCGTGACAGCGTTTACCGTTGGGCATTCCATTACGCTTCTTATTGGGGCGGCTGGCTGGTGGCAACTGCCCCCCCAACCGGTCGAGATTCTGATTGCGTTCTCTATTCTGGTGTCTGCCATTCACGCCTGGAGGCCCCTGTTTGCTGGGCGCGAGGTGTGGGTAGCGGCGGGCTTTGGTCTCATTCATGGGCTTGCGTTTGCCAGCACGCTCGCTAACCTGACATTGTCGCCCGGCCGAATGGCGCTAAGCATCCTTGGGTTCAACCTCGGCATCGAGCTGATGCAACTGGTGGTAATCGGGCTAACCATTCCCTGGTTGATTCTTTTAAGCCGTACACTGGCCTACGGGTTCATCCGGGTAGCCGGAGCACTATTTGCGGGCATTGCCGCGCTGGCCTGGCTGTCGGAGCGCATTCTTGGTCAGGAAAATCGAATCGCCGGGCTAGTTGATCGCATAACGGGTCATGCCCACTGGCTCTTGATCGTGTTGATTATCGTTACCCTGATCAGCATTGTACACGGACGGATGCGACAGCGGGCGCCACTTTCCTGACAGTTCGTTCTTACATCTGAACGCCCCCGTTGCGTTCTTTGCCGCTCATTGTCGTACTCTTCGTTTGCCACATGCGTTATTACCTGCTCTTTGCGTGGTTGTTCTCCAGCTTCCTGGCCATGGCCCACCAGGGCAGCATTGTCGGTACGGTCACCGATCAGGCAACCGGACTCCCGCTGCGGGGCGTAACCGTTCAACTCTGGGGCATGGGCCGGGGTGCAGTGACCAATGAGTTGGGGCAGTACCGCTTTACGGGGCTTCCGGCAGCCCCCTATCGGATCGAATTGTCGCACCTTGGCTATGCCGCTCAGGTGGTAACCACCACCGTGCAGGATGACCGCGTCGCGACCCTTCAGACCCAGTTGCTGGCCGCTTCCGTTCAGCTTGGCGAAGTAACGGTTTCGGCTGGCCGGGCGCACGACCAGCAATTGATCAGCAGTTTGGACATCAAACTCCGCCCCATTACAAACTCGCAGGAAATTTTACGGCTCGTACCGGGCTTGTTTATTGGCCAACATGCGGGCGGCGGTAAGGCTGAACAGATTTTTCTCCGTGGCTTCGATCTCGATCATGGCACCGACATTAAGCTCACCGTTGATGGCATGCCTGTTAACATGGTCTCACACGCACACGGACAGGGTTACGCCGACCTGCATTTTGTGATACCAGAGTTGGTCGAGGGCGTCGATTTTAAAAAAGGACCCTACCAAACCGACAAGGGGAATCTGGCAACGGCGGGCTGGGTCGATTTCCGCACGCGTACCGTTCTCGACCGTTCCTTTGCCAAACTCGAAGCAGGCCAGTACGGCACCTATCGTGCGGTAGCTGGGATAGACTTGCTGGGCAAGCAGGCTAAAGCGAACAATCAGTCGGCCTATATCGCGTCAGAATATTCTTACACGGATTCGTATTTCGACAATCCGCAACGCTTCAACCGGTTCAACCTGACGGGCAAGTACCACGGCCACCTGGCCCCCAATACCCAGCTTACGATCACGGGGTCAACGTTCTGGAGCAAATGGAATCATTCGGGACAAATTCCTGACCGCGCCGTTGAAACCGGGCTCACCGGCTTTTTCGGCTCGGTTGACCCTAGCGAAGGTGGCGAAACCAGCCGCACTAACGCAACCGTGCAGTTGGTGACCGTTACACCGCGCAACCACATCATCAGGCAGCAACTGTTCTACAGCAAGTACAACTTCGAACTGTATTCCAATTTTACTTTTTTCCGTGAAGACACCATCAACGGCGATCAGATCAGGCAAAAAGAACGGCGCAATCTGGTTGGCTATACGGGCAGTTTCGCGACTCAGACCACGCTGGGCAAGAGTGAGTGGACAACTACGCTGGGGGCTCAGTACCGGCACGATTTTACGAACGGCCGCGATGGCGCAACCGAGTTGTCGCATACTGTTAACCGTATTGAAACACTCAACCGCATTCAGTATGGCGCCATAAACGAACTCAACGCCGCGCTATATGCCGATGAACTGATTCAACTGTCGAAACGCTTCACTGTCAACGCGGGCATACGGTACGATTTCTTTCGCAGCCAATACACCGACCGACTCACGGCAACTCCGATCACCCGGCAGGCAACGCAGGGTATACTGTCGCCAAAGCTGAACCTATATTATACCGCTAGCCCACTGTGGCAAGTGTACCTGAATACTGGGCGCGGGTTCCACTCGAACGACGTGCGCGTGGTGGTAGCCCAACAGGGACGTGACATTTTGCCGGCTGCCTATGGCACCGATCTAGGCGTGGTGATGAAGCCTTTCCCAAAACTACTCATCAACGCGGCGGCCTGGTATTTGTTTCTCAATCAGGAATTTGTGTATGTTGGCGATGAGGGCGTTGTTGAACCTGGCGGTCGCTCGCGGCGCATGGGCATCGACCTGTCGGCGCGCTACCAGCTAACAACCCATCTGTACGCTGATCTGGATTTGAACACTGCCCGCCCCCGCGCCGTCGACGCCGAAGCAAATCAGAATTACCTGCCGCTTACGCCCGTTTTCACCTCGACCGGTGGCCTGTCTATGCAGACCCATACCGGACTAAGCGGGTCACTTCGGTATCGCTATATGGCCGATCGGCCAGCCAACGAAGACAATTCTATTGTGGCGAAAGGTTATTTTGTGAATGACCTACAGCTTAACTACGGAAAGAAAAGCTACATGCTAAGCCTGTCGGTGCAGAACCTGTTCAACGTACGCTGGAAAGAAACCCAGTTTGCCACCGAGAGCCGCCTGAAAGGTGAAGCTACCCCGGTCAACGAAATTCATTTTACCCCCGGCACGCCCTTCTTCGCCCGGCTGAGTTACACTTATTTTTGGTGAGCCAGCTGCATGATTGGCCATTGTACCGGCGCATCCCCTTCAACATGTTAACAGCAGCAGCAGCGCGTCGTTGGAGAGTGCTTCAAATTCAACCTCATCGGCCTGTTGATAAGTTAGGGCAAGACCGTCTTTTTCGTGAAGCAGCCGGTTGGCCACTTCGAACACCCCCTGTAACACGAAGACAAAAACGCGTCTGGTCTCCCCGGATACCAGGGGCACGATTGGGTACGTCCCCTCTTCACGCCCGGCAAACCGGCCGATAAAACCAGTCGGCACCGCCTGCTCCGTCGGGATAATAGTCAAAAACGGCTGCAACGTATTGGGTAAACTCAGGTCGAAGTCGCTCTGGATGATCGTCGGAGAAGCGCCACTTCCAGGCATTGTAAACCAGAGTTGCAGGCAGTTGATCAGTTCGTTCGGATACGGATTGGTAACCGTATAGTCCATCCCCGCCGGCAGCGACAACGTACCTGCCTGACCCGGCTCCAGAAAGTGGGTGACACCCTCAACGGCATATTCTAACCCGCCGACGATGGGCATCAGGACCACTTGCATTGGCTGCTCTACCTGCATCGTCAGGCTGGCACCCGGCCGCAGAAGGTCATCATTCAATAGGCATAAAGCGCCAAAAGGTGCCCGTCCTTCGGCTGAATAAGCCCCGAAATTGAACGTATGGTAACTTCGAAACAGCTCTGTTTCGGCACGGCCTCGCTGATCGGCCAGGAAGATGTGGGCTTGCACTTGCGTGTCCATCATATGGCGGAGTTGACTGCTTGAGGTTGATACGACCATAGGCTCAGGTTCGGTTGCAGGGCGATCAACTCTGTGTTGACGACTTGCCCCGCCTGCAGTGCCTCACGCTGATCGCTGTAGGCAAGTAGCAAACGCCCATCAATCGTGTCAATCCAGGTGAGTGGGTCGCTAAAAAAAGAAATGGCGATCCGATGCGCTTCTTTCTGCGTCACATGAGAGGCCAAAATCTCAAATTTGAACTCGGTAAATGGTAAACAGGTCAACCCCAACGCATTGACTACATCGGGCATTTGCTGATTCAACTGCTTCAGGTAGCCCATTGCTACCCGGCTGGTCAGGTAGTGCAGTTGGTCGGCCCTGGGTACGTTGTCAAGTAACGCCTGAAATGTCTGGTGCGTGTTGTCAGGGTTGTATAATTGAGCCTGCATGAAAAATTCCTGGTACGTCTCGTCAAACACGACCTTATCCCACGGCCTCTGCGAGGAAGCGTCGATGACTTTGCGATATACCAGACGAATAAGCCCTTTCAGCATAGTTTGAGGAAGCCCAGTTGGCCTGCCTGTTAAGTGCAACATGAAGAAACGACACCTGCCTGCGTTAACTTCGTACTACGTGCTAAGGCACAGCATGTATGCGGCTTGCCCGTACTTTCTTTATCGTCAGCGAGCGGTTTTTCGTTGCAATCGGCAACCATTTATCGGTCAACAGGCATGATGTGTCGGTTAACCGGCTAAGTCCGAAACCGACTTAACAACGCAGCTTCATAGCTGGCACCGATCGGTATTTCGCGTTCAGTCAACAGAATCGTTTTATTCCGAAGGCCGTCAATACGGGCAAAAGGCACGATATAGGAGCGGTGTACGCGAATAAACTGCGCATCGGGTAGCTTTTCAGCAATTGCTTTCATGGTCATTCGGGCCACAATGGGCCGGTTTGTCGAGGCAAGGTGCACTTTCAGGTAATCGTCTAACCCCTCAATGAACAGGATATCAGCAAAGGACACCTTGTAAATCGTATAGTCGGCCCGGATGTAAAGGTGATCGTCAGCCGGTTTGCTTCGCTGTTGCCAACTGGCATACTCATTTGCTTTGGTCACCGCCTGCAGAAACCGCTCGAATGTAAATGGCTTAAGCAAGTAATCGACGGCATTGAGCGTAAATCCCTCAACCGCATACTCAGCGTAGGCGGTCGTGAAAATGACCATTGGCGGCTGCCGGTCTGACTCACTGATGGCCCGGTAGAAGTCGGTCCCGGATATAAATGGCATATTGATATCCAGGAACAACAAGTCCACGCCCGATTCCATAATGTATTGCTGGGCCTCATCAGTGCGGGTAAATGTCTGCTTCAACTCGATGAACTCAACCTGCTGGCAGAAATGGGTCAGCACCCGCAGGGCAGGCGGTTCGTCGTCGAGGGCAATGGCACGGATCATGATAGGATCAGATTGAGGGTCACGGTAAAGCTAGTCGGTTCGTCCAGAATCAACAGATCGTGGCGACCGGGATACAGCAGTTGCAGCCGGGTTCTGGTATTTGTCAGGCCAATGCCGCTGCCCGCCACTGGGGCATCCGCTACATGTACTTTCTGATTAAACACGTATAGCTGAAGTTGGTTGCCGGTCACGTCGATCCGAATATCGATCTGCGATTTTTCCTGCGGGCTGGCCCCATACTTAAACGCATTTTCAATAAAAGAGATGAGTAAGAGGGGCGCAATCTGCAAGCCGTGGCTGTTGCCCTTCGTGGCGTACTGAACGGGAACGGTATCGTCGAGGCGTAGTCGCTGCAAGGCTATATAATGCCCGATGTAGGCCAGTTCATGGGTCAGCGATACGCTATCCTGCCGCCCTTCGGCGATCACGTACCGAAGAAACGACGACAACTGCACGATCGCATCAGCCGTGGCCGACGACCGTTCGATAGCCAGCGAGTAAATACTGTTGAGCGTATTGAACAGAAAATGCGGGTTGATCTGCGCCTTCAAGTACGACAGCTCAGTACTTAGGCGTTGCCGCTCGGTTTCGCGCCAACGGTTGTTGATCCAAATCGCCAGTGACAGCAACAGCCCCGCTACGAAGAGAAAGAAAGTTTGACTGATTTCGGCGGGCAAACTGCTTTGGGGTGGCCCACCCCGCTGAAAAGCTCCGTTTGGTGGCATGGGCGGCGGGGCCATCGCTCCCCGATCCTGAAACGGCGTTTCCAGTCCACGGGGGGTAGTAGCGCCCGGCTCAGGTACGTGCTTGAAAGGCGGCGGCCCGGCTTGCTGGTTGATCAGCAGCAGCGTTCCCTGCACGATCAGGAAACAGACCAGCACACAGGCTCCATAGAGAAAGTACTGTTTCTTCTCGAAGAAGCGCGGAATGAGCCAATAAAAACTTGTGTAAAAAAAGGCAATCGTCAGCAGGTACGAGGCCAGATTCCGTTGCTCGTGCGGGTTGACAGGTAACTCAGCTAATTTGGCGATACCGTCCTGCGCAAATACGTAGGGCAGCGCCAGAAAAGCCAGGCAGCTCAGTACGTGAATCAGAATAAGGTAAAAAGGCCGGCTCATGCGCATTCGATTAAAACCGGAAGGTACAGCGTAGCCCCGCTTCGAAGCAGCAATTGCGGTCAACAGTCTACTTTTGCCGGTGAACGCGGGCAACATACCCACCTGCTGCCTACGTTGAACCGGCGTGCTGAAACGTACCTACCCGCCAGAAAACATAGCCAGTTCGTTGGTCAGAAATTGCTGGAAACGTACCTGGAGCGCCTGGTATTGAACAAGGTATTTTTCTCCTTCGGCAGTCACCACGGCGCCGCCCCCTTTTTCGCCGCCAGTTTGTGTAGCCACAAGCGGCACATCGGCCAGCCTGTTCATGGAATGTACCAGATCCCACGCCCGTTTGTACGACATTCCCATGGCTTTGGCGGCCTTGTTGATGGAGCCCGTCTGCTGAATATGGCTCAACAGTTCCATCCGACCGATGCCCAGAAAACGTTCCGTTTCGCCCTCAGACGTCGTTTCGAGCCAAACCCGGCCATTGATGCGGAGATTCTTCATACAAACGCGAAGCTACTACTCCCGGCGCTTCCGGCGTTCTTCCCGGCGCGACTCTTTACCTGCTTTTACCGCTTTCTTGGCTTCCAGGTATTGCGCCGACTTTTTATCGGCATTGTCCATCACTTCTGTGTAGTAGGTGCGAGCCTGATCGTAGTTTTTCTCGGCATCGGCAATCCGACCCAGCCCCAGCAGCGACGACCAGTAATAGCCCGCGTTTTTCGAATTGGTAGCCAGCGCATAATCGATCGACTGTTGGTAGTACTTCTTGGCCTCAGCTGTGTTGCGGTAATAATTCTGGTTGATGTAGGCCAGAATGTACGCCGCTGTTCGGCCGCTCACCCCCTCATACCCATCTTTACCCGACGCAATTTTCGTCAGAATGCTTTTTGAGGCGCTTTCAGCTTCGTTCAGCTTACCCTTTACAAAAGCCGACCGGGCAAAATAGCGCTCAAAAAACGGATTGTCGGGGTACTGCTCAGTCATGAACTTCGACATATCATACGCCTTGTCGTACTGATTCTCCATGCTGTAAATCTGCAGCAAAAAGTACCGGGCCTCTACCCGGGTGTAGAAGGCGTTATTGGCCGTTTTCTCCAGTTCCTTGATTCCCTGCTCCTTGTTGCCTTTCGGGAAAAACATCAGAATCGGCTTCAGCAACGAATAATTTTCGGGAATCCACTTGGCATAATAGTTATACAGCCCGTCGCCAAACATCAGTTCGGGGCTCAGATCACCTTTGCCTTTACACTGCTCGAAATATTTCAGCGCATTTTTCCCGGCAAACGTTGCCTTTGTCCACTTCTTTCGCTCAGAATAAATACGGGCCTTGAACGAGTAAGCCGCCGCCAGAAAAAAGGCCGGTTCGGTTTTGTTTTCGCTCTTATCATACAGCTCTTCGGCCAGCGTTACGGTAGTATCCATCAGCGCCAGACAGCGATCATCGTAGTCTTCTACATCCGTGTTAGGCACAATCTTCCACCACTCGGCCATTCCCATCAAGAAATAGGGCATTGGGTGGCTGGGGTACCGAAGCCGCAACCAGCGAAATTCCTTATCGGCCAGCGCAAACTTGTAATTGTACATGTTATTGATCGCCTCGGCCGACTCGATCTGTACGCCGGGGTGATGCAACAGGCCATCGTACTTCTTATCGAAGTCGGCCGATGAATACAGTTGTGCATGAGCCAGCGGGGCCGCCAGCAGCAAAAGTGAAACGAAGAGTATATGAATGCGTAACAACATAGTGATCAAATTCTTAAGCAGAACCACAGCAGGTTAATGCGCAGGGCGGTTGCGTCAATACAACGTTTATGCGGGCATATCCGTTTAACACGCGTCCATTTTCTGCCGTACCTTTGAGCGATGCTGACTGTACTCGACAAAACGTTCGTGCCGTTTATTGGCCGTGACACACTTCAGGAACGTATTTCTGAGCTAGCCGATCAAATCAATCGCGATTATGCCGGTCGTTGTCCATTGATCGTAGGTGTATTGAACGGCGCCGTGCTGTTCACTGCCGACCTGCTCAAGAACCTGACCATCGACTGTGAAATTACGTTCATCCGCGTCGCCTCGTATGAGCAGACAACCTCGACGGGCAACATCAAGGAGATTCTGGGTCTGACCGAAGCCATCACTGGCCGCGACCTGATTGTGGTTGAAGACATCGTAGACACAGGCATGACGATTGCCCACGTTTGTCAGCAACTGGCCGAAAAAGGCCCCGCCTCGATTGCCATTGCCACGCTCCTGTTCAAACCCGCCGCCCTGAAAACGAAGGTCGATCTGGCCTACGTCGGTTTCGAAATTGAGAACCAGTTCGTTGTTGGTTACGGCCTCGACTACGACGGTCTCGGACGCAACACGAAGGATATTTTTGTACTGAACGAATCGTAAAGACTCTCACCCCCGGCCCCTCTCCCACGTTGGGAGAGGGGAGTTACTCTACAGCAGCTTCGCTAATTAGCGGAGCTACTACGAAGCGGCTCCCCTCTCCTGAAATGCCGGAGAGGGGCTGGGGGTGAGGGCACCTCCTATGCCAGCTCCGCGCTATTACCCGTTTCTTATTCTGGCCCTGGGTGCCTTTTTTTTTCTGCCGTTTCTGGGCCGTGTTCACCTGTTCGACTGGGATGAAATCAATTTTGCCGAGTCGGCGCGGGAAATGCTGGTGACGGGAAATTTTGCTCGTGTGCAGATCAATTTCGAGCCATTCTGGGAAAAGCCGCCGCTCTTTTTCTGGCTCCAAGCCACGGCTATGAATGGGCTGGGCGTAGGTGAATACGCCGCCCGGTTGCCCAACGCGCTGATTGGCATTATTACCCTGCTCACCTTCTTCTTTGTCGGTAAACGCCTGCATGGCCCTCAGTTTGGCCTGCTCTGGGCGCTGGGTTACCTAGGCGCCTTAACCCCCCATTTGTACTTCAAAACCGGCATCATCGACCCCACCTTCAATCTGTTTATCTTCCTGGGTGTCTGCTACGTATATGAAGCCGTTCAACGGTACGGAAAAGCAGGTGCCCTGTCGTCGGTGGCTATAGCGGGTGTGTTCGTCGGTCTTGCCATACTTACCAAGGGGCCCGTGGGTGCGCTTCTGGCCGGACTTACGTTCGTCATTGTCTGGGCGGTTAATCGCTTTCGGCCGGTTTTGCGGTTACCACACGCCTTGCTGGCCATAGTTGTGGCACTTGGCATTGCGTCGCTCTGGTTTGGCCTGGAGGTTATCCGCAACGGCCCCTGGTTTCTGGAAGAGTTCATTACCTACCAGATTCGGCTATTCAGCACCCCCGACGCCGGGCATGGCCAGCCTTTTTACTACCATTTTGTAGTGGTACTGGTCGGCTGTTTCCCGCTTTCCATCTTCGCCATTCGGTACCTGGTCGCCGACCGTGACCCGCGCGACTTCCGGTTGTGGATGGTAGCGCTATTCTGGGTGGTTATGATCCTGTTTTCGATCGTAAAAACCAAGATTGTGCACTATTCAAGCATGGCCTGGTTTCCGGTATCGTACCTCGCCGCCCGCCATCTGCACGACCTGCTGACTGGCCGCGCCACCTGGCCACGCTGGCTAACGGTTGGGCTGCTATTCATTGGTGGTCTGCTTGGCCTGCTGCTGACGCTGTTGCCGGTAGTGGGGCAATTTAAAACGACGCTTATCCCCTACATCAAAGACCCGTTTGCCGTTGCCAACTTACAGGCTAACGTTAGCTGGGGCGGTTGGGAGTGGATCATCGGCGCAACGTACCTGGCGGTATTGCTGGCGGCTATTGTCCGGTTGTCAGGGGTAATTCAGCGGCGGCGGTTAGTACCCGGCACTGGCCTTCCCGGCTCGGTTTGGGCCTTATTTCTGTCGACTGCCGTTTGTTTATGGCTATATCTGAGCATTGTGGTTCCGAAGATCGAGGAATACGTACAGGGCACAGTTATTCGCTTCTACGAGTCGAAACAGGGGCAGCCTGTGTACGCTGAACCGATTGGCTATAAGAGTTACGCCCAGCTGTTTTATTTCCGCAAACAGCCTCCCGTGAACCCACGTACCAAGCAGGAGACGTACCTGATCGACGGCCCCGTTGACAAGCCCACGTACCTAATCACCAAAATCACCAGCGCCGACGGCTATCGGGCTAATCCCAATTTACGGGTTGTGAAGGAAGAAAACGGGTATGTGATTTTTGAACGGAAATGACCTTACCTCCTATCCTGGTTTTCAGCAATTTGCCGTTGAGGTGATGGACTGAAGCGGACTGACGTCTTGGCGAGGTAGAGCTCGCGTATAGAACTGCATCACTTTTCCCGAATCAGTAACCTCTCCCAGATCGGGCCAGCTGAATGTAGTTTGCAACGCTGGGTTGAGTTGGTAACCGCGCTGCTGCCAGAAAGCATCGAGTGGGCGATAGTCGGCGGGGCGAAGGGGGTGATCGGCCGGGCGTTGTACGGCGCAGAAAGTCGTGGTTAGGTACGTTCCAAATGTGCGAACGTGTGCTTCGCGTTCATCGAAGAACCGATGACCCAGCCCACGTCCCCGGTAGGCGGGGAGCAACAGGCTTTCGCCGAAATAGAAGATCGTACTCAGGTCGTAGCCTTCCCGACTGAATGGCCGCTGTACCTCAGCGGTCTCATCGAGCAGCGGAAGGCAGGTGGTGCCGCCCACCATCCGGTCGCTATCATAGACGGCAAACAGCATGGCCCGTTCCGACTCGGCGTAGGTATTCAGGTACGTCTTTTCGTACTCGATCGAGCCTTCGTAGAGGTATGGAAACTCACGGAAAACCGCAATTCGCAACTGCGCCAACCCGTCGAATGCCTCCCGAATTTCGGAGCCGATGTAGTGCTTGCAGGTCATAAGATTTATAGTACGCGGACTTTAAGGACGTAAACCGACTTGCGCGGATTAGCTTTAAACGGATCATTCGACTCAAGTAGCTCAAATCCAGTTGCCTCCGAAAATCCGCGTACTACCAGCGTACTATCCGAGTACCAGCGACTCCCAGAGGGGCAGGTTATAGTAGGTGGTCACCCGGGTAATCTGGCCGTTAGCTACTTCGAGAAAGGAGCCGGCAGGCAACACATAGGTTTGCCCTGTTGCTTCGGGCAGATCGCCGTCCGTTTTTTTGTAGGTTCCGTTCACTACAAACTCACAGGCGACGCGTGTGCCGGTTGGCTCGGTCATGATCACCATATCGGTCAGGGTTTCGTCGTAGCAATCGTCCATGTGCTGGAGGAAGGTCGTGAAAGCGTCCTTTCCAACGCGGGTGTCGCCCTGGTTGCTATCGTGACGGACATCGTCGCTCAACAACGATAGCATTTTCGTCCAGTCTTTCGCGTTGAAAGCACTGTAATACGCGGATACAATGTCGTGTGCGGTCATATTTTTTAGTTTGACGTTTGTGGTTTGGCCTTACGCTACCAATTAACGAGACGGTGAGTCAGCAGCGCAACGTCAAACCACAAACAGCAAACGTCAAACCTTTTTTAGTTCGTTGCTACGTCGTAAATCTGAACCCGTGACCAGAGGTGCTTGCAATTATCTACGAAGGCCAGGTGAATGGGGTGCGTCTGATACACATCGTGGGCCGCTTCGTCAGTGAACGTCAGCAGGAGGGCGAAATCATACGTGTGATCGATGACGGGGCGGCGCGTTGGGGCAGGGGTACCGATCGACGCATCGTGAACGGCCTCGACACCACGCAGGGTTTCCAGACCAACTTTCAGGGCGGCGCGGTCAGTATCGGATTCAGGGCTGGCCAGCCAGAAATACACAGAGTGAATGAACATGATTTTGGGGTATTAGTCTAAAGATTCTTTTCCAGTTGCTTCACCAGCGCGCCAAAATCCTTGGGATAGGGTGCCTCAACGGTCAGTTCCTCGCCGTTGAGTTGGGTGAAGGTTAACGAATGGGCATGCAGGGCCACGCGTTGAATAAGCGGCTGCTCATCCGTGTCCATTTTCAGGTTAAAATCGCGCTTGATCTGCGAGAGATACACGGGTTTACCGCCATACGTCGCATCGCTGACGATGGGCGCTTTGAGGCATTGCAGGTGAACCCGAATCTGGTGCATCCGCCCCGTAATGGGCATGCACTCTACCAGCGTTGTGTTCCGGTAAGCGCGCAGGGTATTAAATATCGTTTCGGCTACTTTGCCCTTCTCGCGGTCGATCTTCACGTAGGTACCATCCCGGCTGGGGGCAATGGGCAGGAATACCGAGATGCCTTCCAGGTTGTGCACGCCATTGGTAACGGCATGGTAGCGCTTGGTCACCTCACGGTGCTCAAACTGCATGGCCAGGTGCCGATACGCCTCCGGGTGTTTGGCAATCGCCAGCGCGCCCGAGGTTTCCTTATCGAGCCGGTGGGCCAGTTGCGCATCGTCGCTGTAAGCTTTGGCCATGCGCAGGATGCTCTGACCCGATCGGTCGGGGGTACGTTCATCCAGCGCCGCTACATACGGCGGCTTGTTGATGACTATATAATCGTCGTCCTCAAACAGGATGAGGTCTGAGAAATTCAGTTTCATACTGCAAAGATAACCATAAACCGTAGGGGCAACCCGCTGTTTCGGCTACCCCTACAATTCCTTATCCAGCTTGAATCGGAATTCGGTGCCTTTCTCCAGGCGGCTGGTAACGGTGATTTTTGTTTTGTGCGCATTTAGAATGTGCTTCACAATGGCGAGGCCAAGACCAGTGCCCCCCTGCTCTTTCGAGCGACTTTTCTCGACCCGGTAGAACCGCTCGAAAATACGGTTGAGGTGTTCGGGCGGAATGCCGGGGCCATCATCTTTCACCGCGATCTGGATGTGCTTTTTGCCGTCTTCTTCCAAACTCACCACTACCTTTCCCTGTTCGTTGCCGTACTTCACCGCATTCTGGATTAGGTTGGTCATCACCTGTGTAATCCGCTGCCGGTCGGCCTTGACCCAAACCGAACCGGGATGTACTGCCTTGATTTTCAGTACTGTCTGCCGGGCATTGGCAAGGCTCTCCAGTTGCTCGAAAATATTCTCAACGACCTGCCGAATATCAACCCGGTCGAAATGCATTTTTAGCTCGCCCGTTTCCAACTGCGATAACGCCACCAGATCCTGCACCAGTAGATCAAGGCCATCGAGCGAGCGGGCGGCTTTAGCCAGGAATTTGTCGCGCACAAACTCATCATCCACCGCTCCGTCAATCAGCGTATGAATGAAGCCTTGCGCCGCAAAAATGGGCGTTTTTAGCTCGTGTGAGACATCAGCCAGGAACTCACGGCGAAACTGTTCCATCTTCTTCAGCTCGTCGATCTCTTTCTGCTTCCGGGCTACGTAAACGAAGATTTCGTCGTTGAGCTTCTTAAACGGATTACCTGTTTTGAGGATGGACTTACGCGATATAGAGAAGTCGCGCACTTTCAGCTTCCGAATGGCATCATAGAGCTTGGTAATCTCCCGATACACCAGAATATCGATGGTGTAAAGTACCAGAAAGAACGACAGCAGAAATGACGACGTACCCACCACAAACAGCATATTGCTGTTGGTACCGGGTACAAACGCCAGAAAGGCCATGGTCAGCCCGGCGATAAGCAAGGCCAGAATGAGCGCAATAAATCGGGGAGAAAGGGACATGGGAAGAGAGGAGGAAAGCGGGAAAGGAGGCAGGAGAAAAGGGGCGCTGTTTAGTGGCAATCGTAAACTAGCGAAGCCTCCCTTTTCTCCTGCCTCCTTTCCCGCTTTCCTTTTAAGCTACCTCGAACATATACCCAACGCCTTTTAGCGTGCGGATATAGCCTTCGCCGATCTTTTCGCGGAGCTTGCGAATGTGGACGTCAACGGTACGTTCGAGCACGTAAATATCGGCACCCCAGATCTTTTGCAGCAATTCTTCGCGGCTAAAAACCTTGTTGGGCGTTTGAGCCAGGTGGAAGAAGAGTTCAAACTCTTTCTTTGGCAGAATGATGGTCTGGTCGCCCCGGTTCACCGAATAGTTTTTCCGGTTTATACTCAGGTCGGCAATCTGGATCAAATCACCGGTTTCAGCTTTCTGAGCCTCGCGGCGAAAGAGCGCGTTAATGCGGCTCATCAGAGCGCGGGGCTTTATGGGTTTGGTGATGTAATCGTCGGCCCCCACGTCGAAAGCGGCCACCTCCGAATATTCTTCCGAGCGGGCGGTAAGGTAAAGAATGTAGGTCTGCCGCAGATCGGGCAGGGCGCGCAGTTGCCGACCAGCCTCGATCCCGTCAAGGTGGGGCATCATAATGTCGAGCAGAACCAGTTCAGGCTGAAACGTCCGGGCTATCTCAACGGCTTTACGGCCATCAGGGGCAGTACGTACCTCGTAGCCTTCTTTCTGGAGGTTATAATCCAGCAACTCAACAATGTCCGGATCATCGTCAACAACCAGTATGCGATGGGCTTTTTCTGTACTCATGTGTGTAGCAACAAAATGCGTTGGCCGGAAAGTTAGCGGGCATTGTCAGCAAGTTATGCGCCCAATTAAACTGTTAACATAAAGATAACGTATCATCAGCTGCTAAAGGACTCGTTTTTCAGCGACGCAGCAGCCGGTACACCCGCCCGCGCTCATTAGAGATAACCAATTCGGTATCAGTCAGAAAAGCAATCCCTTCAGCCTGGCCACGCGGCAAACGCAGGCAGCCTATCGGCCGGTTCAGGCGCGTGGCAGCCTGTTCGGCAAGGTTGAAGAACAACACCTTACCATAGGTCAGCACGGCCAGCGTTTTTCCGTCCGGGCTCGTGGCCGCACCCGTCACCATCGACTTGACGAACACCGAATCCAGAGGTGCCAGCACGTAGTTGCCTGCCCGGGCCGGGACCCCGTACAGGCGCACCGAATGCCCCGACCGGTTCTTCGACAGCAGGAATAAACTATCGCTTCGGTAGAAGACCGCCTCACAGTCGAAATTACGTTTCCAGGGCGGGAAATCGGTCTGGTCTGCATACCGAAGCCGGATCGTTTCCGGCAGTTTTACCCGGTCGGGGTCAACGATATGGATCGCCAGGTCGCGCCGGGTATTGAAGTTATTGCCGAGGTCAGCCACAAAGAGGCGAGCCGCCCCCCGCGCAGACGAATCCTGCTGAGCGATGTCCTCCCAATCTACATTCTGGAGCGTAGGCAACGCCAGCGAATCCAGCAACGTACCCGACGAACTACCTTCCAGCGATACAGCGTAGAGCGTTGGCCGGCCGCCTCCATCATTGTGCGTCCAGACCGTGCTGGGCGTTCGGCGGGCTAGTCCGGAACTCTCGTTGACGACAGGTGGCAGGCGATTGGCCAGTTGCTCAACACGATAGTCTGAACGCACACGTGATACGCCAAGGCGCCGAACTTCGGGCGTACACGAACAAAATCCGACCTTTATACCGATTAATACGTTAAGGAGCCAGGGGAGCATGTTCAATTCTCATAAAGCGCTAATCAATAGCTTCGCTAAGCTACCGACTTATCCGACGCGTTGCCACTTGTTTGCGACTATTTGATCATCCTTTATGCTCTCTGTTTACTAGTTACTGATACTATGATGAATCGCGCTACCGAAGTTCAGCAATCCTACCCCGTTCGCCTGGCCGCCACCCTGACGTCGCTCCTGATTCTGGTGTATGGCCTTCATGAGTTGCGGGAACTCCTGGTGCCGCTGGTATTTGCTATTTTGTTTTCTGTTCTGCTATTCCCGCTCTGCTCCCGGCTCGAGCGCTGGGGCGTACCCCGAATTTTAGCCATTCTGATCTGCCTCGTGCTAACGCTAGCCGTTATCGTGGGGATTCTGTACGCAGTCACCACCCAGATCAGCAGTTTTGCCGAGGTGCTTCCCCAATTGATTGAGAAGGGAAATAAACTGTTCAGCAACCTGCAAGTCTACGCCGATGAGCATTTCAACATCGATCGCAAACGTCAGGTAACCGAAGCCCGGAAATACCTGAATACGGCGCTCGAAACGGGCGGTACCATTCTAACAACCACCCTGCTAGCCACCACCAGTACGCTTACCGACGTGCTGATTGTGCTGCTGTTTATTTTCTTTTTCCTGCTCTACCGCGACTTTTTCCGGTCGTTCTTCTACAAAGTGTTCGGCCAAACACGCCGTACTAAAGTAGATACCATTCTGGCCAAGATCTACGATGTGGTAAAAGACTATCTGGCCGGATTACTGCTGGTTATTCTGGTGACAGGTACGTTGATGACCGTAGGCCTGATGATCCTCGGCGTCGACTATGCTGTCTTCTTCGGTTTCTTTGGGGCTAGCCTTGTTCTGATTCCGTATTTCGGCATCTCACTGGGGTCACTCTTACCGGCGGCTTATACCCTCGTTACGCAGGACAACCCACTAAAAGCACTGGGCGTCATTGGCGTATTCCTGTTCGTGCAGGCGCTGGAGGGCAATTTTGTTACCCCCTACATCGTGGGATCGAAGGTGAGCATCAACCCACTGGCCGCCATTGTGGCACTGCTGCTGTGGGAGTCGCTTTGGGGATTGCCCGGCCTGATTCTGGCGTTACCCCTGACAGCCATTCTCAAAGTTATTTTCGACGCAGTTGAGGGACTGACGCCCTACGGTTTCCTGATCGGCGAAGCTGAGAAGCCCCGACCGCCGATCAAAAACCTCCAGGAACTAACCGAGCAACTGCCCAAACGGGTGAAGAAAGTGGGTAAGACCGAGGAGAAAGGGTAAGTCAAGTGGATGGCTGTAACGCGGCCTTCAATCCGCCTTTGCTGACGCATTGGTAGTACGGACTTAGGGCCGCGTTACGACCAGACTCTAAAACGTAAGCGGATCCAGGTTCTTGAAGTGACCGTTCATTTTGATGCGATCTTTGGTACGCTCCATGTCGGCTACAACGGGAATGACCTTGTCGAGGTGGCGAATCAGGAACTGCTGCCGCTCCGCTTCAGTATCCATCGTCAACACGTCGTATTCCTGTTCAATCGACAAGCCGACTTTGTGGGCAATGCGGTACGAAAATAAAGGGGATTTTGTCGGGTCGTAGTCGGTTTCAATCTGGAGCAGATCATACAACCGCCCAAGGCGTTCGAGCAGCGGGGTTAGGTACGTACCCGCACTGGTTGCGTCCTCCGGCTCAAGCAGTTGAACACGTCCCCCCGCGTAAAGTTTGTCGGGAATTGGATTGACAAAATCGACCAGTTTAAAAATGCGCAGGCCCTTTGTTTTAACGTCCATCCGGCCATCCTCGTAGCGTTTGTGCAGGGTGGTCACGTGTACCTCAGTACCGTAGCCGGGCAGCTTATTATCAATGAAGGCAGGAATGCCAAACGTCTTTTCTTCGTCGATGCATTCGCTTACCAACTGACGATAACGCGGCTCGAAAATATGAAGGTTCAGGTCTTCGCCAGGGTATACCACCAGGCTCAGGGGAAAGAGAGGTATTAGATCGTTCATACGTAGGTCAGGATAATACAACGCCTGATGCCAGCCCGTGGAAAGCTCCAATGGCCGACATGCAGTTTATAAACTAAATTCAGTAACTCATTTTTCGCTTTTCTCCACACTGATACCTACGCTCACCACATCCGGGAGCGGGTCTTGCCGCATATACTGCTTTATTCGCATCACGTACGTACCTGGTTTGGCAAACCGGTAAGCGCGTTTCATCAGCACCTTATTATCGTACAAATCGCCGAGCCCCTTACCACGAGGTTCACCCGTTTTAGGATCCATCAGGATTAACTCATCCAGACGCGATTCGATTTCGCGCCCCTGCTCATCGGTGAGGTAGCGTGTCAAATAGAGGTTATAGTAGGGGTACGTCAGGTTATTACGCAGCGTATAGTAGAGATCGTAGGGAATGCTGGCGTCGGTAATAGTGAATCGGAACGAAGGCGCGTTTTTCACGTACCATTTCCCGTTCTCGATGTCGGCATTTTCTTTATACACCACGTTGGGGTCCTGTTCGCAGGCCGTCAAGAGAGCCAACAGCCCTATAACCAGGCAAAAACGTTTCATAAGCTATTATTTCGACTCGGCCTTTACCTTTAGTGGAACCGGCTCACTACATTTCCAGCAAAGCTACTCAACGATAGAGTAGCCCCCTACAGTATGCTTAAGCAGATTGCTCGTTTAGATGCTCACCACCGGCTCGCCATTGGTTTGGGCATTTCCCTGATTACCTACCTCATCAGTAGCCAGCTGGTTATCTGGCCCATTCAGGTACTGCTGATGTACGTAAGTTACGCCCTTACGACCAACGTGCTGGCCTGGGTATCCATGACGTACCTGCTGCCTCACGAAACCCGGCAAACCTACCGCATTCAGGATTCCAGCCGAATTCTGATTCTTTCCTTTGCCATCTTCGCCGCCGTGGCCAGCCTCTTCGCCGTGATCTTCCTGCTCAATTCGGTGAAGACTCTGCACCCGGTTCATTTGCAAGGGTACGTAGCGTTGTCGGTGCTTACGGTCATCAGTTCCTGGACGTTGCTGCATACACTATTTACGCTACGGTACGCGCATCTGTATTACCAGCATAATCCCGCCGGCGGCCTGAACTTCCCGGATACGAAACAGCCCGGTTACGCCGATTTTGCCTACGTGGCTTTCGGTATCGGCATGACCAGCCAGGTGGCCGACGTAGGCCCAACTACGGCCCCGTTCAGGCGACTCATTCTTACCCACAGCCTGCTTTCCTTCGGCTTCAATACGCTTATCGTGGCCCTCAGCATCAACGTAGTGGCCAGCCTGTTATAAACAGATCAGCATGAGGCGGGTAGGCTTGGTCATTTAGTAATAAACCTTACAGTAATTTTTAGTTACAGCACTGGTGTAAAGCGTTAATTACAAGTAGTTTGGCAGACCAACTAGACTCACGCTATGAAACACCTTTTTACGTGCCTATGTACACTAGGTATCCTGTTTATGCAGCTAAGCACTGCCCATGCTCAGGAAACACTGAACCCCGCCCGCCTGCGCTGGTCGGCCCCCCTCTCTACCAGCACCATAAAAACGGTTGTTGATGCTGCGGGCAACACCTGGGTCCTAAGCGCTCCTAATACATTTCAGGTTATTGATCTGCAGGGGAAAGTCAGTTGGACCAAGACCGTATCAGCGCTAAGCGTGACCGATTTCGCTGTCGATGCACAGGGGCAGGTGGTGCTGGTTGGTCTGCCAGCCAACGGTCAGCCCGTGTTGGAAAAATACGATGCTAACCAGACGTTAGCCTGGCGAAACGTACTCGATAGCCTCTCAAACGTACCTGGGCAGGCGGGATACCTGACCGTAACCCTGAATGCACTAGGGAGCAGCGTGGTAACGGGGGTCAATACCGCTGGTGTTCGCCAGCTTACCTGCTACGTTGCTCAGGCAGATGGTAGACTAACCAGGCTCATTGCAGCTACGACGACCAACCCGAGGCTGATTCGCCCTATCCGGCCCGTAGTGTATAATGGCAACGATGTACTGGTGGGCTTTCAGGCGGATACGGTCAACGTGAAGCCCAGCTTATTCAACGTGAAAACAGCCCCTCAGCCAGCGATTAAGGCCGTCGATGAAACCCTGATAGACGGCCCACGCTATGCGCTGAATAATTCATCCTCTTCTTCGCTTCCAGCTATCCGACAAAGCAGCCTGCCCTTCTTTTCTGATGGACAGACGGCCTATATTGGGTTCAAAGCTAACTACCTAAAGGCAGGCACACAGGTAGATTCTGCACAGGCTGGCTATGTCTTATACGGCCAGCGTGTCACCACTAACCCATCTGCCGACTATCAGTTTAACAGACGGGTACTCGAATACGGCACAACCGATAGCCGAGCAATCAGCGTGGCGGCTAGCCGGTACATGAGCACGCGCGGAAACCTGATTACTACGCAGACAGTAAGTAATTCGGTGGCTTCTGGTTTTAGCAGCGATCTGATTATCAACGAGTATCAGACTATTGACGAGACTACACCATTCCGGGACAATAAGCGTTTTTTGCTGATCAACAGCCTGAACGTTGGCACGGTGCGCACCACGGGCAGCAGCTCTCCCAGTCAGGAAACGAACCGCCTGACAGTGCTAACCCGTACGTCGGCTGGTACACTTGTCCTCGCGGGCATTACCAGTGGCACAATGACCGTGGGAAATGTCACATTTACAGGTACCCAGGCCGCACCTACCCAGTTTCTGGTAGCCGTTGGCCCCGACCCACTCTTCCAAACGCTATCGACCGATCAGGTTGGCTGGTCAGCCAACCTGCCCGTCACCACGCAGAAAGTCATTACCAACGCCCGCAAACAGAGCTGGGTCCAACTGCCCGACAATACATTCCGATACTACGACGGCCAGGGCAAGGTTGGCTGGGAGAAAAAAATGAGTTCGGCTACCCTATACGACGCCAAAGCCGACCAGACGGGTAACCTTTACCTGATGGCTGTCGATTCGATAAGCGTATATGATACGACTGGTGCATTGACCCGGCGTTTTCTTTACCAACAGGGTCAGCGCGGCTACAACTACCAACTCTACATTAAAACTAATGGCAGCGGTATGGCAATCTGGTCGTTGCCTTACGGACCCTCGTTTACGTTTACCCAGTTCGATGCTGCTGGCAACCTCAACGCACCGGTAAATCCCTGGTCGTTAAACAACCCTACCGCACAATTTAGCGTAAAACCGTTACCGCTACCAAACCAGCAAACGGTGCTGGCTTTATCGAGCCGCACGGGGAACAACTTAACATTCAGGAACCTCAGCTTTTTAAGTGTAGACCCTCAGAAAGGATTTGGAAGCGAGCCGGTTACCTTCGATGTTGGTCGTTTCGCTGTGAATGATCTATATCCGTACTCCGTTGGGTCAAATCTGAGAACAGACGCTTTTCTGGACTGGACCGGGTTCGACGAGAAGAATACGTACTTTACCACGACTCATTCGTACGGCAGCGGCACATTTGCTGGTTTCTATGGCTACGGACTCGTCAAGGCTGACTCTACCCGCAAAACGGTGTTTAGCGAAGTGAACACCGCCAGGGCTAATGCCATTGCCCTAAGTTTCGCCAGGGCAGTGAACTCGTCGGGTACGTTCTATACGTTGGCCACACGCCCGGAAACAGCAACACCCACTGGCTACGAACTGGTGTTGACCGAGTATGCGACCACTTTTACCCGACGAAATACGACCCGGATTGGCAGCATTTCGTTGACCAGCGGACAGCCCGACAACACAAGCGTGGAAATTGTGCAGGCCTACGCCGACGGATCGTTGCTATTGTCGGGCCTCACAAACGGAACGGTTACCATTGGCACCAACACCTATGCTGGCACAACTACCAGTCCGGCCCGTTTCCTGCTATTGATGCGGTCGGTGGTGACTCAGCTAACTGCTCCCGCTACGGCCATTTGCCAGGGTAGCAGCGCCGCGCTGAGAACCCGCTATAAAGGATATGTTGGTCAGCAGCCCGTTGTTCAAGTCGCCAATGTGGCGGGTAATTTTACCCAGCCAGTACTTACGCTTACCGTGCCCCTGAGCCAGTCGGCAGTAACCGATACTACCCTCTCCAGCCTCAGTATACCCATTCCGGCTACACTGGCCGCAGGCGTTTATCGGGTACGAACGGTGTTGGGTACGTCTGTAAGCGAGTTGGGCAGCCTGACAGTTACCGCTGCGCCCGCCGCGCCAACAGCTAAGCAGGAAGGTGATGAGCTAGTAGGCATGGGAACAGGAACGTACCAGTGGTACGACGCCCAGAACAGGCCTATCAGCAACGCGACCAATCCGCGTTTTACCCCACAGGCAGCCGGCAGCTACTATGTTATTAATACCGTTAATGGCTGCTCATCGGCGGCATCGGCCACTATCGCCTATGTAATTACCGCTACCGAACCCGACGTTGTTGTTAACGTGTACCCCAACCCAACTGCCGAGCGGCTGTATGTTCAATGGCCGGGGGCGGGTGCACAAGCCCGGATTAAGCTAGTAACTACGCAGGGCCGGGTGGTGCAGGATGTGGCTCGTCAGGGCGACCTGACCGTTGTATCGACTCAGGATCTGGCCAGTGGACTGCTGCTGGTTCAATTACAGGCCGAGGGGCAGCCAACCCGGGTACGTAAGGTACTGATTCAACGGTGACAGTTTGCTAAGTTTTCGGCACGTCCCCTTGCGATACTTGAGCGAAAAGGGCAATTTGCCCGCCTAAAACTCTTAGTTCCGCATGTTTACCTCAACCGATCTCGACCAGATTACCGCCCAGGGCACGACTACCCAAACGGTCGACCAGCAAATCCGGCATTTTATCGATGGATTCCCTTTTCTGCATGTAATTCGGGCGGCTACCGTCGGCGATGGCATTATTCGCGTACCCGATGAGCAACTGACCCGCTACACCCGGCAGTTCGATGAACAGGCACCCGAGTTGGCCCTTATAAAGTTTGTACCTGCATCGGGAGCCGCCACCCGTATGTTTAAATCGCTGTTTGCCGCCCTGGAGGGTAAGACCGATAAAGCGACCGAAGGCTTCTTTGCTCAATTATCCGACTTCGCGTTCTATGAGGACCTGAAGGCGGCCATGAGCCAGGATGGGCTTGACCTCGATACTGCCGATCAGAAAACAGTGCTGACGTACCTGCTTACTGATAAAGGGCTCGACTACGGCAGCCTGCCTAAAGGTCTGCTGAAATTTCATAACTACGCCGACGGACCACGTACCCCGGTTGAAGAACACCTGGTTGAAGGGGCCGCTTACGCCAACAGCGATGGACGGGTACAGCTTCATTTCACGGTGTCGCCCGAACACCGGAGCCGCTTCGAAGAGCTGATCAAACACGAACTGGCCGACTACGAATCGTGGCTGGGCGTGGAGTTTGACGTAACCTTTTCGGAACAGAAGAAAGCAACGGATACCATTTCGGTTAACCCCGACAATACCCCTTTCCGCAATGCTGACGGGTCGTTGCTATTCCGCCCGGCAGGGCACGGGGCGCTGATCGAGAACCTGAACGACATCGACGCTGATCTGGTGTTTATCAAGAACATCGACAACGTAGTGCCCGACGAGCTGAAAGAAACGACCGTGACCTATAAAAAGGTACTGGCCACCGTCTTACTCGACGCGCAGAAGCAATTGTTCCGGCTACAGGAGTTGCTTGAATCAGAATCGGTAAGCGATGGCTACCTGGCCGAAGCCGATGCCTTTTTGCAGACGACTCTCTGCGTGACACCGCCCGCCAATTTCGCCAGCCTGAGCGCCGATGAGAAATTGGCCTATTATCGCCAGAAGCTCGACCGGCCAATCCGGGCCTGTGGCATGGTAAAAAACGTAGGCGAACCGGGTGGCGGTCCGTTTTGGGCACAAAACGCTGATGGTTCGGTGTCACTGCAAGTGGTGGAATCGGCCCAAATCGATATGGACGATGCCCAGCAGAAAACTCTGTTTGAGCAGGCCACACACTTTAACCCCGTTGACCTGGTGTGCAGCCTGAAAAACCGGCAGGGCCAGAAATACAACCTGCCCGATTTCCGTGACCCGCTGACGGGCTTTATTACGGCCAAATCGAAAGACGGCAAAGACCTGAAAGCGCAGGAACTCCCCGGCCTCTGGAACGGCGCAATGGCCAACTGGAACACGCTGTTTGTAGAAGTGCCACTGATCACCTTCAATCCGGTTAAGACCGTGAATGACCTGCTCCGCGCCGAGCATCAGCCGGTGGGCATCGTGGATTAATGGTCAAGTTCGTTGTTACAAGAAATGCCCCGGCACTTTTAGCCGGGGCATTTCTTGTAACAACGAACTTGACCATTAATTGGCTATAGCAATTGCCGACTTTCACGAACCACCGCCATGCCTTGTTCAGCCCACACCCTATTGAGCGCATAAATAGCCCGTTCCTGATAGGTTTCCCCCTGCTTTCTGCTGTATTCGATACGCTCCTTTTGAAAATGCGCTTCATACTGATCAAATAATTGCTGCGCTTTTGCGACCATTTGCGCATGGCTTTCGGCCGGCAGTTTGTCTTTCAATGCTGTAATCGATTTCCCAATCAGCTTTACATCGTCTGACCGGTAGGTGATTAACTCGTTGGTATAGTAGGCTTTATCGGTTAGGCTCATGTCAGCACTTTGCGCCATTATTTTCTCGGCTGTTTCACGCCTGAACTGACGAATGTTGGCATTGCGGCTCTGTTCAGCTACAAACGCGGCATACAGCTTTGTAAATGACGCTGTCCTTGCACCTTTCAACGTACCATCCTGATATAAACCGCTTAGCTGTTTTAGTTTGCGGGTCCCTTCATCGGTAGCATTGAGCTCAAGCGTCGCCAAGTCTGTAGAGTCGGCAATAAAAAAGCGGGTCAACCGCGCTGACTTTAGCTGTGCCTCAATCTTAGCCTGTTCACGGCTGAGCGAAGTAGCCGTATCCTACCGAACATCCGTATCAGTTTTGCAAGCTCCCAGTAGAGCAATTGGTAGTAGAGCAATATAAAGTTTCATGTCAGTTTTAATTAATGGTGAAATGAGTAATCTGTAATGAATGCCCTAACCTTAATAAGTTGTATTATGTGTTTGAATTTTTTGTTCTAAAAGCAGAACACACAGTTATTCAGGAGTCGGCATTTGATCCCTACAGCAGAATGACTGACCTAGATCTCCCTTTACGTATCCTTTCTCTATGACTGTACCATTCTGTTTTTTCGTAACGAGTGCCGCGCTTACTGAACCAGTACAACAGCCTACACTACTACCCGCTGTAGCCACATATCATACATCGTACCGAACACCACTGACTAAAATGTACATTCACATACGTACTCCCGAGCAAATGCTAATTGTGTAACAGCATATAGTACGAAAACGATGAAGAGAGCAATGTTCCGTTTGGCAAATGGTTCTCTAAATAGTTTTGTTAACAAGAGACACATAAGTTTATCGGTTGAAAACATCACTATTTGCAAAAAAAACGTGTGTGTCAAGTATTATTAGAAATATTTTTTAAGCTATATAGTAGTTTTCTGAAAACGTCTCTGATAAACACATGACACGCTTAATGATTGAGGATCAACGGAATGCAAAATGGCTTCGCAGA
Source organism: Fibrivirga algicola (assembly GCF_011742925.1). Lineage (GTDB taxonomy): Bacteria > Bacteroidota > Bacteroidia > Cytophagales > Spirosomataceae > Fibrella > Fibrella algicola. Next base: position 490,124 of record NZ_WAEL01000002.1, read on the forward strand.
TCGGTTTTGCGAAGCCATTTTGCATTCCGTTGATTCCTGATCGAACGATCAGTTAACGTTATTTTGAATAAGCCGCCGGTTTTCGTCGACCATAGTCAGCACCAGTTCGGCAAACCGGCTGTCGAGTGCTTTCATGGCCCGCTGCCGGTAGGTTTGCTCAGGCCGTTCTTTCGTGTTGGCTAATTCCCGTTTGTAATGTGTCTCATACTGATCCATCAGTCTCTGGGCTTCCAGCCGCATGATCGCGTGTTCGGCCGCGCTGATGTTGCCCCGAAGGCTCAAGAGCGATGAGCTAATCAGGGCCAGGTTTGACGACCGGTTTATGATCAGTTCATTGGTAAAGTAGGCTTTATCGGTGGCTGATAGTGCCTGGTTTTCCGTCAGGAATTTCTCGGCGGTTTCGCGACGGAACTGCCGCACGTGGGGATTGGCAGCGTTGGCTTGTATAAACGATTTATACTGCTGGCTCGCTAATGAAGCGGACTGTTTGACGAGGGCACCACCTTGATACAGCCTACTTTTTTTAGCGAAAACAGCCATAGTTTCCGTTGGCACAGTTGCTTCATTCGTTGATGCATCCTGCGGATCGGCAATATAGAAACTGGCAATACGCAACGATTGAACGCCTCTCTCGATCATTGCTCTTTCTTTCTGTGCTTGCAAAGTCATCTGCTCCGATGACTTCACGTCTTGGGTACACGCCACCATGAAAGCGAGTGGAAGCGCCATTAACATAACCTGTTTCATACGTATACTGTGATTGGTCTGGGAAACGAAAAGCGAGCAGTAGACTGTCGCTCATTGAGTAAAGGCATCAACCTGCGCGCTCAATAGCCACAGCACATAGATTGGGCAAAAGATGGTTCTATGTAACCGGCTTCAGTTGTAGTATTGCCTGTTGTTCTGGAGTAAAAAGCTGAGCCTGTGTTAGTAGCACCTGTACAACAGCCCGAGCCAACAGCAACATAATCAAAGGAAACAGTGCTGCCGCCGTCCTGATAGGCGCATGAGCAGGTATATGTTTTGGCATCAGCAATTATACTGATACTTAAAAAGGCAAAAAATAGACCAACTGCCACTTTGTTTCGGACAGACACAAGCGTAAAATAAGTTGTCATAGCTGAATCGGGTTATTTGTAAGATGCTACCCAACCCCCTCACAATAATCATGCAGGCGCACTGCTTTTTCTATAAACCTATAGATTAAATTATTTTTTACCAGTGACCAACTTTTCATGGCTTAGCACTGGCTTATAACACAACGGCCCCGACAGAGTCTGCCGGGGCCGTTAGTAGCAAAAAAATAGGTATCAATTTCCCATACGCCTGATTCGCTAGGCCGACATCAGGCCGGCGTCGGGCACGCTGGCAGGAGCAGCACCAATGGCGATTTCCTTAGTAGCCAACGACTCCAGGTTTTGGAACGTCAATAGAGTTGTGTTTTCGTAAACACCCAGATTCGCGTCACGTACACGCTCCATGATTGGCTTCAGGGCGCAGGTCACTTCATCTTCGCAATCATCGCATTTCACGTAGAAATTATGTGAAACACAAGGAGTTGGCGCAATGGGACCATCGATAACACGTAGCACCTGAGCCAGATTGACCCGAGCGGGATCGATACGAAGGAGGTAACCACCGCCTTTTCCTTTTTGGCTCTGCAGAATTCCGTGGTTGCGTAATTCGAGAAGAATTGCCTCTAAAAATTTCTTAGGAATGTTTTCACGAGCCGAGATGTAGGAGATCAGGACCGGACCTTTACCAAACTCTTCGGTTAGAACCTTCAATGCCTTGATGGCATACTTTGCTTTTTTTGAGATCATTTAGTTACGGTGTAATGCCCGTTCATCGCGGTTAGGTGAGAAAGAAGGCTAAATTCGTACTCGGTTACAATCTGCCAAGTTAGTAACCAACTCTATTTTAGTCAAAATTTCAGATGGTATTTCCTTACAGTATCATATATCAGGCCAAAAAAGTTCGCTCAATCCTATAGGCATATGTCCTTACATATAGTTTGAAGTAGTGCAGGACAGACTAACATACAGGTTGGAACAACCGGACACAAGATCACCGGTAGCTAAACCGGACGTTCATGAGTAAAATTCACCAAAGCGAGGCAGTCCTCTGAGGACTATCATCAATACAGGTAAACCTACTTAGCTTCCTGTATTTTGTCTTGATGGCTCAATCACAACAGAACAGGCGAGCGAGATGGCCGGTTGCCCTGTATGTAAACTAGCAAACAAGCTTATTTCAAGATTTTGTTTGCCAATTAATAGCCCGAATGTACCATTTTCATTTTAAAACTCGCTAAGCAGAAGCGTACAACCACAAAGTTAGCTACCCCTATACGCCTAACCAGGCGGTTATCAAGCCAGGATTGTAGCCTATAGGCACACAGGGAGGCACAAAAAAGCCGGATCGTCGATCCGGCTTTTTTGCGTATTCGTTTCTGATACAGTTTATCAGTTAACGTCCCAACCAGTACCGGCGGGCTATGCGTTAACGTCGGCAAGCTCCTCTTCGCGGATGGGCTGCCCCATGAGGGTAGCAAAGCGATTAACGTTGAAGGTTGGTTCAAACCAGACCTCTCCAAGTACCGGATGTTTCACAGGTACGTCGGGGTTCTGAATTTCAGCCAGCAAAACGCCGGTTTCGCCAGTTGTGTGCTGTTTCACTTGCCGGATGGTGTACAGCGTATCACGCTGTGGGGTTTTCACGCCAAACTCAGCGTAGAAGGCCAGCACCGGGGCCGGAAACTTATCATTCGTGCAAATAACTTCCATCACAATTCATCGATATGCTCTTAAAAACGGAGCTGCCGGGTCGAAAGTTCAGGTTTGACCCGGGTCGTTATTCAAACAGGTTGCCCAGTTGCCCCAGTACCGAACCGCTTTCTTTGTTGGCTTGTCCGCCACCAGGCGATAGTCGCTGCACCAGTTTCGAGATCGGCATCGACTGAATCCAGACGCGGCCGGTACCACGCAACGTAGCCAGAAACAGACCTTCGCCGCCAAATACCATACTACGCAAACCACCCGCCCGTTCGATACTAAAGTTGATTTGTGGCTCGAATGCAACCACACAACCCGTATCGACCCGCAACACCTCGTTGTTCAATTGCTTTTCGATTACCACACCGCCGGCATGCACAAAGGCTAGCCCGTCTCCCTGAATTTTGGCCAGAATGAAGCCTTCGCCACCAAACAGGCCTGTGCCAAACCGCTGGTTAAAGTGAATACCCAGCCGCGTACCCAACGCTGCGCACAGAAACCCGTCTTTTTGTACAATCAGGGTGTTTTGATAAATGTTGCCCAGGTTAATCGGCATGACCGTACCAGGATAAGGTGCCGCAAATGCCACCTTCCGTTTCCCGCCCCCCCGGTTGGTGAAATGAGTCATGAACAGCGATTCTCCCGTAACAAGGCGCGTACCTGCCTGTAGCAGTTTACCCAGGAAGCCCTGATCGGGCTGCGAGCCGTCTCCCATTTTGGTTTCGAAAACGATGCCCTCTTCCATAAAGAGCATGCTGCCCGCCTCGGCAATGACGGTCTCATTGGGGTCGAGTTCTATCTCAACTACCTGAATATCTTCGCCAATGATCTTGTAGTCGATCTCGTGTGAGGTCATGGTTTATCTCTGGATTGGTTATGTGCTCGAAAACTACCCGCCTTTGCCACAAAGCCCACTAAAATCTTGATAAACGGACAAAATAAAATCCGTAGCGGCGGCTGAGGCGGTTGCCCATTTCAGATGAGGGGTCGACAATAGGCTTTCACCTGTCAGGTACGTTAGCTACTGAACAGCATCAGCTCGTCGTTTGTGTCGGGCGATATAAAGGGCTTTCTGTAAGTCATGCCCAGCTTTCCCAGCAAGCTGATCGACGGACCGTTGGAAGGCATAACAAGGGCACAGATAACGGGCAGTTTCAGCGTTTCGCTGGCATCATGCATTATCGCCGTAGCCGCCTCTACAGCGTATCCGTTGCCCATGAAAGCAGGCAAAAAGGCAAAGCCAATGTCGGGATAGTCCAGGTACGTTCGCCTGATGAGGCCACACATGCCAATCGGGGTTTTGCCGGCTTTCCGTTCAACCAGGTACAAGCCAAAACCGTTGGCCTCGTAGCTTGCTAGAGGTCCGTTTAGCAGGTACGTTTCGGCCTGCGAGACTGTTCGTATCTGCCGATCGCCAATGTACGCCAGCCAGCCGGGGCTATTCACGAGTTCGAGCACAAACGCGGCATCGGCTGTGGTCAGCTTTCGAATTAACAGCCGTTCGGTTTGCAACATCGTATCCATCTTAACTAGTACGCTATAAAGCCTGACGACGACACATTTCGCCAAACCTGGTCAACCCCAATACTCTTCTGAAAAGTGATAGACCGTTCCTGTCGCTTTATCAAATGCCAGATGATAAACGAAAGGGAACCTATTACAGTGGTAATAAGCCAGTATACTGCATTACCTGATCGTATAGAAGAAGGCTAGCTGCTTTTTCACGTCTGGAAACTTGGCTTCAACATATGCCAGCCGTTTATTCATTTCGGACGAATCAGTTCTAACGCAGGCCTTACTTGAGTAATCGAGTCGCTCTGTTGGTAACGTGCCAATAAACGCCAGAATCTGGGTCTGATCTGCCTTATAGGTTAGAAAGCGTTGGTAAAAGCCGGGAGTTATGTCAACTAGAAGGCCATCCAACTCCTGCACGGAAAGGCGGTCCTGTTTCCCAAAACAAGCCTGAAAACTAAACTTTCGGGTCGTAGTCAGGTTTCCTGCTATCGCCTCGGCTCCCGATTGCATGGCACGGCTTGCTTTCTTCTTCGCCTTTTCGAGGCAGACAACAAGCACCTCACGCCCTTTTTCGTTCGCCCGCTGGCACGACGTCAGGATGACCAATAACACCAGTAAGGGTATTCATTTTGCACGTGTCATACATTTTCCACAACCTGTATATCACTATAGAACTTGGCAAAAACGCTGTCTACAAACTTTTCAGATGCGCCGTCAGCACATCCTTGATCGTTGTCCAATGAATGGACGGGTAGCGATTGTTGTCGAGGCCGTCGAGGCGGGCGCGTTTGTCGATCATGTTGCGCATGTACTGCATGCCCTGCCAGGCGGGATACAGCTCGCCCTCGCCGGGTGCCACCGTTTTGGCAACCTTGATCAGGCCGCTCAGCACCAATGGGCTACCTGCCCAAAAAAGCCGGTACTGCTCACCCGATATGCCACTCACCACGTCTTTGATCTGCCGGGGGCTAAGTTGATCACCAGCGATGTAAAGATAACGAGGGGTAGTTGGGTCAAGGGCTGCGTTAGCGGTGAACTCAGCCGTGTTGTCCATCGTGGTGAAGCCCATGCGGTGGTCAGTATCACCCCAGTACAGCACCAGTTTCGGTTTGAACAGAACAAGCGGCATAGCACCGGTTATCAACTCTGCAAATGCTCCATTGAATATTGTTGTGGCGGCAATGGGCGCTTTGTCCAGGTACGTGTGAAACTCGCGGCGAAGGTCGAGATTCCGGTTTTCCCCGTCAGAAAAGCGAGTAAAATCCAGCGAATAGTCAGAGGGAATAAATCGGGGCACACCCGCCGCTACGGCTGCATCGAGTAGAACACGCTGTGTACCGATGATGGTCTCCCGGAAGCCAGACAAGGCCGATACCACGCAGGAAACGCCCTGACAGGCGGTTGTCAGGGCGGATACGTTGTTCATGTCCAGGTTAACTACGGTTACGCCCTGCGCTTCCAGCGCCTTCACGTTGGCCGGATCGCTGCTTGCCCGAACAACAGCCCGCACGTCAGCACCTTTGGCCCGCAACGCCTTAATAATGCGTCCCCCCAGATCGCCCGTTGCGCCTGCTACCAGTATTGTGTTTCCCATTCGGTTGGTCGTCGTGCATTTCTTAGGTATTGTGTGTTGCTTTCGCGTGGCCGAAACGTCGGGAACGCGAAAGCAACACACAATACAACACGCTTACTTAAAAACGCTTGCAACGGTCATTAGTTTGTTGACTACCCAAGCGACATACGCACGCTGACGCTACTTCTTTAAAACTTAATAACCTCGGCAAACGCCTTTTTGGGCTGGTAATTTTGATCGAACAGCAGTGGGAAATCTTTTCGGTTAGGTACGGGGAACGAGTCGAGCCATGAGTATTTGTCGGAGAGGTTCCAAAACGTGACACCAGTAAGCTTGTCTTTGTGCTTACGGAACACATCGAACAGCATTTTATACTGAGACGCCTGCTTATCATTCATGACCGCGGTGAACTCACTTTTGTCGGTGTCCCGACGTTCACGACGTTCGTGTTCTTTCGGGTACACCGATATATCCAGTTCAGTGATCTGGACTTTTAGCCCCAGGCTGGCAAAGCGCATAATCGACTCCTCCATCTCCTGCATCGTGGGTTCGTAGATCGACCAGTGGCCCTGCAGGCCAACACCGTTGATGGGCACACCTTTGTCTTTCAGCTTCTTCAGCAACTGGTAGATCTTGTCCCGTTTCGAGGCGCTCTCAGTATTATAATCGTTATAGAATAACTGGGCCGACGGATCGGCCGCGTGGGCGTATTCAAAGGCTTTTGCGATGTAATCCTCGCCAACGATCTCGTAGAATTTCGATTTTCGGTAGATGGAACTGCCCGTATCGGGTACAGCCTCGTTCACGACATCCCAGGCGTAAATCTTGCCTTTGTAGCGACCCATTACGTCGTTGATATGCTGTTTCATGCGGGCCAGCAGCACTTCGCGGGTCACCTGCTTGCCAGTCGAGTCAGTGAAGAACCAACGCGGCGTCTGGTTATGCCAGCAAAGCGTATGGCCCCGTACTTTCATGTTGTTTTGCTGGGCAAAGTCAACGATGGCGTCGGCATCTTTCCAGAAGTACCGCTTTTCTTCCGGGTGGATCGGCCCCATTTTCATGGCGTTTTCGGGCGTCAGGCTATTGAACTGCGCCTTGATTAGCTCCGCATCCGGGCCGGGCTGAATCATGCGCGGATTCACGGCCACACCAATCGGAAAATACCGGGCGTAGTAGTCTTTCAACCCCTTCTGCGACTGCGCAGGCGCTACACCAATGGAGCCGGCGAGCAGCAAAGCCAGCCAGCGAAACGTCGTTTTGTTCTTCATAAGGCAAGGGGTAGGGATTTATTGCTGATGCTGTCCTGCTTCGCGGGCCTGTCTAAGGGCCTAGTTCGCGAAGCAGGACAGCGCCACTATCCAACATCTATTTGTACGCCTCGATGGTTTTGATGGTACCGTCGGGGTTGTAGCTCAGCTCAGTCACTTTCACGTTGCGGAGGTGCGTTTTACCCGACAGTTGCACGTCGTGGTAGAACATGTACCACTTCGGGCCGATCTGCACAATAGAGTGGTGGTTGGTCCAGCCCTGTACCGGCTTCAGCACAATGCCTTTGTAAGTAAACGGACCGTATGGGTTATCACCGATGGCGTAGCAGATATTATGCGTGTCGCCGGTCGAGTACGAGAAGTAATACTTTCCGTTGTATTTGTGTATCCAGGCAGCCTCGAAAAAGCGCTTATCGTTGTCTTTTTCGTAGAACGGCTTTCCTTTCTCGTCAAGCAGTTGAATCTCTTTCACGGGTTCGGCAAACTCCTTCATATCGGCAGTTAACCGAGCTACGCGGGGCTGGTAGGCCAATTCAGCGGGCTTTTTGAGTGCCCCTTTCGCGTCGTATTTGTTGCCACTCCAACGCTGAAGCTGGCCGCCCCAGATGCCACCAAAGTACAGGTACGCCTTTCCGTCTGTATCTTGAAAAACAGTGGGGTCGATGCTGTAGCTGCCTTTGATCGGTGCGGGCTCCGGCTTGAAAGGTCCGGTTGGCTTCTTACTCGTAGCGACGCCAATGCGGAAAATATCCTGCTTGTCTTTCACGGGGAAGTACAGGTAGTAGGTTCCGTTTTTGTAGGTCGCGTCGGGAGCCCAAAGCTGCCGCCCCGCCCAGGGAATATCTTTAATGTCCAGCGCCACACCGTTGTCGGTTACTTTTCCACCGATTTTATCCATCGACAGGATGTGGTAATCCTTCATGGCGAAGTGCCCCCCTTCGTCATCTTCTTTAATAGCGGCGTCGATGTCGTGCGATGGGTATATATAAATCTTGCCGTTGAATACGTGGGCCGATGGGTCAGCCGTGTAGATATGCGAGACTAATGGCTGCGAAATGGGCTTCTTACCAGCCGACTGGCCAAATGTAGTTAAGGTGCAGCCCAGCAGAGCTGACAGTACGAGTACTGATTGGGTACGTTGCATAAGGGTTTTGTTTTGCTTGATTAAAGGTGGGAGTCAGGTTAAACACAGCGGCATGTATCGCTGTGTTTAACCTATATTTCCTTACTTCTTATTCACTCCAGACGCCGAATTTACCGCGTTGATAGTCCTGGTACGCTTCCATAATTTGTTCGTCGGTATTCATCACGAATGGGCCACGGGCTACTACTGGTTCGTTGAAGGGTACGGCATGACCAAACAGTAACAGGGTATCGGCATCGGCTGTCACGTCGAGCGTGTCGCCGTCGTGATTGAACTCGGCCAGTTCCCGGTGTTTCACGGTTTGCCCATTGACGGTCAACCCGCCCCGGATGAGGTAAAACAGGATGTTGCGCTCAGGGGCAACGGGCAACGATACGCTACCGCCCGCTTTGATGGCTACGGTGCTCAAAAACACATCGGACAGGGTAGCAAACGCGCCGGTCTGCTCGGTCCACGTACCCGACACGAGGTTGATAGCCACGTCATCGTTTACGGCAATCACGGGAATCTCCTCTTTCTGCAAGCCCGTATACGCAGGCGCGGTCATTTTCAGCCGGGCAGGTAAGTTGACCCATAACTGGAGAATTTCCAGTGGCCCTCCCTCCCGTTTAAACTCGTCGGACGACACCTCGGCGTGGATCAAACCGCGGCCAGCAGTCATCCACTGCACGCCACCCGCGCTGATTACACTCTTGTAGCCCTGCGAGTCTTTGTGCATGATGTCGCCCTCAACAATGAAGGTAACAGTTTCCATGCCCCGGTGCGGGTGCGGCCCAAACGGCAAGCCGTTATTGTGGGGCTTGTAGGTCTGGTAACCGTGGTGGTTCAGAAACAGAAACGGATCGATCTGCTGCAACTGCCGCGAAGGTAGCGGCGAATAGGTGATTAGGTCAGCGATAGGCCGAAACTCAGCCTGATGAATTCTTTTAATAGTACGCATGAATACATGTCGTTTTACCTCCCACCTGATGGCCACGCGGCGTACTAGCTGTGCGGCCATCAGGTGGTCATTTGTTGTGAATGTGTATTGATAAAACGTTAAACGACCACTAATTACAGCGTAGCGTAATGACCATTTAGTGACAATAAATGACCACTTAATGCTGTTCAAGGCTGTTCAGAATCCAATCGAATTACCACCATCTACGGGAAGTGAGACGCCGGTAACGTAGCGGGCAGCTTCAGAAGCAAGGAAAACGGCGGCCCAGCCAATGTCTTCAGGCTGACCGAATTTACCCATCGGGGTACGCCGCATGGCGCGGGCAAACCGGTCGGGGTCGCCGCCCATCGCGGTTTTGCTCATGGCTGTTTCGATGAAACCGGGCGCAATAGCATTCACCCGAACGCCTTTTCCTGAAAATTCCGATGCCAGCACTTTCACCATGCCCTCTACCCCCGACTTAGACGCCGCGTAGGCCACCACCCGATCGATGCCGTAGTAAGCTGCCATTGACGAGATCATAATGATAGACCCGCTGCCGCGCTCAAGCATCCCTTTGGCGCAGGTACGTGTCAGCGCAAACACCGAGTTCAGGTTAGTATGCACAATCCGGTCGAAGTCGTCATTGGTAACGTCCAGCGCCGGCTTCTTCATGTTTATACCGGCATTGTTGATCAGAATATCGATGGAACCGTGCGTGGCTTCGATGGTTGCGACCAGGTCTTCCAGCGAGTCGCGGTCGGTCACATCGTTCACCATGTAGTGGCCCTTCTCGCCTAATGTGTCAACGGCATCGCGTAGGGGTTGCTCGCGGCGGCCGGTAATGACCACGTCGGCACCGGCCAGCACCATGCAGCGGGCAATATCGAAACCAATTCCGCTGCCGCCGCCGGTAATCAATGCCAGTTTGCCTTCCAGTGAAAATATGGTAGAAAAGTCGTGCTGAGCGGCAGGGAAGCCATTATCCTGCACTGTGTCAACTTGTTTCATTAGCGTAATAAATATAGGTTAACTGACTGCTTTACCTCGTCCAGCGTGCGATCGGGCTGTTTGAAGGGTGCCGGAACGGGTTGTTTGGCAAACGACTGAAGGTACAATACCCAGGCGTCGCGCCACCAGATGGCTTCGCGTTGCTGGGTTGCGAGCCGGGCTGCCACGTCGGCATATACTTCGGGGTCAACGGCGGGCTTCACCTGCGCCCATTCCTGCTGCATCCAGCGTACCGAATCGGCTCCGGTGTAGAAGCGGGTGCACAGTTCACTCCAGAGCGTGCGACCCGAACTCAATTGCTTATTCCAGGCTACGTGGTGAAACCACAACAGATACGGTAGCGGGCAGGTTTCGGGGTTTTCCCACTGCCGACGAACCTCGGGCCGGTATTGCGCCAGAGCGTTGCTTCCGGTGGTGGTACGATTAAAACCGAGACCCAGCGAATCGGCCTTGTGGTAATAAACGGCCGTCCAGTCGGGGCGCTGGCTGCGGTTTTGCCAGGGTTCGGGCGCGAAGTGAACGCCGGTCCAGGGGCGCGACAGACCCAGGGGTGTGTTGTAGTCGACGTAAATATCGCGCGATTTCAACATCAGGTTCGTGATGCGTTTTGTCGCCTGTGGTTCCTGAGTCAGAGTCATGTTCACCCATTCATTGGCGATGGCTTCCGACGACAGGGTATGGTCCCAGGCCAGTCGTCCGAAGGCGTACCAGTTGGCCTGCGCGATCGGATGGCCTGTCCAGTTACGCACTGAACCTACGTTAGACACGCCCGCCATCAGCGTTTTTGCGTAGCCGTGTACGCTTCCGTCAACGACTTTCGCCACGGTGGCACCCTTACCGGTTGCGTAGGTATCGGCGTCCAGGCATTCTTTGAACAGCGGTGCTTCGTAGACCAGGTGGGTGGCAAAGCCGAGGTACTCCTGCGTAATCTGGAACTCCATGCCCAGCGGTGTTTTGGGCATACTGCCAAACAGTGGTGAGAACGGCTCCCGCGGCTGGAAGTCGATCGGGCCGTTTTTTACCTGCACAATCACGTTGGGCGCAAAGGTGCCGTCGAGGGGCGTAAACTCTTCGTGGGCGGCTTTGAAGCGGTCGCCGTTGGGGTCGGCTTTATACACGAAAGCGCGCCAGATTACCACACCATCGTAGGGTTTCATGGCCTCGGCCAGCATGTTGGCACCGTCGGCGTGGGTACGTCCATAGTCCTGCGGGCCGGGCTCCCCTTCCGAGTTAGCTTTAACGAGCAGCCCGCCAAAATCTGGAATAGCCTGATACAGCTCCTTTACTTTCGCGGCCCACCAGGCACGTACCTGCGGGTCGAGCGGGTCAGCTGATTTCAGGCCACCAATTGTTCTGGGAGCCGCCCAGTAGACCGATATGTACACACGGATGCCGTAGGGCCGAAACACCGACGCCAGCGCAGCCACTTTCTGAATGTATTCGGCCGACATGAACCGGGCACTGGCGTTAACGTTATTGACGGTCATACCGTTGATACCGAGCGACGCATTAGCGCGGGCATAATCGCGGTAACGTGGATCGATGCGCTCGGGTAGTTCATACCATTTCCAGAGCGATTGCCCCGCATAACCACGTTCAACGCTGCCGTCTACATTGTCCCAGTGGTTCAGCATCCGATACTGCACCTTCGGGTTGCTCGTCAGGGCCACACGCTCGATCGGCTGACCTGTTTGTAGGTGCCGAAGCAGAGCAAACGCGCCGTAGAGCACGCCCGCGTCTGACTTCCCGGCGATTGTGATGTTACCACCCGACGCCGTGATCTGGTAGCCTTCCTTGTTCAATGCCTGCGCCCCCGGCGTAACCGACAGCACAATGCCGCCCTTTCGTCCGCCCACACTGCTGAGTACCGGCACCGATTTACCCAGCAAGCCTTTCAGCCCCATCTGTAGCTCGTCGGCAGCCGATTTCAGGATAGGCGAGTCACCCGACAGCACAATAAACTGCGCCGACTGGGCGTAAGCCTGTCGCCTGGGTACGTTGGTGATGAGGTCGTATTTCAGCCAAAGCCGGTAGCCATCGTCGCCTGTTGGCAGTACCTGTCCGTAGCCGAACGTGGCAGTCAATAGTAAAAGCGCAAAAAGCCAGTGGTATTTCTTCATTCGTCGTGTGTACTTGGTTTGATTGGTGATGTGATTGCTTGCGTTTCAGGTTGGGGAAAATGCAAGCAACTAGCTACTTCACTTTCATGTACCGGTCGGCGTATTCCAAAAAAGCGGGCCAGTTGGGACCGGTGGTGTGCCCGCCGCTATGTTGTCTGTACGCAATTTCGCCACTAGCCACGGCTACTTCCTGAGCGGGATATTCCGTTGTGCCAAGGCCTTTTTTGCCAAGCAGTTCATAGACCGGACCCGCATATACCCCACCCAGAAACATACCTTTCGCGTCGAGCCACCGGCCTTCTACGTCGGGCGAGCCTGAGCTGATAAACATCGGGCGGGGTGCGCAAAGGGCAACGAGTTCATGCGAATCAACGGGTAGATCATTGGGCGTAAGCGGACCAGCATACTTGATGAAGTTACCGGCCATCCAGTGGTATTCGGCTGAACTGGCCAAGTTCTCGACCTGCTCGCCATATACCCGACGGTGGATTTTTACGCCGCCTTCGCCCGACGAGCCAATGAAGCCAATGACGAAACGGGGCTCGTAGGCCATCGCCACTACCGCTGCCTTACCGTAACGCGACAGTCCTTCGATGCCGACCTGCTTTGCGTCGACGGCTTTGTCTGTTTCGAAATAGTCAATGGCGCGGCTGGCTCCCCACGCCCAGGCTCGCAGTGTGCCCCAATCGTCGGGCTTTCTACGCTCGCCTTTATTCATCAGGCCAATAATACCTTCGGTGAGGCCGGCTCCATTGTCGGCCTGAAAACTGGTGGGTACCAGTATAGCATAGCCCCAGCCCTTTTTCAGCAGTTGCTGTTCCCAGTTGGGTGGCGGTGGAGTGGTACCGGCGGGCGGTTGCGGCATCCGAAAACCAGCCGGACGCGGCCCGGCCGGAAACTGGAACCCGAACTCCATCATAACCGGTACCGGCCCCGTTGCGTTGGCGGGGGTAGCCAGCGTCAGATCAATGTTTACCTTGATAGCTGGGTACATCGAATTATCGACCCGGCCCACCAGTTTCTTCAACTTGATTGGGTAGCCCCCGTTGACGGTATCTTTCGTGCTGACTACTTCCCAGCGCACACCAGGTACGTTGGCGGGCCTACGACCGTAGACCTCACGGTCAAAATCCTCCACAATTTCGGGACGGCGTTTCTGCCACCAGTCCTTCGCCGATGTTACTTTTTTGCCATTTTTCAGCACCAGCGGATCAGGCAGCGATGTGTAGGGGCTCGCCTTACTCTCGTCAGCGTTGGCGGCGTTGGGTGCTTTCGGATTGCCCGATGGCCCCGGCCGCAGTTGTGTAATGTTGAGTTGCGCCAGCATCGCCTGGTGATCAGCCTGCGTTTTGCGCTGCTGACGTGCTATCAGGCTATCCTGTTCAGGCGTTCGTGGCCCAAATTGAGCGAGCAGGCTGAAAGGCAGGGTCAACAGCAGGCTACTGGCAAGTAATCGCTTCATGGTTAGTTTGGAACAGGGAGTGGGCAATGGAGGTTAGGGATCAACCGCATCATCGGCCAGTCGATTCTCTGGGCTGTTCGACTGGGCTTCCGGGACGGTAATAACTTTCGGGGGGGCCAAGGTAGCTTGGTTTTACTGCTCCCCGGCTAATGACCAGTTTCTGCACCACCACGGCGGGGTCCACCATCCAAACCTTCAATATATGTGCTCCTGCCCTAGTCAGTTTATGCTGCGAGGGTACAAGCCGTATGTTATTGGCCACCGATTGTTCCCAGATCCGGTTGGTCTCTTTCGCGTGGATGTTGATTACCTGAGGCGCTTCATCGTCGAACGAGATGGCAAAACGGAGGCCTTTGTTATCGTTAAAATTGAGCGATGGCGACAGGTACGTTTGTACCTGTACGGTGCCGCTGTCAGCCAGGTTCACGGCATATTCGAGGTGGGGCGACGTACCTGACAGTACCTCGATGCTGGGGGCCGTAACGGGCGACACCGTCATGCCCGACGCCGTGCGGCCAATGTCGGGAATGAGCTGCCATTTTACCGAAGTCGTTTCTACTTTCCGACTGGCATGCTCGGCTTCGATAGAGATATACCCATTGGTTTCAACAAAGCCGATTACCGCATCTGGTTTAGGTGACGCCGGGTTGGTCACGACCGCCTGTACGACTATGCGCTTTCCGTCGGGTCCGCTGATTGTAATGGGGGTGCGCTGCGTTCCGGTAGGTACCTGCTTCCAGTCGATGCTTACCAGAAGTCGGGTCTGGTTGGTTACGGTGCCGGTTGGCGAAGTGATATTTAGCCAGGGGGCGCCCGCCTCTGCCTTGTACGTGAACGGAGCCTGCCCCCGATTGAAGACATCGATATAATAAGTTGGCCGCGTAAAGGGGTCAAACGCCGGCAATACCGCGTCGCCTGCCTCCGCCGGCCACCATGCCTGCGACCCTTCGATGGCCAGGCCCATGTCGGCAGTGGCAGGTACGTCCAACGTTTTTACGTCCGGCATTTTATTCTTGTCGGGCTGTTGCCAGTAGGTGTAGCCAATGTGAGTCTGGTCCATCATGTGGCTCCATTTGCCACCGGCGAGCGTATCGTTGTAGAAACGGCTGATCTGCGCGTCTTTTTCAAAGAGCTGCTTTACCCGGGCCGCCAGGTCGTTGGTGGCCGCGCGCCCTTGTTTGGCGTACCACTGATTCTGCCCGGTCGTCACGTAGAGTTCGTTTACCGTAGCGCAGGCCTTTATCGGGTGCAGCACCAGTTGGAAGTACGCATCCTGATAGGCAACGGGTAGTTGTTTTCCGATCTGTTCCGCTTCGGCCAGCAGCTTATTATACTCGGCCACCACGGTCTCTGCTTCGCGGTAGTTGGTCAGGCTATAGGTGTCGGGCGACAGCAGTTCAGGTTTACGACGGGCGTTGTACTTCGTGTATTTGGCCAGCATGTCGGCAATGGCGGCGGCATGTTTCGGGCCAAATTGCTTCTCGGCCCACAACCGGGTGTATGTATCGAGCTTATCGGCGGGCCACTTGTTGGGGTTCCAGGCATAGTCGAGGAAAAACTCGATGGGGAACTCCATGGGTTTGATGTCGCCCACGTTTACAATCCAGATGCGGTCGACGCCATGTTCGTAGGCTAAGTGCATCTGCTCCCAGGTGTGCGCAATCGGGTTAGTGTTCAGCCACTTGTAATTACGAGGACCGCCCACATAATCGTAGTGGTAGTAAATACCATAACCACCGGCGCGTTTAGGCGTACCAACGGCTGGTAATTTCCGGATGTTGCCCCAGTTATCGTCGCAGAGGAGTAGCGTTACATCGTCGGGCACACGCATGCCTTTGTCATAATAGTCCTGCACTTCTTTGTAGAGTGCCCACAATTGCGGCGTTTTGGCAGCATCTTTACCTGTCACATCCTGAATAATTTTCCGCTGATCGGCCACGATGGTTTCGAGCAGTGTGGTGGCGGTTTCGCGGCTCATAGGCTCATCGCCGTCGCCCCGCATGCCTACACTCAGAATGCTTTCGTTGGTCCCCATCCGCTGCACGCTACCGCGCCAAAAAGCCCGCAACGTCGAGTCGTTTGTCTTGTAGTTCCACTGGCCCTTGCCGTACCGCCGCCATTCGTCATGCGCCCGCATCAGGGGCTCGTGGTGGCTGGTGCCAATCACAACGCCGTACTCATCGGCCAGTTTGGGGTTCATCGGGTCGTCATCATAGAAAGCATTACCCCACATGGCAGGCCACAGGTAGTTACCCTTCATCCGGAGAATCAGCTCGAAGACGTGTTCGTAGAACTTGTGGTTAAACCCGCCGAATTTGGCTTTCGACCAGCCCGACAGTGCGGGTGCTTCGTCGTTGATAAAAATGCCGCGGTACTTTACGGCTGGCGTTCCCTGCGTATGTTGACCCGGCAGCACGTATAGGGCCGACTGCGTCTGAACCGGTACGTCGGCCCACCAGTTCCAGGGCGACACACCGATTTGCGCCGACAGGTCATACACGCCGTAGATAGTGCCACGTTTGTCACTCCCTACAATTACCAGCGCCCGATCAACGCCCGGAAACGGTTTCTCGATGGTCTGCGTCGTAAACGTTTCCCACTTACCAGTCAGGTCAGCTACGTTCAGCTTTTGAGTCTTTACCAGCTGGTCAATCAGCGGGCTTTTTCCCAACGTACCTACCAGCACGATTTCCTTACCGGAACCGGCCGTCTCTGTGCGTACCACCGGCATAGCACTAGTCACTTTCTGAATGTCAGCCTGAAGGTTTTTTACTGCCCGCATCACACCCGGAAAATCGGTTTCAGCTGCAACGAGTGGCGTAGCTTTTCCATTACTGACCAGCGCAAAGTTTCCTTTCCCTTTCTGACTAGAGACGTATGAGCGAGGATCAATAGCGACCGCTGGCAGCAGAATAGACAGGCCTATAACGCTGAGTAAGCATCTGAAAAAGAAGAACATAACAAACAGATGAATTAATTGTATCGATATAATGTCAATTCAGGACTCTTATACCCCATTATTTCCGGAACAGGCTGATCCAGCCACCTTAGAAGGCAGTTTAAAAGGGCTTTCTACCCGCTTTTCAACCGATTGCACAAACTGTGTAAACCAAATTAACCTATACCTAGGTTCTCTAGTTATCTATTGACCTATTTACCAGACAAAACAAGGAGTTTATCAGCTCGTGATAAATTAGCTATATTCCTCACCTTTAGCATATTACCTAGCTGCCTAGTCTACGACGGGGCATTGTTTGCGAAGCTGAGACCCTGTGTGTTACTTGATGCACCCAGATGCTTGCAATGGTTGATCGGTTGGTTAAGAGGTAGGCTCCTTCACAATTGCTGGGGGCTATATTTCTATTTTTGTAGTTACTGATCAACGAAGCACAAAATAGTTTATTGACAGTCAGTGATTTAATTGCAAATAAACAACTCGATTTTCTAGTAGTAAGTAGGGGGTGTGCATCCGATTGTAGTATCAGCGTTGGGAATCAATAGTCACATAGACAGTAATTAAAGCACTCCAATTATAATTAAAGTGCAAAAATTTTTATTTAAATTAAAATAGCAACCGATTGCGTAAATATATGACTACTTTATTGCGTTACCTGCGCGATTGGCCTGGGAATCAGTGTTCGTAGCAATGACTGCCAGTTAAATGCGCGTTATAAAGTGTGGCTGTTCAGCCGAAGCAAACTGACATTGTATACATTTGTCCATTACCGTTCACACATTGTATCTGGCAATTCGGTTTTACCATATTCATAACATGCAAGCGATTTCATAAAACTGAGCTTATCAGGCGCAGATACGGATTGATTTTGTAATTTGTACAGAACGGAAAGCGTAACACCGTATGTAATGGAAAAAGAAGTCACGATTTACGATATCGCCAAGCGGTTAAACTACTCCCCTGCCACAGTTAGCCGGGCGCTCAACGATCACCCAGCGATTAAAATCAATACCAAAGATATTATCACGTCGATGGCCCGTGAGATGGGGTATCGGTCCAATACATTTGCCAGTAACCTACGGCGCCAACGCACGAATACCATTGGTGTGATTGTGCCCCGATTAAATAGCAATTTTGTTTCCTGCGTATTGGCAGGCATGGAAAAAGTAGCGAATGAGGCAGGGTATAACCTGATTATTACCCAGTCGCTCGAATCGGTAACTAAAGAGAAGGCTAATGCACAGACTATGTTCAACAGCCGGGTCGATGGTCTCCTTGTATCAGTAGCTTACGACACAGAAGACATCGAGCATTTTAGCTCATTCATCAATAAGGGGATACCGTTACTATTTTTTGATCGGGTTATTGCCACCGACCAGTCTACCAGTATTGTTATCGATAACGCCAAAGCTGGTTATGAGGCAACTGTGCATCTCCTGAAGCTGGGCCGTCAGCGCATTATGCACGTAACTGGCAATCTGAAACGTAATGTGTATGCCGACCGGCTCAAAGGTTATCGACAGGCTCTGGAGGACTACAATCTCCCATTCGATGAACGTCTGGTACTGGTAACCGATCTTAGTCAGGAGGTAGGCGTACAGGTGGCCAAACAGATTTGTAAAATGCAGGAGCGCCCGGATGGCCTGTTCATTACCAATGACCTGTGTGCGGTCAGTTGCATGACAACCCTAAAGCAGGCGGGTTTATCAATTCCGGACGACATTGCCATTGTTGGCTTCAATGATGATCCTGTCTCTCAGGTCATCGAACCTGCCCTGACGACTATTCACTACCCAGGTCGTGAAATGGGCGAGGTTGCGGCCAAGAGTCTGATCAACCACCTGAATGGACTAATGGATATTCAGGCAACAAACACGATCATCCTCCGCTCTGAATTGATCGTTCGCGGCTCATCGCAAAAACAGCCGAAATAGCCAGGTATACAGTCGCTATTGAACAACAAGCTTAACAAGCTGCCAGCCCGGTAACTACCTGGAGTGTACGCTTCTTCATTTCTTATCCAGAAACGTACTCCTTTAACCCCTCTTTGATTCTAAAGCGGCGAATCAAGCAAAAAAAACACGTAACCGTACGTTCTTAAGCTACCAAAATGCGTTCACAATAAGCCACGAGTTACATAGGGTATACCCTAAATTTTGATTCAGTTGGGTTTTCACTATTCTATATGCCGCTTTTTAAGTCCTAATTTTGCTAAACAAAGTTCTATTTGTGGTGTTTAGGCGGCCACTACCTGCAAAGTAGCTTTTTGACCTGCTTTTTTCGCCACTGCTCAATGAACGGCAGGCCAATTTGAGTGAACGCACGGCCAGCCAGACTTTTCTTTTTTACTACGAAACTCTCACGCTTACATGATACGGGTCTTAATCGCAGATGATCATAATGTCTTTGTCGAAGGCATTGAATCACTGATCTCGGGCTCCTCTGAAATTGAAGTAACACAACGATGCTATACGGTTGCCGCCGTACTGGAATCGCTGAAACATACGGACATTGATGTTGTACTGCTCGACATTTCGTTCCCGTTGATCGATGACGGATTGGGGTTGTGTGAGCAGATTACCCGGACGTACCCACAGACCAGAGTGATTGCGCTGACTATGCACGACGACGCCAGCCTGATCAAGCGGATGGTGAAAAAAGGGGCCAAAGGCTATTTGCTGAAAAATACGACAAAAAGCGAATTGCTTCAGGCCATTCGTACCGTGCACAGTGAAAAACAGTATTTCAATGAGTCGATCATGCACATTTTGCTGAACGACGATCCCCGCGTCAGGAAATCGACAGCTGGTACAGGTTTGAAACCGAACCTAACACCCCGCGAATCGGAAGTTTTGACCCTGATCTCGCATGGGCTGACAACGCAACAAATGGCCAACCAGTTATTTGTCAGCGCCAAAGCGGTTGAGTTTCATCGCAGTAGCTTACTTATGAAATTTGGCGTTCCCAATACGGCTTTGCTTATCAAGACCGCTATGGAAATGCAATGCCTTGATTAATGACCAATCATTAGGCTTCAATAAATGAAATTATTCGCGCTTTTAGTTTTGGTTCTTGGCTGTAGCGGTTTGTGTCAACAAGCCTGCGCGAAAGCTGATAGCCTGACAATTGACCGCGTTAAAAGGGAAATAAAGCGCGTACAAGGTGAAAAAGAGTACGAGTCAGTAGCAAAGTTGTATGACCAGCTAGGTAATCTGTATCACCAGCAATACGGGTACAATAAATACACTATGGAGGCGTATTTCAACAGCATGAAATACTACAACCTGGCTGGTGATTCATTGGGTTACTACAACGTGCATATTAGTATTGGCAATTACTACACGCAGGATTATTTCATGCAGTCTTATGCAGAGCAATACCTGCGTCGGGCCCGTGATTATTTCGAACGAACCAAGAACCAGCCCAAAGTGATTGAGTGCCGGATTGGCATTGCCAATATTGACGAAAAGAAGGAGCCAATTTCCAAGACACTAATTACCGAATTGCGCGCGACCGAAGCCATGTGCGTTACTTATAAACAGCCTTATTTCCAGACATACGCGTTGAATTTGCTGGCTGATACGTACCTGCGCCTCAAGCGGCCTGACTCGGCCAGTTACTTTGCCAGCCGGAGTCTGGTTATGTCTAAACAGCTGAACATCAATTGGCTAACTTCACTCAATTACTTTTACCTCGGCATTGTTGAGCAGTTCAAAAATCAGCATGGTAAAGCAATCGACTATTATCAGAAGAGTTTTGCCATTGCCAATGCCGAAAAAAACATCTCTACCCTGCGTGAATTATCGAAACACACGGCAGACAGCTACTCGTACATTAAAGATTACAAAAATGCGTATCAGTACTCACTAAAAACACTCGACTTTACCAATCAGTTTTATTATTCACAACAAACTAAAAGTATCCGGTTACAGGAACTGGATAGCCAGATAAAAACACTGGCTGTGGAGAAACAATTGGCTGAAGAGCAAAGCCGGCACCAGCGAATTATTAATTCAACGCTGATTTCCATTTTACTCATCAGCATTTTAGGGGTTGTGGCACTCGTTTTTCTGCGTCGGCAGCAAAAATTAATTGCCCATCAACAGTCGGTTATTGCACAGCAACAGATTCGGCAGCTCGAACTGAAATCGCTTCAGGCAATGATTGAAGGTCAGGAGGGCGAGCGTAGCCGTATTGCCCGCGATCTGCACGATGGATTGGGCATTCAACTGTCGCGAATTAAACTGTTTGTTGAGGCGCATCAGGAGCAATTACCAATTTCAGTAAAAGACCCGCTCAACCAGTTTCTGGATGAAGCCTGCACCGAAACCCGATTGATTTCCAATAACCTGCGGCCTTATGCGCTGTCTACATTTGGCCTGATTCCCGCACTTGAAGACCTTATTCAAAAACTTAACCTGGTCAATGAAACGAAGCTGACCCTGGAACACTACGGCGACATCCCCGATCTCGTCGATGAAGCGTCGGTGATGCTCTACCGCGTAGTGCAGGAACTGCTGAACAACGCCCTCAAACACGCACAAGCCCACACAATTACGATTCAGATCATGGCCAATGACGAATCGTTGCTGGTCAGTGTCGATGATGACGGGCAGGGCGGAGATTTTTCTGATGATTCATCGCAGGGGAATGGCATTGCCAACATAAAATCCCGAATTGCTTACCTCGGTGGGCAGGTCATGTGGCAGAGTACCGCCGAGCGGGGCACCTCCGTCATGATCTCGCTTCCAATGACCAAACTGGTCAAGCCTACTGCACTCATGTCCGTATAAAATACCCGACAGCCTGTGGTCTAGTCTTTGACACCCCTTTGCTCTTGCCTTCTATTTACTCAATCATACATCCATTAATTAGTACAACCAATTATACTCATATGCTTAAACATGTGCTTTCAGGGGCCGTACTGTTGAGCAGCTGGCTAACCGTCAGTGCTCAGGAGCGAACGACCGTACGACCAGCCATCGACAAAAAATCGATTGTGCTGGCATCAATAAAAAGCGCTAAACGGGAGGTCACCGACCTGTCAGACACAAAGGGGCTTATTAAAGGCACGGTGTCTGATGAAAAGGGAAATGGTCTTCCGGGCGCAACCGTATCGGTGAAAGGAACGCAACTCGGTACCACTACAGATGCCAACGGTGCCTTCTCGATTAACATGCCGACGGGTGCCAAAACGCTCGTTATCTCGTTCATCGGGATGACTACGCAGGAGGTGGAAGTAGGCAGCCGCACCACACTCAACATTACGTTGCAAAACACCGGTCAAGCGCTCGACGAAGTGGTTGTTATCGGTTACGGCACGCAGAAGCGGTCAGATGTGACATCGTCGATCACCACGGTGAAAGCGGCTGATCTGAAAGACATTCCTGCCGCCGGTATCGACCAGTTATTACAGGGTAAAGCCGCCGGGGTAACCGTAACCAGCAATGGTGGTCAGCCGGGTGGTGGCGTATCGGTAAAAGTACGGGGCGTTACGTCAATCAACAGCAATGACCCGCTGTTCGTGATCGATGGCGTGCCGTTCGTGGGTGGTAACACCTCATCGAACACCGGCTACGCTGGTTTGGGTGGTGGCGATGGTCAAACCGGCAACTCGGTCATGGCTATGCTGAACCCGAACGACATCGAGTCGATCGACGTGTTGAAAGATGCGTCAGCGCAGGCTATCTACGGATCGCAGGCAGCAAACGGCGTTATTCTGGTAACAACCAAGAAAGGCAAGCAAGGCGAAGGCAAGATCAACTACGAGATGTACACAGGTGTATCGCAGGTAGCCCGTCGTCTCGATCTGATGGATCTACGCTCGTTTGCCAGATACCAGAACCAGGTGCTGCCCATCATTGGTAACCCCGTTTCTGACGAGTTCAAGAACCCTGATCTGCTTGGTACCGGTACCGACTGGCAGGAAGCAATGTTCCAGCACGGTAAGATCAACAACCATCAGTTGAGCTTCTCGGGCGGTCAGAATAAAACGACGTATTACCTCTCGTTGAACTACTTCGACAACACGGGTATCCTGCTTGGGTCAGATTTTAAGCGCTACTCGTCGCGCTTTAGCCTCGATACACAATTGAAAAGCTGGGCTAAAGTAGGTATCAGTGCCAACGTATCGCGCAGCATCCAGAACGTATCATTGGCCGATGCCGCCGAAGGCACGATCTGGTGGGGTGCATCAACCAGCCCATTGACGCCGATCAAAAACATCGACGGTACCTGGGGCGGGGGCCAAACAGTTGGTGGCGTACAGTACTACGGCTCTAACCTGGTTGGTAACAGCCAGTTCCGGGGCAATACTAAGACGACCAACAACATTTTCGGCAGCCTGTATGCCGAATTGCAACTGGCCAAAGGGCTGACCCTACGCAATGACCTGTCGTACTCACTAGGCCAGGACAACAACATTGCTTATCAGAAAGCCGGTAACGTGGGGAGCACGTCGTTCCGGAGTAAACTGATCGACGGCCGGTCTGACAGCTACTACTGGTCGCTGACCAACTACCTGAACTACAATCTGTATCAAGGTAAGCACGGTATTCAGGCTACGTTGGGTCACCAGGCGCAGAACTCGTACTACCAGAGCATTTCGGGTACCAAAGTGGATCTACAGGCCAACATTTTTGACCTCAGCACCGGTAGCGCCGACCAGACCACATGGGGCCTGAACGGTGGTAAAGGGCAGTGGGCTATGGAATCGTTCTTCGCCCGCGCCAACTATACCTTCGATGACAAATACTCGCTGTCGGCCAGTATTCGGACAGACGGCTCGTCGAACTTTGGTCCGAACAACCGCTGGGGTGTTTTCCCTGGTGTATCAGCAGGCTGGACCGTGTCGAACGAGCAGTTCATGAAAGGATCAGTGTCCAATGTCCTGAGCTACACCAAGCTGCGCGTTGGTTATGGGGTTGTGGGTAACCAGAACTTCCCCGGTGGTGCACCAAACCCAGCCTATGTGGGTGCCGTCACGTTCTTCTCGGGACCAGTTGGTTTCGGTTCGTCGAACATGATCAACGGTATTCCGAACCCGAACCTGAAGTGGGAATCGGTAAAAACGGCCAACGTAGGTGTTGACCTGGGCTTCCTCGGCGGCCGCATCGACGCAACAATCGACGTATACAAGAAAGTAACATCCGATATGATCATCTTCCTGACGGGTCCGAACCTGATCGGTGTAGGTGACCAGTGGGACGATCTGAAAGCGCCATTGGGTAACGCCGGTCAGATGACCAACACGGGGGTGGATATTGGCATTACAACGACCAACATCAAGAAGGGTAATTTCAGCTGGAAGACGAACCTCGTGTTCACTCAGTTCAACAATACCTATGACAAAGCCGCTTCGGCTGCTTCAGCGCTGGATGGTAAAGTGTACTACAACAATTACCTGATCACGCACACCACGCCGGGCCGCCCCGTTGGTTCGTTCTGGGGTCTGCAAACAGACGGTCTGTTCCGCACCCAAGCTGACCTCGACGCCAGCCTGCCGCAGTTTGGCTACAAAGTAAACCAGACAGAGACGTGGCTGGGTGATATCCGCTTCAAAGATCAGAACGGCGACAAGAAGATCGACGCCAGCGACTACACGTTTATCGGTAGCCCGCTGCCTAAGTTCACCTACGGTTTCACCAACACGCTCAACTACGGTGATTTCGACTTTTCGGTGTTCCTGCAAGGTAGCCAGGGGGCCAAGGCATTTAACTTCCTGCGCTGGCAGTTGGAAGGCATGAGCAATGCTTATACCAACCAAATGAACACGGTCAATGACCGCTACACGGCCGAGAACCCGAACGGATCACTGCCTCGCTTTACGAACACCAACAAGAACAATACGGCTATGTCAGACCGATATGTTGAAGATGCATCGTATATGCGGATTCAGAACATCTCGATCGGCTATCGTCTGCCTAAGGCGCTGTTGAGCCGGGTTAAAATTCAGAACCTGCGTATCTACGGTACCGTGCAGAACCTGAAGACATTCACGAAATACTCGGGCTACGATCCTGAAATCGGCGCATTCAACAACAGCATCAAGCTGATGAACGTCGACACCGGCCACTACCCGAACCCACGCACGTTCACGATCGGCGCAAACCTGCAATTCTAGAAAATACCACACCCCCGGCCCCTCCCTTATTTAAGGACAGGGGCTGGGGGTGAGGTAACACTCAAAAAAACATGAAACGTAAACTCATATATGCAGCTATGCTGGCTCCGGCTTTGTTCCTGACCAGTTGCAAAGAGACATTCATTGAACGGCCTTCGTTGTCGGGTACCACAACCGGTAACTACTACAACAACGCCGAAGAGGTACGGGCCGCCACCAGTACGTTATATAGCGGTTTACCCTGGCGCAACTACGAAAGCCGCGCGCAGGACGCGATCGGCGATGTGATGGCTGGTAACATGTTCACCTACACCGACGTCGAGTACCTGAACTTCTCGGTATCATCGGCATCGGAGCGCATTGGTGCGTCGTGGGGTGCTTTTTACAAGATCATTGGCTATGCCAACGTGATGATCAAGACGTTTGAAGAGAAGAAAGCTGCCGGTGGTAATGCGTCGTATCTGGACCCTGCCATCGCTGAGGCTCACTACATCCGGGGCATGCTGTACTTCTTCATCGCCCGTACCTGGGGTGCCGCGCCGATCATTACCGATCCGGGTGCAACCGCGCTGTCGGGCAACTTCAACATTCCCCGTTACCTGCAGAAAGACGTACTCCGGTTTGCGCTGGAAGAAATGCAGATGGCCGAGAAAGGACTACCCGAGTCGGACGTACCTGGCCGGTTAACCAAGTATGTGGCGAAGGGCATGATGGCCAAACTGTACCTGTATCAGAAAGACTACGCCAACGCCAAAGCCAAGGCCGAGGAAGTGATCAACTCAGGCAAGTACATGCTGGTGAGCGACTATCAGGGCATGTTCACCAAGTCGAGCATGAACAACAACGCTGAGTCACTCTTCTCAATTCAGCACCAGTTTGCACAGGACCCCTGGGGTACGGGCAACATCAAAAACCCGGACCGGGGCGCTGGTGCACTACGCACGGCCGAAGCCGATGCTTGGGAGATGTACGTACCCTCGGTGGATATGCTGAAAGAGTACGAGTTTGGTGATCTGCGCCGGAAATGGTCTGTAATGGAACAAGGCTGGACGAACCCAAACTGGAAGCCACAGCGTGCCAATGCCCCCGCTTACAACGCGTTTATGGCCAACGGTTTCAAATATGACACCCTGCAACCCGTGAACGACGGTGGTAGCCTGGCTCCAACCCGTGCTAATATCGTGAAGTACTTCGCTGGTCCGGGCAAAACGTTTGGTGGCGATCCGGTATTGGGTCAGAACTCAGGCAACAACGTAGTGCTGCTGCGTTACGCCGACATTTTGCTGATCTACGCTGAAGCGGTGCTGGGTAGCCAAGGGTCAACGTCGGATGCGAAAGCGCTGGATGCTCTGAATAAAGTGCGTAGCCGCGCTGGTCTGCCTGCAAAGTCGGCGATCACAAACAAGGACATTCTGCATGAGCGCCGGGTTGAGTTCGCGTTTGAAGGCGATTACTGGTACGACATTCAGCGTCAGGGATATGCCGCTGCAAAAGCAATCATCGACAAGCAGGATCGGGGTACGAAGGCGTATTCGAACTTCATTACCAACTTCTCTGAAGACAAGATGTTTCTGCCTATCCCCGCTGGCGAAATCGTACAAGACCCTGAGCTAGGCAAAGACCCCGTTCCGTATTACAAGTAAGTGAGGTAATTAGTGATTGGGTAAATGAGGCAATTAAGTAAGTAGCTGATTTTACTCAATCAACCAAGAACCACAAAACATCAAACACATGAAATTCAACACCTTATATAGCGTAGTAAGCTTATCGGCACTGACCCTGGCAACCGGGTTGGCCATCAGCTCCTGCCAGAAAGATACCGACGGTAGCCCCCAGATTGGACCCGGCAACCCTGTCGCTACCAAAGTGATGCCCGACTCAGCAGCAGGTGGTACACTGGTGACCCTGACCGGCACCGGCTTGGGCGACATTCGGACGATCATGTTCGAAAAACAGAACGTACCTGCGGGCTTTCAGTCAACGCTGAATACCGATGGCGCGATCATGTTCCGGGTGCCAACCGAGGCAGCGGGCGGTAAGCAAAACATCATGCTCACCAACAGCGCTGGCCAAACGCTGACCGTGCCCTTTAAAGTGCTCGCATTCCCGACCGTAACGGCGGTTTCGATGTACGACTTCACAAAGGGAACTCAGGTGACCATCACGGGTAATAACCTTGACGACGTTACGTCGGTTGCCGTTGCTGATTCGCTGAAGGGCATTTCAGATGCTGCTACGATTGTATCAAAATCAAAGAAAGAGCTGGTCATCACTATGCCCGCTTCGTCACTCAACCGGGGAACGCTGGCTATCACAAACAGCACTGGTCGGATTCGCACCAAGCAGGAGTTTACCAATATTGACAAAGCTTTCCCGATTTTCACTGATGCGTATGGAACTGGCTACCAAGATAATTCGTGGGGTGACGCCGGGGCAAAATCAACTAAAGAAGCTGTTTTTGGCACCGCTTCTGCAGCAAAAACATTCCAGAAAGGCAACTGGCATCTGATTGCCTTCGCCAACTGGTCGGGCGTAGCTTATGATGCCTCATATACGTACCTGACGGGCTGGATTAAAGGCGGATCAGCTGACTATGCGCTGTACATAACGACTGATGCCAGCAAAGCCGGTTTCGGTAACTACGTCGACGCTAACCAGGTGAACGTAAAAGCCGGAGTTTGGAACTACTTCAAGATCAAGCTATCGGACATGGATTTCTGGGCACCCGGCAAGACCATGCAACAGCTTGGCTTCCGCATCAAAGGCCCGGACAAGCAGGACGAAACGTTCTACTTCGATAACATCATGCTGGTGAAGTAACTGACCAAGGTTCGTTACCACCAATTCTTGATGAAACAGCAAAGAGCACCGGAGCATTTTCGGTGCTCTTTGTCTAAGTGGTGGTTTATCTTTTCCTCTCAACTGTGACTTCGCGAAGTAGTGCATCGCTTTTCGTTGTGCTATTGCTTTTTCGCCAGTCAACGTACCCGTACTACTATCAATCAACGTTTCTGAAAAATCTTTCCCTGTATGCAGTATACTTTATCTGATACACTTCAGCGGGTGCTAATCCTAATTTTCTTCCTTACGCTGACTATCCCCAGCTTCGCCGCCGACCCAATTCGAGTTGAGGCAGAAACCGGCGTGTTGACAGGCGTAAGCACCGCCACGGCAACGGCGGGCTATTCCGGGGCAGGGTACGTTACCGGCCTCGATGCAGACACCGACAAGATCGTGATGATCTTCACGGCAAAAGCGGGGCTGTACGATCTGGACATTGGCTACGCCTCTCCCTTTGGTAATAAAGGCATCGACTTTCAGTTAAATGACGAAAAAAGCAATGGCACACTACCAGGTACGTCGGCGGGTTTTCGCACGGCCAGTCTGGGTACGTTCATGCTGAAAGAGGGCCAGAACACCATCACCATTTTTCGGGGCTGGGGCTATTTCGACGTAGATTACTTACTGCTTACACCCGCTACTGCCGTGCAACCCGCCAAACCACCCAAAACGCTAGTCGATCCGCAGGCCACCGCCGCTACGAAAGGGCTATTCTCGTACCTCGTCGACCAGTATGGCAGCAAGGTGATTTCGGCGCAGCAGGACGATGTAGAATACATTCTGGAGAAAACAGGCAAAGAACCCGCCATCGGAGCATTTGACCTGATCGACTACTCCCCTACCCGCGTGCAGAATGGCGTGAAGCCCATCCGAACCAGCGAAGCCATCATCGACTGGGCGAAGAAAGGCGACGGCCGGGGCATCATCAGCCTGATGTGGCATTGGAACGCCCCCACCGATCTGATCAACCTGGCACCCGACAAACTTTGGTGGCGCGGCTTTTACACCGATGCCACCACGTTCGATCTGGCCGCTGTACTGGCCGACAAAAACGGTGCGAAATACAAACTGCTCCTAAGCGACATAGACGCCATTGCTGTTCAACTCAAGAAATTTCAGGCCGCCAACGTACCTGTACTCTGGCGACCGCTGCACGAAGCCCCCGGCGGCTGGTTCTGGTGGGGAGCCAAAGGCGCGGGTCCGTTTAAAGAGCTTTGGACCATCCTGTACGATCGCCTTACCAACGTCCATAACCTGCACAACTTGATCTGGGTCTACACCGCCACCGACACCTTCAATGCCGAGTGGTACCCCGGCGATCAGTACGTCGATGTAGTTGGTCTGGACATATATGCTGATGCCAGTTCGAACATGAGCGGCAACTGGCGCAGCGCCCTGACGCCCCTGAACGGAAAGAAGCTCGTGACCTTATCGGAAACGGGCAATCTGCCCAGCGCCGACAAAATACGCGGCTTTGGCACCTGGTGGTCGTGGTTCGCTGTCTGGACCGGCACCGACTACATCAAAAAGCAGCCCGTAGACCAGCTCAAAGCAACCTTCCTCGATGCTGACGTCATTACCCGCGACGAACTACCCGACTGGCGATTGGCCGCACCGGTTCTAACCGCCACTGAACCGCCGTTTCAACTGGCTATTCTGGGCAATCCGGTTCGGGGCAACCAAGTCAATCTAGAGATCAAGGGCGCAAAATCCGTACCGCTCACGCTCCGCCTGACCGATGCGCTTGGTCGTCAATTCATCGATGAACTGGTTGTCCCTGCCTCCGCCGTAACCCGACACCAGCTAACTATAGGCTCGCAACCCGGTATCTATTTTTTACGTGTCAGTAGTCAGGTTGGTACAAAGACTTTGAGGATTGTGACGTACTAAAACGGCGTTTGTGGTTTGCTGTTGCCTAACAGCAACAACCTACCTAGCCCTATAGCACACCAGTAACCCATCAATCAAATTTCAGTCCTACATCCATTCTTATTCCCTAAACCAAATGAACTTGTTAAAGATAGCCCTGCTGGCAAGCTTGATAGCAGCGGTTGAAACACCTACCCAGGCGCAAAAACTGGGCCTGTTCGACGGTCATACCGACATTGGCAACGTAACCAAGAAAGGCTCAGCCTCCTTCAATTCGAAAACGAACGAGTACAACATGTCGGGGGCGGGCTACAACATCTGGTTCGACCACGACGAGTTTCACTTCATGTGGAAACGAATGAAAGGCGATTTCATCTTGACTACCCGCGCTTCGCTCGTAGGCAAAGGCGTTGACCCGCACCGGAAAGTGGGCTGGATGGTTCGAAGCAGCCTGGATAGTAACTCAGCGCACATTAACGCGGCCGAACATGGCGACGGGCTGACCTCGCTGCAATTCCGGCGCACGAAAGGAGCCAAGACTGAAGAGATGCGCTCTAAGATGACCGGTGCCGATGTAATTCAGCTCGAGCGGCAGGGTAATAAATACATCATGTCGGTGGCCAAATTCGGCGATACGTTCGTGACCGAAGAAGTAACCGATCTAGACCTGGGCGATGAAGTGTACGTAGGGCTGTTCATCGGCTCGCACAATAAAGACGTGGTAGAGCAAGGCGTTTTTCAGGATGTCCGCATGTACGTACCTGCCCCCGCTACCCTGGTTCCGTACAGAGAGTACCTCGGCAGCGACCTTGAAGTACTCGATGTAGCTACCGGTCACCGCGAAAAACTGTATCACTCGCCCGTATCGATTCAGGCCCCGAACTGGACGCTCGACAATAAGGCGTTGATCTACAACGGCGACGGAAAAATCTACCGCTTCGACCTGAAGAAGAAAACGCCGACCCTGCTCAATACCGGCGAGGTGACCAATAACAACAACGACCACGTGATCTCGTTCGATGGCAAGATGCTGGGCCTCAGTAACAGCAACACGCCCACGCCCGACGGCCCCAAGTCGATCATTTATACAGTACCTATCAGCGGTGGGACACCCAAACGAATCACGCCCACTGGTCATTCGTACCTACACGGCTGGTCGCCCGATGGACAGTGGCTGGTCTTTACCGCTCAACGCGATGGAGACTACAATATCTATAAAGTGCCGGCCAATGGCGGCCCTGAGGTGCAGCTGACCACCGCGAAAGGTCTCGACGACGGCCCCGAGTATTCGCCCGATGGAAAGTACATTTATTTCAACTCGACCCGCAGCGGCCTGATGCAGCTTTGGCGCATGAAGACCGACGGCAGCGAGCAGGAGCAGATTACCAACGACGAGTTTAACAACTGGTTTCCGCATATCTCACCGGATGGCAAGCAGATGGTGTTCCTCTCGTTTGGTCAGGACGTAAAACCCGACGATCACCCGTTCTACAAGCGCGTTTACCTGCGCCATCTGCCCCTCGAAAACGGCAACCCAGTTAAGACCAAGCCCAAAACAATTGCCTATCTGTATGGCGGACAGGGCACGATCAACACGCCATCCTGGTCGCCCGACAGTAAGAAAGTAGCTTTTATCAGTAATTCAGGACCAGTAGCGACACCACCCATTTCGGGCAAGTAATGTACGTCAACCGGTCTACCCCCGCCCTAAAGGGGGTGGGTAGACCGGTTACAACGTCCCAGTGAATCAATCTTAGGAGTATAGATAGGATAATTACCCACCAACCTTGCTTTGCTTTGAAACAGCTGGCTGTTGGTGCGGTTTCCGCCGCGGTCAGCCTTTAACCTGCACTCCTTATGAGAAAAAGATCACTCAATTTACTTCTGCTTGCCGCTGCCTTGTCGCTCACTACGGCGATAGCGCAAACCCTTCGTCCACCCGCTTACCCACTCATTACCCACGACCCGTATTTCAGCATCTGGAGTACCACCGACCGCCTCACCGACAGCCCCACCCGCCACTGGACCGGTAAGCCACAATCGCTCGAAGGCATTGTGCGGGTTGATGGGCAGACCTATCAGTTTCTGGGCGGTTCGCCAACCCTATACACGGCGCTACTCCCCACTGGCGAAGCGAAACCCTACACCGCCCAATTCACGCTGACCGATCCCGGCGAAGGTTGGCAGAAACTCGATTACAACGCACAGGGCTGGAAAACAGGCCCCGGTCCATTCGGCGATACACCCGACTCACGGACACCCTGGCTCAGCAGCCGCAGCGACAAAAGCGGCATTTATATCCGTCGCGAATTCACCTACGATGGCAAAATCGACCCGTCGCAGATGCTGCTGGCCCTCAGCCATGATGACGACGTAGAAGTGTACCTAAATGGCGTGCTGCTGGTGAGTAAACCCTGCTGTGCAGGCGAACATATCTACCTGGCATTATCTCCCGAAGGACAGCAGGCCCTGCGCAAAGGGCGTAACGTACTGGCTACGCATTGTGTGAGCCCGGTAGGTGCGGCCTTCATCGATATGGGACTGGTGAGCCTCGCCGCCCTACCAACGGTATCGCAAGCCATTCAGACGAACGTCAACGTAACCGCCACCCAGACCGAGTACACCTTCACGGCGGGCCCGGTCGATCTGCGCGTCAATTTCCTGTCGCCGCTTCTGCTCGATGAGCTGGAAATAGCTGCCCGCCCCGTAAGCTATGTCACGTTCAACGCGCAATCGACAGATGGTAAATCACATGCGGTGCAGGTCTATTTCGGGGAAGCGGCCACAGTCGCAACCAACACCGTAGGGCAGGATGTGGTGACGAAAGCGGGGCAGGGCGCTGGCCTGAGCTACGCTTCGGTAGGTACCAAAGCACAACCGGTACTGGCCCGCAAAGGCGATAATGTCCGTATCGACTGGGGCTATGCCTACCTGGCCGTTCCACAGGGCGTGGGCAACCGGGTTGTGGCTGGTTCCGCAGCAGCGCTGAAACAGGCATTTGCCAGTAAAGGCGTACTAGCGGCCAACACCAAACCAGTGGCCGATGTAGCGGGCAATGTTACGCTCGCCACGGTACTGAACCTCGGCAACGTAGCAAAAGAAGGCGTAGCCAAACACCTGCTGCTGGGTTACGACGACCTGTACTCGGTGCAGTATTTCGGCAAGAACCTACGCGGCTGGTGGCACCGCGACCCCAACATGACGATGGAAAGAACGCTGCAACTCGCCGAAACCGACTACAACCGGATTCGGCAGAAAAGCGCCGATTTCGACAAGCAACTCTACGACGAAGCCCGCAAAGCCGGTGGTAAGGAATACGCCGATCTGTGCCAGCTAGCCTACCGGCAAGCCATCGCCGCCCATAAGATTGTGGCGGGCCCAAAAGGCGAAGTGTTCTTTCTGTCGAAAGAGAATTTCTCTAACGGGTCCATCGGTACCGTCGACGTAACGTACCCATCGGCGCCCATGTTCCTGCTGTATAACAATGAGTTGGCTAAGGGCTTGCTCCGGTTCATCTTCGATTACAGCGAGTCGGGCCGGTGGAAGAAAGACTTTCCGGCGCACGACATCGGCACGTACCCACTCGCCAACGGACAGACCTACGGGGAGGATATGCCCGTGGAAGAAGCTGGTAATATGATCATTCTGACAGCCGCATCGGTGAAGATGGACGGCAACCCCAACTTCGCCCGCGAGCACTGGCCCACGCTGACCAAGTGGGTGGGATTCCTGAAACGCGACGGATTCGACCCCGGTAATCAGCTCTGCACTGATGACTTTGCCGGTCACCTGGCCCGCAACGCCAACCTGTCGGCTAAGGCCATTATGGGCATTGCCGCCTACGGACAGATGGCCCAGCAACTCGGCGACCAGAAAGTTGCCGACGAACACCTGACCCTGGCCCGCGATATGGCCCGCAGTTGGATGGACATGGCCAAATCGGGCGATGGACCGCATTACGCCCTGACCTTTGATAAAACACCCGGCAGCTGGAGCCAGAAATACAACATCGTGTGGGATAAACTGCTGGGCCTCGACGTCTTTCCGAAGGAAGTGGTGAAGCAGGAAATTGATTTCTACCTGAAGCAGCAAAAGCCCTACGGCCTCCCCCTCGACAGCCGCAAGACCTACACCAAATCGGACTGGATCATCTGGACCGCCACCATGGCCGACTCCGACCGCGATTTTAAAGCGCTGGTGGAGCCCGTCTGGAAATACGCCAACGAAACCCCATCACGCGTCCCTCTCGGCGACTGGCACGAAACCACCAACGCCAAGCAAGTCGGCTTCCAGGCCCGCTCCGTCGTAGGCGGCTACTTCATCAAAATGCTCGACGAACGCCTCAAGCAGAAGAAGTAAGTTAGGTACGTTACTACATCAAAAAGACGCGCTCAGTATCAACTGGCGCGTCTTTTTGATGTAGTAACGTACCTGACAGGTTCTCTTAAATGGGCTAATACTTCTCAAGCTATTATGCCCAACATTCGTAATGGCTGATGGTAAATCTTTAGAATTGACCTGCTTCCTTAAGACGAAATTAAATAAGCCGCCAAACGAATCAACGATCAGGGACAAACTACATACGTTATCATTGGGTCTGGAACCCAGTAAATGCTTACCTGACTCAGGTTATCTACACACACAGAAATAGGTGTCTTAGATCGGCAATCGACTTCGGTTAGTTTAGTGAGCTTTTTTAAGTTTAATTCCGAAAGGTTATTGTATTGGCAACGCAGTTGTCTTAGCTCCGTATTGTTGCTCAAATCCAGTTTTGATATTGCGTTGAGCGCACATGATAAACTAGTCAGTTCTGTGTTTTGGCTTACGTCGAGCGATGTAAGTTTATTTGCAGTAAGATCCAGATATTGTAATACTTTGTTCATTTTCAAGTCTAATGATCCTATCTCGTTAGTATAAATCAGGGCTTTAACCAAGTCAGTATTCTTACTTAAGTCTAACGCAGTTAATTTATTAAAGTGCAGGTCTACGTATTTCAGACGAGTGTTCTTTCTTAAATCTATTTCAGAGAGATCATTATTGCCAGCATTAAGGGTAGTTAACGACGTATTAGCAGTAACATTCAAATTACTTATTCCGCTACGAGTAACATCTAACTGAGTCAAGGCAGTATTTTTGCTTAAGTCCAAAGATGGAATCTTGTTATTACCAGTACATATTAAAACGGTTAGATTGGTAAAGGCCTCAATACCAGCCAAGTTGTTTATGCCGAGCGAGTAAAAGTAGAGACCGCCTGTCTGTTTCGCCGCGTTGGCCGTTAAAACTCGTCCATCTTGTACGTCATCAATTTTAAGTTTAATCAACTCTTTCTCGAAATTGATATCAGGCACAGCCGTATATAATTCTGGCTCCGGATCTCTATGATCGCAAGCGATCATTAGGCAAGTAATCAGGACTAAGCAAAGGCTTGGCAATAAATTGACGAAACGTAGATTGGTGTGCATGTTTGAAAAGAAATTAGTTTAGCTATAAACGTGAGAAAATTTTGAGGTAAATAACACTTTCTATTTGCTTTGAAAAGACCATTTTCTTGCTCGATGAGCATGCGCTACCACAACTAATGGTACAGGTTATACTTTTAGCATAACTCCTGATTATACTAGTATCTTAACCGTATAATTATAGGTGTCGATGCTATGTTTAAGGCTTGTTCGATGAAGCAGAATGCCGTGCCTACGCTTTCGTTTTGCTGAGCGTCCAATGCTCTAAAGTACTGTTCGTCAAAAGCTGCGGCAAACCTACCTAGTAACGTTCTGTTGGAGTTGACCGCTAGAATAGCTAGCTTATCGATACAGGTTAGCCGATTTAGCCATAGGCTGAAAGTTTATGTCAGCGTGCAGTAATTGATTCATTAGCATAACATGTGTTTTTCTTGTTGCTCTGTTACCCAAATAAAAAGAAAGTATAATAAAATAGGTACTTAATTTACTGACTGGGCCTATCGATCAAAACTGACAGGGTGGTGCTTACGAAAAAGAAATCTGCGTATGTGCGGGATGGATAGGCCGGGTACGTAATCTTCTAGTTCACTACCACTATTTAAACTTGAAAACGCGCTTGCCAACCTTTCCCTTTGCGCCCACGGCGTAGCAGGTGTTTTTGGCGCAGGCGAGCGAATGAAAACCTTCGGTATCGAGCTTGGTCCACGTTTCTCCCTGATCGGCGGATAAACTGGTGCCGGAGGGACCAACCGTTAGCAGGTAGTCGCCGGGAAGTAGCGAAACGGCTTCTTTCAGGCCGGGCGGATTCGTTGCGCTGACAACTTGCCAGGTTTGCCCACCGTCGCGGGTAATAGCGGCATTTACGCCGGGCAGGTTTTCCTGTTTATAGTTGCCACCAACCACCATGCCGACTTTTTCATTGAAGAACTGCATGCCAAACAGGCCCGTAGCTTCGCCGGCGGGTAAGGGCGTAGCGGCCACCGTCCACGTCCGGCCCCGGTCATTGGAACGGAACACGCGCCCATTTGTAGCGCCGCCCGAGGCTATCCAGACGTTTTGCTTACCCTGCACCACAAGGCTGGTGCCGCTGGCGGCGAAAGCTGCTTCATTCGGCTGCATGGACGGCAGTTGCTCGGGCGGTACCGGTTGCCAGGTCTGCCCACCATCGTCGGTTGTCAGCACGAACCACTTACCGTTGATGGGGTCGCCGAAAACAATGCCGTGCTGCTTGTCCCAGAAGTCGATACCGTCAAGAAATACACCCGGTTGCTGGGTCTGAAAGAGCAACGTCCAGGATTGGCCGCCGTTGGTGGTTTTGTAGATACGGGCCTGCCCCTTTTCGGCCAGTCCGGCACTCATGAGGTAGGCAGTTTGGGCATCAACGGCTTTTACATCCCGAAAGTCACAGGCCTGCGCATCCGGAACGGTGCCGGTTTGCCACGTTTGCCCGCCATCGGCGGTGCGGACGAAGGTGCCTTTAGTCCCACCGATCCAGACCACATTAGGGCCAGCCACGCTCACGGAGCGGAAACTGGCATCAGTATTAACCGACTGTGGTTGCCATTGGGCCACAGCAGGCACGGCACTACAGAGGAAGACAAGGCTTCGAAGTAATTGCTTCATAGTGACAAGAGTTTTTCCACCAAGGTTACGCTACTGCGCCCTGGCGTGGTATAAAACCACGCGTCAATTGGCAGACGGCATGGTCTCTTAGTGGACTGGACAAAAAACCGGGTTGTCTGCAAAATGCTGTTTTTAAGCGGAAAAGCCAATTGGAGCGATTCGTAAGTCGAACCGTTGAGCGTTGTTTAGCGATAAAGGTGGCCATTTTTAGCTGGTAGTCAATAATGTAGATGTGGGTAGATCATTTTAAGGGTTATTTTGTCTGCACAACTCTATGATACGTACCTAAACCATGATGAATCGATTTCTTTTTACTACGCTACTACTCGCCCTGACCACAACAGCTAGCAGGGCACAGAACTGGTCCGAAAGCAAATTGGGCAATATTAGTACCGTCA
This sequence comes from Fibrivirga algicola, assembly GCF_011742925.1. Classification (GTDB taxonomy): domain Bacteria; phylum Bacteroidota; class Bacteroidia; order Cytophagales; family Spirosomataceae; genus Fibrella; species Fibrella algicola. The sequence goes on from NZ_WAEL01000002.1 coordinate 527,178, forward strand.
CCAACAAAGGCGGGCAAACGCTGGGGTATTCTACTACCTCCGGCGTGAAGCTGATTATCGACAAGGGGCTGGCGTTTAAAGACCTGAACAAAAACGGCAAACTCGACGCTTACGAAGACTGGCGGCTACCGGTTGCCATTCGGGCGAAAGACCTGGCCGCCAAAATGACCGTCGAGCAAATTGCGGGGCTGATGCTATACAGTAAACACCAGCCCATACCGTCGGCACCGGCGGGGCCATTTGCGGGTACGTATGGTGGAAAAGTGTTCGCCGAAAGCGGAGCTACCCCCACCGACCTCTCCGATCAGCAAAAGGAGTTTCTGACCAAAGACAACGTGCGGCACGTGCTCATCACGTCGGTGCAAAGTCCGGCGGTGGCGGCGGGTTGGAACAATAACGCGCAGGCACTGGTGGAAGGACTTGGGCTGGGAATTCCGGCCAACAACAGTTCTGACCCCCGGCATGGCACCCGCGCCGATGCTGAATATAACGCCGGGGCGGGCGGGGCCATCTCCATGTGGCCCGGCTCACTTGGTCTGGCCGCCACATTCGACCCGGCCATTGTTCGTCAGTTTGGGCAGATTGCCGCCGCCGAATACCGTGCGTTGGGCATCGCCACGGCCCTGTCGCCACAGATCGATCTGGCCACCGACCCGCGCTGGTATCGGTTCAGCGGCACCTTTGGCGAAGACCCGAAGCTGACCACCGACCTCGCCCGCGCCTATATCGACGGGTTCCAGACGTCGACGGGCAGCAACGAAATCAAAGATGGCTGGGGCTACACGAGCGTCAACGCGATGGTGAAGCACTGGCCGGGCGGCGGCTCGGGCGAAGCCGGACGCGATGCCCACTACGGCTACGGTAAATACGCAGTTTATCCCGGTAACAACTTCGCCACGCACTTTCTGCCCTTTACCGAAGGCGCGTTCAAGCTGGCGGGCAAAACGAGCATGGCCTCGGCCGTAATGCCGTACTACACCATTTCGCTGGGGCAGGACAAAAAGAACGGCGAGAACGTGGGCAATAGCTACAACAAGTACATCATTACCGACCTGCTGCGCACCAAATACGACTACAACGGCGTGGTCTGCACCGACTGGAACATCACCGCCGACGAAACGGCCGTCGATGTATTCCTGACGGGTAAGTCGTGGGGTGTCGAGAAATTATCGGTAGCCGAACGGCACTATAAAATCCTGATGGCCGGTGCCGATCAGTTTGGTGGTAACAACGACGCCGCGCCTGTCATTGCCGCCTACAAAATGGGCGTGAAAGACCTGGGCGAAAAAGCCATGCGTACCCGGATAGAACAGTCGGCGGTGCGGTTACTGACCAATATTTTCCGCGTGGGGCTGTTCGAGAACCCGTACCTGAGCGTCGAAACAACGGCCAGTGTCGTTGGCAAACCGGCATTTATGGATGCGGGATATCAGGCGCAGCTGAAGTCGGTGGTGATGCTGAAGAACAAGGCGAAGGCATTGCCGCTCACGAAGGGCAAGACGGTCTATATTCCTAAACGCTTCACGCCGGCCGGGCGGAACTTCCTGGGCATGAACACGCCCGAAAAGCTCGAATACCCGGTCAACTTGGCTATCGTGAAAAAGTATTTCACCGTGACCGACAACCCCGACGAGGCTGACTACGCGTTGGCATTTATCCGCAGTCCTGATTCGGGCGGTGGCTACAGCAGTGCCGATGCCAAAGCGGGCGGCAATGGGTACGTACCCATCAGCCTGCAATACGGCGACTACACGGCGCAGGGAACCCGCGACCCCAGCTTCGGAGGCGGCGACCCATTGGAGAAATTCACCAACCGGACGTATAGCGGCAAAACGAACAAGACCATCAACAGCAGCGACCTGACAATGGTGACTGAGACCTACGCCAAGATGAAAGGCAAGCCGGTGATCGTGGCTGTTCAGATGAGTAACCCCACCATTTTTAGCGAATTCGACAAGCAGTCGAGCGCGATTCTGGCCCATTTCAGCGTGCAGGATCAGGCCCTGATGGATATTCTGACGGGTGTCGCCGAGCCATCGGGCCTGTTACCGATGCAAATGCCCGCCGACATGAAGACGGTAGAAACGCAGGCCGAAGACGTACCCCGCGACATGACGAGCTACAAGGATTCGGAAGGCCACAGCTACGATTTCGGTTTCGGCCTGAACTGGAAAGGCATCATCCAGGACAACCGGACAAAGACGTACCTGAAACCCGCCCAACGCGCCAAAGCCGAGATCAAGTAAGCTAAGTACTTGTCAACTAAAAAAAAGCCGCGCCGGTTACTCCAGTGCGGCTTTTTTTTGGTTGGCGTGATGGCGCGTATGGTGTTATGCTAACTGGCACGTGTGTATGGCTGACGCATGCCCCTTCAACTAACTGATACACCCCCCGTTGTCACGCGCTATGGGCAGGCGACAACGTACCTGAAGCACGCAACACACACACCGTTAAGAATCACGTATAAATCTCGTTACTTTAAGCAATTACATCATCTCACCCATGAAATTAACCTGCTTCGCCCTGCTGTTACTCTGGCTTTCTCTTACGGCCTTACACGCCCAAAACGGAACGGAGGTATATCTGCTTGACCTGTCGGAGAAGGGCGGAAAAATCACGCTAGCCAATCCGCGCAACGTATCGAACAAGCCGGGGTACGACAATCAACCGTTTTTCCACCCCACTAAGCCGCTGTTGTACTACACCGCCATGATGCCCGGCGACCAGACCGACATCTGGTCGTATGACCTGCAGAAGGCTATACGGACGCCGGTCACACTCACACCCGACTCAGAGTATTCGCCTACGGTGTTACCCGACCAGACGTACCTGTCGTGCATTGTGCAACGCAAAGCCAACGGCGATCAGGACCTGGTCAGGTACCTGCTGGCCGATCCGAAGCAGACCGAGCTGATTCTTGAGTCGAAGAAGACGGGTAAGATCGGCTATCAGGCGTGGCTCAACGCCGACGAGGCGATGGTGTTCGTACTGGGCACGCCCAATACAATGCATTATCTGAACCGGAAAACCGGGCGTGATACGGTTATAGCTGGCCAGATCGGCCGTTCATTGCACCGCATTCCGGGAAAGCAGGCGTTTAGCTTCGTGCAGCAGGTGGGCGACACGTGGCTCATTCGGTCGTATGATCCTGTCCGGAATCAGGTAAGCGACGTTGCCACGAGCGAGGCAACATCCGAGCATTACAACGCCTGGCTTGCCAGCGGTACGTTGCTCGAAAGCCGGGGTACTGAACTGTGGGCCTTTTCGCCAAAAACAAAGCAGTGGCAAGTCCTGACTCTGCCCGCTGACCTCCCCCGTAAGAAGCTATCGCGCATCGCCGTACGGGGAAATCACCTCGCGTTGGTAGTTGACGAATAGACCGGTGGCCGATTGGTTAAACCTTAGGTCTGGTATTTCAAGTTACTAGTACCAGTAGCAAGCCATCAGCTTCAGCCAATCAGTACGATGTATGTCTCCTTCTACGCCTGAAAAACCACGAGCTGGCTGGCGCGCCCGTTTACACGAAGTCATTTTCGAAGCCGATACTGCCGCCGGAAAAGCCTTCGATATTGGTCTGATTGCCAGCATTCTGCTCAGCGTTACCACCGTGATGCTGGAAAGCGTGCCGAGCATTCGAACCGCTTATGGCGACGTGCTAACCCGGATAGAATGGTTCTTCACGATCCTGTTTAGTATCGAGTACCTGTTGCGGTTAGTAAGCGTCAAAAAGCCACTTCGTTATATTACCAGTTTCTTTGGGTTCGTCGACATTCTGGCGCTCCTGCCAACGTACCTGAGCCTGCTTCTGCCCGGCACGCAATACCTCTTCACCATCCGGATTCTACGATTACTCCGCGTTTTCAGAATTCTGAAATTGTCGGAATACCTGTCGGAGGCCAGCACGCTAATGGGAGCGTTACAGGCCAGCCGACGGAAAATCAGCGTGTTTATCCTAACGGTTCTGTTGCTGGTGGTCATCATCGGCTCCATGATGTACATCGTGGAAGGCGAAGAACACGGCTTCACCAGCATTCCAACCAGTATTTACTGGGCCATTGTCACCCTAACTACCGTTGGCTACGGCGACCTGTCGCCCCAAACGCCGCTGGGTAAAGCCCTGGCGTCGCTGGTGATGATCATGGGTTACGGCATCATTGCGGTGCCGACCGGCATTGTCACCGCCGAGATTTCGCAGGCAGCCATGAAGTTTAAACAGGTCACCTCACAAGCCTGCCCCAACTGTAGCCAATACGGCCACGACGCCGACGCCACCTTCTGCAAATACTGCGGGAGTAGGTTGTAGGGGGTGTCTATACAAACCAGCGCGGCTTTCTAACAGATGGCTGCTTTCCTAAAATCTTGTCTTTTAAACCCGACCAGCCGCCGACCCATCGGGGTACAACAGCGCAGCGTCGGTAGCTACGCTGTTATGTGTGTGCTTAAGGGGACAGAAAGGCATGGTATTGACATAAAAGTCGTAGTCCCGGCCAAACTTACGTCTTTTCACCACGCACCAACACGCAAAACGACCTTGGCAAGGCTCCTCCAGGTCACCTTACCAAGGTCGTTCTCTAGCAGTCTAACCAGAACATACCTGTACCTGACGTTACGGTTTAGCTTGTAGCAGTTCGCCGAGCTTTTTGCCCAGTTCTTCACCGCGAACATTCTTGGCCAGGATCTTGCCGTCGGGACCGATCAGGAAGTTCTGTGGAATGGCGCGGACCCCGTAAAGCTTGGCGACATCGTTATCCCAGAATTTCAGGTCCGATACCTGTGTCCAGGCAAGGCCGTCTTTATGAATGGCTTTCAGCCAGGATTCCTTCGCGTTGGGCCGGTCGAGCGACACACCCAGCACCGTGAAGTTCTTGTCTTTATACTGCTGAAAGTTCTTTACCACGTTCGGGTTTTCCTGACGGCAGGGACCGCACCAACTGGCCCAGAAATCGACCAGCACGTATTTGCCTTTGAAATCACTCAGCGACACAGGGTTACCCAGCGTGTCGGCCTGCGTAAACGCGGGGGCTATTTCGCCAATGGCCGTAGCCTTCAGTTTGGTCAGCATAGCAGCATATTCTACGCCTGCTTTCGTGGCTTTCACCTCGTCGGACAGGCTGGCAAACAAGGGGGCTACATCGGCATAATCAGGTACGCTGCCACCCACCGATTTTATGGCGTCGAGGCTAACCAGACTTTTAGGAGTCGACTTGATAAACTGCGACCAGACTTTCTTCTGCTCGTTCTCAATCTCGTTGTACCGTTTCTCGATCGAATTGTTGAATTCCGCCGATTTGCGCTGTTCGTCGGTGGCTTTCTGGTATTCCTGCATCAGCGCCGCCATCTTGTCGGCCGATGGTTTAGCCGCGGCTTTCAGCTTTTCATTATCGGCATTCAGCTTCGTGCCGCTCACAACGGCATGTAACGCCGAATCGGGGCTAACGATTGAAATCGTACCCGGCTCCAGGTAGAACGAAACGCTCTGCGCGCTACTCAGTTTACGCATACCCACGCCCCGCTGGTCGATCAGGAGCATGGCTTTGGTTGGGTCGGCAATGGCCCCTGTAAATGAGAAAGCACCGCCTTTAATATCGGCCGAATCCACTTTGACAGCGCCTGCCGATACTGTTCTCAGGTACGCTTTGGCCGTTGAGGCAGACGGACCCACTTTGCCCGTTAACGTGTATGATCCGCTTTGTGCAAAGCCAGCCAGCGGCAGTACGGCGCAGGCCAATAAAAGTCCGAAATTTTTCACAGTCGTTATTGTGGTTGATTCCCCGTAATAATAGCAGTTAGTTGGCAAGGGGCCAATTTTTTTACTGCCATTTGCCTAGTGTTCTTCTGGACTTTACACCATTGAGTTCTCTACCACGATCTTCACACCCTAGAGCTGTAAGGCTGTGTTCGGGCCACACAGGCTCAGCAGGCAGCGCATCGACGCCCGCCCGGTACACGATGCCTGACAGGAAGCTTAGGGTTTACCCTGAATTTTACCAAAATAGGGTTTACGCTATGAACGCAACCCTAATCCAATCCTATTTTTGCTATTAATAATTCTACATATCAGCTAGTTACAAAGCATACCGGCTGTTATGATTCGCTTAACCAGTAGTTCATGAATAGCCTGCTTTCGCTCGTCTGGCTTCCTGGTGCAGCCACGTCGACGATGGCTATGCAGACTGGCGTACCAGCTACGGTTACCTGTGGTTATAGGTTGAGTATACAGGCGGTTATGACGGTCTTTTGCTAGTCTACAGAGGCAAGTCCGCCTCATTGGCAGCGTACCCAGACTGGTTATGCCGTATAGCTACAATCAATGAAAAGAAGACAATTTGTAGCGGCTTCACTGGCCGCTTCCGCAACGCTGACCACGGGTCAGGTTCAGGCCGCTACTGCGCCGGCCGCGCCGCAAAAGCAAGTACTCGAATTAAGGGTCTACGAATTCCGGTTCAACCTCTCGCAGGCCAATCTGGAAAGCTATTTGAAAGAAGGCCTGATTCCGGCCCTGAACCGGCTTGGCGTAAAAAACGTCGGCGTGTTTGGGGAAATGGGTAAGCCCGAACCAGCTAAAACCTACGTGCTGATCCCGCATGCTTCGTGGGAGGCCTACGGCAGTTCAGCTACCCGTTTATCTACCGATTCGGCGTATGCGCAGGTACGTGCCAGGTACGACGCCTTACCCCCCGAGAAAGCCCCCTACGTCCGGTATTCGACTACGATCATGAATGCGTTTGATGCCTTACCGGCGATCGTTATTCCGAAACAGGAGAGCCGCTTATTCGAGCTACGCACCTACGAAGGCTATTCAGAAGATGCCGTTCGGCGAAAAGTGAAGATGTTCAACGTAGATGAGTTGCCCGTCTTCTACAAAACGAAGCTCAACCCCGTATTTTTCGGCGAAGTGATCGCGGGTGGCAACATGCCCTGCCTGACCTACATGCTGACGTTTAAAGACATAGCCGAACGCGACGCCAACTGGAAAGAATTTGGCAACAACCCCGACTGGAAACGCATGTCGGCCGCCGCAGAATACGCCAATACCGTCTCGCAGATTGTTCGGGTTTTTCTGGAGCCGCTCCCTTACTCACAGGTATAATGGCCCAAGCTGGTTGACCGGCATTTTCCGACTGGAAAGTGGACGAGCTGCCGTTAGCCAGATTACCACCGTTGACGTATCAAAACATCGCTAAAACCTGCCTAATGACTAAATCTATCTCCTGCCTAGGTGCCCGGCTTCTGATCGGCTGTCTATTGGTTGCCAGTCAAATCAACGCGCAGCCAGTGACAGCCACCGGGGCGTCTGACCGCATTCGGCTGAACCAGATTGGGTTTTACCCGAACGCCCCCAAAGTAGCTATTCTTGTCGATGAGCAGAGGGGCACCGCAGCTACCGCATTTCAGGTGACGACGGCCGACGGTAAAAAAGTGGTTTACTCAGGTACGTTGAGCGAATCCCGCAAGAATGCCATCTCCGGCAAACTGGCGCGTACGGCTGACTTTTCGGCTTTCCGCAACACAGGTACGTTCGTGGTTAACGTACCTGGACTGGGCCGCTCCTACCCGTTCACGATCAAGCCAGCGGTTCACCACGACGTGGCGGTCGGGGCCCTGAAAGGCTTTTACTACCAGCGCGTATCAACCGAGTTGCCGGAGAAATACGCCGGACAATGGCATCGGCCGGCCGGGCATCCCGACACGCGGGTGCTGATTCACCCATCGGCGGCGTCGGCTACCCGTCCGGCTGGCACAGCGATTTCGTCGCCCTGGGGCTGGTACGATGCGGGCGATTACAACAAGTACATTGTGAACTCGGGAATTTCGATGGGTACGTTGCTGTCGCTTTACGAAGACTTTCCCGATTACTGCAAAACGCTGGCCGTCAACATTCCCGAAAGCAAAAACAAACTCCCCGACCTGCTCGACGAGTCGCTTTGGAATCTGCGCTGGATGATGACCATGCAGGACCCGGCCGATGGCGGCGTATACCACAAACTCACCAACGCCAAATTCGACGGCATGGAAATGCCCGATCAGGTGAAGCCCACCGAACGGTACGTGGTACAGAAAAGCGTAACTGCTGCCCTTGATTTTGCCGCCGTAATGGCGCAGTCGGCCCGAATTTTCAAGGCGTATAACCGCGAGCTACCCGGCCTGGCCGATTCGTGTACCGCCATGGCCGTAAAAGCCTGGGGCTGGGCCAAACAGCACCCAAACGCGCTGTATAATCAGGATGCGATGAACAAGGAATTCGAGCCCGACGTGGTTACCGGCACCTACGGCGATCGCGACGCCGCCGATGAATGGGTCTGGGCCGCCGCCGAGTTGTACCTGACTACGAAAGACGACGCCTATTACATGGCTGTCAACCTATTCCCCGACGATAAAACGCCCCTTCCGTCGTGGCCGCAGGTACGTACGCTGGCCTACTACTCACTGGCCCGTTTCAGCGACCAACTGACGCCTCGCGGCAAGCAGGATCTACCAAAACTAAAAAGCCACATCACCCAACTCGCCGACCAGCTCCGGCAGGATGTAGACAAGCACGCGTTCCAGACACCGATGGGTAAAGCCACCAGTGATTACATCTGGGGCAGCAGTGCTGTAGCAGCCAATCAGGGCATCGCCCTGATTCAGGCGTACCGGCTTACGAATGACGGAACGTACCTGAATGCCGCGCTGGCCAACATGGATTACCTGCTGGGTCGCAACGCCGTGGGGTATTCGTTCGTGACGGGTTACGGGCATAAAACACCAATGCACCCGCACCATCGCCCCTCCGTGGCCGATGGCATTGAGGCTCCGGTTCCGGGCCTGTTGTCGGGCGGTACTAACGCCAACGCTGCCCGTCAGGATAAATGTGAAGGCTACACGACCACCATCGCCGACGAGGTGTTTCTGGACAATGACTGCTCGTATGCCTCCAACGAAATCGCCATCAACTGGAATGCACCACTGGTATACCTGGCCAACGCGCTGGAAGCGTTGCAGGGGAAGTTGGCTGGTAATTCGGCGAAGAAATAGTCTTTTGATTTAGCCTCGGCTTTACCCGCACAAAAAAGAATCATCCCCAAAAAAATGAAAACCCGTTTTTCCTTCTTTATCCTCTTCCTACTCAGCTTAACCAGTTTCGGTCAGGTACGTATGGCGCGGTTGTTTACCGACCATGTGGTGCTGCAACGGCAAAAACCGATTCCGGTATGGGGCTGGGCCAAACCGCGCGAAGCCGTAAAGGTGACGCTGGCCGGACAAACCCAGCAAGCCAAAGCCGATGCCAATGGTAAATGGCTGGTGCGATTTTCACCGCTCGAAGCGGGCGGACCACATACACTGGCGGCAACGGCCAAATCGGGGTCTGCCAGTGCCAGCGACGTGCTGGTTGGCGAGGTGTGGCTCTGCTCGGGTCAGTCGAATATGGAGTGGACCGTGAAGCAGACCGATCACTTCGCGAAAGAGAAAAAGAACGCCAATTTCCCGCAGATTCGTCACTTGCGGGTCGATCATGAACTAGCCCTGACACCGCAGCAGGACCTGAAAGCAGGCCCCTGGCAACTGGCTTCAGCCGAAACCGTGGGTGACTTCACGGCTATTGGCTTCTTCTTCGCCCGAGAACTGACCCAGAAGCTGAACAACATACCCATCGGCCTGGTACACTCGTCGTGGGGCGGATCGCAGGTGGAAGGCTGGATCAGCAAAGAAAGTATGCTGAGTAACGATGAACTGCGTGGCTATGCCCAAACCATGCCCACTACCTGGCAGGCCGCCGACAGCCTCATCGACGTGAAACTGCGCAAGAACCTGCAGGTGCCCGCCAACCTGACCGCCACCGACGAAGCCAGGTACATCGACCCCAGCTACGGTTTTGCGGGCTGGCGCAAGTCTGACGCTATTGGCCAATGGGAATGGAAAGATATGCGCGGTTTCATGGGGCAGGGCTACATGGCCAAAATCGTGACGCTCCCCGACGAGATGGCTACCGAACAAACAACCCTTGCGCTCGCCGAAAACGACAGCCCAACCCAGGTGTACATTAATGGGAAGCTGGTAGCCGATGGCACTGTTCAGGGCGTGCGGAAAATCTCCGTGCCGGCGGGTACTTGGAAAGCCGGCGAGAACAAAGTGGTGATAAAGCTGGGCAACATGGTCAATCCGAACTGGTACGGCGTGGGCCTGAAAGGATCGGCCGCCGACCTGTATGTAGAAGACCCACTCCAACGGATCAGCCTCGGCGGCGAGTGGCGGCTGATGCCTTCATTCGCCGGCAAGCACGAATACAAACGCTTTATGAACAACGTGGGCATGAGCATTTACAACGCCATGATTGCCCCGCTGGAACCGATGGCCATGCGCGGCGTGCTTTGGTACCAGGGCGAATCTAATGCGGGCCGGTCGTATCAATATCGGCAATCATTTCCGCTACTGATCACCGACTGGCGGAAAAAATTCGGTCAGGAGATGTCGTTCTACTTTGTGCAGCTGGCCAACTACGGTGCCAACAACAGCAGTAATCAGGGGAGCGGCTGGGCCGAACTCCGCGAGGCGCAGACCATGACGCTAAGCCTGCCCAAAACCGGCATGGCCGTGATCACCGATATCGGCAATCCGAAAGATATTCACCCGACCAATAAACAGGATGTGGGTCACCGGCTGGCCCTGAATGCGCTGAAATTCGATTACGGTCAGGACGTCAACTACAGCTCGCCCCTCTACGAAGGGGTTAAATTTGAAGGCGGCAAGGCTATCGTTTCCTTCAAACACACGGGCGGCGGTCTGGTCGCGAAAGATAAATACGGCTACCTGAAAGGCTTTGAAGTAGCGGGCGACGACAAGGTTTTTCACTTTGCCACGGCCGAAATACACGGCAATACCGTTATTCTATCGCATCCTAACGTGTCGAAACCGGTAGCGGTCCGCTACGCCTGGGCCGATTCGCCCGACGATGCCAACCTGTTCAGTGCCGACGGCCTACCCGCCAATTCGTTCCGAACAGACACCTGGCCCGGCGTTACGGCGCAAGCTAAGTTTGAATGATTTTCACCCCACCCCTAGCCCCTCCCCTGAAAACAAGGAGGGGAACAATGCTCTGCTCGCGAGCGAAGCTACTGTAATGCTACTTCCCTCCCCTGTTTTCAGGGGAGGGGCCGGGGGGTGGGGTAGCCAACACTAATACAATCAATTTCTTGTCAACTTATGACTAAGCCTACACTCTCATTTCGTCCTCTGATTACCTCGGCGTTCAGCGCGTTACTACTGGTGCTGCTGATGAGCTGGACCAGCAAAAAGACCGATAAGGTGCTGATATTCGCGAAGAACGTCGACAACCAGCAGTCAGCGGCCGCAGCAGCAGGCACGTTGATGACCCTCGCCGAAAAAGCCGGCCTCGACGTTGACACGACTACCAGCGATCGCTTTATTGTCGAAGACTCGCTGAAGAATTACCGGGCCTTGATCTTCCTGAACACGTCGCAGGATGTGCTCTTCACCAACCAGCAGTCCGACGTGGAGCGGTTTGTGCAGGCGGGCGGCGGATTGGGCTTTATCAATACACCGGGGTTTACGAAATACCAGTGGGCCTGGTATCAGGATATGCTGGCGGCCAATCAGATTCAGCCAGCGAAGGCTCCGTTTTCTATTGGTAAGCCCTTCGATGGCGGCCGGGTGTTCTACATGGCAACCGGCGCTAATGGCTTTGCCGATGAAAGCTTGGCGAAGTCGCTGATGGAGGGCGTCAATTTCCTGCAGGAAGGCAAAGCCCTAAACTACCGTGAGGCGCACTCGAACCGCGTACCGGAAGAAAACCGCTTCACATCGACTATTCTTGAGTCATTCATGGATGAGCCGATCGAGATGGAAGTACTGTCGGATGGCCGGGTGCTGTTTGTGGAGCGGAAAGGGATGATTAAGCTGTATGACCCGGCCGCCAAAGCCACAAAAACGATCAATAAATTGCCCGTTCACCTTACCGGCAATTATGAAGACGGCCTGCTGGGTATGGAACTGGACCCCAAATTCGACCAGAACCATTACGTCTATCTCTATTATTCGCCGGTTGGCTCGAAGCCCGTGCAGAACCTGTCGCGGTTTGTCTTTACTGGTGACAGCCTGAACATGAGTTCGGAGAAAGTGGTGATGCAGGTGCCCGTTCAGCGCGAAACCTGCTGCCACTCAGCAGGGAACGTCTATTTCGGGCCAGACGGACACCTCTACCTGTCGACTGGCGACAACACCAGCTCGAAAGAATCAGACGGTTTCTCGCCGCTCGACGAACGGCCGGGCCGCGCTCCCTTCGACTCGCAGAAATCGTCGGGCAACGCCAATGATTTACGCGGTAAAATCCTGCGTGTTCATGTCGAAGCGGATGGATCGTATACCATTCCGGAGGGCAACTTGTTCCCGAAAGACGGATCGAAAGGCAAGCCCGAGATTTACGTGATGGGCGCCCGGAACCCCTACCGCATCTGGGTTGACAAGCGTGGTTTCCTGTATTGGGGCGACGTTGGGCCTGATGGTGGTGTGGCGAATGAGCGCGGTCCAAAAAGTCAGGATGAGTGGAATCAGGCGCGGAAACCGGGTAACTATGGCTGGCCTTATTTCGTAGGCGACAACAAACCGTACGCCAAATTCGACTTCGCCTCCAACAAGATCGGTGCGCTCTACAACCCCGACCAGCCCGTAAACGATTCACCGAACAACACCGGCACGAAGAACCTGCCCCCCGCGCAGAAAGCCATGATCTGGTACCCGTACGACAAATCGAACGAGTTTCCGATGCTGGGCACCGGTTCACGGTCAGCAATGGCGGGGCCGTTTTACTATGCAAACGAATATAAGTCGGCGGTGAAATTGCCGGGCTATTACAACAACAAGCAGTTCATTTACGAATGGGCCCGCAACTGGATCAAGGTGCTGACCTACGCAGATAATGGCGATCTGCGGCAGATTGAATCATTCCTGCCTACGTCGTTTGTGTCGAAGCCCATCGACATGAAATTCGGTAAAGATGGCGCCATGTACGTACTGGCCTACGGCATGAATTACTTTGCCCGTAACCCCGATTCGCAGCTGATTCGGATTGAATACACCGAAGGCAACCGCCGCCCGGTGGCGAAAGTGGACGTATCGAAAACCGTTGGCGCGGCTCCTTTAACAGCCACACTGTCGGCGAAAGAGTCGTTCGATTATGACCGGGGCGACAAGATAACGTACCTGTGGGAGTCGGGACACGGTCAGAAATCGACGGCCGTAGCCCCCGTATTTACTTACGCCAAACCCGGCGTGTACCACCCGAAACTGACCGTCACCGATGCCGAAGGGCAAAAAGCGACCACGGAGCTGACCATCAAAGTAGGTAACGAAACGCCGCAGGTCGATGTGGCACTGAAAGGCAACCGCAGCTTTTATTTCGACAAAACACCGCTGGCCTACACGGTATCGGTAAAGGACAAAGAAGACGGTACGCTGGCCAAAGGCATCACGCCGAAGCAGGTAAAATTCGCGGTCGATTACCTGGCCGAAGGGAAAGACCTGGCCCTGCTGACATCCAATCAGAATGGCGGCTCGGTGAAGAACCTGCGCGGCAAGGAACTGCTCAACAACAGCGACTGTAAAGCCTGCCACGCCATGAATACCAAATCGATCGGACCATCGCTGATGGACGTATCGAAGCGGTACCACCCGGCGGGCGAATCATCGGTAGATATGCTGGCGAAGAAGATCATCACGGGTGGCAACGGCAACTGGGGCAAAAACGTGATGTCGGCGCACCCGCAGCATACCGAAGCCGAAACCGGCGAAATGGTTCGTTACATTCTGTCGCTAAGCGACTTGGCTCCCAAGAGTCTGCCCCTGAAAGGAACGTACCCACTGACGCAGCACACCGGCAGCGAAACGGGCAGCTATGTTATTTCGGCCAGTTATACGGATAAAGGCAACCCGGTTACTGGTCCGCTGACGGGCCGTAAACTGATGATCCTGCGCAACCCACGCGTACAGGCAGAAGCCTATGAACTGGGTACGGGCGTTGATCGCAAGCACGAAGACGGCAGCAACAAAAGTTGGGTGGGCGACATCAAAGACGGTTCGTTCATTTCCTTCAAGGGAGTCGATCTGACCACGATTGGTGCGCTGGACATCAACGCGGCAGCCGTTTCATCACGCGGTGGCCGGATCGAGGTACGTACTCAATCACCAACGGGCAAGCTACTCGGCACGGCTACGGTATCGGCCGCTAACGCGCCAACAGGCGTAAAAGGCCCCGCCTGGCAAACCGTGACGGCCCAGATTGCTCCTACCAGCGGCTTGCAGGATGTTTACCTTGTCTTCCGTAACGACGAAGTCAAAGACAAAAACATGCTCCTCGTCGACTGGATCCTGTTTAAAAAAGACAATTCATCGTCGGTGTCAGGGCGGTAGTCGGTTGCTTCCGCGTTTTTACCCCCAACCCGCAACGGCGGACCACCCTGAAGGGTTGGGGTAAAAACGCGGAAGCAATTAAAACGTACAGAAAACTTCCTATTCATTAATCAATGCGTACCCACTTCCTTACTCAACTCTCTCTACTGCTTAGCCTGTTCATAGTCACCTTTTGTCAGGCAGCGCCGAAGCCGAAACTCATTGACCGAAACGCAACGAAGGAAACGAAGGCCCTCTATTCCAATCTTGGAAAGCTGGCGCGGAAGCACATCCTGTTCGGGCATCAGCACGCTACCGAATACGGCCACGGTTGGACAGGCGACGCTAACCGCTCGGACGTAAAATCGGTAAGCGGATCGCACCCGGCGGTGATTGGCGTTGACTTCAGCGGCTTATCAGGTCGGCCGGCGGAAGCGATTGAGCGCACAAAAGCCACGCTGCGGAAAGACATCGCCGCTACCTATGACCGGGGTGGCGTGACCACTGTTGCCTGGCACTTCTCGAATCCCATAACGCCAAAAACGGGCTTCTACTGGAAAGATTCGGTCTCCGCTCCGGCAGTGGCCAACCTCATTCCGGGTGGGTCGCACCATCAGCAGTACAAAGACATTCTGAAGACGGTAGCCGATCTGGCCAATACAACCAGAGGTGCCGACGGTAAGCTGGTTCCAATGCTCTTCCGACCCTACCACGAGTTCGATGGGGGCTGGTTCTGGTGGGGCAAACCACACTGCTCGAAGGAAGACTTTACGTCGCTCTGGCGCTTCACGGTGACGTACCTGCGCGATAGCCTACAGGTCCACAACTTCATCTACACGTTCTCGCCTGACTGCCTGTTCCGCACCGAAGCGCAATACCTCGACCGGTACCCCGGCGATGAGTGGGTTGATATGGTGGGCGTTGACAATTACGCCGATTTTGGCCGCGACGGGAAGTACAACGTTGCCGCGGGTATTGCCAAGCTCAAAATCGTGTCTGACTACGCCGAAAAAGCCGGTAAGCTGGCGGCCTTCACTGAAACCGGTCTGGAGTCGATTCCCGACACAACCTGGTGGACGAATACATTGCTGAAAGCCCTGAAAGCCGAGAAAATGAAGCTGGCCTATGTACTCGTATGGCGCAACGATACCCGTAGCCAAACGCATTACTACGCCCCCTACCCCGGCCAGGCCAGCGTGGCCGACTTCATGCAGTTTTACCAGGATCCGTACACCCTGTTTGAAACGGACCTGCATCACGTGTATCGCCGGAAGAAGCTGCTGTTCTTCTAGGTACGTTGTTCTATCGCCCCTACGCCTTACCTTCCTGAATCAACCCGTTACCAGTCGATGCCGTACCGCCGTTGTGGGCGTAGTGGCCTGATGCTACCTGCCATATCGCTGGGGCTGTGGCAGAATTTCGGCCATGTCGATACACTTGAAAACAGCCGTCAGATGATCCGGCTGGCGTTCGACCGGGGCATTACCCACTTCGATCTGGCCAATAACTACGGTCCACCGCCGGGCTCAGCCGAGGCCAATTTCGGTACCATTCTGCATCAGGATTTTCAGGGATACCGTGACGAACTGGTCATTTCCTCGAAAGCCGGGTATGACATGTGGGCCGGGCCATACGGCAATTTCGGCTCCCGCAAATACCTGATTTCGAGCCTCGACCAAAGTCTGAAGCGGATGCGGCTCGACTACGTGGACCTATTCTACCATCACCGGCCAGACCCCGATACGCCGCTGGAAGAAACCATGACCGCCCTCGACCATATCGTTCGGCAGGGAAAGGCCTTGTATGTTGGTGTATCGAACTACAAACCGGCCGAAGCCATTAAAGCCATTGCCATTCTGAAGCAACTGGGTACGCCCTGCCTGATTCACCAGCCCCGCTACTCGATGCTCGATCGCTGGGTCGAGAACGGCCTGCTCGATGTGCTTGAGCAGGAAGGCGTCGGTTGTATTCCGTTCTCTCCCCTGGCACAGGGGTTACTGACAGACAAGTACCTCAGCGGTGTGCCCGCCAATTCGCGCGCGACTAAAAACGGCTCGTTAAAGGAACAGCAACTAACGCCCGAAACGCTCAATGTGATCCGTCAATTGACTGGTCTGGCGCAGCAACGCGGTCAGACCCTGGCGCAGATGGCGATTGCCTGGTTGCTGAAAGATCCGCGCATCACGTCGGTCCTGGTTGGTGCCAGCCGCCCCGAACAGCTCACCGATTCGCTGAAATCACTGGATAACCTGACGTTTAGCGCAGATGAGTTAGCGACAATCGAGTCGATCATCCCGGCGTCCTAAGCATCGCCGGCTCGTTTGATCAACAGTACCGCCGCCAGAATAAGCAGGGTAGCGGTACCAATGATGATTGTCAGCGGTTCGTTTCCTAACCACCAGCCCAGAATCAGGGCAATTACGGGGTTCACATAAGCGTAGGTGCCAACCAGCGCGGGCGACTCTACCTGCAACAGCCACAGGTAAGCAGTATGGGCTACCAGCGTTCCGAACGTAACCAGGTACAGCAACGATAGCCACGACGACGTGGAGACCTGCTGAGGCGAAAAACCATTCCACTCGCCAACAAGGCCACTGACAGCAATCAGCAAACTGCCGCCGATCAGCATTTGCATACCCATGCGGATAGGCACACTAACGTCTGTGTTGCGATCCCGGTACAGCAGGGTACCCACCGCCCAGCTTACCGATGCGATCATCAACGCCACCATACCGAAAATGTAGGTCGATTGGGCGTTAGCTGTTCCTGTGTGCGTCTGATAACTACCCCAGGATATCAGGCCTACCCCGATCAGCCCCGCCAAAATACCGCTGCTCAACGATCGGTTGTGCAGCAATTGAGCCCGTTGCTGATGATCAAAAAGAACCAGCCAGATTAGTGTTGTCGCGAAAACGACAGACGTGATGCCCGACGGCACGTATTGCTCGGCCCAGCTAATAGCCCCGTAATCGACCAGAATCATTAGCACACCCGCCAGCCCAGCCCAAAGCCATTGCTGGCGTGAAGGGAACTGCCGACTACGCACCAGGCCAAACCCAAAGATGAGCAGGCCGGCCATCGTAAACCGGGCACCCATCATCAGAAAAGGCGGCATCGTTTTCACGGCCCAGGAAATAGCCAGGTACGTAGACCCCCAAATCAGATAAATCGCCGCGAAGGCAAGGAGGATCAAGACGCGATTAGTGGTGGCTGTTGCTTTCATAGGTTGGCGAGTTGACTTTCGGGCGGTTTCGATACGAACGAATGCCCGAAAGTAGAAAGCCCTGTGGCTATGAGGCTATGCCGAAATCACTTATTTGAGAATTGCCGCCGGTACGCCGATGGCGTCAGTGCGAATGCTGATTTAAAGCGTCGTCCGAAGGCGCTATGGTCATCGAAGCCCTGTTCCAGAGCGATTTCATGAACGGGTCGCTCGGTAAAACGCAAACTGTCCCGCGCCCGCTCCATCCGGCGATTGACCAGATACTGATGTGGTGAATAGCCGAAAAGCGCTTTGAAATGGCGCAACAAATGGTTTTTCGATAGCATCGCCGTTTGAGCGATATCGTCTAGCTGAATCGTCGTGGCGGCCTGATCGTCGATGTATTCTTTAGCGAGATGTAAACGCCGGTACAATTCAAGCCGAGTCGCCATCTTCACACAAGACAGTGCCCGAACATGGCGCGTAAGCTTTGCCTGATAAGCCCTTAGCAGCAGTGCCAGTAGTTGATGCAGGTGTTCTTCCTGTTCGGCCTGCGTGAGCGGCGCGACTTCCAGCTTTGTTTTGAATGACTTAACTACCTTACTGAACGAGGCCTGCGCCTGATACACCTGGTCAAAAAACCAGACAGACTGGTCCGGCATATGATTGAGGTTATCCAGTAATACCTGATCGGAGGTCGTGTAAGCGGCCACGACCTGATTGAAGAAAAAAGGGTCAACGTAAATCGTGAATGAGTTGACCCAGTCATCGGACTTGATAAAACTCGAATAGGATTGACTGGCGTTGACAACCAGAAACTGATCTCCCCTGACCGGAATCTTGTTTTTATTTACGCAGTAGTATTCGACGCCATTGAAGGCAAACTTCAGGGAAAACCGATCGGTATGCAGCGGCCAGGTACACAGCTTACTCACCGAATTGATGATGGCATTTCCGTTTCGTTGCGCTTTCAGGGCCGCAAATTCACCAATTGACTGCTCATGCGTGTCGATAACCGATTGGATATACATGGTGTTCAGCCGTTTGTTGCTGGGTACGTTGCTAATCGCGGCCAGCTAATAACGCAAAAGCCAGTCAGTGTGTTTGGGTCCGCACTCGTTGCTTCGCCAATACAGCCGCTGCCAGTACAGCGAGCAGAATAGCCAGCACGATCAGGTACGTATAGCCCCTGGCCAGATCAGGCACAGTAGCGACGGCGGTTGTGCTGACTGTAGCATACACCGGAATAACCCACTTGATCACATACGCCTGCGCTAGTGTGATGAAACAGATAATAACCAGCATGATAAAGCTGTGCTTCACCGTGAACCGGAACAACTGCGACTCCTGCCCCACCAGATTTCCGGCGGCGGCCGCCACGGCAATCGACTGCGGCGAGATCATCTTCCCCACAACGCCACCCGACACGTTCGCCGCCACCGTCACCACCGGGTCAACGCCAATCGACTGCGCGGTGGCGTATTGTAGTTTGCTGAATAAGGCATTGGCCGACGTGTCGGAACCGGTGATAAAAACGCCCAGCCAACCCAGCACCGGCGCGAAAAAGGGAAACAGGAAACCGGTACTGGCCAGCACCGCCGCCAGTGTGAGCGTAATGCCCGAATCGTTGACGATGTAGGCAAACCCCAATACCGCCGCGACGGTCAGGATCGGGAATTTTAGCTGGTTTAACGTTTCACCAAATACCTTTACCCCTTCGCGATAGGTCAGCCCAACCAGCGGAATGGCAATGAGTGCCGCCAGCAATATGGCCGTTCCGGCAGCGGAGAGGTAGTTCACTTTAAATATTTTGGCCAGTGGCTTTCCTTCACCGCCGATGATGGCGTTGTGTAATCCGGGAAACTCAAACTGCACCATCCCGACCGAATTCAGTACGTCTTTGATCGGCTGCAGCCCCCAGGTAATGATGATGATCGTGAGCACGATAAACGGTGACCACGCCCGAATAATCTGCCCGGTGGTATAGCGCATGTCGGCATTAAACGTAGCGGCGGGTTCATTGGCAAACCGCCAGATGACTTTCGGTTTCCAGAAGCGCAGCAGCACCATCAGGCAGACGATTGACCCTAGGCCAGCAATGACGTCGGGCAGGGCGGGCCCCAGAAAATTCGACGACGCGTATTGGAGCAGCGCGAATGACAACCCCGACACCAGCACGGCCGGGCCAACCTCCCACGCTTTTCGAACGCCCGCAATAATGCTGACCAGGTAAAACGGCAGCATCACCGACAGGATCGGCAAGGTACGGCCAACCATCTGCGAAATAGGCATTTCGGCAATGCCCGACACCTGCGAGGCCACCGTGATGGGGATACCAATAGAGCCAAACGCCACCGGAGCCGTGTTGGCAATGAGGCAAATTCCCGAAGCATAAAGCGGGTTGAAACCCAGCCCAACCAGCATGGCCGCCGTAATGGCAACGGGTGCCCCAAAACCAGCCGTTCCTTCCAGAAACGAACCAAACGAGAAAGCGATAAGCAGCGCCTGCAACCGCCGGTCGGCCGTGATGGAGGCCATCACGTGTTTGATGATCTCGAACTGACCGCTTTTCACCGTGATGTTGAACAGGAGGACGGCCATAATCACGAGCCAGCAAATGGGAAACAGGCCATACAACGCGCCGTGCACCGCTGAAAGCAACGCCAGTTGTATTGGCATGCCATAGACCGTTATGGCAATCAGCATGGCGATGCCCATTGCGATCAGGCTGGCCTGATACCCTTTCATCTTCCGGATAATCAGTGCCCAGAAAATAAATAGGATCGGCACCAGCGCTACCAGCACCGACACCGCAAGGTTGTTGAACGGGTCAATAACTTGTTTCCAGAGCATGATTTGGATAGGGAGTTTTTAGTTTACCGCTGCTTCACGCTGTATTACTGACACTGAGCCCTTTGACAGCAGCAACACACTACTATGAGGAGCACCAGGCGCTGGCACCGCCGTTATAATCACGCTAAATCCAGCGCGACGATTTCGTGGTCTAAAACCTTTGGTACGCTCACGGATAATTTGCCATTTTTCAGCGCGAAAGACAGTTTCTGTCCACTCATCAGTAGCTTGACACCTGTCACTTTGGCGCCAGCCGGAACCGGAATCGTTACCTGTGCGGCAACAGGGATCAGCTCCCGAAAAGGGCCTTTCATCATCATCGGGTTGGTGAGATTGACCAGATGCACTGTCATTGATTTGGCCTGCCGCCACACGGTAACGTCGATTACACCCGGCCCCGTTACGGCAACGATCGGCTCTTCGTCGAGTGCCCATTGAATGACATTACGGAGCAATTGGCCGTGGTCGGTGGTCATCAATTGCCAGAAAGACCGGTCCAGATCGCCGGGAAGGTAAGCGACCCGACCTTTGCCAACCTGCCGCAGGTATAGCTCCCGCGTGTCGGTTTCGAACACACGCGGATACACATCCTCCATCGGCAGATCCGGGTATGTTGGAATAAGTGTAACCGGATTAGGGAACGTAGCCACTGGCGTTACATTCACTTTATAGATGGCATTGATGATACGCGGCGTACCGGTTAGTCCATTTAGAATCTGCTTCATCTGGCTGTTTTGGTTATCGTGGCGCAGGTGCAGGTAGCTGTTCCGCATGGGACCTTCTACTTTGCCGGCGTAAGAAACGCCAAACAGCTTAGCCAGGCCAAAGTCGGAGCGCGGGTTACCTTCTTCGTCGTACAGCGATGTTTCGAAAGTCGCTATTATGCTTCCCCCACCATCAACAAAAGCCTGAATCTGGGTACACTGAGCATCAGACAGGGCGGCTATGTTGGGTAAAATCAGGAGTTTAAACCGATTGAGGTCATTGGGCGTTAGTAGCCGGTCATTGACCATATCGAACGGAATACGGCTTTCTACCAGCGTGTGGTAGATACCGTCCAGATGGTCGCCGCTTTTTTGCTGCCAGGGCTTACCGCCATAGTTACGGTCGGTCTGTTCGGAATACATCACGCCCACGCGCGCCATTGACGCTGTATTACGCAGGTACGTTTCGTTTCTGTAGTAGCCTTCATATAAACCAGCTACGGCCTCCATCCAGCGTTTGTCGTATATATCGCCGCCGAATTTCACGAAGCAGGGCCGCATGCCGTTGGCGGTCCCTTCTGCCACCCAGATCCGGATCTCAGCCTCGCTCTGCACGGAGTCTTTCCAGCGAAACTCTTCTTCAATACCCACACTGAAGATGCCGATCAGCGGCTTCATCCCGAGCGTCGACCGCAGTTCTTTAGCGCCTTTTCCATTAGCCCAGGGAGCCATTAATCCACGCCGGGCCTGCTGGTCGGCGAAAAACAGATCGGCCTCGCGGCCCGTCACTATTTTATCAGGGAAGCCGTTCGGGATAAAGCGCGAGGCAGGCCGTTTCTTGCGAATCTCCGAGTCCCACAACGCCCAAACAGCGCGCAGCTTCTTCATGCGCCAGTCGGTCCATTTGCGATACGTAGGGTCGAGCCGATCCATTTTCTGAGGAAGCGCCAAGCCTGTAGCCGTCTTGAAATTTTGGGTGCAGTGCTCGCAGTAACAGATGTCGTGGCCCGCCCAGCGGTTCGAGAAAATACCCTCTGGCTGGAAACGGTCCATGATTTCGGCGTTTACCTGGGTCATAAACTCGGCGTTGTAAGGCCCCAGCGCGCAGGTTACCCATAACGCCGGATTAGCCCAATGCCGGCGCTTTTGCCCATCGGCTGTTACGGCAATCCAGTCGGGATGGGCGTCGTACACATCCTGCCGGGCGGCATGGGGGTCGGTACGGAGCATGATCTTCATGCCCTGCTTTTTACAGCCCTCGACCAGATAGCCCAGCGTATCGGAGTTGCCAAGAAAATCGCTTCGGTGATGGAGCGGAATGGTAGTCGGGTAAAACGCCACTACGCCCCCGGCGCTGAGCAGCGCCCCATCGGCGTGAATGCGCTTGAAGTAGTTGAGCCAGAAGTCAGGGTCGTAATGACCAGGGTCGCGTTCCACGAAAGCCAATTGCGCCCAGCGCATCGGCCCATCGAGCCAGTACGGGGCCGCTCCCGCTGCCGGGTCATTGAACAACTCTGGAGCTGCCAACGCCGACGTACCTACCAGCGTGAATGTGCTGCCAATCAGCCCGGTAGATTTAATAAATGTTCTTCGTTGCATGAAGCCAGGTTAGGTAGAGGAACGTACCTGAACCAAGCTGTAAGATGCTGATTTTTACCCGTTGACTAACCGGCTTTATGGGAATTAGCGTAGGCGAATTAATGCGTAGTAAGCTGCTTCACACTGTAGGCCATTCAACCAGGCCGGTTCGCCGCCACGATACCCACCCGATAGGCTCGGGGCCTACAGAGTAAAACAATGCAGTTCATCAGCTAGCAAATCGGTGTAACGCACTTAAACTATGCCTTACTTCTCGGGGTCAGGCAATATGTCGTCGGTGTCGTCGAAGAGTTTTTCGTCCTCGTCTTCATCGGTAGTATCGTCGTCAGGAGCTTCGCCTTTGAGAGTTTTCAGATCGTCGCGGTGACGCAGCTTTTTATCGTCGACCGTCCGGTTCAAGAACTGGTTGATCTTGTCGATCTCGAAGCTCGTAACAATCTCGCCAAACGAGTTGATCTCAATATTGAATCCTTCGAGTTCTTTATGCACCCGTGGCTTTTCCTGCTCGTCGGGGTTTGCGGGGGTCGGTTTCTTTTTGGCCACTGTCGTATATAGGTCGGTACTGGTGTTGTGCTTATCCGTCAACTCGTCAAAGTGATAACATGTTTTAGCTCGTCTGATAGTATGCGGATTAGACGGATTTAAAACGATTTACGTGGACTTGATGGGTACTTGCTCAGCCTTGGATGTAAGCGGACCTCTATTTCTTTAGTCAGCATTCGCTTACACCTAAAGATCCGCGTTCCATCAGCCAATCAACTCCCAGGAGAGCGCGGTGCCGGCGGTGATGGGTTGCGTAGCGGTTTTGGTCAATATGTCATCGTAGTGACGGGTATGCAGGCCATTGGCGGGGCGGATACTGCGCACATTGTCCGGCGTGAAGGCTTCGCCCGCCACCATGTCGCGTACCACGTAGAGCGACCGCTTGAACTGAAGACTTTTCTGTTCTTTCGGCGTTGGAATGTAGCTGATCTGGCCCATTGCCAGAAACGCCCGCTCTGTCTCCACAACCAGGCTTTGCAGCTCTTCCGGTTCCAGCGAAAACGCTGAATCGACACCGCCATCGGCCCGGCGCAGCGTGAAGTGCTTTTCAATGACCACCGCGCCCAGCGCCGTTGCTGCTACCGACGCACCGATGCCCATAGTGTGGTCAGACAGGCCCACGGGTACGTTGAACAGCTGGCTCATGTGCGGAATTGTGCGCAGGTTCGTGCTTTCGGGCGTGGCCGGGTACGTGCTGGTGCATTTGAGCAGGATCAGCTCCGTACAGCCATGATCACGCAGAACCTTCACCGACTCGGCAATGTCGGCGACCGTAGCAACCCCCGTACTCATAATGACTGGCTTGCCCGTGCTGGCTACTTTTTTCAGCAGGATATGGTCGGTATTCTCGAACGACGCAATTTTGTAGATGGGTACGTTCAGCGACTCCAGAAAATCAACGGCCGTGGTATCGAACGGTGAACTAAAGGCCACCATGCCGTGCTGGTTGGCCCGCTCGAAAATTGGTCCATGCCACTCCCAGGGCGTGTAGGCATCCTGGTAGAGTTTGTACAGATTCTTATCGGCCCAGAGCGACTGATTATCGCGGATAAAAAACTCATCCGACTGCCCGTTGAACGTGATCGTGTCGGGGGTATAGGTCTGAAGTTTCAGCGCGTGCGCCCCCGCTGCCGCTGCCGCGTCGACAAGTTCCAGTGCCCGGTCGAGCGACTGGTTATGGTTCCCCGACATTTCGGCAATCACAAAGGGCCGGTGCTGTGGAGAGATGGTATAATTGGCAACCTGAATGGGTTGAAACATGCGTTATCTGAACGTTAAACAGACTGATTCAACGCCAAATTTACGGCTTTCGTGCGAGTCCGTGAAGCCAGCCCGTTCGAAGGCACGGATAGATGGCTGATTGTCGGGCTTGATGTAGGCTGAAATAGGTACGTTGCCCCAACTGGCCTGACACACCTGACACCCATCGGCAATCAGTTGCCACGCCAGACCCCGACCCCGAAACGCATGGTCGACCGACACGCCGATAATCACTTCACCATCGGGCTGCCGCTCGAAACGTACCTGTCCAACCGACACATTTTCGTCTGTGTCGAAAACGAGCAACAGCGCATTGGCATCGGCTAGTTTTCGGGCAAACCAGGCTTCGTGGTTCTCCCACCGAATCGGTCCGGAGTTGAATGATTGCTGGCGCGTAGCGGGGTCGTTAGCCCAGTCGAAATAGAGGCGAACGTCGGCGGCGGTAGCTACTCGGTGGCGCATAGCTGCGTGAAAAGCTGCTTGTACCGCTCGGTGGCTTTCCCATCGAACACGAGGCGCTGCTTGAATACCGTGGGCGTAAGACGGGCTTTGCCAACGGCAATCTCAAACTTGTCGGGGGCGATGGGCAGTGAGAGGGCCCCTAGTACCAGGTGCCGGTCGCGCATAAACGAAACGAGGCGGCTCTGGTTATCGGCCGTCTGAATTATAATCATCGGGCGGCTCACGGTGGCCACTTCGTAGGCGATGGTACTGGCCGCAACGATACTCAGACCACTGCCGCCAATAGCGCGCGCCATCTGTTTGGGCGACAGGTTTTGCTGGATAC
Source organism: Fibrivirga algicola (assembly GCF_011742925.1). Classification (GTDB taxonomy): domain Bacteria; phylum Bacteroidota; class Bacteroidia; order Cytophagales; family Spirosomataceae; genus Fibrella; species Fibrella algicola. The sequence goes on from NZ_WAEL01000002.1 coordinate 552,508, forward strand.
TGAGTCGATCTTTGGGCAGGTCGGCAAACGTGTCCAGGTGGGGATTCGCTGAGCCCAATACGACTGTCACGCGCAGTTCGGCGTTTTGGGTCAGCAGCAGTTCAACTACCTCACGACTCACATTATGCGGATCGGCCCCGCCCATATTGACAAACGCTTTGTTTTCGCCGTCTTTAGGCTGCGGTTTTTGCCGGAAAGCCGGGTTGACCAGCGCGTAAGGCGCACCAAGCAGCAGTTTCGTATACGATTCCGTTTCGTAATCGGCGAGCGTTACATCACCGGCATGGTTAATCACGACATCAGCCACCTGCTTTCCCTGCATCAGATCATCGATGAACACAAGTTTATGCGCCTGTTTCCGAACCGCGCGCTGGAAGGCTTCATCGTAGGCGTAGCCATCGAGGACCACCACATCGTCGGCGGATACGTGCCGGAGAAATTCGTCGAGGTCATTTGTTTTCAGGGCGATGACCGGGATGCCAAGCTTGGCAACGGTCTTCAGTACCGCGTCTGACGGCTGCTGAATGGCAAAACGACGATCGAAACCTGACTCGTCGCTCCCATCGACCGGGCTTAGCATCTCAGCGAGCGCAAGGCTGCGCATGATATGGCCCATACCAGTCTGACTGGTACCGTCGGCGCGGAAAAGAATTCGTTTCATAAGGAAGGCAGGAAACTGTAGTCGGAAACAACAAAACTACAACACGAACGCCGCCCTGCCACCCTTCTTTCCGGCTAATGATAAACCGGTCAATCAGTCTTACCGACTTGATTTTGGCGTAAAAGATCGACTTTCAGCTCGGCAAGTTGCCAATCGGCCGGACTGTCAATATCCTGCGCTTCCAGTTCCGTTAGTTCGATGGCACTCGTGTTGTCGGTAAGCAGCCGACCACTATCGAGAAAGCGGGAAACGACGAAGCAATAGAATTGACCGGCATCATGGAAGGCGGGCGCCAGGTCCTGCGAGCGGGTGAGAGCATGGTCAGGTTCGCGCCAGACGAGCCGGTCATCCTGAAACACAACCGCCCGCTGAATGGGAAAGCTGAAGCGGACTACCGGAAAAACGGTATCGAACCCACCTGTCTCCAGCTTCGCAAACGCCTCACGAAGCGTATCGGCTGTGGCAAATGGTGCGGTGGCGTACAGGCAACAGGCTCGGTCGAAGTGCGTACCCTGTTGAGCGTAGCCAGCCAGCACCTCGGCCAAAACAGCGGCGGTAGTCGCGTGGTCATTGGCGGTGTCGGCCGAGCGCGCAAAGGGCACCGAGGCTCCATATTGCCGGGCTATCTCAGCAATCTCGGCATCATCTGTCGAGACCATGACCTCATCGAACAAGCCCGACTCCTGCGCCGCCCGGATGGAATAGGCGATGATGGGCAGCCCTAGAAACGGCCGGATGTTTTTCCGCGGAATACGCTTGCTCCCACCACGCGCCGGAATAATGCAGAGTGTCTTCATGATCAATGGTACACAAATTTTAATCGAAATGCGGATTGGACGGACTGAACCGATCTACACCGGTTTTTAACGGCAGCGAAGCCCGTCTGTTTTAATCAATCATCCGCGAAAATCTCTTTTAATCCAACTAATCCGTATTCCTGTCGGACAAGCTGCGCGAATTCATTTGATCAACGGACCATCTTTTCACTTGCAGCGTATTTGCCGGATCGGACAACGATCGCAAGTGAATCGGTGGGCTGGGCGTCGGGAATGATGGCGGTGAAACCAGTGTCTTTATCGTTGGCCGAATCTTCCTTGTCGAGCCGCTGGTGGAAGAGCGTGGTGTAGTAGTGCCAGCCGTTTGCCGTTTTTACACCCACAAACGTGTCGTTGAAGTTGGCTTTACGGCCCGCCACTTTTGCCCAGCCGCTGACAACCAGAAACTGGTCGTCACGCCGCCATAGGTCGATTCCGTACGTCAGCGAATCGCCGGGTGTCGTGGCTGGCAAAACCGACACAGATCGACTTGCCAGTTCGGTCAGCGCTATGGTTTCGGGTCGGAACATGCGGCGGCTTGCCAGTTCGGTCAACCGGGAGGCGGGCTGGTACTGTGGGGCAGAAGCGCGAATTTGGCCGTAGCGTTGCCAGAGCAGATTATCCGTTAGTTTTAGCTCCCGAAAACGCTCGATCTTACTCAGGTACGTCCAGTTCGATGCCGCCCAGAGACCTACCGTACCCACCAGAACAAGGCCGGCAAACCAGTTCGTCAGGCTTCGGTTTCGCCAGCGAAAATCGCGTCGCATCAGTACATCGAGCACTGTCAGGTACGTTGCCGCCAGGTGCAGGGCCGTAACGTTGCGGTATCGCGAGGCAAAGACAATACTGGTGTCGTTCTGAATACGGTTTACGGCTAGCATCAACCCGGTCAGGTGCAGAAAGACAAGCAGCCAGAACAGCGTTGGGTTGATTCGGTCATAGCGAATCCAGAGCAGGTACGTTACCCAACCAATCGTTGCGCTACCCAACAGAACTGGTAACCAGGCAACGGCCGGATGGTAGACGATGGCCCCGAGAAAAGCCGTGTCCAACGCCAGAAGGTGCGTAAGTTTAGCCGGGCTTAGCAGTTGCCCCAGCGACGGCCCCGACGGGTTGTGGTAATCGTGGAAATAGAACAGTAACGCCGGAATGGTAACCAGCAACGTACCCAGTGCCCAGCGCCAACGCTGCTGCCAAAGCAGGGTCATCATCACCAGGGGCAACACTAGAATACCGTTTCCGTTGGTAAACAGCGCCACTACGGCCGCCCCAATCGCCCACCCTTCGCGGCCGCGGTTGACCAGGTAAAAAGCCAGCAACGCCAGTGCCGGTGCCGTTACGTTCGATGCCGCCACGATACTCCAGAACGCAACATTCCACCCCTGAAATTGAAAGAGCAGGAAAAGGCCGGGGAGGAAGTACCAGAAAAAACTACTCGTAGTTATGCCGTATCTCCAAGATACGGCATAACTACGATGCAATAACCACGACGTACCCAGCAAAGCGAGTAACCCTACGTATTGCATTACCCGAAAATCGACCGATCCCGTCAGGGCGATGTTGGTCCAGGCAATGAGTTTGGCCAGCACCAGCCGATGGAAATTGTTCTGTTCCAGCAGCAACGCCACTTTATCGCCAAAGGTACCCGCCGCAGGAAGCCGATTCAGGAAATCGACCACGACGGGATAATCGTCCATATACGGGAAATCGTAGGCGTACCAGATCACTATGCCAACGTAATACAGCACCGGAACGGAAGCAGCCAGCCAAAGCAATCCCCGTTTCATTGACCCACAAACGCCAGCACCTGGTCAATTACGTATTGCTGCTCCTCGTCGGTAAGCGTAGGGTACATAGGTAGGCTCAGGCAACGGCTGTAGTAGCGTTCGGCCAGCGGATGGTCACCGGGCGCATTCGTGTTCCCCTGATTGCTTTGCTGCTGGTAATACGGCATGGTATGCACCGGAATGTAGTGTACCTGCGCAAAAATGTTGTTGGCCCGAAGATGATCGTACAACCCCTTCCGGTCGTCGACCTGCACCACGTACAAGTGGTAGGCGTGGCCTACGTTTTCGGGCGGAACAATAGTCTGTACGTTCGTGTCGGCAAAGGCAGCATCGTAGCGCGCCGCAATGGCGCGGCGGCGGATCAGCATCTGATCAGCGCGGTTTAGCTGACTCAGCCCCAATGCCGCCTGCATATCAGTGAGGCGGTAATTGTAACCCAGTTCCTGCAACTGCATATACCAGCCGCCGCGCTCGGGTTCGCCCGCGTAGGGCGGTGTAAAGTCGCCGGGTCTATTGGTGATGCCGTGGGTACGTAACCGCATGAGGTGGTTATACAGCGCTTCGGTACCAGCCGTGATCATACCACCTTCCCCACAGGCAATGTGCTTTACGGGATGGAAGCTGAAAATAGCCAGATCAGCCAGCGACGAGTCGCCACACCGATGGGTTACTCCGTCGTCATCGACGAATGAACCACCTGGTGAATGGCAGCTGTCTTCGAGCAACCACAAGCCATGCTCATCGGCCAGGGCCCGGAATGCGGCCATATCGACAGGGTAACCGCCAAAATCGACGGGAATGATGCCCGAGAAAAACCCCTTTGGCTTCGATTCTACCAGCGCACGCACGGCGTTTATATCCAGCAATACGGTTTCGGGGTCGATGTCGGCGAAATAGACCTCGCCGCCACAATAGCGAACGCAATTGGCCGACGCCGAGAAGGTAATCGGTGTAGTAATAACCCGTGTTCCTTCGGTAACGCCCAGGGCCATGCAACACAGGTGCAGGGCGGCCGTTCCATTCGACACGGCTACGGCATAGGGGGCACTAATGTACTCAGCGAACGCTTTTTCAAACGCGCCAATGGCCGGTCCCTGCGTGAGCATCGGCCCGCGCAGCACCTCGGCCACCGCCGCAATATCTTCGTCGGTAATGTGTTGCCGACCGTATGGAATGGGATTGTTCATTATAACGTATGTAAAACGGTCATAGCCATTCAACCAGCGGAACAGCAATGCCAATGGTAGTTTGCCGGTAGTTATAGTCAACCAGCGTTTCACCGTAACCGTGCAAAATCTGCAGGTCACCCCGCAGGTTTCCGGCAATGGGAAATGTCCAGTCGAACTGCACCTGCCCACGATTCAGCTTACCTATCCGCAACGAATGGCTTCCGATCAGCGAAAATAGGTGTTGGCCCGTCCGATACATAATGACGGCATCACCCCGACCCACGTAGTTGGCAATGGCTGGATTTTCGTCGTCGGCATCGGGAAGCCGATACCAGGGACGCACCAGTACCGCCCAACGGCCACGTTCCAGACCAACCTGAGCAAACACCCGGTTCCAGCTTCGCGAAAGCGGAAGTGAGCGACCATTGGACTGGTGATTAAAGCCCAAACCGATCATCCGTGTTCGCAGACCAAACAAGGTAAAGTTGGTCGGGAAATTCAGAATTACTTCCGGCTCATAATTCGTTTCGCGGAAAGGTCGCGAAAAGAGAATATTGTACAACTGCCAGTGCGATTTCTGAGTGTAGGCTACCCACAACGTACCCCGCCCGAAGATGCGTTGCAACACCTTCACCTTTAGGCTCAGCTGAAACTTAGCCTCGTAGTTGCCATAATCTGACCGGTAAATCTGCGAGTAACCCGGCGTTTCACTCATCGGTTGTTCGTTGGGTTGGTTTGTCCAGCGGCCAGCCGTGATGTAAACGGGTCTATACGGCGTTATAACGAATGCCTTTTGCTGATTGGCGGGGTCCAGATCCCAGCGATCGGTCAGGGTACCAAACCTGGTTTCAGCTTTAAACAAGGTCGAGTCCTGCGCTTGTCCAGTCACTGGCAGCCAACTCAATAACAGTACACTCAGGATCCGACAAGCAGCTAATTGGTTGCTAATGACAGGCATAACGTGACAGTTAGAATGAACAACGCAGAACGATGTAAGTGGCTAACCACCAAAATACTGCATTGTTCATCCCCCTACACGCTGAACGTCGGGTCTACGTGTTCGCGGATTTGGTCGCGCAACTGATCAACGGTTAGCCAATCGGTGTTGGTGCCCGAATTGTACTTGAAGCCTTCGGAAACGCGGTTACCGTTGAACGCCTTCAGGTAGTCATCAACCTCCCAGGTGGGGGTCGAAGGTGTAATCACATAGTACCGTTCGGTTTCAACTGTATTGAGCGAATCTGTTTCGGTGATCATCTCTTCGTGCAGTTTCTCACCGGGACGTACCCCCACCAGCACCTGCTCGCAGTTGGGACCAATGGCCGTGGCCACGTCGGTAATCCGGTACGACGGAATCTTGGGTACGTAGATTTCACCGCCCCAGGCATGTTCCAGCGCATACAGCACCATCTCCACACCATCTTCGAGCGAGATGTTGAAACGTGTCATGTCGTTATGCGTGATGGGCAATACGCCTTCTTTCCGCTTCTCCAGGAAGAACGGTACCACCGACCCCCGCGAGCCGATCACGTTGCCGTAACGAACCACCGAGAAGGTCAGGTCACGCGCACCTTTCATGTTGTTGGCAGCCACGAAGAGTTTATCCGAGCAGAGTTTAGTCGCGCCGTACAGGTTGATCGGCGCGGCGGCTTTATCCGTCGAAAGGGCCACTACACGTTGTACGCCGTTGTCGAGGGCCGCGTTGATCACGTTCTCGGCACCGAAGACATTGGTCTTGATGCATTCCATCGGATTGTATTCAGCGGCGGGTACCTGCTTCAGCGCAGCAGCGTGAATGATAATGTCGATACCTTCGCAAGCCCGCTTCAGCCGTTCACCATCGCGCACGTCGCCGATAAAATAGCGCATGGCTTTGTAGGTACTGGTCGGAAACGTCTGGCTCATTTCGAACTGCTTCAGTTCGTCGCGCGAGTACACCACCAGCCGTTTAATGTTGGGATGGCGCTTCAGCACCATTTCCACGAACTTCTTGCCAAATGAGCCGGTACCACCGGTGATAAGGATGGATTTATTTGATAGATCAAGCATATGAGATGGGTACACGGAAATGGTACGCGGATTATTGAATGTTGACTCTTCTGAACGCATCGACGTAGCTTTTGGCGCTTGCGTTCAGGACCTGAACGTTCAGCGAGGCAGCATAGTCGCGCAGGACTTCGTAACTATAAAATGCTTTTGACAGCGACGCAAATTGCGCTGACATCCGCGAGGTTTCTTTCTTCACTACGTCGTAAACCGGAATGTAAGCTACCGTGCCGGGTTTATCATAGAAGTGCTCCTGCTTCATCAACAGTTCATTGCTTTCTGACATCCGGATTTCTTCATGCCAGGAATGATCGGCCCCAAACAGGTACACTTCCTTGAAACGCCGGGTGATGGCCAGATACAGCGACGCCGCCAGAATATTCTGCGATTGCGGCATGCCCCAACCCTTTCGAAAAATGAAAAAGCGAAACCAGTCGTACCCTCGCACAACAGTGTAGTTGAAAAAGACAACGCTGACGTTTGGATGCTTCCGATGCAGCTGGCCGATCAGGTAGCTACCCCGCGCCGATTGGGGCACAAACAGGGTCATGGGCCATACGGTGAGGTTGATCAGGCAGCGAATCGTTTTTTCAACGTCTTTCCGGCTGTTGTTTTGTTCGCTGTACAGGAAAAACGCCGGGTCGAGCAAGGCGTAGTTCATCGGCTGCAACTGCGCATACTCGGGCGATGACGCGAAGTTGTTCACGCAGATCACCTCCGTTTCCCGAATGAACGCCAGGTCAGTATCAAGCGATTGCCGAAGTGATGGGCCATTACCAAGAATAGAGCAGGCCGATTTCTGGGGAGCGGGGAAGGCTACCGAAAAGCGGGATTTGATCAGTACTTTCAGTAACGACAGCACCGTGTCGATGAAGAGACCAACGTGACGCGAAGCGGCGTTAAAACTAGTTTCGAGCATAGAAGCACCCACCATCGGGCTTGCAAAAATACCATAATGGCGGCAATACCTATTCGTCGCTTTTTTTCCTCTGCGTGTTTTCCTGGACGATAAGCGGCCTGCATTAGCCTCACTGGCAACGTTCCCGGCAACGATTGCATAGATAAAATCAGATATTTTCTTGTTTCTGTCTAAGAATCGGAGAAAATTAACGTAGTCTATTACTATCATTCCGCCTCGATTCTATCTTCTTACCCTTGCCCGAACGAAATTTACTCTATCTGTTATGGTACAACGACAAGCCATCGAAACTCGTCAGCGTCGTCAATCGTATGACTTCATCGATGTATACCCCAGTACGTCTGTTCCCATTTACCGATTGCAGTTTAACCCGAAAGACAAGACGCCCAAGTACAAGCAGATTGTTCAGTCGATTATCACTGACATTGGGCGGGGGGTGTTACGCAAGGGTGAGCAGTTGCCATCGATCAGCGAGTTAAGCATCGAGTATTACCTCGCCCGCGACACCGTGGAGAAAGCGTACCGCGAACTGCGCGAGCGCGGCTACATTACGTCGGTGCAGGGCAAGGGATATTACGTTCAGGCCAACGATGCGCTCAAGCTCAAGATCCTTTTGGTGTTCAATAAGCTCAGTTCCTATAAGAAGATCATTTACTACGCCTTTCTGAAAGCCCTCGGCGACCGGGCCAACGTTGATCTGCAGATTCACCACTACAGCGCTCAGCATTTTCAGGAGATTATCGAGCAAAGCCTCGGTAAGTACAACTACTACGTGATCATGCCGCACTTCACGCAGGATCTCGACAAAGCCAATTACATGGACGTGCTTGGGTCGATTCCGGCCAACCAGCTGGTCTTGCTCGACAAGGACGTACCTGAACTGCCCGGTAACTTCCTGAGCGTTCACCAGAACTTCGATAAAGACATTCGCGAGGCGCTGGAAACAGCCCAGGATCTGCTGACTAAATACAACCGGATGGTGCTGGTGCTGCCAAGCGATGGCAATTACCCGGTCGAAATTGCGCGCGGGTTCCGGTCGTTCTGCATCAATGCCAACAAGGACTTTGCCATTAAGGAAAACGCTGTAAATGAGCACCTGCAGGCCGGCACCGCCTACGTGGTTGTTGAAGAAACCGACCTGTCTGAACTGGTCAAAAAAGTGCGGCAAACCAATTTTCAGCTAGGGCGCGAAATCGGGATGATCTCCTTCAATGATACTACCCTGAAAGAACTGCTGGACATCACCGTAGTAAGCACCAACTTCGAAGCGATGGGCTACACCACAGCCTCGTTGCTACTCGACAACAAGCACATAAAGGTTAAAAATCCATTCTACATGATCCGGCGCGGGTCGTTGTAGTTGGGTACACCCCTCTTTTTTAGTAAGCTTTTATTCTCATAAACTCGAGAAGTCCATTAGCTATCTGATGGACTTCTTTTTGTGAGTTAATCCACCCCGAACGAATTCTAGTTCAGATTACTACTTCCGCTGCAATTCATGCGTTTTCTCTCCTCACTTATTTTTTTGCTGGTAACCGCTGGCCTCGCCACTGCGCATACGGGCTCATCTCCCAAAATTGATCGTAAAGCGTTGGTTGCCCGCCACGCCGTGATCAACACCCGGTTCGATACGCTGGGATCCGTGTCGGTTGGTAACGGCGAATTTGCGTTTACGGTCGATGCGACGGGCCTGCAAACCTTCCCTGATTATTACAAAGACGCCGTGCCGCTGGGTACACAGTCGCAATGGGGCTGGCATGCCGTACCCAATCCGGCCAATTATAAGCTGAGTGAAGTGTATAATTCCATCGATCAGCATGGTCGGAAAGTGCCGTACACGTTTTCAATCAAAGGGGCGGGCAGGCAGGAAGCCGTATCGAATTATTTTCGCGAAAACCCGCACCGGCTGCACCTCGGCATGATTGGCTTCGACCTGAGGAAAGCGGATGGCTCAACCGCGAAGATGGCCGATCTGCGGAACATCCGGCAGACGCTGGATATGTGGAAAGGCGAAATTCATAGCCATTTTGAGGTAGACAATCAGCCCGTTGATGTGGTAACCATCTGCCACCCCGCGCAGGATATGGTAGCCGTTCAGGTACGTTCCCCGCTGGTGTCGACGGGTCGGTTGCTGGTCACGCTGCGCTTCCCCTACGGGGCTACTGACTGGGAGGGTATTCCTGATTTCAATAAGCCCACCCGCCACATCACCCGCCTGCGGCCAACAACTGCCAACGTCGTGGTGCTGGAGCGCCAGCTCGACACTACCCGCTACACCGCCGCCCTTGCCTGGACGGGAAAAGCAACCGTTCGCGAAGTAAAGGCCCACGAGTTTACACTAACCCCTGACAAATCGGCCACGACGCTCGCCTTCACATGCCGGTTTACGTCAAGCGCATCACCAGCAAAAACAGCCCAACCTACTTTTGCCACGACGCAGCAGGCTAACCAGACCCACTGGTACTCATTCTGGACTACGGGTGGGGCTGTCGACTTATCGGGCAGCACCGATCCACGGGCGAAAGAGTTGGAGCGTCGAATTGTACTGTCGCAGTATCTGACCAAGATTCAGTGTTCGGGCACTATTCCGCCGCAGGAAACCGGCCTGACCTACAACAGCTGGTACGGCAAGCCGCACCTGGAAATGCACTGGTGGCACGCGGCCCATTTTCCGCTCTGGAACCGTCCCGCGCTGCTCGAAAAAAGCCTGGGCTGGTATACCATAGCCCGACCCGGCGCCGCTGATCTGGCACAACGGCAGGGCTTTAAGGGCGTTCGCTGGCAGAAAATGGTCGATGAGGTCGGCAACGAAAGCCCCTCCCCGATCGGCCCGTTCCTGATCTGGCAGCAGCCGCACTTTATCTATTTCGCCGAACTCAGCTACCGCAACCACCTCGACCAGAAGACGCTGAACACCTACAAAGACCTCGTCTTCGCTACTGCCGACTTCATGGCGTCCTACGCCTGGCTCGATCCGAAGAAAGGCAAGTACATCCTGGGCAAAGGCATGATTCCGGCGCAGGAGCGCTTCAAATATGCCAGCACCTATAACCCACCCTTCGAACTGGCTTACTGGTGGTGGGGCCTGACTACCGCGCAGCAATGGCGCGAACGCCTGGGCATGCCCCGCAACCCGGAATGGGATAAGGTACTGGCCGGTCTGTCGCCGTTTCCCGCGCAGGATGGTCTGTATCTGGCCGCCGAAAGTGCCTCCGATTCATACACTAATCCAGAGTTCATGACCGATCACCCGGCAGTGTTGGGGGCTTATGGATACATGCCAAAAACGCCCTCACTCGACGTACCCACCATGGACCGTACCTTCGACAAGATTATGACCGTCTGGAATTGGGAAAGCACCTGGGGCTGGGATTATCCGCTCGTAGCCATGACCGCCGCCCGCCTCGGCAAACCCGACAAAGCCATCGACGCCCTGCTGATGCCGGTGACGAAAAATACCTTCCTGCACAACGGCCACAACTACCAGCGCGATAACCTCCGCATTTACCTGCCCGGCAATGGGGGTCTGCTTACGGCCGTAGCCATGATGTGCGCCGGTTGGGATAACGGTCCAGGTACGTTGTCGCCCGGTTTCCCGAAGAATGGCAAATGGGTAGTGCGCTGGGAAAATCTGGCAAAGATGCCGTAGGTACGAGGCGTACAGGAGCAGAAACGTCCCCAAAAAAAAGTAGCTAGCCAAGCAAAAGCCGTTATTTATTGCAACACTGTTGCAATAAATAACGGCTTTTGCTTGGAGAACAGCAATAATAGTATTCTCTTTGCAACACTGTTGCATGATACTTATTTTACACGGAGACAATATGGCCAACGAACAAGCATACGATGTACTGATTATTGGCGGCAGCAATGCCGGACTAAGTGCTGCCATGTTACTTGGCCGCTCCCTACGCCGGGTACTGGTAATCGACGCAGGTAAGCCCTGCAACCGACAAACGCCCCATTCGCACGGTTTTCTGACCCGCGACGGTGAAACGCCAGCCACCATGTCGGCTATCGCCCGCGACCAGGCAGGGAAATATCCAACCGTCCAGTTTCTAGCTGATACAGTCGTTTCGGCCGCACAGGCAGACCACGGGTTCACGGTGACAACAACGAGCGGTGCTTCCTTTTCAGCCCGAAAGCTCCTGTTATCAACAGGCGTAGCCGACATCATGCCCGATCTAGCGGGCTTTGCCGACTGCTGGGGCATATCGGTGCTGCACTGCCCGTATTGTCATGGCTACGAAGTGCATAGTCAGCCACTGGGCATACTGGCGAATGGCGAGATGGGCTACGAACTGGCTACGCTTATTCAGCACTGGACCGACCAGCTTACCCTGTATACCAACGGCCCATCAACCTTGGACGATACCCAACGGCAAACGCTGGAGCAACTTCATATTCCAATTATAGAAACGCCCGTCGACGCTCTTGAACACGAGTCGGGTCAGCTCACGGCCTTACGCTTCACCGACGGAACGCGGGCGCACCCGACAGCCATTTTTGCCCGTGTCCCCTTCCAGCACCATACCGACATCGCCGATCAACTAGGCTGCGCCATGACCAAAAACAACTTGATTCAGGCGAGCGAGTTTGGCGAAACCAACGTACCCGGCCTGTTCGCCGCTGGCGACATCACAAACCCTTTTCGACAGGTAGCGATCGCAATCGCCAATGGTTCCAAGGCCGCCGCGTGGATCAATAGGGAACTGATTGCCGAAGACCTGCAACTACGGCTTCAGGACGCGTAGTTGTTCTATCTTGCTTTCGCTATTGCTTCGCGCTGCCTAGCCTACAGCGCGAAGCAATACAAATAAAAACGAGGTACGTTGCCCCATATCCCTAGCGGCAACGTACCTCGTTTTTCATAAAGCATCCAACGTTCCTACAACCTCAAGCCGTCGCTATTTTTCACGACGACAGGCTTGCTGTCTTTAGCGGTGATCTGAAGGTTTTTTACCGTCCAGCCTTTAGCGTAGTCGATCTGACCAGCAGAATTAGCGGCAATGATTACGTCGGTGAACGTGAAGTTTTCGAGCAATGAATTAGCGAGGCCCGCCGCCATGATGCCGCGCTTAGCGCCAGTAACTTTCAACCCGGAAATATGCACGTCTTTAAAATGCGGAATGCCTCGTTCGGCCGGTTCCACTTTGGCCAGCATCGCCTTCCAGTGGGGTGGCAAAGTCGCTTCGGTGTAGCCAGCGGGCAGGGTCGAGTAGCTGTAGCTGGGGTTCCAGTTCATGGTTACCTCCACCGGCACACCAACGTCTTCCATCGTAATGTTTTCCATGTAGATGTCCGACACAGTGCCGCCCCGCGTCATGGCCGACTTGAGGCGAATACCTACGCCAGTGCCTTTGGCGGTCAGGTTGCGGGCCATCACGTGGTTGATACCGCCTGATGTTTCGCTGCCAAAGGTGATTAGCCCGCCACCGGCACCAGATACGCAGTTTTGAATGAGCACGTATTCCGTTGGTCGATTCACGCGTAGCCCATCCCAGTCGCGACCGGCTTTGAGGCAGAAATTATCGTCGTTGCAATCGATGTCGCAGTGCTGCACCAGAATGTAGGTCGACGAGTCGATATCGATACCATCGGTGCTGGGTCCATGCCCGCCGATGTTGTTACGAATTATCAGCCCATCGGCCGTAATGTGATCGGAATAGAGAATATGGACTGTCCAGAAACCAGCCTGTTGCAGCGTGATGCTTTTGAGTGTCACATCTGATGAGCCAGAAACGAGCAGCGTGCGGGGGCGTTTGGCGTCATAATCCACGATCCAGCGCAAGCCCTTTGCTTCGTAGTCTTTACGCAAGGCCCAGTAGCTATCCCAAAACGGTTTCCCCTGCGCGTTGACAATACCCTGACCCGTGATCGCTACGTTTTTCTGATCGATGATGTTGATCAGTGCCGCCGGCCAGCGCATTTCAATGCCTGCCACCCGCGTATCGATCTCCGGATAATCGGACAGCGATTGGCTACCAAGCAATTCAACGCCTTTGTCGAGGTGCAGGGTAACGCCTTGTTTGAGAAACAACGAGCCCGTGAGATACTGCCCCGGTTTGAACGTCACCACACCGCCCCCCTTTGCCGCGCAGGCATCGATCGTCTGCTGAATGGCCTTTGTTGCGAGCGTTTTCCCATCCGCAACGGCGCCATAGGTAGTGGTCGAAAACACCGTTTTTTTCGATGGGGCCGTGCGCGCGCCAACCAGTTTCACCCAGGCTGGGGGCGCGGATGTTTCAGCGGCGGCGGTGGGGAGCAGGAAGGAGAGAAAAAGCAGAAGGTTGATCATGTTGGGGAAATTGGGAAGCGTTGCTTCGCGCTGTAGGCCGAAACGTCGGACCGCCTTCGACAGGCTAGGGTGAGGCAGTCTATCTAGTAAATAACGATACTACACCTTAACCGCTTGCCGGGCGACCATTTTCCAGGCGCCTTTCTGATAGACCCACACTAGCAGGATACCGATATGCGCAGTGGCGGGTACGCCTTTGTTTGCCGTTACGGCCGTAAGCACGTGCCGAACCAGCGCCGTGTTATCAATGATTTCGATCTTCTGCTCAGTCAGATCAATGGTTTTGAAATCGGATTCATTGCTGACCAACGCCCGGATAAACTCGGCTTTGTCTTCGATTTTTCCACCCGAGTGGCCGTAAGTCAGCTTATCGGAAACGAGTTCGTTCAGGTTCGCCTCAGTGGGGTCGATCATGGCTTTGCGTAGCTTTTCAACGGCTTCGGCAACGCCTTTTTCATTCTTCTGAGCAAAAGCGGCTGTGCCAGATAAGGCATATAGGGTCAGGGTAGCAGCAACTAACAGGAGGGTTTTCATTGTTGGAGGTTGGTTTGAAATTGGTTTCGTGCGTAACCTGGACTTTAGTCCGGAGATGACCGCGTTTTTAATAAAATATAGCAATCCTTGCTCTGTAATAGGTGTGCGGATTGAAGTCCGAAGTACAGTCAGCTACCGCGTGAGCAAAACGTTATTTCCCCAGCAGCACATACGACTTCCCTGCTACGGTTGCCAGATCATATACCGCAACGCCGTTGGTAATAGTCTCCGGCGTTTGGGTACGGTACTTGCTTTCGGGTAGGGCGTAGAATGGATTCGGGTTGCTACCGGTAGCGGACTTCAATCCGGCTGCGACCAACGTACCTGGCACCCGCAACCGGCAATTGCCGCCGAGGGTTGAGCGCACAACAACGCGTGTCAGTTTACCGGCTTTCCAGGTCATATCCAGTTCGTAGCCACCGCGCGCTTTCAGGCCTTTTACTTCACCCGACGACCAGGCATCGGGGCGGGCGGGTAGCAGGTTCAGTAAACCATCATGGCTTTGTAGCAGCATTTCGCCGATGCCTGAGGTGCCGCCAAAATTACCGTCGATCTGAAACGGCGGGTGGGCACAAAGCAGGTTGGGGTACGTTCCGCCGCCTTTGTTGTAGTTGGTGCCCTCCATGCCCGTCAGCTTCATCAGTTCGCGCAGGAGTTTATAGGCGTGATTGCCGTCGTGCAGCCGGGCCCAGAAATTGATCTTCCACGACTTGCTCCAGCCTGTTCCATCGTCGCCCCGAATTTCGAGCGTTCTGCGAGCGGCATTGGCCAGAGCGGGCGTAGTCAGCGGCGATACTTCACGGCCGGGGTGCAGGGCGTAGAGGTGCGATACGTGCCGGTGCTGTGGGTCCTCGTCGTCCCAGTCTTTGTACCATTCCTGCAGGTTACCCCTCTTACCAATTTGCAGCGGAAACAGCTTCTTCTTCGCATCGAGTAACTTCTGCCGAAACGCAGCGTCGACGTTCAACTGCTCCGATGCTTGAATGGTGTTACTGAACACGTCCCAGATCAGGGCCATATCCATCGTAGTGGCCACTGAAACAGAATTTTTCTGGCCTTTCTCCGTGATGAACACGTTTTCGGGCGAGGTCGACGGGGCGGTTACCAAGTGACCTTTTTGGTCATCGACCAGCCAGTCGAGACAGAATTGGGCCGCGCCTTTCATGAGCGGGTAAGCGTAGTCTTTCAGGTACGTTCGGTCGCCGGTATACGCGTAATGATCCCACAGATGCTGACTCAGCCATGCGCCGCCCATGGCCCAGTTGGCCCATGACGGACTGCCTTTTCCTTTATCGCCAACGGGGTTCGAGAGCCCCCAGATATCGGAGTTGTGGTGGACCGTCCATCCGCCCATGTTGTAGAAATTTTTCGTGGTTTCACGACCGGTTGCGGCCATGTTGCCAATCCAGTCGAGCAGAGGCGTATGCAGGGCCGACAGGTTGGCCATCTCAGCGGGCCAGTAGTTCATCTCCGCGTTGATATTGGTCGTGAAATTGCTGCTCCACGGTGGCCGAACCATCGGATTCCAGATACCCTGCAGGTTGGCCGGAACGCCGGGTTCGCCTTCCTTTTTGGGTCGTGAGCTGGAAATAAGCAGATACCGGCCAAAGGCAAAATAAAGACTCTCCAATGCCGGATCGGCAGCGCCGTCGGTGTATCGTTTCAGGCGTTCATCCATCGGAAGGTCTACCGGAGCGGCGTCGCCATTGAGGGTCAGGCTCATGCGGTTGGCCAGCTTCTGGTAGTCGGCGATGTGGTCGCGACGAATCACGGCTGCTGGTTTAGCCATTGCTTTGCTCAGGTACGTCTCGGCCAGTTTCTTTTCGTCGCGTCCGTCGCTGTCGGGGCATTTATCGAAGCCGTTGAAGCTGGTGGCAGCGGTTACGTACAATACGGCTTCGGTTGCGTTCAGAATGCGAATACCCGCCGTGTCTGTCGACGCCTGTCCATCGGTCGATTTCACTTTCACCCGCCAATCAAAGCGCATCCCCTTACAACCGGCGCTGTCGGTATAAATCACGGCTTGCTTGTTGTAATTGACGTAGTTTGGATCAGCGTGAGCCGGTGCTTTACCCCGCATCACCAGTTCGTCACGGCCCGGCACCGTTTTCGCGATCGGGTGCGGACTACGGGTAGCGGCCGTAAAATTTAGTGCTCCCTTTTTGCTCGATGTCAACCGGACAACGATCACCTGATCGGGCGCCGACACGAAGATTTCACGGGTGTACGTCACCCCATCGACTGTAAAGCGGGTAGTGGCCGTAGCGTTTGTAATATCCAGATCACGGTAGTAGTTCGTGGCGGTGCCGGTCAGCGGTTGCTTCAGCACCAGATCGCCCAGCGGCTGGTAAGCATCGGAGTACAGTCCCTGAAGTTTTTGCGTCAGTTTGGCGGCCTGGGCGTAGTCTTCACGGAACAGGGCTTCGCGAACTTCGGGCAGAAATTTGGCGACACCCGGATTCGGATTGTTGTTCACCGGTCCACCCGACCAGAGGGTTTCTTCGTTGAGTTGCAGCAACTCTTCGTTTACCTTCCCAAACACCATCACGCCTAGTCGGCCGTTACCAACTGGCAGGGCCTCGTTCCAGTTTCGGGCGGGTTGTTTGTACCAGAGTGTCTGCGTTTTTTGCCCAAACAAGGCAGTCGACGTAATGAGGAGAAAAGCAAAAAGTGATAGTCGTATCATCCAGTTAAGTGAAATCGAGTTTGTGAATGTAAAGGGTTGCGTATCGCCGCGTTTACTTAGTTGGACTCGATTTGTATTGGGGTGGTGATTCGTGGCTTTGCGTTGTCTTGCTTCGCGAAGTAGGTCCATCGATAGGCGTCAGCCCACTTGAATGCGAAGCAACCTAGTCTCATTTCGCTTTCGTTACGATGTTGGGGGGCGGTGGCATAACCATATCGGTGCCCAGGTAAAAACTGGGGTGTGGAGGTTGGTTATAAGCTGAATTCTGGTGGGCAACGGCCACCCGGTATTGCGCATCGTGCATGAGCGTAAACAGACGAGTCGTTGTCAAATCTGTTGTAGTGAACAGCAGCAGTTCTGTGCTGGTGCTGTTGCGGTACACGATCTCTTCGCGCCAGTCGCCGAGCAGGTCAGCGGTTACGCCGGGGTTCGCTTTGGTGCTGTTGTTCGATACGCCGTCTGCCATGTCGGCAGCTGAAAACAGGCGGTTATTCATGTTCGTTGCCGGGTCCCATTTGCTCACGCGGGGGCCATCGAGCAATTCGCGCGACAGGTCGCCATCCCACCATATCGCAAAGTTGACGGGCGGTTTTTTTGTACCAATCTGCTGGCCTTTGCAGTCGTACAGCCCGCCCGTAGCTCCCCAGCATTCGTAGCCTTTATGCGTCGGATCGATATCGGCGGCGAGGCTTCGACCAATATCGCCAGTGCCCGGTACGCCCCAGAGTGGTTGCCCTGTTTTCGCATCACGAAACTCAAGGCCATAATCACCATACGATCGCGGCGACTCGTGGCACTGCCAAACCTCCTGACCGGGCCGATCGGGGTCCATATCGCTCATGTGCAATGCATCGCCGTGACCGAGCCCGTTAGCATACAGCCCTTTGCCGTCATCGTCAATCACGCTGGAGCCATTGATCACTTCGTCTTTTCCGTCACCATCGACATCGCCGGTGGTCAGCTGATGGTTACCCTGACTCCGATAAGCCCGGTTTTCGGGCGACGAATCACTGTCGAAGAGCCAGCGTTGAGTCAATTTGCCGTTGCGCCAGTCCCAGGCTACGCGTACGAGTCGGGTGTAATAGCCGCGACCCATAACAAGACTGGGGCGTTGACCGTCGAGGTACGCCACAGTTGAAATGAACCGGTCAATGCGGTTGCCGTTGGCGTCACCCCAGGTAGTCCGCATCTGCTCGTCGGTGGGGTTGTCGCCGCCCACGGGGTCGCGCTGAGGCAGGAACGTTGTACTGGCCATGGCTGCGCCCGTTTGCCCGTTGAAGATGGTTAGAAACTCAGGGCCTTTCAAAACAAATCCTTTTTCGTTCCGATGATCGGCGCTGGCGTCCCCGATCACCTTTCCTTTACCGTCAATAGTCCCATCGGCGGTTCGGCAGGCGATTTCGGCTTTGCCGTCGCTGTCCAGATCGTAGACCATAAACTGCGTGTAGTGCGCTCCCGCCCGGATATTCCGGCCCAGGTCGATGCGCCATAGGCGGGTACCGTTCAGTTTGTAGACATCGAGATACACGTTTCCGGTAACGCCCGGCCGTGAATTGTCCTGCGCGTTCGACGGGTCCCACTTCACCACAATCTCGTAGTCGCCGTTGCCATCCAGGTCACCCACACTGCAATCATTGGCGACGTAGCTGTAGGCTTGTCCGGCAGTCGTGGCCCCGCTGGCTGGCGCCTGGATCGGGATCGACAGGTAGTTTTTCGCCCACACAGTCGCCACTTCCGAAGCAGCCTGCTCCTTGCCGTTCACCACTGCCCGCACGGTATACGTACCTGACGCGCTTGTTCTGTCGATCAGGTTAGTGGCACCGGTAATAGGCGATACGTTGACCCTTGTTTTGCCCCGATACACGTTGAATGCGATGTCAGCCGGATCAGTCCCAAACAGCCGCCAACCCACGTATACCTCCTCGGCGCTCGTCCGAACAGCTACCACGCCTCGGTTCAGTCGCTCCATCTGGCGTTGGGCGAGTGTGGCTACCGTGGGGAGCAGGCAACTTAGGAGCAGTAGGGAAAGCGTTTTAAGCGTCATGATATGATCTAGTCGTTACCCTGGTGAGTGTCTTTCGCATATGTGCTGCTTTCACGTACCTGCGCCAATCAATACTTCAACTGTGCTTTCGTTTTCAACTCATCCGGTGCGTCTTTCGTATAGGCCTTGAACGTATCCTGCGAAGGCGTTGTGAACAGCTTTTTCACCACTGATAGCTCGACGGATTCTTTCGGATCAAAACGGGACGACTGCATGTAGTTGGTCAGGCTGTGTAGCAGCTGACGGGCTACGGGGCGTTTTTCGGGGCTACTGGTCAGGTCGGCGCTGCACAGCATGAGCTTACCAGTACCGACACGCGTTTCGAGAATCATGCCCAGGCGACGGTTCAGAAACCAGGTGTCGATCGGTTGCACCAGCGGCCGGAACGAGAGCGGAAACTCTTCCAGATTCATCACCTGCGCCTTGTTCACAATTTCCCACCATTGCAGATTACTGTGGTACTCGGTCGGAAAATCGGCGAAGGCGGGATGCTTCGGGTCGACCAGGAAGCCGAGCGTGTGGGGCGGACGCATCTTGAACCACGAGGTATTCCAGAAAACGGGGGCCAGTTGCTGCACCACTTCTTTGCCTTTCTCGATTTTACCAGCCGCCTGTAAGAAGACCTTTCCGCCGTTTTTCAGCGTTTCCTCGGCTTTGGCATCCAGTTCGGTACAGAAGTAAATAGCGTCGGGTTTTGCCTCCGCCACGGTAGTCGGATACACCCAAATCTCCCAGTCATTGGTAGTCGACGTACCTGCGAGCGACGCGGTCAGCGTTAATTTCTGCGCCTTTGTCTGCCCGGTCAACGGCACCGTGATTTTACCGATCGCGTTGTTGCTGCCAATGGGAATGGCTGCCTGATCGAAATGACCGCTGGCCACTACGGCCTGTTTGGCATCCGTCAGCGTCCAGTTGATGCGCGCTTTCGTCAATGGCGCTTTGCCGAAGTGGAACAGTTCCAGATCAGCCTGCAGGGCTTCGTTCGCCTGATAGACGAACTTCGGCAAACGAGCCAACAGCACAGTTGGGGCGCAGAACCGGGTAAACTCCGGAGCGGTCAGGTAGCCTTTCTCGTCCCAGAACGGATCGAGCAAACCAACCAGGGCGGTGCCCTGACCCGAATAATCGTTCAACGACAGCATCTGAAAACCAGCAGAACCCGGCGTGCGGAGTGCCATTTCCATCTCGGTCTTGTAACTCAACACCTGCAATTTACCCGTCGCCATCAGGAAATCGTCGCCCAGATCGGCCATGCCGCGGTCGGCGAGGTCTTCCTGGAAGAGTTCGAAGTTCTTCGCCTTGTACACACCCGTGTATTTTTTGATCTCGTTAAAGTTCGGGAATACGCACCACTGCCCCAGTTCGTGCGTCACATACGGCACCTTGAAATCAGCGATTTTACTGCGGTAGTCGCCCATGCTTTCGGGAAGCTGATTCCAGGGTAATCCACGCGGTCCCGACTTGATCATGTACTCGTTTTCGGGCACCAGCGGCCAGCTCATCGCCACTGATGCGCCGGTGTATTTCCGACGCGGGTCTTTCGCCTTCCAGTAGTTGATGAATTTGGCCAGATACTGCGCCTGCTTGCCGCCGCGTGGCTCGTTGCCGTAGGCCAGCATGCAGTATGACGCGTAGTTGCCATACGCCTTGCCCATCCGGTCGGTTTCGTCGTAAATGAACTTGTCGATGGGGTGCCCATCGCCGAGCGACGAACCGTGATTGGCCCAGCTTGGCCCTTCGGGTTGCAGGTAGAAACCAACCAGATCGGCCGCTTCAAACGCCGCTTCGGGTGGACAGTACGAGTGGAACCGCATGTGATTCAACCCGTATTTCTTCGCGATTTTGTAGACACGTACCCAGGCCGCCACGTCCATCGGCGCATAGCCCGTCAGCGGAAACTGGCAGTTCTCCACCGTCCCGCGCAAAAACGTTGGCCGACCGTTGACGGTGAACCGGGTTCCGTCGATGCCAAACTCACGCATACCGAACGACACCTGCCGGTCGCTTTGCAGACCAGTAGAGGTTTTGATGCTGGCCGTCAGCCGATACAGGGCCGGATCGAACTCATCCCAGGTCAGGAAGTCTGCCCCCATCGGCAAATCGACTTCCACTACTTTTTCGGTGCCATCCAGCTTTAGCGGCACCATTATTGGCTTCACGGATTGCTTCACCGGCGTGTTGAAACTTACCGCCGCCAGCGTGATCGTTCCCGACAGCGGCTGCTTCTGCAACTGATGAATAGTCAATTTCACCCGCGCCCGTTTGTTAGCCAGATCGGGATAGACCTGCACATCGTCGAACCAGACGGGGGCTTCGGCGCGGAGTTCGAGCTTGCCGACGATGCCGTTCCAGTTGCCCTGCGTATGGTCGGTCAGGCTATGCGAATCTTTACCGACGTTGATCTCCTTGATGCGGTTATCAATGCGGATGGTAATGGTATGTTTGCCAGGCGTCAAAGCACTGCTGAGGTCGTATTCGTGCGCTACGACCATGCTATTTTGCAGGCCAATCTCCCGATCATCTACCCAGACGCGGGTTTCGGTATGCGCCCGCTCGAGCACCAGCGTAACGTGTTGTCCCGCCCAGGCTTTCGGAATCGTGACGTCTTTCTGATACCAGGCCGCACCCACATAATACTTATCCGGTGTCAGCCAGAACGGAAATTTCAGGTTATCCGCCTGACGGTACCGGGCCATACGCGGGTTGAAATACCATGAGCTATCGTAGATGCTACCCGTCCACTGCGTCTTCAGCGTCACCTTGTCGCCCTTGTCGTTTTCAAGCATTGAACCCGGCAGTTTGATGGTTTCCGGCAGCGCAGTACCGAACCATTTTTCGGTCACCCCAACATCAGTCGGATCCGTTCGAAATCGCCATTGACCTCTGAGCGAAATAGGCGACAGAGCAGCTATACTGCTGAACGAAAGCAAGGTACAGCTGATCAGAAAAAGCGTTCGTAACGAGTTGAGCATTTGGAAGAAAGTTGTGAAAAGAGTCGGAAAGTGGTAGCAGAAGTAGCCCCCCGCCCTAAAGAATACCTGCTGGCGCTACACTATTGCTCATGCGAAGCTAACGTGCGCTAGTAGGCACTCTTCCTTTAAAGCGCAAGGGATAAACGCACGTTAGCAACGTACCTACGCCTTTACCGCCAGCGGTTTCAACTCGGTCAGGTCAGCGATGTTGATGGGTTTGCCGGAATCGACGCTTTTGCGGGCGGCAATACCGACCAGAATGGCCATAGCACCATCGCGGCTACCCGCCGACTGCCGGAAGGTATCGACGGCTTGTGGGTTCCGGAAAATCTTGTCGCGGAGACGGGCATCACCGCCGCCATGCCCCTCAGCCTGTGGCACGCGGATCGTCTCGATCTTGCCGAAGTTATGGGAGATCATAATCTCATCATACGGCTCCAGCGTCATCGCACCAGTTTCTTTGATCCAGGCTTCCACGCGGCCTTTAGTACCGTTGAACGCAATGCGGTAGCCTTCGTAGGGTGAATAAGTTGTCAGCGAATAAGCCACGTTTACACCGTTGGCGTAGTGGATCGTGGCCGCCATCTTGTCAAAGATGTTGATGTCTTCCTTGTAGACGCAGCCGTCGCGCAGGTAACCATCGAATTTCTCGTTATCGGCGTACAGGGCCATCAGACGCTTGTCTTTGGTCATGTCGTAATAGAACGAGCACTTGTCTTTGAACGTACAGGGCCGACAGTTCGTCGACCGGAACGGACCGTTTTTGCCGTAGTTATCGAGCGATGCCTGGGCGTAGACCGTCTGCGGTTCCGATTCGAGCCACCAGTTCAGCAGGTCGAAATGGTGACTGGCTTTATGTACCCAAAGCGAGCCGCTGTTTTCGCGCAAGCGGTGCCAGCGACGGAAATAATCGGCGCCGTGCTTTACATCGAGGTACCAGTGAAAATCAACCGACGTTACCTTACCGATGGTGCCGGCGCGGAGAATTTCGTACAACTTCTGCCGGTGCGGCGAATAGCGATAGTTGAACGTCACGGTAACCTTTTTGCCTGTTTTGCGCTCGGCTTCCAGAATGGCGTTGCACTTGCTTTCGTCGGTCGTCATCGGTTTTTCGGTGATGATGTCCGCGCCCATTTCCATGCCTTTGATGATGAACTGATCGTGCGTAGCGTCGACCGTTGTCACGATGAGCAGGTCGGGTTTCGCCTCTTTCATCATCTTGTCGAAATCGGTATAAAGCGGGCAGGTTACGTTCAGCATCTTGCGCGCTGTTTCGGCCCGACCGGGGTTCTTGTCGCAGAGCCCGACGAACTCAATCACATCGCCAAACTCCTTAGCGACCGGCACGCCCCACATGCTGGTGCCCCGGTGACCGGTACCAACCATGGCGACCCGGCGTTTAACCGCCGATTTAGGATCAATTGACGCGGCTATGGCTGCCAGGCTACTGGCGGAAATCAGGCCTGCCGTGGCTACGGCTGACTGCTGAATGAAATTTCTACGGCTAAGGTTTTCGGTCGACATAAAGGAATGAGCAGATCAATAAATGGGATTAAACGCCCTACAAATTTAATTTTCCAAACTGCTCAACCTTCCCGTACCTACCTGCTTAGCTTGTCGTCTAGTCGGCGTGAAAGATCGGCTCCAATGGGTTGGCAACGGGCGAGTTATCCGGGTTGGTGTCCATCAGATCGGCCATGTAGGCCCACCAGCGTTTCATGACGGGCAGTTCGGGCAGGGCATCGGCCGTATGGCCCGGTAAGCGCTTCTGCACGGCGAACAACGTACCCGACGCCGGATCAAGGTAGATCGAGTAATCCCGGATGCCGGCTTCCGTCAAAGCGGCCGACAGTTCCGGCCAAATTTCATCATGCCGGCGTTTGTACTCCGCCACAACGCCGGGCTTCAATTGCATAGTAAAAGCTATTTCTTCCATTCCTGTGGTTTTGTTTTTGCCTGTCGGGGACGCCTAGTCGAAGGGTTACGCGTAAGCAACCTACCTAGCATATCAATTGAACCAGTTACTACTTTACCGACACCTCACCAACCGGCGTAATCGTCACCGGGCCTAGTAAACCCGATGATTTCAGGTCCCAGTTTTCTGCGGTGAAGTTGCCGTCGGCTCCCCGGTTCTCTTTCAGACGAGCCGACATGTTGATGTTGTAGAATTTCTTCCAGACCAGGCGGTTCTTGTCCATGTCGATAATGCGGTTCGCCATGCTGTTCGAGACAGTTACAACCAGCGTATTGGTCGCTTTCATCGCCTGTTTCGGCACAGTTACCTGATACACCGGACCGAGCAACGTACCCAGGTTTATCCCGTTCAACTGCACCTGCGCACTTTCGGCCACACCGCCCAGATCGAGCAGGTAGTCATTCGCCATGCCTGCTGGCATCGAAAACGTGATCGAATAAGTAGCGGTGCCCGAGAATTTTTTTACGGCATCACCTTCCAGCTTCGTCCACGAGCCGAGATCCGTTGTTTGCACTGGTTTGGGCAGTTCGGGCCCTCCTTTCACAAAGTTGATGGTCCAGTTGCCGGTGATCGGCTGGGCGGGGCCGGTTGCTTTCCGGTAGGCGTAGGTAGGGCCACTCACGGCGGTTTGGGTCAGGTCCAGCATGCACGACTCGCCGGGGGCCAGTTGCAGGTACACTTCGCTGCTACCTGCCACGGCATCACCAACCTTCCGGAACGAGGCCATGCCGGTTTTACCTGTCATCGGGTTGTACAACGCCGCCGATTTCGCCGTTGCCTGCAACGGCACCCAGCCATCGATGGCTTTTTCGCCCCAGTTGGCAATGAAGTAGTAATGCCCGGTTTTGGTAGCCCGACGAATACACTGCAATCCTTTATCGATCATCAGTTCGCGGTTAACGCCAGCAGCCGACAAAAGCTGATCGGCTTTCTTGCCGGTCAGGATTGCGCCTTTGCCAACAGCAGCGCGTTCAACGCCTTTCTGATTGGCAAATTTCAGGCTGGCCAGCAGGTTTTTGAACGTAGCCCGCCGCGCCTCCAGGTTACCCATACCGTTCACATCTTCGGGCATACCACCCGCAAAAATGACCGTTGCGCCACTCGTTGCCAGTTTCACCAACTGCTGGAACGTACCCAGCGGCATGTACTTCGCTTCAGGCACTAAAATTGTTTTGTAGGCAACGCCTCCGGTTTGCAGCTTGCCGCCTGTCGTGGTTACGCCGAGCAGTTGCTTATCGGAGATGAAGTCGAACGCGTATCCTTTCTCCAGCATCGATTCGGTCTGTTCCTCTACCGGCAGCCCTTTGAACCCGTGGTCGATCCCGTCGAAATGTTGCAGGAGTACTTTGCCGGGACGGGTGTAGGCGTCGTAGATTGGCAGGTATACCAGCACGTCGTTGTCGGGTTTGCCAGCCTGCAAAAACGACTGACAACGCGCTACGTAGGTGTTCAACTGGCTAAAGTCAGTCCAGAAGCTGTTGTTGGGGTTGAAGTGCACGGCCGCGTAGAACAGCCAGCCCGGCCAGGCAGCGCTTTGGGGCGAGTAGTTGGTGCCGTGGTAAAACGTGTGGTTCACGCCGCCCAGCAGGAAGCGATCCATGTCTTTTTTGATGTCGCTCAGCTTCGACAGAAAATGTTCGTTATCCCAGGTCGCCGACTCCGACGAAGCCAGTTGTTTGCCCATCACGTGCGCCGCCGACGAGGCAAATTTGATTCGGAGCAGTTCCGTTCCTTCAATCTCAGGAATATCAGTGATTGCGTACAGATCAAGGATGTTGGCGGGCGAACCGTGCGCCTGATTCCGAATCAGCTTGCCTTTGCCCTTCGCCCAGGTGCTCCAGGTTTTGGTATAGTTTTCGAGCAGCAACTCCGAAATGGTTTCGCGGTAATCACTCAGCACGCGCTTGTTCGTTTCGTCGGTGTCTTTGCCAAACAGGGCGGGCAGATGTGCCTTCAGGTCGTAGCCGCGCCGCTTGCTGAATTCAGCAAACATGTTTGGCGTCCAGTTGCCCTCGCCCGAGGCGTCATCTACTTCGTATGAATCGTTGAAGAACGCCCGCAGCGATTTCAGGTTGTAGCCTTTAAACGCCTGATCGAACCGCTGCAGGTAATGGTCAGTAGCGGTTTTCGAAAAATGGTCAATCACGTCGCCCTCGCCGCCGGGACCAGCCCGCTCGACCTGCTTGCCGTGCCAGCCTTCAAAAACGGCGAACAGCGTCCACTTTCCTTCCGGAGCCACCCAGTTTAACGTACCTGACTTATCAACGCGGTTGGTCAGCTCAACAGGCTCGCCCTTGTCAGGATAGGCCATCAGGCTTTGCAGCGGCAGCGGCTTCTCGAAACGTACCTGATCGAAAGCGTGCAACTGCAGATCCGGGTTTTTCGCGATCGGGTCAATTAGCTTTTTGATGTCGATCGGTTCACCCACTACACGCATCAACGGCTTCTGCATGTAGCTCACAGGCTCCTTCAACGACTCGCCGCCCTTTACGGTGTAGCTGTTATAGGCCACGTATTTGCAGGCATCTTCCGGCGTCACCCACGGACCACCAAATGGCCAGCCCGACGCCTGCGCCAGATCGACGCCCATACCCAGCCGCTGCGCCTCAGTCAGCGTGTGCGTGAGACGATCCATCCATTTCGGCGACAGAAAACTGATAAACTGCTTCTCTTCGCCTTTCACGCCGTAGATCGGGGTGATTTCAACCCCACCTAGGCCCGCTTTCTGGTATTTCTCCATCAGGCGTGTCAGGTCGGCATCATTCACGGCACTGCCCATCCACCACCAGCGCGTCCAAGGTTTGGCTTGCTGCGTGATGGTCGGCCATTTCGGCTGACTGTAAGCAGTCTGTCCAGCCGTCAGTAACGCCGTTAAAAGAAGGCCAGGAACTGTGTATTTTTTCATTTCGGTCAGGAATAGTTAGGCAGTATTGGCTTTGCCGGGTAGAGTTGCTTCGCGCCGTAAGGCTTTGCATGCTAGTGGACTAACACCTAGCCCTCCGACAGGCTCAGGACTGGCGAAAATAAGGCACATCAGCAACACTAAAGCGCGGAGCGAACAACGCGACAGCGCTGCACAGCAGCCAACACCTTACTCTACTTCAGTTTATACACTTCGGCACCGGCGAGCAGGAAGCAGCCTAGGCCATAATCTTCAAAATCGGGTTTACTCGTAAACGTTACCGGCTGACCTTCTTTTGGCTCTTTACCCGTTCCCTGCACCCAGCCTAAGCGGCCATCGGTATCTACGCTTTCGGTTGCCATGGCGTTCCAGCCTTTAGCTACGATAGGCGCGTACACCTTCTTATCGAGTAGACCGTTGCGCATGCCCCAGGCCATGCCGTACACAAATAGAGCAGTGCCGGTCATTTCTTTACCCCCGTAATTGGTTGGATCGTGCAAACTAACGTTCCAGTAGCCGTCCGGGCGTTGTAATGGTGCCAGCGCCTTCATCATGTCCAGGTACATTTGCTGGTACTCGGCGCGGTGGGGCGCATCTTTCGGCATAATGTCGAGCACTTTCACCAGCGCCGCTACAACCCAGCCATTGCCCCGCGACCAGTAGCAGTCTTCACCGTTGGGCTCTTTGTAAGGGGGCACAAAATCCTTGTCGCGCCACCACAAACCATCTTTCGGGTTGTAAAGGCCATTACCACCGTGCTTCGTTTTCGAGTACATGTAGATCTGGTACATTTTCTCGTAGTAAGCCGGATTCTTGTAGATCACACCCAGCTTGGCAAACACCGGCATGGCCATTTGCAGCGCATCGATCCAGTTCCAGTCATCCACTTTCGGGCTGGCCACCATGCTGTCGATCGACGCTTTGATGTCGTGAATCCGTTGCGGCTGCTTATCGATCAGGTAGAGGTCGATGTAGGTCTGGCCGCAGCACTGGTCATCGGCGTTGCGGGTTTTGATGCCGCTCCGCATACCCCACTTGTGCGCCACGCCCCAGTCAACAGCGTAGTCGTAATAGCGCTTTTGCTTATCGGTTTCATACAGCGCCATCAGCCCTTCGTAATACACGGCCCGTGTCCAGATGTTGCTGGGGCGGGTTTTATTGGTTACGATTTCTTTACCGGTATCGGGCCACTTCGCCATGAAGTAGTCATTGGCCAGCGTCATTTTCTGGAGAATTTCCTTTTTAGCGGGTAGTTTCTGCGCGTCGACCGTTAGGGTTGTTGCTACGAGCCATCCGACAAGAAGTGCCCGGCTGGCAAACGAGAGGGTATTTTTCATTTGTATTCGATAATCTGTAAAGCGATAAATACTACTTCATACGAGTACCTACTCCTGAGGTCCGCTGAGCTGATCTGGCCGGCACGGGCTTTTCGTAGATCTCGGCTTCAACGATCCCCAACGTGGCGGTTCGCTCGTTCTGACCAGCGGCCGGGTCTTTTTGGCCGGTAATCTCCACGATCCCGAACGCATCCCGACTGGTGCTCGCCCCAATCAGTTCAAGGCGTACCACCTTACCAGTGCGGGCCGGGAACGTCATCGTGTAATAGCCCAGATTACCCTGTGTCGTGTCGCGGTAGGCTTCCTGACCGTCCACCGAAATACGAATCGGCAGTTTACTGGAACGCCAGTTGGTGAACTTCACAGCCAGTTCGCTGACGGCGGCCGGACGCTCCAGTTCGTATTCGATCCAGGCCGAGGCCAGTTTACCATCGCTCTTCCAGTCCGACAATTCGTTGTCGTCGTAGGTCATAGCGGCTTTATCCTGGTTGGCACCGGCCGTTGCTTTCACAATAGCCACGGTCGTTCGTGAGGCAATAAACGAAGGGCCGACGGGGGTTGGGCCACGGCTTACGTTAACGGGCAAATCAGAGCCGGGCAGCAGCCAAGTCAGCCCGTTTTGTACCGGCACAGGTTTCGATGTCAGCGTCAGCGAGGCAGCTTTCAGGCCAGCCGACAGCGCGTTTACCGTTATAACACCCGCCTGCGTGGTGGGTCGGATCAGAATCCGGTTCACGCCACCTTCTACCGGCAGACTGCGAGCCAGAATGTAGTTATCTGGCCCCTGAGCCAGGCCACCCCGCCACTCTGCCGGGCCGTTGAGCGAGAAGTCGATCATATTGAGCGCCGTTGGGCAACGGTTCCCGGCTGCGTCAACGACCTCTACCTGCACCAAAACCAGGTCGGCTCCGGTTGCTTGTATGCCACCCGGATGGGTAATCGCGGTTAGTTTAAGGGCAACCGGCTCTCCGGCTGTTTTGTGCATCGACTCGCTTACCTGTTTTCCAGCAGCATCGTAACTGACAGCGCGGATCGTGCCTGATTGCCAGCTTACCGCATCAAACGTGAAGAGGAACCGGTGGCTCTGCCGGCCAAACCCCAGCGATTTTCCATTGACAAATAGCTCGACCTTATCGCCGTTCGACACCACAAAAACAGGCTTGGTAACCCCTGCTTTGTAATTCCAGTGGCCCATCAGGTGCGTGCGTGACCTCTCGGTGTCTACCCAACCGTCCCACATGACCTGATGGGCATAAAACCCGTCTTTGGTCACCCGTAGTGCATCTACTTCACCACTACGCCGGTAGTTCTCTGCGCCCCGGAAATGCGTATTTGAATCGGAGAAAATGATGTTCACGCCGCCAGAGTTTACGCGCTTACCGGTTCCTGGCCGCTCCTGCCAGTAATCGAACCAGCGGATCACGTCTTCACGGGCGTGCGTATCCTGATTGCGGTTATACACGCTGGCGTCGGCCTTGTTGTAGAGCGGACCATCGCCGTCTTTGTGGTAAGGAGGCGAAAACTCGTCCCAGTATTTACGCAACCCTTCATCGCGGGAATACTCCATCGCCCACATCGGGTGTTTCGCGCTCTTATTGATGTACAACATCTCGCCGCCATACTCGGCCACGTGGCTATCCAGCATCTCGCGGGAGCCGATTGCCCGACCACCGTTTGGGTCATACTGCCTGCGCAAGGCCAGCATTTCCTGCATATGCTCCTCACGAATCGACTCGTTACCCGATTCGTAGAAGATGATACTGGGGTTGTTGCGGTTGTAAACGATGGCATCGCGCATGAGTTCTTTACGCTGCTCCCATCGCCGACCAGTCACGTCGCTTTCTGCATCGCCGGCGGGCATCGCCTGCATCAGCCCAACCCGGTCGCACGATTCCACGTCCTGCTTCCAGGGGGTAATGTGCATCCAGCGCACCAGATTGGCGTTGCTTTCGGTCATCAGCCGGTTGCTGTAGTCGCTCAGCCAGGCCGGCAACGACATGCCTACGGCGGGCCATTCGTTGCTTGTGCGCTGGGCGTAGCCTTTGAACTGGATCACTCGGTCGTTGAGCTTCACCATGCCATTTCCAAACTCCGTCTTGCGGAAGCCCGTGCGGGTATGCACCACGTCGGTGGCCTTGCCATTTACCCGGAGCGTGGTGTACACATTGTACAGATAGCCAAATCCCCAGCTCCAGAAATGAAGGCCATCAAGGCGGCTGCTGGCCCGTACCACGTTCGTTTCGCCCGGTTGCAGGGTCATTTTTTCACCAGTGAATGTCTTCACCAGTTTCCCGTTCAGTTCCTCTACGGTTACTTCATAGGTGAACGTCTGCGCCGCTACCGATTCGTTCTTCACCTGCGATTCGGCAGTAATGGTCGCTTTTTTGCCGGGAATGTCAAATTCCTGTGCGGCAATGTATACGCCCGTTGTACCCAGCGTCGAGAACAGGGGTAACGTCTGGTAAATCGGCTCTGTGACGTGCAGATACACGTTTTTGGAAATGCCTCCGTAGTTGGCGTTGAAGTTTTTGTTATTCCACTGATAGGTCTGGTTCGTTGCCTTCTCCCGATAATCCCAAGCATTATCGGTACGAACGGCCACCACGTTTTGCTGGGGTGCGGGCTTCAGCAGCTTCGTTATGTTGAAGCCGAAGGCCATCGCGCCGTTTTCGTGCCGCCCCACAAACTGGCCGTTTACATACACTTCACCGCCCTGCCGAACGCCCTCAAACTCCAGAAAGACAGTCTTACCCGCGTCGGTAGCAGGCAGACTAACGTGTTTGCGATACCAGGCAATACCCGTCGACAGATCGTGAATGTCCTTTCGGAAGGCTTCGTCCTCATTCCAGGCCCAGGGCAGGGTCACGGTTTTCCAGGATGCATCGTCGAACGCACTGGCTTCCGCCCCGGCGGGATCACCAACAAAGACTTTCCAGTTGGCGTTGGCATTGTATTTCACCCGCGGACTAGTAGGTGGAGCAGCCATAACGCGCAGGGCGATGCTCCAGAACAAAAGCAGGATGACCCACGAGCCCGGTTGATTTCGGAACGTCATATTACGAGTTCGTTTTGGCGATTTCAACGGCGTAGACCTCGTTTTTACCCTCAAAGTTGGCCCGGAAGATGATCCATTTCCCATCGGGCGAGAAGTGTACGTTCGGTTCCAGTTTATAGCCGTGCTGCTTCATATTGACCAGTCGCTCCGACTTGAACCGGTCGCCTTCGGGCCGGAACAGGTAGATCCACATGCCGTCTTTCGCTTTCGCCACCTGACCCGGATCGCCACCGTCACCGGCGAAGAGCGTTTGGTCGGGCGAGATGTTGAAGTGAATCGACCACTCGTCGCGGGTCATTTCGTACAGTTTTTCCGCACCCGTCACCACGTCGGCACCCGCCAGGTAGAAAGTGGTACTCCGTGGTTTTTGCAGGTCGAACCAGATCGTTTTGCCATCGCGGCTGAAGAACTCATGGCCCGCAATTTCGCCGTCTACGGTTCGCTTGTGCATGACTTTCACCGCCCCGGTGCTGAGGCTGATGTGCCAGATGCGGTCGACCAGATGCCACGGCCCTTCATGGCAGAACATTAGCAGGTCGGGGTTCGTTGGCGAAAACTGCACGTGACCCAGCCAGGTATTTTCCTGATGAATCGTTTTTAACGTACCTGTCCTGACATTGATCGTGAACAGTTCGTGCGGCACTTTGGCGGCAAAAATGCGGGGAAAGAAATCTTTCTTCTCAGGATACTGCCGCAGGATTTCACGGGCGGCCTCTCCCCCACGCGACCCGGCCAGCATGGTCTCGTCGGCGTTGAGCGTAGAGATGGTCGCTTTGAAGTCGGCCGGAAAGACGAAGATCAGCCGCGTTTTCTTCGTGTCGATATGCGTGGCAAAAACGCTGTCCTGACGCTGGTAGAACACCTCGCGCCCTTTCGGAGCCACCAGTTCACCGCTGGCCCGACCAACCGGACTGCTAAGCGGTTCGGTCTGTAACGTTTTCAGGTTAAGGGCGTTCAACTGCCTGCCTTTGGGCGTAGTATTGTAAAACACCATTTTGTCGCCCTCATTGGTCCGCTGCTTTACGAAGGGGTTGTTGTGAAAGTAGAAACTTTCATTGGCCCCCTCCTGCCGCGACAGCCGGACGACCTTATGCCCTGTGTCCTTGTCGATCCATTCCGTAGGCATCGGCTTTTGCGAGCCGGTTTCCAGTCGGGGCTGCGCCTGAACGCAGTGGCCCACTAGCGCCAATGTACTGGTGAGCAGGCTAATTGATACTGTCGAGTTCATGACCGGATTGTCTGGAAATCAACGCACAAAGGCCATCGCTACGCCGCCATCCACATTCAGCACGTTACCGGTCGACTTGGCGAGCAGGCCGCCCACAAAGGCGAAACAGGCGTTGGCGATATCGTCGGGCAGAATGATCTCGTTCAGCAGGGTGCGTTTGGCGTAATAAGTAGGCAGTTCGGCCACCGTAATACCATACGCTTTAGCCCGACCTTCGGCCCAGCCGCCCGCCCAGATGTTGGAGTCGGAAATTACGGCGTCGGGATTCACCGTATTGACCCGGATATGATCGCCGCCCAGTTCGGCCGCGTTGAGGCGGCTCAGGTGCAGTTGTGCCGCTTTAGCCGAGCCGTAACCCGCGTTGTTGGGTCCGGCTACCAGCGCATTTTTCGACACGATGTTGATGATATCACCGCCCAGTTTCTGTTTCCGCATGATGGCTACGGCTGCCTGGGTGACCATAAACTGCCCTTTCACCAGAATATCGTACAGCAGGTCCCACTCTTCGATAGTATGCTCGGCGATAGACCGCGAAATGCTGATCCCCGCATTATTGACTACGATATCGACACCCCCAAAGGCCAAACAGGCCGCTTTATACGCGTCACTGACGCTCGCAGCGTTGGTGACGTTAAGCGTCGTAGTTGCTACCACATCGGCCCCAAACGCTTTCACAAACTCCGCTTTCGAGGCATCGAGCCGGTCCTGGTCAATGTCGTTCAGGATGACGCAGGCTCCTTCAGCCGCCATTTTTTTGGCGATGGCTTTACCAATGCCACCCCCACTGCCCGTGACGAGCGCAATTTTGCCCGATAACGCTTTGGGCTTGGGCATCCGCTGAAGTTTGGCTTCTTCGAGCAGCCAGTATTCAATATCGAACGCCTCTTGCTCGGGCAGGCCCACGTAGTCGGACACAGCCTCGGCGCCGCGCATCACGTTGATGGCGTTGATATAAAACTCAGCCGCTACCCGCGCCGTTTGCTTGTCTTTGGCAAAGGTGAACATACCTACGCCCGGATACAGAATAACCACCGGATTGGCATCGCGGATGGCGGGGCTGTTTGGGTGTTTGTTACGCTCGTAGTAGGCGGCGTAGTCGGCCCGATAATCGGCGAAGGCGTTAGCCAGGTACGTCGGTTCATCGGCAGCCAGTCGCTCAGTGTCGAGTACTAACGGACGAATTTTTGTCCGCAGGAAGTGGTCGGGGCAGGACGTACCCAACTGAGCCAGCCGCGGCAGATCGTGTGAATTAACGAATTCAAGCACGCGGGCATCGTCTGTGAAATGCCCGATCATCTGCCGCTGTCCCGATGCCAGTCCGCGCAGGGTAGGCATCAGATCGGCCGCTTTCTGGTAACGTACCTGAGCGTCCTCTGACTCGCGGGCCGGGCCGCCAAATACAGCTCGTTTTGTACCGTAATGCTGTTCGAGGTAATCAGACGCCTGCTCAATGACTTCAAGCGTGTTCATGTACGATTCATACGAGGTATCACCCCAGGTAAACAGGCCATGTCCGCCGAGAATGACGCCCCGCAAATTCGGATTTTGTTTCACCGTTTCTTCCAGTTTCAGGCCCAGATCGAAGCCCGGACGCTGCCACGGAAGCCAGGCCATGGTATCACCCCAGATCTCGCGCATGATCGCTTCACCATCGCGGCTGGCGGCAATGGCAATCAGCGCATCAGGGTGCAGGTGGTCGATATGTTTGAATGGCAATAACCCGTGCAACGGTGTATCGATAGACGGAGCCGCGCAGGTCGGGTCGAAGAGGCAATGCGTGAACAAGGCCACCATTTCGTCTTCAAACGCCAGTCCCCGATACCGCTTTTTGATGGCATGCAGCCGATCGACGTACAGGTTGGCGCAGCCTTTTCTGGTGAGCGTCCCGATGTCACCGCCTGACCCTTTTACCCACATTACCTCCACCGGATCGCCGGTCAGCGGGTTGGTTTCCATCAGCTTCACTGACGTGTTGCCACCGGCATAATTCGTCAGACGCAGGTCGGCACCAAGCAGATTTGACCGGTAGATGAACAGGTCTACCTCGCGTTGATTCGATTCACTGGCGGCTAATTCAGCCACTTTTGCATCGTCCCAGAGGTAGCTGACATGTCGGAAGGTTTGAGTAGGCGTCATTGGATTCGCAGGTTAAAGGCGTTTTAGGAAGGCAAAGTCAGCTGATCCGCGTTAGTCACTGTCATGTGTCGCTAACAACGGGCTGGCAAGCTGGTAAAATAGGTCGATCCAGTTGACACATGCCTCCTGAACTCTCCTGCTCTTCGCGGAAAAGATGAGTGTGTTACTCACGCGGTATGCTGGCTTCGCGTTGTCGTGTATTGCTGACGCCAGGCCCTTCGACCAGGCCGGTTCGCCGCCGCGATCCCCGACAGGCGCAGGGCCTAGAGCAATAAAGCGTCTTACTCAGCGCAAGCCTCAACTACAACTTCACCACATACTGGTTTAGCTTACAGTCTTTCAATTGCTGAAGGCCTTCCACCACGGCGGCGGCGTTGTATTTGGCACCGTTGTAATTGGTGTGCGTATGATCACCGGGGAAGAAGTCGGCTTTCAGTTTGGCTTCATCGTAACCGGCTTCGTATTTCTTCGCGATAATCTCATTCAGATCGATGAAAAATGCGCCACCCACCGTAGCTGACTCAGCGGCCCATTTTCCGTAGCTGCTCGATCCGCGTTCCACTTTTCCTCCTTTCCAGACGTTGCGTGGCACCAGCGAACACACGATCGGCGTAGCGCCTTTTGCCTTCGTATCGGCGATGTATTTCTTCATGTACCAGCCAAACGAATGCACGACTTCGTGCTTTTTGGTCATCATGTTGTCAATTTCCTGCGTTTCGTCGCCCATGCCTTTGATCGACCCACGGGCGCGGGTGCTGTCGTTGATGGCGCCACCATCGTTATGCCCAAACTGCATGATGACAAAATCGCCGGGAGCCAGCCGGTCCATGATCTTGTCCCACCGACCTTCGGTCAGGAACGTGCGGCTGCTGCGCCCGCCAATGGCGTGGTTTTCAATGTGGATGCGCGTCGTATCGAAGTGCGCGGGAATCAGGCTACCCCATCCCCAAAGGCCATCTGACCCTTTTCCGGAGCCATTCCGAACGGTAGAGTCACCAATGATATACAGCGTTGGGCGCGGTGCCTGCATCGCCGCGATCCCAGCGAAAGCGACAAGGGCAAATAGGGTCAGTTTTAGGTATGTTTTCATGTTGATTTTTGATTGATTTGATTGGGTATGTCGGGGGTTGGTTTATTAAAAGGTTGCTTACGCTAGGCCCTTCTACAGGCTCAGGGTGACAATCCCACTCAAGATCGTCATCAACGTACCTGAGATTGATGTCACCCTGAGCCTGTAGAAGGGCCTAGCGCAAAAAAGCAACTCATCTCAACGTCGCTACAATGTTCGGTCTCGGCGGCGTTTTCATGCCTGCGCCGATGTGGAAACTGGTGTGGGGCGGCTGATTGTAGCCAACGTTTTGCCAGGCGATGCTTAGGCGGTATTGCGGGTCATGCATGAGCGTGTACAGACGGTGTTCCGTCGGGATGGTCGTGGTGTAGATGCGTAGGCTCTTGTTGTCGTTGGTTCGGAAGATGACCTCTTCGCGCCAGTCGCCAAAGAGGTCAGCGCTGAGCGTAGGCGTCGATTTAGACCCGTTATTCGAGGAACAATCGGTGGCGGTGAGCAGCCGGGTGGCCGGGGCACCGTTCTGGTATTTATCGATATGATTGCCGTCGAGCAATTCACGGGTCAGGTCGCCATCCCACCAGCACAGGAAATTCGTCGACGGTGGACTGCTGCCAATGCGTTTGCCCTTCACATCGTACAACCCATCGCTGCCTGACCACCACATTTCGCCGCCGGGATTTTCCGCGTCAATATCAGCCGCCACGCCGCGCCCGACGTCTTTACCGGGGAACATACCCCAGATAATCGCGCCGCTTCGGGCATCGTAGAGGGCTGCGCCGTAGCCGTTTTCGTAGCCTTCTACTTTTTCTTCATTCTCATGAATCCCCCAGGCTTCCAGACCCGGCCGCGACGGATCGAGGTCAGTGACGTGGAGCGCATCGCCGTGGCGGAGCTTGGTCGTGAACAGACCCTGCCCCGTATCATCGACTACCATGGAGCCGTACACGATCTCGTCTTTCCCATCCGCATCGACGTCCGTAACGGTCAGGTTGTGGTTGCCCATGCCCGAAAAGCCGGGTTTGTCTTTTGAATCGAACACCCAGCGAGACGTCAGTTTGCCCCCGCGCCAGTCCCAGGCGGCTAGTACAGTGCGGCCATAATACCCCCGACACATGACTACGCTCGGTAGTTTGCCATCGAGATACGCCACGCAGGCCAGAAACCGGTCGACGCGGTTGCCGTTGTTGTCGGTGCCGCCGTTGCCACCAATGCCGCCCCAGCCATCAGTCGGGTAGCGCGAGGGAATGTAATCGGTAGTGGCCAGCGCCGCGCCCGTTTTTCCGTCGAAAATGGTGAAATACTCGGGACCATCCAGAATTTTACCATCGGCACGTACCCAGTGTTTCGTTGAATCGCCAATTACCTTGCCTTGTCCATCGATGGTACCGTCGGCGGTTTTGCAGGCTACCTCGGCCCGACCGTCGCCGTCGAGATCGTAGACCATGAACTGCGTGTAATGCGCTCCTTCGCGGATATTCTTACCGAGGTTGATGCGCCAGAGCAACGTACCATCCAGCTTGTAACCCTCCAGAATGGGCGCGTCGCTCATCCCCGCCGAGCCGTTGTCACGACCCCTTCCGGTTTGGTGCAGCACGAGGTCGTAGTTACCGTCGCCATCCAGATCCGCCGCCGACGCATCGTTGGGCGTGTAGCCAACGAGCGTTTGCAGCGGAATGGTCAGGTATGGCTGCGCAGGTATGTTGGCGACAAGCGTAAACGGTTCACCGGCGGGCTGTTCCTTGCCCTTTAATACTGCTTTCACCACGTACTTGACCGTCTGACTCAGGTCAACGCCCTGATCGACGAAGTTGGTGCTTTGGGTAATCGGCTGGCTGTTCAATTTCACTGCCTTGCCGCTGCCCGTGGTCCGGTACAGATTGAACGCAATGTCAGCGGGTTCGGTACCCAGCAACCGCCAGCCAACGTATACCTTTCCGCCGCCCTGATTAATGGCCACTACGCCCCGGCTCAGGTTTTCCATCAGCCGCTGAGCGTTACTCGGCCCGCCGATCAGCAACAGGCAGGCGATTATGAGTACGTGTTTTCTCAAGTTTTTCATCGTTGTGTAGTTTGTATGCCCGGTACCGGCCAGTAGCTCGATTCACGGTGCGCCTGCTGCATCAGGGTGGTCAGTTGCTGTACCAGTTTTGGCTCCGAAGCGGCCCGGTTGGTCTTTTCCTGCTCATCGCGGCTCAGGTCATACAGCTCGACGGGTTGGCTGACGCTGTTGCGAACGGCTTTCCAGTTGTTCCAGCGCACAGCCTGCTTCATATCGCCTACCTTGCTGTCTTCGAGGTGAAACTCCCAATACAGTGGCCGGCCGGGTTGGGTCGCCATCTTGCCGCCGGTCAGCATCGGAAGTATAGACAGGCCATCGGTCGTTATTGGCTTTTTGTAGCCGGTCAGAGCCGCAAACGTGGGCATGAAATCCCAGAAAGCGACCGGGTACGTGTTGGTTGTGCCCGCCTTGATATGGTTCGGCCAACTGACGATCATCGGCTCACGCAAGCCACCTTCGTACATCTCGCGCTTGATGCCACGCAGCCCACCCGAACTGTTGAAAAAGGCCGCGTCAAACGCCGGACTATCAGTGCTGCTAGCTAGCGTAGCAGGGCCGTTGTCGCTAGTGAAAACGATCAGCGTATTATCATCCAGCTTCAGCTGTTTAAGCAGTTTGCGCAACTCGCCTACCTGCTGATCGAGGTGCGTCACCATGGACGCGTAGATTTTCTCCCCTTCGGGCCAGTCTTTGTTGGCGTACTGCGGCTTCACGGCGAGCTGGTATTTATCGTGCGGCAGCGTGGTAGCGAAGAAGATAAAGAACGGTTGTTCGGTGTGGCCCTGCACAAAGGATTTCAGCTTATCGAAGCACCAGTCGGCAGTATAGATACCTTTTTTACCCCCGCTATTTGCGGGCAGTTGCACCACGGATTCGTTCAGGTCAAGGTGGTCAGTGTAATAATCGTGGGCGTGGTTCTGGTCGAGGTAGCCGGCAAATTCATCGAATCCCTGCTTGTTGGGCGTGCCGGTTGAGCCTTTGGTGCCCAGCCCCCATTTCCCGAAAATGCCCGTGGCGTAGCCCTGCGCCTTGAACAATTCAGCCATGGTAAAAATGCTGTCGGGATACGACACGCGGCTCCGATTCGGACCATAATTACCCCGAATGTACGTATGCCCGGTATGCTGCCCCGTCATCAGCGAACTCCGCGACGGCGAGCAAACGGATGTACCTGCATATGCCTGCGTAAAGCGCATCCCGTCTTTTGCCAACTGGTCGATGTTAGGCGTCTGAATCATTTTCTGCCCAAAACAGCCAAGATCGCCATATCCCATATCATCAGCCAGAATGAAGATGACGTTAGGTTTTTTCGCCACCGGTTGAAACCGAACGGCCGCGATACAGATGGTTATTAGTAGGAAAAGGAGGAGGTATTTTTTCATATTGTAATGCCGAAGCTCCAGCTTCAGTAGTCTAAGCCTGTCAGTCACTACCGAAGCTGGAGCTTCGGCATTACAGGAAATCACCCTCAATTCCCATCCGGTTTAACAGCGGTGATCATCGGGCTCAGTGGCCAGTTCCAGGTGGCCAGCGGGTCAGGCTGGGCGGGGTTGAACGTACCTAGATCGGTCAGCAGCGATTTAGCCAGTTCAGGTACGTTCGTCTTGATCCCTTCGGCAATGCAACGGGCGATTTCGTAAGCGCCGTAGGTGCTGAAATGGGTGTTGTCTTTCAGCGCTTCTGTCTGACCAGGGAACGAGTTGGCGGGGTAATGCACGAAGGCTTTCAGCGAGGTTTCGGGGCCCCAGCTTTCGTACAATGTTTTGCTCATCGCGTTCAGATCGATCAGGGCCACGTTTTCTTCGCGGGCGGTCTGCCGCATGGCTTCGGGGTAATCGCCTAGCGTGTTGGTGATGTGGCCGGTGGAGTCGAAGCTGCGGCGGTGCATCGAGGTAACTAGCACCGGAATACCTCCTTTTTTACGGGCTTCGCTGATATAGAGTGTCAACTGCTCTTTGTAGGTCGTGAACGGCTCGACGTGCGCGCTGCCCTGCTTCTGGTCGTTATGCGCAAACTCGATGAACAGGTAGTCGCCGGGTTTCATCAGGCTCACGATCTTCTCCAGCCGTTTCTCGCTGACGAAGCTTTTCAGCGCCTCGCCCGACTCGGCATGGTTGGCAATGGCAATTTTCCCCGACTTGAAGAAGCGTGGAATCATCTGTCCCCAGGCGGCCCAGGGCTCACGATCCTGATCGACAACGGTGGAGTTGCCCGCCAGAAAAACGTTCGTGGCCTTGTCATTTCGGCGGATCTCCACGGCACACACTTTTGGACTTGGGCCGTTGAATTCCAGCGTCAGTTGATTATCCCAGTTTAGGTAGCCCCGTTCGCGTGGTTTTAACCGAACATTCTGCTGGTCGTTGATTTTCGGCGTTCTAACGTTAACGGTAAACGTACGGACCTCGAACTGCCCCGCTTTCGTCACGATCTGCCCGGTCATCAACCGCCGAGACTCAGCCCGCACCATCGTAGCCGATTCCCCGGACTCATCGCCCAGCGTAACGGTCACGTCGTAGTTGCCTTCAGGTATGTCGACGGTGAAATAAAACGGCTTATCACTGGTACAGTAATCACTCGTTAGCGCATTCCGACCACCCCGATCAACAGTGGTGAGCTGCGCTTCCTTCGTAAAACCGTAGCCCAGTTCCTTCGAGTATTGCGTAGTAGGTAACACGGCGGTGTAGCCCTTGGCCACTTTCCCCGACCCGAAATCAAACTTGTAGCTGGCTGGAGTTTGGGCCAGTGCCGCCGCCATTGTCAGGCAATACAGGCAGGTGGTTATGAATCGTTTCTTCATGGGTTGGGGGGCTACACACCTGTGGCGAATGACGACGACGTATGTATGCTTTTTGTCATCCCGACGACAGGAGGGATCTTATGTAGCTAGTGATAACGCCTGTGCTCGAAGATCCCTCCTGTCGTCGGGATGACAAAGAATACAATCACTTCTTACCGCTTCTCCGTTAGTTGCAGCGAGCTGTCGTTGATTTCGAATGTCTTTTTCTTGAGCAGGTTAATCACTTCGGCACCGGCCAGCAGTACCGGGCCGTAGCTGTGGGCGGCGTAGATGTTGATGGGGCGATGGTAGTAAAATGCCGGATCGAAGCCCATACCGGTACCGACGCAGGTTCCTTCCACCTGACCGCCGTTGGTTACTTTGGTCGATACGGCGTTCCAGCCAAGCAAGGTCATGGGCGCATACGCCAGTGGATCGATCCAGCCGCGGTTGATAGCACGGGCGATGGAGTAGGTGTAGATGGCCGTGGCTGATGTTTCCAGGTACGAATCACTCCGATCGAGCAGTTGGTGCCAGAAACCTGATCCCGACTGGCAGGCGGCCAATCCGCGAACGTGAGCGCGCAGCAATTCAAGCAACGCCGGGCGACCGGGATGGTTTTCGGGCAGCACGTCGAGCAGTTCAACGTTGGTCATCAGGCCCCAGCCGTTGGCGCGTGCCCAGTGAAACTCGGGGTGAACGCTCATGCCCTCGACCCAGCCGTGCATATACAGGCCCTTCTCCTTGTTGAACATCCGCTTCGAGAATTGCAGCACCTGCTTTACGGCCTCGTCGTAATACTTTTTCTCACCCGTCAGCTTACCCATCTGCGCCAGCGCGGGTACGCTCATGAACAGATCGTCGAGCCAGAGCGTGTTGGGCTGCGGTCGGTTGCGAGCCAGCGTACCATCAGCCAGACGGTGCTCTTTCTTAATGATGTAATTCAGGTACGTATCAATCTGCGGCCGGAAATCAGTTTTGACTTTCCCCGTCCGGGCCGACTTGATCATCGCCGCCGCCATAGCCCCGGCATCATCAAGGGCGTGGGGGGCCAGCATGGGCCGGAGCGGTGTGTTGGCGGTCGGATCTGTGGCTACCTGATTATTGAAATACGGCGTTATACCGACCAGAAACGCCAGTCGTTTGTTCGTGTATTCGGCGTAGCGCGGGTCACCGGTGGCTTCACTGGCCAGCAGCATACCGGCGTAGGTAACGCCCCATTCGTAGCTGGTTAGCCGGTAATCGCCGGGCTTGATGATCGCGTTTGGGTTGAACGTACCCAGATCAGTGATCGCTTTCCCAGTTGCTTTGTCCACCAATTCGGCGGGCGTGGTGGTGTCCAGGTACGTGTACACCCGGTCGAGCACCTTCGTTACGTCTTCTACCTTGGGCTGACCATACGGAACCGGGTAATCGGGTTTTAGCAGGTGGAGCGGCGTGGTTGAATCGTTGGCTTTGGGCGCGTTCTGGGCATTTACGGTTACGCTGGCTAAGGCGAGAGCGGTTATGAAGAGGAAGGTTTGTTTCATGGTTGGGGTAATTGGAATACGTGGGTGTGTTGCTGACGCCCGTGTAGAGACCGGTCCGTCAGTGCAGCAAAATCTTGCGTCTCTACAGTAGCCGGACGACCCGCCGATTCACTCCGAAAGATCAAAATCAATGCGAAGTACAGCATCCTGCGGTCTCCTGCTATTGGATTATTCTCTGGCCAGCGTTAGGCTCATCAGGCCGATCACGACATCGTTAGCAATAGTTTTCAGCGTAAGGCTTTTTAGCATTTTCGATGGATTTAGCGGCAGATCAAGCACCGTGGCGGCACCACCGGCTATTGATCGGCCATTGAATTTCTGTTTCGATTCCTCGCCGGAAACGATCGCACCCGTTTTCAGGTGGACGCGGATCGGGCGGGGCTGTTTTAGGGAGAAAGCGAAACCATCGGTGTAATACTCTTTTTCGATCGGCCACCACGTTTCGGGGTTGCGCAAGGTCAGGCTGTCTGTGCTGCCGTCCGTGTAGGTGACCACCACCGCGCCGTTGGTGAACTGGCTTTGCATGGGGTTGGTCGAACCCGCCATCAGCAGCCAGGCGTGCGACGATTTTCCGCTGAGCGGAATCGTTTGCTGACGAGGGTAATTGTCCCACTGCGAGGTGAACAGAATATTCTTCGTGCCAGCGCTGCCGGGCGTGCTGAACGGAATCCCCTGCGGCAGTACGATTCGGTTTTCTGCGCCCGCCAGTTTCCGTAATCCACTATCGTCTATTTCGTGCATTTCGAGCGGATGTGGCCAGTCGCCGGTCCCCTGCCAGGGCAGTTGCAGCGTGGTCACTTGCGGACGAGGCGAGAGGTATTTGTTCCGGAAAATCTGCGTCACCCGGTCGTTATGGTAGTGCGACAGGTCGATGTTTTCCAGCTTTTTATCCGTTTTGGCCGTCCAGTCAATCAGGCGTTCGGTTACGGTAGTACCGTTGGGAAGTCGGATCGATACGCTGTTGGTGCCAGGCAGCAGGTCGCTTTGGGGAACGGTAATGGCGTCTGATGGACTGTTGGCAGGTACGTTTAGTGTTGTCTTGAAACCGTTGACCGTTACAGCTGCCTGAGTAACCGCGCCGGTGTTGTTCTGCAAGCGAAACGTCGGGCTACTGACCTCGGCTTCGTTGGGCACTACCGTCACTGGTTTGTCGACCCGGAAGCAGAGCGGCATCCACCAGGTCAACGCACCCTGCTGAACCTGTAGAAAAGCCGTGTACGTACCCGGTGCAGCCTTGATCTTCGCCGCGATGCCCTGTGCCGTGCTTTTGATGTCGCTCAGTGCCTGTTGCGGGTCTTTCGTTGTGACTACCCTTACTCCGCTACCTTGCGCTCCAGCGAAGCGAGCGGATAGCGTGCTGCCCATTGCGTATATCCGCCCCGGCGCGGGTAGTACGGGTTTGGCTCCGTCCCAGATCAGTTCGATCCGGTACTCGGCGGCCGATGGCGCAGCGATCTCAATCACCGGCTTTCCAACCGACGCCGACACGTTGGTCCAGGCAACCGGTTGGCCGTTGATGGTGATTCGCTTCACCTGCCCCTGCGCAATGACCTGGAGTTTCAGGTTGAGTTTCGTCGGGAAATTAGGCCGCAGCAGGTACGTATCCGTCCGGTTTTCCCGCTTGAAATCGAAGCTCAGGTCGGGTAGGCTGATCGAGGCATAGTTCCAGGCGGCGGGCAGGCCAGGGCGAATCGTCAGCGTCTTGTTCAAAGCATCGGGCACGATACCAAACAGCCCTTCGACCAAGGCCCGCGAGAACATGCCGATCGGGTCGGCAAAATCGCGGTAGGCCTCGCCACGGGTGGCGTCGTAGTGCGAAATCTGAACGATATTGCCGGGGCTTCCACCCATGTACATCGACGCCAGTACTTCACTCTTGAAGAGGGTAAACGCTTCATCAGTCCGGCCCGCCTGCCAGTTGGCCAGTGCCGCGTGCATCGATTCGCCCAGCGCCACGTTGTTCAGCGACCAAGTGTAGGGCATCCAGTTGGTGGTCGAAATCGTATAGTAATTACCGTCGTCGAGGCCAGCGGCCCGAACGGGAATGTGCGGAATCTCGGTGTCGATGTAACGCACGCTTTGCCAGGCCTGAAAGGCGTCGGGTACGTCGGAGTCGAGGCTGTGGTAGATGGTCCAGATGGCAGCGGCGGGGTGTACGAGTCGGTTGCCAAGCAGGTCTTTATACTCGCCGTACGTTCCCTTCGCAGGCAACCACAACAGCGCGTTCATCGCCTTTCTGATCTTGTCCGATTCGCGCCGGTACGGAAGCGGGTCTTCACCCAGCAGCAAGGCAATTTCGGCCGCTTTCTTATACGCCAGACAGTTGTAGGCAGACGTGTGCGTCACCCCTCCCCCACTGTATTGCAGCGCATCGCTGGCCCAAATGGCGGCATAAGCATCGTACAGGCCATCGCCATCGGGATCGAAATTCCGGGTTTCCCAGGCAAGGTGCCGTTTCAGCACGGGCCAGGTTTCGCGTACA
Source organism: Fibrivirga algicola (assembly GCF_011742925.1). GTDB lineage: Bacteria > Bacteroidota > Bacteroidia > Cytophagales > Spirosomataceae > Fibrella > Fibrella algicola. The sequence goes on from NZ_WAEL01000002.1 coordinate 596,984, forward strand.
AACGCCAGATCACCGGTCCACTGGTAATGGCGGAGCAGTGCGTCGATGTAGACCAGGTTCATGTCGTAATGGTGCGCCCGTGGGTTCTTCCCGTTCGGGTCACGGCTGATGTAGCCACTCGAAAACATCCCGGTACCCAGTTTCTCGGTGCTTCGCGACAGGTGCATTGTGGTATCAGCTACAATTGGCCCCGCCACTGGACTCGTCACTTGCGACTCCGCGTAGGCCGACAAATGGGTTCGGGCGCGATCGTGCCAGCCGAGCGGGTCGGCGGTGTAGGGGCCGCGCCAGCCGTTCAGCCGCATACGCCAGCCAATGGCACCGTGCATGTAGGACGGCGATTCCCAGATAGCGTCAGACGCAATGGCCAACGCCCCGCCGATGGTGTTGATGTACGGATCAGGCGTATTCACCACGACGCGCCTAGCCAGTTGCGCCCGCTTCGCTTCGGCCTCCCGAAACACACCGGGTACGTCGGCGTAGTTGATAGCTGCTTTCGTGGCAGGATTATAGATGGTTAGGTACGTGTCGGTATCCGGCGTGACGGTCAGCTTACCAACCAACACGGGCGCCTTTTCGGGCGACGACTGTTCCAACGCCAGCGGCGATGTCAGCTTCGTGGCATCGCCAACTTTCAGGATCGATGCGGGCGGGAACGTACCCAACAGGCGTTGCTCTTTGGCGGGTTTAGCCGGTTGCTTGGCATCTTCCACGAAATAACGACCATCGGGGCCCACTGTCTGGCCGGTGCCGTAGGTCAGCGAGAACGTACCTGAGCTAATGGCATAGCTGTTGTCTTTACAGTTCTCGGGCTTGAGGTAAAAGCTCGATTCCGGGTCGGGCCCCATGTCGCCATCGCGCGAAAATTTCTTGCCGGTTGCCCCGCCAAACGCCCAGATTAACTCCACCGATCCGGGTACGTTCTGAAAGCGTGTTTTCAGCACAAACCCTTCGCCATTGGCCAACGCCTGTATCGTCAGTTCGCACTGCCCGCCACCCAGCAACGGATCAGTGATCGTGTACAGCATGGCACCAGGCCGATAACGGGCGGTGATTGTTCGCGCGTCGGTGAGCCACTTGCTCTGCCCATCTGCCGCTAGCCCCAGTTTCAACGTGCCGCCCATGCCGGGCATGTACAAGGCAAATTCCGGTCGGTCGCCCGCTTCGATTCGGAACGCCGTATTGGTGCCGTATATAGCGCGGGTGAACAAGCGATTGCCGTTGGTAATGACAAAATCCGTTCCCTCCGGTCGGTACCGCAGTTCACGCTGCTGGTTGTGCCACAGGTTAGCCGACAGTTTAACCGGGTACAGTTCCTGCGAATAAGCCGGTTGTACCAGCGCGAACAACCCAAAGAGAATACGGGGAATATGGTTTGTCATGGGGCGGGGGGCTGTGTTGCTTCGCATTGTAGTAGACTACTCTGCGTATTGCTTACGCTGGGCCCAAACCAGCACGCATTTACTTCAATTCCAGCAACTTAGTTAAAACATCCATCGGCACACGGAAGGCGGTGCCGTGGCGGGTGCCTTGCGGGAAACTGATCTTATCAGAAATATCGGTCCAGTTCACCAGGTCGGTCGATTGCACGGCACCCATCGTGTGTTTGGTGTATTTGTCGAAATAAACCACCCAGACGTTATCGATTTTAGCGACGGTGGGACCCTCTGCCCAGTAATCGCCGGTAATGGGAGCAGTTGGCGCTGAGTAGCCACCCGTGAGCGTGTTGCTTCGGGCAATACGGATGTTCTTCTGAGGCGGGGTTTTTGTCTCGTCTTTCAGGAACATCACGTTCTCTTTCTTATCCCGAATGATTGTTGCGTCGATCACGTTAAAGCCCTTGTCGTACAGCAGTTTGGTATTGCTGAACGTCTTAAAATCCTTCGTAGTCACGCAGTACATGCGGTGGTTGTACTTCTCATCGCCCGACCCTTCCGACTGCGGGAACCGACCGGGAATCGTGGTAGCCCAATAAATCATGTATGATTTGGTGGCCGGGTCGTAATTGATTTCGGGTGCCCAGCAGTTCAACGCCGTTGGCTCATGCGCCATCACCGGCACGAACTGCTGCTCCGACCAATTGATGAGGTCTTTCGAACTGGCGTACCCAATGCCTTTATCGTTCCAGCTTACCGTCCAGACCATGTGGTAGGTTTTGTCGGGTCCCTGAATAATGCAGGGATCGCGCATCAGTTTGGCGTTGCCAATTACGGGCGTCAGCAGCGACTTGTCGTTGTTCAGGGCTTTCCAACTGTAGCCGTCGAGGCTGTAGGCCAGGTGAAGCCCGTCCTGTCCATTGTCTTTAAAATATGAAAACAGGTAGGGCTCTTTTGGTGTCGATTGGCTCCAGGCAGCGGTAATCGATAAGCAAAAAGCAAGTAACAGGTTTTTCATGTTGGGGTAATTGGGGTTGTGCTGACGCGTTGGGTTGCCTTTCATTGTGCTGCTTCGCGCCAAGCCTGGCGAAAGACCTACAGCGCGAAGCAGCAATGCGTGACCTAACCCTGCTGATCAACGCAATTAATCTTTATACGTCCGCTTCAACCAAGCAGTGGGCACGGGGATGATGCAGATGTTCATCGACTTGTTGTCGTCGGAGAGCATGGCTGACTGAATCTGGATGCGGGTACCGTCGGGACTGAAGGTGGGGTGCGGGTGGTCGGCGGCGGTGGTTTTATGGCCTGCCGACAGTAAGATCATTTCACGGGTGTGGCGGTCGATCAGGTAGATATTGCGGGCGAAGTCGTCACCCACGGCCCAGCGTCCGTCTGACGAACCGTGTACGTGCCAGAGGCCACTGCCGCTGGGTGTTTGACCGGCAATGGTCATCTCCCGGGTGCGTAGGTTCACAATACCCAGCCCGGTTGGTTTCTCGCGCGTTCCCGATGGGCCCCAATCGGCTTCCTGACCGGGGTTTTGCACGTCGGGAGTAGTAGCGGCTTTGTCGGTCTGACTAACTAATGCCGCCGTGGTCATGGCTACTTTCCGGTGGCCCATGATCGCAATCGCTACCTCATCGCGGCTGATAACGGCTTCGTGGGTTACCCATTCGTAGTCTGATTCGGGGTAGAGCGGGCGCAATCCGGTGCCGTTAGCGCGGACGGTCCAGGTACGTTGGGGCGATTTGCCACCGGTTTCCCAGCAGAATACGATCTCGCCCGGCACAAATGGGTTCGTCTGAATATGGCCCACCTGAAACGGAACCGAGACGATGTATTTCACTTCGCCCGTTTTTACGTTCATGCCCGCCAACCCCGCCGGACCAGCACCCATTTTTCGGGGGCCAAACGAACCTTCAATTTTGGTATTGGCGGCCAGGTGCTTCGTGGCTTCGGTCTTGCCAACCCGGAAATACACCCATTCTTCATCAGCATCGAGCGCCATATCGCCACCGGCACCTAACTCGGGAGGGGTAGTGCCGCATACACGCTGATAGGCCGTTTCGGGCTGTAGTTTGCCCGCTTCACTGTCAGAAAATAATTTGGCGAGGTCAACCTCAACAATTTGCAATGACGCGTTCTGACCGGGCTCTCCTCTCCGTTCCGGGTTCCGGACGGGATTGCGCATAAAGTACAGCTTCATCGACTTGGCGGCGATGTTGAGCATGCCAACATAACCGCCTTCAGTCACCTGCACCTGCTCGCCCGTCTTTTCATTGACTGCAATTGCTTCGTTCTTCACCCGGTTCGAGCGGTAGATGAGCCATTTCCCGTCGGCGGTCCATTGCCGGTGTGTCTGGTAAATCTTCGAATCACCAGTAGGTTTACTGGTCAGAAACGTCAGCGGCGTACCGGTAATAGGGTCTTTTATGACCTTACGCTCCGAAGGGAAGCGCGTGCCGATCTGCGCCTGGGCTGCTATTCCTGCCAGAAGCAGCGTGATCGAGGCAATCGTCCTGATTTTCATTTATAATCGTAGGTTTCGAAGGGCCTGGCGAAAGCAACCTATAGCGCGAAACAAAAACGTTACTTCATTTTAAAGGGCAGGAACCAGTTGTTCTTGTCCATCAGCTTTGTACGCACGGCCTCGGCGTTAGGGTTATTTGCTTTTCTCAGCTTCTGATACACCTTGTCGGCCAGGAAAGCAGGGTCGTTGCGGCGCAGGGCCACCCGAACCAGATCGGGCCAGCGCTGCCCTTCGTAAGCCAGCTCCAGGGCCGACTCTTCGATCAGCGAATTCTCGATCGATACGGTGCTATCACCTACAACAGGTACGTTCTGCAGGTTGGCCCGGCCCCGGATACCGTTGTTACGATACCACGGATCACGGAATAGGGGTACGTCACCGTTCCGGGCGAAGAAATCATAGGGCGCCACATCGAAGGTCGACTGTTGGAATGTTTCGTCGCGGCCAACGGGATCTGAATCGAAGGTGGTTGAGATACCGTTGTTCAGCAGCGCATACGCCAGTTTGCGGCGACCATTCCGGTTGGCAGCTTCAGCAAAACGCAGGTGCAGCGTGGCGGCCCGGTACAGAAACCAGTTGCCGTTTTTCTCCTGCAACGTAGCCCCGATCGGCAAGCCCGTGTTTGGATCGAGGTAGTTGTAGAGGTACTTCATGATCACCGGGCTACCGGCTACCGTTTTATAGGTCAGGCGACCGCGGGCATCGAAGGGGAAGTTGTTGGTCTGTTTCTGGCTGTTCCACAAATCAATGGCCTGCTGCGCCGGAGCCAACTGATACCGACCGTTGATGTTCGAAAACAGATCAACAAAGGGGTTCTCTGGTTTGAAGTTCTTGTCGAACGGCATAAACCAGATCCACTCATAGTTGAACCAGTTTTCGGTGCTTCGACGGGCAAACATCGACCGCCAACCAAGGGTATTGGCATCGGCCAATCGGTTTATACTGCTCACACCGTCCAGATAACCGACCGAGAAATCGTTGTTGTTGGTGCCGGCATAATGGATCTTATAGGTGGCGTAGAACGCTTCTGAGTTGGGATCAACGCCTGTCCGGGCCGCCGTTTCCATCACCAGTTTGTAGGTCTGGGCGGCTTTCAGATACTGATTATCCCAGAGATACAGATCACCCAGCAAAACGTGCTTGTTGATGAAAAACTTGTTCAGCGGGTAGCCGTCAACCGGGGCGGCAACGATCGATGTATTCGACGTGTATGGCTCGCGATACACCGACGGAATAGCCTCCATCGTGGTGATCAGTTCCTTTATCAGCGCGGTCAGTTCCATTTTAGGTACCGAAGACACAGCAGCCAGGTCGGTCACATTCTCGTAGGCCTCGGTTACGTACGGAACAGAGCCAAAGTGAATTCCCAACTGCAAGTACACCCAGCTCCGCAGGGCCGTAATGTCGGCGGCGCGCTGGTTGTATTCGTCAACGCGCATCTTGTTCTGCTGCAACATGATCTTGAAGTTCTTCAGGATGTCGTTGCAATTCAGGATCACTTCGTAGTAAGGCCGTGGGTCGGCATAGGCATTACCCGCCACCACGTCGTGGTTATTGATCTGGCGCAGTTGTTCGTCGGCTCCCGCCGTTACGTCCATCAAGTCGGCCCTTAATTCGTTCAACACCACATACTGCTTGGCCAGGGTCATGAATTTACCGTACACACCCAGTACGGCAGCATCGGCATCGAACACATTGCGGTAAACCTGCTCAGACGAAAGCGCATCTTTAGGGTCTACATCAATCAGGTTGGTACAGGCCGACACCCCGGCAAGCAGGCACGTAACCAGCCCGGCAATACCTATCTTTTTCTTAACTAGTAATTTCATAGCAGTAGCGGCAAAGAGATTATAGACCAAACTTGACACCGATCTGAACAGACTTCTGAATGGGTTCGAGTGTATTATCGACCCCCTGGCCAAACAGGCTGTTGGTGGCGTTAAACTCCGGGTCATAACCCAGGTACTTGGTAAAGGTCAGCAGGTTACTGGCGCTGGCGTAAAGTGTCAGGTATTTCAGCAGCGTCCGGTTGATCGGGAAGTTGTAAGCCACCGATACACTCCGAAGCCGGATGTATGAGCCATCTTCAATCCAGCGGTTCGAGAAGCGGGCGTTGCCCAGCGGGTCGCCAAGGGTAGCTCTGGGTACGTCGGTCACCTGCCCGTCGCCGCGCCAGCGATTCAGCGTAGCCTGCGACTGGTTGTTAGTTCCCGACACTGACTCCAGCACATTGCGGGTGTAATTGTACAGGCTATTGCCCGACACAAACGTGACCAGCGCCTCTACCGACAGATTGCCAAAGCCGATGTGGTTATTGATGCCGCCGAAGAAATCGGGGGTCGGTTTTCCAATGATCTGCCGGTCTTTTTCGTCAATGATCTTGTTGTTGTCCAGATCCACGAATTGAACATCACCACCCCGGAAGGGCCGCAATGAACCATCTTTCAGCCGTGTCTGCAACCCGGCGGCGGTTGCCTGCGCATCGGTAGCAAACACACCCTGCGCCACATACCCGTAGAAGGCGTTGGGAGCCTGACCAGTGCTGGTCAGGTATGTGGCCGGTCCAAACGTATTGATCAGGTTACCGTCGGGAAGCTGGTCAATGACCGACACCGCGCGGCCAATGTTCATACCCAAATCCCATTTCAGGTTCGGCCGATTCAACAGTTTCACATTCAGGGTAGCCTCTACTCCACTGGTTGTCATGCCACCTCCATTGCGCAGCATCGTTGAGATCCCCGCCACGGTTGGCGTCGTCTCCAGGATGAGCATATCGGTGGTTTTGTTCCGGAACACGTCGAGGCTCAGGCTTACCCGGTCGTTTAGCAGGGCCATATCCAGGCCAAGATTTGCCTTTGTAACGGTCTCCCACTTCAAAGCCGGATTGGCAATATTGCTTCGAATCAGGCCCTGAATACCCAGTAGGTTTTGCCCTACATAGTATTGCCGCGATCCGTAGTTGCCAATATCGTCATTGCCTACCCGGCCGTACGACGCCCGCAGTTTCAGCAGATCGAACGGTGAATTGGCCATGAACCGCTCTGATGAAATCTGCCAGGCCGCCGATACGGCGGGCATCAGTGCGAACGGCATGCCACCGATCTTGATCGACTCCGTAGCCACCTGCTTCCCGAACCGCGATGAACCGTCGAGGGCAGCACTGAGCGTCAGGAAATATTTGTCGGCAAACGCGTAGTTCATAGTCAGGTACGTGTTCAGCCAGTTGTATTCGCCGAGACCACCACCCAGGTTATTAAGTAAGGAAACGCCGTTACCCGCACTGATGAGCTCGTCGGTTGCTGAGTTGTAACCCAAAATACGATCCTGTTCTACCTTGCTGTTCAGGAAACGAACCCCAACGCGGGTAGAGAATTCGTGCCGGTAATTGATCGTTTTCGCGTACGACGCGTAGGCTTCCGTGTTAAAATTGAATAGTCGCTTCGTCTGCGAACCCAACTGGTTCTGGGCGATCGCGTTGCTTAGCGTATCGCTCAGTATACCCCGACGCGGCACGAAGCGGTTCTCTTTGATCTTATCGAAAATCACCGACACGTTGGCTCCCAGTTCCAGACCCGGTGCCACATTGTACTGGAGACCCAGCCCACCAACGAACCGATAGGCCCGGTTGCTGGCCTGCATCAATTGGCTGACAACCGTTGGATTGCCCACTTTGAAAATGTCTTCATCGGCATAGTCAGGTGAGGCAATCCCAGTCGGCGAAATTTCGTAGTCGCTTAAAAACGGGGCCTTCACCAGCGACAGGAAAACTGGGTTTGTTTTAGGCGCAAAGCCCATGTCTTTCACGTTCGCTTCATTGTAGGAGAAGCTCATGTTGGCAACGCCTTTCAACCGATTGCTCAGGTTCAAATCAGCATTGAAGCGCGTGCTGTACTTGCTCACGTTCGACTGCGCCAAAGCCGTATTGTTGGTCAGGTAGTTCATCGACAGGGCGTACTTGGCAATGTTGTCGCCGCCTGTCACCTTCAGATACATGTTGTTCGACAGGCTGTTGGTGAAGAGTTTCTTCTGCCAGTCGGTAGTGTTGTGGTATTGGTAATACGTACCTGAGTTGATCGCATCATTGAAATACGGCAGCGCCTGAAGTGCTTCCGTCGATACACCACCTGAACTCAGCACATTACCCAGGTACGTCCGGTAATCCGATGCATTCAGAAGAGGCAATGAGGTTGGTGCCAGGTTCATCCCTCCGTTCATCGCCAGATCAATTCGGGTACCCAGATCCCTGGCCCGCGAGGTAGTAATCACGATTACACCATTGGCTGCCTTTGTCCCGTACTGCGCCGTCACGGCAGCATCTTTCAAGACTGTAATGTTGCTGATATCGCGGATGTCGATGTTGGCAAGCGGGTTTTCTGCATAATTGTTTGTCAGCGAGCTGCCGTAGGTACCATTGTCGTAAACCATATTATCGACAATGATCAGCGGCTGGTTTGTGGCCGAAAGTGACGTGTAGCCGCGCAACAACAGGTTTGCCCGCGCATTGCCCATACCCGACCCGCGGATGCTGTTCAGTCCGGCAATTTTTCCCTGTAGATACGAATCGGGTGTTTCATTGTATCGCGTCCAGATATCAGACATATCGGCGGTGGCGGCAGCATTGGTTAGCCGGTTGGCGGGCACAACGTGATTGGCCAGCACCAGCGGGTTGAACAGCGACGGCCGATCGCCTTCGTTGAGGGCAACGTTCAGTGTTTTCCGTCCGTCGATAGCCACCTCGCGGCTTTGATACCCGGCGATTTCGACGCCTACCGACACATTTGCGCTGGGTACAGCCAAGGTAAACCGTCCGTCGTCGCCGGTAATTGAGGTTGTCAGGTTTTTATAGAATACCCGGGCACCGGTCAGTGGCTTTTTGGTAGCGGCATCGGTAATCACCCCGCTAATCTGCGCACTCAGTTTCGGTGGTGCCTTGGCAGCCACTACGGTTACGTATTCGGCTCCGTCCTGGCCGTTGCTCACTAGCGAGACGAGCACCAGCCCAGCTACGCCCAGCACCAATCGGCCTGCCCGGTAAACTGCCTGAGTTGATTGTATAAAATGTTGCATCGACGGTATATCTAATAAGTAGCTGTCGGGGATACGCACCTGATCGACAGATCATAACGAGTTTAAAGTACAGGAACCAGCTTGATGTAATCCAGCGCCATGCTATTAGTACCACTGGCAATGAGGTACATATCAAGCGCGCCAAACGACGTTGTGGTGTATTCGCCCAGCAGCACTTCCGAGTAGTTATCGTTCGGTACGGCGATGTTGGCGAATGTCGTAGACGTTAGGCTCCCCATGGCAAGTCGCTGGCTCACCACGATCGGCAACGTATTGGTCCGGTAATTTCGGGTCTGATCATTCAGGGCAACCCAGTACACCTTGTACTTCATAGCGGGCACTTCGGGCACCCGATAACGTACCCAGAAACCGCTCACACCATGGGCAATAACCGACAAGTCGCGGAAAGTCTGACCGGTAACGGGGCTTAGTTTTTCCCGGATGGCGATCACCGTCGACCCTACGTTTTGCAGCTGCGACACGTAATTTTCGCCTTGTACAACAATGGGCTGCAGCTTCACCGCTGGCTTCACATCGGCCTTGCTGAACACATAGGCGATGCCGTTGCTCAGGTTGACAGTACGAACCAGCGCTGTTTTGTCGAGTGGTACATCGACGCCAAATTTTGATTTCAGTACGGCGGGCAGCTTATCGACCGTGTACAGGCCTTCTACCGCCAGGTCTTTCAACACCTGGTAGCTGGCCAGGTTGTAGGTACTGTCGGCGGTGCTCGTTTTAAAGTAGGGCGACAGCTTGGTTACTTCTGTGGCAAACGCGTCGTTTGTCAGCAAAATGTATGTAAACTGCTTTGACTCATCGGCGAGGTTATACACCAGGTCGGTAAACTTGTTTTTCTGCTCGATGCCCGTTCCCGGCCGATACACAGGCCGACCTGTTGTGGCGCTGATGCTGTCGACAATCGCTTTCTCCGGATTAAGTACCAGATATGAAAGTGCTCCCAGCACCTTATTCTGCACGTATGTCTCTTTCGATGAGTTGACAAAGCTCATCAGGTTTGGCAGTACTGCCGAGGCTTTATCGAGTGTGTGCAATACCCCATTTGCCACGTACCTGTTGGCGTTTACCACCGTCGACTCGCCCATGCGGCCATTGGTAAAGGTTACGTATTTGCCGTTCAACATCTGCACCCGCACTTCCTGTGTGGCACCGGGCAGGGGGTACGTTTGTAACGCAATGTGATTGCCCACAAACGACTTTAGCGCCGTAGTATCACTCAGCGAGGCCAGGTCGACGGTTTCCAAGGCTTTGTTGGTTGGAGCCCAGACCGTATAATTTTTCGACGCGCTGATCAGCTTATCGTAGCCACTCTTGACCAATAATTCGCTGAATTTGCTCAGTTCGGGCTGTGCGTTGATTTCGCTGTACAGGGTTCTGGCCAATGCGTTATCTGCCACGGTGATCCGATCGTCCCATTGCTTACAGGCCGCTATACAGATGCCCAGCAGGACAATCAGCAGGAATGAATACTGTTTTTTCATTGCAGAAAGAAAAATGAATGAAGCCGGGTTGCCGAACGAATTAGGGAACAAGCGTGCCATTCCGGTTGAAGCGTGGCCTTGTCTGGGGCATGTCAATCGGGATGAAGTGCACCATGTCGAGGTTATTGTTATTCTGTGTACCCGAAATATTGGTCAGGCGGAACATGTGGCGGTCAGTGGTTTTTATATCGATGATCCCCAACAGTCGACCAGGCAGGTTCCGGTCAGTACCGGGGTCGCTATACAGCTTCCAGCCCAACGCCTCCAGCTCGCCTTCTGAGCCCGCCGGTGCGGTGTCGGTAAAGGCCATTGGACGGGGGAGCATTTCGCCATCTACGCTACCCTGGCAGATGTTGACCGACCCACCGCTTTGCTTCTGAAACCGGTAGCACACCCACACTTTGTAACGACCCTTCACCAGCATCGGTGTTTTCAGGTCAACCCACACGCTCCGGTTTGGACCGCCCAACGGGATCATCAGGTAATCATTCCGGTACACCGAGAAGTTGGAGGCGGTCGTGTAGATATACGATAAGTTGAAGTTCGAACGCTCCCAGTTGATGTCTTTCACCGAACCGTACACGAAATCATAGCTCCGCTTGCCAAAGTAGGCGGGCAGTTTACGGATCTCCGGGAAGTCAGCCACATCCCAGTATACAGGCGTTGGCTTCCGAACTTTAGACACAAAATGACCCGTGGCACTGTGGATAACGCCGTTGGTCGCCGCGTTGTCGCTCAGTGCCCGGTCCAGCACTACGCCTGGCTCGCGAACGCCATTGAACTCATCATCATTGATCAATACAACCTGATCTTCCAGCTTCGAGGTCACCACCTCAAGCGGCACTTTGGTCACGTGCGACTGCGACGTAATGATATCGGCCAGGTACTTGGCCCCGGGCAGCATGTGGTAGGCTACGTACAGGTTCAGGCTATCGGTTTTGCTGCGGGGGTTTCCCGTGTTCGAATACCGTTTCTTCAGGGCCTCAAACGAGGTAAAGCCAGCTTTGCCCAGGGCGGTATTCGATTCGGCCAAAACGGTAGTCCACCGCCTGTCGGGGTCGGCATTTACGATGTTCAGCGAGTCGTAATAGCCGGTTTGTTTAATGGCTTCGGTGAAGATCGAGTATGCCGGGTCTTTTTCCAGCGTCGCCGCCAGCGTCAGCGTGGCTGGTTTCAACACGTTGTCGATCACGTGCAGAATACCGTTGCTGGTAGTGATGTTTGTTTCCAGCACCAGTGCCTGCCGGTTCAGGCTATAGTTTGACGTGCCGTTGGTAAATGACACACCGCCCAACAGGTACTGCCCATACATGGTCACGAGGGGTAGCTTCCCGTCTTTAAACGACTTGGTAGTCAGCGTATCCCGAATGATGTGAATCTTGGCAATGTCCTGCGCTTCTTCCTTTGTCAGGGTCGCGGCGGTCTTGTTCAGCGCCTTCATGTATGACTGCACACCCGCGTTGGTTGGCACAAACATGGTGTATGCGCCATACGCGTCGAGAAAGCCTTCATAGCCGGCCTTATCGAGGATCGCCGTAAACTCTGAAAAGCTCTCAGGGCGCGTTTTCAGGTAGCTAAACATGTTCGCATCGCTCGTGGTGGTCTGCACGAAGTCCTGCTCACGGCACCCAATCAGGTACACCAGCGGCAGCAGGATGACGAGCGTGAGCAGTATGGAATTACTAAACTTTTTCATGGCTTTCTTGATCGGAAAAGTTCTGTTTATTCAAAACCAACTGACTACTTGTAGAAGGGATTCTGAACCAGCAGCTTATTCGTCTGTAACTCGTACTGAAAAATGGGCAGGTAATGACTGTTGTAGTCCTTGTATTTGGCAATTGCCGACTGCTGTCTGTCGGGCGGAACGCTCCGCGCTACCATGTCGAGCAGGATGTCGAGGCGCTTGTAATTATTCCGTTTAGTGTGCCGCAGCACATCGTACCAGCGCTTGCCTTCGAAGGCCAGCTCACGGGCACGTTCTTCGAGAATGTAGTCCATCACCGACTCTGTATCGGCCGGATCGGGTGTTTTGAGCGTACCTACCAGCGCCTGCGCCCGGTCGCGAATTTGCTGCACAATGGCGAGGGCTTCCGGTCCACGTTTCAGCATAGCCAGTGCCTCGGCCTTCATGAGCAACACGTCGGCATAGCGATACACGATCCAGTGCGCATACGATTCGTTGATCACGCGCAGGGTGGTTCCGTTCAGGCTTACGTACTTCCAGATGGTGCCATCCGTAGCCCGTACCGCCGATTCATCGCCGCGAAGGTCCTTCTTAGTATCATCCTGGAAGTCCTGCGTGTATACATCATCGATCACATACGAACTGGCCTGGAACCGGCGAGGCGCAACGAACATACCGTAGAAGCCATTGATGCGCTGTCGATCGTACTGTAATTCGAAGATTCCTTCATTTGAATTACCCTGCACGAATACTTGGTTATGGAAGGCGTTGCCCTGGATCAGACCAAATTTGGCGCTGCTGGTGATCTTGTTGCAGGCAGCCAGCGCCTCATCGTATTTCTCCATCCAGAGGGCTACATCAGCCTGAAGAGCATTTACCATGTAGCGAGTGACACGCCCCTTATTTGAAGCAACATCGCCATAGGTCAGCGGTGCATTCGGCTCGGCTTCAGTCAGGTCTTTGACCACCTGTGCCAGTATCTCGTCTTTCGTACTCTTAGGAATGGGCGTAATCTGGTTATCTGAGAACGTAGCGTCCAGCTTCAGGGGTACGTCGCCAAAGGTGCGGGCCAGGTAAAAGTAAAGTAACGCCCGAAGGGCTTTGGCCTCCGCCAAATTCACGTTCAATGCTTCCTGCGTGTACGTCTTGTCGCTCTCGAGAACGGTAGGCGCAAACTGGATAACGGTGTTGCAGTAGTTAATGATCTGGTACACACTGCGCCAGTTGGCAATACCGTTGCTGGGCAGCAGGTTGACGTTGATCATATCCGTTTCATCAGGCCGGGTCAAAAACGTCGACGTGATCATGTCGGCCCGTAGTTCACCCCAGAGAAAGAGCGTCTCGGGCAGGCCGTTGAGCATACCAGCGTAACAGCCCGTAACGGCAGCCTGCACCTGCTCTTTTGTGCGCCAAAATTCATCTTTGGTGATGCCATCCTGCGGGCGCAGATCCAGGTACGTATTGCACGACGTCGGCAGGAGAAGCAGCAACAGGGCCGATACGCTATAGATTAATTTCTTTACCATCACTCAGTATGTTCAGAAGCCATTGATTGTCATTACGTTGGTTAGGCGACGCCGAATCCGAGTGGTTATGGTCACTCTTTTTTGAGGCAACCAATCACCCGAGGGCTACCAGCGTAATGTCGTGTTAAAATGAAGCGGTGAGACCCAGCGTAACCGTTTTGGCAGGCGGCGTCATCGAGTAGTCGATCGCAATCCGGAAGGGGTCGTTTCCTCGCAGGCTCACCTCGGGGTTTTGGCCCTTATAGTTGCTCCAGGTATACAGGTTCTCCACGGTCAGGTAGCCGCTCAGGGCCTTCAACCGCAGCTTATCGAGCACGCTTTTGGCAAAGGTGTAGCGCAGGGTCACCGTTCTGAACCGCAGGAACGAGGCATCTTCTACGTAACGGCTAGAGCCCAGCCAGTTGTAGCCCGCCCCAAACAACGCTCTGGGTACGTTGGTCACGTCGCCCGGCTGACGCCATCTCGACAACACCTCGGTGCTCTGGTTGTCATACGAATACATGGCCGTGGTCGACATGCGGGTTCCATTCACAATGTCGTAATCGGACCGGAAGTTGAAGAACGCTGTCAGCTTAAGTCGATCACGCCAGCCGATGCTTCCTCCGAACCCACCGGTAAAGGCGGGGTTACTGTTGCCTAGGTAGACGATATCCTGGTAGTTTATGTTGCCGTCGTGGTTGATGTCTTCGTACATGGCATCGCCCGGCTGGAAAATATAATCGGTGGCGGGGTAGTTGAAACGCATCCGGACGCCCTGTCCATCGGGGGTGATGATGGGTTCACCATTCCGACCGCGTGCTACCGTTGCTGATTCGTCTTTATAAACACCTTTGTAGCGGAAGCCATAGAACGAACCAAATGGGTTGTTCTCCTGGATATACGATTTGTACTGTCCGTTGGCGGTGATATTACCGGCCTCCCGCGGGTAGAGATCAGAGATTTCGCGGATGACGTTGATGTTACGGGCGACGTTCATGTTGAGGTCGATCGTAATATTCTTTGTCTTGTACGGCGTGATGCCGAGGTTGATTTCCCAGCCCTGGTTATCCAACGTACCCACGTTCATGTCGACGTTGTTGAAGCCAGTGTACGACGGAATTTGCAGCCCCCGGAAGAACAGATTATTTGTCCGGTTCTTGTACAGTTCGGCATCGAGTGTGATTCGCCGCTTCAGCATGATCAGGTTCAGACCGAAATTCTGACCAATCAGGGTTTCCCAGCGTAGGTTTTGCAGTTCCATGCTGGATGGCACGATAGCAGGCGAGCCCAGGTAAGACCACGGCAAGGTTGTGTAAGTGCCAAAGAACGTGTAGTCGTTTCGCGGCGCATTACCCGTTTGACCGTAGCTGGCCCGTAACCCCAGAAAGTCCAGGTATTTGTTGAACCGTTGCATCCAGGGCTCATCAGAGATTGTCCACTTACCCGATATCGACGGAAATACGCCGTAGCGGTAAGCCGGACCAAAACGCGAGTTACCGTCACCCCGAACACCGACGTCGAAATTGTATTTGCCTTTGTATCCGTAATGAACGTTCCAAAGAAGACCGACCGTGCGGGTTTCATATATCGACGAGGCGATTGACGAGGCCGTTTGCCGACCCGTATTTGATACGTCTTGTAGCAAGTCAGAGGGCGTGTTCGGAATCGACGCCTGCTGCGTAATACTCTTATTGTCAGCCGTATTCAACACCCACAAGCTCGAAAACTGGTGATCGGCATTGGTGAACTGTGGTGTGTAGAGCAGCGATGACTTCGTAATGACACCAAACACATCGGCATCCCCATCGTAGGCCTGGTTCACCGCCGAACTAGTGTACCGCTGACCGGTGGCAATCTGAGGCAGGAACGTCTGGCTCTTGGTATTATTAATATCGAACTGCACATCAACGGCCAGCATCCAGACGTTTGGTTTCAGGTCGTATTGCAACTGAAAGTGCGGGATGATCCGGTCAGTTGTAATGGTGTTCTTGGCACTGTTGGCCATAGCCACCGGGTTATACGTAGCCGGATACTGCCCCTGAATGTTGTTGAGCGGCGAGAAATAGTTGGGCGTCAGTACCCCAAACTCATTGTACTCGTACACGCTCATGTTGGGCATCTTCGTGTAGGCGATGCTCCGCAACAAATCCTGCGTGGCAGTAGCGTTTACGTAGTTACGGTCGTTGCTCGAGTGCGTAAAGGCCAAATCAGTCCGGAAGCGAATCCGGTTCGATACGTTATAATCGAGGTTAATCCGGGTATTGATCCGGTCTAAGCCCGTACCGATGGTTGTTCCCTGTTGCGAGAAATAACCCAGTGACGCATAGTAACGTGCTTTTTCGCCCCCGCCGCTGATGGCCAGGTTATGGTCGAGCGAGTTACCGATCTGCGTAATCCGGTCGATCCAGTTAGTGTTGTTGCTGTAGTTGTTGAACCAGTACGGGTCATTCGGGTCATACTGAAATTCTTTTACTTGTTGGGTATTCAGGGGCAACCCGTTGCGGTTCATATACTCTTCAGGAATCAGCGACGAATACTGATCGCCCGACAGCATGGGAATGGCATTGGGCTGCTGCGAAACCGACCCTTTGAAGGTGTACGTAATTACTGGCTTACCAACGTTCCCACGCTTCGTTGTGATCACCACTACCCCACTTGCCGCCCGCGATCCCCACAGAGCAGTAGCAGCGGCATCTTTCAGGATACTGATCGTCTTAATGTCCGACGGCGCGATGTTCAACAGTTGTGCGTAGCCCAGTTCATCGGCTGCACCGAAGTTGAAGTCCGACGGAATCTGCGTTTCATAGGGCATTCCATCAACCACAATCAGGGGATCGACCGATGAGTTGATTGACGACGTACCCCGAATCCGGATTTGCATACCCGCGCCGGGGTCACCCGAATTAGCCGCGATATCAACCCCCGATAACCGGCCCTGTAGCATCTGGTCGATCGATGTACCCTGCATTTCTTCCAGTGCCTTGGCGTCAATCTTCGACACGGCAAGTGTTGAGTTGCGTTCCGACACCGAGAGTAGTCCGTTGTCGGTTTGTGCAGCCCTGACAACCACCTCATTCATTTCATTAGCCGACGATTCCATGTAGGTATTCACCACACGCCGACCACGCACCGGAATACGAACGTTTTTGTAGCCAATGCTCGAAAAAGCGAGGGTGTTGTTCTCATTGGCCATCCGAATGACGTAGTTACCGTCGATATCAGACGTCACGCCTTTCACAATCCGGTTGTCTTTGTCGAGTTCGGCCACCGTAACGCCAACCAGCCCGGTACTGTCTTTGGCGTCTTTAATTTTACCGCGCACCGAGTTGGCTGTAGCCGGGGTCTGCGCCGCCGCGCTCAGGCCATTGAGCAACATACCCGCTATGACTAGTACTTGTAGAAATGAGTTCATCCGTTTAAGAAAGTAAACTGTGCAACAGTATGGAAGCCGGTTATGCGTGTGGCTACTGAGCCTTTAAGTAGTTGTCGATCAGGTGAATCACCGTGCGATTCGAGAGGTTGTTGCTTCTGGGCACGATCACGTTGGCTTTTCGGCCCACATTGTCGATCAGTTGCATTGCTCCTGGGGTGTTCAGTACCGTGACGAATACGGCATCGCCCACGTTGTTTTTCAGCAGCGTCTCGGCATTACCCGATTCTTTTCCGTTGGGCACCACCGTCTTCTTGTTGAAGATGTGGTAATAGATGAAGTTGGTCACCTGGTCGATCTGGGCCGGCAACGTGGGGGCGAAGTTGGGGGTCTTAACGGCCCCGGTGCCTGTACCGGGCAGCAGACCGGCATTCACCGCCGCCTGAATGGCCGCATTATCGGGAACCAGTACCGTATAGAACGTACCTGCGGCGGTACCCACAATCTCGCCGGTTGCTGCGTTGTAGGCCGGCGAATTTTTCAGGTATTGCCAAAACAGATTGTAGGGCGACGTAGTGGCCGTTCCCAGCGCTTCAATGTCTTGACCGATATTTCGTTCCGTAAAGGTTAGAATACCGTCGGTGTAGTAGACCTTACCATTCACTGATGGCTTCGAGCCTACAATTTTCAGGGGCTTGGCTACCGTACCTGACGAATACACCTGGTTGTTTTCGTACTTGATGAATTCCCCGTTAAACGAGTCAATGATGCCCGATCCTGCCAGATTATCCAGTTCGCTGGCGGGGGTAGCCACAACGCTGCTCGCTACAATTCGCAGCAGGCGGTTCCGGTTGGCTTCTCCCACCGTGCGTGTAGTTGTTCCCGGGGCGGTGTAGTACCACTCGTTTTTAGATCCGTCATAATCATATCCGGCGGCCCTGAGCGCTTCGTCGCTCAGCATAAACACCGTGTACTTGATTTTGGGATTGAGCAGTACTGGCCGAAGATCGGAGTTGAGTAGCCGGGTCATGATCGAGTATTTCGGATCGAGGTACGCCCGGGCATAAACGGTCGAGAACACGTTGGCCGCCTGTACTTTGTTTGTGCCGTAAAACAGGCCGTTGCTCAGCACTTTTTTGTCCACTACGTTGGCGGCGGGGTCAAAGCGAGCCTCTTCCGAAAACGAGTTGAACGTATTGTTAAACTTGCTGGGCCACACCGCCGCCGACCACATGTGGGCGTTCAACAGATCGGCAATAATCTGCGGAGGCAATACATCGAGCGAGGTGTAGTTTTCCAGAATTACATTTTTGATATATGGAATCAGCACGTCGTTGGTGGGCACAAACAGACTCCAGCATTCCTGTTGCGCGTCATTATCTGCGTTTTTGAAGTAATTCTCGTTGTTGGGCGCGAAACTCAACATATTCGAATAGGCCTTCACAAACACCTGATCGCTTTTACCAGTCAGAATCTGGTAACGAGTAGTCGCCTCCGCATTCGGCACAAAACTCACCATGTACTTCTCGTACAGTTTCCGGAACTCGCTGTATTCGGGTTTCGTACGGAGGTATTGGTCCAGCGATGGCTGGGCGGTGATGACATTATCTACTTCGTGAATCATGCCATTCTCAGCAAAGAGGTCTTTCTCCAATACCTTGGCATTCATCACATTGAACCCCGAATAAGTCGCCTCCGGGAAGAAATAAGTGTAATCGTAGGCCGATAAGCCGCGCTGCCCGAAGTAATCGTCGGTGAAATAGGTAATGTGCTTATTGTTGTTGTCGGCGCTCACATAGAAGTTGCCGTTTCGGTTGGCCGCCACCGCTTTTACCGACGAACCGGTTAGCGTTTCATCGGTGTAGAAACCGGTATACTGAGCAGTTCGGCGCCGGAATGCCCGGGAAGGTATCCAGCCTGTAGGGCCCTGGTAATCATCGAGGCGATCTTTGGCAAATGCGTTGTAGACCAGCATGTACTGCACGATCTCGCGCGCTTTAGCCGAGTCTATTTGACTTATGCTCAGGTTATTTTTCTGATAATACGCCTTAAATGCCTCATCATTGGGTGCAAAGAGCGTCCAGTAACCGGCGCTGCTCAGTGTTCGCTGATAGCCACTTTTATCAATCAGCGCCAGCATATTGGTGAAGCGGCCTTTACTCTGTAGTTGCTGGTAGATGGGCGGAGCCAGCCCCTCTGGACGAGCATACACGTCATCAAATTGTTTTTTCGAACAACTGCTTACAGCGGCTACCCCCAAAATCACGATGAAGAAGAAAAGTATAGGTCTGTACGTCATATTATGCTGTCAAACTTGGAAGGAACCTTACCCATCGGCCAGTATACTGTTACCCGGCCCGCCTGCTTATTCTGAGCCAAACGAACCAGTGTGTCAGGCGTAAAGGCGTACAATTAATACTGGTTTTTATGTCAAATTAACTCGACAGAAGTAACGCAACCTCCCTGCTCCCACCTGCTATTACTACTTTTTATAAAGAAAATATCATTTCTAATTAGCTTATAAAATCCCTCTACACTGTATTTTGGCCTGATTTGACCAATGGACAGTAGCAGAAGCGCAATAAATTTTCACTTGTGCTTATAGGTATATGTTCACCGCTCATGTGTAAACAAGCGGAAGCCGGCCAGCTACAGTATAGCCAGCCTAGTTCACTCGGTAGGGGGTGAATCGAGCCCTAGAATTGGAAGTAGATGAATTGGTTCGACGTAAAGACGCCGAAGAAATAGGTCATCAGGGAGATCAGACCTATAAGTAAAAAGAAGCGCGGCGTACTACCTGTTGGGATGGTCAGATACCTTGATTCTTTGATCAGCAGGAACGCGATCAAGACCAAACTAAACCACATCTCGGTCGCGTTCATGGTTGTTTGAATTGGATCAGACACCGATAACGTACCTATCTTTTTAAGAATCAGAAATGCGGAGCTGACACTGGTGGCGCGGAAAAACACCCAGGTCAGCATAACCAGCACAAACGTGATCAAGACATTGCCGATATGCCAGATACGGCCACCAGCATCCCGAGGCATGCTCGCTAGTGTTAATCCCCCAGCCCGACGCCCCATGCCGCCTGGCCAGTACTTATCACGCAGACCAGCGGCTACCTGATACAGGCCATGCAGGCCACCCCAGATCACGTACGTCCAGTTGGCCCCATGCCAGAGTCCACTTGCCAGAAAGACAATCATCTGGTTCAGGTTTCGCCGAAATTCTCCTTTCCGATTACCGCCCAGTGGAATGTACAGGTAATCGCGAAACCAGGTTGACAGTGACAGGTGCCAACGCCGCCAGAACTCAGTGATGGAATTGGCCAGATAAGGCGCCTTGAAGTTCTCCATAAGGTTAAACCCCATCACCCGCGCTGCACCAATGGCAATATCGGAGTAACCCGAGAAATCGCAGTAAATCTGGAAAGTGAAAAAGAACGTGGCGACCAGCAGACTCAGGCCATTGTGTGAATCGGGATCGTTAAAGGCCGGCCCGGCCATCATCACCAGCCTGTCGGCAATAACTACCTTTTTAAAAAAGCCGAACGCCATACGCATCAGGCCAGCTTTGATGTTCTCGAAATTGTAGGCAAAGTGCTCGTGAAACTGGTGCAACACGTTCTGCGGCCGTTCAATTGGCCCTGCCACCAACTGCGGATAAAACATAACGTAGAGCGCATAAATGCCAAAATGCCGTTCGGCTTTCTGGTTGCCCCGGTACACCTCAATGGTGTAGCTCATAGCCTGAAACGTATGGAACGACAGGCCAACCGGCAATATGCTCATATTGTCTTTAAACGACGAAATGCCGCTTTGCCCAAACACCTCGATTACTTTCACAAAGACCCGGTTGGCCAGGTACGTTACCTGCTTCGCTGCGCCCGGCATGTGCAGCTGATCAAAGAGCCAGGCAATGTTTTCGGTAAAAAAACCGAGGTATTTAAAAAAGGCCAGGATACCAACGTTAGAAATCAACGAAATGATCAACAGCCACTTACGCCGCCGCCCAACCGGGGTTTTTTCCAGCCATATGCCCGCGATATAGTCAATCACGATGGTCAGGAAAAGAATAAAAATGTAAGTCGGCTGAAAGACCGCGTAGAAATAGCAGGAGGCAATCAGCAGCAGCGACCAACGGCCATTCCCTTTCGGCAGGCTGTAATACGTCAGCGTTACGGCTGTAAAAAATAAAAGAAACTGAAGCGAATTAAAGAGCATGGTTGGTGGGCATAGGGCCGATTAGTGTATCGGCGCGGGCGTATCGACGGTGTAAATAGCATCCACCCGTTCGATGAAATCCCGGTACTGTTTAGCGGGCAAAAAGTGTTGCTGCGTTCGGTATGTTAACACGATAAAAATCAGTAGCAACGAAATCAGAAAAGCTTGGAGAATGACAATAAAAAACGAAAAAACCAGGTAGATTGCCCAGCCTGGAACGGTTGTTTGAGTAAAGAACCGGACATAGGTTACAATGCCAATTCCCACCATAGACACCCCCGCCGTTAGCACGCAGAATAACGCAATACGCACCGCAGTTGTATCCATCAGTACCGATACAGCACTAAGACCATGTAAAACCAGCGACACAAAATTCATCTTAGACTGACCCGCCAACCGAGTACCCCGCTCGATGGGAATAGCCGTATATGGTAACCGGGAGCGAATAATACCGCCGGGATAGTTATTCCATATTTCTGACACATAAGCCAGTTTGCGAACCAGTTGAGGCGGCACCAGGCTAAAATTACCAAACGTAATGACCTTGCCCGTCAGGGAGCGGAATATACTTTTATAGATCGCATAGAACACCCTGAACAGCAAGTTTTCGTGGCGTTTCGACCGGTGGGCGAAGACAATTCGACCGGGCTGCTGCTCCGATGTTTCCAGTAACCGCGCAATGTCAGTAGGCAGGTCGTCACCATCACCGTCCATCACCACGGTGGGGTACTGAATAGGCTGGTCGGCTAAGTAGGAAATACCCAGCGCAATGGCTTTCTGGTGCCCTACATTCCTGTATAACCGGAGAATAGACAATGATTGCCCAACGGGTTCAGGCATACGCGGCAGATCGGTAGCCGAACAGTCATCGACGATCAAAAACGCAAATCGATCATACAAAGCAGGGGCCACTGTTTCGCGAATTTTTTGCAGTAACAGCAAAAGTGCCTCCCAATCATTGAAAACTGGTATGACAATATTAATGCGCAGTGGCGTAGGTAGCGTAGAACTCAAAG
The DNA here is from genome assembly GCF_011742925.1 of Fibrivirga algicola. Classification (GTDB taxonomy): domain Bacteria; phylum Bacteroidota; class Bacteroidia; order Cytophagales; family Spirosomataceae; genus Fibrella; species Fibrella algicola. Next base: position 619,257 of record NZ_WAEL01000002.1, read on the forward strand.
CAGTATGGGCTATGTCGGTGTAAAAATAGACGATTCTACGACTAGTTTTCTGTCAACTTATCCTGCTGCCTAGTTGAAGTTGAGCGAAAAGAACATTCTGTGTATTGACCTCTTATCTTTGCGCGCGCCTCAGCCGCCAGCAGGTTGTGCTGGTGCCTATTCGCTTCTATGGAAGATAAAAAACACTTAGATACCGTAACCGCTGCTGGCTTGCTGGTGGCGATGGGTATTATTTACGGCGATATTGGCACTTCGCCTCTGTACGTCTTGAAAGCCATAATTGGCGAATCGGCACCTGTACAGCCCGAAATGGTCAGAGGAGCTTTATCGTGTATCTTCTGGACAATTACCCTTCAAACTACTCTCAAATATGTCATCCTTATTCTGCGTGCCGACAACCGGGGAGAAGGAGGCATTTTTGCCTTGTATGCCCTGGTTCGTCGGCATGCCCGCTGGTTGACAATCCCGGCTATAATTGGTGGTAGTTCGCTCCTGGCCGATAGTATCATTACGCCACCCATCTCGGTGTCATCGGCGGTTGAAGGACTACGCATACTCTACCCCACTATTGATACCATTCCAATCGTTATTGCTATCCTATCATTGCTGTTCCTGATCCAGTCGTTCGGTACGGGTGTAGTGGGTACGGCATTTGGGCCTATCATGCTGGTCTGGTTCACTATGCTGGGTGTTTTGGGGCTCGTAAACATTGCCGGCGATCTGAGTATTCTTAGCTCACTAAGTCCCACTTACGCTTACCAGTTTCTAAATGAGTTTCCCGGCGCTTTCTGGTTGCTGGGTGCGGTATTCCTGTCGACAACCGGGGCCGAGGCGTTGTATTCTGACATGGGTCACTGCGGCCGCGCTAACATACGGGTCAGCTGGATTTACGTAAAATCATGCCTGCTGCTCAACTACCTCGGCCAAGGCGCTTTTGTAGAGTCATTGGCCGGGCAGGCCCTCGGCGATCGCAACCCGTTTTACGAACTCATGCCCGAATGGTTTCTGATCATCGGCATATGTATTGCCACAGCAGCGGCAATTATTGCTAGTCAGGCTATGCTCAGTGGCGCATTTACGCTCATCAGCGAAGCAATCCGACTTAATTTCTGGCCGAAAGTGCGGCTGCGATACCCAAGCGTGCAGAAAGGCCAGCTATACGTACCCAGCATCAACTGGCTGTTGTATGCGGGTTGTATTGCGGTGGTGTTATACTTCCAGGAATCGAAACGGATGGAGGCAGCTTATGGTCTTGCCATTACCCTCACTATGATGATGAGCACCATTCTATTCAGCTACTACATGTACTCGCGCAAATACAACGCCTGGCTGGTCATCTTCTTCCTGGTGTTTTACCTGGGTCTCGAGAGTTGCTTCCTGGTCGCCAACCTCATTAAGTTTCCGTTGGGTGGCTGGGTGTCGGTACTTATTGCCAGCGTGATGGCGGTTGTGATGATTATTTGGCTTCAGGCGTTCAAAATCAAATTACGCCTGACCGAATACGTTCGGATCGACCATTATTTACAATCGCTAAAAGAACTCAGCCGCGATATTAGTATTCCGAAATACGCCACGCACATTGTGTTTATGAGCAACGCGGCCCGGCAATCGGAAATCGAATCAAAAATCATTTATTCCATTTTCCAGAAACGTCCCAAACGGGCCGATATCTACTGGTTTGTACACGTCGATACCACCGATGACCCTTACACGATGGAGTACAAGGTGAATACCATTGCCCCCGATGATGCCTATAAGATCACGTTTCGGTTGGGTTTCCGGGTCGAGCAGCGCATCAATCTCTTCCTGCGAAAGGTGATCGAAGATATGGTGCGGCATAAAGAAGTAGACATTACGAGTCGCTATGAGTCGCTGAACCGGCAGAACGTAATCGGCGATTTCCGGTTCGTCGTGCTGGAGAAATTCCTGTCGTTCGAGAACGACCTGCCCACGTTTGAGCGGCTTATCATGAATGCCTATTTCTCAATTAAAGCCTTTACTACGCCCGAAGACCGCTGGTTTGGCCTCGACAGCAGTTCCGTGAAGGTTGAAAAAGTACCGCTCGTAATTCGCCCGGTAGAAAACATATCACTCAAACGGATACCATCTTAATCGGTTTACGTCGGTTTATTTCATGCCCACTTCAGGGCTGATGCAGCCCTGAAGTGGGCGTTTTACTATGGTATGCGTATCTCGCAGCACAGCGCATCTGCTACCAGCGACATCATTAGCATAACTTTAAGTGCAGCGAAAAACCAGGATGCGTCACATAACGTAGGTATGACCTCTCAGTGTATGCTACCAAAGATAGTTGGTCAGTATGTCTCGGGCTGTTTGATTCGGATGCGTTTGGTTTAGAGTAAATCGGATTAGTGCCTGGCTGAAATGCTACGTAAATTTTGTCGGGTGTCGTTTACTACTTCTATGCTACCAGAATAGAAATAATAAGCGACACCCCGTCTTTTCGATGGTAAACTATACTGAAATAGAAAGTGGGCAACCTGATAAATAACTAACTACTTCATGAGCATATTACCGAGGCCGATCGATAAATTAGCAGTACAAACAATCAAAAACTAAGTACTACTCATCATTTCTGGTAAAAAACAGTGGTAACTTACCTACTATTGAGCATTGGCTTCTCCGTACATAAGTTAAACGTTCACTCGTGTACACTGCCTACTTACATACGTAGTCAACGTTAGTTATGAAAAATACAGCCCGTTATATACAACCTAAATTCATATACACTCTTTCTTTTGTTTATCTTCTTATCCCCTTTGTACTATTTATTCTATTTTGGCTAAAGCCCATCTACTCATTATTCGTTTTTCCTCTTCTTATTTATTGCCTGTTTCTAGGGTATAAAAACATAAAGGGGCAGTCCTTCGACGCCTACACGCTTACCCCTGACCAGCAAAAAAGTTGGTTAATTGGCACTGGTATATTGCTGCTTTGGCTGTGCTTCTCTGGCGTTGGGAATATAGCGTATCAAAACTTCGACTACGATATACGAAACGCTGTATTACGCGATTTGGTAGAGCAAGATTGGCCTGTTACTTATAAAAGCACGATCTATCCGCCAGAGCGCCAGTTTACCCAGAATAATTTATTACTTGTCTACTACTTCGGTTACTGGCTACCAGCTGCTATTGTTGGAAAATTATTCGGATTGACCGCAGCTAACCTTGCCTTACTCGCCTGGACTTATGTAGGATTGATCCTGATATTCACGCTGCTTTGCCAGTATCTGGCTAAATACTCCTATGTGGTTGTGCTATTGTTGCTTGTCTGGAGCGGTCTTGATATTGTTGGAACGCTGTTTGCCAGTCTTACCAGCGGTAGAGTAGTAGAGCTCAATCTGTTGTCTCACCTCGAACGATGGGTCAACTATTTTGACGTGTATGCACAGTTTTCATCCAATACAACACTACTCTATTGGGTTTTCAATCAGACAATACCACTTTGGCTTTGCGTATTACTGTTTATCAATAATAGAAATTCAAGTTACATTTTTCTAATTATCTGCCTCGCCCTGTTTCAGGCCCCTATTGGTACATTGGGCTTTCTACCCTATGTTTTGTTCCGGATTGTTCAGAGAATTCGTGCTGATGGACTAGGATCTGTTATTTCCACGTACCTAACCGTTCCCAATACAGCCGGAGCGGTGACAGTTCTCTCAGTTACAGCGCTTTTTTTCTCCATGAACAGAGCTGGTTCAATGAAATCTATTGTGTTCTTTGATCCGGCGCATTACGCGCTCTTTCTGTTCCTGGAGGTGGGTCTCCTTGCCTTAATTCTCTACGTATATACCAAAAACAACACAATTTTATTTTGCCTGGCAATTCTAGCCTGCATCCCGCTCATTAAACTAGGCCGTTTCTACGATTTCGGCATGCGTGCCTCTATCTCATACTTATTTCTGTTGTGCATTATCACGATGAACTTCTTGCTCGATAAGAAGGCAAGCCGTACGGGCAAACGAGTAGTTCTAATTTATTTAGCTATCGGTGCAGTCACCCCTTTTCTAGAGATTACCCGATCTGTTTTTTTTACAACCAGCCATGTATCTCATATACTCTATCATGAACTGGAACCTGCACGTTCAGAAGCCGAAGCTCCTGCCCTGATTCGTCCGTTGATTAAAGAGAGAGATTTTTTGTACGATCATATAAAAACCTTCAGCGTTTATAATAAGGATATTGAAACTATTGTCGACCAGTATATTGGCGAATCGAGCGGCAACGTCTTTGCCGACTATCTCTTGAGAAAGCCAGCTGTTTCTGCTAAAAAACCAACTGCACAGTAGTGGTAAAGTAAGTGAGCTATTACTGTCGGAAGCGCGATTTCTCAACCTTACCACACACCCTGAAAAGCGATTGGCTGGATCCGGTCGCCAGCCTTTAGTCGAAGACGTTTAGAGCAACGCGTGTTTGTTGATTAAGGCATCGATCCGGTGTACTGACCGGTGCTCGTATAAGCCTACCAACTGGGGCGGTACGTCGAACGTCGTATGCGCAGGTAGACAGGAATGCACACGGCTGAAACTAGTTGATAAGTAGGCTAACTTCTGAGCCTGAAAGGCAGTCATCCCCTAAAGCGATGAGACCAGGCTCTGTCCGTGCACAATGCCACGGGCCATATTCCAATGAATCAGTTAGCGACACCAAAACAAGAGTATGCGTTGAAGTTTGGCGTAATTTTGCCTTCGCAAAAAACTAACTATGAAACTTCTCATTACTGGCGGGGCCGGGTTCGTTGGCTCAGCATTGGCCATCGCCCTCAAAAAGAATTACCCCGACTACACCATCTATTGCCTCGATAACCTGAAACGCCGGGGATCGGAACTGAACATTTCACGGCTGAAACAGGCGGGCGTTGAGTTCGTACACGGCGACATTCGGAGCAAAGAAGATTTCGACGCGCTGCCCGCCGTTGATACCGTCATCGAAGCCTCGGCCGAACCTTCGGTACTAGCTGGCCTCGACGGTACGCCCGACTACCTGATCAATACCAACCTGTTCGGCACGGTTAACTGCCTCAACTATGCGCTGAAGCACAAAGCCGCCTTTATCTTCCTGTCGACCAGCCGGATCTACCCGATTAAGGCGCTGGAAACGTTGAATTTTAAGGAGGGTGAAACCCGCTTTGAACTTACCGACGACCAACCGATTCCAGGTGTATCGAGCAAAGGCATTGCTGAGAATTTCCCCCTCGACGGCGCGCGGTCGCTCTACGGCACCACCAAACTGGCGTCGGAACTGCTCATTCAGGAATACAACGAGTTTTACGGCCTGAAAACCGTGATCAACCGTTGCGGCGTGATCACCGGTCCGTGGCAGATGGGCAAGATCGATCAGGGAGTGATGGTGCTATGGATTGCCAAGCACTATTTCGAGCAGCAACTGGCCTACATCGGCTACGGCGGCACGGGCAAACAAACCCGCGACATGCTACACGTCGACGACCTGTACCGCCTTATCGACTTCCAACTCCACAACCTCGACGTGGTAAACGGCGAAATTCTGAACGCGGGCGGTGGCAACGAAAGCAGCGCCTCGTTGCAGGAGTTGACCAAGATCTGTCAGGAAGTGACGGGCAAAACTATCCCGATTCGTGAAGTAGCCGAAAACCGCGCCGCCGACATTCGCCTTTACATCACCGACAACACGAAGGTAACGGCCCTCACCGGCTGGAAACCCGAAAAAGGCATGCGCGAAATCGTCTCCGACATCCACGACTGGCTAGATGCCAACCGCGAAGCTCTGGAGCCGATTCTGAAATAACGTTTTACAGGTAGAGACCGGTCCGCCGGTGCGGCACCCTTGCGTCTAATATGACGTCAGCAATACGCGAAACACTACCAACCAAAATACAAGCAAAAACGGGTGCTGTATCTGAACCACGTGTTCAAATGCAGCACCCGTTTTTTTATGAAATTGTTCAATCATTCAGGCCTTGCTGCTTTTTCTCTGCTTTTGTTGTCCCGACGAGAGGAGTGGTCCGCAGATACAGCAAGATTTTATATCTCCTGCGCTGGTGTAGGCAATACACGTACACATTGCTTACCCTAGATTAGCGCAGATACAAAAATTGCGACACTAGATTAGACGCAAGAATGCCGCACCGGTTCCTACGCCGATTGCCAATACTCGCTGATGACGCCCAGCAGTTCGGGTTGAACGGCGCAACCGGCTACGACGTCGCCGCCGAAGAGAGTGGTATCGCCACCTTCGAAATCGGTGACGATGCCGCCCGCTTCGCGCACGAGGCACATACCCGCCGCCATATCCCAGGATTTGAGATTGTACTCGAAAAACGCCTCGAACCGACCCGCCGCTACATAGGCCAGGTCAATCGCGGCTGACCCCATCCGGCGCAGGCCGTGGGTACGTTGCATGAGTTGCTCCAGAATGTGCAGGTAGGGCTGCATTTGCTCGAACCGATAGTATGGGAAACCCGTCGCAATCAGGCCGTCAGCCAGCTTTTGTGCGCCCGACACGCGCATGGGTTGCTCATCACCACCGCCTACGCTGAGCCAAGCCCCCTGCCCCTCCACAGCTGAGAAACATTCGTCGCGGTTTGGGTCATACACCACGCCCGCAATGGGTCGGTTACCCTGCGCGAGACCAATGCTAACGGCAAAAATAGGTAATCCGTGGATGAAGTTCGTTGTGCCGTCGAGGGGGTCAATGATCCAGTTCAGGCCGGTCTTGTCGGCCTGATCGGTTGTACCTTCTTCGGTGATGAAACCGGCCTCGGGCAGCAGCGCGTGCAGCTTCGGCACCAGCATTTTCTCGCACTCTTTATCGACGTATGAGACCAGGTCGTTCAGTCCTTTGTATTCAATGGCGTCGAGGCTGAATTTCTGGCGTTCAGCCAGCAGGAACGTACCTGCTTCACGGGCGATTTCATTGAGTTCGGCCCGGAAATGTTGTGGAAAAGTCATGAGGATATGTTGATAGGTACGCAAATTAGCCGCGTACTAACTCGCGGCTCGCAACCCGTTCGGTTTTGACCCATGAGCGGAAGAGCGCCCGTACCAGCAACGTACCCACGAAGAGCGTATCGGCGAAGCCGGGGGCGTTCAGCACAAAAAACGAAATGACCAGCAGCAGGGCCGTAATGCGGAAATAAGTATTAGTCTGAAACGGATGCCGTTTGGACGAGGTAGCCCAGAAGACACCGGGTATATGCAAGGGCATCAGCCAGAGCAGCGTGGGGTTCCAGGTCGTGACGCCGTGGTCAGTGGCAAACCAGAGCAGGAACAGGAACCAGCCCCAGGTACCTGCAAAGCCAAACAGCAGCCGGTCGAGCCAGATGCCAGTACGCCCACCCGCATTCCAGTGTCGCCACGTCAGAAAGGCAACCAGCACCAGCAGCACCAGGAATACAAAGTCGGGGTAAACCACAATAGGCAAGGTGCTTTTGAACAGTTGCTGCCCTGCAAAAATCGTTTGCGTCTGGGCGACTAATGGCGTCAGCTGGCCGTTTGGAGAACGCACCTGCGCTTTGGTGAGCTGATCAAACACATTGTTGGGCAGATACATGGCTTCCCAACCCGACGTTATTTTGTCGGCTGGGCGACCAATGGCCAAATTCATGCCCAATTGCTCCCAGGGTTTAGCGCCCAGGTAATCGTTCATCCAGTCGCGGTATGACTTGGTGGGCTGCTTCACCTGCGGTGACCAGATCAGGCTATCGCCCATGGCGGTCGTGATCATATCGCGGGGGCGCGTCGAGCAGTTGTCGTAGTAGAACCGGTAGCTGTATTCGCGGTTTTGCGGTAGCAGGTTGGTTTCCAGCGCCTGATACAGGCGTTGCACCTGCGGGACCGACATGTTCAGCACCTGCTCACGAATGCTCCGGTTATACTGCTGGTAATAGTTGACTGCCTGAAACAGGGTGTGCGACGAAATATGATATGGTAACGTACCCCGCAGAAACTTGATGACGAAGTAATCGGCTGCGTAGTCGAAACCGCCGTAGCTGTAATTACGGTCAAAGCCAATAGCGGGATCGTAGATCCGGATCTCGGTATGCCCAAAAACCGACGAAATATCTTCCTGGCCGGGGCCGTACGTGATCAGGCTCACGCGGGCTGACGGCGATAATTGCTGGGCGGAGACATTAATGAACAATGAACAATGAGCAATGAACAGGGCCGTCAGGACGTACCTGAACCTGCGTAGGCTATTCATCGTCTTCATCTGCTTCATCGTCCTCGTCGGTTGCCCGTTGTTTATAGTAGTCATCGCCTTTTTTATTCCGTTTCGGTTCAGTCGTTTCAGGTTTGCCTCCCACGCACAACACGATTTCGCCTTTGATGGGTTTCGCCACAAAATACGCCTGAATCTCGGCCAATGTACCCCGCACGGTTTCTTCAAACAGCTTGGTCAACTCGCGCGATACGCTGGCGGGGCGGTCAGCACCAAATACCTCGGCTAGTTGCTCCAGCGTTTTCAGCAACCGGTGTGGCGATTCGTAGAAGATCATCGTCCGAGTTTCGTCGGCCAGCGCCTGCATGCGCGTTTGTTTGCCTTTTTTGTGTGGCAGAAATCCTTCAAACGTAAAGCGGTCGGTTGGTAAACCCGAGTTAACCAGGGCAGGCACAAACGCCGTTGCGCCGGGCAAACATTCCACCGGAATGTCGGCTTCGATGCAGGCGCGTACCAGCATAAAGCCGGGATCCGATACAGCCGGTGTACCGGCATCCGATACCAGTGCCAGCGTTTTCCCCGCCTTCAACTGCGCGATGACCTTCTGAATGGTACCATGTTCATTGAAGATGTGGTAGCTGTGCAGTGGCTTGTTAATGCTGAGGTGTTTCAGTAAGAACCCCGATGTGCGGGTGTCTTCGGCCAGAATGCCATCAACGCTTTGCAGCACCTTTACTGCCCGCAGCGTAATATCATCAAGGTTACCAATGGGCGTTGGAACAAGGTAGAGTTTCATGGGTAGTGAGTCGGTAGTCGATAGGCGCGCCGCCAAACTTCGAAATGGTGGTTTAGCATCGCACTATTGACTACCGGCTATCGACTAAATTTTATCTATCGCGGCCGCCAGCGTGCGGTCTTTTTCGGTCACGGTATTACCCGCGTCGTGGGTCGTGAGTTCGATGGTCACCTTGTTATAGACGTTAGTCCAGAACGGATGATGATCCATCTTTTCGGCGATCAGCGCCACGCGGGTCATAAAGGCAAATGCCTCCGTGAAGTCAGCAAAGGTAAAGTGCCGCACAAGTTTATTGTCTGTTTCCTGCCACATAGGGGTAAAGGTCTGCTCGTTTAAAGGCTAAATAGTCATTAGACAAGTAGTCCTGAGTCTGAAAAGTCGTGTGTAAATGACTCCCCAAGCTCAGGACTACTCGTCTAACGACTTTCCGGACGTAAAAGATTATGCCTTATAAAAAATCCACTTTGACAGCTCCCGGTACGTTGGCTTCTTACCATACATCAGAATACCAACGCGGTAAATGCGGGCTGCCAGCCAGGTAGTACCAATAAAACCGGCCACGAGCAGCGTCATGCTCAACGCGATCTCCCAGGCAGGCACCCCAAACGGAATCCGAACCATCATAATAATGGGCGATGTCAGCGGCACCATCGACATCCAGAACGACAACGGGCCGTCGGGGTCACGGATGATAAACTGGGCAAGCGCAATAGAGGCGATGATTGGTATGGTGATGGGCAGCATAAACTGCTGGGTCTCCGTTTCACTATCAACTGCGGCACCGATAGCGCCAAATAAGGAGCTATAAAGCAGATAACCACCTAGGAAGTAAAACAGGAAACAGCCCGCAATAAGAGGTACGTTCAGAGTGCTAATAGCAGCACTTATCTCAGTCATCGGGTTTTTCGAACCTTCCATCTTCTGCTGCACATCGCCCTGCCCCGGCACAGCGCTCATCTGCATCGAGCGCGCTTTAGCCGCATCTTTGGCATATTTCGCACCGAAAATGGCTGAGCCCGCCGATACCACGCCGATCGTCAGCAAGATCCACAGCGTAAATTGAGTCAGGCCGACAAGGCCAATCCCTACGATTTTACCCATCATCAGCTGAAATGGCTTCACCGACGAAATAATGACTTCGATGATTCGGTTTGTTTTCTCTTCCAGAACACCGCGCATTACCTGCGTGCCATAAATGAACACCGACATATAGATCAGGAAGCCACAGATACCTCCAATAATCGTTGTGATGATCGAGTTGGTACTTTTCTCGCCCTCGTCGCTGAGGTTGATCGTTCGGGCCGACACTTTTGTCTTTGCCTCTTTAATTACCTTCTGCGTAATACCCGATCGGCTCAGCTTGATGGTTTCGATCTCCTTGGCAATCGATGATTCTATTTTGTTTTGCAGACTTAAACTCACACTCTTATTCGAGTAAATCTGCACTGTTTTGGGTTGCTCAATTACGTTCTCTGGAATAATAGCCAGCGCGTCGTACTTCTTGGCTACCAACTGCTTTTTCGCCGCCTCGGGCGACTCGGTTGTGTATACATAGGCGGTTTCATCGTCGCCTTTCAGCTTATCGACAAACTGCCCGCTCTGATCGATGACGGCTACTTTCTTCAGCGAAACAGACCCAACAGCTGCCCAGCCAATAGCCCCGTAAAAAGCGGCTAGCAGCAACGGGGCCAGGATAGTCATGACGATAAACGACTTTTTCCGGACCCGTACCAGATACTCGCGTTTGATAATGATAAGTATAGTGTTCATAAGGCAGCGGTACCGATGGCTTTAATGAAAATGTCGTTCATACTGGGAATATTCTCGCCAAACATCCGAACTGATACCCGGTCAATCAGCAGGCGAATGAGGTCATTGACGGCAGCATCGGCCGGAATCTTGATGTCGGCCCGACTGAAACCATCTTCGCTGACACCCGCGTCGCTCACCGTAAAGGCAGCGGGTAACTGGCTTAGGTCGCCCTGATATTCTACGCGATAGGTATGCGTTTTGAATTGCTCTTTAATCGCCAGTTTCGGCCCATCAAGGATCTTTTTCGAGTGGTGAATTAGTGCGATATAATCACATAGTTCTTCGACGGTCTCCATACGGTGCGTCGAGAAGATGATCGTCGTACCTTTCTTCCGCAGCTCCAGAATTTCGTCGCGGATGAGGTTCGCATTGATGGGATCGAAACCCGAGAACGGCTCGTCCAGAATGAGCAGATCGGGTTGGTGCAATACCGTCGCCACAAACTGAACCTTCTGCTGCATGCCTTTCGACAGGTCCTCTACGTTCTTGCTCCACCAGGTCTTGATCTCGAATTTCTCGAACCAGATCTTGAGCTTTTCCATCGCCTGTTTCTCGCTGATTCCTTTCAGCTGAGCCAGGTACAGCAACTGCTCGCCCACTTTCATCTTCTTGTACAGGCCTCGCTCTTCGGGTAAGTATCCAATGCGCCGGATATGCTCAGGTCCGAGTGGCTTTCCATCAAAGAAAACCTCGCCCGCGTCGGGACCAGTGATCTGGTTGATGATACGGATCAGCGATGTTTTGCCGGCTCCGTTTGGGCCCAGCAGCCCGAATATACTGCCCTTCGGAATAATCAGGCTGACATCGTCGAGCGCCCGATGCTGGGCGTATTGTTTAGTAATGTGGCGGGTTTCCAGAATAGCCATATGCGTTCCCGTTGGTGAACAGCCGCAGCTGCGTCGGTAAGTCAAATATAACCGCCCCCAACGTACCCAATATCCTGAATGCTTCAGAGCGGTTCAATTCCTACAGGAAAGGCAAAAAAACAGCCCTCACCGAGCAGTCGGTGAGGGCTTATCAATTTATGGGTACGTAACAGGGTTAAGCTTTTATGCCCTTGCAACCATGGTTTTGGTCATCTGTTGCCTAAACGGTCTTTGCCAATCAAAACCAGAACAGAGTCGACCACGGTCAGGAAAAGCAAGAGTTACCAAACAATACCCGCCTTCTGTAACCAAGAATAGACGTACCTGCGGGGGCATGCACCATTTTTCTACCTACGACTTTCCGGCTAACGCGCTGCCATTCACAAACGGAACTGAGTAACAAACACCACAGCCACCAATTGATGAGCCTGGCCATGAACCGCTGGCTGCTTTAGTCTATATGGATAGAGTCAGTAGCTGACGAGTAAGGCATTGGCTTCAGGTAAGTTAAGGGCTCATTTGACGTAGGAATAAGTCCTCAATTTATAAAATTGTCCTACCAGACAACACCTAGGCCAGTTATCTTTTTTCAGTGGTTAAAAACGCGCTTGTAAATCGGCTTTCTGTAGGCGAATTGGGCCCACATGAGCGGATACATAACATAATCGAGCAGGCGGCTTGGGGTTCGAAACGTTATCTCGTCGGCAATAACAGTACCGGTACCCTGCCGGATCAGGCGGTGTTTATGGTGCCAGGCTTTCAGGAAGAATGGGAGTTTGGTGCCCTGATCGATGAAGTAAATTTCGTCATCAGTTGTCTGCTGATCAATGATATCGCTGTTCCATACCTGCTTGAAGAGGATAAAGTTCAGTTCCAGCGATACCACGTCGCCCGTCATACAGCCATCGAATCGCAACACCTTTACAGGCGGAAACGGCGGACTCAGGCGATTAAACAGGTCACGGTCAAAGCCAGCCCAGACTACAGAAAGCGGAGCCGTTACAGGTGTACGGATAGTTAATTTCATTCAGGCAAGTTAAACGAAACCCTACGGTATGATTCTAACAGGAAGGAATTGGCGAATCCCTTATCTTTGCCGACTAAGTTAAATCATATTTCACCCTCATTTATCACAACGTATGACTGTCTCACGCTTCATTATCCCCCTGCTGCTCATTACTTTCCTGGCTACCGCCTTCCGCTCATCCGACAACCCCGATGCAGTAGTAGGTACGTGGCTGAACGGCACCAAAAAAGGCCGGGTGCAGATCTACAAGCAGGGAGACAAGTACTTTGGCAAACTCATCTGGCTGATTGAACCTAATGACCCGGCCACAGGGAAGCCTAAACTCGATTTTAGAAACCCGGACGACAAACTAAAAAACCGTCCAATGATGAACCTCAACATCATGACGGGCTTCAGCTATGATGGCGACAATGTTTGGGACGACGGCAAGATTTACAACCCGGAAGATGGCAAAACGTACAGCTGCAAAATGACGCTGAAAAACCAGAACACACTGGACGTTCGCGGCTATGTCGGCATCTCGCTGATCGGCAAAACGCAAACCTGGACGCGGATTAATTAAAAAAACCGCCGATAGATCGAGCAGAGTGAAGGGATTAACATAGATTTTTGACGTACAGTTGATGATAGGCCTGTCAACGGGTGTTCTAAGTCTGCTGCTGGTAAGAAATCGGTGTTAATCCCTTCATGCTGTTCAATCTGCGTTCTATGCAACACGTATCCAATACCATTATCATTGGCGCAGGTCCGGCCGGACTGGCTGTTGCCGGCAGGCTGACTCAACTGGGACAACCATTTATACTGCTCGAAGCCACCGACAATGTGGGGGCGGCCTGGCGGGGTCATTATGACCGGCTCCGGTTGCATACGGTGAAGGAAGAATCGGCCTTGCCGCACCTGCCCTACCCCGCCGATTATCCCACTTACGTATCGCGCGACCAACTGGTGACGTACCTGGAACAATACGTGGCTCATTTCAAGATTCAGCCGCTGTTTAATCAGTACGTCAGAGCCATTGAAGCATCACCAGCCGGAAAGAAAGGACGCTGGCTGGTAACAACTAAAACGCACACCTTCGAAGCCAACAACGTTGTTGTTTGCACGGGCTACAACCGAATTCCGTTTGAAGCCGATCTGCCGGGACTCGATGGCTTCCGGGGTCTGGTACTCCACAGCCGCTACTACCGCACCGGAGCTACGTTTTCCGGACAACAGGTACTGGTTGTGGGCATGGGAAACACCGGTGCCGAACTAGCACTCGATTTGCAGGAACAGGGTGCCAAACCTACCATTTCGGTGCGGGGGCCAGTAAACATTGTTAAGCGCGACACATTTGGCCGCCCCGCTCAGCCATCGGCCATCAAACTAAGCCAGTTACCAAACTGGTTTTATGATTTTGCCGCCCGGATGTCGCAAAAGCTAACGATCGGCGACCTGTCGAAGTACGGGCTCATTACGCCACCGTATCCATCGTCGTATCAGATTCGCGTGCTGGGTAAGATTCCCGTCATCGACGTGGGCACAATAGATCAGGTCAAAGCCGGTACCATTGCTGTTCGACCCGGCATTGCGCAGGTGAACCACAACAGCGTCACCTTCACGGATGGCCGTGAAGAACCATTCGATGCCATCGTGCTGGCAACTGGCTACCGAACCGGCCTTTCTGAACTACTCTCGCCCGATCTCGGCCGCCAGATTCCGAACGAACGCGGGTACCCCCGTGGCCTTTGGGATACCCGACCGGCCCTGCAGGGGCTTTATTTCCTCGGATTCGCTCTTCCTCTGACCGGCATCCTGCGCGGTATCCGCCTCGACTCTGAAAAGATCGTGAATGAGTTGGTAAAAGAGCGATAACGCGGGCTTGAGTCAGGGACGCTTAGTGCGCCGTATCGCCATACAACCCCTACGGACTTCAGTCTGCATGACGACGTACCCAGCCACAAAAAAGCGTCGGCCTCCACTCAGGAAACCGACGCTTTTTCAATTACGGCGTATCTTAAATATATGCCGTAGCCGAAAGGGAGATACGCTTAATAGCCCCCCCGGAACGTGTACGTACTGGCCACTTTTTCAATGGCCACCATGTAGGCCGCTAGGCGCATTGGGACTTTGTATTTCTGCGACGTCTCAAACACACGGTCGAAGGCATCCTTCATCACCCGGTCGGCGCGGCGGTTGATCCGGTCGAGCGTCCATTTGTAGCCGATCCTGTTTTGTACCCATTCGAAGTACGATACCGTTACACCGCCGGCGTTGGCCAGGATATCGGGTACCACCATAATGCCTTTGCTGTTGATGATTTCATCGGCCGACGCGGAGGTTGGACCATTGGCACCTTCCACAATCATGCGCGCCTGAATCGTGTGCGCATTTTCGTCGGTGATCACATCTTCTTTGGCGGCCGGAACCAGCACGTCTACGGCCAGCGCCAGCAATTCTTCATTGCTGATTTTCTCAGCACCTGTGAAGCCGTCCAGCGTGCCTTTGTTGGCATTCCGGTAGGCCAATGCCGCTGTAATATCGATACCTCGGTCGTTGTAATACCCACCAGAAATGTCGCTGATAGCATTGACCGTTACACCTCGTTCGTGTAGCAGTTCAGCGGCAAATGAGCCCACGTTGCCGAAGCCCTGAATAGCCGCCGATGCCCGGTAGGGATTCATCCGCAACTTGTCCATCGCCGACAGCGCCGCTACGGTTACTCCACGACCAGTTGCTTCAGTACGACCCAGTGAGCCGCCCAAAACCAACGGCTTCCCGGTTACCACCCCATTGATGGTCATGCCTTTTGCCTTCGAATATTCATCGACGATCCAGGCCATTTCGCGCGGACCAGTGCCCATGTCAGGCGCCGGAATGTCGCGGTCAGGACCAAACACGTCGAGCATCTGTACCGTGTAGGCACGAATAAGTCGTTCAATTTCGCCCGGCGACATTTCGCGGGGGTTGCAGGCAATACCACCTTTAGCACCGCCATACGGAATATCGACCACGGCGCACTTCCAGGTCATCCAGGCGGCCAGGGCACGTACCTCATCGAGGTGAACGGCCGGATCAAGGCGAATACCGCCTTTCGATGGCCCCAGAATGTTAGAATGAATGACGCGATACCCTTCAAATACCCGAATGCTACCGTTGTCCATTGTTACAGGCAGGCCCACAATGACTTGGCGGGCCGGTACCTTTAAGATGTCGTACATCTCGTCGCTAATGCCCACCAGCCGGGCTGCCGCGTCGAAACGGGACATCATGGATTGAAGCGGATTTTCTTTGTCTTTAATTGGAGCTGGTTCAATATATCCCATTACTATGTTGATTTTTAGTCTGTGCTGATTTCAGTGCTATAACGCACGATAACAGAATAGTAAGTAACAAGGCAAGGGCCAGTAGGTTCATTATTTATGCCCGACTGCTCACATTATTACCTCTTTTCTGCGGCCGTAAACATAACGATTAAGTACGAATTGAAGATAAAAGCCTATTTTATCTAAGAATCGTTTAAAATACTTATGGCGTATATTGTTCTACGTGCCCGAGCTTTAACCGAATACTCCATTATTAAATGAGCAGTTCTCAGAATAATGGTTTGTTATTCAGTAATAAATCATTTGGGTAAGTTTTCCAAAAAAATTTAAGCGGTCGTATGTTTTATTGAAAAGACGCTGAGCGCATTGTATTTTTGTTGTGGTATCCGCTGGGCGGTACCCAACTTATTAATACAACCAACCGATGGTTCAGGAAGAGAGAAAGCGTTATTCGGAAGAAGATTTGAAGGAGTTTCAAGAGCTGATCTCGCAGAAACTCGAGGCGACCCGTAGTGAGCTAAATTACATTAAGGAGGCCCTCAGTAAGCGAAACGACAGCGGCACCGATAATACATCGGGCAACTCGAAGCCACTCGAAGATGGTGCAGACACCAGCGAGCGCGAGAGCCTCAGCCAGTTAGCCGCTCGGTTGCAGAAGTTTACCAACCAGTTAGAATCAGCTATGGTCCGGATCAAGAACGGCACCTACGGCGTCTGCATCGACTCTGGTAAGCTCATTCCAAAAGAGCGTCTTCGCGCCGTGCCCCATACGCAGCAAACGATCGAAGCCAAGCTTCGCCGGTCATAAACAACCCTGCTTTCGGGCAGCAACGTAACACGTGTAGGCACTGACCTACCCGGCGCGCACATGCCACGCCGGGTAGGTCAGTGCCTATTGTCATTCTAGGCTCATGACCATCCAGTACGTCTCTGATCTGCACCTTGAATTCCCTGACAATGCGACCTATCTGCTGGCAAACCCAATTGAACCGGCTGGCGACGTACTTATTCTGGCGGGCGACATCACCAGTCTGGCATACTACAAATCACGAAAACAGGAAAAAGCGTTTTTCAAGACGCTCTCCAACCAGTTCAGGCAGGTCTATTATATTCCTGGTAATCACGAGTTCTACCGCAGTCTCGACGCGCGCCTGTTAGACCAACCTCTTCAGGAGACGCTGCATGCCAATGTATTTCTGCTGAATAACGTGGCACGTACCTATGGCGGGATACGCTTTCTCTTCTCGACACTCTGGAGCCATATCGACCAGGAGAACGAATACCAGCTTGGCACTAGCATGGCCGACTTCCAACTGATCAACTACAGAGGCAACCGGCTAAAACCCGCCATGTACACGCGCTTTTTGCACCAGCCATCGCTTGCTTTTCTGCGTACCGAACTGGCCAAACCCGTTATTGAACCAACTGTAGTGGTTACCCATCATCTGCCTTCGTTGCAATGCGTCCACCCGCGCCATACAGGTAGCCTGCTGGAACAGGGCTTCGTAACCAACCTGGACTCGCTGATTCTCGATACGCAACCGGCCTACTGGATTTATGGTCACAGCCACGCCAATCGCCCAGCTATCCAGCTTGGCAACACGCAGCTCCTTAGCAACATGCTCGGCTATTGCGCCAGGCAAGAACACTACGATTACCGAAATCCAGCGGTGATCACCCTGTAATCGGCAATGCCGCACCTATTCAAAACGGTCGAAAGCCATACCTTTGCCCTTGTATGGGAATTCGCTCAACTTTCAGTAAACCGCTGGCCCGCTGGGTTCGGCAACGGCAGCAGTCGTGGCGCGAACAGCCGGGTGAAGCGCAGCAACGCTGGTTTCGGCAACTGGTCGACCACGCCGCAAAAACGCAGTTTGGCCGCGACCATCACTTCGCCGACATACGTACCCAGGCCGATTTCCGGCAGGCCGTGCCCATTCGCGACTACGAAGCTCTGAAACCCTACATTGAGCGCGTTACCCACGGCGAACCCGATATTCTGTGGCCCGGCAAACCGGCTTATTTCGCTAAAACATCGGGCACAACCTCTGGCACGAAATACATTCCGCTGACCCGGGAATCGCTGCCCAACCACATCAACTCGGCCCGCGACGCCTTGCTTTGTTACGTTGAAGAGACCGGCAACTCCGCTTTCCTGGATAAGAAACTGATTTTTCTGTCGGGCAGTCCCGAGTTAGACGAAAAAGCAGGCATTCATACCGGTCGTTTATCGGGCATCGTGAATCACCACATTCCGGCCTACCTGCGCTCGAACCAGATGCCGAGCTACGAGACGAACACGATCGACGACTGGGAAACCAAACTTGACCGCATCATCGACGAAACGCTGACCGAAGACATGTCGCTGATCTCGGGTATTCCGCCCTGGGTGCAGATGTACTTCGACCGTATACAGGCGCGAACCGGCAAGGCCATCAAAGACGTGTTCCCTAACTTTTCGGTCTTCGTGTACGGTGGCGTGAACTTTGCTCCCTACCGCGACCGACTCTTCGAGAGCATCGGCAAACGCATCGACAGCATCGAGACGTACCCAGCCTCCGAAGGATTCATCGCTTATCAGGATTCACAACATACCGAAGGGCTTTTGCTGCTGGCCGACAGCGGCATCTATTTCGAGTTCATTCCCGCCGATCAGTATTTCGCCGAAAACCCGCCCCGCCTGAGCATCGACGAAGTGGAGTTAGGCAAGAACTACGCCGTTATCATCAACAACAATGCGGGCTTGTGGGGCTATTCGCTGGGCGACACGGTGAAGTTCGTGAGCCGAAACCCGCATCGAATTGTGGTTACGGGTCGCATCAAGCACTTCATCTCGGCGTTTGGCGAGCACGTCATTGGCGAAGAAGTAGAAAAAGCCTTACGATACGCTATGCAGCAGCAGCCCGAAACGGAGGTTATTGAATTTACCGTAGCGCCCATGGTTAGTCCATCGGAAGGGCTACCGTATCACGAATGGCTCATCGAATTTGGTCAGCCACCGCGCGATACAAGCCGTTTTGTGAAGGACCTCGACACGCAACTGGCTAAGCTGAACGTGTATTACGACGATCTCATCAGCGGGTCTATTCTACAGCCATTGAAGCTAACGGCACTTCCACGCGGGGCCTTTCAGCAGTACATGAAGAGTCAGGGTAAGCTCGGCGGACAGAACAAAGTCCCCCGCCTTAGCAACGACCGCACCCTGGCCGACGGGCTTTTGCAGGTAATGCGTTAGCTTTGTTAAGTAAGTAGGGCAACCGCTACATATATGACAACGCAGCAAATCGACTCGACTTTTATTCTGACAACGCTGAGCGAACTCAAGCAGCGCCTTCAGGCCGAGTTTGCCGTTTGTCAGATTGGGTTATACGGCAGTTTCGCTCGTAATGAGCAATCGCCGGCAAGCGATATAGATCTGGTGTTTGCCGTTGAAGACAACCGATACCTCTCACTGGCTGAGCGCGAAAAACTGTATCGCATCCTACGGCGTAAATTAGGTCGCAAGCTCGATCTGGTTAACGAAAAGGTGATGAATCCCTTTGTAAAGTACGCCATGCAAAAAGATGTAGTCTATGTTCAGTAGCAAGAACCTAACCTACATCTGTACTATTCTGGAACGCATCAAAAAGATAACAATCTATACCAAAGGCTTTTCTGAAGCAGACGGGCTTGCTTGGGCAAACGATCAACTTAATTACAACGCAACCTGGAGTTTGCTTTTGGTTATTGGCGAGGAAACAAAGAAAATTGACAAAGCGCTTAAGGCTCCTCACGTAATTATCCCCCGGCGGCAAATGGGCGGCATACGTGAATTTTTAGTACACGATTACAGAGGTGTTGATGATGAACTGGTTTTTATACCAGCAAGCGTAAACTCCTGCCCCCTAAATCCATTCTCCTACTCATGCTAGATGAGGTTAATTACGAACCTGCTGCGCTCAAGGTGGCGCTCGATTCCCCTCATTATAGTCATATTCAATATTTGCGTTACCGACTAAATGACGAATCCGAATCCTAAACGCCGCATTGCCATTCTGGGCTCTACGGGCTCTATTGGTACCCAGGCCATTGAGGTGATACTGGCCCACCCCGACCAGTTCGAGGTGGAAGTGCTCACGGCGAACCATAACGCCGACCTGCTCATCGAACAGGCACGCCAGGTACGTCCCAACGTGGTAGTCATCTGCGACGAATCACGCTACGATACCGTCTTTGCGGCCCTCGACCCACTCGACATTAAAGTATATGCCGGATTGACTTCCATTGCCGAGGTGGTGCAGATGGACACCGTCGATATGGTACTCACGGCTATGGTCGGGTATGCGGGTCTGCTGCCAACGATCAAGGCTATCGAAGCCGGTAAGCCCATTGCGCTGGCTAATAAAGAAACGCTGGTGGTAGCGGGTGAGCTCATTACGCGCATGGCCGCCGAACGAGGCGTAAACATTTACCCCGTCGATTCAGAGCATTCGGCTATTTTTCAATGCCTGGTTGGCGAGTTCCACAATCCCATTGAAAAAATAATCCTGACGGCCTCGGGTGGACCCTTCCGGGGGCGCGACCGAACGTACCTGGAAACGGTAACCCGCGCGCAGGCCCTGAAGCACCCCAATTGGACGATGGGCGCCAAGATCACCATCGACTCAGCCACGCTGATGAACAAAGGACTGGAGGTGATCGAAGCCAAATGGCTATTCAATCTGCGCCCCAACCAGATCGACGTGATCGTGCACCCGCAGAGCATCGTGCATTCGCTCGTTCAGTTTGAAGATGGCAGCATTAAGGCGCAAATGGGACTGCCCGATATGAAACTGCCCATTCAGTTTGCACTCGGCTATCCCAATCGACTAAAATCAGATTTTCCTCGTTTTAATTTCGCGCAGTACCCGTCGCTGACGTTTGAGCAACCCGATCTGGGTACGTTCCGAAATCTACAGTTAGCGTTCGATGCCCTCGAAAAAGGTGGCAACATGCCCTGTATCATCAACGCAGCCAACGAGATAGCCGTCGACGCTTTCCTGAACGACCGGGTAAGTTTCCTCGGAATCTCCGATGTAATCGAGGCGGCCATGCAACAGGCGTCGTTTGTGGCAAACCCTACCTACGACGATTACGTAGCTACCGATAAAGAAACCCGGCGAATTGCGACCGAAAAGATTGGTACTTTTGTTTAGAATAAGACGATGATGGTTAGCCACAGGAATGGGATTATATACGTCTACCGTTCCGCAGGCAACCTCTAACGTCTAAATACGTATAGATGGAAACAGTAATCATGGTTGGTCAGCTGTTGCTGGCCCTTTCACTCTTAGTAGGCCTTCATGAGTTGGGGCACCTGGTAGCCGCCCGTATGTTTGGCATGCGTGTAGAACAGTATTTTATTGGCTTCCCGCCCAAGGTAGTTAGTTTCCGTAAAGGCGAAACAGAGTATGGCCTTGGCGCTATTCCGCTGGGCGGCTTTGTGAAGATTTCGGGTATGATCGACGAGTCGCTCGATACGGCTCAGATGAACTTACCCCCACAGCCTTACGAGTTCCGGGCAAAACCGGCCTGGCAGCGTCTCGTTGTTATGATGGGCGGTATCATCGTCAACATAATTACGGGTATCGTCATCTTCACGGCGCTGATGTACAGCCTCGGCAGCACCTACATCGCCAATCAGGACGCCAAATTCGGTATTGTAGCCCTCGAATACGGAAAACAGATCGGCCTGAAAACTGGCGATCGCATCGTTGAAATCAACGGTAAGCCATTCGATAACATCGCCGACATCACTAGCCCCGATGTATTGCTGGGTACCAACAGCTTTTACACGGTTGAGCGGCCAAACGCGGCCGGCAGCCTGGAACGCGTCCGGATCGACGTACCCAATAACCTGGCCGAGAAGTTTTCGAGCAAAGAAACTGCCGGTCAGTTTGTAGCCCCTGTTTTTCCGTTCGACATTGCTGAGGTACAACTAGGATCGGAAGCTGAAAAAGCCGGCCTGAAAGTGGGCGACCGCATTACCAGCATCAATGGCAAACCTACCGCCTTTTTCCACGAAGTGCAGGAAGCCGTTCGGGGTAACAAGGGCAAGACGATCACCATGGGCCTTCAGCGCGGTAATGAGTCGGTCACCATTCGTCCAACCGTATCACCGGAAGGCACCATTGGTTTCTTCCCTAATTCGCTCCTGAAAGAAACCCACGTGGATTACACCTTTGG
The DNA here is from genome assembly GCF_011742925.1 of Fibrivirga algicola. Taxonomy (GTDB): domain Bacteria; phylum Bacteroidota; class Bacteroidia; order Cytophagales; family Spirosomataceae; genus Fibrella; species Fibrella algicola. The sequence goes on from NZ_WAEL01000002.1 coordinate 641,426, forward strand.
CGAGGCTGTATCAAAAGGCACGGAGCGCGCATTCGGCGTTATTTATGACAACATCCGGGGCTTTGGCAAAATCTTCAAAGGAGAGGTATCGGCATCTAAAGCCCTTAGCGGACCAGTTGGCATTGCCCGTATGTTTGGCGGTGTTTGGGATTGGACGCGCTTCTGGTCACTGGCTGGGTTGCTCTCCATGGCGTTAGCCTTCTTCAATGCCCTGCCAATTCCGGCCCTCGATGGCGGCCACGGTGCCATGCTCATTTATGAAATGGTCTCGGGCCGTAAACCGTCTGATAAATTCGTTGAAGGCGCGCAGCGGGTAGGTATGGTATTATTGCTGGGCCTGATGGCTTTTGCCTTCCTGAACGACATTTTCTTCAAGTAATGAGCGTAACCAGGTTAAAACAAGTGTATAACCAGTGTCGGATAGGCGGTCAGCCCATCCGACATTATGTTTTTTTACCCCTCCTTCTTTTAGCGGCCGGTGGCTTGCTCATGTCGTTTCAACGGCACGATTTTCACACCAGTCTAACGCAAATGCAGTTTGAGGCAAAGTCTCAAACCGTAGAAATTAGCATTCGTATGTTTACGGATGACCTGGAAACAGCTTTGACGCGTGAAAACGGTGGTAAACCTGTTCAGTTTGGCGGCCCTACCAAGCTCGATCAGTTACTGGAAAAATATGTGCGTAAGCACTTTGTCATGGCCGATAGCCAGCGTAAGACGAGAGCTTACTCGTATGTAGGCTATGAGCAGGAGGCCGATGCCCATTGGGTGTATATAGAAATGCCCGCCGCCGGGGCTGATACGTTCAAGAACGTAGTGATCAAACAGGATATATTAATGGACCTGTTTAGTGACCAGGTAAACCTGGTAAATATTCAGTACAATCAGCAGAAGAAAACGGTGGTGTTCCGAAACAATCAACCGGTGCAGGCAGTATCGCTTTAAAGTAAAATCGGCTACCTTCATTGCATTCGGGCTACTTTCGGTCATAAATGAAGTGGTTTTTAACTGGCACATTCCTTGTCGGACTAACTTTTCCTGTTTCCTCAACCTAGCGCTACACCACTCAATACGTTACCTACTGCCACTTTGGCAGAAACGCCTATGATTTTCCCAAATGATTTAACTGCCGGTCTATTCATGGCAGATACAGATTTAGACAGCATAGAAATGATTCCACTCGGATCGCCCGACGATGACGATGTGGAGTATGAAGTGCCTGAACACTTACCCATCCTGCCTGTTCGAAACACCGTGTTGTTTCCAGGTATGGTCGTTCCCGTTACGGTTGGACGACAGAAATCAGTACGTCTTGTAAAAAAAGCATATAAGGGTAGCCGGATCATTGGTGTAGTAGCTCAGAATAGCCAGCAGAAAGACGAACCGACGCCCGATGACCTCTACAACATCGGTACCGTAGCCTACATCATCAAGATGATTACGCTACCCGATGGCAATATTACAATTATTATTCAGGGTAAAAAACGGTTCGAAATCAACAAGATAACGCAGGAAGACCCGTTCATGACGGCTACCGTGCGGCAGATCGACGATTCGTTTCCCAACGCAACCAAGAAGGAAGGGAAAGCATTGTTGCAGACCCTGAAAGAAGCTGCCTACAAGATTCTGCGGTTGAACCCGGAGATTCCGCAGGAAGCCCGCATTGCGCTCGATAATATCGAAAGCCCCATGTTTTTGCTGCACTTCCTGTCATCAAACATCAATGCAGATGTTGCTGATAAGCAGATGTTACTCGAGAAGCTGGAAGGTGTGCAGCAGGCGCAATTGCTGCTCGAATACATGTTGAAGGAGGTGCAACTGCTGGAACTGAAACGTGAGATTCAGAGCAAAGCAACCCTCGACCTCGATCAGCAGCAGCGCGACTATTACCTGCGCCAGCAAATGAAGGTGCTTCAGGATGAGTTGGGGATGGATAACCCTGATCGCGAACTGGAGCAGTTGCGTATTAAGGCCAGCAAAAAGCACTGGCCCAAAGCAGTGAAAGACCATTTCGATAAGGAAATGAGCAAACTGCAGCGTAGCAACCCAATGGCACCGGAATACCCCATCACGATGAACTACATCGAACTGATGGTAGACCTGCCGTGGAACGAATTTTCGAAAGATAATTTCGACCTGAAGCGGGCACAAAAGATTCTCGATGGCGATCATTTCGGACTTGAAAAAGTAAAAGAACGGATACTCGAATACCTGGCGGTACTGAAGCTGAAAAGCGAACGTGCTACCGAAGGCATGAAAGCGCCAATTCTGTGCCTTTATGGCCCTCCCGGCGTGGGTAAAACTTCGCTGGGTCGGTCGATTGCCAAAGCCTTGGGTCGGAAATACAGCCGCATGGCGTTGGGTGGTGTACACGATGAAGCCGAAATTCGCGGTCACCGGAAGACGTACATCGGTGCGATGCCGGGTAAGATCATCCAGAATATCCGTAAGTGCGGCACTTCGAACCCAGTGTTTATCCTGGATGAGATCGATAAGGTAAGCAGCGATTTTCGGGGTGACCCGTCATCGGCACTGCTGGAAGTACTCGACCCTGAGCAAAATTCAACGTTTGTGGATAACTACCTCGACGTTGAATTCGACCTCTCGAAATGCCTCTTTATTGCCACCGCCAACTCGCTCGATACCATTCATCCCGCCCTGCGTGACCGGATGGAGATCATTGACATTACGGGCTACACCGTTGAAGAGAAAGTACAGATCGCCAAGAAGTACCTGATTCCGAAGCAACGCCGTGAGCATGGTCTGAAAACCAAAGATCTGGCGTTCGACGACAAAGCGATCCTGCGCATTATCGAGGGATACACCCGTGAGTCGGGTGTACGGAACCTGGAGCAGAAGATCGGCGCTATGGTCCGTAAGGCTACCAAGTCGATTGCGATGGAGGAAAGCTACAACCAGATGGTGAAGCCAGCCGACGTACCCAAGCTGCTTGGTGCCGAAATCTTCGACAAAGACCTGTATTCTGACGATGATATTGCGGGTATTGTTACCGGCCTTGCCTGGACACAGGTAGGTGGCGAAATCCTGCTGATCGAAAGTAGCCTGAGTCGCGGTAAAGGCGCCCTGACCCTCTCGGGCCAACTGGGAGACGTGATGAAAGAGTCGGCGATGACGGCGCTCTCGTATCTGAAAGCTCACGCTGATGAAATCGGAATCGACTACCGGATCTTTAGCAACTACGATCTGCACGTACACGTACCTGCGGGTGCCGTACCCAAAGATGGCCCGTCTGCGGGTATCACGATGGTTACCTCGATGGCGTCGATTTTCACGCAACGCAAGCTACTGCCTTACCTGGCCATGACCGGTGAGGTTACGCTTCGGGGTAAAGTACTGCCCGTAGGCGGCATCAAGGAAAAGATCCTGGCGGCCAACCGGGCGGGCGTGAAGCAAATTATTATGTGCGTGAAAAACCGCAAAGATGTAGAAGAAATCAACCCGGCTTACGTGAAGGACCTGACATTCCATTACGTAGACACGGTTGGACAAGTGCTCGACATTGCGTTGCTACCGCAGCAGGTCAGTAAGCCGCTGACGTTTATTCTACCAGACGAAAAGACAACTGACCTGGTAACGTCTGTAGAGACTGTCGCTGAGAAAGTTAGCGTTCTGACCTAACCGGGCACGTAACGTGGGCTTTAGTCCGCAAGCGTACGATACATAGGCGGATTACAGTCCGCCTTATATAGTAAGAAGCCTACAGGTTCTGTCCGCAGAGCTTGTAGGCTTTTTTAGTGCGATAGCTTTCGACCCATAGCCCGGCCAACAATCCGTATGTGATTCCAGAGGGTTGGCAACAGGCCGAAATGCCAGGTTAATACCTTGAACCGGTCGATCAACGATTGGCGATGCTTTTGCTTTGATAGTCCACCTATGAGGTAACGGCACAGCACAAATGGCAGCTGCTCAATACGCCTGGCCGCTTTCAGACAACGAATTTCCCAATCCAGATCGGCACTGAGGTTAGTAATTGGGTACGTTGGTGCAATGGTTCTCCGAACAACGAATGCCTGATGGCTGACCTTCATGCCTAGGGCCATATCTTGCCAACGCAACGTACCTGTAACGCCACCCGACGATAAGGTGTGCGGTGTTACCTGAGAGCGTAAACCAACGGGTGACCCATCGTCGTTTACGAAAAGTGCATCGCTGTAATACACATCGGCAGGGCCGTTGGCCGACGGGGAACGTACCTGAGTCAGTAGACGAGCCAATACCTGCGAATCATGCAGTTCATCGCCCGCGTTCATAAACCAGACGTATTCGCCAAGGGCCATCTGTTGCCCCTTATTCATGGCGTCATAGAGCCCCTTGTCTGGCTCTGACAGCCAACGTGAAATGTATTTTTCATATCGCCGGACTATATCCAGCGTACCATCTGTCGATGCCCCGTCAACGATCAGATACTCATAGTCGACGCCCAGCATAGCCTGTTGCTGCCCCACAATACTCTGAATCGTTCGCTCCAGAAACCGGTCGGCGTTGTAGGTTATGGTGATGATGGAGATCATGGGAATATGTACTGTCGAAGCTTCAGCTCCGGTAGACTAGTCCTGTCAAATTCTACCGAAACTAGAGCTTCGGTACTACTGCTATACGTCGCCCAGTAACGATTCGTACAAACCCGCGTACTGCCCCGCCACAACTGATTCGTCGTAGTGTTCGAGTACATGCTGACGGGCAGCGTGCGAAATGGCGGCATAATTGTTCGGTGACAGGCTCAAGAGCCAATTCATGCCCGCGCTTAAATCCTCGGCCGACTTGTACTGCGCCAGATAGCCCGACTCGCGGTGCTGAATCATTTCGGGAATACCGCCCACCTCGAAGCCCACCGCGGGCGTGCCGCAGGCCATGGCCTCCATGATGGTATTAGGCAGGTTCTCGGCCAGCGACGGAATCACGAACATATCAGCAGCATTGTAGGCCTGGCTGATCTTCGTCATGTCGCTCAATGGACCCAAAAAATGATACTGAAACGGCAGTTCGTGCAGTAGACCTTTGTCGCCCGCTCCAAAAATGAGCAATTCCACTTCGCGGGGATTCTCCAGCTGGCTGTGTAGCTGGTGCAACGCCTGCTGAAAATAATTGAACCCCTTCCCTACCGTGCTCACCTTCGCCGCCGCAAACAGAATCAAACGTCGGTTGGTAGGCAGCCCCAACGCTTCGCGCGCCTGTTGCTTTTCGATTGGTCGAAATAAATTGGTGTCGATCGGGTTAGGGATGTTCAGCACCGAAAAGGGGCGAAACAGACCACTTTTCCGGGCCCGGTTCGCCAGCCATTCGCTGCAACCAACCGGCACTACATTCGCCATTGCGTACGCTTTCTGCTTCCGTTCCCATACCTGGTGCGACAGATCGTTAGGGCCTGGATTCCTTAGAAAAGGGACACAGTTACCACATTCGCGCTGGTAATTCTCGCAGGTGCCGCTATGATGGCAACCACCCGTAAACGGCCACATATCGTGCATCGTCCAGACTACAGGCTTCTCCAATTGCAGTAAAGTAGCTAACCCCTCTACCGAAAAAAAGCCAAAATTAACCCAGTGCAGATGCAGCACATCCGCCTGTCGGATCAGCGAATTGTAAGTCAGGTCGACACCCGTTACGGCAGGCGAAAACTGGAAACGAACCGACTTATCTTTTTCGTAGGGCAAAAAAGCGAGGCGCTCCCCACCAAAACGGGCAAAGGCCATCTTTTTGGCTAAAAAGCTAGTGGCCAGTGCGTCGACATTGGCCTCGGCCCGGGTGGCCTCCTGCACAAGCAACGTACTGTCGACGCCAACCTGATTCAACGCCTGGTTGAGCCGACCGGCAGCTACGGCGGCACCGCCAGTGGTCTGGTACGTGTTTAAATGAACAACGCGCAATGGGAACAGTGATTTTACTGTGAACAACAAAGATAGCTTGTTTCAGCGTAGACCCGCAGACGCAAGACGCTCTGCCAGCAGGTCAACTACAGGTCTACGCCGAAACAAGCTATCTTCGCAGAGCAATGCTATTTTCTGAAATCATCGGCCATGACGACACCAAGGAAACCCTGGTGCGGGCCGTTCAAACCAATCACCTGGCTCACGCGCTCCTATTCGACGGGCGAACCGGCAGCGCCAACATGGCGCTTGCCCTAGCGTTGGCAACCTACGTCAACTGCGAAACCCGCCTGACCGAACCCGACCGGACAGACGGTTGCGGGCAGTGCGCCTCATGTATTAAAACGGCCAAACTGGTCCACCCCGACTTGCACATGGTGTATCCGGTGGTCAATATCAAGGGAAAAAACAGCAGTGAGTCGCTGCTGCCCGAGTGGCGTAAGTTTTTGACGGCCAGCCCCTACCGCACCCTCACCGACTGGCTGGATGCGACCGGTGGCGACAATAAGCAGGCCAACATCTCGGCTGAAGAGGCGCGGAATATCCTGCAACGGCTCTCGTTGAAAGCCTACGAAGGCGCCTACAAGCTCATGATTATCTGGTTGCCCGAGCAAATGAACGCCACGGCGGCCAACGCCCTGCTCAAGGTGCTGGAAGAGCCGCCCGAGCGCACGCTGTTTCTGCTCGTAACCAACCAGCCCGATAAGCTGCTCATCACTATCTTGTCACGTACCCAGCGCATTCCGATACGAAACTTTACGGATACCGAAGTGGCCACGTACCTGCGGCAAACGCTCAACTTCGACGAAACAAAGGCACGGCGCATTGCTTACCTGAGCGACGGCGACATGGCACAGGCTATGCAGTTAGGACAATCGAAAGCCGATGACCTGGCCAGTAGTAACCAACATACCTGGTTTGCCGACTGGATGCGCGCCTGCTATCGGCAGGATCTGACCTGGCTGGTCAAACAAGCCGATGAGTTCGACAAGATTCCGAAAGAGCGTCAGAAAAACCTGTTCGACTACAGCCTGCGCCTTTGCCGCGACCTCTTTCTCTGGCAACAAGGGGCTGAACAGCTCCTGCGCCTACCCGATGATGAGCTTAACTTTGTGCGTAATTTTGGTAAAGTGCTCAAACCCGCCCTGATTGAGCGCATGGTTGGTGACCTGAACGAAGGCGCCTATCACCTCGAACGAAATGCGCGCGCCAAGATGATCCTGCTCGATCTCTCGCTCACGTTTACACGCCTGATCAAACGGTAAACCGTAACCCGACGCGTCAGCTTACCATCGACAAGCCATGCCCACCGCCCTAAGCCCCGACCTGAAACGAGCCATTACGCACCTGCCCGACAAAGAGAAGGACAAGCTGCTGCTACGACTTATTGCCAAAGACTCGATCCTGACCGAGAAGCTGGAGTACGAATTGGTCGAACACAAAACCACGCTCGATTACCGACGGCAGCTCATTCGCGCCATCACCGACCGAATCGCTATTGTCAGTCAGGATTCACCCGCCTGGATGATGATGGACATGCGCACGGTGAGCGGGCATATCACGCGCCATGTGAAAGTGACAAAGGACACGTATGGCGAGGTAGAGCTAACCATTCATATGCTCAATAGCTTCATGGATAACCATGCCAGCATACTGCAACGCCTCAGCAGCCGAACAGAAAAGTGCGCGATCTATGTAGCCAAACGTACCGATGCCATTCTGAAGAAGCTGAATAAGCTGGACCCCGATTACTATATGGAGTTTGAAGCCGACATGAACAAACTTCTCAGGTACGTCTACGCAGGCGCTTCGGCCCACTATGCCCGGCAGTTGGATACGCCAACCGAATGGTACCACTGAGCTGTTTGTACTGAAGCACAGGTACGTTGCTTGTTGACACGAAATCACCAGGCAAGTGTTTTAGCACAATTTCCATGTTAACGGGTTTATAGGGTATGAAGCGGTCCGGAAAGAGCCACTCCTCGATCGACTCAGTTGACAGTCGATCAATGCACATTGATAATTGATCCCACATGGAAACTGTTCTAATCACGGGCGGAACGGGCACAATCGGCCGCCGACTTACTGAACTTCTACAACAACAGGGCTACAGCGTTAGCCACTTGAGCCGCTCGGCCCGGGAACAAAATGGCGTTAAAACCTACCTCTGGGACGTTGAGAAAGGTCAGCTCGATATTCGCGCCATCCAGACCGCCGATCACATCATTCATCTAGCCGGAGCCGGTATTGCCGATGGCCGCTGGACCGATGCCCGCAAACGCGAAATTCTGGATAGCCGCACGCAGTCGACGGCCCTGCTCGCCAGCGCCTTGAAAGATACCCAGCACCACGTGAAGAGCTTTGTGTCTTCATCGGCCATTGGGTACTACGGCGGCGACACCGGCGATCGTCCCCTTCGCGAGAACAGCCAGGGCGGAAACGATTTTCTGGCGCAGGTCACCAGGGCGTGGGAACGATCGGTAGAAGCGGTTTCGGCCTTAGGCATTCGCACCGTTAGAATTCGGACGGGCGTTGTGCTGACGATGGAGGGCGGTGCGTTGCCCAAACTAGTGCAGCCCATCAAGCTAGGGGCGGGTGCTCCCATTGGCTCCGGCCAGCAGTACATTTCCTGGATTCACCTCGACGATATCTGCAACCTGTTTATCGAGGCCACAAAAAACACGCAGTGGACGGGCGTTTACAACGGCGTGGCTCCCCAGCCGGTAACCAATGCCGACCTGACGCGCCTGATCGCTAAAGTGCTTGGCCGCCCGCAGATTCTGCCCAATATTCCCGCGTTTGTCATTAAACTGATGTTTGGCGAACTAGCCATCACGGTACTGGGTGGCAACAACGTACTTAACCGCCGCATCGCCGACGAAACCAGCTTCCGCTACAAATTCCCTGATTTACGGAAGGCGCTGGAAGACTTATTATAAGCAGGAATTAAACACAGAGACACGGAGCACACAGAGGTTTTGAGTTACTACTCACTTACTCTGTGCGCTCCGTGTCTCTGTGTTATAGCTCTTTATCCTTAGAATCGCCTTTTCAGAATTTCCACTAGTTCAGTCACCTCGTCGCTCTCCATATTCCACATGAACTGGTTGGCGTAGCGGTACGAAATCATGTCAAGTGCCTGGCCGTAATTGGTCATCTGATCGAGCTCGGCGATGGCTTCATTGTATGCATCGGCACTACCATTGAAAAGCTGATTGATAAACCGGAATTTCTGATTGAGCGAAATACTCTTGGCTAGACTGCCAGTGCTCACCTTTTGCAATGAATCGCCCAGGGTGGCCACGCCCGGTACAGGCGTACTATCGGCACCCGTGTTCAGCGAAAAAGTAGGCGACTCAACCTCAGTCGATAATACACTAGGCTGGTTGCTAGGGGCCGTTGGCGCGTCAGAATACGTTGTGAAATAAGTGCCGTTTCCGGTGCCGTTAAGCGCAACGGTCTCAGGGCCCGCAGGCTCTTCGTCCACTAAATTTGGAATGGCAACCGGCTCGGCTGGCGGTGGGGTCGGTATACTAACCGGGGGCGCACTTGCTGCAGCCGGAGGAGGTACGGGTAGTGCTTTCGCTTGCGGGGCGTCTTCGTCCAGATCGAAAAAAGAGCGGGCAGACGGCGAATGATAATTCTCCAGTGCCTGACCACGCAGCAGTATCGACAGATCCATCGCCACTTTTTCCGAAAACATCTCAACGTATTTCTCGGGCCGTTCCAGTTCCTGCACGCGCTGCGTCAGAATCTCGTCCAGGTAGCCGAGCGCCTGGTTCACATACACAAAGGGTCGGCCGTTGAGTCGCTGCTCCAGCGCCAGCGGAACAAATTTGTTGATCTGCGTATATCGAATCAGGTGACGCAGGTTTTCGGCCGTGAGCGTGAAGTCGGGCTGATTCCGCAGTTGGTCGTCGTAGTAGTAGCGGGGGTCGAACAGCGCAATTAGCGTTCGCTTGGTAGCGTCGGCCAGCAACGGTTCAAGGTGTTCGCGGCGAACAGCGATATGCTGCGATACCACGTTCATAAACGACCGCAGGGCCTCTTCTACTTCAGGACTGCTAAAATCAAAAAAGGGACTGCGAAACTTCTCCGTCTCTGCCTTCCATTTGTCGAATAAGCTACTGACAACGAATAGATTAACCTGATTTACCGGCGTCAGATTCAGAATCTGTTTACCGGAAATTGTCGGATTGGCATGGTAAAAGTCTGCTGCCACCCGCCGGGCATACGACTTACTGTATTCGTTGAGTGCGTTTGTATTGAACTTGTTCGACATTGTTAAAAGCCTTTGCTTTGTAAATATATTGAAATCAAGCAGCCGCTTTTGAGAAACCTCGATTTGAAGGCCCAAAAAATTGTGCAACAGGTCCCGTTCGACGTATCGTTTGCGGATTACGGCCCGAATGAACCCCTCAAAATGGGCCTCGCCCAACTGTGCTGATAGCATCCCAACGTCTTTACTAGTATGTTTATTGAACCCACCCGTCGACGCGAACCGCCTCATTTGCGCGTAGGCTGGATAGAACTGATTTGCGGCTCCATGTTTTCAGGCAAGACAGAAGAGCTGATTCGACGGCTCAACCGCGCCCGGATTGCCAAACTCAACGTAGGTATTTTCAAACCAAGCCTCGACACACGTTACCACGACCAGAACATCGTTTCGCACAACTCGTCGGTGATCACATCCATACCCGTGCCTGACGCCGCGTCTATTCTACCCCTGGCCCATGCCTGCGACGTGGTCGGAATCGACGAAGCTCAGTTCTTCGATTCAGCCGTTGTAGACGTCTGCAACCAGTTAGCAAACGATGGGAAACGGGTCATTATAGCTGGCCTCGACATGGACTTTTCGGGCAAACCGTTTGGTTGCATGCCTCAGTTAATGGCTGTTGCTGAGTTTGTTACCAAAGTTCATGCCATATGTGTGGTCTGTGGGGATATTGCTCATTATTCGTACCGCCTTGTGCCTTCACAAGAGCGCGTACTACTCGGAGAAACAGACAGTTACGAAGCGCGCTGCCGTAGGTGTTTTCACTTAGGCCCCGACGCTCCTCACCGCGAGTGGGTGCAAGAATAGCAAGGGGCATAGAGCTTGGGGCAGTGCGTGTTGCTGACGCCAAACTAATCGTGCGTCAGCCCCCCCTGCCCCAAGCCCTCCGCCCTTACCTCCACTCAATCACCAGCCCGTCGCGTTCCATTTTTCGGAAGTAGGTCATCTGGCGCTTGGCAAATTGATGGATAGCGGTTTCCAGCTGCGTAACCAGTTCACCATAAGGCAGCTCACCCAACACATACTGCGTTACGTAGTTGTATTCGAGGCCGTAGAAGATCAATTTTTCGGGGGCAATTCCGGCCTTTAACAGCCGCTCTACCTCGTCGATGAGGCCATGCTGTAGCCGGTCGCGGAGGCGGCGGCTGATACGATCACGGCGGACTGCAACGGGCGGATCGAGGCCAATAACCCGGTACGGCGGCAACGGCGGGCGGGGTGCTGGTACAACATCGGGGTGCGCGTTCAGGTACGTGCCGATTTCGATGGCCCGAATCAGCCGTTTCCGGGTCGAGGTGTCGGCCTTGTCGGAATAGGTCGACAGCGTTTGGGCAAACCGCTCCAGCAACTGAGCATCAGACAGGGGAGCCAGTTCAGACCGGAGTGCCTCATTGGGCGGAACCGGGAGCATAGCGTCCGGGCGGAGGGCGGCTTCGATGTATAAGCCCGAGCCACCGCACAGGATAGGTACCGCCCCGCGGCTTAGTATAGCCTGCAGGGCCCGATCGAAATCCAGCTGATAACGAAACACATTATAGTCCTGCCCGGCGTCGATAATATCGATCAGGTGATACGGAACAATCTGACCATCAATCTGGTAATCGGCCAGATCTTTACCCGTACCAATATCCATTCCCCGGTATACCTGCCGCGAATCGGCGCTGATAATCTCAGTTGGTCGGCCTTCACCAATGAGCTGATAAGCCATCTGTACGGCTAGGCGCGTTTTACCGCTGGCGGTGGGTCCGAGGATGACGAGCATAAGGCAAACAAAGTCTGTTTAGCCAATTTTTGGCCATTCGGGTCGAAAACGGGTTTATTTGTTCTATGAAGTCATCGACACCCGTAAAAATAGCCATGATTGGTGGCGGCAGTTGGGCCACCGCTTTAATTAAAATCCTGTCGGAAGGTAATAACTCGGTCCGCTGGTGGCTGCGCAGCAAGACCGACGCCGATCATATCCGGCAGTTTCACCATAACAGAAGTTACCTCAGCGATGTGCAGATCAACCCCCGGAAGGTGAAAGTATGCACCAAAATCCGGGAGGCTATTCGCGATGCCGATTTTGTGATTCTGGCTGTTCCGGCCGCCTTCATCGCTGAAGCTCTGACTGGCCTGACGCCCACTCATTTTGCCGGTAAGCACGTGGTCTCTGCCATCAAAGGCATGATTCCTGCCACTAACCAATTGGTGACAGATTGGGCCGAAGAAACCTACAACGTACCCAAAGATCACCTCAGCTGCATTGCTGGCCCCTGCCATGCCGAAGAAGTAGCGCTGGAAAAACAGTCGTACCTGACCATCGCCTCGACCGGCAACGAGTGTGCTCAACGGGTGTCTGACCTGCTGACCTGCCGCTTTGTGCAGGCCTCGCCACTCAACGATCTGTATGGAGTCGAGTACAGTGCCGTTATGAAAAACATCATCGCGCTGGCCTGCGGCATCACCCACGGCCTGGGTTACGGCGACAACTTTCAGGCGGTGCTTGTTTCAAACGCCATGCAGGAAATTCGCCGCTTTGTGGATGCCGTGTACCCAATGGAGCGTGATTTGAGCCGGTCGGCCTACCTCGGCGACCTGCTGGTAACGGCTTATTCGCCCTTTAGCCGGAACCGCACGTTTGGTACGCTCATTGGCCGGGGCTACACCATTCAGTCGGCCCAGACCGAGATGAACATGATTGCCGAAGGCTACTACGCCGTACGCAGTATTTACGCGATCAATTCGACGTATCAGGTACGTATGCCCATCGTGGATGCAGTGTATCGCATTTTATACGAAGGCGCTACGCCAACCGCCGAAATGGCGCTATTGAAAGGAAAGCTCGTGTAGATGAGTTGCGGGTTTCGTTGTCATTGCCACAGGAAGATGCCAACGAAACCCGCAACTTATTCGGCATGAAGGTCGCCGCCGGCAACCAGCACCGATTCGCCGGGCGAGAGGTGACGTACCTGACGATGGCCCACCAGCAAATCGAGTTCGCCATCGTGCAACAGCACGCGGGTTTCGCCCTGCTCATGGCTCACGTGGAAACGCGTTCCGGTGGCTTCGGCCGTGAGGTTGTCGGTATGCACCCGAAACGAATTGGATACGCCGCTGGCTCTGGTATGCGCTACCTCAAAATCGGCAGCTCCTTCGAGCCAGACAGCCCGAGTCAATTCAACGATTGAGGCCCCTTCTGAGGCGCTCTCACGGGCAAAACCACGCGGCGTATACCGTAATCGACTGTGAGGCAACAGCGTAACGACCGAGCCATCGGGGAGCACTATACGTCGTGACTGTGTTGTGGTAGTTATTATCCGCGACGACTCCTGCGAGTACTGCTTATAAACCGTCCAGCCCACCAACAGAATAATGCCCACAGTGGCAGCAATAGAACGGGCGAAATACCACCAGCCAATAAACGAACGTACCTCAGGGCGCAGGGGACGGACATCTTCCATATCCTGCAATGAGCCCCGAATACGCGCCCAGACGGTTGCCATTTCGTCCTGCTTCAAGCTATTCAGCGTCAGCGCCTGGGTCATATCCTGCACCAATTGGCGGGCATCTCTAAAGCGTACACGTAGCTGAGGCTGCTGCAATTCGAGACCCTGCCAGTACGCTGCCACCTCATCATCCTCGGGGTGTTGCACCCAGCGGATAAAAAGGTCATCGGCCGCCAACTCATTAGCGGTATACTGGGCGTATGGCTTCATGTATTGTACTGTCGCGAAGTGCTCTATAGGGTGCCAAAGGTGGCGAAAATAGCTTTCTACTGAATGAATCAAAACCGGCACAAAAGCCCATTTGTTCCGGGTATAAATAATGAAATTCCCGCTTTCAGAGCGAAAATCACCATGATGATTCCACGCCGTATCTGGCTTAAATCGGCCTTACTGGCACCATTTGCAACCCGCCTTTCCGTACAGCAGTCGTCACTTGTTCCGGTTAGTAAACCGCCCAGGCTTAAACCTGGTGATACAATCGGGCTTTTCTGCCCGGCCGCACCCGCCTACAGCCGCGAAACAGTACAAATTACCATCGAATCACTCCGGGCGCTGGGTTTTAAAACCAAATTATCGGCTCACTTCTATGACCGTTACGGGTATTTGGCTGGTAGTGATGCAGATCGGGCCGCCGATTTGAACGCTTTTTTTGCCGATCCGTCTGTCCACGCGGTTATGGCCATGCACGGCGGCTGGGGTTGCGCCCGTATTTTGCCCCTGATTAATTACGATCAGATTCGACGCACACCCAAAATTATACTTGGCTACAGTGATATTACGGCGCTCCTGCTGGCGATAACCGCTAAAACTGGCCTGGTCACCATGCATGGCCCCGTTGGCGCAGTCACCTGGAACCGGTTCACCTCCGACTGGCTGAAACGGGTACTTGTCGATGGCGAGGCCGTGCAGTTCCGGAACCCGGCCGATGAGAGTGCAACGCTGGCTCCTACCCGCGACCGAATCACCACCATTCGGCCCGGCATAGCGCGCGGTCGGCTCATTGGCGGCAACCTGACGGTACTGAGCCACCTCATCGGCACGCCCTACGTACCTGACTGGAAAGGTGCCATTCTTTTTCTGGAAGATGTGCAGGAAGCCCCCTACCGCATCGACCGAATGATGGCGCAACTTAAACTGGCTGGCATTCTGGATCAGGTAGCCGGGGTGGTCTTCGGCAAATGCACCAAGTGCGACTCAGAGAACAGCTACGGCTCACTGACGTTGGAAGACATTCTGACAACGTACCTAGAACCGCTGAACGTACCTGCCTTTACGGGCTCCATGATCGGCCATATCACCGACAAATTCACCCTCCCCGTGGGCCTCAACGCCGAAATTGACGCCACCAACGGCACGATTCAACTACTCGAACCAGCCGTGCGTTGATCAGGGCAAGTCGGCATTGGTCACGTAGATGTAGCCTTTTTTGCTGTCGTAGAAGAACAGTTTCCGGTTGTTGACATACCGGCTGAAATAGTCATTCATACCGCTACGCAAAACTGGATCAAACGTGATTTTATCAGCTTTCAAGTCGACGCCCATTACCAACTGATCGACACTACCATTCGAATCAGCCAGCGTTTTGTAGTACAATTGCTTCGTTACCCTGTCGACCATAAACTCGCGGCCAAATTTGCGGCCCTTGGGTACGTTGCCAGGTAAGGCCTCTGCTACGTCGAGCAGCACCGGATTGGCAATATCCGTAGTGACTACACGTAGCCGTTCGGCTTCGGGATCGTAGATAAGCAATCTGTCATTCGTAGCGATGAGCTGAAAGGGAATCAGCTGCCTCTTTTCCGCCGGTTCCTCCAAGTTGTCTTCTCTGACATAACAGGGATACAGGGGTTTTTGCGCCGTTTTCAGGTAAACACTTTTTTTGACAACAAACTTATTTTTCGGTGTTGGCGCTAAGACGAACAAGCTGGAATAGAGTTGCAATCCTTTATAATCCACATACTGGGACAGCAACTGCATATTATTCGAGTCAATAGCATCCGTTTTGCAATCCAGATCAAAGTGCTTTTGATCAATAAGCAGTTTGTCATTTTTGATCGTAATTAACAGATAGCCAGGCACTCCATTCAGCCCACTAAACAACACGGTGCCAGCTATAACGGTTGAGTCAGTTAGTACCGTGAACCACGTCGTCGTTGGTCCCAGTGCCCATTTCTGGTCATTCCCAACATTTACACGGTATGGTTTTATCAACTTAATAGCCAGGAGGCGTTCCTCATCTTTAACTAAATTCTCTGCATTACTGAGCAATCGAAATGTAGATAACTCATTGTTATACAGAAGCGTATAGTTAGGAAGAATCACAAACCTATCGACTCTGAAATCGTCACTCCCATACCACAGCTTCAATTCTTTTTCAGGGTAAACAATACGCGTAATGGTCGAGTCGGTTTTTTCAACAGATTCCTGAGCACGCACACAGGTTGAGCTTAAAATCAGCAAGATCAGCAGCACAATACGGTTCATAAGCAATGGAGATTTTACGGCCATAGTCTATCAGTATGGATGCACAACGTACCTGAATGGCACAATCGGCCTATGCACGTAGTTGCAAAGGCATAAAAAAAGCGAAAAGAGCTTCTGTCTTTTCGCTTTTTCACGCTTTATACTGATTCTATTTCACCACGCGCAATGTACCCTGCATCAGTGATGAGTGGCCGGGGAAGGTACAGACGAACTGGTAGTCGCCGGGCTCGGTGGGGGCCGTGAAGTAGATGCTCTCGGCCGACTCGGGTTGCAGGATGTTCGTGTGGAACAGTACGTCGGACGAGGTAGGTACATAGTTCATCTTTGCCCCGTTCAGGTTCAGCCGCAGTGCCTGATTGCCTACGGCGTTGGCGGTGCCGGGCTTCACGATCACGCAATTGTGCAGCATATCGTCGTTATTATTGAAGACAAACTTGATTCGGCTACCTGCCTTCACATCTACTTTCTCGGTGTCGAATTTCAAACCCGGCTTAGTACCGATGCTGATCGTCTGGTCGGGGCCATTGGTCCAGGTGGCGGGCATGTCAACTACGCGCTTGGCCGAGACTACTGCTTTGACCGGAGTAGCTTTGCCGCCTTTAGCAACGGGTTTTGCCGCCATACCAGCTTTGGCCGATGTGCTGGCCATCATGCTGCTGTGGTCGTGCATGGCATTTGCGCTCGCTGAGGCCATCAGGCGAGCAGGTACGTTTGCTACCTCGCCGGGCGCAATGGCATTGAGCGTGTAATAGCCCGTGTTATGGAGCAATGACAACGTACCTGAGGCCGACTTCACACCTTCGGCTTTTACTTCGTGGATGTAGCCCTCACGTAGGGTTGTGTCGGCTACAATACGCGCCGTGCGGCCATCCTGACTCAAAACAACGCCCCGAATTGGCACCGGGCGGGCGTCTTCGATGGGGCTACCATAGGTGCTGTGGTACTTATAGGTAAAGCTGTTGAGGCTGTAACTGGCTGGATCTTCACCCGTTTTCCGGTCGACGGGCAGGGTAAATTCGATCTCGAAGCCATCGGGTTTTGAGCGGATCGTCTTCATTTCGAACGGCATTTTACCCGTCCAGACAAGGCGCTGCACACCGAAGGGCGATTTCCCCGTGGCGGCCCATCCCCGGCTGGTCATACCCACGAACATAGACCCATCCTGGCCCCACATCATCCGCAAAATACCCGATTGCAACCCTTCACGGAAGGGAAAACAAGCGCCCTGCCACTTGCCATTCACCTTTTCGAGGCTCATGCGCATCACTTTGCTGTGTCCCTGATCGCCTACGAACAGTTGTCCTGAGAACGGTCCGAACGCTCCGTTTGTGGTGTCTTCCTTAATATCGGAGGTCGAAATGCCCATTAGCGTGTGGGGAAACCAGACAGCGGGCACTTTCAGGTTCTTCACGGTTTTGGCGACTTCAAACATTGGCTTGCCGGTGCTGGGTACGTCTTCCGGTTTCAGTGCCAGCGGCGAACCCGGCTCACCCGACCAGCGCAGACCAGCGGGGTTACCGGCAAAGTCGCCTTTTTCGAGATGCGTAACCCGGCCAGAACCAACCCAGTCGCCCTGATTTTCAGCGTAGAAAATGCTGCCATCGCGGAGAGCGGTGAAGCCCGCTGGCGAGCGAAGGCCTGTAGCCCAGGGAGTCATTTCGCCTTTGTCGTTCAGTTTCAGCATCCAGCCGCGCCATTTTGATTGACTAGCCCCCCTACCAATCCAGTCGAGGTTGAGGGTAATAACCATGTCGCCATCGGGCAGGGGGATTGGCCCATAGCTGTATTGGTGGTAATTGCCCGACAGCGGCCATTTGTAGAACGCGCGGTACTCGTCGGCTACCTCGTCGCCGTCGGTGTCGATCAGGCGGGTTACTTCGCCGCGCTGCGTGGCAAACAGCTCTCCCTTGTGAGGGCCAACAGTGCGGTACAGCAACCCCAACGGCTCGTGTAGTCCTGTAGCGAATCGCTTGAACGTAGGCTGTCGGCTGCCCTGCATGTAGGGGTTGCCAATCAGCCACACATCGCCGCGCCGGGTGCTCACCGCCAGCCTACCGTCGGGCAGCGAGGTCATACCACCGACCTCAAGCTGTATTCCATCGGGAATGGGGAGTGTAACAATACGATAGTAATCGTCTTCGCCGGGCGGCTTCTGGGCCAGCGCGAAGGAATGAAAGAGTGACAGCGTGACTACCGCCACCAGGGACTGTATCAGTTGTTTTTTCACGGGTTGAAGACAGTTTAAACCTACAAGGTTTTCGAGCCTCAGCGGCGAACCGCCCTGCAGGTTGGGGGAAGTTATTATCCGATGCGCAGCCCGTTTTCGGCGGCCTGCGTTGTTGTTAAAAGTGTTACAGTTCCATCAGCCGCTACGCTGCCCATCACCAGGCACTCGCTCATGAATGGCCCGATTTGTTTTGACGGGAAGTTGACCACCGCAATTACCTGTTGGCCTACAAGCGTATCAGGCTGATAGAGCGTCGTGATCTGAGCCGAAGTCCGTTTGACGCCAATCTCAACCCCGAAATCAATGGTGAGTTTGTAGGCGGGTTTGCGGGCTTCCGGAAAAGGCTCCACCGCCACGACCGTACCCACCCGCATATCGACCTTCATAAAGTCGGCCCAGGAGATGTGTTCCATCGTTAGAATTCGATTGCGTATTGTACCGTGGCCGCGCCATTCCTGAGCGCAACGGGCATCATCAGCTCTTGCTGCGGGCCCTGTTGCCGGAGCGTCAGGCTGGTTTTCGGGTCAACCCGGATATAATAGCTTCGGTCATTGATGGCGAATAGGCCCTTTGCTACCTCTTCGATGTTTTTTCCGGCGGCCAATCGGCAATAGAGCGACTGAGCCTGCCCGGCATTGGTTGGGTTGCCGGTTATCGTAAACGAGTGGTCGAGCTTGTTGGCGGTGGGTAACAGTCGCTCATAAACAGTCAGCCCCCCCATGGTGTATTCCATCGTCGGCGAGCCATCTTTAGCGAGCACCAGCCCACCGTAGTTGAGCGTCTCTTCGGTTAGACTGTCGGGCCAGGCCGTGTTGGCATTTGGCAACAGGGCGAATGCCGGGCGGGGCGACGGCATAATGACCGTCCCCATTGGCTTCAGCAGTTGCGGCTCACCGCGCTCGTACCACATCTGGGTTACATCGGCAAAATCGCCTTTCCAGGCCATCAGCAAGGCCATCTGACTAAGGTCAATGGCGTAATGCATGCCGTTGGCGTTGCCCACCGACAGGGCTTTTGTGCGCTTATTTTTTTCGCCCGGTAGTTGAATAAACGACCGAACCAGCGTAGACTTTGCCTCGGGCTGAACCGTAACCTGCCCCGGCGGCGAAAATTCGGGTAGTGAACCGGCAGCATGCAACGCCTGAGGCCGCGTAGCAGCTTGACTGATGAACAGGCCCAGACCCGGACGCGGCCACGAGCGCGAGTACATTACTTCAACGTTGTGCACACCGGCAGTCAGAGGCATCAGGTGCGTTTTTACCGCACCCAGTTCGTCGTATACCATCGGAATCACTGGTTTCCCGTCGACCCATAGTCCGGCTACTCCCCCCATCACCAGATCGAACTGGTAGTCACCCGCTGTAGGTACGTTCAGTTTGCCTTCGAACAGCAGGGCAAAACGCCCCGAACGACCATACGACACATTATAGCTAATCTGGCTAACCGTGTCTGATTTAACAGGTGTTTTCCCAGCCAGTTCTTCTCTGGTTTCAATGCTTTCGCCGTATAGGTTGTAGCGGAGTGGTCCGGCCCAACTGGCTACGCTGCGGTTTTCCAGTGCCCGGAAGCCTACATCTCTGACAGCCACCGCACCAGCAGCGGCCATAAGTTGTACAGGCCCAGACCCGGAGGCAGAACGAGTCAGTTTATAACCTTCGCGCACAACTACTCCATTTACCAGGAGCCGTTCGAGCGCAGGCCCCATCAGTCCACTATTGGCCCGGTAATCTAACCGGATCGACTGCCAAAGACCAGCCGACTTCAGGAGTGGTGTAATGTCGCGGGCAGTCGTCAGATCGATCGCCTCGCCGTTGGGTAATTGCAACAGCACGGCAGCACCGGGCGTCATCAGCATGTCGAAACGAAGGGCGAAATCACTGACCGGGCTAGCCAGCGTTACCGGCTCTTTTCCAGAGCTGATCAGCATTGACTCGCTGCCGACTCTGTTTTTCAGGGCAGGGCTGTCGGGACTTACAGACACTCCGCCAGCGCGTTGCCAGTTAGCAGGGATACGTAAGGTGGCCAGATCCAGGCGGGGCAGATCGGCCTGCGCGCAGGTGTCGGTAGCCAGACCAAACAGACCGGCGCACAGACAACCCAGCAGTAGGGGTAGTTTCATAGGTAACAATCAGGGCGGTTTAAGGCCAACTCAGCCAGTAGGTTGCTGGTAGCCTGCCAGTTGCTATAGAGAAAGCAAAAGTGCGCGCTGATTTCCTGTATTCCCCTACAACTAGAGTGATCCTTATTTTTCCTGGTTACGCTCATCGACTCGCCGGGCCACGTCATCGGCTTTGTCGAGGTCGTCGTGACCTAGCCCGGTTGTTTCGGGCGTTGGTGTAGTAGCTTGTTCTCCGTCAGGGCCCGCCCCAGTACTTTCGGTACCTCCCAGGGTGTTACTGTCGGGCAGATCCTGCTCCGTTTCGTTGGCAGTTGGTTGTGAATTCATGGCGTTGACCGGGTTGAATGGCTGAAGCGGATCAAGATTTCGACTTCAGTGCGTATACAGCAGACCGTTTTTACTGTAGCTGACTAACTTCGCGGCGACCAAATTGGTTATTCACCCGTCAAACAAACAATCTCCTTTCGATGAAAACTACACTTTTATTGCTTCCGGTCGTGCTGCTGACTCTCTGTGCAGGGGTCACGCCCAAGCCCGGCAAGCCGACCAAGAAAACAACCCTCACGCAGGGAATTTTGCCCGATGAAGATAACGGAGGCCTTAAACTGCCGGCAGGCTTCAGCGCCCTTGTCTTTGCCGACAACCTCGGACGCGCCCGGCACGCCGCTATCGACCCCACCACAGGTACGTTGTTTGTGAAGCTGGAACGCCTGAAAGACGGCAAAGGCATTGTGCAACTACGTGATACCAACGGCGACGGCCGCGCCGAAGAAACCGTGATGTTTGGCACGAATACGGGTACTGGTGCCGCGGTTGCCAACGGATATCTCTACGCCTCATCTGACACGTCGGTGTATCGGTATAAGCTCACCAACGGCAAAGTAATGGCCGGTGCTGTTCCCGAGTCAATCGTAACGGGCCTGACCCTACAACGTCAGCATGCCAGCAAATCGATTGCTATTTCGCCCGACGGCCGGTTGTTCGTTAATTTCGGTGCTCCTTCCAATGCTTGTCAGGAAAAAGACCGTCAGCCAGGCTCAAAAGGCCAACTGCCTTGCCCGATTTTGGAAAACTACGCGGGTATCTGGCAATTCGACGCAAACAAACTGAACCAGCGGCAATCGGACGGCAAGCGCTATGCAACCGGTATTCGCAACGCCGTGGCCCTCGACTGGAACACGACTACCAACACACTGTACGCGTTGCAACATGGCCGTGACAACCTGAATAACTGGGGCGGCGTATTTACCGACTCGATTAGTGCGGAGTTACCGTCTGAAGAATTTTTGATGGTGAAAGAAGGTGCCGATTTTGGCTGGCCTTATTGCTACAACAACCACTACGCGGGTAAGAAACTGCTGGCTCCCGAATACGGCGGCGACGGCACCAAACAGGATCAGTGTGCGGGTAAAGAGAAGCCAATTATGGCGTTTCCAGCGCACTGGGCTCCCAACGACCTGCTCTTCTATACCGGCAACCAGTTTCCGGCCCGCTACAAGAATGGTGCGTTCGTTTGCTTCCACGGGTCGTGGAACCGGGCTCCGCTGATGCAGGGTGGTTATTTCGTGGCCTTTATTCCCTTCGGAAAAGACGGCCGCCCCTCGGGTAACTACGAGGTGTTTGCCGAAAACTTTGCAGGTGTGCCTGAGCAGGGTGTGCCGGGCAAAAACGCGAATGCCGGTAAACTCGAGTTGGCCAGCCCCGGCTCAGCCAAGCATCGGCCAATGGGCCTCGCGCAAGGTCCCGATGGCTCACTCTATATTACCGACTCTGTAAAAGGCACCGTTTGGCGTGTAATGGCTAAAAAATAAGTGTCACGTTTCAGGTGTCAATTCTCAGGTGATCCGCTGATTGACCTTAGCTACTCAGCCGATCACCTGAGAATTGACACCAACCTCGTATATGACCCCCACTGAACCGAATCAACCGCTGCAGGAATCGCCTACCGGTTACCATCCCGGTAGTTTGCGCGATGTGTTTACGCCGCGCCATAATTACCGGGTCACGCCTATTCTGATGCTGGTGAACATCGCCGTGTTTGCCATAATGGTTATCTCGGGCGTTAATTTCATGAATCCATCTGCCGAAGACTTGGTGCAGTGGGGTGCCAACTATACGGCCTTCACCAGAGCCGGTGAACCGTGGCGGCTACTGACAGCCTGCTTCTTGCATATTGGCATTATTCACCTGGCCGTCAATATGATGTCGCTCCGCTACCTCGGTATGCAGATCGAACCGTTGCTGGGAAGCTGGCGATTTCTGGTTGCCTACATCGCAACCGGCTTAACGGGCAGCCTGGGCAGCTTATGGTGGCACGACGTGGCGGTTAGTGCGGGTGCATCGGGGGCTATTTTTGGTATTGAAGGCGTGTTACTCGCTTTGGTCATGACGAACCTCTTCACCGACGACGTACGTAAAGCGTTACTCAAAAGCACACTTTCGGTGGTTGGCATTAACCTGCTGATCGGAATGAGCATTGGGGCCGACAACGCTGCTCACATTGGCGGGCTGCTCGGTGGTATAGTATGCGGCATGGGCTTTTACGCCGGTATTCGCGCCGAATTGGGGTGGCCCGTTCCTAAATGGATGACAGCAACCTGGTTCGCTATAGGGTTACCCGTGGCTATGGTAATCGTAGCGGCACTGCTGATTTTCTAGGTACGCTAACCACAGAAAAGCCCCGGCCTGTTTGTCAGTGCCGGGGCTTTTTGCGTTTGTTATAGGGTAAACGACCGCAGAGGGTTTTTAGTTTACTACTTGAAAAATTGAGCGATTATTTTCCATTATAGTTCTCAAAATCGCCAGGTTTACCTGTCCAGGCTGCTAAGTAACAAAAATGGCCACCATCAGGTAGGCTGATGGTGGCCATTTTCCGAAGGAATTGATAGACGCCTAATAGCTTGAGCTAGCGTGTCTGTTGTCAGTATTCGTCTTCGTTGAAGAAGAAGTCATCTTTGGTTGGGTAGTCCGGCCAAATTTCCTCAATGCTTTCGTAAGGTTGACCATCGTCTTCCAGTTCCTGAAGGTTTTCGACCACTTCCAGTGGGGCACCCGACCGGATCGAGAAGTCAATCAGTTCATCTTTGGTGGCAGGCCAGGGGGCATCTTCAAGATAGGATGCTAATTCGAGAGTCCAGTACATAGTAGAAATCTAGCTGATTTAATGTCAGTAATTTTGAGGGTGCAAAAGTAAAAAAAATCACTTGTGCAACACGGCCCGCGTGCTTTTTTTCAAAAGCTGTTTTTGAGCGGGTTATGCCTTAAACGGGTTCGGTGGGGCAATGTTATAAAAACCAACCAATTTTTACACAGTTAACTTACCAATTAAACGATCTCTTTCCCGTCATCTATGGTGCATACGCTTCAAAATCAGTCACTCCGAGTCAGTATCCGCGATCAGGGAGCTGAACTTACATCGCTTTTTAATCGGCAAACGGATACCGAACATCTCTGGCAAGCCGACCCCGCCGTGTGGCCCTGGCACGCGCCCAACCTGTTTCCGGTGGTGGGCGGACAGGCCAACGACCAAATCATAGTTGACGGACAGACGTACCCAATGAAGCGCCACGGCTTTGCCCGGACGTCTGAATTTACTTGTACTGAGTCTAGCCCGACGTCGGCATCGTTTGAACTCCGCGCTACAGAAGCCACAAAAGCGGTGTACCCGTACGACTTCGTATTTACGATTTCGTATACCCTCACCGGGCCGGAACTGGCCATCACGTACCGGGTTGCCAACGAGGGGGACGAACCCCTGTTCATGTCAGTGGGGGCGCACCCGGCGTTCAACGTACCTTTTGCTGACGGAGAGACGTATACGGATTACTACCTCGAATTCGACCACGACGAGGCCCTGGAATCGAGCCTGCTTGGTGCCGACGGGTTACTGACCGGCGAGACCAGTCACATCGGCCTGACGAATCGCCAGTTGACCCTGACGCCCGACCTGTTTGCAAACGACGCTCTGGTATTGTTAAGCCTTAAGTCGCGTCAAGTGACCTTGAAGAGCCGTAAAAATGGACACGCCATCGGCCTCGACTTCGCCGACTTTCCATTCCTGGGTTTGTGGGCCAAACCTGGCGCCCCGTTTGTGTGCATCGAACCTTGGCTGGGCGTGGCCGATACGTCATCGGCACCCCGCTCGTTCGACACCAAACAGGGCATCCAGCATGTACCTGCTAACGAAACGTTTACGGCGCAGTATTCAATTACGGTTGGCTGAGGTAAAGCGATAAAAAAAGGGAGCTATAACAACGGAGTTACGCATGGGTACCACAGAGTTATACAAAGCCTCTTCTTCGCTACGCTGAGCACAAGTCTCTGCGTAACGCCGTGTTATACTCCCTTCGTCAACTCCTTAAACACCCCTTCCAGCGAGGTTTCCTGCTGGCGGAGGCCGACGAGCGTCAGGCCCTGATCGGCGGCGAGGCGGAAAATAGCGGCCCGCAAATCAGTGTCGGGGGTAGCAGTGAGGCGATATTGGCCGGACCCAACCTGAGCGACCGACAACACACCGGGCAACGTACCCAGCACCGTTGAATCGGGCAAGTCGTTTTCAAACTCGGCCAGGTACGTTGCCTGTTGCGCCGATTGTCCACGAAGTTGCGACAACGGGCTATCGGCAACGATTTTCCCTTTGTTGATGATGATAACCCGGTCACAGAGGGCTTCTACCTCCTGCATGATGTGGGTTGAAAACAGCACCGTTTTATCACGCCCCACGGTTTTAATCACCTGCCGAATGTCAGCGAGCTGATTGGGATCAAGCCCGGTCGTAGGCTCATCGAGGATCAGTACGGGCGGGTTGTGCAGGAATGCCTGCGCCAGCCCCACGCGTTGCCGGTAGCCTTTCGAGAGTTGCCCAATGCGTTTTCCCTGTTCATTCGTCAGTCCCACCTGCTCAATCACGTCGGCAATTCGGGTTTTCAGGGAGGATCCGCTCATGCCGTGCAGTTCACCGGCGAAACGGAGGTATTCTTTCACGTACAGATCCAGGTAGAGCGGGTTATGCTCGGGCAGGTAGCCAACACTACGGCGCACCGCCATCGGGTCGGTTTGCACATCATGGCCGCTAACCAGCACCGTTCCCTCACTAGGAGCGAGGTAACCCGTCGCAATTTTCATGGTCGTTGACTTACCTGCTCCGTTGGGGCCCAGAAAACCGACAATTTCGCCGGGCGATACCTGAAAACTGACGGAATCTACGGCCCGTTGCTGGCCATATTGCTTAGAAAGATTGGTGATCTGGATAGACATGTGGCAAAAAAGGGCAAACTCTGCCTATTTTTAACGAATCATCAAGGCAAAATTGTAAAAAGAGTCTGGCGAATTGCGGAGTACCGAGTCTGGATAGTCACCTTACCATTTGACTAAATCGATTATACAGACTTGGCACTCCGCACTTCTTCAGACTTCTAACTAACGACTATCCAGACCCGCCACTCAGCACTTCTTCAGACTACTTTTTATGAGCGACTCTATTTTCCGCAAAAAGACCGTAACCCAGATTTTGAGTGATGCCGCCGGGAGCGAATCCAGCAAGATGGTAAAAACGCTGGGGGTTCGTGACCTCACCTCGTTTGGCATCGCGGCCATCATTGGTGCCGGTATTTTTAGTACCATTGGCCTGGCCAGTTACAATGGTGGCCCGGCCGTGTCGCTGCTCTTTGTGTTTACAGCCATTGCCTGCGTATTCACGGCGCTTAGCTACGCACAATTTGCCAGCACGGTGCCCGTCAGCGGCAGTGCCTACACCTATGCCTACGTGGCTTTCGGCGAAATCTTTGCCTGGGTCATTGGCTGGGCGCTCATCCTCGAATATGCCGTCAGCAACATGGTCGTGGCTATTTCGTGGTCCGAATACTTTACCTCAATGCTCAGTGGCTTCGGCATCACGTTTCCCAAATACTTCGCCACCGACTACGGATCGGCCCATCGCGCCTTCGAACTGGTAGAACAAACGAAACTCGCCGGCACATCGCTCGACACGCTTCCCGAAAATACCCGCGTGCTGGCTCAGGCCTGGACCGATGCGCCAATGCTGGGCGATTTCCACGTAATTGCCAACCTACCTGCCGGTACCATTACGGTCCTAATTACGGCACTTGTATATATTGGCATTAAAGAATCGCGAGCAGCCAGCAATATTCTGGTGGTTCTAAAACTGGCGGTGATTGCGCTGGTGATTGGTGTGGGCGCGTTCTACGTAAAGCCAGCCAACTGGTCACCGTTTGCGCCGAACGGCGTAGCAGGTGTGTTGAGCGGCGTAGCCTCGGTGTTCTTCGCCTTCATCGGCTTTGACTCTATTTCGACCACGGCTGAAGAATGCAAAAACCCACAACGCGACCTGCCACGCGCCATGCTCTACTGCCTCGCGATCTGTACAGTACTCTACGTGCTGATTACGCTGGTGCTGACGGGCATGGTGAACTATAAGGAACTGGGCGTGAGCGATCCGCTGGCGTATGTGTTCCAGAAAGTCAATCTCGACTTTGTTGCGGGCGTTATTTCGGTGAGCGCTGTGGTCGCCATTACCAGCGCGCTGCTTGTGTACCAGTTGGGTCAACCCCGAATCTGGATGACAATGAGCCGCGACGGCCTGCTGTGGAAACGCTTCGCCACGATTCACCCCAAATACAAGACCCCTTCGTTTGCGACCATCGTTACAGGTTTCCTGGTGGCGGTTCCGTCGCTGTTCATGGACCTTAAATTCTTTGTCGATCTCACCAGCGTAGGTACGTTCTTCGCGTTCATCATGGTCTGCGGCGGTATTTTGTTCCTCGACGCCAAAGGCCTCACGGCGCAGTCGAAGTTCAAAGTGCCGTACATCAATGGCAAATACCTTATTGGCGGGGTACTCCTGCTTGTGATGGGGTATGCGCTGACAACCGGCGATCTGATTCAGACGCTGGAGAGCAAGCCCTTACTCATTGTTTTCTGGGGCGTTTGGGCTGTTCTGGCCGTTCAGGGTTTCCGATACAACTTCTCGTTACTGCCCGTCATCGGCGTACTAACGAACCTCTACCTGATGACCGAACTGGGTGCCAGCAACTGGCAAATCTTCGGCATCTGGCTCGTCATTGGCTTAGCCATTTACTTCACGTACGGCTTTAGAAAGAGCAAACTGGCGTAGGTCCCTCACCCCCACCCCCTCTCCCACGTTGGGAGAGGGGAGCCACTTCGGCGTAGCTCTGCCAGTTAGCAAAGCTGCTGTAGAGTAACTCCCCTCTCCTGTAGGGGGCGGTCCGCCGTTGCGGGAGGGGTCGGGGGTGAGGGAAAGTTCTACCGAATCCTCCAGTTTACGCCTAGCTGGTAACTGTGGAAAGTATCGCTGTAGGGGGAGGTCGAGAGTTGAATCAGGTCGCGCTGGTAACGGAGGTCGAGCGATAGACTTTTGCTAAACTGGTAATCAGCGCCCAGCATCAGCCCGCTGTTGGTGCGCGGATCGATTTCGAGGCTGGGACGAGTATCTGATGTAGATGTTCCTTCCAGCATAAAAGCTAGGTAAGGGCCAGCATACAGATGCAGGCGTTCGGCGGCTTCGTGGCGGAACAGGAGCGGTACCTCCAGGTACGTTACATCGACTTGCACGGTACTTCCACTACGCGTACTGGTTTTGTAGCCATCGTTCCGGTAACCGCGCTGGGCGTAATTGACTTCGCCTCGCATGGCCCAGGTGAGCGATAGTGGATACTCGGCCCATAATCCGGCTACGAATTTGGTTACGTTGCGCGATGATGCGCTTGAACTGCCGTTTTCCCCTACCCGACTGGCCGCCACGCGCACACCCCAGGTCAGCGGTTCGCTAAACCCAGCGCTTACTCCTAATGAATCGCGGGAGATATTGAACCGGTATGACGTGCGTACACCCAGCGTAGTCGTGGTCTTTTCGTTGGCGGGCAGATACGCCACGGCATTGACACCCACCGCCCAGCGCGACGATAGTCGAAAATCGTAGCCCGCCGCCAGCATCGGCATTATGCGGCTTTGATCGGTATAGGTTGGCAGCGCATCGTAATAATTATCTGGTCCCGGCTGTTCACGGAAAATACTGTCGATGTTCACTTCGCGCCGCCGTTGCAACGATAGTCCAGCCTGAACTTTCAGCTGGTGCCGCTTCATAAAAATGGGCAACCAAACGGCCGACAGATCGGTCATGCGTTCCTGACGGTTGTAGTAATCCAGAATGGCGTCTGGGCTGAGTTGTCCATACCTGTTTTGTAGCGCGCTGAACGGGTCATTGTTAGCAGAGCTGCCCCAGCCAATACCCAACGCAACGCCTAAGCGGGGCCGAATATAAGCTGTCAACTGCTGACGTACCTGCCAGCCTTTCCGATAAGGGGCCGGTAATCGGAGACTCGACACGCCCGTTTCAGCTTCAAAGCGAAAAGAAGATTGCGCAATGGCTGAGTACGTTGCCAGGCAAATGAGGAGAAGAAAGAGAGGTTTCATAAAGTGGTATGTTAATCGAAACTGCGAAAGCCGTGTAGCACCGAAGCACCAGCCTGGGGAGTAAGGAACAGCCCTCTTTAAAACCGATACCCGGCTTGTAAACCGAATGAACCAAAATCGGGAGTGGCGCGTAGCCATGGGCCAATGGCCAGCCGGTCGGTGGGCAGGAACTGGTAATCGAGGCTGGCCATTGGTGCGGCTTCAAACCCGTTCTGGCGCGAACTGGCCGTTAAGTTCACTGGTCTGATTACCATTGTTTGTCCATTGACCGTTACGGTGCGGTAACTACCGCCACTACTTACTCCCCCGCCAACGTAACTCAGTTGGGCACCAACCGTTAATCCAATGCGATGCTGGCGGCTATAGACGGGGAGTACCCGAACACCAGCCAACAGGGAAACCGTATTGGTTGCTGAGAAACCACCGGTTTGAAATGCCGAAGAAGGCACGGGTTCAAAGCCACTCAGGCCGCGCATATAGGTAAGGCCAACCGTCCAGCCGAGGCGGGGTCGCACATACCGAGTATACCGATTTTCATAGATGAACTCACTACCTATGTCTTCGAGCAGTATACCCACGCCCACACTAAACTCGTTGCGGATAAAGGGAATATCGCGCTGGATGCGGGCGTAGGCTTTGTTTTTGCGGGGGGCCAGCAAATGGCTTTTTAGGGGGAACAGTTTGTAGCCCACGCCTAGCGACCAGAAAGCGTACCGTTGCTGAATGGCGTAGGTACGTCCCAGGTACGTTGCTCCATCGATTACAGTCGAGAGGCCGGGATTGTAGGTTAGGTCCAGCGTCAGGCCACCTATGTCGGCACCGATGCCGACCTGCGCTTCGAGTAGATTCTTCTTCAAAGCTTTTCCAGCTGTTTCGTTGAGGCGGTAGTAGTCCGCTTCATATTGTAACCGCTCACGCGATGACGGATTTTGCTCCGCTTGTGCCAACGCATCTAACCGGGTAATGTCGGCGGTGTAGTCGCGGTTAGTCCAGTTATTGGCCACACCAACCAGCCCCGCGCTGAGCCGAAGCCAGGGCAGCGGTTTGTACCCCATGATCAACCGGGCATCATACCGGCGGGAACTGCTATACGACGGTCCCGACCCGGACCGGGTATTTACGCTAACATTGGCGGCGTAGCTTTTCCCCTGAATGGCATCCAGTTCAGCGTACCAACGTGGGCGGTCATACCGGGCGAAAACACCTAGTCCGCTGATCGTAGCATCGCCATCGGCTACGGTGCTGATGGAGCCGATAGGCAGTACGGCTTCGTCGCCGACGGTCAGCACGCGGCTCAGACCGAGGTAGGCTTTGGGGCCGAACGACCATTCCTGAGCCGTCGATGGGGTAATCAGGAGCAGACATAGTAATCCACTCAGGAGGCAATTTAAACGCGAGTACATGGTTGTGGTAATTAACGGTTGACGAGGGACTTATCACTCTGAATGAGCACATTGGCGTAGCTACTGCGGATGACCAGCTCAATTTTCCGGCCAGGCGGCTCGTACGTAAAGGTCTGCTTGCTGCCAAACTTGCCAAGGTCATTCGCTACGCCGTCGGGCACGCGGATGTCGGCGTAAGTGGTGATCACGTCGTAGCGGAAGTCGGTGATACTTCGGGTTTGGATGGTCGCTTCTGCCCGGGCGGCTTCGAGCGAGAACGCCTTCATCGTCTGCGGATTGGGCTGAACCAGCAGTTTACCGTAGTGACTCGTGAGGCGGCACGTTCCACCCAAGTCACGCAGTACTACGTCGGCTTTCTCGGATTTGATCGTCAGCACTGCATCGATGCTGCGCCCTTCTATATCGCCATAGCTGGAGGTGATGGCTAGTTTCCCGGCCATGTCGTCGAGCGTTAGTTTGCCGAACTCGAACTTCAGCGTTACGTCGCCCGCCAGGCCGTGTAGCCCAACATCACCGAAGGAATTGCCGATGGTCAGCACCGCTTTCTCAGGTACGTTTACTTCGTAAATGGCTTTCAACTGACTCTGTGCTTTGCCACTCCCCGACGGAATTACGACCCGGTTCGACAGGTCCAGCGCATTGCCGTTGGCCTGGAGCGTATACTGATGATAGGCCACTTCGCGCTCGGCTACGAACTTGTCGGGATGTTTAGCTACCAGCCGAAGCCGGATCGACACCGTTGGGCGATTCCAGCCCCGAACGGTAACATCGGCTTTCTGGGCGTTGATTCGGATCGGCTGTCCGGCGGTGTAAGGCAGGTCTTTTTCGACCACCTTCGTCACTACCTGGACCGGCGTTTGCGCCCGGACCAGCAGCGGAAGCCACAGCAGGAAAATGAGAAAGAGTCGATTCATGATCGCAGGAGCGTTATGAGTTCTTTGGTTACGTCGGCCCGTTGATTTTCAATTTTCACCTGTGCCTGTACCAGTGTCGGGTCATGGCCAAAGCGCTCACGTTCGGCGGCCAGCCGCTGCTGTTCAACAGATAGTTCACCTAGCTGTGCCCGCAGTTCGCGCACTTCGGGCCGCTGACAGGCCAGCGCTGCTTCTTCGCACTGCCGGTTGATGAACTCCTCGGCCCGTTGGTCTGCCGGGCTATCGGTTGCTGGTTCCGCGTCGGCAGGCGTCCATTCCGTTTGTTGCTCCACCGTGTATTCGATGCGTTCAACAGGCTGACTCGCCGAGTACCTGAATACCCACGTACCTAGCATTAGCAAACAGGCGGCTGCAACGCCAATCCCCATCCAACGTACCTGACCAAGTCGCTGGCCGAGTCGCCGAATTGGCGCTGATTCAACGGCGGGATGCGTTCTAACAGGCGTTTCGTCCGAAATTTGGTCGGCCGCCAAGAGCGCATCGTCGATGCGTGCCCACAGATCTGTTTCTGGTTCAAAATCGGGCAATTCGTTGATTACCTGCGCCAGCCGCTCGTCCGATTCCAGATCAGCTTCGATGCGGTTCCAAAGACCGGGCCGGGGCTCGTATTCGGGGAGGCGGGATAAGAGATCGTTCATGATAGCCGCTGTCTAAGTAATTTCTTCGCGTAGCTAACCTGCGATTTCGACGTACCCTCGGAAACGCCCAGCATCGTGGCGACTTCGTGGTGCATGTACCCTTCTACTTCCACCAGCAGGAAGATCGTCCGCGCACCATTGGGCAATGACCGGATGGCCGCGTCCAGTTCCGCGCCCGTCATGGTGTCGGGCAACGCCGCAGGCTGATCGTGCCGGGTTTCGTCGATGGTTTCAAAGCGGCCTTCGAGCTGCTGTTTCCGAATGGCCTGCCGCACCACAATCGTTTTGATCCAGGCTCCCAGCGTTGACCGGAAGGCGAATTTATCCAGGCTACGAAAGACCTCAACAAAGGCGTCTTGCAATACGTCGTGCGCATGGTCGGGGTCATTGGTGATCCGATAGGCAGTTGAATACATGGCCCGCTTGTACCGATCATACAACGTCCGTTGCGCCGCCCGCCGATCAACCACCAGCTCGCCAAGGCACTGGCCGACCAATTCGCGTTCAGATATGTCAGGTAGAGTGGCCAGGCGAAACATCGTTTTAGAAGCTACACGACAAAGTGCAGCCTGACCATCGATTGGTTGGAAAGGGGAGGCAAAAAATTTTATGTTTCGAGTGCTCTGTGCGCGGGTTATCCCCAACTCCCTAAAGGGGGCTAACCCGCCGCGATGTTATGCCGCAGCGCAGTAGCCCCCTTTAGGGAGTTGGGGGTAACCCGCACCCTTGAAACCTGAAACTCTTCTTACTTCTTTCCGAAGATCAGCACGTGTTGCTGGGGGAGGCGACTATCGTTTTTAATGAGTTTCAGGCCGAGGGAAGCCATTTCGCGGTTGGCCTGCATGACGCTCATTTTGTGGTGTTCCTTGATGGGTACGTTCGGATCTTCGGCGCGGTATTCGACCAGTACGATTCGACCACCAGGTTTCAGCGAACGGATCAGCGCAATGCCCATTTCGCGGGGGTTCGAGAATTCATGGTAGGCATCAACCATCAGGGCCAGATCGACGCTGCTGGCGGGTAGCTTAGGATCGGTGATAGTGCCGAGCACAGGCTCTACATTAGGTACGTTCTCCTTTTTCTTACCCTCGTTGAGGTATTCGATCATCTCAGGCTGAATATCCACCGCCAGAACTTTGCCTTGCGGGACGGCCCGCGCCAGCCGGAAACTGAAATAACCAGTTCCGGCACCAATATCGGCCACTACGTCGGTTGGCTTCAGATCAAGGGCGGCCAGCAACAGATCGGTGCGCTCTTCCTGCTGACGTTCGGGGCGCTCGAGCCATTCGGCTCCGAGGTGGCCCATCACCTGCGAAATCTCCCGCCCCAAATACACCCGACCAATGCCGTCATAAGCAGGCGTTCTCTCGGAATAAAATGACGATTTAGCACTTGACGAAGGAGCTGAATCGGGCTTATTGCCCGTTTGTGTTTGCGCCGTAGACTGTGGGCGGTTGCAGGCAACAAGGCCAATCAGAAGAGCACAAAGAAAGTTCGTTCTCATGGAAGGGTTCGTTATGATGAGACTGTTCCGCCGGCGAAAGCCAACGCCATCGAATAATCATCTATTGACAATAAACCACCTTTAATCGGGCTTGTTCAGCCGTTTAAGCCATTCCTCCTAAACCGATTACCTACACATTCCGGAAACGGCTATACTTGTGCTATGAACACGTACCAACCCGGTCTGCATGTGCTGGCAACGTTCGAGGCCCCCGTTGATCGGCTGACCGATGTGGAGGCATGCCGCACGGTATTCGACCGGTTGATTATAGAGCTGGGATTAACCAAGGTGGGCGAGGCGTATCATTCGTTCGAGAATGGCGGGTTTACGGCGGTCGTCTGCCTGACCGAGTCACATGTGTCGATTCACACCTGGCCTGAGTTTGGCCGCGCTACCTTCGACGTATTCCTATCGAACTACCTGCGCGACAATTCAGAAAAAGTGCGTCTATTTTATGCCAATACCCTGCGAGCGTTCGCGGGTACGGAACTCACGCTTCAGACCGTTAGCCGATGACCAATTCGCTACCTATCGATGCTCAGCCCTGGCCCACGCCCGACACGGTTACCTGCCCCAACTGCTCAACCGAACTGACGTATTATGACCCAAACAGCTCGTTCTACGGTTGCCCGACCTGCAAGAAGCTGTTCAAGGCAGAGTATGACAACAAGCCGGAGGTTATTCCGCACACGCGTCCTAATCAAAACGAAACCATCCACATTGCCATTGGTACCGAAGGTTACCTGAACGGACTTTGGGTACGTCTGGTGGGGGTTATGGTGAAGCAGGAAAAAGGCACCAACTATCAGTGGCGCGAATACATACTGCTGCTGAAAGACGCCACCACGCGCCAACTGGCCGAATTTAACGGACACTGGATGTGGATTGGTCCCGCTGCCAACCCACATACGATCACGACATTCGACGACAAAGCAACGTTTTCCGGCAATGATGATGAATACCGACTTTACGCCCGCTATCAGGCTGAACTGATCACGGCCGTTGGCGAGTTCGACTGGAATATGCTGGACGATGAATCACTGACGATCGAGGAATACATCAATCCGCCGAAGATGCTGGTCAATGAGAAAGACAACCGGCGAAATGATTGGTATGAAGCAACGTACCTATCGAAAAAAGACGTTACTAAAGCTTTCGGGCTTGACACCAACAGCCTGCCCGACCCCTACGGCGTGGGTGCTATTCAGCCCAACAACTTTGCGGAACGGTGGCCGGCCATCTGGCAGTTGACACTGCTGGCGATCGTTGCCGTGATTGGCATTCATGTGGTGAATCTCGCTTTTCGACCAGCGAAGAAGGTACACACCGAAACGTTGACCAGCGCGGCGCTTTTTCAGTCTGGTTATGAATCAACAGCTACCAGAGCAGTTCAACGATCCATCGACTCAGCTAAAGTGGCGCAAACCCAGCCAACGCCCAAAATGGTACGTACCCAGTCGTTCGTCATTGACGGACCAACAGCGGTCGACATTGATTTTAGATCTGATGTCGATAATACCTGGGTTGAATTTGCTACCGAGCTGGTAAACGAGCAGACAAACCAACGGTATATTTTCACCGAGGCGGTTGAATATTACCACGGGTATTCTGACGGTGAAAACTGGACGGAAGGCGGTACAGAAAGTTCGGCTACGCTGTCGAAAATCCCAACGGGACAGTATCATATGGAGATCACACCGTACACCCAATATGGGCAACCGCTGTCTTTTTCGGTGAAAGTGGGGCAGAACACTTCTCTAATCAGTAACGTGCTGCTGCTAATTGGCTTGCTGGCGCTGTACCCAATCTACATTCTGATTCGCGGGAGTGGCTTTGAGACGTTACGCTGGCAACAGAGTGATTTTGGGCCACAAGACGCAGAAGAATGATGCCCCCCAACCCGCACAAAAAAGACCATATGTTACCGAAGATTGTCTCCGCTATTACTAAATCACCGATCTACTTTGGCGTAGTGCTGGCGCTGCTGGGCTTCTTTGCCTGGGCCGAATTTACAGGCAACCGCCTCATCGGTGACGATAACTACGAAACTGAAAAACACGGATACGGCTCCGGTTCGGGCGGGCGCAGCGGCTATCGTGGACGGACCGGCTTTTATCATAAATAACCCCTCTTTCGCATGGAATACCTGAACATGAAGGCCATTGTTGCCTCAATTGTGTACTCGCTGATTGGCATCGTGATCCTGGTTGTCTCGTTTGTAGTCATTGAGAAACTGGCTCCGGAACACCTCTGGAAAAAGATTGTCGAGGAAAAAAACGTGGCCCTGGCCATTATGGCTGCTGGCTTTATGCTGGCCGTGGCCTTCATCGTCGGTATGGCGTCGCATGGTTGACCAGCCAACACAGTCGGGCAGCGGACGGGGTGGGTCGATAGCGGAGCAGGAATCGTCGCGGCAATGGCTGTTGTTACTGTCGGTCTTTGTTATTGCCACCTGCGGACTCATCTACGAACTCATTGCCGGCACACTCGCCAGCTACCTGCTGGGCGATTCCGTCACGCAGTTTTCGACCATCATCGGCACGTACCTGTTCGCAATGGGCGTGGGTTCGTGGCTGTCGAACAGACTCGACGGCAACCTGCTGCGCTGGTTTGTCCGCATCGAAATTCTGGTGGGCCTTGTCGGTGGGTTCAGTGCGCCGCTGTTATTCGTGCTGTTCGAATATGTCGTGTCATTTCGGGTGGTACTCTACACGCTCGTGGGTCTGACGGGCGTGCTGGTGGGCCTCGAAATTCCGTTGCTGATGCGGATTCTCGAACACCGCGTGGCCTTCCGCGATCTGGTGTCGCGCGTGTTCACCTTCGATTACATCGGTGCGTTGCTGGCTTCGCTGATCTTCCCGCTGGTGCTGGTGCCCATGCTCGGGCTGGTGCGCACCTCCCTCCTTTTTGGTCTACTCAATGTGGGCGTGGCCGTTTGGTTGCTGCTCCGTTTCCCCGAAACCCGCCCCTTTCGCCGGGGTCTTCTGTCGGCAGCTGGCTTGGCGGCACTGGCGTTGCTGGCTGGCTTTGCCGGGGCCGAACGGATCATGTCTTTTGCCGAGGCGGCGACCTATCAGAGTTCGGTGATCTACAGTAAAAGCACGCCTTATCAGCGAATTGTGCTCACGCGCAACGCCCGCGACCTCCGTCTCTTTCTGAACGGCAATCTCCAGTTCAGTTCGGCCGACGAATACCGCTACCATGAAGCGCTAGTGCATCCGGCTATGCAGGCGAACCCAATGGCTACACGGGTACTGGTACTGGGCGGCGGCGATGGACTGGCGGTGCGCGAACTGCTTCGTTATCCGCAGCTTACCAACATAAAGCTGGTTGATCTGGACCCCGGCATGACGCGACTTTTCCAGGAAAACACGCTGCTGACCAGCCTCAATAAACGGTCGTTGCTATCACCGAAGGTGCAGGTCATCAACGCCGATGCCTACGGCTGGGTGCGTGCCGACACAGCCCGCTACGACGTGGTGATTGTTGACTTCCCCGACCCGTCGAACTACTCGATCGGGAAATTGTACAGCACCGCTTTTTACCGCGAATTGGCGCGACGGCTGGCACCGGGTGGGGTCGTTGTGGTGCAATCGACATCGCCGTTTCTAGCCCGTCGATCGTTCTGGTGTGTAGTGCACACGATGCAGGCCGAGGGATTTCAGACATTGCCGTATCACGTCTACGTGCCGTCGTTTGGCGAGTGGGGGTTTGTGCTGGCGTCGCTGACTGATACGCCCCGGCCACGTACCCGCAACGTACCGGCCGACCTCCGCTTCTTTGACGCCAACAGCCTGCGCCGCCTCCGCGATTTCCCACCCGACATGGCCGACGTACCGACCGACCTCAACAAACTCAACAACCAGGCGCTGGTGCAGTACTTCGAAGAAGACTGGGGCGACGCCGGGCAGTGATGTACCCTCACCCCCGGCCCCTCTCCCCCTACGGGAGAGGGGAGCTACTCTACAGCAACTTCGCTAACTAGCAGAGATACGCCGAAGCGGCTCCCCTCTGCCAACGTGGGAGAGGGGCTGGGGACGGTCCGCCGCTGCGGTGAGGGTAAACTAAACAACAACAATGAACCGACGTCAATTTATTCAAACCAGCGCCGTGGGCGTATTCACAGTCCCGCCCCTGTTGCAAAGCTGCGCGACATCGGCTGGTGGTGATGCGTCAGGTATGTTGGCAGCAAACATTGACTGGAACAACGTACCTGGAACGTTACTGGGTCCGAATGCAAAGGCAGGGCACTGGCTTCGGCAAACGCTGGCACCGGCAACTGACGTGGAGCCGGAAGAATACGATGTCGTGATTATTGGCGGTGGCATCGCGGGCCTGTCAGCGCGGCGGTGGCTGTGGCGGGCAGGCATTAAGCATACGTTGATGCTGGAACTGGAGGCGCAACCCGGCGGCAATTCCAGTAGTGGCAAAAACGACGTATCCGCTTATCCCTGGGGGGCGCATTACCTGCCGGTTCCCGACGTTGGTCATACCGAGCTGATTGATTTTTTACGAGAAATCGGGACGATCACGGACTTTATGGCCAACGGAACGCCGGTATACAACGACTATCACCTGTGCCACGACCCTGAAGAACGGTTATTTCTGGACGGCCGCTGGCAGGATGGGCTGATTCCAAAAGAAGGCATCCCTGAAGCCGACCAGCAGCAGATTGTCCGCTTTCTGACCCTGATCGAGAACCTTAAAAATGCCAAAGGAAACGATGGTCGCGACGCCTTCACCATTCCTCTCGATCGCTCCTCGGCCGACCCGGCATACCGACAACTGGATACGATGACCATGACGCAGTGGCTCGATCAGCAGGGGTTTAGCTCAACGTACCTGCGGTGGTATGTGGCTTACAGCTGCAAAGACGATTACGGCAGTACGCCCGATCAAACGTCGGCCTGGGCCGGGCTGCACTATTTCGCCTCGCGTAAGGGAACAGGCGCGGATGCCAATGGGGAAACGTTGACGTCAGCGGTGCTGACCTGGCCTGAAGGCAACGGATTTCTGATGAATCAGTTACGCCAGCAGGCCAACGCCCCGCTCCGGTTACAAGCCGTCGCCTACGCAATCGACCTATCTGACGCTACTAGTGTTAAGGTGTCGGTGACCAACGTACCCACAGGGAAACAGACAGTGATTCGGGCTCGGAAAGTATTGCTGGCAGTGCCGCAGTTTGTGGCGAGTCGGCTGCTGACGGGGATCGACTCACCTCGAACGGCTACCGGCTTCCACTATGCGCCCTGGGTGGTGGTGAACCTGACCGTCGATGGGTTGCCCCAGACTGCTGGCAAGTCGCTTTGCTGGGATAACGTGTTGTACGGTGCCGAATCGGTTGGGTACGTATCGGCGAATCATCAGCACCTCACCGACAGCCCCCAGCGTGTACTCACCGTGTACCGCCCCCTGACCGGCACCGATTCGGCGGAGGTACGTCGACGCGCGTATCAGACCACACGCGAAGAATGGCTGCAACAAACTATAGTGGAGTTAGAAACGGCCCATCCTGGCTTATCGACGCATATTCAGCAGGCCGACGTTTGGGTATGGGGACACGGCATGATTTCGCCAACGCCCGGTTTCGTGTGGGGTGAAGCCCGGCAAAAAGCCAAACAACCCGTACAGAATCGCATTCATTTCGCGCACAGCGATTTAAGCGGTATTTCTATTTTTGAAGAAGCCTTCTCGCAAGGTATCCGTGCGGCGAAGGAAATGATGGGGGTTGACGGTGCGTAAGCTGATTGATGTAGCTTGATGTATTCTGCTCTGCCACCACACCATCAAGAAAACAGAATAGAGAACATGTCCTGGATCAAATCACCGGCTTACGATAGTGCGTTTATCCTGGCTCCGCCGTTTGTGGCGCTGGGGGTGGTGGCGTTGTTGCCCGAGCAGTACGGCCAAAGCAGCGCCATGCCCGTATATGCCTGGGTGGGGCTGGTGTTGCTCATTGATGTGGCGCATGTGTATAGTACGCTGTTCCGCACCTATGCCGATTCGGCACGGTTTCAACGGCAGAAAATGACGTTTCTGCTGGTGCCGGTGCTCTGTTATATGCTGGGTACGTTGCTGTATAGCCTTGGGGCCAACTGGTTCTGGCGGGGGTTGGCCTATGTGGCAGTGTTCCATTTTATCCGGCAGCAATACGGCTTTCTGAAACTGTACAACCGCCATACGCGAACCACCCGCCTCGACACACTGACCATCTATGCCGCGACCCTCTACCCTATTCTGTGGTGGCACTTGACGCCCGACCGCAATTTCAATTGGTTTGTCGACGGTGATTTCTGGCAACCCAACCTGCCAACACCCACGGCTAACACGCTCAAACTGGTGTTGGGCGTTGCTTACGCTGGCCTGATGCTCGCTTATGTGGGGCAGGAAGTAAGACAGTTTATTCAGTATAGAAAGTGGAACGTACCTAAACAAGGGCTGGTGCTTGGCACAGCGCTTTCGTGGTACGTGGGCATTGTCTGGTTCAATGGCGACCTAACGTTTACATTGCTCAACGTGGTAGCCCACGGCATTCCGTACATGGCCCTGATCTGGGTGAGTAACCGCCGAACGATGCCGGTCCAATTACAAACGAAAATTTGGGGCGTGTTCCTGTTCGTAGGCTTGTTGGTACTGCTGGCTTATCTGGAAGAGGGACTGTGGGATGGGCTCGTCTGGCGCGATCATGCCAGTGTATTCGGTCCATTTCAGCACTTACCCACGCTGACCAATTCCGGCTGGCTAGTGCTGATCGTTCCCTTGCTGGCCCTGCCTCAACTAACTCATTATGTGCTCGACGGCTTCATCTGGCGACGGGGCGATTTACCCTCAACCCGCGACGGCGGACAGTCCTAAGGGGGCTAATGCTCCGATTAGGACGTTCCACCGTCGCGGGTTGGGGTGAAAAACTAAGCTGGTACTAGGCCGTGGGGGTCTAATACAAACTTCTTGGCGACACCGCTGTCGAATTCAGCATAGCCTTCCGGGGCCTGATCGAGCGTAATCACCTCGACATTTACGGCTTTGGCAATCTGCACTTTATCGTACAAAATCGACATCATCAGTTGGCGATTATATTTAATCACCGGCGTTTGTCCCGTGAAGAACGAATGGCTTTTGGCCCAACCCAGTCCGAACCGGATCGACAGATTACCCGTCTTGGCTGTCGATTCTTCCGCACCCGGATCTTCCGTCACGTACAGGCCGGGAATACCAATGGCACCACCCGCGCGGGCAATTTCCATCAGTGAGTTCAGCACAGCGGCGGGCACTTCTTTCTGAACCTGTCCACCATGCCCCCGCGCTTCAAAACCAACGCAGTCAACGGCGCAGTCAACTTCGGGAACGCCCAAAATCTGAGCAATCTGGTCGGCCAATGATGCATCTTCGTTTAGATCGACGGTTTCGCAGCCAATCGATCGGGCGTGAGCCAGACGTGCTTTGTTCATGTCGCCCACGATGACTACCGCCGCTCCCAGCAATTGCGCCGAGGCCGCTGCTGCCATACCGACCGGACCAGCTCCGGCAATATAGACCGTAGTTCCTGGGCCAACACCCGCTTTGACGGCACCGTGGAAACCCGTCGGAAAAATATCGCTCAACATGGTCAGGTCACGGATTTTAGCCATCGCCTGCTCTCTGTCTGGGAAACGCAATAGGTTGAAATCAGCGTACGGCACCATCACATATTCGGCCTGACCGCCAATCCAGCCGCCCATGTCGACGTACCCGTAGGCACCGCCAGCGCGAGAATCATTGACGTTCAGACAGATGCCCGTTTGTTGCTCCTTACAGGTACGGCACCGGCCGCAGGCTACATTGAACGGAACCGAAACAATGTCGCCAATATCGAGAAACTCAACGTCAGCCCCCTTTTCAATCACCTCGCCCGTTATTTCATGGCCAAGAATCAGCCCCGGCTCAGCCGTTGTGCGGCCACGGACCATGTGCTGGTCGCTGCCACAGATATTGGTTGAAATCACTTTAAGTATTACCCCATGGCCAATTTTCTTGCCTTTGGGGTTTGCCAGCTCGGGGAAGTCGATGTTCTGTACTTCTACGTTGCCCGGGCCGGTATACACGACACCACGGTTACTCGCCATACTGATCTGCAGTTTTGTACTGTGACGTAAAATCGATTATCAACTTGGTGTGGTTATTCGGTTTGCCCTGCTACCCGAAGTAACTGGAGCAACCGAAAAGACTACTGAAGTGCGTCGACCCCGGCCTGAGCCACTATATGGTCATTCTCGACAGTGCTGCCCGATACACCGATACCACCAATCACCTCACCGTTGGCCCCCTTGATGGGAATACCACCGGGGAACGTGATTAGACCACCGTTCGAGTGTTCGATGTTGAAGAGCGAACCGCCTGGCTGTGAGGCTTGTCCCAGGTCGCCCGTATTCATATCGAAGAAGCGGGCCGTTTTTGCTTTCTTGATCGAAATATCGACCGAGCCCAGCCACGCACCATCCTGACGGGCGAAAGCAACCAGATTGGCGCCCGCATCAACAACGGCAATGTTCATTTTCAGGCCCAATTCGGTTGATTTGGCTTTGGCAGCTGCGATCAATCCTTCAGCCTGTTCTAGTGTGATTCCCATGTTCTGTAACAGAGTTAGGTTAAAACCAATTAACCCTATAGACCATACTATGTTTTTAGTGACCCAGCGATTGAGCGTAGTTAGTAGTGGCCTTTACCCTAGTCCTGGACTTTGACGAACATATTTCCCCCGAATGGCTGTTACTTTTGCACAGCCATGATCACAGAACAACCACTTGAATCCCGCATTCAGTACGAATACAGCCCCGGCCATTTTAAGGCGTCGGAGCCGAACGTGTATGATCCGGAACAACTCGGTGAAGGTGAACTGATTCTGAACATGGGGCCGCAGCACCCCAGCACCCACGGTGTGTTGCGGCTCGAGATTGTTACCAGCGGTGAAATCGTGACCGACGTGGTACCGCACCTCGGCTACCTGCACCGCTGCTTCGAGGCCCACACGCAGAACGTGCCGTTCAATCAGGGTATTCCGTTTGTCGATCGGCTCGATTACCTGGCGGCGATGAACGGCGAGCACATCTGGGCAATGGCTGTAGAACGGATGCTGGGTATTGAAAACGACATTCCGAAGCGGACCGAGTACATACGCGTGCTGGTGGCCGAACTGAACCGCATTGCCTCGCATTTTGTGGCAATTGGTACATATGGACTTGATATTGGTGCGTTTACGCCCTTCCTCTGGCTTATGCGCGACCGGGAACACATACAGCGGTTGCTGGAATGGGTAAGCGGTGCCCGCATGCTCTACAACTATATCTGGATCGGCGGCCTGTTCTATGACCTGCCCGTTGGTTTCGAAGAACGGTGCCGCGAGTTTGTCACGTACCTGAAACCCAAGCTGGTTGAATTACAGGATGTGCTAATCGATAACGAGATATTTCGTAAACGGACCGGCAACGTAGGCGTGTTACCTCTGGCTGTGGCGATCGATTACGGATGTACTGGCCCTGTACTTCGTGGCTCGGGCCTGCGCTATGACCTGCGCCGGGTTGATGCGTATTCGGTTTATCCTGAACTGGATTTCGAGATTCCGATCGGTACTGGACAGGCGGGCGCAGTAGGCGATTGCTGGGACCGGAACTACGTACGCGTTCGCGAGTGCTGGGAGTCGGTTCGCATCATTGAGCAGTGCCTTGACCGGCTAACCACCGATCATAAGCGCACGCCGGACTACAATCCGCAGGCGATGGTCCCGAAAAAAATCCGGCCCAAAGCAGGAGACTATTATTTCCGGGGCGAAAGCGCGAAGGGTGAACTTGGGTTCTTTTTCCGGACCGATGGCCGGTCTGATATTCCGGTGCGTTCGCACTGTCGGTCGTGCTCATTTCATAACCTGTCAGTCATTTCTGAAATAAGTCGGGGCGGCATGCTGGCCGATTTGGTGGCCGTTATCGGTTCACTCGATCTGGTGATGGGCGAGGTAGACCGGTAGCCATTTTACGGCACCACTCACACCTTCACTTTCCCGCTTATAGTCTGGGTCAGTTCAGGCGTTTCGGTCTCCAGCGGAACGGTCACGACAATACGTGTACCCATGTTGGGTTGCGATAACAACCGCAGAACGCCGTTCATCAGGCGAGCGCGCTGACGCATGTTGTGCAACCCCTGTCCGTTCACAACGGCATCGCCCTGAGCAGGCCCTACTCCACGACCATTGTCGCTGATAGCCAACAGCAGGCGGTTTTCACGAACACGGAGTTCGATATCAACATAGCTTGCTTCAGCGTGTTTGATGGCATTGGTGAGCGCTTCCTGGGCAATTCGGTACAAACCGATTTCCAGGCTAGGATGCAGGCGGGTATCGGCTCCTTGTGAGAGTACACGGATGGTTAAACCCGACTGCTGGGCTGATTGCTCAGCCACGTAACGGAGGGCTGGTTCGAGGCCAAAATCGCTCAAAACGGGCGGCATCAGGTTGTTCGACACATGGCGTGTTTCCTGAATGATCTTAACCACTAGCCCTTTCAAACTGGCGTAGGTACGTTGTTCATTATCAGGAAGCAAATGGGCCGAGCGCAGGTTTTCAGCCAGCAATTTCAGGCCAGTCAACATTTGCCCGATACCGTCGTGCAAATCACGCGAGAGGCGCCGACGCTCTTCTTCCTGTCCCTGTACCAGCGATGCCATCCGAATACGCTGTTCACTCAGTTGCTGCTGGTGCCGCAATCCTGATTCGCGCAGAAGCTGTTGCTGCGTCTGTTGAAGGGTCATGTTTGTTTCTAGCAGCGCTTCAGTTGCCTGTTCAGCCTGCTGACGAGCCGCGATAAGCTGCGTAAATGTAATGCGTAGCGTTTGCACTACTGGGTGAAAAATCAGAAGCGCTTCGAGCAATAAAATCAGAAGCGTAATGACCATCAATACTCGCTCTATACCCCGCAAAACCTCGATCTTCTGTTGCGCCTCCCGCTGATATTGCCTTACAATTGCGTCCATCTGGTTAAGAAACTGCCGCTCGTGAGCTAACACGGCATCTACCGACTGCCG
This sequence comes from Fibrivirga algicola, assembly GCF_011742925.1. Classification (GTDB taxonomy): domain Bacteria; phylum Bacteroidota; class Bacteroidia; order Cytophagales; family Spirosomataceae; genus Fibrella; species Fibrella algicola. Next base: position 685,885 of record NZ_WAEL01000002.1, read on the forward strand.
TCGCTCGGCGACTGTCAGTGTTGGCTGTTCCAGCAGATAGTGTGTTTCAATCCGGATGGTTTCGAAGTGCGGCTGTATCTTCCTGAACATCGCGTTAATGGTGTCACTATTCACCTGCGTCCTGTTCAGTTCCACCAGATTACCCGTTCGAAGCTCACGGTGATAATGTTCCCAACTGGCCAACACCTGAGTTAACTCGGCAACTACTTCATGATGATTGGCCAATGCAGCCTCCGTCGTCAGCAACAGCACGTCTTTAACAATCGTTTGGCTCTGAAAGCGTTGTCGACCCGCATAATTCACGAGCCAGGAGTCGTTCTCCTGATCGTTCAGTTGGCGTTGTACCAGCACTTGGCCCCAGATAGTCAGGCCTGCCACAAGTGATAGTGCGAACAAATAACGATAGGTGAGCGAGTGTGTGGGCATAGGCAACAGCTTCATTGATAAGCTAATATACGGAGCCTGATCCTGTTTCCCTATGTGTTCATAAGGCCGCACAACCAAAACAAACCTGCCGGACCATTCCTACATGTACTACTCAAGAGAATAGTCTATCGATTAACTACACTTTGTCATCATAATGACTCTGCATTGATCGCCTACAATCAAACTTTAAAATGTTCTACAAAAACTACATATTATTCGAAAAAGGACGATTATTAGCGAGTATGATCGGCTACTCACGCATCGAGGCTAATCGAATCAGTCTGGTGAACCCCAAATTGATTAGTGAAGACCTGACAAGAAAAAGGCTAATATGTATAGTGACTAGTAAACATTTACCACTCCTTTGCTTGGCTGTACCCTGTCAGTTAGTTGTGTAGTCGCCAGGATTTTTGCCTTATTTTTAATCTCCTGACTGCTCCAGGCCTGGCCAACAGGCAGCTACCAGTTGCAATTACCCGTCTCCAGCAACGTTGACCCTACTCGAATCAGACAGCACCAAAAGCAATAAGCAACCAGCTTAGTAAAGCAGTAAGAAAGCAGCCTAATCGCATTCTTGCAGTAGCTTTACAGTGCTATAATGTATAGCTACCTGCCACAGTTAGCCACCACGAACCGGCCAACCGTCATGGGCCAATTTAGCCGGTTTATTTTTCGTTTATCAGTAACTATGCCGTATCGTTTTTTTCTACTTCTAACAACTTTTCTGCCCTGGACGATTGATTCGTCGGCGCAGCGAAATGAGATCCCTTTTCAACAGATCGATCTTCAGAACTTGTCGGCGTTTAAGCCAACGAGCAGCAACTGGAAGGTGGTCAGTGACGTTTTTTACGACCTCAATACGGCTGGCAAAGGAAGTACCAAAGCCGGTACAGGTATTGCCGTCAACGCATTGTCGACGAAGGACAACGGACACCTGTTCACCACGATGGAACATGGTGACGTGCAACTGGAGCTGGACTTCATGATGGAAAAAGGCGCTAACTCGGGCATTTACCTACAGGGGCGCTATGAAGTGCAGTTGTTTGACAGTTGGGGCGTTAAAAGCCCAAAATCAAGCGACTGCGGAGCCATTTACGAACGCTGGGACGAAAGCCGCCCCGACGGTCGGAAAGGGTACGAAGGCCACCCACCAGCGCAGAACGTGAGCAAAGCACCTGGCTTGTGGCAACACCTGTCGGTTACCTTCCGGGCACCCCGTTTCAATAGCAGCGGGCAGAAAATTGCCAATGCGCGCTTTCTGAAGGTTGTTCAGAATGGGGTTGTTGTACAGGAAAACGTAGAAGTGACCGGCCCTACCCGTGCCGCAGCCTTCACCGACGAAAAGCCAATCGGCCCGCTGATGATTCAGGGCGACCACGGGGCCGTGGCTATCCGGAACATCCGCTACAAAGCCTACGGTACCGAACCGGTAACGCTCACCAACATGACGCTGAAAGCCTACGAGGGCCGCTTCAAATCGGTGGAGGATATGGCAACCATGACCCCGAAACGGGAAATGGCCATCGACTTGCTCGCTCACCAGGCCCCCGGCAACCGCGATAAATTCGGCGGCGTCATCACCGGCACGATCCACATTCCCCGCACGGGCCAATACCTGATCGACCTGAATCTGGCCTGGGTTCCGGCCGACACCGACCCCAACAACCCAAACGGGTCAGGCCAACTGACCATTGCTAACAAACCGGTGTTTACCATCACGGGCAAAAACGGCGGCACGGCTTCGGCCATGGTTTCGCTCGAAGCTGGTGACCACCCACTTACGCTGGCATACTTCAAAAATTTCGGTCTGTGGTATGCCCGTACCAACGACATTACCCTCTCGCTCGAAGGCCCCGGCGTGCAGTACACCACGCTGAATCCAGTTATTCTGGCGCAGGACCCCGTTGGCGAAATTGCTTTACTAGCCAAAAATGAGCCAGTCATGCAGCGTGGTTTCGTAAACTATAAAGGTGCCAAACGTACCCACACGATCTCGGTGGGTGAGCCGGGTGAAGCCAACTACAGCGTCGATCTGAGCAAAGGTGAATTTCTGCAAGTCTGGCGGGGCAACTTCCTCGAAACAACGCCTATGTGGTACGGCCGCGGCGAAACGCAGTTATCCGTGCCGCTGGGTAGCGTTATTGACATGGCAGGCAAACCATCCATTACGATCCTGGCTAATCAAAACGCAGCCTGGCCCGACTCCAACGCCACGTATACCAATCAGGGGTACGACCTCGATAAAGCGGGCCGGCCTGTGTTCAAGTACGCCATTGGCACCGCCAGTGTCCGCGAATCATTTGCTACGCAGGACGAAGGCCGGCGGTTATCGCATTCGTTCACAGTGGGTATGGGTCAAGAGAAAGGGCAGTTCTGGTGCCGTGTAGCCGAGGGCAGCAGCATTACGCAGCTTGCCAACGGCTTGTACGCCATCAACGATAAGCAGTACCTGATTGAACTGCCAACAGGCGAGAAACCCCTTGTTCGCACCACACCGCAACGTACCCAGGAAATGCTCATTCCCGTAAAAGCTACGGCCGGAGCTACCGGTACCGCTACGTATTCAATTATCTGGTAAATACCCCCAACCCTTTAAAGGGGCTTCTGTGCTGCTACTCTCTGCCGCGAAGCTTTGGCTACCTTTAATGAGTTTGAGGTATGCGCAAACGACCGTATACTCTTATGAAAATCAAACAGTTTAACCTATACAACCTGGCCCAGCGTACGCTCATCGCGGCGGCACTTATCAGTGCCAGCCAGCTACCGGGACAGGCCCAGATTCAATCGAAAGACGGCAAGCCGGTCAGTTCGAGCAGTAAGCAACCTGCCCCCGCCCCCAAAGGGCTGGCGAAACCGGAAGTCGACCCCGAGCGCGAAGACGATTTTTACAAGATCATTTCCTTACCCGTCCCTGAAGATGTGATTCTGGAAGTGGGCGGTATGGCTACCCTGCCCGACGGCAACCTGGCCGTTTGTACACGCCGGGGTGAGGTCTGGATCGTGTCGAACCCGTACATCAGCGGCTCGGCGCGGCCCACCTACAAACGGTTCGCGCAGGGCCTGCACGAGCCGCTGGGACTGGCCTACAAAGACGGTGACATCTACGTAACCCAGCGCAGCGAAGTAACCCGGCTGCGCGACACCGATCAGGACGGTCGGGCCGATTCCTACGATAAAGTATATTCATGGCCATTATCGGGCAACTACCACGAGTATTCGTATGGCCCCACATTCTTGCCAAACGGCAATATGCTGGTGACCCTCAACGTGGGCTGGAGCAACAGCCTGGGCCACGGCGTAAGTCTGGTTCCTTGGCGCGGTTGGACGCTCGAACTCACGCCCGACGGCAAGATGAAGCCCTTTGCGGCGGGTATGCGCTCGCCTGCCGGGTACGTGATGAACGAAGCCGGTGATTTCTTCTACAGCGAAAACCAGGGCGACTGGGTCGGTTCGGGCCGCATTTCGCAGGTCGAGCGCGGCGACTTTATGGGTAACGCCGAAAGCCTGCGCTGGACCGGCCTGACCGACTCTCCGCTGACCATCAAACCACAGGACGTACCCAACACCGGCGAACCGCTCTACGATGTATCGAAACGGTTTACGGCACTCAAGGCACCCGCCGTTTGGTTGCCCCACGGCATTCTCGGTATCTCTACATCGGGCATGATTCCTGACAACACTAAAGGCGGCTTTGGTCCCTTTGCGGGTCAGCTGTTCGTGGGCGATCAGGGACAAAGCATTCTGTCGCGTGTGGCGCTCGAAAAAGTGAAAGGCGAGTATCAGGGCGTTGTTTTCCCGTTCCGCGAAGGGTTCTCATCGGGCGTTTTCCGGCTGGTTTGGGGGCACGATGCGTCGATGTTTGTGGGTATGACCAGTCGTGGCTGGTCGTCGACGGGCAAAGAGCTGTTCAGCCTGCAACGTGTGGTCTGGACTGGTAAAACTCCGTTCGAGATGAAAACCATCCACGCCATGCCCGACGGATTCGAGATCGAGTTTACCGCCCCCGTCGATGCCCAGATAGCAGCCGATCCGGCTTCGTATAAAGTGACCGGCTTCAACTATAAATACCACGCCACTTACGGCAGTCCGGTGATCAATCGCGGCGGTTGCCCCATCAAAGGCATCGTGGTTTCGAGCGATGGCCTGAAAGCCCGGCTGGTTGTCGACAGTCTGCGCCTGGGGTACATTCACGAAATTACGGCGGCGGGTGTTCGCGCCGCCAACGGCCGGACCCTGTTGCATAACGTGGGCTACTACACGCTGAATAACATTCCCGACGGCGACAAACTAGCCATGGCCAGCCTGGCCCCTACCCCGGCGCATGACCACAGCATGATGGCGTCAACAGCGTCGCCCCCTGCCCCCGTGGCGAAAACGACGGGCAAGAAAGCCATGCCAGCCAAAGCAAGTGCTAAACCGGCAACGAAAGCACCCGCAGCAGCTAAGCGCATTACCGACATGCCTGCCGCATGGGGCGGTGATGCCGATTATACGATTAACATGGGCACAAAGCCCGGCCTGAAATTCGCACCGGAGCAGTTTCAGGTGAAAGCGGGCAGCAAAGTGCGGGTCGTCTTCAACAACGAAGACGATATGCTGCATAACTTCGTGGTAGTAACCCCCGGCTCGGCCATTCAGGTGGGCGAACTGGCCATGAAGCTGGGCCTGGAAGGACAGGAGAAGAACTACATCCCGCAAACGGAGAAAGTGCTGAACCATACCAACCTGCTGCAACCCAATACCAACGAAACGATCTACTTCATCGCCCCCAGTAAACCTGGCGAATACACCTACGAGTGCACCGTTCCCGGCCACTTTTATGTGATGCAGGGTATTATGAAGGTGGTACCGTAAGGGAACTCGCTATTTTCTAACAATTAAAGAAGCGGCTTACGCGTCATTACCCCTAAGTCCCATTCAGAGGATTTAGGAGTAGTGACGCGTAAGCCGCTTTTCGTAGGGTCAGATTCCACATCGCCGGGAACCGGTATAGCCGCTTTTATCGTCTTTTCAGTATAAACACACTACCGCATTTTTCGCAGCACTGATGCTGTATGGTATGACGCACACAGAAACTCCACAGCCCGCCCCGGTGGCCCCGATTAAACCCCATGAGCTAACGACCAACGGCCACACCCGCGTAGATAACTACTACTGGCTCAACGACCGGGACGATCAGGAAGTCATTGATTACCTGAACGCCGAAAACGCCTATACACAGGCTGCTCTGGCGCCACAGAAAGCCCTCGAAGAAACGCTCTTTACCGAAATGAAAGGGCGTATCAAGCAACAGGATCAGTCGGTCCCGTTCAAGGATGGCGATTACTATTACCAGACCAACTTTGTCGAGGGGGGCGAATACCCAATTTACGTTCGGAAGAAAGGTGCACTGACCGCTCCCGAGGAACTGCTCTTCGATTGCAATGAATTAGCCAAAGGTCATTCGTATTACAACCTCGGCGGCTTTGAGATCTCGGACAACGATGAGCTGGCCATTTTCTGCGAAGACACCGTCAGCCGCCGCATGTATACGCTGCGGGTGAAAAACCTGAAAACCGGCGAGATTTATCCTGAAGTGATCGAGAACGTAGAAGCGGGCGACTTTGCCTGGGCAACCGACAACCACACGTTTTTTTACGTCAAGAAAGACGTGCAGACGCTGTTGGGCTACCAGGTGTACCGCCACGAGCTCGGCACCGATCCCGCCGCCGATGTACTGGTGTATGAAGAAGCCGATAACCAGTTCTACATGGGGCTGTATCGGATGAAATCGAAGAAATACGTAACGATCGTCAGCGATCATAACGGCGTCACCACCGAATACCGCCTGCTCGAAGCCAACAACCCTACAGGTACGTTCAGCGTCTTCTACCCCCGCGAGCGCGGCCATGAGTACGACCTGCAGCACATTGGCAATAAGTTCTACGTGCGAACCAACTACCAGGCGCAGAACTACCGCCTGATGGAAGCAGCCGACAACCTTGCCACGACCACCGACCGCGCCGCCTGGACCGAGGTGATACCAAACCGGGACGATGTGTTTCTACAGAACATGGATGTGTTTGTGAACCACCTGGTGATGGGCGAACGCAAAGACGGCCTCGCCAAACTGCGGGTGATCAACCAGCAAACGCAGGCCGATGAATACCTCCAGTTTACTGATCCAGCCTACGTGGCGGGCATTGGCAACAACCCCGACATTAATACTAACGTGCTCCGGTTTGGCTATTCGTCGATGACCACGCCCTCTTCGACCTTCGATTACGACATGGACACGAAGGACATGACCTTACAGAAAGAGCAGTCCGTACTCGGTGGCTTCGACAAGACCAACTATGTATCTGAGCGCGTTTTCGTACCCGTTCGCGACGGCGTAAACGTACCTGTGTCTATCGTGTACCGGAAGGGCACGCCGAAAGATGGCACCTCGCCCGTGCTGCAATATGCCTACGGCTCGTACGGCAGCAACACCGAACCGGGTTTCAGCAGCAATCGCCTCAGCCTCCTCGACCGGGGCTTCATCTACGCCATTGCCCACATCCGCGGCGGGCAGGAAATGGGCCGCGCCTGGTACGACGACGGGAAACTGCTGAAGAAGCAAAACACCTTCAACGATTTTGTCGACGTCTCGAAATGGCTCATCGCCAACCAGTACGCTGCTCCCGACAAACTGTTTGCGCTGGGTGGGAGCGCCGGTGGCCTGCTGATGGGCGCAGTGATCAACCAGGCACCCGAACTGTACCGGGGTGTGGTGGCCGCCGTTCCGTTTGTAGACGTGGTTACAACTATGCTCGACGAAAGTATTCCGCTGACGACCGGTGAGTTCGAAGAATGGGGCAACCCTAAGAACAAGGAATACTACGACTACATGCTGTCGTATTCACCCTACGATCAGGTATCAGCACAGGCGTACCCCAATATGCTGGTAACTACGGGCCTCCACGATTCGCAGGTGCAGTACTGGGAGCCTGCCAAGTGGGTAGCCAAGCTGCGTACCCTGAAAACCGATACAAACATTCTGTTGCTGCACACCAACATGGAGGCCGGCCACGGCGGCGCATCGGGCCGGTTCAACGCCCTGAAAGAAGTGGCTATGGAATTTGCCTTTATGCTCAATCTGGCCGGGAAAGAGTGATTTGAAGGAGCCGGTCCGGCCTAAATTAGCCGTGTCTGCTCGCTCTGACCTAACAGCGTTCCAGGTACGTCTGCTTAAGTCTGCCAAGAGACTCAGCGAGCGTACCTGAGCCATTCAGTAGAACCACGGTCGACCAGCCCTTCTCAGTTGGTTAACCGTGGTTTTCTATGAAATCGATCCTTTCTCTCCTCTTTATTTGCCTGTTTGTCCTGCCAGCCTCGGCGCAGGTAGTAGCCCCCAAACGGGTGAAAGACGACATGGCCGATGCCGCGCAGGCGTTTCTTAAAACGCTGTCGCCCGAGCAGTTGAAACAGGCAACGTACCCATTCACTGATAATGAGCGCGTCAACTGGGACTTTGTGCCGCACGCCCGCAAAGGACTGATGCTAAAGCAGATGAATGCCGACCAGCAAAAATTGGCCTGGGCCCTGCTGAAAACCGGCCTCAGCGACGAAGGCTACAGCAAAGCCCAGCAGATTTCGGATCTTGAGAATGTCTTGCGCATCGTTGAGAAACGACCCGCTGGCGATAACTACCGCGATCCGGAGGGATACTACGTCACCATTTTCGGCGAGGTCGGCAGTACCGACCCGTGGGGATGGCGCTTTGAAGGCCACCATGTATCGGCGCAGTTTTCGTCAATGACGGGCAAGGTACTGTCGTTGACACCCCTGTTCATGGGTAGCAACCCAGGTACAGTCCGGATCGACGTTCCCCAGAAAGGTAAACAGCTTATGCGTGACGAAACTGAGCAGGCCTTTACGCTACTTCATAGCCTTAACGACACACAACTCACGCAGGCTGTGCTAGCGAAAAAAGCATTTGGCAACATCCTGACCGGTAATAGCCGCCGTGCTTCACTTGAACGGATGGATGGCCTCGCCTATGCCGATATGACCGCCAGCCAGCGCAAGCAGTTTACCACCCTGCTGAAGACGTACCTGAACCGATACCGGGTAACGCTGGCCAAACAGCAGATGGATCGTATCGAAAAAGCGGGACTTGATCAGCTTCGATTTGCCTGGGCGGGCGACACAACTTCTGAAAGTACCGTGGGGTACTACTACCGCATTCACGGCCCCATGCTGCTGATCGAGTTCGACAACACGCAAAACAACGCCAACCACGTGCACACCGTCGTGCGTGATCTGACCAATGACTTCGGCGACGACCTTCTCCGCGAGCACTACGAACGCGCCAAACATTAACGCTTTGCTGTCAGTAACTGGTCGTTATACCGTGCCGTCATTTCTGGTAAAACAAGGCATAACTCGCTGGTGATAGCGTAGCGTGATGACCACCTCCCGAGACCACAGATAACAAAAAACAAAGGGCCTGCTTTTTGGATTATAGCAGCAAAGCAGCTTGCTACACTGACTGGTTGCGCCTTCATCATGGACTTCGGAAAAATAACCAATCTCGACACTGCCACGCTTGCGTTACCACCCGGCCATACCTTTAACGCCCGGATCTGGACAGACGTGACGTCTGCCAAACAGCCTAACGTGTTCATCGGCGGGCCAGTATGGGCGAATAAAGACTACGTCGGCAAGGTGTATCCGTCGACCGCTAAAGAGAAGGATTTTCTGCACCATTACGTCCGGCAGTTCAACACCATCGAGCTAAATCTGACTCACTACCAGATTCCAACGCCGGGCATGATCGAGCGCTGGAAAACGGAGGCAGCCGGTGTCGTTGCCGAGCGAAGAAACGTGGGTACGCCCTTTTTGTATTGCCCGAAGTTTCCGCAGGCGATCAGTCACGAACGGCTGTTGCAGGGAGCAGAAAACCTGACCGCCGAATTTGTCAACGCTATCTTCGGGCTTGAAGAGTTTCTGGGCATGTCGTTTCTGCAATTGCCACCCCTATTTGGTCCGGACAAATGGCCAATACTGGAACGGTACCTCAGCGATCTACCCGACGATCTCGACGTAGCCGTTGAGTTTCGTCATCCCGACTGGTTCAAAACGGCCGCTATCTGGGGACATACGCTCGAGCGTCTGCATGGGCTGCACCGCCATACCGTCATCACCGATGTTGCTGGTCGGCGCGACGTGCTGCACATGGGGTTGAGTAGCCCTGTGCTAACCCTCCGTTTCATTGCCAACGAAGGGCATCCAACGGATTATTCACGTACCGACGAGTGGATTCAACGCCTGAAAAGTTGGTTTGATAAAGGATTGCAAACCGCCTACCTGTTTGTGCATGGCGGTGGTGATAATGATACGGCACCAGAGCTTATCCGGTACTGGATACGTCAGCTTAACGAACACTGCGGCCTAAACCTGCGCGAACCGGTTTTACAGCCTCAAGTGGTACAGGGAAGTCTATTTTAGCCGGTTACCTAAGCGCGTGAAGCCACGCCTGAGTAGCTGCCGGCCTTACCCGTTTTGCAACAATTGGCGCAACCGATCGGGGTATGACAGGTAGGCCTGATTGCCTTCTACACGCATCGGAAACAGACTATACCGACCCTGGTAATACCAATAGTATTCGGCATTGACCGTGTACACTTCATCCGTATAAAAACCCTGCACCATTTCGTGCGAAGCAGCAATGTAGTCGAGTACAGTATCAGCTTCGAGCGGGTGAATGAACACTGATCCTTTGGCCGGAATGTTTACCACCGCGCCATAGGGTCCAACTGCTTCATCGGCATTCCGCGATAATTCAATGGCACAGGCCACCGCAAAATCGTTATGGAACAGGGTGTATAATGGCAGTTCGTCGGCCAGAGCATGCCCGGCCAGATCCGGCTTTTCACGGGCCACGTTATCTAGTGCCACATCAAACAGGTACGCATCGGTCATCTCCCATTCGGCCATCTCGCTACGACGGACGTAATGCAGCGCATCGTCGAAATCGATCACCAGAAAGGTATGAGTTTGGGGGAAGTCCTGCCGATAGACGCAATCCTGGATAATATCCTGGGCAAAACCAACTGGCTTTACCTGCACTTTCAACAGAGGAGCGGCAAACTCGAAATCTTTGTAGATATAGGTAATCGCGGCGCTATTGATGGGCAGGATTTTTACGTGGCTGGCGACCATTGCCTCCCATTCCGTAGATTCTGCAGCTATACACTTCCGCAGCAGGTTATCCATGTAAAAACGAGTGGCCCCTTTTTGCCCTTCAAATAAAACCTCAATGGTCCCCTCGTCGGAAATGAGTTCAATTGAGCCTTTCAGGCTAAGTTGCTCAACGGTAAGGCGTAAAATGTGGTTATAATCATCAACGGAGAGCCAGTCAGCCATGTGGGCTGGTAAGGGGAACTGTGAGACGGGAGCCTCTTCCTTCTTTTTGCGTCTGAATAGTCCGAGCATACTGATTAGGAAGGTACAAAAAAAATGAGTGCAGGCAACGGCCAACAAACTCGAATCAGGTCGTTAGCTCATTTATCCAAAATGAAGACGACCACACTTATTGGAAAAATCGTAATTTTGCGGGCTGACGCAAGTAGCATTAAGGCACTTTAATGTTTCACAAAAAGAGAAGTGCCTGGTACTAATCCTGAGATCATCGGCGTTTGACCGATAACTGTTTAATAATTAAATTCTTCATGAAAAACGTATTGATTATCTGCGCCGGTTTGACTCTGTTGTCTTCATGCGCTGCCAGCAAAAAAACGAAAGCAGAATTGGCAAACCTGCAATCGGCCCACGAAAAGACACTGGCCGATCTGAGCAACTGCGATAAGCGTACGGCTGATTTACAGGCTAACCTCAAAACTAAAGATGCTGACCTGGCCAATAAAGTTAGTCAGCTAGCCGATCTGCAAAATCAGCTCGACTACATGAAAAAGACCAACAACAACCTGCTCGATCGCATGTCTGACTTGTCAGTAGTGAGCAAGCAGGGTGCTGAAAGCATCAAGAAGTCGTTGGAAACGCTGAACGAACAAACCAAGTACGTTAATAACATTAACAACTCGATCCGCAGCAAAGACTCGCTGAACCTCGCGCTGGTGATGAACCTGAAGCGGTCATTGTCTGATATCAACGATCAGGACGTGCAGGTTGAAGTGAAGAAAGGCGTAGTTTACGTCTCTATTTCTGACAAACTGCTGTTCAACTCAGGCAAGTTCGACGTGAACCCACAAGCTGAAGTAGTACTGGGTAAAGTGGCCAAAGTGGTAAACGATCACAACGAACTCGACATCCTGGTTGAAGGTCATACTGACGCTGTTCCGTTTGTATCGGGCGTTCTGCGCGACAACTGGGATCTGAGCGTACTGCGCGCTACGGCCGTATCGCGTGTGCTGCAAACCAAATTCGGTGTTGCGCCAACCCGCCTGACAGCTGGTGGTCGTGGTGAGTATTCGCCTAAAGACGACAACGCTACCCCAGAAGGTCGCAAAGTAAACCGTCGTACTGAGATCATTCTGACGCCAAAACTCGACCAGTTCTTCAACCTGCTGTCGAGCGGCAAATAAGCGAGCCCTTGCCCAACCCAATAAAAAATCCCCGGCCTAAACAGGTCGGGGATTTTTTATTGGGTACGTGTCTGCTTCGTCTGCGATGACCGGCCTAGTGGGGCCGAAGTAACTTACCCAGCCCAATAGCCAATGAACTGTATAGTCGCATCAGCGGAGCAGGGATAATGTATTCCTGTACAATCTCCTTCCATTCCTCATCGGAAGGCTTAGCCAAACGCAGGTATTTGATAGCTAGCAGGTTGCGGGGATAATAATGATCTCGGTATTGGTGGCTATCAAGCATCCAACGGTAATACCGGGCAATGTTCCGGTTCAACACGTTGTCGTATTTGCCGTCCAGCTCCCGGCCAATGGCTTCGTACATCGCAATCCGGTTGCGCAGGAAGTTGGCATCATCGTATTTATCCGTAAAACTGGTGCCACCGTGGTTCTTCCGGTATACCGACATGACATCGGGCAGATACCCAATTTTACCTTGCTTTGCTTTCAGAATCAGCCGGGGAATATCACCACTTACCGATTCCATGAACCAAGCGGGATATTCCTTGATGCTATTGCGGTACATGGTGCTCGAGGTAGCCATGAACCAGATCTCCTTTTCGCCGATCAGGTCATCGATTGTAAACGACGATTTCGTATCCGGACCGTTCAACAGGTGCTCGGGTGTACCGTCTTCGTAGGTTATAACCGCGTTGTGAAAAACGGTTGAGTAATCAGGGTGTGCATCCAGAAAATCGGCCTGCTTCTGAAGCTTCAGTGGATTGGTCCAGTAGTCATCACCATCCATCAGGGCATAGTATTCGCCCTGAGCCAGCTTCAATGTCTCCAGGAAGTTGATACCACCATTTTTACCCATGTTGCGTGGGTGCAGTACCCCCCTGACCAAACCCGGGTGCAGGCGTTCGTAGTCCTGAATGATTTCCCGCGTTCCATCGCTGGAAAAATCGTCTCCCACCAAAATTTCGATGGGAAACGATGTTTGCTGCGCAAGGGCGCTGTCAATGGCCTTGCGAATAAATCGCTGCTGATTATACGTGATAATCAGTACGCTAACTTTTACTTTCATTAAGCGGCTACTTCTTTCGCCTGCACAATTTGCTTACTCCAGCCCTGCGGCTCTTCGTTGTCAGCAGGTTTGGCCCAGGGGTCATAAAATGGCAGAATGGATACCCAACGCCCGGCCGGGTTATCCCAGCTGAAGCGATCGGCAAAACTTGATGGGCTAACCCAGTGAGGCAGGTCGTAGCGGAACAGGATCATATCGCCCATGTCCTGATACCCTTCCGTTTCTACAACGTGATTGTTGATCACGTACCCGGTACCCCCTGAATGATAATCCTGGCCATACTGATTCAAGGCCAGAATCATACCAACTTTCTGTGGGTTAAGGGGGTGCCAGTGCCGGCCAAAGAAGCTACCACCCAGCGGGTAATGGGTTACCTGGGGGTGAAAATAAGGCTGCCCTTTGCGGATGCCATACTGCTCATTATTGCCCGTCATACTGTTCCAGAACTCACGAACAGGATCAAAAACGGTCAGTAACGTCTGCCGGAATTCGTCGTCGAGATCAAGAATGGCATCGAATGTATGGTCATGAAATAGCTGCGGTGCCTGTTGAATTTTGGCGATGTGCAGCCGCTGCTTATGCTGGTTATTGTCGAACGTGTCGGGCGCTTCAGACAGGGGCGTTTTGGCGGCCCAGGCACGGGTTCCGTCAATCACCTTGCGCAGTGTTTCGGGAGCAAACCCCGTTTTGATAATGACGATGTTCGGTTCGTTGACCAACCGCATTACTTCTTCGTAGGGGATCTCCGGTACAATCCGGCCGTCTTTTACCTCGGCGTTAACTTTGATGATATACTTAGCTACCTCCTGCATAGTGTATTATGATGTTGTGAGACAAGTTAGTTGTCTACTCCTCTTAAAACCAATGATAAGCCGGTTTGTTAGCGAGTGGAGACCCACAAACTTAGGGCGTTCACTCATCCGAACAGACTGACGAGAGTCAGGGTTCAGGCTGATTTAAGGCATACCCAAAACCTGAAGCACCGAACCCGTTTCCGTTGTAAAGCATCACCCACTTGTTCTGATGCGAGAAGATGTGGCAGTAATCCATCATCATCGAGTCCCAGCCTTCGTCAGACCGCTCAATACCAGCCTGGTCATCAGTCCGCGTCCAGTTTATACCATCTGTCGACTCGGCACAGCCAATCCGGTAGCTACGGCGCACGTCGGTGCGGTAGTTGGTGGCGCTGCGGTACGAGAAATACATGCGGTACAGATTCCCATCGCGGAACACCGTTGGGCGGCCAATGGCATCGGTGAAGGCGTCGTAACCTACGCATACCTGCCCCGTGCGGTTCCAGTGAATGCCATCGGTCGATTCGGCGTATTTCACGTCGTAGAAAGGCTCCGGGTGGCCGTCGATCACTTCGATTTTCGTGCACGACAGGTACCACATACGCCACAGGTCGGGGCGCTCCCGAATGACGCAGGGCTGCGCCACCCACACCTGGTCGAAGATGTACCGGTCCAGAATAGGCCCCGTAAACTTCCGCTCGAACGTTAGGCCGCCATCGCGGCTTACGGCCAGCCCAATACCCAACCGGTACGAAGCGGTTTCGCTCTTGTTCCAGCCGGTATAGTACAGCCAGATTTCGTCGTCGACGGGCACAAACCACGACGGCATCGCGCCGCTCTCATCGAACGTACCTACCTCGCCTTTGGTCAGGCAGGGCTTGTCGTGTACATAGAGCACCTTCGAGAGGTCGTTGGAATCGAGTTCGACAAACGAAGTAGCTGACTGAATGTCTTTATCCCGGGTCGAGAAATAGACCCGCAAGCGGTCGTCCATCGGAAACCCGAACGGCACCTGCGCGTGGGTCTGGCTAAATTCAAACTCGCCCGTAGGCTTGTATACAACTCCTTTTTTCTGCCAATTCATACGTCAATGATAATGTCTGTACCACTGCTGGAACACCATAAGCGTCCAGAGCAGTTTGCGGTGATTTTGTTTGCCGGAATAATGTTCCCGCTGCAATTGCCGAACGTACGCGGTGTTGAATAAGCCGTGCTGGCTCAACGATTCGTCGGAGAGCAGGTCATTGCACAGGGGTTTTAGCTCGTTCCGCAGCCACTGCGACAGCGGGATGCCAAAGCCTTTTTTAGGCCGATCGATGATGTCGTCCGGAATCTTGTTCCGCATCAGTGTCTTCAGAATGTATTTGCCCGTGAGCCCCTTCCGCTTGAACGATTCGGGTAGGCTGTTAGCAAAATCGACAATGCGGTAATCGAGAAACGGCGCCCGAACTTCCAGCGAATTATACATACTGGCCCGGTCTACTTTCACCAGTATATCGTCGAGCAGGTACGTCATGTAGTAGATGTACGACGTTTGGTCGAAGGCGTTGGTACCAGCGGGCAGATCGGCCAGGTGCTTATCAATCAAACCCAGTCCCGTTTTGTCGGTTAGCTGCGCCTGCACGTCGGCGCTGAGCAACTGGCGTTTCTGCGCGGGCGAAAAGCTGCCCAGCCACAGCGTATGCGTGTAGGCCGGCTTTTCCTGAAAGCCTTTCAGAAATTGCTTTACCTTAAAATCCAGGCTGATGTTGGCATCGCTAACCGGTAGTAGGTCAGCCACCTGATTGGCCAGTGCCTTTATTGGACGCGGCATGGCGCCAAACACGCCCCGCACATAGTCGGAGGTGAAGGTGGGGTAACCCGCCAGCAACTCGTCGCTCCCATCACCGCCCAGCGCCACGGTTACTCGTTCGCGGGTAAACTGCGACAGCAGGTACGTAGGAATGATGGACGCATCGGCGAAGGGTTCGTCGAGCTGAGCCGTAATGCCGGGCAGCAGGTCGAGCGAATCCTGGGCAGTCAGTACCTTTTCATAATGATCGGTACCCAGATGCTTCGCTACCGACCGTGCATAATCGGTCTCGTCGTATGATTTCTCCTGAAAGCCGATCGAAAACGTTTTGATCCTGGACGTGCTGTTCTTCTGGGCATAATACGCCACCGCCGAACTGTCGAGACCACCACTCAGAAAGACGCCCAGCGGCACGTCGGCCACCAGCCGGGAGGCCGTCGCATCGTTCAGCAACTCGTCGAACTGGCTCAGGGCCTCGTCGAAGGAAATGGTTTGGTGCTTGAACTGTACTGTCCAGAATGGTTTATTGGCGGTAATCCTGCCGTTTTCGAACAGCAGGTAGTGGCCCGGTTCCAGCTTCTGAATATCGCGATAGATGCTGTAGGGCGTGGGTACGTATTCAAACGTGAGGTAGGCGTTGAGTGCGTCGGGGCTGATGGTTTTGCTCACCAGCGGATGCTGCAACAACGCTTTCGGTTCGGAGCCATAAATGAGTGTGTCGCCGATAACGCTGTAATGCAGCGGCTTCTTGCCCATGCGGTCACGAGCCAGCATTGTTTTGCCGGTACGGAAATCGTAGATGGCAAAAGCAAACATCCCGTTGATCTTCTCGAACAGCTTTTCGCCATACTCCTGATACAGGTACAGCAGCACTTCTGTATCCGATGTGGTTCGGAAGTAATATTTGTTGAGCGCCTGCAATTCGGCTTTCAATTCCAGGTAATTGTAAATTTCTCCGTTGAAGACCATGCCAATTTGCTGGTCTTCGGTGTAGAACGGCTGGTTGGCCCCCGAACTGAGATCGATGATACTGAGACGGGCGTGGCCAAGCCCCACCCCACCAATAGCCTGCGTATTGAACGAGGAGCTGGGTTTCAGGTCGCCACCCTGAAAGTCGGGTCCCCTGTGTTTCAGTTGCCGAATCATCCGCAACAGATCGTCTTCGCTGCCGCGTCCTGTAAACCCTGCTAATCCACACATAATGTTATTGGTTCAATTAACTCATTCGCATCCGGTCGGCGCGCGCATCGACCGTGTTGCCTGGTACGTCGAAATTGATTAATTCCTTCACCGTATACGGCATTTTGTTCTGCGACTCGTAATAGGTCCGCATCAGGATTTCGGCAATTACACCCATGAGCACCAGCTGAATACCTACCACAAAAAACATGGAGGCAATAGTTGGCAATGGCGTTTCAACAAGGTCTTTCTGGCCAGTTAGCTTGAAATAAGCCGCCATAAGGGTTGCCACGAACGTTACAATGAACGCCAGGATACCCGCCCCTCCGAAGAAGTGAATAGGCCGTTGCATGTATTTTTCCAGAAACTTGATCAGCACCAGGTCGAGCAGCACCTTGTATGTACGGAAAATGCCATAGTTGCTTTTCCCGAACTGCCGTGGCTGGTAGTTCACGGGCATTTCGGTCACTTTACCACCCTGCCAGGCACAGTAGACCGGTATAAAGCGGTGCATCTGCCCGTAGAGGGTTACGTCTTTAATTACGTCGCGCCGGTAAGCTTTCAGGGTACAGCCATAGTCGTGCAGTGGCACGCCCGATATGCTACTGATCAGTTTGTTGGCCGTCATCGAGGGGAGTTTGCGCGTCAGGAACTCGCCTTTCCAACGATTCTGCCGCCAGCCGCTTACCACATCGTAGCCGTCATCGAGCTTGTTGACCAGCTTTGAAATATCGTGAGGATCATTTTCCAGGTCACTGTCGATCAGCACAAGCACCTCGCCCGACGCATGCTGAATACCGGCGTTGATAGCCGCCGTCTGACCAAAGTTACGCTTGAAGTTAACGGCCTTTACACGCTTGTTACGGGCACACACAACGCGTAGTTGCTCCAGTGAATCATCTTTAGAGCCGTCATTAACCGCAATGATTTCGTAATCATACTGACTAATGGCACTCTCAAGTGAGTCAAACAGAATGGGTATACTCTTCGATTCATTATAAATCGGCACTATAACGGAGAGGTAGGCCATGTATTGATCGGTTTTTACGTCTGACTGACAGGAATGTGCCAACAGCACTGAGTACTAAAAATGGATAAAAAGGAGCCAGATAACGGGTCTCCGGATGCCGGAGCACCACTACATAAACGGCGATACAGTAGGCAAACGCCAACGGTATAAACAGTAATCGCTCGTCACGTCGAAATCCGGTCTTAAATAAACGAATCAGGCCGAATAATCCCGGAATCAACACAAACAGATAATGATACAGCCGGAGCAAAAATCGGGGCCATTGTGCTTTCACCATATCATCCAGAAAAGTATACCCCCACGTACCGTGTAAAAAAGTAAGCGTATAACGGACCGGCGCCCACACATAGTACACCAGCGGATTGTCTTCGCGGACCGACCGGGTGTAGCGATTCATCTTCTCTTTTATCTGCGCTGATACGGCACTCCGTTGCAGGGAATCCAGCACGGGACCATTTCCCAGACTGTAGCACAAATTCCGGACCGACGTAATCGAATCCAGATTAAACTTATCGGTATATACGTAGCTGGGCGGCGGCCCAAGCTCTTCCTTCACGTACCAGCGTACTGGTGGTAAAAAATTATTATTGCCCCAGCCCTGAATCCAGCGGATGCCGGCATTTGGAAACCAGAACGAGAAATCTTCGCCGTAGCTCTGACAAAAGGCCATCAGATCGAAGTAATTGGCGGGCCAGAAGCTTTCGGGATACCATGGACTTTTCAAGAGTGGAATCACCTCCTTATAGGTTCGGTAATTTCGCACCATCCAGGCACCATCAACCAGCATAAATGGGAGCAGGAAAAGGAAGCTATAGCGAAGCAACTGCTTCGCCGACAGCTTTCCCCGCAACCACCGCAGTGCCCAGATTGCCACCGGAATGCCCAACAGGGGCATATGAGCGGGTTTAAGAAAGATAGACCAGGTCATCCAGCAGCCCGCCACCAGCAGCATTGGCCAACGGCTGGGTTTTTCTTCGAACCGGAGCAACGCATACAGCAGGAAAACGGACGCCGAAGCAGCCAGGCTTTCGGTCAGGAAATAGGCGTCGAATACACTGACAAACGTACTAAACAGGTAGATAAAGTAGCCCCAATAAAAGGCTCGTTCGTGCTGAAACAGACGCTGAGCGCATAACCCCAGCACATAAACTGATAGGGCCGAAACCAACAGTTGACATAGAATAACTAGGTTGCAGGCTACCGGTACACTAAACAACAACCGAAACGCCAGATACAGAGCCGGATAGGCAGGCATACGCACATCCGTTTTAAATCCCTGATGGGCCAGCAGGCTCTCTACAGGCTGGATGTACGTCATCATGTCACCGTTGCTTTGACCCCAGAACCCATCGATATCATGGTAGTAGGTCCGGGTCAGAAACCAGCCAAAGAACAGGCCTTTCACCACCAGCGCCAACACGATCCAGTGGAACCAGCTAGTGGCGGGTTTCAGCAACAGTGGTTTCCTCATAGGTACGTCGCTTTATACCAGTCGACAAACCGGCTTAGCCCTTCCTCCAGCGACACTTTGGGCTTATAGCCCAACAGGGCTGCCGCCCGTGACACATCGGCGTAGGTACGATCAACGTCGCCGGGTTGCATAGGCAGGCGCTGAATATTAGGCGACTTGTCCATGAGGCGGTACAGGGTAGTCACCAGCGTTTGCAGCGTAACGGGGCTGTGGTTACCCAGGTTAATAATTTCATAGGTCGAGGGGTGCTCGTCCAGGTACGTCAACGCCGCCACTATGCCATCCACCGTGTCGCTGACGTAGGTGTAATCTCGCGAAGTATCTCCGTTGCCAAACATCGGAATCGCTTCGTCGGCGGCCATCATTCGCACAAACTTATGAATGGCCAGGTCGGGACGCTGCCGCTCTCCGTATACCGTGAAGAAACGCAGGTTGATAATGCCCATCCCGTAGAGGTGATGGTAATTATGGGTCAGCAGTTCGCACGATCGCTTCGTGAACGCATATGGCGATATGGGCTGCTCAACGCTGTCGGTTTCGCTGAACGGTATCTTCTCGTTGTTGCCATAGACTGACGACGACGACGCAAACACCATCTTTTTTATACCCCGCTGCTGCATCCAGGCCAGCAGGTTGTTGGTACCAGCAATGTTGGTACTGATGTACTCGTGCGGCTGCTCAATAGATGGGCGTACACCTGCCTTTGCCGCAATATGAATCACGGCCTCTACATCGGCATCAAGCTTGTTCAACCACTCGGAATCCCGAATGTCGGCTTCGATAAAGGTGAAATTCGGGTGGCTCAATGCACCGGCTACGTTTCGCTCTTTAACAGAACGATCGTAAAACGAATCAAAATTATCAATGCCAATGACCCGGTATCCACTGGCGAGGAGTCTATCCGTGAGGTGACTGCCGATAAAGCCCGCGCATCCAGTGACTACTAATTGGGGGGATGGTTTCATGTGTTAGTCAGGGGTGACCGTCAGCAGGTGGGTGCCGACGGTCACGATCTCGATCAGGCCGTTTGCCCCAACCGAGCTACCATGCTATCGTGAATCTGCACCAAAGTCTGATGTAGATCGTAGCTCCAGTTCCAGCCTGGGTAATGCTCTTTAAATTTATTGAGATTCGAAATATACCAGATATGGTCACCGATACGGTTAGTGTCCGAATAAGTATAGTTCATGGTGTTGCCTGAGATTTCCTCGCACACCTTAATGGCTTCCAGCATCGAGCAGTTGGCGTGACGGCCACCACCGGCGTTGTATACTTCGCCAGCGCGGGGGTTTTGGTAGAAATGCCAGAACATGTTTACCAGGTCGTAGCTGTGAATGTTGTCACGTACCTGCTTGCCTTTATAACCGAAAATGGTGTATTGCGTGCCGGTAATGGCGCACTTCATGAGGTAGCTCAGAAAGCCGTGCAGCTGTGCACCCGAGTGGTTTGGCCCGGTGAGGCAGCCACCGCGGAACACGGCGGTTTTCATGCCAAAATACCGGCCATATTCCTGCACCAGGATGTCGGCCGCTACTTTCGACGCGCCAAACAGCGAGTGCTTGGTGTGGTCGATGCTCATGAACTCATCGATGCCATCTTTGAAATACGGATGGTTCTCGTCGATTTCCCAACGCGTTTCCGTTTCAATCAGGGGCAGGTAGTTCGGGTTATCACCGTATACTTTATTGGTCGAGGTGAAGATAAACACCGCTTCCGGGGCATGCTGCCGGGTCATTTCTAGCAGGTTCAGCGTACCGTTTGCATTGACCGTAAAATCAGTGAATGGTTCGCGGGCGGCCCAGTCGTGGCTAGGTTGAGCGGCCGCGTGAACGATCAGTTTAATGTCAGCACCAAACTCTTTGAAGATCGGCTCCAGCTGCGATACTTCACGGATATCGGCGGGGCGGTGCGTGTAGTTGCGGTACGCATCGCTGAGCCGGTTACGGTTCCACTCCGTTGAACCTTCTGCGCCAAAGAAGTACTGACGCATGTTGTTGTCGATCCCAACTACGAGATCAAACTTATCTGAAAAAAAGGCAACTGATTCGCTGCCGATGAGTCCTGCCGAACCTGTAACTAATGCAACATTCATACCTGAAAAGCCTTGTTTATCAGCCTACACTAACTAAAAAATCCTAATTACTTGGGTTTAGTAGTGCGGCAAAGTAACGCAAAAAAGTTATATTCTTAGTAACCACTCCCTAACAAACGAAGAGGCGATGCCGCTGGGTATCGCCTCTTCGTTTAACAAAGAATCCAGGAAAGGGACTTGTTTACGCGCCTTCGCCAACAGTACCTGCACCAAATAGCTTCTCACGAATCTTTTGGGTCCGCTGTTCCAACTCTGGATTTGGCTTGTATTTGTAGGTCGACTGTACCGCGGCCGAATCCGGACCGGTGCCATATACTTCAGCGTCTCCGGCTTTGTAGCCCGAACGGAAATCATTCTTGCGGAAATCTTCCTGACGGATGGTATTATTCTTCTGGTAATCGCACGAAGCCAGCGAAAGACCGGCCAGCACGAACATTCCCATATAAACGACGCGTTTCATAGCTGCTTGATTGTGAATCGAAAGTTCGGCAAAGGTAATCACAAACTGCTTAGCCGACGGAGGTTGGTCACTGCTTTTTTAAGGCGCTGATTTCCTGTTGTACAAAAGCCATCAATTCACCGATATGCTGCTTCGAAAAGTCGAACGGTACGCGGGCGGCGGCATAGATATCCCGAATGGGGGCCTGGTAGCCTAGCTTCAGGGCATCTTTGTAGCCCTGCAAACCCTGTTCGGCGTTTTGCCGGTAGTTTCGCCATACCCCGATAGCCCCCAGTTGGGCAATGCCATACTCGATGTAATAGAAGGGCACTTCGTAGAGATGCAGCTGCTTTTGCCACACGTATTCCTTATAGTGATCCAGCCCGCTCCAGTCGGTCCTGTCATCGGCAAAGCGGTCGTAGGTACGTACCCAGGCAGCCCGGCGCTCGGCATGGTTGTGGATCGAACCCGACTCAGGCGGCGTGCCGTAGAGCCAGTGCTGAAACTGATCGACGGTGGCTACCCAGGGCAACGTTTCGATGATCGATTCCAGATGCGCCAGTTTGGCCCGGCGCAGTTCCTCGGGATCCTCGAAAAACACGTTCCAGTGGTCCATCGACATGAGCTCCATCGACATTGATGCCAGTTCGGCTACCTCCATCGGTGGGTTACGGTAGGCTTTCAGGGGTAGCTCGCGGGTCAGAAAAGAATGAACAGCATGCCCACCTTCGTGTACCATCGTTACCAGATCGCGCAGGCTCGACGTGGCGTTCATAAAGATGAATGGAACGCCTATTTCCTCGAGCGGATAATTGTAGCCCCCCGGTGCTTTGCCCTTGCGCGAATCGAGGTCGAGGTGTCCCATCTTCCGCATAATGCGCAGGTAACCACCTAGTTCACCAGTGGCGTCGAGGTGGTCAAAGCAACGAATCGTTTTGTCGACCAGGTCGGCAGCGGTGGCAAACGGCACCAGCGGCGGGTGCCCATCCGGATCTACTTTCGTATCCCAGGGCCGTAGGGTATGGACCGTTTCGTCGGTTCGCTGCAAGTTGGCGAGGCGATCGGCAGCTTGTTCATTCAGCAACGGCACCACCGCCTCGGCCACCGACTCGTGGAAGGTAAAGCAGTCTTCAGGCGTGTAATCGAACCGGCCGAGGGCAGCAAACATGTAATCGCGGAAATTGGCAAAGCCAGCATTCTGGGCAATTTGCTGCCGCAGTCCAATTAGCTTATCAAACAGCGCATCTAGCGTTTCATGGTCTTTGAAGCGGCGATCCTGAATCAAAAACCAGGCGTTTTCACGCACAGCCCGGTCAGTTGATTGTAACAGATCAGACGCCTTCTGTAGCGTCACTTCTTCCCGAATACCGTCCGATTCGACCATGACCGTCATGGCACCGACAATAGCGCCATACTGCCGCTCTTCGGTTTGCATTTCGGTTTGCAGGGGTACGTTCTCTTCCCGGAAAATGGCACTGGCCAGTTGCATACTTCGCACCATCACCAGTTCGGCGGTAGTGGTCATCTCGGCCAGCCAGGCGCTACTAAGCGCTTTTTTGTCAAGGTCATTCCCCAGCGTGCTCATCATGGGCTGAATGGTCTCAATGAAAAAATTCAGCCGCTCAACCAGTTCTGCATTGGCCGTATCGCAGGTCATGCGGATGTAACGCCAGGCAAAATTTTCGGACAGGTACGACTCCAGTTCGCTCCGGTCACTGAACCAGCGCCGCAGGGAATCGGCATCAGTAATGACCCGGTTCAGTAAGTCATCATAGAACGGTTGTACATCGGCCCAAGCGTGAAGTTCATACGCGTCGGGCAGGAAATGCCGGGGTGTCCGGGTAAGGGTTAATTCAGCTTGCATAAGTGTCAAGATACAACATTACTGACGTTGTATAGGACGTTTGAATCAAGCTTTTTGTTGCAAATCAGCCCAATAAGACCACCATACAGGCAACAAAGCTGCCTTGCCCGTTCATCTATTAAATGTACCCAATACCTGCCGGGTTGTCGTTGGGTACTTCTGTTCACACAAAAAGCCCAGCCAGACGAATCCGGACCGGGCTTTTTATCGCGTACAGTTTAATGGGGGATATTCTCTTCGTTTACTAGACGTTCATGAGTGATTCGCGACGGCGCATTTTGCCGGCGGGAATACCAAACATCATTTTAAAGCGACGGCAGAAATAAGCCGTGTCTTTATAACCAACCTCGGCCCCAATAGCCCGAATGCTTTTCTTGCTGGTCCGCAGCAGCCCTACAGCGGCTTCCATGCGCTGGTATTCAATATAATCCTGCGGATTGATACCCGTCAGCATCTTGAAATACTGCCCAACGTAATCTTCCGATACGTTGGCTACGTTGGCCAGCACCTTGTTCGAGAGGTCGCCGCCGATATTGTCTTTTATATAGGCAAAGATGTCGATCAGGCGGGGGTCTTTAAAGTAGGTGCTGTTGGTCACCAGTTGCTCAACGAACAGACGCTGCTTCAGGATGTAACGAATCACCTCGATCACGATCTCTTCAGTCTTGATCTTGATCACCCGTCCTTTGCCGGCCACATCGGTCATGTCCTCGATCAGGATCTGCCGAATGGCCTGCGCCAGCGTTTCATCATGCTTAATGATGAACGGCGGCACGTCGAGCGAGTTGAAGAAGTTCACCGAGTCGAAGACCTTGGCCTCGAACGACACGTACCCAAACGAGTTGGGCATGGTGCTGATCCGCGTTGGGTCACGGTTGGCCTCGAAGTAATGCTCCCGGTGGGTCATGAACTCTTCGTTCGTAACCGGCTTTGGGTTCGACGGTTCACCATACGTCACCGTTACGTGTTTGCCACCCGGAATAAACAGCATATCGCCGATCTCGACTTTCTGATGCTCTTCACCGTACGACACCTCACCGTTATATAGGATCAACAACGTATTCTCTACGTCGTAGAAATTCTTAATCACAATAGGCTGCAGGATGCGGATATTCCGTGCCTTGATAAACTTCACCCCCAGCGATTCGATAATCTTATTGTAGTCTTCCATAGTAGGAAACGGATTGCATTAGCCGTGTTGCGCTGCAATATTGCACAAAACTAATAAATTGTACAAAACTAATACAACCACAAAAGTTTCCATTCCATAAAAAAAAATGGCCCTATTCACTGGAAATAGGGCCATGTACCTATAAAAATATAGTTTTTTTAAGAAACCACCTATCGAACAAGTTCGCGAGCAATCACTAATTTTTGTATTTCTGAGGTACCCTCATAGATCTGGGTGATCTTGGCATCGCGCATCAGGCGTTCTACGTGAAACTCTTTCACGAAGCCATAGCCCCCATGAATCTGTACAGCCTCGGTAGTGGCCCACATGGCAATATCAGACGCAAACAGCTTGGCCATAGCCGCCGCCTGCACATAATCTTTATGCTCATCTTTCAGGCGAGCCGCCTTGTATACCAGCAACCGGGCGGCCTCAATGCGGGTAGCCATCTCGGCCAGTTTGAACTGAATAGCCTGGTGCTCGAAGATCGCTTTGCCAAATGCTTTCCGCTCCTGGCTGTATTTCAGGGCCAGTTCATACGCGCCAGCAGCGATACCAAGTGCCTGAGCAGCAATACCGATTCGGCCACCGTTCAGGGTCGACATAGCGAATTTAAAGCCAAAGCCGTCGTCGCCGATTCGGTTTTCTTTCGGCACTTTTACGTCGGTAAAAAGCAGCGAGTGCGTATCTGACGCCCGGATGCCCAGCTTATCTTCTTTTTTGCCAACCACAAAACCCGGTGTGCCTTTCTCAACAATCAGGCAGTTGATACCCCGGTGCTTTTTCTCCCGGTCAGTCTGGGCAATTACCAGCGCTACACCCGACGTGCCGCCGTTGGTGATCCAGTTCTTTGTGCCATTGACGAGGTAATGGTCGCCACGGTCCTCGGCAGTTGTGCTTTGCGAGGTGGCGTCAGACCCCGCTTCGGGTTCAGACAGGCAAAATGCGCCAATCATCTGCCCACTCGCTAGTGGAATCAGGTATTTCTGTTTTTGCTCTTCTGTACCGAACGCTTCCAGGCCGTAACAAACCAGTGAGTTATTCACCGACATAATCACGGATGCCGACGGATCGATTTTCGAGATTTCTTCAATGGCCAGGACGTAGGAAACGGTATCCATACCGCCGCCGCCATATTCCGGCGAGACCATCATGCCCAAAAAACCCAGTTCACCCATCTTACGTACCTGCTCGGTGGGAAACTGCTGAGCATTGTCGCGTTCAACAATGCCCGGCAACAATTCTGTCTGGGCAAAATCACGGGCCGCTTCCTGAACAGCCAGATGTTCTTCAGATAAGTTAAAATTCAGACCCTGCAGGTCATGCGGTGCCGTAGTCATATAGTGTTATCGATTGATGAAGTAAAAATACAACGAAAGTAGTATGCATGCATAACAATATTTAGTTTACCGTTTGAGGTTTGCTGTTGCGCTGCTAACCCGCGGTCACGTTGATTAGCAACGCAACCACAAACCTCAAACGGTGAACGTCAAACACCTTACGACGCCTGCCCGCCGTTTACGCCGAGCACTTGCCCGTTCACGAACGAGGCTTCGTCGGAGGCAAGATAGAGGTACGCATTGGCGATATCTTCGGGTTCGCCCATTCGCCGGGCTGGAATCAGCTTAATGGTAGCCTGACGGGCTTCTTCGGGCATGGCATCGGTCATATCGGTGCGGATAAAGCCGGGAGCAACGGCATTGGCTGTAATACCTTTCGAACCCAGTTCTTTGGCCCACGTGCGACACATCGCCACCACGCCCGCCTTGGTAGCCGCGTAATTTGTTTGTCCGAAATTACCGTGTACACCCACCACCGACGATGTACAGATAATACGGCCATAACCGCGCTCGACCATATGTGGTACCACTGCTTTAGTGCAGTTGAATACGCCTGTTAAATTAACGTCAATTACCTGCTGCCACTCCAAATGACTCATTTTTAAGAGGGTACGGTCACGGGTAATGCCGGCATTGTTGACCAGAATGTCGATCTGCCCATGCTGGTCGAGCACCGTCCGTACGGCCTCTTCTACGCCGGGTACGTCGGTCACGCTTACCCGCATAAAGGTGGCCTTATGGCCCTGATCACGAAGGGATTGGGCTGTTGTTTCGCCTTCGTCGAGCATATCCCAAATAATGACGGTGGCCCCTTCGCGGGTAAAAATTTCGGCGGCAGACCGGCCAATGCCGCGTGCTCCGCCAGTGATGATGGCAACTTTGTTTTGTAAACGCATAGGGGTTTAGCTTACCTAAATGGTTTGATGTTTGTCGTTTGATGTTTGTTGTTGCGCTGCTAACCAACATGATCGCGGGTTAGCAGCGCAACAACAAACATCAAACGACAAACATCAAACCATTTAGTCAAACAGCAACATAATCAATTCGGCGATGCAGGCGGGTTTACTTTGCCCTTCCACCTCAAATACGCACTCAATGATGGCCCGCACACCGCTGGCCCCTTCGTTGGCGTTTTGTGGCTCAACGTGATGCAGCCACGCTTTCATACGTACCTGACTACCACTGGGAACGGCGTTGGTAAACCGAATTTTGTTGGCTCCATAATTGATCGCCATTTTCACCGATTCCACTTTGTAAATCTGGGCCAGCAGGCGCGGTGCCAGTGAAAGCGTCAGAAAACCGTGGGCAATGGTTGTCTTGTAGGGCGATTCACGGCTGGCCCGGTCAGCATCGAGGTGAATCCACTGGTGGTCGCCGGTAGCCTCGGCAAATTGCTGAATCTGCTCCTGCGAAATGGTGATCCAGTCGGTGGTGCCCAGCTCCTGACCGGCATGGGCCGTGAGGGCATCGAGGTTTGGGAATGTTTGCATAGGAATTAGACGTTGGTGTCTAGCATCCAACATCCATAATGTGTTCACATTTATCAAATATGGTTCTGGGCCACTTGTCTGGCTGGCATTTCATGGAATTGGTCAGGACAGCCGCTGCTTCGAGCCGTTCGCCGAAAAACTGGCGCAGACGCACACCATCTACAGCATTGATCTTCCTTTTCACGGACAAAGCCGGTTCGTCAATTGGCCCTCGATTATAACCAGCACGTACTGGCAAAGTTTAGTCGCGAAATTCACAGCCACCCACAACATCGATCGTTTTTCGGTGGTCGGCTTCAGTATGGGCGGGCGGTTTGCGCTGGTGACGGCCCAGGCCTTTGCCGCCCGAATCGACGAAGTACTTTTACTGGCCCCGGATGGCATCACACAGGACCCCTGGTTCCGGCTAGGTACGTCGACAAAACCGGGCAGGGCTGTTCTCCGTTTTTTTCTCCGGCATACCACCATTTTGTTGGCATTGGGTCACGGACTGGTGCGTCTCAAGCTACTGAATGCCGCCCTACTTCGATTCGTGGAGGCAACCATGCAGACGCCCGAACAGCGCGACCAGATTTACCGCGCCTGGACGGGCTTTCGAACACTACAATCGAACGTACCTGCGTTTGCCAACACAATGACCGCCCATACTATTCGGGTACAGTTGTTCCTTGGTCAGTTTGATACGGTGCTGCCGCGCGCACATACACGCCCCTTGTTAGCAGCCCTGCCGACCTGCGAACTAACGGTACTTCAAACAGGCCATACCTCGCTGGTTCGGCGAGTGGCAGCGCAACTGTAAAACGATCCTTTTGTTGCGCCTGATTGGGCCGTATAATCGAGAATAGACAAGAGTTATCCACACTTTGGGGGCAACGGAGTGTGGATAACGTAATTAATTGTGGATTACTTTATTTTACCCCATTAAACTGAAGCATTACTTTAGGTCTATCTGCCCGAATTATGTCGAATGAAATTGCTTTCTCCCTCGCCAATGCGCTGGTATTTCCCCAGTGGCTGCTCATGCTGGCGGCCCCTAACTGGTCGGTTACCCGGTGGCTCACCCGCACGTTGCTCGTTCCGGCCCTGCTGGCTGTGCTGTATGGGTATTACCTCTTCACCAGCACCGGTGGTTCACTCAATTTTATGTCGTTTGCTACACTGAAAGGCGTGATGACCCTGTTTCAGCAAGGTGGAGAGCAGGTGATGCTCGCAGGCTGGATTCACTACCTCGCCTTTGACCTCGTAGCCGGCTGCTGGATTCTCCGCGACGCGCACCAACACAGTATTGCTCACGGCTGGCTGATTCCCTGTCTATTGTTTTGCTTTATGCTCGGTCCACTTGGCATGTTACTTTACGTGGTCGTGCGCGGCATAAACGGGATGAAGTCAGGAGTGTAGACCGTTTTTATTACTCCCTGGTTCCAAGTGCTACGTCCTGAAGCCATGCCAAAATGGGAGCGGCTACCGTTTCTGGATGAAATACCAGATTGAAATGGTCACCGGGCGTTTCGATGTAAGATTCTGTAGGTACGCGCAGAATGTTGTCAGGTCGGGTATGAATGCGCAGATCAGGGGTTGCCGGCAGAATGGCGTGTGGGGCCAGTAGTACCCGTAACTGCTGGTAGATGTAGCGCCGGGGCAGACTTACCATGTTACCGACAAGCATTTTGTGGAGCAATCGTGACTCGTCGAACGGGTAACGCTTTAACGCGTAGTTGGACAGCCACCGGCTCTGCACCAGGCCTGCATAGACGAGTAGCCTCAACAGCTTGACGTTCCGGCTAAACGCAACTACTTTCTTCACGTCTGTATACGATGAGATGAGCACCGCTTTACTGCCGGTTTGCGCCTTTAGGTTTGCCGCAATCCAGCCCCCCATCGAGTGCCCGATAACAATATCATCAGCCCCAATCTGGTATGTGTGGGCCAGGTAAGCAGCCAGCGTCGATACATTAACGGTACTGTCGACCGGATTCCAACGGGCAAAATCATCCTGTAAATTCAGCTTCACTACCGACTCAGCAGGCAACAGCGGAGCCAGCTTGTCAAAGATGGTCGGATTTTCGACGTATCCATGAATATAAAGTAGCCGGGGCATAAAGTTGATCCAGGTTTTAGTGGCTTAAAGTACACGTTTTTACGGCGGCGCTGCAAGGTGACAACGCGATCAATTGTTATGGTACCGTTACGAAAATGGACTTATCTGGTTGAACCCTAACAGATTCATAATCGCTGATCAATATGTACGTCATAAAGGCAAACGACTTTTGTGGCAAGACAACCGACTATGAATCGCCGGAACCTGATTAAGCAGGTGAGTGCCGGTATGGCCACTTTGGCCACGCCAACGCTCGCCGCACACGCTACCTCCCTTTGCACCGATCAATGCGTATCGGCCGGAACGTCTCCTTTACAAGCTCACCCGCCCAACCGTTCACTGCGCATCGCCCACCTTACCGACATACATATGCAGTCGGTCGTAGGGGCCGCCAAGGGCTTTGCCCGCTGCCTGCACCACGCTCAAAATCTGACCTCACCTCCAGACTTGCTCATCAACGGAGGCGATGCTATCATGGAAGGGCACGGGCGAAGCCGCAACAGCGTCGAACGGCAGTGGGCACTCTATAGGGATGTCCTGAAACAGGACAACAGCTTACCCATCTTGAGTTGCGTGGGTAATCATGATATCTGGTGCCGCGAAGAAACTGCCATCGGCCTGGCCGACGGCCGCAAATGGGCGATGGATGAGTTGGCGCTCTCCCGGCCGTATTACAGCCTCGACCGCAACGGCTGGCATCTCATCATTCTCGACAGCGTGCAGGCCAACGCTGACGGAAGCTGGTACACCGCTCACCTTGATGAAGCCCAGTACGACTGGCTCGCCGCCGATTTGCGCGCAACACCCGCCCATGTGCCTGTGCTCGTGGTGACCCACATCCCAATTCTGGCCGCCTGCGTCTTTTTCGATGGAAAACGCTACGAAGGCCAAACCTGGAACGTACCTGGCCGCTGGATGCATGCCGACGCACGGCGATTGGTTGACCTGTTTGATACACACCCTAACGTGAAAGCGTGCCTGAGCGGCCATATTCACCTTACCGACCGCGTTGATTACAATGGCGTTAGTTACTACTGCAACGGAGCGGTAAGCGGTGCCTGGTGGTTTGGAACCTATCAGCACACGGCCGCCGGCTATGCCCTGGTCGATCTATACGACGACGGTACGGTACAGAATCAGTACGTTGCTTATCGGTAGGAAACTCTGGCTTTGCCTACCTTCGTGGCGATAATTCCATTCGTTCATGAAAGCCATTCTTTGGGGGCTGCTTACGCTGTCTCTACCCACTTTTGCTCAGCTTCCGCTTCCCGCCCTTATTCCTCAACCCCAGTCTGTTCAGGTTGGTATTGGCCGGTTCACGATCACGCCGCAAACGCAACTGGCCGTATTGACGCCCGTTGCAGAAGTTCGCCAACTGGTGCAAACAAGTTTGCCTGGTCTCCGGATCAACGACCTGGCCAAACCCACCAATAACATCACCGTTCGGCTGGCACCCGTAGCCAACATCGGCCGTGAAGGGTACGAACTGGTAGTCTCAGCAACGGGTATCCGGCTTACGGCACCCGAAGCGGCAGGCCTTTTTTATGGGCTGCAAACCCTCCGGCAACTGCTACCCGCCGACCGCGAACGGCCTGATTTTCGTTTTACAG
The DNA here is from genome assembly GCF_011742925.1 of Fibrivirga algicola. Lineage (GTDB taxonomy): Bacteria > Bacteroidota > Bacteroidia > Cytophagales > Spirosomataceae > Fibrella > Fibrella algicola. Next base: position 717,317 of record NZ_WAEL01000002.1, read on the forward strand.
GTACGTCTGCTGCTACGGCGAAAGGCAATTCCATCCCGGCTGTTACCATTCGCGACCAACCCCGGTTTGGCTGGCGCGGTATGATGCTCGACGTGAGCCGCTCGTTTTTTACGAAAGAATACGTTAAGCGGTTCATCGATCTGATGGCGCGGTACAAATACAATGTGTTTCACTGGCACCTGACCGATGATCAAGGCTGGCGGGTCGAGATTAAGTCGCTGCCTCGCCTGACGCAGGTTGGCGCCTGGCGTGCCCCCCGTACCGGCCGCTGGACCAATCGCGAAAACCCTGTTCCGGGCGAAGCGCAAAGTTATGGCGGTTTCTACACACAGGACGAGATTCGCGAGGTGGTGCAGTACGCAGCCGCGCGGCAGATCATGATCGTGCCCGAGATCGACATGCCGGGCCATATGCTGGCGGCTATTGCGGCCTACCCCAACCTGACATGTAGCGGTAAGGTGGTACCGATCTACCCCAACGGTAAATTCTATAAGTTAGAAGATAACAACCTGAACCCCTGTAGCGACAGCACGTACCTGTTTGTCGATAAGGTGTTGACCGAAATAGCCCAGTTGTTTCCCGGCCCGTATATCCACGTCGGTGGCGACGAAGCTTACAAAGGGTTCTGGGAACAATGCGCCGCCTGCAAGCCACTAATGGCGGCCAACAACCTGAAGAACGTTGAGGAGCTACAAAGCTATTTCATCCGGCGGGTCGAGAAGATTGTGCAGAGCAAAGGCAAACGGCTGATCGGCTGGGACGAGATTCTGGAAGGCGGCCTGGCGCCTAACGCAACCGTAATGAGCTGGCGGGGGATGAAAGGCGGTATCGCCGCCGCCAAACAGGGGCGCCCGGTGATTATGACCCCCTACCAGAACTGCTACGTCGATTTGTATCAGGGTGACCAGTCGGCCGAACCCAGTACGTATGGGTTATGTCTGCTTAGCAGTTCATACGCCTTTGAACCGGTGCCCGACAGCGTGCGGGCCGAGTTGATCCTAGGCGGACAAGCCAACCTCTGGACGGAGTCGGTACCCACCACGCGCCATGCCGAATATATGGTGTGGCCCCGCGCGTTTGCTATTGCCGAGGTATTATGGTCGCCGAAAGGCACGCGCAACTGGCCCGATTTTATTCGCCGGGTTGAGAGCCATTTTACGCGGTTCGATGCGGCGGGAATTAATTACAGCCGCAGTTACCTGAATCCATTTGTCACCGTGCAACGGCAGGCCACGGGCATCCTCGAAATCCTGATCAGCCATGAATTAATGGGTATCGACCTGTACTACACCACCGATAATACCATTCCCGATACCATGTCGCCACGGTACGTACAGCCGTTTGTCTTTCCTAAGGGAGCCGATCGGCTGCGCGTTGCGGCCTACCGCGAAGGTAAACCCATTGGGCGTCAGCTCGATATTCCGCTTACCGATCTGGCCGCACGCGCCAGGTAACCAAATTAGTCTGCCCTAGGAACGTACCCAGGCAACCTCTTACCAATAATTAACGTACCTGCATCGGCACAGATGCGGTCTCAATTAGTATCCAATTCATATCAGCCATGTCTGTAACAATAGCGCCTCTTTCCGACAGTTTACCCCAGTTCATTGAGCAACAAAATCCGTCATCGCTGGCGGTGATCGTCGATAACCACACGGCCAAACACTGTTATCCGCTGGTGAAACCGCTACTACCTAAACATACCCTGATCCGGATTCCGGCGGGCGAAGGGCATAAGCACCTGGCTACCTGCGAAACCATCTGGGGTGCCTTGACCAAGGCCAGCTTCGACCGCCACGGCCTGGTGCTCAACCTGGGTGGTGGCGTCATTGGGGACATGGGCGGGTTTTGCGCGGCTACGTACAAACGCGGTATCGCCTTTGCTCAATTACCCACAACCTTGCTTTCGCAAGTTGACGCCAGCGTAGGTGGCAAGCTTGGGATCGATTTTCAGGGGTTGAAAAACCACATCGGCGTTTTCCAGCTACCCAACGCGGTATTGATCGACACAGCATTTCTGGGTACGCTGCCCGAGCGGGAATTGCGGTCGGGTTTTGCCGAAGTGATCAAGCACTGCCTCATCGCCGATGCCGACGAGTGGGCCCGTATTCGTCGCTACGACCTCGAAGACCTTGACTGGAGCCGAACCGTAGCGCATTCGGTAGCGATCAAAGAACGGGTAGTGGCTGAGGATCCGACCGAAAAAGGACTTCGAAAGATTTTAAACTTCGGGCACACGCTGGGGCACGCCGTTGAAACGCATTTCCTCGACCGCCCAAAAGGTCGCCTGTTGCACGGTGAAGCCATTGCTGCGGGCATGGTCATGGAGGCGTACCTGAGTTTTCAGCTGGGTATGATTGACGAATCCTTGCTAGAGCAAATCGAGGAATATCTTTTTGCCGTATATGGTCGTGTCACGCTTAACAATGAGGATATGGAGCCGATTATTGCCCATACGCTTCAGGACAAAAAAAATCGGGCCGGCCAGGTACGTATGGCGCTGATTAATGGACCGGGGCAATGCACCTATGATATTCCGGTCAGTAAACTATTCATGCGCCAAGCGCTTGATTACTATCGGGGTTAATAAATTATCAATTCACCACGTTATTGCTTGGAACGCCAAACAATAGTTGGTAGATTGCTGTTGAAAGCGTACATCATTTTCTTCACTTGAACTTAATAATAATCTGAACTAACAACATTTACACGTATAATTATGAGCAGATTTTTCGGCTTGTTCGTTGCGCTGGCTCTGGCCGGTTTTAGCATGGTATGCTGTTCGCCGGGAGGCAACCAGCTGTTTGTTGAACATGATTACAGCTATGAAGGCCACTTCAAAGACTACAAATCATTCAACTTCCTGGAGTGCGAGTTCATTGACTCAACCTTGCTCTGCTCCGATATTCAGGATGCCATTCGGCACCAGATGGAGGCCCGGGGATACCGGGTTAGCAACCGCACTCCGAATCTGCTCGTTTCATACAACATTTTCCGCAGCGACCTACGGTTTCGCGGCTATCAGCAACCCGTTATCAAAGATTGGGTCGTTCGCGAAGATGACGACGCTACATACAAACGCGTTGACTACAACCTAGATGAAGGCACGCTGATGATCTCACTCATTGACGCCGAAACGTACCAGGTGATCTGGAAAGGCTACGCCTCGAAGATGATGCGAAATGCCAACTTCAAGAACAATTACTTCAAGGGCATTGTCCGCTCCATATTTGACCAGTACCCGCTGATGGCAACCAACAGCGAGAATACGGGTTACGGGAGGTAGCCATTGCGCTACCAAGTCAGAATACGGCTATTGGCTGACAACCTGCTAAAACTAGTTTGAGGTCTGTCGTTTGATGGTCGCGCTACTGGTCATCCAAAAGGTGATTTAGTAGTGCGACCATCAAACGACAGACCTCAAACTAGTTTTAGTTGCTCATGGATGTAGCACCAAACCCAATTTTCACCGGGTTCGGCCGAAGATATCACCGGGTGATTGGTTGCCAGAAAATGCTTTGTTGCGTGCTTGTTGGGCGATGAATCGCAACAGTGCGTTTGCCCGCAAACCTGGCAGGTACGAAGGTGTACCCATGAATCGCCGGTTTTTACACACTCCTCACACACGTAGGTCCGGGTCGGTTTTATCTCTACAAGTGTGGTTAGCTCATCACATTGTTTCTGACGTACCATAGCTCGTTTACCAGTTATGATTGCCCCGCATCGTCATCGTTTCAATGCCAGCAGCGCAACGTTAACCCCTGAACAATAAACCTCAAACTCGTTTCTACTGTTTGGGCTTCGTTTGCTGACCGTTAGGTCCTGTTTTCAGCGGATCTTTGCTAGGGCCCTCAGCCGTTTTGTTCCGCTTTGCGGCATCACTATACGATCCTTCTTTCTGACCCCGCTCAGTTACCGATACGTTTCGCGCACCGGGCGACGTCTGTCCATTAGTGCCCGTTTTGCTGGCGCTACCCGCCTGCCCGGCAGCCGACGCCTGATTCTGTTTAGCATCCTGCTCTAACACCGCAGCACGACTTTTGGGTTGAACTGACCGTACCGTTTTTACACCCGTACCTGGTGCACCACCAGCCGATGGGGCACTAGCCGTCCCCTCAGATGTACTCCCTTGGGTTTGAACGGGCTTTGTTCCGGCCGATCCGGTATTACCATTACGCGTGCCGGTTCCTTTTGGTTTTGTACGAGCCGAAGCTGTTCCTGCTTCGGGGGCCATTGTTCCCGCAGAAGTGGTGGTCCCACCGCCAGTTGCACCCGATGACCCTGGCTTATCGCCACCAGCTGGTGGCGGATTGCTGGGTGATGTAGGTGACAGGTTCGAATTACCTGACCGCGAAACGCCATCCTTCATTTTTTCACTGCCCCGCGTACCAACATCTGTGCCTCCCTTTCGGTCGAGCCCCTCACGCGAAGAGGTGTTCCGCTGCGTAGATGGCGTTGCGTTTCCGTTGGTTGGCGTTCGTGACTGGGTTTGGGCAAAGCCAGTTGTAGCGAGGCAAACGGCCAGCGCGATACTGGCTATCCATTGCTTTTTCATATCGTTAAGTCTTATAAAGCGATAGTCAATTAACCCATAGACTTACTAGTATGTTTAACCCAGCAGGAGCGACTCTCCCCCATCGATCCAGACGGGTGTACCAGTGATATGGCTGGCCCGATCAGAAGCGAGGAAAAGGACCAGATCAGCTACTTGCTCAGACGTACCTGGCTTACCATCAGTGAGTGGGATCTCTCCTTCCGGAAACTCGGCGGGTTCTGTAATGGCTTCCAGATTCCGGTGTTGCGTATTGTCGTCAATCTCCGTATCGATCGCACCAGGGCAAACTACGTTCACCCGAATCTTGTGCTTTGCCAATTCGAGCGCGATGAGTTGTGTGAAAGCCACCTGCGCCGCTTTGGTACTCGAATAAGCCGTTGAGCCGGTGTTGGTGAATATGCGCGTGCCATTGACGGAGGCTGTAATGATGATGGCCCCACCCTGCCGTTTTAGTAGTGGTACGCCGAAATGCACCGTCATATAGGTTCCGGTCAGGTTGATGTCGATCGTTTTGCGCCATTCCTCCGGCGTTAGTTCGTCGATGGGTGCCCACACGCCATTGATACCGGCGTTGGCAAAGATGATATCGAGCCGACCGAATCGCTTCTCAAGCTGCTCATACACCCGCTTCATATCCTCTTCGCTGGAAATGTCGGCGGTTAGGGCCAAGCCCTGGCTACCAGCTTTTTCAACCTCCCGAATGGTTTCGTCCACTTCGTCCTGGGTGCGGCTAATGGCCACTATATTGGCCCCTGCCTTTGCCATCAACACAGCCGCTGCCTTGCCAATGCCCGACCCGGCGCCCGTAATCAGGGCTACTTTTCCTACCAATTCGTTCTCGTTCATACCCATTTTTTAGTTAAATAAGCTGCGTGTCCGGTAAAAGGTTAGGAAGTGTTAGCCACGGGGCCATCAGAGGCGATAGCGGCTGTTTGAGGCCCGGTCGGTTCGGTATAATTAGAATGCCTTACTCCGTGTCTTATCAGGCTACATTCGCCGCCAAGTGGCAGCGCCACGTACCTGACTCCAGGCTGAAGGCGGGTACATGGCCCACAACCCAATAAAGTGCATGGCAAATCTTAATCAGTTCGACGCTATTGTGGTTGGGTCGGGCATGAGTGGTGGCTGGGCCGCCAAGGAACTAACCGGAAGCGGACTGCGCACGCTGCTTCTCGAACGGGGGCGAAACGTAATGCACGTCACCGATTACCCTACCGCCAACCTGAATCCCTGGGAGTTTCCGCATCGGGGGCAGGTTACGCTGGAAACCAAGCAGGCCTATTCGGTAGCCAGCCGGAATTACGCCTTCTATGAAGGAAGCGCGCACTTTTACGCCAAAGACAGCGAGAACCCCTACATTCAGGACAAGCCCTACGACTGGATTCAGGGCAATCAGGTGGGCGGGCGCTCATTGCTATGGGGGAGGCAAACCCAGCGCTGGAGTGACTTCGATTTTACAGGCCCCGCGCGGGACGGTTTCGCCGTCGACTGGCCCATCCGCTACGCCGATCTGGCACCGTGGTACAGCTACGTAGAGAAGTTTGCCGGTATTTCGGGAAACCGAGATGGGCTGGCGACCCTTCCCGACGGTGAGTTTTTGCCGCCCCACCAGATGAGCTGCGTTGAAACGTATTTCACGCAGCAGATGAGCCAGAAATTCCCCGATCGTCCCGTTGTAATTGGCCGGGTGGCGCACCTGACAAAGCCGAACCCGATTCATACCAAACAGGGCCGGGCACAGTGCCAGCACCGAACTCTATGCGAGCGGGGCTGCCCGTTTGGTGGCTACTACAGCAGCAATTCGTCGACCATTCCGTGGGCCATGAACACCGGCAAGCTGACCCTCCGGCCCGATTCGGTGGTGCATTCGGTCATATACGATGAGAAGAAGAACCGGGCCACGGGCGTTCGGGTGGTCGATGCGCATACCGGGCAGATGACCGAGTACTACGCCCGTGTGCTGTTTCTCAACGCGTCGGCCCTAAACACCAATAAACTGCTGCTCAACTCTACCTCCAGCCGCTTCCCCGCCGGGCTGGGCAACGATAATGGGCTAATGGGTAAGTTCATGGCGTTTCACAGCTACCGGGGGCGGGTTACTGCTCAGTACGACGGGTTTCCAGACTCAACCACCTGGGGCCGTCGGCCAAACAGCAGTTACATTCCTCGTTTCCGAAACGTGCATAAGCAGGAAACGAGCGGTCCGGCGTCCCGGTTTTTGCGGGGCTATGCGTCAACGTTCAATGCGTCGCGTCCTGCGCAAGTCGATCGCAGCGGGTTCGGGGCCGACCTGAAAGAACGCATGACCAGTTACACGCCCGGCCCGTGGCAGGTATCGTCGGGCATGATGGGCGAGACAATTCCGAAAGAAGTCAGCACCGTCCGGCTAGACCCAACCTTAACCGACCACTGGGGCGTACCGCTGTTGCGAGTGTCGGTGGCGTACGATGATAACGACGAAAAAATGCTCCACGATTTTTGGGAACAATTATCCGAGATGTATGATCAGGCTGGGTTCACAAACATCAAAACGCACGACACCGGCCGACTACCGGGCAGCGAAAACCACGAGATGGGCGGCGTACGCATGGGCCGAGACCCGAAAACGTCGCTGCTGAATAAGTGGAATCAGCTACACGCCTGCAAAAACGTGTTTGTGACTGACGGTGCCTGCATGGCGTCGACCTCAACCCAAAACCCGTCGCTTACCTACATGGCCCTAACCGCCCGCGCCGCCAACTACGCCGTGAGGCAGTTGAAACGGGGGGATTTATAGTTGGCAGAGCAGCGTTGTTTCTCGGTGTAGGTTGCTGACGTACTGCTTATTCTACTTTCGCGTGGCTTCTCGTTTGTGGCCCTGAGCCTGTCGGGAACGCCTGAGCGAAGGGCCACAAACGAGAAGCAGTATATAGCACTTAGCTACCCCCACAAATAAACAAACTGACGAGCGCCTCGAGGCAATTAAAGATACCCTCACAGCACTATTTGTGCATTCCGGGTACGTTCCAGGGGTGCACTATCCTTTCCAATATGGATTGCAGCGCATGGACAAACCTGAAGTAGCACGTTGCCCTTGATATGACACACGTTGATTTGGTTTTATCGCAGAGCCAAGTAGCTAGAAGGCAACCATGACACCAATAGCTATCAGTGCCAGACCCACCACGTGGTGGCTACTTTTAGGGGCGATTTCCATTCCTCTTTTTCAATTTAACAGTCGACCGGTTCACAAACCGTCATATCCGAACAGACGGTAATGAGTTATTGCGCCACGTAATTGCAGTATGCGCCTACTTGACATCTACCTGTCAGGCTGGTCACGCTGTGCCATAGCTAGTTGCAGCACCTCCACAAGCTGCTCAATGGGAAAATCCTGTTCAGGGTCGATGAACAAAACTTTAATCTGTGTACGGTTACCCTGCTCCAGGGCCGGATGCGCCAGTTTGTTACCATTGACAACGCCGATGTAAGGCTTATTGTACTTTTTATGCGTAGCCGACAGATAGAAGAGGTAGCGCCCTTTGTAATCAAAAAAAGGAGTATTCCATTTCCAGGACGTAGTCAGGTATTCACTTTGGGCAAGAATCAGATCGCGAAGCGCCAGCAAACAGCTTCGTGTTGCCTCAGGCAGGGTTGCATAAAAATTGTCAAGGGCGTTCATGACGTCAAGTTAGGGATGCCCGATATTCAATTACTGCGAGAACGCTGACCACTACGATCTCGACCACAAAATACGCAACGCCCAGCGGAGTCAGTTGAGCGTAGTGGGTAACGATCAGGCCGGCAGTGACGCAGCAATAGAGCAGGTTGGCCACCGCAATAACGCGCAGAAATGACCTCCAGCCAATGCCAACAAACAGAAAACAGCAGCCTGAATAGATCGCGAACAATACTGCCGGTATGGAAAGCATCACCAGCGTCTGCTCCGGCATTCCAAACAGGTATTTAAGCGGCCGCAATACAGCGAGCAACGAAATACTAGTCAACAAAGCCCCGAGGCCATCGACAAGAAACAATCGCTTTGGAGTCATTATGAGCTTGTTAACCATTCGCTCTGGTAACATGACGAATAAAATTGCATCTGGCAAAGTAGTAATTTACCTTCCCAACGTCATTAATAAAGGCATTAGCCAGACGCATATGATCCGTAATCTGCTGTGCTTATCCTTGCTGGTAACCTACCCAGGCCTGCTGTTTGGCAAACGAACCAGTACTGTGCTGCCGATCATAACTCATTTTCCTCAACCATGAACCAACCAACACGCCGTGAGGCCATCAAAACTGCGCTTATTGGCGGACTGGCAACGCTGGGTACGTTGTCCGCTTTTGCCGCTAAAAAACCACAGCTTTCGTTCTCCACGCTGGGTTGTCCGACCTGGGATTTGGCAACCATTCTGGACGTGGCAGCGAAGTCGGGGTACCAGGCGGTTGAGTTTCGGGGGTTGCAGGGTGAATTGGATTTACCCAAAAGCCCAGCATTCAATACAGCGAGCCGCGCAAAGGAGACACATACCCAGTTTGCCGATCGCGGGCTCCACATTTGTAACCTGGGCTCATCGGCTCAATTGCATCATGCCGACGCCGCAAAGCGCCGCAAAAACCTGGATGATGCCCGCCGGTTTATCGAGCTGGCTCACCAACTCGACTGCCCATTTGTGCGGGTATTCCCCGATTCGCTCCCGACCGATCAGAACCGCGACGACACGCTACGCCTTATCAGCGACGGGTTGCTGGAACTAGGTACGTATGCCAAAGGCAGTTCAGTAACAGTGCTGCTCGAATCGCATGGCGAGCTGACTCGCAGCAACATGCTGGTTCAGATCATGCAGGCGGCTAAACATCCGAACGTGGGTCTTATCTGGGATATCGTAAATATGTGGGCCGATGCGTCGGAAGCACCCGCAGCTGTGTATCAGAAGCTAAAGCCCTACATTCGGCATGTTCACGTGAAGGATGTCCGTATCGTTGCGGGTAAGCATCAATACGTGCAGATCGGTCAGGGCGAGGCTCCACTTCGCGCTGCCATCGACGCCCTGAAAGCCGGTAGCTACGATGGCTATTACAGTTTTGAATGGGAGAAACTTTGGCATCCCGAAATCGAGGACCCGGAACGAGTCATTCCGCAGTATCCCGCCGCCATAAAGGCTTACTTCTAGTTATAGAGCTAGTACGTGGATTCTGAGATTGAACTGGAAGCCACTGTCAGTCAGATCCGCGTCGTCAACGCATAACTAACTGCCCTTTTGGTGGCGATTCAGCGGGTTGGCTATATTTGCTTGATTCACTTCTCGTTTCTCCGTTCATGCAGACAGGTCAGGATCATGACGAATCTATGTTGTGGCACCGCTTCCAAGCAGGCGACAGCGACGCGCTTGGTGAATTAATGGCCAACCATTACGCGACCCTGCTACGCTACGGAACGCGTTTTACGCGCGACACGGACTGTATTCGCGACTGCATGCAGGATGTGTTTGTTGAATTGTGGAATCGCCGCGATACCCTGCGTTCGCTTGGCGCGGGCCAGGTAAAAACCTACCTGATGACCGTCCTGCGCCGGTTGCTTCATGAACAATACCTGAATCAAAGCCGGTTCAGCTTTCTCAGCGTTGACGATGATGCGTTGCCATTGTCCGCTTCCTTTTCACCCGAAGATCAGCTCATCAGCGCCGAGATGAACACGAGCAATGCCGACCGGATCCGACAGTTGGTTAGCCGGTTGCCGCAACGGGCCAAAGAGGCCATTCACCTGCGCTTCTTCGACAACCTGGATCGGCAGGCAGTAGCCCAAATCATGGGTATCTCCGAGCAGTCGGTGTCAAATCTGTTGCAGGAGGCCTTCCGGTTATTGCGTCAGCAAACAAGTACCGAGCAGTTCTGGATGGTACTGCTTCCGCTGTTTTTGGCTTAAAACAGGGTTAAGCAATTTTTTTTCATCTTTTTTTCATAAATACCCAGTATCAGCAGCGGCTTTTTCCCTAACGGAGAATGAACCTTGCTGCTATGCCTGATTATTCTACTTTCTCCGCCGAAGACTTCGCATCCGACCCAGCCTTTCAGACCTGGGTTAATACGCCTACGTCGGACACCAACGCCTTTTGGCACGACTGGGTACAGGCCCATCCCGATCAGGCAGCCAATATTGGGCTGGCCCGGCAGGTGGTGCTAAACCTGCACGCAACGTACCCACCGATTCCCCAGCAGCAGATAGATCACGACATTGCCCGGCTGCTGGAACGGGTACGTCGGCAAAGTAGCCCGCCATTCCAGGTCACCCGCTCGCTGGGGTACCGCTACTGGGTGGCGGCGGCTTCGGTTGTGCTGGCACTGGGAGTTGGCTGGTTCGTGACCCAGAAAACAAACCTCATTCGACCCACGTCGATCGAATTACAGACCATCAATGGTGAACCTGTTTATCAAAACGAAGCCGACGGTCCCCTCCCGGTCACCCTCCCCGATGGCAGCATCGTTACCCTGTCGGCCAGGTCGACCCTGCGGTATACAGCGGCTTTTGGCCAGAAAACCCGCGATGTGACGTTGACCGGACAGGCGTTCTTCAGTGTAACCCGTAACGAAAAGGTGCCATTCCGGGTCTTCACCGATGAGCTTGTTACGCAGGTACTCGGCACCAGTTTCCGCGTCAGCGCCTATCCCGAAGATCGCCGGTCAACTGTGACGGTACGCACCGGTAAAGTAGCTGTATACGCCCGGGCAGAAAGCGAAAACCCGCTCAAACGCACTGTACTCTCGCTTACGCCTAACCAGGTAGCCGAATACAGCCGGAAGTCTCATGTACTTCATAAAACCTTGACCATCCACCCGGTGCCGGTCAACAACGTACCGGCCGCCGATGCCTTTGTTTTCGATGAAACGCCCATCAACGACGTGTTTCGGCGACTCGAAGAAACGTATGGTATCCAGATTAAGTACGATGCCAACCTGCTCCGCGACTGCGCGCTCACGGCCTCGTTGGGCAACGAAAATTTGAATCAGAAACTGACGCTCATCTGCAAAGGCATCGAAGGCCGCTACCAAATCGTAGACGGTACAATCATCATTCAATCAACTGGTTGCCGGTAAGCATCGGCCTGGCCAGCAACTGACTTTCCTTATTTCTTCTCCTAACTTCTCTCCTCGTATGAAACACGGTTTTACGTATTCACGAATCACTGTTACGCAGTTTTTTGTGTTCTTCCTCTTCGCGATCACCGGGTATGCCGCCCCCGGGGTGGCTCAGGAACTTCTGGAACGGCGCGTCAATATCAGCCTCGAACACGCACCTTTGAAACGCGTGCTGACAGAACTCAGTCAGGTAGCCGATGTGAAATTTGTGTTCAACTCCAAGTTGATCCCCGCCGACGAAAAAACATCGCTCGTTGCCCGTAATGAACGCCTTGAAGACGTTCTGATCCGACTGCTAAAGCCTCGCAATATTCAGTTTGAAGTAGCGGGCAGGCAGATTATTTTCTCCCGTCCAGGCCCTCAGCCACTTCCGTTGGCCGTGCCTAAACAAACCAGCGACAATACCACAGCCCCAGCCGCCGCGGATGTGCCGGTGACGGGCCGGGTGCTCGACGAAAAAGGCGTGGGTCTGCCGGGGGTAAGCGTAGTGGTGAAAGGCACGAACCGGGGCGCAAACACCGACGCCAACGGCCAGTTCCGCATCGACGCTCCCAGCGCCAGCAGCATTCTGGTGTTTAGCTTTCTGGGTTACGTAAAGCAGGAAATCACCGTTGGCAACCAGTCGAACCTGACCATTAATCTGGCCCCCGACGACCAGACCCTGAATGAAGTGGTAGTGGTGGGTTTTAGTACACAGCGCCGGGCTACGCTGACTGGTTCGCTGGCCACTATTACAACCCGCGACCTTCAGCAAAGCCCCACCGCGAACCTCACCAATGCACTGGCAGGGCGATTACCGGGTCTGTTTGCCAATCAGTTTGCCGGTGGCGAACCGGGTGTCGACCGCAGTAATATCCTGATCCGGGGTACAGGTACGTATGGCAACCAGGCCCCCATTGTGATCATCGACGGGCTGGAACGGAGCATGGACTACCTCGCTCCCTCTGAAATTGAAACATTTACGATCCTGAAAGATGCCTCCTCAACGGCTCCTTTCGGTGTGCGTGGTGCCAACGGCGTTATCCTGATCACAACCAAACGCGGCAAAGCCCAGGACAAAGCCCAGGTAAATTTCAAATCGTCGTATGGCGTCAACAGCCCCATCAAATTCCCAACGTACCTGGGGTCGGCCGACTATGCGCAGCTTTACAACGAAGCCATCCTGAACAACAACCCGGGCGTGAATCCATCCACTTTGAACCTGTTTTCAGATCAGGCCATCGACAGCTTTCGCCGGGCAAAAGGGGATAACTCGGATGGACTGGGCTATAACTGGGATTACTTCGATTTCGCGTTTAAACCGGGTGCCCAGCAGGATCATAGCCTGAGCATCAGCGGCGGAACACCGCAGGCCCGCTACTTTGTACTGGCCAATTACTTCAATCAGGATGGCAACTATAAGTACACCGATCTGGGTGCTTACAACACGCAGGCCGTTTTTAAACGCTACAACTTCCGCTCGAATATCGACATCGATATCACCAAGAATTTCTACGCCCGCCTCGACCTGGGTGCCCGCATCACCGACCGGAACGCACCCGGCACCACGGCGGCCCGGATCATCGAAACGGCCAATACGCAGCCTTCGTATTTACCGATCGTATTGCCCGCCAATGATAACGTAGCCAACCGGCAATCGGTGGTTAACAACCCACTTGGAATGCTGTTTGGCGACCAGATTTACCGGTTCAATATTCTGGGCGAACTGAGCCGTACCGGCTTTCTCAACGAAAAGAACACGTACCTGAACGGGTCGTTCATCCTGGGCCACCAGCTTGACTTTATCACGCCTGGCCTGAAAATAGAGGGTCTGTTTGGTTACGACGCATCGCAGGGCATTTGGGTAAACCGCATTGTAGGTACCTACGCCGAGGGCTATCGCGAATATCCGGGCTATGCCACCCTGCAACCTGAAAATGGCATCGACGTATACCGCACGCCGGGCATTTATACGGGCAAATACAAGCGGGGCAACAAGTATGACATTGACCAGACAGTTGGCAACAACGCAACCCGTAACCCTAGCGACACCCGCTCATATACGCAGGTTAAACTCGAGTATCAACGCAACTTCGGCAACCATAGCGTAACCGGACTGGTATTGGGCAACCGCTCGAAACGCGAAATCGATAACCAGGTTCCTTTTACGTATGAAGGGCTAACCAGCCGCGTAACCTATGGCTACGACGACCGGTACCTGTTTGAGCTCAATGCGGCTTACAACGGCTCGGAGAACTTCGCCAAAGGGCAGCGGTACGGTTTCTTCCCGGCCGTGTCGGCGGGTTGGGTAATCTCGCGTGAGCCATTCATGTCGAATGCGCCCTGGGTAAACTCCCTGAAGATCAGAGCATCGCACGGGCTGGTGGGCAGCGACCGAATTCCAGGCGACCGGCGTTTTGTGTACCTGCAATATTTCTCCGGGGGTAGCGATTATCAGTTTGGCACCGACAACTTTGGCTCCGGCGCCGGTGGCGGTCTGCGCGAAGGTGCACTGGCCAATCAGGACCTGACCTGGGAGAAAGCCCGCAAAACCAACATCGGTATCGACGCTACCTTATTCAAGAACTTGACCCTGACCGTCGATGTGTTCAACGAGCACCGCTACGACATCATCACTGATCTGGCCGGTGGCGATAAGCTGGGCTTCCCCAACATTGTGGGTAAAGCGGCCCCCCTCATCAACTCAGGCATCGTTGATAACCGGGGGATAGACTTGGAAATTGGCTGGTCAGGCAAATTAGGCCGTGATTTCAGCTATTACCTGAAGCCCAACCTGACCTTTGCCCGCAACAAAATTCTGTTCCAGAACGAAATCCCCTACGCCACTCCCGGACGGGCACAGACGGGTCGTCGGATTGGCGAGCATTTCGATTATATCGTCGATCACTTCGTACGGGATGCAACGGAAGCGGCGGAGTTGAACGCCCGTAACAACGGGGCAGGATTTCAACCCTGGGGACGGCTTATTCCCGGCGATGTGGTGTATCGGGATCTCAACGGCGATGGTGTCATCAACGATCTGGGCGACCGGACCGCCATTGGCAACCCCCGTAACCCCGAATTGATGTTTGGTATTCCGATGGGTTTCCGCTTCAAAGGCATCGATTTCAGTATGCTATTTCAGGGAGCTACGCTGGCGTCGGTTCAGTTGAGTGGGGCCGCCGTATATGACTTCCCCCTATTCTCGCAGGATAAATACGGCAAGGTGAAGCCCATGCACCTCAACCGCTGGACACCCGCCACCGCCGCTACAGCAACGTACCCGGCCCTGCACTTCGGCGAGTATACCAACAACAAAAACCCCAACAGCAGCCTGTTCCTCTACGATTCGCAGTACCTCCGCCTGAAAACAATTGAGGTAGGATATAACCTACCTAAAAACCTGATCCGTTTTGCCGGCCTTCAGAGCTTCCGTATTTACGCACAGGGCCTGAATATGCTTACCTGGGACAAGCTGAAAGACGCTGACCTCGACCCCGAAATCCGGGAGGGCAACGGCGACTGGTACCCCGTACAGAAGGTGTACAACTTCGGCATCGACGTAACTTTTTAACTGCTCACAAACTATGAAACGCAATACCCTGCTGTCTACCCTGTCTGTAGTGGCTCTCTGCCTTCTACTGATTTCGTGCGACGATAAATTTCTGGATAGGCGTCCTGACGATCAGATCGATTCAGAGCAGACCTTTACCCGCTATGTAAAGACCAACCAGTTGGTAACCGATCTGTATGCGCAGATCAAAAGCGCCAACCGTCCCTTAGTATTCTTCAACCACTTCTCGTCGGCTTCCATGGCCGATGAAGCAGAGGGTTCGAACGTAGAAGGCGGTATCACCAATAAATTCAATTCCGGCGACTGGGGTCCTGCTGCCCTCCCCGACCGCAGCAGCACCGGCCAGTACTGGGCCGACCTGTATGCCAAAATCAGGCAGACGAACGTGTTTCTGGAGGGCGTCCGGAAATACAACACCCCCGACAATCCACTTCAGGAAGGTGATTTGTCGCGCCGAATTGGCGAGGTTTATTTTATGCGGGCGTACCTGCATTACCTGGCCGCCCGCATGCACGGCGAGATTGTTTACCTCGACCGGGTTGTGCAGGCTGGTGATGAGTTGGGGTTCAGAAAAGAGTCGTTTCATACCTCAATGAACAAGATTGCCAAAGACTGCGATTCGGCATTTGCCCGCGTACCTGCCTCCTGGAGCGGAGCCGATTTTGGCCGGATTGACAAAGGAGCCTGCCTAGGCATGAAAGCGATAGCCCGCTGGATGGAGGCCACTCCACTCTGGAACGGAGGTCAACTGGCTGGAGATACGCGCGTGTTTGCCGGTGAGTATACCTACAGTCAGGCGCGTTGGGCAGCGGCCCGCGATGCAGCGAAAGCGGTACTCGATTTCAAGGTAGACGGAGCGCAGCCTCGCTACCGCCTTTACACAGGCCATGACGCCACCGATTTCAAAGATGACGCCGGCACCAACAATAACAACTCGAAAGTACCGGCCCGCCTCTGGGATTTGTACCACAGCATGGATGCTTATCTGCAGGAAAGCGTGTTTTTCGTCACCAGAGATAAAGACAACAACTGGCAGGGAGACATGTATCCCCCAAGTTGGGGCGGCAGTGCGCGGCAGGTTCCTATTCAGGAGCAGGTTGACGAGTACGAGTACATCGCGCCAAACGGCTTTGGCTATCCGGTTTACCACGCCCGCGCCACCGGTGATGGCTATGACGATGGCAACCCCTACGAGAGCGTAAAACGCGACCCGCGTTTTTACCGCGACGTTGTGTATCATGGCTCAACGTTCAAGGGCAAGGTCATCAATACCGCTGAAGGGTCTGACCGGGTTGGTGCCACCAACTCGTCTACAACAGGCTATTTCCTCCGGAAGATTCTGCGCGAATCATGGAACCGCGATAAAAGCTTCGCCATCAACGGCCCACCAATCTGGCGGTTGCCGGAGTTTATCTACATCTACGCCGAGGGCGTGAATGAAACCACGGGCCCCAACGCCGAGATTGCCGCGCTGATCAATCAGGTACGTGCCCGCTCGTTTATGGCCCCCATTCCGACCGAGGCTGCCAGTAGTAAAGCCTTGATGAACGAATACATTCAGCGCGAACGCCGGGTCGAATTATTCTACGAAAACAACCGCGTCTGGACCACGCGGCTTTACATGGAACCCAGCGCAGCCCCCGAACTGGCCAAAGAGCAGGCCTGGCAGGCAGCCGGTACGTCCAATGATGAACGTTCGCAAAAATTTTGGCCCTACCCAAAAACGCAGCGCATGGCCAATGGCATGAAACCGGTGGAAGACCCCAATGGTAAGATTGTGGTGAATGGCAAGAAATACCGGATGCAGCGGTTCTACCTCGAAAACCGCGTGTTTCTGGCCCCACGCCACTACTTGTTTCCGATCATGCAAAGCGAACTGCAACGTACCCCCACTTTAGTACAAAATCCAGGCTGGTAGATTGTAAAACTGGCTAGTACCGGAAACCCGTTGAGCAAGTGTTGCCCAACGGGTTTTTTGTGTACTGATCTAAGCAATTAATGCCCGGAGAACGGTAGTCATGGCCGCTGGTTCCGCTTTGAGTAGGAAAAACTGTGGCGATCTGACATTGTGAAGCCCGAACAGGCAATTCTCCTCTACCCCGTCGCCACGAAGGGGTATCTTTGGGAGATCGCTTCCCACACCTCAACACATACGCCAACTCTAGCTAACTGCTCTCTTTTTCTTATGCGCTTCCTGATTACACTAAGTGTCCTTTTCTTCATACTGATCTCTGTCCAGACGGCAGTTGCTGCCATCATCGAAATCCCAATCGAAACCAACCGAACGGCCCTTGTGCTACGCGTTGACAACGAGGGCCACTTGGTGATTATCCATCATGGCAAACGGCTACAGCAGGCCAGCGAATACAGCCGATTACGGGGCATCACCTACCTGAACGAAGGCTACTCGGAGTTTTACAACGCCGCTTACACGCCCGCTGGCTCACGTAATTTGCTCGAACCAGCCATTCAGGCAACCCACGCCGACGGGAACCCCTCGCTCGATCTGGTGTATGTGCGGCACGAAACAAAACCCGCCGGCCAGGGGCAGACGCTGACTACAGTTCTGCTGAAAGACCCGCAGTATCCATTCGAGGTCACGCTAAACTTCCGGGCCTATCAGAACGAAGACGTGCTGGAAAGCTGGTCGACGATTCGGCATACCGAAAAGAAGGCCGTCCGGTTGCAGAAGTATGCTTCGGCCAACCTGTATCTGTCGGCGCAGCAGTACTACCTGACGCATTACCACGGCAACTGGGCCAGCGAGGTACGTCCCGAAGAAACGCAGCTAACGGCCGGCATGAAGGTGCTTGACAGTAAACTGGGTACCCGCGCGCAGATGTTGCAGGCCCCTATGTTTATGCTTGCGCTGAACCAGCCCGCGCAGGAAGAGCAGGGTGAGGTGCTGGCAGGTACGTTGGCGTGGTCGGGTAATTTTCAGTTCGCGTTTGAACTAGACCCATATCACAACGTTCGGGTGCTGGCGGGTATCAACCCCTATGCCTCAGAATACACCCTCGAACCCGGCCGCGACTTTGTGACACCGGCGCTGGTGTACACCTTCTCGACGCAAGGCACCGGCGGGGCTAGCCGTAGCCTGCACCGGTGGGCCCGCAATCACCGTATTCCGCAAGGAAACGGCGACCGGCTCACCCTGCTCAACAACTGGGAGGCCACCCAATTCGATTTCGACGAGCCAAAACTGGTCGACCTCTTCAAAGATGGCAAGAAGCTTGGCGTCGATCTGTTTCTGCTCGACGATGGCTGGTTTGGCAATACTTTCCCACGCAACAATGACCGGGCGGGCCTGGGCGACTGGCAGGAGAACAGGGCTAAACTTCCCCACGGAATTGGCTACCTCGTGAAAGAAGCCGAAGCAGCCGGCGTCAAATTCGGTATTTGGATTGAACCAGAAATGGTAAACCCCAAAAGCGACCTGTACACGAAACATCCTGACTGGGTCATTAAACTACCTAACCGCGAGAATGCTGTTTTTCGCAATCAGCAGGTGCTCGATTTATCGAATCCGGCTGTTCAGGAGTTTGTTTATGGCGTGGTAGACGGGCTGTTCACCAACAACCCAAAACTGGCGTACATTAAGTGGGATTGCAATGCGGTAATCTACAATGCCTACTCATCGGTCAATCCGGCGCATCATCTGTATGTCGATTACGTGCGGGGGCTGTATACCGTGCTGGACCGGCTCCGGGCCAAGTACCCAACCGTACCGATGATGCTCTGCTCGGGCGGCGGCGCGCGGGTCGATTATGGGGCGCTGAAGTATTTCACCGAGTTCTGGCCCAGCGATAACACCAGCCCCAGCGAGCGGATTTTCATCCAGTACAATTATTCGATGTTTTTCCCCGCCATTGCCACCTGCAACCACATCACCAACTGGAGCAACGTACCCATCAAGTTCCGCACCGACGTAGCGATGATGGGCAAAATGGGATACGACCTGGTAGTGGGTCATATGAAACCCGACGAATTGACCTTCAGCCAGCAGGCACTCAAAAACTACGAACGACTGAAACCCGCCATCTATCACGGCGACTTGTACCGGCTTCAGGCCCCCTACGCCAACGACGTATCCTCGATGTTATACGTCAGCGAAAAGCAGGACAAAGCCGTACTCTTTTCGTACCTGATGAGCAACCGTTTTAAAGCGGGAAGTGAGCTGCCACCTATCCGACTACGTGGCCTGCAACCCGACAAACGCTATACCGTACAGGAAATAAACCTGATGCCCGGCACCAAATCGCCTATCGATAGCACCATCAGCTATTCCGGCGATTTCCTGATGACAGTGGGCCTAAACCCCGCCGTAAACGACCGCCGCACCAGCGTTGTACTCGAAATAACCGAGACAGGGCGGTGATAGAAAGGTGGTTGTAAACGTGCTGCTAACAAAAGTGATGGCCGTTTCTCCACTTTGAAACCCCGCAGGGGTGATATGTTGCTGGAAACTGCCTTCTAGTAACACATCACCCCTGTAGAGTTTTGACGCAGATGACCATTCATAACTTTCTCTACTGGTCTTTCTTCACGTCAGCGTGTTGCAAAATGAACAGTTAGGGAGTTCAGGACAGACTATACAGCGTACGGCCGGTGGAACTTTACGCACCCGGTGCGGATTCAACAGACGGATACAACCTTCAGTGAGGAACTGCTTGATTTGAACACGTCTACACCTTCTAACGTACCGGAGTCAACGCCCCCCGCAGGATTACCTCGTCGGCTTAGTTTAATACAGGGAACGGCCCTGAACATGATCGACATGGTCGGGATCGGGCCATTTGTTGTGCTGCCACTAGTGATGAAATCCATTGGTGGACCGCATTTCCTGCTGGCCTGGGCGCTGGGGGCGCTGATTTCCATTATCGACGCGCTGGTCTGGTCAGAGTTAGGAGCGGCCTTTCCACAGGCTGGGGGCAGCTACCAGTTTCTGAAGATTTCGTACGGAGACCAGAAATGGGGCAAGTTGCTTTCGTTTCTTTATGTCTGGCAAACGCTCATTCAGGCCCCGCTTGTGGTGGCATCGGGTGCCATCGGTTTTGCTCAATATGCCTCTTACCTCTACCCGCTCGACGAAGTCACGCGACGGATCGTTTCCGGAACAGTGGTCTTACTCGTCATTGCGCTGCTCTACCGCCGCATCGATGGCATTGGCCGCATCAGTGTACTACTCTGGCTGTGCGTCCTGGGCACAATGGGCTGGCTCATCGTAGGTGGTTTGTACTACGGAACCCGTTCGGTAGGTACGTTGCTCAGCGATGCCTGGACGTCGGCTGAAACCGTTTCGCCCACCGTGCTGGCGGCTTCTATTGGTGTGGCGTCGGTGAAGACAATCTACTGTTACCTGGGCTATTACAACATCTGTCACCTCGGCGGCGAAATTCAGAAACCAGAGCGAAATATTCCGCTAAGCATGTTTCTGTCGGTGATTGGCATTGCCATATTGTATGGATTGCTGAACCTGAGCGTTGCCAGCGTGTTGCCGTTCGAAAAAGCGGCCAACAGTCCGTTTATTGTCAGTACGATGGTCGAAGCTCTGTATGGCAGTGGGGCAGCACGGTTTGCGACCCTGTTAGTGCTGGTTGTAGCCTTTTCGTCGCTCTTTGCCGTACTTCTCGGCTATTCGCGCGTCCCCTATGCGGCGGCGGCCGACGGGCAGTTTTTCAGCATGTTTGCGAAGCTCCATCCTACCCGCGAATTCCCGTACATCTCGCTTATTTTCCTAGGCGGCCTAGCATTCATCTTTAGCCTGCTGTTCAAACTGGCTAACGTTATTACCGCAATCCTGGCTATGCGGGTTGTTGTTCAGTTTATTGGTCAGGCGGTGGGTTTACTTTTACTTCATCGAAAACGCACCGCCGATGGCCAGCCAGCCGTCCATTTTCCGTTCCGAATGCCGCTTTATCCATTACCCGTTATTCTGGTCATTGCCGTTTGGGGGTATATCTTCTATTCGACCGGAACCACGTACATGCTTTCTGGTATGACCGTTACGGCGTTAGGGACAATCGCCTACCTACTCGTCGCGAAAGCCAGGAGATGGTGGCCCTTTCGCTGACCGTTTAGTTTCCGCCAAAACGCGATTCTGCTCCAGCACGCCTGACTTGTAGGACGAGCGCACCTGCTACGCCAACGTTGCTATCTTCTACCATAAGTATAATTATCTCCCCTCTTGTTGATATACTGTTGTAACAGACTATGCATCTATGCATCTTTGTATACACCTGTTTATAACATAGTTATCAAGACCATATACACCGTTAATTCTTTTTGATGGGACTCTTACGTTTTTTGCTGGCGTTGGCAGTAGTAGCCGGTCATTGCGATTCAGGATTAGGTATAAAATTTATGAACGGCCAGATTGCGGTGCAGTCCTTCTATATTATTTCGGGTTTCTACATATCATTAATACTGAACGAAAAATACGTACATCAGCCTAACGCGTACTGGCTGTTCATTAGTAACAGACTTCTCCGTTTGTTTCCGCTGTACTGGGCTGTTTTACTGGCTACCTTTCTGTTTTCAATTACGTTTTCGATCGTCTCTCATAGTCACGACAATCCTGCATTAGCCGTTTACTCCACTGTACAGTTCAACCCCTTTTCCTTGGTCGCGCTCATCTTAAGCAACATTTTCATTATTGGGCAGGATCTCATCATGTTTATGGGAATTAACCCTGAAGACGGACATTTCTTCCTGACTGCTAATTTCTGGGGTACCAAGCCGCCTCTGCACTCGTTTCTGCTGGTGCCGCAGGCCTGGACATTAGCATTAGAACTCATGTTTTACGCGATGGCTCCGTTTTTGGTGCGCCGTGGCTATAAATCGATTCTTCTATTCGTTGCCGGGTCACTTGCTATACGGCTACTTCTGTATACCCAGTTAGGCCTGACAAATGACCCCTGGACGTATCGCTTTTTCCCAAATGAGATTATGTTCTTCCTGCTCGGTACGCTGTCCTATAAGCTGTTTGTTGAACTACGTAATAGGCCCGTTCAGAAAAACAGGCAGCTTGGGCTGTACCTTATCGTTATTACCCTAACCAGCCTATATGCCTTCATTCCCGCTGGCCGATTTGAGTCCTTTCCTTTTTCAATTAGAGAGGTTGCTTATTTCGCCCTGCTGATCGGCACGATTCCTTACCTCTTCATGCTGTCGAACCGATATGCTGCCGACAGTCATATTGGCGAACTATCCTTTCCAATCTACATTACTCATATACTGATTATTCTGGTCATTCATAAGGTGCACCTGCCCTGGCTTAATCAGGGGTGGATTATTGTCCTTATTACCATAGCAGCGTCGTATCTACTCAACCGATTTGTATCGATACCCGTCGAGAAAATCCGGCAGGCAAGGGTGGCAAAACCCGCTGCTCTTTAAACGAAACGCGCTCAGCAAGCGCAACAGAAGCGACGTATCATTGGCCACAAAAAAAGCAGACCCATTGCTGAGTCTGCTCTCTATGTAAGTACGTTCGGTACTGCTTACGCGGCCAGAACGGCTTCGGCAAGAACCAGAACGCGATTACGCAATACTTCTACCACTCCACCATCGACGGTAAAGGTTTTCACCCCGCCCGATGTGGCAATGGTCACAGGTCCACGAGCCAGTGTGCTCACTAGCGGCGCGTGATCGTTCAGCACCTGAAACTGACCTTCCGATCCCGGAAATGTTACCGACGAAGCCTCGCCTGAAAATACCTTCCGGTCTGGGGTTATGATATCGAGTTGCATCTTATGAGAGTTAAGAGCGAAGAGTTGCTTCGCTTACGAAAGGAGTTAGCCAAGCAACTCTTAACTCTTAATTAGTTTATTGTCCTGCTTCCTTGATCAGACGCTCACCTTTGGCAACGGCGTCTTCGATGTTACCAACCAGGTTGAACGCCGACTCGGGCAAATGGTCATATTTGCCGTCGATGATCTCGTTGAAGCCTTTGATGGTTTCTTCGATAGGCACCAACACACCTTTCAGACCGGTGAACTGCTCGGCCACGAAGAACGGCTGCGACAGGAAGCGCTGAACCCGGCGGGCCCGGCTTACGACCAGCTTATCTTCTTCCGACAATTCTTCCAGACCAAGAATGGCGATGATATCCTGCAATTCTTTGTAGCGCTGCAGAATCTCTTTCACACGCTGTGCCGTACCGTAGTGCTTCTCGCCCAGTACTTCAGCCGACAGAATCCGTGACGTAGAGTCGAGCGGGTCAACGGCAGGGTAGATACCAAGTTCGGCTACTTTCCGGCTCAATACCGTCGTGGCGTCAAGGTGAGCAAACGTGGTTGCAGGGGCGGGGTCAGTCAAGTCATCGGCAGGTACGTATACGGCCTGTACGGATGTGATTGAACCACGCTTGGTCGACGTGATACGCTCCTGCATGGCACCCATTTCAGTAGCCAGCGTAGGCTGGTAACCTACGGCTGATGGCATCCGGCCCAGCAGGGCGGATACTTCTGAACCAGCTTGCGTGAAGCGGAAGATGTTATCGATAAAGAACAGGATGTCGCGGCCTTCACCTTCGCCTTCACCATCACGGTAATACTCGGCGATCGTCAGACCAGACAGGGCCACACGGGCACGGGCTCCGGGTGGTTCGTTCATCTGACCGAATACGAACGTAGCCTGCGATTGCTTCAGCTCTTCGTAATCAACTTTAGTCAGATCCCAACCGCCTTCTTCCATGCTGTGCTTGAACGCGTCACCGTATTTGATGATACCGGCTTCGATCATTTCGCGCATCAGGTCATTTCCTTCGCGGGTACGCTCACCTACACCAGCAAACACCGACAGACCTTCGTAGGCCTTGGCAATGTTGTTGATCAGTTCCTGGATCAATACGGTTTTACCTACACCGGCACCACCGAAGAGACCAATTTTACCACCTTTTACGTAGGGAGCCAGCAGGTCAATTACCTTGATACCCGTATACAGTACTTCGGTCGACGTGGCCAGGTCTTCAAACCGGGGAGCAGCCCGGTGAATCGATGACCGACGAGCGTTAGGCAGTGCGCCCAAACCGTCGATAGGCTCGCCTACGACGTTGAACAGACGGCCTTTGATGGCTTCGCCGATGGGCATTGTGATGGGGCTACCTAAGTCAACCACGTCCATGCCGCGCTGCAAACCTTCGGTCGAATCCATCGCAATGGCGCGAACACGATCTTCGCCAAGGTGCTGCTGGCACTCCATGATAACGACCTGGCCATCGGGCCGCGTTACCTTAAGGGCATCGAGAATAGCCGGAATCCGAGAGCCTTCTGCCTCGAAACTCACGTCTACAACCGGGCCAATCACCTGTGTGATCTTACCCGTATTGACTGCCGTTTCCGTAATCATTGGTATATGATAAATATGAAAAGTAAGAACCTATTTCAGCCCGCAAAAGTAGGAATAAAACCGCGTAATCGCAAAGTTCATTCAATAGGTAAGCGGCACAACCACAGGCCTAAACCAATTGTGCAAAAGGTTTTTAGCCCTTTCTGCGTAAAAACGGCTGATTTGTATTTTTTGGACAAAAACAAGGTTTGTCCAAATCTGTAGCGGCTCTTACCCTGATTCGCAACGGCGTAACCCCCAACCCTCTGAAGGGGGCCAAAGCGTTGCCTACTAAGTCGCGGAGCTTTAGCCCCTTTAGGGGTTAGGGGTTTACGCCGTTGCGAATTAAGGCCACAAAAAATGCCCGCCACTGATTAGAAGCGGGCATTTCATTAAAAGCAGGGTACGTTAGACCGTAGCTGGCTGAGGCTGAGGCTGCGCCTGAACCAGTTCAACGTCAGGCTTCGACTGATCGTCGAGCGTAACGCGACCACGCTCTTTACGAACGATCCGCGAATACAACGACACCTCCTGACTGAAGAGGAACATGAACAGCAACTTTACGTATGACGTGTGGTATTTGAGGGTATCATAAAACTCAGGAGCCGATTGCTTTAGCTGTGGCAGCTTATTCCAGGGTACTGACGGAAAATCGTGGTGTTCATTGTGGTAGCCTACGTTCAGGTTCACACCATTCAACTGACCATAATAGCTGTACGTTTCCTGCTCAGGGTCGAGGGTGAGGTAGTGCTCCTGGATCCAGCGGGCACCCAGTGGGTGCAAGCCAACCGAGAAAAACAGGCACATCACCATAAATGCCAGCGCTTTCCAGCCAAAGAAAACAACGATCAGTACGTCAAATACGAGTTGAACAACCACGTTGGCGACGACCCACTTGTCAATCACGGCCAGCTCGATGCAACGCAGGGTGCGAATGCCCTGGAAAATTGGGAATAACAACAGCCACAACGCCTTACCGATCGCGTAATTATTGATCAGCTTTGCTTCGTACCAATCGGGCAGATCGGCATCAAGCTCGTGAACACCCTGGAAGGCGTGGTGCTTGATGTGAAAATTCTTGAACGAGATAGCCGTTGGAAATACCGTTGGCAGGTTGGCCATGATACCCGTCCAGACGTTGGCGGCGGGCTTACGGAAGATTAAGTTGTGGGCTGCTTCGTGAATGCAGATAAACAGCGTATGGGCCGGAAATGCGCCAATGAACCAGGCAGCCGCTATGACCATCCACCAAGGTTGATCACGCAGGAACCACGCCATTGTGATAAGCATGGCTACACAGCCAAGAGCCACCCAAAACGTTGTAGGATTTTTTTGCCCGATCAGTTTCTTCACCTCCGGATGGGCTTTCATAATTTGCCGCGTTCTGATACGGTGAGGCTCTGACTTGGTTGAATAGGTAAAGTCGTTAACGAGTGTTGCCATGTTCTGTTTGCTGAAATCAAAGTCGGTAAAGCCGACTATGTTGTTTTGTTCTGTTACGGACTGACAAAAATAAACAGAATTGAGTGCACCTCAACGTGTATTTGTGATTTGTATACATGAATAGGTATCATTTTAAGATGCAGTTAATTAGACCAATGTCAACGTTTACGGTTGATGGTGCGTACTTCGGATAACCGTCATCTTATTATTGACCTAAAAAAAGACGTATCCGCTAGCAGCAGATACGTCTATCGATTGATTCGTAATCAACAAAATATAAAGCGTTCAGACCGTTTACAGCGTAAATGCGTAGCCGAGTGAGACACCTACACTGCGGTTGCGAACAGGCAGGTTAACCAGTGGCACTTTCAACTGGCGGGTCAGGCCGTAATCGTAGCGGGCTTCGACGAAGAATTTACCGGGGCCGGTTTCAGCTGAGATTCCTAGACCACCCACCGCGCTGACATCCCAGGGATTGAGCGTGTTACCGAAATCAAGATCGACATCCATGTTCTGGCTGGTAAAGAGCGCCGTTGCCCGGGTACGTACCCGACCGTTAACCGCATAGCCAACAGTAGGGCCGCCAAATACATAAGGCTGAACAGGGCCATCCGTTAAGTTTGCTTTCAGCAGAAAAGCCGTTTGGATCGATTGGGTCTGGTACGCTACCCGCGCTCCAATAGGAATATCGATGATACCCAGATCGAGACTCGTTCCTTCCCGGAGAACAAATCCTTTTTGAACATACCCCACTTCTGGTCGGAATGACACTCGGTTGCTTAGGGGAATATCAAGGAAAATGGCACCCGTAGGGCCGGGAGACAGTTCGGGCTGCACTGGTAAGTTCTTCAGCAATGATGGTTCTGAAACTGTGGCCCAGTTCACACCGCCCCGAAACCCGACCTGAACCTGGGCAACGGCAGACGAACTAACAAAAAGAGAAGCAACCGTGAAGGCAGAGCCAAGGAGAGTGTTTACAAACTGAGTTTTCATGATCAATAGGGTGGTTAAACTATGTGCATTCCGACAGGCTGTTCAACGGTAAGTCGGAAAGTAGAAGCGTGTTTTGTGGTTATTTGTAGCTTGGATAGCCCAACGTACCTGAAGGATTAATGGCTGACTAAAAATTTTTTCAGAAAGCCATTTCAAGTTTCTTTGCGCGTTCTCTTGATTTTATATTGTACTTTTCCTTGAAAACATTGTCATCAATTCCGGGATTAGTGTATTGCCCCTGTTCCTATGCGTTACGTTAAACCAACTCGCTTCAGTTACCTGCCTAAACCGCTCGACCGGCTCGATTTCATCGGTCTATTCGAGTGTGACCCGTTTGGCAACTGGCTGTTGTTCAGGCGTATTATCATAGCAGCGGTAGGGTGGTTTACGTATTTCCGGTACACAACGGTTAACCGAATCAAAATAGAAGGCACGGAACATCTGGAGAATTTGCCGATTAACAACGTCCTGTTCCTCTCGAATCACCAGACGTATTTTGCCGATGTGATTGCCTTCTTCCACGTCTTCTGTGCGGTGAAGTGGGGCTTTAAAGACACCATCTTGCCCCCGATGTACCTGTTGGCCCCCCGCGCCCGGCAGTATTATGTAGCAGCCAGCGAAACCATGCAGAAAGGCATTTTGGCCAAGATTTTTGCCCTGGGCGGCGCACTCACCATCGAACGCTCATGGCGGGCCGACGGGCGCGAAGTCCAGCGCAGTGTTGATACCTCGGCAGTAGATAAGATTCAGGTGGCACTCAAACACGGCTGGGTCGTTAGTTTTCCGCAAGGAACGACAAAGCCTTTCGCCCCAATCCGGAAGGGCACCGCTCACCTGATTATGGCCAATGATCCGATTGTGATTCCGGTTGTGATCAACGGATTTCGGCGAGCATTCGACAAGAAGGGATTGCGCTTTAAGAAGCGTAACACACAGCTTTCAATCCGTTTCAAAGCGCCGCTGGTTATTGGTCCCAGCGAGAGTGTAGAGGAAATTGTGGAGAAAGTCAGGAAGGCTATTGAGCAGGACATCCCCGGACGCATGGACTGGGTACAGGGGAAAGAAGGGTAAATTTAGTTTGATGTTTGTGGTTGTTCCGCTAGTTAGCCACTTCTGTAGAGTAGCGGAGTACCCACAAACAGTAAACGACAAATCAACCTCTTCCAACGGTTTTAGCGCTATTCGGGTCTTACGGGTACACTATTGTACCACTTTTCAACGCCTGTTATGAAATCGATCGTTGCCATCCTTAGCCTGGCCTGCCTGATGGGTTGCGCCAAATCTGCAGTAGAACCTACGGCCAGCTGTGTACCAACCGCCCGCCAAAACGTGGTTTGCCTTGCCCTGTATGATCCCGTTTGTGGGTGCGATGGACGTACCTATAGCAATAGCTGCGAAGCTCAGGCAGTTGGAATCAACACCTACACCACGGGAGCGTGCGCGGCAAAGTAGTTTCTAGTTTGCTGGTTGTCGTATGATGTTTGACGTTGCGTTGCCGATCTAAAGAACTTGTTAGTTAGCGGGGCAACGTCAAACATCATACGACAACCAGCAAACTACGTTTGAATATTCCCCACGTTAAATGCCTTTGTAATGGGCGCGTGATTAGCAGCTTCAATGCCGGTAGAAATGTAGCGGCGCGTCGCCAACGGATCAATTACGGCATCAACCCAGAGGCGGGCGGCGGCATAATAAGGTGACAGTTGGGCGTTGTACTGATCAGTGATCTTTTGCAGCAGTGCCTGTTCATCTTCAGGCGTAATGGTTTCACCTTTGGCCTTCAACGACGCCACCTGAATCTGCAACAGCGTTTTCGCCGCTGAGGCACCACTCATCACGGCCATCTGCGCTGTTGGCCAGGCAATCATCAGGCGGGGGTCATAAGCTCGTCCACAGAGGGCGTAGTTACCGGCGCCGTAGCTGTTACCGACCACAATCGTGAACTTGGGCACTACGGAGTTCGCCATGGCACTGACAAGTTTGGCACCGTCTTTAATGATGCCCCCCTGCTCGGCACGACTGCCCACCATGAAGCCCGTCACGTCCTGCATGAACACCAGTGGAATCTTCTTCTGGTTGCAGTTCATAATAAACCGGGCTGCTTTATCGGCTGCGTCGCCGTAGATCACGCCTCCCATCTGCATCTCGGTCGCTGCTGCACCGGGCGTACTTCCTCCCAAAGCGGCGCGAACTTTTGCCTTTACCACCTTTCGTTGATTGGCCACGATGCCTACTGCCCAACCGTTAATGCGGGCGTAACCACAGAGTAGCGACTGGCCGTAGTCAGGTTTGTATGGGTCAAATTCGGAGCTGTCGATGAGCCGATCGATGATCGCTTGCATGTCGTACGGCTTCACCCGGTCTTGTGGCAGCAGCGTATAGATTTCCGCGGGGTCGAGGGCGGGTAGTGCTGGCGTTGCGCGGCTGAAACCGGCTAATGGCTGACTACCCGTTTTATCGAGAATGCGTTTTATGGCGTCGAGGCAGCTTTGATCGTCGGGGTATTTATTATCAATTACACCCGAAATTTCCGTGTGCATGGCTGCTCCACCCAGCGTTTCAGCACCAACGTCTTCGCCAATTGACGATTTTACGAGATACGGTCCAGCCAGAAAAATAGAGCCGGTTCCTTCCACAATCAGGGCTTCGTCTGACATGATGGGCAAATACGCGCCCCCTGCCACACAGCTACCCATTACGGCCGCAACCTGCAACACGCCCATGGCCGAGAGGTGTGCGTTGTTACGAAACATCCGGCCGAAATGGTCTTTATCGGCAAAGACTTCATCCTGCAACGGCAGGTATACACCAGCGCTGTCGACCAGGTAAATAATGGGCAGGCGGTTCTCCATGGCTATTTCCTGCGCCCGGAGATTCTTTTTGGCCGTAATCGGAAACCAGGCCCCGGCTTTCACCGTGGCATCATTCGCAACGATTACGCAAAGTCGTCCGGATACATACCCAAGGCCCGTGACCACGCCACCTGAGGGACAGCCACCGTGTTCGGTATACATGCCATCCCCTGCGAACAAGCCGATTTCCAGAAATTCGCTGCCAGGGTCGATCAAGTACGTGATCCGCTCGCGTGCGGTCAGTTTTCCCTTTTTGTGTTGATCGTCCAGTTTTTTTTGGCCACCGCCGAGTTGGGTTCGTGCGGTTTGCTGAGTTAATTTGTCGAGAAGAAGTTGCATAAGGCTTAAAACGAAAAGCCGAAGGTGGTGTTTAATTAGGTATGCGCCAAACCGCTACGTATCGTATTACTGTTGCCCGGTTCCTACTGCTGGTTCAGCTCTTCATGCTGACCAATGCCGTAGTGTTCCGGCATGCCCACCGGCTGCCCGACGGTACGATTGTCGTTCACGCGCATCCGTTCCTGCCGAAGGCGCTGGGAGGTGCGGGGTCAGACCCGATTCAGCCAAATAACCACAGCAAGCAGCAACTGATCTGGCTCGATGCCATGACCGACGTGGCCTATCCGTTTACGGAACCCACGTTTTTCGCGTTCCAGGCACCAGAGCAACCTTGTCTACCCGCCCCTACGTCCGCCGTTCATGCACAGGTACGTTGGGCTGAATTCACCTGTTTTTCACATCGAGGACCACCGTTGGGGTAAGCTTCCGCTTGCTGATTTTTCAACCAACGTAGTTTCTCTATGAAGATTTTACTCCTCATGGTGGCCTGTCTCGGGCTGCCTGTTTCTGTTTGTATTGCCCAAAACAGCCTGGCCGGTCGTGTTACGCACGGTGAATCAGGCGAGGCCGTCATTGGGGCGGCCATCTACCTTCCCGACCTACGACTCGGGGCCACCACCGATGTTGACGGGGCTTATCGGCTCACCAACCTGCCCACAGGTACGTTCACCGTGCAGGTCAGCTACATTTCGCATAAAACGCTAATCAAAAGCGTGACGGTAAACGCCACCACCACGCAGGATTTCGTCATGGAAAATGCTTCACAGATGCTCGAAGAAGTCATCGTGTCGGGAGCGTCAACCAAAACGATCATTCGCGAGAGTCCGGTGCCGATTGCCGCCATGTCGCAACTGCGGCTGATGCAGCAAAGCTCTACAAACCTGATCGATGCCGTGTCGAAGCTGCCGGGGATGTCGCAGGTGACAACGGGCGCGGGCCTGAGTAAGCCCATCATTCGTGGTCTGGGCTTCAACCGGGTAATTACCATGCACGACGGAATCAGGCAGGAAGACAACCAGTGGGGCGAAGAACACAGTATCCAGCTCGACGAATATTCGATTGACCGCTACGAAGTGATTCGGGGTGCGGGTAGTCTGATGTACGGCTCTGATGGCCTGGGTGGGGTTGTTACGGCCCTATCGCCACGTCCGGTCGAAGAAGGTAAAATTCGGGGGCGGGTGCTGACCAGTTACCAGAGCAATCATGGGCTGCTGGGTGCCTCGGTGCAGGCGGCGGGGAATCAGAACGGCTTTGTCTGGCTGGGAACGGCCTCGACCAAATCGGCGGGGAATTACCAGAACCGGGCTGATGGTAACGTGTACGGCTCTAACTACGCCGATCTTCTGGATCTTAGTGGGTATGTTGGTTTGAACAAACGTTGGGGGTATTCGCGCCTGTATTTCCTCCGAACTGAGCAGAAGTTCAACATCATCAACGGTACCCGTGATCCTAAAACGGGCCGCTTCACCACTGCGTCGATCCTGCCTGGTGGTCAGGTGGCCGACCGCCCCGTTTCTGATGAGGAGCTGACGAGTCGGGAGTTCCTGCCGTTCAACTCACAGCGACTGGTAAACGCCAAAATCTCGTTAAACAACCTGTTCCAGTTCCAAAATGGCGGCTCACTGACCGTCAACTTAAGCTACGCCCGCAACCGTCGCGATGAGTTCGCCGACGTGCTTCGCCCCAATCAGGCACAACTGGGTCTGTTTCTGTACACCAATTACTACGACGTTCGCTACAATTTCCCGACAAAAAACAACCTCGAACTAACCGTTGGCAGCAACGGCATGCAGCAGTCGCTCGATAACCAGGGGTACCAGGCATTGTACCCCAATTATACCCTGTTTGATAACGGCGAGTTTGTGTTTCTAAAGAAGAACATTGGCAAGCTGAAGCTCAGCGGCGGTGCGCGTTTTGATGTTCGCTTACTAACAATTGGCTCATTGTTTATTGATGAAAACGGCGCGTTTCAGGTACGTTCGCAGGGGCCAACGAGTCAGCGTTTTGCCGGGGCTGACAAAACGTACCGAAACATATCGGCGAGCCTTGGCGGCGTGTATTCGGTGACTGAAAAGCTGAACGTCCGGGCCAACGTCTCGCGCGGATTTCGGGCGCCAACGGTGCCGGAATTATCGTCGAACGGGGTTCACGCAGGTACATTTCGGTACGAGATCGGAAAGCTCGACGCGGTGCCGGAGGTGGCGTATCAGGGCGATCTGGGTCTTACCTACGAGAGCAAAAGCTGGTACGTCGATCTGAGTTTGTTCCAGAACAGCATCCAGAATTACATCTATTCGGAACGGGTACTAAACCGAGCGGGTACCGATTCGCTGTTTCAAAGCAATATTCCCGTGTTCCGCTACGCGCAGGGAGACGCCCGCCTACAGGGTCTCGAAGGTATGGTGACCTACAATCCGGCCTCGGCGCGGTGGTTCAGCCTTACGCAAACGTACTCGTCGGTGTTCGGGCGTAACCTATCTGCCACCACAGCTGATGCTCAGTATTTGCCGTTTATGCCGGCCCCACGCTGGGTAACGCAACTGCGCCTCACCCGTGACCGGATCAGCAACCGCTTCCGTAATCTGTACGCGACCATGGACGTAGAAATTACGCAGCGACAGGACCGTTTTCTGGCGGCGTCGAATACCGAAACGGCCACACCAGGTTATACACTGGTGCACATTGGTGCCGGTGGCGACGTAACGGGCAACCGGAAACAGACGTTGTTTTCGGTCTATTTCTCAACCACCAATCTGTTCGATGTCATCTACCAAGCTCACCAAAGTCGCCTGAAATACCTCGATCCCAACAACGCCACCGGTCGTATCGGCGTATTCAATCTGGGCCGGAATATGAGTTTGAAAGTAGTGGTACCGTTTTAGTAGTAGTTGGGAGTTCTCACTGATGATGTCTTCCAGTGCTTTATACTGCCCCTATTGACTACGTCCGGGCCTAGCAAGCTATCATGAACGTTACCCAACATGCGCTTGTTTTGCTGACCAGAAGGCGTCCGCTACCTTTGCGGACGCCTTCTTTATGAAGACGCTTTTCAAAAACAGACCATGTTTCTGACTTTAATGAAATCAAAGTTGCACCGCGTAAAGGTCACTCAGGCTGAGTTGAACTACGTGGGCAGCATTACCATCGACGAAGACCTGATGGACGCAGTGGGCCTGCTGGAAAACGAGCAGGTACATATTGTAAACAACAATAATGGCGAACGACTCATCACCTATGTCATTAAGGGTGAGCGCGGTACGGGTATTATTTGCCTGAACGGAGCCGCCGCCCGCCGTGCTCAACCCGGCGACATTATCATCATTATTTCATACTGCATGCTCACGGACGAAGAAGCCAAAACGCATAAGCCGCTGGTAGTCTTTCCCGACGAAAACAACCGATTAGTAACCGGCGGACAGGCAGCAAGAGGGTAAACTTTAAGTTTGTGGTTTAAGATTTGTGGTTTGATGTCGCGCTGCTAAATCAACTAGTTGTGCCCTAGCAGCGTACCCGAAGACGTCAAACCACAAAGCGCAACCATCAGTCTATGAAAAACATTCTTACGTACGCCATTTCCCTCGCTGTGGCCGGGGGGCTTCTCTGGTTTGTCTTCAAAGACATCGACCTGAACGCCATGTTCGCGGCCCTTGGTCAGGCTAATCTGTTCTGGGTAGGCGTATACGCCGTCATTGCCATGATAGCCCATTGGAGCCGGGGCGTACGCTGGAGTCTGTTGCTCGAACCTGTTACAGGCCATCGTCCATCGCAATTTGATTCAACGCTGGCGGTTATGACTGGCTATTTCGCCAACCTGCTCATTCCCCGGATGGGCGAGGTAACGCGCTGCGGCACCATGAACCGGCTCGAAGGCGTACCGGTCAACGTCAGCTTTGGTACCGTTGTGGCCGAGCGTATTTTCGACGTTATCATGCTCGTTGCGGTTATTGGCCTCACGCTCGTGCTGGAATTTAGCCGCCTCAGCGATCTGGTCTTCGGTCTTTTCGCCGGTAAAGGTGGCAACGGTAGTCGCACAGGGCTTTACCTGCTGCTGGCCGTTGGTATTGGCGGGGCCGTTGTAGCCTGGTTTCTGTACAATAAATACAAGGAGGTACTCCGGCGAAATGCGCTGTTTGTAAAAGTAGAAACGTTTGTGCTTGGCCTCATCGACGGCCTGTTGAGCGTCCGCAAGCTTCGCCAGCCTGGACTGTTTGTGTTTCATACGCTTCTGATCTGGGTGATGTACTACCTGTCGATGTACGTGCTGTTCTTTGCCATGCCCCAAACAGCCAACCTCGGCCCGCTGGCGGCGCTGACGATCCTGATGATGGGTACTATTGGGATGGCTGCGCCCACGCAGGGCGGCCTGGGTGCGTTCAACATCATGGTAGGTTCGGCACTGGTGATTTACGGCCTGACGCAGCAGGATGGCCAAACGCTGGCTACACTGATGCTGCTCTCGCAGTGGGCTGTTGTGATCGTGTTTGGCGGTCTGTCGTTTCTGATCGTCTTGAGCAAGGCTAAAAAAGCAGGTGCCGAAGTAGGTACGTCGCCGGTTAGTGCCGAGTAGTATTTCCGTTCAACGTCCTGGTATGACTTCTCAAAAAATTGTTTCGCGCGATGCCGCGGCGGCACAGGTACGTACCTGGCATGCTGAGGGACAACGTGTGGTGTTTACCAATGGCTGCTTCGACATCGTTCATCTGGGTCATATCGATTACCTTGAGAAAGCCCGTGCGTTAGGCGACAAACTCGTGCTCGGTCTGAACACGGACGCGTCGGTTAGCTGCATCAAAGGCCCGCTACGCCCGGTGGTGAATGAGCAGGCCCGCGCACGCCTGATGGCCGCTCTACAGTTTGTTGATCTGGTTACGCTTTTTGGCGAACCTACCCCACTGGAGTTGATCGAGACGCTCCGGCCCGACGTGTTAGTGAAAGGTGACGATTACACCGTAGCCACCATCGTGGGGGCTGATTTTGTGCTGGGCAACGGCGGCCGCGTTGAAACCATCGCGCTGGTTCCGGGTTATTCTACTAGCTCCCTGATCCAGAAAATCGTCGAAGCCTACGGTTGATTATCGGCGCCCGGACTGGATGAGTGGTTGGCTGATTGGCACATTTTCCGGCTGCCTTCTGTTCTATTTGTAGGTAATCGAATCAGGAGTTGACCTAGATTACCATCCACTAAACTAACTTGAAGACCATGCCTGGTGCATACATCTTAATGATTATCCTGTTCCTTGTAGGCCTGTTTGTTCAATGGCGTCTCAAGAGCAAATTCACTGAATATTCGCAGATCGCGCTGAGCAGCGGCCTTACGGGTGCCGAAGTAGCGCAGAAAATGCTGTACGAAAACGGCGTAACTGACGTGCGGGTACTCTCTGTAGACGGTCAGCTTACCG
Source organism: Fibrivirga algicola (assembly GCF_011742925.1). Taxonomy (GTDB): domain Bacteria; phylum Bacteroidota; class Bacteroidia; order Cytophagales; family Spirosomataceae; genus Fibrella; species Fibrella algicola. The sequence continues at coordinate 752,900 of NZ_WAEL01000002.1, forward strand.
ACCACTACAACCCGCAGGACAAAACCGTGAACCTCTCGCCTGATGTCTATCACGGACGGAGTGTGATGGCGGCGGCCGTAGCGGCACACGAATGTGGACACGCGGTACAGCACAAAGTAGCCTACGGTCCGTTGCAGTTTCGATCAGCCATCGTACCCTTTGTCAGCATCTCATCGCAGTATATGCAATGGATTCTGCTGGCCGGTATTCTTATGATCAACAGCACGCTGATTCCCCTGACCATTGGGGTAGGCCTGTTTGCGGTGACAACTCTGTTCAGCTTCATCACGCTGCCCGTCGAGTTCGATGCCAGCAAGCGCGCACTAGCCTGGATTGAAAGCCGCGGCGTGGTATCGCCACGCGAGTATGGCGTGGCGAAAGACGGCCTGAAGTGGGCAGCTATGACCTACGTCGTTGCCGCGCTAAGCTCGCTGGCTACATTGCTCTACTACGTGAGCATCCTGAACGGCCGCAGCCGCGACTAAGTAATCTTGTTTATCTTGAAAGCCAGGTACGTTGCTGTACCTGGCTTTTTTTGTGGCTATCTTACTTCATTACACAACACGCCACAGCTGCTTATGTCATCTACGCCAGGCCACCTTCTTATACTAACCCGGTTTTGTTTATTGCTTGCCTTGTCCGGGCGGGTTGCATACGGCCAGAGTACCCCAACTCCTCTATCCACTACCGCCACTGGCCCCACCATCTGGTTCACTGGCGACATGACTGATGTAACGACAACCACATCGCCCGGTATTCTGCTGGCTGGGGGCAGTACTGATGTCGACGATGCCATGCGTTGGTTTCTCAGAAAATCGGGTGGGGGCGATGTGGTTGTTCTGCGGGCCAGCGGGGCCGACGGCTACAACACGTACCTGTATTCGACACTAGGCGAAACGGTAAACTCAGTCGAAACCATCTTACTCAACTCAGCTGCGTGGGTAAACGATGAGCGTGTGGTGCAGACAATCCGAAATGCCGAGGCCTTGTTCATTGCCGGTGGCGACCAGGGGAAATACGTCAGCTTCTGGAAAGACTCGAAGGTAGAAGACGCGATCAACTACCTCATCAATACGAAGAAAGTACCCGTAGGCGGCACCAACGCAGGTTGTGCCATCCTCGGCGCTATCTATTACCCTGTTTTCAATGAAAGCCTGGCCTCTGCCGAAGCCCTTTCTGATCCTTACCACACGAACCTGATGCTGGGTAAAAACAACTTTGTGAATGCGCCGTTCCTGGCCAACACCATCACCGATACACACTTCGCCCAACGCAACCGCCAGGGACGTCTGGTGGCCTTTTTGGCCCGTATGCAAACCGATTGGCACATCACCGGGCGGGGCATTGGTATCAGCGAAAAGACGGCGGTGGCCATTGAACCAACGGGCGTAGCGACGGTCTTCGGCTCAAGTGTGGCTTATTTCGCTACGCCGTCTGGTTCCGGCAAACCTGAACAATGCGTCGCCGGAAAGCGCCTCGCTTGGTCCGCCAAAGGCAAAGCCATCCGCATCGTAGAGGTGCAGGGTTCAGGTACGTTCAACCTGAAAACCTGGGACACCCCAGCGGGTAGTCCAGTTAGGTATTGGTATGTGGAAGACGGGGGGTTGCAGATGCAACCCTAAGTAGCCATCACATTAATCCCAACGTTACTTTACGTCCAAAATCACTGCACTCATGGCGGGTATTACCAGCGGCTGCGTTAACGGTTGCGTTTGGTCGGTCTGTATGTTACGGGCAGTTTTATGGCCGCTCAGCAGTTCGGCGTAATGGGCTGTATTTAGCGTCTTCGACTCGCTATTTTTATTCATAACGACCATAATCTTTTGCAACGCATTGTGGCGGAAATACACGTAGACGCCGTTGCTGGCAGCAAAATGAGTGAGTTTTCCCGTGTGCAGAACGGGCGTACGTCGCCGCCACTGCAGTAACTGCTTTAGAAACTGTTGCGCTTCCAACTGCCGATCGGTCAGACCTTTACCAGTAAACGCACTGGCGGTATGATCAGGCCAGCCGCCGGGCATCTCACCCCTGATTTCGTCGTGACGGTCGCTCTTTGGATTGGTCATCAGAATTTCGGTACCGTAGAAAAACTGCGGAATACCGCGTGTGGTCAGTAGCTGAATCATCCCCATTTTCCATCGGTCGAACTTCTCGTTGATCTGGGTGTAAAACCGGCTCATGTCGTGATTATCCGGGAAGACAACCAGGTTAGTTGGATTTTCGTACAGGAAGTCGAGCGCCAGGGTCTGATAGAGCTTCATCAGCCCCTGGTTGTAGACCTTATCATCTTCGTTGAGGGCACTGACCAGGGCATTTTGCTGCGGAAAATCGAACATATTCGGCATGTATGATACGTAGCCGTTTCGGTTCTGTTTGCCCTTCTGCCAAAATGCGATGATTGCCGGGTTCATCGACCACTCCTCACCTACCATCGAAAAATTCGGGTATTCCTGCATCACCCGTCGCGACCATTCGGCCATGAACGCTTTGTCGGGGTACGGGTACGTATCCATACGGATCCCGTGCAGATCAGCGTATTCGATCCACCAAATCGTATTCTGAATCAGGTATTGAGCCAGCAAGGGATTGCGCTGGTTCATATCAGGCATAGACGGAACAAACCAGCCATCGGCAAATAGTTTTTTATCGTATTCCGAAGCGTGAGGGTCCTGGTTTGTCTCGCGGGAATGATTCGTTATCTGGGGCTTGTCCTGGTAGTTGAGCCAGTCGTCGGTGGGCAGGTCGGCCATCCACCAGTGGCCCGAACCGCAATGATTCATGATCATGTCGATCACCAGCTTGATGCCCTTTTTCTGCGCCGCTTTCGATAGGGTACGGTAATCTTCGTTGGTCCCAAAGCGCGGATCAACTTTGTAGAAATCGGTGCTGGCGTAACCGTGGTACGACGCCTGCGGCATCTTGTTTTCGATCAGCGGGTTAATCCACAAAGCCGTAAAGCCCATGTCGTTGATGTAATCCAGATTATCGATTATCCCCTGAATATCACCACCATGCCGAGTATCCCGTCCTGTTCTGCTGGCTGGGTCGGGCATGCCGGGTACGTTATCATTGGCTGGATCCCCGTTGGCAAAACGGTCGGGCGTAATCAGGTACATGACGTCGGCTGGCGTGTAGCCCTGCCGTTGGGCCGAGCCTGTTGAGCGCGCCTTCAGTTCATACTGATACGTAAATACCGCTTGCCCGTTTTTCAGAAACTGGATCGGGAACGTACCTGGCTTTGCTGTTGGGCTAACCACCAGGTCGATGAACAGGTAGTTCGGGCTTTTCACCTTCGTCACCTTCATCAGTTTCACCCCCGTAAAAGCCAACTTCGGCTGTGTTTCAGCAATGGCTGGCGCATGAATCAACAATTGCAGGCGGGTGTCTTTCATGCCCACCCACCAGAAGGCAGGTTCAACCCGCTGAGCAACAAGGGCAAAACGAGTAATCAGTACTAAAGAAGAGACTAGTAGCAGCCGGTATATAGTCATGGCGGAGTTTGCAAACCTTAAAATTACTCACTGTCGGCCAATCAATACAGCACTGGGTTGAGCGCAGTGTCGATTACCTGACCAATCCGGGCACCGGGGCACCAGGTATGCCAGTCGTTTTCCTGGTTTTTATTGATGGGCTGTTGCAGCACCATGTCACGATCCATATAAATGACGGTCATTACTTTGCGCATCTGGTCAGTTACGTTGGCACCAGCGCGGTGAAAGACCCAGCCCGAGTGGAAACTCACTTCGCCCAAGTCGAACGGCTCAATAACATGCTTGAAATCGGTGACGCGCAGCTTGGCCGCAATGAGTTTTTCGCTATCGTCGCCGATGCTCAGTTCTCGGCCTTCCACGATCTGGTGGCTACCGGCGCTAAATTCGAGTGGACCCATCTCCAGCGGAACGGGCTGAAGCGGAATCCAGGCCGTAATAGTTTTGTCGCTACTAAGCGGCCAGTAATATTGATCAGCATGCCAGGGTGTAATGCCGCCGCCCCCCTCCTTGAAGAGCGCCTGATCGTGGTACATCCGCACGCCGTCTACCTGCATCAGGTCGGCAGCGATTTTGGCGAGTCGCTTGCTGAACACAAATGCTCTTACGGCGTCGTTTTCGCGCCAGAGGTTGAAGAGTTGCAGGAACGCTTTTCCGTAGGTGTCACGCTCGTCAAGTGCAGTGGTCACGGTGTTCATCTTGGCCACCTGCTCGCTGATGACATCATTGTAACGAGCCAGCGTTTCGGCATCGAATACGTTTTTCAGCTTGATGAACCGGTTGGTCTGGTAGAAATTAATCTGTTCGGGACTGAGTTCGTACGGCGTATCGAGTAGGTTCATGGATCGACAGGTTTGACAGGAATTACGTTGCCGGGTAATGTACCTGACAGCTCCACAAAATTGATTAAAACTTAGCGCCTGCCGTTTTACATATTTATGCTGCAATTATTCGAATATTACCAGTATCGACTATGTTTGGGCCGTGAAGTGGTAATATGCAGGCAGAAATAAGCTACATTGGCTGGTTGTCGTGTTGCTTTCATAGGATAAATACTTCGTGCTGTAGGCCGTTCGACTCGCGAAGCTGACCCAGCTCACGAAGCAACGTACTCAGCAAAGCAACAGGCTTGCGGAACAACCAGCAGGTATTCTCCCACGTTAACCCTTTTGCTCGTTCACTCCATATGCGCCCTGAACTTGAACTTGGTATCACGAACCTGCCGAATGCATCGTTTAAAGGGTTTCGGCTGTATCAGCCTGCGTTTGAGTCACACTGGCATTACCATCCTGAACTCGAACTGGTGTATTTCGCAAAGGGGAAGGGCGTGCGGTTTATCGGTGATGATATTTCATTGTATAGCGAAGGCGATCTCTTTCTGATTGGCGAAAGTCTGCCACACACATTTGTGAGCTACGGCGAAGAAACCACACCCCTGGTCGAGGCATTTTGTATTCAATTTCCGAAGGGTCTGTTCGACTCGTTTGCGGAGTGCAGACCAGTACAGGCCCTATTCCAGGAAGCCAAACGGGGCCTTGCCTTCCCCAAACCCAGCGACCTTGTTATTGAGAAAATTCGGGAAGCGGTGATGGCTACAGGTACGTTAGCCCTGGTTAGGTTGCTTGAACTGCTGGAGCTATTAAGAGTCGAACCGGAGCGGCTTCCTATCTTACAACCAGGCTATGAACGGCAGGCTGCTCTGGCCGACGCATCGACTCGCCTCCGCACGGCCATCGACTACATTAATGCGCATTACCAACGCCCCATTTCGCTACAGGAAATTTCCGGTAAATGTCATTTTTCGCCAAACGCCTTCTGCCGATGGTTCAAAAAAAACATGGGTTTAACGTTTATCGACTACGTGAACAAGGTACGTCTGACGCACGTCTGCCAGTTGCTGACATCAACTGATTGGCCCATCAGCCAGATTGCCCTTCAGGCCGGTTTTGATAATATCAGTACGCTGAATCGTCTCTTCCTGGTCAAACTGGGTACGTCTCCGGGGAGGTACAGGAACGATACGTTGAGAATCTAAAAACGCCCAATGGCTTTGCTGAGTTAACTGTTGGTATTCTGGGGGAGCCGCTGTTCATTGCGCATTCTTCACTGTCATGCCTAATTTGGCAGCGACCAATAGGCTTTTAAAAACGGCTATCGATTGTCTATGAATCCCTTCATTTTAGCCTTGATGGTGCGTGGTCAGACTGTGCAGATTCACCAGCATGCGGCTTACCAGATTGCGGTTTCACTTGGTGCACCGTTTACATCCGTCATCGATGGCACCGTCCACAACAGCATTACAGGATTCATCATCAAGCCACAGGTAGCCCATCTGTGTACCGTGTTTGAGCAAACGCCGTTGATCCTTATCAATGTAGAGCCCTACTCGCGGGCTAGTTTGCAATTGATGTCATTGTTCGAGCCAGACCAAGACATCATTGTACTGCCGACACCGGCTGATGTGCACCGCTATTTTGCGCCGTTTCTACACCCTAACTCATTAGAGTGGCCCCTCGACATTGCTCATTTCCTGACGACCACTCGGCCAAACGATCAGATAGACCAGCGTGTACAGACCATTATTCGTCAGATCGAAACCCATTCCGGTACTAATACCCTAACGCCCAAAGTGCTGGCCGACCAGGTGTTTTTATCCCCGTCGCGCATGGCCGCGCTGTTTAAAAAGGAAACCGGCAGCAGCGTTTCCAAATACCTGCTTTGGACGCGCCTTCGCCAGGCTATTGTCCGTACACTCACCGACCGCACCCGGCATCTGACTGAGATTGCCTACGAAACCGGTTTTTATGACCAGGCCCAACTCAACAAATACATGTACGAAATGCTGGGGGTTTCGCCACGAGCCCTAAAGCAAAACAGTGATCTGATACAAGTTTTGTGATCGGCCGCCGCCGACTTTTGCTACCGCCATAGCGCTAAAACATTTTAACAGACAATACAATGAAAGCGGTAGTCTATCAACACTTTGGCGGCACAGAGGTGCTGCAGATCATCGAAAAACCCATGCCCACACCCGGTGCGCATGATGTACTGGTAAAGGTCAAAGCCGTTTCAATCAACCCACTGGACTGGAAAATCCGTCGGGGCGACATGAAGCTGATGTCAGGTACCAAATTTCCTAAAGGGGCAGGGATCGATTTTGCCGGTGTGATCACGGCCGTAGGCGAATCAGTGACGGATTTTTCGGTAGGCGACAACGTGTTCGGGGCGGTCGACGGCATGAAAGGCGGCGCGTTGGCTGAATACATTGCAGTTGCCGCGAAAACCGTCTGGCACAAACCGTCGTCAATCAATTTTGCCCAAGCTGCGTCGATTACGGTAGTTGGTGCCGGTGCCTACAAGGCGTTGGTCGAGTTGGGCCATATCACAGCCGGTTCGGAAGTGCTTCTCAACGGTGCCGCTGGCGGTATGGGCATGGTGGCTATTCAACTGGCGAAACAGGCAGGGGCCGTGGTTACAGCCGTGGCTGGTCCCAGTGGCCTACCGTATGTACAGAAATGGGGTGCCGACCAGGTAATCGATTACACGAAACAGGATGTTCGGAACTTGCCCAGTCAGTTCGATATTATTTTCGATCTGTCGGCTAAACTGCCTTTCAGTGAGGCTAAACCCCTGATGAAAGAGCACGCCGTGTTTATTAATCCAGTACCCCAACCAGTCGATATTATTACCACGACGTTTACGAATCTGGTGACAGGCAAGAAAGACAAAATGCTGCTGTCGACACCCAACGCAACGAGCGCGAATTACCTGCTTGCCGCCATCGATAAAGGCCTTCAGATTGATGTGACAAAGACCTTTTCGCTAACTGATGTCGTGGCGGCTTACCAATACGCCGAAAAAGGCAACGTCATTGGCAAGACCGTAATTGAGTTGGATTAAGGATTAAGCATAAAAAAAGCTCTGTTGAAGTACCGATTGGTGCCTCGACAGAGCTTTTTTTATGCTTAATCCTTAATTCCTAGTACCGATACAGTTCCGATTTGAACGGACCTGATACTTGTACGCCGATGTAGTCAGCCTGATCCTGGGCCAGGGGCTCCAAGCGAGCCCCTACGTGGGCGAGGTGCATGGCGGCTACTTTCTCGTCGAGTTTCTTAGGTAGCACGTATACTTTGTTTTCGTACTTGTCGGGGTTCTCCCACAGTTCGAGTTGCGCCAGCGTCTGGTTGGCAAACGAACACGACATCACGAACGATGGGTGACCCATGGCGCAGCCCAGGTTCACCAGACGACCTTCGGCCAGGACGATGATCTCTTTGCCGTCGATCTCGTACATGTCAACCTGTGGCTTGATCTGGCTCTTGGTGTGGCCGTAGTTTTCGTTCAACCACGCCATGTCGATCTCGTTGTCGAAGTGGCCGATGTTGCAAACGACCGACTTGTCGCGCATAGCTCTGAAGTGACGATCCTTGATGATGCCGATGTTGCCCGTAGCGGTCACGAAGATGTTGGCGCGGGTTACGGCCTCATCCATCGGAATCACTTCATAACCGTCCATGGCCGCCTGCAGGGCGCAGATTGGGTCGATTTCAGTGACCAGTACACGGCAGCCTGCGCCACGCAGCGACTCAGCCGAGCCTTTACCTACGTCACCGTACCCAGCTACAACGGCTACTTTACCGGCCAGCATCAGGTCAGTGGCGCGACGGATGGCGTCGACCAGCGACTCGCGGCAGCCGTACTTGTTATCGAACTTCGACTTCGTTACCGAGTCGTTTACGTTGATAGCAGGCAGGTGGAGCGTGCCGTTCTTCATGCGCTCATAGAGGCGGTGAACACCGGTAGTAGTTTCTTCAGACAGGCCTTTGATACCCGCGATCAGTTCAGGATACACGTCGAACACCATGTTCGTCAGATCACCGCCGTCGTCGAGAATCATGTTGAGGGGCTGACGATCTTCGCCGAAGAACAGCGTTTGCTCGATGCACCAGTTGAATTCTTCTTCGTTCATGCCTTTCCAGGCGTACACGGGAATACCGGCAGCGGCGATGGCTGCAGCGGCGTGATCCTGCGTTGAGAAGATGTTGCACGATGACCAGGTCACGTCGGCACCAAGGGCAACGAGTGTCTCGATCAGTACGGCAGTCTGGATCGTCATGTGCAGGCAACCGGCAATGCGGGCACCTTTCAGGGGCTGGCTTGGACCAAACTCTTCACGCAGGCCCATCAGGCCCGGCATTTCGGCTTCGGCCAGGCGAATTTCTTTCCGGCCCCACTCAGCGAGGGCGATGTCCTTAACCTTGTAGGGGACGTAAGTTGACGTTTGCATATCGATTGAACGACGTCGTTTAGTTGATTTCGATGTTCTGGTTTCCGTAAATAGACAGCAGGCGTACCCTGTTTAGTTCGGCTTGCTTTCTTAGGAAAGTACAAAAATACGAATACTATGCTAAGTAAGGCTCAATAACAACGAATTAAGCGTAACCAGTGCCGTTTACAACCGCATCAGGGCCACGTAGGTTTCCAGACCGTCCCAGAGGTTTTGCAGACGCAGATTTTCGTTTTCAGCGTGTTGGTTGTTATCATGGTTGGCGATCGGTACGGTGATCGTGGGCGTCTTCAGGATTTGGTCGAACAGATAGAGCGGCAGGCTGCCGCCGAGGCTAGGCTGTAATACGATGTCGCCCTTTACTGTTGATTGCACCGCTTTCACCACCGTTTGAGCGATAGGCAGGTCCATCCGGGTACGTTGCGCATTGTAGCCCGATTTGGCCACAATTCGAGCAATGCGCGGGTATTTGGCCCGTTCGTCGTCGGTAATGCTCTCCTGCTGGGTTACGTAGTAGCCCTCCGCCACCACGTGATCGATCACTTTTTGTACCTGCCGCTGGGCATCATTCCCCAATACCAACCGGAGGTCGAGCGCCGCCGTAGCTGAGGTCGGAATGACGTTGGCCGCCAGTTTACCCACATTTGCGCTGGCAAATCCGTTGATGTTTAATGACGGGCGCATCAGTAGATCGGCCAGTGGTTTACCGCCACCTTCAGCTACGGTAAAGCCCAACTCCTTTTTTAACTGCTCATCGACCGGTGGAATTTTGGCCAGCGCCTGTTTCTCCAGATCAGTCAGCGGCGTTACGTCGTCGTAAAAGCCTTTGATCAGCACGTTCCCGTCCTCGTCTTTCATGGAGGTCAGCAGACGCGCCAGCATCATGGCGGGGTTGGGCGCCCAGTTACCGTAGTGACCGCTATGCAACGGACGTTTCGAAGCGAACACTTTCAACTCCAGGTTGATATCGCCCCGAACACCGAACAGCACCTGCTTGCGGCCAGTCTGGTGTACCGGGCCGTCGCAGATGATCCAGAGGTCGCTTTTCAGCTTGTCTTTGTGGCGTTCCAGAATTTCGTTCAGGTGCGTAGAACCGGCTTCTTCCTCACCCTCAAAAAAGAATTTGAGGTTCACAGACGGTTTCACATTCATCTGCACCAGGGCTTCGTAGGCCGCCAGGATAGCAAATACGCCCGCTTTATCATCAGATGTACTCCGGCCGTAGATGCGCCAGTTTGGGTTGATTGCCTCGCCCGTTTTCGGCAGGGTAATGGGCTGTCCCCCCGCGTCGAGTGAGGCGCTGTATAGTGTTGGCTCAAAAGGCTTCAGACCGTCGGCCCATTGGTTAGGGTTTACGGGCTGCCCGTCGTAGTGTGCGTAAAAGACAACGGTTTTGGTAGCACCCGGCACCATAACCTCACCATAAATAGCTGGTGGAACGCCTTTTGTTTTCCCCCCAAGCCGCTGTGGTTCGATGCCCCGACGTTTCAGCATTCCCGCTAGGTAATCGGCTGTTTTCTGGATGCCTGCCGTATCATACACGACGTTGGGCAGGGCCAGCAAACCCATGAATTCGTCGAGCAGTTGCCTTTCATGCTGCTGGCGGTAGGTACGTGTTTTCAGCGTCAGTTCGCTCTGGGCCTGTACAGTACCAGCCAGCAGGCAGCTCAGCAAAAGGCAGTAGAATCGGTTCATACAGATCAGTTGATGGGGGTATGGCCGAAACTACGCATTTACGTCAGGCAGTTCGGCAATGGGCCCAAAAAAATGTCGATTCTGGTAGTCTATTGCATTCAGCGACTAAGGAATAAGAACATTCGCAGGTGGTGAAACGAATTTCAACGATTTGTATTTTTCCTAGAAAGCACCCTTTACGGGGCGTATCCAACTATCTCGAATTGTACTGCTTTCGGGCAGCTTCTATACGTATGAACAGGAATTTATTGCCGTTGACCATGGGCGGTTTTGGCATCGGGATGACCGAATTTGTGATGATGGGAATTTTACCCGACCTGGCCCGAACGTTACACATCTCTATTCCGGTAGCTGGTCACCTGATTTCGGCCTATGCACTGGGCGTTGTGCTGGGTGCACCGCTGCTGGTGGCTATGGCGGGCAACTATCCACCCAAGAAAATCCTGCTGGGGCTGATGGCCCTGTTCACGGTGTTCAACATCCTCTCGGCCTTCGCCCCTACCTACGAGGTCATGCTGGTAACCCGCCTGTTGTCGGGCCTGCCGCATGGTGCTTTTTTTGGCGTTGGGGCTGTGGTGGCGAGCCGACTAGCCGGACCAGGCAAAGAGGCGCGGGCAATTTCGATGATGTTTGCCGGGCTCACCGTTGCCAACATCATTGGTGTGCCGCTGGGTACGTATATCGGCCACGAAATTAGCTGGCGCATTACGTTTATACTGATTGGCGTAGTAGGGCTGATTACGCTTCTGGGCATCTATAAACTATTGCCCGACATGCCGGTTGTGGGCGAGTCGAACCTGCGCAAAGACCTGAAACTGTTTACCTATGCCGAGCCCTGGCTTATTCTGGGTGTTACGGCCATCGGTACGGGCGGCCTGTTTGCGTGGTTCAGCTACATTGCCCCCTTGTTGACCGAAGAAGCTCATTTCGAAGCAAGCCAGATTACCTGGATTCTGGTGCTGGCGGGTGTGGGTATGGCCGTGGGTAACCTCCTTTCCGGACTTGTTGCCGACCGGGTCTCACCTATCAAAGCCACGATGCTGTTTCTCGGCCTGATGGTGGTCAGCCTTATTGTAGTGTACTACGTGTCGCCGTTCAAAATACCGTTGCTGGCCATGACGTTCATCACAGGGGCTATCTCGTTCTCGCTGGGCGCTCCCATCCAGATTCTTATGATCCGCGCGGCCAACGGCTCCGAAATGCTGGCCTCGTCGGTTACACAGGCGGGATTCAATATTGGCAATGCCCTGGGCGCTTTTTTTGGAGGATTACCCATTGCCGCTGGCCTTGGCTACGCATCGCCCCAGTGGGTTGGTGCCGTTATGGCATTTGTGGGGTTACTGCTGGCGGGCGTGGTATACATGCGTCAGCAGGGCGCTGAGGCTGATGTGGTGGATTTGAATGTACCGGTTGAAGCCATTGGCTAAACCCTATAGCCCGAGCCTTCGCGTGGCTGGTCGTGGTACGGTAAGCAGGTTGGTCAGGTACGTTTGTCAAGACTGGTGAGCATCCCTATAGTGGCAGGTCCGTTTATCCGGATTGTCTGTTGATTGTCAACCCGAAATAGCTAGTTTCGGCCTTTCACCACCTAGACCAATCTTACCGACATGCTCTTTACGCCCATTCTATTATTCCTGATCGCGTTCATTGCTTTTCTGTCTATCGTTATTGTGCAGCAGGGAACCGTAGCCGTCGTCACTGTTTTCGGGAAATACAACCGGGTCCTGACACCGGGTCTGAATTTCAAGATTCCGTTTATTGAAATGATCTACCGCCGGATCTCGATCCAGAACCGGTCGGTCGAGCTGGCGTTCCAGGCCATTACTGCCGATCAGGCCAACGTCAATTTCAAGGCGATGCTGGTGTATTCGGTGTTGAATCAGGACGAAGAAACGATCAAGAATGTAGCGTTCAAGTTCATCGACGAAGCCTCATTCATGCAAGCGCTCATCCGCACCATCGAAGGCTCGATCCGTAGCTTTGTGGCCACCAAACGGCAATCTGAAATTCTGGGGTTACGGTCCGAGATCATCGAACACGTTAAATACCAGATCGATACGCTGCTCGAAAGCTGGGGGTATCACCTCACCGACCTACAACTGAACGACATCGCTTTTGATGAGGTGATCATGCGGTCGATGGCGCAGGTAGTGGCCTCGTCGAACCTGAAAGCAGCGGCTGAGAACGAAGGGCAGGCTTTACTGATTACCAAAACTAAAGCGGCCGAAGCAGAAGGTAACGCCATCAAGATCTCGGCCGAGGCGGAGAAAACGGCGGCGCAACTTCGTGGTCAGGGTGTAGCCCTGTTTCGGGAAGAGGTAGCCAAGGGTATGGCCGAATCGGCCAAGGTGATGAGTGAAGCAGACCTCGACGCCTCGCTGATCCTGTTCTCGATCTGGACAGAAGCCGTGAAGCATTTCGCCGAAAACAGCAAAGGCAACGTCATCTTCCTCGACGGCTCAACCGACGGTATGGAGAAAACCATGAAGCAATTGCTGGCTATCGAAAAGCTGAATAGCCCCTCAACGTTACCTGGCTAAGGCAGTTCTTTTGCCCATAAAAGCTCCCCAGTAAGCCGTATGGTTTGCTGGGGAGCTTTTATGCTTTATGTGGGTCAGGTTTAGTACAACGACGAATTTCCTTGCCAATCTATTATTTAGACAATTTCAAAATAAACACACCATTTGTTTGGACTCAGTCTAAACAGACTCTAGCTTTGCACCATCAATCAGTCAATAACTGCCTGCTGGTTAGTAGCAATGCATCAACGTTATCTCATTTTCCTTCTTTTTTGTAGCACCTCAGTCTTCGCCCAAACGGGGCAGATTTCGGGCAAAACGGTTCCTTACGCCACCATCTCGCTCCTTAAAACTCGGCTGGGCACACAGGCCAGCGAATCGGGTGAATTCAAGCTCACCAACGTACCCGGCGGTTCCTACCGGCTCCGCATCAGCGCCGTTGGCTATACCGAATCGATTCAGCCCGTTACCCTACAGCCGGGGGATTCGGCAACGATCAACGTTGATCTGTCCACCAGCGCAGCCTATCTGGAGGAGGTGGTTGTTACAGCCAGCCGGAAGCCCGAAAACGTGAAGGAAGTCCCCTCGGCCATGACCATTGTGGGGCTGCGGCAAATTCAGGAACAGGCGGCCATCAACCCCGACATCAGCAACATTCTGCAATACACGGTGCCGGGCCTTGCGCTCAGTACGGGCCGTACCTCCAACACGGGCCAAACCTTACGTGGTCGGCAAGTACTCGTCCTGATCGACGGGGTGCCGCAATCGACGCCCTTACGCAACGGTGGCCGCGACATTCGAATCATCGACCCCTCGGCTATCGAGCGGATCGAAGTTATCAAAGGCGCTACGTCGATCTACGGAAACGGGGCCGACGGAGGTATTATCAACTACATCACCAAGCGTGCTACAGCCAACCGGCCCTTTCAGGCGCAAACCTGGGCGGGGCTAACCAGCCAGATTGGCAATTCGGCACAAACGGCGGGGTATCGACTCAGTCAGCAGTTTTCGGGACGTACCCATCGCATCGACTACGTGCTGAACGGCACCTTTGAACGGACAGGCCTGCAACGCGATGCGACCGGTCAGCCCTTATCGCCGTTCTACAATTCGGGCGAGATGTTCTCTACAAACGTGCTGGCAAAAGTAGGCTACACGTTTTCAGACAAGCAGCGGGTAGAGGCCATGTATAATTATTACGCCTCACGTTCTGACCTGCAGTATGTTGAAAAACTGGGCGTTTACGGCAAAACACCGACCATCGGCGTTCCCTCGGCCGGCGAGATTCCCGGCACGCCCCAGGGAACACCCTACAACCACAACGCAACCCTGCGCTACACCCACGATCGGCTCGTGGGCGGTACGAGCCTGGAATTGATCGGGTACCTGCAAAGGTTTCGGACAGTCTACGGCTACGAGGCGCAGTTCTTCGAAAATGGGGGTCAGTCAAACGTGGTGTCGGACAAGAAAGGGATTCGCCTGAACCTGAATACGCCCTTTACACTGGGATCAGCCCTGGCCGGCGAATGGATTTACGGAGTTGATCTGCTAAACGACCAGACGGCGCAAAAGCTACAGGATGGCCGCTTCTGGACCCCCGATATGAACATGACCAACGCGGCACCCTTTGCCCAGTTGAAGCTCGACATCTGGAATAACCTGACGCTGAAAGCCGGAGCACGCTATGAAAACATCGGCGTGGTCGTATCGGACTTCACGACGCTGAAAACCTACAACGCCACCACAACGCGGTACGACGGCGGCGTTGCCGTGCAGGGCGGTACGCTCAACTACAACGCCTTTGTCGGCAATGTGGGGCTGCGTTACTCAGGCTGGCAGGCATTTCAACCCTTCGTCAGCTTTTCGCAGGCCTTTTCGATCAATGAATTGGGTCGAATTCTCCGCACGTCGCAACGATCGATCGTGTCGCAGTTGGAAACCAAGCCGATCATCGTCGATAATTACGAAGCGGGGGTATCGGGGCAGGTTGGCCGGTATGTACATTATGACGTGGCCGTGTACGAAAGCCGTTCGGAATTGGGCGCGTCGTACCGCACACTGCCGAGTGGCGTATTCGAGATTGTACGGGCTCCCGAACGTATTCGTGGTTATGAAGTAGCCCTCGACGTAACGCCTGTCCGGTGGCTGGCAGTGGGCGGCTCCTACAATTATCTGGAAGGCAAATCAGACAACACCAATGACGGCTCCTACGCCACGTACTTGGGCAGCGACCGCATCATGGCCCCGAAAACAACGGCCTATGTTCGGGTACAGCCTAACAAGCAATTGAGTCTGAACGTAAACGCACTCTGGTCAGGCAATCGCAATCGCTTCAACCCGGCCGCCAACGGCACCTACGCCTACGCGCAGGGCCCGGTAACCAACTACACTCTGGTCAACTTCAGCGGCTCGTACCAGCTAACAGCCAAAGCAGGCATCAGTCTGGGCGTCGAAAACCTGCTCAATACAGATTATTACCCGGCTATTTCGCAATGGGCCGCCCGCGCCGCCGACTATATCAAAGGCACGGGCCGACGTGGCATGCTGACGCTTACCTATCGGTGGTAGGTACGTTACTGCGTTGCCTATAGCCCGAAGCCCAACGGTCAACTAACACAATTCTAACCCATTCCTCCGCTGATTTTCTCAACTCGTATGAAAACGCTGCTGCACAAAATTCATTTGCTTCTGGGGCTGGGTTCAGGAGCAATCGTAGTGATCGTTGCGCTTACCGGCTGCGTCTGGGCATTCGAAGAAGAGATCAGATATGTTACCCAGCATGAGCAGTTGTTCGTTACGCCCCAATCGACGCCACGCGTGCCAGTTAGTCAGGTGTTGCAGACCGTTCGCCGCGCCGACCCAACCATTCGGGTCAATCAGATCCGGCTGTTTGGCAACCCCGAAAAAGCAGTGCAGGTATTTACGAAAGACAAGCACCTGCTAACCGTAAACCCCTATTCGGGCCAATTGCTGGCCAACCACGATCAGGAAAGCGACTGGCTGCTGATCAACTTAAAGCTCCACCGCACGCTGCTTCTGGGTGAAGTAGGGAAGAAAATCATTTACTGGAACGCCTGGATTTTTGCGATCATGCTCCTGACGGGCTTTGTGCTCTGGCTCCCCGCCCGGCTGAAGCAACTGCGTGCCTCATTAACGGTGAAGTGGCAGGCCAAGCGGGCGAAACGTACCTACGACCTGCACTCGGTATTGGGCTTTTACGCTATTCCGTTTCTGCTGCTGATCGTAGCAACCGGCATCGATATGGCATCACACGGAGAGAAAAAGAAGGAGAAACCCACCGTCTATGGTGCTTTCGCCAGCGATTTCATTGCTGATCAGGCTCTGACGGCCGCGCTGGGGACCGACGCTTTTGAAACCGTGCGGATCAACCTGCCCAAAGACAGCCTGAACCCCTTGCGCGTTGTCATCGCGTACCCCACCTCGGGCCTGCGGAAAGAGAGCACGTTCACGTTCGACCCCGCCACAGCCCAACGCCTCGATGCGAAACTACACACGCAGCAATCGTTTAGCGAACGCTTCTGGAAATCAGACTACGAACTGCATACGGGCCGTATCCTGGGCCTGTTTGGGAAGGTGCTCGTCTTTCTGGTTGGCCTTGTAGCCGCCAGCCTGCCCGTCACCGGCTCCCTGATCTGGTGGGACCGGCGCCAGAAAGCGCGTAAAAAGCAAGTCTCACCTGCTGGCAAAAGCCGCCTTACCCGAGTCTAGGAACTTGCCGAACTTCTCGATATTCAGGTCGTAGTTGATCGGTGTCACCAGCAGTTTGCCCTCGCCATCGACGAGGCAGTAGTGCGGCTGGGCGTTGTTTCCGTAGCGCGTAATCTGCAAATCACCGTTCTGGGCACCAATCGTTTTCTTCGTCTTCTGATCGTAGTTCGACGTGTACCACTCGCCTTCCGGCAGTTCAGTTTTGTCGTCGACGTACAGGGCCACCACTACATAATCATTCTGCAACCGGGACAGTATGGCCGGATCGCTCCAGACGCGTTGCTCCATCTCACGGCAGTTTACACAACCGTGTCCGGTGAAGTCGATGAATACGGGTCTGTTTACCGTCTTGCTGTACGCCAGTGCCTCTTTATAATCGAAGAAGCCAGGAATACCGTGCGGCATTTTAAACAGCTCACCATGCCGAACCGTGCGTTGGTTGGCAGGTACGCCCTGACCAGGACCACCCGCCCGCTGGAGGTTAAAATCCTGGGTTGTTTCTGGAGGCAGATAACCCGCCAGCGCTTTCAGCGGAGCGCCCCATAGTCCCGGTACCATGTAAACGACAAACGTAAACGTGATGATTGCCAGCAGCATACGGAACACGCTAACTTTGGCATTTGCTACCGGAAGGCGCATCGTGCCCGTAGCAGCGTTATCAATCGAAATCATTTCGTCGCTATCGTGCGGCAATCGGATTTTGCCCAGCAGGTAGAAACCAATCAGGCTAAAGATGACAATCCAAAACGATAGATACACCTCGCGGTCGAGCAAATTCCAGTGGTACACCTGATCGGCGATGCTCAGGAATTTCAGGGCTAGCGCCAGTTCCAGGAAGCCAAGTACCACTTTTACCGAGTTCAGCCAGCCGCCTGATTTGGGAAGTTTCTGGAGCCACTGCGGAAACAGCGCAAAGAGCGTAAACGGAATAGCAAACGCCGATGAGAACGCCGCCATGCCGATAATCGGCTTAATCACCGCGCCCCCCGCCGAGGCTACCAGCAGGCTACCCACGATGGGGCCGGTGCACGAAAACGAAACCAGCACCAGTGTAAAGGCCATGAAGAAAATACCGGCCAGTCCGCCCCGTTCCGAGGCCGCGTCGGCTTTGTTCACGATCGAGCTGGGCAGCGTTATTTCGAACAGGCCTAGAAAAGACAGGCCAAAAATGAAGAACACGGCAAAGAACAGCAGGTTCGGAATCCAGTGTGTACTCAGGAAATTGGCGAAGGCCGGGCCGTTGATACGCGACACCAACGTACCAATCAGCACATAGATGGCGATAATCGACGCCCCATAAAGCAACGCCTTCCACCAGCCCCCTTTCTGATGCGTGAAAAAGCTCACTGTCATCGGGATAATCGGGAAAACGCAGGGCGTCAGCAAAGCCGCCAGCCCCGATAGAAAAGCAGCCAGTGCAAAACCCCATAGTGAAGTTGAATCGCCCTGCTCACCCGATGTTGCCAGCGGATCGACCTCACCAGCCACTGGCGCAACCGACGTAGCCGCCGCTGCTATAGTATCGGCAGTACTCACTTTGGCCGTAGCTGAGTCGGTCTCAGGTACGTTCGTAGCCGACACAACCGTAGTGCTGGCGGGGGCAGTAGCCGTAGCGGTAGTTAAACTTTCAGGGGCCGCAGCGGCAACGGTCAACATCGACGACACGTCGAACTCATCGCTCACCTGTACACAAACGGTCGAGCAGGTCTGTCCTTCCAGCGTGCCCTTGATGACCGGTTTATCAGTCAGCAGCTTTACTTTTTGGGTAAAAATGGCCGGGTTAGGCATAATGTACGTATCACCCTCCCAGACATCATCAAATTTGGTTTCGTATCCTACTGATACCAGTTCCCCCACCGGCTGAAACGTTTTGTTTTTCTCCAGAGCTACCGTAGTTGCCTGGGGTCCCATTTCCAGCTTAGGATTGGTTTTGGCCGCATACATATGCCAGCCTTCCTTCGACCGGGCCGTGATACGAATCTCAATCACATCGCCAACTTTCGCTTTTGTAGGGGAGACGCTGTAGGCAAAGGTGGTAGGCTTAGTGATGTTATTCTGGCCAAACTGGCCGAAAGTGGTCGTAACGGCGGTAAACAGGCAAAGCAACAGGCCCAATGGGGCAATAAACCGGCTCATATCGTGTAGGTACAACTAATAGGTTAGCGGGGTAACGCGTTTTAAACGAAAAATGGTCCCGTCTCAGCATGAGTCTGAAAAGCGGGATACAGAAGCGATCAGTACAGTTTACGTTTTATCAGAATGGTCAGAATGACGGGGTTTTATAGTCAGACATGAACGTATAATCCTGTAATCTTATTCATCCTGTCAAAAATAGGCCCAACCCGTTTCCGTACGAATAGAAAAACATTATTTGTGTAAAATCCTGACTATTTTTACTGAAATTTAGGCACCCAGCAGTTAAAATGTAACAGTCCGTGAAAGCGCTTTACGAAAAGGTAAATATCGACCAGGAACACTCGTTGCTCGTAAAACATATTCGTCTTACGGCTTTTGGCGCGCTCTGGCATTACCACCCCGAGTATGAACTCACCTACATACTGGAGAGTAATGGCAAGCGTTTTGTCGGGGACCACGTTACCAACTTCGACGTAGGTGATCTGGTATTGATCGGGCCCAATCTGCCTCATTTTTGGCGAAACGATGACGATCGATACGACGAACTACCCGCCGAAGCTATCGTAGTGCAGTTCCCGGCTGCACTCGACGAAAACCTGCTGGCAGTGCTGCCCGAGTCGGGTGCTATCCGGCAATTACTGCACCGGTCACGCTATGGCCTCTGCTTCAGCCCCACCACCGTGAACCGGCTGGCCCCTCGGCTCATTCAGTTACCCCATCTCCAGGGCATGGCGCAGGTACTTGAACTGCTCAGCATCCTGAATGAGCTGTCTGCCGACCGGGAAGCTATCCTGCTGGCTTCTGACAGCTACCAACTAACAGCCAGCGAAGCGGAAACGGAACGCATGAAACGCGTGCTGGAATTTGTGCTCAAGCATTTCCGGAAAGAAATACGGATTGAGCAGATTGCTTCTGTAGCGGGCATGGCTCCCGCTGCATTTTGCCGCTATTTCCGAAAACGTACTGGTAAATCGTTTGTTGAGTACCTGAATGAACTGCGTATCAGCCACGCACGAAAACTGTTGACCCAGGCCGACCTGAGCGTCAGTCAGGTTGGGTTCGAATGTGGTTTCAACAATATTTCGCATTTCCACCGGCAGTTTAAGCAGCAAACGGGCACTACCCCGATGCGCTATCAGGCTATTTATCGCGACAAACAATCGCCTTTACTGCCCAGTACAGCTGGTTTACTGTCGTAGCAATCAATCCTTTATCATATAGCTTGACTTTACCACTGGAAGTCAGTAATTTTGCGACCTGATTCATGAAAGACCAGCCAGTTTTTCTGTGCTGTTTTCTTTCCACCGTTTTAGAATTACATAACTTTCTGTATAACAAGCTAATGGCTCGCGATTTATTATTGACGAGAAACATCGGTATCGCTGCCCACATCGACGCAGGCAAAACGACAACTACCGAACGTATTCTCTATTACGCCGGGGTAAGTCACAAGATCGGTGAGGTTCACGATGGA
Organism: Fibrivirga algicola; assembly: GCF_011742925.1. Lineage (GTDB taxonomy): Bacteria > Bacteroidota > Bacteroidia > Cytophagales > Spirosomataceae > Fibrella > Fibrella algicola. Next base: position 773,231 of record NZ_WAEL01000002.1, read on the forward strand.
GCTGCCACAATGGACTGGATGGAGCAGGAGCAGGAGCGTGGTATCACGATCACTTCGGCCGCCACTACCGTTGACTGGACCTACCGCGACCAGAAGTACCACATCAACATCATTGACACGCCTGGCCACGTTGACTTCACGGTTGAAGTAAACCGGTCACTGCGCGTACTGGATGGTCTGGTGTTCCTTTTCAGTGCCGTTGATGGTGTTGAGCCTCAGTCGGAAACGAACTGGCGTCTGGCCAACAACTACAACGTTGCCCGTCTTGGCTTCGTAAACAAAATGGACCGCTCTGGCGCCGACTTCCTGAACGTGTGCAAGCAGGTGAAGGAAATGCTGGGTAGCTACGCGGTGCCTCTTCAGTTGCCGATCGGCGAAGAAGACACATTCCGTGGTGTGGTTGACCTGGTTAACTTCCGGGGCATTGAGTGGAACGAAGATGACAAAGGAATGACCTTCCGTGAGGTGCCGATCCCAGCCGATATGCTGGACGAAGCAACCGAGTGGCGGGAAAAACTCCTGGAAGCTGTTGCCGAATTCGACGACTCGCTGATGGAGAAATACTTCGAAGATCCTACGTCGATCTCAGAAGACGAAATTCTGGCGGCGCTGCGTAAAGCCACCATCAGCATGAAGATCGTGCCGATGCTTTGCGGTTCATCCTTCAAAAACAAGGGTGTACAAACGATGCTCGACTATGTGATGGCTCTGCTGCCTTCACCAATGGACAAAGAGAGCATCACGGGTACTAACCCTGACACAGGTGTTGAAGTGTCACGCAAGCCATCGACGTCTGAGCCATTCTCGGCCCTGGCGTTCAAAATTGCGACTGACCCTTACGTTGGCCGTCTTTGCTTCATCCGTTCGTACTCGGGCGTGCTGGAGTCAGGTTCATACATCCTGAACAACCGGTCGGGCAACAAAGAGCGTATCTCACGTATCTTCCAGATGCACGCCAACAAGCAAAACCAGATCGACCGCCTCGAGGCGGGTGATATCGGTGCCGTAGTTGGTTTTAAGGACATCAAAACAGGTGATACCCTGTCAGACGAAAAGAATCCAATCGTTCTGGAGTCGATGGTGTTCCCTGATCCCGTTATTGGTTACGCCATTGAGCCTAAGAAGACAGCCGACCAGGACAACTTCTCGAAAGCCATTGGTAAACTGATCGAAGAAGACCCAACCCTTAAAGTTGAGTCAAACGAAGAGACTGGCCAGACCATTATCCGTGGTATGGGTGAACTTCACTTGGAAATCATCATCGACCGGATGCGTCGTGAGTTCAAGGTTGAGGTGAACCAGGGTGCTCCTCAGGTAGCCTATAAAGAGACGATCACCAAGAAAGTTGAACACCGCGAGGTATACAAGAAGCAAACGGGTGGTCGCGGTAAATTCGCTGACATCGTGTTTGAACTGATGCCACGTGACCCGGAAGAAGATGGTTCGATCAAGCCAGGTCTTCAGTTCGACAACGCCATTGTGGGTGGTGTTATTCCTCGTGAATTCATTCCTGCTATTCAGAAAGGTTTCGCTGAAGCCATGTCAACAGGTCCGTTGGCTGGTTACCCGCTCGACTCGATGAAAGTTCGGCTGTTCCACGGTTCATTCCACGACGTTGACTCAGACTCACTGTCGTTTGAATTAGCCGCTCGGATGGGCTTCCGTGAATCAGCTCGTCAGGCTGGTCCGAAACTCCTCGAACCAATCATGGCCGTTGAAGTATTGACGCCTGAGGAATACACTGGTCCGATCACGGGTGACCTGAACCGTCGCCGGGGTATCATGAAGGGCATGGACACACGCGCTGGTTCGCAGGTGATCAAAGCCGACGTGCCTCTGTCGGAACTGTTCGGTTACATTACCGAACTCCGTACGATGTCATCGGGTCGTGCAACTGCCAACCTTACCTTCTCTCACTACGAAATCGTGCCGAATAACATCGCCGATGGTGTAGTGAAGAAAGAGAAAGGCGGCCTAAGCTAGAAAAATAGGCTTGACGTTTGTCGTTCGAGGTTTGATGTTGCTCCGCCAGGTAGCAGCGTAACACTAACCTCGCATGACAAACGTCAAACTTTTTAAAACTTCCCCTCCCGGAGTAAATGGTTCTTTCGGCCGGGGTCTATTTAACTAAACGAACCGCTTTTTATGAATCAGAAGATTCGCATTAAACTGAAGTCGTTCGACCACATGTTGGTTGACAAATCGGCTGAAAAGATTGTAAAGGCCGTTAAATCGACGGGCGCCATGGTAAGTGGTCCAATTCCACTGCCTACCGACAAAGAGATTTATACAGTCCTGCGTTCACCCCACGTGAACAAAAAGGCGCGTGAGCAATTCCAGCTTTGCACCTACAAGCGGTTGGTCGACATTTACTCGACTAGCTCTAAAACGGTTGACGCCCTGATGAAACTCGAACTACCTAGCGGTGTCGATGTAGAAATCAAAGTTTAAGTTTCCAGATTACAAAAAAGGCCCCTGCTAAACAGCAGGGGCCTTTTTTGTGTCTGACATTCGAGGTTTAACGTTTCGCGGCTTGATTACCGTCCAGCGCGACATCAAACGTCCAACCAACCTTTTACGTGCTCGCTACCCGAATCAGGTCGTCGATGTTATTGATGATTGTACCATTTTCAGGCATTTGAATATCTTGCCCAACCATTTGATAACCGGTCAGCAACAAGTGCGATTCCGGAAACTGAGCGCCAAGTTTATTGACGTAGGCTTGTGCCTCACTGTTGGATGGTACCGACGTGATCGCTGAGAAGATATAATCCGGCTTATGGACATTATAGGCAAATACCAATTCGTTGAATGGCAGACTTTGGCCCAGGTACACCACTTTGTTGTAGCGTGCCCGAATGATATAATTAGCGAATAGCAGACTGATTTCGTGCATCTCCCCTTCCGGAAGGTACAACATATACTTCTTTCCATTCGGGCGCTGCTTGCTAACCTGCCCGTCGATAGCCACAATTAGCTTCTGACGAATTAAATTGGTGATGAAGTGTTCCTGTGCCGGACCGATCGATCCCGTCACCCACAGCGTGCCTATTCGACTCAGAAACGGGTAGATGATATGAATCATCGTGTTCTCGAAACCGAACTGCAGAATGTTGGTGCTGATAATCTTTTCAAATCGATCTTCATCGAGATCAATCATCGAGATTGTCAGTGCATGAATCTGATCAGGGTAATTGAGTTGCCGGTCTGATATCTTGATGACCTCCTGATACATCTCTTCAACCGAGAGTTTGGAGATTTCAGAGATCTTATAACCGTGGTCTTTCAGTAGCGATATATTCAGTACCAGTTTCAGATCCTGATCATCGTAGGTACGGATGTTCGTATCTGTCCGCTTGGGCTGAATGATATTATAGCGATGCTCCCAGATTCGCAACGTATGGGCTTTTATGCCGGAAAGTTGCTCTAAATCTTTAATCGAGTAGTTACTCATGGGATGATCAGATTACAAAGTTGGTGCTAATAATAGACGCTGGGAAAGCAAGCCAAATGAACCCATTTTAACCCTGCGCAATCAAACGCAACGTCTAAACTAAGCACCTATTTACCGCTTTGCAACTTTTCGGTGGAAAATGCAATAACACAATTGAAAATACTAGTAAATAACCCTCTATTCCACCCAATTGTTTAACCGTTCACCAACTTGTAGATGAGTTGATGACCGGCAAAAAACAGGACTTGCAGGCTGATAATCAGTAGGGCTATCCGATTTTCTTTTTTAAACGGCAAGCCGTACCAAATGCTTAGTAACACGGCAGCAACCAGCCACCAACCTAAGTAATTTTGGATGGGGACAGGATGCCCAAACCAGGTCCAGAAATCGAGGCGAATAGCCACTGGTTCAACCAGTACATCCAGCGCTACCATACCCGTTGCAGCCACAGCTGTTTTGAGATAAACTGGCCAGGAGAAGCGATCAAAAAACGAGCCGAAGCAGTACGTTAATAACAACCAGTTGGCCCCAATGATAGGTGGGATGCCAAAGAGGGTAGGTCCTAGTCCTTCGCCATACGCGTACGGGCCGCCAAACACGTACCCGGTCCGCACGCCCAACAGTTCTACCAGATAGCCTGTCAGCACTGCCAGACCAATATAAAACGTGAACCCGGGCCGCCAGTCGGTGTGATACCAGAACAGCGCTGCCAACGTACCCAGCAAATTCAATGGCGTGAGCTGCCTGAAAAGGGGAGCAACAGCCGGAATTTGCAAACCAATCAACCCGGCGATATACGCTAGGATCAAAATAATACGGATTGGTTTATCGTAACGGGGTGCACTACTATCGGCCATACAGATTGAATGCTGTTGGTAGCAAGTTACTAGCAAATAAGACTGACTGTTCAGGCTAAAAAAAAAGTCCTGACACGTATGTCAGGACTTCAAATGAGGGGTGCACGATGGGTCTCGAACCCACGACCTCCGGCACCACAAACCAGCGCTCTAACCAACTGAGCTACGCGCACCATGTAATTTGAGAATGCAAAAGTAAGAAGGAATTAAGAGTTAAGACACAAAAAGTGCGAGTTTTTTTTCTCTAAAATTAATTCTTATGTCTTAACTCTTAATTAACAATTACTTACGCTGCTTTAGCTTGCTGGTAGCGGGCATCAGCGGCACTCCAATCCACTACATTCCAGAAAGCAGCGATATAATCGGGCCGACGGTTCTGGTATTTCAGGTAGTAAGCATGTTCCCAAACATCAAGCCCAATGATGGGGGTACCTTTCTGTTCGGTGACGTCCATGAGTGGGTTATCCTGGTTTGGCGTCGATGTAACAGCCAGTTCGCCATCAGCCGTAACGATTAGCCAGGCCCATCCTGAACCAAAACGGGTTGTTGCTGCTTTCGTAAATTCTTCTTTGAAGGCATCGAACGAACCAAACTTCTGGTCAATCGCCGTAGCCAGGTCACCCGAAGGCTGACCACCACCATTGGCCGACAGAATATTCCAGAAGAACGTGTGGTTAAAATGGCCACCACCGTTGTTACGAACCGCTACCGGGTACTTGCTTACATTAGCCACCAGCTCATCGATCGACAGGTTCTCCATTTCAGTGCCTGTCACGGCGTTGTTCAGGTTAGTTACGTAGGCGTTATGGTGTTTGCCATGGTGGATTTCCATGGTCTGCTTGTCTATGTTTGGTTCAAGCGCGTCGCTCGAATAAGGCAGCGGATCTAGTACGAAAGCCATATCTGTGTTTAAGGTTTAATTCATCCGGTCTAACACCGCGCTTTTGCTTTATGTTCTTAGCCGTCCGAAAAAGTTCGCCATTAACGCCCGGCTCTCATCAGCTAGAACCCCCGTTTCTACCCGTGTTTTCGGGTGCAGCGGCGACGGTGTAAGGCGTGAATACCCCCGTTTAGGATCATCGGCCCCAATGACCAAGCGACTCAGTTGAGCCCAGAAAATAGCGCCTGCACACATTACGCAGGGTTCGAGCGTAACATACAGTGTGCAATTCGTCAGGTATTTGCCGCCCAGTGCCTGCGTGGCAGCCGTAATAGCGATCATCTCGGCGTGCGCCGTTACATCGTTGAGTTGCTCAGTCTGGTTACGCCCTTTTCCGATAATGCGGTTCTGACACACAACCAGTGCTCCTACGGGAATTTCGCCATCCTCGGCTGCTTCTTCAGCCAGCGCAAGGGCCATTTCCATAAAGTACTCGTCGGTGAACATAGAAACCGTCGTTAAATGATCATTACGCGTTGCTGTCGCCTGTTGCGAACTTAATCGATAACCATTAATGATAACAACGCGTAATGATCACCTAATGACGGTTCTATCAGACCTTTTCTTCCTTCAACTTGTCGCGGAGTTGGAACAACTCGTCGCGGAGGCGGGCCGCTTCCATAAAGTCGAGGTCTTTAGCGGCACGTTCCATGCGGGCCTGGGTTTCTTTCACCAATTGCTGAAGGTCATTTTTACCCATGTACTGCACAACCGGATCAGCAGCAATACGAATCTCATCGGGCTCGACATAGAACTGCTTTGGCTTCGAATCGGCCACTTTGGTTTGACCCATAATCGACTCGCGTGATTTAAGCACCGTTTTAGGTGTAATGCCGTTCGCGATGTTATACTCCAGTTGAATAGCGCGGCGGCGGTTAGTCTCATCAATCGCTTTTGCCATCGAACCCGTAATGCGGTCGGCGTACATCAGCACCCGTCCGTTCACGTTCCGGGCCGCCCGACCAATGGTTTGAATCAACGACCGGATATCGCGCAGGAAGCCCTCTTTATCCGCATCCATGATGGCCACCAGCGATACTTCGGGCAAGTCAAGACCTTCGCGGAGTAGGTTTACGCCGACCAGCACATCGAAATTACCAAGCCGCAAATCACGCAGGATTTCAACGCGGTCGAGGGTTTTTACTTCCGAGTGGATGTAGCGTGTTTTGATGCCCACCCGCTCCAAGTACTTACTCAATTCCTCGGCCATGCGCTTGGTCAGCGTGGTAATCAGCACTCGTTCATTCCGCTTAATGCGGGCATCGACTTCTTCCAGCAAGTCATCGATCTGGTTCAGGCTTGGACGTACCTCAATCTCGGGGTCGAGCAGACCCGTTGGGCGAATGAGCTGTTCCACCACCACACCTTCGCTCTTACGCAGTTCATAGTCAGATGGTGTAGCCGATACGTAGATGGTCTGTGGCGTCAGGTCTTCAAATTCCTGGAACGTCAGCGGGCGGTTATCCATCGCCGAGGGTAGCCGGAAACCATAGTCGACCAGTGCCACCTTACGCGACCGGTCTCCCCCCCACATAGCGCGGATCTGCGGAATGGTCACGTGGCTTTCGTCGACTACCATCAGGAAATCATCGGGGAAGTAATCGAGCAGACAGAACGGGCGCTGACCGGGCTGCCGGTTGTCGAAGTAACGCGAGTAGTTCTCAATACCGGAACAATAACCCAGTTCGCGCATCATCTCCAGGTCAAACTCGGTGCGCTCCTTGATACGTTCAGCTTCCTGCTCGCGGTATTCGCTTTCGAAAAATTTGATCTGTGATACCAGATCATCCTGAATTTGGTGAATGGCACCGTTCAACGTTTCGCGACCCGTAACGAAGAGCGTTGCCGGAAAGATCGTCACCGATCTCTCGTTCGACAGTTTCTTGCCTGAAGCCGGGTCGATCCGTTGAATGGATTCGATTTCGTCACCGAAGAAAATAAATCGATAGGCAAAGTCAGCGTACGACACGAACAGATCGACCGTATCACCTTTCACCCGGAAGTTACCCCGCTCAAAATCACCCTCTGTTCGGCTATAAAGAATACTGACGAGCTTGTGTAGCAATTGGTTGCGGCTCATCCGTTCACCAGCAGCAATACGAATGATGCTGTTTTTAAACTCTTCGGGGTTACCCATGCCGTAGATACACGACACCGACGCGATCACGATCACATCGCGCCGACCGCTCATCAGCGCCGACGTTGCCGCTAGCCGTAGCTTATCAATTTCTTCATTGATGGCCAGGTCCTTCTCGATATACGTACCGGTGGTGGCGATGTACGCCTCAGGCTGGTAATAGTCGTAGTAAGAGATGAAATACTCGACAGCGTTGTTCGGAAAGAATTGCTTGAACTCACCGTAGAGCTGCGCCGCCAGGGTTTTGTTATGGCTCAGAACAAGCGTAGGCCGGTTTGTTTCAGCAATCAGGTTGGCAATCGTAAAGGTCTTACCAGAGCCGGTAACACCCAGCAACACCTGCGCCGGTTCATTATTATTGATTCCTTTAACCAGTTCAGCAATGGCTTTAGGCTGGTCACCGGTGGGTTGAAATTCAGATGTTATTTCAAAGTTCATCAGCGTTGTTGCTACGAGTTGGCGTAATCCACCAATTTACGAATAAACCAGTCAACAGGCAAGGTCGTTTCGGAAAGAAGTTATTCGAGGTGAACGCGCTCAGGTACGTTGCCCCTTGCCTAACCGTTCATCAACTCTAACTAGATCAGGCAAGTTGTTTTAATACGGCCTTTAGCCTGATCGATATGTCTACAAAAAAAGGATTCAACAATTCGTTGCTGCCGTATGGCCCCGACCCCTGGGCAGCCTGCCATGACGGATTTTACTACTACACGCATTCGACACGCACCAATCTGACCATCTGGAGAACGCGCGACATCACCGATTTGGCCAATGCTGAGCAAAAAGTGGTCTGGAACGTACCTGACGACGGGCCCTTCTCAAAAAACATGTGGGCGCCCGAACTGCATTACTTAGCTGATGGAACAGGCCAAATGTGTTGGTATGCGTACCTCAGCGCAGGCGAAGATCGGGATGCGGGTGACCAGCGAATTTGGGTGCTGGAAAATGAAGACTGCGACCCATTGGGCGGGGAATGGCAGATAAAGGGCGAGTTGACCACATCTGCTAACAAATGGGGAATCGACGGCACTATCATTGACCTCAACGGACAGCTCTACCTGTCCTGGTCGGGTTGGGAGGCCGACGAAAATGGGCAGCAAAATATCTACCTCTGCCGCATGAGAAACCCCTGGACGTGCATCGGTGAACGGCTCCTGCTGTCTGAGCCAACCTTACCCTGGGAACGCCATAATCATGACCCAGCCCCCGATAGTCCGCACAATCACGTCTTCGTCAATGAAGCCCCTGCTTTTCTACGTCACAATGATCACTTATTCATTGCCTATTCTGCCAGCGGCTGCTGGACCGACGAGTACACGCTGGGCCTACTGACCGCCCGAGTCGACAGCGATTTGATGCAGCCTTCATCCTGGACGAAAGCCCAGGAACCGGTTTTCAAAACGTCTGTTCGGAACCGCGTATACGGACCAGGGCATGGCTGCTTTTTCCAGACCGAAAACGGTCAAACCTGGTTTCTGTACCATGCAAACCCCGGTCCTGGCAAAGGTTGTGAAAACGAACGTACTCCACGACTTCAACGTGTTCGCTGGCACCGCGACGGCTCACCTAATTTTGGTGTCCCATCAGCGGAGACACGAAAGATGGAGCGGCCAGTGTAGACTGGTGATTAGGTAATCGAGTGACTGACTACTCGATTACCTAATCGCTCAATTACCTAATCAACCAAAACCTAAAATCCTTCTGCCTTGATCTCTTTCTCGGTGATAGTGCCGTATTTCTTCACCTTATCCCGAATGGCCTCTGCTTTGCCCACGAGCACAAACTGTAGTTTGTCTTTCGGAAAATACTGGTCGATGATCTGCCGGGTTTTAGCTACGGTCAGGCCATCGACGTTCTTCTGGAAATTATTAATAAACGATTCATCGAAGCCCAGGCTGAACATGTCTGTCAGCAGATTTGCCAGACTACTGGCTGATTCGTAACGCGGTGGAAAATCAGCTTTCACGTAGTTCTTGGCTGATGTCAGCGTTTTCTCGTCGATGCCCGTCCGATGAAGACTATCAAGCACCTGTAGCGCCATATCGATAGCCTGGGTAGTGGTGCTATTTTTCGTGAAGGTCGAAATGGCAAAGGTGCCGCTTTTCCGGAACGTACCGAAGCGGCTGTTGGCGCCGTAGGTCAGGCCGGAGTTCACACGTAGGGCATCATTAAGCCACGATGTAAACCGCCCCCCCAGAATCGTGTTGACCACCGTAACCGGTATAAAATCGGGATTACTCTGGGTGATGCCTTTGCCGCCGATCAAAAACGTGGTTTCGCGGGCATCGTCTTTGTTTACCAGCAGCACCCGGCTTTTATCAAACGCAACCGTCGGCTCTGCTAAAACGGGCGACGTAGCCGCTGCCGTTTTCCAGCTACCAAGCAAATCGGTAATGCGCTTTTTCATCGCCGCCGTGTTAAAATCGCCAACAATCGCAATGGCCGCCCGGTCGGTGGTAAAGTTCTTCTGGTAAAACTGCCGCGCATCAGCCGCCGAAATGGCCGAAACAGAGGTGGGCGTTCCCGACAGCGGATTGGCGTAGGGATGCGTACCGTACACAAACGTGTTGAAATACGACCCGATCACACCGCGTGGTGTTTCTTTCTGCTGGGTTAACTGCAATAGTTGACGCTGTTTGTACTTGTCGAACTCAGTCTGGTCGAAGGTCGGCTTAGTGAGCACATCCTGCATAATATCGAACAGCAGATCCTGATCTTTCACGGCAAACGATGCGGTCATTTTAGCCACTTCCTTACCCGCAAAGGTTTCGACGCTGGCTCCCACATACTCGATCTTCTCTTCGAGCTGCGATTTCGTGTATTTCGAACTGCCAAACAACAGCGCCTGAGCCGTCATATTGGCCAGTCCGTAGCGACTATTGTCCTGCACGGCACCCGCATCGAACACCGCTGAAACATTAATCAGCGGTACTTCATGCTGTTCCATCAGGTAAACCGTCAGCCCATTCTTGAGCTTGAACTTCTGGTAAGGCGGCACCTTGAATGTCTGCGCCAACGACGCGCCCGTCGCAACCAGGGCGATAATAAACGTGAATACGTATCTCATATCGTAAACCCGTGCCATCCTGAGACTAGCTGGGTTTGATTTATGGGTTGATGATTAGTTAGTTTTCGCCGGGTTCGGCTTGGGCTCTGGCAGCAGATAACCAACCGTGCGGTTACGCTCGGTCAGGTACGTCCGGGCTACACGCTGCACGTCTTCTTTGGTCACCTTTTCATAAAGCGCAGGCGCTTCGTAAAGCTTCTTGTAATCACCGAAGTACAACTCATACGTACCCAGCGAATTGGCCTTCCCATTGATGGATTCCATAGTCCGGTAAAATTCCATCAGCTTCTGATTCTTCAGCTTTTGCAATTCCACATCCGTGATTCCTTCAGTAATCACCTTGTCGATCTGCCGCAATACAGCTTGCTCCAGTTGCGGGGCAGTAACACCGCTGGCGGCTACGGCGTAGATAGAAAACAGGCTTGGATCGAACGACATATCAGCGTTGGCAAACACACGCGACGCAATGGTTGAGTCGAGCACCAGCGACTTCACCAACCGCGATGAGTTGCCCGAACTCAACACGCCGCTGAGCAGATCAATGGCATAATAATCCGGGTGGCGGGAAGCGGGGGTGTGATACGCCAGCAGAATGTTGGGTGTCGCAATGTCTTTGTACGTCGTGGCCCGTCGTTCGCCGTTCTGCGGAGGCTCAACCGTACGCAGGCTATCGGGTAGTTTCTGTGCGGGAATCGGCTCGATATATTGCTCGGCCATTTTCTTCACCTGCGCAGCCGTTACGTCGCCAACCACCACCGCCACGGCATTATTGGGCGAGTAATACGTTTTGAAATATTTTTCCAGATCCGCCTGCGTCCATTTCTTGATGTCCGACTCAAAACCGATGACCGGGAACATGTACGGGTGCTCAACGAACGCCACGGACTGTACAAGTTCGCTCAGGACACGATAGTTGCTGTTTTCCAGCCCGGTACTGCGCTCCGACAAGACTACGCCGCGCTCGCTTTCCACCATTTTCGGGTCAATCGCCAGGTCGCGAATCCGGTCGGCTTCGAGGTCGAAAATCGTTTCAAGGGCACCGCTCTGAAACCAGTCGGTATATACGGTTGTGTTTTCGGTCGTGTACGCGTTGTTCGACCCACCGTTGGCTTCCATGACCCGGTCGAACTGCTTGGGGCCGTATTTCTTGGCCCCGTTGAACATCATGTGTTCAAAGAAGTGCGACAGGCCCGTGATGCCGTGTACTTCGTTGCGGGAGCCGACTTTCCAAAACGAATAAAAATTCGCATTGGGAATCGAATGGTCTTCGAGGACCATAAATTTCATCCCGTTCTTGAGCGTGAACGTCTGTACGTCTTCTGCTTTGGGCTTATTCTGCGCCAGCACAACGCCTGCCGAGAGCGTCAATGCCGTCAGCAGCCCTATTCCTTTGTTCATGAGGTGACTTTAGTTTGGCGAAAACCTAAAACTACTGCCTGAACAGCGCATGAACAACGCCTGTGTGACCAGTAGTTTAACCTTTCTGCCATCGTATATGGGGCTGGGGTGACAGAAAACAGTTTCTATGAGTCAAGCTGACACCTACTCGTTATCGCTCACCATAAGTAAGTACATGCCAGCTCTAAGGTCTCATTTGTGCTTATGGTAATCCTGCAATTCATGCTGAATGTATATACGGGACAGGGATTTTCTGACACATACTAAACGGCATCCTGCACCGACAGATTACTATCGACAAACTGCTTACCCCATTCGCAAAACTTATCCAGTATTGGTAGCACAGACTTCCCAAAGTCAGTTAGCGAATATTCAACCCTCAACGGAACTTCATCAAATTGCTTGCGAACAATAAGTCCGTCGTCGGCTAACTCTTTTAATTGTTGAGACAAAACTTTTTTAGAAATCATAGGCACAATGGCCGCCAACTTGCCAAACCTTTTACTGCCATTCGACAAGTAGAATAAAATAATTGGCTTCCAGCGACCACCAATTTTATCTATCGCTGCCGTAAGTGGGCAATTATATGGATTTCCCGAATTTCTTTTTTTAGTGGTTACCATGTGGTAAGTAGTTTGTAGTGAGCTCAATGCGGCACAAGGACGTAACTATCTATCTTTACCTTATGCTAAGGACAACGAAATACAAATTTTTTTCTTTGGTTACTATTTTGTCAATCATCAGTATGGCAACTTTTGCTCAGACCAAAGGAGTACGAGGAAATGATTCCGCAAATAAAAAACTGATGTTAACTATTGTGAATAACCTGTTTAATAAAGGCGATACTACCTATGCCGACAGATATTTTGTGCCTGAATTTGCTAAAGAAGAAAAAGCATTCACTCAACAAATTCGTACGGCATTTCCTGACCTGAAAATCACAGTAGATATCACAGTTGCCGAGAATGATATGGTTGCCGCAAGGTGGATAGCCAGCGGTACACATAAAGGTGCATTTCTTGGTATAAGCCCCACGAATAAAAAAGTATCGTGGAAAGGCTCATGGTTTTGGACTTTCAAAAACGCAATAGTTGCAGACGGCATGGGCAAAGGCTCATGGGATGCATTAGGATTACTTAAGCAACTGCAATCAAAGGAATAATATGAACGCGCTGTATAAGCTACTAAGCATAACGTGTAAAAAGCCTTATATTTTTGTTTTAATAGGGTCATTGATGGTGTTCAATGTTCTAATGAATGTTCCTGGTTTACCAACAAGTACACCATCTATGCAGGAAATTTCACCTACGTTTATCCCTTTTGATTTACAGGCGAAAGGGTATACTGTTGACAATTTTACCCATGACCTGAACGGATTAGGCATCGAAGGCAGGGACATTTACAGAAATTTCATGCTTTGCGATATCTTCTTTCCTTTTATTTACGCTTTAACATTTTCGTCACTTATTTTCTTAGTTTTCCGTGACAAGAAAAAGTGGCTAAAGTGGCTTTTTTTGATCCCGTTACTTACCGGAATTTTAGATTACATAGAGAATATTTTTATTGCCATGTCTTTTTCAAATTATCCTACTCCAACTCCTTTAGCTGTTTCGCTGGCAAGTTTGGCCACACAAATAAAAATGGTGTTTAATGTTTTACTGGTTCTGTCTTTGCTAGTGACACTCGGCACTTGGGCAGCGGCTTTGTTTAAAAAACAAATGAGCACAAGTGCACAATAATAGTGTTGCAGCAAGTAAGGTTTTTTCATAAAAATGTAGCGTTTTTTACCATCAAAAGTTGCTTCGCGTGCGGTCCCTTCGACAAGCTCAGGGTGACAATCCTACTCAAGTTCGTCATACACATTCCGTTGTGAGTTGTCACCCTGAGCTTGTCGAAGGGACCGCACGCGAAGCAATTTTCGCTCGTTGAACAGCGCCTAGGCAAACCACCGCTCCCACTCCATCCGCTCCTGCGCCCGGCCGATCCATTCCAGTACCACAAGGCCGGCATCGTCGTAACCCATGCGTAGACCGATGAATGACAGGTAATCGTTCAAAAGCTCGTCGATAGGTACGTTGCCGGTGATGCAGGTGTCGAAGTACCAGTCGAGGGGTTCGTCGGCTACTTCGGCAACGATGGCGCGGTAATCGGCGTAGGTGTAGCCGCGTACGGGTTGGCCGTTTTCCGTAGCGCCGAAGCGTTGCCAGAGTAGCCGCATCACATCGTCGAGGGAGCGTTCGTGGTCGAATTTCCGGCGCAGGTGCAGGTCGAGAATCAGCGAGGCGATGGCGCCTTTATGGTAAACCGAAACTTTCCGATCAGGAACGCCCCGAACGTACCCATCGAGCCACAAATCCCACGACGATTCGGTCAGTGACAACGACGCGCGACCTGCCTGCTCGAAATGGCGTTTCAGGATCACCAGCAACTCTTTCAGGTAAGCCGCATCATCGAACACGCTCGACCGACGAAGCATCAGATCGCCGTAATAAGTGGTGATGCCTTCGGCCACGAAACAAGTGGTGAAGTAGTTTTCGCGGGTAAAATCGTAGGGCGTCAACTCGGCGGGGCGGATTCGGCAAATGTTCCAGGCGTGAAACAACTCGTGCGACGCCACGCCCAGCAGATCGGTATACAGGCCCGCCCCTTCGATAGTTTCCCCGTCGGCAGCCAGGCCTTCCAGTTCAGGTCCTAGCACTAGTACGGTGCTGTTTCGGTGCTCAACGCCGTGGTAATACGGCACGGGTAAAACAAGAGTTAAGAAATGGTAATCGGCTTCAGGAAAATCACCAAAGAGCTTGATTTGCGCTTCGGTGAACCGGGTAAAATCAGCGGTAATCTGAGCTGGATCAAACGCAGGCGGCATCAGGTAATTCCAGCCCTGTACCCAGACCGTCACGGCCACGTCCTGCACGGTGTAGCGAACGGCCTGCAACGTACCTGAAGCAATCAACGGGCTGTCGACCAGTGCGTAGTAATCACTGGCAATCAACGTTTTAGTATTCTGTTGAGGAAGACCACAGGCAATCTGCCAGCCGTCGGGAATATCGAGAGCAAGTGTACAGGCTTCGTGCAGTCGGCCCTCGGCATACAGGCAGAGATTGACCGGGTTAATGTACCAGAAGTGCGACGAATCGGCATAGCTGCTCCCGGCATCGAGCTTATGATCACCCGCCACCAGCCCGAAATAATCATAACGTACCTGTACCGACGTAGCGCCCTTGGTTTGCACCTGCCAGCGATCTTTCGTCACTTTCCGGTACGTCAACGGCTGATCGTCCTGATCAAAAACGGCAAACGACCGGATGTTCTTCGCAAAATGCTGCAATTCATACCGACCAGGTCGCCAGGCAGGTAACTGTAACTCGAGCGTATCGCCCGTCACCTCGTCGATGCGACAGGTAACGTTGATGTAATGACTGCCCGGCTCGGCAACGGAGAGAGTATAAAGCAAAGTGGGTTTGTCGTTTGAGGTTTGTCGTTTGTAGTTGCGCTGCTGAGGCAAAGCTACCTACAAGTTTCCATTCATACAGAAAGACAAAATTGCAGCGCAACTACAAACCACAAACCCTTTAGTCCAGATCGATATAATACGGCTCGTGGTCCATTTCCTCGCGGGCTTCTTCGGCGGCTTCGAACTGAGCCTGCTCTGGTTCCGAAAGGGCTGGTTGAGGCTGTTGCGCCTGCACCCGTTGCACAAACACACCGGCACTCATCAGCGCCAACGTACCTGCCACCGCCGCTATGGCCTCATTACGGCCAGCCTGTTTGGCCGCAACGCCGGTAAAGCCAGCCACGAAGGGCAACAGGTAATACGGGTCGTTGAGCTTCTTCGACACTGTAACGCCGATGGCACCCAGCACGCCGAGCAAACCAACGGCAAATGGTACGGCCCGCTCGCGGCTAACCCGATACCCGGCTTCGATAAGCAGATTCGTGGTTGCTACACCCGTCGCTACCGTGATCCAGCCCGCATAGATACCCGTGGCTCGGTGGAACGTCTTTTCTGGTTGGGTCAGGTCGGCAGTTTGTCCTACGCCCAGCGCTTCGTGCAGCGCAAGTACAGTTGGTAGTGTGGCTACGGTGATGGCGTTGGCAGCCACGCGCGCCTCTTTTTCACCTCGCGAGAAGAAAACCCCGAACAGCCCGTTTAGCAGGTAGTTGGCGACCAGCCAGGGGGCCGCTTTCTCGTACCGTGGATTGTTGACCTGCGAGGGTAATGCCTGATGTACGGCCAGACCTAACGTACCTGTGTAAATGACCGGCCAAACAGCGGCGAATGTACCACCTACCGGGGTGATGAGGTTCGTCTCCAGCTCGTCCTGGTACTCGGGCACCACATCGGTACGTCGTTTTTTATTCCGTGGCCCAGCAAAGAAATACGTACCCACAATGCTGCCAATGACCACTGCGGCCGTAGCGATGCGGCTGATTTTTGTGTTTTCCATAAACGGTGATTGAGCGATTTCTCTCTAAAACCCGCTCAATCACACGCTTGTTTGAAGAAAAAAGAGCTATAACCTGGAGTTATACAGAGGTACGACAGAGCCACATAGAGGTCTTCTCTTTATAGCTGAAGAAATCTCCTTGCAACTCTATGGCACCTCTGTATAACTCCAGGTTATAGCTCTGTTTCTCTAATTACCGCAACACGCTATCACCTTTCAAATGCTCATTCAGGTAATCGACGTATTGCTGGTAGAGCAACTGGTAGGTGGTTTGGCTATAAGCTACGCCATGCGCACCGGGGGGATAAATGCGCAGATCGGCATCTTTTCCGGCGTCTTCCAGCGCGTTCATCAACTGGAACGTGTTGCGCACGTGTACGTTTTCGTCCATCGTTGAGTGGGCGATAAACATCTTACCGGCCAGATTTTTAGCGTAAGTCGTCACCGCGCTTTTCTGATAAGCCGCGTCGTTCTCAGGTACAAGGCCCATATAGCGCTCCGTGTAGATGCTGTCGTACAGGCGCCAGTCGGTGACGGGTGCGCCGACCAGCGATACTTTGAATACGCCGGGGTGGGTCAACATGGTGTAGCTGCTCATGTAGCCGCCGTAGCTGTGGCCACGAATGGCCATCCGCGCGCCGTCGACCCACGGAAGCGTGGCGAGGTATTGGGCCGTTTCGGCGAAATCGAGGCTTTCGTAATAGCCCAGCTTTTCGTAGACCATCTTCTCGAACGCGCTGCCATAGCCGCCGCTGCCCCGGTTGTTCACACCAACCACCACATAGCCTTGCTGTGCCAGATATTGATGCCAGGGCTGCGCCTGCCAGTCATTATACACCGACTGCGAACCCGGTCCTCCGTAGATATCAACAACCACCGGATAGCGTTTTGTCGGCTGGAAGTCGGTTGGCTTGATAATCGAAATGTCTATTTTCTGACCGTCTTTCGTCGTAAACGAGCTTAGTTCTTTGGGCGAATACGTGTTCATGCTGACGTAGTCTTTCACGCGAGCATTGTCTTCCAGCGATTTGACGAGCGCGCCCTTCACGTCGCGCAGTTCAACCTGCGTAGGCGTCTGCACGTTCGAGTAGCGATCAATGAAATACTGCCCATTGTCCGACATGTTGACCGTGTGACGGCCGGCAGGCGTGGTCAGGCGTTTCTTGTTTTTGCCATCCGCATCGATCACGTAAAGCTGCCGTTCCAGCGGCGAGGCTTCGGTTGAGGTGAAGTAGACCTTCTTGCCTTTCGTATCAATGTGCTGAATCGTCGACACCTCGAAGTTGCCCTTCGTGACCTGATTCAGCAGCTTACCGGTGTAATCGTAACGGTACAGATGTGCCCAGCCGTCGCGTTCCGATACCCAGTAGAACTCGTTTACGCCCTTCGGAAACTCGAACAGGTGATTTACGCCCGCAAAGAAATCGAACACGTCGACCCAGGTTTTCGAGGTTTCGGTCATGATCACTTTCGCGTCGCCGGTGCGGGCGTTGGCCATGTACAGGTTCAGTTCGTTCTGCTTCCGGTTCAGGTGCACCAGCGCCAGTTGCCCTTCCTGCGACGTCCAGTAAATACGGGGAATGTACCCTTGCTGGCCCTCCACGTTTATGAACGCCGTTTTGCCATTGGCAATCTCGATGGCACCGATCCGAACGCTCGGGTTCCGGTCGCCCACGCGGGGGTAGGGTAACGAATCGTAGGTTTCTCGGAAGCCCTGGTAATTCGTGAGGCGGTAGATGGGTACGTTCTGCTCGTCAGACTGCCAGAAAGCGATGAACTTACTGTCGGGCGACCACGCCCAGGCTTGTGCCAGGCCGAACTCTTCTTCGTAGGCCCAACCGAACCGACCGTTATAGAACGCCGGTTTCGCGTCGTTAGTCAGCTGGGTTTCTTTCTGCGTGGCAAAATCGAACACGAACAGGTTGCCGCCGCGTTCGTAGCCCACCTGCTTGCCATCGGGCGAGAGTTCGGCGGTTTGCGCGTCTTTGGCTACCAGCTTCAGCACCTTGTCGGCAAGGCTGTAAACGTAATAATCCGAAATGCCCGACCGGCGGTACACAGGCCGGAAGTTGGTCTGGAAAAACAGGTTCTTCGAGTCTTTCGACCATTGGAACGAATCGAAATCGAACGCTTTCTCGGTGCCCGGAAATTTCATCGTCTTACCGTCGAAGAGCACCGTTTCGCTCTTATCAGCGGGCGAAAATACCTTGATCGCCCCCGATCGGTCGAGGAACGAGAAGCGCGTGCCGCCGTCGATCCAGTTCACCGAACGTGGACCATTCGCGCCCGCCAGTTGCCCGCCCGAGCGTAAGGCCTGTTGCAGATCAGCATAGCGCGGTTTAGTCGTTTGCGCTACAGTTGGCGCGGCCATTGGCGTTGCCGCGGCTAGAAAAAGCCAGAGTATGTGTTTGTTAATGGACATGGAGCAAAATTACTTTCTTAAAGTTACTTCTCAGAGAAGCCAATCGTAATCGTTTAATGGTTAAAGTTGCAGTGAAAACCCGGGCGCTGACCCTTAAATGGTTTTGGCGGTTGCTTTTCGCTCCAAGGCCTTCGACAGGCTCAACGCGAAGCAATACGCTACCAAAAACGACCTTTACCCTTCATGAAAATCAACAAACTGCTCGTTGCCAATCGCGGCGAAATTGCCCTTCGTGTCATGCGTACTGCCCGTGAAATGGGTATCAAAACCGTGGCTATTTACTCGGAAGCGGATCGAAATGCGCTGCACGTGCGCTATGCCGATGAAGCCGTGTGCGTGGGACCGGCCCCCTCAGCTCAATCGTACCTGCGGGGCGATGCCATTATTGACGTTTGTCGCAAACTGGGCGTGGATGCCATTCATCCGGGCTACGGGTTTTTATCTGAAAACGCCAATTTCGCCCGTCAGGTACGTGAAGCAGGGTTGATTTTCATTGGCCCTTCACCCGAAAGCATTGAAGTGATGGGCAGCAAGCTAGCGGCGAAAGCGGCCGTTTCGGGTTACAACATTCCGATGGTGCCCGGCACACCTGACGCTATCACTGACCGCGAAGAAGCCAAGGTCATTTCCGCCAAGATTGGCTACCCCATTCTAATCAAAGCCAGCGCAGGCGGCGGCGGAAAAGGCATGCGGGTTGTGGAAAAAGACGCCGATTTCGACGAACAGATGGACCGTGCCGTGAGTGAAGCCATTTCCTCGTTCGGCGATGGATCGGTGTTTATCGAGAAGTACGTTACCTCGCCACGCCACGTTGAGATTCAGGTGCTGGGCGATCAGCATGGCAATATCATTCACCTCTTTGAGCGCGAATGTTCGGTACAGCGGCGGCACCAGAAAGTGGTGGAAGAAGCCCCCTCGGCTGTTCTGACGCCTGAAATCCGGGAAGCGATGGGTCAGGCGGCGGTCGATGTAGCGCGGGCGTGTGGCTACTACGGAGCTGGTACCGTCGAGTTCATCGTGGATGCCGACCTGAACTTCTACTTCCTCGAGATGAACACGCGTCTCCAGGTCGAACACCCCGTTTCTGAACTGATTACGGGCGTTGACCTGGTCGAGCAGATGATCTACATCGCCGAAGGCAAAGCGCTGACGATTAAGCAGGAAGACCTGAAAATCAAGGGCCATGCCGTGGAAGTACGTGTGTATGCCGAAGATCCTGCCAACAACTTTCTGCCCGATGTAGGCACGTTGGAAACCTACGTTCGTCCGCAAGGCAACGGCGTGCGTGTAGATGACGGGTTTGAGCAGGGTATGGACATTCCTATTTACTACGACCCGATGATTGCCAAGCTGATCACCTACGGTAACGACCGCGAGGCCGCCATTCAGAAGATGATCCGGGCCATCGACGAGTATCAGATTACGGGTGTTCAGACCACGCTGCCCTTCTGTAAATTCGTGATGGAGCATGACGCGTTCCGCTCCGGCAAGTTCGACACCGGTTTCGTCGCTAATTATTTCACGCCCGATGTGTTGAAAACCGAGGCCGATCCACAGGAAACAGACCTAGCAGCCGTATTGGCCGCGTACCTGCTGGACACACAGAAACCGAAAGCCACCGCTGCACAGCATACCGCTTCGCCCTCTAAAAGCCGCTGGCGCGAGCGCCGACTGGGATAATGAAATTTACAATGGACTTTTTGCTCTAGACGCTTCGACTAGAGCAAAAGTCCACTGTATAGACATCAACTAGCTACGACACCTTGCTGAACAAGTTGTTTAGCGATTCGGCCAGCGTGGGGTGTGCGAAGATGGCGTCGCGGAGACGTGTGTAGGGCAGGTTACCCATCATGGCGATCTGGAGCATCGACATGATCTCGCCGCCTTCCACGCCCAGAATGGCTGCGCCGATAATCTGATCATTCTCGGCGTCGATAAGCACCTTCATCAGACCCTGGGTACGTTCCGTTTCGATTGCGCGGGCTACGCTGGTCATGGGAATCGTCGCGATCTTGATCGACCGTCCCTCCTGTCGGGCTTCCTGTTCGCTCAGCCCAATCCGGCCAAGTTGCGGGTCGGTGAAGATCGTATACGGGACAGATCTGCCCTTAATTGTAGCATTGCCGCCTTCCAGCAAGTTCTGGTTGATTACCCGGTAATCGTCGTACGAAATATGGGTAAAGGCGGGACCACCTTTGATATCGCCCAAACCGTAAATACCGGGCTGGCTGGTTTCCAACTGGTCGTTCACTTCTATAAAGCCGTGTTCGTTTGTCGTTACACCGGTAGCGTCCAGATTGAGCGTGGCCGTATTGGGTGTTGTGCCGGTCACCACCAGTAAATGCGAGCCGGTTAGCTGAATGGGGCCATCTACCGTTTCCAACGATAAGCGCACACCGCCATCTGCGTCTTTGCTCACCTTGTCAACGCTTGTATTGGTCAGCACCTGAACACCTTCGCCCGCCAGCACTTTCGTCAGTGCCTCAGCAATGTCCTCGTCTTCGCGCGATAGCAGTTGATTACCCCGTTCGATAATGGTCACCTCACTTCCAAATCGCCGGAATAGCTGACTGAACTCAACACCGATATAGCCGCCGCCTAGAATCAGCAGGTGTTTAGGCAACTCAGGTACGTCCATCAGCGTGGTAGAGGTAAACCAGGGCACTGTATCCAGGCCCGGCAAGTCGGGTTTTGTTGGGTGTGTGCCGCAGTCGATGAAAATATGCTCGGCCGTCAGTTTGCGTTCTCCTCCATCGTTCAGAGATACGGCCAGTTGTTTCGTGCCTACGAACCGGGCTTCACCACCGATGAACGTTAGGTTTTCGGTATCGGCAAACTGTTTTTCAATTCCTTCCCGAAACTGCTCGACAATGCGATTTTTCCGATCAATAATCGCTTTGAACACTACCTGTACGTCACCGGTTTCGATGCCGTAATCAACGGCTCGGCGGGCATCGGAGGCCATTTGCGCCGAAGCAATCAACGTCTTAGTTGGTGTACAACCGTAGTTGATGCAGGTACCACCCACGTAACTGCGCTCGACTATAGCGGTGCGCCAGCCTTTTTTAGCTAGCGCCAGCACGAGCGGCTTGCCGGCTTGCCCAGCGCCAATAATCAAGGCATCGAATTGCTCAAAAGAACTGTCATTCATCCTGTTTATAGAGAAAGGTCAGGTACGTGCCCATCGGGTTGAAAACATGTTTACCCAACTTATAGCCCGGTAAATAGTTAGAAAACCCCATTGCCCGGCCTAACAGCATTACGTGCAGGAATGAAGACGCCCAACGTCTTAAAACGATGAAAGCCCGCCCAGCAATGCTGAACGGGCTTTCATCTACCAAGTCCGATTTCTATTTAGCCGAAACGATCTCTACATCGAACGCTAATGGCGAGTATGGTGGAATGGCCACATTACCCACAGCATCGTACCGAATAGTGCTACCGTACCCCAGCGTTGATGGGAATACCAACACACCCTTTTCGCCTACTTTCATGGATTTCAGACCCGTTTCGAAGCCAGGTACGTAACTACCACGTCCTAAGGGTACATCGATCGTACCACCGGTGTCGAACGGTTTGGTACCGCGTAGCAAACGGCCCGAATACTTTACAGAAACAGTCTGACCGTCAATTAACACGGCACCGGTTGGCACTGACGTTGTCTTAATGATACGCAACCCGGTCGTTTGTTTTTCTGCCACCGTATACTTGTTCCGCTCAATGAAGTTCTCGATCTGCTGATCTTCGGAACGTGCCCGTTTGAGCGTTACGTCAAAGCGAACAGGTGTATTGGCTGGCAGTTTTCCGCCAACCGCTTCTTCGGTACCAAAAGCGGCGTAGGATGGGATAAGGAAAATAGCTTTTTCTCCTTCACGCACTTTCGAGAAGCCCGCTTCCAGACCAGGCAGCATGGCGTTCAGACCAAACGGAAAGAAAATCGACGTATCACGGGCGGCCACATCAATCACTGTACCGTCGAGTTTGGAAATCGTGTAGTTGAATTCCAGTTCGTCGGCCTGCACAGGTAGTTTCCCTGTTGGGTTAGCCTGGGTGATCACGTATTTTACGCCATATAGGGCGTCCATCACGGCCAGGCCCTGCGCCTTGGCGTAGGCGCTGATCGCCGTAGTATCTTTTACAAAGTTATCCTGTACCGGATCGACATACGTGTCTTTACAGGCTGTGAATGAAATCGCTAGAGCGGCGGCGATGAACGCCAGACTAAGTTTACGCATTGGTTGTGAGGTGATGCCTACAGGTTAGCATCCTATGTTGACTATATACTAGTACCCGAATTTCTTATAGAACGTTGGAACAAGCCTTAAAAATTTACGCTTTCCCCATTTTTCAAGGCTCGGAAGCGCGCCGGATCGACTTGCTGGGCTTTCAGCGCATTTTTCAAATCCGTAACAGGCTCACCTTCGCCGTCGTCGGCCAGCGGGAACGTACCAAAGTGAATGGCCACACTTTGCTGCGACAGCACGTCCTGATGAATCAGTACCGCCTCAGCGGGATTAACGTGTACCGGCGACATGAACCAATTGGGTTTATAAGCACCGATAGGGATCAAGGCCAGCCGAAGCGGGCCGAACTGCTTGCCAATGGCCTTAAAATGGGGACCATAGCCTGAATCGCCCGCAAAATACAGTTTCCCAACGGCTTTATTGTCAATAACGTACCCGGCCCAGAGCGTCGCATCACGGTCGAACATACCCCGGCCCGAGAAATGTTGCGCCGGCACGCAGTGTACGGTAGTGTGCTCATTTACTGGTATAGCCTGCTGCCAGTCCATCTCTGTCACATTGGTCAGGCCTTCCTGTTTCAGAAACGCCTTTACGCCGAGGGGGCAGATAATGCGCGGATGGTCGCGGGCGGCCAGCTTTTTTACCGTCCCGATTTCAAGGTGATCCCAGTGGTTATGGCTCAACAACAACACATCTATTTTGGGCAGGTCATCAAACCGGATACCGGGCGGACAATTCCGGGCGGGGCCAACAAACGAAAAGGGACTAACGCGCTTTTCGTAAATCGGGTCAGTCAGCACATTCAACCCATCAAATTGCAGCAACATTGTTGAGTGGTTCACATACGTTACCCGAACCTGCGAAGGCTGTGTGGTGTCTGCATTGGCCAGTACGCGGGCGTCAGGTACGTTGCCAACGGGATCGTTATGGTATACGGGCCAGGGTTCTGTCCGTTCGTGATTGAGCTGCCACCTGATAACGCCCGACAGGCCCTGTGGCTGGGCGGCACCGGGCGTAAAAAACGTTTTTCCGTTGAAGTGGTCGGAAACAGGACCGGCGTAACGGGGCGCAGAAATAAGATAACCTATAAGCAGCGCAACCAGAACAACTACAACCAGAACGACCAACAGGCCAATGAGTATCTTTGAGAGCATAATGTATAGAAAGGCGCAGGCAACGGCGTCTGTTGAATCAATAGTATGGAACAGCTACAAGACGCCCCCAAATTCAAATTCTGGAAAAAGCAGCTCGAACTCAACGGCTTGAGGGTCCACAAAATTAGCGATCATTTCATCCGCCGACGTCATAATGGTGAAGTTCTCTTCGCCCTGCTCATGGTTGATGCCGATACCCCCGAAGGTGACAAGATACCGCCCATCTGTTTTCTGAAAGGCCATGCGGCTTCGGTACTGGTGTGCCTGATCGATGATAAGACCAGCGAAAAATTTGTGGTCCTCGTTCGACAGCGTCGAATCTCCGACGGCTCACAGACCTACGAGCACCCCGCGGGCATGGTCGATGTAGACGACGACCCAACCGACACAGCCGCCCGTGAGGTTGGTGAGGAAATTGGCCTTAGCATCACCCCCGACGAGCTGACGAAGCTAAATCCGAGGCTATGGTACCCAAGCACCGGCACCAGCGACGAAGCCATGCACTACTATTTTGTGGAAAAGACCATGTCGCGGGACGAGATCATGCGGTTTCACCTGAAGAAGATGGACAGCGAGTCTGAGCTAGAGCGCATTACGTCGGTTGTGGCAACCATCCCCGAAGCCCATAAATTGGTTAATAATGTAAACGGCCTGCTGATTCACTTCCTGTATCTCCAGAAAGTAGGGGACTACGAGACTATGAAACTACTGTAACACGGGCTTCAGCCCATACGGGCTAAAGCCCGTGTTACACCTTTTTGCAAATTCCAGTTGCACAAAACCCGTCGCAAACCCTATATTTGCACTCCCAAAGCGGCTAATCTTGCCCTTGGGCATGTATCTGCTTCCGTAGTTCAATGGATAGAATTTCGGTTTCCGGTACCGACGATAGGGGTTCGAATCCCTTCGGGAGCACATTTTCCGCATCAACGGAACACACAAACGCTAACTTTCAACGAGTTAGCGTTTTTTGTTATCAGGCTTTATTTAAGAAGATACAGTTCCGTAAACTAATTCCGTCCCCTGCCTTGCTTCTTTCTGTAATTTGGTATTGACCAATACAATCGGGACACCGACCAGAAAGAATAATGAAAGCCATCTCAACGGAGGACGTTAAGTTTTTACTGAAAGATGCCCGCGCCACCGGGCCGACCCTGGTTTATCTCGTCTATCGGTTTGACAATAGTCGATTCAAGTACTCGACTGGACAGACTACTCCCTTACTTTAAGACGGTTTAGCTTGCAAGGATGAGGTAATCTTCAGTACAACAAGATTAGCCTACCGCTGGATAAATGGTTTGTACTTATTAGTCACTCAATGAAAACTAATGGCCTCTTTCAACAACTTTTAGACTAATTTGGCTATCTGGCTTTTCATATAAACTCGATTGGCTTAGCAAATCAGGAAGAGGCCAATCTTAACTTATTAGTTCGTTTATACGAAAGCTGAATGAAACACAAGTACCATCTAGGTTTATTAATTGCCGTTGTAATTCAGCTAGGCTGTAGCCAACGTGCTACGATTCATTTTACCCAGAAGCCCCCTGAACTGATATCCGCAGATGCGCTAACAGAGATCATGCTGGTGAACAAATCACCTCGGATTGTACTTCGTGTTCCGAATACCCGCAAAGGAGTAACTAACACGCAAGGAACCGTAAGCTCAAGGTCAGAGGTGGCTAGCCCCCCGGTCAGATTAGCCAGCAACACCCGCTTGCCACTCAGAGCAGCCTACAGCGACGCATGGTATGATGAGACCTCTTTATACAACGCCATCGAGAAACAGCTTTTTAAAGAAGGCTTCAGTGTTCGGGATAGAGGTCTATTCAATGAGGTACTTGATGGAGCTCAGAATGCGAATTATTCAAAAATAAACGCCCTGACCGATACAGATCTCATTTTAGAACTAGTACGGCTTGATTTTCCTGTTGGCTACTCCACAAACGTCTGCTTTGTTGAGCCAGATAACGAAAAGCGATTAATTAATGAATATCGCACAGAGCAAGGCGCTTCTGTTGAATTCAAGTTGGTACATGTCAAGACAAATGAAATTGTTGGCACGTACAAACTTTACTACACCCCTTGCCTTACCGGATGTCGGGGCTTTTATAAAAAGACAGGTGCTGGTGGTATTTTCAGCGCTAAGGGCTGGCTAAGACCCAGCGAGCAAGCTGAACTACAGAGGAACGCAAGGAGAGGGTACCAGACTTTTGATCAGGATGAACTCGAAACGTTTATCACCGATGCGACCAGGCAATTGATAAGCTCAATGCGTTAACCTGACTCTAGTCTATCTATGAAACAACTTCTACCTCTATTGCTTTTACTTCTCGGTTTTTCATCTGTGCTACAGGCTCAGGATGCTATTTATACAGCAAATGGAAACCGAATTTCTGACGTCAGGCTAACTAACCTGACTGATGACCGTGTGTATTTCATCATTAATAAAGATGAAAAATCACTTTCGCGTCAGAACATCCTGTTCGCCTTCAGTAACACGGGTAATTTTTTGCTAATCAGCAGCTTAAGTGCTGATCTAGATCAGGCTAAAGAGCAATTACGGACTTTTTTATCGGCTCCCCTCCATCCTGGCAACAAAGATTACCTCATCAGAGCCGTGCCCTTTAAAGTACTGCCGGCGACCATTCAGTATGAAAACGACGCTATCGTAAACTACGTAACAGAAGATGGTAAGCCTGCCTCTATTTCTAAAGGTGAGCTCGTGGCAATCATTTATCGTACAGGTAAACATAACCTCATAAGAGAACCTGCAGATGTAGCTGCCCTCTTACCTGATATCAGCGCTTATTTTAAGAGCGCCTCTGCAACTGTTCCTCCGCCAGCAACAACCGTTCAGCAACCAACGAACAAGGCTCCGAAAGCCATCGAAGCAACCCCAGTTGCCCAACCCACTACACCCGTAACTTCTCCATCGACTCAGGATACCGTTCAGCAGGCGGAGAAAGTTACGTCTGGCAAAAGCCTCTCCCTTAGCGAAGCTCAATACCAGTATTACCGTAAAAAGTCGATTCAGACAGTCGAAGAATTCGCCCAATACTTGAATATAATCACGAACAAAAGTATCTCTCTTGAAGCCAGGAACCAGGCAATTACCCAGGCATCAAAACTATTCATGCCCGCCGCTACCATGGAAGTGGCATCATCCAATCGGGCGGGGTCCCGGCGATATCCGATTAAAGAATACCTAAATCGATTAAAGTTGCTTCCTTACACGTCTACCAAGATCGAGTGGACTGAAGTGCAATTTCTTAAAGAATTGTCGCAGGCAGCTGATGGCAACTACTATGGGACGATCACCGGGCAGCAAACATTTATAGGTTCTGGCAGCAATGCTTATTATAGTGACGTCACCTCCAAAAACGTCCGTGTCAAGCTGGAACGGTTACCTGTAGTCATTGATGGCATAGAGAATACAAGCTGGAATCTGCTCCTTGGCTCCATTGGTATATCTGCCCAGTAATCAATCATGAAAGCGATCGGTATATGTTTGCTTTGGGCATTATTAGCTCCAATTTGGGGTGTAGCTCAAGTAGCAGACACGTCCTCGTGTCTTCGACTAAACGGACTGCTTATTGACCAAACTACCCATCAGCCACTGGATAAAGGGCTGATATTTGCCAGGACAGCATGGGGTCGGT
Organism: Fibrivirga algicola; assembly: GCF_011742925.1. GTDB lineage: Bacteria > Bacteroidota > Bacteroidia > Cytophagales > Spirosomataceae > Fibrella > Fibrella algicola. The sequence goes on from NZ_WAEL01000002.1 coordinate 801,011, forward strand.
TAAAAATTGGGATATCTGATGAGGCTGGAAAGTTTACCGCAGTTGTCCCTTGCGAAACGGTATCCCTCCTCATTGAACGAACAGCCTACCAGTCCCAAACACTCGCTCTTCTTCGCCCCGAAGCCGATTCCAGAAAGTCAGTTTCGGTTATTATTCCATTGCTGGTTACAGAAAAACAGGGTAGTAACAGGCCCTACCACCAAACAGAGCAGACCAATTACGTTCAACAGACCATTTCCGCTGAACAGTTAGTCGCACCGCAACAGCCTACAACGTTTTCTGTAGTCGACGCATTGGAGAAAAAGCCGTTGATGGCCACTATCTGTCTGTTTTTCACAAAAACGGGTGAGAAAAAATGTGTAACCGCGGACAACCACGGGCTTGCCCAGGTTAATCTGGACCACCACGACATCATAGCGCTGGAGGTAATCTCTGCCGGGTATCAGCCCTATGCTGGCAACTTGATTGTTGATCAGCTCGAAGGCCGCCGCCATGAAATACAACTACAGCGTGAGCTTACTCTTCTGACTGTCAAGGCTGATGATGCGAGCCAGTGTGCTATTCGAATGGGAAATAAACAGGTTCCTTTACTCCCAATACCCGACCGGGTCGGGCAATTCGTCGCCTATGCGTTAACTCCGGGTCGTTACGAGCTACTTGTTACGACAAAGACAACTACGATTCGCCGGTTCATTCAGCTTCAGCAGGGCTTGAATACAGAAGAGATCAAATCCATAACATCCGTTTCCACTGCCCGTAAATCAGCCGGTACAATCCAGAGCATTACCACACGCACCATTTCCCGGCCAACCTTGCTCTTACCCGACTCTATTCCCATGATCTATTTTCAACAGGGTAGCTACCAGTTGCGTGTAGATTCGCAGGAGGTACTGAGACAGGTAGCAGCTTACCTTAAAAAACACCCGTCGTACACACTTCGCATTACTGGCCATACCGACAACGTAGGCGATGAACGACTAAATCTGAATCTATCGCAGGATCGGGCTAAAGTGACATCCACCTTTTTAAACGGGCAAGGCATACAGGATTCTCGACTTATTCAGAATGGATTGGGTGGCAAATACCCGTTGGTACCCAACGATACCGAAACGAATAAAGCACTCAACCGCCGAGTTGCCCTAACGTTAATTCCTGCTCAATGATGAAACGCTACCTTATACTATATCGGATTCTAACAGTTCTCATTCTCTCTGGATTAGTTGGTTGTCATCAGACCCCCCTGGTACCTGTCACCGCTATTCCATTAACCTGCCAGTTGTATCAGCTTACCACTATCAATGAGGGTATACGAGATACAACCACATACCTCTACAATGATTTTGGCCACGTCCTGGAGAGCTCTTATAGAAAATGGGTAAACGCAAAGCTGGCGACAAGGACAAAAAAAAGCTTCACCTATTCGTATGACCACTTCCTGCTAACTCAGATTGAGCAGACAACAAATTTTTTAGCTACCGGAGGACAGACGCAGGACGATAAGGGTTACGTATACGACTATATTGATGGCAAAATCAACAAAGTTGTTATTAGAAATAATGTGACGGGCGTAACGATTTTAGTACAGCAATATCAATACGAAAACGATGTAGTAAAAACCGTCACAGAATTAAACGGAACGCAATTGCTCTTAAGACGATACATGTTTACAAGCGATGCTAAACTAGTTAAGTATGAAGAACCCAGCTTGTTTATAATTACAGAGGTTAATAATGGTAAAATCACAAAGAAAGTAGGTAATAACGGTACCACTATTAATTATCAGTTCGACAACCAGGGACAGTTGATAAATGAAACCACTACATCTGCTTCTGAACAGACTATCCATCTCTACGACTACGATACAGCACAATATTGGGGCAAAACACAACTCCGACTTCGTGGCTTTCCAGTTATTGATTTCGGCGGCGCTTCTTTACTACACAACCTACTTGTTGATGACCTGCAAGTAATTCAAAATGGGAGGGTTACGCAGAAAAGAAAGCTAACCTTCAACCATATTTACACTAAGGGTGGCTATTCCCTCGGCTATGGTAGAAGCGATGGAGCACAACAACGAAATACTTACTCCAACTGTCTATGAAACAACTTTTTACTCTATCAATACTTTGTTTTCTACTGAGCATCGGTGTATCGGTAGCACAAAAAAGTGACGGCCCAATCTATGCCGCTAAAGTCAGAACTAGCCCGTCAGCAGCTAATAAGCGTAGAGATGATGAGATTACGCGACAGGCCAAAGAAAAGCTAAACGATTTAGTAGAATTGTTAAATATGTTAACTTCTTCTATTACATTATCAGAATTAGAACGAAAGTCACTCATTAAGAATAGCTTTTTGCCCAACCCGAATCAGCTTTTCTACAATGATGCAGTAGTCATTGAGGATGATATTGATCCAACCCATACGTCAATCGATAGTACGGTAGAAATGTCCGTAGAAAGGTATTTGACAAACCTGGAATTATACTACGCAAAAACAGATAGCGCATCAATAGACTTTTCTCAAAAAGTCACATCCAGAGTTTATGAAGGCAGAGACTACCCTTATATAAAAATATTCTTCAAATCTCTTTTCAAAAGCAAGCATAACGAGCTTAAGACACCTTACACATCAGGGCTTCGAGTTGCTGAGATCAGAGCAGATAGTGTAGATGGTAAAATTCATACGTTCATAACGCGGCTAGGATTTCAACGACCCACAGATAATCTATCTGAGCTTACAGCACCAATGATTCATGATGAGGTGAAGCCTAAAAAATCGATAAAAGGACAGGAAACCTTTTACCTGAGCAGCGAAAACAGGCCCGATTCACTAGTGACGAAATTTGACAGTAAATGGTTACATGTCATTAACTCGTCGACTCTTTCTATTCCTATGGGCTTTTATCAGCGTAGTGCTAAAAGTGGCCAGAACCAGAGTAACGTGAGTATTATGCTAAGAGACAATAATCGACGTCTAACGTTCAGGCGAATCGATGGTACGTCTACTGATTTCAATAAAATTATTCGTGTAGAGTCGGTAGAAGAATTGGTAAAGAGAAAGCGTAAGCTGAAAAGGTGGGGCTGGGCACAGACCCTTACTGGCGTCATTGCCTTGGGGGCCAGTTATACCGGTTACTCTTCCTTACAGACCAGCTACAACGACTATAGTGACAGGCTCACAACCGTAAACGCGGAATATGCGATGTGGTCTTCCTTGTCACAACAGTCAGGAAGCACTCCCAGCCCTCTGATGGCATTTAATGAGTATGCAAAGCCAGGAATCTATGGGGTATATGGTGGTACTGTAGTGGGAAGCACGCTACTTGTTAATGGTATCCGATGCTTACTGAAAGCAGGTAGAATTAAAATTCCTACCAAGAAATAATCAAGCCCTGTTCGACTTTAGACATACTCAACATGACCATAACCAGTAAGCATTTCGGGCTACTGCTGCTAGTATTACTTCACGTTTCAACTGCACAGGCTCAGTTGACCCTTTCATTGAGTGGTGGCGACCCACTCGCCAGTCCAACTCTTGCTTTTGATGGAAATGTGTTCCAGGCTGGTGGGCAAATTGGTGATGCCCCTATTTATGCCAAGTTTACAGGTGTAGGTACCCGCTTTTTTCAGATCGACTCACCGGGTGAGAATAAAACGGTCACGGTTACCGGTGATGGCTTCTTTACTATTCGCCCAACAGGTAATATGCTGGTCGACGGTTCGCTGATTAAAAACTTTACGGGTCCAATTACGGGGGCAATAGGCATTGCCGTAAAGCCCCTTACCATTTCAACAATCAGCGCGAACGTATCAACAACGGTTGCCACAGGCTCTCGAATCACTATCTCTTACAGTACAGGATCGGGCATTTTTCCATTGAATGTTATTTCGAACGGCTTTAAGGCGCAGCTTCTTGATGCCAGTGGAAATTTTATAACTGATCTCCTCGACTGGGAGGACCAGTACATTGGCCGTGAGCAGCAGAATGCGAGCGTTGGGGGCGTACGGTCAATAAAAGGCACCATTCCGAGCACAGTAGCTTCAGGATCATATAGGGTCCGTGTGGCAACAACCGGGCTCTCAGTAAATGTAATTGGTACGCCCAGTAGCTTATTTACTATCAGAAACGATGCCCTGGTCATTACGGCCAACCCGATCGCAGGTACCTACTGTGTTGGGGCGGAGGTTGCTTTCCCCTTTTCCACGTCAGGTACGTCTCAAACGGGTAGCTCATTCAAGGTCCAGCTTGTCGAAGCTAACGGGACAATCATACAGGATCTGTCGGGCACAAGTATAGCCTCACCAGTCAGAGCTACAATTCCAACCTCACTGAGTGGAGGCAGCTATCGGTTTCGCATTGTTAGCATCCCAACTGGTATTACGAGTAATACAGCTATAGTGGGAATCTCTCAGATTCCCACCATGACCATCGCGAATGACTCTGAGATTGGTATCGGCGAGCGGGCGGCCGTTCGATTGAGCTTCACAGGGACGCCCCCATGGACCGTTATCTACACGGATTATAACGCTGCTTATGCACCAGGGTATTCACAAATAACAACTGTCAGTTCGAACACAGTACTGGTTGCTCCTACCTTTTTTGTGCCAACAATATATGACAAACGGTTCATAAAAAGTTTCCAGGACAATACCTGTGGTGTTAGCAATTTAATCAGTGGCTCAGCAGTAGTATCGATCAAACCTGTAACCATTACAACGGGTAGTTTATCCGGGAGTTACTGTCCAGGTAACACAATAGCTGTTTCGTACATAATGAGCGGATCTTTATCCTCAAATGCAATTCCGCAGGTGCAGTTGTCAGACGCCAATGGGGATTTTGCAAACGGCCAAATCGTTAGTTCGATTAGTACTACGAACCCAATCAATGCCACACTTCCTTCATCACTTGTTGGCGGAACTGGCTACAGGCTACGTGTTATTCTTCAGAAGCCCACCAATCCGAACCTTGATTATACCGGGTCAATTATTTCTGTTGCCAGTTCAATTACCATTAGTCGGCCTGAGGCGCCCAAGGTTACCGATTTTTCGTTCTGCTTTGGCACAACAGTAACCAGCCCGCTCAGCGCCTCAGGAATAGGTTTAAAGTGGTATGTGGCAGGCATTACACAACCCCTTGCCGCCGCACCAATTCCTTCTTCCAGTCAAGCCAGTACCTATTATGTTAGTCAAACAGTTAATGGGTGCGAAAGCCCTTTAGCTACAATCAACTCTATACCCAGAGCTGCTCCACAAGCGCCAATCATTAGCACCGTTTCGCTTTGCCAAGGGTCGCAAGGACAATTTGCCGCCAGTGCCAATGTACTTTGGTACAACTCGTTGACCGGTGGTGTAGGTACGTCGCAGCCGCCCGCTATAAACACGCAACTGGCCGGAGACATAACCGTTTATGCCTCGCAGACCATAACCGGGTGCGAAAGCCCGCGAACACCTGTTAAGGCAACTGTGTATCCTATTCCAGCCGCTCCCCTTGTACAGCCAGCAACCGTCCTCTGCCAATACAGTATAGCCAATTCCTTAACCGCAACAGGAACAAACCTGACCTGGTATGCCCAGTCCGGGAAACTAGCAGGAGCACCAATTCCTGGTACGCTACAATCAGGCTCGCAATCGTATTCGGTTAGTCAGGCGGCTAATAACTGCGAAAGCGCACGCACGGCGCTCAGTGTTATTGTTTTAGCGGCTCCTACCACTCCTTCTGCAAATTCAGTACGGTACTGCGTTGGTGATACCCCGAGTAGCTTTTCTGTGTCAGGTACGTTACTAAAGTGGTATACGGCAGCTACAGGTGGTATTGCGTCACCCTCCCCGCCCACCATCTCTACACAACTCCCCGATGTACTCACCTTCTATGTCTCTCAGACAGATAACAACAATTGTGAGAGTCTTCGGCAACCCGTATCTGTAACGGTCGCCGCCACGCCAGTTGCACCAACAGTAACCCCTAACCTGGCAGTCTGTCAGTCTGCGGTAGTTGGCGCGCTGTCGGCAACACCAAACACAGGGCTAACCTGGCAACAGGTCAGTGTTAGCGGTAGTACAGATATCGCTCCAATACCCTCAACGGCTCAACCAGGCTCATTCACCTACCTTGTTACGCAGAAAATAGGCAGTTGTACCAGTCCTGCGGGTCGCATTGTTTTCACAGTAAACAAAACACCCGACCGGCCAATTGCGGCCTCCCCTGTTAATTTTTGCACAGGGCAGACAGGCACCCTTTTGACAGCCAACGCAGCCGGTCGGTTAACCTGGTATACGAACGCCAATCACAGCGGGCCTGCATTTGCCAGTATCCTCCCAGCGACCGACCAGGTCAATGTAGCAACTTACTACGTGATCCAGACCGACGTCAATAACTGTGAGAGTCCCCACACTACGGTCGAAGTACGGGTATCGGCGAGAGCTACGGCACGATTGTCAGGAGATGGCGACGTATATCCCGGCGATAGCACAGCTATTCGGGTTCGTCTTTCAGGTGACGGTCCCTGGACCTTCACAAGGTGGGATAACCGATTTATCACAACAGGCGACTCGTTGTATGTGGGCTGGGTAAAGCCACTAGCTACACGGAGCTACGCCATTACCAATCTGCAAAGTGCCTGCGGCATTGGCAATAACGGAAATGCTTATACGCTCATTGTCAGACCTGTGCTAAGTGTTCTTCCTATCTCGGAATCGCTACTGCTCAAAGCCTACCCTAATCCTACATCAGGTGATGTAACGGTAAGCTGGAGTTCACAAGCTGAGCAGCCTGTTACCATAAAGATTATCAATGCGGCTGGCTCCGTAGTAAAAGAGGTGAAGCGACAGGCAGGCAGCACAATGCAGTCAGAACTTTTTCAACTAGGTACACAACCGGCCGGCATCTATTTTCTACAAATCACCACAGAGAAGAATGGCACACAAGCCAAGTCTATTCTGAAGTATTAACTTAATTAGTAATAAACCTCAATCCACCTTAATTTTTTTCTCATGCTAAGCTTTAAACAATTCAGTTTCCCTCCAGATCAAGACTTTGTACCTTCAAAAGAAACAAAGAACTTTTGGCTATACACCAAAAAAAGTAAGCGCACTTTTGGTGGCGTTGCACTTCCTGGTCTTTTTGAAACAGTTGGATATCCAACACAAATGGTTGGTTTTTTTGCTATACTTATTTTAGAGATAGTGCCAACCGTTTATGGAATAGGCGAAGGAGTACTGTGGCAAGCCATTGCAGCGGCAATCTTTATTGATATTTTTCTTGCAATTGTCTCCCATATATGGCATGACAAAATATGTCTTCATAGAAATGAATTAGTCAATGCTGACAGAGGTGTAGTAAAAGAGGACTTAAAGCGAAAAATTGATCGTTATACATTCTACACTTATAGCCTTTACGCACTTATTGTAGCATCTGGAATCTTAAAATTCTACTTCTTTTTCGATGCATATATGACACCAGATGCTATTGCTGGTGCCGTTTTAGTATGTTACTTGTTAGGTTCAATTTTACACATAGCATACACTGGATATTTCCTTTATACGTCTCGATTTAACTTCAAAATTCAATCCGAGTACAGTAAATACGTAGGAACTGGGGGTGTTTCTTACAAAGACACAACGGGAAAAGTACCTCAGCCTTTATTTTCTACAGGTAACACTTTTAAAGTCGAATCAACATCAGCAGGTAATAATAAAATTTTCCAGGCGAATGATGGACTTTTCTACCTCGAAACTTATGGGGTATTAACTGATAACGAACTAGCAAATCTAATTGTAAGACAGCCATATGATGTTCAGGGCCTGATTGCAAGAAGAGGCTTAAGTCGTCAAATTGAAATTTTACAAACAAACTAGTTTAATAACATGAAACTTTCAATACTCGGATATTTTACAATTGGTTTATTTACTCTCCTTGTTTCTAGTTGTGGAATAGATAATGGCTCAGAAGTGCCAGTAGACAGAAGCACATTAAAAATAGCCTTAGTCGATTCTCTTGTTTTGGAGGAAAAAGATGGCACATACTATCTCACAGAAGATTTAAGAGAACTTTGTGCTGTACTAATACCAGACGCTAAAAATTGTAGTCGAACCTATATTCTCGACCCTACCATTTTACGACTAGACCTTCAAAAAGAGTTTTCCCTTAAAACAACGATAGAAAAAGGTGGCGCAAAAAATGTAAATAACCCCAAAGTCATTGGTAAGTTAATCAATAAAAACTTTGACCAATTGGAAATCCCGAAAGAGTTCTCAAAAGCGACCCAAACAGTCGTAAGCACTGACCTTATCGAATCCTACGTTAATTCAAAAGCTAGTAAAGATTCAATATTGGTTTTTAGTACAGACGAATCGAAGGACATATATATAGTTAACAAAACTAAATATAGGGTTTTTAGCTCTATTGAAAGCCTGCGGAATAAAATCCTTTCAATACTTTGTGAGGATACCAAGGCAAACTTCACTCTTTTAATTAATCCTCCTGTTATTAAAGATCCTGTTATTATCAAAGATCCTCCTATAAAGACAGAGGAGCCTAAAGGTCCAAGAACGGGCCCAAAAGAAGGCAGAAAAAAAGGTGGCACAGTAAATAAGTCAAAACCCAATGGCGTATTGAACATAATAAAAGGAAGCGAAGGCTGTGATGTATGTACTCGATATTATAGTGCTACTGACAATAATGGCTTTATTCATGAAGTGAGAGAAAGAAACTCGACAAACTGTTGCCCATGTGGGAAAACCGTCAAAATGAACGGATTGACATACATAATGAACTGCGAAGGAGCGCCTCATCTAGAGCCAGTTAACTAACTATTACGACTAACGTTATTAAAACTTTTCACCAATATGGATTTCAAGGACCAAATCAAACAACTTGGCGAGCGGGTAGCGCGCCTCAAAGATTCTATCCAAACGGAAGAAGCTACCAAAACAGCCCTCATCCTACCCTTTCTTCAAACCCTTGGCTACGACGTGTTCGACCCTTTTGAAATTGTTCCCGAGTTTATCAGCGATATCGGGACCAAGAAAGGCGAAAAGGTCGACTATGCCGTAATGAAGGAAGGGGCAAATGGCGAACCGGCTGAGCCCTGTATGCTGATCGAATGCAAGCACTGGAAGCAGGCACTGACGCTCCATGATAACCAGTTGCTGCGTTATTTCCACGTAACCAAAGCCCGGTTCGGCGTATTGACAAATGGAGTTATTTATCGCTTCTACACGGATCTACAGGAGCCGAACAAGATGGACGAAAAACCATTCCTGGAAATCAACATGCTTGATTTGCGCGATAATCAGGTCGAGGAATTGAAGAAGTTTCACAAGTCGTACTTTGACGTCGATACGATTATCTCAACGGCCAGTGAACTGAAGTACACAGGGGAGCTAAAGGCACTAATTCAGCAGGAGATGACCAGTCCATCAGACACGCTGGTGCGGCATTTCGCCCGTCAGGTATACGGTGGAACATTGACGGCCAAGATGATGGAGTATTTCACGGCGCTGGTTCGTAAATCATTTCAGCATACATTCTCAGATCAGATTACCGATCGATTGAAAACGGCGCTGGGCCAGGAGGAGATAGCTACACCAGCATCTGCCCCGGTTGACTTACCGGCCTCCCCGGCTGTAGACGAAAAGAAAGAGCCTACTATCGTTACGACGCAGGAAGAATTAGAAGGCTTTTATATCGTAAGAGCTATTCTTCGAAACACGATCGACGCCAACAGGATCGTGCATCGTGATGCTCAGTCGTATTTCGCTATTCTTCTGGACAACAATAACCGGAAGCCCATTTGTCGACTACACCTCAATGGTGCAAAAAAAGCTATTACGATTTTTGATGAGAATCGAGTTGAGCAACGGCATGAGCTGACGACTATCAACGATATTTTTCTACACAGTGACGCGTTGAACAAATCATTGTTAGCCTACGAGAAACATGCTACGCCACAATGATCCTGAACTGCACTCTTCTACCATGCTTATGAGACGAAGAGATATCCGTCCCGTACTCCAAAAGCAAATCACAACTAGTTGATTATCAGCACAAATTCAAGTCCCTTCGGGAGCACATTTTCATAAGTAGTGAAATAAACAAAAAGCGCTAACTCTTAACGGGTTAGCGCTTTTTGTTTGTCCGTATTTATTGACACAAATACGAAACCGTTAGTTAACCCCGTCTTCTGTTCCAGCCTTACTTTCTCCTGCTGTTGCCTAGCGCCTTGGCTTGCTTCAGCACCTGTTCCCATATGACATATGTGTGGCTGGTACAACTATATTTTCTAATCTACATTGAGTTACAACGTGTATACAGCTTCTTACATTGCTAAAAGTTAGTGTGCTCCTCTTACTGCATTTGATTTAGGCGTGGAGATGCGCAGTAACTGTTGCAGCACGCATACCCAGACAGGTTGATCGATAGAAGCGGTTGCCGGTGAATTGCTTATTCCCCCTTAAACCAGTTGCCTCATGGCCTACCAGTACTCGCTGATTATTCTCCTGTTGCTATCTGCATCAGGTTTTGGGCAATCGTACGTTTATCCGTCACTAGGTAACCCAGACAGAAAGTCCCACCAATATCCTATCGCCAACCAGTTCGAGCATTTAGCTGTAGCTGACGGACTGTCTAATAACTCGGTGTCAGCTATTATACAAGACCGGAAAGGCTACATGTGGTTTGGCACGCATGAAGGCGTAAACCGATATGACGGCGCCACGTTTACCGTCTTTAAGCCCGATCCAAAACAGCCTACCCGTGGTTTTCAAAATGGTAGTATAACCGGCCTGTGTGAGGGCGAGGGTGATCAGATATGGGCCATTACGGAAGCGGGGTTACATGAGATCGATAGTCGCACGGGAGTTGTCACACCGCACCTCATTAAGGCTGCCAATGCTAACCGCTGGAATAACCAGATCTCGATTTATCAGGACAGTCAGCATCTACTTTGGATTACTACGTTTGCGGGCCTGGTGAAGTACGAGCCAAACAAACATCAGTTCACACTCTACCCGGCCCCCATGGCTGACATGCCCCTTAAAAGCATGTTAGTCGATCGCCAACAGCGGTTCTGGGTTGCTTCTCACGAGGGCTTATACCTCTTCGATCTGACTACCGGACGGTTTACACTGGTACCTGCTCCGGGACCAGCCAGGCCGCAACCTTCATTCTTGTCCTTCTATCTGGACGCGAAAGATGTGCTCTGGATGGGCACCTCCAACGAAGGCAAGAGCCTCTATAAACTCGACCTTCGGCAGCAGCCCTGGCAACTGGCTCCGTATAACCCCGGTGGCCAGCTAAACCCTTACATCTGGCGCAATACCATTCACCAGGATGCTTCAGGTCTGGTATGGGTGGGTACCACCAACGGCCTGCATGCCATTGACCCACTAAGCGATCGGGTGGTTACCTACCAAACCAACCCGGATCTGGCCAAGGGGCTGGCCAGCAGCAACGCCCAAGCCGTTTTTCACGACCGGGCGGGTACACTATGGGTTGGTACTGACAACGGGATCGACCGGCAGGCAGCGAACACCAAACCTTTTACGATCACCCGGATCACGCCCAATGAGCGACAGACCAACAGACCCGAAAACAGAGTAACGGCATTAGCCGTAGATCGGCGAAATCAGCTTTGGACTACCAACATGGAGTCGGTATACCGCCAGTCAACTGGCCAAACCAAACCCGACCTGATCCCGCCGGAGCGCCTAGGTTCATCAACCCAACACAAAAACAACGTAAATACCATTACGCCCGACGGAGAAGACGGCGTCTGGTTTGGCACCAATGATGGCCTGTTTCACTACGACCAGGGGAAGGATACGTACACAAACTACCCCGCTCCATTTCCAATCCAGTACCTATCCGTCAAATACACGGACAACGTACCCACCGCCGAACTCTGGGTTGGTGGAATTGGTGGTATCGCCTCGTTCAATCGGTACACCCATAAATACAGCTATTACCCTTACAAACCAGGAGCGGCCAACGGCCTCACCGACAACTATATCAACGGATTACTGGCCAGCGAGGACTGGACCGTATGGGTGTTGATCAAACGCATGGGGCTTTGCCGGCTGGACCCTAAAACAGGTCAGTTCACGCGACACATGGCTGGCCAGAAAGGACAGCTCAGCACCAACGAAGTGGAGTCTATATACGAAGACAAAGCCGGTACTCTCTGGGTGGGAACGCATCGGGGGGGGCTTAACAGACGGGATCGCGAAACGGGGCTTTTCTCGGTTGTCAGGCCGAAGGATGGCCTGCCGGGCAGCACTATTCTTGGTATCACGGGCGACGAGTCGGGACGGCTTTGGCTGAGCACCGATAAGGGACTCTGCCGCTATGACCCGGCCACAAAAGCCAGTCACAATTACGAAATGAGTGACGGCCTGCCCAGCAACGAGTTCATTCAGAATGCCGTTTTCCGGCGACCGGATCAACTCTTTTTCGGTAGTCAGGATGGACTTGTCCGCTTTAAGCCGAACCGAATAGAGGATGATATGCGTCCATTTCCGGTCTATATCAACGGACTAACTGTGCTGGATAAGCCCCGTACTATCATCGATAGTGTGATTCGCCTGAACTACGACGAAAACATGGTATCGTTTAGTTTTGCCGCACTCGCCTATGACCATCCTGAGCAGAACCAGTACGCGTATCAGTTGACAGGGGTCAATCCGGGCTGGGTGGAAAATGGCAACCGCCACTCAGTCAATTACAACAGTTTGTTACCGGGCACGTATACGTTCCGGGTAAAAGCAGCCAACAGCAACGGGTTCTGGACACCGAACATGGCCTCAGTCCGGGTCATTATCGCCCCGCCCTGGTGGGCTACCTGGTGGGCCTATGTGCTATACGCACTGCTGGCAGGCGGGGCTATCTGGGGCTACATTAGGTTCTACACCAACCGAATCAAACAGCGGCAGGAGTTGCTACTGAACCGGCAACAGGCCGAGCAGCTGAGGGCGGTAGATGAACTCAAAACGCGTTTTTTCTCCAACATTACCCACGAGTTTCGGACGCCCCTCTCGTTGATCATTGCCCCAGTAGACAAACTCCTTCAGGAAGGCCGCTTCGACCGCTCCACGCTGCTAACCGTACAACGCAATGCAGGGCAACTGTCGAGACTCATCAACCAGTTACTCGACCTGTCGAAGCTGGAAGGTAACTACATGGCCGTAGCACTTGTACAAGGCAACGTACCCACCTTCGTTGAGCAACTGGTAGCCACATTCGGGCGGTCAGCAGCCCACAAAGCGATTGCGCTGAACTGTGATACGACCGGCATACCCACGCACGACTATGTGTTCGATGCCGACAAGTGGGAAAAGATCCTGACGAACCTGCTGTCGAATGCGCTAAAATTTACGAAGGCAGGCGGAACCGTAACGGTAACAGGTACGTCGGTCTGGATGGCCGACGGCCTGGCGGGCGTGCAAGTACAGGTCAATGATTCGGGCATCGGCATTGCACCCGACAAGTTGGGGCACATATTCGATCGGTTCTATCAGGCCGATACGTCAAGCACCCGCGCCTATGAAGGCACGGGCATTGGGCTGGCGCTGGTAAAGGAATTGGTGGAGCTACTAGAGGGCACCATCACGGTCTCGAGTGAACTGGGTACAGGTACGTCGTTCGTCCTAACGCTACCTGCCAGACGGGCCACGGCTACTGCCAACGTCCCCAGACTGGAGCCTATTGAAGCGGACGCGTCCAGTCTGAACTGGCTGGCACCCAACTCGACAACCATGACTCAGCAGAAAAACCAGGAAGATAACGCCCAAGACCTGCCACGTGTGTTGGTGGTGGAGGATAATGACGAGCTACGCGAGTTTCTGGTGGCCGAGTTATCAGGTACGTATCAGGTCTTACAGGCAGCAGATGGCGCGGCTGGCTGGGCCATCGTGCAGGCCGAACTGCCCGACATTGTGCTGACCGACTTGATGATGCCCGGTATGGATGGTATCGAACTAACCAGGCTTACCAAAACGGCCCCTGATACGGACCACATCGCCGTTGTGATTCTGACAGCTAAGGCAGCTCAGCAAAGCCGCCTCGATGGGCTTCAACAAGGGGCAGATGAGTACCTGGCCAAGCCCTTCAATATCGATGAGCTACACCTCCGTCTGCGCAACCTGGTTACCCGGCAACAGAAGCTGGGCGAACATTACCGGCAACAATTGGCACTCCCTCAGCCAGCGGCCCCCGACACTGTTTTACCTGACCCCTTTCTGCTACGGATTTATAGCCTGTTAGATAGTCATTTAGATGACCCCTCGATCAGTGTCGAGTGGCTCGCGGACCAATTGGCAATGGGGCGCAAGACGCTCTATCGGAAGGTAAACGCCCTGATCCAGCTTCCGCCCGGCGACCTGATCCGGCAGTACCGGCTACGCAAGGCCGCCGACCTACTCCGTTCAGGTCACACAGTAACCGAAACAGCAGATCTAGCAGGGTTCAGCACGCCATCGCATTTCAGTTTTGCCTTCAAAGAGTTCTATCAGCAAACCCCTTCCGAATTTACAGGCGGTCAGCCAAAGAAGGCCTAGTTGACACTAGTTCATTTCTCGTGAAAAGGCCCCGGTAGTCGTGCCGAGGCCTTTTTTGTGGTTTTGGACGAATAATGTCCCCAAATGGACAAAAAATGTCCCCAATCAGACAGGCTATCGGTAAGGACCGGAGGACTTTTGACTCATCCAACCGGGTAATTCTGCTCCCCGCTGAATATCCGGTTGGATAACCGCTTTCCGCACTAAATCCATACCATAATGACGTACCCAAAAAAGCAGACCGAGCTAGCTCGGTCTGCTTTTCGCCGCCTTGACGCTACTACTATTCCTAAACAGCACCCCTTTCTTCGGCAACTCTATGGCTTACTGGATAAGCATCTGGATGACCCAAGCATCAATGTCGATTGGCTGGCTATGCAACTGGGGATCAATCGTAAAACGCTCTATCGCCAGGTGCTTCGCCTCACCGGTTACACGCCCACTATCCTGATTCGGCAGTACCGGCTCCAACAAGCGATTAACCTACTACAGGCTGGCCATTCCGTGATCGAGACCGCCGAGGCTGTAGGGTTTAGCACCGCCTCGCACTTCACCACAGTATTTAAAAAGCAGTATGGTCAAACGCCCACCCAATTCGTAAATACCACCACGGTAACTGGCTCGTAACCGAAATGGCCGATAAACCAACAAGATTGTCCTGAACCCAAACGCCTGCCGGAAAGCAACACCTCACCTTTGCGCTATCTACTACGGTAACCCCTTGGTATCCTACCTATGATACGTTTTCACCTGACCTTACATCAACAGCAGACAGGCGATCTGCTCCGGCCAATCAACACGTCGCCAGCCAGCTATGCGCAGCCAGCCGTACCCCCTCTTCTCCAGCGAGTTTATGACTTGCTAGACAGGCAGCCACCGGGGGTAATGGTCAACGTAGACTGGCTGGCCAGCAAACTGGCGGTGAACCGCAAAACGCTCTACCGAAACGTGATGCGCCTAACCCAGCTATCGCCAGCCGAAATGCTGCGCCACTATTACCTGAGCAAAGCTGCCAGCCTTATCTATGAAGGATACACTATAGCTGAAACGGCCTATAGTGTAGGCTTTAATACACCCTCCCATTTTACCGCCGTTTTTAAAGAACAATATGGCCAAACGCCAAAGCAATTTAGAAGCGCCTACAAAATGCCCCCAATTCGACAGTATATGTCCCCAATAGGATAGTACAACGGAAAATAGCGGGTCAACTTTGGCGTACCCAAACGGGCACATTCACTCCATACATACACCCAGTTCAATCATGATGACCACAGCTACAATCCGCTCTTTTTTCTATTCTATTTGTATGGCTCTAACGATGGCCATACTAGTTGCCGCCTGTAAAGGGGAAGTAGGCCCTAAAGGCGACACCGGCGCTCCTGGTGTTGGCACAACCGGAGCCACGGGCGCAACTGGCCCTGCGGGTGCAACGGGGCCAGCTGGTGCTTCGGGTGTGGCTGGCGTTAGTGGAACCTCTAGTGTAACTCAGGTTACTTATGCTACTTCCTTTACACTTGCCGACGATGGTGGTAAGTTTTATCTTTTTGGTTTGCCAAGCTATATTTCAAAAGTGGTCGTTGATAAAAGCATTGTAATGGTGTATTTGGAGTTTGGTGATGACCCGTTCAAGACGTTAGTATATCAAATACCTGGCATTATACCTGCAGTTGGAGATGAATTTGCATATACCATTTATGCAGGAACTCCCACTATTCAATATGTTGCTATCTACCGTGTTAAAGGCGCGTACTTTAAGACTGTTACTAAAGTAAGAGTTTTAGTTATTCCGGCAGCTAACCTAGTCAATGGGCGAAAAGCGGCCGTTGATCATAATAATTACGAAGCAGTCAAGGCGTATTACGATCTGCAAGACTGACGCTCTGGTCTATCATTTTCTTATGCCCGTTTGCCCAATCACTATTTGGACAACGGGCAAGCATGACTCACAAGAGTCGATCCACGACATATAAAACCTATCTATTGCGTTTGCCTCGAACTCGCGCCGGATGGTCATTGAGTTCTCCTTCAAAAGCACTGTCGACGATCGAGCCTCCATTCATCTACGCCCTCACTTTTCCGAAGCCAAGTACATAACAAGCTATTATTTATGAACCGAAATCTATACCAACTCAGTTTTTGGGCGATAATCAGTGTCTTAGCTGGTCAGACCAGTACAGCGCAGACACTGGCCACTAACGTTCGGTTACGGACAGACTCTATCGCCCGGAAAGTAATCGTCGAGTATAACCTACCACAGATTTCATCAGGCGATTCCATCTATCTCGAACTGGAAACGGCTTCAGGGCAACTTCTACGTCCCTTAGCCGTAAAGGGCGATGTAGGTAAGGCCATTAAGGCAGGAACCAAAAAGTTGATAGCCTGGGATGTGGTTCAGGACAATGTCCGCATCGATGAGCGTGTAACGGTACTATTACGGGTAGATCGGGCGGGCCAGGGAACCAGTCAGGCAGTTGTTGCTCAGGAAAAGAGCCCAAGAGAAGTAATTCTCAAAAAATCACCGGTACCCGTTATTGGCTGGGTGGCGGCGGCGGGCCTTACAGGATTTGCTACTGTGCTGGCACTGGGTCTTAATAAAGACGTTGATACGTACAACAGTAAACCGTATGCCTCCGACGGGGCAGATCTGCTACAATATCAGAACCAGAAAAAAAGCATCGACTCCAAGAAAGCGACATTCACGATAGTAGCCGCTACGGCTGCGGCCGTGGTCGTAGCCAATGTCGTTTACACGATCATCCGCAAAAAAGCGCCGGGCAGAACATCACTAGTGATGTTACAGTCTGCCGCCCCGCTTCCGGGCAGCCAATCAATGAGCATTGGTTTAAGTCGCCGTTTCTAAACTCTCCCTCCACATGAACGCTCTTTTACTGGTTATAGGAAGCTCTTTAGTAGCTGTTTCGGCCTTGGCTCAACCAATGGCATCTGGCTCAACCTTCAAAAGCGAGCCTACCCGCCTGAACACCACCGGATTTGTAGCTGCCTCGAACGCACCCGGTGTCGGTTCACGAATTGACTGGACCAGCACCCTACCGGCAGATAAGACAGTTGGTTCGCCGATCTTCCTGGCTAAAGCCTGTGTAACGGCGGCCAAACCCGTTGACCGCTTTGTCCTGTTTCTGAATGAAAAGCAACTACCAACAACCCGCGATCTGAGAGTTGAACGTGACCCGGTTTGCCCCAACCCGTTTAGTCAGTCTGTCGAGCTGGCTGAAGGCGAAAACAAGTTGCGGTTGGTTGCCTATCTGACAGGGGGCGGAGAGCTAACGGCTCAACTGGTTGTTACGTATGCCAAGTCGCCAATAGCTGCTAGCGAGAAGCGGCTGGCCCTGGTCATTGGCAATTCAGCCTACCCAACTACAAGCAAACTGGAGAATCCGGTTAATGACGCCAAAGACATGGCGGCCACGCTAACTGACATGGGATTTGACGTGATGCTATTCACTGACCTCGACAAACGGAAGCTTCGTAAAGCCATTGAAGATTTTGGCTTTCGCCTGAAAGGCTACCAGGTTGGGCTATTCTTTTACGCCGGCCATGGCATTGCCCTTAACGGACAAAACTACCTCGTGCCGATCGACGCCTCACCCCAATCGGCGAGTGATATTGAATTTGACTGCGAACCAGCCGACCGGATCGTCAGCAAGATGGAAGATGCCCGCACCACAAATATCATTGTCCTCGATGCCTGCCGAAACAACCCCTTTGAACGAAGCATGAGCCGGGGCGGTGGAGACGGAGGGTTAACCCAAATGAAAGCCCCCGCCGGAACAATCATCGCCTATGCTACATCACCCGGTAAAACGGCAGCCGACGGTGTTGGCCGTAACGGTCTGTACACATCAGCCCTGCTCAAAACCCTGAAAGTGCCCAACATGCCGATCGAAAAGGCGTTCAAACAGGTACGTTCAGAAGTAATGCGGCAAAGCAATGGTCGTCAGCAGCCCTGGGAGTCAAGCTCGCTGGTGGATGAGATCTATTTCATGAAAAAGTAAGCCATCGCCCTGTCGGCGCTTATACCCTATCCCCATGATTACCCTATCCTACACCGAAGAACTTCGCCGGGCGGTTGCTATTGCTCAGGCTATTGCCAGGGAGCACCAGCACCTGACGTTTTCGCCGGGACATCTACTCCAGGGCCTCCTCCACAATGATGTTGGGCTCGCCTCACAACTGGCGGTTTGGGAAGTCGATGTGCCATACCTGCGTGATTGGGCCGATATTCGGGTGGAGAGCTATCCTAAATCGGCCCGAAGCACCGAAGAACCTACCGGCGACAAGCAGGTGCGGGCGCTGATGGAAGTATCGGACGTGGTCAGGATGAAACTGGGTGAATCGGAACTAACGCCGGTGGCGGTACTAACGGCAATGTGTAAACCCGACGTGGCCTTCAACCGTGACCAACTTAAATCATTTCCGCTGACCGAGCAGCAACTGCTCGAAAAGGCACTGATGGATACCGGCTTTCAGCAGGCTATCAACGGACAAACGGGTGGTTCTGCTACTAACGGGAAAAGCTTGAATGGGCAAGCGGCTTCTGATGGGGCGGGCGCGGCGGCAACGGGCAAAACACTTTATAAATTCTGTACCGACCGTACGGCATCGGCCCGGGAGGGGAAGCTTGACCCCATTGTAGGCCGCGAGCGCGAAACCCGCCAGATGATCGAGATCCTGGGCCGGCGGCTGAAACCAAACGTGATCATCACCGGCGAACCGGGGGTTGGCAAAACGGCACTGGTCGAGGGGCTGGCCCAGCAGATTGTGGCCGGGTACGTGCCGCCGCACCTGAAGAACGCTCAGTTGTTTCAGTTAGACATGGGCTCGCTGATTGCGGGCGCTTCCTACAAGGGCGAGATCGAAGACCGCATGAAAGGCATTCTGACCGACCTGAAGCAGGTTGACCGGGCGCTGCTGTTTATCGACGAGATTCACATGCTGCTTGACCCGCAAGGTGGCGCTACGGGGCTGGTGAACCTGCTCAAACCTGAACTGGCGCGGGGCGAGCTGACACTGATTGGCGCAACCACCAACGACGAATACCGCAAGTACCTGGAAAAAGACGAAGCCTTTGCTCGCCGGTTCGAGGTGCTGGCCGTTGAGGAACCCGATGAACTTACGGCTACCTGGATGGTGCAGACGCTGTTGCCCCTGTTTGAGAAACACCACCAGATTGGGGTGGGCGATACCACCGTTGCCGAAACCGTCCGCTTGGCCAAACGCTACCTGAAAGGCCGCCGACTGCCCGACGCGGCCATTGACCTGATTGACCGCACAATGGCCGCGATGAAAATGGCCGCCGAAACCACCCAGCCCGAGATAGAACGTCTCCGGCTACTGCTGGCTGCGTTACGGGAGAAAGCTACGGATGCTGATTCATTGACTCTCATGCCTGACGTTCGCCGGTTTGAGAGGCAGGTGAAGAATTGCCTGAGCCCGGTATTGCTGGGCCAGTTGGAAACCGACTTAGAGACGGATGCCTTTGATCTGCCCGAGGCCTTGATCGACCATCTGGACATGGTATTGACCAAACTGGAGGTGTTGGGGCAGCAGGTACGTGACAAGGTTGAACCGGCCGAAGTAGCCGCCGTGGTAGCGAACCGGACGGGCATTCCGCTCGGGAAAATACAGTCGAAAGAGCGCGACAAACTGCTGGCGCTGGACGAGCACCTGAAGCAGCGCGTAGTGGGGCAGAACCATGCCGTGAACATCATTGCCGATGCTATTCTGGAAAACCGCTCGGGCCTGAGCCGCCCCGGTCAGCCAATTGGCTCGTTTTTCTTCTCAGGCCCTACCGGCACCGGCAAAACGGAACTGGCCAAGGCAATGGCCGATTTTCTGTTCAACGACGAGCGGGCCCTGATCCGCTTCGATATGTCGGAGTTTAAGGAAGAACACTCGGCGGCCCTACTTTACGGAGCCCCTCCGGGGTACGTTGGTTACGAAGAAGGCGGATTGCTGGTGACTAAGATCCGGCAGCAGCCGTTCTCGGTGGTGCTCTTCGATGAGATCGAGAAAGCGCACCCGTCCGTGTTCGACATCTTTCTGCAAATTCTGGACGAAGGGCTGCTCCATGACCGGCTTGGTCGGGAGGGTGATTTCTCCAACGCGATTATCCTGTTCACCTCCAACATTGGCTCTGACTTTGTGGTGGAAAAAGCCGCGAAAGGCGAAATAGCCGCCTCGAACGAACTGCTGGAGATCATGGGCCGTTTCTTCCGCCCCGAATTTCTGGGCCGACTCACCGAGATCGTGCCGTTCCAGCCTATTTCGGAAGGGGCGATCGTCCAGATTTTCAACATTCAGTTGGCGTCGTTACTCAAAACACTCGACAAGCAGGGAATCACCGTTATGATCGATGATGAGGCCCGGCGGAAACTGGCGCTGGAAGGTTACACCCCTAAATACGGAGCCCGGCCACTGCGGGGCGTGATCCGTAACCGCCTACGCCGTCCCCTCTCCCGCCTGATCGTATCCGGCGAGATTGGCAAAGGCAGCGTATTGACGCTCTTGATCGGTGACGACGGCGAACTCCGTTTCGACACGGTAGCCGCCCGCGATTAGGCCGTTTCAACCGCTTACAGTTAACGTCTTGATTCTACAGCCTCATGAAGTACAACCCAACTGCCCTTTCGACAGACTTGTGGCCGCTCAACATGGCCAAACCGCGTCTGTACGTATTGTTGTGTATCGAACTGATCATACTACTTGGCTTGAGTCTACAACTGACTCTACCTGCGGATTGGCTGGCCATCAGCAAAGCGTCTCAACTGGCCTCTGCTTTGTCAGGGCTTGTTGGGTCTGCTACTGACTGGGTACGTCACAGACCTTCGGTTGACTGGCTACCCGAGCAGCCGTTGCTGACGTCACTCCTGCACACGGGTCGTTGGGCCGAACTGTCGGTAATCGCCCTGTTTGGCCTACTTATCTCGTCGACGTATATACACCACCGTTCTAGCAAAAAACAGATGGATGACATCCGTAATCAGATTGCGGCCGACCTCCACGATGAGATTGGTTCTTCGCTGAGCAGCATCGGTCTGCTGGGGGCCCTGGCCCGAAATGGATTGTCTGATCCGCACAAATCTGCATGTCTGCTGAATCAGCTGGTTGAAGAGACGCGACAGGTAAGTAATGCCTTGGACGATGTGGTTTGGAGCGTGAGCCCCCGCGATGAGCAAAGCGCCTACCTGGGCGCACGCATCTACCGCTACGCAGCCAATTTGTTCGAGACCGCGGGCATCGCCTACCAGATCAATATGCCCGATGAGAGCGTGTTGACCCAGGTGCCTACAGCCCAGCAACGCGATCTATATTTTTTCGTGAAAGGGGTGGTCAGTAATATCATAAAACATGCTGGGGCTACT
>NZ_WAEL01000020.1 GCF_011742925.1 Fibrivirga algicola
GTCGATGTACCCCACGTCATAATTGAAGTTATTCTGACCGGGTAAGCCTAGCGAAAAGGAAATCAGGCCTGACGAACTGGCATCGGTATCAATGGCATCCGCATTCGTACCTGTTGCTGAGTTCGGCTTGCCGCTCAGATTCAACGTACCTGCACTGGCGCTTAGTGGGAAAGTTAGTGAGTAAGAGCCACCGTAGGTCAAACTGAGACTATTGGCAAAACCTGTTGTCGAGGTAGCCGTGCGATTCGAGAAATAATATTCGCCACTTGCGCTTGTTGTTACCGACACGCCTGCGGTGGGAAGACCGGTTCCTTTCAGCAAAATAATGACCCCGGCCAGTGGCAATTCGCCTGCATCCTGTATACCATTGTTGTTGGTATCTTTCCAAACCCGGTTACCAATCTGAATAGGGGCGGGGTCACAGGTCGCTGCAATGATACCTAGTCCATTCGCTTTCCCATAAGTAGCTGCATTGGCTCCTGTGCCCACCGTGAGGTAGACTTGATAGCGCTTAAGGTCATCTCCGTTCGTATTGCTGAACCAACTAAATCCGCCTGACCATACAGATATGGGATCCATTACAGTAGTTACTACTTGGTTAGTGCCAGGTACAACAACGGACCCACCTTGTACAGTCTCCTGATGAACATCATTAGTACCATCATTATAGTTTTCATTGGCGTAAAACTCGCCACCATCAGGGCCTTGACTATTAGCAACCCCAGCGCCTGTTAACAGGGCTTTCGTCGATGTAGCTGCAACCCGACCATTGCTTTCCAGCGCCCAAGCCGACCCGTTGTAGCGAGCGCGCAGGAGGTCTCCACTAATGTAACCATTATATAAGGTGTCGGGCGTTATTTTGGTATCTGTCGTATTTCGGTTCCTATAACCTAGCTGATGCCCACCCCGGTCCATCATGGTGATCAGCATGTCGCCATCGTCGGTGAAGCCGATGTTAGAGAGCATGGGTTGAGCGCGGCCAACGCGTGCACCAACTGTTGAGGCTCCCCCCCGGTATAATTGAGTGAAGGTGGTAACCCACGGGCTCCAGGTGTTTCCCAGTGATGCCCAGCTAGTATGCATATCTCCTTTCGTGTAACTCAGCGGAATAGTCAATATAGGAGAGGTAGAAAATACGTTTGTCGTCGGTTCCATCTCATACACATACCCCGTCAGATTGGAGGCACTTGAAACGACACTGGTCTCGCCCGAGCATACTAGTCCAACGTACACCTTTCCATTCGCAACGTTCACCGCGAATGGACGCACAGCACCGCTACCGTTCGGGCAACTTGGTGCAGGCAAACTGACTAATTGAAGATCAGCTGCGACCAGGCTGCTTTTAGCCGGGTTGCCGATGTTCATGATAATCAGTTGCTTGTTGTACAAGTCTATAGTGTACAACTTACTTTCGTCGTCAGAGATGGCAAGTCCGCCAAGGCCGATTTTGCCTACCAAATTGAAGACGTTAGCGTCATTATTCGAAACGGTGCCACTACTGGGTAGTGTCCGAGCACCAAGTAATGAAGCACCCAGGTCGATACCCAATGACTCGAGATCGGCATACGTTGTGCTGGTTGGAGTAGTGGTAACATTGGTCACATAAATGCCTCCCAGACCTAACTTGCCAAGGCCTACATGCCGTTTCAGAAAAGCAGAAGTAAATAATTTTTTGGTTGTACGCTGATAGGCCGCTCCCCAAACGCTGCCCACGTCAAGTGCTGTTGCTAGTTTCGTGGGCGACGTCGTGCTGGCACTGGCTATTCCGAAAGGTACTTTAACAAGTGCATCGTCATCCGCTACGCTGCTACCCGCCAATAATGGGTCACCGCTCACAAAACAGGATACGGCCAGGTCGGGGTTTGGCTGACAAAAATCTTTTGGATAGATGACGCCAAAATTTACGGTGGCAGGCAACGTTGTCACAAACTGCACATTCGACGCTTGACTACTGACCACAAATCCCTGAAAATAGTGGTCAAGACTGGCAGGGAAAGTTAATTCAACCCGGTAGGGGCCGCTTTGAGTAGGGGTAATTGTATACGACCCACTTGCCGTGGTGGTTACGGCAAGCCCTGGCGTTACGTTTGCGCCAGCCGCGTTGAAAACCTTTACCTCAACACCAGCGAGTCCCAATTCTGTATGGGTAGTTGAAGCGGGTGGCGTATCGTAGACACCGTTACTGTTGAAGTCTCTGAAAACCGTTCCCGAAATGGATTGTGCCTGCGCAACGATAGGGAGTAACAGTCCAAAAAAGAGGAAGAGCTTGTAGCTGAACGTCTTAGGGCCGACAAACGCCCAGCGGAAAAGCAAATACTTATTTTTCATGATCAGATAATTGTACTGCTAAGTGGGGAGCAGACTACTGTCATGAATCAATAATGAGACCGAACTTAAATGTTAGGGTTTATATACTTATATATGGGATAAGTAGGGTGCTAAAGTGCTGTCTTGTGTAAAAGTATAAAGCACTGATGATTAGTAAGTTAAGTATAGATTGGGCTGTCCTGTTTGATGGCAAGGCCTAAAGTTAGGCCAGTAACATGATGGTGGACATATAAGCTTTAGTGGTAAGCGTTTTAAAGCAGGAAAGGGGTAGACAGACAAGAATTATGCCAGCCTCGAATATAGACTATGGCGATACTCTTGGAAAACAGACAAGGTATAAGACCAGCATACTTCAATTGATTACGAAAAATGCACACACGCCGCAGCTACAACGTACCTACGCGCGGTTAACTGATTAACTGGCTACGCAGTAAGCTTATTAGCTTGCTAATCGATTTTATAGAAAGGTATCACTGTTCCGAAGACTCCAATAACGCAATCAGGCCAACCCTCGTGAGGCTGGCCTGATTGCGTTATTGGAGTCTTCGGGTGTAATCTACTTCTTCGCCACTTTCCGAACCGTGAACGGTGTACACTTCACAGCCGGACACGCGCACTGGGTTGGCGGAATCACGACCACCACATCGCTGTAGCAGCCAGTAGCTGAGTACACCCGAATCGTGTAGCTCTGACCAGGCGCTTCATCGGGGTTTGCCTGATTGGCCAGCAACACTCCGCCACTTACCGCCGACAGCGACTGGTTGTTGGCCAGTAGTGGTGTGGTAAAGCTGCTGCCCAGGCTAACGTTGTAGCTTATTGCGTTCGGGCTGCTGCCTACCAGGCTAATACTAGCTGTGTTTTGCGGCGTAGCACCTATACAGTTAGCCGCTATACCCACTGCGGTAAGGCTGGGGGCGGCATCCGTGATTATTACGAAGGGGCAACAGGTACCATCTGTGCAACCTGTCTGATTTGTTACCGAAACAGTGTATTCACCCGCTTCTGTAACACTATAGGTTGGGCTGGTGGCCCCTGGAATTGGCGTGCCGTTGCGCGACCACTGGTAAGCACTAAAGCTGGCTGGCGCTGAAATCAGGAACTCGAAGGGAACATTGTCACAGACATGGTAGGGCACCGTCACACAAGCCGTGGCCGTATGTCCATCAGGAGCGGTGGCTACGTTATAGGTAATTCCTTCTACTTCGACCTGCGCCTTATATTGGAGCGTAACCACGCTGCCACCAGTGAGTGACGGAATCGTCCATTCTCCACCAGTTGGCGATGGCGTAAAGCTGCCTGCTGAGACGGTAACGGAGCCAACAAGCGTCAGGGCCGAACTGCTGAAGGCGTCGGTAACAACTACGTTAGTGCCGGTCGTTGGGCTGGTGTTGGTCAGCGAAATGGTGTAGGTCACCACCCCGCCCTTCTCGGCCCGGCTCTGGTCTACGCTCTTGGCCAGGGCATAGCTCACCGGCGGCACAAGGGGCCGCACAAAACCAGCGTCCAGACTGGCGTTGACCTCCCCGGCCCCCAGCGTCAGTGAGGCCGTCACCCCGTTGACCGGGTCGCTGTCCAGGCCATCATCACCGCCCACATTGGCCCCCGTCGTGGTCGAGAAGCCCGCTGGGGTGGTGAAGCTCACCGAGTAAGGCGTGCCCGGGGCCAGGCCCGTGAAGCTGTAGAGCCCGCTGGCATCAGTGGTGGTGGTGGCCACGGGGCTGCCGTTCTGGAGCAGGGTGACCGTGGCTCCGGCGATGGGTAGGTCATTGCTGTCCTGCACCCCATCTTTGTTGACATCCTCGAAGACGAAGTCCCCCAGGGCGGCGGTGGTCAGGAGTTGGATGCTGGCGGTGGTAAAGCAGGCTGGCCCGGTGGTGCAGGTGGCGCTGTAGGTCTGGCTGGCCTGGGTTGGTACGACCGTGATAGTGCTACCGGTTGCTCCGTTGCTCCAGGTGATGGTGCCCGCACAGCCGATGGCTGACAGGCTGACGGGGGTACCGGCTGCAACGAGTGTTGCGCTCGCCTGTAGGCTGAGCAGGGGTTGATCCAGCACCGTTACCGTTGCC
>NZ_WAEL01000021.1 GCF_011742925.1 Fibrivirga algicola
ACTAACGGGTGTACCTGTTGTTACCAGCGTGGAACTAGCCTGTAGGCTAAGCACCGGCTGCTCCAGCACCGTTACCGTGCCTACGGCGAACGTACTTGAGGTAGCCGTCGTACATGTGGCCGTGTAGGTGGTAGTCTGGGTCAGCACGGGTGTCGTTAGGGATGTACCCGTAGCGCCCATGTTCCAGCTAATCGTTCCAGCACAACCCGCCGCAGTAAGTGTAGCTGAACTACCGTAGCAAATGGTAGCTGATGTCACAATCAGGTTAGCTGGTTCTTCGGTAGTGATGACAAGGCTGGCTGTGGTGAAACAAGCTGGACCGGTGGTGCAGGTGGCACTGTAGGTCTGGCTGGCCTGGGTTGGTACGACCGTGATAGTGCTACCGGTTGCTCCGTTGCTCCAGGTGATGGTGCCCGAACAACCGATGGCTGACAGGCTGACGGGGGTACCGGTGGTTACTAGCGTTGAACTGGCGGTCAGCTCGAGCAGAGGTTGATCCAGCACCGTCACTGTGCCCACAGCGAGGGTACTGGAGGTCGCCGTCGTACAAATGGCCGTGTAGCTGGTGGTCTGCGTCAGGCTAGGTGTTGTCAAAGACGTACCTGTGGCGCCCGTATTCCAGGTAACGGTCCCGGCGCAGTCTGTAGCCATTAAGGTAGCAATAGTGCCGTAGCAGATTGTTTCGCTATTGACGTTGATCATCGCTGGCACTTCTGTCTCGATAGTGATGCTGGCGGTCGTGAAGCAACCTGGTCCCGTTGTGCAGGTGGCCGAGTAAGTCTGGCTAGCCATTGTCGGCGTCGCCATGATAGTGCTACCGGTTTCTCCGTTATTCCAGCTTACCGTGCCTGCGCAGCCAGTAGCTGACAGGCTAATGGAGGTGCCAGTAGTTACCAGTATAGCACTGGCTTGCAGGCTGAGTAGGGGTTGGTCCAGCACCGTCACCGTTGCCACGGCGAAGGTACTGGAGGTGGCGGTGGTGCAGGTGGCCGTGTAGTCGGTGGTGCTGGTCAGAGTCGGTGTCACCAACGTTGAGCCTGTTGAGCCGTTGCTCCAGCTGATGGTACCCCCACAACCTGCGGCCGTGAGTGTAGCCGACGTGCCGTAGCACACAATAGCTGAGGTGACCGTCAGGGTAGCAGGTTCCTCTGTCTCAATCAGGATGCTGGCTATGGTGAGGCAATCTGGCCCTGTCGAACAGGTCGCACTGTAGGTCTGAGTGGCCAACGTTGGAGTCACTATGATAGTAGCTCCTATGGTACTTGTACTCCAGGTGACAGTACCCTGGCAACCAATGGCCGACAAGCTTACCGGTGTGTTGACCGTCACCAATGTTGAGCTGGCTAGTAAGTCAAGCAAAGGCTGATCCAGCACCGTTACCGTGCCAATGGTAAAGGCCGATGAGGTGGCCGTGGTACAGAAAGCGGTATAGCTAGTAGTCTGGGTGAGTACTGGGATGGTCAGTGACGTAGCTGTTATGCCGTTGCTCCAGGTTATCACTCCAGTGCACCCGTTCGCCTGTAGAACGGCTGTTGAGCCGTAGCAGATGGTTTGGCTGTCTACCGTGATATCAGCCGGTGCTTCCGTTTCGATCACGATCGATGTGGTGGTAAAGCAAGCTGGGCCCGTAGTGCAGGTAGCACTGTACAACTGGGTGGTCAGTGTTGGTGTTACCATGATGGTGCTGCCCGTCGCGCCGGTGTTCCAGCTCACGATACCCTGGCAATCAAGGGCCGACAGGCTTACCGGCGTATTGATCGTTACCAGTGTTGAACTGGCAGTCAGGTTCAATGCTGGTTGTGGTAGTACCGTTACCGTGCCCACAGCGAAGGCCGTCGATGTGGCGGTGATGCAGGTAGCGGTGTAACTGGTGGTAGTGGTCAGGGCCGGCGTGGTCAAGAACGTACCCGTAGCACCTGTGTTCCAGCTCACCGTACCTGCACAGCCTGAAGTGCTGAGCGCACCTGAACTGCCGTAGCAGATCGTTTCGCTGCTGACGGTGATCTCCGCCGCTGCTTCTGTTTCGACGACAAGACTAGCTGTTATGAAACAATCTTGGCCTGTGATACAGGTTGCTGAGTAGGTCTGACTAGGCGAAGACGGGGCTACTGTGATGCTGCTGCCCGTTGCGCCGTTGCTCCAGTTCACCGTGCCTACACAACCGATGGCCGACAGGCTCACGGGCGTACCTGCGGTCACCAGGGTTCTGCTGGCCTGTATGGTGAGCAGTGGCTGATCCAGCACCGTTACCGTCGCAACAGCGAAGGTGGATGAGGTAGCGGTGGTGCAGGTGGCCGTGTAACTGGTGGTGCTGATCAGGGCTGGTGTGGTTAGGGACGTACCCGTGGTGCCGTTGCTCCAACTGACGCTGCCTGCGCAGCCAGTGGCTGTCAGAGTGGCCGGGGTGCCGTAGCAGACAGTGGTGCTGTTAATGGAGATCACCGCTTGTGCTTCTGTTTCAATCAGGATGCTGGCCGTGGTGAAGCAGTCCGGCCCGGTGGTGCAGGTAGCACTGTAAGTTTGGGTCGCTTGGGTTGGCGTCACCGTGATGCTGGCCCCCGTGGCTCCTGTGTTCCAGGTGATAGTGCCTGAACAACCGATAGCGGACAGACTAACGGGCGTACCGGTGGTTGCCAGCGTTGCGCTGGCGGTCAGGTCAAGCAGGGGCTGTTCCAGCACCGTTACCGTTGCCACCGCGAAGGTACTTGAGGTGGCCGTGGTACAAGTGGCGGTGTAGTCGGTAGTGCCGGTTAGAGCAGGCGTTACCAGCGTAGTGCCGGTGGTGCTGTTGCTCCAAGTGACGGTACCCAGACAGCCTGAGGCGATAAGCGTTGCTGAACTGCCGTAGCAGACCGTAGTTGAGGTAACTACAAGGGTAGCAGGCTCTTCTGTTTCGATGGTGATGCTGGTGGTGGTGAAGCAAGCTGGGCCCGTGGTGCAGGTAGTACTATAGGTCTGGGTAGCCTGCGTCGGTGTCACCGTGATGGTGTTGGCGGTGGTGCCGTTGCTCCAAGTGACGCTGCCTGTGCAGCCATTGGCTATCAGGGTTACGGGGGTGTTCACCGTGACCAAGGTAGCACTGGCTGAAAGCGTCAGCAAGGGCTGATCCAGCACCGTTACCGTTGCCACCGCGAAGGTACTGGAGGTGGCCGTGGTACAAGTGGCGGTGTAACTGGTGGTGCCGATCAGGGCTGGTGTGGTTAGGGACGTACCCGTGGTGCCGTTATTCCAGGTCACCGTTCCAGCGCAGTCAGTCGCCATCAGGGTCGCTGTTGAGCCGTAGCAGACAGTGGTGCTGTTAACGGAGATCACCGCTTGTGCTTCTGTTTCAATCAGGATGCTGGCTGTGGTGAGGCAATCTGGCCCTGTCGAACAAGTCGCACTGTAGGTTTGAGTAGCCAACGTTGGAGTCACGGTGATGCTGGTACCGGTCTCGCCGCTGCTCCAACTCACCGTACCCTGACAGCCAATGGCTGACAGGCTAACGGGCGTGTTGACGGTTACCAGCGTGGAACTGGCCGCCAGGTTCAGAACCGGCTGTGGC
>NZ_WAEL01000022.1 GCF_011742925.1 Fibrivirga algicola
GGTCAGTTGACCTTAACGCAGCAAAAGGGCACCCGGGGGATGCCTTGGCTTCTACAGGCGAAGAAGGACGTGGCAAGCGACGAAACGCTGCGGGGACCGGCTGGCACGGGCTGATCCGCAGGTGTCCGAATGGGGAAACCCGGCGGTCTGAAGGACCGTCATCTAACTTCGGTTAGAGGCTCACCCGCTGAACTGAAACATCTAAGTAGGCGGAGGAAAAGAAAACAATCAGTGATGGCGTCAGTAGTGGCGAGCGAACGCGTCGAAGCCCAAACCGGTCTGGTTACGGCCAGGTCGGGGTTGTAGGACTCGACATCAAGCAGAACGATAAACACGAATGGTCTGGGAAGGCCAACCGCAGGGGGTGAGAGTCCCGTAGTGGTCACGTTGGTCTGTGGGTTGAGTATCCTGAGTAGGGGGGAGCCGGAGGGACTCCCTCTGAAGCTGGCAGCACCATCTGCCAAGGCTAAACACTGTAGAAGACCGATAGGGAAGAGTACCGTGAGGGAAAGGTGAAAAGGACTGGGCGTACCAGGGTGAAATAGAACCTGAAACCGGGTGCTTACAAGCGGTTGGAGCTTCTTTGTGAAGTGACAGCGTGCCTTTTGCATAATGAGCCTACGAGTAACGGTCACTAGCGAGGTTAAAAGACTGGAGTCTTGGAGCCGAAGCGAAAGCGAGTCTGAATAGGGCGCTTAGTTAGTGGCTGTTGACGCGAAACTTGGTGATCTACCCATGGCCAGGTTGAAGGGGTGGTAACACACCGTGGAGGACCGCACCGATAAACGTTGAAAAGTTTCCGGATGAGTTGTGGGTAGGGGTGAAAGGCCAATCAAACTGAGAAATAGCTCGTACTCTCCGAAATGTTTTTAGGAACAGCGTCTAATGTTACCACCTGTGAGGTAGAGCGACCGATTGGATGCGGGGGTGTCATAGCCTACCAACTTCAGTCGAACTCCGAATGCGCAGGTGGGTGTTGGGCAGTGAGGGGCAGGGTGCTAAGGTCCTGCTCCGAGAGGGGAACAACCCAGACCATCCGCTAAGGTCCCCAAGTGTGTGCTAAGTTGAACAAAGGTGGTCCGGCTGCCGAGACAGCCAGGAGGTTAGCTTGGAAGCAGCTATTCCTTTAAAGAGTGCGTAACAGCTCACTGGTCGAGCGGGGCGGGCATCGATAATAAACGGGCATCAAGCACATCACCGAAGCGGTGGATCAGTACTAGATTCTAGTACTTGATGGTAGGAGAGCATACTGCGGGGGGTGAAGTTGAGGCGTGAGCCTTGGTGGACCGCGTGGTAGAGCAAATGTAGGCATAAGTAACGAGAATGAGGGTGGGAACCCCTCACGCCGTAAGACTAAGGGTTCCCGGGCGACGCCAGTCAACCCGGGGTTAGTCGGGACCTAATGGCTGAGCGAAAGCGGAGGTCAGATGGACAGCAGGTTAATAGTCCTGCACTACCCAGCAGTGCGATACACTGACAAATTGATGGAGAGAGCGCGTCCTGCGGGAATAGGGCGCTGAGCGGCGGCTTCGGCCAAAGCGAGAGCTCAAAGTTGGTTTCAAGAAAAGGTGTAGAAGCTCTAGCTGTTGGGTACCCGTACCGTAAACCGACACAGGTAGTTGGGGCGAATAGCCCAAGGCGCACGAGAGAATCATGGCCAAGGAACTCGGCAAGATGACCCTGTAACTTCGGGAGAAGGGGGGCCTCCTCAGGCGCAAGCCTGAGAGGTTGCAGAGCAAAGGCCCAGGCGACTGTTTACCAAAAACACAGGACTCTGCCAAATCGAAAGATGACGCATAGGGTCTGACACCTGCCCGGTGCTGGAAGGTTAAGGGGGGGGCTTAGGGGCAACTCGAAGGTCTGAACTGAAGCCCCAGTAAACGGCGGCCGTAACTATAACGGTCCTAAGGTAGCGAAATTCCTTGTCGGGTAAGTTCCGACCTGCACGAATGGTGTAACGATCTGGGCACTGTCTCAGCCATGAGCTCGGTGAAATTGTAGTAGCGGTGAAGATGCCGCTTACCCGCCACGGGACGGAAAGACCCCGTGCACCTTTACTACAGCTTAACATGGGCGGCTGGTTGCTGATGTGTAGGATAGGCGGGAGGAGTTGAAGCGGTGTCGCTAGGCATCGTGGATCCAACCTTGAAATACCGCCCTTTAGCAATTGGCTGTCTAACCCCTCGGGGGACAGTGTTTGGTGGGTAGTTTGACTGGGGTGGTCGCCTCCGAAAGGGTAACGGAGGCTTCCCAAGGTTTGCTCAGGCCGGACGGTAATCGGTCGTGGAGTGCAATAGCAGAAGCAAGCTTGACAGTGAGGCAAACAGGCCGATCTGGTACGAAAGTAGGGTATAGTGATCCGGTGGTGCTGCATGGGTGGGCCATCGCTCAAAGGATAAAAGGTACGCCGGGGATAACAGGCTGATCTCCCCCAAGAGCTCACATCGACGGGGAGGTTTGGCACCTCGATGTCGGCTCGTCACATCCTGGGGCTGGAGAAGGTTCCAAGGGTTCGGCTGTTCGCCGATTAAAGTGGCACGCGAGCTGGGTTCAGAACGTCGTGAGACAGTTCGGTCCCTATCTGTGGTGGGCGTGGGATGATTGCGGGGATCTGACCTTAGTACGAGAGGACCGGGTTGGACGCACCGCTGGCGGATCGGTTGTCGTGCCCGCGGCACGGCCGAGTAGCTACGTGCGGATTGGATAAGCGCTGAAAGCATCTAAGTGCGAAACCGGCCCCAAGATGAGTCATCCGTTAATAAAGGCTGTGGGAGACGACCACGTTGATAGGCGGCAGGTGGAGGTTCAGAAATGGATGGAGCCGAGCCGTACTAATGAGCCTGTCAGGTTAAGGTCGCAATGGCTGATCTGATCGTGGGCTTGCGAGCGAGTGATTGATGATACGATAATGTGTGTGGCAGATGGCTTTCTTCTCGATGGGCAAAAGACTGACAGGCATTACCGCGCTGAGGTGCGTGGCCGCGAGGTCACTGAGCTGAGGCAAGGTTAGAGATATAGGAGGTTGGTGACGACGGGCGGGTGCACACCTTTTCCCATTCCGAACAGAGCCGTTAAGCCCCGCACTGCCGATGGTACTGGTGTCACGACCGGGAGAGTAGGCGGTCGCCACCCCTAGACATGAGAG
>NZ_WAEL01000023.1 GCF_011742925.1 Fibrivirga algicola
GTTGACGCCCGGCACAACCGGTAAGCCATTCACCTCGTCATTGTCTGTCACATCCGCAATCGCCGTTCCGCCCGTACCAGCCGAAGCAGTGCCCAAATCGTTCACGGCGATCACACTTGGTGAGACCGTGACAACAGCCAGCGCCGTAGTACAGGTAGCCGGTGAGAGCTTGTCGCAGAGTTGATACACCAACGTATAGGTGCCTGGCACGGTGCCGACAGCCACACTGATTGAGCCTGTGTTCGTATCGAGCGTGATGCCCGATGGGTACGTACCGACTGAAGCAACTGTGGCATTACCCGCAGCACCCAGTGTGGCTACTACACCGTTGACTACGTCGTTATCCGTTACGTCCGAGACAGCTAAACCGCCTGTACCAGTTGATGCTGTACCTGAATCGTTCACGGCGATCACGCTTGGTAATACAGTTACGAAAGCGTTTGCCGTAGCACAGGTCACTGGCGAAAGTTTATCACACAATTGATAGACCAACGTGTACGTCCCCGGTACAGTACCGATTGCCACACTGACGGAACCTGTATTGGTGTCCAGCGTAATGCCTGCCGGATACGTCCCTACTGCGGCAACCACAGCGTTACCCGCAGGGCCAAGTACGACGGGTAAGCCATTCACCTCGTCGTTATCTGTCACATCCGCAATCGCTGTTCCGCCCGCACCAGCCGAAGCCGTGCCCGAATCGTTCACGGCGATCACGCTCGGCGTCACGGTTACTACAGCATTAGCCGTATTACAGGTCACTGGCGAGAGCTTGTCGCAGAGTTGGTAGATCAGCGTATAGGTACCTGGCACCGTGCCTGTGGCGACACTGATTGAACCCGTATTCGTATCGAGCGTGATACCTGATGGGTACGTGCCGACTGCTGAGACCACAGCATTCCCGGCATTGCCTAACGTAGCCGGCAAGCCGTTGACCATATCGTTAGCCACCAGACTTGGAATAACGATGCCGTCGGCATCAGCAGAACCCGTACCAGTGTCGTCATTGGCAATCACGCTCGGTGATACCGTTATGAAAACGTTAGCTGTGGCGCAGGTAACCGGTGAAAGCTTATCACAGAGTTGATACACCAGTGTATAAGTACCCGGCACTGTGCCGATAGCCACGCTGATGAAACCAGTCGTCGTATTGAGGGTGATACCCGCTGGGTACGTACCCAGCGAAGCAACCTCAGCATTGATGCCCAGCGCAGCTGGTAAGCCGTTGACTACATCGTTAGTAGCCACATTGGTGATAGCCGTTCCGCCCGTGCCCGCTGAAGCGGTGCCCGAATCACTAACAGTATTTATGCTCGGCGTCACGGTCACTACATCATTGGCCGTGGCACAGGTCACAGGTGAAAGCTTATCGCAGAGTTGGTAGACCATCGTGTACGTACCTGGTGTGGTACCTATGGCCACGCTGATGGAACCTGTATTGGTGTCCAGCGTAATGCCTGCCGGGTACGTTCCTACCGTTGCGACGACCGCGTTCCCCGTGATACCAAGCGCAGTTGGCACCCCGTTGACGAAATCGTTAGCTGTCACATCTGCGATGGCTGTTCCGCCCGTACCAGCCGAAGCGGTGCCCGAGTCGTTCACAGCAAGTACGCTTGGTGAGACGATTACGATAGCGGTTGCCGTAGTACAAGTCGGTGATGAGATCTTGTCGCAGAGTTGGTAGACCAACGTGTACGTTCCCGGTGCTGTACCTGCGGCCACGCTGATGGAACCAGTTATCGCATTCAATGTGATGCCTACTGGGTATGTACCCACCGACGCAACCGTAGCGTTAACGCCCAGTACAGCCGGTGCACCATTGACAAAATCATTATCTGTTACGTCAGCGATAACGATACCGCTTGCACCGGCTGAACCTGTACCATCATCGCCGTTCGCAATTACACTTGGTGATATGGTAATGATGGCGTTGGCCGTGGCACAGGTCACTGGCGAAAGCTTGTCGCAGAGCTGGTAGACCAGTGTATAGGTACCCGGCATTGTGCCTGTAGCGACGTTGATTGACCCGGTGTTGGTGTCCAGGGTGATACCTGCCGGGTACGTCCCTACTGCGGAAACCACAGCATTTCCTGCGTTCCCTAACGTAGCCAGCAGCCCATTAACAATATCGTTGGTAGCAACGTTTGGGATGGCTATGCCCCCTGCACCCGCCGAGGCCAGACCAGCGTCGTCCACTGCGATCACGCTTGGTGAGACCGTCACGATAGCCAGCGCCGTAGCACAAGTCGGTGACGAGAGCTTATCGCACAGTTGGAGACCATTGTGTACGTACCTGGTGTGGTACCTATGGCCACGCTGATGGAACCTGTATTGGTGTCCAGCGTGATGCCTGCCGGGTACGTTCCTACCGTTGCGACGACAGCGTTCCCCATGATACCAAGCGCAGCTGGCACCCCGTTGACGAAATCGTTAGCTGTCACATCCGCAATCGCCGTTCCACCCGTGCCCGCCGAAGCTGTACCCGAATCGTTCACAGTGATCACGCTCGGCGTTACCGTCACAATAGCATTGGCCGTGGCACAGGTCACTGGCGAAAGCTTGTCGCAGAGTTGGTAGACCAACGTGTACGTACCCGGTACGGTACCGATTGCCACACTGATTGACCCCGTATTCGG
>NZ_WAEL01000024.1 GCF_011742925.1 Fibrivirga algicola
GCTCACTGGCGTCCCCATCGTTACCAGCGTAGTGCTGGCTTGCAGGCTCAGCAGTGGCTGCTCCAGCACCGTTACCGTTCCGACAGCGAACGTACTTGAGGTCGCCGTAGTACAGGTGGCCGTGTAGCTGGTGGTCTGAGTGAGCGCCCCAGTGTTGAGGACTGCATCCGTCGTGCCCGTATTCCAGCTTACCGAACCGGCACAACCAAGTGCTGATAGGCTGGCGGTGGTGCCATAGCAGATCGTCGCTGAAGTAACTATCAGATTTGCCGGTGGTGCTGTGTTAACGACAATGCTAGCCGAAGTAAAGCAGCCCGGTCCCGTCGTACAAGTTGCCGAATAGGTTTGGGTGGCTAGCGTTGGCGTAACGGTGATAGAGCTACCCGTCTGGTTGGTTGACCAAGTAACCGTACCTGCGCAACCAATAGCTGATAGACTAACGGGTGTGCCTGTAGTCACTAGTGTTGCACTAGCCTGCAGGCTGAGCACTGGCTGAGCTAGTACCGTTACAGTTCCGACTGCAAACGTGCTAGAGGTGGCTGTGGTGCAGGTGGCGGTGTAACTGGTGGTCTGGGTCAGCACGGGCGTCGTCAGAGACGTTCCTGTAGTGCCCGTATTCCAGCTAATGGTTCCGGCACACCCAGCGGCAGTGAGCGTGGCCGAACTGCCGTAGCAAATGGTAGCTGAGGTTACGATCAGGTTGGCCGGCTCTTCGGTAGTGATGACAAGGCTAGCCGAAGTGAAGCAGCCCGGGCCCGTGGTACAGGTGGCACTGTAGATCTGAGTGGCCTGGATTGGGCTCACCGTAATGCTGGCCCCTGTAGCCCCTGTGCTCCAGGTGATGGTGCCCGAACAGCCCATGGCCGATAGGGTCACAGGGGTGCCTACCGTCACTAGTGTCGAGCTGGCCTGCAGGCTGAGCAGGGGCTGAGCCAGTACCGTCACCGTAGCGACGGCCGTGGCCGTTGAGCCCGTGCTGGTCGTGCAGTTGGCCGTGTAGCTGGTAGTGTTTGTCAGGGCAGGGGTCGTTATAGACGTACCCGTGGCTCCTGTGCTCCAGGTGACTGTGCCTACACAGCCTGACGTGCTCAGGGTCGCCGTGCTGCCGTAGCAGATGGTTGCGCTGTTGACTGAGAGGGTGGCTGGCGGGGCGGTGTTGATGACGATATTGGCCGTGGTGAAACAGCCCGGTCCGGTGGTACAAGTCGCACTGTAGGTTTGAGTGGCCTGACTTGGGTTCACGGTGATGGTGCTACCCATCTGACTCGTTGACCAACTCACCGTACCCTGGCAACCAATGGCCGACAGGCTAACGGGCGTGTTGACGGTTACCAGTGTGGAACTGGCTTGCAGGCTGAGCACCGGCTGAGGTAGTACTGTCACCGTAGCTACGGCGAACGTACTTGAGGTGGCGGTGGTACAAGTGGCCGTGTAATTCGTGTTGCTGGTCAGGGTCGGAGTCGTCAGAGACGTACCCGTGGCTCCATTGCTCCAGGTCACCGTACCGTTGCACCCTAATGCAGACAGACTAGCAGTGCTACCGTAACAGATGGTAGCTGAAGTGACAACCAAACTCGCCGGCGGGGCAGTATTAATGACAATGCTGGCTGTGGTGAAACAAGCTGGCCCTGTCGTACAGGTGGCTGAATACGTCTGAGTGGCTTGGATCGGGGTCACCGTGATGCTGGCCCCCGTGACCCCTGTACTCCAGGTGATGGTGCCCGAACAACCGATGGCCGAGATGTTTACGGGAGTGCCGGTGGTTACCAGCGTTGAGCTGGCTTGCAGGCTGAGCAGAGGCTGAGCCAGTACCGTTACCGTCGCCACGGCCGTGGCCGTTGAGCCCGTGCTGGTCGTACAGGTGGCCGTGTAGCTGGTGGTGTTGGTCAGAACAGGTGTCGTCAGGGACGTACCTGTGGTGGCGTTGCTCCAGGTGACTGTGCCCACACAGCCCGAAGTGCTCAGGGTCGCCGTGCTGCCGTAGCAGATGGTTGCGCTGTTGACTGAGAGGGTGGCTGGCGGGGCGGTGTTGATGACGATGCTGGCCGTGGTGAAACAGCCTGGGCCCGTGGTACAGGTGGCACTGTAGGTCTGGCTGGCCAGAGTCGGGGTCACGGTAATAGTGCTGCCCGTTGTGCCGTTGCTCCAACTAACTGTCCCCTGGCAACCAATGGCAGACAGGCTAACGGGCGTGTTGACGGTTACCAGTGTGGAACTGGCTTGTAGGCTCAGCACCGGTCTAGGT
>NZ_WAEL01000025.1 GCF_011742925.1 Fibrivirga algicola
GCCCACGGGCAGGGGGTACTGGGCCACGATGCGGTAGCTGTAGGAGACGCCCCGCCGCAGGGCGGTGGTGTCGGTGAAGGTCGAGCTTGTCAGGGGCACCTGCCCGATGCGGGTGTAGCCGGGCAGGATGCCGGTGACGCAGGGGGGCGGGGTGCGGTTGTCGCAGCCTTCTTTGCGGTAGATGAGCATCTGGGCCGCTGGCTGGTCGGCCCCGCCCGCCGGGCTACACGAATAGGGCGTCCAACTTAGTTGGATAGCTCGCCCAGAGGTGTTACCAAGCGTTACTCCCCGCGCGGTTAGACTCTGCGGTCGTGGCCCAATCAGGCGAATACCAAACGTAGCAAAGGAAGCTAGCGATGGAGCCCGGTTAGTGGGCAGATCATTAGCCTTGATGGTAATATCGTACGGCGCCTGACGAATCTGCGCACAGTTGGTCTGCCAGGAGAAGATACCAGTTGCCGGTGACGCCTGATTTGTACCATTTGGCGTCAGCGTGGCATAAGACGGACTGATAATTGGTGGGTCATAGAGCACATTATCGGGGGATCGGTTGAAGGGGCCACCGAAGCCCACGACGACCACCCGATTGCCATCGGGATCGGTCACCCGGATGTTCCGGGTGATCAACGTACCTGCCTCAGCGCAGATATCGGCAATGGGATCGATCAGCGGTCGTCGGTTGTTGGCGTCCAGCACGATGACCTGTACATCGCGGGTGATTTCCCCGATCAACACCCCGTTTCGCCATTCCTGAATAATAAACGCGTAGTTGTATTGGCCTGCTTCAACGGGTGCATCCCAGCAGACATCACCCGTTCGGGAATTGACCGTAAATGTGGCCGGACTGGCACCAGCTTCAGTACGCCCCGGTGAAATAACATCTGCCGGGAGTTGATACTGAGGAACAGGCAGTGTGCGGCAAGGTGCTCCGTCGCCCGAATACTGAGGGATGACGATCCGATACGCCAGGCTGTCGCCGTCCGGGTCGTAGGCGGCCGGGTTATGGCAGTATTTCTGACCAATCCGAGCCGTGTCAACAGGAGGATTCAGTAGAATCGGATTGCTGTTGAAACCTAAGGCGGCATTAGCTAAAACAGTCGTTGTGACAAAAAACTGAACTTCTAGTGAGGCCCCATTCCGGATGTTACGCGTCCCTCCGTTCCGATTTACGATACGCGCTGAGATTGCGTAAATGCCTGGTCCTGGGTACGTATACGTAGTTCGATATACGTTGATCGTTGTGGCCCGGTTCAGTAAGGTGATAGACGTGCGGGGAACATTGATACTGGTTCCATCGCCAAAACAGAAGAGCACCTCATCGGCTGATTCGGCTGCATCACGACCGTTCTGAATGTCGTAGTACGCCGTCAGGGTAATTTCATAGGTAAGCCCTGTGCCCGTACCCGTGATCCGGCGGGTGGTTATCTCTCCGGCCCGAACGTGGGTAGCCTGTACGATCTGAGGAAACAAAAAGCTACCAGTGAGCAACAGGGCCAGTAGCCAGCCAGTAAAGTTCGTTCTCATAACGTCGAATGTCTTTTACGAGTCAACGATTTTGGCCGTTAAATGAATATAACGATTAGACACAAAAAGAGTGAGGTATCTAACTGAGCATCAATTATTAATTGATCGGCGCTCAATCAGATACCTCACTCTCTAAAACCAATATTTTATCCTTTACCTAACGCATACTCACCCCATCACGAATGAG
>NZ_WAEL01000026.1 GCF_011742925.1 Fibrivirga algicola
CGTCGCCCCGGCATGTTTAATGATATTACTGACCACCCCTGTACAGATTTTTCATATGGACTTAAGCTTTATCGGAGTAAAATTTGAATCTGTTCGAGGTAAAGCAATCTGGAATATACCAGGCAACTGCCTTTTTATTGTCTGTTCTTGCACGGCCTCAGCCACACTTCGATGCTACACTTTACACTCTGCGTCTGTAGTTTTTGGGTCCCGCCGCATAATCTCAATCGAGATGCGCAGGTTGGCAAATGAGTGGTTTATTTGCTGGCAATAAATGTCGAATAGATCGCACCAGTTCCTGTTTTGCCGCTTTGAAATTTGTATGTAAGTGTTTTATTGATTATTGTTCCAGTCGTCCCCTCGGCGATTAAGCCATTAGCAACGATGTTAGAAATATCATAATTGCCGCCATTAGCTTTTACCTCAAAATCGCCAAATTCTAAAAGGTCATCTGGTTGTCCAGCTATTTTATAATTTAATGTCAACGAAACAGTTTTTTCGGTCTTTCGAGTAAGTACAATCGTTGCTGATATGGTTTTAGTCGGCAAATTTATTGTTACATCATCTTTGGTTCCTGGGTAGTCGTCGATTTCTTTCGTTGCGTTGTAGGTTCCGGCGATTGCCGCGGCTAGATCAGGGGCAACATCAGTTGTTTTACTACATCCTGAAAGGAGAAATAAAACGGAGAGTAGGGCGCATAACTGCTTCATAGAGAATTGAATTTCATTGTTTAGAAATTAATTGATACTTGGTGAAAGCTAGTATAGTGCCAACTGCTATACTGGCTTTTTATGAACATCTTTAGTGTGGTTTTAATTGTTAATTATGTTCCTCACTAATTAGCGAGTAAACTGTGTTAGAGTTATATTTTGGATTGTTAAATCCGGTAAACTTCAAGTAGTAATAAATGCCTTTGGTATACTATTGTCTTCGCTGATATTAAGTACCTCCACATCAGGCCCCATTAACCAACCGCTCTCGCACTGCTTTGGCCACCGCTTCGGTGCTGCACTGCACGTGTAGCTTCTGGTAGATGTTCTTCAGATGCCGCCGCACGGTCTCAATCGAGATGTCGCACTCGATGCCAATGCGCCGGTAGGGGTAACCCCTTGTCAGCATTTCCAGAATCTCCCGCTCACGGTTCGTCAGGCCGTATTCTTCTCGTTTTGGGTTGGGCGGTGCGCGGAAGGTGGTCAGCACCCGCTGGGCAATGCTGGGCGACATAGGCCCGCCCCCTTCGCTGATCTCCTTCAACGATTGCAGCAGGTAGGTGGCTGAGTCGCGCTTGAGCAGGTAGCCGTCGGCCCCGTTGCTCAGGCAGGCAAACAGCCGCTCGTCATCGTCAAACATGGTGTGCATCAGCACCCGCACCTGGGCGTTCACCTCCTTCACCCGGCGCACACACTCGATGCCGTCGGCACCGGGCATGTCCACGTCCATCAGCACCACGTCGGGCCGGTCCTGGCCAATATGTTTCACGATGGTCTGCCCGTCGGGGTAGGAGCCTGCTACAGAGAAACCCGGTGCCCCCTCGATGAGCAG
>NZ_WAEL01000028.1 GCF_011742925.1 Fibrivirga algicola
GCAACTTATCCGTTATTAAGGCACTACTGCCTGCTGCTGTTAGGGCTCCTGAGCAGCTGCTCTACCGCCTTGGCAGCCCCACCAAGCCCACCGGCATCAGCAGCCGGCCCTACCCCACCGGGTAACTATGTATTCCGTGACGACAACCAGAACAACATCTTCGATGCTGCTGAGGTTGGAATACCCAACGTTCGGGTTAATCTCTTCACCAGCGATGGGGTACTCCGCGAAACAACACTGACCACAGCAACCGGTCTGTTCTCGTTTACCAGCACCATTCAGCCCAACACCAGCTACGACGTTCGGATCAACGCCGCCGATGCACCCCCCAACCGCAAGTTGGTACTGGCCAACCAGGGCAGCGATGAGCTTGCGGACAGCGATGCCTCCCTGATTGGCAGCACCGCCGTTATTGTGGTCCAAAGCTCGGCAGGGGGCCTGCTGCCCAATAACCTGGGCTTTGGCTACGCGGCCGGTGATCCCGATCTGGTACTCACCAAAGCCAGCAACAGCTTTAGTGTTACTCAGGGTAGTACGGCCACATTTACCCTGAGCCTGTCGAACGTAGGTGGCAGCACCGCTACAGGTGTTGTCATTCGCGACACCCTCGACGCGGGCATGCAATACGTTTCATCAACGCCAGCGGCCACCACGGCCCTGCTTGGCTCAGGTCAGGTACAGGTAACCTGGTCGCCAGGTACGTTGCTGACCGATGCGTCAGCAAGCTATCAGGTGACGGTACGGGCCGTTGCCAACGGTGTCCTCACCAACGTTGCCGGTGTCACGGCTACTTCGGCCGATGGCACTCCCCGCAATAACCTGGCGCGCGCCTGCTTTACGGTCCCGGTGAAACTCTGCCAGGGCGATGCCTATGTGACCAGTCTAACGACTGACCTGCAGAATGTAGAGTGGTTCCGCGACGGGGTTTCGGTGGGCACCGGTAACAGCCTGACTATTGTTACGGCGGGGACCTACAGCTATACCTCTACCACGGTTGGCACCAATTGCCAGGCCGGAAGCTGCTGCCCGATTATTATTTACAACGGTTCGGTGCCCAACCTGACCATCGCCCGGTCGGTTACCGCTCTCTGCGTAGGCGAATCAGCTTCGTTAACCGCCAACAACTGTGTTGGGTCACTGACGTGGAACACCGGCTCTACGCAAGCCACCATTTCTGTTTCCCCTATCGTAACAACCAGCTACTCATTCACCTGTATTCCATCGGCGGCCGATGCCTGTCCGGCTTCAGCAACGGCGACCATCACGGTGAACCCATCGGTAACGGCTAC
>NZ_WAEL01000029.1 GCF_011742925.1 Fibrivirga algicola
GCGGCTAGAAGCTGAAGTACAAGCTGTCGATTCAATGGATAAGGATGGCCTACTTGTCAGATGCCAGGCGGAAGCCAAAGTCAGGTTGCCTATCCTTGTTAGGCTTATCTTCTGGTGTGCCTCGCCAGGCAATTCGGGCTCCTGTCACTGCAATAATAAAGCTACCTCCCCTTAGAACATGCAATGTACCTGTTGCAGGGCCCTTGGGGTTCATCTGCGTTGTTCCGTCTGTGGTGTAAAGACCATACCAGTCATTACACCATTCCCATACATTCCCGCTCATATCATACAGTCCTAACGGATTAGTAGCCGGTGAAAAATTGCCTACTTTCGTCGTCGTACCTATATCGCCACCCTTGACCGCGAGTCCATCTTTCACTTCCTGGTCAGTAACAGTAGTGGCTTTAAAGTTTATTTGTGTAACATCAGCTAAATTCTTGCCGTTTCCATAACGGGTTCTGGGCAAGCTATTCCCTCCACCGGCTGCATATTCCCATTCGGCTTCCGTTGGAAGCCGATAAGGCGC
Source organism: Fibrivirga algicola (assembly GCF_011742925.1). Classification (GTDB taxonomy): domain Bacteria; phylum Bacteroidota; class Bacteroidia; order Cytophagales; family Spirosomataceae; genus Fibrella; species Fibrella algicola. The sequence goes on from NZ_WAEL01000029.1 coordinate 527, forward strand.
TTTACCGGTAGGTAGCCTCTGATTAATTTTGACCAGAAATGCCTGTACGTCATCCCAACTAACCGATTCTACTGGACAGTCGAGACAATTTCCCCTAGCAGACGGGTTGCTTCCCATCACGGCAATCCATTGCTGCTGAGTTACTTCATATTTGCCTATTTTAAAGTCATCAACCTTAACCTTATGTACAGGCATCTCTTTATCGTATAAAGTAGTACCCATGTCAAACGTACTCCCAGTTACGGGAACCATGTCTATCACGGGTGCTGTCGGCGTTGTTACTGGTGCCAGTTCTTTATCTGCCACATTCCAGCAGCCAGTCAACGTAAGACAAAGAAATAGAGCGTATAAAGAAGGTTTCATGCAAGAGATAGTTAGTAGAAACTAGATGGACTTGACTAAAAAAGCGGTATTTACATTGAATCAAATCGGACCGGGTTGTTGACCCGGGCAAAGCAAGGGAAATAACAGACGGGCGTCAATAACCCGTATGGGTCATCAAGAGCGGGTGGGCAACGGAAACCACAGGCCAATGGTAGTACCCTGTTTTACAGCCGATTGAATAGTTGACCGGCCCCGGAGGGCGGTACTTCGCAGGGTCAGGTTGCGT
>NZ_WAEL01000003.1 GCF_011742925.1 Fibrivirga algicola
TTTAATTTTTGTACTCTGCCGGGATGCTGACCCTGTGCCGTCCTCAGTAAAAGCGGCGATTTTGCTGTTGCTCCACCGCCGTTGTTCCTGATTGGGACTGCAAAAGTAGGGCAACATTTGCCCCGTGTCAAGACCCTGTTGAAAGTTTTTTCATTGAATAGAGGCTGCAAAAGCCTAATTGACTGATAAACAGAGAAAAAACGACCGAAAAAAGTTTAAACTATTTATTCACGTCGCTTTTGGTAGTTAGAGTTACCTACAAAAATTGTACTTTAGCTAGTAACACCTGACAGGAAGTATCATTGAAACGGCCAGCCTACAGCTGTCCTTTATGTGGGCTAGACATTATATAACAAAAGAAAGTTAGCCCCCTTATTCATTATGCGGATCTTACACACAGCCGATTGGCATCTAGGCAAACGATTATACCGTTCCGACCTTCGCGAAGACCACACATTGTTTCTTAATTGGCTTATTGAGGAGGTGGAACGCCGTGAGATCGACGTATTGCTGATTTCTGGCGACATTTTCGATACAACCAACCCAAATGATGGGTCTATGCAGTTGTATTACCAATTCCTGACCCGATTGCTTCCGTTATCTGTCAGGATTGTCATTACGGGCGGCAACCATGATTCGGCTACCAAACTCAACGCTCCCAAAGAACTGCTCCGGCATCTCAACATCCATGTGGTAGGCTGTACGAATGGGAACTGTCCCGATGAAGTGATCCGGTTTGCCAATGGCTCCTCTGACCTATTAGTAGCAGCAGTGCCTTATCTGCGCGATGCTGACCTGCGTCAGTCTATTTCCGGACAAACCTATGAAGACCGGGTAGAGGCACTACGAATGGGCATCCGGAACCACTACGAGCGAATCGTGGATCATTGTCATAGCGAGTATAGAGACGTACCCGTACTGGCGATGGGTCACCTCTATGTAAATGGAGCGTCGGTTTCGGAAAGCGAACGCGAGATTCACGCCGTAGGTGGTCAGGCGGCTTTTTCGAGCGAACACTTCCCCGAGGGCTTTACCTACGTAGCGCTTGGTCATATACATGTACCGCAACGGGTGGGCGGCAGCGAGGCAGTACGTTATTGTGGATCGCCTATTCCGTTAAGCTTCGCTGAGCGTGATAATGCGCATCAATTACTGCAGCTGACCGTAGAGAACGGGCAACTCGTGGCAATTGAGTCGGTACCGGTACCGCAGGCCCGTCCGTTTCGGCATATAACCGGTACACTCGACGAGGTGCGGGAACGGCTAAACCAATTGGAGATGACGCACGCCTTGCCTGCCCTGGTGGAAGTACTGGTAGAAGAGGATGCCGAAAGTCTTAGCACGCGCATGCATTTCGACCAGTTGCAGCGCGACTATAAAGATGCTCCGTTTATCCTGACCAAAACCCGGCTTCTGTTTCGGAATAAGCGGAAGAACCTGGAATCGTTGTTCGATGCCGATACCCATCTGGCCGACCTGACGTACCTGGATGTTTTTGCGCAACGGCTGGTGATGGCGCAGGTAGACGATACCCAGCGCGACCAGCTTATTGATACCTACCAACAACTTTATACAATGGTTACGGAGCAGACGGCTCCGCTACAGCATGAAAATTCGCCAAATCCGGTTTCGTAATATCAATTCGTTTTATGGCGAACACGAGCCTATTCAATTTGCCAGCGGCCTCCTCGGCGACACCGGTCTTTTTGTGATCTCTGGCCCAACGGGCGCTGGCAAGTCGACGCTGCTCGATGTGATGACCCTTGCTTTGTTCAACCGGCTTCCCCGATTAAATGGGGCTATCTCGGGCACGGCTATTACTGACGATGGCCTGATAGTAAACCGGCAGGCGGCGGCAGAGCCTAATACGAGCGCTTATGCCGAAGTAGAATATGAAGTCGATGGCAACCGGTACCGGTCGCGCTGGTCGATTCGCAAAAACAGGAAGAATAACTGGAACAACTACGAAATGGAAGTTGCCCGACTGGCCGACGATAAGCCAGAGGGTATTCTGTTTCCTATTAAAGACCTCCGCGATTTTCCGAAGAAGAACGAAGAATTGATTGGCCTTTCGTATGAACAGTTCATTAAGTCGATTGTGCTGGCACAGGGCGCATTCGACCAGTTTCTGAAATCGAAGGCATCGGAACGGAGCAAGATGCTCGAGCAATTGACCGGTACGGAAATCTACCGGCAGTTGAGCCGCAAAGCCTACGAGCATACCAAGTACCTCGACGAACAGATTGATATTAAACGGGTGGGCATCGGCTCGATCAGGATGCTGAGTCCCGACCGGGTGACCGAGCTGACCGATCAACTAGTGCTGGCCGATACCCAACTGGCCGAGGTAAAAGCGCAGATCAAGCTGTTTGAAGCCGAGAAGAAGTTTGTCGATGACGCCGAACGGGCCGAGAAGGTCTTGGCAAGATTAGCCGCAACCGGCGAAAAACTGGCCGAACGAACCGCTTCCTTTACCCCCGACCGCGACCGCCTGCTGCTGCACAACAAGGCCACGCCGCTGGCTGGCCTGCTTACCGAACTGGCCGGGGCCGAACGCGCTATACTGAAAGCACGCCAGGATCGGGCAACCGTAACAGCTGAATTAAACCGGCTGTCTGAACGGCTCAACAACCTGGTGGCCGAGGCAGTCGCGTTTGTGGGTACGCCAGGATTAACCTCAACTGCGGCCGGTGCAGCTATCGACGCATTTCGGGAACGGCTAACCACCTTACAGAATCAGCTTACCGCCGAGCAAAACGCCGCTGCACCCCTGCTTCAGCGCATTCGGCAACAGGCAACCACTGAACCGGAACTGCGTAGCAGTCCACTACATCAGCTTACGCTGGACAATGTGGCTAGTTCTCTGGTCGACCTGCAGGCAGACCGGGCAGGCGTGCAAACACGGATTGACACCCTGTTGGAAACGTACCCGGACGTTACACCAGCTACCCTTCCCGAGCGTAGCCAGCAGGCTATTGACCGCGACAAGGTGCTGGGCACTTTGATTCTGTTGGAAGAAGAACAACGCGACCGGATTCTTAAAGGGCAGAAGCTGGCCGAGCCGATTGAGGCATTGAAAAGCCAGATTGAATTGCTCCTGCCGTTGCTGGCCGCGGCCCGCGAGCGCGAGCGCAGTGCCGAAGAAACCGTCAACCAGCTCGACGCTGAACAACGTCGGTTAAGTGCCGAGGTGAACTTAACGGAATTGCGCGAAGCTCTGGTCGATGGTGAACCTTGTCCGCTATGTGGCTCACCGGAGCACCCCTATGCCACCCACTACATCAATCAGCTGGGTACAGTAGCCGCCAGGCTACTGCTGGTGAAGGATGAGTTTCAGAAAGCCCGAACAACCACGAGGGGGCTGTCGGATAAGCTGATTGCGCAGGAGGCTCAACTAGCCGAGGCAGAACGTACCCAGCAAACCCTTCGCGATCAGTTTCGGGGAAAGCGTGATGAGATCAACGCACTGCGCGAAGCTAACCAACTGGCCGAAGACGCAGGGCCGGAATTGCTCAGGAGCGAACAACGGGAGTTAGCCACTACACAGGCCGACCTGAAAACGCTGCGTTCGCTTTGGGAGAAACAACGCACCATCGATCTCCTGATTCAGCAACTGACCGAATTGCAACAGCACCAACAAGCGATCAACTCCCTCACGCAGCAGAAACAGGCGCTCTATGCCAGTGATGACTGGCCGCAGCGGGCAGGTACGTTGCTGAAGAACCTCGCCGATGTGCAGAGCCGCATAGCCACACAGACCGGACTTCAGCAGAAGACGGAAGAGGATGAACAGGCAGCCCTAACCGACGAGCGGCGCATTAGTACAGCACTCGTGCCGCAACTGAAAAAACAGGGCTTCGATTCAGCCGACGTGGCCCGGCAACTGTTACTGGACGTACCCACTTCGCAGAAGCTTCAGAAACAACGCGACGAACTGGACCGCGATCGAATAGAGCTCGACCAAAGCATTGCCGACGAACAGAAACGGCTGGATGCCGCTCATAAGGCCCGCAAGACAGCGTTGACGCCCGATGAGGTAAAAGCCACGTTTGATACGGCCCGAAAGAAACACGAGAAACTGTTGACCGACTCTGGCTACGCACGTAGCGAACTAGACACAAACAAGAAAAGCGTGACGGCGCATCAGAAAGCCATTGCCGAGCTGGCGAGGATGGAGGCGGACGTGATGCCCTGGAAAGAGCTCACCAAACTGATTGGCAGTGCCAAAGGCGATTCATTCAGCAAGTTTGCCCAGAGCCTGACACTGGCCCAGTTGATTGGCCTGGCCAACCGGCGGCTGAAAAACCTGACGGATCGCTACCTGCTGCTGTCGCCCCGCGAAGAGCAGGACGAACTGTTTGTGGTGGATTTGTATCAGGGACAGGCCGAACGAACAATCACCAGTCTGTCGGGCGGCGAAACGTTTACGCTTAGTTTGGCACTGGCGCTGGCCCTGTCTGATCTGGCGTCGCAGAACGTGCAGATCGATAGCCTGTTTATCGACGAAGGGTTCGGGACACTGGACCCGGAATCGCTCGATACGGCGATTGTGATGCTGGAAAAGCTCCAGCAGGAAAGTCAGAAAACGATCGGCATCATCTCGCACCGGCACGAGATCAAGGAACGCATCACCGTTCAAATCCAGGTTGAACGGGGCATCGACGGGAATAGCCGGTGCTACGTAGTCAGCTAAAAGGTTCTCCGTCTTCTGTTGCGCTGCATGCTACCGGTGGGTACGTTGCCTGGCAATGCGACAGAAGACGGAGAACTTCGTTTTATCGTCCTTCCATTACTTCCATCGACACGCCGGTATTGACGAAGCCGCCGTCGTGGAAGAGGTTTTGCATGGTCACCATGCGGGTCAGGTCAGAGAACAGCGTGAGGCAATAGTCGGCGCACTGGTCGGCTGAGGCGTTGCCTAGTGGCGCCATTTTGTCGGCAAAATCATAGAATTTATCAAAGCCACCAATGCCCGATCCGGCGGTGGTGACGGTGGGCGACTGTGACACGGTGTTCACCCGCACTTTCCGGTATTTACCGTAGTGATAACCGAAGCTACGGGCAATCGATTCGAGCATCGATTTTGCTTCGGCCATGTCGGTATAGAAGGGGAACGTACGCTGAGCGGCCATATACGTCAGGGCCACAACCGAACCCCACTCGCTGATGGCATCCTGCTTATAGGCCGTTTGCAACATCCGGTGCAATGACAGCGCCGAGATATCGATGCTCTGCTTGAACCATTCGTAGTTCAGGTCGGTGTAAGCGCGGCCTTTCCGGATGTTGGGGCTCATGCCGATGCTGTGCAGCACGAAGTCAGCTTTTCCACCCAGAATTTCCTGCGATTGAGTAAAGAGTTTCTCCAGATCTTCGGTCGATGTAGCGTCAGCGGGGATGATTTCAGCGTTGCAGTGTTGGGCCAGCTCCTTGATAGCACCCATCCGCATGGCGATTGGCGCGTTGGTGAGCACAAACGTGGCACCTTCTTCGTGGGCTTTAAGCGCCACTTTCCAGGCGATTGATTTTTCGTCGAGGGCACCCGAAATGATGCCGCGCTTTCCGTTAAGGAGTCCGTAAGCCATAAGTTAGAATAAAAAGAGTAGAATGAGAATGACCAATGAGGCGCCTAACAAACCGTACCGTCTGCTGATTATACTGTCGGCAGTAGCCATTCAGGGAGCGCAAAAGTAACTTAATTCAGTATCTACAGGCTACCTCTGTTGGGTGCTGACCCCAAATTCTGTTTCCAGATACTGCCGGGCAATCTCTTCTTCCGCATCGTAAATGGTACGGTCGGATAGCGCCCGATGGCCATTATTTAGGGCATTAACCCAGCTGTGCCGGGCATATGGATCATAATCAAAATTCACGGGGTGTTGCCCACGCTGATTGACAGACCGAAACCAGTCGGTGTTGAGGTCTATGTAGCCAAACAAACAAAAGGGAAGTGCTTCACCTTCAGGCATAGTCATTGGACGGGCCACGTCGAGATTCACCATACAGGCGTACTCATTGAGCCGACATTCGGGCAAAGGCCATCCTTTACCATCACTGATCATATTCCGGTAGTTGCCACCGCGCGGATCGCCGTGTTTCTGATAAAGTGCTTCTACTTCAGCGGCCTCTGGGCGATATGTCTGATAGCGATCTCCATCACACAGTCCTTCTTTGTAAGCAGGGCAGTTCCAACATTGGCCTACTTTACCAATACCAATGGCATCACCTATGTTTTCAAGGTATGCCTTTACTAGATCATCGGTATAAAGCACATCGTTATGCGTGACGAACAGGTATTTCTTATCCGATTTCTCCCAAGCGTATTGGTATCGTACTGACTGCCGAAATGGGGGTATAGCCAACAGATGCCGCCGTTTATCGGTTCTCATGTTCCGATAACCATAGTGAATCCAGGGACGGTAATAAATCGTTTTATAGGGCTTAAGTAATTCTCGGAGCGGCTCTAAATCGGTGTTGGCTGGCTGCTCACGCTCTTCAATAAAATAAATCGTGTCGATCCACTGACCAGATTGTTTCAGTAACGAAAGCAGAGTGACAGCCGTTAAATACGGCTTTCCATAAACACTGATGGCTACATCAACGGACTTAGGTTGAAGCATTTTTGATTGAATTAATGAAGTAACAAAACTACACCAACTTAATTGACCATCAACGTGCCCGACGCCGTACCAATCGTATGGTGTTGGTCAGGAACTGCTCGGTAGCCCGATACACGCCGTCGAGATCACCCGAGGTGAAGTGCGACGCAATCACGTGCTCGCCCGCTTTCGGGAAAGCTACCTTCTCCTTTTTATCGGCCAACGTACCCAGTTGCTCATACATCGTCAGCATGGCCGCTACCGACACGACTTTGTCCTGATGGTCTTCGTCTTTATAGTAATAGCCCATAAACAGGGGCTGCTTCACCTTCGCAAATTCGTCGGGCGTCATATACTCGTCCAGCATCGTTTGCAGCGTAATCAGGCCGTTGATATGGTACCTCGTTAGCCAGTACTGCGCGCGATCAGGTTTGTAGGTAGTCACCGTCACGTGTTCACCGTTTAGCACCTGCTTCATGATCTGCGCGCCCCAGGGCCTGGTCGCCAGTTTCAGCGCCGGATTGGCCACCTCAATACAGGGCGAGTACAGCACCAGTCCAGCAATTTCCGGGTGGCGTTGGGCCAGATAGAGCGTCAGCATTCCGCCCGCTGAAGTGCCGATTACCACAACCCGATCGCCCAGGGCTTTCCCGATGGCCAGCGCCCGCTCAGCCGATGCCTTGTACTTGTCGGGCGTGAGGCCTTTGAAGGCGTCGGGCGAGGTAAGGCCGTGTTCTTCGGGGCGGGCCAGATAGAGATTGCAGCCAAAGTGTTTCGCCAGCTTTTTATGAATCGGATCGCCCTCGGCCCAGGTTGCCCCAAAGCCGGGGATGTAGACCATACTGACGGGTGTCTTTACTTTCCGGGTACTATCGGCCCAAACAATGCGCGCTTCATTGTCGGGCTTCAACCCCGCCCGCTTTTCCGACTCGGCGATGGTTTGTTCGAGGGTAGCCAAATCAGTTACCGGCAATTCTGTCTGAGCAGGCCCGAGCGCAAATTGATGCCGGGGACCGAGTGCATACCCCAATGCCAGCACCGCCAGTAGACCCGTTACCGATACTAAAATTCGTTTCATAGGATAGTGGGAATAGGCTGTAAAATGAGCAGGTCAGGTTAATTTACACAAATTCGCTACTTCCTCTTTCGTTGTCATTCACCTTCCCGAAATCAGGCTCAATCAGCTTGATTTGCCTGCCCCCATCAAAATTCGGGAATTTCCATGCGGATGCGCCAATCTTTCGGCAGGTAATTGTTAATGCGCGACCCGACACCTTTCATCCAGCCCAGTGGCAAGCCTTTGTAGCGAGCCAGTAGCCACCCTCTGGGTACGTCGGGTAATACCAGGTTTTCCTTTTTGAAATAGCGAAGGGCATCGTCCAGACTTAGCTCTACACCCGGCAGATCGGTAGCCAGCTCGGTGCTTAACGCCAGGGCATGGGCAGGCATGAAATCGGTCCCTTTGAACACGCCAAGATCTAACCCGAAGCCCTTGTTGCGCAAAACGGTATCAATCAGCACCAGTTCTTTTTCTATGCCCAGCGGAACCGCAATGACATCGCCATTGGGTTTTTCCCAGTACGAAAACGCATCCGGGTTTTTCAGGAACGGCCGCAACGTACCCAGTTGTTTGCGGTGCACCGGCCGGGCCGATTTGAAGCCCCGGTTTCGGGTGACGGGGGCCGTAGCGGCTGCTTTTCGACGGAACACGCTGATGAAGAAGCCCTCGCCACGTACCCGGTGCGGATAGCACTGGTACCCCACGGCATCGCCAACGGTACGGGTTTCAACACCCCAGTCAGCGGGCAGGTCGAGCGGGCGGTTCGTAAATCCGTTTTCGCTCAGGAAACGGATCATTTCCAGATTTTCGGCGTCATTGTAGGTACAGGTGCTGTAGATGAGCCAGCCACCATCGGCCACGAGCGGGGCTGCTGCCGATACAATACGTTTCTGCCGCAACGAACACATCTGGACGTGATCGGGCGACCATTCATTCACGGCGGCGGGGTCTTTACGGAACAGCCCCTCACCCGAGCAGGGCGCATCGATCATGACCAGATCAAAATAACCGGACAGGGGCGCAAACTCGTCAGGATCGTGGTGACTGACGACGACATTGGCATAGCCCCATTTATCCATGTTCTCGCGCAGGATGGGTATCCGGGTACGTATCACTTCGTTGCACACCAGCAAATTTGGCTCAGGTAAAGCAGACGCCAGCAGGGTGCTTTTCCCGCCCGGCGCGGCACACAGATCAAGCGCTCGAACAGGAGGCTGACCAGCATAAGGCTTACGTTGCCCAATTGTTTGCCGAACGGCCTCGGCCAGGAGCATCGATGAGGCTTCCTGTACATAATAAGCGCCCGCCTGAAATAGTGGATCGAGCGTAAACACAGGTCGTTCGGGTAAATAGTAAGCGCCATCGCACCAGGGTACAGGTGTAGCCTGCTCCACCATCGTGGGGCTGCTGGCTACGTCGAAACCGGGTTTACGCGGATTCAGGCGAATGCTTACAGGGGGCGACGTACTCAGTGCCGCTTCAAAAGCGGCAAATTCAGCACCGAGTTGCTGTTGCATCTGCTGCCGAAAGGCCTCAGGCAGTTGAGTAGGATTCATACTGTAAAGGTACAGGTGAGTTTGTGGTTTACTGTTGCTCCACAATTTGACAATTCCGGCAGCGCCGCAGTAGACCACAACGTCAAACCACAAACCTACCTGTACCTTTGCGGTATGACAGACCGTTTCAAACAGATCAAAACCTTTATTTTCGATGTCGACGGCGTAATGACCGATGGCAGTGTCAACGCGCTGGCTTCCGGCGAAATGTACCGGACGTTCAACATCAAGGATGGCTACGCGATTGAGCGGGCTATCAAGTCGGGCTATAACGTGGCCATTTTGTCGGCTGGCAACCAGGATGGGGTACGTAAACGACTGGCTTTCTTGGGCATCAAAGACGTTTTCATGGGCGGACCAACCAACCACAAACTCGATGTTTATCTGGGCTTCCTCAAGCGCGACAATCTGGTTGAAGCGGAGATCCTGTACATGGGCGACGACCTGCCCGACTACCATATTCTGAGCCGGGCCGATCTGCTAAGCACCTGCCCCGCCGATGCCGTCGACGAAATTCAGGCTGTCTGCAACTACATCTCGCCTAAAACCGGTGGCCACGGAGCCGTTCGCGATGTGATCGAGCAGGTCATGCGCGCACAGGGAACGTGGATTATTCCGTAGCACTACGCTTCCCGGTCAAACCGCTCCAGCACAAGTGGAAAGATAACGAGTTCGCCGTAGAGCGCCCCGACGATAGACACCGCCGTTAACAGACCCCACAGTTGAACGGTCACCAGCGAGCCAACTATCATCAGGATGTAACCCGAAAATAGCACGAAGGCGGTCAGTACAATGGCCGGGCCGACATGCGTTATGGTAGCCAACCGGGCCAGGTCGGGGCGTTTCCCGGCCTGGCGGTTTTGCCGGTACTTGTAAATGAAATGAATCGAGTCGTCGACGCAGAAACTTAGTACGATAGCGCCGATACTGGCCGTAGCTGTGTCGAGGCGAATACCCAGCCAACCCATTATGCCCATCATCACCACGACCGGAAACAAATTGGGAATAACCGTCAACGCCGCCAGTTTAACATCGCGGATAAACAGCCAGACCAACACGAATATCAGCCCAAACGACATCAGCAGGCTATTGACCTGCGACTCGGCCACGTAGTTGACAATACCGGCATACATGGGTTGATAGCCCGCTGGTTTCACGCTGGCCACGCGCCCCAGCGTGGCGTCGGCTATGCGCATCAGCGTATCCATTTTACCGGTTAGCTCGCGGGCAGAAAGCATAGTCCCTGACACGGTAACCCGTCCGGTATGTGAGGGGTCGTGGATGAACATACGGGCCAATTCAGGGGACCGGTTCGCCAGTTGTTCGTTCGCCAGTTTCAGCGCAGACCGACTTTTTAATGCGTTGCGACTCTTGGCCCCGAATTGTGCCTCGAAAACACTTTGATACAGTGAATAGAAGCCGAAGACCGGCCCCACGCCCGGCAGCGTTTTGGCCGAATCAGAAAAAGCCACCGCTGCCTGCACCACAGCAGGACTGAACAGCGATTGACCAGCTCTGGGCTCTACCAGTAATTCAAGCGGCATATACGGTCCCCAGGCAGCTTCCATGCCGCGATGATCCTGCACGACCGGGTGACTGTCGGGGAAATAACCGAGCGTGTAGGTATCCGTTTTCAACTGGGTTATGCCTAAGCCGAAGACGAGAACAAGCGCCCCCGAAAGCAGCTGAAACCAGGATTTCTTCGCCATAATCCGCCCCAGCAAGTGCGCCAGTCGATCTCCGGTCAGCGTTGTTATTGTCCGGGACGGCTGAGTTAGAGGCAGGAGTATTACCCCAAGCAGATAGGTGAAAAACAGGCACAGCCCGATCCCGATAGCGGCGAAAAGGCCAAAATTCTTCAGAATAGCCATCGGACTGGTTTCCAGTGCCAGAAAACCCGCCGCGGTCGTAAATGTCGTGAACAGACACGGTTTGAACACTGCCGCCAACGCCTGTAGGGCACTCTCGCGGTTATCTGCTCCTGCTTCACTGAGCTGGTTTCGCTCATTGATCACGTGAATGGCGTCCATGATACCCAGCAGCACAATAATGATCGGCAGCAGCACCGTCATCAGGTTGATACGATAGCCACAGGTACCATACAGACCAAGCGTAAAATAGGTTGACAGGGCCACCAGACCGATGGTATATAGCAACAACAGGGGCTTGCGATAAATCCACCAAAGCAACACGACCATGATCAGGTAACCGACGCCCAGAAAGAATCCGAAATCCTGTTGCGACAGGGCATTCAGCCCGGCGTAAATAATACCGACGCCACCGAAAAAGACCCGTTTATCTGGCAACTGTTTTTCTACCGTTGCTTTGATCGTGTCCAGCACCTCAGCTCGCCGCAAATCAAAATCGGGCCTGTTTTTCAGCGTAACCAGAAACCGGGCAGTGCTATAGTCATGGCTGAATAGCTGCTCGCGGATTGTTGGTTGAGCAGCCAGCCTGTTTCTAACGTCGGTAGCGGTCGTATTGGCTGCGAGCAGGGGAATCAGGTCCATGCCCAGGGGCGATTTTGTGGGGATGTTTGTGTTGCCTGGACCAATGACGCCCGCCACATCAGGCAAGATCTCCAGGGCATTGGTGACCGCCGTGAAAGAGGCAAAATAAGCCGGATTCAACAGGCCCTGTGCATCGTTTACCATGACAATGACCACTTCATCATTACCAAAACGCGCCTTAAACTGCTGGTAGGTGACCAGCGCAGGATCGTCGTCCAGAAACCAGACGGTTAAGCTGTTATCAACCTGTAGCGCTGTTTGCACACCCGGCCATAGGAACGTACCCAGCACTACCGTCAGGAGCAGCAGCCAATACCTGGCTTTGTAAAGAATGGTCATCCAGTAAGGTATACATAAACAGGCGGTTGATGTCTACCAAAAAATCAATCCAACTGCATAAACGTATCTGCTTAGCAGGTATTTCCGCTATTTTCGGCGCATGAACGTACCCAGTTTTATCGCTTACCTGAACCAGCGGTTTCCCGTCGTAAATATGGCCCTGTTTGCGGTTCTTTTTCTGACGGTTTACTCAGTGGCGACATACACTTGGCCAACGTTCACCACGGACACCTTCAGCTGGCGCGATAGCCTGGGTATCATAGCGGTCATTTCCTTCTTTTTCCGCCTGCGGGTGTTCGACGAGCATAAAGACTACGCGCTGGACGCCATTAACCATCCGGAGCGGGTCTTGCAATCGGGCCGGGTCACACTGAGCCAACTTCACTATACCTCACTGACTGGCGCTGGTATCGAACTGGTCTGGTCAGTGCTGATGGGCGTACCTACGCTGGTTTGCTGGCTGCTGGCGGTGGGTTACAGCTTACTGATGCGCTACGAATTTTTTGTCGGCAACTACCTGAAAAAACGCCTGCTACTCTACGCTATCACCCACATGCTCATCATGCCGCTGGTCATTGCCTGGATCTGGTCGGCTTATGTACCAGCCTATGCTCTATCGGGTGGGTTTTACTTACTGGCGGCGCTCAGTTTACTCGGTGGCTTTGCGTTCGAGATAGCCCGTAAGCTACACGTACCCGAGGCCGAGCGCCCCCTCATCGATTCGTATTCGAAAGCAATGGGGTACGTACCTGCCATCACCACTGTCATGCTGGTGCTGCTCGTTAGCGTTCTGGTACAGGGCTACCTGCTTCATGAGCTAAATGCGGGCTTGTTTCCGCTCTGCCTCATCGGTTTGTTGTACTTGGCCACCGTTGGCATTTACCTTAGTTCGGTGACCAACCCGCGGGAGAAAACCCTGAAAGTAGCCGAGTTACTGGTTTCACTCGCCATGCTGGTCAGCTATCTGTCCATCATTCTGGTTGTCAATTTCCGAATCGGTACGCGATGATCTGCTACGGCCCTCATGCCCCCAAAACCGGCACCATTGGCGGCAAAGCAGCCGGCCTATATCGGTTGCAAACGCTGAACATAGCCGTTCCCCCGTTTCTGGTTATTTCTGCCGAAACGTTTGACCCCGTCCTCGCCGGATTACCAGCCGATGAAACCGCAGTCGCGCTTCGCCGACAGGCCTTATTAGGTACTAGCCTGTCAGCAGCCGATCAGGTAGGTATTGCCCAGATTCTGGCCGAGTGGGGCTTTCCCGCGCAGGCAGTGGTGGTCCGTTCATCAGTAGCCGATGAAGATGGTATGTCCCACGCTTTTCCCGGCATGATGGACTCCTTTCTGAATCTGACTACCCTGAGCGATATCTACAGCGCCGTATTGAGCTGTGCGGCCAGTGCCTATACCGATCGGGCTATAGCCTATCGAAGGCAAAAAGGGCTGCCCCTCAACGCCCGGCCAGCCGTCATTATTCAACAACAAATTACCCCCGTAGCCAGCGGCGTGCTATTCACTACCTCTCCCGATTACCCGCAGGAGATGGCGGCTCATGCGCTGTTCGGTTTCGGCGAAGGAGTAATGACCGGTGGGCTGGATGCCGACGAGTTTTACTGGCTGAAACAGTCAGCGCAGGTTCATCGGAAGGTCATTGTCCATAAAACACAGCAGCTGGTCCCCGGTAACGGACCTGGCCTTTACCAAACACCGATTAGCCCGGACAAACAGGTAATTCCCTGCCTGACCGACAGCCAGTTGAATGAACTTTTTCAGGTAGGCACATCGCTGGAAAAAGCGTTTGGTGGCCCGCAGGATGTCGAGTTTGTGGTGACGGATGACCAGCTTTTTGTGGTGCAGTCGCGGCCCATCACCCAGGCAATCCCAGACGTGGTGGTGTACGATAATTCAAACATTCAGGAGAGTTATTGCGGCGTGACGACCCCACTCACATTCAGCTTCGCCAGCCGTGCCTATGCCACCGTGTACCGCCAGACCATGCAGACGCTGGGGTTACCCAAAGCCACGATTCAGGCCCACGAAGCAACGGTCACTCAGTTGCTTGGTCTGGTGAAGGGACGCATTTACTATAACATCAACAACTGGTACAGGGGACTGCAACTCCTACCGTCGTTCAGGCAGAACAAAGCCGATATGGAACGCATGATGGGTCTCGACGAACCCGTCGAATTTGTGCAGGATACCAAGAAAACAACGCGCCAGAAACTGGTCATGCTGCCCCGGTTGGTAGTCAACCTCGCTCGGCTGTTGTGGGCTTTTTCACGATTAGGCAGGTACGTACCTGCTTTTCATACCCATTTCCTCAACCAGTATAACCGCTTTTACGGGCTGGATCTCAATAAATTAACCAGTACCGAGCTGATGCGGCAGAAGACGACACTCGACAACGAACTACTCGGTAATTGGACCACGCCCATCATCAACGATTTTTACGTAATGATGACCAATGGCAGTGTGGTCAGGAAGTTAACGCAAGCAGGCGTTGCCCAACCCGATGAGTTTTTGAGCCGATACCTGTCGGGCGATAAGCAAATCGAAAGTACGCAGCCCGTCAGGGCCATGATTCGGCTGGCCGGTCAGGTACGTCAGCAGCCAGATTTGCGGGCGCTGATTCTTGCCAATCCGGCCGATTTGCCTGCTCAGGTACACGCCAAATTTCCAGCCTTCTATGCAGCTGTTCACCAATTTATCGATCAATACGGCGATCGGACAGTGGGTGAGCTGAAACTGGAAACCGTCACGATGCGGCTTGCTCCTACCGTCTTTTACCAATACCTGCGGAATTACCTCACGGCCGATCTGATCACCAGCGCGCTGACCGAAACGACTACCACATCGCACACAAACGCCGCCGCCGAACTAACGCAAGTGCTGACAAGCCAATCAGCCTTTTTTCGACGGTCAGTTTGGCGAAAATTAAGGCAATTGCAGCAGGCAATCCGTTACCGGGAGGCCCTTCGGCTCGAACGTACCCGGCTCTTCGGCATGTACCGAAGCCTGTATCTTGCCCTAGGCAGCAAACTGGTTATGGCCAACAAACTGACCAGTCCACGAGACGTTTTCTTTCTGACAGAAACCGAACTTATGGCCACCGCTGGTACCGCTAACGTACCTGATCTTATTGAACTCGTAGCAAACCGACAAGCCGAATTTGCCCGATACGCCACCGAAGACGTACCCAGCCGGGTAGTTATTCCATCGCCGCCAATGACAGACCTCCCCCCTGCTGTGCGTCAAGACGGGGTGTTACAGGGAACAGGCTGCGTACCGGGCGAGGTAATGGGCGAGGTCATTGTCATCACTGACCCACGCGACAACCTCGACGTGACCGGCAAGATCGTGTGTGCGTTGCGAACCGATCCGGGCTGGGCGGTGCTGTTCCCAACCTGCCGGGCGGTGCTCATCGAAAAAGGGTCGTCGCTTTCGCATTCCGTCATTTTGCTGCGCGAACTGGGCATTCCAACCATCATTAATGTGCCGGGGCTAACCAAGCTGATTGAAACCGGGCAGCGGATCACTATGAACGGACGTACCGGCGAAATTCAGTTGCAAAATCCATGACCTTGATTGACCGGATTCCTTACGATGGCCCGCTGCCAGATCGCTTCTTCTCCGTTGCCTCTGCCAGCGATGACGATCCTGCCCTAATCGAACAGCTTTTTCAACTGGAAGCCGACCGGAACGAGATCATTTTGTATATCGGCGAGCCGACCATCAGGCTGGTCGGTATCTTTCCCGAGCGGTCCAACGAAGCCTACTTTGGTTTCTGGGAAACGACCAATGACCTTGCTCTGAATCAGCAGGCATTTACGTTGCTCTATGCCGATGCCCGGCAACGGGGCAGACAGACCATAGTGGGGCCGCTGAATTTTAACACCTTCCACAACTACCGGCTACGCCTGCATGAACCGCCTTCGTGGGGCCGATTCGACCGGGAGCCCGTCAACCCGACGTATTACCCCCGACTGCTCGAGCAACTGGGTTTTAGTGTCAGAAGCCAGTTCGAGAGTCGGCTCATTCGCCACAATGACATACCGATTGCCTACATCGATAAGCAACAACTCCTGGCTGGGCTGTCGCACATCCCGTTTGATTTTATTCCGCTCAACCCCGACACCTGGCTACAATATGAAGATGAACTGGCTGACCTGGTTCATCAGGTTTTCAGCGCAAATCCGGCTTATAAGCCCATCTCCAGGGCTCAGTTCCAGTTGCTGTATAATAAGCAGTTCGCTGAAAAGCTGTGTCCACATTCGTCGGTGCTTTTCCGCGACCGACAATCGGGGCAGTTGGTGGCCATGAGCTTCTGTATGCCTAATTACCAGTCGCTGGCGTTGGCTCCTGGCGAAACGCCCAAGTTCGTCCGTGATTTTCCTCGCCTTGACAGAAAGGTATTGCTGGTTAAATCGGTGGGTGTTCATCCATTGTATCGAAAGCAGGGCTTAATGTCTTACATCGGCGCTTATGGCATGCTGCGCTTTCAGGAATTTTACGATGACGTTATCTTTTGCCTGATGCGCTCCGACAATTTTTCACTGCATTTCTCCGACACTCTCCCCCACGAAACCGCCCACTATGCGTTGTTCGAGAAGCCGGTTACGGATTAAAACTTGCTTCGGGTTAACCCGACGCAAATGACAGCGTATCGAAATAACTGTTCACCACGCGGGGGAGAAACGGATAGGGGCTAATCGTGTGTGCCATCATGTACAGGCCGAGCCGATGCAGCCCGAAGTCGAACGCGGCCAGTTCGAACCCACACCGAAACGCTTGCGCGTCGGCGTAGTGGCCAGTCAAGCTATGCAAACTGTGTTGGTAATAATCCAGGTACGTTTGGCGCAGGGCATAGCGATCTTCATCCAGCACAAAACACAACAGTTCCACGACATCGTACTGCGGTATATGAAACGTAGCCAGCTCCCAATCATACACGCACAAAGACAGCCCACCGGCTACGGTCTTGAAGCAGGTGTTCCGGGGATTGAAATCGTTGTGAACAAGCGTTTTAGGCAGCCGCTCCAGTTCTCGCCAGTAGTCTGGAATAGCTTGAATCACTTCCGCCAGTGTGGCTACCCGTTTGGGTGTATACAAATCAGGAAAAGATTCGGCCGCATTGTGGAGCAATGCCTTCCACAACGGCGTCAGCTTCAGCATATAGTCTCGCGAAGGGGCATCTGTCCAGTAAACGGTATTAATCGGGAGTTGCCTGTTCAGGTGCTGGGCGTGCCAACCGGCGAGTTGGTCAAGCGCCTGCCTGATAGGCTCGTCTGTCCAGGATTCGGGCGACATCACCGAGTTCAGCAGCGTTACCTCGTCGAGGTATTCCATTAGAATCAGGTACGTTCCGTTCGGCTCGTCAGCATAGACGCCGAAAATGTCGGGCTGAATATCGGCAGGTACGTGGCTGTATATCTCCAGCTCACGCCCGTGCGAATGGTAAAAGCCAGTCAGTTCGGCATAGGCTGGATAGACTTTGGCCAGTTGACCACCACAGGCTACGGCCAGCCCATACAACATAGCGGCCACCTCGCCACCGTGTGGCTTTATCTTCATCACCATCTTCCGGGTCTGACGTTGTCCATCTATGTCGACGTCGACGGTTAGGCCAAAATGCCCAATCGGCTTGTCGGAGACACCAGCAGTTAACACAGCCAGAATACTGGCCGAATTATCAATGCTGAATGGCTGGCAGTCGAACACCTGAATGGCTTTTTCAGGCGCATGCTGTTGCATCAGGCGCTCAACGAAAGGCGGGCTGAAATAGGTCGAGACAGTCATCTTAAACAGCATCTGGCGCACTAAAGCGCGTGTTTATTGGCTCCATCACGCGTACCGATTTAAAATAAAAGCAGGCGGTATCCGTCAATGACTGGTCGGTAATCTGTGCGTTTGGCCACGCGTCAGTAGCTGCTCCCTGCTCCTGAAGCAGATTCCAGAACACAAAACGGAGCGGTATTCGGTTGCTGCTAGCCGTCAGCAGACTACCCACCCGCCTAAACTCTTCCTGACTGGTATATTCGAAAATATTCGACATACTGGCTTTCGTGATCACTTGCCCCTCCTCCGACAGCAGGTACTCAACCGCCTCCCCATCAATACTGGTCAGCTTGTGCAGATTAGCACGCAACTGCGCGTAGTGTACCTCGCGGTAACAGGGAGGCAAAATTGCTTCAGGTAGTTGTGATGGCCCGAAAAAGAAAAAGCGGAAGAAGAAATTATGCCGTACCGGCGTGGTGGCAATCTGGCGACACAAACGGTTATAAAACGCCTCTCCCCCCGACTCCTCGGCATAGGTGAACAGCCTGGGGTCGCGACCTTTGCTGAGGTTAGCCTCGTCGAAATAGTGAATGAATTGTTCCTGAAAAGATGTATCGTGCAACTGATCGCCAAAAAACGCCCATTGCGCGCCGACGTGGTCAAACTGCACAAGCCGACGTAGTTTCTGCTGCGTATCAGCATCCAGCGTGTCTAGAAAGCCCGTTATGTACGCTTCCAGCTTTCCAGCCAACAGAATACCTTCGGGGTGACTGTCGAAAAACGTGCGCCAGTATCCCAGATCGTCGGCGGGCAGTGTCGTACGGAGTTCGGCAAAAGCCTTGACTACACTATCAGGGCCATCGAAACCCAGCAAGCCCCGAAAAGCAGCATGGTCATGGTGCCGAATGACATGCATTTTCAGTCGCAGCAACCTGTTTTGCACCGGATTCAGATCAATGGCGACAACCCGTCGGGGATTTTTCAGGAGCATATTGAGGGCATTGCAGCCCGCTGAGGTAATCACCAATACCTCATCGTCTGGCTGCACATCAAGGGCTGTGCAGAGCGTCACGCTGTCTTCCCAAACAAGCGAATAGCGCAGGCGATCCAGCGCCACAGTATAAAACTCGGATTGCATCATCTAGGAGAGCTGTTCGTAACGAATTTTCGACAGGTGACGGGCATCAACGGGTAGTTCCGCCCTGAACTGAATGGTGGGACAAATACCGGCCGGGAAATGCTGATCCAGCACGTACCTGATGGCTGCTTCGGTGGCAGTTCCCTGCACGTAAATCGTAAAGTAATTTTCGCCGGAACGAGCCGCCACGCGTTCAACACCAGTGACTGCTGATAGCATGTGTTCGATCTGGTAATGCTGCACCCCCTGATGAATGCGCTCATTTCCCCGACGGCCGGTAAGGATGAACTGATTAGTTTCGTCGATATACCCAAAATCACCTGTCGCCAGCCAGTCGTTTCCGTTACTGGCCACATGATCACCTCGTACCTGGATTTCACCGACAGTATAAGACGTACCATTGGGCAGCGTAAGCAAGCCTTCTGGTCGGATAGTAACCTGGATGGCCGGATGTACGGTACCCACCGGATAGCCCGACCGGGGCGTTACGGACTGCTGCCGGGTATTACGGACAGCGATCGGTTCTGCCTCCGACGAGCCATAGATAACAAATAGGTCGGCCGCAGGAAAGTAGGGTTGCAGGCTATGTATCAACGTGTCGGGAACAGGTGACCCACCGATGCCAACAGCCCGGACATGAGTTATTTGCGCTGGATGGTCATTTAAGTAACGCAATAGATGCTGGAAGTAGTAAACATTTCCAGTAAGCGTATGTACCTGCTGACGAACCAACTGCGCCACAATCCGGGCCGGGTTCATCCGAGCCAGGCTGAACCCCGGCAAATCGGGCAGCACACTGACCGTACCAACCGCCAGGTTATGCAACAGAATATTGGGAAATAGGGGAAAATCACGCTGACCGACCCAGGGTGGAAACGACGCACTCAGGGCGTGATGTTGGGCCGTCAGGACTCGATGGCTCCGCCGAATTGCTTTCGGTTTGCCGGTTGACCCCGAACTATGTGAAATCAGTGCGGGTTGCTCGGGATCAACCAGTTGCGGCGGCAGGTACGTACCTGACCATGCCTTAAGCGGCGCTACCGGCACAAGTTGTAGCCGCAACAGCCTGGCCAGCCCGGCTAATAAAAGACCGGGCGCTTTTTGCACCATCACGCCCCTGATACCCGTCTGTTTCAGCAATGAAACAAGGTCGAACCGGGAAGCGTTGGCGGGCGGCAACACGGGAACAGCACCCTGCGCCATGATGGCCAGCAGACTACAGATCAGGTCGAAGGATACGGGCATAGCCAGCATCACGGACTGCCCCGGATGGATTCCCCGCTCCGTCAACTCATGACGAATCGCCGAAACACGCTCCAGTAGGGCGGCGCCCGTGTAGGTACGGGCCGACCCGCCTGCTTCAGTCCAGACGATCAGCTCCTGCGCGGCGTTTTCCAGCAGCTTGTCGTACAGGCACCCAAAAAAATTAGTTATCATCACGGCCGGGTTAACCCTGGTACTGAACAACGCCTACTGCTTACCGGTAAACGCGTGGAAGCGGGCCAGCAGCTGCTTCGATACAGGCCCTACCTGTCCGTCGGCAATTTGCAGATCACCGATATGCACAATGGGGAGCACTTTTTTATTAGTGCTGGTAGTGAATACCTCATTCGCTTCGTACAGATCAGAGAGCAGCACGGGGCGCTTTTCAAGCTGAAAATCAGCTTTGGCCAAGTCGAGGATTGTGCGGCGGGTTACACCATACAAAATGTTCCGGTTTGGCGTAACCAGCCGATTTCCTATGACCAGGAAGATATTGCTGCGGCTTAATTCGCTGATCTCGCCGTCTTTATGATACAGCACATCCTGCGCCCCCGCTTCCCGAATCGTACTGTTCAGCAGCATTACCCGCTTGTAGTCCGTCGATTTCACTTCGGCCATTTCACGCACGTACTCATCCAGAATTACCCGGATACCGCGTTCATACTGCCAGTCGGGCGTGGGATGAATGGGCTCCGAGAGAATAAGCAAGTTCGGTGTAACAATACTAATGCTGTCGGGCGCATAGCCACCCGTCATCAAAAACCGAAAGGCCACGTCAGGTTGCCCCGAACGCGCCAGCAAATCCATCAGGATGGGGTACGTCTGTTCTTTCGTTAAAGGCAACGGCAAGTTCATGCGCTCGGCCGACCGCT
This sequence comes from Fibrivirga algicola, assembly GCF_011742925.1. Taxonomy (GTDB): domain Bacteria; phylum Bacteroidota; class Bacteroidia; order Cytophagales; family Spirosomataceae; genus Fibrella; species Fibrella algicola. The sequence continues at coordinate 21,110 of NZ_WAEL01000003.1, forward strand.
GAAACCGTGCCCAATACAGATCCCATTGAAAGGGTTTTCCACCATAGGTCAGAAAATAGTCGAACAGACCGTAGCCTCGCAATAAGCCGAGATCCGTAACGCCTACCCCAATCTGGTCGACGGGCGTAATGACTCCATTAAAGTAACCGTAGTAAGGCATCAGACAGGTAGGTTTGGCGCAGCGGACAAGAGCTGTTTTACACGACCAAATATAGATAGATGCACGGAGTAGCCAATTTTGGCCCACCGATAAACAGTGGATACCGGTATTTCACAAAAATTTAACGTTTAGTCAATACGCAATCAATCAATCGATTATCATATATAAGCCACCGTGATTCTGTAGCCTAGCCTGTATTTTAATAACTATCACAGCAATCGACTGTTATTAACACTAACTCTATCGAATTAATAGTTAATGTTCCCAACGAACTCATACACCACTCCGACGACTAAGCCATTGGTTGATGACGGGCCCCTGGCAGCTTCATCATCGACGGTTGTTATTCCAATCATCGAGGAGCAACTACAGGTCCGCACCGAGTGGGTTGAGACGGGACGGGTACGAGTTAGTAAAGAGGTGCACGAAGAGGTGCAAACTGTTGACGTGCCTGTTACACACGAAGTTGTTGATGTGCAGCGCGTGCCCATTAACCGGGTAGTCGACGCGGTACCTCTTTCCCGGCAGGAAGGCGACACCTTGGTATTACCAGTAGTTCGGGAAGAAGTAGTGACCAGCATTCGGCTTGTCCTGGTTGAGGAAGTTCGCATCACTCGCAAGCAGGAGCAGACTACAGACCGACAAACCGTTACTACGCGACAAGAGACCGTATCAGTCCATCGAATTAGGGGCGAAACGACCACCGATTCCGCACAAACAAAAGAGATTACCTAACGCTTTATCCAATTTTTCTTTTCATTTAACTCAACCCGATTATGGCACTCACAGTAGTAGGCGTATTTGATAGCACCAGCGATGCACAAGATGCAGTAGAGGCGCTGGTAAGCGACGGCTTTTCGCGCAACAGTATTGACCTGTCAACTGCCAGGGATGATAGTTACACCGACGGAAACTATGCGTCGAACACGGGTGATACATTTCCGGATCGCCACCAGAATACGAGCGGCACAGTTGCCGAAGAGGTGGTCGATGATACCAGAGATGTGACCTCACGAGTAGGAAACAGCATTCCCGACCGGCACCGCAATACCAGCGGTACCGCGGCCGAAGAGGTTGTTGATGATACCAAAGATGTTGGTAGCAGCATTGGCAATTTTTTCAGTTCACTGTTCGGTGGCAACGATGATGCCGACCGGTACTCTCGAGTTGCTGAGCGGAGTTCGATCGTCACGGTTCATGTTCAGTCGGAAGACGAGGCAGAACGAGCTGCCGATATTCTGGACGACAACGGTGCCGTTGATGTTGATGAGAAAGATGCCCAATTCAGTAATTCATATACGGGTCCTACCGACTATAGCGGTGCCTCTACAGTTGGCAATGGCTTAGGTGTAGCCGACCCAACCCTAACCACAGGTCGTGTCTCAGACGATGTGGTTCGTGACGGAGAGACCCTGTCTGTACCCGTTATTGAAGAAAACCTGCGAGTTGGTAAAGAAACCGTCGAAACAGGAGGTGTCCGGGTACGTAGCCGGATTGTTGAACGCCCTGTAGAAGAAAACGTACGGCTTCGTACCGAGCGTGTAGTTGTACAACGTAACCCGGTGGATCGCGCCGCGACCGATGCTGATTTTACCGCCTTCAAAGAGGGTGAAGTTGAATTGACTGAACACGCCGAACGCGCTGTGGTAGCTAAAGAAGCCCGCGTCGTGGAGGAAGTGACCGTTGGCAAGACTGTCGACGAGCACGACGAAGCGATCCACGACACCGTTCGCCGCACCGACGTTGAAGTTGACCAGTTGAATCCAACGTCAACGGATACCTACAGAACCACGGACGCGAACACGTCGGATCTGAATACTACGCACCGTGACAATGACGTTCGTACTTTATAATGCCGGATTTCGTATCCAAACCGTAATGCAGCCAGCCTCACTTGTGGGGTTGGCTGTCTTTTTTTTAAGGCTATTGCACCCCGTACTGCCGTTCAAACTCATCGACATAACTGCTGCCCACCGGTATTTCCTGCGTACCGATGAAGAGCCGGGTACGTTGAAAAGCGGTGATTTTAGGCAGTGCCACTATGAAGGATTTATGTACGCGACAAAAGAGTTTCTCAGGCAGTTTGGCTTCAATAGCTTTAAGCGTCAGGCGGCTTAAAATAGGCCGTGCCTGGGTAGTTGTGTAAATTTTCACGTAATCTTTCAGCCCCTCCACGTACAGCACATCGTCGTAAAAAATACGGATCTCCTGGTATTCAGAAAAGACGAAGAAGAAGGTTTGCTCAGGAGAAAGTGCCTCCTCAGCCGGTTCTTCTACGACCTCTGCTACGGCAGGCGGCTCAACAGGTCGATCCTGATGAACAACCTGGGTACGTCCCTGTCGCAGCAAAAACAGATCATATGCTTTAGAAACGGCCTTTATGAACCGTTCGAACGGAATCGGCTTCAGTAGGTAATCAACGACATCGAAGGTATAACCGTCCAGGGCATATTCTTCGTAGGCTGTCGTTAAGACCACCATCGGCGGGTTAGTCAGGGTGCGGAGAAACTGCAGCCCAGTTAACGTAGGCATTTGAATATCCAGAAAAATCAGGTCGACCTGACCCCGACGAATCAGGTCATAGGCGTCGAGCGGATTGCTGAACTGCCCCACCAGATTCAGAAACGGGATCTTCCGGATATCGTCGGCAATCAGTTCAAGCGCGAAGGGTTCATCATCAATGGCAATACAGCGCATTTTCAACGGTCAGTTAGGGGGTTGACTCCGTAAAAAGCGAAGCTACTTAAATACGCTGTAGTTTACGGCCGATGTGGCTTTTGCCTGATGCAGTTGCAGCACGATATGGACATGGAACTTCCCATCTTTGACCCCATACTCCAGCGTATGTCGATCCGGGTAGTGCAGTGCCAGCCGCTGTTTTACGTTGGCGATACCGATACCTGAATCTTCTGATGAGGCACCTGACGCCGCAAAAAGCGGGTTTACGACCGAGAACGACAGCGCAGATTCGCTTACATCCAGATCGATCTGAATGTGGCTGGCTTCCTGCCCGTGCAGTCCATATTTAAACGCATTCTCAACGAACGGAATGAAGAGCAACGGTTCAATCAATAAGCCATTTACCGGGCCATCGACGGTAAAATCGACCGTTTGCCGGTCGTTCAACCGCATTTGCTGGAGATCGATGTAATGGTGCAGATGCTCGATCTCTTTGGTCAGCGATACGTGGTCGCGCTGCGCCTGATAAAGCATGTACCGCAACAGTTGCGACAATTTCACTACGGCCTCCTCAGTCTGATCGGCCTTTTTGCGGGCCAGCCAGCGAATGTTGTTCAGTGTATTGAACAGAAAATGGGGACTAACCTGTAGTTTAAGCATGGCTAGCTCGGCCGATACTTTACCGAGAATCATTTGCTGCTGCTGGTCACGTACCTGGGCATGGTGCCGTCCCAGCGCAATGAGTGAGCTGAGCAGCATGACAAAACCAAACGACATAGACGCACTGAGCGCACCCGGCCAGGGACTGAATGACCGGCGCCGACCCTTGGGCGAATAATGAACGCCTGTATAGAAGGTATAAAAACAGGCCAGCTTCACGAGCACTACTACGAGTAACATAGCCAACAGTGTTACTACGAAGCGATTTACCTCCTGTTTGTTCAGCAGATTGGGCGTCAGTCTGTGCAGGTTATAGTAGAAGCAGCAGGCGATAACAATACCGGTCAGTAATTGAGACGTGCCAATACTAATGAGGTCTTGCTGATTCCAGAGGAAAGAGGGTAACGTAAGAAATGGCAGGCCAGCAAAGATGGCCCAACCTAATGCATGGAGCCAACCCTGATGATAGCGTTCGAGAACTTTCATAACGGAAGGTACACGTTTCTAATCAGTTAAATAAGAGCTGTCGACGTAGCGGTTTGATGTGCCGACAAGACGTACCTCACCCACGGTTGCGCTCCCGCGAAATGGGGTGCAATGGGCCGCAATCTGGTTACTACAGTACATTGCAGGGCAGGGCTGGGTGTTCGTTTGTCTTGTCGGCACAATACGGCTTTGTCTCTACACTCCTTTTTTGTAGTCAATTCGTGTAGCAACCTTTGTTGCATCAATTACACAATACGTTGACTATGAATCGTTTTATACATTCTCTCTTACTTCTCGGGATCCTTTCGCTCCCAACGCTATCAAATGCCCAGTTCGGCCCACCGGGTGGCGGCGGCATGGGCGGCGGTATGGGTGGCTGGGGAGGAGGCCAGCGCGGACAGCAGGACGACCGTAAAAAGAAAGAATTTGTACCGGGTGCCGACACTCCGGAAGCACCGAAGGGCTCAGGTAAAGTGAGCGGCGTACTAACCGACTCCACTACCGGCCAACCCGTTGAATATGCCACCATAGCCCTGATCAACGCTACAACCGGTAAGCCTGTTGATGGTGCCATCAGCGATGGTCGCGGTAAGTTCACGCTGAAGAATTTGCCCGAAGGCGAGTTCAAATTACAGTATTCATTTATTGGTTACCAGACGCGCAACTCAGCTCCGATCAAACTGGCCAAAAATGCCGACCTGAATTTAGGATCGGTGGTGCTGGCTCCCGACGTGCGGCTGCTGGGTGAAGTGACAGTAACGGGCCAGCGCGCCATGATTGAAGAAAAAGTGGATCGCCTGGTGTACAATGCCGAAAAAGACCTGACCGCACGGGGTGGCGACGCAGCCGATATTCTCCGGAAGGTGCCCATGCTTTCGATCGATCTCGATGGCAACGTGAGCCTCCGTGGCAGCAGCAATATTCGCGTACTCATCAATAACAAACCCAGCACGATCGTGGCGGCCAGCGTAGCCGACGCCCTCAAGCAACTACCCGCCGACCTGATCAAAAGTGTCGAGGTAATTACGAGCCCTTCAGCCAAGTATGATGCAGAAGGATCGGCTGGTATCATCAACATCGTTACCAAGAAAAATACGCTACGCGGCCTCACCCTTACCGGCGACGTCGGGGGCGGCACCCGGGGGTCGAACCTGGGGCTGAACGGATCATACCGGCAGGGTAAACTTGGCCTCACGCTGGGTGCCTACGGACGGGCTATGTACAACCGGGCCTCATCGACGCTTGACCAGACGACGCTGACCTCAGCGGGCCTGCAACGTACCATACAGCAGGGCAGCGCCAATGACCGCCCTCTGTTTGGTTCTTATTCGCTGGGTGGTGATTACGACCTGAAACCAAACGAATCGATTTCGGCCAGCCTCCGTTTTGGCACCCGGAATTTCGTGCAGGATCAGAATCAGCTCACCGACATGTACCTGAACAACGTGTACATGAACCGCACCAACCGCGATGTATCAAGCAAAAACCTGTCGAGCAGCATCGACGCTAACCTGGATTTCCTGCATACGTACAAACCGCAGCAGGAGCTGAGCCTGTCCGTACAGTTTAGCACGGCCGACGTAACTAATAACTTCACGGCCAACTTCCTGAACAGCGGCAACGAAATTCTGCGTAGACAGCGAAACCTGAATGACAACACCAACAAGGAAATGGTGTTCCAGGCCGATTACCAAACCCCACTGGGAACTCGTCAACTGTTGGAGATGGGCGGTAAAGCCACCATTCGTCAGGTCGACAGTGAGTTTGAGTACCTGGCCGCTACGGGCAACAGCGATGTATTCATCCCGGTATTGAACAACCCGGCCGGCTCACTCAATTACCAGCAGGCCGTTGAAGCCGGTTATTTCTCCTATACCTACGCCAGCCGCAGCAAATACACGGTAAAAGCAGGGGTACGTTACGAGCACACGGATATTGATGCATTTGGCAGCGATGGCAAACGGCTCGCCATTCCGGCCTACGGCAACCTAGTACCAAGCATCAACCTGTCGAAGCCAGTAAGCGCGAACACGACGTTAAAAGCCGCCTACAACCGGCGTATTCAACGTCCGGGTCTACAGCAACTGAACCCGAACGTAAACGCGGCCAACCCGCAGGATATCAACGTAGGGAATCCCTTGCTCAGCCCGGAATTAACGGACAACCTGGAGCTTAGCCTGAGCACGACGATCAAGAAAGTGTACCTGAATGCAAGCGTATTTGGTCGCCAGAGTACCAACGCCATCAATCAGATCCGCCTCCCATCCGATTCTATTCCCGGCGGTATCGTGACTACATACGGCAACGTTGGTCTGGAGCAAACAGTCGGCAGCAACGTGTTTGCCAACGTACAACTTACCGCCAAATGGAGCATCAACGGCGGCGTGGATATGTACTACCGGAGCATGGAAGGCCAGGTAGCTGGCCTCGACGGTCGGTCGATTACACAAAAGAACTCGGGCTTTGTACTGGGTGGACGTCTGATGACACAACTCATTCTGGGTAAAGGCTGGGGCATGCAGGCCAACAGCTTCGTCAGCGGCCCACGGGTGCAGCTGCAGGGGCAGCAGGGCGGTATGTACATGTATTCGCTGGGTGTACGGAAAGACTTCGCTAACAAGCAGGGTAGCATCGGTCTGGCAACCGAAAACTTCCTGGGTGGTGTACAGATGACCTCTACGTTCTCGTCACCGACGCTACAGCAGGAAAGCGTTACCCGCCGGTACAACCAGAATATTAAGCTGACGTTGAACTACCGCATCGGTAAAATGACCTTCGAACCCCGCAAACGGAAGAAAAACAACGGACCTAGTCAGGAAGACGACATGGGCCAGTAGCCTTATTCTTTTCTATCCCTCCTTATCGACCCCGCCCGGCCCCTTTTGTGCCGAAGCGGGGTCGAATGTTTTATACCCTATTTACTCCGTCTTTTCAGAACAACAGGTAGCCTTTACTGGTATTGTAGTACATTGACATACAAAGCGTTTACCCGCTTAGGCAAATTCGAGTAACTTAATGGGGTAGCTGACTTACTAGCCTATGGCCAGATTGTTCTACAGTCTTTTTTTGTCGTTGCTGCTGCCACTGGCTGCCTGGGCTACTCACCAGGTTGGCGGCCAGATCGAGATGCGCGCCGTTGGCGACGTACCCGGCCATTTTATCATTACGGTTACCAATTACCTCGAAGACAACAGCCGGGCAGCCGCCGTTACCTTTGCTCCACTGGGCATTTATCGCAAACGGGATAATAGCCAAATGGCCACGTATACCGCTTACGAAACAGGTCGGCGATCATCTATTATTTACGCCAACGCTTTTTGTGCAACGCAACGAAATCTGCGGTTTATTACGGCTACGTTCAGCGTCGATGTTCAGTTGGCTCCGTCGCAATATACCGACTCAGAAGGCTATTACATTTCGTACCAAACCCGCAACAGAAACGGAGGTATCGATAACATCATCAATCCTCAGCAGACTGGTTTCACCTTTTATATGGAGTTCCCGCCGCTGACTACTACCGGCAAGTACATCAATAATTCATCGCCCGAATTTGTACCGGTCAACGGTGAGTATGTGTGCCGGGGTGAGGCGTTTACGTATGCGTTTGGCGGTACTGACCCCGACGGCGACGAGTTGCGATATAGTATGTCGATTCCGCTTACACCCCGGAACAACAATGCCGTTGCGGCAGGGCCTTATCCAAATGTATCGTTTGCTTCGGGTTTCTCGGCCGATAATGCCATTCCGGGAAGCCCGTCGCTCCACATCAACGCACAAACCGGCCAACTTTCCGTTACAGCGTCTCAGGTTGGGTTATTCGTATTTGCCATTCGCGTGGATGAATACCGAAACGGGCAGAAGATTGGCGAGGTACGACGTGATTTTCAGTTGCTGGTCGTCGACTGCCCATCTGCCCAAAAACCGGACCCAACCGCTCAGATCCAGGGACAGCCGGTTACGGCAACCAAGGCTACACTCTGCCCCGGCGAATCGGCCACGCTGGTTTCGTCGTTGAACCCCGACTGGAACTACCAGTGGCAGCGTAACGGCGTAAACCTTGCCGACGCGACTAATAACAGCCTGATTGTTCAGGAACAGGGCGAATACACCGTGCGCGTTTCGCTGAAAAATGCCTGCACGCAGGTAGGCAGCGCCCAGAGCCTGACCATCAACTCGCTGAACACCGCTCCCATCCTGACACCCAAAGGACAGTTGTGCGCTACCGATGGTTCGGCCAGTCTACACCTGTCGTACGTACCCGACGTGCGCTATGAATGGCTCCGTGATGGACAACTTGTTCCGGGCGAAACCAGGGATTCGCTCGTCACGAACCAGCCGGGGGTTTTTCAGGCCCTGCTCACCCACGTTACGCTGGGCTGCCAGGTCAAAAGCGATCAGGTTAGGCTAGCCCGTGCACCAGCCGTGTTGGCTACCCTTGAAACGGGCAGCGGATTCAACCGGATTTGCCCTACTGACCCTGTATTACTCATCGGTAACGGCGGCATTCTCTACGCTTGGGCGCGAAACGGCTCACTAATCTCCGGCGAAGCAGGTGACCGCTACTCAACCCAGCTGACCGGTACTTACAGCCTCACGGCTACGGATACAAACGGGTGCAAAGGCACCGCATCTCCCCTTTCCCTGAGCGCCGTGCCACCTGTCAGACCCACCCTCGACAGCCTGCCTCCATTTTGTGGCACGACAGCCACCGCCCAGCAGCTACGGGGTAGCCCGGCTGGCGGTATCTACGACGGTACAGGTGTAGGGGCCGGCGTATTCTCGCCCGCCAGTGCCGGCATCGGGCAGCATACCGTTGCGTACATTGTTCGGCCCGCCCCCGAATGCAGTCCGGTCGTGGCCACCCGGCGGGCAATCGTATATCCGATTCCGACCATTGATCTGGCCGACGGTTTATTGACCTTCAGGGGTAACTCGCTGACCTTATCGCCGACGTTAACTGGCGGGCCAACTCAGTTTGTCTGGTCGCCGGGTACGTACCTGAAACGCACAACAACGGCCGAGGCCGAGATAGAATCCATTCAGAAGAGCATCACTTATACACTGCGTATTGCCAATGACGGGCGGTGTTCGGCCACCGACTCGATCCAAATCGATGTCGTTGACCGCCTCTACGTACCCGACGCATTCACCCCCAACGGTGATAACATGAACGACCGCTGGCAGCTGACCAATATTGAGGCCTATCCATTCGCCGACGTTACAGTCTTCAATCGCTGGGGAACCGTCATTTTCCACGCTCAGGGGACCGATCAACCGGTCTTTGATGGTCGGCTGGACGGTAGCGACGTACCTGATGGCGTGTATACCTACATCATTCGCCCCGACCCGAGGCTCCCTGCCCTGAAAGGCCGTTTGCTGCTTATGCGATGAGCGAACATTGTAGAAGAACCGGGCAGCCCTTACTTTACTGATACCCCCGCGCCTGTAGTGCAAACAGTTCGGCATAGCGCCCTTTCTGAGCCAGCAATTGCTCGTGCGACCCTATTTCGAGCAGCTTTCCGCCGTCCAGCACCAGAATTCGGTCGGCCATCCGGACGGTGCTAAAGCGGTGCGAAATGATGACTGACGCCTTACCCCGCGTTAAATCGGCGAACCGCTGAAACACATCGTATTCGGCTCGGGCATCAAGAGCAGCGGTGGGTTCGTCCAGAATGATCAGCTGCGCATCGCGCATATAAGCCCGACCCAGCGCCACCTTCTGCCATTCACCGCCCGACAGTTCAACGCCCTTATTGAAACTCTTACCCAATTGTTGCTGGTACCCGCCCGACAGCTTGGCGATTACTGAATCGGCCAGACTCCGCTGCGCCGATACCTCGATGCGCGGTTGATTGGTTCGCTCGTCGATGTCGCCCACCGCAATGTTTGTTCCCGCCGACATCTTAAAGCGGATATAATCCTGAAAAATAACACCGATGTTTTGTCGTAGATCGGCAAGGTCGTACTCGCGCAGGTCGTACCCATCGAGCAGAATACGGCCTTCGGCGGGGTCATAGAGGCGGGCCAGCAGCTTCACAAGCGTAGTTTTACCGGCTCCGTTCTCGCCCACCAGTGCCAGTTTCTCACCCATATTCAGCGTAAACGACAACCCACGCAATGCCCAGCGATCGGAGTTGGTGTATTTGAAGCCTACATTCTCGAAGGTAAACCCGTCGCGAATCGGCCGGGGAAACGGCAGCGGCGTTTTGGGCGAATGAATGGCCGGTTGAATGGCGAAGTAGTCGAACAGATCCTGCAGGTAGATGGCTTCCTGCGTCAGGCTGCTGAACTGGAGCAGAATGCCTTCCAGCGAACCACGCACCTGCCGGAACGAACCCGCCAGAAACGTAAGGTCACCCAGCGAGATTTGCCCTGTAACGGCCCGTTGCACAATCCAGACATAAGCCCCGTAATAACCCGCCGTGCCCAACGCCGTGAGCAACGTACCCCAGCCCGCCCGGCTAATAGCAATGGCCTGATTCTTTTTCAGGTATTCGTTCGACAGCGTGCGGAACCGATCGACAAGAAAGTTCGACAGACCGAATATCTTCACCTCCTTGGCCGTCTCGTCGCTGGCACCAACGTACCTGAGGTAATCAAGCTCACGGCGTTCAGGCGTCCAACTTCTTGATAACGAATAGCTTTTTCGGTTGAAATAATTGTCACCGATGAATGAAGGCGTCACGGCAATAGCAATCAGCAGCAACAGCCAGGGGTTGTATACGGCCAGGCCGACCGCCAGAAAACCAATGGAAATAACTTGCTGTACCTGCCCAAAAACGCCCGACAGCAGCACCGTACGGCCGGTGGTCTGTCGGCGGGCCCGTTCGAGTTTGTCGTAAAAAGTGGCATCTTCAAACTGCTCCAGGTCCAGCTCGGCAGCGTGTTCCATGATCCGGACCGAAGTAGCATTGGCAAATTTATCGCCCAGCAATCCGTCCATCAACGACACCGCCCGACCAATAGCCGTTGAGATAATGGCCAGCGCAAATTCGGCCGCCACCAGTTCCCATAGGTACGTTGTGTCACCGGTGCCTGCTACTTTGGTCAGATTTACCACCTGATCGATAATCAATTTGCCCACGTAGAGCGACAGGGCCGGAATAGCCGCCTGAATCAGGCGCAGCAGTGCGTTACCTACAAACAGCGCAGGCGACGTTTGCCACACAAGCCTGAAAAAGGCCGGCAGGTTGCCCAGTGCTGCAAAGCGTTCACGCCACGAAATATCTTCTTTTTTGTCCGTCGGCCCGGCGCCAGTCGGGCGGCCCGATGGGGCAGTAGTTGTTGGTATCATCTATAAAAAAGACAAGGCCAGTCCGGTATTGGTTCACCCCCGTTTTCTACTGGTTTAACCAGCCGCACCTGGAGCAGCCGATCCAGGTAAGTTGTACCACACTTGTGTAGCGAATACGCCAGTGAACCGGTGTCTGTAGACTGATCTGCCGTTGCGGGTGCCTTGTGTCAGGGCGTTTCATCTTCGCTCTGGTTGCCTACAACATAACCACTTACACAATTATAGTCAGCCAATTATGGAACATGGAGCCTCCTGGCATCATAGCGAATCAACAGCGCAAACTCACTGGTATGAAAAAACAATTCGCCTTCGCCCGGCTAGCGTTCATGTGGAGCCTCATTCTCGTTATCAGCCTGGCAGGTTGCAGGCAATCGCCGACGAGTGTTCAGTTTTTTACTGGTACGTGGAAAGAACTGCTGGCCGAAGCCCAAAAGCAGGAAAAGCCCATTTTCGTCGAAGTGCACACGGTTTGGTGCGGTCCGTGTCGGCAAATGGAACAACAGGCCTTTCCGAACCCGGAGGTAGCCCGCAAATTCAATGAGAATTTTATCAATTACCACATCGATATGGAACAGGGCGAGGGCCCGATGCTTCGAAACCGATATGCCATTACGGCCGTGCCCACGCTACTCTACCTCTCGCCAGACGGCACGCTGGTTTACCGCTCCTCCGGCTACGACGATGTTGCCGCCCTGCTAGCCGATGCAGATAAGGGCATCAAAGCGGCGGAGAACTCAGCCCAACTTTCGGCCCTGGAGACTGACTATAAAAACGGCCGCCGCGACACGCAGTTTCTGCGAACGTACCTGATGCAACACACCCGAATGGGCCAGCCCGCTCCCGAAGCGCTGGAGATTTACATGGCCCGGATTCCGGCAAGAGACTGGGGGTCGACCGAAAACATCAGGTTGATGACCAGAAATAATACGACGTCAACAGCGCCCACATTCAACTGGCTGCTGAATTTGGTCGACGGACTTCACACCGATCAATCAAAGGCCAGTACTCGCTGGGCCATTATAGAGATGGTAAACCGGGTAACGACCGATGAACTGGAACGCGCCACAACAAAGGCAGAGGTAGCGGAAGCTATTGCCCTCCGTGAACGCTCCCTAGGACCGCTAAGAGCCGATAATAAAGCGTTTCTGGCCAACCGGATCTGGATGGACTTCTACAAGCGCACAAAAGACCAGGACGGGTACCAAAAAATCGCCTCGCCCATAGCTAAGCAGCTGATGGCAAAATCGATCGACTCACTTCGGGCGGCTGATATTTCTTCGGCAGCCCAGGACGAAAAGCGCGCCAAACTCGTACCCGCTTCACTGAAAAGGGAAGCAGCGAAACTAGCCCAGTATGGACCTCAGTCGGGGTATGTTGCCAGTGGACTGCATAAAATCACAAGCGACTACCTGCTGATAATGACCTCTCCTGCTGATCTGAAACAGGCATTGGTCTGGTCTGAACGTACGCTCGAGCTTATGCCAGTCTATGTGTATATGGATACGCACGCACAATTGTTGGGCAAGCTGGGGCGTAAAGCAGAGGCTGTACAAACCGAACAACGCGCTATCGAGCAAGCCAAAACTGCCGGTGAACCAACAGCCCCTTATGAGAAAACGCTGTCTGACTTGATGCGGTAATGGCCCTGGCAACGACCGCTTAAAAAAGTAACCCCATCAACTACAGCATTAGTTAGCGTCAATTGGTACCTTGTTCAAGCGTATTCATCTAAACTCGTTTCAGTTATGAAAGCCCTATTTTCGCTCCGCCACGTCCGGCTAGTTGCGTTACTTGCCGTTGTGCTCGCCGCCAGACTGACCTACGCCAGTGCACCCGCTACTGAGGACCCGATTGGCATCCGATTTTTCACCGGCTCCTGGAAAGACGTACTGGCCGAAGCCAAAAAGCAGAACAAACCCGTCTTTGTCGACATTTACACCGACTGGTGCGGCCCTTGCAAACTGATGGCAAAACAAGCGTTTCCTGATGCCAAAGTGGGTGAGAAATTTAACGCCAACTTCATCAGCTACCAGATCGACGCGGAGAAAGGCGAAGGTATTGAACTGGCCAAAAAATATGTCGTCACCGCCTACCCAACATCACTCTACGTATCAGCGAGCGGCGAGCTTATTCATCGGGCTATTGGTTATGTGGGCATCAAAGGACTTATGGACGAAGCCGACAAAGCCATCGTCGCGGCCAACGACCCCAACCCACTGTCGGTGATGGAGAAGCAATATGAGGGCGGACGGCGCGACGCTGAGTTTATGAAAACGTACCTGGTAAAACGGGCTAAACTAGGTATGCCCAACGCCCAGGCGCTGGAAACCTACCTAACCCTTATCCCCGAATCGGACTGGACAACGACCGACAATATTGATGTGCTGAGTGGTAACCTGACCACATCGAAATCGAAAGCCTTTTATGCCTTGCTTAAAGTGGCTAAAGAGCTGCGCGAAAACAAAGACCAGATGATGCGCTTTCGGACGGTTATGCAAGCAACCGGCACAGCGATACAACGGGACGAACGGCAGGCAAAAACAGAAGCTGAACTGGACCAATTGATCAACAATCGACAAAACATGAACACCATGTTGTCGATCAGGCCTGTATCGGATCTCGATCAAAAAGCGATGGCCAATGATATTCGTACTGCATTCTACAAGCGCACTAAAAATGTGGCCAAATACCGTGAGTTGACAACCAAAACGGGCAACGACTTGCTGGCTATTTCTAATGACTCATTGCGCGCTAAGGACGCCGCTTCGTACCAACGTTTCATGAAGGAATCAGAAGTGGTACCGGATTCGATAAAGAAGAGTCCAAATTTTGTGCGGTACGCAACGGTGATGAAGACTATTGAGACCCAGCAGATGGCGAACAAACTGAACAGCCTGGCCTGGTCTTACTTTGAAACAATGACCGACCCCTCCGACTTAAAGAACGCATTAGCCTGGTCGGGGCGGTCGCTCGAGCTTGATCGTTCACATATGCTTCTGGATACTTACGCCCAGTTATTAGGCAAGCTAGGGCGTAAGGCTGAGGCCATTAAATACGAAGAAGAAGCACTGGCTAAAGCAAAGGCAGCCGGTGAAGACACCGCCGATTACGAAAAAACGCTGGCTGCTCTAAAGAAGTAGCAACGTACCTGATTACCCATACTCGTTTTGCGGACGCTCAACCACCGCTTATACAATCTGTGAAACGGTAACGAACCGTTTGGCGTAGCGGATAGTTAACCAAGTTGACTATCCGCTACACTGAATGAGTCTACCATTACGTTACAGTCTTTCTTTTCTGGGTTTATTGCTGCTACCAGGCGCAGCTGTGCAGGCTCAAGCTGATGCTGACAGTCTGAATCGCCCGGCACAGGTTGACGCCTATGACCTGGCCAAAAAGTGGTTCAACCTATCGCTGTCCCCCACATCTGATGCCGGACTGGGCACCAAACCGCAGTGGGCCGTCTTGCCTTCGCTAAACTACCAGCCAGCTACGGGTATTGCCGCCGGGGTTATTCTTACCTCCTCGTTCTATCCGAAAGATACACCACGTACCCGCCTGTCGACGGTTCATCTATATGGTGGTTACTCGCAGTTCAATCAGGTGTTGGCGACAGCGCTGGGTAACCTCTGGACTAAAGAGCACCGATTCAATATACAATTGGACTGGCGCTTTTATAATTTTCCTACAACAACCTACGGGCTCGGCAACTACTCGCAGCTAGCCAACGCCAGCGATGTCGATTACAATCATGTCCGGTTGCACCAAACAGTGTACAAAGCCATCTCCAGCGATTACATGGTGGGGATCGGCTACATGCTCGATCGCCATTTCGATGTCCTGAACCCCCAGCCGAACGGGCTTGTCACTGATTTTGCCCGGTACGGGTTGAACCGGCAGTCTACATCGTCGGGTCTGGTAGGCGGCATACTGCGCGACCGACGCAACAACCCCAACAACCCCGAAGGCGGGTCGTACCTGCTGGCTCAGTATCGAGTGTATCCTCATGAGTTGGGCAACACAACTACGTACCAGGCGGTGTATGTCGACTACCGAAAATACATTCCGCTGGGCGGACGACTGGAAAAGCAGGTAGCGCTCTGGAGCTTCAATTGGGTCACTTTCGGAGGAAACGCCCCTTATCTGGACTTACCCTCGACGGGTTGGGACACGTACAACAACACAGGCCGCGGCTATGCGATGGGGCGGCTTCGTGGTCCATCGATCCATTACGCCGAGGCTGAATACCGCACTCAGCTACTGGCGAATGGCTTACTGGGGGCGGTCTTCTTCGCTAACGCCCAAACGATCGGCCCGTGGCCCGACAACGCGCCAGCGGGTTTCGAAACCAACACACTGGCTCATCAACTGCACGTGTGGCCCGGCGTTGGCGGCGGCCTACGGGTAAAAGTCAACAAAAACGCCCGCACCAATTTAGCCATCGATTATGGCTTCGGCGCGGGCGGATCAAAAGGGTTGTATTTTAACCTGAATGAGGTGTTCTGAGCAGGTACGTACCTACGCCATCACGTTCCAGAGGCGGGCGGGGGCCTGCTTATTCTTGAGTTTGTGCTCGCCCACGCTTTCGCACTGGAACGACTCTTTCACTTTTTCGTAGCACACTTCGGTGATCAGAATCTGCCCTGCTTGCGCAGTTGATTGGAGACGGGAGGCTGTGTTTACCACGTCGCCAATCACGGTGTAGTCGAGGCGGCGCAACGCTACCGAACCGATATTTCCTGACACCACTTCGCCGCTATTAATCCCAATCGACACTTCGGGCTGATACGGTTTCCCTGACAACTCTTCCTGGATGTTCTGAATTTGGGCGCGGATAGCCAGGCTGGTTTCAATGGCCCGGTCGAGGTGGTATTCGCCCTGGAAAACGGCCATAACAGCATCACCCATGAACTTATCGACGTACCCACCCTGGCCCAGGATTTCCTTCACCATCACATCAAAATACTTGTTGATCAAGCTAACTACAGTAGCTGCCGTTTCACGCTCTGCGATGGCGGTGAAGCTACAGATATCGACAAACAGGATGGTGGCGGTGGTGGTTTCAGAGGCGGTCAGCGATTGCTCAAAACCTGATTTGGTCATGAACTTCAACACACTTTCGTCTACGTACATGCGGAGGATGTTGTTCTCTTTCACCGCCTGCACGGTCTGCCGCAGGTCACTTACATGCTGAATGGTCTTCAACATGGTCAATTCAAGGTCTTCAAAATTAACGGGCTTGCAGACGAAATCGTAGGCACCCCGGTTCATGGCCATCCTGATATTCTCCATATCGCCATACGCTGACACCATTACTGCTTTCAAAATAGGGTTGAATTCCGCCATTTTGACCAGCAGCGTCAGCCCGTCCATTTCGGGCATATTGATATCAGCCAGTACTACGTCAATGTCGGGTTCACGTTGCAGTACAGCCATGGCCTCATTGCCATTATGGGCAAACGAAAACTCGTATTTCTGTTCACGAATCTGCTTCCGAAATTTCTGCTTGATCAGCAGCTCGAGATCGGGTTCATCATCAACGACAAGGATTTTTGCTTTCATGCAGCAGGGCGTATTCGTTTCGTTGATAAAGTTAATCAGTAGGAAATAAATTCAACTCCAAACGCGCAAAGGATAACGCAAAGGGCGCTTTAGCGGGATGAATGGCACGTAGCGACGAGCATTAATAAGGGCTATAACCCGGCACTATATGCAGAATCACGGCAGTACAGAAATAGCGAACTAAGCTCTGTATACCGCCGTGATTCTGCGTATAGCGCCGGGTTATAGCCCCTGTCTTCTTATAACACCTTATAACCCAGCCACGGTGCGTTTCACAAATGCGGTAAGGCTTGGTCCGGTCAGGCGATTTTGTGCCAGCAGGGCCAGATCGTACAATTGCTTAGCCAGGGTCTGCTGCGCCTCCCCTTCCAGGTTCAATACTTTCTGAGCCAGTGGGTGGTTAGCGTTGACGACCACGTTGTAGCCACCCGGCAGGTTACCGAACATATTCGCTTCGCCCGACAGCGCCGACATATCCTTCATGCGCCGCATGAACTCAGGCATAGTGATCGATACCGGCAGTTCGTCTGTCGGCAGCGATTCTACGTTCACCATCAGCGTCTTGTCATTCAGCGTTTGCTCAAACGCCTCCTTCAACTTCGTTTTTTCGTCATCCGACAATACACTCTCATTGGCAATACCCGTATCGATCAGTTTATCGAGCGTATCGGCGTCGACCCGCTTGAAGGTGGTTTTTTCCAGCTTCGATTCGAGAGCGTTGATAAAATGTGCGTCGATGATCGTATCCAGCAACAGCACATCGTAGCCCCGCCGCTTTGCCGACTCGATGTAGGCATCCTGCTGGTTGCGATCGGTTGTGTAAAGTACCACCACCTGCTCGCTCTTGTCGGTCTGGTTAGCCTGTACATGTTCGCGGTACTCGTTCAGGGTGTAATACGTACCTTCTGTGTTTTTTACCAACACAAAGTCTTTCGCCTTCTCATAGAACTTGTCGTCGCTCAGGATGCCATATTTAATGAACAGCCCAATGTCGTCGAACTTGGCTTCGAAACCGGCGCGATCAGCCTGGAACAGTTCGTTTAGCTTGTCGGCTACCTTCCGGGTAATATACCCGTTGATCTTCTTCACATTACTATCGGCCTGCAGGAAGCTCCGCGACACGTTCAGCGGAATGTCCGGCGAGTCGATAACGCCGTGCAGCATCATCAGAAAATCAGGCACTACGTCTTTCACCTCGTCGGTGATAAACACCTGCCGGCTATAGAGCTGAATCTTCTCCCGCTTCATCTGGAACTTGTCGTTGTCCAGTTTAGGGAAGTAAAGCACACCCGTCAGGTTGAAGGGGTAGTCGACGTTGAGGTGAATCCAGAACAGCGGCTCGGCCGACATCGGGTATAATTCCCGGTAGAAGGTTTTGTAGTCTTCGTCGGTCAGGTCGTTGGGTGATTTCGTCCAGATGGGCGTGGCCCCATTGATCAGCGTCCCGTCAAACTCAACCGGAATAGGCAGGAACCGACCATATTTCTCCAGAATACCCTGAAGGCGATACTTGTCGAGAAATTCCTCCGAATCGGGGGCGATGTGCAGAATAATGTCTGAACCCCGGTCTTCTTTTTCTGCCTCGGTCAGTTCATACTCCGTTGAGCCGTCGCATACCCAGCGCACCGCCTGCGCGCCCTCTTTATATGACTTAGTGATGATCTCAACGTTCTCGGCCACCATAAACGCCGAATAGAAACCCAGGCCAAAATGGCCGATGATGTTGGTCTCTTCGCCGGTGTTCTTATCCTTGTATTTCTCGATGAATTCAGTGGCTCCCGAGAAGGCAATCTGATTGATGTATTTCTTCACCTCCTCGGCGGTCATACCAATGCCCCGGTCGCTGATGGTGATCGTTTTGGCTTCGGGATCAACCGACACCGTAATTTTCAGTTCGCCTATTTCCTGGCCGAATTCACCATAGGACGCTAGTTTCTGTAGTTTCTGGCTGGCATCGACCGCATTGCTGACCAACTCCCGCAGGAAAATCTCGTGGTCGGAATACAGGAATTTTTTAATAATCGGAAAGATATTTTCCGTGTGGATCGAAATCTGACCTTTCTCGTTTTGTAATGTCTCCATGCTCAACGTGCGTTCTGAGTAACGGGTAAACTAAAGTGTATATAGTGTCTTCCAAAAGGCGTTCCAGTCGGGCGCGGTCTGTCAGATTGACAGCAACTAGTTCGTGAGTGGCCGGTCAGGTTAGTGGGAACGTACCTAGTCTAAATCAACAAATGACACCGTTGGCAGCCTTTATCACAGGATATGCCAACAGTGTCATTTGAATTTACTGGTACCAGTACCGGCTTACCGGCTACTCTTTGCTTGGTAACGGAATAATGAGTTTTTCGCCCCGGGTGGCAATGTCTTTCGTTTTGTGGTTGGCTTTCATCAGGGCTTCTTTGCTCACCCCATATTTATCGGCCACTACGCGCAGCACGTCGCCCGCACCAACGGTGTGAACGGCTTTCACTTTGACCCGTAGCTTCGTCACCCCTGATTTAACGCTGTTTTCGTCGACATCAGGATTCAGTGCTTTCAGGGTGCTCAGCTTCATATTCAACCGGTTGGCTACTCCGTAAAACGTCTCGCCATCACGCACGGTATAGGTCGACGAAGAGCCGCCCACCTTGGGAGCATCCGGTTTCTTCTCTGGCTTCACCTCCGGCTTAGCATCTTCTTTAACCGGCTTCTCGGCTTCTGCTACCTCTTCTTTACCTTCATTCTTGGCAACAGGCTCATCAGCGACATCCTCATCGGGTGGTGCTGGGGCCTGCGACAGATCGACGGGGGCTGGTGTGGTACTGGTGTCGGCAAGCAGGGTTTCGGGGTTGTTATTCATGCCCGCCAACGCCTGATCGGTTGTATCGAGTGGTACGCTCGTCAACTCTTTGGCATTACCCGTATCATCAGCCAGGCTATCATAACCAATGTAAAGCAGGGCGGCAATTAGCCCCACCAGCACTACCAGCGTAATCAGCGGCAACGATGTGCTGGCTTTTTGTCGTTCATTTTGAGATGTTTCGGGCATAGTACACTATAGATAAGGTCATTTTAACTGCTCGCTCATCTGGGCAACTTTCTCTTTCAATTCCTCTTTATACTCGGCTAGCCGCTTGGCAACGGCTTCGTCGGCCGTGGCGATGATCTGAGCGGCCAAAATACCAGCATTCTTAGCTCCATTGAGGGCTACTGTAGCTACAGGTACACCACCAGGCATCTGCAAAATTGACAATACCGAGTCCCAGCCATCAATTGAGTTACTTGATTTAACAGGCACCCCAATGACAGGTAATATGGTCAATGAGGCCACCATACCGGGCAGGTGGGCAGCCCCACCAGCGCCAGCCACAATGACACGTATCCCCCGGTCGCGGGCCGATTTGGCGTAGTCAAGCATTTTTTCGGGCGTGCGGTGAGCCGATACAATATCCATCTCCCAGGCTACCCCTAATTCCGTCAGCGCATCGGCGGCTTCCTGCATCACCGGACGGTCGGAGATGCTACCCATGATAATTCCTACTTTCATTTACTGCGAAATAACGGACTTTACAGGCATTTAGGGCGTTTCTGGCTAAGTTTTTACTCAACGACTGGTAAGTGATGGCGCTTAACTGCCAAACAGGTATGACCAGTGCACTTTATTGCCTGAAAATAGAAGATTTAAACCAGCAGGTAGCCTTATGTCTCTACCCTACTAACCGATTAATACCCTATTAAAACCTGTAGGCAGAAACTGTAGTTTAACTTTTCATGACAACAACTGAGTGGGGCTGGCTGCTTTATGGGGTGCTGATAACGGCCCTTTCCTTTATTCATCTACTGCGCATCGAATACTGGTGGGTACGTATCTGGGATTTTCCACACACCCAACTGGCAGCACTAGCTGTTGTTGGTCTCATTGGCTGGGGCGTGTTTGTGCAGGTATATACCTGGCCGCTCTGGCTGGTACCAGCTGGTCTCACCGCCGCCCTGCTTTACCAGGCGTGGCTATTTTGGCCATACACCTTTCTGCATCCCAGGCAGGTTGTCCGGCAGCAGTATCCGCGCGGAAAACGTGCGCAGGCCAAAACTGACCCCAATACGATCACACTACTGACGGCCAATGTGTTGATGACCAACACACAGTGCCCTAAAGTGCTTGACCTGGTACATAAGCACGATCCCGATCTGATCATGATCCTGGAAGCAAGTGCCCACTGGAAACAGGAGCTCTCACCCTTGGAGACCAGTTATCCATATCGAATCCTGTATCCGCAGGAGAATACCTATGGCATGCTGTTTTACTCGAAGTTGCCATTTAAACACCATGAACTACGTTTCCTGGTCGAAGAAGATATCCCCTCCATTTATGTACAGCTGGAGATGGAATCGGGTCAGTTGGTACACTTCTACGGTGTCCATCCGCAGCCACCCAGCCCAACTGAGCATTACCGGTCAACTGAACGCGACGCCGAACTTGTACTGATTGGGCGGGAGGCCCGAAAGCAAACTGGTCCCGTGCTGGTAGCGGGCGACCTGAACGATGTAGCCTGGTCGCACACAACCCGGCTTTTTCAGCGTATCAGTGGTCTGTTCGATCCGCGTGTGGGCCGGGGATTGTACAGCACCTTTCACGCCCACTACTTCTTTCTGCGCTGGCCACTTGATCACGTCTTTGTTTCGCATCACTTCCGGCTCCGTACCATCCGTCGATTACCCGCCTGCGGGTCCGACCACTTTCCTATTCTGGTTTCGTTTGTTTACAACCCTGACCCATCCCGCATTCAGGCTATTCCGGAACCAGAGGGTGATGATCAAAAAGAGGCCCAGGAGATTGTGGAGAAAAGCCGGGAAGCAACTGAATAATCCGGTAGAACTGAGTTATCAGTGATGTGGGTAGACTCCGTCACTGATAGTTGCTCAGCGCCGCTCGTGCCTTGTTATCAACGCTGTTTTTGTATTCGTGACGCTTATAGCTAAGGGCTTTTTCGAACGCCTGTTTAGCCCTGGGTACGTTGCGCTGCTGCTGGTAGAGATACCCCAACTGCAGCGCCGACGTGGCGCCGAACGACAGTTGACCGGGATCACTGAGAGCAATCGACCGTTCGAAGGCGGTAATGGCCGTGGGTACGTTTCCCAGGTGTTGATGAATCCGGCCCAGTCGATAGTGGTACTCCGCCCGCTCGGCCACGGTCTGAAAAGTTGCTTCGCTGACTGGCTTCAGGATAGCCAGTGCCTGGGACAGAAAACCTCCGTCAGATGCCAACCGGGCCTGCATCAATACACGCTGGCGTTCGGTTGGAAATTCCTTCAGGTACGTTTCCGCCATTTTTTGGGCAGCTTTATCGGCTTCTACGGTAGTACGACCTGCCGCCAGCACACGAGGTAGTTCAGCTCGGGCGCGCGTATCATCCCCTCCCAGCCAGTAGCACAGGAATCGCTTGTAATGACTGTCTTTTAGCAAATTCTGACCCCGATACTGGCTTAGAAACTGACCATAGTGAGTCAGCGCATTGGCATAGTTTCCTTTTTGAAGGTAAATATCCCCCAATAGATTCTCGACAACGGGCAGCCCCACATAGGCAGCGCCATTGGGACGAGTGGTCAGCCAGGCCAGGGCCTTTTCAGAATCAGCGTTTTTCATGGCCGTAGTAGCGGCAAAGAACCGGACCAGAAGATTGTCGGGCGAATCGGCCACAAACTGACTTAGGCTTACTTCGTCGGCTTTGGTGAAGCGAAGCACATACGCCCGAATCAGCAACTCAGCCAGACGCGCCTCGGTGCTGAAGGTTGAGTCGATTTGGGCACGTTGCAGGTTTGCTACCCCTTCCTGAATACTGCCACGCAGCCCCAGCAGGCGCGGCACCCAGGCATAACTGTCAGGCACCGACCCAATCATGACCTGCAACACCCCCAGCGATTTGTAGGTTGGCAGAAACGACGGAAATAACCGCTGATTTTCAGCCAGCAGCTTATACGCCTTAATGACATCCCAACTGGCGGCGGTTTCTTTTCCAAACTTGAGTTTAACGAACGCCCAGTGCAGCCGTACCTCAGCCAGTAGCAGGCGCCGATACGGCGAATTCCCGTCGAGTTCATCGATTTGGTCGAGCCGTTCCGCCTGTCGGGGTGTTAGCTGTTGCAACAGTTGGTCGTTGTCGGAGCTGAGCAATGCGATCATGTCAGCGTAATCAGAAACGAAAATCTGCAGCCCGTTGACGGGCGATCCCGGCTCAGCAGCCAACGCCTGACGGGCCGTGTGTACCCGGCCTTTAGTCAGGTCGGAATACGCCCGCCGTACGCCCGGTGTCCATCGGAAATCCTGCGTATACCCCGACAGTGGCCCAACCAGCAGCAGTACCAGGCTTAACAGCAATTGTTGCATCATAGCACAAATCTACACCTGTATTACGCCGGATTTCTCCCTCAGTTTACCAGCCTCGTTTTGTTACTTAAGCCGAACAAATCGTCTCAACAGGAACAACGTACCTGTATTTTTTCAGTGCTTTTGGCTCACTGAAGCCGGCCAGATCAACATGCGACTATACTTACTTATTGGTTATATTTGTCAAATACGTACCCATCAGATCAATTAACGTACATGAGTTTTTACCTGATTTTTTACGGGTTGCTAGTGTTCTTTTACGATTTCCTGGCACTCATTGGCCATACGTCTTTATTGGGTATCAGTCAATTCCGTCGCATTCAGCAACAGATTGGCGATCGTCAGGCCCACTGGGTGCTTCGACTGTTGGCTTTGTTGCTGGTTACAGCAGGCCTCAGCGTACGCTATCGGTACCACCTGCCCTAATTTTATTTGCGTTCATACGTCATTCCTACCGTCAGGCGCAAGTCATTATTGACCCGCCCAGGCACCACGATTCGTTCATACGAATTAGCCAGTGTGGTGCGGAAACTCAGGTACGTGCTGAATTTATATTGAACGCTCACATTCCCATTCCAGCGAATATTGAACGGTTGCCCCTCTTGCCGACTCAAGGCGGGCTGATAGAATACAGTATGTGACACCGTCCAACGGTCGTTATCGAAGGTATATTCGCCAAAGAGGCGGGCCGAATTACGCCAGATGTTTACGTCGCTTAGTTCAATAAAGTCGGTGTATTCACGCATCAACACGTTGGTAATCGACAAATACGCTCGTTTTCGGGCTAGTAATTTATAGCCAAACCCGGCGGCCGCTGTATACCGGTGCGAAATCTGGCGCAGGTTACTGCGTTCGTAGGAGCCAAAAGCCAGGTAGTAAAGCCGATTTTCGTGGAACATCGTCAGACGGGCATCCCCAAAATATTCACGCTCAGCCAGTAAGCCACTTTGGCGACCAAACACGAATGAAGGCGTGGTTGACAATTTGGCAATTTTGCTCACCTCTACATCAAAGGCGCTGACGATCTGTAGCAGCGACCGGTTTACATTACCGCTGGTGAAGGTGCCGTCGGTGGTAAGGCGAAAGCGGTATGTAGGCCTGAACGATCTATTCCGTTGGCGAGTGCTCGAGTCAGCAGCCATTCGCGTTGAATCGGCTGCGACCTGGGCACTGTCTGGTACTGAGGGGCGTAAGGGGTCGGGCTGTTCTGTATTCTGGGCCGATAGGGTGTATATAGGAAGAAACAGCAGGAAAAGAAGGAGAAAGCGCATACCGTTGTTTTTACTGAAAAGACACAATGATTTTCGCAAAAGTCGCTTCATTGCGCTAAAAATAGAATTATGTCAACCAAAACCCGCTGGGCCATCCTGGGCTTAGGCCGTATTGCCCACAAGTTTGCCTCCGACCTGGTTACCCTCGCCAATGCCGATTTGGTAGCCGTAGCGTCGACCGATCAGGGCCGCGCCAATGAGTTTGCTGCCCACTATCCGCGACAGGACGGTACGCTACCCCGTGCGCTGGGTACGTATGAGGCGTTGCTGGACATGGCCGATGAAATAGACGTGGTGTATATTGCCACCCGGCACGTGTACCACCGCGCCAATACACTGCTTTGCCTCAACGGCGGGCTGGCGGTGCTCTGCGAAAAACCATTTGGCATGGCCATCGGCGATGTCAATCAGATGCTGAGTGTGGCCGAAGCACGACAGACCTTTCTGATGGAAGCCCTCTGGAGCCGGTTTATGCCTACCATACTGCAAGCAAAGGCGTGGCTCGACGAAGGAGCCATCGGAAATGTACTCACGATCAAAGCAGATTTCGGCTTTAAGGCAGAGTACGACCCCGGCAAACGACTGTTCAACAAGGAGCTAGGTGGAGGGTCGCTACTCGACATCGGGATTTACCCGCTGTTTATCAGCTACCTCATCAACGGCATGCCAGTGAGCATTACTGCCGCTGCTACCCTGGCACCAACCGGAGCTGACGAGCAGTGTGGTATGATACTGACCTACAGCAACGGAGCAATGGCTGTATTGAACAGCACATTTATGGCTAATACCGAGAACTTGGCTCTTATTTACGGTACGGAAGGGACCATCCGCATTCATGGGCGATTCCATGAATCGACCGTAGCAACGCTCGAAAAACCAGATGCCGAGCCAATCACCAAAACGTTTGACCGCACCACCCACGGTTACGACTACGAAGCCCAGCACGTGATGGATTGCCTGAGCGAAGGGTTCACCGAAAGCCCGCTCTGGAGCCACTCTGATAGCCGTAATCTGATGACCCTGCTCGACGACGTTCGTAATGCCGCCGGCATCGTGTACGAATAAAGACTGGCATTTACTAGCCCGAACAGTTGCCTTACCGGTACCTGTTCGGCTAGTAAACGCACAGAAATCGGTACCGAGACAAGCTACACTGGTCGTTTACGTAATTCGTCCCGGATGTCGGCCAAGAGTTGCTCAGTTGGCGTAGGCCCACTCACTGGCGAACCGATTGAATTCCCCGTCAACCGATTGTAAATGCGCACTACCCAGAAGATGACGAAGGCAGTTATCAGAAAATTGATGAATGTCTGAATGACCGCCCCGAATTTGATGAGTGCTTTATCGGTTAGGGGCACGATCAATGAGTCGCTTAAATCGAAACCGCCCAATGCAACGCCAATGACGGGCCCAAGCAGGTTGTCGGTCAATGAGGTCACAACATTGCCAAAGGCTGCGCCTATAAGCACGCCAATGGCCAGGTCAAGGGCATTTCCTCGCCTGATAAATTCGCCAAAATCCCGGATCATAACGATTGGCAAGTAGGTAAAACTGTTTTCCTATTAAGTATATAAGCAATATAGGAAAATCTTGATAACCAGTCACCGTTCACTCAGTAAGCCTGCACTGAGCAAACTGACATGAAGTATGTCTGTCTATTTGTTGATACCCAATGACAGAAGGCTTCCGTATGTAACGTGCCTGTTGAGCAGTGACTGACCGCGCCGCGCCTTATCTTTGCACGCATGACTGACCGCTATGCCCAACGGGGCGTTTCTGCCGACAAAGAAGACGTTCATAACGCCATTGCCCGCCTTGATAAGGGCCTGTTTCCAAAGGCTTTCTGTAAAATCGTGCCCGACGCACTAGCTGGCGACCCTGATTATTGCACCATCATGCACGCTGATGGCGCTGGTACTAAATCATCGCTTGCTTATCTCTACTGGCGCGAAACCGGCGACATGAGCGTCTGGAAAGGCATTGCGCAAGACGCCGTAGTTATGAATACCGATGATTTGTTATGCGTTGGCGCCACTGGCCCCATGCTGCTTTCGTCGACGATCGGGCGCAACAAACACCTGATTCCAGGTGAAGTCATCGCCGCACTTATCAATGGTACTGAAGAAGTGCTGCAGATGCTGCGCGACCACGGTATCGACATTCATAGCACCGGTGGAGAAACCGCCGATGTAGGCGACCTGGTACGTACCCTGATTGTGGATAGTACTGTTATTGCCCGCATGCCTCGGGCCAGCGTCATCAGCAATGATACCATCCGGCCCGGCGACGTTGTGGTTGGCTTAGCCTCCTATGGCCAGGCTACCTACGAAAGCGAGTATAACGGCGGTATGGGCAGCAACGGGCTGACTTCTGCCCGGCACGATGTACTTGCCCATGACCTGGCCAACCAATACCCCGAAAGCTTCGATCCGGCTGTAGACCGTAGCCTGATCTATAGTGGCAGCATGCAGTTGCAGACGCCGGTTACGATTGGCACCGGACCAGACGGAAATCCGCAGACTGTTCCGGCGGGCAAGCTGATTCTGTCGCCAACACGTACCTACGCCCCTGTCGTGAAAACATTGCTCGATCAGTTACGCGGGCAAATCCACGGAATGGTACACTGCTCCGGTGGTGCACAGACTAAAGTGCTGCACTTCATCGACAACCTGCACGTAGTGAAAGATAACATGCTGCCGGTACCTCCCCTATTTGAGCTGATTCAACAGGAAAGCGGTACATCGTGGCAGGAGATGTTTAAGGTCTTCAACATGGGGCACCGGCTGGAGGTATACCTGGCTCCGGAGCATGCCCAGACCGTTATCGATATTTCCGAATCGTTCGGTATTGCGGCTCAGGTAATTGGGCACGTAGAGGCCTATGCAGGCAAAAAAGTCACTATCACCCATAACTCAAGTACTTTTACTTATTGATATTTTTGTAAGCGCTCGAAAAGGTAGTAGCTTGGTAACGGATTACCCCACCGGATACCATGAAAATTGCTTTTTTCTTTTGCTACTTCTTACTGGGAAGTTGGTCGACTCATGCCCAGGCAGTCCTGTTTCTACAGAACTTCTCAGCTGGTAACTCAATATCAAATTACGTAAGCAGCAACCCGGGAATCGGCGAATTCAACGCCATCAGTGGGGCTACTATCACCAACAATACCATCCAGTTCGATCGATCAGCAGGAACCGGTTCAGGGCATTTCTCCAGAAGTACGGACTTAGGCTCGTCTATCAATTCGCTCTACGTACAGATGGACTTTGAAGTGGTTTCGGCTACAACAGCCGCGGGCAGCAACGTGGTCGATTTCTATGTGGGTAGCGCCTTCGACAATACTGTTCAGAACCCTGCTAACGCCGATGTGTACGCCCGCTTTGGATTTAATTTCACCAACAACGGTCATCAATTTTCGGTAAGGCATATTCCTGCCGGAGGGACTGGTGCGTTTGATTCACCAGTATTTACGGGTAAGCAGACGCTGACATTTGTACTAAACAACAGCGGCCGAACAGTAACGTACCTGCAGCCGGGCGGGGGCACCCAAACCCTTACCAACGATACTTACGACCTGTGGGTAGGTACAACTGAAGTATTCAACAGCCTGCCTGTACTAACCCCAACCCAGACGATCGCGAATTTCAAGCTAAGGCTCACCAGTAATGTGTACGCTGCTGTTTTTCAATTCGATAACCTCCTGATTCGCGATATCAACAATGCGTTGGCGGTGTCGTCCGTCGCAGATTTCAAGGCAGCTCCTGCCGGTTCGCGGGTTGATCTTAGCTGGCAGGTATACAAGTCGGTAGAGACCTCATTCGTCATTGAACGGAGTTTCGACGCCTTATCGTTTACGCCGATAGGCAACGTACCTGCGGCCAGTTTCGCAGACGGGCAACGTACCTATATCTTCAGCGATTCTGCACCGGGAGTAGGTTCGAATTACTACCGGCTCCGGCAAACTGCCACCGACGGTTCGCCGGTATTTAGCAAGATAGTGGCAGCTATCGTTCGCTCCGACTCACCTGAATTTGCCATCCTTGACAACCCCACTTCGGGACTCGCCATCCATCTGAAAACCGATAATTTGCCTGATGCTACCTACCAACTGTCGGCGCTGACGGGACAGAATATCAGCTGCGAACAACGCAAAACGCCCGATGGGCAAGTGACGCTGCTCCTGCAACATCCTCTCCCATCGGGCGTCTATTTACTCACTGCCACCAGCGGAACTGCGAAAATTACGCAGCGGCTGCTCATGCAGTGAGCTTATTTCAAAGCGGGTATATCCACAAACATATTGTTACCGCCTGGTTTGAAATCGTCGGACGAGCCGACTGTCAAATCTGGTTTAGCGGCCAACCGGCCACCAGTGAGTCCTTTCATATGATTTATAGCGGCTGCTAGCATAGGATCGCGCAAATCCCCCAGCGGCACCAGCGACCCATACGGTTCATTAACCGTGATTAGGGGCGCAAAGCCACTTGTGTAATCAGACTCATTATTCTTGTTGAAAATCTTCAGCACGATGGGCTGCATCCCCCACTTGTTGGCGGTGTTTTTCGTGTCGGTAACGGTAATTGAACCAACATTCTTACCAACCGTTGTTGTACCAATCGTATTCACCGTCATAAACGGACGCAAGCCATTGATGACCAATTCGCTTGCAGACGCCGTACGGCGGGTAGTAACCACGTACAGTCGAGACAGCTGATTGCCTACGTTGTTGGCTTTAGTTACGAAATAATCGTTGAAGAAATCAGTGCCGTATTGTTTCTGAAGCTCAGGCGTCAGCGTACTGTTGTATTCCCGGCGGGAGAAGGGCACTTTGGCCTGTGCATTCACACCCTTCACAATCAGGCTTGCCAGTTTAGTAGCCGAGGTTACAGCGCCACCACCATTGTAACGCAGGTCGAGAATCAGCTCATTAATGCCCTGAGCTTTGAATTTACCGAAAACAGCGTCGAGACGATCG
Source organism: Fibrivirga algicola (assembly GCF_011742925.1). Lineage (GTDB taxonomy): Bacteria > Bacteroidota > Bacteroidia > Cytophagales > Spirosomataceae > Fibrella > Fibrella algicola. Next base: position 50,564 of record NZ_WAEL01000003.1, read on the forward strand.
TCATACGCGGTGCCTGTTGACCCGTTCGGACCAGGAACAAACTGATTGTAGAGCAGGTAACCGATCTTCCGGTTACCATCGGTATAAACGGAATCTTTGAAAACAGGATTCTCCTGAAACACAACCGGTGTAACGGTCTTAGTCGTACTCGTTTTTACGATCGCGCCGTTCTGAACAGATGCAATTCCATACGCCTGGGTAACTGATTCATCGGCAAAAGCCTTGTTTAGTACCGCTTGATCGGTGGTTAGGTTGATCCCGTTTACGGAGTAAAATAAGTCGTTACGCTTCATGCCTGCCAGATCAGCGGGCGAACCGGGCAACACATACGTTACCACACCAACCACATCGGTTGACCCCTCTGCCGTACGAACCAGCGTAAAATCAATACCAGTCGTTTTGGTTTCGCCACTCAGAGCGGCGGTCAGTTCAGCAGCACTCTCCTGAATCCATGAAAAACGGTCGCCCTGCGGGTTGGTCGTTGCGTTGTACTTATAAAGGATCGAGTCGAAGAAACTGGCTGGTGCCAAAGACTTGTCGGGGTTTGCCGGAATCTTATCGTTCCAGTAATACAGGCTCCGCATATTGTCGAGGATCCAGTTATTGACAGTCGCGTCAGCAGCAGTTGTGCCAGTTGGATTGACCTCGACGGGGTCTTTTTTACAGCCCGTTAGCAGCAACGTGCCAGTGGCGAAAAGCGCTAGAGCAGTGCGAATTGGTTTTGTTGATACGTTCATAGAAAGTGTTGTAGACTCTACAGTACTTAACGCAAAAAGCCCGGCAACCGTGTCATTGCCGGGCTTAAAAATATATGAAAATCGGGATTTATCAGGCTACTGTTCAGCGCGTTTACGGAAGTGCCAAACCAAACCCAGGTACGAATAAAAAACACCTGATTTAAAGTTGGAGCGAGCCGATGGCGACAGCTCAAAAGCGATGCGCAGGTTGGGCAGACTGGCTAGCGGTGCCGCCCGAACGCCCACGTGCAACGAGTAGCCTTCCAGAATTTTATCGCCGTTGACTGCATTCAGCGCATTGATCTGAATGCCTGGCCCCACATAGTAGTTTACCCGCTCGGTCCGGCTCACGTTGACCATAGGGCAAAACGTGGTGCTAAGCTGTTCAAATAGCGAGTTAGTTTGTAACCGGCTATCCAGCCAAACGAGCTTATCCGGATTGGTACTAACCGTGAACAAACCAAAGCTATTAAAAGGGTAGTACCCCACCGACGCCTGCGAAAAAACAAGTGTAGGACAAGCCAGCAAAAAGATCAGGAGAAGTTTTTTCATAGTGTGAATGGGGAGAAAAAGGGGTTCGACACGGAGAAGCACAGAAGTACACAGCGTTTTTCTATCAATTAGAAATAAAACGTTGTGTACCTCTGTGCTTCTCCGTGTCGAACCCCTTTTTCTCTATTTCATCATTTTCGCCAGTTTCCCCGACGACTGCATGTTGTTCATCTTTTTCATCATCTTCCGCATCTCCTCAAACTGCTTCAACAGGTTGGTCACTTGCTGAACGTCGGTGCCGGAACCAGCCGCGATGCGCTTCTTGCGGCTTATATCAATGATTTCAGGACGAGCACGCTCTTTTGGCGTCATCGAGCTGATGATCGCTTCAATGGGTGCAAACGACTTATTATCCAGATCGAGGTCTTTCACCATCTTGCCCATACCCGGAATCATACCGATCAGATCTTTGATGTTACCCATCTTTTTGATCTGCTGTAACTGGCTCAGGAAGTCGTCGAAATCGAACTGGTTCTTCCGCATCTTGGCGTTGATGCGGCGGGCTTCGTCGTCGTCGAACGCCTGTTGGGCGCGTTCAACCAGCGAAATCACGTCACCCATACCTAAAATCCGGCTAGCCATCCGGTCGGGATAGAATACGTCGAGCGCATCCATCTTCTCGCCGGTGCTCATGAACTTGATCGGCTTGTTCACCACCGCCCGGATCGACAGGGCTGCACCGCCGCGCGAATCACCGTCGAGTTTGGTGAGTACGACACCGTCGAAGTTCAGGCGATCGTTGAAGGTCTTGGCTGTATTCACCGCATCCTGCCCGGTCATCGAGTCAACAACGAATAGTGTTTCGGCCGGATTTAGCGCTAGTTTCACCTGCTCAATCTCCTTCATCATGACCTCATCAACCGCCAAACGACCGGCGGTATCTACGATCATCACTTTCTTGTTAGTCCGCTTGGCGTGGGCCAGCGCATTCTGCACAATCGAAACCGCGTTCTTATTCTCGGGCTCGGCAAACACCTCAACACCAACCTGTTCACCCAGCACTTTCAGCTGATCAATCGCGGCGGGGCGGTAGATATCGGCAGCAACCAGCAGCACGTTTTTGCCCTGCTTTTTTATGTACGAAGCCAGCTTACCCGAAAAAGTGGTTTTACCCGACCCCTGGAGGCCCGCAATCAGGATGATCGCAGGATCACCTTTAAGGTTGATCGGTTTCGCTTCGGTGCCCATCAGTTCGGTCAGTTCCTCCTGCACGATCTTCACGAACAGCTGTCCGGGCTCAACGGCAATCAACACCTTCCGGTCAAGGGCTTTTTCCTTTACCCGGTCGGTTACGTCTTTAGCCACCTTGTAGTTAACGTCGGCATCAGTCAACGCGCGGCGAACTTCTTTAATGGTGGCGGCAACGTTGATTTCAGTAATGCGGCCTTGACCCTTCAGGGTTTTGAAGGCCTTATCAAGCTTACTCTGTAGGTTCTCGAACATAATGTGTACACGTAGTATCAGCAAAGATAACGGATTAGCGCGCAGTGGCCTATAGCTGCTTCAAAGGCATTTCAGTAGGAAGCCTGGCAGTAAAAGAAGAATTCAATTGCTATGATTTCTATAGAGATAAATAAATATAATTTTTCCGGCAATTTTAAGCCAACTCTTTCGTCTAAAATTCATAGATTGCCTGATAGTACGAATGATCGCTTGACCAACTAATCATACCAATACCTCGTATATGAACAGGAATACTGTATCATTTGTCCTCTCATGTCTCGTTGTAGCCTGTGTTCTGACTTCACCCGCCGAGGCCTGCATGACACAGCAACCTGTTGACAAAACGGCCAGCGAACCAGCAGCCAAGACCCCAACCCGAAAATCGAGAGTGAAGGCAACTAAACCGGTCTCTTCAAAAACGATTAGTACCACAACGCCGCCCAAATCGACCTCAACGGCAACGGCTAAAACGAAGGACAGACCTGGTAAACGCTTCTGGTCCAGGATCATGGACGCCTTTAGAGACGTACACTCCGTTGAAAAAAAGACAAATAAGTAGGTTTTTGCTTCAGTCATAAAAAAGCCTCAACATCACCAGTGATGTTGAGGCTTTTTTATGACTGAAGCGGTTGGGCTAGCCCAGATTACTTCTCAAACCGATACGACGTGGTTTGCGTATAAGTTTGCCCTGGTTTCAGGATCGTGTTCGGGTACGTTGGTTTGTTTGGCGAGTCGGGGTAGTGTTGCGCCTCCAGGGCAAAACCACCCCGGAACTTCGTTACCAGACCATACTTGCCTTTGTCGGCACCCGTAAAGAAGTTACCGCCGTAGAACTGCATGGCAGGCTCAGTGGTCAATACCGACATCTTGATGCCTGACTTGTCGCCGGTGATTTCAACAACTTTATCGAGCGACCCCATTTTGTGGTTCAGTACCCAGTTGTGATCGTATCCACCGCCAAAGGTGAGTTGCTCGTCTTTCTGATCAACCCGCGCACCTACGGCTGTTGGCTTCCGGAAATCGAACGGTGTGCCTTCTACCGAAGCGGGTTCACCCTGCGGAATCAACCCTTTGTCGACTTTCGAGTACTTGTCAGCATCGATCATCAGCACGTGGTTATTTACCGTACCGCTACCATCACCGTTGAGGTTAAAGAACCCATGGCTGGTTGGGTTGTAAGGCGTTGGCTTGTCGGTCGTTGCTTTGTAATCGATTTTCAACCCGCTATCACCGTCAATCGAGTAAGTTACGGTGGTTGTCACATTGCCAGGGAAACCGCCCTCGCCGTCTTTCGACAGGTACGTTAGCTGCAGGGTTTTATCATCCACCTGCTTGGCATCCCACACCTGCCGGTGAAAGCCATCCGGACCACCGTGAAGCGTATTCCCATTGTTGTTCTGCGCCGTTTTGTAGGTCTTTCCATCCAGCGTGAACTGAGCTTTACCAATACGGTTGCCAAACCGGCCTACTACCGGGCCAAAAAACTCAGCACCGGGTGCTTCGTATTCTTTCAAACTGCCGAAGCCCATTGCCACATCGACAAGTTTACCCGTTTTGTCGGGGACCAGCAAGCTCACGATACGAGCGCCATAATTGGTAATGGCCACCTGAATATTGGAGCCTTTAAGCGTATACAGCCCCGTTTTTTTTCCGTTGATGGTTCCCTCGAACGCTTTTGGATCGGGCAATTTGTAATTGACAGCAGTGGTATCGGACATAGCGGTTGAGTCAAGCTGCGCGGTGGCACTGTCGGTGTCTCCCGACTTTGTCGATTTTTGACAGCCGGCGGCCGACAGTATTGCCAGCAATGCAGCAGGAATAATGATGTTTTTCATTTTGGAAAGGTGATAGATCCGGTTTAACAGGCACAGTGCAAAGAACGTAGCTAGGTTGACTTACTACAAAAAAATACGTCGACCAGCTGGCCGACGTGTTTTCTCATTACTAACCTATGATGAAACAAGTTCATATCAGCTAAAGTATACACCTGGCGATATCTCACCATGTATAGATCAAGAGTTACGAATTAAGCGTGATCATGCTTAATTCTTACAGCGTCTTTAGCACTTCGTTCATGTTCCGAACGGCCTCTGCCGACTTGTTAAACGTAGCCTGTTCTTCATCGGTCAGTTTGTAATCGATGATCTGCTCCCAGCCGGTTTTGCCGATTACAACGGGGACACCCAGGCAAATATCTGACTGGCCGTATTCGCCTTCCAGCGCTACGCAACAGGGAAAAATGTGTTTCTGATCGCGCACAATGCTTTCAACCAGCTCTGCTACAGCCGCACCCGGTGCATACCAGGCCGACGTGCCGATGAGTTTGGTCAGCGTAGCTCCGCCTACCATGGTATCGGCCGCTACTTTCTGCAGCGTCTCGGCATCGAGAAACTGGCTAACAGGCACACCGTTGCGCGTAGCCAGACGCGTGAGCGGAATCATGGTCGTGTCACCATGACCACCAATTACGGCCCCGTGAATATCGTTGGGTGGGCAATCCATCGCCAGCGACAGGTACGTCTTGAAGCGGGCCGAGTCGAGAATACCGCCCATACCGATGATCCGGTTTTTGGGCAGACCCGATGCCTGCAACGCCAGTTGGGTCATGGTATCCATCGGGTTCGACACGATGATGATGATGGCCTCTGGCGAGTGTTTCAGGATATTTTCGGTTACGCCCTTCACGATATTGGCGTTGGTACCAATAAGGTCTTCGCGGGTCATGCCCGGTTTACGCGGAATACCCGACGTGATGACAACCACGCCTGAACCAGCCGTTTTGGCGTAATCGTTGGTGCTTCCGGTGATTTTAGTGTCGAAACCACACAGCGTGGCCGTCTGGAACATGTCTAGGGCTTTGCCTTCACTGAGGCCCTCCTTAATGTCGAGTAATACGACCTCTTCGGCCAGTTCACGACGGATAATGTTGTCGGCACAGGTAGCCCCTACGGCGCCTGCTCCTACTACGGTAATTTTCATGCGAGAATCGGTTTTTAAAACGGGTAATGACGTTGGCTGTAAAGTTCAGGTACGGGGGTGAGCAAAACAAGGAACCACTAAACACGTATCTGGTTAACAGCCATAGATTTCGGACATTGGACTGGCTCCGAATAGCGGTCCGACCGTTCTTTGTACCCCCAACTAACCTCATCTACAAGTGTTAAAGCCATTAATCATGCGTTTACTACCCTTCGATTTCACCCGCGACACGTACCTATTACTCGACTTTACGGCCAATAATCCTGATCTGGTTACGCTTGATTTGACCGACATCGGTACGTTCGACCAGTACGTGAAGAGAAAGCTGCGCGAAGCGGGGGCGGTCGTGGGCGTAGGCGGGTATGGCGAAGACCGGGTCATCTACCGCAATAGCGGCCATTTCACGCCGTCTGATGAGGAGCCACGCACCGTTCATCTAGGCGTCGATTTCTGGGCCGAGGCAGGTACGTCGGTGTTTGTTCCGATGGATGGCGTAGTGCACAGTTTCGCCGACAACGCCGGTTACGCCAATTATGGCCCCACCCTTATTTTGGAGCATCAGACCACCGGATTTCCGCGCTACAGCCTATACGGGCATTTATCGCAGGTCTCACTGGCGAACTTGTATGAAGGAAAAGAAGTAAAAGCGGGCGAAAAACTGGCCGAGCTTGGCCCTTACCCCGAAAATGGCGACTGGCCGCCGCACCTGCATTTTCAATTGATGAACGACATGCTGGGCCTTCGGGGCGATTTTCCCGGTGTGTGCCGTGCCTCAGAACGCGATTATTGGCTGGGTCTATGCCCCGATCCGAACCTGTTTATTTTTTAGTTTAACTTTGCTATTTGTGGTTTGACGTTGCCTTGCTAACTCACCATCCGGCGATAAGCAAGGCAACGTCAAACCACAAATAGCAAACGTTAAACCTATTGTAATGCCGCTACGCCGGGTAGCACTTTGCCTTCCATGTATTCGAGCAGGGCACCGCCGCCGGTCGATACATAACTCACACGATCGCCGTAGCCAGCGCCGTTGATAGCCGAGGCCGAGTCACCGCCGCCGATGAGCGAGAACGCGCCGTTTTCTTCGGTCGCTTTCACCACAGCTTCAGCGATAGCGTTGGTCCCTGTGGCAAAATTCGGAAATTCGAATACGCCCATCGGGCCGTTCCAGAGAATGGTTTTCGAATTGGCGACGATCTCTTTGAACAGCTCTACCGACTTAGGGCCAATGTCAAGACCTTCCCAGCCGTCGGGTATTTGGCCCGTAGCCACCACCTGACTGTTGGCGTTATTCGAGAAGTCGTCGGCGCAAACGTTATCGACCGGCATCACGATTTTCACGCCTTTAGCTTCGGCTTTCTTCAGAATTTCGAGCGCCAGGTCCTGCTTATCGGCTTCGAGCAATGATTTACCGATGTTGCCGCCCTGCGCCTTCGTGAAGGTATACGTCATACCGCCACCGATGATGAGCGTATCGACCGTGTCGAGCAGGCGTTCGATGATCAGGATTTTGTCCGAGATTTTAGCACCACCCATGATTGCCGTGAATGGGCGTTCAGCGTTGTTCAGCAGCTTGTCGGCGTTTTCTATTTCGGCCAGCATCACGTACCCACATACCCGGTCTTTGAAGAACTGACCAATTACAGCGGTAGAGGCGTGGGCGCGGTGGGCGGTTCCGAAGGCGTCGTTTACCCAGACATCGCCGAGTTTTGACAGTTTTTCGGCAAACGCAACGTCACCTTTCTCTTCTTCTTTGTAGAAGCGCAGGTTCTCGAGCAGCAGCAATTCACCCGGCTGTAGGCTGGCGGCCAGATCGGTAGCTGATTGACCAATGCAGTCGTCGGCAAATTTCACCTCACGGCCAAATGTTTCTGACAGGGTAGCTACCAGGTGCTTGAGTGAATATTTCTCGGTAGGCCCGTCTTTCGGACGACCCAGATGGGACATCATAATGGCGGAACCCCCATCGGCCAGAATCTTATTGATGGTCGGAATTGTCGCTTTGATCCGGGTGTCGTCGGTAATGGTATAATCTTTATCGAGTGGCACATTGAAGTCGACACGAACGAGGGCTTTTTTACCGGCAAAGTTGTAGGAGTCTACGGTCTGCATAGAGCGTCGGAAGGTTATTTCTGATTTAGATTGAGGCCCAAAAGTAAGCTAATCCTGATGTGGGGAGGTCAACTGTGTGATAGTTTGCCTAAATTTCCCCTATTTCAGGGACAAATTACCAAACCGAAGTTCCACCCGCATGACTGGTATTGAAGAAGCGAACGTGCAAACAGTCGTCGCTTACGTTGACGCGTACAACCGCAAAGATATTGATGGCATGATGGCCTGTCTGGCCGACGATGTCATTTTCGAGCACTTAACCAACGGTCATCCTGTGATGACGCTGGCCGGAAAACAAGCGTTTCGCGAGCAGGCAGAGAAGGCCGCTCAGCTGTTCAGCCAACGCGAACAAACCCTCCGCGACCGCACCGTGGCCGATGATGTGATCAGTGTGAAAATCGATTACTCAGCTACGCTGGCGGTAGACCTGAACGGCATGACGGCTGGCGAAACGGTTAATATGCAAAGTCATTCCGTCTTTGTACTGCAAGACCGCCTCATCAGCAAACTGATTGATATTCAATAAATTGACCGAAGTCTAACCACTTGCAGATTACCTGTTGCCAGTCAAACAACCGGGCGCAGGTGTACTGGTTGCAGTAGCCTGCCGATTAGGCTATTCGGAACGGATTCAGACCGGACGACTGTGCTTTGCACGTACTTGCCGAGTCCTGACAAACCGATCGGTGGTGAAGCTGATGCCGTGCCGTTTGTTTATAACCTGCCCTTCCTTCAGCCAGGCTGTAACAGCCGGTTAACTGGTCACAGGGGTTCGTGATTGAACTGCTCGTTCTGCCACAACAGCTCCCTGCGGTGCCTGCTTCCGGGTGATACGAACAATGTACCCGCAGGCAGTTAAAATAAGCACACCAACCAGCAACGCGCCGAAAGGGGTAGTCTTGAACCGACCATTGATGGCGAAAAGAAAGGAATTGCTCAAGATTAAAAAAAGCAGGGTGTTACTGCCTACTGTCAGCAGCAGTGCCGACCGGAACCCACGATCGACCAGCCGGCTTACGAGCAGATACAGGCCATATAAAATACCCCACGAGCCGCATATCCAGACTGTGGCGGGCGGGAACCGAGCCGGTAACTCGCCAGTGTAATTGTAATAGAGCAGGAAAGCAGACGTACCCAGCATAGATACCACCGCGATTGGCCAACGCCAGGTAACGTTGAAGCGCGCAAAGTAAATGCCGGCAACGTAGAAGCAGAGATACTGCACCAGGGGGAATGACGCGTAATTGCGACTACCGATCAGCAAACCCAGCGGGTTATCAATAAACAGATCATAGGGAATCAGCAGAGTTGACGCAACCGACAGACTGCCCAGTATGATCAAGGTTTTACTCGATTGGGCGGCGGCTGATATATACCTGAAAAACAACAGGTTGATCACCGAAATCAAAAAGTAAGTAAGCAGAAATTCAGAGAAGGGCGCCACATATTGCAGCCGTAACACATCCCACACATCGCTGAGCGCCACTTTCTGGCCAGTCCGGCCTGGAATAGGCAACAACACCACTGCGAGTAGCGCCGACAGATAATAGCCAATTAGCTGGTTCTTAGCCGTTCTGATCAGATTAGGCTTGACTGTTTCGTAGCTTTTAGCGAGGTATGCGTGGTAAGACGCGTAACCAAAGCAAAAAATAAAGCCCGAAAAAATGGTGAGCTTGCCTAGTACTGACAGAAAATAATATAACTGGCTGTCTAATTCGCCCGGTGTGAGCGTTCCCACAAACGTAAAACTGTGGGTGAGAACCATTGTAATGACTAAAATAGCCTTAATGTACTCAATAGATAGTTTACGATGCATAGGGAAATAATCAACCACTTAAACTATATAATAAGTATACTTAACTAGCAATTATGCCAGGCCGGGGATGGATGCTAGCTAGTACGAACGGATTGTGGTCTTGCTGTTATGCGAAAGTACGGCTACATCCGGCTAACATTTATGCATTAATGTATGAACATAGCCAATGGTCCTTAGTCACCAGTTTTTACAAGTTGGTGTCAGTCACCCGCATTACAAAGTTAATAGGGCTCGCCAGCGCCGCCCCCACCGAAATCGCCGCCCCCAAAACGGGGTCCTGCTGGCTGACTTTGCGCGTTGGTAGTTCCCTGTATTGTAGTCAACAAGCCAAGGTGCTTCAACAATTCGAGGGGTGGCTCTTCATCAATAGCATCTGTAAAGCCATGGGCTGGATGGCGCAAAAGGCGTATCAGCAGGATAACCAGTCCAATCACGATGCCGCCATGCAGGGCCAGCGTAACCGAGAGCGGCCACGTACCTGCGTAATGATAAACGGTTGCTATGGCTCCAGCTATACCCAGCACGGCCACGATGAGTAACATCCGGCTACGCTGACGAAAACCGATTAGGCCATATCCGATTGGAATAAGAAAGGTGGTAACCCAAAAAAAGCCCCGTAATCCAATCTCGGGCGATCCAATATGGCGAGTTTCGAGCAGCACTGCGTTCAGTTCCCGCACCACATAATAGTTACCCGCCGCCATGCCAATCAGCAGCGACACCCATTGAACCAGAATGAGCACGTCGGTATAATATACCGCATTGGCGGTTGATTTGCCCAGCCAGGTTACTAACCAGAACAGGCCAGCCGACGCGGCCATGAGCACAAACGGCAGCGCGGCTTTTCCTCCCTCGCTATCAATCAGGCCATCGAAGAGAGCACCGTAGAAAGCGGTCAGCGCAAAATAAGCCAGAATGGTGTCACCAGTAAAGATGAGATACGCCAGCAGCACAGGCAACGCAATCAAACAAACCTCCCAAAACGGCGGAAACACGTCATTACGCTGAAAAAAGACCAGCACCAGTCCCCAAACCGCTGACAAGGCCGATACTAGCCACAGCGCATTGTCGATGCCATTGCGATAAAACTGGTTTGACCGAATAGCAAAAACGGCCGCCGCAAATGTACCGCCCGCCATCAGCAGCGACACCACCCCCGACCCCTGCGAGTTAGTATCCAGTGTTATGCTTAACAGGCCGTACAACGCCAGTGCCGCCAGCAGCGTAAATACAAACGACCCAATTTCTAGCGCCATTCCCGTTTGTTTGAATCGAACGGGGTATGCCTCCCGAACGGCTTCGGCCTGTTCATCGGTCAGCACTTGCTGCGCATGCCAGCGGTCGGCCTGCTGTCGGATATCACGCTCTTCGAGCCAAACCAGATTATATGCTTTCATAAAGTTTCGGCTCAGGTATTCTGATAGAATAACGCCTCAGCTACGTTTACGGTAGCTATGTGTTAAATAGAAGACGGCGCCTGCTCCGGTGGCAATGAAGTAGATCAGGTAGACTTCTGTGGGGTAATGCATGCCGTCGAGAATTTGGAAAAACAGCAAGTACGTAATGCCGATATAGCCGTAGACAACGCCCATCAGCCGGTACAAGAATACCTGCTCGCGCCGTGCCAGCCAATCAAAAGCGGCACACACCCCAAATAAAGGGATCGCATAGAATAATCGTCGCCCGTCGAAATTAAATACCCCTGCCAGCAACGCAAGCAACAGAAGGTTACCCGCAAACGTGAGAATAGTATAGGTAAAGTGGGCCTTTATTGGCTTTCGTTCCAGCCAGAGGGCTGCACCAATGAGCAACGTACCCAGCCCAATAGCCGCCAGCACAGTTGGTTCGTCAAAAAAATTGGTCCGTAGCCGGAGCTCCAGCGGTCGCACTGTTACGCCTACCCACGACGCCAGCGCTGTTAGGCCCATGCCCAGCACGCCACGATGATCGAATCGATAGGCCAGCCCAATAAACAGCACCGCCGGCAAGAACGTGACTAATCCGTAACGCGTCCCGAACAGGTTGAACCGATACTGTACGTAGCCTTCCAGCGACAGGAACAGCAGGCAGGCCAGCAATAATGCATAGTCGCCAAACACGGAGCGATTCCTGGCCTGTTCTGTAGAAAGCGGCGGGCGGTTTTTCCAGGCGTACAGAAAGGCAACGGCGCATAAACCAACCATGCCGCCAACAATGGCCAGGTCGCCAATTTCGTCGTAGTGTTCGTAGATCAACAGGCCCAGCCCGCTGGCCAGCAGCAAAATGCCGACATACAACGCAGCCCGCAACTCATGATGCACCGATACAGGTCGTTTCTGCTCAAAATCAGCCAGTGCGTCGGCTTGTCCAGGCGAGAGTATGTTTCGCTGTTTCAGGGCCGTCAACACATCAAATGGGGACATAAACGGGTGATATTTTGTTGTAACTAAGCAGGAATTTGTGGTTTGTCGCTTGCCGTTTATCGTTGCGTTACTCAGGTTAAAAAGCAGCGTAGCGGCACTAGGCAAACAACAAACTGCCAACCACTATGATGCAGAAAGTCATTCTTCAACCCCGCTATTATTGGCATAATTTCCGGTATGTGCTCGACTTCGTGCGGCGACTCTACGGAGGGCTGCTCAACGAAGCCGAAACCGATTTTATGAATCGATTCGATGCGCTCAGCATCGATGCGCAATGCCTGTACGTGCGGGTCAGTAATCGCAAAGGTGTCTTCTTTCGGGTCAATAAACTCAATTATCGCGAAATAAACGATTTGCCGGTTGCCCTGGGCGAACTGCTCAACGCCGGCTTCGTTGACCGGTTGCAGACGCGCCACGAGGGCATGGGCCACGAGGCTCTCGACATCTTCACGAAGCCCGATCTGATCGACTTGCTGCCGCTCGAACCCGACGAGGTACGTGCCTTGAATAAGCTCAAAAAAGATGAAGTCGTCCGCTACGCCCTTAATGAACTCGACTTTGGCGAAATAGTCACCAGCCTTACCACGCGGGAAACCGTGGTGAAGGTGAATTTCGAGCCGGAGGTTATGATGGTGAAATTCCTGTTCTTCGGCAACCGTGGCTCCGATATGACCGACTTCGTGATGCGCGACATGGGCATGATGAACTTCGAGCAGTACGACGAAAGCAAGATGACGGCTCGGTTCCGCACCCGTAAGGAGGTGGAAGACAAACTGTTGATCTCGTTGACAAACGAAGCGTTCTATGAGCAGAAAGAAGCCGAGACGCCGCCCGAAGCCATCTACAACTGGTTTCTGAACTGGAACGAAACACGCCCTGAGCTGACGGAGATTGCTTTTCCGGGGTACCAGAAGCTGGTTTGCCGCGTGGGCGCCTACCTGGAACGGCAAAAACTGCCCGACCAAGCACTGGCCGTTTACGAACTGTCAGACCGGGTACCTGCCCGCGAGCGCCGCGTACGTTTGCTGTTTAAAAACGGCCTCGTCGACGAAGCCCTAGCCTTAATTGACGAGATTGCCGTAACGCCGCAAAACGCTGAAGAACGCTATTTCGCCACCGATTTCCGGGAGAAAATTCTGGGCACGGCCGCGAAGAAACGTACCCGGAAAGCCACTACCCGCTTCCTGTCCGACGCCGAAAGCGTTGACATACCGGCGGCTTATCGGCATCATGTAGAAGCGGGCGTGATGAACTACTACCTGGAAGAGGGGTACGACGCCGCCTTTACCGAAAATTACCCCTGGCGCGGCCTATTCGGGCTGGTGTTCTGGGATGTGATCTACGATGCTAACGTAGCGGCCATTCATCACCCACTGCAGCGCGCGCCGTCAGACTTTTACCTACCCGATTTCTACATTCGCCGCGAAGAGCTACTGAAAAAACGCCTGACCGAGCTAACCACCAAAGACGAGTGGCGACGCCATGTAGGACGTACCTACAATGCTAAATACGGCGTCACCAATGTACTCGTCGACTGGAATGACGAACTGCTGGGGCTGGTCAATCAATTGATCGAACTGCTGGATCTGGAACAGCTACGGCTGATTTTGCTCGAAATGGCCCGCAATGTACGGGAGCACACCCGTGGCTTCCCTGATCTGCTGATCTGGAATGAATCGGGCGAATACGAGTTTGTAGAGGTTAAATCCCCAACCGACCATCTGGGGCCGCAGCAACTTCACTGGCTGGAATATTTCCAGACTATCGGGGTGCACGGTAAGGTTGTCCGGGTCATCTGGGCGATGTGAGCTGGAAGTTAGCCGCGAACTCGGTAAATTGGCTTGAAATCTCTGCTTATGGAAATCCCTGAAGGCTTCGAGCCTATTTTTCGTACCAGCCCGTTTCTCGAAACGGCAGGCCCTCTCTACAGTCAACAAGTTGGCGATGAATTGATTATTGGCATGCTGGTGCTCGACAAGCACGTAAACGGACGTGGCCTCACGCACACCGGCGTGTATTCTACCCTGGCCGACGTGGCTATGAGCTACGCCGCCGCTTTCTCACAGAAACCGCCCGTGCCACTCGTAACCGTTAGTCTGTCTACCGATTTTGTAGGCAATTCAAAAGTAGGTGACTGGATCGAGGTGCACACCGATATTCAGCATATTGGCAATGCCGTGGCGTTCGTCAACGCCTTTATCATGAAAGACGACGAACGGATTGCGCGGGTAAGTGCCGTGTTCAACGTACTCCAGAAAAAGTAACGGGCCGGGGGCTTAGGGCAAGGGGTTAGCTCTGGTATACCCTTTGACCTAAGTCTCAGCTGTCTATTTTTTCATTCCCAGCCGCAGGAAGATAGGGAAACAGACATCGCGGTCACCGGTTCCCCAGAGCTGCCTGAATTCGGGCTCAAACTGGTCGATGGGGTCATAGCCATGCTGTTTCTGGAAACCCTGTACCGCCGACCAGGTGCGCAGGTAATTCATGTACCAATCGACGGGCCACGCGCGGTGGGCGGTAAACCGGGCCTGTTTCACCTCGGCAAAATCGAAAGGAAGGTGCTGGTATTCGGTTTCGATGTGCCGCCGCATAGGGTCCCAGAAGAAGCCTACTACGTCACTGTATATAAACCGGACCAGTTCATCGATCGGCGGAGTCACCTGATTAAGACCGTAGCCCCACTCGGCAATAATTCCGTTTGGCTTAAGTACCCGCTGTACCTCCTCATGAAACACAGGTACGTTAAACCAATGCAGGGCCTGTGCTACCGTGACCAGATCGAACTGCTCATCGGCAAAGGGGGGCGCCTCGGCGGTGGCTACCCGATACGTAATGGTTGGCAACTGAACAGCGTTATCCAGTTGTCGTTCGCTTAGGTCGGTCGCCTCCACATGCTCAAACAGCCTGGCTAACGCCGCGGCTACCTGCCCGTTTCCGGTGGCACAATCCCAGGCTCTCTGCCGGCCAGGTACGTAGGTGAGCACGTAGTCGTATACCTCATCGGGATAATCGATCCGGTAGCGGGCGTAATCGGCGGCATGGCCAGAAAAGCGGTCGAGTGGTACAGACATGGTTGTGGTTGGTTGAGTAGCGAAGAACGATTGAGTAGCTTACGTATGATCGTGTAGTACGGGACCGGTTTCCTCCGTGTTTACTTCCAGCGTGGCGTGCTCGATACCCAGGTGTTCCAACTCATGCCGCACCTCTTTTTTGACAATCACGATCTGATTATTGGTCAGGTCCGATTTTACTGTCAGGTGGGCGGTCAACGCATTTTCGGTCGTGCTCATGGCCCAGATATGCACATGATCAACGGCCAGTACACCCGGCACGTCGCTAATAATTTGCTGCACGTTGGTCAGGTCAATCCCCATCGGAACGCCATCGAGGGTAAGCCGAAGACTATCCGACAGCAGGCTCCAGGTACCCGACAAAATTACTACCGCCACGATGATACCCATAGCCGGGTCGAGCCATAACCAGCCAGTATACCCAATCACCAGTCCGGACAACACAACGCCCACCGACACGAGTGCGTCGGCCAGCAGATGCAGGTACGCTCCTTTCATGTTAAGATCATGCTCTTTATCCCGAAAAAACAGGAATGCCGATGCAGCATTTACCACAATACCCAACCCGGCTACCCAAGCTACTGTGTTACCCGATACAGGTTCGGGATGACGAAAGCGCTGAAAACTTTCGAGCAGAATACCGCCAACGGCCAGCAGCAACAGCACTGCATTGACCAGCGATACCAGCACGGTGCTTTTGCGCAACCCGTACGTAAATCGCTGGTTCGACTTCACCCGCGCCAGCCGGAACGCCAGCAACGACAGCAGCAACCCCGCTACATCCGACAGGTTATGGCCCGCATCGGCTACCAACGCCAGCGATTTGGTTTGCAGCCCCATCAAAAACTCCACTACAACGTACACAATATTTAGTACGGCACCGATCAATAAGGTACGCGTTATGGTTGTAACGGTAGGCGAATGGGCGTGCGAATGATCGTGCGCATGGTTACTCATTTTCGTATCTTTAAACCGGTTAGTCTACAAAGCAACGCAGTAATCACAGAGGACATGAAGAAATCGATGAAAACCTATGTTACACCTGACGGACGCGTTGTGAGTTGGCGGTGGTTTCGGGTGCCAGCGGTCTTATGGCTTATTGTGATTGGGTCAACCCTCACCGCCCTTACGCTGGTTGGCCGCATTGGTTACCTGTTAGCCCGTCGTGGCCCTATTCAACCCGGAGATGACTTTAACTTAACCGTTTTCACCTTCCTGCTCAGCGGAGTGGGGGCACTGGTATTTAGCCTGGTCATTTATATGCTGGCCCGACCCGAAGAGCCCGAGATGTAATTGGTTACCTTTACAGACAATAAATAAACAAGCTGTAGCACCTTTCGGCACACTTTGCTGGTGAAAAGAGGGGCAACGTTATACCACCTGCAAAAAACGCTGCCTACTTTTGTGCGTCAACTCCGGTAAAAGGCATGATTCGCCAACTTCTGACATACACCCTGATCGCTTCACTCCTGCTGCAACTATTCAGCCGGGAAGCGATTGTGATGTCGTTTGAGCTGAATCGTGATTTCATCGCCAAAAACCTCTGCGAAAACCGCAACCGGCCCCAGCTCAACTGTGATGGGCAGTGTTTTCTGGCCAAAAAGCTAAAAGCCCAGCATGACCGCGAAGACCGCGAAACAACCGAGCGCATTCAGAATATGCCGGTTCTGACGCTGTTCTGCGCCGATTTGTTCTCCTTCACCTTTGCCAACTCAGCCGAAGACGCCTCGGCCGACACCCTCATCTCCTACCGTCAGCAATTGCCCTACGCCGCACCGCTGCACGGTATTTTTCAGCCCCCACGCATCGGGTAACTAGTTTGTTTAGTGGCATGGGCATGTTTGTTTGCCCTGCCTGACGCCTGTCCTCGATTCCGCAGCGACAGCGCATTTCCTCATACTCAACAGTCTCAGTTATTCGATTTCGGGCGGTTTCCGTCCGCATACCTCATGCGTATTTTTTTCTCACTACTCCTGCTGATCATCGGCACAGAGAGTATGGCCCAGTCTGTCAGGATGGGTCAGGTTTATGACGCTCAAACCAAAGAGCCGCTCCCCGGCGTCACCCTGTCATGGGATAAGGGCAAGTCGGGGATCACATCTGATGCCAACGGGCATTTTCCACTCAGCGAATCAGCATCGACCCTTACCGTATCGGCCATTGGCTACCGGCCACAGACTATCCCACTTATAGCCGGGCAACCCGTTCGTATTGCGCTCGAACCCGCCATTGAAGATTTACAAACGGTGGTTGTAACAGGCAATCGCGAAGCGGCACTACGTACCCAGACGCCCATTGCCATTTCAAAGCTGTCGCCCAGACTGATCGAAGAAACAAAACCGACCAGCATTTACGAGGTTATCAACAAAACGCCGGGGGTGCTGATGGTCAACCTCAATAACGAACAGCATTCGATGGCGATCCGGCAACCAATGACCACCAACGCTTACTTTCTGTATATGGAAGACGGCGTGCCGATCCGGCCAATGGGGGTGTTCAACCACAATGCCCTGCTCGAACTAAATCAGTTCACGGTCAGCTCCATCGAAGTAGTCAAAGGTCCTGTATCGTCTATTTATGGTCCCGAAGCAGTGGGTGGGGCGGTCAATTTCATTACGCAACGGCCAACGGCGGTCCCCACCGCCCGCATCGGTATCCAGGTCGACCAGTGGGGTTACCAGCGGATCCAGGTTGGGGCCGGGGCGCGTCAGGGAAAGTTCGGCCTGTACGTAGGCGGACTTGTTTCCCGGCAGCGTAACGCCTGGCTGGCCAGTTCCGATTACGACAAGTCATCGTATTTCACCCGGCTCGAATACGCCTTCACGCCGCGCACCCGGCTCACTGGTACGGTGTCGTTCAATGACTACGATTCCCAAACGAGCGGCAGTATAGACAGTACCGCTTTCTACGCCCGGCAATACGTCAGCACCACCGATTTCACCTACCGCAAAACCGTTTCGTTCCGCAGCCGTCTCACGCTCGAGCATGACTGGACGGCCAACGCCCAATCGTTCATCACGGCGTTTGTCAGAAACAACAGCGTGGGGCAAAATCCCGCCTACTCGATTCGGTGGACCAGCGGGTCGGCAACAGCAACGGGGCAGATCAACAGCAATGACTTCAAGAGTTACGGCGCCATTGCCCAGCATACCCAACGGCTTCTATTTCTGAACAGCAAACTCACTGCTGGCGCCACCGTCGACCTGTCGCCCAACAGCTACTACGCCTACCAGACCGAGCTGGCCGCCGAGTTACGAGCCGACAAAAAATCGGTCATCCGATACACGCTGCTTCGTGAACGCCCTGACCTTCAGTTGGCTAATTACCAGGCGCACATCCACAACCTGGCTACCTATGTGCAATACGACCTGGAGCCACTGGCCAAATTGCGCATCTCGGCTGGGGTACGCTACGACCGCATGGCCTTCGATTATACCAATGCGCTGGATAATACGACTGGCGAAAAGGTGTATGGTCAGGTTACGCCCAAGGTTGGCGCAACCTACGATCTGGGCAAAAGCAAAGGGTTGTATGCCAACTATGCCCGGGGTTTTTCACCACCTGCCCTAACCGCTATTTTCCAGAAACGAACTACCCCCACACCCACCGGCGATTTATTTTATTATAACCTGCAACCCGCCAAATTCGACAATATAGAATTGGGCGGCTGGGCCGCGTTATCAGGCAACAAGGTCTACATCGATGCGGCGCTGTACCAGATGAACGGCACCAACGAACTTCTTAACATTCGCCTGCCCGATAACTCTACCGATTACCAGTCGGCGGGTAAAACCCTGCATCGGGGCGTTGAACTGGGGATTACCTACCGGCCTTCCAAACAAGTATTCTTCCGGGCGGGCGGCACCCACGCGGTTCATCAGTTCGTTGAGTTCACGCTGAGCCAACGTACCTCCGACGCGGTACAGAACGTAAACGGAAACGATATGCCTTCGGCCCCGCGTACGCTCTGGAACACTGAGATCAGTTACTACCCGTCGTGGCTGAAGAACTTCCGCTCGTCGGTAGAGTGGCAGCATGTGGCCGGATGGTACCAGAACCAGATCAATACCGTTCGCTATGACGGGTATAACTTCGCCAATGTGCGGCTAGGCTATCAGTGGAAAGGTATCGAACTGTACACCAATGTATTGAACGCCACCAACGTATTGTTTGCCACCAACGCCACGCGCGGCAACAATGCCACCGACCGCACCACTTTTACGCCTGCCGCCCCCCGCACCGTAGTAGTTGGGCTGCAGTACACCTTCACCGGAAACTAATCGTTATGAAAACCATAGTAACACTCCTGCTTGCCGGCCTTGCGCTGCTTGAACAACCTGTTCGGGAAACAACAATCTCGAACCCGACCCATGCCGGTTCTACACCCCGTTTCACCACCGATCAGCAGGGTAACCCGGTATTGACCTGGGCCGAAAAGACGGGCGACAAAACAGCCACGTTCTACTTCGCCCGCTCGACCGACGGTGGCGAAACATTCGGCACCAAGATGCGTATTCCGGTTCCGCCGGATTTATCTACCCATGCCGAGGGCATGCCGAAGCTGGCCGTGAAGCGGAACGGCACCCTGATCGCCCTGTTCGAGGTGTCGCGCCCCACGGCCGATTCACCCTTTGCGGGCAACCTGTACTACATGACCTCGTCGAGCGGCGGCCAATCGTGGACCGACCCTAAACCCGTTCATCGGGACACGACACCCGGCAAAAGCCATTCATTTGGTGACCTGACCCGCCTTCCCAATGGCGAGGTTGGATTGATCTGGATCGATGAAAAGCTGGGCAGCAACGAAGGGCGCAGTATCAAATTCGTGCAGACACAGCCACAGGGTGGTTTCAGCGACGAAGTGATTGTGGATAGTAACGCCTGCCAGTGCTGCCGGACCAACGTTTTCGTCGACACAAATAAGCAGATTCACCTCACCTACCGCGATTTAATTCCTACTGGAAACAAAACTCCCGCCGCCCGCGACATCAGCCGCGCTACGTCGATCGATGGAGGCAAAACCTTCAGCAAACCGCAACGAATCTACGCCGACGACTGGCGGGTAGCGGCTTGCCCACATGCGGGTTCGAGCGTGGCTCAGGTTGGGAACGCCTTGTATACAAGCTGGTTCTCAGGCAAAGAAGGAAAAGAAGGTTTGCGATTAGCTAAAGCTGGTCAGGCCGACCTGGTGGCTGGTATTCTGTCAAGCCGGGCCAAGCACCCGCAGGTGCTGAGTTACCGTGACCAATTGGTGTGGCTGTGGGATGAAGCCGTCCGTCTGCCCAACCAGCCTGCCGATGAAGTTATGCCCAAATTCACTCAACGAATTGCCCTGCGCACCTCGCCAACTGCCCCGGTAACGTACCTGACGGCCGAGTCTACCAGCGCAACGTACCCAGCCGCTATCGCCACTCCCAGAGGGCTATTGGTTGCGTTTGAACAAACAACCGGTACTCAAAAGCCCGTGATTGTTACCCAGCTAATTGCCCTTTGAGCAGGCCCCTGCAAAAACGAAGCAGTCATTGATTAGCTGTCGGAAAGACTGCGACAGCTAATCAATGACTGCTTTACAAGGTGACTATATGGTTTGTTACCGCAGGTTTGGCGATGGCAAAACGGGGATGCTCTCGTTCCCATCATCAGACACCGCCTGAACAGCGTAGAAGTAATTGTCTTTCGAGTACGGCAAGGTCATCCCCAGTTTATTCGTGAAAAATTTCTTCTGCCAGTAGGGCATGTGTGTTTCGCGCATCAGCACGTAATAACCTTTGGTTTTACGGCTGGCGTCGGTTTTGGGGGCCTGCCAGTATAGCGCCGTGGAGTTGGTCAGGTTGCGTACTTCAATAGTCACCTGCTGAGGCGGCGCGGGGGCTTTTGCCAGGTTAGCGAGCGTAGCAAGATTCACGGCGGTGTTCTTTTTCAGGTAATCGAAGTCCATGAATTTGGCGTAGTCACCATACTCTACGGCGGCCGACCCAGTGCCTTCTGTACGTAGATCCTGATGCTGGTGATCGTAGTTTTCGTTCATCTCGGTGAGGCGAACGGCCGCGAAGCCGCGTTGTACGTACGGAGTATGGTCACCACCGCGCAGGTACCGGTCGTTGCGGTACACGGTGATGATCTCCAGGTTGTCGACATAGCGTTCGCCGAGTTCTTTCACGTACCTGGCCAGCGTGCGTGCTTTGCCGTCGTTCTCTGACCCAAACTGCCGGATGTTGGCCGCCCGGTCGCTGAGCTGATACGCGGGTAGTCCTTCGCTGAATACCCGAAGCCGCGTGTTGTCGATGATGCGCGTTTCGTTGGAGTGGTTGCTGCCCATGATGTCGTTGTTCAGCACCGCTTCTACGTTCCATTTCTCTTTCACGGCGCGTTCGCTGAGGTGTTCAGCACCCAGCAGGCCCTGCTCTTCGCCGGTCAGCGTCACAAAAATGATCGTGGCCGGAAATTTCGATTTGCTCAGTACCCGGCACAGTTCAATCACCGCCGCCGTGCCCGACCCGTCATCGTTGGCTCCGGGGGCATCGCTTTCGCGGTTCATTACGTTGGTAACGCGGCTGTCCATATGTCCTTGTACAATAAACACGCGGTCGTCGGTTGGGTCGGTGCCTTTGAGGGTTGCCATGACGTTACCTATCTCCGAGGCTTTATCGATACGACGGCCATCGGCGGCCAGTGTCCAGGAGTCGAGCCCGGTAGTCATCCGGCCACCCGACTGTTTGGCGTACTGCTGAAATTTTCCCAAAATCCACTGGCGGGCCGCGCCAATGCCTTTCTTCGGATCGGTGGTCGTCGACAGTGTATGGCGTGTACCGAACCGAACCAGCCCGTCGACATGAGCCCGGAGGCTATCCGGCGAAATCTGACTTACTAAATCAGCGATGACGGGGTCACGCTGCATGATGGTTTGGGCGAAAATGGGGGATGTGAGCATCCCGAAAAGGAGTAACAGAGACGATGTTTTAAACGACATGACAGGTTGTTGATTTGGCAGACGAAACTACGATAAAAAAGCGCAAACCGGTGATCCTGCGCCTATCACGGCACGAAACGGGCTATTGCGAGCGACCCACATCCAATAGTCAACTACGCCTGTGCGTAGGATAAGCCCGATAAAAAGTGAGCTGATTAGGTGTTCTTTCCCCGGTTCACTGTACATTGACGGCTTCTTACCTGCCCGGTAAAAACACAGTTTTCATACTAAAATCTGTCTGTTCAGTGCGCCCTATTCTCTTTTCCTTTCTGCTGTTAACTGCCCTACTTGCCTGCCAGCCCGGCAAAAAACAACAAGCAGACACTGTTGAGCAGGCAGCCGAAACCACGCCCGTCCCCTACGACCTCGCCAATCCGTCTGAACGCCATAAATTGCCTGACGACCTCCGCGAAGTGTCGGGCCTGAGTTATTACAAACCCGGCCGGCTTGCCTGTGTGCAGGATGAGCTAGGCGTTGTCTTTATTTATGACCTAAGCAGGAAAGAGGTAGTCGATGAGCACGTTTTCGGCAAAAGCGGTGATTACGAAGGCGTAGAATATGTCGGTAAGCAACTGTATATCCTGCGCAGCGATGGTGAAATCTACCATATGACCCCTACCGATGGCGTTAAGATGCTGGGCGGTGGCGCCGAAACAAAGCATATCAAGATTGACCTGCCTGGCAAAAACGACATGGAGGGCCTGGGCTATGACCCGCAACTGGACGCCCTGCTGCTGGCAACCAAAGATGGTAAGGGCACCGATAAGATCATCTATTACTACAGCCTCAAGAACAAGACACTCTTTCAGGGTATTGTGCTCAAGCAAGCCGGTCTAAAGGCACTAGACGGGTCGATGGGCGAGTTTAAACCATCGGGCATTGCCGTGCACCCTACCACCCGCGACTACTACGTACTCTCCAGCGCAGCGCATCGATTGGCCGTTTTTGCTCCCAACGGAAAGGCAAAATCGCTTGTTCCGCTGGATGACAAAGCGTTACCCCAACCCGAAGGCATCTGCTTTGCCCCCGACGGTACCCTCTACATCGCCAGCGAAGGCGACGGAAAGAAAGGCATCATTCTTGAGTTTAAGGGAAAGTAAGTGACTAGTTTCAAGTGCGTTGCTCGTCTACTAAACATGGGACTGACAGCGCCGCTTGAATCCTGAAACTTGACGCCAGTAACTCGAAGACCTACCTGATCGTCAACGCGCCGCCCACGCCTACAACAGACGTACCCAGCGGCGTGGGGGTGTAAGCAGCACCTACGCGCAACACGCCGCTGGGTACCTGCCGGAGCATGGTATTGTAGCGACCTACCGCTTTGTTTACCTGGGCATTGGCAATGATCACCGTACCAAGTGCGAGCACAACACTACCGCCATAAACTGTCCAGTACTGGCCGCTCCTACTGGTAGATCCGGTTGTAACAAAATACGCCAGCGACGCCAGGCCCGTAAGTCGGCTAATTGTAGTCCAGGTGCGGAAACTCCTGAAATGCTGGTTTACCTGGGGATCATTGAGTTCGATAAATGGCACCTCCAGCGAAAAAGGGGAATTCAATTTTCTGCCGCCATAGAAATAGACGCTTCCCAATGCCGACGAACCCACGGCGCGTTCAATCGGGCGCAGATGAGCCGGAACGGGTGTTTGCCGGTAAAACGACGTATCACGCTGGGCATAACCGGTTAGCGATAGGAGTGCCAGCAATAGGCCGAGGGTAAAACGTGCGATCAAGGTGACGGGTGAGCTTATGGTGTAATTGTTTCTCAACGCACGAATAGGGGCGTTTGTTATCCGGTACTTTTTTGACGCCAGCCTTGTTATAGAGACAGGCGTATTTACTCCTTTTTTCATGCTGCATAAAACCCGGGGTATTACCCTCAGCTACATCCGTTACCGCGAATCGTCGATCATTGCCCGCGTTTATACCGAAGATTTTGGGCTGCAAAGCTACATTGTGAACGGGGTACGGTCGGCAAAAAACAAGACCAACAAAATCGCGCTTTTCCAGCCGTTAACGCTGCTCGACATGGTCGTTTATTACCGCGACGACCGTGATTTGCACCGGCTATCGGAAGTGAAAACGCCCTACCCCTTTCAGCATATTCCGTTCGAGGTAGCCAAGTCGAGCATGGCGCTGTTCATGACCGAAATATTGAGCAAAACGTTGAAAGAAGAATCCGGCAACCCGCAATTATTCCGGTTTTTGCTTACGTCGATCGTATACCTGGAAGAAGCTACTGAGCAGTACGAAAACCTGCATCTGGCCTTTTTGCTTCAGCTGGCGGCTTACCTGGGCTTCGGCCCCGAAAACGCGCAGGAGTTCGAGAATCAGCTCCGCGAACGCTCAGTCCCCTACATGGCCGACGATGCGATGAACGACGCCCTGACCACGCTTATGAGCCAACCCGTCGACACGCCCGTTCGCCTGACACGTACCCAGCGCGCCGACCTCCTTGATGCCCTAGTCTCTTACTACCGCATCCATTTCGACAACCTCGGTGAGGTAAAATCGTTACCGGTTTTGCGGGAGGTATTGGGGTAACCCAACGTCATTAAGGCAATTTAACAACCCGTTGGCAACGGTCTATCGGGTCGCACGCGTATGGAGGAATAAGAGCGGCTTTTCGCTCGGCAAACCATTCATTCCACTATCATGCGCTTATTCATCGTTCTTGTCGCGCTGTTATCAGCCACGCTTACCTACGCTCAGGATAATATCATCCTCCGAAACGGAGAAGAGATTCCGGCCCGAGTGCTTGAGGTAACCCAAGCAGAGCTTAAATACCGAAAAACGGCCAATCCGGATGGGCCAATCTACACATCGTCTCTGCGTGATGTCTTACTGATCAAATACGCCAACGGCACTAAAGACACTTTTGGCGCTGACCGGCCCACGCTGCGTAATCAGGCTGAACGACGCGAACGGCCAGCGCTGGAACCAATCGACAGACGGGCGCTACGCCCTGCGCCCGGGGTAGGTCTCAATGGACTACGTTACCGCCGGGGTTTATTCAGCCGGTATTATGTAGGCGGAAACGGAGAGCAAATTAGTCTATCAGCCGCCAACTCGCTGTTCTACAACGCACCCGAGGCGATGAACGCTTACGAAAGAGGTCGTTCGCTACGCACCTGGTCGACCATAACGGGTATATCGGCCGTGGCACTGGTTGGCGTGGGTGCAGGACTGGCCATTGGCAATGGCGGGCGCAGAGACCATCGTGACAATATGATGGGATTAAACGGGCCTTTCGGGCGTGGACAGCACATGGGCAGGGCAGGTGGTGCTCTGGCGGGCGGCGGTCTGCTACTCGGCTTAACCTCGCTCTGGCTTGATCATCGGGCTACCGTACAGTTTCGCCGGGCCGCCGACCGATTCAACAACCGGCAGCCAGCCTCACTTCGCTTCGCTCCCGGCCAAAACGGCGTCGGTGCTGTGCTAACCTATTAAGGTCGTTCTGCGGTGCAAATTGCTTTTGCGGTAGGCCCTTCAACAGGCTCGGCGCTCCCGGCTCAGGGTGACAGGCCTGCCGCAAAAACTACTTTCAACTACACAAACTTTCGCTTCAGCTCGAAGTTCTGGCCGAGGTACAGGCGACGTACCTGTTCATCACTGGCGAGTTCTTCAGCGGTGCCCTGCTTCAGGATTTTCCCCTCGAAGAGCAGATAGGCCCGGTCGGTGATCGACAGGGTTTCGTTTACGTTGTGGTCGGTAATCAGAATCCCGATGTTGCGGTGTTTCAGCGTAGCCACAATGCTCTGAATGTCCTCCACCGCAATGGGGTCAACCCCCGCAAAGGGTTCATCGAGCAGAATGAATTTTGGGTCAACAGCCAATGCGCGGGCGATCTCTGTCCGGCGGCGTTCACCACCCGACAGCACCTTACCCGGGTTTTTCCGCACATGGCCGAGGTTGAATTCCTCAATCAGGTCTTCGGTGCGCTGTCGCTGTTCGGCTTTGGGCTTGTTGGTCATTTCCAGCACCGCCAGAATATTTTCCTCTACCGTCAGGTCACGAAAAATAGACGCTTCCTGCGCTAAATAGCCCAGCCCGAGTCGCGCCCGTTTGTACATGGGCAGGTCAGTAATGTCCGTATCGTCGATGTAGACTTTACCACTATTGGGTTTCACCAGCCCTACGGCCATGTAGAACGACGTGGTTTTACCCGCCCCGTTTGGCCCCAGCAAGCCCACAATTTCGCCTTGTGCTACCTGATACGACACATCGCTGTTGACGAATCGGCTACCGTATTTCTTTACTAAATGTTCGGTTCTAAGGATCATACTTGAGTATGGGTGGATTATGGCACATGGACCAAAGAGATTCAATCACTTGAGATGGCCTTTTAGATTAAGCCCGATCACTCGGCTTGAATCCGCATAGACGAGCGCCAACCGCCGAATCGTGTACTACTTACTCCGCGATACGAATGTCTTTCAACATCAGCTGAATCGTCGACTGATCTCGGAAATGATTCATATCGATGGAATAGCAGATCGAGAAGGGTTCGTTGGCCTGCAAGTGGCTGGCCCACTCGGCCATGCCGAAACCAACGGCCACGAAGCTGCGGCCCGAACCCAGTTGCTTGCAGGTAAACTTGAGGTGCTTCTCTTTCATAATTGTCGGTTCACCTACCAGCACCACGTCCTCTGTACAGAAAACAGGCGCTAGGTTTCTCGGACCAAACGGCGACATCTGCTTCATAATCCGGTAAAACTTCGCGTCGATCTCACTAAAATCAAGCGGAATGTCAATATCGACTTTCGGAATCAGATCATCGGCCAGAATCCGGTCAGCTACCACCTTCTCGAACTTCTTCTGAAACGCCTCAATGTTTTCGACCGGCAGCGTTAGTCCGGCGGCAAATGTATGGCCACCAAACTGCTCGAGCAGGTCTGAACACGCCTCAATAGCTTCGTATACATCGAAGCCCGCCACCGACCGCGCCGACCCCGCCGCTTTGTTGTTCGACTGGGTCAGAATAATCGTGGGGCGGTAAAACCGCTCGATGCACCGCGACGCCACAATACCAATAACGCCTTTATTCCACGTTGCGTCGTACAGAACTGTCGATTTAGCGTTTTTTAACCATTCGTCGGCCTCGATCATCGCCAGCGCCTGCTCGGTCATGTCCTTGTCAAACTTCTGGCGGTCAGCGTTGTGTTTATTTAGCTCGTAAGCAAAGTCTTCGGCTTCATGATGGTGTTCAGCCAGTAGCAGGTCTACTGCCGCCCGCGCGTGCTTGATCCGCCCCGCCGCGTTGATGCGCGGCCCCAGCCCAAACACCACGTTTGTTACGTCGAGGTGCTTGGCGGGCGATGGGCAGAGTTCGTTTGGCGCTACAAAACCGGCAATTCGGAGCAGTGCGCACAGGCCGGTTCGCGGCGACGAGTTCAGCTGTTTCAGGCCGTAATAGGCCAGTGCCCGGTTTTCGCCCGTGACCGGCACAATGTCGCAGGAAATACTGACGGCCACCAGATCGAGGTACGGCCAGAGTGTGTCGGCCGGAATGCCCCGGACCATGCACAAAGCCTGCAACAGTTTGAAGCCCACGCCGCAACCCGTCAGCTCATCGTAGGGATAGCGGCAATCATCGCGTTTTGGGTCAAGCACGGCCACCGCAGTGGGAATCTCATCGCCGGGTCGGTGGTGATCGCAGATAATAAAATCGACACCCAGCGCAGTGGCTTCGGACACCCGATCGAGCGATTTGATGCCGCAGTCGAGGGCGATAATCAACGAGAAACCGTTTGCGGCCGCATAAGCAACGCCTGCCTTCGAAATGCCGTATCCTTCGGAATAACGGTCGGGAATGTAGTGGTCGAGCCGGTCGTAGATGGTACTCAGAAACCCGTACATGAGCGCCACCGATGTGGTGCCATCGACGTCATAATCACCGTACACCAAAATTTTTTCACCTTTCGCCATCGCCAGCGTTATTCTGTCGACGGCCCGGTCCATATCCTTCATCAGGAATGGATCGTGCAGATGGCCGAGTTCGGGGCGGAAAAACGTGCGGGCTTCTTCGTAGGTTGTCACCCCGCGTTGCACCAGCAACGTAGCCAGGAACGGACTGATGTTCAACGTCTGGACCAGCGACTCGATCGCCTCTGTCTGAGCGGGGGCATCGGGAAAAGGCTTGTAGAGCCAGCGTTTGGCAGCAGGTGAAGAACGAACAATCATACGGTCGGTTAGCAAAGCATCAGTACGCAAGTTAATTTCGTTTCAAAGAAAACAGTTTCGCTTATGCTCATTTTCCTGACACTGCTTCACTTCCTGACAACCCCTATTCTGACTCCCACGAGCAAAACCAAGTTCACCGTGGAGATACAAAACGTACAAACAGCCACGGGAACGGTTGAAATAGGTTTATACAAACCCTGCAGCGGGTTTCCCGATAAGTGTAAGCCGTACGAAACCAAGCAGGTAAAAGCAGCCAAAGGCAGTGTGCACGCTATTTTCGAAGTTGATCCGGGCGACTACGCCCTCGCGATTTACCACGACGTGAACAGCAATGGAAAAATTGATATGCGCTTTATGATTCCCCGCGAGCCTTACGGCTTCAGCAACAATATCCGTCCCCGTTTTTCGGCACCCAAGTTTCAGGAGTGCCGGGTGCAGATCGGGCATGAAGCGAAAAACGTGAGCATCCGCATTGAGTAATGACGCCTCGGAACGGAGCGCAAACAGGCTTCGGTACACAGCTATCCTCTACTTTATCCTACCACCGGCGCCTTGGCGCCGGGCTACAGGCTTATGAAACACCTCTTCTTCTTATTGACAACCTGGCTGTGGCAGACAGTCGTCTATGCACAATCAGATCAGCCGGAGGCAATCAGGCCCGGAGCCGACGTTTGTGCCGAAGGCAAGGTGCGGTATTTTGGTAAACTCTTCCAAACGGGTCAGGCGTCGGGTCGGCAAATGGCTCCTACCGTACAGGCCGTTGGCGACTCAACCATCGACATTACCTACTATGGGTTAGACGTACAGGTCACCACCGCGCCCAACTACCTACGCGGCGCAACCACCGTGGGCCTGAAAGCAAACGTACCCAGCCTGACCCAGTTTTACCTGGATTTCAACACCAGCATGAAGGTCGACTCGGTGCGGGCGGGCACGCAACGCCTGGCCTATACGCATCAGAGCAACCGGCTCACGATTACGCTGCCACAGGCCATTGCGCGGGGACAGGCGGACCGCGTTACGGTCTATTACCAAGGCCTGCCAACTACCCCAAACGCGGGGTTGACCGAGCAGGCGTTTGTGTTCAGCACCCACGAAACTACTTCCGACCCACTGATTTACACCCTTAGCGAGCCCTACGGCGCGTCTGACTGGTTTCCCTGCAAAGATACTCCCGCCGACAAAGCCGATTCCTCAGCGGTCAACATCACCATGGCTCCGTTCTTCGTGTCGGTGTCAAATGGCCTGCTGCAGGGGGTAACCACCAACGCCGACGGCACAAAAACGTACCGCTGGAAAAACAGCTACCCCATTGCCCAGTACCTGATCTCAATTGCCGCTTCGAACTACAGCCTCTACGACAACCCGTTCACGTATCAGGGCGTTACCATGCCGGTGTCGCACTACGTTTTCCCCGAAGATCTGACCAGCGTTAGAGCAGCCCTGACCGAGACCAACAACATGATTAAGGTCTTCTCTGACCTGTTTGGCACGTATCCGTTCATTCGCGAAAAATATGGCCACGCTCAGTTTCGCTGGGGAGGCGGCATGGAACACCAAACGGCTACCTCGATCATTAAGAGCGCCATGAACCGCGACGTAATTGCGCACGAGCTGATGCACCAGTGGTTTGGCGATAAGATCACTTGCCGCAACTGGCAGAACATCTGGCTCAACGAAGGATTTGCGTCGTATGGCGAGGCTATTTATCAGGAATCGATCAACGGAAACGCCACATACCGCAGCTACATGAACAACTTCATGACCCGGGCCCGGTCTGCTTCAGGTACGTTGTATGTGCAGAATGTAAACGACATCAACCAGATTTTCAGCAGTACGCGTAGCTACGCCAAGGGCGCAGTGGTGTTGCACATGCTACGCGGCGTTGTGGGCGACAGTACGTTTTTTAAAGGTATGCGCGCCTACGCGAGTTCACCCGTTGCCTATAGTACTGCCGTGACCGAAGATTTCCAGAAAGTGATGGAAACTACATCGGGCCGGAACTTGGGCTACTTCTTCCGCGAATGGGTCTACGGCGAAGGGTACCCCACCTACAGCTATTCGCTGAGCCCTGTTACCGGAACAAACCGGGCCGTTTTACAACTGCGTCAGACGGTGGGCTCTAACCCAACCTCGTTTACCATGCCGGTGCAGGTAACCCTTCAGTCAGCGGCGGGCGATAGTATTATTACTGTGTTCAACGACCAACCGGTTCAGTCCTTTACCGTCACGGGCCGGGGTGCAGTAACCAACGCAGTCATTGACCCAAACAACTGGATTCTGAAGGCGGCAACTGTACAGCGCATCGCCGTTGACCCAACGGTTCTGGCCACCGAGGAATCCCTGCAGCTACGCGTTTTCCCGAACCCAGGCAACGACTTGCTCACGGCCGAGTTTACGACCCAAACAGCGGGACCGCTTACTGTTTCGCTGGTCAATCTGTTTGGCCAGGCGGTATCTACGCAGACCGAACAGAATGTACCTGCAGGCAACCAGGTGCGCTCTGTTTCGCTGAAAGCCCTGCCAGCCGGTAGGTACGTACTCCGTCTGCAAACTGCTGATGGCGTAAAGAGCGCGGCGGTACTGGTAAAGTAACTTGTAACGCCGAAGCGCCAGCTTCGGTGACATAAATCTAGCCCTAACTATTGAAGCTGGAGCTTTAACACGACACATATGCGAATTCCCTTCGACCAGCTAAAAGCTGAATGTAAACGGGTACTTCTGTCTCTCTCGTTTGAAGAAGAAAAGGCCGACTTGTGCGCGCAAATCTTTGCCGAAAACAGTCGCGACGGTGTGGAGACCCACGGTCTCAACCGGTTTCCGGTTTTTGTCAAGTTTGTGAAGGAAGGGCTGATCAACCCCAACGCCGAACCCATTGTTACGGCAGGTCTGGGTGCCGTTGAACGTTGGGACGGTAATCTGGCTCCGGGCATGTACAACGCTTCGCTATGCATGAACAGAGCCATGAAACTGGCCGATGACAATGGCATTGGCTGCGTAGCCATCAAGAACACCAACCACTGGATGCGTGGCGGCACCTATGGCTGGCAAGCGGCCGACGCGGGCTACATCGGTATCTGTTTCACCAACACCATCGCCAATGTTCCCCCCTGGGGCGGCACCGAACCCAGGCTGGGCAACAACCCTTTTGTGATTGCCGTACCCCGAAAAGAAGGCAACATTGTGCTGGACATGGCCATGTCACAGTATTCGTACGGCAAAATTGGCCAGTACGCGGCCGACAAAAAGCAACTACCCATGCCCGGCGGCTACGACACAGCCGGTAACCTGACCACCGACCCGGAGGCCATTCGGGAAACACAGCGGGCCTTGCCAATCGGCTTCTGGAAAGGCGCGGGTCTGTCGATGATGCTCGATGTGCTGCTAACGGCCCTGACCGGGGGACAGTCGGTCGCCGATATTACTAATAGCGGCAACGAATCGGGTGTGTCGCAGTGTTTCATCTGCATCAAAAACCCACATATGCACGATTCGCTGATCGAGGAGCTCATCAATTTCACCAAAACCAGCGCGTTGGTCGACCCTGGAAATCCAATCAGGTACCCCGGCGAGAGCACGCTTGCTCACCGAAAGAAAAGTCTGGACATCGGCGTTCATGTAAATGAGCGTTTCTGGCAGGAGTTGCTGACCATGTAGCAATTGGCTGGTTCTACCAGTGATCAGTCAGTAGGAAAGCCACCACAGCCAGTTTACTGATTACGACGTACCTGCAGCAAACAATGACAATCCGTCTCTTTATATCATGAAACGAAGCATTCACTTTCTCCTTCCGCTTTTATTGCTGGCTCAACTAGCCGTTGGTCAGGACAAACTCGGTATTGTCGGGCATAACCACCTGGCGCTGCATGTGAAAGACATGGCCATCAGTACGGCGTTTTTTCGCGATGTAATGGGTTTGAAACCGATTCCGGTACCCGACAATCTGAAAGCCATCCGGTCGTGGTTCGACTTGGGCAATGGGCAGCAGATTCACCTCATGGCTGGCCGCACGGAGGAAATTATTCACGACAAAAACGCCAGCCATATTGCCCTCTTCGTCGACAACATCGAGAAGTCGGAGGCCTACTTAAAAGCGCATAATCTAACCTTTCACAAACAGACTCGTTTTGATGGGGTAGTACAGCTCTATTTCTCTGATCCTGACGGGTATCTGTGGGAATTGAACCAGGGAAAAGTCGTCACAAAAGCGTACTAAGGACTCACTAGTCGCTAAAAAGGGCGGACCATTGCCTAAGTATCACCCAAGTATCACCTGGGGTGGTTAACATTGTGTGTCAACGCGGGTTTTTGTTGTACACGCCGCCGGTAGGCCGTTTGTCAATCAATACGTTTCCAGGTCTAATTGCTAACTCTACGAGCGTCTGCCTCGCTTCGGTTAGCCGTGTGCCCTGCCCGAACGAGTTTGGCCCTTTGTTAACCGTTTCCGTCGCTTTCTCATGAAACTTAGTGACTACTCTGCGTCTTCAACAGGCGTATCAACAAATGAACAAATGTCGAATACATCATCGATTAATAATCTGGTGGCTGCGACAGACCTGAGTAAAGCCAATAAATCAGCCTTCGTATCGGACGTAGCCGGTAAGCAGACGGCATTGCCTGAGCATCTTATTTGCTTTTCGCACCTACGCTGGAACTTCGTTTACCAGCGCCCTCAACACCTGTTGAGCCGGGCGAGCGAGCAGTTAACGGTTTGGTTTCTGGAAGAGCCGATCTGGGGGTCCGATCTGCGGATCGAGGTACGTTCGGAAGGTGACAACCTCAATATTGTAGTGCCACATATTCCCCACGGAACACCCCATGAGGAGGTACTGGCCTATCAGCGGCGAATGGTCGATCAATTGATCGAATCAGAACGTATAACTAATTACGTTGCCTGGTACTACACTCCTATGGCTTTGCTGTTCAGCGACCACCTGACGCCCGACCGTACAGTTTATGACTGTATGGATGAGCTATCAGCCTTCTTGGGTGCGCCACGGCAATTGCTTGAGCTTGAAACAAAACTGATGGGCCGGGCCGACCAGGTGTTCACCGGCGGTTATAGCCTCTACGAAGCGAAACGGACACGCCATGCACACGCTCATGCGTTTCCAAGCAGCATCGATTTTGCTCACTTCTCGAAAGCCCGCCGCAGTCAGACAGACCCGGCCGATCAGGCACAGATTTCGCAACCGCGTATCGGTTTCTCCGGCGTGATTGATGAGCGGTTCGACGTTGATTTGCTTCGCGATCTGGCGCAACGCCGCCCTGACTGGCAGTTTGTTATTATTGGTCCCATCGTGAAGATCGACCCGGCTACGTTGCCCCATACGTCAAACGTTCATTACCTGGGCATGAAATCGTATAAGGAACTGCCTGCTTATTTCAGCGGCTGGGACGTAGCGATGTTGCCCTTCGCCCTGAACGATTCAACAAAATTCATTAGTCCAACCAAAACGCCCGAATACCTGGCTGCTGGTTTGCCTACCGTATCTACGCCAATCCGTGATGTGGTACGTACCTATGGCGAAATGGGCTTTACACAGATTGCATCGACTGCCGCTGAGTTTGAAGCAGCCATCGAGAAAGCACTCGCGCATGAGCATCCAAAAAATTGGGAAGCCGTTGACAAATTCCTCAACGAAAACTCGTGGGACAAGACCTGGCAAGACATGAGTGCATGCATTACTGTTGAGAAATAAGCGACAAGCATCGCGAACCAAGAGAGGCTCCGCTAATTCACCATTTGTGAATTAGCGGAGCCTCTCTTGGTTAACAACTCTTTATTCCTTCGGAACAACCAGCACTACATCCTCTTTTTCGACCACGACCTGGCCCTCAGCCAGGCCTTTTGGTTTACGGACGAATTTCTTGGGAGTTACAATCACCGGGCACAAGCTATCGGTTCGGCGTTTCGAGTACCAGGCGGCCAGTTCAGCCGCACGTTCGATCACTGTTTTCGGAAACGGCTTGCCCGCCTTGTATTTCACCACCACGTGCGACCCACTAACATCGCGGGCGTGGAGCCACAGGTCATCTTTATAGGCATATCGCTGGGTAAGCAGATCGTTGTTTTTGGCATTACGCCCAATCCGGATTACGAAACCTTCGTAAACAACTTCCTTGAACAATTCGGCGGGGTCAGTGCTGGCGGGGGCATCGCCCAATAGGCCATGCTGTTTCACGTATTTCCGTAGCTCCTTCAGCGAGACCATCAGTTCAATAGCCGCCCGGTGCGCCTGTAGCTGTTCGATTTCGCCTTCCCGGTATTCGATCTGCTGGGTCAGGTGCTCGCTTTCGATCTTTTCGTTTTTCGCTTTGCGGTAATACCCCTCCGCGTTGCGTTGCGGGGTCTGGTCAACCTTTAGCCGGATAGTGACGGGCCGGTTGTCGCGGTAAAAATCTTCGACAATAATCGTCTCCGGCGAGCGGCCTCCGGGCAATACAGGTACGTTGTGCAGATTGGCCATCAGCAGGTTGCCCAACTCTTCGTGACTTGGCCCATCGTCGCGGCTGATGAGGCGCTGCAGGTTGGCATCCATCAGCGCACGCGCCCGTTTCAATCGCTTGTCGATCAGGCGCAAGACTTCGGCTCGCTCCCGCTCAACAACGTTCTGCCCGTTGTAGGAAACAAAAAAACCGTTTGTTGCCTCGATCGGGTCGGCCCAGGTACGTATCGGCTCGGCAATGGGCACGAGTGACAACGCCGGCCGGTGCTCGAACTGCACCAGTGAATAAACGGGCTGATCAAGCTCACGCAGTATATCCTGTAACAACGCCCAGGTAACGCCTGAACCAGCCTCCTGCGCCCGCTTCTCGACGTAGGCTCGTACTACTTTGCCGAATGTGGGAAACAGCTTCCGGTAGTCGCCCCCCGCCACCGTAAAGGCCGCTTCGCTCTGATCGATTGGCCGGTCAATGCTGTCGAGCGTCAGGTTTTTGTCGGCGACGAGTTTGCTATTGAACAGGTCCTCGACTTCGTTTCCGTTGAAAATAAGCAGGTTTGGCCGGTTACCGAAGAATTTAAACAGCAAGGTGTAGCCATCGGCCAGGTCAATAGCCAGACAGCGTTCATTCAGAAACGAACGCACCCCAAGCACCGCTTTGCCGGGTGTTTCCATGCCGGGCCGGTCGGGGTCGTCGCCGCCTTCGTTGCCTGTCAGGTTATTGAACAGATCAACGCTATTGGTACGGGCACGCCGTACATCGTCAGAGATGAGCAAGCCCGAAAAGTCGGGACGGAGTGTAGCTTTGACAAAAACCGGCTTATAGTAATTGGCTTTCCCCCGCGCCTGTGCAAACGCCAGAATCACTTCGTCGCGATCCTGACTGAAGCATTCCATGAAATAGAGCCCCTGCAAGCGGGCCTGAAGCACGGGAGCCAGTTGGCGCAAAAAATAGTAATTGGTGTGCATGCGTTGGGTGAACCAGTGAATCGTCAAAGGTAAACAACCCACCGGGGATAGGGGTTATTCATTATATACGAACAACGTTATGAGCAAGCAATCAACCCAACCAACCGTTCGCGAAACCGCCGACGATACCAAGAAGCACGAACTGAATACCAATCTTCCCGACGAAGCACAAGGCAAGACGTCGCGGGGTGTTCACAAAACAAAACAAAGCACGGAAGACGACCACTCGCCAGAAGGCCGGCAGCAAACACCGGGTGGTAAGACCAAAACCGAATTGGCTGATGAACGTGGCCCGAAAGGAAACGGTAACAAGTAACCAGTAAATAAAGAGTCTATTAAACGCAGCGGAGACAGAGCAAATTTAAACTTGCTCTGTCTCCGCTGCGTTTAATAGACTCTTTATTTACTTCACCAGCGCACCGTTCTCACCTACGAATCGTTCAAAGAACTCGTAGATACGGAGCAGGCGGTCGATGCGCTGACGAACGTTACCGGTACGGCTCAGTTCGTGGGTAGCACCGGGCATACGCACATACTCGACCGGGCGACCCAGCACTTTCAGACTCTTGTACATCATTTCTGACTGGATAATACCCGTGCGCAGGTCATTTTCGCCATGCTTGATGAGCAAGGGCGTTTTGATGTTCTGCACAAATGAATAGGGCGAATTGGCGTCCAGAATAGCCTGTGTACCGGGCTCCCAAGGCAGGCCAAAGTAGTTAGGCACCAGGCCCCAGGCGTTGCCTTCGCCCATAAACGTGGTGAGGTCATACACGCCCCGCTGCGCAAACGCCGCCTTGAACCGGTTATCATGCGCCACAATCCAGGCGGTGAGGTAGCCCGCATACGAACCACCCGTAATAACCTGCCGCGTGGTATCGACCCACGGCTCGCGGGCGGCAGCGGTAGCCGCAGCCAGTACATCTTCGGCCGGGCCGGTGCCCCAATCGCGGTAGTTGGCCGCCTGAAAGGCCTGTCCGTAACCGCCCGACCCGCGTGGGTTGGCATACACTACGCCATAGCCCTGCGCACAGAGGTATTGTAGTTCGTGCCACATCGAGGGTTCGCCGGGGCCCCACATAGCCGTTGGTCCGCCGTGCATGTTGAGCACCAGTGGGTACGTTTTACCCGCTGCAAAATTGGCGGGTTTCATGATCCAGTAATCGACAGCCTGCCCTTTCGAGTTTATGTAAACCGCTTTTTTAGGATAGCTCAGTGTTTTTCCGGCCAGCCAGTCGGCATTGGGTGATGCGATCTTTCTGGACGACGTAGCATCAGGCGAGGCAGTGTACAGGGCCGATGGGTCAGCTACTTCCGTTTTGGCGAAGACCAATTCAGTACCGTTTACGTCGAAGCTCGTCACGCCCGATTCAGGCGTAGTGAGGCGGTCGATGGCGTTGGTGCGGGTATTGAGCCGGAAGAGCGGAATGCCCCCGTCGGCGCTGGCGGTGAAGTATACGACCAGTTCACCCGCTGACGACGTGGGTGCTTTTTTAGCGCCACGTGCCGCTTTGGCCTCAGGTACGTTGGCCCAGACCAGGTTACCAGCTGCCCGGTCGAACGCGATCTGTTTTGCGTTGCTGACCGTTGTTCCGTTCAGGTCGGCCAAGGCCAGGCTTGAGAAACCAACGCCCCGCGAATTACCGACCAGATAGGCCAGCTTTTGCCCATTGGGCGATGGATTTGGAGCACCAAACGACTTACCGGCTTCGCTCAGGACCGGCGTTACTAGACCCGGCACGTCGGTCGAAACAGCTACGATGGCATTATCGACCTCGCGGTCGGGGTGATTGGCCGGGTCGCGATCGGTTACGGCCAGTACCGCCTGCCCGTTTGGCAACCAAACCGCCGCCTGATACGACGCAAACCCACGCGTGATGGCCTTTGGTACAGCACCTTCGCGCACCTCGATCACGTACAGGTGGGCAAAGCTCATTACCGGCTCAGTAGTTGATTCACCCTGAAAATTCAGGCGGGTAATTACTTTTGCTTTGTTGTCGGCAACGTCTTTAGCCAGGTACGCTCTGATTTCGGCCAGCGACCCGTCGGGATTGGCTTTGGGCGCGTCTTTTTTGGGCAGCAGATCGGCCGTTGTCATCCCTGGTTTTTCGAGCGACCAGAGCGGCCCGCCCCGACCCGGATTCAGGGTAGTGTCGGCCATAAGCTCGGTAAACGATACGGAACTGCTAAACAGAATACGTTTGCCATCCGGCGAAAACACCGGGCTACCAGCTCCGTAGGCAAGCGAAGTTAGCTGATAGGCCTCCCCCCCACTGACGGGCATCACAAACACCTGCGATTTGCCCCTTACACTCCGAACGAAGGCAATCTGCTTACCATCGGGCGACCATACGGGCTGCCGCGCGCTTTCGGCACCACGGGTCAGGGCTTTGCTGTCGCCGGGTTGGCCGTTAGTCAGGTAAATGTGCGTGCGGTAGTCGTACTCGAGTGGTTGATCGGGAGTCGGCTCGGTCGTCGTGAGCGTGTAGAGTGCCTGTAGCTGACTCGGTGCGCTTTTTGGCGAGAGCTGTATCCCCCCAACCTGCTTGATGCGGGTCAGGTCGCTAACCAGTACTTTGGCGTTTGTCTGGGCAACGGCACAGGTCGCCCAGACTAAAACTAGTGGAATCAGGAGGAGTTGACGGTGTTGCATGCCCGCAAGATAGGCAAGAAACCTACCGTAGCGGTTGCAGGTCGGGGTTGCTGATAAACGAATAGTCGGTCAGCGTAAAGAGAAACGTGATGATATCGTTTTGCTCTTGCTGGGTCATTGGAATACCCAATTGGCCGTTTTGTTTTAGTAGCGGATCGAGTTGCGGCGAATCCTGCACCCCGGTCGCATAGTGGCGCAGCACCTGTTGCAGCGTGCTGAACCGACCGTCGTGCATGTAGGGCGGCGTAAACTCGACGTTGCGCAGGCTCGGTACCCGGAATTTGTACTTGTCAGCGGTCTGACCCGTAATGGCACCCCGCCCCTGATCGTCGACGCTAACCATCGTGCTTTTGCCCAGCCCGTTGTTGCGGAAGCTCTTATCGGTGAAAAACGGTTCTTTATGGCAACTGGCACACTTAGCCTGAAACAGGACCAGACCACGTTGGGCGGCATCGGGCAGCGCAGCATTGGCCTCTTTCCGGACAAACTTATCGTAACCCGAATTGGCCGACACCATCGTGAGCATGAACTGCGCTAATGATTTCAGAAAGCGCTCCGACGTGATGGAGTCAGTTCCATAAGCGGCTTTGAACAAGGGGCGGTAGCGGCCGCTGGTACGCACTTTTACCAGCACATTAGCCAGGGAATCGCCCATTTCGATGGGATTCTGGATGGGCGCAACGGGCAGGCCATTCAGGTCCGGGATACTACCATCCCAGAAGAAATTGGTGCGCCAGGCCATATTGAAAATGCCGGGTACGTTGCGGAAGCCAACCTGATTGCGGATACCGTGGCTAACGGGGTGGTCAGTGTGCGAAAAGGCCGTTGCGGGCGAGTGGCAAAACGCGCAGTTGATGGTGCCGTCTTTCGACAGCGTGGCGTCATAGAAGAGCGTTCGGCCCAAGGCTACCCCTTCTTTCGTCAGAGGATTAGCGGCGAAATCGTAATTCGGCTCGGGAAAGTTGGCGGGGGTTGTCCAAACGTAGGGTGTGCTACCAGACGTAGTAGGCGGCGGATCGGGCGTTACATCACCACTGCTACCGCCTTTCGGACCGCACGAAGCCACCCAGCCCCAAACGGCCAGACTGAACAGAACAGCACAGAATCGAATAGAGGTCAAAATAGTAGTCAGCGGGTTGTTTTTAGGCGAGTAAACAGAAATGTATAGCCTACTAGTCAGTTAATATGCCTGCCAAATTAACGCTGTAACAGGCGAACATGTTGTCTGACATTCCTGGTTTCCGGCTCGATCGGAGGGGTTTATCCGTGACCAACTATTTACTGAACGGCAGGTAACATACCTCAAAGAGGGCATTGACAATCAACGACTTTTGACGAAACTTGCAGTAGTAATTTTATCTATCCACATTATATATTATAACATCATGAACGCGAATTCTTTCGCTTCGGTTTGCTCAGGCATTGCCCCCGAAGCGCTTACCCGCCTGTTTGATTTATCAGACGTTACCCTCCCATTTTGGGGCTACCGCAAGGCCATGCCCATGCATAAGATTGTGCGCCTTGAAGGAGAAGGAAATTACACCGTGTTTCACTTCAGCGACGGCACCCGGCTGATGGTTTCGCTCACGTTGAAGAAGTTATCAGACCGGCTGGCACCGGGCGTGTTTGCGCGTCCTCACAAGAAGAATATTGTAAATATGCTGTATTTGGAGGAAGCGCACCCCAACCCACATCAGCTCACCGTGCAGTTAACCAATGGCGACCGCATCGACGTGTCGCGCCGTAAAGCCAGCTGCTTCTTCCGCCAGCTTCAGGGCTTTCAGCAGAAAGTCCAGGAATTGGCTTAACAACTAAGTGTCAAGTGGCGCTGCTCATCTACCGAATGTAGAAGTAGCAGCGCCACCTGATACTTGAGACCTGAAACGTGAACCTTATTTAAGCTTCGCTACTTCTTCGTCGCGAAGCGGACGGCGGAGAATTTTACCCACATTTGATTTGGGTAATTCGGTACGGAATTCTATTTGCTTCGGTACCTTATAGCCCGTCAGGTTCTCCTTACAATACGTCGTGATCTGGTCTTCAGTCAGGTTTTGGTCTTTCTTTACCACAAACACTTTCACGATCTCACCCGACTTGGTGCTTGGCACGCCAATGCAGGCTACTTCAAGCACACCGGGGCACTGCGATACCACTTCTTCAATCTCATTGGGGTACACATTGAAGCCCGATACCAAAATCATGTCTTTCTTCCGGTCCACGATTTTGAAGAAACCGTCTTCATTGACCACACCGATATCGCCGGTCTTGAACCATTCTCCTTCCATCACATTGGCCGTTTCTTCTGGACGGTTGTAGTATCCCTGAAATACCTGTGGGCCGCGCGCCCAGATCTCGCCCGGTTGCCCCTGTGGAGCTTCGGTGCCGTCTTCCAGCATACACTTCATATCGGTACTTGGCCAGGGCACCCCGATTGTGCCAACCCGCGACGTACCATCCACCGGATTTGAGCACAGAACGGGCGATGTCTCAGAGAGGCCGTACCCTTCGGCCGGGATACAGCCGGTCATTTTCTGCCAGCGATCGGCCACGGATGTTTGCAGCGCCATACCGCCGGCCGACGTTACGCGCAGGTGACTCCAATCTACTTCGTTGATGCGCGGATGGTTGAGCAATCCATTGTATAATGTGTTCAAACCCGTGAAGGCCGTGATCTTGTACTTCTTCAGATCGTCGATAAAGGCGTTCAGATCGCGCGGGTTTGTGATAAGCAGGTTCATATCCCCACTTTTCAGGGCCGCCATGGCGTTGGTTGTCAGGGCATACACGTGGTAGAGTGGCAACGCCGCTACGATGATCCCCTGCCCTTCCGGAATGCCTGCTGGTGCCATCCAAACATATTGACCCTCCACATTCGACAGAATATTGCGGTGCGACAGTACGGCGCCCTTCGATACACCGGTGGTACCGCCTGTATACTGAATAAATGCCCGGTCGGCCCCTTTGATGGCTACCGGTGTCATAGGCTGGCGATTACCCCGACTCAGTGCTTCGTTGAACGAGATCGCATTCGGCAGGTTGTAAGCCGGCACCATCTTCTTCACGTATTTTACCACCGCGTTTACAAGCTGCTTTTTGGGAAAGCCCAGCCGATCACCCACTTCAGTGACAATTACGTGCTTAATATCGGTCTGGTCGATGATCTTCTCCAGGTTAGCCGCGAAGTTGGCCATGATCACGATGGCTTTGGCACCGGAGTCTTTAAACTGGTGCTGCATCTCACGGGGCGTATACAATGGATTTGTGTTTACGACCGTCATGCCCGCCCGTAGAATACCAAACATGGCAATCGGGTATTGCAACAGGTTAGGCATCTGAATCACCACCTGATCGCCGGGTTCAAGCCCCAGATCATGTTGCAAAAATGAAGCGAATTGCTTCGATTGCTCATCCAGTTCCCGATACGTGATTTGCTTGCCCATGCAGGCGTAGGCAGGACGGTCGGCAAACCGGCGGCAGCCATCTTCAATCAACGCGGCGAGTGATGGGTACGTGTCTGGATTGATTTCGGCAGGTACACCTTTTGGATAAAATTTAGTCCAGGGGTGGGTGTTAGTCGTTGATTCCATGGTAGGTCATGCACGTAACAATGCGCGCGGCGGTTTACGAGATTGTAAGTTATATAGCAAAAATACGATTTAAGCCAGAATGGTTTTCGTTCCTGCTGAAAAAGACCCCGACGCCGACTGACTGCACCAATTCGGTTAAGAGTAACTTCTGCCCTCGACCAACCAGTAGGTGGTATTGGCACTTTTTGGGACCAATCCTTATATTCGTGTTGTATTATAGCGAACGGGGGTGGAACAAACGTACCGAAAAATCATACACGTGGATATGGACGCTTTTTATGCGTCGGTAGAGCAGCGCGATGACCCGGCTTTACGGGGAAAACCTATTGCCGTGGGGGGTTCTCGGGAGCGAGGCGTCGTAGCCGCCGCCAGCTACGAAGCCCGCGTGTTTGGGGTACGTTCGGCCATGCCATCCAGCACGGCTCGCCGCAAATGTCCGGAGCTACTCTTCGTAAAACCGCGTTTTGAGGTCTACAAAGCC
Organism: Fibrivirga algicola; assembly: GCF_011742925.1. Lineage (GTDB taxonomy): Bacteria > Bacteroidota > Bacteroidia > Cytophagales > Spirosomataceae > Fibrella > Fibrella algicola. The sequence goes on from NZ_WAEL01000003.1 coordinate 92,966, forward strand.
GTTTCGCAGCAGATCCGATCTGTGTTTGCCGAATATACGCCACTCATTGAGCCGCTCTCGCTTGACGAAGCGTACCTGGATGTAACAGATAATCTGAAGCAACTGGCCTCGGCTACGCAGATTGCCCGGCAAATCAAAGACGCCATCAAAGAGGCAACGGGACTGACTGCCTCGGCGGGTGTTTCCTATAACAAGTTTCTGGCAAAACTGGCTTCTGATTACAGGAAACCTGACGGACTATTTGTGATTAAACCTAGTCAGGGCTTGGCTTTTGTAGAAACACTGCGGGTAAGTCAATTTCACGGCATTGGTCCGGCCACGGCGGCAAAAATGAATCAACTTGGCATTGCCACGGGCCTCGACCTGCGCCGACAAACCGAAGCATTCCTGGTCCGGCATTTTGGCAAGGCGGGCCATTTTTACCACGCCATCGCCAACGCCATCGATGACCGGCCCGTGCGGCCCGATCGTGAACGGAAATCGATTGGCTCTGAAACCACTTTCAGCACCGACCTGAGTGACTGGGATGACTTGATCGACGGGTTGCACGGCCCTATAGCCGATCTATGGCAGGATTGTCAGCGCCTGAAAAGTACGGGACGTACCCTGACGGTGAAAATCAAGTACGCCGACTTTCAGCAGATTACCCGCAGCCGGTCATTCGGTTCCCCGATTGCCAGCGAGTCCCAGCTAACGTACCTGGCTCACGAGTTACTCCAGGCGCAAATGCCGTTCCCCAAGGGGGTACGGCTATTGGGTGTCTCGCTTTCCAATTTGGAGTCGACCGATGGCACCATATCTCGTTCAGAAGTTGGGAAGCAGCTCGAAATAGGGTTCTGACAAGGCCATTTCCTCACTTTAACTTGCCGTATACAGCTACACCCTTATAGTATGTTAGTTAGAGCAACCTGATCAGTAATCACAATAAAGCCATGGAAGGACCCCGATTCATCTATGAATTACTAGGCCTGATCATCGCCGCCAGCTTTCTGGCGTTCCTGACGCGCCCAACGGAAACAGAGTTTAGCCGCCGATCGCTCGCCCGTTACAGACGGCGCCAGAGCCGGAAGAAGCACCATACCTTGACCGTACGCCCTGAGTCTACGCTCCGGGAACCGTGGGGCACCAGCAGGAATGCCCCAGCTAAGCCCATAACAGACTGGTCAACGGATGCGACGAGCACTGACGATGACTGAGGCGCAGGTATTGTGAGCTCACCCAACTAATCGGGCAACCCCAAAAGCCGCTGCGGCCGCCAAAGCGCCGATAAGCATCACTTTGATGGCCCCACCAACTGGTGGTTGCCCGGTTAGCTTACTTTTGAAGTAGCCGAAGAAAAACAGGCAGACCAACGTAACCACGCACGAATACAACAACGCATCGGCAGGTACGCTGACCAGAAAATAGGGCGCCAGCGGTACCAGTCCGCCCGCCACATATGACAGGCCAATAGTCAGCGCACTCTTAGTAGCTCGGTTCGGGTCTGGCGCATCGAGCCCTAATTCGTACTTCATCATGAAGTCGACCCACTTGGTCTTGTCTTTTGCCAGTTCATCGGCAATTACATGTTGCAGGTCAGGAGCCAGGCCCATCTCGGCAAATACGTCACGTACTTCTTGTTTTTCACGCTCGGGAACGGTCTCTACTTCCCGAACTTCACGCCGACGCTCCGATTCATAATGATCAGCCTCGGTGCGGCCTGCCAGGTAACCACCTAGCCCCATCGCAATTGATCCAGCCACAATTTCGGCAATTCCCGCCGTCACTACCAACGTCGAATTGGCCACAGCACCGCTCAGGCCAGCAGCCAGGGCGAACGGAACGGTGAGACCGTCGGCCATCCCAATCACGATATCAGAGATAAAATCAGAGCTGTGGAGATGCTCTTCGTGGTGCAAGTGACCGGTGTCGCTCATCGATTTAGTGGTGGGACTAAGTTAGCCTGGCCGGCAGGTACGCTCATTTGGGCGGCTGGGTGACTGTGGTTGCTGTAGTCTCTCTCAGTTCCCGGTGCATGATTAAGCCGCCTAATCGGCCAACATTAGCCATTAATCCAAACGTAATAAGAGAAAGCACAAAAACCAGCATTGGCAACCAGGCCCATTGTTTAGCCCGTTGCCAAACCAATGCCAGCAACGAGAGTAAACCCGTCAGGTACATGCCTATGTTGGCAATATCAGCAGCCTCCTCGTGTTCATGCAACCGGACTCTATCCAGCGCGTTAATCGATTTTAGATAATGCTCGGCACTCTCGCCTGTCTGGTTCGTAATAGCCGTACATACGCTAATGAGCAAAAACAGCCCGAAACCAAGGTTGACAATAGCGCCATTACGGCGAAACAGGCCGAAGCCCAGCACAATAGTTGCCAGTAAACCGCCAATAATTGGAAAATGATTAACCAGCAGATGCCAGTCTGCGCCGTTCATTGCCATAGTGAGCCACGTAAATAATGAAGAGATGGAGCTTGATCAATTGTGACGAAGGCCACATACTAAACAACAAATCAGCATTCTATGTAGCCCGTAAACTTATCCTCAGGTCTACGCATTTACACTGCCGCCGACTCGCAAACGTAGGTTGGAATGATACCTGTGGCTTTGATGCGAAGGTCAACATCTTCGGCGGGCGTATTGCCGGTGAGCACCAGCGCCGTATCGAAACCAAATTTGTTACCGCCCAGAATATCACTTTTGAGGGTATCTCCCACCATCAGGATCTCATTTTTACCAATAGGTGCGCGCTCACTGGGCGAGTCACGCAGTAGATCGTAGGCGAACATGAACAGCTGCGCATCCGGCTTCCCGAAACGGATAAACTGCTTACCCACAATGCGTTCGAGCATATCAGCTACCGCGCCAATAGCTACCGCCACACGATTGCCCGATACGGGGTACGTGGCATCGGTGTTGGCCACGATTACGGGAATGTTGCGCTGCCGGAGCAGGTTAACTGTCTTATTGAGGTCGGTGTTCCAGTCAAATCCCTCATCGTCGAGCAGCACCAGAGCGGTGATATCGCCCGCATTGTTGAGGTCTACCTCACGAATCGGCAGGGCGTGCAAGTCGGCGTTTTCAATATAGTGTGCCGATGTATCAGTACCCAGGTAAGCAACCGTACCATGACTTACTTTCAGTTGCAGGTATTCCCTCGCCAGCATGCCTGACGATACGATGCGGTCGGCGGTAACCATTGGTAATCCCAATCGGGCATATGATTCGGCCAGTTGGTCGGGGCTGCGCGAGGCATCGTTGGTGAGTACGTAGAATGGCTTTTCGGTCTGGATCAACGCGTTAATGGTCCGATCAACACCGGGAATTAGCCCGTGTGCATTTTTCAATACACCATACGCGTCAAAGAAAACAGCTTTGTACTGGTCAATCAGGGAGGCGAAAGAAGTCATTCGTAGATAGAGTTTCAGGTTTGTCGTTTATGAGTCGACGGTGCGCTGACAAGTGATCAATGTATATAGAGCGACGCAATGCCAACTGGCAAACCATAAACGGCAAAGGACCGCACGTTAGAGACCCAATCGCTCTAGAATGGGCGTTACGTCGAAGTGTTCAATGGATGGGAAATAAATGTCGTAAGCTTCGCGCTGAAGTTTGGTAGCGTAGGTGCGGTGGAAAAAATACCGGCCATACTTGATCACGTAATTCAGGATAAAGAACCGGTATGCTTCGGGCAGAAACTCGATCTCGCGAGCCGTCAACGGGTAAATCTTGTGATACTCTTCCAGAAACCAGCCGAACCGCTCTTCGGCCATTGGGCCAATGTAGTACGAAAATACCGTACGATCGCCCGCATCGGAGCAAACACGGCTAAAAAAGTAGAAATCCATTACCCGGTAGCTAATCCGGAACCAGTCGTAATCCCAGCGGGAGAACAGTTTCTGGTCATCGGTCACTGAGAAGTTGCCGATGTTCCAGTCCACGAAAACGGGCATGGTTTCCACCCGCTTGTCGACTAGCCGCTTCCGATTTTCCAGAAAAAGCTGGCACTGTTTACGCAACGTACCTTCGTGCATGCGGTGCTCAAACTTCCCGGCATCGGTATCCAGCAAGTCGAGTAGCCCCTGCACGTCGGACCGGAGTGTTTTGGAGTACTTCGGCAATACCGACGATGCCCGCGCGCAAGCCAGATGGAACTTAGCAATTTCGGCTCCCAACTTGCGAATATGCGTTTCATCGAGCCGACGCGGCATCCGATCCATCGTTCGGATGGGGTTGTAAAAAACCACCCAGGCGTCGACCGTTTCGCTTTGATGACGGTAGATGAATACCTGCCCGTTTTTCATCAGTGACTTGGCCAGCACATTTTCGAACGGATACAAGAGGTTGTTCGCCAGGGCATGAATGATGCGATGGTCTTCTTTGAAGTGCTCGAATTTGCCGAAGTACGATAGTTTCGCAATCACGCGGTCGCCTGAGTCGAGCGTTATGCGGAAGACGTGGTTTGTAGAGACTTTGGCACTAATGTCTTCTACGGTCTGCACCGTTTGGCTGGGATCAAACGCCGCCCATGCCTGGCGGATTATGGTAGGGTAGTCGATAAGACGCATAACAGCTGTTCGCTGAGTACAGTCTATTACTTGCTGTTTCGCTGCCAGTGGGCAAGACATGCCTGTGCAGCAAAACAGCTAGTAATAGACTGTACCCGGTAAACCTTTATTCAAATGAGTTCAAAATACCGTTTCAATTCCCAGTCGCTTACCTGACTGGCGTACTGCCGGTATTCCCAATCGCGGGTTTGGCAGAAATGGTTAACGAAGCCCTCGCCGAAAAGTTCAGCGGCCACCGGCGAATCACGCATCAGGTGCGTGGCATCGCGGAGGTTGGGCGCCAGCCGACCATTGGTTGCATTTTCGTAGCCGTTGCCCGTTGTGGGGGGTACGTCGAGCGAGAGGCCGTGCCGAATACCGTACAGACCCGACGCCAGCGCTGCGCCCATTGCCAGATAGGGGTTTGTGTCTGATCCGGGCACCCGCATCTCCACACGGGTGTACGTTTCGGTATGGTTCAGCACCCGCATAGCTACCGTTCGGTTGTCGAAACCCCAGGTAAGCGTAGTGGGCGCCCAGGCCCCTTCAACCAACCGTTTGTAGCTGTTGATGGTTGGGGCGTACATAGGCAGAATATGGGGCAGGCAGTAAAGCTGGCCGGCGATGTACTGGCGGGCCAGGGTACTCAGCTTATCGGGGGCAGCCGGATCAAAAAACAGGTTTCGCCCCGAGTTGGGCGCGCCATCGGGCGACCATAGGCTCTGATGAATGTGCCCACTGCAACCCGGCAATTCGGCATTCCACTTAGCCATAAACGTAGCTACCACACCATGCCGATACCCGATTTCTTTAACCGCTGTTTTGAACAACACGGCTTTGTCGGCGGCCCTCAGGGCCGAATCGTGGTGGATAGCCGCCTCATACACGCCGGGACCGGTTTCGGTATGTAGCCCTTCGAGCGGAATACCAAACTGACCCAGCCACGTGAACAAATCATCGACAAATTGATGCTCCATCGACGGGCGCAGGATGGAATAGCCAAACATACCCGGCGTCAGTGGCGTCAGATTTCGGAAGTCTTTCTGCTGGAGGGTTTGAGGCGTTTCGCGGAAGTTAAACCACTCGAATTCCTGTGCCATTTCGGCCCGGTAGCCCATTTCGGTCGCCTGGGCAACTACCCGTTTCATCAGCGAACGCGGACAGGCGGGTAGGTCGGCACGCCCGGTATCGCCCCCACTAAAGTCGGCCAGGAAAAAAGGCAAATCGTTTTCCCACGGAATTTGCCGGAACGTACCCAGATCAATTCGCACGGGCCGGTCGGGATAGCCGGTATGCCAGCCGGTGACGGTACCGTTATCGTACGCCACATCGGTACTGTCCCAGCCAAACACGACATCACAAAATCCGTAACCGTCGGCTAAGCCTGCGCGAAATTTCTCGCGGCTGATCACCTTTCCGCGCAGGATACCGTCGATATCGGCAAAGGCAAATTTAACTTTCGGAATGTCGTGTTCGTCGAGGTAGGCGAGTAATTGTGTAGCGTCCATGCGCGTTGAGCGAGGTTGGTCAGGAGGCTAAAGATAAAGAGTGAACCGGTGAAAGAAATAAAAGGGACAACGTGAAAGAGCGCTGTTACTGATCATTTCGACCTGTAGCAGCGCTCTTTCACGTTGTCCCTTTTATCTTATCGAATTTCCATCTCGAACGGCAGGCGTGCCTGAACTCCCTGTAACGTCTGCAGCTTTTTCATCTGCTTTACCACCGGCGCTAGCGGACCAAGCGCAGTTTGCACGCGGGTGTTGTCGTCATCGCCGTTACCGAAGAACTTCATCACTTTCTTGAAGGCATCCTCCTGCACTGGGTAATACCGAAGGCGGTAATCACCGTCTTTCAGCTTTGCTTCCGTAGCAGCCACTTTAACTGCCTCATCAAGCCCACCTAGTTGATCGACCAGACCAATGGCTTTTCCCTGCGTACCGGTCCAGACACGACCGCCCGCAATGGCTTTCACACTGTCGACCGAGAGTTTACGGCCGTCGGCCACTTTCTTGGTGAAACTGGCGTAGATGCGGTCAACGCTGGTTTGTAGCACTTTCCGGTCAAAATCAGACAGGGGTTTAGTCGCGCTGGGGAAATCGGCATGAGGGTTAGTCAGCACACGGTCAAACGTAACACCGAGCTTGTCTTTGAACAGGTTCTCGGTATTGAAGAGCAGGGCAAACACGCCGATTGACCCCGTGATGGTGTTGGGTTGGGCTACGATCTTGTTGCAACCCATAGCCATAAAATAACCTCCCGATGCGGCATAATCAGAGAACGAAGCGATGATGGGCTTCACCTTACGGGTCAGCTGTACTTCACGCCACATCACGTCAGACGCCAGCGCGCTGCCACCACCCGAATTGATGCGCAGCACTACGGCCTTGATTCCTTCGTTTAAACGTGCCTTGCGAATTTCGCCCGCGATTTTATCTGAGCCGATGCTGTTTTCATCGCCATCACCGGTGTTGATGTCGCCATTGGCAATGATAACGGCAATACGGTTTTTGCTCAAAATCTTGCTGTCATCGTCATCATCATCGTCGCTGCTTTCTTTTTCCGCGTCTTTGTACTTGCCAACGCTTACGTACTCAATCTTTTTCTTGTCGTCGACTTTCATGGCTCGCTTCATTTCGGTTTCCAGTTCGTCGAAGTAGCCCGTGTTGGTAACCAGTTTGAAGCGCAGGGCGTCGGCCGGTGTCTGCACGCTCAGGCTGTCGGCATAACCGCGTAACGTACTGGCAGGAACACCCCGGCTTTTAGATACGCCCGTCAGGAAATGATCGTTGATCGAGTTCAGAAACGAAGCCGTTTGTAGCCGATTCGGATCGCTCATTTTATCGAGCAAAAAGGGTTCTACAGCGCTTTTGAACGTACCCACCCGGAAGATTTCGGGTTTCAGTCCCAGTTTCTCGAGCGTACCTTTGAAGAAAGTGAGTTCAGCGGCAATGCCATTCCACTCCAGATCACCGGCGGGGTTCAGGTATACCTTGTCAGCTACCGAAGCGATGTAGTATGCTTTCTCGGTCATGACTTCGGCATACGAGTACACGAATTTTTTCGACGTTTTAAAGTCAATCAGGGCATTTCTGATTTCTTCGAGTGTAGCCCATCCCGCTTGCGGGTTCTGGGCATCGATGTACACGCCTTTAATGTTGTCGTCGTCTTTCGCTTTTTTCAGTGCCTCTTTAATCTCGATCAGGCCCAACACATTGGCGTCACCACTCCCACCGAACGCCGCAAACGGATTTTCTGAACTGCGTTCACGAATAGGCTCGTTGATGTCAAGTTTGAGAACTGAGTTTTTGGCGACGGTAGTTTGCTTCTTAGACGATGCTGCACCGATTACACCTGCAAAAATGATAATTCCCAGAAACGTAAAGATGAATAGCCCCAGCAATGTGGCCAAGAGGTATTTCAAAAATTGGCGCATAAGCTCTGTTACCTGTTAATTGTATATACACCAAAAATAAAGGCCCACTGTGTGAAGTGAGCCACTTTTTGGTTGAATGCGCAATATGGGGGATGAAAGGGAAATAAGTTACTGGTTTAAGGTACCAAGTCCCCCACAGTACTGCCAGGTTGACTAGAAAAGCACTGACGGAAACCTGGCATCTAAGTCCTTACAATTTCTTGTAGTCTTCCATCGCCATAAGAATAACCTCGTAAGCTTCTTCGCGACCGTAGATGGTGGCCAGCTCCATAACTGTTGGTTGATCGGGCAGGTTCTTGTAAGTCAGGAAGTAATGCTGCAACCGGTCCACTACGCTTTCGGGCAGTTCTGACAGGTCATTGAACGCATCGTACATCGCGTCGCCTTTCAGCACGGCAATGATCTTGTCGTCAGCTTCTCCTTTATCGATCAAACGGAAACCACCAATCGGACGGGCCTGCAACAGAATGTCACCGTGGGTAATGGTCGACTCGGTCAGTACGCAGATGTCGAGTGGGTCGCCATCACCTTCAGGAATACTGCGGCCCGTTTTCTCCGACGCCAGGTTAGCGATGCCTTCGCCACAGTAGGTCTGTGGAATAAAGCCGTACAACGACGGAATGATGTTTGAATACTTTTGCGGGCGGTCGATTTTCAGGTAACCCGTCTGCTTATCGATTTCGTATTTAACCGTGTCTGACGGTACAATCTCGATGAAGGCCGTTAGCATTTGGGGAGCAGCGTCGCCAGGGGTAATGCCGTGCCAGGGGTGAGCTTTCGACTGCGCCTTGACAACGGTGTCAATTTCTTTGGTTGAGAATTCAGCTTCCATAATTGGTAATTGATAAACTTGTACTATTCCGCGAAACTGCGAGGTTATAAATGACACATCCCGGCAATCAATATCTTTTTTTCAGTGCCGAACTGATTAGATATTGACTACCGGGACGACCTTGATCAAAACACGGTAAATGTGTCTGTCAATGTGATAACACAAAGATAAGACGGTAGTTACGCTAAACCGTCACTGTTTCCGAAAAACCTATCTTTCGGGCAATTTGGTACTCAGTGGTCTTTCCCGACGACTGTCGGATATATAGCTCGGCGAGGAAGCCAGCCAGGAAGAGTTGAACCCCTAAGATGATGGCAATCAGACCAAAATAAAACAGTGGATTGTCTGTTGCATTTCGGTACGGTAACCCTTGCAGGATATTGTACTTTTTCTGACCAACGATCACCAGCGCCATCATCATTCCGAAGAAAAACGACAACGTACCCAACCCGCCAAAGAAGTGCATCGGCCGTTTACTGAACTTGTTAACGAAGGCGATGACAAGGATATCGAGGAAGCCGTTTACGAATCGTTCGAGGCCAAACTTAGTCGTACCATATTTGCGTGCCCGGTGCTGCACCACCTTCTCGCCGATACGGCTGTACCCGTTCCAGTTGGCTATGATCGGGATATTACGGTGCATATCGCCGTAGAGGTTCAGCGATTTCACCACCTCCTGCCGGTAGGCTTTCAATCCGCAGTTGAAGTCGTGCAGCTTTACGCCCGACACCCAGCGCGCCACACCGTTGAACAGCTTGGTAGGCAAGGTTTTCGTAATGGGATCGTAGCGTTTCTCCTTCCAGCCCGATACCAGATCATACCCGTCTTCGGTGATCATCCGGTACAGTTCGGGAATCTCGTCGGGGCTATCCTGCAAGTCAGCGTCCATCGTAATCACAACCCTACCACGAGCGGCTTGAAATCCGGTTTGCAAGGCAGCCGTCTTCCCCGAATTTCGCGCAAACCGAATGGCCCGCACATGGGAGTTACGAGCCGCCAGTCCTTCGATGACGTCCCAGGAACGGTCGGTACTGCCATCGTCCATGAAGAGCAGTTCGTAAGAGTAATTATGTTCCGTCACGACCCGAACGATCCAGTCGTGCAGTTCAGGCAGCGACTCGTCTTCGTTGTAGAGCGGAATCAATATGGTCAGTTGCATGTGATGCTATGCTTGAATAGGAAATCAAGTATTACCTGATAACGAAGTCAAAGTTCGGAAGATTTCAGAATATCAGGTAGTAGGGTTGCAATAAGGCTTGAAATTCGGCCGTATAAGTCCGCCCGTCCAGTTCATGGATAGCCAACTGTTGGGGCGTGAGATCAGACGGGGCATCGGCAAAGCGAAAGGCTGTCAGATGGCGGAAAATCGGCTTTTGCGCATGATGCCGTAAGTACAACTGCCTGAACGGGCGCAATGCCTGTTCTCCCTTTGCTGCCAACTGACACAGCCGATCCGACTCAGGCGGGGGCAACAGCACCCACCACGTACCTGACAGACGGAGCAACCGCCGAACGACCACGAGTAAGTCAGCAAATGGCAGATCGTCAGTATGCAGTGCCCGGTTCACGGCCTTATCAGGCGATCGCAACGAGTTGGTGTAAAACGGCGGATTGGTCAGAATACAATCATAGACCGGCTCGGGTACGTTGCCTGCTTCTGCGTTCAGGTACGTTTGAATCGGCGTATTCCAGACACGTACCTGACTGGCGAACGGGCTGGCCCCCACGTTCTCCAGTGCCTGACCGGCGGCTACTTCATCCAGTTCAACGGCATCGATCTGCGCGGTGGGGTTTCGCTGGGCGGCCATCAGGGCCAGCAGTCCGGTACCGGTGCCAATGTCGAGCAGCCGATTGCCCGCTACGTCGGCCCAGGCACCCAACACACAGGCGTCGGAGCAGACTTTCATAGCCGTGCGGTCTTGCTGAATGGTGAATTGCTTGAAGCGAAACATGGCTGTATCGGCCATTTAGGTAATAGGAGCTGTAGCCGTATCTGGCGTTAAAAGCACCCCGTCAAAATTAGTTATTCCTACACCATTGGCCTGCCTCCTTTCGGCTTACTACGCAACTTTCTGTTAGTTCAGCTTCATAACCGACTTGTAGGGCGTCTTCTTTAGCCATATGCCAGACACACGCTTCAACAAGTACCTAAACAGGGATATCAATATCAGGCAATTGTCGGGCAACTCTCCTATCACATACGCTTCATCCTATACCGATGAATATAGAAGCAGAAAATCTCCTAATCGGCACAACATATTGAAAATCAATTTTTTAAACAATTTATCAGGTAAGTTTTACTAGAAACTAATTAAGTCGATAATTATTATATACTATACAATTTCCTCATATTTAGTTGATAACCACAACTGTTTATATCGCCCCACTATATGGCACAGCAACCTTACGGTCGATTCCCTGCAATCGGTGTAAACGATTCCAGACCTTTTCATACTAAAGTCGTTAACTTGCTGGATACCATAGCGGGTACCGCAGTCGGGCAGGCGATGCTTACGCAAATTCAGCAATCGGGTAAACGGGTGGACATTACCATGCTGAGGCCGGGCACAGACACAGGTAATAAATGTGTAGCGCATAACATCAAAAAATTTGTTCGCCTTCGTCAGGCCTTTACCAGTGGGCATGACCCGGCTCATGTATCGCTCAGAGAAGAACTACAACATACCCTGAGCCAGGCTGAGGCAGCCGGACATAGCAGGCTGTTTATTTGTAAACAACTGGCGCAGGGCTTGACTCCTGCAACGGTACGTACAGCCAACAACCTGACCCATGTACCACATAATCTAACCCGCACAAACGTTGCCGATAACGCCTGGGCAGTGGCGCAGATACTCGAAAAAATTACCAGGGGCACCATACGGCCGGATGAAATTCCAACGACAAGAAATGCCGAATATACCCTTGTTGACAACCTCATCCGCATTCTGAAACCTTGGCTACGTCCCGGAGATGGGAGTAATTGTGGAATTTACTTTGACCCGGATAATCAGGCTAGTTGTGCGGGTGATCGCGGCATGGCCTGGCGGCCACCGGGGATAGGGTTAGCGCACGAGCTTTGCCATGCCTGGCGGAACGTAACAGGAAATCGCCTGTTCGACGATGCGCAGGCTTGCGGACTTTCTGATGATGAAGTCATGACAACCGGAATTCCTCCCTACAATGCAGAGCCGTTCAGCGAGAACAGGTTTCGGTCTGTCTGGACACTCTCAAACTGGGAACGCTGGCGTCATTGGATCAACGAGTTACCTATGCGAGACAGCTATCGGTAACCTATCCAGAAAGTAGTTGATCCGCAGCCATGTTATGTGGCTGCGGATCAACTACTCTACGTACCTACATATTCCGGCGGTACTGCCCGCCAACAGCATACAGTGCTTGCGAAAGTTGACCCAGCGAACACACTTTGGCGGCTTCCATCAGGCTGGCAAACAGGTTCCCCCCTGTCAGGGCCGTCTGCTGCAACTCGTGTAACGCGACCTCGGCTGCATCGGCGTTTCGCTCCCGGAAGGCCCGCACGTTGTCGACCTGCGCGCGCTTCTCTTCATCGGTACTGCGAATTACTTCGGCGGGGGTAATCGTGGGTGATCCGTTGGGGTCGAGGAATGTGTTGACGCCAACGATGGGCAATTGGCCGTTGTGTTTCAGTGTCTCGTAATACATCGACTCTTCCTGGATCTTGCTGCGCTGGTACATCCGTTCCATGGCTCCCAGCACACCGCCGCGCTCGTTCAACGCTAGAAATTCCTGATAAACCGCTTCTTCGACCAGGTCGGTCAGCTCTTCCACGACAAACGACCCCTGCAACGGATTTTCGTTTTTAGTCAGGCCAAACTCCCGGTTAATCACCAGTTGGATAGCCATGGCCCGCCGAACCGACTCTTCCGTTGGCGTGGTAATGGCCTCATCGTAGGCGTTGGTATGCAACGAGTTGGTGTTGTCGTAAATCGCCAGTAAGGCCTGCAACGTGGTGCGGATATCATTAAAGGCGATCTCCTGCGCGTGCAAACTCCGCCCCGACGTCTGGATATGGTATTTCAGTTTCTGACTCCGGTCATTGCCGTTATACTTGTGCTTGATGGCTTTGGCCCAGATGCGCCGCGCTACCCGGCCCAGTACCGTGTATTCGGGGTCCATGCCGTTCGAGAAGAAGAACGACAGGTTTGGCGCAAAGTCATCGATGTGGAGGCCCCGACTCAGGTAGTACTCCACAAACGTGAAGCCATTCGAGAGGGTAAACGCCAGTTGGCTGATCGGGTTGGCCCCGGCTTCGGCGATATGATACCCGGAAATGGACACCGAATAGAAGTTCTGTACGCGGTTCTGCGTGAAATACGCCTGAATATCGCCCATCATGCGCAGAGCAAATTCAGTCGAGAAAATGCAGGTGTTCTGCGCCTGATCTTCCTTTAGAATATCAGCCTGCACCGTTCCCCGCACCTTCCGCAGCGTATCGGCTTTGATCTGCTCATACACCTCAGCCGGCACGACCTTATCTCCGGTCGTGCCGAGCAAGGCCAGTCCCAGGCCGTTATTACCGTCGGGTAAATCACCGACATAGGCCGAGACAGGACTTGCTGACGGGGTGTAGGTACTACTAGCCGCCTCATGATTTGCTTGTATCCATTTTTCTACCTGCTGATCAATCGCGGCGTTCAGGAAGAAGGCCAACAACATGGGCGCGGGACCGTTGATGGTCATTGACACGCTGGTAGCAGGGGCGCAGAGATCGAAGCCGGAATACAGCTTCTTGGCATCGTCGAGGGAAGCGATGCTGACACCGGAGTTGCCTACTTTACCAAAAATATCGGGGCGCAGGGCCGGGTCTTCACCGTACAGCGTCACTGAGTCGAAGGCAGTCGACAGCCGCTTGGCGGGCATTCCCTTCGAGACGTAGTGGAATCGGCGATTGGTACGTTCGGGGCCACCTTCACCGGCAAACATCCGCGTAGGGTCTTCTCCCTCCCGCTTTAGCGGAAACACGCCCGCCGTATAGGGAAACTCGCCAGGTACGTTCTCGCGCATGAGCCAGCGCAGCACATCACCCCAATCTGAATACTTCGGCAGGGCCACTTTCGGAATCCGCAGGTGCGAGAGCGTTTCGGTATACAGCGGTTGCCGAATCACCTTGTCGCGCACTTTGAACTCGTAAAAATCAGCTGTGTATCGCTGCTGCATCTCGGGCCAGCGGGCCAGCAATTTTTTGGCGTCGGGGTGAAGTTGAGCAGTGAACAGGTCGTGAAGGTCCTTTACCCCAGCCCCTCCCCTTACCGAAAGGGAGGGTAGTTGCTCTACAGAAGGCTCTGCTACTAGCGAAGCATTTCCCACCTCCCTTTCGGTAAGGGGAGGGGACGGGGGTGAGGTGAGCATCGCCAGTACGCCCTCCAACTGATACAGCTTCGTCGCCAGCGTGGCCTGCTCGTTTACGAACCGATCATACCGCTGGCTCTCCTCCACAATCTCGGCCAGGTAACGTACCCGGTCGGGAGGGATTATGGAGGTAGATGGGACAAACGGAAGAACAGAAGAACGGGCGGCTGAAGGCGTGTCAGCTACGTTGGTTCCTTCCTCCTTTTCTCCGTTACTGCTTTCCTCCAGTAATGCCATCACGCGGCCGAACAGTTCGTTCATGCCCGCGTCGTTGAACTGCGACGCCATTGTGCCAACGATTGGCAGTTGCTCGTCGGTGGTATCCCAATTGTTGTGGTTGCGGCGGTACTGTTTGCGCACATCGCGCAGGGCATCGAGCGAGCCGCGCTTATCGAACTTATTGATGGCAATCAGATCGGCGAAATCGAGCATATCGATCTTCTCCAGCTGCGTGGCCGCACCGTATTCGGCGGTCATTACATAGAGCGTCTTGTCGGCATGTTCAGTGATCTCGGTATCAGACTGACCAATGCCCGACGTTTCCACGATAATCAGGTCGAAGCCCGCACTTTTACAGATATCAATGGCGTCCTGCACGTGGCGGCTCAGGGCCAGATTGGCCTGCCGCGTAGCCAGCGACCGCATATATACCCGCCCCTGACTCACCGCCGGGTTGAGCGTGTTCATCCTGATCCGGTCGCCAAGCAACGCGCCACCCGTTTTCCGTTTCGACGGATCGACCGAAATAATGGCCATCGTCTTGTCGGGGTAGGTTCGCAGGAACCGCAGAATCAGTTCATCGACCAGCGACGATTTACCAGCTCCACCCGTGCCGGTTATACCAAGAACGGGCGTAGGGTGTATAGCCTGGGGGGTAGCACGTATGGGTTGAGGCTGGCCATTTTCGGCTAGGGTAATAAGCCGGGCAATGGTTGAAAAATCAGTCAGGTCAGGTTGAATTGCGGAGTTATTCTCCTCGACCCGTGCCTCTCGGCAGCGCGCCAGCAAGTCATCGATCATACCCTGCAAGCCCAGCGTACGGCCATCGTCGGGGCTGTAGAGGCGGGCGATGCCATAAGCGTGCAGTTCCTCGATTTCGCGGGGTAAAATGGTGCCCCCGCCGCCGCCAAATAGCTTGATGTGACCTGCGCCGCGTTCCTGGAGCAGGTCGTACATGTATTTAAAGAACTCGATATGGCCACCCTGGTAGCTGGTAATGGCAATACCCTGCACGTCTTCCTGAATTGCACAATCCACGATTTCGGCCACTGACCGGTTGTGACCCAAGTGAATAACCTCGGCTCCTGACGACTGTAACAATCGCCGCATCAGGTTAATAGCCGCATCGTGCCCGTCAAAGAGCGAGGCTGCGGTAACCAACCGAAGCCGGGCCGTCGATACAGGTACGTTGGTAGTGAGTTGAGTAGGTTCTGATGAAGTTGTCATAGCAAGAGTTGTATCGAATAGGTGGTGGGCAGTAGCCCGCTACGGTTGGCCAAAGATACCGGTTTCGTCCCATCCTTTCTGCCGTTTATCCCAAACTATGAGCCAGTGAAACAGCATCTCGCCACATAGGATTACCTTTGCCCGTACCACGGACTTCAGCCCGGACTTACCCATGAAACGGACTAAAGTCCGAAGTACGGATGGAACAAACTCATTCTTTATGAAACTAGCCGCCACGCTCCTATCGGCTCTCTTTGCGCTATTTACCAACGCCTTTGCTCAGCCAGACAAGGCCCTGCTCTACGAAGTAACGGGCAAAAACCTGACGGCCCCCTCCTACCTCTACGGTACATTTCACCTGGTTTGCCCGGCCGATCTGGTGATAACTGACGCGATGAAAAAGGCTGTTACCGACACCAAGCAGTTGTATCTGGAGGTAGACATGGACGACCCATCTCTGCAAGCCACCATGATGCAGGGCCTGATGTTCACAAATGGCAAAACCATCAAGGATTACGTATCACCAGCCGATTACACATTGCTGGACACGTACCTGCAAAAAAATTCGGGCATGAGCCTGGCCGCACTCACAGCAATAAAGCCCATTGGCCTGTACTCGTTTCTAACCGTAAGCGCCCTGGGTTGCCAACCGGCTTCTTACGACATGACGCTGATGCAACTGGCCAGTAAGGACAAGAAAGAGGTATTGGGGCTAGAAACGATCCAGGACCAGATGGCCGTTTTCGAAAAAATTCCGATGGAAAAGCAGGTGGCCATGCTGGTCGAGATGGCGCGTAAGCCCGACGAGGCTAAACAGGAATTGGCAAACATGCTGGCTGCTTACAAAGCGCAGGACCTGGCTTTGATGATGAAGCAGATGAAAGACAGCAAATACGACGGCCTGGAGGATTTTGAAGCCGACCTGCTGGAGAAGCGCAATCAGAACTGGATTCCGGTCATCGAAAAAGCCGCTACTGCCAGACCCACCTTCTTCGCTTTCGGAGCTGGTCACCTCGGCGGCGACAAAGGCGTCATCGCCCTTTTACGTAAGCAAGGGTACAGCGTAAAGGCAGTACGCTAATTCTGGACCGGGATTTACTTGATTTGTAGGATTTATGGGAGTTACAGCTTCGGTTGTTCCTTAAGCAGAGCCTCCTGACAGGCTTACAAATCAAGTAAATCTCAGTTCAGGATCATTTCTTGAACACCAGTGCCTTCACCGGATCGATACGGTTAACGATGAGGGTGGGAATCCACAAGGCTACGGCGATGAGCGCTACAATGGCGAGGTTGACGAGGCCGATAACAGGCCAATCCCAGACGATGGGAACGTAGTTCATGTAGTAATTTTTGGCGTCGAGCGGGATGAGCTTATACTGGTATTGCAACCAGCAGAGACCCAGCCCAACGGCATTGCCGATAAGTAGGCCCCATACCACGATGTTCAGGCCCACGACCACGAACATGCGTCGGAGCAGCGAGTTGGGGCTGCCTAGGGCTTTGAGTAAGCCAATCATCGGGGTACGTTCCATCATCAGCACCAGCAGAACCGACCCCATATTGAAGCAGGCTACGAACAAAATCAGCGCAATAAATACGGCAGTGTTGCGATCGAGTAAGACCATCCAATCGAAAAGCATACCGTATTGATCGGTCACCTTGATAACCCGCATCTCGGGTGGCACCTGATTCCGCACGCTCACGAACGTTTGCTCGAGTTGGGCAAAGTCACGTACAAACACTTCGTAACTTCCTACCGAATCGGCACCCCAGTTGTTAAGGCGCTGAATAAGTCGCCGGTCGCCAATCACAAACGTTTTATCGCCTTCTTCTAGCCCCGTTTCGTAGATCCCTACCACCGTCATCTTGCGCGGTCGTAGTCCGGTTGCGCCTTCGCCAAGGCCTGTAAAATTCAGGATGGCCGACTGCCCTACGTCGAGCCGTAGCTGATTGGCAATAGTGCGGCTGATCAGTAGTTGCGTGGAATATCCATTGGTGGCGGCCGAATCAAAATTAGGCAGCTTACCCGCTACCAATGACTCGCCAAACAGTTTCCAGTCGTAGTCTACGCCAACGCCTTTCATCACCACCCCCGACAGGTCATCGCTGGTTTGCAGAATGCCCGCTTTAGTTGCTACCCCCTGCACATGTCGCACATCGGGTAATGCCTTGATTCGGGCAAAAGCGGGGTCGGCAATAGAGATGGGCGGCGCATCGTAGGAAACATTGCCGGAAAACTTTACGATCTGCACATGGGCACCAAACGCGAATATCTTTTGCTGTATGGTCCGCTTGAAGCCAAACAGAATGCCAAACGCCACAATCAACACGGCTAACCCAACGGCCACGCTGGCAATACCCACCCGCGTAACGGTGGCCGAAAAGCTGCCTAGCGGCGCATTACGCACCCGGCTGGCAAGAAAAACAGGGAGATTCAACTGGTAAAAAAAGTTTGAGGTTTGTTGTTTGGTGTTCGCCGTTGCACTGCTTCGGCCAGCTTTTCACCGACTAGCAACGCCACTACACGCACCAAACTACAAACCTCAAACTAAAAACTTAGATTCAACCGCGAATCTGCGGAAACTGCTCCACAATACGTTCAACCTGCTTAGCCAGATTCTGGCTGATTTTGGTTGGATCGCTCACGGCGTTCTGTACAGCACCACGCCAGATGAGGCGTTTGGTCCGTGAATCAACCATGTCGACTACTACGGTACCTGATTCATACTTTTCCTGAGTGTACTGTGGGCCACCGAAGCCATTCCAGCCTGGTCCCCAACCAGCATAACCCCAACGACCCCAACCGGCAAACGGACCATAAAAACCGTATGGGCCATTATTAGTCGTCACTGTGCGGGTCTTCTCTTCAACAAAAAAGTGATAACCTAGCAGCAGGTCTGGCCGACGAGTTACCTCTTTCAGTCCTTTCTTGGCCAGTTCAGCAGCAACCGTGTTTTCAACCTGCTCGGTGGCCAGTTGATTGTAGTAAACCGGGTTCTGCGATCCCTTCACGTCCGAATCCATCCAGGCGAAGGTGCGGTATTTCGAAAAATCGACGTTTGCCTTGTCTACCGCAACACGCGGCGCACAGGCGCTGAAGCCCACCACAACAGCGAGCAATAAGAGTGCATTTTTCATTAGTACGTTGAGTCTTGTTGTTTTATAGACTAACAATACTTTCACTGAAAAGGTTGGCAGACAGTGTAACAGAAGGCTATTAGCTAAAGCAGATGGCAACCAGCCCAAAAGCCTCATACACCTGCCACCACCGAAGCCTCAAACGGGACTTGAAATTCATTATCGTTTGCTCTGGCTAGCAGTGGCGCGGCAACAAATCAAGAGTTTTTCGGAGCGGTCAATGGCGGTTTACTGAAACTTGCAATTCGTTCTTATCTGCTTAGCTGACGGCTTTTTTTACGTACTTCGCTATATGCAATTCCGCCTTCTTGTCGCTGCCCTTTTGGCAACCTTGTCAGCCACGGCCCAGACCTTACCAATTCTGCCGCAAAACCCGACTTCGCTTCACTGGTATCGGGTGCAAACGCCTCATTTTAACGTACTTTATCCCGAAGGGCTGGAGCAACCTGCACGGCGTACGGCACAACGTCTCGAGCAAGTCTACGAGCCCGTTAGTGCTGGGCTCGACCGGCGGCCACGGCCCTTATCGGTCATTTTGCAGAATCAGACCAGCGTTAGCAATGGGTTTGCCACGCTTTATCCACGACGAAGCGAGTTCTTCACCGCTCCACCACAAGACCCTTCCTTGCTGGGTACGTTGAACTGGCTCGACCTGCTGGCGGTACATGAATACCGGCACGTGGTGCAGTACGAAAAAGCCTTACAAGGTTATGGGCGAATTCTGTACACGCTGCTGGGTGCGCAGGGGCTTGGTTTTCCTTCGCAGATTGTTACGCCGGGCTGGTTTCTGGAAGGTGACGCCGTAGGTACCGAAACCATCCTGACCACTGGCGGTCGGGGGCGGCTCCCGGCCTTTGAACTGAATACCCGGACTAACCTGCTCACCCGTAAACCTTTCAGCTACGCCAAAGCGGTGGGTGGGTCGTTTCGCGACAACGTACCTAACCATTACGAGCTGGGTTACTTCCTGACTACCAAACTGAAGCGTACCTATGGCCCCGACGCCTGGAGCAAGTCGCTGAACCGGATCTACACCCAGTTTCCTTTTTACCCCTTCTCTTTTTCGAACGGGTTAAAACAGAGCACTAAATCGGCGGAAAATCCGAAAGGCACACGGGTCGATGATCTATACAACGAAACGGTGGCTGACCTGATCGACACCTGGACGAAAAAGCGGGAATCTCTGACCATCACCCCAGCGACAACGTACCCGGTTTCGGCCGAAAAAGCTGCCACACCCCGCCCCGTTTTTACCAATTACCGTAACCCGCAATACCTGACCGACAGCACCATTCTCTGCGTTAAGAGCGGCCTCGGCGACATCAGCCAACTGGTGTTGCTAACCCGCAACGGACAGGAAAAGCGCGTGTACACCCAGGGGCTTATCCTTGAAAGTCCGGACCTGCTGTCGGCCACTCCGCAAAAAGCCTGCTGGATCGAAAACCGGATTGACCCACGCTGGGGGCAACAGGTATTTGCCGAAATCAGGGTGCTTGATCTGGAAACGGATAAACTGACTCGCCTGACCCATCGCAGCCGCTACAAGACCGTTGCCATATCGCCCGACAACAGTAAGCTCATTGCCGTTCGTAATGAAACAAATGACCAGACCCAACTGGTGGTGCTCGACACCAAAACAGGCCGCGAACTAACGGTACTACCCAATCCGGCTAACAACCTGTACATTCATCCACGCTGGTTCAACAACGACGCCATCGTGACCGTGACGCTCTCCAGTGAAGGCAAAACCATTGAACTAATCGACACGCGAGACGGGCAGAAACGGGCGCTGCTGCCTGTCTCAAATTCGAACCTGAGCCATCCGCAGCCCTACACCAATGCCTTTATTCTATATAATTCCTCGCAGTCGGGCATCGATAATATTTATGCGGTAAACGTCGCTACGGGGCAGACGTCGCAGGTAACCTCACGGCCATTTGGCGCGTATCACGCCGCCATCTCGTCGGGCAGCGCAAGGGGACAGTGGATCGCCTTTCAGGATTTCGACACGCACGGATTCCGTGTTGCCGAAATGCCTCTCGACCCCGCTACCTGGCCACCTGTAGCCAAGCCCGGCGCGGCGCCTGACCAAACCACCCGCTATTTCGGACCGCTGCTCAAGGCTGGTCCGCAGACCATTCCCCCCATCGCCTCCGATTCGGTGGCTCCTTCGCCAGTATCGGCCCCCGAACGGTACCGCCGCCTGTCGCACCCGCTGAACATCTACAGTTGGGGACCTGCTTTTTCCTCGAATGGGCAAGCGCTGAACGTCGGTCTTCAGTCGCAGGATTTGCTGGGCACCACACAGCTTACGGCAGGTTATACCTACAATCAAAGCGAACAAGTAGGTGCTTTTGCGGCAAACCTGAGCTATCAGGGCCTTTACCCCGTGTTTGATCTGGGCTTCCAGGCTGGCAACCGACGTACCTCGTATTACCTCGACCGCGCAAATCCACTTGATAGCCTGCGCACCGATACGTGGCGGTATAATCAGGTATCGGCGGGTGTTCGGTTACCGTTCCAACTCACCCAATCGCGGTTCAACCAGAGCGCCAACCTGTCGGCTTATTACGGCTTTCTACAGGTCAACGGCTATGATTTACCGGGCCGACCATTCACCGAATCGGGGAACGGCTACCTGAACACAGCCACATACGGAGCCAATTACGCCCTTACCCTCCGCCAAAGTCGCCGCGATGTGGGCCCACGGATGGGTTTTGCCGTAAGCACGCAGGTACGTCATACACTCTTCGCCCAGCCGGGTGAACTCACTGGCATGCAGTGGGGATCGGCCCTGAACGTGTATCTGCCAGGTATTGGTAAGCACCATTTCATGCAGCTACGGGGGGCGTATCAGTACCAGTGGGGCACGCCAGACGCTCAAAAACTGTACCGCTTCCAGGCAAGCGTCCTGTACCCGCGTGGTGCGCCTTACATCCCGTTCGACGACCTGGTGGTCGTGGGCGGCGACTACCGGCTCCCCCTTGCCGACATGCACCTGTCGCTTACCCGGTTGCTCTATATTCAGCGCATAAAGGGTGGTATTTTCACCGATTACGCCCGGGGCAACAGCAAGCTGGTACAATATGACACACGGGGCGTTGCGCGCGCCCTTGTGCCCTTCAGTTCCTATGACTGGACCGTTGGGGCTGACCTTTCGTTTGTCTTTAATCCACTACGCCTCCGCACCCCACTGGAGTTGGGGCTGCGCACCACATACAGCATCCGGACCGGGTACTATCTGTTGCAGCCGCTGGTGCTGGATATTGGGTTTTAGTAGTTGACTCAGGTTGTCATCACTTCCAACTTCGACTCTGAGGACAAAAAGTCAACTAACTATTATTCAAACACTTAACTAAAAATCGATCACTTTTTATAGGCTATACGACGGCTGGCGGGCGCGATAAAACGTAGTGAATTCAAAAAAATTGTGTCTCAAAAAAAAGTGTAAATCGCTGCAACGATCGAAATAAGACCGTCGTAATCTGGGCTATAATCAACGCATTATACCAATGAAAACGACGTATTTTTTTAGCCTCATTGCCCTACTGGGCCTTACACTCTGGGGTTGCAACAACTCGCAGGTAGTTCCCGAAGACAGCACGATTTCGTCTGCCCGATTGGGTGGCGACACCACCGGTTTCCACTGCCGTAAGAACATCACCAAGATCGCCGTAACCGAGTTACCCGCCGCGATTACGTCGGTCATCAGCGCATCGTATGCCGGTGCTACCATCGACTATGCTGCGAAAGATGACGCGGGGAATTTCCTGGTGGCCATTACGCAGAACTCGGCCCGCACCACACTGCTCTTCAACGCCGATGGTACGTTCAACAAAGAACTGGCCTTACGCGATGGTCCGGGAGGTAAAGGCCCCGGCGGACATGGTCCCGGTGGATTTGGACGTGGTCGCGATAGCCTGGCTCAGGTAGCCGTAGCCGATCTGCCCGCCGCAATTACGTCGTACATCACGGCGAATTATGCGGGGTCAACGATCAACGTAGCGGGCAAAGACGCCACACGGGGGTACATTGTCATGGTTACGCTGGCTGACGGCACAACCCGTAAGGCGCTGCTGTTCAACGTAGATGGTACATTTGCGCAGGAAGTAGTCCGCGGTCTGAAAGGTAATTACAGCGTGGTGGATGCCGCTACTCTACCCGCCGCCATCACTAGCTACATTACGACCAACTACGCCGGGTCAACAATTAAACTGGCGGGCAAAAACCCAACAGGCCAGTTTAAAGTGATTATCCAGCAAAGTAGTGGCCAGATTGCCGAACTGACTTTCGCTGCCGATGGCACATTTATTCAGGTTCGGAAAGGCCGGAAGTAACGAAATGGAGTAAACAAGGCCTGGTTAGACGCAACGGCAGACCGCCGGGGTGTTTAACCAAGCCTTAGTGCGTTACCAAGAGTCGCCGGGCCAGGCGTTGGCCGTCGGCTTGCAGCACCACATAATACACGCCGTTGGGCAACGCATTGGTGTTGTAGAAAATGTGATACGAACCGGCTTCCTGTTGCTGATCAGGCAATTGAGTGACCACCCGGCCCGATGCATCGCGAATGAGCAGCGTCACGTTGCTGTCCGTTGGCAGCTCATACTCGATCTGCACCCGGTTCGACACGGGATTGGGCGATAAACGCAAATCAAGACGGCTCATGACCGGCTCGGTAGCCAGCAGTGGATCGGCGGTAACCAGGTTCGTTGCCGGACTTTCGGCATGCAACCGTGTCAGAGCCGTAACGAAGTAACGCACCACCTGCCCCGCAGGTACGTTGTTGTCCGTGAAAGCCGTGGTGTCGTTGACCGTTATCGCCCGAATCGCTGTAGCATCTTCTGTCGACGCAGCCTGTCCGTTGTTGAAGCGGTAAATCACGTATTGCCAAACACGTTCCAGTTCGCCGGAGCCGGTCGTCGGTTTTTGCCAGCGAAGCTGAACGGTGTTTCCCAGCCGCTGGGCGATCAGCTGCGTTGGCGCCGGCGGTACCGTACCCAATTTCCAGGGCATGGCGGGTTGCAGGGCTGGCCGACCGTAGAATGCCGTTGTCTGGAGACTATCGCGCAGGCCGAGGGGATTTCTGTTCAGGGTCGTGGTATTGTAGAAAATACTGCCCTGCACACCCACCGTCCGGCGGTTGAGCCGAAGTTGCGCGGGCATATGCCCCGGTTGATTCCAGGTAGCATTTTCGGTAGGCACGCCCACCCGGTACGCCGCCTGCCCAATGTACAAATGCCGATTGATTCCCGCCGTCGACGGACTTCCCTGCACTACGGCCGACCACCACGGCACCAGCACGTCGTAGTTGGCCGCGGCCAGTCCGATGTTCCAGTACAGTTGCGGGGCAATGTAATCGAGCCAGCCCGCCTGCACCCATAGCCGCGCATCAGCATAAATGTCCGAATAACTCTGCAGTCCGCTGGTGGCCGAGCCAAGTGGTTGCGCTGTGCTTTTATTCTGCCAGATGCCAAACGGTGAGATGCCGAACTTCACCCAGGGTTTCACCGCCCGAAGGCTGTCAGCCACTTGCTTTACGAACAGATTGACGTTGTCACGCCGCCAGTCGGCCCGGCTGGTTATGCCCCGGTTCAGGGCCGTATAGGTCGAATCATCGTTGAACGATGGGCCGGAAGCAGGTGGGTACGGGTAGAAGTAATCGTCGAAATGAACGCCGTCGATGTCGTAGCGGCGAACCACATCCATGATTACGCTCGTGACATAGTTGCGCACAGCCGGCAGGCCGGGGTTCAGCACCCGCAACGTACCCTGCGCCAGCAACCACTCCGGATGTTTCCGCACCACATGGTTCGGATCAAGCTGGGCGATCTGAACGTTCGACACGGCCCGGTAGGGGTTGAACCAGGCGTGAAACTCCATACCCCGTTTACGGCACTCGGCCAGCATAAACGCCAGCGGATCGTACCCCGGCGATTGCCCCTGCTTACCCGACAGCACCTCGGCCCACGGTTCCAACGCACTTGGGTACAGGGCATCACATACGCTACGTACCTGCACTACTACGGCATTGAGCCCAGCCTGCTGGTGCTGATTGAGAATTGTGATCAACTCAGCCCGTTGCTGATCGGCCGTCAGCCCCGGCCGCGACGGCCAGTCGATATTCGATACCGTTGCAATCCAGGCCGCCCGAAACTCCCGCTTTGGTGGCGTTTGAGCGATGGAAAGCGTGGAAATAAGCAGGACAATCTGAAGAAAAATGAACAGGTAAAGAAAAGCAGCTTTCCGGAAAGGTATTTTCATACACGTTGAGAATGAATCCACATGGCTGATCAGCGTATTACGTCTGCGTGCTAATTTGCTTTGGCGAGTGAGCGATCAGCGGGTCAAATTTACCCGTACACTTCGCGGCGGGCGGCTTTAACGGTGTTTTGCATTAGTGAGCAGATTGTCATTAAGCCAACGCCTCCGGGAACGGGGGTGATGTAGCTGGTTTTGGGTGCTACCTCGTCAAATTTCACATCGCCTTTCAGAGCAAAGCCGCTTTTCTTGCTCGCGTCGGGTACCCGTTCGAGGCCCACGTCGATGACCACGGCACCGTCTTTCACCATATCGGCAGTAACGAATTCGGGCTTGCCGAGGGCAGCGATCAGGATATCGGCGGTCCGGCAGATTTCGGCCAGATTCTGTGTTTTCGAGTGGGTCAGCGTGACGGTGCAGTTACCGGGATAGCCGTTGCGCTGCATCAAAATGCTCATAGGCAGACCCACAATCTGGCTGCGGCCTACCACTACGCAATGTTTGCCGCTGGTTGGAATATCGTACCGTTTCAGCATTTCCAGAATACCCTGCGGTGTGGCCGATACATAGGCAGGCAGGCCTTTCGCCATGCGACCCACGTTGGTTGGGTGGAACCCGTCGACGTCTTTGGCGGGGTCGATCGCTTCCATCACCTTGTCGGGATCAACCTGCTTGGGTAGTGGCAATTGCACGATCAGGCCATCCATGTCGGGGTTCTTGTTGACACTATCAACGGCGGCGAGTAGCTCGGCTTCGGTCACGTCATCATCGAACCGGATCAGCGTCGAGTGCATACCGACTTCTTCGCAGCTTTTCATTTTGCTGGCCACGTAGGTTTCCGACCGTCCGGCGGTGCCGACAAGAATCGCCACGAGGTGCGGAATTTTACCGCCATTAGCCTTAATCTGTGCGACCTCAGCCGCTATTTCCTGCTTGATCTGCGCAGAAAGGAGTTTACCGTCTAAAAGAATCATGGGATGTTGTCTGCCGGTTGAAGCCGCAAAGGTCGCAAAGAATAGATCAGGTAACTCACATACCGCGGCCTTCAGTCAGCATTTGTTAGTAAAATGCTGACTGAAGGCCGCGGTATGTGAGTTCACACAATTCGTCCAGCATCAAGGCGAAGGGTATGGGTGATTGGGGCCGGCAATTCGTCGAGGTAATGCGTTACATAAATCAGCGTTTGATCCGGATTCACGGCGCAAAGCTGCTCAACGAGCGAACGGAACTGAGCCGTTTGTTCGGCGTCGAGGCCTTGCGTGGGTTCGTCGAGTACCAGTAATGGTGGATTTTTGATGAGCGCGCGAGCCAGCAGCACCCACCGCTGCTGCCCTACCGACAGGGCCGCCAAGGGTTGATCGCGCAGGTGATCGAGGCGGAGTTGCCGGAGTTGGGCTTCGATTTGGGTACGTTGCTCGGGCGTCAGTTTCCGAAACAACCCCATCGTGTCGAACAGGCCCGATGCCACCACATCCCACACCTTTATCTGGCGGGGGAAATACAGATGCAGTTCGGGCGAAACGAACCCGATTTTCGCTTTGATCGACCAGATGCTTTCGCCGGTACCGCGCTTCCGATCAAACAGGTCGAAATCATTGGCATAAGCCTGCGGATTGTCGGCCGTTATCAGGCTAAGTAACGTGCTTTTCCCGGAGCCATTGGCGCCCAGCAGCGCCCATTTTTCGCCCCGCTGCACTGTCCAGTCAATGCCGTGCAGCACCGTTTTATCACCGTACCGAATGGTCACGTTCCGCATCCGCACGGCGTAGGTAAAGGGCGGGGAGCTTGGGGCAAGGGGCACGGGGCTTGGAGTTTGGGGTAACTCCAAGCCCCGTGCCCCTTGCCCCAAGCTCCCCGCCCCAAGCACCAGCCGGTTGGTAATACACGCAGGTACGTCGCGCTCATCGACTACCATTACCAGAGACACCCCAGATTGCGCCACCCGGTTAATAATGGCGTGAAGCTGAGCACGGCTATCGGTATCGAGTCCTACAAACGGATTATCGAGCAGCAACACGCGGGGTCGTTTCAGCAGGGAACGTGCCAGCAGCGTCCGGCGGGTTTCGCCGTTAGACAGCGACGTTAGCCGCCGGTCGAGCAGGTACGTTATGTTGAGTTGCGTGGCAATATCGGCCATCCACGCTTCGCTGTAGGCGGGTGGCGGTACGGGAGCCGAAGCCAGGTCAATGGTGCCGGTGGGACGGACCTGCCCCTGCAAGACGTCGCGGACTGTTGGGGCCGTATCGACGGTTTGGGTATTGTAGCGTTGCTGGTAAAACTGAGCCGCACTGGCAATGCGCCAGTCGAACGAATAATCACGCGCAACCAGTTCGACCGTAGTTTTAAGTGGGCCAACCGGATGAAAGAGCTGACCACGCTGTAACGTCATCCGCCCCGCCAATACATCCAGCAACAGGCTTTTTCCCGAGCCCGACGGACCCATGATGGCCCAGTTTTCCCCGCCGGCAAGAGTAAAGTTGACGGGTGGGTACGTTGTATTTTTCGGATTGCGGAAGCTGGCGTTAATAAGTTGGATGAGCATGAGAAAGAAGTACGACGGAGCGATCCACAAACATCGGAACCTTCATCCATATTTTTCCTGCCATTCCTTTTTTTGACGTTTATACTCGGGGTCTTCGCGGGCTTCGAGGTATTTGGCGTAGAAAATCCGGGCCGATTCTGCTTTCACCGGGTCTTCTTCACTCCGCGGAAGCTGCGCCCGGCCATGCGCGCCCGACTGCCCTTTTTTATCATCAGGTACCGGGCCGTCATACTTCTTCCCGCCCTTATGGTTCGCATACCGCCGTGATCGGGTATAGCCCATCTGTAGAAACTTCCGGGCCATGTCCATGCCGATGAAATCGTTGTTAGCCTTGTAATCCAGAAAGAGCTGGTAAATTTTCTCTGACGATTCGCGGGCTACATCCGGGTCTTTGAATCGCCAAAACGGTAATATCTCAGCCTTGTATGGCATAGCCGTAAGAACCCCCATTTCACCTACACTGACCCGGTATTTTTCGGGTTCCTGCCGGAAGTCGATGTCGTAGTAGTTGGGTTTTGGGGTTGGCATGTCGTTGTGGTGGTCGTATCAATAACTTCATAACGTGGCTGACTCTGAACGGTTATCTCATCTGCGCGTGTGGTCCGCTCCGTATTATTTTTTTGCTTTCTGCATACTATCCAGGCCGCCTGTAGTTTGCAGTATAGCGACCAGGCCAGCTGGTGCCACAATGTACGCTGGCCCTCACCCATCATAAAGCCGCCACGGCTCTTTTAGCCGCTTACAGTATGCTACAGGAAACAAGCACAACGCCCCTGACCCGGGCTTTCCATCAGGTACGTGATCAGTCGGTGCGACTATGTGCAGGACTGGAAACCGAAGATTTTGTGGTGCAGCCCATGGCCGATGCCAGTCCACCGAAATGGCATCTGGGCCATACGACCTGGTTCTGGGAAACATTCGTTCTGATTCCGAACCTACCTGGCTACCAAGTCTTCAACAACCAGTTCAACTTCGTTTTCAACAGTTATTACGAAACCGTTGGCCGGCGTACGCTACGCACGATGCGGGGCAACCTGAGCCGCCCAACCGTAGCCGACGTGTACCGTTACCGCGACTATGTAGACGAGCACATGGCCCGTTTCCTGACCGACAATGAGCTGTCTGCCGAGTTGGAATCGTTGATCGTGCTGGGCTTCGAACACGAAAAGCAGCATCAGGAACTGCTGATTACCGACATCAAATATACGCTGGGCCATAATCCTCTTTTTCCGGCGCTTGACATCCCCGTTTTCGAGCACGAACCAGAGCAGTCAGGCAAGGCCATCGTGACGCCCGAAGGGATTTATACCATTGGTTATCAAGGCGATACCTTTTGCTTCGACAATGAATTGGGGGTACACAAGGTTTACCTCAACGACACCACGCTGGCGGGTAATCTGGTGACGAACGCGGAGTACCTGGCCTTCATGGAAGCGGGGGGATACAAACAGTTTCAGCACTGGCTGGCCGATGGCTGGGCCTGGGTGAATGCCAACAAGGCCGAAGCGCCGCTATACTGGCACCACACCGACGGAACCTGGCATCACTACACCTTCGCCGGTTTGGAGCCAATTAACCTGGATGCACCGGTCAGCCACGTCAATTTCTACGAGGCCGACGCCTATGCCCGCTGGCGGGGCATGCGTCTCCCGACAGAGTTTGAGTGGGAAACCGCCGCGTTACAGGGCAACCTGAACTGGGGACAACGCTGGGAGTGGACCTCATCGGCCTATCTACCTTATCCCGGTTTCAAAACGGTGCCAGGGGCGGTTGGTGAGTACAACGGCAAGTTCATGAGCGGCCAAATGGTGCTGCGGGGCGCCTCAGTAGCTACCCCGCCCGGCTCGTCAAGACCAACGTATCGTAACTTCTTCCAGCCCGATAAACAGTGGCAATACACCGGTATCCGGCTGGTGAATCTATAGTCACCCCCTTCGACAATATGCTTACAGACCATACCGAAACAACATCGCTGATCAGCACGGCCCTGGCCGCGGAGGTACGCACAGGATTGACCCAACAACCCAAACGGTTGTCATCGCGCTTTTTCTACGATGCCGAGGGAAGCAGGCTCTTCAGCGAGATCATGCACCTACCCGAGTACTACCTCACCCGCAGTGAGTACGAGATCATCGATAACTACAAAGATCAGTGGCTCAGCCTGTTCACCGCCGGTAACCGCCCGTTTGATCTGATTGAACTCGGCGCAGGTGATGGCCTGAAAACAAAAGTGCTGCTCACCCATTTTGTAGCCCAGAATGCCCGCTTCACCTACTCGCCGGTCGATATTTCGGACACAGCACTGGATGAACTAACGGAAGATCTGGCCCACAAACTTCCTTCGCTTGCCGTCACGCCCCAACATGGCGACTATACCGACGCGCTGGCTAGTATTGCGCAACGTACCTACACGGGCACGAACCCACCCCGGAAAGTTGTTCTTTTCCTGGGATCGAACATTGGAAATTTCACGCCTGATGATGCCGTAGCCTTCTACGCTCAATTGTCGGCCTCGTTGGCCCCCGGTGATCTGCTGCTGACGGGCTTCGACCTGCAAAAACATCCCGCCGTAATTCATGCCGCCTACAACGACCGGCAGGGCCTGACCAAAGCGTTCAACCTGAACCTGCTCCGCCGAATCAATCGCGAGCTCGACGCTGACTTCAATCTGGTCAACTTCGACCATTACGAGGTGTATGACCCCGAGCGGGGCGAAGCGCGTAGTTACCTGGTGAGCCAGACCAGGCAAACAGTCACTATCGGGGCATTGGACATGGCCATATCATTCGATTACGGCGAGATTATTCACACTGAAATCTCCCGGAAATTTACCCGCGAAGGCATCGATCAATTGGCCGAACAGACCGGATTCTCGCAATCGCACTGGTTCACCGACTGCCGCCATTACTTTGCCGATGTTGTGTATACAAAAAACTAACGGGCCGCTGAGTCACTTCCCGCGCCGCTACTCAACAGGGGTTGTTTCCCTGTAAACAGCTGAGGTTATGGCAAAGAATACATTGCTCTGGAGTGCAGTCGGTGTGGGCGCTCTTATGGCCGTCCGGGCCTTGCAACGCCGCAATCGGAAAATCGATTTTCGAGATAAAGTTGTGGTGATCACGGGTGGGTCGCGCGGGCTGGGGTTGGTACTGGCCCGGCAACTGGCGCGCGAAGGAGCTCGACTGGCGATCTGCTCCCGCACCCAGGAAACGCTCGACGCCGCGGCACTCGAGCTACGTGCTTATGGCGTTGACGTCTACATTCATCGCTGCGACCTGACCAACAAAGAGCAACTAATCAGCTTCTTTGACGCCGTAGGCCAACAACTCGGCCCCGTCGACGTGCTGATTAACAATGCGGGTGTAATCATGGCCGGGCCTTACGCCAACACGACCGACGATGATTTTCACGATTCGATGAATACCAACTTCTGGGCGGCTTATCACACCACCAATGCCGTATTGCCCGATATGCAGGCCCGACAGGCGGGACGGATCATCAACATTGCCTCATTTGGAGGTAAAGTAGCCATTCCGCACCTGCTGCCTTATTCGGCTAGCAAATTTGCACTCGTCGGTTATTCGGAGGGGCTACGTGCCGAAGTGGCCCGTGACAATATTTTCGTCACCACCATTTGCCCCGGCCTGATTCGCACGGGCAGCCCGCGGCAGGCGTTGGTTCGGGGACAGCATGAGAAAGAATATGCTTGGTTTAAGATCGGCGATTCGCTGCCCGGCTTATCGTTGAGCGCCGAAAAAGTAGCGTCTGAGATTATCGAAGCAGCCCGGTATGGCGAAGCGGAGCGCATTGTATCGTTGCCCGCCAAATTTGCCGGGGCCGTGCATGGGCTTTTTCCCGGCCTCACCACCGATGCCCTCGCCTTTATCAACGCATTACTTCCCGACCCATCGCCCGATGGCCAGAATAGCCTGCGCCGGGAGGGTAAAGATCTGGAAACACCGCTAACGCAAAGTGCGCTGACCACCCTTACCGAAGAAGCTGCCCAGCACAATAACGAATTGATCTAACGAAGTTCATTGTACCATCAGGACGACCGGTACATTTTGCGAATCGACGTAGTCCAGCACCTGCTTGATCTGGAGATCAGTCAGGGAGGCGAACGAAGTCATCTGAATTTTGCCGTTGTCGTTGAAAATCTTGACGGCATACACATCTCCGCTAGCAATTACGGCCGACGAATTACGAATCCATTTCTGCAACCAGGCTTCGCCCGGCGCCCGCAGACGGACGCCCGCGAGTCCAGGTCCCAGCAGCTTGTCAGAGCCAACGCTATGGCAAGCTGCGCAATTCCCCTCGAAAACAGCCTTACCCGCCAGTGCATCGGCTGAAAGTACCTTGGGCGCTGAGGTCGGCACTGGAGTACCACCGGCCGACGCTCCAACCTGCGCTACCAGTTGGTCACTCGCCGGCATGTGCCAGGCAAGTAAAATCATCATTAAAAACATAAGTGCCACAGTAACGGCCAGTCCATACAGGACCATGAGCAGCGTTCTAAGTTGGTTATAATCGAGCATCGGATGAGAGGTTTATAGCCTACAAGTACGCAAATGTAGGCGGCAACTTATAGCACAACCTGACAAAAATCAGCAAGCTATCCTCCTTTTTGGCCTGCCCGTGTAGCGCCTTGCCAGCAACTCGACTGACCGGTTTTGTGTTGTTGAGCAGACTCCGTAATACAGATCGCAAACAAGGCATGAAACCAACCGTTGATTTTTTACAGGCAACCCTCAAAGGCCAGTTCGAGTATGCATTGCTTCAGGAATTGGCGGAGGTTGGCCAGCACAAAGTTGCCCCGGTTGGCACGTACCTGATTCGGCCAGGCGAGTTCATCCGGTCAGTCCCCATCATCATCAGCGGCTCAGTCAAGATCATGCGGCCCGACCGTGATGGGCGCGAAGCCTTACTCTATTACCTGGGTGATCTGGACGCCTGTGCCATATCACTCACCTGTTGCATGGGTAGCAAGCCAAGCGAAGTTACAGCTGTTGTGGAAGAGGAAACCGAATTTATTGCCATACCTGTCGCTAACGTTGACAGTTGGATGTGTCAATATTCATCCTGGAAGCAGTTTGTTTTCCAGACGTACCAAAAACGGTTCGATAATTTGCTTGCGACCATTGATGAAGTGATTTTTCATAAGCTCGACGATCGCCTGACAACTTACCTACAGAAGAAAACACAAAGCTGTCAGTGTACGGTTTTGTCAATTACCCACGAAGAGATCGCGCAGGATTTGGCCACGTCCCGTGAGGTTATTTCCCGCTTGCTGAAACAGTTTGAGAAGGCAGGGCAGGTCAAGCTGATGCGCAATAAAATCACTGTGCTCACATAGCTTATTCCAAGATTGCCTATTGTAAGCTGTTGACAGACAGTGACGTGTGTGATTTTTATCACAGACTGAGGTAAAGAAACCTCGTTTCTTCGTAGAAAAAAGACCGTCATGATAAAGAATATGGGTTCACTTGACCGAGCAATTCGCGTCGTCATCGCTATCGGCCTCCTGGTTTTGTTCGCTACTGGCACTACGTCGGGCGTATGGGGCATCGCAAGTCTGGTAGTGGCTGGGGTGTTTCTACTGACCAGTCTGGTTGGTACTTGTCCATTGTACCTTCCCTTCGGTATTCATACAAATTCGCAGCAGAAAGTATCGTAGCACTGATTGGTTAGCTCTAACCGGCTTATTCCATACAGCTATAATTAGTTGCCACAACTATGACATGAGCACAATTAACAAGAAAAACGGGGGAGTTATGCGTATTATCCGGCTTGTAGCTGGCATTGGCATTATCTGGAGCGCATTTGCAGATCAGCAGCCATGGCTAGGCCTTGTTGGTGGATTTTTGCTGCTTCAAGTCGTTACCAATACAGGTTGCGGCGCAGTTGGTTGCGGTGTTTCCGTCTCGCGAAGATCCACACCCAATGAAGCCAGAAAGGTTGAGTATGACGAAGTACGCTGACTGGCTCAAAGCGACCGGTGTAGTGGCTGGCGCACTTGGCGGTTACCTGTATTGGCACAAGATCGGTTGCCTTACGGGCCACTGTCCCATTCAGTCACATTGGCAAACGATGTTGGCTTGGGGTAGTATAATGGGTTTCCTGCTTGTCGATTCAGGACTTGAACTGATACTAACCATCTATCGCCGTTATGGAAACGCAAAAAAGACAACCCTTCAGTGAGCTTATTCAGGGCGAAACGCCGGTGCTCGTCGATTTCTTCGCCGAGTGGTGTGGCCCCTGTAAAACGATGGCTCCCATTCTTAAAGAATTTGCTTCACGCATGGGTGATCGGGTACGTGTGCTAAAAATCGACATCGATAAAAGCCCTGCTGCGGCCAGCACGTACCGAATTCAGGGAGTACCCACGCTAATTCTCTTTAAAAGAGGCCAGATCGTTTGGCGGCAATCGGGAGTGGTATCGGCTAAGCAACTAGAGCAGGTGCTCATGCAGGCTGGTGCGTCTATGGCCTAAGTTTTGAACACAGATAGCCCAAATGCCTGGATCAGTTAGTGGTTTGTGCTGGGAAATGGTTAATTATGACTGTTAAAGCAACCATTCTAATTAACCATTTCCCAATTATGCTAACAGACGGTCACATTGACAGAAGTATTGGGGCGCTGCGCCGCATTTCAATGCTGCTTGCTGGCCTGTTCTGTACGGCTACCCTGGCTGGGTTATCAACTACCGGAGATAAGCCGCGCGGTAAAATGCTTGCCGCAGCCCGGCATTCAAGTTATAACGACCCGGCCCTCGTTCAATATGGTAAAGAGCTAGTCACCCATACGGCAACGTACCTGGGGCCGCGGGGAAAAGTAGCCCGCCTGTCGAACGGCATGAATTGCCAAAACTGCCATCTGGATGCTGGCACCAAATTCTGGGGAAATAACTACCGGGCTGTGGCGGCTACCTATCCTAAATTCCGCGAACGATCAGGCAGCGTTGAAAACGTAGTGAAGCGGGTAAATGATTGCATTGAGCGTAGCCTAAACGGAAAAGCCCTCGATAGCAACAGTCGGGAGATGAAAGCTTTCGTTGCTTACATTATCTCCGTGGGCCAGGATGTACCCAAAGGCGACCTGCCCAAAGGAACGGGTATCTGGCCCCTTCCCTACCTAGACCGGGCGGCCAGCCCTGCGCTGGGTAAGCGGCTTTACAAACAAAAATGCGTGACCTGCCACGGTGCTACCGGGCAGGGAGTCGTGGCTCCTGATGGTACTGAATATACGTACCCACCATTATGGGGATCCAAGAGTTACAATCAGGGGGCAGGCCTGTTCCGGATCTCGCGGCTGGCGGGGTACATTAAAACCAACATGCCGTTGGGTGCCAGTTGGGAAACGCCTCTACTAAGCAACGACGAGGCTTGGGATATTGCTGCCTACATTGAATCGATGCCCCGCCCGACTAAAGATTTACGGCACGACTGGCCAAACCTGGCTGGCAAACCCATCGATCATCCATTTGGCCCCTACACAGATCCATTTCCGGAGGAACAGCATAAGTACGGGCCGTTTGCCCCCATAAAAAAGTGGCAGGATCAGCACAAGGCCAGTCGATAGTCATTGGTTATGTACCAATTGTCACACAGGGGCGGTTTACGGCAGCCTAATTTTGTGACAGCTGGTTAATTATGCCGCTTGCTGGTCGTTTAGAGCGCCGCTTAGCGGCCACCAGGTATACCCTCATTTTCCAGCGCGTATGTACCAATTCCTGAACGGATTCGGTACACAACTGTTATGTATTATTAGGCACGTTGCCCGCGCCACCTGTTGCAGGCAATTACTGCGCTTCAAGACTGGGTTTGTACCTATTGCTTTATCTGACCAAATGGATTTTATTGACCTTATCCGTAAGCCTTGGCCCTGGTATGTGGCTGGGCCGCTGATTGGACTAACTGTACCAACTTTATTGCTGATCGGCAACAAATCATTCGGCATTTCTTCATCATTACGACACATCTGTGCGGCCTGCCTGCCGGCCCATATTCCGTTTTTCCACTACAACTGGCGGAAAGAAATCTGGAATTTACTTTTTGTACTGGGTACGTTGATTGGCGGCTTTGTGGCAACCTATTTTCTGGCAAATCCCTATGCCTTCCAGCTATCAGCCGCAACAATGGCCGACCTACAGGCGCTGGGCATCCGGGACTTCTCGGGATTGATGCCAGCAGACCTGTTCGCCACCGAAAACCTGTTCACCATTAAGGGACTGATCTTCTTCGTCTTTGGTGGCTTTCTGGTTGGCTTCGGCACACGCTGGGCTGGTGGTTGCACCTCGGGACATGCCATAATGGGTATCTCGAACCTACAGTGGCCGTCGGTAGTGGCAACCTGCTGCTTCATGATCGGTGGGTTTGCCATGACTTACCTGCTTTTACCGGTTATTCTGAAGTACGTTTAATTACCGCTCGTTATGCAACAGATTAATGAATTCCCCGATGTGCTGGCGTGCGATGCACCCAACGACATAAAAAAGCCCGAAACAGGTTTTGCCAATACGAAATACCTGGTTGTCGGCATCCTGTTTGGCATTGTCTTCGTAAAGGCCGAAATCATTTCGTGGTTTCGAATTCAGGAGATGTTCCGTCTGCAAAGTTTTCATATGTACGGGGTAATCGGCTCAGCTATTGTAGTTGGCATGACCTCAATCTGGCTGATCAAACGGTTCAATATTAAAACGCTGGCGGGCGAGACGGTAGAGTTTCACCCTAAAAAATTCCATAAAGGGCAGATCTACGGCGGGCTGCTTTTCGGACTGGGTTGGGCTATTACCGGTGCTTGCCCGGGTCCGCTATTCGCACAGATCGGTAGTGGGCACGTTGCCGTACTTGCGACCCTGCTAAGTGCCATTGCCGGTACCTGGGTATATGGGTTAGTTCGCGGTAGGTTACCACACTAAAACCTGATGATAATCAACTGCAGTTTGTAACATATATCACGGAACCAGCATAGCCAGACTACCACTTTTGACCTATCAATTTAACACCCGATTAGGTCATGAACATAGAACAAATTTATACCGGTTGTCTGGCTGAGGCCGCTTATTACATCGAATCAGAGGGCGAAGCAGCGATCATCGATCCACTCCGCGAAACAAAACCCTACCTGGAACGGGCCGCCAAAGACGGAGCCACGATCAAGTACGTTTTCGAGACGCATTTTCACGCCGACTTTGTATCGGGCCATCTGGATCTGGCGGCAAAAACAGGGGCAATCATTGTTTTCGGCCCTACGGCTCAGCCCGGCTATACGGCACATATTGCCGCAGACGGTGAAAGCTTCGCCATTGGTAAGCTAACGATCAAGGCCTTGCATACCCCTGGCCACACGATGGAGTCGACCACGTACCTGCTACTCGACGAGG
The DNA here is from genome assembly GCF_011742925.1 of Fibrivirga algicola. Taxonomy (GTDB): domain Bacteria; phylum Bacteroidota; class Bacteroidia; order Cytophagales; family Spirosomataceae; genus Fibrella; species Fibrella algicola. The sequence goes on from NZ_WAEL01000003.1 coordinate 129,923, forward strand.
CCGGTAAAGAAACAGCCATCTTTACCGGCGATACCCTCTTTGTCGGCGATGTGGGTCGCCCTGATCTAGCTGTAAAGACCGACCTCACGCGCGAAGACCTGGCGGGTTATCTCTACGATAGTCTGCATACTAAACTAATGGGGCTACCCGACGAGGTCATTATTTATCCCGGCCACGGTGCCGGATCGGCCTGCGGTAAAAACATGAGTAACGAAACGACGGATACCCTGGGTCATCAGAAACGGGTCAACTACGCACTACGCGCCCAAACCAAACAAGAGTTCATTCGGAAAGTAACCGTTGGTCTGGTGCCACCACCCCAATATTTCCCTAAAAATGCGGTAATAAATAAAATGGGGTACGGCAGTGTCGATGCGGCCATTCGTCAGGGAACACAGGCGCTATCGCCCGCTGCTTTTGAAGCGGCCGCCAACGAGGAAAATGCCCTGATTCTTGACGTTCGGCCTGGACAGACATTCGGGCATGGCTATATTCCAAACTCGATTAACATCGGGCTGGATGGTCAGTTTGCCGCTTGGGTCGGTACGCTTATATCTGATCTGAACCAACCCATTCTGCTCGTTACCCCCGAAGGCAACGAAGAAGAGGCTGTTTTACGACTGGCGCGTGTAGGGTACGATAACTGTATAGGCTATCTGAAAGGCGGCTTCGAGGCCTGGAAAGCCGACGGTCGGGAGATCGACCGTCTTCAGTCGATTTCTGCCGATGAGTTTGCCAGGTTAGCGACAGAAAACCCGGAGTCTCTTCTTCTCGATGTCCGCCGCAAAAGCGAGTTCGACTCAGAACACGTACTTAATGCGGTAAGCTTCCCGTTGGATTTCATTAACGAAAATATGGTACGCATCGACCGCACCAAGTCGTATTACGTGTATTGCGGCAGTGGATACCGCTCAATTATAGCCATCTCCATACTGCGGGCACGCGGTTTTACCAATCTGATTGACGTAGCAGGTGGCTTTGAAGCGATTAAGCAAACCGATAAGCTACAACTAACCGATTATGTGTGTCCAACAACGATGTTGTGATGATGTCACAGATGGTCATTGGGTAGTCATATGGTGTACGACGCATAACTACCCAATGACCATCTGTACCAATTAGCGTAGGGTACGCCAGCTACCGGCATCATACAACCCGGTGATTCCCTGACCCGTTAGTAACGCCTTAGCCCTTGCGCTTCGCACGCCTGACGCACAACACAATACAAGCGGCTTTTTATAACTTTTGATCTGCGACATCTTCGCCTCCAACTGGTCGAGCGGAATATTTATGGCCCCAAAGGCGTGGCCGCTGGCAAACTCACCCGGTGAGCGCACGTCAATAATCACACCTCCCTGCGCGATCACATCTGTGATCTGGCTGTTCTTTCCACTGCCAAAGACAGCTTTGATTAAATTCATCATCTGGATTGCTCGTTAAATTGATGATGTAAATCTCACTGGCTGCCAGTTTAGTATCTGTGATATTTATCACGCAACGGGGTACTGGTAGGTTTTCAGCGACGTGTAGCCTGGATCAATTGCCTGAAGAGACAAACTTAGTTCTGACCTACGTCAGTTGTTCGCTTAGTTGCCATTGTACCTGCATCGTTAAGCACTATAAACGAATAAGCATTGATGAGTCGGCCTATCAGCGCGAAAGACGGTGAGAGAAATTAACCCATTGCAATCAGATGAGCCAGTTGCTGGCTTGCCCGATCAATGTCGGCCCGTTTGGTTGCAGGCTGATCGAACCGGTTGAACGGGCGTAGTTCAAGTACATAGGTTTCTTCAACGGTCTCCTCGTCAATGGGCGTAAACAGCTTATATCCCACCGCTGTAACCGGCATAATGCCGTGCCGGGCTTTGAACCGAGCCAGTAACGTACCCAGCCAGGTATCGATAAGTTGACTACCGGCAGGCAGGTCCGCTATCGCAGGCAGGAATCGAACTTCTGCATGGTTTCGGTCGCGCATCCGTTGCTCGTCGGGGGTGAAATGCCCTTCGCAACTCGAAAATGTGTGTATTAACCCAGTTCGATTCATTGCCTCAACTATGGGCAAAATACCGGGTTCGATGTCAGTCAGCCCCACTGCGTTCTTGGTAGAAAGATACTATGTATGGCTATAAACGCAGTTACCACAGAGCCAAGCCGCTGCGGTAACTGCGTTTACGCGACTCATCAACGGGACTTCTGTTAATTGGCACTGCCACCGAGCGACGTTTTGCGGCTCACGATGCGGCCGGGGCCGCTGTGGTTGACGCTACCCCCCGTAGATGCTTTCAGAAAGAGTTCGTTTTCGGCGTACACCCGCACGCTGGCACCACTGGTCGCTTCAGCCTGGCAGGTCGCCGTAATTAGTTTGTTGGCTTCGATCGTTGCACCACCTGAGGCCGAGGCACTAACCGTTTTTGCCGACCCGGTCAGGGTAGCTGTGGATCCGGCACCTGAACTTAATTCTATATCTGTTGCATTCAGTGCCAGTGTAACCGTTGCTCCTGATTTTGCGGCTACGCCAATTTTTTCTGCTTTGAATGGGGTTTCGCCAGTCAGTTGTGCCCCCGACGACACAACGATGTCGCTTAGTTGCCGGGCTGTTAGGTAGGCTTTTATGTACCGATTCGTGTTTCGATCGGCTTTATTATTACCTAACCAGCCTTGCAGCTTCACGCCAAGTTTTAACTCACCGCCCTCAACGTCGGCAATAATGTCTTCCTTATCAAAACCCCGCGCTTCAATACGCAGCGCTTCCGCATCGCCCTGTGTCAGAAAAACCTGCACGCCTGTGCTTACCTTCAGCGCCGAGAAGTTCGACACTGTTGGATTCAATGTGATATCCTGAGCAGCCAGTTGACTGGCTACTGAGACAAAAAGGGCCACGATCAGGCCAGAAAATGAAGTTTTCATAGGTTCACGCAATTAATCCCGGTTAATATCACCTCCACCGGAGGTTTTACGACTTACTAACTGCCCGGGGCCGCGATAGGTTACGTCGCCCCCGCCCGATGCCCGCAGGTAAAGCTCTTTCTGTCCATATACCCGCGCATCGCCCCCGCCCGATGCGTCAGCATAACAGATGTCGGCAATCAGTTTGTCGGCATTCAAATCGGCACCGCTCGATGACGAAGCGGTTAGCTTACCCGCCGACCCACGCAGCGTTACATCGGCTCCGCTGCTGACTGACACCGTCAGCCGGTTCGCCTTCACGTCCAGTTCCACGTCGGCGCCACTGCTGGTATGTAGCGCCAGATCATTTACAACCAGGTTGGTTTCACCCTCTAGCTCGGCCCCCGACGATACGTCGATGTTGGTCAGGTTTTTCACCGTCACATAGGCCTTGACAGAATTTTTGCCTCCCAGTATACCTTTCCAGCCGTTTTCCCGTCGAATCGAGAGCACAAGTTTATTGCCACGCTGTTCAGAGATGATCTCGTCTTCTTCCAACCCTTTGGCTTCTATGCGTACCGATTCGGTGTTGCCCTGAGTTAGGTACACGCTGATACCCGCACTCACATCAAGGGCAGAAATACCCGCAAAGGTTTGGTCTCGCTTTACACTTTGCGCCGACAGGCATGAAGTAAGGCTTATTGCCAGGTAGGTAATCAGTAAAGGCGTTTTCATGAGTTGTCTGGATGTCTGTAGCCGTAAGATGCAGGACTGCTCTGAAAGGTTGCAGTCATTTATGACAAACGGCCCATTGCGCTGAAAAAGGTCTTCTTGACGGGGTAAACGTAATCTACGAGCCTTTGCCACCTTATCCCTCCGCCAACTCTTGCCGCTGACTGATCCTGTTCCTATCGTTGATCCTGCCAGAAAACTTTTACGGACTAATTGGATCAAAAAAATGGCTGTCGGTACAATGTTGCGTTAGGGCCGTACCTTTGCAGCGTTGTTATACCGAGAACCGTTTTTGGTCCGGCATGACGCATCAGCCCTCTTACATTCAATGACACTGTCGCGCAACACCAAAATCGGCCTGTACATTGCCTTTACGGTACTGTTTGTTTCGTTTACGTTCTACGGCTGGCAACTGGCCAAAACGCCAAATATTAACGCCCATACCGACGACGCAAAACCGTTTTCGCTGTATATTCCCAAGGGAGCCACTTTTGAATCGGTGATCGATACCCTGCAAAAGCACCAGGTTCTGGAGAATGAAATGACCTTTCGGTTTGTCTCGAAATTGATGAAGTACCCTGAGCGGGTAAAGGCGGGGCACTACCGCATGAAACCGGGAACGGGTAATTACGACGCCATCAAGAAGCTCCGCAGTGGTAGCCAGGACCCGATTGAACTGACATTCAACAGCAGCATTCGGCTGAAGAGCGAACTCATCAACAAGGTAGGCAGCAAGTTCGCGTTTGGTCCCGAACCACTGCGCGAACTGCTCGACAACCCCGATACCTGCAAACGCTACGGCCTGGATACAACCACGATTATCTGCCTGTTTATTCCGAACACGTACGAACTATTCTGGACAGCCAAACCCACGGCCCTGCTGAGTCGAATGGCCGATGAGTATAAGAAGTTCTGGACACCCGCGCGAAAGGCCAAAGCCGCCGCCCTGGGCCTGAGCCAGACCGAAGTGCAAACGCTGGCTTCGATCGTACGGGCCGAGACCATCAAATCAGATGAGCAGCCCCGCGTAGCGGGTGTGTACCTGAACCGCCTGAAACGTGGCATCAAGCTGGAAGCTGACCCAACGGTGGTTTTCGCCAATAACGACTTCACGATCCGGCGCGTGCTGAACAAACACCTGGCGTACAACAGCCCATACAACACCTACATGTATGCCGGTCTGCCCCCAGGTCCGATCAATCTGCCGCCGCCCACAGCTATCGACGCTGTACTGAATCCAGAACAGCACGACTATCTCTTTTTTGTTGCCAAAGCTGATTTCTCAGGTTACCACACTTTCTCGCGGAACATGACCGAGCATATAGCCAACGCCCGCATCTACCAGCGCGCGCTGAACGAGCGAAAAATCATGAAGTAAAAAAAGAGTCGTCAGTCCCAAACCGACCGTGCAGACTATCGACTCAGCACTGTCGACGTCCTCCCCTATGTTTACTTTCCTTGTTCCACCTGTCCGGGTGCGGTATGCTGATACCGACCAGATGGGGTACGTGTATTATGGCAACTACGCCCGGTTTTATGAGATTGGGCGGGTAGAAGCGTTGCGGAGCCTGGGCTTTTCGTATAAAGAGATGGAGGCGTCGGGGATTATGATGCCGGTGTACGAAAACACCTCGCGCTACCTGAAGCCCGCCCGCTACGACGACCTGCTGACGGTTGCGGTTACTATTCCTGAACTACCCCGCGCCCGGATCGTGTTTCAGTATGCCATCAGCAATGAAGCAGGTGAACTGTTGCATATGGGACAAACCACGCTGGTCTTCCAGCGGGCCGATACCGGTCGGCTGACGGCCGCCCCGGCTACATTACTGGAGCACCTCAAACCTTTTTTTGCACCGGGCGTTGCTTAACCATAGGTAACCGTAAGCAATGCAGAAAGGCCAGGTATATGTTTGAAAAACTAATGACCCTCAAATCCCTCTCAGGGACTCGGGTTTGGCTACGTACCCACAACGCCTTCAATTCAAAGAAAGATTGGTATAGTTTTCTGAGCCAAATCAGCGATAAGCTGTTCGATAACGACCTTAGCGAACGGGCAGCATCGGTAGCCTACAACCTTATTCTGGCCATTTTCCCGACCGTTATCTTTCTTTTTACGCTGATTCCATTCATTACGTTCATACCTGACCTGGAGCGGCAAATCATGGAATTTTTCGCTCAGATGCTCCCAATCGGGGCGTTTGATACAGTTGGCACAACCCTCAAAGATATTATCAGCCAACCCCGCGGGGGCGTACTTTCTTTTGGTTTTCTGCTGGCTCTGTATTCGGCCACAAGTGGCATGGTGGCGCTGATGAATGCGTTTAATTCATCGTACAAAACGTTCGAGCATCGTAGCTTTCTGGCTAAGCGGGGCATTGCCGTAGTACTGACCGTAGCACTGGCCATCTCGCTTTTTCTGGCCATTGGCCTCCTGGTTGTGGGCGGTGTAGTAATTGACTACCTTCTGAAATTCGGTGTATTCAACAACATCATTTCGTACTATGTGCTCAAGATTGCGCGGTACCTGCTCGTGTTCGCTGTTTTTGTTGGGGTTGTATCGCTTATTTACCGGTATGGACCCGATGTAAATATGAAGTGGACCTTCGTGTTTCCCGGTTCAATAACAGCCTCTGTACTGATTGTGCTGACAACGCTGGCCTTCTCTTATTACGTTTCCAACTTCGGCTCATACAATAAAGTTTATGGCTCCATTGGCACCCTTATCGCCTTGATGATCTGGACCAACCTGATCTGTCTACTAATGGTGCTCGGTTTCGAGATGAACGTTGCCCTGTTCGATCTGGCAGGCGACCGCAACCCGTCTGTTGCCAAGAAAACAACAAATGCCACCTCCAACATGTGAAGTGGCATTTGCGAACCCTAACCCATAAATGTGATCGCAGTCGGCAGGCAGGCACTTTGGCACACTTGCCGACATACGTATACAGTTATATCGAAAAATTGTGCCAAACATTAGTTCGCTTCCAAAATAAATTGGCTATTTCCGGTTACTCAAAAAAAAGCGGTATACCTTCCGCTAAGTGTTACTTTCATATCCAACAGTATTCTTAAGGACTTTCTCCAACATGAATTCACAATATGGATGGGCAACGGATCACCCAAGCAGGCGTCAGCACTCCAATGGCGCCATTTCTGAATAAGCATAAACCCTGGGTATCAGTAATTTGCACTAGTTTTAATCAGGTTACATACATCCAGGATAGTCTCCATTCGGTGGTTGGGCAAACGTACCCAAATGTGGAACTGATTATTGTTGATAATGCCAGTACAGACGGGTCAGCTGAGCAGATCAGATCATTTTGTAAAAAGTACCCGGCCACCCAATTTATTCACAATATCACGAACCGAGGCCTTTGCCGCGCGTTCAATCAAGGGCTGGCGAGGGCAGTTGGCGAATACGTCATCGACCTGTCGGCTGACGACGTTATGTTACCAAATCGAATAAGTCGTCAAATCGAACAATTTTTATCGCTACCTGCCTATTACGGGGTTGTCTTCTCAAACGCGACCTACATAAATGAGTCAGGTGAATTCCTCCGGCATCACCATCCTGTGCGCCCCGACGGGCGCACTACCGAACGTGTTCCGACGGGCGATGTCTTTCAGGAGGTGTTAACACGTTATTTCATCAATACGCCTACTATGATGATGCGGCGTGATATGCTGACCGCGCTGGGCGGTTATGATGAGTCTCTGGCGTATGAAGATTTTGATCTATGGGTCCGTTCGGCACGGCATTACCGATACGCTTACATAGATGAGGTACTAACACAGAAGCGCCTGTTAGCCGACTCGCTGGGCCAGCAGGTAGTCAGGGTAGACAATCAACTGCTCGACTCTACCTGGCGCGTTTGCCAGAAAGCCTACGCACTCTGCCAAACCACCGACGAGTACAAAGCATTAGCCGACCGCCTGAGGCAGTTTATCCGGAAGTGTTTTTATGCCGAGCAATATGAACTGGCTTCTAAATTCGGGCGGCTTCTTGGCAAAATTGAACCCCCTGGTTTGGCCTCGCGGGCTATTCTTCTGCTCTGCCGCATGCATCTGCCTGTAAACGGGATGTATAGACGCTACCGGTTAGCCACCAAATGAAAGTTAGTGAACAATTCTCGATGAACAGGCAGCAATTATCAAGTCTCAATTGTTGTGTACAAGACTAAAGAACGCACCCAAGCGACATTATGCGTGTCGATTGATCATTGATCGTTGTCTGTATGCCTGCTGAACTCATAAAACTATACCCTAAAAACCCTGACCTGACCCTGATTCGGAAGGTGGCGAAAGCCCTGCGCGACGGGGCCGTGGTCATTTACCCAACTGATACCATCTACGGGCTGGGCTGCGATATTCATAATGCGCGGGCGGTTGAGCGCGTAGCGCGCATAAAGGGAATAAAGCCGCAGAAGAACGATTTTTCGTTTATCTGCTACGACCTCAGTCATATCGCCGACTATGCCCGGGTTAGCAACTCAGCCTTCAAGCTGATGAAACGGCTCCTCCCCGGCCCCTACACGTTTATTCTTGACGCCAACAACAACGTCCCCAAACTGTTGAACTCCAGCAAGAAAACGGTAGGTATACGGGTGCCCGACAATGACATTCCCCGGCTGATTGTGCAGGAGTTGGGCAACCCGATTATCACCACGACCCTGCGCGAGGGTGGTCCCGAAGACCTTCCAGAAGGCATTGCCTACAGTACCGACCCCGAACTGATTTACGAAACCTATCGCCACGACGTCGATATCGTAATTGATGGCGGTTACGGCGGTTATGCGCCCTCAACCATCGTCAACGCCACCACCGACGATTTTGAGGTTATCCGGCAGGGACTTGGCGAGGTGGATTGGGAATAGCCATTCGCACCCGATTACTTAGCTGGCCAAGGCCGCTTTGAATGCAGCCAGTGTACGTTGAGCGCCACTCCAGACAAAGAACGTGTCAGTGCCAACGGCCATGAATCGTGTTCCACTGGCTAGCTCGGCGGCAATTTGGTCGGACTGCTGCATGAACAGGCCAACAGGGACACTTTTTCGCGAACAAGCTAACTTCACCGCGCGGATAGCCTGCTGAACAACCGGATTGGCCACATCGCCTAGCTTGTTCATACTGCCCGACAGGTCATAAGGGCCAATAAATACGCCATCGATGCCATCTACGCTCAGGATGTCATCGAGGTTGTTGACTGCCTCCTGGTGCTCAATCTGGATGATAACGGCCACCGACTGATTAGCCGATTGAAGGTATTCCGAAAACTGAAGGCCATACTGATGCGCTCGGGCAATGCCAACGCTTCGTTTTCCCAATGGCGGATACTTCGCAGATTCGACCGCTTGGCGCGCTTCGGCAGCCGTATTTACCAGCGGGACAATCACGCCATCAGCGCCACTGTCCAACGCTTGCTTAATCAAAATCGGGTTGTTGTCAGCCACCCGAATAATGGCGCTACAGTCATTCTTTATAGCTTGCAAGATGCGTTGAGCATCATTGATGGAAAGCGCTCCGTGCTCCATATCAATAAATAGCCAGTCGAACCCGGCTAGTGAGAGTAGTTCGCTGAGTTCGGGCGACGGCAATGAAACTAACGTACCCAGTAATGGCTGGGCACCACGGAGCTTTTCTGCAAATGTCATCTTCCAGGGATAAAATCTAACTTACCTACGTCTTCAAATCAGTGTCACGTTGCCTGCAACGATAGCAACCAACCTAAACCGCTTAACTGCATCTACACCATGAGAATCTTTCTTTGCCTTAGTTTTTGCCTTGGCACCGCATACAGTGCATTCGGGCAAAATGCGACTTATCTGGCACTCGCCAAAAAAGCGGACTCCCTTTATCAAGCAAAAGACTACAAAAATTCGGCCCTCACCTATTCTAATGCGTTCAAAGCGAATGGTTGGGTAGGCCTATCAACGGATCGATATAACGCTGCCTGCTCCTGGGCCCTTGCTAATAATGCTGATAGCGCTTTTTTTCAGCTCAATCGAATTGCTACGAAAGCGGGTTACGCCAATTATAACCACATCACTACAGATGCTGATCTGGTATCGTTACACCGCGACGACCGCTGGAAACCACTACTGGTACTTATAAACCAGAATAAAGAGAAAGCAGAAGCTAACTTCAACAAGCCGCTGGTAGTACAGCTAGATTCCATTTACAAGGACGATCAACAGTATCGGCAACAACTGAATGATGTTGAAAAACAGTATGGCTTGGAGTCAAACCAGGTAAAAGCACTTTGGGCGATCATCACAAAAAAGGACGCGGCTAATCTGACCAGGGTGCGGGCAATTCTGGACAAATATGGCTGGCTTGGTAGTAACGTGATTGGCCAGCAGGGCAATTCAACGTTATTTCTTGTCATTCAGCACGCCGACCAGCAGACCCAGGAGACGTACCTGCCTATGATGAGAGACGCGGTGAAGAAAGGAAACGCAGCAGGCAGCGCTTTGGCGTTGCTGGAGGATCGAGTGGCGCTGGGGCAACACAAACGGCAGATCTATGGCAGCCAGATTGGTAGAAACACCCAAACAAAGCAATATTACGTCCTGCCTTTGGAAGACCCCGATAACGTCGACAAACGAAGAGCCGACGTTGGACTTCAACCGTTGGCTGAGTATGTCAGTCGCTGGCAGATCAAATGGGATGTGGAGCAATACAAAAAAGACCAGCAAGCCAACGAACCGAATCAGGAGCACAAATAGCTGGTGCACAAAGCCAATAAGTAGTCTGTTGACTCGCAGCGCTTTGGCAATTACAGAACGTCCTGCCTATTAGCCATGCCCTCCATCGACCGGAACACATTCCTGAAAGAGATTTCCCTGCTGGCTGGTGCCTCCCTGCTGACGGGACCACTGTTTGGCGCGCCGCCCGTTGTGAAAAAAGTGGCTTATAAGCTGGGTTTTGTTACGTACCTGTGGGGAAAAGACTGGGACTTACCCACGCTGATTACTAACTGCGCCGACGCCAATATATTGGGTGTAGAACTGCGTGTGGAGCACGCCCACAAGGTGATGCCCGACCTAAGCGCGGCACAGCGGCTGGCCGTAAAGAAGCTGTTTACCGACAGTCCCGTTAAGTTGCTTGGTCTGGGCACAAACCAGCAGTTCGATTACGTGGATCAGGCACAAGTAAGGGCTTCGATTGAACGCACGAAAGAATTTATCCGGTTAAGCGCCGATGTGGGCGGAACAGGCGTGAAGGTAAAGCCCAACGCCCTGCATAAGGGAGTACCCGCAGAGAAAACACTAACCCAGATTGGAGAGGCATTGAATGAACTGGCCAGTTACGGCGCCACATTAGGGCAGCAAATCCGGCTGGAAGTACATGGCGAAGAAACGCAGGAGCTACCCAATATCAGGAAAATTATGAACGTGGCCACCCATCCCAACGCTACGATCTGCTGGAATTGCAACCCGCAGGATCTGAACGGCAACGGTTTTCAGGCCAATTTTAATCTGGTCAGTCATCGGCTGGGGGCCACCTGCCATGTGCGCGAACTCGACCGGACCGATTACCCTTATCAGGATCTACTGACCAATCTGGCCAACCTAAACTACACGGGCTGGGTATTGCTGGAGTGCCACACTGATCCAGCCGACAAGGTTGCATCGATGAAGGCGCAACGAGTCGTATTCGACCGCATGACGGGCCGGGTATAATCCACCTAATCGACCGTCAGACTGACTATAAGGCACTTTTCCACAAATGAGTGTGGAAAAGTGCCTTATAGACTAAACTTCGTCTACTGTCGCCACTTTTTTGAAATCGTCCCAGAAAGAGGGATATGATTTAGCCACAACGCCGGGTTCATTGATAATGACCGAACGAAGCATAGCAATAGGCGCAAACGCCATTGCCATTCGGTGATCATCGTATGTGTCAATTTGTACGGGCAAATTACTGATTGGAGCCGTTACTGGCCGCACTTCATACCGCTCGTTTGTCACTACGTCAACCAGATCAGCCCCAAACTTGCGCAATTCGTTTTGGATAGCAACAACTCGATCCGTCTCTTTAATCTTCAAACTTTCGATGCCTGTAAACGTGGCTGGAATTCCTTTCAGCGCGCAACAGACAGCCACGGTCTGAGCCAGGTCAGGGCAGTTTGTGAAATCGACGGTTAGCCGGTCGGCAGCCTCTTTTTTAGTTAGGCGGAACCCCCTACCCGTATACGTTGCCTGCACTCCCAGTTGGTCCATAATACCGACGATAGCACTATCGCCTTGTAGTGATTGCTCTTTCAGACCAAGCAATTCAATGTCGGCATCGGCGGCGAGGGCTACGGTACTGAACCAATAGCTCGCTCCCGACCAGTCAGACTCGATAGCGTAGGCGGTTGGTGTATACGTACCTGCAGGAATCTGAATAACCTGCGCTGCCCAGTCGGCGGTGGCGTTTACACCAAACGCGGCCATTTGCTGCAGCGTCATCGTCATATAAGGCACCGACCCCAGGGCACCCGTCAGGTGAAGGGTCAGGCCAGATGGCAGATATGGAGCCACCATGGCTAATGCCGAAATATATTGGCTGCTCACATCACCCCTAATACTCAGCTCATTAACACCCGTAGACTGAAAACCAGCCGTTTGCAAGGGAGGATATCCCTCCTGCCCCAGGTACGTTACGTCGGCACCCAGGGTGCGGAGTGCCTCGACCAGCAAGCCAATTGGCCGCTCACACATCCGGGGCGTACCGGTCATGATTTTGGTCTGACCCGTCAGCGCAAAATAGGCAGTCAGGAAACGCATGGTTGTACCCGCGTCAAGCACATCGGCCGTAGGCGCATCGGTATCGCGAAGGAGACGAATCATCGTTTGCGTATCGCGAGCCGTCGAGAGGTTATCGAGTTGGCAACGAAATCCGGTCAGTGCATCAAGAATAAGCGCGCGGTTGCTTTCACTTTTCGATGAGGCGAGGGCTATAGTGGCCCGAACGGGCTGATTAGGGGGCGTCAGTAAGAGGGCATTCATGCCGCAAATGAACGCAATTTTCAGCTACGACCCGGCCATTTTTTGACAGTACTGGTCAAACAGGCTAGTTTGGCAACTACGTCCGGCACGTTAAGCAACAGGCCGTTTTTCCTTCGAGAGTTGTGGTATACTGGCTGTAGACAACCAGAACTGCTGGAGCTGCTCAACCGTACGAGTCAGATCTGCATACTGATGTGGCTTGGTAATGAACGAATTAGCGCCCATCGAATAAGCTCTCGTTACATCCTCACGCTGGCTCGACGTAGTCAGTATCAGCACGGGCATCGTTCGGTACGCTTCGGTGTTTCGCAGGTGACTCAACGTCTGGAAACCGTCCATGATGGGCATGTTCAGATCCAGCAGCACCAGCGTAGGTCGCTTTTCGGCTACCGTCAATTCGTTAATCAACTCTTCGCCGTTGGTAAAAAAAACAAGATTGCACGACAAACCCGTGGAGGCAAATGCCGTTTGGAGGAGAAATTGGTCATCCTCGTCGTCTTCAGCCACAAAGATGGTATGCTCGTTCATCTCCCCTTACTTTATCGGTTAACTATCTACGTATAAAGGTACCGTCACCTTCTTATAAATCCAAATTCTATCAAACGGCTATTAATTAAAGTCACAATTGGTTAACATAACCGTTTACGTAGAAACGTGATCGGGCGTTGAAACTACTTAGTCCAGAGCACCTTAATTCGATGGCGATCATTGATTGTATACGTTCGGTGCGATAATTTGTAGCAAATTCCACCGCCTAGCAATAAGAGACCACCGGGTACCAGCGACTTTTTATCGAACTCAAAGCGGCCAGTCCGTCCATCAAGGCTTCGGGGGTTTACAAAGTCAGCAACCATAAACACGACAGCTGCGGCAGGTAGCAGATAGCCCAGTTCGGTAACAAACGGTATCCGGCGTTTCAGATACACACGCTGCACATCGGCTAGTGGAAACGAGAGTGCCTGCGGCTGATCGTATAGTTCATTTTGAAAAGCAATTGTAAACGCAGTATCGCTGACGGCCGTCAGCGGATACCGGTATTTATCGCCGTCTGATTTTACCCGAAAAGCCATTGTTTCGCCAGGGAAAATGCGGTAGCGCCTGAAATGACCAAACATACCGGTAGCATCAATGGCCAGATAACGATTTCGCACAACAGAGGCGGGCTGCCCATCAACAGCCGGGAGCGTATCGGCCACGGCGCGCTGTTCTGGTTCCTGCATACGTACTCCCGGAACGGTAGCAGGCTGCGCTAAACATACACTGACGTTCAGCCACACAACATTGACAAGAAATAGAAAGCGTAGCGTGTTCATACCATCATACCATTTTTATACCTGCTCAACGCGTTGCATGAAGGAAAGGTTATATTAGTACCAGCCCAATGCTACCCCCTACTTGCTGACTCCGCCCGACACGATCAGCTTCATAGCCTCTGAACTAGACATGGTTAGCAACTTAACATTATCGGCAGGGACCAGATAGAGCTCACCCGAAAAAGCGTAAGAATGTGGACAGTAAACCATAACTGCGTCATCGAGGCCGAGGTTGCTTATGTCCGTTTGGGTAATGAAGCCAATCTTACGAATTCCTGACTCGCGATTCATCAGCACCAGAACGGGCTGATTAAACTTCTTTTTATCGCCGACAAACGCCGAAATAAGGTCCTTGACCGAAAAATAGATCAGGCTGACCAGCGGTAAATGCCGAATAGAGCCTTCGAACAGTGAGGCAAACGACTGGGGTATTACGGTTGAAATCAGCAGACCAGACCCTAAAATAATACCGGTCATGATCAGAAAGCCAATGCCCGGAATATTGACGGGTACCAGCCCATCTACCCATACAAACACGCTATAAATGACATAGATGGTCAGGCCCAGCGGAGCAATGGCCAGTAGCCCGCGTCCAAAATAAGCCACCAGCCGACTGATAAATAGGTTAGTCATGCGGTAAAATTAAGTTTCGTGTTCCAGGTTTCAAGATTCAGGTATGTTGTTGGCTGTACGTATGAGGTAAGTGAGCCGTACATCTGAAATCCGAAACTTAACACTTGACCCTTATTTTTACCCCATGATTCATGCCAAGCAATTACGCTCGTTTACCGAGCAGATTTTTCAGGCCATTGGCTGCTCGGAAACCGATGCCCAACTAGCCGCCGATGTATTAGTATCAGCCGATTTGCGGGGCGTCGATTCGCACGGTGTAGCCCGACTGGCCGGGTACGTCCGGCTGTACGATAATGGTCGACTAAATCCCACCCCCGCCATAAGCATCGTACACGAAACTCCTTCTACCGCTGTGGTCGATGGAGACCGGGGCCTGGGCCTGGTAGTGGGGCCGTGGGCCATGCAGGTAGCTATAGAAAAGGCACGTATAGCTGGCACGGGCTGGGTGGCGGTTCGCAACTCCAACCATTTCGGCATCGCGGGCTATCATGCCCTGCTGGCGGCCAAACACGATATGATCGGGCAGGCTATGACCCATGCTGCCCCGCTGGTTGCCCCCACTTTTTCACTCGACAAGTTGCTCGGTACAAATCCAATTGCCGTGGCAATTCCGGCTCAGACCGAGCCGACCTTCCTAGCCGACTTCGCATCGACGGCGGTAGCCTATGGCAAACTGGAGATTCTGCAACGGAAAGGACAGGACATTCCACTTGGCTGGGCGCAGGACGCTAACGGAAACCCAACTACTGACGCCAATGCCGTGAAAAATGGCGGTGCCTTATTGCCGCTGGGCTCTGATCGCGAACACGGCAGCCATAAAGGATACGGGTTAGGTGCCATTGTCGATATCTTCTCGGGTGTATTGTCAGGAGCTAACTATGGCCCTTGGGTACCGCCCTTCGCTACGGCTGGTTTCATGCAGGCTAACGAGGGCGTTGGGTCAGGGACCGGTCATTTTTTCGGGGCTATGCGCATCGACGCGTTTCGCCCGGCCGACGAGTTCAAACAGCATATGGATACCTGGATTCAGCGGTTCCGTTCAGCCAAAGCGGTAGAAGGGCAGCACGTCCTGGTGCCCGGCGACCCCGAGCGAATGCTGGAAGCAGAGCGGCTGCAGAATGGGATTCCCGTGCACGAAACGGTGCTAAAAACGCTTCAGGAATTGGGGGAACGATTTGGGATTAGTTTGTAGGAAAGCGTATGCACTTCCATTAATATAGCATTAAAATAGGTAGAATTAAGGACTTGTCTAGCTACATCAGTAAAAAAAAACTGGGCCGTTGAATCAAGTTCAATATTGTATCTTTTGAGGAACTCTTATTTCCTTAACTAGACAAAAACAGCGAATACAGGCTGTTTTTGGCTTTTTTACTTAATATACAGATTTTATAGAGAATAATTTTTTTTCAATAGTGTCAAAACAACTCGCAATAACAAATTCGGACGGTCACCGTTTTAAATCCAAGAAAGCCTGCCAGACAGGTATTTTTATCACTATATCACTAATCGTTATGAAAAAGTCAATCGTAGTTGCCGCCCTAGCCTTTCTTTGCGCCTCACAGGCCGGATTTGCCCAAGCTGTTCAAAAAGCGAAAGAGGTAAAAAAAGAGATGAAGGCTGAGAAGAAAATGGAGAAAGCCGAAGAACATCGGGAGAACGCCAAGACAGGTAAAGGCCTCGAAATTGCTGGCATTTCCGACAAAAAAACCCGCATGGCAAAAGCTGAACGGAAAGAAGAAAAAGCAGAGAAAAAAGCAATAAAAAGCGACGCAAAAGCGCTGAAAGCAGTGGCCAAACGCAAAACAAAAGTTGCCGCTGGCGTAAATTAGTAAATACAAAGTCCACCATTCGCTCTACAAAAAAAGGCGATCTGCACATATGCAGATCGCCTTTTTCAATTAGCTCTTACAGCACTGCCTCAACCCATAAAATGAGGCCATTCATAGAATATGCACCGAGGTGTTTTGGGGCATCCACTGAAGCTCAGGCATCATGTATGTTGTATTAATCGACAGTGTGGTTTTCAGCGCGTTGGGAGTTTGGCCAGCGCCAGGCTCGGTGGGCTGTATCGTGTTCGGCAGCCTAACGGGCCATACCGCTACGTGACTTTTAATCGTGAACGTGGGGCTGTTCAACAATATGCCATGGTGATAAGCCTGAGTAGTTAGGGGAATGCCGGTTTGGGGTTATAGAAATACGAATGCATGTTCTCCCCCCGGCCCCTGCATAACTGACGGGATACCAATCGAACTACAGATGAACAAGACCATTGATGCACTGAGTGTATACAATCTATTTTTACTGAACCTAGCGGCATAACGCGTTACTGCACCCGCGATGCCAACAATCAGAAGTAAATTAATGAAAGGCCAGATAATAAGTAGTGTAGCTTGCATGCCCTCGATATCGACAAGAAAGTCACCAAATCAAGCTACGACCAATTACGGCTTCAGTACCATCGTTGCTTCGGTAACCTGCTCGATGCGTCTCCGGGAAAAGAAGACCGGAAAATAGCCGTTTTCAGCCCATAGCGGAAACAGATCGCGGTAGTGCGGGCTATCCGGATTAGCCGATTGGCCAGGGCTATTGATCCCCATTGTGCGGTCCCAATCTTCGGTATCGACCACAATGCGGAAGGTGGCTCCGTGCTCCTGATTCAGGCTGCCGCCGGTTGCGTTTACGGTTTCGGCATAGCCACCCCGAACTACCGGACCAATGTTGATTCGCCGTCGCTGCTCATTACTGACGAGCCCGCTTAATGCGTGAGTAAGCTGACTGTGTTTATTTTTTCGCTGGCCGTACACCCAGGTTTCCATGTCGGGGCCAAGCCGTTCGGTCAGGTCAGCCACTGCGCGGGTAACACAGGCCAGGAGCAGGCTATCACGCCAATTCGAGGAATTTATGGGTCGGTTGATAGCCAGTTGCGGCGAAACAGCCCAGTCGAGTATACGCTTCGTGGGAATACTTTTCAGGTACGGCCGGGCATCGGCCGGCACCGCCAGCGTCATGAAAGCCCGGCGAAGCTGGGTTTCGAAACCCACGTAGATCGCCGCTGCTACCGATGACGTACCCAGCTCATAATTCCATTTGCGCAGGTACGTTAAGGCCTGCTCGGTAGGGAGGTCTTCCGACGACAGCGGCTCCAACAAAGGCACCAGCGTGCGGGCAGGCAGCGCAACGTAATCAGCCTGTAGCCGCATAAAGTCGCTCAGGGTTTTGCGTTTACCGTCGGCCAGCACCTCTTCAATCCGATGTGTCCGCGACGGCGATGACCATACCCAGCCAATGGCATTACGGTAAGGGTAGTTGGCCGGTGTCATGTTATTGTTGGCCGTTACGATATAGCCCGACGCTGGGTTTTCGCTATGCGGCAGCTTGTCGATGGGCAAATACCCCGCCCATTCATAGCGCCCATCGCCTGGCACGGGTACCAGTCCCGTCCAGTTTTTGCGGATCGGAGCCAGCCCTACTGCCTGCCAGCCAATGGTACCTTTCGGGTCTGACCAAACCATATTTTCGCCGGGAATACGACTGTACAGACACGCCTGCCGAAACTCGGCCCACGAACGCGCCTGGTTCATGCGCAGGCTCGACAGATAGGGTGAGCAGCCGGACTCGAGCCAGCCCACCCGCATGGCGTAGGCCCGGTGCGCTTTTCCGTCTTCAAACACGACCGGCCCGTGGCGCGTGTATTTCAGCGTTACCGTTTGCGCCGCCATGCCCTTTACGGCAATTGTTTCGCGTCGCATGCGCATGGTTTCCCAACGCCCTTTATAGCGGTACTGATTCGGGTTGGCGGGGTTGGTTTCGTACACGTACAGGTCTTCATTGTCGGTGTCGAAAATCGTCAACCCCCAGGCGCCGTAGTCGTTGTGTCCGATTGAAATACCCGGCAAGGTGGGTTCACCGGCCCCGATCACGTTCCAGCCGGGGGCATTCAGGTGGGCCCAGTACCGCAACGAGGGGGTGCCAACAGCCCGGTGAGGGTCGTTGGCCAGCATGGGATAGCCACTTGCCGACTTTTCGCCCGAAATAACCCAGTTGTTTGAGCCGACAAAGTGTTTTTCGGCCTCGAACCAGTCATTGGCGTCGTCGCGTTCACGGGCGCGCAGTTTTGCTTCTTCCTCATCCGTTGCGCCAAGCGTTTGGTCGGCCGCACTAAAGCGGATAGGCAAGCGGAAGGCTTCATACAATTCCAGAATAGGCTGCATGAGCCCCGCCCCGTCGACGTGCAGGGTCAGATCGGGCGTGGCCTGTTTCGTTGGCGAAGCGTTGGGCTGCGGGTGAAACCATTGCAGGGCCCGCAGGCTATCGGCCCCGATCAGGTGCACCAGCCGTCCGTAGTTCAGTTCGTCGCGGATGTTACTCAGTAAGCCCTGATGCCGGCTGATCACTACCTCAGGGGTCCATAGTCCGGGTTTGGTATTCAGTGTTTTAAATTCGAACGGCAGTTTCTCCGGCGTCCGGTTGATCTCGGTCACGTAGGCGTTGATACCTGCTACAAATGCCCGCACAATCAAGCTACCGTGGGGGTGGTAGTGATTCAATTCAGCGTCGAGATTCTGCGGCCGGAATCTGAACAGCCGGGTGCCTATGTCGCGCTTCAGTTCGCGGGGGCCAAGCAATTCGGCCACGGTGCCGGTTGCCTGTCTACGCCATAGTTCGAGCTGAAACAGCCGATCCTGCGCTGCCAGGTACCCCTGCGCAAAAAACAGATCATGCTCGTTTTTGGCGTAAATATGATTTACCCCCCATTGATCGCGTAAGACCTCGACGGGCTGTTTTAGCCCTTTTACGTTCAGGTCCTGCGTGCAGGCGGTAGTGGCAATCAGTACAAACAGAAGGATAAGGCGCATACGAGATTAAGTTGGACCAAGGTTGGCAGAAGCAGCAGGCGCTACGTTTGCGCTGGAAACAACCGGAAAACCTGTTGATCGCGACAGCAAACACAAACTGCGTTCTGCCGGCTCTAGGAGACAATTTGGCCTGAAACGGTCCCGAAACCAACCCGAATGCCTTCTTTTTCGGCGTAACCGCGGAAAGTTACCGTATCGCCATCCTGTAGAAACGTCCGGGTTTCGCCTGTCGACAGGGTAATCGGTTCGGCACCACCCCAGCAGAGCTCGAGCAACGACCCCCAGGCCGATCGATCTGGTCCTGAAATAGTCCCTGACGCTATCAGGTCACCCACCCGCACGTTGCAGCCGTTGATGGTGTGATGCGCCAGCTGCTGCGCCTGTGACCAGTACAGAAACCGCTGGTTCGACCGTGAAATGATCGTTTCTTTCGAATCGGCGGTGCCGTTTGCCGGCGTCAGGCTCACCTCCAGCTGAATGTCGAGATTGGGTACCAGGCTGGTTTCGCTCAGGTAGGGCAAGGGGGCAGGCTCCTGCACGTACCCAGCCACCCGAAACGGGGCAAGGGCTTCCATCGTAACCACCCAGGGCGACATCGACGAGCCAAAGCTTTTGCCCAGAAATGGCCCCAACGGCACGTACTCCCATTGCTGTATATCCCGCGCCGACCAGTCGTTGAACATCACCATACCAAACACATGCTCGTCGAAATCGGCGGTGGTCAGTGACGTACCCAGCTCGGTATCTTTTCCGACAATAAAGGCTGTTTCCAACTCGAAATCAAGCCGTTGCGACTGACCAAAAACGGGTTGCGTCTCCCCTTTCGGTAACCGCTGTCCGTTGGGCCGCTTAATGGCTGTCCCCGACACCACAACCGACGAAGCCCGGCCGTGATAGCCAACAGGCAGGTGTCGCCAGTTGGGCAGCAGCGCATTGGCCGGGTCGCGAAACATGGCCCCCACGTTGCTGGCATGGTCGATGCTCGAATAAAAATCGGTGTAATCGCCAATCTGAACGGGCAGATGCATGATAGCCTCAGCCTGCGACACAAACGCCTCGTCGGCCAGGCCATGCAGCAGAGAGTTGTCGCTGGTCAGTTCGGTTTGCAAAGCTCGACGTACCTGCTGCCAAACGGGGCGGCCCAGCCGGATAAAATCGTTCAGGTAGTTGCGCCGAAATACGTCGCGCTGTTTGTAGGGCAAAAATGCATCGAAAACAGCCATATCGGCGGCAAAAGCCAGATCGAGGATCTGATTGCCGACAGCCACCCCTACGCGGGGCTCGGGCTGTTGGGCGGTACTGAAAATACCAAAAGGCAGGTTGTAAATCGAAAAATCGGAATCAGCCGGAATAGTGAGCCAGGAAGTCATGTAACAGAACGTATGAAAAATAAGGAGCAAGCGATTGCGGACCCGCTGACTTCAGCCAACGGCAACTGATAAAAAGTCTCAACAGGACTTGTAGTTTTTGCCGTTGGGGTCAGCCAACGGAGTCCTTACTCCCGCCAGGATTGAAAATAAACGCCATCGTCGATGCCGAGCGCCTGATTGGTTAGTTTGAGTGGCCGGAAGGTATCGACCATGACGGCGAGTTCGTCGGTTTTGGTTTTGCCGATGCTTCGCTCCATGGCGCCGGGGTGCGGCCCGTGCGGAATACCACCGGGATGCAGCGTCAGGATGCCGGGCGAAATGCCGTTACGACTCATAAAATCACCATCCACGTAGTAGAGCACCTCGTCGGAGTCGATGTTGCTATGGTTATACGGGGCCGGAATGGCCTCGGGGTGGTAGTCGTAGAGACGCGGCACGAAGGAGCACACCACACACGATTTGGTCTCGAATGTCTGATGCACCGGCGGTGGCTGGTGAATACGTCCGGTAATAGGTTCGAAGTTGTGAATTGAAAACCCATACGGAAAATTATAGCCGTCCCAGCCCACTACGTCGAACGGGTGGGTATCGTATACAAGCGTGTGCAGGATTCCCTCTTTTTTGATCTTCATGACAAAATCGCCGCGCTCGTCATGGGTTTCCAGATTCTGCGGCAATTTGTAATCGCGCTCGCTATAAGGCGAATGTTCGAGCTGCTGACCAAAGTGATTGCGGTACCGTTTAGGCGTGTAGATTGGCGAGGTCGATTCCAGATACAGCAGGCGAGTGCCCTCAGGTACGTCGGTGACGTCGAAATTGATCTGATAGATCATGCCGCGCGGAATGAGCAGGTAATCGCCGGGTACAAAAGCAATGGTGCCGAGCATAGTCCGTAACGTACCCGCCCCCCGGTGCACAAACAGCAATTCGTCGGCATCGGCATTCTTGTAGAAATAGTCGGTGAGCGACGCGCGCGGAGCGGCCACACCCAGCACCACATCGTTATTGAACAGCAGCGGCGTACGGCTTTCCAGGTAATCGTTGGCGGGCGGCACATCAAAGCCAATCAGCTTGCGCGACATAATGTTATGATCGACACCCGCCGTTGGGCGCAAATCAACTGAGTCGAGCACGGCCTTCACCTGCGTGGGGCGGTGAAGGTGATACAGCAGCGATGACATTCCATCGAAGCCGATGGTGCCAAACAGCTGTTCGTAATAGAAGGCCCCCTGCGGACTACGAAAAATCGTATGCCTTTTGGGAGGCAACTGACCAAGACGATAGTAGATAGGCATGATTTGTGATGAAGTAGTTAGCAAGTAAACGCAAAAAGACACGTGTATGGCAAAAGCCGGAGCGTGAATTTCCTTACTGATGCCCATCGAGTGGGACCTTTACGTCCACCACTATGCAACCCATAACAGCCGCTATCTCCCTTTTAATCAGCTTACTACTCCTCTCTTTTAGCCTCGCCAACGGCCAAAGCAAACCAGTTCGCCAGCGCCAGAAAACCAGCCAACCGGCCCTGGCCAGGAAAGCCTGCTTACCGGCCCAGATTACGGCCTCAAAAACGGTACTGTGCACCGGTGAGACAATCGATTTACGGTCTAATATCCTGCCCTCCTACCGTTACCGCTGGTTCAAAGATGGGGCGGTGATCGTGGGCGAAACAACCTACCTGCTTACCATCGACATGCCCGGTATGTATAAACTGGAAGTGACCAACACAGCCGATGTAAACTGCGTGCAAACGGACGAGATCGTGATCAGGCAGAGCCCATTGAAAAAAATATCGATCCTGCCGTTGACCCAGCAAGTAGCTTGCGAAGGCAGTTCACTGGTGGCAGCCATCGACGCCGGAACCGCTACTCCTACAACCGCCAGTCTGACCTACACCTGGCAGCGCAACGGATTCGCCCTTCCGGGCGGTGGGCCAACGCTTCTGGCTGGTGTACCCGGCGTATACACTGCTTTCGTACTCGACGCTGACTGTGCCGTTAGTTCAGCGCCGGTGGAAGTGTTTGCTACGCCTAAACCGACTTTCTCTACCGTACAGCCCCTTTGCAACGGGGTTGATCCGGTTACCCTGAGCGTTACGCCTGCCGGCGGCATCTTTTCAGGAAAAGGCGTTCAGAACGGGCGCTTCAGCCCACAACTGGCCGGTGGAGGTCAACATACCATTACGTACTCGGTCACCAGCACGCAGGGTTGCCCGGCATCCGTTGATCAGACAATCCAAGTTATCGACGTACCTCAACCTGATTTGGGGCCTAACCAAACCATTATTGTTGGCAGCCGCGTGGTCCTGCAAGGGCCAGTTGGCCCAAACCTGGCTTATACATGGGACCCCATTACCAGTCTGTTAATCGACGGCTCCACAATGGGCGGTGGCGGTTCCCGGATTAACTTGCCGCAGGTAACGGCCAAACCCAACGTAACCACTACCTACCACCTCACGGTCAGCGCAGACAGCGAGTGCCCACGGAGCAGCAGCGTGACCATTACCGTATTACCGGGGCTCTTTTACCCGTCTGCCTTTACGCCCAACGGCGACGGCCAGAACGACGTCTGGGCCATTCTGGGTGCCGAAGCGTTTCCGCTCTGTTCAGTACGGATCTACAACCGCTGGGGTGAGCTAATCATGAGTCAGTCGCCCTACGCCCACCCCTGGGATGGGCGCGTTCGGGGCGAGCGCGTGGCTCTGGGACCGTACAGGTACGTTATCAGCCCCGCCCCCTTCCTGCCCGATCGCACAGGTACGTTAACCGTGCTGGATTAGGCTGGTCTTAGGGAAAGGCCAGGGTACAGCCGCGCCACTATGCTTTTTTACACCGGCAGATTAGCTAGCTTCTCCTTTAACGAGTTGAAATCCAAAGGCTTGGCTAGAAAATCATCAGCCCCAAGGTCCATAGCCTGCTGATGGCTTTCGGCATCGCCATAGGCCGTAATCATCATCACCACGGGCGGGCGATCGGGCGTTACCGTACGGATATGGCGCAGTAGCTCCAGCCCACTCATGCCGGGCATATTGATATCCGACAGAATCAGAACGGCTTCGTGCGGGCGGGCATTGAAAATTTCCAACGCCTCTTCGCCCGACGACGCAAAGGTCATGTGCACCGTGCCACTCCGAATTTCGCGCCGGAACCGCTGCTCAAACAAAGGCTGTACATCGGGTTCGTCGTCAACGACAAGAATATGTGTCATGGGAAGGTTGGGTTTGATGTTTGTCGTTTGCCGTTACGCTGTTAGTTCACTGTAATCCGAAATAGCAGCGCAACGACAAACAGCAACCCTTTTCAAGTTGCTGGTAATAAAATGGTAAACGTTGTGCCGACACCGTCTTTACTATCGAGCAATAGAGAGCCACCGTGGCCTTTTGTGATGATGTCGTAGCTTAAACTCAGGCCGAGACCTGTACCGGAGCCAGATGGCTTGGTCGTAAAAAATGGCTGAAAAATCTTTTGTTGCACCTCATCCGACATTCCGGTACCGTTGTCACGTACCTGAATTTCGACGCCAACCGGCGTTTGCATTGTGGTTACCACGACCGTTGGCTGATAAGCAAACCCCTTCAACGTACCCGACTGCCTTTCAGTTACTTGCCGCTGTTGAACGGCATAAAAAGCGTTGTTGAAGAGGTTAAGCAGCACCCGGCCAATATCCTGGGCCACCAAACTAACATTGGGTAAGTTAGGGTCCAGCTCGGTACGGAAGCTGGCGTTGAAGCTCTTGTCTTTCGCCCGCAGACCATGGTAGCTCAGCCGCAGGTACTCGTCGGCCAGGGCGTTCAGGTCGGTAGGCTCCCGCTGGCCGGTGCTGGCGCGGCTGTGCTGAAGCATGTTGCGCACAATGCCCGAAGCCCGCTGGCCATGATGACTGATCTTGGTCAGGTTTTGGCTCAGGTCGGTCAGGAGTTCTTCTTCCAGTCCCGCATCCCGCTCGGCAAGCGGGCGCTGGCGTTCTTCCAACAGTTCATTAACCAGGTCGACCGATACGTCGGAGAAGTTATTAACGAAGTTGAGCGGGTTCTGAATCTCGTGGGCAATCCCCGCCGTCAGCTCACCTAATGAAGCCAGTTTTTCGCGCTGAACAAGTTGCGCCTGAGCGGCCCGAAGTTCGGTGAGGGCCATTTCCAGTTCTTCTTTCTGACGGGTAATTTCTGCCTTCTGTTGCGTCAGTTCCTGGGTACGTTCCTGCACCAGCCCTTCCAGCACTTGACGTTCGCGGCGTTCGGCTTCTTCCCGATCAATGCGGGCCTGGTGTTCTTTGCTGTACGATTTTCGCTGGCGGGCGGCGTAGCCAAATAGCGAGAAAACCCAGATGTAAGCGAACCCGACCGATGTTTCGAACACTTCGCTATAGGGCACGTAGAGTGTTTTCTCCATGAAGCTCCGGATAAACGATGTCGACGCCAGTACCAGCAAAAACGGAATCAGCGACAGCAACAGGGCACGGGCGGGCGGGTAACGTCTGGCACCTACATTGACAACATAGATGTCGAAAGCCAGGGCGACGTAGCAAACCCAGGTTGCTTTCAATTCATACGTTCCGTTGGCATCCAGTATTTGGTCGATCACAAACAGACCGGCCAGCACAATAGCCGCACCAATCAGCCCCCGATCCCAGGCGGGCATCTTCTCCTTGGTAGTAAGGAAGTTGCGCGTCTGCAGCAGAAAGAAGATAGTGACGACTAGAACGGGGACATTCATAGCATTGGTGGTGGCTTAGGCAGCCTGCAAAGGCAAGGTAATACGAAACTCGGTAAACTGCCCCGCTTCTGAGGCTACGTTGATTGTACCGCCATGCCCTTTTGTAATGATGTCGTAACTCAGGCTAAGGCCCAACCCCGTACCCGACCCGGTAGGCTTTGTGGTGAAAAATGGCTGGAATATTTTGCTGCGCACCTCATCGGGAATTCCGATGCCGTTATCCCGTACGCGGATTTCGACCTGCTTGCCAATCTTCGTTGTCTGAACAGTGACTGTGGGCGCATACCCCGCCTCGCCAAGCAAAACGCGTTGCTGAACAGCATAAAAGGCGTTGTTGAAGAGGTTGAGCAGCACCCGGCCAATATCCTGAGCCACCAGCCCCACCTGCGGGAGTTTAGGATCCAGTTCGGCGCGGAAGCTGGCGTTGAAGCTCTTGTCTTTCGCCCGCAGACCATGGTAGCTCAGCCGCAGGTACTCATCAGCCAGGGCGTTCAGGTCGGTGGGTTCCCGCTGGCCGGTGCTGGTGCGGCTATGCTGGAGCATATTGCGCACAATGCCCGAAGCCCGCTGGCCATGATGACTGATCTTGGTCAGGTTCAGATTCAGGTCGGTCAGCAATTCTTCTTCCAGTCCCGCATCCCGTTCGACGTCGGGGCGCTGGCGCTCCTCAAGCAGTTCATTAACCAGATCGACTGACACTTCCGAGAAGTTATTGACGAAGTTGAGCGGGTTCTGAATCTCGTGGGCAATGCCCGCCGTCAACTCACCCAACGAGGCCATTTTCTCTTTCTGAACAAGCTGGTTCTGGGTCGCTCGCAGTTCATCCAGCGACTCCTGCAACTGAGCCGTTCGTTCAGCCACCTGCCGTTCCAGCGTTTCCTTCTGGCGAGCCAACAACGTTTGACGTTCTTTTTCCTGCTCAAATGACTGCCGCGATAAGCGCTGCACTTCCAGCAGTTGCCCCGCCATCCGACGTTGCGTGAACACGAACGAACGGGCAATATAAAGCGAGATCGATAGGGGTATGAAAAGTACAGCGAGGTAATAGATGACCTGCTGCGTAAAATCTGATAGCGGCAGGAGTCGGAGCGGGGTCAGCTGGTCGAATGAATAAATGCAGAACACGGTAAACAACACCAGCGCGCTGAGCATCCCGCCAATGATGAACTCGCCACCCCACTTTTTACGCCCCAACAGCATGATACGGCTGCACTCGGCCGTGCCCAAGAGTGCTGGCCCAAACTCGGCCCAGTCGGCACCGGTGTGAGGAACCAGGAAGACCATAAAGCCGAAACACGCTATTGCCGCCGCGATCAGAAAATAGATCAGCCCAAACGGTTTTTCGTAGATCGTATAGATGGCTGTCACCAGAGCGATATACCCCACCGGATACGCCAGCGTACCCATCAGCGCCCAATTAACGTATGAATCATAGGTCTCGATGATACCCAGAATCTGCATAATGGCCAGAAACGCTATGGCAAAGGCCGCACAGGCCAGAGCCAGCGCACCGTTGGCTCTATCGTTGGTGTTATACGCGAAGAACATGCCGTGCAGCAGCGCCAGCATCACGAATAGGCCGGTCGTGAACGTAGCGATGAGCCGCTGCCAGCGCACGGTAAACGGCTCTACTATCGGTTGATCGCCGTCGCGCAACTGAGCCAGTAGCAGCGACTGGCTGGGGGGCTGATAATTCCCCCAATGAGCCTCTCCACTCACGGCAAACCGAATGGCCAGCACGATGTTTCCGGCCGAATCGGGCTGAACGACCAGGGTGTGTCTGACCGACGAGGATGTAGGTCCGGCAGGGCGGCTCTCATCGGGGAACGTACCTGTCAGGCGCAGCCGCCTGCCGTTTACAAAGAGTTCGGTAGCCGCCGTTTGCCGCCACACCAGCGCCAACCCTTTCTGACGAAACTCGGGTTTTAGATAGAGCCTCAGGCGCAGCCACCCAAGTTTCTCCGGCAGTTGAGGGAGCAGGGCCGAAACAGGCTGGGCGGGGTCAAGTCGCTGCCACGTTGAATCGACCAGATCAGCACGGCTCCACTCCGGGTCGTCGCCCGCCCGAAACGCCCAGCTACTGGTTGGCTTTCCTGCTAGTGTCGCACCAGATTTGGCCGTGCCTGTAAGCGGAAACCCGGTTTCGGGTAAGCTATCAACGACGACGACCTGACCTATCGCCAGCGAAGCAACGAGCCAGCCAATCAGTACGAGCACTAAGCGGGACATAAGATGGGGTTTCAAACACCTAAAGAAACGCCTTTAGGCGCAAAGCGACAAGTCAGATAGTCGCGGAGTGTGCCAGCATTCCATATACGGTCGGGAAGCAGGCCGTGCGGAGGGGCGTTTGTCAAGCTGTCAGCTTTGTCAGGCGTCGAATAAAATTCTGTAGCCAATTGGTTTTTAGCAACAAGCCAAACAGTACGATGCCCGTTAAAGCACACGCAACGCCAGCCAGTACATCAAGGAGGTAGTGGTGGCTAGTGTAGACAGCTGAAAACCAGACACCTACCATGATGACCGCAAAGCCGACGTTTATAGCGCCTAATCTGTTTTTCAGGCCGTAGTATAGCACGATAACCGGGTACGACGAATGAAGCGAGGGCATGGCTGCAAACACGTTTGAGCTCTTAGCATAGATCGCGTTGAAGACCGACAACCCCGTTAGCTGATCGAACTGAGCCAGCCCAGCCGTGTTACCGGGCGTGTTAGCATGAAAAACGAAACCATGCAGCTGTACGTACCAGGGCGGCGCGGCCGGATATAGGTAATACACGACAAAACCTAGCAGGTTGACCAGCACAAACGTAAGGGCGAATGGGAAAAACTGAGCCCGGTTCCGAACAAACAAATAGGCCGCGAAGAGCAACGGAATAGGCACCCAGGTTAGGTAAAACAGACCGGTGGCAAGGGCCAGCGAGTTGGTCCGGTGCCGCAGCCAGTACTCGTTCGGCGTCAGCAGCGCTGCGCCGTCACGGATACCGAACAACTGCTTTTCCAGGTTATACAGCGACTCGATATGAACGGTGGTATACCGGTAGTTCGGGAACGCCTTCATGTAGTCGAAGACGATCCAGTACACCACGAAAATAGAGAAGCCAATGATAAACTTCCGGCTTGGCTCAGACGCGTAGTATAGCCCATTGATCAGGGCCAGCAAGACTAACTGGTCAGTCTTGAAACCAACCAGTTTATACGAAACGAACAGGTACGTTAGCGAGGCCAGGCTGAGCCACAATGCCCCTTTGCCGGGCCCGGAACGGGTAATATCGGTGGGTTGGCTCATGAAACAGGTACGTGCGCGTTACACCGGAATCCGTTCCACCAGCGCTTCTCCCGTCGACGCGTTGGTGCCTTCAAACTGAATGTATTTTACGTTGGGCACCCACATTGTTCCGCCCTCTATGCGCAGGTACACCCGCTTCACGATCACCTTTTTCTTGTTCACCGTAGTGTACACGTAGTAGGTGTTCTGCGCCGTTTTGGCCAGGTGAAAGGGTAGCTTTTTGTAGGAAACAAAACTGAATTCGTACTCCTCATTCCGGAGAGGGCGCGCCTTGATTCCATAGGCAAACGTGCGCTGCACATAGGTTAACTCTTCCTGCTGACTCTGTTCGCCGTACCGAATCCAGTACGCTTTGATCGGATCATCTTTGTCTATTTGCCCGTTCTTCAGGTTCAGCGCATAGATAACTGTATTTGTGTTCGGGTCGCGCTGTAGGTAGAACAACTGATTGGGTACGTTCCTGGGAACCGGAAACGAGGCTGGCACCTGTTGTGGCTCCCGGTTGCCTGCCGGAGGGGTGACAATCCCAACTGACTGACCAGCTATAGGCCCCAGCAGAAGCAGCGCTACCAATAGGGCGGTAGGTGGGGTGGTTCGTTTCTCTTTTTCATCAAGGGCCGCCTTCGAATCGAGCAGCCGGTTGTAGGCGGTAATATTGGTCATCACGGCCATCACGGCCAGTGGAAGGGTAAAAATTGACATGGTTTCAAAGATATGCACCGGAACGCCCGGGACGGTTATCCTGAAGTCGGGACCAAGCAGAGGAGCCAGACAACCGCAGGCCAGGGCCGACACCCCAATGGTGATGACCCGTTCGGGTCGCTGCATCAGTCCGCTTTTACATTCGATGCCCAACCCCTCCGCACGGGCACGGGTGTAGCTAACCATCATAGAGCCAATAAGGGCAATGAATGCGAACAGGGAACTGAAAAAATAATGCTGGGCGATGAGGTAGTAACAAATCCCCAGAAACAGGATGAGTTCGCTGTACCGGTCCAGCACCGAATCGAAAAGAGCACCGTACAGCGAACTCATCTTCCCAAGCCGTGCTACCTGACCATCCAGCATGTCGAATAAACCAGCGAACAGCACCAACGCACCTGCCCAGCCGATGTAGCTAAAATCGCCCCGATGTTCTGGTTCGCCACCAGCGATAAAAATCAGCGCCACGCCAATGTTCAGCACCAGCCCGATCGTGGTGACCATATTTGGAGTTAACCCCAGCCGGATCAGGAGCCTGACAAATGGATTGATGAGTGCATAAATACCCTGTTGAATTTTGGTTCGGAATGGAAGTGCCTGTGACATACCCGGAAGGCGTTAATCATTAAGAGTCTAAAGTGGCGTGGGTACGTATGTTCCACTGCGACACGCTGAAATGAAGGAGGTGATTGAGCCGCTCACCCAGACCGACCCGAAAGCATGTAAACACAGTAGCTTTCGGACACATGCCTGCTTGCGGCGCGTTTGACCCTGCGTAGAGGTAAATAGAACTCCGAAGGCACCTACTGAGAATTGGTACAACGCTGAATTCGGCTTCGGATTGTTGGCATGAGGTCAGTAGCAGCTATAAGGAGTACAGGCCGCTTCGCTGCTGAGAACCTCGCTGTATAGCTCATAAAATGCTGTAGGCCACCACGGTTCGTAGTACTAAATTGGCGTAAAGGCCAGCCAACAGGTCATCGAACATTACCCCCCAGCCGCCACTTAATTTTTCCAATTTTCGAATCCCAAGCGGCTTGGCAATATCGAAAAAGCGAAAAAGAACTAAACCCAGTAAGAGGCTGGTGGCCGTAATTGGAATAAAAAGCAGCGTAAGGCACATGCCCGCCAGTTCGTCGATCACCACCCGGTAATTGTCTTTACCCCAGTACTGCTCAACTACATTAGCCGACCAGATGCCGACAGCCGTTAGCGCAACAGTGACCAGCACTGGTGTATGAATGAGATAGCCACCGGGAGAAACAGCACCCGGCCGGGTCAGGTACCAGACCGCACAACACACGACCGACGCTACGGTGCCCCCGCCTTTGGGGACGTAACCGATACCCAACCCGGTGGCTATCAACTTATGCATAATTTATACCGTCTGAGACAGGTTTTCGAAATCTTCGAGTCCCAGCGGCGTGATCAGATCTTCGCCCATCAGGAAACGAAGTGTGTTTTCAAGTTTGGTCAGTTGCTTGAAGATGTCGTGTTCAGGAGCCTGCCCTTCTTCCGTCTGTGGCGACTTGAAATAGAACGACAGCCATTCCTGAATACCACTCATCTCAGCCCGTTTCGCGAGGTCCATAAACAGGGCGAGGTCAAGTACCAGCGGCGCGGCCAAAATAGAGTCGCGGCAGAGGAAGTTGATCTTGATCTGCATCTGGTAGCCCAGCCAACCAAAAATATCGATGTTGTCCCAACTCTCTTTGTTATCGCCATGAGGCGGGTAGTAATTGATCCTGACTTTATGGTACATATCACCGTAGAGTTCATGGTTCTCTTCAGGCTTGAAGATTTCGTCCAGTACGCTCAGCTTCGACACTTCTTTGGTTTTGAAGTTATCGGGATCATCGAGTACCAGTCCGTCGCGGTTACCCAAAATATTGGTTGAGAACCAGCCCGTAACGCCCAGCGCCCGCGCATGCAGACCGGGAGCCACGATTGTTTTCATCAACGTCTGGCCCGTCTTGAAATCCTTGCCGGCAATGGGCGTATTGGTCAGGTAGGCCAGTTCATGCAGGGCCGGAATATCGACCGTCAGGTTAGGTGCACCATTGGCAAACGGAACCCCACATTTGAGGGCTGCGTAGGCGTAGAGCATACTTGGCGCAATGGCGGGGTCGTTGTTACGCAAACCCGCCTCAAAACTCGCCAGACTGGCATGCACGGCACTTTCTTCGAAATATATTTCGGTTGAGCCACACCAGATCATGACCAGCCGACTGCACCCGTTAGTTGCCTTAAACTGCTCGATATCGTCGATCAGCGCCTGAGCCAGTTCGTAGCGCGTATCGGCTTCTTTCACGTTGGTACCTTCCAGATTCTTCGCGTACCGTTTATCGAAAGCGGCTTTCATGGGCACGATCGTTTCCAACTCGGCACGAACAGCATTCAACAAGCCCGGTTCCAGTACTTTTGCTTGCAGGGCAGCTTGGTATACATTGTCGGAATATACATCCCAACCGCCGAAAACCAGGTCATCCAGATCGGCAAGCGGAACGAAGTCCTTAATGCGAGGGCTGTTGTTGTCTGAGGGCTTACCCAACCGAAGACTCCCCATCTGAGTAAGCGAACCTACGGGTTTCGACAGTCCTTTTTTGATCGCTACCACACCAGCGATCATCGTTGTTGCCACAGCTCCCAATCCGGGAAGCAAGACACCCAATCGGCCATTGGGTTGCGTAATAGATTGTTTCATCCAGGTAACGTTAACTATTTCATATTGATGCTCATGACCGGACCAGGTACGTTGCCCAGTACGATTGTTCAGGCTTAATGTACTTCATACCCACTTTTTCTATGGGATACATCTTCTGTAAGCATACAGAAAAGGATGTTACACCAAATTGTTTTGGTTTGTACGCTGTAAGTTCCTGAAAGGCAAATTGATTAAGCTACTCTCCACCAAACGGACTGCCTGACGGGTAACCGATACCAATGCAACCACAGACGGGTCAATAGACGCGACTTGTATATGCAATCGAATCCAGCCAATTCATAAAAAGTTCGCACCGTAAGCAGCACCTCGACCTTATTAATCGAGTGGTCACGTTCCCCTTATTTTAATTTAGAATTAACCTGCAATAGTCATACAACGTGGTAGTTGACCCGCTTGTTCGTCCGGTTTCTTACACAGAAACCTGGCAGCTAATTGGGTTTCCCTATTGGCCAAGCTATGCATTCAACCAGCTGTAATCAGTCTATTATTTATATTTTTTCTAAATAATCACGATGCTTATTTGGATACAATATAAACAAGGCCTAGGTTTGCAGCGCACTTTCTGATCTACTCAACGATGTTACTGACTTTACGCTACTTGTGGCCCTAATGGGTCCCTACCCAGCCAGCTGATTCAACGCAGCTTTCTTAACTACCTACCGCCACTCACAGGCCCTGCAGCACGCTGGCACATTGCCAACATCTGTCCTCATGATTAGCCAGCCCTTGAGGCCCGTGGCTACACTCGATTAGTTTTAACAATACAATCTGAATGAACCGTTTATTGACTTTATCGCTCCTGCTCGTCAGCTTTTGTTCTATTGCACAGAACGCATCCGTAAAAGGGCGTATTACTACCTCTGATGGCCAACCCGCCGAGTTTGTCAACGTTGTTATAAAGGGCACCAGCAAAGGCGTCATTGCCGATGCCGACGGCAATTACCAGCTACTGAATCTGAAGGCGGGTAGCTACACTATACAGGCCAGTTTTGTGGGGCTGAAAGCTGAAAACAAGCAGGTTGTCCTGGAGGATGCCCAGACCCTTACACTTGATTTTGCGTTAGAAGCCAATGCCAAACAACTTCAGGAGGTGTTGGTAACCGCCAACCCCAGCAAGTATGTGACAGACTATCCGTCGATCTCCCTACGCCTGAAAACGCCTCTGCTCGAAGTACCCCAGAACATACAGGTTGTTACGGCTCAGACAATCAAAGACCAGCAGATTTTTGATATGTCGGAGGGGGTAATCCGTAACGTAAGTGGGGCTACCAAATCAGAACACTGGGAGACATACACCCGCATTGTGATGCGTGGTTCGCGGATTTCTGCTTTCCGGAATGGCATGAATGTGCAGGAAACCTGGGGGCCGCTCACCGAAGACATGAGCATGGTAGAGCGGATCGAGTTTGTCAAAGGCCCGGCCGGCTTTATGCTGGCGAGTGGTGAGCCAAGTGGCTTCTACAACGTGGTTACGAAGAAGCCGACTGGTATCACCAAAGCAGAAGTTGGCATGACAGTGGGCAGTTTCGGGACGTACCGCAATACGCTGGACCTGGACGGCAAACTGAGCAATGACGGGAAATTGCAGTACCGCCTCAACCTGATGGGGCAATTGAAAGGCTCGCACCGCGATTTCGAATACACGAACAGGGTGTCGGTTGCACCGGTGATCAAGTACCAGATTAATCCAAGAACATCCCTCACAGCTGAGTACACGTACCAGTACGTCAACATGTCGCCCATTGGCTCCAACTACGTTTTCTCGCCGAATCGGTTAGGCGATCTGCCGTACGATTTCTCGATTCTGGAAGGCAATATGAAGCCCAATATCGTGAAAGACCAATCGCTCTTTGTGACGCTCTCACACAGCATCGACGATAACTGGAAACTAACCGGTCAGCTTGCCTACCTGCATTATGATCAGTTGGGTTCTAGTCTCTGGGCGTCTGGTTTCCGGGGTGACACCCTGCAACGGACCATATCGAGTTGGGATATTTTAGGCATGACCAAAGTAGGCCAGTTTTTCGTGAACGGTGATGTACAGACCGGCTTCGCAAAACACCGCATTCTGGCGGGCATCGACATGGGTGATAAAGATTATTACCATGACTTTGCTCAGGGCGGACCCATCAACGGCAGCGTCGGATTCAATGTCTACAATCCTGTATATGGCAACGTACCTGGGAGTGCTTACCCTAAGTATGACCGTAGTCTGGACATACGGGAGCGGGCCGTTCATTACAACAACGCCTACTCGGCCATCTATGTACAGGATGAGATCAGGCTGTTCAACGAGAAACTTCGCCTGACGCTGGCGGGCCGGTACACGACCACTAACGACGAAGACCCGTATGCTGGTGCTGTAAAAGCTGACAAGTTTACGCCCCGGCTGGGTTTGAGCTACTCACTGGCCAGAAATACGAGTCTGTACCTGGTGTATGATCAGGCCTTTGTGCCACAGGCTGGAGCAAGCTTTAGCGGCCGTAAATTTGACCCGATCACGGGCGACAACAAGGAAATTGGCTTGAAGCGGGAATGGTTCGATGGCCGCTGGATGACGTCGGTGGCGGCCTATCGCATTACCAAAAACAACGTGCTGACGCCTGATCCCCAAAATCAGTTTTTCTCTATTCAGTTAGGCCAAACTCAAACGCAGGGTGTTGAATTCGATATTCGCGGGCAGATTTTTCCCGGCCTTGACGTAACAATGAACTATGCGCTAACAGACGGCAAAGTAACCCGCGACACGGAGAACCAGCAAGTAAACAAACAGCTGCCCGGCACCGACAGGCACATTGCCAATGCGTGGTTGAGCTACCGGGTGCAGTCGGGTAAAGCAACGGGACTGGGCGTTTCGTTCGGGGTTCAGCGGGCGACTGGTCGTACGGCCTGGTATGGCCAGTATGACCGGGCTCTTGATGCTACCATGCCGGATTATACCCGCTTTGATGGAGCCGTCTCGTACCAGTTTGGCAAGTTTGGGGTGGCGCTCAACGTTAATAACCTGTTCAATGCCAGTCTGCTTTCTGGTGCCTATTACTCATTCAGCAATTTTTATTATTGGCAGTCAGAAGCCATGCGAAATGCTCGTTTAGGTATCAATTACAGATTCTAAGGACTATGACGGGTAAAAAGATCATCCGACAGCTTCACCTCTGGTTTGGGTTAGCCTCTGGTATTGTGGTGTTCATTATTAGCATCACGGGCTGTCTGTATGCCTTCCAGGAAGAAATCCAGAACGCAACACAACCCTTCAGGTACGTTGCCGCCCGACAAGCCGCTTTTTTGCCACCGTCGAAGCTGCAGGCTATTGCCACGGCCCAATTGCCTGGTAAGCACCTACACGCCGTGATGTATTCGGGGCCTGAAAAAGCGGCGCAGGCTATTTTCTTCCAGTTCGACCCGTCCTATTACTTTCTGGTGTACTTGAACCCTTATACTGGTGAGGTGCTGAAGGTGAAGAACATGGATGAGGATTTCTTCCGGATCGTGCTTGATGGTCATTTTTACCTCTGGCTCCCACCCGCCATTGGCCAGCCCGTTGTTGCCTATACCACCCTGGTCTTTCTGTTTATGCTCATGTCCGGCATCGTGTTGTGGTGGCCCAAAAACAAGGCGGCCGCGAAACAGCGGTTCTGGATCAAGTGGCGGGAAGGCCTTAAGTGGAAACGCAAAAACTATGACCTGCACAACGTTATCGGATTCTATTCGTCGTGGGTCGTTATTATTCTGGCGCTGACGGGGCTGGTGTGGGGCTTCGAGTGGTTCTCCAAATCGGTGCACACACTGGCGGGCGGCACCAAATCGACCATATTTACAGAGGCCGTTTCGGCGCATCCACAGCAGCCCATTGCCACCAACCAGGCGCCCGCCATTGACCGGATCTGGCACCGGATGCAGACCGAGAATCCGGCGGCAAAATCGATTGAGGTACACGTACCTGACACCGACACGGCCTCGATTGCGGTGAATATAAACTCGGAAGAAGGTACGCTCTGGAAAATCGATTACCGGTATTTCGATCAGTACACGCTGGCCGAGTTGCCGGTGAATCATATCTACGGCCGATTTCGGGAAGCCCAGTTGGCCGACAAGCTGCTGCGCATGAATTACGACATCCACGTGGGCGCTATCCTGGGGTTACCCGGTAAAGTGATCGCGTTCTGCTTCAGCCTGATGGCCGCCAGCCTGCCCGTCACCGGTTTTCTGATCTGGCTGGGTCGACGAAAAAAAACGAAAATGTACAAGATCGTTGCGCCAACAGTAACCGGGCCAATTCGAAACACATCGGTCAACCAGCCGACGCAATAAAATAAACCGGCTGCCTTTTACTCACTGCGCCCGAGCCAGTTGCATAGCTATTGCGCAACTAGCTCAGGCGCAGTGAGTAAAAGGCACTGAAATTCTGTTCCGTACACTGCGCCTGTCAGGCTTAATCAATCAAACAATGATCGGGTTAGCTGACCCACTCTGCAACGGATTCCCTCTTTTGGTACGGTACCGTGCAACAATGAGCATTAAGTCTGGTCATCCTCTTGCCCGTAGGCAATCCGTATAGGTTATTACCTGATTATTAAGTCGGCCGGCGTGCAGGGAGAAAGTCACGATGGTTAATCGTTTTTGGCTTTATTTGCTTTATGGTCGAAACGGGTTCAGCACAACGGGTCAATCGCTCCCTCGGCATCCGGGCTGAGGAAGGAAAAACCGTTCGGTTATTTTTCTCTCACAACTTCCTACTAGGTATTGGCACCGTTCTGGTCTACGTAGCGGCCAACGTACTGCTGCTCGAAAATCACCCCGAGGCCAGCCTGCCCATCGCCTATATCGCCTCGGGCATTGGCATGGCCGTAGTGGGTCGTATCTATGCTCATTTCGAACACCATCTCGCTCTCCAACAACTGGCTACGCGGGTGCTGTGGTCGGTCATTGTCCTGACGGCTGTTATTGCAGCCTTCGTCGTTTTTGGCCGTTCGGTAGGTGTTGCTATCACCATCATGGTTGGCTACCGCATCATTTACCTGCTCACCAATTTGGAGTTCTGGGCGGTGTCGGCCCTGGTGTTCGACGTGCGCCAAAGCAAACGCCTCTTCGGCGTTATCAGCTCGGGCGATATGCCTGCCAAAGCGCTCGGTGCCCTCCTGGCTGCGCTCATTCACGGGCACGGGCCGCTGGTTTGGCTGTTGCTGCTGGCATTCGGTTGCTACGGCGCTGCCCTGTTCATCACCAACCGAACCATTCAACTCCATAATATTGAGGCTACTACACGCCCCGTTCGCTCAAATCGACGCACAACACGTCCTTGGGTGGAGCAGTTATTTGGGGGAAGCGATCTGATTTCGGCGGTCTGTCTGACGCTGGTGCCAGTGGCAATGATTGCCGCTGGCATTGAGTACGAGTTCTTTATTAACGTAAAACATAAATTTCACGACCAGGGCAATGTGATGCAGGCACTGGGCAAGGTGCTGGGGGTAACGTACCTGCTGGCTATGGCCGTAAAAGCCCTGTTTTCGCGCCGGGTGCTCGATCAGTTCGGTATCATGCCCACCCTTGGCGGACTGCCGGTATTGGCGGCGGTTGGCTTTTCGGCCTACGGACTGATTGCCTGGCGCCCCTCCAGCGAAACGGCCCAACTTCTTTATTTCAGCCTGTTATACATCAGCTTTGAGGTGGTCAGGCGCGCTATTTTCGATCCGGTGCTGTTGGTTCTGTTTCAACCACTCCCCCCGCAGCAACGTCTGAAAGGGCATACGCTGGCTAAAGGTCTCTACGAACCAATGGGCATCGCCCTGGCGGGAATTGCCCTCTGGCTGGTTTACACAATTGGTGAATCATCATACCAATGGTTATTGCTGACTGGGTTTGTATTGAGTGTTTTACTATTCGTGTTTGTGCAACGTACCTACCGACACTACGTACATACACTTCAGGATGCTCTCAGCCGACGCTTCATTGCCCCCGACGAAGTAACGCTCCGGGGAACGGCCGCTACGTTTGTTGAGCACGCGCTGGACAGTACAAATCCCGTCGACGTAATCAACGCGTTGGACTTCGCCCATGCTTTACCCACCGACATTCTGCACCAACGGACAGAGTCGCTTCTCAGCCATCACGAAGCGGCAGTTCGCCAACGGGCCCTGAGCATAGCTGATCCGCTACACATGCCGTCGCTGATGATAATGCTGGGCAATCTAGCCCAGCATGACGCCGATGCCGGGGTACGTCAGGAAGCTGCCGAACAGCTTACCAGAACGGCATTGGGTAATGTATCGCTCATGCCAGCCCGCTCACTGGAGATTGCCCGTTTACTGCTAAGCACGGCCGATATGCCCGCCAGAAAAGGAGCTGTTATTGGCCACCTACGCATAGATAAGCAGAATAAAGCCGCGCAGAAGAGCTTGTATGACCTGGCGCTTTCTGCTAGTACGGAACAGCAGGTTGCCGCCCTCGACTGTTTGGCGGCCCTGAGTACAGCAGGCATGTTACTTCCTGGCCT
Organism: Fibrivirga algicola; assembly: GCF_011742925.1. GTDB lineage: Bacteria > Bacteroidota > Bacteroidia > Cytophagales > Spirosomataceae > Fibrella > Fibrella algicola. The sequence continues at coordinate 168,624 of NZ_WAEL01000003.1, forward strand.
AACCCCGTTTATAGCCAACAGTTTACGAGGAACTGATCCTGCTGTAATTGAAGCGGCACTGCAAGTGGCAGGAAGGCAGCCTGATCCATCACTCCACCATCAACTCGTCAATTTTCTCTCACACCGTCGTTATGGCCGAACGGCGATAATGAGCCTGACGGCGCTTGGCGATCAGGCATTACCCCTCCTGCCTTCACCGAGCGAGGTAACAGGGCAGCCATTATTGATCAAGCGTATCGCCAGCGTGGCCGGAAAAATAGCGACCGAGTCGGCACGTACCTGGCTACTCGACCAGCTTGCTGTGGTCACGCCCGGCCTGCGCAAGCCACTCCTCGATGCGTTGAATACGTATCCCCCTACAGACCGTGATAACGTGTTGTATGACCGTCTGCTAAGCGATGAACTGGCATTGGCTCACCGACTATTATACGGCAAATCAGAGGAACCTACCCCCTTACTGTCTGACTCACTGGACTATGAATTGACTGTAGTGGCCGATCGGATTTTATTGTTGCTGATGGGACTATACGATCGCGAAACCGTTCGAAATGTACGTCAGAGTCTAAGTCATCAAACCGCCGAACGCCGCGCTAATTCGCTCGAGTTACTGGAGAACATGACTGGCGCAAAAACGTCGGGCAGCCATTCCCGGGCCATTTATGCGGGGTTGCTGGCCCTTTCCGACACAGCGCTTTCTCTTCCCGACCGATTGGCGCTTCTCAGCCCCCATGTAGAAACGTCGGTATACGGGCAATCCATTCAAGCCTACATCTGCCAACAGCGTAACGCCACATTTACCGACTGGACAGTTCAACTCTGCACCTCGCCCACCGACCTGCCTTCAGACCCAGATTTTTCACCGGCTATGCATCATCAATCCACCACAGCCTCTACATCGACCATTGAGCGGGTATTTCTGTTGAAAAGTACCAGCCTCTTTGCCGATACGCCTGCCAACGTACTGGGCAGCATTGCCCCAATCATGAAGGAAGTACCATTTACCGACGGCCAGGAAATTGTGCGCAAAGGCGAGCTGGGTACCAGCCTGTTTATCATATTCGATGGTCGGGTGGGAATTTACGATGGGCAGCAGGCACTCGCTGAGATGAGCAAAGGGGATGTATTTGGCGAGCTGGCACTGCTTGATGCAGAACCCCGGTCAGCTACCGTTATTGCTCACGGAGATGTGCTGCTGCTCCGGATTGATCAGGATGATTTCTACGACCTGATGGAAGAACGTGACGAGTTGCTACGGAACATCATTCGCCTCTTGAGCCGCCGCATCCGCACCCTGAACCAGGGGCTCAGTAAAGAATGATTAACACCAGACTAGCCAACTAACAAAACCAGTCTGCCTAAGCTGATTAGCCGCTCGGAAACCAGCCATCACAAGTAATTATACTTATTTGTGTGAACGGTATATTATCGCGCTCTTCAACGATGTAATTCCAATTATTAGTATGTATTTTTGCTGATACTCCAATTATTAATACTCTGATCTTATATACTCTTCGTATCCATGAATAAGCAGTGATTTCGTAACCACGATCTATATGACCTCGCAACAAACGACCGGTTGCCTGTACAATTCAATCTCGCTCGACTTACCAACGCTTACCGTTATAATACCCGTTTATAACGAGATACATACCATTAGGGCCCTGATTGATCAGGTGCTTCAAACACCATCGGTAAACGAGATTCTGATCGTAGATGACTGTTCTACCGACGGAACCCGCGAATGGCTGATGAGCGCCGACTTACCCGACCACGTGCGGGTTTTTATGCACGATCAGAACAGAGGCAAAGGAATGGCTATTCGAACGGCCATTCACAAAGCAACCCAGGAGTATACCATCATACAGGATGCCGATCTGGAGTATAACCCTGCTGATTACACCCTGCTACTTCAGGTAGCGCACTTCCAGAATACCCCGGTCGTGTACGGTTCACGCTTCATGAACCCACATAACCGCCACTCACACCAGCGGTTCTATTGGGGTGGCCGGTCGGTTACGCTTGTCACCAATGTTCTCTTTCGGCAGCGCCTGACCGACGAGCCAACCTGCTACAAATTATTCAAAACGTCTTTCCTGAAGCGTATTCCACTCAACTGCGAGCGGTTTGAATTTTGTCCTGAAGTAACAGCTAAAGTAGCTATGTCAGGAATCAAGATCATGGAAGTTCCCATCCGGTATATGCCCCGCAAATTATCGGAAGGAAAGAAGATCGGTTTTATCGATGGACTGGAGGCTATATACACCCTGGTTCGCTATCGATTTACACCTTTCCGCCTGGCCAGTCTCTAGTTAGTTTATGCGCTTCTGGTATATCATCGCTGGTATTCTTGCCCTGAGTCTGGGATTGTATCTGGCAACGAATGGCCTGACACACCCCATCTACAACGACGAGGTGCATTTTTGGAATGCGTCGATGCTATTTGCCTATACAGGCTGGCCCACGAGCACGTTGCTGTTTTCATATGGCGAACTGAATACGCCGCTGCCGTTCATGGTGTTTGGCTGGGTTGAGAATCTGTTTCACGGCAAAATTCCGGGTGGTCGACTGGTTAATTTGTGCTGTGGCATGGCCCTGCTTTTGCTCATTGCGTATACTGGACGGCAACGACCACGACTGGCCGGTTTAGCCGTTTTAGGGTTAGTTATGAACCCCTATTTGTACGTCACCTCACTTTGCCTATACACCGACTGCATTCCTATTTTGCTGGTCTTGTTAGGCCTTTTTGCTTACAGCCGGGGCTGGTACGGACCCATGGCGCTGGCTTTTAGCCTTGCCATCTGCGGTCGTCAGTTTATGGTTGTCTTTCCGGCAGGTATCCTGATCTGGGAAGGGATGGCCGGTTTGCGAACCGTACTGCGAACCCGCCGCCTGCCCTCGACAGGCGTGCTCTGGTTATTGGGAGCCAACGTATTGGCTTGCTGTACGCTACTAGCCTGGCGCTTATTTTGGGGTGACTGGGCTCAGCCCTTCGAGGTAGCCAACCAGAGTATTGCCACAAAGAAGTGGCATCCAGAGTTTGGCTTCTACGCACTGGCCTGCATTGGCCTCTATTTCGCTTTACCAATCGAACTCCTGCAGCTAGTAGCTAAACCACTGCGCAAACATATTCCAGCAGCTTTACCGTTGCGTACACTGCTGATGATGACAGGTGCCGTTGCCGTTCTGTATAGCCTGTTCAGCATTGTACCGGGTCGGGATGTGATCGACATGGGGCCACTCGAACGAGTGTTAAATCGGTTGCTGGGCAGCAACAGCTACGCTCAGCCCATAAAGCAAGTTGTTTATGCGGCTTTGACACTCGTTGCCCTTCGGCGGTTTAAACTAAACAGCCTGCAAGGCATCTGGCTGCTACTCCAGGTGGTGCTCTGGGCCAAATCGCATGTTGGCTGGGATAAATACACCTACCCGCTCGTAGTAGCCTACTGGTTCATGCTAGTCTTGCCGGTACGCGATAAAGCTTCTGAAGAAACTAACCAACGCCAGACCGAGGCGCTGTTGGCAGCTTAGTAACGGCGCCGAATGTGGTCTGTAAGCACTTCATAAAGACGGGCCACATCGGGGCGGGGGCGTAAGTACGCCAGATGATTTTCGATCACCTGCGTATCATGCCGGCGGGCGGGGCCGGTTTGTACGTTGGCCGGATGGTCGGCGTCGAGGGCTTTGCGCACCGTTTCGCGGATTAGTGGTTTCAACAGGTCGAATTCAAGGTCTTCTTCGTCGGTGACATCTTTAGCCAGCGCCATCAGGTGGTTGGTAAAGTTACAGGCCAGCACCGCTGCCACGTGTAACGATCGCCGCTCGGCTGAATTGACCAGATACACAATCGTGCTCATCTCCTGCCCCATCGTTACTAACTGGGTCTGCGTGTCGAGATTATCCGCTTCAATGCAGAGTGGAATCTGCTCAAAATCGAGCAGGGCGCGCCCCCGCGAGAAAGTCTGAAGTGGATAGAACACCCCCGTTTTTACAGGCACATCGCTATAAACGCTCATCAGCTTCTGCAGCTTTTCCAGCGACAGGCCACCCGACGTGTGGACAAGTGTAGCATTTTCGGGTAATACCAGCCGGGCACACACGTCGTCGAGGGCATTATCGGGCACAGCTAGAACAAATAACTGCGATGGGTTGTCGGCTAGATTCAGGTCTGAGATGGGACGGGCATCATACAGCATGCTGGCCAATTGTCGGGCGTGCGTCAGTTGCCGGCTATAAACCGCCAGAATATGATGGCCTGCATTTTCCAGAGCGGGGGCCAGATGCCAGGCCACATTTCCTGCGCCGATAACGGTGATGGTCATAAGTAACGAGTTTCAGGGTCCAGGTTTTGGGTAGCTGATGCGAGAGTATTATGGTGGGGCCGCTTAAGACCGCGCGGCGGCCGCCTTAAACTTGGAACTTGAAACGGTCAAATCCAAACCTTACCCACTGCCAACGCGTATATTTGGGTAGACATTTCCGCCCTATGCATCTCCCCGCTTTCGTACGCCCCGTTGGCCTTGCCCTCTTTCTGATCGGCTTCGCTGTTTTTATCTACGTGCTTACACTCGGCCAGTTTCAGCTGACCGACAACGTATTAAAACAAACGCTGAAGCCAGCGCACCAAACGGTGTTGCAGCCCCGACTAGCCCCGCTTGTTGGCAAAACGTACACCAGCAATCTTCAGTTTATCAGCGATGTACGCGGAGTGATCACTACGTACAATAACGAGCAGGAAGCGAAACAGAACTGGAAGGCCGTGATTTACGACGACTACCTGTTCGACCTCACCAAGCGAAGTACGGCCGGTGGCCCGGCTGATCAGGGCATCTGGTTCTGGCTTAGCATCGGGCTGGCAGCGCTGGGTACGTTGCTGTATGCATTGCCCCGCCTTAACGATAAACCCGGCATACGGAACAACGGTATTATGCGTCACCCCGCCACCCACCGTGGCTGGATCGGCATCATCGTGGGTACGTTCCTGATCGGGTTCTACATCCTGCTCTACTTTTACCCCGAATACCTCACCAACTGGACGGCCCTGGTCGATCCCTTTAGCCGCGTTCTCAACGGAGGGCCCGCCAGCAAATGGTTTCTCTACGGTTTTCTGTATACGGTGGCTGTAGTGGTCATGGGCGTCAGAATGCTGATCAAGTACCGCCACAGCCGGTACCAGCAGTACCGCACCTGGTCGGTCATGGCGTTTCAGCTCTTTTTTGCCTTTCTTATTCCTGAAGTGATGAGCCTGCTGAACGCGCCTTATCAGGACCTGAAAAGCATCTGGCCCCTCGATTATGACTTCTTCTTCGACTACGAGATCAACGCGAAATTACAGGCAGGCACGTTGGGGATTTTCATGTTTGTCTGGGGCACGGCCCTGTCAACGGTAGGCGTCCCGACGATCACGTACTTTGTCGGTAAGCGATGGTACTGTTCGTGGGTTTGCGGTTGTGGCGGGCTGGCCGAAACGCTCGGTGACCCGTATCGTCACCTGTCGGACAAGTCGCTGAAGTCCTGGAAAATTGAGCGCGTACTGGTGCATTCAGTACTGGTTTTCGCGGTTGTGATGACGTTGCTGGTACTCTACAGCTACTTCACCGGTCAGAGCACTCTTTTCGGCTTCATCGATTCATACAGCGTTCGTAAAGCGTATGGTTTTCTGATCGGCTCCATCTTTGCCGGGGTTATTGGCACGGGTTTTTATCCGCTGATGGGTAACCGCGTGTGGTGCCGGTTTGGCTGCCCACTGGCAGCATATCTAGGTATGGTTCAACGATTTAAATCGCGGTTCCGGATCACGACAAACGGCGGACAATGCATCTCCTGCGGCAACTGCTCGACCTACTGCGAAATGGGCATCGACGTGCGGGCCTACGCCCAAAAAGGGCAAGACATCGTGCGGTCATCCTGCGTTGGTTGCGGTATCTGCTCGGCCGTCTGCCCACGCGGTGTACTGAACCTGGAGAACGGCCCGGTAAATACGCGAAAGATTTGAGGAAGTTAATTTCACGGCCTGTTAACGTATTAGCTGACTGAAATCTTCGGGCCGTTAGCTAACCTTTTTTCGTTGTCTTCGGTTGGGGTATTGTGCCCTTTTCGGGTACGTACCAACCTATGTCATCCCACAATCGTATTCTGTACTGGTTCCGCAACGATCTGCGGTTACACGATAATCCTGGTTTCACGGCGGCCTGTAATGAGGCACTTCAGGTGTTACCCGTCTACATCTTAGACCCCAAACAGTTTCGGGATATTCCCAGGCTTGGCATCAGAAAAACAGGCATTTTCCGCGCCAGTTTCCTGCTCGAATGCATTGCCGATTTGCGTGCGTCACTTCGGGCGCGTGGGGCCGATCTGATTATTCGGGTGGGCGACCCGGCACGGATTCTGGCCGATATGGCCGAGGAGATTGATGCTACGGCCGTTTATGCGAGCAAAGAGGTAACGGTGGAGGAAACAGACGTTGAATCTGCTTTGTCGAAACGGCTTAAACCTCTCAACATTGACATTGAATTATTCTGGGGTAGCACGCTCTATCACATCCGGGACCTGCCGTTCGGTATTGCCAAGCTCCCTGACGTGTTTACTCAGTTTCGAAACAGCGTAGAGAAAAAAACGCAGGTACGTGACCTCGATCCAGCCCCTGATCAGGTACGTATGCCCGGCGATATCGACGCGGGTGAGTTGCCTTCTCTGTCAAAATTAGGTTACACCGAAGCGCTACAGACCGATGTACGCGCCGCAGTGCCGTTCAGAGGCGGTGAGACGATAGCCCTCGACCGGCTTAACCACTATTTGTGGGCGAGTGATCGGATACGTACCTACAAAGAAACACGCAACGGAATGCTGGGCGAAGCCTATTCCAGTAAGTTTTCGGCCTGGCTGGCCCACGGTTGTTTGTCGCCCCGGCTGGTTTACCACGAAGTGAAACGGTATGAGCGTGAACGCGTTGCCAATGACTCGACCTACTGGCTAATTTTTGAGCTGATCTGGCGCGATTTCTTCCGGTTTGTTGCTCTACGTTTTGGCTCACGCTTGTTTAAACCAAGCGGCATCAAGCACGACTTACAGAAGAAGTGGGTACATGACCTGGACCTGTTTCAGCGGTGGGCGTCCGGCAACACGGGTATTCCATTCATCGATGCCAACATGCGCGAGCTGAACGCCACGGGCTTTATGAGCAATCGGGGGCGGCAAAACGTGGGCAGTTTCCTGGTGAAAGACCTCGGCATTGACTGGACCTGGGGCGCAGCTTACTTTGAGAGTCTGCTCGTCGATTATGACCCGTGCAGCAACTGGGGCAATTGGAACTACGTAGCCGGCGTAGGCAACGACCCGCGGGAAGACCGATATTTTAACATTTACAGTCAGGCTACCCGCTATGACGAGCAGGGTGATTTTGTAAAACACTGGCTTCCTGAACTCAGTAACGTACCTGCCAACAAGGTTCATTTGGTATCGCAGCTTGACAGCCAGCAACTGACCAGCTACGGTGTTACGCTGGGCAGCACCTACCCGCTTCCCGTACTAAATCCATCTAAGTGGCTAAAAAGGTAGACCAGAAAGGCTTCTATTCATTTTTAGCAATCTAAAAAGGTAAAATAGAATGCAGGCGGCTCATTGTCACTATTCATTCAATTTTGTCTATTTAAAAGTAGGTTTTAGCTTTTTAAAATTATTTTTTTCCCGTACCGTCAATATGTGAAATCCAAAGTTCTTCCATAATCGTATACCCTAAGCTTTTCCGAACAACCGGATGGGCTTAACCGATTCTTATTTCTACGATTATGGAAGAACTTAACACATTACCCGAGTCGCCGGCCCGCGTTGACGGTGTGGGTCGTCGGTCGTTCCTACGTTATGTGGGTGGAGCCGCAGTAGTAGGTGGGATCCTGTCATCCTGCACACCAGACAGCGAGGTAGCCGTATCAACTACGCCTGAGTATAATCTCAACAAGTATGCCCGGCAAATGAGCAATGGCATAACTGTAGATTTGGGAACTGGCGAAGTGGCCATCCTAAACTATGCCTACGCGCTGGAGCAACTCGAGGCAGCTTATTACGAAATGCTGCTGGCTAACCCTTATCCAGAAATGACCGCCATGGAGCGCGCTATGTTTACCGACATCCGCGATCATGAAGTGGTTCACCGCCAGTTCTTCAAAGCTGCCCTTGGCTCAGCTGCCATCCCCGGTCTGACTCCTAACTTCAGTGGCATTAACTTCCGTCAGCGGTCGGTAGCCATCGACGTAGCCCGTCAGTTCGAAGATGTTGGTGTAACCGCCTACAATGGTGCCGGTAAATACCTGAAAACGGCGAACTACCTGCTTACTGCCGGTAAAATCGTATCGGTAGAAGCCCGTCACGCTGCCTTGCTGAGCGAGTTACAATTCCCATTCTCAAGCTCATTCGCGGGTGATACCCCCGTTGATGGTCAGGGTCTGGAGCGTTCGCGTGAACCAGGTGCTGTGTTGGCGATTGTGGCTCCATTTGTTCAGGAGACCATCACCTTCACACTGGCTTAATTAATCTTTTCATCGAAAAACAGAAACTCAGCAATGAATCTGCAAAATATTCTCAACGAGCTGGAGTCCGTCGATGGCGAGGTTTTCGACCGTCTGGCCCATGTATCACGCCGTAACATGTTCAGCATGTGGGCAAACAAAGCGGCAAAAGTAGCAGCTGCTGCTCCCGTAGTAATGGCCTCGGCCCTCTCTAACGCATACGGTCAGTCAGGTCTGCCAGCAGGTGTAGTGGATGTGCTCAACTTCGCCCTGACCCTTGAGTACCTGGAAGCAGAATTTTATGTTCGTGGTACCGAAACTAGCGGCCTGATTCCAAGCCAGTACATGGAGATCTTCCGCCAGATCCGGAAGCACGAAGAAGCACACGTTCGTCTGTTGCGTTCAGTTCTGGGCTCTCAGGCAGTAGCCAAGCCTACATTCGATTTCACCGGCAAGGGCTTCTTCCCAACGGTATTCTCGAATTTCCAAACGTACGCCGCCCTATCGCAAGCATTTGAAGATACAGGTGTACGCGCCTACAAAGGTCAGGCAGGTAACCTGATTCCGGCTCCTGCCATTCTGGAAGTAGCCCTGAACATCCACTCAGTAGAAGCACGCCATGCCGCTCGGGTTCGGGCGTTGCGCGGCTTCAAAGGCTGGATTACCAATTCTGATTCAAGCGGCCTGCCAGCAGCTATTTATGCGGGCGAAAGCTACACCAACCAACTTGGTGTAGAACTAACCAGCGTATCAGGCAAGTCGGTTGAAGCGGTTACCGAATCATTCGACGAGCCACTGAGCAAAGCCGACGTATTGGCTATTGCCAGTCAGTTTATTGCTTAGTCGGACTGGTCCGATTTTTTGTGAAGGTGGCAAAACGCCCGGCAGCTACTAGCTTTGCCGGGCGTTTGTCTATCACGACATTTGTGTCACGATGCGTATCAGTGTTATCATACCTGCCTTCAATGAAGCAACGTCGATTGCGGCGGTAGTAAGCGATGTGTTTGCCTACGCCAACCAACAAGTGGCTGAGGTGCTGGTTGTTGACGGCGGTAGCAGCGACACCACCGTTGAGTGCGCATGTCGGGCTGGTGCTACTGTCATAACATCACCCAGGCCAGGCCGTGCGGCCCAGATGAATTTTGGCGTTCAATACGCAACGGGCGACATACTCTATTTTGTACATGCCGATGTACGGCTACACCCCGACTTCACTACTGACATTGCCCAAGCAATATCCGACGGGTTTGAGGCGGGTCGCTACCGATTCCGGTTCGATTCAGACAGCATCATGCTGCGCGTAAATAGCTATGGCACCCGATTTGGCGGGCTCATGAGCCGGGGTGGCGACCAAACGCTGTTCATTACGCGAGCCCTGTTCGACCGCCTGCATGGGTTCGATGAGCACTATGTCATCATGGAAGATTTTGACATAATTCGCCGCATTGAACAACAGGCCCGCTTTGCCGTCATCCCCAAAAACGTGGTTGTGTCGGCCCGTAAATACGAGGCCAATTCCTGGTTGCGGGTGCAACTGGCCAACCTGGCTGCGGTTGTTCTTTTTGCCTGCCATGTGCAACCCACCCGTATTGCACGTACCTACCGCACCTTCCTGAAATAATCTGTTTTTGCCTGTCTACCGTTTTGCCACACTACCTGGCAGAGACTCAAGGCGTTTCCGTCCCTGCGAATTAGTCAGTTCAACCGCTTTCACCTGCGGACCGAGAAGCAGTGTCCGGGCCGACTGCGACAGAAACGAACTACCATAGCTAAGCTCTACCTTTTGTTGTTTTCCATCAGCGAAACGCACTACAGCCGACACATCAGTTGGTCGAAGACGTACCTGCCTGGCGGGTTTACTGTTACGGAATACGCATAGCCGCCCTCGATTTTGAGTTGCTACCAGTAACTCGGCACCCCGGCTGTCGGTGAGTTGCGCCAGTCCTTTCGCGTTTCCGGGTACGTAGAAACCGCTGGTTGCCATAGATTGAGCGCTAAAGTGGCCTTTGCCATCGCCCCGAAGCATCAGTCCGTTCAGGGCGTCATACCGTCCGGCTAGTACTTCGCCGCCATAGTCGTTGCCAACCAGCACCACATCCAGATTTCCGTCACGATCTACATCATCGGCGACCATCCCGAAGACAGGCGCAAGTTGAGCCTGTACAGGCAGTGCATGAACCGCAAACGTACCGTTGCCTTTATTCTCGACATAAGCTGATTCCAGGTAGTTAGCTTCCAGCACCATGGCCTGCTGCCGTTCTTCGGGCGTGAGCAGTTTATCAATAGAAGCCGTGGCAAAATCCTTGTAGTAGGGAAACCGCCGCCGCATCACAATCATCTGCTTGATCAGGTCTTCACGACCATGAAACGAGTACTCTTGCCGTCGGCCCTCCGCATCAGGGATAAAAATGGTAGGTATGGCGTCGTAAAAGCCATTGTTGTCGAAGTCACCGGCATACACGCGTACCGGCTCCTGCTTGCTGGCCCGCATTCGAGCGTTACGCCCCAGGTTACCAGCCACATAGTCGATATCGCCGTCGCGATCGAAGTCACCGGCCACCAGTGAGTTCCACCACCCCACTGCACCAGCCAGTTGAGTATCGGCGGCTTTCTTCGTCAATTTACCCGCTTCGTTGGTCAGCAAGGTCAAGGGCATCCATTCGCCAGCCAGCATCAGGTCGAGATCGCCATCGTTATCGGGGTCGGTCCAGAGGGCATCACAGACAAGGCCAATATCGTTTAGGGCCGGAGCCAATTGGGTCGTCACGTCGGTGAAGCGGGGCTGTCCGGGTTTGCTGTCATTGCGCAGCAACACACTCGATGTTGGCTTGGGGTACTGGTCAGGAATCACCCGTCCGCCAATAAACAGATCAAGGTCACCATCGCGGTCGAAGTCGGCGGCTTTCACGCACGACTTGCTGATCATGTTGATGGGTAACGTACCTGTTGTTCGGGTGAACTGACCTTTTCCATCGTTCACATATAGCCGATCCTGATAAACGGGTGTATTCGCCTCCCCTTCACTGCCGCCGCTGGCAATATATAGGTCAAGGTCACCATCGCGATCCGCATCGAACAGCAGCGTACCCATATCTTCCTCAGCCTTGCCATTAGGCCCGTTTTCAGTAGGCAATAAGTCTTTTTCTGTAAAGGCACCAGTCGCTGTTTGCAGCAGAAAATGACCTTTTTGGGTACGGGATCCCCCTATGAACAGATCGTCGAGTCCATCTCCGTTGACATCTCCGACCGACACACCAGGGCTATACTGCGACAGTTTATGCGGCAGCAGTTTCTGCGTATTAAAATCGATGTACTCCGGTTCCTGATGCAGGTACGTTATGGCCAGCGAGTCGGTCACTTCGCTAAATAGTTGAGCAGGCTGGCTTGCAGGTGGCGAAACAGGCTCATTCGCGTTTCGGCTGTCAGCCAGCAGCACCTGATTGGCCTTCACATTCCGTAATGTCTGCTGCCGGGCCGGCTGTGTACCGATGGCTGGCCAGATAATACGTACCTCGTTGATGGTCTTCTCCTTACCCATCCCAAAATGAGCAATGGGTTCAACCGTCGACAAATAGCCTCGATATGGGCTATGTTCATACACCTGTTGCTGCTCGTTCTGCTTTCCATAGTGTAATTCCACAATAGCCCCAAGTCCCATTTTATTCTGTGCCGGGCCGGTAAACTTCACTCGTAGGTAATTGGCTTGCTCAGGCGTCCGTTCGTTGAGGTTGTTCCGGTACACAAAGGCTGAGTCATTGATATTATTGACCACATAATCGAGGTCACCGTCATTATCAAGATCACCGTAGGCCGCACCGTTCGAAAACGAGGGGACATCAATGCCCCAGTCTTTGGTGACATCGGAGAACGTAAGGTCACCATTATTTCGGAATGCGTAGTTGCTGATTTTTACCACCGGAATCTGAGCCAGCGTGAAATCTTTAGTCGCCACCTGCCCACTTTCAGCCCTGAACGTCATGAAATCGCGATCGGTCACATCTTTCGGGAAGCCATTGGTAATGAGCAGATCACGAAAGCCGTTGTTGTCAAAATCAACCACCATAGGTGCCCAGCTCCAGTCGGTTTCGGCTACGTCGGCCAGCAGGCTGATCTCACTAAAAGCTGGCGCCCCTGCGTTTGGCCGCATCCCCTGGTTGAGTTGTACCGTGTTACGAACAAACTGATAACTGTACCCGTACTGGTCATTATTCAGGTACGTCTGGTAGCTATTGGCCGCCAGCATCATCTTCTTCCGTACATTGTCGCGGGGCATCATATCCACCGCAATCACATCAACCAGACCGTCATTATTAATGTCGGTTACGTCGTTACCCATCGCCGTGTTGCTAGTATGCTTAAATGACTCGGCGGCCCGGTCAGTAAACGTACCATCGTGGTTGTTGATATACAGCAGGTCGTCGGAGAGGTAATCGTTGGTCACGTAGATATCTTTCCATCCGTCGCGATTTATATCCACGATATTTAGGCCAAGTCCATAGCCATCGTGGATAATGCCCGCCTGTGCCGACACGTTTGTGAACACCGGATGACCAAGTGTTGCATTAGGGTCGTTTCGATACAGCCGGTCAGTATTCAATGACGAACCATCATTTACCTTCGCCCGGTACACGTTCGGGTATTCGTCGATGCGGTCGGTGAGCAGGTACAGGTCGAGGTCCCCGTCGTTATCATAGTCGAAAAAAGCGGCGTGGGTCGTGTGACTATTGTCAGCAATACCATACTCGCTGGCCATCTCCCGAAACGCGGGTTTACCATTCGTTAACCCCTGATTTACATATAGCAGGTTTTCCCGCTGTTTGTCAGCCCTGCTCAGGGTGGCGCTGACGTATATATCCAGCCAACCATCATTGTTTATATCAATGATGGTTGCTCCCGAGCACCATTTCCCGCTGCCGGTAACGCCAGCCGCCTGCGTGATATCGTCAAATTTGAAATCACCCTTATTCAAGTACAGCCGGTTCGCTACCTGATTACCCGTAAAAAAAACATCGGGCAGGCTGTCGTTATTGAAATCGCCCAGGGCTACGCCACCACCATTGTAGAAGTATTCGATATCCAGAATACTCGCCGAATCAGATTCGGTGATTCGATTGGCGAACGTAATCCCTGTTTCCTCGGCCGGTAATGAGCTAAAGAGAGGGGTTGGCGACGACTGGCAAGCTACTAAGCAGCTTGTAAGTACTGCAAAAAAAAACGGCGTTAACCTTCGAAAAACCATGAGTATTTACACGAATTAACCAGACGAACTACTTAGCACATTTTTTACAATTCAGTTAAATTAGTTTAGGCATTACGTATTTATACAACGACAAAAATAAGTAATACGCAGGCAATTACTGAGTTGTTTTAATGCGTATAGTAATATAATGCAAAATAATATTTTTAAAGAAAAAATAATAAATTGAGATCAAAATTATTGTATAATAAACTGATTTACAACGGCTTATATTAATGCAATTTCCCTGTTTATATCGTAAATCACTTTTTAATGTCAGGAATAAGTTAAAAAGTATCAAAATATACTTTGAAAGATAGGTGTAGCATTTTACATTGATTCGTTTTCACAATTTAATTAACTCGACTAGATGAACACAAAGTTTTACGGAAACCTCCGGTATTTATTACTGGGGGCATTCATGTTGGTGTGGTGCATGAATGGTATAGCACAGGATCGGCGGATCACCGGTACGGTTACCAGTAATACGGAGCCGGTTCCGGGTGCTACAGTGGTTATTAAGGGTACAACAACAGGGACCAGCACAGATGCCAACGGAGCATTTAGCTTACCCCTGCGCGGTACAGCCGACGTGCTTACCGTGTCGGCAATTGGTTACAAATCTGTCGACGTAACGATTGGTACACGTACCAGCGTTACAGTTGAGTTGCAGGAAGAAGCCTCGACCCTGAACGAGGTAATCGTTACGGGTTATTCGACCGACAGCAAGCGAGACAACACGGGCTCGGTTTCAACGGTTAAAGCGCGGGATTTGGCGGCCGTTCCGTCAGCCAACGTTGAAACCCAGTTGCAGGGGCGCGTAGCCGGGGTAACAGTTATTGCCAGTGGTCAGCCAGGTGCCAATAACACCATCCGGGTACGTGGTTTTGGCGCCTTCGGTGGCAACCAGCCACTGTATGTTGTCGATGGCGTACCTACGGGGGGCATTGGCAACCTCAGCCCCGATGACATTGAAACAACGACAGTGTTGAAAGATGCTGCCGCTGCTTCGATTTATGGGGCACGGGCTGCCAACGGCGTTATTGTCGTGACCACGAAAAAAGGGCAGCGTAAGGCGCAACGACTAACCGTTTCGTACGATGGCCTGTATGGAGTAACAGACCCAGGAACGGCTCCAGCCATTCTTAATCCGCAGGAACAGGCAGACTGGACCTGGAACGCAGTTCGGAACCGGCTGCTGGCCAATGGTGAGACTATCGGGCCGAACAGCTTCACCGGCATTGCCAGTGGTCAGTACGGTCAGGGGCTAACGCCTGTTTTACCTGAATACATACAGGTTGGCAACCGGTTTGGCGTAACGGGTGGCGTTGATCTGGCCGCCGAACGTACCCGGTATAACATCGATCCATCGCTGGGTGGCATCTATCAGGTAACGCGGGCTAACCAAGCTGGTACAAACTGGTACAAAGCGATTACCCGCACGGCCCCACTGATGCGTCACACGCTGGGCTTCTCGGGCGGCAGCGAAAGCAGCCGTTACTACCTCAGCGTTAGTCAGCAAACACAGGCAGGTATTCTATTGAACAACAATTTCAGCCGGTATACCTTCCGCGCTAACTCCGAGTTCGACATCCTTAAAAACCGGAAACTGCGCTTTGGCGAAAACTTGCAGGCTACGTACATCGACAACTCAGGTCAGATCGGCGGTAATGCTGGACAGAACTTATCGCAGGAAGAAAGCGATATTCTTACCGCCTTCCGTATTGCGCCAATCATTCCGGTATATGACGTATTTGGTGGGTACGCCGGTACAGCAGCCAAAGGGTTCAATAACCCCGTAAACCCTGTAGCGGCTCGTGATGGCGCCCGGAACAACCGAAATTTCAACATCGGTTTCTTCGGTAATGCATACCTGGAGTATGACGTCATTCCAGACCTGACCGTTCGGAGTAGCATTGGCGGCTCACTGTCAAACTACTATAACAAAACGACTTCGCGTAACACCTACGAAAACGCAGAAGGTAACAACGGCGGTTTCCGGATCAACGAAGGTGCTGGCTATAACATCGCCTGGACATTCACGAACACGGCCCAGTACAAACGGCGGTTCGGTATCCACAACGTTGATGTGCTGGTAGGCCTGGAAGCCCTGAACACCGGTGCAGGTCGGAATCTAAGCGGAGTAGGCCTCAACCCATTCTCGACGGACCCAAACTATGCTAACATCACAACGTCTTCAGCCGCAGGCCGTCAGTCGAACAGTGATTTGTTTAGCGGCGTAAACTTCTACTCACAGTTTGGCCGGGTTAACTATAGCTTGCTCGACAAGTACATCTTCACCGGTGTGATTCGTCGTGATGGTTCTTCTCGGTTCGGTGCTTCTAACCGCTACGGGGTATTCCCGGCGCTGTCGGCAGCCTGGCGTTTGTCAGCCGAACCATTCATGAAGGACATTCCGTTTGTGACAGATTTGAAAGTACGCGGTGGATGGGGACAGATGGGTAACTCGAACAACGTGGACCCAAACAACCAGTACAGCCTGTATCAGTCAAACGTGGCTAACTCGTATGACATCAGTGGCGGTAACTCTGGTGTAGATCCAGGATTTTACCGGAGCCGGATTGGTAACCCGAATGCCAAATGGGAAACCAGCACGACAACCAACCTCGGTATTGATGGGTCATTCCTGAATGGCAAACTGGATATCATCTTCGACGTATGGCGGAAAGACACGAAGGATCTGCTCTTCCAGGTGCCTATTCCAGGCGTAATCGGACAGCGCGCAACGGCTCCGTCGGTAAACATTGCCAGCATGCGTAACCAGGGTATCGATATTCAGGTCATCACCCGGGGCAAAGTAGCTACCAGCGATGTTGGCTATGAATTGAACGTAACAGGTAGCCTTCTGAGTAACAAAATTCAGTCACTGGCCCCCGGTGTTCCTTACTTCGACGTAGCACCCGGCACAAACCGGCTATCACTCCCCGAAACCAGGAATGCACCAGGCCAGCCGCTGGCTTCGTTTTTCGGCTATCAGGTCATCGGCCTGTTCCAGACTAGAGAAGAGATCAACTCTGCACCTACGCAGGAAGGCGCAGGTCTTGGCCGCTTCCGCTATGCTGATGTCAACGGCGACGGTAAGATCGACAACAGTGACCGCACTTTCCTGGGTAGCCCAATCCCGAAATTTACCGGTGGTGTCAATCTCCGGGTAACGTATAAGGGCTTCGATGTGGCAACGTACCTGTACGCCTCACTTGGCAACAAGATCTTCAACATGTCGAAGTGGTTCACCGATTTCTATCCATCCTTTTCGGGAGCGGCGATCAGCGCCCGCGTGAAAGATTCATGGACCCCAACGAATACCAACACCATGCAGCCAATTTTTGAAGATGTGGCAAACCTGAGCACCAACAACGTACCTAACTCTTTCTACGTTGAGAACGGCTCTTACCTGCGGATGCAGAACATAACCTTGGGCTACACATTGCCGGCCGCTGTGGTGGGTAAACTGGGCTTAAGCCGCATCCGGTTGTCGTTGGCCGCTAACAACATCTTCACGGTAACAGGTTACAAAGGCCTCGATCCGGGTGTAGGTGGCGCAGCTGACCAGAACTTTGGCATCGATGTAGGGAACTACCCGATCACCCGCAGCTACAACGCCGGCCTGAGCATTGGTTTCTAATTTTTGTCGGCGCATAACCCGTTTGACCATGGTTCGCCTTGTCAGACGGGTTATCCTGACTCCTCACGATTCAATTTGTTACAAACAGTAGTAAGATGAAAAAGACATTAACAAAAGGGGCGAGTGTACTGCTCATCCTGACTGTAATTTCCATAGCCTGTAAAGATTCGTTCCTCGATGTAACTCCTGCGGGCCAGTTGCTTAACACATCGTTGACAACGAACAACGGCCTACAGGGTCTGCTGATCAGTACGTATGCTCAGCTCAATGGACGCGGTTACTCGCAAACGGCCAGCCCTACCAACTGGGTGTACGGCAGCATTATGGGCGGCGATGCCAATAAGGGTTCTGATCCATCGGATTTCAATGCTATCACGCCTTTCGAAACGTACCTGATCAACGCATCCAGCGCAGAGTTGAATGCGCGCTGGCAGGCCCTGTATGAAGGTGTTAGCCGGGCTAACTCGGTTATTCGCCTGCTTCCATCTGCAGATCCGACCGTAACGGCCGCCCTCAAGCAGCAACTATCGGGGGAATCTCGCTTCCTGCGTGGTCTCTATTATTTTGATTTGAAGCGGACGTTTAATATGGTGCCCTACGTTGACGAAACGGTTGATTATGGCTCTGATTTTGGCGCTACCATCAAAGCAATCCCGAACAATACAGACATCTGGCCAAAGATTGAGGCTGACTTCAAATTCGCCTACGATAACCTGGCCGAAACAAACACGCAGGCCGGTCGGGCCAACAAATGGGCAGCAGCGGCTTATCTGGCACGTACCTATATGTACCAGAAAAAGTATGCTGAAGCTAAGGCGTTGTATGACCTGATTGTGGCCAACGGTAAAACGACGAATGGTAAAAAGTACGGCTTGGTACCTCAATACGCACAGGTGTTCAACGCGGCCAATGAAAACAGTGAAGAAGCCGTTTTCTCGACGCAAAACGTGGCCAATGCCGGTAGCTCAGATGCGGCTTCTGGCGACCTGAACTTGAACTACCCGTACAGTGCGGGTATCGGGGCAACCTGCTGTGACTTCTTTAAGCCTAGCTTCGATATGGCCAACTCGTTCCGGACTAATGCAAACGGACTTCCTATCGATATTGCACAGGCCAACGGTGCATATGACAACGCTACCAACGAGTTGAAGACGGATATGGGCCTGTTGCCCGGCGACGCTTTCACACCCGACACTCGCTCAGTTGACCCACGCCTCGATCATACGGTTGGCCGCCGGGGTATTCCCTATCTCGACTATGGCCCGTTTACCAGCGCCTGGACTCGTAACCAGTCGTTTGGTGGTCCTTACTCGACCAAAAAGTATGTCTTCTACCTAGCTCAGCAGGGCAAAGTAGCCGACGTATCAAACTGGACGAAAGGCTGGTCGGCAACGAACATCGTACTGATGCGGTATTCGGATGTACTCCTGATGGCGGCCGAAGCCGAAGTTGAGGTTGGTAGCCTACAAACGGCCATGAATTACGTAAACCAGGTACGTACCCGGGCGGCTAACCCAGCCGGCTTTGTTACCACCAATGATGGCAAACCCGCTGCTAACTACGTGATCAGCCCGTACCCAGCGGCTTCATTTGTCAACAAAGAGATTGCCCGGTCGACGGTCCGTTTCGAGCGTAAGATCGAATTGGCCGAAGAAGGTCAGCGGTTCTTTGATCTGGTTCGGTGGGAAATTGCCGCGCCAACGCTCAATGCATTCCTGGCTTACGAAAAAGGAAAGCTCTCGAATGCCTACAGCGGTGCCGTGTTCACAGCAGGTAAGAACGAATATTTACCATTGCCACAAACCCAGATCGATTTGCAGGGAACGGGCGTGCTGAAGCAGAATCCGGGTTACAATTAATCAGGTACATTACCCAATGAAAAAGGGCCAGCTTCTCACGAGGCTGGCCCTTTTTTTAGTTAGCAGCGAGGGGGGCTGCTACAGCGCAAGCCTACACCAATTCGAAAGCAGTGTAACCAGTTCTGGTACGAGCATAAAAAAGGGGCCGACGAAATCGCCAGCCCCTTTTTTCACTGAATGGACTATGTACTTATCTTAGAAACCGGGGTTCTGCTTCAGGATGTCTTTACCCTGAATGTCGATTTGTGTCTGTGGTACAGGCAGTAACTCGTTTTTGTTCGGCGTAAACTTCGCACCGCCCAGGGTTGTTGGCAGACGGCCTGCGGCACCTTCATAGGTCAGGTACGCGTTGATCGTTTCGGCAGCAACACCCCAACGAACGAGGTCGAAGAAACGGTGACCTTCATCACCCAATTCTAAACGACGCTCGAAGCGAACAGCTCTCGTAGCCGAAGCCTTCGATGCAAATTCAGACGCAGGGTATTCAGTAATCACATACTTGGCAGCAGGCGCACCTGCTTTCGTTACGAAACCGGCTGGATTAGCCGCCCGCTTACGAACCATGTTCGTGTATTCCAATGCCTTGGTCAGCGAACCTACTTCAATTTCGCACTCAGCGGCCATCAGCAGCACATCGGCAAAACGAATTAGAGGTACGTTCAGAGCTGAGTAACCGGGCGTCCATGAGCTGTTGTCCTGCAAAGAACCTACGTCCGACTTATAATACGTAAACTTCTTAGGTGAGTATGGACCACCGTTAGGCTGGTTCCGAATCCAGTCGGCACCAGGGTGATCCTGCCAATCCAGGTATGGAATACCACGACGGCCAACTGTGTGGTCGAGGCGTGGGTCGAGGTTACCGGCATCTGGCGTGAACGTGTCTTTCGACAGCACACCCATATCTGTTTTAACGGCATTGGCCGTTGCATTGTAGGTGCCATCGAGCAGCGGCAGGCCATTGGCGTTGGTACGGAATGAGTTCACATACTCAAAGCTTGGCTGGTTGAAACCGCAGCAGTTACCCGGACCGTTAGGCCCCGTGTTATACGGGAAGTTCAGGTCAAACTCTGGGTTAGCGTTGTTCACGTTACCAGTATTGGCAGCAGCCTGAATGGCAAAGATCGACTCTTCGTTGTTGTCGTTCGATGCTCTAAACAGGTCAGAATAGCGTGGTACTAGACCGTACTTCTTACCGTTCGACGTTTTACCGTTGGCGATAATCAGATCGAACAGCGCTTTCGCTTCGGTATATTTTTTCTGATAGAGATACACCTTAGCCAACTGCGAAGCAGCAGCCCACTTGTTCACCCGGCCTGTAGCCGATTGAGTTTCTGGCAGGTTATCGTAAGCAAACTTAGTGTCAGCTTCAATTTTAGGCCATAGGTTCACTCCATTTGTTACTTTCTCGATACCGGTACCATAATCAACGGTTTCGTCGATATAAGGAGCTCCATCGCCAAACAACCGCTTCAAATCGAAGTAGTATAATCCGCGCAGGAAGCGGGTCTCGGCGGCAACTCGGGTCTGATCGGCAGCCGACATGTCTGCAGGGGCGTTTTTCAAGAGATTCAGTGTCGTATTACAACGGCTGATACCCTCGTATTTACGCTGCCACGTACCTCCGATTTCACCACTGCTAGAGTTTGTCTCGAAGCGCTGATGCGGGTTGATCGATGAGAAGTCACCTGGGTCAGTGCCTTTGTTGGCGTCACCGCCACGAATACCGCCCCACACCCAGTTAGAGAATGATGCCAGCCGGTCGCCACGGCCATTCAGAATCGAGTAGGCGGCAATCAGTGAGCCTTCGATACCTGACTTAGAGCTAAGCTGAGCACCGGCCAACTGTCCTGTTACAGGCACTTCCAGGAAAGTGTCTTTACACGAAACAGTCACCAAACTCAGGGCAGTAGTGGCACCCAGAATTAAGAATTTTATATTGTTTCTCATTGTATGATTTTGTTAAACGGATTTAAAGAATCCTCGTTTTTAGAATGCCAGCGATACACCACCCAGCACGCTGCGAGTGATTGGGTAGTTACCTACGTCGATTCCGAAGTTGGTGTCAGCGTTACCACCTACACTCGGGTCAAGACCCTGGTATTTAGTGATCGTGAACAAGTTATTGGTTGATACAAACACCCGCATACGCTGTAGTTTAACCTTGCTCAGCAGGCTGCTTGGCAGGTTGTAGCCAACCGACAGGTTCTGCATGCGGAAGTATGAGCCGTCTTCTACATAGTATGAGTTCGACTGTGTGTTGGTGCTGAAGTTAGACGCTGACTCGAAAATGGGTACAGTACCGCTCTTGTTCTCAGGAGACCATGAGTTCTTTACGCGGGCGCTGATGGCAGCACCAGCGAACGAGGGGTAGAAATCGGTGAACCACTTCGATACGTTGAAGATCTTATTACCAATCGATGTATAACCATACATCTCAAGATCAAACGCCTTGTACGTGAACTTCAGGTTCAGACCACCCGTGAAGGTTGGTACCGGGCTACCCAGGTACGTACGGTCTTCAGGAGTGATTTTGCCATCGTTGTTCAGGTCAGCATACCGGAAACGGCCGGGGCCAGCGCCCTCCTGCGTAGGAGCGGCACTTACCTCTTCTTTGCTCTGGAACAGACCCAGCACCTTGTAACCATAGAATGACGACAGGGAGTAGTTCAGTTGGTTACGGATCGGGTTAATGCCACGGAAACCTGGGTCTACCGTAGTCAGGTAGGTTAGGCCGGGAGCCAGCGCAACAATTTTATTGCTCAGGAAGCTGGCGGTAACATTAGCTTCGTAGCCTACTTCTGATGCGATCCGGCCACGACCGATCACCTGCAGGTCAATACCCTGGTTGCGCATCTCACCGATGTTTACCGCCGGAGCTGCCGCGTACGTACCGATTACGTCAGGAATGGGCACCTGGAAGAGCAGGTCTTTGGTGTCTTTCCGCCACAGGTCAAGAATCACCTCTAACCGGTTGTTGAAGAATGAACCATCAATACCAATGTTGCTGGTGATCGACGTTTCCCACTTCGCGTTGGCGTTACCAATCCGTGACCGGTAGTAGCCTTCCACTGTGCTTGAGTTCGATCCGTTGATATCGTAAGCTGAGTTACCCAGGCTAGCTGCATATAAGCTGAACTGGTTGTTTGGGTCTACGTTGTTTGAGTTACCCATCAAACCGTAACCACCACGAACTTTCAGATCCGTAACCCAGGGCACATTCTTCATGAATGGCTCAGATGACAAACGCCAGGCAACAGATGCCGCCGGGAACACCCCGTAGCGATTGTTGGCACCAAACCGGCTTGAGCCGTCACGACGCATTACACCGGTAAAGATGTACTTGTCGTTGTAAACATAGTTTACGCGACCAAACAGCGAATAGAAGTTTACACCTTTAAACTGACCGCTACCGACGTTACGACCTGTAGCTGATACGGTGTTCAGGGTAATGAAGTTTGGATCGATCGAGAACGGGTTTTGACCGTTACCATTGATGTTGCGGCCTGCGCCGGTATTCAGGGCTTCCTGACCAACGATTACATCTAATCCGTGTACGCCAAACTTGCGCTTATAAGCAGCCGTGTTGGTGAATGTCCAGCCAAATGAGTAGCCACCACCTTCGCCATAGCCAAACGCCGAGTTGTTTTCCGAGTTTTCGTACTGCAACCGCGTGTAGTTATAGTTGTAGAAGTTGTTGTACTGACCACCTACGCTGCTACGCAGTGTTAAGAACTCAATTGGCTCTACTTCAAGGTAGATGTTACCGAAACCGTTGGCGTTGAACGCACGGTTGTCTTTCTGTCCGGCCCGGTTGGCAACGGGGTTACGTGGGTTGTTAAAGCCCTTTGCTGCTGTTCCTGCATAGCCACCAAATTCGTCATAAACCGGAATGATCGATGGCATCCGGAACGCCTGTAGTACGTCGTTTTCGTCAGCGGCTACACCCTGACCGCCGTTACCACCACCCTGGCCATTGATAGACAGGTACGTGAACTGGAGGTTTTCACCGATGCGAACATTCTTCGTGATATCAAACTCCGTGTTTGCCCGGAATGTGTACCGCTTGAAATCGTTGTTTAACAGGATACCCTTCTGATCCTGCGCGCTGAAGCCAACATAATAGCGGGCGGCTTCGCCGCTACCCGAGAAACCGAAGCCATGACGCTGAACCGGCGCAACGCGGGTTATCTCTTTGTACCAGTCGGTACCAGCCTTGTTTGCCTTTACTACCTGATAGATAGAGCCAGCTGCCGGATTTATATTGTACTTGAGTTTGGCAGCGGCCAGATCAACCGAGCCAACTACACCCGCTGCACCGCCTACGTTAATGTAATCAGGAATAACGGGGGTTGAGCCAGTACCAAACTGTGGGTGGCTATAGGCAACAGTTGTTCCATTTTGAAACGCCGTGTTGCGGAACTGACGCCATGTCCAGTCAGCAAATTCAGTTGGGTTCAACATCTCCTGCCCTTTGCCCGGATCGGTAGCACCATACTGACCGTCATACGTCACCTGCATTTTGCGCGGTGTCTTTGAGCCCTTACGAGTTGTGATTACAATTACACCGTTGGCTGCACGTGCTCCATAAATCGAAGCTGCCGCAGCATCTTTCAGTACCGTTGTCGTTTCCACGTCATCGGGAGCCACAATGTTTACCGAACCAACCGGAACGCCATCAACTACGTACAAAGGCTCGTTACCACCGAAGGCACCAAAACCACGAACACGTACCTGGCTGGCTGTACCTGGCTGACCGTTTGAGATAACGGTTACACCCGATACACGACCCTGTAACTGCTGCTCTACGTTACCTGATGGCTGTGCCTGCAAAGCCCGCGCTTTAACCGTTGAAACGGCACCTGTTACTGTTCTGCGGTCGTCAGTGGTATAACCCGTGACCACAACTTCATTCAGCACGGAAGCATCTTCGGCCAACGTTACATCTAAATTAGTACGGCTGCCTACAGTTAGCTCCTGCGATTTGTAGCCTATACCAGAAAAGATAAGTACGTCCGTATTTCCCCGCAGATTCAGACTGTACCCGCCGTTTGCATCCGTAGATGTACCGGTTGAGGTGCCTTTAATAACTACGTTAATGCCCGGGATCCCGCCATCGGGTCCGGAAACACGTCCAGTGACGCGCCGGCTCTGAGCAAACGTGCTGACTCCCAGTAGGAATAGCACTATGCTTAGACAAGTAATTTGTAGAAGCTTACTTCTCATGTAAGTAGAGGGTTTAAAAAATGTAAATTAACTGAGTAAGTATATTCTTGGTTTTAATCAAAAATATACCAGGTACTTTATAAAATTGCTAAGCGCAAAAATATGTGCTTTTACTCTATTTTTTAAATGTGTAAGACAATTTTGATGTAAATCTGGATAAAATTGTTCTGGTTTGAAACTTGATTGGCGTAATACACATCATTATTACTCCGTATTTATACTCCATACAAAGCATTTGTTCCGTGTTTGTCACAATGCATTTTCGTTATATCAGTCAAGCACTTGCTGCAAGTCTAACTGTGCTGCTTACTGCCTGCGAGGTTGGGCATAAACCATTATTTTCATTACTTCCTGCTCAGGATACAGGGATCAACTTTGCCAACCGAATTGTCGACAACGACACCATGAACATTGTCGATTTCGAATACATTTATAATGGTGGCGGAGTGGCCCTCGGTGATTTTGATAACGACGGGCGAACGGATGTTTTCTTTACTGGCAACCAGGTACCTAACCGACTTTTCATCAATCAAACGGAGCCAGGATCACACGACCTTCGGTTTAAGGATGTGACCACAGCAGCCGGGGTTGGCGGAGCCGGGAAATGGTGCTCAGGCGTATCGATGGTCGATCTCAACAACGACGGGCGCATGGACCTCTATGTGGGGGCTACGGTGAGTAAGGATTCAGTAAAGCGGCAGAACCTACTCTACATCAATCAGGGTGTAAAAAACGGAGTACCGACCTTTACTGAAATGGCTCGTGAATATGGTGTAGCCGACAGTGGGCATACTACCAACGCTGCCTTTTTCGACTATGATAATGACGGTGACCTGGACCTGTATGTGCTCACCAACACCATTGAAGAGCGTAGTCCCGGTGCCTACCATAACAAAGTGGCCGATGGTGCCTCAAAAACAACCGACCGGCTCTATCGCAACGATTTCGATTCCAAACTGGGACATGCCGTATTCACCAACGTCTCGAGGCAGGAAGGCATTCAGATGGAAGGCTATGGTCTTGGCCTCAATATCAGCGACTTAAACCGGGATGGCTGGCGCGATGTCTACGTTACCAACGATTACCTGACAGATGATCTGCTCTGGATAAACCAGCACACCAACGGCCGGCACACAGGCTTTCGGGACGAGGCTGCCCAGTACTTCAAACATACCAGTAGTTCGGCGATGGGTAATGACATTGCCGATATAAACAACGACGGTTTATTGGATGTCGTAGCCGTCGACATGCTACCGCGCGACAATTTCCGGAAGAAGATGCTGGTGGGCCCCAACAATTACCAGACGTACCTGAACAACGAGCAGTATGGGTTCAACTACCAATACGTCCGAAATACGCTGCAGCTAAATCAGGGGCCAAGACCAACTGCGATGAGCCCTGGTACGTCCAGGTCACTGGTGCCTTCCAGTTCGGCCGTCCCCCCTATTCACGTGGAGCGTGGTGCGCCTTTGTTCAGCGAGGTGAGTCTGCTGGCCGATGTGGCTGAAACCGATTGGAGCTGGGCGCCGTCACTTGTCGATTTCGATCATGATGGCAACCGGGATTTACTCATCACTAATGGTTTTCCAAAAGACGTAACAGATCGGGATTTTATCTCGTTTCGGCAGGAGAGCGCTATCGTAACCACTAAGCGATTCCTTCTTGATCAGATTCCCGTAGTTAAAATTGCTAATTATGCGTTTCGCAACAGGGGTGGCGACGTACCTACGTTTGCCGATGTAACAGAAGAGTGGGGCATGAAAACGCCGAGCTTTTCGAACGGAGCAGCCTATGGTGATCTCGACAATGACGGTGACCTCGACTACGTAGTCAACAACATCAACGATTCGGCCTTTGTGTACCGAAACAACCTGATTGAGCAGCAGGGAGCGTCGGCAGCCTACCTGCGGGTGCGCTTCGACGGGCCTGCGCAGAACAAGATGGGCCTGGGTGCCTTTGTAACAATCAGCTACGACACCCGAACCGGCCCGAAAAACCTGAAACAAGTGTACGAGCACAGCCCGTATCGGGGTTACCTGTCTACGGTTGAACCCGTGGCTCATTTCGGGCTGGGTGCCGTTGACCAGATTCGCGAACTACGCGTTGTTTGGCCCGCCCACGACGGCCAACCGGCCCGGCAGCAAACACTCCGAAACATACCCGTTAGTCAGGTGCTTACCCTCCGCCAGTCCGACGCTACAGAAACGCCAACGCCCGATGAACCCGCTCCAACTCCTCTACTCCGCGACGTAACCGATTCGCTGGGGCTTACCCTCACTCATACCGAACCCGAGTTCATCGATTTCAACTCGCAAAAGCTGTTACCACATAAACTCTCGCAGTTTGGACCATCGGTAGCCGTGGGTGATGTCAACGGCGACGGGCTCGACGATGTATTTATTGGAGGCGCTCGAAAACAGCCGGGTCATTTTTTGATGCAGACAAAAGCAGGCGCGTTCATCGAAAAAATGGGCTTACTGCCCGTACAAAACCCCGCCGACAAGCCACAGGAAGATATGGGCACATTGCTGTTCGATGCGGATGGCGATGGCGACCTCGATCTGTACATCGCCAGCGGTAGCGTAGAAGCCGCGGCCAACGATCTGTCCTATCAGGATCGGCTGTATGTTAATGATGGTAAGGGCAACTTCGCACTGGCTTCGGCGGCGCTTCCCGCTAACACAACCAGTAAATCGTGCGTGAAAGCCGCCGACTTCGACCAAGACGGCGACCTCGACCTCTTCATTGGCGGACGGGTCATTCCAGATCAGTACCCTAAGCCAACATCGAGTGTGCTGCTGCGCAATGACAGCAAACCCGGGCAGCCCCGCTTTACCGACGTGACAGCCCAGGTGGCCCCGGCCCTGAACGGCATTGGCCTCATCTGCGATGCGCTCTGGACAGACCCTGACAATGATGGAGACCTCGACCTGATGCTAGCCGGTGAATGGATGCCCCTCACACTGTTGACGAACACCAACGGCAAGCTGAGCAACCAGACAACGATCAGGCAGTTGAGCAACGCTGCGGGCTGGTGGAACTCCATCACGGCGGGTGACTTTGATAATGATGGCGATATGGATTACGTGGCGGGTAACTTAGGTCTCAACGCCCGCATGCGCGCCAATGAACGCCAGCCCGCACGCCTCTACTCTGGTGATTTCGACAATAACGGGTTTTACGATGCCATTCCAACTCTGTTTATTCCAGACGAGACGGGCCAGGTACGTGAGTTCACCTTTCACGGTCGCGACGATCTGATTAAACAGATGATCGTGTTGCGGGGACGGTTTCAGCAGTACAAAGATTTCACCCAGGCCAGCATCGACAAATTGCTGAAGCCCGAAGAACGGAAACAGGCCCTGGTACTCGAGGCCAACGAATTCAGGTCGGTCTACATCGAAAATAAAGGCAACGGCGAATTTGCCACGCGGCCACTCCCCTTGCAGGCCCAACTGGGGCCGCTGTTTGGCATGGTTGCTACCGACGTTGACCACGACGGCCAATTGGATTTACTGGCCGTTGGCAATGATTTTAGCGGTGAGGTGCTGGTTGGCCGCTACGACGCCCTCAACGGGTTGTATCTGCGCGGCAACGGCAAGGGCAACTTCGAGGCACAGGCGATGCAAAAGAGTGGTTTATGTGTGCCCGGAAATGCCAAAGGATTTGTACAACTGGCCGGCGCAACGGGGAAACCCTTGTATCTGGCTACGCAGAACCGGGGACCACTCTTCGTGTTTCAAGGCAACGTACCTACCCAAACCCTGACGCCCAAACTGACCGACGTGGCAGCGCTGGTCACGATGACAAACGGTAAAACCCAGCGGGTTGAACTTCCCTTCGGCAGTTCATTCCTGTCGCAGTCCAGCCGGGCGCTTTGGTTACCCCGTCAGGCAAAGTCGGTCATTTGGATTGACAACAAAGGGCATAAAACAGCGGCTCCACTCCCCTCCTCGCCGTTGCACTAATTCATTGCAGCACCGGTACTACCCACTTTCTTTTCACAGAGGCGTTGCACCGATTAATCGGTGCAACGCCTCTGTTTATGTAGCCTTATAATCGAATAAATCAACGCGTTTACTAGACAAAAAGCCGTTTACAGGAAATAATATTGGGTATTGAACCGCTTTACCACAATTAACCCATGATTTTCTACTGTCTCTCTTTTAATCCTGCCAGTCTATAGAGAACTTTGCTAATACCCTATTCGGGATTACCATCTTCTTACTCCAATCAACATCCATTATGAAGCAATCGCTACGTACATGCCTGTTGTTCCTGGTGTGTCTGAGTCTGTCACTATCGGCAGGCTGGGCACAAACCCGGGAACTTCGAGGCAAGGTCTCTTCATCAGAAGACAACAAACCAATTCCAGGAGCCAGCGTTGTGGTGCTGGGCACCTCGCGCGGCACTACCACCGACGCCGAGGGTAACTACCGTGTTCAGGCCTCTGCCGGTCAAACACTGCGGTTCAGCTATATCGGTACCAAATCGAAAGACGTGGTCATTGCCAACAGTGATGTGGTCAACGTCAGCCTCCAGGCCGATGATAACCAACTGAACGAAGTAGTGGTAACGGCACTGGGCATTAGTCGGAAATCGCGCGAACTGGGGTATGCCGTTACCGAATTGAAGGGCGACGATATTGCTAATTCGCAGCGCGACAACTTCATTAACGCCTTGCAAGGCCGGGTAGCCGGGTTGCAGGTAGGTACGTCGAGCGGCATGCCGGGGGCGTCATCGGGTATTCAGATCCGGGGCGTAAACTCAATCAGCGGGAACAACCAGCCACTATACGTGGTGGATGGGATGCCGATCGATAACCGCACGGCCCAGAACAACCAGTTTGTAGCAGGCGGCATTTCGGGCCAGTCGACCGAGAACCGGAACATCGACTTCTCGAACCGGGCGCAGGACATTAACCCGAACGACATCGAGAACATCACGATCCTGAAAGGGCCTGAAGCCGCGGCGTTGTATGGCGTTGATGCAGCCAACGGCGCCATTCTGATTACTACCAAGAAAGGGAAAGCCGGTCAGGGACGGGTCACCTACACAGGTACGTATACGCTCCAGAAAGTGGGGGCGCTACCTGAAGTTCAGACGGTGTATAGCCAGGGGAACAACGGCGTATCGCAAAACACGAGTTTCAACGCGTTTGGCCCACGCTATGCCGAAAACGTTCAGCTATACGATAATGCCGCTGGTTTTCTGCGCGACGGTATTGGTCAACGGCATAATGTCTCGTTTGATGGCGGCTCGGACCGGTATACCTACCGGCTTTCGGCTGGTTACTTCAATAGTAAAGGTGTTATTCCAACAACCGAGTACAAGCGGCTGAACATCAGCCTGGGCGGCACGGCTAAAATCACCAACAAATTCTCGATCGAGTCGACGCTGCAATACATTAGCACTGACAACATCAAGGTATCGAAAGGAACGAACTCGTTTTTGCTGGGTCTAGTATCATGGCCTGCCAACGACGACATGGCCAACTACCTGAACGCCGATGGCTCGCGCCGGAAGGTAACCACGGCCAGCAGCGAAATTGAAAACCCGTATTTCGACGTGTATAAGAATAAGCTGCGCGACAATGGCAACCGGGCCATTACGAATATCAGCATGAAATACGCGTTCAACGATTGGCTTAATCTGACAGGCCGGGTAGGTCTGGACGTCTACTCGACCCGTTACCTGTTCATGTATCATCCGGAGTCGAACCGGTCAGGTGGCGTTATTGGTGGTGCACTTGATCAAGCCACCGACAACAACCGGACCTTGACGAGTCAATATGTACTATCGGCCAACAAGCAATTCAACAAGCTGAATGTCTCGGGACTGGTAGGTCAGGCGTTGTATGATTTCAACTACAATTCACTGGCAACCCGGGGTGAGAAATTCCTGGACCCTAATTTCGTGTCGATCAATAACACGGACCCCCTCACCCAGAAATCGAGAGAATTTATCCGGCAGCGCCGTCTGATCGGCGTGTTTGGCTCGGCCACGGTGGGCTACAACGATATCGCGTACCTGACTGTAACGGGCCGTAATGACTGGTCATCGACGTTCCCGATAGCATCTCGTTCGTTCTTCTATCCATCGGCTTCGTTTAGCCTTGTGTACACGGATCTGATCCCGGAGGGCAAGTTCCGCAAGGTGCTGAGCTATGCCAAACTGCGTGCCTCAGCGGCACAGGTTGGTAAAGAAGCCCCCGAGTATTCGACCTCACAGGCCTACGAGAGTCAGACTACAACGGGCGGCGGTTTTAGCTACGGCTTCACCGCACCAAACCCATACCTGGTTCCCGAGAAGGTGAACTCGTATGAGATTGGTACAGAAATGAAGTTCTTCAACAATCGCCTGGGCTTCGATGTAGCTTACTACCGGACCGAAAGCCAGAACCAGATCATCCGCGACCTGCGGATCAGCTATGCCACCGGCTTTATTCTGAAGACCATCAACGCGGGCCGTTTGTGGAACCAGGGCCTTGAACTGACGGTAAATGCGGAGCCTGTCCGGGCTAAAGATTTTAGCTGGACAACGAACGTCAACTTCACTAAAACCAGCAGCCGGTTAACCGAACTCCCCGCCGGTCTGCCTGAGTTTTACTCGTCAGACACCTGGATCTTCGGCAACGTTCGCAACGGTATCCGACTGAATGGTCCGCTGACAACGTTTACTGGAAATAGCTATGTACGCAATACAAAAGGTGATATTCTGGTTAGTCCGCTAACGGGCCTTCCGCTGACCGAAACCGTCTGGAACGTGGTTGGCGACCGGAATCCTGATTTTGTAATCGGCTTCGTAAACTCATTTGCTTATAAGAGCTTTGGCTTGAGTTTCGTACTCGATATTCGGAAGGGCGGCGATGTGTTCAACGCAACCGAAGCGTATATGTATAGCCGGGGACTGAGCATGAAGACGCTGGATCGCGAAACACCGTACACCTTCCGAGGCGTGTTGAAAGATGGTCTGGAAAATACCGACACGCCAACGCCGAACACCATTCAGGTGACGCCGTATTACAACAACACGTTTTACTCAGCCCTCTCAGACGAGAACTTCATTGAGCGCAACGTAAGCTGGATGCGCGTGAAAGAGCTGACGCTGCGGTACTCGGTTCCTCCTTCGGCCCTGAGCCGGGCTAACCTGTTTAAGACGGCTAACATCTTCGTGACGGGTAACGACCTGCTGCTGCTGACCAACTATACGGGCGGCGACCCAGGTGTAAACGGCACCAACACCGCCACGGGTGGATCGGGCGGCCAGGGTATCGATTTCGGCAACTTGCCTCTGCCAAAAGTATTCAACGTGGGTATCAGCCTCGGCTTCTAATATTGACACGACTTCACATGAAAAATAGAACAATTAAAAGTACAGTTGCTCTGCTGCTGACCGGCCTTACGCTGAGTCTGAGTGGCTGCAACGATTACTTGGATATCAATAAAAACCCCAACAACCCTGATCAGGTGGAGGCCGCTGTATTGCTGGCTCCTATTCAAAATCAGTACGTGCTGGGTATTCAGTTCGACGCCCGGTACATGGGTTCGTACGTGCAAAACTGGCACAATGTGACGGCGGGTGTTGTTTGGGACTTATACGGCTATGCTGTGAATAGCGATGCTGGCGGTGAAATCTGGCGAAACGTGTACTGGCGAGGCGGGCGTAACACGCTCAACCTTATCGACAATGCCCAGGCCAACCAGCGCTGGGATTATGTGGGCGTAGGTCAGGTAATGCAGGCCTGGGGCTGGCAAATGCTGACCGATCAGCACGGCGAGATAATCATCAAAGAAGCGTTCGATCAGGACCCTACTAAAAATACGTTCAACTACGATTCGCAGGAGTTTGCCTACGCAGAAGTGGTGCGCCTTGCCAAGGAAGCGATCACGAACCTAAGCCGGTCAGATGGGGCTGTATCAACGGCATCCCTCGGTCGGGGCGACCGGATTTATGCCGGCGATCGACTGAAGTGGAAGAAGTTTGCCTATGGTTTGCTGGCTATCAACGCGCATCATCTCTCGAATAAGAAAAGCCTGTACAAACCCGATCAGGTGATTGCTTATGTCGATAGTGCCTTCACCAGTAACGCTGATGATGCCCAGTTTGTGTTTAACGGACTCAGCACCGCCGACGGATCATTCTTCGGCCCGCTACGGCAAAATCTGCAGTTTTATGGTCAATCTGCCTTCACGCTGCGGCTTCTCGACGGCACCGTGTTCGGCGGCGTTAAAGACCCTCGCCTGCCTGTAATGCTCGCCGCCAGTGGCGATGGTACATACCGGGGCATCACGCCTGGCCTGGGTCAGTCTACAGCAGCCAGTGTTCCGCTGACGGCTCGTGTAGTTAGCCCATGGGGAACACAGTTGGGAATCAACCCACCCGTAGGTACTACTGGGCGGTATATCTTCACCGACAAAGGCCCGTTTCCGCTAATGACCTACGCACAGTTGCAATTCATCAAAGCAGAAGCAGCCTTCATCAAAGGAGATAAAGCCACAGCGTTGGCAGCGTATCGTCGGGGTATCGAAGCCCACATGACGGCTTCGTACGTAAACATTCCGGCTACTGACCGCAACGCCTATTTAAACAACCCACTTATTGTACCAACCAACGCCGCCGATCTGAAACTGAACCAGATCATGCTGCAGAAGTACATTGCGCAGTGGGGCTGGGGTTTTCTGGAGCAGTGGGCCGATATGCGGCGCTACAACTACAGCACAGACGTGTTTACCAGCATTACGTTTCCACAGACTCTTTACGTAAACAACAATGGCCAGCTGGCTCAGCGAGTACGTCCACGCTACAACTCCGAATACGTTTGGAACGCAGAAGCCCTACGGCCTCTGGGCGGCCTTGAACTCGATTATCACACGAAACCCGTGTGGTTTGTACAACCGTAACCCGTTTTTGGGGTAAACCGATAAACTGACTATGTTCAAACACATATTATATCTTTTCTCGGCGGCAGCCCTCCTGCTGTCGTGCGAGAAAAACAGCCTTCAACTGCCCATCGATCCCATCGCGACCGGGGCACGGTTGAAACTAATCAACGCCGCCCCCGATGTGTCGAGCATCGATCTGTTTATTAATGGCGCCAAGTTCAGCGGATTCACCCCCGTGGGCGCTACAGCTACATCACCGGGTCGGGCAACGGGGCTCCCGTACAACAATACGTACCCAAGTACAGGCTCGAACTACGCGGTTGTGAAGCCGGGCGCACAGGCTATCAGCATCTCTATTCCCGCCAGTACCTCGGCTAGCAGTGCTACGGTAATTAACACGCAGACGCTGAATCTGGACGACAACAAATACTATTCGCTGTTTGTGGCTGGTGTTGGTGCGCAACCCGAGGTCTTCCTGGTCAATGATGCGTTTGAGGGCGTAGTTGACCCCAACAAGCTGTACGTACGATTCGTTAACCTGATTCCTGGTTCAGCATACGATGTGGCACTGACGACACCGAACACAACGCTGGCTTCGAATCTGGCCTACAAAGGGGTCTCTCCGTTCGTGGCGATCGATGCGATTGCCGGGCCCACCTTTGCCTTTCGCCTTCCAGGTACGGCAGCCAACATCAACACTGTGCAATTTACCAGTTCATCTTCGGGCCGGGCAATTACCGTTTTCTTACGTGGTGTAACCGGCCGTACCGGAACCCCAGCACCCAATATCAACGTATACGTGAATCGGTAATAGTCTCCGGGTTTTCTCTTACAAAAAATGCCCCTCTGGTAGCAGAGGGGCATTTTTTGTAAGAGAAAACCCGGACTTACACCAGCCAGGCTATCCATTGCATAGCGTTCTCGATCCAGAAAAGGAACTTAGCTGCGTATTTAGCTGATGGCGCCGATGATGGGCTAACGGTGTAACTGTTGTTGATCACGTTTACATCCATATACAGCTTGTGATACGGATCTACCTGCGCCCAGAGCACGCGCCCTTTTCGCCCAGCATTGAACGTACGGCTTCGCTCCTGTCCGTCCCAGAAAAGCGTTGTTTCACGGCCATCCTCAAAGTGAACCAGCACCTCCACCGGCAGTTGCATATCGCCCAATCGGTCAACGCGTATCGTAGCGGGGCTTTTATCGTGATTGTACAGGTTAACCAGTTGGTAATCGCACACGCGGTCGCCGAACAGAACCTGATCAAAAAACCAGTTCATATCCGGTCCGGACTTCTGCCCTAACCGACGGGGCACAACTTCATTCACTACATCGATAAAACTCTGGGCATTGGGGTGTTTGAACCGCCAGCGGATGAAATACGTCTGCATCACTTCGTCCATCACAGCACGCCCCACCAGACCATCGAGCGTACGCAGCCAAGTAGCCGTTTTCAGGTACGTCAACGCGCCGTAATAGCCCGCCGGCAATTCCCAGGTATTGCCATATGCCGGGCCAATGGCCGGATTGTCGAGGTGAACGTACCCATCGCGTGAGGCTTCCAGATCCCCCATCCGAAACCCGAACCAGTCAATCTGCGATTTTCCCTGACCGTAGGTTTCGTCCATGATCCGACCTTCGTAATACTGGTTAAAGCCTTCGTCGAGCCACGCTTCTTCAAACTCATTGCTGGCCAGCAGTTGCATGAAATATTGGTGCCCAAACTCATGAACCGTCACTACTTCCGGAAAGCGCATACCAGCAGGAAGACCCCACGACGTACCTGCCGTAATAAACGTGGGATATTCCATACCGCCTGCCCCCATGGCCCGCAGGGGTGGATCAACAATGGTCAAGGTCGGGTACGGATAGCGACCCAGGTACGTATCAAAATACGACAACGCCGCTTTGGCGGCATCTAGGTGGCGCTGTGCCTGATCACTGTGTTCGGGCTGCATCAATAACCGGATCGCCACCGGCACGCCCGATTTGCCTTGCCACCGACTAGTTGTGATAGAGTAGTACGGCGAGGCTGTCCAGGCGAAATCGATGACGTCGTTGGCCTGCCAGCGCGTCGTTTTTGTGCCGTCTTTATGCGTGGTCTCCCCTATTTGCTGTCCCGTTGCACCAATCACAAAGGGCGCTGGCGTTATGATGGCAATATCGTAGGTGCCGTAGTCGGCGTAAAATTCGGAGTGGGCATGAAACTGGTGACAATTCCAGCCACCCACACGACGACCCCGCATACCTGCCGGTTCATACACCCCGATTTTAGGGAACCACTGCCCCACCAGAAAGAAATCTTTGCTGAAGCCGGTGCGGGCAAATATTTTGGGTAGTTTGGCCTGAAACGCCATATCCAGCACAACCGTTTCGCCGGGAGCAACCGGGCGGCCCAGACGCACCCGGAGCACGGTGCGGTCATCGGGGTTGAACGTACCTGCCGCCTGGTCATCGGGCTGAATATACTGGCTCTGTCCAAGCAGGCTTTCGCCGGTTCGCTGGTCGCGGAGGACCGTTAGATTTGTCCAGCCAAAATTTTCGGGCTTCGACTTATCAAGTGCCTCTCCCCGTAGCTGCCCCCCCGACTCACGCATGAATGTGGAGTTGGCATCTTTGAAAGCGTTGAGGTACATGTGAAACTGCAACTCCCGAACTACCTCGGGTGAGGTGTTGCGCCACGTCAGCGTTTGCTTCCCGTCCAGCCGTTTTGTGTCCGTATTCAACCGCACGTTAATCCGGTAGTTTGCATTCCGCGGACTCAGTGGTGGCGCAAGGGCCGTGGCCAGACCAGGAATAAACAGCAATATCAAGTAGAGTGGTCGCATGGGGGGTGGGGGTAACTGTAGAGACTCATGCTCGCGTCTTAGCTCACGTCAGGAAATGTTGAATGTATTGCTTACGCCAGCTACACGCAAGCATGCGCTCTACATTTCGCTGATGAATGCCTGCCATTCGGCGATCTGGTTCTTTTTCAGGACACGCGGAAATTTGTTTTGTCCGCCCATTTTTCCGCGGGCCTCCATCCAGTTATAGAATGTTTGCGTTGGCAAAACCGTCAGAAAAATCTCTCTGAGGGCATGTTGCCGCTCAGTGGCATAGTCGTCATTCAATGCTTTGAGGTGGGTGTCGAGGCGGTCTCGAAGTTGGTCGGCATCGACAGGCCCATCGGCACCAATGTACCAGTGATGCGCAAAGAGCGGATCATGGTTGATACCCACCACTGTAAACTCCCGCACATCAATGTTCATTTCCCGCGCCGACAAGTCAACAGCTTTGTTCATGTTATCAACAGACAGATGCTCGCCGCACAGACTGAGGAAGAACTTGGTACGTCCTGTAATGATAATCTCAGCTTTCTTTTTCGAGACAAACTTGATCGTGTCGCCAATCAGATACCGCCAGGCCCCCGAACAAGTTGAAAGCAACAGCGCATACTCTTTCCCCTCTTCTACCTCATCGATCATCAGGGTTTGGGGCGTGTCGACCATAACCCCGTCGGCCGAGAAATTGGTCTCGTTGAAGGGCACAAACTCGTGAAAAATACCATTATTCAGCACCAGTTGCATGCCCGCTGCTTCCGGATGGGTCTGGTAAGCAATGAAGCCTTCCGAGGCTAGGTACGTCTCGATATACGTAATCGGGTGGGCCAGTAGCTTCTCGAAACCCAGCTTGTACGGCTCGAACGATACGCCACCATGACAGAAAACGGCCAGATTCGGCCAAATGTCATGGATGGTCTTCACCTTATAATGGGCGATAATTTTCTCCATCAGCAGCTGAATCCATGCGGGCACGCCTACCACGT
Organism: Fibrivirga algicola; assembly: GCF_011742925.1. Taxonomy (GTDB): domain Bacteria; phylum Bacteroidota; class Bacteroidia; order Cytophagales; family Spirosomataceae; genus Fibrella; species Fibrella algicola. Next base: position 205,782 of record NZ_WAEL01000003.1, read on the forward strand.
ACCCAATATCCCAGTCGGCGGCCTGCTGGGTAATTTCGTCGAGCTTAACGCCCCAATCACGCTCCTGCGCAATCTCAGGGCCGGGTTTATAGAATCGCTGGAACCAGAACGGAATCTGCCCGGCGGTAATACCGCTCAGGTCGCCTTCGTAGTGACCGCCCCGCATGGTCAGTTTGGTGCTTCCGCCAAGCATCAGGTAGCCTTTTTCGTAGAGTGAAGCGGGCAGATGACGGTATTTGCCCAGCGTGAGAATCTGGCGAATACTGGTCTTCTGAATGGCCTTACTCATAGCCTTCGTCACAGGAATATACTTCGACGCCGCCTCCGACGTACCTGAACTCAGGGCGAAATACTTGACTCGGCCCGGCCAGGTAATGTCTTTTTCTCCCGCCAGCGCTCGATGCCACCAGGCGTCGAAAATGGTGTTATAGTCAAAGACGGGTACGTTCTGTTTGTAGGCTTCGTAAAAAGCGCGTCCCCGTCCGAAATGCCCTTGCCGTAGTATGTCGTCAAACTTGTACTGTTGCCCAAATTCAGTGTAGCGGGCTTTCAGCAATAGCTTCAACAGGGTCTTGCGCTGCGCCCTGAATGGGTTCAGTTTTTTGCGGCGCTGCATGACGTTTGTCAGCCGTATACCGCGTTTTAGTAAGCGTCCAAGAATTGCCATTTATCAGTAACGTTAAGGGTTCTTGCTACCGCTACATCATCACATCACTTAACTCACGGAGTTGGGCGATGTGATGATGTAGCGGAAAATGGTACTCTACATTCCCCACTCACTCATGGTGGTCATGGTGTCGTAGGCAGTCAGATCGTACTGGCAGGGAACAATAGAGACATAATTCTGCCCTAACGCATACTCGTCTGTATCGGCTCCGGGATCGTTGTTCACAAATTCGCCGGCCAGCCAGAAGTAGCGACGACCGTTCGGGTCGCGGCGCTCGTCGAAAATTTCCTGCCATTTAGCGTCAGCCTGCCGGCATATTTTTATGCCCTTAAGAGGTTCCGGGCTACGGGCCGGGAAGTTCACGTTTAAAGCCACTCCCTTCTTGATGCCCCGCTCGAGCACATTCCGGGTAATAGTCAGGATAGACTCGCGGGTGTGCGAGAAGTCGGGTTCGCGCGTGTAATCGGCCAGTGAAAAACCGATTGCCGGAATACCTTCAATCGCCGCTTCAATTGCGGCCGACATTGTGCCGGAATACAGAATACTGATAGCCGAATTGCTGCCGTGGTTAATTCCGCTCACGACCAAATCGGGCGCATTATCTTTCAGGACGTGGTGTTTAGCCAGTTTTACGCAGTCGGCAGGCGTACCCGAACATTCGTAGGCGGGCAAATCCGGGAATACTGTGGTGGGATATAAGCGGAGTGGATTGGCAATGGTGATGGCATGGCCCATTCCCGATTGCGGGCTATTGGGGGCTACCACTACTACGTTGCCCAACTCCTGCATGCATTCGACTAAAAAGGCAATGCCCCGAGAGGTGATGCCATCGTCGTTGGTTACCAAAATCAGCGGTTTTTTCTCGCTCATAAGCTATGTTGATTCGTCGGGCCAAAGGTACAATGTCAGTTGGCAGAACGTTCACCGTAGCGTATTCTTAACAGGAATGTCCTGCCAGCGGTTGTCACCGATCGTTAGCCACATTCACACTTTGAGGCGAACAAGGCGACGGGCTTATTGGTTAGCAAAGAAAGGAATCCAACCATGGAATCGAACGATAAGCTGGACCGTATCGTGGAGGCTCGGATGAAGCTAAAGCGCCGGTTTGAAGACAAAATAGCACAGACACCCTCTGTAGCTGATAGTAATGACGGGCCCTTTAAACCACGCGGCAAAGGGCCAGCCAACCGGCACGGCATGCCGCAGGTGCCAATTGGGCAAACCGTGACTACCAAGTGGCCAGTGCTCGACCTGGGATATCAGCCCAACATTCCCCTCGATAAATGGCAATTGAATATTGATGGGGAAGTAAACCATCCGGTTCGTTTGAAATGGGACGACCTGATGGAATTACCGCAGGTAGAAGACACCAGCGATTTTCATTGCGTAACCACCTGGTCGCGACTCGACGTACCCTGGGTTGGCGTGCGTTTCATGGACCTTGCCGCCTTAGTTGATCCAAAAGGCACGGCTACACACGTAATGTGTTATGGCTATGATGGCTACTCAACGAATGTGTCGCTGGAAGAAGCACTGAAGCCTGATGTGTTGCTGGTTCATACAGCCGATGGACAGCCCCTGACGCTCGAACACGGCGGCCCGCTGCGCATGATTACACCGCAACTATATGCTTGGAAAGGCTCGAAATGGATTAAGCGGATTGAATTTATGAACGGCAACCGCCTCGGTTTCTGGGAAGAGCGCGGCTACTCCGATACCGCCTACCCCTGGCGGAACGATCGGTATAGTTGATAAAAAGGCGTCGACAAACGTATCCAGATTTATTTACGGGCTAAGACTTACTGTATACGTTTGAGTGAATAGGTGATAGATCCAAATTTCATAGTTAGAGAAGTTACCGACAAATTTTCGACCGTTGCAAATTCGGGCGGTGGAGGCTGAGCAATTATAGATGTACAGTTAACGGGCCCATAGTTGAAGTATAATCTGCTCTTTTTGTATACGTACCTATCAGCCTGACTACAATATGGTCCCCATATTACGCCATTTAGACTTATTGAGCCGTCTACTTCAAATTCAATCTGTCGTATGTAGTTAGGTGTCGCGTCTACTTTGTGAAGAACGTTATCATTTAAAGAACGATATTCAACTAGCTCCCAAAGTCCCAGCAGCAAATTGGCTTGCGGGTCGTCTGTTTTGCAGCCAAACAAAAGACAGATTAGCACGAGAGACACTAGTTTTTTCATCTCTGTTTATGTTTATCTAACTGCATGAGTCTTGATTTAAAATAAGCGTTGGAACCGGCCATAAATATATGAACACCAACGCTTATTTTATAAATCAATTCACTCCGATACAAATGCCTGAATGGGCTTAACTAGTCCCGGTAACTGACGCTCTATATAAGCCCGCTCATTGGGTGACCATTGGCGTGGCTGTCCAAACACACATGGCTGTAGAATGCCCCACAGTTGACCATCTGCCTGTACATGGGCATGGATCAGGGCACGATGACCAAACGTGCGCTGCTCGAAGTCACGGTTCAACACATCAGGGCCGGCTTTATCAACATCATCAACATAGACTGTAGGCTGCATATCCAGTCCGGCCCGAATAAGCGGATCTTCTTTGGGCAAGTGCGTTGTATCGGGTTGCCAGTCCGGTTGAATGGTATCGGGAATAGTTTCGTTTCGCCGCCATTGAAAGGCAGTTCGGCCCCGTTGCTGATCGGGCTGACGGATATACAGGAAACAACGGTCGACGCCCAGATAGCGACCAATTTTTTCAACAGCTTTCTGCAATGTGATCTCGGCTGTTGTCTTTGACATAGGTGTATTCATACCCCCTTAACGTAATAGGCTTTCCAGAGTTGTGTTTACCTGCGTCCAAAACAGCGATTACCTTAGTCTTGCCTCACCGGTTACGTACTCAATCAGCACAGTATCAGTCCTCGTGCTTACTACAAATTCTTCCTTATCGAACAGCGTTGATAACAACGTATGCCGGCAGTGGATTTGCTATTCGTAGGTGCAGTCAGACACGCGTGCCTTGCCACAGTATGACAGTAAAAATTAGCCTGCTATTACCTCATCTTACTAGCCGCTTACAGGTAATTCGTCCGCCAAAAAGTCGTATCTTGAACGTACCTGAAACCTCTTTAAATCAATGAAAACAATCTCGTTGCTGGTCTACGAAGATGCCGTGTTGGCTTCCATTTCCGGCGTAATTGATCTGTTAGCCGCCACGAATGGATACGCGCAGCAGATTGGCCAGCCAGTACCTTTCCGCCTTGAGTTGGTCAGTGAAAAACTGAAAAACATTCAACTCAACGTACCTGCGCTGTTCATCTGTGCCAAAACCCTCGACGAAGTTACCGACACTGATCTGATCATCGTACCCGCGTTTTACATAGAACCCGATGAAGCGATTGCTAAAAACAAGGCCCTGATCAAGTGGATTGCCACGAAGTACGCCGATGGTACTGAAATAGCCAGCTTATGCCTTGGCAGCTACTTTCTGGCCGAAGCAGGCATCTTGTCCGGCAAATCTTGCGCCTCGCATTGGAAAGCGCTCGACGATATGCAGACCCGCTACCCCGACGTGCAGGTGCTCACCGACACCGTGATGACCGACAAAGATCGGATTTATACCAGCGGCGGTGCGCTGCTCTCCTGGAACCTGATTTTATACTTGATCGAGAAGTTCTGCGGCCGCGATATGTGCATCGGCATCAGTCGAATGTTTAACATTGATCTGGACCGGGTAAGCCAATCGTATTTCGCCGTTTTCCAGGGCCAGCGTCAGCACGATGATCAGGACATCCTGAAAGCACAGACGTTCATCGAAACGAATTTTCACTTACCCATTTCCGTCGATCAGATTGCTGACCAGGCTAACATGAGCAAGCGGAATTTCATCCGCCGCTTCAAGAGTGCTACACAGAATACCCCACAGGAATACCTGCAACGGGTAAAGATCGAATCAGCGAAGAAGGCCCTCGAAAAAGACCGCGACGACGTTAGCTCGATCATGTATGATGTAGGCTATAACGATGTGAAAACCTTCCGTAAAGTCTTCAAACAGATAACCGGCCTTACTCCGCAGGATTATCGCCGGAAGTATAACCGGGAGATTGTAACAACTGCGTAGCTAAACATAAAAGGCCAACCCGTTTCCGAGTTGGCCTTTTTTATTCGCTGATAACGTACCTGAACTAGGCCGTTACTTTCTTCTTGCTCCGAGAGAATTGCTCGCGCGATTCAGTGATCGTATCAAGTTCTTCCTGCGAACCGACAATGGTATTCAGGTACTTGCGTGTACCCGTACCCGCTGGAATCAGGTGACCAACGATTACGTTCTCTTTCAAACCTTCCAGGTTGTCCTGCTTACCCCGAATTGAGGCTTCGCTCAACACCTTGGTCGTTTCCTGGAACGAAGCCGCCGAGATGAAGCTGTCAGTACCCAGCGACGCCTGCGTAATACCTTGCAGGATTGGCTGTGATACGGCAGTCATGGCATCACGAACAGTTACGATCTTCATGTCACGACGTTTCAGGCTCGAATTCTCATCGCGCAGACGACGGGCCGAAATGATCTGACCAGGCTTCAGATTCTCTGAGTCACCCGCGTCAGTTACCACTTTAGCGTCCATCATCTTGTCGTTTTCCTGACGGAACAACCACTTGTCGACAACCTGATTTTCGAGGAAGTTGGTATCGCCTGAATCAGTGATCTCAACTTTCTGCATCATCTGCCGAACGATCGACTCAATGTGCTTATCGTTGATTTTTACACCCTGCAAGCGGTATACTTCCTGAATCTCGTTTACGAGGTATTCCTGAACAGCCGTTGGGCCTTTGATAGACAGGATGTCGCTTGGCGTAATGGCTCCGTCAGACAGCGGCGAACCGGCCTTCACAAAGTCATTATCCTGCACCAGGATAAACTTGGCCAGGGGCACCATGTACTTCTTACGAGTACCGTCTTTCGACTCGATGAAAATCTCACGGTTACCACGCTTGATAGCACCATAGGTTACAACACCATCGATTTCCGATACAACCGCCGGGTTCGACGGGTTACGGGCTTCAAACAGTTCAGTTACCCGTGGCAGACCGCCCGTAATATCGCGGGTTTTACCCACGTTGCGCGGAATCTTCGCCAGCGGCTGACCAGCTACGATCGACTGACCTGACTTCACAACCAGACGTGAACCAACAGGCAGGTTGTAGCCTTTCTCGGTAGTATCGTCAAGCAGTGTAGTTGTACCCGTTACGATGATCGATGGGTTTTTCGCCTTATCACGAGTTTCGATGATAACCATCTCCTGGAAGCCGGTTTGCTCATCGAATTCTTCGCGGTATGTGATTGCTTCTTCAATAGCATCGAACGATACTTTACCAGTCAATTCTGACAGGATGACAGCGTTATAGGGATCCCAGACGCACAACTCGGCGCCCTTCTTCACTACATCACCTTCTTTCACCCGCAGAAAGGCACCGTATGGTACGTTGTTGCTGATGAAGACAATGTTCGGGTTGGTTGGATCTACGATCTTCACTTCACCTGAACGACCCATCACCACCGTCTGCGGATTACCTTCGTTATCCTGTGAAGCTACTGTCCGCATTTCCTCGAACTGAACAACACCGTCAAACTTAGCCCGCAATGACGCATCTACCGCGATGTTCGAAGCCGTACCACCTACGTGGAATGTACGAAGTGTTAACTGCGTACCTGGTTCACCAATCGACTGAGAGGCAATAACACCCACTGCTTCACCGATATCAACCATACGACCTGTTGCCAGGTTACGGCCGTAGCATTTGGCGCAAACGCCCTGCTTGGCTTCGCAAGTCAATACTGAACGAATTTCTACGGTTTCGATGCTCGTCTCATCAATGATGGCGGCAATCTCTTCCGTAATCAGTTCACCATTTGCGATAAGCAGCAGTGGCTCCCCGTTTTCGTTTTTCTTCAGCGGGTCGTATATATCGTGTACCGAGGTACGTCCCAGAATCCGTTCCGACAGCGGTTCAACAACGTCTTCGTTGTCTTTCAGCGCCGACGTTTGGATACCGCGAAGGGTACCACAGTCAACTTCACTGATGATAACGTCCTGCGCAACGTCGTGGAGACGACGAGTCAGGTAACCGGCATCAGCCGTTTTCAAGGCAGTATCGGCAAGACCTTTACGGGCACCGTGCGTCGAGATAAAGTACTCCAATACGTCGAGACCTTCTTTGAAGTTCGACAGAATCGGGTTTTCAATGATCTCACCAACTGACCCCTGCAGGTTTTTCTGTGGCTTGGCCATCAGACCCCGCATACCACCCAGCTGACGAATCTGCTCACGAGAACCACGGGCTCCTGAGTGCATCATCATGTAGATGGAGTTGAAGCCCTGCTGATCCGCTTCCAGTTGCTTCATCAGCGTCTCGGTCACGCGTGAGTTCACACGTGTCCAGATGTCGATGACCTGGTTGTAACGCTCGTTTTCCGTGATCAGGCCCATCAGGTAGTTATCCCAAACAGCCTGTACGTCTTTCTTCGCGTCGTCAACAAGCGCCTGCTTTTCATCAGGAATCTTGATATCGCTCAAACCGATCGACAAACCACCTTTGAAGGCTTGCTGGAAACCAAGTTCTTTGATGTTATCAAGGAATTCTGCGGTTTTGGCAACACCCGAGATCTTGAAGATCAGGGCGATGATTTGCTGCAGTTTTTTCTTGGTCAACAGTTCGTTGATGAACCCGACTTCAGTTGGCACAAACTGGTTGAAGATAACGCGACCAGCAACTGTTTCGATAATTTTCGATTCCAGTTCACCATCTTCGGTCCGTACGTTAACCCGGCACTTGATGTTGGCATGCTTCGATAGTTTGCCTTCATTCACCGCGATCACAACTTCCTCAGCACCGTAGAAGGTCATGCCTTCGCCAGCGATTGGGTAATCTTCGGTTGTCCTCCGACCTTTTGTTACGTAATACAGGCCCAACACCATGTCTTGCGACGGTACCGTAATCGGGGCGCCGTTGGCAGGGTTCAGGATGTTGTGCGAGGCCAGCATCAGCAGTGAGGCTTCCAGAACGGCTTCCTGTCCCAGTGGAACGTGAACAGCCATTTGGTCACCGTCAAAGTCAGCGTTGAAGGCCGTTGTTACCAAGGGGTGAAGCTGAATGGCTTTACCTTCGATCAACTTCGGCTGGAACGCCTGAATACCCAGACGGTGCAGCGTTGGAGCCCGGTTCAGCAGTACAGGGTGCCCTTTCAGTACGTTTTCCAGAATGTCCCAGATAACAGGGTCTTTACGGTCAACAATCTTCTTGGCAGACTTCACCGTTTTCACAATACCGCGCTCGATGAGCTTACGGATAATGAATGGTTTGAATAGCTCGGCGGCCATGTCTTTCGGCAGACCACATTCGTGCATCTTCAATTCAGGACCTACCACGATAACCGAACGACCTGAATAGTCGACACGCTTACCAAGTAAGTTCTGACGGAACCGTCCCTGCTTACCTTTCAGCATGTCAGAGAGTGATTTCAGCGCCCGGTTACCTTCTGAACGTACTGCGTTTACTTTACGCGAGTTATCGAACAGCGAGTCAACGGCTTCCTGAAGCATACGCTTCTCATTACGCAGAATTACCTCTGGCGCTTTGATCTCGATCAGACGCTTCAGACGGTTGTTCCGGATGATTACGCGGCGATACAGATCATTCAGGTCAGACGTTGCGAAACGACCACCATCAAGGGGTACAAGCGGACGAAGTTCGGGTGGAATAACCGGCACCATGCGAATCACCATCCACTCGGGACGGTTCTCTACACGACCATTTGCTTCACGGAACGCTTCAACCACTTTCAACCGCTTCAAGGCTTCAGCTTTACGCTGCTGCGATGTATCGGTTGCGGCTGAGTGACGCAGGCTGAACGATAGCTCATCCAACTGCACACGTGAAAGCAACATCTCCAACGCATCAGCCCCCATCTTCGCGATGAATTTATTTGGGTCTTTATCGTCGAGGTGCTGGTTCGTTGCAGGCAATTTGTCGATGATATCAAGATACTCGTCTTCCGTTAAGAAATCGAGTTCATTGATACCGTCAGCAGCTTTTACGCCAGATTGAACAACAACGTACCGTTCGTAGTAGATAATTTGATCCAGCTTCTTGGTCGACAGGCCAAGCAAGTAACCGATTTTGTTTGGAAGGCTACGGAAGTACCAGATGTGCGCTACAGGAACCACCAGTTCGATGTGTCCCATACGCTCACGACGTACCTTTTTCTCCGTTACTTCTACACCGCAACGATCGCAGATAATGCCTTTATAGCGAATCCGCTTGTATTTGCCGCAGTGGCACTCCCAGTCTTTCACCGGACCGAAAATCCGCTCACAGAACAACCCGCCCATTTCAGGCTTGTAGGTCCGGTAATTGATCGTTTCAGGTTGGGTGACCTCACCGTATGAACTCTCCAGAATTGACTCGGGCGATGCCAGGCTGATCGTTACGCTCTGGAAGTCGCTGTTGAGTTTCTTGTTCTTCTTAAAAGACATCTGTTGGAGATTATATAGTTGAAATGCGTTTTAAACTTCAAGGGTCAAGCTCCAAGTATCAAACGCACTGCTATCAACCTTTGATCAGCGAGCAGCCCCATTTGATACTTGAAGCCTGAAACTTCAAACCTAAAACTTTACTCTAAAGTAATTTCAAGTGCCAGACCGCGCAACTCGTGAACGAGTACGTTGAATGATTCTGGAATATTCGGCTTTGGCATGTTCTCGCCTTTTACAATAGCCTCATATGCTTTTGCACGGCCTACTACGTCATCTGATTTAACAGTCAGGATTTCTTGCAGGATATTCGATGCTCCGAAAGCTTCCAACGCCCACACTTCCATCTCGCCAAACCGCTGACCGCCGAACTGTGCTTTACCACCCAGCGGCTGCTGCGTAATAAGCGAGTAGGGTCCGATCGAACGGGCGTGCATCTTGTCGTCAACAAGGTGACCGAGTTTCAACATGTAGATGATACCCACTGTCACTTTCTGATCAAAACGCTCACCCGACAGACCATTGTACAGGTACGTCCGGCCAAACTCGGGCAATCCTGCCTCTGTCAGTTCGTCAGATACCTGCTGCTCCGTTGCACCGTCGAAAATCGGCGTTGCGTACTTCCGGTTCAGTTTCTGACCGGCCCAGGCCAATACTGTTTCATAGATCTGACCAATGTTCATCCGGGATGGTACACCCAGTGGGTTCAGAACGATATCAACGGGTGTTCCATCTTCAAGGAATGGCATGTCTTCATCACGAACGATACGGGCTACTACCCCCTTGTTTCCGTGACGACCAGCCATCTTATCACCTACTTTCAGCTTACGCTTCTTGGCGATATAGACTTTGGCCAGTTTAACGATACCCGCTGGCAGCTCATCACCCACTTCGAGGGTGAAACGCTCCCGCTTGAAACGGCCTGAGATCTCGTTCCGGCGTGTGTTGTAGTTCTTAACCAGTTTCACCAGCAACGCGTTGGTTGCTTCGTCTTCGGTCCAGTTCTCCAACACCAGGTCAGCCATCAGGTTCACCTCTTCCGGTACCGAATAGCCACTTTCGTCGCGATACGGGTTTTTGTCCGGGAACAGGTTATCCGTAATATTTTTCCGGTTGAACTTCGTGCCCTTGCTGATGATCTCATCACCAAACCGGTGCTTAACGCCCTGGCTGGTTTTGCCATCCAGCAGTTCGACCAACTTGTCGATGCCGCGAGTACGGAACGCAACCAGGTCACGACCATACTTCTTCATCAGCACCTTCAATTCCTCCTTATGCTTGCCACGGTCTTCTTTCGACGGACGTGAGAACAATTTGGTATCGATAACAACGCCTTTCAATGAAGGTGGTGCCTTTTTAGAGGCATCCTTCACATCACCGGCTTTGTCACCGAAGATGGCACGGAGTAGTTTCTCTTCCGGTGTCGGATCGCTCTCGCCTTTCGGTGTAATCTTACCAATAAGGATATCGCCTTCTTTCACTTCAGTACCTACGCGGACGATACCGTTCTCATCCAGGTTACGAACGGTTTCCTCCGATACGTTTGGAATTTCTGAGGTTAATTCCTCTTCACCCCGCTTCGTATCACGTACCTCCAGTTCAAACTCCTCAATGTGGATCGACGTAAAGATGTCTTCGCGCACAACACGCTCAGAAATTACGATAGCATCCTCGAAGTTATAGCCCTGCCATGGCATAAAGGCAACCTTCATGTTACGACCCAGCGCCAGTTCTCCTTTCTGCGTAGCGTAGCCTTCGCAAAGCACATCACCTTTCTTCACCTTCTGGTTTTTCAACACAACAGGCTTTAAGTTGATGCAGGTATCCTGATTAGTCCGGCGGAACTTGATCAGGTTATACGTTTTGATGTCTTCATCGAACGTAACCAGACCCGTGTCTTTATCCAGATTGTAGCGAACTACAATTTTGGTTGAGTCAACAAAGTCAATTATACCATCCGTTTCTGCAATAACCAATGCACGCGAGTCAACGGCAACACGTCCTTCCAGACCAGTGCCCACGATTGGGGCCTCCGGACGGAGAAGTGGTACAGCCTGACGTTGCATGTTCGATCCCATCAGGGCACGGTTAGCATCATCATGTTCCAGGAACGGAATCATCGACGCAGCCACCGATACAATCTGGTTAGGCGCAATATCCATGAATGACACGCTCGATGGCTCCGAAATTGGGAAGTCACCTTCGAAACGCGCTTTCAATCGGTCTACTTTAAAATTCCCCTTCGCATCAAGCGCCGAGCTGGCCTGCGCAATGTAATGGGTATCTTCTTCTTCAGCCGTCAGGTACATCACTGGCTTATCAGGTACCTTACCGTTTTCTACAATCCGGTATGGCGTTTCGATGAAACCCATGCTGTTTACTTTCGCAAATACGCAAAGCGACGAAATCAGACCGATGTTTGGTCCTTCAGGCGTCTCGATCGTACACAACCGACCGTAGTGGGTGTAGTGTACGTCACGTACTTCAAAACCTGCCCGTTCCCGCGACAGACCACCTGGCCCGAGTGCCGACATGCGACGCTTGTGCGTCACTTCGGCCAGCGGATTCGTCTGGTCCATAAACTGCGATAACTGGTTTGTACCGAAGAACGAGTTGATCACCGAAGACAGCGTACGCGCATTGATCAGATCAACCGGTTTGAAGTCTTCGTTATCTCGTACGTTCATCCGCTCTTTAATAGTTCGGGCCATACGAGCCAGACCAACACCAAACTGGGCGTATAACTGCTCACCTACGGTACGTACCCGGCGGTTGCTCAAGTGGTCAATATCATCGACAACCGCTTTCGCATTGATCAAACCGATCAGGTACTTCACAATCGACACGATATCCTGAGTAGTCAATACCTTCGTATCAAGTGCTACTTCAAGACCCAGCTTCTTATTAATCCGGTACCGGCCTACGTCGCCCAGGTCATACCGTTTATCAGAGAAGAACAGACTTTGAATGACTTCACGGGCCGACTGTTCATCAGGTGCCTCTGTATTCCGAAGCTGGCGATAGATTTGCTCTACGGCTTCTTTCTCAGAGTTTGAACTGTCTTTCTGAAGTGTGTTATAAATGATATTGTAATCAGCCACATTCATATCCTCCTTATGCAGGATGACTGATTTCTGACCTGACTCTGTAATCGTATCAATATCTTCAGCGCCAATTACCGAGTCCCGCTCCAGCAACACTTCGTTACGGCTGATCGAAACTACCTCACCGGTATCCTCATCAACGAAGTCTTCTGTCCAGGTACGTAGCACCCGTGCTGCTAACCGACGACCAATTGCCTTTTTCAAGCTGGCCGGTGTTGCATTTATCTCTTCTGACAGACCGAACAGATCCAGAATGTCTTTGTCGGAGCCAAAACCGATTGCCCGTAACAGCGTCGTAACCGGGAATTTCTTCTTCCGGTCAATATAGGCGTACATGACATTATTAACGTCCGTCGAGAACTCTATCCATGAGCCCTTAAACGGAATGATCCGAGCGGAATACAGCTTCGTTCCGTTAGTGTGTTTGCTCATTGAGAAGAACACACCTGGTGACCGGTGTAACTGCGAAACAATGACACGTTCAGCTCCGTTTATCACAAACGACGCTTTTGCAGTCATATAAGGGATGTTACCCAAGAATACTTCCTGCTCGATTGTCTCAAAATCCTCGTTATCGGGATCACTGTTCGACAGACGAAGCTTAGCTTTGAGGGGCACTGAGTAAGTCAATCCCCGATCGATACACTCATCGACCGAATATTTTGGGGGATCAACAGAATAATCGATAAATTCCAGCTTGAAATTCTCGCGGGAGTCAGAGATCGGGAAATTTTCCTGAAATACCTTGTACAGTCCTTCCTGCGAACGGCTGTCTGAAGGAGTATCCAACTGGAAAAAGTCGCGGAATGATTTCAGTTGAATATCCAGAAAGTCAGGGTATTCAAGTACTGGCTGAATCGTCGCAAAGTTCTTGCGTGTGTTGGTGTTTTTAGCGTTTGTAGCCAAGGCTCTTCTGCGTTTAGTTGAGCGACTGATTCTATACTAAGACGCCCTTTTGCCTTACGAAAATCTGGTAACGTAAATAAAAGGGCGTAAAAAAGCAACACCGTCCGGTAAAAAATAGTTTTTACGGACGACGTATATAGATAAAAAGTCTCCAAGCGGAAAAAGACCTGACGTGCAGCCAGGCCTCTTTCCGCTTGGAGTATCGTAGAACGACAGTATGCTTACTTAACTTCTACTTCAGCACCAGCTTCTTCCAGTTGCTTGCGCAGGGCTTCAGCTTCGTCTTTCGCTACACCTTCTTTAACAGGCTTAGGAGCACCATCTACCAGTTCTTTAGCCTCTTTCAGGCCCAGACCTGTCAGGTCTTTCACCAGTTTCACAACGGCCAGCTTGCTGGCACCTGCCGACTTAAGAATAACGTCGAATGACGTTTTCTCAACAGGCGCTGCAGCAGCTTCGCCACCGCCGCCACCAGCTACCATTACTGGAGCTGCAGCTGCAGGTTCGATGCCGTACTCATCTTTCAGGATAGCAGCCAGCTCGTTTACTTCTTTAACCGTCAGGTTTACAAGCTGCTCAGCGAACGCTTTCAAATCTGCCATTTTTGTATTGGAAATTAAGTTGTTACAAGATTGATTGAAAAAATGATTGTCGGGCTTAGTTTTCTTCGCGCTCCGACAGCGTTTTCAGGATACCAGCCAGTTTGCCACCACCACTCGTGAGCGCAGATACCACGTTCTTGGCAGGTGATTGCAACAGACCAATAATATCGCCGATGAGTTCGGTACGGCTCTTCAGGTTGATGAGCGTATCTAATTGATCAGCACCAACGAATAGGCTGTAGTCAACTGAAGCACCCTTCAATTGCAGTTTCTTGTTGGTTTTACGGAAGTCTTTAATCAGTTGAGCAGCTGCTTTACCGTTTTCTGGGTGAAACATAACACCTGAAAATCCTTTAAGCACCTCATCGAATGATGAATAATCCGTATTCTCTACCGTTTCGAGCGCCTTTTTGATCAAGGTGTTCTTCACTACTACGTATTCGATTCCCCGTTCGAAGCAGAGACGACGTAAATCGTTGGTCTCAGCTACCGACATGCCGCTGGCATCGGTAATGTAGAAATACGGAATAGACTGGAACTTCTGACTCAGGTCGTCAATGATCGCGCCTTTTTCTTCTCTTGTCATCGTTTACAGTCCGGCAACGGTTGCTTTATCAATACTAACACTAGGACTCATCGTGCTTGACAAATAGATCGTCTGCACGTAGGTTCCTTTTGATGAAGAAGGCTTCAGACGTACCAGCGTAGAAATTACTTCCTGCGCATTCTCAGCCAATTTCTCAGGACTGAATGATACTTTACCAATGCTGGTGTGAATGATACCGGTTTTGTCAACTTTGAAGTCAATCTTACCAGCTTTCACCTCCTTCACCGCTTTACCTACTTCTAGCGTAACCGTACCCGATTTAGGGTTCGGCATCAGACCACGTGGTCCTAAAACGCGACCCAGACGACCAACTTTAGCCATTACTGTCGGCATCGTGATAATCACGTCTACGTCAGTCCAGCCTTGTTCAATTTTCTGAATGTAATCGTCTAAGCCTACATAATCTGCACCAGCTTCTTTCGCTTCAGCTTCCTTGTCAGGAGAGCAAAGTACCAGAACCCGTACCGTTTTACCTGTGCCGTGTGGCAATGTAGCCACACCCCGAACCATTTGATCTGCTTTACGCGGATCAACGCCCAGACGCACGTCGATGTCTACAGAAGCGTCGAATTTGGTATATGAAATCTCTTTCAGGATTTCAGCAGCCTTTTCGAGTGAGTACACCTGCGTAGCATCATACTTCGCCTGCGCTTCTTTTTGTTTCTTTGTCAACTTTGCCATGATGTCGTTAAGATGCCTAAGGCAAGTTTGCTAATTATCCCAAGGGGCTACACCTGAAACTGTGATACCCATGCTACGAGCCGTCCCGGCGATCATCTTCATGGCTGATTCAACCGTGAAGCAATTCAGATCGGGCATTTTCGTCTCAGCGATGGTTTTCACCTGATCCCAGCTAACCGAACCAACTTTGTTCCGGTTTGGCTGTGCTGATCCACCTTTCAGTTTAGCAGCTTCCATCAGCATAATTGGTGCAGGCGGGGTCTTGATGACGAAGTCGAACGACTTGTCTTTATAGTACGTAATCAGTACCGGCAAGACCATGCCCATCTTATCCTGCGTACGGCCATTGAACTGCTTGCAGAACTCCATGATATTCAAACCCTTGGAACCCAGCGCAGGACCGATCGGAGGCGACGGGTTGGCTTGGCCACCCTTTACCTGCAACTTAACGTAGCCAGCTACTTCTTTTGCCATTGTTAATACTTATTTACAAGTCATGTGCAGCAAACTCGTTGCCAAATCAGTGTCATACCTGACATAACACTCACTAACTGCCAGCGGACTGGTTGGTTGCCCGGTGTCTCGATGGGAAGCATCGACCCATGGGCGTGAGCACTAACGATTTGTTAGTTCTCTTTATCTACTTGTGCGTAACTCAATTCAACAGGTGTACTCCGACCAAAAATTTTCACAACTACGTTTAGCTTCTTTCGATCGTCGAACACTTCTTCCACTGTGCCAATGAAACCGCTAAATGGTCCATCGACTACTTTCACTGACTCGCCTTTCAGATACGCGATAGTTGGCGTTGCGGCCTCCTGCGTTTCTTCTTCTACTTTACCTAAAATGCGATTAACTTCAGCTTCCCGGAGTGGAACGGGAATTTTTGAGTTTCCAGAGCCTGTATTGCCTAGAAAACCAATAACGCCTGGCATCGTAGTGATAAGTGCCAGCGCGCGCGCATTAGACAGATCAGCCGAGATCAGGATGTAGCCTGGAAAGAACGATTTCTCGCGAATACGTTTCTTACCATTTCGCATCTCATATACCTTCTCAGATGGAATCAATACCTGGGGTATGATCTCCATGAGTTGTTGCCGATGGATTTCGTTATCCAGATACGATTTTATTTTCTTCTCCTGCCCTGAAACGGCGCGGATAACGTACCAATTGATACCGTTGACCATACGTAAAAGCTGTTTGTCTGTTTGCTTGTCTGTTTGTTGAATCTTATAACAAACGAACGGCCAAACAACGAGTTAGAATGACTGGTAGAACAAATTCAGGCCGTTCTCGAACAAATAGTCGATCAGGCCGACCATAAGCGCGAAAATCAGTGAAGCGATCAGTACCAGTGATGAGCTAGCCTGTAAGTCACTGAACTTAGGCCAGGTCACATTGTGCTGAACTTCTTCCCAAGAATGTTTGAGGAAGGTGGTTACCTTTTCCATCGTTTGTCAAGATTGGCACGGGTGGAGAGATTCGAACTCCCATCAACGGTTTTGGAGACCGCTATTCTACCCTTGAACTACACCCGTGTATACTTACCTGAACATTAGCTGACATTTACCAGAATCAATCTGGTCAACTTTTGCTCAGCACCGAAGTCAGGGCTTCTGATTTCGGACTGCAAAGATCGTAAAAAGAGATCAAAAAACAAGTGCATCCCTGCAGAGAGATGCACTTGTTTAAAAATCAATCAATTAGTCGAGAATTTCGGTCACCTGACCGGCACCTACCGTACGACCACCTTCGCGGATAGCGAAACGAAGACCTTTCTCCATAGCGATCTTGCTGATTAGGGTCACCTCGATAGTGATGTTATCACCAGGCATTACCATCTCAACACCAGCTGGCAGAACGATTTCACCCGTTACGTCAGTGGTACGGAAGTAGAACTGAGGGCGGTACTTGTTGAAGAATGGCGTGTGACGGCCACCTTCTTCTTTCGACAGTACGTATACCTCGGCTTTGAATTTAGCGTGTGGGGTTACTGAACCTGGCTTGCAAATAACCATACCACGACGGATATCAGTTTTTTCAATACCACGGAGCAGCAGACCTACGTTATCACCAGCTTCGCCACGGTCCAGAATTTTCCGGAACATTTCAACACCAGTTACAACTGATTTCAGGTTTTCAGCACCCATACCCAGGATCTCAACAGGCTCGCCTGAGTTGATCACGCCACGCTCGATACGACCTGTAGCTACTGTGCCACGACCTGTGATCGAGAAAACGTCTTCCACGGGCATCAGGAACGGCAGATCCGTCATACGTGGAGGCAGAGGAATGAATGAGTCAACGGCATCCATCAATTCTTCGATGGTACCAACCCACTTAGCATCGCCATTCAGACCACCCAGAGCAGAACCCTGAATAACTGGAATGTTGTCGCCATCAAATTGGTAGAAGCTCAACAGTTCGCGGATTTCCATCTCAACGAGCTCAAGCAGTTCTGGGTCATCCACCATGTCGACTTTGTTCATAAAGACAACAAGTTGGGGTACACCTACCTGACGAGCTAACAGGATGTGCTCACGAGTCTGTGGCATTGGGCCATCAGTTGCGGCAACTACTAAGATAGCACCGTCCATCTGAGCGGCACCCGTTACCATGTTCTTCACATAGTCAGCGTGGCCTGGGCAGTCAACGTGTGCGTAGTGACGGTTAGCCGTCGCATATTCTACGTGTGAGGTGTTGATCGTGATACCACGCTCTTTTTCCTCGGGGGCATTATCGATCGACGAGAAGTCCCGCATTGCCGCCAGACCTTTCCCGGCGAGTACTTTCGTAATTGCTGCCGTCAGCGTCGTCTTGCCGTGGTCAACGTGACCAATCGTACCGATGTTGACGTGCGGTTTCGAGCGGTCAAAATTCTCCTTTGCCATGTCTAAAAACGCTTTAGTTAACTATAGTTAGTGTTAGTTGATTTGCCCTTACGCAAAAAGTGCTCTTTTCAGAGCACCTTATCAAAGCCGCCTCAACAGAGCAACATCTGGCAGCTTAGAGCCTTCTATCGGATTTGAACCGACGACCTCTTCCTTACCAAGGAAGTGCTCTACCACTGAGCTAAGAAGGCAAGTACAGTGTAATCGAAAAGAAACCAGATTGAACTTGACGAGTTAGATCAAATGCAAAGCCAGTTCCAGGTACGTCGTTGAGCGGGAGACGAGGTTCGAACTCGCGACCTATAGCTTGGAAGGCTATCGCTCTACCAGCTGAGCTACTCCCGCTTACTTTACTTAAATGGTGGGGAGTGGAGGATTCGAACCTCCGAAGGCGTACGCCAGCAGATTTACAGTCTGATCCATTTGGCCACTCTGGAAACTCCCCAAGTCAATCTAAAAAGAACAATGCCCGCCCTGCTTCTCAGTTTGGAGTTGCAAAATTACACGGTTTTTATCCTTTGTCAACAACCTGGCTAAAAAATCTTTTCTCTTTCGCATAAGTAAGCCTCACCAGCGTACACTAATGAGGCTTACTCGCTTGTATTTTTCTTTGCTAAATCGTTATGCCAAAGCTTAATGGATGTACCGTAGGCCCTCTTCCATCCTGGAAGCTGGTATTTAGATTATATTTTACAAAGAAGTTGAAGTTGGCCAATCCAATGGTACCCTGGACACCATATTGGAGATTATTTAAGTAAAAACCAGCGTGGTCGTGAAACTTGTCGCCATTCTCCTGTTTGATTTTCGTATAGCTGTCGATTCGGTAGCCTACGAAGCCGCCGAAGCCAATGTTGAATGCACGTTTTTTACTACTGTTGTAGAACGAAAATTGCGGCATCACAGGAATTTCCAGATTGCAAACCGTGAGTTTACTTTTAGTGAGTGGTGTTGGGTAAGGGTCAAACAAAACAGCATCAGGTCCCCTACGTACTACAACTCCCTCCTGAAACATGAAGTTATTCCAGGCAACCTGAAGGCCATAGCGGATACCAAGTTTGAATCGGCTGGTTCGTACAATTGCCGGATTCTGAGTGGCACTGATGGCAAAGTAGCGCGATCCTAGAGGATCTAGCTCATAGGAGTTCCCTCCAAAAGTTTGTACACCCGGGCCACCCGCCCAAGTATTTAAGCCAAGGTGAAAATCAGTGTTTACCTTCCAATTATTGCGGCTCGAATTGGTTTCTCTTCTGACTTTGTATACGCGTGTGCCATCTTTTTTGTAGATGTCTGTTGTGTCTGATCCATCACTTTTTACGGTTACTGTAACTTTTCCTTTGGACTTCTGTACTACAACGAGCGTATCATTAGTCACCAAGTAGCCTTGGCCACTAGTGGCATCAATTGCGTATACTTGCCCTTCAGGCACAGAATCCAGCTTAGTGACCATATCGCGAACAATGCGATTAAGGTCATATCTAGTAATTCCTTTCAGCTGATCTTTAGTAGGCGCATAAACTGCAATGCGCCCTTTTGTGCCAAATCGGATAATGAGAGAGTCTGCCGGCGCACATATAGCACACAGTGAACTTAGGAGCAGAAAGGCGGATAGGAGGAGCGTTTTCATTATTCTAGTGTTGTTTCATTCTTTAAACTTTCTTTCACTTCGTTGAAGACGCGGCCGAATCGAGTCTTCTGACTGGGTTGATCAGTCGCTGATGAAGCATTTGCCATCACTTCGCCATTTTTCAACTGTTTTAATTTTCCAAATAGTCCTGTCAAGCCATTTGCATGAGCTTTAGGATCGGCTGTCGTTTCTTCTCTGGTAAGTCCCAGTGTTCTTTCAACCTGTGGTTCAGCAATAGTCAACACAATAGTCCGCTCAACCGCTTTCTTTCTAGTAGAAATCTGATCGACACTAATAGCAGCAGTTGGGGCCGCAGCCAGTACTGGCTTATCCGTGGGCTGTTGAATTTCTAGTGGTTTAATTCCGGTTGCCTGCTCAGTAGACTTACGCGCCATTATCGGAGCGTCTTCGACAGCCCTCCTTTTGTTTACCTGTTTATCTTCTTCGTAATCTGGGTACGTTGCGGCCACTCCACTCACGTTGCTGTCGGTTACACCCCCACTGGTATGTGGTAATGAGGTAACCGTACGGGCAGTTGGCCTTGTCTCAACTTTTGCGTTGAGCTCCGTTTTCGCCGGTAACTGTTTTTTTGTTAGTGATTCGCTTATCTGTTCTTCTGACTTTTCTGTCGCTATTAAGAACCAAATCACTGTTACCACAGAAGCCGCGTATCCTACATACCACCACATTCCAACTGGCCGACGGCGGACTGGTAAAGGCTTAGCACCTAAACGATGTTGCAGCTGATTATAAACATCGGGGCTAACAGGCGCTTCAGCCTCACGCAACTTTCGGGCAAAGAGATCATCAACTGGCTGCTTTTCCATATATCGATGCCGATTTACTATCGGCTTCAAGCGTTCTGACTTTTTGTTGTAACAAGGCTCTTGCCCGCGACAGTTGCGACTTAGAGGTTCCCTCACTTATACCCGTTAAGGCAGCAATCTCAGCGTGTGAATATCCTTCGATGGCGTAGAGGTTAAATACAGTTCGATAACCGTCGGGAAGTTGAGCGACCAAGCGAAGCAGATCGTCTGTCTGAAGATTTTCATCTGCCCATTGGTAGTCCGGCTCCTCTACTACATTGTCAATTGGTATTTCCTTACGTAGTGACTTATTTTTCCTGAGAAACATCAATGACTCCGTAACCATAATTCGGCGTACCCAGCCTTCAAAACTCCCTTCATTTCTATACTGACTTACCCGTTCAAATACACGCATAAACGATTCAATCAGTACATCCTCTGCGTCGGCCTGATTGGCAACGTACCTAAGGCACACAGCCATCATCTTGGTTGCATAGCGCTCATATGTAATCTTTTGCGCACGTGCCTCTCCCCGTTGCAACGCAACTACCAATTGACTTTCCGACAGGTAGTATGGGATAGAGAGAGCCATTATCTACTTCATTTACAAGCAAGATGCATTTCCCCTTATTCAGGTTGCATGCAAACTAAAAATCCCGACCTGTATAGATCGGGATTTTTAGTTTGCATGCTATTTATAAGTTGGGATTATACTTTATACCAGCTACGTAATGCAGCCAGATAACTCTGGATAATCGAAAGTTTATAGCAGATATTAACACGACAGCAATCGATATGACCAGTGAATACACCCAACCAGCCGGATTGTTTCCTACGTAGAATAGCAAGAAGCCCAATACTAGGGCAAGCCCACCTGAGAATGCATAGCTGACGTACATAGCACCAATGAAATACCCAGGCTCTACTTCAAAACGCAACTTACAGTGTGGACAAAACTCATTCATTTTGCCAAAGCCTATTGGAGCGTATAGCGGAGTCTGAAAGATCTTACCCTGCCTACATCTGGGACAAAGCCCCCTTGACACGGCTTGAAATTTTGATACGTTGGGCATGTTCTTTTTTACTAGTGCGATACCACATGTAACTAATTCCAGCTACAATTAGGTAAGGTGCTGCCAGCAGATATAGAATTCCGAAATTTAAATCTGAAGCGACTACGCTACGCCCGTTGCTTACGGTACTCTCAACAGTAGCCCGGCACATAGCACATTGAGCCAGTACGTCAGGCCCAAAGCACATAAATAGTGCAGTTACGATTACCCATCCCCACTTCTTCATTTGCTTGTTACGTTGATTAATGTGTGTAATAAGGCTTAATCATTAAATAGACTATCACACCTGTAGTACTTACATATAGCCAGATTGGTAATGCCCAAAGTGTCATTTTCTTGTGTAGAACGAATTGTTTGGTTAGGGCAAAGTAGACAGCTCTCAACACAAACCACAACACAACAACTGACAAGGCAATATGCGAGATCAACAAAAAGTAATATACCGGACGTACCCATCCCTCGCCGCCAAACGACGTTGATTCATTTGAAATATGATACAGTACGTAGGCGACCAGAAAGAAGGCACCAAGTGTAAATGCAGCTGTCATAGTTCGCCGATGAGCCACTACATTCTTCTGACGAATAAAATAATATCCTACGACTAATAACACCGATGTTAGTGAATTGATTACACCGTTAATATGTGGCAGGTACGTTGTCCAGGTACCTAGCTCAAATTTTTGTCGGATACCCAGTATCAATGCAACAACCACTGGGATGGCTATCGACACGACATTGATAAGACGGTTAGCGTTCTTCTCTTTTTGTAGTACTGTGGTGGTTTCCATGTGTTACGTCTGCTTGCTATAGATGTCAAAAAGCACCCGGATTTCAGCAATAAGCCGATCAACGTCTTTTTTGTCCGTTCCGTCGTAGAAACCTCGGATGATTCCTTCCTTATCTACTAAAACCAACTTTTCGCTATGTATAAAAGTTTCGTCTGGTTTCCCGTAACTAACTCCGTGATCAACAACGGGTAAGAAGTAGCCTCGTTGAGCCAGATTATAGATCTGCGCTTTATCTCCTGTCAGAAAATACCACGTTCCAGCTTTAGCACCTACTTTCTTTGCATAAGCTTTCAACTGCTTTGGTTTATCATTTTCAGGATCGACCGAATATGACAAAAACGCCAGATCATCACGTTCCTTAAAAATTTCCTGCACCCTACTCAAGCTTGATTGTAATATGGGACAAATAGTGCCGCAACGTGTAAAAAAGAAATCAGCCACGTGGATCTTTCCCTTGATGATTGTCTGGTCAACGGCCTGGCTATCCTGGTCAATTAGGGAAAAACCAGGAACATGTCTATAGAGTGTATCCTGTTGCGTCTCACCATTCAAGCCTGTGATACTATGCATAACCGGCGACCCATTTGTAGAATCAATTACCGGTATGTACCTGGGTAATGTGTAATGATTCTGCGTACATGCTCTAAGCATTATGTACGCAAAAGCCGGGACCATCAACGTTACGATGAGAGTCCCGGCTTTGCGGAAGTTGTTCATTGGTTATCTCAATTGGAAAATCGAGCCGCCTTCATACATCAAAGCGATAAGCAACCAGATAATGAAAATGATTGGAAGCATAATAGCCCAGATCAAGCTTTTTACTTCGTGTTTCAAGTGCATGAACTCGGCCACGATATAAAAAGCTTTAATAATCGTCATGCCTACAAAGATGAAGACCCGCAATGGACCGGCCGTCATCGTAAATGCAATTAGAAATTCAAATGCTGTTATAACGCACAAAATGATGAATGTACGCCAAATCAGTTTGGTATTAGCAGGTGGTGGAGCCACGTCGGTTCCGCCATGATTGTCGGTATATGGTGTATTTGCCATTGTCGTAGAGGAAAGCGATTAAACGAGGTAGAAGAACGTAAAGACGAAGACCCAAACCAGATCGACAAAGTGCCAGTAAAGACCTACTTTTTCGACCATCTCGTAATGCCCACGTCGCTCATACATTCCAGTCGATGTACGATAAAAAATCAGGATATTCAAAATAACACCTGATAATACGTGCGTACCATGAAAACCTGTGATAAAGAAGAACAAATCAGCAAAGGCTGGAGGACCATACTGATTCTCTGTCAGGTTTGCGCCAAAGATAGTCCGCTCAACCCATGTACCGCTTACCAACTCACGAACTGTATTTCCTTCTTCTGTTCCATGTATAAAGTGAGACCATTCCCAAGCTTGGCTGCTTAAAAAAGCAATTCCGCCCAGAATCGTCCAAAGCATGTACTTCTCAACATCTTGGCGATCGCGACGATGACCAGCCTCTACCGCCAATACCATCGTAACTGACGAGAAAATGAGAATGAATGTCATCAGACCTACAAATACTAGAGGCAACTGCGAACCATGAAAAAATGGAAACGCATTGAACACTTGATCCGGAATAGGCCAATAAATATTCGAAAAATGGAATGGAGTACCATGAATACTCGGATCATAAGCTGGATAGCTATACCGGATCAGACCATAGGTAACCAACAATGCCGAAAAAGTAAATGTATCTGATATGAGGAAAAACCACATCATCAGTTTACCATAACTGGCATTCATGGGTTCAACGCCCCCCATCCAGGCTTTCTTATCGAATACTACTGACTCGTCAGTTGTTGCTGTAGCCGCCATGCGTCCGTGAGCTGATTAATGGAAATAAAGTAAAAAGAAATACAGGTAGATCCAGAGCACATCCAGAAAATGCCAATATGTCGAAGCCACCTGTACCTGTTCAAGCGACTTGGCATGTATTCGTAATTTAAAAGCTGCCCTAAGGGCAAACACTAATACTATCAATCCTGAGATTAAGTGAAACGCATGCATGCCTGTGAAGACATAGATGAACGATCCAGCTGGATTGCCAACAAAGTAAACGTTGTTCTGAACCAACTCAGCCCATCCCTGAAACTGCATGTACAGAAATAGCATTCCAAGCGCAAAAGTAATAGATATAGCTATCCTTAGCGCGTTGAAATTGTCTTTTTTAGCAGCCAAATAGGCCCAGTGCATAGTGATACTACTCACTATCAACACAACGGTGCTATAACCGAAGATAGCTGGCACAGTAAACTCCAACCAGTTACCCTCTGCCCTACGCACAAGATAGGCACTTGTAAATGAGGCAAACAGCATCAGAATGCTTACAATGAACAACCAGAGAATGAACTTCCGTGGGTTCACAGAAAGTGTCTCTTCAGGCTCCTCTTCGAGCCATTTTATTTCTTCCGTTTCTTCTTTCATGTTAAACACGATCTAAAACAAACGCGATTTGGACAATTGGTAGGTAGGCAAATGCGGCAAACATAAGGCGTTTCGCCGTGGCTATATCTGGGTTTCTTACTAATCCAATATTAAGCCACACTAATAGAACCGCTGCAAGTACTGATACAATAGATGAAACCATTCCGATGTATCCCCAAAAGAAGGGCATCACTCCCAGTGGTATCAGCCAAACTGTAAAACTCAAAATAACCAGAGCCGTCTTGGCTGTCGCTGGTCTTTTCAGAGGCAGGAGCTTAAAGCCTGCCTTCGCGTAATCATCATCCAGCACCCACGCTACAGCCCAAAAATGGGTAAATTGCCAAATAAATTGAACAGCAAATAACCAAAAAGCTTCAGTACTCATTGTCCCTGTGAAAGCCACCCAACCAATTAACGGTGGTAAACCGCCAGGTATGGCGCCAACATAAACAGCAATAGATCCAACCCGCTTAAGTGGTGTGTAGACGAACCCATACAACAAAAAGGAAACGAATGAGATACCGGCTGTAAGAGGATTAAACCAGAGCGTTTGAACGAATAAACCGATGAAAAGAAGTACAGCAACAAATACAATAGCACGCTCCTTACTGATACGACCCGTAGGAAGCGGTCTGCTTCCTGTGCGCTTCATCATTCGGTCAAACTCAACTTCTAAAACCTGATTAACCGCATTGGCTGCGCCTGTAATCAACAAACCGCTCACTGCGAATAATAGAATTTGCGCAATCGAATAGGGACGTGTAGCAGCCATCAAGTATCCAAGTACTGCAGAAAATCCAACCAACGACGATAGCCTCAACTTTGTCAGCGCAAGGTAATCCAGCCAAGATGCCTTGCTGGATTTACTAGCTGGTGTCATTATCGGCTGCTCAACAGATGAATTCATAACGTGGTTACAGATCCAGATTCGTCCACATGTGTTAACGACAAATCTGTTGTGCTTTTCATTAGCACATTCCTAAAAGAAAACAGGATTACAACGAATTGAATTCCTAAGGAAACTACAGCTAATGTAAGATGAACTGGCTGAGCCCAAGCTGGGATAGCAAAATATGCCATAATAGCTCCTGTAAGTATCTCTACGACCAGTAAACTACCCGTTGCAATTGCCATTCGTCGAATTGGATTGCCTTTCTTTAATTGTTTACTTACTGGAACAATCCAAAGAAGCTGACAAATAAGTACAATTAGTGAGAAGCTTCTGTGCACGTAGAACCGTATATCAAGTTCTTCCACCCATCGGAATCGCTGCAATTCCCCGAGTTTGTTTGCTACTTCATCAACTGTCTCCCTTACCTGTGTACCAAGTAGTATCTGAATCAGAAGTAAGCCAGAACTTATCAGTAACCACCTGTTACTTGCTTTAGACAACTGAAATGTCTGTGCCGATACTGACAATGATTGAATCTGGGTACGTGCTACTACGTAAAGAAGTACACCCACGATTATGATGGCTAATAACATATGTAATGTTATTAGCCAAGCCGCTAAAACGCTCGACACAACTTTCGCACCTAGCCAACCCTGAAAACCAACAAGTAATAGGGCTAAAAAACTATAGCCTACAATGGCGCGGTCACGCTGCCAGTAGGCTATAGCAGATGCTACAAATGTGATGAATATGAATACCCCGATTAACGCTCCCAACAATCTGTTCAAATACTCGATCCATGTCTTTACAGCATTGAATTCTGTATTTGCGTACCCACGGTGACTATAAATCTCTTGATAGTTCGCAGGAAGCTGTGATACATCAGTTGGTGGTACCCACTGTCCAAAGCATTTTGGCCAATCTGGACATCCCATCCCGGCGCCGGTACTCCTAACCACACCTCCCACCAAAATAAGCAGGAAGACAGCAATTACGGTTAGAAGTGCCAGGCGCCGAAACGAGTGTTCATTAATGGGGCTGCTTGAACTGATCATTGAAGTTTTGGGCTTCAATCGCTTTTTCCAACGAAATCAATTCTTTCTCGTGCGGAAGATTAGATTCTGGAGTCTGCGAATAAGGTACGTTCTGAGGAATGAAATCCTCTGTTGCGCCCGGCTTGCTGTAATCATATGGCCAACGATACACGGCAGGAATTTCGCCTACCCAGTTACCATGCCCAGGTACAACTGGCGTAGTCCATTCCAATGTGTTCGATTTCCATGGGTTCTGAGAAGCGCGTTTCCCCTTGATTAAGCTATAAATGAAGTTATATAAGAAGAGGAACTGCGCTGAGAACGTAATGATTGCCGCGATACTAATGAAGGCATTCATATCCTGGAAGATGTTCTTAGTAAAGTCGTTGCTTGTGAAGCTGTAGTAACGACGTGGGAACCCAGCAATACCAATGTAATGCATTGGGAAGAACACACAATATATACCAATAAAAGTAAGCCAGAAGTGAACGTACCCAAGCTTATCGTTCATCATACGACCAAACATTTTGGGGAACCAATGGTATACACCAGCCAAAAGACCGAACGCAGATGAAGCACCCATTACTAAGTGGAAGTGGGCTACAACGAAATACGTATCATGCAATTGAATATCCAGTGCGGCATTACCCAGAATCAGACCTGTAACACCTCCAGATATAAAGAAGGATACCAGACCGATTGAGAACAGCATTGCTGGCGTAAACCGAATGTTACCGCGCCACAGTGTTGTGATGTAGTTAAACGCTTTTACTGCTGAGGGCACAGCAATAATCAGCGTCAGAAACATAAATACAGATCCCAGGAAGGGATTCATACCCGTCACAAACATATGGTGAGCCCATACAATGAACGCAAGGAAAGCAATACCCATCATTGACGCAATCATGGCACGATAACCGAAGATAGGCTTACGTGAATTTGTTGCAATGATTTCAGATGTGATACCAAGAGCTGGTAACATCACGATATATACTTCTGGGTGACCGAGGAACCAAAATAAGTGCTGGAACAGAATAGGGCTACCACCTACGTTTGGCAATGCCTCTCCAGCGATATAGATATCAGATAAGAAGAAGCTGGTACCAAAACTACGGTCAAAAATCAGCAGCAATGCAGCTGAAAGTAGAACAGGGAATGATATAAGGCCAAGAACCGCTGTAAGGAAGAATGCCCAGATTGTCAGCGGAAGCTTACTAAATGACATACCCCGTGTCCGCAGATTAATTACTGTCGTGATGTAGTTAATACCGCCTAACAATTGCGACACAATAAAGAAAGCCATGCTTACCAACCACAAAGTCATACCCATTTCTGAGCCTTTGTGGGCTTGTGGTAACGCACTTAGAGGTGGATAAACAACCCAACCACCTGCTGCAGGACCAGTTTCAAGGAAGATCGAGATGAACATCAACAAACCGGCCAGGAAAAAGAACCAATAAGAAAGCATGTTCATGAATCCCGAGGCCATGTCACGTGCCCCTACCTGCAATGGTATCAAGAAGTTACTGAACGTGCCACTTAATCCAGCAGTCAATACGAAGAATACCATTATTGTACCGTGCATTGTGACGAGTGCCAAATAAAAGTCGGGGCTCAACTTTCCGCTTTCCTCGATCCAATTACCAATCAAGGGGCGCAACCATTCTAATTTCATTTGGGGGAAACCCAACTGAAGCCGAAAGATTACAGAGAAGCTGATACCAATAACTGCCCAGAATATACCTGTAATCAGATACTGCTTGGCAATAGTTTTATGGTCTTCAGCGAAAACGTATTTGCGCCAAAAATTTAATTCATGCTCATGATGCTCATGTTCAGCCACATGAACACCGGCAGTTGAAATTGCGTCTGTAGTTGCCATTATTAGCGATTTGTTGATCTAAAGGATTAACGTAATGAAGCACTACCTGAACCAGCAACACCACCCGCAGATGCTGTTGCCGTACTATCTGTTCCAGCACCTTCCGTAGGCAAATATTTAGCTGCTTTGGCTTTCAAGTTAGCTGGGATGCGTGATGCGTATTCAGGAAAAGACGATAGCAGTGGTTTCTGCTCTGCACACCACTTTTTCCATGAATCCTGATCTTCTACTACCAGATTCATTTTCATAGAAAAGTGACCACGGCCGCAGATCTCAGTACAAGCGATTTCATACTTGAAATTCTGATCTCCAGTTTCGTTACGCATCTGCTCTGTCGTCTTGTCTGGGTGGAACCAGAAACGAGTAGGCATACCTGGTACCGCATCCATCTTCACACGCATGTGAGGTATAAAAACGCTGTGCAATACGTCACGAGCTCTAATACGAATTAAGACTGGCTTCCCAACTGGAATATGCAACTCTGGAGCAGTGAAGTCATCAAATGCAGATTCGTCAGAAAAATCAATTCCTACTTCGTTATTGTTATCGATCAACTTATAATTGAATGCGCCTAATTTGTTGTTATCAACACCAGGGTACCGAGCAATCCAGTTGAATTGCTTACCTACCAACTCCACTTCCTGGGCTCCTTCAGGTGCTTCAGACATAATGTCCCGCCATGCCTTCCAGCCAGTGAATACCATAATCGCCATAACAATAGCTGGTACCACTGTCCATAACAACTCAAGTTTGTGGTTTTCTGGATAGTATGACGCTCTTTTCCCGTCTTTATATTGGTAACGATAAGCAAAGTAGAATAGCAGAATGTTTGTCAACAACGCTGAGGCAGTGACAATTGACATTGAACCCCAAAATAATCCGTCTACGCGACGTCCATGGATAGACGACGCTTCAGGTAGGAAATATTGGGTTGAGTGAATAAATGACCAAGTAGCAGCGATTGTGCCAGCAATTAGAAATACCATGAACATAGCTCCGTTAATCCGGTTGCTAGTTCCGCCGTACGTCTCTTCACCATCCGCGCTACCTACGCTTTTCATCACGTTGGTCAAACGACCGAACACCATAATGGCGAGCGCGAGGAAAACGAGCGATAATAATCCTACGATGTAAACCATACTTGTTTGATTTAGATAAAGTCTAAATGTCGTGATGCAATGCTTCTTCTAATAATGGGTGATTCTTGGCAATCAAATTGGCTTTTGTCAATTGAGTTGCCACTGACCAGATAAATGCGCAAGCAAAAATCAGAATCATACCAAATTCAATTGGTCCAAATCCACCATGCTCACCTACAGTACCAGGCATGATGTTCATGTAAAAATCAAAATAGTGACCTACCAGCACCCCCCAACAAGCGACCTTCAGTAAGATAGTTGTACGCTTTGCATCCCTTGTCATAAGAACGAGGAACGGGAAGACAAAGTTTAGTACAACGTTAACCCAAAATGGAGCTAGATAAATACCACCATGTCCACTGAAACGCTCCCGATAGTAAATCGTTTCTTCAGGTAAGTTTGCGTAGTAAATCAGCATGAATTGAGCGAACCACACATACGTCCAGAAAATGCTGAAAGCAAAAACAAACTTACCGAGGTCATGAATATGACTCTGATTAACTGCTTTCAAATATCCTTTCTCCTTCAGCGTAACTACGGTAAGTGTCATCGTTGCCAGACCGGCCACATGCCAACTTGCCAAGGTATACCAACCAAACATGGTACTGAACCAGTGTGTATCAATTGACATGATTAGGTCCCAGGCAGCAGTCGATGATGTTACAGCGAACACAACCAGAAAGATGGTACCGTATTTCATGCTTTTGTAGTAGTATTCCGTTCCGCCATACAGATCTTCCTGTAAAGACAGATTACGCAACACGCGCCACAGCATATACCATGACACAAAGTAGAATACCATTCGAGCCAAGAAGAACGGTGTATTTAGGAAACCTTTCTTGCCGGCGATGATTGGGTCGTATTCTGGACTAGCCTTATCATACAAACCCTCGTGTGTCCAATGAAACAAGTCATGGCCAGCGAACAGGAACACGCCCAGCATGATAATGCCTGTGACAGGTAAAAAAGCTGGCATTGCTTCTGGCACACGCTTAATCACTGATGACCAGCCAGCCTGCGCTAGATAGTTGTATGACATGAAAAACATGCCGGCAACTGCGATACCAGTGAAATAAATGCTGTTGACCCAAATATTAGCCCACAGTCGTGTTGTCCATTTGTAGTGCCCATGGGCACCTTCATGACCTTCACTTAGGCCATGCCCCTGAACTGCTTCATGTGCGTGTTCACCTACACCCGATGATAGCAGAACGGCGCCGAGAACTACGAGCGCTACGCCGACGGCCCCGCCGATGAGCAAACGCCGTTTCGACTCTGCAGTAAATTCGAACTGCTCATCTAGGGATGGTATTGCGTGTACTGATGCCATTATTAACTCTATTGATGGTATGACTGCTTCATCTGTTGATTAATCAAGCAGTCTATCTGATTCAGAATTATCCTTGCTGAAGTTTATGAACGTACATAACAATCTTCCAGCGCTCCTCGGGTGTCATCTGCGAGCCGTGTGGCCACATACGTCCTTTACCGTGGGTAATGACATGGAAAATATGTCCATCATTCATCGTCTTATAAGCACCTGCTGAATAGTTAGGCACCCCTTTATATTCTTTGCCTACCAGACCGTCGCCTTTACCGCCCTCACCATGACAATGGGTGCAATAACGACCATACAGGATTTCGCCTTCCTTTAAGCTTGCTTCCGTATTTGGAATTGGATTCGTAAGCGTGCGCTCGGCAATAGCGATGCTGTCCTTAGGGATATTATATACCATCAAGTCAGTAGTTGCACTGTCTCCTGTACCAAATGTGGTATGGTAATTACGACGAGATACCGTACCCCGCGCCGGATCGCGCATGTTCAGGCCATTCGCCGTAAATGGATTGGCTTTAGTCTGCTTGTAAGGCTCGTAACCAACAGGATCGTACATCTGGGGTGCAAACTGAGTTCCTGTATCATTGCGGCTGTCGCCACAGGCACTCAAAAAAAGCACAGATGCCAGTCCAATTGATGAAAGCACTATATGCTTGAATTTCATAATCGGTCTATTAGAACTGCTTGACATTTACTTCAGCTGCACCTGACTTTTTCAGGATCGTCTCAATCTCTGATTCTTGCAGTTTGTTATTTTCCATATCGATGGCCATAGCAAACTTGTTATCAGTTGTCCGTAGATCGAACATAAGAGGTTTCACTGTCGGCCCTAATCCATTCGAAATAATGAACGTAGCGACCATACCAAGTGCAGTGAACAGTACTGTCAACTCAAATGCGATGGGTACATATATGGGGTAAGAGAACGAATCTTTACCACCAACGATCATAGGCCAGTCAAACTTCTCGGTGTATGACATCAACGAAGCAGCCGTTAACAGTCCGGTTAGACCAAACATGAAGGCTGCAATGCCTAATCGTGACCGTGGGTGACCTAGCGCTACATCAAGGCCATGCACCGGGAAGGGTGTATACACCTCGTGAATGCGTACACCCGATTCACGGACCTCTTTTACGGCTTTCATTACAACATCATCGTCGTCATAAATGCCTACTAAAAATCGACTGTTAACTGGCGAAGCCATACAGATACTTATAAAGGTGAATTAGTCAGCGTTCTTGTTAAAAGTAGGCGCAGTAACACGCTCACCTTTCGCAACGCCCGAAACTGATTTTGGTAATTGAGCTGACGATGATTTGATGATCGCTTTTACTTCGGCCATGTTTACAACCGGAAGGAACTTAGCGAACAACAGGAACAGCGTAAAGAACAAACCAAACGAGAAGAGGTAATCACTGATGTCAAACAAGGTTGGGTGGAACATAGCCCAGCTTGAAGGCAGGTAATCACGGTGCAGCGACGTAACAATAATTACAAAACGCTCGAACCACATACCAATGTTCACAATAACCGACAGCACAAATGTCCACACAACAGAAGTACGAATCGCTTTTGACCAGAACAACTGTGGGGATACCACGTTACAGGTCATCATAGCCAGATAAGCCCACCAGTATGGACCGGTAGCCCGGTTGATAAAGGCATAGCTTTCGTATTCGACACCTGAATACCAGGCGATGAAAAACTCAGTGATGTAAGCGACACCAACAATCGAACCTGTGAGTGTGATGATTTTATTCATCGACTCAATATGCTCAACTGTAATGTAGTCTTCCAGTTTAAATACCACTCGGATGATAAGCATCAGGTTCTGCACCATAGCAAACCCAGAGAAGATAGCACCAGCAACGAAGTAGGGTGGGAAGATGGTTGTGTGCCAGCCAGGAATAACCGACGTAGCAAAGTCCATACTTACAATTGTGTGTACAGAAAGTACCAGAGGCGTTGAAATACCAGCCAGGATAAGGCTGATATACTCGTAGCGAGCCCAAGTTTTTGCAGATCCATTCCAGCCTAGTGAGAAAGCGCCGTATACATAGCGGCTTACTTTACTCCGTGCCCGGTCGCGAATGGTAGCCAAATCGGGCACCAAACCCATGTACCAGAATACAAGCGATACTGTAAAGTAAGTGCTGATAGCAAATACGTCCCATACCAGTGGCGACTTAAAATTCACCCACAAAGAACCAAACGTATTTGGCAAAGGCAGTGCCCAATAAGCCAGCCAGGGGCGGCCCATGTGCATAAAGATGAACGTAGCAGCACAAATAACGGCGAAGATCGTCATGGCTTCCGCTGCCCGGTTAATCGATGTCCGCCATTTCTGCCGGAATAGCAGAAGAATTGCGGAAATCAACGTACCTGCGTGACCGATACCAACCCACCATACAAAGTTGGTGATATCCCATGCCCAGCCTACAGTCTTGTTCAGACCCCATACGCCAAGACCCTCCCACCATGTGTAGAATACACAGGCCGTTCCATATACCAATACTAGGGCAGAAATTGTAAATGCAATCGTCCACTCGCGGGTGGGACGACCTTCTACCTGCCTGCAAACGTCTTCGGTAACGTCTGCGTAGGTTTTCCCATTAGATACTAATGGCGTGCGTACGGCTGAAGTGATATGCATCGTTTTTAAATTTTCAATTAGTACGTTGACCTACGCTTGTGATTCCTGTGTAGTTTCCTGCTTTGGACCTTCATCCTTGTTACGGATTTTGGTCAAATAAGCAATCTGCGGGCGAACGTTAATCTCTTCCAGAACGTGGAAAGCGCGTTCATTCAATTCGGTTGACAACACCTTAGAAATGGTGCTCTCAGGATTATTCATATCACCAAAGATGATGGCATCTGTTGGGCAAGCTTGGGCACAGGCTGACTGAATTTCGTCAGGCAATGGACGACGACGCTCTTTCTTAGCTGTCAACTTACCCTCCTGGATACGCTGTACGCAGAATGAACACTTTTCAATAACACCCCGGGCGCGAACTGTTACGTCAGGGTTGATAACCATCTTGCCCAGATCGTTATTAAACTGGTAATCAAACTTGTCTTCGTCGTGGTATTTGAACCAGTTGAAGCGACGTACTTTATATGGACAGTTGTTTGCACAATAACGTGTACCAATACACCGGTTATACGTCATCTGGTTCAAGCCTTCTGTACTGTGTGTTGTTGCCAATACTGGACAAACTGTCTCACAGGGAGCATTGCTGCAGTGCTGGCAAAGCATTGGCTGGAATGTCACTTCCGGGTTAGCAGAAGCTACTTCCAAAGCCTGATAACCTTCAACAACGCCCATGTTTTCCATATCAGCATCGCTGCTGTAGTAGCGGTCGATCCGCATCCAGTGCATCTCGCGACGAGCCAGTACTTCTTCACGCCCTACTGTCGGCGTGTTATTTTCAGAGATACAACCTACTACGCAAGCACCACAACCAATGCATGAGTTCAGGTCGATAACCATGCCCCACGAGTGGTTTGGTTTACCGTAACCATGCCAGAGAGTAATGTCTGTAGGCTCTACAGGACCTTCAGATGTCTCAACCTTTGGTTCGTAACGTCCCTCTTTTGGATTTTTCTTGTATCGGGCCAGAATGCCTTCCTGCAATACAGCCCGGCGACCCATTACGGTTTCATGCGTTTGCGTTTGAGCAATTTCGTGCCGACCACCTGCTTTGCTCACGGTTGCATTCACAGCAGCCATGCTCACCGTACCACCGACGATTGTGGCTAATGGATAGGCGTTCTGTCCAACTTCGTTCGCACACTTTCCTGACTTTGTCCGACCATAACCAATAGCGATCGCTACTGTTTGATCTGCCTGACCAGGCTGCACCAGAACAGGGAGTTCAATTGACTTACCAGCTACCTCAATTTTGAGCAATTCATTCTGCTCAACACCCAAATCTGTAGCCGTCTTCTGTGAAACAGCCGCGTAGTTATCCCAGCATGCTTTCGATACTGGATCAGGGAATTCCTGAATCCATGGGTTATTAGCTTGTGAGCCAGAACCCATACCTACTTTCTCGTAAAGAGCAATCTCAATACCAGTAGTAGGTTTGTAGCGCTGACTGATTCCTGCTGCGGCGGCGGCTGCATTACCGGCAAAGGTTGCCCCGGACCCAGCAACGGCTGCCGTGGCTGGCTCATATACACCATCGTGCAGCGCTTTAATCCAGAACTCGTCGAAGGTTGCGAAACCAGATGCCTTTGGGAAGACATTAGTACGCCAATAGCTGCGAACATACTCCTGGAAATCATTGCCCTTTCCTGCCCATGTCAACAAGCTCGACTGCATTTGACGAGTTTTGAAGATATGCGTAATAGCAGGCTGAGTAAGGCTGTAATAACCCGTCTTAGGCTCTGAATCATTCCAGCACTCCAGGAAGTGAGGTGCCGGTGTCATATACTTGGTAAGTGAACCTGTTTCGTCAGCCCGATCGCCAAATGAAAGCGAAAGAGCAACCTTCGGTAGCGTCGCAGCAATTTCAGCACCACGAGGGTGATCATATACTGGGTTAGCCATGAAGAACATCGCTGCCTGAACACGACCACCTTTCAACTCATCGATGAACGCGTTCATTTGCTGATCGTTCCCCTGACGGTAGTTTACCGGTACATTAAGGTTGATCGTCGATGAGTAGCTACCCAACAGGCTGTTAAGCGCGTTAACCAGTATCTGTACGTTCGGATCATTTGACCCGGCTACCACTACTGCTGCTCCACGCGAAGCGATTAGGTCAGCAGCAGCTTTATCAAGATACTGAACAGTTACCGGAGCTGCACTTACTGCAGTTCCTCCAAGCTTAGCAGCTACTTTGTTATATAAGCTGGCCACAACAAGACCCTCCTGGGATGGCTTGTACGTACCCCGGTAATCTGCATTGGCACCAGTCATTGAGAGAATCGTCTCAAACTGGTAGTGACGTGACATCTCTTTGTTACCACCACCAACAGCACCAATCTTACGCGTTTTAGCATAAGGTTTTGCGTGATCAAGTGGAGCGATCCACGTACCCAGGAAATCAGCGCCGATGCTTACAATCGTTTTAGCTTTGCTGAAATCGTATGACGGTACAACAGCTTTACCAAATGAAGCCTGGTTTGCTTGGAGAATGCCTGATGCCGAGTTTGCATCATAAACGATGTGGCGGGCGGTAGGGTATTTTGCAACAAAATCAGCAATGACAGCCTTTGTTGATGGGCTCGTAATTGTTGACGATACAAGCCGGATAGCCCCACCACGAGCAGCAATTGTTGACAACTGGCTGATAATCTCCTTATCGGCAGTAGCCCAGTCAATGTCTGTCTCACCCCGCTTAGGGCCTTTCAGTTTTTCATTATCATACAATGACAACAAAGAAGCCTGAACGCGAGCAGTTGTACCACCTCTAGACAAGCTTGAGAGCGGATTCCCTTCAATTTTGATGGGCCGCCCCTCACGTGTCTCTACTATAATACTGGCGTGATCACCACCATCTGTATAAGTTGATGCGTAATAGTCAGAAATAGTTGGGAACGTACCCTCAGGCTTGTTCAGATAAGGAATTGCTTTCCGTACAGGTGCTTCGCAGGCAGCCAGCGATACAGCGGCCATGCCAAAACCCAGTGTTTTTAAAAAATCTCGGCGGGGCGCATTGGTACCTTCAATGAGACTCTGCAGATCATTTCCTGATGGCTCAGGAAATTCAGACTGTGCGTTTTTAACATACGCAGCGTCATTACGCAATTCCTCAACACCCTTCCAATACCGTTTGGTTACTTGTTCCATATACTTAATCCAGTCAGAGAATCTCTGTTTGGCTGAGTTGAGAAATTAATAGTGGCACTTTGAACATTCCAGACCGCCAATGTTGGCAACCTTCAATGGCTCTTTAGTCTCTTTACGATGCAATGCTACCAGTTTGTCATAGTATGCATTGTCTTTCGTGTTGACCTCCGTCTTCCGGTGGCAGTCAATACACCAGCCCATCGTCAATGACGAACGCTGCTCAACAACCTCCATCTTCTGAATTTCGCCGTGGCATGACTGACACTGTACATTACCAACGTTCACGTGTTGAGCGTGGTTGAAATACGCTAAGTCAGGCAGGTTGTGTACGCGAATCCACTCGATAGGCTTATTCTGCTCAATAGCGGCGTAGATCTTCTGAATCTCGGGAGATTCTTTCTTGATCACACCATGGCAGTTCATACAGATATTAGCCGAAGGAATTGTAGCCGATTTGCCTTTGTTCACACCAACGTGGCAGTAGTTACAATCAATCTTGTATTGACCTGCGTGTAGCTTGTGTGAATAAGCGATAGGCTGCTTTGGAGCATAACCCTGCTGAATACCGATCGAGTATAAGCCGTCGATCGACATTTTAGTAGCCACGAACAGAAATAACCAGATAGCTACAGAACGAACGGTTGAATTATTGACCGTACCAACCAACCCATCACGAATACGCTGTACTAGTGGAGTTGTCCGCACTACCGTGCCTTCTGTGGCCTGTGGTGCGACTGCCTTAGACAGTATCGTTACAATTACCAGGAGCACACCCAGCACAAGCAGCATTACGATCAGTAAGCCCACTAGTACGAATGTAAACAATTCAGATGGACCCGACGAAGCCGCAGCTGCAGTACCGCCACTATTGCCAGGAGCAGGAGTAACTGCATCACCAGCAATAGCCGCTTTCGGGGTATTTTCAGAATCAATGTAATCCAGGATGCTTGAGATATCACCGTCCGAGAGGTTGGTGAAAGCAGTCATCTGAATTTTATTGTACTGGTTAAAGATTTTGACAGCATATGCATCGCCCGTTGCGATAACTGCCGCTGGATTACGTACCCACTTGTGCAACCAATCTTCACCCGGGGTACGTTGCCGAACACCTTTGAGACCAGGACCAACAAGAGCTTCTCCGCTTACATTGTGACAAGTCTGACAGTTGTTTGTAAACAACTCCTTGCCTTTGGCAACATCTCCACCACCAGCAGCAGCAGGCGCTGGCGTTGCAGTCGTAGGGCCACCGCCCCCTTGAGCTGCTGAAGAGTCTTGCGCGTTCATCTGCTCACCGTGAAATAGCAGAAAAGCTGCCAGAGTCAACGCTCCGCAAAACTTAGATAAACGGCTCATAACGACTAATTTATAATCAAATTTCACCTTCATAATTGACCTATGTACCTCATCGGCCCACAAAAGTAAGCCACGATCGCCAGAATACAAAAGTCCATTCCAAGCTATTTAAGGCCACTTTTTCTACTTAGATTCAATCTATACTAAACCACTGCAAAGTCTATCTTTTCTGTAGTGGTAAAAGTCCACTTAGAAAACCAATAGAAACAAAAAAGCCGCTAAGTAGTAGCTACTTAGCGGCTAGACCATTGGAGGTTCCGAGCGGATTCGAACCGCTGTACGAGGTTTTGCAGACCTCTGCCTAGCCACTCGGCCACGGAACCTTGTCTGTTTGGGACTGCAAACGTACGCGTTTCAGCTTAAATAACAAAAGGCGTCTTTCAACATTTCTGTGAAAGACGCCTTTTAGCTGTGAAGTAGCTCAGATTATAAAGCAATTAGTTTTTGCTTTCCATCTGCTCTTTCAACGCAGCAAGTGAGCTCAGGTCACCTAAAGTAGCTCCACGCTCAGGCTGTGCCGAAGTCGACTGGGTAGTCTTGGCTGCCTTTGGTTTTACTTCCTTAACAGGCTCGCTCTTCTCCTGCCACGTACGAGTGTGCGACAGCATGATGCGCTTATCTTCTTTCGAGAATTCAGTTACCCGGAAGTCGAGCGACTCGCCTACTTCGGCAACCGTACCATCTTCTTTGGCCAGGTTACGCAGTGTGCAGAAGCCTTCGATACCGTAAGGCAATTCGAGCGTTGCCATCTTGTCGTTTTTCGACAGGATCGTACAACGGTGAACAGAACCAAGGGTAAACGTATCTTCGAACGTGTCCCATGGGTTCTCCTCGAGTTGCTTGTGACCTAACGCCAGACGACGGTTGTCAACATCAAGTTCAAGAACAACTACGTCGAGGTTCTCACCAGCTTTAGTGAAGTCTGACGGATGCTTGATCTTTTTAGTCCATGACAGATCCGATACGTGTACCAGACCATCGATGCCCTCTTCCAGTTCAAGGAACAGACCGAAGTTAGTCAGGTTACGTACGATACCTGTGTGACGTGTGCCAACAGCGTATTTCGACGTCAGGTCTGGACGAGTCCATGGATCAGCCGACAGTTGCTTGATGCCCAGTGACATCTTGCGATCCTGACGATCAAGTGTCAGCACAACGGCTTCAACTTCATCATTCACTTTCAGGAACTCCTGTGGGTTACGCAGGTGCTGAGACCACGACATTTCTGACACGTGGATCAGGCCTTCTACGCCTGGCATGATTTCGAGGAAAGCACCGTAATCGGCAACATTCACGATCCGACCTTTTACTTTCGAACCAACCTGAATGTCTTCAGTCAGCGCATCCCAAGGGTGAGCCTGGAGCTGCTTCATACCAAGTGAAATACGCTTCTTCTCTTCGTCGAAGTCGAGTACCACCACGTTTACGCGCTGATCAAGCGTAAGCACCTCCGATGGATGGCTGATACGGCCCCATGAGATATCGGTGATGTGCAACAGACCATCAACACCACCCAGATCGATGAAGACACCGAAATTAGTCATGTTCTTGATCACGCCTTCCAGTACCTGACCTTTCTCAAGGTTGTTTAGGATTTGAGCGCGCTGTGCTTCCAGATCTTTCTCGATCAGGACTTTGTGCGAAACTACTACGTTGTCATTAGCGTAGTTGATTTTCACCACTTTCACTTCCATCTTCTTGCCGACATAAATATCGAAGTCACGGATCGGCTTAACGTCGATTTGTGAACCTGGCAAGAAGGCTTCAATGCTATAAATATCTACGATCAAACCACCTTTAGTCCGACGCTTCACGAAACCATCGATAACGAGGTCTTCGTCAAGGGCCTTCTGGATGTTTTTCCAGGCGGTGATAACTTTGGCTTTCTTACGTGACAATACCAGCTGACCATTGGTGTCTTCCTGGTTTTCGATGTACACGTCAATCTGATCGCCAACTTTAAGGTCAGGCAGATCCCGGAATTCGGACGATGGCACCAGGCCGTCCGATTTAAAGCCGATGTTCAACAGAATTTCACGGTCAGTAATCCCTACGACCGTACCCGTTACAACATCTTTTTCGTTTACTTCGGTGAGAGTACCTCCGTACATCTCTTCCATACGTGACCGCTCGTCGGCGGAATAGCCGCTACCGAATCCTTTGTTGTCTGCCCGATCCCAATCAAATTCGGGCAAGTTTGCAGTTTGCTGCGATTTGCTCATAAAAAGGTTTAACTCGACCCACTTTTACATCAGTATGCCGGGTCAGAACAAACTGAATTTTGATTTAACATGGTTTAGCATATGCCCATCGCTATAATGAGGCAGCCGCTCCTTTTTGAAAAGGACTGCAAAGATAGCAAGTGTCGGCCAGAAAAGGTTCGGTTATCCCAATTTGTTAACTAATTCAGCGTCAACAAAAAACCCGACTCCAGGTCGGGTTTGTCAATCAGTCATACATCCGCTCTCTCTTATTACTGAGAAAAGGCATCCAACTATCGTCTAAAACACCCGAGAATTCACGCAGAAAGACAATGAATGACGGCTTAAAGGGCTTATGACGCATGCGCATATTCGCTTCTTCCGGGGTAAAGTCACCTTTGCGGGAGTTACATCGCTTACAAGCGGTCAATAAATTGTCCCAGTTGGTTTTGCCGCCTCTCGACTTCGGGAGTACATGATCAAGAGTAAGATCGTCGGCAGTGCCACAATACTGACACGAGTGCCCATCACGTCTGAAAATGTTTTGTCGGGTGAGCATCACGCCTTTATAAGGTAGATGCACATACCGATTTAGACGGATCACGGTTGGCATTGGAAATGCCTTATCTACGGTCCGGAGGAAGAGTGCCTCCGATTCAGCTACAAGTTCGGCTTTGCTCAGGTATACAAGCAAAAATGCTTTAGGAACGGAACAGATGCTAAGCGCACTGTAATCTTGGTTTAAGACTAAAACTTTCCTGCCCATGTGTCGGTTGTAAGTCCTCTGTTTCGTAGCAATTTACATACTTATCCACATTTACCCAAGTCCTGTACACCCTAATATTTAGACTAGTCTTAGGTCTTATTCAGTCATCGTAATTACCGCGTTGCATGTTTCGCGAAACGTCACGCTCTTTAATGCTGTCGCGCTTGTCGAACATCTTTTTTCCTTTCGCCAGGGCAATGTCTAGTTTGGCAAATCCCCTTGGACTAGTATACAAGCGTACTGGTACGATTGTTAAGCCCTGATCTTTCAATTTTTCAGAAAGTTTACGAAGCTCGCGTTTGGTAAGCAGCAACTTACGATCGCGTAGAGGCTCGTGGTTATTATATGTTCCTTCCGTATAGGCCGAGATGCTCATCTGCCGGACAAACAACTCGTCGCCCAGAAATAGACAGTAGGCATCCTGCAGGTTCACTTTTCCCTGACGAATCGATTTTATCTCGGTGCCACTCAGAACAAGCCCGGCAGAATAAGTTTCAATAAATGCGTATTCAAACGAAGCTCTTCTGTTTCTGATGTCCACTTGTTTGACAATCGCTGTACTAGCCATTAAGGAAAGGTAATTAGGTGGTTTGTAAGGTATAGAAGGCAACGTACCCGTGCAACTTCAACGTCCTGTAAACAAAAAGAACCCCGGTCATGGGACCAGGGTTCGGAAAATTTACCAAATACTCGCTAAACCGTCAAAAAGCCGCTCGGCTGGCCAACGTTTCATACATAAGCTTGCGCATATGTATGGCATTGAAGCCACAGCCTCAGGACCCAATACGGCATCGACCAGCCAGAGCGATGTAAACGTCGACCTGTAAACAGATGCCAACGTAAGGCACTAGCAATAGGGCAAAAACAATGCCGGACTAGGTACAGTCCAGCCTGACAGCAATTTTTAGAGCCATAAATTCCCTTCTAAATGGGAGAAAAAATTTAGCTCACCTAATTGTTAGTGATCAGTAACATGCCGCAAAATGTATGCCATAAGAAAAGCCAACCCGTTTCATGGATTGGCTTTTCTTATGGCACGAATCGACGACTTATTTTTTTGTAGCAGTCTGCTTCTCTTTGTATTCTTTGTTCAAGCCATCAATAATGCGCTTAGTAGCATCGCTACCGCCATCGGCAAACAGGATATTACCTCCTTTCTGATAGCCCAGTACCATTTCGTACTTATTCTGGCTATTCACCTTCTTAAGGTAGTCGAATATCTGGTTGTATAGTTCATCGTCCTTTTGTGCTTTCTCAAGTGCCAGCCCCTGAGCAGCCCGCTCGCGGTACGCCATCAGATCCTGGTTCTTCTTTTCAAGCGAAGCCTGAGCGGCACGGCCCTGCTCCTGCGTCATGGTCTGAGCCCGCTGCTGAAAGAAAGCAACTTCGTTTTGCAATGACCGTCCACGCGTCTGAATATCATTCTCCAATTGATACTGCTTACTCTCAAGCACCTTACGGGTGTCTTTAAAATATTCGTAGTTCGCGGCCAGCGAGTCGATATTTACGTAAACAAGCTTACGGCCTTCGACCAGCTTTGGGGTTTCTTTTACGTCAGCACCTAACTTATGTTCCTTAAAATGGAGATAGTACAGTACGGCTACGGCGATGACGAGCACAACATTGATCGCCAGAGATGCATTCTTCACGAGCTAAATGATTATAAATTGGTTTGTATGACAAAGCTACGATTTTACGGCTATGGTCGGTAATACGGTTTGCCGAACCCAGTAACCTGCTAAGCCAGAGAATCCAGCGACTAAACCGCCTAGAACCGGCGTAAGCACCAGCAGATAGACAGGACTAGCGGGCAGTTTCATTACTTCACTCATCCGGCTGGTTAAAATCCCCCCCGACTGCACATGCTGAAGTAATGCGTACCCCAACCAAACCAGGCCTACTCCCAGAAAGCTAGCCAGAAAGGCCCGACCCCCGCTCATCGGCCGACCAAAGCAAAAGGCAAATGCAACAAGCGCTATACTCCACCAGGGTAATATGAGCTGAGCCAAGAGGCTCAGCAACGCAATCAAAAGAATTGGCAGCATGACGTGTACTTAGTTTAGTTTCCAGCGCACCGACGTACCTGCGGCACTGGGTGTTGACATGAATTGAAGCGGAGTTAACTGTCCACGGCGCCAGGGCTCCAGCATATTCAGGTAGTAGTGGCTACCCGGATTACCAGATTGTCCGCCCGGAACTGCCGCATAACCTTGCGGTTTGGGGCCTAGCGCCACAACAAGCCGCCACGATGGCCCCGTTCGGGTGGTAGTGGCGTTTACAACTGATGTACCGCCCCCCACCTGCACGTTCATTGCGCTCAATGCGTCGAGGCGGGTTAGGTGCGCAATACGCGTTGCTTTGGTGGTAGCCCACTGCCAGTTATTTCCTTGTGGTCCATGCCGTTTGGCCAGTGTATCAACCGTTGCTTGGAAACTGCGGGTGACGATATCGGCCAAAGTTTCGCGGATCGGTGTACGACTGTCATCAATCCAGCGGGCCGTTGGTTGCTCGTCAATCATACGCATAGTACGGTCGGCCGAAGGCATTTTCATGGGTAACGTGTCCGCATCAGGCATGTCGTCTGCCCAGAGCGCGTCCATGAATCGCTTTTCCCATTCCGAAAAGATGGTGGCACCAACCTCAGCAATATCATTGTTGAACCGCCATTGTTGCACGGTCTTTAGCGCCTGCTGCTGCGGGGCCGACAGAGTACCCGGACGTACCTGTGCTAGCAATTTAGGCAGCAGGCTGGCGGCGCGTAGGTTGTAGTTATCGTACTGCAACTTCGCCATGCTGTCTACAGTTGCCTTACCCATAGCCGTTAACCGCTGATTGATGCGCATACCCCGCTCAGGTGGCGCAAACTGCCAGTTTAAGTAATACGGGTATGTAGGATCAGTAGACGACTGGTTGGCCGATGACACAAAACCACGCGCCGGATTTTTCACATGCGGATTATGACCAGCCGGAATGTAGGCCATCCAGTCATCAGCTGGGTTTGTACCATCGAGCAAAAATTTACCTTGCTCTTTCTTTTTTAGAGGGAATCGCCCATTGGGTGCAATGGCAATGTCTTTGTTCACATCGGCATACACAAAGTTCTGAGCTGGTGAGCCATATGATAGTAGTGCCTCCCGGTAATCGTCGTGGTTTTTGGCCCGGTTCAATAGATAAAAACAGAGTAGCTCATTGGCAGGGTCATGGGCAACCCAGCGCACGGCATAGCCCACGGGGAAGTTCTTCGCGTAGGACTTCTGCCCCTGCGTATACATAACCGGTCCGTGATGCGTATATAAAACCGTGTCGATTACATCGGGCAGCCCCTTCACCTTCACTGTTTCGATACGTCGGGTGACCGGTTTCCACTTGTCATCATGCCAGTATTCCTGCCGGTTACTGTCTTTAAATTTAATCTTGTAGAAGTCGAGCACGTCAGAACCTACATTGGTTTCCCCCCAGGCAATATGTTCATTGAAGCCGCCAATTATTCCAGGCGAGCCGGGCATCGACGCCCCCATTACATTCATAGTAGGCGTGTGGAGTTGAATCAGGTACCAAATAGAGGGTAAGCTAAGCGACAGGTGTGGGTCATTTGCCAGAATCGGATAGCCCGTAGCTGATTTTTCGGCACTAA
The DNA here is from genome assembly GCF_011742925.1 of Fibrivirga algicola. GTDB lineage: Bacteria > Bacteroidota > Bacteroidia > Cytophagales > Spirosomataceae > Fibrella > Fibrella algicola. The sequence continues at coordinate 250,547 of NZ_WAEL01000003.1, forward strand.
TGGCCCAGTTGTTCGACCCGATTGCTGGATCATGACGCGGCCAATTTAGAGCAAAGTCCCCTTTTCCCGGCTTGGGGTTCATGGGCGACTTCAGGTAATAGACGGGCAGAAAATCCCATTTGGTACCAACCGGAATGATAGGGTCCTCTTTATGCGGATAGTCTGGAAAAAGGTCACGGGTAACGTCAGGGCCAAATTTGGCGAGTATGTTCGTCATGGCGACGTCATCGGCACCCAACGCCAGCACGCCCGACATGTATTTAAGGAAATACGCACATTTAATTGGTTGCCATTGCTCAGGGGCATACCCCAGTAACTTGTATTCAAGCGGATAATTAGCCGGTTTCAGTTGAGTAATGTAGGCGTTAATTCCAGCCGTATATGCCTCAATTGCTTCTTTGGTGCGTGGATCTTCCAGCATGAACGCAACTGATTTTTCGGCGGCGAAACCCATACCGAGCCGTCGATTGTATCGATCAAGTTCCAGCGCACGGTCGCCCACAATTTCGCTCAAACGGCCGGCAGCGGCATGGGTCTGAAATTCCATTTGCCATAACCGGTCTCGGGCCGTCAGGAAGCCCTGCGCGAAATAAGCATCGTGGTCATTTTGCGCGAAAACGTGCGGGATATGTAAGCTATCGAAGACTACCTCAACCGGTTCGCGTGTACCCTCAATATCGATTTCTTTCGCCTGAAGTTGATCTGGTTTCTCGGCGTTTTGCCAGAAGCCGGTAAACGGACTTAGCAAAGGGCCAACTGCTGGAACGGCACCCCAGCTACGATTTAGACTATATAGAAGCGCAACAGCAATGACAGTAGAAAGTAGTGCTTTCAGAATACGCATAGGAGATTGACCAATTTCGACCAAAATTGCGCATTTCCCGTCAGTTATCAATTATCAATGAACACCTATCAATAAACAATGATCGTGCTTTCGTAGCATTTCAGGTACGTTGGTAAGCAGCGGTGCTCATCGATAATTATTAACTGACAGTTGCCCACGTCCTGTACGTTGCGACTGCCCTTTTTGCTGCGCATTGGCTACACGGCTCAGCGAGGCTAGAAACAATCCACTCACCCGGCTTTGCCACTGCCGGAATCGCTTGTTAGCCTTAGTATCATGTTGAGCAAGGTACCCAATGAGTTGGGGCAAATCGAAAGTATCAGAGGCTATCCCCGCTCCGGCCCGTTGCCCATCAAGAGCATTGCAGGCCTGCTCATAATGATTGGGCTGCGGCATCATTAGCACAGGCTTACCCAGGTACATGGCTTCGCAGACCGACTCGAATCCAGCCGTAGAAATTACGGCTTTGCAACGCGCCATATCGACCAGGTATCGTTGCCCGTCCAATTGGCATTCCGTCAAGGTATCATCTACCTGTTCCTCCGAGTTGCCAATACCGGCATGGTAGTAACGCAAAGCCTGGCCGGGCTGCTGATGATGCGCACCATATACGACAGACCGTAGCCCTGACTGTGTTGTGTAGGCCAGAAAGAACGATTCAGCCGTCGGTTTGAGCGCCGCAATCTCACTCCTCAGCAAGGGCGGTACTACTCGAAGCCGCTGCTCAGGTACGTCTGACTGTTGATCAAACGACAAACCCAACAGTTCGGTGGAGCCAACAGCGTTTAAGCGAACCAGGGCAAGAAAGCACACTTTGTCGAGCCATTTTTTGGCCGGAAACGGGAAGTCAGGATGCAGCGCCATGAACTGATGGGCCACACTGATCACAGGCACCGTCGGTTTATGAAACGCATAGGTCAACCCACAGAGCAACTCAAAAAAATTGATTACCACATCGGGTTGCTCCCGCTCTATCGTCTCATGCAATTGCCGCATACTATTTCGGAATGTACCCAGTTGCGTGAAAGCCCTCCGTACCGTAGCGCCCAGGTTGAGCCGGTTTGTAGTTGGGCAATACACCAGCTCGGGGGTTGTGAGCGGTGTATGAGGCGCCGGAAACTGTTCGGCGAAAAAGGCAGGAATAGGCCGCCGTTCGGCTAAACCAACCATTGCCTGGACTACCTCGTGGCCAGCCGCCTGGAGGATTTGGGCCAACGAGATGGCCTGGGTAAGGTGACCTCGTCCTTCGCCCTGAATAATAAATAAGAAGCGCATCGTTGGTTAGCGTTTTGAAAAAACTTCGCTTAAAAGCACAGATGGAATGGGGGCATTGCCAGTTAGTGGAATCCCTTCCTCCGCTTCATCAGTCTCAGCCAAACAGGCACTGGCTGCCATGTCTGATGAGTAGTACAGTAAATTCCAGTTACCCTCGTGATCTTCGACCAGCGCGCTCAACGACTCCACCCAGTCGCCTGAGTTCATGTAGGTCAGTCCGTTGATTTGCCGGATGGCGGGTTGGTGAATATGGCCGCAGATGATACCGTCGCACTGACGAGCGCGGGCCAGTTCGGTAAGTTTTTCTTCAAAGTCAGAGATGTAGCTTACGGCCGACTTTATTCGCTGCTTCACCGTCTGCGAGAGCGAATAATAGGACAGGCCACGCCACGACCGATACTGGTTGTAGAACTTATTGACCCAGAGTAACCAGGTGTAGCCCAAGTCGCCCAGATAGGCCAGCCACTTCATATGTGACGTGATCGAATCGAACACATCACCGTGGGTTACGTAAAAACGACGTACCCCGATGGCACTCGCCGATGACAGAATGTAATCGCGCTGAATACGGAAATTCCGGCCAACCTGAAGCGGTAAGACCTGATCCAGAAAGTCATCATGATTGCCCCGTAGGTAGATGACTTTGGTATCGTGATGAACGATTTGCTTTAAAACGACCTTAAAAAAGGCAGTGTGTTTTTTCTTCCAGACACCGTGCTGCCGAAGCTGCCACCCGTCGATGATATCGCCGTTGAGAATAAGCTTCTGACATGAATGGGACTTCAGGAAATCTGCGGCCTCCCTGGCCTTCGATCCGGCAGTGCCGAGGTGCAGGTCGGATAACACAATGGTCCTGAACAGCGTTGCCTGTTTCATGACCCAAACTTACCCGCTACATATAAACTGGCTTTTATCAACTGATTACTAAATCAATATGATACGAGCGTCAATATTGTCTTCTTGTTACGAATGGAAAATCCCGTATTGATTTTTGGCGCCGGCACGCTCGGCCTTACTGCCCTGGACATTTTTCAGCGCAATTCAGTGGTCGTTTACGGCCTGCTCGACGATGACCAAGCCTTGCATGGTCAGGAATTTGGTGTTGTACCCGTTCTTGGCGACACCGACGACGATGGTTTTCTGAAACTCATTGGTCAGAAATGCGAAGCCTTCGTTGCCATTGGTGATGGTCGGGTACGTAAGAAGCTGGTGAAGCTGCTGAACGAGCGCCGCAAAACACAACCCGTCAATGCTATTCATGATACGGCAGTGGTCTCGGCTATGGCCACGATTGGTCATGGCAACCTGATTGCTGCCCGGGCCGTTGTTAACCCAATGGCTACGGTGGGGCAACATTGCCTTGTGCTGGCGGGTGCAATCGTAGACAGCCGCGCCACCCTTGGCGATTATGTGCAGGTGGGTCCTGGGGCGGTGATAAACAGTGGCGTTACACTGGAAGAAGGTGCCTACATCGGCACTGGGGCTATCCTTGTTTCAGGCATAACCGTTGGCAAAAATGCCCGCGTTGGGGCCGGTTCCGTAGTCGTTGAGAACGTACCCGCGAACACGACTGTATTTGGCAACCCAGCGAAAGGGTTGTGATGTTTGGTTAGACTGAAGTTTGATGTTGCGCTGCTAATTAACCCATTTCCGGCTTAGCAGCACAACATCAACCCTCAAACCAATACTAGCTAACGTACACCTCCTCATTCTTGAGGAAATCCTGGTACGTCTTTTTAAGGCCTTCTGGTAAGTCGATTTTGTGTTTGTAGCCCATTGAGTGCAGACGCGATACATCCATCAGTTTGCGGGGCGTACCATCAGGCTTTTCTGTATTCCAGCGGAGTTCGCCTTCAAACCCAACAACGTCTTTCACCATCTCAGCCAGATTACGAATCGTCAGGTCTTCGCCAGTGCCAACATTGACAAACTGCTCACCATCGTAGTTATTCATCAGGAATACACACGCTTCGGCCAGATCATCGGCATGCATGAACTCGCGCAAGGGCGAACCAGTGCCCCATACTTCAACAAATGGCTGACCGTTTACTTTCGCCTCGTGGAATTTCCGGATTAGCGCGGGTAACACGTGAGAGCCCTGTAGGTCATAATTGTCATTTGGGCCGTACAGGTTCGTGGGCATTGCCGAAATGAAATTGGCCCCGTATTGAATCCGATATGATTCGCACAGCTTGATACCCGCGATCTTAGCAATCGCGTAAGGTTCGTTGGTCGACTCCAGAAAACCGCTCAGCAGTGAGTCTTCTTTCAGTGGCTGGGGTGCCATTTTCGGATAAATACATGACGACCCGAGAAACAGCAGTTTTTTCACACTTTGCTGGTAAGCCTGATGAATCACGTTGGCTTCAATCATCAGGTTTTCATATAGAAAATCGGCCCGATAAATGTTGTTGGCTAAAATACCACCTACTTTAGCCGCCGCCAGAAATACATAATCGGGTTGTTGCTCGGCAAAAAAGTCGGCTACAGCCGCTTGATTACGAAGATCCAACTCCGATGAGGTACGAGTAATAATCGATGTATACCCGCCAGCCTCTAATTGCCGAACAATAGCCGAGCCCACCATACCCCGGTGACCAGCAACATAAATTTTAGCCTGTTTTTCCACTGTGTATCAATCCGTGGCCTGTTCTGAATAGTTGAGCCCGTTTTTGTGAAATATTCGTAATAATAACGCGTTGCATCCGTAACGGTACAAAGTTAACAGGCTTCACGTACCCAACGATTCCCGTCTACTCATAAACCTAGCCTTTGGGGCATTAATCATATTAAATACCAACCATGTATCGTTGCAGCCTCTTTTTCCTTCTTCTGTTTGCAACTTCCGTTGCCAGTGGTCAAACCGCTCCGTCGGCCCTGACCACGTCTGGCGGCCCCCCTGTAGCTGTTCCTAAAAAACAGAAGGGTGCTTTTCTGAAAAAAGTAGCCGAGCAGGCAGGTATTCCATCGGCCGTGGTCGATAATCCACTGTCAACTACGGCCTACGGCCTGCCCGGTGTCTCCAAAAAAGACTCTTCGGGAAGTATGCTCAGCGATGTACTCGGTAGCAGCATTCCTGATCTGGGACTGAAACTTAGTTCGTTCAAGAAAAATAAAGGCGAAAAGCGGGAGAAGAAAAAAGCGTCCAAAACCGATTACGAAGGCATACCCATGCTTCGGCAGTTTATCAAAACAGGTTCGGGAGATCGGACCATCGTTCACGAATTTCATGTCCTGAAAACCTGGCAGGATCCCAGTCCCTACGTACCTGAGACTTTTGGATATAATCCCAAAGAGGCCCGAATTAAGGTAATTACCAAAGACATGAATGGCGTTTACCTGATGCATGGGCCATATAAACGCTTTCAGAATGGCGACCTTGTTGAAGAGGGGTTTTACTACCTCGGCACCAAAGATGGGCGATGGGAGAAGTACGATGCTAAATTCATGCTGACCGATAAGGTTCGCTACCATCATGGATTCCCGGCCGAGGCACACATTACGTATTATGACTCGGCCCACACGAAGGTAAAAGAGATGATGCCTTACGAGTACGGAAAGCGGAATGGAACGTACCTGGCTTATTACCCCAATGGGCAGCTTGCCGAAATTGGCAAATACGACAATGGCGTGAAGGTGGGCCGCTGGACCGAGTACTACCAAAACAGCACCCGCCGGTTCCGACGTCGGGTTACGCAATACGCCCGCGACCGATGGGAGACTGATGCCGAACCCATCGTTTTATCGGAATGGGATGAAAAAGGGAAAATCACGTTCGAGCGGCCGAAAGAAAAGGACACAGCCAGTGAAGAAGAGGAAGAAGCACAGTAAAGTTGTGCTATAGACTCCGGTTCGTTCTAGCTATTTACCAAAAACGCCCCATGAAGCTGACTTCGCGGGGCGTTCTTGTATATACTAAATAGGTTGCTATTTGAACACACCCAGCGGATCGGGCTGTTTAGCTAGCAACTGTTGCATATAGGTTAGATCCAAGCTCGAAATCTCGATCTTATAAGCCTTGTGCAAGTACAACCACGCCGAACGGTAGTCTGCTTGCAGGTAACTGGCAATAGACAGTTTTGAATAAGCCATCGCATGATCGGGGCGCAAGAAGAGAGCCCGCTGCAAATGCTCACGTGCATCGGCCAGACTAGCCGTATCTGACTTCACCTGGTACTGCTCCAGCTCAACGGTAGCCAGATCGGTCAGCATCACAGCGTTTGTATCCGACAAGGCCACGCCCCGCTTCAACATACGTACGGCTTCGGTGAGCTGATTACGCTGGTACGAAACAACGCCCAGCCCCCAGTACACATCGGGGTTCTTTTCGTTGAGGATATACGCCAAATTGAATCGGTATGCCGCGGTATCCAGCTGCGCTTCGGCAATGTACTCCCAACCACGCTGGGCGAAAAACTGGCTGGCTTCCTCGCGGGTCGTAAAGCTCTGATCGCAATCATTCAGGAAACGAATTTCGTCTTCAATCTGACGAGGCGATTTTGAGCGCTCACCAAAGAGTGGCACGATGCGGGCATCTATAACGCGTTCGGCAGTAGCTGAAGCTTTACCGTTTTCTACGCTGGCCGACGCAATGACCCGCGACGCCGAAAGGTCTGCAGTTTGGCTATCCGGGTGTTGCGCCTCCGTTGTTTTTGCCGGAGTTGGCTTCACCGCCTTTACCATAACCGGCGTTCGGGCCTGACCCAGCGCTAGTCCGGGTAGCAGCAATAACATGAGGGCAGTTGCTTCCCAGGCCCGTAGCAACGTACCCGGTGAGAATGAATGATACACTGATCCTGACTGCTGATGATAAGGTTGCATAGCTACCGTAGAACGACGGGGCATTGAAGTTAGTACATTGAGACTAATTACCGACGTCCGGCCCGTGGTTTTTTTGGGCCCTTTGGCGCTGACCCTGAGCGACCTGCGGGTCTACCGCCCGGCCGCGCTGTCGATTTTTTTAATGCGCTGGCAGGACGGCCTACACTTGGCGTGCTGCTTTTCGATGCCCTCACCTTCCTGTCACGGCCAGGATGTTCTTTTTTCTCATGGAAAGCCCCCTTAAATGTAGGGTCTTCTTTCTTTCGCTGTTCGTCAATCTCACGCAACATATCCTGCTGCTCCTCGAACGGCGTTTCTACCTGAAAGACAGCTTCAGGGATGGGGCGGCGGGGTACCTTCATCTTGATGATCTTTTCGATCTTCTCCACGTGGTACATCTCAGCCATGGTCACAAACGTAATCGCTTCGCCTGTGTGGTTGGCCCGCCCCGTCCGGCCAATTCGGTGTACGTAATCTTCGTAAATGATAGGTACGTCGAAGTTGATTACGTGCGACACTTCCGCTACGTCGATGCCCCGCGCCGCCACATCGGTTGCCACCAATACCCGTACGTTGCCTTCCTTAAATGCCTCCATTGAGTTTATTCGGGTATTCTGCCCTTTGTTGGCGTGGATTACCCGCACTTCTCCTTTTTCGAGCACTTTGCGGCCGAGAAATTTATAAATGTTCTCAACGTTGGTTTTGGTACGGGCGAACACAATAACGCGCTGAAACGTATCCTGCGTAATCAGGTGATTCAGTAGGTTGATCTTTGTCCGGAAGTTGGGCACCTCGTAGATAACCTGATCAACCATTTTAGCCGTCATCGTTTCTGGCGTTACCTCCAGGCGAATCGGTGCTTCCAGGAATTCAGATGACAGGCGTTCTACGCGATCAGGAAACGTTGCGGAGAAAAGCAAATTCTGCCGTTTGCGGGGAATAACCTCCAGAATGGCTCGGATCTGCGGCATAAAGCCCATATCCATCATCTTGTCGGCTTCATCGAGGATCATCGTTTTCAGATCCTTCGTTACCACCTCCCCTACCCGGTACAAATCGTTGAAGCGCCCCGGGGTAGCTACAATAATGTCAACGCCAGCTTTCAACTGCTCAATCTGCTTTTTGGGACCTAAACCGCCATACAACGCTACGTGGCGTATATCGGTATGCTTGGCAAGTTCAGTAATGGCCTGATCAATCTGCATGGCCAGTTCGCGGGTAGGAGCCAGAATAAGCACCCTGGGGTTTACGCCCTGCGCGTACTTAATGCGCATCAGCACGGGAAGCAGGTAAGCAGCGGTTTTGCCCGTACCGGTCTGCGCAATGCCCAACACATCATGGTTTGCCAGGATGGTTGGTATGGCTTTCTGCTGAATGGGTGTCGGTTCGGTATAGCCCGCTTCGGCTACGGCGTTGAGTAACTGTCGGTTGAGCGCAAAGTCATCAAACGACGGCGTTTTCTCTGGCGTTGGCTCAGGTGATGTTGAATTCATACTACAAAGATAGCTCTAAGTCAGCGAGTCCTGAGCGTGGAAAGTCTTGCTAAACAAGGTGCTTACGACTTTTCGGGCTCAGGACTCGTAGAGGTAGAACCACTAAAACTTGAATCCCATCTCAATAGCGACAGTATTATTTCTCGATTCGAGCGAATTCTCCCGAAACACATTAACTAATCCGCGTTGATAGCTTAGACCCACATTCACCGCGTTTACGTTGTTTATCTTGTACTGAATGCCCGCCCCAAGCAATACGCCAAAATCGGCAAATCCATATTGACGCTGATAGCTACCACTTTTTACAGCCTGCCTGTACAGTGGATTCGTCGTTTGGTCAAGCGCTTTTTCGGCCAGTTTTACATCCACCAGTCCGCCGCATTGAATGTAGCCGCGCATACTGGGGCCTATTTCGTTGGCGTACATTTTCACCGTAAGCGGAATTTGCAGGTATTGCAGGTTATACACCGACTCGCCCGGAGCCTGACCGGGCCGAAAAACGTCCTGCCCAAACGAACCTGGGACAACAAACGACGACCGTTTAATGGTGTACCAAAGCCCCGAGCTAAACGAATACCTGTCTTTGAAGAAGAAATAATCGAGCGAAGGGCCGACGCTCATACGCACCCCAACACCATTGGGTTGAAATTGACTATAAGCCCCTACCCCCTCGGCTGTGTTGTACGAAAAGCTCGGTGCAAACCGGAAACTCATCTCGATGAGGTGCGTAGGCCGCGCAAAATCAGGCTCCTGGTTGGCCCGACGCTGGTCACGTTCATATTCGTAGTCACGCGAAATGGTAGCCGGAGGACGTTTTGTTGACGACGTACCTGACCGCCGCAACTGCGCCAGCGAAGGCGACGCCAGTAACAGGGCTATCACTGCCCCAAGAAGCAGGCTGGGGGCTGCAACTTTTTCCATAATTTTGCACGTTTCAAAGACAGCTAAAAATGCCATCTCATATGGGAGTTAGGGTCAGCTCACGCCGGTTTGCCAATTTATTGACAACCAGCCTGAGCCTTCTTTTGTCTATAGTATTCAATTCTTGTACCAAACCCGAACCGGTCTCTATTGAACGGCTCGACCAGGCCCTGTTTGCCAGCAAGTCGCCGGCCGACGTTCAGGCTTTTTTGGCAAAACACCGGAATGTCGCTCAATTGTACTTTAACGCGACAGACCCAGATTCTGATACAGCCCTAATCGCAGAACTTACTGCCCGGGTTACAAATCCGGAATTACAAGTCCTCTATCAGCAAACCCAAACCGAATTTGGTACTGCCGACAAACTCACAGACCAGTTCACAGAGGCTTTCGCTAATATAAAGCGCGACTTCCCTACGTTCAAGCAACCCCGCGTGGCCACGTTCATTACAGGCTTCATGGGACCTGATCTAGTTGTCACTGATAGCCTGATCCTCATTGGCATTGATTACTTCGCCGGGCCATCTGCTAAGTACCGCCCTCGCGGCGACGAGTTTCCGCAATACATTCTTCGTCGATACGCTCAGCCTTACATTGTTCCTACTATCGTTCGACTTCTCTCCGACCGGTTCAACGAGCAGGACCGAGCCGATCAATCCTTGTTGGCTGACATGGTCTACAATGGCAAAAGTCTGGTTTTTACCCGTGCTATGCTGCCTGAAGTTCCCGACAGCGTCATCATTGGTTATTCAGACCGCCAACTGACCGAAACGTTTAATGCCCAGGATCAAGTTTGGGCACATTTCATCGACAATCAACTGCTTTACCAAACAAATCCCGACATCAAAAAGCGGTACATGGGCGAACGACCCTTTACTGCTGAGATTGGTAACCGCTGCCCTGGCCGCATTGGCGACTGGCTGGGATGGCGCATTGCAAGCCGCTACTACGACGAGAAAAAGGGGTCTATTCCAGACCTTATGAAGAACGCAAATGCCCGACAAATCTTTCAGGAATCGGGTTATAAAGGACAAAAAGACGATTTATAGAAACATCATCCACTTTGAGGGTCACTAGCTAGTCATCTGGTAGTAAGAATGGCTAGACATACCTCCACTCAATAACTCGAAGAGAATGATATTTTTTTACTATGGCAAAACGAGGTAAAAATTTCGGAGAAGAGGCCCCCGAAGAAGACAAAAAGAAAGTGAGCGGTGAAGCGTTGCGCCGGGCGGCACGGCTATTTGCGTTCGTAAGGCCTTACCGCACACAGTACGCAATTGGGTTTCTCTTTCTGCTACTTTCTACGGCTACTACGCTTAGCTTCAGCCTAATTATTCGTGAAGTAACCAATGTGCTTGATGGCAAATCGGCGTTTACGCTGAATCAGATCATCCTGTTTTTTGTCGCCGTGCTAGTAGGACAAGCTATATTCTCGTTCTTCCGCATTTACTTTTTTGCGCAGGTCAGCGAACGGTCAATGGCTGATATTCGCCGGGCGGTGTACAACAAAATGGTGACGTTGCCGATTCCATTTTTCGAGCAGCGCCGGGTAGGTGAGCTAACCAGCCGGTTGTCTTCAGACGTATCGCAGCTACAGGATGTGCTGTCGCTCACGCTGGCTGAGTTTTTCCGCCAGATTGCCACGCTCATTTTCGGTACGGTTGCTATTCTGTACCTATCCTGGAAACTCACGCTATTTATGCTGGGTACGTTCCCGTTGCTGATCGTGGCAGCCATGTTCTTTGGTCGCTTCATCCGGAAACTCTCGAAGCAGGCGCAGGACGAACTAGCTAACGCTAGTGTGATCGTCGAGGAGACACTTCAGGCCATCAACGTGGTAAAAGCTTTTACCAATGAGCGCTATGAAGCGCAACGCTATGGGTCAGCCCTCAGCCGGGTAGTAGGCATTGCCCTGCGGTCGGCCAAGTATCGGGGTATGTTTGTGTCGTTTGTGATTACAGCCCTTTTCGGCAGCATTGTCGGCGTACTCTGGTATGGCGGAAACCTGGTCATCAGTGGCGAGATGGTGCTGGCCGACCTTATCACCTTCCTGTTCCTGATGGCCTTTATTGGTGGTTCAGTGGCGGGCATGGGTGATCTGTATGCGCAGATTCAGCGTACTATTGGCGCATCAGAACGAATCATGGACTTGCTCAACGAAGCGCCTGAGGTTGATATCGTTTCACCAGCTACTACGCTGGCGGCACCGTTAGCAGGTGATGTGGCGTTTGATAACGTCCGCTTCTCGTATCCGTCGCGCCCTGATATTGAGGTTCTCAAAGGCATTTCGCTACGGGTAGAATCGGGTCAGAAAATTGCGCTGGTCGGTCAAAGTGGGGCGGGTAAATCAACGATCGCGCAGCTTCTGATGCGGTATTATCCTCTCGTCAGTGGGGAGATAACCGTTGATGGCCGGTCGATCACCGATTATGACGTAACGAATCTTCGGCAGCACATTGCCATTGTACCGCAGGAAGTTATGTTGTTTGGTGGCACCATCGAAGAAAACATCCGGTACGGTAAGCCCGAGGCAACCGCCAACGAAATCAGCGAAGCGGCACGCCGTGCTAATGCGCTTGGCTTTATTGAGTCGTTTCCAGAAGGCTTGAAAACCCTTGTTGGCGAGCGGGGCGTCAAGCTTTCAGGCGGGCAGCGGCAACGCATTGCGATCGCACGGGCCATTCTAAAAGACCCAGCCATCCTGATTCTTGACGAAGCGACCTCATCGCTCGATGCCGAGTCGGAGCGGTTGGTACAGGAAGCCCTGGATGAACTGATGCAGAACCGTACTACGTTAATTATTGCGCACCGGCTGGCCACGATTCGTAAAGTCGATCAGATTTACGTACTACGCGACGGGCTTATTGCTGAGCAGGGAACCCACGACGAACTCGCTGCCCTCGACGACGGGCTGTATGCTAATCTGGTTAAATTGCAGTTCGAAACTTCCGACACCTTATGATGAATGAGCGAACTAGGCCTTACGATAAACGCACCTCATTTGAACGCCGACGTGTAGGTTGAAAAGCATCCATCGTTCTTTATTAAACTAGTTGCCATGACTCCAGCACAGACGTTAAAAGACCATGATCTGCGGCATACCAGCAACCGGCTGGAGATGCTCGATTTGTTTCTGCAAACCGACCATGCACTGGCTCATGGCGACATTGAGTCTCGCCTTGGTCCCGACTACGACCGGGTAACGATCTACCGTACCCTCCGTACATTTCTCGACAAGGGCATTGTGCACAAGGTACTCGATGACGCAGGAGACCCGAAGTACGCGCTTTGCCGAACAACCTGCGGCAAAGATGATCATCACCACGACCACGTTCACTTTAAATGCCGGCAGTGTGGACAAACCACCTGTTTAGATTCAGTTCAGATCCCGGCTATTGCCCTGCCTAGTGGCTACAGTAGGCAGGAGACAAATCTGCTCATTCAGGGTACGTGCCCCGACTGTGTGTAGCCCTGTATATCCCACCAAATGACCGCTTTCACAGACCGCCAGCGCGGTTTTCAACAACAGGCCGACGCTGAACAGCAACGGTATAATCAATTAGCGATCTGGCGTTTAGCCTGGTTTGTTTGTTCAGCTGTGGCTGTGTGGCTGCTACTCATTGGCCATCAGTCCACCTGGGCGCTTATTGCCAGCCTGATTGGATTGGTCGTTTTCGCCCGGATGATGACCTGGCACCGGGCCGTTCGTCGTCACCGTGATTTGAACCGGCATTTGGTTACGCTAAACGATGACGAACAACAACGGCTTGACCGGAAGTTTACCCGCCCGGAAACAGGCGCAGCCTTTGCACCTGTCGATCACGCCTATGCCCATGATCTGGATGTATTCGGTAAGCATTCTCTGTTCCGCCTTTTAAACCGGACTCACACCCACGATGGCGCTGCCCGGTTAGCGCACTACCTACTGACACCTGCGCAACCTCATGTTATCTTTCTAAGGCAAGAGGCGGTGAAGGCCCTTACGCCACATATTAACTGGCGGCAGGACTTTGAGGCCACAGCCATGCTTAACGAATCGATTGGCCTACCTACTTCAGGGCTACGTACCTGGGCAATGGGGACAACGCTCCTACCGGCGTGGCTCAACGTGGCCCGGTTTCTTTTACCGGTGCTTACCCTCGGTTTGTTTGTAAGCTGGGTAATGGGGTACGTTCCCGGATTGACTGTACTGGCGGCTATCGCCGCTCACGGAGCAGTGCTAAGCCCATTCAGGCACACAACTAAGCTAATTAGCGAACAGACCCACGACATCGCCCAGTCGCTTGCCGACTTTGCTGATCTGTTCCGATTTGTGGAGAGTAGCCCCGGCGATTCTATTCAGCTCGCTGATTTACGCAAACAGCTTAAATCAGGGCAGTTAACAGCTTCAGCGGCGGTAAGGCAGTTAGCCCGACTGGTAGAAAATTTCAACTTCCGTCGTAACCCTTATTTCTACCTCTTCATTGGCCTGCCTACCCTGTGGGACGTCCAGTATCTGGTGGCCCTGAATCGCTGGCGGGCGCAATACGGGCCTTTATTAGCTGACTGGTTTTCGGCCCTGGCCGAAGCTGAAGCGCTGAACAGCCTGGCCGGTTTTGCCTGTGCTCATCCTGACTACGTACAGCCCGAGTTATTTGAAGACGACGCTGTACACGTTGATGCACAGCACGTAGCGCATCCGCTTATCCCGCCGGGGCGGGCCGTAGCTAACTCATTGGCATTCGATGGTTTGGGGAAAACTACGCTGATTACGGGCTCCAACATGTCGGGAAAAAGTACATTTTTGCGCACTATTGGCCTCAACGTAGTGCTGGCACAGGCAGGTGCGGTTGTTGCCGCCCAACGCTTTGTTTGTTCGCCCGTTCAGGTCTACACCAGTATGCGGACGCAAGACTCACTCGAAGAGAATACATCTTCATTCTATGCAGAACTAAAACGGCTGCGTACCCTGATTCAGCTGACCCAGGCAGAACCAACCGCAAATGCCACCACCGAACAGCCATCTTCTGGGCTGCCGATTCTATATTTTCTAGATGAGATTTTGAAAGGCACCAACTCGGCTGATCGGCACAAAGGTGCTGAAGCGTTGATTCGACAGTTGCACCGTACGAAGGCATCGGGGTTTGTGTCAACTCACGACCTGGAGTTAGGCCAATTGGGCGAATCAGTTGATTTTGTGGCCAACTACCACTTTCAGTCTGATATACACGAGGGGAAAGTAACGTTCGATTATCGGCTTCGCCCCGGTATTTGCCAAAGCTTCAACGCCAGCCAGTTAATGAAGGCGATTGGTATTGAGTTGTGAGGTAGGAAACCTATCTATCTCTTGAACTCGCCCTTATAAGTATCAAATACCAGGGCGTTGATCCAGTAGGCATCGCGGGTAAAGTAGAAGGTTTTCGTGTTCAGGTTACCAATCTCGCGAAAGATTTGCTGAGCCAGCAACGTACCTGCCAGACACCCCTCCCGGTTATATACCCGCCGGGTTGCTTTAGCATGGTCACGTTCAACCAGTTCACGGAGCTTTGGGTCTTCGATCATGGCGAACGTACGACTTTGCCAGTCGATCCAGCCAGTAGGTGAATAAAGCATTTCCACAAACTGACCAAGATCATCGAGCGTAAACTCAACGATTTCCTCTTGCACCTTTTCCGGGAAACGCCAGGTAATAAACTGGTATGCTGCACCACCGGTCAGATAGACCATTGATCGGCCAATGTCCTTGATCCCTGGGTTATCATTAAGCGACATGCGAATCAAGGGAGCAATCGAATCCTCGACCATCATTTTGAGTCGATTGGGATAATCAGCCGTACTCGGATTACGCAACAAAATTCGTTCAGCCAGACGACGTGCCCCCAACTCGATGGTGTATGATTTAAAGGTGTACCTGGTTAAGCCAGCGGCATTAATGTATGGCTGCAGAATGCCTCCTTTCAGATTGCCACCACCAACGTCGACCAGAATGGCCCGATCGAAGTCTTCACGGGCCAGTCCTGCCCGAACACTGTACGTGGCCTCAACTTTAGTAGGCATATCTACCACGGTAGTCATGCCAAGCGTTCGTTGCGTCTGTGCATTCACATCGGCCACGTTCGACGCCATGTTGATGCCAGACGATGTGTATATGATAAAGTCGCGATTAGACAATCCGAATACCTCACTGGCATCCCGCATCATCTCCTGTACAGTGGCTACAGCCTCCTGAATGTCGGCTGCGCGAAGCTTACCATTGTTCAACTCCATCCCCTTGATGAGTCCTACCGTCTCCTGTCGATCGTAGACCAGTCGGTATTTTAGCTTTCCATCCTGGTGATAGAAGCCTATTACAGATAGCTTAACCCCTTGGGAGCCTATATCAAAACCTGCTCTATACCCATCAAACGTAATTGAGCGGGGCACCATCTGGGCAAAAATGCCGTTTCTGCTCATCGCAAAATTGACCAGAACGAGCAGGATTGCTCGAAGTAAGTACGTATGCTTCATGTTACGACGGAGGCTAGAACGATACGTAACCCTGACGGATGTGTTACTATATCGAGGATAATGACCAAGATAATCTTCAATTTATGCAATCTATGTCATATGTCATAAATCCAGCGAAAATCAAAGTTACATACTCATTTTAATAGAGTTGACAAACGATATGCCAATTACGCGTCATTTTACTCAACTTACCTTAAAGACAGCAAAAAGCCCCGATTAATAACCGGGGCCTCCTACAACGATCAAAAAAAAAGAATCCTTACAAGTGAATCGCTTCCCCATAAGCAGCTTCAGTAGCATCTTTTATCGCCTCCGACATGGTTGGGTGTGGGTGTACTGCTTTCAGAATCTCGTGCCCCGTTGTTTCCAGGCGACGAGCCGCCACTACTTCCGCAATCATTTCGGTTACATTGTTGCCAATGAAGTGCGCTCCGAGAAACTCACCGTATTTGGCATCGAAAATCACTTTAACGAAGCCTTCCGGCGTACCCGATGCCTTTGCTTTGCCTGAAGCGGAGAAGGGAAATTTACCCACTTTCAGTTCGTAGCCTGCTTCCCGGGCCGCTTTTTCAGTATAGCCAACCGAGGCAATTTCGGGCGTACAGTATGTGCAGCCAGGGATGTTGTTATAATTCAGCGGCTCAACGTGAGGCAGACCAGCAATCTTCTCGACGCAGATAATTGCTTCGGCCGATGCTACGTGCGCCAGCGACTGACCCTTCGTTACGTCGCCGATCGCGTAAAAGCCGTCAACGTTTGTCTTGTAATAATCGTCAGTGACAATCTTACCACGATCAGTTTTAATACCGGTTTCTTCCAGACCGATATTCTCGATATTAGCCACTACACCCGCCGCCGACAACACAACGTCGGCCTCAAATACTTTCTCTCCCTCGGGTGTTTTCACCGACACTTTGCAGCCTTTTCCGCTGGTGTCTACCTTGGTTACTTCCGAACTGGTGTAAATATCAACACCCAGCTTCTTATACTGGCGCAACAGTTCCTTCGAAATATCCTCGTCTTCAACGGGCACAATGTTCGGCAGGAACTCGATGATGGTCACTTTCGTGCCCATGCTGGCGTATACATACGCAAACTCTACGCCGATAGCCCCCGAGCCAATTACGAGCATCGAATCGGGGCGCTTTTCCAGCGTCATGGCTTTGCGGTATTCGATTACCTTCTCGCCGTCGAGCGGCACAGCCGGCAATTGACGGGCGCGACCGCCCGTAGCGATGATAACGCTTTTGGCTTCGTACTCTGTGACCTTACCGTCCTGGGCAGTCACCTCTACTTTCTTGCCGGGTTTTACTTTACCGTTGCCGCTGATGATGTCGATCTTGTTCTTCTTCATCAGAAAAGCAACACCCTTGCTCATGCTGTCGGCCACACCCCGGCTACGTTTGATTACGGCGTTGAAATCAGCCGACGATTCGCCAACGGTGATGCCATAATCTTTTGAGTGCTTGATGTATTCAAAAACCTGCGCACTCTTCAGCAGAGCTTTGGTGGGTATACATCCCCAGTTGAGGCAGATCCCGCCCAGGCTTTCGCGTTCAACAACGGCTGTTTTCAAGCCCAATTGCGAAGCCCGGATGGCTGCTACATAGCCGCCGGGTCCGCTTCCTACCACGATTACATCGTACTGTGAAGCCATTATAAAACTTGTTCGAAGTTGATGTCTGACGTTAAACTAAACGTCGATTTCAAAACGCAAAGGTAGGTTGAAAAGTTGACGGCTGATGACCCTGCACCAAAACCAAACCCGCCCACTGCTTTGTTGTATCTTTACGCGGTTTATTTGCTTATATGACTACTGAACAAGTACAGGAACTCCGGGGCCGGGTCGAGGCGCTACGGGGTTATTTAGATTACGACAACAAAAAACAGCAGCTTGCCGAGTTAGAGCAGCAAACCTTCCAGCCCGAGTTCTGGACCGATGCTGCCCGCGCTGAGGGCGTGATGAAGCAGGTACGTGGTTTGAAAGGCTGGATCACCAGCTATGAAAAGCTGCTTACGGAGTTTGGCGACCTCGAAACCCTGTATGAATTTTTCGAAGCGGGGGATGTGTCTGAAGAAGAAGTAGACGCCGAGAGCCACAAGCTTCAGATTACGCTTGATGAGCTGGAGTTGAAAAAGATGCTCAGCAATGAAGAAGACCAGCTCTCGGCTGTGCTGGAAATTAACTCCGGAGCAGGTGGTACCGAAAGTCAGGACTGGGCCGATATGCTGTACCGAATGTATATGCGCTGGGCCGAAAAACACGGCTACGGCGTCAAACAGGTCGACTATCAGGATGGCGACACGGCTGGAATCAAGTCAGCTACGATCGAGATTGACGGACCGCTGGCGTATGGTTACCTGAAATCAGAGAATGGCGTACACCGGTTGGTGCGAATCTCACCATTTGACTCCAACGCCCGCCGCCACACGTCCTTTGCTTCTGTGTATGCCTACCCGCTCGTCGATGATACGATTGAGATTGAGGTTAACCCTGCCGACATCACCTGGGATACATTCAGGTCGGGTGGCGCTGGTGGACAGAACGTGAACAAAGTGGAAACGGCTGTTCGCCTTCGGCATAAACCGTCAGGCTTGATTATTGAATGTCAGCAGGAACGTAGCCAGTTGATGAATAAAGAGGTAGCAATCCGCCTGTTAAAATCGAAATTATACCAGATCGAAGTAGAAAAGCGAAATGCCGCCCGAGCCGAAATTGAGGCTAGTAAGCAAAAAATTGAGTGGGGTTCGCAGATACGCTCGTATGTCCTTGACGATCGGCGGGTGAAAGATCACCGCACGGGCTACCAAACCTCAAATACCGAGGCCGTGCTGGATGGCGATATCGATGGGTTCATCAAAGCATTCCTGCTAGAGCAGTAAGCGCTTGCTTTCCCGGTAGTATTGATTTAGACGACCATTAACACCTTACCCATGACCCGCCGAAAAAGCATATCGTTGAGGGCATCAGCAGCTTGTTCGAGTGGGTACGTGGCGTAAATGTGGGGGATAAGTTGCCCCTGTTGCCAGAACTGAAGCAGTTCCTGCACATTTTGCCTGTTCTCTTCTGGTTGGCGCTCAGCAAAGGCGCCCCAGAATACGCCTACTACCGAGCATCCTTTCAACAGCGGCAGGTTGAGTGGAAGCGAAGGAATAGAACCAGCAGCAAACCCAACAACCAGATACCGCCCGCCCCAGGCCATCGACCGGAGCGCAGGCTCAGCTAAATCGCCGCCAACGGGATCGTAAATCACATCGGCGCCTTTCTTGCCAACTAACTCAGTCAGGCGGTCGCGTAGTGGCTGAGTAGTATAATTGATAGTTTCATCGGCTCCATACTGGCGACAGAGTGCCAGTTTCTCGTCAGTGGAGGCAGCGGCAATCACCCGGGCGCCTAATAGCTTACCTAAGGTTACGGCTGCCAGACCAACACCGCCCGCGGCCCCAAGCACCAGGATCGTTTCGCCGGCACGTACCTGCGCACGCTGCTTGAGCGCATGGTACGACGTGCCATACGTGTACATGAGCGAAGCCGCCGTGGTATAATCCATCCCATTGGGCATCGGAAAAGTCTTGTAGGCGTTGGCCAGTACACCTTCGGCAAAACCGCCCCAGCCCGTCAGTGCAAATACATTGTCGCCGGGTTTAACATGCGCGACCCCCTCACCTACTTCGCGTACGACACCCGCTACTTCACCACCCGGCGAAAACGGGAAATCGGGCTTGAACTGGTATTTGCCTTCAATAATGAGTGTGTCCGGGAAGTTCACTCCGCAGGCTTTTACTTCGATCACAACAGTACCGGGCGTAGCCACAGGCCAGGCAATGTCATCGACAACCAGCGTATCAGGGGGCCCAAACTCACGGCAGAGTACAGCTTTCATAAGCTACAAATTAAAAAATCGTCACTCTAAAAAGGCGGTTCATTGTTACTTACGCAAGCACATTACTGAGCGTGAGCAACAATGAACCGATCTTCCAGACTGACGACCCACTATGTCTACTAATTGTAATCAGGCGTACATTTTTACATCTTCGAGTGTGATTGCCTCACCACACATGATGACGAGCCGCTCAATGACGTTGCGCAACTCCCGAACGTTACCCGTCCAGGGCATTGATTGCAGGTACGCCATGGCTGCCGGGTCAATATCTTTTATTGGCGAGTTATAATCGACGCTAATGTCCTGCAAAAATTTATCGGCCAGCAGCGGAATATCTTCCTTACGGTCGGCCAGGGCAGGTACGTGAATAACGATGACGCTGAGGCGGTGAAATAAGTCCTCGCGAAAATTACCATCGGCAATCTCCTTACGAAGGTCTTTGTTCGTTGCTGCAATAACCCGCACGTTCACTTTGATTTCCTTATCACCCCCAACGCGGGTGATTTTGCTTTCTTGCAGGGCACGCAGCACTTTGGCCTGCGCCGATAGACTCATATCACCGATTTCGTCGAGGAACAACGTACCGCCATCGGCCTGTTCGAATTTACCGATTCGTTTTGAGGCCGCACCGGTAAACGCACCCCGCTCATGACCGAACAGCTCACTCTCGATGAGTTCCCCAGGAATGGCAGCGCAGTTTACTTCGACGAGCGGCATGCCAGCCCGGTTGCCTTTCTCATGAATGCCTTTAGCGACCATCTCTTTACCAGAGCCGTTAGGACCCGTAACCAATACCCGCGCCTCTGTAGCAGCTACCCGGTTGATGGTCTCCTTCACTTTCCGAATCGGACTTGATTCACCAACGATCTCGTTGATTTTGTAAATCCGCTTCTTGAGTGTTTTGGTCTCTGCTACCAGCTTCGACTTTTCGATGGCATTACGAACAGTAACCAGCAACCGATTCAGATCGGGTGGTTTCATGATGAAGTCGAAGGCACCCCGTTTGGTAGCCTCTACCGCGTTTTCAACGTTGCCAAAAGCCGAAATCATGATGAACTGCGTACCCCGTTCGGCCTCGTTGGCTTTTAGGAGCATCTCCAATCCATCCATTTTAGGCATTTTAATGTCGCATAAAGCAACATCGTACCGCGATTTCAGCACCATATCAAGGCCTTCTTCGCCGTCTTTGGCCTCGTCGACCTCGTAGCCCTCATATTCTAAAATATCGCGCAGGGCTGCCCGGATGCTTTTTTCGTCATCAATGATGATGAGTTTGGCCATAAAGTATATAAAAAAACGTAGTCGATAAATAGATGTTTACTACTATGCCAATTAGATAGCATAAATTCGTTAGGTGCTTTAACAAATCGAAGTAAGGTCATTACGCACAAGGAAACAACATCAATGCGCTTATTTATAGGTTTCGTTATTTTAACGGCGAACGTAACGAAGTACAAAGCATGTAGTGCTGAGGTGAATCAGGCTGGTTAAGGGAACATAAAAAAGGCCAACCTGTTTAGGTAAGCCTTTTCTTTAACTATGTTATTCCTTACTTACCACTGTTCATGGCACTGTTACTGCGCATTTTTGTGCTTAGTTCACGGGCCACTTTCAAGTGCGTTTTTACCAGCGGATGAGCTGCTTTAGCTACAGCCATCAGGTTGGCGTCCTGTCCCCGGCTCTCTACCTTCGACATTACTTTATCGAGCGTTTCGTGGCCTTTCACGGCATGTTCCTGCACATAATGCCGATCCAGCGCTACGCCCGACATACCCTGCATCTTGGTTACCATTTCTTGCGTTTTAGCATCGGGGGTGCTGGGTAATGTAACGCCTTTCGCTGTAGCGATCTCCTGTAGCTTAGCTGACAAACCCGTTTGCTCGTCTATCTCAGCCTGCGCAATCTCGCGAATCTCAGGATTAGTTGATTTTTGAACAGCCACTTTACTTGTTTCCAGTTGCATCATGCCGCCCATAGCCACCTGCATCATCAGGTCCTCGTCAGCTTTCGACAATTTCGTGCTGTTCGGGGTGATCGCTGCTACGGTTGATGCTCCTTCTTTATTCATGCGGTCGAACTCAATTTTGCTGGTTCGCCCAACTAAATCACTGTCCATACGGCTGGTTTGAGCCACCGCCAAGTCTGCGGTGAACAGCGTAGCTATCAAGCCTGCGCTTACGATCAATGTACGTTTCATATACGTTGTTATTTGTTGTCTAAATACACAGACTTAACCGCCCCACCAGTTAAGTGTTTGTCGATTGGAAGATAAAGACCATAAACTCTATATATTTTAAATAGAATTACAAATCGGCGGCGAAAACAGCTTTTCTGACTACAGAGCCACCAGTAAATTACACCCGCGTATATCAGCATTATCGAAGCGACCCATGATCCTGAACGTACCAGATGGCCCCTCGTACTGCCCCAGATCCTGAGTTTCGATAAACGCGCACGAATCCAGATTTGCCAGATCGATAACGTTTACTCCACCCGTTTGCTTACCCGATGTTGTTCCCGGCAAATAGTGATGGAACGGGTCGTTCAGATCGCGGAGACGTACCTGTATAGTCGCTCCCGGCTGAAAGATACCTGCCCCCGTTGAATATGCCTGCGATAACAATTCGGTCATGCCGTACTCGGAATGGATGGCCGATACGCCCAGCTTTCCCTTCAACTCTTCATGTACTTCCTCGCGGAGCATCTCACGCCGCCGCCCCTTCATGCCGCCAGTTTCCATTACCACCAAGTCGGGATGCGCACCCACCCACGTCAGCGATTCAGCAGCCTCATCGACCCAGTCGAGTAAGCCGAAGGTAACCCCAATCAGCAGCACTTTCCTGGCAAGCTCACCGCTGCCCTCAGAGCGTTGGCTATTGTGTCGTGCTTCCTGCGTCAACTGGCGAAGACGGTTAGTCAATTCGGCGTGATTATTTAGGAAAAAACCAGATTGACTGGAGCCTGATAGCGTCATAAATCGCTGAACCATATATACCAACGACGAGTTATTTCGTTCCAGATACGACGGTAACAAACCCAGAATATGGAACTGGCTCAGTGGTCCGTAAGTAGCCTCGAACAGGCGTTGGCAAACGGCATCGTAGAGTGACAAATCGGGCACCAGATGTCGACTGGTGGTTTCCCCGGTGGTTCCGCTACTAGCAAACTCGGTGGGGCCGGGTACGTCTGGTATCAGTATACGATGCGTCTTGAAGAAGCTGATCGGTAGAAATGGCACCTCGTCAAGAGACCTTACCTTGTCGGGCAAGCAGCGCAGGTGATGCAGGTATTCGGCATACACAGCATTATAGCGGGCCTGATACTGGAACAGTTCGAGGGCCAGTGCATCAAAATCGGGGGGCGTTACGTTGAGTATACGTTGCCGGAGCGACGATCGCCAGTCGGATTGGGATAAAAACACAGTAGCTTGCAAAAATTCAGTACGTTAACAGCATGCGCAGACAACTAATTCATAGGGGACTAGTAGGGGTGGTTCTTGCAGCGACCTTAACAGCCTGTTTTACGGAGCCCAATTACAGCGATATACCAGAAATTCGCTTGATTGGTCAACCCGTGAAAGTTACGCTTGAGGCCGGTTCCGGCGTAGGTCAGGCCCGGCGTGATTCGGTCATCATGACCATCAGGCTACAGGACGGCACAGGCGACATTGGCGAAGATACACGCGACACCTCCCGGATTCGCCGCCTATTTAGTAAGGAAACCTGGGGTAACTACGAAATCAAGACGTTTGAGTCTGTGAACGGCGTCGATAAAGAACTGCCGTCAATCGATAACCAAAAACTCTATTTCCCACGTTCGCCACTGGGTGAGCAAAAGGGCGCCGTTGAAGGAGATATCGATTTCAGCCAGGTATTCCCCTACCAGCGCCCATTCCGAATGGCCCGTATCCGTTTCCAGGTACGTATCCGCGACCGGGCAATGAACGTCAGCAACGTAATCACAACCGATACGATCTCCGTACCGCTAAACGGGCGATAGGACTTTCTTTGGTTTGATGTTTGTCGCTTGACATTGCACCGCTTGAGTACGATTGCTCTACGAGGCAGCTCAACATCAAGTGACAAACATCAACACTAAACTTTCTTCGGCCCCCGCAACGTGAGTAGTGAGGGCCTTTTTTTGCGCACTACGGGTACGTCGGGCAAGGCACCGGGTTCGCGATTGAGCACGATGCGGAACGTGGTTCCCTTACCAACTTCCGACGATTTCACGAACAGCCGGCCGTTATGGTACTCTTCCACAATTCGCTTAGCCAGCGTTAGTCCAAGACCCCAACCGCGCTTTTTGGTGCTGTAGCCCGGTGAAAACACTTTCGCTGCGCTCGACTTGCTCATGCCTTTTCCTGTATCGGTAATGTCGATCCCTACTTCATCATTAGGCAACGGCAGCAATCGGATACGCAACTCGCCAACGCCCCCCATAGCATCGACAGCATTCTTACAGATATTCTCGATAACCCACTCAAACAAGAGCCGATTGATCCGCACCATGAGACTAGTTGGCAGATGGCTCTCGACGGTCATTTTCACTTTGGTCGAAATGCGACGGGCCAGGTACGTTGTGAACTGGGTAATGACCTGATCGAGGTTCTCGTCTTTAAGAGTTGGAATAGAGCCAATACTGGAGAAGCGGGCCGTAATAGTTTCGAGCCGCTGCACGTCTTTCTCGATCTCGTCGGTCACCTCGGCCTCGTAGTGCTCCGGATCAGTACGCATGTAATCAACCCAAGCTAATAGGGAGGAAAGGGGCGTACCCAGTTGATGCGCCGTTTCCTTGGCCAGGCCCACCCAAACCCGGTTCTGTTCAGCCCGCCGCGCCGAGCTAAAGGACAGATAAGCCAGTACACCCAACGCCACCAATGTCAATAATAAGGCAAAGGGGAAATAGTTGAGTTGCTTCAACAGTAGGGAGTTATTATAATAGATCAGCCCTTTTTCGCCGTCTTTCAGATCTACTACAATGGGCGAATGGTTCTTCCGCATCTCCTGAATCTGCGCTTTCAGAAAGTCATGTTTTTCGTCGGCAGTGAGGTTAGCCGGAAACTCAACATTCCGATACTGGGCTGGCTCCAGGTGTTCGTCGGCATAAATAGCAGGAATAGCATTGTTTTCATTTGTCTCGATAATCCCGGTAACAATAAAATTCAAATCCTCCTGATTATCGGCTGTTTGTATAGCGTACGCCAACGCTTTGGCATATAGCCGCATATACTGTTCCTCGCGCGCTTCGAGCTTCGTAATGATTCGCTGCGTGAACAGCATAGACCCCGTTCCTACCAAAAGCAGGTTCAGGGCCACAATAATCTTCATTACATTATTCTGACTATATATATCCAGCGACTTGAGCATGAACCTCCTTTTTATTCCTGACAAGGTAACGAATCATAGAACCCGAACGTACATAGAGGTGTTCCTTCTATAGCCATCCAAGTAGGATTTTACAAAGAACGCAGTCAAGTTATTTATATCTATTCTAAATAACTCATATGCGTATTTCATCGTCCATGCAGACTGTTTTGTGCTGTAATTTTGTAGTTCGTTTAGCTGTTGACTAAGCGTAATCGCTATGTTTGACGTTTTTAAATCAATCAGTCTTTCTCACAAAACAGCCCCACTGGCCGTACGTGAGTTAATTGCACTCAACGAAGACGAGGCCAAACGGCTAATGCTCCGTTTACGCGATATTCTAGGCCTTACCGAGCTACTGGTTGTATCGACCTGTAACCGCACAGAAGTATACTATACTGCTTCTGAAGATCACAACGCCACGATTGCGCGGCTGTTGCTGATCGAAAAAGGCCTTACCGATACCGACGCTTACCTCCCCTACTTTCAGCAGATTCCTGACCATACGCAGGCTGTCCGGCACTTGTTCGAGGTATGCGTAGGGTTACACTCGCAGGTAATTGGCGATATGCAGATCCCAAATCAGGTGAAGCAGTCGTATCAGTGGTCGGCAGATCTGGATATGGCCGGCCCATTCCTGCACCGGCTGATGCACACGATATTTTTTACCAACAAGCGGGTTGCTCAGGAAACATCGTTCCGTGATGGGGCTGCTTCGGTATCCTACGCCGCTGTTGAACTGATTGACGAGTTATTGGGCGAACGCAGCAACCCCAACGTATTGGTGGTAGGTCTGGGCGAAATTGGAGCCGATGTATGTCGTAACCTCACCAATCGTCACGTATCGAACATTACTATCTGCAACCGCACCCGGTCAAAAGCAGAAGAGCTTGCTCAGGAACTCCAGGTACGTGTGGCCGATTTTGACCAGCTGGCTACCGAGATCCAGCAGGCCGATGTAATTATCTCTGCTGTACAACGCGACGAGCCATTGTTTACGCCAGCCCTGTTACGCGATGTAACCGTACTGACCTACAAGTATTTCATTGATCTGTCGGTACCGCGCAGCGTCGATGCAGCTGTCGAGCAAATTCCAGGCGTACTGGTCTATAACATCGACCACATTCGCGCTCGTACCGACGAAGCCCTAAATCGTCGTCTGGCATCTATCCCGCAGGTAGAAGCTATTATTTCACAGTCTACCGCCGAATTCGGCGACTGGTCGAAGGAAATGATGGTATCGCCGACGATTAATAAGCTGAAGAATGCGCTGGAGCAGATTCGGAAAGAAGAAATTGCCCGCCACCTGAAGCACCTGAGCCCCGACGAGTCGGAGCGGATGGACAAGATCACTAAGGGCATCATGCAGAAGGTGCTGAAATTACCCGTGTTGCAGTTGAAAGCCGCCTGCAAGCGCGGTGAAGCAGAGACCCTGATCGATGTCTTGAACGACCTGTTTAACCTTGATGGTCAACCGACCAGTGCTGCTGATACCGCATCACATTACTAACCTATAGTATATTAGTTATTCAGCAAAAGCCCCGGGCATCCTTGTCCGGGGCTTTTGCTATGTATGGGCCAGCCGGAATCGCCCTTAGTATAATTGGGGGGCAGGGCGCTTATTTGATCACGACACATTTCCCCAAAACTGCTGATTCTGTGAAAACCACCAACGCACTCCTTCTTGCCCTGTTTCTGGGCTCATCGACTTATTTGGCAGCCCAGGTAGGCGTAGGTACCAAAGCGCCTAAAGGTGCTACCGTGTACTTCGACGGCACCCAAGCGATGCGCGACGCTAAATGGACGTATTGGGATGGGCCGGGCCGCGAGGCAACGATGCCTATCAAGTGGCCAATGGCAACCGACCCCGTTAATGGTGGACCGGTAATGACCAGTAATGATCCGGTATCGGCAGGTGGTAAGTATGGTTCAGCCGATCTGGTCACGAAAGACACCTTCAAAGACGCTCGTATTCACGTTGAGTTTTTGATTCCTACTGCTGGTGGCAACAGCGGTGTTTACCTACAGAACCGGTACGAAATTCAAGTCCTCGACGGCGACTCGACCACCCACGGCATGGCGGCCGTTATCAACGAGGCAGCTTCCCCTTATAGCGCCTACAACGGCCTTGGCAAGTGGAATGCCTATGATATTAACTTCCGGGCTGCTCGCTTTAAAAATGGCAAGCTGACCGAAAAAGCACAGGTGACAATGTACTTCAATGGGAAGAAGGTACATACAAACCAGTCGATCAACCAGGTTTGGGGCGGCCCTAAGTCAGGAATAGACGGTGGTAATGATGGCGGGAAGGGCATCACCGATACGCCGGGTGGCCTGAAGTTACAGGCCGAAGGCCACAACGTAATGTACCGCAACATTTGGATCAAGCCATTAGCCCTGACCAACGCCTCAACTGACTTTTGATTGGTTGTTGGGTCATTGAGTAAATGCCGCCGCGCGGCATCTTTTCCGAGCCTGTCAACCACTCAATGACCCAATAATTCAGCTACCCAATTACTCCCCCCGTAAGGCATCAACAGGGTCAGTGAGGGCAGCACGAACACTTTGATACGATACTGTGAGCAAGGCCACGGCAATAGCCAGCACCCCTGCACCAATGAAAATCCAGCCGTCGAGGGTGACCCGGTACGCGTAGGTGCTCAGCCAGCGGTCCATGCCCCACCAAGCCAGGGGCACCGCCAGCAGAATGGCAACCAGCACCAGTTTCAGGAAATCCTTCGACAAGAGGGCTACAACGCTCGGTATGCTGGCACCAAGTGCTTTCCGAATGCCAATCTCCTTCGTGCGCCGCTCGGCCATAAACGTAGCTAAGCCAAATAGCCCCAGGCAGGCGATGACGACAGCCAGCACAGCAAAGGCATCTGCCAACGCACCGATGGGCCGTATCTGGTCAAATTTGCGCTGGTATTCCTGATCAACGAAACTGGCCTGAAACGGGAAAGCCGGGTTGTACTTCGTAAAGATCTGCGCTGCCTTTTTCATAGCCGTTTCGGTCGGCATGGCTGGGTTTAGCCGGTAGTTGATGGCCCCCCACCAGTTGCTGCCTTTCACAAACATGGGTGGTACTTTATCGAAAGGCGATCCCCAGATAAAATCAGCGAAAACGCCAACCACCCGAAACGAAGTACCCTCATTTTGTATGATCTGCCCAACCGGATCGGTGAATCCGGTGATCTTAGCGGCAGTAGCATTGAGCAGGCAGGCGGCCGTATCAGTTGGGTACGTTAACTGGTCAAGGTCGCGGCCAGCCAGCAGTTTCACACCCATTGTTTTTACGAAATCACCCGCACTGGTCATCTGATCGAAGGTAATTTTAGACCCCGGTGCTTTGCCCTTCCAATCGAGTCCCCATGTATTGCTGTACGATTCGGTGATGGGGTTGTTGGTTTTACAAACCGCTGTAGCAACGCCCTGGGTAAGTAGCTCGTTGCGAATAAGGCTGTAGTTCTTACCGATATCCCCTGAGAATCGGGTAAACACCAGGTTAGTGCGGTTGTATCCCATGTCGCGCTGCTGGGTATGGGTCAACTGCCGCTTTACCACGATGGTGCAGATGAGCAGGGCCACCGTGATCAGGAATTGAAACACGACTAGTACCTGACGCGGAGCCAGTTTTCCACGAACAGTTGCCAATCGTCCTTTCAACACCCGGATAGGCTGCATTGCCGACAGGAAAAAGGCCGGATAACTGCCCGCTAACATACCTGTTAGCAAAATAAGCATGAGGCAGGCCAGCCAGAATCGAATATCGGCATACGGAATGGTTAGCGATTTATCGATGAATTTGTTCAACGCCGGCAGCGCCAGTTGAGCCAGCAGCAGCGCCAGGAAGAAGGACAGCGCTGTCAGCAACAGTGATTCGCCCAAAAACTGACCGATCAACGATCCGCGACCCGCGCCGACTACCTTACGAATACCCACCTCACGGCCTCTTTTTTCAGACCGGGCGGTGCTCAGATTCATGAAATTGATGCACGCCAGTAGCAAAATAAAGCCCGCAATGTAGCCCGCCATTCGAACGTAATCGATGGCCCCGCCATTCTCGACGCCGTTATCGAAGCGACCATACAAGTGCCATTTGTCCGATGGGTACAGGAACACTTCATTGTCTTCGCTGCCTTTCGAATTTCGAATCGTGATGTCGCGCACTTTAGCATTTACTGCCGCCAGCGTAGCAGCCGGAGTTACCTCCACGTACGTTCTGACATAATTGTTGCCCCAATAGGCGTAGTCGTCGCCGGTTTTGGTCATGTAGGCCCAGGGCAACAGCATTTCGAAGTCGAACTCGGTGTTTCTTGGTAGGTCTTTCAACACGCCCGAAACCACAAAGTTGTCCTTATTTTCGAGACGTAGCACCTTACCCATCGGGTCAGCACTACCAAATAGCTTCGTGGCCGCCGACTGGGTCAGCACCACAGAATTCGTTCCGTTCAGTGCCGTTTTAGGATTCCCCTGCAGCAGCGGAAAGCTAAACATTGTTAGGAAACCGGGATCAGTAAAACTGCAATCCAGGTTAATGCGGGTGGTGCCGTAGTTAGTGAGATAAGGCTGTTTCCAAAGCATCCGGGTCGACTCCACAATCTCCGGGAACTCCGCTTTTAGGGCTGGAGCCAGCGGGCTGGGTGTAGAGGTCCAGCAGTGAATAGCGCCTTCGAACTTATTCCGGTTATAAGCCTTGTACAGGACAGGACCTTTCGCATGAAAGCGGTCGAAACTCAATTCATCGGTGATGTTGATCCCGATCAGTAAAGTGCAGGCCATGCCAAGAGCAAGCCCTACCACGTTGATTAAACTTTGTGTTCGGTTACGCCAGATAGTGCGAAAAGAAACGAGCAGGTAGTTGCGAAACATAGCGTCGGACGGTTGATTTTATTTGCTCCGCAAAGAAATAACCACATCGTTAACTAGCTGCTAATCAATAGGCACGCGTTCGACAACTGTCCGATACTGGACAGTAGGTGTTCGGGTATGAACCAGAGCTATTTGGGTAGGAAAACTGAAAATGTGGCTCCTTCGCCCAGCTTGCTCGAGGCAATAATCGCTCCGCCATGCGTTTCGGCAACACGACGGCAGACGGCAAGGCCGACTCCGGTTCCGGCAAATTTGTTTTTGCCGTGTAACCGCTGGAAGACGTCGAAAATACGATCGGTATATTGCTGATGGAAGCCAATACCGTTGTCGCGCACATCGATTCGCCAATAGGTACGTCGGGGGGGCAAGTCGGCCGGGAGATCAGCCGACTCGGCACTATGGCAGCTCACTTCGATCATTGGCTGCTGACCGGGCGGCTGAAATTTTAGCGCATTGCCCAGCAGATTATGAAACAGCTGCCGCAATTGTACGGCTCGACCATGCACAACAGGCAGTGAGGCAACCTGAATAGTCGGCTGCGTTTCCTGAATACGAATGTCGAGGTCTACCAGTGCATCGCTGAGTACGGTATTGAGATTGACCGCCACCGAAAGTTCTTTTTCGGTAGTCAGGCGGGCATAATTCAACAAGTCTCGAATCAGTTCAGACATGCGCCGGGCCGATGACTGCACCCGGGTAAGCATATCGAGACCGGTGCCCTCCAGCTGATCGGCGTACTGCTCGCCAAGCATTTTACTGAACGACTGCACCTTACGCAGTGGCTCTTGCAGGTCGTGGCTGGCAATGTAGGCGAACTGTTGCAGACTCTCATTTGAACGCAGCAGTTCGCGATTCATCTGTGTCAGTTGCTGCTGCTGTTCAGACAGGCGTGAGATGTTTACAAACGTGAAAAGCACACCGTCACCCTGCTTTACATAATAGCCTTCAAAAGTTTCTTTCACGCCATAGCTATCGTAGGTGAACGTATTTTCCACCATTTCACCCGACTGAGTTACCTGCACCAAGGTTTCGAACAGATCAAGGGTTTGGTAACCGGGAAACAACGCCGAGATTGTCTTCCCTGTCATCTGCTCAACAGTGTGCCCTGTCATCTGTGCGTTCAGGTTGTTGGTAAGCAGATACTTAAAATCGATGATGACGTTATGCTCATCACGAATAGCTTCCAGCAACATCATACCCGATGGCGACTGGTTTACCACCCGCTGTAGTAAGTCGGCCTGCTCCTGCAAACGGCTGTTTGTTACGTGGCGTTCGTGAATATCGTTGAACGACATCAGCAACACATCGCCCACCCGTGACACTGACAAATCGAGCCACCGGTGCAGGGAAGGATGCATCAGTTCATCCCGGAACGGAATGCCAGTCGTGTACACATCGGCAAACAGTTTTGCATGCCCTGATTCCTGAAACTGCGGATTGAATTCGCTCACCAGACGCCCTGGCAGCGTGTTGTTTGGCTGATTGAGATAGCGTGCTGCAGCAGGGTTAACGTAGAGGTAGCGAAAGTCGATCAACACGCCGGCATCGTTCCAGACGGGGGCCCATAATGAGTTGGCTGACGCCGTATGTTCAACTATTGCACGGAGCAGATCAGTCTGATAATCAGTAGTTGACGAAGAAAGTACCGGAAACGCCGGGGGGGGCGGATCGAGCAGGGAAGCCATGAGATAGTCAGTTGGTTACGGAGGTTACAAAGTAAAGATACGTCATTTATCCGCATAGGGATCCCTTTGTGTGGCGGAAAAGGTATTATTCAAAGATGGGTCTGTCTACAAACTCCATATGCTCTAATACCTCCTTCTCAAGGTAGTCTAAGACCCGCTCATTCGTAGCAGCTAGCACTACGGGTGGCGCTAGATTTACGTCGTGGGCTTCGCGCCAGCGGATCGCGCAAACGCACCAGCGGTCGCCTGGTTTGAGCCCTGGAAACTGAAACTCGGGGCGAGGGGTGATCAGGTCGTTCCCCCGTGAGAGCGTAAATGCCAGGAAAGCTTCGGTCATCACGGCGCAAACAACGTGCCTACCCTGATCCTGGTCATCTGTCCGGCAATAACCATCGCGGTAATACCCAGTCAGCGGCTTTTTACAACAGCAGGCGAGTGGGCCACCAAGTATATTTTTGGGCATAGTAACGCGTTTAGATGATCAACAGAAGGTACTTATCGCTACCGTATAACGACCCGGCTTCGAAAAATTATACAGTGGGCAAGGTAAGTCACTACCACACCGAACTGCCTGTTTCCGGTACAATCCGGCCCGGATGTCGAATATAACCAATCAACATAGAGTGGTAGAACACAGCGGTCTACGCATTTTCTGCCGCAACCAGTCACGCGTTGTCGATTACTCACTGCAAAGGTCGAATTCTGATTGAATATGATGCAGTTTATCCTTTAAGTGGCATTAAAAAAGTAATCGAACGGGTGAAGCGGGCCAATTTTTACCGGAGGTGGTTATACTCCAAAACCTGATGGACCGCGCTCTAACCAGCAACATACCTGAAAGAGACCTATAGGACTTCTGTCTACGTATTATGAAAACCGTTATTATCACCGGAGCAGGGCAAGGTATTGGCCGTGCTACTGCCGAGTTCCTGCTAAACCACAATTATGCCGTTTCAATTTGGGAAGCTGACCCTGAAGCCCTTACCGAAGCCAGCAACGAATTGAGCGCATCGCACCCCAACGCGCAGTTTCTTCAGTGCGATGTAGCCGACGAAAGATCAGTGCAGCAGGCCATCAATCAAACCGTGAAGCAATTTGGCCGTATCGATGCGTTGATTAACAATGCAGCCATCATGCAGGAGAAACCCATCGATGAGTTATCGTTTGCTGAGTGGAATCAGGCGATTGGCGTGAATTTGTCGGGGCTGTTCCTCTGCGCCAAGTACGCAGTGCCTCACCTGCGCAAGCAGCGCGGTACCATCATCAGTCTTTGCTCAACGCGGGCTTTCCAGTCTGAACCCGATACGTTTGGTTACTCGGCCAGCAAAGGCGGCATCTTCGCCCTGACTCATTCGCTGGCCATGAGCCTTGGCCCAGATGTTCGGGCCAACTGCATTAGCCCCGGCTGGATTGATGTCTCGGGCCTCAAGAAGGGCCATCCTGACCCCGAAAAATTACGCCCCGTCGACCACAAGCAGCACCCCGCTGGCCGTGTGGGTCGCCCCGACGACATTGCCCGGATGGTTCTGTTTCTGCTCGACGAAGCCAACGACTTTATCACGGGTCAGAACTTCATCGTAGATGGCGGCATGACCCGTAAAATGATCTACGCCTGACAGGTAACGTACCTGAAATGGCCCTACGGCTGAATCTTGAATTCAACCCGCCGGTTTTGCACCCGCCCGACCTCTGTGTCATTGGAGGCCAGGGGTTGCGAACCACCAAAGCCCAGGATCGTCAGCCGGTGCTCGGCGATACCTTGCCTGACCAGATAGAAGCGTACAACTTTAGCCCGGTGTTCCGACAGGATCAGATTCAGCCGTGGATCGCCCACATTATCAGTATGACCGGCAATGGCGAGCCTAAGAGTCGTATCACGTCGCAGGATTAGGGCCAGTTCGTTCAGCGCGGCATACGACGAAGGCAGTAGCTGGTAATCGCTCTGCGCAAACGTAACCTGTCGCACCGTTGCGGGTGGCTCGACAGTGATTACTGGCAGCCTGGTCTGCTCGCTACCCGGTGAAGCAGCCGGGGCACCAGACACAGATGCCTGATTGATGACAGGCTGGGGCAATGCCGACTTCACGGCTGCGACCTTTGGTTTCACTACTGCAGGTGATTTCTTAACAACTATAGCGACAGGCGGTGTGGGTTTCGGCACTACAGCTGGTGCAGGCTTGGGTTTGGGAAGACTAACTGGCGGCGCAGGCTTTTGCGAGGGACCATTGTACAGAAATTGACCCGATATTTTCTGCTGCGGCGCATTCTCAAACGCGGGAGATTTTCCCGTTTCGTTTACCAAATTCCAGTTTAGCTGTACGTACCCACCGTTTTTGGCGTTGTAATACTCGATCTTGAGGTCGTAGAACTTACCGGCTTGCAGGGTCACCGACTGCCCGGCTAATTTCTGCCTACGGTAGCGCCATTCGTCCATTGCCAACTTGCCGTCTACCCAAATTCGGATACCGTCGTCAACGACCGCCGTGAATTTGTAAGGGCCAGTTACAGGTGCATACACTTTCCCGGTCCAGCGAACAGAAAACGAGTTGGGCGTTACGCCGGGTGCAGGCAGGGTGTACCCGTCCCAGCTAAAATCAACCTGCGAGTCGGTACGCACCAACACTTTCCGGTTAAAAGCCGAGCCAGCATAATACTCCCCAACCAGCCCGTTACCTCCCGCAGGCGCACTTTTCACAGCTTGCCCCCAACAACCAGCCGACAACAGCCATCCACCTACCAACCATAGCCCTCGTAGCATATAATTAACGTCATTCGGTCCTGTCTCAATGGATTCAACCGATCTTGACATTCCATAAGACGCACCAGAATCGTGAGCTACCGGGCTGGTGTAAGCTAGTCCGGAGTTATCCTAGCTAAAAGCTGGGAGCACCAGGTACATGTTCGTCGACTTCTCCTGTCAGAGGGTGCACCTATACACGATGAAGCAGATGATCAGCCCAACCAACAGCTGATTAACTAGAATATCGTAGCGCCGTTTAGGTAGTTCGTGCGCTGGATAGGCAACGTCCCAGTGCCCTTTATCAGCAAATTTCACTAACAGTTGCGGCGTTACCGGTATGTGATCGACGCGATCAGTAGGTGCTTTGACGAAAGCAGCGCCAACATTCTGGCCTTCCTCTTCGGTGTGAAAATACCACAGGTAGCTGCTCATATCGACCCGAAACGCCGATGCGTATGCCTGCATGAACTCGTGAAAGTCGTCACCGGTGCAACCCAAATCAAGGTCGATGTCACAGTGTGCTCCCACCTCGCTGACGGCTAGTCCCGTTTTCTCCGCGATGAGTTTTCGTATTTCGTCAATCTTGTCCACAGTCAGAGTAAAGTCGTAGTCTGGGCATCACTAAAGTGACGCTAAACCATCAACGTTGCCAACACAGACAGTTGCCAGCAACAGGCCATTTATTTTTATAGGTTGACCCTTTTCACCTGTGCACCGCCCCACTAAATCAGTCGTTTCATGGCCTATCGACCACATTGACTGTAACAGCGCGGATACTCCGAGGTGATGCAGAATGACCTAGCGTCAATCAATCTTCCAGCCATCAACAGGTTTAGCAGTTCCCCCAACCGGGCGGCCAGTCTTCTCTTCGGTGCCGTAGATGGTGGCTACGAAGATTCGTTCCCCTATTGCTTCGCTACTAAACTCGTCAGATATTTTGGGAAGCGGCACTTTCAGACGCCCGTTGAAAGGCGCATTTTCCTGACCGGCATAGCTGCCGATGTCCAGATACAGAAACCGTTCATGCGGCGGACCCTGACAAAGAGGCCCGTACAGAATCAGATCCCCTTCTTTGGTTCTCTTTGCGGGAAGAGCGGTAGCGAAGAGTAGATCGTCGGAACCAGCTGCCTGTTTCTGGATGGTTTCATAGTGGCTTCCACTTCCTTTTTGCAACCCATAAACGGCACCAGCAACTGGCTTTCTAAGTATAATTCTGACGTCGGATGTCTGGTCTGTCATAGCAAACTCTAAAAACTGTGTTACTCGCTACGCAGACTATCCACTGGATTAGCCACGGCGGCGCGAATGCTCTGGGAAGATACCGTCAGAATAGCCACTACCAACGCCAACGTCCCTGAACAGGCTATTACCCACCACGGGAAAGCGATGTGTACCACAAACGTGTTGAGCCATTGATTCATCATCCACCAGGCCGCCGGACTGGCAATCACCACGGCGATACCGACCAGTCGTACTGTACGTTGCGAGAGCAGCCAGACCACGCTACCTACACTTGCCCCCAGCACTTTCCGAATGCCGATCTCGCGGGTACGTTGCCGAATGCTGAACAACGACAGGCCGAAAATACCCGCACAGGCCAGTAAGACCGTAACCAAGGCCATCCCCGTCAGAAACGCCTGCGACTGCGCCATGACAGTATATACCTGGTTGTAGTCGTCGGTCAGATAGACGTACCTGAACGGTTTTCGGGCCGGAATGGTCTGAAACTGCTGCTCCAGATCAGCCAGCAGCGTAGGGGCTGTACCCGGCTTCACCCGAAGGCTAAGCCAGCTGTTGTCTCGTAAGCGGGCCGGGCCAGTAGACCAGAAAAGCATAGGTTCTATAGCATGATGCACACCCCGCTTGTAATAATCGCGAAAGACCCCCACGATCGTGAACGGGCTATCGCTACCGTGTGGTTTGAGTACCTTACCAATCGCTTCGCCCACGGTTTTGTACCCCAGTCTTCTGGCACCAGTTTCATTGACCATTACATGGTTAGTCGCTGTATCGGCGGCCAGCAGCGAACGGCCCGCAAGAAGCGGGATGCCAAACGTAGATAGGTACGTTTCATCGACGGCCTGCTGCTCGAAAGAGACATCTCGGTTGGCGGTCAGGTCTGTGTAGGTATTCTTGTTCAGCCAGTATTTACCCGGAATAGTTGCCGTGGTACTTAGATCCAGCACCGCTGGATTCTGCCGTAGTCGGCCAATCAGGTTATCGACAGCGGGCTCGGCACTGGCGGGGTTTCGGTACGACCGGTCCAGGTCTACCACCACGATGTCATTCTGTTGAAACCCGATCTGCTGATTCCGGATAAAGGCGTTTTGCGTGATCATTACGCCAGTGCAGGTGATCATGATCGTAGCCAAGGTAAACTGCACTACCACAAGCGTTGACCGGAACGGGGTACGTTTGCCCACGGTCGCCTTTCCCTGCAGGGCCGTAACTAGTTTCTGGCGCGTCAGGTAACGACCCGGTAACCAACCCGCCAACGTACCCAGCAACAACACAACGCCCACCAGAAACAGACTGGTACTCAGCGGCAGCTGGGGCGAGAACATGGTATCAATGTCGAAGAAGTCGATGTAGACAGGTAGTAATGCCTTCAGCAGCAACGTACCCAGCAGTGCCCCGACGGCGGCAACCAACACGGCTTCCAGCACAAACTGACCCAGAATCTGACCAACCCCGGCACCCAGCGTTGTACGTAAGGCCACCTCACCCGAACGGGCCAGCGACAACGCCGATGACAGATTCAGGAAGTTGATGGCAACGATGAGCAGGATAAAGGCCGCAATGAATCCCAGGCCGTAGACGATGACCGTCAACAGCGCACCCGCGTCTTTCCGAAGCAGTTGGCGAATAGGTAGCAGCGTCAGCTTACGGTCGCGGCCTTCCCCCACGTAGTGCTTTGCCACAAACGCACTCATCGACTGCTCAAACGCCGCCGGGTCAGTCTTTGGTCGAAGCCGCACATACGTTTGGCAATTGCCGTTGTACCAGTTTTCGGTTGCAGGCTGATTTGTGGCCAGCAGATTGGCGAAAGAAAGTAATACCTCGGCATGAATGGCCGAATTGGCCGGGCGCGGCCCCATCACGCCACGAATCACGTAGATACGCCCGTTATCCAAAGTAACCGTTTTCCCCATCGGATTTTCGCCAATGAACAGTCTGTCGGCAACCTTTTCCGAAATCACCATCGCGTTGGGTTCGACCAGGGCCGTTCGGGGATTACCAAGTTTGAGCGGGAAATGGAACACGGAAAATACACTGGTGTCGGCGTGGAAGATTGCCTGCTGCTCATCGCGGTTCAGGTACGTTATCCAGTTCGTTTCCCAGCTGAATAGCCGAGTGCCCGTCTCAACGGCTGGATTTTCGCGCAGCAGCGTGGGCAGTAAAGGCGTCACTGTGGTCGTGCCCGGTTCATGGTTGGGCGGCAAGGTTTCGCTCAGGCGATACAGCCGGTCAGCGTGGGGATGTTGACTATCAAAGCAGTTGATCTGGCTGACCTGCCAATAAATCAACGTCACGGCTGCCAGTCCAACAGCTATACCACTGACATTCAACAGGGTATATACTTTATTGCGCCACAGTGAACGGAGCGCAAGAGTCAGGTAAGAATGCAGCATAGGGGCAGGCAGTTTGGCTGTATGTACAAGTAATGAACTCAATAAACTAAGCACCCACCCACTGTCGGGTGGTCAGGAAATTACACAGGAAGGGCGGCTTGGCAACGCCAGGCCATCATTGCCTAACCGAGGTTGGCTTTGATCCAATGTTAAACCGACAAGGCGGTTATCGCCTTGTCGGTTTACGGTACCTATTCGCTCCGCAGGCTATCGACTGGATTGGCGATAGCGGCACGGATGCTTTGCACACTGATGGTCAGGAGAGCAATGAGCATGGCCCCTGCCCCCGCCACGGCGAACACCCACCACTCAATGGTAATGCGGTAGGCAAAGTCGGCTAGCCAGGTATTCATGACCCACCACGCCAGCGGACTGGCGATGAGCACAGCCACAACCACCAACGCCACCAGTTCTCGACTGAGCATGCCGACAATACCGGCAACGCTGGCTCCCAGCACTTTCCGAATGCCGATCTCTTTCGTGCGGGCCTCTACGGTAAATGTCATCAATCCCAATAAGCCGAGGCAGGCAACCAGTAAAGTCAGCACCGTGAAGCCGTTGACGAGCGTGGCCAATTGCTGCTCTTTTTCGTAAAGTTTGTTGTAGGCGTCGTCGAGGAAATAATAATCGAAGGGGGCGGGTGGGTTGGCTTGTTCGTACAGCAGTTTAAGCTGACCCAGTGCCACAGGTACATCCTGCTTTGGGTTCAGTTTCACCAACAAATAACCGCCATTTTCTACTACGGCCCGGCTGGTATCACTCACAATCGAGAGCATCACCGGTGACTGTTCATGCTTTAACCCAAAGAGCTTGAAATCTGCTGTGACACCTTGAAGACCCTGATTAGTAAAACCGTACGGGTCGGGATGCGGCACTACACGAACCGCTTCGCCGGCCTCTTTCATCGCCTGCTGATTATACACCTGCAACTCCTTCGTAATGGCTTTATCGTTCCACCCAACGGGCGGTACGGCCCAGCCAATGCCAAGCGTCTTAAAAAACGATTTGTCAACTGTCAGCACGTTAACCATCGCCTGCTTCTTGGTCTTTTTTGCGGTCAAAAAATAGATAGCTACGTAGGGAGTAAACAAGCGCGTATTGGTAGCAGCCACCTGATCGGCCCCATTCCACTGACGAACGGCATCACGAAACGCCGCATACTGCGGGGCCATCTCTTTGTCAATGGCAACAGACACTACCTGTGCCCGATCGAGACCGATATTTTTTGTTCGCAGAAAGCGCATCTGCGCGAAGAAAATCAGGCTGCACATCAGCAAACCAGCCGATGCCGCGAACTGACCCGTCGTCAGCACACGGCGCATACCTGCTCCCTGCCTGCCCCCCGACACCGTACTTTTGAGGGCATCCTGCGGCCGAAATCCAGACAGTAGAAAAGCGGGATAACTACCGGCCAGCAACGAGCAGCTAAGCCACAGGCCAGCCAGCAACAGCCAGTAGTTGGCATCATCGAAAACGCGGCCATCCATACGAATTCCCAGCAACTGGTTTATCCACGGAAACGACATAGCCAGCAGGCCAAGCCCCAACCCAACGGCCAGCGTAGTTGTCAGAAAGGATTCGGTATAGAATTGCGTAACCAACTCGCGCCGTTGACCACCGATGGCTTTCCGAACCCCCACTTCGCGGGCCCGTTGCGTGGCGCGGGCTGTTGTCAGGCTGACGTAATTGGTGGTGGCTAAGGCCAGAATCAGTAAGGCAATACCCAGGAAAATGTACAGGTTCTGTCGCGTATCGGCCGCAACGGTATGACTGTGCAGGTGCAGATCGGGAAGGGCTTCGAGCAAGAATGAGGCCTTGGCATCCATGAACTTAACGCCCTTATTTACCGACTTCAGCTTTTCAGCCGTCTTAGCCACATCTGTTCCGGGCCGTAGTACCAGGTATGTGTCCAGGAAACCGGCATACGCCCAACTTTCCTTTTTCCGATCCCCCAACGTAGGCACAGAGGCCAGCGACACGAGCGCATCGAACCGAAAAATGGTGTTGGTTGGCAGGTCAGCAAACACACCGCTGACCGTTAATGGGTAGTTTTTATCGTACGTAATTGATCTACCAACCGGGTTCTGATTGCCGAATAGCTTCTCGGCCAGCGGCTTTGTCAACACGATCTTCCCCGGCTCGGTCAGGGCCGTTTGGGGGTCTCCCTCAGCCAGGCTGAAGCCCATGACCGTCAGCAGCGATGGATCGGCAAAGCCTACGTTATTTGGTTTTTGCTTATGATCAGCATCCGCCTGTACCCAGACAGGGCCCATGCCTTCCGAAATACGCACAATCTGTTCCACTTCGGGCAGTTGTCGTTTCGCTTCCCGACCAAACGACTCGTGCATGTTGGCCATGGTCATTTCCTGACCGTCGTAATTCGACACAGACAAAGCCCGGTAGGTACGTTCGGCCAGCGGATGAAACTGGTCGTAGTGAAACTCGTGCCAGACGTATAGTCCGATGTAGGCGCTGACAGCTAGTCCAACGGCCAGCCCGCCAATGTTCAGGGCCGAGTACAGCCGGTTACGCCCCAATTGGCGCAATGCAAGGATGAGATAGGTGCGTAGCATAACGCTGTGAGTTGTAGCACCAAAGCTCCAGCTTCGGTAATTAGTTTGATATATCTTCACGTCACCAAAGCTGGAGCTCCGGTGCTACACTGTTACTCATTTCTTAGACTATCCACCGGGTTGGCGATGGCGGCACGGATGCTTTGGAAGGCGACCGTGACCAGGGCGATAATCAGGGCCAGAACAGCAGCACCGGCGAAGAGCCACCACGACAAATCGATCTGGTAGGCGTAGTTATTGAGCCACTGTTTCATGCCCCAACCCGCCAACGGCGTGGCAATCACGATGGCGATGCCCACCAGCACCACGAATTCCTGACTCAGCAAGGCCACCACACTGGCGACCGACGCTCCCAGCACTTTACGAATGCCAATTTCTTTGGTGCGTTGATAGGCTGTGAGGGTAACTAGCCCGAACAGGCCGAGGCACGAGATCAGAATGGCAACAACCGTAGCCAGGTTGACAATCCGCGATAGCGTCTGCTCTTCACTGTACATATCGCTGAGCACATCGTCGTAGAAGCGATAGCTGAACGTATCGTTGGGGTAAGCTTTTTCCCAGATAGCCCTGATGGCAGCTAACGTACCTGACCAATCGGTGGGGTTAGCCGATGCCAGCTTGATATTAAGGCCGTTGACGTAGCGCGTCTCGGTGGTTAGGGCCACCGGCTTTATTTTCCGCGAGACCCCACCCATATCAAAATCCTTGACCACGCCCACGATTGGGTACATAGTCCCATACTTACCCTCGGGGTCATTCGACGGATGTTCATACAGCACTTTACCAATCGCCTCTTGCGGGGAGCCCAGATTAAAGGCTTTCAGCGCCGTTTCGTTGATGATCCATTCGCGGGGTGTGTCTGAATGCTTCAGGTTACGGCCTGCCAGTAGTTGTACACCGTATAAATCCAGCCAGGCCGTATCAATCGCTTTTCGGCTCATTTCTGCTGAGAGAAAGCCTATAGGTCCGTACTTTCTTCCTTTAATGCCTACTTCACCATCAAAACCAACCGACATGGGTGCAGTGCTAAGGCTCAGCGCCGCTACACCAGGCAACTGTTTCACGTTATTGCATAGGGTAAGGTGGCGGTTATGTAAGGGTGACTTCTCATCATAGATATATTGCATTGGGGCCTCTATCAATACGACCGCCTCCCGGTTGAAGCCAATATCCCGGGTATACGCAAAGTGCAACTGACGACCTACCACAATGGTCCCGACAATGAACACCTGTGCGATGACAAACTGAAAGACAACCAACCCTTTCCGTAACGTAATTCGTCCAGTTGCGCCTACCACTACCAAGCGCTGCCCACGCAACACCTTAACCGGTTGTAACCGGGTTATCAGCCAGGACGGATAAAGCCCTGCCAGCACGCTAACACCGGCCACCAGCGCCACCAGAAAAAGGGCAATTTTGATTGGATCAAGACGGTCGGTCGCCACCCAAGGCACCAGTTCATCAAACGACTGTACGAACTGCACCGAGATTGGCCAGGCCACTAAAAGCGCTAGACAGGTAACAAGGGTGGTTTCGCCTAAAAACTGCGCAATGAGCGTGCTCCGACTACTGCCCAATGCTTTGCGAACGCCAATTTCACGAGCCCGCTGCGGCACCAGCGCCGTACTCAGGTTGATATAGTTGATGCAGGCCAGCGCAAGAATGA
Organism: Fibrivirga algicola; assembly: GCF_011742925.1. GTDB lineage: Bacteria > Bacteroidota > Bacteroidia > Cytophagales > Spirosomataceae > Fibrella > Fibrella algicola. The sequence goes on from NZ_WAEL01000003.1 coordinate 292,808, forward strand.
ATAGAGCCAGACCCGCCAGGCTCAGCAACTCTTTCCTGCTGGCACGCGGCCAGTAATCGGCTCCGAAATGAATATCGTCCAGCGGTTGCAGCAAGTGCCTGCGTTGGTCATTGCCCATGCCAAACTGCTTGTAGGCAAGAGCCAAATAACGCGCGGCTACCAAGTTAATTTGCCGAATCACGGAGGATGGATCAACTTTTGGCTGCAATAGCACATACACCATTGCGTCTTCTTGAATCCATTGTTCCGCATTGCTAACAGGCCATTCTCTAGGTGACACAAACTCTTTCCCATCGAAGTGAGTCAGGTACATCAGGTCAGCCACAACACCCGTTACGCTGACATGGGTCGTATCGGCCGTATGAATGTAGGTGAGTTGCTTGCCCAGTACCTGCCGGGGTGTTAGGTGCGGAAAATACAGCTTTGCTCGGCTTTGGGTGAGCACCACTTTTCCCGGCTCGGCAAGCGCATTGGCCGGATCGCCCGCCAGCCAGGTATAGGAAATAAGCTTAAAATAAGCCGGGGTCGTCTGGTAACTATCACCTACCTCACTAAGCCGTAGCGGTTTACTACCAGCCACAGACGGCACCAGAACGAAAAACGGATTATGCTGACTAATCGGCACCACCAATTCCAGCCCCGCAACTTGCCCTTGTACAACTTCTGCCAGCGAATTAGGTACATGTGGGCTTCCCACGTCCTTTCCACCAGCGTTATAACGGCTTACCAACCGGTACATCCGGTCGCCGTTGGGCTGGTTGCGGTCAAAACTATACTCGAAACTGATGATGCGGAAAATAACCCAACATGTACTGAGCCCGATAGCCAGACCCAGTACGTTGAGGCCCGTGTACAGCCGATTCCGCCATAATTGACGAAAGGCAAGCTTGAGGTAGGGGTATAGCATAGGGGGTCACGGTAGCACCGAGCTCCAGCTTCGATAGTTAGTTTAATATATCTTCACGTCACCAAAGCTGGAGCTCCGGTGCTACACTGTTACTCATTTCTTAGACTATCCACCGGGTTGGCGATGGCGGCACGGATGCTTTGGAAGGCGACGGTGACCAGGGCGATAATCAGGGCCAGAACAGCAGCACCGGCGAAGAGCCACCACGACAAATCGATCTGGTAGGCGTAGTTATTGAGCCACTGTTTCATGCCCCAACCCGCCAACGGCGTGGCAATCACGATGGCGATGCCCACCAGCACCACGAATTCCTGACTCAGCAAGGCCACTACACTGGCGACCGACGCTCCCAGCACTTTGCGGATGCCAATTTCTTTCGTGCGCTGGAAAGCGGTAAGCGTCGCTAGTCCAAACAGGCCCAGGCACGAGATCAAAATGGCGACTGCTGTAGCCAGATTGATAACCCGCGACAGCGTCTGCTCTTCCCGGTAGAGGTGCTGCATGGAATCGTCATAAAATTCGTATTTGAATGCATCATCCGGATACGCTTTTTTCCAAGCCTGTTCCAGCGCCGCCAACGTTCCCGACCAGTCGGCGGGGTTGGTCGACGCCAGTTTAATATTAAGCGTGTTATTGGTGCGAGTTTCGGTCATCAGAGCCACTGGGTTGATCTTCCGCGAAATACCCAGTGTATTAAAGTCATTCACCACACCCACTATCGGATAGGCCTTTTTGCCTTCGTACAGCAATTTGCCAATGGCTTGCTCTGGTGTACCCAGATCGAAGGTTTTCAGGGCAGTTTCATTCACGACCCATTCGCGGGCGGTGTCAGATGGCTGCACATTTCGGCCCGCCAGCAGTTTGATACCATACAGATTCAGCCAGGTTGTGTCGATGTGTTTGCGCTGAATGGCGGCCAGGATCTCCTGCCCTTTCCGGCCCTTGATTCGGGCCTCACCGGTTGAATAGGAACCGGTAAGTGGGGCATCGCCGAGGCTCACCGTGGCTACGCCGGGCAGTTGACGGTAGGTCTCACGGAGGGTCAGATGCCGGGTACGTAACGGCGATTTTACATTCCAGACGTACTTCATGGGGGCCTTAACCAACACCACCGCCTGTCGGGTAAAGCCCAGCTCTTTGGTGAAGGCAAACCGAAGCTGTTGACCGATAATGATCGCCCCCACAATGAACACCTGGGCTATGATGAACTGAAAAACGATCAGACTTTTACGCAGCGTGATTCGCCCCGAACTTCCTGTCAGCACCGCGCTTTTTCCCGAGCGAAGCACCTGTACGGCTTGTAACCGGGTAATGAGCCAGGCTGGATACATGCCAGCAAACACACTGACAAGCAAGAGCAACGTAAGTAGAAACGCCGCCAGTAGCCCCACATTCAGGTAGTTGGTGGTTCCTTCAGGTATCAGATCGTGGAATGACTGCATGAATAACCCGGCAAATGGCCAGGCAACCAGCAACGCCAGAGCCGTGACCAGCGCGGTCTCACCCAGAAACTGCGTCATCAACGCCATACGACTACTCCCCAGCGCTTTGCGTACCCCAATCTCGCGGGCTCGTTGCGGCACCTGTGCTGTGCTCAGGTTAACGTAATTGACCACCGCCAGCGCCAGCACAAACAGGGCCAGCCCCACCAGACTAAGCAGCCTTTTCTTATCAGCTCGCCCATCATAATCAGGGTTGAAATGAATGTCGGACAACGGCTGGAAAACTACCTGCTGGTTCATGTCGCTAGTGCCCCACTTCCGGAATAACGGAGCTGCGTTAGCCCGGGTTAACCGGGTGGCCTGCTCACTGAGCCGCGCCACGTTGACGTTAGGTTGTACCAGCACATACAGCCAATTGTCGGAGTTGATACTGCCCCATTCCTCAGGATCACTGTAGGTCTTATCGCCAACCAGCGCGATAAATTCCTTCCCATCGAAATCGGTGGGATACGTTAGGTCGGCAATGACACCTGCTACAACCGTACGGGTAGTATCATTGAACCCATAGTAAGTAAGTTGCCGGCCAATAGCCTGTTGGGGTGTCAATTGAGGAAAATACTGCTGCATACGACGTTGAGTCAGCACCACTCTACCGGGTTCAGCAAGAGCATTGGCGGGGTCGCCAGCCAGCCAGCGATACGGGACCAGCTTGAAATAATCGGAGGTTGTGCGACAAACGTGATCAACAGCGTCGATGCGAACCGGCTTTACAGACGGGACAGCAGCAGCCACATCGATCGCCGGTTCGTACACTTTCTGGAATGGTATGGTTAGGTCTACACCCGCTACCTTCGTTTGAATAGCCCCGGCCAGCGGCTTGGGTACACCGGCATGCCCCATTTCCTTCCCATCGATGTCAAGGCGGCTAACCACCCGATACAGCCGGTCGCCGTTGGGGTGATTGCGATCAAAACTGAATTCGAAGCTGACGATCTGGAAAATGACCCAGCACGCACTCAGCCCGATAGCCAGACCCAGCACGTTGAGGCTTGTGTAGAGTCGGTTTCGCCATAATTGACGAAAGGCAAGCGTAAGGTGAGAACGCAGCATACTGAGGTAGTTTTAGTTTACCCTTCGGCAATGGTCATGCCATGCCGCAAAAAGTGCCTCTCAGATCGATTGACGGCATTTTTAGTGGATACATTGTCCGAAACTGGACAGATTTCCGTCCGAATGAGTACGGTGACCAGTTGGCTTCATCTAGGCTGACAAACAGCCTGAGCAGGAAGCGACGTGAACAAGGAGGATAGGACGTCGGCGGGCTACTTCGCAAGCCCGGTCATTCTATATACACCAGAATTTTTTAGTCAGGAAAACACATCTGGGTAGCTAGCATTCGAGTATGTAACTAATCGACACGCTGGAAAGCGCTGCTCTATCCATCTCCTAATTAACTGGCTTGTGGTGCTTTCGGGGCACTAACTACTATGCGTAACCCGTCAATTTTCGTTGCTCTTTTCTGCCTGCCAATCGCTGTAGTAGCGCAGCATCAATCCCCACTCTCACCCCGTACCGATCAGATTACGCTGGATATGCAGCCGGGTAAGCAGGTTGATATTTCGTCATCACCGGGTATTCGTCGGTACAAAGGCAATGTCAGGCTACGCCAGCGAGGCATTATGCTCTTCTGTGATCGGGCGGTTCATCAACTGACGACGAACATGATCAATGCTGCTGGTCATGTGCTCCTTGTTCAGAACGATTCGCTCACCTTGAAAAGCGATTCGCTGGTATACGACAGTGCCAGCCAGCAAGTGACGCTGATCGGGCACGTTCTATTGCAAAACGGCCGGGCCGTGCTCACCACTACGCTGCTCGATTATGATCTGCGAACCGGCATAGCCCACTACAGCGGAAAGGGTCGATTGGCAGACGGGCGCTTCATTCAGACGAGCCTGGATGGGTTTTATGACGTGCGCACAAAACAACTGGAAACCACCCGGGTCATGAAAGACCAGCACCGAAATTTACCCGACCACCTGACAACCGCCGAGGCAGCCGTTGCCCCCGACGTGACCTATCGAAAGGATGAGCGGCCCATTAAATTGACAATGAGTCCGCAACCGAATTACATCGGAACAAAGCCCGAATCCGTAGGTACGTATATACGACCGTTACCTACGTTAAAACGGCCGATTCAACCGGTTACCAGTGTTCGCAAACAGGAGCCTGACGAAAGTGACCTGGAGCAGCTTCTTAACCGAAAAAAACGTGCTTTCTAGCTTTACCAACCCATATCAACATGAAACGTATTCTCTTCGCATTCCTCTTTCTTGGCAGTACGCTGACTGCCGTTGGGCAAAAAGCCCAGTCGCTTAACCAGGCCATCCGGTACATCAAACTGGCAATCACCCTCCGCGAGGTAGACAAGTCCGACGAGTCGATTGCGCTGTTAAAGCGGGCCTTACCAGCCACTAACAGCAGCTTGTACTGGCAGGCGATCACCAACGAGTTGCTGGGACTTTCGTATAAAGACCTACAGGACTTCAGCACGTCGTTACGCTACCTGGAAAAAGCCCGGACTCAGTATGCGCAGCTCAAATATGTAGCCAGCGCCTGGGGTGTCAACGAGATCATCCGCGATGTGTCGGGCAAGAACCTGTACGCAGGTATCCAGATCGGGGCATCAGACATCAAACTGGCGATTTTCAAAACCCAGTACGAGAGTGATTTCTACGAAAAAGACATTCGGTCGGTCATTGACATCCCCGACGTCACGCTGACGGCCGACGCGTCTAATTCGCCTCAGAAAGGACGTGCCGCCCTAAAAGAGTGCCTGGATTCGATCAGGCGCTACAACATCCCCAATGAACGGGTATTTATCGTGTTTAGCAGTGACATTCGGAACGGTAAGCCGATCGACAAAAATCGCTTGTATGACCAACTGGCCACCATTCTTCCCAGCGGCACTAACCTACGCATCGACACTACCATCAGCGCGGCCCGCGAAGCCGAACTGTTCACCATCGGGGCTATTCCGCGTAAGGTGTGGCCCACCACGTCGGCGCTTAATATCGGCGCTGGCAGCGTAATGGGCGGTTATTTCGACACGAACAAGAAGTTTCATTATGTAAACTTCCCGGTTGGCGTCAATACGCTGGCCGATCAGATCGACCCGAAGCGATCGCTGAGTATCGAGGCGTTTAAACGGGAAGCCCAGCGGACTGCCCCCAGTCTGACCGACAAAAAACTAACGCCCGACTTACCGGGCATTCAGCAACGACGGACGGTTGGCTTGGGTGGGGCTATTACCCAGGCGCTGGTCACGTACCTGCACCCCGAAAAGGCCATGACTACGGCGGTGCCTATCAGTCAGGCCGACATTGCCCAGTTTAAAAATCTGGTGATGAATGATTTCTCGGCGCTGACGAAACCTAATCTGAACGAGATTGCTGATCCCGCAACGCGCGACAAAGCAGCCCGCGATATTGGCCAGATTCAGAATCAGTTGACGCAGAAACAGCTTATTGCAGGCATTCTTCTGCTGGAAGCGACCGTCAACGGCTACAACAGCAAAGGTGGCCCCAAGCGGTTTGTGTTTGTCCGTGACGCCGACATCGGCTGGGTAACGGGTAAATTCCTGGAAACGATCAACTACGAATACGAATCGACCATCGCCAAGGGTGCGCTCTACACCCGGTAGGTAGCTTATTGAGGCCTGGAGCGGCTCGTTACAGCCGCCCCAGGCCCAAATTGCAGGCTTTTTGGTCTACGCCAGTTGCCGCAGACGGCGCTGCTTGATCAGGTCTTCGCGTCGGACGAAAGTGATCGGCACAAACTCGTCGGTTGGGGCTCCGATGTAGTAGAGTGCCCAATCCTGGTCGTAGCTGGCCAGTAGTTGCTGAATGCACTCGACCCGGTCGAAGGTGGGCACCAGCGACTGTGAGCCGGTGCAGTCGCTCCAGTAGAACAGCTCGACGCGGTAATGCAGGGCCTGTTTCTGGCCATTAATAGTTACCTCAATTTCGATATCCTGCTTGCCAGGTACGTTCGGGATTGGAATAGCGATGTGCGCCATAGTTGTAGCTGTTTATTCAGTTCGTAAGGAGTTTACAGGGTTCGATCGGGCGGCGAGGTACGTTCGTAACCCGATGGTCAGGCTGCCAAGCACCAGCAGTACCCCAACGCAAAGGCCTAGCGTTTCGGCACCGATGGCTACGTGATAGGCAAAAGAGAACAGAAAAGCATAGCCGGCCATATAACCTAATGGCAGGGCAATGGCGGCGGCAATCACCAAAAGTTTAACAAAATCACGCGACAGCAGCCACACCAGTTGGCTTACTTCGGCCCCCATCACTTTCCGCACCCCGATCTCTTTCACGCGGGTCTGGGTGGTGTAGGTTACCATGCCTAACAGACCCAGACAGCCAATAGAAAACGCCAGACCGATGAGCAAACCCATAAAGTCAGCGTCGTCGGCATGGGTGTGCCGGTCTTCCAGAAAGTTATCATACCATTGCCCTTCGAAGGGTTCGTAGGGTCGGAGCCGTTTCCAGACCTGCTTTACGTCGGCCATAACCTTCTCTTCAGCACCCGCCGCTACGCTCAGCGTTACGTACCGATACTGATTGGGTACGTTGTGCAGGATCAACGGTTTCAAGGCTATGGCAAACGTGGTGAATCGGAAATCTTTCAGCACGCCCACCACCTGCACGTCGGTACTGTCATTGAGCCAGAGCGACTGGCCAATTGCATCGCGGGGCGTACCCAGCCCGAACGCTTTTACCGCCTCTTCGTTGATCAACACCTGCCGCCCAACAGTATCGGCCGCCGTAGCCGCCATATTCTGCCCGGCCAGCAACGTCAGACCCATGTTGGGCACAAACTGATCATTGACCGACCAGAGAAAGGTCATCGACGAATCCTGAGCCGTACGGGTCCGCTTGATTGTCTGCGAGTTGCCGTGGGAGCCAAACAACTCAGACGTAGCCGAGATCCGCTCAACGCCCGTCAATCGGTTCAACTCGTTCATCAGGCGGGGTGCAGGTACGTCGTTGATCGGTACGTTCAGCATTCGCTCGCGCCGGAACCCGTAGTCGCCCGTAGCCATGTAATCCATCTGGCGCACCATCGTCAGCAGACTGATCATGGCGACCAGCGAAATGGTAAATTGAATGACGATCAGCGTTTTGCGAAGCGAAATCCCGCGAATGATCCGTAATCCCGAGTGACTGCGAAGCACCTGCGCCGGTTCGAACCCCGACAACACCCGTGCCGGCACGATACCAGCCAGCAACCCGGCTGCGATACTGAACAGGGCGAAAATAACCCAGATTGTCCAGTCCCAGCGAACGCCGCCGATGAGCCATTGCTGCACAAACGCCATCGGCTTCACCAGTTCGAGCATCAGGAAAGCCAGCCCCAGCGCCAACAGCGACAGCACTACCGATTCGGCCATAAACTGCCCCAGCAATTGCCAACGCACGGCCCCAGACACCTTCCGGATACCTACCTCACGGGCGCGGCTCAATGAACGAGCCAGCGTAAGATTTACGTAGTTGAACGCGGCCAGCAGCAGGGTAATCAGCCCAACGCCCAACTCGGCCAGTAATCCGGGAACCTGCGGCTCGTAGGTGCCGTACATCATTTCGCTCCGCGCCGGAGACAGGCGGCTCAGTTGTTGAGTGCGAAAGGTGTAGCCCTTGATATCGGCAAAGCGAAGTTCGCGTGTGGCGCGGCTCACGACCAAGGGCAGTACGTTATCGAGTGCATCAGCCGGTGTGCCGGGTTTCAGCATCACATAGGTGTAGCCCGAGTTGTACTGCTTCCATTCGGAAAGAGAACCCCGGTTTTTAGCGCCGTATGACGAACTGGAAAACAGCAGATCGAATACCAGGTGCGACTTGGCAGGCAACTCGGCCAACACGCCCGTAACGGTGAAGTTTCCCAACTCCTGGTGTTGCAACGTCTGGCCAATGGGGTTGGCCGTACCAAAGAATTTCCGGGCCATCGCCTGCGTCAGCACAACGGTGTTTGGCTCAGTGGCTGGTCGGCCCTGGGCGAGGGGGAAACTAAAAATGTGGAAGAAACCGGGATCAACGGCAAAGCCCATCGTAGACAGCCGCTTGTGATTGCCCAGAAACTCGTTGTATGACCTCACTACGTGGGTCGCTTCCTCAATAAACCCGTATTGCTGTTTCAGCGTGGCCCCGAGCGGTACGGGCGTCGTGGCAAACGGCGCTTTATCGTTATTCCGCGAAACCACATCGGAAATGATCCGGTAGGTTCGGTTCCGGTTGGCCTGAAAGCTGTCATAATCGAACGCCCCTTTGATGTGCGCAATAGCCAGCATACAAACGGTAAGCCCGGAGGCCAGCCCGAAGACGTTGATGAACGAAAACAGCTTGTGTTTCCAGAGGTTGCGCAGCGCAATTTTGAGGTAGTTGTTGAGCATATGATTCGGAGTTCAGGACTTGAGGAGCCGTTGTTCTGCCCCCTCAAGTCCACTCTGTTTATTTCACATTGATCGCGTTTGTCCCACCGGCCTTAACCGTAAACGGCATTTGTATCTGGAGCACCCCATTCTGCCAATACTGTAGTCGGTATTCACCGGGTTCCAGTGGCAGATCGATTGGGAAGAACGATGCGTTCTCCTTAGCCGGACTATGCGAGCGGGAGTAAGCATAGCCCGTACCCGAAATGTCGAGTTTCATTTTATCAGTACAGGTCCGGCAAGTAAAACGAACCGTTTCGGTACCCGTTGGAGAAACGGGCGGTGTGGGAGCGCCGACGGAGACCGCACCCACTGGCGGCATGGCTACACCCGGTGGCGGGGGCGTTGTGTTGAGCCCGAGTGAATCGAGCACCTTATTTTTCAACGTCTCTTTCTGCGCGTTGCTCAGGCCCGCTACATTGAAGGTACGGTTGTATCGTAGCTGTTCGCCGTCGGTCCGTTCGGCCTGTATCTGAATAGACAGTTGGTCTTTACCGTTATCGTTGATCGATGTGTTTACGTTCCGGTAGCTTACCTGCTGAGCACTCGCCAACGTACCCGTCAGCAACAAAAAAAGGATGATTAAGCTTTTCATTGATAACTGGTTTAAAATCCCTTAACAGCACTCATCTGCGATTCCTGTTGCGTTTGGTAGACCACAATGCCGAGTGCCACTAATAGGCTGACAACGCCCAGGGCCAGCACCAGTAGCCACGGCACGTCGTGTAACGCCAGTGGTATGCCCTGCGCTTTAAACGCTTTAAGCATGAGCCACTCCTTCTGCAGGCGATTCATGCCGGCCACATCAAACGACTGGTCGAAGTGAATCGGCTGCCCATTCTGTACGCCGTCAATTTTGATCGAGAGCGTTTTTTCGTCATCAGCAATTTGCTTCCGAAGTGAAGTGCGCGCTTGCTGGGCCATCGTGGCTGCGCTCAGGCAAAGCAGGAGGCCAATTAGGAAGTACTTCATACATGCGTTTGTTTAGTCTGCGCGTAAAGACTTCACCGGATTGGTTAACGCTGCTTTGACCGACTGAAAACTTACGGTAAGCAGCGCAATGCCAACCGACAACGTACCTGCCAGGACAAAGACCCACCACTCAATGTCGATCCGGTAGGCGAAGTCGGCCAGCCAAGAGTTCATGGCCCACCAGGCCAGCGGCGAAGCAACCGCGATGGCGACCACTACCAGGATCAGGAAATCTTTCGAGAGTAGCCCCACGATGCTGGTTACGCTGGCTCCCAACACCTTCCGCACACCGATTTCTTTCGTGCGTTGCTCGGCCATGAAGGCAGCAAGGCCAAACAAACCGAGGCAGGCGATCAGAATGGCAATCACCGAAAACAGCAGCACTACCGTACCAATGCGTTGTTCGGCGCGGTACATCTGGTCAAAACTGTCTTGTAAAAACGAGTAGTTGAACGGCTGTCCCGGCGCAAGCTGCTTCCATTTCGCCTCGATCTGCCGCAGCAGCGCAGGCACGTCGGTCTGACTGATTCGGAAGGACACAGACCCACTCTGCGGACTGAGTACCATCGATAAAGCACCAATGTTGGTACGCAGCGATTCGAAGTGGAAGTTCTTCACTACGCCAATCACCGTGTAGGTTTTACGGGTTTTGCCTTCGGCGTCATCGAACCGGTAAATGCGCATGCCGAGCGGATTCTTTACACCCAGCACCTTCACCGCTGCTTCGTTCAGAATCATGCCGGTTGAATCGGTGCCGAAAGCGCGCGAGAAGTTACGGCCCTGCAAAATGGTCATCCCAAGAGTGGGAATATAATCATGGTCGACGTCCCAGTGCTGCATGTTGATACCTTTCGACCGATCGGCCTGCCCTTCCGGGAAGAAACCACTGTCGCTCCGATCAGAGGGAGTAGGCAGGTAACTCGACATCGTACCTGCGGTCACACCAGGAAGTTGCAAAACGTCATTTTTAAACACCTCAGCCTGCTTACCGAGTGAATTCACATCGTTGACGGTTAGTACCCGCTCGCGGTCGAAACCCACTTTCTTTGTTTGAATAAAGTGAATTTGGCGGTACACCACCAACGTACCCACAATGAGCAGCATCGACATCATGAACTGAAATACAACCAGTCCACTCCTTAGACTAACCCCTTTCAGACCATTTCCTCGGCTGATGACACTCCCTTTCAACACGCTAATGGGCCGGAATGAAGACAGAAATAGAGCTGGGTAACTTCCTGCCATTAACCCCACCCCCAACGGCAACAACGCAATACCGATCAGCATACCCGGTGTCAGCAATCGGCCAATGGTTAGCTGTTTTGCCGTAATGTCGTTAAAGAGGGGCATAGCCAGCGACACCAGAGCAATAGCCACCAATAATGACAAACTGGCCGTCAGGATCGATTCAGCCATAAACTGGCCAATCAGTTGCCCGCGCTCGGAGCCCAGCACTTTCCGAACCCCTACTTCTTTAGCCCGTTTGGATGAGCGCGCTGTAGCCAGATTCATAAAGTTGATACAGGCGATCAGCAGGATAAACAGCGCCACAGCCGAGAAAATATACACGTACTGGATATCGCCGTTGGGTGCCAGTTCAATGATCTGTTTTGAGTGCAGGTGAATGCTGGTGAGGGGTATGAGCCAGAACCGCAGTGTATTACCACTTTTACGAAATTGATCCATACCGCTACCCAAAAACTGACGTACCTGAGGTCCTACGTACGTCTCGATCACCTGATCGAAATTCCGGGCGAAGGCCGTAGCATCGGTACCGGGTTTCAGAACAATGTAGGTGTGGTGATTAAAACTGAGCCACTGCCCCAACGGATATTTGTCGTTGCTTATCGTCAGGAAAAAGTCGGTCCGAAAGTGGCTGTTCGCGGGTATATCACGCATAACCGCCGTGACTTTATACGCGTCAGTATTATTGAAAAGCAGCGTTTGACCAACGGCATTACCTGTGCCAAAATGCCGTTTTGCAGCTGACTCGCTAATCACAACTGAACTTGGGGAAGTCAGCGCCCTCTTCGGGTCGGCCCCGGCAACAAGCGGCAGGGTGAAGACATCGAACAGCGTTGAGTCGGCAAAGGTGATGTCATTTTCACGCAGATTTGTGGCGCCACCAGCTCGTTTTACCAGCCAGTTTCCGCGGTAATGTAGCCGCGCGTAAGCCTCAACTTGCGGGTAATTGGCTTTGAGCGTTGGTCCCATTGGGTCGGGAGCTACCGCGAAGTGCATATCGTTACCGCCGAATTTTATATCAGAATTGACCCGATAGGTCCGGTCAGCTTTCTGATTGAACCGATCGTAGCTAAGCTCGTCCAGCACGTATAGCGAAATAAGCAGGCAACAGGCCAGACCCAGAGCCAGCCCGAATACATTGATAAACGTAAACCCGATTTGGTTTATCAGGCTTCGCCAAGCGATTTTGATGTAGTTTGTGAGCATGGGATTAGGGGAGGAAAGGGAGAATAGATGAAAGCGAAGAAGGGAAGCCACAAGCAGGTATCAGCAATACCTTTCCTGCTTCACTCCGTTCGTAAGCTGTTCACCGGGTTAGCCATGGCGGCTTTAACAGCCTGAAAAACAACCGAGACCAGCGCAATCGTTACCGCCAGCAGACCAGCCAGCGCCACGTACCACCACTGAATGGCCGTGTGATAGGCGAAGTAGCTCAGCATCTTCCCACCGAGCCACCAGCCTATGGGCGAGGCAATCAGGATAGCCAGCGCCACCAGTTTCAGGAAATCAGACGACAGCAGGGTCGTGATGCTCAGGACCGACGCGCCCAGCACTTTCCGAACGCCAATCTCCTTGGTTCGTCGTTTGGCCACGAGCGAGATAAGTCCAAAAATACCCGCGCAGGCGATGAGAATGGCGACCAGCGTGACGAAGCCAATCATGCGCCAGATGTTGTTGATCGCCTGGTAGTTTTTAGCCAGTTCATCGCTGATGAAGACATATGACAGACTCCGACGGGCGGGAATCTTCTTGAAATCTGCTTCTAGTTCACGAATTAGTGAAGCCGCTTTGGCCTGTTCGGTCAGGCGTATCGTCAGGAAGTTATTCAGGCGTTGCCGACCGGAATACCACTGCACCAGCGGTTCTACCTTATCTTTTAGGCTCAGGTAGTGATAGTCTTTCGTAACCCCAATGACGGTAAATACCTGCTCGCTGTTTAGCTGCCGAAGTCGTTTACCCACCGCCGTTTTCCAGCCAAATGCCCGCATCGCCGATTCGTTGATGACTACCGCGTTATTGGCCGAATCGGCGGGCGTGGCATCGGAGAAATTACGGCCTTCAATCATCGGGATCCGGTACGTTTCGGTATAGCCAACCGCGCCCGATCCGTGCCGAATGTGTACTTTTTTCACCTCGTCACCCTCGGGGTAATAGCTGTTGAAATTGTTCTGATACCCAACCGGCGTTACGTCTGAACTGGTGAATGAAACAACGTTCGGGTTCTGACGAAGCCTATCCAGAATGACCTGCCCCTGCGAAATGGCAGCGGTTTCGTTGCGGTAAGCCAGATCCGTTTTGAACACGAGCAGATTGGCCTGGTCGTAGCCCAGATCGGCCTGTTTCATGTATTGAATCTGTTCGCGCATGCCGATGGTACTAAGCATGAAAATGATGGCGAGCATAAACTGAAACACAATCAGCCCGTTCTGCCGCAGGCGACCTTTCTGCGGACTGGCCGAGATCTTACCCTTCACCGATTCGGTCACGTTCAGCCCCATCAGGTACAAGGCTGGGTACGTTCCGGCTACTATAGCTACGGCCAGCGCCACGCCCAGCACCGTCAGCATGGTCGGGTAATCGTCGGCCAGCGAAATATCGAGTTGCATCCGACCGTCGCGCATGTGGTTGAAGCCGGGAATGAGGTAGTAATTGGCAAACAGCCACGACAGCACCAGCGACACCAGCACGACCAGCCCCGACTCGACCCAGAACTGATTGAGCACGAGCCGACGAGTGGCCCCCACCACCTGCCGAACGGCCACCTCCTTAGCGCGGGGCAACGCCGAGGCTGTGTTGAGGTTGACCATATTGATACCAATGATCAGCAGCAGAAAGGCCGCAATGGTCAGCGCGCCGTTGATGAGACCCGAAAAGGACGGGTTTTCGACATGAATAAAGTCTTTGTAAGCGCCAAGTTTCAGGTGCTGATTCTGGGCCTCATCGCTGAAATGGCGCTTGACCAATTGCGGCAATTTCGCTTCCAATCTGGCCTTTTCTGCGCCGGGTTTGAGCACGATGAACACCGATGCGAAGGTGTTGTACCAGTCAGCGTTTGACCGAAAACCCGGATCGTCCATCAGGTTAGCGGCAGGTAACAGCACCTCAAACTGTTGCGACGAGTTCGACGGAATCTTGTCAAGCACCCCCGTGACGGTATACGCCAGCGTATCATCCAGCATGACAGTTTTTCCGATAGGTTCAACGTCACCAAACAGGTTCTGCGCTACGCCTTCGCTCAGAACGATCGACCGTTTGTTTTGCAGCGCCGTAGCTGGATTACCTGATTTCAGCCCGAAACTAAACACGTCGAAAAAAGTGGAATCAACGTAAGTAGTCCGGTGCTGAACGTTCTTGTCGCCGTACTGAATCCAGGGTTGGTTCCAGCCCTGAATATGCGTTCCCGTTTCAATTTCGGGGTAGTCGCGCATCAGCTGATCCAAAATGGGGTACACCGTCTGGTTGTACGTTTGCCCATCCGCGTTGGTCGTCTGAACATAGTACAGCCGGTCCAGCTTGGTGTGGAACTGGTCCCAGGTCAGGCATTTCTGGGCAAAGAGCACTAGTACCACCACACAGGCCAGCCCGACCGACAGGCCCAGCACGTTGATACCCGACAGCAGCCGATTCTGCCACAAATTCCGGAGCGCGATTTTGATGTAGTTGCGTAGCATAGGGGTTGGGGCGCGGGGCTTAGGGTGGCTGACGCGAGAGCAATACCCCACGCCCCAGGGCCCACGCATTTATCATTCTGATCGTAAACTTTTCACCGGATTCATCAACGCAGTAGCAATCGTTTTGCCGCCAATGGATACCAGTACCAGGACGAGGACCAGGAAGGCGGGCGCAGCGAAGAGCCACCAGCTTAGGTCGATGCGGACGGCGTAATTGGCCAGCCAGTTTGTAACGATGAAGTAGGTAATGGGCAAACCAATCACGATAGATAACAGGACGGTTTTGACAAACTCTTTCGAGAGCAACACCATCAGGTTCGCTGTACTGGCCCCAATCACCTTGCGAATGCCAATTTCCTTCGTGCGTTTGGAAACGGTGAACGTGGCTAGGCCGAATAGCCCGAGGCAGGAGATCAGAATGGCGAAACCGGTCAGGGCACCAAATACCTGCTGAAAGCGGTCGTCGGCTTTGTACTGCTTGTCATACTCACTGTCCATGAAGAAATAGCTGAACGGCGAATACGGGAAACTGGCCTCGTACACTTTCTTCAGCGTGGCGAGCTGCTCCTTGGCGTTACCCTCCGAAAACTTCACGCTGGCGAACGAATCGAAATCAGGCGAGTATAAATGAATGATCGGAATGTAAGGCGACTTGGGTGATTCGTAGTGGTAATTATTGATAACGCCCCGAATCACGGCTTTCCGTCCCCAGAAATCGACGCCTTTACCAATGGCCTCGTCAGGCGTGCGGATTCCCCAGAGCCGAATGGTTTCTTCGTTGACAATCAGTTGCCGCGTGGTGGTATCCGAAAAGCCCGATCGGGTGGTGGCGTCGAAGTTTTTGCCCGCCAATAGTCGAATCCCCATCAGGTTGATAAACGAGGTATCTATTGCCGCCATGTTGTAATTGTAGGAGGTCTTCGTGGCCGCACCAGCCAGATTGATGCCCGTCGTAGTACTCATTTGGGCTGATCCCATGCCCGGCACCGTGCTCGACAGCGATACCGCCTTTACCTGCGCCTGATCGAGCAGCATCTGTCGAAACTGGCCGTAATCTTTTTGGGCACTGCCCACCGGCGCTTTCACCACCAGGGTATGCTCGATGTTGACGCCTAGGTTCTGTTCCCGCAAGAAATTAACCTGCCGGTACACGGCGAACGTTTGTACCAACAAAATCAGGGTAATCGTAAACTGAAACACCACCAGCGACTTCCGCAGCAAGGCGCCCTGGGTAGAGCGGGCAAAATTCCCCTTAAGCACTGTGATCGGATCGAACGACGCCAGCACGAAAGCCGGATACAAACCCGACAGCAGGACACTCAGCAACAGAAATGCCCCAACACTCTGCCAGAAAAACAGATCGCCGAACACAGTGAAGCCTTCGGGCAACCCAGCCACATCGACAAACACCGACTGCAAGCCCGCTACGATACCTACTGCCAGCGCGCCAGCGACGAGATTGATCAGCACGGTTTCGATGAAAATCTGCGTCCGTATCTGTCCCTGTGTAGAGCCAACCACTTTTCGCATGCCAATTTCCCGCGCCCGGTCAAGGGCTTTAGACGTTGTCAGGTTGACGTAGTTGACAAAGGCACTCAGGAGCACCAGCAGCGCCACGCCCAACAGAAAATACACCGACCGCGCCTCGCCGTTGGGTTCGGTTTCAAAGTTCTTATGCGAATACAGGTGGATATCACCGATCATCTGACCCACCACTCGCTGGTTCATCATCTTTTTGTCACGGTGTAATCGGTTGTTGAAAGCCGCCAGCGATTTCGTAAACCCATCGTACGTGGCATTGTCGGCCAGCTGCACGTAGGTAAGGGTGTTGTTTCCGTTCCAGTTGTCTTCTGTTTCGCCATAGTCCGACAGCATCGTCGGGTACGAGAGAAGCATATCAAATTTCAGGTGCGTATTGGCCGGGCTGTCGGGCACTACACCGGCTACCTCTACCAATAGATTACCTTTCGGCCTCGGTATGGTGAGGGTTTTGCCCAATACATCGATCGTATTGAAGTAGGTTATGGCCATCGACCTTGTCAGAACAACCTGCCGGGGTTGAGTAAACAGCCCCTTCTGGCTTCCCCGAAGGAGTGGGTAGTTGAACAGGGCGAAGAACGACGAATCAACCGCCAGCACTTTATTCACCAGATAATACTTGTCGCCTACCCGAACCGTCACGCTGGGATCACCAAGGGGGTAAGCCCGCGTGTAATTCACTACTTCGTTCATTTCCCGATTGGCTCTAGCGCCAATTGGAGGGAAAGTCTCGGTATCCTGTGTGTTGACGCTGCCACCGTTCATATAATCCGTGGTCAGTCGTGCCAGCCGATCAGCCAGCGGGTGCGTGTTTTCGTAGCTCAGTTCGAAACGCACATACTGGATAATGAGCAACGACATAGCCAATCCAGTGGCCAGCCCCACCACGTTAATGAGCGTGAATGTGGATTCCTTCCTGAAGGTCCGAAGGGCTATTTTGATGTAGTTTCTTAGCATGGGGCTGGGGGCGAAGGGCTGGGGTAGCTGACGCGGGAGCGATATCCCGAGCCCCCGGCCCTTCGCATTTATTCCGATCGTAAACTTTTCACCGGATTCATCAACGCGGCTTTGATACTTTGAAAACTCACTGTGGCCAGAGCAATGGCGATAGCCGACAGACCGACCACGACAAACACCCAGGGGCTGATGTCGATGCGGTGCGAATAATTGGCTAACCAGGTTTGCATACCGAACCACGCCAGCGGCACGGCAATGAGCAGGGCGATCAGGACCAGCTTCACGAAGTCGCGGGAGAGCAACAGGACGATGCTGGGAATGGTGGCGCCCATTACTTTCCGAATGCCGATCTCCTTCGTCCGCTGTTCAATCATCAGCAGAGCGATGGCAAACAAACCGATACACGATAGCAGAATGGCCACGCCCGACGCCAGGCTTAACACCTGCGACAGCTGGGCTTCGTTCTCGTACCACTCGTCCACATTTTTATCCAGGAACGTACCCAGGAACTCTGCCTGCGGGGCCACCTCTGTCCAAACTTTTTTCAGCCGCTCCATCGACCCGGCCAGGCTTTGCGGGGCCATCCGGACAAAGACGTAGCGGATGGTCTCGGTATTCGATATGTGCAACGTGATCGGGTTCGCCTTGTCCGATAGCGAGTAAAGCCGAAAATCGGGCACGACGCCGATGATCTGCTGCTTGGTTCTCGTTGTGTCGCCATCGTCGCCCAGCAACGTACCTACGGGGTTGGCCATGCCCATCATCTTCGCCATACTCTGCGTGATGATGACTCGATTCGTAGAATCGCTGGCGTAAGCCCGGTCGAAATCGCGACCGGCAACTGGCTTGATTTTCAAGGTTTTCAGGTAGTCGAAATCAACCAGCAACAAGTCGCTCGTGATGTCCCGGCCCTTGAACGTGTAGCCAACTGTGCTTCTGGAGCTGACCCGGTCTTTGCCTTTGCCCAGGTTGACGTCCGTTCCCGTAATAGATAGCACCGTGGGGTCATTGGCCAGCTTGTTTCGCAGCCGTTGCAGTACCTGACGGCCGTTCACTTGCGTGCCTACCGGAATACTGATCACCTGCTCTTTATCGAAACCGAGCGGTCCCTGTCGCAGATAACCCACCTGCTGAAACGCAATAATGGTGCAGCAAACCAGCAGGCAGGATAACGCAAACTGGGTCACGATGAGCGCGTTGCGTAACACCCCCGGCCGCTTCGTCGACACGCTTCCTTTCAGCACCTCAATGGTGTTGAACTTCGCCATTTGCCAGGCTGGGTACCCTCCCGCAATCAGCGTAACGAGCAAAACAACGAACAGCACCAAGCCGACAAAGCCCGGCTGCAGTAAGTAATCGACTTTTAGCTTAGCGCCGAACTGTGCGTTGAACGCCGGCATCAGCAGATACATCAGCATGGCTCCAAACAGGAAGCCGATGACGCAGATCAGGCCCGATTCGCTCCAGATCTGAACAAACAAGCTACTCTTCAACGCGCCCAGCGATTTCCGAACCCCCACCTCACGCGCCCGGGTAAACGACCGGGCAACGCTCAGGTTGATGAAGTTGATCGAGGCAATGGCCAGAATGAAAAACGCCATGCCCAGCAGCACGTAGATAATGGCAACGGGCGTTCCCCGGCTATCGCTCATCTCGCGGTTGAAATGCACGTTGGCGAGCTTCTGCAACCGCAGAGCAAACACATCGCCACGCGCATCAGGCTGCGCCTTTTTCTTCATCAACCCATCAATCTGACTTTGAAAATATTTCTGAGTGAAGGGTTTCAGCCGACTTTCAAACGCTGCCTGATCGACCTGCGCCGGGAGCTTGATGAATACGGAATGCGAATTATCCGTCCAGTTGTCTTTGCCTTGCTGATACATCGATGCGTTCTCGATCCGTACCAGCGCATCGAATCTAACCGATGAATTATCAGGTACGTCCTTCAGCACGCCCACCACCACGTAGTCTTTCTGACTGCCGATGCTACCGATTTTTAGTCGTTTCCCCACCGCGTCGGTCGTACCAAATAAGTCAGTCGCCATATTTTCGCTGATGACAACGTTACTCAGCTCGCGCAGGGCTGATTCCCGGTTGCCGGTGAGCAATGAAAACGAGAAGATGTTCAGAAAATCAGGGTCGGTGAAGTTAATCAGCTTATCGAAGTACTTGCCGTTTACCTCGACCAGACTCTTCCGCCCCGCTACGATGCGGGCGGCCTGTACATCGGGGAAATCAGCCTTGAGCGCTGCGGTCAGCGGCAACGGCATCGACCCGTTCTTAGTCGGACTCTCCGGATCGTTGGCGAACAGGTACGTCTGGAATATCCGGTCGCCGTCTTTATGAAAGGAATCATACGTCAGGTGCAGATAGGCCGTCAGCAGCAGGAAGACAGTAATGCAAAAAGCCACGCCAAGGCCCAGCACGTTGATGGCGGCGTAACCCCGGCTACGCCACAGCGTCCGGAAAGCGATTTTGAGATAGTTTTTTAGCATAGGACTTGGGGCACGGGACTTGGGGTGGCTGACGCGAGAGCAATACCCCCGCCCCAGGCCCCAAGCGCCATGCATTTTATTCCGTTCGTAACGCTTTTACCGGATTCATCAACGCGGCTTTAATGGCCTGGAAACTAACCGTCAGCAGCGCGATCGCAACGGATAACGTACCTGCCAGGGCAAAGATCCACCACGCTACGTCGACCTTATAAGCGAAGTCATTGAGCCAGGTGTTCATGGCCCACCACGCCAACGGTGAGGCAATGACAATCGCGATCAGGACCAGTTTTATGAAGTCTTTGGATAGTAAGGCGACGATACTATACACACTGGCACCTAGTACTTTCCGAACGCCGATCTCTTTCGTGCGCTGCGCCGTGGTGTAGGCAGATAATCCGAAAAGGCCCAGACAACCCAAGAAAATGGACAGGAACGCGAATACGCTGAACACCCGTCCCGTCCGCATTTCGCTGGCGTATAGGGTATTGAACTGCTCATCCATAAACTCGTATTCGAATGGCTGATCGGGCAGCAGCGATTTCCAGGTACGTTCCAGCGAGGTTATCGTATTGGCCATGTCGCCCCCGCCCACCTTAACCAACAGCACATTACCATAGCCTTCGGGGAACAGTACGATCGGACCAACCAATTGTTTCAGCGATGAAAAATGGAAATCGGCCACGACAGCTTTCACTTTGCCAGCCCGGCCATTGACGTTCATCTTCTGCCCAATGGCCTGTTGTGGGGTCCAGCCTAATTCCTTCGCGCCCGATTCGTTGAGCAGAAACCGGTAGCGATCCAGACTGTCGACACCGGCCTGAGCGGTTCGATCCATATCGTCGATTGTCAGGTCTTCGCCCGCCACGATACGCAGGCCTGTAGCCTTCACGAATTCTTCATCGATGGGCAGACCCGTCACCATTTTCTGCTGTTTCTCGGTCATATCGGGCCGACCCATGCTGTAACCGCCACCCACAAATACCGGTGACTCGTAAGCCATCGACACCTGCTGCACGTTGCCACTACGCTTGAACTCGCTTTTCAGCGTCCGTAGTTTGTCGGCCACCTGCTGATTGGCGGGCAGCATCAGCACCCGGTCGCGATTGTAACCCAGCTTTTTGTGCTGAATGAAATCGAGCTGATTCCGAACTACCAGTGTGCTTACGATCAGGAAAGCGGTGATGGCGAACTGGCCCACGATCAACCCCCGTCGAAGGCTGCCACCGCCCGCCATCATCCGCCCCTGAAGCGCCCGCATCGGCTGGAAACGGGCCAGTATCCAGGCCGGATACCCGCCCGCCACCAGAGCCACCAGCACGCCAATCATCAATACGCCCATTATCCAGGCCGGCGTGAGCCAGTCAGCGGCGGTAAAATGCCGGTCAGATAATTGGTTGAACAGCGGTAACAGCAACCACGCCAGCCCAATGCCCAATAACAACGCCATGCCCGTTACCAGCACCGACTCGCCCATGAACTGACCGAACAGTTGACCCCGCTCGGCACCCAGCACTTTCCGGACGCCTACTTCCTGCGCCCGTTCTACCGCCCGCGCCGTGGCCAGGTTGATGTAATTGACGCAGGCAATGAGCAGGATCAGCACCGAAATGATGCCGAAAATGTACACGTAGGTCAGGTCGCCATTCGGTTCAAACATCCCTTCAACTGATGAGCGAAGGTGAACCTGCCGGATGGGTTCGAGTTTGTAAGTCAGGTAATCGCCCCCTGTCATTCCCGTTTCGCCCGACTGCGATTTCATAAACGCCGGAATCTTGTCCTGCAACGCCGCAATGGCTTCGGGCGAGCGCAACAGCAGGTACGTGCCATAATTGGCCGACCACCACTCTTCGGTTTTCGACGCCCGCAACGTGGTGAACGAGGCAACCAGATCGTACTTGATCTGTGAATTGGCCGGGCTGTTGGCCACTACGCCCGTCACGGTCAGGTACTTGTCGGCAGGGCCACCCGTTTTGACTTGCAGCACCTTCCCAATCGGACTGGCCGTACCAAAATACTTAGCCGCCGTCGCTTCTGATAGCACCACGAGGTTAGGCCCCGCCAACGCCGTTTGCGGGTTCCCTTTTAGCAATGCGAACGAGAACATGGAGAAAAAGGCCGAATCGGCGTAGATCAGGTGTTTTTCGCTAAACTGTCGATCACCCAGCCGCACCACGCCCTGCCCATTGATAAGCCGCACGCCTGTTTCAATCTCGGAGAAGCGACGGCCCAGTTCAGGCGCTACTTTGGTGCCCGTTTGGGGTGCCTGCCCCACTTTTCCCTGGCTGCTATATTCCATCGTCACGCGAACAAGCCGGTCGGCGTTGGCGTGAAAGGCATCGTAGCTCAGCTCGTTGCGGAGGTAGGTAAACAGCAGCAGGCAGGAAGCCAGCCCGATAGCCAGCCCCAGCACATTGATGAGCGTATTGACCCGATTGCGAGCCAGATTCCGAAGGGCGATTTTAACGTAGTTGCGTAGCATAGGGGTTGGGACGCGGGGCTTGGGGCAAGGGCAGAGCTTTTTAACCCCTGGCCCCAAGCCCCGCGCCCCATGCATTTATCATTCTGATCGTAAACTCTTCACCGGATTCATCAACGCGGCTTTTACACTTTGAAAACTGACTGTCAGCAGCGCGATACCGACAGCCAACGTACCTGCCAGGGCAAAGACCCACCAGTCCATATCAATTTTGTAAGCAAAATCCTGTAGCCAGCGGTGCATAGCATACCAGGCAATCGGACTAGCCAGTACAATAGCAATCAGGACCAGTTTCAGGAAATCTTTCGACAGTAGCGCAATCAGGCTCGACACGCTGGCCCCCAACACCTTGCGTACACCGATTTCCTTTGTCCGTTGTTGGGCGGTGAACGTGGCCAGACCCAGCAGTCCTAAACAGGCTACCAGCACCGCCAGCAGCGTGAAAAAGCTGAAGACCTGCCCAAATCGCTCGTCGGCCCGGTATTGTTTGTCGTAGCGCTCATCCAGAAACGAGTAGTCGAAAATATCGTCGGGGAAGTACTGAGCCCATGCCTGCTTCACAATCGCGATCGCCCGAGCCGGGTTACTATCGGCTAGTTTGATCGACAATCGGCCGTTTACCTCAGGGTCGAGGCGTAGAATAAGGGGTTCGTAAGCCTCGCGAAGCGATTGCTGATGGAAGTCATCGACCACGCCGACAATCTTGAGCTTGTCGCCCCAGAAGTCGATTGTTTTACCAAGCGCTTTTTCAGGACTATCGAAACCCAGTTGCCTGACGCCGGTTCGGTTGAACAGCACGGCGTCTTTAGCCCCCAGCTTAGGGTCGAAATTCTGTCCGGCAATCAGCTTCATGCCGAATGCGCGCGCAAAATCGTAGTCGACGCCAATCACCCGGTATTGCTTGCCCTCTGCTTCGGGTGTGCCAGCCAGCCGGATGCCTCCCGCGTTGAACTCTACTTTTTCGCCGGGAATATTACCCGACACGGTAACACTTTTGATCGTGGCCTGCTGCAGCAGCAGTTCCTTAAACGCTTTGGTGCGCCCAATCCGCGTAGAATCGTTTGATGGCCGGCTCAGAATTAGTGTCTGTCCAATATCGACGCCCAGATTCTGGCTCCGCATGTACTGCAATTGCCGGAACACGGTGATGGTCCCGATCAGCAGAAAGATCGACGCCGAGAACTGAACGACAACCAGCGATTTCCGTAAAAAGACATCCTTACGAAACACCTTGATACCGCTTTTCAGCACCGCTACCGGATTGAATTCCGACAGCACGAAGGCCGGATAAGCCCCCGATAAAAATGTACCGATACAGTACATGATACCCAGTGACAGCCAGAACGGAGCCGATACCACAAAAGCGTGGGTTAGCTGCTGATCGGTAAATGCATTGAACAACGGAATGGCCGCCACGATCAGCAGAAAGGCCGCGACTACCGCAATGAAATTCAGCAAGGCCGATTCAACCATAAACTGGCTGATCAGCTGGCTGCGGAACGAGCCAACCGCTTTACGCACGCCCACCTCCTTTGCCCGGCCAACGGCGCGGGCAGTTGCCAGATTGATGTAGTTGATCCAGGCAATGGCAATGATAAAGAATGCTACGCAGAGCAGAATGTAGACCGAATTTCCGTCGCCGTTGGCACCGGCCTCAAACATCAGATGGGAGTACAAATGAATGTCTGGCAAGGCTTGCAAGTGAAGCACAAGACCACTCTCCTTCTTCGTATCAATCAGGTCTTTTTTGGCCAGAAAAGCCGGAAATTTCGCATCCAGTTTTTGCGGATCAACGCCCTGTTTTAGTACGATATATGTGAGGCACCCATCCCAGTTCCAGGCGTTAGCCAATACTTTATCTGGCTCATTTTTCGGATTCACTAGCCGCTGGAACGTACTGAACGACAACAGGTAATCGGCTTTCAAGTGCGTATTCTGAGGAAAATCCTGATAGACGCCCGTTATCTTGACCGGAAACTCACGCTCTATCCTAATGGTCTGCCCTACCGGGCTTTTTGCACCAAATAGCCGCTTCGCCAGCGAGGTTGAAATCACGCCGGTATTCGGCTCAGCCAGCGCCGTTTTTGGGTTACCCGTCAGCAACGAATAGGAAAACACATTAAAAAATGACTCCGTGACAAACGCACCTTTTTCGACGGTTACTTTCCGGTCGTTAGCTTCCAGAAACAGGTTGTCCCGCATGTACACTTTTGTGTAGTTGTCTATCTCCTGAAATGCATCGGCCAGTTGGTTACCCACGGCGAACGGGCCACCGGCCCAGTCGGTTGAGAGTACGCCCTTCTCGTAGCGTTCTGCTTTGACCCGAAAAATACGATCGGCTTTTTCATGAAACCGGTCATAGCTCCGTTCAACATTCACGTACTGGAAAATAAGCAGCGTAGCCGCCATACCCACCGCCAATCCCGTGATGTTGATAAACGCGAAGCCCTTGTTGCGGAGCAGGTTGCGAAAAGCGATTTTGAGGTAGTTGCCTAGCATAGGGGTTGGGGCGCGGGGCTTAGGGCGGCTGACGCGAGAGCAATACCCCCGCCCTAAGCCCCGCGCATTTATTATTCAGATCGTAACGATTTCACCGGATTCATCAATGCGGCTTTTATGCTTTGGAAACTAACTGTGAGCAGGGCTACGGCCACTGCCAGCGTACCGGCAATGGCAAAGACCCACCACTGAATGTCGATTTTGTAGGCGAAGTCGGCCAGCCAGGCGTTCATGGCCCACCAGGCAATGGGGCTAGCGAGGGCAATGGCAATCAGCACCGGTTTCAGCACGTCTTTCGAGAGCAGTCCGACCACGCTGGCCACGGTAGCGCCCAGCACCTTCCGAACACCGATCTCTTTGCGGCGTTGCTCAGCCGTAAACATGGCCAGGCCAAACAGGCCCAGGCAGGCCACGAAGATGGTAAGCCCGGAAAACAGGCCCAGCACACGGCCCGTCTGTTGCTCGGCCAGGTACGTCTGCATCAGGCTTTCGTCCAGAAACGAATAGCTGAACGGCACCTCGGGCTTGAACGCGTCCCACTGCTTGTTCAGGCTGGCCAGCAATCCGCTGACATCTTTTGTTTTGGCCTTGATGATAATCGACCCTTCGCCTTTTCCGAGCACCATCAGCAAGGGCGTAATTCGTTCGTGGAATGATTTGAAATGGAAATCCTTCACCACGCCAAGGACCCGGTAGGTCAGTCGACTACCGTCATTCTCGGTATGCGTAATGGTGTGGCCTAGCGCGTTACCCGTCCAGCCATAGGCTTTTACGGCCGTTTCGTTCAGGATCACGCCTGTTGAATCGGTCGGAAATTGCGGTGAAAAATTGCGGCCCGCTACCATCTCCATCCCCATTGTCGGAATATACCGGCCGTCGATATCGTAGCGTAGGGTAGTAATTAGCTGCGCCGAGTTATCATCGGCATACGAAATGAAGTTGTTGTTATTGGTTGGTCCGGCGGGTAAGTAGCCCGACACGCTCACATTAGCCACCCGCGAGTCCTGTTCCAGTTGTTGGCGAAAAGCCGCTTCGTTTTTACCGAGCCGCCACGCGTCGCGCAGCACCAGCACCTGGTCTTTATCGTAGCCTAGTTTGGTGTTCTGAATGAAGTTGAGCTGTTGGTAGACCACCGTAGTACCCACCATCAGCAGCATCGCGATGAAGAACTGAAACACCACCAGCCCCGACCGTACGCCAACGCCCGACCTGCCTGCCCGACTAAACGGCGTACCTCCCTTCAGCACCGCAATCGGTTTGAACGACGACAAGAAAAAAGCCGGATAACTCCCCGCCAGCAGACCAACCAACGTACCCAGCAACAAGATACCCGGCATTAGCCAGGGCGATTTCAGCCGACTCAGGCTCAATTCTTTCCCTGCCAGATCGTCGAAGAAAGGCAGGGCGATTGCTACCAGCACAACCGCTAAAATCAGCGCAACGGCCGTCAGTAGCAGCGACTCGATCAGGAACTGGCTTGTCAGGCTGGACCGTAGCGACCCCAGCACTTTCCGCACACCGACCTCTTTTCCACGTTTCGAAGCCCCGGCTGTGGATAAGTTCATAAAGTTGATGCAGGCGATTAGCAGCATGAATACGGCAATGGCGCCGAAAATCCAGACGTATTGGATGTCCCCCCCCGCCTCCAGGTTACCCGTCGTATCGGAGTTGAGATGAATGTCGGTTAACAGGTTTAGGAATAGGCCAATCTGATTGCCTTTCTGCAGGAACTCGTTCATGGTCATGCCAAACGCTTTCTGCAATTGCGGCCCCATGTACGTGGCTACAATTTTTGGTAGTTTCGCTTCCAGTTGTTTATAATCATATCCCGTTGGCAACACCAGGTACGTATGGTATTCTGACGTCATCATCGATGTGGAGTTGGCATCGGGCGCGCCAACCATCGACGCGAAAAAGTCACCGTGGAAGTGCGAGTTGGTGGGTACGTCGTTCATTACGCCCGTTACAGTAAAGGCCATATTCCAGCTTTTCACCGTCAGCACCTTCCCAACCGGATTTTCGCGACCGAAATATTTCTCCGCCGCCGCTTGTGAGATAATCACCGTGTTTGGCTCCGATAACGCGGTTTTGGTATTGCCGGAAACGAGCGGTAACGTGAATACCTCGAAGAAGTTAGGGTCAACGTAGGCGAAGCGTTCGTTCGGAAATGATTTTTCGCCGTAGGTCACCAGCGATGGCCAGGCCGCACGTAATCGGGTGGCGGCTTCTACTTCCGGGTAGTTCGCTTTCAGGATTTGCGCTACGGGCGGCATCACATGCGCCTCCCGAATCTTCTGCCCGTTGATCGACGCCCGGAATACAACCCGGACTATGCGATCAGCTTTCTCGTTATAACGGTCGTAGCTCAGTTCATCGAGAATAAACAGGCCGATGAGCAGACACGTACCCAGCCCAATTGCCAGACCAACGATGTTGATCGCCGAGAAGGCTTTATTGCGGATCAGATTCCGCCAGGCGATTTTAAGATGGTTCTGGAACATGAGATGCAGGCGCGTGCCATTTATTGACTAAGCCTCATCCAAATCCAGTACCGTAAATTCAATCGATTGATAATCAACACGCTAAAATCAACATTTCCTTTTCTGCTGTCCGCATTCGGACGTTTTGATTTATAAGCGGACAATAACGCAGGCATTATACTGAGCTGATCTAAGACTCAATCAGTAAGGGTACTTCGCAGGTACGTACCCGTCAGGAAACGAATTAATAATCCTTAAAAAGTAATCGGTCATTAGAACGGTCGTGGTTTGTCAGTACTCATTAGCCTATCTAGTTTGTTCTTACCTACTCTTTTCAAAATGATCGCGCAACTCACTAAGTTAGTAAGCGTTGGCAGCCTGTTCTTCGTCATCGGATGCCAGTCGAACACAGCCAATACAGCATCGTCCACCGAGAGAAACGACAGCTTTGCCCTCTTTTCACCTACGGTAAAAGACTCCTTTTATATCCAGACTCAGGTACCAATCGAATACAATGACAGTATCGCCAAACGATACCCTGTTGTTATTCTACTGGATGCTAACTTTCATTTTCCTATGCTGGCGGCCAGCGTGCGACAGTATGAGAAAGCGGGTTTGTTACCGCCACTTATTCTGGTAGGCGTTGGCTACAAATCGCTCAACGCCATGGACTCATTGCGCACCAGAGATTACCTCTACCCGGCAGCCTTGCCATCAGATGAGCTAACAGCGGTCGGTGGCGGTGAGCGCTTCAGGCAGTTCATTGTCAATCGTTTACTCCCGACAATCGACTCAACATTTAGAACCACTAAGCAGAATCGAGCGCTACTTGGCCATTCATTGGGGGGTTATTTCACGTTGTATTCGCTGCTGGCGCAGACAACAAACAAGACAGAAGAATTCACCAAGTTTATTGCGGCCAGCCCCTCGCTCTGGTACCACGACTTTTACCTGAACCAGTTACCGACAACATTGGCCTCGCTGAATCAGAAAGACTCTAGCTACATTTTCGTCTCAGTGGGCGGTACCGAAAATCCGGTTTGGGACATCAAACCAGTGGCTAATCTGACAACGAGCCTTAAAAAGAACAAGAAGCTGGTTGTAAAAGGAAGTGTCTATGATCAGCTTGGGCATATGGACACCGGACAGTTAAGTTTCCTGAAAGGCCTTCAGGCATTTTACCACTAGCTATACATCATCGATAGCGTATAGGCGACAGGTTTCTTACCGGAATTGATAAGATTTGCATAGAACTACCGCCTAGCACCATGCTATCTACCCTGCCAGCCTACATTCCGATCACCTTCGGACTAACAACCCTTGCCACTCTTTTGCTTTTCTACAGGGGGCTCAAACGGGCCCGGACTGATACCGTTCGACGAAAAGCTATGCCGATCCTGCTAGGACTAATCGGCTGGCTGTTGCTTCAGGCGCTCCTGCCGCTGAACGGTATATATGCTCAGGCAGGTACGCCAGGACCTCCCAGACTGGTTTTGTTTAGCATTATACCGACCCTATTGGCCATTGTTTTCCTGTTCGCCACCGCTGGCGGGAAACGATTCATCGACAGCTTACCACTCAAGGACCTAACGTACCTGAACGTGGTACGTATTCCCGTTGAGTTGGTCTTGTTCTGGCTATTCATCCACAAAGCCGTACCGGAACTGATGACGTTCGAGGGGCGTAATTTTGATATTTTCTCCGGTCTCTCGGCGCCCTTTGTTGCCTACTTCGGTTTCACAAAGGCCAGATTGAATCGTCCGCTTTTGTTCGTCTGGAATATCATCTGCCTGGGGTTGTTACTCATTATCGTCAGGTACGCGTTGCTGTCGGCACCTACGCCTGTGCAGCAATTCGCGTTCGATCAGCCCAACATTGCCATCGCCTATTTCCCCTTTAGCTGGCTGCCTACGTTCATCGTCCCCGTCGTTCTGTTCGGGCATCTGGTATCGATCCGGCAACTATTTGTTAAGCCAACGGCAACGTAACGTGAGCGTATCACCTGGCCAATGACAATACCGTCACTAGCCGCTTATCACATACGCATTGCCTGTGCATCAGGAAGTCTGCTATTTCGTGATGCCTGCCCAAAGCGTGGGTGTTACGTTCTGATGAAAAAAATCCTGGTTTCGTTCGCCACGGCCCTGCAAAACATCCGCACCCGATTTTTCCACACGGTACTGTCAATACTCGGCATCGTGATCGGCGTGGCGGCGCTGGTCGCCATTTTGTCATTGATCGACGGCATGGAACAGTACGCGCAGGAGCAGATCACTAAAACGACGTCGCTCAAAGCGATTATTGTGCAGTCGAACCCGTACAAAACGGTAAATGAGGTGCAGGTACGTAAGGCCGATTATGCGCACTTCAACTCTGGCTCCTTCGGGAAAATGCGGGCATCGCTGACCAAACCTGCTACGGCTTACCTGTATTGTCGGCAGAATGGCGAGTTAGGGCTAGAGACGCCAACCCGCAAAACAGGCGCCATCATTACCGGATTGAGTTTACCCCTTCATCCTGATCTAACTCTTATTCACGGACGGGCGTTTACCGAAGCTGACCTGAACGGACAACATCCGGTGGCGTTCATCAATCAGAAGCTGGCCAAGCAACTGGCGGGTAAGCGACCCGAAAAAACGGCGATTGGTCAGCAGGTGACGTATAACGGTAAGCAGCTAACGATCATCGGCATATCGGCTGACAAGGATGCCAAAGTGGGGCAACTCCTGATGCCCCTTACGCTCCTGTCAGACAGTATGCTGGACGCTACGCCGCCCATGTGCGTAATTGAAGCGAATCGGGTTGAGGACGTACCTGCGTTGAAAAAAGAAGTCGAAGGCTGGCTGAAAGCGAACATGAACGGCAAGCAGGCCGATTTTGCGGTTATCACCAACGAACAGCGCGTTGATCAGGCGGCGAAAGGATTTCTGTTATTTCGACTCATCATGGGTCTGATCGTGGGCATTTCGGTGCTGGTAGGTGGCATCGGCGTCATGAACGTGCTCCTGATCTCTGTCACCGAGCGCACAGTAGAAATTGGCGTTCGCAAAGCGCTGGGCGCTAAACGGCGCGATATCCTCTGGCAGTTCCTCTCCGAATCGATCACTATTTCAACGCTGGGCAGCCTGCTGGGCCTGACGCTGGGCGTGTTGAGCACACTGGCATTCATCCCCATCATCAAAGCCATCACCGATGTACCCTTCCAGGCTGCTTACACCTGGAATACGTTCGGTCTCATCATCGCCATCGCCATGCTGATTGGCATCCTCTTCGGCACGTACCCAGCCATGCGCGCCGCCCGCCTAGATCCCGTCGAAGCCATCCGGCGGGAGTGATTGGGCGTGGAGGAGCAAGGAACTTACGGCATGGGGTAAGGGGTTTCGCATGCGGGTCTTTAGACAGGCTCCGTTGTCGCTTGTCTGTGGAGAGTACCCTTTGTCGATAGAGACTCTGGCCCAATAGTAGCTAGTGAACATCATTCAGCTAACGACGGCAAAGGTAGTTTCCTTCGCGAGTTAGGGTGCTCGCGTGCGAGCGTCCCTTGCCCTATGCACCCAGCCCCACGCCCCCTACTCCGTTCGCAGACTCTTCACCGGATTGTCCAGCGCGGCTTTCAGGCTTTGGAAACTGACGGTAAGCATGGCAACGCCGATGGCTAACGTACCTGAAAGTACGAACACCCACCAGTCGAGGTCGACTTTGTAGGCGAAGTCGCGTAACCAGTTGGTCATGGCATACCAGGCAATGGGGCTGGCAATGACGATCGCAACCAGTACCGGTTTCAGGAAGTCTTTCGAGAGCAACGTCACAATACTGCCTACGCTGGCACCCAGCACTTTTCGCACACCGATTTCTTTCGTGCGCGCTTCGGCGGTGAAGGTGGTAAGTCCAAACAGACCGAGGCAAGAGACGAAGATTGAGAGGATCGAGAAATAGAGAATAATGCGCCCCATGCGCTGTTCGGCCCGGTATTGCGCGTCCAATTCCTGATCAACGAACCCGTAGCTGAGCGGGCTTGCGGGCTCCATCTTTTTATACAGCGCCGTAATACCTGCAATCGTTTGTGGTACGGCACCGGGCTTTGTCTTCACCAACAGATTGAAGTACGGATTATCAGGGCGGAACCGGAAGATGAACGGCTCGATCGCTACGC
This sequence comes from Fibrivirga algicola, assembly GCF_011742925.1. Classification (GTDB taxonomy): domain Bacteria; phylum Bacteroidota; class Bacteroidia; order Cytophagales; family Spirosomataceae; genus Fibrella; species Fibrella algicola. The sequence continues at coordinate 324,137 of NZ_WAEL01000003.1, forward strand.
GCAGGGGCCGGAAATGGAAATCGGTCAGCACACCCACCACTACGCCCGACGGTCCCCAGAACTTCAGGCGCTTGCCGATAGCCTGCTCCGGCGTCCAGCCCATGCGTTTGGCGGCGGTTTCGTTTAGCATAAACGCACCCATTGTAGCCGATGTATCTGATGGAATACGCCACGAAAAATTTCGACCCGCCGCCAGTTTCATGCCTGTAGTAGCCACAAAATCAGGATCTACGTTCATGTTCGTGATCAAAAACTTGTCGTTCGGCTGCTGGCCTTCCCATTCAATATCACCCTGATTGACCATATCGACCAGCGCACCAGTTGTTGGCGATGCCACAGTCACGCCGGGCAACTGCTGAACTGCCTGTTTGAAGGGCAGAACCTTATTACGCAGTTCCCCTTTCAGGCGGACGTACATCAGCTGCGACTGGTCGAACCCAAGTTTCTTGTTCTGCACAAAGGCGAGCTGGCGGTAGATAACCACGCTGCCAATGACCAGTCCAACGGCCAAGGCAAACTGGCCCACCACCAGCGACTGCCGAAAAACCCGACCCGATTGCACCGACAGCGCCTGAGTAGCACCTGTACCTTTCAGTATCTGCGCTGGCCGGAATGACGACAGGAAAAAGGCAGGATACAGGCCTGTCAGCAGGCTAACCACGAGGGTAAGGCCAGTTAATGCCAGCCAGAAGTACGGCTCACTGAAGGGAAGTACGAGCGTTTTCGCCGCTAGTCCATTGAACAGAGGCAACAACGCCTGCACCAGCAACAGCGACATGGCTACCGCCAAACAGGTCATAAGTAAAGCTTCGCCCAGAAACTGCATCACCAGCCAGGTACGTTGCGCACCAATTGTTTTGCGCACGCCCACCTCCCGCGCCCGTTGTGACGCACGCGCCGTGGCCAGATTGATAAAGTTAACGACGGCAATCAAGAGCAAAATCAGTCCAACAGCCACAAAAATGCGGATATACAGAATGTCGCTACGCAATCCCCAATCGGTCTCGAAATCGAATTTCGACCTCAGATAGCTGTCGCGCATCGATTGCAGATAGAGCCTATCCTCGGTTGGCGTATATCGATTGAGCTGACCGCTTAGCTTAGCCGAAAAGTTGGTCAGATTCGCCGACTCAGCGGCTTCGGGCTTCAGCAGCACGTAGGTGTGGTAGTTGTTGCTGTTCCATTTCTGACTCCATTCATCCGTTTTTTCCAGCCATTTGTAAGGCAATAACACATCGAACTGGATGCTGGAATGCGTTGGTGGCGTTTTGGCCACGCCCGCAACGACAAATGGGATTTCGTTATTGAACACCAGCGACTGGCCTAGAATCCCCTGCTTTGACCAGCTTTCACCGAACAGACGCAGTGCCATGTTCTCACTAATGACTACCTCATTCGGTGCCGCCAATGCTTTTTGCGCATTGCCCGCAACCAGTGGAAAATCGAACGTGCTAAAGAACGATGACTCCGTGATCAGCATCGACTCGGTCTCGACTGTTTGGGTACCTCGACTCAACGTACCCCGCCAGCGCCCAATTCGGGTTACTTTTTCCACTTCCGGAAAATCGGTGGTAAGCGTCGGCGCTAGCGGACCGGGTGTTACGGCCACATTATACAACCCGTCGGCCTGTTTTTGGTGCGATACGATCCGGTAGATTCGGTCGAGCTTGCTATGGAACCGGTCGTACTGAAACTCGTCGAGAATGTAGAGGCCAATGGCGGTGCAACAGGCAAGCCCCAGGGCCAACCCAACTATATTGACACCCGAATAGATCTTGCTCTTCCACAAATTGCGAAAGGCAATTTTAATGTAGTTCTGTAGCATGGGGTTTGGGGCGCGGGGCCTGGGATGGCTGACGCGAGAGCGATACTCCACGCCTCCAAGCCCCCGGCCCCGCGCATTTATCACTCTGTTCGTAGACTCTTCACCGGGTTCATCAACGCGGCTTTGACACTCTGGAAACTGACCGTTGCCAGGGCGATTGCCACGGCCAACGTACCTGAACCGGCAAAGACCCACCACTCCATATCGGTCTTGTAGGCGAAGCTCCCCAGCCACTGAGTCATAGCGTACCAGGCGAGCGGCGAGGCGACAGCTATGGCAATCAAGACCAGTTTCAGGAAGTCTTTTGAGAGCAACGTGACGATACTGGCCACAGTAGCGCCCAGCACTTTCCGAACACCAATCTCTTTCGTGCGCATGTCGGCCGCGTGGGCAGCCAGTCCGAACAGACCGAGGCAGGAAATAAGAATAGCGAGAACCGTTAAAGCGAGCAGGACATATCCCTGCTTTTGTTCGGCTTTATACTGCTGCGAGAAATTCTCGTCTAGAAAATGAAAACTCATTTCGGCGGTAGGATCAAACGTCCGGTAAACCGATTTGATGTATGCCAAAGCCTCAGCCGTTTTGGCGGGTTGAATCCTGACATACAGGTTGTCCTTATCCTGCGGATTGGGTACGTGCAACACCAGCGGCTCGATCTTATGCTGAAGCGAGTACGTATGAAAATCTTTCACAACGCCCACAACCTGGGCTTCGACCGTTTTATCTTTCCCCAGAAAATACCAGACCCGCTTACCAATTGGCTCCTGCCAGCCCATCTTTTTCACCAGTGATTCGTTCACCAGTACCGCCCCCAGCCGGTCGCTAACAGCGCCGGTAAAATTGCGCCCCCGGAGCAGCTTGATCTGCAACGTACCCAGGTAATCAGGGTCGATCCCAAACACCTGCACCACCTGTGTGCTGGTTGGCTTCATACCGTTCTGCTCAAAGAACATACCGTCTCGACCGATGTTGTTGTTGCCAATCGGATTGCTGGCGGCGGCCACCTGTTCAATCAGCGGGCTTTTGGTCAGTTCCTCTTTCAACGCCCGAATCTGGGTACGTACCGTATCCCCATCCAAGTGAAAAGTCAATACCTGATCTTTATTGAAGCCCAGATTCTTATGCGCCACGAAGTTCATCTGCCGATAAATCACCCACGAGCAACTGATTAGTGCCACGGCCGCTATGAACTGAAACACCACCAGTGCCTGCTGGAATCGCCCACTGGTTGAGTGAGTTGCCAGCCGCCCTTTCAGCGCCATTACCGGCCGAAAACCAGATAAGAGCAGGGCCGGATATAATCCACTTGCCAGCCCAAGCAACACCGTAAAGACAAGCACCGCCGTAACTGTTGTGAGCAGACCGTACTCACCAATAAGAAGGGTTTTACCCGCCAACTCGTTGAACAGCGGCAGAAAAAGAGTAGCCAGCATCATACCCACACCACCAGCCAGGATAGCCATCAGCATCGATTCGGTCAGGAATTGGCCAATAAGCTGCCCACGGCGCGATCCAATAGCTTTTCTAACGCCCACTTCCCGCGTGCGGGCAACGGCCCGAACGGTGTACAGATTCACATAATTAATACCAGCGATCAGCAGGATCAGGAAGGCAACAATGGCAAACGTATAAATGGTGCTGAGTGTACCGTTCGGGCTGATTTCGTAGTCGAGATGCGACTGCAGGTGGATAGACGTCAGCGGCTGCAGTTCCATCCGGTAGGTCACCTGACCCATTTCTTTCCTGATGTACTTCTCGTAGAAACCAGGCAGTTTGGCTTCCAACGCTTTGTGGTCTGTGCCGGGGGTCAACAGCAGGTATGTATAGAGCTCGAAGTTTTGCCAACCATTGGTATAATTGGCTGGCAGCGACCGGAGCGCGCTGAATTGTAGATGCGAGGTGGTCGGTACGTTGTCGATAACGCCCGTCACCCGGTTGGGAAAGTGATTCGAGAATTCGACCGTTTGCCCAATCGCTTTATCCGCGTTGCCAAACAGCTTTTCGGCCAGGCTTTTCGTAATAACGATGCACTGAGGTTGCGCCAGCGCCGTTGCCGGATCACCGTGTAGAAACGGGAACACGTCGAACACAGACTGATCGGCGAACATAATATCGTCGACGTTCAGTTTCTTGTCTTTGTAGGTGATCTGTCCCCCACCCTCAGATTGAATTCGAACCGTTTTTTCGACCTCCGGGTAGTCATTCTTCAACGCTGCGGCGTAAGGGGCCGAGGTAGGCGCCAGATGAAGATTTCCACCCGGCCAGTTAGCGTAATGCACCACGCGCACGATCCTGTCGGCATTGGCATGAAAGCGATCGTAGCTTAGCTCATGGATGATGTACAGGCTCATCAGCCCAACGGCTGCCATGCCGCCGCCCATGCCAACTATGTTCAGCGCACTGAACCGCCGATGCTTCCACAAGTTGCGGAACGCGATTTTGATGTAGTTCTGTAGCATGGGGTTTGGCGCTTAAGGCGTGGGGCGCGGAGCTTTCATCCTAAGTCCCACGCTACATTAATTCGCAACATTGGTTACAGTGGCATTAGCCTTTCTTACTTCGTTCACAGCGTTGGCATTAACCCGAACGGTAGCATTTGCGTGAGTCATGACGTTGACGGTCGTTGTCAGCAGTCGTTCGGCGTCAACGCGGCCGTTGGCTGTACTGACAAGATCGAAGGTTTTGATCCGACCCTGTAACCGTACGTTCCCATTGCCTTCGTTGACAAACGCAAACGACTCGCCCAGAAGACCACGAACGGCCACGTCGCTATTCGATCCATGCTTGAATCGTTTCAGTTCCGGCGTTTTGATCACCACATCGATGCTGGACTTACTCACCCAGAAAGGTTTATTGTTCGGGTCTTTGAAGGCCAGCTTGAGCGTACCGTTTTTCGCCTCGATCTGCAGGAATGCTCGCAGGTTCTCATCAATACTGATCGTCACCGACGATTCCGTTGCACCGGCTTCTACAACAACTCTGGCCGGAAACTGCTCGATTTCGATCCCTTCGAACGGTGGTACCGTTTTCGTTTCCCGAATAAGCTGACCATTTCCCCGAAGCTCTCTATAAGCAGCATACTTATCCTGCGCGTAACTGCCAAGTGGTAGCAGTAGCACAAAAGCGATCAAGATCGTTTTCATAGTTTTAGGTTTATAGGCCTATGTTGACACGAATGAGACGAATTTCCAGTAGGGTTTGCCTCACCAGGGTCTGTCACTTATTCACTTCGCAAACTTTTCACCGGATTTACCAGCGCGGCTTTAATGCTCTGGTAGCTCACTGTCAATACGGCCACCACGACCGTCGCAACCAGGGCACTAACAAAAATGAATGGCCCCAGATCGATGCGGTATTCAAAAGATTTCAGCCATTGGCTCATGACCCACCAGGCTGCCGGGGCCGCCATCAGAAAGGCAAACGCAATGAGCCGAACAAATTCCTGATTGAACAGCCACAGAATGCTGCCTACGCTGGCGCCCAGCACTTTCCGAACGCCGATCTCTTTGGTGCGCTGCGTAACCATAAATAGTACCAGTCCATATAACCCCATGCAGCCAATCAGCAGGGCTACGGCCGCAAAGAAGTTGACCAGCCGCCCCATAGTCTGTTCTTCCTGATAGCGCTCTTCAATCTGGTCATCCACAAACTGATGATCGAAATAACTGTCGGGATATACTTGATTATACGCCGTTTCCAACTGACTGATTACGCGCTGATAATTCCCCGTTCGTAGTTGCAGATTAGCTCCGAAATAATTCTTAGCCGATGTACTGAAAAACGATGGACCAATAGCACTTTTCAAATCGCTCTGGTTGAAATCTTTCAAAACGCCCACAATCTCCATATGAGCACGATTCCCTTTGTGAATGAGCTTACCCAGCACCTTCGTCGGATCGTTGAATCCCAATTTGCGCACCATGGCTTCATTGACCAGGGCTTCCCGAAGTGTATCCGACGGGTTCAGGTTACGACCAGCCGCCAGTTTCAGTCCAAAAAGCGGTACGTACTTATCATCGATCCAGGCTTGTTGCGGGCCGAATTTCTCTTCTTCCGGCCGCGTATCGAACCGGATGCTGGTCTGGCTCACCCAACCAGACTGAGGGGGTCCGCTCATCGAATAGCTGATTCCTGCCACGTCGGGTAACGCCGTTGCCAAGCTCCGGAACGTATTCATTTTACTGATATCCTGCTCGGCCACAAGCGGCAGCCGAATGGTTAGCAAGGCATCTTTCTTGAAACCAAGATCTTTAGTCTGTACGTAGTGCAATTGATTAGCGACTACGATGAGCCCGATAATGAGCATCTGCGAAATGGCAAACTGCGTAACGACCAGGCCGCGCCGGATAGTAAAGCCGCCTGTCTGCTGGGTCGTTATTTTGCCCGCTAGCGCTACGACCGGCCGAAATCCGGCTAAAATCAACGCCGGATAGAGACCCGCCAGCAGAATAACGCCCGCCACCAGCAACATCAGCCAGCCCAGTACCGATGGCGAAAAATAGAACGTAAACCGAAAAGCGCCGTGCAGGTACGTTTGTGCCAGCGACAGGCCGTAGCTGAACACCCCGATTGCCAACCCCATCGCCAGCGTAACGATCAGCGCCGTTTCGCCCATGAACTGGCCCAGCAACTGACTGCGTGTGCTGCCCAACACCTTCCGTACGCCCACTTCCCTCGCCCGGTTCATGGCCTGCGCCGTAGCCAGGTTCACAAAGTTGATGCAGGCCGTGATGACCAGAAAGAGGCCAATGATAAACAGCGATAAAATGAGGTTCTTGCTAACACCATTATAGTCTGTAGCAAAATGGAGATCACTCAGTGGGGTAATCGGGTAGCGGGTTGTTTTAATATTGGTGGGGTTATGCTTTTTCAGGAAAGCGGGCAGATCACGGTTCCAGTTAGCTGCGGTGTATCGGTCGTTAAGCGCCACAAAGCAGTGTGTGCTGCTGTTGGTATTGGTGAAACTCTCGTCGAACGGACGGCCCTGGAAGTCTTTCAGGGAGGCACGAGACCCGATCAGTTCGTACGCATAATCGGTGTTATCATCATAATCGGCAAATACGCCAACGATCCGCGCCGAGGTACGTCCGTCCAGCTTCACTACCTTGCCTACCACATTGGTGGAGCCAAAATACTTGATAGCCGACTTCGCACTAAGCACCAACGTACCTGGCTGACTCAGATCAGCCGCCCCCCCGGCGATCCAATGGTAGTCGAAAATCTGGAAATATGATGGCGTGGTGAAAGCCGCTTTAGCTGAACTCTCCTTGAACTTCTTGTCGATTCCGGTAGTACCCGCACCTGTACCGCCCGGCACAATAACCATAGGCTCCTCCCACTCCTCGATCATGGCCAGGTGTTCAATTTCCGGATGATCGGTTTTCAAAGCCTGACCAAACGTTTCAGGCACGCCAGGCGTGAAGAAATCGCCGTCGGGTGTTTTAAACGCTGAAGTGAACTGATATATCCGGTCGTATTTGCTATGGTGCGTATCGGTTCGGTAATGGTAACGTACCAACGCGAAAAGCAACAGCGCACAGCCAATGCCCAGACCAAGCCCCGTCACGTTGATCAACGCGTATAGGCGATTGCGACGGAGAGTTCGGAAAGCGATGGTCAAGTAAGATCGAAGCATAAGAAAAGTCGTTGTAGCCGCTGGGTAGCCTGGCTGAAATCTAAGAGTCAATGGTATTTACACTAAGTCAACTGCCGTGCCACGGCACAAAAACGTCTTTTTTACGCTCTGAACAGCGTTTCGCAACTATTCGCTGTCCGAAAATGGACAGCCTCCTGTCCGATGCTGTACGGCCGCAGCTCAACACAGGGGCGAGTCGTATAACCGCACTTGATCACCATAGATGAAGCTCACATCTGGTGATTTTATCAACTAGCCGAACAACCCCAATATCAGGCAAACCAACCTATCGCTGGCCGTTCTATCTGAGTAGCTGATTGGTAGTATCATTCCCAAATTGACCTATTACACTACACCAGGCAAGTTCGGCAGCCGTAAGTTTTCCTTCGGCGATTAAACATTTTACCCCAATAAAAGGTAAGCTTGCAGTGTCGAACAACATTGACACGTGTACCCAATTTTAACAAATTATCTATATGCGCTGGTTAGGTGGACGCGAAAGCGATAACGTAGAAGACCGTCGGGGCGGCGGTGGCGGCGGCATGGTTGTCGGTGGCGGTATTGGCACGATGGTCATTGCCCTGGTCATTTACTTACTCGGTGGCGACCCGTCTCAAATTCTCAATCAAAGTGGCGACAGTGGTCAGGCTGTTTCCCAACAAGCTCCAGCCGGTCCACAGCCCGATGATGAAGCAGCCAAGTTTACCCGTGTTGTACTTGGTTATACCGAAGATGTGTGGACGAAAGTGATGGCCGATGAAGGGCAGCGATACACGCAACCGGTGCTTGTTTTGTTTCGGGGCCAAACCCAATCAGGCTGCGGTATGGCCTCATCAGCCTCGGGTCCTTTTTACTGTCCCGGCGACAAAAAGCTGTATATCGATCTGTCGTTTTATGACGAACTGCAACAACGCTTCAATGCCCCCGGCGATTTCGCCATGGCCTATGTAGTCGCCCATGAAATTGGGCACCATATTCAGGACCAGTGGGGGATTTTGGATAAGGTCCATCAGGCTCAGGAGCGAATGAGTCAGACAGAGGCCAACCGGTTATCTGTACGCCTTGAGTTACAGGCCGATTTTCTGGCGGGTGTGTGGGCGCACCATGCGCAAAAGCAATTCAAGATTTTGCAGGAAGGTGACGTAGAAGAAGCCCTGAATGCGGCCAGCGCCATCGGCGATGATAACATCCAGAAGTCAACGCAGGGGTACGTTACTCCGGAAGGCTTTACCCACGGTACTGCCGCGCAACGGGCATACTGGTTTAAAAAAGGCTTCGAAACCGGTGATATTAACCAGGGAGATACCTTCAATAGTCGTGAAGACGCGAGGTTGCAATAGCAGGCTGGATAGTCTGTAAAAAGGGAGTCCTGAGTATGAAAGGTCAGTTTAGCGTTACTAACGCATACCGACTTTCCATACTCAGGACTCCCCTTTTACAGACTATCCAGCCTTAAAACCCTACATATTAATCGCCCGGTTATCCGTAGCGGCAAGGCAGGCTTCTTTTAAGGCTTCAGTATACGTCGGGTGTGCATGTGACATCCGGCTAACGTCCTCAGCCGAGGCGCGGAATTCCATCGCCACCACTGCCTCGGCCACGATATCAGCGGCGCGTGGGCCAATGATGTGTACGCCCAGGATTTCATCGGTCTCTTTATGAGCCAGTACCTTCACCAGACCATCCACATCCATCGACGCCCGGGCACGACCCAGCGCTTTGAATGGGAACGTACCCAGCTTGTACGGAATGCCTTTCTCCTTCACTTCTTCTTCCGTGTACCCTACTGCCGCCACCTCGGGCCAGGTATACACCACATTTGGAATCAGCCGGTAATGGATATGCGGCTTCTGACCGGCAATGGTTTCGGCAATAAACACGCCTTCTTCTTCCGCTTTATGCGCCAGCATGGCCCCCCGAATCACGTCGCCCAGCGCGAAAATGTGCGCTACTTTCGTGCGCAGATGCTCATCAACGTCTAGTTTACCACGCTGATCAACGGCTAAACCAGCGGCTTCCAGATTGAGGCCATCAGTATAGGGCTTACGACCTACCGACACTAAGCAATAGTCGCCAGTCAAGGTCATCTGCTCCCCTTTCGGCGTATCGATGCTCACCACGACTTCATCGCCCGTATTTTCTACCTTGGTAACCTTGTGTTTGAAATAGAAGTCGGCACCCAGCTTTTTTATAGACTTCTGTAGTTCCTTACCCATCGTCTTGTCCATAGTCGGGATCATTGAATCGGCAAACTCAACGAACGAGACTTTGGCACCCAGACGGGCATATACAGATCCCAATTCGGCGCCAATTACCCCCGCACCAATAATGATCATGTGCTTTGGGATTTCGGGTAACTTCAGCGCCTCGGTGCTGGTGATGACCCGCTTCTTATCGAGGGGCATCGATGGAAACGACATGGGTTTAGACCCCGTCGCGATTACGATATTTTTACCCGTAATGGTTTCGTCACCGCTACCATCGGTTTTAGCAATCTTCACCGTATTGGCATCGACAAACGAGCCAACACCATAGAACGTGTCGATCTTGTTTTTCTTCATCAGGTACACGATGCCCTTGGTAGTCTGGTCGACCACATCTTGTTTACGGGCAATCATCTGAGGCAGATCAACCGCCAGGTGGTCCAACTTAATGCCGTGTTCGGCGAACGTGTGGCTGGCGTTGAAGTAATGCTCCGACGAGTCGAGTAGCGCTTTGGAGGGAATACAGCCCACATTGAGGCAGGTTCCACCCAGGGTGGCGTATTTTTCGATGATGGCCGTTTTCAGCCCTAATTGTGCGCACCGAATAGCGCCCGTATAGCCGCCCGGCCCAGAGCCAATGACGATAACGTCGTATTGCATAGTATAGGTTTTATTAACTCGTCAACAGGTATCGTAAGCAAAAAAACTGGTCTGCTCTGTTACTCCATAACAGTAAGGAGTCGCTTTTGGTGGCATTTACCCATGAGCCGGGCAATCAGCGGCGCACCGATTACTCCTTCGGCCGCTTGAACACGACTACAATAATGGAGGTGGCGGCTCCGCTGTCGAAAAGGCCAATGCTCTTCGACTCGATGGACTCCATGCCAACCATCTCCCAGCCTGAATCCCCGAACTCGTTTAGCTTCTGGTGAAATTCGCTCAGTTCACTAACCCGCAAATCGAAGGAGAGGTATTCCCACTTACTCATTGTTGTAGTATCGTTTGAAAACGTAGAGGAGTTCAATACCTACCGAGCTAGTACCAAGTTGGACACAGCTAACCAGTTCCCAGTCCTGTTCGCCCTGTTCATTCAGAATATCTTCCACCACTTCGGAAGGAATCATCGGACTTTCGGCAGCATCGTCGTTGCGAAACATTGACTGTGACTGCGCCATCACCTTCGTTTTCAGTGTTTTATATTCCCAGGGCATGATGTGAAAGAAGTTTGGGGTTTGTCGTTTGATGTTGCGCTGCCAACTCACGATCACGTTAATTGGCAGCGCAGCATCAAACGACAAACCCCAAACTCCCTTATTTAGACTTCCAGTAAAATTCGTGTTGGGTCTTCCAGAAGCTGCTTCACGCGCACTAGGAAGCTTACCGATTCTTTGCCGTCGATGATACGGTGATCGTAGCTGAGAGCCACGTACATGATCGGACGGACAACAATTTCACCGTTCACCACTACCGGCCGCTCAACGATGTTGTGCATACCCAGAATAGCTGACTGCGGTGCATTGATAATTGGGGTCGACAGCATAGAGCCGAACGTACCGCCGTTGGTAATCGTGAACGTACCGCCCTGCATCTGTTCGATAGTCAGTTTGTTGTCACGAGCCAGACCGGCCAGCCGCACGATTTCTTTCTCGATCTGCGAGAAGCTCATCTGCTCGGCGTTCCGGATAACGGGCACCACCAGACCGCGGTCCGACGAAACGGCGATCGAAATGTCGCAGTAATCGTTGAACACAATTTGGTCACCGTCGATCATGGCATTCACGGCCGGGAACTCACGCAGCGCCATGCAAATGGCTTTGGTGAAGAACGACATGAAGCCAAGACCAACCGCGTGCTTGTCTTTGAATTTGTCTTTGTATTTACCCCGCAGGTCCATGATCGGCTTCATGTCTACCTCGTTGAAGGTAGTCAGCATGGCCGTTTCATTCTTCACCGCTACCAGACGACGGGCAATCGTTTTCCGCAACGACGTCATCTTCTCACGACGCTGCGTACGTGCGCCGGGGACGGCAGCCTGAGGCGCCGGACTTGGCGCAGCAGCTGGCTTTGCGGCAGCAGGGGCTGGAGCAGGCGTAACAGGTGCCGGAGCTGCCTGCGGTGCTGGTGCTGATGCCTTTACGGCGTCTTCTTTCGTAATCCGGCCTTCTATGCCCGTACCTTGTACCTGAGCGGCATCGACGCCTTTCTCTGCCAGAATCTTGGCAGCCGCCGGCGACGGGTGATTGGCTGCGTAGCTAGCCGATCCATTGGCGCTTCCGTTTTGGGCGGCAGGCGCAGCGGCAGCAGGTGCAGCGGGCTGTGGAGCAGGCGATGCGGCAGCAGCACCAACCTCAATGCGGGCGATGGTGGCGCCAATAGACAGCGTATCACCGGCCTGAGCTACAATTCGCAACGTACCTGCAGCTTCGGCAGGAAGCTCAAACGTAGCTTTGTCCGATTCCAGTTCGCAAAGCGTTTCGTCCATCGCAACCGTATCACCGTCCTGCTTATTCCAGGCGGCAATGGTAACCTCGGTGATCGATTCGCCCACTGATGGAATTTTCACCTCGATTGCACTAGCCGAGGTGGTCGCTGTAGGCGCAGCGGCTGGTTCGGCTGGCTGTACAGCAGGCGTTGGTTCAGGAGCAGGTGCTTCAGCTTTAGGTGCTTCGGCGGGTTGTGCGGCCGGAGCAGGGGCAGCCGGTGCAGCCTCAGCAGACGTACCTACGCCGTCGATGGTGCAGATAGTTGCCCCGATAGGCAGCACGTCACCAGCCTGCGCCATGATGTGCAACGTACCTTCAGCCTCAGCAGGCAATTCAAAGGATGCTTTGTCAGAATCGAGTGTGCAAAGCACTTCGTCGAGCTTCACCACATCACCTTCTTTCTTCAACCATTCTCCCACCGTTACTTCGGTGATGGATTCACCCACAGCGGGGACTTTTACTTCGATAGCCATTTTAACTGTGTTTGACGTTTGCCGGTCCGCCGGTGCGGTTTGATGGTTGATACTACGTCCCCAAAGTAAACTGGCAGCGCAACATCAACCATCAAACCGCACCGGCGGACCGGTCAAACCGTTTTATTCAAATGCTTTCTGAACCAATGCTGCCTGCTCCTGCGTGTGAAGTTTGGCAAACCCGGTGGCAGGTGAAGAAGCCGACTCGCGACCAACGTACCGGAGCGACTGTGCCCCGGTGAACCGGTCGCGGAAGCGGCGAAGCATGAACGAGAAGCAACCCATATTTTCGGGCTCCTCCTGCACCCACACAATCTCCGACTTCTTGTATTTTGCCAACTCAGCGTCGAGTTGCTTCATTGGCAACGGATACAACTGCTCCATCCGGATAATGGCTACGTCGTCGCGCTTATCGGCCTGTTGCTTATCCAGCAGGTCGTAATACACCTTGCCCGTGCAAAGTAACACACGCTTCACCTTTTTCGGGTCGGCAAATGAATCACCAATTACTTCACGGAACGTACCTGACGCCAATTCGTCGAGCGACGAGATAGCCTGCGGGTGACGCAGCAACGATTTAGGCGACATAATCACCAGCGGCTTGCGGAACTCCCAGGCCAGCTGACGACGAAGCGCGTGGAAAATATTGGCCGGCGTGGTGATATTCGCCACAACCAGGTTATTCTCGGCACACAATTGAAGGAAGCGCTCTGGACGGGCATTCGAGTGCTCGGGACCCTGACCTTCGTACCCATGTGGCAACTGCATGACCAGGCTGTTCTGAATGCCCCATTTCGATTCACCCGCCGTAACAAACTGGTCGATGATAACCTGCGCACCGTTGGCAAAATCACCAAACTGTGCTTCCCAGATCACCAGCGCGTGTGGTGCCGCCATGGCATACCCATACTCAAAACCCAACACCCCGAATTCAGACAGGTGCGAGTTGAAAATCTGTACAGGCAACTGCCCTTCCTGAATGTGGTTGAGCGGTGTGTATAGTTTGTTGTTGGTCGAATCGTGCAGTACGGCATGACGGTGCGAGAACGTACCCCGCTGCACATCCTGGCCACTGAGGCGAACTACTTTGTTTTCGAGCAGGATAGAGCCATAGGCCATTTGCTCGGCCACCGACCAGTTCACCATCCGCGTGTCGAATACCATCTTCTGACGGTCGGCCAGCAGCTTATCGATTTGCTTCAGTGGCTTGAATCCTTCCGGAATCGTAGCCAGCGCCTTACCGATTTTTTCCAGTGTCTCGATCGGCACGCCCGTCTGGGGGGACTGATCGAAGTCAGCTGGTTCGGCGTAGCGCAGTTCAGCCCACTGCTGATCGAGCCGAAGCGGCTTGTAAGGAAGACCCGGCTTCTGCTTCACCTGATCGAGGCGATCCTGTAGTACTTTCTTGAACTCAGCGTCCATCTTGGCGGCGAGGTCAGCATCAAGATCACCCCGCTCGATCAGCAATTTGCTGTAGAGCTCGCGTGGGTTGTTGTGCTTCTCAATCGCCGAGTACATGGTCGGCTGCGTGAATTTCGGCTCGTCTGACTCGTTGTGGCCGTAGCGACGGTAACACACCATGTCGATAAACACGTCGCGCTTGAACATCTCACGGAATTCCACGGCCAGCTTAGCGCAGAAGATCACCGCCTCCGGGTCATCGCCGTTGACGTGGAAAATCGGCGCGTCGATAATCTTCGCTACGTCTGAGCAATAGATCGACGAACGGGCATCTTCAAAGTCGGTGGTGAAACCAACCTGGTTGTTGATCACAAAGTGCAACGTACCGCCAGTCTGGTAACCGGGCAGTTTCGCCATTTGCGTAACTTCATACACCACACCCTGACCCGCTACGGCGGCGTCGCCATGAATCAGGATCGGCATAATTTTCGAGAAGTCACCCTTGTACTCCTCATCGGCCTGAGCGCGAACAAACCCTTCAACTACGGGGTTCACCGCTTCGAGGTGCGACGGGTTGGGGGCCAGCTTCACGCTGATTTCCTTGCCGCTTGGTGTTTTGGTCAGGCTGGTGTAGCCAAGGTGGTATTTCACGTCACCGTCACCATGCACCTGCGTGGGTACGCTTCCTTCAAACCCGTCGAAGATCGCTTCGTATGATTTACCCAGAATATTGGTCAGCACGTTGAGACGGCCGCGGTGGGCCATGCCGATCATTACTTCTTCAACGCCCATATCGGCCGCACGGCTGATGATAGCGTCCAGGGCAGCAATGGTCGTTTCGCCACCTTCGAGCGAGAAGCGTTTCTGACCGAGGTATTTTGTGTGCAGGAAGTTTTCGAAGATCGAGGCCTCATTCAGTTTCTCCAGAATCCGCTTCTTCTCGGCGGGCGTTGGGCTAAAGGTGAGCGCTTCTTTCTCGATTTTGTTCCGTAACCAGTTCTTTACATCAATTTCGCGGATGTACATATACTCGAACCCAATGCGGCCCGCGTAGATGGTTTCCAGCGATTCCATAATTTTTCGGAGCGTTGCCGCACCAATACCCAGCAGGTTACCCGACTCGAACACCGTATCCAGGTCGGCTTCCGTCAGCGCGTAATCGGCCAGACCGAGGCGCGGGTTACGATCTTTACGGGGACCAATTGGGTTTGTTTTCGACAGCAGGTGTCCTCTCGACCGGTAAGCCTTGATGAGGCTGGCTACCGATACTTCTTTCTCACTGTGTCTGGCATCAACGGGAACTGTCTGGGCTGTACCATTGGTAGTGGCTCCATTTCCATTGGCCGATTCGCCCTTTTCGCCATAGGCAAGCGAAAAGTCAAACCCTTTAAAAAACTGCTGCCAACTCGTATCTACCGATGCGGGGTCCTGCTTATACGACTGATAAAGCTGGTCGATATAAGCCGCATCAGAGTTGGCTACATATGAATACTGATCCATGATTGGTTTCAACGCACTGTTTGGCCGACAAAGGTAAGGTAAACCCTATGAACGGGGGTGAAAAGTTCCTGATTTTATCCTATTTAGCGATCAAATGACCAGCTATAGCAACAACTGACTTTCTGGTCATCTAGTTACCAGTACGAATCCTGCTCCCGACAACCAATGAAGCATCCACCGCTTATTTTCTAACACAATAATCATGGCTTAATAGTTGTGGAAAAAAAGTGGGGTATCGGTCACGTGTGCATCCTGGCGTAAGATTACGTACTTACGGGGGGGAATCTGCGTTATTGCTGTACTTTGCTGCGAATCCTGACTTGTATGAAAACCGCTATCCTACTCTTGTTCTCGAGTATACTAGTAAGCTGCGAACCGTTTAATCTGGAACGAATCGATTTCAGTAACTGTGTAAAACCCACCGCCAGCGTAGGTGCAACGATCACCAAACTTAAGGTCGACCTCTTTGTTGACAAAACGACCGGCGACGTAAACACGGTAAACTGGACGTTCGGCGATGGCCGGGGACTTCCCCAAACGGGTACACGCGTATCGTACACCTACGATCGGCCGGGCACCTACACAGTGACCATGTCACTGACCAATCGGTGCAACCAAACATTTTCGGCTAACCGGACTATATCCGTGGCTAACTAACCCGAATCAGTGCGCTTTGTGTGTATCTGGCTTCGACTCCGTTGATTGATCTGTGCAACAGCCCAACCAATGACCACAGCAAGAACCAGACACATAGCCTACAGACGACCACCCTACACATCAGGTATGTCCCTTTATCTACGATCTCTATTTCTCGCTTTGTTTCTTCTCCTCGTTTCGCTTGCCAGCTACGCGCAGGGACGAGTCAGCAATGTGCGCATGCGGGCCATTGATCAACAGGCCATCGAAATATTCTACGACCTGCGCAACAGCACGCCCACCGACTCTGTATATGTGCGGCTGCAACGACGAAACGGTACGCTTATAGCACCCGATCTCCGTAGCGTAAGCGGTGACCTGGGCACTAACCGGATCGACGGCCGGGATCAGCGCATTGTCTGGAACCTGCGCCGAAACGGCTTACTACTCAAAGAAGAGGTGCGCGCCGTAGTCCTGCTCAAACAGGGCGGCCTGTTAACTCCAACGGCCCAAACGCCTACTGAGGTTGCCCCGCCCCTCCCCGATTCGGCCTCAATGGTGCCCGAGAAACCGTATCGCGGGCCAGCCTGGGCGTTGCTTTCTTTACTGGCGCCAGGAGTGGGCAATGCCTTTGTGCAAACGCCTAAACCCCGCGTGGGCCTCCGGCCGCTGGTGACCGTAGCAGCCTACGGGTTGCTCATCTACGGGGCCGGTCAGCAGGGCGAATCAGCGCAGGCTTATACCGATTATGAACGAGCAGGCAATGCAGAGGCTGCCGAGCCGTTTTACCAGAAAGCCAACGCTGCCAATCAACGCTACTACGTGGCCACGCGGGTGGCCGCCGCCATCTGGGTCACCGACATTACGCTCACGCTCCTGCGCGGTTTCCGTAATCAGCGCGACGAAAAACGCGGTGGTCAACCGCTATCCTACCACCTGAATTACCAGGCCAATACGCCTGTTGCCGTACTTCGGTACACATTCTAACCTACCCACATGCGTTACATTTTCTTCTATATCAGCCTATTATCATCCGCTTTAGCTGTTGCCCAGACACAGAACGCCCCCGTCACGTCGTCGGCCAGTGAGTGGGTCACGCTGAAAATTTCGGCTATCGACACAGTGGCGACCGTTGCCAAAGCGAAAGCGCCCGCCAAATCAACGAAACCCAAACAAGGGGCCATCTCGGCAACATCCAGCAGAACAACCACTGCTACAGCCGCCACAAAACCAGCCGCCAAAAGTCCGGCGACAACCGCGCCGGTATCAAAGCCGGCAGCTACAGCCGCCAGGCCTGCCGTACGCACGTTCCTGGAGACATTTGCCGACAACCACAACGGCTGGCTGGTTGGCAAACGAAATGGGTTTGATCTGGAAGTAGCCAAAGACAGCTATTACATCCGCAAGCAGAAAGACAGTAAGAACCGCCCAGGCCGCAGCTACATTAAACTGCCTGACGATCTGAACCTGAACAAAGCCGACACCTTTACAGTCAGCGTGGAAATGACGATCCCACCTAATGTTGAGCCCGATGGCGGCTTGCTGATTGGCGTGAAAGATACCAGCAATTACTGCCAGTTCCGCCTAATAGGTACGTCGAAAGTAGCGCTGTACACCCGGGTAAACGGCGTAGCCCAGAGCAACTACATGATGGGGAAACCAACAGCGGCGAAAGTAGCCATTTCGCCCACCCGCAATACGCTGACAATTCGGCGGACAGGTGAGCAACTGCATTTTTACGTCAACGGCCGGGAGGTTGAAGACAGCCCGCATCCGTTTCGGTCCTTCAAAGGCAACGGCGTTGGCTTTATCAGTTACGCCGAAGCCGTCAAATTTCAGTACCTGACGGTGCAATTAGGAAAGTAACACGCCTAAGCCGTTATCTGATCCGGTCGCCGTTGGCATCCAGGTCGTAGCTGTTGCCGTTCACGGTTACACGAGCGCGGCCTTCTTTGTACACGCTGATTTCATCGTAAACGGGCAAAATCATCCATTTACCTTTGCGCCATAGCCCCCACTGACCATCCTTCCGGGCAGGTCGTTCGCCATACTGCCCCACGTCGCTGAGCAGTTTATCATAAGGCTCATAGCGAGGCGAAACAGGTGCCGTTGCGGTAGCTTCGGTATCTGTGTTCTGCGTTGCTTCCGGCTTCTTCTTCGTCCGCTTTTTTCGTTTCGGCTGGGTACGTTTCTGCGCTTCTTCATCGGCGCGGCGAGCTTCGGCTTGCTCTGTCTGGGTACGTTCCCGTTCTTTCTCGGCCGCTGAGTCTCTGCCGTTGCTCTTCACCAGCACCATCACAAAACCGATCAACCCACCAGCGATCAGCAGGGCTACCAGAAAATCGCGCCAGCCAGACGATGACTTTTTCGCCACCGGAGCCGATGTACCTGAGATAGCCGCGGCGGGCGGGCCAGCCGGTGAAGCGGGCGGCACACTGGCAGCCGATGCGCTAGCCTGAGCGGGGCGATCCCACCAAACCAGGTGCCGCCAGTCGGTCGAGGTTAGCTTTTCGCGCAGCGTAGTTCCCTGCGGCTCTTTTTCCGACGCGTAGAAGTTAGCCGTCAGGTAAGCCAGCACCGCATCAGCAAGGGCCTTTTCGTCATAGTTAATCGCCCGAAACAGCGCGCGAATCGCGGGGGCAGGAATATGCTCTTTGTAATCGTCCAGAATATCGCGCACCTTCTGCTGCATGGTGTCGGCGGTTTCCACCCCGGCCCCGGCACCGCCCGCCTCAACGGGAGGGGGAGAAGAAGTCGTACCTGACTCAGCCTTGTTGGTAGCAGCGGTCGCCGACGTACCTGAGACTGACGAGGACGAGGCCGGTTTGCTGGCCTCTGCCGCAGGAGCATCGGGCACTTGGGCCAGAATACGGGGCACCCATTGATCGATTACGAACGTGCGCGATAAGCCCAGCCGCTCGGCATCCAGCGCAAAGCCACCGATCTGCACATCCGACAACCGCTTCTGGTTATCGGCAGCTACTTTCCGAATGACGGCCTGTAACTCGAGAATCTTCACAAACTGCGCGTTCAGAGGTCGACTGACATCATCGACCAGCCGCAAAAAGTCGGGCACGCCAAGCTCGTTCGCCTCAGCAGGCAGTCCCGTGCGAGACCACTGCCAGTCGGCTACATTGCCTTCGTTAAGAACCAGTTCATTCTTGATTCGTTCGCGTAGTTCGTCGAGCGTCATGTAGAGCGTAGGCGATTAATCCAGTTATAGGTGTGTGTGTGGACCAACGGCATTTCTCTGGCAGTTGGTTGCAATCCGATCAACGAGTTGCCGTAGCTACGCCAATCTTCGAGTCGGCGGTGCCGTAGTACAGGAACCAGCGCCCCTTAAAAGCAACCATACCTTCCAGAAACACAACCTGATTTACCTGCCCCTGCGTTTCGTAAGGCTGATCGGGTTTAATAAAATAAGATACCGACCGGTCGATTAGTTTTGTGGGGTCCTGCCGGGCGAAGAGTAGCTGCCCACCTGTGTACGCGTTTTCGGCCAATGCAGGGTCACCCTGCTTGTTATTCATTCCGTTGTAGATAAGCACAATGCCTTTAGCGGTGAGCAATGCATAAGGCCCCGGTTCAATCAACCGGGCGTCGTGCTTACCGGGCCTCGATTGGGCAACCGCCTGAAACGTACCGGCTGCTTTACCGGCAAGTGGTGTCCAGTGCAGCAAATCGGGCGATGTGGCAATGCGCAAATCGGGCTGGTCGCCCCAGTACATCCAGTACACGCCATTTATTTTCTGCGCTACCATGCGGCTCCCCTGCTGCCGACACACAATCGCGCCCGACTTCGACCAGCTGTTCCGGTAGGCTTCCTGACCAAACGCCAGCCCCTGTTTCCGCCAGCTAACCAGGTCGTTCGAGGTAGCCACGCACAGCCGTGCCTTGTCGCCATCGTAAGTGGTATAGGTCATAATGTATACGCCATTCGGACTTTCCACAACGCGTGGGTCTTCACAACCGCCCTCCCACTCGTAAGGCTTCATGGCGTCGTTGTCGGGGTAGAAAACGGGCGTTGGCCGCCGGGTGAAGTGAATACCATCTGTGCTTACGGCTAACCCCAACCGCGACGTACCGTTAAATTTCCCGACGGTATCTTCAGCCCGGTATAGCATGTATACTTTACCCTTACGCACCACAGCGGCCGGGTTAAACACGTCTTTTTCTTCCCAACGCACTGTATCCCGGCGTACCGGGCAAAAAAACGTGGTACTGGCTTTGGCGTCTAGAATAGGGTTATCAGCGTTTCGCTTTTGAAACGGGCCAATCATCCACGGTTTTTCAGGCGTTGGCTGGGCCGACAGCCAAAGCGGCGCAATCAGCAGCAGAAAGAGTAGTCGTTTATTCATGGAATAGTATTGAGAAACAAGGCACCCGCCAGACTTAGAGTCCATCAGGTGCGAATACACAAAGGCTCGAAGCAGCATAAAGGGCATGTCCCCAATACCTTCGAGCCTATTTAGCTAATCTGATTATCTGGTTTTAGTTGCGCTGTATCCTGGAGATAGGGCACAACTAAAACCAGACAACCTTACACGAATCCGATGCGTGCTTTGTCGGTGATCTGCCATTTATCGCCTTGCAGCGTGAGCTGACCGGGAGCTACGGTCTGAATGCGGCTATTCGGTCCACCCGGCTGATTTTCGTACAGACAGGCATCGCTGAGATACGAATACGGATCACTCATCGCCAGTTGCTGTGACTCGGGCGATTGACTAACCTGGAATGTAGCCGTATTGGGGCTGGTCAGATCGATCTCATACACCGTTCCCCGTTCGGCTAATTCCAGCAAGCCAGCTACACTAAAGCCGTTGCCCAGGTCGGCCGTACGGGCAAATAATTTTGTTGGCGCGGGAGCGGGGGGCGGCGGAGGCGTTGGTGTAGCAGTACCGAACGTACCTGACTGGTCGACCGAACCAACTGGCGTACCTGGTGCTGATGGGGCTGGTGGAATAATGGGCGTGGTCCTTAGTGGCGCACCCTGCGACTGGCTCGGGAATGCACTTGCTTGTTGGGCACCCGCTGACCCATTACCCATCGGCGCGTTCTGCGGTGGAATAACCGGGTTCGCCGGATTGCCGTAACCCGTCCGGGGCTGATTGCCCACTGGAGCGGGCGATCCCATAGGTCGTTCAGCCGGGGCATCGGGGCGGCGGGGCGGCTCTGCCTGGGGCATCATTCCCCGTTCGGCAGGGCCCCGATCAGCTATTGGCTGAGTTGCGGCGGGGGTACGTTCAACAGGGCGATTCGCTGGCCCGGCTGGTGGAGCACCTGCGAGTTTCTTCTCGGCAATTGTGAGTCGGTTGGCCAGCTCGGCAACGGTACTGCTAAGGCGGTTGTTCTCATCCTGTAATCCGGCCAGCCGGGCATCGTCTTTATCCGAAATGACTGGTCCGCCAGCACCACGCTGACGCGTCAGCACCAGATATACGAGCCCTGCCAGATTCAGCAGCGATAACCAAAACGCCCATTTTCCCCAATCCATCCCCGTCGACGCCGTTGCGGTGCCATCAGCCGGGGTATCGCCTTCCAGTAGGGCCGCCTCCTGCTCGTTCACTGCTTTCTCGGGGTCAGCGCCACCGGCCAGCGCAGTCATTTTAGTTTCGTAGGCGGCGAAGGAAGCCAGCTTGGTACGATGCACGCGCTCGGGGCCGTTCGTAACCCGTTTCATCACATAGCGACGGAGGCTATCCAATACGGCACCTTCACTGGTAAAGGCATCAGCGGCAAATTCATCATTCAGCATCATGCTGTGCTTCTTGATGTCGTTCACCAGGCCGTCCGCCTTTTTCAAATTATTCGTCTTGATGAATTCAGTCAGATCAACATAATCCGTACAGCCATCGCAGGCCGGTTTCTTGGCGGCACCAAACGTTTTCTGATCGGTTGCCAAAAACTCCAGTGTAGCTTTCGCCATACCGAACGTACCTGCGTCGATGCCGGTCTGGGCGGCTGGTTCCGTTTGGGCGTTGGCCGTCACAGTCAACGCGAGAAAGAGAAAAGTTGATGGTATTTTCATAGAGGTCAAGGGAAGGTTGGTAAATATAAAATGAAAGGTCTCAACACAGCGGCAAGGCGAACCCAGAGCAATTTATTGATTCTCTGAAAATTCTATGTTCGCTTTGCCGCTGTGTTGAGACCTTTTACCCCGCTATGTATTTCGATAATTCGTAAAGCGCATGCTTGAGTGGTAGGAAGAAATACGTTTCCGATACCGCCTGATTCGGCTCTTGTTCCAGACCAGTACGGGCCAGCATGTAACTATCATAAAGCGCACCGCTCCGTGTCACGTCAGAGCCAGCCAGGAACGACAGGTACTGCTCAGGCGTCTGAATATTGTGCTCACTCAGGAAGTAGGCCACATCCCGATCAGTAAGGGTTTTTTCGAGGAACGTTTTTACATTAGTCAGCACCGAATCATGGAAGGCACGGTCGCCGCTCACTTCGCCAATCTTCGTGCGGCGGTATTCAAACGGCGCGTTCACAACCTTCGACGTTGCTAACGGTGGCGTTGAGCCGTAGCCCGACTGGTTTTGCGTTGGCGCACCGGGGTACGTTGTTCCCCAATTCGAAATAGGCGACCCAAAGCCAGTAGCGTCCGGGGTGGCCGATGCCTCAGCCGGTGAGGGCAACGACTTCTGCTCAATCGGTGCATTCCCCCAGTAGCAGGTTGTTTGGCGGCTGTTGTACTTATCCTTCTCCATCGAGCTGGCGTTTTCGAACAGCACCGCCCCGTTGGCCGTCGTTTCCTTCGGATTTTCACTCAGTACTACCTCAAAATCAGGCGGTACAGGCAGCGTGGTATACGCCCGGAACAGCATCTTCGTGAACTCGATCAACCGCCGCGACGAACCCAGCATTTTCAGGTACTGACTGCCCCGACCCGTGAATGTCAGATACCGTGGCAAGCCCATTCCGTTGGCTTCAATCAGTTGTACCAGGTGGTACACGATGGCCGAATAGTGCAGGAAGAGCACGATCCGCAAGGCGGGTCGTCCGTCCACGATCGACTGGGTGAACTTGTAATGGGCATCGTTGCGGAACAGCAGGCTGACAATATCCTCGGCACTCAGGTCATTATTGGCCAGAAACGTATCCAGGATCTGATCTTCTGGTGCCGGTGCCTGTGTGAGCGTCCGGCGGTATTGCAGGTAATTCAGAATGAAGCCATTGTCTTTCAAATGCGACGGATGCCCCTGCTGGTTCAGGCCACCACCCCAGATATCGTAACCCGCAAAGCGGAACGACGTATTGAGGTATTTGTTCTGCTGTTTCATAAACAGCATAATATCGGCGGTACCGCCTCCAATATCCACGTTTACCGCATCGGCAAAGGATTTTACGCCCTTCGTCACCAGGAAGAAGTGCGGAGCCAGCGATTCAGGAATTGGGGTTGGTCTGAAGAACTGCGTGGTTTTAAACACCCGACGGAAAGCGTTTTCCCATTCGGCCACCAGCTTGTCTTCCGTATCGGCCTGCATACTGGTTGGGGCCAGCCACGTAATTTTCGTGTCGGTGATATTCCCCTGATTAAGCAGAATCTTGTTCCGCATCATCAACAGCAGCGTTTCGAAGAAGGCCCGAACCCGGGGCCGGTTCATCGGGTCGCCGGGCTGGTTTTCAAACAGCCATTTCAGGTTGGTCACGTACCGGTTCACACCCGTACTACCATCCTCAAGGTCAATATTGAACCCTAGGTTGATCTTGCTGAACAGGTTATCGCCACTGTCCGACGAACCCGTCTTCTCGAATACGGTGGTCCGCAGCGGGAACGAGAATGGTGAACCGTATTGGCTGCCAACAATAGCGGGCATGAACTCGCGACGAATGAATCGCTCCATTTCGGGTAGGCTGCCGTAACTCACCGGCAACCGGTAACGAGCATAAGGTGTTTGCGCTTCGTACCCGTCGTAGGGCTTGTTGAGCGTCATCATCTGCAGCTCATCAGCATCCAGATTCACCTTGTCATCGCTGATTGTCAACGTCTTGGGATCGGCATTGCCCAGGTTCGTATCTACATAGGCTACGTGCGTGTTCGACGTACCGAAGTCAATGGCAAACGTAAAAGGCTTGTACCCCCGCTCGCTGATGATGGTAAACTTGGGCAGTACCAACCCGCGATATGGCACCCCGTTGCGCTGCAACTGCACCTCAATCAGATCAAACGCCTGTGGCACTTTGTAATAATACGAAGCCGCCTGTGTGGGTCCCGATTTGGGGGTACGGTGATCAGGCGCTGGAACAACCAGTGGCTGCTTGTTGATCACCTGCGCAAACTGGAAAAACTGCACCGATCGCCCGGCGTGGAAATTTGCTTCGTCTTTGCTGGCGTCCAGCAGCATCACGTTGTATTCGTTCAGCGCCTGTAGCTGCGCATCGGGCACCGTGATTTTGTAGAACGGGAAACAGGCCAGACCCGCCCGAAATTCAATCAGTGTATCGGCGTTGGCCAGGTTATATTCCTTGCGGAAGTTCACCGTGCGGTTGTTCTTGATCGGAATGCTCAGCGATGCAATGATTACCCGCTCCATACCCCGGTCTTCAGTGCGCAGCGTGAGCTGCCTGGCCAGGTCTTCCATCCGGAAAAAGCTGAAATACTCTTTTCGAACAGGCAACAGAAACTCCATATCGCCCGGTGTACCCGTGAAGAAACGACCGCTGTTGAGCTTATACGGCATCCGAATCAGGAAGTCCTCCAGAAAATCATCGGTCGTCACAAACGGGTATTTCACGTTGTCGACACCCGGCAGGAACCGTTCCGACAGCAGGAATCCACCACCCAGATCGCGTTGCCGCATGATCACCGTATTGCTGTTCCAGTTAGTATTTTTCACGTATCGACCCACCATGTCCATACGCGAGGCCAGCGCCAGCGGCTTCCGTACACCCGTTGCGGCACCGTTGCTGGTTTCTCGGGTGTAGTAATCTACGGTCGGCACCATCAAAAAGTCAGAATTCTCCTCGATGTCGTTCAATACATCGTCTTCCCGAACCCGATAGAGCGGCATTCCGGGCAGCACCTGCAACACCGATGTACTCTCGCCACGTACCTGAATGGGTTCAAAATTGCTCAGCGTCACACCAGCCGCTACCGGCGGCACTACGGTGCTATCGAAGAAAACCCGATAGAGGTATTCTTTGAAACCGCCGGGCGGCATCTGGTTATTGTATTGCTCATACCACCGCCGCAGGTACGTCGTGAATCCTTCGTCGCGCTGATGCAACGGCATGTATTCATTCTGAAACAACGTGCGACCCGTGCTGCTTTTGGGCGGATCGATAAACTTGTTCTGGCGTTCCTGCTCCCAGTTGGGGGTAGTAAATACCAGTGTAAGTGGCGAGGTGCCGCCCAGCAACGCGCCCTTGTAATAAATGATGGTCGTGGTCTGAACGGCGGCCAGCTCATTCCGGAAGTCAAGTTCCAGTGCCTTCGCCAGCACCTGGTGCGGATGCCGTGCCAAACCCGACGCGCCGCCACCCGTAGCCGAGGCCAGCTTGCCCAGCCGGTCGCCCCGGCTCCAGAGCCGGTAGGTGAGGTCGTCGGAGTTGCCAGCTTGAAATAGCAATTCGAGCAGATCGAGCGTATGCGACACCAGCACGTGGTACATGCTCAGTTCGGTAGGCTGAAGGTTGTTCTTCACCATCCTGAACGCCGTATCGAACAGGTACAACCGTGCAAACGGCGACGGAATAGACGTACCTGCTTTGGCGGCCGACCCGGC
The DNA here is from genome assembly GCF_011742925.1 of Fibrivirga algicola. Lineage (GTDB taxonomy): Bacteria > Bacteroidota > Bacteroidia > Cytophagales > Spirosomataceae > Fibrella > Fibrella algicola. The sequence goes on from NZ_WAEL01000003.1 coordinate 350,025, forward strand.
CGCACCGCCCGCTGCACCGGTTAGTGTATCAGGAATGTGTTCAATGCGGTTGCCCGTCAGGCCCGCCGGGCTCCCCGTCCAGCCATTATGATTCTGCTGGCTAACGTTCGGATCCGTATCTATGCGAAGGATGTGAGGCATCGGTTTTAATTTACAGTTTGCGGTTTATTGTTTTCAGTTGCTTCGCGGCGGATTGGGGGTAGACCCGCATGTGAAGCAACGGTAAACCGATTTTACGCATCAGCCAACTGACGATTCAGCGGGCCTAATTTCTCAATGCACTTGTCGGCAACTTCCATCATAAGCTGCATAAAGCGGGCTTCGCTGGTTGGAAAAGCCGCTTTCAGGTTGTTTTGTGCTTTGCCGGCTGCTTCCTGCAAAAATCCTTCGCTGATGCCTTTGCTGAAAAAACTCGTTTCGATGCGTTTCGACCGGATCAGCCCATTAAAATCACTGTCCAAATCGAAAGGAGCGAAACTACGGTCGTTCACGGCTAGCTCACGAAGCCACGTTTTGTAGGCGTTGATGAAGTTGTCGAGTGAGGTGTAGAACGTACCTGACCGCAGTGTTTGCGGCAAATTCAGTTCTTTGGCGAAGGCTTCGCCGAGGTTATTCGGCACAAAATCGGTGTAGAACTTTGCGGCGTAGGTGAACCGAACGAGTGGTTCCAGCAAGTTCTGATACGTCACATCGCCAAAATGAGCCAGATCGAGGCTGCGATCATTCCGGCGAAGGCCATACTCGAGGTAGCGTTTATCGGTGCTAAACTCACCAGCACCCCGACGGGCAAAGTCGAGCACAGCTTCGGCGGCGAGCATCTCTACCACGTGCGCATTGTTGGCCTGCTTGGCACCACCCTCCACGTTTGGATACAACTTGGCACCGGGTCGATCACCGATGTAATAAAGCGCGTCAAGGTCGATCTGACTCTGGTAATACGACAACGCCGCTTTCGTTTTCGACAAAAAGCGGTTCTGGTCAATGGCGCTCTGGCTGTTTTCTTCCAGTGCGAAATAAGGCATTACCGTCACCGCACCTTTTTTGGCGTTGCGGATCGGCATTTTCTGGCTGGGGTGTTGCAGCAATTTTACCAGTTGCGGAAAACCTGCCGACCCGGTCCCGCCGAAGATCGAGCTAATGACGAAAATCCGGTCGGTCTGGTCGTTGAAGGCGCTGATGAAGTACTTGTACACCGGTGAATCTTCCAGTGCATTGAACACCACACTGCCAATGTTCGGGTTCCCCTTAAAGCCAACCGACAGGTTCAGTTTCAACTCTGCGCTGGTCGGTTTGGCTGAGTTGTCGTACAGTAGTTTCAGGAATTCACGGTCGATTTCCTCCATGCTGCTGACGTTCAGAAATTCCTCGAACGTCCCCTGATGGTCGGTCAGTTTCGGCAATACCGAATCTCCAATCTGCTGTTGGGCATTTTCGGCCTGCAACGTACCCAGCGGCTGCAACGACGTGCCGAAGAAGGGGCGTCTTGTGCCACCGCTGGTGCCGTTGCGATCCTGCGGGCCGTTGGGATAACCGGCCGTGCGAAGGCTGCGGTACAGCTCTACCAGACGTAGCGCGCGCTCGGTGTCGCCGTTCTGCATATCCATATCCAGCAAAATCGGGATAATCGTCAGATCATTGGGTACGTTGGCACCCGAGGCCAGCAACATCGTCAGCGACCGCAATACGCGGGCACCCGTACCACCAATACCGAATAGGAAAAGTTTCATGGGAAGGAAGTTTGGGGGTTGGTGTATGAGGTTTGTCGTGACGCTGCTAACTAGCTAACTCGTAGGTTGGCAACGCAACGACAAAACATAAACGCCAAACGTCAAACTAATTTAAAATGGCGTTCTCTTGGCGAAGATGGATGCATTCTTCAACGCCAGTGAAAACAGAAAAAACAGGATTGCGGCAACCAGTACATTGACGCCGCCAAAGCCGGTCATGTACGAATCAGCATCATCGGCACCGGTACGGTCTTTGGCGTACCAAACGGCGTAGGCGTAGGCGAAGATCAACGTACCCACAAGCGCAATAGCCCAATGCAGGGTACGGTGAAAAACGGGTTTCCAGCGGCCCAGCGCCACATAGAAGATCACAGCAATGCCCAACGACACCAGCAATGTCATGGTACCAACCGGCGTGAAGATTTCGTCGACGTAGATGGGGTCATTATTCTGACCCAGGAAGAGTTCGTAAATGGATGTGAACATGGAAGGAAGAAGCAGGCTCAGCGTAGTCCCCCGCCCGGAAGGGAGCCTGCTGGTACACGTTCAGCTACATGATGTAAGCTAGTGTGCCAGCAGGTTCCCTTCCGGGCGGGGGACTGCGCCGAATACATTTAGTTTTTACTTAGTTTAATGGTCATTGCGGCAAATTCGTTGGCGTTGGTCTGGTACGCCTCGCGAACGCCGGTCATTAGGTGTTCGAGGGCAAAAGTTTTGTTACGCCGTCCGTCGGCCGTCCGATCGTCCATAGTCGACCAATCGGTGTACCACGAATCGAAGCGCACGGGGAGCTTCAACGTCACGGTGGCGTCGTCGGCAAACAAATTATCAACGCGGAAGGTGAGTACGTGCGTATTCTGACTTAGTAGTTTTTGTTCGCGGTCGCTCATACGGCCCGTTTCAACCGCCGATTTACGCTGCACTTTTATCAGCTTCACGGTGCCATTGTCAGCAGCAATGTTCAGGTTTTTCTGCAGGTACGTTTCGGCCTGCGCATAGTCGGGCAGGGCGGCCAGGTTCAAGCCAATGGCAAACTCGATCGGCTTCGCTTTACGACCCATCTCAATGTTGGTGAGGTTATTACGCTCGGCCCGCCATTCGCCACTTTTATTGAGGCCAAAAAACAGATCGTACTGCTTCAGCGCACCGGCTGCACCAAAATCGAGCCGCTTGGCGGGTGCCGTCGACAGGCTTTCCAGCAACTGCTGGGTAAACGGACCAATCAGGCTCTGCTTGCCGATCACCCACACATAAAATGGGCGGGGTTCGCCTTTTAACGGCTGTTTCTGGTTCTGGTAGGTATAATAGGTACCGTTGAAGGGCGACGTATAAGCCAGCACCGTTGCGCCGATTCCCTGCTTGCTAAACGTAGCAAACTGATCATACATGCTATTCTTCAACGTACTCGACGCGTCATTCCGGTTAATCTCCGGGTTGCTTTTGATGTCGGCATCGGGAAACGACAGAATGCAGTCAGAGATAAGGATAGCGACGTTGTTTCCTTTTGCCTTCTCACCTACCTGCCTGAAAATCTGATGCAGCTCCGAGCTTTTTCCGGTTGCCAGCGGTGTGGTCGCCATCTGCGCCACAAACGTGTTCACGTCGCTGGTTACAGGCTGGGGCTTTCCCGAAATGGTATACAGCGAAACAGGCTTGATCTGGTTGGCTTTCGTTACAATGTCGGCCACCACATCTTTAAACGTAGTGCCCCCTTTCAGGTAGCCGCCCATACTGGCCGAGGTTTCCAGAAAAAAGTGAACAGTACCTACCGTTTCGGCTTTAGCGGGGGCCGTTACCTCATCTTTGGGGGTACGCTTTTTACCGCCCCCACAGGAAGCGACGGTCAGCGTGATGAGCAGCAGGATTATGAAATTTCGGGTGTGTAGAGCCATAGAGTTTGGTTTGTAGTTCGAGGTGTCTAGCTTGTCGGTACACTGCCGACAAACCAGACACCTCGAACTACAAACTTATTTTGATCGATAAGGTAAGATGTAAACGGCAAAACCTAGCGTAAGTAAAGCATAGCCATACCAACCGGTAGCGTCGTCAGCCTCGAAACCGTCGAACGTTTGCCCTACATAGGCAAATAGCGAGGCCCAGGCAATGAGCCAGAAATTCCAGCGGATGCGCCGCTTACCCGATTGGTTTCCCGTTTTAGTTGTATTAACAAAGAAGAGCAGCGCTTCGATAACGAGCAGTACGGCGGCGATTGCCCCGAACGTCGATTCGATCAGCTTTGGGTTGGCGCTTGCATAGCCGCTCTGCTGACCACCCGATAGCAACAGACAAATTAGGGCGCCCACAGACAGCAGGCCACCTATCCAGCTCACACTACTGCCGGCACGTACCTGCGGAGGGGCGTATTGCGTCACGACCGGCTGCGGTGGCCGCATGGGCAGGCTGGCATCGAACTGACTACCGCCTGTATCGACCAGTACCCCATTTCGCAGCGCAACCGGATTACCCGGCCTGATGGGGTGTTGGCTCACTACTTCATCGAGCCGAAAATACTGTACCTGCCCCGCTTCCGTCCTAAGCAGGCCGCATTGCGTGAGCGGATCATAATGGATAATGATACCGTGCATAAAAGGAGTCTGTCATTTACTGTATGTGGTTTGCCGTTGCGATACCCTACACCTCGAAAGAGCAGACCCGGTAAGCAGAGCAACGGCAAACCACAAATAGCAAACGTCAAACTAGTTTTATTCGTCCTCTTTCTTCGCTTTCTGCTTATTCGGATCGCGTTTGGTGATCACGTCACCCGCTTTAAGCTTCTTGGAAACAGCCAGGAAAGGCCCCGAAATTACCTGATCGCCCGGTTTCAGACCTGACAGAATCTCGATGTTCTCGAAATCGCTGATCCCGGTCTTTACTTCCCGCTGAGCAGCCTTTCCGTTGTCGGCCACGAAGACAATTTCTTTTATCGCCGCTTTTTTGCCAGCATTTTTGGTATCCTCTACTGCATTGTCATTAACTGGTTTCGCAGCAGCCAGCAGTTGGGTACTATCAGCGCGCGTGGTTACAGCGGCAATTGGCACAGCCAGAACGCCCGATTTGCGGTCGGTAATAATCTCGACAGAGGCCGTCATACCCGGCTTAAACGGAAATCCTTTCGCGCCCAGCTTCTGCGACAGACCACTGTAGGAGTTGTTCAGAATCTTCACTTTCACTTCAAACTCCGTCACGGCGTCAGATGATATCGACGAGGCAGCACCTGTGCTTCCGGCCAGCCCATTAGCGGTGTTGGCCACTTCGGTTACAATACCTTTGAACTTCAGCCCCGACGTTGTGTACGAATCCACTTCAATATCGGCGGTGTCGCCAAGCGTCACACGCACAATGTCATTCTCATTTACGTTGACCCGTACCTCCATGTTGTTTAGGTTGGCCAGGCGCATAATTTCGGTACCTGCCATTTGCGACGTACCCACCACGCGCTCACCCTGTTCTACGTTCAGTTTTGATACGGTACCGTTGACAGGTGAATAGATGGTTGTTTTACGGAGGTTTTCCTTTGCGTCACGCAGGCTTGCCTGGGCGCTTTGAATGCTGAATTGAGCCGCCCGAACGTTAGCGCGCTGCGCTTCGATATCCTGCTTGGCTACGTTGTAGTTGGCTTCTACCGTTTCGAAATCGGCTTGTGAGATCACTTTATCGGCCAACAGTTTCCGACTCCGCTCATAATCTGCTTTGCTGCGAATCAACCGCGCCTCGGCCTGCAACACACCTGCTTTCGACTGTTCCAGTTGCGCTTTACTCTGATTTACGGTCGCCTCAGCCCGAGCCGAGAACGATTCGTAGTTATCAGGGCGAATACGGCACAATAGCTGACCGGCCTTAACGGGGTCACCCTCTTTCACATACATGGCAATGATTTCTCCCGACACGTCCGGGCTGATTTTTACCTCAATTTCTGGCTGCACCCGGCCCGACGCGCTCACGCGTTCGATGATATCAGTCCGTTGCGCAATGGCAAAATCAACGTCGGTAGTGGGGGGCTTCCCAATAATGCCAGCTTGTTTAGCGGCCACCAGGCCACCAACTAGTATCACGGCTGCGATGCCCAGTATCCACCATAGGCGGTTCGATTTCTTTTTCATGTGAAGAGGGAAAAGCTATAACATGGAGGTGCACAGAGTTATTCTTGAGAAATCAGAGTACAACTCTGTGTAATTCCGTGGCACCTCTATGCACCTTCGTGTTACAGCTTTTTAATCAAAAGTGAGTGGCTTGTTCTGGTAAAAATCTAAGAGCTTAACGCGGAAAATATAGTCGTACTTGGCCTGCACCAAGCTGGCACGGGCACGATCAAGATTACTTTTAGCTACGTTGTAATCCGTTGAGTTAAGCGCACCGGCATTGAACCGGCTCTCTGAGGCCTGGAAAGCACGCTCTAACTGCGTTACCTGTGCGGTGGTGGCCCGGTACCGATTTGATGAGGCCCGTAGATTTGTGTAAGCCGTTTCAATCGTTTGCCGGAGTTGTAAGCGCGTGTTAGCCGCCGCAATTTCAGAATTCTGTTGCTGCAACGTCGCGCTTAGAATACGTGTCCGGGCTTGAGACCGATTGAAGATCGGAATCTGCAATTGCAGGTTTACAGAGCGGTTCAGGTTATTGCCCAGTTGCTCGCCAAAGGAGTAGTCCTGAAGCAGATAATCTGGCTGAACTGTGTAGATGGTAGTTGGTACACCATTGAACTCAATGGTCTGTGGAATTCGCCTTGTTCCGTTTTCTATCGCTTTTTGACGGCCTACATTTGAGTAGAGCGTATTTACAGTGCCATTCAATGTCAGGCTGGGCAATAGGTTAGCTCGGGCCACCTGCACACCAACGGCATCACTGCGTACCCGCAGATCGGCTGCTTTGATATCGGGCACAAACTGCTGGGCAATGTCATACACTTGTTGGGTGGTTTCGGTATACGGTGCCACAGTTGGGTCAGGTACACTGATCGGCTCTACATTGAACCCATCGATGCCGGGTCCACCCGATGGCACGTTCATGGCTTGCAACAGGGCCAGTTTAGCCAAATCGATGTTATTCTGTGCATTTACAATAGCCAGCTCGTCGTTGGCAATCTGCGCCCGAATGTCAAACAGGTTGGCTTCCGGTAACGACCCGGCGTTGACCAACCGCTGCGTACGGTCGAGCTGCGCCTGCGACACTTCGATCTGCCGCTGTGCCACCACCAGTTGCTCCTGACCAGTCAGCACGTTCAGGTAGTTTTGCACCACCGTAAGGCTGACGTTGTTTTCTGTTGCCTTTACCGTTGCTTCGTTCGATTGCTTCAGCAGATCATTCTGACGAATGGTATTCTGCAACAGACCACCATTATACAAAGTCACCTGAGCGGTTGCCTGAAAGTTGTTCGAGAGCACACCCTGGTCAACGAATGCGTTGGTGGCGGGGTTGATATTCCGGCCTGAGTTGTAGCCCTGGCTTAAAAACGCACCCACGTTGGGAAGTCGGTTCAACCGGGCCTGCCGCAATTGCGCTTCACTGCTTTGCAATTGCAGTTGACTTTGACGAATGGTCAGGTTGTTAGCCAGCGCAATATCAATACACTGCTGCAGTCCCAATCGTTGCGGAACCGACTGGCCCGTACCCGGTGCAGCCGTTGGCTGAGTGGGGGCAGGCGTAACAGCGGCAGGCGGTCCACCCACGGTTGTCTGTGCCAAACCAGTTGTTGGCAGGCTACCTGACAGAATAAAAGCGGCCACCCCGCTGGCCAGGCCCATTCGTATGACGGGCAATCGAAACATAATCATGAGCAGTTAGATAGGTCAATGTTACATGCTTACTTTAGCTACGACCACCGTTTTGGGATAAGCGGTGGAAAATCGCCATGAATCTGGTTTATAACTCGGATATACTTCCAGAGGCTGAATTCAGCCTCCCCCCCACCGACCGCGCTTTTCAGTATGGTGATGGCTTGTTTGAGACAATTCGTTACGAAGGCGGTAAAGTCTGGTTCTGGTCTGACCATTACGATCGGCTCATCAGCGGCATGAAGGCCCTGTACCTTGACGTACCTGAGCAGTTTGGTCAAAAAGCCCTGCACACTGCTCTGCTCGCCCTGATTGAGCAAAACGGCTTGGGTCGCAGTCCCGCCCGCATCAAACTTCAGGTGTGGCGGCAACCCGGTGGCTTGTATACCCCCACCACCCATGCCGCCAACTGGCTTCTTACGGCCAAACCAGGCCAGCCGTTTGCGCTCACCGATAAACCGCGCCTGGGCATTTTTCGCGATGTTCGGCTGTCTTCCTCCCGGCTTTCGATGATAAAAACGTTGAACGCCCTCCCGTATGTGATGGCGGGGATATACCGGCAGCAGCACGGATTCGATGACGTAGTCTTGCTGGACACCAATGGACATTTGGCCGAATGTGTAGCCTCGAACCTATTTTGGCTCAAAGACCATCAGCTGGTCACCCCCTCGCTCGAATCAGGCTGCATCAACGGCATCATTCGTCGGCAGTTGCTTCGAACCCATCAGGTAACGGAAGGCTTATTTCTGCCCGACGTGCTGGAAACAGCCGATGCCGTTTTTTGCGTCAATGTAAACGGCCTGCAAACGCTGCTGGGTACGTTACCCGACCGACTGACAAACGTTGTACGCGGAATTTATGATGGGGCGCGTAGTGATGGGTACGTGAATTAAATGGATTGACACGGATTTTGACTGTTAGAGGATTTACTCCTGCACCAGCCAACATACGTTTACAGCTAAGATCCGCGTCAATCCATTTAATTACTGAATTCGTGTAGCCATTCCGCTTAAACCAAAAAGATGCGGCACTCCGTTTAAGTATTTCAAATCCGCGTACAATCGATCATACTGCCGCCGTTTCAGTTTCCAGCCAGCCGTCTTTCAAGCGCAATACGCGGTTACCATATTCGGCGTTAGCTTCCGAGTGGGTAACCTGCACAATCGTGACCCCATCTTTCTGATTCAGCTCACGGAACAGGGTCATGATCTCGGTTGCCTGTGCCGAGTGAAGGTTACCCGTTGGCTCATCGGCAAAAATTACTTTGGGCTGCGCGACAATGGCCCGTGCAATGCCGACCAGTTGCTGCTGCCCGCCCGATAGCTGACTGGGGAACAGATCTTTTTTAGCCACAATATTGAAACGGTCCAGCACATCGGCCACGCGGCTTTTGCGTTCATTGCCTGGCACCCCTTTGTAAAGCAGCGGCGTCTCGATGTTTTCGTAAACGGTCAGTTCATCGATGAGGTGATACGCCTGAAACACAAAGCCAATGTGGCTGCGGTGCAGTTCGGTGCGCCGTTTCTCCGACAGTTTTTGCACAGGCTCGTCCAGAAAACGGTATTCGCCTTCCGACGGCTCTTCCAGCATTCCCAGAATATGGAGTAGCGTGCTCTTTCCCGAACCGCTTGGTCCCATGATCGAAACAAACTCACCCGCTTCGATCGACAGGTTGATACTACGCAGTACATAGGTACGTCCGAACCCGGCCGGATAGTACTTGGAAACGTTCGAGAGCTGAATCATAATTACGTATAGTTGACAAGGTTAAACGATAAAAAGGCCTGTACTAGCTCAAATTCGACGTGCCGCTGCTTTTGAATGATAACAGGAGTACACCGGACACGGCACTACTCCTAAATCCATCTGCGCACTATCTCGAAATGCCGACGAATGCCATGCGGAAAGTAATCAATCTGCTCGACAACGAAGGATGCGATAATCCGGAGGCTTTACCTATGCTACACAAGGTCAATCGCCGTGCCATAGCACAGAAAAGGCCCAAATCGCTTGATTTGGGCCTTTTCTATTTTTTATATCGTCCGCATTCGGACAGCCAATGTCCGGTTAGTTCTGGTTCACATAAACGCTGCCTGCATTGGCTACCAGGCGTACGGGAATGCCGCCGCCGTTCATTTTGCCAACAATCCGGTCTTTCTCAGCCGAGCCGTTAAAGTTGGTCAATGGGGCAGTTACCCGGTTACCACTCAGGTTAAGGTCCATGCCTTTGTTCATGGGCATTTGCACCCGCACGCTACCCGCCGACGTTTCCAGCTTCACAAACTTATCGACCCGACTCATTGCCACCTCTACACTGCCAGCACTGGTCTCAGCGTCAATGCTGCCCGCCATGCTGCGAATGCGGATGCTTCCGCCCGACGTACTTGTTATCAGTTCGCCATCGATGCTCTCACCGCTGATGCTGCCACCCGACGTTTTAGCCTTAATCACTCCGTTGAGTCCCGCTAGCCGAATACTTCCCCCCGAGGTATTCAGGTTGATGGTCCCGTCTGAATTAGCCGCTTCAATGCTACCGCCCGACGTCTCCAGAGTGATCTGGTTATGACAGTCGGTCATCTTGATACTTCCGCCCGATGTGCTTCCATCAATATCACCTTTCAAATCAGCCAGTTGTATGCTACCTCCTGATGTCTGAAACCGCTGCTGACCAGCCAAATTACTCATCTTAATGCTGCCTCCCGATGTGCTTATATTGGTTGTCAAGGCACGGGGCGTGTAAAATTTAAAGCTGATGCTCAGGCCTTTCTTCCAATTCCAGTTACTATTCTTCTGTTTGGCCGTTGCCACCAGCGTGCTTCCCTCCTGCCGAATTGAAATATCATAGTTAGCCAGTCGTTCGTCAATTTCCTCTTTGCTCAGTTCGTCTTTTCCGTTCCAGTTGTTAGCGTGTACGAACATCTCTACGCGTGCTTCTGAACCAGCGCCGCCTTCAACCAAGAGGCTTCCGCCCGACGTTTGCGCTCGTAAGGCGCTGATGCCTTTGAATGTCTGGGTCTTATAAGGTGTCTCATCCCGACTGCCAATCTGAATGGTGGCAACCTCCGTTGAGAATGCCATTGTAGCCCCAATTGGGCTTACAACGAGCGCTGACGCAACGAGAATAGCAGATACAGTTTTCATAAATAGTGCTGGTTATACCGAGTTTCCTGAAAGATGCCGTTTATGCCCTGCACGTTGCAGCCGCCGCTAAAACAGCTATTAAGCGGTTGTAACAATATTATGCCAAAACCATAAGTACCTACTATACAGACAGTTTGTATTCTATAAATAGTCCGCATTCGGACATTTTCACTTGGAGCGGACAAAGCTGACAAGCTAAACTGAGGTCAAACAGCCCATTATCCGCCTACGAACGCACCGGTTGGAGTAAACGCAGGCCTACCAACAGCAGAACCAGTTGGTTTTGCTGACTGGTACGCATTTTTTCGGAGGCATAACGCTCTAACAATGAACCTACTTAGGTAGCTATCTATTTTTTGATTCGTTTTTTTTTCGCACTTCCTCTTGACAGATGCCTCTCAATAGACTACTTTTGCATCATCAAATCGCAGATAGTTATCTGGATTAGATACAACGCGAAAGTAGCTCAGCTGGTAGAGCGCGACCTTGCCAAGGTCGAGGTCGCGGGTTCGAACCCCGTCTTTCGCTCCACGAAAAAAGCACCTTCAAACGGTGCTTTTTTCGTAATTGCCGGGATGGTGGAATTGGTAGACACGCCGGACTTAAAATCCTGTGGGCCACAAGCCCGTGCGGGTTCGACTCCCGCTCCTGGTACACGGCCCTACATCAAGGGTTATCAAGAGTCAACAACAAAAGCCACTGACCATCAGTGGCTTTTGTTGTTTTACACCATGGCTATTTTGATCGGCACTACTCAACTCTTTTCCTTAGCTGATCTGCCAGGTACGTCCGTCACTTTTCGGATGGAGTCGCTCCCTTGGTCAGTTGATCCATACTCTATACAACCAACTGACTACTTGCCAAAGCCCTATTGCCATAGCTATCGTACACAGTAGCACAACCAGCCACGTCAATAGTTTTATGGGGTTAATCGGAGCGGTATGGCGACGACGTGGCACAGTAGCTGATAAAATTAATTATTGGACTGATTTGACTAGGGCAAACCTAACTACGGATCTCTAACCTACCTAAATTGATTACGTAAACCAATCGGTGTCAACTACGTGAGTAGCTGTATAATGGATTCATGTTGTGGAAAAAGGGCCAGCATTGACGCACGATCAGCAAGCTCAAAGTCGCTGAAATCGAAGCCGGGCGCAACGGTACAGCCTACCAAAGAGAATGGAGCGTTGTGGAGCTCGCCAACGGGTTTAGCTCCGAACCAACACCCCGCCGGTACTACAGCCTGAAAAACAGCCCCCTGACTCATATCACTGCCCAGACGAATCGTTGACAACGTACCTGACGTCGGCTCAACCACGTATACGATCAACGGGCCACCAGCGTAAAAATGCCAGACTTCATCGCTCTGAATCCGATGCAGGGCCGACCGGTTATGGTTTTCCAGTAGAAAATAAATAGCTGTGCTATAAGGGCGATCACCTCCAAAACGGCCAGGAAGCGCCGAATGAGCAATTACGTCCGCTGCCTGATACGTTTGCGCATAGTAGCCCCCTTCAGGATGTGGCTCCATCTGGAAAGCAGCAATGTAATCAGATGCGGTCATGGGCATAGTACTCAAGACGTTCGGAAAGCAGGCAAGTTGTGCTGTCACTTGCTTTCCGAACGTCTTGAGGTTTGAGATTACTGTCTCGCTTTTACAATCGTGACAAAGTCACGTGATTTCAGCGACGCGCCGCCAATTAGGCCGCCGTCTACATCAGGCTGTGCGAAGATTTCTTCCGCGTTTTGCGCGTTGCAACTCCCACCGTACAAAATGCTGGTCGCCTGCGCTACGTCATTCCCATATTTACTGGCCAGGTGTTGCCGCAGTTCGTAATGCATCTCCTGCGCCTGCGCCGATGACGCCGTCAGTCCAGTGCCAATAGCCCAGATCGGTTCGTAAGCGATCACAATGTTTGCCAGTTGCTCGGCCGACAGGTGGAATAGGCTTTGGGTCAATTGCTCTTTCACGAAACCGATATAGTCACCCGACTCACGCATTTCGAGCGATTCGCCACAGCAGAAAATGGGTACCAGACCATTGTCGAGGGCGATGTTTACCTTCTCAGCCAGTTGAGCATTTGTTTCGTTGAAATACTGCCGACGCTCGCTGTGCCCCAAAATCACATACTGAACGCCTACTGACTTCAGCATGGCCGCTGAAATTTCGCCTGTGTAGGCGCCAGCTGCCTTTTCGTGGCAGTTCTGAGCACCAAGTGCCAGCTTATCGCCTGTCAGATACGATTTATAGGTAGTCAGGTATAGAGCCGGAGGGCACAGCACGGCTATAACATCGCCAGTTACCTCGGCATTAACCATATTAGTCACCTCCGACACCAGGGCAAGGCCCTCGTCAGCGGTTTTATTCATTTTCCAGTTGCCAGCAACAATCTTCTTACGCATGCGTCTTTGAGAAAAAATGAGTCAATTCGTATACAGGCAGTCATCAGGGCTAACAAAATCAAATCCATAAATGGCTTCGTATTAATTTGTTTCCCCCCTTGACCGTCCTCCATCCGGTTAGAAAGCAGGCGAAAATACAGGTTTTCGGCTTAATGCTGGAAAGCTTTGTAAATCAGCCGCCTTAGGTTCAACTTTTTATGGGTTTTTGAGGTTTTTATAGTAGTTTTCCAGTACGACATTTCCACAATCATGAAAGCGCTGAGCCTACTACTTGGGTTACTATATGGCAGCCTGTCGGCGTTTGCATACGATACTCCGAAAACCCCGGACAAAGATCGTTTTGGTTACTTTTTAAAGGGTAACCGCAAGTCGACACGTATACCGTTCGAACTACATTCGAATCTGATTGTCGTCAAACTGAGAATCAACAATTCGGATACTCTAAACTTCATCCTGGATACGGGCGTCACCAATACGATCGTTACCGATCCCCTGGCCCTGCACCGCCAGCCGCTAAAGCTTACCCGGAAAATGAAGTTAAGTGGGGTAGGTGAAGGGAACAGCCTGTCGGCCATCATTGCCATTGATAACGACCTATCCATGGGTGCAATGCAAGCTACGCATCAGAACCTGGTTATTCTGGAAGACGATATCCTCCGCCTCTCTGAATATGTAGGCATACCGATTCACGGCATTTTTGGCTACGACCTGTTCAACAGCTTTGTCGTAAGCATTGATTTCCGCAACCGGGAGATTACCCTGACCCAACCTAAACAGTATAAATATAGAGCTCGCTTCGGTGACCGTTACCCTATTGTTATTCAGAATGCGAAGCCCTATCTGGATGTAACGGCGCTGCTCTCGGGCGAGCGGTCGGTACCCCTTCGCGTGGTACTCGATACGGGGGCTGGGCACGCGCTGATGCTCGATGGACAATCCGCAATAACGGCCTTACCACGACCCGAGAAGCTGCTGCGGGCACAATTGGGCCGGGGGCTCAACGGGGTTATCAACGGAAGTTTAGGGCGTATTGAGGGGCTTCGACTTGGCCGACACGAACTTCAGAACATCATTGCTTCCTTTCCCGACAGTTCGTCATTGGGCATGCGGCTGGTGAATACCATAGACCGACAAGGAAATGTGGGCTGCGAGCTGCTACGGCGCTTCACGGTAACGTTTAATTACCCGGAGCAGTACATCGTCTTAAAACCTGTACGCCGACTCCTTCATGAGGAATTTGAGCATGACATGAGCGGCCTCGAGCTTAAAGCAAAAGGTGACCGATACCGGACGTATTATGTCGAGAAAATAATGGAAGATTCGCCCGCCGATCTGGCAGGGCTTCAGGAGGGCGACGAACTGATGTTCGTCAACGGTGATCTAGCCAGTGGACTGAGCATCAGCGACATCCACAAATCGTTACAACGCGGTGAAGGCAAGGAGGTTACCCTGGTCGTTCGCCGTAACGGGCTGTTTGTCGTGATCAGCTTTGCCCTGAAACGGATGATCTAAAAAAAGCCTCCTTCCGCTCGGGAAGGAGGCTAATACGGACGTTCACGCAGCTTGTGTAACGGTCGACTACACCGACAAAGTGCCTTTTTTATAGGCATCGAGAAGGGTCGCTTCCAGACCTTTTTTATTGATCGTCTTGATGGCCGACGTCGAAACTTTCAACGTAATCCACTCTCCCGTCGATTCAACGAAGAACCGCTTCTTTTGAAGGTTTGGGAAGAATTTACGTTTCGTTCTATTGTTGGCGTGCGATACGTTGTTACCAACCTGCGTCCGCTTTCCTGTAATTTGACAAACTCTGGCCATGACTGTACTCGTTTTCCGTATGAGGGTGCAAAATTGGCGAAATCCCTGTGAATGTGCAAATTATTTTTCTTTTCTGTACCCGTATGGGCAATGGCGGCAGCCGCTTTTACAACAATAGCCCCGCTTCAGGTGGTAATTGGCGGTGAAAACAACAAAGCCCTCCCTGGTCATGTAGTAATCCTCATCGGCTAAGCCCGGGATCTTGCGTTTCTTTGGTCGATCTTCGGTCATAGTACTTAGGTACGTTATATTTACGGTAGATTCCACAGAGCAACAGCCTGTTGACTCGAATGGTTTTGACGTATAGGGTGGCACCGAGCTTAAAAACCGATTAAAAATTCTGAAATGACAACATCTACCCCCACCTCCCCCGCTGAACAGGCTATTTATCTCGAAGATCAATTCGGTGCTCACAATTACCATCCTATACCAGTGGTGTTGTCGCGTGGTGAAGGCGTATTTCTGTGGGATCTGGACAACAAACGGTATTATGATTTCCTGTCAGCCTACAGCGCCGTTAGTCAGGGGCATTGCCACCCGCACATTATCAACGCCCTCACCCAACAGGCGCAGCGGCTGACCCTCACATCGCGAGCCTTTCACAACGACCAGTTGGGTCGGTGCGAAAAATACCTCTGCGAGTACTTCGGTTTCGACAAAGTGCTGATGATGAACTCAGGCGTTGAAGCCGGCGAAACAGCCCTTAAGCTGACCCGCAAATGGGCCTACAAGGTGAAGGGCATTCCGCAGGATCAGGCCAAAACCGTGTTTGCAGAGGGTAATTTCTGGGGCCGTACACTTGCCGCTATCTCATCGTCGACCGACCCCAGCAGTACCAACGATTATGGTCCGCTGCTGCCCGGGTACGTACTTGTGCCGTATAATGATCTGGCCGCGCTCGAAGCGACCTTCGCAGCCGACCCCCACATTGCCGGGTTTATGGTTGAACCCATTCAGGGAGAAGCCGGTGTGCTGGTGCCTGATGACGGGTATCTGCGTGGGGTACGTGCCCTGTGCACAAAATACAATGTGCTGTTTATTGCCGATGAGGTGCAGACAGGCATTGGCCGTACGGGACGCCGGATAGCCTGCGACCACGAAGAGGTCTTACCCGACATACTGGTGTTGGGCAAGGCGCTGTCGGGTGGTGTGATGCCGGTGTCGGCGGTGCTGGCTTCCAATGAAATTATGCTGACGATCCGGCCCGGCGAACATGGTAGCACCTTTGGTGGTAATCCGCTGGGTTGCGCGGTGGCCATGGCGGCGTTGGATGTGGTACAGAACGAGAAGTTGTCGGAGAACGCAGCAGCGATGGGGCAGATTTTTCGCCACCGAATGAATGCGCTCCGGGCCGAAACAGACTTAGTTCAGTTGGTACGCGGCAAAGGACTGCTAAATGCTATCGTGATTCAGGAACGCCCCGAATTTAGCGAAGAAACTGCTTGGGAACTGTGCCTGCGCCTGCGCGATAACGGCCTGCTATGCAAGCCTACGCATGGCGATAAAATCCGCTTTGCCCCTCCCCTCGTGATCACTGAAGCCCAAATGAACGAAGCCTGCGACATTATCGAGAAGACGATAAAGGAGTTTTAAGTCTAAGGAGAAAGGCAAGAAATAAGAGAGGCGTTGCTGATGCATCGAATGACCATCAGCAACGCCTCTCTTATTTCTTAGCTCACACAGCTTACCTCAACACGTCGTTTACGTAGTTTCCTTCTTCCTCCACATCACCATCGGCGTTGAACAACGTACCTGGGCCAGTACGTTTTCCATTTCGGAACGTACCTACAAACTTATCGCCGTCAGCAAAGTAATAAGTGCCTTTACCATGTGGCTGGTCGTAGGCAAACTGACCCGTATAGCGATCGCCGTTGGGGTAATAATAGGTTCCGTCACCCGTGCGAAGGTTCATCAGAACGCCACCCTGGTACTTCACCCGCCCATTCGGGTACACCTGCGTCACGGTAACGGGCACTACTCCGTCCGGAGCAGCTGAGACCTGGCTGTTTACCTTCGCTTCAGCAGATGACCTTGGGGCCGAAGCCACCACGGGCGGAGCCGGACGGCTGGGCGTTACCGACTTTGTTCTGGGGTAAATGCCATCGGCTTCAGTCCAGCCTTTCCGGATGGCCTCTAGCCGCGAAGCACGAGCTGGGTGCGAGGCCGATGCGGCTACACTACCAAGCGCCCGAATGGCTACCAGCGACTCATCAAGCGTAGCTCCGAGCTGATGGAGCACAAAGCCAGAAAACCGGTCGGCTTCCAGTTCCTTCTGATGCGAGCTGCCGCCCGAGGCCAGGGTATGTCCCTGTAGATGATGCCCAATTTCATGAGCCATGATACTGGTAGCCGACCAATTGGTTTCAGTAGCCTCTTCGAGCTGCTGCATAAACGCTCCATCATAGATAATGAAGCGTTGCCCGTTCATGACGGTAGCAAAGCAGTTTTGAGTTTCCGGGCACTCAATCACTTTAAAATTCTGCATCAACCCGATAGGCTTCAAAATCTGGTCAATTACCCGCCTGGCACGGCTGCTGCTCTGGTCATTATAGGTACAGGGGTTGGCTGGTGCGCGACCACCCGTGTAACTGCAAATAAATGAAGGTGACGACGATGCGGGCGACTGGGCAAACAGGCTACCCGTCAGTAAAGCGCCAACGAGCGCCGTAGTGATTGTTCTTGAGTTGTTCATCAGTGAGCGTATGGGTAAACGTCAGTATATAAAACGCTAAAGGCTGACCTGACATTATCCCACGGCGAATTGCACACAGATTAATTTCTCCTGACTATTTTGTCCAGACCTCAAACTGATAAGCCAGGTACGTTAACGCCAGAAAGCTGATTTCAGATAAGCTATTGCTTATCCAAAATCAGCTTTCTCGTAGCCAGTGCGTATAAACGAGCTAGCTATACAAACTGGTTAATCAGCCAGCAGCACCTTTTTGGTGATTCGATCGGTGCCCTGAATGAGGCTAAAGATATACATTCCCCGATTGTACTCGAGCACTGGGATGCGAATTACGTTTTCGCCCTGCACAACGGTTGTACGCTTTTGCATGACCGGATAGGCACCAACGCTGGTGAGTTGCATCGTCACGTCACCGGCCGTCGATGCGTAGTAACGTACCTGAAGCTCTTCACGAGCAGGCACCGGATAAACTTGTACGGCCATATCGGGCGTGAAGTCACTCGCCGTAGCTGCCATCCGGGCTGATCCGCTGGTCGGATACAGGTACGACTGAGGAACAACCTGCTGGGTTTGCCCTGGATAGATCCACTGCAGTTTGGCAACCGCCCCAATAATATTATCGAAATACTCCATTCGGATGTCGTACCGCTGGCCGGCGACGAGCAAAATAGTTGGCCCGTTATTTGTCTTTACAGCTCGGCCATTCCAATCGTCGACAAGGAGTTTGCCATTCACCCACAACCGTACGCCGTCATCTGTTGTAGTGCTGAAGGTGTAGCTGCCTGTTACCGGCGCTTTTACCTGCCCTGTCCACCGCACCGAGAAATAATCAGTGTTGATCCCTGACGATGGAGAACCAGTTCCCCAGTCGAAATTGATCGTTGCATCTGTACGGGTCAACACAATCGGGGCAGTCATGGTAGTGTTATTGAAATAGTCGGCCCGTAATCCAGTACCATCGCCAGCAACCAGCGTACTGATTCGCTGATAAGCAGACGCTGGAATGGTTCGTTTGGTAATGCCCGGCCCGCTGTAACTCACGGTCAGCGCCTGGCCACCGCCGCCCTGGAAGTACGGAATGCAGATAGCATGTGTACCAGCTTTCAGCCCGATGGTGCCCGACCGTTCCTGCTCAGCATGTCCACCATCGTTGTTCACCACCTCAGTAGTACCAATCAGCAACTTGCTGCCATCGTCTGAGTAGGTGTAGAAAGTATATACACCATCGGTAGGCACTGTGATGTAGCCAGCATACCGAATCCCGTAGTTACTGTCCCGCGAACGGACAGCCAGATCAGGCAATGCATTAATGCCAGCTTTAGCCGGAATAAGCGCACTGAAGTTGGGTAACGTACCCCAGCTGCCTTCAAAATAGCCGTAATCGAGACCTGCTACCGTGTTAGCTGGGTTTTCAGGGGTGCGTAGTGATACAGCTACCGGAGCTGGGGTTACGGTAGCTGTGCGCCGGTAAGCAGTTGCTGGAATAGCCTGCTTACCCAACCCTGGACCACTATAACTCACAGTCATTACTTGACCGCCACCGCCCTGGAAGTACGGAATGCTGATGGCGTGCGTACCCGCTTTCAAGCCAATAGTGCCTGACCGTTCCTGCTCCGCATGTCCACCATCGTTATCTACGACTACTGTGTTACCAATCAGCAGCTTGCTGCCGTCGTCTGAATAAGTGTAGAAGGTATACACCCCGTCGGCAGGCACTGTCACATACCCTGTATATAGCATGCCGTAATTAATCTCGCGGGCTCTACCAGCCAGATTCGGTAGCGTGTTGGTGCTCGTCTTCAGGGGTGTCAGCGCACTAAAATTAGGTAGCATACTCCAGGTACCTTCATAATAGCCATAGTCAAGTCCCTCCTGCGTATTGCTCGGGTTCTCAGGGTCACGCAGTGCGACGATTACAGGGGGAGTTACCGGAGCAACTCGTACCAAAGCCGACCCTGGCAGCACTTGCTTAGTAATGTCCGGCCCACTATAACTCACTGTTAGGGCCTGTCCCCCACCACCCTGGTAATACGGGATGCTAATGGCGTGTGTACCGGCTTTCAATCCAATCGTGCCCCACCGCTCCTGTTCGGCGTGACTGCCATCGTTATCTACAACTACCGTATTACCAATCAGTAGTTTGCTGCCATCATCCGAGTTGGTATAAAAAGTATATACGCCGTCGGTAGGTACAGTAATATAACCTGAATACAATAGTCCGTACCCTTCGTCTTTCAACCGTACTGACAAGTCTGGAACTGCATTGTTACCCGCTTTTATGGGTGTTAGTGCGCTGAAGTTAGGCAGTACATTCCAGCTTCCTTCATAATAGCCGAAGTTCAGTCCAGCCACCGCATTCGCCGGGTTTTCGGGCTCACGCAACACAATCGGTGTAGCGTTTTTATCACTAAACAGCACAACTGAGGCAAAGGCTCCAACCGTCACCTGGTCGGTGCATACTGTATTTCGAGCGTCGCGATACGTACCTGAAAGCGGTACCTGAATAGGGCTTCCCGTTGGGTTACCAATAAATTTGATTACGTCATCGGGATTTCCTGAGGTATAGGTAACAGGACTTTTTATCGTATTCATGTCTTTACTGTACCGGCTCCTCCAGCTTTCCAGCGACAGGTCGGCCCCAGTTGTACTATTATAGACAGCCCGGATGGTATACGTATCCTCAAATGGGCGTGCGTATACGTTGTTGTCTATCTGCCCAAAGCTCCCCAGGTCATTTTGCGCCGACTCGTATTTAACGTTGAACTGATAAGCTAATCGACTCACGAATATATTATTCTGAATCAAGTTGTTACGCGGCTGACAGCCACCAGCGGTCGTAACTGCTAATTGGCCTTCACCATTGTTGTATGCCGTATTACCGGTTACAGTGATGTTCGATGAACCATGCAGAAAGATACCCAGGCCACGGCAATCATATACTGAGTTGTTGGCTACTTCAATATTAGTAGTACAATCGTCGAGGTAAATGCCATTAGCCCCTGAGTAAGCACCGCCTGGCGTGCCTTCCGGTGCCCCAATCCCATTGTAAACCAGGTTCGACAGGATACGGATGTTGCTCATGGCCTGTTGATTGCCATTCCAGATGTAGAGGCCACTTCCATCACTTTTGGTCAGGCAAAAGTTACTGATCCTGTTGCGCTGAATAGTAGTGCTACTGGCGAAATTAAGGGCATTGTAGCCAATGCTGTCAAATATATTGTCTTCGATTATCGTGTTCCCTGTGCTTGCCGACGCGAATCCCGAGTAGGTGCCATCGCCACTCCGCCCGCGACCGGGTGATAGTGCAATTCGACGTACGGTGTTGCCCCGAAACGTGATAGCCTGATACGCAGAGATAGCAACTCCATTGTTGTTGATATCCTCGATCAGGTTGTTTTCGATCGATACCCGACTACCGTTGCCCCGAACTAGGATACCGTCTTCACCAGCCTGACTAATAGTGTTGTCTGAAACGATCAGGTTAGAGCCATTCATGATCGACAAGTTGGTTGTCAAGGCCTGCGACAGCTCCAGATTGCGCAGGGTAACAAACGAAACGTTCGTCATCGAAACGGCTTCATTGTGGACCGTAGCGGCAATAGATTGGTTATTCGGATCACCCTGACTATCAAACAATCGGATCGATTTGGTAGACGGGTTATAGTACCACTCTCCCGCCTGGTCGAGCGTAGCCGGGTGCCCCTGAATAAAGTAACCCCATCCATCGGCTATATCATAAGTGCCGGCACTCGCTAAAGTGAGTGTATTACCATTTTGCCCCGTAATGGCTGATCGGTTCAGTATCCATTGTACCGGACGGAATACGGCTTCGCCTCCGACCCAGTTGGTGCTTATGGCCTGTTGGCTGGTGAGTTGCGTCTTACCCACATGCGATTGTACAGTAAGGTAGCCCTTGTTCCCTGCGTCGGGGTTGGGGTACCGACCCAGCGGCAGAGCTGTATTATCGCGGTATAACCCGGTTACTCGGTCGCCACAAGCACTGCAACTGGCCTCCCAGATATTATTCCCCAGGCTAGTCCAGTTGGTGACTCGCACCGAACCGGTTAGCCGAGGTTTATTACCTGCTCCGTAGCCATCTACAATGATTGGTTTGTCAGATGTACCCGACTGTCGGATCAGCAGCGTGCCGTTGAACGTGTCATTACGCCTGAACAGCACCTGGTCACCAGGCTGCAACAGCAGGCTGTTAACCTTCGCAATTGTTTGAAATGGAGCATCGGCCGATCGACCTGCATTACTGTCGCTACCAGTGTTGGCAACATAGTAAGTAGTTTGCCCTAAAGCAACTGAGAGACTACCGCTTAGCAGTAGGCACACGGAGGCGTGACGAGCCAGTTTAATGGCCCGTGAGGTCACGAAATTTTTCAAGTTACGGATGGGATTACGTATAAATCTCAGGCAAACTTACGAAGTTTTAGAACTATATAATCTATCTGCTTAATTCCAAGCAGAAGTTATCTAATGGCGTAAGTGGCAATATTTATACCAACTTTTTTTAATAATATATAATTATAAGACTAATCTATAGCGGTTTTTGCAGACTCATATACAGAACAAATGAAAGTAGTTACAGATGGCTATACTTTTTTCAACGTTTAGCGACCGTAAACCTCCCAATTAGGATAAGTAAAAAACCGAGTGTCCGAAAAAATCGAAATTGTAGGCACGCAGTCATTCGCCCCATCAGTGCTCGTTGAGTATAGAGCCAATGGAGAATAGTAACAAATACCCTACCAATACTACAGGAGAAGTATAAAAATTACCAAACTCGTACGTCGGACTGAGTTTGATCGTCTTCACCATTGGTGAATCCGTTGCCTGGTGTTGAGTCCGGGTCGCCCACGGAGCAAGACATGATCTGTGCTTTGTTAACCCAAAAGCCAGGAAGAGTGACACGTACCCAAAAGGATATTGTTGCGGTTGAATTGGCGGCTATCGTATCTATTGTGTTTGTTATAGTACGCCCGTTAATAGACCAATTGGCTGACTCTGCCAGGTCAAATCCGTCAGGTAGTATATTCTGTACCGTTACGCCACGGGCATCCATACCGCCTGCATTAGTTACTGACAGCGTGTAGCTGATTAACTCACCAAGCGCCGGCACACGCTTACTGACCGCCATGTGCAAACTAAGGTCGGCCTGGGTTGCGCTTGGCACTGGCTGGCTGGAAACCACTGCTGGCAGCACACGTTGATTGGGATTAGGCGATTCGTATAGCGCTGTCGCCTCACCAACCCGCAATTCAGTTGTCGAAGCATCATCTTCTCCATCAGCCGTGCCGGTGTTAGGGTTGCTATCAGGGTCATGTGATGTGGCGGTTGTTAATTGCGCCGACATCCTAAAGAGGCCTGGTGAAGTTGCCCTGATCGAAACCGCGTACGTGGTATCTCGGTAAGGGGCTAGTGGCAGCACGGTGCCGTTCAGCACGTTGTCAGTATAAGGCTGGCCGTTCACAGCGGTGAACTCCATGTTAGCTGGTAACCTATATGTCCATTTGGCCAGTTCAGCGCTGGTGGCGCCTTCATTACGAACCGTCAACCTGACTGTAGTTGGTTCATTTATTTGCAAAACCCGCTTATCACTGAATAACGAGAGACTAAGATCGGCCGGAGGAAAGGGAAGGGTATCCCTTAACAGGACAACAGATGTAAACGGTTTTAGTACCAGCGACTTTGCATAGGCCTGATTTTTTACGTCCCGGAAAGCGCCAGCCGGCAACATAACCGTACTATCTTTTAAAGTAGGGTTGTAATACAACTTGATAAAGTCGTCGGGGTTATTTCGAACAGGTACGTCTTCCTGCACACGTACATTATCTATCCAGAAAGCAGGTTCTTCCTGATTCGTTTGAAGCATGATAATAGCATCCTGATCATCATCCGACGCCGTGAACACCACCTCATAGCTTTTGCGATCCGGACCGATTGATAGCGTATATCGCCCATCAAATTCACGAAACGGTGGCCCATATTGCCGGATATAAGCCATAATATTGATCATACCCGTGGATACGGCATCGAAACGCAGCACATATGTTTTTCCCTTTCTAATTGGCCCTACGCGCTTCACCAACTGCGCGTATGAATCTGCCTGACCTGATGGGGTAGGAAAAGAGAGTTTAAGACTTCCACCATCCAGTCTACTTATATTATCCCGTACAATTGACGCATTTCCATACCGGCTATACACAACCTCCCAGCCGTCAAGACCTGTATCAAATGTGCTGCTGATTCGATTAGCGCCACCAGCGCTTTCCGCTAGATATTGATTGTACGTAATGGGACTGCTCTTAGAATGCAAATCCTGTCCCTTTGAAAATTTTTGCCAATCAGGCAATGAGAAATTACCACCTTGTCCCCAATTGACAATTCCTCTTATTGTTGCCGCTTCGTTAAATGGTCTGGCGTAATAATTTGAATCAATTGCCCCATATTGTAGTAGGTCATCAGCATCTGATTCAAATTGAGCCACCATCTGGGAACTTGACTTACTGATTATAATATTTCTTTTTATTATATCGCCCCTGATAGGACAATGTCCTGCATTGTGATAAAGTACTAATTGACAGGTATTATTATCAAATAAAGTGTTATCTGTGAATGTAATACGACTAGCCGCATGTAGAAAAACGCCCCATTGTGTATTGCCAAAGATAGTATTCCCTTTTATCGTTACATTCTCAACACAATCGTCCATGAATATTCCAATTGAATAATCAACCCATGGCGTATTTCCAGGCGGTTTCGTGTAAAAAATATTGTTCAATACATATATGTTGGACATAGGAGATTTATTACCGTTATGCGCGTAAACTCCACCACCATCAATTTTTATAAAGCAATAGTTAGCAATAACATTCCTCTGTATTGTTGTATTTTTTTCGAAGGTAATACCATTATAGCCAACGCTATCGAGTGTGTTATTTTCAATCAATACGTTCTGACTCGCCTTTGACGTAATGCCATTGTACTGACCATCACCACTCTTACCTCTACCAGGTAAAATTGCAATTCGCCGTATTGAATTTCCCCTTAGAGTGACGTTTTGATAAGGATCTATCCAGACGCCATTATTATTAATAGTATGAATCTTACTGTTTTCTAACAAGATATTATTTCCTGACCCTAAAATAATGACTCCATCTTCACCAGCATTTAAGACATCGAGATTTGATAAAGTCAGATTAGACACATTCTGCCCATAAACGCTTGTATTTAAGGTTTCTGCTACCTGTAAATTACGGATCGTAACATACGCGCTAGTTGCTATATCGATACCACGTCCCGATGTTGTAACTGTGTATAAACCACTCGACAAAAAATCACCTTCATAGTAGATTGATATTTTTTTCCCTGCGGCATCGTAGCACCACTCACCTGGCCTATCTAACGTTGCCGGATGGTTTTGAAAAAAGTATTCTGAATTATCCCTGGGGGTATAATTAGAGTAATTAAATAAATTCAGGGCATCTCCGTACTGCGCATCCACAACAGCACGATCAATAATCCAAGCCGTAGGTCTCATGACTACTTCTGCGCCCTTCCAGTTTATGTTATAAGGCAGGTTTTCCTGGCTGAATATCTGGTACTTTTCAGTGTGCGCTCTTATAGTTAAGTTGCCTTTATTAGGCGCATCGGCATTAGGGTAACGGCCCAATGGCAAAGGCGCACCATCACGGTATAGACCCGTCACAGCACTACCGCATGACGAACAGGGCGCCTGCCAGACGTTGTTACCAGCGCTTGTCCAGTTTGTAACTGGTACTGACCCCGATATAACCGGCTTTGATCCGCTACCATAGGCATCGAACACAATCGGTTGCGTTGCTGAGCCCGACCGACGAACGAGCAACGTACCCCGGAAGGTATCGCCACGACGGAAAAGCACTTGGTCACCGGCTCTCAGGGCTAGACTGTTCACCTTGGCCAGGCTTTGAAAAGGCGTCCCGGTTGATGTGCCATTATTTGAGTCGCTACCCGATGCCGACACATAATAAGTGGTTTGTCCCAAAATGGCTGACCCCGTAGCAAGGATGATGCATAGGGTTGGGAAGATAAGTAGTAGTATATTTCTATAGATATACTTCTTTTTCAGGTTCGTTGAGCTCGTAAACATGGTAAGATAGCCTCAAAATGCAAGCCAGATTTTGCGCGATAATTCGATACAATGCCAGCATTGCCACTATAAGGGTGCAAGCTATCCTCTGATAGACATATGAAGCTAATATATATATGTAATGGTACTTCTTTATATATGAGATGGTACTTAACCGAGTTGTCGAACAGCCTAAACCGTAATCAATGATTGTTGATGCAGCTTGAACCAATAGGTACATACAGTTGGTAGCAATTGCTCTGCCGCTTCCAAGTTTTCTGGTTTAACCATATATGAATTAGCTCCGGCACCGTAACAGGCAGATACATCACTATCCGCATTTGTACTGCTCATTAGTACTACAGGTGTGTTTTTGTAGCGAGCCGTTTCACGCAGTTTCATGATCAACTCACACCAAGTTGTTACAGGTGATGAAGCACCGATTACTATAAGGCCTGGCTGGTCTTCGCCTATAAGTGCCCGCTGCAAAGCCCGACCATTCTCGAACAACCGTAACTCATATTCTGGTAGAAAACAGGTAAACACGTGGCGTACTAGCTGGCGATATTCAGCCGATTCGTCCGTGACGAACACAACAGGTCTAGATGAAGCATTGGTTAGTGTATCCACGAATAACGAATCTAATGTAGTGATGTATAGTATAACTAATCGCCGACATTTTTGGATTAAAGCCGAGCTAGTAAAGATAGAACCAGCCTAGCTTCGGAAAGTTTTGTATCCCCTACCGTCTGCTTAAAGGGCAACAGAAGTCCCTATATCGTGATCAACCGACGCAATTTTTGATCCAATGTTTGGCATAGAAAACCGACATGGCACATTATTCGTATGTCTTTACGATCATATATGACGAACCAGTCCGTACACTAACTAACAGAAACAAACCACTATTTAGCTTCCGTTATCAGGCATACTCCAACTTAGATGAGAAATGTAGGCGGACTTTACATATGGGACTAATTACCAATGCATTACAGCACCCAGTATTGATTTCGCATCTGTCAGGAGCTAACAATTATTCATTTGTTCATTTCAGAACTGGCGAACAATTATTGGTGTCGAAATCACTTCGATTTTTGGAACGGCAACTTCCTTCATTCATCCGGATTCACAAAACGTTACTGGTTAATCCGACTTGCGTTGTCAAACTGCAAACGCAAGTGCATTCAAAAGGGAGTGGAGCCGTTGTGCTTGAAGATGGTACAGTACTCCCTGTTAGTCGACGTCAGTGGCCAGTGTTGGTTCATTCGGTGGAGGCTGACGACTCGGCGGCTGTAGAACCAGAGCGGTCTATCGCATTCGTATCAAGTGACACTACGAAAAGCCTGCTTCTACGACAAATTATCGAAGACAATTGGCCGTTGACATTGGTTCATGTTTTAGACAACAGTGCTTTCCTTTCACAGCTATTGGCGTTGGCTCAGATTGAACGCCCTGTACTGCTGCTCATCGATCTTCGGCAGTCTACACTAAGCCGACTAGCCTTGCTACAGGAGTTGAAAGGCAACCCACGTCTACGCCGATTACCGGTGGTTCTATTGGTAGGACCCCGTGCCGAGGGAACCCGATCGGGCTATGCGCTTCAGGCCAATTCTGTGATAACAATTCCAGAAGACAACAGCCAGTTTGTTGATATAATGGAGCAAGTTTGCCGCTACTGGCTCACAATGGCATCATTACCAAGTATTTAATAACGATAATCAGTATGAGGCAACAATACCGTCTCCCACCAGTATTTTCTCAGGAGTTGAAAAAAAGTGGGCCATTCCTTCTCAATACTTGGCTTGACCAAGTACGACGAGCTGCCCCAATCGTACGCTTCGCTTATAGCATCCGGGTTATCCGCATCGCTCAGAATGACAACCGGAATTTGGTTGGCTGGTGCAGGGAGCGCTTTTATGCGCCGCAATGTATCCCAGCTATTTGCCTGTAATGGCATTAATAGATCGAGCAGGATCATACGGGGCAGCCGCCACTCGTCAATATGGCATGCGCCCAGGTAGGCTAACGCTTGCTCCTCATTGATAGCTTTGACGAGTTCAACCTCAGGAATGGCGTCAATCAGATGATGTTCAATCGATGCCAGATTACTTAGTTCATTTCCGATGATGAGGATCCTGGATGGGTGAACGCTCTGTTTATGAAACGGAGCAGGCTTAGCTTCATTTTTCATATCCGTTATGCCATTGAGTGCACTACAATGATACAGAACACCCCTTTATTTTTTATACAGGCTATAGATTATAGCGACAATACAGCACCCGAACCAGCATTCAGTAGGCTGGTCAAGCCTGATAACAAAGAGGTAACAGAAGCGTATAACCTATACCGTTCCTATTTGTACTTTATTAAGAATAGCTGTACTTCAATTTATATGCGTATAACTGACTGTATCAATTTACCTGCTGAATAGCAAACGATGTCACCATGTTGGGCTAAGTTAGCAGTTAGTTACAACGGCTCTAATTGTATTATTCTGTGTTAAAAAATGAGTTTACAATTGTCTATTGGCTAACCCTTTACCGCCTGCTCTGATTTAGAACCGGAACCTCATTTTCAGCTTATCCAATCGTAGTCGCCAACATCATTCTACGTTAATTCACCAGTGAATCTTTCGCCGGAGATCTAATTAAGTGTCAAAAGGATAGTCTTAATGTATTTTTAGTACCATAAGACAGCCTTTTTATTGTACTATTTTCGGTTTTTGATTTACAATAATACTGGCTCTTTTGCCAGCTTACAACAAACGTTATGTCAACTTCAACTACGGTCTACACCCCGTACTCGCTCATGGAGAGCAATCGTCCAAATGTCCGGGCGATCATCTTCCGCTATGTTCGCCATTGGCCCTGGTTTGTACTTTCGCTGGGTCTGGCCCTAGGCGCTGCCTACCTTTATTTGCGTTACAAGCAACCAATCTACCGGGTTCAAGCCAGCTTGCTGCTACTCGATGGCAACAAATCAGATGAACAGGGCGGGGCTTTACGCGAGTTTCAGGCGGCCACACCCAAGAAGTCAGTAGAGAACGAAATTGAGATGCTACGCTCAGCTTCGCTCATGGGTCAGGTTGTAGAAAAGCTCCACCTGGAACACCGGTACTTTCACGAGACCAAATTTGGTAAGCGGGAAATTTACCAGGAAAGCCCAATTGAGCTGATCGTTGAGAAAGGGCAACCTATCCTCTACGAAGAGCCAATCACACTCACGTTTAGCAGCAACTCAATTGCCCGGATTAACGGTACACCAATTCCGCTCAACCAGTCGGTTAATACAGAGGTTGGTCGTATTCGGGTAGCTACCCGCAAACCTGTATCTGCAAGTACCGAGCCAATTATTGTTCAGGCATCAACTAAGCAGGCGGTAGCGGGCGATTATGTGGGCCGGCTGAAGGCTGAGCCAACTAGCAAAACATCATCGGTAGTTGTTCTTACCGTCGACGACGCCGTTCCTGCAAAAGGAGAAGCCGTGTTAAACACGCTGATCGCCGAATACAACCTGGCGTCTATTCAAAGCAAAAACAAGGTAGCATCCAATACACTACAGTTTATCCAGCAGCGGTTGAATGGGCTGTCGGGCGAATTGTCGGGGGTTGAACGCCGGGTTGAAAGCTTCAAGTCTAGTGAAGGTATTACCGATTTGAGCACGCAGGCACAAACATTCCTGCTTTCGGCAAAAGAGAATGACGCGAAGCTGAACGAGGTGAACGTACAACTGTCGGCCTTGAATGACCTGCAGAAATACGCGCGTAGCCAGTCTACCGACCAGAGTGATGCACCAGCAACTGTTGGGCTAAGCAATCCGGTATTGATTAGCCTGATCGGTAAAGCTTCTGATCTGGAACTGCAACGTACCCAGTTGGCGCAAACTACATCGAGCTCCAATCCGCAATTGCAAGGTATCGACGACCAGATTCGGGCAACGAAACGCCGGATTTCGGAGAATGTGCAGACGATGAAGAATATGCTCGAAAGCACGCAGCGCACTTACCAGGCTAAAAACCAGGCACTAGCTGGCCAGATTCGGCAGGTACCTCGCCAAGAACGGGCACTGATGGATATCTCACGTCAGCAGGCTATCAAAAACGATCTGTACACGTACCTGCTACAAAAGCGGGAAGAAACAGCCGTTGCCTTTGCCGCTGCCGTGTCTGACAGCCGTACGGTCGACGCCGCCATCAGCAGCATGACTCCGGTGAAACCAGTGAAACCAATGATCTATCTGCTGTTTGGTATGGTAGGCTTACTTCTTCCACTGGGTGCCATTGCCGGTATCGACTCGCTCAACCAGCGGATCCGAAGCAGACACGAGGTTGAAAAATCAACAATCACACCAATACTTGGCGAGCTGTCAAGCAATCCGGGTTCAGGTAAAAAACGGTTGGTTATTACGCACCGCAGCCGCTCACTAATTACCGAGCAGATACGCACGCTGCGGGCTAACCTGCCATTTATTGAATCGGCCGAAGGAGGCAGTCATGTGTTGCTGGTAACATCGAGCATCAGTGGAGAAGGGAAAACGTTTGTATCACTAAACCTGGGAGCCAGCCTCTCGCTGGTTGATCGACCAACGGTGGTGCTGGAAATGGACTTGCGCCGCCCGACTTACCAGGAGTCGTTCCATCTTGACACTAACATCGGCATTAGCGAATACCTGTCGGGCGAGGCTACATTGAGCGATGTGCTGCAGCCAGTACCAGGGTACAAGAATTTCTTCATGATCAGCAGCGGCACGATGAGCGAAGACCAGAACCCGGCCGAACTCCTCAGTTCGCCCCGGCTACGGCAGCTTATCACCGACCTGCGCGAGCAGTTTGCCTACGTAGTCCTCGACACCCCTCCGCTGGGGTTGGTATCAGATGCCCAGTTGATGGCTCCGTTTGCCGACTCGACGCTGTTTGTTGTCCGGCACGGCGTAACACCCCAAACCAGCCTGAAAGCTATTGAGCTGGTTCGTCGCGAGCAACGATTCAAAAATCTTAATCTGGTGCTAAATGGTGTTGTTGGCAATGATGGCTCTTACCTCAGCCACAGCCATAAAGATCGCTACTACCAAGCTGCGCAGCCACGCCGGTGGCTGCGCGGATAGTTCTTTTCTTTTCTCAATGTTCACGTTAACACTTCTTTCCAACTAAACAGACTGTTTTTGAGCGCACGCGATTGACAAAAACCAAATTACCAGGGGTGCTGAGAATTAATTAAGCAAGTAGTATTCGGTTCAACATACACACCTAATTTACTCAACGACAATGACATCATTTACCGTACAAAACATGGAGACGGTCAGCCTGGAACGCGACCGGGAACTAGCGACTCAAACGCCTACGTGGGGTTTGTATGCTAAGCGTATTACTGATTTACTAGTAGCCGGTTTGGTAGCCATCACTATTTTAGTTTGGCTCATTCCCCTACTTGCCCTATTGATTAGATTAACATCTAAGGGGCCCGCTATTTTTGTTCAAATGCGGTCTGGTCGGGGCGGCGAGCAATTTCCCTGCTTCAAGTTCCGAACGATGGCGCATAACCCCAATGCCCAGTTTCAACAGGCCAGTAAGCACGATTATCGGGTAACACCCATTGGTCGTATTCTGCGCAAGACAAACTTGGATGAGATGCCTCAGTTTCTAAATGTGTTGCTGGGCCATATGAGTATTGTTGGCCCGCGTCCACACCCGCTGCCACTCGACGCTCAATACTGGAACACCATGCCAGGTTATCGCGAGCGGTATGTAGTGAAACCAGGCATTACAGGTCTGGCTCAGGTACGTGGCGCACGCGGCGAAACGGGCAAACCGTACCAGATGAAGCATCGGGTACGTTACGACCATCTGTATATTCAGCAACAGTCCCCGGCCCTGGACTTGCGCATCTGCTGGTGGACGGTGAAAGCGGCTCTAAACGGAAATCCTAATGCCTGGTAAGGAGACAACAGAGACAACAGTACTCGTCGACAATGAACCCCTTCCAGCTCCGACATCTGGCTTTTCCAAAAGCATTTTAAAGCGGTTCGTGGTCAACGTAGCTTCGCTCTTTAGCGTTCAGGTAGCTAATTTCTTGCTACCTCTACTGACTGTGCCGTATGTGGTACGCATCATAGGCCCTGAACGCCTGGGGTTGCTCAACTTTTCGCTGGCTTACGTCACGTATTTCAGCCTGATTATCAACTACGGGTTCGATCTGGCAGCCGTAAGGGCTATTGCCGCCAACCGGTATGATAAGGAAGCAACCAGTCGGGTGTACAGTGAAGTGATGGCCGGTAAGGTACTGCTGTGGTGCCTATCGACCATCATTTTTGCGGGTGTGACGTTTGGCGCACCTACTTTCCGCGAGCATTGGCTGTTGCACCTATGTACCTACGTAACCTGCATCAGTACGGTGCTGTCGCCTTTCTGGGTCTATCAGGCGATGGAAGACCTCGGGCGGGTGGCTATGTTTAACCTCTTGGTGAAGCTTCTCTTTACCGGGGCCATCTTCCTGGTTATTCACCAGCCTGACGATTACGTCTGGCAGAACCTGGTGCTTAGCATATCGCAGGTGCTGATCAACGCCATTGCCCTGGGTGTAGCTGCCAAGCGGTTTGGCATTCGGTTTTACTGGCCGTCGGTGGTGCATCTGGTAGCGCGCTTCAAGGCTGATGCCACGCTATTTTTTTCCAACGTGATGATTACGCTGTATGCGTCGTCGACTGTGTTTTTTCTGGGCATTCTCAGTACTGCCTACGCCGTGGGTTTATACTCGGCCGGTACCCGGCTGGAAGGGGTTGCTCTTTCGTTTGTGACAATGGCCCTTAACCAGGCGCTCTTCCCGATTATCGCCAATGCCTTCGGGCAGGGAAGAAAGTCGGGGCTGCAAATGGTACGGTCCGTTTTCTGGCCGTTGCTGGGTGGTTTGAGTGTTGTGTCAGCAGGCTTATGGATCATTGCTCCCTGGTTTATCCCGTTCTTTTTCGGGGCCGATTTCGTGGGGGCAGTATCGGTGTTACGGGTAGTAGCCCTGTTGCCGCTCGTCATTGGCATGAGTAACCTATTGGGTATTCACACGATGCTGAACCTGCGAATGGATCGGCCCTTTTTTGTGATTACGGCCATTGGGTCGGTGCTGGGTCTGGGACTCAACATCGTGTTGATTCGGCAGTACGGGCATCTGGGCGCAGCCTGGGCGTGGGTTGGTACTGAAGTGTATGTGTTGCTGGCAATGGGTGGTTACCTGCTCGTCAAAAGCAAAGAATGGACGCCCGAACCAGCAGCCGAGCTGGAAAATTATTGACGTTATCGGCAATAAGGGGTTCTGAATGGCACCACGTCTCAACTCAGTATGTGGCCTATGAAAAAAGTGTTGATATCAGCATACGCCTGCATACCGGGCCGTGGCTCAGAAGAAGGAAACGGCTGGCATTATTCGTCGATCGTCAGCCAGACTGGCCACCAGGTGTGGTGCCTGACCCGACGGGGCAACAAGCAGGCTGTTGAGCAGCAACTCAGTCAAACGCCGCTACCCAATCTGACGTTTGTGTACGTCGAGACACCGGATTGGGTTGAAAAGGTGTATTACTGGGGGCTTGTCGGCATGTATTTTCATTATCTGTACTGGCAGTGGGCAGCCCTTAAAACCGCCCGGCCTTTAAATAGCCGCTATAAATTCGATGTGGTCCACCATGTCAGCTATGGCAGCATGCAATTGGGGAGTTTGTTGTATCGTCTGAACCGGCCATTCATTTTTGGACCGATCGGCGGTGGACAGGAAGCTCCCAAATCCATGCGCTACTATTTCAAGGGGCACTGGAAAAAAGAGCAGATGCGCTCATTGATCAGCTCGCTGCTGATACGCTTCAACCCAGGCTGTTATGAGGCCGTTCGCAAGGCAACTCATGTGCTGGTCTGGAACGAAGACACCCGGAAACGGGTCACCGAACTCGGCCGCACCGAGCAAGTCACGAATGAATTCAGTGGCATATCGCAGGACTTTATTCCGCAGCAGCCACTCGTTCATACACCAGGTCCGGTGTTGCAGCTGGTATGGGTGGGTCGACTGATGCCCCGCAAAGCGCTGGAGCTTACGCTACATGGGCTGAGCAAAGTAGACAGCCGGTTACCCGTTCAGTTCACTATTGTGGGCGATGGCGAAATGGGGAAACACGTACCTGAGTACCTGGAGCAATATAACCTCAGCGAACGGGTACACTGGACAGGCCGCGTAGAGTACGAGCAAGTGAAAAATTACTACCGGCAAGCTGACGTATTCTTTTTCACCAGCCTGCGCGATACCGGTCCGGCACAATTGCTCGAAGCCATGGCCTACTCGCTGCCCGTTGTGACCCTCGACATCCACGGGCAGGCCGAACTGGTCAACGA
Source organism: Fibrivirga algicola (assembly GCF_011742925.1). Lineage (GTDB taxonomy): Bacteria > Bacteroidota > Bacteroidia > Cytophagales > Spirosomataceae > Fibrella > Fibrella algicola. The sequence continues at coordinate 384,055 of NZ_WAEL01000003.1, forward strand.
GTCAACGGGCATCCGGGTGCCGGTGACTGACCGGGAAACGGTAGCGACTGAACTCGGCAAAGCCATTGAGTGGATGTACCACCATCCACAGGAGCGGTTAGCCATGGGTGCCAATGCCTACACGTTTGCCAGTCAGCAAACCTGGGAAAAAAAGATCAGACGGCTGGTTCACCACTATTACGGTACTGGTTACGATCAACCTAAGGAAGCAGACGGGCCGTTCGGAAAAGCCGGACAAACAGTAGCTGATAAAGAAAGCCTCAAGTAAACAGCATATAGAATCAGGGTTGATAAACTCAAGGAGTCAAAACACATGGAAACAGTTACGGCGGTAATCGTCACTTTTAACCGCCTGGCGGATCTGAAAATTTGCCTGGACAGTCTGCGCAACCAGACCCGGCGCCCCGACGCCATGCTGGTAGTCAACAACGGCAGTACTGATGGTACAACCGAATGGCTGGCTACCCAGGCCGACCTCACCGTGATAAACCAGGCTAACCTGGGCGGGGCGGGTGGTTTCGCTACGGGTATCGATGGCGCGTTTAAATCAGGTGCCACCTGGCTCTGGTGTATGGACGATGACTGCATTGCCGCCCCCGACGCGCTGGAGCAACTGCTGAACTCACCCAACCTGGGGCCGTGCATCAAAAACTCGATGTCGGTCAGCATGCGCGACGACGAAGAACTGGCTTTTTACGTCGACCGACCCAATCGGAAATACCGCAAGGTGAGCGACATGACCAGCCTGGACCTTGTGTACGGCGTGGCGTCATTCTTCAACGGTACGCTTATCCACAGCGAGGTAGTGGAGAAGATCGGCATTCCTGACCGGAAGCTTTTTATCTGGGGCGACGAAGTGGAGTACATGACCCGGGCACAGCGGTCAGGTTTTCCAGTGGTTACGGTGCCCAAATCGGTGTTCCGGCATCCACCCTCGTTCGATCGCAACGGTATTCCCTGGCCCGGTGCCTGGAAGCAGTATTACGCCGTCCGCAACCAGCGCCGGGTGTTCCAGAACGTACATGGTCCGGCTGTTGGCATGGCGATTTTCATGCGGTGGGCGGCCCGCGAGATTGGCCAGCAAGCAGCTCAGAAACGCACCAACCGCATGTATAACGTGCTGCTCTTCGGCGAAGCAGCCGTTGATAGCATGATCAACAATTTCCGCAAACGGCCAGACACGATCCTGACGCTGCGGCTTTACAAGATGATGAATAAATGAAAATTTTGATCCCCACTTTCCTGACGGGTACGTCGCCATCGGGCGTTGTCACCTATTACCAGACCCTCGCCCGTGATCTGCGCAGCAGGGGTGCGTCGGTACAGGTGGTGGAGACAACCGATACGCCCTTTGTCTGGAACAAGAGCCTGAACATTATCGGGCACGTGTTTCGGCGGTTGGGGCAAACGAGCCGAATCTTGTGGGACGAAGGCAGCTTTTTTGCGCGGCTTTACCTCGGTGCCCGGCAGCATCGCCAACAGGCGTTCGACGTCATTCACGCGCAGGACGTTCGATCGGGCGTGGCAGCCTATTATGCGCTGAACAAGCAGGTACCGGTAGTACTTACAGCGCACTTCAACGACGATCCGGTAACGGAGCTGATTACGGCGGCAAAGCTGGCCAATAACCCAATGCCAGCCTGGCTTATCAACGCCATGACACGTTGGTACCGCTGGCTGTTCGCCCATGTCGACAATTACATTTTCGTTTCCAACTACGCCTATCTGCAGTCGAAACACCTGCTGCACGATGGTGTTCGTCGGGCCATTATTCCCAATACCGTCACGATAGACTCCGCCGACAAGCAGTTGCCGCGCGCGGCCGAAGACCAGGGCAAGTTCATTATCAGCAACGTCGGGTACGTCGACGAGCGGAAGAACCAGGAATTGCTCATTCGTGTGGCGGCCGAGATGAAGCAACGCGGTGTGGCCAACTTTCAGATCTGGCTGATTGGCGATGGTCCCAAGCGGGCTGAATACGAACAACTGGCGGCCGAGCTTAGCGTAGCCGGATATGTTCGATTTCACGGTCGGCAGTCGGCTCCGTGGCGGTTAGTGGCGCAGTCCGATTTATACCTACATACAGCGCTGAACGATAACTGCCCGTATGCGCTGCTCGAAGCCTTCGCGGTAAACGTACCGGTGCTGGCGCTACCCGTGGGTGGTATTCCCGAGCTGATGCCACATGGCGCAGGTCTGCTAGATGAGCGCGACCCGGTCTTGCTTACCAACCTGCTGCTCACCTATCGCGATCAAGCCAAACGGGCTCAATTGGCGACCGTACAGGGACAACATGCCGATACGTACCTGAGCCATGAAGCAGGCCTTCAGAAACTACAGGCTTTCTATGGCGAAGCAACTGGCCTGCAACAACGGCCGCTGCCGCCCGAACCGTCTGAATCGGCAACACGTCCGGTTCGGGTTCAGCCTGTACAATCTTAACGATCCATTACTCAACAACAAACCTATATGAACGTTCTCTGGCTAGCAGCGGCCCCCCACCCGGCAAAATCGGGACACCCCGTACCCTGGATGACGGCTCTGGCCGCCAACCTGGTGGCGCAGGAGGGTATTACCATCACCGTTGTCAGCTATAACCCCCATATTGAGCAGGATGATGAGGTGACCCGTGACGGCGTCCGCTACATCTACCTGAAAGTACCCGACGACAAGTGGGATTTGCTGACTGGCTACAAACGTCGGATCAAGCGCGTCAGCGATTACCTGCGCGAACGCGTTGGCTCCAATGAACTAGGTACGTTCGACCTGCTGCACATTCATGGAACCGAGCAGCAGTACCCGGTTATGGCCGCTGATTTGAAGCTGCCTAAAGTAGTATCGGCGCAGGGGTTCGTCACTGAGTACTACCGGTACCTGCCCAACCGCCCCGACTACCGGCACGCCTCCTGGGCGGTAGCCAGCTATTACGAAAAACGGTATGCCCCCAGCGTGCGGCATTACATAGGACGTACCCACTGGGACAAGGCAATTATTCACAAGCTGAACCCCGGTGCGGTCATTCACCACAACTGGGAGTTGATGCGGCCGGTGTTTTATCAGCCCATTGCCCCGCCTAGTGCACAGTCGCCCAACGCCATGCTGTTTGTTGGTGGACTACACGACATTAAGGGCATTCGGGAGGCTTTACGGGCGTTGAGCCTTATTCGGCAAACGCTGCCACTGCGGCTTATTGTTACGGGCTTTGGTACCAAACCCGCACTGGTGGAATTGATCGCCACCCTGGGGCTGACCAACATTCCGGATGATGCGGTTGAGCACCGGGGCATGCTGACTGGCGAACAACTCTGGGCTGCCTATGCCGATGCGTTCTGCCTGTTGCACCCATCTTACATCGACAACAGCCCCAACAGCGTTTGTGAGGCACAACTGGCGGGTTTGCCTGTAGTTGCTTCCGACGTAGGCGGCGTGGCGTCGCTGGTTGAAAATGACAAAACCGGCCTGCTTACTACACTGGAGCCCGCTAACATTGCGGCGGCAGTTAGCCGACTGTGGACCGACGTACCCCTGCGCCAACGGCTGGCTCAGGAAGCGCGCGCCGTTTCGCTCGACCGCTTCGACGCCCGGCATATTACGCACCACACCCGATCAATTTACGAAGCCGTATTAGCCAATCCATGAACACAGCGGAACATCCATACACGTTTCAACCCGAAACGGAGCCGCCGGTGAAAAAACCGGGCGTGACCCCCGTGATGTGGGCGTACCGGGCGGCCTTATTCCTGCTTCTGTTTGGCGTGGGCTCACTCACCTACGGCTCCAATCAGCTTAGCCCGATCCTGTCGATCGTGTCTAACCTGGCGGGGCTGGTGGCGGCCACCTGCCTGTTTATCGGCTACTTCGATTACCCCAGCCCTTACAAGCTGATAGCCTGGATATTGAGCTTAGCCATGTTTGGGCTGGTGCTCGAATCGCTGCACGTGTATAACCAGTACGTCTATTCGTTTTTCGTTATTAAGCGAATGGCCTATTGCGGACTTGCCTTGCTGGCCTTTGTCGTAGCTCGCCGGGCGGGACCGCTCAAGTTAAGCTGGGCCATTGCCATTGTGGGGGCGCTGTACTTCTACGGCCAAATTATTCTGGGCAAGATCATGGAGTACAGCATGACCTCTGAAAGCCGCACCACGTCGGCCTACGAGTCATTTTACCTGATGCTGCCGTTGCTGTTTTTCCTAATGCAGTACCTGCAAAAACACCGCATCATTGACTTGCTAGGCTTTTTGGCCTCCTTTGGGCTGATCGTTTTTCTGCTCCACCGCTCCGTGATTTCGTCGGCGGTATTTGGCGTGGCTGTTGTAGCGGGGTTATCGGTTGTGGGTAAGCTGCCTACCAGCCGGCTGCCTATTGGTCGCACCGCCTCCATTCTGTTTGCCCTGGCCCTGCTGACGGTGCCGTTTCTGAGTGCCCTCTCACCGAAGAAGGTCGATGCGTTTCTGGAAAACATTGGCGGTATTGCCAAACCAACCGAAGACAATACGGGTAACTGGCGCTACGAACAGTCGCTGTACTACTGGAGTCAGATTCCGGAACGGCCCTGGCTGGGCTGGCGCTACGAAGGATATGACCGTGGTGAAATTATGGCCAACGAAGATTTCCCAGCCAAGGGCACCATCATTCACTCGCAGTATATCGATATGCTGTACAATTACGGCATTGCGGGGCTGGTACTCAACCTGTTTGTTATTCTCAGCACCCTCTGGATGATGTACCGGCACAATCGGCACTTCACTTCCGAACAAACGGTGCTGTTCGCGTTCATTGCCAGCGGCCTGCTGTTCGGGGTTTCCTACCAGCTCCCCATCTATTTCTGGGGCTTCGTTGGGCTGGGCTTGTATTATGGATTTAAAAGAGAGATGCCTGATGAACAACCGACTCTGGAAGAGGACCCCGCTCTGGCGAGGGTGCACCATCCAGACGCGTTCATCAGTCACTATACAGTAAAAAATACGTTATGATCTACATCGTTATTCCCGTTCATAATCGCCGCGAGTTAACCCGCCGCTGCCTGGCCTGTCTGGCCGTGCAAACGTACCCGCACCATCAGGAAGTGGTGGTCGACGACGGCTCTACCGATGGCACCAGCGAGATGATCCGGCAGGAATTCCCAAACGCCATTGTGCTGCAAGGCGACGGAAACCTGTGGTGGACAGAAGCGACCAACGTGGGTATTCGCAAGGTGCAGGAGATGCTGGGCACCACCGTGAGCAGCGACGATTTTCTGCTTACCCTCAACGACGATACCGAGGTACAGCCCAATTACCTGCAAACCCTGCTCGACACGGAGCGGAAGTATCACCCCTGCATTGTAGGCTCGCCCAGTGTGGATATTGCCCAGCCCGATAAGCTCGAATTCGCCGGTACCCGGATGAACCTTGTACTAGCCGGGGGACATCACATTGCCGACGAGTACGGCCGCAGCTACGCTACACTGGCCAGCAAAACCGATGAGGTCAAGACCGATTCGCTGCCGGGCCGGGGTACGTTGATTCCGATGGAAGTGTTCCGGAAAGTAGGGCTGTACGATTCGGTTCGGTTTGCCCACTACATGGCCGATGTAGAGTTTTCGGTACGAGCCAGTAAAGCAGGTTATCCGCTGTACGTCAGCACCAAAAGTGTAGTTGGCGAACACGTGACTGCTACGGGGATCTTCCTGCAACAGCGGCCCGGTTGGTCTGACTTTGTCAAGAGTTTTACCTCTATTCGTTCCCCAACGAACCTAACCGTTCGGTACCACTTCGCTATGGTTCATTCCAAAACGAAGCTGTTATACTTCCTGCTCGACGTAGCCCGCATTTGTGGTGGATTTCTTCGGCGTAAAATGCAACCTGTTTAATCATGCAGACTATCCTGTTATCGGCGTATGCCTGTTTACCAAATCGAGGCTCAGAAGAGGGCAACGGCTGGCACTATGCCACGCTGCTGAGTCAACGCGGATTACAGACGCACTGCATTACCCGTGAGGAGTTCCGCAGCGAAATTGAGCCCGTACTGGCCGAGGGCAATTACCCCAACCTGACGGTACATTATGTAGCTGTTCCTGGCTGGCTCGATCGCGCCTATGGTAACCTGCTGGGTATGTATGCCCACTACCTGTATTGGCAATGGCAGGCATCGAAGCTGGCTAAAAAACTGGATCGACGCCTGAATTTCGACCTTGTTCACCACGTCACCTATAGCAGTTTGCAATTAGGCAGTTTCATGTACCGGGTGGGCAAACCATTCATCTTTGGCCCGGTGGGTGGCGGACAGCGGGTACCCGAAGTGATGAAGCAGTACCTCGGCGGCTACTACTCGCGTGAACTGATGCGTGATGGTGTCAGCTGGTTGTTTGAGCGGCTGAACCCCGGCTTTTACCGGACCATGAAAAAGGCCGATCTGGTGCTGATTTCTAACGCCGATACCCTGAAGCTGGCGCAGAAATACCGCATTGGCAAACCCATGCAACGGGTGATGGACTCAGGTATCGGTGAAGAGTTTCTGGCCCTGCGTCCGCAGGAACGGCCAGCCAACCCAGCGGTGCTAAACCTGCTTTGGGTGGGTCGGTTGCTGCCCCGCAAGGCGCTGGAATTAACAATTCACGCCTTTAGCCAGGTCGACCCCACGCTGCCCATTCGCCTCACCATCGTGGGTGGGCAGGGCCAGATGGCCGATCAGGTGCCAACGTACCTGAGCAAGTATAACGTAGCCGACAGGGTGCAGTGGGTAGGTCATGTCTCGTATGATGAAGTGCGGGCGTATTACCAGCAGTCAGACGTGTTTTTCTTCACGAGCCTGCGCGATTCGTGCCCTACGCAGTTGGTTGAAGCCATGGCCTATTCGCTACCTGTAGTCACGCTGGCTATTCACGGGCAGGCCGAACTGGTAAACGGCAAAAACGGCATCAAAGTACCCGTCAATTCACCCGAGCAGGTCGTTGCCGATCTGGCCAGGGCTATTGAGCGGCTGTATCATAACCCCGCCGAACGGCTGGAGATGGGGCGTAACGCATACGCCTTCTCGAAGAGCCAGGTTTGGGACGAGAAAATCAGTGTGTTCACCGACCGCCTTTACCCGGCGTTGGTGGCCAACGAAAAATTAGTCAGTACCGAACAATAAGCTACCTGCCCGGCTTCGCGCTGGCCCCTGTGCCTTGCCGAAGTCGCCAGTCGATCGCGGCTGTTCGTTAGTCAACGTCAACGATATGGAACAGTATTCAATTCAGTCAACGGCACTACCCCGCACCCGGATAGTGAGTTTGGGCATTAGCTCCGCCACATTTTCAGGGGTGCAGGAAGCCATTATTGAAGCCGCTCACCGGGGCGAGTCACGGACGGTTTGCTTCCCCAACGCCCACATGGTGGTGGAAGCGCAGCAGAAACCAGAGCTGGCCAAAGCAGTTAATAACTCAGACTGGGTGCTGGCCGACGGCGTACCCCTTCTGTGGGCCATCAAACAACTGTATGGCCGCAAGCAGGAGCGAGTAGCCGGTATGGACATGATGCCCGCCTTATTGGAACAGGCCGTAACCGAGCAGATACCAGTGCTATTTTATGGGTCAACCACCGAACGGCTCGAACAAGCAGCGGCCGTCTGTCGGCAGCGCTTTCCCGGTCTTCAAATCGCCGGCCTTATTTCACCGCCATTCCGTCCGTTAACGCTAGAAGAGGAAGAGGCTGAAGTACAACAGATTATCGAATCGGGGGCCCGGCTCATTTTCGTAGCGCTGGGTTGCCCCAAACAGGAACTATGGATGGGTCGCATGCGGGGCCGGATTCCTGCCGTGATGTTGGGCATTGGCGGCGCACTGCCCATTTTGACAGGTGAACACAAGCGGGCTCCGGCCTGGATACGTAGCATGGGGCTGGAATGGGTATTCCGACTAGCACTGGAGCCACGTCGCCTGTTCAAACGCTATGCAACCACCAACGCCCTCTATATCTGGCATTTGGGCAAGCAAATTGTTAGTGGTCAACGTCAGGTAGTGGTTCGGTAATAAGACCCATCAACGTACCTGATAACCACTTAGTTAATTCCTCAACACAATGAACGCACCAGTTATTCTTTTCGCCTATAAACGGCCCCACGAACTCCGCCAGACAGTCGACGCACTGCAGGCCAATTTTCTCGCTTCCGAAAGTGATTTATATGTTTTTGTCGATGCCCCTAAGAAACCAGCTGATGAGGCTGGCGTAGCAGAGGTAAAGGAAGTTATCAGCCAGATTACGGGTTTCCGGAACATCTTCCGCCATTATGCCGATGACAACATTGGCTGTGCCGATTCCATCATTCAGGGAATAAGCACCGTATTGAAGCAGCACCCTACGGCCATTATCGTTGAAGACGACCTGATTACGGCGCCCAACTTTCTGGATTATATGAATCAGTGCCTGCGCCAGTACGCCAACAATAAACGGGTATACTCTATTGCTGGCTATACGTTTCCATTTGCCAAGCCACCGGGCTATACCGACGACGCCTATTTCGTACCGCGCCATAGCCCCTGGGGCTGGGCTACCTGGGCCGACCGATGGGAATCGATTGACTGGGCTGTTTCAGATTACGACCAGTTCAAAAATGATGTGGTTCGACAGAAGGCCTTCAATTCGGGTGGGTCAGACCTAAGCCGGATGCTGCGTCACCAGATGGAAGGGGCTATCGATGCCTGGGATATCCGATACTGTTATAGTCGCTTCAAGGCGGGGGGACTCACGGTGTATCCAACCGTATCGAAGGTACAGAACATCGGCTTTGGGCCGGGCGCTACCCATACCGACATCTTTAACCGGTACAAGACGGAACTCGATGCCGGTCAGCAACGCGAATTTACACTGCCCGCGGTGGCGCAGATTACCGACTATTACCATCGCAAGACAATTCAGCGATATAGCCCCATTACCCGGATTTATAACCGGTTGAAAACGTACGCAGGTATTCGATAACTGCCCTTTTTCTGAACCGTCATTATCCGCTCTGTGCAGGGACGTCCCTAAGCGGATAATGACGGTTCAGAAAAAGGGCCACAACCAGATTGACTTATGAAACCAATACAACTTCTATCCGCAGCTACGGTGCTGATCACCCTGCTGCTGGCCAACTGTAAACCAGTCGAAGTCGATCCAGATACGTACATCCGTCAGGCCGCAACCGATACCCTGACATTGGTTCAGGTTCGGACTTTCGACCGGCTCGACGTACCGGCCAACATTTTCCTGTCTGATGCCGGCAAGCAAGGTTTTTTCACACTCGACCGCACTGACCGCAGCACAGTAGACAACACGGGTATCGTGATTGTGACGGCAAACGGTCGCCGGTACAAACGTCAGTTTACCGGTGCAGCCAATGGTGGTTGGTTCGGTATATCGCCCTCCGACGACGACATTGGCCCCGAACTGCAAACGGCCGTTAACGCTACAACCGGTGAGTTGTTCCTTCCTGACGGGCAGTACACCCAGCAGACAGAGGTACGTATGCGTACCAACCTGACTCTACGCGGCACACCGGGTAAAGTGACCATTACGCTGCCCAAATCCTATGTGTCGTTGCTCAGCCCGATCAATACCGATCCATCGTTCGACAACGTGACGATCGACGGCATTAACTGGGTAGTAACGGCAAAAGGCGAAGGCACCTACGGAGTAATCTCCATCGACGGGCCAACGATCAATAACCTCACGATTCAGAACTGCCGCAGCACCGACGAAGCCGCTACGGCCAGCACTAATTTCCTGACGGTGAAAATCCACGCGGGCAAAACGGGCAAAAACATTACAGTGACGCAAAACGACGTGCGGGCAAAGCGCATGGCCTTTGAAATTTTTAACCACGATAATTTCAATGTCTACGCCGGCACCAACATCACCGTAAGCAACAACACGATCCACGACTGCGAATTTGGCATTTCCCTGTCAGGGCCGCTGGATGGTCTGATGGTATCGGAAAACTACGTTAAAAACTGCAGCCTGTACGGCGTTGAAATCGCTGGAGCCTCTAAAAACGTCAGCATTCTGAATAACCGTTTTGAGGGTACGTTCGACAAGTTCATCGAAGGCTCGAATGACGGAAACGGAAACGGATCGATCGTGGGTGGGCTGCTTATTGCCGGTAACCAAACCATCGGCACCTGCGTTGGGGGCATCCAGCTATTTAACGCCGGGGCGGCGCAGTTCAACCACAACCGCCTGAACATGACAGGCCGTCTGGAACTGTTGTCGCCGTCGAGTGCTGGCGGCGTCTACGAAAGTAACGTCATTGTCAGCAGCGCTACGCACGCCATTATCTGCGACAACGCACCCAATAACACTTTCCGCGATAACCTGATTTCAAACAAACCATCGGTCGAAAACGTGGCTACTTTCCGCGCTTACGGTCCTAAAGCAACGGGTGTAGTAGTAGCGAATAATCGATTTAGCAAAGGCGATGGCGGCGTATATTTTGATGCCGTGTTGGGTGCAGTTTACTCGCTCAAGGCTAATTTTGACGAAACAGGGAATATTATTCAGTAACTATGACGCTTGTTAACCGGCTGAGCGCGGCACTCTTGCTTACCCTAACCGGTAGTTTAACGGTATCCTTATTTTTTAAAGACCGATATCTCTGGATGGATGAGGTATTAAGCTACCTCCTTCTTTCCGACTCCTCATTAACCCACGTCAACCAGGCAATTGTAAGCGGCATGGATGCCAACCCGCCGCTATTTGTCAATATGTACTGGTTTCTGGGTCACTGGTTCAGTTTAAATCCGTTCTTTCTGAAAGGAGTCTCGATTGGACTGTTTGCCATTACCGTAGTTTGGTTCTTTCGGTATGTTACCCAACTTCTGACCACTGAGTTTGTCGATCGGCGTGGCTCTGTTGCTACGCCCCGGCAAGTGGCCGTAGTCAACTTTGTGGTTATTACCGCTTTCGTGGCGCTCACGTACCTGAATTATACCCTCGCCACTCAGATCCGGACATATAGCCTTTATCTGTTGCTGGGGTGGGCCTATATCGTGGTGTTGCACCAGCTTATAGGCCAGCCAGCTCAACGGCGCTGGCTGGTGGCTCAGGCCGTGATCGGTACGCTGTTTATGTTCACGCACAATGTGGCGTTATTCTACCTCACGGCAACGGGCGCGTTTTTTGGTCTGTTGTGGCTTTATACCGGGCTGCGCAAACAAGATTGGCTGACGTACCTGCCAGTATTGGGTGTCCACCTCTTCATGGCGGTAATCTGGCTGTTGGCTTGGTTTCCTTCTTTCAGCATCCAGGCACAATCTGGCGTACCACACTCGTGGATCCCGGTCCCGACGGTTATGTCGTTCTTCGAGACAATTGGCGATCTGCTGCCAACACTCTCAGCCCGTGTGGAGAATATGTACCCACCACTCGTTATACTGCGGGTAGTGGCTGCTTCGGCTCTCTTTATCTGGATCACCAGTGGCCGATTGATTTCCCCCGAGCGATCGGTACTCGGTGACCCCGTTTTTTCGCTCTATCTATTTGCTGGTTTCGTGGTTGGCTTCACCCTACTACTGGGCCTAACCGTGTCGCTGGTGCACACGTCAGTTTTTCTTAACCGCTACTTCTGGCCTTCCACCTTGCTCTTGATGTATCAATTGCTGTACGCGGGTTGGTGGATCAGCGCAAAAGCGAAGCAACGCACTCACGCCAGTATCATACCAAGACGCCTCCCGTTTGTATCAGTCGTAAAAACGATGGCTTTGCCCGTCTTTCTGTTGCTGATAGGCGTATTTATTCTAGTTCAGAACCGTAAGGTACCGCTGTTTTCAGGCGCCATAAGGCACGACCTGGCCCAGTTAGATCCAAGACAACCTGTACTGTTCGAATCGGCTTACTATTTCCTGCCCATTCGGTTTTACCAGACTAATCGGTCAGCTTACTACCTGCTGCATTGGCCAACAGCCCTCGATAAACGCAATGTGCTGGAATCAACTACAGATTACAAGATTCTGGAGGGTGTAGCCGACCACTATAACCTAACCGGATTAATTCGGCCCAACGAGTTTACTCCTACCCGATTTAGCAAGCATTTCTACGTAGTCGATGAAGCCAGCCGCTATCAAATCGAAGCATTCATCAAAAGCGGTCAAGTTAAGGTACACCGGGTCATTCCAACGTCGGTATCAGGCCACCGCATTCTCGACTGTTCTTTTTAGTTGATGTCAGGTACATGCTCGCGCGCCTGCTCGGCCAGTAGTTTCACAATGCCTTTCTCGACTTCATCAACCGACACCTGAATATCGGAGTCGACAAACGTGTAGTGGCTATCCTCAATCGGGCCGAAGCAATAGGCGGCATAGCGAATACCGAGTACCTGCGCCAGATACCGGAAATATTCGGGTTGGTAGTTCGGCGCAAATAATTCGAGCAATTGCGTTCCGGGTTTACACCACAGCACATTGGCAAAAGAGGCGCCATGTGGTCCCACGATAAACGAAGCACTCCGGTACAACTCAATTTGCTCGGCAACTGAACGGGGCTTGTCTTCAATGATCTCGAAATCATACTGGAGCAGCATAGCAACCAGTTCCTCTTCATTAATTACCCGGCGGCGTCCTGAGCGGCTGATATACAACCGTTTTGTTGGCGCTGCCTGAATAGGCTGCAACCGGGCTTCAACCATACCTTTCAGCGCCAGCACATCATCCGCTGCGGGGTAAAACCAGCTGCTGTTATTAGCCAGAATGCATCGGTCGAAATGAACTGAATACTGGCGGGTATCGAACAGGCGGTCTGGGCTAACGTCCAGCAGTTGAAGTAGCTCTGTTTCGAAGGAGGTATGAAAGAGTGGGTACGATACGGCCGCTTCGGCGAACTGAGCGGGCGCCATTACTGTTTTAATTCGAGCCAGCTTGGCTGCAACAAAGAGCAGGAAATCGTAGTAGCCGCCCCAATAGTGGCTCCAGAGCGCAATAACAACTGGGTATCGTTCAGTTAGCCGACGGTCCGGATTGAACAGATCGGTCAATAAAGCCCGGTTCCCGAAATCAGTATCAAGAAACTTATTACTAATGTTCAGGTTTCCACTTCGCAGCAGTTCGGCACGGCTATTGGTATTTGTATAGTTCCAGACAAAATCAGGTTCCGTCTCAATCACCTTTGGCTGAAACAAAACCTTTTGCGGATCAATAATATCGGTAACACCTGCCAGCGAAATAGACTGCTTGACCACGTAACTTACCTGGTAAGGCCTTAGTAACTCCTCAGTCTGCGTTTTAGAGAGTAGTTTAAGCCCTACCCACCGCAACAGGGCGGGAGAGAGTCGCTTTAAACGATCTTTAAGTCGATGGGGAAACACAGCTAATACAGGCATTCTTAACTTGCAGGTGGTTAATTAACTTACACTCAATAGCCCGGTTTGGCCTTGTTTTCTGCATCAAAATGAGGATTTGGTACGAAAATTTCTGCTTAAGCCGTTACCTCACTATTTGCTGGATGGCCAGCCCATACACGAAAAACTCACGTAGATAAGTTTATGAACCAAGTCCCTGATTTACCCACAGATAATGTCAGTGGTCAGGCCACCGCTAGCTCATCCAATACTGGATCTCACTTACGGGTCAGTAATTCGCAGTTACAGTTCGATCGAACGCCTCTCGGAGAAGAGAGCTTTCTTACGCTCAAAGTAACGCCACCTTACAGTGATGCGCTCGTTGTGCTGACAATCAGTGAGCCGGACATGTTTCAGGTAGCAGCGGGAAAAGAACGATTGGCTTTCAAACAGGCGCTGACGGTAAAGCCCGACCTAACGGGGACCTATATACACCTGCGCTACACACCAACCCGATCGGGCAAACATCAGGCTACGCTCACTTTAGAGGCACCAGCCAGTGCCGAAACAATTACGGTTCAGTTAGCAGGTCGCACAACCGGCGTTGCGTTGCTTACTCAACGTACCCAATCAACAGCAGGATACAATACATCAACTGGCGAACGGCCTGGCAACTGGTTAGCGAAGGGACTGCTCGGTGCCAGCATATTGGCAGGGCTAGGTATTGGGGTTTACGCGTTTCGCTGCGATATCTGGCCGGCTAGTTGTGGTCCGGTTGTCGACAATGCCGTACCTACGATTGTTCCCGAACAGACCGGAACGACCAATGCACCTGTTGCTAAGAACCGTCCTATTCCAGCGACGCGTACATCTAAAACCAGACCAGTGCCGGCCGATGTTCAACCTACGCCGCCTGTTGAAGCAGCAGAACCGGTTGTTACACAAAACGAGCCTATCACCAACCTACCTGACCAACGTACGCCTGTACCGACAAGGCCAGTTTTAGCGGAAAGTAGCCCCAGATTAACGAAGGCGGCCCCAAAATCGAAACTAGTTGGTGCCCAACGTACCCAACCCGTACCGAAGCTGAAACCAGTACCTAAGCCCGCGCCATCGGAAGAGTCAGATCTGGAGCGTGAACTCAATCGTACCTCACAATAGCTAACATCAGTTAGCGCAGCCAATGGTACCTGTTAGCTTGCCCTACTATAACTTACAGGCAGTCGTTGTCTGTCCTGGCTGACAAGAAATGAAAAGCCCCGCTGATGGTTGTCATCAGCGGGGCTTTGTATACATAAGAGTGAGGGTCGATATTACTTCAGCTCAGCTAATTTAGCGCGCTCAATTGACCGTGACACCAGAATACTCACTTCGTAAAGAATTACCAGCGGGAACGCTACCAGCAACTGGCTGTAGATATCGGGGGATGGCGTGATCACACCAGCCACTACCAGAATAACGATCCAGGCGTGTTTGCGGAATGTACGCATAAACGAAGGCGTTAGCACGCCCACTTTCGATAACACAAAAGCGATCATGGGCATCTGGAACATCAGCGCACAACCCAATGACAACGTAGCCAGAATACCGATATACGAGGTGATATCGTACTGGTTTTTGATCTGAGGTGACAGCTGCCAGTTAGCCAGGAAGTTGATTGCCAGTGGCGACGCAATGTAATAACCAAACAGCAGTCCCATCAGGAAGAGCATCGACACAAAGAATACGGCACCACGGGCGGCTTTCTTCTCGGTTATCTTCAGACCTGGCTTAATAAACCGCCATATTTCCCAGAACGCGTAAGGAAACGCAAAGGCTAACCCGATGATAAACGAGATGGTGATGCCCATTGTAAAGTTGTCTGACATGCCAAGTGCCTGCAACTGAAAGTCGAGCTTGTTGACACACAGGTCGGGCGCACTGGCTAAATCGGCCAGTTTACACAGCTGACGGTACGCCCAGAAATCAGGGCGGGACGGTGCCAGGATAACTAAGTCAAATATTTCGTGTATGTACACGAAGGCGATGATGGCGAACACAAAGATGGACGCAAAAGCCCGGAGAAGGTGCCAGCGTAGTGCTTCCAGGTGTTCCAGAAAGCTCATCTCGGTACCATCACCTACTTCTTCGTCTTCATCCATATCGTCATACCCGCGCTGGTCAAATGCCTGATCTAATGCCATTGTCGTGAAAAGAAGTTTGTTAGTTGTTGTTTGTCGTTTGAGGTTGCGCTGCCAACTACTTAGCTACTTTCCAAAGCGGAGCAACCTCAAACGACAAATCACAAACAACAAACACAGTTAAGCGTATAACGGAAATGCCTTCATCCAGGCGTTAATTTTCTCCCGAACGGCATCAATCTTCTGATCGTTATCGTGGTTCATTAATACCTCATCAATGTAGCCTACAATAATCTCCATATCAGCTTCTTTCATGCCGCGCGTTGTCATGGCAGCCGTTCCTACGCGCATCCCCGACGTTACCATCGGCGATTTGTCATCAAACGGAACCATGTTTTTGTTAATCGTAATGTCAGCCTTAATCAGTGTGTTTTCGGCCAGTTTGCCGGTTAGGCTTGTCGCCTGTCCGCCTTTCGTACGCAGGTCGATCAGCATGAGATGGTTGTCTGTGCCACCCGAAATGATCCGATAACCCCGCTCCGTAAAGGCTTTAGCCATAGCTTGCGCGTTTGCTTTCACTTGTACGGCGTAGTCATAGAAATCATCGGTCAGGGCTTCACCAAAGGCTACTGCTTTCGCCGCAATGATGTGCTCCAGCGGTCCGCCCTGCGTGCCGGGGAATACACCCGAATCGAGCAGTGACGACATCTTGCGCAATTCACCTTTCGGCGTTTTCAGACCAAATGGGTTCTCAAAATCATTGCGCAGCATGATCAGGCCACCACGCGTGCCCCGGAGGGTTTTGTGCGTTGTGGTTGTCACAATGTGCGCATGGGCGAGCGGGTCGTTCAGCAGCCCCTTGGCGATCAGACCGGCCGGGTGTGACACGTCGGCAAGCATCAGCGCCCCTACCGAATCGGCAATGGCACGCAGCCGTTCATAATCCCAATCGCGGCTGTAGGCTGAGGCACCGCAGATCAGCATTTTGGGCTTTTCGCGATGTGCTGTTTCCTCAACCACGTCGTAGTTGATAACACCTGTTTCCTGCTCTACACCGTAGAATGTAGGCCGGAAGTATTTACCCGAAATATTTACAGACGAACCGTGGGTCAGGTGACCACCATGGCTCAAATCGAAGCCCAGAATAGTATCGCCTGGCTTCAACGTAGCTAGAAATACCGCTGTGTTGGCATTGGCGCCTGAGTGGGGTTGTACGTTGGCCCAGGTAGCGCCAAACAGTTCTTTTACCCGATCAATGGCGATCTGCTCTACGTGATCAACTACTTCGCACCCCCCGTAATAGCGTTTTCCGGGCAGGCCTTCAGCATATTTGTTGGTCAACACGCTACCAGCAGCCTCCATCACCTGTGGTGATACAAAGTTCTCGGAAGCGATCAGTTCAATGCCCGACTCCTGCCGGTGTTGCTCTTTGGCAATCAGATCAAAAATCTGCGTGTCGCGGGTACGGGTGGTCGTAGTTGTGGTCATTTTATAAGTTAGTTTGCAGTTTACGGTTTGTGGTTTGATGGTGCGCTGCTTAAACACGATCAGTTGATTAGCAGCGCACCATCAAACCACAAACCGTAAACCGCAAACCCGTTTTTGTACCCTTCAAAGGTACGGTGTTTCGGTCAGATGCGATTTATCAGGCATTAAAAAAGCCCCCTGCTCAGAGCGGGAGGCTTTTTAGTATTTTCAATCCAGAAAGGTCTTTCAAGGCCTCATGGAGTGAAGCGAACCCGGTTCTAGAACCGGAAGTGTGAGAACGCTTTGTTGGCTTCGGCCATGCGGTGGGTATCGTCCTTCTTTTTGACGGCGGCACCTTCACCTTTAGCAGCAGCAATGATTTCACCGGCCAAACGGTCTACCATTGTTTTTTCACCGCGTGAACGGGCAAAGCGGATAAGCCATTTCATGCCTACCGAGACTTTCCGATCTGCGCGTACTTCAGTGGGCACCTGGAAGGTAGCTCCACCGACGCGGCGGCTTTTAACCTCAACAGAAGGCATTACGTTGTTCAACGCTTTCTTCCAGGTATCGATACCGCTTTCGTTGGTGCGCTTGGCAACCAGATCGATGGCATCATAGAAGATAGCGTACGACAGCGACTTCTTGCCTTCGTACATCAAATTGTTTACAAACTTGGTTACCAGGACCTCTTTGTACTTAGGGTCAGGTAACACGTACCGCTTGGGTGGTTTCGACTTTCTCATTGTGTCTTCAGATTTCTCTTACTCTGCCGTAGTCTTTCAACGGGCAGTCTGAGTTAACTAATTACTTTTTCTTCTTAGCTGGGGCACCTTTGCCTTTTGCGGCAACAACCTGACCTGGCTTCGGACGCTTGGCGCCGTATTTTGACCGGCTTTGCAGACGACCGCTTACGCCAGCCGTATCGAGCGCACCGCGCACGATGTGATAACGCACACCTGGAAGATCTTTCACCCGGCCACCACGAATCAGTACGATTGAGTGCTCCTGCAGGTTGTGACCTTCGCCTGGAATGTAGGCGTTAACTTCTTTCCCGTTCGACAAACGAACACGGGCTACTTTGCGAAGCGCCGAATTGGGCTTCTTGGGAGTGGTCGTGTACACACGCGTACATACACCCCGACGCTGAGGACACGCATCAAGAGCTGGTGACTTCGATTTGAAGTTCAGCTTCTCGCGGCCTTTGCGGACTAACTGTTGTATGGTAGGCATTAACTAATTGGTTTTTTTGCTATGGCTATCCCAAAAAAATGGGAGTGCAAAGGTAAGAAAAAATAGGCAACACACAACCTCAACGTTTGGAAACTCAATTCGATAAGAAGGTTTGGTGTTTGACGTTTGCGGTTTGACGTTGCTTTGCTTATCACTCAATGGTCGAGTTGCAGCGCAACGTTAAACCGCAAACGTCAAACATCAAACCGCTTCTGTACAGAGCAAATTTCTGGTTAAATTTGATGTTTAAATCAGTTTCAACTTCATCTGTTCATGAAAAAACAGTGCCTCGTTGTGGTGGCTGCGCTGCTGGTAGCAGGCGGTACCACGCTTGCCGGTAATCCGCCCAAAAAGCAGTTGCCCCCTGACCAGCGAAAATTCATCGATCCAAAAAATATGGATGCCAGCGTGAAGCCGGGTGATGACTTCTACCGCTATGCCAATGGTACATGGCTGAAAACAAATAAGGTACCTGCCTCTAAAACCTCGTGGGGAAGCTTTAATGAACTGCGCGAAAAAAGCGTAGAAGCCATGCGGAGCTTGCTGGAAGACGCCGCCAAGAACCCGAAGAAAGGTCGCTTGCAGCAAATGGTTGGCGATTTCTACGCCAGCGGGATGGACAGCCTGACTATTGAAAAACGCGGCTGGGACCCACTGAAGTCCGACTTCGCCCGGATCGACAAGCTGCAAAACCTGACCGACATACTAAACGAACTGGGTTATCAGCGTCGGCAGAGCAATGGTATGCTGCACGGTTTCTCCGTATCACAGGACCGCAAGAACGTAAGCAAGTACCTGCCGCAGTTTGGTCAGGGCGGCACTACCCTGCCCGACCGCGACTATTACCTGAAAAACGATCCGCGTAGCACCAAAATCCGCGATGCTTACCGCGATCACCTGACCAAGATGTTTGGTCTGATCGGCGACGCCCAGGCTGCTGAAAGTGCCGACAAGGTTCTTAAACTCGAAACGGCCCTGGCTCGTGCGCAGATGGCCCGCGTTGAGATGCGCGACCCGTATAAGACGTATAACAAACTGACCGTAAAGGAATTCGATAAGCTGACACCGCACATCAACTGGGTCGACCAGATGAAGCGGTTCGGCGTGGAAGGACAGGATACGGTGCTGGTGAGCAACCTGAACTTCTTCAAGTCGATGGACAGTCTGCTGGTAGCTACCCCCGTTGCCGACGTGAAAACGTATATGCGCTGGAACCTCCTGCGTGGCGCGGCTCCCTACCTAAGCATGCCGTTTGTGAACCAGAACTTCGCGTTCACGAAAGTGCTGACGGGTCAGAAAGAGCAAACACCCCGCTGGCAGCGCGTGAGCAGCCTCATCGACGGCACCCTGGGCGACATGCTAGGTCAGCTGTACGTGCAGAACTACTTTAAGCCCGAGGCCAAGCAGCGCATGATGACGCTGGTCGATAACCTCGAAGCGTCGTTCAAAGAGCACATTAACGGCCTGGAATGGATGACTCCCGAGACTAAGAAGAAAGCCGTCAACAAACTGGTGTCGTTCAAACGCAAAATCGGCTACCCCGACAAGTGGAAAAACTACGACGGTGTGACTATCAAGCGGAATGACTTCTTCGGTAACGTAGATGCCGCCGGCCAGTGGTCTTACAATTACATGATCAACCGCCTCGGCAAGCCCGTCGACAAAACAGAGTGGGGCATGACACCGCCAACGGTAAACGCCTACTACAGTCCGGTAAACAACGAAATCGCGTTCCCGGCTGCTATTCTGCAGTTCCCTTTCTTTGATGCTGACGCCGACGACGCTATCAACTACGGTGGTATCGGTGCGGTAATCGGTCACGAAATGACGCACGGCTTCGACGATTCAGGTCGCCAGTACGATGCCGACGGTACCCTGCGCGACTGGTGGACCAAAGCCGATGCCGATAAGTTTAAAGAGCGGGCCGGTAAAGTAGAGGCGCAGTTCTTCGGCTACAAAGTGCTGGATACGCTGGCCGTAAATGGCAAGCTGACCCTAGGCGAAAACCTGGCTGACCTGGGTGGCCTGGCCATTGCTTACGATGCCTTCAAGAAAACCAAGCAGGGCAAAAGCAACACAGCGATCGATGGCTTCACACCCGATCAGCGTTTCTTTCTGTCATGGGCGCAGGTGTGGCGCATCAACGTACTCCCCGAGCAGCAGGCGCAACTGATCCTGACCGACCCGCACGCCCCTGGCCAATACCGGTGTAACGGGCCCCTGAGCAACATTGACGCCTGGTACAACGCCTTCAACGTAAAAGCTGGCGATAAACTCTACAAAGCACCCGACCAACGAATTCGGGTTTGGTAGAATAAAATAGTATACTGGCAACTGTAACAGTTCGCCGCTTCTGTAGTTTCGCTCTTGAATCATTTTCAGGATAACGAAGCCACTGAAGCGGCGAACTGTTTGTTACCTGAAACCTGAAACTATTCCCCCATGAAACTGACTGCCGGTTGTGAACTTCAATTCGATGTTCAGGACGACACACCCTTGATGCTGATGCTTCGCCCCCGCTCGGGTGCGGGCCAATGGATTATTAGCGAAACCTACGAGATGGAGCCGGAAGTGCCCGTCACTGAGTTCACCGACCTGTATGGTAACCTCTGCCAACGCCTGATTGCCCCTACCGGCAAGTTCCGCATACGTACCCAGGCGGTGGTGCAAACCGACGATCTCATAGCCACTGATCCGGGCGCTCCCCTGACCATTGTGCAGGACCTGCCCGACGATGTGCTACACTTCTTACTACCCAGTCGTTATTGCCCGTCCGATTATCTGGTTATCAGCAACGAAGCCGCCAGGATTGTGGCCGGTGTTGCACCCGGTTATGACCAGGCAGAGGCGATCCGCGCCTGGATCAACACCAACATCCGGTATGAATACGGCACCAGCGATTCCACCACCTCGGGCGCAGACACGCTCTACAACAAGGTGGGTGTCTGTCGCGATTTTACGCACCTGGGCATTTCGCTATGCCGTAGCCTGAGCATTCCGGCCCGGATGGTGGTTGGCTACCTGCACGAGCTGAAACCGATGGACCTCCACGCCTGGTTCGAAGCCTACATCAACGGGATCTGGTACACATTCGACGCTACGCAAACCGAACCGAAGGGTAACCGCATTACCGTTGCCTACGGCCGTGATGCCGCCGATGTTGCGTTTATGACTCAATTTGGCCCAATGACCATGAACACGATGGAAGTCTGGGTAGATGCCGATGAGACCGTTGCAACTTAGCCTCATTGGACTCGGCTGGCTGGGCATACCCCTGGCCGAGCGCCTGCAACAAAACGGTACGGTTGTTCAGGGCAGCACCACCACCCCCGACAAGCTTGCATTACTACGGCAAAAAGGAATCGATACGTACCTGTTGCGGCTTACCCCTGCACCGGAAGGTGACCTGCAACCATTGCTCGATGCCGATTATCTGGTGGTGAATATTCCGCCGAAAGCCGGACAACAGGGCGACGCGTTCCACCCGGAGCAGATGCGTTTGCTGGCCGACCAGGTACGTTCCTCCCGTATCAAGCACATCCTGTACGTCAGTTCAACCTCGGTTTATCCCGAGCTGAACCGCGATATGGTGGAAGACGACGTGATTACACCCGACCAATCGGCAGCCCCTGCGCTGGCCGAAGCGGAGCAAATCTGGCTATCGCTGGCCGATCAGCACAGGGCTGTCACCATTGTGCGTTGCGCCGGCTTGATGGGCGACCGGCGAATTCCGGGCAAGTACGTGGCGGGCCGAACCGTCGACAGCGGCAACGTACCTGTCAATTACATTCACCAGTCAGATGCTGTCGGGCTGCTAGCCGCCACCATTGAACAAGCACTGACCGGCACGTTCAATGCCGTTGCGCCGCAGCACCCAACACGCGAGGCGATTTACCGGAAAAGCTGTGCTGACTTCGGATACGCCCTCCCCACGTTCGTTACCCCAGCTGAGCCTATTCCGTATAAAGTGATCAACGGCGATAAACTGATGCAGGCCACGGGTTACGAATTTACGTACCCAGACCCACTGGCGTTCCCATATTCGGCATAGCATACCCGTACCACTATCTTCAGTCTGCATGTAGCATCTATCAGATGCGGACTGCAGTCCGCGGTACGGGTATGCTATGCCGAATACACGCTTCAATTACTGAATTGTCGGGATTTAGATCGATTTTTATAGCTATCGATCCTACTCACCATGTCAATCAGTATTCCTTACATTCGCCGTACGCTTTACCGTATTATGGAGACCTCGGCGGGGCAGCGCCGGGGGGCCAGCCTGGTGTTCAACATTACCCTTATCACCATCATCACGTTGAACGCCCTGGCTATCGTGATGCATACGGTTCCCGCCTATAACCAGACATACAGCCGCCTTTTTTACGATTTTGAGCTCTTCTCCGTGATGTTCTTTACGGTTGAGTACATCCTCCGGGTGTGGATCTGTGTCGAGAACGATCGGTATCAGCACTGGTTCTGGGGGCGGCTCAGGTACGTTCTGTCGACCTCGGCCATCATCGATTTACTCGCCATACTGCCCTTCTACGTTAGCCTTTTTGCCACCGATTTGGCGATCGTCCGTATCCTGCGCCTTTTCCGAATCTTCCGGCTGTTCCGCATATCGAAATACTCGCACGCCTACCGGTTGATCTTAAATGTAGTGCGGGATAAAAAAGAGGAGCTAGTGCTGAGCCTGATCATGGTGATTTTTATGCTCATCATTATCTCCAGCGTGATGTATTACGTTGAACATTCAGCTCAGCCGGAGGCCTTCTCCAGTATTCCGGCCACGATGTGGTGGGGCATCAACGCGATGGCGACAGTTGGCTATGGCGATATTCACCCCATAACTCCGTTGGGCAAAGTGCTGGGCGGGGTCTCGGCAATATTAGGTATCGCCTTATTTGCCCTGCCAACGGGTATTCTGGTATCTGGTTTCACCGAGCATATCCGTTACCAGAAAGCCCCGCGCTGCTGCCCACACTGCGGCAAAGAACTGTAGCTGTCTCGCGAAACGCATAAGAGCAGGAAAAATTCATTCGCAACTCATCGCAGAGCAATTGTGTACGAACGCTGTAACTACCATTTCCTGTCATTTATTGGAAAGCAGTCAATGACCATCCAGTGTCGATATAGGCAAATCTTTTTTTCACCCTTCACCGCAAGTTTGACGCGCAAACAGGGCCTATCACCAAAAGAACGCTGATGTGCAGAACGAACAGGCCGACGAAATAACCCGCATAAGCCGCCTTCAGGCAGGCGACGAATCGGCGTTTCGCTGGCTGGTCGATACCTATCAGAAGCGGGTGTTTCGCACGGCCCTCGCCATTGTTCCAACGCCCGAAGAAGCGGAAGACGTGGCGCAGGAAGTGTTCATTGAAGTATATAGAACAATTGCCAGTTTCCGCGGCGAAGCCAGTCTGGCTACCTGGCTCTATCGACTAACCACGTCGAGGGCCCTGAAAAAGGAGCGCGATCGTAAACGAAAAAAGCGGTTCGCCTTTCTCACCAGCCTCTTCGACGATGATGAACCTGAACGCTACGACCCGCCCGATTTTCAGACGCCCGATACCGTACTGGAAGCCAACGAGCGGGTGCAGCTGATTGGCCGGGCAGTACAGTCGCTGGCCGACACGCAAAAAGTCGCCTTTACGCTGCATTACCAGGAAGAACTGTCGTACCAGGAAATTGCCGACGTGATGCAAACGTCGGTATCGGCGGTCGAATCGCTGCTGTTTCGGGCCCGGCAAACGTTACGCAAGAAGTTAACACCGTACATCAGATCATGAACGAATCAATGCAGGAACCAAACGAAATGCGGGAGTGGGAATCCGATTTTCACCGTTGGGGTGAGCGTCCCCAACCCGAGATGCGCCCATTTTTTTACACGCGCCTGCAAGCCCGGCTGGCCCAGTCAGTGGAAACAGCCGAGTGGCTGCCGTGGTGGCTGCGTCAGCCCGCCTATGCCTACTCGGCCCTACTCCTGCTGGTGCTGCTCAATATTGGCGTGGTGGCTGGTGCTGCCTGGTGGACAGACAAACAGGCAACGACTCAAGCCGCGACGGCGGCTACAGGTGCTTTTCTCGATGAGTATGACATAAATCCGGTTATTCTGGCGTATGAATGAGCAACGGCGCATCCGTCTTTTACTGGGGATCATTGCGGCTCTGGTTTTTCTGAATATTGGGTTACTGACCTGGTTCTGGGTACGTCCGGCCGCTACCGAGCACCGGCGGTATCGAACACGCTCAGGTACGTTTCTGGCCGATACACTTCGGTTTACCGATCAGCAACGGACCCAGTTGGCTGGCCTGCAAAAGACTTATTTCCAGACGATGAAGCAGCAGGAGGCCCCACTGAAGCAAGCACGGAAAGCCTACTTCCGGCTGACCGACTCGTCGTTTACCGATGCCCAGCGCCGCCAGCAGGCATTGGCATTCCACGAGCAAGCCGCCAATGTAGACTTACTGACGCTGGCCCATTTCGACCGGGTGGCGGGCATCTGCACGCCAGAACAGCGCCAACTGCTCAACAAACTGCTGGGTGAGTTGCCGGGTCGCGCTTTCCGCATGCCCCGGTCGAGGCGCGCCGGTATGCCCGCCGACTCAACACGGTAAAACACCAGCATCAGCAACTTAGGAAAGGGATCGCTTTGGTGAGCGATCCCTTTTTTTTCACCCCGACCGCAAGTTTGGTTCAGGAACAGAGCCTAAGTACCAACAGCGTGCTAAACAAACCACCGGTTTTTGGTCTTCATGCTGTAGCCAACTATCCTATTCCATCGGGTGAGTCTGCCTAGGTAAGCCCTTGTATTACGCAACGTTATGAAGATATTCCTAGCCCACACAACTAGCCGGGCGGCACTCGGGTTATTCCTTCTGCTGCTGACGGCCACCCTTGGTTTCAGTCAACAGGCAGGTTCGGTCAGTGGCAATGTTACCGGCGCAAAAGGCGATACGCTCATTGGCGTAACCGTTCGCGTCAACAGTGTTTCCGACAGCACCATCCGACGAGGAGTGGTTACCGATATCGACGGCCGCTTTCTAATCGACAACCTGCCAGCTGGCGACTACAAAGTGCTGGCTTCTTTTGTTGGCTATAACACCACCGAGGCTACCCTGCGAATCGATTCGGGCCGCGTGGAGTTACCCACGATTATCCTGTTGGAAACTGCCCGGCAGCTCAATGAGGTAATTGTAAAAGGGAAAACGCCCACTGCTGAGCAAAAAGGCGATACGCTCCAGTTCAACGCCAACGCCTTTAAAGTAAACCGCGACGCGCAGGCGGAGGACCTCGTCAAGAAAATGCCGGGCGTCGACATGAGTGGTGGCGGCATTAAGGTGCAGGGCGAAGATGTACGGGAGATTCTGGTTGACGGAAAGCCGTTTTTTGGCGATGACCCAACCATCGCCCTGCGGAACTTGCCCGCCGAGGTTATCGATAAAATCGAGGTATTTGACCGCCAGAGTGATCAATCGCAGTTTACGGGCGTCAATGACGGCAACACGCTAAAAACCATCAACATCATTACCCGGGCCGACCGGCGTAATGGCCAGTTTGGCCGGGTCTATGCCGGTGTAGGTACGCCCGTCGACGGCACCGATGCTACGTTTGCCGCGGGGGGTAGTGTAAACCTGTTCAAAGGGGACCGGCGTATCTCGATCATCGGGCAAAGCAACAACATCAACCAGCAAAACTTCGCGAGTCAGGATCTGCTGGGCGTACTCGGGGGCGGAGGTGGTGGCGGCAATCAGCGCCAGGGTGGCGGCGGAGGCGGTCGTGGTGGCCGGGGCGGTGGCGGCGGCGCACCGGGCGGCGGTGGAGGTGGCCAGGGTGGTGGCGGAGGTACCGACAATTTCCTGGTTGGCCAGCAGGGCGGTATCAACACAACCAATTCGCTGGGCATCAACTACACCGACTCATGGGGCAAGAAAATGACCATTCGCGGTAGCTACTTCCTCAACCAGAGCACTAACCGCAACGAGCAGTCGCTGCTACGCGAGTACTACAACAACACGGGCGATTCGACCCAGACGTACCGGGAACAGACCTCGAACAGCAGCACGAATATGAACCACCGGCTGAACTTCCGGCTGGACTATACCATCAATCGAAACAACTCGATCTTACTGACTCCCCGGCTGAGTTTTCAGACCAACGATTCCCGGTCGGTTACCAACAGCGAAACACGGCTAGGCAACAGCCTGCTCAACCGGTCAGATAACACCTTTACCTCGACCAATCAGGGGCTATCATTCAGTAACTCGCTGTTGTTCCGGCACCGGTTCGAGAAACGCGGTCGTACACTATCGCTGAATCTGGGTACGTCGGTCAACGACCGCGACGGGATGAGCACGCTGGCCTCGATCAATGATTTTGTGAACGTTGATAGCACCACCCGGCAGGCCATCAACCAACGCACTACCAACCGGTCGAATAGCTACCAGCTATCGGCCAACGTGAATTATACAGAACCACTGGGCAAAGGCTTATTGCAACTATCGTATAACGCGGGCATCAACCGCAGCAATTCAGACCGGTTCACGTACCGCCTCAACCCTGCATCGGACCGGTACAACCTGCTGGATTCGCTCCTGAGCAACCAGTTCGACAATGATTACCTGACCCAGCGGGCAGGCGTTGGCTACAACGTAAATACCAAAACGTTACGCCTGTCGGCCTCGGTCGATCTGCAACGGGCCGATTTACAAAGCGAACAACTGTTTCCCCGCAACGATATGGTAACGCGGGCCTTTACCAACCTGCTGCCCACCGTAACCGCCGACTACCGCTTCACCGACGATCTGCGCCTCCGGTTTACATACCGGACCAACACGCAGGCCCCCAGCATCAATCAGTTGCAGAACGTACTGAACAATACCAACCCGCTGCTGCAAACCATTGGCAACCCCGACCTGCAACAAAGCTACAGCCACAACCTGTCGGCGCGCTTCACCAAAACGGCTGTAGAAAAGGCAAGCAGTATTGTGGCCCTGCTCAGTGCCAATTTCACGAATGACCCCATCGGTTCGTCGCTCTTTATTGCTGATAGCGCCATGGTAGTGCCGGGCGTCACATCGTCGACGGGTGAAGGCATTTTTCTGCAGAAGGGCACGCAGCTAACCCGCCCCGTCAACACCGAAGATGCCATGAACCTGCGGGCTTTTGCTTCGTACGGAACGCCACTGACATTCATCAAAAGCAACCTGAATTTCAACACTAGTGCCACTTACAACAGCACGCCAAGTGTGATCAACTACCAGGTGAACCGGGCCAACTCGTTTGCGCTGAGCGAGGGCGTGGTGCTCAGCAGTAACATCAGCGAGAAAGTCGATTTCACGCTGTCGTACAACTACGGCTACAATCAGGTTATCAACACGTTGCGCCCGCAGTTAAACAACTCGTTCAGCACACAACGGGCTGGAGCCAACGTAGTCTGGAACATATGGAAGGGCATGGTGCTCCGTTCCGACGTCAACTACCAGCAGTATGCGGGATTATCGGGTGGCTTCAATCAGAAGTTTACGCTCTGGAACGCCAGTTTTGCGCAGCGGTTGTTCAAAAGTCAGAACGGCGAGCTACGGCTATCAGTTTTCGATTTGCTGAATCAGAACAACAGCATCAGCCGCACGTTCTCGGAGACGTACCTGGAAGACAGCCGTTCGCTGGTGTTGAACCGTTATTTCATGATGACGTTCACGTATAACCTGCGCCAGTTCAAGGCGTAGCCCATTGCGCTATCAATTTGTGTTATCAATCATGCAAGAAGTCACAGACCTCAGTCGCTTTGTCGACGCGCAAGCCAACAACTATGCTGATGCCCTGGCCGAAATCAGGAATGGACGAAAAACAAGCCACTGGATGTGGTACGTGTTTCCACAGCTAACGGGCTTGGGCTTTAGCAGTACAGCTCGCTTTTACGGATTAAACACCCTTCATGAAGCAGTTGATTACCTGAATCATCCCGTACTCGGGCCGCGCCTCATCGATATTGCCACGGCCATGGTGCATGTAGATGGAAAGACGGCCAATCAGATTTTAGGCTCGCCCGATGATATGAAGCTACGCTCCAGTATGACTTTGTTTAGTCTTGTTCCTAACACAAATCCCGTTTTTCAGGCGGTGCTGGACAAGTATTACAACGGTGCACCAGACCCGAAGACACTGGCCCTTTTGGGAGAAGCGTAGGGGTGTTTGTAATTGCTAAAGCGCTGGTTGGCTTCGTGCTTTAATGTATTGCTGACGCATAGCCAACCTAGCACATCAGCAATACATGACAACGAACCCACACCCCCGCCTCCTACCGCGTCATGCGGTACAGCAGCACCGCCGTGCGCTGGATCAGGAGGGGGTATTCTTTGAGATTGATTGTTTCTTCGATGCTGTGCGCGCCTTTGCCGGAAGCACCCAGCCCATCCAGGCACGGCAGGTACTGGGCAACGAACGACACATCGCCCGCACCGCGCGAACCGGGGTCGCCCGCCGTAACCGGACCTAACCCCATATCCCGACTAACCTGATCGACCTGTTGGCGAAGGGCATCATTGCCGGCAGTAGGCTCCATAGAGGGAATGCCGTCGGCAAACGAGATAGTTGCTTTAGTTAAGGGCAGGCTCTTCTCTACGATCTCACGCATTCGCGTGCGGGCGCTTGCTTTCTGCGCTTCACCCAGAAAACGCAGGTCTCCTTTCACCAGCGCCGATCCAGCCACAATGTTGGTCTTGCCAATGGTCTCGGCCCTGGCTGTGTTGTCATCGTAACGTACCTCTGAGCCGCCCACCATTAGACCCGGATTGAAGGTGAGGTACTTTTCCTGCCCCAACGCCCGCCGGAATTCAGTCAGAATACGGGCAGCTTCATAAATGGCTCCGTAACCCATCGCGCTGAACACCCCCGACGAGTGGCCGGTCCGGGCTTTCACAGTCAGCGTCCAGCTGCTCGACCCGCGCCGCCCCGTAGTGACACTGTGTAATCCCTGAGCCGTTTCAAACGCCAGGGCTACGTCGCACCGTTTTGCGCGCTCGATGAAATCCTGTCGGCTTCGTTCGCCACCGCCTGCGCTCTCTTCGTCGCCGGTGAAATACACGGTGATCGATGTGTCGTCGAGCAACTTCTGGGCCTGCAACGCTTTCAACGCGGCAATGATCAGCACGTCGCCGCCTTTGATGTCGTTGACGCCCTGCCCCGAGGCCGTCGAATCGTTCAGGCGTGTGACGGGTTCCATCGGCAGGCTTTTCTCAAAAACAGTATCGAGGTGACCAATCAGGAAAAGTTTCTTCCCCCGTTTACCCTGCCGAGTGGCTACCAGATGACCCGCCCGGTTGACGGAATCGGGTAAGGTGATCCACTCCGTTTTGAAGCCAAGCTTCTCAAACTCGTCGGCCATCAGCTTCCCCACCGTCCGGACGCCCTCTTTGTTGAGCGTCCCGCTGTTGATGTTCACGACTTTCTCCAGAAAAGCTTCTGTTTCAGGCAATTGCTTCCGTACGGCGGCAATCACATTTTTCTCGGTCGCTGAGAGGGACTGGCTTCGGGCCGTATACGTGAGTAAAGAAAGAAGTAGGAAGAGATAGCGCATAGGTGGTTGGTTAGTTGATCTGGCATATTAGCAAAAAAAGCAGCAACCTGAATCAGGCTGCTGCTTTTTAGACAAGGTTGGTCCGGTTGGCTAAATCTCGGAGTAGGCCGTTGGGTTCAGCAGGAACATGTCCATGCGCATGAAGTTGTGGGCGTACTCGGGCAGTGAGTTGAGCGTTTTCCAGGCCGGATCGGCACTGAACGCTTTCCAGTGCGCATCGCGGGCGGCCCGATTCTCAAACGACGTCATGTAGAACATGTTGGGCATTTTGCCACCGGCTTTCACCTGTCCGCAGAAAACGGTATTGAAGCCCAGCCGCTTGAAGATATCCAGTTCGCCCTGGTTGAACTGACGAATTTTATTCTCGTGCAGTTTCTCCGTGGCGGCTTCGTAGCTGCGCAATTCATAAATCCGCTCCGACGGGGCCGCCTGCAACGCAGGTACGTTCAGCGTGGGCATGGTTTCAAAGGCTTCCATCAGAATCGATTCGAACCGGCTGTAAACCGGGTTATTAAACTCCGCATTGATGTAATCCTGCGCGGCGGTGGCGTATTCCTTGTCTTTATCGAGTTTGCCCGACAGCTTCATGAACTGATCGGCCGACTTGAACGGGATCAGGACAAACAGCAGCGAATCGATCTGCGTAGGTTTGAATACCCCTACTTTGTTGACACCGGCGCGATGCAGGGCGGGCATGTACGCTTGCTGCACATACTTTTCGAGGCGTGCCTTCTGGTCTGCGTTTTTAACGTGGTAGACTTTCAGTTGGTAGAACTCACGCTTAGGCGCAAAGGCAACCGCTTTCAGCGAAGCAGCTACCAGGGCAATGATAAACCAGATGGCAAACTGGTTTACTTTTTTATGAGAAATAGACATGGTTGTAGTTGACGATTAAACTCCACCTTACAAGCAGCAGAATACCTAAAACTCACCATCAGAAGCGGGAAATAGGTCAGATTCTTCACTTGATAAATCAAGTATCTTTGTCGATAACCTTCATCTGAATCAGACCCATGAACGTCATACTTGCCCTTGTTTTATCCACTGTGTTTACAACCGCTTTTGCGCCAGTGACTGACCCACCGACACCCAATCCGTTTTTCAGTTCATACAATACCCCATTCGACGTACCTGCCTTCGATAAAATTAAGCCCGAGCATATTGAGCCGGCCATCGACGAGGGCATGAAACGGCAGGTGGCTGAGATCGCCGCCATTGCTAGCAAAAAGGAAGCGCCCACGTTTGCCAACACTATTGAAGCCCTGGAAAACAGCGGCGATCTGCTGCGCCGGGTGAACACGGTATTCGGCAACCTCAACAGCGCCAATACCAACGATGAATTGCAGCGAATCGCTCAGGCCGTTTCGCCGAAGCTATCGAAACACAGCGACGACATTTCACTGAATCCGGCCCTGTTTGCCCGGGTAAAAGCGGTTTACGACCAGCGCAGCAAGCTGAAGCTATCGGGTGATCAACTGCGGTTGCTTGAAAAGACTTACAAGGATTTTGTGCGGGGTGGCGCGGGCCTGCCTGCCGACAAGCAGGATCGGCTGCGGAAGATCAACGGTGAACTGTCGTTACTGACCATCAAATTCGGACAGAACCTGCTGGCCGAAAACAACGCCTACACGCTCGTGATCGATAACCAGGCCGATCTGAGTGGTCTGCCGGCCTCGGTCATTGCGGCGGCCGCCGACGAGGCGAAGAAACGTACCCAGCCGGGCAAATGGGTGTTTACCCTGCAAAATCCGAGTATCATGCCGTTTCTGCAATACGCCGACAACCGGGCGTTGCGCGAAAAAATCTACCGCGCCTATCTGGAACGGGGCAATCACAACGACGCCCGAGACAACAAAGCCATTATGGCCAGTATGGTAGCTCTACGGGCCGAAAAGGCGCAGCTGCTCGGCTACGACAACCACGCCGCCTACATTCTGGAAGAAAGCATGGCTAAAACACCCGCCAAGGTGGGCGAATTGCTGAACCAGCTCTGGACCGCCACCGTACCTGTAGCCCAGAAGGAAGCGGCCGAGTTGCAGGCGCTGATGACCAAAGAAGGCAAGAATGAGAAACTGGCCGGTTGGGACTGGCGGTATTATGCCGAAAAGCTGCGCAAAGAGAAATACAATCTCGATGAGCAGGAACTCCGCCCCTACTTCTCGCTCGACAATGTGCGCGAAGGTATCTTCATGCTTACCGGCAAGCTGTACGGTCTGCGCTACGAACGCCGTACCGACCTGCCCGTTTACCACGAAGATGTGGTAGCGTATGAAGTGAAGGAAAGCGACGGTAGCCACATTGGCATTATGTACATGGATTTTCACCCCCGCGCCAGTAAACGGGGTGGTGCCTGGATGACCAGCTACCGGCGGCAGGAAGTAGAGAACGGCAAAAAAATAACGCCCGTCGTGTCGATCGTCTGTAACTTCTCCAAGCCCACCGGCGATACCCCCGCCTTGTTGAGCCTCGACGAAACCCGCACGTTTTTCCACGAGTTTGGTCACGCCCTGCACGGGTTACTCTCAAACGTTAAATACGGCAGTCAATCAGGTACGTCGGTGCCCCGCGACTTTGTGGAGTTACCCTCGCAGATCATGGAAAACTGGTCGCAGGAAGCGCAGATGATGAAGCTGTACGCCAAACATTATAAAACTGGCCAGGTTATTCCCGACGCACTGATTGAGAAAATCGAAAAAAGTAGCCTCTTCAATCAGGGTTTCTCGACCAGCGAGTACTTAGCCGCGTCGCTGCTCGACATGGCGTATCATACGCTCAAGCCCGGCCAAACGCCCGGCCTGAAAGACCCCGCCGAGGTGCTGACATTTGAAAAGCAGGCAATGGATAAGATTGGCCTGATCGATCAGATTCCACCGCGTTACCGAAGCACCTACTTCCAGCACGTATTCGCAGGCGGTTATTCAGCCGGTTATTACAGCTATATCTGGTCGGCGGTACTCGATGCCGATGCGTTTGAGGTGTTCAAGCAGAAGGGGTTGTTTGATAAGAAGTCGGCCGAATCGTTCCGAAAAAACGTACTGGAGCGCGGCGGCACCGATGAGCCTATGACGCTATATCGCAACTTCCGTGGTGCCGAACCCGACATCAAACCTCTCCTCCGCCGAAGAGGTTTGCTCACACAAAAACCGTCGTAAGTACCTCGCCTTTGTAAGCTTCTCGAGCTAAGCCCTTCGGCAGGCTCGTGAAGCCTACAAATGCGAAGCAACCACTTAATTAACTCGACATTCAACCCATTCTCTAAACCCCTTTCATGAAAAATAGTCTCCTTACCATTAGTCTCTCACTCTTCAGCGGGCTACTCTTCGCCCAGAACCCGGCCTGGCAGGACAAAAAATGCGCAGTGGCGCTGACCTACGACGATGGCTTGCAGGTACACCTCGACAACGTGGTACCGGCCCTGGATTCGCTGGGTTTTAAAGGTACATTCTACCTGTCGGGCAGTTTTCCCGGTGTTACGGCGCGTGTGGCCGACTGGAAAAAAGCCGCCACGCACGGGCATGAGCTTGCCAACCACACCCTGTTTCACCCCTGCACCGGTGGTCCCGGCCGTGAGTGGGTCAAGCCAGACCGCGACCTGAGCGCTTACACCGTTCCCCGGATCGTTGATGAGATCAGGATGACCAATACGTTCCTGGAGGCCCTCGATGGCAAAAAGCAGCGCACCTTCGCTTATCCCTGCGGCGACCGAACCATTGGCGGCACCTATTATTTCAATCAGGTAAAGGGCGATTTTGTGGCAGCTCGTGGAACTGCCAGCGAAATGCGTCAGCCCACAGCGGTCGATTTGGCCAATGTAGGCGCCTATGGTATCAATGGGCAGACGGGCGAACAGATGATTGCGCTGGTGAAGCAGGCTATGGCAACCAACTCGGTGCTGGTCTTCCTGTTTCATGGCGTGGGTGGCGAACATAATCTGAATGTGGCCCTTCCCGAACACCGCAAGCTCCTCCAATTCCTGAAACAGCACGAAAACGAAATCTGGATCGCTCCATTTATCGACGTAGCGCAATCGGTGAAGGTTAAAGGCACTACTGGCAAATAACCCGCAACTAGTCGTCCATTTACACGGCAATAAAACCTGACCTGGCGGCGGGGAGTGTACTCATCTACCTGAAAGTGAAACCACTCAGGCTATATTCGGTTAACTTCAGGAGCACTCATCACCCGTACGAATGAAACGACTAGCCATCCTAACAAGCCTATTAAGCGTAAGCATTGTAAGCTGTATGCGCTCAGTAGTAGTACCAGCCGAAGCAATTACGATAAGTCAAATCAGTTCGGCCGACTCCTCAGGCAATGCAGGTAATGCCGTCACCATTTTTCTGTTGGAACGCGACATCCCGCCGGTCACGAAGCGCCTGGGAATCGTTTACATTCCGATCAACCCCAGATCGCTCAGCGTTGACAAGAAAGTGAAGCGTGAGTTATTGAAGAAGTGCCAGGAGTTAGGCGCAAATGGGGCTTATCGGCTGGTTGAAGGCTATTACCCGACGAATAGTTTTTACGTCCCCTACTTATTACTCAAATCGAAATAATAATCTATTGAATTGGCTCACGCGGTGCGCGTGAGCCATCCGCCTCATTTCGTTCAGCTAGGCAGCACAAAGGACTACCCTGTTTGGTAAGCTCGACAAGATGCCAGCGTTGTTACCTATTACTATTTTATATCTATATGATTAATCGTTTTTAGACGAATCTGTTACGCATTGACCCGTACCTTTGTGCTATGAAATCTGCGGTGGCGCTTTTTCTGGGGGTACTTATGCTGGCTGGCAGTCTGTTTCCGCAAACCGATGTGGAAGAGGTCTTCAAGATACCGGGCCTGATTGCTCATTACAAGTTGCATAAACAGGCAGCGGGTACCGACTTCGATTTCTGGCAGTTCATGGATCTGCACTACAATACGGCCTCGAAACACGCCCAAACACCGCATGAAGGCACTAAACTGCCCATGTACAATCACCTCTCGGTCGGTTTCGTCTTTATCATTTCGCAGTTGCATTGGTGGCCCACGATCTCTTCGGGCCTGATTCTGCACGTACCTGGCCGGTTCGCCTACGAGAATCTATACTCCTTTCAGTCAGCATCCTGGCTGTTCCAACCGCCCCGTTTAGGGTAACTCCCCGTTTCGATTAGTTGGCCATCCGGACCCGTGTTCACGACACGGGCTCGGATGGTTGGCCTTTATCTATCAACGAGTTACCCATTTATGCTGCAAAAAATCATTCAGTTCAGCGTCCATCAGAAGTTGATGGTAGCGCTGGGCGTCGTGGCGTTGATTGCCTGGGGAAGTTATGCCCTGCGTCAACTGCCCATCGATGCTATTCCCGATATTACCAACAACCAGGTTCAGGTCATTACGCAGGTGCCGTCACTGGCCGCCCAGGAAACCGAACAGTTCGTCACTTTCCCCCTCGAATCGACGCTCAGGAACGTACCTGGCGTCACCGAAATCCGGTCCATCTCCCGCTTCGGGCTGTCGGTCATCACCGTGGTGTTCGACGATGAGACGCCCACGTTTCAGGCCCGGCAGCTAGTCACCGAACAACTCAAAGCCGCCGAAGCCGAACTAACCGCCGGTACGCCGCAACTGGCCCCGATCACCACGGGACTTGGCGAAATTTACCAGTACGTGATCCGGCCCAAAGACGGGTTCGAAACAAAGTATTCGGCCACCGAACTACGCACGGTGCAGGACTGGATCGTGAAACGGCAGCTGGCGGGCGTACCCGGCGTGGTGGAGGTCAGCAGCCTGGGCGGGTATCTGAAAGAATACGAAGTCCAGATCGACCCCGAACGGCTGCGGGGCATGAACACGACCCTGACCGAGGTAGTCGACGCGCTATCGGCCAACAACGCGAACACGGGCGGCAGCTACATCGAAAAGGGGCCGGAAGCGTTCTTCATCCGGGGCGAAGGCACGGTGAAAACGCCGACCGAGATTGGGCAGATCGTGGTCAGGAACGAAGGGCCTACACCTATTCTGGTGCGTGACGTGGCGCGGGTCGATATTGGCCACGCGGTGCGCTACGGGGCCATGACCCGCAACGGACATGGCGAAGTGGTGGGCGGTATTGTGCTGATGCTCAAGGGCGCGTCGTCGGAAAAGACGATCGAGGGCGTGAAGACGCGCATCGCCGAAATCCAGAAAAGCTTACCGGCTGGTCTGACCATCGAACCCTTTCTGGATCGTAAAGTACTCATCGACAAGGCCATTCACACCGTAGCCAAGAACCTGCTCGAAGGCGGGCTGATTGTGATGGCCGTGTTGCTGCTGCTCTTGGGCAACTGGCGGGCGGGGCTGGTGGTGGCGTCGGTCATTCCGCTGTGTATGCTGTTTGCGCTGGGAATGATGCACGTCTTCGGCGTATCGGCCAACCTGATGAGCCTCGGTGCCATCGACTTCGGCCTGCTGGTCGACGGGGCGGTGATCATCGTAGAGAGCATGATTTTTCAGATCGTACACACACAGGCGGCACGTACCCAATCGATGGACGAGATCGCGTTGGATTCATCGAACCGGCTGATGCGGTCGGCGTTGTTCGGGCAGCTTATTATCCTGATCGTATACGTACCCATTCTGTCGCTGACGGGTATTGAAGGCAAGATGTTCCGGCCCATGGCCTTGACGGTTGGCTTTGCCATTGTGGGAGCTATGCTCCTGTGCGTCACCTACGTACCCATGATGGCTGCCACGCTGCTGCGGAAAGACATTAAGGAAGAAGGTACGCTGGCCGATCGGATCATGAAATTCCTGTACCGGCTGTATGCGCCCCTGCTCAACGGAGCCCTGCGCTGGCGGAAAACCGTGTTGGCCGGGTCGCTGGCGTTGCTGGCCATGGCCGTCTGGCTGTTTACCACGATGGGCGGCGAATTTATCCCTAACCTCGACGAAGGGGATATTGCCATCAGCCTCACGCTGAAACCGGGTTCGTCGCTATCGCAAACGGTGGAAACGACCCGCCGCATCGAAACGATTCTCAAGAACGGCTTTCCCGAAGTCAATCAGGTGATTTCCAAGATCGGTACCGCCGAAATTCCGACCGACCCCATGCCCATCGAAGCGGCCGACGTGATGGTGCTGCTGAAAGAACCCGGCGACTGGACAACGGCAAAAACGAAGGAAGAGCTGATTCAGAAAATGGAGCGGGCACTCAGTGTACTTCCCGGCCTGAATCTAGAATTTACGCAACCCATCCAACTGCGGTTCAACGAGTTAATGACGGGTGTTAAATCAGACATTGCCGTGAAGATATATGGCGAAGACCTGGGTACGTTGTTCACCAAAGCCAATCAGGCGGCGGCCAAGCTGAAGTCGATTCCCGGCGTGGGTGATCTGAAAGTAGAGCAGATCAGCGGACTGCCGCAGATGCTGGTGTCGTACAACAGGGCACGGCTGGCCCAGTACGGCGTGTCGGTGGCGGGGCTGAACCGTATTCTGAAAACAGCTTTTGCGGGCGAAACCGCCGGGGTCGTGTTCGAAGGCGAAAAACGGTTCGACCTGGTCGTGCGCCTCGACAGTACCTACCGGCAGGACATCGACAACATTCGCCAACTCTACGTCGACCTCCCGAACGGGCAACAGGTTCCGCTGGAACAACTGGCCACCATCCGTTATCAGGATGCGCCCATGCAGATTTCGCGCGACAATGCCCGGCGGCGCATCACCATCGGCATTAACGTGCGGGGGCGGGATGTGGAGAGTCTGGTGGGCGAGATGAAGGCGGTGCTCGAAAAAGACGTGCCGCTGCCGGCCGGTTACAGCTACACGTTTGGCGGGCAGTTCGAGAACCTGGTAAAGGCTAAAGAGCGGCTCGGTGTGGCGGTGCCGCTGGCGCTGGTCCTGATCGGGCTGCTCTTGTTCTTCACGTTCGGCTCGTTCTCGCAGGCGCTCATGATCTTCACGGCTATTCCGCTCTCGGCCATTGGCGGGGTGCTGGCACTCTGGCTACGAGGCATGCCGTTCAGCATT
Source organism: Fibrivirga algicola (assembly GCF_011742925.1). Taxonomy (GTDB): domain Bacteria; phylum Bacteroidota; class Bacteroidia; order Cytophagales; family Spirosomataceae; genus Fibrella; species Fibrella algicola. Next base: position 421,712 of record NZ_WAEL01000003.1, read on the forward strand.
TCGGCGGGCGTGGGGTTCATTGCGCTGTTTGGTATCGCCGTACTCAACGGCATCGTGCTCATCAGCTATTTCAATCAGCTTGAATCAGAAGGCGTTACCAACGTCTTGGAGCGCGTAAAACAAGGCACGGCGGTCCGGTTTCGGCCGGTGGTGATGACGGCGGCGGTGGCCTCGATGGGCTTTCTGCCGATGGCGTTGTCAACCTCAGCCGGAGCCGAAGTACAAAAACCCCTCGCCACCGTCGTCATCGGTGGACTGGTATCGGCTACGTTACTAACGCTGGTCGTCTTGCCCCTGCTCTACAGTCTGGTGGCGGCTCGAACGCCTAAAACTCAACACATCATGACACCCAATCTGGCCCAAACCCTGACAGCGCTCCTGCTCGTCGCCGGGCTGTCCGGCTGCTCGTCGGCACCCGAAAAAGCAAAAGAAACTCAATCTGCCAGCCCAAAAGCAGCCGGTACAGTTACCATCAGTGAAGCCCAGTTCCGCGAGACGGGCATTCAGTTGGGCGGACCAGATACGCTGACACTGGGCGAAACCATTCAGGCAACGGGCAAACTCGAGGCCCCGCCCGACCAATGGGCCATTATCAGTGCGCCGATGGGCGGCTTCGTGCGCTCGGCGAAGCTGGTAGAGGGGGATTTCGTTCGGAAAGGGCAGGTATTGGCTGTGCTGGAACACCCTGATTACGTGAAGCTTCAACAGGAATACTTGCAGGCCATTGCCCATAATCAGTTTGAACGGCAGGAGTTGGAACGGCAGACAGAACTGAGCCGGGAAGAATTTGGCGCTAAACGAAAGCTACAGCAATCAACGGCAGATGTTGAGTCGACGCGGGCGTTGCTGACCTCGCTGGAAGCACAGTTGGCACAGCTGCATATTCCGCTGGAATCGCTGCGGAAAGGCCACATTTCCCGGACTATTCCTTTGCTGGCCCCCATCAGTGGGTACGTCGATAAGGTCAATCTCCGGCTTGGTCAGTTCGTCGGCACGACGGATATGCTGGTCGAGATTGTGGGTAAAGAGCATCTGTACCTCGAACTACGGGTCTTTGAAAGCGATATCCGGCAGATTCGGGAAGGACAGCAGGTACGTTTCACGGTGCCGCAGCAGCAGACCGGCGAGATGAAAGCAACGGTATATCGCGTTGGTCAGGCGTTCGACGCGCAGACCAAAACGGTGCTTGTCCACGCCAACCTCACGGCTGGTCAGTACGACCGGCTCTTCGCGGGCTCCTACGTACGCGCCACGATCCTGGCATCGCCCCGGCAGGTAGTAGCCCTGCCCGACGATGCGTTGGTAAAAGACGGTAATCAGACGTTTGTGTACGTGCGGGAGCCGGGTAGCGCGTCGGGTACGTACCGGTTTGGCATGGTCCCGATACGAACAGGAATAACCCAAAACCACCGTACGGAAGTTACGCTACCAGCCACTCTTAATCCGGCCACCATCGTGCGGCAAGGCGCGTATTTCATCAGTGCTGAACGCGTTAAAACGGCAGGGTGATTGGTGGGATGTGTAGCAGACGTAAAAGCAACACATCCATCTGGTCAATTCATTTAATACACAACGACTATGGAAAACGCACCAATTAAACCGCACCAGGCCGAGCGGGGCCAGAAATCGACGCTGGTGGGCATTGCCGTGAACATCGGGTTGGTATTGGTAAAAGGAACCGCTGGCTGGCTGGGCAACTCTTACGCCCTGATTGCCGACGCCATGGAATCAGGTACCGATATTATCACCTCGATCTTCGTTTGGTTCGGCCTGCGTACGGCGGCTAAGGCACCCGATGAAGATCACCCTTACGGCCACGGAAAGGCCGAGCCCATGGCCGCCATCGTAGTGGCGCTCGCGTTAGTAGGCGCAGCCATTCTGATTGCCGTGCAAAGCATCAAGAATATTCAGATTCCGCACGCAACGCCCGCCCCGTTCACGCTGGCAGTGCTGGCAGGTGTTGTAATCGTGAAAGAAGTGCTGTTCCGACGAATTGCCAAAGTAGGGGCCGAAGTGGAAAGCAGTGCCGTAAAAGCCGACGCCTGGCACCACCGCAGTGATGCTATTACGTCGCTGACGGCCTTCGTCGGGATCAGCATCGCCCTGATCGGCGGACCGGGTTACGAAAGCGCTGACGACTGGGCCGCGCTGCTGGCCTCGGGCTTCATCGTGTTCAACGCGTATCTCATCTTTCGTCCTTCGTTCGGCGAAATCATGGACGAAGCACCGTCCGGCGACTGGCGCAATGAATTGTCAACCATTGCCTTAACGGTACCTCAGGTACGTGGCATCGATAAATACCGGGTTCGTAAAACGGGCTTCGAGTATTTCGTCGATCTCCATGTACGGGTTCCCGGCGAACTAACTGTGAAGCAGGGTCACGACATTGCTCATGCTGTAAAAGCCGCGATCCTCGAAGCCAAGCCTGCCGTGTACGACGTGCTGGTACATATCGAGCCGGTTAAGGTGTAGGAATTGAGTGGCTTGGTTACGCCTGCCTATCATGAGTGACCTTTAGCTGTAGAGCATCATTGATGTTTACTACTAAAGCGAGCAGTATTGCTGCCTTTAGTATCGTAAACTGAATGGAGCTTTTAGCCCCGTCAGGGGCTTAACAGCACAGCGTCGGTGGTAAAATGACGCCATTGTTTCACCCAGTCATAGCGTGCCGTAGGTACGTCACGTAGCTAGGTTACGTACCTACGGCACGTTGAGAATCGGGTAGGGATCGGCTTTCTTACTACCGACGCTGCGCTGTTATGAAGCCCTGACGGGGCTAAAAGCTTCGCCAAATTTCAGCAACCGAACCAGAGCGTCTTTGCTCGCTTCTTGGTAAAAATTAACCCGGCCCGTTCATAACTACAGAAACGAGTAATCGCTAAAAACTGGTAACGTTTAGCATTAGGCCCAGAACGGTGCGCTGCTGCGACCCTACAGTTGAGGGTCACTTGCCATAGGCAAGCAACAACAGGTCGCGACCATCGACAGCACCATACGGGGCACGCTCCCTACCTACCCCGAAATGACCGTACCCAATAACCGTGCGATTTCGACGTCGACACGTTTGAAGTGCATGTAATCGGCCATCAGTTGGTCGGATTCTACGGGGTCTTTTACGGTGCGGATCTTTTGCAGTAGCTCATGCATCCGTTCTTCAGCGATCAGCTTTTTCAAGCGCAGAATGTTTCCGTAGGCCGCTTCGGCTAGTACGCCGATGTCTTCTTCCGAAGGCACAAAAATGTGGAACTTGTCCTGCCATTGATTACTGATTTCGTATCGCTGCGTTGTTAAACTGATAGCCTGATATTGAAGCCCGTTGGCCTGCTGTGGCGTAATCGGGTTTTCGCTGACGGTTGGCCGCTGCTGCACAAAATCGTCGGCGGTCAGGGTATCGCCCCGGCTGAAAGCTTCGCGGAAAAGCGTCAGTATCAGGTCGTAAGGCGCGTGCTGAAAATCGATGTCGTTCAGTTCGCTCAGGATGTAGTGGCAGAGCGTAATGCCTGGTTCCAGCTCCCGAGTACCGTAATTCATCAGCAGCCGGATGCATTCTTCTTCCTGGTACGCCAGCGGAGGGCGAGTTGTATCCGGGCCCGGTGGAGTAAGGCTGGGAGTCGGTTTTCCACCCGGACCGGGCGCCGCCTGCCCTGTTCCATTCTGGCCAGCAGGTACGTTATCCTCTTTGGGTGCGGGCGAAATACCGGCTTCATCGAGGAAGTCGTTGAAGAAATCATCGGGCGGAAAATCGTTGGGGCCGGGTCGGTTCGAGACGGGGCCTGGGCCACGCTGGGACGTGTTTCCGCCATCGCGGGTAGCATTGCGGGCATCGATTCGAGCGTCGCGCTCCTGTTGGCGTTCGTAGTCTTTAACCTGCGTGTCGTGCTGTTTACGAAGCAGACGGTTGCTTTCCGAAATCAGCGTTTGCTCATCAACACTCAACTGCCGGGCGGTCGACTGGAAAAAGACCTGGCGCTTGATCGGGTCGGGAATGCGGGTGATGCTACCCACTATTTCGGTGATCACCTCCGCGCGTTTGAACGGGTTGTCGCCCGCATCTTTCAGCAGCGCCGCCGTTTTAAACGCGATGAAATCTTGGGTATACTGGCTCAAGTACGCCTTGAAGGCCTCAGCCCCCACTTTCCTGACATAACTGTCGGGGTCGTCGCCGTTCGGAAAAGTCGCCACGCTGACGTTCAGGCCCTCTTCCAGCACCATGTCCAGCCCGCGCAGGGCCGCTTTTACGCCCGCCGCGTCGCCATCATACAGAATGGTAACATTTTGTGTGAACCGGCTGATGAGCCGGATTTGCTCAATGGTCAGCGACGTACCCGACGAAGCCACTACGTTTTTAATACCCGCCTGATGCAGCGAAATCACGTCGGTATAGCCTTCTGTCAGGTAACAAACGTCTTCCTGCCTAATGGTTTGTTTAGCCTGAAAGATGCCGTACAGCACCTGGCTTTTGTGGTAGGCCTCGGTTTCGGGCGAGTTAAGGTATTTGGGCGCTTTAGGATCAGGTTTCAGAATTCGGGCTCCAAACGCAATGACCCGCCCCGACACGTTATGGATCGGGAACATAACCCGCCCCCGAAACCGGTCGAAAATTTTTCCGGATTCTTCCCGCGTAACGGTCAAACCCGCTTTGTTGAGCAGTTCGGGGTTGTAGCCTTTTGTCTGGGCGTCTTTGAGCAGCGCGTCCCACTGATCGGGGCTGTAGCCAAGATCGAACGCAGCGATAGTGGGGTCTGAGAAACCCCGCTCACGGAAATAGCTCAGGCCGATGCCACGTCCTTCTTCCGATTTCAGCAGGTGATCCTGGAAGAATGTCTTGGCGTAATTGAGTACGATGTACAGGCTTTCGCGCTCGGTATGCTTCAGTTGCTCCTCGGGCGTAACCTCCTGTTCTTCAATTTCAATGTTATACTTTTTGGCCAGATAGCGCAGTGCCTCGCCATAGCCCAGGTTCTCCACATCCATGATGAACCGGACGGAGTCACCCGCTTTTCCGCAACCAAAACACTTGTAAATCTGCCGCGCCGGGTTGACGTTGAACGAGGGTGATTTCTCGTTGTGAAACGGGCAACAGGCAATGTAGTTACTCCCACGCCGCTTCAACGACACAAAATCGCCCACCACTTCCACTATCTCGGCAGCCTGCCGAATTCGCTCGACGGTCTCTTCAGGAATACGCATAAACGAAGATACGAGTCGGGAGTCAGAAAAAGTCGGGAGTCGATAGTCTGGAAAGTCGACTTACACGAGTTTTACCTCACCCCCAGCCCCTCTCCTGAAAACCAGGAGAGGGGAGCCGCTCTACAGTAGCTTCGCATCTAGCAGCGCTACGCTAAAGCTACTCCCCTCTCCTTATTTCAAGGAGAGGGGTTGGGGGTGAGGTGAATACAATTATCTTACCACCTTGTTACCATACAGCCCATCCTCTACAATTATTCATGAATAATTTCTCCCTTCGTAAAATTTTTGTTCCTGCCATTACCCTGACGTTACAATCCGTTCACCTGCTGGCTCAGACAGCCACTGTCCCCTTTTATGAAGACCCGAAGGTGAGCAGCCAGCATACCGAAACGCCGCACGCGACAATCTGGCCTTTTGCTACCGAACAGCAGGCCATTGCCAACGATCGGGGTACGTCGCCACGCATTCAATCGCTCAATGGGGTCTGGAAATTCAAATGGGTAAAGAATCCCAAACTTGTCAACGGCGACTTCAGTAATCCGGCCACCCCCGACCAGGATTGGGATAATTTACCGGTACCGTCAAACTGGCAGGTGGTGGGGGCCCGCGAAGGACGCGCTTACGATCGCCCCATTTTCACCAACATCATTCACCCGTTTCCGGCCAAACCACCACTCATTCTGGCCGATACCAACGCTGTTGGCCTGTATCGGAAACGCTTTACCATTCCCGCCGAATGGTCCGACCGCGAAACGTTTCTGCACTTCGCGGGTGTGCAGTCTACCTGCCGGGTTTTTCTGAACGGCGCTTATATCGGCTACCACGAAGACAGCATGACGCCCGCCGAATTCAGGATCACCGACGCGTTACGCCCCGGGGAGAACATCCTGGCGGTGGAGGTCATCAACTGGTCGGATGCGAGTTACCTGGAAGATCAGGATTTCTGGCGGCTATCGGGCATTTTTCGGGATGTGCTGCTGCTGAGCCGACCCAAGCTTCACCTGCGCGATTTACAGGTTGTTACCGACCTCGATGAGCCTACATACCGCAACGGCACGCTGAAACTGACGGCTTATGTGCGCAATCTGGTCAGCCAGCAACAGCCCCGCTATCGGCTGAAAACTACGCTGTACGACGCAAAACAACGGGTTGTATTCACCGAAACGCTGGCGTCAGAAACGGCAGTCGGGTCGGTGCAGGAGGGCGTTTTCCGGTTCAGCAAACCCATTGCCGACCCGCTGTTGTGGTCGGCAGAGTTACCCAACCTGTACACGCTTACGCTTCAATTGCTTAGTCCGGATGGCCAGCCCCTGGAGGCAACCAGTCGAAAGATCGGGTTCCGCGAGGTCACCATGCGCAGTGGGCAACTGCTGGTCAACGGCCAGCCGGTAACGTTCAAGGGGGTGAACCGGCATGAGTTCGATACGAACACAGGCCGCGTGATCAGCCGCGAGAGCATGATTCGCGACATCAAATTGATGAAGCAGTATAACATCAACGCCGTCCGAACGAGCCATTATCCCAACGTAACCGACTGGTATGACCTCTGCGACGAATACGGTCTCTACGTGATCGACGAAGCCAATGTTGAAAGCCACGACCTTTGGCAGAAAGGCTACGAACTAGCCGATCGGCCCGAATGGCGCGACGCCTTTGTGGCACGGGGCCGGGCGATGGTGGAGCGCGATAAGAACCACGCCTCGATTGTGATCTGGTCGCTGGGTAACGAAACGGGCATGGGTCAGAACTTCACTGATATGGCCACGATCATTAAACTCGTTGACCCCACGCGCCCCATCCACTACGAAGGTCGTAAGCCCTACACGCAGTCGACCCTGAGCAGTTTCGACATCATCGCTACCATGTACCCTTCAGTTGAAGAAATGGTGAAGCTCATGGAAAAAGATCCGTCGCGGCCGGTCATCGTGTGCGAGTACGCTCATGCCATGGGCAACAGCGTGGGCAACCTGAAAGATTACTGGGCGGCCATCGACAAGTACCCACGCCTGCAGGGCGGCTTCATCTGGGACTGGGCCGACCAGGGCCTGACACTGCGCGACAAGCAGGGCAATTTCTACGTCGATCACATCAACTACATCGACGGGGCCAACGCCTGCGACGGGCTGGTGAATCCCGACCGGACACCACAGCCGGAGTTGAACGAAGTGAAGCGAGCCTACAGCTACGTAAAATTCATTCTGCCCGAACCCCTGTCGGCTACGCAAACGAAGGTCAACCTCAAGAACACCTACGATTTTCAAACGCTCGACAACCTAAAGCTGGTTTGCAAGCTGATGCGCAACGGCGAAGTGGTACAGCAGGGCACGGTACCCACCCTGACCGCCCGCGCCGGACAAACTATTCAGGTGACGGTGCCGTATAACATTCCGACCATCCAGGAGCCGGGCAGCGAGTATTTCCTGGTCCTGAGCCTGCAACTGAAAGAAGCCACGCCCTGGGCGGCGGCCGGGCACGAGGTAGCCGCCGAGCAGTTTCCCATTCAAACCGACATTCCGATGCCGCCCGTGGTGGGTATTTCGCGGATCCCGGCGTTAAAGTCGGCCCCTACCGCCACGGGTACGTCGCTGGCAGGCACAGATTTCAGCCTTACATTCAACCGGGCCACAGGCGGCATCAGCCAGTGGTTTTACAAAGGGAAAGACCTGCTGGCGGGCCAGAAAGACGTTATGGGTGGCTTGTTACAGCCCGATTTCAGTCGCGTGCCAACCGATAACGACGAAGGGGGCGGCGCAAACTCCTTCGCCAGTCGCTGGCGCAAAGCTGGTGTTGATCAGCCAACCGTGAAGCCGGTCGATATGCGCGTCGAGAAGCTGGGGACGCAACGGGTGCGGGTGACGTGTGTCAACGACCTGATCATGACGGGCGGCTCGCTTCGCCAAACGACGGAATACCTTGTTTACGGATCCGGCGATGTACTGGTATCAACAACCTGCACGGTAGGTACGTCGGCGGCTGGAGCAAGTCTGCCACCGCTGGCCCGCGTGGGTATACAGATCAGCCTGCCCGCCAGCCTGAGTGCCCTGACCTGGTACGGACGCGGGCCCTTCGAGAGCTATCAGGACCGGAAGGACGCGGCCTTTGTGGGGCTGTACTCGGGCGCCGTGGCCGACCAATACTTTCCCTACGTGATGGCGCAGGAAAATGGCAATAAAACCGACGTTCGCTGGGCGCACCTGACCGACGGGGCCACTCCAACAACGGGGCTGCTCATTATGGCCGAGCCCAACGGCAGCGGATCGGATCTGCTGAACATCAATGCCCGCAATTACACCGACGCTGCCTTGATGGCGGCAAAGAATCCGCACGCACAGGCCGTAGAACGGGGCAACACAACGATCGTCAACATCGACTACCAGCAGATGGGCCTCGGCGGCGACGATAGCTGGACACCACGTACCCACGCCGAATACCAGCTACCGGCCAATCGCCCTTACAGCTACAGTTTCCGCCTTCGCCCCACCGACGCCCGCACCGACCGCAAGGCAGTGGTCACCATGATCTTACCTAGATAAGCTGCTCATTGTCCTCGTCGGTGGGTTTCTGTTGCGCTGCTGATTACCGAAGCGTACCCAAGCAGGCTAACAGAGAACCAATGACACAGGACAGTGAACAGAAAACTGTAAACTTGCAGCATGACTTCTTCCGAATATCGCCAACAAGATGCCCTTGGGCTGGCTGACCTCGTTCGTAAAGGCGCGGTCACGCCATTGGAACTGCTCGACGCAGCTATTGCTGAGGCGGAGGTGCATAACCCGGCACTGAACGCTATTGTAACGCCGCTGTATGAGCAGGGCCGACGGATGCTCGACCAGCTACCCGCCGGCCGTGCCGGAGAAGCCATGCCCTTTCGGGGGGTGCCTTTTTTACTGAAAGACCTTGAACTGGAGTGGGCTGGCACACCGCTCAAATCAGGGTGCCGGGGCTATGCCGGGTACGTGTCGACCACCGATAGCTTTGCGGTGGCGCGTTACAAACAGGCTGGGCTTATTTTCTTCGGCAAAACCAACACGCCCGAATTTGGGCTGACGCCCTATACCGAATCGCAACTGTATGGCCCGGCCCGTAACCCCTGGAATCCGGCTCACTCACCGGGAGGCAGCAGTGGCGGCTCGGCGGTGGCCGTGGCAGCGGGCATTGTTCCGGCGGCTTCGGCCAGCGACGGAGGAGGCAGCATCCGTATTCCGGCATCGTGCTGCGGCCTGTTTGGGCTGATGCCGTCGCGGGGTCGGGCTTCGCTGGGGCCGGGCTATGGCGAACTGTGGCAGGGAGCCGTACGCAGCCATGTTGTTTCGCGAACCGTTCGTGACAGCGCCGCTTTTCTGGACGTCACCGCAGGTACGTCGCCGGGCGATCCGTATACGATGGGCACGCCCGCCGAAACGTTCCTGAGCCAGGTTGGGAAGCAACCGGGTAAACTACGCATTGCTCTGGCCACGCAGCACCCCTTTCCAGGCCAGCAAACGCATGCCGAGTGCATCGCGGCTGTTCAGAAAACGGCAAAACTGCTCGAAAGTCTGGGGCATACAGTGGAAGAAATCGCCCTGCCTTACGACCACACCGTGCTGAGTCAGGTGTACCTGACCATGGTGCTGGGCGAAACCGGCGCAACCATTCGCGAACTGGGCGATTACCTGAAACGCCCCGCCCGCCGCGACGACATGGAACTAAATACCTGGGCTCTCTCCCGCATTTCGGAAGCCTACTCGGCCGCCGATTTTTCGTATCAGAAACGCCGCTGGAACGACTTGGCCCGCCGCATGGGCGCCCTGCACGAAACCTATGATTTGCTGCTGATGCCCACGCTCTCCCGGCCGCCCATTCGAATTGGCGAGCTGCAAAACACGCCAACTGAAAATCAGCTGATGAAACTGGTGGATGCCGTTGGAGGCTTGAAATTGCTGAAGGGCAGCAAGCAGATCGACCAACTGGCCGAGAAATCGTTTGGTTACATTCCCTTTCCGCCAATTGCCAACATGACCGGGCAGCCATCAATGTCGGTACCGCTGCACCTGTCGGCCGATGGGCTTCCCGTTGGGTCTATGCTCACCGCCGCTTTGGGGAACGACGCGCTGCTGTTTCAGGTGGCGGCGCAACTGGAGCAGGCGCAGCCGTGGATCGGCAACTGGCCCACCGGGCTAGCGTAGGCTCTTCAGGTACAGCCCCTCAACACGCTGACGGGCCCAGTCAGTTTTGCGCAGGAACGTCAGGCTCGACTTGATGCTGGGGTTGGTTTTAAAGCAGTTGATCGGTATTCGTTCAGCTAGTTCTTCCCAGCCGTAGCGTTCAACAAGGTGTTCCAGAATGGTATCCAGCCTCAGGCCGTGTAACGGGTTATTGGGTTGTGGGTCGGGCATATAGGGGATGGCTTATGTGCAGGTGTATTCTGTTCGCTATCGTTTCAATTTCCGACAAAGTAACAACGAGAAACGGCCCGCAGTGTGTTGCTGCGGGCCGTTTCTCGTTGTTACCAGTTCCGGGTACGTTACACGTCGCACAGAAGAACGGCCTCGCGGAGACTCGTGAGCGGGTCGCGCTTCGGAATAAACTCCTGCGCCACGTAGCCTTTAAAGCCAGTAGCCAAAATAGCTTTCATAACCGCCGGGTAGTAAATCTCCTGCGTTTCGTCGATCTCATTTCGGCCCGGATTACCGCCCGTGTGGTAGTGACCAATGTACTGATGGCTCTGCTGAATGGTACGGATGATGTCGCCCTCCATGATCTGCATGTGGTAGATGTCGTACAGCAGTTTGAACTTGTCTGACCCTACTTTCTTGCAGAGTTCAACGCCCCAAGCGGTGTGATCGCACATGTAATCTTTGTGGTTCACTTTACTGTTGAGCAACTCCATAATCATGGTGATCCCGTACTTTTCGGCGCTGGGCATCAGGCGTTTCAGCCCCACGGCACAGTTTTCCAGTCCCTGCGCGTCTGACATGCCCCGCCGGTTGCCCGAAAAGCAGATAACAGTGGTGAGGCCAGCGGCCTTCAGTTTCGGGAAGATCGCTTCGTAGCTGGCTACCAGTTCGTCGTGGAATTTTGGGTCGTTAAAACCGTCGTTAATTCCTTTTCCAGCACCCTGAGGCAGTGCCGACGTAAGTCCATACTTTTTCAGAACAGGCCATTCTTCGGGGCCCGTCAGGTCGATCGACTTGATACCCATCGCCTTGGCAGCCTGACAAAGCTCTTCGAGTGGGATCTTACTATAGCACCACCGGCATACCGAATGGTTGATGTTGCCCTTCAACGGAGCAGCCATCGCTGCGCCGGGCGCAGTGGGTTCATGATCCTTCATGAGTTGTGCAAAAGAGGGTACGGCACTCAGCGAGAGGGCGGTACCAGTTAAGTTTCGGAGGGCGCGACGGCGTTGCATCGGTGAATGGGTGAAGGAATGAGTGAATGAGCGAACAGCGCTGCTATTGGTTGCGGCGCTGTTCGTTCTGTCGCACTTTATAATTCGCGAATACGAATGTTGCGGTACCAAACCTGGTTGCCGTGGTCTTGCAGGGCAATTTTACCCGTCTGGTATTTACCAAAACCATCCCAGGTTTTGAATTTACTTTCCGACACCATTTTGTCCCACTCTGGGCCAGAAGTTGGGTATTCGGCGGTCTTTTTACCATTCAGGTATTGTTCAGCCTTACCATTTTTGATCACCAGTCGGGCTTTGTTCCACTGGCCGGCTGGTTTGGCCGCGTTGGGCGTAACCGGCTTTTGCAGATCATACAGCGAACCAGCGGTGCGGTTGCCATCACGACCCTGCTTGGCATCAGGGTGACGCTCATTGTCAAGCACTTGCATTTCAGGGCCGGTTTGATAGGTGGCCCGATACTTAGGATCTTCGAACACGTGGAAAATGACACCGCTATTTCCCCCTTCGGCAATTTTCCAATCAATCTCCAGTTCAAAATCGCCGTACTCTTTGTCGGTCACCAGGTCACCCACACCACCAGCGGTAAGGTGAATGGCTCCATCCTGCACAACCCACTTTTCGGTAACTGGCTGGCCCGGTTTCAGGTACACATGCCAGCCTGAGAGGGTTTTTCCATCAAACAGGGTCTCCCATGGTTTCCGCGCCTTGTTGATCTCGAGGCTGGTTGTACCCGGCACATCAGACGACCGCTTGGGTAGCCCGTGACTGGCAATTGAGCTGGGTACGTTGAAAAGCAGGGTTAGCGCAACGGCTGCTCCGGTTGTTAATTGCTTACTAGTCATTGAAGAAAAGACGTTGGTTTCAATTGAATTAATACGTCTGTTAGCAAAAGTGGTTAATCATTTGCTTTTACCCACAAACAGGAAGTGCCAGCACCGAGAATTCGATCAGAATCCTCCGCACTGGCACTTCCTGTTTATTAATTGATCGGCTAAAGCGTAAGCTGATAGTTACTGCTCTTTGCCGGCTTTGTCGTCATACCCTTTGTTGTGGGGGTCATACTGGCGGGTCGGATCGTCGCCCTGCTCTAGGTACGTTGCGTCGCCCCGGTGGAAAAGCGCCTCGTCGGATGGATTATCAGGAAGCGACTCCAGGTGTTTAGCCTCCGCCTCGGTCAGGCCTTTTACTTCTTTGTCGGGGTTAAGCAGGGCCGGATCAACGTCCCATTCCTGGTATGTGCCTACGCTCTCGCCGCGGGGCGCATCCGGGTTGTTGTCCGTGAATGTTTCGGCCCGTGTTCCCGCTACGTAATCACGGTTTTCAGAAGCCATGTCCTGCCCCGACGTGCTGTCTTTATACGTGTTGGTGCCTACCCCTTCCGATTCGTGACCGTAATCAGATTTAGCCTGCTGGTTGGGGTTTTGCGAATAAAATTCTGGATCGACATTATCGGGGTCGAAAGGTGATTGGGTCGCCATAGCGCTGATGGATTTGTTTTCCTCTATAACCCGACGGGTCAGTCACTTGTTTTAGCCGCCGAAAATCGTCGATTTGGGCTATTATTGAGGCCAACTATCGTTCAACTAAAATAGTGGGGCATATGTCGCTGTTTTCGCTGGGAGTAATGGAACCAATACTGGGCTTCTAAGCCATTTTAGCGGGGCTTCAACAGGCAAAATGCCGGGAAAATAGAGGGGAGTATGGCTGCCGTATTTCAATGCGTCTTATGCGACAAAAAACGGACACTATATTTTTCTATTTGACTAACTATGCGTATCTTTAAACCAGTAAACAACACCCCTATAAAAGGCAAAAGGGGTCTCAACCGGACCCCCTGCTCGAACAGTAAACAACAAATACTAATGAACACGCAAAACAAGAACACAATCGAGACATTTCAAAACGCTCAGGTGGTGAAACCGTACCAAATGATTCACGAGGGTACGGGCGAAGTGGTCAGTCGGTACAAGTATCTGGAGGGTCATCCACGCCAATACCGGTTCGACGCCAAAGAAGGTGTGTTCAATATCAATGGGGCCGAGAAGCTGGGGCGAACCCTCACATTCCAACCGATTGCCTGGCGCATTTTCACGGATAACATCCTGAATATGGGCACAAAGAACTGGGCAGAGCTCTTTTTCATCGATGAAAAAAACTGCGTCTCAGCCGTTCTTTTCCACGGTTATTCGGTCGATAATATCTTCCGGTTGATCGAGCCGCTGTACTACGACGACCTCACACTGGCCGACGTAGTGATCACGGCGGTGGCCGAGAAAAAAGAGAATAATAAAATTCAGCCCAAGGGGGTTTATTACATCGCCAACTTCTCCTACAAGATGGCCAACCCCGAGAAGTCGGCAGAGTTGAAGCAGTTTGCGCAGGATTATAAAGTGTTCCGTCAGGAAACACTAACCGACATCGCAAACATAAAAACCGCGTTCAACTATTATAACCCGTTTGCCCACGCCATCGACGAACCCGCCTCGGGTTTGCTGGCCGCCGGCGTGTAATCGGGGTTTGGTCTACGGTTCGTCGTTTGCTGTTTATCATTGCTTCGCCAATCAACCAGTTCGTGGTTTAGCGAAGCAACGATAAACAGCAAACGACGAACCGTAGACCAGGACTTCACTTCCCAACTCACGTATGACTCCATCCTTGCTGTACGACTCCAAGTCGTCAATGGCCCCGGCGCAGGTCATCCGCACCACTGGCCTCGATTACCGCGCGCTGCCGCGCATTTCCAATTCGGACTTAACCCGGCTCAAAGAAGAACAACTGGGCTACCAGTTGGCCGCCACCAGCCGGGCTACCGAGCAGGCACGTAGCTTTGGAAAAGCATTTCACCAGCATCTGCTGGAACCCGAAGCAATTGGCACCGTACTGGAACAGTTGCTTCCTGACCTGACCAATAGCCGACTGACAAGCCACGAGCCCAACAAACTAGACGGTGGCCCCACGTCCGGGCTGATGGATGCTGTACGCCATGATCCATTTTGCCGTCGGTACCTACAGATGGCTGAGCAAGGGCGCGCCGGGTATAAATCGGACGCTGGCGAAGCCGAACGCGAACGGGTTGTGCTCTTTACAGACCCAACTACCCAACTCGCCTGCAAGTCGCGCCTCGACCTGGTTTATACCAGTCCGAAACGGCAGAACGCCCTAATTTTTGATTTCAAAACTACCTCGGCACGTACCCAGGCGCAGTTTCTGCAAAGCTGCTATGATTATGACTACGACCGGCAGGCTGCGTTTTACCTCGACAGCCTCCGCTATGCCGACCGGCACGAGTGGACGACGACCAAACAGTTTCGGTTTGTGCTCATCGGGGTGATGAAAGACCAGCCTCATCGCCTCTTTGCGGTCGATGCCACGTCGCTCCCGGGGTTCATCGAGTATGGTCGGAAAAAGTACCGGTTCTGGCTTAAAAAGTGGCAGGAAACCAGCGGGTTAACGGACTAATCGGCATGGTTTTTTGTTCTATAGAAACAACAGACTATGAACACAACAACGCCGTCAGTACCCCTCTCAACGGCCCAGTTGATTGATACCGCCGCGCTCACTGCGCTGCTGGTGTCGGTTCGGCCTTCGCCGATTCAGTTCGACTGGGGAACCGATAATCTGGTGCTTTGGATCGAAGATCTCAGCACCACAGGTACGTTGCTCGACCAGATGCAGGAAGTGATCAGCCGCGTCGGGTTCGCCATTGAGCTTCAAACGGGCTGGGACCACCGCACCGATGAAGCCCTGTACCACCCGCTCTACGGGTACCACATCTTGTTGCGCGATGCCACCGGCCTTTGGCACGGTGTTCGGGTCAACGCCGCCGGTGAGTTTATTGAATCGCTTCCATTGGAAGAAATCAACTACGAAATCGCCTATGATAAGGTGATGTGGATTGATTAAACGTTTTTACACACAGCAAAACAGGGGGCACATAGAGTTATTTTCTCTATATGCCCCCTGTTTCGCTGTGTGTAAACCTCTCCTACTGCCCCGAGATGACGCAGACGGGTGCTGGAATTTTTAACTCCTGCCCGGTTGGGGTGAGCATGCCAGTGGTTGCATTGCGCCGGAACACAACGAGGTTATCGCTGTCCTGATTGGCAACGATCACAAACTGCCCGCGCGGATCGAGCCAGAAATTGCGGGGTGTCTTTCCACCCGTAGGTACATGTCCAACCAACGTAGGTACGCCATTAGTACCGATTTTCAACACGGCCAGCGCATTATGCCCCCGGTTCGACTGATAAATGTATTTCCCCGCTGCATCGATGTGAATATCGGCGGAGGTATTTTTATTCTTGCCCGTAAAGTCGGCAGGTAGTGTGGCTATTCCTTCCTGAATCAAGGTCAGCGCTCCCGTTTTAGGATTTCTGGTGAACACCGCCATTGACGATGTAAGCTCTTCGACTAGGTATACAAACCGCCCATTGGGGTGCATGGCAATATGGCGCGGCCCCGATCCTTTTTTCACCGTGACAAAGGGCATAGCATTGGGGACGGGCTTGTTACCGCCAATGTTGTAGATGTATACCCGGTCGTTGCCCAGATCGGCCACGTACACCTGCTTGCTATCGGGCGAGACGGTGGCCGAGTGTGCATGTGGCCCGTCCTGCCGTGCGTTGTCGGGGTTTTTGCCTTCATACTGAACCTGCTCTACCAACGTACCCAGCGTGCCGTCGGCTTCAATGGGTAGTGCTGTAAAAACGCCGCCGCCGTAGGCCGATACAAACGCCATTTTGCCAGCTTTGTCGATACTGACATGGCAAGGTCCTGATCCTTCTGTTGCCTGCTGGTTTAGCAATGTCAATGTACCTGCCGCCTTATCAATCTTGTAGGCACTAGCCCCGGCAGCACTGGCGCTAGACTCGTTTACGGCATACAGGTATTTTTTTGACGGGTGCAAGGCCAGAAACGATGGGTTCTGTTTGTTGCTGGCAGTGCCCACAATCGAGAGCGCGCCCGACGCGCGGTTGAAGTCAACGGCGTAGATTCCTTCGCTTCCGCGTATAGAGTACGTACCTACATAGAGCCGGTCGGTCGTTGATTTAGGTTGGGCCTGTACACCAGACACCATACCGATGGCTAAAAGGCCAACAAAAAAAGCGAAGCATTTCATGGGTTAATGAGTTACTAAAAAGTAGGTTAAAAGTCTTACTGAGGCTGGTTTTGCCCAAACCATTTGGCCATCTTCCCCCGGCAAATCAAACATACGATGACACACAACCTGTTTACCTGCTCAAAATTAACACTCGTTGGCCTGCTGATAGGCACAACGGGTGCTTTTGCCCAGTTTGGCACATTGCCTAAAACGGTATCCAGCGCCTCGGCAACAACAGCCATTGTTGGCGCAACGTCGGCCGCCGATTCGGCAGCAACGAAACTCGATCAGGCGATTATGGCCAGTGGCAAGGGTGACAAAGCTGCTACAGTAAGTGCACTAAACGAAGGTATAGCCGCTGCCGAAGCACAGGCTACCAGCAGTAAAGGCGATTTCGGCGGTAAGCTAATGAACCAGGTCGGCAATCTAAAGAAATTGATTCCGGGGGTAGAGAGCGGAGCAGTATCGGGCAATGTGCTCACGAAAGCGGTATCGCTTGTAAAGATGGCGTTAGGGGCCAATCAGATCAGTAGCTTGCTTGGCGGCGGTGGAAGCCTGCTCGGGTCCGTAGGCGCGCTTACTGGCGGCCTAAACCTGCTAAAAGGCGGTCTCCCTTCACTAGGTGGCGAGGCCGCATCGACAGGCAGTTCGCTGATTGGCACAGCCCTGTCAGGCGTGAGTAAGCTGGGGGGCCTTGGTGGAGCAGCTGCCGAACCAGCCGTGAAGCAGCAGTTGGGCGGCGTACTGAATTTCGCAAAGGGAATTTTGTAAGTTTCACGTCTCAAGCGCTGCGCTACACCTCCCATTCCGTAGAGTAGCGAAGCGCTTGAGATATGAACCTCATGTCTTTACTCGACCGGCGAATCGACGATGCTGATGATTTTCCAGATGCCGCGCAGGTCTTTATGCCCCACCGTGACGCTACCGCCCAGTGGGTTATCTGAATGCAGCGTTAGGTACCGCTTGGTCATCAGCTCGTTGTCGCGAATGCGCTTCACCACAAAATAGTCGCGGTACATGACCGCGTAAATCCCGCCCGACTGGTATTCCCAGTTGCTTTGATCCACTTGTTCGGCCAACACCTTGGCACCGTTGCCTAGCTGGGGCGTCATACTGTTCCCCGATATTTCGATAACGACAACCGGTTTGTTAGACCGGACTGATGAGCTGCGTACCCGGTACGTATCCATGTCCATTTTGCGGAACCCTTCGGTATAGGTTTCTACAAAACTGGCGTAAAATTTAATGGGCACGAACGGCACCTCGATCAGGTTCTCGTCGGTCACAATAAACTTACTGTTCCCCCCGTCGCTAGTGCCGTCGGCCAGCACGGGCAGAATGCCCCGCAAGAGAAAATCGGCTCTGATCTGGGGGTAACAAGCCAAGAGGCTCATTATCGTATCATACGAAGGCTTTGCCCGACCGCTCAGAATATTGTAAAACTTCGACGGGTTTTCCCCTAAGTCTTTGGAAATCTGATAGATGGTCATCCCCAGCGCATCAAATACCTGCTTAAGGCGATCCTGAATCGTTTCCACTGCTTCGATGTTTACTGCACAGTCTTCCATTTTTATTATATAAAATTTGGATAGTGTGTTATAAGTAAAATATATTGCACCGTTCCAATGCAAGTTTACGACAATTTACTATCAAAAGGAAAGCATACTTTGTGAGTTTTAGCTGATATTTCATGAATGACAACCGCCTGCGTACCCATACTGAGCCAACGGTGCTTTTTGTCGATATGAACAGCTTTTTTGCCAGCTGCGAACAGCAGGATAACTACTGGCTAAGGGGGAGGCCCGTAGCTGTATGCGTGTACACGGGAGCACGCGGTTGCGTGATCGCCCCCTCCGTTGAGGCCAAGCTACGGGGTGTAAAAACTGGCATGCGACTCGACGAAGCGATGGGCATCTGCCCCGATCTGGTACCGGTCGAAACAAGCCCTAACCGCTACCGATCATACCACGTCAAGCTCATCAATCTGTTCAAACGCTTCTCCGATGATGTGCTACCCAAAAGCATCGACGAGGCGGTGATCGATCTGACCAACTACCAGTTGGCTTACAAAAGCATGCCCGACGTAGCCAACCGGATCAAACAGGCGATTCGCACTGAAATAGGCGACTACTTGCGTTGCTCTATCGGAATTGCTCCCAATGCTTTTCTGGCCAAACTCGCCTCGAACCTACAAAAGCCCGACGGACTGGTCACGATATCACCCGCCAACATCGACGATGTCCTAGGCAACCTGACTCTGACCGATTTGCCCGGCATTGGCCACAACATGGCTACCCGGCTACGGGCGGGCGGTATCCACTCGCCCCTCGAACTCCGCTACGCCTCACCCGACCGATTGAAGCAGGTGTGTAAGAGCATCATTGGCTGGCATTGGCACCTACGGCTGAATTTCGGCGGCGAGGTAGACCTGGTCACCCACGCCTACAAGCAGATGCAGGCCATTCGGTCGGTGTCGGCCGAGCAAAGACGCTCACCGGAGTTGCTGGAAACGATTCTGCGTACCCTCTGCCTAACCCTCGAACGGCGGATGGTACGCCAGCAGTTTTTCTGCCGCCAGTTGCAGGGCTGGGTACGTTATTACAACGGCAAGCGCTACGAAGACAGCCTGACTTTTAGCATTCCTATACAGGACGGCATCGACTTGTTCAACCTATTGTGCAGCCGGATGAAGCGCTATCAAGACGCACATCAGTGCAGCCCGCTGCTCAACGCTGAGGTCGGGCAAATTGGTGTTGGCGTCAGTGATTTCATTCCGGCCGACCACATTCAGTATACCCTGTTTGAGGACAATACGCGCAAAGACAAATTTCGGCAAACGCTACACGACATTAATGCGCGGTTCGGAAACAACAGCCTTGTGCGCGCAACCGAACTCCGCGACGAGCCCGTCAAGGATCTCATCGGCTTTGGATCGATCAAGGATCTTCACGACTGGTAGCCGCTTAAGTCAGCACGGACAGCGTCTGCTAGCTCAGCGCATTCCGGCAAAAGTCGACGCATTTCTTGACTTCGGCCACCGCGTTCGAACCGGCTGGCACTTTGTATTCGAGTTCAACCGTAGCGGGGAAGTTATACTTCTGATCGCGCATCAATTTGAGCACTTGAAGCAGCGGCGTGTCACCCTGTCCCCAGGGTAGATTGCCTTTACCATTAGCTGGCAGTTGGCGGTCTTTGATGTGCATGCTCGCAATGCGCGTATGCTTTTGCCGGATCAGGTCGAGCGGGTCGGGTTGACCGGCAGCCACGTAATGGCCCAGATCAAAATTCATAGCGTTGCCGGTCGATTGCGCCAGGGCGGTGTCCCAGAATGTGGGCGTTTGCTGCTCGTGGCCGTGGTAGCCAACGCGCAGGCCATGCTTTTCGGCGAGTTTCCCTAACCGAAGCGTCTGCGCATCGTTTGCTGGGTGCTCTACCGTTACCTGATTGGCACCCAGTGCTTTAGCCGCCTGCATGCCATAGTTTATGTCGGCGTCGGTATTCTGTATACTAAACGCGTCGGGCTTAAATCCGTAGATGGTCACGCCGGCCTTATTGTACAGCTTCCGGACCTGCTCAAACTTGGCCATAGGCGCAGACAGCCGCCACTTGGCTAGTTCAGATCGGTAGGCTTTAGTCTGCACGTCAGCGTCGGCCACCATCTTTTCCTCATCGGCGGTCAAAGGCTGATTTTCGCGCCGTTTGCGCATCAGCGGAAACAGCACCTGCATATTGACCGGATTTTTGGGGGCACCCGCAAACGATTCAGCGGGCCCACCCATCAATTCAATGGCACTAATGCCGCAATCGAGCACATACTGAAGGGTGGCCTCGGCGCTCTGGTCGGGCATATCCCGAAACGAGTAGGTGATGACGCCAATCTGCACACCGCCAATCAATGAATTTGGCTTATCCAGGCTGCGAATAATGGCTGGAGCCCCAAAAAGCTTACTACTCCCGAGCATCGCTCCCGAAACGAGAGCGGCAGTAGCGCCCAAGAACTGACGACGTGATGATTGGTTTTGCATGGTTTAGGTCCGGTTGGTTTACCTGGCTTTTGCAGCCAGCACTAGTTTTACCGACTGAATACCAAACCTTATTCTTTCTACTGATTAGCCCGCCACAATTGACCCAGTGCCCGGTACGTGCCCGCTCACTACAAGGCCTTTATCCGGTCAGCAATGCAACAGGGCCTTCTGGTGCCTTGTCCTATCACCTGGTTACCAGGTGATGCCGCGCTGACTTAACAAAGTGATGCCGCGAACACAGCGTAAAAATTGATTTTTACACGGTATTCGCGGCATCACTTTAGTTGACCCCTCTTCTCAGCGCCTTACTTGATAGCCAACACCTTGAACTCGGTTCGGCGGTTGCGCTGGTGCTCGTTTTCGGTACAGATTACGCCATCGGTGCAGTTGTTGACCAGCATGGATTCGCCGTAGCCCGTTGCCAGCATCCGTTTACGGCTGATACCTTTTGAGGCGAGATAATCGGCTACAGCCCGTGCCCGCCGCGTTGATAGCTCTTTGTTTGCACCGGCATCGCCGCGGCTGTCTGTATGTGAACGAATCTCGATCACCAGCGTCGGGTAACGCCGCATGGTGGCAACCATTTTGTTCAACTCTCGCGCCGCGTCGGGGCGGATGGTCGAATTACCAAGGTCGTAGTAAATATTGTCGATCGTAATTACATCGCCCACGTGCCACATCCGAACCATAGCAACCAGTTCTTTCGGCGTCGATTTTTTCTCCACCCGTTTCACCTTACTGGTGCTGGTTCCGTACATAGGTTTGCTGGCAGTAAGGGTATAGTCACAACCTTCCACGATATCGAATTCATACGTACCTGCCGCATCAGTTACGGCCGACTGGGTCTTGCCGTTACAGTCGTTTTTTAATTTCATGATCACACCCTCGATGGGCGACCCGTCACGTTCGCCCAGCACCACGCCCCGAATTCGGGAATTGACCAGCGGACGCTTCGGCTTCACGGCCTCGGTGTAGATTGTATCGATAACCAGCGTTGGTTTCGCCAGTGCCATTTCGAGGCGCAACGGCTGGTCGTCGGTAAGAGCCCGGGTAGACAAGCCAACTGTACTGCTGACGTAGCCGTCACGGGCGGCAGTGAATATATAATCGCTTTCGGCATCCAGACACAGACGCACGAATCCGTTTTTATCGCCCATCAACACTTGATCTGCCTGCCCTACGCGCTTTCCTTTCGCAGTAACCATAACGCTATCGATCGGTGCATCGGTAGTAACATCGAAGACACGGACGGTAAGGTCACGGCAGCCGAACAGCGAGCTCTCACGGGTAAATCGGAAAACGTCGTCGGAGCCGCTTCGGTTACTGCTGAAGTAACCTGTCAGCCGGGAGCCATCGGTAATAAGCCCGAAATCGTCGGCATTTGAGTTAATAGGCGCATCAATCGTTTCCACTGTTTTAACGACTGTGCCATCCATAGCGGCATAAAACACATCGAGCCCACCCAACCCGCGCCGTCCGTCAGACGAGAAGTAGAGATTACCGTTTTCGTCGGCAAACGGAAACAGCTCGTTGCCTTTTGTATTAATGCTTGGCCCCAGATTGACGGGTTCGCTCCAGCGGTTATTGACCCATCTCGACACATACAGGTCGGTACCGCCTATGCCACCCGGCATGTTTGACACAAAAAACAACAGTTGGTCGGGTGTACCGTCGCGGCCTTTGCACAGAGCAGGATGGCCCACCGCATAGTCATCACTGTTGAAAGGAAGTTCAGTTACATTGGCCCACGCCCCGTTGATTTGTCGCGCGGTGTACAATTTCAGCGTGTTGACGTTCTCCTCGCTGGTTTTAGCCTTGCCGTTATTGTAATTGTTACGCGTGAAGATGATCTGCGAGCCATCAGCTGTAAATGTTGCCGGACCTTCGTGGTACTTTGTATTGAGTGATTGCGAGAACTGCCGATCAGCATTCACGGTTTTTTTCGCGTAGCCGAGCCCCTGTGCCACATTAATTCCCCCTTCGAAGGTAGTAGCCGTGCGCGAATCATTGGCCGTTGGAGCCGTGTACTGGTCGCGCCCAAGAACAGTCCCGGATGAAGCTTTCGCCGCTGGTTTTTTCTTGACGTCTACAACCTCACCATCCGCATTGATACGCCGTTTAGCTGTAAGCAGCGACCGATTAGGTACGTAAACCAGATCAAGGTAACCACTTCCTCCCCCGCTACCGCTCGCTTCAATCGTTGATCCGCCTTTGCTGCCCGCCACGTAAACGAGCCCATCCAGGTAATACATCGGACTGAACTCTTCATTCGCCGTATTTAGGTTCAGGTCTTCAATCTGATACCGCACAGCTTCCCCACGCGCTCCGGCAGCGCCGCCACTAGCAGATGTAGGCACGGGAGCCAACCGGCGACTACGCTGCTTTTCATTTAACAGTTCGTACCGGTCGAATTGGTCCTGGGCCTCTTTGAATTTGCCGTTACTGGCCAGTGTTTTCGCGTAGAGTAGCACCATAGCCGGCGATTCCTGGCCGGGTGTCAGACCGGCCTGCCACTCCCGAAACATTCGTTCAGCTTTTACATTGTCGCCCACAGCCCTGTAGGCCTGCGCCAACGACGATTGCGCACTACTTCGTTGTACCGCCGCCAGTTTAGGGTTACTCAATAATTGCGTGTATAAATCAATTGCGCGCCCGTAGGCTTTGTAACTCAGCATCCGGTCGGCCTGAATAAGCAGCGAATCGGGTGGTTGTTGATCTGGTCCGGCCACAGCTAACCCGGAAACCAGCAATAGCAGAAAAATAAGTAAATTAGAAAACCGTCTCATAAATACTAGTGCGGTGGATATTTCGTGCCTAAACGTGGTTGTGAGGCTCCCACGAGAGATAACGAGTTTGTCTAATGATTTAGTTGGATATACACTTATCGGGCTATAGTTAAAAATTTTACGTACTCACGGCCATCGCTGATTCGTACTACATAAAAGTAAGTACCATCGGGCAAACCCTGATTTCCGGCCGCCCGAATTCCCTGATTCGCCTGGCCTTCCCAATCGTTCTTATAATTGGAATCGGCATACACCTTGTACCCCCAGCGATTGAACACCTCCAGATCGACCGTAGCTGTTGCTGGCACACCCTGAATCACAAATCGGTCATTGATCCCGTCTCCGTTTGGCGAGAAACCTTCCGGAATAAACACGGTTCCTTCGGGCGTTACAGGTTGCTTTATTATCACATTGGTACTGTCTGTCCGGGGAGTGGTGCTGGATTGCGACACAACAACGGCAAGTTTAGCAGCCCCCGCTACGCAAGGCCCTACCCCATCAGGGTCGGGGGTGGTGATCGAAAACGTAACCAGCCCCGTCTGTCGATCGGTTTCAGAAGCCACATAGCGGGGCTGCAGGGTTTGCTGGCCGGTAAACAGCCCCGTTCCCGAGCAAGACCAGGCAGCAGGCAGTTGACCACTTGTCGTGACCACACCCCGCACGCGGGCTTTCAGGCAAACCAACCCCCGATTCAGATCCAGCGAATCAAGCGAAAGGCTAACCGCCGGTGGATTACTCAGGCAGGGCGCAATCCCGTTTGCACAGGCCGTTATCACTACCGACACGGCGACCGGTTGGCTCAGACAACCCGAAAACGTACGCGCCGACAGGTAGTACGTGCCCGCCAGTACCGCACCCGGCGTGGCCACTTCCGGTGCGTCGGGCGCAGGGCCGGTTCGGAATTCATAGACTTGCGACGCCTGAAACACACCGTCAATGGCTTTGGCCAGATCGGCGGTCAGAAAAGGGCAGGCATTTTGTAGCGTCGTTTGGGAAAGCTTCGTTACCTGACCGGGTCGAACCACGATGGTTAGCGCCGATGAACTGTCGCTCTGGCAGGTACCCACCCGGCAAACAGCCCGGAGGCGCAGCGTCTGATGAGCAATCAGCGTTCGGTCAGCGCCCAGACCACCGTCTGACCAACGTACCTGACCGGCGCAATAGCCCGCATTCAGTTGAACCGACTGCCCCGCGCATACGTCACCATCGCCCGAGAGCCTGATCAGTGCGGGCACAGCAGGCGTAGCAACGCCAACCACCAGCGGAAGCGATGGCGCGCTAGTACATCCGTTTTTCGTACAGGTCGCCTGAAAAATTGTAGGTTGCAAAACCCGCGCCGTGGGGCTATACCCCGACAGCGAAGCATCGGTCCATTGAACGGTACCACTACAATTAGCGGCCGTCAGCGAAACTACGTCGCCGGTGCAGACCACCGTGTTTTCGGCCGTCACGACCGGGGCTTCCGGCGTCCCTACTGTGACAGTATATGCTTCAGCAAAGCAGCTGACACAGCCATCGGGCAGGCGGCAAATGGCGGTGTACCGGGTCGTTTGGTAGGGCGTCACACGAATAGACGATCCCCGCTCGCCCGTCGACCAGACAACGGTTCCCAGGCAACCGGTAGCCGTTAGCGCGATGGTCTCACCCCGACAGACGCTGGTGCGTTCACCGTTCACGATGGGTGGCCCAGGCGGCTGGCACGTCTGCGAAACAGGCCTGGTAACGTTCGGCACCTCTCCAGCCAATACCGTTGTTGCCAGGCCGATCAGGCCCAGTAGCGCACATCCAATACCCTTTACTGTATACGTTTTCACCAAGTCTACTGATAACTTACACTTATACTGGCTACTGTAACTAAATTTCATGCCAAGCTCGTTTTACGCAAGTGCTATACGTTTCCAGGCAGTCATACGCTCAAATCAACTGTCTTTCGCTTTGTTAACAGGAACCGCATCCAGGGCTTCTTATTGGGCTGTCAAGTCGTCACAAATCATGCCAGATGGTTCATACATAGTGTAAGTACTTATGAATAGCCACCGCCCAACAACCAACTCACCAGGCAACCAATCACTGAGTATATTTAATCACAAGCTCCGGTAGACTCATCATCCGCTAATGCACGCAGCAAGAACCGAGTCGGTATCGGCACCTAGCTGCGGGGCGGGCCCGGACGGATGAGCGGGGGTTGCCGAAAACTTGATGGGCACCCCCACGCCTGCTAGGGTACCGGCTACCGGATGCTGCTCTTCCACGATCATTTGCCGGGCCTGTATGTGTGGGTCATCAGCCAGTTGGTCGAGTGTCAGCACGGGGGTAATCAGCAGGTCATGATCGGTGCCTATCTGCACCCATTCCGCCTGGGTACGTTCGGCCAACAATGCCTGAATCTGCTTTTTGCACTGGTCGACTTTCTCGGGCGCCTGCGGTACCATAAAACCCAGCCAGTCGGGCCGGTCAACGAGCGTACAGAATTTTTGCCAGAACTTGGGCTCCAACGTACCCAGTGCCACGTAGCGGGGAGTCACATCACCTGTTTCCGGATCGGCTTCATCGCGGCAACGATACACACCGTAGTTGGGTTGCCCGCCCGAGAGTGGCATGCGCCCGCGCTCAGGTACGTGGCCCGTACCGACAAACAGCGCATGAGCGACCGACAACAAGGGCATCACACAATCGGTCATCGATACGTCGACGTGCTGCCCTTCGCCAGTTTGCTGCCGGGCATACACCGCCGCCAGAGTAGCCATGACACAGCCATACGACCCACCCGCAATGTCGGCCAGTTGTACACCGGGGATCACCGGTACCTGGTCGGCTTCACCGCTCAGACTGAGTACGCCCGACAGCCCAAGGTAGTTGAGGTCATGCCCGGCCAGGTGCGCATATGGACCCGTTTGCCCGTAGCCTGTCACCGATACATAAATGATGCGGGGATTACGGCTGCGGGCGGTAGTATAACCAAGTCCGAGGCGATCGAGATGACCAGGGCGAAACTGCTCGACCAGCACGTCGGCGGTTTCAATGAGTTTCAAGAAAGTTTCGCGGCCTTCGTCGGTGCTATAGTCGAGGAGTACACTCTTCTTCGACCGGTTATAGGCCAGGTAATTCACTGATTCGCCATTGCTATACGGTGGAAAGAGCCTGACATAATCGGGACTGGCCGGCTGTTCTATTTTGATGACTTCAGCACCCATGTCGGCCATCAACATAGTACCGAGCGGGCCGGGTAGCAACCGTGTAAGGTCAAGGATGCGTAAGCCACGCAGGGGGCCGGTAACGGAAGTTGATGACATATAGGCAAATCACGCTAGTCAATTTGTTCGGACCCGCCAGCGGCAAGGTGGTCACATGCTTTACGCTGCTTTTCGCGTCATCGCCACATCCGCTTATGCTGATTCTATAATCTTAGCGTGGTTATTTTTCACTAAAAAACGACCACTAATTAAATAACCATTTAATAGAAACTAACTAAGTCTATTTCTTCGTCTAGGCTGTACCCGTCACTCGGCGGGCCCCCACCGAACAGACTATTTCATGAAAGAACGTTTATTGCTCGTTGCTTTATTACTCAGTACCAGTTCGACTCACTCGCTCGCTCAACTACCTAACCTACGTTTGTCGACAGTTCCGAAGAAAAGCTCCTTTTATTTTTCCTGGGGATACAACCACGAGGCTTACTCACGAAGCACTATCCGGTTCCGAAACACGACAACTGATAACTACGACTTCACGATCGTAGACGCGCATGCGCACGAATCGCCCGACATGGCCGATTTCTGGCGAATCACGTACCTGACCATTCCGCAGTATCAGATGAATGGCGGCTACTTCTTCAACAACAAGAATGGCTGGGGCATTGAGCTGTCTTGGGACCACCTTAAATACACGGTTGACGATTACCAGACGGTTCGCCTTCAGGGAAACATCCGGGGGCGTACCATTGACAAAGACACGCTGCTGACACCCTCATTTCTACACCTGCAACACACAAACGGCAATAATTACCTAATGATCAATGCCGTGAAAAAGTGGCCCGTCTGGCAGGGCAAGCACCTTTCGCTCGACGCCATTACCAAAGCCGGTGTGGGGCCGCTTATCTCGGTTACGATTTCAACGATCCTGGGCAGTTCAGATAGCAAGGGTCATTTCCGCCCGCAAGGCTGGGTGGCGGGTACGTCGGCGGGGCTAAAACTCACGATCTACAACCGTCTCTTCGTTCAGGGCGACGGCCAATTGGCATTTGCCAACTACACCGGGGCCGAAATCGGAGCCGACCGCGTTGGCCGTGCTACGCACCACTTTTTCTCTTACGCTTATATGTATCGTGTGGGCATGAATTTTCCGCTGTAAATAGCTGGTGAGCATAAACAGCGCCATGCGTTCCCTGCTCCCCTACCAGGTTCTGAATTAGTGTAAACAAACGCCGGGTTGAGTCGTTATAAGCCTATTTAATCACTAGACTTCTATACCCATGGCTACCAACAAAACAACGGACCAACCAGGGTCGAACGACAAACAGCCGCACGACGAACGTACCCGCAACAACGAAGCGCACGACACGAGCTTTACCCGCCCCAACGGCGAGCGGACTATGCAGGAATCGAACAAGACCAAGCAAGGGCCCGAAGACGATCACAACCCGGAAACAAACGGTAAGTCGACTGCCGACCTAGCCGAGGAGCGGGGCGGTCATGGGCACTCAGGCCACAGCAGCAGCCGCAATGGCAGCCGCTCGTAAGAGTGGCTTCGCTAGCCTCATCCTATCAGTCAACGGTGTTCCAAGGCATAAACCTGGAACACCGTTTTTTTATAAACAGGAACCATCGGCTCCAGCCTACATACCTGACAAACATTAGCAAACAGCGGTTCTATTCCATAGATACCAATGTCTTTACCTGGAATTTAATGAAGGGTATCGTTGGTTTGCCTGCCTGTAGCCCGTACTTTTGCGGGATTTTTGCCCATACCCTTCTGGGGTAATCGGTCAGAATCGGCTCGTTGTTGTCCATCGTCCCATCTGTTCTTTTTCGGCCCAATCATGCCAAAAAATTCCTCAATACGCTCGGTTCTTATCATTGGCTCAGGCCCCATCGTTATCGGTCAGGCCTGCGAATTCGATTATGCCGGGTCACAGGCGGCCCGCTCCATTCGTGAAGAAGGCATCGAGGTAGCACTGATCAACTCCAACCCGGCTACGATCATGACTGACCCGATCAACGCCGATCATGTGTATCTGCTGCCGCTGGAGAAAAAGTCAATCGTCGAGATTCTGGAGAAACACCGGGCCATGGGTCGCCCTATCGATGCGGTACTGCCGACGATGGGTGGCCAGACGGCTCTGAATCTGGCCATCGACTGTGACAAGGCCGGTATCTGGGCGAAATATGACGTAAAGATCATCGGTGTTGACATCAAGGCGATCGAAACCACCGAAGACCGCGAGAAATTCCGGTTACTGATGCTTGAACTGGGCGCGGGTGTCTGCAAAGGCCGCACCGCCCGGTCATTCCTGGAAGGCAAAGAAATTGCCCAGGAGATTGGCTTTCCGCTCGTTATTCGTCCGTCGTTCACCCTTGGTGGCACCGGCGGCGGATTCGTGAACGTAGCTGAAGACTTCGACAAAGCCCTAACGGCTGGCCTGCACGCCTCGCCTGTGCATGAGGTACTGGTGGAGCAGAGCGTAATGGGCTGGAAAGAGTACGAACTCGAACTGCTGCGCGACGGCAACGGGAACTTCATCATCATCTGCTCGATCGAGAACTTCGACCCGATGGGCATCCACACCGGCGACTCCATTACGGTAGCCCCGGCCATGACCCTGCCCGACACGCTCTACCAAAAAATGCGCGACCTGTCGATTCGGGTAATGAACGGTATCGGGCAGTTTGCAGGTGGCTGTAACATTCAGTTCTCGGTTAATCCCGAAACCGACGATATCATTGTGATCGAAGTGAACCCACGCGTGAGCCGGTCGTCGGCCCTGGCGTCGAAAGCAACGGGCTACCCCATCGCCAAAATTTCGGCGAAGATGGCTGTTGGGTATAACCTCGATGAATTGATCAACCCAATCACGGGCACCACGTCGGCCTTCTTCGAACCGGCCATCGACTACGTGATCGTGAAGGTACCGCGCTGGAACTTCGATAAGTTCCCGGGGGCCGACCGGTCGCTGGGCTTGCAGATGAAATCGGTAGGCGAAGCCATGGGTATTGGCCGGAATTTCCAGGAAGCCCTGCAAAAAGCCTGTCAGTCGCTCGAAATTCGCCGCAACGGCCTTGGTGCCGACGGACGTGAGCTGTCTGATATCACGGCGTTGAAGCAAAGCCTGGAGCATCCAAGCTGGAACCGCTTGTTCCACATTTACGATGCGTTCAAGGCGGGTATGTCGTTCAGCACCATTCGCAAGCTGACCCGGATTGACCCCTGGTTCCTGCATCAGATCGAAGAACTGATTGAACTGGAGCGCGAAATTGAGAAATACGACCTCGACGACCTGCCACCCGAACTGCTGCGCACCGCCAAGCAGAAAGGCTACGCCGACCGTCAGCTGGCGCATATTCTCCAGGTACGTGAAAGCAAGATTTACCAGTATCGGCAGGACCACAATATCCGGCGGGTGTTTAAATGCGTAGACACCTGCGCGGCCGAGTTCGAGGCCAAAACCCCGTACTACTACTCGACCTTCAACAACCAGTTGCCCATCACCCTCGACCGGCCCGAACCCGTTTCGGATCTGCCCGGTAACGAGTCTATCCGGTCTGACCGAAAAAAGGTCGTGATCCTAGGATCAGGCCCAAACCGGATCGGTCAGGGCATCGAGTTTGATTACTCGTGTGTTCACGGCGTACTGGCCGCGAAGGAAGCGGGTTACGAGACGATCATGATCAACTGTAACCCTGAAACCGTTTCGACTGACCCCGATATTGCCGACAAGCTGTATTTCGAGCCGGTATTCTGGGAGCACGTCCACGCGATCATCATGCACGAGCAGCCTGAGGGTGTGATTGTGCAGTTGGGTGGCCAGACGGCACTGAAAATGGCCGAGAAACTGACCCGCTATGGCATCAAGATCATCGGTACCAGCTGGGATGCCCTCGACCTGGCCGAAGACCGGGGCCGGTTCTCTAGCCTGTTGCACGACCTCGACATTCCGTATCCGAAGTTCGGTACTGTACGCGAGTCAGAAGCGGCTATCGAGCTGTCACGTGATCTGGGCTTCCCGTTGCTGGTTCGCCCAAGCTATGTGTTGGGTGGTCAGAGCATGAAGATCGTGATCAACGAAACGGAGCTGGAGCAGCACGTGATGAAGATCCTGAGCGATATTCCCGACAATAACATCCTGCTCGACCACTTCCTCGAAAACGCGATCGAAGCCGAATCGGACGCGATCTGCGACGGTGAAAACGTGTACATCATCGGCGTAATGGAGCATATCGAACCGGCGGGTATCCACTCGGGCGACTCGTATGCCCTGCTGCCTACCTTTGACCTGAGCGAAAACGTGATTCGGCAGATTGAAGAGTACACGAAGAAGATTGCCGTGGCGCTGCAAACGAAAGGACTGATCAACATTCAGTTCGCCATCAAAGACGAGAAGGTATACGTGATCGAGGCCAACCCACGCGCCAGCCGCACGGTGCCGTTCATCTGCAAAGCCTACCAGGAGCCGTATGTGAATTACGCCACGAAAGTAATGCTGGGCGCCAAGGTAACCGACTTCACGTTCAACCCTGTGAAGAAGGGGTACGCCATCAAGATTCCAGTGTTCTCGTTCAGCAAATTCCCGAATGTGAATAAGGAGTTAGGCCCCGAAATGAAATCGACTGGCGAAGGCATTTACTTTATCGATGACCTCACCGACGATTTCTTCCAGAAAGTCTACGCCGAGCGCAATCTGTATTTGAGCCGGTAGAGCTTTTTAATGGGAAACTAAAATGGGCCAACGTACCTGAGTTATCTGGGTACGTTGGCCCATTTT
This sequence comes from Fibrivirga algicola, assembly GCF_011742925.1. Taxonomy (GTDB): domain Bacteria; phylum Bacteroidota; class Bacteroidia; order Cytophagales; family Spirosomataceae; genus Fibrella; species Fibrella algicola. Next base: position 453,183 of record NZ_WAEL01000003.1, read on the forward strand.
AGTTTTAGCTACATTGCCGCTACCAGTACTGCTAACCGCTGATTACAGGACATAATCAGCGGCTAGTGTTTTCCAGACAAATCAATGAGCAAACCAGCGAAGTTCATTAACGATGTATATCAGGGGCTCTATTATTATTGTATAAAGTACGAGTCAGTGGAAACGGCTAGAAGTCTTCTGAATTTACGGTTAGCAGTAACTTTTTACCTTTACTACTTCAGCCTCATACTACTGCTAATTACCCTGAAAGTCAGGATTTATGGACCGTTCAAACCTACTTACTTAGAGGCTTTTGTTGTAACGTCTGGATTATACTTTCTCCTGTATCGGTATGTTATAAAACCGTCTGTTGTTGTCTCTTCCTTTGACGATTTACCCGACGAAAGGAAGCGAAAAGCCAGGCTATGCCTTTGGACATTTGGGGGCAGTATAGCCTTCTTCATAGCCTCTTTCTCACTGACTTATTTTGTCTACAAGAAATAGTCATGCCAATTGCCTCCATGGTGAAGTTGCTGAATATGGCTAACGAGCGGAGGCGTCTATCGATGAGCCGGCCCTGCTAATCGACAACCTCACCGACAATTTCTTCCAAAAGAGCTACGCCAAGCGTAATTTGTAGTTGAGCCGGTAGGGCTTTTTAGTTGCCAAACCGATCGACCAACGTACCTAAATTAGTCGGGTACGTTGGCCGATTCTACTTTTAGCCGAGTTGAAAGGTAGGATAACTTTACCAATGACCTGTTTGTGGTAAAACCTTTCGAGCTTCACTGAGCTTATCTGTATTCACTGATAGCTCACACTTTATGTCTGCTCCTGCTAATCTTAGCCCTGAGGAATTTGATTCCATCAAGCGCAACATTGATCAAATACGCGTCGCCATGCTTACCACCCAGGATAAGGGCGGTCAGCTACGTACCCGGCCTATGGCTACTCACCAACTGGATGCCGATGGCACCATGTGGTTCTTCACCCACAACGACTCCAACAAGGTGAGTCATATCCGCCAGCAGCCCGCCGTAGCCCTCGGTTTCTCTAATCCCGAAACCCACGTGTCGGTAGCGACATCGGGACAGGCAGAGATCGTTACTGATCAGGATAAAGTCAACCAGTTGTGGACCGATTCACTACTGGACTGGTTTCCCGAAGGCAAAGACGATCCAAATATCGTTTTGCTCAAAGTGACCACAACCAGCGGCGAGTGCTGGGAATAAAGAAATCGGCCAACGTACCTGTATCATCTGGTTACGTTGGCCGATCTTGTTTTAGCCGCACTTCTCGACATTAACAGGGCGTATTTTCTTTTCACCTAACAGTTGGCTTTCTATCTAAAATAGAAGCAGCTAGATAGCACTTTAACTGTACATTTTCCAGCAGTGTCAGCTAACTCACAGTGTGTTATGTGATTGAAATTAGAAATAGGGGAACTGAATCTATTTTGAGTTTCCACTTGTAATTCAATTCGCTTTAGTAAGTCAAGGCGTATTGGTATAGATCAAATTTGTTTTCTTAAGAGAGCGAACAAAGGCTAACATTTGGTCATTGTCGGTAAATGAAACTGATTGACCATCACAATAGTAGACCCGCATCGCTAAGCCTCCGCTTCCCATTGCCATATCAGTATGGAAGACATCTTTATCATTGAATTTCTCCAAATAAATTGTCCCAATGTAGTTACCCGAATACGTTTTGGTAGTTCGATCTGCTTCGGCTTTTGTGATAATATCCCTTAACCAAGCGAGTTCTTTAGCAGGGTCTTTTACGCCACAGGTTAACACTCCTGACTCAGGTTCAGGGCTTGCCTGCTTAGTTTCACATTGGAGAGCGAGACAGATCAGTGCAGTGAGAGTAATAAGTTTATTCATAGCTTAGGAGATTCACGTTAACTTTCCTGATAGACCCTCACAAGCGGACAAACGTTGTAGCTGCTGTTGTATAAATGGTAATTATGTCAGTAGGTACTGAACGAACCGGCTAGATATAAAGCAAATGAGGGATTCCGTATGATTCGGCAACAGGTTCTGTTACCAGCTAACGTACCTGCGTTTGGCGAAGAGCTCCTCAACTTCACTCCGTCTTCACTGATTTGGCAGCGCCGTTCAAATTGACGCCAGCATGAGGTAGCGTAGCCGGTTTTGAATCCGATAGCTTTTCCATCTTGTCATGTAACTGCTGAATCCGGCCGGGGAGAATGAAAATGTACTCGATGAGGTCATCGAGCAGGTCGACCATAAGCGAGGCTGTTTCCTGGTTAGGCTCTTTTTCCAGTTCGAAGTGTGCACCAATGGTACCGCCTTTCCTGATCGCATCGGCCAGAGTTGAGATCGGCTTCGACAGATCGAGTTGGGTGAGCAATGCCCGTATCTGCGTAGGCAGGTTCTTGTTTTTGTGCTCTTCCGAAACGATGGATTTTGTGATGCCTTCCAGTACGCGCCGGCACAAAATAGTAGTGGCCGTCCATTCCTGCGCGTTCAGCACGTTGATGGTTGAAAAGTAAGCCCGTTTTAGCCCGTCTTCAATTTTGTTGGTTTCGGCAATCCCCGTAAGCGGCTGCCGGACATCGTCGCCGGGAGTGATGAACAACTGCCCCGTGCGAACGCCCCCCTTACCAGGGCTGGCATCAGTAAGCAGAATGAGCGTAGTGGTTTGCTGGCAGGCCGGGCAGTGTGCGCTGCAATGCTCAACTACATAGGTTTTGGGATTGTCCCACGGGAGCGACAAATTCACCTGGCGGCGGCAGTGCGGACACGTGGTATCAATAGACGTAGGTAGGTTGTAGTTGTCTTTAACTACTTGGACAACATAACACTGAGCTGGTATAGGTCTTAACATTCGACTGTAGAGGCTGAAGTAACAAGGCTGATTACGGTAAGCAGCAGCAATTTAACATATTTAAATCTATTGATTAAATAGCTTAACAAGCTAAAACCATGCCTAATTACGGCTACCTTCTACACGGGAAAGGCCAGCTCGTACTATACAAGCTGGCCTTTTTTAGATACTATACAGGTAAACGCCGCTACACTTCGACGATCATTTTACCAGTGTTTTGGCCCGAAAACAGGCCAAGTAGAGCTTCAGGTAATTTGTCAAACCCTTTAATGGTTGTTTCGGTATACCGGAGTTTACCTTCGCCAACCCACGCAGCCAGTTGCTTGATACCTTCGCCAAAACGCGCCTGGTAGTTACCGATCGTAAAGCCTTTCATCAGCACGCTACGGGTTAATAACATAGGCTGAATCCGGGGGCCCATCGGTACGTCGGTGGTGTTGTACAGGGCAATCTGACCGCAAAGAGGAATACGGGCGTGGAAGTTCAGGTGCTTGATCACCGCATCAGAAACGTCGCCACCTACATTATCGAAATATACATCTACGCCATTGGGACAGGCCTTGGCAATGGCCGCAGACAGGTCACCAGCGGTTTTGTAGTTCACCACCGCGTCGAAGCCGAACCCATCTTTCAGCAGGGCAATCTTATCGTCGGAACCGGCAATCCCTACTACTCGGGCACCTTTGATTTTAGCGATCTGCCCCACAATAATGCCCACAGCACCGGCCGCACCCGACACCACCACGGTTTCGCCGGGCTGCGGGTTACCGATGTCGAGCAGACCGAAATAGGCCGTCAGGCCGGGCATACCCAGAATACCGAGGTAATAACTGGCTGGCGCCAAGCTGGCGTCGATCTTTTTCAGCGACTTACCCGGCACCACCGCCCGCGTTGCCCACGGCAGGCTACCCGTCACCAGGTCGCCAGCGGCGATCCCATCGGTCAGACTCTCGACAACCCTGGCAACGGCCCCGCCAACCAGCGGCTGACCGACCTCGAACGGTGCAATGTATGATTTGCCTTCGTTCATCCGGCCCCGCATATAGGGGTCAACCGAGAAGTACGTGGGCTCGATCAGCACGTCGCCCGCCTGCAATTCAGGCAGCGTAACGACCTCTACGCTGAAGTTAGTCGCATCGGGCATCCCCTTGGGACGTGAGGCTAATAGGATCTGATGGTCGCTCATGCCGGTACTGCTGTGTCGTTGGTTGTTACGGTCAGCGCCACGTCGATGTTGCCGCGTGTTGCGTTTGAGTATGGGCAAACCTGATGGGCTTTCTGCACCAGTTCTTCAGCAACCGCCTGCTCAACGCCAGGTACGTTCACGTTAAGCGTCACGGCTAGGCCAAACCCGCCCGCATCCAGCTTACCAATGCTGACATCGGCGGTTACGGTGGTGATGCCGGTTTTCACTTTTGCCATCCGGGTAACCAGCCCTAAGGCACTGTCGAAACAGGCCGCATAGCCAGCGGCGAATAACTGCTCGGGATTGGTGTAGGCACCGCCCGCACCACCCATTTCGCGGGGCACGCGCACATCGAGATTCAGTACCTGATCAGATGACGTTACATGGCCATCGCGTCCGCCAGTGGCCGTAGCCTGTGCGGTGTAGATTGATTGAAACATGGTCTTATTCGTTATTAGTGGTTGACTGTATGGATGAAATCTGGTGTAATAGGCTGACCAATTGCTGATATAGGCTGCTGGTCTGCTGGTTGTCTGTTTGCAAGCCAGCCAGCAACTGCGCTGGGATATCGGCGGCTTTCTCCCGAAGATTTCGGCCTGCATCGGTCAAGCGGATGGTCACCTGGCGTTCGTCGGCGGGATTACGCTGCCGGGTAATGAGTTTCTTCTGCTCCAACCGTTTCAACAGGGGTGTCAACGTACCTGAGTCAAGCAGCAGCCTGTCGCCGATTTCCCCTACCGTTTTGTCATCGGCCTCCCACAGCACCAGTAGCACCAGGTATTGCGGATAAGTCAGTTCCAGCTTTTCAAGCAACGGCCGATACAACGCCGTTACCTGCCTCGACAGCGCGTAAAGCGGAAAACAGAGTTGATTTTGCAGCAGCAGTTGTTTCATTGTTTACAATCTTATTGTGCACAATATAACAAACCAGAAGAGCCGTATAAAGTTTCACCGTGGTTAATCGTATTATGATTAGGCTGATATATCCCCTAATCCGACACAAAAAAGGCCAGCGCTCCCCCCTTGCAGGGTTGGCGCTGGCCTGTCAGGTACGTTAGGTACGTGCCTAGAAACCTAAGCCCAGGGTAAAGCCACGTGGGTTAGGGTTACCAGGTATTGGCATCATGGCTGTTGCAGCCCCTGTGGTCAGGTTGATGGTGTATACCCGCGTTACGCCGGTAGTCCGCAATAGGGCATAAGCCATACCGCTTGTGCCACCAATATCAAAGCCATTGGCGCTTTCAACATCGACACCCAACGAGCCTACACTAACCAGTACACCGTTGTTTGGTGGGTCTTGCTTGAAGAGCATAGCACCGCCAGCCCGCACATCAATATCATACAACACCGTTGTGGTGGCCCCTGCGAAGTTGTTCGTATAGGCACCAGCCGATACATTAGGCGTTCCGGTCATTGGCGCAAACGTCAGTGAGCCATCAGCTAAAGTCAGCGTACCGTCATTTGGGTTCAAGCGCAGGTTTTGACCCGTGTTGCTGATAACCCGGATCCGGTCGACGGTTGGGTTAAAATCGAACCCGAACTCTGTACCTGACAGCGTAAATGCACCGGCAGTTCCAACCTGCGTAGCTGTCCAGGCGGTCGTGGCGTTCACACCAACCACATACAGACGGCTGCTGCTGCCCAGCATAAACAGCTGACCGTTGACTGGCCGCGAGTCGATACCAAGGATTGTTTCACCTGATTGCAGACCGGTAATTGTTTTAGTTACGACCGAAGATGGACTGTTCGGGTTGAATATGAGCAGGTTATTCGTTCCACCGTCGATAGCGTAGGCCACCGGTGTGGTTGGAATAGCCAGGCCAATGATAGTGCCGGGCAGATTACCCAGCTTTTGCAGGCGACCCGTTGCCAGGTTGATCTGCTGCAACTCCGATGCACCATTGAAGGTCACCGCCGCCAGTCCCTGCGAGTTGTCAGTCGAGGAAATATCGAAGCCTACAGCATCGGTGATGTTCAAACCAAGCGGCCCTACATCAGCCAGCATACCGTTGTTGGGTGGGTTCTGAATGTACAGGCGATCAGTGGCCGGGTCGATATCATATAAAGTTGTCGAGGTAGCACCGGCCTGGCTGTTGGTATAAGCAACACCACCGATAGCCGCACCGGTTACCCCGTTGATGCCCCCGTCAGTAACGGCTACAGCACCCGTTTCAGGGTTGAGACGCAGGTTCTGCCCGGTGTTAGTAACAAGCCGAATACGATCGACGGTTGGGTTGAAATCAATAGACACGATTGATCCCGAAATAGCCGGGCTGAATGCCGTTGTGGCAATTGGGCGGGCTACGGCTGTGGCCGGATTGATCACAAACAGACGACTCTGGTTGCTCACACCGTATAACTGACCGGTAGCAGGCCGAAAATCGATCGATAGTATACGCTCTCCATTTCCCGCATCAACCCCCGTGATGGTAGTAGTTGCCATCGGTGAATTTGAACTTCTGATGTTCAACTGGAGCAACTGATTCGCGTTGTTGAGTGCGTAAACGACCTGGTCGGGTAGCGTGGCCGGATTTGGTTCTGTGCGGTGATCACAGCTAGTCGCCGCGAAAAGCAGGCATAACCCTGCTACCAATGATTTGATATGTAGTCGGTTAACTCGCATAGTAGTTGAGTGTTTAGTCTGAATAGAATTATAGCCGGGAGAAGTCCCAACGGAGATTCATACGACATACTCAGCCTCCTGGATTTAATCCGTTAAAAGAAAATTAAAAATAGTAGCCTACGGCCAGGTAAGCGGTCTATTAGGGTATGTTACCAACGCTTTTGCAGACTTAGAAAACCGCCAAATGAAGCAGGATACAATTCACCGCGGTCAATAGCCAGCGAGGTGGTGAGCCATACGTTCGGTAACCGGGGTAGCCGCCCCTGGCCAGCCAACATTGCCGATACCTGCTGGTACGGTGCCGTAAAGGCCTGGTCGTATCCACCAAAATTACGGCTCCACGACACCCGGGTTGTCAGCCGAATCGCTTGCCTGAGCAGTGCCTCAGCCCCAATATGCCACATCACCAACCGATTGTTCGGGAAATAGCCACCGCCTTCATTGGCATTCACCTCTGGCGAAAATGTGGTACGGGGGGCAATAAACGGGGTGCCAATGGTGCGGGCCTGATAGCTCCAGCCCTGCACATACTGCCCATGATTGAAGTAGTTATCGCGCCCTTGAAACGATTGATTAAAATCGAAGGTAGTACCCGACTGATCGGTTGTGGTTAAGAGTTCGAGCACCAGGCGGGTAACCTGCAACGTACCTGACCGGTCACGGCGCAGGTTGCGCCAGCTCAAACCTGTCAAGCCGTCGGGTACGTTCTGAAACGCAATGCCCGATGCATCTTCGTAGATATGCTGGTGGTATAGTTGTAGCCCGTGACGATCATTTTTCCAGTCGAACGCAAAATCAATACTCCCTACATGATTGCCCAGGCGATTGGTGCCGTCGAAGTTGGTGAAGCGATCATTGGCGATGGCCTCCGGGTAGATTCCCAGCACGACCGACACATAATCACGCAGAGTGGATGGAAGCTGGCCCGTAGTTGAAAAGATAGTGCCCCGTAGGTAGTCGGCCGAGCCTCCCCACTGCGCCTGATGGTTCAGGCCGGTGGTAAAAGTGAGCTTAGCTGTTGGTTTGCCAAACCGTAGGTACGCATATTTCTGGTGGAGCATGGCACCCTGGATGTTTGGTTGAGTGAACCAGCCATGCGCGTACCCGGCCCGAAAAGCAACGGCATTCTTCAACCACTTGATGGGCACAAAATTGGGCGTGTGCACCTGTACTTTCGGAAATGGTAACGCATTACCCGACCAGGCCACAAACCCCGACGTGAGCGTGGTATCGCCCAGCCCATACACCTCGCGCCGCCGACCCGCAAATACCTCGAACTGCCCGAACCGCACTTTAGCGAATACCTCCGGCCAGAGCACCTGCCGGGCATCGTTCAGGTTTCCATTGGATAGATTGGTCGGCCCCGTATTCCCAACAACCGATAGCCCAAACCCCCAGTCGAATTGGGACCCTTTCCTAGTTGCGGTCGCCGTCGAATCGGACTGATACTCCCGAAAAGCGCTGGCCCGCAGCGTACCCGCCGAACCGCCCAATGGCACAATGCCGTACTGGTTTGTCCGCAGCCAGAACGGCGTTTGCGACACATCGCTGACCAGGCCACCAACCTCAACTACACCCTGAATGTGAGTTGCCTTAAAGCCGGGCTGGGGCTGTCGGGTCGGAAACGCCCTTGTCGTAGCCTGGCTATATACGGACCCGGCAAGGTGTACCAGAACGAAAAGAGTGGGTAGATGAAAACGCATTGAGTAGGGTTGAATGGCGCTTCAATACTACGCAAAATACAGGTGACTGGTTTTGAGCAACTCCCGCCAGACACGCCAACATAGTTTACGGTCGGCCATTCTCTCGCGCCCGACTGCCTAGCGAGCCATTGCTCCCTGGTTGTAACGGACCATATACTCGTAGATCACATCTGATTTTCGGGGCTTACCTGCCGCTTCATACTCAGCCAGTAAGGCTGGCTGATCGGCCAGAATACGCTTTAGTACGCCGGAGGTAACATATACCAGCTTCCCGGTTTGCACATCAACAGCAATACAATCTCTCCGACTCGTCGATGCGGCACCGACTAGTCCACCAACAAACCCACCAATAAAGCCACCTGCTATTCCTCCCGCCGATGCAGCTGCGGCCCGGTTCGTCAGTTCATTGAGTGTTACGAAGTCGTCGCGCCATAGCAGGTATCGGCCAACCTCCAGCACCCGCGCATACCGTGCCCGCTGGCCGCCATACAGGTTGCTGTTGATGTACACATCCTGACCGTCGCTGAAACCGAAGAATCTGTATTGTGCCCGGCGCTTGTTGGGTCGCAACAGTGTCGCAAAATCGTCTCGCCGTTCAACAGCCAGGTCGCCCAGCAAAGCAGGACGATTCATGATGAGGTCCGTTTCAGTCAGGTAAATACCGGGTCTGCGTTTCTGGCAAGTGAGCAGGTTATCTTCACTGGTTCGGTCGCCATACCGGCTCGAATCCATCTTCATGTCGACGGCCGCTTTCTTCATCTTCACTTCGTAATCGCTCAGGTAGGGAGGTTCCTTGGTTGGGTTGTTCAGGTATGTATTCATGCCCTTAATAGCCCTGAGCAGTTCATCCAATATGCGTGAACCCCGGCCCATACCCGACACTTCCACATCCAGAATAGCGGTATAAAAAGGAACGTACCCAAGCAAGCTGTCAGCGCGCAGAAAAGTCAGGTTCGCGTCGAAGTTGTTACCCTGAATGGGGTCTTCTACATACGAGAAGCCATCGACACGCAACCGAACCGGGCGATGCTGGTCTTTGAGTTGGGGGAAGTGCGAAAAAATAGACGCACTCATATTGCTGCTCAGACCATCCTTGACATACGCCTTTGCCACCTCTGCAAGACCCGCCCGGTACACCTTCCCAATACAGGCCGTATCAGGAAAGGTAGCGTATACCGAGTCGATGAAGAATAGTCGGTCGGGGGATATATCCGGCATTTTGGCCAGTGGCAAATTCAGTTTGAAGCCCGTTTGAGCTACTGCCGATGTAGCGCAGGTAACGCTCAGGAAAAGGGTAGCTAACGTCAACGTGTACAGTAGCCTACGCATAGGTGGATAGATAAATTAACGGATGAATGGTATACATGCGCTAACTACTGAAATTACCGGCACATTTTGATCAGACTCGATGCGTTTACCCGCTTAATTACGCAGAATTTATTGGGCGTTATGTAGTTTAGCATAACCCAGCTACCAGATCGGTAATTGGTAAATCAACCCGACCTGCGCCCGCCTGGCCCCCTACCGCGCAGTATTCACGGAAACTGCGTATCTTAGTGAAGCATGATTGCTGAACAACCGTCTCAAATCCTGATTGATCGTATCCGTGAAATCGGCCAGCCTGAAGCCGTACGGCGCTTTTTTGGGTTGCTGAAAGAACTGATCGACATTGTCAACTTGCCCAACGGCGATCCCCGTTTGTCATTCTCGGTTCGCAAAGACCGCAAAGCTATTTCGGCCGACGTCAACTTCTTTCTGGCCCTGCGGCTGCATAAACCGCGCACCGGCGAGGCCGAATACTGGCTGACGATCAAACGTGATGCGCAGGAAACACTGCGGTCGATGACCGAGGTCGATTTTGCGCCGATCACCGAAAAAGCCGGTTACGTATCGGTCATTGTCGGGCATAGCAACGCGCATTTGCTCTATAACCAGACACTGCGCCGTTGCTGGGAAGACTGCCTGCTCGAACTCGTGGAAACGGCCAAACGCGGCCCCCACGTAGCCCGGCACAACGCCGACATTTACGCTGCCGCCGAAAACGAAGGCTTCCTGACCGATCTACTTCGGGTAGCCGAAAACCCCGATCTGGCCTACGGACGTACCCACGACGACACTGCCGACTCGGTCGCCGAAGACAAGGTCGCCTACGTACCCGCGCGGCCCGACTTCCCCACGAATTTGATTCTGTACGGCCCACCCGGTACGGGCAAAACTTACCGTGCCCGCCGGCTCATGCACGCCTTCGATCACGAGGTGGTAACGTTTCACCCGTCGTATGGCTATGAAGAATTTGTGGAGGGTATCCGGCCCGAGGTGCTGGGCAATCAGGTGAGTTATAAGATCAGGAAGGGTGTTTTTTACCGCGCCTGTCTGGCGGCAATTCAGAAAGCCGGATATGCTACCATGGCCGACTGCCTGAACGACCAGCCCGACCGTCGGCAGCGGAAGATGGCCAGTGCCCCGGCTCATGTGTTGCTGATCGACGAGATTAACCGGGCAAACGTGGCGAAGGTATTGGGTGATCTGATCTCGCTGCTCGAACCCAGCAAACGCCTCGGCGCACCCGACGAACTCTGGCTGACCCTCCCCTACTCGCAGGATCGGTTCGGTGTTCCGGCCAACCTCTACGTGCTGGGCACGATGAACACCGCCGATCGCAGCATCGCCTTGCTCGATATAGCACTTCGCCGCCGGTTTGCCTTTCAGGAAATGGGCCCGCAATACGATCTGCTGGGGCATATCGACGGGATTGAGCTAGGTACGTTGCTGAAGGTGATGAACGAACGCATCGAATACCTCTTCGACCGCGACCACCTCATCGGCCACGCCTACCTGATGGACATCACTACTCATGCCGACCTGTGCGTAACCTTCCGCGACAAAATTATTCCGTTGTTACAGGAATACTTCTACGACGACTGGCGGAAGATACAGCTCGTGCTGGGCGACAACCGCGCCTGGAGTAAAACGCCCGATCAGCGCCTTGTCTGGACAAAAAAGCAGTATTCGGCCCCGATGGAGCGCGACCTCTTCGGCGAATCGCCCGACGAGCAACCCGACGTAACGACCTACGAACTGAATCCACACCTGCTGTCAGGTACGTTCGATCAAATTCCCGCCGAGGCCTTCACGCGCATTTATCAGCGAGGGTAAAAGCCAAACCGATCCGGTTTATAGTTATGTGATTACTGGCGTACCCCTAAATCCGATACGTTGGACCGCTCTGAAGAGGACTTTGCGCTGCTTGTTCAGACCACTGTTCTTGAGCGAAGCGAAGTCCCCTTTTTAGGGGGTACGCACACGTTCACTCTTTATCTCTTTTACTCTTTGTCTTATGAAAGCGCTCGTCTTAACGGAATACAATCACTTCGAGCTACAGGACGTAGCTACTCCCAAACCCGGCCCCACTGACGTACTGATTCGGGTACAGGCGGTGGGCATTTGCGGCTCTGATGTGCACGGCATGGATGGCAGCACCGGCCGCCGTGTTCCCCCCATTGTGATGGGCCACGAAGCCTCCGGCATTATTGCCGAGATTGGTGACGACGTACGCGACTGGGCCGTGGGCGACCGCGTGACGTTCGATTCGACCGTGTATAAACTGGACGACTGGTACAGTCGCCGGGGGATGTATAACCTCTCCGATGGACGCGAAGTTGTGGGGGTGTCGACCCCGCAGTTTCGCCGCAACGGGGCGTTTGCCGAGTTCGTCACCGTACCGCAGCACATTCTCTACGCCATTCCCGAGGGAGTCAGCTTTACGCAGGCGGCGCTGGTTGAGCCAGTGGCCGTGGCCCTGCACGCGTTGAGCCTTACGCCCATTCAGGTCAATGATTCAGCCGTGGTGGTGGGCGCGGGCATGATTGGCCTGTTCGTGATTCAGGCCCTGAAACTGGCCGGTTGCAGTCAGATCATCGCCATCGACCTCGACGATGATCGACTGGCTCTGGCGCAGAAACTTGGTGCTACCGATGCCTTCCGCGCCGACGCTGATAACGTACCTGGACAAGTACAGGCCTTAACCCATGGGCGCGGTGCCGATGTAGCCTTTGAAGTGGTGGGTATTGCGCCAACTGTACAAACTGCCATCAGCTGCGTCCGGAAGGGAGCCACCATTACGCTGGTTGGCAACCTGAGTCCCAAGATCGAGATTCCGTTGCAGGCCATTGTCACGCAGCAACTCCGGCTGCAAGGATCGTGCGCCATCAATGGCGAATACGAAGCCGCCCTGAGCTTGATTTCGAGTGGCAAAATAGACGTCGAAGCCATTTTAAGCGCCGAAGCTCCCTTAACCGAAGGGGCCGACTGGTTCAACCGCCTCCAGGCAAAGGAGAAAGGATTAATTAAAGTCGTACTGAAACCGTAATTTGGCGGAAAAATCAGTTTGAGGTTTGTCGTTTGTGGCGGTCCGCTACAACCATCAAACCTCAAACTTCCTTCCATGAATCTATCCGAATTTATACGCCTGGCGCTGGCCGAAGATGTTGGCGACGGCGACCATACCTCATTGAGTACCATTCCGGCCGATGCGCAGAAACGCGCCCGATTGCTGGTGAAAGAAGCAGGCATTTTGGCGGGTGTCGAGGTGGCACTCGCGATTTTCCACGAAGTAGACCCCGCGTTTCAGGTCGACGTACTGATGCGGGATGGTGACCCCATCAAGCCCGGCGACATTGTGCTGACCGTAGCCGGTAACGCCCGCAACATCCTGACGGCTGAACGACTGGTGCTGAACTGCATGCAGCGAATGAGCGGTATTGCTACACAAACGCGGCAGATGGTGCAGGTACTGGAGGGCACGCGCTGCAAACTGCTCGATACCCGAAAGACGACGCCAAACTTCCGTATTTGTGAGAAAATGGCTGTAAAAATCGGCGGCGGCGTGAATCACCGCTTCGGGCTGTACGACATGATCCTGATCAAGGATAACCACGTCGATTATGCTGGCAGCCTCACTAAAGCCGTGCAGCAGGCTGTACAGTACCTGGCCGACACAGACCGAAATCTGCCCATCGAAGTGGAAGTTCGCAACCGCGCCGAGGTAGAGGAAGCCCTGGCAGTCGGTCACCTGACCCGGATGCTGCTCGACAACTTCGCCCCCGCTGATCTCCGGGATATGGTGCGCCTCATCAATGGGCGCGTCATCACCGAGGCATCGGGCGGCATCAACATGGACAATCTCCGTGCCTACGCCGAAACCGGCGTCGATTACATTTCGTCGGGCGCGCTAACGCACCACGTCAAGAGCCTGGATTTAAGTTTAAAAGCGTATTAAGTAAGCGTTCGGAACAGGCTTTTTCAACATAGTCCAGCGTCCAGACAGGGGTAAAGCCAAACGTGTCAAACCTCTTTACTTAAAAAAATTGTTCTACCGTCATGACAATGCCACTCACTATTGAAGAAGAGGTTCGCCAGATTGGGTACGTAAGCCGGTCGGCACCGAAAGATAAGCAGGAACTGATCGACGGAATCCGGCGGATGAAGGAAGAGAAAAACGCCGTCATCCTGGCCCACTACTACGTCGATGAAGATATTCAGGACCTGGCCGATTTCGTAGGCGACAGCCTGGGCCTAAGTCAACAGGCGGCCGCTACCGAGGCCGACATGATCGTGTTTTGCGGCGTGCATTTCATGGGCGAAACCGCCAAGATTCTGTCGCCACACAAGAAGGTGGTTATCCCCGACATGAACGCGGGCTGTTCGCTGGCCGACTCGGCTCCGGCCGACAAGTTCGCCGAATTCAAGGCGCAGTACCCCGACCATATCGTGCTGTCGTACATCAACTGTTCGGCCGAGATCAAAGCGCTATCTGACATCATCGTCACCTCGTCGAACGCGCTGAAGATTGTGCAGAGCCTGCCCGCCGACCAGAAGATCATCTTCGCGCCCGATGCCAACCTGGGCCGTTTTGTCTCGAAAAAGACGGGCCGCGACATGGTGCTGTGGGACGGTGCCTGCATCGTGCACATCGACATTTCGCTGGAAAAACTGAACGACCTGCGGGCCAAGTACCCCAACGCCAAGTTCATCGCCCACCCGGAGTGTCAGGAACACATTCTGATCCACGCCGACTTTGTGGGTTCTACCACCGCTCTGCTGAATTACGTGGTTGAACAGCCTGAAACGGAATTCATTGTGGGTACCGAAGCCGGTATTCTGCACAAGATGCGGCTGGCGGTTCCGAATAAGAAGATTATTCCGGCCCCGGCCAATGAGAACAATACCTGCGCCTGCTCAGAGTGCCCGTACATGAAGATGAACACGCTCGAAAAGCTGTACAACACGCTGTATTATGAACTCCCCGAAATTCACGTACCTGAAGACGTCCGCGTAAAAGCCGAAGCGTCGGTGCTGCGTATGCTGGAGATGTCCAAGTAAGGCTTAGGCTTAAATCACATAATGCTATGGACCTGACTCTTCAAATTGGGTTCTCCCAGTTCGTAGAGGCAATTCGAAAGTTGCTTCCCGAACAGCGAAAAAGCATTCGGTCTGTCCTTGAAGAAGATAATGTTCCTGTTAAAAATGAGCCACGTCAATTTGGGTCGCTTAAAGGATTGGTGACGTACATAGCTGACGATTTCGACGTTCCCCTTGGTAATTTCAAGGAGTACATGTAGCATGACCTACCTGATAGACACGCACCCCTTATTGTGGTTACTGGATAACGACTCAGCAATTCCAGCGCCAACGTTGGCACGATTGAACGATCTGAATACCCAGTTGTTTGTTAGCATTGCTAACATCTGGAAAGTTTCTATCAAACGAAGTCTTGGTCAGTTAACCATCAACAGACTAACCCAGATTATCGTGGATGAACTAGCCTTATTGAGAATCGATGTCTCACCGATTCTCCCAAGTCACGCAAGCCAGGTTGAAGCGCTGTCTTTTCATCATAAAGACCCGTTCGACCGAATTATTATTACCCAAGCGTCAGTAGAAGGTTGTGTAATCGTTAGTGAAGACACCAACTTTCCCTTGTATACGGTTCCACTTTTATGGGATTGACCCCTGCCCTATGCCCCATCAATTCGACTACCTTATTATCGGCTCCGGCATTGCGGGGCTTAGCTACGCTACCAAACTCGCCCGTTATTATGACGAGCGAAAGCAGCCCATCCGCATCGGTGTGATCACGAAAGTGCAGGCCGACGAAACAAACACCAAATACGCCCAAGGTGGCATTGCCGGCGTGTGGTCGAAAGACGATACGTTTGAGAAGCACATCGAGGACACGATGGTGGCCGGCGACTTTCTGAGCGACCCGAAGATCGTGGAGATTGTGGTGCGCGAAGCCCCCGAACGCATTCAGGAACTGATCGACTACGGCACCCGCTTCGACAAGGAAGACGACGGTGACTATGACCTGGCCAAAGAAGGCGGTCACTCCGACTTCCGGATTCTGCACTTCAAAGACGTGACCGGCGCGGAGATCGAACGCGCTTTGCTCGACGCGGTGAAGCAGTACCCAAGCATCGAGATCTTCACGCACTACTTCGCCGTTGACCTCATCACCCGCCATCACCTCGGCGAGACCGTACACCGTTACGACAGCAACAACGAGTGTTTCGGCGCGTATGTGCTCGACACCAATACCGGGCATGTCGATCGGTTTCTGGCGCGTACCACGATGGTGGCGACGGGGGGTATCGGACAGGTGTATGCCAACACGACCAACCCGGTCATTGCCACCGGCGATGGCATTGCGATGACGTACCGGTCAAAGGGAATTTGCAAGGATATGGAGTTTATCCAGTTCCACCCCACGGCACTGTATGAACCCGGCAAAAAACCCAACTTCCTGATTTCGGAGGCAGTGCGTGGTTTTGGTGGTATTCTGAAAAACGTAAAGGGCGAAACCTTTATGGAAAACTACGATCCTCGCCTGTCGCTCGCGCCGCGCGATATTGTGGCCCGCGCTATTGACTCAGAAATGAAAAAATCCGGCTCACAGCACGTATACATCGACGTGACCCACTGCGATTACGAGAAGTTTATCGAGCATTTCCCGAACATTACGGCCTACTGCAAAGACAAGCTCGGCATCGATATCCGGAAAGATTTTATCCCAGTAGTGCCTGCCCAGCATTACATGTGCGGAGGCGTGCGGGTCGACGAGTTCGGGCGCACCAACATTCATCACCTTTATGCCGTGGGCGAATGTGCCTGCACAGGGCTACACGGGGCCAACCGGCTGGCCTCTAACTCGCTGCTCGAAGCCATTGTGTTTGGCCACCGGGCATACCTGAAATCGATCGAGGAATTCGAAGAGACTGCCTTCCACGAGGCCATTCCGGCCTGGGACGATAGCGGCACCACACATCCGGAAGAGTTGGTACTGGTAACAGAAATCAAACGGGAGTTGGAAGCCATTATGTCGAACTACGTGGGCATTGTGCGCTCGAACCGTCGTCTGAAACGGGCGATGGATCGGCTGGAGCTGCTCTATATCGAACACGAAGAGTTGTACCGGCAGTCGAAAGTATCGGTGCCGATTACCGAACTTCGCAACATGATCGAGGTAGCCTACCTGGTTATTAAAGCCGCTATGGCTCGCCGCGACAACCGGGGGCTTCATTACAACATTGACAATCTCAAGTAGTGTCACATGTCAAGTTGCAGCGGCGGGCCGTCTGCAACTTGACATGTGACACGCTCTTAATCTATGACGAAAATTGGTATCCTTGGCGGGGGACAGCTGGGCCTGATGCTTATTCAGGCGGGCATTGACTGGAACCTCGTTATCCACTGTCTCGACCCTGACCCGCAGGCTTCCTGCAAAGACCTTTGTACCCAGTTTACCGTCGGCTCGCTCACGGATTACGACACCGTTTACCAGTTCGGTCAGGCGGTCGATGTGCTGACGATCGAGATCGAGAAAGTAAACGTGGAGGCACTGGAAGCACTGGAACGCGAAGGCAAGCGGGTATATCCGCAACCCTCCGTGATTCGGCAGATTCAGGACAAACGTACCCAGAAGCAGTTTTACCGCGACCACAACCTCCCCACCGCCGACTTCGTCCTGACCGAAAATCGCGACGATGTAGCCCGCCTTGTAGCCGAGCAACCCGATCTGCTTCCCGCATTCCATAAGCTGGGCCGTGATGGATATGACGGTCGTGGCGTGCAGCGCATTGCTACTGCCACCGATACCGACAAAGCCTTCGATGCGCCGGGTGTATTGGAAAAAGCCGTTGACTTCGAGAAAGAACTGGCCGTGATTGTGGCCCGCAACGCCAGCGGCGACGTACGTACCTTCCCAACGGTGGAGATGGCCTTTCACCCCGAACTGAACCTGGTTGAGTACCTGTTTGCCCCCGCCGCTATTTCGGCCGACATAGAAGAGCAGGCACAGGCTATTGCCCGTCGGGTAGCCGATGCCTATGGTATTGTGGGCCTGTTGGCCGTTGAGCTATTTCTGGACAAGCAGGGCAACGTGCTGGTCAATGAAGTGGCCCCGCGTCCGCACAACAGCGGCCACCACACTATCCGGGCCAACCGCACGTCGCAGTTCGAGCAACATTGGCGGGCCATTTTAGACCTGCCCCTGGGTGACACTACGGCCCACGGCCCCGCCGCGATGGTGAACCTGCTGGGCGAACCCGGCCATACCGGCCCGGCACAGTACGAAGGGCTGGGTACGTTGCTGGCTATGCCCGGTGTTTCGCCGTTTTTCTACGGAAAAGCACAGACCCGCCCCGGCCGCAAAATGGGCCACGTGACTGTGCTCGACTCATCGCTGGATGGATTGCGTGAAAAAGCGGAAACCGTGAAAGCCAGTATCCGGGTGATCTCAGCTTAGCTAGCCGGATACCCACCACCCAATCTGGTTCAATACCTCTTCTGTCAGATTGGGTGGTTTTAATGGCGTTGTAGGCAGGCTGCTCAGTTCCCAGCCGACGTGTTGAGCACATGATCGGTTGGTGTCATGCCGAAAAACTCCTTAAACGTCGTACTGAAATGAGACGCGCTCTCGTACCCAACCAGATAGGCTGTTTCTGATACATTATGCCCCTGTTGCAACAACTCGCGACTCCGTTTCAGGCGGTAATGCCGAATCAGGTCTGACACGTTGAAGCCAGTCAATGATGTCAGTTTACGGTGTAGCGTACGGCGACTCATTCCAATAGCTTCGGCCAGTTCGCCAACCCGAAACTGACTATCGTCCAGATTCGCTTCCAGGTGGGTATAAAGGTTTTTGATAAATGCGTCGCTACTTGTTGCGCCCCCGATCGGTTCATCCGGGTGACTGAGTTGCGCATTGAAATGAGCCCGCAGAGCTTGCTGCCTTGCTACCAGGTTATGAATTCTAAGCCGCAGTTCATCAACCTGAAAGGGCTTGCCAATGTAATCATCGGCGCCATACGTAAGCCCCTCGATCAGGCTGGTGTGCGCTGTTTTAGCCGTCAATAATACAACCGCAATATGCTCGGTTGCCGGGTCGGTTTTTAGGCGCTGTGTTAGTTGATACCCATCCATGCCAGGCATCATCACGTCAGAAATCACCAGGTCGGGCAGTTCGGCGAGGGCCCTCTCCCATCCTTCGATACCATCTGTCGCCGTCATTAGTCGGTAGGTGTCGGCCAGTTCACCCGCAATGAACGCGTTTAATTCAGCATTATCTTCCACTATCAGCACCAGCGGTTTATCAGGACTAGCACCTTCAGAATTCAATACCTTGTCTCCTCGATTTACAGCCGCAACCGCTTGTAGGTTCTCCGTAAACGAGCGTGAAGGCCACTCGCTTACCTCCCCCCGGTCAACCCGAGGTAGTGGCAGATCGATCGTAAAAGTTGTTCCATCACCCAACGTGCTGCTTACGGAAACGCTACCACCCAGAAGCTCAGCCAGTTCTTTTACCAGCGCAAGACCTATTCCGGTGCCGGGATACGCGTGTTCGAATGGTAATCCGTTAGTGCTGGGATGATACACCTGATAAAATCGGTCAAAGATGTACGGTAGTTTTTCAGGCACGATGCCAATGCCGGTGTCCGTTACGATCAGACTTAGTCCGGTCGTCGTTGCCGTTGCCCGAACCGTCACCTCACCCACCCGCGTGAATTTAAGCGCGTTGGAAAGCAGGTTATGAACAATCTGTTCCAGTTTATCTAGATCGAAGCTATAGAAATCGGTCAGTTCGTTTTCATAGCGAAGCATCAGGGCTTTTTCTCTGGCAGCCAGTTCGAATGCCTGAACAAGGTTGCCTACGAACGTACCCAGATCGCCAGCCTGCATCGAAAGAGGTAAGTTTCCTGATTCTAGTTTGGCAAGGTCGAGCAATTGGTTGATCAGGCGCAGTAGCTGGCGCGCATTCCGCTCTATCATGCCCAGGCTGTGCTGCAGTTCAGCCGAATCGTTGAATCGCTGCAACAATTGCTGAACGGGTGCCAGAATCAGCGTCAGTGGGGTACGAAACTCATGCGTGATGTTGTCAAAGAAGCGTGTTTTCAGCTCGTCGATCACTTTTAACTGCTGCGATTCGCGTAACTGCCTCACATGGTGCGCCGTTTTTTCGATGGTCAGTTCGAGATCGGCAAAGGAGATGGGTTTGCAGACGAAGTCGAATGCGCCCCGGTTCATGGCGGTACGGATGTTAGCCATGTCGCTATAAGCCGATACCATCACCGCTCTGAGCAGCGGGTTCACAACAGGAAGTTTTTCCAGTAGCGTCAGCCCGTCCATGCCGGGCATATTGATGTCCAGCAGTAACAGGTCAATTGCCGGCTCACTGTTCAGAATAGCCAGCGCCTCTTCGCCGCCAGACGCGAAGTGAAACGCATATTCATTCTGTCTGATCTGTCGCCGAAACCAGTTTACTAACAACGGTTCCAGGTCGGTTTCATCATCAACAACCAAAATTGTTGTCATAGCAGCGGCTTATAAGTATCTGAAAGTTACTTATAAAACCGCTTACTCGCCAATTAATGCGCAAACAGATAGGTACGTATCTTTTGCAGCTTAACTTTCCGTCTGCTACCCGCAACTGATCAAGACCGGTAGTTGTGGATAACAGACGGGAACAATAAAGGGCTGAAATGGCCTATTGAAGGGGTGTGGATGTAGGCGGAAAAGGCTGCTTTTACCTGCGTTACAAACATCCTATCCGGACGGCGGACATCCATTCGTTTTTAGGTCAATCTTCTTCGGAGATCGGCCACTTAAAGAAACCATAGTATCCACCCGTCCTTTTCCGAAGCCCAAGTCCCTAAAAAGTCAGCGCCATGGTTACCACAGGAGTTCAAACTCGCTAGGGTAGCCATGGCGCTGACCGTACTGGTTTAGCAACCTTGCGTTACTTCAATTCGGCCACAACGGTTACGCCGCCTTTTGTCTTCTGGCCCATCGTCACGTTGATTTTAGCATCCAGTGGCAGGTACAGATCCACCCGTGATCCAAATTTAATGAAGCCCATTTCTTCAGTCTGCTTCACCGTATCGCCTTCGTTCACGTACCAGATGATACGCCGGGCCAGGGCACCGGCAATCTGACGCATCAGCACTTCGATACCGTTCTCCTGCTTAATCACCACCGTCGTCCGCTCATTGTCAGTACTCGACTTGGGGTGCCAGGCCACAAGGTACTTACCCGGATAATACCGAAAGTAACTAACAATACCAGACAGTGGATTGCGGTTAACATGCACGTTCAGGGGTGACATGAAGATGGATACCTGCCGACGCTTGTCTTTGAAATATTCAGTCTCTTCGGTTTCTTCGATGACTACCACGGTCCCGTCGGCGGGGGCAATCACCAGCTTTTCGTCCAGCGTATGCGCCCGTTTAGGAATGCGAAAAAATTGCACGATCAGCACAAAGATCACCAGGCTTACGAGGCCCAGCAACCACATGGCCGTGGTATTTTCGCGGAATAAAAAGTAGTAGGCAGACAGGTTTAGGCCCAGCAATACCAGCGCTGTGGTCAGCATAATGGTCGTGCCTTCGCGGTGAAGTCGCATAGTCAGTTTGTTAAAAGGAAAAGGCAAAACTACAGTTGAATACATAATGAACAATTCGCAGGCGCGAGTTGCTTACCGAATCCGTATCATTCGATCAAAAATTCGGGATTTGTTCCCCCATCTTTGCACACAAAAATCAGTACTACTGCTCTATGGCCTCTATCTTCTCACGTATTGTTGCCGGCGAAATTCCCGCCCATAAAATTGCCGAAACAGATCAGTTTCTGGCTTTTCTCGACGTTATGCCTACTACAATGGGCCACACCCTGGTGATTCCCAAGCAGGAAGTAGACTATATTTTCAACCTCGATGATGAGTTATACGCGGGTTTGATGGCCTTCGCCAAAAAAATTGCCCCGGCCATCCAGAAAGCGGTTCCCTGCAAGCGAATCGGCGTGGCGGTGATCGGTCTGGAAGTTCCCCACGCCCACGTGCACCTGATTCCGATGAACTCGCTGGCCGATATGAATTTCAATCATAAGATCAAACCAAGCCAGGAAGAACTCGCCGAAACCGCCGCCAACATCCGCAGCTTTCTGGCGTAATCACGTTATCCTTGTTCACCAATGCGTATCGATCAGTTCGACGGGTTATATGGCGAAAGTGATACCCGCCCCCATGGTGACTATCTGTTCTCGGAACTGCTCGAGACCCGTAGCCACCTGTTCGACTGGGTCATTCAGCCACATACGCATGCCCGCCTGTTTCAGCTTTTCTTTATTGAAACAGGCGGCGTTGAGTTTTCGGAAGCTACGCAGAAACGGCAACTTACCGGCCCGGTCGCGTTGCTTATACCGCCCGCAGCCTTACACGGGTTTGTGTACACGCCCGGTACCAAAGGCCGTATTCTGACCCTCGCTGACTCGCTGGTTGCTCAACTCTTTCCGCAGACCTCAGCGCTTACACCCATGCTCGGATCTGTGCAGTGCATTCAGGCTTTCGGTGAGTTATACCCGGCACCGGCAGTAGCGCAGTTAATGACGCAGATCGACGATGAACTGTTTGGCGACCAGCCCGAAAAGCAAACCATGCTGCACTTGACTTTGCAACAGTTGTTTATTGTCCTGTACCGGCTCTGGCAACAGAACCAGACGCCAGCAACGGGGAGCAACAGCCTCAGCGTTCATTATTTCCGACAATTTCAACAGCGGGTACGTCAAGTAGGCACCCAGCACAGCATTGCCCAACTGGCCGACGATCTGGCCATTACACCGGTTCATTTGAATCGTATTTGCCGGGCTATAGCGGGTAAATCGGCCAGTCAGCTGGTGCAGGAGCACATACTTAACGAAGCCCGTAAATACCTGACCTACACGAGTTATTCGGTCTCCGAGATCGCCTATCTGCTGCATTTCGAGTACCCGACTTATTTTGCCCGGTTCTTCAAAAAGCACATGGGCCTATCGCCCACTGAGTTTCGCGAGCAGCAAGCCAGCGGGTAACGTACCCGGCCTAGTGAGTGGCGTCTATAGACAAAAAAATCATCAGCCATCTTACCAGACAGCTGATGAAAACACTACTGCGTTAAGCGCATAACGGACTGGATTAGTTACCGCCGTAGTCACCGGTACGGTCGCGCCATACCGAGTGTGGGTGCGGTGCGCTGCGAATGACGATCCCGCCCTGCATCGAATATTCAATCCAGACGCTGGGACCATCAATACGGACATAATCATTCTGCTGCGAGCCCGTCAGCGAGCCCGAGTAAGCAATGTAGGTATTGTCTAATTCGGCGGTGTATTTAGCCAGTACGATCGCGGCAGTTTCGGTATCCAGATCGTTGACATATAGCTTTATGGCGTTCAGCACGAGGGCTTTCTTAGCGGCCGTAAGGTCACCCACTTTCAGGCCCTGCCGGGTAGTGGGGAACTGCCCGTCGGCACCGGGGCCAAGTAAAATATCGGTGAACGTGGAGGTGAGTTTGGCCGTGGTTTGTTCAGCTGTGCTCAGGCCAGCCAGCATGTCGGCAAACGCCTGCCGTTCCTGCTCTACAGGTTGGTAGGTGCGGTTGTTTGCCGTTACCGCTGCCATAGGTTCAACGGCTCGGAATGAAGGCGTCACACCCGTTACTTTACCACCGTTGTAGGTGTTGGCAAACGTGTAATGATGTCCACCGTACTGCAACTCCCATAAACCGGTAGTGCTGGGCGTACCCAGAAAGGCCATGTAAAAGTTGGCGGTGCCGTAGCTGCTACCGCCTCCATTGGCGGCCAGGTAATCGTCGGCTACCAGATTGCCTTCCATTTCGTCGTAGCCCTCATTGGTAACACCTTGTGCCAGCACGGCCGCCAGTAGCGCTTTAGCCGCCGCCAGTTGTGTGGCTGTCAGCGCCCCGAAGTTGATACCCACCCGCTTGGCCTGATACAACGCCTGTGGCAAATTTGACCAGCGAACGGCATTGGCTTTGGTATATGTAAGTTGCAGGGTTGCCAGTTGTGTCGCCGCCAGGGTCGCTTTGAACGCCTCGGCCAGACAGACCACCTGCGCCAGACCCGATACCGATGCGCAATTGGTAGTGACGGTTGTACCGGAACCAGCCGCGCTTACGGTTAGGGCAAGGTTACAACTCTGCCCCCCTAAACTGATGGCAAACGTAGCCGTACCAGCCCCCGAAGGTGTTCCGCTGATGGCATAGGTCAGTGCACCAGACCCGCTGGCCAACGTACCTGCCTGGAGGGTCGCGTTTAGCCCCGTTACCCCCGTAGAAGCAATGGCACTACCAGCCGAATAGGCACCGCCGTTCCCCCCGGTATAAGGTACAGAGGCGGTTCCGGTGTAAGCCGTACCCCCTACGGCCGTTGTCGGCAAGGTGGCCGATCCACAGTTCAGGGCGGTAATGGTTGCCGAAGAAGGCGATACGGTAGACGTGTCTGTTTTACAGGCAATGCTAGCCAGAACAATGACAGACAGAACAATAACGTTAGAAATAACTGAGTAAGGACGCATGTAAAACAGGATCGTGATTCTATATACCAATACGAGCCACCAGGTAGCCTTGTTGCTGCCTGTTCAGTCACAAACCAAACACAGGCGTATACTTTTGCAACGTCTTTCTGAACGGGAGGCCAACGAGTAACTTTGCTCAATGGCCGTTGGTCAGTTGCTCCTTAGTAAGTGGGCTAAACCCTTTCTTGTATAGTCTGTTCATTAAGTTGAGTAATCAAAAAACCTCAACAATGGAAACACAGAACGGTAAAACAGCCCTGGTTACGGGCGCCACCAGCGGTATTGGCCGCGAACTCGCTAATCTTTTCGCTAAAGACGGCTATAACCTTGTGCTTGTAGCCCGCAGTGACGACAATCTGCAGCAACTCGCCCAGAGTTATGAGCATCAATTCGGCATCAAAACAACGCTAATCGCCAAAGATCTGGCTGGCGACGACGCCGGACAGCAGGTATACGATGAAGTGAAACAGCAGGGTATTCAGGTCGATGTGCTGGTTAATAATGCAGGGATGGGCGAATACGGTATGTTCGCTACCGAAACCGACCTGCAGAAAGAGGTCGACATTATTCACATCAACGTGATTGCGCTGGTGAAGCTGACCAAACTATTCCTGAAGGACATGGTACAGCGCAACGATGGTAAGATTCTGATGCTGGGTTCTGTGGCATCGGTCATTCCGAACCCGCTGATGGCCGTTTATGGCGCTACCAAGTCGTTTATCTACTCGTTCTCGGAAGCCCTTCGCAACGAGATCAAAGACACTAACATTACCCTGACAGTGCTGATGCCCGGTGCTACCGATACCGATTTCTTCAATAAAGCTGGTGCCATGAACACCAAGGCACAGGAGAAAGCCCGCGAAACGCCCGCCGCCGATGTAGCTAAAACTGGTTACGATGCCCTGATGAGCGGAAAAGACAAAGTGATACATGGCGCGTCGAACAAGGCGTCGGTAGCTATGGCTCATTTCCTGCCTGACTCAACGGTAGCCAACTCGGCCCGGAATGACATGAAGGATAAGAACGAAGCTGAGGCCGAAGAAAAAGAGTCGTACAGCATTGGCCTAAGCCTGGGTATTGCCGCGCTGGCCGTAGCTGGTCTGGTAGTGTTGTCGGCCTGGAACCGTCAGAATCCGGCTCAGAAAGCATATACCAAAGCGCGTTACAAATACAAAGCCAAGCGCCTGGTGAACAAAGCCAGCCACTTGACCGACGACCTGACCGACAAGGCCAAGAGCAGCTTCAGTGACCTGAGAGACACCGTGCTGAGTTCGGTTAATTAAGATCGTTGTAGCGATGCATCTTTGTGTCTAATCCAGCATCAGCCAGTTATATTAAATTAATTGCTGACGCCGGATTAGACGCAGGGATGCGTCGCTACGACTATCTTTAACCCATGACGTCTACTTCTTCCTCTACGCCCGAACCGGCAACAACCGCGGCCATCCGGCCCAAGATCGGCCTGTTGTCGGCCATTATCTTTGTGATCAGCTCTGTTGTGGGCACAGGGGTTTTCAAAAAAGTAGTGCCCATGTCGGCCGAACTCGGCTCGCCGACACTGGTTTTAGCGGCCTGGTTCATTGCAGGGCTGGTTAGCCTTGCAGGTACGTTGAGCAACGCCGAAGTAGCCAGCATGCTGGCGAGCGAAGGAGGCGAATATGTCTACTTCCGGGTTATCTACAACCGCTTTTTCGCATTTCTCTTCGGCTGGACCAACTTCGCCGTTATCCGTACGGCTTCTATCGCCTCCATCGCCTACGTGTTTGCCCAATCAGTGAATTCGCTGGTGGCGCTGCCCGTTACGCCCGTATCCTGGTCGGAGGTGAACGTGCTGGGGCTGCATCCGCTCGACAACTTCAGCGTAAAATTGCTGGCTATCGTACTCGTCTGGGGGCAAACCGCCTTCAACATCAGGGGCCTGAAAACTGGCGAAGCCATTAGCCGATTCCTAACAGCGATTATGATCGCCGTTATGCTGGGCTTCATTGTATTTGGGCTGTTCTCGA
Organism: Fibrivirga algicola; assembly: GCF_011742925.1. Taxonomy (GTDB): domain Bacteria; phylum Bacteroidota; class Bacteroidia; order Cytophagales; family Spirosomataceae; genus Fibrella; species Fibrella algicola. Next base: position 479,431 of record NZ_WAEL01000003.1, read on the forward strand.
GCGCAGGCAGCGTCGTGAATCTGCAACCTGTCGATACGGGTTTATCCGGAAAATCGCTGATCAGTGCTATGGCGCTGGCCTGTTTGAGCGCGTTTTGGCCCTACGAAGGCTGGAACACCGTGGGCTACATCGGCGGCGAGATTGAAAAGCCGTCGAAAAACCTGCCCTGGGCTCTTACCATAGGTACGTTGTCGATCATGGGTTTGTACCTGCTGATGAACCTGATCTACCTCTACATCATGCCGGTGCAGGATCTGGCCGCCCTGAAACAGAGTCCCAATAGCATTGCGGCCGTGTCGGTAGCGGGTATTATGGGAGGCAAAACCGGTTCACTCCTGATCTCCTGCCTGTTACTGGTCACCACATTCAACTGTTGCAGCATCACGATTCTCATGGCCTCGCGTCTGTTCTACGCCATGTCGAAAGACGGGCAGTTTTTCAGCCGGGTCAACTACATGCACCCCACGTTTCAAACGCCATCGCGTTCGCTGGTATTACAAGCCGCCTGGACCACCCTAATGGTGCTCTCCGGCTCGTTCGACACCCTGACGGACATGCTGATCTTTGCGGCCTTTATTTTCTACGGGGCCACCACCGTTGGCGTATTCGTGTTACGGCGCCGGATGCCCGATGCCGATCGGCCTTACCGCGTCATTGGCTACCCAGTGGTACCTGCTCTGTTCATTGCCTTCTGCGCGTACCTGGTTATCAACACGCTGATCAACCGTCCTGAAGAAGCCCTCGTGGGCCTCGGGCTGATGGCAACAGGTATCCCCTTTTATTTCTACTGGAATCGTAAGAAACCGGCTTAGAAAATAGGTTTTAACGCAGAAGCAGTCCGTCGTTCCACCGTACAACTACGCGGTAAACCTTCCTGAATTACCTGAAAACGCCTTTCGCAAGAAGGCGTTTTTTTACGCTAAAAGAGAGGTCGTAAAGCAGGTACGTTTGTCTCGGTCATTGGCTTACGCTGCTGACCAGGAGCATCCGAAAATCCTGTAAACGAGTAGGACCCATATCCTAACCCTACACCAGCATGGATATGAAACCCGCTTCCTTCACCCTCGACGTGAAGGGCCTTGACTTGCCCGAGTCTGTTCGGGAAGAGATCAGCCTGGCGCTGAATGATACGCTGATGCGAAAACTGGGCGAAGTGAACCTAACGGGTAGGCCTGCAGGCACGGCTGTACCAGCCACAAACGGGGGGACAATCTTCGGCAAAATTATCCGCATCGATGGGGGCGACTGGTCACTGCTACGTAACCGGCGCGACTTTGGCACCATTTTTCAGCAGGCACTGGATAATAAGCAGGTGCTGGGGGCCGGTGTTGAACAGATCGCTCACCAGCAGTTCAACCGATGAGCGCGCGGCCACAAAACGGGCCTCTGACGACCGGCTCCCGGCCGCTATGCCCGTCGGCCCCGCTCCGTGCGGGGTCGCAGCTACTGGGCTTTGTGAAGCAGGGGGGCGGCATTAGCTTACTGGCCGAACCGCTGCCCGTCACACCCGGCTTTGTGGAAGCGGCTACCGCTACCGGACCTGCCGAAGAACGGTTCCGCTTCGTGAATACATGCGTTGAGAAAGGCTGCGCCAAATGGAAAGCAGGCGGCTGTAGTGTGGTGTCGGGGGCGCTGGAGCGGCTTCAGGCCATTCAGGAAGCCATTCTTCCCAGTTGCGGTATTCGTCCGTCGTGCCGGTGGTTCATGCAGGAAGGCCCCTCCGCCTGCCACATTTGCCCACAGGTAACGTACCTGAACTATGAAGCCGTTTGACGTTGCGCTGCTATTCCAAAATACGGTGAAGTAGCAGCGCAACGTCAAACAGCAAGCCAAGGCTACCTCAGCTTCTCGTTATCCAGATGCCTTGTAGCGTCGCGAATGTTTTTCTTTTCGAGGTTCTTGGCAAAAGCATCAGTCAGGTCTATGCCGGTCTGGTTGGCGAGGCAGATGAGCACCCACAGTACGTCGGCCATTTCATCGCCTAAATCGCGGTTTTTATCCGACTCTTTCTCCGACTGCTCCCCGTAGCGGCGGGCCATAATCCGGGCCAGTTCGCCAACCTCTTCGGTTAGAATAGCCATGTTGGTCAGCTCGCCGAAGTAGCGAACGCCTACCGTTTTGATCCACTCGTCAACGGTGTCCTGTGCAGTACGAAGCGTCATGAAACTAGTTTGAGGTTTGCAGTTTATCGTCTGAGGGTGCACTGCCTATGAACCTGTCGTGCTCTGGTAGCGCAACGTCAAACGACAAACTGCAAACCTCAAACCTGTTTTTATTTTTCCGGTGTAAAGAACAACGTGCTAAACTGTTGCTCATTAAGCATGTCGACGGCGACATCTTGGAGCTGACGAGCGGTAATGGCCTGAATGTCGGTGAAGATGTCGGTCAGTGGCTCTACCCGGTCAATGTCGAGCAGGCTTTTAGCCATCATCAGCATAAAGCTGTTGTTTCCTTCTTCGGCCATGGCCAGTTGCCCCATCAGTTGCTCTTTGGTATTATGCAGCTGACTGGTTGTCAGAATATTTTCGCGCAGGTTTTTAAACTCGCGATACGTCAGCGTCAGGCTGCGGTCGATCTGCTTGGGATCAGTGCCGAAGTAGATACCGAGGTAGCCTGTATCCATATACGGAGTGTAACCCGCGTCGATCGAGTACACCAGTCCATAGCGCTCGCGCAGGTTCATGTTCAGCCGGGAATTCATCCCCGGACCGCCCAGTAAATTTACGAGCATGAAAAAAGGTAGCCGCCTGGGATCGTTGAGGCTGTAGGCTGGCCGACCAATGGCTACCTGGGCCTGCGTGATGGGCCGAGGCACACGCTGGTGAGTCGGGGCGTACTGAACAGGTGCCTGGCGCCGTCGCTCCGCATGTTGCTCAGGTACGTCACGTAAGTATTTCTCGGCCATCTTCACCACCTTGTCGAACGGCATATTACTTACTGACGCAAAAACGATACGGCTGGTATCCAGATTTTCGGCAATAAACGCCTCCAGCGACTCTTTGGTAAACGATCGGACCGTATCAGCCGTGCCCAGAATATTGAACCCAAGCGAGTGATTCGGAAAAACAAGCTCATCGAAATCATCCTGAATGGCATCTTCCGGTGAGTCGTAGTACATCGACATCTCTTCCAGAATCACGCCGCGCTCCCGCTCAATCTGCTTTTCCGGAAACGTAGAGTGGAACGCAATGTCGGCGAGCAGTTCAACGGCCTTCTCGGCGTGAACACCTAATACCGACGCGTGAAAGCATACTTTTTCTTTCGTTGTATACGCATTTAGTTCACCACCAACGTTTTCAAGTCTATTAATTATATGGTGGGCTTGTCGGCGGGTAGTACCTTTAAAGGCCATATGCTCCCAAAAGTGAGCAAGTCCCTGCTGATGCGACAGTTCGTCGCGGCTTCCAATGTCAAGCATTAAGCCAACGTGAGCAATCTGTGTATAGGGAACCTGCTTGTGGGCAATTCGAATGCCGTTGGGCAGTGTATGCAGGCGATAGTCTTCCAAAGGGCAAATTCAGCGAAAATAACACAACTTTGTGCCGTTAATTAACCCCAACCATGCCGGGCCGGTTCCTAATCATTCAGACTGCTTTCATCGGCGATGCCATTCTGGCAACGGCCCTTCTCGAAGACCTTCACCGGGCCTGGCCCAATGCTAAAATCGATTTGCTGGTGAGGCGCGGGAACGAGTCGTTGTTTACTGACCATCCCTTTATTAATGAGCTACTTATCTGGGAAAAGAAGACGGGCAAGTACCAAAGTCTGTGGCAATTACTGGGTAGAATCCGGGCTACTCCCTACAAGGCCGTCATTAACCTTCAGCGCTTTGGCGCCACGGGTATACTAACTGCTTTTTCGGGAGCCAGCGTAACCATCGGGTTCGACAAAAACCCGTTTTCAACCTTCTTCACCTACAGCATTCCGCACCAGATTGGCCCGAATCTGCGCGGCGTACGCCATGAAGTGGAGCGAAATAATGATTTGCTCAGGCCGCTCGACGTACCTAATTACGGAAAATCACGCCCGAAATTATACCCATCCCGTGCCGATTATAGTGCCGTAGCCCAATGGCAGAGCATGCCTTATGTCTGCATTGCGCCTACCTCCGTCTGGTTTACCAAGCAATACCCGGCCAGTGGCTGGATCAAGGTTATTGAGCGACTACCGGCCAACTGGCGCGTGTACCTGCTGGGCGCACCCAGCGATATGGGTGCCTGCGAACATATCCGCGTTGAAGTGGGTCATGACCGCGTGGTCAATCTGGCGGGCCAATTATCGCTCCTGCAGTCGGCAGCGCTGTTACAGGGTGCCCGCATGAACTACGTCAATGACTCGGCTCCGCTGCACCTTTGTTCGGCCATGAACGCTCCCACTACGGCCGTATTCTGCTCTACGGTACCGGGCTTTGGTTTTGGCCCCCTCGCCGACAATTCGCGCGTAGCCGAAGTCCGTGAGTTACTCGAGTGCCGCCCCTGCAACCTGCACGGCCGCAAAGACTGTCCACTAAGCCATTTCCGCTGCGCCTACGCCATTGATATCGATGACATCGCGGGCGGGCCGGCTAGTACAGGTACGGCTATCCGTACAGTATAAAGGGATTAACAACAGCGGCGGACCGTGCGGTTAATCCCTTTATACTATACGGATAGCCGTGGTAGTTACCTACTACTTCTGAAACGAGTTGAAGATATAATCCCAAACAGGCGACGACACGCCGTAGTTACTCTCAGGATTCTTGTAGTGGTGTATGCTGTGATTGATCCACAACTGCTTAAAAAAGTTTTTTGGCGGTGGATACGCGTGCACGATGAAGTGCACTGACAGGTAGCCGGTGTAACCAACCATAAAACCAGGGAAGAACGCGTAAGCCGCTTCGCCCATCAGCATAAAGAACAAACCAAAGAAAGCCCCGGCCACCAGGATAGCCAGTGCAGGTGGCATAGCCAGCCGGGTTTTGTCTTTCGGATATTCGTGGTGAACACCGTGGAAGGTATATTGAATTTTGGCCCGCTGCGGCGTGGTTGGTGCCAGGTGATACAAGTACCGGTGCAGCACGTATTCAAAAATGGTGAACACGAATAACCCCGTTGCAAACAAACCGGCAATACGTCCCGGCGTCATATCGGTGTAGGTGAATGCGTACCAGCCCAAAAAAGCCGATAACGTCAACCACATAGTGATAGGCACTGAAATGTGTGTACGCGATAGATATTCCAGAACTGGGTTATCAAACAGTTTTTTGGTGCCGTTGTTTTTTGGTCGGCTGTGAATGGCCTTGTATTCTTCAAGTTGCATAATGTGAGTCGTTGGGCTTCGGCAAAAATAACCGATTTTGGTTTTTCAATGTTCCAAACAGTCAACCAAATTGACTAAATAGCGGGCGTTTTGGCAACTTCCACCGAATCGTTTAATCGTTCCTTGGGAACATCCAATGGCGCTTTTGGTAACTTAGGTTTTATAATTAATCGTAATGACTGGTTGTATGTTAAATAATTCCACATCCAGTTGATAAAAATAAGCAACCGGTTCTTGACGCCCAAAATGGCCATCAGGTGTACAAACAACCAGACAAGCCAGGCAAAAAAACCGTTGAATTTTATAAACGACAAGTCTACCACAGCCAGGCCCCGGCCTATAGTAGCCATCGACCCCAGGTCATTATAGATGAACGGAACGGGCTGACCGCCCCGCGTTAATAACGTCAGGTTTTTCGAGAGCAGCTTCCCTTGCTGAATAGCCGGTTGTGCTACCTGCGGGTGTCCATCAGGCCAGACAGTTCCCTCGGCCATCAGCGCCAGGTCGCCAATGGCAAAAATATCAGTAAAGCCCTGCACCTGATTAAACCGGTTCACAATGAGCCGCCCACCCCGTCCAACGGCTTCAGCGGGAATACCCAGCGGGGTATTGGCCCGCACACCCGCCGCCCAGATCAGGTTGTTGGTGCGCAGCGTAGTGCCATCGTTCATAGATACGGTTCGACCATCGAAATCTTTCACACGGGTATTCAACCGAACATGCACGCCCAACTCCTGTAGGTAGTCGAGCGCGTGTTTCTGCGCCTGCACCGACATGGGGCCCAGCAATTCGCCGCCTGATTCGATGAGGTGGATATCCATGCCCTTAAAATCGAGCTCGGGGTAATCGCGGGGCAGTACCGTTTTGCGCAGTTCAGCCAGGGTGCCGCAAAGCTCCACGCCAGTCGGGCCACCGCCAACCACAACCACATCCATCAGACCGGTCAGTTCATCGTCGGTTTCCACGCTAAGGGCTTCCTCGAAGTTCTGGAGCAGCCGGTTGCGCAGAGCAATGGCTTCCTGCACCGATTTCATGGGCAGGGCCCGGTCAATGAAAGCCTGCTGCCCGAAAAAGTTGGTGTCGGCTCCCATCGACAACACCAGGAAGTCATAAGTGATCGGCCCGATTTCCGTATCGATCGCTTTATCGGCGGGCCGAATGCCGGTCATACCCGTCACCCGGATATGGACATTGGAGTTATCGCCGAGCGCTGCCCGGAGCGGAAACAGAATCGAGTTGGCTTCCAGACCGGCCGTAGCTACCTGATAGTAGAGCGGCTGAAACTCGTGGTAGTTGTGCTTGTTGATCACCACAACCTGAAATTCGCTGCGGCGCGCCAGGTCACGAGCCAGGGTTAGCCCCCCAAAACCCGCACCTACGATCACCACGCGTTTCCGATTCGAGAAAGGTATGTTTGGATTCATAGGTCAGTATCAGGTATCAGTGGGCCATTAACAATGATCAAATGCTTACGCGTTGCCATATTATGACACAATGTAGTACCACTTGCGTAACTGGTCATTATTAACTGGTCATCGGTACTTGATAATTGGTCATCGACGCCTGAAGTACCCGTTCGTAATGTGCCTCGTATAAGGGGAGAATCGTTGAAATCTCAAATTGTTTGGCCCGATCGAGTGCATTTGCTTTGAACTGAGGCAAATTATCGTCGTGTAGTACGTGGAGGGCATTCTTCACCATATCGGCTACGTCGCCTACATTACTCAGAAAACCTGTGACACCTTGGATATTCAGTTCAGGCAATCCACCGGCGTTCGACGAAATAACCGGCACTTCGCAGGCCATCGCTTCCAGCGCCGCGAGGCCAAAACTCTCGTTTTCCGACGGCATTAGAAATAGATCGGCTACCGACAGTACTTCTTCTACGGCATCGAGTTTACCCAGAAAACGAACGTCGTCCATGATGCCCAGTTCGCGACACAGATTCTGAATCCGGGCACGTTCAGGGCCATCACCTACCAGCAGCAACTTCACGGGCATCGTTTGCCGAACGTGGAAAAACGTCATAACGGCATCGTCGATACGCTTCACACGGCGGAAATTTGATGTGTGCACGATCAGTTTTTCGCCGTTAGGGCAGATCGCCATTTTGAAATGGTCTTTCTGCTGCCGCTTGAACCGCGACAGGTCGATGAAGTTGGGAATTACCTCAATCTCACGCTTGATGTCGAAATGAGCGTAGGTTTCTTCGCGAAGGTTTTCCGACACCGCCGTCACCCCGTCCGATTCGTTGATGCTGAACGTCACCACGGGTTCGTAAGAGGCGTCTTTCCCCACGAGCGTTACATCGGTACCGTGCAGAGTGGTTACAACGGGGGTATTCCGGCCGCGGGTTCTAAGCACCATTTTGGCCATAAAAGCCGCCGACGCGTGCGGAATGGCGTAATGTACGTGCAGCAGGTCGACGTTTTCGTTGAGCACCACGTTTACCATCGTGCTTGTCAGTGCCGACTCGTAGGGCGCGTATTGAAAGAGCGGATACGACGGAATGTTGACCTCGTGGTAGAACACATTTTCATTGAAAAAGTCGAGGCGCTGGGGCTGCTGATACGTGATAAAATGAACCTGATGGCCATTTTTCGCCAGTGCCTTACCTAACTCAGTGGCTACTACGCCACTTCCTCCAAAGGTGGGATAACAGACTATACCAATTTTCATGCGTCAGGCCGCATTGTGAAGCGGCTCACTCCACAACACAGAAAAGAACCTAAAAGGTTGACTTCGGTAGTATGTGTTTGCTAAGCGGGGTTAACAATGCAGATTCACTACCTGTTCTATGCCATACTACCACTCACTCTATAAACGTTGTAGGAAAAGCGTATGAAACAAGTCGTATTAGTGGGTCTACTAGGCACGTGGATCCTAAGCTTTACCAGCTGCCAGCGGGCATCGCAACCAGCCTCAACGGCCAGCACTACGGCCAACTCCCGGTTAAAAACAGGTGCCCTGCCCGAATCGGAGATGTGGCGCGCCAAGCGTAAACTCGGCGTCGACTTCGTGGCCGCGGGTATATCGCCGGCTGAATGGTCAATGGACATCGACTTCTCCAAGCAGATTATTTTCAAGCCCTTGAGCGGCTCTACCCTTATTGCGTCGATGCCCAAGCCACAACCAATTGGCTCGAACAGTGGCGTACTGCTCGACGTAGGTGCCCGCTCGGTCCGGAATGAATCGGGTACGTTACTGGCCTCGACGAGCAAAAGAGGCTACTCATCGCGCCTGAGTGGTGTGAAGGTCTATATTGAACCCGTTGTGACCCGCGACAACCTGACGGGACGTACCTACGCCTATACCGTGCGCGTTGAGACCGGGGGGCGCAAGTATGTTGGTCATGGTGCCTTCATTAAAGGCAGCGACCGCCTGAATGGGACCTGGACGCTGGAAACCCTGCGCGGACAACGCGTGCGGGCGGGGCAATTTCCAAGCCACGAACTGCCTCAGATAACAATCAACCTGAATGATAACTCGCTCGAGGGTACCACGGGCTGTAACAAACTAAAAGGCGACGTGCAGGCCGACGGTGACCATGTGCAGTTTGTGATTCGGAATACGACATCGAAAAAATGCAACAACCCATTTGAAGACGACTACCTATCAGCATTGGGGCAGGCCAGCCTATTCCGGATCGGAAAAGATCGCCTTACGCTACTGGCCGATGGGCAGTACGTGATGACATTCCGCACCGAAAATGCCGAAGCAACAAGCTCCCGCAAAGCGAGATAAGCCAAATTAGATTCTTCCAGTATAACGCTATACCATTTCCCGAAACGTTGCGCCCGTCATGCACAGGCGCAACGTTTTTCGGTTTATTCAGGTAAAAACATATTGGTTTTACTGGTTAGTTTAGCCAATCGGCCCGAAATTGTACCGCCATGAATCTACTCCGTCCAGCGCTTGTTCCGCTCGCCTTTATTGCTCCCAGCCTGTCTGCAACAGCCGACGCTGCCACCAATGGGCTGTTCATCTCCCACCTTGATAATGTACTGGGTACATCGTTCGACATCAAACTGGTAGCAGGCTCCTACAAGGCAGCCCGGCAAGCCGAGTCGGCGGCACTGGCCGAAATCAATCGCCTGAGTGCGATTCTGGGTAGCTACCAGCCCGACAGTGAGTTTAGCCGCTGGCTGGTATCGTCAGGTGAAGCTATATCCGTTTCAGAAGACCTGATGGCCGTTTTGAGCGGCTTCGATCACTGGCGCAAGCAAACAGGCGGTGCCATTGATGCCGCGGCCGAAGCCATCAATCAGCTTTGGCAGCGGGCTGAACGTACCCAGGTACGTCCCACGGTGGAGGAACAGGCCGCTGCAGTTTCGGCCGTACAGCAACCACACTGGCTCCTCGATCCCGATGCCCGCACCGCAACGCGCCTAAGCCAGACGCCCCTCCGGCTGCACACCTTTGCGAAAAGCTACATTCTGGATCGCGCTGCCGACAAGGCTTTGAACGTACCTGACGTACAGTCGGTGGTACTCAACATTGGCGGAGATCTGGTGGTACGCGGTACCCGCACCGAATCGATTTCCGTGGCCAATCCGCGGGCCGATGCTGAAAATGAAGCCCCCTTGGCCCGCCTCAGCATTCAGAACCGGGCCGTAGCCACCAGCGGCGATTACCGGCGGGGCGTACGCGTTGGCGATAGCTGGTACTCACACGTTGTTGACCCCCGCACCGCCGAACCTGCCCGCGAGGTGATCAGCGCCACGGTGGTTCACCCCGACGCGGCAACGGCCGGTGCACTAGCCACCGCGTTTAACGTGCTCCCGACCGAGGCCAGCGCAACACTAGCCAGCAACCACCCCGGCACCGATTACCTGCTCATCACCCGCGCCGGGCAACAGCTAACCAGCCCCGGCTGGAACGACTTGCTTCTGCCTGCCACCGAAAGCACGGTGGCATCGACACCCCAGCCGGCCACCGCCCGGTTATTGTCTGTGGCCTCCATGAAGGATAAGCTGTGGAACCCCAAACAAGAGCTACTGATCTCGCTGGAAGTAAGCCAGATCGAAGGCCGATCGCGGCGGCCGTTCGTGGCCGTTTGGGTGGAAGACGAGAACCGCGTACCGGTTCGGCAGCTTGCTCTTTGGTACAACAAGCCCAAATGGCTTCGCGACCTGCGCGCCTGGAATAGCCTAGACAAAGGCCCCGATTTCGACGTATCGACCATTGCCAGCGCCACCCGGTCGCCCGGCAATTACAGCCTTAAATGGGACGGCAAGAACGACAAAGGCGAGTTTGTGAAGCAGGGCAAATACACCGTCTGCATTGAAGCGGCGCGCGAACATGGCACTTATCAGATCATTCGCCAGGAAATGGATTTCAACGGAAAATTAAAACAACAAACCCTTCCCGGTAATGTCGAAATCGCGACCGCAGCCCTGGATTACCGCAAAGTCGGCAGCGACAAGTGAGGATAAACCCGTTTCTGGCTCCACGCCGAAGAAAGGCACGCCCTCCTGGCAGCGTCAGCTAGCCGCCGCCTCGCGCTGGCTGCACATTTACCTGTCGATGGCCAGTTTCGTAATCGTTCTCTTTTTCGCTGTAACGGGCCTGACACTGAACCACGCCGACTGGTTCGACGATCAGGCGGTGGAGCAGGAAGTCGAAGGCAAGTTGACCCCGGCCTGGGTGAATCCGACCGATACAGCGGCGATCAACAAACTATCGGTGGTGGAATTTCTGCGCAATACGCATGGCATCAAAGGCGCGCTGAGCGAGTTCCGGATCGATGACCGGGAGTGCATGGTTTCGTTTCGGGGACCGGGCTACACCGCCGATGCCTTTGTTGACCGCGAAAACGGGGCCTACAAACTCACCGAATCGCGGCTGGGTCTGGTAGCCATCATGAACGACCTGCACAAAGGCCGCGACACGGGCAAAAGCTGGTCGTGGGTCATCGATGGGTCAGCCATTTTCATGACGCTCATTTCGGCCTCGGGCCTGATTATCCTGCTATTTCTGCGCAAACGCCGGGTAGTAGGGCTGATTTGGGCCGCCATCGGCGCAGCGATTTGCTACGTGGCCTACGCCCTGATTGGGTAATAAGCAAAGCAGACAGCAACGGTTAGGCTTATCAATCGTTGCTGTCTGCCTACAAGCTGGCCTTGTAAAACAGCAAACGCCTAGTTGAACTGATAAATCATAGCCAGACTTACTGTTCCTGTTAACTTGGGTACTACAGCTGCAAAAGCAAACCATTCACCCCCTTTTCCGTCCTTACTTGCTTTGCCTGATACCCGTACCTGAAGCGTGTAATTGCCACTCGTAGTCGGCGTTAATGTCTGGGTGATCTGGCTAATGTTGACAGGTGTGTTGATAAACTCCCCATAATCTGCCTTCATGCCAATTAACAACGAACTCGTTGCGAAATTCACTACGGGTAGTGAGGTCACCAGATTACAGGGGAACAACGTGGCATAGGTGCTGGCATCATTGATAACCCGGAAGGCAATCGGCTGCTCATTCTTGTACGTTCTTCTGTACCACTGGTCTGTTAAACACTGCAACTGTGCGTTATCGAAGGCAATGTTCACCTGATCAAAGAAAGGGGTAGGATCCTTGACCGGGCTAGCATCCGTAACTCGTTTACAGTCGAGATTCATTAACGACAGCGTAGCCAGAATGAGGATTGACAAGGGCTTCATGAGTTAGTTTTTCATTGTAACGCTAAGCTAACTAGTTAATTATGTACCATTAGCAAGGTCAACAAGAGCAGTTGGCCTAATTACCTGACCGCTCATGTTTCTGCGTAACTTACTGCCAGGCAACGTACCTACACCCTGTCGGAACGGGGTGCGTCCCCAAACTGGCCGCTTGCAACGGTGCTGCCTTCTGGTGTCCTAATCAGCCCTGGCTTTTAGGTCTTTGTCAGCCAACTGCCAGGCTTGATTCAACAAGGTCTTCGTCTGCAGGGCTTTGGCGGTCAAACCCTGACTTACCTGCGCCCGATAAAGCCCTGCCAGCGCCCAGCCATTCCGGGGGAATATGTTTAAGTCGCTGATAAATACGGTCTCCGCTTCCTGATAGCGCTTCGCTTTAAGCAAGACTGTACCTAAATTTTGGCGTACCGACAACAGCCAATCGGGCGGCTCATTGTAGTTCAACTCATCTTCCAGCGCAACGGCCTCCTGAAGAAGCTTGATGCTTGATGGTAACTGCCCTTCCTGCTGTAGGATTTCAGCGTTTAACACTCGACGGGCAATTTCCAGAATAGAGCGCATCGAATTAATAGACCAAATGGTTAATTTAGCTATGTCCGGGTCAACGGTTAGTTTATTGAGTTGTTGGAGTTCCAGTCTGGCCTCGGGGAGTCGCCCTTTTCCAGCCAGCGCCAAACCGCGGGCGTAGTGCCGAATGGCGGTTGGGTATTTTAGGCTGACCGTATCAGCCTTGACCATCTGAAGAACCTCATCCCACCGGGCAAACTTGATAGCTACATGATATGGAATCGTGTAATAATGTTGCAGCGTACTCCAGCCGGGATCGGGCATCAGCGATTTCTTCGTGTTTTCGGCTACCTTTTGCGCTGCTGCCATCGCCCATTTATAGTTGCCCTCCAGCATGGCGGTAGCGACCAGGAAATGGTAGTTATGAGGAAAATAACTAAGCGGAAAAGCGCCCTGTGCATAAACGCCCATTAGGTACGAGCTATCCACTTTTACAGACTGCCAGTTGCTCAGCGAGCCCTGGTGATAGTTGCCCGTGCGGATGTAAATGTGCGACGGCATATGGACTAAATGGCTCGATCCGGGGGCCACGTTGCCTAGTATAGCCGCGCTCTTCAGGCCTCGCTCCGGCGTTCCAGACGCCTCTACAGCATGAATGTAGTAGTGATTGAGCGCAATATGGCGGGGATTTCGTGCCATCAATTTTTCCAGCGTAGTAATGATGCCGGGCGTCCAGGGCTTGGGTCGCCCATCATGCTCCCACAAGTCCCAGGGGTGCAGGTCCATCAATGATTCAGCGTAGAGAGCGGCAATATCCGCATCATTTGGAAATTGCTCGTGGACCTGCCCGATAGCAGTCGAATAAGCGATATCATAGGGTTTTCGGTCGTCGACAGGCTGAGCTGAGTAACGTTTTGCCAGGGCCTCGATCAGCGCTTTTTCTTTATCGGTACAATTAGCCGATAATTGCCGGGCTCGCTGAATAGCCGTATAAGCCCGCTCATAGTTATCGGGCTCCATGCCGGCATTGTAGTTTGGGCCCAGTACGTAACTGAAACCCCAGTAGGCCATAGCGCAGGTTGAATCTAGCCGGGTCGCTTCATAAAAGGAACGGGCTGCTTCGGCGTGATTAAAGCCCACTGCCAGCATAAGCCCTTGATTGAAATACTGTTGTGCTTCCTGGCTCCGCGTGGTAATTGGAAAATTCAGGTTGCCCAAACTATCGAAAAGCTGAGCTTTCTGTCCCGAACCATACCAGGCTTTGTCCGTAGGCTGCGTGCGACAGATCACTTGCGCCGTCGTTTGCGCACCGGTATTTTTCGTCTTAGGCTCACAGGCAATTATCAGTACACAGACGAGCATCGCCCACACCAGCAACTGAGGCAACAGAGGTCTTTTCATGATCGTGTAGGGGGTAGAGTGGCTATACTTATTCTGGTGGTGCCTCGCGTTGCTTGTCGATCCGTTACATTCAGCATTCAGCGGATTAGAGAGAAATGTAAGTAATTATTCCCCGAATAAATCCCGCCGTTTCAATATTGATTCGTCGGTAATGGGTTGTCAATTAACTTCTTGAACTTCACTAGCTGATCGTCTCGCTTTTTCAGTTAATTAAACCGGCGGCTTATCACTTGTACAAATCAGGCCGACGTTAACGCAACAACACGCCCCGGAACCAGCCCTTTCTTTGTAACTTGCTACTATGCAACGTACCTACACCCTGTCGGAACGGGGCACGCTACACCGGGCCAGCGATTACCCCAATCAGGCCTCGACGCCCGACGATGTGTTGCTGCCCGACGCCGACTTCGACACCGTCAAGCAACTCGCCACCCGAACAGATACCACCACCGCCGATGCCCTGCTCACGTATAGCCTATATCGGGGGCGCGAGCGAATGACGTGGCGTAATTACGTGGGCTTGCTGGCGTTTGTGAACGGGCTGTCGCTGGAGGTCCGTCCCAAAGCCGGTCACTTGCCAACGCTGCTACGTCACCTGCCCGAACTGGCTTTCCGTCAGCTTGATTCAGGACCATTTGGAGCCCAGCGTCTGCCCTTGTGGGAGGTGTTCATCAACGCGTTCCTGCGCGAAACAGCTCAGGCCCTGGGCCGCGGACTGGCCCGCGATTACGTTAGCCACGACGACACGCTCCCTACGTTGCGCGGGAAACTGCGCGTGACCGACCAACTGCGGCATCCCTACCCTCGCCCCGACCGGTTAGCCGTATCGTACGACGACCATACGCCCGATATTGCAGCCAATCGGGTGCTCAAAAAAGCGCTGCAGGTCGTAGCGGCACGTACCCACACAACCGCCAACCAGACCCGCTGCCGCCAGTTACTCGCCGCATTAGCCGACGTGTCGGAGCCAACGAATTTGACGGCTGACCTGCAACGTACCCAGACTGGCACCCGGTTATTGAAAACCTACGAGCCTGCGATTCGGTGGGCCAACTGGCTCTTGCGCGGACAGGGGCCGGGCCTGTGTGCCGGCCCACACGTGGCGCATTGCCTGCTCTTCCCGATGGAGCGCGTATTTGAGCAATACGTTGCCGCCGGGTTTCGCCGCGCGGGGGTCGACGTGCAGATTCAGCAATCGTCGGCCTGGCTCATCGATGATCATAACGGTACGCCCCGGTTCAAGCTCCGCCCCGACTTGCTGATACGCCATAACGACCGCACCATTGTGCTGGATACCAAGTGGAAAACGCTGGATGCTACCGATCAATCGGGCCATTACGGTATTGAGCAGGCCGATTTGTACCAGCTTTACGCCTATGGCAAAAAATACGACGCCACCGAGCTGGTACTTATTTACCCGGCTCACGACCAGTTCCGGGAACCACTCCAGCTCTTCGGCTACGACGCCAGCCTCCGCCTCCGCATAGTCCCTTTCGATTTGGATAAACCGCTGAACGACGAGATAGCGGCGCTGCTGGGTAACCTCACTCCCCTCCAGCTCCTCTCCTGAAATACAGGTGGTCCGGCATTCCGGGAGGAGAACCGCTTCGGCGTAGCCTCGCTAGTCGGTTAGGCAGATCCCATAGTCGCTTGGCTATGATGAGTGATAAAATGGCTAACAACGAGCCTGCCAGCAGAGCTACACTAAAGCAACTCCCCTCTCCTTTTGAAGGAGAGGGGCTGGGGATGAGGTCAAGCATTCGCGAAAGCTCCCTATCTTGAGGGCTCCTAAACCGATTCCTCTTTATGCCTCTTTTGCTCACCGTCGCCGGAATACTGGCGTTGATCCTCCTCATCGCCTATTTTCACCTCGACACATTCATTGCCTTTATCCTCGTTTCGGTCAGCATCGGGCTAGCGGCGGGTATGGACGTACCTGCGGTTGGCAAATCCATTCAGACCGGTATTGGTAACACACTAGGCGACCTGGTGCTGATCGTTGGCTTCGGGGCCATGCTTGGTCGCGTGGTGGCCGAAAGCGGAGCTGCACGCCGCATTACCAACGTGCTCATTGATCTATTCGGTATCAAGAACATTCGCTGGGGGCTGGCGCTGGCGGGCTTCATCATTGGTATTCCGCTGTTCTATAATGCCGGTTTCATCATTGTGGTGCCGCTCATTTTCACCATTGCCGCTTCCACCAAACTGCCCATGCTGACCGTAGCTATTCCTATGCTGTCGGCCTTATCTGTCGCGCACGGGTATCTGCCGCCGCACCCTTCGCCCGCTGCGCTGGTGGGTCAGCTAGGGGCCGATCTGGGCAAAACGCTGTTCTACGGCATTCTGGTGGCCATTCCGGCCATTGTAATTGCCGGCCCACTCTTTGGCAAAACGCTGGGCCGATTCAACCCCAAACCCGACCGCGAGGTATTCGATCCCAACGAAGTACCCAAGACCGATCTGCCGGGTGCAGGCATCAGCTTTTTTGTGGCCCTGCTGCCCGTAGCGATGCTGACCATTTTTGGCCCGTTACGCGGTTATTTGAAAACGCAGGGGCTCGACCAAACCCTTGGCGGCAAGGTGCTGACACTGCTTGGTGAGCCGTATATCGGCATGCTGGTATCGGTGCTGGTGGCGGTTTATACGCTGTCGCTACGTCGGGGCGAAACCATGAAGCGGTCGATGAAATTGCTGGAAGAAGCAATCAAAGCGGCATCGCCAATTTTGCTGGTCATTGCCGGGGCCGGGGCACTGAAACAAATTTTCAACGACTCAGGAACCAGCGTTTACATTGGGCAGCAGTTGGCCGGGCTGAACATGCCGCCGCTGGTGCTGGGCTGGGTTATGGCTGCCATTATCCGCGTGTGTGTAGGGTCAGCTACCATTGCGGGCCTAACCACGGCGGGCATCATGTTGCCGTTGTTACAAAGCCAGACGGGGGTCAATCCAGAACTGATGGTGCTGGCGATCGGGGCGGGCAGCCTGATGCTGTCGCACATCAACGATCCCGGTTTCTGGCTGTTCAAAGAGTATTTTAACCTTAGTATCAACGATACCCTACGTACCTGGACGGTCATGGAAACGATCGTCGGCGTGGTGGGGTTGCTGGGTGTGCTGACGCTGAATGCAATCCTGTAATTCCGTCAGCTAAAGCAGATGGAAAATTTTTCCACTGATTATTTGTGCTAAAAAGACCCGCTTACTTCATCGCAGGATATGCCGTTATTCTGTTTCTGATTTTTCGGTTCGGTACCGACCAGGAGGCACCGCTATACCGGATTTTGATCAGGGTAGCTATTGCCAGTCTACTGACGTTTCTTTTCATGCGTGGGTTTAGCTTGCTGAGGCGGTCAGGCAATTAGCCGCCGTTCCAGGCATCCGGTCTATCGGGTTTCGTAACCCACAGCCGGTTCTGCCTGTTATTTGCGGTATGATTGCGTTGGTTCTAACGGCTTTCCTGCTCACTACCCCACCCGACAGTATACCGCCTGCCGATACGTTACCGGCTGGCCGGTTCAAAACCCGGTTCGCCTTCAACCTCGACTTTCGAGACTCGTTTCTTGAACGGCAGCATGTAAACGTCTGGGGCCTGAACGCCGGCATCGAGTTTGGTCAAAAGCGGCATCAATTAACCCTTGGTTATTACTGGCTGGGGTACGCCTCGTACCTGCGCCTGATCGACTGGCGGCGCGATGCGGCCCGGCTTGTCAACCTGAATTATTACACGCGGAACGACCTGTGGTTTGTCAATGCCCAGTACCGGATCAATCTTGTCAATAATCGCCGCTGGCTGGTTAGTATGCCACTCGAAGTCGGGGGCGGTGTGGCCTATGCTATTCCCAGCACCCTTCGGCAAAACGTTCAGATTGACCGTACCCAGCGTAGCTTCTTTGTACCACTCCAAGTGGGTGCCTTCAGTAGTTGGCGCGCCACCCGGTGGGTTGGTTTCAGCGGACAACTGGGTTACCGCTACTCGATATTTCAGACCGACATCGACCAGAACTTCAATGGCATGTACTACAGCATTGGCGTAACGGTGTACCCTACCCTCGCAACAGACCTCTGGCGCTTCCTGACCAAAAGAGAGCGAATCTCGCCTATCCATCCGCCCCAACCGAGACAAGAGCCAAACAAGACGGAGTGACGGCAGTACATGAAAAAAGCCGAAACCTGGAAGGGTTTCGGCTTATCTATGCAGGTTAAGCTGGATCAACTATTGCGGCTACCGCCACCGCCAAATAGCTTAGATATCAGCCAGATAGCTACAGCAATAACGACGATAACGCCAATGATACCTGTATAAGCACCTGCTTTGAAGATACCAGCGATGGCATCGCAACTGGTCATAAAAAACAGAAAGAACAGAGCCACAAAGGCGCTGGGTACAAAGCGGAGAAGCGTTTTCATATACGTTGATTGGTTTGGTGCAATGAATGACTGGCCGATTGTCGGCACGTGCACAATTAACCTACTCTTTCTCACTTTGTTCTAAGCATCACTGCCTTCTTATTCTGTTACCCGAAAAGCATCTACAGCGTCATCAAGTGCTATAAAGCCGTCATATTAGCCGCTTTATCGAAAACAGCACGAACCGGAATGGCAAATTCCGAAACGGCTTTACTGACGATAGTTTGTTTGCGTGAGTACTACCTGCCGCTTCGTACTCATCCGTATCAGCATTGATTGTAAACTCCTCGATTTGTTGCCGAAGCGGATCAACAAGCTATTATTCAGCTACGCTATGCGCCGCATAGTCGATGAACGTTGTCTCCCGGTCATGCTTCTGGGTGCTTTTCGACAATACTTCAACCACTCGATTAGGGGCCGGGTAGTAGAGTTGATCGGGCTCAATTACCGCTGCTTTTTCCATACTCCAGAAACAAACATCCGGTTTACAGCTATTGCGGGTCAGCTCCACCAACGCCTTTTCCATCCGAACGAGGCCCAAATTTCGTTTTGTAACGAACACATTCAATAGTTCATCACTGCTTCTTTATGCCGATACAGCGCAGGTGAGTGTACAGCAACTTCGCCGTTGTATAAACTCAGCCTTCCTATCGTCGTCGAGTCATTCGTAGAAAGCGCGGCGTTTTCCGTTCTCGTTGTTCAAAATCACCAATGCCTGCCGAATGATCAGCGGAGCTTTCAGGGTGTCAATAATTGATACAGTAGTTCAGTTATAACAGATACGGTAGTCTTTTAAAGACAGGCTTTTTGTACTAACGTTGTGGTTAAACCTACTGTTCAACAGCACCCTATGCGCTTTCCGCTTTTGCTTGCCATTACGCTTCTTCTGGCTGGTTGCCGTAACGCTGAACCTGCGCTGTTTACAGCGCTCGACGCCAATGAGACGCACATCACGTTTGCCAATACCATTACCGAAACGGCCGAGCAAAACGTGTTGCAGTACGAATACACCTACAATGGGGGCGGGGTAGCCATTGGTGACCTGAACAACGACGGACTGGCCGACGTGTATTTCACCGGCAATCAGGTTTCCAACAAGCTATATCTCAACAAAGGAAAATCTGAATCAGGTAAGCTCTCTTTTGAAAACGTGACCGACACCGCGGGCGTAGCAGGTCGGTCGGGGCACTGGAAAACGGGGGTGACCATGGCCGACGTAAACGGCGACGGCTGGCTGGATATCTACGTCTGCTATTCGGCCCTGAACGACCCGGCCGCCCGCGCCAATCAGCTGTTTATCAATAACGCAAAAACAGGCGTTCCTACCTTCACCGAACGCGCCGCCGACTACGGCCTCGACGCGCCAGGTACGTTCTCGACCCAGGCCAGCTTTTTCGATTATGACCGCGACGGTGACCTCGACATGTTTCTGGTCAACCACGGCAACATGTTCTATTCGCCGTTTTTCAACACCAGCGCCGTCCGCAACAAACGCCACCCGTATTTCGGGAATAGGTTGTATAGAAACGATGGGATGGGAGCCGGGAACTTAGGGCGGGAGGAGAGGGGCGTCCCTCAGCAGAGCAACCCCAAGCTCCAGGCCCTAATCCCCCAGCCTCATTTCACCGACGTATCCGAAGAGGCGGGCATTCATGGCGGGAGCATCAACTTTGGGCTGGGTGTGGCCGTTAGCGACCTCACCGGCGATGGCTGGCCTGATCTGTACGTGGCCAATGACTACGAGGAGCAGGATTATTTCTACGTCAACGACCAGCACGGGCATTTCATCGAATCAACGAAGGAATCGTTTGCGCACATGTCGCGGAATACGATGGGGATCGACATTGCCGATGTTAACAACGATGCCCTGCCCGACGTGGTGACGATGGATATGCTGCCCGCCTCCTGGGAACGGCAAAAACTCTTGAAAGGCCCCGATGAATACGACAAGTTCCGCCTCATGGTCGACAGTGGTTACGGCTACCAGCATATGCGGAATATGTTGCACCTGGGGCGGGGGGCGTTTGGCGCGAGGCCTGGGACGGAGGGCTTTGGGCAGAGGGTCAAGCATAGCGGAGCTACCCCAAGCCCCAAGCCCCCCGCCCTGAACTCCCTGCCTCACTTCGCGGAGGTCGGCCAACTGGCGGGTATCTCGACTACGGACTGGAGTTGGGCGGCGCTGCTGGCTGATTTCGACAACGACGGGCGGAAAGATTTATACGTCACCAACGGCATCATGCGCGATTTTACGAGTCTGGACTTTCTGAAATACGACGTCGAGGCGGCGAAACAACAGCTGGCAGCACAAGGCAAATCGCTGACCACCGACGACGATATCAAGAACAACCTACCCACTGCTGACCTGATCGCTACACTCCCATCGACCAAGACGGACAACGTGGTTTTTCGCAACCGAGACGGGATACAGTTCGACGATGTAACTAAGCGCTGGGGACTGGCCGAAGGGGCGGTATCAACCGGAGCAGCCTATGCTGATCTCGACAATGACGGCGACCTTGATCTGGTAGTCAACAACACGAACGAACCCGCCTCGGTCTATCAGAACAACGCCAATACCCAGACACAGAATCAACACCTGACCATCCGGCTGGCTGGCGAAGGCGGCAACCGCTTTGGCGTGGGGGCGCTCGTGACCGTTACGCGAGGAGACCTTGTGCAAACGCAGGAACTCGTCCCCACCCGCGGCTTTCAGTCATCGATGCCCCCGGTACTGACCTTCGGGCTGGGCGCAGCCAACTCGTCAGCTAAGACGATCAAGGTACAGGTACGTTGGCCTGATGGTCGACTCAGCAACGTACCTGATTCGATTCAACCAAACAGCATACTGACCGTTCAGCAGGCAACTGCAAAGCAACCCGGCGAAACGGACCAGCCCATACCTGACGTCTTTTTCGGGCCCGTTTCTAACAGCCTTATTCCGTTTACGCATACAGAAAACCCATACGTCGATTTCAAACAGGAGCCTTTAATTCCGTACCAACTCTCGAAACAGGGGCCTGCTCTGGCCTCTGCCGATGTGAATGGTGACGGGTTCGTTGATGTGTTTGTGGGCAACGCAACAGGACAAGCATCAGGGCTTTTTCTGCAACAGTCAAACGGTCAGTTTAAGGCTGCGCCGGGCTGGAATGCAGGTGAAACGGGCATAAACCCACCCGCCGACGCCGTAGCGGCTCTCTTTTTCGATGCCGATGGCGACCGCGACCCTGATTTGTACGTCGTGCGCGGCGGCAACGAGTACGCTCCCGGATCGCCCGCCTATCAGGATCAGCTTTTCCTGAACACAAACGGACGGTTTGCACTGGCCTCGCCAAGTACGTTGCCCGTCGAGACAAGCCCCGGCAGTTGCGTGGCCGCGGCTGATTACGACCGCGACGGTGACCTCGATCTATTCGTTGGCGGCCGCGCTATTCCCGGCCAATTCCCGAATCCGGCTTCGTCGTATCTGCTTAAAAACAACGGAAAAGGCCAGTTTACCGTTGCCCAAACGCTGACGCCGGGCATGGTAACGGGTGCCGTCTGGACCGATGTGGACCGAAACAACGTACCTGACCTGCTGGTCGTAGGCGATTGGATGCCCGTTACCCTGTTCATGAATCAAAACAACCAGCTCACCCCGCCCGACCCACAGTCGACAGGGCTGGCGCAGACCGGTGGCCTCTGGACATGCATCGTCCCGCACGACCTCGATCACGACGGCGATACTGATTTTCTGCTGGGCAACCTGGGTACCAATGTGCAGTGGAAAGCTAAAGGCGATACCACGCTGACCATCATGGCCGCCGATTTCAACGCAGACGGACGCATTGACCCGATCATCTGCCAGCGCATCGACGGAACGCACATTCCCCTTGCTTCCCGCGATGAACTGCTCGACCAGATCAATAGCCTGCGCAAAAAGTACGTCCGTTACGCCGATTACGCCAAAGCTACCATGGAGACCATATTCGACGCCGGTACGTTGGCGAAAGCAAAGGAGTTGACCGTGAATACGCTGCAAAGCAGTATACTGGAAAATCTGGGCCGGGGCGTGTTTAAGCTGAAGCCCTTACCGATCGATGCACAGATTGCCCCGGTTCAGGGATTTATCGTGCAGGATTTCACGGGCGATGGCATTGACGATATACTACTAGCGGGCAATTATTTCCCCCTCCGCGTGCAGCAGGGCCGGTGCGACGCCGGGCAAGGCCTGTTGCTCAAAGGCACCCCTAAAGCTGGGTACGTTGCTGTTCCACCCACGCACAGTGGCCTTTACCTTACCGGCGATATCCGCCGGCTAATGGCTATTCCAACTACTACGGGCCAATCCAGACGGGGCGAATCCACGCCGGGCACGTTATTGGTGGCGGCGCGCAATAACGGGGCGGTAGTGACGCAGCGGCGAAGATAGGTAGGGTTAGCCGCGGGGTTTCAGATTGATTCAGATACAAGTCTTATGAACGACGGCAAATTTCGGAGGCAATACCGAATTGATTCGGCTCGGTTAGCAGGATACGATTATGGATCAAACGGGATGTATTTTATTACGATCTGTACGCAGGATCGTATTTGTTCGCTGGGCAGTATTGTAACTGATGAACAAGGCGCTTGCACCATGAAGCATACATCCATCGGGCAACGGGTCATCAACGGTCGGCTGACAATTCCCCAGTTTGCCCCGTTTGTTATGCTCGATTCATTTCAGTTAATGCCCAACCACCTGCATGGTGTTTTATGGATATGCAAAAGCGATTACAATGACTGGCAACCAAACGTATTTGGGCCACAACACCAAAACCTGGCTGCTATCATCAGAGGATTCAAAGCAGGTGTAAGCGCGTTTGCCAAAGCCAATCAGATTGATTTCGGCCCGCAGCCACGTTTCTACGACCGGGTTATTGGCAACGCCGATGAATTGAACCGCATTCGGCAATACATCGAAAATAACCCTACTAAATGGCAGGAAGACCGCAATAACGTCGAAGGTTTGTATATGTAAACCCGTACGCGTAGAGACGCATCCTTGCGTCTCATCCGATACAAAGGTTTCTGTCAGCCCAAAAAATTCTTCGCATTGGATGAGACGCAAGGATGCATCTCTACACGTCACGGGTGTTAAAAAATGTGATTTTCTAAAATTTCACGATCATACCCTTGCATCTACGAAATATTTCGTATACGTTTACTACGAAATATTTCGTAGATAAATTATGCGACCAACCGATTCTGAATTAGAGATTCTGCATGTACTCTGGGAACACGGCCCGCGCACGGTACGGCAAGTGAACGATGAGCTGAGTCAGCATCGCGAAATTGGCTACACGACCACGCTGAAGCTGATGCAGATTATGCACGAAAAAGGGCTATTGACCCGCACCGAAGACGCCAAATCGCACGTGTACACGGCGGCGTTGGGCGAGCAGGAAGCCCGGCAAACGATGATCGACCGCTTTCTGGAAACTACGTTTCGGGGATCGGCTTCGCAACTGGTCATGCAGGTACTGGGACGGCATAAAGCCAGCGCCGACGAATTAGACGAGATCAAAAAACTGCTAAACAACTTGGAAAATGAAGCTGACTAACTGGCTTAGCAGCCCCATCGCCGAGGCCCTCGGCTGGACGCTGATTCACGCCCTCTGGCAGGGCTTTGCGGTGGTGCTGGTCATCGCCCTCTTATTACACCTGGCACGTCGGAGCCGGGCGGCGCTTCGGTACCAGATCGGCATGAGTGGCCTGTTCATGCAGGTACTGGCTTCGATGGGTACGTTTGCTTGGTACTACGAACCGCGTTCAGTGATCAGCCCGGTTGCGACGGCATCTTCGCTCCATAACGGACCTACTGCGTTGTTGCCTACTACCGACGGGGCGTGGCTGGTTGGTATGCAGGGTTTCTTGAATACCCATCTGACCGAGATCGTTTGGGTTTGGCTCATTGGCGTTGGCGTTTTCGGCATCCGGCTCCTGGGCGGCTGGGCGTATGTGCAGCGGCTACGGCGTACGTCTACCCTACCCGTTCCCGCCACGCTGTCGGCTGCTACAGCCCGGATTTCCCGAAGTATGAACGTATCGGCGCGGGTACAGGTAACGGCACAACTGACGGGCCCGCTGGTTGTAGGGATGGTCAAACCCGTCATTTTATGGCCGGTTGGCCTGCTGGCAGGACTGAGCGCAGCCGATGTAGAGGCTATTCTGGCGCACGAACTGGCGCACGTTCAGCGGCACGACTACCTGCTCAATGTGCTGCAATCGATCGTTGAATCCCTGTATTTCTTCCATCCGGCCCTGTGGTGGCTGTCGGCGCGGATACGGGAAGAGCGTGAACATTGCTGCGACGATCTGGCCGTTTCTATCATCGGTGATGCTCGGGTACTGGCCCGCGCCCTGGCCAGGGTCGAGGAATGGCAGCGGAGTATGACCACCGCACCAACCCTGGCGATGGCGTTCGCCAGCAAACGGCAATTGCTGCTTCAGCGCGTACGTCGAGTGCTGGGTGTTCCCACGCAACCCCTCGTCTCGAACGGCAGCCTGGTTGGGCTGACACTTGTCACCCTGTTACTGGTTAGTGTATCGGTCTATGCCCTGCAGCCTGTTGACCAACCTAAGTCGACACGGGCTACCTGGCCCAAAACAACCCGACGACACACGGTGAGCACTGACAGCGAATATGGCATGATCGACAACCGTCGCATTGGGTACGTTGTCTGGAAAGGTCAGAAGCTCACCGCCGCTCGTGTAGCCGGTCTACAACGCCAGTTCGATCTGGTTACGGCTGGCAAGCTATCGCTCGACGTAGTGCAGCAGCCTAACCGCGATATTCTGCTGACGATTATCGAAAAAAACACGGCTTTCGATACAGGCATGAAGGCGCTCGGCGAGGGGTTAGCCCGGATCGATTATTCGAATATGACCGCTACAGCCCCTGTCGACGTACCCGCCACACCGGCAATGCCAGTGGTAGGTCTGCCCGAAACGCCCCCTACTATAGCGGGCGATACCTCCCGACTGAGGGCCGTTCAGCAGCAACTGGAACTGCTCACGAAGCAAATGCAGGAGCTAATGGCCGAACGCCAACCGATGGCCGACAAACTGAGCAAGGAAATGGCTGAACTGTCGGCAAAGAGTGGTTATCTGAGCCCTTACAGGGATCAGATTAACCAATTAATGAAGCAACAACAGGCGCTGGCAGCGAAAATGCTCGCGTTGCAGCGGGAAACACAAACGCTGTCCCGGCAAAATTCGGCGAAAGCCAAAGCGTTGATGCAACACAAAGAGGCGCAGTCGGAACAGCTCGAAAAGCACCTCAGTATGCTCGACGAGCAGATGTCGAAATTAGACAGCCGTCTTGAGCCACATCGGGAGCGTTTGGAAGTGCTAGCCGATTCGCTCGCCAGACTTTACGAACCAGCTAATGCACTTTCGGGAAAAATGGGTGCTTTAGCGGAACAATTATCTGAACAAGTCGAGGGAACTATGCGCCAGGCAGAGGCTGCGGCTGAACATGCAGAAAGACAAGCTGAAGAAGCTATGCGTCGGGCCGAAGATGCCATGAACCGATTAAACGGAGAAGTCATGCCAGCCCGTGCCCCCCGTCCAGCTAAACCAGCGCGCCCGTCACGGCCAGCCAAGGCGCCAAAAGCACCCCGGCCAGCGGTGAGTACCCCCGCCGTTCCGGAGCCAGCTGCCGCACCAAGCTCCGCTCCGCTCCCGGCAGTTCCACCGAAGCCAGCTGCCGCGCCGAAAGCGCCCAAAGTAGGTCGTGTAAACGCGCCGGTTGACTTATCCTTGCCTGTCGTATTCACTCAAGCTGACAAGAAATTACTTGCCACAATCAAAGCAGAAATAATGACGAGAGTAGACAGAGCTACGGACAAGACGCCATTCTGGAGAACGGAACACATGCTACTCGCCGACAATGGAAACCTCAAGAAAGTGGACGTTTCCATCCTGAAGCACTAGATAACGGCAGCCATAGAGGCAGTTAGCGACTGCTGCTCTACCAAACCGCCCTCGTACCCTCTTCTAAGTAGTCGGTAACGAGGGCGGTTGGTTTGTTGGTATCACTCATCAGTACCCAACCACGTCGGCTTCTACCGGTTGAGCGTGCCTGGGCTTGTCGCTGTGGCGGTAGAACAGGCGGTAAATGATCGGGAAGATTAGCAGCGTCAGGATGGTGGCCGTAATCAGTCCGCCGATGACAACGATGGCCAGGGGTTTCTGCGTTTCAGACCCGATACCCGTCGATACCGCCGCTGGTAACAGGCCAATCGCCGCCATCAGGGCCGTCATCACCACCGGTCGAATCCGCGACTGCACCCCTTCGCGAATGGCCTGGTCGAGCGGCATCCGTTCTTTTCGGTTGTTGTTGAAGACCGAAATCAGAATAACGCCGTTCTGCACGCAGATACCGAAGAGCGCAATAAACCCGACCCCTGCCGATATGCCGAAGTTCATGCCGGTAACGTGCAGCGCCAGAATGCCGCCAATAAGCGCAAATGGCACGTTGAGCAACACCAGCCCCGCATCTTTGGCGTTACCAAACAAGACGAACAAAATCACGAAAATGGCCGCAATGCTGATCGGCACCACCTGTCCCAGCCGGTTGGTGGCACGTACCTGATTCTCGAATTCACCCACCCATTCGACCGAGTAATCTTTGCTGGCCGGTAATTTTTCGCGGACCCGCTGTTGGGCATCGGCAATGGTACTACCCAGATCGCGTCCACGCACCGAAAATTTGACTCCAATAAACCGCTTGTTCATGTCGCGGTAAATAAACGCCGGACCCGTAACCCGCCTGATGCTGGCAATCTCTTTTAGGGGAATTTTGCCGCCGCCCATCGTGGGCACCATCAACCGCATGATGTCGTCTTCATTTTTGCGGTACTCCTCCTGGTAGCGGACCCGAATGTCAAATTTGCGTTCACCTTCGTAAAGCACCGACGCCGTTTTGCCGCCAATAGCCATTTCGATCACCGCCTGCACATCGGCCGTCGATACGCCAAAGAGCGCCATCTTGGTGTCGTGCAGTTGAACACTCACCTCCGGCTGACCCACGTTGCGGATAATGCCCAGGTCTTTGATGCCCGGTACGTCGCGAATAGCCTCCATGACCAGATTAGCCTGTTTTTCGAGTTCATACACGTCGGGCCCGAAGATCTTGATACCGTTACTGGCCTTGTAGCCCGCCACGGCTTCGGCCACGTTGTCGATGATGGGCTGCGAATAATTGTAGAGCACACCGGCATACGCTTTCAGCTTGTCGTCCATCTCGTCGGTGAGCTGTTCGGTGGTCAGCGCATGGCCGTTATGCCGCTTTGTCCACTCGCCTTTTGGCTTCAGATCGACCTGAAACTGGCAGAAATAAAAGCCGTTGGGGTCGGTACCGTCGTTGGAACGGCCTACCTGCGATAGCACCTGACATACTTCGGGAAAGGTATTCAGGTCTTCCCGAATGGTTTTGGCCATCTCAACGCTTTCGGGCAGCGACATGCTCATGGGCAGTTCGGCAGTTACCCACAAGGCTCCCTCGTTGAGCTGCGGCAGGAATTCGGTACCCAATTTCGACGACGAAAAGAACGTAGCCCCCATCAGCGCGAGCGACGCCACCAGGCTAATCCGGCGATTGCGAAAACACCAGCCAAAGCCCCGCATCACCACCCAGTCGAAGAAATTGACGAGCGGATTTTTCTTTTCGCGAACGTTCTTTTTCAGCAGAATCGAGCACAGCACCGGCACGAGCGTCAGCGTGAACAGCAGCGCACCGAGCAGAGCAAACCCCAGGGTCCAGGCGAGGGGCGAAAACATCTTGCCCTCTACTTTTTCAAACGAGAAAATAGGCAGCAGGGCCGTGATGATGATCAGCTTGGAAAAGAACACCGCTTTGCCTAGTTCGCCACCCGTTTTGCGAATCAGCCCCAGCTTGGCCAGCCGGTTGAACTTTTCCATGCCCACTTTATGGGCCTTATGGTCGAGCGCCACAAAGATCCCTTCGACCATTACCACCGCCCCGTCGATGATGATCCCGAAGTCGACCGCGCCCATCGACAGCAGATTGGCCGACATGCCGCGCAACCGAAGGCACATGAACGCAAACAGCAGCGCCAGCGGAATGATGATGCTGACGATGACCGTAGTGCGCCAGTCGGCCATGAACAGGAACACGATCACCGTCACCAGCACAATGCCCTCGGTGAGGTTGTGCAATACGGTTTGGGTACAGAACTCGATGAGGTTATCTCGGTCGTAGAAGGTCACCATCTTCACGTCGGTGGGCAGCACCTTCGTGTTCAGCTCCTCGATCTTGGTTTTCACCCGCGTCAGAATTTCGCTTGGGTTTTCGCCTTTGCGCATGACCACGATGCCTTCCACCACGTCGTCGCTGGCGTCGAGGCCCACCTGCCCTACCCGCGGCAGGTTCGATTCGGCTACCTCCGCCACGTGCCGCACCAGCACCGGGTTGCCCTTCGCCTCCTCAATGATGATGTTGCCGATGTCCTGGGTCGAAGTGAGCAACCCGATACCGCGCACCACATACGCCTGCCCGTTGCGCTCGATCACGTCGCCGCCCACGTTAATGTTACTGCGTGCAACCGCCTGGTACACTTCCAGCGGCGTAATGTCATATTTGGCCAGTTGGGTAGGGTTCACCCGCAGTTCGTAGATCTTGTCGCGCCCACCGAAAGCCACCACGTCGGCTACACCCGGCACCGCCCGCAACTGCCGGTCGACCACCCAATTTTGCAGCGTGAGCAACTCGCGGCTATCGCGGTTTTTACTTTCAAGCGTGTACCGAAAAATCTCGCCCGTTGGGCCGTAGGGCGGCTGAATATCAGGTTCGACTCCCTCGGGCAGCGAAATATTCCGCAGCAGGTTATTGACCTGCTGCCGGGCGAAAAAGTCGTCGACATCGTCGTCGAAGATGATTTTCATCACCGACAGGCCAAACATTGTTGTTGACCGTACATTGCTTTTGCGCTGCACCGAGTTCATGGCCACCTCGATTGGCACCGTCACAAACCGCTCCACTTCTTCGGCCGACCGCCCGTTCCACTCCGTCACGATAATGATCTGGGTGTTAGTCACGTCGGGAAACGCTTCGAGCGGTGTTTTCAGGTAACTAACCACCCCGGCAATGACCAGGCAGGCCGTCATGAAAAAGATGAAGAACCGGTTCTTCAACGAAAAACCGACGATATTCTGAATGAATCTGTTCATAGGGGGAGGAAGGGAAGAATGGAGGAAAAGCGGAATGGAAGAAAGGGGGAAATCGGTGCGTCGCCGTTACTCCCTTTCCTGCAGTCTCCCTTTCCTGCTTCCTCCTTTAGTTATTCAGGGCGTTGAACACCATGAGCTGATTTTTGGAAATGATCGCTTCGCCGGGTTTAACACCCTGATCGATATAGGCCACATCACCTACCGATTTGCGCACGGTCACTTCGCGGGTTTCAATGTCAGAGCGGCTTCTGAACACCATCACGTACTGCTTCGAGCGTTCGAAAATGATCGAGTTGGCCGGTACCGTAGTCAGTTTGTCGCCGTCGTCGTAGCGGAGCGTCACGGTTGCGTGCATTTCGGGTTTCAGCTTCAGGTCTTTGTTGTGCAGCCGAATCCGGACGGTCATGGCCTTGGTGTCGGGGTTCAACACCGAATAGAGCTTATCCACTTCACCTCGGAACACCTCGTTGGGGTAGCTAAGCGTCTGGATCGAGGCTGACATGCCCGTTTTTACCCGGCTAATGTCGCTTTCATTCACGTTGGCCAGCACCCACACCTCGCTGATCTGCCCAATGGTGAACAGGTTATCGGAGTTGTCGGACCGTAGCTGGGTGCCCCGGTTCACGTTCTTCTCAATCACGTACCCATCGATGGGCGCTTTAACGGTATACATCGATGCCTTGCCGATGCCGTAAATGCGCGACACCTCCCGAATCCGGTTGACTTCGGCCTGCGCTTTTTCGAGTTCTTTCTCGGCCGCCACCACCTCACGCTGCGATGTCAGGCGAGTTTCGAACAGGTCCTGCACCACGCGCAGGTTTTTTTCGGCCACCAGCAGTTCCGACTGAGCCTGGATGCGCTGCCGTTCCAGATCAGCCACCTCGCCCGACCGGATCGACGCCAGCGTTTGCCCCTTACGCACGTAGTCGCCCAGTTCAACGCCTACCGATTCCACATCGCCGCCAACCAGCGGAAACACTTTGATGACCCGGTTCTCGTCGGCCATGATTTTACCCACCAGCGTCAGTTCACTACGCACGGGCTGCACCGCTGCGCTATCGAGCTGGATGCGCTGCATCATCTTGTCCGACAGCATAAACGCTTTTTCTTCGTCGGGGGGAGCCGCAGGCTGGCAACCGGCCAGCAGAGCCAGGCAGCAGACAACCAGCAGTTTGTTTTGTTTACGCATGGTTTTAGTTGAATAGGTCATGACCAATGAGGTAGGTTAATTCTTCGTACACGCCAACCCGGTCGGCTTTCAGGCGATTGAGCTGACGAATGCTGTCGTTATAGGCTTCTATGAGGTCCACAAACTCGATCAGGGTCAGGTTGCCCTTCTGGAAACTGGTTACCACGCCCTTGTTGAGCTGTTCGAATTGTTCGGAAAACTGCCCTTCCAATCCCTGGACCCGCCGCTCTACTTCCCTGATTTTCTGGAGCGAACCCGCCACTTCGTTACGTACCTGAAGGGCCTTCTGGCGCTGTAGCTGGCTTTGATAGCCGATTTGGCTGCGGGCTGCCCGAATAGCGCCCTGGTTGCGATTGAACAGCGGAATATCGGCCGAGACCGTCAGGCCCACGTAGTTATTGATGTAGCTACCCGCCTGGTCGTAGAGCCCGCCTACCCGCAGATCGGGCACAGCCAGCGCGCGTTGCAACGAGTGGTTGAGTTCGGCCTGGCGCGTCAGCGATTCGGCGGCTTTCAGGTCGGGCCGGTTCCGGATGGCCAGTTGGCTGAGCGAATCGTCGGGTTGGGTGGGCAGGCGGTAGCGGGTGAGTGCATCAGCTGTCACCCGCGGCTGAATCGCCTGGGTCACCGATAGCAACGTCCGCAGGGCCTGCTGATCGTCGGCCAGTTGCAGCACCAGGGCGGTGCGGTCGTTGTCGAGCTGAAACAGCAGGGCTTTCAGTCGGAGCAGTTCACGCAGCGATACGTTGTTGCGGGTATACTGGGTTTCGTAGGCCGCCACCGTTGTTTGCAGCGTGGCTCGTTGCTGATCGAATCGGGCGAGCGTCTGTTGCTGGAAATAGATCGAATAGAAGCGGGTACGTAGTTCAAACCGGAGACCGCGTAGCAGATCGAGCAGTTCCAGCCCCGTGAGGCGGGCCGCTTCCGAAGCGAGGGCGATGCGTTTGTTGCGTTTACCAGCGGTGTACAGCAGTTGTTCCACCGACACGATCTTCTGGCCCTGCCGCCCAACATCGAATACCCGGCGAGCTTCCTGGTTGAAGGCGCTTACCTCCAGGCTAACCGTCGGATTATCGTACAGGCTGGCCTGCAACACCTGCGCCTGGCTGGCATCGATCCGAAAGCGTTCGGCCAGCAACAAGAGGTTATTGGCCAGAAATAAGCTATCGGCCTGCCTGAGCGTCAGGCGGAGCGAATCGGGTTCAGGCTGTTGTTGAGCGCGTAGGGGAAGCGCCCCAACGAGCAGGCAGGCAAAGAGAATCAGTGGCCGGATAATGACATTCATACGGCCACAAATGTCCATTCCTGCAATTACAGCAGACTTACAACGCTTTTAGATTCCAGTTAGAAAGCAATTAGAACAGAATTAGAAGCGCCTGACCCTAGATTCTGGGTAGCGTAATCGTGAACTGACTTCCAACACCCAGCGTACTCGCAACGGTGAGGGTACCGTGGTGCAGCTCGACTAGCCGGTTGCAGATAGACAGGCCAATACCGAACCCCTGATAAGCCTGCGCGTTGGCGGCCCGGAAAAACGGCTCAAAGATCCGCACCTGATCTTCGTCCGCCATACCAATGCCATTGTCCAGCACCGTAATGCGGCATGTGCGCCCATCGGTGCCGATACGTACCTGGGCTTTCTGGTCGGGCGAATATTTACAGGCGTTATCGAAGAGGTTCAGCAGCACCTGCTTCAACAACTCCTCGTCGCCGTGAATCAGTGTGTCGTTTTCCGATTCGGGCAGGTTATCGTAGTCGATATTGATGGTGTACTGCGGTTTGGCGCTCAGCAATTCATCTTTGGCTACAAAAGCGGCATCGTCGAGCCGGACGGGATGAAACGGCAACTGGCTGGCGTTTTCCATCGTCGAGGCCAGGTTCAGCAAACTGTTGGTCAGCGCGATGAGCCGGTCGGCATCTGTCGACAGGTTTCTGAGAATTTCTTCGTGTTCGGGCACGGTGAGCGGCTGCCGCAGCCCCAGCTGAATTTCCAGTTTCAGGGCAGCCAGCGGGTTGCGCAGTTGGTGCGACGTCTGCGACACAAAGCTGCGTTGCTGGGCGAAGGCCTGTTGCAGGCGCTGCAACACATCGTTGAAGTTCATGGCCAGCCGGGCCACTTCGTCTTGCTGATTGCCTTCGTGGAGCCGTTGCTGCAAATTGCCCGCCGTGATGGTCGACACCTGGTCGTTGATCAGACTGATGGGCCTGAGTGACTGGCCGGCAAAGAAAATACCCAGCCCAATCGTGACACTGAGGCCGCCCACAAGCCCCCAGCCCAGTGTGAGCCGCAGGTTAGCCAGCTTACTTTTACCGAACAAGTCGTTGGCCGAAGCCAAAATAACCAGGTCACGCCCGTTTTGGTGGTAGGTCAGGCCCACCAGTTCATTATCGCCGCTCAGCGTTTCAATCTCGTTTTGCCGACGTACCTCATCGAGCAGTTTCGTCGAATAATTAATCACCTGATCATCAACACTACTGTATATCAACCGATTGGCCGCATCGAACACCAGCACTTTTTCGTCGAACAGGGCGGTCAGGGTGTTGCGGTCGATGATTTTCAGCATCTTCTGATCCACCTCTTTCACCTCGACCAAAAAGCGAACGGTGGTACGGCCCTTGCTTTTGAGCCGGTCATAAAATTCTTCCTGCCGGTACGTGGCCGACACCACATAAATCACTACCGAAAAAACGATCAGGATCGAGGCAACGATCAGCGAGAACTGAAGGGCAATACGGTTACGAATGGTCATAGTTCCTCTTTCAGCACGTAACCCATACCGGGCCGGTTGTGAATCAGTTTGGGGTCGAAGTCACGGTCTATCTTCTTGCGGAGGTAATTGATGTAGACCTCCACCACATTGGTACCAGGATCGAAATTGAGGCCCCAAACCGCCTCGGCAATGTCCATTTTGGGCAGCACCCGCCCCCGGTTACGCATCAGGTACTCGAGCAGGGCAAACTCGCGGGCGGTCAGATCAATGGTCACGTCGTTGCGGCGCACCTCTTTCAGGCTGGTGTTCACCGTCAGGTTAGCCACCTGCAACACCTCTTCGTCTTTGGTGGGCGGGCCCAGCGCCTGCCGCCGAAAACAGGTAGCGATGCGGGCAACCAGTTCCCGGAAATCGAACGGTTTCACCATGTAATCGTCGGCACCGAGCGCCAGTCCTTCCACTTTATCGTCTACCTCGCCAAGGGCCGTCAGCATGATGATGGGCAGATGAGGGCGCGCGGCCCGCACCGACCGGCATACCTCGAACCCGTTTATGCCGGGCAGGGTCAGATCCAGAATCATCAGGTCAACGTCGGGTTGCATGGCCAGTTGCTTTCCGTTGTTACCTTCATACACGACCTCGGTTGCGTAGCCTTCCTGCTGTAACCCCCGGCTAATATTCTGGGCAATACGCCGGTCGTCTTCAATAATCAATATTTTTTTCATCGAATATGGCTAAGCAGCCGACCACTGGTTTTCCGTCAACGGTTTTGCCTCCGCTTATTACTTAACAAATTGCGTTTCCTATAGTTGGCTAAGCACCCTAGCGACCAAATAGGCTTGATTGACTACAAACTTAAACACGCGTCAAGCCCACCGCCGGAATACAGGGCGTTAACAGTTCTTAAATTCATGAAAAAAAAGCGCCTTTACCTGCTCCTTTTCCCGGTTGTGCTGCTGGCGGTTCTCTACAGAAGCAACCTGAGCGTGGAAGAATTGTCTCTACGGTACACGACCCGCGATTCGCGATTTATGACCCTCGACAGTATGCGGGTGCACTATCGCATTGAAGGAAACCCCGCCGACACGGTGCCGCTGGTGCTCCTGCACGGAACGGGGGCTATGCTACAAACCTGGGACGGTTGGGTGAAGGCCCTCAGCCCCGAACGCCGCCTGATTCGGCTCGATCTGCCCGGCTATGCCCTTACCGGTCCCCACCCGCAGAATGCAGCCTCGGGACTTTACTATGCCGATTTCGTGAACCGGTTCCTGGCACGCCTTCGTATAAAACAGTGCGACCTGGCGGGCAACTCCCTCGGTGGCAACATTGCCTGGCATCTGGCGTTGATTCACCCCGGCCGGGTCCGTTCGCTGGTGTTGATCGATGCGGCGGGTTACCCGTTCACATCCAGATCGGTACCCATCGGTTTTACACTGGCGCGTATGCCGGGGGTTGGCGGGTTGGTGGCGAAATTAACGCCCGACGCCCTGTTCCGGAGCAGCC
Source organism: Fibrivirga algicola (assembly GCF_011742925.1). Taxonomy (GTDB): domain Bacteria; phylum Bacteroidota; class Bacteroidia; order Cytophagales; family Spirosomataceae; genus Fibrella; species Fibrella algicola. Next base: position 514,335 of record NZ_WAEL01000003.1, read on the forward strand.
TTAAAACCGTCTATTTCGCTGACAGCCTCATCTCCGATCCGCTGGTGCACACCTACGCCGACTTGAATCGGCGCGCGGGCAATCGCGAACACTTCGTGCGGCGAAAGCCCCTTCTGGACTCACTCTGGCAGCGGATCGGGCAAATTCAGCAGCCTACCCTGATCCTTTGGGGCCAGCACGACGACCTCATTCCGCTGTCGGTTGCCAAGCGGTTTCACCACGACCTGCCCAACGATACCCTCATTGTGTATCCCAACGCCGGGCACGTACCCATGGAAGAGATTCCAACGCAAACCGCCGGCGATTACCGGGCGTGGTCGCTTGGACTAAGCCGGAAGCACGCCAACGCAGGGTTATAATCGGTCCAGATCGTGCCGAAAGCGAGTGATGAACTCCGCTTCTTTCCGTGAAATCGGGTTGTGCGCGCCAGCGATTTGCGTAAGCATAGCCACAAATTGCTGTTTCACCGGCTCGGTTAGGGCAGGCCGGTTACTGGCAAATCGCCGTATGGCAAACGCATAGGCTTCATCGCCAGAGGCCTCACAGTTTTCGAGCAGAAAAAAAGCGTGAAGCGCCAGCCGGCCAAATGGTTGCTGCTTCAATAGGCGACGAGCTACGTTACTCTCTTCAACCTCAACGCGGCCATCCAGCTTTGCCAGTGCGTAGACCAGATTTCCCAGCCCCAGGTAGAGATCGGCTGGTTCGGCAGGCAATTCATACAGGTTCATAGCGATTCTGGGTGTAGTTAGATAAACGTGAGCTGTACCAGCGTGAGCCGAAAGCCGTGAAGGACTCAGGTACGTTCAGCAGGTTTTCCGAGAAAGACGTCACGACCATCGTCCAGCTAGCGCAGGTCACCCGGGTGCTGCCAACCAGGCCTTTGTAGCCTGACTGGTTTAGTAGCGCAAAAATAGTGTTGTGACCTTAGAGGTAGATTAGACCTTAATTATAAGTACGTTAGAACGTAAAAAAGATACTGGACAGCCTACCGCCGTTACCCGGTTTGGGCTGTCCAGTCCTGGCGCCATCACTGAGCAGAGGGGCCTTAGCTGTGTGGATCACCCAAAGACCACTGCTTATTTACGATGCCGTATAATTAAGTGTTACACGCCCTTGTCTTTCATCAATAAACCAAGTTATCCGATGAAGTCTATTTTTCTCCTCCTGCCTCTGTTACTGGCATTTACCGCCCCTACCAAACCTACCCGTGTTGTCTTTTTTGGCGATTCGATCACCGAAGCCGGTGCTAAACCGGGGGGCTACATCACTAAAATTCAGGACTTGCTGACGAAGCAAAACCGCGCGGCCGACTATGAACTGATCGGGAAAGGCATTGGCGGTAACAAGGTGTATGACCTATACCTGCGTATGGAAGACGATGTACTGGCGTTGAAACCAGACGTGGTTGTGATCTACATTGGCGTGAACGATGTATGGCATAAAAGCACCAGTGGCACCGGCACCGACGCGCCCAAATTCGTGAAGTTCTACGAAGCGATGATCCGCAAAATACAGGCGGGTGGCAGCAAGGTTATTCTGTGTACGCCCGCCTGTATTGGTGAGCGCACTGACAATTCGAACGAGCAAGATGGTGATCTGAACGCCTACAGCAACCTGATTCGGACCATTGCCACTCAGCAGAATCTCCCGCTGATTGACTTGCGTAAGGCGTTTTTAGACTACAACCTCAAAAACAACGCTGGCAACAAAGAGCGGGGTATACTCACTACCGACCGCGTTCACCTCAACGAGACCGGCAACCAGTTCGTCGCCGAGCAAATGCTGGCAGCACTGGAGAAAAAGTAGTTACTGACCAAGGGTTGTTTGTTGTAAAGGACGTGTATGGTGCGGTTGGCGTGGGTTGGCGGAGAATTGAACCCCACCGCCAACCCACGCCACCCGCGTTTCGAACGTACACACCGCTCCTCTTACTTCTTCGTCACCCGAACGGCCATGCGGCGATTCTGGGCGCGGCCTTCGTCTGTTTTATTCGACGCCACAGGGTGCCCCTGACCATAACCTTCGGCTTCGAGGCGGGCGGGATCTACACCCAGGCGTACCAATTCGGCAACGGCGGCTTCGGCACGGCTTTGCGACAGCGTTTTGTTGGCCGCCGCGTTGCCCGTGTTGTCGGTATAGCCACCTACTTTGAGCGCAATAGCGGGGTATGCCTTCAGGATAGCGGCGATGTTTTGCAACTGCTCACGCGATTCGGGTTTCAATTTGGCGCTGCCAGTTTCGTACTGCACCCGGTCGAAGTTGAACCAGGTAGTTTGATCGACCATCTTCGCCGGGTCATCGATGAAGGCAATCAGTTTGTTCTCGATGCCATTGGCCGGGATGTTCAGTTCAATACCATCGGGGAGTTTCTTCGGGGCAAACGTACCCAGCGCCGCTGCCGAGGCAGCGAGAGCCTTCGCCATACTATCAGCGGCAGCAGAAATGGCAGTACTGGCCGAGTCGACCAGGGGGCCGGTGCTGGTGGCGGTTGAGTCCAAGACGGCCGTTGCATCCTGCACCGACGCCGCCGTGGTATCATTTGTTGTGGCAATGGTGTCTGTATCGGTTTCGTTGCCGCCCAGGAAAAAGAACAGCAGTCCGGCTACGACAGCGGCCGCCACGACCCACGGCCACACAGTAGTCCGTTTCCCCTGATCGGCCAGGGTATCGCTATAGGCGGGCGTGCTTGCTACCCGGTTCGGGCGTTCGGGCAAAGGCGGCAGATCGCCAGCCCCCACCATAGCAGATCCTACTGCGCTGGCCGCTCCGGTTACTCCCGAGCTAGCCGCCCCTGATAGGCCACCAAGCAGATTACCAAGTCCGCTGGTATCGGTAGTGTCGCCCATTAGCGGGGCTAGTTCAGCCGGCATGGCTGCCGAGACAGCTTCACGCTGGCTGCTCAGCCAGCCCACTAGATTACCACCAGGTACGTCCCCCCCCTGGCCCATAAACTGGCGACCTAGCAGGCCGACACACAGCGCTCCCACCATGCCCAGCAAACTGGTGGCTGACTGATCTTTTATGCCGGCAAACCGCGCCAGAGTAGTGCTGATGGCACTTGCACCTGTTCCGAAAAGGGCCGTAGAGATGCCACCGCCTCTGACAAGCAACGCCTCCGGATCGTCGGTCGTTAAGTCGTCTGTTACCAGTTCCTGGTTGAGTTCGGTCAATGTGTCGGGGCCATCGGGGGTATGGCTTCGCGCAATCAGGCTACCAATTACAATGGGTAGTACGCCGGTCAATGCCTTTTGAATCGCTTCCGGACTCTCCGTCAACGAACTGCTTACGCGGCTGATAACGGCATCGGTGAAGTAGCCTTTTGCGGTATCAAGTAGGTTAAGTGTCATTACCAAAGGGGTTATAAATGAGGGATGCAGCTTGACGATTAACACGGAAAGTAGGACCTCCAGGCGCTGTCTACCACCGTGTAGTGCATAAAGTAACTAAGTGTGTTTATTGTTCGCCAGTACAAATCGGGTTCTACAGGTAATTAGCTAATTTTCGGGTCCCTATTCATTCCCATACCTGTGCATCAACGTTTACAAGATATCCTCTCTGGTTGGCTCCTGCTCGTTATCGGGCTTCTCCCTCTGGGAGCCAGCGGGCAACGCATTCAGTTAGGCAGCGTTTCCCAGACGTTGTGCGCCGGCGCAACTGTACCCGTCAGTTTTACCGTCGCCGAGCCGTTTGAAGCGGGCAATACCTTTCGAATCGAGCTGGTCGATCAGTTTAACAATATACTGGCCACCACAACCGACAACGTACTACCCACTGGCTCGTTTATCCAAATACCGCCTAATACACCTTCCCATCCCATCGAATATACCGTTCGGGTAAAAGCCAACCGGCCACAGTCGATCAGCAACACCGTGCCTATGCGCGTAAACGGGCTGCCGTCGGCTTCGTTACTGCGCGCCTCTACGGCCGACGTGTCGATTAATCCAGGCGAACCACTGGCTGCGCTGGTATCGCTGACCGGCGGCGGGCCGTATTCGCTGCTGTTTACCGATGGCACCACCCGCGACCTGGACGATGTGAGCCAGGCCAACCTGCTGTTGTACCCCAACCAGACAAAAACCTACGAACTGGCCTCGGTCACCAACCGCTGCGGAACGGGACGCGCCACCGGAACCGCCAGCGCAACCGTACGGTCGGCAGGTTTGCTCGTTACCAGACTGTCGACCACAGAACCATGTGCCGGGCAACCACTCGACATTTTCTTTTCGACAGACCGGCCGATACCCGCCAACACTATGTTTAAAGTAGACCTGCAGCCCCTCAGCCCGCAGGCGACCGCCTATACGCTTTCGGCAACGGGCAGCACCAGTCCACTCCGCGTTCAACTACCCGCCGGTATAGCCCAGACCGGGGCGTATCAGCTTCGGCTATATGCCGATGGGGCCAACTTATCGGCCTACTACCGGAACTCGCTCGGCGATATCGCCAGCCCGATCGTGTTGCAACGTACCCCCAGCGTACGGCTGTCGGGCAATACGTCGGTGGGTTACGGCCAGGTGGGACAGCTAACGGCCAACGTAACCGGGCTGGGCGTCGGCGTCATTACTCTCAGCGACGGTACCGTGATACCTATCTCGGCACTGAATCAGGATGGCGACCGCGTGTTACCGGTTCGGGCAACGCAAACAACAACCTACACCGTTCGGTCGGTCAGCACCGGTTGTGGCGTATACGGAGCCGAAGCAGGCAGTGGCAGCGCCACCCTGACGGTACAGACCGGCTACCAGATCGATTCCCTGTCGAGCCTGTCGATCTGCGCCGGGCAACCCCTTCGGGTTTACTTCTCCACCAACGAACCCCTGTCGACCGATGCGGGCAGTTATAGTTTCCGGGGTGGCACCTCCCTGCTCAACAACCAGTTGAGCGGCGGCATTATCGACTTTACCGTGCAGCAGGTAACTACCGGCAGCCAGCCCAATACGGGTATTCTTACCGTAGTGGCTCGTGCGCTACCCGCTGATTACCTGACCAACGATACCTACAGCGGTACGGGACAACTGGGGGCAGGTTCGTTTTACGGCCAGTTGGGGCGCGGCGGCCGAACGGGTAATGCCTACGAGAAACTCTTGGCCGTGGCCGACAAACCCCAGTTGCTGCTTCAGGAAACGCCCCTGACCGTAAACCGGCCGCAGGTGGTCTCGTTGCCCGCCAGCCTCGTCAGCCACACAACCTTTACCGAAGTGCTGTTGTCTGACGGTACCCGCATGAATGTGCGCAGTGAAGTTAGCTTCGGGCAAAAAAGCCGCTCGGTTTTGCTCGAAGCCCTTGCCAGCCAATCAGGTACGTTCCGGGTGGTGTCAGTGCAGAACAGTTGCGGCGTTGGCTCAGCGCAGGGAAACGTGTCGGTGCAGGTACGTGGCGACACCACCGGCTTGTTCATGCGGCCTATTCCCAGTCAGCTTTGTGCCGGCACCACTGTTTCGGTCGCGTTCTCCACAGTGGGTGCGGTAGGCGCGGTATCAGCCTACCGCGTTGAGCTAACAGACGACGACGGCCTGTTTCGGGGTCGGTTTCTGGCTAGCGGTACCGGCAGCCCTATCACCGTGACGATTCCGGGCGGATTCACTGTTTACAGCCGCCTTCAATTGCGGGTGGTCAGCAGCCCGGCGTCGGGTACGGTGGTTTGGCAGAGTGCCGCCCGGGAATTCGTTTACCTCGATGCGGCCCAACTGGTACGGCTTTCGGTCGCTGGAACGGGCGGCACCGAAACGGTTGTTCGTCAGGGCGAAGCGGCGCAGCTTCGGTTGCTGTCAGGGGGCAACAGCGTGGCTACCCCCACCCGGGTTGTACTGTCTGACGGCCAGACGGTTTCGTTCAACGCTATCAGCACCGACGTACCCCTACGCCCCACACAAACCACGACCTACACCATCCGATCGGTGCAGAACAATTGCGCTGTGGCGGCGGGAGTCGGCACGGTTACGGTGCGGGTGCAGTCGTTTGCCATTCAGCCGCTGCTTCAGAAACGCACCTATTGCGAGGGCGATTCGCTGGTGGCCCATCTGCTGGTCGAGGGTGCCTTACCAGCCCAGGCCACACACGCCCTTCAGGTGTTGCTGAACAGCAACGTCATCCAGACCTTATCGGCTCGCCTGTCGGGTAATCGGCTGGCGGCCAGTTTACCCGCTTCGCTGTCGGTCGGTACGCCGTATACGGTTCGGGTGCTGAGTACGCTGGGAGCCGACCAGTTTTACAGCCAGCTTACTACGACCACGTTTCGGGTTTACCGACCGGCCCGGTTACAGCTGACCCCGCCCAACAACCAGACGGCGGTGGTACTGGAAGCCAACCAGTCGAGCGTGACGGTTCAGTTGACGAACCCCGCCGACCAGGCAGCCACAACGCTCCCGACCCGCTATTATTACCGCATCAACGACCAGCCTTACAGTTCGATCGATAACGTGCCTGCCCAGGTGCCGCTCTATGCCACCGGGGTCACGCCAACGTCGTATAGCATCTCGGCGGTGTACGATGCCTTTTGCGGGTTCGGTTCCGGTGCGGGCGCGGTCCGTATTTCGTACCGGCCCGGCCTGCGGTCGCTGACGGTAAACAAGACCCAGCTCTGCCGCGATGCCGGTGAACAGACCACGGTTAGCTACGAGATGGCGGGTGATTTTCCGGCCGATGCCCGCTTCACGATTTTCCTGACCAACGCCGCCGGGGTACGTATTCGGGTGGGCGAGTCAACCAGGCAGGTCGACCGACTGATTATTCCGATCGACAGTTCACTGGCACCGGGTACGTATCAGGTGTCGGTGTCGCTGCCCCCCGGTCTGCCCGCCTACAACGATTTTCCGAGCATCACCGTCGGCGAACGGCCCAACGTGGTTATTGCGGGGGGCAGTAGCATTCAGTATAACGATCAGGTTGTGTCGGTAGGCGTTCGGGTGCTGGCGGGCTACCTGCCGGTGTCGATGACGCTCACCAACGGTCTCACACAGACCCTCTTCGAAACCGACAACATCCTGACATTTTCACCCCAACAAAACATCACTTACCAGATTGCCCGCGTAGCCAATAGCTGCGGCACAGGCCGGGCGAGCGGCGTGGTGTCGGTTACGGTGTTGCCGCCGCTGGCGACCGAGATACGGGTGGCGACACTGGGGCCACAGGGTGGCGTTACAGGCGTTTGTCAGGGTGGCTCCATCCGGGTTGGGCTCTCGCTGAAAGGTCAGTTTGCGGCCAACAACCAGTTCACGATTTACCTCTCCGACAGCACGGGGCAAAACTACCGCGCCCTGCCCACGCAAACCATCGACGCCACCACACTCTCAGCGGCTTTACCGGCCGATGTCAGTGCCGCTTCGGGCTACCGCGTACGCATTGGTGCGTCGAACCCCAACGTGTTGGGGGCGGCTTCAGGTACGTTCCTGACCGTTCGTCCAGCCCTGCAGGCCACCATTTCGGGCAGTACCAGCCTGTTGCGCGGCGAGCTGGTGCCGGTGCTTATTACCATCAATAATACCGGGCCGTGGTCTGTGTCACTCAATAACAGCATCTATGGCTTCGAAACGGTAACGGTCAACACGTCACCGTTTCAATACCGGGTACGTCCCGACGCTACCACGACCTACACGTTGCTGGGCGTATCGAACCAGCAGTGCGGGACTGGGCGCGTGTCGGGGCAGGCGGTGCTCACCACCACCGACCCGCTCGCCATTGACCCAGCTCTTCCCCTAACGCTACGCGTGATGCCCAACCCAACAACGGGCCGGGTACGTCTGGAAGGAACATTGCCGGTGCCCCGCTCTGTTATCATTCACCTGACCGACGCCACCGGCCGCAGGCTACAAACCCGCAGCACGGGTATGCTTACCGAACTGAGTCACGACATTGATTTGAGCGAGTATGCAGCCGGGGTTTATTTGCTTACCGTCGAGGCAAACGACCGGCGAACCGTATTTAAAGTGGTCAAGCAGTAGTAAACCGGATGCCGGATAGCCGATACCAGACGTTGATTAGTAAATCGCGAAGCCAATTAGTCGTTTCGGTGTATCTGAGCTAATCGGCGCGTAGCTCCAGCGGGGGCGTATCTAACCTCTACAACATGAACAAGAACATACATACCCGGCGGGGGTTTCTCCGGAAAAGTGCCCTGGCTTCACTGACTACGCTGGTTGGGGCCGAGGTTGTTTTTGCCAACCATATGCCTCGCCATTACCGGCCACTAGGTTTCGATTACAACCCGCTCGACGGTAAAACGCCTGACATGAAGGTGCTGGGTGACAAACCCTGGAACGTAGAGACACCCATTCACCTGCTCGACGATGCCGTGACGCCGACCAGCAAAATGTTTATCCGTAACAACGGCCTTGTTCCTGACGCGCCCGCCGACCCGAACGCCTGGACGTTGACCATCAACGGCGAGTCGGTGAAAGCACCTAAAACCTACACGCTGGCCGACCTTAAAAAACGCTTCAAGCATTACACCTACCAGTTGGTGCTGGAGTGCGGCGGCAATGGCCGGTCGGGGTTCGAGCCGCAGACTACCGGTAACCCCTGGGATCAGGGCGCAGTGAGCTGCGCCGCCTGGACGGGTGTTCGGCTGAAGGATATTCTGGCGGAAGTGGGGCTCAAAAACGACGCGGTTTACATTGGTTACTACGGCAAAGACCCGCACCTGAGCCTCGATCCAACCAAAGTAGCCATCTCCAGAGGGGTACCTATGAAAAAGGCTCTTGAAGACGAAACATTGATTGCCTGGGCGGTAAACGGGCAGGACATTCCGCTGATTCACGGGCACCCGCTCCGGCTGGTCATTGGCGGCTGGCCCGCCTCCGTTTCGGGCAAATGGCTGCATACCGTGGCCGTGCGCAACAAACTTCACGATGGGGCCAAGATGGAAGGGCATAGCTACAAAGTGCCAATCAACCCGGTTCAGCCCGGCGAAAAAATCCCCGAAACGCCCGAGAATTTCCGGATCATCGAGTCAATGCCGGTGAAGTCACTGGTGACAGCTCCGGCTACCGGTGCCATCTTTGACCTGAAAAAGCCACTGTCGCTGCGGGGCCACGCCTGGGCGGGCGATCGGGCCGTTGCCAGTGTGCAAACGTCCATCGATTTTGGGGCCACTTGGCAGACCGCCTCTGTGCAACCACCCAAGAACCGCCTCGCCTGGCAACGCTGGACGGCCGAAGTATCGTTTCCCAAAAAAGGCTACTACGAAGTCTGGGTACGTGCGACCGACAGTGCGGGTGTGACCCAGCCAATGGTCATTCCGCAGTGGAACCCCGGCGGTTACCTCAACAATGCCTGCCACCGCATTGCCGTGAAAGCGGTGTAAAAAGGGCGATTTGGTGTAAAAAAGAGCTACAGCTCCCCTCTTTCGCCAAATTGCCCATAAATCGTTATCTATTATGAAACCGCATTATCTCGTTGTTATCCTCGGGTTGCTCATCACCAGTCTAGCCAGTTTCCGGGACGTACCCACGCCGGCACGTACCCAGTCTACTCTGGTGGCCGACACCGTGAAGATCGACCCCGAAAGTGGCCTGATCGACGCGCCGAACCTGATGTTGGTGAAAGCGCAGTGCACCTCCTGCCACTCCACCAAGCTGATTATGCAGCACCGGTTTACCCGCGCGGGCTGGACAGAGCGCATTCGCTGGATGCAGAAATACCATAAGCTCTGGAACCTCGGCGAGACCGAAAAACCGGTGCTCGATTACCTCTCTGCCAACTACGGCCCGGCTCCCGCCAAAGCGCAGGGCCGCCGCGCGCCGCTTCAAACACCCAAGTGGTATTCCCTGTAAGTATGCTCACTGAACCCATTCAACCGGTACCGGCCCGCACCACCAAACGGATCTGCGAAGTGGCCTGGTTCGACGACCTCTGCGGAGGCGATACGGCTTTTCTGGGCACTATCGACCCCGACCGGCGGAGCAATTATGTCCACTGTGCCGACATTATGAAAACGGCCGACCGGATGGGCTTCGAGAATATCCTGCTGCCTACTTCCTACGTTGTGGGGCAGGAGGTGCTGCCCTTCGCCGCCGCAATGGCCCCGCAGGTGAGTAACATTTCGATGCTGGCCGCGGTACGAACCGGCGAAATTCACCCACCGATGCTGGCCCGGCACATCGCCACACTCGACCATATGCTGGAAGGGCGGCTGACGATCAACATCATTAACTCTGACCTGCCCGGCCTGAAAGAAGACCACGAACTCCGATACAAACGCTGCGAGGAAGTCATCGAGATTCTGAAACAGGCCTGGACACAGGACCGCATCGAGTTTGACGGTGAGGTGTACGGCAACATCAGCATGTCGGCCGCACCCGTGAAGCCGTACCAGCAAAACGGTGGTCCGCTGCTCTACTTCGGCGGCATTTCACCCGGTTCGAAGGAGGTGTGCGCCAAATACTGCGACGTGTTCCTGATGTGGCCCGAACCCGAAGAAAATATCTACGCCACCATGCAGGACCTCAGCGAACGCGCCGCCCGTCACGGCCGCAGCATCGACTTTGGCCTGCGGATACACGTGATTGTGCGCGAAACGGAAGAAGAAGCCCGCGCCTACACCAAAACCCTGATGTCGCAGTTCGACGCCGACGTGGCCGATAAATTGAAGCACCGCACTCAGGATTCCCGGTCGGCGGGAGTGCTGCGGCAGGATGAACTCCGCAAAAACGCCGACGCCGACGACTTCATCGAACCCATGCTCTGGACAGGTATTGGCCGGGCGCGGTCGGGTTGCGGCGGGGCGCTGGTGGGCACACCGGCCCAAATCATTGAGAAGCTGAACCGGTACATGGACATGGGCATTCGGGCGTTTGTGCTGTCGGGCTACCCGCTCATCGAAGAGTGCGAACTGTTTGGCAAACACGTACTGCCTCACCTGCCCAACGTGAAATTGTCGGTAGAACAGGGACGTACCCCCACCACCACACCCGTCACCCCCCTAACCACCGGTTCGTTGACCCTGTAGAGACGCATCCTTGCGTCTCTACAGCGAAAGCAACATCTGGCGAAAGCGACACACAGGTCAGCAACACACGCCCGCTTCCCCACCCCATGCTACAATCACTGAGTACCGTTGACCTTGTTGTCGTTGTGTTGCTGCTGCTGTTTCTGGTGGTGGCCAGTCTGTATTCCAGCCTAAAAAAGAAAAGCGCCGACGAGTATTTCATGGCGGGGCATTCGCTGAAATGGTATTCGGTAGCCGGATCGATTTTTGGCACCAACATCCACGCGCAGCAAATCATTGGCATGATGGGTGTCGGCTATTCCATCGGGTTTGCGCAGAGTCACTACGAAGTGTGGGCCATTCCGGCCATTCTGGTGCTGGTGTACGTGTTCATCCCAATCTATCGCAAACGGCAGTTTTTCACCCTGTCGCAGTTCCTCGAGCGGCGCTACAGTTCGCAAACGCGGCTGGTGTATACCGTGCTGATGATTGCCTTCATCATGATTCAGCTCATTGGCGGCTTCTATATCGGCAGCCGCACGCTGGGTATTCTTTTCGAAGGCACCGCCATGCAGCCAACGTACCTGCAGGGCATCTTCGTCATTGCGGGCGTCACCATCCTGTTTACAGTATTCGGCGGCATGGAATCGGTGGTGATTGCCGATAACATTCTGACGGTGATCATGCTGATTTCGGTGCTGCTGATGGGCACGCTGACGTACCTGCAACCCGAAATTGGCGGGCTATCGGGCCTGCTAAAGATCGATCAGGTGGGGGCCAACAAAATGCATCTGTACTTACCCGCCAACCACCCCAAGCTGCCATGGCTGGGTATTTTTACGGGCCTCACCATCCTCAACTTTTTTTACTGGACGACCAATCAGTACCAGGTGCAGCGGGTACTGGCCGCCCAGACCGAACGCGATGCCCGGCTGGGCTCACTGGCGGCGGGTTTTCTGAAACTGATCATTCCCTTCTTTTCCATCGGTGCCGGGTCGGCGGCGTTTTACCTGTTCCGAAGCCGGTTTGGTGAGAATGTGGTGAAGCCCGACGATACCTTCCTGATGCTGCTGAAAACCGTGGTACCGGTCGGCTACGGCCTGGTTGGGTTGATTCTGGCGGGCCTGATGTGCGCCATTTTCTCGGCCATTTACTCGATGATGAATTCCGTATCGACCATGATGGCCTACGATATTTACCGCAAGTACATCAGCCCCAATGCATCGGATAAACTGACGGTGCGCTTCGGGCAACTGGGCGTGATGCTGATGTGCGCCATTGCTACCGGACTGGCCTATACGACGTACAACCCCAACTCATCGGACAACTTTTTTCTGATCCTGGCTAACCAGACATCGTACCTGAAACCTGGGCTGGTGGTCGTGTTTTTCTGGGGTGTTCTGTGGCCCAAAACCAACCCCGCCGCCGCCGTTATTGTGCTTGTGTGCTCCCCGCTGATTGGCTTCGGCTGCGACTTTCTCTACGATCATATCCTCGTGAACGTACCCGGCGTGAGCGACACGTTTGGCCCAACGCTCAATTTTCTGTATCGCGTTTTCCTGATCTTCGTCATCGGCTCTGTTCTGATCTTTGGCCTGAGCCTGTTTTTCAACAAACGAAACGGCACCGCCGACACCCACGACCTCACCGTGTCGTTCAGCGGGATGGGCGGTGCACTGAGTCGTTTTTTGCTGCTTCAGGGACCACTGATCGCACTGGTGCTGTGGCAGGTGTTAACGCCGCAGTTGGCCGCCTGGCCCGGCGCATTGCTCACGGTCGGCCTGTTTATCTGGTACGCCCGCCGCACCGACGATGAACGGCCTTTTTACCAGTCTGACCTGTTCTACGCAGGTTTGCTCACCAGCCTGATGGTCTGGATCATGTTCTTCTTTGCCTGAACGTACCTAACACAACCGGTTGGTTAGGTCGTATAGTGAACCGGAACCCGAACCCGAATGATGGTGCCGGTACCAATGCGCGTTTCAACGTCGAGGCTGGCGTTGATCAGCTCGCACAGGCGTTTAACGATGTAAAGACCAATTCCCTCCCCTTCGCCCGCCTGAGCTGAGTCGAGCCCGATGGCCGGGGCAGGTTGGGGGCCAGGTGAAATATTGGGGGTGTTTTCATTGAATACCGCTGTAGATTCAACCGCTGGGCGAAGCTGATCGGATAACCACAGCGCAGAACCCGCCGATAGCCCCGGCCCCGTATCCTGAATACTGAGCAGCCACCGAAACTGGTTTTCGCGCGACCATGACACTGATACCTGCCCTTTATTCGTGCTTTTCAGAGCATTGGTCAGGAGGTTCTGTACAATGCGGTCTATTTTATTAGGATCACCCATAACAGCCAGTTGGTCAGGCCCGTCACCGTTCAAAAACAACCCACGCTCCTTGGCCAGTGGCTGGGCGGCTTCGACCAGATTTCGCAGTAACTGCGCCGCGTCAAAGGGCTTTACCTGTAGCACCTCGCGGCCAGCTTCCAACCGGGCCAGATCCATCAATTCGGTCAGCATAGACGCCAGCCGCGGAAAGTTACGGTTCAGAATTTGGAGCATCTCCGTGCGTTCCTGCTCGGTATTATCAGGCATGTCGAGCAGCGAGGCCGCGCCCTGAATTACGCTGAAGCTACTGCGCAGATCGTGCGAAGCCACCCGGAGCATTGCCCCGCGCTGCCGTACCAGTTCATTCACATTGTCGAGGGCTCGTTGCAGGTTAACCGCCCGCTCAACAGCCTCTGCTTTCTGAAACTCGTCGTACTGGGCAATGCTTCCGCCAATGGCTTCGTGCATCAGCGAACTCACCTGCTGGTGAGCCGTTAACAACACACCTGACTCAGTAACTGGGTATTGCTCCCAAAAAAGGCGTAATTCGGCCAGCAGTATATTGTGAAGATGAGCAATTTCAGTAAGTAACTCGTGCAATGAATACCCCTTATGCCAGCGGTGCAGGCCGTGCTCCCGGGCAATTTGATAAGGCGACGGAATCTCAACCTGGGCACGAAGTCGCTTTTCCAGAGTGTTCAGCATCAACGGTACCTGATCGGTAAATTCTTCGCGAGTTAGGCCCTCAACAATACTAAGGCTGGCATCATCTTCACAGATAGTACGCCAGTTTCCCATAATAGCCTCTCGCCGACTTAATAAAAATGTTGCCAGTTGCGCCAGTTGTGTACCCTGCGTAGGTGCCTGGTCGAGCATAGTTGTGTACAAATGGTATTGTGAATAAATTCGTAGTTAAGTACTTTACGATTTCAACAAATGATTAACTAATTTCATAAGAGAAAGTACGTGTTCAGCGTGTCAATTAGTAACCATCAATAAACTAAAAAGGGCTTTTCAGTCGTTTTTATCAACCTTGTGCCTACAAATGGACCATAGTCAAAGCTACTAAAGACCCCTTATATTTGCTTGACTACACTCCACCAAGATAGCCATTAACCAATGGCTATCTCCACTTTTTTAACGAGTCCCAACATCTGTGAATTCGACCAATCGTAACCAAACATTACTAGTTGTTGAAGATAATCCTGATCATCAGGTGCTTCTACGATACGTTATTCAGCGTAGTTTAGCCAATACCACTCCTATTTTCACCGATTCGGCCGATCAGGCTATCGCGTACTTGAACGAGTGTGTCACCAATAAAATTTCAACGCCTAAATTAATCTTATTAGACCTTTATTTACCCAAAGCTGAGTTTGGCTGGCAGTTCCTCCGTCAAGTTAAACAGATACCGGCCCAAGTACGGCCACCGGTGGTGGTGCTGAGTATTTCCCGGGAAGAGGATGATATTGCGCAAGCCTACCAGCTTGGTGCCAGCTCATTCATCTCTAAACCAATTGGCGAAGCACAATGGCTCAATTATTTCGAAACCATCCGCCGTTATTGGTGGGAAACCGTCGTGCTACCGAATCAATAATCAGTTTGATGTTTGCGGTTTGATGTTGCGTTGCTTCTCTGCAAGTGTGGTGATGCAGCAGCGCAGCGTCAAACCACAAACATCAAACTCAACTTACATGAAAAAGCTCCTTCTTTTTACCCTCCTGCTGGCAGGCTGCCAAAGCGGCTACCATCTCACGGGGCAGAAGACCAATCGGCTTACCGTCGATAACACAGTGGCCGCCGACAGCAGTATGGCACGCTGGCTGGCCCCCTACAAGCAGAACCTCGAAAAGAGCATGAACGAGACGCTGGTGACGCTTACTGAGCGTCTCGAAAAAAAAGCGCCTGAAAGTGCGCTGGACGATCTGCTCGCCGACGCATTACTGGTTCAGGCAGGCAAACGGTATGGCAAGGCGATCGACGTCTCACACCTTAATTACGGCGGCATTCGGAACGGCTTACCGGCCGGGTCTGTCACAACGGGCAACATCTTCGAAGTAATGCCCTTCGATAATCAGTTGGTGGTGCTAACCCTCACCGGAACCCAGCTGATGCAGTTTCTGACTCATTTTGCGCTCAACGACGAAGCACTCGTTGTCAGCGGCGTGCGGGTGCACATCGCCAATAAAGCCATTACCAGCGCTACGTTGGGCAACGGGCGGGCCATTGTTCCCGGCGAGACATACACGGTTGCCATGAGCGACTACATCGCCAACGGCGGAAGCGGAGCCGACTTTTTGACATCTATTACCGCCCGCGACAACGTCAATTACCTTATCCGCGACGCCCTGATCGACTATTTTCGCACGCAGGGTAAAGCAGGTCAACCCTTAACTCCCAAAGTAGATGGACGCATCACACTCGACTAGACGCCAGTTCTTGAAGCATGTGGGCGCAGCCGCCGTTGTGGGTGCCCTGCCCCTACCCGACCTGCTTGCCAGCACCGGGCCGAAAACTACGTCGCTCACCATTCTGCACACCAACGATGTGCACAGCCGCCTCGACCCGTTTCCGATGGACGGCAGCCGCAACGCCGGACGCGGGGGCATTGCCCGCCGCATGACGCTGGTGCAGCAGATCAGGGCCCAGAACCCGAACGTGTTGCTGTTCGATGCTGGCGATATTTTTCAGGGAACGCCCTACTTCAACCTCTACAAAGGTGAGCCGGAAATTCTGGCCATGAACCGCCTCGGCTACGATGCAGGCACCATCGGCAACCACGACTTCGACGGTGGTATCGATAACATGCGCGATCAATTCGGCAAAGCCTCGTTCCCCTTTCTGATTGCCAACTACGATTTCAAAAACACGGTCATGGACGGACGTACCCAGCCGTATCGTGTCTTCAAAAAAGAGGGTGTCCGGATAGGCGTTTTCGGGCTGGGTATTCAACCCAAAGGGCTTATTCCCGACAACCTGTACAAAGAAACAACGTACCTGGACCCTATCGACGTCAGCGCGGCTACCGCTCGCAAACTTCGCACCGACGAGCATTGTGATTACGTGATCTGCCTGTCGCATCTGGGCTACAAATACGCCGACAGTACCGTTTCAGACTTGGTACTGGCGGGCAAAAGTAAAGACATCGACCTCATCATCGGGGGGCATACGCACACCTTCCTCGACGCGCCGGTGTCGGTCAATAATGCCGACGGTAAACCTATCTGGGTTAATCAGGTGGGTTTTGCCGGTATCAACCTTGGCCGTCTCGACCTCACCTTCGAAAAAGGGAAAGCTACCGTCACCAACGGGCAGGCCGTATCGGTGGGGTAATTTACAGTCTGAGAACTACCGACTTTTTCAGACTTTCCAGACTTTTTAGGCTTATTTTTGCAGTATGAAATTTGGCGTTGTTGTATTTCCCGGTTCCAACTGCGATCAGGACGCAGTTGATGCGATTGAGTTGATGGGTCAGCCAGTTGTAAAACTTTGGCATAAAGACCACGACCTGCAGGGTTGCGATATGATTATTCTGCCCGGTGGCTTCTCGTACGGCGATTACCTGCGTACGGGGGCTGTAGCCCGGTTTTCTCCGATCATGAACGAAGTTATCGCCCATGCCAATGCGGGTGGTTATTTGATGGGTATCTGCAACGGGTTCCAGATACTGGCCGAAGCAAAACTGGTACCCGGCGTGCTGCTGCAAAACAACAGCCAGCAATATGTTTGCAAAAACGTGTACCTGAAACCGCAGTCGACCGAGTCACTCCTGACGGCAAACCTCGAAGACCGGGCCTACCGGATTCCGATTGCCCACGGTGATGGCCGTTACTTCGCGGATGCCGACACGCTGGCCCGCCTGAACGACAATGGACAGGTGCTTTTCCGCTACTGCGATGAAGCAGGCAACATTACCGACGCGGCTAACCCCAATGGTAGTCTCGAAAACATTGCCGGTGTCACCAACGACCGCCGCAACGTATTCGGCATGATGCCCCACCCCGAACGCGCCGCCGACCCCGCTCTGGGCAATACCGACGGCCGCTACATCCTGGAGCAGCTGCTCACGATGGTATTGGCGTAAACGTTCTAAGTTTTAAGTCTTCTGTTGCCTTGCTAAATCACCTTGTGATTGACTGGCAGGGCAACAGAAGACAGTAAACAGAAGACTCAATTAAACTTATTCCGGCTGTCATAGGCGAGGCCCAGGCCAACGCTGGACAGCTTGTTTTCGTCGGCGATGGCCGCGTTGGGAAATAAGCGCTTAAACTCAGCCTGTACCGAATGCACTTCGGTTGACCCGCCGGTTAGAATGACCAGTTCGATGGCTTCATTGCTGACGCCCGCCTCCTGAAGGCACTGCCGGGCCGACGCCGAAATTTTCTCTACCTCTTCCTGAATCGCCGTTTCGAACAGGCTGCGGCCTACCGGAATCGCGAACCCCTCTTCGATAAAATCGAGCGAAGCATTGTGCTGTAGGGCGTCGGTGAGCGCGATTTTAGTGCCCTCTGCAGCCGCCAGCAACGTATGTCCGGTTTCGTCCTGCAGCACCTTTATCAACCGGCTGAAACGCGTTTTATCGTGCGATTGATACAACAACTGCTTCATCTGCATGATCAGTTTGGGCGTATACAGAAAGTTCACCTTGCTCCACTCGGCCAGATCGTGGTACGGTTTCAGCGGCACCTCGAGGCCTTTGTCGCCATAGGTACTTCGATACCCAATTTCGGGCATAATGGCGGCCAGGCTCAAATCTTTATCAAAATCATTACCGCCAATCCGAACGCCGGTGTTAGCCAGAATATCCGACGAACGGTCGGTTTTGTAAATGGATTTGTTCGACAGCCGGATCACCGTGAAGTCAGACGTACCGCCGCCCAGATCAGCCACGATAGCCAGCTTCTCGCCGCTGAGCCGGGCTTCGTGCGCGAAAGCGGCGGCAATGGGCTCGAACTGAAACTCGATATACTTGAAGCCAATCCGCTGCGCAATAGCGGTGAGTTCGGCCTGTGCGCGGGCATCGGCCGCCGGATCGTTATCCACAAAGTGGACAGGGCGACCCATCACTACGTGCTCAATTTCCTGACCGGCCACCAAATCGGCCTTCTCCTTGATCTGGGTTAGAAAAGCCGCAATGATCGTCGAGAAATTCATGGATGTTCCGTTAACGAGCGTACCCTGATTCATGAGCGACGTACCCAGCACCCGCTTCAAACTCCGCATGAACCGCCCCGGCTGCCGATCAAAAAACAGGTTGATGGCCATCCGGCCGTAGAATGCCTTGTTGTCGCGCTGCTGGAAAAAAATGGCACTGGGAATAGTTACAGACGCATTTTCGACCGGCACCAGCTTGATTTCCCCATTCTGATCAATGGCTATACTTGAATTTGATGTACCAAAATCGATTCCGCAGGAAAGTGTTGTCATACCGGTTAGCGCCTATAATTCATCGCGCGAAGGCCCACACCTACCGCACGACTTCAGTGGAAAAAGGCCGCAAAGGTACGTCGAAAAAAGATACCGCTCTGTCCACCAGACAACATTGCTCTACAGACAACGCTACAGCCTCAACCCAGTACACGTGCTGCTTCCCAGCCGAGCATGGCCTGTTTACGGCCGACACCCCACCGATAGCCGCCGAAGAGGCCCGTCTTTTTAATCACCCGATGGCAGGGAATCAAGTAGCCGATCGGGTTACTTCCAATGGCGGTGCCAACGGCGCGCGAAGCGGTTGGTTGCCCGATGGCTACGGCGATCTGATCGTAACTAACCAGTTGCCCTTCTGGAATGCGGAGTAGGGCCGCCCACACGTTTAACTGAAACGCCGACCCGCGCAGTAGTACGCGTAGCGGCAATTCATTTGCCTGGGTTGGCGTCCCGTTAACAGCCGGGAAAATTTGCCCGGCAAGTGATTGCAGCCTCGCCGGGTCGTGTTCCAGCGCCGCTTCGGGCCAGGCCGTAGCCACCAGTTGTTCAGGTACGTTGGGTTGGCTAGCTTCTTCGCCGGTCAGGAACTGTAACACCGCAATTTTTTCGTTAACAGCACCCAGCACATAAGGCCCAAACAGACTGTCGAAAACGCCGTACTGCACCCGCAGCCCCGCCCCTGCCTGCTTGAACTGACCGGGTGTAACGCCTTCAATGGTTACGAAAAGGTCATGTAACCGTCCTGTTCCCGACAGACCAGCCTCCTGCGCAGCAACGGCCAGCGGAACGCCGGTACGCAATTGGGTCTTGGCGTATTCGATGGTCAGGTACTGGCTGAATTTCTTGGGGCTCACCCCCGCCCAGGCCGTGAATAACCGCTGAAAATGAAAGACGCTTAGGTTGGCCGTTTCGGCGAGTTGGTCCAGTGCAGGCTGCTCCCGAAAATTGGCAGTCAGGTAATCGATAGCGCGGGCGACCTGCTCGTAGGTATACGTGTGGCTGTTGGTCATAGAAGTAGGTGTTGTACGCACAAAAATTGCCGGAATACCCACGAAAGCCAACCCGATTCTTGCGGAGTTACACCTGATTTCCTATCGGCAAAGCAACCTTATGCACCCTGCCTAAAGATCTAGCGCCGCTGCCCGAAATTAACCGTGTAATACCCAATCAGCTGGTCAGCGCGGGAAGCGGGGGGGCGGTTGTAGACAAAGATCTCGTACACGTTTTCGGTTTGCGAGAAATCGCCCTCAATCAGCGTCTCGTTCCCGTCCAGGTTAATGCCCGACCGGGTCAGGGGCGGTTTGATGCCCGTTACCGCGTAGTTGTAATTGTAGACACCCTGTTTCAGCCAAACACGCCCCTGGTAGCCACCAATGGTGGGGTCATAGGTCAGACGATTTCGGTTATTAAGCGCCCAGAAATTGAAGGCTCCGTTGGCGTATACTTCCGCGTTGGGCAGTTCGTCGACTAGCAGCGTGAACACCGTTTCAATATAATCGGCACCGGTGGCTCCGTCGCCTGTTTCACGGTGGTCGATGACGTACAGGCCGTTGAAATCATCGAATTGGGTGTAGGCAAACCCACTGCGAGGCCGGTCGGTTTGCACGAAAACGGTGGTCCGGTCGGCTTTACGGTCTACCCGCTCCACGTAGTTCCCCCGCGACAGCACCGTTCGCGTGTCGAAAAAGCGGTATTCGTTTCCGCCGGGGAAGGTGTTGCGCAAGTCGATAGCATTGTATTCCAGCACCTGATCGAACGAGCGGACATTAGAGGGGCGCAGGCCGGTAACCATTCGGTCATCGCGGTAATTTTGCCGGATAACGACCTTAAAATCGTCCTGCGGTGAGGTCACCTGACTCTGATACGCCCGGTAACCAATGGTCAGGTCGACCTGCTGATCGTTGAACTGCCGGCTTACATCCGTCGAAAAACGCACCGCCGCACTAACGCTCAGCAGATTGGCGTACACCCGAAACCGACGGGTGAACAGTATCTCGTTCCGATTGCGCTCATTGTACACCACCAGCACGTAGTTGCCCGGTAGCTTCAGCCGAGGAACCGTGTATTTGTAATGGAAGTAAGGCACTTTTGTACCTACCGACACCTGATAATCCGTAACCGGATTGTCGTTGTACTCGTAGGTGAACTCTACGTCGTTCAGCACCGAACGTACCCAATTGCTATTGCAGTGAACGATCTTGGCCCGGAAATTACGGTAGTTAGCCGTCAGATCGTCGAACTCCAGTTGTAGCGGCGATTGAGCTTGGTCGTCGATTTTCACCAGCGGGATATTCAGCGTTTGCGCCGAGTTACCCACTGTACTTCCCACCTGCGGGTACAGCAGCACCGTCGCAATTTTGGGGTCAATAATCGAGTCTGTAGTTTGGGCAGCTGCCTGACTGACGCAAAAATTTATTATTATTAGAATTGCCAAGCAGGCATGTAGCTTTCTCATCTCTCAAACGGGTTACCTATTGCGCACTTATGCACCTTTCTACCTCCACCTGCCCAAACTGCGAAACAGCCTTACAAGCCGATTTTCGTTATTGCCCAGGCTGTAGTCAGACGACGCATTTGCATCGGTTTTCAATCGGTCACATTGCCCACGAAGCCGTGCACACCGTCCTACACGTTGATACAACAATCGTTGGGCTGGCTCGTGAACTGGCTGTGCGTCCGGGCGTGGCGGCCTACGAGTACATTGTGCTGGGCAAACGCAAAAAGTACTTCAGCCCATTTGTCTTTTTACTGCTTGTACTTGGCCTTGAGCTGTTTGTGTACTCAACAATTAAACCCTTCACGAAGAACTCGCCCCCCTCATCGACCACCCAGCCAGCTGGTAACGTGAGCCGTGGGACACAGAGAGAGTTGAGGCTTACTCAGGTCGAGATGATGCAGTTCGTGGAACGCAACAGCAAGCAGGCTTCCGTACTGGCAATTCCCCTGCTTGCCTTAGCAGGTTGGTTAGCGTTCCGCAGACGGGGAGTCAACTATGCCGAACACGTGGTGATCAATGTATTTATCATGTGTATTACATCTTCATGGTCTATTCTGCTGATTCTCTTAACCGATTACCTGCGCCCCCCATGGATAGTAATCTCAGCTATGAGTTTCTGTGTGTCAGTTACGTACATAGCCGTTTGTTATCATCAGTTTTTCCGGAGAAGCCAACCTATATCTTGGCTTCGGGCAATTAGCGTGGCCGTTTTAAGCTACTCAGGACTTTTCGTAATACAATTTATCGTAATGCTCGTGTACTTACTTACAAAACTGTTTCAGGGTGCATAAGCCTCCTGTTGCAATGATTGCTCATTTCAACAGGCTTTCCAGTTCCTCAGCATCCATCATCACGGATTCCCACTGTTGCTGAAGCGCATTAAGATCTTTGGTCAGACGCTGGTATTCGGCCTGTCGGGTTTGTAACGCCCCGTTGGTACCGTATGTTGCCGGGTCGGCCAGTTCGGCTTCGAGTTTCTTCTTCTGGGCTTCCAGTGCGCTGATCTTGGCTTCGGTTTCTTCGGCTTGCTGATTGGCTTTTTTTAGTGCGTTTTGCCATTCCTTCCGCTGGTAATCGTTGGGCTTAGCGGCGGGGGTAGCAGGCTTAGGCGGGGCAACGGGCGCCTTAGGCGCATCCAGTTCACCATTTGCTTTCCGCTCATTCATCCACCATTCGTACTCATCGTACGTACCTGGATATTGCTTGATCTGCTCATCTTCGATGTACCAGATTTTGTTGGCAATCTGCGACACAAAGAAGCGATCGTGGGATACCACCACATACGTACCTTCATACTGGTCGAGCGCCTGAATCAGGATGTTCACCGACTGCATGTCGAGGTGGTTGGTCGGTTCATCAAGCAGTAGGAAGTTAGCCTGCGACAGCAGTACCTTGGCCAGTGCTACCCGTGATTTTTCTCCACCCGATAGTACCTTGATCTTCTTGAATACCTCATCGCCCGAGAACAGGAAGCAGCCCAGTACGCCCCGCAATTCGCCTTCGCTCTTATAAGGATTGGCCGACTTCAGCTCTTCCAGCATATTGTCTTCTACGTTCAATGACTCCAGTTGGTGCTGAGCGTAAAAGCTAAACGACACGTTGTGCCCCAGTTGCCGACGCCCGTCATTAACCGGCTCAGAACCGGAAATAATACGCAGCAGCGTAGATTTACCTCGTCCGTTGGCACCAATCAGCGCTACCTTATCACCCCGTTCGAGGCGGATATCGGCATGGGTCAGAATCTTTTTAGGGCCGTAGGCCTTCGAAATATCCTCAAGGTGCAGAATATGCCGTCCCGGCTGGGTGGTAAACTGAAACTTGAAGTTCACCCGCGCCGACTCGTCAATCACGGCGTCGACCGTTTCCATCCGGGCCAGTTGCTTCACGCGGCTTTGGGCCTGTTTGGCTTTCGAGGCCGTCGCCTTAAACCGCTCGATAAAGCGCTCAGTCTGCCGAATCTTGGCTTGCTGGTTTTCGTACGTCCCCTTTTGAATCTCATTCCGCAGGGCCTTTTCTTCCAGGTAGAACGAGTAGTTACCGGGGTAATAATTCAGTTTCCCGTTCGACACTTCCACCGTCACATCAATCACGTTATCCAGGAATTCCCGGTCGTGCGACACGACGATCACGGCCCCTTCGTAGTTCTGAATGTACTTCTCTACCCACTGAATCGACGGTAAGTCAAGGTGGTTGGTTGGCTCATCGAGCATCAGCAATGAAGGCTTCTGCAACAGCAGCTTCGCCAGCATCACGCGCATACGCCAGCCACCCGAGAACGTCCGCAGCGGACGTTGTAACTCTTCAGTACTGAAACCAAGCCCTTCCATGATCTCTTCGGCCCGTGATTGAACCGAGTAGCCGTCGAGGGCTTCAAACTCTTCCTGCGCCTTACCCAGCTTATCGACCAAATCATCGGTGTAGTTGGTCTCCATTTCATGAAGCAACTCATCAATTTTTTTCTGGAGGGCGTTCTGCCGGTCAAAGGCCTGCATGGCTACGGCCAGGATAGAATCATCGGTCTGGTACGAGAGCAGATCCTGGTTCAGGAAACCAATTGTTACGTCGCCGGCCTTCGAGATGGTACCGCCATCGGGCTGATACTCACCGTCGATAATGCGAAGCAGCGTAGACTTACCTGTACCATTCAGACCGATGAGGCCAATCTTCTGGGCAGGCTTTATATGCAGTGATGCGTTATCATAAAGCGCACGGCTGCCAAGGAAATACGATAGGTTCGTAATGGAAATCATACCGCAAATTTACCAAATTCACAGCACGATACTTGCGCATAATTTTACGAAAAAGCTATATTTGCAGCCGCAATTGCACGTATACGTGATCAATTACCCCTAATATGAGCTGCCTAGGCTAGACGAAGCAGTCATTAGTTGATCATTGATACCTGTTCATTGAGTTGCCTCCTTAGCTCAGTTGGTAGAGCAACGCATTCGTAATGCGTAGGTCGTAGGTTCGAGTCCCATAGGAGGCTCTAAAATAGTATAAAGGCTAATCCGTTTCAGAGCACTTTCGCTCATTATGAACGAGTTAGCCTTTTTTCTTTACCATTCCTTATTGGGAAACATACAGTTCCGTCAACTAAAACCGTCAACTAATCCATCAACTGTATTCGCTAGGTCTGTATATTTGGATAAGAGGAAACTCAGTTCAGACCGTGAAGACACCCCAGTTGGCAGACGTCAAGTTCCTGCTCAAAGACCCACGCGCCAGTGGGCCGACCTTGATAAGCCTGTTTTATCGCTACGACAACCAGCGATTTGTTTATTCGACTGGTCAATCCGTGGAGCCCTATCAATGGGATGCCGAACGGCAACGGGCTCACAACAATCAACGCAATAAGACAGATCGAGCCGCTCACGAGACTATCAATGCTCACCTCGACCGTCACCGCTCGGCGCTCATTCGGGTCATAACCCGTTTGCATCTGGCCGGCATGCGACTGGGTAATGCCACGATCAAAGAGCACCTCGATCAAGAACTCGATAAGGTTAGGACCAAGCCAGTCGAGGCCGTGCCTGCTCAGGAAACGTTCTCCG
This sequence comes from Fibrivirga algicola, assembly GCF_011742925.1. Lineage (GTDB taxonomy): Bacteria > Bacteroidota > Bacteroidia > Cytophagales > Spirosomataceae > Fibrella > Fibrella algicola. The sequence continues at coordinate 539,060 of NZ_WAEL01000003.1, forward strand.
ATTACATTGTACGGTTTGTTAAGGAAGCGGAGGCCGGGAAACGGCTAACCCATAAAAGTTTGCAGTACGCTGGCTACACCCTGGCCGGCTACATGAAGTTGTACCGGGTGCTGCTCAAGTACACTGCCGAGACAGGCCGACCCACCGACTATGCAGACATCACCCTCGACTTTTACCACCAGTTCAAGCTATGGCTCACTGGCCGAAAGCTGACGTTGAACTACGTAGGTACGTTGCTGAAAGACCTGAAGGTGATGCTGAAGCAGTCTCACGCCGACGGGATGCACAACAGCATGGCCTATCAGCACAAGGACTTTAAAAAGCTGGTTGAGGACGTCGACAATATCTATCTGACCGATGCCGAACTAACGGCACTCTACAACCTCAACCTGTCTACCAACCCGCGCCTGGACCGGGTGCGTGATCTGTTTCTGATCGGCGCCTACACCGGCCTGCGATTCTCCGATTTTTCCCAGCTACGGCCGGAAAACATCACTCACGAAGGGCGAATCTTTACGCGTAAGACCATCAAAACATTTGAGAAGGTGTCCATACCCCTCAATCCGAAAGTACTGGCCATACTGACGAAATACGACGGCGTACCACCCCGCACGATTTCCAACCAGAAACTCAATACGTACCTAAAAGAATTGTGCAAGCTGGCCGATCACCTAACGGAGGGTGTCGAGCTGGGGCGGACGAAAGGAGGCGTTCGACAGGTGCGGTATGTACCTAAATGGGATCTGGTGACCAGCCACACTGCCCGTCGATCATTTGCTACGAATGCGTACCTGGCTGGCGTCAATCCCGTCATGATCATGAAGGTGACTGGCCACCGATCGGAAGCGGTATTCCTTCGCTACATCAAAGTCTCGTCGGAACAGAACGCCTTGCTCCTGCTCCAGCATCCGCACTTCAGCGGGGTTGTCAACGTACCTGCACAAACAGCATCCACGGAAGAGGTAGCCAATGATCAGCAACACCCACGATTATGATTCAGGAACTCGATTTGGTTGCTCTACGAATTGACCGTCCGGTAGTTGGTTTGAGGCGGGGGAACGTAGGTACAGTCGTTCACATCTACGACGAGGGAAGGATCTACGAAGTGGAATTCCTCAACGCTAAAGGCGACACAGTAGCAGTAGAAACCTTGATAGCCGACGAGGTGAGGTCTGTCGATCTAGACCGGGTGATGTTCCACTACAGCGATTTATAAACATTCCTAAACCATTGCCGATAGTGATAGTATCAATTAAGCTCCGTAGCAACCTTGTTAATTTAAAGATGCTGAAGAGGTAGCAAAAGATGTTTGTGTAAGATCATCTTACACTCAAGTCCGCAACGTAACTAATCAATCAGAGTCATAGTGCGCTGCTCATTTTTCAGTAATGGCACTTTTAACTTAAAGCCCTCAAAGTCATTCATATGCTTAAAGGTATTCTCAACAAGCGTATAGACCTGAGCTTTGTCCATAGTGGGTTGCTTCATTAGGGATTCTTCTACGTAAGTAATGGCCTTTTTTATGACAGGTGAATCGATGATTAATTCTTTGGTACGTTTCCATAATTCATTCAAGCCATCAAAACACTTCTCATCTCGATAAACATCAAGATAATCCACAATATCGCCTATCACATATAAGCACTTTTTAAAATCAGACTCTAACTCATTAAAATCACCCATCCCTTGGTTCACTTCTTGCAGAAAGTCTGCGTCTGCTTTATCCTCGCTCGTCAAGCCGAAAGCTATCTCAGATGCATAGCCAGACATCAAGCCTAATATATGCCACACTCTACGTCTTGGTGAAATAGAGTTATTTAACACTTCTAGATTACGATTTGACCTAGTATAACCTTCGCTACTGGAGCTGGGAATGATAGAGATTCCAACTGGCCTCATATCGAAAAGCCCTTCGCCCCAATAATAATCCTCACATGGTATGATAAAAAATATTACATGAGCCGCTTCATGAACAGCGGTCACTTTCAATGAATCTCTATCCATCTCATTCTTATGTTGCTTCTTACTCATACTTAAAAATAAATCAACGTGGTTCAGAGAGCGGCTGAAACTACTTTGAACTTTTCACTTTACGTTGAACTTGTAGGTTATCTTTCAGAAATCAAAATCAGTTACTACATTAAAGTGCAAACTTTATGGGCCGTACTCTTCAATGTGTAAGGCCTTTCTTCCCATAGAGGCAATTGTCGCTTTTTATCTTCCGGCTACCAGCTGGCACTTTTTATACTGTTTAGAGTTGCAAGAACATGAGCACTGGTATTTTACCTAACATTTTAGACAAATTCGAGGAGTATGTGACGCCTCTTGGTGAGTACATCTTTCCTCCTTACTACTCACCACGTCCAGTATGGCAAGCTGGCTTAGAAGACCGTGAAGAAAAGTGGATGCTGGATACGGCTAAAGAATTAGCGAAGTTTGGCCACGCCCACGGTATAGTTAGTTTACCCGATCCAATCCTTTTAAATAACAAGAGCCTCCGAAAAATCACTATCGATGATCATGAGGCCTTCTTAACCGCAGTAAAACTTTATCGGCAAAGTACGTCAGCGTAGAATTGTTGATCGTGCTTGTGTGTAACATTACGACATAGTGACAGTGTAACATCACTCTTAACCCTTTCTATTTCATAAGCTTCACCAGCAATTCAATCTATTCAAACGACAGTAATCTTGTCCATCGGCTAATTGGTAAATGGAAGACGATATCGGTTATGACAACCCTCCCCGTGCAACCCAGTTTCAGCCGGGTCGATCAGGTTACCCGGCGGGCCGTAAGCCAGGCTCCATGAACCGCACGACGGTGGTTCGGCAGGTACTGTATATAGCCGTTAGCTTGCCCTTTCGCACTTGTCTAGGCTCCACCAGATGCTCCCAGAGTTAACGGCCGACGACCCTGGCGCTGTTGATGCGGGCTATGACTGGTGACATCAATACGTACAGGACGTTTATGGATTACGCTTATAGTGCACCGAAGCGGATCATCGACAGCAATGACACACTTCAGATTATTTGGCTCGAGTCCAAGACGTACGGACCCGAGGAGCTATCAGTTAGATAAAAGCGGCAAAAAGATTCGTCCCCGGCTCACCTTTACGGCCAACATACGGTGAATTTGTAGTACTACTTCTCGCCTTCCCCCCCGTTCCACCTTGTCTATCCAATTCGCGCTTTAACGGGACACTATCGGAATACATTAGAAGAGTTGCTAGCCTTTGGTTTATCTCCCACAGGTGCAGTTATATTGATTTAGGCGTCATTCTATCGACGAAAAACTCATAGTTGAATTTTAATTTAATTATTACAATTAATCATATGACTATATAAATAAATAGTAAATTATAGACCAATCTTTAACGAATGAAATATCCCCATTAGCTTTCGTTAAATTCTTAAATCTGGTTTTAGTACAACTCTCGCGAATGGAAAGCTTTCGTAGGCTTTCGCATTTGCACTATTCCAATAGTGATACTTATTAAATAATTTATATATTCTTTTGTGCTGCACCTGATTGAAAATAGTCATGTACAGTACAACGACACAAATCCACCTTACTCCCGACCAGTTGACAGAATTGGTACGGATCGCCGTCCGCTCTGAATTAGCGGACTACACACCTCCTTCACTTGCAGTAGAACTGCCCGATTATCTAAGTCGAAAACAGGCAGCACAGACACTACAGGTTCCTCTTACAACGCTGAATGAATGGGCAAAAGATACAGCTGACCGTTCTGCTGTATTGGTTCCGCAAAAAGTAGGATCACGGGTACGATACAAACGCGAAGATGTCCTAAATGCGATCAAAGAGAGCCGCCGTTTTAAACGTTCATGAGAAAGGCAACACCTATGAACGGATTGCACCAGTTGTCGATGCTAGCCGATACTGTAAAACAGAAGAAGTACCCCAACTTCCCTGCGCATGCCCTAATCAAAGCCAGATACCGAGATAAGACGGCCAACGATCTAACAACGGCCATTGTGGATTGGCTGAAACTTCAAGGCGAAGGAAACGGATTCGGCACTAGGCTACAGTCAACGGGTACGTTCCGGGAAGACCTTGGCAAGTTCGTCCCTTCAAGGCAACGCCGGGGTATGCCTGACGTGTTCGGCATAGTCGATGGGATTGCCTACTTCGTAGAGGTAAAAGTGGGCAACGACAAGCTGTCGGCCGACCAACTTGAGACCATTGACAAACTTAAACAGGCCGGGGCCCGGGTCTTCGTTGCGGAAAACTTTCAAGCTTTTTTCGAATGGTGGAATGAACAAACTGCCGTTTCATTCACCTGACCTCTTCTACCATCAACCGCAGGGCCGAGGCTACTGGCACCGCTCCCTGCTTCCTTCAATGACAGAGATACGAGATCCTAACCACTCGTTAACACTCGACGGTATCGGCAAGCACATCGCTGAAGTTGCTCAACAATCAAGACAGCCGGTTCACGGTACCTCAGAAAAGACTAAACGTGACGCAACACCCGCTGCGATAAGCCAGATCGTGGCGACGCTAAAGGTTGAACCGACCGAGCAGTTGATTGAACCGCCCAAAGTATTATCCATCGAATCTGCTGATCGAGTTGGAACGATAGGAACGGCCGGAAATTTCAGTCTTATTATCGGGGCGGCCAAATCTCGTAAATCATTTATGACAGCAGCACTAATTGCCTCATACCTCAACCCGCGACACCCTGTATTGAACTGCATCCAGGCCAATCCGATACCTAATCAACAAGCTGTACTTTATTTCGACACTGAACAGAGTCGCCACCATGTCTTACGATCTGTCAAACGAATGTGTATGCTGTCAGATATTGAGCGGCCACAGGGGCTGCACAGCTATGCGCTCCGGTCACTAGACACAACGAAACGACTCGAGGCCATCGAGTACTTGATTGAGCACACTCCGAATGTCGGCCTGGTAGTGATCGATGGAATTAGAGACCTAGTATTTGATATCAATAGCGCGGAGGAGGCTACTAACATCAGTACGCGACTTCTGCGTTGGACTGAGCAGCGTAACATTCATTTGCTGACAGTGCTGCATACCAACAAAGGCAACCTTGAGGCTCGCGGTCATCTTGGCTCTGAACTGATCAACAAATCCGAAACGGTGATGCGGGTTATCAAAGATCAACACGATAAGTCTATCTCAATTGTCACTCCTGAACAGTGCCGGGATATGGACTTTGAGCCATTTGCTTTCACCATTAATGAACAGGGATTACCAAAGGCCGTAGATGCGCCAGTATCGGATAATGACCACTCCCGCAGAAACCAGAAGAGAGACTCAGAGAAGCTGACTAGAGATGAAGAAGAGGTCATCCTGCGACGGGCTTTTGAGAAAGACACGTACCTGGGCTATGCCGAGTTAAAAACTAATGTTATCGAAGCTGCTCAGTATTTCGGAAAGAAGCTAGCGCAATCTAAACACGGTGCCGAGATGGTCATTAGCCGTAGAACGAAGGACATTCTCAGAAAGGAAAAGGTCGGAGGAAAAGGATACCCAAAGTACTTTCTGCAATTAGATAAAGGCTATCCCATATAACTGTCCCGTCCGCCTATTATATATAGGCGGACCGGGACACTTGGGACACTATATACTGTACTGTCCCGGAAGAGTGTCCCGGAACACTTGGGACACTTACTAACTATGTCAACCACTGCTCTCCGCTATCAACTCCCCAAGCGTGCCGTTAAAGGCCATTGTCCACAGTGTGGACCGCACCACCAGCGAACGTTAAGCCGTTACCTCGATACTCGTACCGGCGATTTACTTCCCGCTGATTACGGCCGTTGCGATCGGGAGAATAACTGCACTTATCATCTTAGCCCATACCACAAAGGACCGTCGGGCATGAGTTACGCCGATCTGGTCTTTGAGCAATTCAAGATCGACAACACATTTCATAGACGTAAGCCTGTGGGTAGTTTCGCCCGCCCGACGGCCCTGCAAGCATCGACCACTATTATCCGTGCTGCAGAGGTTGCAGTAACACCTAAGACCATCTACACCATACCAGAAAATGTCTTCAAGCGGTCACTAGGACATTACAACAAAAACCAGTTCGCCACATTGCTACGGAATCACTTCGGCAACGATCAGGCCGCTGCTCTACTCAGCCGCTTTTGTATCGGTACGTCGTCTTACTGGCCAGATGCTACGATCTTTTGGCTGGTCGATACAGACGGGCGCGCCCTAAGTGGTCAGCTCGTGCTGTTTGCCGAGGATTGGCACCGCGCCAAGTACACAGACCAAAAAGGCAATTTAAGGGCGTGCATTAGTTCGGTCAGCCACGGTTTGTTACGTCATTACCGTATCCAGGGGGAAGACGTACCTGACTGGTTAAGCGAGTATCACGAGCACGCTCCACGTTGGCCGGTTCCTTTTGGGTTGCACCAACTACGCGACGCTCCCGCTGATCAGCCAGTGGCTATCGTTGAGGCATGCAAAACGGCCGTTATCTGCGCTGGCTATTTTCCTCAATTCGTCTGGTTGGCCATTGGAGCTAAATCGTATCCTAACGCTGAGCGACTGTCGATGCTCAGGAACCGTCCTATTGTATTGTACCCTGACCTCAACGCCTACACAGACTGGAGCAAACGAGCGGAGGCCATGAATGCCGAGGGATTTCGAATCAATGTATCCGATTACCTCGAACGTTATGCCAACGACCAGCAAAAACAACAGGGTCTCGACCTGGCTGACTTTTTACTTGCTGCGCCGGTGGTCGATCAGTCTACTCAACCCCTGACGCCTTCCAACGAGCCACTAATCGTGAAGACGCTAACTGACTGGTCTGCCAACCCTGGCAGTATCCTTCAACCATGTACTAATCAACTAACGTACTTGTAACCACATTTTTTACTTTAATTCATTCTACTGATCCAGTCGTTATCCTCCCCACCAGTTGATCTAAAGTTTCATTGCGTCAGATAATAGACATCGAAACTAATCCATTGGTGTCTTTGCCTTGGTCTCCGATCCGATGTCCAGCCTAATTAATCACACTCGCGGATTGACGTTGTATCAGGCCTTTTCTGCTCTAAATATACCGGCTACAATACCTCTTGACTTGTGACACTTCGTATCGCGCGTTTTTGTGCAGAAATGGGGGAAAAAAGGGAAATAATCGGATAAGCCATTCTCAAGGCTTGCTTATGAGTTAAGTCTGGCTTGTGTGTCACACACATAAGAGTAAGACCATCGATGATCATTAAAACGGGAATGGTCCGTTTCAAGCAATAGCAGCAGTGAACGGAGTCTTGCAGCACCGACTGCCACGTTGTACTACTACATAATTTTAAGATGCTGCCAACCGTGTTTGAAAAAATCTAGGAGTAGAGTTCAGAGTTAATCTATTGAACCCTCAATTATTCAACAGACACTTTCATGGGCATCATGTTCACTCTGTGTAATATCCTCGGCCTTGAGTAGTCTTTTCGCTTTTTAATAGCCTACTCAAGGCTAACATCTTAGTCTAGGGGAAAGCCTTCCGATGACCAGTCATCCTCGAACTGAATTCGTTGGCGACATATATCAGCCTGCCGCCTAGCCCACACTTGTACATTTGGTAATGAATGCATCTTAAGTTGCTCGTACAAAATCAATCGTGTTTCGAATATTGGTGCAGCAGATCCGTTTACACTGAAGCTATTCATAGAGGCCGCAACCTCAGCTAGAATCGACTCATCAGTCCCAAAGGTATCCAGCATTAAGCGCGTGAAGGGATGCCATTCAGCCTTATCTGTTTTTGCAGTTGGAAGCATTCGGACAAAACGTAGCTGAACCCTATGATCCTGTTGTTTGTACCAGTCAATCAATGTGTTTGGATCACCTAATTCAAACAACAAACCTTCCCGATCAGAGAACATGTCAGATTTGGCACCCAAAATATCAGACAGCATGTAAGCCAACTCATCTCTCTGTAAGGCATCGCCCACAATAGGCCAGATCGTTGAGAAAAATTTAGTCAGTAGCGCCCTGAATGGTTGATAAGCATTAGACGTAGCTTCGCTCGGCAAATCTTCTGGCTGACTCATGAGGTATTGAAGCAACTGGTTCGTGCAGGTTATGGCTACCGATGTCTCTCCGGTTTCTTCGATGAGCCGGGACAACTCGTTTGCCCAGCGGTTTTGCGTAGCACTATCTCCCTGAGCTTGCATTAGCTCCTCATTCAGCACGAGCTGCCTAATGACAGGTTTAAAATATTCATTTAAGGCTTCGTGTGCAGTGTTATCGTTTGCCCCGCTGTAAATAAAATTCCATGCTAACTCTAAAGCAACCCAGCACCCTTCGGGCCCCAAACTGGCAATTGATCGAATTAATGTCTGAATTTGTTCGCGTGACGCTCCTCTCATTAACTGACTATATTGAAGTTGACGTAAAGCAGCTACAGGTTGTTTTTCATCTTTAACTAAAGAGAGTAAGCTGTCGAGGTATGTATGATTAGTTGTGCTGGCTGCCACTATCCTGAACGCCAAATAATTCAGCGCATCGTCCGCTATTATATGGTTCAAGAAACCATCGGTAACCTTTTCACCAGCCCCCTCTAAAAAGCCAACAATGGGACTCAAGTCTTCACCCTTTATTTTCAGCTTAAGGTGATCAAGCCAAAAATCAGTAAACCACTGCCGATCGTCGCTAGACAGTTGAACCGCTAACTCACGGGCAAATGGAATTGAATAAAACGGATGATCGGCCGTAAGTAAGTTTCGAGCTGTTTGTTCCCATAAGTCACGTTGGTGAACTACTTCGGGCACCAATGCCTCAGATCGAGCCTTTAAGCCCGCTTCACCCATGTCTCGGTAGTCTGTTGGATCTGCATACGAATACACGTAGTAATCCAGTTTGTCCTTCAAAGTGGTAGGTTCTGTTTTGGCCAAACTAAGTTGTAACAGGCTCCGTTCATCCGTCTGTAAGAAGCGATTTTGCAAGGCCGATTTTAGAGCAGGACGAACCTTCTTGAATGAGACTTTACCAGCGTCTATCAAGTTATCGACGATTGGCAAAACGAGCCTAGCTACCCCGAACTCAGTTAAACCCCTAAGTGCTCCAACTAAAATATCGACTGCTTCTGTAGTATTTGAGCTTGTAGACAAAGCGTAGGGGCTTATCAAATCAATAATCTGATGCCAATAAGATTCTACGGCACTAGCCGTAGGTTTGTGTTCGCGCCAGTCATTTAGCTGTTCATCCGAGCTAACTATTCGAGAGAAGCCTTGCCAAGCTAAAGCTGCTCGGGCTGCCTTTAATATAAGAGCATCGTGGCCTTCGTCATGCTGAGCTATCCCTTGCCGTAATAAATTAATTCGAGCGTTAAAGTCGACTTCAGTTCCGGAGAGGTGAATTGTAAATAATTGTAAAAACTGACCTGTGGCATTATTTGCGATAGGCTCATTCTCAGCAATAGCCAAGCGCATCAAAAGCTGTGCTGCCGTAGTGAACGTAGCTTCGTATCGGCAAAGTTTTTCCAGAGTCCATACCAAATTGCGGCGGCCGTCATGGGATTCACGAAGTAATTGTAAGGGAGCTACTAATAGCAGACGAGCCAAGCAATCAACAACGACGCGGGGGGAAATATCAGCCATCACACGAAGCAATGACGACCCATAAGGTTCCAGCACACGTTCAGGCGTTGTAAAGTAGCCGCTTACGCTGCATAAATGGCGAACGATTTCTTGAACAGTTGGACTACCCTTCAAGTGTTTAAATTGATCAAGAAAATTGGTACGAAGGGCGGGTATCTCAGCCAACCCGTTAAGTATTTCGATAGCATCAGTAGTATTTCTCGACTGCCACCACTGCTCAGCCAGACGCAGGGCCAAATGCTGTGGTTGAACCAGAATATTGCGACCAACTACATGTATAATTTTCTTCTGTCGATATATCTCGACAAACTGCTTAAGCTTTTGCCACCGTTGCTCCTTGTTGCCTGAGAAAGGAATCAATATATCGTTATTAGCAATCCATCGTAACTCTCTTTCCTCATCGCGCAGATATCCAACCTCCGTAAACAGGCATAGGGCTTGTAACACGGAGCGGTCGTCTGGCTGCTGAGACGCTCCTATAATTTGATCAACCCAGTCAGCAGATGTTAGCTTCGGTAGAAAGTACGGATTTAATTCGTCTTGCTGAGTTAATAAAATGGCTGATGCTGGAAACGCTCCCATAAAATCGACGGCCCGATCAAGGGCATAATCGTTCTCTTTTGTAAACTTCTGACGCAAGATTGCACGACACACTGATTTTGCGGCTGCTTCTGTCATCTCAATAACCTGTGTCAGATGGTCTATAGGAAGCCAGCTCTCAGCAGTAGGCGCGATTGAGATCAGTGAGGACTGATAGCCTTCTCGCTTGACTACTTGACTGAGACGCGAATGCAGTTTCGTTGTGGCGTTGTCGATTACAAAAATGAATCGCTCGACCTTAGACGTCAGTCTATGAAGCAAATCATACAGACGATGTGTGTCTTCTTCCTCTTGCGCATCATAGTAAAGCACTGCTGGTGTTATTGGTAGGCGTGTTTCATCAGCCGAAGCATGGCGAAGTGCCTCAAAGACCAGACGAGTTTTACCCGAACCTGCCGAGCCCACCACTCGTATAATAGAATTTGGAGCCAGATTTGTTTTTACTATATCAAGCAGCGAACTGAAAGGCTCATGGGTAATGAAATGGACAGTAGTATTTGACGGAATGTAAGTTGCCCAGTCCGAAAATATTTTGAATGGTTCGAAACGTTTCTTGCGCAGCATTTCATGCTGACCAACAATCGACATAATCGCTCCGCTTAAATCATTTGCTAACCGCTTTGTAACCGTTTCAATATCTGACTCGGCATTGCATTCATACATAATTGGATTGCGGTCCTGAGCGATATCAAATGGGAATGGAAACCTTGGCGTTGGCGTGCCATAAGATGTATTCATCACCTTAATGATTCGTTCATCTCCAATTAAGGCCTTAGCCTGGCCTAATTCGATAACTACATTGTTATTGAGCCCTGCTTTTTTACGAGATTTAACCCTTTCCGTTTTATAGGTTTTATAGGTATTGACAAATGTGAGGTCGGCTAAAAAAATTTGGCACTCTTCTATTTTAGCCTCGATTACGTCAAGAATATTACGCGATCCAGGTTGATTAGGCGCATCGGCACGGTCTGGTGCTAAATCAACTAGCAAATTTGTACTATACCTTCTCTTTATAATGTCAATTGCTTTATCCAGAGCCCTGATCACCAAACGTTTGTTGTATTCGGGATCGGTGTCTAATTGCCATGAAAAAAAGATCTTATAATTCATGAGATAGCATTCCTTTTCAGCAGGTATTTATTAGTGAGGATTGAGTTTTCAGATAGAAAAAGGCTATTGATCACTACCCTTTCTCCTAAGTATGTCAATTGAATTACCACTTTCCCTGTACCTGGTATAATCACTGTCGCGCCTCAACGAGTACGCTCGACAGTGATTATACCAGGTACGTTGCTCAGCTCAGTTTTATCAACATCTACTTGGCAGCTAGGCCGCTTGCTTCTCCAGAGTGTTGTGGTGGAACCGCCCGACTAAGAAAGGTCGTAGCAACCATGGCCGCTGTCAGCGGTTTACTAAGTCAGCTCTTCCCCTTCAGCTAATTCACGAACGTCGACAATTACCTCATTTACCATTCTGCCAGGTAAGAAAGCAACCCTATATTTTTTGATCAACTGAATTGCCTTAGAACGAAGTCCGCCCGCCACCAGCTTAATCGTGAATGGAATAATTCGTCTGCCTCTGTAATTATCCCTGTCGATGCAGTAAGTGACATCAAATGTCATCTCAACCCCCTGTGAAAGCACGCCAACTTCATGGCGCTTTATGAACTGGTTAGCCCTGGTCGCAGATTTGCCTTCGGTAACAAAAAATTCCCCATCCAGACTGGTCAGCGTAACAAACGCTTTATCTTCATTAATTTCTTCTACCAGGTTTTCCACCCTAACACCGAACTCGATCATGGCAAATCGACTGTCATCAACCAATTTAGTCGATTCTGAGTCGACGGATAAGGTGGCCTTCAAAACAGGCTTCTTCTCCTCTCTGAACAGGGCTCTGATCAGGTAATGCGGAGCTGCTTTTGATTGGCCATCGAAACGAGTCCAATAGCGATCTTCGAACTGATGAGGCTTGATAGAGCTTTCAGGTACGTCAATCAAATACACGTACTGGTCTTGGCTTACCTCAACATCTTTAAATCGAATACCAGACGGGATATCCTCGATCCGAGTAATCAATTTACTAATGAAGCTATCCTTGTTATAGTATTTGGTTACTGGAGACAGTTTCCCAACGAATACTTTATCGCCTCGGTCGTTTTTGGTGCCTTCAGGAGCCCCCCAGATTAGCAGACCTCCCTCCGAATTAAGAAAAGCACAAACGGTTCGAATGACACCTTTTTCTTTCAATTTAAGGTCGCTCTCATGTTGGGCAAACGACTTAAATTCTAAGTTAATCCCTTCAGGACGTTCCTCGGCAAAGAACGCAGTGACGTCATCAGCAGTAACGTCGTCAATGGCCTTGCCAAAGTATAACTGAGTAAATGATTGGACCATTAGTAGAGAGCAGGTATGCCGATTTGACACTTAATTGTTCTGATTACTGCTGAGCGGCTGTATTCTCCTTAAAGTTTTCCCATGTCTCGACTTCTTTTAGAAACTGGGCTAAGCTTGGTAACGTACCTGTGGCAAACGACTCGTGCCAAAAGTATTGTTTGGAGCCCATCATACCCCCCGGTAATTTTTTTCGGAAGTACGTTTCAGTCTCGTTGCTGAGTAAGAACACCTGTAGTGGAATTAATTGAGACTGCTCAGGTCTGAGTTGCTTGACCAGGGATACGGCTCTTTCAGCAACCTGCTGATGGGTTAGCTCTGCTCGGTTGATCCATTTTATCTCGGTTACCTGTTGATTGGTTCCAACAACTACGACTGCGTCGATTTCGAAAAGCCGCCTCACTTCCTTTCGGGAATAAGCACCCAGTAAACGCGCCCGTTTATGCGTATAGGCACCACCACTATTCGGACAGATATAAGCTCCTGCGTCTATTTCTGCCATCGTGTTACTACAGTTGACTACGTCAAGCAGGTATTCCCAGACAGGCAGTAAGTTTTCTGAATCTAAGTAGGCGCGAAACTCTGTGAGTAGGCCCACCAAATAGTCGGTAATACATACCTCTTCAAAAGCACTCAGTAGTTGTGCATACGTAATTGACAGAAGATGCACATCATCTTTTGCCGCCTGATCAACCTCTGATTTAAACCTGCTAAGTGGCTCTGTTTCTGCATTGCTTAATAGGAACAGGATCAGTGTACCTCTGTACTGTTTAATCCCCTTCAAATGGCGAATAATCTGCTCTGAGTGAAACCAGTCATGCTTTTTCGTTTCAAAAGCAATCGTGAAGGCTGCCTGGGAAATAACCAAGTCAGGAACGCTGTCCAGGTCCTTACGTTGCTGCTCAAATACGGGTCCTACAACGATATTGCCTTTACCAGATGTCAACTTATCGAGCAGGATACTGAACAAGCGCGGACTCTGTTCGTAGACGAGCTTCATCATTAGTCCGCAGTAGTTAGTCACCCGGTTCTCGGATTGACTATAAGTCGTAAACAGAGATATTGGTCTTCCCACAACGATAGTATATAATGGAGTTTGTTATAATAGGTTATTCCTGAAGCAACCACTATTGTCCACCACCCATTGTTCCCCGACCAACGTTAAAAGTGTCTCGATTTAGGTGCTGAGGCAGATCAGGGGATACGTATCCAGCGATAGAAGCCACTAAGCGTATACCCCGGTTGGTTCTAGCCGCTGGTATATAGCGTACAGACTGCTCACCCACGTCCTCAAACAACAACTCATCGACTTGGTGAACCGAATTGTCAGCCCATACAGTAATCAGACTTACAGAGACATACTTGAATCGTAAGGCAGTGGGATTGCTCAACTGAACCAGGATATGATCGAACCCACCAAAAGCCAGTTGGTCGGACTGACTGATAGTAGCTTCGATCTGATTGAGTTGCGCTACGAGTTGCCGATTACGTTGAGTATTAGCTTTTGCTTGTGCGGCTGCCTCGGTCCGCTGATTAACTTTTACCAGTTGAGCCTTTACCGAGGCTAGTTCAGCAGCTAGTTTATCGGTCTTGCTATCGCTAGTTGTACAGCCCAATAAATAGCTACCTATAAGCAGGCTTCCTAGAAAGTAGCGGTTGATCATAAGATAAGATTTAAGCTGACAAGGTTACACTTTTACCCTTCTACTGTACACCAACAGGTCAAGAATTTCAGACTCCCCCTCATTAAGCAATAAAGGCCGTATTGATAGATGGGTAGTTAAGCTTGAGGTTCAGGGCGCGGAACTATGGGATAAAAGAATTGGCGGATCAGATCTCGACAATCTGACTGCTGCGGTGGCAGCGCCTACGGGTAAGTATCTGGTGAGTGGCTTTTCAAGATCCCCCATCTTCGGAGACAAAACAGAGGTCAGCAGAGAAGATTATGATATTTGGGTACTTGAATTGAAGTGAGGCAGCAAGCTCAGCGTCGTTAGCTCATTTCTAATTTGGCCTCTATAGGACTCGTTTTAATCAATCATTAACTGGATTCGCTGCCCGCAGACGTACCTTACGCTATTTCAAAAAGGAGGAAAACTCCTCAATGGTGTGGATAGAAGCGGAAAGCGGGCTGACAGTGTTGGTCTGCTTTTTTGTGTAAATGACAGCCCCTTGCTCAGAGAACAGAGCCAACCGGCCGAGGACTAATTAAACGAGAAAAGCCGGGACTTACCCCGGCTTTTTGATTGTTCGTATATCGCTCTACATTATCAATTACTTAGCAGCTTCTTTTTCTGGGCATCATATTCACCCTGCGTGATCGCACCCGCATCAAGTAGCTGTTTGAGCTTTAGCAGTTCGTCGGCTACTGATGCTGGTTTAGCAGCTTCAGCAGGTTTGGCTCCAACTCGTCGACTATTTACAGCGACGATCTCCCCAGCTTCAATAGCAGGCTCAAGATCAACAGCGAAGTTGTAGCCGCTGAACGGATTCACTACTGCAACCGTCTTGTTCCCTGCATTTTTGACCGACTGTACCTTGAAGTGTTTGACGACGGCCCACTGCCCGTTGTAACGACGGTCAAGAAACTGCTCGCGAGTGCCTGCCAAGACATTCAACGGTTGAACGACGTATTTGAAATCACCGTAGGGTGTCGATCCCCGCCCCCAGCGCAGGGTATCCCCAACATTCACGGTGATGCCATCTGTTAAAGTAACGGGTTCTTTGCTCTGCTTACCTGGAATTTGAGCTTGACTCGCACTCCCGAACAGGCCTAGTAAGCCCACTGTCAATAAAGCTTTATACATGATTGAATCAGTTATTTAGAACTGTACAATCTTAGTAAATCTATCTGAATAATTGGGTAATTAAAAAGAAAGTGGACGTCACTTGTGTTTCAGTTGGAGCACGTAGGCAATACCCAATACTGCCGCTTCGTGTGCCTCTTCTTTGTGAGGAGCCGGTAGCTTCCAGTCTGTCCTCCAGTCGAACACATCGTAAATAGCGACGGGGTGTCTTTAGCACGTAGCAGTGCTTTATTGATCGAGTAACATCGAATTTCATTACCGCGTAGTAAAGTGATTTGAGCATGAAGCTTAAAAAAAGAATATTAGTACGAGTATTCAGTCAATAGGCGAATCATTGACAATATATGGCATCATTTGAAGTCACTGAGGCAATTAGCTATATACAGGTACATGCCTAGCCATCAATTACACACGATTGCGGTGCTTACACTTGCAGAGCTATTGCAGCGGCATGTTTGTTTTGATTCCCACTGTCATCGCCTGAATACAGGAGCGCTTGTCTCAACATGAATTTATTCCGAAAGACTGAAATTATCCCTCTAGTTTATAATCACCTGGTAACGGTTTCGCATTGATTAATTTACACTACAATCATATCATGCCATATGCCTCTTATACCAATTGTCAGTTTCCAAGTGGAATATTCTCCAACTGGACTAGGGTCTGTTTTCTTTACCCTGGAAAAAGAAACGAAACCTCGGCAGGTAACTGCTTTGCAACCCTCAGTTATGACAGCCGTTCTAGCAATCCTATCTAGGCCCTTTCCCATATTCAATACTGACGGCAGCAATACTTTCATCTCAATTGAGACAAAGAATACTCCTAATGCAGCTATTATAGCAGCTAATGGTGTACCAAGTGCTGAGGATGACACTAAAAAGAAGAGGGAGGCCTAACCATGAAATCTATACCGCTCTTTTTAGTGTGCCTTCTGATTTTTTATCTCATGTCATCGTGTAGCCCCTTTAAACCCTCTGAGAAGAGGATATTCAGAGGGAATAATTTTTACCGGTTTAATCAGCAGCCAGCGCCAGCGAAAAATCAGCTTGAAGTATATACCGTTGAGCAGCCTTTCACGATATCATCTTTAACCGATAAAGAGTCCTATCTAAGCATAAGCAATAAAATCGTTCAGCGTAATCTCAGTCATCTCACTAAAGCAACTGTAAATATTGATTCGTTAAATGTAAATGAGTACGCAACTTATCGAACACTCAACGAGTCTACAGCATTTTTCATTCAGCCTCCAGATATAATTGAACCCCGTAAGAAATTCACGTATGGAGACAGTAAACTGGTTCTTCAAGCCTTAGCTGTGCCTATAAAGTTTAGACCCCGGCCCAACTTAAAGAGCCTATCTAACGATCCAGTCAAGATGCAAGCCGCTGTCGACTCATTTCCTCAACAAGTTGAAAGTGGCTTTAATGTTGGCTTTTCAGTCGGGCTCAAATTCAGCCACAATACATTCCGAAACCAGAAGGATGCGCTCGGAAGATACACGAATCAATTATCCTTCTCCTTAGCTGGCTTGATAGGTACTGGAGTAACCGACATAAGTCGAACTACAGCCCGGTCACTACCTGCAAGTGGTTTCACGGCTCGCAAAAATGCTTTCGTTTCATACGGTGCTGTTTTCTTGCTAGGGTATAATAATATAAATGTTGGCTATGCAGTAGGTGTAGATCGGGCACTAGGGCAATACAATGATAACTGGGTATACCAAGGTCAGGTTTGGCATGGTTTCATAGTAGCACTGGATGTTTTGAAGTAGTATGCCAGTTCTTCAGACTTAGAGCGATAGCAGGCTTACCGTCGACTTTAAGCGAGCAAATATTGGGATGTCAGTCAGAAATAAACCATGACCCTAGGTCATAAAGGGGCCTCGTGTAAGTATAAAAATCCATATTTGCACGGAGCACTACTAATCAAATAAAAGTATATGTGTCACTCGTATCTCAGTCGGAGGGCGTCAGTAATATACAGTGCTACTGCTTCGTGCGTTTCAGGTCTAAGGGGTGAGGTGCATCTGATTTGAACGCGACAATTATTTTGGAAAACATGGATCACTACCAAATAAATCTTTCCAATTCCTAATCGTATTTACCAAAGCAATCTGAGAACTAGAATAGATAAATTGATTACAATTACCAAGTGTGCATCTATTTACAGTTTGCACTAATTCATCACCAGCTTGCGAATAAGTCACCCTCTTATCAACCTCGAGATCAGAATCGACATCGTCTTGGGAGGTATTAATGTACAATGTGCGATAGGGTGACAGAGGAAAAATGAACATTGAATCTTCAATAAAATTTACATTAAAAAGTTCAAGCTCTTTATTAATTGAAAACCCTGGATTATCTGACGTAATAAATAGATTCGTAATCGATGTTTCTTGTATAGACCATTTTTTTTTCAATAGAAAATCGGCCAGTTGAGGCACTATCACGTCCTCAGAACCAATTCCCTCTAGATACAAAGAGAGTCGATGCATATCTTCCGAGAATCCTTCTTTTGCCATAATTTCCATCATTTGAGATATAGCATCATCTAGTTTTCTACCCTCTGTAGCTAGACGAGCCTCCCAGACTTCCCGATTCTCCTCTAAATCTTTGATGAGCAAATCATTGGTTCTTCGAACAGTTTCTTGATTTGTCTTATCATCATTGACCATGTAAGGGTTTCGTTTCTTCATATTCAGTAACGTTTTGATTAAAATCCGCGCATCGTCTATTGGCACAAAGCGCTCATTAATGACTACGGTTTGCTGATCTACTGAGTCGATTATTCTTCTCATGTCATTTTCATAGCCTTTAAATGACTCTTTTTCAACGATATTCTTATCATTGATGCCGTACATTGATGTTACAGCATCATTTCTGAATTTGTACAAATGCTCTTCATGGCAGATTTGCTTTGGCGCATACGAACGAAATGTTGTTGGCGTATCACGCACGAGCATATTTCTGTCAAAAGCCCATACCTTCTCTTGACCTTGCATATTTACACAAAACCTTCTTATGTAAACTTGTGGTACATAATGGTGATTAACATACTGCTTACTCATAAGCAACTTCCTTAATGTAGAAATGAATTAAAACTGCTCTGAATTAGGTAATACATACACTGACTATAGGTGATCTGACTTATGGTACGATACTTATGCCGTTAATGATAGAGGAACATTAATAAAAGCACCGTAGGGCAGATATTCCGCCCTACGGTTAAAGGTTAGTGCTCTTTGCGAACACCTTTAAAAGGGGTACCATCCTGTTTCACATCCATGAAACGTCCGGTGTTAGCATCCCTTTTGACCCATTGCTCTGTGGTGGGGTTGAACGTCTGAGAGCGTTCACGTACGGCACCAACTCGGCCGCCTCCCGGTTTACCATTTCTAGCCATGGTCATCAGTAATTAGGATTGCCAGCTTATTTTAAACTGAGGCAGCTGACCCTAACCCAAGAAGCCTTTAACAAAATCTCCGCAGACCTGTTAAGTTTGCACTTTGTAAATTCTAGGCAAGCTACATGCTTGCTCATCCGCTGGACTGGATTTGAGTTTTACAAAGCACACCGAAGTTGGCTCCAACCACTTCGGTTTTTTATTGGCCACTTGCCAATGCTGATTCTTTTGACGCTGGTTTTAGACACCTCGCCTAAAGAATATTGATCGTTGATCATGAATCCAGATCGTCAAACGAGTTTCGCAGGTTAATCCGAATCTCATCTCTCAACCTTACATTACTGTGTTGAAAGTTGTTGTTTGTAAGACTACGTGTTACTGAACTGTAAACATCATGCTGTTGCAGAGGGTCTCTGATCGTTACGACTAGAGTAAAGTCCTGTGATAATTCTTCACCGTCAGCATCGGCGATCATCTCAGCGGCTTGAGTAAACAATCCTTTCAGTCTAAGAAACCATTGCTTTGGCGCATTTAATCCTGTACGACGTTTCGCTGGCGTCATTTCACTCAAATTGACTGCATATTTTTTTACGGGGTGAAACTTACCAGAGTATCTCCGAAGTTGACGCTCGGGGGTAAAAGAATCATCGACGTACTTCTGAAAACGTTGAGAGTAATTACTTGGCAGAAGTACGTTACAAGGATTTTCTGTGCCAACAGGATTTAATATAGTGGCGACCTTAGTATCGCGCTCCCGTACAGAATCATAGGTACCTAAAGATACTTCTATGTTTGACTGGCAGTACTCCGACCCTTGACTTCCATCAAGACGGGTACCAGTAACCAAGGTAGCTACTATCTCCCCATAATACTCACCATCCTCATTTACCAATTCTGGCGGAAAAGGGAAATCAAGAATTTCAATATAGCCACCTCTTATTATTGTATCACGAAGAATAAGAGTTACTTCATGAGACGAGTTGTAAATGATTTCTTCGACGCTACCAGGGCGACCATAACCCATTTCCTTAAGCCGGTCTGTTGGCTCTAAATCTAAATGTGCTGGGTATTTCGCAGAATGGATCACCAATGCTTTTAGCATCAGTGGATCGAACTCTTCCGCCAAGCGGTGACTCAACGCCCCAACCAAAGCTGTCACACGAGGAGTTGAGAAACTAGTTCCTGAACGTTGTAGCACGCTACCTGAGGTGCTGAATGAATTAACCCCTGTATAGGTAGCAGTTCCATCAGGCCTCAATCCTCCATTACCACCGAAATGAGTTACGTCTGGTTTAACAAGATTATTTGGCCCAAAACCTATACGCGAAAAAGGAGAAGGATACCCTTCAGGAGCTAGATCATACTGATCCTTCCTGTGAGTCATACTACCTACAACTAAAGCTCTAACTGAGTCGGCTGAGGCACTTATCCGGCTTTTAGGCTGGAATTTTTTAAAGTTTTCACAGTTACCTGCCGATTTACATATTAAAACGTTGAATCGCTCTTGTATTGAATCTAATGCTTTGCCGAAGTCTGAAAAATCTTGAGAATCACATTCTACACGGCTACCAAGCGACAAGTTCCAAACCTTTACATCAGGATACTGGCGAATGGCTCTTTGAATGTTCTCGTATAATTCATCCTCATCGATGAAAACCCCCCTTCGAGGAAATACAGTTGCATCAAGAATTTTGCACGCGCCTGCACCTACCCACTGCTCATCTTCAAGTTCATCGCTATACAATGCTATACCCGTTACAAACGTACCATGCTCTCGGTCCACATCGCCTTCTTCATACGCCGTGAAACGTCGTGAGTCAATCCACGGAGCAATGTGTGGAATAGAGGCTATCCCGGAATCTAAGATACCTATTACTGGGTATGTCTGGCCGGGCACAGGTTCCTTCACAGGAACAACCGTGCCCGGCCCGCCGTCATCTAAGCCCAATGAATATTTGGGCATTGAAGTAATAGAATAAAGTGCCTCAAAATCTTGTATGTGCACTAGTGCATCTGCCTCAACATTACGCACATTGAATACCGTAATATCAGCTGAGTACCTAGTTTTGCGTACGAGATCAACACCTAATTCGGTCAACGTTTGCTCAAAGACGCGTTCAACAGACTCATTAAGGCGTCGATCTTGATAGTTGACTAACTTAATTTTCAGGTTGTCGTTTGTATCTAGTGGTATCTCAATAGCAGGCCGAAATGTTTCTATTTCAGTAATAGCTGACAAGCTAACAGGGAACGATTTGGGTTTTTGGAGATTACGAGTTATAAAATCTAGATGTTCGGACGATTCAACTTTAATGAGAAAGTCAAGGTCTTCGATTATTCCAATAAAATTATACTCGTTTTTCCGGTTGAAGAGACGTCCCACTTCGCTACGTGCACCTTTTGAGAGTGCTTCCTCTCTGAATGATACTTTGACCACAGCGGGTATAAATTCGCGTTCAGGCGGCCGACTAGCAATAATTTGTGCAGTTTCCTCTAGCACCTGTTGAATCTCAGTCGCTTTTACTAATAGCTCTGCCTCACTCAACACCCAAGGTGGCAAAGTATTACTACCACCACCTTCAGTTCGACGCTCATCTTGATCACCCCTTTTATCAAAGAGCTTAATTGGTAGTCTCTCGTTAGCCATTGTCTTAGTTAGTAGGGTTGAGGTAATTTTGTACTTGACGCAACGAGATACCAACTAACTCGCTGATGGTCTTTTGTGCTACATCATGCTGCGCTAAAAATTCAACTAAAGACTTAGCAGAAAAAGCGTTGTGAAATTTGAAGTAGTAAAATTGGAGCAGTACATCAGCGTAGGATACGGCTTTTCTCTCCCCCATAATGACCTGAGCAATCGTGTTTTGACAAATTGCCTTAATATCTGCTGGGCTACAACCCTGAAGCAGCTCAACTAAGGAATCCCATTTTCGTGATTGTTGATCAAAATCAATAGTGCTCTTCTCTAAGTACATTGACATCAGGGATTTAACCTCAGCATGTCCTGGATTAGCAACCTCAATCACACTGTTGAAACGCCGCCAGATAGCTTTATCCAATAGTTCTTGATGATTAGTTGCAGCAATCAAAATGTTAGATTGGCTTGACTGAATAAATTCGTCAATGTTCTGTAGCAAGCTATTTACAACCCTCTTCAACTCGCCTAATTCATGCTGGTCATCGCGGGCTTTGGCGATGGCATCAAATTCATCTAGAAACAGTATACATGGTTGGCGGCTAGCAAACTCAAATACTCGGCGAATATTTTTAGAGGTATTTCCTAACAGGGAGGATACGATTGAGTCTAGGCGAGCTACTACTAAAGGAAGCTTGGTTTGCTGAGATATATAGTGCGCTAATGTCGTTTTACCACAGCCTGGAGGCCCGTACAGTAGTAGGGAAGTTGTTAAGTCAACCCCGGCAGCTTGTAGCTGGTCCCGATATTGTAACCGCCCGATAAAAGCGTCAAGCTTACTACGCATGGTGTCGGAAAAAACCAACTTGACCTTATCTATGGAATCAGGCATGATAAGATCAACAATATTCAATCTAGTCTCCTGATCTACAGGCGGAGTAAATACCTGATCAAGGTATACAGGCTGAGCCTGATTGCTCTGTAAAACCCTAAGTATTCGTTCTGCCGTCTTTTTCTCACCTTCTTTAGAAAGGTTTTCTGCTAAAAGTCTCGCGTAATTAGCCACCTTACGCGAGTCTTTGTTCAAGCCACCCTCTATGATTTTAAGCAGCTCTGTGTACATGGCAAGTTCATTTTGGTCTTTGATATCTGATGTCAAATTAAGCATATTCGAGCTTAAAAAACAACTTAATGATGTCAAAATTCACAAAAACGATACCAAAATTCATAATAACGTATTAAGTATACTTAATTAAATAATAAGTATAAAATCAAAACAAAAGATTAGTCGATTATCGGTTTCAGGATGATCACTAAGTAAGCAGGTCATATGAACAAAGGCTGAGAGCGAACCACCCACTCGGCCAAAGCAAAACGAGATGCACCCTAACGCTATCCTATCTCTTCAAATAGTAAGCTATGCTGTTTATAGTAGTTCTTGACGTAATTAATGAAAACCGTCAACCTCTCTGGTCTTTTAGCCAATCCGTCAACTAATCCGTCAACCAGCCTTTCTGAATTTCACAAATTATTGACTATCAGTTATATATTCTATTTGGTACAAGTCCCATAGGAGGCTCAGCGAGTAAAAAAGGCTAACCTGGGGTTAGCCTTTTTTTATGCCTCAAAATAGGTACGTGGGTACGTTCATTACCGGCGGTTTACCGGATCTGGCCTGCCTGTTTCAGGAGTTCAATCACCTTGTCGACGGGGAGTTTCTCGACTCGGTGGCCCTGGTCGCCCGTTAGGGTCTGGGCGCTGAAGAGTGAGTTGATAATTGCTTCTTCGGTCGCTTCGATGGCCGCCATAAAGAGCGGAGACACGTTGTCGTTTCGAAGCAGTTTCACCTCATCTACTGCGCTGGTTGTGGTATGGGGAATGCGATAAGCGGTTGATACCGCAATAACATAATCGCCACTCCCGTTCGAGGCGATGCCACCCGTTTGAGCCATACCCATAAAGGTCCGTTTTGCCAGGCGTTTCAGGTTGCGGGCGTCCAGCGGGGCATCGGTTAGCACCACCATCATGCACGAGCCGTCAAGGTTTTCTTTGAACGAGTAGCGGCCCAACGCCACGCCAACCGGTACGCCGCCAATTCGCAGCACGCCACCAAAGTTGGTTTGCACCAGTACGCCAACCGTATACCCACCCAGCGACGCGGGTAATTTGCGCGAAGCCGTTCCAATACCGCCCTTGAAACCGAAGCAAACGGTACCTGTGCCCGCTCCCACATTTCCTTCCTCGACCGGGCCCGATTTGGCTTGCTTCAGCGCCTCCAACACATGCTGTCGCGTAATGTACCGTCCCCGTATGTCGTTGAGAAACCCATCGTTGGTTTCACCTACTACAGCATTGACCGAACGTACCTGCTCGTTGCCGGGCTGGGTCAGGGTGTAGTCAATCAGCGCATCAGCGGCGGCTGGCACACTCAGTGTGTTGGTGAGCACAATGGGCGTTTCGAGATTACCCAACTCGTCGACCTGGCTGTAACCAGCCAGCTTGCCGAAGCCATTACCGATATACATGGCGGCGGGGCTTTTTTGTTGAAATATATTTCCTGGGTGGGGTAAAATAGCGGTAACCCCCGTGCGGACGCTGGCCCCGTTCTGCAGGGTCACCTGCCCCACCTGTACGCCGGGTACGTCGGTGATGGCGTTGTACTGACCGGTGGGTAACACACCAAACCGAATGCCATAGTCGCGAGGGCGTTTGCTGGCTTGCGCGGTGGCTGGTTGTACTGACGCCATCAGCAGCATCAGGAAAAGGAGAAAACGGGATAAAGCCATGCAGCTACAGAATTCGTGCTATTCAGTTCGAGGTCAATTTACGGGAGGACCTAGTACAATCGGTTGGCAATGGTCTACTTCGAAAGCTGTTGAACCGGTTACGCTGCTTACCGGCTGCTAAATAGTACAGCCCGGCTCCTTGCAATTTGGTCTTCACGCCGCCTTCAGCGTGCTTCCAGTATGTAATTTGGGGAAAAGCCCCGCCGATAGCTACAGTAATTGGGTGGCGTATTTACTTTAGTAAAAATACTCCCTGCCAGCAATTCCCTCTATGACAAACGAAACGCTATCTCCTGCACCTGAAAAGAACCGCCGGCTGTCTGAAGCGAGTGCTACGGCACTGCGTTGGTGCAGCGTTCTGCTGACCGCTAGCGTCTGGGTGAGCGCAGCCCTCTTCGGTTTATATATCCTGGCTTTTTATGCATCGGCTCTGTATGAGGGAAACATGGAGCGGTGGAACAAAATACTTCCCCGCCTGTATGAGCAAAGCACCACTACCGCTACCACCGGTATCGGCCTGCATTTCGCAATGGGCGGCATCATTCTCGTTCTGGGCAGTATTCAGCTACTGGATGGCGTCAGGTTGCGTTTTCCGGCCTGGCATCGCTGGATTGGCCGTGTGTATGTTACAGCCTGCCTGCTGGCCGCTCTGGGCGGATTAGTGTTTATTATCGCCAAGGGCACCGTTGGCGGACCGGTCATGAATGTTGGCTTTGGGCTCTACGGCGTGCTGATGTTCATCGCGGCCATTGCCACCTATCGTTATGCCGTGGCTGGCCAGCTTGCTCAGCATCGGGTGTGGGCGTTGCGCCTGTATGCGCTGGCGATTGGCTCGTGGCTCTACCGCATGGATTACGGTTTCTGGCTTCTACTGACCGACGGACTGGGTCACACCAACACGTTTGGTGGCCCCTTCGACTATGTGATGGCCTTCTTTTTTTACCTACCCAATTTGTTGGTTGTCGAAGCCTTTGTGCGTGGAAACCGGGCTGGTGCCTCACCCGTTCTCAGGCTGGCGGCGTCACTGGTCTTGCTGCTGGCCACTGGTTTCGTTGGCGTGGGTACGTATTTCTTTACGCTCTATTACTGGGGACCTGCTATTCTGACCTGGTTATCTATCGGTTAGGCAGCATCAAATACAGTTAAATACCCATTTTACCTCACATTCAGTAATTGGTATAGGCTAGACGGGATACGTACCAACCTGGCAGTTCGTCGACCGTTCCCAGTCAATAAGGTTAACTAATTTATAAGCAGAATTCTGACTATTCGTGCGTAGTATAGCGTTGTAAAACACTGGCCGTTACCCGACTCGTGTGGTTGCTGATCAACTACTTAGGCCTTGTTTATTATTGTTGTACAGTGCCCCCTTTATATTATCCAGTGTGGATCACACTCAACGTACGTTAACTAAACCATCAACGGCGGTTCCATTGTCTCCAGTTACAAATGCCGCCCTGTTGCAAGGTATCCTGAACGCATCTCCAGGTAGCGTAGCTTATTGCGAACCTGTATTTACCGAGAACAACCCGGCACAGTCCGGGCAGGTTGCCGACTTTGTTTACCGGGTTGTCAATACCAGGATGGTAGCCCTCATTGGTCAGCCCGCTGAACGAATCGTTGGCGGCCTAATGACGGAGCTATCCGCTACGGTACAAAAAAATGGGCTATTCGAGCGGTATGTAGCCGTATTGCAAACTGGTCAGCCCGCCAAATTTGAATTTGCGCATCAGACCGATACATTCAGCGGCTGGTTCCAGATCTCCGTTGAGCCACTCCTGACCGGCCTTGTCATTGCGCTGGTTGATATCAGTGACCGTAAACGGGCGGAATTGCAGGCTCGCCAGCAAACCGCCGAACTGCGGGCTACCCTCGACGCCTCGCTCAACAGCATTCTGCTGATGCGGGCCATTCGCGACAGCCAGGGCCAGATCACCGATTTCTGGATGGAAACGGCTAACCTGGCCGTGGTAAACAGTCTGGCAAAAAAGCCCGATGAATTAGTAGGGCGAACGTTGCTGGAGGTGTTTCCCGGGAATGTCGACTCCGGCTTTTTTGCGCTATACACCCGGGTAGCTGACACAGGACAGTCTGAAAAAGCTGAATATTATTATCAAGACGTGAATGGATTTACGGGTTGGTTCGAGGTGTCGGCTGTCCGGCAAGCCACTGATCTGATCGTACTGACGTTCAATAATATTACTGCTCAGCGCGAAGACCAGCTCGACCAGCAGCGCCAGTCGCAGGTGCTAGAGGCGATTCTTGATCATTCACAAACAGCCATTTCGCTGCATCAGCCCATCCACGACGAGCAGGGGCAGGTCGTAGATTTTCAGATTGTACGTGCCAACCGACAGGCATTGATGAACTGGGAGCCGATCGCCGACGTCTTGTTTAAAGACTCGTTCCTGACTTTACATCCTGAGGCCCGCCACAATGGCGAGTTTGCCAGGTACGTTCGCGTGGTTGAGACTGGGCAGCCCGATGTGTTCGAGTATACAGCTAACAATCGCCAGTACCTGATTACGCTGGCCCGGGCGGGGAGCGACGTGGTGATGTCGGCAGTTGATGTCACCAGTGACCGGCAATATCGGCATGAATTAGAAGCACTGAACCGGACACTGCAACAATCCAACGAGAGCCTGCAGTCGTTTGCCTATGTTGCCAGTCATGATTTGCAGGAACCACTTCGCAAAATTCAGGCATTCGGTGACATCCTGCAAAGCCAGTTTGAAGACAATCTTTCTGACGGTGAGCGCGATATGACCCGGCGAATTCAGAAGTCGGCCATGCGTATGCAACAGCTGGTTAAAGATTTGCTGGCCTACTCACAGGTAACGGCCCGGCGTGATCCCTTTGGTCCTGTTCAGTTACAGGAAGTAGTTGATGACGCCGTTAGCGATTTGGAAATATCAATTAATGAAGCCAGCGCTACCTTACAGGTCAGTGACCTGCCAACGGTACAGGGCAATGCCTCGCGGCTTCGCCAGTTGATGCAGAACCTGATTGCCAACGCCCTCAAGTTTCGGCACAGCGACCGGCCGCTTGTGGTTCGGGTAGACAGCCGACTTGCTACCACCCATGAGCTTCCGGAAGGTGTTTCCACCGCTACACACTACTGGCTCATTACGGTCGCCGACAATGGACTAGGCTTCGATGAGAAGTACAAAGACCGCATCTTTCAGCTCTTTCAGCGGCTACACGACTCCAGCGCCTATAGTGGTACTGGCATCGGCCTGGCGATCTGCCAACGCGTTGTGGAAAGCCACAACGGTGCTATCAACGTAAGCAGTCAACTAGGCGTAGGAACCACGTTTTCGATTTTTCTGCCCGTGTACCAGGCTACTGCTTAACCTGCCAGTTCAGGCTGGGTACGGTCAAACAGATCGGCATATAGCTGGAACGCCCGTTTGGCGCCGTCTATGACAGCCGCCTGATCATCGTCAGTTTGCTGTGCCATAAAAGCAGTGAAAGCGCGCCAGCGAGGCCCGGTTTCAGCACCATAGCCCTGATAGAACTGAGCTTTCTCGAGCATGGACTGAAGGGCGGGACTTTGCTGCAGGTAATGCCAAACGGTTTTTCCGCCCAACATTGACCCCTCGCCCACATAAGCAGCCCCAGCCAGTTCAGCAGGCGACCAGTTGGTAAACAGATCGGTCAATACCGGCAGGGTGCGGCCGGCCTGTGCCAGATCAGCTACAAGCCAGGGCGTTTTCCGACGGGTATTGGGCTCATAGTCGGCAAAGAAGGCAGGATGAGCATCAATAGCCCGCTCCAGTGCAGCGTGAAAGGCGCCGTGAATCAGCAGCAGATGAACATACTGATTGGCGGTAAGTGTGCCGCCGCGCAGTGAGTTTGTGTACAGCAGTTGCTCGGTTTGTTCGTGCAGCGGGCGAGTCTCTTCCCGGAGCCGTTCGGCTAATAACGTCATTTGTAGTCGGTACGGGTGTTGGCTGCTACCCAGAACTGACATAGCCCCTCAAGTAGAGCCCCAGTGGCAAAATAACTACCCGGCTTTACCATATACGCGTTAGCTCCGGCGGCATAGGCCTGCTGAATATCGGTAGGGTTGTCGGATGTACTGAAGGCTACAATCGGCAACCAACGGGTACGAACATCCGAGCGAGCCCATTCCAGTACGTCAAACCCACTAATGCCCGACAAATTCAAATCGAGCAACATCAATTTGGGCAGTGGCAGGCTCTGCCCCTCATATCGGCCCTGCCCCGACAGGTACTCGACTGCCTCGGAACCACTGCTAAGGATCGTATAATTAATTGGCTGATCAAGCTTTTTAATCAACCGGCTGAAGATGTCGGCATCGTTCTCGTCATCCTCAACGTACAAAATATCAATCATTTCTAATTTACTCGATCAATGGGAAACGAAATGTGGAACGTAGCCCCCCGATTCGGTTCACTATGGTACCATATTTTACCGCCATGCCGGGTCACTACCCGTTTTACAATCGCCAGACCAACGCCCGTTCCTTCAAACGATCGGGCGTTTTCCAGCCGCTTAAAGAGGTCGAACAACTTGCCGGCTTCTTTCATATCAAAACCGACACCGTTGTCGGTTACCGTGTAAATTACATCCTGCTCAGTTTGCTGGCCGGTCACCTTGATGCAGCCCTCCGGCGTTTTGCGGGTGTACTTAGCCGCGTTTGAGAGCAGATTGGTAAACAGTTGCCGGGCCATAATCGTGTCGGCATTGAGCGGAGGCAGCTCCGTAATGTCAAGTGAGAGTCGATTGGCACGATCTTTCTCACCAATCAGGACCTCCTCCCGAATTTCCCGCAGCAGCTTTGTCATGTTGATGGGTTGCGCATTAATCTCGGTGCGTCCCATACGCGAGTAATACAGAATATGCCGGATCAACGCTCGCATCCGATCGCTCGAATCCACAATTTTCTGAAACAGCGCACGGGCGTCGGGCGTGAAGTCCTGTTTGTATTCTTCAAGCAAAATTTCGGCATAGCACCGGATCGACGATAGCGGCGTGCGCAGATCGTGGGAAACGGTGTAGCTGAATGCGTCCAGTTCTTCGTAGGCGGCCTGTAAACGCTGGTTTAATAAGCGAATTTCATTGGCCTGCCGGGTAACGATCTGCAAAATATCCTCGCGTAGCTTGATGGCCGCGGCCACTTCAGCTTCCAGCCAGGGGTCAGACGTGTTGTGCACCAGTTGCGTCCAGGCAGCGAAGCTTTTTCGGGGGCTGATTCGCGCCTGTCCATCGTCGGTTACGGTAACGGGCTTTTCGGGGTTACCTGCCCAGGTTACCTGCTGCAGCTGTTCAGGCTTAAACCAGAGTAGGTATTCGTTCATTTCCTTCGACAACACAATGGCCAGCAACCCTGAACCCGTCTCGTGAAACGATTCCGCTTTCGGGTAAAGGTTACTGAGGTTGTTTGTTTCCAGAAACGTGTCGGTATTGGTTGTTTTAAGCCAATCCACCAGTTCCTGAATGGCCACTTCACCGGGCGTTTTACCGATCCGGTATTGCTGGTTATTGAACAACAACACCGCGCCCGTAGCCTTTGTTATATCCAGGGCCGTTACGGAATGCCGCGTTAGTGCCCGAACAATATCTTCATCGCTGAGCAATTGTTCGTGCAGTCGTTTCCCATTTTCGATGTTGATCCGAAGTTGGGTCTGGTCTTCCTCGTCTTTACGAAACTCCAGTGCCGCCGATAGCAACTGGCTTACAAATTTGGCCGCCTGCCTCGAACTGAAATCAACAAAACGAGGCGAGTAGTGGTGGCACGACATCAGCCCCCAGAGTTCGCCCCGATACAGCAGCGAGATACTCATAGACGCACCAACACCCATATTTTTCAGGTATTCGATATGCACCGGCGATACGGCCCGGAGCGTCGAATACGTCAGATCAACGGGGTGGTCGGCAGGCCAGTCGGCGGGCGACAGGATAGCGGCGGTGTCGCTGCCAACATCGGCAATGAGCCGCACCAGATTTGTTTTGTACAGTTCCCGCGCTTGTTTGGGAATATCCGACGCCGGATAGTGCAAGCCCAGAAACGGCTCCAGGTGGTCTTCTTTTTCTTCGGCTACTACCTGCCCGTGCCAATCGGCGGCAAACCGGTACACCATCACCCGATCGAATCCGATAATGGTCTTCACCCGCCGGGCCGTGTTTTGCAACAGATCCAGAAGGTTGCGGCTGGCTTGGACTTCTGTTAGAGCTTCGGCGATCAGGCGTTGATTGAGGGGCGTTTGTGAGGCACTACTGGTCGGTTCCCATTCGAGCAGCAACAGCCCGTCGTGCTCGTGAACGATCAGGTTCCAGGTACGTTCGTTGAGGCGAAGCACCTGCGGATTGATGTTGTCCCACGATTCGCTACGCCGGCCAACGTTCAATAGCTCCCGTAGGGTGGAGGCGGGTAAATCAGACTTCGCCAGTAAGGTTTCGAGCGACTGGCCGAGTATGTCCGCCACTGGCTGGCCAATCAGATCGGGCAGATTTGAACTGGCATGAACAACGGTGTAGGTGTCGGGAAGAAGGACAAGTAGGTAGCCATGTGACTGTATTTGTCCTAAAATATGAATGGGTTCCTGCTCGCAATTCGTCAGGTCAACGTTGAAATCAGTCATTCGTTAAAGTAGCATACTGCCGATCTCCTGAGAGAGGGATATATAACAAGCCGCACTAGATACGTACAGCACTGGATACGTATAGCAATATACGTCATCTAACTCGATTGACCGAAAAATCAGACAAGAACCAGAGCAAGCGGCCCGAAACGCTGGCACCGCATCCGCTCAGGCAAACAGGGGCCCGTTTTAAAGTAACCGACGGGACTCTGTCGTCTGCTTGAGTTGACGAAGTGCGTAACGGGATCAGTCCTGCAATGCGGCTTTAACCTTGACCACGCGGCGTTGCATGCGGCTAAACACGGTTAGCAACACCAGCAACAAGGTGATGGGAACGAGCGACGCGTAGAAAGCCGTTTGCCCCCCGTAGGTCTCGAAGATACGGCCGGTAATGATCGACCCTGTAGTGCCGCCAAGTGCCGAAAAAACAACGATCAACCCTGCCATGGGGCCATGTTGGCGAAGTGGTAGACTGCTTAGAATAGCCGAGTTGATGGCCGGATAGATGGGCGCGATGAACAGGCCGATCAGCGGAAAGATAAACGCAGCCAGTGGCGCGTCGCTCCAGCCATAAGCTACCCCTGCGGTCAGACTAACTGCGTTCTGCGAGGCAGTTTCGGCTAGGGGCAGCGCCAGTAATACGAGTCCGCCAGCCACCACCAGGCAGGTCATCAGTAACCCGTACCATGGAATACGTTTCAGAGCGAAACCCGCGCCCAATCGACCCAGAGCCGTACTAGCGGCCAGGATACTCGCCATCTGAATACTGAGTGAGGTGGGCAGCTTCAGGTATTGGCTGTTGAAGGTAGGAAGCCAGCTCATGATGCCCTGCTCCATCAGCACATAGGTGAAGGCGGTGAGAATGAAAACCAGAACAACGGGTGTTACGGCCAGCCGAAGCATAGCGGCAACGTCGCCCACGCCAACGGCCTGGTTAGCAGTCTGAACAGCGGACTCATCGAGCGGGGTGGTAAGTAACAGTAAAAACGCAGCCCCGGCAATGGCGGCCAGCACATAATACACCCGTAGCCAGGCCGTCGATTGCAGGTTCTGATCGTCGACAAAAGCGCTGAACAGGAAGTAGCCCGACAAAACGCCCACCATGAACATCGACTCTAGAAAATTCATAAAGCTGGCATGGTCGTCGGGGTCTTTAGTAATGAGACCGATGGTGGCAAACACCGACACTTTGATCAGAGCGAAACTGGCACCAGTGGCGGCAAAAAGCATTTTGGCGGTCCAGAAGGCGGGGAGCTGCGGCATCAGCAGACAAGCCAGCGCCACCAGACCGAGGGCGATCAGCATGGCCCGCTTGTAGCCAATCCGGGTAGCGTATGACGCAATCAGAAACGATACAACGGCAATACTCAGGTCTTTGAACGCTTCCAGGCTACTGGCGCCGGTTGCCGACACCCCGTAGTTGTTTTGAACCTGCAAAATGACCGTACCAACACTGTTGAGCAGGATGGCAAAAACGATGTAGTTTAAAAATAGCGAGAGTTTTAGGCGAAGCATGAACGGTAGTTGATAAACGAGTGAATAGCAAGTGGGGCAGTTTAGTGTCGAAAGTATGCATTTCTTTGCACCCTTTACAACATCATTCGTCCACCGGTCAAGCAGCCCGTACGCTTCTGTCAACTTATGCCCTCACCTGAACGCCTTTTTGGCGACCTTTTCCATGATGTGCAGCTAAGCGGCCTTTTTGCCGACTCGAAAACATTTGTCGACTGCACGCCCAAACAAGCGCCCGAGGCAATTCTGGCGGCTTATCACACTGAACGCACCCAGCCTGATTTTGACCTCGATACGTTCGTTAATCAACAGTTCGACCGGCCTTCGGCTGTTGCGTCCGGGTACGTCAGCGACACCTCGGTTCCTACGCAGGAGCACATAAACCGGCTCTGGCCACACCTCACGCGGGCGGCCGACGTACCGGTGGCCAATAGTTCGCGGGTGGCCTTGCCGCATCCGTATGTGGTGCCCGGCGGACGATTCCGCGAGATCTTTTACTGGGACAGCTACTTCACCATGCTCGGCCTGCGCGAAGCGGGCCGCACCGATCTGATACGGGGCATGCTCGACAATTTTGCGTACCTCATCGATACGGTCGGTTTCATTCCAAACGGTAACCGGACCTATTTCCTCAGTCGGTCGCAACCGCCATTTTTTGCGCTGATGGTGGGTATCCTGGCCGATATAGATGGGCCGGGTGTGCTGGCAACGTACCTGACCCAATTACAAAAAGAGTACGATTTCTGGATGACCGATGTCAGCCAGCTTAGCGCTGATAAACCCCAGAGCCGACGCGTGGTGCGCTTACCTGACGGAACGGTTTTGAACCGCTACTGGGACGAACTGGCCACCCCCCGCCCCGAAGCCTATCGGCAGGAACTGGAACTAACCCCCGCCGCCGAGCAGCGTGGCATTGACCCCGGAGTGATGTACAAGCACATTCGGGCGGCCTGCGAGTCGGGTTGGGATTTCAGCAGCCGGTGGCTTGCCGACAGGCATAGTCTGGTCACCATCCACGCAACAGATATTGTGCCGGTAGATTTGAATTGCCTGCTTTACACGCTGGAGCAAACGCTGCAACAGGCCTACAAACAGGTTGGCAACCAGGAGCGGGCAAACGCTTTTGAGCAGTTGGCCGATCAGCGGAAAGCGGCGATACTGGGTACGTTCTGGAATGACGAGACCGGCTTTTTCCACGATTACGACGTTGTTGCCGGCAAGCAGACTACGGCGCTCACACTGGCGGGGGCATTTCCCCTTTTCATGAAACTGGCTACGCCCGACCAGGCCAGCCGGGTACACGATTGTCTGAAAACTGAGTTTCTGCAACCCGGCGGCTGGGTAACCACTTTACAGAAAACGGGGCAGCAGTGGGATTGGCCCAACGGCTGGGCTCCGCTACAATGGATCGTGTATGATGGCCTGCTCACGTATGGCTTTAGCGAAACCACCAACCAGGGGCGCGACCGATGGCTGGCCCTGAACGACAAAGTGTTTAAGGCGACCGGCAAACTCATGGAGAAATACAACGTGGTCGACGCCGCGTTAACCACGGGCGGCGGTGAATACCCCAACCAGGATGGCTTTGGCTGGACAAACGGCGTGTACCTGGCAATGGTAACGAAACGCGGCTAAGACCGGTTAAGCGGATACATAGCTATTTATTGATTTCACAATGCCTACCTGGCTTACCACCCGACTCACCACCGACCTTGCCGCCCGACAGCAACTGGGTTTGTTCCGGTCACTGACCGTGGCCGAGTCGGCCATTGATTTTACGTCCAATGATTACCTGGGCATTGGTCGCTCCGGTACACTACACACGAAACTGGCGCAGGCCGCTACCTCGCTCACGCGCAACGGAGCCACCGGCTCGCGACTACTGGCGGGGCATACGTACCTGGCCGAGACTGTTGAGGCGGACCTCGCCCAGTTTTACGGAGCCGAGACGGCCCTGCTGTTCAACGCGGGCTACATGGCCAACGTGGGGCTGCTGGCCTGCCTGCCGCAGGCCGGAGACACCCTGCTGACCGACGAACTCATTCACGCCAGCCTGATCGACGGGGCCCGGTTGTCGAAAGCCAATCGCCTCCGGTTCGCCCATAACGACCTGGCCGATCTGGAGACGAAACTCCACTCGGCTTCGGCGCAGAACGGACATGTTTTTGTTGTTGTCGAATCGTTGTACTCGATGGACGGTGACGAAGCGCCGCTGCCGCAAATTGCTGCACTCTGCACTGCTTACAACGCCGCCCTTATCGTTGATGAGGCCCATGCCTCGGGTGTATACGGACCGGGGGGCGCGGGACTGGTGGTAGCGCAGGGGTTAGCGGATCAGGTACTGGCCCGAATACACACGTTTGGCAAGGCGCTGGGTGTTCACGGCGCGGCGGTGCTGGGTTCGGCCCTGCTGCGAACATACCTGATCAATACGGCCCGGTCGTTCATCTACGCCACGGCCCTGCCTCCGCACGATCTGCTGGCCATTCAACTGGCCCACGCGCAGGTAGCCCACGAACCCGAACGGGCTGAGGTACTTCGCGAACGGGTGGCTTATTTCCGTCAGCGCAGCCAACAGCTTGCTCCTGAGGCCGTTTGGCTCACCAGCACATCGCCTATTCAGGGGTTGGTGGTACCGGGCAATGCCGAGGTACGTCGGGTGGCAGCGCTGGCCCAGGCGGCGGGGTATGACGTGCGCCCCATCGTTAGCCCAACCGTAGCCGTGGGGCAGGAACGTATCCGTATCTGCCTGCATTCGTATAACACCGAAGCGGAAATCGACGGGTTACTGACCGCCTTAACCCGGGCAATACAGGTTAGCCCGCAGCCGGTTGATCTGGCTACCTGACTCAACAGGTAGTTGTTACCCTTCATCAAACCTACTTCACTATGCAGTTATTTATCGCGGGCATTGGCACTGAGGTTGGCAAAACAGTCGCCTCCGCCGTAGTGGTCGAAGCCCTCCAGGCCGACTATTGGAAGCCAATCCAATCGGGTTTTCCACCTGACTCTGACAGAGTTACCGTGCAGGGACTCACCAGCAATACCCGGTCACAGTTTCATCCCGAAACGTACCTACTGCGGAAACCCCTTTCACCACATGCCGCCGCCGCTGCCGAAGACATTACCATCGACCCGGCCCGCCTCGTTCCGCCGGTTACTACTAATTCATTGGTTGCTGAACTGGCCGGTGGCCTGATGGTACCGATAACGGAGACGTACCTGAACATTGATTTTGTGGCCAGCCTGGGCTGGCCGGTAGTGCTGGTCACCCGCAATTATCTCGGCAGCATTAATCACACGCTCCTATCGGTTGAGGCACTCCGCCAGCGGAATATCCCAATACTAGGCCTGATTATTAATGGCCCCAGCGTACCAGCCACGGAATCGGTCCTGCTCAGTTACACGGGTCTACCCTGCCTGGTTCGAATTCAGGATGAGCCTGACCTAACCCCGGACGTTATCAAGCGCTACGCCGCTCAGTTCTCTGTGGCTTAGCGTTCGTGGTTCTTATTTCGTTGGCTGTGGACAGTCATCCACAGCCAACGAAATAAGAATCTTAGAAATAAATTTTACACAAACAGGTACTTTGCATTGCATAGTACAGTCTTAAACCCTTATCTTTGTTGTGTCAGGAGTGGTACAGTCCACTAATCCTGGCAGCAACCATGAAAACGGGTATCTCTCTTCTGGTTTTATTGACCCTCTCGCAGGTTAGCTATGGCATTGGTCATCCACATAACCTGTTTGCCGCTCGCAAAGCCATGCTGGAGTGGAAGGCAGAGCACCAGCGGTCTAAATCATCGATCGGGCAGCGGGAATTGCGGGTGACAAAGCGTTACTCATATACTTTCTCGCCCTGCTTTAGCCAGATACCCCACGTTCGCGAATAGGCGTGTACACGGCGGGTAGGCTTGCCCGTGCTGTCGACCACCGGGTTGCCCTGATTCACCCATTCGAACAAGCTGCCGTACAGGTTCCGCACATTGGTGAACCCGGCCGCCTTTAGTTTCTCTCCTACTTTCTCACTCCGATACCCCACTGAGCAATAGACTACTATTGGCGCGGTTTTGGGTACATCGGCCACGCGGGTCAAGGCGAAATCGTCATAACCGACCCAGCGCGCCCTGGGCAGATGGCTCACGGCAAATTCCCGTTTCTCGCGAGCATCGAACAGCACGGCGTTTGGCATCTGTTTCAATTCGTTGCAGGTCACGATGGGCACCGATTCGCTGATGAGGGCATCGACCATTACACCGAAGGGCTTGCTGATAGTGCGCTGCGCCAACGCCGGTAATGAGGCGGCAAACAGCGCCGACAGGAGCGCAAATTTCATAGCAATTTTTTTCACGGATTTACTTTCAGATACAGCGTCACAGTCAGGGCATGTTCATCATCGAATTCAACGATGCTGCGCCGCTCCCGATGTGTAAACTGATAACCCACTTCCACGGTCGAAATGTTCGAGAGCACATACCCAGCCGATACGTTTGTCCGGTTCTGATCGAACAAATGGCCGCTGGCAGGTGTGTTAGGCGGCGCATACAGCAACGTTTCATTTGACAGTTGGCCGTACGCATCATGTCCCAGCCCCTTACGCCAGGCCGCTCGAACGCGCAGGCGACCCAGATCGGCAAGTCCAGGCATGGTGAAAAGTCGGTATTCATAACCTGCTCGTAGCCGCAACACCGAAGTGGAAGGTAAATCCAGTGTCCACTCCGCAAAAACCGACGGCCGCCACTCCGGAACAGGGGCTCGCTTCAGATCGGCTGCATTACCCAGCGCAGGATACGAGTGATAAAACACAATGGGCAACAAACTGTATTGCCAATGAGCAGTTCGATACGAAATACCCAGCCGGCCGGCCCACAACAATGGTGAATCGAGCGGTTTCGACAAACCATGATCAGGGTGGCTCTGTCGCCGGTAGTACAGATCGCCAACCGCTCCCCACCGTTGGCTCAGGGTATACGATGCTGCCATACGCAGCCAGACAGCGGTGTGCCGATAAGTCTGCGCACGGGCCGAACCCCCAAAAAAAAGTAGCAAAAACCAGGCGATAGCCAGGGTGAAACAGTGTCGCATTGATCGGAAATTATACACAGAACGACACGTTGAGCAGGCTAACCTCAAAGGTGGGTATATGGCCGTTACTGACCAAACTTAGCCTAAGAATTTCGGCTTAATTTCCTCTAAAGCTATGGTTTAAGCAGTCGTTTGGCTAATTTTAGGGTTCCCACCCTTACGATGAACCAATTACCACCGCCCACTTGTACGAAGTTTACTAACCTATGTTTGAGTTCATGCGGAAGCGTTTCATTCTGCTAACGATTGCCCTCGTACTGTTGCTGGCCGCATTTGAATCAGGCACGGGACGGCCCAGACGGGTGTCTCGGTCACACCGTACAGCGTCAAAAAAGCACACCAGGAAAGTGGTGAAGGTGGCAAAAGTTGCCAAGGTTGTGGCTGCGGCACGGCCTGTTGTTTACCCTACCGCTCGCCTTGAGTCAGAGCAGTTGGCCGGATATCAGGGTGTGAACGTACTCCAGATTCCCACCAACGGCGAAAGCTGGGTCGACAGCGTATTCCAGACCATGACGCCCGATGAAAAAATCGGGCAGTTTTTCATGGTGGCGGCCTTCTCCAACCATAGCGAAAGCCACCGGGTATACATCGAGCACCTGATTCAGAACTACCACATTGGCGGCGTCATCTTCTTCCAGGGAGGCCCCCATCGGCAGGCTGTGCTGACCAACAAATACCAGAGTTTGTCGAAAATCCCGTTGCTGGTAGGCATCGATGGCGAGTGGGGCCTCGGTATGCGCCTCGACAGCACCATGGAGTTTCCCCGGCAGATGACACTGGGGGCTATTCGCGACAACGACCTGATTTACCGGATGGGTGTTGAAATTGGCCGGCAATGCAGCCGCCTCGGCATTCATATCAACTTTGCGCCCGTTTCGGATATCAACAGCAATCCACAGAATCCGGTCATCGGTATTAGGTCCTTCGGCGAGGGTAAAGAGAACGTAGCCAGCAAGGCATCAGCCTACATGAAAGGCCTGCAAATGCAGCACGTAATTGCTACGGCCAAGCATTTTCCCGGTCACGGCGACTCCAATGTCGATTCGCACCATTCGCTGCCCGTCATCAGCCGCTCGTCGGCGCAGATGCACGACATCGACCTGTACCCCTTCCGAAAACTCATTGGCGATAGCCTGATGGGCGTTGTTACCGGCCATTTGCACGTGCCGGTGATGGACAACCAGACACCTGCTGTGGCTGCTACGCTATCTGAAAAGATTGTCACCGACCTGCTCAAGAAGGAGCTGGGTTTCCGTGGCCTGGTATTTACCGATGCCCTTAACATGGGCGGGGTCAGTCGTACAAACCGCTCGGAAGTAGTGAACCTAAAAGCGCTGATTGCCGGTAACGACATTCTGCTTTATCCCGAAAATATCCGGGAAGCCACCCGCGTCATCAAGGAAGCCATCACGTCAGGTACGTTGCCACAGGCGTTCATTGATGAAAAGGTGAAGAAAATTCTGCGGGCTAAGTACTGGTCGGGGTTGAGCCAGTACAAGCCGATTGCGCTGACCAACCTCATCAGCGACCTGAACTCGGACGCCGCCAAAGACCTGAAGCGTGAACTCTGCGAAAACGCAGTAACGATTGTCAGCGATGACAACAAACTGCTGCCCTTAAGCCCGGTCGATACCAACAAAATTGCGTCTATTGCCATTGGTGCCACAGCGGGAAACGTCTTTCAAAAGTCGCTGGCTGGGTTAGCTACCATCAGGCAGTTTGCTTCACCAGATCGCCCGCAAAGCGACGATGATGTCAACAACCTGGTGGCCAGCGTAGGCGATGCCAATCTGGTCGTGGTCAGTTTCCACAATATGAGCCAGTCATCGTTCCGGCGCTACAGCATCAATTTACCGTCGGTTACGCTCATTCAGCGACTAAAACAGCAGGGTAAAAAAGTGGTGGCCGTTGCGTTTGGCTCAGCCTACAGCCTGAACCTGCTGACCGACGCCGATGCACTGGTGTGCGGGTATCAGGAATTCAGCGAAACGCAGTTGGCGACCGCCAGATCGTTGTTTGGTCTTTCACCAGCAAGCGGTATGTTGCCAGTATCGACCGGCGATTTTAAAGTAGGCCACAACGTAAACGTCGACCCGTCGGGGCGGTTGGTGCCTGGTTTGCCCGAAAGCGTAGGGATGAAGGCGGCCGAATTGGCCAAGATCGACAAGATGGTTGAGCTAGCCGTGCATGACCGCGTTATTCCGGGATGTCAGGTGCTGGTGGCCCGAAAAGGCAAGATCGTTTACGACCGTAATTTCGGAGCGCTGACCTACAGTAGCGGCGGCGAGAAAGTAAACGACAACACACTGTATGACCTGGCGTCGCTGACCAAAGTGCTGGGTACGTTGCAGGCTGTGATGGTACTCTACGACCGCAAAGAAATTGACCTCGCCCAGAAGGCATCGTTCTACCTCCCTGAGCTGCGCGGTACTAACAAACAGAACATGACCCTTCAGGATATGCTCTGGCACCAGGCGGGTCTGATTTCGTTCTACCCTACCCTCTGGGACCGCACCCGCACCCCATCGGGCGGGTTGAATCCAGCGTATTACAGCAACAAGAACGATTCGCTGCACACATTACAGATTGCGCCAACGCTCTGGGCCAAACCAGCCCTGAAAGACTCGGTGTGGAAATGGGTAATTCAGTCGCCGCTGTCGCGCAAGATGGATGCCGATGGGAAGCCGTCGTTTGTCTACAGCGACCTGAGTTTCCTGATGCTGCAAAAGGTAGTGGAACGGGTCAGCAAGCAACCGCTCGACCGGTTTCTGGAGCGCGAAATCTACCAGCCACTGGGCTTGAAGTCACTGACCTTCACGCCCCTGCAAAAGTTGACTAGTCCGCATTGCGCCCCGACTGAGCAGGATACTTATTACCGGAATCAGTTACTGGTGGGTACCGTGCACGATCAGATGGCGGCGGTGCAGGGCGGTATCTCGGGTCACGCGGGCCTGTTTGGCAATGCGCACGATATTGCCAAGCTGCTGCAAATGAACCTGCAACGCGGTGTCTATGGTGGTCAGCGCATCCTACAGCCTATGACCGTGCCGTTCTTTACGCAGACGATCAGCACGCGCAGCCCCCGTTCGCTGGGTTGGGACAAGCCAAACCCCGAAAGCACAACCAGCAGTTATTTGTCGCCGCTGGCGCCGCCGCAGTCGTTTGGGCATACGGGCTTCACCGGCAACATGGTTTGGGTAGACCCCCAGCAGGAGCTTGTGTTCGTGTTCCTGTCGAACCGCCTCTTCCCCACGGGTGGCAACCAGGCTATTAACACCACGCGTCTCCGTCGCCGAATTCAGGAGGTCATCTACAACTCCCTGAAGCCGTAAAGTCGTAAATTTGGGGATGCTGAAAAAAGAGCGTTTCCGCCGATTCATCGACTATTTCACGACGCATTTTCCGGAGCCTGAAACAGAGCTCAATTTCTCAAATTCGTACGAATTACTGGTTGCCGTAATTCTGTCGGCGCAATGCACCGACAAGCGTATCAATCAGATTACACCCGCCTTATTTGCCCGTTTTCCAGAGGCCGAATCGTTGGCGGCGGCCTCGATCGAGGAGGTATTTAGCTACATCCGGTCAGTTTCGTATCCGAACAACAAGGCAAAGCACCTGGTTGGTATGGCGCGACTGCTAATGAGCGATTTTGGCGGGGAGGTACCCGGCACCGTCGAGGAGTTGCAGCGCCTGCCGGGCGTAGGGCGCAAAACGGCCCACGTCATTTTGTCTATCGTATTTAACCAGCCCACGATGGCAGTGGATACCCACGTATTTCGGGTGTCGCACCGGCTGGGTCTGGCTCCGCTCACGGCCAACACGCCGCTGGCTGTCGAGAAGGCCTTGATGGCGCACATTCCAAAGCAATACGTACCCAAGGCGCACCACTGGCTTATCCTGCATGGCCGTTACATCTGCATTGCCCGATCGCCCAAATGTGGTGAGTGCGCCCTCCGCGATGCATGTAAGTACTACAAGAAGATAGGGGCTATTATCAAGAAGTAAAGTCAAAAAACAAGAATGGCTCTGCCAGGTCCTAAACGGTGCCGTGGCAGAGCCATTCTTGTTTTTTTGACTTTACTTCTTGACTAGTACTGCTCCGTACCGGCGAAGAAGAACGAACCCTCGATTTGGGCGTTTTCGTCTGAATCAGAACCGTGGATGGCGTTCGCTTCGATCGACTTGGCGAACAGCTTACGGATGGTACCATCGGCAGCCTGTGCTGGGTTGGTAGCACCGATCAGCGTACGGAAATCAGCGACGGCGTTTTCTTTTTCCAAAATCATCGGCACAATAGCACCCGACGACATATAGGCTTTCAGATCGTTGTAAAACGGGCGCTCGCTATGTACGGCATAAAATTCACCTGCGCGCTCCGGCGTCAACAGGGTTTTCTTGATGGCCACGATGCGGAAACCCGCCTCTTCGATCATCTTCGTAATTGCTCCGGTATGTCCCTCTGCTACGGCATCGGGCTTAATCATGGTGAACGTACGGTTCGTCGTCATTGCTGAGATAACAAAATTTTATTTGGCAGCAAAAGTACGGGGGAACTTTCAAGTTTCAAGTTTCCGGTTTCAAGTGCTGCGCTAATTGACGGTATGGCGAATCAGCGCAGCACTTGAAACCGAACCTAGTCTAAAATCCCATCGCGGTATTATCGGCGCGAGGGTCCGAGGCACCTTCGTAGCTTCCATCGGGCCGAACAAGCACGCAATCCATGCGGCCAAGGGTGTTGGTCAGTTGTTCGAGGACGTACCCACGACCGATGAGCGCCTGTTTGGTAGCTTCGGTGAAAGCGCCATTCTCGAAAATGGTTTTGTCGGGTAGCCACTGGTGGTGAAACTTCAGCGCATTTACCGATTGCTGCATGGTCATACCGTGCTCAATCACGTTCACGACTGTCTGGAATACCGACGTCATAATGGTTGACCCACCAGGCGTACCCACCACCATAAATAGCTTGCCGTCGCGTTCCAGAATGGTGGGTGTCATGCTCGACAACATTCGTTTGTTGGGGGCGATGGCGTTGGCCTGGTTACCAATTAGCCCATACATATTCGGCGTACCGGGCTTGATGCTGAAGTCGTCCATCTCGTTGTTCATGAAGAAACCTGCACCGCCAACCACTACCCGGCTACCGTAGCCGCCGTTGAGGGTTGTGGTGATACTCACCGCATTACCGTCGCGGTCGACCACCGAGAAGTGAGTCGTTTCCAGACTTTCGTAACCGGGCAATGACCCACCGTGAATAGTTTTGCTATCAGTCGCTTTGCTGAAATTGAACGTGGCCCACTGGTTTTGCAAATACGTCCGGTCCATGAGTTGGGCACTGGGCACCTTC
Organism: Fibrivirga algicola; assembly: GCF_011742925.1. Lineage (GTDB taxonomy): Bacteria > Bacteroidota > Bacteroidia > Cytophagales > Spirosomataceae > Fibrella > Fibrella algicola. The sequence goes on from NZ_WAEL01000003.1 coordinate 581,831, forward strand.
ACAAAATCGGGGTCACCCAGGAATTTGGCCCGGTCGGCGTATACCCGGCGTTCGGCTTCGATCATGACCTGCGCCGTGCTGTCGCGGTTCCAGCCCCAGCGCCGGATCGGGAAAGGTTCAATGTAGCGAAGCAATTGCACCAGCGCGATGCCACCGCTTGAGGTAGGCGGCATGGTGATTACATTGAAATTTTTGTAGCCTTCGCGGATGGGCTCGCGCCAGATCGCCTGGTAGTTGGCCAGATCGGCTTCGGAGATCAGACCGCCGCCGCGCTGCATTTCGGCGGCAACCAGGCGGGCCGTTTCGCCACCGTAAAAACCATCACGTCCCTGCGTCTGAATCCGGCGGAGGGTACTGCCCAGATCCGTCTGCACCAGCAAATCACCCTTGGCCCAGGCGCGCCCCTCGGGATGCATAAAGTAGGTTTTGCCGGGATTGTATTTGAGCAGATCGTCTTTGATCCGGTTCAGGCCGGTGGCGTCGCGCTCGGTCAGGGCAAATCCTTTTTCGGCCAGATCAACCGCCGGTTGCAGCACCTGCGGCCAGGTTAACTTCCCGAATTTCTGATGCGCCTGCACCATGCCAGCTACTGAACCCGGCACGCCGCTCGCCAGATGGCCGCTCATGCTGAGGCCACCCGCCCGCACGTTACCCGCCGAGTCGAGGTACATGTTTGGCGTTGCTTTACCGGGCGCTTTTTCGCGGTAATCGAGCGTACTGGCCTTACCGCTTTTATCGCGGTAGACCATGAAACCGCCCCCGCCAATGTTCCCCGCACCGGGATAAACCACTGCCAGCGCAAACTGCATCGCCACGGCCGCATCTACCGCGTTGCCGCCTGCTTTCAGAATGTTTAACCCAACCTGCGAAGCTTCGGGATGTGCTGATGCGACCATGCCGTTTCGCCCGGTTACTCCCTGCCGATCCGAGTAAAACGGTTTCAGCGTTGGGTCTTCTTCCTTGTACTGGTAAACGCCCTGCCCGGTTTGTACACGACTCTGACTAGTAGTCGGTTGAGACGTTTTGCAGCCTACAGGCAAGAGGAAAATAGCGGAACAGAGTACTAAATACGTGGGTCGAACGACAGAACGGATAGGCATACGGCGTTAAAAACGGGTTGTTCCTGCTAAACTACGGATTCGCGGGCAACCGGAGTTACTGTTCAGTGCATTAAATGCGGTGGGCCGATACAGACTGGCCGTTGCCATTAAACCCCAAAAACAGCCAAACACCCGGCTTCGGTGGTATTCTGTCCGAAAGAGGTTGAAGCAGAGCAACGGCGCATTTACTTTTAGCGTTATTCCCAACCTGTCGCTTAGCTCCTGTTTCCGGTGAAAGTTGTTCGTCAAATTATTGAAAGCCTGCGCTTCGCCTGGCAATCGCTTCGGTCAAATCTGCTCCGTACCACGCTGTCGCTGCTGGGCGTAACCATCGGTATTTTCGCCATCATCGCCGTGTTTACGATCGTCGATTCGTTGCAGCGAAATATCAAGGATACCCTGGGCGGGCTGGGCAGCAATGTGATTTACGTGCAGAAATGGCCGTTTGAATTTGGCAGTGAATACCGCTGGTGGAAATATTTTCAACGGCCCGAGCCCACCTACAACGAGTACCGCCTGCTAAGCGACCGACTCGAAAACGCGCAGGCCGTGGTAGCCATGGGCGGGCGGGGCGGCATCACCGTCAAAAACGGCAGCAACAGCCTCAGTTCCCGCATATCGGGCGTTACCTACGACTACAATAAAATTTCGGACGTACCCATTGCGCAGGGCCGCTACTTTGCGCCACAGGAAATGGAATCGTCGCGCAATGTGACCATTATCGGCTCAGAGATCGCCGAAACGCTGTTTCCTACGCAAAGCCCCATTGGCCAGTCGATGCAGATTGCCGGGCTTAAATTTGTGGTCATTGGCGTTGGCGAGAAAAAAGGAGCAAGTATTCTGGAGATTGGCGGCAACCCCGACCTGCGTTGCATTATTCCCTATGGCACGTTCGCCAAGTTATTTTCATCCAACCGACCCAACCTGACAATTGCCATAAAAGGCTACGAAACCGATGCCGGACTGGAGAATCTGGAAGGTGAAATCAAGGGGGTGTTGCGCGCCCGACGCAGCCTTCGTCCGGCTCAGGAAGACAGCTTTGCCATCAACCGGCCTGAAGCGCTGGCCAAGTTCATCAGTGGCATTTTTGCGGTGTTGACTATCGCTGGCTGGTTTATTGGCGGTTTCTCGATGCTCGTTGGGGGCTTCGGTATTGCCAACATCATGTTCGTATCAGTGAAAGAGCGGACCAACATCATCGGCATTCAGAAATCGCTCGGGGCCAAAAACTACGTAATCCTGCTGCAGTTTTTGTTCGAAGCGGTGCTGCTGGCCGTGGTGGGCGGATTGGTCGGGATCGGCCTTGTTTACCTGATGTCGTTTATGAATCTGGGCAGTCTGGACATTCAACTCTCGGCCAGTAACATTATTCTGGGCCTTGCCGTGTCGGGCGGGATCGGGACGATCTTCGGCATTCTGCCCGCCGCACTGGCCGCCCGCATGAACCCCGTCGATGCGATCCGCTCAAAATAAACTGGATGACGGGTTATTGCTCATGCTGAAGCACATACTGCGTAAGCAACAACCCGTCATCGACTTATCCATTCACTACAATCGTGTGAGTCAGCGTGTAACCGGCAGATGGGCTACCCGATACGGTGGCCAGCTCGGTGGTGAACCCGTCTGAGAATACATTATCGCGTTCGTTCAGCGTATCCTGAGCCCCTTTCGTGTAGCCATAGGCCTGCCCCGTTGTATAGAGCGTGTTGGCGATAGCATACGGAAAGGCGATCTGCGTAACCAACAACGATTTTCCCGCCGAATTATAGACGTGCACGTGCACGTGTGGAGCGCGCCCCGAATACCAGCCGGGGAAGATCGTTGTGTAGGCCGCTAATCCGCTGGCATCGGTCACTTGCCGGCCGCGCAGAAAATCGACCGCCTGGAAGTTGACGCTCTGCATGCCCGAGCCACCGTATTCGGAGTAGTACCCGTCCTTATCGCAATGCCATACGTCGACGATGGCACCGGCCAGGGCGGCGCAGCTTGCATTTTTGTTTTTGATGGTGATGTTCATCGTCATCATCACCCCGGTACGGTCATCACGGATGTCTTTACGCACAAAATTTGCCGGAATTTTGGTTGGGAAAGGCCCTTCCGTTTCGGTGGGGCTGACCGTACAATCGCTGGCCGAACTGCCGTTGGTTGAGCCGGTCCCCGTTGTGCTGCCCGTGGTAGTGGTCGTTGGGTCTACGCTTGCCGAGTCTTTACAAGCCGCCAGTATTGGATTGATAGCCGCTATGCCCAACAGGCTGGTGAATCCCCGCTTCAAAAAGTCCTTACGTTCCATGCGCTTTATTGACAATGATTGATTAATGATGTACGGATAACGACGCGTCGTTCAACGGGTCGTTGCCATTTGTGTACATGACGCAGAAAACAGGAAGTTTCGTTGCACCCCCCTGTGACTTAGCGGTAAATGCCCTGAATGTGTCGGTAAAAGCCAACGGTTCCCGACCACATCACCGATGCCAAAAATCAGCCTCCTGGCTGACGCTGGTCAGGTTAGCAGCGGGCCCGATCGCGTTGCTTTGTGGCGTCACTCAAACCAAGAAATACACATGGCAACGCTCAGTCATCCAGGCCAATCCTCCTATACCTCACCGTCTACCGCTGGCTGGTCAACCCTTTACACAAATTTTGTTGATAAGGCTGAATTTAATCGCTTTGGCTGGGCAGCCACGGCCATGATGATTCAGGGCTGTCTACTTACACCTATTTTGCTGCTCACCTTATTTACATACGGTGGCGGTGACTGGCAGGTACTGGTTTCGTTCCTTAGTTTTTTACTGGTGCTGATTCCGGTGTTATCTGCATTACCCGTAAAATACATTGTTCCTGGCTTCCTCGTCAGCGCCGTAGTGCACCTCTCGCTTATCCTGATGAACATCCTGTAAAGATCGTTTTGGTGTTTCCTTCATTCTAGTCCCTATCAGGCATGAAAACCATCGTTGTTGCCACTGATTTCTCGTCGGGTGCGGCCCACGCCGCCGACTTCGCCGTACAATTGGCGAAGGCCCAACAAGCCGCCGTGGTGCTGGTGCACGCGTTTCACTTCTGGCCCACCAACCCGGCCGACGCTGGCGTTGATGCGGTGATTGGTACTAAAGCTGTCCGTGACGTTTGTCAACGCGAGATCAATCACCTGGTTCGAACGCTACGGGAACAACACGGTACCGACGTCCCCATCCGAACAGTTGTAGAAGAGGGCTATGCCATGCCGGTTATTCAGCGTGTGGCGCAGGATGAAAAAGCCGATTTACTGGTGATGTCGACCGTGGGATCGGCCCCCCAGAGCGCTCAGTTGATGGGTAGTTTGTCGACCAGTATGGTAACCGAAACCGAAGTGCCGCTCCTGCTCATTCCGCCCACCGCCTCGTATGCCTCGCTGAGTAATGTAGTGTTGAGCATCGACCTGACTTCGCCTACCGACGCGGTTGCATTGGATACCGCCATTCGGTTTGCCCGCCAGTTCAACTGCGTGGTGAATCTGTTGTGCATTCACGAGGAACCAACCAATTTGCAGGTACGTGCCCGAGCCACGCACATACGCGATTTGCTGGCCCACGTGCCGCACACCTTGTCAATTCTGACGGGCGAAGACGTGTATGACAATCTGATGAAGTTTGCCCATGCCAACAAAGCCAACCTTATTATGATGCTGCCCCAAAAACACAACTGGTTCAGAAGCCTGTTTGTGGAAGGCAACACCGAACGAATGGCTCGTTTAACAGACATTCCGCTGTTGGCAATCGTATAATCTATTCCCACCATACCTTGGATAGCCCGTCTTTCTGTACAGAAAGACGGGTTTTATTATACCAGCCCACGTCGACATCAATCTGATTACCGCTCTCGCAATCGCTTGTACGCTTGTATGGCGATCATCAACACGGTACCAAACAGGAGCAGACCGCCCAGCCCCCAGAGCATACTGAGTGCGTCTTTCAACACCACCAGAAACACAATACCGAACAGGAACAGCGTAGCTACTTCGTTCCAGATGCGGAGTTGGGTAGAGGTGTAGCGCAGTTCGCCCCGTTGCTGTTGAAGAAACAGTAGGTGGCAGGCAATGTGGTAGCTATAGAGACCGGCAACCAGCAACAATTTGTATATGAGCCAGGCGGGTGTTGCGCCATACTTATACCAGGTGCTCAGGCCCAGTAGTAAGGTCAATATCGCCGAGGGCCACGTTATACCGTACCATAACCGCCGCTGCATAAGCGCAAATTGCCTCTGTAACACCCGGCGGGCATCGTCGGGCTGGTCGGCGGCTTCGGTGAAGTAGATACACAGGCGCGGCAGGTAGAACAACCCGGCAAACCAGGTTACAATGAAAATGATGTGGAGCGCTTTAACGTAGAAAAAAGTCATGCTGTACTTGGCAAATCAATGAACAATGAGACCGTCCGACATGTCGATCACGCGGTCGGTGCCGGCCGCAAAATCGGGGTCGTGCGTAACGGCAATAATGGTTTGTCCGCCGCTGGCCAGTTCGCGAAAGATGCCAAAGACGTTGTCGGTATTAGCTTTGTCCAGATTTCCTGTTGGCTCGTCGCCCATGATGATGGTGGGGTCGTTGATCAGGGCTCGGGCAATAGCTACACGCTGCTGCTGGCCACCCGACAGCTTACTGGCGGGCTTGAGGGCATAATCGGCCATACCAATCATGCGCAGTTTGGTCATCGCCCGTGTTTCGATTTCGTCGGCCGAATACTTACCTAGTTTCAAGGCGGGGAGCATTACGTTCTGAAGCGCCGAAAACTCGGGCAACAGAAAATGGAATTGGAAAACGAATCCGAGATGCTCGTTGCGAAAATGCGCCAGATAATCCTGACTACGACCCGTTAGCAACGTACCTGCCAGCTCAATCTGCCCCTCGTAGTCGGTATCCATCGTGGATAACAGGTAAAGCAGAGTCGACTTGCCGCAGCCCGATTTACCTACGATAGCCACAAATTCACCCTGCTGCACTTCGAAGGTGATGTCGGACAAGACCCGGAATTTATCAGGGTCGTAGAAGTATTTGTTCAGGTGTCGGGCTGCTAAAACGGTGCTCATCTGGTTCTATCGTTTATCCTCTCAAAATGGCCACCGGGTCAATATGAGAGGCTTTTCGGGCCGGGAAAAAACCCGCCAGCACCGTGGTGATGACGCCAAACAACAGGCCGCTGACGTAATACTTCGCGGCGAAGATGACCGGAAACGTCTTCATGCTCATAAAATCTCCCGCATCGAACGGCGTGATCGACAGCAGATAGCTGAGCCCGAACCCGATAGCCAGTCCCAGCAAGCCGCCCGTGAAACCGATAAAGATGGCCTGCATCAGAAAAATGGCGATGATGTCGCGGCCCTCAAAGCCTGTTGCTTTCAGAATAGCAATGTCTTTGATCTTGTTCATCACGGTCATGTTCATGATATTGTAGATACCGAAACCCGCCACCACCAGCAGTGTAATAGACACCACGTAGGTAAGCATGTTCCTGATCTTCTCGCCCGCCAGAATTGCCGTGTTGGCCGTAGCCCAGTCTTCGGTGTGGTAACCATACTGCGCCTGTAGCACTTTCCCGAACGGAATAGCCTGTAATGGATCGTTCATCTTCAGGTGAATATCTGTGATGTAGCTGGGATCCTTGCCCAGCAATTCCTGTACGGTGGGCAGGTTGGCGTAGCCTTTTGTGTTATCGATGGTGCCGATGCCGAAACCGAACGTACCCACGATGCGCAGCACCCGCGTAGTGCCGGTGGGCGTGGTGACCGTCACCTTGTCGCCGGTGACCACGTTGAGTTTACGTGCCAGCGTACTCCCCATGATCAGACCATCGGGATTGCTGCGCAGGGCATTGATGCTTCCCGTTTTCAACCGTTTTTCGAGCTTGTACAGCCGGTTCTCCCGCTCGATGTTCACCCCCGAAATCGTGCCCGACAATTGAATGGGGCCGTTGTTGTAAAACGCCTGCGTGGCTACCTGCGGCGACACACCCAGCACATTTGGCTCCCGTTCGATGCGATCAGCGATAGTCAGACCGTTCTTGATGCGGGCGAGTTCATTTTTAGGCTTCTGGTGGTAGGTAACGTTGAATCCACCCGGCCGCAGTGTCTGGATCAGGCTGGGCCGCTGGGTATTCACTTCGTTATACATTCTAATGTGCGGGCTGGCATCGAGAGCCGAATCTTCCAGAAACTGGTTGACGCCCTGCATGAACGAAATCATCGTGATGAACATGGCAATGCCGAACGTGACACCAAGCATGGCCACGAGCGTCTGGCGCTTCTTAGCCAGCAGGTGCGTCTGGGCAATTTGTGAGGCGATGCGCAGGTTCATACAATGGTGCGGTCAGTCATTTGCCAGAATAATTGACTGCTCAGTCAAACCGCCTTTCACTTCAACGAGGTCAAAATTTTCGGCGCCTTTGCGAATGCGGATCCTCTGCTTTTTACCATCCTGATCGACCCACACGCTATCGGTACCGAAAACGTAGGTTTTAGGAATCGTAAGCACCCGCCGGTTCTGGCTAATGATGATGTTGGCCTCGACCGTCAGGCCGTAATACGCATCGGGCTTATCATCAGTGAATTCAGCGTCGGCGCGGAACGACTGGTCAGCGCGGTTGAGCTTCGGGTACACCTTTGCTATGCGGGCTTTAAATACCCGCTCGCCGTAGGCATCGGTTTTCACCAGCACTTCCTGCCCCACCCGGATGCGCCCGAAATCACTCTCATCAACTGCCAATTGAACAAACAGCCGTCGACCGCTGCCAAGCAGCGCCAATTGGTCGCCGGGTCTAACTAACTCACCGGGGTCCTTGTAGACTTCATAAATCTTGCCATCCACAAAACTTCGAATCCGGGTATTACTGCCCGCCACTTCAGTTGTCACCAGCTGACTCCGGCTGTTAGCCACGTCGACCCCCAACTGATTACGGGTACGTTGCAAGGTATTTTGCTGGGCGCGAAGGGTATTCTGCGACAGCGTGTAATTCAATTCGGTCCGCTCCAACTCGGCCTTCGACGTAGCATTCTGAGCATACAATTCGCGGAAACGGGTGTAATTGACCGAGTCATTGCGCAGTCGGGTGCGGGCGTTACGGACCTGATTTTCCAGCTCGGCTAACACCGGCGAATTAGCGCCCACATTGGCCCGAGACTGGCGAAGTGCTACACTGGCAGCCTGCCGCCGGGCGTCTTCAGCTGCGCTTTCAAGTACAAACAGTAACTGTCCTTTGCGAACCGTATCGCCCTCATTAACGAGTCGTTGCTGCAACGTACCGTCGGCATCGGCGCGCAGGACGTACTCATCGCGGGGCAGCACGTTTCCTGAGGCGTAAACAGCCTCGGTCAGGTCTTTATACGTTGGGTGTACACCCTGCTCGCCGCGTTGGCAGGCCAGCGCAAACAGGAGTAAAGCAGCGACAGGCAGCGTTTTTTTCATCGCACGGGTTGCCCGCTCCGAATATGCCAGAGCGTTTGGTTGATACATACAGTCGATAGCGTGTTGAGGTACCGGTTTTGCGCTGTCAGCGCTTCGTTGAACACATTCAGGTATTGATCATAGGCAAACAGACCGGATCGGTATTTGACCAACGCAATCTGCACGTTCTGCTGACTTAAGGCATAGTTCTGCCGGTTGATCGACAGCGAACGCAGCGCCTGGTTGTACGTAGTCCGGATGTCTTCTGTATCGGTATGCTGGCGGTTCATTTCGTAGGCCAGTTGTTGTTCAGTCAGCCGCAGCTGAATCCGGGCGCGGGTCAGGTTACTCTGGCGTAGCCCACCCGTGTAGATCGGCACATTGAGTTGTAAGCCTACTACACCGATCTCGAACCACCGCTGAGACGTATTCAGAAAATTGAACTGCTGCCGCTGCGCCTGCTGCGAATACCGTCCGTAGGCCGACACCGTAGGGTAAAACGCCATTCGTTCACGCTCAATTTGCAGGCGAGCCAACTCGGTCTGCGCCCGACGCAGGGTGATCTGCGGCCGTTCGATTGTAGGGAACACTGCCAAAGCGGGGCGGGCTGTGTCTGGAATCGGGCTGATGATCGACAGCGAATCGGCCAGCAGGTTTTCGGTCAGTTGCAGGCTGTCGGCAAGTGTCAGGCCCAGTAGCAGTTTTAGTTGGTTCAGGTTCCGGACGTAGCCCAGTTCATTCTGCAACAGCACATCGGCCGTGGTGAGCTGCACTTGCTGAATCCGGTTGTACTCGAGTGGTTCAATCAAGCCTTTGGTCAGGCGTTGGCGGGCAATCTGCGCCAGCGTGTCGGCGGCCAGCAGGTTGCGGCGGGTGAGGGCAATGGCAGCGCGGGTAAGTAACGTAGCGTGGTATATGCGGGCTGTCTGCGTCGACACTTCATCTTGTAACACCAGCGTCTGATCATCCGAGATCCGCAGGTTCTGCGCTACCAGTTGCTGATCGGCACGGGCGGGGCGGTTCAGGAGCGGGGCGGTTATTTCGCCGGTTGCCAGCAGTACAAAAGGCAGCCCGAACTGCACCGACCGAAACTCATTGGCCGTGCCACCAAACAGACTCAGCGGAATGAGCTGAACGGGTAGCGAATAGTTGTAATCGAGGGTGCTGTAAATACGGGCCTGCGGCCGTAGCACTGCCTGGCTGGCTACCTGCTGCTGTTCCTGCACCAACCGATTTTGCCGGGCATTGACCAGGTCAGGATTAGCACGCCGGGCCAATTCCAATGCTTCTTCCACGCCCGGCAGAATTGTTTGCGCCAGGGTAGCCGACCCCGTCAGGAACAACAGAAAAATACTCAGACATTTCATGCCGCCAGAATTTCAGGATAAGGTAATAAAATTCTCTTTAAGCATGTAAATCAGCACTATACGGTTTGTGAGAATACGGGTTTCTCCAGTACCGGACTAGTAGTCAAATACTGATCGAACACCATGCAGATAGTACGCAGAAACGGTTGTCCTTTGGCACGTACCCAGAGCCCGGTTTCGTCGTAGTCGAGCAGGCCATCGTCGCGCATATCATCGAGTTGCAGGCTGATCATCGCCCAGGCGTCGGGTGTCCAGTCAGTAGTTGACCAGTTGGTTTCAAAGCGGCACATGATATCCAGAATCAACCGACGTATGATCACGTCATCCCGGGTCAGTAAATGGCCGCGCAGAACGGGCAATTCGCCAGCAGTAACTCTGGTCAGGTAGGTAGCAAGATCTTTCTCATTCTGCATGAACGCCGTCCCGACATCACTGATCGATGATACGCCTAGCCCAAGCAGCACATCGGTACGGGTAGTGGTGTAGCCCATGAAGTTGCGGTGCAACGTACCGGCCTGCATGGCCTGGTGCAGCGAGTCGTGGGGCAGGGCGAAATGATCCATGCCGATTTCGGTGTACCCGCCCGCCTCAAACAACGCCCGACCAGTTTCATACAACCCGCGTTTCTGGTCGGCTGTGGGCAGGTCGGCGTCTTTGAACCCCCGCTGGCCGTTGCCTTTGATCCAGGGCACGTGGGCGTAAGAATAAAACGAGATACGGTCGGGACGCAGGCTCAGCGTCTGGGCCACCGTCTGCCTGATCGAAGATGTCTGCTGGAACGGAAGGCCAAATACCAGGTCATGGCTGATCGACGTGTAGCCGATCTCGCGGGCCTGCTCTGTCACGCGCTGTACGTTGCTGAACGGCTGATGCCGGTGAATCGCCTGCTGCACCAAGGGGTCGTAATCCTGCACCCCGAAGCTTACGCGCCGAAAACCAAAGTCATACAACGTTTTCAGGTGGTCGTGAGTCGTGTTGTTGGGGTGTCCCTCCCAGCCAAAGTCAGGCTTGTCGGCCAGGTCTGCATCCCGAAAGAGACCCGTCAGGAGCCGACTCAGTTCAGTCGGTGAGAAAAAGCTGGGCGTCCCTCCGCCAAAATGCAGTTCGGCAATTCGGGGACGCTCCGGCAGCCAGTCGCAGTACATCTGCCATTCATTGAGCAGGGCATTGATGTAGGGCGTTTCAACATCGTGGTTCTTGGTGACCCGCTTGTTGCAGCCACAGAATGTACACAGGCTTTCACAATACGGCAGGTGCACGTACAGACTAATCCCATCGGCGTAGTTACTATTGGCAAAAGCCGTGGTCAGCCGTTGTTGCCAGCCGCCCTGAGTAAAGGCGGCAGTGCTCCAGAACGGCACGGTGGGGTAGCTGGTATAGCGTGGACCAGGTACGTTGTATTTCGCGATCAGGGATGACATGGAGGCTCGTGAATGTGAAATCGGTCCGTCACTGCGGTCGAATTCGGGATTTATGGCAGCCTGGTCCGCCGGCGTAAGTAGCCTACGCGGAATTCCCGCTCGCCAATCCGGTATCCTTGGTAACAAAAGTGGCAAAACAGGCTGAGTGCAGGCCGTACCAGAATCAGTCGATGACCTGATTTATGTCAGCCTATGGCGGCGCTTACCAGACGAATTTTGAGAAAACCCCCGGCGATTATGACTACGGCTACGTCCACCAAAACGGCCTGTTACCACTGCGGCAACGACTGCCCAACCGATACCAACCCGATTTTTTTCGACGATAAACCTTTTTGCTGCACAGGTTGCGAAACCGTGTATCAGGTGCTGAGGGAGCATCAGCTATGCCAGTATTACGACCTCAACACGGCGCCCGGCACATCACTGGGTGAAACGCCGAACATCGCCCGGCTGGCCTTTCTGGACCACCCCGACATTGCCGCCCAGCTCATCGATTTTCAGAACGGCAGCGTGGCTCACGTTACGTTCTACGTACCCGCCATTCATTGCTCGTCTTGTCTGTGGCTGCTCGAACACCTGTACCGACTTGACCCGGGGGTGCAGCAAACGCGTGTCGACTTCCTGAAAAAGCAGGTGCATCTGGTGTTCGACCCCGCGCAACGGTCGCTGCGGCAAGTGGCCGAACTACTTACGTCGCTGGGGTACGAGCCACTCATTAGCCTAAATGATGTGGTGAAACAGGGGCAGAACTCCAGCTACCGATCGTTGCTGTATAAGCTGGCCGTAGCCGGTTTCTGTGCGGGTAACATTATGCTGTTCAGCTTTCCCGAATACCTTGGCCTCGATGATCCGTCGTTCAAGCACCTGTTCGGCGTATTGAACCTGCTGCTAGCCACACCGGTGGTCTTTTATTCAGGCTCGGGCTATTTCGAGTCGGTTTGGAAAAGCCTCCGTCGCGGTATCATCAACATCGACTTTCCCATTCTGCTCGGTATTCTGGTGGCCTATTTCCGGGGCACCTATGAAGTGTTCGCATTGGGAGGGGCAGGCTACTACGACTCCGTTAGCGGCCTGATTTTCTTCCTGCTGTGCGGAAAGTGGTTTCAGCAACGTACCTACGACTTCCTGTCGTTCGAACGTGATTATAAATCGTATTTCCCCCTCGCGGTAGAACGCCTGGGGCAGGGGGCGCAGGGCTTGATACCCAGGCCTGAGGGATCGGAAGAGCAAGAAATTACACCAACCCCCACCCCCCTTGCTCCCCGCCCCCAGCCCTACCCCCCAGCCCCTGCGCCCCCCGCCCTCGTCCCCGTTGCAGACTTGCACAAAGGAGACCGCATCCGGGTGCGGCACGGCGATCTGATTCCGGCCGATGGGCTGCTGTATCGGGGCGAAGGCCTGATCGATTACTCGTTTGTCACCGGTGAGTCGGAGCCGGAACAACGCGAGCCAGGTACGTTGCTCTATGCGGGCGGACGGCAGATGGGCGGGATAATTGACCTCGAACTCGTGCGCGATGTGTCGCACAGTTACCTGACCCAACTCTGGAATAACGACGCCTTCAAAAAAGACAAGCCGAGCCGCGCCAAGACCTTCGCCGATGCTGTGGGTACGTATTTCACCATCACTGTGCTGACACTGGCGACGCTTATTGGCGGGTACTGGTACGTTGTTGCCGGGCAGCCCACTACGGCGGTCAACGCCTTTACCGCGATCCTGATTGTGGCCTGTCCGTGTGTGCTGTCGCTGTCGTATCCGGTGGCGTTAGGGCATGGGTTGCGACTGTTGAGCAAGCGGGGCTTCTACCTCAAAAATGCCGACGTGATTGAGCAGCTGGCGCATTGCGACACCATCGTTTTCGACAAGACAGGTACGTTAACCACGCCCGCTTCAGCGTCTGTTACCGAATCGTTTATCCAGCCGCTAACCAGTATTCAGCGGGCGATGGTGAAGGCGCTGGTTAGCCAATCAGCGCACCCTCTGAGCATCCGATTGCGGCAGTACCTGGCCGAATGTCCACCGATGCGCGTCGAGAATTTTACCGAACTACCTGGCCAGGGCATCATCGGACTTGTCGACGATCTGATTATTAAAGTAGGCAATGCGGCGTTCGTGGGCGGGCAGAAGGCCGCTGGTGAGTCAACCGTTCATATCAACATCGACGGGGTATATCGGGGGTATTTCCAGTTTGCCACGCAACTCCGCGATGGGCTAATCAATATGCTGACGTCGTTTGTGGGGCACGGCAAACGGCTTTACCTGCTCTCGGGCGATACAGACGCCAGCCGCAGCCACCTCAGCACCTGGTTCGACGACGACGCCATGCGATTCAATTGCGGCCCGGAAAACAAACTCCAGTTTATTAAAGAGCTTCAGGCTAGCGGTCAGCGTGTGCTGATGATCGGCGATGGGCTCAACGATGCCGGTGCCCTCAAACAAGCCGACGTAGGTATTGCCGTAACCGATGACACGCTCCGATTCACCCCCGCCAGCGACGCCATTCTGGAAGCCAATTCGCTGGGGCAACTCCCCCGGTTCATGAATTATAGCCAGTTTGCCATGCGGCTCATCCGGTTCAGCTTCGGTGTGTCGCTACTCTACAATTTCGTCGGGCTGTCATTCGCCGCCACCGGTCATCTATCGCCCGTTGTAGCCGCCGTGCTAATGCCGCTGAGCTCCGCCACAATGGTACTCATGGCCACTATCGGTATGCGGTGGAAACCAATCCGTTAGTCGTCGGCCAGAAGTGTGTAACGCTCTTTTTAATCAGTCAACCTGAACAATAGCCAGCTGCAATAGTATTTCTCGTAATCCCATAGATTAAATAATAATACTATTTATGCATACTCAACAAAACCGCGACAACACCAACGATAAGCTGGAGGAACTGAACCAGAACCGGGAAGACGGCAGCGGGCAATTTTTGACCACCAATCAGGGGCTTCGCGTCAACGACGATCAAAATTCGCTTAAAGCGGGTGATCGGGGGGCCACGCTACTGGAAGATTTTATCCTGCGTGAGAAGATCACTCACTTCGATCATGAGCGCATTCCCGAGCGAATTGTTCACGCACGCGGAGCAGCAGCACACGGCTATTTCCAGGTCTATGAGCCCCAAGCCGAACTGACCAAAGCGAAGTTTTTGCAGGATCCGTCGAAGAAGACGCCGGTCTTTCTTCGCTTCTCTACAGTGGCCGGTTCGCGGGGGTCATCGGATCTGGCGCGCGACGTACGGGGGTTTGCCGTTAAATTCTACACCGAAGAGGGCAACTTCGACCTGGTGGGCAATAACATCCCTGTTTTTTTCATTCAGGATGCCATCAAGTTTCCAGACCTGATTCATGCCGTAAAGCCTGAGCCCAACAACGAAATTCCGCAGGCAGCCTCGGCCCACGATACCTTCTGGGATTTCATCTCAATCACACCCGAATCGATGCACATGATCATGTGGGTCATGTCTGACCGGTCTATTCCGCGCAGTTATCGCATGATGGAAGGTTTTGGCGTACATACGTTTCGGTTCATCAACGAAGCTGGCAAGGCCCGCTTTGTGAAGTTCCACTGGAAACCGCTACTGGGTGTACATTCGGTCGTGTGGGATGAAGCACAGTTGATTTCAGGTCGCGATCCTGATTTTCACCGCCGCGACCTGTGGGATTCGATTGAAGCGGGTGCGTATCCGGAATGGGAACTGGGGGTTCAGATTGTGGAAGAAGAAGACGAACACAAGTTCGATTTCGACCTGCTCGATTCAACCAAACTTATTCCCGAAGAGTTGGTGCCGGTAAAACGAATCGGTAAGCTGACGCTTAATCGCAATCCGGATAACTACTTTGCCGAAACGGAACAGGTCGCGTTCCACTTAGGGCATCTTGTTCCCGGTCTTGACTTCACGAATGACCCGCTGCTACAGGGCCGTTTGTTCTCCTACACCGATACCCAGTTGAAGCGGTTGGGTGGGCCAAACTTCCACGAAATACCCATCAACCGGCCTATTGCTCCCGTACACAACGGACAACGCGACGGGCACATGCGCCAGACGATCAACAAAGGCCGAACCAGCTACAGTCCAAACCTGATCAATGACAATTCGCCTGCTCAGGCAACCAAAGCAGAAGGAGGTTTTTCGAGCCATGCCGAGCGGATCGACGCACGCAAGGTACGCGCCCGTAGTAAAAGCTTCGGAGATCATTACAGCCAGGCTAACCTGTTCTGGACCAGCCAGTCGGACGCCGAAAAAACACACCTGGTTAAGGCCTTGCGGTTCGAACTGAGCAAAGTAGCTATTGAGGAGATACGCATCCGGATGCTTGTGCAGTTAGCGCAGGTCAACAGCACGCTGGCTAAACTTGTTGCCGAAGGGTTGGGTATGGACGTACCTGCCACCGACGGCATGCAGCTCAATCTGGCAGTACCGGCCGACGCCAACCCAGCAGATTACCAGTCGGCCCCTGCTAAAACAGCAACAGCCAAGTCGGAGGCATTGAGCATGGCCAACACCGTGAAGAGCGGAATAAAGACCCGCCAGGTAGCTATTCTGGCCGCGGATGGTGTTGATGCGGCCGAACTGAAAGCGATGAAAGAAGCGCTGTCGGCCGAAGAAGCGGTCATTGCCATTGTTGCGCCGCGCGTAGGCAAGCTAAAAACGTCAACGGGTGAACTGGTGCACATCGACGCCAGCCTACAGGGTACCTCATCGGTGCTATTTGACGCTGTTTACGTACCGGGCGGCAAGCCAAGCATCACCTCACTATTGCAGGAAGATGAATCGATTCGGTTCGTTCACGAAGCGTTTATGCACTGTAAAGCCATTGCTGCAACCAGCGAAGGCGTAGATCTGCTAAAAGCCGCCGCCACCGGAGGAGCCGCCGCGTTACTCACCAGCGACGGTGTCATCACTGGCTCAGGTGACATATCGCAGCAATTTATCCAGGCGATTGCTCAGCACCGTTTCTGGAGCCGGGAAAAGACGCTGGTGTAATCAGCGTAATTAATCACTTACCAGAAAAGCAAAAGGCCGTTGAGAACAACGGCCTTTTGCTTTTCTGGTAAGTGCTATATAATCTACCCAACTATTACTGAATCGGGAGGCTTTTACGGGCCAATTCTTTCCGCACTTTATCGGCGGCAGCCAGATCACTAAGCGTAATGCCCATCCGCTTCCGAAGGGTTGGCGATGTCTCCAGCATCTCACTCGCAATCCGAATCAGCACCGCCGCTGTGGCAGCCCCGTTTGTTTTGGGGCGTTTGCCGATAGTAGCCGTTGTAGTCGTGGTGTGATGTACCGTTGGATCAAGCAGTTTCAGTAAGTCCATGTTGAGAAATTTCCTGTTGTTTACGTTCTATACTACTAACGTAAATAACCGGAAATTCGTCGCAAAAAACAGGCTGTTCCAGGCACTATTTTCAGTTAATAGCTCACTGTTGATCAGCTACTTACTAAGTCTTTTCGCTCTAGCTGTTGGTCTACCATGCAAGCCCCCCTACTCACCAACCGACCCGTTGATATACTCCAGTTTGTGGTTCCAGACTGAGGCAATCTGTAAGGCGCGTTGACGTACCTGCTCGGCTGTTTCACCAGTGAACTGTTCTGTCAGTGTTGCGGAGAATAACGTCAGCCAGCGCTCGAAATGTTCGCGCCGGAGGGGGTGCTGCTGATTGACCAGCAGATGCGGCCGAAACGGATGGCCATTATACGCGCCATTACCCAGAATCAGCGACTCCCAGAAGGCATACATTTTGGGTAGGTGACTCGCCCAGTCGACCTCAGCCACATCCATAAAAATGGGACCAATCAGCGGGTCAACCTGGACTTTCTCGTAAAACGAATTCACCAGCAGCCGAACGGCTTCCGGCGAATCGAGCAATTGCTTATGCGTTTCCTCTATCATCGATAAAAGTTGACTACGCAGCAAACGTTGTGGCGTAGTCGTCAGCTTTAAAGCCTAACGCCACGATCTGCCCGTTTGATTCAATCAGCGGACGCCTGATGACCGACGTCTTGTCTAGCATCAGCGCAATCGCGCCTTCGGCATCGGTTGGTTTCTCAGCATCGGGTAGCTTTTTCCAAGTGGCCCCGGCCCGGTTCACGAGGTCTTCCCAGCTTTTCTGGGTTAGCCAACGTTCAATCGTAGCGCGGTCGATACCCCGCTTTTTGTAGTCGTGAAACTGGTAAGTAACCCCATGATCGGCCAACCAGGTTCGGGCTTTCTTCACGGTGTCGCAATTCGGAATGGCGTAGAGCGTATACATGTTTTTGAGATTGGCTAATGAAGAAGGGGATTATCACAGAAAGGTCCGACCTCTCGGCGCAGCGAACACAGAGTGGAAGCACACTTGCCAATGAGGTATTACTCTGTGTTCGTTCCATCTCTGCTTCCGCAAACATACCAGTTTCCTAACGTTGTCTCCCGCTGTCGGGGCCGCATCTAACCTGCGCCAACGGGCACGATAGTAAAGGTCATTCCCAGTAAACACACCACAAATTAGGCTGCAGGAAGGTCAGCGCTCAACTGAATCGACCCTGCTATCCTTTTTTTGTTTCACTATATTCAACAATGTTTCATCATTCCATTAATTACATAAATAATTGTAAAACAGTACTTTACTAGTATCAATCAAGTGTATAACATTCATAAAGTTTAATTAAAAATAAAAATATTGCTTAATACTTGACTTCGAAAAAACTATTTATACCTTTGTTTTCAACAGTGTTGAATAAAAAGAAACACTGTTCAAGCATTCACCCCCGACTTGGTAACTTGTCGATACCTGCTTCCTAAATCGTAAAAAACCATATCGTTTCATGATGAAAACTATCCTAAACCAACACAGGATTCTAGCTCGATTCCTGTGTTCTGTCCAGCTCGGGGTAATGCTGTTTCTGGCACTCGGAAAAACAGTGGCCGCCAACCCCATCAAGCAGCACATTGCAACGAATTCAGCCGGGCTCTCTAGCGTCGACCGGACCATTACAGGGAAGGTGACCGACGAAAATGACCAGGTGCTGCCCGGAGTCAGCATTGTGATCAAGAACACCACGACTGGAACGGCCACTAAATCCGATGGGGCCTACGAACTGCCTGTGAAAGACGGTTCCGTGACACTCGTTTTCTCGTTCATGGGGTACGTGGCCCAGGAAATTACGGTGGGCAACAAAGCCGTGATCAACGTGAAGCTGCTCCCCAACGCCGAACAGCTACGCGAAGTGGTTGTAGTCGGTTACGGTACGCAGCAGAAAAAAGATTTGACGGGGGCCGTGGGGTCTATCTCGTCGAAAGACATTGAAACGTCGACCATCAATACGCCCGACAAAGCTTTGCAGGGAAAAATTGCGGGGGTGCAGGTACACACCAACTCCCACGCACCCGGCGGTGGCATTGCGGTTCAGGTACGTGGTACAGCGTCGCTATCGGCGGGTGGTTCGCCCTTGTATGTGATCGATGGTATGCCCATCAGCAGTGGCGCGCAAACGAGCGCCAGCACCGATGCGGGCTCGTTCGGTGGTGCGCCTAACCCGCTCAACTCGGTCGACCCATCTGATATTGAGTCGGTTCAAGTATTGAAAGATGCGTCGGCCACGGCAATTTACGGATCGAGGGCGGCAAATGGCGTAGTACTGATTACCACCAAACGCGGCAAAGCCAACCAGCACAATGTCGACTTCGACGTGTCGGTGGGGGTGCAGGAAGCGCGGCGCAAACTCCCGTTCCTGAACGCGCAACAATGGGCGCAGCAGGCCAACGAACGAGCTTCGCTCCTGGGCCGTACGCCAACCTACACGGCTGCACAGGTAGCCGCCTTCGGGCAGGGCACCGACTGGCAAAACGAGGTATTTCAGGCGGCCCCGCGCCAGGCTTACAAACTCGCTTTTTCGGGCGGTAGCCAGAGTTTACGCTACCTTATTGGCGGCAACTATACCGATCAGCAGGGTATTCTTCCCGGTTCGAGCTTTAAACGCTACGGCACCACCATTAACCTCGACGCCACCGTCAGCAACCGGCTGAAAATTGGCGAAAGTCTGCTCTTCAGCGTCACGGACCAGTATACCGTCCCGACGGATACGAAAGGGTACGAAGGTATTTCCAACGTGATCAATGCGATTTATCAGGCACCGCCAACCATTCCGGCGCGCGACAGCCTCGGCACGCCCGTCAACCTGCGCAATTTTCCGCTGGGCAGTGGCCTCGAAAACCCGCTGACCATGACCGAACAATACAAGCAGTTGAGCAACACCCTGCGCCTGATTGGTACGGCCTATGCCAACTACAACATCATGGACGGCCTAGATCTGGATATTCGGGTGGGGGCCGATATTCGTGACTGGCGCTACCATGAGTACTACCCGATTGGTTCAGAAGCGGCCGCCGGAGCCAGTGGTAAAGCCCGCCAGATTGCGATTCGGAACCTGAACGTGAGTAACTCGAACACGCTGACCTACGCCACCACGATCAACAGCTTGCACAAACTGAAGATATTGGGCGGCTACACCTATCAACGCGAGAAAAACGAAACGATGGACGCGTCCTCGTTCGGTTTCCCCAGCGATGTGTTCCAATACTACAACCTCGGTCTGGGCAGCAGCCCCCAAACACCGAACAGCAACCAGAACGAGTGGACGCTGATCTCGTACCTGGGGCGGGTAAACTATACGTTCAATGATCGGTACCTGTTTACGGCCTCGATTCGGGCGGATGGGGATTCCAAGTTCGGGGTCAACAACAAGTACGGCATTTTCCCGTCGGTGGCGCTGGCCTGGCAACTGGGCGACGAGCCGTTCATCCGTAACCTGAATGTGTTTGACCAGCTGAAACTGCGCACCAGCTTTGGCCGCACGGGCAACGAATCGATCGGGGTATACCGGTCGCTATCGCTGCTTGGAACGGCGTTCGGCACGCGGAGTTCGTACATTTTCAATGGCTCGAAGGTACCCATCGCCTACCCCAACAACATCCCCAACCCGGATCTGAGCTGGGAGAAAACGCAGGAAGTAAACGTGGGGATCGACTTCTCCGTACTGAAAAACCGGTTGAACCTGTCGGTAGATGCATATTACAAAAAGACAACCGACCTGCTGCTCGACGTACCCATCGCCTCGCAAACGGGATTCAGCAGCGTGCTGAAAAACACCGGTGCCATGCTGAACAAAGGCATTGAAATTGGCGTGACCAGCACGAATCTGGCGGGTAAACTGGGCTGGACAACCAACTTCAATATCGCCTTTAACCGCAACGAAATTCTGTCGCTGGGCGGCGCGCCGTACCAGTACACCGGCTGGGTTGGTGGCGGCAACGTTACGCCCCACGACAAGAACACGGCCCGCCTAGAGCCAGGTCATTCGGTGGGTGAATTCTACGGTTCGGTCTACGAAGGCATCTGGAAATCAGCCGACGAGATCAAGCAGGTGGGTACCATGCCCTCGGCCAAACCCGGCGACATCCGCTACAAAGACGTGAACGGCGACGGCACCTACAACACCGAAAGCGACGACGTGTACCTGGGCAATCCGAACCCAAAATTCAACTTCGGCCTTACCAACGATGTCAATTTTGGTCCGCTCAGTCTGCACGTGTTCGTGTATGGCGAATACGGCAACTCGGTGCTCAACCTGGCTAAACAGCAATGGTTGCTCGACGGAGTCGGTATTTCGGCCATGCGCCTCGATCGCTGGTCACCCACGAATCCGAACGGCATTTATCCGGGCGCGGGCGCCTCGAATCCACAACGGATCAGCTCTATTATGGTTGAAGATGGCTCATTCCTTCGCATCCAGACCGTTGCGCTTACCTACAAAATCCCCACGTTCACCAAGTTCATCAAAACGGCCCGGCTTGGCGTCGGCGTGGATAACCTGGCCGTGCTGACCAAGTACACCGGCTACGATCCAGAGCTGAACTCCTACGGGTCGAGCAACACCACCAAGGGCATGGATCGCTACGGGTATCCGTCGGCCCGCACGTTCCGCCTCGATCTCAAGCTAGGCTTCTAATTCCTAAACCCGACCTTTTCCTATTTATGATCACTAAACTCAACAAAGCAATCGCCACTGGTTGTGTGGCGTTCGTCCTGGCCGGCAGCATTGGCTGCAAAGACATTCTGGACGAAAAAGTGTTCAGCCAGGTGGCCGTCGATGCCTTCTACAAAACCAGCGATCAGGCGCAACTGGCCCTGAACGGCGTGTATACCCGCCTCTGGGACGATACCTACCGCGATGGTCAGTGGGTAACGCTCGGCGACGTGACCGCAGGTACGTTGATCGGGGGTGGTTCGGCCAACGGCTCGGGCGACCGCTCGGGCGTAACCAACGATTTCAACACGTTTTCGTGGAACTCTGACGCGCTCGAACTATCAACGGCCTGGGATTTCTTCTATGCCGCCATCAACCGGTCGAACGTGCTGATTGACAAACTGGCGGCATCAAGTATTTCGAATAAAGCCAAACTCGACGGCGAAGCCCGGTTTCTGCGCGCGCTGTTTTATTTCAACCTCGTCCGCCTGTTTGGTGGCGTTCCGTTGCAGACGCAGGGCACAACCGACCTGAGCGAAGTAACGAAGCCCCGCAACACGGCCGACGAAGTATATGCATTGATTGTTAAGGATCTGGAAACAGCTGCTACCGAGCTGAGCCCCTACAGCGAAGCCGATCACACGGCCGGCAAAGCCACGTCGCTGGGGGCTACGGCCCTGTTGGCAAAGGTGTATCTGCAACAGCGCCAATGGGCTAAAGCGGCCACTGAAGCCAAAAAGGTGATCGACTCCAAAGCATTTGATTTGATGGCCGACTATGAGAATATCGTCAACCCAGACTTTCGGAATGGAAAGGAGATGATTTTCTCTATTCAGCATGGCGGCAATGCCAACAGCACCTCGCAACTGTACCAGACACGGATGATTTATCTCTTTGGGCCACCGGCCATGTCGCTGCCCAATGGCACCAGCATCCAGTTTCATTTGCTGAAAGATCTGGTCATTTTCCAGGTACGTAAAGACGTATTCAACAACACCCCGAATACATACCGGAAGTGGTGGTCGGTACGCGACAAGATGCCTTATTATTACAAAAATGGCATCAAGGATCTGGTGCGCGACACGGTGAAAATGTATGCCCCTTTCCTGACCAAGTTCAACCGGGTCGACTTCTCAACCGGCATTCTGCGCGAAGGCGTTGATTACCCGTTGATTCGTTATTCGGATGTGCTGCTCACCTACGCCGAAGCCACCAATGAAGTAGGCGGACCAACGGCCGATGCCTACGAAGCGATCAACAAAGTGCGCCGCCGGGCCAGGGCTGTGGGCACTGCCAACGCGCAGCCAGCCAGCATTTACCCTGACCTGACCGGACTCACACAGGCGCAGTTCCGCGATGCCGTACTGGCCGAATATTCGCAGGAATTCATTGGCGAAGGCCATTACCGCTGGGATCTACTTCGCCACGACCGGCTGATTACCAACGCCAAACAGCTGGGCATTACAGCCGCTGCCGATAAACATTTACTTTTCCCCGTTCCGGCCCTTCAATTGAGCCGCAACACGTCGCTCAAGCAAAATCCGGGATATAATTAATTTCCGAAAAAATAAGTCTTAACAAAGAGAAACAGGGGACACAGAGTTCGTATTGAGTATGATTTATTAATTGATTGAAAACTTAACTCTGTGTCCTCTGTGCCGTAACGACGGATCACTCTGTGTTGAACCCTGTTTTTTTCCAGCTTCCTCATTCCACTTTCTAGTCTATTAACCGTTTTATGAATCAACGTAAAAACAACATCTGGTCGACACTTACGGCACTCAGCCTGGGTACGTTCAGCCTCCTGCCCACCACCGATTGCCTGGCGCAGCCCGCACCCGATAAACCCGTACAGATTGAGGTTGATCTGGCGAAAAGCAAAGGGCCGCTAAAACCAATATGGGCGTGGTTTGGCTACGACGAGCCGAACTACACCTACATGAAGGACGGCAAAAAACTGCTGACAGAAATTTCCAAACTAAGCAAAGTGCCGGTCAACGTGCGGGTGCATAGTCTGCTGGTGACCGGCGACGGCGAAGCAGCCCTAAAATGGGGATCGACCAACGCCTACACGGAAGACGCCAAAGGCAACCCTATCTACAACTGGACTATTGTCGACAAGATTTTCGATACGTTCATCGAGCGCGGCATGAAACCCATTGCCCAGATCGGCTTCATGCCCGAAGCCCTCTCGACAAACCCGCAACCGTACCGCCACCACTGGAAGCCCGGCGATAACTACAACGACATTTACCTGGGCTGGGCCTACCCGCCCAAAGACTACAACAAGTGGAGCGAACTGGTGTATCAGTGGGTGAAACACTCGGTGGCCAAGTATGGCCAGAAAGAAGTAGAAAGCTGGTACTGGGAGCTATGGAACGAGCCGAACATTAGCTACTGGAAAGGCACCACTGAAGAGTACATCAAGCTGTATGACTACACCGCCGACGCCGTAAAACGCGCACTCCCAACGGCCAAAGTAGGTGGCCCCGAGGTGACCGGCCCCGGCAACAAAGGCGCCTTTACGTTCTTTAAAGCCTTTATGGAGCATATCGTGAACGGCAAGAACGCAGTAACCGGCAAAACCGGTGCGCCGCTCGACTTCATCACCTTCCACGCCAAAGGGGCACCTAAACTGGTTGACGGCCACGTGCAGATGAACATGGGCACGCAGCTCCGCGACATCGATCAGGGGTTCAGCGTGGTAGCATCATACCCAAGCCTGAAAAACCTGCCGATCATCATCGGCGAGTCGGACCCGGAAGGATGTGCGGCCTGTTCCGAAGATTTCAGCCCGCAGAACGCCTACCGCAATGGCACCATGTATTCGAGCTATACGGCCGCTTCGTTTGCCCGGAAATATGACCTGGCCCAGTCGCGGGGCGTTAATCTGGCGGGGGCCGTTACCTGGGCGTTCGAGTTTGAAAACCAGCCCTGGTTCCGTGGTTTCCGCGACCTGGCTACCAACGGCGTCGACAAACCAGTACTAAACGTATTCCGCATGTTCGGAATGATGCCCGGTGATCGGGTCGAGGTGAAGAGTGGTCTGGCCTACGATTACGCCCGCGTTCGGGACGAAAGCGTACGCGCCGAACCCGATATCAACGCGCTGGCCAGCAAAGATACCAAGTCGGCGGCGGTGATGGTCTGGAATTACCACGACGACAACGTACCTGCGCCCGACGCCCCCGTTTCGGTAGCCCTGAAAGGCATTCCTGCCAAAACGGCCACGGTGCAGCACTACCGCATCGACCAGAAATTCAGCAATTCGTATGAAGTCTGGAAAAAGATGGGATCACCCAAGGCCCCTACGGCCAGCCAAATCACGGAACTGGAGAAAGCCGGTCAGCTACAGATGATGGCCGCGCCCGAACAGGTACGTGTCACCAACGGAGAGGCCACCCTGAGCTTTGCCTTACCCCGGCAGGGCGTATCGCTGCTGAAAGTCACCTGGAAATAAAAAGCGCATTAAGATCAATTCACCCGGCGATTTGGCCAAAAATCGTCTCTCAAATTTTAGTTACTTTCGTTCAACACTATTGAATCAAAGTAAACAGGGAAGATGATTACAACAGACACGGCCACCACCAAACTAAATCTCGGCGATCGTATTAAAATCCTCAGGATCAACCAGAATCGGACACTTCAGGAAATCGCGGATGCGAGTGACTTGTCGAAAAGTATGATCTCGAAGATTGAGAATAATAAGACGGTTCCTTCGGTAGCGGCGCTGGTTAAAATTGCCAATACGCTGGGCACTACTATTTCCAATTTGCTGGAACACGACGGCTGGCTAAACGCCATTGTGACCTCCCGCCTGAAGGCCGAAGAAAGCCTGACGCAAACGGATAAAGGCTATTCCATTTACCCGTATGCGTCTGAGTATCACGAGAAAAAAATGCAGCCGTTCCTGTTTGTGGGCAAGAAAGGCGAAGTCAAACCGCACGAGCTGTCGCACGAAGGCGAAGAGTTTATCTACGTCATTCGCGGGCAGATGAAAATGCAGGTTGGCGAAATTGAATATCAACTCAAAGAGGGTGACAGCCTGTACTTTAATTCCTCGCTCAAGCACGGCATTCTGCCCACGTCCGACGAGGTAGCGTACCTGGACATCTTCGTTTAATTCGACATCTTTTTATGAAAATCATTGCCGTCAGGACCAAACTGTACCAATGGCAGGGGCCAGTAAAAACCAGCGATACCATCTTCGCAACGCCCCTTAGCCCGCTCCATTTCCAGAACGACTCGCAGGCCGCCTTCCGCTTTTTCAGCTGGCTGGTGGTGGAAATCGAAACCGACGAGGGACATATCGGACTGGGTAATGCGGGCTTATGTCCCGACGTAACCAAGAAGATAATCGACAGTAAACTGACGTCGCTCCTGATCGGCGAGAACCCGCTCAATACCGAATACCTCTTCGAGAAAATGTACCGGTCTACGGTGGCCTACGGCCGGAAAGGGGCCGTGATTGCCGCCATCAGCGCCATCGACATTGCCCTCTGGGACATTAAGGGGCTCGCCTTTGGGCAACCCGTTTTCATGCTGCTGGGCGGCCGCACAAAGCCCGCGATCGAGACTTACTACAGCCGGTTGTATACCCGCAACCTCGACGACCTGCAGGCCGAAGCCGCCCACTACAAAGCCGAAGGGTTCACCGGCATGAAGCTGCGTTGCGGTTACCCGCTCACCGACGGGCTGGAGGGCCTGAAGAAAAACGTGGAGATGGTGCGCGTGGTGCGCGAAACCGTGGGCGATGACGTGAACATCATGCTCGAAGCGTACATGGGGTTCAACCTGTCCTACGCCAAACAGTTACTGAAAGCGCTGGCACCGTATAACCTCCGCTGGGCCGAAGAGCTGCTGCTGCCCGACGAGATTCACAACTTCGCCAAGCTCCGGCAGTACACCGACATTCCGCTGTCGGGCGGGGAGCATGAGTACACGCGCTATGGTTTCCACGACCTGCTCCAGACCGGTGCGCTCGACATTTTCCAGTTCGACATAAACCGGGTGGGCGGCTTTACGGAGGCACAGAAAATCTGCAACATGGCGCTGACACACGGCGTCGACGTGATTCCGCACGGTGGGCAGATGCACAACCTGCACATGGTGATGAGCTCATTTGCCTGTCCCATGGCCGAGTATTTCCCCCAAACGGAGATCGAAGTGGGCAACGAAATGTTCTGGTACATTTTCGACGGGGAAGCCATTGCCGAAAACGGCAAACTCCAGCTCGACGATACCAAACCGGGCATGGGTCTGACGCTGAAAACCGAAGGCCTCGAACACTTCACCATCCTTGATTAATCAACCTGAACGCGACGTATTCGTATGGAACAGATTTCGGTAGAACACAGCATTTTAGACCAGTTTAAACTGCACGGCCAAACGGCGCTGGTGATGGGCGGAAACAGGGGCCTTGGTCTGGCTATGGCGCAGGGTCTGGCCGAGGCGGGAGCCAACATCATTATTGCCGCCCGCGACGAGGCCACCAACCGCCAGTCGGAGGAGATGCTCAAGTCGCTGTATGGCATTAACTGCATCAGCACAACCTGCGACGTAACGGCCGAAAAGAGCGTCAAAGCCACGATTGAACAGGCCGTTGACCACTTTGGCAAAGTCGATATTCTGGTCAATTCGGCGGGCATCAACATTCGCGGGGCCATCGAAGATTTATCGCTGGATGACTTCACAAAGGTGCAGCAGGTGAACGTAACGGGTACGTGGCTGGCCTGCCGCGAAGTGATTCCGGTGATGAAGCAGAACGGGTATGGCCGCATCATCAACATCGGTTCTATGCTGGCCCTGACGGCCATTCCCGACCGCACGCCCTACGCCACCAGCAAAGGGGCCATTCTGCAACTGACCCGCTCGCTGGCCATGGAATTGGCGAAAGAAGGCATTACGGTCAACGCCATTCTGCCCGGTCCCTTCGCCACCGACCTGAACCTGCCGCTACTGAACGACCCCGAAAAGTACCAGGCGTTCATTGCCAAAATTCCGATGGGGCGCTGGGGTGAACTGCACGAGATCGGCGGTATTGCACTCTATCTGGCCAGTCGGGCGTCAAGCTACGTTACGGGCTCCTGCTTCTCTGTCGACGGCGGCTGGGTAACGCAATAGTCCGGTCCTTCCTAAACGTCCTAAACCCTCCTTTTTTCGTGGAATCCATCCGATTAGTGCAGCTGTCGTCGGCCACTCAGCAACGACGCGTAGCACTGGTTCAGGAACCGCTTTTGCGATTCCTGAATCATACCCCGTCTATTTACGCTCTGGCGCTCGATGCCATTCGCGCCAGCCAATCGCTTACTAACCTCATTCATAGTCGTTTATCGGAAGAGACCGTCGACTACCAACCGGTGTATGACAGAACGGGCGACTGGCAGTTACTACCCGCCTTCGACCACCCCGACGGGCCGTTTGGCTGCATGGTGTCGGGCACCGGGCTGACGCATAAAAACAGCGCCCTGAACCGGCAAATGATGCACCAGTCGGCGGTTGAAAAACCCACTGACAGCATGCAGATGTACCAGTGGGGGGTTGAGGGCGGTTCACCCGACGCGGGGACCATCGGCGTTCAGCCCGAATGGTTTTACAAAGGCAACGGCTCCATTCTGCGCGCCCACGGCCAACCCCTGAACGTACCTGCGTATGGCAACGACGGCGGCGAGGAACCCGAAGTGGCGGCGGCTTACGTGATCGATGACGCCGGAACACCCCGACGCATTGGCTTCTGCACTGGCAACGAATTTTCGGACCACGTGATGGAAAAGAAGAATTACCTGTACCTGGCACCCTCAAAACTGCGGCAGTGCGCCATTGGCCCCGAACTGGTGATCACCGCCGATTTCAGCGAGTGGACCGGTACCGTAGGCATTGATCGGGACGGCCAGGAACTCTGGTCGGCCCCCATCCGAACGGGCGAAAGCAACATGGCGCATAGCCTTGAGAATCTGGAATACCACCACTTTAAATACGAAGCACACCGGCTACCCGGTCAGGCGCACGTCCATTTCTTCGGGGCCGACGCCTTCAGTTTTGGCCAGCAGTTGCTCTTGCAGGACGGCGATCTAATGCGGGTTGAATGGACTGGTCTGGGCCGGGCGCTGCACAACCCGCTTCAGGTGGTGAAGGAACCGGAGCAACTGATTCCGGTGCGGGCGCTCTAAGCTGTTTAGGACAAACTCAACGATGTTATCGCCTTCACCGGCTTCTCCTTATGGACAATCAGATTGGTTTGTTGACTAGCCCCGCGCCGCTGAAAATGCGCTGGGTTATGGTGGGTCTGGCGTTTCTGGCAACGGTACTGAATTACGTTCACCGACTGTCGTTCAACTACTTAAGCGCCGACGGCGACTTACGCAAGCTGATTCCCGACGACGCGTTTGGCTACATTGGCACTGCTTTTTTCGTGGCCTACATGATTTCCAACGCGTTTTCGGGCTTCGTCATCGACCGGCTCGGCACGCGCATTGGCTACGCCCTCTGCATGGCCTTCTGGACCAGTGCCGGCCTCATCCACGCCTTCGCCGTTACACCCCTGCAATTTGGCGTCTGTCGGTTTTTGCTCGGCATCGGCGAGGCGGGCAACTGGCCGGCTGCTATCAAACTGACCAGCGAATGGTTTCCTGCCAATGAACGCTCAACGGCGTCCGGCATTTTCAACAGTGGATCGGCACTGGGCGCGGTCATTGTGCCGCCCATGGTCGCGTACCTGGGCATTCAGTACGGCTGGCAGGCTACGTTTATCATACTGGCGGTGTTCGGCTACCTGTGGCTGGCCATTTTCTGGTTCACGTATTACACGCCCGAACAGTCGGCGAAGGAAGCCAAAGCCCGGATTATTCCGCCGCTGAAATTGCTCAAAACGCGGTTCGTGATCATGTTCACGCTCTCCAAAACCTTCATGGACCCGGTTTGGTATTTCGTCACTTTCTGGATTGGCCGTTACCTGGTCGATGTGCACCACTGGGACCTGAAACAGATTGGCTGGTACGCCACCATCCCGTTCATCATTGCCGACGTGGGTAACCTGGTGGGCGGCTATTTCACCCAGTTCATCATCAAGCAGGGCGTGCCTATTCCCCGCGCGCGCAAAGTTGCCGTGACCATCGCCGGCCTGATCATGGGTTCATCGCTGCTAATTGGCCCATTCGTTATCACTACCCCCTTATCAGCCATGTTCGTTTTTGGGATGGCGGGTTTTGGCTACACGGCCTACACGGCAAATTCGCTGGCATTCCCGGCCGATGTGGTGCCCAAAAGCGCGGCGGCGTCGGTCTGGGGGCTGGCTTGCGTAGGTACTGGCTTGGGTGGAGCACTGTTCCAGTCGCTTTCGGGTATTGTGCTGAAAACCTATTCGGCCACTTTAGGCTACACGGCGGCGTACAACATCCTGTTCATCGGCTTTGGTGCCGTTGCCCTGATCGGCTTGCTGATCATGCTTCTGTTCATGGGTCCGCTGGTTAAAAACAAAGAACTCCACGCGTATGTAGATGCTGATATTGAACCTGTTTTGACGTAACGTAATTGTAGTGTGTTGCTTCGCGAGCTAGTGTTGTGCTTCGCGCGTCGTGCCCTTCGACAGGCTCAGGGTGACAACTCACTCAAGTTGGTCATTCACATACTGGATGTGTATTGTCACCCTGAGCCTGTCGAAGGGCCATGCGTCAGCAATACACGCCAGCGCGAAGCAATACAACCACCTAACAATCAACACATTACTATCCACACCATTTACTCACTCACCACAACCTCAACCCGACTTATGCATTCGTTTACTGGCCAGAATTTTATTGGCTCCACAGCTAGTTCGCTTGGTGAGAACTCGTTTCAGGCATTCAGCACATTGGCCAACGACCTGCTGCCCGGCTCGTTTCACCAGGCAACGAGCGCCGAACTGGAGCAGGCCCTGACGCTCGCCGACACCGCATTCCCGATTTACAGCGAACTGCCCTACGCCCAACGAGCCGATTTCCTGGACGTCATTGCCGACGAAATCATGGACCTAGGCCAAATTTTGCTGGAGCGTTGTTCGGCGGAATCGGGTTTGCCGTTGGCTCGCATCACCGGCGAACGGGGACGTACCTGCGGCCAGTTGCGTCTGTTTGCCCAACTGCTCCGCGACGGCTGGTGGGCCGATGCCCGTATAGAAACTGCCCAGCCCGACCGCGCACCCTTGCCCAAGTCCGACATCCGGCGCATGTTCATTCCGATTGGGCCGGTGGCTGTGTTCGGAGCCAGTAATTTCCCGCTGGCTTTCTCAACGGCCGGTGGCGACACGGCGTCAGCGTTGGCGGCTGGTTGTCCGGTGGTGGTAAAAGCGCACTCGTCGCATCCGGGCACCAACGAACTGATCTCGACGGCTATCATCCGGGCAGCGCAAAAAACGGGCATGCCCGACGGTGTTTTCTCGTCGGTTTATCTGGCGCATGCCGATGTGATCCGGTTCGTGCAGCACCCGACGATCAAAGCCGTGGGTTTTACCGGCTCCCGTCAGGTGGGCATGCAACTGTTCAACGCCGCCGTTTCGCGCCCAGACCCGATTCCGGTCTATGCCGAGATGAGCGCCGTTAACCCGGTGGTGTTGCTGGAACAGGCAGTGCGAGTAGAAGGCGAAAAAATCGCCGCTCAACTGGCGGCATCAGTCGTGTTGGGGGCGGGGCAGTTCTGTACCAATCCGGGCTTGGTGTTGCTGGTCGATAGTGAGGCAGCGCAACAATTTCTAACCCATTTTGCCCGGCAAATGGGTAATACGGTACCGGCCACGATGCTTAACCGGAACATTCACAACGCGTATGTAAACGGCATTTCAGCCCTGCAAAGCAACAAAGCAGTCAACCTGTTGGCGGTCTCAGAACAGCATCCTGAACCTGACCGCTACGAAGCACAGCCCGCCGCCCACGTTGTTCGATCGGCTGATTTTCTGGCCGATAAAGCACTCGGCGAAGAAGTTTTCGGCCCGGCAACGCTGGTGGTTCTGTGCAGCGATACAGCTGATTTACTACAGGTTTTAACCTCGCTCGAAGGTCAGCTAACGGCCACGGTTCACGCCCTTCCTGCCGACGAACCAGCGGTACTGCCCATCCTTCGCGTGATGGCTCAGAAAGCGGGTCGGGTCATCTATGGCGGCTACCCAACGGGCGTTGAAGTGTGCCACGCCATGCAGCACGGTGGCCCGTTCCCCGCCACAACAGATGGGCGCTCAACGTCTGTAGGCACCGCCGCGATTAACCGGTTTGTCAGGCCGGTCGCCTATCAGGATGTCCCGGATCACCTGCTGCCCGCGCTCCTGCAAAATAGCAATCCGTTAAACAGTCTGCGCCTCATCAACGGATCATGGACACAAGCGGCTCTTTAGTCCGCAACAGGCTGTAGCTGACAGGTTCCTTTTCGCGTGTTGGCTTCGTGCCCTTCGACAGGCTCGGCGCGTGAAGCCAACACGCGAAAAGGAAAGTCTCTTCTGGCAATCAATACACTAATTAAACGAGTGCTTGAACTCCAACGGAGAGACGTTGGTCTTGCTTTTGAAGAGTTTGCTGAACGATTGTGGGTGCTCGAAACCGAGGCGGTAGGCTATTTCGCTGACGGATAACGAGGTAGTTGTCAGGCTCTCTTTTGCCTTTTCAATTAGCTTAGTATGAATGTGCTGCTGCGTGCTTTGCCCGGTCAGCGAGCGCAGCATATCGCTCAGGTACGTTGGCGAAATCGATAGCTGGTCGGCCAGGTACTGCACCGTTGGCAGGCCCCGCTCCTGCACGTTGTCGCCATTGAAATAATCAGTCAGGATCGTTTCCATCCTCGTCAGCAGGTCGTTGTTGACGTGTTTGCGGGTGATGAACTGGCGGTTGTAAAACCGATTCGCGTAGTTGAGCAGCAGGTCGACATGCGATAGCATCACATCCTGACTGAACCCATCGATCGGCGCGTGGTACTCCTGTGCGATGTTCAGCATGATCGACTTGATCATCGCCTCTTCTTTATCTGAGACGTGCAGGGCTTCGTTAACGGCGTACGAGAAGAATCCGTAGTCTTTAATGCCTTTCGCCAGCGCGTGGTTCAGCAGGAAATCGGGATGCACCGTCAGCCACCAGCCCGACATGGCCATATCGTCGGGCGTGACGGTCGAGATCACCTGACCCGGCGAAAAGAAGGTCATCACCCCCTCGTCGAAATCGTAATAATTCTGTCCGTATTTCAACTTGCCGGTGAAGCCTTTCTTGATGCAGATCGAATAGAAATTATAAACAAAACTCTGGGTCGGCACATCGATGTGGCAAACGATGTCGCTCATGTCAATGACGCTCACCAGCGGATGGGCTGGTTTCGGCAGTTTCATCAAGCGGTGCAACTCCGAGACAGACTCGATGATGTAGGGGTGATTGGCTTCTTTTTTCATAACGTTTACTGATCGACCATGCTCATGCCAACAGATTCATAGCGGTCGCCCGTCGATAGACCTAACGGAACAATAGCTTCCAGGCGTTCCAGTTCAGTGGCTGTCAATGTGATACTGGTTGCGGCGATATTTTGCTCAACGTACCTGACGCGCTTGGTACCGGGAATGGGCAACGCTCCTTTTGCGATTGTCCAGGCGATCGCCAACTGCGACGGGGTGATTCCTTTCTCGCCAGCCATCGCTTTGATCGCCGCAACCAGGTCAAGATTCTTCTGGAATTGCTCGCCCTGAAACTTGGGAATGCTGCGCCGAAAATCATCAGCCGGGAAATCGTCCGGGCTGGTAATATCGCCCGACAGGAAGCCACGGCCCAGCGGTGAATACGCGACGAAGCCGATACCCAGTTCGGCCAGCCCCGCCAACGTACCCAGTTCTTCGGGGTTGCGCTCAAACAGCGAATATTCAGTTTGCAGGGCGGTGATGGGGTGAACTTGATGCGCGCGTTTCACGGTGTCCAGCGATACCTCCGACAATCCGACGTAGCCAATCTTGCCTTCTTTCACCAGCTCGGCCATAGCGCCAACGGTATCTTCAATAGGCGTGCTGGCGTCGAGCCGGTGGAGGTAATACAGGTCGATGTAGTCGGTACCGAGGTTTGTCAGCGACCGCTCGATGGCCTTTTTCACGTAGTCGGGCCGACCGTTGATCTGCCACGTAAGGTCACCGGCATCGTCGATCTCATAACCGAATTTGCTGGCGATAATATACTGATCGCGGTTGCCTTTGATGGCTTTGGCCAGCAGCCGTTCGTTGTGCAGCGGACCATACAGATCGGCCGTATCAAGGAAGTTACCGCCCAGTTCGAGCGAGCGGTGGATGGTGGCGATGGCTTCCGTTTCATCGGATTTACCGTAGATATCGGCACCGGCAATCTGGG
Source organism: Fibrivirga algicola (assembly GCF_011742925.1). Classification (GTDB taxonomy): domain Bacteria; phylum Bacteroidota; class Bacteroidia; order Cytophagales; family Spirosomataceae; genus Fibrella; species Fibrella algicola. The sequence continues at coordinate 615,471 of NZ_WAEL01000003.1, forward strand.
TCATGCCCATGCAGCCAAGCCCGATGGCTGGCACGACGAGTCCCTGGCTACCCAGGTTCATTGTTGGAACACTGTTCATTGTCTTTCTGGTTTGTTGCGTCTTATTCTGACCATGCAAAGGTCAGTAAGCGCACCGGTCAAAAAGTAGCCAAAGCCCGTATCGTTGTATCCAGAATGAGGAACGGGTGAAACAAAGCTATCAGGTACGCTGGATAAGCCAGACGCCCGATTACTAAGTGCCTGATTAATTGACTTTCATCAGCCAGTAGTATTGGACCTACATATCAACTATATCCAAACCATGAAAAAAACACTGATTGTAGGACTAATGATGAGCGTTGCTACCCTGACCGGTTGCAGCAAAAAAGACACCGTAAAGCCGGGTGAAAACTCGGTAACAGCTTTCATTACCGAGAATACGTTAACGCCAGGCACCCGTACGTCGGGCCCCTGGGAACTGGGTATCGTATTCAGTGCTTCGGTAGCTGGCAAAATAACGGAAGTAGGGAGCAAAATGCCGGAGCCTGGCAGCTACCGGGTGATTGTCTGGGATTTCGATACGAAACAGGTACTACGCCAGAAAACAATCGAGCAAACCAGCCCCGATAAACTCACCCTCAACGGCATAGATGCGCTGGCCCTAACGGCCAACAAGAAGTATGTAATCAGCGTAAATAACCAGTCAGATGGGGTAAACAAGAAGTATGCATTTACGGCTAAAACGGGAGGGGCTGACTTTATGCCGTTTACCAAAGGCAGCATCCTGGTCTATAACAGCTGTTACAGAAACACCGCTACACCCCTTTTCCCCGACGTTGTCAGCAACGTAAAATACGAGCTCTACGGCTACCCTGAGTTTACGTTCGTTCCCGATTGACAGTGATTTCGCCTTTATGTCTGCAGCAAGCCAGCCGTATACATCCGACTCTGCATGACGGCGGCGATCGACTGAGCCCTGAGCAGCGCTTCGCGGGTACGTTCGCCTGCGAAGCACTCGTTCAGTGTTTGGGTAAATAGGGTCAGCCACTGATCGAAGTGGTCGGCTGAGATCGGCGTTTTCTGCGCCAGCTCAAAATGGGGCCGCATGGGGTTGCCCTGATACGTACCTGACCCCAGCAGAATACCCGACCAGAAAGCCGCTACACGAGGCAGGTGCGCCAGCCAGTCCACCTTCGCCACCTCGTCGAAGATGTAGCCGAGCTCAGCATCGTTCCGAACACGGTCGTAGAAACGATCCAGAAAATAGGCAATATCCGCCTCCGATTCAATATCGTGTAGAGTCGTAGTCACGGGCTTTTACATGTACGCTTCGTCGCGACCGAGGCGTAGCTTCAGGATGCCCACTTTATTGAGTAACAGAATCAACGGGTAGGCGGGGTCGAACTCGTGCCAGCGGAAGCCACCGAAGTTGGGACGGCCACCGAACTTGTGATGGTTGTTGTGGTACGATTCGCCCATCATCAGGAAATCGAAGGGAAGCAGATTTCTGGCGGTGTCTTCCAGCTTGAAGTTGGTGTATCCGTAGCGGTGCGCATACCAGTTGATGATCGCGCCATGCACAGGACCCATCAGGAAGTGAACAGGCAGCAATAAAAACAGCCAGGGCGAGGTGGCAAACTGGATGTAGAAGAGCGTATAGGCCGTTCCCCAGGCCAGCCGAACCGGCCAGCGGTCGCCCAGCCATTCCATGAATTGCCAGTTGGGCACGCCTTTTTTGAATTTGGCGGGTACCGAGTCGCGGTCGTTGAGTATATCGTTGTAGATCACCCGCGTTTTCCACATCATGTCGAACAGATTCTTCGAGAATTCCGGCGAGTGCGGATCATTCTCGGTGTCGGCATGGGCGTGGTGCAGGCGGTGCATGATACCGTAGGCGCGGGGGCTGAGAAACGAAGAGCCCTGCCCAACGAAGGTCAGCGTGTAGAAGAATTTTTCCCAGCCTTTACTCATCGTAAACATCTGATGGGCGGCGTAGCGGTGGAGAAAGAACGTTTGCATCAGCACCGACAGGTACCAGTGCGCCAAAAAAAAGAGGAGAATGATCATGTAGTAGTTGGCAACCGATTGTACAGTTGCAGGTAGCCTAGACCGGGCGGGTGGACCCAAGCCAGTTTCAGCGAAAAATCTATAGTAAGCCCGAAGCTAACGCGGTTCCGCCCGCCCGGTTTAGAGTATTGCAGGTACGTTGCACCAGGTAACGCACGGGGGTCTGCTAGATCAGGTTAAGCAACATCAGTTCACCAAGGAATGCCTGGCAGCGCTCTTTCATACGGTCATATTCGGCCGACACTGCCGAGATGATCGTGCTACTGGTAGACGGCTCAACGAAATGCGGGTCGGGGCAAGACACCGTCGTAGCCGACGATGAACAGCTTGTACCGGTACAGACCACGTCGGCTCGCAGGTTGTGAATACGGGATTTCAGGCGGTTGAGCGATTGCGTGTACCCAACCAGCGGATGGTTCAGGCTCCGGAAACTGTCGCTGGGCAGATCGGCCAGTAACGCCAGTAGTTGATCAATTTCATCTTCGCTTTGTTCCAGGCTGGTTGCCCAGGCCTGATGCTGTGAGCGGCAGGTCTGTAAGGGCGTTTGAGTGAGTAAAGCAGCAGTCGTTTTCTGCAATTCAGTGGCGGTATTCATATGTATTGGGCTCATTGGTGCCGTAAAAGTGGGGACTACATTCACGCACGTACCTGACCCGGCTCAGGCTGATACCTGATAAAAATCAGTCCGCCCTGTAACTGAATTTTATCACTTTCCCGACTGACGAACCTCATCGGGAGCCCGGTAGATGCCCCCCAATTTTGGCCTGTCAACTATCAATGATATGGCTATCATCTTCTTCATGATTGGAATTAGCCTGTTTATGGCGCTGGGGTTTCTGGCCGCCTTCATCTGGTCGATGCGTACCGGTCAGCAGGATGATCTGTATACACCGGCAATGCGCATGCTACTCGATGACACAACCCCCTACACAGCGGTGGGTGAGCCCGGCGAGCTACTAAAAACGGCCCATACCGTTCCCCCCGACTCACGGCCCAATCCAGCCATCATACTACCTGCCGCCTGATTTGCCCAACCGTTACATTTTCCTCCGTTACCCTATGAACACCGTTACAACCACTACGCCGCCTGTACTTATATCACCCGACCGGGAGGCTATCGGGCAACCGCCGAAAGGGCAGCCGCCAGTAGCCGAGCGCTTTGCATACGATAACACCATTGTCCGCAATTTCGCCGTCGCCACCATTATCTGGGGCGTCATTGGCATGCTGGTGGGTGTCATTGTTGCCACGCAGTTATTTGCTCCAGCCGCCAACCTGGGTAACCAGTACACCACGTTTGGCCGAATTCGGCCGCTGCATACCAACGCAGTCATTTTTGCCTTCGTGGGCAACGCCATTTTCATGGGCGTTTATTATTCGTTACAGCGGCTCTGCAAGGCCCGTATGTTTTCTGATTTACTCAGCAAAATCCACTTCTGGGGCTGGCAACTCATCATTCTATCGGCCGTAGCCACGTTGCCTCTGGGCCTAACCACGTCGAAAGAATACGCCGAGCTGGAGTGGCCTATTGACATTGCCATTACGCTGGTATGGGTTGTGTTCGGCATCAACATGTTTGGCACCATCATCAAACGGCGCGAGCGGCACTTGTACGTAGCCATCTGGTTCTACATCGCCACGTTCGTGACTATCGCCGTGCTGCACATCGTCAACTCGATGGCCATTCCGGTTAGCTTTCTGAAAAGCTACTCGATGTATGCCGGGGTGCAGGACGCGCTCGTTCAGTGGTGGTACGGCCACAACGCCGTGGCGTTCTTCCTGACAACGCCGTACCTGGGCATGATGTATTACTTCCTGCCCAAAATGGCTAACCGGCCCGTGTACTCGTATAAACTGTCGATTCTGCACTTCTGGGCCCTGATTTTCATCTACATCTGGGCCGGACCGCACCACTTGCTCTACAGCTCACTACCCGATTGGGCGCAGTCACTGGGCGTTGTGTTCTCCATCATGCTCATTGCGCCGTCGTGGGGCGGTATGATCAACGGGTTACTGACGCTGCGCGGTGCCTGGGATAAGGTGCGCGAAGACGCCATTCTGAAGTTTATGGTCGTGGGCCTCACCGCCTATGGTATGGCCACGTTTGAAGGCCCACTGCTGTCGCTGAAAAACGTAAATGCCATTGCCCATTTTACCGACTGGATTGTGGCGCACGTGCACGTTGGTGCCCTGGGCTGGAACGGCTTTCTGACGTTTGCCATTCTGTACTGGCTCATCCCACGCATGTACCACACGCCGCTGTACTCGAAAAAACTGCTAAATACGCACTTCTGGCTCGGCACATTAGGCATCCTGTTCTACGCCATTCCGATGTATATCTCGGGTTTTACACAGGGTATGATGTGGAAAGAATTTACGCCGGAAGGCATGATGAAGTACCCCAACTTCCTTGAAACGACCCTACGCCTGCTCCCCATGCATATGATGCGGGCCACAGGCGGCACCATCTACCTGATTGGCGCTATTCTGATGGGGTATAATCTGTTCAAAACCATGTCGCTGGGTACGTTGCAGGCTGACGAACCAGCCGAAGCGCCGGCCCTGCAGAAAGAATACGTACCTACGGGCAGCGACACCTACTGGCACCGCTGGTTCGAGCGCAAGCCAATGCCGCTGCTGGTTGGTTCGCTCATCGTGATTCTGATTGGCTCGCTGATCGAACTGGTGCCTACGTTCATGGTCGAAAGCAACGTACCTACCATCGCCTCGGTCATGCCGTATACCGCGCTTGAAGTACAGGGCCGCGACCTGTACATCCGCGAGGGCTGCGTAAACTGCCACAGCCAGCTGGTTCGGCCATTCCGCTCAGAAACAGAACGGTATGGCGAATACTCGAAGGCCGGCGAATATGTCTATGATCACCCCTTCCTGTGGGGCAGCAAGCGGACCGGACCGGACCTGCAACGCGAAGGCGGCCGCTATCCGAACTCGTGGCACTACTACCACATGGAAAACCCCCGCTCGATGTCGCCCGGTTCGATTATGCCGGCTTACCAATGGCTGCTGTCGCAGCAACTGGATGTGTCATCGACCCCCGGAAAACTGGCTGCCCTGCAGAGTGTGGGTGTTCCCTATCAGGATGTCGACATCGCCAGAGCTAACGACGAGCTGAAACAGCAAGCCGACGGCATTGCAGCGAACCTCGCTAAAGAAGGAATCAAGGTGAAACCGGATCGCGAGATCGTGGCCCTTATCGCCTACCTGCAACGGCTGGGTACGGATATCAAGAAAATGGAAAACTAAAAAAAGCTGGGAGTGGGGCTGGGGGCGTAAGTTGCCCCATACCCTACGCCCCCAGCCCCACTCCCACGCAACACAATGTTCAAGCAATTCATAACCACTATTCCAGGTGCAGATGTGTACATGGTCGGCTCGTTTCTGACCTTCCTCGCCTTCTTCATCCTGATCGGCCTCTACCTGCTTCTGGCCGACAAAAATCAGCTCAATCAAATTAGTCGATTGCCGCTCGACGAACCCCAAGACGCCTGATTGACCCCATGAACGCACTCTTTCTAACCGTAAATGCCCCCAGCTCGGTCTGGAACCTCACCTCTGGCGAAGATCTGCTGTGGGTAGTTATGCTGACGATCATTACCATCGGTATGATCCTGATTCTGGGGGTTACCATCTACCTGGCTTTCGTTTTGAAGAAAGCCCTCAACCCCGAACAAGCAACCGAAATTGCTAAACCGCAACTGTCGTTCTGGCAGCGCTTCAGTGGCTTACGTCCCCTAAGCCACGAAAAAGACCTGGCGCTGGACCACACCTACGACGGCATTGTGGAACTCGACAATCCAACGCCCCCGTGGTTTATGTATCTCTTTTACAGCACGATCGCGTTCGGTGTCGTTTACCTGTTCCTGTTCCATATCGTCGGAAGCAGCGACCTCCAACTTGCTGAATACGATAAAGAGGTAGCCATGGCCGACGTGCAGCACGAGGCCTACATCAAGCGGGTAGCGGGCTCGATCAACGAAAACACGGTTGCCTTTGTGAAAGACGCCAAATCGATCGACGACGGGAAAACACTGTTCACCCAATACTGTGTTGCCTGCCACGGCAATGCCGGGCAGGGCGGCGTTGGCCCCAACCTGACCGACGACTACTGGCTGCATGGCGGCTCGGTACAAAAGGTATTTCACACCATTACGGAAGGGGTGCCCGAAAAAGGGATGATGTCGTGGAAAAAGCAACTAAACCCGCTACAGGTACAGCACGTAGCCAGTTTCATTCTGTCGCTGCAAGGATCGAAACCAGCCGGTGGTAAAGAACCACAAGGCGAAAAAGAAGCCCCTGCCTTAACTGCACAAGGTGAGAAAGTAGCGGCGAATTAGGTACGTAGTGCTGTCAGGTCCCCGACCTGACAGCACATGAGTCCCCGACCCAGCGATAGCCAAATCAACTGCCGCTAGGCGAGCCCAGCACAGGCATGACTCTAGAGAGCCCAATCAAAAGATATCCAGATAGTGAAGCAGGGCAGATGTTTTGTTGCTGGTTAGGTAGAATGCCGCACTGGAGTGGCGATAGTGTTCGGGGGCAGCCACAAGACCCGCTTTGACCGGATTTTGATGCATGTAGTCGATTTTGGTTTCGCAAACATCCCGGCTGTATAGCACCACATCGTCGAAACGGTCTTCCCATATTTTGAAGGATTGCTCATTCACTTCATGGACCATTGATAAGGCGAGGTGTGTATGGTGTTTTAGCAACTAATCGCGAAGGGTGCGCGATGTCATCTTCTTGAAATCACGCACATAGTCCGACAATCGATTTTCCTGTTCGAAATACACGATCAAATGAATGTGATTCGACATGAAAACATAAGCTACCAGGCGGGTCGAGTACTTCTGATTGTAGAAGCGGATATTCTCATAGAGGATAGTAAAGCTGACTTCATCTGGAAGAAAGAAATGATGCTCATGGCAGGTAATAGTTACAAAGAAACAGCGATGATCTGTCAGTTTAGTCCGATTCCGAAGGCCCATTTGTGCTACTTGGATTGTGATAATACCCTGAAAGTTAAGGCTGTTTTGATGCTGACCACAACCCTTCACTACATCGCTTTCGCCCGGCGGCGTTTTAGTAGCCTTAAGATGGGTCAGGGACCCGCAGGCCGTCAGGTCACGGACCTGACGGCACATGATCAAGCAACACAGCAACTAGTATATAAATACGAGTAACGTACCCAACTCAACAAATCTAATGACTACTATTGACACCCCTGTGGACGACTATTTCCGGTCGCATTTGCCGAACCAGACAGAAGCGGGCGGGCGGAAATGGCTCTACCCCAAGGCTACGTCAGGCCGGTACACCAACTGGCGGATGGTGGTATCCTGGGTACTGCTGGCCTGCTTGTTTGCCGGGCCAATGATCTGGGTCGATGGGCATCCGCTGTTTCTGTTCAACGTGCTCGAGCGGCGATTTATCTTCTTTGGTGTAACCTTCTGGCCACAGGATTTTTACCTCGTTGCCATTGGGCTTATCACGTTCATTGTCTTCGTGGTACTGTTTACCGTGGTATTTGGCCGCGTATTTTGCGGTTGGGCGTGTCCGCAGACGATCTTTATGGAAATGGTTTTCCGGAAAATCGAAGGCTGGATCGAAGGCGATTTCAGAGCCCGCCAACGCCTCGACGCTGCTCCCTGGACACCCGACAAGATGGTGAAGAAAACCGCCAAACACAGCGTATTCTTTCTCATCTCTTTTCTCATCAGCAACACCTTTCTGGCTTATCTCATCGGGCGCGATCAACTGCTGGCCATCGTCACCGACTCACCTGCTAACCATACTGTTGGGCTGTTCGCCATCCTGATTTTTACGGGCGTCTTTTACCTCGTCTTTGCTCGACTCCGCGAAATTGTTTGCACCACCATCTGCCCCTACGGTCGCTTGCAGGGCGTTATGCTCGACAAAAATTCCCTGACCGTTGCCTACGATTTTATCCGGGGCGAACCGCGCGGGAAGAAGGTCCGGGGGGGCGAAGGGACGGGGGCGCGGGGCTTGGGGGTAAATGCTCCGCTCCAAACTCTTTACCCCGAGCCCCAGACTCCCCGCCCCACGCCAAAGGGTGATTGTATCGACTGCAACCTGTGCGTGCAGGTGTGCCCGACGGGAATCGACATCCGGAACGGAATTCAGCTGGAGTGCATCAACTGCACCGCTTGCATGGATGCCTGCGATGAGGTGATGGACAAGATCGACCGGCCACGTGGGCTGATCCGAATCGATTCGCTCAACAACATCGAACAGTCCATACCATTTCGGGTATCGGGCCGCATCATGGCCTACAGCGCAGTACTGCTCGCCTTACTGGGCCTGATCGGTTACCTGCTGGCCAGCCGACAACCGCTCGACCTCACGGTGTTGCGGGCTCCCGGCCAATTATATCAGCGGGGCGAAGGTCAACTAATCTCCAATCTCTACAGCCTGGAAGTTATCAACAAGACTTACAAGCCCATGCAGCTGGCTATTCACGCCAGCCGTGCCGATGCCAAACTACGCTTCGTGCAGCCGCTAGGTACGTTGGAACCCGGAACGCTCACCAAAGTCATGTTCTTCATCGACCTGCCCGAGCGGACGATCACGCAGAACAGCACGCCACTCACCCTCGACGTTGCCACCAACGGCGACGTTCTGAACAACATCGAAACCACCTTTCTGGGGCCGGTGAAATAGAGAGCGAGCTGTTCGCTCTTTACCTAACTTTTTCACTCATTAACGCTATGAACTGGGGTAAATCAATTGTACTTGTCTTTATCGTCTTTGCCGGATTCATCGGCAGTATGGTCTATCTGATGGTCAGCCAGCGGGTCGATCTGGTGCGGGAAGACTATTACCAGGACGAGATTGCGTATCAGAAGCAGATTGACCGGGTAGCTCGTACGGCCCGCCTGAGTCGTGCACCGGCTCTGGCGCTTGACGTTAACAGGCAACAAATAGCCCTCAATTTGCCTGCTGGCTGGGAAAAAGGCAAACTGACCTTCTACCGCCCCAGCGACAGCCTCAAAGACCAAACCATCCAGCTCGTTTCAAATCAACAGACCGTATCAACGGCAGGGCTCATCACCGGCATCTGGCGGGCACAACTGAGCTGGTCGGCCAACGGTGAGGACTATTACTACGAACAGACCCTCACGCAGCCATGAGCATCGCCTGGCTCCTGACCGCCCTCACGACGGGGCTTGTCGGCAGTCTGCACTGCGTCGGTATGTGCGGTCCGCTGGCGATGGCTCTTCCCGTTGGGCGGTTGCCACACGCACAGCGGGCTCTTGGCGTAGGTACGTACCACCTGGCCCGGCTGACGGCTTACGCCACCGTGGGGGCAACCTTCGGCCTGGCCGGACAAGGGTTCTTGCTGATGGGGTTGCAACGCCCCCTTTCCATTTGTGCCGGTCTGTTGTTGCTGGCCTGGACGCTGTGGGCCCGTGGTAAATTTGGCAGCCTTATCACCGCCAAATCCACCCGCTGGATTGTAGGGCCGATCGGTCACTTGTTGCAGGAACCCGCCTGGTATTCCTTCACCGCACTGGGTTTTCTGAATGGCCTGCTGCCCTGTGGTTTCGTCTACGTAGCCCTCGCCGGTGCCATTACTACCGGTAACGCCGCCGACAGCGCCATCTACATGGCTATTTTCGGAGCTGGTACCGTACCCGCCCTCTTGTTGGTTCGGGCGGTTCCGTCACTGTTTCCCCTCAGCCTGCGCCGCCGCTTTACCCGCCTGATGCCCATTATGGCCGTTTGCGTAGCGGTGCTGCTACTGGCGCGTGGCCTCTACCACCCAGGTACGTCTGCCGGCCACTCGTCAGACCAACCCATCCCCGTCTGCCATGGTCCGCTGATCGTTGGGAAGTAAGGCATCGTCGAGTCGGCTTCCTGGTTCATTGCCTTTTGTACGAAAAAGCAGGTCTACGCGTTTTACACCAAATAAACTGCTTTCCAGTGATCCGTTTTAACCTGACCTTTCTCTGCACGTTACTACTGGCAATCAGCGGCATAAACGCCCAGAATACCAACCAGCGTAGTGAAGCCCGTACCCCGATCTTCCGCGTTAATTTTTACGTTAACGGCTCGTTAATTGACCCTAAAAAAGGCGTACTCGCTCGAGCCGAGGATTTCAGGATTGATATCGAGTCACCAGATCCGGCTCATGAAAAGGTGGTGTTGAAAAAAGCGGTAGTTACCGTAGCTAGTGGTGCGCGCAGAATAGCGTTCTCTCCCTACTACCCAAATTCAAAAACATCGTCGGGTATGGGCTGGAATGCTACCGCTGGCGACAGAGTTGTGATTGACTTAACCGAGTTAACTATTGAAAGACCCGGTGAAAAGCCAGTTGCATTAGCTAACCGAACTAACTACACGCTACCTGTTTACTAGTATGATATCTTTACCGGTGTTATATCGACAAGGGTTCTGCTCATGAAATACATATACCTGGTCATTACACTATTACTCGCTCACTCGGTCTTTGGTCAGTCGAAGTGGCCCGTCATCAAAGCTACATCGAGCCGCGTAGCTATTCGCGATGGTGCGTTTCTGGATAAAAACGCCTGGTCACTGTCGCCAAAAATAAGGCCCGACGTGTTTACCGCCGACCGGACAAGGCAATCGAAATGGGTCACGTTTTACACCGATATCGACTCGATTCGGGTTCGGGTAAAGCCGGGCAGCACCTTTGATTTCGTAGTACTGCTGAACGGAAAAGATTCCTGCTTCACGCGCATAGCCAGCGCCATTCCTGCTGAGCGGAACGCCCCCGGCGCCAAGCATACCCACGATACGATCCCATTCGTGCTGACGAGTTACAACGCCATCCACGTTCGCTCGATCCTGAACGACCGCGACACGGTAAGCCTCCATTTCGATGTAGGTGCGTTCGACTTCCGCCTAACGCGGGAAGCCATATTGAAACGGACAAAACTAATGGCCAGCCAACCTGACGCGGTGGCTGGGAAAGCCACGCCCGACTTTACCAAACGGGAAAAAGTCGTGAAGCTACAGATGGGTAAGTTAGTCTGGGTCAACCCCTCCCTTTCAGTAACCACGCAGACAGCCCATGAGATGGACGGTCGCTTTGGCTGGAATCTATTCGAAGGCAAGTCCGTAGAAATTGATTACGACAAAGGGTTGCTCATCATTCACTCGCAACTACCCAAAAACCTGACCGGGTACGTTAAATCGCCCCTTACTTTCATCCGCTCCTTCGTGTGTATGGACGGCACACTAACCATTGCCAACAAGCCCTACAAAGGCAAATTCCTCTTCGACACCGGCGCCGACAAAGCCATGATTCTCGATAGCACCTGGGTGGCCACCCAGCATGTTCCGGCGAATCTGCCGCTGATTAAAAAATCGGCAGTGACAGACCCGCGCGGTGTAAAATACGAAACCCGCGTGGTGCGTATGCCCGGCGTGACCATCAACGGGTTCGCACTCTCGGCCATTCCAGCCACGCTGTTGGGCAGCAAACGCCCACTCGATTTTGAGATCAACTACTTTGGCAACGACCTCCTGAAGCGCTTCAACACCATCCTCGATTTCAGGAACGACTACATTTACCTCAAACCCAACAGCCTGATCAATCTGCCCTACCGGGAAAACTCATAGCAACCAGCTTATAAAGCGATTACCAGGTAACTCTCCATACCAAAACAAGCGCTCCCTCACCGGGAGCGCTTGTTGCGTATCTCAGCCTGTTCAGGCTTACTGCTTCGGTACGATAGCCGCCACATCAGGTACGGTGATCTTCTCGATCTGTTGCTGGCGACACTGATTGTTGAAGTTGGCGATATCGGTGCTGATCAGCTTGTTCATTGCTGACTTGAGCGGTTGCCAGAGCGCATTCAACTCAGCCAGGCGTTCTTGCTGACCAGCCGTGACGTAAGGCGTACTCACGTCTACTTCACCTTTCAGAAAGATGTAATCGGCGCTCAGCTTGTTTTCGAAATTGATCACGTCATCGTTCGACTGCGACTTGGGCTGAATCACTTTTTCTTCCCACAGCTTGATCTTTTTGGCGACCACCCGACCCGAGTCGGCCAGGGCTTTCAGGTTCGGCTTGTCGTCGATCAGGTCGATCAGGTCGATCAGGTCATTGAGCTGTTTCTGGGCCTGCCGCATCCGATTAACGCCCTGATGAATCTCCTTTACCCCGTCTTCGATACCGATCAGCGTTTTTTGCTGCTGCTCATAGTCGGCGGCGGTGTAGTTGAGTCGTGGATCGGCCACGATGGTGAACGGCACCGTTTTTACCTGCTTACCCAATTTCAGCTTTGCCAGGTACGTGCCGGGCGGCATCTTGCGGCCTTTGTAACTGCCCTCGATAAACACCTTTTCGATAGCTGGCAGCGTTTCGGCGCGCATGTCCCACACAAAGCGGTTCAGACCCGGCCGAACGGTTAACGTAGGATCAGCCGAAGGGCCACCCGGAAACGTGACAAACTTCTTGTCTTTCTTGCTGCTGAAACGGCGGATAAGCGTTCCCTGCTCGGTTAGCACGTCCATCGTCAGCGTGGCGCTCGTGTCGGTTTTGGCGGGCAGTTGGTAGTACAGCACGACACCTGTGGCGGGGTTGGTCCCCGAAAATCCGTTGCGACCGAGACCACCACTGGCATTATCCTCGTCGTCATCCTCCACCACTTTGTCCAGCGCGCTGCTGCCTGATACCCGGTACGTATTGGCAGGTTTGTAGAGTAGCAGGCTGTCTTTACTGGCCGTAGCGCTGAACTGCCGGACAGGCTCCAGATCGTCCAGAATCCAGAACGAGCGGCCAGCCGTAGCGGCAATCAGATCGCCCTGGTGCACCTTCAGATCGGTGACCGGGCTAACGGGCAGGTTGAGCTGCATGGGCTGCCAGTTACTGCCTCCATTGTAGGATACATACACCCCCGTTTCGGTACCGGCATACAACAGGCTTTTACGCTCGGGGTCTTCTCTGACAGTGCGCGTGAAGGCCCCGTAGGGGATGCCCGTCACGATTTTAGTCCAGGTTTTACCATAATCGGTGGTTTTGTAGATCGCCGGGGCGAAGTCGTTAACCTTGTAACGCGTGGTGGCGATATAAGCCGTTGCTTTGTCGTGGGGCGATACCTCGATGGAGTTGATCAGTGTTTCAGGCAAACCGGCGGGCGTTACGTTGGTCCAGGTAGCGCCACCGTCGCGGGTAAGGTGCACCAGGCCGTCGTCACTACCGGTCCAGATTACGCCTTTTTCGGCGGGCGATTCGAGCACATAAGTAAGGGTGCCATAATTCTCGCCACCCGCGCCTTCGTTGGTGTACGGTGCTCCGCCCCAGCCGAGTTTGGTCGAGTCATTGCGGGTCAGGTCAGGCGACACTACCGTCCAGCTTTTGCCGAGGTCGGTGGTTTTAAACAGTCGGTTGCCGGCATGGTAAAACGCCTTCGGTTCGTGCTTCGACCAGATAATCGGCGCGTTCCAGTTGAACCGGTACTTCATGGTTTTGGCCTGCAACGCCTGGTACTGAATCGGCGACACCATGATGGGTTTACCCTCGTGCGTTTGCTGGTCGAGCACCTCGATCGTGCCCTGGTAGCTGCCACCCATCACGTAGCGCGGGTTGTCGGGGTTGAAGGCCAGAAACGCACTTTCGCCCCCCGCCGAGGCTTCCCAGTCTTTGTCGGAAATACCGCTGCCATTAGTAGACCGGCTGCTGATCATCACCGACGTGTTGTCCTGCTGACCGCCGTAAATACGGTACGGAAAGTGATTGTCAGCGTTGATCCGGTAAAACTGGGCCGTGGGCTGGTTATTCTCCGACGACCATGATTTACCGCCGTTGAACGACACCGCTCCGCCCCCGTCGTTGCTCAGGAACAGGTTTTTGTTGTTTTTCGGATTGATCCAGAGGTTGTGGTGGTCGCCATGTGAACCAGAAATAGTGGAGAACGTCTTGCCGCCATCGATCGATTTCAGCACCGACGTGTTTAGCACATATACCGTATTCTCGTCGACCGGATCGGCGAAGATTTCGATGTAATACCAGGCCCGCTGAATGGTGCGGTGGTCTTTGCTCACCCGGGTCCAGCTTTTACCTGCATCGTCGGAGAGGAAAACGCCGCCTTTATCGGCCTTCGAATCCGATTCAATCACGGCAAATACCCGGTTTGGATTGGCTTTAGAGACCGAAATACCCATTTTGCCCAGCTCTTTGGGTAAGCCCTTTTCCAATTTAGTCCAGGTTTCGCCCGCATCCGTCGATTTGTAGAGGCCGCTGCCTTTGCCGCCACTCTGCACCTGCCACGGCAGGCGGCGGTGCTCCCACATCGAAGCATACAGAATGCGCGGGTTGGTCATGTCCATGCTCAGGTCGTTGCAGCCCGTGTTTTCATCCACAAACAGCACCTTCTTCCACGACTTACCGCCATCGGTAGTTTTGTAGATACCCCGATCAGCCGACGGCCCATGCAACGCACCCTGTGCGGCTACAAACGCTACATCGGGGTTTTGCGGGTGCACCCGAACGGCGGCAATGTGGCGGGTCAGGTCGAGGCCGAGGTGCTGCCAGGTTTTACCGGCATCGGTCGATTTGTACACGCCATCGCCGTAGGAGGTCATCACACCACGCGGCGCATGTTCACCCATGCCTACGTACACCACGGCCGGGTCTGACTCGCAAATGCCAATTGCCCCCACCGACGAGGTTTTGAACTGCCCATCGGAGACATTTTTCCAGGTCATCCCGGCATCCTCAGTCTTCCAGACACCCCCCCCAACAGTACCCATGTAATAGAGCTGCGGGTCGCTGGTAACGCCAGAGCCAGCCACCGAACGACCACCCCGAAACGGACCGATGTTCCGCCACTTTACTGGTTTCAGGTACGTGTCGATACTCATTGGACTATCGACAGCAGAGATCGAGACGGGCCTGGCTGTTTTGGAGACCTGTGCCAGCAGAGGCGTTGAAAACAGCACGGCACACAGAAAAAGTAGGGGTTTTTGCATAGGGGGTCTGTTGGTGAATTGATGTCAGCTAAGATAGGTGAAATCGGGGGCGCTACGCTAACGCCAGGTCAGTCAGCGGCCGACCAAGCCAGTCAGCCAGCACCGCCACGATGACGCTGTGATCGTCGCGCTGGGGCAGGCCCGAGATGGTGATGGTGCCGATAAACGTACCCCGCAACCGAATAGGAAAACTGCCGCCATGCGTGGCGTAATTCCGTAAATCAAGCCCTATTTTTTCCTGAAGGGTAGCCTTTTTTTGTGTCAGTTCAAGGCCCATCGCGTAGGAACTGCGGTGAAAGTGCAGCACTGTATTCCGTTTGCGACGTACCCAATCGATGTTGTCGGGCGTCGTGCCGGGCATGGCGTAGAAAAATAGCGGCTGGCCAACCAGTTGAATGTCGATGGCCACGGCATTGCCCCGCTTTTCCACGGCCTGTTTCAGCAACGTACCCAGTTGCCAGGCCGTATCGGCAGTAAAGGTGTCGAACTGTAAGTGTGCTTCCTGCAACGCAAGCTGCGTCAGGTCCCGATCGATTGATGCATCCATGCCGTAAACTTAATCTCAGTTACGGATTGGGCCTACATCACCCGACAACCACAACACATCGAAACAGGTACGTTACTGGTACCGCCGAAACGCGGCCTTCAGCTTTTCATTGGCACCGGCAGTCAGTAGTCGACCGTGCCCAAACACGGCTTTATCGAACCGCTGCTCTGCTACGGCCAGAATACTGCGGGTTGCCAGGGCGCGATCCTCATACACTGTGCTGAAGTCAATTCCGGCCACGTTGGCGCACAGGTCGCCGGCAATCAGAACGCTTTCCTGCTGAACCAACAGCGCCATGTGGCCGCGACTATGGCCCGGCGTGTGCAACACCTGAAGGCCGCCCGCAAGGGGCAGTAGCTCCTTATCAATCAAGCGCCGATCGACGGTAACGGGGTCGATCGCGTTTCCGCCCGATTTGATGAATAGAGTATAAATCAGCCAGTTGATGAGGCCGGGCGAGCAATAGATAGGCGCTTCGCCCGCCACTCCCTTTTCAAGAAGTGGAGCTTCCTGCTCATGCGCCCACACCGGAATGCCCAGTTCCTGCTGAATGGCCGCTACACTACCCGCATGGTCTGGATGAGCGTGTGTCAGCATAATGCGTTTGATCGCCGCCGGGTCTTCGCCCCCTTTTCGTAGCGCCGAGAAGATGGCGTCGACACTGCCTGCATAACCGGTATCAACCAGCGTGAGCCCGTTGAGGTCATCCTTAATAACAAATACATTGACGCCCCCCAGACTGATCTGGTAAAGTGATGCCGTTATCTGCTGCATGCGCGCCATGACGTCAGGAACAGATTAGTAGTCCGTGGGCAGATACACGGTAAATGCAGCGCCCGCCCCCGGCTGGCTCTGCACCATGATCTGACCATGATGATTCTCAACTACTTTCTTCACCACCGCCAGCCCAATGCCCGTTCCAGTGTATTTACTGCGTCCATGAAGACGATGGAAAAGCTCGAAAATACGCTCCTGGTAGACCTCGTCAAACCCAATACCCTGATCGGCAACGCGTATACTTATCCAGCGGCGGCTAGCCGTGTTATGAATAGGCTGCGGAAGTTGGTCAGCCCTAAATAATGTGGCCGTGATACGTACCTGAGGAGCCAGGCCTGGCCTGGTAAACTTAAGTGCATTGGCAATCAGGTTCTGGAGCAGCTGCCCAAGCTGAGTCTTGTCGCCAGGAATTGTAGGCAACTCATCACCGTCAACCGTGACCACAGCGGCTGTATCCTGAACGGTTGTCTCCAGATCATCAAGCGTTTCCCGAAGCAGGTTTTGGAGCGAGACCGGCTGTAGCGATGCTTCCAGCGTGGTTAAGCGCGAATACTCGAGCAGGTCTTTTACCAGCGTTTGCATCCGTATCGCCGCATTCTGCATCCGCTGGAGTAGATCCAGACCTGTGTCGTTGAGCGCACCCGCGTGCTGTTTCATCAGCAGATCGCCAAACGAATAAATTTTGCGCAGGGGTTCCTGCAAATCGTGCGAGGCTACGTAGGCAAACTGTTGCAGGTAGTCGTTCGAGCGAATTAGCGCAGCATTGTTTGCTTCGAGTTGCTGCTGATAAGCCCGTAACGGAGTAATATCGGTGGTGATCATGAGTACGCCCGATTGAAATGGCGTAATCGCATAATCGTAAGTGATGCCAAACTGCGGGTAATCGACCGAATGGTAAATGGGCTGATCCGTGCTGACAACAGACTCCAGTGCCTTAAACAGATCTCGTTCCCGGGTGGCCGGAAACAGTGTCAACATCGTTTGCTGCTGTATGTCCTCGTGCATAAAGTCACGACCCAAAAAACGGGCAAATAGGGTTTGTGTAGCCGGGTTCGCCAGCTTAACCCGAAAATCAGCGATCTGTCCGTCTTCACTATAAATCGGGTTCAGCACCAGAATACTGCTGGCTGAGCTGTTGAGCACTTCCGCCGTCAATTCAGCCTGGTGCTTCAACTCCAGTTGAGCACGCTTGAACGGAGAGATGTCCAGGGTTGTGAGCACAAACCCGTTGTCATGCGCCACAGCCGTACAGTCGAACCAGGTTGTTTGCGAATCGGTTTTGTGCTCCATTTCGAAGCGGTCGCTTTTACCTGATTCAACCACAGCGACGTACCGATCGAACGTACCATTTGCCTGCAACTGTGGATAGAGATCGAGCATTCGTCGGCCAACCATAGAAGGATAGGGCCGGAAGGCACGGTAGGCCTCGAGTTCGTTACCTGTCCCGGTCATGAAGTCGATGATCCGGCCGGTCGGGTCGCGAATGGTTTCATAGTATCGAACTGCCGCCGGTGAACTTTTCATAACGCTTGTCAGCAGCGAAGCCGTTTGCTGCCCAGTCGTTACGTCCTGAAACGAAATCAGCATCCCATCGCCATATTTTATGACCGATATATCAAGCCAGAGATTCAGTTTCGGCAGAAAGACCAGTTGCGTATAAGCCACACCGGAAGTCACCACAGCCACATACTGGCGGAAGAACGCATCTTCCTTCATGTTTGAGTAGCGCTGGCTAACGGGCTTGGTCAGCATAACCTCGCGAGTATAGCCAACGGCATCAGCCCCAAACTGATTGCAGAGAATAGCCTGAAAGTCAACGATCTCCCCAGCCTCATCCCGTATGGCCCGAAACACAATGAGGCCGGTGGGCATCGTTTCAACAATATCGGCCAGCGCCAGGTGCTTCTCTTGACCGGCCAGTAGTTCCAGCGTCAATACCACTTGCGTATCATCGATACGCAGCAGTTCACAGGCATAGGTGCAAACCAGGCTCATTGGCTGGTAAGGCTGATCGAGCTGAAACTGACAGGGTGACGGTTGATTGAGCGCTTGCCTAAGCTGCGTGGTTAGCGCTGGCAGGTTGAACGGAGCAGGTAGTTGGTCGAGCAAAGCCCCGACGGGGAGCGTAGACAATCCTTTTTCCGGATCATGAACAGTTCCTTGTCTGACGCTAAACTGCAACTCGGGCTGCTGGCTGACATTGAGTACCAGCGTGGCTTTTCGGACTGCATCAGGCCGAAAACTATCAGGCGAAAAAAGACGGTTCACAATACGTTGGAAAGCAAGGCAAGTTACATGATTATAGTCGTATATTATATTAAATTCATTTACTAAAAATAACTAGTAAAAAGTATACATGCCCCGCCAGTAAGTGGTATTTGATTGCCGCGAATGCTGGCTTAGTTACGGCGGATAAGAGCTGGTTATCAGCACACTTGTATCAGTTCGCACACGGCTTCATTCCAAATCAGTCCATCTAAAACAGCTTACTCTCCTGATCGTCTTACTCCTTGCTCGGGCCGTTTAGGAACAATCGACACGACCAGTTATCAGGGCGACATCGACTAGGATAGATAGCTATTCGCGATGGTGAGTTTCCGGATCGAAACTACCTGGCCGCTGTCGCCCAGAATCAGGCCCGATATGTTCACCGCCGACCGTTGACAACCGCGCCACGGTAAGCTTCTAGTTCGATGTGGGTTCATTTGATCTCCGCCTAACGCGAGAGGCCATTCTGAAACGGCCGAAACTGATAGCCGGCCGCTTCGGCTGGATTCTGTTTGAAGGCAAAGTCGTGGAAATCGATTACGATAAATGACGTGCAGCACCGTATTCCATTTGCGACGTACCCAATCGATGCTGTCGGGCGTGGTGCCGGGCATGGCGTCAGGAACGAATCAGTAGTCCATGGGCAGATACACGGTAAATGCAGCACCCGCCCCCGGCTGGCTCTGCACCGTAATCTGACCATGATGGTTCTCAACTACTTTCTTCACTACCGCCAGCCCAATGCCCGTACCCATGTACTGACTGCGGCCATGTAACCGGTGGAAGAGCTCGAAAATACGCTCCTGGTAGACCTCGTCGAACCCAATACCCTGGTCGGCAATGCGCAGGCTTATCCAGCGGCGCATGAGTTTGTTCTGAACCGGCTGCGGCAGCCGATCGGCCGTCAGCAGTTCGGCGGTGATACGTACCTGCGGCAACTGGTTAGGCGCGGTAAACTTGATGGCGTTGGCTACCAGATTTTGCACCAGCTGCCTGAGTTGGGTCTTATCGCCGGGAACAGTCGGCAAGGAATGGCAGTCCACCGCAACAGTCGCCTGTTTATCCCGAATCGTTGTCTCCAGATCGGCCAGTACATCCTGAATAACACCTTGCATCGATACCGACTGAAAAGGAGACTGCTGGGTGGTCAGGCGGGAGTAGTCGAGCAGGTCCTTCACCAGCGTCTGCATGCGCAGGGCAGCGTTCTGCATACGCTGTAGCAAGTCCTGCCCGGTAGTGTCGAGGGAGTTGGCGTGGTGTTTCAATAACAGGTCACCAAACGAATAAATCTTGCGTAACGGCTCCTGCAAATCATGCGAGGCTACGTACGCGAACTGCTGCAAATACTCGTTTGACCGGCTCAGCGCGGCATTATTCGCTTCCAGTTTTTGCTGATACGCACGCAAGGGTGTGATGTCCGTGGTAATCATCAGCACCCCCGTCTGAAACGGCGTAAGGGCATAATCATAGGCCACAGCCAACGTCGAGTAGTCAACCGAATGGTAGATGGGCTTTTTGGTGGTAATAACTGCTTTCAGGGCCGTAAACACATCCCGGTTCCGGCTGGCTGGAAAAAGCGTGAGCAACGTTTGATTCTGAATCAGCTCATGATCGAACGTATGCCCAACAAAAGGAGTGAATAACGTTTGCGTAGCCGGGTTAGCCAGGCTAATTCGAAAGTCATGGATTTCGGCGGCATCATTGTACATGGGCTCAAGCACCACAATACTACTCGCCGAACTGTTGAGGACTCCGGTCAGCAAAGCAGCCTGGCGCTCCTGCGCCAATTGGGCCTGTTTCGTCGGAGTAATATCCAGTACAGTAATCACAAAGCCCTTTCCATGGGGTACCGCCGTACAGTCGAACCAGGTAAACTGTGTTTCCAGTTGGTAAAACATCTCAAAATGAGCGCTCTCCCCCGTTTCCACTACGGTCACATAGCGATCAAAGGTACCGTCACCTTTCAGATGCGGGTATATATCCAGTAGAGTCCGGCCCACAGCCGATGGATGTGGCCGGTACGACTCGTATATCGACAGTTCATTGCCCGTACTGGTCATGAAGTCAACGATCTGGCCTGTTGAATCACGAATGGTTTCATAATACCGAACCGCCGCCGGTGAACTTCGCATGACGCTGGCCAGCATGGAAGCTGTTTGCTGGCCAGCGGTAACATCCTGGAACGAGACCAGCAACCCATCCCCGTAGGTCGATACCGACACGTCGAGCCAACTATCACGCGTGGGCAAATGCATCAACTGGTGTAGCCCTACGCCGGACACAGCAACAGCTATATACTGATGAAAAAACACATTATCGTGGACCTTTTCGTATCGCTCGCTGACAGGCTTACTCAAAATAAGCTCCCGCGACTGCCCCAAAATATGGGCAGCCAACTCATTACAAAGTGTAGCTTGAAAATCGATGATTGCCCCACTTCCATCACATATCGGCTGGAGTATGATCAGACCGGTGGCCATCTTTTCCAATACATCGTCGAGCAACACGGCCTTTTCCTGCTCAAGACGTTCCAGCGAAAGCACCAGCACTGCTTCGTCGATTCGCATAGCCTGACAGGTGTAGGTATCATCCGAGATAGGGTACGCAAGCCGGAACGAAGCAGGTTCACCGTGCGCAAGCACCTGATGGAGCTGCCCGGCTAATTCGGCCGAACTGAAGGGTAGCGGTAGTTGATCCAGCACAGCGCCCGTCAGTGAATGCGGTATCCCCTCAACCAGTTCCGAGCCGGTCACATTCGCCTGCCTGACTCGAAAATGAGCCGCGGGCGCCTGCTTAAATTCCAGCACCAGCATGGCTTTACCAGGGCTCAGCTGGAGGGTATCAGTCGAGGAAAGGTTATTCACAATAGTTGAGGCTGGTCGGAGAAGGTCGACCAAAACGAATTAACGAAGTTAAATATAAGGGTAAATTCAACTACTGCCTAGTCAGGAAATGCTCACAGCGCGTAAGCTAGTTTCCGTCTTTTTATATTCAAGTAGTTATTACCGCTGGAATAAGTCGGCTACTAATCGGCCAACAGACCGCTAATTCAGACAAACAAGCCTTAACCAAGGTCACCAAAATCGAACGACAAAGTTACAAGGCTTTGAAAAACACATTATTAACTTCCAATTAAGTTACCACGTGCCTAGCAATCAGCCTTGTTCTGACCGTGGGTGGTATCAACCTTAAATCAGCTATGCAGAGCGAAATGGCAGCCTACATCGGCTCACACTAACGTTTGCGCATCTGGATTATTCCGGCTCGTAGTTGCCCGTTCATTCATTCCTGAGCGGCGACGGAAAGCTTTCGAACCGAGGCAATCGGTAACCAGCAACAGTGGTGAACGTACCCAGCTGCCAGACTGTTCCGGCCATGAGGCCGTACGCTTCGCTGACGTGCTTCAGGTAATTCGACACGACCAACTACTTGTCTCCTTATGCTCGATCTTGTTATCACGGCCCGGTCTGCGTCTATCGGTAATGGTTTCAATGTGAACCGGATTCTACCGTACCGACTTCGGCGGATGCTGGGGCCCTTTATTTTCATGGATCACGCCGGCCCCGTCAGCAAAACACCCGCCGAACTGGTGCAGATGGATGTGTTGCCGCACCCGCACATTGGCCTCTCTACGGTGAGCTATCTCTTCGACGGCCAGGTAACACACCGCGATAGCCTGGGCGTGCAGCAGATCATTCGACCGGGCGAGGTGAACTGGATGACGGCAGGGCGCGGGATTGCCCACTCCGAACGGTTCGAAGACCCGACCCTGCTGGCGGCGACGGCCTTCGAAATGGTACAAACCTGGGTAGCCCTGCCCGAATCGGCCGAAGAAAACGCACCGACATTTACCAACTACCAACCCGACGCGCTGCCCATTTTCACGGACACGGGTGTCTGGATGCGGCTGATTGCGGGTGATGCTTACGGTCTGACCAACAGCGTGGCTACCCATTCACCGCTATTCTACGCCCATGTGGTACTGGAAGCCGGCGCCCGCTTTGGCCCGCCAACGGGTTTCCCCGAGCGGGGGGCGTACATTGCCAAAGGCAGCGTGGAGGTGAACGGGCACACCTATGGCGCGGGCCAGTTGCTGGTGTTCAGCAACGGCATCGACCCGGTGCTGATCGCCAAAGAGCCCAGCACGCTCATGTTGCTGGGCGGTGAACCGCTGGGCGAACGCTTCATCTGGTGGAACTTCGTATCGTCGAGCCGCGAGCGCATCGAGCAGGCTAAAGCCGACTGGCAGGCGGGTCGTATTCCCTTGCCGCCCAACGACAACGCCGAATTTGTCCCCCTCCCGCCCGACGACAATTCCCGCCCCGCCAGCTCGAATCCCCAGCCACAGGCGTTGTCGTAGGTAATTACCTATCATCCATATCGTATCGTGGATGAACGGACACGTTGTGTCTTATCCGCAGTGAGTGGCAATGCGGTTAAGACACAACGCATCCCAATTGAATTGCCATCCTGACAACATCAGGCAACTTGATGCAGGAACGTTGCTCTGATCTTTCGTAGAAAGCAATCTGGCCCGGGTGTAGCCAATACTTAATAGAAGGTATGATTTAGGCCAGAGCAGTGCGCCGGTGCGGCCCTATCAACAGGTATCACTCGCCATGAGCGAGCGACCGACAGACTGGTCATTATGCAGTGCAGTCACTACTTGACGAGCTAAAAACGACGCAGAGCCTGCTAATCACAAGCTTAATCATCCATGTCCTCGGCGGGGGGCAGTGCCAGTTCGTGTAGCGGCTGGTTGAGCCAACTGGCCAGCACCTCCACAATGATGCCGTGGTCTTCGCGCATGGGTACGCCCGAAATGGTGATGGCACCGATACAGGCTGAGCCGCGAAGCCGGATTGGAAAACCACCGCCAGCGGCTGCATGGTCGCGCAAGGCTAGTCCCGCCTGGTCGGTCAATGTCGTCTGCTTTTTCTTCAGTCGCAGTCGAACGGCATATGAGCTTTGCTGGAACCGCTCCACCACATTTCGTTTCCGTCGAATCCAGTCGATGTTGTCGGGTGTGGTGCCGGGCATGGCGTAGAAAAACAGCGGATGGCCAAACAGCTGAATCTCAATGGCCACGGCTTTATCCCGTGCCTCTACGGCTTCTTTCAGCAACGTACCCAGCTGCCAGGCGGTATCGGCGTTGAAGGAATCAAACTGAAGCTGTTCTTCCTGAAGCGCCAGCAGCGCCAGATCGGTATCGATTGTTTCGTTCATAGAGCAACCCTATATAAGAGCGGGAGTTAACGTTCCCGGATGGCAAAGCCGACAAAAGTTCCTTTTTACCATGTTGTATGAGAAGGGGCATAGCGATTGCTTTCGCTTGATGCTTCGCTTACCTCATCAGGAAACTTTGCGCTGGAACGTCAGTACGCCATCGGCGATGCGGCCGAAGCGGGTAGCCAGCATGTCGGCGAGGTAGTTCTGGTATACGCGCCAGGGTCGTTTAGCCCCTTGCTTGGGTAGCACGCTGGCGGCCCGTTGTATGTAGCTGGAGTTCAGGTTCAGAAACGGCTCTTCCGACACCATAGCCTGTTTGGCCGGTTTCACCACGTCATACTGATGACGATCCATGTAATTCAGCAGCTTGCAGATGTAATTGGCAGTCAGGTCTACTTTCAAGGTCCACGACGCGTTGGTATAGCCGAAGGCATAGGCCAGGTTAGGTACGTCGCTGACCATCATGCCTTTGTAGATCATGGCATCCTGCGGCTGCATGAGTTGTTCGTTCACCTTGATTTGGGTTCCGCCCATGAGCCGGATCGTCAGGCCGGTCGCCAGCACGATGATGTCTGCTTCCAGCACCTCTCCCGATGCAAGGACAATGCCTGTTTCGGTAAACTGCCTGATCTCATCGGTCACCACCGATGCTTTTCCATTGCTGATACTCGTGAACAGGTCGCCGTCGGGCACCACACAGAGCCGTTGATCCCAGGGGTTATAAGTCGGGTTGAAGTGTTTGTCGACCGGGAAGCCGGGGGGTAGCTGTCGGGCAGCGGCTTTCATGATGAGCGACTTGGCCTGGCGGGGAAACTGCTTCGCCAGCGCAAACGAGGCCATGCTCATGGTCAGATTCATCCAGCGCGTGAAGCGGTAGGCCCATTGGTTAGGTAGTATTTTCTTCAGGGCCGCGAACACGCCGTTGCGGTTAGGCAGATTCATCACGTAGGTGGGCGACCGTTGCAGCATGGTCACGTGGGCAGCGCCACGGTCGGCCATAGCTGGCACCAGCGTAACAGCCGTGGCTCCACTGCCAACCACAACTACTTTTTTACCCCGATAATCGAGGTCGTCGGGCCAAAACTGCGGAATAACCAGCGGACCATTGAAGCGTTCTTCGCCGGGAAAATGCGGCCGATGAGCCTGCTCATAACTGTAGTAGCCGCTACAAACGCTCAGAAACCGGCATTGAATTTCAGCGTTTTCGCCTTTATGCTGCACTAATACTGTCCAGAGCCGGTCCTTGTCCGACCAATTGGCTTCAAGCACGTGATGACCGAACCGGATATGCTTGTCGATCCCGTTTTCAGTCACGGTTTCGGTCAGGTACGTTAGAATGGTCGCTCCATCCGACAGCGACTGTGGATTCTGCCAGGGTTTGAACCGGTATCCAAATGTAAACATGTCGGAGTCGGAGCGGATACCGGGGTAGCGAAACAGCGACCAGGTACCCCCTATCGTTTCCCGGCCTTCAAGAATGGCAAACTGCTTAGTCGGACATTTCTTCTGCAACCAGTAAGCTACGCCAATACCAGAAATGCCCGCCCCAATAATGAGCACATCGAGCGGAGAGTGATCGGGGAGTGATGATACAGCGGCCATGAAACGGAGGGTTTATCAATGGGCACAAAGCTAGGCCATGTACCACTCTGATGCGTCACCAAACCGCCGTTGATTTAGCAAAAGCGCATAAGGCGATTTGTCTAGTTAAGGCGTATATTCAGCCTTGCAAAACAGACCGATGAGCAGCCGCGTAGCTTACAATACAGACTTTGTAGAATTCACAAAGAGCGTAGCCTGGTTTACCAAATCTTCTGACAAACCAGAGTTTCTACGTGCTGAAGTCGAATTTCCGCTAACCGAGCGGTTTAAACATACGTTTCCGGTACTTTCTTCACTCATCAAGAAAGCCAGATTAGTAAACCTGACCATAAATAGCCAACCATACAGATTATTTTCCTGGACAAACAAGTACGAAGTGAGTTGTGGCTGGCTAACTAAAATTGAGGCATTATCTGACCACCCCTACGACCTTATCGATGAACACAAACTTCTGTTAAGCGAAATTGGCGGAATTCAGGAATCATACAATCAACCAGAGCCTAGCCTATGTAACAATCAGAATTTCCTGTTTATCGAATCTCAATGTACTAAAGGCCTTAGTGGATGGGAAGCCTATTATAGAGAGATGTGTGCAGAATCTGGCTATCCAGAAATTAATTATAGCGAACTCATATGTTTTGTTCAGGAAGTTAATGGCAACCTTACACTATACGATCCTGACACAAAGAAGGTGACGCTATTTGCCCCCGACCATTGTTTCGACAATGTTGAATTTATGAAAAATCAACCGGAGTACACGTTTCATACAATAAACGGCATAACCACTTTCACAGACTACGTAGAGGCGTTAGCCGAAGAGTGGATAAACGAGATAAACTAATCTATTTAAAATCCACATACGCATTAGGTCGTCTATAACCCGTATCAAATACTCACAGCTCAAATGAAATCAATCGCTTTTCTGGTATTATTTTTCACTGCCACAGCAGCTTTAGGTCAGCACTCAATGGTCGATACATTAATCAACCTTCAGGCATTGAAACTTAAGACAATTCCAGATTCCGTATTCAGTAAGTTAGAAACGCGTAGTTTGAATCTCGGCCCTGGAAACGTAGTTATCTACCCACCATTAAGTGCAGTTGCCGACAGCGCAAATGAGTTAAAAGAGCTTCCAGAAAAGATAGCTAAGCTAACAAAATTAAGAAGCCTTTATCTTTCGTTTAACCAGCTAAAATCGTTACCTGTTTCCATTACCCGACTTAACGATCTAGCCATCTTAGATATATCATTCAATGAAGAACTGGATATAGCAAAAGAAATAGACAAATTAAAGCGACTACCAAGTCTTAGAGCCCTTTATATGATTGGCACTAAAAACGTATTGACTAATATCGATTTTATAAAGAAGTCGCTCAGACCTGAAGTAGAGGTGATTGCGTCACTCGATGAGTTAATGCAAAAGTGATGGTTAGCACTGAGTCCAACACCCACCAACAGCAGGTCTACTTCAAAAATCGGTGCAACTCGCTACCAGCCAGCAGGAACGCGCCGACGCCGAAATTGGTGGTAGAGTTGGCATTCACGACCTGACCGGGAATGGCTTTTTCGCCGATGGGCTGCACGTAGCCGATTTTTCCACTGGGTTGTAAGGCTACTGTCGACAGGTACGTCCAGCCTTTCAGGGCGGCGGGCAGGTACGTTCGCTTCTTCAGATAACCGTTGTTAATGCCCCACAGCAGGCCGTAGGTGAAGAACGCGGTGCCGCTGGTTTCGGGGCCGGGCGCAAATGCCGGGTCAAGGAGGCTGCGGGTCCAGTAGCCATCGGGTTGTTGCGCGATGATGATGGCGTCGGCCATGCGTTTGTATTTTTCGATGTACTCAGCCCGGTGCGGGTCGTTTTTCGGCAGATCGTTCAGCACTTTCGCCAGTCCGGCGAATACCCAGCCATCGCCGCGTGACCAGAAATCTTTACCCCCGTTGCCGCTTTTGTGCTTCGGGTAAACATATTTGGCGTCGCGATAATACAGCCCGGTTTCCTGGTCGTACATGATGCTGTTGGCGTAGGTAAAGTACTCGTGCAACTTGTCGAGGTACTGTTTGTTGCCGGTCAGTTTGTAGAGCTTGGTCATCACCGGCATCACCATGTACAGCCCGTCGGCCCACCACCAATAGTCGTTTTTTGGCGTGCTCATCTGATATTCCATCACCTCGCGGGCGCGGGCAATTTTTATCGGGTCAGGACTGAGATTATACAGGTCGATGTAAGTCTGGAAGCAGATCTGATAATCGCCGAAGAGAACGTACTCATTGGTTTCGCCGTAGCTGTATTTCCATTTCGTTTTATCGGTCTCTTTGGCCCCCATCCACTGGTTATGCTCGGCCCAGGCTTCGGAATAGCGGCGGTAGGCGTCGTTTTTGGTCAGGAAATATAACTCCATGTTGCCGGTATGGTAAGCGGCATTGTCCCAAAACGCGCGGCCGTGGGTTGGGTACGTTGCCTGCCAGTAGTCGTTGGCTTTCTGAACGGCGCTGAGCACGTCGGCTGCCGCCGGTTTCTTCTGTGCAACAAGCGCGGTGCTGATCAGGAGGAAGAGAAGGGTAGTATGTAGTTTCATGGGTTAGAGGCGGGTTACTGCGTTGTAGGTGGCTTTTTTGCTCTAGGCCCTTCGACTAGGCGTCCCCGACAGGCTCAGGGTGAGATTGTCGGGGACGCCTAGTCGAAGGGCACGTAGCGCGAAGCAATACAGTATTGCGCGAAAGCAACGCATAACTTCTACTTTTTCCAGAAGGCCAGATTCCACTCGTCCACCCAGTCAACAACGGGCTGGTTGTTTTCGAATTTGATCGGGAGCCATAAGTAGCGGCTGTCTTTCAGGTCTTTCGGATTCCAGCGGTCGGCCATGAAAATGAAAGCGTCTTTCTTGCCCGGCACCGGTAAAATATAGGTCGACTGCCCGTCGAAGGTTTTGTCGGCCATCGGCCCGCGCATGGGGTCACCCACCAGTTTCCAGGGTCCGAATAGCGACGTGGCTACGTGCAGACTGGCCTGATTGGGCGCCCAGCCCGTGCAGCCGCTTGTGATGAGGTAGTATTGCTTGTCTTTCTTAAATATGGCCGGTGCCTCGCGGTGATTGCTGAACAGGAGCGTATCCTCCGTGGTAGCGCCGAGGTAATCGTCGGTTAGTTTAGTGATGCGCAGGTCGTAGTTTTCACGGGCCGAGTAAATGTGGTAGGCAGAACCGTCGTCATCGACGTACAAGGTCATGTCGCGCGACATGTGGCCGTTGGGCCGGAAACTGTTCAGGTACGTGTATGGACCGGTCACCTTGTCGCTGACGGCCACGCCGGCACGAGCCGCCTTATAGCCCTGACGGGGTAGTTCGAGGTGAAACCACATGACGTACTTTTTCGTCTTCGGATTGTAGATCACCTTGGGCCGCTCCATCAGACCACCCACGGCAATCTCGCTCTGCGGATCGGTCGATTTGGCGAGCGCCATGCCCTCGGCTTTCCAGTTGTGTAGGTCTTTCGATGAATACACCGAAATGCCCTGCGAGGCCGACTGGCCCCGGTTTTCGCCAAACCAGTAATACGTGCCTTTGTCGAACAGTAGCCCGCCACCGTGGGCGTTGATGAGTTCGCCTTTATCATCGTACCAGCGTTCGCCGGGTCTGAATGAAGTCGTCGGTTTCATTTCCGGCGCTTGTGCCACACAGACATTCGCCCAGATGACCAGTGCCGCCAGGATGCATTGAATACGTTTCATAAACGTGGATGTTTGATGGTTTTCAGGTTGATGACGCGTGGCAAGCAATAACGCAACGTACCCAGCTTACTTCTGATACACGCGGACGTAGTCTACTTCGAAGCGATTGGGGAATTTAGTGGTTGATACGTCGCCACCATTCTGCCCCCCCATAGCCAGATTCAGCAGTATATAATGCGGTTGCCGGAATGGGTTTTTCCCCGATCCGTCTCCGTTTATAGTTTCGGTGAGCAGTACTTCATTTAGCAACTGATCGTCTACGTATAAACGGATGGCCGTTTGGTCCCAATCCATGCGCCAAACGTGAAATTTGGTCGACCAGGCCGGGTCGTTGAACGACGCCATTGGCTTTTTAGTAGTGCTCCACTTCGCCGTGTACTTTTTCGACGTACCCCAGGCGACGTTTGCCAGCAGCATGCTCCTGTAATATTCCATGATATCGATCTCGCCGTTGGAAGGCCACTCACCCGCTACGCCGAGCGTCCAGAAGGCGGGCCACAGGCCGGGTCTGGTATCAATGCGGGCCCGCATCTCGAAGCGGCCATACTGCCAACTGTGCAGCCCATTCGTTTGCAGGCTCGACGCTGAATACTCGATGGTCGGGCGGTTGGTTTTCCAGTTTCGGCTATCGGGCTGGTAGTTCGGATTGGGGCGATTCTCTTTTCGGCCTTCAATGATCAACAAGCCGTTTTCGCAGCGAGCGTTGTCGGGCTGATACCATTGCAGTTCATTGTTCCGGACAAACCCCCGCTCGAACGTCCAGTTCTTCGGATCGGGCGGCCCGTCCGTATTGAACTCATCGGACCAGACCAGTTTCCAGTCGGTTGCCTGACTGTAGCCGATCTGGCTCAACAGCAAGAAAGTGAATAAGAATAGCCGTTTCACGAGGATTCAGTAATGGGGTTTCAGGGATGTAAGCTGTTTGTTGCTTGGGTTTACCCCCAACCCGCAACGGCGGACCGCCCTGAAGGGGGCTAAAGCTCCGCGACTTAGCAAGCAGCGCAGTAGCCCCCTTCAGGGCGGTCCGCCGTTGCGGGTTGGGGGCAAGGGGGCAACAACTACCAGCCTGGATTCTGGCGCATAGCTGGTGCCTTGCGTACTTCTGAATCGGGGATCGGCAACAGATACATTTCAGGGCGGAAATTGTGCTGACGAATCGAGTTGACTACTTCGTAGGTGTAGGTCGTACCTGATCTTACAATCCGGATCCGCTTGTTGAAGCCGTTGTTGACCACCATCGCCGTTTTCCAGCGACGAATATCGTTCCAGCGGTGATCTTCAAACGCCAGTTCAATACGGCGCTCCGTACGAACCACCTCACGCATTTCCTCTTTGGTCATGTTGGCTTTCAGACCGTAGAGGTTGTCAGCACCCGGCAGAATACCCGCCCGGCTCCGCAATTCGATCAGCTTGGGGTAGGCCAATGCTGTTTGGCCAGCTTCGTTGATCGCCTCGGCGTAGTTCAGCAAGATTTCTGCGTAGCGAAGCAGCGGCCAGCCCCGGTTGGTGTTGAAGCTGCTGTTGGCCGAAATATTCACGTCACACATTTTCCGGCTGTAATACCCCGTTGTCTGACCAGCCGACGTAAACCCGTCGGTCGGGGCATTTTCGTAGGTAAACACGGGCGACAGCGCGTTGGCCGAAGGCAGGTAGTACGGCGACTCATTGTAAATGATGCTGTAGCCAAACCGTGGGTCACGGTTCAGGTACGGATTCTTCGGGTCGTAGCCCGAAGTGGGGTCGGTAATGGGTTTACCGTTGCGCATCGGGAAGGCCTCGGCCAGGTTATGCGTCGGCATGGCGTTGTTGGCTCCCCCACGCGACGCCGGATTGTAAAACCCTTCCATGTCACGGTTAGCACCCCTGTTCTGGAAAATGATATACTCGGAGTTGACCCGCTTCAGAAATACTTGCGAAAAGCCATAACCCGGTGCCGTAGTGTTATCCACGTTTAGCGAATACGTACCTGTGTTGATCACCGCTTGCGCGGCATCAGCTGCCTTTTGCCAGAGCGAGGCATCATAGGTCGGCGTGCTTACGATCTTGGCCAGTTCAGCATCGGTCGTTTCAGCGCCCCCGTTGAAGAGCGGGCTGGCCGCCTGTAACAGAATCCGCGATTTCAGGGCCAGACAGGCACCTTTCGTAACGCGGCCGTAGTTTTGCTCCGAATAGTCGGTCGCGGCTGGCAGTTGCGCGGCTGCGGCGTCGAGTTCAGTGGTCAGGTACGTTACACACTCCGCATACGAGTTGCGGGGCTGGTTGATAAAGTCTTCGATATCAAATACTTTATCGCCAATCAGCGGCACACCGCCGAAACTGATCAGCAGCCAGTCGTAGTACCAGGCCCGCAGGAAACGGGCCTCAGCCGCCATGCGTGCCTTAAGCGGAGCCGACAGTGGCGTAGAAGGCAGCTTTTCGAGCAGCAGATTCACGCGCCGGATGTTGTTGTAGGGCGTCGACCAGAACTCGAAAAACGGAAAGTTGGTCGGGCTAACGGTGCCGCTATACAGCACTA
This sequence comes from Fibrivirga algicola, assembly GCF_011742925.1. Taxonomy (GTDB): domain Bacteria; phylum Bacteroidota; class Bacteroidia; order Cytophagales; family Spirosomataceae; genus Fibrella; species Fibrella algicola. The sequence goes on from NZ_WAEL01000003.1 coordinate 647,163, forward strand.
CTGCTTTCTGGCCGGTACCCGAGAATTTGTATTCGGCATCGTCGGTCGCCTCCTCGGTGTTACCGTGCGAATCCCAGCGGCCTTTGACAAAGCTAAAGCCGATATCGCTATAGATCCGCGACAGGAACGCCATAGTACGGGTGCTGTCGGTGAAGACGAGTTCTTCGGTCAGCGCGCTCGTTTTGGGCTCCAGAAAGTCGTCAGACTGCTGGCAGGCCACCGAGGCGGTGAGGAGGAAAAGTATGATTAGTATCTTTTTCATAGTCAGGAAATGCCTTAAAACGTGGCGCTAACGCCGAAGTTGAGCAGCCGTTGGGGCGGGTAGCTGGCCCGGTCAGTAGCGGTCGTAATCTCGGGGTCAAGCTGGTAGAGCTTGCTGAGCTTAGTAATCGTAAACAGGTTTGAGCCGTTGACATACACGCGGGCATCTTTGATACCCAGACGTTTGGTGAAACCGGTCGGAATATCGAAGTTGACTTGGGCCGTCCGCAACCGCAGGTAATCGCCGGGAATCAGCCAGAACGTAGATGGAAACGCCGACGGATCGCTGATACCGCCCAGCAGCGTAAGGCGGGGATACTTGGCGTTGTCGCCCAGCTCAGGCGTCCAGGCTTGCTCGTGCACGGCGGTCAGGTTCGATGAGAATGCGCGGATCGATTCGGCCACCCCACGCACGCTGAAGTTACGGGCACCCTGAAACAGCGCACTGAAGCTGAGGCGCTTGTAACGCAGCCCCAGGTTGATGCCGTACACGGTGTTGGGCGTATTGGGGAAACCGTTCACCGACGCGTCGAAACCATCGATTTTGCCATCGTTGTTCAGATCGGCATATTTCAGGTCACCGGGCTGAACGGGAACGGCCGTCTTGGGGCTGGCGGCAATGTCGGCGGCATCTTTATAGTAGCCGATGAACGTGTAGACCCGCTGCTGCCCGATGCTGTTACCGGTGTAGGCCTGATACGGATACAACGCTGACGGTTCATCCTGGAACACGATCTTGTTTTTGGCGAACGAATAGTTGCCTTTGATCGAGAACGAAAGCGGCTTGTTGGTCGGGCTCTGATAACCCAGTTCCAGCTCGAAACCCCGGTTGTTTACTTTTCCCAGGTTCACCGGCGGCAGGCCCTGCCCGAAAATGGCCGATACAGTACCGCGGGTAGTCAGAATGTCGTAGCGGTTGTTGTCGAAGTAATCGATGCTACCGGTGATGCGGCTGTTCAGTACGCCGAATTCGAGGGCTACGTCGAGCTTGTTTTCTTTCTCCCAAGTTACGTCGTTGTTGGCGAGCGTACCTTCGACAATGCCGCCGTAGTTGTTGCTTGAGTAGCCAAAGTCGGCATTGGTGACGCCGTTACCGTTGGCGTAGTTCTGCTGGTAATAATAGCTGAACGACGAGCCCAGCGCATCATTACCCACCAGTCCGTATGAACCGCGCACTTTCAGGAAATCGACCGCTCTTACGTTGTTCTTGAAGAATGGCTCTTCCGAGATGTTCCAGCCGGCCGAGACCGCCGGGAAGAAACCGAACCGTTTGTCGCTCACGAACCGGTCAGACCCGTTGTAAGCGGCGTTGAACTGGAACAGGTACTTGTCTTTGTAGTCGTAACCAACGCGACCCGAATACCCCTGGAAGTTGCTCGGAATGAAGTTGTAGATCGCGTTACCGTTCTGTGCCGTATTTGAGTTGCGGTTGAACAGACCCAGACCATAGACGTGATGTTGCCCAAACGTGCGGTCGTAGTTGATGATAGCCTGAATGTTCAGCACCCGCGATGTAAACCGGGGGTCATAGCCGATGAAGAACCGACGTACCCGGTACACGTTCGGATCGCGGGGTTCATAGGTATCGGCGGCTGAGTTGTAGATGAACGACGGAAACTGATCGCGGGTCATGCTACGGGTGTAGGCGTAGTTGCTCGTGTACGAAGCCCGCCCCTGAATGTCGAGGCCCTTGGTGATGAAACCCAGTTTCTGCTTGGCCGACGCAATGAAGTTGATATTGCTTTCATTGCTGCGGTTGTAGCCATAATATGACAGGCGACCGATCACGTTGTTGACGTTATAGTTCGGGTTCTCATTCCGAATCCAGGTGCTGTAGCCCAGCGACCCGTCGGGGTTGTAGAGCGGGTAGGCAAATGGAGCCAGTGTCAGGAAGCTGCTGTAGTCGTAGAACAGGTCGTTATACCCGAACGGACTGCCTACCTGTGGCGTGTTTACCTGGCCGAAGTTCCCGTACAGATCGAGGCGCAGGTCGAGGGTTTTGGTCACGTTCATGTCCAGGTTCGACCGGTAGTTGTAGCGTTCGTAGGAGTAGTTGCTATTGACACCCTGGCCTTCCCCGTAGTTTTTCAGCATACCACCCTGATTCAGGTAGCCCACCGACACGAAGTATTTTACCCGTTGCGTACCACCCGACAAATCCAGGTTAGCGCGGTACTGCTGAGCGAATTTCTTGAACAGCACGTCTTTCCAGTTGATGTTGGGGTGACCGTACGGGTCGTTTCCATTGCGGAACAGCTCCAAATCTTCGGCCGTAAAACGCGGCTTGAACGTCGAGCTTGGGTTGGCCGTGTTGTCGTTGATCTGCGCCTGATTGTAGAGGCTGGCGCTTTTATAGGCGTCCAGGTACGTTGGTATGATCGTTGGCTGCGACAGCGCCGATTCCAGACGGAGGGCGATCTGCGGCGGGCCTTCTTTGCCCCGGCGGGTAGTCACCACAATCACACCGTTGGCACCACGTACCCCGTAGATCGCCGTGGTTGAGGCATCTTTCAGGATCGACAGGCTTTCGATTTCGTTCGGATCGAGGCGGGCAAACTGATCGTAGGAGAACTGAATATCATCCACAATAATTAGCGGCTGGTTGTTGCCATTATACGAGCTGAGGCCCCGAATGTAGAAGTTGGCTCCATCGGCACCGGGCCGCCCTGATGGCTGCTGCGAGAAGAAACCCGGCAGGCGACCGGCCAACGTGTTCTGCAAACTGGCGGCGGGGTTCTGGCGAATATCGGTGCCGCTCACCGAACTGATAGCGCCGGTCAGAGTCAGCTTTTTCTGCTGGCCGTAGCCAACCACAACGACTTCGTTCAGGCTGTTCTCATCGGCGTCGAGCGTCACGTTCACGTTGCTGCGGCCACCCAGTACTACTTCCTGCAATTTAAAACCGATCGAACTGAACACCAGCGTGTTGCTCTGGCCGCGCAGGGTCAGTTTGAACTGCCCGTTGGCATCGGTCGTGGTGCCGTTGGTTGGTGCACCTTTTTCGACTACCGTTACGCCGGGCAGCGCCTCTTTAGCATCGGAGACCACCCCGCTGACCACCCGCCCCTGGGCGTACACGGCCTGGCTGGTGAGCAGCGTCAGGAGTGAGAAAATAAATAGTAATTGTTTCATAGCTTCAGAAGGAAACAAAGTGAAAGGGAGTGAAACGGAGGGCTGTGCTTACCAGCCCTCGTTTTGTACCAGGTTGAGGTTCTTCGTCGTTTCGTCGTACGGTAACGGCATGTAATACAGTCGCTTCGAGAAGATCGACGTACCAATCTGCACTTTGCTGAAGGTCAGCGTACCGTCGGCGTTACGCACGATCTTCTGGCCATACAGCGGGGTATTCAGGACAGCCTCGGCAATTTTCCAGCGGCGCACATCCCAGAAGCGGTGCTCTTCAAAGGCCAGTTCAACCCGGCGCTCGTTCTGAATCAGCGTACGCAGATCAGCCTGGTTGATGCTCGCCGGAATACCATAGCGCGCCGTAGTACCAGCTTTTATGCCCGCCCGTTTCCGGATCTCGATCACCTGCTTCACGGCATCTTCCGTGCGGCCCACTTCATTCAGGGCTTCGGCGTAGTTCAGCAGCGTTTCGGCGTAACGGAACAACGGGAAGTTGTGGCTCTGGTTGGTGTAGGTCGTGTTGTTCGAGAAATCGGCCATGAACTTGCGCAGGTAATAGCCTGTGCGGGTCTGCACAATGTTGCCACCTGGCCGGTCACGGCCACCGTCAAACGTTTCCACATTCCGCTGGAGCCACCGCTGTCCGTTTACAAAGACCGTAACGGCCAAACGCGGGTCGCGGGCGGCATACGGATTTTGCGGGTTATAACCCGAAGCGGGGTCGGTAATGGGCAGGCCGGTATCAGTCGTGAAGGCCTCCACAAAGTTCTGCGTGGGGCTGGTTAATCCTTGGCTGGCGGCGGGCGTTCCGTAGCCAACCGGTGCGTTCAGGGCCTCGATCGTGGTGCTGTTGCCCGACTGCTTGGCCAGAATGATCTCGGTGTTTTTCTTCACTACAAACACGTTGTTGTATACCGGTTGCAGCGCGTAGTAGTTCAGGGCGATCAACTCAGCGGCGGCGTCAACCGCTTTCTGCCAGCGGGTGGCATCGTAGGTTGGGTAGCCGGTCAACGCCTTTTTCGTGGCGTCGGTGCTTACCCCTCCCCCGTTGAAGAGCGGACTGGCGGCATATAGCATCGTCCGGCCTTTCAGGGCAATGGCCGCGCCACGTGGCACCCGGCCCCATTCGTTGTCCGAAACGGGTTCTTTCCGCAGGTCCGCCTTCACGGCGTCGCACTCGGCCACGATGTAGTTCACGGTTTCTTCGAAGGTGTTGCGGGGCAGCGACAGGTCATCGTTGAGCGTGAAAATCTTATCGCCGATGAGGGGCACACCGCCATAGCGTTTCAGCAGCTCGAAGTACAGATACGCGCGGATAAACCGGGCCTCTGCTTTCCAGGTGACGATACTGGCGGCCGTAGCCGGCACGCGGTCAATGTTGGCCAGGAAGATGTTGACCCGACGAATACCGGCATAGCTGTTACCCCAATACGGGTCAGGGTTGTTCACCGCGCTGATAAACCCGTTGGTGTAGTACTCCACCGTCCGGGCGGTACGCGATGGAACGGCATCACCTGCGCCCGCATCCAGAAAATCACCGTTACCGGTACCGATCCGGTTAAAGCCGCCGGGAATGTAGTTGTAGATATCATTCAGAAAAAAGACCGCCAGCGTGGCGTTCCGGTCTTTTTCGTCCCAAACCAAGTCTTCCTTAATCCAGTCGCGCGGTTCGGTTTCTACACGCTCGCAGGCAGTGCCGATCATGGACAGCGCCACGATCAATAGGCTGAAATATAGTTTCTTACACATGGTATACGACAAGTTTGTTCGGTTCGCCGGAGCGTCAACCTAGAGTTTCAGGTTAAGACCGACGTTGAATAATCGCTGCACGGGATACACGCTCAGGTAGCTCTCCGGATCGATCCGCTGATCTTTGTTGGCGGTCAGCAGGTTGGTTCCGTTGGCAAATACCCGCACAGACTGTACCCGAATGCGGCTCAGCAGGCGGGCCGGAATGGTGTAGCCTACCTCCACGTTTTTCAGCCGGATGTAATCGCCCGAGCGCATCCAGTATGACGATGTGGCCTGGTTGTTTACGTTCGTACCGATCCAGAGCCGTGGGTACGTTGCACCGGTATTGGTTGGTGTCCAGCGGTCGAGGTGCTGCTCGTAAGCCTGCCCGAATCCGTTGTTCTGGAAGGCCCAGACCGATGGCCCCTGCATGTAGATCATACGGTTGACTACGCCCTGTGCCAGCACCGATACGTCGAAGCCTTTCCAGCGGAACCCAAGGCTGGCGCCAAAGGGAATCGCTGGTTTGGTGTTGCCAATCGGGGCCTGGTCGAGTTGGTCGATCACCCCATCGTTATTCAGGTCTTTGTACTTGATATCGCCCGGCTGCGGCGTGTAACCCACCACCGTAGCGCTGTTCCTGATCTCTTCGGCCGTCTGGAACAGGCCATCAGCGATGTAGCCAAACGTCTGCCCAACGCGCTGACCGGTGCGCTGCATCCAGTCGTAGGGCCGGAACACCTCATCCATAAACAGCACTTTCGAGTTTTGGAAGCCGGCGTTCACCGTGGCGTAGTAACTCAGGCCTTTTACTTCCTGCTGTAAGCTCAGTTGCAGGTCGACCCCCGAGTAGCGGTTCTGGCCGATGTTCTCGTCCGGGTACGTATTGCCCAGCAATGAGGTGCTCCGGCCGCGCTGCATCAGCAGGTCGTAGAACTTCATGTTGTAATACTCGACCGTAAAGCCCAGGTGATTGTTGAATACCGCGCCTTGCAGACCCAGATTCAGCTTGTTGGCTTTCTCCCAGGTGATGTTGTAGTTGGCAATTGGCTGTTCGGTGATCGAGGTGTTGGCCCCCGCCCCGGTGCCGAATACCGCACTTGGGCTGTCGAAATACCGCTGGATGTAGGTAAAGTAACCGGGATTATCCAGACCGGTTTTGCCATACGAACCATATAGCTTCAAGAACGACAGCCAGTTGTATGATTTCAGGAAATCCTCCTGGTTGATGTTCCAGGCCGCGCCCACCGCCGGGAAGAAGCCTACTTTGGTACGGCCACCATCAGGGTAACGATTTGAGCCGTTCAAGCCAAACGACGCTTCAAGCACGTATTTCTGTTTGTAGTTATACGACGCCCGGCCCGACGTACCGGTGATGGTATACGGCAGGTCTGAGCCCGTTACCGAGTTCTGCCGGTTGGCCAGCAGCAGGGCATTGAAACCGTGTACACCCACCGTGCGGTCGTAGCCCAGCGTGAACTCTAAATAATCGGAACGGCCCTGGTATTCGATGCCATTCGAGTTGGCCTGGTCACCATTGTTGCCAAACTGCTGGTAGGTCTCTACGCCCGTCGGCGAAATATTGCGCTGGAAAACAGCAAAGGCCTTACCCCGGTTGATGTTCTCCGACAGCGTGGCGTAGTACGACCCCATGGCACGTACCCAGAGGCCCGGCGTCAGTTCGTCAAGCGTGCGTTTCAGGTAGAAATCGGCAAGCATGTCGCGCTTGAAGTTCTGCTGATAGCCCGAGCCGATCGTCTGCGCCCAGATGTTGGTCTGGTACTGCTGGCTACCGCCATATGAGCCATTCGGGTTGTAGACCGGATAGGCGTTGTTGGGGGTCAGCAGTACGTTATTTAGAATAGAGACTGTTCCGAAACCGGCATCGTTGCCGTTCAGAATGCGACCCAGCAGGTAAATCCCCGCCGACAATTTTGAATTCAACTGCAAATCGACGTTCGACCGGACGGTGAATGCCTTGAAGTTATTGTTGGTGTTATACTTATTGGCATCACTTTCGCGTAGCAACCCCGTCTGGTTGATGTGATCGAGCGAGACAAAGTATTTCGAGAAGTTATTGCCCCCGCTTGCGCTGAAGGTGTAGCGGTCGAACCGCGACGAGGGCTTAGTCACCTGGTCGCGCCAGTTCACGTTGGGGTAGCGGAATGGGTCGGAGCCGGTATCGTAAGCCTGAATAGCCGCATCGGAATAGACCGGAGCCAGGCCATCATTTTGCAGGGCTTCGTTGTATAACCGCGCGTACTGACCGGCCTGCAATGGATTGGGGAAACGAAGCGGCTGCTGAACCGCCGTTTGTGCTGTAAATGAGATGCGCTGACGCAACGGCGAGCCTTTCCGGGTGGTGATCACCAAGGCTCCGTTCGAGCCGCGTACGCCCAGCATTGCCGTAGACACCGCGTCTTTCAGGACCGTGATCGACTCAATTTCTTCCAGATCGAATACGGTAAGCTGACGGGGAATACCATCAATAATTACCAGCGGGTTCTGGTTACGGAGCGACACGGCCGTACCATCACTACCCGGCTGCCCAAGGGTCTGGTTGGTCGACAAGCCTGCAATACGGCCCGACAATGCGCTGAGTACTGAAGTGACCGGCATTTTTTGCAGGTCACTATTGTACACGGCCTGCGTCGATGCAGAGGTCAGATCGCCACGGGTAGCCGTGTTGAAGAGCAACCGCACGGGCTTCAGGCGGGCTACGGCGGGGTTCTTTGTGCTAAGTACAATAACCGGCGCCATTTCGGTACCCACCAGGTACGTGCTAACGATAGAACCAAACGCCGACAGTTCGATGATATCGCCCTTCGTAGCAGCCAGATCAATTGGCGTTAGCCCATCCGACGTGACTGACTGTCCACTTGTCCGGTTTGCTAAGGTAACGCCCGCCAGTGGCTCTTCGTTTTCGTCGATCAGGACTGGCCTGAAGGTAGCTGGCACCACCGTGGCTGTCTGATCCCCCTTCTGCTGCGCCTTTGCCGGGTGCGGCCCGGCGTACAGCAGCACGGTGCCAACGACAGCCAGCAGCCAGTGAGGGAGGTACGAAATTCTGTGCTTGAGTAATGGATCGCCCATATAGTCTGAGGAATTGTAAAAGGTGCTTGTAATCCGATTTATGGTACAGAAACAGGGTTGTTATCCAGCCCGATTGTCGCGATTATAGCGGTGACTCATGTACTAATTATCGCATTTTGGTTAAATGAATTAACCGAATAATGCAAATCTAGGCACCTAACGCCTAATCATTGGGGGGCTATTTGGCCAAAAAAAGGGGGGTATTTCGGCTTAAAAAGAATTATACAAACCGATTGATATTTACCGAGCCTATTTTAACCTGCTGGCTGTAAGTGGTTTACTGACACACCCAATTTATGCCCGGTTGTGACGCTGCTTGACGAACACGCCCTACACGTCCGAAAGGGGGTATAAACGCAAACAGCCAGCACCCCGACGGAGTACTGGCTGTTAATTGTAGGGGTGGAGCTTGCTTTCGCGTTATGCTGCTTCGCGGAACAACGTACTACTTGCGGACTTTCAATTGCTTCAGCACGGATGCCAGTTGCTTCGGCTTATTCATGTATGGCGCCAGATTATAGAGCGACACTTTACGGAATTCGACCGGGTGGCTTTCGCTTTGCAAGGCGATGTAGCCTTCTTTCAGGGGCTTGCCATCAATCTTCACGGCGGGGTCGGCATGGCTAACGTTGCCACCACCAATCTGCGGTTTAGTATAGCTCAGCACCGTGTCGCCATCCATGATATGCTGTACCAGCGAATCGCCCAGCACCAGCATTTCGGCACGTACCCACTGCTCGCCCGCGTAGGTTTTTGACTTCGAATCGATGCAGTGCGGAGTGAATAGTTTTCCATCGAGTACCACGTTGGTACCGGGTGTGCACAGATTGGCCGTATGCCGCTCATGCTGCCCGTCGCCCCCCAAGAACTGCGTTTCCAGCGAGATTGGGAAGTCTTGTTTTACGCTCATGGTTTTGGGATCCTGTGAGTGCAGCATCGCCCCACTGTTGCGAATGGCCCAACCAGGACCACCCGCCACCTGCTTGCCCACAAACCGGTATTCGACTACAAGCAGATAGGCCGAAAACGGCTTGTTGTAGAAGATATGGCCATACTGCTCGTCGAACTTCTGGTACTGATCGTAGTTCACCGCCATGTTGCCGTTCACAACGCGGAAGGTATTACCGTAGTTGTCGTTGAGCGGATGGCCAGTGATTTTCACACTCCAGTTGCTGAGATCTTTTCCGTTGAACAACTGTACCCAGTCTTTTTCCCTGACCTTCTGCCCCAGGCATAAGCTGGTCATGAAAAGAAAACTACAGGTTAACGTTAATTGAAATTGGCGCATAGTGGTTGGGAGAAATTGAGGGAGGTAACAGTTTGTGATTTGAGGTTTGTAGTTGCTTCGCGCTAAATGCCTTTCAACAGGCTCAGGATGACAACCACAAACCTCAACCTACAAACCTCAAATCCCTACCGCCCCGACGTAGCCGTTTTGGCGGGCTGAACGGCGGTCACGGCTGGGTTAAATAGCAACCATTCCAGGCTGAACAGGTCGCGGTTGGGGGTGTCCTTTTTCACAAAGACGAAATACAGATCATGCAGACCGCCGGGGTTCGAAATCGGTACGCTCTGCTCTTTGTACGTATTCCAGCCACCGGTTGGCTCGTAGGCAAAGGTGCTGACCACCGGCCCCGTTGGCGAACCGGTATGCACCTCTACCGTGGCCGCCCGGTCTTTCGACGAATAGCGGTACGTGAGTTGGTCGATACCCGTCAGGTCGATGTTTTTCAACACGAAATACGACTGGTGATGGATGTTGCCGAGGCGTTTACCCTGCCGGGTCATGTTGTTCAGTTCATCAGCTTCGCTACCCAGCACTTTGGTCGGCCGCAGCACCAGCACGTCGGTTTTGGTGAGCGCCAGCGGTGACTTGCCTTTCGCCGTAGCAGCGGCAACGGGGCCTTTGTCGGTATATGACGCCGTGAGCACGTACCTACCCAACTGCTCTTTGCCCACGTGTTCGGTCAGGGTCAGCTTACCCTGCTGCGGCAGGCGGTTTTCGGTCGGCTCATTACCCACCGACAGGATGTACTTCACGATTTCGGTTGCCTCTTCGCGCGACAGTTGCGGGTGGGCACTCATCGAATGCTCGCCCCAAACGCCACCACCACCGATGATGATCTTGTTGGCCAGCTTGGCCGTGGCCGTTTTGTCGTCGCGGTAACGCTTAGACACCTCCGTGAAGGATGGCCCTACTGATTTGGCGTTTAACTGGTGACAGGCTTTGCAATCGGAACCGGCAATGAGCGACTTGCCCAGGTTGAATGTCGATGACAGTTGCTGGTGGCCCATCAGCGGCTCACTGCTCACTTTCGGAATGTAGTTCAGCACGACTTTCACGTTCTTCTTGTCGATCACCTTGTCTTCCTTGTCGCGGATGTTCACGGCATAGGCCAGTGGTGCGGCGGTGGCTGGGAAGAACGTGCGGTTTTGCGGCACGGCAATGGCTACCTGCGGCGTGGTGTTCCCCACCTTAATCGTCATCGTATCCGAGTTCGATTTGCCCGCCTGGTCGGTAACGGTCAGAATAGCCTTGTAAACACCATTTTTGCGGAAGGTGTAGGTCGGGTTCACCTCTGTTGAGGCTACCTTATTCCCCTCGAACCGCCAGGCATAACGTACCTGATCGCCCGCATCATAATCGCGGCTCTTGTCGCCTTTGAAGGCCACGGTCATCGGCGCCAGGCCAATCGTATCAGCGGCCATCGCCAGGGCGACAGGCGGACGGTTACCGGCGTTGAAGTCGATTCTGACCAGGCGGGCATCGTCGTTGTCGATGCCATACACCGAGCCGTATTCCAACATGTACATGCTGCCATCGGGCCCAATCTCCAGGTCGACGGGGCGACGGAAATCACCGGATGTGGGCATAAACGCATCCAGCGACTGATAATTCTGGTTGTTGTCAAGGCGCACGGCATACACCCAGTTACGCATCCAGTCGTACATAAACAGGGCTTTGTCGTAGTAGGCAGGCAGTTTAGTGTTCGATTTCAGCGCGGCATCGTAGTGATACACCGGCCCACCCATGGCGCAACGGCCACCAAGACCTAGCTGGGCAAATTCGTCGGACTTATTATATGGGTACCAAACCATTGCTTTTTGCGTGGGTGGCAGCACTTGCAGTCCTGTATTGTTTGGCGAATTGTTGACGGGCGCGTTCGGGTCGAACAGCGGACCGACTTCTTTGGTCGCGAAATTATACTGGAAGTACGGCTTACTGTCGCCGACAAAGTAGGGCCAGCCGTAGTTACCGGCTTTTTTCGCCTGGTTGAACTCATCGTAGCCGCGGGGTCCCTGCTTGCCGTCGGTGCCGGCATCCGGACCAATTTCACCCCAGTACAGAATCGACGTGACCGGATCGACCGAAATTCGGTACGGGTTGCGGCAGCCCATCACGTAAATTTCGGGGCGTGTTTTGGGCATACCCACCGGAAACAGGTTGCCTGCCGGAATGGTGTAGGCAGGGGCACCGGCGGCAATGGTTGACTCAACGTGAATACGCAGAATTTTACCCCGCAGATCGTTCGTGTTACCAGCCGACCGCTGGGCGTCGAACGTTAACCGACCCTCGCGGGCATCGATGGGCGCATGACCACCCGATTCAAATGGCACGGTGTTATCGCCGGTCGAGATGAACAGGTTGCGGTTTGTATCCCAGCACATCGACCCACCCGTATGGGCGCTTACTTCCAGGTCGATCGGAAATTCGATGATTACTTTTTCCGACGCTACGTCCAGGCTGCTGTCGTCATTGATCGTGAACCGGGCAATGCGCTGTTTGGTCTGCTGCTGTTCCTGTACCGTGTAGAAGAAATACAGAAAGTGGTTTTTGGCAAAATCAGGGTCGATGGTCATGCCCAGCAGGCCGTTCAGGTACTTATCCACGGCTTTGGCCGGGAAGTCGTAGAGCAGGCGCGTTTTTCGCTGGGCAGGATCGTAGAGATAGAATTTACCCGCCCGTTCCACAAAAAATACGCGGCCATCGGGGGCCACGGCCAGCTCCATCGGCTCATTAAGGTCGTTGGAGAGCACCGTTTTGGTAAACCGGTTTTCTTCAGGACGATTGGCGGTGTCGGCCTGGGTACGTGCCAAATCAGCCACCCTTTTTTCAGGGCCTGATTCCTGGTTTGACAAAGCCGTTAAGCCAAGTAAAAGGCTAAGCGATACACTGTATCTAATCAGCGGAAGGAACATGTATACTAAAGAGAAAGAAGAATATGATGAGTAAGAAGCTGCCCGTCCCCTTTTACTCAGGCAAAGATAAACGTCAAGGGATCTTATAAATAATGCAAAAATAACCACCCTAAAATCGCCGAAAGGGTATATTTTCGTCAAAAGAAGGGGGTAAATTAGTCCCCCGCTTTAGCGTGGGGTTTCGCGTTATGAATCATCTTTTCAGGTCTTGCTTTTTTCTCCTCCTGGTTGGCTTGATGCCTACTGCTAGCCTGGCGCAACGCGAACTGGACCATCCCCGGTTTGAACACATCACCGTTAATGAGGGCTTATCGCATAGCGATGCGATGTGCGTTACCCAGGACAAAGCGGGCTTTATCTGGATAGGAACAAACAACGGCATCAACCGCTACGATGGGCATGCGCTAAAACAATATACATTACCTGTTAACACCCGCAACGGGCTATCAGGCAATCGCATCGCGTCAATACATACCGACTCGCAGGGCCGCTTGTGGGCCGGGTCTGAAAATGCGGGACTCAGCCTCTTCGACGCCCGTCGGGATCGGTTCGTCAACATCAGCCAATTAACGGGCGGGTTGGTGCCAAAACACCTCAGCGATCAGCTAAATCTGGCCGCCGTTAATACCATTACCTCCGACAAACAGGGCCGTATCTGGGCGGGCACCAGCAAAGTAGGTGTCTTTATCCTCACGTTCAACGCGGATAATCAGCTGATCGACCTACAGCAGCTTGCATTGGAGGGCCGCACGGCCTATCGGGCCACCGAGCTGGCAGCTAGCCGCGACGGAACGGTCTGGATCGGTACGTCTCAACTCGGTCTATGGTATGCCGCATCTCCACCGACGGGTTCCAGACCACTTGTAGCCCAGCCCGCTTCATTACCTGCCAGGGTCATCCGTGCCCTTCACCTCGACTACCGGGGCGACCTCTGGATTGGTACCGACGAGCATATTTTCTGGGTCAGTCAGAAAAACCACCAGCTTCGTCGTGAGTTGGCGGCAGCCCGGCTCCCCCAGCCGCTCCAGGATATCGAGTGTATCTTTCTCGATTCGTTCGGGAAACTATGGGTCGGTACTAATTACGGGCTACACGTCTGGGCCAGGCAGACAATGCCCGGCAGCGGTTCTCCCATCCCCATCAGCCAGGACCAGCCAGCGACCTTCCTGCCGCTGGACGATGATCCGTTCAGCATTAATTCGGGACGAATTCACCAGATTTTTGAAGATCGCACCCAGATTCTCTGGCTGGCAGCATCGGCGGGCGGACTCAACAAGGTAGACCTGCACCATAAACCGTTTGAGAATCTCCAGCGGCAATTCTCCCAGCGCCCTACCCTGCCCAACAATTACGTCAATGCCATCTACAAAGACGAAGCCCGGAACTGGCTCTGGATCGGCACCCGAAATGGCTTTTCCCGCTACGATGTAGCTACCCGCACGTACCGTAACTACGTCAGTCGCCAGTTGCCGGGCGATGCCACCGGTATCGATATCGCCTCGTTCTGTCTGGCGTCGGATGGAACACTATGGGTAGGTACACGCTATCAGGGCATCATCCGCTTGCAAGGCGACAAACTCACTGCCTTTACTGAGTTCCCCGATCAGCCCTCGTTATACTCGACCAGCGTCGAAAGCATCGTTGAAGACCGGTTTGGCACCATCTGGGCGGGCAGCTTTGAGATGGGGTTGCTCCGGTTCGATCGGCAGGGCAAGCTGTTAAAGCGATTCTCGACCAGCAACAGCCGACTGCCCACCAATCAGTTTACCTTTCTGCTCTACGACAAGGCCAGCGACATACTCTGGGCCAGCACGAAAGGCATGGGCGTGTTGAAGCTACGCGTTACCGCCGATTCGCTGCTGCTGCTGAACCAATACGGCTACAACCCCAACGACACCAACAGCCTGAGTGTCAACTACGCCTGGCCGCTGCTAAAAGACCGGCGGGGTACGTTATGGATCGGCACCCTCGGCGGTGGACTTCACCAGCTGACAACCGACAAGCAAGGCCACGACGTGATTCGGCGGATGGGGCACTTGGTCGACGAGCCGAATGTGGAGAGTATTCTGGAAGATGAACAGGGGCAGCTCTGGCTGGGGGGCGAAGGACTGGTGCGGTTCAACCCCGCCACCGGGCAATGGCTGCGCTACAACGTGGCCGATGGTTTGCAGAGTAATTCATTCAAAGTGGGGGCTGCCTACCGGTCGACCGACGGAACGCTTTATTTCGGCGGCATCAAAGGCCTCACGTACTTCAAGCCCAGCCAGATTCGGCCAAACCCCTACCCCCCCGTTGTTCGGCTCACAAACCTTCGCATCTACAACAAGCCGGTACCCGTTGGCGAAACAGTGAATGACCGGGTGGTACTGGAACAACCGCTGGACAAACTTGACCGGCTAACGATCGACGCCGACGAGAATGACTTCTCGGTCGAGTTTGTTGGCCTCAACTATGCCAACCCGCAAAAGCACACCTACGCCTATCAGCTACAAGGCTATAATGACAACTGGGTAGCCCCAACACCGGGTCAACGCACGGCCAGCTTCGCCAACTTACCCGCTGGTGATTACACCTTGTTGGTAAAAGCCAGCAATGGCGAAGGTCGATGGTCGGCCCGGCCTGCCGCCCTGCACATTACAGTGTTGCCACCCTGGTGGCATACCTGGTGGGCCTACCTGATTTACCTGACCCTGATTGGCGGGGCTCTGGTGTTGTACCGGCGTGTGGCACTGGCGCAGCAGGCCCTGAAAAATAAGCTGGCGCTCGAACAGTTTAAAGTCGAGAAAGAGAAGGAAGTGACCGATAGCAAGTTACGTTTCTTCACGAACGTATCGCACGAGCTGCGTACGCCTTTGACATTGATCCTGGGACCAATGGAAGAACTGGCATCGGGCGGGGTCCATCATCAGAATGCGCACGACAAGCTGATGCTGATGCACCAGCAAACGCGCAAACTGCTAATGCTGGTGAACCAACTGATGGATTTTCGGAAGGTGGAGTCGGGTCATGTATCACTCCGGGCCAGCTATGTCAACATCATGGCGTTTGTCACCGAAATTTTCTTGATTTTCAAGCTAAAAGCTGAAGAGCTCAACCTCGACTACGCCATTGAAGCGCCCGACGAAGCCGTCATGATGTACGTTGACCGTAGCAAGGTGGAGATCATTCTAACCAATCTGCTCTCAAACGCCATTAAATACGCCCCGCGCCCCGGAGGCCTTCGGGGCGAGTCTCACAAAGCCGGTAAAATCAGAGTGCTCGTTTCAGTGGTCGGTTCACCCAGTAAGCCAGCCGTTTTTAAAGAAAACTCCTTGTACGATAATTACTTTCAGCTCACCGTGCGCGACTGGGGCGTGGGTCTGAACATGAACGAGGTCGACAAGATTTTTGACCCCTACTATCAGGCATCGCACACCGAAACCATGCGCATGATGGGCACAGGTATCGGGTTGTCGCTGGTAAAACAGTTTATAGAGGCCCACTCAGGCGATATCACGGTGCAAAGTGCCGTGGGAGCAGGTACTACCTTCACGATTCGTCTGCCATTCGGAAAAGCCCACTTGTCACCAGCTACAATTCGTGCCGATACCCCTACTGCTGATGCGGTACCCTCCCTCATGACGGCCCCGGTGGCAACTGGCGCCGCTGACCAGGCAGAGCCAACAGGTACGTCGATCAGAACCGCCCGTATTTTACTGGTCGAAGACAACGACGAGCTCCGGCAGTATGTACAGCAGCTTTTTGAGCCTGCCTTTACGGTATTTACGGCCGTGGATGGACTGGAAGGGTGGGAAAAAACCTTCGACCTGCTACCCGACCTGGTGGTGAGCGACGTGATGATGCCGCGCAGTAGTGGGCTTGACCTGTGCCGAAAAATTAAGCAGCACCCCAAAACGAGCCACATTCCCGTTGTGCTGTTGACAGCGCGGGTGGCGGCCGCTCACGAACTGGAAGGGCTTGAAACCGGGGCCGACGAGTACATGGCCAAACCATTTAACCCGAAGCTGCTGCACACCAAAATTGTGTCGATGCTTCAGAGTCGCTTTCGGCTAAAAGAATATTACCAGCGCCAGATTTTGCTGGAACCAACCGACATACTTATCCCGGACGACGAGAGGCAGCTATTAGCCAAAGCCATGGCGATTGTAGAGGCAAACCTGACTGAGCCCGATTTTACGGTGCCGGTACTGGTGCGCGAAATGGGGATGAGCCAGTCGGCCTTCTACCGACAAATCAAGGCCATTACGGGTCAGTCGGCAGTGGAGTTTATCCGCGACGTGCGCATGAAGCGGGCCGCGCAATTATTAACCACCAGCCAGCTACGCATCACCGAGATTGCCCACCAGGTTGGTTTTGAAGACCTTAAACACTTCCGGAAAACGTTTCAAAATCTTTACGCCATGTCACCGTCCGATTATGCGAAACAACATCGGGAACCGGCCGCGCGACTAGAGTGACAGGCACCATTAATCAGCGTTAATCGTTTCGAATAACCCAGGCAACGAGGTCAGGCCATCATAACGCCGCACACCTTCCTGCCGCCACCGTTCGATACCCTGTTGCACCAACACGAAGGCCGGTAGCTGGGTCAGGTGAAAGCTCTTAACAACTTCGGGGTGAGCCGATTCCTCTACTTTCAGCAACCGTACCGAAACAGGAAGCCGTTGCTGCACACTCAGGGCCAGATCAGCCACAAATGCTCGCTCCCGAAGGGCATCCTGGGTAGTAGACGAGGGCAGAAAGCACAGCAATACAGATGAACTGGCTGGTATACTGACCGGGGTACTACTAGTTGTACTCATGATAAAAAGTGCTGTCTATTTGGGAATAACTGAATCATCAGTAAAATTGGCAGTACGCCTTCACCCCAAGCATGACATTCGTTAGTCAGGAACCTGATTTTCGACCAATTTTCCCAATTGAGGCCCAAAACAAGGTATACTTGCCTCGTCTTGCACAATGTCTTGTCTCTTACTGCTTAATTCATGATAATCGAAAAAGGAGAAGCCACGTTGACCGAACTGCTTTTCGAGCAGAGCGACGACTTTATCGGTATCTATGATACTGACAGTGAACGGTTTGTCCGGGTAAACAGAGCTGGCATCGCCTTGCTTGGCTTTGCTTCGGAAGCCGCCTTTCTGAACGATCCAAGCTGGTCTCGGTCCTTTCGCGTCATTGCGTTGAGCGATGAGCAGCGCGCCAATCTGATCCGTCAGGTTATACAGCACGGCCATCATGAAGAAGTGACGGAATTGAAGCGACTAACCGGTGAATCGTTCTCCGGACAGCTCAAAATAAACTCGTTCAACGACAAAGGCCATTTGTTCGTGCTGGTTCGCCTGATGGATGAAGAGCGCCTGAACCGGGCTGAACTAGAGCTGAAGCAGAGTGTACAGCGCTACGAAGCCGTATTTACCAACGCCACTATTGGCATTATTGTCTCTAATCAGAAAGGCAAAATCGTGTCGGTCAATCAACTGGCGCGGCAACTATTCGGCTACCCAGACGATACCCTCCTTGGGAAATCGATCGACCTGCTTGTGCCCCGCGACGTTGAGCAGGGCCATGCCAAACTCCGTGAGTCGTTTGTCGCCAATCCGCAGGTACGTTCCATGGGCCACAACCGCGACCTCAAAGCCCGGCGGTCTGATGGGTCAGTGTTTCCCGTTGAGGTTAGTTTGAGTTATTTCCGGCTCCACGATGAGCTGTACGTTGTAGCCTACATTATCGACATCACCTTCAAGAAAGAAGCGGAGCGACAACTGCTGGCCCATCGCGATCATATCGAGCGACTCAACGCTGACCTGGAGCAGAAAGTAGCCGACCGCACGCATGCGCTGATGAACACGCTCGACCAGTTGGAACAGTCGAAAGATGAACTGGCGCGGGCGCTGGCGGCGGAGCGGGAATTAGGCGAATTAAAATCCCGCTTCGTTTCAATGGCCTCCCACGAGTTCCGTACGCCGCTGACGGCCGTGCTGACCTCAGCTACGCTGATTGAAAAGTACCCCGACGGCGACCAGCAGGACAAACGCCAAAAGCACCTCGCCCGGATTCGGTCGTCAGTAAACCACCTCAACGATATTCTCGAAGAGTTTTTGTCGGTTGGTCGGCTGGAGGAGGGTAAGATAGAAGCACACCCCACCAGCATAGACCTGAAGCTGCTGGTTAGCGAAACCGTTGGCGATTTACAGGGATTACTCAAACCTGAACAACGCATTCTTACCGACATAGCCTGCCCGGTCGCCGTTTGGCTCGACCCGTCGCTGCTTCGAAAAATACTGGTCAATCTGCTCTCCAACGCGGTAAAATATTCGGGACCTGACTCGGTGGTTACCGTTCGGGGAGTTTGTAGGCATGGGCAGTTACGGCTAAACGTAGAAGACCAGGGAGTGGGCATTGCCCCCGATGATCAGGAACACCTGTTTGAGCGGTTTTTCCGGGCTAAAAATGTGGCTAATATTGCCGGAACCGGTCTAGGCCTCCACATCGTGGGTCGGTACGTCGAGCTGATGGGCGGTCAGGTATCGCTGCAGAGTGAGTTGAACAGAGGAACAATTGTTACCTTAACCCTTCCATATGAAAACAATACTGCTGATTGAGGATAACGACGCTATCCGTGAAAACACCGCTGAGATCCTTGAACTGACTGGTTACACGGTTCATACGGCTGAGAATGGTAAAGTGGGTATTGAAAAAGCCCTCGCCAGCAAGCCCGATCTGGTCATCTGCGACATCATGATGCCCGTGCTGGACGGCTACGGTGTGCTTCATATCTTCAATAAAAACCCACAGCTGGCGGGAGTTCCTTTTATCTTTCTGACCGCCAAAACCGAACGCACCGACTTCCGGAGAGGTATGGAGCTGGGCGCCGACGATTACCTGACCAAACCATTCGATGAATCGGAGTTACTCAGTGCTATCGAAGGTCGACTGAACCGGTTTCAGCACCTGGGTATGGTGCAGCCAGGCGATCAGGCCACCAGTCCGGTTGCCACTGAACAACTCAACCAATTTTTGAACGATGCCCGGCAAAAGCCCGATTTACACAGCCTGTCGAACGACCGGAAAGTGCACGCCATTCGGAAAAAACAGTACCTCTACACCGAAGGCGATGAACCCACGCGCCTGTATTTTATTCAGTCGGGCAAAGTAAAAACGGTTCGTACTAACAACGACGGCAAGGAACTGATTACGGGTTTATACGGCGCAGGGGAATTTTTCGGCTACCTGCCACTGCTCGAACAGGGCGAATACACCGACTCGGCCATTACCCTCGACGATTCAGAATTGATCTATATTCCGAAAGATGATTTTACCCAGTTGCTGCTTGTAAACCCCGAGGTGAGTCACCATTTTGTTCAGTTGCTGGCCGGGCGTGTCAGCGAACGCGAGACGCAACTGCTGGGGATGGCCTATAATTCGCTACGCCGCCGCGTAGCCGACACGCTGCTGCGGCTGCACGATCAGCATCCCGGCGGGCTGATCCAGCTTTCGCGCGATGATCTGGCCTCAGTTGTGGGTACCGCTACAGAATCACTGATCCGCACCCTCAGTGAGTTCAAGCAGGATGGTCTTATCGAACAGACGGGCACTGCCGCCACAGGCACCGGTATTCGGATACTGCAACCCGATAAACTTCGCCGGGCCAACTGGTAAGCTATGCTAATTGCTCCATCTCATCTACGTTCTGTCAACGTAAATGGCATGGTGGGGCTGCTGTCGAAACTGAGTAATGTCAGCTTTCACCTTGACCAGGCTCATCTACCCTGGTGACCAGAGAGGCTAGTTTTATAACCCAGAACGACATCCTACCTGGCTTATGCAAACTGCCCTCTACATTACCGATTGCTCTATTGACTCGGCCCTAGCCCTACGAGATCGATTGGCCATTTCGCCCAATGTGCCATTCCGACTGACCATTGTGCATCCCTACGATCTCGCACCCGACCAGCCGCTAAACAAGGTCATTTTGAGGGAAGCCCGACAGGCTGCAGCCACCCGCCTCACCAACTGGAAAACGGCGCTGGGCGATACGCGCGCAAACAGCCTGAAAACCGAGTTGCTCTTCGCCAGCCCGGAGCTCGCCCTGCGTATTCACCTGCTCATCCGGCAATACGACGCTGTCTTCATCGACGGACAATGGATACTGTCTCCGCAGGAATTGGCCGATTTACTGGCTCAAACCGGCACCCAACTCCATTACCTGACTACCGACGCACCTGAACTGACGGCGTAAGGGGAGTTGGCATTAATTCAAATTGGCGCAGTGGGCCAGCCCATTAACGTACCCGGTCAGCTTCGGCTTCGGCACCCGTTTGGCGGCTTCGGGCCGATTTTACGGTTCGGCTACCCAGGTTCCAGCTGAGGTTCAGCCGTAGCTGCCTGCTTTCCCAACCACCGCTGGCATCCATGTAAAGCCCGCCAAACTGGCTGATGCCCCGCCACTGCATTGACTGAAACACGTCGCTAATGGTAAGTTTCAGCGTGGCCCGGTCGGCAAGTACCTTACGCTGTACCCCCGCATCGACACCCCAGAACCGGCGGTTGATGAATGTGCCGCCCCAGATCGACGGCGAATTGTAGAAGCCCGATAGTTCGGCCGTGAATTTTCCCGGCAGCGTAAACGTCTGCTGCGCGTAGATACTCACCACGTTAGCCACTAAATTAATGTCACGGCCCGGCCCCAGATTGGCGCGGGTGGCAGACCGATAGGCGCTCACGTTGGCGTACACATTCCACCATTTTGCTACTTGAAATGGATAGCTCACGGCCAGAGTCAGCGCTGTGCGCTCGCCCAGGTTACGGGTGGTGATGTAATTCCGGTTTGTTTCAGTAGTATCGGTGATTTCCGTAAAATAGTCGATGGTGCGGCTGTAGCCCAGCGAGACATTAAGCGTGTAATTGCGGGTATAGGCCAGCTGCATGTTGTCGGTGTATTGCGGTTTCAGAAACGCGTTGCCCTTCTGGTAGGTCAGCTCATCGGTTTTCGATTCGAATGGGTTCAGGTTCGCATACGTTGGTCGGTCGATACGACGGCTGTAGGTTAGACCAAGCGAGTTGGTGGCGTTGAAGGCATAAGTCAGGCCCGCGCTCGGAAATGCGTTGAGGTACTGGCGGCTCACCTGCGCGTCGGCCTGCTGCACAGCGCTCGTCAACGTACCCAGCGAGCGGGTCTCTTCGAGCCGAACACCCGCCTGGTACTGCCATTTGCCCTGCCGGCGGTCGTAGCTGACGTACCCGGCGCTGATGCGTTCTGTATAGGCAAATTGGTTGGTTCGGGCGGCGTCGGGTTGGTCAACGCCATCATTCACGTTGAAAAACCGGAACGCATTGTCGGTCTGTACGTCCGAGTATTTCATGCCGGCACTCAGCTTGCCGCCCCCTACGCGTTGTTCATAATCAGCCTTGAACGTACCCAGCCGGATGTTCGTCCCCGTCTGCATGCGGTAATTTCGCTCACTCAACAATGTGCCCGGAGTGGCTGCTCCGGCGGGCAGGCTGGTATACCGGTTCGGCTGGTACTGATCGCTGCTGGTTTGGTAACGGCCATAATCGGCGTCGATGTTCAGCAGGTGCCCGGTGGTGTCGGCAAAGCGGTAGTTCAGGTTCGTGTTCAGGTTTTGCCGACCAGATAGGCTGCTGTTATCGGCTGTCAGCAACCGAACGGCCGGTTGCCCCGCCGGGCCAATCGGGGTACGTCCCAACGTAGCCGATTGCCGGTCGGTCAAATTTGCATCGAGCAGAATGCCCAGGGTGCTGAAGCTGGTTAAAAACAGGTCGGCTCCGGTGTGCACGTTATGCGAGGACGTTCGCGATCGGCTTTCCGACCGCTGATCGTAGACCGTACCCAACTGTTCGCGGTAGAGGTTGATAAACGACCAGTCGCGAGCCAGCCGGTTACTGTAAGTACCAAAGGCGTTCAGCTTTCCCTGGCGGTGGTTTACCGTCAGCGAACCGGTGCCTTTCGGATAATACCGCCCCATGGCCAGGCCAAGCGTCAGGCTGGCATTGGTACCGAACCGGCTGTCTTTTTTCAGACGAATGTTCAGGATGCCCGCCCCCCCGGCCGCATCGTACCGCGCCGACGGCTGGGTGATAACTTCAATTGCCTCAATGTCGGTAGCTGGCAACGACCGCAGATACGCCGCCAGTTCGGCAGCCCCTAGCGGCGACGGTTTGCCATTGATGTACACCCGCACGCCGGTGCTGCCTTGTAACAGAATATTATCGGACCGGTCGACCACTACCCCCGGCGACTTTTGCAGAAGCTCGAAGGCTGTGCTCCCCACCGCGTTCAGACTGCTGCCTACGTTGAAAACCAATTTATCGGGCAGCACTTCCACGAGTGGCTTGCGGGCGGTTACCGTCACCGCTGCCAGCTTCTTCATCGACTCGCGCAGCGTAACGGGCTCAAGCACAATTGGCTGCGCGTCCGGCAGCGAGACTTTCGCGCCCGCCTGTGCCTCAAAGCCCACCGCCGATACCCCCACGCGATAGCTGCCATACGACAGATTAGTTACTACAAACGCGCCGGTCTGGTCGGTGGCGGTGGCTTTTACCAGCGATGAGTCACGGGCATTCAGCAGGGCAATGGTGGCAAACAAAACGGGTTGTCCACTGGCATCACGTACCTGCCCCCGGATGGTGCCATCCGACTGCCCAACCGACGGAAACGAAAAAGAGACCAAGAGCAGCACAGCAAGTATTGTAGTTTTCATGGGGCCTATCTGTTTAAATGATAGGCCAAACCTACTGCGCGCCCACCGCCCCCGCCACGCTCATCCGACGAACCGCCCAATTAACCGACGAACGTACCCCACCCCGCCATTCACCGACAAATTCGACGCTTCGTCGGAAATACGGATACTGATGCAGAACTTACGCCGACATTTGGCTGATCGTCACATCCTTACCCGGCATGCCTACCTTCTGGAATCGAACCTTACTTTGGGGAATAACCTACCGTCAGGCTGGCGCCATTCTGCTGTTCTACGGTATGGCTCTGTTGTTCTACGACATCGCTCTGACTATCAGCCAGCGGGAATGGTCGAAACAATCGATGTTGGCTGACTTCATTCAGGAATTCCCGCGAATTGTACTCGACTACGGACTGAAGCTGCTTGTTACAATCCCGATCTGGTATTTGTTGTTTCAACGGTTACGTACCTGGTCGCTACACCAGCGCCTGCTTCTCCACCTGTTGCTGCTACCCTCTTTCTTAACAGCCTGGCAATTGGTCTACTACCTCATCTCCGATGTGGTAGGCATTGGCCGCCTGCGGGGCGACGGTCAGGTTTGGGATACGTACATCGGTGGGTTGTTCTACGCCGTTCAGTTCGGTCTGCTGCACGCCTACGCCTATCACCGCGACCTGCGGCATCAGCAGCAACGCGAGGCCGACCTCCGCGAACTGGCTCTTAACAGCGAACTGGCCGCCCTGAAAGCCCAGATCAACCCGCATTTTCTGTACAATACCTTCAACACCATCAGCGCGTCGGTGCCGCCCGAACAGGAACACACCCGCGAAATGCTGGCCCAGCTGGCCGACTTGTTCCGTTACCAGCTCCGCGCTTCGCGCACCGACCAGGTAACGGTGGCCGACGAACTCGAATTTATTCAGAAGTACCTGGACCTCGAAAAAGCCCGCTTTGGCGATCGGCTGCGGGTTCACTATGACATTGGCACCGATGTACTCGATGCCACTATTCCACCCATGCTGCTGCAACCGCTGGTCGAAAACGCGGTGAAGCACGGCATTGCCCCCCTCATTGAAGGCGGTGACATTACCGTACAGATCACGCGCGAAGCCGGACTGCTGGCTTTCCGGATTACCGACACCGGCAAAGGACTCAACGGTCATCGAAACCGGCTGTTTGAGGGCGTAGGCCTCAACAACACCCGACTACGCATCGAAAAATCGGTGGGGCGCGAACTACGCATTACCGACAACCTGCCGCAGGGCACCATCGTAGCCTTTGAATTACCTGTGAGTTGAGCAACCGTGTACGGCCGAAGCTCCAGCTTTGGTCGTACACGGTTGCTCTGCTGATAATCGGAGCTGGAACTTCGACTTTACTGAACTATGCAAAAAGTTATACTCATCGACGACGAGGCCGCCGGGCGAACCCTCATCCGGCAATATCTGGAAGCGTATCCTTCGCTGATTATCGTGGGCGAGGCCAACAACGGCGTCGACGCGGTCAGGCTCATCAACGAATTTAAGCCCGACCTGGTGTTTATGGACGTGCAGATGCCGGGCCTCACTGGTTTTGACGTACTGGCGCACCTCGACGAGATTCCGCGCATCATTTTTTCGACTGCCTACGATCAGTATGCTTTGCAGGCCTTTGACGTTCACGCGGTCGATTACCTCCTGAAACCCTACACCCGTGAGCGATTTGCGCAGGCTGTGCAACGCGTCCTCAACACCGAAGGCACGGGCTTTCAGGCAATACAGCCACTGGCCGAAAGCCTGATTAACCCGGCCACGTACCCGGAAAAGATTCTGGTGCAGACCGGCAACCGGCTGGTTACAGTCGCCGTTGCCGACATTTACTGGATCGATGCCGAAGGCGATTACGCCAAGCTGATTACCGCCAAAGCTCGCCACCTGAGCAACTACGGCATTGGCGCGCTCGAAACCCGGCTCAACCCGAAGCAATTCATCCGGGTACACCGCTCAGCCATGATTAATCTGCACTTTGTTCAGGAAATTCAGAAGCACATCGGTAGCTACGACGTCATCATGCAAAATGGCGATGTAGTGCGGGTGAGCCGGTCGTACATGGACCGTATCCGTGAGTTGACCTTCTGAGGCCACTGGTATCTTAGCAGTCGAACTAGCGGCCAGACCAGGTAGTGTCGGTTTGACCGGGGCAAAATCAGTCAGGTCGTTGAGTAGCGTCATACGGAGTCGAAACTGTGGCCTGTACGTTTACGTACCTAATTTCTGAACGTATGAAAATTGCCTTTTTCAGTACTCTCCCCTTCGAAAAAGGCTGGTTCGAGCAGTTTCGCGGCCAGCACCAGATCACATACATCCCAGAGGTGCTGAGCCTCGACTCAGCATCCCTGGCAACAGGACATCAGGCAGTCTGCGCCTTTGTCAACGATGACCTTGGCCGTCCTGTCCTCCTAGCCCTGAAAGCGCTGGGCATCCGTGTCGTTGGCATGCGATGCGTGGGGCTCGACAACGTTGACCAGCCGGCAATGGCCGAATTAAACATGACCCTGCTGCACGTCCCCGGTTACTCGCCTTACGCCGTAGCTGAACAGGCCGTTACCCTGATGCTGGGCTTTGTTCGACACCTGACCGAAGCTCACGACCGGGTGCGGGAGGGCAACTTCGCCATCGACGGGCTCATGGGGCGCGACCTGCACGGCAAAACAGTAGGCGTGGTGGGTACAGGTCATATCGGAAAGGTGTTTATCCGCATTATGCAAGGTTTCGGCTGCCACATGCTAGCCTATGATATTTGCCCTGATCATCAGTTGCTGGCAACAGACGTGAACTACGTGCCCTTAGATGACCTCTTTTCGCGCTCAGATATCGTGGCACTACACTGTCCT
The DNA here is from genome assembly GCF_011742925.1 of Fibrivirga algicola. Lineage (GTDB taxonomy): Bacteria > Bacteroidota > Bacteroidia > Cytophagales > Spirosomataceae > Fibrella > Fibrella algicola. The sequence goes on from NZ_WAEL01000003.1 coordinate 673,146, forward strand.
TTATCACCTCAAACCCGGCACTTAATTAACGCACAAACCCTGGCGTTGATGGAACCCGGCACCCTTCTGATCAACACCTCCCGGGGCGGACTGGTAGACACCGAAGCGGTGCTCGATGCACTGGATTCAGGTCAATTGGCGGGGTATGCAGCCGATGTGTATGAAGACGAACGTGCCTATTTTCACTACGATTTTTCAGCCCACCCCATCACTGACAACCGGTTGAACCGCCTGCGCCAACACCCCCATGTACTTTTGACTGCCCATCAGGGTTTTCTGACTGAAGAAGCGCTCAAGCAACTTGCTAAAAGTCTGATCAGGCAATTCAGTTACTACGATAACCAGCAGACAGCACTCATCACCAAAGCATCCATGTGTTAGGCAACCGCTTGCTTCTACCATTCGCCTGCTTCAATGACCTATTTCTAACTGCCGGACAGGTATGAATGACCTTCAGGTATACCCATCCATGACGCGGGCACGTCTGTATCAACACTTCACCGAGCACTTTCCTTACCTGCGACTTCACCTCATAAGGCCCGAAGAAACACTGGAGGCGAACGATGACGAACTAGGTAGCGCACTCCCCCTGCCGACCGATGCTCAACAGGCCAGATTCTGTATAACAGGTTCTATGACAGTGAGTGAGTTGGAAACGAATTTTCGCCGCTATTTCGGCATCAGTGTCATGGTGTACCGCCGCATGGGTTTCGCCTGGCATGATACCGACGACACTCGCCATTGGACACTGACCCACCAAAACCGGAAAGGGGCTCAAGTGTGCGACAATAGCCCGGTCGGGCGCAACTAGCGTGTAGCCATCTGGGGAGGTTGCCTTGCTTTCGCTCATCCTGCTTAACGGGGAATGCCCTTTGACAGGCAGGGGAAACACGTTCGTGGGCCCGTAGCACGTCTAGTCAAGCCTGCATGATAAGCACCGGTACGCTGGCGTGGTTGAGAACGTCTTCGGCCACGCTGCCCACAAAGAGATGATACAGTCCTTTACGCCCGTGGGTGTAAAGGACGATCAAATCAGCCTTGACATTATCGGCGTAAGTTGTTATCCCCTCAGGTACGTTCCTGGCCCCATGAATAGCCAATTCGAAGTTGGTGATACCCTGCTGTGCAGCAAAGTCATTGACCCACTCGCGAACCCCATCAGGATCTCGATTGTCGGAGGGAGTCATCACATACAGAAACTGATGCAGGCCACGGCTCCCCAGTTTAAACGGGTACACATGCGGCGATTTTAACCGATCATCAACGTCGATAGCACACACGACCGTTTCGGGTTTGAAGTTAGCAACAGGCTCTTTTACAACCAGTACCGGGCAGTGGGCATGTCGCACAATGATTTCGGCAGTAGAGCCGATTAGCCATTCGGTAAGGCCCGAAGCTCCCTTCGAGGCCATTACAATCAGATCGGCGGGCCGATCAGTAACAGCGGTAATTAGTCCCTCCCCGTTGGTTAGAGTAACCGGCGTAATGGTCACGCCAGCGTAGGCCGGGTTTGTAACAAATCGCTGTAGCGCGTCGTGGGCCTCCTGTTCCATGTCGGCAAAAACAGCCAGATCAGCAGCCGACGTAATGGGTAATGCTTCACCGTAGGCCATCATCGGCATGGGCTGAATGGCGGAGTGCAGCAAAACAATTTCGCTTTTGTTGCTACGGGCCAGACTTACAGCCACCGACAAGGCATTATTGGTCATTGGGCTAAGATCGGTTGGAACGAGAATGGTTTTCATGGTCATGTTGCCTTATGATGATGACGTAAAACAACGGCTCCCGAATCAGTACACGCATGACAACCAGCACATAACTACCTGATTTAAATTAGGTTGACTAAAATCACACTACTGCCTGACGTAGCTCCGGGGCGAAACCGAAGTTGCTTGGTAGCTTTGATCGTACACCGAAACCCAACGTTGGTTATGCTAAGCGATCTATCTCCCGAAGTAACGAACCACCTGCTGACCACCCAATTTTTCGGTCGCATTGGCTGTGCAGCAAACGGGCAGGTACTGGTCGTGCCCGTTTCGTATTTCTACGATGGACAAGCTATATACGGCCACACCCGCGAAGGAACCAAAACCCAGTTTTTACGGCAAAATCCGGCGGTCTGCTTTGAAGTCGACGAAATATGCAGCCCAACCAGTTGGCGCAGCGTTGTGGTGCAGGGCATGTATGAAGAACTGGAAGGTGATGAACGTACCTACATTGAACAGCAACTGGGCCCCGGGCGGATAGCGCCCCAGAAGTTGGCGCAGAGCGATACCTCCGAATTGTCACCCCTCGATAAATCAGTTGTCTATCGGATTCGCATCATTAAGAAAACGGGGCGAAGCGAGACCAAGGAATAAGTCAAATCAACCCATGCCGCTATCCATGAACATGCTCGATACCCTGGTTGCTATTGCGTACGTGGCAACTAACGCCTTTGCAGTGGTGCAGGTAATTGGCACCTATCGCTGGCCCACAGTTACGCGGGTCCTGTTCGCTATCTTTTTTGGCGTTGCAGCCGTAGTCAACATTCGTACGGTGCTGACAACACCCTGGGTATACCAGAGTTATGCCGATTATTCGGTACCGGTTTACAGCCGGTTCATCCTGGGGCCTTTTGAGGCCATCATCCAACCCATGGTGTTGTGTATTGCGGTTGGTCAAGCCCTGATTGCGGGAACAATGTTTATGAAAGGAGCCTGGTTTCGACTAGGTTGCGTGAGTGGTATCCTGTTTGGAATCTTGATAGCCCCACTTGGGCTGGGGGCCGCTTTCCCAGCTACGCTGCTGCTGTCAGTTGCGTTTTACCGGCTGTACAGGAACAACAACCGGACGACTATTGCCGACGTGATTACAAATCAAAATTTCTACTTACCTATAGATTAAGCTGGCATAAATATTGCTTCATATGAAAGTATGATAAATATCAGTCTTAAAAATGAGATACCGCATAATGTAGAAACTAACAGGACACTAAGTTTACGACATAGTACAAAGTAGCTTTTAATACTCATTATTAGTTAACAAAACCGTAGCAAGAAAGACCAAAGAATTGCCAATAGTGTAGTTGAGATACATAGACAGTGATACTAAAAATTAGGAAGAACAGGGTGATTTTTTAACCCGTAGTGATTTAATCGCTACGGGTTTTTTTTACGCCAAACCTCCATCCGTCATGACCTCTACCTCTTGCCGACATCCCCAGCCGCCTATCCAAGCGCTATTCAACAATACACTGGCCCAAGCGCCGGGCCGAAAGACCGCCGGTCAGAACTTCCCTTCATTTGCCAACTTGGCTGGCAGTTTTTGAAGGGACTACGCACGCTGCATTTTGTAGGGCCCTGCGTACGGTTTTCGGGGCTGCCCACTTTAAAGAGGGGCATCACTACGACGAATTGACCCGCTAAATGGGTCGGGACATTCATGCGCTAGGTTTTACGGTGATGACCGGGGGCGGCCCTGGACGAATGGAAGCCGCCAAGCGGGGGCATTTGAAGCTATCGGCCTTCGGTGGGCTGTAATGTATACATCGTTCACGCCGACATCCTGCATCACTAACCGCGCAAACGATCAGGAAAATAACAAAACGGAGCTATTTCGCTTTATTCGACAAAGCAGGCCGACGCTACCGGACTTTCTCCATCCACTCGGTCACACCCGTTTTAAACCGAATGATGTTATGACTGAGAAAACTGTAAAAATAGCGGCACGTCTGCTGCTGGGCGGCGCCCTGATCGGAGCCGGCGTAAGCCACTTAACTGTAGCCCGAAAAGCTTTCAGAGCACAGGTGCCCGATTGGGTTCCGCTGGAGAAAGATGATACGGTATTGTATTCGGGTGTGGCCGAAATTGCGCTGGGCAGTGCCCTGGTAGCAACCAGTCAAACGCACCAGAAAACAGTAGGTAACGTGGCAGCGGCTTTTTTCACGGCCGTCTTTCCCGGTAACCTGTCGCAGTACGTGAACAGACGCAGCGCGTTTGGCCTCGATACCGATCAGAAACGGTTTGCCCGCCTGTTTTTTCAACCAGTGCTTATTTTCTGGGCGTTGAAGAGTACCCGGTGATTGCCTATATGGCAACACGCCACCTCTGGTAAACGTCTTTATACACCCGAATGGTCCCTTCCTCGTCGATGTCCAGGATATTATAGAGCACAATAACCGGCACAGCCTTAGCGAGCTTTATTGTTTTAGGCACGGCATTGACGGGGCAGTTCGTCAGATACGTAGGGTTGAACTGCTTTTTACCCAGCAGCAGATTAGCTAGTTCAGTTGGTTTTTCCACGCGAATACAGCCGTGGCTCAGCGCACGATTCTCCCGCGTAAACAGCTGGCGCGCGTTAGTATCATGCAGGTAAATGTCGTACGGATCGTCGACATTGAATTTCAGCAACCCCAGTGCATTATCGCAGCCGGTCGATTGGCGAAGTCGATAGGGAAAAGCGCCTACAGACCGTTTCCAGTCCACTGTTTCGGGATCTACCACATGGTCCTGGGCATTGATTATCTGTAGCTTCATGGTTTCTAACAGGGCCGGGTTTTTTCTGATTTTAGGCGCCAGTTCATTTATGGTAATAGACCGGGGTACGTTCCAGTAAGGGTACAGAACCAAACTGGTCATAGATGCCGTAAAACTAGGTGTTGGGGTTTCGGACTTACCTACAATGACGCGGCTATCAAGCAGCGTATTTCCCTGCCGGTCTACCAACCGTAGCGTGGCCGAGGGCACGTTCACGATCACACATTTATCAACCCCAAATCGGTTCAGCCAGCGATACGCGTTCAGTGTTTCCCGCACCTGCTCAATTGTGAGCGAATCGGCCATGTAATCATCCGTGAGGCATTTCATGCAGTATTCTTTCAGTTGCCGATAACGGCGATCGTGCGATTCGAGCGAATCGAGTAAGGGGCACCAGTCGGCACCGGACAGAAACTGCTGCGTCAGGCGGTTGATACGTACCGTATCCAGCTGCTGTTGTACGGTCTGGGCGGCCATTCGGCGGGGAGTTCGGCCATAGACTAGTTCGGTAAAATACCTGGTAAGGCAGGGTGCCTCGGGCTGGTTGCATAGGCTATCGACACCAATCAGAGAGGCGTATAGTTGTAGTCGCGGCCAATCGTCGGATGTTTGGGCAACAGCCGATAAAACAGGTAAACAGCCAAGTAGAAGAAGCCAGAGACGACGCATAAAAATCGGGATAGAAGATGAGTTAGTTGTTGGGCGAAAGTACCGTTCCCATCCGCGTCGGCGCGTGACAGACTTCAGCTAAACGGTTGAACTCTATCAGTATCAGGCCTGATGGCAGTCATGCTGAACAACCTACAAACCAGCCACTTTTGGGGTATCAATTCACTCGTTACCCACAAGAGCCATGACCTTTGAACCGAACGCCCACTTACTCGCCTTTGTGCTGCCTATGTCGTTCAGAAAAGGCGATGTAACGTTCAGTCCCACCGAGTCAGGTGAGGACGTACAGGTACCTATTCCACCCACCAACCGGCCCCGCCACGTGGTCTCAACAGCTCAATTGACGCGCGGTTGGTGGAAAGCGATCGTGAACTGGTCTGACGGGTACCAGCAGTATCTGGAGGAGAAAGTAATTTTTGTCGCTTAACGACATGAAAAAGATCCTTCTGCTGACCGACTTCTCGGAAGCTTCGCACCACGCTCTACAGTATGCCCGGTCTTTTTTCAGCGATACTGCCGTCGACTTTCACCTGCTATGTATTTACCCTGTTGAACCCGACAGTTTTTACAGCCAGAAACACGTAGCTACCACCGCCCGCACGGCCTTCAATGATCAGCTTCATGAGTTAGCAACCAATTTACGCCATGAAGCCATCAATGATTGGCATACGTTCCGCTCCTCGGCATTGGCGGGCAACCTGACCGATGTTGTAGCGCAGGTAACCGGCGCAGAATTATATGATTACGTGGTATTGGGCGCTAAAAAAGGCGGCACCAATGAGTTGTTCGGCAACAGTGCTACGGCCCTTGTTCGGCAATTGAAGACCAACGTGCTGGTTGTGCCGATTGACGCCGTTGCGAATCGGATACGCCAGGTCGTGCTGGCTGCCGATTTTGGACAGTTGAAAAACTGTGCCCAACTAGTACCTGTCAAAGAATTGGTGCTGCTCAAACGAGCGACTCTCACGCTACTGACGATCGATACACCTGGTAAAAAGGAAACCAATTATGAGCGGGAGGTTCGCGTTCAGCAGTTTTTGGCCCCGCTCAACACCCCCATTGCCCGGTTACAGGCCCCCAGTGTGCGGCAAGGAATCAGCCTCTATCTGGATGGCCACTCCGTTGATCTGCTGGCCGTTATTCCTAAACACAAAGGCTGGACGGAGACCTTGGCAGGCCAAAGTATTACCCGATCACTGGTGTATACGCCACCTGTGCCGCTGCTCACCCTGTACGACAACGGCAGCAGCGACGAGCACTACCTCATTGATGATCTATCGAACCTGGATTGTGCTCTTTAACCTGCTACAGCTAGTAGTATAAACCCCACACTAGTCTACCATGAATAAGGTTCTATTGCTAACCGATTTCTCAGTTGCCGCGCGGCATGCTATCTCGTTTGCGCAGGCTCTGTTCGACGACACAGCTACCAGCTTTTGTGTGTTGAATGCCTTTGAACTACAACCCGAACTAAGTTATGGCGGAGCTATTTTGCTGGCCGAAGAGCGGGAAACGGCAGAGCTGGCTATGCACAATTTCCTTCGCCTGATTACCAAGCCGCCAGTGCCTGCCCACCATACCTACCGCACCCTAACGGCGTTGGGTAGCCCGGAAACTGCCGTTGAATCACTACTTACTCAGGAGTTGTTCGACCTCATAGTGGTGGGTGCTTCAGGATCCGGTTTCAGCGAGTTTTTCGGCAGCGTGGCTACGGGTCTGATCCGGTCGGCCAAAGCGAATGTGCTGGTAGTGCCTGCCTCGGCACCGATCAGGCCGCTCGAACGGGTAGTATTGGCCACCGATTTTCGATCGGTCAACGACATCGTGAGTTTAGCATTGCTGAAAACGCTGGTGGCACGCAAAGCCGCTCAGCTAACGGTGCTGACAATTGAAAATCCGCGACAGGAGAACAGCAAACCATCTGAAATCAGTAAAGAATACATCGAGCAGGCATTCGATGAGGTGCAGACCGATTTGTACACAATTCACGACGAAGATGTGCTGAATGGCATCAATACGTACCTGGATATGCACAACGTTGACATGTTGGTGGTGCTGCCGCATCATAAGCGCTTTTTTGACCTCCTGCTTAACAAAAGTGTGAGCCGATCTATTGCTTACAACCCACGCGTGCCCCTGCTGGCGTTATACGACGCAGAAACGCCTGCACCTAAACTGGCCGGGCAAACGGTTGACGTCATTCCCTTCATTTAACAAGGCTGATTCATGAGAACGTCAACCTACCACAAGCTAACAGATGTGCATCTGCTACATCGTATCTGGCATAATGAGTTGGAACTGGCCCAACACGAAGTCATATTTTGGAAAGACCTGCTGGGTACGTTAAGCGAGGTGACCCATCCGAAAGAAGCCAATGCTCAAACCTGGCAGCTGGAGATTGACCAGTTACATCACTTTAAACGCCTGACGACCCGGCTACTCGATGAGATTGCAACGGTTGACCAGCAACTGGCGATGGGCGTTCGTTCCAACCAGGTGCTGGACAAGGAAACGCGAATTGATCACCGCTATCTACGCGAGGAAATGGATAGCTTCCACGCCGATTTTCGGACGTTTAAAGCCACTATTCGCCAATACGTGGTCACAAAGACCAGGTTAGTCCTCCCAGGTAACTTACCTAAGAGGACTAACGGATACGCTCCCGATTCTACTGGCAGAATCGGGAGCGTATCCGTTAGTTTAATAGGCCCTGCACAGTAGCAAGCACGGTCTCCTGGTGCAGCGGCAGGGCCAGGACCGAAATTGTTGCGTGGTTAGCCACATCTTCGGCAATACTACCTTGAAGTAAATGACGAAGCCCCCGCCGACCGTGGGTACCCAGTACGATCAGATCGGCCTGTTTTTCGTGCGCAAAGGCCAACAGCCCTGTTTCCACATCATACTCATCCTGTTGATTGAACGAGCACCCACTCAGCTGGTAACGTCTGGCAAAGGCCTCCATACGGGGTAGTAATTCGTGCGTCGGCACAAAGTGGTTGAGCGTATTAATGTAAAGCAAATGCACGGCTGGATAATCGAAGGCATCGAACAGCATTTGCAGAAAATCGATTGAGGCGTCGTACTGACCGGCAAAATCAGAGGCGAAAACGATCGTTTTCAAATCGAGATAGCCAGGGGGATTTTTTAGCACCAGCAGTGGCATAGTCGCCCGTCGGATGAGGTGTTCGGCCGTTGAGCCCAACAACAGTTCTTTCAGGCCACTGGCCCCGGTAGAGGCCATCACCAGCAGGTCGGCGGCAGCAAATCGCGGGTCGTCCAACAAGTCGGCCGGGTCAGCAGCGGTTAACGCATGCGTATGAACGCGCAAGGCATTAAGGGCGGGCGTTGCTTTTAATGCATCAAAGGCAGCCTCAATCACGATCAGGGCATCGAGGTGCTGCGCATCAGCATCGTGGATACGGGGCGCATAACCGGGCATTAGTCGTTGCAGCACGTGAATCAGATGCAGGTCGGCATTGAACAGGCGGGCCAGTTGGGCCACCACGGGCAACGCTTTAGCCGCCTCGTTGGAAAAATCGGTTGGAAACAAAATGGTTTTCATAGTCTCAGTTGAGGCGAATTGTTAAACGTGTTGGAGATGACTCTGTTGCTGGTTGATCCAGAGCAGTAGCCGGTCAGCATCGGCCTTCTGAAATAGTTCAGTGCCTGGATTCAGGGTGGCGGCAGTACCGCAGGCCACGCCCAGCCGAATCATGTCGGCATAAGGTTGTCCCTGCGAAAGAGCATACACTATACCACCAACCAGACTATCGCCTGCTCCGACTGTCCCTTTCTTTTTAACCGGGGGAGCCTGTATAAACTCATGACCCTCGCCCGTAACCAGCACGGCTCCACGTGGCCCCAGTGACACGACCACCACCTCACATTTTCCCGCACGGATGAGGGTTGTGGCGGCTTCGTTGATCTGTTCAGGCTCAAGTTGATCGACGCCTAGCAGGCGGGCCAACTCACCCAGATTTGGCTTAATCATGAACACCCCCTCTTCCAAGGCCAGCCGTAAGGGTTCGCCGGCAGTATCGAGTACCAGGCGGTATTGTCGGTCTTTGGCCAGTCGGGCAAGCTGGGCGTAAAAATTGGCGGGTAAACCGGGGGGCAGGCTTCCACTAGCGACCAAATAATCGACCGATTCGGGTAGCGTCTCTACATGCGCCAGACAGGCCATGGCTTCACCCGCCGTGATCGTAGGGCCGGGTATTCCCAACCTGAACTGCTGGTTGGTCGTGGTTTCGGTCACCACAAATGCCTCGCGGGTGCCGTCTTCGATACCGATAATCTGATAGTTGATCTGCTCTTTTTCGACCAATCCCTGCAAGGTAAGGCCGGTTGGGCCGCCCGATGTAAACAGCGCAAGCACCTGACCACCCAACCGCCGAATGGCCTTGGCCACGTTAATTCCACCTCCACCAGCGTCGTAATGGGGTTTCGAGCAATGCAGTTTGTGCTCAGGAAGTAGCCGATCAACCGTCATGCTAACGTCTACGGCCGGATTGAGTGTCAGGGTAACCAGCATATCGAATGAGTTTAGTCTTCCCTAAAGATGGGGTACCCGATGCTGACACACCCTGATGGCAATTGGCTCGGTGACTGATCGCTGTCAGGTACGTGCTCTGCTACCGCTGCCGGGCTTCGTTGAGCCAGACAGGAAATTCGATCAGCAGGCTGTTGAGCAGGGCGGCCACTTGCCTGGGCGAGCTGCCTGTTGGCAGAAAACGGCCCAGCAGCGTTTGGTGAATGGGGTTGTCGTGCGCCAGCAGCACATCCTCGGCGTAGTGAGCCAGCTTGTCGGGCGGTAACAGGTTTACAAAACCAGCCGCCAGACTCGTTGGCAGCAGCATACCCGATCCGTGCACACCTACCACCACATGGCTGCGGGCATACTGCGCACACCAGGTACGTTCCTGTACAGGCGAGAGAGGCGAAGGCAGGCGCAGATCGTTTACTGACGCTCCAAATCCGGTTGCCGGGTCAGCGGCGGTTAACCCAGTCACGCTGAGTTGAATGACTGGGTTTAGTTGCTGAAGGTGACTGGCCAACTGCCGGTACCGACGGACCTGCCAGCGTATCCAGAACGAGCGCGTTTTTGAGACCAAACCAACCCGCTGACTAACCCGGTACGCCAGGCGCTCCCAGCCAAAACGCAGCCAGAGCCGATCTTCGCGCAGCACAAACGTGATCTGCCGAACCGCATCCTGATCGAAGTGATTCAGGTCGAATTTCGGGGTACGGGTAAAATCGGCGAAGCGAATAGTGCGGTGGTCGAAGTGATTGTACCCGTGACTGAGCCAGACCGTCTTGAAACGGGCAAGTTGCTGGTTGATAAACGCATCGAGACCGGGTATGGGCCGGTTCAAGGCCGCCAGTGGCGTATCGACCACCCAAATTTCGGCTACGTAGTCGGGAACCAGCCAAACCAGCGAACGGGGTACAATGGCAATAGTGGGCCGGTCTGGATGCTGGTCGTGATGGCGTTGTGCGTTGAACAACAGCATCAGCGCATGGCCATAACAGGCATCAAGGCAAACGAGCAGGATGATCGCCGAAGGCTGGTCAGTAACACTAATGCTGCCACGGCCCGGCACCACGGAGACAAGGCAGACCTCGGTACGGGGCGCTGGTTGGGCGCAACACGTGACCAAATCAAGCAGCCAGCGACCGCGTCCGGCCACACGGACGTGCTGCCCGGTATAGCTAACAGCCACCGGAAATCGGTTGAATTGCCCGATGGGCAGGGTTTGGTGGTATAATGTGGCACAAACCGGGCAAGTCGACTCGGCCAGTGTTACGGCTCCCGCGAAACGTACCTGACCAGCCGGATTGGCCGCGTTACAGGCCGGACACTGGGTCGGGTACGTTAGGTCGGGAGACAGCTGAATCATGCGTCAGGCAATCGACAGCACTAGTTTACCCAGTTGTTGCCCGGCGTGCAGGCGGTCGTATGCCGCCTGGGCCTCGGCCAGGGGCCGAACCGAGTCGATCACGGGCCGAAGCTGGTGCTTTTCTACAAACCGCAGCATATCGGCAAATTCAGCGTCGTTGCCCATGGTAGTGCCAAAAATCGATAGCTGCTTAAAGAAGATAACCGACGGTTGTACATCGGTTATTTTGCCGGACGTACCCCCAAAAAAGGCGATTCGCCCAGCCGGAGCCGCTACCTGGGTCAGCTTCGCAAAATCGGGTCCGGCGGCACTGTCGATGATCACGTCGAAATAGCCCGCTTTACTTTGGGCGGCATCGCCGTTGGTCGCCAGTTTTAGCAGGGTTTTGTGCCAGTCGGCTTCTTTGTAATTCACACCGCCTTTGGCACCCAGTTCGCGGGCTTTCGCCAGCTTTTCATCTGAGCCTGACGTTACCCACACGTCGGCCCCGGCCGCCACGGCAAATTGCAGGGCAAACAGGGCCGCGCCACCGCCAACGCCCGTAATCAGCACCCGCTCGGGATTTGACTGGCTCAGGGCAGCCCGCGACATCAGCGCACGCCAGGCCGTGAGGCCCGCCAGCGGTAAGGCAGCGGCTTCGTCGAACGATAAGTGCGAGGGTTTATGGTAGACGTTGGCCTTCGAGATTACGATTTTTTCGGCGAACGTGCCGGCCGTGGGCATTCCCAGAATGGTGAAGGCCGGGCTGTTCACCGCATGGTTTGCTCCCCAGTTCAGCGCAGGGTTGATGATTACCTCACAGTTCAGCCACGACCGGTCGACGCCCTCGCCCACGGCCGAGACAATGCCCGCCCCGTCGGAGCCGGGGAATACCGGCAGCACAATGCCCGGATACAGGCCCTGTTGCACAAACACATCGCGGTGATTGAGCCCAGCGGCTTTCACATCGACCACCATCTCGCCTGGCTGAGGCACAGGATCGGGTACGTCGACCAGCGCAAGCGGCTGGTGCAGGGCAAGGAGTTGAATGGCTTTCATGGAATAACATTTTGCTGTTTGTCGTTTGTGGTTGTGCTGCTAATCGACCATCTCTGTGGCCTGGCAGCACAACCACAAACAGCAAACCACAAACTATTTATAATTATCAATTGCTCCGCGCACGTTGCCGAAGCGGTTCAGTAGGTCTTTAGCTTCCGCTTCTGATACACCCAGCTCGTCCATAACCATGTAGGCGGCGCGTTGTTGGAGCTTGATGTTCGACAATTGCATATCCACCATCTTGTTGCCCTTCACCCGCCCCAGTTGAATCATGACGGTAGTCGATAACATATTGAGGGCTAGCTTCTGTGCCGTGCCGGCCTTCATGCGGGTGCTACCTGTCACAAATTCAGGGCCCGTGACCACTTCCACCGGAAACTCGGCTGCCTGCGCTACGGCCGAACCGGGGTTACAGACGATACAGCCTGTGAGACAACCGGCTTCGCGGGCGGCGTTCAGCCCACCAATTACATACGGAGTACGCCCCGACGCGGCAATGCCGACTACGGTATCGATGGCCTCGATTTTATAGGCGCTCAGGTCTTTCCAGGCTTGCTCGGGATCATCTTCGGCAAATTCGACGGCTTTCCGGATGGCACCGTCGCCCCCGGCAATCAGGCCCACTACCAGGTCGTGCGGCACGCCGTAGGTAGGCGGGCACTCCGACGCATCGACCACCCCCAGCCGACCGCTGGTACCCGCGCCAATGTAGAACAGCCGACCGCCTTCCCGCATGCGGGTCGTCACTTGCGTAGCCAGCGCTTCGAGTTGCGGAATGGCTTTTTCCACGGCCAGCGGCACGGTCTGGTCTTCGCGGTTAATATTCACCAGCAGGTCGCGCACCGACATCTGCTCTAAATTATCGTAATGAGACGTTGTTTCGGTAATCATAATCAGGTACGTTGCAGCAGGCAAAGCTACCGATTTGAACCGAAACGCCTGACTTCATCTATTGTGTTGGTTTTACAAGGGAGGTGGCACCCATTTTCAACTGCCCACCCCCTTCGTAGAAAATCCGTTTAGTATAGCCTGTATAGCTAGTCGGTACCGTAACGGCATGACGCAGCAATACGGCGTCGGTTGCGGTTGGAACGCAGTTGCACGACCAGACGGCAGCGTCGTTCCAGGCACCCGTTTTTACCGTGTATATGCTCGTTTGCCGCTCACTGATCAATCTAAACGCCGTTGTGGTCAGGTAAGGTGACCCCCCTGCGCACTCACCACGAACCTGCCACTCATATTGAGTCCCATTGGTCAATCCACTGAGGGTGTACGTCGTGCCGTTGATGCCCGACACGGTATTCCAGGTATCAGCACCTGCTTCGCGCCATTGCAATGTATAGGGTGTGCCGCCAAAGATATCGTTCCATAGTAGCTGTGCCGTCGAACTGGTTTGCTGGCCCACCCGCTGATGTATCACCAGGGCGCAAGTTGTTTGAAACGTCAGTGGCGTATCAAATTGTGTGCGGCAATCGGGACGTACCTGCCATTCATACGTTGTATTATCTGCCAGACCAGTTAACCTATAAGGAGCCACCACACCCGACTGTGTAGTCCAATTGGTGGTTCCTTTCACGCGCCAGCCAACCGTATATAAATTCAGATCGTCGGTACCATAACTCGTTGTCCAGGTCAACGATACGGCATTGGCGCTGACTGGCCTGGCGACCTGGCTATAGATAAAGCTTCCCCCGCACTGCGTAGAAAATGTATTCCAATACAAACCCGACGATTCGGGTGTACACGCACTGCGCACCTGCCAGTCGTAAGAGGTATTGGGTTCCAGGCCTGACAGCATAAACGATTTAGCCGTTGTCGTCGCCTGGTTCCACTGGCTGGCCCCTGAACGCCGCCACCTCACTACGTAGTCAGGTCCGCCCTCACTCCAGGTTAATCGCGCCTGGGTAGACACGGCCTGCGTTGATGCGTAGTAGGCTGGCAAACACTGCGTGGTAAACCGATGCGGACTACTGAACAACAGGGCTGTGTTTCCGCCACATTGGTCGGCTACCGCCCAATCATATGTTGTGTTGGCGCTGAGCCCCGTCAGCGTAAACGGACTGCTGCTGATCCCTGTTCGTACAATCCAGTTTGTTGTTCCTACTACCCGGTATCGAACCGTAAATTGGGCGGGATTCGAATAAGCGCTCCAGTATAACGTAGCTGACGATAAATTAACCTCAGTGGTACCGCCATCGAAAGGAGCCTGGCACGAGGCAGGCGTACGGAATGTACCCACCGACGTAAATGCACTACACGTTGGCGCAGCCCGCCATTCGTAGCTGGTGGCCGGCGACAGCCCGGTCAATGAACCAATTGCCCCACCAGATGGGAACGACACCGTATTCCATGACACACTACCGCCAATCCGCCATTGCACCACTACCGGCATTGCTTTCGTTAACGACCAGTATACCGAAGCCGCCTGGGCTGATGAAGCCGTAACGGTTACAGTTGTGAACGTCGGGCAATTCATGGCAAACTGTGTAATGTTGCTGTAAACAGCTGTGCTATTGCCAGAGGTCTGAGCCAGTCGGGCTTCGTAGGTAGTACCGGGCGTCAGATTTTGTAACAGATAGGTTGTACTGGTCAATGAACCTGTGCTAAACCAGCTACTTGCCCCTACTACCCGCCACTGAAGTCGATATGCTGTCTGGTCGGCCTTGTTGATCAACAGACGGGCAAAATCGACGCCCGTACTATCGGCCCAGAGCGAGATCGTGGGCAAACTTGTAGTTTTCGTGGTAAACGTGCCGGTTCCGGTGTAAATGGGTAAACTACCGGGTGAGCAGGTTGTCTGAAACCGGTACTCATAGGCAGTACCGGGGGTCAACCCGGTAAGCTCCACCAGACTACCAGTTGCTGCTGCTTCGATCCAACTAGTGCCCCCTGCCTGTCGCCACTGAATGATAGTTGGCGATCCAGACGTTGACCAACTGATGCGAGCCGACCGCTCCTGCGTATCGTATACATAAAATGACGACACCGCCCGGCAAACGGTCTGAAACGGACTAACACTACTAACAGCCCAGGTGTCACCTCCTTCACAAACACTCCGAATACGTACCTCATAGGCGGCATTGGTCGCAAGGCCCGTGAGCGAATAGCTCGTACTCGTCTGCGGACTGATGTCGGTCCAGGTGACTGCGTTCGCAAGCCGATATTGTAAAATTGACTTCGCCAGCGTGGCCGGATAGTAGCTCCAGGTTATGTAGGCCGACGTTGCCGCTGCGGTAGCATACACACTCGACGCGGCCGTTACGACGCAACCCGTCACAAACGACTGGATCGCTGTATAGTCTGACAGTACGCCATCGCCGCAATTGGTCGCCACCCGCCATTCGTAACTGCTGTTGTTGGCCAGACCGGTTAGTGAGTAAGCCACGGTTGCCCCATAGGCCATGCCGGGTACAGCAACGGTTGTCCATGTGGCGCTACCAGCCTGCCGCCACTGGAGCTGGAATGGGATATCTGTCGACGTAGCGTACCACGATAAATTGGCAGAGGTCGTACCAACCGCCGTTTGAACCGAACCGACCACTGAACAGGATACGGCATAGTAAGCCGTGTACGTATAGTCAGACCCCGGTTGACCAACAGCCCCGGCACGTACCTGAAATTCGTAGGCAGCGCCAACGGTTAAGCCCAACACCGGAACAGAGAGCGATGGATACTGGCCAACAGCGGTAGCAGCGGGTACACTCACGGTGGTCCAACTGGTTGTTCCGGCTAGCCGATATTGGATCGTAAACGCGGTTCCTGTTAGTTCAGCGGATGAAGCAGCCGGATATTTCCAGGTGACATTCACTGAATTACCGGATCGAAATCTGACACTCAGGTCTGTAGGGACTTGGTAACGAATTGACACACTATTGCCCACAACAGCACTCTTCAGGCCAGGGGCGCACACCCGTTGTACGGTATACTCGTAGGTAAAGCCTGGTTGTAGATTGGTCAGCGTGTACGCAGAGCCCGTTGTCGTTTGCTCTGACAGCCACGTAGACGCTCCCTGCTGCCGCCACTGCAGGTCGTAGGTATCCGTAGAACCGAGCGCAGACCACACGATAGTGGCCCGCGTATTATCTACCTGATACGCATAGCTACTACCACCCGTACTCGGGCAATTTATGGTCATTACAGGCCCATCAGCGAAGGGCGAACTGATACCGGCTTCGCAGATAGACCGGACCCGCCACTCGTAGTTCTTGCCAGTTGGTAAGCCATAAAACGTGTACTGCTTTGTAATTATGGTCTGGTTCTGCGACTGGTCAACTTCGTTGGCAGGTACTGTTTTAACAAGCCAGTTAGTTGTGCCTGCTTCCCGATACTGAATCTCGTAGAAAGCAACGCCTGCTGCCCCACTCCAGCGCACAGTAACGGCTCCGGCAATCACCGAGATAATTGAAAAACCAGTGGGTGTTCCGCCACAGTAGGTCGAAAACGACTGTATAGCCCCAAATGCCGGAGCTGTACCTGTTGTTGAGCAGGCCGAACGTACCTGCCACTCATAGACGGTGTTGGGCGTAAGGCCCGTCAGCGAAAACATACTGGCGACAATATTGGGTACCGAAAGCCAGTTGGCTTGTCCAGCGGGTCTGTAATTCAGGTCATAGGGCGGATACGAATCATTTCCGTACCACTGGACCGAGGCAGTTGTCGTCGCAACTGACGTGCTGTAAAAAGAAGTGGGTTGATTACAGGGAATAGTAAACGACTCGATCGTGGTGCTGTAGTCCGACCCAATTGTAGGCGTACACATCCGACGCACTCGCCATTGATACGTTACACCCGTTGTAAGCCCCGTTAAGGTGTAGGGTGAGGTGGTCAGGCCTGTTACTGTTGTCCAGGCTGTAGTACTGGCTGGTCGCCATTGTAATTCATACGTATCAGTTGATTTACTCGAATACGTATTCCAGTTCAGACTAACTGAATTCGACGTTAGTTTATAGGCGTATGGCGAGAGATAAGCGGCCTGACAGGTTACCGTGATACTATTCGTTGGCGTAAAATCAGAGAAGTCTGTGGGTGAACAGACCCGTCGCACCCGCCATTCATACGTTGTGTTCAGCGTTGGCGAATTAAGCGAATACCCAGTTTGGGTAATTCCGCTCACACTTGTCCAATCCGTTGTTCCCGCCACTCGCCACTGCAGTTCATAAACGCCGTCTGAGGGGCCACCCCACGAGAAATTAATTCCATTGTTTATATTGACGCTGGCTGAAGAATACTGAGGACTATCACATCTGGTTATAAAAAGTTGCGTGGCACTATAGTCAGACGGTGTTCCCTGGGCGCAGGCCGTCGCAACGCGCCATTCGTACACTGTATTGTTAGACAGTCCTGTTACTGAATAGGGTGAACTGACCGAACTGATCGTTGTCCAGTTGCTGGCATTCGCCAGGCGATATTGCAGAGTTGCCACTGTCTTCGCTGTCCAGCTCAGATCAGCCCGGCTACTGCCAATATTTGATGACGTTACATTAGTCGGCAGATCGCAGCGGGTGATAAACTGTACCGACTGCGACCAGGCCGATTTGTCCGTTCCCGAACAAGCCGAACGTACCTGCCATTCGTAACTTGTATTGGGTGTCAACCCCGTCAACCCATAATCAGTACTGGTCAGATTGGCTACGTCGATCCAGTTTACCGCGCCAATAGCACGCCAGCGCAGGTCTGTCGCAAAAACACCAAGCGGATTTGTCCAGCGCAGTTCGGCTACGTCCGTATTCGGAACCGATGTGTACAGTGAATTGGGCGATAGACATTGGGTCTGAAAGGTAACCGGCGAGGTAAAGGCTGACGTAGCATTTGCCGAACAGACAGTCCGTACTTTCCATTCATACGTTGTGTTGTTAGCCAGTCCATTCAGGGTCATCGACGTACTGGTATTCGCGTTGACGCTGGTCCAGTCGGTAGCGCCAGCTACTCGCCAGTATACGTCGTAAGAAGCGCCTGATGCGCCACTATACCAGTACAACCTGGCTGATCGGAAGGTAACATCTGTTGTATAGCTCCCTCCTGGCAAATAGCATACAGTCCGAAACGAGAGGGGAGTCGAAAAAGCAGAGGTATCGCCTGGCGAACAAATGCTACGTACCCGCCATTGATAATCAGTATTATTAACCAGGTTAGTTAATGTACCGTAGGCCGATGATTGCACGGGTCTGTTGATCCAAGCTGCTGCCCCCGCCACTCTATATTGCATCTGGTAGGCTGGGGACTCATTACCGTAAAACGACCAGCTAACCTGAGCCGATTCAGCCGAGATCGTGCTGGTATATAGGCCTTGTGGTGTTTTACATTCCGTACTGAATGACAGCGAATTGGTAAACGCCGATGTATCACCAACCGCACAGATACTACGCACACGCCATTCATAACTAGTGCGGGGCACCAGATTTGACAGTGTTACCGACGATGATGTACTCACTCCATTGGATGTCCAGCCTACCTGTCCATTAAATCGGTACTGAACCTGATAGGTAAGTGAACCTCCCCCAGAATTATACCAGCTTATTTGCGCCGATTGGCTACCGACTGAACCCGTATAGGGTGACTGAGGTGCCTGGCAGGTAGTTTGGGCAAAGGCGAACCGGGAAATAAGGCCCAGAACGACAATAAGCAGGTCGCGAACAAGCATAAAACAGGTGTGGGCACGTAGGGAATGGCATGTCTTGAGAACACCCTCCGTTGACGATAAGGTACTCTCGCAAACTGCTTATACTCAACAAAACATGTGCCGAACTATAGCCGATAAGCAAATTACGTATACACAATTCAGCTACGACTTTTTTAGCGCGAAAGGCTTAACGAATCAGCCATATCAGGGGTTAATTAGTCATGGCGCAACGTACCCAACTCAACCCCAATCTTCCGGCGAATTATTTCCGGAAGTATGATGAAACATCCGACGATGAATTTTACCGGTCGGCCCGACTGGTCGTGCATATCGATGATCCCGCTATTGCGGCGACCACAGCCCTTTTCCGTGAAGTGCTACCACCCGGCGGGGCCATTCTCGATCTGATGAGCAGCTGGCGCAGTCACCTGCCCGGACGCGGGACCGCCACCGATGTAGCGTATAGCCGCGTGGCGGGTCAGGGCATGAACGAAACGGAACTGAAGCAGAATCCGCAACTGACAGACTATATCGTGCAGAACCTGAATCAGAACCCAACGCTGCCTTACAAAGACGGCGAGTTCGATGGTTGTGTAATGACGGTATCGGTGCAATACCTGACGCAGCCTGTCGCTGTTTTTCGGGAAGTGGCGCGGGTGCTGAAACCGGGCAGCCCTTTTATTACGGTGTTCTCGAACCGAATGTTTCCGACCAAAGCCGTTGCCGTCTGGCAAGCCCTCGACGATGCCGGCCATGCTGAGTTGGTCGAAACATATTACGACCAAACGGGGCTGTTTACGGATATCCGCACCCATGACCGCAGCCCAAACCCAGGCCAGAGCGACCCGCTGTTCGCTACGGTTGGCTATAGAAAATAGTCTATTTTCTGTGGCGTCACGACTACTTAACGACGCCACAGAAAACGGATCGCAAACGCCTATTACCTATTTCTTCAGGCCCATCCAACCCAGTGTACCGGCCAGAGCAGCGAAGAATAATGCACCGAGCAGTTGATAACCGCCATCGCCAAAGGCACCTTCCAGCGCCGGTTCGAGCGACAGCTTCGACAGAGCCGTGTACACACCGTCGTTAACGGACAGGAGTGCCACCAGCACGCCAGCCAGCGCGCCACCCGCCACCAGACCCGTGGCAAAGAGATTACCTTTGCTCAGGTCGTCGGTTTCTTCCATTTCTTCTTCCAATGGCTGCCCCGTTTGAGCCACAACCGGCTTCTTCTTGCGCCAGTCGGTGAAGGCTTTCACGCAACCACCCGCGAAGATGGGCAGCGTTGTTGACAAGGGCAGATACAGACCAACGGCGAAGGCCAAGGCGCTTACGCCGATCAGCTCAAATACGAAGGCCAGCACGGCACCCACCAGCACAAACTGCCAGTCGAGGTTAAACGATAGTAACCCCTTGATGAGCGTGGCCATGAGCGTACCCTGTGGCGCGGGAAATTTGTCGGTACCGATGGCGTGCGTGATGCCCTGCGCCACCAGATCGGGCGTGGGTGTGTCGAGCAGCTTCACGGTAGCACCTACTACCAGTGACGATACCACAACGCCCACCAGCAGGGCCAATTGTTGCGCGCGGGGCGTAGCCCCCACGAGGTAGCCCGTTTTTAAATCCTGCGAGGTGGCACCGGCGTTGGCGGCGGCTACACAAATCAGACTACCTACCACCAGAACGGCAGGTTCATAGGTACGTCCCGTGAGGCCGATACTAATGAAGATCAGGGCCGTGCCCATGATGGTAGCAATGGTCATCCCTGACACCGGCGATGAACTTGACCCGATCAAGCCCACGATGCGGCTGGCAACAGTAACGAAGAAAAAGCCAAAAACGAGCACCAGAATGGCAATCAGGGCTTTGGTCAGGTACGTATCGCCGGGGATTTGGGGGAGCAACACCATCAGCACGGCCAGTACGATACAGCCGATAACCACAAAGCGGCCGCTCAGTTCACGGTCGGTACGCAGGATACCACCGGGTTGGTTCGCCAGTTCGGCGTTGGAGCCAGCGCCACTTCCAATGGATGCTTTAAACGACGATACAATGGTCGGAATAGTTTTCAAGAGGGTCATGAACCCACCGGCCGTTACGGCCCCAGCCCCGATTTGCCGAATATAGGCCCGATAAATGGCGGCGGCAGTGTCGGAAAAGGTTTTCGTTTCAGGATTCCAGCCACCCGGTCCGCCCGCTTTGGCGAGGTCGGCGAGGTAGCCCAGTTTCTGAAGTTGTAGCGCAATGGTTTCGCCCGGCACCACCGAAGCCAGTAGGGGAATCAGGCCGAGCCACGCCAGAAAACCACCGGCCACCAGCACCGCCGAAATGCGAAAGCCAATAATGTAGCCCACGCCCAAATACTCCGGCGTGATCTCACCCGCGACCTGCGCTGATGGAAAATAGCGATTCACCTGGTTGGTAGCCCAAACAGGCACCTCAGCAATAACATGCAGCACCTTTTGAAGGGCCGCGTACAGAAACGCCACGCCCAGACCCAGGTAAGCCGTTTTGGCAAAATCGCCGCCTTTTTCACCGGCAATCAGCACTGACGCACAGGCGGTTCCTTCGGGGTAAGGCAACGTGTCGTGTTCCTGCACAATGAGCGACCGGCGCAGGGGCACCATCATCAACGTACCTACCAGACCGCCCACGATAGCTAGCGTCAGGATAGTCCAGTAGTTGAAGAAGTCGGCTGAGGCGCCATCGGTCAGGAAAAGGAAGCCGGGCATGGTGAACACAACACCCGACGCGATACTCTCGCCCGCCGACCCGGTAGTCTGAATGATGTTATTCTCCAGGATGGTCGTGTTCAGAAAACGTCGCCCCAATGAAATGGCCAGCACCGAAATCGGGATAGATGCCGAAACGGACAAACCGGCTTTCAGCGATAGGTAGACCGTGGCGGCTCCGAACAGCACGCCGAACAGCGCACCTACAATAATGGCCTTGACCGATAGTTCGGCGGGCGATTCAGAAGCAGGAATGAAAGACAAGGGATCGTTTAGGGTTTAGTGGCTGATGTATGCAGTTCAAAGTTGCACCGCTTACGCCTAAAGTTGGCATAGAACCCCGCAACTTTAGCCAGCGCATTGATTATTCTTTTACGATTGGCAGGAATGGCACGAGCGGATATATAAGCAACAATAAGCTCATCATCAGAAAGTTAGTCAACAAAATACGCTTCTCAACTGTACACAGACACCAGGCAGCGGCGAAAATAAAGCAGACCTATGCAACACCAGCGTGCAGGAACGGTGTCTATACCCTTGACTAACTTCACCACTGACTCATTTTGGTAGCTATATGTTACCAAGTGCAGCATAACCTGCTCAACACATGAAAAGCATACTCTTACTATCGCTGCTCAGCGTATTCCTGCTGGCCTGCAACCAAGTAACCGATACTCAATTCGCTCCGACCGAAACGATTCCGGCAAGTGCCATTCAGGCTCTTACCGATCAGTATCCGGGAGCAGCCGACATACTCTTCAAGACCCTGGAGAAAGGGCGGGTGTGGCAGGTGAATTTCACGCAGAAATCGGTTCGCTTCAGCGCTGCTACCAGTCCGCAAAAGCTGTTGATCGCCTACCAGTTGCAAACCCAGGCGGTGCCGGATTCACTGGCCTCCCTGGTTCGCAATACCGTTATTGACGGAGGTACGTTCACCAATCTCAGAGTGCAGAACTATAGCTGGTTCAGAGATGGCGGCAACAATGGGCAGTTTATTTTTGCCGACTACGACTGGCTGGGAAACCGCTACACGTTTCGCTGGAACGTTACCAGCCTGAACAGCCAGATCACCTACACAACCGAACTGCTACCCAGCAACCAGCTGGAATTCCGGACCGAAACGCTGCTCGACCTCCCACCCTCTATCCAGCAATCGCTTGC
The DNA here is from genome assembly GCF_011742925.1 of Fibrivirga algicola. Classification (GTDB taxonomy): domain Bacteria; phylum Bacteroidota; class Bacteroidia; order Cytophagales; family Spirosomataceae; genus Fibrella; species Fibrella algicola. Next base: position 695,782 of record NZ_WAEL01000003.1, read on the forward strand.
AGCGCAGGGGGCCGTGTTTAGTTACGCGCTGGTAACCGTTGATGCCCAGGGCAAAAAGCAGTATGCCGTTTCGGCGCAGCAAAATACCACTTATTACAACCTCACCTATGAGGAGAACGGTCAGTTGGTTGCCGCCACAGGATCGGCCAATGCCCAGTACTACTCGTTCATCAATCAGTTGCCGAGCGCGATACAAACGTACCTGCAACAAACACCTGAGTTGGCGGGATTCAGCAATAGTGGCCAGTTTAGTCTGCTCAGGAAAAGCCAGTACGCGGGCCTAACCACCTACACCGTCAATGTGCAGAAAGGTCGGCAAACTTGGTTCATGACGTTCGACCAACAGGGGCAGCTTGTGCAACGGACGTACCTGAATCTGGTGTAGCCACTGGCTAATCGCTCTTAACCGGCTCATTCAGATGGCATTATTTGGCCGTAAGAAATACCCGACCCTGCGCGATCTGGTGCTTGCCTGTCAGCGCGAGGAGGCACAGGCACAGCATGCTTTCTATGAACGCTACAAAAATAGAATGCTGGGGGTTTGCGTACGCTACGCCCGAACGGTAGCCGAAGCAGAAGATATTTTTCAGGAAGCGTTTATCCGCATTTTTCAGCATATCCGGGAGTTAGATAAACCAGAATCGGCCGATAGTTGGGTAAAGTCGATCATTGTGCGAACGGCGATCAACTACTACAATCGGACCACCCGGCCGCAAGAACGATTCAGCACTTATGAAGAAAGCACCGATGAGCTGGTCAGCGACGATTATGACTCAATGATCAACCAGCTTAACCTGGATGCCCTGCTAGCGTTTATCAACCAGTTACCCGACCAGTATCGGCTGGTGGTGAACCTCTATCTGATCGAGGATTACACCCATGCCGACATTGCTACGTTATTGGGCATTCCGGAAGCAACGGTGCGCTCGCAATACAGCCGGGCAAAGCAATTATTAAGCAAACTCAGTCACCAAAACGGCACTAAACGTCATGAATTCTTCGGATGATTCGACCGACAAAGCCCTGAAAGAGCGCTTCCAGCGGGTTTTCAACGACTTTGAGCGAACTCCGTCGAGAGCGCTCAAGAAGCGGATATGGCAGCAATTACCCGTTTCTTCAACCACACGTTCCGGGTACGTTATTCTGGCAGCTCTCCTGCTCCTGCTGATCGTCGGCGTCCTTTACGGACCGGAGCGCGTCCTGCCCCGCCCGATTATTGATGTTCAATTAAAGCGGCCGCTATCCAAGCCACACAACGCGGGTTCACTACAGGCTAAGAGACGGTCAGCCATTCACCACCATCAGGTTGCTGCCGCTGATGGTGCTAGTCTGACCACTAGCCAGCCCGCTAGCTCATCGACCCGATCGACGGTACAGCAAATGATTCGGCCAGACGAATTTCATACAGATGCAACAGCAGCGTTGCCTCGCCAGTACACTCGCTCGGCGGCGCGTAAAGCGCGGTCAAGGCCAACTAGCGGTGATCAGGTGCGGGTATTTTCGGTTGCTGATCAGGCAGTCAACCGCCGACCCATATCTCGTACCGACATGCAGGTGGATCTAGATTCGCCGCTATCAATTTCCGTTCGCGCGTCACCTGAGCCAGCCCGTTACGATAGCGTTTTCGGGCAAGAGGCGCTGGCGAGGTTGCAGCCCGCAGCTATTCGCCCGTTGCGTGTACCCGACTATACCATTACGCGGCAGGTGGTGCAGTTGCCTCAGCAACCAACTGAGGCGACCGCTGAAAGCCACCGGGCATCTTTGCGTTGGCTGGCCAGCGTGTCGCCGTTGAGTACGTTTCAGTTCATGACTATTGTAACCAGGCCAGAAACCTACGTGCAACGGGTTGATGCACCGGCCACTTTTTCGGCACCAACATGGGGCTATCAGGTCAGTGGTGGCGTAATGTGGCGGCAGTTCGCCGTTCAGCTCATGGCTGGTCAGTTGAGGCGCTGGGCCTACTATGACCTGGCAACGAACGAATACCGGATCGAAGCAACGGGACAAAACGAATACCGAATTACCCGTCTGGGCCAGTCGGTGGCCGAAAACAGCTCGTTGACCCTGCTGGGCGCTAGTCTGGCTAAGGAATACACACTGGGTTTGGGTAAACGCCCCGGCCAATATGCCGCTCGTGTGGGTGGTCAGGGAACGTACCTGCCCGCCACCGGGCAAACCCTCTTATGGGGGCAGGCAGCACTAACAACAGCCATACCGTTAAGATCAGCTTATTCAATTCAGGTGGGACCAATGGTTCAGTATGGGTTCAGCCGCCTCTTCAGTGGTGACCGCCAATTGAATATTCACCCGTTTCTGGTTGGCGCGTCGTTCACCATTCGCCCCACTGCTCACTAACTAACTACGTTTGTTTACACTCAACTTATTAACTACCAGCTATGGCTCTCTCGCTTCGTTTCCTCTTTTTTCTGGTGTTTGGCTCCCTCAACGTAGGGCTCCTTTCCTGCAATGATCAGTCGACAATTAATTCACGGCCCGTCGAAAAGACAGTCCTGCTGCCTACTACAATCGAGTGGCATTCCGAAGGTGCGTTGGCGCATTGGGTATACCGATCGCTGTTTGCCTACAATAGCGCGAACCAGCTTCTGTCTGTCCGGGACTCGTTACTTACATCAGGAAACGCGCCTGCCACCCCATGGGTAAGGTTTTCCTACACAGACGATAATCGGTTAAGCACGATCACCCTCAACACAGAACTGTTCGACAATACGTTGCAGCGCTACAGCCAGTCGTCTGGTTTCGACCTAACATATGCAGGAAATACGCTTACCGCTCAGGTTCGGATTGGCAACCAGGCCGTGAAACAGGTCAGTATTTCACTTGATCAGGCAGGGTATCCGGTCAATAGGAGTGTGGCGCTGGGTCGACTTTATCTGGACAGTCAGGGCCATCTGGATTACCTGACCGAATCGAAAAAGAGCCAGGAACGAAACCCAGCTAATTATGTACAGGTGCTTGACCAGCAATATGATCAGTACCAGAATATATTTTCAACCAGCAAAGAATATCAGATACTGGCGGCGTTGATAGCGGCTTCTGACCAAAGCATATACAGCAGACCGTTGTATTTTCTGGACAACCCACTGACCAGCAATAATTTGGCTTTTCAAAAGAGAAAGAGCTGCTCCGTTTCGTTTGGTCAGTTAGACTGTAGCGAGGGCACTATCGTCTACGAAAATCAGCGCGTCAACGAGTTTGGCTTCCCAATCCAGCGAAGCTGTCCATCCGGGCCGATGGGTACGTTTTATTACACGATCAGCTATAGGCAGGTCAGGTAAATTGCTTACACCTGCGTCAACAGCAGCCTACGTACCAGCCGCTCTCAGAACAGTCAGACTGTAGTAGCGGCCTGGTACGTATACGGCTTGAAAGAGCATTAGTTCAGGTACGTTGCCATTTCTTGCTGAATGGCTTTTGCTTCGGCGGCGGCCGCTTCGGCAAAATCAATGCCCGACGAGGCATACAGAATACTTCGTGAGGCATTTACAAGCAATCCACCATCTTTGGTGAGTCCGTTTTTCGATACGTCGGCCAGCGATCCGCCCTGTGCACCAACGCCGGGCACCAATAGGAAATTGTCGGGAGCCAGCTCGCGAATCCGGGCGATCTGATCGGCCTGGGTGGCACCAACCACAAACATCAATTGCTCGTGTGTGGCCCAGGTTTGCGCCTTCTGAATGACCGTTTCAAACAACTCCTGCGTTTCGTTATCCACCAGCTGGCGCTGAAAATCGGCGCTACCGGGGTTACTGGTCAGGGCCAGCAGGATCACCCATTTGCCAGGGTACGCCAGAAAAGGCATGACTGAATCATGGCCCATGTAAGGCGCTACGGTAATAGAATCGAAGTTGAGGCCAGCGGCCGAGGGGTCGAAGAAGGCACGAGCGTACAGGCCAGAGGTATTACCAATATCGCCGCGTTTGGCGTCGGCGATGGTAAAGCAATCCTTGGGAATGTAGTCCAGCGTCTTTTGGAGGCTTTCCCAGCCGCGTGGCCCCTGTGCTTCGTAGAAGGCGATATTAGGTTTGTAGGCAACCGCATAAGGCGCGGTGGCGTCGATAATGGCCTTGTTGAATTCAAAAACCGGGTCAGGTACGTTGGCCAGATGCGGTGGTAGTTTCTGGATATCAGTGTCTAACCCTACACAGAGGTATGATTTCTTTTGCCGGATCTGTGCCGACAGTGCCTGGTAATTCATAGCGTTTGGTGCCAATACCTAAAATGGAAAGGCTCAAAAGTACGAACGTACCGTAGAGAAGTCTATTTTTGTACTGTCTACCAGAAATTCAACTATGCAAGTACGCCAAACAGCCATCGAGGGCCTGATCGAGTTGATTCCCCGTATTTTCGAAGATGAACGCGGCCATTTTTTCGAGTCGTACAACAAGCCGCTCTTTGCTTCGCTGGGCTTACCCTTCGATTTTGTGCAGGATAACCAGTCGTTTTCGACTAAAGGAGTACTTCGCGGTTTGCATTTTCAGAATGAGCCCTTTGCGCAGGGCAAGCTGGTTCGCGTAATAACCGGGCAGGTGCTCGACGTGGCCGTTGACTGCCGCCCGGAGTCGCCCACGTTCGGTCAGTACGAAACGTTCCTGCTCGATGCCAAACTGGCTAATATGGCCTGGATTCCCGAAGGATTTGCCCACGGATTTGTGGCTCTGGAAGACAGCATTTTCAGCTACAAGTGCACTAATGTGTATAACAAACAGGCCGAAGGCGGTATTCGTTGGGACGATCCTGACCTGAACATCAACTGGGGCATCGAGAATCCGAACGTATCCGATAAAGACCAGATTCTCCCCACGTTTCGGGCTATTTTCCCGCATGTAGTTATTTAGTCTTGATAGTCGGATAAAAAATAGTCCTGAGTCTGGAAGGTCGTATTAGCGTTGACTTTCCAGACTCAGGACTATTTTTTATCCGACTACCAGGACCCTGTTTTCAGACCTACTTCTCAAACATCTCTTCCACTACTTTGCGGCCTACTTTGCGGGCTGAAAGGGGGTTCTGGCCGGTTACCAGCCGCTCATCTACTTCAAGGTGAGGTACGTAGGGAATCAGCGATTTACTGTAAATGGCACCGCGCTCTTTCAGGGCGTCTTCCAACAGAAAAGGCACCTCTTCGGCCAGCCTGGCAATTTTTTCCTCCATGTTGGAGAAGCCCGTTACCTGTTTGTTTTTCAGGAAAGACGTGCCGTCAGACAAGGTCACGTTGAGCAAACCGGCTACGCCGTGGCAGACAGCCGCTATCATACCGCCGTTTTCGTAGATGTAGCGGGTAGTAGCCTGCAACGTTGTGTCGTTGGGGAAATCCCACATAGTGCCGTGCCCGCCGGTGAAATAAATGATCTGATAATCGGCCGGGTTAATCTGGTCGGGGCGCAACGAATTGGCTAGTTTTTCCTGAAAAACCGGATTGTGCATCCATTTTTCGTTGGTCGTATCCCGTGATTCAACGCTCCGCTGATCGAGCGGTATGGGTCCGCCCTTGGGGCTTACGAAGTCGAACTGAATGTTGCGATCCTGCAATTCATCGTAGAAGTGCGTGGCTTCGCTGAGCCAAAGCCCCGTTTTCTGCGGCTTCGTGGGGTAATCAGTATGGCTGGTGCAAACAATCAGGGCTTTCATAGAAATACAGCTTAAACGCAAGTAAAGCAGGGTAGGCGTTTCAAGCAACTACTGGCTGTAAGCCATTGCTATCGACACACTACCCCTCAAAGCTATATCAAATGCGTTTAATCTAAACAGCAGCTGTACAACTACCCGCTAAACTAATTACAGTCCCGACCTCAATGCGTTCAGCACGGCATCGTACGCTTTCTTTTTGGTACCGGCCGGATTGTAGATGAGCGGGTAATCCGCCCCGTTTCTGTATCGCCAGCTTTGGTTATCCAGCACACCCCAGATAGTTAACCCGTACCGTTGCGCCTTGGGTACGTTGCGCATGTAGGACGTGACGATGTAGTTGTACATATCAGCCTGAGCGTTTTCCAATGCTTCCGTGAAGAGCAGCGTGGTTGCATTGTTGGTGTTTACGCCCAGATCCAGTTCAGAGACGTGAACCAGCAGACCAGTAGCCGCCAGTTTTCTAAAATGGGTATCTATCTGGTCTCTATTCGTCGTCAGGCTAACATGCATCTGGGTACCTATTCCGTCTACTTTGGCGCCTTTGCTTCTAATTTCGGCCACATACGCAATCAGTGAATCGAGTTTGGCGGTAGAAGACTCAAGGTTGTACTCGTTGATGAACAACTTGGCGGCCGGATCGGCCTCAGCGGCGTACTTGAAGGCTTTCACCCCGAAATCACGACCCAAGTAGTCGCTCCACACAAAAATATCATTAGCGGTAGCATTGGCCGTATTGGTACTGTTTCGGATAGCACCGGCGGGTCCATCGGCAAACATCTCGTTGATCACGTCCCAACCACGCACTTTTCCTTTAAAATGACCCGCAATCTGCTGAATCGTCGTTTTTAGCAGGCTATCCACTTTTACGTAATTGTTGGTCGGGCCGCCAGCCGTGACCAGTTCATTAACACTCACATCATCAATGTAGTAGGTATTGCTGTTACGGCCCATATCAAACACAATTCGGGTTTGCGCTTCATTGGCGGTAATCAGCCAGGTCACCCGTTGCCAGGCGGTGCCGATGGTCTGATCGGCCTGATACAACGGCGTTGGTTGCGTAGACAGCCGTATCGAACCATTGGCTTCAGCTGCTTTCACCCAATAGCTAACCTGATATTGCTTGCCCACCGTAAGCGGAATAGGGTCAGTAGCCACCTGCACCCGCCATTGCTCTGTTGCGTAGGCCGTGGGATTTACTACTTTCATAGCGCTGGTACCTGACCGGACCTCTGTAGTCCCTGCCCCTACCGTTACGCTGGCGGTGCCTGCGGGGTTACCGGTATTCAGCACTGTGAAATTGGCGAAAGTGCCGGCAGCGTTCCTGGTTTCAAAACCGGGGTTCTGGACCAGGTTGGTGGCGCTCGGCGTAGCCGAACTCAAAATGCTTCTATAGTAAGTTCCTTGTGCCTGTGAGTGCCAGGCTAACACATGCCCGTGAACCTGTATGTTGGCTGCTTGTGCAGCAGCTAACATAGCGTCTGCTGTGGCAAAATTATAGCTCCCTGAACTAGTTACGAGGGCATTATTTTTCATCTCGTTTTCAAACGTGATGCCGTTGAAATCCCGACTGATTAGGCTAGAAGATATAGCATTGGTCAGAAAAGCGCCATTACTTGCCGCTACAGCAATTGGAAAGGTAGCTACCGACTTTAGCGGAACACTCCCCTCTACTACGGGCGGTGTCGGTGTGGGCGTAGTGCCACCGCTATCAGTGTCTTTTTTACAGGCGGACACGACTACTACTAGCAATCCGAGTCCCAATAGTGTTTTTTTCATAAATAAAGTTTATGGTTTATTAAACGCATTTTTTGATTTTTCGAACAGAACATACTAGTCTATCCAAGATAAATCATATACCATATGAACTATCTCTACAGAAGTACCCTATTTCGTCAAAATAGTACATCAATCAGTAAAGAAATGAAGACGCATGCTCCAACGGGTGAACTGCGCAGTCTCCCCTGACAATTAACGCCTGGAAAGTGGGGCATAAAAAAACGTGCGTTAGCAACTCAATAGGTTGCTAACGCACGTAAAAAAGAAGCACTTATTAATTGAAGCTGAGTGCAGAGAGCAGGCCTAAGCCGGTCAAGACAGCGCTCCTGGTACGAGCAGCTATTACAGTTTCCCTTTCAGGAAATCGGCCGTATAGCTCACGCCTTCTTCCAGGTTAACCATCTGCTCAGGTGTACCCGCGAAGGTGACGTACCCACCGGCATCGCCGCCTTCTTTACCCAGATCGATAATATGGTCGGCCGATTTGATCACTTCCATGTTGTGCTCGATGACAATCACCGAGTCGCCCTGATCGACCAGCGCGTTGATGGCTTTCAGCAGCTTACGAATGTCGTGAAAGTGCAAGCCCGTGGTGGGTTCATCGAAGATAAACAGGGTTTGCCCCTTGTTGGGATTACCCTTACCCAGGAACGACGCCAGTTTTACCCGTTGCGCTTCGCCACCCGACAGCGTATTGGCCGATTGGCCCAGCCCGATATACCCCAGACCAACTTCCTGCAACGGCATCAGCTTATCGGCCATTTTTGGCTCCACCTTGCGGAAGAAGTCAATAGCTTCGTCGACGGTCATGTTCAGCATCTCCGACACGTTTTTCTCGGCCAGGGTTACCTCCAGCACCTCCTGCTTGAAGCGTTGGCCGTTGCAGCCTTCGCACTTCAGATAAATGTCGGCCATGAACTGCATCTCTACCTTCACTTCGCCTTCGCCCTGGCACACCTCGCACCGGCCACCATCTACGTTAAATGAGAAGTGGCTGGGCTTGTACCCGCGCGCCTTCGATACAGGCTGATCGGCCATGACCTGCCGCAGGTAATCATACGCTTTGATGTAGGTGACCGGGTTCGATCGGCTCGATTTACCGATCGGGTTCTGATCGATCATCTCGATGGACGAAATTCGGTCGACGGAGCCTTTCAAATCGGAAAACTTACCGGCCTCTTCGCCACCCTCGCCTTTCAGCCGGGCCAAGGCCGGGTACAGCACCTTACGAATCAGGGTCGATTTGCCTGAACCCGACACGCCTGTTACAACGGTGAGCGTATTGAGCGGAAACCGCGCATCTACATCTTTCAGATTGTGTTCCCTTGCGCCTTTCAGGTCAATCCAGTGTGTTGGTATGCGCCGGTAGGTAGGCACGGCCACTACTTCACGCCCCGTCAGGAAATCGAGCGTATGGGAAGGGAAGGACGAGTGCAGAATAGAGAATGGCTCGGCACCTTCACCTTTATATGCCGCGGAGCCACTGTCAATCCTTACCTCTTCATTCTTGATTTCATCCCACGTGCCCTGGAACACCAGATGACCACCGCCCGAACCAGCTTCGGGACCGATGTCGATAATCTGATCAGCGGCACGCATCACCTCTTCTTCGTGTTCAACCACAATGACGGTGTTACCCATATCGCGCAGCGTTTCCAGCACACTGACCAGCCGCTGGGTATCGCGTGGATGAAGACCAATGCTTGGTTCATCGAGAATATACATGGAACCAACCAGCGCAGAGCCTAACGACGTTGCTAGCTTGATGCGCTGATACTCGCCACCCGACAGGCTGTTGGTGAGGCGGTTGAGCGTCAGATAACCCAGACCGACACGCTCCATGTAGTCGAGGCGGTTTTGTATCTCGATCAGAATTCGGTCGGCCACACGGCGTTGGGCGGCGGGGATATCGATGGTGCGGAAGAAAGCGGCTGAGTCGGCAATGGGCATCAGCACCAGATCGGTAATCGACTTACCGGCCACTTTCACAAAGCTGGCATCGCGGCGCAGTCGTGAACCCCGGCATTCGGGACAGGTGGTTTTACCCCGGTACCGCGACAGCATCACCCGGTATTGTACTTTGAATGTCTGACTTTCGACAAAGGCGAAGAAGTTGTTCAGACCGCTGAAATATTTGTTACCCGTCCAGAGCAGTTCCTTCTGCTCGGGCGTCAGTTCTTTGTAAGGGCGATGAATCGGGAAGTCGAACCGGATGCCGTTACGCAGCAGCGGCTTCATGTACTCTTCGCTCATCTTCTCGCTGCGCCAGGGTGCAATAGCCCCTTCAAACAACGACAGGTTTTTGTCGGGAATGACCAGATCAGGATCGATACCCAGCACCTTGCCGAAGCCATCGCACCGGCGGCAGGCGCCGTAAGGGTTGTTGAACGTAAACAGGTTCACGCTCGGCTCCTCAAACGCGATACCGTCAAGCTCGAACCGATCAGAGAACACCCGCGATTGGCCAGCCACAGTGTCGCCCGCCACAATTTCGACCCGGCACGAGCCGTCGCTTTCGCTGAAGGCCGTTTGTACCGAGTCGGAGAATCGGTACTGCGTGTCTTCGTCGGGTTCACCTTTGTCGTCAAACTGCACCGTACCCCGGTCAATCAGGATTTCGAGCGTAGTGTCCTGACCAGGCAGCAGCGAACGAACCAAATCACCTTTCTGCCCCGCCTCGGCCAGTTTAGCGGCTTCGTCGAGCAGGTCTTCCATCTGAAACACCGTCCCATCGGCTACCAGTCGGGTATAGCCTTTCTGAAGCAGGATATTCAGTTCGTCGCCCACCGTGCGGCCTTCACGAATGTAGAGCGGCGCCATCACCATCACGCGCGTTCCTTCGGGCTGGGCGAAGATGAAGCTGACCACGTCGGTCACCGTATCTTTCTTTACCTCATTCCCTGACACCGGCGAGTAGGTACGTCCCACCCGGGCAAAGAGCAATTTCAGGTAATCATAAATCTCCGTCGACGTACCCACCGTTGACCGGGGATTACGCGAGGTTACTTTCTGCTCAATGGCAATGGCGGGCGATACGCCTTTGATGTATTCCACCTCCGGCTTTTCCATCCGGCCTAAAAACTGCCGGGCGTAGCTGCTCAGACTCTCGACGTACATACGCTGCCCCTCGGCAAATAACGTATCGAACGCCAGCGACGACTTGCCCGAGCCCGACAAACCGGTTACCACCACCAGTTTGTTGCGTGGGATGGCCACATCAATATTCTTGAGATTATGTACCTTCGCCCCCTTAATAATGATGAACTGTTTGGGGTCGAGGTGGTCGACCGACCCGTTTGACATATCGGTCATAACGTCGGTTTCGGCGGGTTGAATCATGCGTTGAATTAGCGTTACCTTATCTAATTTTCAACGGAAAACAGCGGCACTACGTTCAGTAAAATCAGTTTACAGTTTGCTGTTTACCGTTTTCTGTTGCGCTGCTTATCGTAGAGACGGTCAGTGATCGATCCAACGGAAATATGCGAACAGCTACTTGTAAACTCACTCTATGATCATTCATCAGGAAGATATTATCCGGTTGGCGCTGGCCCTTGTTTTGGGCGGATTGATTGGCGCTGAGCGTGAGTATCGCTCTAAGGCGGCTGGCTTTCGTACCACCATCATGATCTGCGTGGGTGCTACGCTGTTTACGATGATCTCATTACGTATTGGTGACGACCGCATTGCGGCGAATATTGTCAACGGCATAGGTTTCCTGGGCGCAGGGCTCATTTACAAGGAAGAGAACCGGGTAAAGGGACTTACCAGCGCCGCTACTGTATGGGCGGTTTCAGCCCTTGGCATGAGCATTGGCGGGGGCTACTACGATATTGCGCTGGTTGGTTTCGCCATGATCATGGGTTCATTGCTTTTTCTGGCTAAGCTATCGTACCGCATTACCCGCCTTAACCAGACCCGCGAATACAAAGTGGTGACCACTTACAAGAACAAGACGTTGAACCAATATGAGCGGGCTTTTATTGAATGCGGGCTGTCGCCACGGCGAGGGCCTCAACAGCGTATAGGCAATGAGATTATTGGTCGCTGGAAGGTTTCGGGGCCTGAACAGGCGCACGAGAAATGCATCAAGCGATTACTCAACGATTCTGACGTAAAGGAGTTTGTGTTTTAACAGGCCCTTCACGCGAAAGCAACCCGTTATATCGTTATTTACACTGACTTTTTGTTGTGACACTACCGCTACGGCGGATTACTATGAGACAGATACATCGTTTTTTGTTTTTAGTTGCTCTATTGAGCAGCAGCGTCGCCTTCGGGCAGATTACCGAAGACCCCGAAGAGCGCCGCGATCAGGGACAGGCTCCCTTGAAATCACAAACGCCGGAAGGCAACCCACTACCATTTAAAGATCGCATTCGGTTCGGCGGCGGCATCTCAGGGCTGAGTTTTGGTAATCCATTTAGCATTGGCCTCTCACCGGTTGTTGCCTATCAGGTCTCTGAGCATTTTGTGGCTGGTCTCGGTGTAGGGTACACTTATAGCTCAGGCTACAGAGATTTCAATAACGCAAAAATTGACGGTACCCTTAATCAGTACTCAGGCCGCGTTTTTGGTATGTATGAAATTTTGCCTGCTATCATACCGAACATCTACGCTCACGTTGAACTCGACCAGCGGTCATACAGTACCAAAGGCCAGCTTTCGGTAGGCGGCCTCACTACCGGCTCTTCGACCGCAACCTGGCTTGGCGCTACATATTCACAGCCTATTGGGCGGTTGTTCTCAGCCAACTTATCAGCGCTGTATAACGTAAGCTATTCGAGTTCGCTCAACGACCAAATTCTGTATGGAAGTAGTCCATTCACCATTCGGATTTTGTTCTTCTAAATAGGTCGTGCGCATCAGGCAGAAAGCCACTCCGTTTGGAGTGGCTTTCTGCGTTTATGAGCGTACACTCGCTTAGTTGATGGGCAGTTGAAGTTGAGTTTGCGTCAATGTGGCTTGCCAGCCGTTTGCTGCGTAACGTACCCAGCCAATACGATACGTACCCGGTTTCAACATAACGGGAAGCACAAACGACTTCACGCCTTTATCGGCTAGCCAGGGCTTCATAATCGGTTTAGGCATGCGCTGGGCGGGCAGTACGTACCTGTTAGTCTCGGATTGCAGATACAGAAAGTTGGGCGTCGGTATGGCGGTCTGTTCCAGGAATAATGCATCTGTGTTCAGGTAACTCAGCAGGCGACTCTCCGTTACAAAAACCGTGGTTGAATCCAGAACCGGGCTAGCTTGCAGAGCCGTTTCGACACCCCGAATTTCGGGCAGGTCGGGCACCTGGTAGATTCCCTGCTTCATGGCCTGCTCCCAGCCTTTCTGCCAATAAGGATCCCGTCCGAATAGCTGACTCATCACCGAATACCGATACTGCTTCAGCGCCATTCCCTCGGCGACCTGCCGGTTATAGCGGTCGGCTAACTGAGGACCGTAATAGAGCCAGGCATTGAGCCAGAACCACGCGGCTACGCCAATGCCCAGCCAGGCGACTATCAGTCTAGCCCCGCCCGTTAGTTGCATAACCAGCAGTCCGTACAGGACAATCAGGCACCAGACAGCATACAGTTGATACCGATCAATGATCATCAGGCTGCCATCGCTCCGTACCAGCGCCGCCGCCACGCCTGATCCCAGTAGCACCAAACCTATGCCTAGTAACGGGATGATTGCCGGGGAAATGGGCCGGTTCATCGTCAGGAACAGACGTACCCAACTACCAATGATAACGAGTAAGACTACCGCGCCAAGCCCTAAAACGAGCCATTGACCGGGCAGGAGCAGCCAACGGCGCTGATCGAAATACACGGCACTTCCCATAAAGCTGACGATGCTTTTCACCACCCAACCTGGATGCCTGGCCACGGCCGCCAACGAGCCTTTAGCAACGAAGTTATAGTTGACCCCAAAATATAGCCCGATGAGCACCAACCCGGTTACGATCCAGATCAGCGACCACCGCCACTGCCGGCTCAGTAGTAGCAGAACGACTACGGCAATCCAGAGAAAAAGCCCATTGCTGTTTGAGTACAAGACCAGCCCGCCAAGTGCCAGTGCCCCAACCTGAGCCGATCGGGCGGGCCGGGTAATCAGGCGAAAGACAAGAAACATCAGTAGCAGCGTCAGGGTATGCTGCAACAGGCATAGCACCCACCACACATCTTCCTGATACGACGGTTGAAACAGCAACAGCGCCACCGGTAACACCAACCACGCCGCTACCCCTGCCTGTCGAAACAGGCGATATACCTGCCAAAGCAGACACGCCACGCTCAAGCTACCCAGTAAGGTTAGTGTGCGGTAGTTAACCTGGTCTTCCAGCCAATAATCACCCAGCACGATCAGCCGCGACAGCAAAATCCGGTGGTCGTTGTGCTGTTCTACCAGTAACCGCAGTTGTTCGGCAAACGGCGTTCCTTCGGTGAATATCCGTCGAATGCTATCGATGTAGAGAAAATCATCAACCTGGGGTACGTTGATGGCATACCGTATAATGGCGGTATAAAAGACAGTTGCCAGCAGCAAGATGATACAGGCAACCCACCAATCAGCTGGGCGGGTGGGGCGTAAACTGGAAACTGACATGCACGAAAAGAGAACTTTATAGTCCCAAAAGTAGAGAAATTCGCTCCGTATCAGCCCTTTTCTAGACTGTTGTAGTCTGTAGGGTGGCCGTTTTTTGTATTGAGCGGCCCAAAATCAGATCAGCGGCCCGCTCAGCGATCATAATAACCGGCGCGTTTGTATTGCCCGAAACGATAGCGGGCATAATCGAGGCATCGACAACTCGCAGCCCGTCGATTCCCCGCACGCGGAGTTGATCATCCACAACGGCATCGGCATCATGTCCCATTCGGCACGTACCTACCGGGTGATACACCGTTTCGACTATTTTGCGAACATGGGCCATCAATTCCTCATCCGAGGCTCCCTCGGCCGGCATCAGGGCCCGCTCATACCAAGGAGAAAAAGCAGCCGACCGGTTCAGTTTCATCGCCAGTTTGGTTCCCGCCAGCAGCAGGTTCCGGTCTTTCTCCGTCGACATAAAATTCGGCTGAATAACTGGGGCATCCAGTGGGTTAGCCGACCGCAGACCAACGTACCCACGGCTTGTAGGCTGTAGTAAAGTGGGCAGTATAGACCAGCCATCTGCGTTGGTTGGAAAGGTGCTGGAGTCGTAAAAATCTGCCTTGTAATCGTCACCAATATGGATGGGCGCGAAGTGCAATTGCAGATCAGGCTGAGCCAGCGTCTCTGACGTACGCACAAACGCCGTAGCTTCCAGCGGGCTAATGGTAAACGGGCCTTTTTGTGCCGTCAGGTACTGCCACAGTCCTTTCAACTGATTAGCCGGTTTCAGCCAATGATTTGTGCCTACCAGCTGATTCGTCATGGCACTAACACCGACAAATAGATGATCCTGCAAGTTTTGACCAACGCCCGCCAACGCCAGTTTCACGTCGATATTATGGCGGCGTAGCTCATCTGTTGGACCAATTCCGGAAACCATCAGCAGTTGCGGCGAATTGAACGACCCCGCCGCCAAAATCACCTCCCGACGCGCCATTACAGTCTCGGTCTGGTTTTTCCCGGTTGTTAGTGCTACGCCAACAGCCCGGCCATCGTTCACCAGAATTCGTTGCGTGTGTGCCTGCGTCCGAACGGTTAGGGTAGACCGGTTGATAACTGGCTTTAGAAAGGCAGCGGCTGTACTGTGCCGTTTCCCATTTTTGATTGTAAACTGAAATAGGCCCGCTCCTTCCTGCTCCGCACCATTTATGTCCTGATTCGCCCGAATGCCCTGTTGTTGGCAGGCGGCTACAAAGGCGTCGGCCAGTGGTGTCCTGAACCGCGTTGCATACGTGACATTGAGTGGACCATCGCCCCCGTGGTAGTGCGCGTCAAGCTGATCCAGTTGTTCGTTACACTCCGAACGTTTGAAATACGGCAGAATCGTTTCGTAATCCCAACCAGCGTTACCCAGCGCAGCCCAACTATCGTAGTCGGCTCGGTTGCCCCGCACATAGGCCATAGCATTCGTTGAGCTACTCCCACCCAAAGTTTTTCCTCGAGGCAGGTAGATCCGTCGGCCATCTACGTGCTCCTGCGGCTCGGTCGAGTAAGCCCAGTCAACTGTGGTGCGGTTGAGTTTGGAATAGGCGGCAGGTACGTGAATCTCCAGTTTTTTATCGGGTGCTCCCGCCTCCAGTAAGAGTACGGAAACGCCCGGTTCGGCCGACAACCGATTCGCCAGCACACAGCCTGCCGACCCTGCGCCAACAATTATATAATCGAATGACATAGACGATCCTACTTTTTAGACTAAATCATCTCAATTTAGTCTAAAAAGTAGGATTTTTCGTACTAGTTCGCCCAATCGAATGACCGCTCGATGGCTTTCTTCCAGTGATGCAGCAGATCAGTCCGCTTCTCTTCTGGCATTGATGGGGTAAACGTGGCTTCGACGCCCCAGTTCGCTTTCAGCTCGTCGATCGATGCCCAGTATCCAACCGCTAACCCAGCGGCATAGGCGGCTCCAATAGCCGTAGTCTCAGTTACCCGCGGCCGAATAACAGGTACGTTATTTATATCAGCCTGAAATTGCATTAGCAGGTCGTTGACCACCATACCGCCATCAACGCGCAGTGTTTTCAGAGCGATTTCGGCATCTTCCTGCATAGCCTGCAATACATCATATGTTTGAAAAGCCGTGGCTTCAAGGGCAGCCCGGGCAATATGGTTCTTGGTTACGAAGCGGGTTAAACCCGCCATAATGCCCCGGGCGTCGGTGCGCCAGTACGGCGCATAAAGACCCGAAAAAGCAGGAACGATGTAGGTGCCACCGTTGTCTTCCACCTGTTCGGCCAGCGTTTGTACTTCACCGCTTGTTTTAATAATGCCCAGGTTATCTCTCAGCCACTGCACCAACGCTCCGGCAATTGCTACGCTGCCTTCCAGGGCGTAATGAGGCGGCTCGTTGCCAAACTGATAGGCCACGGTAGTCAGCAAGCCACACGTCGACGGCCGGATTTTTGTGCCAGTGTTCATCAATAAGAAACAACCAGTTCCATACGTATTCTTTGCCTGACCAGGTTCGAAACAAGTTTGGCCTACCAAAGCCGCCTGCTGATCGCCCAGCACACCGGTAATGGGCACGCCCGGGATCACCTCAGACGTGATGGTACCAAACATGCCACTGCTAGGACGTATGTCTGGCAACATAGCCCGTGGAATGGTCAACGTGTTCAGCATGTCATCGTCCCAGTCTAGGGTCTGTAAGTCCATGAGTTGAGTACGGCTGGCGTTTGTAACATCGGTTACGTGCTCGCCGCCATGTGGGCCGCCTGTAAGATGCCAAATCAGGAAACTATCGATTGTACCGAACAAGGCTATTCCCCGTTCAGCATCATCACGCAGGCCAGGTACGTTATCCAACAGCCATCCGAGCTTAAGCGCACTAAAGTAAGTGGCTAACGGGAGCCCTGTTTTGGCCCGAAACCGATCGGCGCCACCTTCCTGTGCGAGTTCAGCCACTACGGATTCTGTGCGTACATCCTGCCAGACAATGGCGTTGTAATACGGTTTACCCGTTTTGCGATTCCAGACAACTGTTGTTTCTCGCTGATTGGTAATACCCACGGCTTCGATATCACGCGTTGTTAACCGAAGCTGAATACGCGCCTTTGCAATTACTTCCAGCGTATTTTGCCAGATTTCTTCCGGATCATGTTCTACCCAGCCTGGTTTGGGGTATATCTGTTCGTGTTCTTTTTGAGCAACGGAGTGAATATTTCCCTGCTTGTCTACGATTATACATCGGGTACTGGTAGTACCCTGATCAATTGCTGCAATAAACGAGGCCATTCTGTTGTGTTTAGGAATAGGGACTTTACAACTTATAGAGAAGCTGTAAAGTAAACAGAAAATACCCGTCGTTTTTCAATGGATTCCCCCGCACTTCGCCCACTGGATTGGGCGGTAGATTTTCAGCAATCCGTTTGTCAGCCAACTGCTTTTCCAGGTCTGTGGCCCCTGTCTTATTAGAATATCGATCACTCACATCATCTAAGTAATCGCTTAGCACATGTGTGTATCTTCCTTCTATACGTAACAAAAAGGACTCACTCAACACCATAGGGAACCCAACCCCATAGCTGACTTGTCCGGCCCACAAATTGTATTTATTCCCTTCCGTTTGAAAATCTGGCAGTGAGTAAGTATCGGAGTTGAGCGTTGTAGTGGGTGATAGTTTAGTGGCACCAATGCCAAAGAAAAGATATACGACATTACGCTGATTGCCATCCACTGACAACATGTCCCACTCGGCACGCAGGTTAGTAGAAAAGTTAGTGGTAGCAAAAGTCAGAGCATTAGCCGCATTTTTGGTAAATCGCTGATCAGCGCGTAAGTGGTAAGCACCTGCCTGACCCGACACACTCCATCGATCAGTAAACCGGTGACGGATATTACCTTCAATTCCCCAGCTCAATTGAAGGTGCTTAAAGTTGTAGCGCTCGCTCAGATCGCCGTTATACCGACTCGTTGATAAATTGACGCCGATGAAGGTGTCCCCATCCCGCTCATCCCATCCTGAATTGAAACGACTTTGAGCGCTGATCACACCGGTAGTCCAGAAATACAGTAGCCAAAATATATATAAGTTCTTCATCATAAACGAGTTTCATTATCCGCCTACAATGTATTTCATCTTTTTTTTACTACGAAACGATCAGTTACTTTCTTGCTGATTAGTTTATAATACGTACTAGTTACCTAGTTCCTCTAGCACTTCCA
>NZ_WAEL01000030.1 GCF_011742925.1 Fibrivirga algicola
GGTTTTCATGTAACTATTTTTTCATTTAATAATAAAATCTACTGTTGCTTATTTAATTGGATTGGTTTACAAGCGTCTGGCAAACAGGACGAGCAAGGGGCTACCTGCCCTGTGAGGCGGGTGCTGCGGCAGCCGGTGTTCGTACTGGTATTGTTGGTGTCTCTGATCGTGAGGGAGTAGATCGCGGTACCGTTAGCGAGGAACCTTTTCGCATTGGGTTGTCCGATGCCGCCCACAGTCACTGCGGTTCCGTAGGGGGTTCCATTGGGCGTGCCTGGATTCAACACGGTGCCGCCAAGGCCATTAGCATCGGCGCCGAGTACAACCTCATAGCGGCCCGTGGCTCCTGGTGTACTGTTAGCGGCCTGCACAGTCACAGTGAAATAGTCATCAGCTGAGGTAGCGTCGGTCCCATTGTTGAGGCAGTTGCTTTGGGTAAATAGCGTGATTTCCACGCCAGGGAGTTGGCTTACGGTAGATACAGCCGTGGTAGAGCAACCGGTCTGACTGTTTGCGATTAGTACGGTATACGTACCCGGCGTGCTCGCGGAAACACTTTGGGTGGTAGCCGTGAAGCCGAGGGGACCCGCCCATTGGTATGTGAGCCCAGTTTGGCTGCTACTTACCGACAGTGTAGCTACCGGGGATTGACACGTGAGCGTAGCACTGTTGACCGTGGCCGTTATTGCTGCATTGACAGTAATCGTCGCTGAAGCAATGGCTGAGCAACCACTGGCGTTGGTGACGGTGACCGAATAAACGGTTGTTGTTGTCGGGGTGACACTGATCGTCGCCGTCGTCTGGCTGGTTGACCATTGATAACCGATACCTCCCGCCGCCGTCAGTGTGACTGAGTTGCCATTACAAATCGTGTTACTCGGACTGGCACTTACCGTAGCGGTCACCGCTGGATTCACTGTTACCGTGGCAGTAGTCACGGCTGAACAGCCGTTGCTGTTGGTCACCGTAACGCTATAGGTCGTCGTGGCCGTTGGTGCCACAGTCACTGTCTGAGTTGAGCCGGTACCAGCGGGTGACCAGTTGTAGGTGAAACCTGTGCCGCCTGTAGCGTTGGCCGTCAGCGTAGCCGTGGTTCCGTTACAGATGGTTTGGTTGGCTACCGTGGCCGTCACC
>NZ_WAEL01000031.1 GCF_011742925.1 Fibrivirga algicola
CCGGTGCAGGGGCCGGGTACGTATGTGTATGCCGACCTGGGGGCGGACACCTACGCCCAAGATGGTAGCACCAACGGGGTGCTCTCGCCCGACAGCAGCTACTGCTACCGGGTGGAGACCGTGGGCCAGTACGCCGACCTGACCATCCGGGCCAAGACGGGGTCGCTGATCAACTTCAGCCAGATCCAGTGCGCCAGCCCCAGCGACACGACCCGTCCCTGCCCGCCCAGCCTGACGCTGGACCAGTTGAACTGTGGGGCGCTGGCTCCGAATGCCTTCTGCAACCAGAGCAGCTTCACCAACACGCTCACCTGGCAGTACCCCGCCCAGCAGGGGGGGCGTAGCTGCGACACGCGCATTGCCTCCTACAACATCTACTACGCCCGCTACCAGGGCGACAGTTTGCGGAAGGTGGCCTCGGTCAACGCCCCCATCACCACGTTTTTGCACCAGAGCCTGAGCACGGTGGCGGGCTGTTATTATGTGACGGCGGTCAACACCAAGGGCACCGAGAGTGCCCCCAGCAACCAGGTCTGCAAGGACATCTGTCCCTATCTGGTGTTGCCCAACGTGTTCACGCCCAACGGGGACGGGAAGAACGACGTGTTCCAGCCGCTGGACTGTCCCCGGTTTGTGGAGTCGGTGGGTTTTGTGGTCTACAACCGGTGGGGGGCCAAGGTCTACGAGTCGGCGGGTCCGGTGGTGAGCTGGCCGGGGACGACCCAGAACGGGAGTCCGCTGCCGGGCGGGGTGTACTACTACGAGGCCACGGTGCGCTTTGCGGGCCTGAGTCGGGGCGGGCCGGTGCAAACCACAAAAGGCTATGTGCAA
>NZ_WAEL01000032.1 GCF_011742925.1 Fibrivirga algicola
GCCACATCACCCAGATCCTGAATGCCGTTGGCATTCTTGTCTTCGAAAACATAGTCACCCAGGCCTGCTGTTGGCTGGAAGAAGCCAGCGTCCACTGACGTGTTGCTCTCCCCGCTGCTCAGGGTTACCGCCTGAGTCCGGCCTGTGATCGGATCCACATCCGAGTCCAGCCCATCAAAGCCCACGTTGGGCGAAGTAGCCGACAGACCAGTCGGCGTGGTGAAGCCTACGGCGTAGCTGTTGCTCGAGCCAGGGGTCAGCCCTGTGAACGAGTACAGACCGTTGACATCCGTGGTGGTCGTGGCGATAGCCGAACCGTTTTGGTAGAGCGTTACCACTACACCCGGGATGGCCGTGTCACCTGTATTCTGGACACCGTCACGGTTGACATCGTTGAAGACGTAGTCACCCAATGAAGCTGGCTTGAAGAAACCAGCGTCCACCGTGGGGTTGAACTCGTCAGCTGTCAGTGAGTACACACCCGTCAGACCCGTCAGTTTATCCGCATCCGAGTCCAGGGCATCATCGCTGCCCACATTTGCCAGTGTCGGCATGTACCCAGCCGGCTGCCCGAAGCCTACCACGTACTGTGTAGCAGGGGTCAGCCCAGTGAATGAGTATAGACCAGATGCATTCGTTGTCGTGGTAGCAATAGCCGAGCCGTTGGTGTAGAGGGTCACCACTACACCTGGGATG
>NZ_WAEL01000033.1 GCF_011742925.1 Fibrivirga algicola
GTGCAGGTGGGGGCAGCTAATTTATCACACAGTTGATAGACCAACGTATACGTTCCTGGCACCGTGCCCGTAGCCACGCTGATGGAACCTGTCGTCGTATTTAATGTGATACCAGCTGGATATGTGCCTACTGTTGAGACCTCAGCGTTAACGCCCAGCAGGACCGATACGCCATTCACTATATCATTACCTGTCACATTCGGGATGGCTGTGCCCCCCGTACCCGCAGACGCTAGGCCAGCATCGTCCATAGCGATCACGCTCGGTGCTACTGTCACTACAGCATTGGCCGTAGTACAGGTCACTGGCGAGAGCTTGTCGCAGAGTTGGTAGACCAATGTATACGTACCCGGTACGGTACCGATTGCCACACTGACGGACCCCGTATTCGCGTCGAGCGTGATGCCTGCCGGGTACGTCCCTACTGCTGAGACAACAGCGTTGCCCGTTGCACCCAGGGTAGCTGGCAGCCCGTTGACTACATCGTTGGCCACCAGGCTACCAATAGCCACACCGCTTGCCCCGGCCGAACCGGTTCCCGCGTCGTCATTGGCGATCACGCTTGGCGAGACAAGTACGATAGCAGTCGCCGTA
>NZ_WAEL01000034.1 GCF_011742925.1 Fibrivirga algicola
ACGCTCCAGTCGACCACCGGTAGGTGCTGCCCCCCGCTGCCGTGAGCACAGCTGAGTTGCCATTGCAAATCGTGTTACTCGGACTGGCACTTACCGTAGCGGTCACCGCTGGATTCACTGTCACCGTAGCTGTGGTCACGGCCGAGCAGCCGTTGCTGTTGGTCACCGTCACACTGTAGATAGTAGTCGTGGTGGGGGAGACCGTTACCGTCTGGGTTGATCCCGTGCCGGCCGGTGCCCAAGCGTAGGTGAATCCCGTGCCACCCGCGGCATTAGCCGTCAGCGTAGCCGTGGTTCCGGTACAGATAGTTTGATTAGCCACCGTAGCGGTCACGGCTGGATTCACTGTCACCGTAGCCGTGGTCACGGCCGAGCAGCCTGCGCTACTGGTTACTGTGACGCTGTAGGTGGTCGTTGTGGTGGGCGAAACGCTGATGGCTGCCGTCAGCGATCCAGTCGACCACCGGTAGGTGCTGCCCCCCGCTGCCGTGAGCACAGCTGAGGTGCCATTACAAATCGTGTTACTTGGACTGGCACTTACCGTGGCGGTCACCGCTGGATTCACTGTCACCGTG
>NZ_WAEL01000035.1 GCF_011742925.1 Fibrivirga algicola
AGTACTGTCACCGTAGCTACAGCTGTAGCTGTGTTACCCGAGATGGTGGTACAGGTGGCCGTATAGCTGGTGGTCTGAAACAGCGTCGGGGTGTTTAAGACGGTGCCGGTTGTGCTGTTGCTCCAGCTCACGGTGCCGTTGCAGCCCGTAGCCGTCAGGCTGGTGGCGCTGCCATAGCAAACCGTAGCCGAGGTGACACTGATGCTGGCCGCCACTGAGCAGGCTGCCGGTGCGGTGTAGACAGCCGTGGCTGTACCACACCCGGGCAGGCTCACCGTCAGCGTGTGTGCGCCCGTACCCGAGATAAGCCCGCTCAGCGAATAGGGGATGGACGTAGTGGTTGCCGTAACGGCCAGGGTAGTAGATCGCACCCCGTCGGAAAGGGTGATGGTGCCGGCGGTGGTGTTGGTCAGGCTGATGGTGCCCGAGACGGTATACTGGTTGGTGGCGGGAGTACAGCTACTAGCTGTCGCTGTGGTCGCAATGGCGCACAG
>NZ_WAEL01000036.1 GCF_011742925.1 Fibrivirga algicola
ACCGATGGCGAAACGACTACTGATGCCGTTGAGCCCGTGCCAGCAGGTGACCAGTTGTACGTAAAGGTCGTGCCGCCCGTAGCCGTCGCCACAAGTGTAGCCGGCGTTTCGTTACAGATCGTCTGATCGGCCACTGTAGCCGTTACCGCTGGGTTGACCGTCACGATGGCCGAGGTCACGGCCGAACAGCCGTTGCTGTTGGTCACCGTCACGCTGTAAGTCGTTGTCGCCAAGGGAGCCACCGTTACTGAGGCCGTTGAGCCGGTACCGGCAGGTGACCAGTTGTAGGTGAAGCCCGTGCCGCCTGTAGCGTTGGCCAGCAGGGTAGCCTCCGTGCCGTAGCAGATGGTCTGGCTGGCCACTGTAGCCGTCACCGCTGGGTTGACCGTTACTGTGCCCGAAGCGATCGCTGAGCAACCGAAGGCGTTGGTCACCGTGACGCTGTAGCCTGTGGTTAC
>NZ_WAEL01000037.1 GCF_011742925.1 Fibrivirga algicola
GCTACGGTTGCGTCGGTAGGTACGTATCCCGCAGGTATCACCCTGGATCCCGCAACAGGCTCGATTAGCGTGGCCACGGGCACTGCTCCGGGTACCTATACGTTAGTCTACCAACTCTGTGTCAAACTCTCACCAGCTACCTGTGCTACAGCGCTGGCTATCGTCACGGTCTCACCCAGCGTGATCGCTGTAGACGACGCTGGTCTGGCTTCAGCGGGCGCGGGGGGCACCGCCATCCCAAACGTCGCTACCAACGATATTATTAATGGTGTGCCGGCTGTGCTGGGCCTCAACGCTGAGGTCTCACCGGTAGGCACGTACCCATCGGGCATCACGCTGAACACCAACACTGGGTCGATTAGTGTCGCCACAGGCACGGTGCCGGGCACCTATACGCTGGTCTACCAGATCTGCGATAAGCTGACGGCTCCCACCTGTGC
>NZ_WAEL01000038.1 GCF_011742925.1 Fibrivirga algicola
TGATCAGGTGATCTGCTTCGGTACAACGACTACGCTGAGCGCCACGGCGGCGGGCGGAACAGGCCTGACCTACACCTGGCTCCCAGCCGGTACCGGGTCAACGGCGTCGGTAACGGTATCGCCAACCCTGTCGACGCTCTACACGGTGATTGTGACCAACAGCGACGGTTGCTCAACGACGGCTACCGCGACAGTGACGGTGAACCCGGCTACGTCGGCAACCATCGGCATTGCGCCTAGCCAGACCATCTGCGAAGGCAACACGGTTGTGCTGACGGCGGTCGGCACCGGTGGCGCTTCGTACAACTACCTCTGGTCGACAAACGCTACGTCGCAGGCCATCTCTGTATCGCCAACGACTACGACGGTTTACTCGGTAACGGTAAGCAACGCAGACACGGGTTGCCCAGCGGTGGCCACAACGACCATT
>NZ_WAEL01000039.1 GCF_011742925.1 Fibrivirga algicola
GATGGTCGTTGTGGCCACCGCTGGGCAACCCGTGTCTGCGTTGCTTACCGTTACGGAGTAAACCGTCGTAGTCGTTGGCGATACAGAGATGGCCTGCGACGTCGCGTTTGTCGACCAGAGGTAGTTGTACGAAGCGCCACCGGTGCCGGCCGCCGTCAGCACAACCGTGTTGCCTTCGCAGATGGTCTGGCTAGGTGCAATGCCGATGGTCGCCGACGTAGCCGGGTTCACCGTCACTGTAGCGGTAGCCGTAGTAGAGCAACCGTCGCTATTCGTCACAATCACCGTGTAGAGCGTCGACAGGGTTGGCGACACCGTTACCGACGCCGTTGACCCGGTACCAGCTGGCAGCCAGGTGTAGGTCAGGCCTGTTCCGCCCGCCGCCGTGGCGCTGAGGGTCGCTGTTGTACCGAAGCAGATCACTTGATCG
>NZ_WAEL01000004.1 GCF_011742925.1 Fibrivirga algicola
ACTGATGCCTGCCGTTGCGGGTGAAGTAACGGTGACGTTGTATGACTGCGTATCAACCTGTGTTGGATTACCTGAATCCGTAACCGTCAATGTAACCGTATACGTACCCAGACCGGCATAGGTATGCGTGGGTGTGGCACCACTCCCAGCGGGCGATCCGTCACCAAAATTCCAGGAGTAAGTTACTGGAGGTGTACCACCCGTTGTAGAACTTGAAAACGAAAATACCTGAGATCCATTAGCGGCGGGGCAAGCTCCTGCGAAGCTAAAATTGGCCGTGAGTGGTTCTACGATATCTATCGGTAATGGGTAATAAAAACATTTGGGCGTGATATCCGTACAATTGATTGACCCATCGCTGTTTTTATAATAGCTACAGACGCTCACCCCAACGTTCTTCTCCTGCCTGGAAGACCAGGCTGTAAATACATTACTCAGAGAGATGTTCGTCCCGCAGGTGTAGTGAATCGGCTGAGCAATAAGTATGCTCTGTAACCCAGAAGTGAATGTACGATCAATACATTCTTCGATAGCACCAATTTTTGCGCCACCCAGATAAATATCACCGGTGATGTAAAAGCCGTACCGTTCATTCGCATTTACATCAACTGTAATCTTCATATATGCCGTTACAGTTGTTCCCGGTGTGCAACCGGGCGTTAATAAATTACCCTGCTCATCAACTAATACCACTGTCTTTACAGAGATATCATTAGATGTACAGTTTGAACAGGCAGATTGGCCATAGGCTACATTGGAGAAAACACTACTAATGAAGCAACATAAAATAAATAGACATGTAGCTACTCGCCTGAATTTGTAGCTACTCAAGTGTACCTGATTCAGTACAGTCCACAAGGATGGAGGGTTCACGTATTTCATAACTTAGACATGTTTAGTTTAAAACCATGAGCAGTTTTACTAGCATCAAAGTTTAAGTATTATTCTAAGTTTTGAGAACTGGCTTTACTAAGCGGCAACGTTTATCATAATCTATATACGGTATCATAATTACCTATATTTCAATGTTTTGACATGTCATACTTGGGTTACATAATTTACAATACTTTCATAAAAAGTCAACAAATACTTAGTTTATCATATCATAATTCATGAATAAAGGGGTTTATGGTCACTTACTAATTAAGTGACCATAAACCCCTTTATTCATGAATTATTTTTCCGCGAAAAGGTATACTGTTAGCTAAAAATTTGGCGAAGATGGCTACTTGTTTATCCCTTTTTTTCTAATTAATCAGCTTATTTATTGTAAACGTTTTACCACGTGTATAAAACAGCCTAACTGTTCATGCATATTGGTAGGCCACCCCGGCAAAACCGTACAGTCTTAGCTACCTACTAGCAGCTGAATAGTAGCTATAAACGGCGTAAATCGCGTCGAAAACGTTGAATCATCGCGTGTTCTTTCTGCGATGTATCATCGTGTGCAGTAGCAATTTGTTGCAGAATAGATACAAAATGCTTTTTTGTCCCTTCCGTCAACTGATGACGCTGGTGAGCAAATCGGCGCATTGCAAAAGCATACGCTTCCTCAACAGTTTCGTCATAATCTTCCCGAAGCATTAGTGCGTAGAGCGCCAATGAACCGTGCGGTTCATTGACCAAAATTTCCTTGGCCAATTGCATTTCTTCCAACTGTAGGCGACCATCAGCCTTGGCGAGGGCATAGATCATACTGCCAAGGCCTAGATACAGGTCAGGATTTTCGGTCTCAGTGTTCATCTGTAATTCCATTTAGTGTGCTCAGCCTGTTCATTTGTTTATGACTGGCTGCTACCTCACAAAGATTAGATGAACAGGTTAGGCCTGAATTAGGCTTATGTTAGAACGCAATTAGAACGGGCAGCACCTTATCGTTGGGGTAACGTGATCTTGAACATCGTACCAAAACCATCCTCCGATTCTACTTCGATCTGGCCCTGGTGTAGATGAACAATTCGCTGGGTGAGTGATAAACCGACGCCATGACCAGCCACGCCCTTAGCGTTGGTGCCACGCCAGAACGGTTTGAACAAGTGTGGCAACTCGTCGGCCCCAATCGTTTTTCCCTGATTATGAAGCCGAATCACGACAGCGTTTTTGTGATGACCAAGATGCACCAGCACCCGATGATCGGGCGAGAATTTACCGCCGTTCTCAAACAGGTTGATGAGTACAGTATACAGGAGCGACTCGCTTCCCGTAAGTTGCCAATCAGCAGTTTGGTCAGGTACGTCATCGAGCATCACTACGATCTGATAGTCAGGATGAACACGCAGTACCTCCGCTCTGGCTTTCCAGAGCAACTCGTCAAGCGCAAACGGAGCCACCCGCACGGCCGACACATCGACACCAATTTGAGCCAGCGACAGCAACCCATTTGCCAACCGAGCCAATCCCCGCACATCATCGAGCACCGAGGCGATAGTACTCCGTAGTTCAGCAGGATCTTCGTCGGCCATCAGCGACACCTCCAGTTGTCCA
The DNA here is from genome assembly GCF_011742925.1 of Fibrivirga algicola. Classification (GTDB taxonomy): domain Bacteria; phylum Bacteroidota; class Bacteroidia; order Cytophagales; family Spirosomataceae; genus Fibrella; species Fibrella algicola. The sequence continues at coordinate 2,485 of NZ_WAEL01000004.1, forward strand.
GAGATAGCGGTAAGCGGGGTACGTAATTCATGCGAAGCGTGAGACACAAAAGCCTGCTGTGTCTGGAATGCATCCTGTAGCCGGTCAAGCATTTGATTGAATCGGCCCGATAGCTGGTCGATCTCATCCTCATCCGTACCGATGGGTAACCGTTCGCCCAGGTTCGTGGCAGTAATGCCATCAATCTGACCAATCACCCGGCGTAGAGGCTGTAAGCTACGCCCGGCAAAAAGCCAGCCTGCGGCAAACGTGGCCACTATGGCCAACAGGCAACCTATGGCGAGCAGCCGCCTGAAATTATACTGTTTGGTGAACCCGTATTTATCAACACCAGACGCAAATACTACGAAACTCGCTTGCTTATTGACAAAGACAGTACCCACAATTTCGCGATCGCCTTCACGCCAGTAGTATTCTTTCTCCTGGCGGACCCGATCGAGGGTTGCCTTGTTGATAGCCAGATAGTCTGTGCCACTTTCGTAGCGTATCTGATTTGTCTGGTCATAGATAATGATCTCCTCTTCGTTGAGTACCGTGAGGTGATTCAGATCGAGTAGTTTAAATAGGTTGGCGTCGATGGTTTTTCGTCCAAAAAGCAACTCAGCAGAAGAGAGTGCTTCTTCACGTAGTCGTTCATGAAATTCACGTTGTCGAAGTTGCCCCGCTACCACGTAGATTACCAGGCAAAAGACAAGCAACAACACTGAAACAATGCCCGTGAACCAGACCGTAAGGCGGAGACGTATGGTCATGCTGGCCGACTTTTAAGGCTTATTTTTCCTTCAGCGTGTAGCCCATTCCAATGACCGTGTGCAGGAGTTTATTGGCATAAGGCTTATCAATTTTATTTCGCAGGTAGTTGATATACACGTCGATTACATTCGTTCCGGTATCAAAATTTATATCCCAGACGTGTTCGGCAATATCGAGTCGCGACAACACCCGGCCTGCGTTGCGCATCAGGTAATCGAGCAGGGCATACTCGCGGGCTGTCAACTCGATCGTTTGCCCCTGTCGACGAGCCACTTTTGCTGACCGGTCTAGTTCCAGATCGGCCAAGCGGAGGATAGGTTCTGTAATTTCAGTAGAAGCCGACCGGCGCAAGAGGGCTTTAATCCGGGCAAAGAGCTCCATAAACTCAAATGGCTTAGCCAAATAATCGTCGGCACCGGCTTCAAAGCCCAACAGCTTGTCGTTGGTCGAATCAAGGGCGGTCAGCATCAAGATAGGGATACGCTCGTGCTTAATGCGGGCATATTCAGCCAAGTCGAGGCCACTCAATATGGGTAGATTGACATCCAGAATCAGCAAGTCGTAGCGATTCTCGCCAATCAGCCGCTTTCCCTCGCGACCATCGTGGGCCACGTCGACAAAATAGTTTTGCGTTTCAAGCCCTCTTTTCAGCGCGGTGGCTACTTTAACTTCATCTTCTACAACAAGCAGGTGCGGTTTAATGGGCATAATCACGACAGTTCACGAACGTATATTGATTGTTGAACCGATTCAAAACCACAAACTACTCACCTCGCCGACGCATCTCACTCTGTCGCATCGGCATAGAATCAACGATGCGAAACAACTCAGCGGGGCCAACCGGCGTTGCAAAGCGTTGCTTTACACCACCGTCTTTCCCAATCAGGTACGTCATAAACCGGGCCGATGCAGGTAGCTGCCGGTCGCCACCACGCAGGTACTGTTTGTCGACCGCCAACAGATCAGCACCCACTGCGATAATCAGCTCAAAATCACGTTCAGCTAATCCCTTTTGCTGTTCAGCCAGGAGTTTTCGTTGCTTTTGTAGATCGGCGGCCCCATTCGTTTGGGCATAGACCAGGATAACCCGGTGCTTCCACCGGTTGGACACTACGTTTGCTTCAAGTGTTGTGGGGTCGGATGCCGGGCTCTTACCGAAAAAGCTCATAAACAGGGTAACGAGGAAAATGGAAGCGTGGGCCATAACTAACAGACAGACAATAGGGTACTGAACAACCCGTGGGCAAGTAAACAGACAACTAATCGAATAAACTTTCTGACCGCTCCAGCATCAGTATAGACGACTGCGGCACAATCACATAGGCGGTTCCCTCATAACTCAGCTCAATGGCATTGCGTTGCAGGTAAATGGCCACGTCGCCCTCCTGCGCCTGCAACGGCATGTATTTTACCCGTTCTTCAGTTTCTTTCCAGGGTTCATCATCAACCGCCGCCGGAATCGGATAGCCGGGCCCTACTTTCACTACGTACCCAGACTGCACCTGCTCTTTTTCCTGAACAGTAGGTGGTAAGTACAGGCCCGAAGAGGTACGTTCACTCGCCGATTTGGGTTTAATCAGCACACGGTCGCCTACAACCAGCAGGCGAGTCAATTTATTGTCAGGTGTGATATTTAGCATACTCTTTTTAAGTTTCACGTACTCAGTGTCAGGTCATAACCAGCAGAATGAGCTGCCAGCAGAGAGATCAGCAACGCCACCTGAACCTGACCCTTTTATCATGGGACCGGGTCATAGCCATGAGTTCCCCACGGATGGCAACGGGCAATGCGTTTTAAACCAAGCCAGCCTCCCTGAAGTGCACCGTGTTTCTGCACGGCCTCGATCATATACTGCGAGCAGGTAGGCGTATGACGGCAGGCATTGGGCAAGAAAGGAGAAATGGCGCCCTGGTATAAACGTACCAGGCCAACAAGGAGGTATTTCATGGTAGTGACTAGTTCACCCGTTTTGGCAATTCCTACAGGGCGCGTACCATAGCGGGGATTAAAATCTGTCTATCTTTGCCCATAACAATAAAAAGCGAGTTAGATTCCTCACTTCTCATACGAATGCTTTCCTATATCCTCTGGGACGCCGATCCGGTATTATTCGCTGTCGATGCGTTCACCCTCTTTGGCATCAATTTCGGCCCGTTCGAAATTCGCTGGTACGGACTACTCTTCGCCGCCGGCTTCTTACTTGGCATGCAAATCATGACCCATATCTTCCGAAAAGAGCGCAAGCCCCAGGAAGATCTCGACGCGCTGCTGATCTTCATGGTTATTTCAACCGTACTTGGTGCCCGAATTGGCCATTACCTGTTTTATGAACCCGAAGTGCTGTTCCGTAATCCGCTGGAGGTAATTATGCCACCTTATCGCGGGCTGGCCAGTCATGGCGCGATCATCAGTATTATCACCGCACTGTGGCTCTATTCGCGTCGTAAATCGAGCCAGCTCACCGGCCAGACTTTTTTGTGGACAGCCGATCGAATCGTTATTGTTGTTGCGCTGGCTGGCGCGTGCATTCGTATGGGTAACCTGATGAACCACGAAATTGTGGGGTTGCCTACTACGGTGCCCTGGGGCTTTATCTTCAAGTACAACAACGAATTCCCGGTGGGTCAGCCGCGCCATCCATCGCAACTCTACGAATCGATGTCATGTCTGGTTTTATTCTTCATCCTGTTCACCCTCTGGAATCGTATGAAAGAGAAAACACCAAGGGGCCTGCTACTCGGGATTTTTCTGATCTGGGTGTTTAGCCTCCGGTTCTTCTATGAATACCTGAAAGAAAACCAGGTGGCATTCGAGAACACATTGCCATTGAACATGGGGCAGATTTTGAGCATACCGGCGGTATTGTTAGGAATTTTCTTTGTGCTGCAAAGTCGTCGCAACAAGTTACCCGTAGCCTAACCCATACCTAAGTGAACTATCCGGACCGAGGCTATCTTGGTCCGGATTTTTTGTATCCTACCTTTTACTGATAGAGTTGGCTTGTTCGAACAGGTGCCTGGCCTTTGGTCACCTAGCTCCGTAGCTGTCTGTCCAGGTCAAGAACCTGGGGAATGAGTAGCCGTGTTTCGCCATTATCCACAACGTAGTCGGCCAGTTGAAGGCGGGCCTCGTCGGTGATCTGCCGGTCGATGATGGCCCGTATTTCAGCCTCGCTCCGTTGTGGGTCACGTTCTCGTATCCGTTCAACCCGGAGACTGAGCGGTGCAGTGACTACGATTACGGCATCCAGGTCATTTTGATCACCAGCTGCCCGCATCAATGCGGCTTCTTTCAACACATACGGTGCCGACTGCTGACGTACCCAGCGATCAGTATCGGCGAAGACGCGGGGGTGAACCAACGCGTTTAGAGCAGCCAGCCGATCGGGATTATTGAATACTTGTGACGCTACAAACGAACGATTATACCGGCCAGCTACATCGTAGGCATCCTTCCCCAGTAGCCGAATAATAGCTGATTTAAGGATTGGATCGTGCTGCGTCAGCCACTTGGCCCGCTCATCGGCTTCATAGACAGGAATACCCAGCAGCTTGAACAATTGGCAGACAACACTTTTACCAGCGCCAATCCCTCCTGTCACTCCAATCTTTTTCATAAAAATGACTAGTCGATTGCATTAAAAATATACCTACTTCTACGAATGTGTAATTTAAGCACCGATGGATAAATCGATTTTAGATAATCATTTGATTCAGTTCGATTTAGCTATAAACTTAGAAGCATATACAGATTATAGAGTTACTACCTCTCAATTAATATTACTTCCAGTCTATAAACAAACTTCGCAAAACCCTTTTACGATATGTGTCCATTGGTTTACTTCGTACTTTCACCAAACTAACTCATTCTACTATGTGATTATGACAGCCTCAGTCGCCAAAGATGAAGACCTGATACGTATGTATCTGTCAACTCAAAAAAACAAGTACTTTGAAACGCTGTATCAGCGGTACGCGAATAAAGTCTTCCGACGATGTTACTCACTCACCAAGTGCAGCGCCAAAGCGGAAGATTTTACACACGACATTTTTCTACGAGTTCACTCAAACCTCAACAACTTCAAAGAACGCTCTACTTTTTCAACCTGGCTGTATTCTATTTCCTACAACTATTGTATGGATCAAATCAGACAAGGTAACCGATTGCCAACAGTAACTATTGACGAAGAACTGGCCCAATTGATTGCCGACGAGTCGGAGACCGACAACCGGGAAGAACAGCTTCAAGTCCTTACACTCGCCATTCAGACAATCACTGCTGAAGAGATCAAGTTGATCCAGCTAAAATACGAGCAGGACCTTGACATTAAAGAAATTGCCGAGCGGTACAACTTAAAAGACAGCGCAGTAAAGATGCGCCTGAAACGTACCCGAGATAAGATTCGAGACCAATACACATACCGTCTGAATCTATAAGTAGTCCAGAACGTGCCTCCGTGATTTGTGTTGTGTGCCGATAAGCTGGCACAAGCCTCCTTCACAGATCGGGCGGAGAACGTAGCCCTGCAAATTAACTCCTCCCCACACCTCGTCAACTGGCGGGGCAGGTAAGGTGGCTTTATGTACTGGCTGCCGAACGAGTAATTATTCAAGTGCCCTTTGGTTGGTATGTTGCGTTCATTTACGGCTTGTGCTGTAACTTGAGCACCTATGAAACTGACCGCCCAACTCCGTCTGCATAGTTGTCTTTTCCTGCTGGTTTGGCCGGGCCTGCTTGTTGCCCAATCTACCCAAAACAGCCATCTTCCCGGGCTGCCAACTGCTGCCGACAGTGCCGCAGCCACGAGTAAAAACCCAGACTTATTCGGTCGTGAAGACCCACTTACGTTTACGCTTACAGCCCGGATGCAGCGTATTGTAACCGACCGTACGAAACCCAAGACTGATTCTCTGGCGGTAAAACACCCTGCCCTGCTCACTTATTATGACCAGACGAAGGGTGAATCAACAGCCCTACCACTCTCACTGATTGTACGAGGTAATTTTCGTCGCAATGCCAACAACTGCGACTTTCCACCATTGTACCTCGACTTTCCCAAGAAAAAAACGAAGAATACCCAGTTTGCTAAACAAAACAAACTGAAGCTGGTCACCCATTGTCAGGCCGAAGATTACGTCGTACGCGAGTACCTGATCTACAAACTGTACAACCAGCTTACTAACCTGAGTTTTAGAGCCAGACTGGCTCGGGTGAGTTACGTTGACTCGCTCAGAAAACGCCCTACGGAGACTCGTTGGGGTTTTCTGATTGAGGATGAAGACGATGTGGCCAAACGAAATAAGTTAGTGGAAGTAAAACAGGGCATTGAAACCGGAGCCGCCGATTCACTATCGATGGCCCGGTTGGCCGTATTTGAATTTATGATTGGTAACATCGACTGGTCATCGGTCTACCGCCACAACATCCGCATCCTAAGTGGCCCCGGCTACACCAAACCCGTCGTTGTTCCCTACGACTTCGATCATGCCGCGCTGGTCGATGCCCCCTATGCCCAGGCACTCGAACCCGACAATACAACAGGGGTGCCCGAACGATACTATCGCGGTCCACTCTATCCCGGCTGGCTGCTCAAGAAGGTGTTTACTGAATTCAATACCCTGAAGCCAACGTTTTATGGCCTGTACGAATCAGAGAAACGATTAAACAGGGCATACGTGAAACAGACGCTCAAATTCCTCGACGCATTTTACGCGCTGATCAACGATCCCGCCGCCGTCAAGAGTAACTTCTTCAACGGCGATGAAAAAGGTCGGCTCTTCAGTAGCTTCCATTAACCAACCCACACCCCATGAACTCATCTCTCACCTACTCTACCCGTTGCCTGCTGCTGATTAGTTTGCTCACGCTCACATCGCTCCTCGCTACCGGCCAACCCGACTCACTAGGTAAAAGCAATAAGAAACAAGCTAAAGCGTCTAAGGAAGCCCCGACCGTAAAACCCCTCTTTGCAACAAATGAAGTGCTGTCGCTCACACTGACGGCCCGCATGCAGCCCATTCTTCGGGACCGTATTCCACCAAAAGCAGACGAAAAAGGGCGTACGCATCCGGCCTCACTGGCCGTTGCTGACGAATCGGGGAATGTAGCCGCATTACCCGTGGGCCTACAGGTACGAGGCCATTTTCGGCGTAGCGCCGCAAACTGTATTTTTCCGCCGCTGTACCTGACCTTACCCAAACAGGTAACGAAAGGCACGCCACTGGCCAAACAGTCGGACCTGAAACTGGTCACTCACTGTAACAACGAGGCATTTGTTGTGAATGAATACCTGGTGTATCGCATGTACAACCTGATTACCGATCTCAGTTTACGCGCCAGACTGGCCCAGGTGACCTACTCCGACTCGGCAAAGAAACAGTCGACCATCACGCGCTGGGGGATTTTGCTGGAGGAAGACAGTGACATGGCCAAGCGTAATCGGGCGAAGATGTACAAGAGCCGGTACCGCGCCGAACACTGCGACACCATTGCCACGGCAACAATGGCCATGTTTGAATACATGATTGGTAATACCGACTGGTCGGTGGTTTACCGGCACAATGTTCGGCTCATTATCGACTCGACCCGCGCCCGGCCCCTACCGGTGGCCTACGATTTTGACCATTCGGGCATTGTGGGGGCTCCGTATGCCCGACCAGCGGAACAACTGGAACTTGAATCGGTGAAGACCCGCCTGTATCGGGGGCCGATTTATCCTAATTCGGTGCTCAACAAGGTTATTGCGCGGTTCAATGCGGTAAAGCCCCAGATTTATGCCCTCTACGAATCGGAGAAGCGGGTGGAGCGTGGGTACGTTAAGCAGACACTGGCGTACCTGGATGACTTTTATGCCTTGATCAACGATCCGCAAAAGGCGCGGGCGGTGTTTCAGGACCCCACCGGCCGGGGCGTTCAGATCAAAGGATTAAACCACTAGCGGTTCAGCAGGAGCACGATCACGCAGCAGACCACTACCACCGAGAAACCGATCATGAAGAAGCTGTAGGCGATCGTGAGTAGCCGGTATTTTTTCACCAGCACACGCCCCTGCGCGTAGATATTGTCGATCAGGCTATTGTACAGGCGTTTATCATCGTCGATCAGGTCGCGTAGTTGCTTCCGGTACTCGGCGGCGGTCAACTGAGTGTAATCACCAAAGAATAACAGGTCGACGGGGCGTTTGCTGGCGGGATCGTCAACCGCGTCGGGAGCCATTTTCTTTTTTAAGGAATAGGTAGGCTTGGTGGCAAAAATAGAGATCACGACGGTAACCAGCGATACGATCAGCAACAGAATCTCAGGGATCAATAGCCGTTCCATACCATTCACAGGTTTCAGAAACGACGACATGGTGATCGAAATCAGAATGGCGTTGATCGAGATCATCAGATTGGCCTTTCGGTCGGCCATTTCGCTCAACCTCAGGTGGTTAGCTAACGTGGTACGAAACATCGTTTCAACACCTTTACTGGCCTTTTTCTTTTTCTTCTTCTCTTTTTTGGCCTTTTTCTCGGCAGCCTCGTCGAAGGGCATCACAGGTTGCGATTCGTCGATAGTCAGAGTGGTCTCGGTCGGATTCATGAGCGCGGAGCTTTGACTCAAAGATAGCAAAAAGGGCCTGTGGGTTGCAGGTTATAATGGGACAAGTGGCCCCACTTAGTGGATATACGGTCAGTTTAGGGGGCAAAAGAAAAGCCGGGCGCATGCCCGGCTTTTTTATCTATTGATTAACCGGCTGTAACCGGAATACGTACCCAGGATCTTCGACCGACACGTAGAGATAGCCGTCGGGACCCATGTCTACGTTGCGCAGTCGTCCAATGTTTTTGAGGATATTTTCCTGCTTCACAATCTTACCGCCCTCTACCACGCAGCGGTTAAGGTACTGAAAACGCAGTGAACCAACCATCAGGTTGTCTTTCCAGCCGGGGTATTTCGACCCTTCCACAAAGGCCATGCCGCTCGGCGCAATCGACGGTAGCCAGTACGTCAGTGGCTGCTCCATCCCCTCTTTGGCCGACAGGTTCGTGATGGGTTTGCCATCGTAGTTGATGCCGTAACAGATCACCGGCCAGCCGTAATTGGCCGATTTCTTAATAATATTTACCTCATCGCCGCCGCGTGGACCGTGCTCGTTTGTCCAGATGGCGCCCGTGGTTGGATGCAGGGCCATACCCTGCGGATTGCGGTGACCGTATGAATAAACCGAGGTACGTGCCTTGCTTGCGTTCGAAAACGGGTTGTCGGCCGGAATTCGTCCGTCGTCGTGCAGGCGGTGTACTTTGCCGCAATCACTCTCCAGCGACTGTGGATTCTGTTTTTCATTGCCCCGGTCGCCTACCGTTACGTACAGGTAATTCTGTTTGTCGAACTTCAGTCGTGATCCGTAATGGTGGCGCGTTTTCGAGTAAGGCAGGGCTTCAAAAATAACTTTCTGCTCAGTCAGTTGATCGCCAACGAGTTTAGCGCGCATTACGGCCGTGGTCGACAGTTTGTCGGCACCCTCCTGCTTCACCGCCGAATACGACAGGTAAACCAATTGATTTTTGGCAAAGTCGGGGTGAACTTCTACGTCCAGCAGACCGCCCTGCCCCTCAACTAATACCGTTGGTCCACCGGTTAGCTTCGTCTTAGTGTTGTTTTTATCCACCCGGTACACCTCGCCCGACCGGTCGCTGACCAGCATACTACCACCCGGCAAAAAAGCCAGTCCCCAGGGCGATTTCAGGCCACTAGCCACCGTATCCAGTTTCACAGTCAGGCCTTCCGTCGTAAACACATTAGAGGTTGGCTTGGTGGCAAATTTGTACTGGTCAACGTTTTTCAGGCTCTCTACTATCAGGTCGGACAGTTCGTCGATCTCTTTGGCGTTCAGTATACCGCTCCAGGTTGGCATACCCAAGTCGGGGTACCCACCCGAAATACTTTTTGTCAGATCACTCTTGGCCTTTCCGTGCTTCCAGTTCCGGTCTACAAAAGCCTCTACTTTTTCGCCATGGCAGGACGAGCAATACTGTTCATAATTCTCACGGGCTGTTTTAGCTGCGGGGGTGGGATCGGTTAGAAAACTACTCAGGCAGAATACGGCCAAAAAAGCGGCCCCAATGGTATACTTTAACATGAATGTGTCTGTTTGCTGTAAAACAAACGTACTACTCATTTTCTACTGATGTTGCCGTAGGTACCCCTGAAACGGGCCGGCTAACCAGCCGAACTGGCCGCTATTTATGTGCTGCTGGCAGGCGAAGACTCAAGTTACATCACCGGCAATACTGTACAGGTAACGGGTGGGTCGCCCACCATTTAGTCCGGGCAGCGTTGGCGGGCATTGATTGGCACGGGCAACCGGCAAGCCCGGATCAACCGACCTGAAATCGGTCACAATCAATGCCTAACAATGTCTCTTCGGTACCTGTCCACTTCCAACAAATTATGTAGATCGTATGAGCATCCAAACGAGTAAGCAGGTGGCCTTGAGGCCGTCGGTCAGTTCAGGATCAGAAGCCTTTACTTGCCTGCCTGCCAAGGGGAGGGCGTGGAGTTCCTACAAGCAAAGGGGGGTATAAACGAACAAAGTCCGGTCAAATTGACCGGACTTTGTGGTAGTTAAACTGGAAGCTATACGCAAAGAAAAGTACAACGTAACTGACCCCTGATCCGCACGCTCCTGCTTAAAATAGAGGCTGGACGTCAACCGACCTGGGCTAGTTCGTCTACCAGCACCCCGCCTAGCACCTCCCATATATCTCTAAGGTTAGCATCAGTCTGCTTGTTGATTTTTTTCGCATGCGAGTTAGTTCCCTCGCCTCGTCCAGGCCGTTTAATTTTGCCCAAATCTTGGTTTGTAGTACTAATGTGGTATGGTTATACGCCTTAAGATTAGCGAATTCGATGAGAAGTTGCGTAGCCAAATGGCTTCTGTTGAGCCTTATAGCTCCGTGGTATGGGTTCATTCTACTAATGGTTGGAGGTGTGAATACTCAATAAGTTGTGACCTAATGTAGCCCAACTAGTGACGGGTTAACATTCACGTATGTAGCAAGCAGGAAGTCTTTTTACTTTAAAGTTAATCAATATTAGAATTTGGTGAACGTATTGCACTCGATTGATACGCGGGGACAGGTAATTTTACTAAGTGGCAGGCTGGCTGACTAGGTTAAGTTCGACTGTCAGTCACGAACCAATCTGCTCGCTACGGCTTTTCGGGATCGCACACGTTAAGTGATTTAGATAAAGAATTCACTTAGATAGAAACGTATTTATGAATATTATGTCATACAAGATGATTTGAGTGGTCTCGTTCGCTTACCAAACGGGGTGGCCCAACGGTATTCGTGGGTACGTGCCTATACGCCTGTCAATGAGCCATTGACCACCGCCTGGTTTGCGGGTCTGAACGGCATTTTGTATCCACACAGCCAAAGCTGGGCAGACCGCGAGTTTGTCAGTATCCATGACCTGCGGACGTACCTGTGCCACGCTGGGGCAACTGAACGGGAGCTATGGTTGTATATCGAAAATCCCTGCCCTCCGTCGGCGCTGGGCATAAACCATTACGTCACGAGCGAGCGCTTTCTCAACGACAACATTGCCGCCTATCCAGCGTATCTGTTTGCCAGCAACGGCACACACTCGTATGTAGATAGGGAAGTCGTGAGGGCAGCTCCTGAGCGTAAAAAATTAGTGATGCAGGCCTGGAAACGGTACTACCTGCCCATTGGCGCTACGGAAGTTCATTTGGGCGACTGTGTCGACGAGCAAAAGCGCTGGTTGGGCGAGGCTTGGCAACAGGCCAAAGCAGTCATCCGGGAAGGCGCCGACGTACTGGCAGTCACGGCCTGGGCGCTACTGAATCTCTATGACTGACATTGCCTGCTCACCCGGCGCGTTCAGCCTGCACAGCGGTCGGCCCGTAGCCACCGAACTGGCTGACATGCTCCGCCAATTGGCAACCAGTCGGCCGGTAGCCTCACTCCTAGCTTGAGCCTGGCGAACTGGCCGATGCAGCCATTTTTGGGTCAGCCCAGAAACTGGAGCACTATGAGGTTGCGGCTTACGACACCGCCAGAACACTGACCCGGCAGGCTGGATAAACCAAAGCTGCCGAACTGCTCAAATAAAACCTCGAAGGGGAAAAAGCAACCAATTAGAAACTCACCGCTTTGCCACCGGTGAAGCGAACATGAAAGTGGCAAACGCATAACTACAGCGGGTATGAAGAATACGCTTTCGTTTCTGGTTGTCCGAGACACCGTGCACCAGTATAAATAATGGCTGGCTCTGCTGGAAGAACCGGGCCATAGCAACATACGGGGGTAGTGCCGATTCCAAACAGTTTCCCGCAAGGACATGCTCAAACTTAGTAGCTGACAAGGACAAACGAAAAAAGTGAATGAGACCCTTGGTTTACCAGTTGCCTTAATTTCCGAATTCGTTACTATAAAGTAGGTTAAGATATACTCTATTTAATTCATAGATTTTATATTTGTAAATCACCTAACTCTGTACGTTTGAAAAAATGACTACCTTCTACCAACGCGATGCCGCGGGTCGTAGGCGTAAAGAAACGCGCCTGCTGGTTATCGACGACAACCCCGATCACTTACAGCTTATCAAACGGACGATCGCGCAGTGTATGCCCCTGGTTACGCCGGTGTTTGCCCAGAGCGAAGCCGAGGCCGTTGCCTACCTCAGCGATTGTGAGACCGATACGCATAAGATACCCCGGCTGATTCTGCTCGATCTTTATTTGCCTACCCGTGAGACAGGCTGGCGGGTGCTTGACCACATACGGACCCGGTTAAGCATTCTGGGAAAACTACCCGTGGTGCTACTCAGCTACTCCACCTGCCGATCCGATATTACCGAAGCTTATGATCGGGGTTGCTCGTCCTACTTCGCCAAGCCGCTTAATCCCGACGCCTGGCTTACTTATTTCGATCTATTGAGAACCTACTGGCTCGAAACGGTGACGCTGCCCGAAGCAACCAATCTGTAAAGTCAAATGCCAGGCTGGTTGGCCGGTAACACGAAAAGGGAACCCATCATCTGAATGGGTTCCCTTTTTGCCAGGTAGATAGAGGCGCTTACTAGATCGCTCCCCCCTTGATCTCGTCAACAACGGCGGGATCCAGCAACGTAGAGATGTCGCCCAAATTTCCGGTATCTCCTTCCGCGATTTTCCGCAGGATACGGCGCATAATCTTGCCCGAACGCGTTTTAGGCAGACCCGTAACAAACTGTATCTTGTCGGGCTTGGCAATGGGTCCGATCACCCGGCTAACGGTGGCCAGAATATCGCGTTTGGTCAGGTCGGCATCATGGTCAGCCGGGAACTGATCGGCAATGACGTAGGCGTATATGCCCTGCCCCTTAATATCATGCGGATACCCCACTACGGCGCTTTCTACCACGCCTGTGTGCATATTGATCGCATTTTCAACTTCAGCTGTGCCAATCCGGTGGCCCGATACGTTCAGCACGTCGTCGACCCGACCCGTGATGCGGTAATAGCCGTCTTCGTCACGCAGGCATCCGTCGCCAGTGAAGTACAGTCCCGGATAGGTAGCAAAATACGTCTGACGGCAGCGTTCGTGGTCGCCGTAGGTAGTGCGAATAATGCCGGGCCACGGAAACTTGATGCAGAGGTTACCACTCACGCCGTTTCCCACAATTTCCTGACCGTTTTCATCTACCAGTATTGGCTGTATACCGGGCAGCGGTAAAGTAGCGTAGGCGGGTTTCGTTTTGGTGACGCCCGCGATCGGTGAAATCAGAATACCGCCTGTTTCAGTCTGCCACCAGGTATCCACGATCGGGCAGCGGTTTTTGCCGATGTTATCGTCGTACCAGTGCCAGGCTTCTTCGTTGATAGGTTCACCTACTGAGCCAAGTACTTTCAAACTGCTCAGATTCTTGCCTTTCAACGGATCAAGACCGAAGCCCATCAGCGACCGAATGGCCGTTGGGGCCGTGTACAGCACATTCACGTCGTGCTTGTCGACCACATCCCACATCCGACCAGCATCGGGCCAGGTAGGTACGCCTTCGAACAGCAACGTAGTGGCGCCGCAGGCCAGCGGGCCGTATACAATATAACTATGGCCGGTGATCCAGCCAATATCGGCGGTACAAAAATGGACCGGAGCCCGCTCGCCCAGCGGGGCATCGTATTGAAACACCGTCTGAAACGTGTAAGCAGTATACACCATATACCCACCACAGGTGTGCACCACGCCCTTGGGCTTGCCCGTACTGCCCGACGTGTAAAGAATGAACAGCATATCTTCAGCATCCATTTCTTCGGCGGGGCAATCGGACGTAACCTGTTTTAACTCCTGTTCCATCCACACGTCGCGGCCTTTCAGCATGGCTACCGGGGTGCGGGTACGTGTCATCACGATCACACGCTCAACCGATGGACAACCAATGAGCGCATCATCGACGGTGCCTTTAAGCGAAATTTCTTTATTTCCCCGGTACGACCCGTCGGCCGTAATGATCAGTTTGCACTGGGCATCATTGATCCGGTCGGCAATGCTCTGGGCCGAAAATCCGCCGAATACAACCGAGTGAACCGCTCCGATCCGGGCGCAGGCCAGCACGGCAATCGCCAGTTCGGGCACCATCGGCATATAGATACACACCCGATCGCCTTTCACTACGCCATTCCGTTTGAGCACGTTCGCCATCCGGCAAACCTGCTCGTGCAGCATCTTATAGGTCAGCGTTACGCCAGTCTCTGCGGGGTCGTTCGGCTCCCAAATCAACGCCGGCTGATCGCCACGGGTTGCCAGATGACGGTCGAGGCAATTTTCGGTAATGTTCATTTTACCACCCACAAACCACTTTATGCTGGGTTCGTCGAAGTTCCACTGGAGCGTTTTCGTCCACGGCTTGCGCCATTGAAACTCCTGAGCAATCTCAGCCCAAAAAGCTTCGGGATCATCAACACTCTTCTGATAAGCGGTCTGGTACTGGTCGTAGGTTTGAATGCGCATGGGTAATAGCTGATTAATGGGTTAAAAGTACAAGCGTAGGCCGACTTTACTTTTGATCTATCCTATCAAAGTTGCTTAATTAGTATAGACGATTCTTGAATTCATACCAGACGCCTCACTGCCTGTTGGCTAATTCGATTACCCTTGGCTGGCTTCAGCACTGATTACCAGGAAACAAGATTGCTCAGCTATCAAACCGAATCCCGATTCGGTGCGCGGTCAGCACCGCACTGATTTCATCGATACTGGCGGGATCATCGATCGTGGGGGGCGTGTCAATTACCTCTCCGTCGGCCAGCTGACGAATGGTCTTACGAAGAATCTTGCCCGATCGGGTCTTCGGCAGTCGCTTTACGATCACCGCGGTTCTAAAACTCGCCACAGCCCCGATGTTGTCGCGAATTAGCTTGACTAGCTCATCGCTGAGTTGGTCAGCACTGATGGTCTGTCCATCCGTCAAGACCACCAACCCAACGGGTCGCTGCCCACGTAACGGGCAGGCTATGCCCACCACAGCACACTCGGCAACGGCGGGATGGGCACCCACGATTTCTTCCATCTCCCCCGTCGACAGGCGATGGCCCGCTACATTGATGACGTCGTCGACCCGCCCCATGATGAACACGTACCCGTCCTCATCAACGTACCCACCGTCGCCGGTGAGGTAGTAACCGGGAAAGCGGCTCAGGTACGAGGCCATGAACCGGGGGGTATCGTTCCAGAGGGTAGGCAGGCAACCCGGTGGCAGGGGTAGTTTCAGGCAAACGTACCCTTCCTGATTTGGCCCGAGTGGCTGCCCATCTTCGTCGAGAATCTGTAGCTCATAGCCACATACCGGCTTCGACGATGATCCGGGTTTTATTGGTACAGGCTCGATACCCAACTGGTTCGCCACCATCGGCCAGCCCGATTCCGTTTGCCACCAATGATCGATAACCGGTACGTTCAGACGTTCCTGCAACCAGTTGAGCGTAGGCGGATCACAGCGTTCACCCGCCACAAACAACGCCCTTAATGAAGACAGATCGTATGATAAGCGTAATCTGCCGTCGGGGTCCTCCTTTCGTATAGCCCGAAACGCGGTAGGTGCGGTAAAGAACGTCGCGACGTTATGTTGAGCAATCACCCGCCAGAACGTACCTGCGTCGGGAGTGCGAACGGGCTTACCCTCGAAGAGAACGGTGGTACAGCCAAGAATGAGTGGCGCGTACACAATGTAACTGTGGCCTACCGCCCAGCCCAGGTCAGAAGCGGCCCAGAACACCTCGCCCGGTTTTACGTTGTAAACCGCCTCTATGCTGTAGGCCATAGCAACAGCATGCCCGCCGTTGTCGCGCACGATTCCTTTGGGCTTCCCCGTAGTCCCCGACGTGTAGAGCACGTACAGCGGGTCAGTGGCACTAACCGGCACCGGCGCAACCGGACTGGCCTGAGCCAGCAACACTGCCCAGTCATGGTCGCGGGGTAGGTATAGGTCAGCCTGGCACTGCGGCCGCTGCAGCAGCACGCAATGATCGGGCTCATGCCGGGCCAGCTCCAGGGCAGCGTCGAGCAGAGGTTTGTAAGGGACCGTTTTGTCGAACTCGATGCCGCAACTGGCCGACAGCACCACCGTTGGCCGGACATCATCAATGCGAACCGCCAGTTCACGCGGGGCAAATCCACCAAATACCACCGAATGAATGGCGCCAATCCGGGCGCAGGCCAGCATGGCGAATACTGCTTCGGGCACCATCGGCATGTAAATCACGACGGTATCACCTTTTTCAACACCCAGCCCACGCAACATACCTGCTACGCTGGCTACCTCATCGCGCAATTCCAGGTACGTATACGAGCGTATCTGACCGGTCACCGGCGAGTCGTAGATCAGGGCGGGCTGTTGGGCTCGTCCGTTTTCGACATGGTAATCAACGGCCGCGTAACAGGTATTCAGTAACCCATCGGCATACCAGCGGGTTAACCCCTCGGCATCGGTGGTCAAGATATGGTTAGGAAATCGAAACCACGGAATCCGGAAGGCCTGCTCGCGCCAGAACCCGGCAGGATCGGTCAGGCTACGATGATGAAGCTGGGCGTAGGATTCGGTGGTTTTCATAGTCAGTCCGGTTTGGTTGTTATGAGTAGCTCGTTCATCTTTTTCAGTAGTCTGCGGGGCGAAAAGGGTTTAGTCAGGCATAGATCAGCCCCAGCCTCGTAGCCCGCCCGCATGCCAACTTCCTCACTTTTCGCACTCAGAACGATTACTTTCATGCCAAGGCAGGCTGGTTCTGCCCGCACAAACCGGCACAGTTCCGGTCCATTCATGCGGGGCCTCATAGCGTTGATCAGCAGTACGTCGGGCAGTTCCTGTTGAATCAGGTGGTGCGCTTCCTGTCCGTCTCGGGCAATAAAAACGCGGTGGCCTTCCTTCTTCATCAGAAATTCAAGCGACAGTAGCGTACTGGGCTCGTCGTCAGCCAGTAAGATTGTAGGCATGGTTTCGCCGTGCTGAACAGGGTACGCAACGGGTAATCTGGTGAAGCTAAGGGTAGTTGGCGTAAACAGGTTACACTAGCTTCAGATCGGCTACGTACCTAATTTGTTTAGACAAAAGTCAATGGTTAATAGTCAATGACTACACCTCCGCGTAGTGGACTGACAAACAGAACGTACCTACTGACGGGGTGCAAACCACCCGCCCTCGTTATTCGGTTTATCAGTACTGCCTATTCCTGATTTCCAGTAAGCTAAACGTTCTGTTTTCGTCGGAATGACTATTAACACACACCATACGACTCCCATTGGCGCCAGACAGTCTTCAGCAAGAACCTACACGGTGTGGATCGGCTACTTCTACCCTTTCACAGATAAGCCTAGCATCATGCAGAACGTTAGCAACTCGGTCACAGGCAACGACCATTTTGTGATCGATGATCCATTTTCTTCACTGGCAGAATAGGCTACCCCCCAGATCAGGACAATGGGGCGATTTGTTGCTGTCCAACCGAATAACTGGGTACGTTCAGGTTGCAGGCGGGTCAAGCCTGCAACCTGATCAACGACGGCTCACTCCTCGTCGTACTCGCCCTGTAGTGCGTACAGGCCAAAGCGTACCAGGCCACCCACGATGAGCGGAAGCAACACAAACAGGATGATGATCCCGAACACCAGGTCGTCTGACTTACCGGATGCCAGCTTAGGCAACCCAAAATACATTACGCCATAGTAGCCGCACAGAGCGGCTAAAGCCAACCAGACAACACCCAGATAACGCCGTATCGCGTCCATATTTCAATTTGGTTTAAGGAGAGAGTCAAAACAAGATGAATTAATCGGCCACCCGGCGGGAGCTGCTAATGTAGATCAGGCCAATGGCCAGGCTGACACCCGCAATGACAATGGGATACCATAAACCCTCCAGGTAAGGCGCCGCGTAAGGTACTGTCTCACCCATTTTTACGGCTGTGGCGTTGGCTTCTTTGGCCCCGGTGGCCAGGTACGTCGCTACGGCAGGCAGCAGCCCTCCGAACACGCCGTTACCAATGTGATACGGTAATGACATCGACGTGTAGCGAATTTTGGTTGGAAACATTTCCACCAGAAACGCTGCGATCGGCCCATACACCATCGTAACAAAGATAACCTGGATGAAGACCAGCCAGATCAGCAGCCAGCGGTCGGCGTCGTTGATCAAAACGGTCTTTTTCACTTCTGGTACTGGCACAGCATCGGTTGCAGAGGCCCCCATTTTGGATTTGGTTACCTCGGTTAGTTTCGTGCCGTCTGTGTATTCCTTCGAGACCGTTATTGTCTTGATCTGGCCACCCGTCACTTTCGGATCAGCCACCGTCTTTTCGTCTGTTGTCGTCTTTGACACCACCTCCTGTTTGGTCGCCAGATTTGTAGTCTGGTACATCTTCTCGTAGATCGTTCGGTACGAGAGGATAGCAATGAACATCCCTGCCATCATTATGCCTTTGCGGCCAATGCGATCCGACAGCCAGCCAAAGAGCACAAAGAACGGCGTACCCATCAGCAAGGCGATGGCCATCAGTTCATCCGATTGAAGCGCATCGACATTGCAGACCGTTTTAATGAAACTCATGGCGTAGAACTGACCCGTGTACCAAACGACGCCCTGGCCCATTGTGGCACCAAACAGGGCCAGCAGTACAAATTTGAAGTTGTACTTGTTGCCAAAGCTCTCTTTAAGCGGGTTCGTAGAGCCCTTCCCCTCTGCCTTTACTTTGGCAAACAGTGGCGACTCATGCATATTCTTGCGAATGATGTAGGAGATAAGCACCATCAAAATAGACACCAGGAACGGCACGCGCCAGCCCCATTCGTCGAACTCTTCCTTCGACAGCGATTTACGCGTGATCAGGATGACTAGCAACGAGACAAACAGACCAACAGTGGCGGTAGTCTGAATCCACGATGTCCAGAAGCCACGTCGGTTTGTCGGCGAATGTTCGGCTACGTAGGTAGCTGCCCCACCGTATTCGCCCCCCAGTGCAAGTCCCTGCAGCAAGCGTAAAATAAGTACCAGCAGCGGTGCCCAGAACCCAATGGTTTCGTAGGCCGGAATCAGGCCGATCAGAAACGTAGCCCCGCCCATCAGCATCAGCGTTACCATGAAGGTATATTTCCTGCCAATGAGGTCACCCAGACGTCCGAAGAACAGCGCGCCGAAAGGCCGAACGACAAAACCCGCCGCGAAGGTGGCAAGCGTCGACAGGAAGGCGGCCGTTGGGTTTCCCTCGGGAAAGAATTTTGTCGACAGCACTACCGCGAGTGAGCCGAAGATGTAGAAATCGTACCATTCAATGAGTGTCCCGACCGATGAAGCACCGATCACACTGATGAGTGAGCGCGTGCTGGTGGTTGTAGGACTACTTGATTCTGTTGTCATGAGAAAGTAGCGAAAAGGCCAAAAAAGAAGGGGTATAGAGTTGGGATGAAAAGACTGTTACGACTATGTTGCCAGATCCACCGATTTATCTGGGATAGCTGTCTGTAGAGTTATTTGTCGATGTATCGAAGGCGATGACTGTGTATTCATACTCAGCGCCTATGGCAAACAAAGTGACCAATCATTTAGCCGGCGGCTACCCGTGTTCGTGCAGCTATACCAGTTCGACTGACTGGCTAATCCGCCTACTGTGGGTGTCACCCGTATGTTGATCTGTCTGGGTATGGGAATCAGACTAACTGATGCAATCAGGTTCTGTAGCGTTCCCACCGAATCAGCATAAATTTATCACCAAGCTCAGTGACGATTATGCCCGCGCCGGCAATGTTTTCCGGCTTACTCATATAGTCCGTCAATTCACTGTGATTGACAATCGTGTAGGTAGGATTGTACGCCATGTTTTCGGGCACTTTAATCTGGTACTTTTTTATCCAGTTCATCACCGACACATGGCTTACGCCCAGAAGCCGCTCGATCTCCCGCAGGCTGATTCCTTCAAGGTACAGTTGCAATGCCTTTACGACGTAATACGTGCTGGTACTCCGCCCCACTTTGTCGACGGTAAAATTGTACGTACACTGCTTGCACCTGAAGCGCTGGCGTCCGGCAATAATGCCATTCCGAACAGCTGTAGTGCTTTGACACTTAGGGCATTTTCGAATAGCCATACGAACGCAAACGTATCTATAGTGATTTAGCAAATATATAGAAACTTACTGTTTTCCATCAAAAACATCTTTGAATAGTTAAACTAGCCCTCTTACCCTACCGAACAAACCGACGCTAATCAACTACCCGTCCCGCCAAAGACGTAAACACTTGCATTCATTGCGCTACCTGACGATGGTGAGTTGTAAACAACAGCTCATCCGGCGCTAATCTGCCAACTTTACCGACCTGCGCAGTTGTAGCTCCTTCTATTTGCCCGTATTTTTATACGGTCTACTGCCCTTATGCTCCGTACGTACTTTTCTACCACGTTTCTCGTCCTGCTGGTGAGCCAATTTATGGCCTGTCAGTCTGGTCAGCCTGCATCAACCACGCCTGCGGCCCCGCTGACGGCCTCACACCTGACTGGCAAGCAACTCGCCGCCACTTATTGCGGCAACTGCCACCTCCTGCCTGACCCGTCGTTACTGCCCAAACCCATCTGGCGTGACCGGGTACTGCCCCAAATGGCCCTGCGGCTCGGCTTCTCCATCGACTCCATCTCGCCATACGCGATGATGGATGATGCCCAGGAAATCAATCGGGTGATTCAGTCGAGTGCATTCCCCGGCTCTCCGGTCATTCATACTGATGACTGGACAAAGATTGTCCGCTACTACACGGACAACGCGCCCGCTCAGCCCCTGCCGCAACCGGCCAAACCAGCCCCTGAGGTTGGCCTACCGCTCTTTAAGCTGCAATACCCACCCCGCCGCTTTACCGCAGCCACTACCCTGCTGCGGTACGATAAGGCCGGTCAGCGAATTCTGGCAGGCAACGGGCAGGGTAACCTGTTTATGCTTGATCAGAATTTACAGGTACTGGATTCGGTGCCGGTTGGCTCGCCTCCATTGGATGTTCGGGCATCAGCCGATGGCTCAGTACACGTATTGGCAGCCGGCAACATGGAACCCAACGATCAGCTGACCGGAAGGTGGCAACCTGTAACCTTTCCTGGTCACCCAGGTACGTCGAAAAACCCATCCGTTGGGACTCATATCGATTCGCTGGGCCGTCCGGTTTCGGTAGCGGTGGCTGACCTGAATCAGGATGGGCAGGAGGATGTCGTTATCTGTCAGTTCGGCAACTATACCGGCAAACTCAGTTGGTATGAGCGGCGCGGATCACGGTATTTCCAGCATCTACTTGATCCCGTTCCGGGTGCCCGGCGAGCCCTGATAACTGATGTGAATAACGACGGACGCCCTGATATCGTGGCCCTGCTATCGCAGGGGGATGAGCAGATTGCCGTATATTATAATGATGGTGGTGGCCGGTTTACCAAAATGGTAGCCCTGCGCTTTCCGTCGGTGTACGGTTCCAGCTATTTCGACCTGACAGATATGGATCGAGACGGCGATCTGGATATTCTCTACACCAACGGCGACAATGGCGATAAGTCCTATTCGCTGAAGGCGTTCCACGGGGTCCGGGTATTCATAAACGATGGGCACTTCAAGTTCAAACAGACCCTGTTTTATCCACTATACGGCGCTCAGCAGGCAATAGCCCGTGATTTTGACCAGGATGGCGATCTGGATATCGCCGCCATTTCCTTTTTTCCAAACTACGATAAAAGCCCCGTAGAGTCGTTTGTGTATCTGGAAAACCAGGGAAACTTCAAGCTGAAAGCACGTACGTTTCCGCATCCCGAGCAGGGCCATTGGATGGTGATGGAAGTAGGCGACATAGATCAGGATGGCGACGACGACCTCTTGCTTGGCTCTTTTTTCAGGGCGATTACCCCCACCCCAAAGCCCTTACTGACACAGTGGTTCACCGCTGGAAAAGGGATTCTGCTACTCAAAAATCAGACAACGAAACAGAAGACCGTCCTTACGCCCGTCGCACATGTTTCGCTAAAATGAGGTTCGTTAGCTAAGGAGCGGAAACAGCTTTCATTTCCATAGGTTTAGTAGTCTTAAAACGCTCAACAGTATGGAAACTCAATTTTTGGAACGGTCAGTCGACCAAACCAGCCCCGACGACCTATCGGCTTACACAACGCCAGACCGCGCAACCCCCTACGACGTCACCGACGACGTATTTGGCATTAAGACGTTATTTGTTAACGTTTTTTTCATTGGCAAACCCGGTGATGGCAACCCCTGGACACTGGTCGATGCAGGTTTTTATGGCTACACCGACGCCATTCGCCAGCGCGCCGAGCAATTATACGGGGCAGACAACCCGCCCAACGCCATTATCTTAACGCATGGTCATGCCGACCATATCGGGTCGCTACACACATTGCTGACGCAGTGGGGAAACGTACCTGTGTATGCCCACCGCCTTGAACGCCCATACCTGACTGGTGTTTCCAGCTACCCACCACCCGACCCAGCCATTGGCGGCGGAGGTATGTCGCTGATGTCGTGGATTTTCCCAATTGGTCCCGAAGATTTCAGCGACGTCCTAACCGACATTCCGGCAACCCTGCAACTTCCTGAACTCCCCGACTGGCGGGTAGTTCATACGCCTGGTCATGCGCCCGGTCATATTTCGCTGTTTCGGAACAAAGATCGTACGTTGATCGCCGGTGATGCATTCATAACGACTGACCAGAACTCCATATCAGCGGTGATCAACCAAACGGAGGAAGTACACGGACCACCTGCCTATTTCACCTGCGACTGGGAGGCCGCCGAAGAGTCGGTTAAAAAGCTGGCGCTGCTCAACCCAACGAAAGTAGGAACGGGCCACGGCGTATCGATGCGTGGGCTGGATCTGCAACTCGAACTCGGTCGGCTGGTCAGTGAATTCCGGAAACGGTCAATTCCGTCCAACGGCAGGTACGTAAAAGAAGCCGCCGTTACTGACGAGCATGGCATTGTATCGATGCCCGAGCCAACATCTTACAACATCGCCCGGGCTATCGGCATTGGCCTGGCGGTTGGTCTGGTTTGGGGCTTGATCAGGTCTGTGAAACACAGATAAATATGACTCGCAGTTAATGATATCATCAAACTGCTGATTCATATTATGTTTGCCTATTCTAAGTCTGTCAACGGGCCTGACCAAGTTATAAGATACTTACATACAGTCACTTACGTAAAGTTTCTCCAGAATAGTAGGTACAAAAAAATATGCACGAAACAGAGTACTTATACTCTGTTTCGTGCATATTTTTTTGTACCTACTTACCTACCTGGCCAGCGCTGCATTAACATCCAGACGCCCGCCTGTCACTGTCTTTCTAGCCAGTGACGTGGTGGGTACTGCACTATTTAATATAGCTGCTTTTATTTGACTGGCTGTTGCACCTGGTTTCACGGATGCATAAAGTGCTACAGCACCCGTTACATGTGGCGTAGCCATTGATGTACCACTATACGACGAGTAAGTATTGTAGGCCGTTGTTGAATTGATGGCCACCCCAGGCGCACCTAGATCAACGGTAGTTGCACCGTATTGTGAGAAGCTGGCAAGTGCACCCGTTTTATCAATGGCAGCTACGGCAATCACATTCGCCACATTGTAATTTGACGGGTAACTAGCCTTCCGATCATTGTTGGTCCCGCTATTTCCGGCTGCAGCGACAAACAGGATATTTTGAGCATTAGCGCGGGTAATCGCATCCAGAAGCGCCTGTGAAAAGCTCCCCCCACCCCACGAATTATTCGTAGCAACAATATTTAGCCCCTTTGTTTTCAGGTTGGTGAAGTAGTCAATGGCTTTTACAGCGTTGGCCAATGTACCCCCACTTGCCCCCAGGAATTTACCAGAGATCAGCTTCACGTTCCAGTTGACACCTACTACACCTACACTATTAGATTTTCCGCCAATGGTGCCAGATACATGTGTTCCATGGTTATCCAGTGTGCCTCCACTACCGCCATCATAAACAGTTGCATCGTTGTTGGCGAAGTCCCAGCCGTACGTGTCATCAACTAAGCCATTACCATCATCGTCACCATTCCCCGCTGGATCAAGCGGATTGCCAACCTGACCATCCAGGTCGGGATGAGTGTACTGAATACCCTCATCAATGATACCCACATATACGGTAGACGAACCCGTATAGCCAGCTGCCCAGGCCGCAGCAGCATTACTACCAAACTGATTGGCCGGCGAAGTACTGGGACCATACATGCCCCAGAGTGAAGTATTGGTAAAGAAAGGATCAGTCGAAACAGCAGTATGGTGGTAAATATAGTTAGGCTCGGCAAACTCAACTCCCGGTGTATTAGCTAGATCAGCAACGGCTTGCATCACATTCTTCACCTTCAATAGAAGCAGCCCTTCTTTCTTACCGGCCTTCTCCATGGCTTTGGTCAGGATCCGCTCGGCGGCTTTCCCTTGGACTTTGTTGAGCGCTTGCTTGCGCACATCGTCAGAAACGCCTTCGGCAAACTGAACAACCAGCTCGCCCTCTACATACTCGGCATCATCCCCTGACCTGGCGTTTGACAGCGTTACAGAATCCGACGTTGTAATCTCTGCTGGTTGGCAACCGACCCAAACGGTTGAGAGTAACAAGCCGACTGCAACGGCCCTGGTGGTTAAAAACGTTTTAGAATTGCTCATAATTCGGTAAACAGATGTTTGGTAAAGGAAAAAATACTCATAAAACAACGTAAACGCAATGTCAAGCCAATCAGGCCATGATCCGGAATACGACGTCGATAAACAGATCGCTAACTTAACAGTCAGGTATTGATTTCCAATAATATTGTTTATTTCGACATGATCACAAGTAGGACATGATATCGTCTCTAAAAATTTATAGTTAGTTACTTATGTCGTAGTAATACTTACTTAATTTACAAGCTAATCCAGCGAGCCAGCGGCTTGCATAGTTTGCCATTTAAGCTGATTCCTGCTCATCGAGGTGCCGTATATTTGCCGGGCACCTTCTTCTAATTCATCATGAACCGTATCGACCGCCTGACGGCCATTCTGATTCACCTTCAGAGTAAACGGCTTGTCAGAGCACAGGACCTAGCCGATCGATTCAGGATCAGCCTGCGCACCGTATACCGCGATATTCGGGCACTCGAAGAAGCCGGTGTGCCGATTGGGGCCGAGGCAGGGGTTGGCTATTTTCTGGACGGGTATCACCTGCCGCCGGTAATGTTTACCAATGCCGAAGCCTCCGCACTGGTGTTTGGCGCCAAGCTGGTGGAGCGAATGGCGGATATGTCGCTGCGGGAACCGTTCGATTCGGCCCTGTACAAAGTAAAATCAGTGCTTAAACGTGCCGAGAAAGACCACCTCGATCAGTTGGAACCACTTATCGGCATTTCCGACTACCCCCGACCTACCCCTTTTTCTGACCAGTTACTGGATCAACTGCAATCGGCCTGCGTTCAGCAGCAGGTGCTTCTGCTCGATTACCAGGCCCCCTATGAGGAGCAGACCACTACCCGTGAGGTAGAACCCATTGGCCTGTACTACTACAGCACAGGCTGGCACCTGATTACGTTCTGTCGACTTCGGCAGGATTACCGCGATTTCCGCACCGATCGAATCCGTCAACTCAAGGTTACTGGTCAATTGTTCTCGCGCCAATCTCTGCTGTCACTACACGACTACCTGAATCGCTTTAAACAGACCAGAGCGCTGACCGAAGCCATTGTCTGGTTCGACAAACGAGCCGCTCGATTTACCCACCAGCAACGGTACGCCTACGGCTTTATGTCGGAGGAGGCGCAGGGAGCGCGCGTGAAGATGTTGTTTCTGACACAGCATCCGGAAGGGCTGGCCCGCTGGCTGATGATGTTCGCTAGCTCGGTATCGATCGAGCAGCCCGACAGCCTGAAGGCGATGATCCTGAACTTCGCCGACGAACTAAAAGCACATTATACAGCGGCTCAACCCCTACTGACATAGGGTTGTCACCAGGTACGTTTACCTTCGGTTTGGTCGTCTATTAAACCCAAACTACTAATGACAACTACCGTTCTAACTCCAACCAATGCCCTGATCGTGAAGCAGACCGAGCCCTTTCTAGGCCTCACGATCGGATTGCAAACCTACCTTCCCGAACTGGCAGCCAGCGGTGGAGCAGCCAACCGGCAACTGATGGCCGAAGCAGCCCGACTAGGCTTACCCAACACACAGCCGATACAGTGGCACTACACCGGCCTATCGGGACATCCCGACGATGAGTTTACGTTGCAAATCATATTACCAATCGAGTCAGTCATTCTGGGGACGCCCGGCAACCCATTTTCGGTTCGGCATATCCCTGCGTTTCATTGTGCGCAGCATACGTATTGCGGCCCGTGGAATCGACTAAAAGAGGAGTACGACGAGATTTTCGAGCAATTCTATGCCGTCGATCGGGTCTACGATGGTCGTGTACGTGAAGTGTTTCGGGTGGTCGATCGGGATAGTCCAGCGCGTTGTGTACTGGATATTCAAATTGGCATTGCCTAACGGTGAACGTACCCAGCCATACGCCTAATAGACAACTGGCTGGGTACGTTGCTACTGCCGGTCAGCCTCGACAAGCTGCTGGTGGGGCACTAGCGTTTGTTTAGCCGTTGCCCTGGCAAAGGCGGCGTCATAATCGGCACGGGTGGTACCCATCCATTCGTCCCAGAAGCGGAAGTACAGCCCGTAATTTCCTTTAAAATACTGGTGGTGCTGGTTGTGGTTGACGGAGGTATTGAGCCACCGCGCCAGCCAGTGCTGGTTCCAGCGGGCAGGAAACAACTCCCAGCCCAAATGGCCGTATACGTTATACACGATCATAAAAAACAGGAAAGCCAGGATCGTAATGGGGTGTAGTGGCAACACAAACGTAGCCAGTGGTACAATAGCGGCCTCTACAATTGCCTCAAGCGGATGAAACGCGTAGGCGGCCCAGGGCGATGGATTGGTCGATTTGTGATGCACCAGGTGCGTGGCCTTGAACAGCCGGGGGTGGTGCATGGCCCGGTGCGTCCAGTAGAAATAGGTATCGTGCAGCAGTATAAGCAGTACAAACGACACGACTCCATACGCCGTACCATAGTCGGCCCAATTGAGATACAGCAAATTATAGTTGCGCATTCCCGTGGCGACCATCAGCCAGGTGACGCCCGCAAAAACCAGGGTGGTGCTGATCGAGTACAGCACTTCCCGCCGGTAATCGGACGATTTCGGGAAGCGAGGCTGAATCTTTTTCGACGCAGCCGAAGCGCGTCGCCAACCGTAAAAGATGGCAAAAAAGATACCCGCTACCACCAGATAACGCAGCAGGTGCGTAAGCCAGACGGCCACCATCCCCCAGCCGGGATACATTTTCAGCAAACTGTACATATCCCCGAAACACACGCTGACAGGTGTCAGTTTCCGTAGCTGAAGCGGATTTTCGAACGGATTGCCCGGCAGGTAGTTTCAGCTAGATGAACATGAACTTCACCCGCACCGGCAGCGGTAAACCCCTGCTGCTGATTCACGGCATCGGCAGCAGCCACCACAGTTGGGACCTGATCATCAACGATCTGGCTACTCACCGCGACGTACTGGCTATTGACCTCCCCGGTTTTGGCGATACTGCCCCCCTTGACGGCGAAACTAGCATCCGGACGCTGGCCGATGCCGTCACCGATTTCCTGCGCGAAAAAGACTTACTCGGTATCGATGCCGTGGGCAGTTCAATGGGCGCCCGGCTGGTGCTTGAACTCGCCCGACGGGGTGGTGTGCTCGGGGCGGTGGTCTCCCTGGACCCAGGTGGTTTCTGGGAAGGCTGGGAAATTCCGTTCTTCTACTACTCGGTGCGTCTGTCTGCCCAACTGGTTGACAGCCTGCAACCCGTGCTCCCCAGCCTGACCGACAATCCCATTACCCGATCTCTGTTATTTGCCCAGTTTTCGGCCCGCCCCTGGGCACTCCCGTCGCCCATCGCATTGCAGGAACTTCGTACGTTTACGCCAACGCCAACCTTCGCGGAACTGCTCGACAATCTGGCACATGGCGAGAAACAGCGCGGAGCACCAGCTGGTACGCTCCAGGAACCGCTGGTGATTGGCTGGGGACGGCAGGACCGCGTCTGTTTGCCCGGTCAGGCAAAGCGGGCACTGACTTTGTTCCCCGATGCGCAGTTACACTGGTTTGAAAAATGCGGACATTTCCCTCAGCTTGACGTACCTGAACAAACCGTTGACCTCATACTGGCAGTGACCGATGGCACTTATGTACCGCAGGAATCCGAATCAGAAACACCGCTGCGACCCACTACCAAACAGCCTGATACACTGCTGATTGGTGTCGGCACGGCGGTTATCGTTGCTGGCCTGTTCATTGCGATACGAATGGCTACGGTACGATAAACGTAGCCGGGCTATTTACCTTTGCTTATGCCATTCCCTGACTTAACGGACGCCGACCGGGCTTTTATACTCAGTAACCTCACCGCCGATGTGCAAACGCTGGTGCTTCGACCACCAGCTAGCCTGGCTAGGTTACAGGTACGCGAGATTGCCGAACAGATCAGGGCACGGCAAAAAGCAAAAGGCAAATTACCCGGCTGGTATGCTCACCCGATGCTTACGTTTCCGGCAGCCCTATCTGTCGAACAGGCCTCGTCGGAACGTGCTGCCGCGTACAAGGCATCGTTGGTCTCCGGGTCGTTACTGGCTGACCTGACCGGGGGAATGGGCGTCGATACGGCGGCGTTTGCCCGGCAGGTAAACCGGGTTAACTACGTTGAACGGAACCAGCCGCTCGCCGAACTTACCGCCCGGAATATGCAGTTGTTGGGCCTACTCAATGTGACGGTGAACGTTGGTGACGGCCTGGCATGGCTTGCTAACCAACCCGACACCTTCGACTGGCTGTACCTAGACCCCGCCCGCCGCGATAGCCGGGGAGGGCGTGTTGTGGGCCTTGCCGACTGCGAACCCGACGTGCTGACGTACCTGCCGCTACTGCTGCAAAAAGCACATAACCTGCTGCTGAAGACCTCGCCCCTTCTCGACATTGAGGCTACACTGCGCCAATTGCCCACGACTCGGGAGGTGCATGTGGTGGCCGTGCAGGGCGAGGTCAAAGAGACGCTGTTCGTACTCAGGCGGGAGCCCGTTGCGCTGGCTGATGTGCAGATGACCGCCATCAACCTGCGGGATACGGGCGAGATGCAGACATTTGCCTACCGGCGCGGTGATGAAGCAACGGCAAGCGTCACCCTCGCCGATCCACAAACGTACCTGTACGAACCAAACGCTGCTCTGTTAAAGGCCGGCGCTTTCCGCTTGGCCGGGGTACGTTTCGGCTTGGCTAAGCTGGCCCCGCACAGCCACCTGTATACCTCGGCCGAATACTTACCCACCTTTCCGGGACGAGTTTTCATTATCAACGCCCTGTGCCGTGCCGACCGGAAGTCGCTGCAGGTCCACGTACCTGGCGGGCAGGCCAATCTCACGGTACGCAACTTTCCACAGCCAGTTGATGTACTGCGTAAGCAATTAAACCTGCGCGAGGGCAGCGACGTCTATCTCTTCGCCACCACGTTGACAAATGGGGATAAACGCTTGATTGTAACGCACAAAGCAGTAATATAGAACCTGATTTCAACCATTTTTACGAACTATGAATTTCCGTAACATCCTGTTAAGTATCAGCTTATTGCTGATCGTTATGAACACCCAGGCGCAAACCGTTTACGCGGGTGAACAGACAATTGACAAACAACTCTACAAGGGCCTGTTCCTGACCATCCCCCTCAGTGACAAGCAGGTTGAGAAGGAATGGGAGGAGTTTGTAAAGCCTTTCGGCCGAATATCAACGTCACGGGGCACGTACCGCATTACGACCGCTGACATAAAAGACATTTCGGCCGAGCCAATCAACTTCACCAGCCAGATTAAAGGGAATAAGAAGTCGACTACAGTATTTACAGCCTACGATTTGGGCGGCGGCAATTATGTCAGCGCAGGCAACGGCAATTATGACGCAGCCGACAAACTGCTAAAAGATTTTGCAGCCAGAGCCCTGTTTATTGATGAAGTGCGCGTAGCTGAAGAAGGCTTTACAGAATCGCAGAAGAATCACCAGAAAATGGTTAGGAAAGGCGAAACACTCGCGCGCGATATCGAGAACAACCGCAAAGAGAAAGAAAGGCTCCAGCGGAAGATCGAAGAAAACGCAAAAGAACTGGAACAGTTGCTAAGAGATACTGAAACAAACAAAGTTGACCAGACGACCGCCCAGACCGATATGGACAACAAACGCAAAAACGTAGAAACGGTAAAAGCAAAGAAACAGTAACCAGCTGTAACCAACCTTATCTTGACAGTCTCCTGTAGCGCCTCACCAATGGCTGCGCGGGAGACTTTTTCCGTTGTACCTACCGCTACAACGTACCTCAGCCGCGCCAATAGTGAAACGGAGCATTTTTTATCAGTAACTCAACTGACTTCGCTCAGCTAATTCCAGTAGGGCTATACTCACTTTTGTAGACGAGCATCCCAAACCGATAGCTTGTGCGATGATGAAGCTCCTCGTTACCACTGACTTTTCAGACAACTCAAAAGCGGCCATCCGGTTCGCTATCCAGGTAGCATCGCAGTGTGCGGCTAGTCTGACCTTTTTGCATGTGCTACACGTGGTTCGGCCTACAGCCTGGCATGAATCGACGTACCTGACCTATGAGCGGCAGGAGATCGCCAAAGCCAGAGCCAGCCTTAACGACTTTGTTAGCCGCCTCTACAATGAGTTGGCCGCCAGTCCGGCTGATTACAGCTGCAAAGTGAAGGTATCACCCGTTGCCGATTATGTGATTATGGGCTATGCTGCCGAGCAATCAGTTGATTTCATCTGTATCAGTACACGGGGTGCTGGTTTACTGGAAAAGATCATGGGCACCACCACTGCAAACCTCATTAATCAATCTACAGTGCCGGTCATTGCCGTTCCGGGTAATTACCAACCCACCCGGCTAACCAGCATTGCCTATGCGTCAGACCTGCGCTGTTTAAAACAGGAGGTTGCCCGCGTTGCCGATTTTGCCCGGCTGCTTGGGGCGTCAATCAGCCTGCTTCATGTTACCTCACCCGGCGAACCTGTCATTGAGGCAGATATAATCGACCTGGCTGCTGAACGGTCTGCGCACCTCCCGGTTGACCTTCACTTACAACCGGCTGATCTAAACCAAACAATGATCGGCAACATCGACGCCGCTGTGCAACAGTTGAAACCATCGATTGTGGTCCTGTTCACTAAACAGGACCAGGGCTTTTTTCACCAACTCTTCTTTTCCGGCAATGCTGTAGACTACAGCTTTTCAACAACCACACCACTTCTCGTTTTCGCTAAATCTCAGTAGTTCAACTCTATAGACCCGCATGCAAGCAACCAGCCAGGTAATTCACGGGTTATCCAGCCGAGCCGTTTATAGGTCGCGGAAACAGTATGGGCCAAATACCTTACCCAGCGATGGCCGTTCAGAGCTGTTTTCAACGGTAAAAGAGGTGGCCACGGAACCCATGTTTCTACTCCTCCTGGTGGCCTGCACCCTCTACTTCGTGCTGGGTCAGCTAGAAGAAGCGATTACACTCATTGTGGCACTCGTGCTGGTGGCGGGCATCTCGGTTTATCAATCCGTTCGAAGCAACCAGGCGCTGGGTGCGCTGCATAAGCTGACCCAACCCCAGGCGCAGGTACACCGAAATGGTAAACTAACCTTACTTCCTACCGAAGAAATTGTTGTTGGTGATGCTGTACTGGTGGCCGAAGGACAGCAACTTCCCGCCGATGGGCAGCTCAACGTAACCAGCGATTTTGCCGTCGATGAAGCCACGCTTACCGGTGAATCGGTGGCTGTTGCCAAAGTGGTCGGAGAACCGGTATATGCAGGAACAAGCGTTGTAGCTGGCAGTGCCTGGTTTACCGTTACAGCTGTTGGCCAGCAAACCGAACTAGGTCAAATAGGGCACCGCATTGGGGAAATTCACGACGAGAAAACTCCCCTTCAACGGCAAATCAGCCAGTTTATCTGGTGGATGGCCTGGATTGGCGCCGGAGAATTTATCCTGGTGTGGGCTGTAAACTACAGCCACTCCGGCAATTGGATGACGGCCCTCCTGTTCGCACTGACGCTGGCGATGTCTATTCTACCCGAAGAAATTCCGGTCGCCTTTAGCAGCTTTATGGCCCTTGGCGCAGCCCGGTTAAGTCAGCTGGGTGTACTCACCAAACAGCCGCAGACAGTGGAAAGCCTGGGGTCAGCAACGGTTATCTGTACCGACAAAACCGGAACGATTACTCAGGACGGCATGGTGGTCAGGTACGTATACGACGCTATGCAGGGTCAACTCTGTTCGGTAGCCGACCCATTGGCGGCTACTCCTGCGGGGCATATGTCTGATTCTGCCCTGCACGTACTTGCCTATGCACGTTGGGCCAGCGAAACCGCCCCGTTTGACCCAATGGAAAAGGCCATTGTGGCAGCTTGCCAAGCTCTGCCGCTGAGTTTAGCCGATACGCACCCGTTGATACACGAGTATCCGTTGGCAGGCACTCCGCCCATGATGACGCACGCTCGTCAGTCGCCCGATGGCGAGCTATTGGTAGCTGGCAAAGGGGCTGTTGAGCATATAGTTGCAGTTTGCCACCCGGAAGCAGCCGTTTCAGATCAAATTCGGCTTATCACCAGCCAGTTGTCGGCCAAGGGGCTACGGGTATTGGGCGTGGCAGCGGCTTCGCACGCAGGCCCCGATTTTCCGGCCGAACAGGACGACTTCAACTGGTCGCTGTTAGGGCTTATAGCGCTCGAAAATCCACCCAAGCCCAATGCAAAGGCTGTCATCGGTGCATTTACGGAGGCCGGTATCAAGGTAAAACTGATTACGGGTGATTTTCCCGAAACAGCGCAGGCCATTGCCCGTCAGGTTGGGCTTCCCGGTGCAGATACGTTTGTGACCGGCCAGCAGCTAATGGGCATGAACGACTCGACACTTCAATATTATGCCACCACCCAATCAATCTTTGCCCGCATGTTTCCCGAAGCCAAGCTCCGGGTGGTCAATGCCCTGAAACTAGCTGGCGAGGTAGTGGCGATGACTGGCGATGGGGTCAATGATGGGCCAGCTCTCAAAGCCGCTCATATTGGCGTGGCAATGGGCAAACGGGGTACTGAGGTGGCTCGGCAGGCAGCTTCTCTGGTATTGGTAAACGATGACCTGACCAGCATGATCGATGCCATTGCCCAGGGACGGCGGATCTACCAAAACTTAAAGAAAGCCGTTGCTTATATCGTTTCTATCCATATCCCGATTATACTGACTGTTGCCGTTCCGCTCCTGGCCAATTGGTCATTTGCAAACCTCTTTACGCCGGTTCACGTCATATTTCTGGAGTTGGTCATGGGGCCAACCTGCTCCATTGCATTTGAAAACGAGCCGGCCGAAGGCGGCCAGATGCAGCAACCACCCCGTCCGCTGACGGCTACGTTTCTGGGTGGTCGGGAGCTGATCCGTAGCCTGTTGCAGGGATTGGGTATTACCGGGGCTGTGTTAGGAATGTACTACGTCAGCATGCAGGAAGGGCAATCGATTGAGGTGGTCAGAACGTTGGTCTTTGCTACGCTTGTGTGTAGCAATATCCTGCTGGCGCTTGTCAACCGATCATTTACAAGCTCAGTGTTCAGTACGCTGCCTACGCCCAACAGGCTGCTCTGGCTCCTGCTTAGTCTCACACTAGGCCTTTTACTGACTACGCTGTTTTTCGCTCCCGTGCAGCAGTTATTTGGCTTTGCCCCTTTACCAGCCTCCTCGCTGGGGTGGTGTGCACTAAGTGCCCTGATCGGCGTGGGCTGGATCGAACTTTACAAACTAGTCCGGTAGCACAGACAGGTGCTACTTAACAGAAACAGTCATGAAAACCCTTGCTGTTGCCACCGATTTCACCGACGGATCCCACTGGGCTACCGACTACGCGCTCGAGCTAGCCCGCCAGTTACATACCCGCCTGATACTCGTCCATATATATGATCCACTGCCTGCGATAACGCCTGCACAGGAGTGGCTTACCTCAACGGCAGAAAGCCAGTATTTTCGGGCCATTCACCAACTTCAACAGCTTAGCAATGAACTGACGAAGCGCAGCGACGGCACTGTTACGATCACGGTTGTTGCCCGCCCCGGTTCTCCTGCAACCGAATTAGCTGCCGAAGTCGCCGCTCAGCACGCCGACTTGCTGGTAATGAGTTTGGCCGGAGCCAACCCACTGGAAGACCGACTGGATGGGAGTTTAGCCACTGACATGATTCCCCGTACAAAACTGCCGATGTTATTGATTCCGCCCGGTGCTCTGTTTCGTCCGCCCCGGCATATGCTGCTGGCTATCGACCTTTCCAGTTCAATCAATGCGGGAGCAATGACAACCGTACTTCGGTTCGCGCACCTGCTGCACGGCTCACTTGATGTAGTGTGCGTTGAAGACGAGCCCGATGACCAAGAAAAAAAAGCGGCGGGGCAGATTCGTGACCTACTCCGTCATCAGCCTCACACGTTTACTTTTATTCCTGGTTATGACGTGTCTATAGCGCTGGAAAACTTTGTAGCAGCGTACAAATCCAACTTACTAGTTATGCTTCCCCGGGCGCATAGCCTGCTTCGAACGTACCTGCTTGAGTCAACTACGCAGGAGGTTGCGCGTCTGACCACCATTCCGGTTTTAGCCGCCGTTTGACGAATAAGCCTGAGGTTGAGTGTCAAAACAGGCGGTAAGCTGGCAAGCGCTCCATCCGCCTTACGCGATGTGCAGCGCCGGGACCAAGTTGCTCGCATGAAGCCGGTACACCCTACTGGACCCTCAATACGCTACACCATTCGCACGGTTATTCTCTGAATTTTTCCAGCTGTATGCTGGACATAAAAAACGGCAATACACTGGCACCCCGACAGCAACGTACCCGCCAACGACGATGGATTACGCACGTAAACGAGCTTCAGGTTGCTTACCGCTTCGTAAAATCAATGTTGTAAATCAGATTGAGCCGAAAGCCATTATTAAGCTCAAAAACAGGTTTTCCCGTATCCGGATCAAGGTCGGCATGTTGTACTACCTGATTGAGGTAGTTTAGTTCGAGTTGACAATTCTCACTGAATTGGTACCCCAGCCCAGCCGACAGTCGGTTCTGATTAAATACATTTTGTCCGACGTTTTGCCCAAAACCAACAAAGACTTCATCAAAGAAGTTGACGTACAACTCCTTATCATCGATTGTTTGTCCATGTAATGGGAGTTCTCCGGCAACCTGGTAGCGGATTCGGTGCTGAAATTCCCAGTCGGCTACCTGCCGGGGGTTTTGCTCGGCCAGGGTGGCGAGCCATCGCTGCTCCAGCCTGAACCGATGTGTAAGACTTAGTCGGCCGTAGGTTTCTTTTAATTGAATGTCTTCATGGAGCCGGTGTTCCGAGTACGGCACACCGGCGTCGGCCTGCGGGTAACGGCCATACGGGAACGTGGTAAAATAGGTGTAGCCAGCGCCCAGCTTTACGCGGTCAGTCAGGGTACGCACTACGCCCAGCCGGGCCAGCGACTGCTGCCAGGCACGGATCAGTTCAATGCGCCGCCATTGGTATTCAGTATGGATCGCCCACTTCTCGCTGACTTTGTGATCCCCGTTATAGACGTACCAGCCAATTGCCTGATGATCCAGCACACGGCTCTGGGCACTTACCCGGCCAATCAGCATACAGAAAAAAACAATCAGGCCACTGCGGGCCCACCCAAATCGGTTTACACTCATTTAAACAAATCCGTTATGCACGGCGATTCAAAAACCAATGGAGTTGTGGCTTCTCAATCGGAACAGCCTCTTTTTCGGATTGTTTAGCAATGGGCCCTACCGGAGGTTAACACTTAAGCGGACGGATGTGTCGGTGACATGGCCAACAACGCCTGCATACGTTCCTGAAAGCGGCGGCGATCGGGGGTTGTATCAAGTAAAGGGAGGTATTTTTTGTCCAGTACTGCAAGGAGCGGTACTGGGCACAATGGCCTCGGCAATTCGGCAGCGAGGGTCATGGCTTCCTCGAAGCGTATACTGGCCTGCCGTCGTTGACCGTCACGCAGGTAGGCTTCGGCCAGTCTGATGGCGACTTCTACAGCCAGAGGCGATGGGTCAGGCAGCGTGCTGGCATATTGATGCGTCTGTTGCCAGACAAGCAGTGCCTGCGGGCGTTTGCCAGCCCGGTCGTAGGTCTGGGCTTCACACAACATGGCCTGCACCCGCAACCACTCGGCACCAGGTACGTTCGCAGCCAGGGCTTCACAGAATACATGCTGCCCCTGTTGATACA
Source organism: Fibrivirga algicola (assembly GCF_011742925.1). Taxonomy (GTDB): domain Bacteria; phylum Bacteroidota; class Bacteroidia; order Cytophagales; family Spirosomataceae; genus Fibrella; species Fibrella algicola. Next base: position 39,136 of record NZ_WAEL01000004.1, read on the forward strand.
GCGTTCGAGCCTGTACGTACTGCTTTGTCTGCAAAAAATAATGCCCCGCCGTGAGGTAAACGCCCCCAGCCAGCACCGGATAGGCAATCACCTCCCCACTTAGCAGGCATTGACTGACTGCCTGCCGAATGGCCGATTCATGGCCGGATTCAATTGCCTGTTGCAAGGCCGCAACGGCAGTTGGGTACGTTGCCGGTTCCATCAGTTGATCATCACCATTGACCCTTTCACCGTAGTGATGCCCGACGACTCGACCGTGGCCATCCCGGTGCCCGCCACTTTGGTCATGGCTCCCGTGGCATTGAGCGTCCCGGTTGCTTTTACGTCGACCATTGCACCTTCAAAAGAGGCTTTCCCCGTTGCTTTCTCAGCAATCTCGCCGCCCTTTACGTCGACCTTGATGGTTCCTTCGATGTTGACATTCTTGCCATTGATGTTGATCGTAGTGGCTTCCAGTGATATCTCGTTGGTTGCCTCGATCCTGATTTTGTCATTTGACTTGATCGTGATCGTACCCAGATTATTGTCGACCTTGATAAACACGGTGTTCTGCGGGTTCACTTCCATATGAAACTCGTGCACCGTAGCCGTGTCGACGAACCGGAGGATGCTACCGCTTTTCACGCTGATATGATGCTCTTTTATAGCGGGCGTATCCAGAGCGGCATTGCCATAATGGGGCAAGGCGCCCATGATCACCGGCCGGTCGGGGTCGTTCTGTTCGTAAGCCACCAACACCTGATCGCCCACATCGGGCACAAATTGAAATCCCCGGTTTTTGACTGGGCGGTCACCTTTCCCAAAGCTCGGCATCACGGTGCGTATCCAGGGCGTGGTTCCACTTTCCATCCACTCCAGCCGGACTTTCACCCGACCCAGGTTCTTGGGGTCTTTGTTGTCCGTTACCTCGCCCAACTGCGGGCCAACCTGGGGCCGATAAAGATCGGCAGGCGGCATCCGTTTAAAATCGGCCGATGTGGCCACAAACTCGTTGTAGTAGTCGCCCATCTGGTCCATGACATGCCGGACCGACAGCACGTGTAACTCGCCAATCTGATCACTCGACAGGCTGGCACTAATTTGCAGCGACGTACCTGGCGAGATACCAGGAATGACCGTTCGCCCCTGGGTGAACTGGGTCATGGTTTTCTGCGATTCAGATCGGTTCTGGGCTAGTGGGGCCACATCGGCAGCCAGATTTGCCTTCCGTCGGCCCGTCTGGTTTAGCTCATCCATGGTGGCAAACAGCGGCGGGTTTGCGGGTCCGGTTGCTGTTTGATTGGTATGCGTCTCCGAAAAATAGTCGATCTGCTTGTGGTGTGTAGCTACCACGCGCGTACCTGTTCTCAACGAAGTGAGGTCGGCCCCAAATACGAGTTGTACGGGCTGCGGTGACCCCGGCGACTGTGTAAAATGCAGCGTCTGACCATCATAAAAAAACCACGCACCATAGTCGTAGGCCATTCGCCGCAAGAAATTCCAGTACGTCTCCTGGTACCGAACGCAATAGGGAATGACGCTGGCCGGACCAACTACCGATACTACCTTTTTAGTCTTTTTGTAACCAGCCAGGCAGGTATTGGCAATGTCGGTCGGCGATTTATCAACGTACATACTGATTCCCGGCAGGCTATCGAGTTGATACGGTTGCCCGTGACCACGAAAAACGATCTCGCCGCGAAACCCATCTTCAGGCTGATGCAGCCCCTCTTCGGCAATGATCCCTTCAAACGTGAGCTTAGGCATATTCCCCTCCCCGGCAATGACGATCGAAATGTTCTTCCCCAGGAATGGACCAAATTTCGGCTTGATCGAAAAGTGTTCATTCAACCGCTCATGTTCAATGGCCACCTCGAACGAATGGTAGGTATGAATCGACTGCTCGATGATCAGATGACGAAGCCCCTCAATGCGGGTCCCCTCGATGGAGATGGTTGCGGTTTTACTCATAGCAGAACAAAGTTCACCTTATTTCTGATGCCCTTATATCCCAAATAAACCGCTCAGTATATACTAACATACCGTCCAATATATATCAGTAACATGTCAAGTGTATTGACTGGAAATAGCCCAAATTAGTCTATTCAATCTGGCTACTTACCAGTCCGTAACCAGTCAATAGCCTACTTATGAGCCATGTGTATTACCGCTACCCGATTCGGCTGAACAGCCTGATGACGGGTGCCGATTTGCCAACGTGTGACATTGGCGCCTCGATCGCTCAATTCCTGAACATGCTGCTTCACTCACGCTTCAACGAGTTGCGGAGCGACCCCAGCTTTGGCTGTTCGATCTGGGATACGGAGTTCGACCATACCATGAATCAGTATACCTGGGAATCACAGTTGACCCTATCGCTTACCGAGGCCGTTAAACAGCAGGAGCCGCGGCTCCGCGACGTGTCGGTTCGGGTTATCATCCAATCGGCGGCGGGTATTGATGGGCTGCCCGGCAACACCCGCCGCCTGGCCGACGTGAGCGTGTCGGCCACGGTGCAGATGACCAACGAACCTTTTCGCTTTACCACCCGTCTGCTGCTGGGTACCCTGTCGGGTCGGTAGCTGATTTTCTGTTTGTCGTATGCCGTTCAGTACCTACCGCGACCAGTTCACGAAAGAAGCCATTCGGCAACGGATGCTCCAGCACGTTATGCACATTTGGGGTGTGCGTAGCCTGAGCCATCTCGATCCGTTTGTTCGCCTGCTGATGGATACCCTGGCCAATGAACTAAACAAAATCAGTAATGAATACCTCGACTCGGAAGTAGGGCTCCTCAACAAACTGGCCTCGCTGCTTACTCCCGATCTGCTGACGGTACCAAGGCCCGCCTACGCCATTATGCAAGCCCAGCCCGCCGAAGCGGTGGGCTACCTGTTGCCCGATCATCACTTCTATACGTCGAAACGCTTTGCGTCGAAACCCTACGGCGAACTCGACAGTCGGCAGGACATTTTCTTTAGCCCGGCCGGCACTGTTAAACTTGTCGATGGCGCAGTGCAGTACATCGCCGCGGCCGACTGCCTGTTTAAGAATGACCCGGAGGTGGGCAAAATGCTGCTGGCCCGATCGGGGGCTGGCCGGCAGCGTCTGCCGGCGCATACGCTCTGGCTGGGCCTGCGCCTGACGACCGACCTGACCACGCTCGACCGGCTGACGTTCTACCTGAACTGGCCCGACCAAACCGGGCCAGTTCGCACAGACACCGTATACGACCTGCTGGCCCTGAGCCACTGGTACATCAATGGGCAACGGGTGATGTCGGAAGCAGGCTTCTGCTACGATCCGGCCCCAAACCTAGTCACCCCCGGCATGGAAATTCCGGGGGTTGAAGTGGCGGGTACGTCCAGTTTTGACCACCGGCCAATGGCCGACCAGCCCGACCGGCTCCTGGCACCGTTTGAGGTTGACCAGCTCCTGGAAATGGACGTAAAACGTACCTACCACAGCCGCTTTATTCACCTGCGTCAACCGCCCGACGATCAGTCAGACCAGATCAACGCGGCTCGCCAGATGTACCCGGCAGCGTTTGCGAACTGCTTTCCACCCGAAACCCTGATGGCCCTCAACGACCCGACGATTGTCTGGCTCTCGGTGACCCTCCCCGCGCTGTTCGACGAGGATACCCTCCGAACGGTGGAGGTATGCCTCAACGCATTTCCGGTTATGAACCGAAAACTCAACCGGCTGACCTACCGCACCCGAATCGTGCATAATATTTTGCCGTTGCCTGTCTTGCCGAATGAGACCTTTCTGGCCGTGCGTTCGCTGATCGACAGCCGCAACCGCGTCTTTACGCCCTTCCCTTTCCGACAAGCCGACCGCCTGCCGACAGGCTGCTACGCCCTGCGTCGTGGAGGGGTCGAACGGTTCGATGCCCGTGATGCCCGCGAACACCTGCATTACCTGCTCGAAGTGCTACGCGACGAATCAGTGGCGTTTACGGCCTATGGGCAGGACGCGGTCTTGCTGCATGCCCGCGACCTCAACGAACGGCTGACTCAGCTTGAAATGCTGCTGAACCAGCAGGAAGGCACCGCCCGTGAACTGCCCCACTACCTGCTGGTGAAGCCGCAGGAAGAAGGGGACACACTGGAGGTCAGCTACTGGACGATCGACGGAGAACCCGCCAACAATATTCCTGCCGGCACGGCCCTACTGCCGCACAACATGGCCGACCTGCTGGTAGATCATTGTCGCCTGCTGACGGCTACCCTGGGTGGACGCAGCCAGTTGAAAGCCGCCAACCAGCTCGACGCGTACCGCTATGCTCTCATGAGCCGCGATCGGGTAGTGACGCTGGAAGACATCCGATCGTTTATCAAAGCTGAGCTGGCCGACCTGCTGGCCGATGTTAGTATTCGCAAGGGGGTGGCCGTGGGTACGCAACCGAAAGAAGGCCTGCTCCGCACGATTGACCTGTACCTGACTCCGGCGGCAAACTGCCAGCTTACCCTGAGCGACTGGCATGTACTGAACACCAGTCTGAAGGCCAAGCTTATTAGTCGCTCCGGGCAGGTCAACCAGTACCGCTTTTTCGTAACCGAACCCGCCGCAGCCCAATGAAACCATACGCGTGTAGCCACCTGCTCCTGGTAGCCTGCTGGCTGGGGTTTATAACGGCGGCATCGGCCCAGTTTTCGACTGATACGTGCTGCCGACAGCTACCTACGATCACAACGGCCGTTCTTCCTCCGTATCAAGGCCACTGGGAATTAGGTTTGTCGGCTGGGATCAGCAATCAGTACCAGCGAACGATCTACAGTAATAAATTTTTCGGCGCGCCGGGCCCCTGGGTTTCCTTTTCGGCCGACTATTTCCTGAAACGGCATGTCGGTCTGGGTCTCCAGGCAGGTTACTTCGGGTTTAGCCTCCAGCGGCAAAATGAAGCATACATCCGGGAAGCCCTGACGCTTTTGAAGCTCCCGCTCGATCAGGCGGGATTGCTGGAACCAGCCAATCTGCACTCGTTCCACCTGGTGGCGGGTCCGGTTGTTCGGGTATCACTGGGCAGGCGACTTACCGGTTCGGGCAACATCCGGGCGGGAGTTTTCTTTAATGATGCGCCGATCACCGGTGCTTTCGACAAAACCAGTGAACGACTACTTTTCCGCTTTTCGCCCGCTGCTGACCGCTTCCGACCCGGCCTCACGGCCTCTGCAGCCCTGGAACGTACAATGGGGCCATCGGTGCGGCTGGGGCTACGGGCCGGTGGTTTCCTGAGCAAACTGTCGTATAACGTCGACGGGCCAGAGGGTGCCTTTTTTGTCTTTTCCAGAGCGCTGGTTGGCTATACAGTGCAGGTAAGTGCGTCGGTCACAATTCGCAACCGACGGTCCAGCGCCGTACCAGCCATATTGCCGGGCTGTTATACGCCCATTCTGCCCGAGCAGGCTATTACCTATGACGTAGATAAGCAACCACAACCCGTGTTCACTTGGCATAGCGGCGCCCCCGTATATACCACCGACGAGGTGTTTACCTTCCGGCTGTACGCACTACCCGGTAACAAGCTGATTGACGAACGCAGCACCGATGGTCGTATGCTCCCCTGGTTACAGGGCATGAAAGTCCCCGACTCTACCGCCCAATTCTACTATACCATTCAGGCCTCGCGGCGCGACCAGACCGGCCAGAGTTGTGTAAGCCCGGTTGCCACTGGCTCGATGCGGTTTTATAAGCAGGAAGCCGTTCGCGTGAATGTAGTGCGGGAACGGGCACCGCTGACAATCGATATTTATGAGGTGCGGCTGGCTAAATCAGGAACGGCAGTTCCCAAACCTGTGACAGGTCCATCGGCGGCCCGCCGGAAAGCGCCGGTAGTGACTAAAAAGCGCGGATCAGTAAAGGCCAAGGTGCCCACCAGGCCAACAGCAGTTTCGGTGGTTCAGGCCGCTCCCCCAACCGTTGATGTGTTGATTTACCGGGAAGTCTCACGCCGCAACGACGTTGTTTGGCCCTCCGGTATTCCGTACCCCGAAAAGCCAACGCTTTATCTCTACGTGCTGCGTACGGAATCGGGTGCCATCGAGGGGCGCTACAACTTACTGGTTACGCCGGGCATGCCGGGCACCATTCGGGTCATGACCGATGTAGAACGTACCCAGTGGCTGCGTAAGGCTGTGCAGGCTTCCCTTCCACCGGCAACCAAGTGATCACGAGCCGTATGTTACAGATAGCTATTGAATCCAAGGTAATCAACGTGGCTCGCAGACGGGGTATCGGCACGCTCAGTCAGCACTACCCGAACGATGTCATTGCCAGCTGGCAGAAAATAGGCCAGCAGATCGTCGATGAGACGGATGGTAGTGGTGTGGGGCAGAAACTCGGCCACCCGGTCATCGGGAACGGGGCCAATGGTCAGGCGGATGCCGTTGCGGCCGTCGTCGAAGGTGTTGCCCATGATGGCGTCGATACCGAGGCGGCAGCCATCGAGCGAGGCCACATCGTCGGCAACGGCGGGCCGGTTCAGGTGGCGGCTGCTTTCGAGGTACATGGGTACCACAAACAGCATGCTCATCAGTTGGCTCACCCAGCTCAGGTTACTGCGAAGTTGGTGAATAAGCGGCAACAACTGCACAAACAACCCCCGGTGCAACGGGTCGAGGCTGTTAATGATCGGCCAGGCCACGGCAAACTGATCAACGAGCGTGTCGGCATGCTCGAGCCGGTCATGCTGCTGATCGCGCAGGGCGCGGAGCACGCGCAGGTAGTTCAGCTCGGTATCGAACGGGAGGAAAAACTGACGCGCTTCCCGCTCAATCTCGTGGGTACGTTGCACCGACTCCAAAATGCTGTCTACGTCGAACGCTTCGCGCATTGTACGGGCATCACCCGGGCCCGGCGCGTGAAAGAGGTAGGGCGGCAACTGGTCATAAATCCCTTCGCGGGGCGTATCGAGCCGCCAGTAAGGCGCCACCGATCCGTCGATCAACCAGGAGGTCAGCGGGTTATGATCCTTCGAATAGGCCCGGGCATCGGGACCGGTCGGGTTCATAATCAGCTTATCGAGCGGCAACATTCGACTCAACAGATCAGCGGCGACAAGGTCGGCCCGCAGATCGAGGTCAAGCTGATCGAGAACGTAGTCGGGTTGCGGCGTCTGGGCAGAGGCGGGGTGAGTCATACAGGGCGGGCCAATCAGGTAGTTACCGAACTAAAAATACAGTCAACAAGCCCATTCCACCAGCAGGACGTACCTGCCGACGGGCATTATTCGCTAAACGGTCTATGCGTGCATTAAATAACCAGGCCATCATGAAGGCCTACTGGCATTTTCTCTGGCGGTTCGTGCTGCTGATCGGCGTGGTGCTGGCCAGTGTCTACGGCTTTTTACGGGCCTTGTCGCAGCAGATCAACCAACTCAGCGCCGACAAGGCCCGCTACGATGAAGTACTGTACGTGCAGCGTCAGCTGGCCGAACAAACCGACTCCCTATATAAACACATGCGGTTGCTCAACACCAACCTGATCCGGTACGACCGCCCCATGCAGCGGCTGATCAGCCAGCAGAAAGAATCAATCGGTAAGCTGATTACCGACCATCCCGGCAACGAAAAGGCATTTGCCGTGTACCAGAAGCTTAACGGGTACGTCAACCAGATGCTGTTACTGAAAGACTCGATCCGGAGCGTAGAGACCAATGTGCAGGGTGTCCGCCGCGAGCTCTCGAATTGTGAACAGCGGGAACGGATTTCACGCTGACAGTCACAAAAAGAGGCATTCCATTACCCACTAGCTACCTAACGACTTTAACAACGAATGATAACCATTTTCGGATTCAGGGTGAACGAACGGCAATTCCTCTTTGCCTATCTGCTGGCAGGTACGTTGCTGCTGGGCGGGCTGGCCGGGTGGGTGCTGTACCGCTCCTACGATTTCCCGACCAGTAACGCCGTGTACCTGGCCGACCGGATACGGCGGCAGCAGACCATTCTTCAGCAACAGGAACGGTACCTGCCCCTCCTCGATTCGGCTCACCGTACCATCGCCACTTATCGCCCCGCCATGACCGCCCTGTTTGTGGAGGCTGACATTGATAACCAGATTGACGACATCCGGCGAATCTACAGCCAGAACACCGACGTGGCCTCGTACCGGGCATTTGCGCAGGCAGCAGATTTCTACCGGATGATGTACGATGACAAACGCGTACTCTGGACCAAGCAGGATAACGTAATCCTGTTCAGTAAGCAGCTGGAAGAATGCGAAGTGGGCTTTCAGCCTGTAGCGGCGGGGGCAGCCTCGGCCCCCGCTGCCGCACCCGCCAGCCAGCTTCCCCGTTTTCCCGCCCGCTAAGTTGTAAACGACTATGCTTGAACGCAAATGGATACTGACCGGCGCCACGTTCGTGGTAACAGCGCTGCTGCTCGGGCTGCTCTACTGGTATAACCGGGGGCCAGTGGTTCGGGCGGGGGTTAGTCCGTTGGGCGTGATGGTCAACCAGCCGATCTTTTTTGCCGACAGCACCAACGGCGCGTCGAGCTGGCGCTGGGAGTTTGGGCAGGGCTCGGAGTCGGGCGAGGCTAAAGGGCAGTTTTTTTACAGCCAGCCCGGTTTGTATCAGATTCGGCTCACGGTTGATGGGAAGCAGCAGCAGACCTTTGCCGTTCGGGTACGTCCCGCGCCCACCCGCCGCGACTCGCTGATCCGCCTGCTGGGTCCGACGGTGGCGTATCAGGACGAAAAGCTGAGTTTTACCACGTTTGGGGCCAGTGCAGGCAAATTCGCCTGGCAATTTGGCGAAACCGGTTTAGTAGACTCCCGGGAGCCAACGGCCATTTATACGTACGTCAAACCGGGTACGTACACCGTGTCGCTGACGACCGACATTACCCAGCGACCGCTAATCCAGACCGTTCGGGTGCTGCCCCGATACAGCCGTTTCACCATGCCCGTCGATACCACGGCTGAAGACATCCGCTGGCGGTTGCAGCGGATCGCCAATGGGCAGCAGGTCAACGCGCAGTACAGCTACCTGGTCAGCCATTATCTCTGCGGCAATCCCGATTTCCCGGTGGTCGCCAATGGGCAGCCCGTGCGTGATTTCTACTCCTACTGCATGGCGCTCCAGTTTGAGGGGCGTAACCAGATCGACGCAGTAGCGCTGGAGGGTGGCCTCAACGGCAGTTGCCTGACTAAAATGACCGTTACTCAACACCAAAAATAACCACACGGCCTGTATGCGCCTTTTTTGCCTGATACTCTTCTTGCTGACTACTGGCTTTACCGGGCAGGCACAGGGAGTATTGCCCCCCTTTGCCACGCTTAAGCGCACACCTGCTTTACCAACCCCTGCCCGTTCACCCCAAACTCAGACCGCACTTGACCGGGGGAAATCGACGCTGGCTCAACCACCGGAGTTGGGCGCTGGCCCCTGGATCGTGTATGCGGACCGGAATAATATAGCCACGTATCGGTATCCACGACCTAACACCCGCTACAAGCAGATCAATTTTCGGGACGCTTTTTATGTGCTGGACGAAAAAAACGGCTACCTGGAGCTGATAAAATACGATCCTGCTCTGAAGGTAGGTACGTGGTATACCCCCCGGTTGCTGAAGGATCGAAAGTCGGCCGTTGCCTATGGCTGGGCACCTAAATCAGCTTTTCTGACTACCACAAAAGCCCAGACCGACCCCACCGGCAACCAGCCAGCCCTGTACTGCGCCGCCCTCACCAGCGGTAATGTGCTGACAAAACCGACCCCTTTTCTGGCGCATGACACGCTTCGGTTATATACCGAGCCGGGTGGTCAGCAGCCCGTTGGGCGTGGGCTTAAGCTCTACGATCTGGCCTATATCTATAAATTCTCGGATAGTCGCCAGCATGCGCTGGTGGGCCGGTCGCCCTGGTTTCCGGCCGATAGCGTGACCGACCACCTGCTGGGCTGGGCACCCACGGAAGCACTGCAACCCATGGGGAACGGGTTATTCTGGGAGAGTGATAGCCTGTTACCCAACCCGCCTGCTTTTCCGTTCTTTAGCACAGCCGAAGCCGCCTGGCAAAACCGACCTGACTCGTCGCAGAACGGCCCGAACCGAAGCAGCATCCGGTTTGGATCAGTCCCCTGGCAGCAAACTGGCGTTAAGTTTCCGGTGCTCCAGGCCTGTAGCACCAACGGGAAACAAACGGTGTGGCAACTGGGTACGTTATTACCTCTTTTTCAGACCGATAGCGCCGTAATGAACGTAAACGGGCAGCGTCTCACCTACCGGCAATACCAAAACTGGCGTACCCGGTCGCGGCAAGAGAACGTGGTGTACGTCATAGAAGGAACGCGTGCTATGCTGCCCTACTGGGGTGATCTGGTCAATACCGTTCAGGCCACAGCCCTCCTACTGGCCGATTCCACCAATCAGCGGCAAGGCAGCGTCGGCATCGTGATCTACCGGCCCGGCGAGTCGGCGGCGGGCACGCGCACGGGGTACGTCAACAGCTTGCCCATCAGCCGCGATATTGCCCGGTCGGTCGATTTTCTGAGCCGGGCCAGGCCGGTGAACGTACCCAGTTACGAAGGCTACGCCCAACCCGTTCGGTCGGGGCTGGAGCGGGCATTGACTATGCTGGCGGCCCATCCCGGCGAGAACAACGCCATTGTGCTGGTTGGCATTGGTGGCGATACCAGGGATATTTCTCAGTTGAGTGATATCCGAAATGGCTTGCAGGCATCGGAAGCCCGGTTGCTTTCATTTCAGGTAGAGGCACCGGCCGATACTGTAGCCAACAACTATGTGTTGCAGGCCGAACAGCTAGTATTCCAATCGGCAATTGAAGCCAGCCAACCCAAACGCGAACGGCTGGTTAGCCCGGCCCTCGTTGTGCCCCGACCTGGTTACGACCTCACCTACGGCCAGTCGAATATTTATCGGCTCGCGTTCCCCAATGGCAGCATGTCACCGGGTTGGGTGCTTTTCCCCCGCAAGCGGCAACAGTTGCCATTCAGCCTGTTGCATACCGTCACCGACAGCCTGCTCAAGCAAATGCGGTTCGACACGCGCCGCGTTGACGCTGCGTTGAACGAGGCGTTTCAGCACCAGTCACTGTTCAGAAGTCGGTTGAATCCAGTGGTGAACCGGACGCTGAAAGCCCGGCAGGAGCCAACGTTGGCGGGTGTCGATCCGGCCTTATTTGCCCATCGGGCGTACCCCTTCTACGGACAAGCCTACGTGCGTACGGGTGATTCGCTCCCCAATGCCTTCCGGCCCGTCCGCCTGCTTTCGCTGGCTGAATTAAACCGAATCAACCTGTGGGTCAACCACCTGGCGGCTGACGAGCTGGACCCTATGGCCGGGAAAGACCGCCTGAAGCTGATTCGCCGGTACGATGAACTGGCCGAACAGCAGGGCCAGGCGGCAACTGACACTGCTACGATTGCGGACTTGCTCACCACGCTGACCGGCCTCCCCTGTCGGCACCAGCTCCTAAACAGTCTGTCGGTTCGCGCCCTGGCCGACCCCGATCTGGTCAGTGAAGGCGTTTGGCTCCGGTTGCTCTACCTGCTTCGCGAACGCCGCGATTACCTGGCCAGGTTGCCAACGTTCCCGAACAGCCGATTCAACTCGAACGGACACACGTATTACTGGCTCAGCAGCGATCTATTCAACTGACTACCAAGAAGTATACCTAACACCTCCCTTTTAACTATACCGTCACCATGCTTCCTTCATTCCTCCTTTCCGAAGCCGTTCAAACCGCCCTGCACGTCTCACAATCCCTGGCCCGCGAGTACCGAAACGAACGGTATTCGGCGGCACACCTGCTCCGGGCGCTTGTTCACAACGACTCAGCCGGGGCTACGCTGCTGACGTCACTGCACAAAGACGTTCCCTACCTGCGCGAGTGGGCCGAAGTACGAATGGAAGAATCGACACGCGTCGCCATTCCACCCGATGAGCCATCGGGTGATACCTCGGTAGAACGGGTGATGGAGGAAGCCGATGTGGTGCGGGTACGGCTGGGCCTCGACAAAGTGGAGCCTATCTGCGTGCTAACCGCTTTAACCAAACCCGGACTCGGCTTCCCGTCGGAACAACTACGGTCGTTACCCTTGCAGGAGCGCGATCTGCTGGGGCTATACCTCAACGAGATGAAACCCCTGACACCCGGCGATGGGGCCAAAACGGTTACGCTAGAAGGGACCGCCACTCCAGCCACCGCAGCAGAAGGCGCTACGGCCGGGGTATTGCAAAAGTACTGCACTGACAAAACGGCCCTGGCACGGGGCGGGCATTTCGACCCTATTGTCGGCCGCGAACGCGAGTTGCGCATGATGGTAGAGATTCTGGGGCGTCGCAGCAAGCCCAATGTTATGCTCACCGGCGATCCCGGCGTGGGGAAATCGGCCCTGATTGATGGTCTGGCCCAGCTGCTTATTACCGGGCTGGTGCCTGGCTGGCTCAAAGGTGCGACCCTGCTCGAACTGGACCCCGGTGCTCTGCTGGCGGGCGCTTCGTACAAAGGAGAAGTAGAAGACCGCCTCAAAAACGTGATACGCGAAGTGAAAGCCTTTGAGAAATGCATTCTCTTTATCGACGAGATCCACGTGCTGCTTGACCCGAAAGGGGGCGCAGGGGGTGGCGCGGCTAATCTGCTCAAACCGGAACTGGCGCGGGGTGAACTTACCCTGATCGGAGCCACCACACGTGACGAATTTCGTAAGCTGATCGAACCCGACCAGGCACTGAGCCGCCGCTTTGAGTTGTTGAATGTAGACGAACCGCCCGTCAATGTGGCTGAACGAATGATTCGTGGCCTAGTTGGGCTGTACGAAAAGCACCACCAGCTTACCGTCGACTCCGATGTAGTACCCGAATGCGTTCGGCTGGCTAAACGATACGTAAAAGATCGCCGCCTACCCGATGCCGCGCTCGACCTGCTCGACCGGACCATGGCGGCCATCCGTACGGTTACCGAATTGGCCGGCTCTGACCTGAGCCAGTTTGACAAAGCACTGACCGAGATCAATGAAAGCGAGTTGAGCCCGGAAGAACGCCTCGATGATTACCGCTGGTTCGATCAACAGCTACAGCAGCAAATCAGTCCCGTTTTGATGGGGCAATGGGAAGACCCCGTTGATCCTACCGAGCTGGTTACGCCCGACACCTACCTACCTTACCTGACTGCCAAGCTGACCCGCCTCCACGAATTGGCCGACGCCCGGCAGGCACACGTCACCAAAACCGATCTGGCCGCCGTGGTGGCCTACAAAACTGGGATCCCGATGGGTAAGGTACAGGAACGCGAAAAAGAGAAATTGCTGGCAATGGAAGATCACCTCCGGCAGCGGGTGGTGGGACAGGACCACGCTCTCAAAGCCCTTTCCGACGCGATTCTTGAATCAAGATCGGGGTTACAAAAGGCCGGTCAGCCCATTGGCACGTTCTTTTTACTGGGCCCAACCGGCACGGGTAAAACCGAACTGTCGAAATCACTGGCCGATTTTCTGTTCAACGACGAGCACGCCATGATCCGCTTCGATATGTCGGAGTTTAAAGAAGAACATGCCGCTGCATTGCTGTATGGTGCCCCTCCCGGGTACGTTGGCTACGAGGAAGGGGGCTTGCTGGTTAACCGAATCCGGCAGCAGCCCTATGCGGTGGTCCTCTTCGACGAAATTGAGAAAGCCCACTCCTCAATATTCGACGTGTTTCTCCAGATCATGGACGAAGGTCGACTACACGATAAGCTTGGCAAAGAAGGTGACTTCTCGAACGCTCTGCTCATTTTCACGTCCAACATTGGGAGCGAATGGATCAGTCAGGAATTCCAGCAGGGACGCCTTCCCAGCTCGCAACAACTGATGGAACGCATGAGCGGTAAGTTCAGACCCGAATTTCTGGCGCGCATCACCGAGATCGTTCCTTTCAGCCCCATCACCGAGCAGCACGTACTACACATCTTTGATATTCAGCTACGCCAGCTGACCGATAGCCTGCATCGGCAGGGCATCCGGCTCGAACTCGATGCGGCGGCTCGTCAGCAACTTGCTTTCAGTGGCTACACCCCGCAATATGGCGCTCGCCCGCTGGCTGGTGTGATCCGCAATCGACTGCGGCGCCCTATCTCCCGAATGATCATTGCCGGTCAAATCCATGCCGGGGAGTGGCTGCGTGTCACCGCTCGACCCGATGGAGAACTGAGTTGGCAGGTGGTGAAAGACCCCGAAATACCCGACCTGGTGCAGGCCGGACAGATTGAATGGCTGATACCGACAAAAGCGTAACTGTCAAGTCTGGCAAAATCTTTTCCTGAGATATTTACTGGACGTATCAATATTTTACCATTTAATATATTTGGAAACATTAAATATACTGAATGGTAGACACGTCAAGATAGTGTGTTGCAGTACGTTGGTAGGGAATATAGATTTAACCTGTATTTCAACAATTTAACAGTCACTGCTATGTTTAACTATGAGATTGGCGGGAACGAGATCAAGCCGATGGCCTCGGAAGGCATTGCCGATATTCCGTTCAACCGAACCCTGCTGGCCCTGCAACTCACCGACAACGAACCGGTCACTCCCGAGCTGGTTACGGGCCTGAAAACGGTAGAGGATGTCTTCAATCGCTACCAACCCAACGTAAATGTTGAGTTTGAAGATGAGAACGGCACGCCCGTACAAGAGAATCTGAAGTTTGGTAGCATTGCTGACTTCCGCGCTAAGTCGCTTAGCCTGCAAAGCCCATTCCTGCGCTCGCTCGACGGTCAGTACAGCGAGTACACCCAGATCAGCCGTCGGTTGAAAGGGCACCGGATCCTGCAAACGGCACTCGATAATCCTGATGCGAAAGCGGCCCTTGTGTCGGCATTGAAAGCCCTTGTCAGCGAGCTGGACGCCGCCGACACCGAGTAATCCCTTATATCTGATCTTCCCCAATCGTTAACGGTTAAACTATTCCTGCCTCATGGCAAAAGAACAAAAAGCAGCATCGGCTGACGAAGCTGCACACGCCGAGGTGGCCGTTGCCACCCCCTCAACCGGTCTTCCCGGCTTAAATGCCCTGGCGGCATACGGCGGCTTCCCGTTCGTTGAAAGCTTCATCGACGGCATTCAGAACATTAGTCCTGAGCGAAAAGCCCGCAAAAACATCTTCATGACCGACGAGAACAAGAAGGTGGAGCGGATGATGCTGAAGCAGAAGCTGAACCTCTGGATCGAACTCCTCGAGTCGAGCAATAACCAGACGGAAATGCTGGAAAAAACGGAAGAGAAAGCAAACCTGTCGAATGCGCAGCTCCGCAAAAATCTACTCCGTGCCCTCAATAGCACCCGCGAGCTGGAACGCAGCTACCGCGCGCTGTCGCTGTTCTACAAAAATACCGACCTCGACAAGGTGCCGAACGTAACGGTGCTGAATGCCTCGCTGGCTCAGCTAACCGACCTCGACAACCCGATATTTATTGACCACGTTGCCGCTGAATTTAAGCAGAATTACGACCGCCTAGACCTGCGCTCCAACTACTCGTTGCTGGTAGTGCCCGGTTTCATGCGGACCAACGGCATCCTGGATAAATGGGCCCGGCTGGCGCACAACAACAAGGTGATGCTCATTACTGACTTTGCCGACCTGGAGTCGCCGGAGGATACAATTGAGCTCTTCAGCACGGCCAACATGAGCAGCGGTGACCTGCACAGCTCTAATGTGATCATGGCCTGTAACTGGATGGTGGGCCGGGGTAAGGTAGCTGAGGTTGGCGAAACCGACAACCTGTATGTACCACCCTCGGCGGCACTGGCCGGCAAGATCTACTACACGCTGATGTCGCAGGTGACAGCGGGTAAGAAGCACGGCGGTATGAACGAAGTGGACGGGGTACGTTTCCCGCTGAAGAAAAGCGAAATCTCGCATCTGGAGCGGCTGGGTCTGGTGCCCATGGTGTTCGAGTACGGAAAAGTGATGGCGTTCTCGGCCAAAACCCTGTTCAACGGCGACAACCCGGGTTTGCAAACTTACTCGGTAGTGCGGGTATTCGACCACGTGGTGAAAGTGTTGTTCGACTTCCTGAACCGCCGGGCGTTCGAAAACTGGACACCTCGTATGGAAGCCGATCTGCGCCGTCAGATCGTGCAGTTTCTCGATGGTATCATGGGGCCCGACCGGTTGATCGAGAAGCACAGCATCATGCGTTTCGAACGCGATAAGCACATCAAAGACCTGATTCACCTCGATCTGTTCATCAAACCCTATTTCCCAGCCAAGAGCTTCGTTATTCGTCTCGACGGACGCCGGGGCGACGACGTAGACAGCCCGGAGTGGGTATCTGACTACGGCGTAATGGCCTAACAAATAACCTATTCACTTTAACTTTTATAAAAAAATGGCAAAAGCAGTTTTAGATATCGCCGGCACAAAGTACGACGTTCTGTCGTATAGCATTGGATACAATCGTGGTGTAGACAGCAAAGGTCGTCCCGGTGGTAACGTACAGGGTGGTGAGTTGAACATGACCATCGACGCGCCTTACACCACCGATCTGGCCGTTCAGATGGTGAACAAGGGGCATATTCCCATTCCCACGGGTACCATCACGATCAGCAAGAGCGAAGAGGATGGCGGCAAGCTGAAAGATATCGTCTTCACCGATGGTTTCCTGACGGGTTATAGCGAGAGCTTCTCGGCATTCGGAGGCGACAATATTACACTTGGCATCACGGTACACGCCCAGAAAATTAAGAACGGTGAAGCTGAGCAGGTGAATGACTGGCCGGTAGATACGTTCAAATAGACCGCGAATTACTCCCTTTCAGTTACCCCAATGACCCAGCCTTTCATTTCCCGCCTGACCGCCTTGTGGTTCCTGGTTGGTATTTGGTGGGCTGGGTCAGCGGCGGTACACCTGTTGTATATTAAGCGGGTGGGTCAGCAGTTGGTAGAGCCGTTACCGCCTCTCCTGCTTCAGCACGGCACCGACTGGCAAACTACGTTTCCAGGCGCTTTATTTAGCCGGGCGGGCAGCGAGCTAAGCCAGTCGTCTGCTACCGGTATTGACCGGCTTAGTCTTTATCTGCTTGCCAATCCGGGTCTAGCCATTGCCATTACGGGTCAGTATACCCTCGATGAAGCCTCCGCCACGGTAGCTCCCGACCTGGGTAAAGCCCGCGCCCAGGCCTTGTCTGAGCGTTTACTAGCTCATGGTGTTGGGGCGGGACAGGTACAAATGGGCAGCGAGCGAGTACCGGGCCTCAGGTATGTGGCGGATTCAACGGGTGGTTTAACGCTTGTTTTCGCAAAAGCGTCGCCAACCACAGCCCGTTCACTGGCCGATGCCCAGCGGTATATCGATCTCTTTCACCCTATGGAGTTGTACTTCGAGAGCGGTCAGACCACCTTTATTCGTACCGCAGAAACCGACAAATTTATGGCCGATGCGGTAACGTACCTGCGCCAGCCACGGGGACCAGCATTGCGCGTTACGGGCCATACCGACAGTGTGGGTTCGTTGCAGGCCAACCAGCGATTATCGGCCCGGCGGGCGGCGGCGGTCCGTCAGTTTCTGGTGAGAGCGGGTGCCAAAGCCAGCCGTATTCTTCCGCAGGGACGTGGTGCCACCGAGCCAATTGCCTCGAATGCAACCCCAGAGGGTCGTCTGGCCAACCGACGCGTAACGGTTGTGGTAAAACGGTACTAAATGTTTCAGCTCAATCCTTTTCACCTACTTCATGCCAGCCTGCTGCATTTCCTGATGCTTCAGGGCGCTCTGGTGCTTGGCTATTTCATTGGAAAACAAGTCTACAAACAGCAGCAATTAGCCTTTCTCCAGGAACTGCAGCGCCTTCAACGGCTGATTGACAAACGCCGGAAAGAACGTAGGGCTGAGGTTGATTTAGACAGTCTCCCTGGCAGTGACCGGCTCACCGAGTTGCTGGGCATCACACTGCCCGTTGAACAAATTCTGCACCACACGGGGATTCGTACGTTTGCCCATCTGGCCCGGCAGTCGCCGGCAACAATTCAGCGAATACTGACGGATAACGGCCCACTAATGCACCCGTTTGACCCGGCTACATGGCCAGCACAGGCACGGCTGGCCCATGAAGGGCAGTGGGGTGAGCTACGTGCCTGGCAGGGACGAATGCGCCGGGGCCTGGTCGAAGCCGAACGTACACAATTCTGACGCTCATGAATCCACTTTCGCCCTGGGTGGCCTTCGCCGAAATAAGCCTGCTGCTGTTGGCTGCTTTCCTGATTGGCTATAGCATTGCCTGGGTACGTGCCCGCGCGGCCTTGAGGCGCGTAAAAAACAGCATTCGGGAAGCCAAACGGGATTTAGACGATTTGGAGAACCGCCAGCAACCGGCAGTTCAAGTCGGTAAGTAATACGGAGTCGATCAATACGCTTATCCCTCGTTTACACTTAACCTTTTAACAAAAATGGCAGCGGGATTTGAATTCGCAACCGGCTGGAAAGTATACAGTGATGCACCAATCATGAACGGTGCCCAGCATCCACCCCTCCTACCCAAAGCAGCTGTGTTGCTGACGAGGCCAGGCTGGAAGATGACCGTCGATGGCGACGAAGTTGAATTTGTGGTTGATGCCGTCCCCGAAAACGATTCGGGCGAAACCATCCTTGGCCTGCGGATGGATGAGCTTACTGCCTTCGTCGACCGGATTGTGACGGCCTTCAGAACGATGCGGTCGAGTTGGGCCTTCACTTACCAGACCTGGCGGCCTGGACTGAGCCATAATGCCCGGAATACCCTCATCCTCCGATCTGCTGATCTGAAGTTCCTGTCAGGGGCCTTCTCATTCAACCAGGTCCAGATTCCGTTTGTGATTTACTGTCAGTTGTCAGACATCGATGTTGCAGCCATTCCTCAGGCCAGTTTGGGCTTCAGGCTGGGGCGTATCCGCAACTTGTGGCGATTACTCGGTGACCCAACCACTGCGGCTGCCGATCAGATGTTTAGCCAATGGAAAACAGGCTACGCCCTAACCACCCAGCGGGTAACCTTACACCACGCCGCCATGAGGGATTCGAACTGGCCCACGCATAAACCGAGTGCGGTGATGAGAGGGCTGTTGACCCTCATTTTAACGTACCTGAAACGAGGAATTTCGCCCAATCAAAACAAGATCGGCGCAGTAAAGTATATGTTCGTTATGATGTCGAGAACCAAATTCTCGACGTTGTTTAATCAGTTACCTGCCATCGAACAGGCATACTATCGTCTGCATCCTGATCACTGGGTATCCTATATCTGTACTGATTTGATGACCCTGGTGCACGGTAGAGCGGTTGATCCGGAAGGGCTCATCATCGATTACAAAATAAGTGACCGGGACAATCTGCCTTCCGGGTCAGAAGTCCAGATACCGATAAAACGAAAGAACTGGCTTGTTGGCATGACCCAGAACAGGGACTTGTTCAGCGCCGAAGAAAACCCCGTTGACGCGCTTCACCCCGAAAATATCGCCCATTTCCTGGATAGTAACCCCGGGCTTGGTCATCGGCTTCGCGGACTAGCCGGGCTAGGTAACGTTACGGATACGATCCACTACGGTGGTACTGACCATCAGGGCGTTATTATTGAGTTCAGGGCGCGTCAAGCCATATTGCCCTATCGAAACTGGAAAGACTACGCTTTGCGGATGTATCGTTTTGCGCACAACATCAACACGGGTGATCGCCACACCGTAGTTGACTTCTAACCTCGTGTTAACTGTTTCAGATCAGGTTAGTCAGTTACTCCCAACGGAATAAGGGTTGCGTTATCCATATCCGACGGCGCTTTCTTTACCTTACCTACTTACTGCTGGTTTCGCCGAAGGTACCGGCAATCAAGCAAAGCCTACCTTAATATATACAGCAGATTATCAGCATATTACAACGAATAAGCGTCCGATTTTCAGTATATACATGCCTAAGCAAGCCCTTACCTCAATACCAGATTCAAGGCTACAAGTGTCTATTTTTTACATTTATTATGCTTGAGCGTTCTCTGCCGATGTAAAACGGCGTGGTTGTTGATATAATCGAATCTGTACGATTTTGCTACATAGAGGTGTACTTCTACGTAAGCACTTCTTCGGTATGCCTGTAGCACGGTTTCCGATGCGCCAGGTACAGCATTCGTTATAATCAGTTATGTCAACCACCGTTTTTACTGCAGTAGACCTATGCAACAGATTTATCAGATCTTACAGTCATACTACAACTTTCAGGCAGCTGTTTTACGATCTATGGCCTTTGAATCAATGTCTAAGGCTGAATTTGGCCGGATTACCGGCCTTTACGGTAACTCAAAACTTCGTCGTCAGCAAAACCCGGACCTATGGAAGCCAACCGAGATCTACGCGTTTGCGGTGAAACTCAACCTGTGGGACGGCGTGTCCAGACGGTTAACAAATCTGGCAATTTCTATTGCTAATTTGCCTGAGCCAGAAAAAAAGCCCTTGCTGAAGGCAGCCATGCTTACGCAGGATAAACTGCACGAGCGCCTGCAAAACCCGGATTCCTGGCAAGCAAACGAACTGGTCAAGATAAAGGATTGGTGTCGCCGCGCTGAAGTGCATTTCTCGGGTGGACAAACTACTGGCACTACGGCATCGTTCCGGGCAACTTACTGATCGTAAGCAACGTGTACCACCGGCTGTTGACTAAGAAGCACTACCTCTAGTCGAGTACGCTCCAACCGCGACGGATGGCCGGGCGGTCACCCGCTTCTTCCCGGACGACAATATTGTCTTTCCGCTGACCAATGTATTCGAGCGTGCTCAGCTTGTTCCAGAGGCGGGTCATCACTTCCAGGAATGTTTCAACACGCTGCATAGCCTCGCCAATCCGATTGTGGTTGTAATCCAGTTCGAGCAGACTAAGTAGCATCCCCTCAAAGTGATTCGGCGTCACATCGGTCCACTCGTAGAAATAATGAAGTAATTCCTCTTTCTCGCGCGTTGGTATGCAATACAGATTGGTATAGACCAAACTGGTAAGGTTGGCAAAATAGTCGAGAATTTTTACTGGTGGGTGTTGATAATCCAGGTTCCGGTACTCAAAAAACAGTTGCCCAAGTGAGTCCAGCAGTTTAACGCATAACATCTGCACGTTTTTGGCAATATCTGATGGCTGATGCCGGTCGAATACCTTCCTGACAATCTTAAACGAACTGATTTGCAGATCGTTGAGACTCCAGCCAAACGCTTTATAATAGGCCATCAGACGCGGATGACTGGCCAGGCTGGTGCAGGGTGGAATAAATCCTTCTTCGACAATGTACCTACCCTCCCGGCAAACTACCCGGCCGATGGTCAGGTAATGCTGCCCTAGTTCATCAGCATTCAGTTGGGCCGTCGGGATAGCTTGTAGCTGATAATGTGTGTCGGTAAACGGATGTCTCAGGGGCGACTCTTCGGGATCGGGCTCACCCATGGGCACCCGCTCGAAAGGATTTACCAGCAGCACAATGTCATACGGTGGCCGATCGACATCATCTAGCTCGGTTTCTACGGCAAAAGAAGCCGTCAGCGTCCGAAAACGCAGAACCTCCGGATTGATGGCCACCCGACACCCGCCCGACGTGATGGCGTTACACCGAAGTAGACGCACCTCGACATGGTTGCCGATCTTCTCCAGGATTTCAATCTCGTTCGACGATACACTGCCTCGCTCGGGTGGCAGTAGACCGTAGTTATAATTGGTCAGAAACAGAGATAGTGCGTCCCGGACCATATCCTGAACGTTCTGATCGGTATCCAAGAAATGGCTTTGCGAAAGCTTCATCCCATTTACCCAGTTAACGGGGTGGTAGGTGCGGGCAACGAGCATCGGAAAAAGGGCTAAGTTGGTAAATAGCGGATAAAGACAAGGCTACGCAGATTGTTGGTGGACCTCTACCCGTTTGGCCTGGATGGTGTGCCGTTCGTTTAGTCGGTTCTTTGCCACACTCACATCAAAATCAATATACCGTCGCAGGCTAAACAGCGATGGACGCACATAATAAAACAGCCAACCATATGTTACCTTATCTGGCGTCTCGGTAATGATTGGATCGTTCGGAAACTTGTAATTATAGTCGTCAATAAACTTTTGAAACCAGAGTCCGAAAGACAGTTCCTGAGTGGCCCGTGCCTTTACTTTTACGGGGCCTTCGGTCAGGTTAGCCGGGTCTTTTCGCAGTTCCACTTCCAGGATCATAAGCCGGTAATAATCCACCCCCTCAAATTCGATTTCTCTGGCCTGTCGTGGGTAATACCATACTTTGTGCACTTCATTGGGTATAGCGAGCATGGCATCATAGGTGCGGGCAAACACGAGCGGTACAGCGAAAGGAATGACACAGGTGGCCGCCCAGAAGCCGTACTTAAGCGTGCTGAAGTAATTGAACACCCACCCAAACGCGTAGCCGCCCATCAGCAGGATGAGAATGGTTAACAGACTGACAAAGAGCGGCTCTGTACGATGTTCATCGCCCATCAGCGAGCGCAACTGCCGCACATACAACATCCCTTCGACCAAAAACACAACGGCCATCAGCAAATAATAAAGTGGCATAAACCACAGATCGATCATGCCGAACAACCCTGCCAGCGCCATTGGAAGCGTAAACTGCGCTACGCTGATCAACAACTTACGACCACTCAGTAGAGCCTTCTTCTGGTTGATAGCAGCCAGTATCGTAGCCATTACCAACGTGGCGATGGGTATCAGCAGGTACGTCAGGAAAAATTGAACTGGAGACCCCATACTCGTTAACCGCCTATCATCACGGTTGGTAATCCAGAGACAATGACGCCTCCATGCGCAGTATTGTCCCCCATTCGTGCCGCCGGACGACCCGAGATAAGCACTGTAGCCGACCCTTTGATGATTGCCGCCGGTGGACCCACACAGACAGACATGTCACCCAGGCAGGCAGCAGGCAGTTTACCAATGAGCACTGTTGGTGCGCCTGGGCCAGATATAGGCCCACCAACATGCGGTACCGGGCCGGTTGTCATGGGGCATGTGGTCAGATCAGTTAATCGGGCAGCTGGTGGCATTGCAGCGGGTCTGTTAAGACATAAAGCGTAAGAGGAAGTGTAACGTATTGTTCATTTACGTATTCAGCAAGTTAAATAGTTAGTTTATTTGTATCTCAAATATTTACTAGACGCGCTACACTTCGCCTGTCTGAAAGCCCTTGGACCGGGTACTGTCTCCCGTTGATAAGTCTACAGCTGTTAACGAGGGTACCGTTAGATTATAAAAACGGGAGATTTTATAGAAATTTACCGAATAGTCCTTTTATTATATAGCTTTACTTATCCTTCCTCTTTTTAAAATAATCGTCCAACTTACAGCCATAGTAAGGGCAACTTGTCATGACGGCTACTCAACAACCCACAGAACGATTCTCGCTTTATCAGCACGAACATCAACAGTGGTTACAGGCACTTGCCCTGTACTCAGATCAGGAATCGTATTTCAACTCCCTGTTGTCGTATGTATGTGACAGCACGGCCGACTACGAGATTGTGAGTCGTTCCGGTTCATTTCGCCAGTGGTTCACTGGTTTACGGTCACAGATGGCCCAACTTACCGAGCTGATCGAAATGGAGGAACAATCGACGGCTAAAGGGATCCCCAACTGGCAGCGTCGCCAAGAGATCGACGAGCGGCACCGGCGCATGCGGAGTGGCTACCAGATGCTGGAACAGCAGTTCATCACTGTCCGTCAGCAGTTCTACGCGTTCATTACCCCCTACGTACAATAAGCAATCCGGGCTTAACTTGCCCCGATATGCTGACAGCTACCCATCTTTCCAAATCGTTTGCCGACCTGCCTGCCGTTCGAAATGTGTCACTGACACTGGCCGCCGGACAGATTATGGCCCTCGTAGGCGCCAGCGGCTCCGGTAAAAGCACCCTGCTGAACCTGATTGCCGCGCTGCTCGACCCCGACCGGGGCGAAGTCCGGCTGGACGGTGAGCGCATTGCCGGCCCTAAGGACGTGCTGGTAGCCGGGCACCCACAGATTCGGGTGGTGCCGCAGGAATATCAACTGATGCCGAACGTCTCTATTCGTGAAAACATCAACTACGCCCTTCGCTTCTACGAACGTACCTACCGAACCGCCCGCGTTGATGAACTACTGAAGCTCTGTCGGCTGGAATCGGTGCAACACCACAAACCGCGCGAAGCATCGGGCGGCGAAAAGCAGCGTACGGCCATTGCCCGCGCCATTGCCGAACCCGCCCGCGTGTTGCTGCTCGACGAGCCGTTTAGCCACCTTGACTTACCCAACCGGCTTATTATTCGCGACTTACTGTTCGAACTGGTTCGGCAGCCTACGGGTTCGCAACCTCCACCTGCCTGCCTTTTTGTGACCCACGATGCCACCGACGCCCTATCTATTGCCGACCAGATCGGTATTATCCAGCAAGGGCAATTGAAGCAGGTAGGCACGCCCCGCGAAGTGTATTTTACCCCTAAAACCATTTACGCCGCCCGGATGACCGGGCCGGTAAACACCATACGGGGTAAACACCTGGCCGCGCTCGGCTTACCCCCCGTCAGTGACCCCGAAGCCTATTTCGGCCTCCGCCCCGAGCATATCAGTCTAACCAGTGATGGGACCGTGATGGGTGAAGTAAAGGGCGTATTTTTTCAGGGACGGCAAAGCGAGCTGGATGTAAAGATTAACCGGTACGTCTCCCTTCGCCTGCTAACCGAACGCGACGATGTGCAGATTGGCGATGAGGTACGTATGTGCCTAGCCGGTGACCGACTTATGCCCATAGGCTAATGTTAAGATTGGTCGTTTGGGTTGAATCGCTTAACTTTCCCTTTATACACTAATTAGGAAACTATGCCCGAATTCACGCTTGGGATTGAAGAAGAATTCCAGACCATTGATCCCGAAACCCGCGAGCTCCGCTCGCACATGTCGAAACTTGTTGATGGTGGGCAGATAATCCTTCAGGAACGTGTTAAGGCTGAAATGCACCAGGCTGTTGTGGAAGTGGGCACCAATATTTGTCACAACATCCAGGAGGCCCGGCAGGAAGTAACCTTTCTCCGGCGCGAGATAATCGAGCTGGCCGATCGGCAAAACCTACACGTCGCCTCGGCGGGCACACACCCTTTTTCTGATTGGCAACACCAGCTTATCACGCCCAACGAACGGTATGACCGGCTTATCGAAGAAATGCGCGATGTGGCCCGTTCCAACCTGATATTTGGCATGCACGTGCACGTCGGTATCGCCAGCCGCAATGAAGGCATTCAGATTATGAATGCTGTACGGTATTTTTTGCCGCACATCTACGCGCTGTCGACCAACTCACCGTTCTGGTGCGGTCGTAATACCGGTTTTAAGTCGTACCGTTCCAAAGTGTTCGACAAATTTCCCCGCACCGGTATTCCCGACTATTTCAGCAGCGCCGCCGAGTACGACGAATACATTGCCCTGCTGGTAAAAACGGGCTGTATCGACAATGGCAAGAAGATCTGGTGGGATATCCGCCTTCACCCCTTCTTCGATACCATCGAGTTCCGGATCTGCGACGTACCCATGCGAGTCGACGAAACGATTTGTCTGGCGGCCATCATGCAGGCGCTGGTGGCAAAGATTTATAAGCTACAGCGAGCTAACCTCAATTTTCGCCCCTATCGCCGGGTGCTGATTGCCGAGAACAAATGGCGGGCAGCCCGATACGGCATTGAAGGAAAACTGATCGATTTTGGCAAGCAGGAAGAAGTGCCAACCCACCAGTTGATCTACGAATTGCTGGAGTTTGTCGATGATGTTGTTGACGAATTGGGTAGCCGTGAAGAATGTGCGTATGTGCATGAAATAATCAAGAATGGCACTGGTGCCGACCGTCAGCTGGCCGTCTACAATGAGACCAATGACCTTAAAGCAGTCGTTGATTACATCGTGCGGGAAACTTCATTCGGCGTCAGGTAGTTAGAGTCTATACGATGAAAATTGCCATTTTAGATATGTACGACAACGTAGCCAACGAAGGCATGCGTTGTATTTTACACGCCATTCAGACGGTAGCAACTACCGACGGTGTGTCATTACCTTACACGGTTTTTAACGTTCGGGCCAACAATGAACTGCCCGATCTGTCATACGACGCGTATATTTCGACGGGTGGCCCGGGCATTCCCCTTCCATTAGGTGAGGCCTGGGAAATTCCGTATTTCGAGCTGATCGACTCCATTTTTGAACACAACCTTACGCACGAGTCTAAGAAGCATCTGTTTCTGATCTGTCATTCGTTTCAGCTAGTGGCAGGGCATATGCACCTGGGTACAATCAGCAGACGAAAATCAACGTCGTTTGGGATTTTCCCAATGCATCGCACTGATGAAGGCATGAATGAGCCTTTGTTCAGCGCACTTGCCGAGCCATTCTACGCTGTCGATTCCCGGGACTACCAGTTGACAGAGCCTAAGATGGACGAATTTGAAGCCCAGGGAGCACGCCTCCTATGTCTCGAAAAAATTCGTCCACACGTCAATCTGGAACGAGCAGTTATGGCGATCCGGTTTACCGATGAAATTATTGGCACGCAGTTTCACCCTGAGGCCGATGACGAGGGGATGCTTCGTTATTTTTTGCAGGAAGAGAAACGTACCCAGATAATTGCCAACTACGGTCAGGCTAAATACGACGAGATGGTTGCTTACCTGCAAGATCCGCAGAAGATCGCCCTAACTGAATCGGTCATTCTACCCGGTTTTCTGCGGCACGCCATCCGGGAGTTTTCCCTTGCTTAACGTAAACAGGTTACTTCGGGATAGCATTACCGGCCTTTTTAGTGCTACATGCCCGATCTCCTGGTGAAAAGTGTACTTCATTACCCACAGCAGGGTTATCGATACTGTTATGATTGACTCCATCCGCACTGCCTACAACGCGCAATTCAGCCCTGATCGCTACGAGGCGTTCCTGAATCATATTCACGCCGCCCACCCGGGCCAGCTGGATTTCAGAGTAGCCGAAACACCGGTGTTTGTGCCCAGGCAGCTTACCGAAAAAATGCTGATCGCCTGTGATGATATCGTTCGTACGATTACGCAGCCTGACTTTAAGCAGAAAACGGAAGCAGCTATTCCGGCCGATCAGTACGTACCCGGCGAACGAACAGGGAGCCACACCACCTTCATGGCGGTCGATTTCGCCGTGTGCCGGGATGCGGAAACGGGTGAGCTTGAGCCACAGTTAATCGAACTTCAGGGTTTTCCGTCTCTCTACGGTTTTCAGCCCTATCTGTCAGATAGTTTCAGGGCGCATTTTACCATACCCGAAACCGTCAGCCATTTATTTGGGGTGGCAACAAACGCCGATTACATTGCCCAGCTGCGCGAGCTGATCGTTGGCGATTGTGACCCTGAAGAAGTGATCTTACTGGAAATTTATCCGGAAAAACAGAAAACCCGCATCGATTTTGCCCTGACGAAACAGTACATTGGCATTGACGCTGTTTGCCTGACCAAGATCCGAAAGCGGGGACGCCAGCTGTTTTACGAAAAAGACGGACGAGAAATTACCATTCGCCGCATCTACAATCGCCTGATTTTTGACGAACTGACCGCCATGCCCGATCTGAAAACGGAGTTCAGGCTCACAGACGACGTGGATGTAGACTGGGTCGGTCACCCAAACTGGTTTTTCCGGATCAGCAAATTTACCCTGCCGTTGATAGACAGCCCATACGTACCCAAAAGCCATTACCTCAGCGATCTCACAGACTCAGAAGGCGGCGTACCATCCGATCTGGAAAATTACGTCTTGAAACCGCTCTTCTCGTTTGCAGGTAGCGGCGTGAAAATTAACGTCACGGCAACTGACATTGACGCCATTCCTGAGTCGGAGCGCGGCAACTATCTGTTACAGCGAAAAGTACGCTATGAGCCGGTTATCACGGCCCCCGATGGTCAGGTAAAATGCGAAATCCGCCTGCTCTTTATCTGGCCCGATAATGAGGACAAGCCCCAATTGATCACCAATTTAGCTCGATTAAGCCGGGGTGAGATGATCGGTGTGCGCTTTAACAAAGACTTTGATTGGGTAGGTGGCACCATTGCTTATTTCGAACGCTAGTTACCTTCCCAGGCGTATCTGGTAGCTAACAGATGGGAGGATGAATAGAGACGAACTCGACGTAATTCCGTCGGGACCAAACGGTATGTTTAATGAGAGGTCGAACGAGTGACGTGCCCGATCGAACCGAATACCTGCCCCTAACTTTCCCAGCGACAATCCGTATCGTTCGACGATGACTAAGTTTTCGGTGATAAAAGAAAGTGATGGCCGTAATTTCCGAACTACACTGACTGATATTAGCTGGCCGAACGAGTCGGCACTGGTACCAGACCCCACGCCCACTGTTACGTTGTTTTGCGAGTCGCCAACCGACACGATGCCTTGCAGAAGGCCCGTCGAAGCGGTACGGTTAAAGAGTGATCCATACACAAGCTGGGCCTGGACACCGACGCGAATCCGGGGCGAAAGGGGAAGTGATACTTTCGTTGACAGTGAGCCAAACAGGCTGGGCAAGAACGTAAAGAAACTTGCACCAATGCTCCAGTTATCAGTCAGTCCCACATCGAACTGGCTAACATAGACGAACGAGTTTCGATAATATACACGTCCGCGCTCTGCCTGATAAGCCGTTGGCAAGAAATTCAGGTATTGCGGAAAAATATTCGGATTGGTCATCGACCCACCAGTACGAACATTGGTCGACGTACGGGCCGAGGTAACACGCTCCATACGAATCACCTGATCGGCAGGTACGTATACAGTGCCGATGGTCGTCGTTTTGAGTACTACCCGGCTGGCATCCTGGCTGAGGACTTCCCCGTTCAACGTTGTCCCATCAGCAAGTGTGACCACATACTGGCTGGGCGACACTGTACTCTGTGCAGGCTGTGACGCTAGCGCAGCCCCGTACCCTGGCTGCTGAATATACATCAGCGAATCACCGGTTACGGGGGCAATATTACTGATCCGCCCAAACAACTCTTTCTCTACATACGTGAGTTGCCCGTTTCTCATACGTACAGTATAAATCGTACTATCCCGTTTCACAATTCGGCCCTGAATGTGCGAGCCGTCCTTCAACAAAATGAAATACGATTTACCATTGGTTGTATCAACCGGTATCTGCTGGGCATCGACCCGGCTGATAACAGATACCAGCAGAAGAACGAAAAGAAGAACTGTTTTCATCAAGAGCTTGGTTTAAAGGAAGAGGGAGCAGCCAATCTGGCACCGTTTCCCGAACAGAGACGCCACCAGATCGGCCATAAGAATGACCTTATTTGTGACGCCAAACTACTTCTATTGCGACTAAAAGCGTGACACATCGACAACTATTCTTTCAGCACATTGCACAGACCACCGATTTCCCTTTAGCGTTGGAAATTGAGCGGGCTGAAGGTGTTTATCTATACGGCCCCAACGGCGAAACGTACCTGGATCTGATTTCCGGTATTGGTGTGAGCAACGTCGGGCATCGACACCCGGCCGTGTTGGCAGCCATTCAGGCGCAACTCGATAAGTACATGCACCTGATGGTATATGGTGAGTATGTTCAGGGCCCGCAGGCCGAGCTCGCCCACGCCCTGGTCGATTCGCTCGACGGTGCAGTTACTCCCTATGGCCGGATTGACAACGTGTACTTCACCAACTCAGGGGCCGAAGCCGTTGAGGGGGCCATGAAGGTTGCCAAGCGATTTACCGGTAGAACTGAGCTAATCGCCTGCCACAATGCCTACCATGGATCAACGCAGGGTGCGTTATCTCTAAGCGGCGACGAAAATTTTAAGCGCAACTACCGCCCTCTCCTCCCCGACATCCGGCACATTCAGCATGGCGAATGGGCTGATATTGACCGGATAACTACACGTACAGCGGCCGTTATCATGGAAGTAATACAGGGCGAAGCAGGTGTTCGTGTACCAGACCCCGCCTACCTGCACGCCGTTCGCGAGCGTTGCACCGCAACAGGTACGTTGCTCATCTTCGACGAAATACAGACTGGCTTTGGACGAACCGGCTCCTTTTGGGCTTTTCAGGGGATTGATCCATCAGGAAAGGCCGTAGTTCCCGACATACTGTTGAGCGCCAAAGGGATGGGCGGCGGTATGCCGATCGGCGCGTTTATGGCGCCCGAGCCCCTGATGGCCGTGATCAAGAACAACCCGATGCTCGGCCACATCACTACATTTGGTGGTCACCCGGTATCGTGTGCGGCTTCGCTGGCTACGCTACAAACGATTCGCACCGGCCAGTTGTATGCCGACGCGGAACGTAAAGGGCAATTAATTCGCTCACTGCTGGTACACCCGCTAATTCGACAGGTACGTGGTAAAGGCCTGATGCTGGCCGCCGAATTCGATTCATTCGACGTGCTCAAGCCAGTCATCGACCGGGCCATCGAATCGCGGAACGGTGAATTAGGCATCATCACCGACTGGTTTCTATTCTGCAATAACTCCATGCGCATTGCCCCGCCCCTGACCATCACCGACAACGAAATCAGGCTAGCCTGCCAGACCATTCTAACCAGCATCGACAGTGTGGCGCTTCACCAGCCATTGGAAGTAGAAGCCTGATCTCGGCTACCTCAACTAGGCTATATTCCAATAAAGCAGAACAGGTATACGATGGCGATCATAGCGCCATCGTATACCTGTTCTGCTTTATTGGAATATAGCTAATTATATGCCCAATTAATTGTAGCTAAGCCATCGCCTCGGCTGACTGCTCCTCCAGTTTCTTCTGATCTGGCGACTCATCCAGATGTTGGCCTGGTTTGCGCCGCGACATGAAGATGTACATAGCCGGAATCACAAAAAGAGTAAGCACGAGTGAGAACATCAGACCGCCCACGATCACAACCCCCAGTGGTACCCGGCTTTTCGACGCCGATCCTAGTGCCAGCGCAAGTGGTAAGGCACCGAACGCCGCAACGAGCGTTGTCATCAGGATGGGACGAAGACGCATAGCTGCCGCTTCAAGAGCCGCCGCCACTTTTTCTTTGCCCTCGGCCATCTGTTCATTGGCAAACTCAACAATCAAAATGCCGTTTTTAGTTACCAGTCCCACGAGTACAATGATCCCAATCTGGCTAAAAATGTTCAGCGTCTGGTTAAACAGCCAGAGCGAGAACACCGCACCAGCCAGAGCCAGTGGCACTGTTAACATGATAATGAACGGGTCGACGAACGAGTCAAACTGAGCGGCCAGAATCAGATAAACCAGAATCAGGGCCAACGCGAAGGCAAACAGCGTGTTAGACGAACTCTCAGAGAAGTCACGCGATGAGCCAGACAGTGATGTTTGGAATGTGTTATCGAGCACCCGGGCGGCAATGGCATTCATTGATGCGACACCGTCGCCAATGGTTTTGCCAGGCGCCAGACCCGCCGATATTGTAGCCGACTTGAAGCGGTTATAATGGTACACGCTGGGCGGACTACTAACTTCCTGAAACTTCACTACGTTATCGAGCGGTATCAGTTCCTCCCGGTTGTTACGCACGTAGAATGTGCGCAGATCCGTGGGTTCATCCCGGTTCTCCCGGTCTACCTGGCCAATCACCTGGTACTGTTTTCCATTCATCAGGAAGTAGGCCAGACGACGATTACTTAAGGCTAGCTGAAGGGTATTCGATACGTCGAGTACAGACACGCCAAGATCAGTTGCTTTTTCCCGATCGACACTGATGTTCAGTTCAGGCTTATTGAATTTGAGGTCAACGTCGGAGTTCTGGAAGGTAGGATCTTTACGAACTTCCTCCAGGAACTGAGGCAGCTTATCACGCAGTTTATCGAAACTTAGATTCTGTAACACAAACTGTACGGGCAATGACGAACCAGAACGCCCACCGGTTGAGATCGTTTGTTCCTGAGTAGGGAACATTCGGGCATCGGTGAAGTTTTTAAAGTTTTTAGTGAGGTTGTCTACCACTTGCTGTTGGGTACGTTTCCGGTCTTGCGGATCCACCATATTGATGAACACGAAACCGGAGTTAACCGCCCCGGCACCCGAGAAGCCAGGCGCCACTACGCTGAATGTCAGCTGCGTTTCAGGGACAGAATCGAGTACCAGCTTTGTAACGCGGTCGGTGATGGCACTCATTGCCTCATAACTGGTTCCTTCTGGTGACGTGATAGGAATACGAATCCGACCCCGGTCTTCGAGCGGTGCCAACTCTGATTTCAACGTAGCGCCAAGACCAAATACGAGGGCCAGACAGGCTGCCATCATAAACCAGGCCCAACGGCGTTTCTGCAGGAAGTTGCCCAGTGAGGACCGATACGTCGTGTCGAGCCAGACAAAGAATGGTTCTGTTTTCTCGTAGAACCACGACCGCTTGTCCGGGTTCTTCGAGGTCATTTTCACGCTGAGTACCGGCGTAAGTGAAAGCGACACAAAGGCCGAGATCAATACGGCTCCGGCAACCACAATACCAAATTCACGGAACAGACGCCCCACGAATCCCTGTAGGAAGATAATGGGCAGGAACACAATGGCCAGGGTAATCGACGTAGCGATAACGGCGAAGAATATCTCTTCTGATCCTTCTTCGGCGGCGCGTTTCGGGTCCATGCCCCGTTCTACTTTCTTATAAATGTTTTCGGTCACAACAATACCGTCATCGACCACAAGACCCGTTGCCAGCACGATTCCTAACAGTGTTAGGATGTTGATACTGAAGTCGGCAACATACATAATAAAGAAGGCACCAATCAGCGAGACCGGGATATCGATCAATGGCCGGAATGCGATGAGCCAGTCGCGGAAGAAGAAGTAAATAACCAGTACAACCAGCACAAAGGAGATCAGCAGCGTTTCTTCTACTTCCTCGATCGCCTTCCGGATAAACGTACTTCGGTCGATGCCTACGCTGACGATCAGGTCTTTAGGTAGTTCCTTCTTGATTTCGTCAAACCGCTTATAGAATTCATCGGCGATGCTCACATAGTTGGCCCCCGGCTGCGGAATCAGCACCAGAATAACGCCTTGAACACCGTTCTGCTTGGATGAGGTCTCTTCATTTTCCGGGCCAAGGGTGGCATATCCAATATCACGGAGCCGCAAGATCTGGTTGCCCGTCTGCCGTATAATCAGATTGTTGAAATCGGCTTCGGTCGTTAGTCGACCCACCGATTTCACGGTCAGTTCGGTATTGTTTCCATAGATTTTACCACCGGGCAGCTCTACGTTCTGAGCCACCAGGGCGGCCTGAATATCCTGCACGGTCAGGCGATAAGCAGCCAGTTTCGCCGGGTCAAGCCACATCCGCATGGCGTAGCGCTTAAGCCCGTAAATGCTCACCTGCGATACGCCGGGAATCGTCTGGAGCCGCTCCTGCAACACGTTCTCTGCGTAGTCTGACAGTTGCATGGGGTTCCGCGTAGTACTCTGAACCGGCATGAAAATAATCGGATCCGAGTTGGCGTCGGCCTTGGTTACAACCGGCGGCGCATCGATATCCTGCGGAAGCTGCCGTTGCGCCTGCGATACCTTGTCGCGTACATCGTTGGCGGCTCGTTCGAGGTCAGTATCGAGGTTGAATTCAACCGTAATGTTACTAACACCTAGTGCCGAGTTTGACGAGATCGTACGGATACCTTCGATACTATTGAGGGTCTTCTCGATAGGCTCGGTAATCTGCGACTCGATAATTTCGGGGTTGGCACCGGTATAACTGGTACGGACCGAAATAACGGGCGGGTCAATGGCCGGGTACTCACGTACACCCAGGAAGGTGTACCCGATTACGCCAAACAGCACAATGACAATGGACATTACCATTGCAAAGACCGGCCGTTTTAATGAAAGAGAGGAAAGACTCATTCTGTTGAGTTTACAGGTTTAGCTGCTGATTTTTGTCACTTTAACAGGCCCATCCTTCTTAACGAAAAGCAGACCTGTTGTCACTACCGTATCGCCCACGCTAAGTCCTTTGGTGATCTGAATATTGCTTTTTTCGCGAATACCTGTCTCCACCTCAACGAAGGTTGCCTTCCCGTTGCGAACTACAACAACCTGCTTGCCACGTGTCTGAGGTAGTAACGCCTGTGAAGGAATTGTCAGTGCCTGATCTTCCCGGAAAACGAGGTTAATCTTAGCGAATGCACCGGGGCGCAGGTCACTGCTTGTATTTGGCACCCGTGCCCGAATACGCAGGCTGCGCGTAGCTACATCAACATTGGGTTCAATAGCATATATCTGTCCCGAAAAGCGCTGCTGCACACCGTCGAGTGTAAAATTTACCCGTTCCCCATTTTTCACCGATGAGCTGTAACGTTCAGGTACTGTGAAGTCGAGTTTAAGTGGATTAAGTTGCTGAAGCGTTGCAATCAGCGTTTGCGGGGTAACTACGGCACCCGGGCTAACGTTCCGAATGCCGATCGTGCCGGCAAACGGTGCTCTGATCTCAGTCCGGCGCAGCGACGCCCGCGTCAACTCGATATCGGCAAGGGCACCCTTCAGGTTAGTCACGATGATATCGTACTCCTGCTGACTGATACCGCCACGCTCCAGCAGTTGTTTGTTCCGTTCTTCGGTGCGGCGGGCGTTTTCTTCCAGTACCCGAAACTTCTGAAGTTGTGCCTGCAAATCAACGTCATACAGTTTAATTAGCAA
The DNA here is from genome assembly GCF_011742925.1 of Fibrivirga algicola. Classification (GTDB taxonomy): domain Bacteria; phylum Bacteroidota; class Bacteroidia; order Cytophagales; family Spirosomataceae; genus Fibrella; species Fibrella algicola. The sequence continues at coordinate 73,739 of NZ_WAEL01000004.1, forward strand.
CGCTCCCTTTGCCACAGGTTGCCCTTCGCGGATATTCATAGCTACGATTCGGCCGCTGATTTCCGGAAAAATCTCAACCTGCTCATTTGCCACCAGCGAACCGGTAGCCACCACGGAATTAGCAATCACTGATGTTTTTACAATGTACCCGACTACAGACGTGGGTCCGCCGCCACCAGCAGCACCGCCGCCTGCTTTTCCGCCGCCGCCACCGGCAGCAGGAGCACCGCCGCCGCTACCGCCACCACCGCCCGCACCGGGTGCCGGATGAAGGACTTTATTGTAAAAAATAAGGCCACCCAGGACCAGTACGACGAGAACAATAGCAATCCAGCGTTTCAAAATTTGTATTCAGGTTAGATGTAATCAATTTTATAGCACAACTCCCAAGCCAAACAACAGCACAAATACCAACGTAGACAATGCCAGCTGACCTAATCTGGGATTTAATTCCGCAGGATTTGTGTGGTTTTCAACGGCTCGGCCGTTGAGCACAAATAAAGGGAACGACAACACGTACAAATAGGCACTCCAATCACTGGCAGTGAGCAATGAATATACGAGCGCACAGGCCATTCCGCTGATAAGTAACAACCAATGGTAGCGTACGGCTCTTTTTCGACCCAACCGGACCGGAATGGAGTGCTTACCGGTTTTGGCATCGGTTTCAATGTCGCGTACATTATTGATGTTTAGCACGCCCGTAGCGAAGAAGCCCACGGCGCTGGCAGGCAACAGCAACCACGTACCCAACGATTGAGTATGTAGGAAATACGTACCCAACACACCAACCCAGCCAAAGAAAACCAACACCGCAATATCGCCATAGCCAGCATAGCCATACGGACGCTTACCGTTCGTGTATGCTACTGCCGCTGCTATGCAAAGCAAACCAAGGATCAGGAATACCCAAAATAACCAGGCACCAGATTCGCGGGTAGCCTCAATTAACAGCCAAACACCTGATACAAGCGACAATAGTGCCGTTACCAGAATGGCTTTGAACATGGCTTCTTTGGTCAGATCACCAGTGGCAACCGCCCGGCGTGGGCCAACGCGGTCGGGTGTGTCCTTGCCCGATACGGCGTCACCATAGTCATTGGCAAAATTGGACAGGATCTGCAGGAATATGGTTGTGAGGGCAGCCAGGGTGAATGTTAGCCAGCTAAATCGTCCTACCGACGCAGCCAGGAAACTTCCGAGAATAATACTGGCCAATGCCAGTGGTAATGTGCGCGGCCGAGCTGCCGCAATCCAGGCTTTCATAAACAGTGAATGACTGAACGCGCAAAAGCGTGAACGAGTGATTCGCTGGTCCAGCCAAACAACCGGCCGCAGTAATCACTCATTCACGCTTTTACTCGTTCACGCTTTAAATGCCTACCGCCTTTTTGAACGCTGCATCACCGGGCTTGACACCTGAAGCAAAGAAGTGAGTTAGCTTCCCGTTTTCGTCAACTACATACTTGCAGAAGTTCCAGCCAGGTGCCTGATCATTCCAGCCATTGAGGCTTTTGGTGGTCAGCCATTTGTAAAGTGGCGCCTGCTTCTCGCCCACGACGTCGATTTTCTCGAACAGCGGGAAGGTTACGCCATAGTTCTTCTGGCAGAACGACGCGATTTGCGTACTGGTGCCGGGTTCCTGACCACCGAAGTTGTTGGCCGGAAAGCCCAGTACTACTACTTTGTCTTTATGCTGTTTGTAAAACGCCTCCCAATCGGCATACTGTGGTGTATAGCCGCACTCCGACGCCGTATTCAGAATAATAACCTTCTTGCCTTTGTACTGGCTCAGATTTACCGACTTGCCGTCAAGGCTATTCATGGTAAAGTCGTAGAGTGACTTGGCCGGGGCGGTTGTCAGCGTTTCAGGCGCCGAGTGGGCCGCCGTTTTGTCGCTAAAAACGTGTTTAACTAATCGCGAAAATGACATGGTAACTAGTAGGGTGATGACGCTTACTGCCACGAGGGCAACTTGTACTGGCTTCTTCATTGTAAGTAGAAATGAATGAACAGATTAATCTACATTTTCTCAGGTACGTCGATACCTAATAAACCCATGCCCTTCCGGATGGTTTCAACCACCTGCGTCGATAGAGTTAGGCGGAGTTCCGTTTTAACCGGATCAGGCTCAGATAGTATAGATAGATCGGCAAATAACCGGTTATACGCTTTGGCCAGATCGTACACATACTGAGCCAACAGGGACGGGGCAAAGTTGTCGCCCGCCTCCCGCACACGCTGCGGATATTGGCTCAACAGGATAATTACTTCCTGCTCCGTTTCGTGGAGGGCAACGGTTTCGTTGGCAAGTCCGTCGGTTACCAGACCAGCCTCCCGCGCCTTTCGCAGCACCGACCGGATACGGGCGTGGGTGTACTGCACAAATGGGCCGGTATGCCCATGCACGTCGACCGACTCCTCCGGATTAAAGAGCATCCGACGTTGCGGGTCTACTTTCAGCAGGTAATATTTAAGCGCGCCAAGGCCAATCATCCGGAACAGGTCCTGCTTTTCGGCCGCTGTAAATTCATCGAGTTTACCCTTAGCTGCTTGATCGGCCGCTGCTGCCGCCACGTTCGTTACTTCACTCACCAGATCGTCGGCATCAACAACAGTGCCTTCGCGCGATTTCATCTTACCCGTTGGCAGATCAACCATGCCGTAGCTCAGATGGTAACAGCCGTCGGCGTAGGGCCGGCCTAACCGCTTCATGATGGCAAACAGCACCTTAAAGTGGTAGTCCTGTTCATTCCCTACCACCCATATAGACCGGTTGGCATGGAAATCACTGAATTTCAGATCGGTCGTTCCCAAATCTTGCGTGATATAAACGGAGGTGCCATCACCCCGCAACACGAGTTTATGATCGAGGCCCTCTTCGGTCAGGTCGATCCAGATCGACTTATCTTCTTTCTGGTAGAACACCCCCGACGCAAGGCCCTCCTCAACTACGTCTTTGCCGAGCAGGTACGTATTCGATTCGTAGTACGTCTTATCGAAGCTAACCCCAATTTTGTTGTAGGTATCGGCAAAACCGGCATACACCCAACTATTCATTTGCTGCCAAAGGGCCACTGTTTCGGCGTCGCCCTGCTCCCACTTGCGCAGCATTTCCTGCGCTTCCTGCATCAGCGGGGCTTTTTTCTCGGCTACTTCCTGCGCCATACCGTCTGCTACCAGTGCCTGCACCTCGGCTTTGTATGCCTTATCGAAGAGTACATAGTACTTGCCAATCAGGTGGTCGCCTTTCATGTTGGCCGATTCGGGCGTGTCGAACGAACCGTCGGGCTGCTGACCGAACTTCTGATAAGCCAGCATGGACTTGCAGATATGTATGCCCCGATCGTTAACCAGACAGGCCTTTGTTACGGCAAACCCGTTTGCCGTCAGGATACGGCTAATAGAGTCACCTAGAAAGTTATTGCGCAGGTGGCCCAGGTGGAGCGGCTTGTTGGTGTTTGGTGACGAAAACTCGACCATGACCGACTGCCCATTGGCGGGGCTGACGCCGAAATCCGGTTCCGCTACAATGGCGTTCAGCACCTTAACATAGGCCGCATCCGACAGGCTGATGTTCAAAAACCCCTGTACGACGTTGAACCCGCTTACCACCGGCGAATTTTCCTGTAGCCACGTACCCAACGCCTGCCCGATTTCAACGGGCGACTTTCGCAATGTTTTGACTAACGGGAAAAATACGAATGTATAGGTGCCTTCAAATTCCTTCTTGGTTAACTGAAGCGTAATGTCGCCTGCTGAAGTGTTGTAGAGCGATTGAATGGCTTGTTGAATAGCCGCTTTTAAGTCTGCCTGTAAATCCATTGCTGTAGGGCCCCTGTGTTGGGCCGGAACGATCCGCCGATGCGGTAGTATTGTTAACGCAAAAGTACGAAAGGGCTACGCATTTGGGCAATTCGGCCAGAAGATGTAGCTTTCGGAGTATCGGGCTGCTCAATTATGGTAGCGGTACCCTGTTAACTATGCGACAGTTTCTGCTTTTTTGCCTTTTTCTGACCACGGCACCCATGCTGGCCCAACTGACACCGGTCAAGCGGGTTGATTATCCCGTTTCCGAAACGGTCGACGAAGATTATCAGGTATTGGCACTCGGCGAACAAGGCGTATTGCTCACTTATTACAAACACGACGACTACGCACGCCGTACGCCACATAGCTACACCTTCACCCGGTTAGACACCACGCTTGCCACGCGCTGGAAAGTGGAGTATACGGTGCCCGAAAACTTTTCACCATCGCACAGCTTCGAAAACGCCAGGTACGTATTTCATCTATTTACCCAACCGGATACAGACAACTTTAGTCTGGTTCGCCTGAGCCTGTACGATGGCACGCTGGATACCTATTCCGGCAAACTCCCGTCGAGCCTGACCATTACCGATTTCAAGACGATGGGCAATGTGGCCTACCTAGCCGGGTATTACCGCTCCAGACCGGTTGTGATGGCCTATTCGCTGTTCGATAGCAGCATCCGGGTGTTTCAGGGGCTGTACATCAACAACGTAGAGCTGGGCAGTATGGAAGTCGACGAATACAGGCAGGAAGTACACGTGGTGACGCATACGCTGAAGAAAGATTGTGAATTCACGCTCCGCTCCTACTCGCCCGATGGCCGCCCGCTTCGGGTAATCGAATATAGCGGCACGCAATACAGCCTGGTTTCGGGTAAGATTCTGCCCATCAGCGCCGATGAATCCCTGCTGGTTGGCAATTACTCTACGGATTGCACCCCCTATTCGCAAGGACTGTTCATCACCCGGATTCAGCATAACGAAACGGGAAAATTGACCGTTACGACCGATAAGGGCGATGCGATCAGGTACGTTGACTTTTCGTCGCTCAAGAATTTCTTCAACTACCTGAAGCCTAAACGGCAGAAGAAAATGCAGGAGCGGCTGGCTGAACAAAAACGGCTGGGCAAAGAATATAAATTCAGGTATCGGCTGCTGGTGCACGATCTGACGCCAACACCCAATGGACTCAGGCTAGTGGCAGAAGTCTACTATCCCCAATTCAGAGGATCGATTTCTTCCTACTCGTCTCGGTCGTGGCGGGCTCAGCCCGCTACGCCTACCCCGTCGCGATCACCAGTAACGGTGCCCATGGGTAGCACGACATCGTACTCAGATGGCTACCGGTATACCCATGCGTTTGTCTGCGAGTTCGACCAGCAGGGCAATTTACTATGGGACAACTGCTTACCGATCAGCGATCTGACCGATGTTGACCCCACCCAGAAAGTAGAGGTATCGGCGCAGGGCAGTCGGCTGGCCATGGCGTATGTTCAGGATAGTGACGTGTATACCACCGTGATCGAGCGCGACTCGGTGCTGGCCTCGAGCGAACCATTCAAGCTGCCTGCCCCGACCGACAAAGAGAAAGTACAGTCGGCGGCCGAGGAAGGCCTGATAGCTTGGTACGGTCCTTATTTCCTGGCAACTGGCTATCAGAAACTCGTTGCCGAACGCGGTTACACCAGTCAGGCGCGGGAACTATTTTACCTGAACAAACTGATTTACAACGCCTTTTCGCCACCAACGCCTGCCACCACCAAACCTAAAAAGGGGGATATAAAATCGGCCCGAACTGACCGCTGACTCGGCAGGTGAGTTATCTTAGTTCGGAACCCAGCCCCGAAATTGTGGGTTCATGTAGCTTATGATACCCAATAATCGCGAACTAGTATATGCCCTCAGGCAAGGCCAGCTCCTCGGTATTGCCGACGAATCAGGCTGGTGCGTTGCCGCCGACCCACAAAATGAAGCGGCTGTGCAACAGCTCATTGCGCTGAAAGCGGCGACAAAGAATCCGTATGAGCTAACCGTTTTGGCCCGCAATACCGATCAGGTGGTGATGTATGTGCACAAAATGCCCGACGTTGCCTTTGACCTGGTCGAGTTTACCGATATTCCGCTGACGGTGCTGTTTCAGAAAGGCAAAAACGTGGCAGGCGGCATTGGCGAGGCAGAAATTGCCATTCGCAAATCGTTGAACGAAGATGTGCAGTTCTTGCTGGGCGGCTTTGGGAAAGGCCTGATCACGCTGCCTTTTGAGAGTTTTGCGCTACCGGAAGCAGCTAAAAAAGCGGTTAGTTTTACCCTGGGTGAACCGTCACGCAACTTCCGCAAACCCCGCATTCTTCGGCTGGGCATGGGCGGAGAAATTGAATTCTTACGCAAATAAGTAGCGTTGGCAGTTTCTGCTGCCTCGTGTTATCGAATGAATTTCGCTGATTTCCTGCATACCAAGCCTGTTTTTGCCCGCATAGCCGAGTCAGCCCAGACGCTGGACATTCCGGCTTATGTGGTGGGTGGGTACGTTCGTGACCTGATTCTTAAACGCCCCTCAAAGGATGTCGACATTGTTTGCCTGGGCAGCGGCATTGCGCTGGCCGAAGCAGTGGGCAAGGCAGCGGGTGTACACGTAGCCGTTTTTCAGAACTTTGGTACGGCCATGCTGCGGATCGACGACCCGGTGGATGGGTACGTTGAGGTTGAGTTTGTGGGAGCCCGGAAAGAATCGTACCGGGCCGATTCGCGGAAGCCGATTGTAGAAGACGGAACGCTGGCTGACGATCAGAACCGCCGCGACCTCACAATCAACGCAATGAGTATTAGCCTGAACCATACCGATACAGGCAACCCAGGCACTTCCGGAGTAGCATACGGTGATCTTATTGACCCGTTTGACGGACTGACCGATTTGAAACGGCGGTTAATACGTACCCCGCTGGCCCCCGACCTGACCTTCTCCGACGATCCACTGCGCATGATGCGGGCCATCCGGTTTGCTACGCAGCTTAACTTCGACATTGACCCGGATACATTCGATGGCATCATCCGGATGAAAGACCGGCTGGGCATTGTGTCGATGGAACGGGTTATCGATGAGATGAACAAGATTATCCTGGCCCCTACCCCCTCATATGGCTTCAAGCTGCTTTACCACGCCGGGTTACTCGACCTGATTTTGCCGGAGCTAGTGGCCCTGAAAGGCGTAGAAACGGTTGACGGGAAAGGCCATAAAGACAACTTCTTCCACACGCTGCAGGTGCTTGATAATGTAGCCCGCATGAGCAATGACCTGTGGCTACGGTGGTCGGCGATTTTGCACGACATTGCCAAAACGCATACCAAACGCTTCGACAAGCGGGTTGGCTGGACATTTCATGGCCATGAAGAGGTAGGTGCACGGCTGGTACCAGCCCTGTTTCGGCGGCTAAAACTGCCCCTCAACGAGCATATGAAACAGGTTCAGAAACTGGTACGCCTGCACATGCGGCCCATTCCATTGGTGAAAGAAAGCATCACGGACTCGGCACTTCGACGGCTGCTTTTTGAAGCGGGACCCGACCTTGAGTTACTCCTGACGCTCTGCCGGGCCGATATCACATCCAAGAACCACGACAAGGTACAGCGGCACCTGAGCCGGTTCGATCAGGTAGAGCAAAAGCTGCACGACCTGGAAGCCCGTGATCAGCTCCGTAATTTTCAGCCGATCATCACGGGTGAACTCATCATGGAAACCTTTGGATTGAAGCCATCAAAAGAGGTGGGCGAGATCAAAATTGCCGTACGCGAAGCAATTCTGGAGGGGGTCATTCCGAATACCTATGAAGCAGCCTTCCCGTTTATGCTGGCCGAAGGACAAAAGCGGGGACTGACGGCGGTAACGGCTCAGTGATAAGGGTACCATATAAGGCCGCTGAATTACATAATCAACCCGTACCTGATCTTTACAGCCTATTTCCAGTTCTCTTTGTAATTGCCAACTGACCACACATACGTATTTTTACTGCTGATATGGATAAAAATAACTTTCGTCGCTCGTTCGGTGCGGGCCTGACCATTCTTGGTTCCGCCGTCATTCTGTTTGCCTGCGTGGCATTTCTGTCTGATGGAAAGCCCACGTTGGGCCTTGAGGTAAGCCGGGGTGAAGCCGCAGCCCCTTTTTTTGTTGGTCTGATTTTCTTCGGCGCTGGCATCAATCTGATCAATAACTCCTAGGTAACGGCAGTAACGTAAAACGGCTCTGTTTACCAGTCTTTCGAATGGTAAACAGAGCCGTTTTTGGTATAGCCAGGCACCTTCGGAGGCTACTCTTTCTTTGCCCCAAGCAGCCAGGCGTACGTATTTTGCGGCTGTGGCAATCCGTTGGGCAGAAGCTGCAGGTACATCAGGTGTAAGTGCGTCGGTGACCGGGTTTGATAGGCATTATAGCCGCTTCGGCCCACCTCGGCTATTTTTTGACCTGCCTGGACCCATTCTCCCATTTCTACGGCCACCACGTTATTGTGGGCGTAGTAAAACAGGCCATTCCGAACAGGATCATATATCCAGATCCAGTTGCCACCCCGATACTCCTGAACCGGTTTCCAACCTGTTTCTATAGCGAGCACTAACCCTTCTGACATGGATAATACGTCGACGGGCTTACCGCTTTGGTCATCAACGGCATCCTGATTCCTGTCCCGGATAAAAATATCCTGGGCTGGGTGGCTCCCCCGTACAGTATAGTCGAAGAGGTCAAATCCTTTGCTCCGGTATCCTTCACCATGCGATCCGCCAATTGCGCTGGTTGAATAACCCTTCAGCGGAAACCACAAGGCAGTTCTGGCCCGACCTGCTTCAGAAACCGTGTCTGTCGGGAAGTCATTATTCAGTCGGTAGCGGTCGTGCAACCCTGTCATTATGCGGCCGAAAGTGGCCCTTGCTGTATCGGGCTGAATAGTTTTCTCCCTAATCTGGGTGTAAAGCGTATTGAATTGCTGACAATAACTGTAGGGAGTAGTATCTGTACCAGTTGTTAACAACACCTGCGACGAGGCAATGTTAAGCCCACCTATTAATAGGGCAATCAGTACAGCAACAGAACGCCTCAAGATGTAAGCGGGGGTGAGTATTAGCAGCAAAACAGAGAAACTTTTTGCCAAAAATAACGAATAGAGAGCTGGCCTCAGCCCAGTTGTAGTGTATCAATTACTACCCGGTGGGCAGAAGATGCGGTAAAACGTGTAGCTGACCGTCAGAAAGACCATTGTGTAATGGTCTTTGCGATCCGGATCACTCTGGTTGAGTTTAGTGGCGCCGGCAGGTGGAATGCCGAGGCCATCCAGGTTATCGGTTGTCGTGAACCGGGTCGTGTATTCCAGTCCAATACTCCACGGACGGGCTATCTCGTACTTGACACCCACGCCTAATGGAAATGCAATCTCAACAGGTTTATCGCCGGGCTGGCGTAACCCATGCGAGAACACCGCGAGCCCCCCAAATACGTAAGGTGTCCAGTTCTTTACATTCCGGAGCGGCGTGTAATTACGAAATTTATATTCACCCAGTAGAGCTACTTCCCGTATCGTATTTCTAAACGCAGCACCGCGCGCAATCTGATAGGCGTCGGTTGTAATACTGTCTGTGCCTATGATACGGCCAAGGGACACCTGCGCCCGGGCAGCAAAAGCCCGCGAAACATTGTACCTGAAAAATAGCCCGCCGCCTGGACGAACGAACTTAGGGTTGAGCGTAGGAGCTACATCGCCGGTATAGAGCATTCCACCAGCGGCGGCACCAATTTCAACTTTTTGCCCTATGCCAAGTAGTGGGCTTAGAAAAAGCCCGACTATAAGCAGTCGGGCTAAAGTACCGTTCGGAGTAGTGTTCACAGGTTAGCGAATCGGGGGACACTTTATTTTGGCAGGGATAATATAGTGTATCTGGAAGCTGGTAAGCAAATACGAGTCTCTCAACGGTATTCGGCTCTGGCCACCACGTTGCGTTAGCAAATCGAAGCTGGTCCCTGATGAGGTGATCTGATTAAGACCAGCCTGCCGATTATCGCCGGTACGAGCGGCAATTGTCTCTTTGAACGTGACATTACCGCCCCCGTTATCTACGAAACCACGGTTCGAGAAATCACGAGCCAAAGGCGTCGCCAGGTCGGCAGGGTTTGGGTAAGGCCCCCCAACGTCATCCAGATAATCAGAGAACGTCGGTGTCAGCCGGACTTCAGCTGCTAAACTCAGGTACTCACTCAGCTTGTAACGAACGCCCAAACCAACCGGAATTGATATGGTAACCAGCGAATAGGGTTTGGCATAACCCGGCTGTCCCTGACCTTCGGTACCAAGGGGTTGCAACGCTACCCACTGCTGGGTGCTGTCACGTTGTCCTTCTGCGGCGCGTCCCGTTAGTGCTTTCGGGTTGTGGGCTACCAAGGCGACACCAAGTAATGCGTAGGGCGTCACCTTTGGGCGATCGCGGGGTGTGCGGCCACCAGGAATGAAATCATACGTACCAATGAGCGCAAATTCTTTCAAATCGTTCCGAAAGTGCAGGTTCCGTATGTACTGCGGCGAATACAGAACCGGATCACTCTTGGCGTAGGTGTAATCGTCGCCTGTTATACGGGCCCAGGTAAATGAGGCCCGTGCGCCAATGCGCGGTGTAAACTGGCGCGAAAACATTAGTCCGGCATTCCAGCGCGGCAATGTAGTCAGCGATTTAAACGGACGGCCATAGCCCGCCAGATCACCAAAGTACGTAGACGTACCTACACCAAAACCGACCGACGAATACGGTAAAAATTGGGGATTCGATCGACGCTGCGCGTACCCCTCGTGTCTGCTTCCGCCTACCAGCAGTGCCGACAGAATCCCCAGCGTAAAAATGGGTCTATAAGTCATGTAGTTGATTACGAAATAAACTGGTTAGCCTGTCACTGAATTACCAACCAATACAAGGGCACAAGCCTTTGTACCGCTGTTCTTCATTCAGAACGGCCTTCCGAATAAAATATTGGGCCACACACTGTTTTTCTCCAGTAGGTTAGTTACGCACATCGAACCCCCAATTCAATTTGCTTCGGAGTGTGTTCAGGAAATTATCATCGCTCAGTTTTACCAGCCGGGCCGAAAACTCGGCACGCTGAACGTGTAGTTTCGTGGCAGCGTCGACGGTCTTAGAACGGGAATCGAGTGCTACCAGAAAATTGCCACTTCGGCTTTCTACTTCGAATGAAAGCTTGCACGAATCCATGATGACCATAGGACGAACATTCAGATTGTGCGGGCTAATGGGGGTGATAATAAAGTTGTTGGTTTGCGGCAGCAGCACAGGCCCACCGCAACTAAGCGAGTAACCAGTTGATCCGCTAGGGGTAGAAATGATAATTCCATCTGCCCAGTACGAATTCAGAAACTCACCGTCCAGGTACGTGTGTACGGTGATCATCGATGAGCTTTGGGTACGCGTGATGGTGAAGTCATTAAGCCCAAACGGGATCCCCTCAAAAATATCGGTATCAGCCTGTACGCTAACCAGTGACCGTTCGTCAATGCTGAATTTCTTATGGATCAAGGCATGGAGCATAAACTGAATCCCCCCCGGTGACACGGTCGCCAGAAACCCGAGCCGCCCGATATTGATGCCAACAATAGGGATTTGGCGCGGCCCGACTTGTGAAACGACATCGAGCAGTGTACCGTCACCACCCAGGCTAAACGCAAAATCAGCGTCGAAGATGTCCTGCGTTGTCTGGTAAGTAAGCTGACTGTTATGGGTAACACCAGCCGTATCCAGGAACTGACGGTATGTTTCTGATAATTGAACTTCCGCACCGCGCGCCGCCAGTGTATCAAACATTGACTGAACAAAAGGGCGGGCAGCTTCCTGGAAGGTACGTCCGTGAATGGCGATTTTCATGAAATCCGTTTGCCGTTTACTAGTTATGGTTTGATGTTACGCTGCCAGATCAACGAAGCAACTTCAAACGGCAAGTAGCAAACGGCAAACCGTTATAGTCTATGTATTCAAAAAGCGCATCAGCGCGTTGAGGCGTTCCTGATCGAGGTTATCGATGGGCGCACTGGCAAAAGCAGCGTCGATGGTATAGCCGAACCGTTCGAGGGTAGAGACCACCGATGTGATGTCGCGGCGGTTCAATTTAAGTGTCAGTCTGGCCCGGTCTGTGAGCCCGTAGGTTGGGCTGCTGTAATAGCTGCTGATAATCTTTACATTGTTTGTCTCAACAAGTCGACTGATTTCGGCCATTGAATAGTCGTGTTCGTCGAGGGCGATCACCAGAATAGCGCCTGACTCCTGAATACCGAGTTCACGCGAGAACTGACGTAACAGATCGGTGGTACCTACGCTGCCCATAAACTCGTTGCCCGCATTCACAATGGCCAGTACATCGAGCCGGTGCTCGGTAGTGAGGGCAATCAACTCCAGCAAGTGCTGGTTTTCTGTGGCGAACACGGTCTCTGACAGGCGCATCACGTCGCTAATTGGCCGGTCGTCGTCGGGTAAGTTCAGCAACAGGTCTTCACTAACCACGCCAAGGTATTGGCTGCTATCCACCACGGCTAATTGTACCAGGTGATGTTCCTGCATCCAATCGATGGCTTCAGCAACGGAATCACTCGGTTTAAGAGCGGGAATCATTGGATCGATGAGTTCAGCAGCTAGCATACTTGGGGGGAATAAGTGTCGAGTGAAAACTAAGAAGAAATTCCGATAGTTCGGAAATTTTAGTTTGCATACATAACGTATAATAAACACTACTTTATGCATGGCCGGTCAGGCAAACCCAACAATGATGCCAGCCAACTTTAGAGCAGCTTCATCGGATAGGGTCACGCAGCTTTTGCGTCGCTCATCAGGCGGATACCACTGATTGGATCGGATGTTTTTCCAGCCACTGGCTCAGCAATGCATTGAATCGAGCCGGATGCTCCATCATGGGCGCGTGGCAGCACTTATCAATGAAATGAAGTTCTGTATCGGCGATTAATCGATCAAATTCATGGGCAACATGCGGCGGCGTTATTGTGTCGTTCAACCCCCAAACCAGCAATGTGGGCACCTGAATCTTGTACAGTTCTTTGGCGATGTTGGTCCGTTGGGCCGATTTGGCAATCTGAACAATGTTAAGGCACTTGGGAATGCTGCTCGTCACATCAAACACTTCGTCGATCAGTTCTTTGGTCGCTACGGTCGGGTCATAAAAGGTGTATGCTACCCGTTCGGCAACAAAATCATAGCTGCCCCGCTTAGGGAACGACCCCCCCATGCCGTTCTCGAACAGGCCGGAGCTCCCGGTTAGGACCAGTCGTTTTACCTGGTCGGGGTGCTTAAATGTATAGAGAAGTCCTACATGCCCGCCCAGCGAGTTACCAAGTAAAGTCAGATCTGACAGCTTACGGTAAGCCACAAAGCGTTCCACAAAGGAGACCAACCCATCCAGACTAGCCTCGCGCATAGGCATGTCGTAAATAGGTAATACCGGAATGACGACCCGATAGGTAGGCGAAAACGTGTTGATCACGTCGTCCCAGTTACTAAGCGCCCCAAAAAGCCCATGCAACAGGAGCAGGCAATCGCCCTGTCCTTCGTCAATATAGCGAAATTCGCCTTCCTGATGTACGGTAATAGTCATAGGGTTGAAACTGGTTTTGTTGTATGAATAAAGTTGCGCAAAAGAGATAATCCAAATTCAGTCAATACGGCCTCCGGATGAAACTGCACCCCCCAGACTGGCCATTTTTGATGACGGATTGCCATCACTTCTTCATTATTTTCCGACATACTCACTGCCAGCGAGACTAGTTCTGGTGGCAAGTTGGTCAATGCCAGCGAGTGATAACGCGTCACCCGAAAAGTAGCTGGCATACCCCGAAACAACGGATCTGCCTGATCTACGCGGATGGCCGACACCTTACCGTGCATAGGCTTTGGACTGCGGGCTAAGGTAGCCCCGAAAAAATGCCCAATAGCCTGTTGCCCTAAACAGACCCCCAGCATCGGCAAGCGGTTGTGGTAATACTGAACCACCTCCATCAAACAGCCAGCCTGGGTAGGCATGCCCGGACCGGGTGACAGCACTACTGCGTCGTACCTTTCTTTAGTCAACGTAGCAAGCGGCACGTTGTTTCGGCGGACAATGCACTCGGCCCCTGCCTGATGTAGGTAATCGACAAGGGTATACGTGAATGAATCGAAATTATCGAGCAGTAATAACCGCATTGGCGTGATGAAGAACCAGGGACAAAATAGGCATATCTAAGAATAATTGTCAAACTATAATATTTAAGTTCTTAATAGTCAACATGTTATTTTATAGTTAACTCGCTTAAATGCAATTTATCCTCAAAAAACCATATCCGTTTATCGAGCGCGTACTGGCTATCAGGTCGTTTCGCTGGACACTTAAGGTACTAGTAATTCGGCAGCACCCGCAGTTTGACCGTGCATCTAAGTGGAAGAACACCTTTCTTTGCCAAAGGCTTCCCACTCCCCATACGTTTTTTATGCCAATTGTGATTATCGGCGCCGGTATGGCCGGCCTGACTTGTGCGAATTACCTCCATCTGCAGGGTCGTGACATACTGCTACTCGATAACCAGGACCAGGTAGGCGGACGGGTCCGCACCGATGTAGTCAACGGGTTTCGGCTCGATCGGGGCTTTCAGATACTATTGACGGCTTACCCCGAAGCACAGCGCCTGTTGAATTACACGGCCCTGGATCTCCAATTATTTCGCTCAGGTGCAGCTATACATCATGAGGAGTTGGCGACCGACAAATGGATGAAACTGCTTAACCCATTCAGCGAGCCGTTCAGTGTGTTTCAAACGCTGGTATCACCTGTGGGTACGTTGGCCGACAAGCTGCGAATTGCCGACCTCATCCGGCACGTACAGGGCATGTCGACACAACAATTGTTCGACCAGCCTGCCACTACCACGGCAACGTACCTGCGCAACATGGGCTTTTCAGAACAGATGATCGAGCGGTTCTTCCGGCCGTTTTTTGGCGGCGTATTCCTGGAGGACGACCTGACCACCTCGAGCAATTTCTTTGAATTCTGCTTTAAAAACTTCTTTCTGGGCGACGCCGCCGTACCGGCGCTCGGTATCGGCGAAATCCCAAAGCAGTTGGCCAACCGGCTACCGGCAGGTGCCCTGCGCCTGAACACGCCGGTTGACCGCATTACTGGTAAAACGGTACAGCTGGCCTCGGGCGAATCAATTCAGGCAGAGGCGGTTGTGATGGCTGTTGATGCCCGCTCGGCGGCGCAGTTGCTCGGCAAAAAGGCTCCTGGGGCCACTGAGTTCAACCATACCACCTGTACGTACTTTGCCGCGCCGACCGCTGACCGTCCCGATAGCATGAAGGCCGATAAACTGCTGTTGCTGAACACGAAACGATCGTCGTCAGTCCACAATATGGCCATCATGAGCGACGTGGCGCCGGCCTATGCTCCCGCGGGTCAGACCCTCATTTCAGTGAGTACCCAGGGGCTTATGCAAGTCGATATTGCTGCACTCACCACCCGCATCAAGACGGAGCTAACGGCTTGGTTTGGCGAATCGGTGCAGGGTTGGCGGCATTTACGGACTGATCACCTTCCCGAAGCCTTACCCACCTATGGCCCCAGTGCCGGCCACAGTCCGCTTCAGCTAGCCGAAGGGCTATTCCAGTGTGGCGACCAAACCGCCTACCCCTCGTTGAACGCCGCCATGCAAACCGGTCGGCAGGTGGCCGAAATACTGGTAAATAAGCCCTAGTACGTCAGAATCAACCGTTGCCTTCGTTATACGATCAGTCGATTACCTTGCTTGTCTTTTTTACATCCTTCACGCTCTTCCATGCCTCGTATTTTCGTTGCCCTGCTTACCTCCCTCTTTTTTGTCAGCCTGCATGCAGCGGCCCAAACCGCCGACAACGAGTACAACCTCATTCCGTTTCCTGCCCGGTTTACGGGTCTGTCAGGTCGTTTCGAGCTCTCGCCTTCAACCCGGATCCTGACCGTCGCCAAAGACCCGGCTCAGTTGGCCGCTGCTCAGTTATTGGCCAGCCAATTGAAATTGACCAGCGGTCTCCCCATTACGGTGACCCCATCTACCCCGGCGCTGGCCAAAGGCAAACACATCATCTTCGAAAAGCATACGGCGGGTCGCTGCGGGCCCGAAGGATACACCCTGCGCGTCACTCCGGAGGGGGTTCGGTTGGGGGCCGAAACGCCAAAAGGCTATTTCTACGGCGTACAGACGCTCATGCAGTTGTTACCCGCCGACGTGTACGGCAACACGCGCGCTACCACAGCTAACTGGTCGATGCCCGCCTGCGATCTGCTCGACCGGCCGCGCTATTCGTACCGGGGCCTGATGCTCGACGTAAGCCGCCATTTTATGCCCGCCCCCTTCGTCAAGAAATTCATCGACCTGCTGGCCATGCACAAGATGAATACTTTCCATTGGCACCTGACCGACGATCAGGGCTGGCGGATCGAGATTAAAAAATACCCTAAACTAACGCAGGTGGGAGCTACCCGCAAGCAAACGCTGGTAGGCCATTATGCCGAAAACTACCCGCAGCAGTACGACGGCGAACCGCATGGTGGGTTCTACACGCAGGAGCAGATTAAAGATATTGTGCGCTACGCCGCCGCCCGGCACGTAACCATCATCCCTGAGATTGAAATGCCCGGTCATGGGTTGGCGGCCCTGGCTGCTTACCCGGAACTGGGCTGCGACCCGGCTAAAGGCTACGCCGTTGGCACCCGCTGGGGTATCATCCGGGATGTGTACTGCCCGAGCGAAAAGACATTCACGTTCATTCAGGACGTGTTGACGGAAGTAATGGCGCTTTTCCCCGGCAAATACATTCATATTGGCGGTGACGAGTGCCCCAAAGATGCCTGGAAACAAAGCGCTTTTTGTCAGGACCTGATCAAGAAACTGAAGCTGAAGAATGAAGATGAACTGCAGAGTTATGTAATCCGTCGGGTCGAGAAATTTGTGAACAGCAAAGGCCGTGCTATCATTGGCTGGGACGAGATTCTGGAAGGTGGCCTGGCACCCAACGCCACCGTCATGAGCTGGCGGGGCATTGCCGGCGGCATAGAGGCAGCCAAACAGAAGCATACGGTGGTGATGACGCCGGGTACGTTCTGCTATCTGGACAAGTACCAGGCTGATCCGGCCACAGAGCCGATTGCCATTGGCGGCTACCTGCCTATCGAGAAAGTGTATAGCTATGAGCCAACGCCATCTGAACTGACGGCTGACGAGCAGAAGTACATTCTGGGTGTGCAGGGAAACATCTGGACTGAGTACATTCATAACCCCGCCGAGGTGGAGTATATGGCGTTCCCCCGTGCCTCTGCTCTGGCCGAAATTGGCTGGCTGCCCGCTGGTCCCCGTAACTTCGAAGATTTTGCCGCCCGCCTGAAAACACATGTAAAACGCTTCGACAAGCTCGGAATTAATTACGCCAAACGCTTACTCGATGTGCGCGCTGAAACGCAGTTTACCGGCGAGGATGGCTCGGCAGACCGACAGTTGCAGGTACGTTTGAGCAAGCTGGATTCGGACGGCAAGATTTACTTCACCACCAATAGCCGCGACGCTTCGCCAGCGGCTACCGAATACATCGCCCCGATCACGCTGACAAAAACGACCACGATCAAGGCCGTAACAGTGCCGGCAAATGATAAGCCCTACGCCGAAACTTTTTATATCCATCGGGCAAAAGGCAAACCATACACTTACGCCACTCCGAAAGCAGAAGCCGCCGACCAGGAGCGCAAACGCCTCACCGACGGCCAGGTAGCCGCCAGCCCACGCGACGACCGACCCTGGGTGCAGGTGTATAGCGGCAACGACATCACTTTGACCATTGATCTGGGCGAAGTGAAGCCAGTTACTAAAGTGACTGCCTCCTTCCTGAAAAAAGTAATGTTCGGCATCATGCCGCCCAAATCGGTTGAGGTGGCGCTCTCGAAAGAAGGCGATTCGTTCAAAGAGGCTATCGCCCAGCCAATCAACGAGCCGCTCGAAGGGCCATGGCGTATTGTTCCGGTGGTAGCCGATTTTAAGACAGCCCGCGCCAGGTACGTTCGGGTGACGGTCAAGAACTTCGGCACTGTACCCGAGAGTAGTGAAAACGAGCGCTCCGGCAAGCCCGCTTCACTGGCCGTCGATGAAATCATCGTCGAGTAAGAAGAGGCAAAACATAGAGTGACACCGAGCGCACATGGAGTTGCAAATAGCTATTCAATTTCTTTGCGTAACTCCGTGTTAGACCTGTGAAACTCCGTGTTTTAGCCCCTTTTTGACGAATGAAATCAAGCGTTTTTTTGTTTTAAAATTATGGAACAAACAGCAACTACTCTAGATAAACTGACCCAGCCAATTCAACCCGATGAGATTGAGTGGCGCGTTCAGATGCAAACTAAAACCGGTAAATTGATCGTAGTACCCTACATCACTAACCGTTGCGTCATGGACCGTTTCGACAAACAATTCGGCTGGTTTGGCTGGCAGAATGAGATTACGGAAATTCAAGGGGGCTTTCTCTGTAAAATCACCGTTACCGTTCCTGCTACGCATTCCTCACCCGCTCAGGTTCTTTCAAAGACCGACGGTGCCAGCCGTACGGACATCGAACCGGTGAAAGGCGGTATCTCCGATGCGATGAAGCGATGTGCCGTACAGTTTGGGTTAGGTCGTGACTTATACAACTATCCTCGTGTGTTCATCGACACACCAGACAAATTCATCCCTGATTGGGCACACCCTCAACTGGAAATGCTGGTTAAAAAGATTAACGATGGTAGCTACAAAGGGGGCGACATGGTCACACTGCGTGCTTCTTACCAGAAGGCCTAATCCCTACAGGCTTACTATTTTGTTTAAGCTAAATACACAGTTCGAGTAAAGCTGTGCATAGGTTTTTTTCTGATAAAAGTCGCTCATTTACGTCCATTTAGGTAGTAATGAGCGACTTTTATCATTTTACGTCTACAAAGACAGATCAGGTGTGAGATTAAAACTTTTAATCTTGTTTAGGATTAATGCATCAAGATTAAACAAAATTTATTAGTCGAAGTTAGTGTAGTGTGTCTGCTTTACAGACAGCTTATCAATCACTCAATCCTAACACGACTAACTATGCACGTATCATTTCAACCAATGCGGCTCTTGCTTGGGGCTTGCTTTGTGCTCAGTACAGTTCTATTCTCTTCGTGTAAGAAAGATGACACCCCTGTCACAACTAACACGATCACAGACATCGTTTTAACCAACAATGACTTCACATTGCTGCGTGCCGCTGTTCAGCGTGCTGGGTTGGCCGACGCCTTGAGAGGTGGTTCATTAACCGTCTTTGCTCCAACAGACGCGGCTTTCAGGGCTGCTGGCTATGCTGATGTGGCAGCCATTAATGCAGCGTCAGTCGCAAGTTTGACCAGTCTTCTTCAGTATCACGTTGTGGGCAGCCGCATCACGGCCGCGAACATACCTGCTGCCCAAAATACCGCGGTTCCATCACTGCTGACTACAAATGGAACGCTGTATGTGAGCAAAGTGGGTAGCAACGTATCAGTTAACGGTCGCCGGGTAACTACTGCCGATGTGGCTGCTGATAATGGCATTGTGCATGTAATAGACGGCGTGTTAATACCGCCCAGCGGTGATGTAGTAGCGGCTGTGATAGGAAACCCACAAAACTTCAGCCTGTTGGCCCAGGCTGTACAACGAGCCGGGGCAGGTGTAATCACAGCGCTCCAGTCAACGACAGCAGCTACCGTGTTTGCACCAACAAATCAGGCGTTTATTGATGCAGGTCTTTCAGCTACGGCTATCAATGCCACAGACCCAGCTGTTCTGGCACGGGTGTTGTCTTATCATGTGGTGCCGGGCCGGGTATTTTCTACTTTGTTAACTGACGGTGTCACACCGGCTACGCTGCTTGGCCCAACAGTACGTGTCAATGTATCGAGTGCTGGCGTAACCGTAACCGGTCAGGGTAATGGCACTAATGCCGCCACTGTTGTTAGCGCAAATAACCTCACAAGCAATGCGGTCATTCATGGCATTAACCGCGTATTACTACCGCCACCGTGATTGATTGAGTGATAGATAGTGACTAAAATCCCTGGTTTGGTCTGCGCAGCTGCCTTTAGTAGCGCGTAGGCTAAACCAGGGATTTTTGCCGTTGGGAAACCGTCCGAACAGGAATCAAAATCTGTCCCTGACTGTTATTTTTATAGGCGTATACACTCATTTATCGCGTATACTTGTCAGGCAAGCCGGGGCTGTCTCCGGCTTTTTTATGCGATTTCCAATGGCAAAACCACAGAAGAAACTATTCCTATTAGACGCGCTGGCGCTGATTTACCGGGCCCATTTCGCCTTCAATAAAAACCCGCGCATTTCCAGTAAGGGCGTCAATACCAGTGCCATATTCGGGTTCATGAACTCAATGATGGAGGTACTACAAAAAGAAAAACCGACCCACATCGGCGTGGCCTTCGACCACTCAAAAAAGACCTTCCGGCACGAACAGTTTCCAATGTATAAAGCTACGCGCCAGTCGCAGCCCGAAGATATTTCGGTGGCTATTCCTTACATTAAACAAATCATCGAGGCCATGAATATTCCGATGCTGATCATGCCGGGATACGAAGCCGATGACATTATTGGCACCCTTGCCCACCGCGCCTGCGCCACGGGTGAGTTTGAAACGTACATGATGACGCCCGATAAAGATTACGGGCAGTTGGTCAACGATTGCGTATTCATTTACAAGCCAGCCTTCATGGGCAAAGCCGCCGAAAAACTCGGCGTTAAAGAAATCTGCGAACGATGGGGCATTGAAAAGATTAGCCAGGTTGTCGACATGCTCGGGCTGGTTGGCGATGCCGTCGACAATATTCCCGGCATTCCCGGCATTGGCGAGAAAACGGCGCAGAAGCTGATCACTGAATTCGGCAGCGTTGAAAATCTGATTGCCAACGCTGATCAACTTAAAGGCAAGCTGAAAGAAAACGTGGTGCAGTACGGACAGCAGGGCTTATTGTCGAAAGAGTTGGCGACTATTCATATGGAAGTGCCAATCGAGTTCAACGAAAGCGCACTTATCCATAGCGACTACGACAAAGAACGCTTGGGCGCGCTGCTCGACGAACTGGAGTTCAGGCAGATGAAGACCCGCCTGCTTGGTGATGCGCCTACCCCGCTCAAAAGCGAGTTCACCCGGCAGTCGACTGGGCAGATGGGCTTGTTTGATCCGTCGCCGGCGTTTATGCCAATGCCTGCCGCAACGCCAAGCGGCGCCGACGACCTGCCCTTTATTTTTGGTGATAGCCCCGCAGCGACAGGTGAACCAGCCAAGAAGACCCGCGCCAAGAAATCGACACCCGTAACAGTACCCACAGCCTCTGGCGAGTCGGCTACCCCCGGACTGGTTACCGATTCTGCCGGAGCGGAAGCTGCGCCTGGTGCCGACGTACCGGCAGCGGCGGGAGTGGCCACCTGGGGAGACGATGCCCACGAATATGAAGTCGATGAGTCATTCTCGACCGAGCGCCGTAAAACCATCCACTCAGTGGTGCACGATTACCGACTTGTTGATACCCCCGAACTGCGTGCCAGCCTGGTAACGTACCTGAACCAGCAAACCAGCGTTTGTTTCGACTCCGAAACGACAGCCATCGACCCTGTGGAGGCCGATCTGGTTGGGTTGTCATTTGCCTACACCAAAGGCGAGGCCTTCTACGTACCCGTCCCTTCCAACCGGGCAGAGGCTCAGTCCATTGTTGACCTGTTCAAGCCGTTTTTTGAGAATGAATCGATTGAAAAAGTCGGACAAAATCTCAAATATGACCTGCTGATGCTGAAGAAATACGGTGTTCAGGTACGTGGCCCCCTATTCGATACGATGCTGGCTCATTATCTGATTGAGCCCGAACAACGACACAACATGGACGTCATGGCCGAGGTGTACCTCAACTACCAGCCTGTGGCCATCGAGTCGCTGATTGGCAAAAAGGGCAAGGGACAGTTGACAATGCGCGAAGTGGACATTCAGCGGGTAGTCGAATACGCCGCCGAGGATGCTGACGTGACGCTACAACTGCGCGATACCTTTGCACCGATGCTCAACAAAGATAACCTGCACAAGCTGTTCGACCAGGTTGAGATGCCGCTCGTTCAGGTGCTGGCCGATATTGAGTTGGAGGGCATCACGCTCGATACCAACGCTTTGTCTGAATTATCGGCCACATTGGAAATCGACATGAAGCAGGTGCAAAGCGAAATCTTCGAGATTGCGGGCGGATCGTTCAACATCGGGTCACCCAAGCAATTGGGCGAGATTCTCTTCGATAAACTAAACCTCGACAAGAACGCCAAAAAGACCAAAACTGGGCAATATGCTACGGGCGAAGAGGTGCTCTCTAAGCTGGAAGCGGAAAACCCGATTATTGGTAAAATCCTGGATTACCGTGAACTGATCAAGCTTAAGAACACCTACGTTGATGCACTGCCGCTCCTGATCTCGCCTAAAACGGGCCGCGTACATACCTCGTTCAACCAGGCCGTCGCCTCGACTGGGCGGTTATCATCGACCAACCCGAACCTGCAGAACATCCCGATCCGCACCCCCCGTGGTCAGGAAATACGGAAAGCCTTTGTGCCCCGTTCCGACGACTTTCTGATTATGTCGGCTGACTATTCGCAGATCGAACTCCGGATTATGGCGGCGTTTAGTGGCGACCAGACCATGCTCGATGCGTTCAACAACAACATCGATATTCATACCCAAACGGCCAGCAAAGTCTTTCACGTACCTATCTCGGAGGTGACGAGCGACATGCGCCGGAAGGCCAAGACCATCAATTTTGGCATTATTTACGGCATATCGTCATTTGGCCTTTCGCAGCGTCTCAAGATTCCGCGCAAAGAAGCTGGTCAGATCATCGAAGAATACTTCCAAGAATTCTCGGCGGTAAAAGCCTACATGGATCAGAGCATCGAGAAAGCCCGCGGTTTCGGGTACGCCGAAACGATACTTGGTCGCCGGCGCTACCTCCGCGATATCAACTCACGCAACGTGACCGATCGGATGTTTGCCGAGCGCAACGCCGTGAATGCCCCCATCCAGGGCAGCGCGGCCGATATGCTGAAGATTGCCATGATCCGTATTCACGAATTCATGAGCCGCGAGCAGTTAAAGTCGAAAATGATTCTGACCGTGCATGATGAATTGGTGTTCGACGCGCATAAATCGGAGCTCGACTACCTGAAAGAAAATGTAGACCGAATCATGAAGACCGCGATACCCATGGCCGTGGCAATGGAAACTGGTGTGGGTTTCGGAGCGAACTGGTTAGTAGCACATTAAAGGAAATCAGAATCCTTTTATATGACTTTTCCGGGATTAGTGGTCAGAGAACGTCGAGACACGTATTTTTAGGTCTTGATCTGTCGAAAACACCTAATCCGGCAGGTCTTCAGGGGACTATATGCCTGCCGAAGCCGAGAAATTACGTATATATGACCGGGCCGATAATAAAGGCTGGAAAAAGTGGGGCCCGTATTTGTCTGACCGCGCCTGGGGTACTGTTCGTGAAGATTACAGTCCTTACGGTGACGCCTGGAACTACGTTAGTCACGAGATGGCCCGGTCGAAAGCATATCGCTGGGGCGACGAAGGCATTGGGGGTATTTCCGACAACAAAGGTCATATCTGCTTTGCCCTCGCGTTCTGGAACCACCGCGACAATATCCTGAAGGAGCGCTTTTTTGGGTTGACCGGCCCGGAAGGAAATCATGGCGAAGATGTGAAGGAATTGTACTACTACCTGGATAGTACACCCACGCATTCGTACATGAAAATGCTGTACAAGTACCCACAGCAGGAGTTTCCGTACAATAAGCTGGTCATAGAAACCATGCGCCGGTCGCGGCAGGATCCCGAATACGAACTGCTCGATACCGGCGTTTTTGACTCGAATGAGTACTTCGACATCGAAATCGAGTATGCCAAGGCTGACCAAAACGACTGGCTCGTGCAGGTAACGGCCCATAACCGGGGGGCAGTCGATGCGCCACTTACGTTGCTGCCTACCATCTGGTTCCGTAATACTTGGTCTTGGGGTTATGAACAATACAGCACGCGCCCGATGCTCACGGGCATCTCGACCAGCCAGATCGAAGTGAATCACAAGCAGTTAGGCAAGTATAAACTTTACTGCGACGCGGCCGACGAACTTATTTTCTGCGAGAACGAAACGAATACCGAGCGGTTGTATGGACGTCCCAACACGACGCCCTATCCGAAAGATAGCATCAATAATTACATTGTTACGGGCAAGCCGGAACATGTAAACCCCAACCGGATTGGCACGAAAGCATCGGCGCGCTACACCCGTAACGTACCTGCGGGAGGCAGTGTCAGTGTTCGGTTGCGGTTTAGCGATCAGACGCACCAAACTCAGCCCTTCGCCGATTTTGATGCGCTGTTTAACCAGCGCCACGCCGAAGCCGACGGTTTCTACTCACAGTTGCAAACCAGCACAACCAGCGGACCGAATGCCAATCCTGAACTGACGAACATTCAGCGTCAAGCCTACGCCGGCATGCTCTGGAGCAAGCAGTTCTATTATTACAACGTAAACGAATGGCTGAAGGGTGACCCCAAAATGCCCATTCCGTTTCAGGGGCGCGTGTATGCCCGCAACGAGTCGTGGCGGCATATGTATACAGCCAACATTCTGAGTATGCCCGACAAGTGGGAGTATCCCTGGTTTGCTGCCTGGGATCTGGCGTTTCACACCCTCACGCTGGCCCGCCTCGACCCCCATTTTGCCAAACGACAGCTTGCCGTTATTCTGCGCGAGTACTACATGCATCCGAACGGGCAGATTCCGGCCTACGAGTGGAACTTCTCGGATGTGAACCCACCCGTTCATGCCTGGGCTTGCTGGAAGGTCTATGAGATCGACAAGCAAATGAACGGTGTCGGCGATGTAAACTTCCTGGAACGTGTATTCCACAAACTGTTGCTGAACTTCACCTGGTGGGTCAACCGCAAAGATGTGGAAGGTAACAACATCTTTGGCGGCGGTTTCCTAGGCCTCGACAACATCGGGGTGTTTGATCGGAGTCAACCGCTCCCGATGGGTGGCCGTATTGAGCAGGCCGACGGTACAGGTTGGATGGCCATGTACACGCTGAACATGCTGCGGATTGCCCTGGAAATATCGCTGGTTCGTCCGTCGTATCAAGATATGGCCAGCAAGTTCTTCGAGCACTTCCTGCACATTGCCTCGGCGATGAACAACCTGGGCAAACAGCATATCAGTCTCTGGGATGAGCAGGATCAGTTTTACTACGATATTCTGCACACGCCCGACAAACAGGCACGTCTCTTGAAAATACGGTCGATGGTAGGCTTGATTCCGCTGTTTGCCGTTGAGATCATCGACGATGAACTGCTTTCGAAACTACCCGATTTCCGCCGCCGACTGGAATGGGTACTGACTAACCGGCCCGATCTGGCTTCGCTGGTGTCGCGCTGGCACGAGCCGGGCAAAGGGTCTACCCACCTGCTTAGTCTGCTACGGGGCCACCGGATGAAAATGCTGATGCGCCGTATGTTCGATGAATCCGAATTCCTGTCGGACTACGGCATTAGGGCGCTCTCGAAATTCCACGAACAGAATCCGTACGAGTTGCACATGAACGGCGAGTTGTTACGCGTAAAATACGTACCTGCTGAGTCGGAAACGAGCATTTTTGGTGGCAATTCAAACTGGCGCGGACCGATCTGGTTCCCGTTGAATTTCCTGCTGGTTGATTCGCTGTTGAAGTTCTACCAGTATTATGGCGACGATTACGAAGTCGAATACCCCACGCATTCAGGGCATGTGATGAGCATTAAAGACGCCGCCCTCCTGGTGGCCGAACGGCTGATCAGTCTCTTCAAGGCCGACGAAACAGGTAACGTACCCGCCTTAGGCGACTTAAACCGATTTGGCACCGATCCCCACTTTAAGGGTTTGATGCTCTTTTACGAATATTTCAACGGCGACAATGGCAGTGGCCTCGGCGCCAGCCACCAAACTGGCTGGACAGGCCTCGTTGCCGATCTGATCGAGTATGTCTCGCAGTCAACGTTGAAAGAAGCAGCTGCAATCGAGAAATAACGAGTACGACCGTCCCAACAACCAGAACGCCCCGGCAAAAATGTCGGGGCGTTCTGGTTGTTGGGACTGCCCATTATAACGCACTGCCAAAAATAACGTGCAGGTACGTACCTCCAGGATTCGCATCGGGACCATCACTAAGCGATACGTTATTGGTCTGCCACTTTGGGTTGGACTCCGGGCAGCATATATCCTGCCCGGAGTCCAAGAATCAGTTTTTGTGATAACGCCCCCTGCCCTAACCCCGACTTGGCCAGATGCAGTCCTACGTTGCCCATAAACTGCTCGGCACCCACATATTGCTGGTTAGCCGGGCCTGCCAGATACCCTGGAAATACGGTACTGGCGGGCGCTGTCTCCGATACCCGAGTACCAAAAAAAGAGTAAGCCAATCCTACGTACGGAATGAACTGCACGCGTTCGCTTCGGCTTAGAAATACACCCAGCGACGTACCGACCTGGGTGCCCCGCGCCCAGCTACTCCGATTCAGGTCAGTGGTGGTACCGCTGTAAGAGGTAAACGTGACAAGAGTGGCTAGCCGGACCTTCGGGAACGTAGTTACCAACCCGGCTCCACGCGTCAGGAACGTACTCGGTAACGACAGATAACCGGCACGGTTCAATTCTGTAGTCAACTCAGACAAGCCGGGCACTGCAATCCCTAACACGCTCGTCAGGAATACCCGCTTTTCGGCGCTACCTGTCGATGCCACCTGACCCATAGCGTGGCCTATAGCGAGGTGTATTAGCAGATGCCCAATCACTACTAATTTCATCTTCGTTGAGAGTTTACGGGGATGGATTATTCCGTACAGGCAACTTTACCCAATGGTCGGTTATCGGTGAAAGTGAGTCTCGACGAGGGGACGAAAAGCATCTTCCCGGCCCGTTCCACTACCGGGCCGAAGCCTTCTATGGCTTTATTGTCTTGAAGAAGAAAGGCGACTTCGCGCTCCGATTCAACTCCCTCCGACTGAAACTTGTAAGTAGCAATCAGCGTGTCGCCCCGCATACGGCCAGTCAACGTGCCGGAATTTCTGTCTTTTTCTGCGAGTTGATACAGTAACTCGCCGGTCATCACCGTATCATTTTTGACCAGCATCAGTTGAACGGTGTCAGATGCCGACAGATAGGCGTAACATACCTTGACAGTACTGGCTGGCTGCTGCTGATCAGCGGTGGCTTGTTGGTTCGACTGGCAAGCAGCCCAGACGCCGCCAACCAAGCAGATGGCTAGCCAAAGGGGGGTCAATTTCATAGTGTACAGATGTCTGGTTTAACTTTTTGTATCCCGATACCGCTACTTACGAACAAACCGCATAACAGCAATGTCGCCAGTCAGCAAGGTCAATATATCACCGGAAACAGCAAATCGATTTACTCGTTTGATCGCCGATAAAAACGTTTCCTCCCCACTTCCCGGACACATTTTCCGCGTCATAGCTACTGCATCAGGAAAGCGAAATGCCGACCCGCTAATGGGCATTGGCCCATTGAACGAGTTACAGCCTGAGTTACCAGACAGCCGTTGGGCAGCCGGATCAAACGTCAGCGTGGGTCTACGATCAGGGTAAAGCGTAGCGAGGTCGGTGCTTGTTGAAGCCATGTAGTCCAACTCCCAGGTTCCGGTCACTGCCGGAGATGTGGGTGCTGTTGCAGTTGCAGTCTGGGTACCCAGCGACAACTTATTTTCGGCCAGATACAGATAAGGCGGATGGAAATGATGCGCAAAAATTTTCTCTTTACTGTCGGGATACCGCCTGTAGTAGGCCGAATCGGCCAGCAACACAACGGTTGTTCCTGTACGCACGTAGTGATTACTCTTGTAATAATCGGGTGGCATATAGCCGGTCAGATTTTTCTTAACCGTATTCGAGGCAATCCTTCCCAGGTACTTCTCGTAATTTTTTTGTGCTTTGAGCGCTGGTTTACTTAGATCGCTGTACACCCGGCGCAGCACAAGGCGTTTCAGAAATGGTTGTTTTTTGATCACCAGATTGGCGCCGGCGAACGGGTTTGTTACATTCATGTCGTTCACCGTCTGTATCGAAAAAGGCACTTCTGGTACCCAGTCGGCCGAGTTCACTACGTTGTAAGCCCAGCCGTCCTGCGTCATGGCTTCGTATTCGTAGGCAAAGTACAGGTTACCCGGTTTTGGTCCCGCACTACAGTAGGTTTTGAATCGAATGTCAGCGGGAAGTTTACCCTCTTTCTGCAGATTATAGAGGTGGGCTGTGAGCAGGAATGCAATAGCCCCGCCCTGACTGTGGCCCATGATCAGCATATTTCTGATGCCTTTGCGGTAGCAGGAATCAAGTTTAGGAAGAATATCTTTGGCAAGAAAAGCCGTACTGACCAGCCACCCTACATGCACCGCCGCTCTGGGATTATCGGCTAAGTGATAGGTAAACTTTTCTTTATCTGACAGTCGGAGTTCGCCTTTGGCTGGCACCATTGCGGCATAGAAGTTACTGAGCCAGCTCACACTGTTGGCCGTTGTACCGCGCAAACTAATGACGGCTGTCCCCTTGTCATCGGCCCACAAGTCCCACATGTTGTCGAGCCCAACGATGGGTGATCGATACACGGATTTATACCGTTGCGGCTTCGGGAAGCTGGCGACATAGGATGAGTCGCCGAACCGGGCCGACACTTTCATCAGATCAATGTACTCAGCCTTATCGAAACCGGGTTGTAGAGATTGGGCTGTTGCCGGATAGCTAAGCGCTGTCAAGCCGACTAACGTACCCAGGGTGGCACGAAAGATGTAGTTCATACGTAGAGCGATGACTGGTAAGGTACTGACTGTGAAAACGTAACAGAAAACCTATTCCATTGTTTGGCTCTTAGCAGCAACAGCCTGCAAAGCAATTGGTCTATTCACCGGTATGACACAACTATACGTGCAGCCAGGTCCACCTGGCATGGGGGTATACCTACTGTGTCCCATCAGACCGACGGTAGCGAATCTAGCCTACGAATCCGTTGACTGACGTTGATTTACCTGGCATCTGTGAGAACATTCATCTCACGCAGCCAGCTCTCGCAAAGGCCGACCCATTGTTGGGTAGAACCGGGATTGCTACGCAACGCGATGGCATGTCCTCCCTGCGGGAAAATGTGCAAACTGGACGTAATTTTCCTGTCGACCAATGCCTGATAAAACAACAGGCTGTTCCGCTGGTCGACGCCCGTATCGTTGAACGCGTGGACGAGAAAGCAGGGGGATGTGTTGGCCGTTACGGCGTTTTCCAGCGAATAGGCCTTCTGTAACTCAGCAGACGGATTGGGCCCTAACAGGTTTTTGCGGCTGCTGGCGTGGGTATACTGCCCCATGGTGATTACAGGCGAGATCAGCAAGGCAAAATCGGGGCGATACGGCTGTTTACTCACCGAGTCACCAATGGCCGATACGTCTGTAGTAGCTGTTGCCAGATGAGCGGCCAGATGCCCACCCGCCGACGTACCCATGATCCCTACTTTGTCTGACTTTATACCCCACTTGCCAGCGTTGGCCCGGATCAGTTTAATGGCTCGTTGCGCATCCTGTAAAGGGCCAATTTCCCGTTGTTTCAGGTCAGGCGAGTTGGGCAGGCGATAGTTCAATACAAAGGCGCTAATTCCCATGGTGTTGAACCACTTGGCCAACTGAATGCCGCTGATCATGTACGCCAGTCGTTCATAGCCACCACCGGGGCAGATAATTACTGCCGCGCCCTTGTTCTCCTGTACCGATGGAAAAAAAGTATACATACCGGGCGTGCCTACGCGATAAATACGCTCGTTGGCAATGCTATCGGTAAGTGTCAATCCCTTCGAGTTAGGCATTTTACCACTCGGCCAGAGCGGCAAAAATGCCTGCCCGAACGCAGCACTAGTAGCTAGTACAAGCAAAAAAAACAGAAGACGGGCAGCCAGCATAGATTGGTGTATTAGACACAAATTGTGTAACTGCGAAGCTAGCCCTCATTACTCAATTACCAGCTTTCAACTAGTCTTATTCCCCCGATAAGCCGATGCGAATCATTAAGGGCTTCGCTAAATGACAAACCCATAGCCATCCGTGAACCCTTTTTGATCATCGTTCAGCCGGTGCGAACATACGTGCAGATCATCCTCCTCGCGCCACACGGTCAGGTAATGAAACATCGGTTTATAGTCGATGGCCCGGTCTTCGTACTTAAAGGGATTTCTATGCAATGGCTGATGCAATCCGCCACCACCACCAATTACCAGAAATACCTTACCACCTACCTCGAATTTCTCAAAAGCGTGTGCATGCCCGGTAATGAACAGCTTCGCCTTCTTCGAGGCCTGATACGGCATCACAAAGCGCTGCTGCACCGGCTTGCTCGATCCCACCAGCCGGCTGTTCGAAAATGGGGCATAATGGGTGGTTACGATCACCGCCCGAATCTCGGGATCATCATCGTAGGCCCGTAGCGTATCCTCGTAGAAAGTCTGCTGCTCAGCTTGTTGCTGAACGGTGAGCGTACTAAAATTCGAGTTCAGCAGAATGACCCCCACCCCATCGGTCACGTGTGCATAGCCGGTAGGTACGTGGTCAGGGAATCGCTTTTGAAAATTTCGCTGGCCTTTTTTAGGGCGACCCATCACGTCGTGATTACCCATGATGGCTTTCACATCCACACCTGCTTCTTCGCAATTAGCCAGAAACGTGTCGACCATAGGCCAGGCGGCGTTTTTGTAACCAAGCACTACAATGTCGCCAAGCCAGTAAAGCGTTTGGGGTTGCCGCTGAAGGATTTCACGGAAGATAGCCTGCGTGGCTTTAACGTTGTTTCGTTGCTTCAGAAACAGCGCCTCAATCCACATAGGGGCCTGTGTATCGGCAAGAAAAGCTAAAAGAGGAGAATCCAAAATAAGTAACGGGTTTCAGGTAATCAGTTTCAGGTTTCAAGTCTCACGTTTCATATGCTTCACTCATCAACCAATCTGGTAACTTAGTGTAACACTTGAAACTTGAGATTTGAAACCTGAAACGTACGATGAAAGTTTTACCAGGTTAATGCTCGCCACACGAGCGTTGCCTGCGCAATCAGGCACGAGTCATCGGTTTGAGAAGCATCGTACCACTTCACTTCAGCGGCCAGGCCGAGGTTCTTGGTGAGGGGTTGGGTGTAGGTTGCGGCGGCCATCCAGCCCAAGCTTAAGGTTGTTCCCCGCGTAGTTCCGTCGTAATACAGGTGCGAGTTGACCAGGAATGGTCCTGTGCCTGCGTATACAGCAAATCGCTTCACGACCGACATCGAGAACACGGGAATAATGGGAATAGCCGACACACGGATTCGGGCATCTTTATCCTGAACAATACCCCGGTAAGTATACATACTCACGTAGCCTGTTTCAATACCCATTCGCAAACGGTGATCGGTTTGCCACATAATGCGTAGTGTAGCCGGTATACCTACCCTACTTTGCTGCAGGTTCGACAGGCTACCCGGCGGCTGAATAGACGTTGAGTAGAGAGAGGTACCTAAACCAGCGTAGATCAGCAACCGGAATGGTCCGCGAGTGGGGCGGGTCGAGTCGGGCTTACTGTCCCACAGCTGATCGGGGCTTAGCTTACGCACTTCACCCTTTTTGGTGTAGGCCGGTTTATAGGCGTTTGGTATACTTACCACGCGGCGCGGCCGCTTTGTTCGATTCGATTTTCGGACTCCCACTCTGGTTTTAGCGGGTTTGGTGGGTTGCTGTGCTGACACCAGCGAAACCGAACCAAGCCACAAGAGCGTGATTACCAGCCAATTGAAAAGCCTGAATGTATTATTTCTGGACATAGTGGTAGTAAGCTACAATGGGCGCGTAATTAGAAAGAATTCCGTCGAAGGTGTCGTTTTGCACAAACTGCTGAACAAACTCAGGTACGTCCAGCGTCCAGACAAATACTTTACGGCCCTGCTGCTGCATGGCTAACGTCGACGGGATCTGCTCGCCCAATGTCCAGCGGGGCGCCCACACCTTCGCGTTAATCCGTTTGGCCACGCTGGTGTCCAACTCACAGATCGAAGGGAGTTGGGTATGGTCAGGCAATTGCTCAAACTGGGTTACACGCTCTTCAGCGGGCAATCCGATGTAGATATCCAAACGTCGACCCTGCTGCGCCGCCCGTTGCAGGTACGTCTGCTGAATGCTCCGGACCAGCGGCATGTCACGTACATCCTTTGAATCGAGCCAGACGGTTTCGAGGTTTGTATCATTCAAAACTGCGTCGAGGGCCTCTGTCAGTTTCGGAATTTTCTCGCCGTCTACCAACCGTACAAAGGCGGAGAGCTGATCGTAGGTATAATTTTCGACCGCGCCAATCAGACCTGTTTTCTGAACCAGGCGTAAGTTCAGGTTATTATCGTGGTAGATAATCGGCGTGCCGTCTTTCGTTTGGCGAATGTCTATTTCAACACCGGTTGCTCCCAACCGTTCGGCCAGCCGAATGATTTCAACGCTGTTTTCCGAAGCTGGAAGCAGATCAGAGGTACGTCCCCCACCCCGATGGGCCAGAATCTGGAAGGGCTTCTTGTTTAACGGGCGGTCGAATGACAGGACCAGTGGCCTGCTGCGTGCCAGTTGTCCATCGCCATATACACCTTTAAAAATAACGCCTCCTTTCGTGATGGCTTTACAGCAGTCTGGTGCCAGGAGTGCACTGGCACCATTGGCACTCAGCACTACGAAACGAGCGGTACCCGTCTCTGAATTGACCAGGCGGCGCCAGAAACCCTCAAACACCAGCGAATCGCCTAGTTGACGGCCCTCCAGCACAAAGAAAGCAGCCTGTGGCTCACAGAAAATTGACATGTAGTATGTGGTGTCGCCCGGTTTCTTAACCAGATAACTCCACTTGGCGGCTACCTCCTGCCCAAATGCCGGGGCACCTTCCGTAACGCTATACACCCCTTCGCAGGCTTTACGTGTTTGGCTATAGAGCAGTTTGGCTCCAGGTACGTTCAAGCCATTGTCGATGATAGCCGGAATTTCAACCGTTTCATTTTCGTTGGGTCGACACCCAATCAGGTAGCCTGTCAGGGCGATGAGTATGCTACAGATAAGCAGACGTGTGAAGGTCATATTTGTTGTCGTTGAGGTCCTCAACTACCGGCAGTATCTTACAGAAAGAAACCAATTGTAGCTTCGGGGTAAAAAATGTTGCGGTCGAAGGTGTCGTAGAGTGACCAGAACTGCCAATTGAAGTTTGTGTATAACGCCCGGAAGCCCACGGCAATATGCCGCCGTCCGAAAAAGGCCTGCTCCAGTGTGACAGTTGCTCCATAACCGTTAAGTAAAACTTGTCCGCGTTCGGTTACCGTCTTACCCACCCTCGAGCGATAGTATAAGCCAAGATCTACCTCTCCGCGTAACGTTACCAGCAGATCGCGCGAGGATCGGAAACCAATGGCAACGTTGGGCATTGACTGCACGCCAAATCCCCGATTGTCGAATTGAGCGAGCTGTAATGAACCGAACCAGGCCCCTACATCGGCTCCAGCTGATGCATAGAATCGGCCTTTGATCGGCACGCTGTAACGCAACCCAACCGAGGCGTGATTCTGTAGAAACTGAAATGTAAACCGACCCGTCAGTGCCAGGTTGTTAGTGATACCATGCAACGCGATAAGGTCACCGGCAGGTACGTTGATCTGCAACTCTTCGGTGATGTCGCGGGGCGAGGTGGTAAACGTAACGCCCAGCGTTGCCCGCCCTGTTCCTTTAGCCAGCGGATACGGGAAATGGACATACGGCACCCGGGGCGACGTTGAGTCGACGGGGAGAACAAATTCGCCTTTCTGATACGTCTTCCGGTACGGATTAACTGGCTTTGGCGTCCGGCGTGGTGTTCGCACCTGTCCAAATGCAGTCGACAGGCCAAGCCCGGCTAGGACCAGCAGTAGAGTAAAAAAACGCATCATGACTGTGAATGGAGTATTCTTTTGTAACTAAGTATTCCTATAACTCCATCACTCCGAAAAAGTTGGTCTGTCCTAACGTACGGACGCCGCCACTTTGGGCACACGATCAGGAGCATTTATAGATAGCACCCACAGGCCCAGGTACGTGAACAGACCATTCAGTAGCAGCCGCTCAAAGCTGAACGTATAGCCGTTGAACCAGGCAGCCGAATGGGCATTTACGTAGTAGGTTACCAGGGGCGACAATACGCAAACAAGCGGTACCCACCGGTCACGTACAGGTCGGTTGTTGAACAAACCAAACGTGTATAACCCCAGCAGTGGCCCGTAGGTGTAGCCTGCGAGGTCGAATACGGCAGTAATGACGTCGCCGCTATTCAGCCGATTGAAGATCACGATGACGATCCAGAACAGCACCGAGAAGCCGATATGTACCCAGTGTTTAATACGGGCCCGTTCGGTTTCCGGCTTTTTCTCAACGTCCATGAAATCAATGCAGAATGAAGTTGTCAGCGCCGTCAGGGCCGAGTCAGATGAGGCATAGGTAGCAGCGGTGATGCCCAGCAGGAACGTGATACCGACGATTGGCCCGAAGTGGTTCAAGGCCAGCAAAGGGTAAAGCTCATCTGTTTTGGCGGGCAGGGCAATGCCCCGGGTGGTAGCGTAGATGTAGAGCAGAGCGCCCAGGCAGAGGAACATGAAGTTCACGATCGTGAGGGTGATGGTAAACCAGAACATGTTTTTCTGTGCCTCGCCGATGTTTTTGCAGGTCAGGTTTTTCTGCATCAGGTCCTGATCCAGCCCGGTCATGACAATGGCGATGAAGATACCTGAGATGAACTGCTTCAGAAAATGGCGCGGATCGTTGATATTCTCGAAATAAAAGATCTGCGAATACGGGCTTGTTTTGATCGCCGTTGTCACCTCGCTGAAGCTCATATTCAGGTCTCGGGAGATCAGTACGATGGTTAGCATTACGGCCGTGACCAGAAACGTGGTCTGGAGCGTATCGGTGATAATGATCGTTTTTACCCCCCCTTTAAACGTGTAAAGCCAGATCAACAGAATGGTAATGGCCACCGAGGCAGAGAACGGAATGCCCAGGTCATTGAAGATAGCCAGCTGCAAAACGCCCGCCGCCACGTAGAGCCGCACGGCAGAACCTACTGTACGGGCCAGCAAGAAGAAGCCCGCTCCAGTCTTGTATGACCAGAAGCCAAACCGCTTTTCGAGGTAGCCGTAGATCGAAATCAGGTTGAGGCGGTAGTACATCGGCATCAGGACGGTGGCGATGACGTAGTAACCAATAATATAGCCCAGAACAACCTGAAAATAGAAGAAGCCTTTATAGCCCTCGAACCCCTTAAAAATGCCCCCTACAGCCCCTGGAACTGATATAAACGTAACGCCCGACAGCGATGTGCCGATCATGGCGAAGGCAACCAGGTACCAGGGCGACTGCCGGTTTGCGGTGAAGAATGTATTGGTATCTGCCCCACGCGAGGTGTAGAACGACACCGTGATGAGCATGGCAAAATAGGCAATGAGAATGACGAGTGCGATGGTTGAATTCATTCGAAACGGGCAACTTTTAGCAGGCTGGCGGGGTTATTTTAACGGACAATAACCGGTCAAATTTCCGTAAATTTGCCAAAGAATCAACTACCAAGCTCTGTTCTTATGATGCCGTTTTTTGAACCCGAAGTGACCGTACTGGAAGAAGTTGTAGAAACTGAGGTATATAACCTCGTTGTCTTCAATGACGAGGTCAACACCTTCGAATACGTCATCGATACGCTGATCGAAGTTTGTGACCATTCCCCGGAGCAAGCCGAACAGTGTACGTTGCTGATTCATTACAAAGGCAAGTGTACCGTCAAGAATGGCGGTTTCGAGGAATTGGTCCCCCTCCGCAACGAGATTTGCCGTCGTGGCATTTCAGCGGAAGTCCTTAACTGATTTCGGAATCAGGATTGCGACTGTGGGGTTTCCGGACGGCCGGTGTGCCGCCAGGTGCTCTCTTCAGCATGACAATCCAGTATCCGCCGTCATAAATCACAAATCACTTGGAGTTTCCCTCGAAGCTTATTGAAGATGCGGTAACGGAGGTAGCCAAGCTGCCGGGCATTGGCAAGAAAACTGCCCTGCGGCTGGTGCTTCACCTGCTGAAACGCGACGAAGAACAAACACAGACGCTGGCACACTCACTGACAGAGATGCGCCTGAAGGTTCAGTATTGCAAAAAATGCCATAATCTTTCCGACGATACGCTCTGCGGTATCTGCGCCAACCCCCGCCGCGACGGCTCCATTATCTGTGTGGTCGAGGATACACGCGACGTGTTGGCTGTAGAGAACACAGCGCAATACAAGGGCCTGTACCATGTGCTGGGCGGCATTATCTCGCCCGTTGAAGGGATCGGGCCCAGCGATCTGCATATCGACTCACTCATCCAACGGCTGACGCAGCAAAACGAAGCAGACGAACCGGTGAAAGAAATCATCCTGGCGCTCAGCCCAACGATGGAAGGCGACACCACGGCGTTTTACCTGCAAAAGAAGTTACGGCCGTTCCAACTCAAAATCTCGACCATTGCACGGGGTATCCCGATTGGCGGGGATTTGGAATATGCCGACGAAGTAACGCTTGGCCGGAGCATTCTGAGCCGGATTGCTTACGAATAACCGGCTACACAGCCACGTACCCACAAAAAATCCCGACCTGATGAGGTCGGGATTTTTTGTGGGTACGTAACGCAGGATTGATTATGAGTTACCGTGCCCGCCCTTGCTGCCGCCGGTTGAGCTGCCGGCACTTTTACTGCCTTTGTTGCTGCTCTTGTGCGACTGGGCATTGCGACCACCGGCTGCACTTCCGTGGTTAGGGCCGTTGTCGGCCTTGTTGCCTGCGGGTACGTCCTGAAGTTCTTTCTCGACCTGCTCGAGTGCTTTTTCGTTTTTCGTTGCCATAACGGTAGTTGGTAAAGTTACCGCATTAACCAAGTCAACGAGTAGAGTGTTTGAGCAGTCTGTCAAATACAGTCAATCTACAGCCCGGCCCGCAGGGTCAGCATGAGGTTACGGCCCGGTGCGCTGATTCCGCTGGCAAAGGTGCGGTAGTTCCGGTCGAGCAGGTTATCAACGGCAAGCTGGGCCGTCAGCACGCGCGACAACCGAACACTGCCCCGAACATTGGCCGTTGCCCAACCGGGCATGCCGTCGACGGTTGCATACTGGGCGTTGTCTTCCCCTTCCGGATTATAGTCGGGCAGCCGTTTCCAGCCACTGAACAGGCTGAAGGCCTCTACCTGGAAACGAGCCGTGCGGTAGAGCAACGAGGCACGGCCGTAGGTGGGTGGAATATGGTCGAGAGGAGTGTTTTTATCATCCCGGATGTGGCCCGCCGTGCCGTTGATCGAACCGCTAAAGGTGAGCCGATTGGTAAGCCGCACCAGCGCGTTGACGTTGAATCCCTGCACGGTAGCCCGCCGCTTGTTCTGCGACGCCGTGACCTTGCTCGACTGGCCGGCATAGTCAACCACCGACAGGCCGTTGAGCGTAAACGCGTCGACCACAATGGCGTTGTTGAACCAGGTGTGATATACCGTACCATCGAGACGTACCCGGTCACCCAGCCATTGATTTACCGTCAGTTCAACGTTGTAGGTCAGCTCCGGTTGAATAGACGGGTTTGGCACGATCAGTGAACCAGCTTTCGATTCAAACACTTTGGTCAAATCATCCACGTTGGGTGCTCGAAAGCCGGTAGAGCCCAGTAAACTGATTTTTGAGCGATCGGCCGGGGTGAGCACCAGACCCAGATGCCCAGAAAAACCGGCGGGCGATTGCCGAATTTCATCGAACGGGAATGGGAAGAACGTTTTATCGCCAAAACGGGCGTGCAGGTTTGTAGCACTGTAACGTACCCCACCGGTCAGCTGGGCAAGTCGCGACAGTGCAACGGCGTCGGTAAGGTAGAAAGCAGCCGTTTGCAGCGAGCTGCCACCATTCGGGTAGCGGGTATCGGCGGGGGTTACCACCTGCGTTTTCACATTTTTGAACGTGGCGCTACTGTTCACATCATTATGCGTCAGTTCGAGGCCGTATTGAAGCTGGTGAATGCCGAGCCGTTTCTGCAAGTCGGCGTTGAGTGACCAGACACCTACCTGCTCAACCTGACTTTTCAGCGACGCGGCATTCAGCCGACGGCTATTTCGGCTCTCTTCCAGTTGCTGGTAAGCGGCGGTCAACTGCAACTGATCGAACCAGGCGGTAGGGCGGCTTACTTCCAGCCGGTAGGCAGTAAGCAACCGTTTTTCGGGCCCATAATACCATTGCGCAAAGGTTGGCTTACCCGCCGACACCTCACTCAGGCGGTCGTAGCGGGGTACGTCGGAGCTGGTCGAATATTGCACGTTCAGCACGTGCCGAACCCCGGCTACAGGTTGAAAGATCACCTTCTGGAACAGATCGAGCTGACTGTAAGCAGACCCGATCTGTTTATTCGGATTGTCGTTAACAAGCACCTGATCGGCTCCACCCGCCGGGTCGATCGCGACGTACTGGGTCTGTTTCCCAAAATCGGGATACGCCTGGCGGCGGTTGTTGCCCTGAATCACATCACCGAACGATGAGGTGGTAATGCTGCTCAGAAAGCCCCAGCGGCGCGTACCGATGCTCACGTCGGCGTGGGCCGTGCGCTCACCCGTAGCGGTCGCATAGCGCAGGTATGCTCCCGGCCGAACAAGCGTCTTGTCATTCCTCGACAACTCGGGGTTGCGGCTCTGGAAATACAGCACGCCCCCCAGCGCATCGGAGCCGTAGAGCGTTGAGCCGGGGCCAAAAAGCACTTCGGCCCGCTCAATAAGGGCCGGATCAATACGCAGCACATTCTGCAGGTGACCGGCCCGATAAATTGCATTGTTCATCCGAACACCGTCGATCACGAGCAGCACTCGGCTCGCTTCGAAGCCCCGCAGTACAGGGCTGCCTCCCCCACCCTGACTTTTCTGCACAAAGACGTTGCCCGTCTGCGCCAACAGATCGGCCGTGTTTTGTTGGTTTCGGAACGCGATATCCTCTCTCGATATGGTTTGAATCTGAAACGGAGATCGGCGCAGTGGTTGCTCAAAGCGGGTGGCTGAGACCGACACCTCCCGGAGTTGGATCGTGTCGTTCTGGGCCGATGCCGCTACTGGAAGAAGGCAAAGAAGCAGGTAGGTGTAACGCATATAAACCGGTTTACTGAAGGAACAGGCAATATAAACCCGCTATGGCCGTGGTCGCATCAGAATCCTGTATATTTGATATACTATGGCAAGTCAATCCAGTAATCGTTCCGCTGCCCTGACAGCAGCAACACTCACCTTTCTCACCGATCTAGTTCAAAACAATCATCGTGAATGGTTTCACGCCAACCGAGCCCGGTACGATGCGGCTAAAGCAGAAGTAGAAGCCCTCGCCGCCCGCCTCATCGATGGTGCCTCAGCGTTTCATCCGCTCCCCAATACAAATCCACGCGATTGTATTTTCCGGATCAATCGCGATATCCGATTCTCAAAAGACAAGGCACCGTACAAGTCGAATTTTGCCGTTGCTATTGGCCCCGGTGGGCGGCATTCGGGACAGATTGATTTCTACCTGCACATTCAGCCCGGCAACGAATCATTTCTGGGGGCGGGTATGTGGCAGGCAACGCCCGCGCAACTGGCCGCTTTCAGGCAGGAAATCGACTACAACGCCGATACGCTGAAAGCCATTATCGACGCCCCTGAGTTTCGGGCCTATTTCCCGGAGATTTCGGGCGAAAGCACCAAAACCGCCCCGAAAGGCTATTCGGCCGACCATCCCGATATTGCGCTGCTGAAGCGGAAGCAGTTATTTTTCATGCATCGCTACACCGACAAGGAGGTGCTAAAAGCCAATTTCGCCGATGAGGTGCTACGCGGCTGCCGACTGATCAAACCCTACTGCGATTACCTGAACGAACTGTTCTTCGCACAGGAACCGCAGGATATTCAGTTGTAGGAACGCATTGTCATCTGGTTGCATTGTCGGCAACACTTGCACGACACACAGCCTATTAACCACCCACAAAAAAGGATGGGTACGTTGCCGAAACCAATCGCAACGTACCCAGCCTTTTTTCGATACTCTATCTTATTTGTTGCTTGAACTGGCCGAGATCAGGTTGGCGAAAAGGCGATACGCACCGGGAACGCCGTTTGGCAGTTGACGGAAGAATGCGATGCCCGTATAGATGAAGTGGCCTTTTCCGTAGGGCGCGTAGATCAGGCTGCCAAGCTTAGGCGCTTCGCCTGTGTCGTTCATCGAGAAGAGCGATTCGTAGGGCTGGCCGTAATCCTGAGCGAAGTAAATGCCCCGCTCCTGCACCCAGCCTTTAAAGTCTTCTTCCGTGATTTTGTTCGGTTTGTTCAGCAGGAACTGATTGGGGTTCAGCACCGTGATGGTGGCATCTTCCTCGGCAACGCGATCGCGACCAATGGCAAACGGGAACGGCCCGATCTGGTTGACCTTCAGGCCCGACTGTAACACGGCGCTACCGGGCGTTAGATACTGCACAACCATGGTGCCCCCCTTCTGCACATACTCCATCAGCTTACTCTGCACATTTTTTAGATACTCCTCCGTATTGTAGGCCCTAATGCCCACCACAATGGCGTCGAAACGGGAGAGGTCTTTGCCCAATTCGGCTTCATCGAGGAGTGACACAGTGCAGCCCATCTGCCGAAGGGCGGCAGGTACGTCGTCGCCCGCCCCGGCGATGTAGCCTACGTTTTTGGCCTTCACGATCACATTCAAGCGTTCAACGGTGGCTTCAGCGGCCGGGAACAACGTTTGTGGTGGAATGTGCGGGTAGCTCACGGTGCGAATGCCTGTTGTAAAGCGACCCGCGTCGGTAGTGGCTACGGCCTTGAGTTTCCCGGTTTCGGCTTTTGCTGTCTGGGGTATCAGCGTGAAGGTTACGCGCTGTTCCTGCTGCTTATCGGTCAACGAAAAAGGAATTGTTGCCGGGGTGGCGCGCCAGCCTGCCGGCAGATCGAGGTTGATAGTTCCTTTTACGCCGGGTCGGTTTGCTTTCACAAGTACGTCGACCGTTTTAGGTACGTTGTCGGCGAACGCATATACGCGCTCGGTCAGATTGACGGTCACGTCGGGGCGGACTTCAAACGAACGGTACAGTTCACCTTCCACCGGATCGGTGTATTTGTAGAGCCACGGCCGGGTGTAGGTAAAGGGCAGGCCATCTAGTTCAATGGTGAATTCGGCGGTCAGTTGCGGCGGATTTTCCGGCAGACCAATCTTCCGCTGATCAGTTACGGTGAACAGGCCTTTCTGAAGCGGTTTTTCGAGCCAGTAGGGCTGCGAATACGCCAGACTGG
Source organism: Fibrivirga algicola (assembly GCF_011742925.1). GTDB lineage: Bacteria > Bacteroidota > Bacteroidia > Cytophagales > Spirosomataceae > Fibrella > Fibrella algicola. The sequence goes on from NZ_WAEL01000004.1 coordinate 115,079, forward strand.
CGGGTAATTTGGCCGGGAAGGTAAACGAAAGCTGCTCGTTGGGCTTCATCAGCAGATTCATCGTCGTGTCGCGACCAGCCTGTGGCAACCGTACCTTGATGAGCTTCACCGGGAAGTTGATTCGGTTGATGGCATTGAGGCGAACGTCGATCTGACCACCGGGCGTAGCGGCATAATCGGTTGGCAAGGCTTCGAAAACCAAACCCAGGCATTGCTGAATGATCGTTTCTACCTCGGCCAGTTTCGTTTTTACGTACACCTGCGTGGTATCCAACTGCCTGATTTCGCGGTGCAACGCAACCAGTGCAGGTATACTGGCGGCCGGCTGAAGCGGGTTAAACTGGTTGCCTAGCCTATATACCTGCTCCTGAATTCGCTCGCTGTTGGGCACCCGATTCCAGCTCATGTCGATGCCTTCGAGCAGATCGGCCTGTGGTTTATCGCCTTCTTTCAACAGCAGGTAATCGATCTTGTTACCCCGGTTGGCCGCAACGCCGAAGCCCTGGCTTTTATGCTGACTACGACTCTCTGCGGCCAGTTCACCATACGATTTTCCTAGCAGCGGGTTGTACAACCCCGTTTCAATACCCAGCAACGTACCTGCTTCATTAGGCCGGTTGTTGGTCTGGAACTGATTGGGAATAAACGCATTCCAGAACAGTCGACGTGCCTGCCAGGGTTTTACCAGCTTGAGTTGCTCAGGATACGCTTTTGGGTCGTTCGACAGTCTAAAGGCTTCTTCGGCCAGGTACCCCGATGCCGAGTGGTGCCCATGTCCGGCGCGGCTATCGGGCGGGAACCGGGTAACGATCACGTCGGGCTGGAATTTTCGGATCAGGTAAACAATATCGCTCAGCACCTGATCGCGGCCCCACATCTTCACGGCTTCGTCGGTCGACTTGGAGAAACCGAAATCGTAGGCTCGGCTAAACAGTTGCTCTGGCCCGTCGATGCGGCGGGCGGCCAGGAGTTCCTGCGTACGGATTACGCCAATGTACTCACCCTGCTCGGCCCCAATCAGGTTCTGACCGCCATCGCCCCGCGTCAGCGAAAGGTAGGCGGTCCGGATGTTTCGTTCGTTGTGCAGGTACGTTAGAAAGAGAGTGTTTTCATCGTCGGGGTGAGCGGCAATGTACAGCACGCTGCCCAACACATTTAATCGACGGATGCCTTGTTGAATATCACCGGGCGTTGCAGTTCGGGGCTTTCCGAAGGGAACCTGCGCCTGGGTCTGTAGTGATGACAAACCGACAAATGCGGTCAGAACTAGTAAACGGATAGATCTCACAGGATGAATTATCAATGGGGTTTCAGAACAAATAAAACAGTTTGTTCGATAAAACGTCAACCCAATTGACAATGATGGCGTTCACTGACACCAATTCTGTAAGCATTGCGCCCCTTATTTAATACGGAATGCGCCATATCTGGCGAACAGCCGTACTTGTCCCCTCCGTACATCGAAGCCAGAAGAGACCGGTCAGTTGCGGATCACTATCGATACGCCAGCGATCGAAGGCCGTCTGTACTGCCTTCACTGACCGGGTACGTCCAACTACATCTGTCACCTCAAAACGTACCTGAGCAGGATCGGTAGCGGCATGTTGAACAAACAACTCACCCCGCGATGGATTGGGGTATACTGTCCAGTCGGCGGTGCCCGGTTCGGTGGCCAGCGGCGTAGGCTCTACTGCTGAAGTAAATGAGCAACTTTGACTGACCGCCTGCCGGATGGTTGGCAGGGCCGCATACAGGTTGTTACCCGGGCACTCGGTGGCGCACACCCCGTCGCGATGCCCCGAAATCAGGTTGAGTTGCTTCGCCGAGCCGGGATGAAACGCCATACCGATCGGCTGCAGCCCTTCCTTCTTTAGCTTCCAGCCGATCAACTGATCGAGGGAGGCTACGGAGACCGCGCTGGGCTGAACGTCGTTAAAATTTCCCATCAGGCAGATGCCCATCGTACCCGAGTTCTGCGCACAGAAATGCGCCCCCAGCACATTGTCGCCATCCATTAGCCCCTGCCCGTCACGGCCTTCATAAATGACCCCGTCGCGCCCAATCAAAAAATTATAGCCGACATCATTCCAGCCGTTGATCTGGGTGTGCTGTACATAAATGTTGCGTACCTCTTCGGCGAAATCCGTTGTGGTGTTGCTCCCCGCCGAATGGTGCACGATCACAAACTGCACCTTTGTCTGCACCGGTTTTTCTTTGGGTGGCGTTAGTCCAGTTCGCCAAACCGAGGCCGGCACCACGATGGGTTTGTCACAGTCGGCCCGTTGCCTTGCCGATGCCCGTAGCTGCGCCTGCACGTACCCGGCCGGCAGGGGCGGCACGTATACTGTCACCATGCTCACTTCACCCGTCAGCGAACCAGTTTGCAATATAAAGTCGGCAACGGGGCGCTGGAACACGCAAAGCACCGAGGCAATCTGTCCGTCGGGTGCATGGGGATCGGGCTGAAGTCGGATGGTATCACCTGCGGCAACCAGGTACGTTGTAGCTAACGTTTGCCCCGATAGTGCCTGAAAAAGCACGCTGCTATACGGCTGATCGTAGGTCACACGCAGCTCCTGATTTGGCAGCACAACAACCGTTCGACGGTCGGTTTGCCGGACTGTTTGGGCCGATGCCCAGCCCGATAGCAGCAGCAGAATGTATACTAAAGAAGCTTTCATCGGTGACAATCAGGCCAGTAAGCCAGCAAATAGTGGAAATAGGATCACACAACGCACCAAAATGAGGTGTTTTATATCAAAAATAACCAAAATAAACCCGTAAAAAGTCAAGAATAAGGCCCGATGGGCATGGTTATGCAACGGCAAATTCTATCTTTGCGAGCATTCAAACAACCTTTTCCTAGTCAATATGAATAATAGTCTTTACATCGTACCGCTGTTAGGTTTAGTAGGACTGGTGGTCATGATCGCCAAGTTTAGTTGGGTGAACCGGCAGGAAGCCGGCGACGCCCGTATGCAGGAAATCGCCGGCTACATTGCCGACGGAGCCATTGCCTTCCTGCGAGCAGAATGGCGGGTACTTATCGTTTTCGGTACTGTGGTTGCCGCTGTACTGGCCTTCGCCGGTTCACAGGTCGAAAATTCACATTGGTTCATTGGCGTAGCCTTTGCCATCGGTGCATTTACCTCAGCCTTTGCCGGGTACATCGGCATGAAAGTGGCGACTAAAGCGAACGTACGCACAGCGCATGCTGCACGTACCAGCCTCACCCGCGCCCTCGACGTCTCGTTCACAGGCGGCTCGGTGATGGGTATCGGTGTAGCGGGCCTGGCCGTACTTGGCCTGAGCGTATTATTCATTTTACTCTATAATTTTTTCGTAGCCGGTTCTGGCGGCGCCTTTGGCGATGTCAACGGTGTTCCGATGGAGCGTGCGCTGGAAGTACTGGCGGGTTTCTCACTAGGCGCCGAGTCTATTGCTCTGTTTGCCCGGGTGGGTGGCGGTATTTACACTAAAGCGGCCGACGTGGGCGCTGACCTGGTGGGTAAGGTAGAGGCCGGTATTCCGGAAGATGATCCACGTAACCCCGCTACCATCGCCGACAACGTGGGTGATAACGTAGGTGATGTAGCTGGTATGGGTGCCGACTTATTTGGCTCGTATGTGGCCACGATCCTGGCCACGATGGTGCTGGGTCGCGAAATTGCTATTCCGGAGGCCAGCAATATTGTCGGGCACGCTCCCATTGTATTGCCCGTTCTGATCGCTGGCATGGGCTTGATCTTCTCGATTCTGGCCTGTTACCTGGTTCGTGTGAAAGATGATAACGGAAATGTGCAGGGTGCGCTGAACCTGGGTAACTGGGGTTCGATCATTATGACTGTGGTGGCTTCGTACTTCCTGGTCAACGCGGTGCTGCCAGAGGGCACGATGGAAATTCGGGGCGTTGAGTTCACCCGCATGGATGTGTTCTTCGCCATTGTAACGGGACTGATCGTAGGAGCGTTGATGTCGATCATTACAGAGTACTACACGGCTATGGGTCGGCGTCCGGTTATGTCGATCATCCGGCAGTCGGCTACGGGGGCTGCCACCAACATTATTGGCGGTTTGGCCGTGGGTATGGAATCGACGGTGCTGCCAATTCTGGTACTCGCCGCCGGTATCTACACCTCCTACCACTTCGCTGGTCTGTACGGCGTGGCTATCTCAGCAGCGGGTATGATGGCCACCACAGCTATGCAGCTGGCTATTGATGCCTTTGGTCCTATTGCCGATAACGCCGGTGGTATTGCCGAAATGAGTTACCTGCCCGAAGAAGTACGTGGCCGGACCGATATTCTGGATGCGGTTGGTAACACAACGGCGGCCAGTGGTAAAGGATTTGCCATTGCCTCGGCAGCGCTGACGGCCCTCGCGCTGTTTGCTGCGTTCGTTGGTATCTCAGGCATTTCGGCAATTGATATCTACAAGGCCGATGTACTCGCCGGATTGTTCGTCGGCGCCATGATTCCGTACATATTCTCGTCGCTGGCCATTGCGGCCGTTGGTCGTGCGGCCATGGCGATGGTAGAAGAAGTTCGGCGCCAGTTCCGCGAAATTCCGGGCATCATGGAAGGCACCGGCAAACCGGAATATGAAAAGTGTGTGGCCATTTCAACGCAGGCGTCGATCCGCGAAATGATTCTGCCGGGTGCCATTGCGCTGTCAGTTCCCATTATTGTGGGCTTCATTTTCGGCCCTGAGGTGCTGGGTGGTTTGCTGGCTGGGGTAACGGTGTCAGGTGTGTTGATGGGTATCTTCATGAACAACGCCGGTGGGGCCTGGGACAACGCTAAAAAGTCGTTCGAAAAAGGCGTACTCATCAACGGTGAGATGTTCTACAAAAAATCGGAGCCTCACAAGGCGTCAGTGACGGGCGATACCGTGGGTGACCCGTTTAAAGACACGTCGGGCCCATCGATGAACATTCTGATCAAACTGATGTCGATCGTATCGCTGGTTATTGCGCCTTACATCGCCATCAAATCATCGGATGTAGAGGGGTTCAACAAGGAGGGCAAAATAGCCGCCGGTACTGAGGTACCCCTCGAACAGTCGACTGCCGCCGACAACAACAAGGTCAGCACACCAAATCGCGACGGCGCAACGGCACAGTTCACACCGATCGATATTAACCTGGGCGATGTCTCGCTAACTGGTGTTGATGTCGATGGTATCGAGGCTAATCTGGTTACGTTCATCAAATCGGATAAACCAGTTGATAAAACGACCTGGTTCGATTTCGACCGCCTGACTTTTGAAACGGGTAAGGCCACGTTAAAGCCAGAATCACAGGAACAGTTGAAAAATATTGCCGAGATTCTGAAAGCATACCCAGCGGTGAGTATCAAGCTAGGTGGCTACACCGATAACACTGGCAGTGCCGACAAAAACCTGAAACTATCTTGTGATCGGGCTCAGTCGGTGAAGAAGGAATTAGTAGGCATGGGCATTGCTGACAGCCGCCTGGAAGCTGAAGGCTACGGCCAGGAACATCCGGTGGCCTCGAATGATACAGAGGCGGGCCGCGCCCAAAATCGTCGGATTTCCGTTCGGGTAACAAAGAAGTAAATCACCTGTTTTCAGGGATTCGGGTAGACCAGCTTCCGCGAGGAGGCTGGTCTATTTTCTTACTTTGCGTTGATTAGTTGTAGCTTCGTGGCACAAAGTACATACAAACTGCTGCAACCCCGGTTCCTTCAGTGTCGGGTTTACCCAGGTGGTGAACTCAAAGCACCTCAGATATGTACTTTTTAAAAGAACTACTTATGACTAAAGAGACGTCTTACGGAATCCTGGCAGCAATAGATTGGAACTCCAACGAGTGGCAGGGACCATCGACCCCGGAAGATTTAGAGAAAGCTAATTTCACTTTTGTAAAAGAAAATGATATTACAAACGCTAGTCTAAATTTCGGACATACCGTATTTCCGGCTGACGAAAACGGTTATTATCGTGGCTTCCTCCCCCATTTGTTTGCCAAGACGCCTGATCTCGAAAAGTCAAGAACAGTAAAAATAATTATCCTGAAAGCCAAAGACTGGCATGACGGCAATACATACATCGTTGGCTTTTATGCATTTCCGACCTTCAAAAAAGAGCGCGTAAAATCACCAATTGATACAATGCAAGAAGATATGGAGACAAATATTAAATCGCTTGTCAAGCATATCCACTTCCTGGAAAATCGTGTTAACCTGAGTGTTCCGTCAGAAATTACCAAGTCGTTGCCAAAGGATAAAAAGCCGGGCAAGATGGGCTACAATTACCTGAACCAGATCGCCATTGAACGGCTGCTCGACGTAATGAGTGCCCTGAACCCAGACGATAAAAAGCTGAGTTCAATCAAATTGCACATTTTCAAAGCAATGGGTTATAGCATGGTGTAGCCAGCCGCTACATCACCGCCCGTTTGCATACCAGCGCGCCGTCGATGCATCGAATACCCTATTACATCGTAGACGTTTTCGCGGCTAATCAATACGAGGGTAACCAGTTAGCTGTTTTTGTTGATCTCGACAACTTGGTTTCAGACAAACAGATGCAGCAAATTGCGAAGGAAATAAACTTCGCTGAAACGACATTCATTAAGGCCAATTGGAATAACACACGGTTTGCGGTCAGGATTTTTACGCCTGAACATGAGGTGCCCTTTGCGGGGCACCCTTCCGTTGGCACCAGCTACATCATTGCCAAATTCCTGCTTCCGAACGTACCTGATCACCTGGTGCTGGAGCTACCCATTGGCTCAATTGATATTACCATTTTACAGCCTGCCGTTCTCAACGAAAGCGCAATTTTTATGCGGCAGGCACAACCCGATTTCCGCGAGTTTTTTCGACACGACGAAGTGGCCGCTGAGTTGGGCGTAAACCCGGCATATCTGGATCGTTCATGGCCCATTCAGGAAATAAGTACGGGACTTCCCTACATTATTATTCCACTGACCAATCTGGAGGCCATGGAAAACCTCGCGCTTCAATACAATTCGTTCCGGGATTTTTTAGTGAAGCGATTTAAGTATAGAACGAATAGCCAGTTGGGGCATTCGACCTCTTTATTTTTCTTTACTACAGAGACCTACGAGCCGGGTAATTCATTTAATACGCGGATGTGTTTACTCGAAAATGGCCGCTTATCGGAGGACGCCGCAACGGGTAGCGCCAACGGATGTTTTCTGGCTTATCTCCTCACCCACCGGGAGGGTGTGGTTGACGCCACCGTTGAGCAGGGGTTTCAGATGGGCAGAAAATCTTACATTCAGCTGCGCGGCAATCGTACGGCCCAACAATATGAACTGAATGTTGGCGGACAGACCCAATTAATTGCCGAGGGTAGTTGGCATCTGGCGTAAAGTCTTGAACGGGCATCCGCTGTCCGTTACCGCGCAAACCGAACAACCTACCACTAAGTTGGTTTGATAGAGGTCATCTCATCCGACATCAACTCAACGACAATGAATCAGCGCCTTGGCCTTCTTTTCTTCTTTGCCTTATCGGGCACATACGTCTTTTCACAAACCACTACACCGGCCCGCTCGGTCTCCGCAACCCAGGGTTCAGTAGTGCGGTGGCCCGGAAACTGTAAACGGTGCAGCCTCGAAGATAAAGCCTGGGACCCCGTCAATGGCACCTGTTACTATGCCATCGACATGGAGAAAAAGCCAGGTACGTATACGCTCTCACGCCGCACTACGGGCGGTAAGCTGGAAAGCGCCAAACTGGTTGTGGCCGAAAAGCCCTGCAAGACCGAGGATATCAAGAACTTCAAAAAAATGGAGTACGTCAATGTGTCGGCGGCAAACCAAGCTCGTCACCGCAAAGAGATGGATGTCCTGAACCCGATACTGATTGCCAAGAACGTGGAGCAACCAGCGGTATTCGACCTCCCCGTTGGCAAGCCGCTCAGTAGCTTACCCAACGGTGAAGGCTTCGGTAACTGCCGAACATTCTCAGGGCAGGGAGCCGATCGGCACACAGGCACCGACTACGCAGTACCTACGGGTAAAGACGTATTGAGCGCCGGTAATGGTAAAGTCGTTCTGGCTGCCAATCACTTTTTCAGCGGCAACTCGGTGTACATCGATCACGGCAACGGCCTGCTAACCGAATATTTTCACTTAAAATCAATCGATGTTAAGCCGAATCAGACGGTTACCAAAGGCCAGAAAATCGGCATCGTTGGCGAAACGGGACGTACCACCGGCCCTCACCTTCACTTCGGTGCCCGCTGGCATGGCGAGAAAATTAACCCCGGTTTTCTGCTTATGGACCCGTCAGATATGCCGCAGGTGAAATAGTTTCGGCTTAATGCACCACCTCGGCGTCATCGCGCACCCGGTTGACAGCATCGGCCTGATGCCGCCACATTTCCTTGAAAAGCACAGACCGCTGTCGTAACTCAACGAATGTGCCCTCATCGGCGATCATCCCATCCCGCAGGATGTAGATGTAATCGAACATGGGCAGCAGGTGCAGCCGGTGCAGCGACGAGACCACGGCTTTATCGGCAAAGGCGGCCAGCAGGTTGTGGTAAATGTGGTACTCTGTTTTAGGGTCTACGCTGCTGGTGGGTTCGTCCATGAGCACGATATCACTCTCGCGCGCGGCCAGGATACCCCGGGCCAACGCCAGCCGCTGTTTCTGTCCGCCCGAGAGGTTCACACCTTTTTCCTGAATTGGGGTGTCAAGCCCATTGGGCAAATGAGCAGCTACATCGGCAAAATGGGCTAACCGGCACACCTCCACTACATCCTCTTCCGGGAACGGCAGACCAAGCGTAATGTTATAGGCCACCGTGTTCTCAAAAATCTCCGGCTCCTGTGGCAACAGCGTAACCCGGTTGCCAATGGCTGACCAATCGTGCTGCTGCTGACCGTCGACCAGCCACGTGGCGGCCTCAGTGGGAGCATATAACCCCCGCAGGAGGGTCAGGAGTGTACTTTTGCCGGAGCCACTTTCGCCAATGAAGGCGACACGCTTGCCGCGGTGAATCTGAACGGACAGGTTTTTAAGCGAGGCTGGCCGACGAAGCACCGGACCATTGGCGGTTTCTTCGATGGGTACGTTGCTGGCTGCGTGTTCAAACGACAGGTTTTGGATGCTCAGCGTTGTCCAGTTGGCGGGCAAAGCACCCTTTTCTTCGCCCGTGCTACCACAGTGTTCCCGGAATGTGTCGCCAATTGTACGAGCGGTTTGCACATCAGTATTGTATTGTACGATCTGCGTGTATTGCCAGGCCACATCGCTGAACACACTGGTAAACTGGTTGACGTAACCAAGCAGCGTAACCAGGCCACCCACATAGAAGACCGCACCAGGTACGTGGTGCTCGTGAACGTACCCAACCGTGATGACGATATAGACCAGCGCAATGAGCATGGTCGCCACAAACCACTTCCATTCATTGATGCGAATCTCACGGCGAAACGGGACCCGAACCGCCGACACCTTATCGAGCAGTCGTTCTTCCATGCGTTCTTCAAGCCGCAGCGTGATCACGGTTACAATATTCGACAGGCTGTCGAACAGCGACGAGGCTGAACTGTGCTCGCGTTCGTTGGTTTCCTCAAGGGCTTTAACAAATGGCTTGTCAAATCGGCGAATCACCCAGACCGTGAATGCACCCAATGCCAGACCGATAATGCCGTAGAGCGGCGCGAAATACAGCATAGCCCCAAAGGAGAGCGTGAATTTGGCCACCACGTGCAGGTACGTGAATCCGTTCTGAAAAAATGATTTCAACGCACCGTATGCCTTGTTGATTCGGTTGATGGTTGCCCCGCTATGGTGTTGCTTATGCCACGAAATGGGCAGGTGCAGGGTCTGGTGGTAGAGCTCCTGCAAAAAGTTGCGGCTGACATCAAATGCCAGTTGGCGCTCCAGGATTCGGGCAGGTCCGTGAAATGCCCACTCAATGAGTTTCAGGGCCAGGAACAGGCCACCATATTGCAACGTAACGGGGAGTACCGCGCTGGCATCGCGCTGAATACGATCAACAAACCAGCCAAACAGCAGTGGGTGGGCGGCACCAACCAGGTTGGCGCATATAAACAACGCATAGACGCCCAGGTAGCGTCCTTTTTGGTTACGAGCATACTGCCACGCAGTGCGCAGTAGTGCTACGTAGGGATTTTTCATGAAAGAGTACTAGTCTTGTTACGGTATGACGAAGATGGCGAGAACTTATCATTTTCACTATAGAATCGGGCTGTCTTCGAATAAAATTAATCTCATATTAAACTAGTCACATATATGGTATCTGCTCTGGTATTCGCAGCAGGTCAATTTTCCAGTTTAGTGGCTCTATACAGACTAATTAGGCCTCTACGTGGATTTATGGCCGTTTTTTTGTATCTTTAGGGGGTAAACAATTGCCAGAATACGCCACCCCACTGACATGCTTGCGCTAAGTACGTCTGGGTATTTTTAACACCTCGCTGCTACATGGTGAACGACGAATATCAGGAACCGTCTGACGACACAACAACAAACACTCATGAAACCGAAGCGGTCCTCCACGACCAAACCGTGGTATCGGGCCTCTACGAAACGTACTTTCTCGATTACGCCTCCTACGTTATTCTGGAGCGGGCTGTCCCAGCCATAGAAGACGGGCTTAAACCCGTCCAGCGACGGATTCTGCACGCCCTGAAAGAAATGGATGATGGCCGCTTTAACAAAGTAGCCAATGTGATCGGGCAAACGATGCAGTATCACCCTCATGGTGATGCTTCCATCAATGAAGCCTTGGTTAATATCGGGCAGAAAGAATTGGTTTTTGACACGCAGGGAAGCTGGGGCGACGTGCGTACCGGCGACGGAGCGGCAGCGGCACGTTACATCGAGGTACGTCTGTCTAAGTTTGGAGCCGACGTTGTCTTCAACAACGACACCACCGAATGGCAGCTTTCGTATGATGGCCGGAAGAAAGAGCCCGTAACGCTCCCCGTCAAATTCCCGCTGCTGCTGGCAATGGGTGTTGATGGTATTGCCGTTGGCCTCTCGACCAAGATTTTACCGCATAATTTCAACGAGCTGATCGAGGCGTCGATTGCGATTTTGAAGGACAAACCCTTTACGCTTTTCCCTGATTTTCAGACGGGCGGCTACATCGATGTCAGCAACTACAATGATGGTCACCGGGGCGGTAAAGTCCGGGTACGTGCCCGCATTGAAGAGATCGATAAAAAGACGCTTGCCATTCGGGATGTGCCCTACGGTGTGACGACCACCTCACTTTGCGACTCGATTGTCAAAGCCGCAGAAGTAGGCAAAATCCGGATTAAGTCGCCCGGCAAAAACATACCGGCGGTAGTCGATAACACCGCGAAGGATGTAGAAATCGTGGTGCACCTGCAGCCTGGTGTTTCGCCCGATGTGACGATCGACGCCCTCTATGCCTTTACCGATTGCGAGGTCAGCATCTCCCCCAACGCCTGCGTTATCATCGGCGACAAGCCGCATTTCGTGAGCGTATCGGAGATATTGAAGTACAATACCCAGCAAACGGTGGCGCTGCTGAAGCAGGAGCTTGACATTCGCCGGAGCGAGTTGATGGAAAAGCAACTTTACGCGTCGCTGGAGAAGATTTTTATTGAAAACCGGATTTACCGGAAGATTGAAGAGTGCGAAACGTTTGAGGCGGTACTCGAAACCATCGACAAAGGGCTGAAGCCGCATAAGAAGCTGTTTTACCGCGAAATCACGCAGGACGACCTCATCCGGTTGACCGAGATCCGCATCAAGCGTATTTCGAAATACGACGGATTCAAGGCCGATGAGCTCATGCGGCGCCTGGAGGCAGAACTGGCCGATGTAGAAGATAACCTGGCTAACCTGACCCGCTACGCCATAAGCTACTTCAAAGACCTGCAAAAGAAGTATGGCAAGGGACGCGAACGCCGCACCGAAATCAGGGCGTTCAACACCATTGCCGCCAATGTTGTGGCAGCGGCCAACCAGAAACTATATGTCGATCGGGAGGGTGGCTTTATCGGGTACGGCCTTAAGAAAGACGAGTTTGTCAGCGACTGCTCCGACATCGACGATGTGATTATTTTCCGGCGCGATGGCAAATGCCTGGTTACCCGAATTCAGGAGAAGACATTCGTGGGCAAAGACGTTATTCATGTGTCGGTGTTCAAGAAAAACGACGAACGGAAGGTCTACAACCTGATTTACCTCGATGGCAAGTCGGGGATTTCGATGGCCAAGCGATTCCCCGTCACCGCCGTTACCCGCGACCGCGAGTATGACCTGACAATGGGCAACCCCAAGTCGAAGATTACCTACTTCACCGCCAATGATAACGGCGAAGCGGAGGTAATCACGGTGAACCTCACGGCTCAAAGTGCAGCGAAACTGAAACAGTTCGATTTTGATTTCGCAACGATTGGCATCAAAAACCGGTCGGCGCAAGGCAATATCCTGACTAAGTACTCGGTTCGGAAGATCGTTCAAAAAACGGCGGGCTCATCTACGCTGGGCGGCACCGATATCTGGTACGACGACCATATGGGGCGCCTTAACCGCGACGAACGGGGCCGTCTGCTCGGCAACTTCGACGCTAAAGACAGCATTCTGGTGGTGTACAAAAACGGCGAGTACGAACTCACCAGTTTCGATCTGACCAACCGGTATGAACCGTCTGACATCCTGGTGCTTCAGAAATTTGACCCCGAAACAGTTATTTCGGCCCTTTACTACGAGGCGGCCCAAAAATTGTACTACGTTAAACGATTCAAAGTGGAGACGACCACGATCGACAAGAAGTTTAGTCTGATCGGGGATATCAAAGGCTCAAAGCTGCTGACTGCAACGGCCGATGCGTTTCCGCGTATTGAAGTTCAGTACCAACTTAAGGATCGCGGACCGCTCGAAAAAACGGTGCTTGAGCCAGCCGAAACGGTAGATATTCGTGGCTGGAAAGCGCTCGGCACCAAATTGCCGTATGTAAAGGTGAAAGAAAGTAAACTACTCGCGCCGAAAGTTGTGGAGTCACTGCCCGATGCGCCGAAAGTGACTGTGGTTGACAAACCGACCATTGAGGAAGAACCGGAAGGTGTTGTTCAACTAGGTTTGTTTTAAGGATGTTCAGGGGTCTAAAGTGTACCGTCAACGGGCACCGAGCTTGAGCAAATCTCAAGCCGCTGTCAGTAAAATAGTAGACTTTACACTTTAGACCTTGAATGACAAACGAATGATAACAGCTCGTCATATCGACCGTGCCGCCGCACGCCGCCGCCTCTCACACCGCCTCTCGATGCGGGCCTGGAAGCGTGCAGCGAAAGTGGGCATCGGTACGGCGTTTACGGGCGTACTCGTGATACTGCTGTGTAACTGGTGGGTCGTTTACAGTACCAAGTCACAGATCTATTTTGACCTGAACAAGCTGCCTGCCAATGATGTCGGCCTTGTACTTGGTACGAGCAAATACGTGAAGAACGGAAACGAGAACCTGTTTTTCCGCTACCGGATGGAGGCGACCGCCCGTCTTTGGAAAGAAGGGAAAGTCAAGTTTTTGATTCTCAGCGGAAATAACGATTCAGAGTTTTATAACGAGCCCGAAGACATGCAAAAAGCATTGCTGAAGCTCGGTGTCCCATCTGACGTGATGATTCCCGATTATGCGGGCTATCGAACGTTCGACTCTATTCTTCGGTGCAAAGAGGTGTTTAAACAGCACCACATTACCATCATTTCGCAGAATTTCCATAACGCCCGCGCCCTATACATCGGCAACTACGAAGGCATCAACGGGGTCGCTTTTGCTGCACAGGACGTACCTGATGGGTACTCGTTGAAAACACTGGTGCGGGAGTACATGGCACGGCCCCTCGCCATGCTCGATGTTCACTTCCTCCGGCCGCAACCCGAAACGGGCAATAAGCGCTTGTAAGCCTCCCTTTTTCTCCTGTTTCGTTTGCGCCTTAATCGGTCGGGTGCTAGGTCAGACTACGAACAGAGGTTCGGGTAACAAAGCGGGGGTCAGCAATTTATCACGACAGAAATTGTACTTTGCGGTGCCGAAAAGCCTACACTTTGTCACTGCTACCTTTGACATAATTTTTTCTTATTAAAGTTCAAAAAATCTCCTCTATGAGCGAAGTAGCCACCCGTTTTTCACCAGGTGTCATTACCGGTGATGGTGTTTCTGAAATTTTCCGCCACGCTAATGAAAATGACTACGCCCTTCCGGCTGTCAATGTGGTTGGTACCAATTCGGTGAACGCCGTGCTGGAAACGGCAAAAGCCGTGAACTCGCCAGTTATCATTCAGTTCTCGAACGGCGGCGGTATTTTCTACGCGGGCAAATCGCTCTCGAACGAAGGTCAACGCGCTGCCATTGCCGGTTCTGTATCAGGTGCCCTGCACATCCATAATATCGCTGAGCTCTACGGTGTTCCGGTGATTCTGCACACCGACCACTGCGCCAAGAAACTTCTCCCCTGGATCGACGGCCTGCTGACGGCTTCAGAAAAACACTTCGACCAAACGGGCAAGCCGCTGTTCTCATCGCACATGCTCGACCTATCGGAAGAGCCAATCGAAGAGAACATCGAGATTTCGTGCAAGTACTTCGAGCGGATGGCCAAAATGGGCATGACGCTGGAAATTGAGCTGGGCGTAACCGGCGGCGAAGAAGATGGCGTTGACAACTCGGATGTAGATGATTCGAAACTGTATACGCAGCCTTCAGAGGTAGCGTATGCCTACGAACACCTGAGCAAGATTTCACCCAACTTCACCATCGCCGCTGCCTTTGGTAACGTACACGGTGTGTACAAGCCAGGCAACGTGAAACTGTCACCGATTATCCTGAAGAACTCGCAGGATTACATCGTTGAGCAGTTCGGTACGGGTCCCCTGCCAGTAAACTTCGTATTCCATGGTGGTTCGGGCTCAACCCGTGCCGAAATCCGGGAGGCGATCCAGTACGGCGCCGTAAAAATGAACATCGACACCGACGTGCAGTGGTCTACTTGGGAAGGTGTATTGAACTACTACAAGTCGAAAGAAGGGTACCTGCAATCACAGTTGGGCAACCCCGAAGGTCCAGATTCGCCAAACAAGAAATACTACGATCCACGGGTGTGGCTGCGTAAAGGCGAAGAGTCGATGATTGCCCGCCTCAAAACGGCTTTCGAAGACTTGAACTGCATCAACCGCCTGGCCTAGGTTACCAGGTACGTACCTGAAAGCCCATCAGTCTTTACCGGCTGATGGGCTTTTTTATGCCATTTACACAAACCCTTTCCAGGCTGCCGGGTTGATAGAATAAACCTATTTAGTCGACCAACGTTATGCAGTATCCTGAATTTGTGCACGCCGCCAAGCAACAATTTGGCGTGACTACCGAAACCGACGTATTAACCATCAGCCGGGCGTTTTTACATACGCTCACTGATCATTTGGCAGGCAATGCCGCCGACAACATGGGAGCCCAGCTTCCCGCTCAACTCCTGGACATCATCCGTGAGATCGGTCCGGAAGACCGCGATCAGGGTCAGCGCTTCAAACTGACCGAGTTTTACGAGCGGGTTGCCGACCGGGCGGGGGTCGATGATGAGACAGGCAAGCGGTACACACACCAGTTTGTTCAGTTACTGAGTCAGATGATCACTGCCGATGAACTCCGAAAAATTGCAGGTACGTTGTCAGATGATTACGCACCACTGTTTGAAACAGCAGGAAGCCTGTAAGTGACGGCAAACACAGAGTCAGAATCACAGACGGCACAGGGACAAAAAACAATATGTCCTCTGTGGCTCTGGCTCTGTGCTTAACCAGAGAGAGTGCTCGCTTACCAATCAAAAGCATTTGTCCAGCATGAGCTGTGGAAATTACTATCTTTCTTCATCCCGTAAAGAAATGATCAATCCACATGAAGCAGTTTATCTTATCTACCGCTATCACGCTGAGCACATTAAGCTGTACTGACTATCAGGTGGCTGACAAGAAAACTGAACTACCAACTATTGATCATCCTGAACAGGTAGAGATCCGGAAGTCGTTTGAAGAAATTCCAATCGACAATTCAGCGTTCTGTCCAACTCCGGCGAGTGGCAATTGCACAAAGTCCTTTCAACTAATGCTGGCCCAACTGATGGTTCTGGACCCGATTCCGGTTCCTCAACCGGGAGTGGGCCAGACTATATCGACCAGCAACGCCATTGATCGCTATCGCGCCTTTCTTACGGATTACGCAGGTGAGCCTATCATAAGCGTATTTAAACAGCTTTATCCCAAGATTTTGCTGACCAAATATGGCATTCTTGACGGGTCGGATTACGCACAGATCACCTACCTCACCCAGCAACTTATCGAGGCCAGGTCATACGATTCAGCAACCCTAGCTGCTGCCCTGAAAAAGCTAAAACACCACCTGCCACCCAACCAGTTTATGGCGATGAAAACTGCCTCGATCGGAGCGGCAGAACGGCGGAAAGTCCTCATTGAGAAAGAGATTACCAGTCTGAGCGATACTACAGCCACTGGTCCATATAGCGACAAGATGTCTGCTCTAGTATTTCCAAAGGAAATCAGAGCCCACTTTCTTGTGAAGATGAAAGATGACTATGCAGCCGTAGTAAACGATCTTGTTGCGTTGAATCGACTTTGATATTTGATACCTGAATTACAGTAAAAATGCCCGACTCATACCTGAGTCGGGCATTTTTACTGTAATTCAGGTACGTCCCTATTTCTTCGGTGTAAGGTACACGAAGGGAATAATCACCTCTTCGAGCGAGACACCACCGTGCTGGAACGTGTCGCGGTAGTAGTTGACGTAGTAATTGTAGTTGTTCGGATACGCGAAGAAGTAATACTCCGTCGTGAATACGTAGGCTGTCGATACGTTTGGCTTGGGCAGGAACAGACGCTCCGGCTTGCGCGCTACGTACAGGTGGTCATCGTCGAAGCCAAGGTTTTTGCCTTGCTTGTAGCGCAGGTTGGTGTTGGTTTCGCGGTAACCCACAATCTTGGCGGGTTTTTGCACGCGAATCATGCCGTGGTCGGTGGTGATAACAAGGCGGCCACCTTTGTCGGCGATCTTCTTGATAAGTTCAAACAGCGGGGAGTGCAGGAACCACGACCGGGTCAGGCTGCGGTAACCGGCTTCATCGGGAGCCAGTTCCTTGATCATCGCCATGTCAGTACGGGCGTGGCTGAGCATATCCACGAAGTTGTAGACAACCACGTTCAACTGATTCTGCATCAGGTTATTCACGTTATCAACCAGTGCTTTCCCCTGCCCTACGTTCAGAATTTTGTTGTACGACGTCTTCACGTTGACCCGCGCTTTATCGAGCTGGCGTTTCAGAAACTCGTCTTCGTGGTTATTAAGTCCGGCTTCTTCGTTGTCGTCGTTCACCCAGATATCGGGGTGCTGCTTTTCCATTTCACTGGGCATCAGTCCCGAGAAAATCGAGTTACGGGCAAAGCTTGTGGTGGTTGGCAGAATCGAGTAGTACGATGACTCTTCCTGTACGGTGAAGAAATCGTTGATAATCGGTTCAATGATCTTCCACTGATCATACCGAAGGTTATCGACCAGTATAAAGAAGAGCGGTGCCGTTGGTGGTCCGGTTTCAGTCGTGTTCAGCAGCGGAAATACTTTTTTACGCATCAACTGGTTCGACAGAACCGGCTTGTCCGCTTTAGGATCGTTGAGCCAGTCTTCGTAATTCTCGATGATGAATTTACAGAAATTCGAATTGGCTTCACTTTTCTGCATGTTCAGCACCTCAATCATGCTGTTATCCTGTGCGCTGTCGAGTTCAAGCTCCCAATAGATGAGCTTCTTATACACATCGGCCCATTCATTGTGATCCATCCGGTCCCCGAATTGCATAGCGAGGTTTCGGAAATCCTGCTGATAGCCAATGTTGGTGCGCTCAGTCACCAGACGCTTGTTGTCGAGGTTCTTCTTCAGCGACAGCAGTAGCTGACTGGGGTTGATCGGTTTGATCAGGTAATCGGCAATCTTCGAGCCGATGGCCTCTTCCATGATGTGCTCTTCTTCACTCTTGGTTACCATAACCACGGGTAAATTGGGACGCATCTGTTTAATCTGTGCCAGCGTTTCGAGACCGGTCATACCAGGCATCATTTCGTCGAGCAGCACAAGGTCATATTGCTCATTTTCGACTTTATCAAGCGCATCGGCACCCGAATTCACTGGTGTGACATCGTAGCCCTTGTTCTTCAGAAAAAGCAAGTGTGGCTTCAGCAGATCGATCTCGTCGTCGGCCCAGAGTATAGTGTAGTTTTGCATAGAGACTTGTAATCTGGAAAGTCGTCGTGAAGAATACCAGGTCTGGATAGTTCGTATACTGAGCTGCTATAACTGTTCAGGCAGCTGACCATCGGCCTCTTCCGACTTTCATGTAATTAACTTCTAACGACCCGGTCTGTTCACTCAGTTCGTATTTATGATAGTTTAACAGTCTGAACGGCCGTAAACAGATCATCAGAAACGCCCCAGTCGAGTAAGTCCTTCAGCGTATGCCCCACTTCTTTGGGGGCACTTAATAGCCGCGCCACCTGCCCAAAAATGACTTCGGGAATGATTCCCCGTTCGCGCACATTCCGAACAGACGTTTGCGCAATTTGCCCGTCTCCCGCCGACTTTGACAGTTTCCGTCCGGTTGAACTGACCAGTAACGGGTGATGCCAAACGCTGGCAGTCAGGAAATCGGTCCAACCCAGGGCGAGGGCTAATTGACGCTGCCGATCAGTCGATTCATACAGGTCTTGCCCGCGAATCAGGTGCGTTACGCCGAAATCATAATCATCTGTCAACGAGGCGATCTGATAGGCCGGCAGTCCCTCGCGCCGACGCACGACAAAATCACCCTCACCGTTCCCCTCAGCCCAAAAACGCCAGGTAACGCCCGGTGCATCAAGCGAAAGCTGCTGCGCGCGGCCTTCGGCCGGGTACACGTCGCCCTGACTTCGCGGGGTTGTAGCGTAAGCTCTTAATTCGCGACGCGACAGCCCACAGGCGTACACGCGGCCAGTAGCCCGTAACTGCTCAAGTGCATCGGCGTACCGGTCGAGCCGGTGCTGCTGCGACCAATTGGCTTCGAAATCGTCGGGGGAACCTGGACCCAAATCATAATCTAACCCTAAGAAATCGATAGTCCTGAAAATATCGTCGACATATTCGGGGCGTTTGCGGGCGTCGTCGAGGTCATCGATCCGTAACAACAGTTTTGCGCCCCGCTGCCGAGCAGCCAGCCACGTCAGCACAAAATTCACGGCATTGCCGAGGTGCAGATAGCCGGAAGGGGTCGGAGCAATTCTGAAAAGCATGGTAACGAGGATCAGGTACCAGATCCGGAAAAGTCAGGGTGGTGTTGTGTAGGAATTCATTCATACACTGAAATCAACGCAACGTACCCAGCACCACAAGAGCTTACGAATCGATCAGTGGAGGTTGAGTGCTGTAACCTGTATCAGGTCTTCCGGCGAGTCGATACCGTAGCTTTCCAGATCGGTTTCAACCACACGGATGCGGTAGCCGTTCTCGATCCAGCGGAGTTGTTCCAGCGCTTCGGCATTCTCGAGCAGCGACGGGGGGAGTTGAGTGATTCGGGCCAGGATATCAGTGCGGTACGCATACAGGCCGATGTGTTTCCAGTAGGTATGGTTCTGAAGCCAACTGGCCACATCGGTTGGTCGACTACGCTGATACGGAATGGGCTGCCGACTGAAATACAGGGCTTCGCGAAGCACCCCATGGGTTTGACTGACCACTACTTTCGGCGAGTTCGGGTTCATCAGCACTGCCGGGTCGGTAATGGCCTTCACTAATGTTGCCAGTTCGGTAGCGCCATCGAGTACGGAGGTTAGCAGATCGATTTGCCGGGGTTGGATAAACGGTTCATCGCCTTGTATGTTCACCACATACGGGTACGTTCCGCCCAGCTTTTCAACTACTTCCTGGCAACGATCAGTACCACTCTGGTGGTGCATCCCGGTCATCACTACTTCGCCTCCAAACGAGCGTACATGATCGTAGATACGGGCGTCGTCGGTAGCCACTACCACAGCCGTCAGTGAAGCCGCCTGCCGGGCCTGCTCGACAACGCGCTGAATCATGCTTTTCCCGTTGATATTGACCAGCGCTTTTGCCGGAAATCGGGTAGAGGCATACCGAGCCGGAATAATACCAAGAATGTCCATAAAGGCGTTTTCTTGCAAATATGAGTGCTTTTCTATTTAGTTTTACGTTAAAGGCCTTCTGCTATTTTTTGCACTCCAGCCTCCTCTGATCCCATGAATCGTTTAGTAACCGCCGCCATACCCGCTATTCTATTGCTCACCCAGGCCACAGTTGCCGCGCCCATATACCCTGCCTCGCTCGTTGATTCTGTGGGTGTTGAACGGCGCGATGGTAAGCGATTTGCCCTGCACCGCGTTGACCAGGGCCAGACGCTTTACGCCGTTGCCCGCCGCTACAATTCGACTGTTGATGCCATCAAATCGGCAAACCCAGACCTCGTCGACAATACACTTCGGTACGACCAGCTTCTTCGCGTGCCTCTATCGGCCCCCGTCGCCGACGCATCACTCTCTCGCCGGGAACAGCGTGAGGCAGAAAAAGCGCTGAAAAAAGAGGAAAAAGAAAAGCAAAAAGCTACGAAAGCGGCGGAAGAAGAAGCCGACAAGGTTGCAACCAAGCAGGAGCAAAAACCGACGGCCCGGCCCGAAAAATCTCTGGAAAAGCCAGCCCGAACCGCTGCTGCGGCCACCAACGGAGTTCACGTAGTTGAGTCAGGACAGACGCTGTACAGTCTAGCCGTTCGCTACAGCGTAACCATGGCCGACCTGCGCCGGTGGAACGAACTGGGAGCCGACGGCATTCAGGTAGGCCAATCATTGATCGTTTCTGAAAAAGCGTATGAGGCAAAGCGTAACACCAATGGCGCAACAACCTCAACAACTGCCAACAAAACTAAACCTAAACCCACCGAGCCTGAGCCCGTTAAGCTGGAAGCGAAGCCTATCATTACGCCCGAGCCAGTAGCAACGCCGGGCACCAAACCAAAACCCAAAGTGGCCGAATCGAAGCCGGCTGATACGCGCGCTGCCGAAAACGACCCAGCACCGGTGACGACAAAAGGCAACGTGAAATCAGAAATTGGTTTTGCTGAATTGATCAACGGCAACGATGCTTCGACCAAGTACCTCGCCCTGCATCGATCAGCCCCGGTTGGTACGCTGGTTCAGGTACGTAACGACATTACCAACCAGAGCCTTTATGTGAAAGTGATCGGCAAACTCCCCGACACAGGCATCAACAACCAGGTGCTGATTCGATTATCCGGACGGGCATTCGAGAAACTTTCACCCAATGGGCAGCGTTTTCGGGCTGAGGTTAGTTATTCAAATTAGCTATAGCCAAAACCAGGTAACAGGCTAATCGTTAGTCAATCAGGGCCTGTTTTAGGCCCGGTTAGTGTAGCCAACTTCCTGATCTACAACAAGTCTGAAATGGAAACAAAAGAAGAACGGGTTGCCCGCCGACACAAAGAACGGGACGCAAAGATGAGAGCTTCAGCAGGTTTTAAAACCTTCAATGTGCTCTTTATACTTTCTTACCCGTTTATTGCCACGTTCACCTTCGTCATCTCGTCGTTATTGGCCGTTATGTCGGGCGTTTCGCGGGCCGGGGCCTGGCTTGCTACTGGCGGTAAGAGCAAATGAGGTCACCCGTTGCATTGTCAGGTACGTTCTCTCCTGAGCAGGTACGTGTGTTTCTGGACCAGAAAGCCAGCCAATACAATCAACCCGCGTTCATCGAGCGCGATCCGATCAGTATTCCTCACCGCTTTACCCGCCCGCAAGACATTGAGATTATGGGCTTCTGGGCGGCCGTACTAGCCTGGGGTCAACGTCCGGTTATTTTGCAAAAAGCGAATGAGTTAGTTACGTTGATGGAAGGGGTTCCACACGACTTTGTCCGGTACCACGAAGATTCAGACCTGCGCCGTTTTCTGAACTTCAAGCACCGCACTTTCAACACGACCGACACACTGTATTTCCTGCATTTTCTGAAGCAGTATTACCTGAAGCACGAGTCACTGGAAGATGCGTTTCTGCCGCCCGCCGGTGCAGACAGCCCGACCGTTGAACCACACCTCCGCATTTTTCACGATCGGTTCTGCGGACAATCGGGCGACCATGAGTTGTTTTTCCCCGAACGTACCCGGAAACACATTGCCACGCCCGCGCGCAACTCGGGCTGCAAGCGCCTCAACATGTTTTTGCGCTGGATGGTCCGACGCGACAATGCCGGCGTTGATTTCGGCATCTGGCAGCGCATCCGGCCTGACCAACTGGTGATTCCTATTGATGTTCATGTTGGTCGGGTAGCCAGTAAGCTGGGCCTGCTGGCACTTAAAAACGACGAGACGCCTAAAACCGACTGGAAAGCGGCCACGGCCCTAACCAATGTGCTTCGCGAATTCGACCCCATCGATCCCGTCCGGTACGACTTTGCGCTCTTTGGGCTGGGCGTTGAAGGAGAAATGTAAGAGTCGGCTTCGGTTTAGTAACCGAAGCCGACTTGTTTATTCCAGCGTGAACCAGATGGGCAGGTTGAACCGAACCCGCACAGGACGACCCGACTGGCGACCCGGTTTCCATTTTGGCATGGCTTTCAGCACCCGCAATGCTTCTTCGTCGGTACCAAAGCCCAGCCCTTTCATCAACTGAAAATCGGCGAGGCTACCATCGGCATTTACGATAAAGCCAACCACTACCCGCCCCGAAATATTGGCGCTGCTGGCCGCTGCCGGATAGCGCAGGGTACGTTGCAGATAGTTGAGGAGCGCAGCTTGCCCACCGGGAAATTCCGGCATTTGTTCGACCGCCAGAAAGGGAGCGTCATCTTTGGCAGGTGGGGTTTCGATCGCCTGTTCAATTGCCGTTGGTCCGGTGGCTGCTTCGGGCGCCAGAATCATTTCAACGTCGCCGGTACCCTCCTGCGTGGTTGGGCCCGATGTGGCGGTTTGCAGTTCCTCGATCGTAGCGACCGAGTTATCTTCAGGAGCATCGGCCACCACGTCGGGCACCAGATTCTTCACTGTTGCCACCACTGGCGCAATTTCCTGTTTAGGCGGCACAATGACTTTTTCTTCTGGAGGCACTTCCAGCTTAACATCTTCCAGCACTAGTTCGCGCATGTATTCCTGCTTGTCGGGCTTCACCCAATTGTAGAGCGCGGGCAGTTGCAGGGCACCTACAAATACCAACGTACCCAGCACCAGCGCCCGGCCCAGGGTGTGGCGATATGCCTGACGCAACGCGAAAGCCCCGTAGGCCTGGTTGCGGTTTGCAAAAAGAATGTCATCGAAGTTAGCCATGTCTACACCGTTTAGTTTGACGTGTAGATGCATATGGCCAAAGAATGCATAAGCTGGTAGTTCAAGTTTCCGGTACGCTGCTCATTCTCCATTTGGTTGATGAGCAGCGCACCGGAAACTTGAAACATGACACGTTACTTAAGGAACATACGATTCCAGTACCGTCATGCTGCCGTTGGGAACAAGCGTAACGGAGGTAACGGAGGCAGGAATGAGTGCGCACTCACCCATTTTAAGGCTGACCGAGTAGCCGCCCGTCGCCTGAATGGTCAATGACCCATCAACACAGACTAGGATAACGAACGAATCGAGATGCGTGTAATCGTGCAGCACTTCCTGATCGAAACGGAGCACGTTGGTCACGAAGTAGTCGCTTGTTACGGCATTCACGCTTTCATTCAGCTTTTTGTCGTACAGCGTCTTGTAGTCAGCGTGATACGTGTAGTCAATGGCATCAACGGCCTGCTCGGTGTGCAGTTCACGGGTGTTGCCTTTATCGTCTTTCCGATCGAAATCGTAAATGCGGTACGTCACGTCGGACGTCTGCTGAATCTCGGCCAGTAGCAGGCCCTTGCCGATGTAGTGCACCCGACCAGCCGGCAGGAAGAACACATCACCGGGTTGTGCTTCTTCAATATTCAGGATATCGGTAATCGTGTTATCAGCAACCGCCTGAACGTATTCTTCTTTTGTCACTTCCCGGTTGAAACCTGAGTTTAGTTTAGCGCCGGGATCGGCCTGCATGATGTACCACATTTCGGTTTTGCCGAAGCTATTATGCCGGGCGCGCGCCAGTGCATCATTCGGGTGAACCTGAATACTCAGGTCGTCATTGGCATCGATGAACTTCACCAGCAGCGGAAACTCGTTGCC
Source organism: Fibrivirga algicola (assembly GCF_011742925.1). Lineage (GTDB taxonomy): Bacteria > Bacteroidota > Bacteroidia > Cytophagales > Spirosomataceae > Fibrella > Fibrella algicola. The sequence goes on from NZ_WAEL01000004.1 coordinate 139,335, forward strand.
ATAGCGCTCATATACGTGTTTGCCCACCAGTTCGGGACCGAATTTCTCCAGAATAGCCTGTAGATTTTCACCAACCAGCGCGCCTTCTTTAACTACCGATATATTACCCGGAACACCTGATATTTCCCAGGTTTCGCCGCAGTTTGGTAATGGCCCGTCGGGACCAGCCGGAAAGTCTTTTCCGAGAATAGATTTTATCTTATGACCACCCCAGATTTTATCTTTGAAGAGCGGCGTGAATGTAAGCGGGTACAGCATAAAAAAAGATAGTTGTAGTAAGCATCGTTTATCCTAACAACCGGCAAGTTAAGGGTGATGTTGCAATGCGTCATCCCTTGAATGACAAAACGAACATATCTCAGACACGAAAGAGTAGCTCGCCAAACGACCGAAAGCGCCCGATAGTGCCTAATTTTGGGGAGTTAACCGGGCCGATCAGTGCATTCGGCCACCTGTTGATCATTTCCACTCTTTCATTCTTTTACTCTGTTGACTAAGCTCTGGCAAAAAGAAGGCGTCTCTACCGCCGCTGAAATAGATCGGTTCACCGTTGGCCGCGACCGTGAGATGGACCTGCACCTCGCTCCCTTCGATGTGCTGGGCAACCTGGCCCATGCGCAGATGCTCGAAACGATCGGCCTGCTCTCTCCTACTGACTTTGAGCAGCTTGCCACTGAATTGAAGCGCATTTATCCACAGACGCAGTCGGGCGACTTTCGGATCGAAGACGACGTGGAAGACGTGCACTCACAGGTCGAGCTTATGCTGACACGGGCGCTGGGCGATGTCGGCAAAAAAATTCACTCGGGCCGGTCGCGCAACGATCAGGTGCTGGTTGACCTGAAGCTCTTTACCCGCTCGCGGCTGTGGCAGGTAGCCGAAGCCACCCGCCGGGTGTTCGACCGCCTAATTGCCCGGTCCGACGAGCACAAAAACGATCTGCTTCCCGGCTATACGCATCTACAGATCGCCATGCCTTCGTCGTTTGGGTTGTGGTTTGGTGCCTACGCCGAAGCCCTCTCCGACGATATGCTGACGCTGCAAACGGCTTATCGGTTTGCTAATCGGAACCCGCTGGGGTCGGGCGCCGGCTATGGCTCGTCGTTCCCGCTGAACCGCACCCTTACCACTGAACTACTTGGTTTCGAGGGCCTCCACGTGAACGTCGTGTATGCGCAGATGAGCCGGGGAAAAACCGAACAAACGGCCCTGAACGCCCTGGCGACAGTAGCGACTACCCTGGCCCGGCTGGCCATGGATATCTGTCTGTATAACAGCCAGAACTTCGCGTTCCTGACGCTCCCGGATGCCCTCACAACCGGCAGCAGCATCATGCCGCATAAGAAAAACCCCGACGTAGCTGAGCTTTTGCGGGGTAAGTGCAACCGACTGAAGGCCCTGCCGATGGAGGTGACGCTCGTGATGAGTAACCTGCCCTCCGGCTACCACCGCGATATGCAACTGCTGAAAGAGGTGTTGATGCCTGCTTTCAACGATCTGCTCGATTGCCTCGACATTGCCGATTACATGCTCGAACACATTCAGGTGAAACCCAACCTGCTCGACGACAGCAAGTATGATCTGCTGTTCAGCGTCGAGCGCGTCAATGAGCTGGTGCTGAGCGGCATACCGTTCCGCGAGGCCTACCGCACAGTAGGTAAAGAGATCGCCGAGCATACGTACCTGCCCCCCCGCGCGCTACACCATACGCACGAAGGCAGCATTGGCAACCTGATGAACGAGCAAATTGTGGCCGCGATGGAACAGGCAATGGCTGGCTTTGGGGCCGATAAAGCTCTGGCCGCTGAGCAGGCGCTGCTGGCTTAGGTCAAATTAACCCGGAACAGGACAGGGCCATTTACCGTTTTTAGGGTAGCACCCAGGCTGAAGCTTAGGTGCTACTACAATTTTTACACTACCGAAGCTGGAACTTCGGCTTTACAGCCACTATGTCTAAAAAAATCAATATTGGTCTGGTGCAGATGAGTTGCTCTGCCGACGTAGAAGCCAACATTCTGAAAGCAGAAGAACGCATTCGTGAAGCAGCGCAAAAAGGGGCTCAGATCGTCTGTCTGCAGGAATTATTCACGTCGCTGTACTTCTGCGATGTTGAAGACCACCATAATTTCAGCCTGGCCGAGGCCATTCCCGGCCCCACGACCAACCGCATGGGCGCACTGGCCGCCGAACTGGGTGTGGTGATCGTGGCGTCGCTGTTCGAGAAGCGGGCGCAGGGCCTGTACCACAATACGACCGCCGTGCTCGACGCCGACGGGACGTACTTGGGCAAGTACCGGAAAATGCACATTCCCGATGATCCGGGTTATTACGAGAAATTTTATTTCACCCCCGGTGATCTGGGGTATAAAGTGTTCGACACCAAATTTGCCCGCGTAGGTGTGCTTATTTGCTGGGATCAGTGGTACCCTGAAGCAGCCCGCATTACGGCGCTGATGGGTGCCGATTTGCTGGTTTACCCGACTGCCATTGGCTGGGATACCAACGAACCCGACCCGGCTCAGAACACAGAGCAGTACAACGCCTGGCAAACCATTCAGCGCAGCCACGCCATCGCCAACGGGCTGCACGTGGTGTCGGTAAACCGTGTTGGCCGTGAAGCCGATCAGCAGTTTTGGGGCGGTTCGTTTGTGTCGAATCCCTTTGGCTCGCTGCTCTACCTGGCGCCGCATGACCAGGAGGTGGTACACGTGCAGGAAATCGACCTGGAAGCGGGCGAAAAGTACCGTACTACCTGGCCGTATTTCCGCGACCGTCGCATCGATTCGTACCAGCCAATTACAAAGCGGTACCTCGACGAGGCCTAAGTGATCAGCGCGCTGCGCTCATGCGTTCGTCCACCTGACAATAGGTCGAACAATGTTCATGAGCGCGGCGCGTTACATAAGCCGGGCGGTTAGCCGTCCGGTACTCCCATTCATGACCAAAACCACTATGCGATTACTCGTTGCCCTGGCGGCCAGCGTGACCGGCGGACTGCTGGTGACCAGCACCGATAAAATGGTACACACCAAAGGAGCGGAAGTAGATGGGCCACTGCCAGCAGTGACGGCCCTGAGCCCCACCCCCCGCAGTACGTTTACCCCAACAACGCGCAAAGGGTACTGGAACGCAAATGTGGTCGACGACTTTACGATGCCTAAAACCAAGTCGGTTACCTTTTCCGGGGCGGGGCGAAACTTGTACCTGAAAGATTGGAGTATTCTGTTCCGGCGTGGCTTTACGGCCATTGACCGAACCCGTATGGTGTTTGATCAGGAAATCGCCAGCGATTTGGCCAAAATGCCGCGAGGCTGGAAAAGCCGCCTCACCTTCGAACAGCGGGCCGACGCCGTTGGGCAGCATCATTTCAGGGTTGAACCGTACAATATTCCCTGGGCAGGCAACAGCGAACTGGCGCCGGAGACCTACTTCCGCCCACCAGCCAACAACCCAAAATCCATTCAGAATATCTATTCGGCCATTCAGGGGCTGGCAGGTAGCTGCGTGTTGTTTGGCGATTGCCCAGATGGCGTTCGAAGCAGCGGGTATAGCAAAATCTTCTTCGACATTGAGAATGAAGGAATTAGCGATGGCAAACGGCAGGAACACGCCAACTTATACACGTATTTCATCAAGGCCACCCGCGATGTGACCCCCGACGTAGCAGGCAGGCACACCGACATTGGAGGCATTGGCCCGAGTGCGCACAACGGGTTTGGCTACTCGCGGGCCGACAGCTATAATGCAGGCATCGAGTGGCTGTTTAATATGCCTGCCCGCCACACGGCTACCTCGCGCAAGCGAGGCATGCCCGACGATATTGTCGGTAAGTCGTATTCCGATTACGCCGACTTCCACATGCCGGGTACGTACTTCTACTATCCTGATTTCGATTACACGATTCCGCACAACGCCGATGCCGCGCGGCACTGGCTGGCGGGCTTGCTGTCAGAGCAGGAATACAACATTCGGCTGACCAATAAGAAGCGCATGGCCTACCATTGGGTGTTCAACACGCAGGGGCCATTCAACCGAAGTGAGAAGTCATCGAACCCGGCCCCACCGGCAGTGGCCGAAGGGATGGCAATTTTCTACTGGTTTACCGGCGGCAGCGGGGTAGTTTTCTGGGACGACTTCGTGGAGCTTAAACCCGACCAGCCTACTCCCAGCGATCCGGCCCAGGTCGGTACCGGAAACGACCGGGTATACGCCTGTTATGAACACTACATACACGGCCTGTGGCGGCTTTTTAAACACCACAGTGACCTGTTTGACGGAAACGAAACGTACCTGAATCAGGATACCGAATGTTCATTTGACAATGGCAGAACGTGGTACAAATACAATGCAAACCAGCTTAAAACGCGTCAATTGCCCTTTGCCCGCGCCATTGTAAATGGCAGCCAGATTCTGATTGCCGCCACGATGCCATATGCAAAACCCGGCCAGCAAACCTCAATGATGGTCAGGTACGTTGCAAATGGCAAGCAATTCTACACTACCATCCGGCTGAATGGTGACGAAATCTATTTAGGCCGAGCCACGATGTAGTGTATCGCTGACGCGTGGCCCTTGGACAGCGATACGCTCTATCACGAAGCAACACGCATCAACGCCATCCAGCAGCATAGTAAAATCTGCACCTACTCCCCACGTACCAGCTGCTGCCGCTGGCTCTGTATGCGTTGTATCAGCATGTTGCCCAAGCGACGGGTCAGTTCGGCCTCATCAGCTAGAAAAAGGGTCCACTCCTCGCTTGTAAACTGCCCGACGATCACGCCGACCAGCAGATTTCTGAACTTCTGATCGGTTTGAATGGTGTGCTCGATATAAGTCTCCTGTTCGGTTTGCCCCATTTTGGCAAAACGCGCATCAGGGCCAAGTTGCTTTCGCTTGACGAGGTAATGCCGGAACAGAGCCAGCAACAGTTCATTTTGCAGCTTCAACAGTGGCCGTAGCGTCTGGTTTTGAAATGTCTCGGCGGGGTTCGACGTCGTGGATTCGGTAGCAATTTCAGGCCGGAGGGCCAGCAAAGCGGTATCTCTCATACCAGTACAACAGCAAATACCGCCCGCCTATTCCACCAATTGGCAGCAATACGTAGTTAGGCGATCTCAGACGGGTCGGTGGCAATCCGCGTGTTGTCGTAAAAGGTGTTCAGTTCCGCCATATCGGCGACCGACAGCTCAAAATCAAGTACGTCGAAGTTGGCCTTAATCCGATCTTTTTTCACCGATTTCGGAATGGTCACCGCGCCATGTTGGAGCGACCAGCGCACCAGAATCTGGTAGGTCGTTTTGCCGTATGTTTCAGCGATGGCTAGAAGTTTCGGGTCGTTCTGCTTAAGTCCACGAATAAGCGGCGCGTAGCCTTCTATCTGAATGCCCCTTGCCCGGCAGTACTCGACCACATCGGGCCGGTAGCAATACGGACTAAACTCAATCTGATTCACGGTGGGGATTACCGTTGCTATATTGAAGAGCTCATCCAGATGGGGCTGGTAGTAATTCGACACCCCAATGGCCCGCATACGCCCCTCGGCATATAGTTTCTCCATCGCCCGCCACGTACCCAGCCGGTCGGGGCCATTGGGCCAATGAATGAGGTAAAGGTCCACGACATCGAGCTGCAACTCGGCCAGGCTCCGATCGAATGCCCTTAGTGTGGTTTCGTAACCCTGATCGTCGTTCCAGAGCTTAGTCGTGATAAACACCTCATTTCGGGGCACGCCACTTGCGGAAAGCGCCAGCGCTACCTCGCGCTCATTGGCGTAGCCTGCCGCCGTATCGATTAGGCGACAGCCTAGCTCCAACGCAGCTTCTACGGCTTGTTGTACTTCGTTGTTGTGATTGGGCGCGTATACGCCCAGCCCCAGCATGGGCATGACGACCCCATTATTGAGCTTAACGGTTGGTGAATTCATGGTTAAAACTAAACGAAAGTGGCGTGTTGCCTGTAAACAGCAGCAATGAGTCCGGAGAGAAACAACCTGCCTGCTGTGTAAACCCCAGTAAACGCAGAAAAGTCTGCCCATCACCGATGAACAGACTTTTTACTATTGATACAAACTGTATTTAGAAGAAGAACCCGATAGACAGCATTGCGTTGGTCCGCTGTGACGTGGTTGACACTGTTGGCGTATCGGAGTCGTTCAGGATGTAGGGAGAGACTCCTGACTTCTGTCCATAGTACGAGGCAGATACGTCGGCGAAGAACCGGTCAGAACGTAGACCAACACCACCCGAGAATAATACCCGCGCCCGATCATCCCGGTTTACCCGGTCAAGATCAATTTTGTACGCTGAAGGCAGGTATGCTACACCACCCCGAATACGAAACATACTAGCCCGAATTTCAGCACCTGCCCGTACATTCACCACATTCTGGTAGGTGTTCTTCACTTCAGCCGTTACGTCGTTCTTAAAATCCTGGTTTCCCTGGCTTGTGTTAAACACATCGGTACCAATCCGCATGCTGCTGTAGTTCACATAGTCGGCGGTAGCTGTGATGAAACCAATTTTACCCGCACCAAGGAAGTAAGTAAACCCACCCGATGCCCGGAACGGTGATGTCATCGAATACTCAAAATCGTTGGGGTCTACCGATACACTGTTCGTACCCATTTGACTTATCAGGCTTGGATTTCGGCCAAAGGCAAAAAATGTTTGCTGGAACGTTTCCTTCATGCTGTAGAACGTTGGCGAAGCCGCATCGACACCGATCTGGAAGCTTTGCACGGGCCGGTAAATAGCCCCAACTTTCACCCCAAAACCGGTACCTGATACTGTCAGGTTGTTGGTACGACCGTAATTATCAAAATCCCCATTGATTGGCAACTCGCGAGTTGTAATTTCTGAATTATAGCGAATGCTGGAAATGTTAGCTGAGATACCCAGATACAGCTTATCATCGAAATTGCTGCCGTAGCCAAATGTCCACTGCGAATTGGCACCCGACCGGTTGGCCGTTATACGCTGATTCCGAAGCACGTCCAGATCATTACTAAAAAAAGGCGATCCGTTCGTGTCAATCGTTCCGGATGGGTTAGCAGGCGTAGCCCCATAGACGGTTGGATTCAACAGAAACAACCCGTATAGCGCCGCTTCAGGTGTACGAGCGGTATTCGTTCTATCGTCAAAATCGCTGTTAAGCGCCCCCTCTTTTACGCTACCAGGTCCGCCGCTGTTCAACCCCGGAAGGTATTCGTTCAGGAATGACGAGTTGATGTTATTGTTCCGGCCCTGCGCGTCAAAGCTATCGGAGAAGTTTTGCGACTGCGAATACGAAATACCGAATGACGACCGCCGCCACCGGCTATTGCGCGACGATTCACCCGCAAACACCAAGCCTAACTGACCGATGTTTACGTTCGTCTTGTTGGCGTTTGTGTTCGACCCTAAAAACCCGCTTTTCGACGAAGAAAGGTTGATTGACGGACTAAGCGTGAACTCTGAGCGATTGTAGAAGCCAAGGCCTGCGGGGTTACCGGCAATGTTGCTGGCATCACCACCCAGCGCGGTGTGGTTACCACCTACACCCCGAAAACGGGCCGAGCCCTGCTGAACAAAATCATTGTACCGAAAGGCATCGTCGGCATATTCCGCTGCGCTTCCCTGTGCCAGAAGCGATGATGTGGGGAGAGCCAGCAAAAGACCGGCTAAAAGGCGTTTCATGTGCGTATAGGAGTATGATAAGTGAATGCAAGTCCGTTTTACACGCAACTGGTGTATTGGTCTTAGAGCGCAAACCCCACTATTGGTTTAACGACAAAAGACAACTTTCGAACATGAATCCCAGCTATAACAAATAATCCCCGCCAGAAGTCTTTCCAACGGGGATTATTCGATAAAAAAATCAGGTCAACTTATCTTGGACCACGTGAGCTACCGCTTCCGCTTGAGTAACCACCGCCGCTGCTACCTGAGCTGCTTGGTGCGCTTGGCGCACTATAACTAGGCGTGCTAGGTGCACTGTAACTTGGCGTGCTGTAGGTCTGGCTGCTACGGCTATTGCTGTAGCTCGGCTGCGAGGGCTGCTGGTATGACGACCGCTGCTGTGATGGCTGCGTGTAGCTACCACGGCTGCTGCCACCACCACTGCTGTAAGGCTGTGTGTACGACCGGCTGCTGTTCGATGACGGACGCTCATAATACGTACCTGCCGATGCAGACCCCGTTGATGGCGAGTAGTTACCTGATGTACGACCGCCGCTTGGTGACGACGAATTGTTGTACGATCCGGCACCACGGCTCGACCCACGACCCGAGTTCGGCGTGCTGTAATAGTTACCGCTGGCTGTAGACGAGTTGTTGTACGACGAACTGTAGTTACCCGACCGACGACCACCAGTTGGCGATGAGTTGTTGAAATCACCACTGTAACGTGCCGACGTGCTGCTACCACGAGGGCCATATGTCCGGTTATTCCGGTATGGGTCAGCGCCGGTTACAATATAGTTGTTGTTAACAACTGTTGGGCGGCCGTAATATGCGCCACCACCGTACAGACCAGCACCATAATACGCGTAAGGATTGTAACCGAAGCCACCAAATCCACCGTAGCCGAACGAGCTATAGAACGGATCGTAGAACCCGCCACCGTACGCATACGGATTGTACCCGAATGGGCTACCGAAAGCGTACGAGTTATAGCCAAACGGACTGTAACCGAATGGGCTGTATCCAAACGCTGAGCCAATGCCAAAGCCTAAGCTCATGCCGCCCAAAAAGCCGGAGTTACCCAGCCCCCAGCGGTTCCAGCTATTGGCACCGTACAGACCCTGGTTATATCCGTTTACGAAACCGTCGTTGTAGCTGGTTCCCCAACCCGGATCGGGTGAGATACCACGCTGTACCTGACGGGCGCTTAATTCAGTGTAATAATCAGCGTCGGCTTCGCCCTGCTGCCCGTCCACATAATCTGGGTTCAGGTTGGCGCCACGCTGCTGCAGCTGACGACGGTCGAGCCGTGAGGCTTGACGAACATCCTGCTGCGTCGTTTTCCGGTCGTCGCCGGCAAATACGGCCGCGTCGCCTGAGTTACCATAGAGGTCATCGACCTCACCGGCATTTTGGGCAACCTGACGGCTGGAGCTACAAGCTCCCGTACCTAGCAGAGCGACCATTGCCAGATATTGCCACGTCTTATTTAGTCTCATAAAACCAAGCGGTTAATACTAGTGTGAGGGTTCAAGCAGAAAGAAAGTATCAAGCTGCCATTATAACCAGAATGGTGGCTGTTTGATTACAAAAATAGGATTAAAACCTATCTTTGCAACCCTTTCTATTTACTTAGACAAGGTGATCTAATCAAGGTTTAATCTTTTTAAAAAATAGTTTACCGTTTACTGTTTGCCGTTTTCAGTTACGCTCCTGGCCTACAACCGGGTACACAGATAGCGATACAGAAAGCAGCGAGTTGTGACCGATAAACTGGCAACTAATGGCTAAAGCATTACCGACGCGGGCCGAGGATTACTCGGAATGGTACAACGAACTGGTCAAACGGGCTGATTTGGCCGAAAATTCAGCCGTTCGGGGCTGCATGGTCATCAAACCCTACGGTTTTTCGATCTGGGAAAAGATGCAACGGGCCCTGGACGATATGTTCAAGGAAACCGGCCACCAGAACGCGTACTTCCCGCTGTTTATCCCCAAATCATACCTGAGTAAGGAAGCATCGCACGTGGCGGGCTTCGCCAAAGAGTGCGCCGTAGTGACCCATTACCGGCTCAAAAATGCCGAAGATGGCTCCGGAATTATCGTTGATCCGGACGCTAAACTCGAAGAAGAATTGATCGTACGGCCAACGTCGGAAACGGTTATCTGGAGCACGTACAAAAACTGGATCCAGAGTTACCGCGATCTGCCGCTACTGATTAACCAATGGGCCAACGTAGTTCGCTGGGAAATGCGGACCCGTTTGTTTCTCCGTACAGCCGAATTCCTATGGCAGGAAGGCCACACGGCCCATGCTACGGCGCAGGAAGCGCAGGAGGAAACCCGGCAGATGCTGGAAGTGTACGCCACCTTCGCTGAAGAGTGGATGGCCATGCCCGTTATTCGTGGTACCAAGTCGGCCAACGAGCGTTTTGCAGGTGCAGATGATACGCTTTGCATCGAGGCAATGATGCAGGATGGCAAAGCCTTACAGGCAGGTACGTCGCACTTCCTGGGTCAAAACTTCGCCAAGGCGTTCGACGTGCAGTTTCTGAACAAGCAGAATACACTCGAGTACGTATGGGGTACGTCATGGGGCCTCTCGACGCGGATGATGGGTGCCCTGGTTATGGCTCATTCAGATGACGCTGGTCTGGTTATTCCACCAAAGCTTGCCCCTATTCAGGTAGTAATCGTGCCTATCTACCGTTCTGAGGAGCAGCTAGACGCAATTACTGACAAGGTGAAGCCACTGATGGCGGAGTTGAAAAAGGCTGGCATTTCCGTGAAATACGACAACTCGGACGCCAACAAGCCGGGCTGGAAATTTGCCGAATACGAACTGCGCGGTGTCCCCGTCCGGTTGGCAATGGGGGCGCGCGATCTGGAGAACGGAACCGTGGAGATTGCCCGTCGTGACCTGAAGACGAAAGAAACCGTCGCCTTCGACGGTCTGCCCGAGCACATTAAGAATTTGCTCGACGATATCCAGAAGTCGATTTACCAGAAAGCCCTGGCGTTCCGCGAGGCGAATACGTTCCGGGTGGATACCTTCGACGAGTTCAAAGCGCAAATCGAAAAAGGCGGCTTTATCATGGCCCACTGGGATGGCACCTCCGAAACGGAAGATGCGATAAAAGACGCTACGAAAGCCACGATCCGGTGTATCCCGCTGGATGCGCCTGAAGAAGCGGGTACGTGTGTATACTCCGGTAAACCATCGACTAAGCGCGTGGTCTTTGCCCGGGCGTATTAATTTGAAGTAGAGTGATGTAGCTGCCAAAGGGCAGTATTACGGAACGTTGTTGGGTTGACAACGTGCTGCAATACTGCCCTTTTTTTACACAAACGAACGTCGCTTTTCGTTGCTTATCTGACTACCTATGCAACCAACAACCATCCCCCCTATCACGCCTGCACTCATAGCCGAGTCGATGACTTATGCGCAGTACATGAGTCTGGCGAAGCAGCGGTTTGCTGACAAACTGACCACCTCCGACGACCCGCACTACAACACGGAGCAGATTCTGGGGTTTACCAACGTGAATTTTGCCCGAATTCGGCGGCTCGAAAAAACGGTACTGCTGACCGAATCGATAAAAACGGCCCTGGCTGCCCAACAACGTACCTGGGTATGGCTGGTGCTGGTAGAGTCATGGTGTGGCGACGTGGCCCAGACACTACCGGTCATGAAACATATTGCCGATTTTTCAGGAAAAATTGAACTGCGCCTCCTGCTACGCGACCAGCACATCGATGTGATCGATGCGTACCGAACCAACGGGGGACGATCTATTCCAAAGCTGATTTGTCTGGAGGCCGATACCCTCCGCGAGCTGGGTACGTGGGGGCCACGCCCACAGGCGTTGCAAGCAGAAATGGACGTCTGGAAAACTCAGAATCTTCCCTTCGAGGAGGTGATTGAGCGGGCGCACGGCTGGTACGCCAAAGATCACACGCAGCACACGCAGACTGAACTGGCTACGCAGATTAGGGCATGGGCGGGATCGCCTGTTGATTCACGTCTCCCTACCGAATAAACGATGAAAAGCAGCCTCACACTCCTCTTTTCGCTTCTCACGCTTTCCCTCTTCGCCCAGCAGTTCAGGTATGTTCCCGAACGGCCGGTACCAGGCGATGTGGTTTCGTTTACGTATACACCCGGCCCAACCCTGGGCAGTGAAGCACAGATCGAAGGCAGGTACGTTCCGTATGCCGGCCCATCGGCCATGCGCCTCAGCCAGCCCACAACGGCAACGGCTGTCCGGCAGGGGAATACCGTAACGGGTGAGCTTACCTTGCCCAAAAAGACCATCGCGGGGCTGGCCATGACCTTCAGAAGTAAAACCAACCCCACGCTGATCGACCATAACAACGGTCATTTCTTCCCAATTCTGCTTTACGACTCAACGGGCACAGTTCGCCCGCATGCTGTCGGCGGGCAGGCGTCGGTACTGGTGCGAACCGCTTTTCCCTATGCGCTGAAAATAACGCCAGACTGGACGTGGGCCATTCAGAAATACGAGCAGGAAATTCAGAAATACCCGGCCAACCGACCTCAGTACTGGGCCGACATTATTTCGGTGCAGATTCGTCAGCAAAAACCCAATGCGAAGAAAACGGCATTGGCCAACATCGATGCGTACCTGAAAAGCCGTCAGACCGGCCTTACACCCGAGGATCTTAACAACGCTGCCCGCCTGTACGACCAGCTTATCGAACCCACTCTGGCGCAGGCCGCCCGTGACCGGATCAGAACAGTTGACCCCACCGGCGACGCAGCCCAGAAAGCACGCGCTGGTGCCATTCGGGCAGAAGCCGATCTAACGAAGAAACTGACCAGCTTCACGTCCTTTACGCAATCGTTCCCGACATCGGCCTATCGACCCATGCTGGTTAGCTCGCTGGCTGAAGGGTATTTCAAAGCAGGTCAGTTTCGGGAGTTGGTTACCTTTTTAGGCCAGCAGCCGCTGAAAGATACCGACCCGGCCCTGCTCCACAGCTTTGCACAGCAGATGACCGACGAAGAACGCGGCGTTCCACAGGCCGACTGGGTAGCTTCCCGCGCCATGAGCGCCCTGCAGCAACGTACCCAGCCCAAAGCAGACGCCGCCGAACGAGCCGCGCAGATCAGGGCCTACCAGGCCACCTTAGCCTATGCGTATGCCCTCCAGAAACGCACGCCCCAGGCGCTGGCTACGTTTAAGCAATCGGTCGATGGCCTCGAGGACGACAACACCGATCCGCGAACCAGTGAGCGACTATGGCAGTGCGCCATTCAGGCCACCCGTGCCGACTCTGTGCTGCCTTATATTGAGCGAGTAGTGAAAGCAGGCCGAGTTACACCCCGGCTTCGGAGTAATCTCCGCGACTGGCAGGCCAAACGAATGGGCGGCACCGCTCAGGCCGAGGCGTATCTACGGAAGCTGGAAGTCAATTACCGGGCCGATCGCCGGGCCGATCTAGCCGAAACGTTTGTCAACGAGCCAGCACCCGGTTTCACCCTGACTACCCTCGACGGAGGCAAGGTGTCACTGGCGGCGCTACGCGGCAAAGTGGTTGTTCTCGATTTTTGGGCTACCTGGTGTGGGCCCTGTATAGCGTCGTTTCCGGCCATGCGACAAGCGCGGGATTATTTCAAAAACGACCCCAACGTGTTGTTTCTGTTTGTGAACACCCGCGAGGGAGGCCCGCTGAGCCGGGTTCAGTCGTTTATGGCCAAACAGCCCTATACAGGCGTTGTGCCGCTCGACATGAACCAGAAGGTGTCTGATTCCTACGGTGTGCAGGGTATTCCGACCAAAGTGATCATTGATCCTAAAGGCCGGGTACGTTACCGAAGCCTTGGTTACTCAGGCAATGCCGATGCTACTGCCGAAGAGATAACCCTGGTGATCGAAGCACTCAAGGAATAAGTGTCGTGACTTAGAGCCGTAGTCCGATCGGCACTTTACACGTACTTGATGAAGGTGACGACCCGGCCGGCCTCTTCGAAGCCCATCCGCTTATGAAAGGCGTGGCTTGCCTGATTATCCGTCTCCACATCGGCGGTGAGTTCGGCACAGCCCTGTAGTCTGGTCCATTCTTCAGCCTGTTCGATCAGGAGCTTGCCCAGTCCCTGTTGCCGGAATTCGGGCCGGGTGAAAACGCCCTCTACGTAGGCAACGGGTTTCCGGGTAGCCCCCGGAATGGGATCGTATCGGAGCGAGAGGTTAATGAAGCCGACGGCGACGTTGTCGTCATTACGCAACAGAAACGCGGCTTCGATGGAGGAACGCAGAATCGCCATCAGGGCATCCGTCATCTCGTTGGTGTCATAATTCGGCCAGAGTTGTTGCGCCATCTCAAACCATTCCTGAAAATCTGAACGGGTTACTTCCCTGATACTCATCGACTAAACGCTTGTGACTCTATCCAGTGTGCCGTAGGTACGTCACCCACTCTGCTAGTACGCGCTTACGGTACGTAGACGAACAAGCGGAAGTAGCGCTCAAACTTACGCATAATGGGTTGCTCTGATGGCCTGACCTTGCGAGTGAATGTGCCTCGATTCGGGATGGTAACCAGCAAAAAAAGGAAGGTAGCCAGATTTTGTAATCCCGGCACCTTCCTTTTTTGCTGGTCTACAGCTTTTGCCGGCATCACCGAATAACCGGCTGAACACAGCCTACGCTCTGATCCTATTTGCGGTTATTACGTGGGCCACGGCCTTCACGCATCCGGTTCCGCTGCTCTTCCCGCATCTTTTCGTATTGACCGAACTGGTCTTTAGTCAGCACTGCTTTCAATTCAGCATCGCGGGCATCCATTGCCTGCTTCATAGCTTCCGGATTCCGCTCGCCCGAGGCCATCATCTTCTGCTGTTGCTGCGCAAATTTCAGGTTAAGCGCCGTAATTGTCGTTTCCTGTTCGGCGGTCAGCGTCAGTTCTTTTTTCATCTGCGCAGTCTGCCGCTCGGCCCGCTGCTCGGGCGTCATTGAGGCCATACCCCCACGACGTTCGGCCCGGTTGGCGTCTTGAGCTGGTGCGTCCTGTGCAAAGCTTTGAACAGATACAAATGCGCTGACAAGCAGGGCAAGCATGATGTTATTTTTCATGATGAATACTGATTTTGATTGGTTTGTAGGGTTATTTCCTGCAACAACCCGGTAGTAACTGGTTAGATGCTTTTTCCCTCGGAAACTTGCGGCAGCAAGCTATATTTTTTTACGTAGAGCGGCCAGTTAAAACACATTAACCTGTAGCTCTGCGAATTATGCCCATCTCAATGCCCGCACAAGCGCACGACCAGGAAGGGTTCTACGCTTCAATTTTCCTGTCGAAGTCGGGCGCGAAGCCCCGGACTGTTCAGTCCCTGCCCCATTCGGCCAATGAGCTGATCGAACTGTGCTTGCTGGTCGGGCGTACAGATGGCACGTACCTGTTGCCAGTGCCTAAACCGAAACCGGGTGATCTGCCGGTTTTGCTGCGATAGCTGCGCAATCAGCTCATCCAACTGCTCATCTGACACAGCTGGTTGCTTCACCTGTTCGAGCAAGCGGGTTCGGAAACGGCGGAGGCTGTCTTCGTGCGGTTTACTTTGCTGGCGAAGCTGTACCCGGCTTTTTCGGTATTGCTTCATCTGGTCGGGCGAAAATCCCAGCCGCCGTACCAGCGCCCCTTCGGCCAGCGGCCGGGCAGTGCGCACCGTATTTGTCTTTCGCACCACCCAGCCAATCGTGAGCAGGTTCAGGCAGAGCAATAGCCCGATGGCAGCCCAAAGCCAATAAAATCGCTTTTTCGTCTCCATCCGTTTACCAGTCCAACAAGGTGGCATCGAGCCCCCACTCCGACGTGAGGCCGACAGACTCCTGCTCCTGTTCGTGCCGGTCGAGCTGCTCACGAACGTAAAGCACCGCCGACAGATTCAGCACCAGTACCAGGCCCAGCGAAGCCACTGCCCAGACCGGACGAAACAGCCAGGCCGTTGGGCCCACCGATTGCCGCTGCGCCAGTCGCCCTTCCACCCGCGTCAGGAAAAACGGGTTCGGTTCGGCCCGCTCCATGCCTGCAACAGACCCAAGCGTTTTGTCGACCTCTTCCTCAATTCGTTGCTTCTTCATGTTGTCTGTATCCTGTCAATATCAATCCATTTCTGTCTCGTAGTACGCTCGTAGCCACTTTCGAAGGTTTGCCTTAGCCCGGTGAAGCAGTGACTCCACGGCGGATACCGATACCTGCATCACGTCGGCAATTTCCTGATAAGAAAGCCCTTCGATATGAAACAGGGTAAACGCAATCTTCTGTTGGTCGACGAGCCGGGCTATGGCGGCAAAAAGCACCTTCGATCGTTCCTGCTGCTCCAGTTTCACCCCCGGATGCGCAAAATCAACCGGGTGATGTCGCTCGGCTAACCCATCTTTGGCCCCATCACCCCCAAAAAACGACGTGAAAAACGAGAACGGAATGCCGCCCCACCGTTTGCGGGCATGTCGTTTCCGGTACGCTTCCAATGCTTTGGTGGTGGCGATCCGGTAAATCCAGGCCGTCAGCTTACCATCGCCACCAAACGATTTAATCGACTCGAAGACCTGAACAAACACCTCCTGCGCTACATCTTCGGCCTCTTCGGGTTGCCGTACAATGGCCAGCACCGTGTTGTACACACGACTCTGATAGGTCAGCACCAACTGCCGAAAGGCATCGGGGTTGCCCTGCTGTAATCCGGCAATGAGTTCAGGTACGTCCAATGTGACTGGCTTGGCTTCTAGTTAGTAAATGCGGAAAGGGCCGTGAAACTTGCGGGGCGGGTAAAAAAGATTTTATTTTTTGTCGCCCCCCCGCAAGTTTTACCGGACAATGGCATTCTATGACTGAATGTCCGTTAAACTTCTCTGGTTGAAGCTGGTCATAGAACAAGCCTTTACTGGCATACGCAAGGGCTGATAGTGAACTAAGTACACAACGTTAAGGCCATAAAACTGATGAAAACTGCACAAACTGCCTTGTTACTTTTGCTGGGAAGTAGCCTCTTTTTTACCCAGTTTGCCAACGCGCAACGCGTTGTTGTCAGGTTGAATTCGCGTCCGCGTCCTGTCTACGTAGCTCCCAGACCGGTTTATGTAGCGCCTCGCCCTGTCTACGTGGCACCTCGCCCCGTTTACATCGCCCCCCGTCCCGTTTACGTGGCACCTCGCCCTGTTTACATTGCGCCGAGACCAGTATACGTTACGCCACGACCAATTAGGTATGCGCCTCCCCGTCGGGTATATGTCGCTCCACGTCGGGTTTACCGGTTGCGATAATATAGATTCGTACGTAGTCAGGTTCCTATTAATTTCTACCCAGACAGTTCACTCACTCAACTATGCGTTCCATTAGCAAGCAACAGCAACTACAACATCTGTACTGGCGGGCCGGTTTTGGCGCAACGCCCGCCGTAGTGCAGCGTGAGAGCAGCCGGTCTATCAAGAAAGTAGTGCGCGACCTGCTGCATCCCGATACGTCCTTTGCGCCTCTGACGGTGATGGAGTCGACCCAACTCGTTGACCGGAAAGGTCTGCGTGGCATGGCACGCACCGGCATGATTGACCGGGACATGCTGAAACAGCGCCTCAAAGAAAACGCCGAGCATATTCGGGATTTGAATGTGCTGTGGGTGGGACAAATGGCAGCCGGCCAGGATATGCTCCGCGAAAAGATGGCCTTGTTCTGGCATGGTCATTTTGCCTGCCGCGTGCTCAATCCGGTGGCGATGCAGCAATACCTGAACACTATTCGGCAGCACGCTCTTGGTACGTTCAGCGACCTGGTGATGGCGGTATCGAAAGAGCCCGCCATGCTTCAATTTCTGAATAATCAGCAGAACAAGAAGAACGCGCCCAACGAGAATTTCGCCCGCGAGGTGATGGAACTGTTCACACTCGGGCGCACCGACGGTACAACAGCCAATTATACTGAAGCTGACGTAAAAGATGCTGCCCGCGCCTTTACGGGCTGGGGATTCAATGCCGACGGCGCGTTTCTGTTTCGGCCAAATCAGCACGACAACGGGCCTAAAACGATTTTTGGCCAGTCGGGTGCGTTTACGGGCGACGATGTGATCCGGCTGCTGCTGGAGCGCAAACAGACGGCCCGCTTTGTGACCGGCAAAATCTACCGGTTTCTGGTCGATGAACAGGCTACCGACGCCACGGCAATGGCCCGCATCAATACCCTCGCCGACCGCTTTTACAGTAAAGGCTATAATATCAGCGACCTGCTGGAGACCATCTTCACCGCCGACTGGTTCTATGAACCGGCCGTAGTGGGCAACCGGATCAAGTCGCCGGTAGAGCTGCTGGCGGGTATGCAACACGCACTGGGCATCCGGTTCGACCAGCAGCAATCGGTTATTTTTATTCAGCGTACGCTGGGGCAGGTATTGCTGTACCCGCCAAATGTTGCGGGCTGGCCCGGTGGTCGGAACTGGATCGATAGCTCGAGTTTACTGTTCCGTATGAAACTCCCCGATTTGCTTTTGCAGGCAGGCCAGGTGACCACCCGACCCAAGGAAGATGGCGACGTAAACACCGAACTGCTCTCGAAACGGGGCAAAGGGTCGTTGCAAGCCACCGCCGACTGGCAGGCGTTTGAAGCCGCTTTCGCTCCTGTCAGTACGGATAAACTCCCCGACGAACTAGCTCATTTTCTGTTGCAGCAGCCGCTTGGGGCTACCCAGCGGGCAGCGGTTATAAAGCGGCTCAAACCTGACAGCTCCCGGAGCGAACAGATCAAAGTCTTGACGGCCTCCCTGATGGCCCTCCCCGAATATCAACTGTGTTAATCCCGGTACTGACATGCAACGCAGAAACTTTTTAAAGAAATCGGCCCTCACCACTGCCGGAACGATGCTGATTCCGCACTTCCTGAAGGCGTACGAGTTGAACCAGTTGGGCATGGCCCCGGCAACGGGCAAAACGCTGGTGATTGTGCAGTTGTCGGGCGGCAATGACGGGCTAAACACGGTGGTCCCCTTCCGCAATGATATCTACTACCGCGAACGCCCAACCCTGGCCATTCCGCGCGATAAAGTTCTGTCGCTCAACGACGAGATCGGCTTTAACCCCGCACTGGAATCGCTAAAATCGCTGTATGACGATGGGCTGGTAACGGTCATCAACAACGTAGGGTATCCAAATCCCGATCGGTCGCACTTCCGGTCGATGGACATCTGGCAAACTGCCAGCGACTCCGACAAGTACCTGGCCACCGGCTGGCTCGGCCGCTACCTCGACGCCAACTGCATAGGTGCCGCCGCCTGCCAGCCCCACCGCGCTGTAGAGGTCGACGATACGCTGAGCCTGGCCTTGAAAGGCACCAACGTGAATGGCCTGGCGATGCTGAATCCGCAAAAGCTGTACAACCAGACGCGGGGTAACCTGATGGAGGGGCTGGCCAAATCGCGCCATGACAACGAGCATAACAACGTGTCGTACCTCTACAAAACACTGGCCGAAACCGTATCATCGGCGGCATACGTCTACGACAAATCGGCAAAATCGGCTAGTCCGGTGAGCGCTACCCGGGGAACGTACCCAACCACTGAACTGGGCAGTCGGCTGAAGACCGTGTCGGAACTGATTCAATCGGGCGTTAGTACGAGCGTGTACTACATCTCCATTTCTGGCTTCGACACGCACATCAACCAGCCAAACCAGCAGGAGCGCCTGCTGCGGCAATACGCCGACGCGGTAAAGGCGTTCATGGGCGATATGAAGGCGACCGATCGCCAGAATGATGTATTGCTGATGACCTTCTCGGAATTTGGCCGTCGGGTAAAGCAGAACGCCAGCAACGGCACCGACCATGGCACCGCCAATAATGTCTTTCTGATTGGCGGTGGCCTTACGCCCGGCAAGGTTTTCAACGAAGCACCCAACCTCACCAATCTCGACGAGGGCGACCTGAAATACACCGTCGATTTCCGGAATATCTACGCTACCCTGCTCCGCGACTGGCTAAAAACCGACGACACAGCTATTCTGGGCCGCAAATTCGACACGCTGGGGTTTGTCTAGCCGCAGCGGGTCAGCGCAAGCCAGTGGCTAAACTTACGGCCGTAATGGTCACGTACGGGAAGCAGATCGGCCGGTTTTGGGTTAATCGATTTACATGCAGAACGAATCGAACCAAACAGATGCCACTCAGCCGCCCGGTCAGGTACGTGTATCGGGGGCGCGGGAGAACAACCTTAAAAACGTCTCGCTAACTATTCCGCGCGATGCGCTGGTGGTGTTTACCGGGGTGTCGGGGTCGGGCAAATCATCGCTGGCCTTCGGCACCTTATACGCCGAAGCCCAGCGGCGCTATCTGGAGTCGGTGTCGCCCTACGCCCGGCGGCTATTCAATCAGATGGCCGTACCAGAAGTCGACGAGATCGACGGTTTGCCCCCGGCGGTTGCCCTGCAACAGCAGCGCGGCGCGCCAACGACTCGCTCATCAGTGGGTAGCGTCACGACCTTGTCGAACCTGCTTCGCATGCTGTACTCGCGGGCGGGTGAGTACCCGAAGGGCCAGTCGATCCTGTACGCGGAATCATTTTCGCCTAACACACCCGAAGGTGCCTGCCCGGAATGCCACGGTCTGGGTCGGATTTACGAGGTTACCGAGCAGACCATGGTTCCCGACGATACACTGTCGATTCGCGAACGGGCCATTGCCGCCTGGCCAACCGCCTGGCACGGCCAGAACCTGCGTGAGATCCTGATTACACTAGGCTACGACATTGACACGCCTTGGCGCGAGTTGCCTAAAAAGGACCGCGACTGGATTCTGTTCACCGAGGAACAACCGGTGGTGCCCGTGTACTCGGGTTGGGAACGCGATCAGGTGCAACAGGCCATCAAACGGAACCTGACGCCCAGCTACATGGGCACGTTTACGGGGGCGCGCAGGTACGTTCGCCAAACGTTTGCCAACACCACAAGCCCGCTGATGAAGAAGCGGGTGGCGCAATACATGCGCAGCACCGAATGCCCGCTCTGCAAGGGCAAACGGCTCCGGCAGGAATCGCTGTCGATCACCTTTGCCGGACACGATATTGCCGATATTTCCCGAATTTCGCTCGACCAACTCACCCGCATCATGCGGCCGTACGCGGAACAGACTACGGGTAAAATGGCCCGTTTGGGTGAAGAGGCCCCCGAGAAAGTCCTGGTTGTGCAGCGGATCGCGGCGGATCTTGTCGCCCGGCTCGATGTCATGCTCGATCTGGGGCTGGGTTACCTATCGCTGGAACGCAGTACCCCTACCCTGTCGCCGGGCGAGCATCAGCGGCTGCGGCTGGCCACGCAGGTACGTTCCAACCTGTTTGGCGTGGTATACGTGCTCGACGAACCATCAGCGGGGCTACACCCGGCCGATACGGAAGCGCTCCTGCGGGCACTCAACCGACTGAAAGCCTCGGGAAATTCACTTTTCGTAGTGGAACATGAACTGGACGTTATCCGGCAGGCCGACTGGATAATTGATGTTGGACCAGACGCTGGCGAAAAAGGCGGGCAAATTCTGTACAGTGGTCCACCGGCGGGGCTAGCCCAGATCCAGGCGTCGAAAACACGGCCGTACCTGTTTGGCGACCGACCCTTTCACCGCCCCGAGCAACGACCCGCTCAAGGCTGGCTGCGGCTGGAGGGTGTCACCCGCAACAACCTGAACAAGCTCGATGTAGCTTTTCCCCTCGGCGTACTCACCACGGTCACGGGGGTATCGGGCTCCGGCAAGTCGAGTCTGGTCAGTCAGGTGCTGGTCGATCTGGTGGCTGGTGCGCTGGGAAGTCAGGCCGTAGCTGAGGACGAAGGCGATCCCCTGCAGGATGTGGCCCCGGTTACGCTGGGTGGCTCCATTACGGCGGGTATGGAGCGAATAAAACGGCTGGTGCAGGTCGATCAGAAACCAATTGGTCGCACCCCGCGGTCTAATCTGGCCACCTACACCGGTCTGTTCGACCACGTTCGCAAGCTGTTTGCCACCACGAAACTGGCCAAAGCCCGTCGGTATGATGCCGGTCGGTTTTCGTTCAACGTAGCAAAAGGGCGCTGCGAAAAGTGCCAGGGCGAAGGCTTCGTGATGGTTGAGTTGCTATTTCTACCCAGTGTGTATACGCCCTGTCCCGTCTGCCACGGCGCCCGCTACAACGCCAAAACCCTCGAAGTGACGTACCTGGACAAAAACATCGCCGATGTGCTGCACTTGACGGTTGACGAAGCCTATGACTTCTTCGACAGTGAACCCGCCGTTCGCCGTTCGTTAGCGGTGCTTCGCGAAGTGGGTCTCGGCTACTTGCGTCTGGGCCAACCCGCCACCGAACTGTCGGGCGGGGAAGCACAGCGCATCAAACTGGCTACCGAACTGCAGCGCGTGGGCCATGGCAACACGCTGTACATTCTCGATGAACCCACCACCGGCCTTCACCCGGCCGACGTAGAGCGCCTTAGCGCCCAACTCGACGGACTGGTCGACGCCGGTAATACAGTTATCGTGGTCGAGCACGACATGCGTGTGGTAGCGGGCAGCGACTGGGTGATCGATGTTGGCCCCGGTGCGGGCGAACAAGGCGGTCAGGTAGTGGCGGCAGGCCCTCCAGCCGAAGTGGCCAGATCAACAAAAAGCCGCACGGCAACGTACCTGAAGCGATTTATGGGCTAGGCCGCTTTCTATTCGATCGGAGTCCGGCGCCCTGGTTGTTGCACCTGCAACCTGCTGGCGCGTTCCGGCCATTCGTGCGCGTCGTGAATCCGGAACCGCGGCCCGGCCACTTCCAGAATGGCCCGGATGCGTTCTACGGGTGTATTGGCCAGTTGCTTGAACGTGCGAATCCCCCCCGCAATGAGCAACGCCGCTACTTCCGGTCCAATGCCTTCGACCGTAACAAAGTTGTCGACTACGTTGATGTTCGGCTGATCGGGCGAGGGCTCTTCCAGCGAGATCACCTCCAAATGGGTGCCGTCTTTCTCGTTGGTAATATCAATGGTCTCGGCCTGCACCCCATCCATCTCGTCGAAGGTGTCGGCCAGTTCGGTGATTGAATTGTTAGGGCCGATAAAAATATCGAGCGTCGTGTTGGCATCGATGACCAGCGAGTCATCTGGTTCTTCGGCATCGTCGGCTGCCTGCGGTTGGTCGAGCATGTCGGTCAGCGGGTTTATTTGTTACTGCTTCTACCAACCCAGCAACCAAGCTGTTCACGTTACCTATGGAGCGGACTCTGACGGGGCAGGTACGTTACCGGATATGCACCGCGATGAGTGCCAGGATAGCCGGGAGTGCCTGCACAACAAAGATTTTCCGGCTGGCCGTTAGTGCCCCGTAAATGCCCGCAATCATGACGCAGCTCAGGAAAAAGATGGCGATATAAGTCTTCCAGGGCTCTTCGTCGATAAAAAACGTCCAGATGAGACCAGCAGCCAGAAACCCGTTGTAAAGCCCCTGATTGGCGGCGAGTTTTCTGGTTGGCTTGAACAGGTCCGCGGGCATCGCTCCCTTGAAGATGGCTTTGCCTTTTGTTTCCCAGGCAAACATCTCGAACCACAAAATATACAGGTGTTCCAGGGCAACAAGGCCGATCAGGATAGAAGCAACGAGCGTCATAGCGAGGGTGGTTTAGCCGGCTAAGTTGGTGAATAATCCAATAGGTACGTTGCCACCTATTTCGTCATTCTCCGCCTGACCTTTTTTTTAACCGTTTGTCCTGCTCACGCAACTCCTTCGCTGACAGACCGTCTTTGTCGGGCCAGTGGGCTTTCGGTCGGCTGGCCTTTTCCTGACTCACAAACGGTTAAACACAATGAAAACGATTGTCTTTTCGCTCCTGCTGGCTTCTACCGTCAGCCTCACGTCAGTATCCGGGCCAATCCGGCAAAGCACGAAACGTAATCAACCCACAAAACTGGTTCACTTCGATGTTAGTGCGCTGGTCTCCGCAACCGGCAAACTGCGCGTTAACGTCGACAAGGAACTGGGTGGCCTCGTTTACATTCAGCTCATGAATCGCGCGGGCCATGTGTACTTCAATCGTACGTTATATGCCGACGAAGAGTTGATCCGGCTCAGCATGGATCTGAGTCACCTGTCGGCTAATGACTATGTGCTGAAAGTGTCGAATGGGCTGGAAATGATCACTCGCGATATCAAGATCACCACCGTTCAGCCAATCGAGCGAACCCGCGTCATAACAGTTGAGTAGTGGTGAAAAGTCGCTTACAGGCTTTCGTTGTACAGGGGCTACGAAAGCCTGTAAGCGACCACTTCTTCTCGCCAGGTTTGCCGATCACCCCTCGTAATCGGGCGAGATGGGCGAACGCCGGAACTCAGTGGGCGTGATACCCACGTATTTTTTAAAAAACTGGCTGAAGTTGGGTTGATCGGCAAAGCCAATGATCTGACTGATGTCCTGCAAGGTCCAGTTAGTTTGCACCAGCAGGGCTTTGCTTTCTTCCAGAAGTCGGTTTTTTATCAGTGTGCTTACGGGTTGCCCGGTATGCTTTTTCACTAATCCATTCAGATAGTTCGGATTCAGGCTTAACTTCTCGGCATAGTCTTTAGCCGATCGCATCCGGATAGGGTTGTCAATATTGGCGAGATTGGTTTCTTTCTCCAGTAATTCGAAGAAATCATACACATGCCGGTAATCGTTAGTAATCTCTCCTACTGGCTCATAATCAGCACCTTTTAAGCTTTCAACAAGGATCAGCTGCACATAGGCCTGCATCGCTTCTTCGGCCAGGTCGCCCCCCGCTGCCGCTTCGGCTTTCATTTGGGTCAACAGGCGATGAATCATCCCGGCCGACTCTTCGGATAAACGCAGTATCTTCTTCTCCGTGAAAAATTTATAGCGGTCGATAATCAGTTTCAGCGACGGGTGCTGATCCAGGTATCGTTTTTTAAACAGGCAAAAAATGCCACCGCCCGACTTGGGTGACGCATTGCGCCAGCATACTATTTCATTGGGATGTAAGAATAGAATCGTACGCTCGTCGATGAAGTAATTGGCTTTCCCCATGGTTTTCATGCCCGTGCCGCTGGTCATGAACATGATCTTGTAAAAGTCACGGCGATTTGGCGTGAGGTAATTGTCACAACCGGTTTTCTCGCGATCGACAACTTTGATAGTCCAGTCTTCGTAATAAAGTCGGCTTACCGGTGTGGTGCCAGGCGGCAGAACAGATGGTATATCATATACCATCGTGATGGGCAGGACGTCGCCGCTCCGTCGTTCCCATGAACCATGCGATTGCGTTTTCATAATTGGTAGAGACAACTCTCCACTCATAAAAGTGCCTACATGCGGCAAAAAGCAGAAAATAGTTAGCTAAACTATTGTCAGTCAACAGTATAATATTTCGCCTAATCCACGTGGCAGCCAATTTCACTGATAATTACTTTATGCTAAATGTGCGGTTTTCATAAAAAATGCACTGATTTTACTATAAAGTAACCTTGTCGTTCCAGGTACGTTTGCAGCTTCATTCGCCGCTTATTAGTGAATAGACTTTATACCGTTCGTAAGTATATGAAGTTATCAATCAACCTGCTTACGTTTTACTTTCTGGTCGGGATCTTATCAGCAACAACACAAATGATCATGGCTCAACAAATGAAAACGCCTACTATGAATCAGGCTACTCAGGGACCTGCTACCAGCTTTAGCGAAACCGTTTGGGTTACCACTCTCGTAGGGCCCAACACTGAAACCGACTGCATCGTGAGCAGCGTTGAATTCACCCCACGAGCGCGGACGCATTGGCATACGCACCCTGCTGGTCAACTCCTCGTCGTAACGCAGGGGACCGGCTTTTATCAGGAAAAAGGAAAGCCCGCCCGAGTAATTCGAGAAGGCGAATCGGTAACCATTCCACCGATGGTTGAGCATTGGCATGGCGCAGGGCCTAACGGTCCGTTTACGCACATCGCCATCAATCCCAACGTGAGCAAGGGGGGGGCTGTCAACTGGCTGGAGGCCGTCACGGATGAGGCGTACACAGACGCGCAGTAACGGGATCGCTCACCCACCTGTCTATGGCAAAATCAGCAGCTGCCAGCCGACCTGCCCACCAAGTGCAGCAAACCCCGGAATGATCCACAACGGCGAGCTGATGCTGTACGGCTCCGCTTCGCTGGTGCTGTTCTACAAAACGTTTCCGACATCCTACAGTTATACCAAGCTGGGACGTGTCGTTAATCCGGCAGGTCTCGCGGCTGCGCTGGGTGCCGGAAGCACACCAGTCACGTTCGAGCTAAAGCAATCGGCGTGTTTCGTGCTTTAAACCAATAGCTTTTCTTGGCCACTAAATCAACGTGTATGACTGAGCCTACCAACATCGGGGACGAGTTCGATCAATCCAACTCATCCCGACGCAATTTCCTGAAACAATCGTCGGCGCTGGCGGCAATGGCCCTGACGCCTGTAGCTGCCAGCGCTGCCATCGAGAACGGGCTGGACGAAAAACTGGCCACGGCTATCGAACAGATGCCGCTACAGCTCGAGATTAACGGGACGGTGCGCACGCTCTCCATCGAACCGCGTGTCACGCTGCTCGATCTGCTGCGCGAGCAACTGCATTTGACGGGAACCAAGAAAGGCTGCGACCACGGTCAGTGTGGAGCCTGTACGGTACATGTCGATGGGCAGCGCGTGAACTCGTGTCTGACGCTGGCGATGACCACCGAAGGCAGTAAAGTCACGACCATCGAAGGGCTGTCAGCCGGTGGCCCCACTGCGCCTCTGCATCCCATGCAGGACGCTTTTATTAAACACGATGGTTTCCAGTGCGGGTACTGCACACCCGGACAAATCATGTCGGCGGTGGCCTGTATTCGCGAAGGGCATGCCAACAGCCCCGAAGAGGTTCGGGAGTATATGAGCGGCAACATCTGCCGGTGCGGAGCTTACGCCAACATTGTCGATGCGATCATGGACGTTAAAAAAGGAGGAGCCAGAGTATGAACCAATTTCAATATACGCGGGTGACAACCCCCAAAGCCGCGGTATCGGCCCTCTCGCAGGAAAGCGGCTCGTACTTTCTGGCGGGCGGCACCAACCTCATCGACCTGATGAAGCGCGACGTAGTGGTGCCTGAGCGGCTGGTCGATATCAACAAACTACCGCTGGCAACCATCGAGAAAACAAGTGCAGGTCTGCGCATTGGCGCTATGGCCAAAAACTCGGCCGTAGCCGAGCACGCGCTGGTGAAAAAGCATGCACCGCTGCTGGCCATGGCGCTCAATGCGGGCGCATCGGCCCAGCTCCGCAACATGGCAACGGTGGGTGGCAACATGATGCAACGTACCCGCTGCGCCTATTTTTACGACAATTCCATGCCCTGCAACAAACGGAGTCCCGTGCAGGCAGGCCCCGACAAAGGGCAACCAAATGGGCCTTCAGGCTGCGGAGCCATCGGCGGTATCAACCGGATGCACGCCATTTTTGGTGCCTCGACGAAGTGCATCGCCGTTCACCCCAGCGATATGTGCATTGCACTGGCAGCCCTGGATGCAACGGTGAACGTATCGGGGCCAAAGGGTGATCGTATCATTCCTTTCGGCGATTTTCACCGGCTCCCCGGCGACACGCCCCAAAAAGACAATACGCTGCTGCCTGGCGAACTGATTCTATCGGTCGACATTCCGATCAACAAGTTTGCTGACAACTCGCACTACCTGAAAGTACGTGACCGGGCTTCGTATGCCTTTGCGCTAATCTCGGTAGGCGTTGCGGTTGACCTTAAAAAAGACATCATCCAGGATATCAGGCTGGCGATGGGCGGGGTGGCCCACAAACCTTGGCGGTTGACTGAGGCCGAGCAATTTCTGCGGGGCAAAGCCGCTACGGAAGCCAATTTCAGGCAGGCCGCTACGCTGGCGATGGCCGGGGCCAAAGGCTACGGCGAAAATGATTTCAAATTAACGCTGGCACCCAACTCACTTATCGACGCGCTAAAAACCGCCACTAAAATCGCCTGATCATGAAAGACCTGAAAAATCCGCCTATCGATCGGATCGATGGCCGGTTGAAAGTGACCGGCGGGGCAAACTACTTCGCCGATTTCGAACTGCCCAACATGGCCTATTGCGTGCTGGTCGGGAGTGACATTGGCCGCGGCACTATCACCAGCATGGACACCAAAAAGGCGCAGAACGCACCGGGGGTACTCGGCGTGTTCACGCACCAGAATATGCCGCCCATTCCAGGCTGGGACGCGCCTGTGGGCGGAGAAGCCGACGGCCCAGCGCCCAAGCCGAAAACCGAAGAAACCTACCGAATTCTGAGTAGCCCCAAAATCCTGTTCGACGGGCAGCCCATCGCGATGGTAGTGGCCAACAGCCTCGAGCGGGCGACCTACGCGGCATCCCTCGTGAAGGCCACCTACGCCAAACAGGCAACCCGGACCAAGCTGGAAAAACACCTGGCCGACGGCGTAGCACCGAAGGGAGCCGATGGCGGCAATTACCTGCGGGGTAAGGCCGATGGATACAAGTCGGCCCCGGTCACGCTGGAAGCCAATTATACGATTCCCATTGAGGTGCATAACCCTATGGAACTTCACGGTATCGTGGCCCACTGGACGGGCGCTGACACGTTGATGATCTACGCCAAAACGCAGGGTGTCAACGCCACGCAGCAGGCTATGGCACAGGCGTTTAAGATTGATCCGAAGAAAATTCGCGTGCATACGGAGTTTATGGGCGGCGGCTTTGGCATGGGCCTACGTACCTGGCCGCAGGAAACGGCGGTCGTGGCAGTTGCCCGGAAGATTGGCCGGCCGCTAAAGCTGGTGGTTAACCGCTCACAAATGTTCACTCTGGTGGGCCACCGCCCGTATACGGTACAGACCATCAATATGGGAGCCGACACCAGCGGCAAGCTGGTTGGCATTGCCCACGCGGCGACGGCCGAAACGGCCAGTTACGAAGACTTTACAGAAGCGACCGTTAACATGACCAAGTTCATGTACGACTGCCCGAACGTCAGCACACGATACCGTATCGTACGACTCGACCGGAGCGTACCCATCTGGATGCGCGGGCCGGGCGAAGCGTCGGGGGCCTTTGCCCTCGAATCGGCGATGGACGAAATGGCGCATAAACTGGGGCTCGATCCGATCGAATTCCGGCTGCGCAACTATACCGAAACAGACCCCGAACATAACCGGCCTTATTCGAGCAAAAATCTCAAAGAAGCCTACCAGCGTGGAGCCGAGGCTATCGGCTGGAGCAAGCGCAAAAACGAACCTGCCAGCCAGCGCGAGGGCGACTGGCTCATCGGCTACGGCATGAGTACGGGTACGTTCAACGCATTCCGGTGGGAAGCGTCGGCCCGCGCCCTGCTCAACGCCGACGGTTCGCTGACGATTCAAAGCGCCGTAACCGACATTGGACCGGGTACCGGAACGGCCCTGACCATGATTGCCCACAACGTACTTGGCGTGCCTATCAACCAGATCAAAGTCGAGTACGGCGACACGTCGTT
The DNA here is from genome assembly GCF_011742925.1 of Fibrivirga algicola. Lineage (GTDB taxonomy): Bacteria > Bacteroidota > Bacteroidia > Cytophagales > Spirosomataceae > Fibrella > Fibrella algicola. The sequence goes on from NZ_WAEL01000004.1 coordinate 168,480, forward strand.
GCCTAAAGCACCCACCCAGGGCGGTTCGGCCATTGTATCGGCGGTAGGGTCAGCGGTGTACGACGCGTGCACGAAAATCAAAAAACAGCTGATTGAACTCGCCACTAAAGAGGGTGGTGCACTGGCTGGTCGGCAGGCCGATGAGCTGACTATGACCGATGGGATGCTGTCGGTGGAGAAGGAACCCAACCGAAAAACGGCGATGCGTGATCTGATGCGGACCAACAACCTGACAGTGATTGATAAAAGTGCCGACTCGAAGGGTGGGCCAGAACAGGCGAAGTATTCCATGTACTCGTTTTCAGTGCATTTCGTGCAGGTACGTGTCAATCCGCTGACGGGCGTGGTGCGCGTCTCAAAAGCCGTTAGTGTCGCCGATTCGGGTCGGATCGTCAGTCCTAAAACGGCCGCGAGCCAGATGATCGGCGGAGTAGCCGGAGGTATTGGCATGGCCCTGACTGAAGAAGCCATTATCGACCACCGCTTCGGCCGCTTCGTGAACAACAACCTCGCCGATTATCACGTAGCGGTTCACGCCGACGTACCTGCCATTGAAACGATTATGATCGACAAGCCCGACCCGATCATCAACCCGATGGGGGCTAAAGGCATGGGCGAAATAGCTCTGATCGGTTTTGCCGGCGCGGTTGCCAACGCGGTCTTCAACGCCACCGGCCAGCGCGTTCGTGATTTACCGATTACCCCGGACAAGCTACTTCGAACGGTATAGATCAGCTTTGGGAGCTAATCGACACTGATTAGCTCCCAAGACGGGTCATGCTGCGTTAACAGTATGGCCGCCAGAATGAACGCCTAGCGTGTAAATTGCCACGCAGGAAATCGGAAATAGACCTACATCAAGAGAGTCATGCCTAAGTCATTTGCGGCCATGTTGCCCCCCGGAAAGTTAGTGGCCCTCGCCGGTTTATGCCTGACGCTGTCAGTTCAGACACTAGCGCAAAATGGACAAATCGTCTACAAAAACTACTGTGCCGGTTGTCATGGCGCGCAACTGAAAGGCAGCGCAGGCCCCGCACTTATCAAAAAAGAATGGAAACACGGTGGTGACCGGGCCTCATTGCTCACTACGATTCGGAACGGGATTCCGTCGACCGAAATGAGCAAATTCGACGGGGTGTTGTCGGCGAAAGAGATCGAAGCGGTCACCGATTTTATTCTCAACGCGCAGACATCGCCGGAACTGGTCAGAAAAACAGATTTACCTCTGCATGTCGATACTAAACGGTATAAGCTCAGGATTGAGAAACTGGTAACTGAAGGGCTGCTTAGTCCCTGGGGCATTGAATTCGTCGATTCGAATCAGGCTTACATCACCGGCAAGAATGGCGAGCTTTTCTCGCTGGTAAACGGCAAACTGGACAATCAGCCAATAACCGGCCTGCCAAAAGTATACGGAACAGATCTGGTTGGGGGCATGATGGACCTAGCGCTTGACCCCGACTACAAAACCAACGGCTGGATATACATCGGATTCAGTCATAATCCGCAGAACAGTACGGACAAGAAGACACCGGGCATGACCAAAATCGTTCGGGGTAAGGTGCAGTCGCATCAATGGGTAAACGAACAAACCTTGTTTCAGGTGCCGGACTCGTTGCTGGTAACGGGTGGCACACGCTGGGGATGCCGTTTTCTTTTCGACAGGCAGGGGCATCTCTTTTTTACCATTGGCGATATGAACCGCGCCAACGATGCCCAGATAGTATCGAAACCATCGGGCAAGATTTACCGAATCAACGCCGACGGCTCCATTCCCAACGACAACCCACTCTATGGCCAGTCGACTGCCTTGCAGGCTATCTACAGTTGGGGGAATCGCAACGCGCAGGGCCTCGCCCAGCACCCCGTAACCGGCATTGTTTACGCCAGCGAACACGGACCGCAGGGAGGCGACGAGTTGAATATACTGAAAAAGGGGGCTAACTACGGGTGGCCGGTGATCACCTACGGCATCGACTACAACGGTAGTATCATTACCAACGAAACCCAGCGGGAAGGCATGGAGCAACCTATAACCTACTGGACGCCGTCCATTGCCGTTAGCGCCATCGAGTTCGTGACCGGTAAGCGTTTTCCGCGCTGGCAAAACAACCTGCTGGTGACCGCGCTCAAGTTTGAAGAGATCAGGCGACTGGTTGTCGATGGCGACAAGGTAACCGAGCAGGAGGTATTGCTGAAAGGGTATGGCCGGGTGCGGGACTTAAAAATCGGGCCCGACGGCGCTCTATACGTACTTACCAACAGTCCGGATGCGCTCCTGCGGATCACGCCTGAGTAACAGTCACAGCGGCATTGAGCTAGGCGGGAAAGCCTACGCAGCGTTCATTTTATCTTACGTTCAAAATGACTACTCAATTACCTGACAGCCCTATTTTTCAACGACTTCAAGCTGGTGAGCTACTCCGCAAGGATGATCCGGAATACGGCCGGTTTAGCGAGGTCGTTTCGCGTACCATCCGGCTTTGCGTGTTAATGAACGCAACGGCTACTGATACCGATCAGGTACGTACCCAACTAAGCACTATCATCGGTACCCAGATCGACCCGTCGACCACGATCTTTCCGCCCTTTCATACCAACTTTGGCCGATCGATTCGGCTTGGCAAAAACATCTTTATCAACCATGCCTGCTCCTTTCTGGACATTGGCGGCATCACTATTGAGGACGATGTACAGCTAGGCCCGCGCGTCAATCTCACGTCCGAAAATCACCCGCTGGACCCCACCGACCGTACGACGCTGATCCCACAGCCCATCGTCATCAAACGCAACGCCTGGATTGGGGCGGGGGCCACTATTTTACCCGGCGTGACAGTTGGCGAAAATGCAGTTGTAGCCGCTGGCGCAGTGGTGAGCCGCGACGTACCCCCGAACACCGTCGTAGCGGGTGTACCGGCGAAAGTTGTCAAGACACTCTGAGAGTTGCCGACTACACAAGTGATATTCGCAAAAGGAGTACTATGGAGTTGCTACTCCCAGATCGATACCGTTAATGAGCAAAACTACCTTTTGGCAAACGCTGGTGCTATTTAGTGCACTATTGCCGACTACAGACATGAATGCCCAGTCATTTACAGCCACTAGTCAGACATTGAGCGCCCGACAGCAGAGTACTGTGGCTATCTCTGCGTTAACAGCCACTGGTGATTTGGAACGCCTGAAAGTGCAGCTCGCCACAGGGTTAGATGCTGGACTGACGGTAAATGAGATCAAAGAGCAACTGGTACAACTCTATGCTTACTGCGGCTTTCCCAGAAGTCTGAACGGCATACATACATTCATGACGGTGCTGGACGAACGCCGAAAGAAAGGCATTAAGGATCCGCCGGGAAAGGACATTCAGTTACCGAACCACCGCCCCGACACGTACGAAAAAGGCCGGAAAGTGTTGGAAACGTTAACTAAAACCCCTCAGTCGAAGCCTGCGCCTGGTTTCGGCGAATTCGCGCCCCGAATTGATGCCTTTTTGAAAGAGCATCTGTTCGCTGATGTATTCGACAGTGATGTACTTACGTATCAGCAACGGGAACTGATCACTATAGCTGCACTTACAGCCATGTCAGGCGTTGTGCCGCAACTGGAATCGCACCTGAAAATGGGTAGGAATGTTGGCCTGACCGAGCGCCAATTAGTACAGGTTGCCGACTTGATTGACACGCTCATCAGTCGAACTCAGGCTAACACGTTGAGAAAACTGCTGGCAACACCTACTTCCCCCATCATTGAGCCGGACATGATGGTACGCATTGCCGAAATCGAGATTGTGCCGGATTACCTGGACGAGTACAAAGCTATCCTGGCAGAAGAAGCGACAGCATCCGTAAAAATTGAGCCAGGTGTACTGGTCATTTTTCCAATGTACGAGCAGGAGCAGCCAACCCGATTCAAACTGGTTGAAATATACGCTACCAAAGCTGCCTATGAATCACATCTAAAAACACCACATTTTCAACGGTATAAAACCTCGACTCAGAAGATGGTGAAATCGCTGAAGCTGATTGAGATGAGTAGCGTCACTCCTGACTTAATGACGGAGCTTTTTAAAAAGCTGAACTAACGGCTGCCCACAGGTGAAATCAGATTTTCTTTGTGCAGTTAGCCACAAGCACGCTAGTTGACGCGCTTATATTTTTCGATGATGATGTGGTCGACGCCTGCCTTCTCTACCTTTTCGACGCCACGTTGAATTAAAGTGTCGTTGGCGAACGTAATGGTGAAATCAAACTTATTTCCCTCCCATCGCTTGTCGCCGAAATAGTCCAAATATTCGGTATAGTTATCGCCAGTCAGCGTGTATTTACCGCCACCGGCGCTAAACGGGGCGGCTGTTGAATCGGTGGCCGTACCGGTGTCGTGGTTCAAAAACGCAAAGTGGGTCGCGTTAATGATCTTGATCATCTTGCGTTTAGGGTCGAACGTAGAGGTTGTTTTTCCCGCTTCCGTGCTGGAAGCATCGACTAATTCCCAGGTACCAACCAGTGAATTAGCTGTCGGGGCGGATGAACAACCGAACAATAAGAAGGCAACAAAAAAAGCTAGTAAAGCACTGAATTTCATACATTTATTGATTTAAGAATAGATAGGTATTCGGGAAATTCGAAAGCGTAAGTGCTCATCTCAACGTAGGCAGGCAAGCCATATACTGCTTCCTACTCGTATTGAATAAACTCCATCCGATTGCCGAAGGGATCGCGAATAAAGAAGCGGTCACGCCCTTCAATAACAGATGAGTAACTTATTTCTATCCCTTTTGCCAGTAGTTCCCTCTTAGCTTCTTCCAGGTCGGTAACCTCAAAAGCGGGATGCCGTAATGACAAACTGCCGCCAGCCTCCTCGCGCAAATGCAACTGAACGTCGGCAATCTCGAACCAGATTGCCCCTGCCGGATGATCGCCCGGAATCTCGGTTAGCCCAAGTACCTGCGCATAAAAAGCCCGCGCTTCGTCAGTCTTCCGTTCGGGAATTGCCACCAGCACATGGTCCAGGCGTTTGAATTGAATCATCTATATTTTATTTAAACGCGAAGCTGTGCATTCAGCCTTTGTTATCCAACTACTGCATAAAAAAAGCCCGCCGAAGCGAGCTTTTTTGTAACCTGTGTACGCGAGTACCTTAACCTAGGTACGTCTTCAGCGCTTTCGAGCGTGACGTATGGCGCAGGCGGCGAATGGCTTTCTCTTTAATCTGACGAACGCGCTCACGGGTCAGGTTAAATTTCTCACCAATCTCTTCCAGCGTCATCGCGTGTTCACCGTTCAGACCGAAGTAGAGCGTGATCACGTCGGCTTCACGCTGGGTTAGCGTTGAGAGGGCGCGTTGCACTTCCTTACGGAGTGAATCGTTGATCAGGCCCGAATCAGGCTTGTCTTCACCGTCGTTTTCGAGTACGTCGAGCAGGCTGTTTTCTTCACCCTGCACGAACGGCGCATCCATGGATACGTGCCGGCCCGAAATCTTGAGAGTGTCAACAACTTCTGCCGGTGAGATCTCCAGTACAGCGGCTAGCTCTTCCGGTGATGGCTCGCGCTCGAATTTCTGCTCCAGGTCAGAGAAGGTTTTCGAGATTTTGTTGAGCGAACCGACCCGGTTCAACGGCAGACGAACAATACGAGACTGCTCTGCCAGGGCCTGCAAAATCGACTGACGAATCCACCAAACTGCGTACGAAATAAATTTAAAGCCACGCGTCTCGTCAAAGCGCTGAGCGGCTTTGATCAGGCCGAGGTTACCCTCGTTGATCAAATCACCCAGGGAGAGACCCTGGTTTTGGTATTGCTTGGCAACCGACACTACGAAACGTAAGTTGGCCTTTGTTAATCGTTCCAGTGAAAGCTGATCCCCTTCCCGAATCTTCTGGGCGAGGGTTACTTCTTCGTCTGGTGTCAGCAGGTCAACCTTACCAATTTCCTGAAGGTACTTATCCAGGGACTGGGATTCACGGTTGGTAATCTGTTTTGAAATTTTTAGCTGTCTCATGTATCTGCTGAGGATGGTGCTGTATAGGCATATAAACCTATACAACGGGCACACGTGCTTATCTTGTCAACAATCTATGCTTTGGTATTGTTCTCTGGGCGAGGTAAGAGTGCTTTACGAGATAAACGGTATTTTCCCGTCTTTTTGTCAATCTCAACTAACTTAACCCGAACAACTTCGCCCACCTGGAACACGCCATCCATTGTTTCCAGACGCTCCCACTTCACCTCAGAGATGTGCAGCAGACCATCTTTACCCGGCAGGAATTCAACGAAGGCGCCAAATGGCTGAATCGTCTTCACCTTACCGTCATAAATTTCGCCTACTTCAGCCGTGGCCGTAATGCCTTTCACGCGGCTAACCGCTTTATCCATGCTCTCTTTGTTGGTCGCATAGATGCTAACGAAGCCCGATCCTTCACGCTCTTCGATGTTGACCGTAGCCCCCGATTCGCGCTGAATCTCCTGAACAACTTTACCACCGGGTCCGATTACTGAACCGATCTGATCCTGCGCAATCTTGATCACGTAGGCCCGTGGCGCGAATGGCTTCAGATCTGGCTTAACCGCCTCAAGACCTTTCTTCATTTCACCCAGGATGTGTAACCGACCGGCACGCGCCTGATTCAGAGCTTCAGTCAGGATTTCGTACGACAGGCCGTTCACCTTCATGTCCATCTGAACCGCGGTGATTCCTTTCTCCGTACCTGTTACTTTGAAGTCCATATCACCCAGGTGGTCTTCATCACCCAGGATGTCAGACAGTACGGCGTATTTACCCGTGGCTTCGTCAGAAATCAAGCCCATGGCGATACCGGCTACGGGTGCTTTGATTTTGATACCGGCGTCCATCAGGGCTAACGTACCTGCACAAACCGTTGCCATCGACGACGAACCGTTTGATTCCAGGATGTCAGATACGATACGGATTGTGTATGGGTTGTCGGCACCTTCGGGCAGCATGCCTTTCAGCGCGCGGTGAGCCAGGTTACCATGACCAATTTCGCGACGGCTGGCGCCCCGGTTTGGTTTTACTTCACCCGTAGAGAAACCGGGGAAGTTGTAGTGCAACAGGAATTTGTTGTAACCCTGCGACAATGCCTGGTCAACAATTTGCTCATCGAGCTTGGTGCCCAGCGTAACGGTCGTCATCGACTGCGTTTCGCCACGGGTGAACACGGCTGAACCGTGAGCGCGCGGAAGGTAGTCTACTTCGCACTGGATGGGGCGGATCTCGTCGAGCTTACGGCTATCCAGACGGTAGCGTTCGTTCAGCACCAGGTTCCGGGAAGCTTCCCAAACCACGTCGCTGAAGTACGTCTTCACCAGCGAGGTATTTACCTCTGTACCTTCTGGCAGTAAGGCAAGGTATTCTTCGCGAACAGCCTTGAAGCCTTCAGAACGCGCTTTTTTGCTCGCCTGGCCTTTCAGCGCTACTTCATATACCTTGTCGTACGTAGCTGCATGAACCGCTTTCCGAAGTTCTTCGTCATGCGTTTCGTGGTTGTAGGTACGTTTCTCGGTTTTGCCAACTTTTGCTTCGAGTTCTTTCTGAGCTGCACACTGCGCCTTGATGACGTCATGAGCAATCTTCAGGGCCTCTACTACTTCAGCTTCCTGACACTCTTTCATTTCACCTTCAACCATGTTGATATCGTTGGCGTTGGCCGCTACGATCAGGTCGAGGGTGGCGCGCTCCAGTTCTGAAGCAAGCGGGTTAATTTTATATTGTCCGTCGATTTTGGCAACGCGAACCTCCGAAATTGGTCCGTTGAAGGGGATATCCGACACGGCAAGGGCCGCTGAAGCCGCCAGGGCAGCCAGTTGGTCGGGCAGCACCTCGGGATCGGCCGAGATCATGGTGATCATCACCTGGGTATCGCCGTGGAAATCTTCGGGGAAGGTGGGCCGCAAGGCACGGTCAACCAGACGGGAAATCAGAATTTCATAATCCGACAACCGGCCTTCACGACGCTGGAAACTACCGGGGATACGACCCGCTGACGCGAATTTTTCCTGATAATCAACAGATAGAGGCAGGAAATCGATACCCTCGCGGGCCTCTTTACTCGCTACGACGGTGGCTAACAACATGGTGTCGCCTAACCGAACAACAACGGCTCCGTCGGCCTGACGGGCCAGCTTGCCGGTTTCAATGGTAATTTCCCGACCATCGGGAAGTGCAACCGTTTGCGTGGTGACTTGAAACATACAACAGATTTAGATTCTCGCTACAACAGCTTTAAAACATCACTTGAACTCACTCCTACCGCTTTCACCACAAAAAAGAACAACGCCAGACAACCCGGTCCATAAACTGGAAGGTTATGACCTTCACAAGGCAGACTTACTGCCTACGACAACCTGCTACTGGGTATTCTTGATCACGACTTCGAGCAGCCAGAGGGGCGTAACACTGACGCTAGCCTCTGCACTACAACTTAGACGACTAATTCAACGAATGGGCACATAAGAAAAACAGGGAACTCGCTAGCGAGTTCCCTGTTTTTTGACAACCTGTCCGCTTACTTACGGATGCCAAGGGCGGCTAATACGGCCCGATAGCGGTTGATATCTTTACGTTGGAGGTAATCCAACATGCTACGACGCTTACCTACCAGTTTCAGCAGTCCCTGACGGGTGCTGTAATCATGCTTGTGCGCTTTGAGGTGCTCAGTCAAGTGAGAGATCCGGTACGTAAACAACGCAATCTGAGATTCTGCTGAGCCAGTGTCCCCCGGACTTTTTTGGGCACCCTGTGCAGCGAAAATTTCTTGCTTTTTTTCTGATGGTAAATACATCGTCAGACAGCTTTTTGTTTACAAAATGATTTTACAGCCGCAAAGGTAAGAAAAAAAGAGCTAAGAGCGAAGAAATAAGCGGGAAGAGTTAGTCCAGCCTTGAGTAAACGGTCGGTGACCAACACGTCGCGCTCAAGGCTTCACCCGTAATTGCTTCGTTGTTTTTCGCGACCCGTCGTGGCTCCAGCCGGGGGGCCCAAACAGATAGCCCATCGCGTTTCGAAACGAACTAGCGTGGCGCAGGTCACGGGCAATCTCATCCCATTCATGAAAGGCGATCCGGACGGGATTGTAGGAGCCTACATTTTTAGTGAGTCCGTACGTAGGCCGGTGCTCCTCGGCCTGAAACGTGCCAAACAGTCGATCCCAGATGATCAGCACACCAGCGTGGTTCTTGTCCAGGTAAGCCAGATCAGACCCGTGGTGGACGCGGTGGTGCGACGGCGTGTTGAATACCCACTCGATCGGTGCGGGTAGGCGATTGATCAGTTCCGTATGAATCCAGAACTGATACAACAGGCTGATCGACTGCATGGTCATGATGGCCAGCGGCGAGAAACCGAGTAGTGGCAGCCATAGCCAGAAAATGAATGAACCGGTCAACGTACCTGTCCAGGTTTGGCGCACAGCCGTGCTCAGATTATACTTCTGCGAGGAATGATGCACCACGTGCGACGCCCAGAACCAGCGGCTTCCGTGGCTGATGCGATGAAACCAGTAGTAGCTGACATCGTCGGCAAAAAACAGCACCACCCACGGCCACACCTGCGCCATGTCGATCGTGAACAGCCGAAACTGGTAGAAGAGCGTGTAGGCCGCCAGGGCAAACGCTTTTCCCACGAAACCGACGATCACACTGCCAATGCCCATTGTGATACTACTAGCGCTGTCTTTGGCTTCGTAATGGTCACGTTTATGCCAGGCCGTTATCGCAACCTCTGCAGCGATCAGCAACACAAACGCAGGAATGGAGTAATTAACCAGATCCTTCATAATTTATCAATGAAAGATACAAATTTACTGGTCATCCAACAAAAAACAGCCCGGTCAACAGTGTTGTTGACCGGGCTGTTTCAGGAAACCGAACGAAGCTAAACCAGTGTGGCCGTCAGCGTTAGTTTAATGTCTGGTGAAAGAGCGCGCGAGATGATGCAGTTTTTCTTGGCATCGTTGGCGATTTCGTCAAATTTGGCCTGATCGAGGCCGGGTACGCTACCAGTTAATACCAGGTCTACGGCGGTGATCGTCAGTGTGTCCATATCCATAGTCAGTACAGCCTTTGTTTCCAGGTTAGTAGGTGTGAATCCCTGCTGACCCATCGTAGCACCGGTGGCCATGGTAAAACAACCCGCGTGGGCGGCGGCGAGCAGCTCTTCCGGGTTAGTCCCTGCGCTGCCGTCTTCACTTTGGAAACGGGTCTTAAATGAGAATGGGGTGTTATTCAATACACCTCCGGTGGCCGATAGTGAGCCAGTGCCTTCCTGCAGGCTTCCCGACCAGGTAGCCGATGCTCTGCGTTTTGCTTGTGCCATAGTTTTTGTTTGACAATTAACGTTTGATGTGCAACGTATGCCTCTACAACCAGCCTGCTACCACGGTTTGTTTCGACTGCTCATCGACTTTTTCGATCACCGATCAACGGTACAGTTCGTACCGCCACTTTTTAGCAAGTTCGAAACCAAGCCGTCCCCGGCGCTTGTTAGGGATGAAACGAAACGTCAACTACTCCATTCTCAATGCGTATTGTAAGCAGGAATCTCAAAAAGAGTGATTATGCCGATCTGAAAGAGGCGATGATCGAGTCGTACAGTGGGATCGGTGGCGACTATTGGGAGAAAAACCTGATCGATAAACTAGTCAATATTTTCCCTGATGGGCAGTTTTGCGTGGAGGTCGACGATAAGGTCGTTGCCTGCGCGTTGGCCATTCGGGTGAAGTACGCCGATTTTGGCGATAACCACACCTTCGAAGAAATCACCGGCGAATACACCTTCGATACCCACACCAGCAAAGGGGACTGGCTCTACGGCATTGAGGTATTTGTACACCCCGACTACCGCGACCTGCGCCTAGGTCGACGCCTCTACGACGCCCGCAAGGAGCTTTGCGAACAGCTGAACCTGAAAGGTATTCTGGCAGGTGGCCGCATTCCTAATTACCGGAAGTACGCCGATGAGCTATCGCCCCGCGAATTCATTACACGGGTGAAGCAAAAAGACATTTACGACCCGACGCTAACGTTCCAGCTATCGAATGACTTTCACGTTAAGAAAGTCCTGCGTGGGTACCTGCCCGGCGATACGGAATCAAAGGAATACGCGACGTTGCTGGAGTGGAACAACATTTACTACGTGGCCGAGAAGAACCGGAAGCCCCATACCGATTCGATCATTCGATTGGGCGTAGTGCAGTGGCAGATGCGCCACTTCCCGAATCTGCAGGCGTTTTTCGATCAGGTAGAATTTTTCACCGATGTAGTCTCTGATTACAAAGCCGACTTCCTGGTGCTTCCCGAATTCTTTAACACGCCATTGATGGCTCAGTTTAAAGACATGCCAGAACCGCAAGCGATCCGCGAGCTGGCCAAGTATACGGAAGAAGTACGTGAGAAGATGTGCTCCTTTGCCATCTCCTATAACGTAAATATCATTGCGGGCTCCATGCCGCTCATGGACGAGGGTAAGCTCTACAATGTGTCGTACCTCTGTCGCCGCGATGGGTCGTTTGAAGAATACCGGAAAATTCACATCACGCCCAACGAAGTGAAATTCTACGGCATGGTGGGTGGCTACGAGGTACGTACTTACGATACCGACTGCGGCAAGATCGGGATGATGATCTGCTACGACGTCGAGTTCCCCGAACTGGGCCGTGCATTGGCCGCTCAGGGGGCACAGATCATCTTTGTTCCTTTCCTGACCGACACGCAGAATGGCTACTACCGGGTGCGGAACTGTGCGCAGGCGCGGGCCATTGAAAACGAATGCTATGTGGCCATTTCGGGCTGTGTGGGTAACCTGCCGAATGTACCCAATACGGATATTCACTATGCACAGTCGGCCGTATTTACCCCGTCTGATTTCCAGTTTCCCAACAACGCCATCAAAGCTGAAGCGACGACCAACACCGAGATGGTGCTCTTCGCAGACGTTGACGTATCGTTGCTGAAAGAGCTGCACGAATACGGGTCAGTCCAAAACCTGAAAGACCGCCGGACGGATTTGTACGAAGTCTCAATGAAACGGCCATCTCGTCGGACTGCCAAGAAAGCCTCGCACGACAATGACCCTGAGCATGTTGCGCCAGTGATTATCGTATCAGAGTAACAACTGCGTTTATCTACCACCAGTTAGTAGAGGGAATCGCTAGCGGCATGTGCCGATCCGGATCGAACCGTTCGTAGTGGTACTGCATACGGTCCGTCCTAGGTCGGTCAATGTCAGACAATACAGTTAAGTAACGATACGTTTTACTGGCTAGCCGCCCTGCCTGATCATACGTGTATAGAACAGTATCAGGGCCGGCAACGCCGTATGATGAACGGTTAAATGCAGAATCGTGGCAAACCATTGACAGCTTACCATCGGCAAGGTAGCTGAATCGTCTCCTTGATAGTATGATCGTGTCAGGTCCATGTCTCCTTGGATGTTGGTCAACCCATAGCCGATAATTCATTGTAGGAAGGCCACGCGCATTTACTCTCCACTCGTCAATATCTACTCTGGTGCGCAGGTCAGGTTTAGCATGCGTTTTTTGCTTAAGTGTGTCACCCTGTGGTGTATAACTATAGCGAATCAGCTGAATATCATCATAGTTCCAGTCTTTATCGGTACGGTGTTCCGCCAGGAGTCTACCCGATTGATCGTACTCATACCTGACCCGGCGGGTAGACACGTGTTCAGGCGAGTCACTGTCACCATGCAGATAATTCATTGACCATGTCTTACGATCGCCTTCATAGTGGTTGATTAGCTTACCACAGGATAAGCCAAAATCAAAAGCCTCCAGTAGCCGACTCTGGTCATCCAAGAAAGCGGTTTGTACATGTCTGCCGTTAAATTTCATTATCCTGATGGTAGCAAACTGAGCAGTAGGCGTCTCTAGACGGGGAATATTCTCGTTTAACATGTCCGAGTCCGATTGGCAAGCGGTTAGTGCTGAGAATATGGCAACAGTCAAGTACCTCGTCGTTGTTGAAATTTTCATTTGCCAAGCAATAGTATTGCCACAGGTTATCGTTTATGTGAATTTATGCGCTGGTCAACCCACGCGCCAACCAGAATACCAACACTGTAACATAGTAGGTCGGTCCACAGAAAGCCGAAGCCTAGCACCAGGCCGCCCAACTGGGTTGCCCGTACCGAATCGATCCAGGGCGCGTGGTACAGTTGGCTGAACTCGATGCCAAACGAGAATAGTAGCGCCAGTAACGCGATATAGTGCGTCGACCGCCGATTAAACAATATAGCAAACCCAAAAAAAACCATCAGTGCCCAGAGCGTATCGCCGATGTAGGCGTTGACGAACTCGGGCAGGTACGTGCCCAGTCGCCTCGAAGCTAGCCCTAGTAGTAGAACTCCTGCGGTAAGGCCACTATAAACTAGCCGAGTTCGCTTCACATTCCCCCTTCTTTTAAGTGTTAACTTTTTGTTAATAAATAAGCCATTTAATATACATAAAAGAACACTAATAGGTTTTTTATTTACTTGCGTTAATCCTTTCTCCCGGGGCACTATCCAACCGGCATACTGCCGGGCAACGGTGCCCGAAACAAACTTCAAACGCATAGTAGACATGTTTATTCATATCGCTAGAAAACCCGCAGAAGGCCTGGCTCTGCTAGCAGCTGGCGTGGCATTGCTTAGCAGTTGTAGCAGCTCTACCCTTATTAGCAGCCAGCCAGCGGGGGCCAAGCTCTTCGTAAATGGGCAGTATAAAGGCACTACGCCTTATGAGTACAGTGATACCAAAATTGTAGGCAGTACCACCGATCTACGACTCGAAAAAGACGGCTTTGAACCTCTCCAGGTTCCATTGGTACGTAACGAACGGGCTGATGCCGGCGCTATTGTCGGCGGTGTCTTCTTGCTTTTCCCATTTCTCTGGACGATGAAATATGACCCGGACCATACCTACCAGTTACGTCCATTGCCCGATACTGGTCGATCAATACCTACATCGCCTGCGTCAACGGCTGTCCCGCTATATGGAGTGCCTAACGCAACAGCGCCACAGACCGTAAGTTCTTCGTCTAAGGCCGATCGTCTGCGTGAGATCAAGAAACTCTACGATGAAAAGATCCTGACAGAAAAGGAGTACGAAGCCGAGAAGAAAAAAATTCTAGATAGTAATGATTGAGTAGCACTTCAACTGACGACAGTCTGGACATCCTGAATATCTCCCGACTGTCGTCAGTCCAATTAGTTGCTGAGTGCTCGTGCTACCTCCAGCGGACGGTCGGTCGACACCATGTCGGCACCGGCGGCGGTCCACTCGTTGTACAGGTTATCTCCTTTAGCGGCGGCCTGTTTATCGAGGTTGCCTAACGTACCCAGAATGGTAGCGATGCTTTTGGCATGCAGGAACGTGTACAGGTTGGGGTCCGGCGCTTTCACACCCACAAACGCAAACATCCGGTTATCGGGAATGCCCAGTTGGTGCAGTTGGTTATATTCGGCCTGGTTACGGATCGTGACGGAGATCATCAGCTCAGGGGCCAATTTATTCACCAGCGCGGCATCTTTGGCATTGTAGGTAATGATGGCGACGTTGTTTTGCGTTTTCGTCTTCCGCACGTGCTCAACCACCTTTGCAAACGACACGTTCCGCTTTACATCGAGCGTAAACATCGCCCCCCGTTTCCGACCCCAGTTCAGCGTTTCTTCCAGCGTTGGCACTCGGAACGCCGTTGGATTTCCCTGATTATCTTCCAGCTTTACCTGCTGCACCTCCGCATAGGTACGTTCGATCAGCTTGCCGGTACCGGTCGTGGTGCGGTCGAGCGTGGCGTCGTGCATCATAACCAGTACGCTGTCTTTGGTCAGGTCGATGTCGCACTCGATGACCGCTGGCGCGTCGGGTCGCTCGATCTGCCCAGTCACATAATCGAACGATTCGATGCAATTTTCGGGAAATCCCCGCAAATCACCCCCACCCCGGTGTACGGAAATGAGCGGGTGCCGACCAGCCACGTACCTGAATCGTTCAGTCGCCCGAATCGATGAGTTGGTGGGCGTCGTTTTCGGCGAACAACTCGTGAAGAGGCTGGCAAGGGTAAGGGTGTAAAGGAATGATGTTTGGAAACGATTCATGGAAATGCGGTTGTGATGAGGTGCTTTTTAGTTGGTTCTACCCCCAACCCCCTGAAGGGGGCTACGCTGAGAACGTACCTAGCCATTCTCAAACCGACGTGCCAGCACCGTCTCCGGGTAGCTGACTTCGGTTAAGAACAAACCGCTGGCAGGGGCGGCGCGGCTGGCCTTGGTGCGATCTTCGGCCCGAATGATGGTTTCGAACTGATCCAGCGTCATGCGGTGCTGACCGATATCGACCATGGTGCCGACGATGCAGCGAACCATGCCGTAGAGAAACCGGTCGGCCTTAATATGGAAAATCAGCGCTTCGGGGGTCTGCTCCCACTCAGCCCGCATCAGCTGGCAGTGGTAGTGATTTACGTTCGTCCGGACTTTGCTGAAACTCTTGAAATTACTGAACGTCAGCAGCATAGCAGCCGCTTCATTCATCAGCGGCACATCCAGATCGGGCCGGAAGATATAGCTCTGATTCGTCAGGAAGGCACTTTTCTGCCGACGGATATAATACTGATAATACCGCGCTTTGGCCGAAAACCGGGCGTGGTCGGTGGGGCCAACGGAGAAAATGCGGTAGATCGCGATACCGTCGGGCAGCATGTTGTTCAGCGAATGCACCAGCAGATCATGCTCGGGCAGTTCGCCGGCCATCTCGAAATGGGCGTATTGTTGTCGGGCATGAACCCCCGCATCGGTTCGTCCGCTCCCGACAATGTAAATTGGCTGACTGAGCCGTTTGGTCAGCGTTTCTTCCAGCACCTGCTGCACCGAAATACCATTTGGCTGAAATTGCCAGCCGTGGAAGTCCGTGCCCTTATAACTCAGTTCAATAAAATAACGCTGCATGTAGTGCTGTATGGTACTTGGCAGGTACGTTGTACTGCTTTACTGTGCGCTTCGCAAGCCGCGAGCTGGGCCGTCGACAAGGCGTGCCCGACAGGCTCGCGAAGCGCATAGTGAAACAATACCCTTACGCCATGATCTTACCCAGGGCGTTGTTGTACAGATCTGATGCCTCGGCGGTAGCGGTAACGGTTTGTCCGTCGACCACGAAATCAGCGGCGGTAACATCACCGATCTTGCTGAAAGCGACGCGGGCATGGCCCATAAATTGCTCGAAGGCAGCCTGCTGATCGGCTGATACCGATACCACAACGCGACTCTGGCTTTCGCCGAACAGGTAGGCATCTTTCCGATAATCGGCGTCGGTCGTGATGGCAAAACCGGTACCGCCCGCCATGGCTGACTCAGCAACGGCAACGAACAGGCCGCCATCCGAAATGTCGTGGGCCGATGAAATCAGTTTCTTCGTGATCAACTGCTTCACCACCGATTGAAGCGTCAGCTCCTGATCGATGTCGAACGCGGGGGCTGGCGACGCCTTCACACCCCGGTATGAATATAGGTATTCCGACGAAGCAATGTCGTTTTGTGACGAACCAATCAGGTAGATCGAATCACCGACCTGACGGAAGTTCAGCGTCATGCGGTTATCCGGCTTTTCCATCAGGCCCAGCATACCAATCGTTGGCGTTGGGAACACTGGTCCGTCGTCCGACGACTGGTTGTAGAAGCTCACGTTACCACCCGTCACCGGCGTTTCGAAGCGGCGGCAGGCTTCACCCATGCCTTTTACGGCTTCCACAAAATGCCAGTATACTTCAGGTACGTAGGGATTACCGAAGTTCAGGTTGTTGGTCACGGCCAGTGGCTCGCCACCCGTACACACTACGTTCCGGCAGGCTTCGGCCACGGCGATCTGCGCACCCACATAGGGGTTAGCGTTCACGTACCGGCTGTTGCAATCGACAGTGATCACGATCGATTTCTCCGACTTGGGAATACCCGCGCCTTTCACCCGCACCACGGCGGCATCAGACGGAGCGTTGGTGGTCCGGTTGCTGGTACCGACCATCGAATCGTACTGCTGCGACACCCACTGCCGTGAACAGATATTCGGGTGACTCAGCAAGTGTTTGGCCACCGCGCTCAGTTCATCGGCTGTAACGTCAGCGACACTTGAGATGCGGAATTTTTCGAACTCCTTGATGTACGCCGGTTCTGTGTATTCGCGGCGGTATTGGGGTGCACCACCACCCAGCACTAGGTCATGCGCAGGTACGTCGGCAACCAGTTTACCGTAGCGATAGAAATGCAGCCGACCAACGCCATCTTCCGGCGCGGCGGTTACTTCACCGATCTGGGCGCAGTGCAGATCCCACTTGTCGAAAATCCCCTGGATGATGCTCTCTTTACCTTTTTCGACTACCACCAGCATCCTCTCCTGCGACTCTGACAGCAGAATTTCGAACGGCGCCATGTTTTGCTGACGCGTCGGTACTTTGTCGAGGTCGATGATCATACCGTGTTCACCCTTCGCGCTCATTTCTGAGGTCGAGCAGATGATACCGGCGGCACCCATGTCCTGAATACCAATCACGTACCCAGTAGCAATGATTTCGAGCGTGGCTTCGAGCAGCAGTTTCTCCATGAACGGATCACCTACCTGTACGGCGGGCAGCTTGTCGGTCGAAGCGGCGGTGATGTCTTCCGAGGCGAACGTGGCCCCGTGGATACCGTCTTTACCTGTTGCCGAGCCGACGATGAACACCGGATTACCGACGCCGTAGCTCGTTGCTTTGGCGCTTTTGCCCACTTCTACGATACCCGCCGAGAAGGCATTTACCAGCGGATTGGTGTTGTAGCACTCATCGAAATAGATTTCGCCGCCAACGGTAGGAATACCAAAGGCATTACCATAGTCGCCGATGCCTTTCACTACACCGCGCAACAGCCGACGGGTTTTGGGCAGGCTCAGATCACCAAAGCGGAGTGAGTTCAGTTGGGCAATGGGCCGGGCACCCATCGTGAAAATATCGCGGTTGATCCCGCCCACACCCGTGGCAGCACCCTGGTAGGGTTCCAGTGCCGAGGGGTGGTTGTGCGATTCGATCTTGAACGAACAGGCCAGTCCGTCGCCGATATCGACCAGACCCGCGTTTTCGTCACCGGCTTTGGCCAGCATCCGGTCTGAGTCGCGTGGAAGCGTTTTCAGCCAGACGATCGAGTTTTTATACGAACAGTGTTCCGACCACATCACCGAGAAGATGCTGAGTTCGGTAAAGTTGGGTTGACGGCCGAGAATGGCGACAATCCGGTCAAATTCTTCGGGTAGCACCCCCAGCTTGCGGGCGGTTTCGACGGTTGGAATGGGATCTAGACTAGTCTGCGGTTGTTCGGGAGCGTTCACAGTGCGTACCACAAAGGGAGAAAAATGGAAGATGATAACGAGCTGAGCAGGATGGCTATATCCGTTCAGTATCAAGTCAGTAAGCCAAAACAGCTCGTACTTGACAGGGCAAAAATAGCCTTTTTTGCCCGTTCGGGGCCATTTTTTTCAACATAGTGCTTGACAAATACCCGGAATACCCCTACTTTTGCATCATCGAATCCACAGAGAGATGGCAGAGTGGTCGATTGCGGCGGTCTTGAAAACCGCTGACTGTAACAGGTCCGGGGGTTCGAATCCCTCTCTCTCTGCAAATTCTAAGCCCGCTGACAAGCGGGCTTTTTTTGTGCTTATATAGCTAATTATTCAATCGTCCACTTTTTTACCTATGAAAATAAGGCCTGAATTGATGGATGCAGCTGATCTACAGGTTAACAGCTCGAAACCCACTGTGAACG
Organism: Fibrivirga algicola; assembly: GCF_011742925.1. GTDB lineage: Bacteria > Bacteroidota > Bacteroidia > Cytophagales > Spirosomataceae > Fibrella > Fibrella algicola. The sequence goes on from NZ_WAEL01000004.1 coordinate 187,275, forward strand.
AGCTAGCAGAAATCAGCGCAACCATCCGTGCACGGAAGCAGACAGCCAAAACGGTTATAAACTCATCCCAACAGAGTAAGTCACCCATTAGACAGTAAGTATCAGACCTGTAAACTGAGGATAGCGGATGAGCTATGACCGTAAGCTACTGACCAATGAACAAGGTTGGTCACTATACTTGTTGTACATTTAGCTACTGTAAAGACCCCAAACGGCAATGAAAACGCAGGAAAAAAAACTAACTCGCCCTAAGAAGCCGCTGACTGTTAACCTGATTAATGCGTCAGGAAAAGAAATTAAGGGGATTATCATGGCTGGGAAGTTCCCAGACGAAGACCCAACACTCAAGCTGGCTCGTGAGTTGGGCGGCAAGTACAAGCACCTTGTACCAAGCGTCGTTTCTAAATGAATTTGCGTGCAGTTCCTTCTACCATTCTGTGTGACACGGGTATCTTAAGCCGAGCTATTAGTAGAAACGCACCGTTTCTGGAAGCTTTTGAAGAGGTTGTTGCCATTAGTCAACCCGTTATCAGCACAGCTGTTTACATTGAGTTACAACACTGGTTAGTATTGCAGCGTGGACTCGTTAAGGAACCTATAAGCCGGCCAGATTATGAGCGATTTCGTAAAAGTCTGGATACATATCTGATCTTAAATAGCGACAGTGTAAGCGAGCAAGCTATACACATTGCCAGACGCTGGCCAGACACAGGTGTTGGCGATTGTTATACGATAGCTACGGCGTTGGTTTTCGACGTACCTGTTTTCACGCTGAACCCTAAGCACTTTGAGCGAGTACCTGGCATTGTACTCTATAAACCAGACAATTACACCCAGTTGCTCCTTAGCGTTCGACGTAAAGCTTGATTTGACGATTTATTAAATGCAGCCCGCCCGGTCCCTGGTGGGCTTTTTTATGCGCCCTATTTCGGCAACAAAACCCCGCAAACAACTAATCGCCATATCAACGTACCTGAGCGCTTAGGCTCCAGGTAACGATAACCCTTTGGACTGTCCATAAAAATAGATACACACGATAGATTTCAACTTTTTCTGGGTGGGCATATAGGGTAGTGCGGTGCAATCTTGTCTTCAAATCGTTATACGTAGTTTACGACCTGGTTGAGCCCTTTTATGCCTTCTCTGATACCAAGTAGCCCGACACCACTCGTACCAAACGGCGTGCAGCAGGTCGATACGATTGCGCAGCCGCTTATGCTCGACGATGAAGTACTGGTTGGTCAACTAATGAAAACCGATCCTGAACAGGGTTGTTCCTGGCTGTTCCGGCGGTACTATACCCTGCTATGCAATCATGCGCTCCGGTACGTCTACTCGCGGGAAGTGGCCGAGGATATTGTGGGCGAGGTCTTCTGCACGCTCTGGACCAACCGCCTGTATGAGTCCATCACCACGTCGTACCGGGCCTACCTGTTTGTGGCGGTTCGCAACAAGTCGCTGAATTACCTGCGCTGGGAGTTAGACCGGTCGGCCGTTGGAAACGATGCGTTTGGCGAGGCAGACACCGCCGTTGTGGCCACCGACCTGCACACGCCTGCCGAGGTGGTTCAGTTCGACGAATTATACCAGAAAATCAACGAGACCATTGCCGAGTTGCCGCCGCAATGCCGCCGGTCGTTTTTGCTATCGCGCTTTGAGCAGAAGCCCTACCGGGACATTGCCCAGGAAATGGGCATCTCCGTGAAAGCCGTCGAAGCCAACATCAGCCGGGCGCTGGCGGCCCTGCGAAAAATGCTCCGTACCGAATTTGTAGTGGCCCTGCTGCTGGCCACCGACCTCATATAGGGTAAAGTGCCGCCCGCTTGTCTACCTGTAAACTTCCCGACCTCCCCTGCTCACGATTGACCTTATGGACGGACCATCTATTGAACGTACCCTGAATGACCTGTTTGCCGGTCGAGCCACGCCGCTTCAAAAAAAGACGGTCGAGGTCTGGCTGCGGACGCCCGACAATCAGGAACTGTATTACCAGTGCCTGGCCCGCTACGAAGCCGAGAACACCCAGTACGTACCTGACCTGACCACGTCGCTTGCCGACTACCAGTCATTTATAAAGGGGAATGCGTACCCACGTCGAACCACCGACACCAGCGTGCGCCCCCTACCCGTACGGCAAAGTCCGCGCTGGCTGCTGAGCATTGCGGCTTCCATGGTGCTGCTGCTGGGCCTTGGGTACGTTACCTACGACTGGTGGGGCTACGAATCGCTGACGGCACCCTACGGACAAACCCGCACGTTTACCCTGGCCGATGGCTCCGACGTGATTCTCAATGCCCACTCAGTGCTGCGGGTGCCGCGCTTTGGCTTTGGCAACAGCGACCGCGAGGTCTGGATGACGGGCGAAGGCTATTTCAACGTCCGGCACACGGTGAACGATCACCGGTTCACGGTCCACACCAGCAACCTGGACATCCGGGTACTGGGCACCAAATTCAACGTCGACACCCGCGCCAGCCGCACCGAGGTGGTACTCAGTGAAGGAAAAGTGGAATTGGTGAAACCCAATGCGGTAGACAAGCGCCCGCTGACGATGAAGCCCGGCGATCAGGTGACGCTCATGGCGGGCGACACGGCATTCCAGCGCAAGCTGACAATTCGGCCCGATCAGGTGGCACCCTACCGCCAGAACCAGCTCGTTTTTGCCGATACGCCGCTGAGTCTGGTGGCGCAGCGCATCGAGGAATACTACGGCATCAAGGTCGTGGTTCCGAACCGCGATCTGGCCCGCCGCGAGCTGACAGGTACGTTGCCCAACAACGACCTGACCGTTGTGCTGCGCACCCTCTCGTTATCGTATAATCTGGCCGTCGACCGCCAGCCGAATCAGGTGATACTCAAACCGCAATGAAAAGACAACTCCACAAACAACTCCGCTACGGCCTGCTTGGTATCGCTTTATTGTACCAATTGCCGGTCCATAGCCAGGAAACAGCCTCGGTCAAAAACCGGCTCGAACGGCCCTCATCGGCCCGTCAGCGCCCCCTGCGCGATGTGCTGATCGACCTGGAACGCAAGCATAAGGTGTTTTTCTCGTACGAAAGTAAGCTGGTCCGCAACATCAAAGTCAGCGCCGAACTGCCATCGACAACCAGCCTCGACGCTACACTTCAGCAGCTACTGAATCCGGTAAATCTGCGCTCGCAACGGATGGCAGACCGGTACTACTCGATCGTGGTCGACAACAGCCGTCCAACCGGTGTGCTGCCGTCACGCCTCACCGACGGGTCGTTGCTGTCGCTGCGGACTCCCTCATCGGGCAACGTACCTGAGCGCGACCTGACCAGCCTGACTTTTTCGGCCGACAAAGCCGTGCAGACCGTTACCGGCACGATTACCGACGAAAACGGCGGACCACTGGTGGGCGTCAGCGTCATTGAACGGGGTACGTCAAACGGCACCACAACCAACGCGGATGGCCGCTTTTCACTCAGCGTAGCCGGGCCGCAGTCGGTGCTGGTGTTCAGCTTTATCGGGTACGTTACCCAACAGCAGGAAGTGGGCAACCGCAGTGCGTTCGACCTGAAACTCACACCCGACACTAAGTCGCTGGGCGAGGTGGTGGTGGTGGCCTACGGTACCCAACGCCGGTCGAGCGTGACGGGGGCGGTTGATCAGGTAGGGCAGCAGGCGCTGGAAGGGCGGCCCGTGACTACCGTGTCGCAGGCATTGCAGGGTGTGTCGCCGAACCTGGTGGTGCAGCAGGGTTCCGGCGAGCCGGGTGCCGGACTGAATATTAACATTCGGGGCGTCAGTACGCTGGGCAACAACAGTCCGCTGGTGATCGTCGATGGTATTCCGGGGTCGCTCGACGTGCTGAATCCGTCGGATATCGAGTCGATATCGGTGCTAAAAGATGCCGGATCGGCCGCTATTTACGGATCACGGTCGGCCAACGGTGTTATTCTGGTGACAACTAAAAAAGGCGCCAAATCTGGCAAAACGACCGTGACCTACAACGGCACGTTCGGCGCGCAAACGCCCACGCTGCTACGCGAATCGAACGAGGCGTGGGAATACGCTATGTTTAAGAACGAGGCACTGGTGAATTCGGGCCTCTCGCCGCAGTTTACGCCGGGGCAGATCGCCCAGTTCAAACAGCAGGGATCGTACCCCTGGTTTCTGACCGAAATTCTGAAGAAACAGGCACCGCAGCAGAACCACAACCTGAGCGTATCGGGCGGAAATGCGCAGACCACGTACCACGTCTCGGTAGGTTATCTGAACCAGTCTAACTTGCTGAAAGGCCCCGATTTTGGTTTGAAACGCTATAACTACCGCATGAACCTGACCCACCAGATCGATAAGGTCAAGTTCACCGGTATTCTGGCCTATTCGCGCAACGAGATCAAGGAACACGCCTATGCCACCGATGGCCTGATTCTGGACGCGGCCCGGATGCCCCGCACCTACCCCATCACCGACTCGCTCGGCAGGTACGTTCTCTCCCCGATTTTGTCGGAAAGCAACCCGCTGGCGCGGCTGGAACAGGGCGGCTACCGGCGTTACGACAACGACAACGTGTTTGGTAACCTCACGGCCGAATGGGAAGTGTTCAGCGGATTCCGGCTCCGGGGTATTTTCGGCGGCGAACTGAACGCCAACCACCAGTATGAGTTCCGCCGGTCGATCAACTACTTCCCCTACACGGGTGGTACCGACAATGTGGCGACGGTGAAAGACGAAAACTACAAGTCGCTCTACACCAACATTCAGGCGCTGGCCGATTACACCAAAACGTTCGGCAAAAGCAACGTTACGGCGCTGGTTGGCTTCTCCAACGAAGGCTTCACCTCGCAGGGGAACGGCATTTTCAAGCGGGATGTCGACAATGACCTGGGCACCGATATTTCGCGGACGATCATTCAGACGGCATCGTACACGTCGAACCAGCGGACCAGCCAGAATGCCATTTCCAGCGTGTTTGGGCGGGTCAACTATACGTTTGCCGATAAGTACATTGCCGAGCTGAACTTCCGTTACGATGGCTCGTCACGCTTTGCCAAAGCCAACCGCTGGGGCTTTTTCCCGTCGGCGGCGCTGGCCTGGCGCATCACCGAAGAGGCGTTTGCCTCCAATTTCCGCAACACGTTTGGCGACTGGAAACTCCGCACGTCGTATGGTGTACTGGGCAATCAGAACGTGGGTGATTTCCAGTATCAGAGTACCTATTTCAACTTCGCCAACGCCTACGGGTTCAACAACACCAGCGCTGCCGGCACCGGCCTGACGCTAGCGAACCCCGACATCACCTGGGAACGGGCGCAGACCTTCAACCTCGGCCTCGACGCGTCGGTGTGGCGCAACAAGGTGACGTTCTCGCTCGACTATTTTAATAAACTGACCAAAGACATCCTGATTGCACCGTCGGTACCGGGCATTTTCGGCGGGTCGATCGGCGACTACAATGCGGCGCAGGTACGTAATCAGGGCTGGGAGGCGTCGGCTATGGTTCGCCACAACACCGGTCAGGTACGTCATACCCTGTCGCTGAATCTGGCCGACAGCTACAACAAGGTGGTATCGATCGACGGAAAAACGAACATCAACTACCTAGGCGAACTGGCCGTGATTCTGCGGGAAGGGCTGCCGGTTCGGTCGTACTACGGCTACCAGAGCAATGGCTATTTCCAGAACCTGGAGCAGCTTTCGGCCGGTCCGCGCCCGACGTTTGTGGCCCCCGGTGATCTTCGTCCCGGCGATGTCAGGTACGTTGACCAGAATGGCGACAACATCATCGACGAGGCCGACCGGGTAATATTGGGCAACCCTTTCCCGCGCTACACCTTCGGGGCGACGTACACGGCAAGCTGGAAAGGATTTGACCTGAACCTCTTTGTGCAGGGCGTTGGCAAGCGAGCGCTGTTCCTGCGGGGTGAAGCCGTTGAACCGTTCCACGGCCCCTTCCAGGACGCCATTTTCAAACACCAAAGCGACTACTGGACACCGACAAACCCCGATGCTGCCTACCCGCGGCTGACCCTCGGTGGGGCGTCGCGGAATAACTGGGGCGTTGGCTCTGACAGGTTCTTGCAGGATGCCTCGTACGTGCGCCTGAAAAACCTGCAGGTGGGCTACACCCTGCCGGGTCGCCTCACGAACAAGCTGGGCATCAGCAAGCTACGCGTGTACTACACCGGCCAAAACATGCTGACGCTTACGCCCATGCAGGTCGGTATCGACCCCGAAGCCACCGAATTCAATAACAGTTTAGTGTCCACACGCGGCAACGTGAACTCAGGGCGGGTGTATCCCAACCCACAGTTCAACGGCATTGGGCTCGATGTAACGTTTTAAGCACCGATCAGATTATGAAACATGCATATATCGCCTTGCTGGCGGCGGCGTTGTGGGTAGGTGGGTGTAAATCCCTTGACCTGGCCCCCACCGACCGGTTCACCGAGGCTACGTACTGGACCTCTGCCGACCGGGCACTCAGTGTGCTCAACACGGCCTACGCGGGGATGTACTCGCCCGACTATTTTTTCGCCAACGATGCTCTATCCGATAACGCCTACAACCAACTGGGCGACTTTCAGGGGGCCAATTCCATTGCCCGGGGCGCGTATGACCCGGCGTTGGGACGCATCAAAGGCGAATGGGATTTTCACTACGGCGGCATCAAGACCACACATATTCTGCTAGCCAACATTGACCGGATTCCGGCGATCGATGCCACGCTGAAGGCGCGCATTCTGGCGGAAACACGGTTTATCCGAGCGTTTCACTATTTCCAGTTGCTGACCTGGTACGGCGATGTTCCGCTGTTCACGCAGGACATTGGGATTGCTGAAGCGCGCTCGATTCCCCGTACACCACGCGCTGAGGTACTGGCCTTTGTGCTGTCGGAACTGGATGCGGTAACGGCCAATCTCCCAACGAATGTGCAGTATGCCGCGGCCGACAAGGGACGCATCACCAAAGGCGCGGCATTGGCCCTGAAGGCGCGGGTGTTGCTGTATGAAAGCCGCTGGGCCGAGGTGGCCACGGTCTGTGAGCAGTTGATTGATAACACGACCAACGGAACCTACGGGTTGTACCCCAGCTACGAAGGTCTGTTTTTGCCCGCCGCCGAAAACAGTCAGGAAAGCATACTGAGCCTCGGTTTTGTGCCGGAACTACGTACCCACGGCAATTTCCGCGACTTTGTGCCCATCACGATTGGCGAGCGGGTCAATAACATTGCCCCCACGCAGGAACTAGTCAACGACTACCTGACCAGCAACGGCAGAGCCATTACCGAAACAGGCTCCGGCTATTCAGAAACCACACCCTACACCAACCGCGACCCCCGTCTGGCGGCAACGATTGTATACGACGGCTATCTCTGGCGTCGGCCCAACGGGTCAACCAGTACCATCTACATCCGGCCGGGTTCAACGCCCGCCAATGTGGATGCCCGCAATGAGTTTGGCAAGCAAAACGCGTCGACAACCGGCTATTACGTTCGTAAATACTACGACCCAACGGCCAACGCTAGTTTCCAGTCTGGACTCGATTTGATGCTGATCCGCTACGCTGACGTGCTGCTGATGTATGCCGAAGCCAAAAACGAGCAGGGCCAACTGACCGCCGCTATCTGGGACAAAACCATTGGTGCGCTGCGTCGCCGGGCGGGCTTCACCGACGCCAACGCACTGGCGTTCCCAACCGGTGGCAATCAGGCGAGTCTGCGCGACATTGTCCGCCGTGAACGTCGCATCGAACTGGCGCTGGAAGGGCTGCGTGTGTTCGACATTCGTCGGTGGCGCATCGCCGAAACGGTGCTGAACGGGTTTGCCCACGGCGCGCGCTTTGGCGACCCCGCTATTGATAACGGGTACGTCCGAGTAGATCGCCGCACGTTCGACCCCGCCAAACAGTACCTCTGGCCCATTCCACAAATCGAGCGTGACCTCAATCAAAGCTTAACACAAAATCCGAACTGGTAAACCTCAACAGGTTTGAGGCTATTCTTCCGTAGTCATCGAACCTACACTCTCCATGAAACAGACCCTTCTTTCCGTTCTATGCCTTTGCCTCGCGGGATTGCTGATGCAGTGCAAAGACGCTGGTCGTGACATTAACACGAACATCAGCGACGTTACCTCGTTCTTTTCGCCCAACGATAATCAGTCCATAAAACTGCTGCCTGCCACCCCGGCTACAGTGGTGTTTGAATGGGATCAGGCGCGCGCTGAAGACGGCACCCTGGTGCTGTATGAACTGGCGTTCGACAAAGAAGCTGGTGATTTCTCGAAGCCGATCTACAAGATTACGTCCGACCAGAACGGCGTGATGAATAAAGCGACCGTCACTCACGCCACCCTGAACCGGATTGCCGCGCTGGCCGGGATCGGCTCGTTGGGGCAGGGTAAACTGAAGTGGACCGTGCAGGCTTCGCGCGGTACGAACGTGAAGCAGGCTAGCCAAAGCCGGATGCTAAACGTAGAACGCCCGGCTGGTTTCGCTGAAGTTCCGGCGGAGGTATTCCTGACAGGCGACGCTACCGAAGCGGGCACCGACCTGACCAAAGCGATCAAGCTAAAGAGTACGAGCTCGGGTGTGTTTGAGGTCTACACCTCGCTCAAGCCAGGTACGTATTCGTTCGTTGACCGCACCACCGGCACGGCTAAATCATTCAACGTCAACGGCACGAACATTGGCGAGAGCGGAACGACCACCGTGACCGGAGCGACCAAGACCTACCGTATTGTGCTGGACTTCAACAATGCTGCCGCCCGAGTAACCGAGATTAAGTCGGTGGGTCTGTGGGTTGCTGGCGACAACGCTGTGCGCACCACGTTGCCATACGTAGGCGGGGGCGTCTGGATGCTGCCGAACTACAAAGTGGAGTTCGTTCAGTTTTCATGGGGCCGGGATGAACGCTACAAGTTCCGCCTCACCACGGTCGGCGCCGACGGTAAAGACGCCTACGAATGGCTGGGCAGCAGCAAAGCCGACAACTCCCGCGCCGATGCCAACACCCCGGCGAGTTATTTCTACTTGTTGCCCATCGGCGAAAGTCAGTGGGACTACACCTATAAGTTTGACGGAGCCGTTGATAACAAGAACGCCGACATCATGGTGTCGCTGGCTCCCACGGCCCCTTACACGCATAAGGTTACGATTAAGTAAAGCGTAGCGTTAATTGCTTCGTATGTGGACTTCGCTATCGTTGTCACTCGCCACAGGCAAGCGACAACGATAGCTAGAAATTAAGCGAACGTACCTGCGTTTCCGTTCACCCTAAGCCTGACTCGCGAAGCCAACCAACACGGAGCACCAATTTAACAACTGAGCTATCATTCCAAATTTCATCCCTCAACGTCGATGTCGTCACTTAATAAATTACTTGCCCTGCTCACCCTAACCCTGTTTATTGCCTGCAAAGACAACAGCATTGGGCAGGGTGCCGGGCCTGCAACCAAACCCTACGTTTTTAACTGGACAGTCATTGCCGACAGCAGCACGCAGGCCCTGACCCGGCAGTTTTTCAACGAACAGGGCCGTTATTTCAACGAGAATAACAGCGGTAGTACGCAGTTCAACTACTGGCCACAGGCGCATGCCCTCGATGTGCTGGTGGATGCCTACGTGCGCACCAAAGACAGCCGCTACCTGACCTACATGAATGACTGGTACGGCGGTGTTCCCGTTAAAAACAACGGCGGATTCCTGAACGAGTATTACGATGATATGCTCTGGAATGCACTGGCCACGCTACGAGCCTACGACGCTACCGGCGACAAGAAATGGCTCGACGTATCGCAACTGCTCTGGAATGATATCAAGCTTGGCTGGAACGACACCATGGGCGGTGGCATTGCCTGGCGGAAGGGGCAGCGGTATTATAAGAATACGCCGGCCAACGCGCCCGCCATTATCCTGGCCGCCCGCCTCTACCAGCGCCTGAAACGTCCTGAGGACCTGGATTGGGCCAAAAAGATTTACGACTGGCAGCTAAAAACGCTTGTCGAACCAGCTACCGGATACACCTATGACGGCATCAACCGGCAGAACGATGGCAAGATTGACCTGACCTGGAAATTCACCTACAACCAGGGCCTTATGATTGGGGCCGGTCTGGAGATGTTCCGTGCTACCCAAAATCAGACGTACCTGAGCGACGCCACCAAAACCGCAAACTTCACCATCGCCGACCCCGAACTGACCAACGGCGGCCTGATGCGCGCCGAAGGAAATGGCGACGGCGGCCTGTTCAAAGCTGTGCTCGTTCGGTACCTTACATTGCTGGCTACCGAACCCGCTGTTCCTGCCGACACGCGCACTCGTTATGTCAACTACCTGAAGTTCAACGCTGAGACCCTATGGCGTACAGGCACGCAGAAGCCGCAGGTTGTCTATGGCGTTTTTTGGGGTAACCGCCCCACCGACGGTAAAACGGACCTGACTACCCAGCTCAGCGGCGCCACGATGCTGGAAGCCATGACGCGGCTGAACTAGTAACAATTTGCCTTTTGCTCTAGGCTACGCGCCCCGGCCCCCTTAGCGGCGGACTGGGGCGCGTAGCCCTACACAAATAACCAGGCGGTTTATTTCCAGTTCGCGAAGCCTAATCGCCACACTACCGACCTTATACACTACTGCTGTAACCTCTCCCGCAGTACCTCAAGCTCACGTTTTTTGGCCGCGTAAAGGCCATGCTCCCAGCCACTGGCCATGTATGCCAACGCGAAGAAGGCGATCAAGCCAAGCAGCAGCCAGACAGATTTTCCGCCTTGCCATACCCCCAGCAGACTTAGCCCCACGATCGGCAGCATATTCCAGCGGAGTAGGCGCGAGAGACGTACCTGATAGGTAGCCATCGAAATGGCGTGAGTCAGCTCACCAAGTATCGTCCGGTCGAACGTTTTTTGGCCGTTTAGCCTTCGAATACGACTTACCAGCACGTAGAGGGCGGTGGCAAACATCCAGGCGGCCATCCCGTACATAGCCAGATTTGCCGGAGTTTTAGTCAGATTAACCGCCAGCACGACGCTTCCAGCAACCACATTTACAATAATGCTCAGCAGTTCACTGATTCGGGTGATGTGGAACGCCTGATTCTTTTTGGCCTGAATGCGGTGGTGCAGGGCGGTTTCGTTGATTGCCCAAAGCGGCTGATTCGTCTGGGCATCCCAGATTTTTTGTAGTTCGTCAAATTCCATGATGATCGGGTTGTCTTGATTTGGTGATCAGTTGCTTTTTGATTCGGTTGATTTTCACGCCGATGTTCGATTCCGAGATGCCCAGTATCGTCGCCATTTCCTTGTAGCTGAAGCCGTCGAGCAGCAGCAGGCACAGGGAGCGGTCCACTTCATTGAGCTGATGGATTTCCTCGTAGAGCCAGGCAATTCGCTCATCAGGCTGACTGGCGGGCTGCTCTAACAACGGTTGTAGTCCATCGATTGGCTCTCTGGCGTCGGTGTGCTTCCGTTCTTTCGTCGACCATTTGATAGCTGTATTTAACGCGATGCGATAGATCCAGGTGGTTGGCGATGATTGCTGCCGGAACGTCGGGATAGAGTGCCACACCTGAATCAGAATTTCCTGCAGCAGATCATCCTGATCCATGACCGGAACAGCATAAGCACGTACCACCTTAAAAAGCAGCGCTTTATACTGACTAAGCCAGTCGGTAAACGTTTGATTCTGCTCTGTTTCACTCATGCCATTCGCTGTTTACACTATTAGTACCAAACAGCTGACAATTTCTTACAGGCACAGAAAAATAACGCCTTCTTGTACGTCTGCTCTCGGGCGAATGCGCGTACAAAAAGGCGTTCAATTGCCTACTCGTAAAGAAAATGGCAATCAAAACACGATGACTAACCCACCCTTCATGGTGGCGCCGGACATTGCATTTTCTACATGAGCTAGGTATTCCGGAGTATAAAAGTTTGCCAGCTTCTAAACTAGTATAAACTGCTGACCAGACTTTGGGTCATATCTTCGAAGAACTCGGCCGTATGCGGTCCAAATCGATTCATTTGATCAATTGCATATGGGCTTTGTTTCGCGTAATAAAAGCGATCAGGAGCAATCTGGCCAATATCTCCACCATTATAGCTGGTTAGGATCAATTTCCTATTCGACACGGCGGGAAGCTCCTGTAGATCAGTGGCCAGTTGGGACGATAATCCGCCGGGACAGCCGACGAAAACGGTTTGACCAATACGAAGCGCTTTCAATTCAGCTGGGTAATCACCGTAGAGTGTTTTGGCCAGCCAGGGCTTCAATCGCCAACTTTGACTAATCCGAATTTGAGGATCGTTCTGAATGAGCGGAGCTGTCTGGACAACCAACGTACTATCTGTACGCAGTCCCTGATGACCAATCACCGAGGCGATTCGGCTAACGATCTGGTCTATCTGCTGGTCTTCGTTCGTTGATCGGTTGGCCCGAACAGCCGGGTTTTCTGAAAATTCTATAGCGCCGACCATACCCATTGCAAACGAATGCGTCTGCTTTTCGATCCGCTGTGTTAACCGGCTGAGAACGTTTATAGCAGACGCACCAGCGGCCTTATCTGGTGGGATAACGAGGCTATTTCTCGCGAAAACAAGGGCTGTTTCGCCCGTAAGTTTACGAAGCTGCAGCAGATGGACCGGATCGTTTTTTAGCTCGTCGCCCGCGCCAGCCGCACCTTGCTGGTCGTTTAGGTCAACAGTGGCAGAGCCAATTTGGGTGGTAGCCACATTTTTTTGTGCCAGTACAACCACGTTGACAACCGCCTCCGTTAACTGGTTGATTAATTGCTCATTATAGGGACCAAGCGTCCGTTGACTGATGCGATCTTTAGCCCACCCCCCTACACCTGGTTGTGAATAGGTAGCCGCCAGGTAAACATTTTTCCAGGGGAAGCCAAGCTTGGGTAGCCGTTTTTCCAGCGCTTGAGCCACTGCCGGTGGCACCTTCTGAAGGTCTACAGTAATCAGTACCGCACGTGTTGTGCCATTGTCGAGTATCAACGCCCGGGTCTGAATAGAATCTCCTTTTTCCGGCAATGACGCATCACCCGAAGCCGCCATGTTTACCGGTGCGATAGCTGCTTTAGCCCACCCAGCCTCAATAGCATGTTTCGGAAACGGGTCGCTCACAATCCAGGCAAAACGTTGCCGGGTGAAGCGATAATAAAGCGAGTTTTTGTAGCTACCCTTGTTTACAACAGTAAAACAAAGGCCAACCGCGCTGATCACCAGGATGATCACTGCATAAGCTATAATTCCGAGACGACGCATGGGAGTTTGGGGCAACGTACTTATCTAATTTCTACTAGCAAAAATAGCCGGTAATACGCCGCTAATCACGCCCAATACACGGCATAATTCGTCCAAATTACGGATTTTTGCCTTTAGCTTTTTTGACACTCGCATTGTCCGAAGACCACCAATAAGCCACTACGAGGTCCTTCCTGATACACACACAACGAATGGCTTCATTTCACACTTACTCGCTTGCTCAGTTGCTTACAGGCATAACCGGGCAAATCATTGGCGATTACACGTTTTACCTGAGCCATTTTACGGGGCAGGATAAGCTCATTCCCCACCCCTACCGCATCCAGGGGTACGCGGTAGGCGTACCTGTTTCGGGTTGGTTAGAAGGCAGTTTGAATCTGGATACGTTTCAGGTACGTCCAGGGCAGTTGATGGTCATAGCTCCGCAACAGATTCACCAAATTCTGCGCTGCAGCCCCGATTTCACGATGCGCACGCTGTTTTTTACAGATGCTTTCCTGGCTGCTATCCTGCGGGATACCAGTCAACTGGCTACACGATCTATTTTTCAGCCGTTAGCCCCTGCGGTAATTACCCTGAGCGGTGAAGAGTGGCAGCGGCTTACTGCTATAGTTGATATCATCGAGCAACATTACTGGCCCATCGAACGGGGTTTACTCTTACCTGTCGGCCATCTGGTACAGGCAATTTTGACCGACCTGCATCAAATTAATCGAAACAATAGCGTAGACACGACCAGTTCAGACTCAAAAAATCGACCTGCTGAGTTAACAACTCGATTTCGTCAACTCGTTGTTGAGCAATATATATCGAAGCGTACCCTCACAGACTACGCCGACCAGTTGGCGGTGACAGCTAAACATCTGAGTGAGACGGTCAAGCAGCAGACCGGCAAGCCCGCCAGCGCCTGGATTGATGCGATGGTGGTGCAGGAAGCGCAAGTTCTATTGAGTCAGACCAACTCAAGTATTTCTCAGATTGCCGATTATTTACAGTTTGGTACGCAGGCCGCTTTCGGTAAATTTTTCCGCAATAAAGTAGGGCTCTCACCCAGGGCCTATCGTAGCAGGCAGTAGTCGGTTAAAGGATAGTTCAGCCAATCAATCGTAACTTTAAGCAATAGCCTTCTGTACCATGTCTCGTTCAAAAACAGGCCCAAAAGATGTCATCGATACCCATGAAAACTAAGTTCACTAACTATTCATGTTGGTCCCTCACTCGATTAAACGGCTCTCGTGAGTATGCCATGCAGTAGCTATTCTTCTACCTTAACTACCTAGATCCCTGAATGATGAAACGTATAAACATCCTTCTGGTTGTCTGTTTGTGTTGGACGGAAAGTTGGGCGCAACCGGCTGCACAGAAGCGCATTCAGACCCAGCTCATCCTGGCTGATAACGGCAGCACAATCGACCTTGACGCAGGTACGTTCACCTTCACGGGCAGCCTGTCGATGGAAGACAAGAAACGCATTGTCATTCGCGGAAAGGGTATCGACAAGACCATCCTCAGCTTCAAAGGGCAGACCGATGGCGCCGAGGGGCTGCGCGTATCGAACGCCGAAGAGATTGTGATCGAAGACATGACCATTCAGGATACGAAAGGGGATGCCATCAAAACCATGAACGTGAAAGGCATTACGTTTCGCAATGTCAAAGTAGCGTGGACCGGGCCGCCCAGCCCTGAAAACGGCAGCTATGGTCTGTACCCGGTACAATGCGATAATGTCATGATCGACCAGTGCATTTCGATCGGGGCGTCCGATGCGGGCATTTACGTTGGGCAGTCGCGGAATATAGTGGTAAAGAACTGTGTGGCGCATCATAACGTGGCGGGGATCGAGATCGAAAACTCGCGCGATGCCGATGTGTTCGGCAATGAGGCGTACGACAACACGGGCGGCATACTGGTGTTCGACCTGCCCGATCTGGTACAGAAACAGGGCGGCAATGTGCGGGTATTCAACAATTATGTACACGACAATAACCTGCCCAACTTCGCTCCGGCGGGCAATATCGTAGCAAGCGTGTCGGACGGGACGGGCTTGCTGATTCTGGCCACCAACCACGTCGAGGTATTCAACAACCGGTTTATTCGCAACCAGACAATGGGGACGGGCATTATCAGCTACCTCATTACCGAACGGCCAATTACTGACAAAGGATACTACCCGTTCCCAACCGCCATTTCCATCCATGATAACGTATACGAGCGGAACCCCGGCCCACCCAGTTCGCGCGGACGGTACAATAGCATTTTCAAAGCCGTGCTGAAGGAAGGGCAGTCAATCCCGCACATTCTGTACGACGGCATCGTTGATTCAGGTACGTTAGACAAAGCTGGGAATCCCCTCCCCGACCGGCGTATCTGTATTCGCAACAACACGAACCAGAGTGTGATCAATCTCGATGCCGGACGTGGGTTCAAGAATGCCTCACTCAACGCGGCTCAGTTTGATTGTCAGTTGGCTCCTATCAAAACAACGGCGTCAAAATGAATGCCAGCCGCACCTACACGTACCTGACTGTTGCCTCACTACTGGCTGCGATCTGGTTTGTGTCAACTGGATGGCGGACGGTAGCCATTCCCGAAAAGTTAAGCGACTACGGTTTTTTCGCCGGTAAGCCAGCTGACCAGCACCCGGCATCCGGGGTAATCCCGTATGCCTTGAACACCCCGCTCTTCACCGACTATGCTGAAAAGTTACGTTTCGTGAAGCTACCTGACGGAAAAGCGGTTGCCTATAATGACTCAGCCGTACTAGCCTTTCCAGTTGGCACCACGCTCATCAAAACATTCTATTACCCCGTCGATTTTCGCGATCCGGCAAAAGGTCGTCGGCTGATCGAAACACGGCTGCTCGTTCACCTGCCGGAAGGCTGGAAAGCACTGGACTACGTCTGGAACGACGAGCAAACCGATGCGTTTCTGGAAGTAGCGGGCGACACCAGAACGGTGAGCTACATCGACAAGGCGGGCACAAGTCGGCAACACCCCTATGTCATTCCAAACCTGAACCAATGCAAGGGCTGCCATAATCGAAACGAAGCGATGACCCCGATCGGGCCGTCGGCGCGCCAACTGAATGGCGCGCTGGCGTACGGAAATGGTCTGAAGAATCAGTTACTGCATTGGCAGCAAACGGCCATGCTAACGGGTATGCCTGCGCTGGCCAACTGCCCGAAAGCGCCTGTCTGGAACGACCCGACTACCGGTTCGCTCAACGACCGGGCACGTACCTGGCTTGACATCAACTGTGCGCACTGCCACAATCCGAAGGGGCCAGCCATGACATCTGGTTTAGATCTCAGTGTGTCGGCCAAAGACCCTACAGCCATTGGCCTGATGAAAACACCTGTTGCCGCTGGTCGCGGATCGGGTGGGCGATCGTACGATATCGTGCCCGGTAATCCCGATGAGTCGATCCTCATCTACCGCTTACACTCCACCGACCCCGGCGTAATGATGCCCGAACTAGGCCGTAAAACAGTACATACCGAAAGTCTGGAGTTGCTTCGCGCCTGGATTGCGGCGTTGAAATGATACTTGTTAAGCTAGCCGGAAAGTTTCCCGGAGCGTCTGGATGATCGCTCTGCAACTTCTCGCATAGGGATTACACAGCGTAGCGTCGGTAGAAACCTAAAGGGGCTGGGAGTCGCTATGACAACCCAGTCAACCGTTCGTTTACCGATACGAATCGATCTACGTCAGCTACTTTTAGAACATACCCAACCAGGCCATCAGGTCTCTGGCTACATTTAGCGTCGTATGAACAGGTCAAAACAGGAATACTCGCGTCGGTCTTTTATGTACACCCTAACCGGCGCAGGTGTCGCGCTAGTGTTACATCCATTAATTTCATGGGCGGTCGGCGACGTTGACCCACGGGTAGCCGCAATCGTAGCCAACACGATCGGTATCGATTCGCACAATCACATCGATGTCCCATTTGCCGCCGCCGACGTACCCGGTCCACCACTTGATCTGGTCAGCGACATGAAACGGTCAGGCTTATCGGCCATCTGTATGACATTCGCCGTTGACCGTCCAGCGTTGGTCAATCCTGGAGATGCTTACGAGCGCTTCAAGAATGCGATGGCATCGATGGACAAGCAACTGATCCAAAACGGTGTCAAACGCTCCCTGAATCTGGCAGACCTACGCGCAGCCCATAAGAAACGGCAGCCGACCGTTATCCAGTCAGTTGAAGGTGGCCATTTTCTGGAAGGGCATCTAGAACGGTTGGCCGAAGCCTACAAAGGTGGCCTGCGCCTGCTCGGGCTACTCCACGACAATGACGCATCGGTGCCGCTGGGCGACATTTACACTAACCCGCCACAGTGGGGCGGACTAACCAAGTTTGGCGCTGACGTAATCAGGGAGTGCAACCGGCTAGGCATTCTGGTTGATCTGACACATGCCAGCAATGAAACGGTAAACGCGGCCCTGAAGGTAGCCACCAAGCCGGTCGTTATCACGCATACCGGTCTCGACTCCAGGCTGGGCAGCAATCCGGCTATGGCGACGATGATGCGGCCCAGACTCATCAATAAAGAACAGGCAAAAATCGTGGCCGGCGCGGGCGGTGTGCTTGGCGTCTGGACCCACCTGGCCGACAGTCCACTGGAGTATGCTCAGAATATTCGGGCGTTGGTTGATGTCGTCGGCATTGACCATGTTTGCCTTGGCACCGATACCAAAATGACCCCGACCTATAGACCTGGTGGTAACTCCGGCAATCAGCCGGGCGGTGGGCCTCCACGTGAAGCCCAGGGAACGAATGGCCCTGGTGGTCAAAATCGCGGACGGGTTGGCGAGCGCACCAACGAAGCCTGGCAGGATCAGCAGGTTGGATTCTACTACGCCATTGTAGATTCACTGTTAAAAGTCGGCTTCACTGAAACCGAAATCAGCAAAATCGGGAGTAGTAATTTCTGCCGTGTGTTCGATGCTGCCACAACAGGTCACCGATAAGCGTTGAAAAGTTGGCCGGGATAGGTGCCTATCAGTTTCATCCAATGCTCTGCTTGGCGCGCCGTCCCTAGTAAGGCTACTCCCATCATTACCCTATTCGCTCGAAGAAGTACGTTCTACTTTCGCCGTCGACATCATCGTACGTATACATCAGGCGATGCTGATTTTTGCGCCAGAAGTTGATCAGCACAAAATCGCCGATACAGCCGGTTGTATGGAGAAACAGCAACAATCCCCATACCAGCCCGTAGGCCGGGAATACAATCCAGGCGACGATCAGGGCGGGCGTGATAACCAGAAAAGGCATTGCCGCTACATAAGCCACTTCGCGCAGGTTCATCACATACTTCTGGGCATAGGCGTAGGCCATCATGCCTTTCCACGACCACCCATAGCCAACGCGGGGCGCGCCAACCCGTTTGAAGAAAATGCCGTGGATAAATTCATGGACCGTAATCAGTGGAAAGAACAACAGAAAACCGATCAGGAACTGAGCACCGCCATGCACCAGCGTGTCTTTCGATAGCCACGTCGATATACCCGTACCAACTAACCAGCCGAAGACCAGCGATCCGATGAAGATGATTGCAAAACGCAGTCCGGCTTTGACTTTGTTACTCGACGTTTTAGCGGGTAGTGACGTCTGACCAGACGGAGCCATGCCCAATTCACGAGCCAGAAAATGCATCATTTCGTCAATCCTGAACGACTCGACAAGGCGGTACTCGCCCGATTCGTGCAGGGCATCGATGGTAGGTTTCATGCGGTGGAAACTGGTAGGGAATTTCAGGCATAACGCCTTTATCACGCGTCAAGTTTCGTCAGATCATGCCTGAGATCGCGGCGAAAAATGAAACCAGATGCCAGCGGTCGCAGGACTGACGTCTAAACCAAAAGCCCGATTGGTCGTTTGACAACCAGTCGGGCTTTTGTCCTTAACATGAAACGTTTCAACTAGGCATTGCCGCCGTTTACGTCCAGCAAACTACCAGTGATGTACGACCCATCGCTCGACGCCAGCAGCACGTAAGCCGGGGCAAGTTCGTCGGGTTGGCCGGGGCGTTGCAGAATCGTTTTGCTCGCCGCTTCCTCTACCCCTTCCGGACCCATACCGGCACCCGGCAGGAACGGCGTGTAGATCGGCCCAGGCAGTACCGCATTCACGCGAATTTTTTGCTCGCCTAACTGCGTGGCCAACGACATCGTAAACGCATGAATGGCTCCTTTTGTCGACGCATAATCGACCAGTTTAGGCTGCCCCATTTTGCCTACGATACTTCCGGTGTTAATGATAACGTCATTTTCATGCAGATGGGGCAGCGCCGCCTGTACCATGAAGAAGTAGCCAAGAATGTTCGTGTCGAACGTACGGCGCAATTGCTCTTCCGTGATATCAGTAATCTTCTCGACGATATGCTGATACGCGGCATTATTAACCAGAATATTAAGCTTTCCAAACTCAGCAACAGTCTGCTCAACAGCTTCCTGGCACTTCGCCTTACTCCGTACATCCGACGGGATCAGCAGGCATTTGGTCCCAAACTGTTCGGCTAAGCGCTTGGTTTCGTCAGCATCTTCCTGCTCTTCGTCCAGATATAGAATGGCAACGTTTGCGCCCTCCTTGGCAAACGCAACGGCTACGGCCCGGCCAATGCCACTATCACCACCCGTAATGATCGCCACCTTACCAGCCAGCTTGCCTGCGGCGTTGTAGCTCGACAGGTCGCTCTGCGGCTCCGGCGTCATTTTGGCCTGAATAGCCGGAAAATCCTGCACCTCACTCTTCAATTCGCCGCTTTCCGGGCGTTTCACTTCTTGTTCCATAGATTTAAAGAATCTGTTGACAGTATGTTAGTTCGACAACGCCGACACCTATCTAGGAGCCCTGAAAGCCCGGTAATGTTTCGGCATTACGCCTCAACGGCCTATTTATCGGGCATCCGCTGGAGAATGTTATCTTTACAGGTCTAAATCATCCTCCGTGTCGCTTTCTTCCGATCATATTCGCCTGTTATTTGGGCTCAAGCTCCGTCAACTCCGTCAGGAAAGAGGTATTTCTGTCAGCGAACTGGCCTTGCGCTCAGGGCTGGCTATTTCCTATATTTCCGAGATTGAAAAAGGGCGCAAGTACCCCAAAGCCGACAAGATTTCGGGACTAGCCCGCGCCCTCGATGTCGATTATGACACGCTGGTTTCGCTGAAGGTCAACAAGAAACTGGCTCCCATTGCTGATTTGCTCCGCTCGAAGTTCCTGACTGAAATTCCGCTCGAACTCTTCGGTATCGACCCGTCGGACCTACTCGACCTGCTGGCGGGCGCTCCCGACAAGGTCAGCGCCATGATCCGCACGTTTATGGACATTGCCGTGAGCTATAACATGAGCGTAGAACGGCTCTACCTGACCATGCTGCGGTCGTATCAGGAGATCAACGACAACCACTTCGAAGAGCTGGAGGCAGATGCCGCCCGCTTCCTCGATGAGTTTGGCTCGCCTGGTCTGCCCGCCGATTCAGCCCTGCTTACAAACCTGCTGAAAACCCGCTACACGGTTAAGCTTGTCACGTTCGACCCGCTTCAGCGGCCTGAGCTGGCGTCGTTGCGGTCGGTATACCGGCCCGAGTCGCGTACGCTGCACCTGAACAGCACACTGTCGGACCCGCAACGCACGTACGTGCTGGCGCGCGAAGTGGGCTTTCACTACATGAATCTGAAGGTTAGGCCGTATACCTATACCTACGTTGAAGCCGAGTCGTTCGAGCAGATTCTGAACAACTATAAGGCCTCGTATTTCGCGGGAGCCGTGCTCATTCGCCGCGATGCGATGGTGGCCCGCCTCAACGACCTGTTCGCCCGCGACACCTGGAACAACGACGCATTACTGGCCATCATTCAGGACTTTGGCGCTACGCCCGAACGGTTCTTTTACCGGCTAAGCAACATCCTGCCGCGCGATTTTGGGATCGATCAGCTCTTCTTTTACCGGTTCAACCACACACCCGGCCAAACCACGTTTGCACTGACCAAAGAGATGCACCTCTCGCGGCAGCAGGGACCTAGCGGGATGGTCGACGAGCATTTTTGCCGACGTTGGGTAGCGCTCACCAGCCTACAGGAACTGGGGTTTTTACAGCACCACAAGGATTTCAGTGGCTCACTCTGCCGGGCTCAACTGTCGACCTATGCCGATACGGGCCAAACGTTTCTGATCGTGTCGGTAGCCCACCCGCACCGGTCAGACCGGACGGATGGCAGTACTGAGCAGAACATGAGCGTATCGATGTGCTTCGCCGTGAATGATACGCTGCGCAGTAAAATGCGGTTTCTCAATAACCCCGATGCAGGTATTCCGCACCGGGTGGTCAACGAAGCCTGCGAACGCTGCGGTATTTTCGATTGCCGCGAGCGGGTTGCTTCCCCAACGGTGCTTCAGAAAAAACGGCAGCTCGAAGCCATGAAAGGGGCGCTTGATTCACTCTAGGCTGGCGATTCGTGACTGGATTGCCGATATTGGGCGTCGGAACTCAGCCACTTTCCAGTGAACTCAACCAAACCGTCTACCCGAACCGAGATCCTCGCGGGCATTTCAACGTTCATTGCCACAATGTACATTATTGTGGTCAATCCGTCCATCCTCAGCCAAAGCGGGTTACCGTTCTCCGGCGTAGTAACTGCCACCGTTTTACTGTCGTTTTTCTGCAGTCTGATGATGGGCCTGTATGCCCGCAACCCAATTGTGGTGGCACCGGGGATGGGATTGAACGCGTTCTTCACGTTTTCGGCGGTGAAGGGCATGGGCATTCAGCCCGAGGTGGCGTTGGGCGCGGTGTTCTGGGCGGGCGTTCTGTTTTTACTCCTCACCGTTTTCAACATCCGAACGGCGCTGGTGCGCGCCATTCCCAGACCACTCCGTTACGCTATTGCGGCGGGCATTGGGTTGTTCATCACGCTGATTGGCTTCGAGAACGCCCATTTTATCGTTGCCAGTCCCGCCACACTGGTACAGATGGCTAGTTTTCACGACCCCATCGTGATCACCTTCATGGCAGGTTTATTGCTCACGGCGGCGCTGGTGGCCCGTAACGTACCCGGCGCTATCATCCTCGGCATTGCGCTCACCACGGCGCTGGCCTGGCCAATCGGCCGCTGGTGGGGCGATGCCTCTGCCATTAATTTCGGACAGGCAACGCTGGTGAGCTGGCGAGGTATCTTTTCGGCTCCCGACTTCAGCCTAATCGGGAAACTCGATCTGGTCGGTTCACTAAAATGGTCGCTCGGACCGGTTATTTTCGCTTTTGCCTTCACCGACCTCTTCGATAGCATTTCCACGTTTGTGGGCGTTGCCGAAGCTGCCGGCTTGCAGGACGAGCAGGGCGAACCGCAGAACCTGAATCGCTCGCTGCTGACCGACGCCGTTGCCACAACCCTGGCCGGGGTACTGGGCACTAGTCCGGGCACGGCCTATATCGAGTCGGCAGTAGGGATTGCGCAGGGCGGACGCACGGGCGTTGTGGCCGTTGTGGCGGGCTGTCTGTTCCTGCCGTTTCTGTTTCTGTCGCCCCTCCTATCCGTCATTCCCGCCCTGGCAACGGCCCCCGCGCTGGTGCTCGTGGGTACGTTCATGATCCAGCCCGTCACCCGTATTCGCTGGACTGAACTCGACGAAGCCATTCCGTGCTTTCTGGCCCTTGTGCTCATCCCCTTCAGCTACTCGATTACGCAGGGGATTATCTGGGGCTTTCTCAGTTGGACAGTGATTAAACTAGCCGTTGGTAAGCGGGAAGATGTACCGGTGGGCCTGCTGGTTGTCGATGCGTTTTGCGTCGCCTCGCTCCTGTTATAGGTACGTTGGCTCAAGCTTTCTCCCGCGAAAAGTTCGTTTACAAAACCACCGGAACCGAGCCGCCGCAGTCGCTTTCGTGTATATTCGTCTACTTGCCCGTTGCCTCTACTTCCAATAACCATGCTTCCCGACCTGACCACCCTCATCCTCGACTCGGAACGGCTGCGCCTACTGCCCATCAGCGAGGCCTATACCGACCTGATTTTTCGTGAATTCACCCCGGAGGTTGCTACGTACATGCACCCCCGGCCAGCCACCGAGCGGTTAGAGACAGCACTGTTTGTCGACGCAGCCAAAGCGGCAAACCGGGAAGGCAGTAGCCTGAACATGGTGATTACCGAACGGCAATCCGGCGATTTTCTCGGCTGTGTGGGCCTGCATAAATTAGCCGATAAACGGCCTGAGTTTGGCATCTGGGTGAAACAGTCAGCCCATATGCACGGGTACGGCCGGGAAGCGATTCACACGCTGAAACGATGGGCCGATGAGCACATTCCCTACGAATACCTGATCTACCCCGTCGATTCGCGCAATATTTCCAGCCGCAAAATCCCCGAGTCGCTGGGCGCGGCGATCATCAGTCAGTACGACGATACCGGCGGCATGGGTCAGGACCTTACGCTGATTAAGTACCGGATCGAGCGTTGACCGTAACTCTGTTCAGGAACGTACCCGGTCTAGGCGGCGGCTAGTAGCTCAGGCGTCTCAGTGGCTGAACCAGCTGTCCGGTATTGGTGCCGGTACTGATCCGTTCAGGCTGTAGGTCAGTTTAAGTGTGTACCCGCCACCGCCTTCAATAAAGTCGATTTCGACGGGATGGGCACCCCGCTGTAACGACACCTGTCCGCTTACGGGGCTTTTGGTTACCCCGATAAGCGCATCTAGGCAGATCCAGCAATTTCAATTGACGGTCTGCTCAGGCGATTGGCGAGTTAGCGCAGACTGCTTTGTGAATAGACGGGCAGCCCCCCCGCATAAAAAGAAGTATGAGTCGTTTCAGAATAATAGAACAGTTCGTCTGTTGCACAGTAGACCACGGTTTCACGGAGAACCCACTGTTCCTTCCCAATGACCAATCAAAACGATTCATTTGCCAGCCGGGCCATTCAGTTTTACCTCGATCAACGCGAACCGGATAACCTGCCGCCCGGTGTGTCGGCCATGAACCCCTACGCCGGACCGGTGGTGCAGGATATCGTCACCAAATTCTACACGAAGTTCTACAGCGACCAGCAGCCACGGGTGTTTATCCTCGGTATCAATCCTGGTCGGTTTGGGGCAGGCGTTACGGGGCTTTCGTTCACCACCCCACAGAATCTGGCGCGGTATTGCGGCATCCCAAACAACCTGCCACCCACGCCGGAGCTCTCCAGTCGATTCATTTACAAAGTCATTGAGGCATTCGGTGGCGTCGACGCGTTTTACGGCCGCTTCTTTCTCTCATCGCTCTATCCGCTGGCGTTGGTGAAGGAGGGGAAAAACTACAATTTCTACGACGACAAAGCCACCACAAAGGCGCTTTGGCCAGTGATGATCGAGAGCCTCCGGCAACAGCAAACGTTTGGCTGCGATCGGAACACGGCGATCTGCCTGGGACGCAAAAACGAAGGATTCCTGAAAAAACTGAATGACGAACAGGGCTTCTTCGGGCGGATCATCACCGTAGATCACCCGCGCTATATCCTGCAATACCGATCGAAATTTCTGGAGCAGTATGTCGATACGTACCTACAGGCCCTGACTGATTGCCTACCCGGCTCATTTACTGCCTGATACAGGCCGCAGGAGCTTGCCTTAGCCGCGAAAAGACGTTATGTTGCCAATTGGTCGCTTCTAACGGCTCCACTCCTCCCCTTGCTGATACTATCCATCCTGTTTCTAAACGTCGTTATCTGTGAATGGGTAGCAACGAAGCCGTACTTTCAGTCGCTCGGCACGGCCTTACTGGTTATCATTCTGACCGCCATCGAAGCCAATCTCGGCCTCATTCCAACGACCGACACACCACTCTACGACGGCATTTTTAGCTACGTAGCGCCGTTCTCGCTCTTCACCCTGTTGCTTCAGGTTAACCTCAACGATCTCCGCCGGGCTGGTCTGCCTATGCTGACTATGTTTCTCATCGGGTCGCTGGGTACCATCATCGGCGTCGTTAGCAGTGTGTGGCTGTTTAGTGGTCCGCAAACAATCGGGAAACTGTATTATGCCCTGGCGGGGATGTTTACGGGTACGTACATCGGCGGGAGCATCAATTTTCACGCCATTGCGCTTCACTACGGGGTATCAAAAGCCGGTAACCTATTTGTAGCCGCCACGGCAGCCGACAATATCATGACGGCAATCTGGATGGCAGCGACCCTGCTACTACCCCAAGTATTGCAGCGTCTTCGTCCCCGGCGGCTGGTCAGTACACCCGTATCGGCAACTGCTCACCTGCCGGCGCATGATGAAGAAACCGTTTCGCCGCTGCACCTGGCCCTGCTTATCGCTTTAGGAACGGGGGCTATTTTTGCGGCAACCAGTCTTTCGGCATTATGGCCCGCTATCCCATTCGTGCTTGGCCTGACTACCATCGCCCTTGTCCTCGCCCAATTTCGGGCGGTCAACCGGCTGCGGGGGAGCCGGTTGCTGGGGCTACTCGGCATCTACCTCTTTCTGGCGGTCATTGGCGCTTACTGCGATCTCGCGGCTCTGCTTCGCGATGGGCAACTGGCCATCGTATTATTCGGAATGATCTGTGCCATCGTACTCATCCACGCGTTAATTGTCTTTGGCGTGGGGGCTCTCTTCAAACTGGATTGGGACATGCTTGGCATTGCTTCACAGGCCAATATTGGCGGGGCCACCTCGGCGCTGGCTCTGGCGCGTAGCCTCAACCGCCCCGACCTGCAACTCCCCGCCGTGTTGGTTGGCTCGCTGGGCAATGCGATTGGCACGTACCTGGGCATACTAGTCGCCGAAGCGCTGCGGTAAATGTCTGTCTGCGTGCCGCGCCGATGGCCAGTTGGACTGAGTGCGCACTGGCGTAGTTTTCCAGATTACTGAGTAGTTCATACAAAAAGGCGCGATCGGTGAACTATGCTGACTGAATATTTCTTTTACCTTTGCGCTACATCAACACGCCAAAAACGCCACAATTGCTGTGGCGTTTTTCATAAAAGCACTAATCTATTAAGTCGATATAGTTAATACATTATGCAAATCGACAATCAGGCAGAGCCTGTTTCCGAACCAGTATCCACTCCGTCATTTCCTCCCTCGTTCGACCTAAACGGGCTTACTGTCCTGGTGCAGGGCAAACAGGCCGAACAACAGGCGGCTACGCTCCGGCAGGCCTTTCCGACAGCTAAAGTCACGACCGAATCCCCGCAACCCATCTGGCGGCGACGTACCCGGACCGAGATTGCCATTTACCTCACAGCATCCCTGTCCTTGATGATTGTCGGGCACCTGCTGTTCAGCTATTTTACCCTTGACCGGATTACGGTGCTGGCTACTTCGGTGCGAATCGAGCCTGAATTTTTCTATTTCCTGATGGCCGGTTTTGTGGCCCAGATGATCGACGGTGCCCTGGGGATGGCGTACGGTGTCACGGCGACGACCTTTCTGATGAGCGTTGGCATCAGTCCCCTGCACGCAACCGCCAGTGTACACAGCTCCGAGATTTTCACGTCGGGCGTGTCGGGCTACATGCACCTGAAGTTTGGCAACATCAACAGCAAGCTCTTCAAGGCCGTGCTGATTCCGGGCGTGATCGGTGCGGCGCTTGGTGCCTGGGTTATCTCTGAATTGTCGTCTTTTGAGTCGTACGCCAAAGCGTTGCAGCCCATCATTTCGGTCTACACCGCATTTCTAGGTATCCTGATCATTCGCAAGGCACTGGTAAAACGGATTGAGAAAAAACCGATCCGACGAATCGGACTGCTTGCCTGGACCGGTGGTTTTCTGGATTCGATCGGCGGTGGCGGCTGGGGACCAATTGTGAACTCAACCCTGATTGCCAGTGGCCGCCACCCGCGGTACACGATCGGCTCGGTAAACCTGGCCGAATTCTTTGTTTCGTTTGCCTCGTCGGTGGTTTTCGCCCTGTACGTTGGCCTCGGCAATTACGGTCTGGTTATTCTCGGCCTTATCCTGGGCGGCAGCATCGCAGCACCGATCGCTGCTCATCTGGCGCAGCGTTTACCCGTTAAAACAATGATGGTGTTAGTCGGCATCGTCGTCATCATCGTAAGTTTGCGAAAAATTATCATGTTCTTTTGATTATTAAGTCTTGATAGTCGCTGGGAAAGTTGTCCAGAGCCCTGAAAGTCTAGCCTCGTCTTGGGTGACTTTCGAGCCAGGGCACTCAGTTCACAACGACTGCTCAGACGCTACGTTCTTATGAAAAAGCAGACCAAAGCCATACGTACCCAGACGAAAAAGACGCAGTATCGGGAACATTCAACCCCGCTGTTTCTGACGTCTAGTTTCACGTTCGAAAGCGCCGAACAAGGAAAAGAGCTCTTCGAAGAGTCGATTGAAGGCAACATCTACAGCCGGTTCTCGAACCCCAACGTAACGGAGTTCGTGGATAAAGTCTGTATGCTGGAAGGAGCTGAAGAGGGCATTGCCACAGCAACGGGTATGGCTGCGGTATTCGCGTCGATGGCTGGACTGTTGAAATCGGGCGATCACCTGGTAGCCTGCCGGGCACTGTTCGGCTCAGCCCACCAGATCATCACGCAGATTCTCAGTAAGTGGGGCATCACGCACACCTACGTCGACGCCACCGCCACCGAGGCCGAGTGGGAAGCCGCTATGCAACCCAACACCCGGATGGTGTACCTGGAAACGCCCTCAAATCCCGGCCTTGAACTGGTTGATCTGGCCATGCTGGGTCGGCTGAAAGAGAAGTACGGCTTCATTCTGAACGTTGACAACTGCTTCGCCACGCCCATCCTTCAGACGCCGATCGACTTCGGAGCCGATCTGTCGGTGCACTCAGCCACCAAGTTTTTCGATGGGCAGGGCCGCGTATTAGGCGGCATCGTCGTGGGTCGTGCCGATCTGATCGCACCGATCCGTTTCTTCGCGCGCCACACCGGCCCATCCTTATCGCCGTTCAACGCCTGGACGTTATCAAAAAGTCTGGAAACGCTCGACCTGCGAATGGAACGCCATTGCTCCAATGCACTGGCACTGGCCGAAGCGCTGGAGAGTCACCCGGACGTTGCCGTTGTGAAGTACCCGTTTCTGCCCTCACACCCGCAGTATGACCTGGCAAAATCGCAGATGAGCGCTGGTGGAGCCATCGTTACCATTGAACTGGAAGGTGGTTTCGACCGCGTTCAGGCCTTTATGGAAGCGCTGCAGATTCCAACGCTCTCGTCGAACCTGGGCGACTCACGGACTATTGTAACTAACCCCAACACCACTACCCACGCCAAACTGAAACCCGACGAAAAAGAGGCGCTGGGCATTACGCCGGGCCTCATTCGTATCTCGGTTGGTCTGGAACATATCGACGATCTGGTCGCCGACTTCGAGCAGGCTGCAACTGTCAGTGCAGCGGTAGTAAACGAAAGCGTATAGCCCCAATCACCATGTACCGACTACTCTTTTTTTGTCTCCTTCTGGCTCAGCTCTCAATTGCGCAAACAGCCCCCAAGCCGTTGCGGGTTGGCATTGCGGGTCTGACGCATGCACACGTGCATCAAATTCTGGGGCGACTGAAACAAGGTGATCTGGTGCTGGTTGGCGTGTCCGAGCCAAACCGCGATCTGGCTGGTCGGCTGGCCAAACAATATGGATTCGACATGGCGCTGGTGTACCCCTCGCTCGACGAGATGCTGACGAAAGGCAAACCAGAGGCAGTTCTCGATTTTGGGGCCATCGCCGATCATGTAAAAACGGTGAAGGGTTGTGCCCCGCGCGGTATTCACGTCATGGTTGAAAAGCCACTCGCCACGACCTACGCTGATGCCGTTCAGATGGCCGCCCTGGCCAGAAAGCACAACACGCAGTTGCTCACCAATTACGAAACAACCTGGTACGGCAGTAACCACCGGGCCTACGCGGTGGCGAACACGAACAAGGCCATTGGCGACATCCGGAAGATTGTAGTCCACGATGGGCATGAAGGGCCTAAAGAAATTGGCTGCAACCCCGAATTCCTGGCCTGGCTCACCGATCCCGTTGCCAACGGAGCAGGCGCTTTGTTCGACTTTGGCTGCTACGGCGCTAATCTGGCCACCTGGTTGATGCAGGGCCAGCGCCCAACGACCGTACGGGCCGTGACGCAACAGATCAAGCCGGCTGTGTATCCGAACGTTGATGATGAAGCTACCGTTTTATTGACGTACCCAACGGCACAGGCCATCATTCAGGCGTCGTGGAACTGGCCATTTAGCCGGAAGGACATGGAGGTGTATGGCAAGACCGGTTACGTGAACACCGTCGACGCCACGCGCATGCGGGTCCGCCTGACGGGCGAAAAGGCGGAGCGGCCGATGGAAGCCCCCCAAACCGACGCGCCGGCAAAAGATCCGTTTACGTACCTGGCCCGGTTGCTGCGCGGCGAAACAAAACCCGATGCACTCACATCACTGGAGAATAACCTGATTGTTGTCGAAATTTTAGACGCCGCCCGCCAGTCTGCCAAAACGGGCAAAGCAATAGAACTAAAGAGTGCAAAATGAGCAGGTACGCGCGCCGCGGAGCCTGCTCTTCCACTCACCCACTACTATGCATACCGAACTTACCACACACTCTTACGAATCGCTGACGGCCCAACTTGAGGGCCTGAACGAGATCGATGCTATTCGGAAATTGACGGACCTTTTCCCGGGTCAGGTCGTTTTCTCGACCAGTCTGGGATACGAAGACCAGGTCATAACCGATCTGATTGCGACCAACGAACTGCCTGTTCGCCTGTTTACGCTCGACACCGGCCGGATGTTTGGCGAATCGTATTCGGTCTGGAACAAGACACTGAGCCGCTACGGCCTGCCCATCGAAACGATGTACCCAAAGCAGGGATCCGTTGAGCAGCTGATGACCGCCAAAGGGCCGTACAGTATGTATGAAAGCGTGGAAAATCGCAAGGAATGCTGCTTTATTCGCAAAGTGGAGCCGCTGAACCGGGCATTGGCCGGCCAAAAGATCTGGATTACCGGCATTCGCGCCGAGCAGTCGGCGAACCGCCACGAGATGACCCGGCTGGAGTGGGACGAAGCGCACCAACTCTTCAAATTCCACCCCTTGATGGACTGGACGTTTGATGAGGTGAAAGCGTATGTGAAGGACCATAACGTCCCGTACAATCCACTGCACGACAAAGGGTATGTGAGCATCGGCTGCCAGCCCTGTACACGCGCTATTCAACCCGGCGAAGATTTCCGTGCCGGCCGCTGGTGGTGGGAAGACAACTCCAAGAAAGAATGCGGTTTACACACGCACGAAGAAGTATTTAAACCGTAATGTCAACAGGTTTGTCGGCTTCTTTTGCGATGCTATACTCCATTCAGATACGTTAGCGAATCAGCACTAGACAGAGGAGGCAAAACTGTTGACGGTTCAACCTATAGTATGGATTATTTAGATCAACTCGAATCGGAAGCGATTCACATTATGCGGGAAGTAGCCGGGCAATTTGAACGTCCCGCGCTGTTGTTTTCGGGCGGTAAAGATTCGATTACGCTCGTTCATCTGGCTCGCAAAGCGTTTCGTCCCGGCAAATTCCCATTCCCGCTCGTGCATATCGACACGGGACATAACTTTCAGGAAGCCCTTGATTTCCGCGACTGGCTGGCCGATAGCCTTGGCGAACGGCTGATTGTCAGGTACGTTGAAGACACGATCCGTACCCGCAAGCTGAAAGAGCCCACCGGCCGGAATGCTACCCGCAATGGTCTGCAAACGTTCACCCTGCTCGACACCATCGAAGAGTTTGAGTTCGATGCCTGTATCGGTGGGGCCCGTCGCGACGAAGAAAAGGCCCGGGCTAAAGAGCGTGTTTTCTCGGTACGCGACGAATTCGGCTCATGGGACCCCAAGCGCCAGCGTCCTGAACTCTGGAACATGTATAATGGGCGTATCCATAAAGGCGAAAATGTGCGCGTATTCCCCATCTCGAACTGGACGGAACTCGACGTTTGGAATTACATCCGGCGGGAGAAAATAGCCCTGCCAAGTCTGTATTTTGCGCATGACCGCGAGCTGTTGCTGCGCGACGGCAAGTTGATGGCAACTGCTGGCAACGTCATTCAGCAGGACGAAGGCGATCAGCGCGTCACCCGTCGGGTACGTTTCCGCACCGTGGGGGACATTTCCTGTACCGCCGCCTCTGAGTCAGGCGCCGACACGCTCGACGACGTCATTGCCGAGATACAGGCGACGCGTGTGTCTGAACGGGGTGAAACCCGCATGGATGATCAACTGTCTGAAGCGGCCATGGAAGACCGTAAAAAGGGAGGCTATTTTTAAAGAACGAACGGAGGAGACATTGAAACCTGACTAACACATGCCAGCACAATCTCTCCCCTATTCACTCATTCACACGTTCACTCTTTAGTAAATGGATTTACTACGTTTTATAACCTGCGGGAGCGTCGATGACGGGAAAAGTACCCTGATTGGCCGTCTGCTGTACGATTCCAAATCAATTCTGGCTGACCAGCTCGAAGCCATCGAGAAAGCCAGCAAAAGCCGCGATAATGGCGAGGTCGATCTGGCTCTGCTCACCGACGGACTCCGCTCGGAACGCGAACAGGGAATTACCATCGACGTGGCATACCGCTATTTTCAGACTACGGCGCGCAAGTTTATCATCGTTGATGCGCCGGGCCACATTCAGTATACCCGCAACATGGTGACGGGAGCCTCAAACTGCCAGTTGGCGATCGTCCTGATCGATGCCCGCCACGGTGTAGTCGAGCAGACCCGCCGGCACTCGCTGATTGCCAGCATGCTGGGCATCAAGCACGTGGTTGTTGCGGTGAACAAGATGGATCTGGTTGATTTCTCAGAAGATGTGTTTGCCAACATTTGTATTCAGTATACCGAACTGGCGCAAAAACTGACCATTCCAGACATCACTTACATCCCCATGAGTGCGCTCAACGGCGACAATGTGGTCGATCGGTCAGAGGCCATGCCCTGGTATGAAGGCACTACTCTGCTCAATCATCTGGAAACGATTGAGATCAACGAAGACGACAATCAGACTTTGGGACGTATGCCGGTGCAGTTGGTGATTCGGCCGCAAACGGCTGAACTGCCTGACTACCGTGGCTATGCGGGGAAAATAAACAGCGGTTCATTCCGCGTTGGCGAAGCCGTAACGGTGCTTCCATCCGGTGAGAGCTCAACGATTTCGCGCATCGAAACCAACGAGCAGAGCGTTGAGGAAGCGCACGTGAATCAATCGGTTATTCTGCATCTGGCCGACAATATTGATATCAGCCGGGGTGACTTGATCGTGCCATCGGCGAACCAACCGTTACTGAGTCAGGACGTAGAAGCCATGCTGTGCTGGATGGACACCAAAAGCCTGTCGCTGGGCAGTAAATATGTGTTGCAGGTAGGTACGTCACGTACCCGCTGTTCGGTACGAGCAATCCCTTACCAACTGAATATTGAGACCTACGAACAGATCGAGGGAATAGATACATTGAAGTTGAACGACTTGGCCCGAGTTGTTTTACGCACGGCTCAGCCCGTCGCGTTTGATCCATATGGTCAGAACCGGGCCAACGGCGGAGCCATTCTGATCGACGAAACCAGCAACGTGACAGTCGGCGCGCTTATGCTTCAACATTAGTCATTTGTTTGTAGTTTGATGTCTGTGGTTCGTGGTTGCGCTGCACTCTTGCCGGATGGTTGAGTGGCTGGACAACATCACATTACAAACATCAAACTACAGACAAATGACCATTGGTACCCTAATTCTAGCGGCGGGCGAATCATCGCGGCTGGGACAGCCCAAACAATTACTGGAGAAGAATGGACAACCACTTGTCCGCCATATGGCCCAACTGGCTCACGACCTTAATACGGGTCCCGTTGTGGTGGTAGTTGGCGCTAATGCCGAACCTATCAAAGAGGCACTCCATGATATTCAGGTACGTATTTTGCCCAATCCCGACTGGAAAACGGGCATGGCCAGCTCACTTCGGGTTGGCGTTGAGCTATTGGAAAAGACGTTCCCCGAAGCAATTCTGGTCTTACTGACCGACCAGCCTTATGTGAGCCGGGCGCTGATAGAGCAACTCATCGAAACGGCCACGTCGACCCATAAAGGTATTATCGCCAGTGAATACGGCGACACACTGGGCGTACCTGTCCTGTTCCGACCCGAATTTTTCGAGGCTTTGAAATCACTGGAAGGGGATACAGGTGCCCGTAAGCTGGTACAAAAACACCCCGACGATGTTGCCGGGGTGCCGTTTGAACAGGGAGCTATTGATCTGGATACGCCCGAAGACGTAGCTAACTGGCAAGCTGCCAACGAGTAAAGCTATACGCGTTTTGTACTGCTTCGCACAACCTGCGAAGCAGTACAAAACCGTTACTCAATCACTAATACAGTACCCGATCGATGGTGATCGGAAGATCGTAAATTCGTTTGCCGGTAGCGTGGAAAACAGCATTGGCAACGGCGGCAGGCATACCTACGATGCCAATCTCGCCAAGCCCTTTCGCGCCCAGCGGGTTTACGATATCGTCGTGCTCTTCCACGAAAATCACGTCCAGGTCATGAATATCGGCAGCAACCGCTACGTGGTATTCAGCCAGGTTGTGGTTCATGAAGCGCCCAAACCGGTGATCCATTTTGCTGTCTTCCTCGAGGGCGCTGCTGATACCCCACACCATACCACCGATGATCTGGCTACGTGCCGTGCGTGGGTTCAGGATGCGGCCACCTGCTACGGCCGTTACCGCCCGCTTTACCGTCACCGTCCCTAAATCCTCATCGACTTCGACTTCCACGAAAGCAGCTGCATGCGTGTGCCGCGAGTATTTTTTCAGTTCCAGCGGGTTCGGCATCGACGTTGAGGTTTCGCTCACGGCCCGCCCACCATTCAAGGCCACGATGTCGATCAGTTTTATTGACACAGAAGGTTCTTTTTTCAGACGAAGTTCACCATCGGCAAACATAACTTCCTGCCAAGTAGCGTCATAAAAAGGAGATTTTGCGTCCTTAGCAGCCATTTTGAACAGCTTCTTACCCAAGTCTTCGCAGACTTGTTTTACCGCTGATCCAACCGTCGAGGCCGTCCAGGATCCACCTTGAATTGGCGCCATGGGCATGTCGGTATCACCCAGTTTGAAGATCACATCGTCGATAGGCATCCCGAGCGTATCAGCGGCAATCTGGGTCATAACTGTATACGTACCTGTACCGATATCGGCAGTGGCGCTGCTGACCCGCAGTTTCCCGTTGACGGTCAACACAGCCTCGGCACGGGCAAACATCCGGCTGGCATCCCAGATACCGGTCGCCATGCCCCAGCCTACCAGATTATGTCCCCGCTTCATCGAACGTGGTTCAGGGTTGCGTTCTTTCCAGCCAAAGCGTTCGGCACCCTGATAAAAACAGGCGCGTAGTTCTTTGCTCGAAAAAGGCTTGTCGCCTTCTGTCCAGTCCTTCTCCGAATAATTCTTCAGGCGAAGCTCGATGGGGTCCATACCCAGTTCGTAAGCCAACGCATCCATCGCCGTTTCAATGGCATGGTCACCCGTTACGCCACCGGGGGCACGCATATCGAGGGGCGAATAAATATCCAGCGACTTCACCTTGTACGTCAGCGTGGTATCAGGTACGTCGTACAGAATACCGGTCCAGTTTACTACCACTTCGGTGTAATCTTCAAACTGGGAAGTAGCCGCCTTGGCATCATGCTTTATGGCTGTGATAGTCCCATTTGTCGAGGCGCCGAGTTCCACCTCCTGCACCGTATTGGGCCGGTGACCGAACGTGAACATCTGCTGCCGGGTGAGCGTAACCCGAAC
Organism: Fibrivirga algicola; assembly: GCF_011742925.1. Taxonomy (GTDB): domain Bacteria; phylum Bacteroidota; class Bacteroidia; order Cytophagales; family Spirosomataceae; genus Fibrella; species Fibrella algicola. The sequence goes on from NZ_WAEL01000004.1 coordinate 222,324, forward strand.
CGAGCGCTTCAACGCCTTGGCCGCCATCACCGCCAGAAACAACTGGTACTGTGGCCGTAGACCCGAACCAAATCCACCACCGACGTAAGGCGATATTACCCGAACATGGCTAAAAGGCAGATCAAAAATCTGGGCCACGTACATTTGGCTGTTAGGTGCCCCCTGCGTTTTGTCGTAGATCGTCAGGTACGGTTTTCCATCTTTATCCTCTTTTCCGTATTCGACCGTCGTCCCGAACATTTCCATCGGATTGTGGTGCTGCGCGCCATGTACATGCCGTGCTTTGATGGATACCGGCGCTGCAGCCATGGCCTCGTCGGCATTGCCTCGTGGTTTTGGCGGTAGTGGCTTCAGAAAATGCGAAATGCCGGGTTCCGGATCGCGGGCTTCTGTCAAATGTGCTTCCAGATCCGTCTCGTGAGGTTCCTGCTCGTAGGTCACCTTGATCAACGAAGCTCCGTAACGGGCCATCTCGAATGTCTCGGCTACAACCAGCGCTATCGGCTGCCCACTGTATTTGATGGTCGCATCGTGAAGCGGACGGAAAGGCGAGCCCGGAGGCGCATCCTGGTCCTTGTAATTCATGTCGAACCAAGCCGTTTTGGGCCGGTTTTCGTGCGTAAATACTTCCAGCACACCGGGTAGGGCCAACGCTTCGGACGTATCGATGCTGGTGATCGTTCCCTTAACGATACCGCTCGATACGACGTACCCGTACGTGAGGCCGGGTACGTTGAACTCGGCCGCGTATTTCGCTTTGCCGGTCACTTTCTCTATCCCGTCGACACGCTTGACGGGTTGTCCAATATAAGTCATGTGTTGAGTCGTTTGATCAATTCTCCGTGCTCATTGAGCATCGGACTGTTGCACCAGCCCCTCTATAGCTCAAGACCATTGATCCTTGATTGATTAGTGATTGATCACTGTGGCGTAGCTTTCTGACCGGTTACGGCCTCAGTCAATGCCCGAACGATCGCCCGTTTGGCCAGGTCGATCTTGAACGTATTATGCCCGTAGCCTTTTGCGCCAGCCAACAGGCTTTCTGCTACCGGCCAGAAATTATCGGCAATGGCTTCTTTGCCAACCAGCAGGGCTTCAGCTTCAGGTTTACGCCACGGTTTGTGGGCCACACCACCCAGTGCAATGCGGACATTGGTGACAGTGTTTCCCTCTAGCTCAAGACCAACCGCCACTGATACCAGCGCGAACGCATACGAAGCCCGATCACGCAATTTCAGGTAATTGTAGTGCTGCGAGAATCCGTTGGCGGGCAAATCGATCGCCGTGACAATCTCGCCGGGTTGCAGCGTGTTGTCGTATTGAGGCTGGTTGTCGGGAAGCCGGTGAAAATCGGCGAAAGGCACGGTACGCTCACCATCAGGGCCTTCTACCCGCACAACGGCTTCAAGTGCAGCCAGGGCAACGCACATATCTGACGGATGCGTAGCGATGCAGGCCGTCTGAAGATTGTCACTGCTACTGCCCGCCGATTCGGTGCCCAGAATGGCGTGTATCCGGTTGTAGCCGCCGATAGCACCGCAACCGCTACCGGGCTCCCGCTTGTTGCAGGGCATGGCTTTGTCGTAGAAGTAATAGCAGCGGGTACGCTGGAAGAGGTTGCCCCCATTGGTAGCCATGTTCCGAAGTTGCGGCGATGCACCCGCTAAGATCGTTTGTGACAGCAAGGGGTAGCGGTCTTTCACGAGCGCATTGTAGGCTGTATCGGCGTTTGTAGCCAGAGCACCCAGCCTTAACCCACCATCGGGCAAGTCAACAATATCCGTCAGGGGTAAGCGGTTGATATCGACAAGCCGCGATGGCTTTTCGATGTTCTCCTTCATCAGGTCGATAAGGTTGGTACCGCCCCCAATGAATTTAGCAGCTGGCTCGGTCACCAGTTCATCAATGGCTGAGTCGACCGAATCGGGTCGGGAATAGGCAAATGGATTCATAGTATCGTTTGTTTCGAGTATCCGGTTTCAGATGTTAGTCAGCTTCACTTATGGTCAGCTCCTGAAACCACGTCCATCACCGCGTCGACAATGTGCGTGTAAGCACCACATCGGCAGATATTTCCGCTCATCAGTTCACGTACTTCCCCTTCTGTTTTTGCCTGTCCTTCGTTGATCAGCCCAACTGCCGAGCAGATCTGACCCGGTGTGCAATAGCCACATTGGAAGGCATCGTGGTCAATAAAAGCCATTTGCAGGGGGTGCAACGTTCCATCCGGGCTGGCTAACCCTTCGATAGTCGTGATCTCATGATCATCGTGCATCACTGCCAGGGTGAGGCATGAGTTAACGCGTTTTCCATTGACTAATACGGTACAGGCACCACACTGACCGTGGTCACAGCCTTTTTTGGTACCAGTCAGGTTCATATATTCCCGAAGTGCATCAAGTAGTGATGTCCAGGGAGCAATTTGCAGGGTTTTGGTTTCTCCGTTTACCGTTAGCTGAACAGTACCGGGAGCAGCCAGGGCAGCAGATGTAGCCACATTGGGCGAGGGCGGTGACAGGGTCGTTTGCATAGACACGTATGAAGTCGAGTATATTGACAGAACTACGTGGTTAGTATCGTGTTCAAAAAAAGCCAGTATATGACCGCCTACAATTAAGTAGGTTAGCATATGTATACCGTTTGTTTTGAAAAAATGGACAGCTGTGTAACCTATTGCCTGATTAACCGGCACACGGGGCTCTTCCGCATGACCGCTTAGGGTGGCCGGAATGGACAAAAAAGGCCTTTAGCCGCTCTAAACCCATGAAATTCAATTTACGAGGAACGATTTTTGACGGTTTTGGCTTATTCGGATACGTTCACTCCACAACGACTAAGCCGGATCTCACCTCCGGCATTTGTTTTAATTAGTCAGTATATAAACTCTATAGAGTAATAGTTATATGTCGATTGCCTTCTCTCCAAGCGTCAGCCGAGCGGCTCAACGTGACATCAACGACCTCCAGCAAAAAGTCGATGCCTTCCAATCAGGGCAGATGACCGACGAGCAGTTCCGTAAGTTTCGTCTGGCTCGGGGCGTGTACGGTCAACGGCAGGCTGGGGTGCAGATGATCCGCATCAAACTGCCCTACGGACGTATCACAGCAGACCAGCTTGTGCGTATCGCCGACGTATCGGACCGCTACGCCACGGGTAATTTGCACGCAACTACTCGTCAGGATATTCAATTACACTTTGTGAAGCTGGCCGATTCGCCTCAGCTCTGGGCTGATCTGGAAGAGGTGGGCATCACCTTGAAAGAAGCTTGTGGTAACACGGTTCGAAATGTCACTGGTTCGGCCCGGGCGGGCATTGACCCGGAAGAACCGTTCGACGTGTCACCCTACGCGCACGCCATTTATGCGTACTTTCTGCGTAACCCGATCTGTCAGGATATGGGTCGTAAATTCAAGATTGCCCTGTCATCTTCCGAGCGGGATTCGGCCTATGGCTACATGCACGACATCGGTCTGATTCCACGGATGCAGGATGGAAAACGGGGTTTTAAAGTCCTGCTGGCTGGCGGTCTGGGTGCGCAGCCATTTGCCGCTCAAAGCGCCACTGAATTCATTGCTGAAGAGCAGGTCATTCCTTTCATTGAAGCAGTCATCCGCGTGTTCGACCGCTACGGTGAGCGGACCAAGCGACACAAGGCCCGGATGAAATACCTTCTGAACGACATCGGCCTGGAAGAATTCCTTAGCCGTGTTCAGACAGAATGGACCGCCCTGAAATCAAAGGAGTTTGCTGTTTCTGAGCTGCCGTTTGCTGTTGTCTCGCAGGAACCGCGCCCGGAAGTTGCCGGGTACGTCCCTGAAACGGCGGATGCGAAGTTCAAGACCTGGTTTGCTACCAACGTATTTGAACAGAAGCAGGCTGGTTGGTACGGCGTTCAGTTACGGGTGCTGCTTGGCGACATGTCGTCAGATACGGCTCGGGCATTGGCGCAGGTAGTGAAACAATATGCGGGCGACGACATTCGGGTGACCGTGAACCAGGGCTACCTGCTCAGGTACGTTCGCCCTGAAGATTTACCTGCCCTGCATGCTGCCCTCGACGCCCTCGGCCTTGCCGAACCCGGTTTCGACACCACCGCCGATATTACGACCTGCCCCGGTACTGATACCTGTAATCTGGCGATTACCAGCAGCTACGGAATCACTCGCGCGCTGGAAACGCTGATGAAGGACGAGTTTCCGGATATCGTGTATAACACTGACATTAAGATCAAGATCAGCGGCTGTATGAACGGTTGTGGTCAGCATTCGGTGGCCAATATTGGTTTCCACGGTTCGTCGATCAAAAACGGCGCGTATGTGTTGCCTGCCCTACAGGTATTGCTGGGTGGCGGTTTCAATGCCGAGGGTGTTGGGCAGATTGGCGACAAAGTCATTAAGTTGCCAACCAAACGTGGTCCACAGGCCCTACGGGCTCTATTCCAGGACTATGAAGCAAACGCCTTCGACGGTGAGTATTACAATAACTATTACGGTCGGCAGGGGAAAAATTACTTCTACACGTTGCTGAAACCGCTGGCTGATCTGAAAACGGTGACCGACAGCGACTATGTGGACTGGGATCATACCGAGCAGTATGCAACCGAGGTGGGTGTTGGCGAATGCGCCGGGGTCATGATCGACCTGGTAGCAACCACCATCGACGAAGCCACCGACAAATACAGTTGGGCAGCCGAATCCCTGAGCGAAAGCCGTTGGGCCGACGCGATTTATCATGCCTACAACGTGTTCATCACCGGTGCTAAAGCAGCCCTTATGAGCCGCGATGTACCCACGAATACCCAACATGGTATTGTGTCTGACTTCGACCGTGAGTTTGCAGGAGTAGCCGGTTTCCATGACACAGAGTCGGCCTTTAAAACGTTGGTGTTCGGCATCAATAAAAACGAACCGTCAGAAGCCTACGCTACGACCTTCGTAAACCAGGCCAATGAGTTTTTGGCTGCTGTGCGGGCGTACCGCGAACAACAAATTCAGCTTGACGGCCTGCCTGCATTGACAGAACTCGTACAGGCACAAGATTCATAATATAAAGAGTGAAATGCGAATGAGTAAACGGGCGACCAGCCTCATGCTGACATGCAGGAGCCAGGTCAATCGTTTGCTTGTTCTTTCGCTCCTTCACCTATGAAGGTAACCCTCATCGGCGCGGGTCCTGGTGACCCGGAACTGATTACATTAAAAGGGATAAAGGCGCTGCAATCGGCCGACGTGGTCATGTACGACGCCCTTGTTGCTGAAGAACTGCTTGACCATTGCCGACCCGATGCCTTAAAAGTATACGTTGGTAAACGGCGTGGGGCGTATTCGTGCATGCAGGAAGATATCAACCCCCTTATTGTACACTATGCCCAGAATTACGGTCATGTGGTACGGCTGAAAGGTGGTGACTCCTTTGTGTTTGGCCGTGGCTACGAGGAACTTGACTACGCCCGCCAACACGGGCTGGAAGTTGAGGTTATTCCGGGCATTTCGAGCAGCTACGCGGTACCGGCGGCGGCGGGTGTTCCGCTCACCTCACGCGGTATGTCTGAAAGCTTCTGGGTGGTTACGGGTACTACAAAAGCCGGGAAACTGTCGAAAGACCTGCAATTAGCGGCTCAATCGTCGGCAACCGTGGTTATCCTGATGGGTATGCACAAACTACTCGAGATTGCCGATCTGTTCAGTAAGGAAGGGAAGACAGACACGCCCATCGCAGTTATACAGAACGGTACCACACCGCAGCAACGTGTTGTGGTCGGCACGATCGGCAGCATTGTCGATGAAGTAACTAAATCAGGCATCGACAATCCGGCCGTGATTGTGATTGGCGCAGTGGCTGCGTTGGCAGTTGCACCCGAAAACGCCCGTTTTTTCGTAAATTTGCAGTCTGATCGGGCATAACCGGTGCCCCGCAGATGCTATGAAACCATACCGCGTACTCTTATACTACTATTACACGCCCATTGCCGATCCCGAAGCTTATCGGGAAGAGCAACACCGGCTGTGTCTTGAGCTGAATTTATTGGGTCGGATCATTGTGGCACCCGAAGGCCTGAATGGCACTGTTTCGGGGCTACCCGCCGATTGCGATGCGTATATGGCCGCCGTTCGGGCCGATTCCCGGTTTGCAGGCATCGAATTCAAGGTCGACACGCACGATGGCCACGCGTTTCAGAAGTTACACGTCCGCGTAAAACCCGAGATCGTGCACTCAGACTTACCGGTTAATCCGCTGGAGCGTACAGGTACATACCTGGAACCCGACGAGTTCAAAGCAATGAAAGACGACCCAAACGTGGTGCTCGTCGATATGCGGTCGAACTACGAACATAGCGTTGGCAAGTTCAGCGGCGCTGTGACATTCGACATGGAGAACCTCCGCGAGTTGCCCGATCATGTTGGCGAGATCGCACATCTGAAAGATAAGAAAATCATCACGTATTGCACGGGTGGTATCAAGTGCGAGAAGGCCTCGGCTTACCTGCTGTCGCAGGGGTTTGAGAATGTGTATCAGTTACACGGCGGCATTATCAAATACGGTCTGGAAGCCGAAGGTGAAGGGTTCGACGGCCAGTGCTACGTGTTCGACAACCGCCTGGCCGTTGACGTTAACCATGTTAACCCAACAGTTATTTCGACCTGTTTCCGCTGCGGTACAACCACCAGCCGGATGGTCAACTGCGCCAGCCCGGCCTGCAACAACCATGTGCCGCTTTGCGAAACCTGCGGCGATACCCACGCGGGTACGTGTGCCGACGAGTGCAAACAAGACCCCTTGCTCCGCCCCTATGACGGAACCGGCTATTACAGCAAAAAGTCGGTTGGCTATACACCAGAACAAGGGTACAAGAGCCGTCAGCGCAGCCAGTTGGAAGCATAAATTATCGGTCGAGCTACCGCTCAGTTGATTTTCAGACAGGTACGTCTGTAAGTCACCACCTGAATTATACTGAGATTAAAAGAGACGCGTTTATCAAACCGGAAAGGCAGTAACCTTTTCCGGTTTTTTTATGCCCATTCAATGCAACGTAAGTGAGTTTTTTTGAATCTCTTGTGCAATTCGGCACCGAATTGCATCTACCTCGCGACCACTCGTCGTTTATAATTACCGCTCAACTAATATTATAGTTAATTTTTCTTAACCAACTCCGATTAGTTGATTACGTGTATACATTTGCCTCAATTGATTAGCTATCATTCTACTGCGTATGAAAAACAGATTACTTGTTCTCTTCCTCTGGTGTCTATGTACAGCGTCGGCGTTCGCTCAGACGGCACCCTCCCGCTTCGCCCTTCAGGCAACCGTCACCGACACGCTTGGTGCCAAATTGAACGGTGTAACCGTCATGCTCCAGACGGCAAAAGACTCTGTCCTGACTAACTACGGCCGCACCGACGAAGCGGGTAAATTTTCGTTGAAAGGAGTACGGAAGGGCACGTATATTCTGAAGATCACCTACGTGGGAATGATGCCGCTCAATCAGACGATCAGCCTGGATACTGAACCGAACGTTGATTTGGGTACCATTAAGCTAAAGCCAATTGCCAAAGAATTATATGAAGTAGTGGTTAAAGCGGCCCGAGCCCCCCTGACGATCCGCGGCGATACGGTCGAATATGACACCAGAGCGTTTAAGGTGCCACCAGGATCATCTGTGGAAGATCTACTTCGGAAATTACCCGGTGTAATTGTTGACCGCGAAGGCAACATTCGGGCCCAGGGGCAGGAAGTGAAACGCGTAACGGTGGATGGCAAGCAGTTTTTCAGCGATGATCCGAAGACGGCTACTAAAAACCTACAAGCCGAGGCCATCTCGAAAGTGCAGGTCTTTAGCGACAAAACCGAGAAAGCCAAGCTGACGGGTGTTGACGACGGTACGAAGGAGAAGACGATGAACCTTGAATTGAAAGAAGAATTCAAGAAAGGGGGATTCGGTAAAATTACGGGTGGTGCCGGGCCAGCGTCCAACCTACCCGCCCGCGCCGAGGTACGTGGTAGTTACAACAAATTCGATAAGAAACAGCAGCTGTCGCTGATTGGTCTCGCCAACAATACCAACCAGACAGGTCTCTCCTGGGCTGATTATCAGGATTTCCGGGGTAGCAACTCCTTCAACTGGAACGACAACGCCGACTTTGGTTTCAGCAGTGGTAACTACTACATCATTGGTGGTGGCGACGATGAAAGCTTCTCCATTCCTATCACGGGTGGCGACCGGGGCAGAGGCCTCTCCGACAACGTGGCGGGGGGAGCCAACTACAACTACGACACCAAGAAAACGAAGGTCAGCAGCAACTACTATTTCAGCCAGACAAAGCTGCGCACTGAAAGCCTGGGCGAGGTAACCAACTTTATCCCATCGGGTGACCTGAATACGATCACCGCTTCGAATCAGACCACGAAGAACAGCAGTCACCGGTTTAGCTTCCGCCTCGAAAAGGAGCTTGATACCTTGAACACGCTGGTTTTTTCGACTAGTGGCCGTTACAATACCAGTAATGCCTTATTGCTAAGCAACCGCGATATTCGTCGAATTCTGAACACGGCCACCACACCGACCACCTCGAACACGACCGTCAATAGCCGAACTGGTCAGTCGTTTGGGCTATCTAATGCGCTGATTTACCGGCATAAGTTCATGAAGAAGGGGCGCAGTTTCGCCGCCAGTGCTAACTACGAATTAAGCAGTAGCGACGGTACGTTGGACCTGGAAGCCAGAAACGCTTTTTTTGAAGCAACTGACATCAACGATCAGCTTCGAATCATTAGCCAGTTGCAGTCGACCAACAGTAATGTATCACAGTACAAAGCCAGCCTGTTATTTGTCGAGCCGCTGTCGAAGAAGTTCTTCTGGGAGTCGTTCTACAACTTCAGCCTCCGTTACGACGAAGTTGACCGGAACGTCTTGAACACGCAATCGGACACCCCGACCCGCAATGATTCGCTGAGCCGGTATTATACGAACACGTACCTGTATAACCGATTGGGAACCAGTCTGCGCTATACCAATAAGGGCCTGAACCTGGGGATTGGCGGCGCTGTGCAGCAGTTCCAGATCAACGGTCAGTACGCGTCAGATCAATCGCTTCCAATCCTTGGTCGAATCGATCGCACGTTTACCACGTTCGTGCCAAACATGTCGGTCAACTTCGACCTGAAAAACAATAAGTACATGTATGGTGGGTATAACGTCGGTGTTCAGACGCCAACCTCACGTCAATTGCAGCCAATCGTCGACAATAGTAACCCGCTGTTTATCACCCAGGGTAATCCAGACCTGTTGCCAGCCATCACGCACCGGTTAAACCTGGGTTTCAACTACTTCAATCCAGGTTCGTTTACCAACTTCTACGGCGGCGTCAATTACGGCTACAACATCAATCAGATTGTTTACGCGCAGACGATCGATACGCGTACGCTGATCACCAGCACGCGGCCACAGAATATCACGGGGGGCTACAACTTTGGTTACTATAGTTACCTGAGCTTCCCGCTGAAGAAAACGAAAGCCACCCTGGATCTGGGCGGAAACCTGAACTTCGGTCAGCTGATCACGCCTATCAATGGTGTCAACAACCAGACGAACACGACCAATTACAACGTTAACCTGAAACTAAGCCTCACGCCGGTCGACTGGTTTACGTTCTACGGAAGCACCCAGGTCGGCATCAATAACGCACGCTACTCGATCAACACGGCACAGAATGCCCAGACGATCAACAATAGCTACCAGGCCGATGCCAACGTGAAACTACCCGGCGACATTTATGTGAGTACATCGTTCGATTACCAGTTGTATCGTAATCAGCGGTTTGGGTTCAATCAGGGGATTCCGCTCTGGAACTCGGCAGTGTACCGGCTCATCGGCAAAGCAAAGCGCATGGAAGTACGGTTGTCGGCCTACGATATGCTGAACCGGAATATAAACGTTTCGCAGTATGCAGGCCAAAACTCGGTTTCGTCGGAACGGACACGTACACTGGCTCGCTACTTTATGTTCAGTATGACGTACAATATGCGCGGTATCAAAGCCAGCGTACGTCAAACTAATGGCTGGGATTAAACGATATAGCCCCGAAGCTCCAGCTTCGGTAGTGTAAGCGCATCAATTACTACCGAAGCTGGAGCTTCGGGGCTATATCCCCAAAACGCTATGACCAAATTACTCAAACCCATTCTTTTTGCCCTTCTGCTAGTAACAGGCCAGTTGGCTCAGGCCCAGGCCAACCAAACCGAGGGCGTTGTCGTGTATACCCGGCGCACCTTCTGGCCAAAAATTACAGCCCGAATGACGTACCTGAGCCAGGAGCAAAAGGACCGGGCAGCCAATACCTGGAAGAATGAAGAAGGTAGTAAAGAAAAAATGAAGCTCAGCTTCACCCCAAACACCAGCTTGTATGGGTACGCCAGTGAATCGGGCGAGTCGGAAGATGGGCGGTATACCTGGCGCAACCGGGAGCTGGCTTTTTTTCGCGATTTTGCCAACGAAAAGCAGGTCGATATTGAGGAAATGCTGGGTAAGGTATACGTTATAGAAGACTCATTACGTATCCCTTCCTGGAAGATTGGTAATCAGGTTCGGGAGATAGCCGGCCATATGTGCATCAACGCCACCACGACCGACCCCGTGAAAGATCAGGTATTGACCGCCTGGTTTGCACAGGACATTCCCGTTTCGGCTGGCCCTGAGCGCATTTGTGGCCTACCCGGCCTCATCCTGGAACTCGACATTAACAATGGCGATGTCATCATCGAAACGGCCAGTATCACCTTTAAACCGGTAGCCGCTGACATTAAACTTCCCAAGATCAAGAAGCCCAAAAAATTAGACGAGAAGGGGTACGAAAGCATGCTCAAAACCTACATTGCCGAGCAGATCAAAGAGCAGCAAAACCCGTACTGGGAGATTCGGTACTAGGGAAGAGCCAGGCTAAACTGTAAAGACCGGGCCCTGGAAGTAGGCTGCCGATTCACCAATTGTGAGCCAGCAGCCTACTTCCAGGGCCCGGTCTTTACAGTTTAGCCTTATTTTTGCCCAATGGCATTCGACAAACTGATTATATACCAACTGCTGCCCCGGCTGTTTGGTAATACCAATACGACCAACCGCGTCTGGGGAACATTGGCCGAAAACGGTTCAGGTACGTTCGCCGACATCAATGAGGCGGCTCTTGAGAGTATAAAAACGCTGGGCGCTACCCATATCTGGTACACCGGTGTGCCCGAACATGCCACCATGACCGACTACTCGGCGCAGGGCATTACCCCCGACGATCCGGCCGTGGTGAAAGGGCGCGCAGGTTCACCCTACGCGATTAAGGATTACTACGACGTAGTCCCCGACTTTGCCCAGTCGGTGCCCGACCGCATGGCGGAGTTCGAGGCGTTGGTAGCACGTACCCACGCACACGGCCTGAAGGTCATTATCGACATTGTGCCGAACCATGTAGCCCGACAATATGGCTCTGATGCCCAACCGGCCAACGTACCTGACCTCGGTGAAGGCGATGATGTTCGGCAGGCATTTTCGTCACAGAATAACTTTTACTACTTACCCGGCACCACGTTCGTCGCTCCGTTTACGCCCGGTAGCGTCGACGCCGCTACGCCGCTGGCCAACTCAGCCCCGCCTATCCACGAAGCCCCGGCGAAAGTGACCGGGTCGGGTTCGATCACTGAAGCGCCGCACCTCGACGACTGGTACGAGACCATCAAACTCAACTACGGCTACAACGTCTTCGAAGGTACGTTATATACCGGCCCCACTGCCACAGCCGACCACCCCGACACCTGGCAGAAGATGCTTGACATCATGCTGTATTGGGCAGCCAAAGGCGTTGACGGGTTCCGGTGCGACATGGCCCACCTGGTGCCGGTGGCGTTCTGGCAATGGGTAACAGCAAAAGTGCGGGCAACGTACCCAACCCATATTTTCATCGCCGAGATTTACGACCCGGGCCTCTACCGGCCGTTTATTTTTGAGGGCGGATTTGATTACCTCTACGATAAAGTAGGCCTCTACGACTCCCTGAGGCGACTTATCGAAGGCCACGGCAGTTGTTATGACCTCACCCGCGTGTGGCAACAGGAGTCGGGCGACTTCGCCGAGCACATGCTCCGGTTCCTGGAAACGCATGACGAACAACGAATTGCTTCATCGTTTTTTGCAACAGATCCGATGAAGGCGCTACCCGCAATGGTGGTGACGGCCACCATGCATACGGGTCCGTACCTGATTTATTTTGGTCAGGAAATTGGCGTTCGAGCCGAAGACGCTGAAGGGTTCAGCGGTCATGACGGCCGAACCACCATCTTCGATTACTGGGGCATTACCGATTGGCAAGGCTACGTTAACGAGCATCGATACGACGGCACAGGGCTAACGCCGGAGCAACGGAAATTACGGGCATTTTACGAAAAACTGGGTACGTTGGTTAACCAGTCAGACGCCATTCGAACGGGGGCTTTTTACGATTTACAGTGGGCTAATCAGGCCACGCCCGGCTACAATCAGCACCGGGTGTACAGCTACCTGCGCTACACCGACGGGCAAAAGCTGTTGATTGTATGTAACTTTGACCAAACCGCTCCCCTCAATGTGGTGTTGTGTATCCCCGATCATGCCTTGTCATTGATGCATATTTCGGGCGAAACAACGTTACACCTGAGCGATCTGTTAGGCAGCAACGATACCAGTACGGGACGTGGCGTAACAGGTTTTCAGCTTAGCCTGCCAGCGGGGAGCGTGCGGATTTTCACACTTGAGACAAGTTAAATTAGCTACTTTTTGGAAGAACGACGTCTAACGTACATGAAATACGGACTGCTTTGGCTGGGGCTCATGGCCTCTCCCCTGCTGGTGTCGGCTCAGACTATAGACGAGTGGCGCCAACTTACGAGTACCCCTTCCCGAACGGTGGCTGAAACGGCCGTTCAGGCAGCGGGTACGTTTCTGGGGAAGCCCTATGTGTACCACACACTGGAAGGCAACCAAACCGAGCAGCTGGTCGTGAACCTGCACGAGTTCGACTGCACTACCTTTATTGAAACCACGCTGGCGCTGGCGCTCGCTCAGCACGAGTTACCCGCCAGGTACACGCCTGCCCAGATCGAAACGACCTTTCGGCGCTATCTGACCAAACTGCGCTATCGGAACGGGCAGATCGACGGCTACGCCAGCCGCCTGCATTACCTGTCTGACTGGCTCAGGGATAACGAACGCAAGGGCATTTTGCAGGATGTTACCCGCGATATTGGCGGTATACAGGTGCAGAAGACGGTGAATTACATGACCGCTGCCGTCCACAAATACCCTGCGCTGGCCGATCCGGCTGTATTCAAACAGATGAATGAAGTACAGACAGCCATCAGTCAACAGCCTTTTTACTTCATCCCAACCAAACTGTTCAAGTCGCTGGAAACCAAATTTCGGGAGGGCGATATTGTTATGCTTACCGCCGCCCGACCCGGCCTCGACATGCGGCATGTCGGCTATGCTACCTGGCGCGAGGGAAAACTGTACCTACTGCACGCCTCGTCGGATCATAAAAAAGTGATGCTGACCAACCAGCCATTAGCTGAGTATCTAATGGCCAACAAACGCCTGTCAGGCGTCAGGGTCGCCCGGTTAAAATCGGCGACACTGGCGAGCGGCAGCCCGATTCCTGCCACAGTGATCTTAGCGCATTGACGCTAGTTAGTCTTGATAAAATCCAACATACTTAAGTAATTATAAATTAATTGTTACTGGTTTAGCAAAACAATGTATCTTGGCAATCTAACCTACTTCGTGAGATGCCTGATCATAATCAAAACGTTGGCTTTATTGACCGACTTGTGCGTGGATTGCTGGCGGTCGATTTATTGGCTTTATGCCTTAGTTCCTTCATCAACGGCCTGGCCGTTCTAATCTCTCTGGTGCTGGTTGCTTTTTTAGCCTATAGCGGCGCAACTGGTCATTGTCCCATTTATTCGGTACTCGGTCGAAACAGCCGACAGCGTACAGAGCCGTAACCTTACTCAGTTCCTACCAAAATTGCCCCGTTTTACCACAAAGCGGGGCAATTTTGTGTCTAAGGGCTGTATCTTTGGCTTATGTCGCACAAAGCGTTTTACCAGACATTTTTCCAAACCGAACAACTCTTTCGCCGGGCCGACGACGTTATGACGTTCCCCGCCCGGGCTGGTTTGACGCCAGACCTGGATACAATCGAACAGTTAGTAGCCAATGGTATACTTCCTGAGTCGGCCAATGACGTTCCGGCAAGCGCCCCTACAGTACTCATTGTCGACCCAGTCATTCCTGCTCCAGCGGCCGAAGTGAGCCAACCAGCCCTCGACGAGGCGTTAGCACCCGCCGCCTCACCTGAACCAGCGCAGGCACTTGTCGACGTACCTGCACCAGGCCCAGAGCCATCAGTCAAACCCGCAGCTACGCCACCGCTACCAACGCCACTCCGTCCGGCAACGCCGCTGATTAGTCAGAAAGTGCTGATTCTGGTGGATGAAGACCTGCTGCCAAGTGATCTGCTCTTCCTGGAGAAGATCCTCAAAGCGGTTCATCTGGATATCGACGGGGTTGACCTACTGAATGTTCATGGCACCAAGACTATCAATTTTGCTGAATTGCTGGCGGGCAAATACATTCATCACTTTTTCACCTTCGGCGTGCCATTCAGCCGCCTCAATCTCGACATTATGATGGACCGCTACCATCCGGTCCGGTTTGAAGGTATCACATTCTTAATGGCTGATCCGTTACCTGCCATCGAGGCCGATGTGGCGTTGAAGAAGAAGCTTTGGGAATCGCTTAAAAAGGTATTTCTATGGCGATGAACGAGCCCGCCGAAAGCACAGGCCGTTCACTCCGCCGCGTTCTGACCACGCCTCAACTCTGGGGGATTGCCGTTGGTCTGGTCATTTCCGGTGAATATTTCGGTTGGAACTACGGCTGGGCTGTTGCCGGTACGCTGGGGTTCGGCGTGGCGACGGCCATTGTCACGGTGTTTTACATCGCCTTTATTTTCAGCTACACAGAATTAACTACGGCTATTCCCGACGCGGGTGGCCCGTTTGCTTATGCGTACAGAGCCTTCGGTCCAATGGGCGGGTTTCTGGCTGGTTTCGCCACCCTGGTTGATTTTCTATTAGCACCACCCGCCATTGCCGCCGCATTGGGTGCCTACGCTCACTTTCTGAACCCGGCTCTTTCGCCATTGTGGATAGGGGTTGTGGCCTACGTTGTTTTTGTGGGCTTCAACATGTTCGGTATCCGTGAGTCAGCCAATTTTTCGCTTATCATCACTATTCTTTCGGTAGCTGAGCTACTCGTCTTCATGATCCTGGTGGTACCGGCGTTCAAACTGGAAAACGTGGTGGCACACACCGATACGTTTGGCTGGCAGGGCGTTTTTGCGGCTCTCCCGTTTGCCATCTGGTTCTACCTGGCCATCGAAGGAGCCGCGATGATGGCCGAAGAAGTAAAAGATCCGAGGCGGACCATCCCGCGCGCTTACCTGCTGAGCATTGGCACACTGGTGATACTGGCGGTAGGTACCATGTTGCTTTGCGCTGGTGCGGGCGACTGGCGCACTCTGTCCGGAATCGATTACCCGTTACCCGAGACCCTGGCCATGGTACTGGGACGGGGCCACCTCTGGACCCGCTTCTTCGCCAGCCTGGGGTTATTTGGCCTGATTGCCTCGTTCCATTGCAATACCCTGAGCTACTCCCGGCAAATCTATGTACTGGCCCGAAACGGCTACCTCCCCGCTTTCCTGGCTCAGGTAAATGAGCGATTCCGTACGCCGCACTGGGCGTTGCTGGTGGGTGGCCTGGTTGGTTTGATCGCGCTGTTTACGGGCAGCACCGACCAGATTATTATCCTGTCAGTGCTGGGTGCCATGATGATGTACGCGATCAGTTTGCTAAGTTTACTGGCCCTTCGTAAAAATGAACCTACGCTCGAACGGCCCTTTCAAACGCCTTTTTATCCACTCCTGCCCCTTCTGGCACTGGTTCTATCGGTAATTTGCTTACTTGCCATTGTCTATTTTAACCCAGCGCTGAGCGCGCTCTTCGTGCTATTGGGCCTGCTCTCGATGAGCCTGTTCAGGCTGGTTGGTCGGCGGCAGGTGGCGGTCAAACTTCACGTGTTGAACGAACAGCCTGCCACCGATGAGGCCCCTTAGCCGTCGATACTGATTTACGTGATGTACCCCGCCTATACACTGCCTGTCTGGCTTGCCGACGAACAACAGCTCCGCGATGAAGCGGTGTTGTTTGGCCTGTCTGAAGCCCGGCCCGATGAAAAGATTGCTGCTATCAGGCTGGCCTTTGCGGCCCTGACCGCTCCCCTTGAGAAGCAGATTGAGCAGCACCACGATGCAATCGACCGTCTGACCCTATTATTAGAAGCAACAGCGGCCCAGGCACCACCCCCTCCCGCCGCAGTAGACTGGTCGGGCGGGTGGCCGGTTGGCAAATTTCTGGTTGGCTTTCTGGCTACATCACTCCTGACCATAGGTACGTACCTGGGTACGTTACCAGTTATAGACACACCAATAGCCCTGTTGCTGGCAGGTCTGACTGGCAGTAGCGGCTGTCTGGTCTCGCTGCTGGTTTGTCAGGCCAGCTATCGTGAAGCTGCCACTGTCCGCAGGAATAGCCACAGCCAGGCTGACGAACTCCATAAACAGCAAGCCGCTAATCAGGTGGTCTGGCAACAGCAGAAACAAAGTGAGGTTGATCATGTCTACCTGGTTGAAGCCGAACTGAATCGGCAAAATGCCCGGCGCGACTTACTGATCCGGCTGTTCGAAAGCGAGTTTGATTTGGCCCGTAGTCTTCGCCATCAGTTACGCGACCGATATGTTGATCTCTAGTCTACCACTACCCGTATCAATCACCTACCCTTATGCAATCTGACTTTCAGCACGGCTACGACAGTGGACAGGAGCAGGCCCAGCGCGACCATTTTGAAAGCTACGTATCGAGCCAGGAAAACGAAGCGTTTTTAGCCAGTCAGCTTGCCCGGTACCAGCGCGACCTTGATCTTGTCGACGCCACTATTGCCACCACGACCGCGACACGTCAAACGCTCGAGCAGCAACGGTACAGCCACTTGACCGCAATCAGTTCACTAACGGGGCGGGTTGCCCGGCTTCGCGAGCAGTTGTCGGCTATCCGGACCGAGCAGGCCGACCTGCGCGCCCGTCGGCAGGCTGTTACCCCCGAATACTCGCTGATTGGTGGGTTGTTCTTCCTGGTAGCGGGCTTGTCGTTCGTGTTTGGCGACCTGATTATCTCGCATGAAATTGTAGCCTATGCCCTCAACATCCGCGACAACATGGAGGCGTGGGCCTTTGCGTTTGGCCTGGCCATGGTGACCGTTTTGCTGAAGCCAGCTTACGACCGGTTGCTCGAGCGACCCTATCAGGCCGACCCGGCCCGACATCAGGTACGGTACGAACGGTTCAAACTGTCGCTGGCTGCATTTGCCCTGCTGACCCTGGCTGTTCTAGGCTGGTTCCGGTACGAAGCCTACCGAACCGATCAGCTAAAAGCCGCCATCAACCGTAGTATTCGTCAGTTGCAACAGCAGGCCACCCCGCTCGACGGCTCGTCGGCCCCGATCGATGCAGCGGTATTGACCAAGATTGAGCAGCAGTTGCAGCAATCGGGCGAATTGAATATCGCACTTGTAAGCAGCCCCTGGGCTATGCTCTCGTTTGTGTTGAGCGGGCTGTTATTTGCGCTGGCGGGGGCTGTCTGCCTGGGTATTGGCCTGCCGGTGATCTCGGCCTTCTGGTTTCGCTGGCTCCAGGTCGATCGCCGGTTGTGGGTGCTTCGCCGCCGGGAAAAGCCGGTACTCGCCGAGCTAGACCCCGCTGATCAAACATTGAATGAACACGCTATGCAACAACAGTTGATTGAGCAGCAGCTCGACAGCTTACCCCTTGCCGAGTCGCTCCAACACCAACGTACCCAACTCCTTACTACCCTTATAGAACTTGGCAATGAACATCGCCTGGCCCTGACCGACCGGCGTATTGCGCAGTATAACGACGGCTATTCGAACGGCAGCAGCGACCGGCACGCTCAGCCGAAAACAGGTAATCGATTGGCGCAGCTCCGTCCGCATGAAGCAATCCGGCAACTGCTTCGAGACAGCATCGAAAAAGCCGAGTAGCCAATACAACAACGCCACCGGTAAATCAACCGGTGGCGTTGTTGTATTGGCTGTTGGCAGAAAAATCGCGTTGTTCTATCCGTCAGTACACTACCGACGTACTGTCCTGTTTATACACAGAGGCAAAGAACTAACGTTCCTCAGAGACCCGAGCCATCGGCCTTTCCGCGCGCTACGCTGTAACTGCCAATATTTTTACCACATACCAGCCCCACCTCACAATCGGACCGGAAGTGGATCATGCCATAAATACGGGAGACCGAAGCCTCTTGCGCCCGCACCCAGAACTCATCGGCCCGCTCGGGGAAGATGCTGCCCAGCACCGTTGCCGCCGCACCCGAGAAGGTAGAGTGCCCCGACGTATAACTGGGGAAGTTGGGAAGTCCAACCGATGTTTTAATGCCGTACTGCTGTGGCCGTGGGGTGTAGTAGTAAAACTTGGTTTCCCAGCAGCACACACTGGCATCTTGCAGAGCCGTAGCCACCAGGGCCAACGTCCGGGCCATACGTACCTCACTGAATTTTGCTTCGTGCGCGGCATCTGCGGCCGAGCGCAGCCAGTGGCCGGGAGGCGTATAACTGCCTGCCCCATCGGCCCAGTAGTTGGCGATCCGGGCCTGCTCACGGGTCTGGTTTTTATTGATCTCCCGCAGTTCTTCCAGTTCTTTATTGAATTGCTCAGACCCAGGTTGCGGAGCCATGCCGGGACGAAGCTTCACCAGCGTTGCCCGGTCGAAATTCCAGGTCGATACCGCCCCATAGTTGGGCAGCATGGGCGGACGGGCCGGAGTTTCCTGGCTTGCCCACACCTCTACTTGTCCCCGACTTTTAGCTGCTTCGATCATGCCCGTAGTCAGCGTCTGGTTATTGGCCGTGCTCATGCCGTCGGTACGGGCGCGGGCCATTACTTTGGCAGCTACCTGACTTCCTAAGCTAGTTCCGGCCTCCAACTCGCTTTTGACATTCATGCCCGCCCACTGCCGGGCGTTGATATGCTCGGCCACTTTCTGGTCGATGAACGCTACCTCACCCGGAAACATCGCTTTGAGAATTACCGCCGAAGCCGCCGCTACAACCGCATCTTCGGATGGGTACGATGGCAACGCCGAAACCGGCAGCGCAGCAAGTACCGTCGCATCTACTTTTGATGGGGCCGGCCGCTTGAAAGCATACTTGTAGTTCCAGGCCGCCACCAGTGCGTCATACTGAGCTACGCTCAGGCTGGCCAGCATCCGAGCCGTATACGGTGGATTAGCAAACGGAAATTTCGGATCAGCGAGTGGGTTCGCCGCGTCGGGAACAGGATATACGCCAGCAGCCGTAGAAGCGGGCGCCGTGTTGTATCGGGCTGCCAGTTCACGGGCAATTTCGTTCCACCGGTAGGCAGCACCCGCCCCCCAGTACACAACCGCTTCCTGTTGAGAAAGCGATAAGTTGGCCGCTTTCGACTTCAGATCGATTAATTCGGACTGGTATTCCGGCGATGTCGTAGCGGCCGGGGCGGCAATTGTCACATCGGCGGGGCTGGTCAGCAGGTACGTTTTCCACGTACCTGCCTTCTCATCAACACTAGCCGGCACGTAGCCTACTCGCTGCGGTTCTTCAATGGATTTATCGCAGGCAACCAGCGCAAGGCTCAGTACGCTGAAAAAGAAGAGTTTATGTATAGACTTCATGATACTTGATTCGATGATAGCTGCCCGGTTCTCAGGATCAGGCAGGTAGTTTATTTCAGGTTGATCTGGTAAAGCAGGCCAATCGTGTATGAGGTGCTCTGGCCCATGTTGAGTCCGTCGGTAACGTACCCAACCCGCGCATTGATCCCCACGTTATGAGGCTGGTATTTACCATACCAGCCAACCGTTGTTGCCCGCATATTATTGGTCGGAAAAGGCATATCGTTCCGCCGGATGTTGTCGCCCGATGTGCAGGCAAACCGCTCGGCAAATACTTCGGTCTGAAACGTACGACGCAGTACCCCCAGCCGAACGGCGGCATCTGTTGCGTTGGGTACTGCCACCTCGTTGGTGTTATAGACCCGTCCGTCGGCCTGATAGGCATCCTGGTCGATACGAATGGTGCCCCGCCAGATGTATGACCCATGAGCCGTCAGGTACACGCCTGTTTGCGGGTGCTTGTAGTTGAGCAGCACCCTTCCTGCCACCGAGCGGGCTCCCATCCCGATCGACATCGGCTGGAAGCTGGCCACGTAGCTGCTCATCGGTACAGAAGCCCCAAGCATACCGTGCAGCGAAAGTCCTTTGTATTGCAGGGCATTAACTTTCAGCCAGCCAGAAACGTCCTGAAACCCTTTCTGGCCCATCAGGTTGCCCGCGCTCGTGCCCGTCCAGACATATGGAACATTGACAATCAGGTTCACCCGATCGCTTAGCCCAACGGCCGCCATGAGCGATGCACTTTGGGTGGTGTGGGTACCGATGTTGAAGTTTTCGCGTTTCAGGGTATTTTCCCAATAAGTGTTCCACTGGCTGCGGCCATACATAGCCGCCGCACAGATGGTCTTTTTGGGCATATAAATGGCATCCTGAGGCATCTGCGCCCAGCTTTTGGCCACACTTATGAGCATAAGCGCACCAAGTAGTAATTGATTTTTCATGGCTTAAAATGAGCGACTTACATTGAAGGAGATCAGGTAATCGGCAAAGGCGGCGTCACCGTGCCGGACCCCCAGCGGATCAAGCTGATCGGCGTAGCTTTTTGTCCGATTTCGGTAAACAGCAACCGGTACGGTCAGCGCCGCCGCATAGCCATGCTTCATGTACGAGAAACCAGGCTCGACCGACACGATATAGCCCGGCCGACGGAATCCAACGCTGCTACCAATGGCATCTTTAGCCGGTACACCCTCTACCCGACCACCCAGCATGACGGCCAGCCCAGGCACAAAACCCAGCGACTGACTCAATCCCAACCGGGCTGCAAACTGGTCAGCCACCGAAAATTCGCCGGTTACCAGATCGATCGTTGTGGCCGTAGGGTTGCGCTTAACACCGTTAGTTTCCCGTGGATTAAACAGATAAAACCCATTGGCATAGGCCGTTAACCCCGCCGTTAACTGCGAGTAGCCCTGCAGTTCAAGGCTAGCTCCCACACCGCCGTCGCCTAGCTGAATCGACTGGTCAACGGGCAGAGTAACGGTATAATCAGCGCCTTCTTTAGTGCGTTTATGAAAGGTATCGGTTGCCTGATAGTTGCCCGTTGGCAGCTTCACGCCAACCCCAACCGCCAGATTCGTTTTTGGCAACCTCGCCGGATTGATCAGCCAATAGCTCGTTGAGATTCTGATATCGCCTATTCCCTGCGAACCTGTGTGGAACCGAAGCTGATCCGGATTCCCCGCCACCGCATTTCCGTAGTGCTCATATAGCGACGACCGATCGTTGAACTGCACCGGCAGGTTTACCGACACCGACCAGCGTAACGAGGGCATGTAGGTGATTCCCAGATCAAGGGCGTGCGATTTATTGATCACCTGCGTTCCCTGTTCCACCCGCTGCTTTTGCTCGACGTCACCGACAAAATGCTTATAGGATTGGAAGAACCGGTAACCGGCTGACACCTGCCAGTGTCCTGTGCGTTGCTTGAAGAAGGCCGCCGATGAGCCTGAAGGAGCCGCACAGCTCATGTGACGAACGGCAACACAGCCCTGTGCTGTTGCCAATTGGGTACTCAGTGCCAGGCCTAGCAGGGCTAGTACGGTATATTTTAGAGATGAAATCATGGTTGACTGTAGGTCAATCCAACCTGGGTACGCGGCAAGCCGTGTGTAGCGCGTAACGAATTACGGGCAACAACAGACTGCGTGGTTAGCACCGCGTACCGGAAAGCAGGAATGGACCAGTAAATTGAGTAACTGATTGTTAAACAGCCCCCATTGAGCACGTTATAACGTTCAGGAACGTACCTGATACGCTACGGTTGTGCCGGAGACAGCTATACAGTAAAACTCATTTAGCCGCGCGGAGGCGGAGACAGCACCGCCAGACAGCGGGCAAGCAGGACAAAAGGCGAGTCGCCAATGCGAACATCGACCAGCCAGGATGTAAGCGAAGGGGTAAGCACTAATCGATCGGCCAGCTGGTATTCTTTCAGGAGCAGCTTTAGCCAATGACCCGCTTTACGCTGTGAATCGTCACCGGATGTATCGCTGATTGTTTTCTTTACGAAGGAGAGCAGGTCCTGCTGCCAGAAGCCTGCCTGTGTATCTTCTATGCCCGAAATGCGAAGCGTATCGCCATGCAGTTCAACACTAATCACATCATAGAAGCGACCGTGGTAGGCAAACCCATCTTCCGTTGTTTGCTTTGCCAGCGTCTGCGCCTGTCCTGACCCAAGCACCACCTGAAACTCAACCATGCTATCCACCGACGAGTACACCGTGAGACGCTCAGTCAGGTCATGCTGGTCCTGCCACCAGACACCAACCGCTACCCACACTGTTGCCAGCGTATGATAGAGCAGTAGGGCCAATAAGCTAAGACTTAGCAGGCGTTTCATGGTTTGTTACTAGGTCGGAGAAAGCGAACTCCTTTTTTGAAATAAAATACAGAACAAATATAGCAAAATACAGTTTACGCCGCTGTACTACGCAGAAAAGTAGCAAAAGTCAGGCTACTGATTCAGAATGGTGGGATTAATAGCCATGTTGCTATTCCATCGAGGTTGAAATTGGTTGCCCACTGAACCTGAAGCAGATGGAGATGCCGGTGATCCTGAGCCGGATTTCGAATCAACTCCTGGTATTGGTAGCCAAGCTCGACTTTCCCCCACCGACCGGTCGCATAACCAATGCCTCCGTAGCTCCAGTTTTCACCATAAAAAGCATTTTTGGCGCTAATCGGGCTGTTTTTTGCACCGGAGAAGCAGAAGAATGCCTCGTTGTTTACGGTTGCGTACCATCCCGTTTTTTGCTGTTTGGGGTCGAAAAATGGAATCGTTGCCCCTACATGATACCGCCCTAACTGGGCAAGTGACCACTTGTCGGTCGACAGCCGAAGTGGATACCGTTCTTCGTACCGCAATCGATGGCTCATGCGTACCCGACTGCTTCCGATACCATGTGCGAGTACAGTTTGCGCCCATAACCGGTTTTCGTTTACCCGAATTCCGAACAGGTTGTGTCGAACATAGGCGTAACCGAGGCCAACCTGCAGCGCATCCGTAACCTTATAGGTCAGACTAGGCTGCGCATAGTACTGCAAGCCCAGTAGACTACCGGCAGCGTACTCCGGTTTTTGTGCCGTTTCGTGACTGGTTGCCGACAGAAAAATGGCATAGCCCAGCCTTTTGGTGAGGGGGCCGGTTTGCGAATATTGAGGGTACACACCAAAAAAAGTCCAACTCTGGGCAACGGCAGGGCAAGACCAGCAGGCAATGAGCGTCAAGAGCGTGGTGATGCGTAGCCAGTTCGTCATAAGTGGGTCAAGTGGCGCTATAAACCACTTGACCACACTATACAATATGTATGCCAGCCACAACAACTACGTACCTGACAACGAGCTGCTTCCAGATAGTCAGGTACTGCTTAGAAAATGAAATTCGTGCTCAGGAATACCGACTTATGATCACCGACGATCTCGTTCAGTATTTCTTTATTGGCCGGCGTGTCTTTCGTCGCCACCGCCGAACGGATCGAGAATGACCGGATGGCATCTTCAACAGACAGTGTTCCTTCGGCCGAGTCTTTACGGCCGGTGAAAGGAAACGTATCCGGTCCGCGCTGGCACTGTGCATTGATGTTCACGCGGCTGACAAGGTTCACCAGTGGGTCAATAAGGGCTGAGATCGTGGTGGTATCGGTGCCGAAGATACTAGCCTGCATGCCGTGGTCGTCGGTGATCAGGTACTCGATAAACTCCTCCACATCATCGTATACCACGACCGGCACCACAGGGCCGAACTGCTCATCGCGGTAGAGTTTCATACCCTCTTTTACCGGGTACACCACCGCCGGACGGAAAATAGACGCTTCCGTCTCTCCGCCACCTTCATTCATCACCGCTGCTCCCTGCGCCACCGCATCCTGAATATAATCGGTCATCTGGCTGGTTTTTCCAGCTTCCGGCAGCGGTGTAATCTGAGCGCCTTTGGCCCAGGGCATGCCGAGTTGCAGGTTGCTGACAGCCGGACAGAATTTTTCCAGAAACTGATCGACGATGCTGCGGTGCGCCCAGATAATTTTAATTGCCGTACACCGCTGCCCGTTGAAGGAAAGCGAACCCAGCAGGCATTCCTGAGCCGCTACCTCCAGGTCAGCATCGGGCAGGATGATGGCCGCATTCTTGGCATCGAGGCTCATCACAGACCGGAGCCGGTTTAGTTTTGGGTGCTGGCGCTGAAGCTGGTCGGCTACCCGGCTCGAACCAATCAAGGTCAGCACGTTGACCTTGCCCGACTGCATCACGGGCGGAATCACATCGGCCCCACGACCGTATAGCGAGTTAACGACGCCTTTCGGGAAACTGGTCCGGAAGGCTTCCAGCATGGGGTAATGCAGCAGAGAACCGTGCTTGGGCGTTTTGAACAGGATTGTGTTACCCATCAAAATAGCCGGAATTAGCGTCGTGTAAGTTTCGTTGAGCGGGTAGTTGAATGGTCCCATCGACAGTACAACGCCCATCGGTGAGCGGCGTATCTGACCAATAATACCCTCTTCGATCCGGAACCGCGACGAATTGCGGTCCATCGTTTTTAAGGCATCGATGGTGTCGTAGATGTACTTTACCGTGCGATCAAACTCCTTGGTCGAGTCGGCCAGATTCTTGCCTATCTCCCACATGATCAGGTTAATGACTAAGGTACGTTGAGCCAGCATTTTGCCTACGAAAGTTTCCATGCAGGCGATCCGGTCGGCTACGGCCATCTGGGGCCATTCGCCACGACCATTATCATAGGCAGCTACGGCGGCATCGAGGGCAGCCATTGCTTCAGTTGGCCCAGCTACGGGGTAAGAACCAAGCAACTGACGTTGCAATATACCCGGTTCGTCGGGCACGCAAACCGGTGAATATACGTCGGACACGTTTCCTGTCCAGGGTTTCATTTCGCCGTCAAGCAGGTACTCGCGCTGGTGGATAGGCTCGATACGGTAGTCGGCCGGAATTTGAGTGAGGTCGGTTGGGAAAAGAGCGGTCAAATCAATGGTGGTCATCTTGCGTTGACGTTTGTTTGGCCGCAAAGTTGACTATTATCCTGACAACCACAGCCCAATCGATAACAGACGTCAAAAAACAACTTCAATTGGTAAATCCAGGCAAGTTAGTTACCAGCAGGCAACTACTGATCGGCTGTATCAGGTACGTGTCATGTGTTGATGGCTACTACTAAAGCTCAATGCCATTACAGACCTGTACAGCTAAAAACCAACGTAGTCGTATACGATCCACCCGGTTTTAGCAACGCGTTTCCTCCCTGCAGACGGTAGCGAAAGGTCGTTCCTAACGAAATGGGCAGGTTTGCCAACCCTGACGCTATCATCTGATCGGCCGTGCTCAGCAGCACCTCCGGGCGGTTGCTTAGGTTGAGTGCCCGGATACCCAGCGCCGAGGCTGGAATTGAATTGGTTTGATACCGTAGATTGTCGGTGAGCCTGACTTGCAATGACCAAGTCAAGCCGAGCGAAATGCTTAGCTGAAGTGTAGTATGATCAACTGTGATACCGTTTCGATACTGATCAACAGTCGATACGCTCAATGTCGGATTACTCAGGATTGTTAGCCCAATGGCCGCCGCGTTTTCAACGGGTTCCAGTCCTCGGTCATCTGCCGCATAAGGCTGTGCCAACATCGCCAACGGCAGTGCCCATACACTCAACAGGATAAAAAAGACACGATAACCACTCATTTCAGGACTGTTTCTAGCTCCGCCACTTTCAAGGTCTGTCCCGGCCCGCTGTCCAGAATTGCAACGATGAGGTACTTACCCGCCGCCAGTGTTTCCGGTATCAGGGAGCTGACTTTAAACTGGTCTTTAGGCATGGTGTTGACAGGAACAGGATCTGTTTTTAGCTCTTGCATAGTAGCCAGATTCAGGTACTCGAGGCGTAGGTTACTCTCCAATAGTGTACCGCCCGTGTTAGCGATTTCGACCGTCAGCTGCGCTTTCTTTCCAGACCGGGCAACCTCCATGTTTGTAATGCCAATTTCAGGCTGACGGCTCTCATCAGGAAGTACATAAATGTGGACGCCAATCTGCACTTTTATCAGGATCAGCGAACCCGCCTTGGCCCGCGCCGTTTCCTGCTCGTTGACCTGCGTGAACAGAATCATTCCGTTGCGCAACGTACCTGCCGCCGCATCAGCACGTACCGTAATCAGCACGTCGGTTTCCTGATGTGGCGCCAACTCAATAACATTCGGCGTAATACTGACAATTGAACAGCACGAGCCGGGTAGTGTTCCGGCCGGGTAATACACTTTGGCGCCTACCGTGTCGCGCCGCCAGTCAGCACAGGTTGCCTGCAGCACCAAACGGGTATCCATTGGGTTGATGATATGAATACGAACGGTTTGCGAGGCAGTTTTACTGTGGTTGATAAATAGTTTGGCAGGAGACACCTGAAAACCGATCTGTGCCTGGCAAACAGAAAACGTTGCCAGACACAGAAACAGCAACAAGCGCCAGGCTTTTATCCAGCAGCTCATTAATTGGTGCATTGTAAGCGGATCAGTGGGCAGAAATAGAATACGTTAAAGTCGACGTGTAAATACCTGATTTGATAAAATCCTGGCTGTTGGCCGGCGTCGAGTATTTGATGTCAACCAGCTTCACCATAGCGCCCGGTGCGTTCGAAGCGATAGTCTGATCGACAGTCGATAAGTTTACAGCGGGCGTTGTCCCAAGCCCAACGCTCATTGCCTGCACAGTAAGGTTCCCGATCGGAATAGTTGTGGCCGATTGACCAATTCCGGATGTCAGATCACCAGCCGCCCGCACTTTCAAATCATATGGCCGGTTGCTGTTGACCAGTAACTGTCCGGTAATTGTGGTGTTTGTCCCCGTCACATAGTCATCCGATGTGCCATATGTTAACGGTACAGCCGGTACTGATACAGCCAGCGACATCACATCGACCAGCGTAAGGGTAACGATCGCATTTCCTGAGGTTAGTTGCGCGTGGGCAGAGTTGGCCCCTACCAGCGAGCACAGGGCAGTTAATACTACTGCCGGAATCCATTTGTCGAGTTTTTTCATAGTAACTGATTATTTGAGAAAGTATACGTTATTAATTTGATTATCAACTGCATACAAGACAACTTTCAAGCCATTTGTCAAACCTGACGTTTAAAAAATTTAATCGATTTTAAACCTTAAGACCGATTTGGCCCTGCGCGTTTGTTAGGTCTTAATTATCAACGTATTACATTATTTTCATAGATTTATATACCACCTTACCTACTGGTTTCTAGTGACTTATATTTTCATCAGGCACCAAAATTGATAATATGGTCATACGTCATAGTTCGTAGTCACTGGCGTCCTCTCGCTACATGACAGCACTGTTCAGGATCATACTCATTTGTGTGGTAGCTCTATACGTACCTGTCTCGGTACAGGCACAGGAGCTAACCGTTTCTTTCTGGCGCGATACGTTACGTGTAGCGGTAGGATCAACCTTTATCAATCGGCTGACGATTACGAACAACAGTTCCCGGACGGCCAACTTCCAAATACTGGTGCAGACGCCCAAGTCAGTTCACTGGGTCTCATCTACCCCTCAGCGGCTGTCGATCCCGGCGGGCAAGCACGAACTCCTCCTGATGAAGGGCATCGTCTATGAACAGCCCAATTCCGTTTCGTTGAAAACCGTTGTACACATTAGCGACACAACCGGAAAACTGCTCACATCAGGATTATTTAAGCTGAACGTCGTTAGTACCCGACACAAACCAGTTCTCTCCCTTTACGTACCCGACGAGTCGATCATTCTTTATAGTGCTACCGAGCCGGCACGCCCTACGTTACGTTTGGTTCATAACGAGTTGCGCCGGCAACGCTATACGATAGACGTTCAGTCGATACCGGCTGCCATTGATCGACGTGCGTTTCCGGCGTCCATTGCGCTCAGGTCAATGCAGGATACAACGATGCGACTGCTGGTAATGCCGCTCCGATACTGGTCTGTCCATAAACCCTATCAACTCTCCGTAACCGTGCGGGACTCAACCGGGTCGATTGTCGGCAATGTCATGTATAAGGTAGTGGTAGCCACCGCCTCAAAGCAGTTTGAAAGGCAAGATATGGGCAGTGGCGAAGGGTATGGCGCAAGTGCAGCCCTAACGAAGTTGAGCAACAACCAGTGGGCACGCGAAGCACGTGTCTGGGGAACCGACTCCGTTGGTGCAGCCCGCCTCTCTTTTCAACTGAATTACCTCGATTATGCGTCCTCAAACTTCAAGCAACTACAAAGTTCGTTCATCTCTTTGCGCACGAACCGGACGCTGCTCCACGTGGGTACGTTGCACGACTACCATGAGTTACCGCTACTGGGCCGTGGTGCGAAATTCAGTTTAACCAGACCTGGTCACCAATGGACTTTCTGGGGTGTCAACGTAAACCCAAACTGGTTGTACTCAGGCGAAAATGCCTGGACGGGCAACATAGCTTCAGTGCGCTACGACCAGGAACTTACCAGGCTACCGGGCGCTGCCCTGTCGGTAAGCAGCAGCTATTTTACCATGCCGGGTGTTAGTCGCGCCGGTTACCTCAATTACGCCTCGTTTCGCTACCGAAAGTCAGATCGGGCCAATCTAAATCTGCTGCTCGGCCAAAGTACAGAATATGCCCAGCAAGGCCCTGCCGCGGCACGTACCCAGGGGTGGGCCGGGCAGTTCGACTACGACTATGAGCGACCTACCTTTGCGTGGTACCTGCATTCGTATGTTAGTTCACCCGTGTACGCCGGTCTCCATCGAGGTGCCAATCTGATCACCAGTCAGGCTAGCTGGCTGCTTGAAAACAAACTGTCGCTACTCGTCAGGCTCAATCACGTGTATTATAACCAAGTCAGGTACGTTTCACCGACAACCTACTATCGATACGTTTTTGGCAATTCAGTTGCCGAGTTGAACGTGACGAAATTGGCGGGGCCACTCCTGCTGAATCTTCGACCCTACTGGCAACAGCAAACTGATTCCTCCAATCCATTTAGTCAGCAAGCCAACTCGTATCGGGTTGCGCCGTCTGTTACCTATCAGCAAACCAATAAGCAGTTTATGCTGGGCTACGATGTTGGGCTATTCAGCTACCAGACAGTGGTGGCTACCCAACCGGGCCTACTCAGCCATCGGATTATCTCATCGGCCAGTCTGGGACACTTTTCCCTATGGGGGTACTGGCAACAGGGGCCTTACTTCCTGAATGACCTACGAACCGAGCGACCTGGGCAGATCAGGACAGCCTCCGTTACCCCTATGGTTAATTTCTCCGTTCCCGAACAGCGCCTGACCGGCTCTGCAGGCCTGAATTACCTCTATGATGCCCACGATGCCCAGCACCTGCAATCTCGATTTATTGCCGTTGGTCGGGTTCAGTTTGATGCGACCCCCACCTTATGGGTACGACTTGAAGGCAACGGCACCCCTTATGCTCAGGAGAATCAATTTGCCTACACCCAATACCGCATGGAGGTAGTGAAGCGATTCGATCAGCTGAAGTTCAAGGGAAATAATCGACTACAACTCCACTTTTATGGCGATTCGAACGGCAACGGCCGGCTTGATCCGGGAGAGCGGTGGCTGGACGGACTGCTGGTTCGGATAAATGACAATACACTGATAACCAACGAAAAAGGCACAATTACCTACAAGCAGGTTCCTGCAGGTACGTATACTGTTTCAGCCCTGAGCACTGGACAACCGGGCGACCCGGTTTTATATCAGGAAGATTTAGTAGTGGGGCGTTCGATAAATAAGCTGGTGCCCATTCGCAAAACGTTTCGGGTGAGTGGGCGTATTCAGTGTCAGTTACACACGTATGACCAAAAGCCGTGTGAGTTTGACCGTTTTGTCATCGAGGTTCGCCGGGGTGATGAGAAATTGATTACCACTTCGCCACTGCCCGACGGCACCTTCTCGGTACATCTTTCGCCCGGACCCTACACCATTCTGGTGCACGACTACGCTCGTCAGGTGCAGGCAACGCTTAAGACAACCGCAATTATCCTTAGTCAAACCGGTGAACACCCCCCGCTCGACTGGACTGTCGACGGCTCTACCCGATCGGTAGATGTGAAACGATTCGGCAAGAAGTAGGTACGTTATCTAATTTATTGCCATTGGCTGGTCACCCACCCTGACACAGACAATTGATCGTCTGTTCCACAGATAAGCACTTCATTTAATCGGATTTGAAAGAGGGTTGGCGGTTCTTTTTAGTTAAGCCATCGAACCCGTTATCATCCCGATTAACTCAATGGATAGCATTAACAGAGAGCAACCCGAACAAAATCACCTGGATCTGGTAGGAACCGAGGCCGGAGAAAAGATCAAAGAACTGGTCGACAAAACCAACACGTGCTATTTCTGCACCACTATTACCACCGGACAACCGCTGACAACCAGACCAATGTCGGTGCAAAAAGTAGACAATAGAGGCCGTTTCTGGTTTCTGAGTGCCAATGACAGCCACAAGAACGCAGCTATTCAGACCGACAATCGAGTTCAACTCCTGTTTCAAGGATCTGACTACTCTGATTTTCTTAGCATTTATGGCGAGGCAAGTATTTCGACCGATAAGGCGCTCATCAAGGAGTTGTGGGAGCCTATTCTGAAAACGTGGTTTACCGAAGGGGTAGATGATCCGCGGATAACGGTGATTGAAGTAGTGACTAAAGAAGGCTACTACTGGGACAATAAGCATGGCAATGCCATTGCGTTGGTAAAGATGGCGGCTGGTGCCATTTTAGGCAAAACCCTCGACGATTCTATCGAAGGAACGCTGACGATCTAATCTCAGACCAGTCTATTGATGATCAACTGGTTATACCAGCTGACAAATAAAGGAAGGAGGTGTTTTCTGGTGCCGGCTCTACGGTCAGGTCAGAAAGTGCCTCCTTCCTGCGTTTAGTCGATAGATTGGGCAGATCAGCAAGAAAATCACCGACAGTCAACTGAACGACTGGATCAACCGCCGACACCTGATACCTTTGGGTCAAACGGCATGGCCCGTAGACGCTGGTAGCGTACGCCAGCGTTTCGAAAAATCGTTGTTATGAAAAAATTAGCGTTTCCGCTTCTTATCAGCATGCTGCTGGTGCGACCTTGTCTGGCTCAGACGCAAACAGGCCAGGCTACCACCAAACCCACGTATACCAATCCGCTACCCGTAGCGCTGGGGGATCCGTATGTTTTACACACCAAGGGTACCTATTATATGTATGGTACCGGGGGCGGGGCAAACAAGGGATTTGTAACCTACTCGTCTCCGGACATGGTGAACTGGAAGGCTGAAGGCCAGGTCTACTTTCACGATAATAAAAATGGCTGGAGCGATCCAAAAGCGAATTGGGGCGGCGCCTACTGGGCGCCTGAAGTTTACGAAGTGAAGGGCAAATACTATTTATTCTACAGTGCCCAATGGAACGTGAACCCGACCAAAGAGGCTGAGAATTTCCGGATTGGCGTAGCGGTTGCCGATAAACCGACCGGCCCGTTTATCGATCTGGCCAAGAAGCCCATTTTTGATCCCGGTTACCCAATCATTGATGCCAACGTGTTTGCTGACTCAAATGGCAAATGGTACTTATACTTTTCGCGTTGCTGCTACAAACATCCCGTCGACAGCGAAGTAGCAGACCTGGCTCGTAAAAAAGGCTGGTTTACCGAGATCGAAGAAAGCTGGGTGTATGGCATTGAGCTTAAACCAGATTTTTCCGGCGTGATTGGTCAGCCGGTGTTGGTGTTACGCCCCCCTGTGAAGCTAAGCGACAAGCAGGCCGAATGGGAGAGCCGGTCGGTGACTGCCCGCGAAGTAAACCGACGGTGGACGGAAGGGTCTGTCACGTTCAAAAAAGACAAGACCTACTACATCATGTACTCAGCCAACCATTTCGGGGGGCAACACTATGCCATCGGGTATGCCACCGCCAAGTCGCCGTTGGGCCCCTTCACAAAGGCCGCCAACAATCCAATTCTCCAGCGTAATAGTGATCAGGGAGGGTCGGTGACCGGCACGGGGCACAACAGCATTGCCTATTCGCCCGACGGGAAAGATATGTTCTGCGTCTATCATGGTCGGACAGACAAAACGGGGGATGAACGAGTCGTCTTTATCGACCGTATGCAGGTGAGTAACGGGCAAATTACTGTTCAGGGCCCCACTACTACGCCCCAACAGCGTCCTTCAGGCACGACAAAACAGCCCGCTAAATAGCACTCAGACGCTTTATTGACCAATCTGATTGGTACTGCCAATTACGTCATGTTCTACCAAGCGCATGAGTAGGCAGTACCAATCAGCTCGTTTTGCACAGGAAAAAAAATACCCCTGATCTTCTGTACTTCAGAAAATCAGGGGTTATCAATGTACCGGGTGCCGGACTCGAACCGGCATGTCCTTGCGAACAATGGTGTTTGAGACCATCGCGTCTACCGGTTCCGCCAACCCGGCAGGTTTGACTCAGTAGTGTTCAGTTGAACATGGGGCAAAAGTAGTGTTTCCGGTTCCTAAAAGCAACATCTGGGTGTGAATTCGCTGGTATCGACTGCGAAAAAATGCCTAACAGACTTACCATCAGGCCGTATCTTGTCGCCATGACGAAACTATACAGTGACCTGGCTTATCTCTACGACGCCCTCTACCAGACCTTTATCGATTATGATGCTGAGTTCAGTCTTTATCAGTCCTGCTTTAGCCCGTACCAGGCAACGTCAATTCTGGAGATAGGCTGCGGTAGTGGTCATCTGGCCAGTCGTTTTATAACGGCAGGGTATCGCTATACCGGAGTTGACGTTAGCCCGCAGATGCTTGCGTTGGCCCGGCAACGCTGCCCTGCCGCACAGTTCGAACAGGCCGATATGCGAACTCTGCAACTCAATCAGCAATTCGATGCGGTCCTGATCACCGCCCGCAGCCTCAGCTATATTCTGACCAATGCCGATGTACTGGGTACGTTCAGGCAACTGGCGGCTCACCTTGCCCAATCAGGTACGTTGCACTTTGATTTCATCGACGCCACAACGTTTATACCGGCATTGGATGCAGCCGCCATAGTTGAACACCGTGCTGCCGTCGCTACGGAAACGTACCTGAGAAGAAGCCGATACCAATCCAATCTGGGGACAGGCTTCACCTGGGACTGGCACTCTGAGTTCTTCATCGACCAACCAGACGGGCAGTTGCAGCCGATTGCTACCGACGATGCCACCTTACGGTCTTTTTTGCCCGCAGAAATCCGTTTGTTGCTCCAACTGGCTGGCCTGACAGTACTGGCTGAGCGGCAGCAACCAACCTATGCCTTCGATACCTGGGTTGTGTCAGCCGGGAAGGCATAAAAAATCCCCGTCAGTTACTGACGGGGATTTTTTTAGTAGCTCGTTCTGTCTCAGCGGATTACCGATTAGAACTTGATATTCAGGTTTGCGTTGAACATGGTACCCAACTGGCTGAACTGTGAGCCATTGTAGCCAAGGATATCATACCGGCCGCTGAAACCCAGGAAGCCCCGCAGCAGTGACTTGTCGGCCGGGTTGGCGATGGCTTTCTGCCCTTCGGCGTTCAGAGCGACCAGATCCCATTTGGGCAACACGTTGAGCAGGTTGTTCACGTTTACAGTGGCCGATATTTTGCTCGTGAACGCGTAGCCCACACTCAGATCGGTCACTACCGCCGGGGTGAAAGTTGCTTTGATATTTTCCATCGCAGACCCGCCGTTGTCTAGGTCCTGGAACGACGTTGAGCCAAAGAGCGTGTTGTACAGATTGACGTTCAATTTGCCCAGCGTGTATTCAACACCCAGGATCGACTTGTACTTTGGGCGGCTCTCGGTCAGCAGTGATTTGATCTGCGTATTCAGAATGCTTGACCCGGCGGCCTTGATCGCTGGTGGGTCAGCGGGCGTACCCACGATCTCGTTATTCAACACAAAGTTACCGGCCAGACTGAAGCCCAACTTTCCGCTTCCAAGCACCAGGTTGCGATAGGCCACTACGTAATCGAGGCCCGATGTATTGGTTTCGATACCGTTGATAAAGAATTGAACGGTCCGCACTCCCGCCTGACTTAAAATACCGCCCAGCGTACTGGTGGGGTCCGACGATGAGATGGACGAACTATACACGATCCGGTCCGATACGTCGATGCTGTAATAGTCGAGCGTAACGCTGAAATTACGGCTTGGATTAATAGCGACACCCGCCGTGTAGTTCATTGACTTCTCAGGTTTCAGCGGTGGAATACCCAGTAACCGGGCCTGTGAACTGCGGTTGTTAAAGAGGCCCGACAGCTGAATGGTACCACCCACAAAAGCAGCCTGTACCGACTGGGCGTAAATCTGGTGCAGGGTAGGTGCCCGGAAACCGGTTGATGCCGAAGCGCGCAGAATGATTTTGTCGTCGGCCAGTTTATAGCGTGAGGATAGCTTCCAGACGTTAGCATTTCCGAAATCGCTGTAGTTCTCGGTCCGGAAGGTACCGTTCAGCAAGAAATCTTTCGTCACATCATAGCTCAGGTCGACGTACGCACCGATGTTGAATCGCTGGTTCGACCCTGCGTTGAGTTGGTTGATACCGGGAAACGAGTTTGCCCCTTCGCCTTCATAAGAAGCATCATCACCGGCCAGAATGGTGTATTTCTCCGAACGGGCTTCCATACCAAGCGCCAGGCCCAGCTTGTCAGTCACTTGTTTCGATACGTCGATGTTGCCTACCAGATGCCCAAATTCATAGCCACCGGGCTTGAAACGGGTTGGACTGGCTTTACCAAGGGAACGGTTAACGGTGTTTTCAACCGTGTACGTCTGGTCGTTATACCCGGTCGTCAGACTGACATCATGTCTCCAGCCATTGTTTTCACCCTTCACACCAACTGTGGCGTTGTAGTCGAGCAGGTTTCCTTCAAACGTTGGCTGGTAACCAACATACCCTCTGTACAGGGCAACATTATCTTCTGTTGGGAAGGCTAGCGTGGCCTGGGTCAGGTAGTTTTTGCCACCGTTGTCTGTCACACTGTGGAGCAGCCCACGGTCCTGACGCCAGTAGGCGGGCCGGTAGTTGGCAAAGCTAGCTACACGCTTCACCACCATTGCTGCGTTGGCGTATAATTGACTTGTTCCGCCCAGTGATAAGCCTGTATTGATCAGGAACCGGCCCGCCGATGTTTCACCAGTACCATTCACGTTATTGGCCGTCGGAAAATCTTTCAGGTACGTGGTGATCAGCGCATCCTGTGCGGGGCTGCCGCCGAATGTGGCAATCTCGGTGGGTACGTCGACGATACCCGACCGGATGGCGTTATTCTGCTGCTGCAGTTCGACGGTGTAGTTTACGAATCCTTTCCCATTTAGGTTACTGCCCCCATTCAAGCTAACGTTGTACATTCCCCCATCGCCCTTTGAGGTGATGCCGGTATTTACATTCAGGCTGGTGTAATCGAATTTGTCTTTCAGAATGATGTTCATGACACCGGCAATTGCATCTGAACCATACTGTGCCGAGGCGCCGTCACGCAGAATTTCGACCCGCTTGATGGCCTGCTGAGGAATGGCCGAAATATCGACCCCTGTTTCACCGCGACCAGGCGAAAACTGTACGTAGAGCAGTGAACTCAGATTTTTGCGCTTTCCGTTGATCAGGATCAACGTCCGGCTCGGACCCATGTTGCGCAGCTCCCAGGGATCAAGCAGCGTGGTGGCGTCATTGACCGGGGTATTTACCGTGTTGAACGAGGGCACCCGGTACTGCAGCGATTTGTCAAATGTAGGCTGGCCCGTAGTTCGCAAATCCGCCGCCGACAGGATGTCGACAGGCAGGGGTGAATCGACGACTGACCGTTGTGATGCCCGGCTACCGACTACCACTACTTCTGACAACACCGCAGCGGATGTCTCCAATTGCACATCGAGCACCACGTCGCTTCCTGACACGGTAACGTCCTTTGTCAGTGCACCAAAACCGATGAATGAATAATTGATTTTGTAAGCTCCGTCGGCAACTTTGAGCGAATAATTACCCGTTGCATCGGTCGAAACACCGTTGCTTGTACCTGCGATAACGACGGTTACGCCAACCAGGGGCTCATTTTTGTCGTCTTTAACGGTGCCTTTGATCGTCCGCTGAGCAAATGCACCGGCTGAAGCCAAAATTAAGAGAAGTACGGTGTTCAGTAGAAAACTACTGACTTTGTAGCATTTCAACATAGATTATTTGGGTAAATGGTGAAACTGGAAAACAGTTAACTTTCCCTAAATAAGTCTACGAAACTTGATAAACCTATGCTTGTGCCGATAAAATCAGCTTAATAATAATTAAGTACAATTAACTATAAATTTAATACAACATGCGTGATGACTACTGGTAGTCACCCTATAGCCCGTGTATTAACTATACATATTTGATCGATTTGTGGGTTATTCATACCGTAACGCATCGATTGGGTCTAGTTTAGAGGCACGGACAGCGGGGTAGATACCAGAGAAAAGGCCAACGGCAATGCACACCACCAGGCCCATACCCATCCAGAGCCAGGGCACAACAAACTTGCCACTGCCGCTGCTGACACCCATCGCAATGAGGTTGCCAATGGCCAGGCTCATCAGAATGCCTCCCAGTCCACCGAGGATGCAGATAACAATGGCCTCGATCAGAAATTGTTGCCGAATCAACGTTGGGGTT
The DNA here is from genome assembly GCF_011742925.1 of Fibrivirga algicola. Classification (GTDB taxonomy): domain Bacteria; phylum Bacteroidota; class Bacteroidia; order Cytophagales; family Spirosomataceae; genus Fibrella; species Fibrella algicola. The sequence continues at coordinate 259,365 of NZ_WAEL01000004.1, forward strand.
GCTCCCAGCGATTTCCGGATACCTATCTCGCGGGTACGTTCCGTAACCGAAACGAGCATGATATTCATCAATGCAATGGCTGCCCCAAGCAGCGTAATAGCCCCGATACCGAAACCGCCCCAACGCAGATAGCCCGTTGTTTCTTCAATATCTTTGACAAGCGCATCAGCCTTTTCAACGTCGAATGAATCGGGTTGCCCCAGCCTATCCTGCCGGATCTGCCGCATCAGGCCAATTGCCTCACCAACGGCCATATCCTGATCACCGATCTCGGTAACGGAAGCGGTAATATCAAACGTAAGCTGACGCTGCCCTGCCAACTGACGGGCATTTTCGAGGGGAATCAGCATGACTCGATCATCCCCCCCACCGGTTAGCGAGCCTTTCTTTTCCAGCACACCTACAATTCGAAACTGCCCGCCCGACACCCGAACCACCTGATTGATGGGGTTGATTTTCCCCTTGAACAACGTACCTGCCAATTCACTGCCAATAAGCGCCACATTCAGCGAGTTGACCAGGTCATTGGCGTTGATAGCTCTTCCCGTAGACACTTTATAATTTTTCACCGTCAGATAGGCATCGTCGATTCCGACGACCTGGACGTTTGGGTTGGTCTTGGTAGAGCCGTATTTCACCTGACCCGCGCCATTAACGACAGATGATAGTGCAATAGTGGCCCCGTATTTGTAGCGACGACGGAAGGTGATGGCATCGTGGTAATCGATCGGTTCGTCTTTCTGAATGACCCGACCGCCAAAGCGACGTACCTCCTGACGGGCAACCACGCTGAACGTATTAGCGCCCAGGCCTTCGAAACTGCTGTTCAACGACACCTGAATACCATCGATCGCCGTGAGGGTACCCACCAGCGAAGTGATGCCGATGGCAATGATGAGTGCAGTCAGAATGGTGCGGAGGCGATTGCTCAGAATAGAACGGATGCCTTCCCGGATATTTTCTAAGATGTTCATAAGCTAAAGGGCAAAAATGAGGTATACGACACAATGCTGGTGGTTGAGGAGACTTTATCCGCTTCAGGTACGTTAGCTACTCAGCCATGGTATATTGTGCCGTATCGGCAGACCGATAATACAGAGTTCATCGTACATTCGATACACATTTTCTTCGTTACAAAGCTACAACCTGACGCACTCGACATACAGCCAATGAAACGCCTGCTGCTACCGCTTATCCTATTTCTACTGACCCTTCCGGGTGTGATCACGTCGGCTCTGGCATCGAAGATTCTGGTGCCAATGGACGACGCTCAGAAAAACCACCTGAAGGCCTACGGAATTGCATATTGGGTGCTTAAAACCCACGAAACTGAAATCGACTGGTTGCTCAACTACCGGGGCGGCGCGTTCCTGCTTCCGCAGTCGCCTGCCTTCACCAACGAGATGCTGGTTCGGGGCGTCACCTATGAAGTGATTTCAGACGCCGACGCAGCGAACATTCTGGCTGAGATTGCTTCACCAAATGCCAATATGGACGCGGTGAAGTTGCAGAAGGCCCCTAAAGTGGCCGTGTATTCACCCAAGACCAAACAACCCTGGGATGATGCCGTAACGATGGTCATGGCCTATGCCGAAATCCCTTACGATGTCGTTTTCGACGAAGAAGTATTGAACGGCAAATTACCCGAATACGACTGGCTGCATTTACACCACGAAGACTTTACCGGCCAGTTTGGTAAGTTTTTCCATATGAAAGACCAGCCCTGGTACATTGCTCAGCGCCGCGAGGCCGAGCAGATCAGCCAGAAATTTGGTTATAGTAAGGTGCCGCAGATGAAGCTGGCCGTCGTAAAAAAAATCCGTGATTTCGCGCTGGGTGGCGGCTATATGTTTGCCATGTGCAACGCAACCGATACCTACGACATCGCGCTGGCAGCTCAGAATACCGATATCGTGGATTCTTTTTACGACGGCGACCCGTATGATCCGCAATGCAACCGGAAGCTGGATTTCAGCCAGACCATGGCGTTCAAGGACTTTCAGGTGTACACCAACCCGTACATGATCGAGTTTTCGAACATCGACAACCAGCCGGAAGAAAGGGGACTGGCCGAGCATAATGATTATTTCACGCTCTTTCAGTTCTCAGCCAAATGGAATCCGATTCCAACGATGCTGACCCAGAATCACCAGGGAACGATCAAGGGCTTTATGGGACAAACCACGGCGTTTAAAAAGGCGTACCTGAAACCACAGGTCGATGTGCTGGCCGAGAACCGTGCCGCCGGCGAAGCCCGCTACATTCACGCGCCCTATGGCAAAGGGTTCTTTACGTTCTACGGCGGGCACGATCCGGAAGACTACCGCCACGAAATTGGCGAGGAACCAACCGATCTGAACCTGCATCCCAATTCGGCTGGCTACCGCCTGATTCTAAATAATATCCTCTTCCCGGCGGCGAAAAAGAAGAAACAGAAAACATAGGGCGGACTCGGTTTATCCGGCTTTTCAGGAAAATAATAAGCCTCGGTGCCTGGCACTGACATCTGTGTAGAGGTTCATCTGCTACATTAGCAGACTCACTGCCAGCCTGCTAATGTATACTGAAGTCCAGCAAAACAAAACCCGATGGGTTCTTCTGGTTTTAAGCGTAGCTGCGCTTACGATCTTTTTCAGTTATCTGTATAACCGATTTGCGCCAGTAGACCCCAATCCTTCTTTTACAATCGTCCTGTACCTGTCGGCCGGACTGATTTACTTGCTGGGCGTTAGTTTTATGCTTTTTCAACGACTCGAGACCAGACTTGACAAGGAGGGTGTGCATTTCAAGGCACCACTTAGCTGGGCGAAGTGGCAACACATTGGCTGGCATGAAATTGACCGTATTTTCGTTCGTGAATACGCCTTGTTCGGCGAGTACCCAAAAGGCATGATGGGGTTACGACAGGGCCCGGGTGGGTTTGCATACGCGCCACAATACGGCCTTTTTGGGCTTCAGATAGAGAAGAAAACTGGGGGTAGCATTCTGCTGGGTACGCAGCGCCCTGACGAACTCAAGGCCTTTTTGTTGAACCGGTCGATAGCAAATCCCGTTTCTCCGGCATGAGTGACACCAACAACAAATTCAAATTCTGGCTGAAGCGAATGGGCTGGGCTGGGTTCTTTTTCTTCCTGATAAAAGGACTACTCTGGTTGCTGATCCCCTACCTGATTGCGAAAGGGTTTTGGTCAAACTAGCGGTATCGGCACAGGTACGTCGATACCCGATTCAGCTTTGTTCGGCGGTTAGTTCGGCAATTATACCGGTTCAGGGTCAAGCACCTACCGCTCATTGAATTTTACTGGAAACAACTTCCGCTTTTTTGCATCTTTAGGGCATTGCTTTCAACGCTCCCTAACGTATGCAATCAGCTCTGCCTTCCTCCTACTCTGTTTCCCGGCCAATCGCTACTGACTGGCGACTGGGCCTGCCCACCTACGCCTACGCCGTTGTTTTTGCCTCGTTCTGTATCATCATGGGTCTCCTTTGGGACATCATGTGGCACATGAGCATCGGCCGCGACGGGTTGTTCTCAGCTCCGCACGTTGTTATGTATGTGGGTGCGCTCGTGTCCGGGCTATTCTCAGGTTACCAGATACTGTCACTGACCCTCCGCAAAAATCACCCCGAGCGGGCCCGGTCTGTTAGGTTCTGGGGCATCTTCTACGGGTCGCTGGGGGCCATGTATTGCGTATGGGGGGCATTAGCCATGCTTACCTCGGCCCCGTTCGATGATTGGTGGCACAACACCTACGGCCTCGATGTCCAGATTCTGACGCCGCCGCACACGATCTTGCTGGTTGGCATGATGATGGTTCAGTTCGGGGCGATCGTAGCCGTGTTGTCGCTGCAGAACCAGTCGGCAAGCCAATCGACCCCGCAACAGGCATCCCGTATTCGGTTACTTTTTGTGTTGTCAAGTGCGTTCATCCTGAGCGTTTTGTTTGTGCTCCTGTCCGAGAGCATGGGGCGCTACGAGTCGCATAACTCATCCTATTATGTAACGGGGGCCATCGCCTTCCCCTTTTTATTACTGGCTATTGGCCGGGCCGCGTCGGGCGATGCCTCGTTCAGGTACCCGATTACAGCCGTCACGGCGGTGTATATGCTGGCGATTGCCATACCAAGCTGGGTATTGCCCCTTTTTCCTGCTGTACCGAAACTCGGCCCCGTAGCCAACCCGATCACCCATTACCAGGCCTTTATTTTTCCGCTCGTGCTGGTAATTCCCGGCTACGCACTCGATCGGCTCATGAACCGATTTGCCGCCGGTCGCACTGACAAACCCCTCAACGACTGGTTGCTGGCGGCCTTAACGGGTACGGTGTTCATGCTGGTCTTACTGGCTGTTCAGTGGCCGTTTGGCGGGTTTCTGCACGAATCGCCGTATGCCCGTAACTGGTTCTTCATGAGCGACTCCTGGACCTACGATAGCGACCCAAACTGGGAATACCGGTTTAAATTCAGTCCTCGGCTGCTGCAATCACCTGCCCAGTTTGCACTCGGGTTTGGGAAAGCAATCCTGATTGCCATTGTATCTGCCCGCGTTGGCCTGCTCTGGGGCGGCTGGATGCGTCGTGTTGTTCGCTAACTGATTCCAAACTTCCCAACATGAAACTCCGCCTCGTCTTTTTTACCTTCCTTCTCCTTGCTCACTCCTTCATTGCCTCGGCTCATATCGGCAGCGCGGGGGTCATTGTGCAAAAGCAAGTGGGCAAGTATCAACTGCTGGTTAGTGTTCAGCCGCCCGACGTAGTTCCCGGAACGGCTCAGGTTACCGTTTTCGTGGAGAAAGGCAACCCGGCCAGCATTCAGGGCCGACCCGTTTATTTTTTTGAAGGTGATGAAGGCGCGCCCGAAGCCGATCCGCTAACGGCTGTTGGCACTAACCGGTTCGAGGGTGCCATCTGGTTGATGGAATCAGGCTCCACGAGTATTCAGCTCACCCTGAACGGTCCGGATGGGAACGTAGACGTGGTGATACCGGTGTTGGCTACCTCGACCGCCACCCGCGAAATGCCCGCTGGCACGGGCGCTGGCCTAGCCGTGATGGGGCTGTTGCTGCTGGTGATGATGATTACCATTATCGGGGCTAGTAATGCCGATGGCGTTCTTGCTCCCGGCGCTCCCGTTCATAAATCGTTTCAGCGGCGCCGGCTCATTGGTATGGCTGTAGGGGGCGTCGTTCTCCTGCTGGTCATGACCGGCGGCCGAATGTGGTGGAACAGTTGGGCTGATCAGTACCGCACTTACCAGCTCTATAAAGCACCACCTCTGATTAGTAACGCCAGGCCAGAAAACGGGCAGGTGTTGCTGTCGATGCGACCAGATACTACCGGCTTTGCCAATAACTGGCGCCGCCGTCGTGACTTCAACCTACTGGTACCCGATCATGGCAAGTTGATGCACACATTTCTGGTGAGGCTACCGGACCTGGATGCGTTTGCACACCTTCACCCCACCCGCCGCGACTCGCTGGACTTTGAAGCCCGGTTACCTAACCTGCCGGGTGGCCGCTACCTGCTGTATACAGATGTGGTGTACCGGTCGGGCTACGCCGAAACCCTGACCGACACCGTCGATATTCCCTCGCTAAAAGTTTCGGCCGCTCAGGCCAGCCTTCGCGTACTGGATGCCGACGACAGTTATCTGCTGACCGAACCTATGGGTGGCAAACCAGCGCAGTCAGGACCGTTAACGCTGGATCGTGACATGGCCGCCTGCGGAAAACCGGGTGCCAGCACAAAACTGGCTGATGGGTCGACCATGATCTGGACCGATAAACCCTCGCCAGTACTCGACGCCGGGCAACTGTACACGTTGAAATTTGCGGTAGCCGACCCGAAAGGGAAAGCCACGAAGCTGGAGCCTTACTTGGGCATGAGCGGTCACGCGGCTATCCTGCGTTCCGATGGGTCTGTTTACATCCACCTACACCCGGTAGGTACGTACTCGATGGCCTCAGAAACCATGCTGGTCGATCGGATTGCCGATACGTCGCGGACGGTGCCCCGGCTAAATGGTGCCCGCTTCCGCGATAGCATCGATACGTACCTGAGTTCGCTAAAGACGAAGCCAATCTCCGAACAGTACGCGGCCCTGGCACCGGAAATGACCGGTATGAACCACACGCAAACGACCAACAACATGGTCACGTTTCCGTACGCGTTTCCCAAAGCTGGTAATTACCGCATCTGGGTGCAGGTGAAACGCAACGGTAAGGTCCTCACCGGTGCCTTCGATACGGAGGTGAAATAAGTATGGGTTTGTGGTTTGAGGTTTGTCGTTTGAAGTTGCGCTGCTTCTTAGCAAGTATGGTGCTGAAGCAGCGCAACTTCAAACGACAAACCTCAAACCAAACACTTCCTCCTTACAATGATAGGATGGCGAACTCGACACGGCGATTTACTTTTCTGTCTTCGTCGGTTCCTTTGGTCGTAATTGGCCGGGTATCACCAAAGCCAATTGTCTCGATCCGGTCAACATCGATCCGTTTCCTGACGAGGTAACTCTGACAGGACAACACCCGATCGCGCGATAGCTGGAGGTTAGCTGCTTTATCGCCTACAATGTCGGTATGTCCTTCCAGCCGGATTCGCAACTGCGGATTGTCCTGCATCATGGTTACCAGCCTGTCCAGTTCAGCGTACGAAGCAGGCAGCAGTTCCGACTTCGACATGGCGAAATAGATGTTCTGTAGCGTAATCTTTGCCCCAACGGTGAGTGGTTTCAGCACAATGTTCCGCGTGATCTTCTGATTGCTGGCCGCCTTTGTTAAGTCGAGCACCCCACTGGCGGTCAGATACCCTTTTGCCGAAGCCACGTAGGTGTAAACCTGGCCCCGGTTCAAATACATCCGGTATAAGCCATCCGACGCAAAGCTTTGCACCGAATCGATCGGCGTAGATTTGTTCGACAACTGATAGTCGATGGTGGCCGTGACCGGTTTGTTAGTCAATGAATTACTAACGACACCGGAAATAAAAACAGGCTGAACAACAGACGTTTCGGTTGGCTTCGGCGTAGTTGGCAATGGCGTTTCGCCCGGAATCCGGTTTGGATTGCCGGGTGCTGGCGTTGGCTGCGTTTGTACGGGTGGTCCAACGGCATCCGCTGGATTCCGGACATACATGTTGTAGATGTTCCAGCAAACGATCTGGTCATAATCGTTACACTCGAACAGATCGAAGTTCTCCAGCCCTTTATCCAGCCGTTCGAAATAGACCGCAAACGAATACTGTTGACCCGATGTCGTACCCTGCTGCTCCGGGCGGACTGGGATATTCTCTGCCTTAACGAACTGAAATACACGAGCCCCGTTAGCGGCAACCAGCCTCGCCCGGGAATCGAACGAAATGAACGCGGTAGGTGTCACCTGGCCCGTCCGGTTATCTATCCTGCGCTGGCCGCGTTCGGTATAGGTCAGGTACAGAATGGTGTAATTAGGCGTAAGTCGAATATTGTTCACCTGAACGTTAGGCTCCGCCGGCCTTGGGCCACCACCCGGTGAAGTCCGACCGTAGGTATCATCGCCGGTGCCGTAGGTTCCTCCGCCGGTTGAGCCCCCACTCCCACCGCTACCTGTTTGAGGCAGCATATCAAGACAGCCCGACAAGGCTATCGGCAGGCATAGAAAGAGTAGTAAACGAGTAATCATGCTGGTCAGTGCGTTACGGTATGTTGGCGGGAAAGTACAACTTTTCCCAGCCAATCAAGAACCACAGCACAGAAAGGCTCATACCACGGACTTTAGCCCGTATTTCGTTTCGGCCATTCATTACGGGTACACACCTATTTCAGCTTCTGCTTTGTATCCGGAATTGGGAGAATGACTTCTGGCTGAACAGTCCACCCCGGTAGTTGCCGGGCCAGTTTGTCAGCATTCGGTTCATCGACCTCAACCAGCAGGGCGCGGCGGCTTTTGTCGAGCACTGTCGTTTGTTGCCCAATCAGGTCAAGTTCGTCGGACGTTGGGCCGTCCGGATTGCTCGTATGGAGGACATAGCGGGCCATGTTTTAGAGAAAAAACTGTCCCGTTCCTTCGAAAATAGGCCCAAATCCCATGCTCTTTACCTTGGTGTGCAGAAACGCAATCATGGCTTCAGCGCGGGCTGCTGTGCGCGGCATGGCCAGAATAGACGGCTGCGTGGCAAGGAGTCGGGCCGCCACACCGGTTGCCAGCGGACAGGCCATCGACGTGCCACTCAACGGCGCGTACCCGCCCGGAACAGTGGAAATGATGCCCACGCCTGGAGCGATAAAGTCGACTTCGGGACCAATGTTTGAGAAACCAGCCACAAAATTCTTCTTGTCGGTTCCGTAGGGAGCAACCGCATACGGCGCGTCGGTCGTGTTGGCGGGGAACGTCCCTTTCCGGCCTAATGCCCCTACCGCCAGCGACAGCGAAAAAGCTGCCGGGAAACTTACCGGCGAACGATCGTCGTTGCCCGTCGCCACAAAGCAGATAGTGCCGTGATCGCGCGCAAAGGTGATCGCGTCTTTGGTGGCGTCATCGGCCGGCCCACCGCCCAGGCTCATGTTAATGAGGTCACAGCCATCAGCAACCGCCTGTTCAATCGCCTTGATAATGGCAAAATTCGATGCTCCGTTGGCGTTCTTGCCGAACACCCGGTAGGCCCGCAGTTCAACGCCGGGCGCCGCCCCCCGAACGCCCGTAGGCGACGTACCCCGCGCAGCCACAATACCCGACACATGCGTGCCATGCTCGTCTACATCGCCATAATCCGTCGGGCTTTCACCTGTTACCGTGCAGGCTCCGCCCGAAATCTGCAAATCGGGATGTGGTCCGGCACCTGTATCAATAACGCCTACTTTAACGCCGTTCCCCGCAGTCAGGTCCGTTTTCGACGATGGGTAAAAAAACTGCTTCGAATCGATGTAGTCCAGTTTGAGCGGCTGTAGCTCAATCACCTGATCGGGGATAAGCGTCAGGTTCTTGCGCCATAGACTCCAGTAGCCCGTTTTGGGATAACCAAACAATTGGTCGATGCGCTGTCCACCGATGTTTTTGAACGCCACGATCCCCTGGGCATTCGACGTGGCCTGTTCTCCTTGCCGTTGCTCAAAATTGGTGAACGCGACCACTGTAACGCCCGCAACCGGTTTGCCGGTCTTGGCCTCGGCCAGCTTAATTCGTACGCCTACTCTTGGCTGTCCCTGCTGCACCCGAAAAGGCTCCAGAATGGTTTCGCGCTGCCATTGCCGGTAATAAAACACCTCAGGCACCAGCCGTACACCGGGCAGCTGGGCACGTACCTGCGCCAGTTCGTTGTCGGCAATTTGCACCAGCTTGATGCCCGTATTACCGATCGTATCGACCACAACGGCGCCGGTTGGCTGTTCGTGATCAAGCAATTGGCCCAGTTGTACATCAACACTAAGCTTGCTGAAGAGCGCTTCTGTAGTCGTATCGGGGCGGTTATCAGTCAACCGAATACCGGTCGACGGTAAGATCAGGTAATTACGCACGATTGGGCTGGCCATGCTGAGTTACTGTTTAACAACGGGTTGTCCGGCCTGTTTCCATCCGTTAAACCCTCCGTTGAGATGATGTATATGTTTGAAACCTAAGCTCTCCATAATAGCCACCGCTTTCCGGCTACGTGGCCCTGCCGCACAATGCACCACATACGTTTTTGATCGATCGAGTGCCGCTACCTGTGCAGCGAATGTAGTATCATATACATTTATATTCCTTGATTTGTTAATATGACCAGCCGCATATTCATCGGGCGTTCGCACATCAAGGATAATAGCCTGGGGGTGTGCCTGAATGAACGCCAGCGCCTGTTGGGCATCGAGATCCTTTTCGGTAGTATCTGCCACGGCGCCTGAGCGTGTAAACGGCGTGCCGTTGCACGGATTATCCGGGGTACAGATCCAGGCGAGCGTAACGAAGGCTGCAATAGCCAGGTGGCGTAGTGGGGTAGGCATGGTTCAGGAGCGCTGAGGGTACAGTTTGACCACCGCTCCGATTTATGGCTAATCGGCCAGTGCGGTGAACATTTTCGTAGGGAATATAGTCATTTGATCAATGCAACGACGGTTAACTCCCTTCATTTATGACCCCTACTGACCCAAAAATTACGCTGAACAGCGCCGAAAAACGGTTCGAACTCCTTACAGATGGTAAACTCTCGCTGGTTGAGTTTTTTCAGCCCGATGAGCAAACGCTGGCCCTGACCCATACCGAAGTGGACCCCAGTCTGGAAGGCCAGGGAGTAGGTTCGAATCTGGTGAAGCAGGTGTTAACCTACGTCGACGAGCATAATCAGAAAATTGTACCGCTTTGCCCGTTTGTGGCGGTGTACATCAAACGGCATCCGGAGTGGCAGCGTATCGTGTCAACTGAACACCCGGCTAGTGATTTTTAGCCGCTACTACCTGCATAAGCGCGTTTTCTAACCGATCGATGGCGGCGTCGATGCTCCATCTTTCGGCTACCCAGGTCCGTCCCTGCTCCGACAGCCGGTGTTGCAGGTCGGGATTTGTTAGCAGCCGTTGAACAGCCGCCGCTAACTGCTCCGGATCGCGGGGGGCAAGCAGGCCGTTTTTGCCGTCGATAACCGTTTCCCGAATGCCGCCTTCAGCTACGGCCACAGCGGGCAATCCACACGCATTAGCCTCCAGCGGGGCAAAACCAAACGGCTCGAGTTCAGAAGTGTACAACAGGCAGGTAGCTGTGTTCAGTAAGTCAACCAGTTCGGCCTGTGGTACCCGCTCGCGGGGCTGAAAATCGACGCCAAGGTTAGCGGCCAGCCGTTTCAGATCAGCTACGTAGGCCTCATTACCCATGTTGCCGACCCAGACCAGCGATGGGCGCTGCGAGGCGGGTAGTTTCGCCAGCGTTTGAATGGCCGTATCGGGGCGTTTGTGCGGGAAGAAGGCCCCCAGACCCATCACGAAGGGTTTTCTGGCTTTATTCAGGTGCGGGAATAATCCGGTGTCGATACCCAGATAACATACGTCGCCGCCACCACCATAGGCTTTCACCACGCTCTCGTTGCTGAAATAAGAGTTTAGCAGGACTTTGTCGAAGGAGTGGTAATTGGCAATCTCTTCGCGAACACGAACCCGCGCCTGCCGCTGTTCGAAAATATCCCGCCAGAAGGCGGTTCGATACGCCGCTTCGCGCCACTTATCCGTTGCCGGTGGCAGGGCCGCCCACCGCTGTGTCGGGAAAGCCTCAAACAACGACCGGTTTGGCTCACCCAGATACAGCGCTTTCGGCAAGTTGACAAACCGGCCGATGTATGGCATCATGAAATGCTGACACGAGTTGGCAAACAGCACATCATGTCCACCCGCCATGATCTGCGCGGCCGACTGCCGGCAGGCTTCCAGCATCCACTCAATTTGTGTGTCGGGCAGTAGCGCCAGCGAACGTACCCGGTCGCGGTACTGATGCCGGATGCGGACGGTCATGTTGAGCGGGACCACCTTGGGCGCACCCGCAAACTGGTCAACGTCCAGGTAGGCACTATCGGCCAGCGCAGTGGTGTACACCGTAATCGTGTGCCCCCGTTCGGCTAGGCCCCTGATGTGTTGATGCAAGGCGCGGCTGGCTCCACCGCTGGGAAGATTATGCCAAACGGCAATGTTCATGTGACGAAGAATAGGTGGCGATACCCGAATCTAACGTGGCTTTGCCACCACGGAATACTAAAAAGGCTGGGTCTGTCGGGGCCATTTTCTCTGCCCAAACAGACCCAGGTACGTTACTTGTCCAAGGTGGCAACTTTATTCAGCGGAGCCACCTGTTTTGCGTTGGCCGCTACCGTCAAGGCTTCACCATGCACCCGAAGGGTAACGGGTTCAGCCGAGAAATTCTCGATCGTTACCTCCTGCTGGGTGGTAGTAATCTGAAGCAAAGCCCCCCGGAACCGAATTTTGAAGGCAAACGAAGTCCAGCCGTCGGGGCAGTACGGAGCGAACAGCAGTTGGTCCTGCTCAACGCGCATACCGCCAAATCCTTTCACCACGGCCAGCCATGTACCAGCCATACTGGTGATGTGGCAACCGTCTTCGGTATCGTTGTTGTAATCGTCGAGGTCAAGGCGGGCGGTGCGGAGGTACATTTCGTACGCCTTTTCTTTCATGCCCAGTTTTGCCGCCTGAATGCTGTGTACGCAGGGCGACAAAGACGACTCGTGCACGGTCATCGGCTCGTAGAAGTCGAAGTTGCGTTTCAGCGTTTCGGCATCAAACTCATCTTCAAAGAAATAAAGCCCCTGCAATACGTCGGCTTGTTTGATGAAGCACGAGCGCAGGATCCGGTCCCACGACCAGTTCTGGTTCAGTGGCCGCTGCCCTTTCGGGATCTCGGAAACAGGCATGATCTCCTTGTCGAGGAAGTCGCTCTGTTGCAGAAACACCTGCCGCGTCTCATCGAATGGGTAGTGCATGTTATCGACGATGTGTTTGGCTTTGGCAATTTCTTTTTCCTCGCGGAAATGAATGCGGTCGGCCAGTTCAGCAAAGGCGTCGGGGTTCAGGCGCTTCACCGTTTCTACTGCCTGAAGAGTGTATCGGAGTGTCCAGGCGGCGATGTAGTTGGTGTACCAGTTGTTGTTGACGTTGTTTTCGTACTCGTTCGGGCCCGTAACACCCAGCATCACATACTGCTGTTTAGCTTCCGACCAGTTGACGCGCTGGCTCCAGAACCGGCTGATAGCGATGAGTACTTCCAGCCCGTACTCGGCCAGGTACGTCTCGTCGCCGGTGTAGCGCACGTAGTCGTAGATGGCGTAGGCGATGGCCCCGTTGCGGTGAATTTCCTCAAACGTAATTTCCCATTCGTTGTGGCACTCTTCCCCGTTCATGGTCACCATCGGGTACAGCGCAGCACCAGCCCTAAAGCCCAGCTTCTGCGCGTTTTCGATGGCTTTTTCGAGGTGCTTGTAGCGGTATACGAGCAGGTTACGCGCTACTTTCTGATCGGCCGTAGCCAGGTAGAACGGCAGGCAGTACGCCTCGGTGTCCCAGTAGGTCGACCCGCCATATTTTTCGCCGGTAAACCCTTTCGGACCAATGTTTAGGCGCTCATCTTCACCGGTATAGGTCTGATTGAGCTGGAAAATATTGAAGCGGATACCCTGCTGGGCGGCAATGTCGCCGTCGATGATGATATCGTTCATCTTCCACTTATCAGCCCAGGCCTGCTGCTGCTCGAACAGCATTTTATCGAAGCCCTTGCGGGTGATGCGCTGCATGTACTGATGCGCCTCTTTCAGGAGTTCATCTGGGTCGTAGTTGAGCGACGACAGGTTTACGCCGTATTTGTAAATCACAGTTTCCTGCCCCTGCCGGCAGTCGAGCGAAATGCGGTTGGCGACGTATTTCTCGTACTTGATCGGTTGCGACTGGTAGTCGAGGCGGGCACCGTTCTGCTCTACCTCAACGCACATACCCGAAACCACGTGGAAGCCGGTCTTCCGGGTACGTAGTTCAATAAATGCCTCGCCATAAGCAGTCTCTTTCCGCACTTCATCCCAAAACGTTTCGTCGTAGTTAGCGTCCTTGTTGCGGATAGCCCCGTCGATGTAGGGCGTAATGGTGATTTTGGCGTCGAAGTTCAGCGGCGTGATGCTGTACCGAATGGCCCCGGCCTCATCGTCGACGATCGAGCAGAAACGCTTTGAGCTTACCTTCAGCTCTTTACCGCTCTTCAGTTTGGCCACGAACTGACGTTCGAGGTAGCCCTCCTGCATGTTCAGCACGCGACGAAAATCACGTACCTCGCAGGTATTCAGATCGAGCGATTCGTATTCGATGTCAATGTCGATACCAATCCAGTTGGCGGCGTTGAGCACTTTGGCAAAATACTCGGGGTACCCGTTTTTCCACCAGCCAACGCGGGTTTTATCGGGGTAATACACGCCCGCTACGTAATTACCGGGCAACGTTTTACCGGTAAATTTCTCTTCAAAATTACCCCGGCCACCCAACCGCCCATTGCCGAGCGACATCAGGCTTTCGGTAACTTCGTTATACTGAGGGTGGAAGCCGTCTTCGACCACGCACCACGGATCATTCGTAAGATACTGTTTCATAGAGGATTAAAAATGGGTTTCAGGCTAAATTGGTTTGGCATCAACCCAATTAAGCCTGAAACCAATAACTAATATCCCAGCCCCCGCACGCGTTCAACAGCGGCAAATAACTCGGCAACGGTGATGTGTTCAAATGACGGCACAACCAGATCAGCCTGCGTGAGCACATCGGGCGAACCAATGCCGAGCGCAAACATATGACCACGTTTGGCCGCTTCAATGCCCGCCACAGCATCTTCAAAGACGATACACTCGTCGGGCGAGACGTTTAGCTCGGCAGCGCCCATCAAAAACACTTCCGGATCGGGTTTGCTATGCGTGATTTTCGAGCCATCGATAACGGCATCGAAGATATGCGACAAGCCAACACGTTCCAGAATCAGCGGCGCATTTTTCGAGACTGACCCAAGCGCAATTTTAATCGGGTGCCCCTGCTCTCCCGCCTGCCTGATCTGCGCCAGAAACGCGTTAACACCGGGCAAAATATCATCGGGAGTCATTTGTTGTACCAGTTCCAGGTACCAGGCGTTCTTTTCTGCGGCTAGTTCCAGCTTTCGTTCTGCCGGCAGGGTTACGCCGCCGAGCGCCAGAATACGATCGAGCGAGTCCATTCGACTCACGCCTTTCAGCGTTTCGTTGAACTCGTGGGTAAAATCAAAACCCAGCGAATTGGCCATCCGCCGCCATGCCTGGTAATGAAAAACGGCAGTATCGACCAACACGCCGTCGAGGTCAAATAGGAATGCTTTTATCATAGGGGTTCGTTTACGGTTTGTCGTTTGTGGTTTGATGTTGCGCTGCTTGGGTACGTATCGTGACGTAGCAGCGCAACATCAAACCACAAACGACAAACTATAAACCGTTTTAGAATCCACTCGCTTTGAGGGCAGTGAACAGTTTTTTGATTGGTTCGAGGCCGTTGGGGCCATTTTGAGCAAAATAATAGAACACCTCCACATCACCCCGGTGCATGGCTACGTTCATGTCGCCCGACTGAGATTTATGTTCAGCCTTTACCCAGTCAGCTACGATCTGGTAGCTATGCTTGCCGCCCTCGCCAAACGTATGCGACACATCGACCTCATACACGGGCGCGCTTGGCAACACCTTCGTTTCGGGATAACCGGGGAGTTCGCTGAACGAGAAAGTAGTGGCCCGGCTAATAGTTCGTCCTCCCAATACAATGGGTTTTTTACCTGACATTCGTGCTACGGCGCGCAGGGCAAGCACCGTGGCAGCCTTGTGGTGAGCGTGCTGCTCAGCAGACGGTACCAGACACAGGATCAGATCGTACCGACCTTTTGCGAGTACCTCATCGAGCTGTTTTTCAACGAGATCTTTGTTCCATCGGCGTCCTCCCAGATACGGAGCCGGATCAGTGGAGTATACGTCATCGACCTGGTCGAAGAAATAGAAATTGGTAATACCCATAACCTCACCTGCTTTCATAAGTTCTTTCTTACGAATGGCCGGCAATACACGCCGCCCCACGGCCGTATCAAGCAGGTTCATGCCATAATATTTCGAGGCTACCATGCCGTTGTACCCGCCGGAAGCATCGGTCACCAGCGCCAGATCGGCCGAACCGCCCAGTTCGCGGATGAGCTTGAAGACCGTTACCGGAAACATCGTTTCGTCGTCGGGGTGCGCCGTAACGATCAGCGTTTTAAGCGATTGCGCGTTTACCTGCGCGAATGATGCGACAATGAAAATAAACAATAAGCTACGAATCGATCGCATTATCCCGTTTTTGGTTGAAGAACAAAGGTACACACCTTAACCAACTGCGAAGCGGGTTCCTTTATTATCAAGCGTATGGGCCAACCCACCCAGCGTCCCCAACAGGCTATGAAGGCAAGTCGTCAACGCCAGAGGCGGCCAAGCAAAGTGTACCTTTAGTACTGATACAAGTTGGCGACTTTTAACTGCTCCACAATCGCCTGTTTTCGAAATGGACCCTGTAGTTCGGCCGCTACGGCCTGCTGCCTCGCATTCACACTTTTGGTGCTCGCTACTCCGGACACCAGCCCAACCAAGGCACCAATCAGTCCAAACACAACTGCTTTATCGCCCGCCGAAAAAGAAAACCAGCCAGGTTCGTCACTTCCCTGCACAACCCCAACGATAGCTCCCAATCCTATACCAAGTAGCACTCCTTTTACCGCCGTGCCACGCCGGTGAATTGACAGCCGGCGGATGCCGCTATATGGAATTGTCTGCAACTGCAAACGCACCCTCAGTGAATCAATTGGTGGTAACGTGCCGTTATGCTCACTCAGTATCGCTTTCAGTTTGGCCTTCAGACCAGCAACGGAGGCTAGCACAACCGCTGAATCGGTCACCGCAAACAGAATACCCGATGCCGCTTTCGTGCCCCCGACCGGTCGAACTGTGGTCACGTACTGGCGAAGAGTTGCAAAATCCACGGAACCATTTACCAGTTGCACCTGCGCAGCACAACTGGCCGTTACCCCCACAGATAGGGCTATAATCGCGACGAGTTTCATACGAATTATCGTTAGAGTGAGTTACCGAATGCCCTGTCAAAAATTGACTCTGTAATAGAAGATTGGCAAGAACCCGAGTTGGTATTCCTGCTTCACAAACGTGCCGTTGGGTTGCGGGGCGTAGCTTAGCGAGAGCAGATTCTGAATGGCCAGCACATTGACCAGATCGAAGGCAATGGTGTGGGTCAGGCGCTTCCGGTTGATTTTGTAATCCAGTTTAACATCGAACCGGCGGTAAGGCGCAAACTGAACCGAGTTGCGGGTATCACTCGCATACACGATCTCCTGGTTTTGGCGCGATGCCGTTTCATTCACCGGCCCGTACCACCGCCCGCCCGTTGTGGTAAACTTCGCGCCCAGGCTCAGACTGGAACGTGTAAACTGAATCTCTTTGGCAACCAGTACATTAAACGCGTACTTTCCGTTGAAATCCGTATTCCGCCACACGTCGTCGGAGCCTTTGTACCTGGCATCGAAAAGTGAGCCTGTGATTAGGAAATAATAACTGTTGCTGAAAAATTTTTCCAACGTCAACTCGGCCCCATAGTTGCGCCCCTCCCCCGTGTTGACCAGCGGACCAGGAAAAATTCGGGAGAACGCCGCTCCGGTATTTACCATTGAAAACGACGACCGAATTCGCTCGACAGGTACGTTGGTCAACTGCTGGTAATACGTTTCCAGCAACAGCCGTATATTTCTACCAATCAGCCGGTTGTAACTCGCCACGTAATGCCAGCTCTTCGTTAAGCCCACCGCTCGGTTCTCTTCCAGCAAGGGAGTTGGAAACTTGGAGGAGGTGTAGTCTGGTGTTTTGAAAAAATAGGTATACGTCGGCTGCATCTGACTGTGCAAGCCAACAGCTACGCTTACTTTCTGGCGATTTGGCAAGTCGTAGCTCAGGCCAAGCCGAGGTTCAATTGGCGAAACGCTGGCGGTGTTCAGGGTGAGCACCAGGGCATTTAGCCCGGCCGTCAGGGTAAGGTTATCGGTCAGGCGGCTGCGGTAACTAATATAGGGCTGAATCAGCGCAAACGTTTCATCGGCATTCCAGCGACTGCGCCAGCGGGTGAATCGGGTAGCCGTCGGGGTCTCCAGCGTGCGCACACTGTCGTACGCGACGAACCGGATCAGGTCGGCATTAATACCAATTTTCAGGGTACTACGGGCGCTCAGCTTATGGTTAACTACCGATGAAAGCGTGTACCGCGTCTCCCGGAACTGATAATCGAGTGTGGGCCGTAGCGAATCGATCACAAACCTGTTTGACTGCACGAGCGGATTTCCGGCAGCGTCTTTCCGCAGAAACAGGTAATTGTCGCGGGCTGCCTGTGAGTTGCCCGATACCGAGAGGGTAGTTTTCCAGAACGTTTGCCGGCTCACCGGACGTGTGTAGGTCAGGCCTGCCACACCCATCCGCGAGGTGAAGTACTGGTCGCGGTCATTCTGACCAAAAATATTGCGATCATCGGCTTTCTGCTCGCTGATCAGAATATCTACAGTGCTGGTTCCACCCAATGCCCAAAGCGCAATACTTCCGGCCGGTGCCCCGTCGCGGTTTTTCAGCGGAAAATTCAGCCGAAAGAAAGCATCCTGATAGGCCGGAATGGCCTGTGTACCGATGTCGAGCCCCAGTTTGTTGAATAACCCCAGATTAGCGTACCGAAAAGAAGCCATGTACGACGATCCCGACTGGCGTGACAAGGGACCTTCGACCATGGCCTCTGTGCCGAGAAAGCCAAATTGAATTGTTTTTTCATGCCGCTCATTATTCCCGTTCCGTAGTTTCAGATCGAACACACCAGCCACAGTGTTGCCGAATTCAGCCGGAAAAGCCCCCGTGAAAAAATCGGAGTTGGCTAAATAGCGGTTGTTGATGATGCTCACCGGCCCGCCCGACGTACCGGCAATGGCGAAGTGGTTGGGATTGGGAATGCTGACCCCTTCCAGCCGCCAGAGTACGCCCTGCGGCGAATTGCCACGAATCACAATGTCATTTCGGGAATCGTCAGCCCCCTGCACTCCCGCAAAGTTCGACGCCATGCGGGCGGGTTCGCCCCTACTGCCAGCGTATCGGTCGGCTTCATCGACGGTGAACTGCCGGGCAGACACCACCGCCATATCATTACGAGCCTCACCCGTCCGCTGAGCTTTGACGGTAACGGTTCCCAATTGACGGATGCTTTCTTCCAGTTCAACGTCAAGGATCGTTTCGCGCCCGGCATCGACAATGATGTTATTGAGCAATACCTCTTTATAGCCTACCAGCGCCACACGAACGGTACGACGTCCCACAGGTACGTTCGTGATCCGGTACGCACCCAGCGTGTCGGAGAGGTTGCCCAGCGCGACATCGACAACCTGAACGGTAGCCCCCACCAACGCGTATTTCGACTCTTTGTCGACGACCCGGCCCCGAATAGTTTGGCTGAGTTGAGCCTGGCTATACAGTGGTAGCAACAGACAGAGAAGGAGGAGACGTACCGGCATGGTGCATGGCTAAATTCTGGATCGAAGTTGACCAAAAAGACAGGCGGTAAGTACGGAAAACCTTTGCAGGTTACCAGCCATAGTTTACTAACCGTGCCAGACCACAACAAACAGATCGGTCGGTCTATAGCGACAGCTCAATACCATATTGATATTGTTGAGCCGTCGCTATAGACTGACCGATCACATCCTACTTTCTCGCTTACCTCGCTTCGGGGAAAAGGCCACCCCCTATCACGCTGGCACAACAGGAATTAGCTTATCGTTGCGCTATGCCCTACCAATGTGTCCACTATGGACGCTGCTACGGTACTACGTGGTTGTACTTGTGCCGAACGTGCCATGATCTACCCCTGCGTGATGCGTCGTGGTAATTGGCCGTCAGCCACTTCATGGTCATTCCACACGCAACAGGCTGCTATTTTAGCTGGGTACGTTGTAGTTCCAGTACAAGCGCGGTTTTGGCGGGCAGATTAACCGTTTTCAGGTCGCTGATCACCTCGCCGGTCAGCACATTTTTTGCGCTGTAGAAGCCACTGACACGTTCCTGAAAACGCACCATGTCCAGCGCAACAGGCTTGTCGGTCTGGTTGGTGGCCACCATCACCGTGGCGTTGTCGTTGTAGCGGAAGTACACATACGTACCGTTCTGCGGCAGGTACTGCATCAGCTTACCCGAGTGTAGGGCCGGCGTATTTTTCCGGTACGTAGCCAGCTTTTTCACGAACTCGAACGCGTCATTCTCCGCCTTGTTGCGACCCGCAGCGGTAAATTTATTCTCCTTATCGCCCGGGAAACCGCCGGGGAAATCGCGACGTACCTCGGCATCTGATGGGTTCTTGAAGTTTTTCATCAGAATCTCGGTGCCATAGTACAGATGTGGAATCCCCCGCGTGGTGAGCAGCCAGGTCAGGCCCATTTTGTAGCTGTTGATGTCTTCTTTCACCACCGACAGAAAGCGGTCGGTATCGTGGTTATCGAGAAACGTAACCAGCTTCATCGGGTCTTCATACACGGCATCCTGCGCCAGTGCCTGCTGCACACGGTTAGCGCCACTATCCCAGCCTTCGCCTTCATTCAGGGCAGCGTTGATGGCCGAATACAGCACAAAATCCAACCCGCCCGTTTGGTTCGATTTGAACGGGAAATTGATTCTGTTCTTCGTGTAATACGCCTGATCGACAGTGTTGTTGACCCACGACTCACCGAAGGTGTACATGTTCGGATACTCGGCCTGCAGGGCGGCGTTACAGCGGTTCATAAATGCCTGATCGTTGTACATATACGTATCGATCCGCCAGGCATCGACGCCAAATTCCTCGGTACTCCAGACTGCGTTCTGAATCAGGTAGTTTGCCACAAATGGGTTGCTTTGGTTCAGATCGGGCAGGAAGGGAACAAACCAGCCGTTGAGCGTCACTTTCCGGTCGATAGCCGACGAATGGGGGTCGGTGATGGGTTGGTATTTATACGACGTGTTGGTATAAGTGGGCCACTCATGCAGCCAGTTTTTCATGGGCATATCGGTCAGGAACCAGTGGTTGATCCCCACATGGTTATACACCGCATCCTGAACCACCCGCATGCCCATGTCGTGCAGTTTCCGGTTCAGCGCCTTGTATTCGTCGTTGGTCCCCAGCCGCTTGTCTACGTTGTAATGATCGGTGAACCCGTAGCCGTGGTACGCCGAGCGCATCACGCCGCCTTCGTTCGTCTGAGGTTGATTGTTTTCAACTACGGGCGTCATCCAGAGGGCCGTTACGCCTAGTTCTTTCAGGTAATCGAGGTGATTGCCTACGCCTTTCAGATCGCCGCCATGCCGTAAGAAAGGGTTCGACCGGTCTGAATCTTTGTCGGCCATATCGGCAAATTTATCGTTGGCCGGATCGGCTCCACTGAACCGGTCGGGCATAAGCAGGTAGATAAAATCGGCCGACGTAAGCCCCTGCCCTTTGGGTTGGTTGTCACGGGCTTTCAATTCGTAGGCACGAGTGATGGTCTGGCTGCCGCTTTTTCCAACGATCTGAACGGTCCCCGGCTTCGTCCCCGCGGCAATGCTCAGGTCAAGAAACGCGTAATTTTTATTCTCGACTGTATGGCTCTTCACAAGCTTGACGCCGGGATATTTGATCGAGTACGTCAGCGACCCGGCGTTAGGGCCATAAACGAGCAGTTGCAAGTTGGGGTTTTTCATACCCACCCACCAGTTGGTCGGGTCAACACGCTGAATTTGTGGCGTCTGAGCCGCCGCCAGCCCACACCAGAATAGAATTATTAGAAGGAAAAATGGCTTTTTCATTCCCAAAAATACACTATTCTTAGCGTTCGTATTACTGGCCTGTCCAGAATATAGCAGGCCCACCAGCCCCACTCTGACCTTACCGGTCGATAAGAAGCGCTGGTGGGCCTGCTATCCAAAGCGCCTGTTTAGGCGTCGATTCCAACATACACCCAGCCACCGTCTACGCGCACCGGGTATGTGTTGATCTGGTAGGCTTCGTCGTTGAGGCAGTTCCCCGTTTCGAGCGAAAACGTCTTTTTATGAAACGGACAGGCTACTTTGGGTTCGTCCTGCTCCGACCCGATCATGCCCCGCGCCAAGGCCATCTGCTGGCGGTGCGGACATTGGTTATCGGTCGCATACCAGGTTGCCCGCCGGGCAAAATTGAACACGGCGATCTGGCGTCCTTCCAGCAATACACAACCGCCACCGTCGACAGGAATATCGCTGGTGGCACAGGCCCGATGCCAGGTAATTGAGGTTTCTGTGATAGTCATCGTATATCAGAATTTTCAGGTTGTATGTTTTCGGAGTTTGGCGTTTACGGTTTGACGGTGCGCTGGCGTATACCCCCGACCCACTCAGAGCCAGTTTTTTGCCTGAATCTGGTCTCGCATGGGTTCGAAGGCGACCGAGGGGTCTTTCTCAGCAGGTGCATTCACGAAGTGGGCAAACCGTTTCCGGAGTTCGGGTTTGTCAACGACTTCTTTCCATTCGCAGGCATAGGCATCGACCAGCGACTGCATCTCTGCTTCCAGTTCCCCGGCAATACCCAGCACATCGTCGACCACCACGGCTTTCAGGTACGTCATGCCACCTTCCATTTTGTTGAGCCAGGTGGCCGTACGCATCAGCGGGTCGGCGGTGCGGATGTAGAACATCAAAAACCGGTCGATCAGGCGAAGGCAGGTTTCCTTGTCGACGTCGGTCGCCAGCAGTTGGGCATGCTGTGGTTTGGCCCCGCCATTACCGCAGACATAGAGGTTCCAGCCTTTTTCGGTGGCAATAATGCCAAAGTCTTTACTCTGGGCTTCGGCACATTCGCGAATGCACCCCGACACGCCCGATTTTAGCTTATGCGGCGACCGAAGCCCTTTGTAACGCTCTTCTACCTCGATGGCAAACGACACGGAGTCCTGCACACCGAACCGGCACCAGGTCGATCCCACGCAGCTTTTTACCGTGCGCAGCGATTTGCCGTAGGCATGTCCACTCTCGAAACCTGCGGCAATCAGTTCTTCCCAGATGGCCGGCAGGTCACTCACGTGAGCACCAAACATATCGATTCGCTGACCACCCGTGATCTTGGTATAGAGGCCGTATTTCTGCGCCACCTGCCCAATCACGATCAGCTTCTGAGGCGTGATCTCGCCCCCGGCAATGCGCGGCACCACCGAATAGGTACCGCCTTTCTGGATATTGGCCAAGAAGCGGTCGTTTGAATCCTGAACGGTAGCGCGGTCTTTTTCGAGGATGTTTTCGTTCCATAAGCTGGCCAGTACACTGGCTACAACGGGCTTACACACCTCACAGCCATCGCCCCGGCCAAACTGGTCGAGTACGGCACCGTAGGTACGTAGCCCATTCATTTTCACCAGATCGAGCATCTCCTGACGCGAGAAGTCGAAGTGTTCGCAGATGACATTGCGCACGTACTGTCCCTGCTGTTTCAGCACGCCCTGCAGCAGGTCTTTCACCAGCGGCGTACAGCCCCCGCAACCCGTACAGGCTTTGGTTGCCTTCTTAAGGGCATCAACGGATGTATGCCCATTTTCGGTAATCTCATGGCAGATCGCGGCTTTTGTTACGGCCTCGCACGAACAGATCAGTGCCTCGTCGGGCAGGCTCATTACGCCCGCACCTTCCAGCTCACCCCCGCCACGATTGCCAAGAATCAGGTCTTCAGGGTCGGGCGGCAACACGGTCTTGTTCTTGCAAATCTGGAGTAGCATGTTGTAGTCGGCGGCGTCGCCCACCAGAATACCGCCCAGTAATTCGCGCCCATCAGCCGATACGTTGATCCGTTTGTAGATGCCCTTGGCCCGGTTCTCGTACTGAATGGAACGAGCCGGAGTCTCTGCGAACGCATCGCCGAAACTGGCTACGTCGACGCCGATCAGCTTTAGCTTCGTCGACATATCGTACGGGTTGAACGTGCGGGGCGTACCGAGCAACTGATCCACCACGACCGCCGCCATTTCGTAGGCCGGGGCCACCAGCCCATAGATCATGGAATGGACCAGCGCACATTCGCCAATGGCAAAAATGGTTGGGTCGGCCGTTTGCAGGTACTCGTTCACTACTATACCGCCGCGTGGATGCGTGTCCAGACCAACTACTTTGGCCAGTTCATCGCGGGGGCGTATACCCGCCGATACGATCAGCATTTCAACATCCAGGCGCGACCCATCGGCAAAGAGCAGGCCATCCATTTTATCGCCACCCGTGATTTCCTGTGTGTTTTTGCCAAGGTGAATCTGGAGGCCCATCTCTTCCAGCTTTTGCTGGAGTACCGACGAACCAGCCGCATCGACCTGCCGGGGCATCAGGCGTGGGGCGAACTCAATAACGTGAGCTTCCTGCGGACCCAGATCAAGTAAGGCACCGGCCGCCTCCAGACCCAATAACCCTCCCCCCATGACGGCCCCTTTCGTAACCCGCCGGGCATAATCACGGATCAGGTCAAGGTCTTCGAGCGTGCGGTACACAAAAACGCCGTCTTTCTCCATGCCCGGAATTGGCGGAACAAACGCCCCCGACCCTGTAGCAAACACCAGATAATCGTAAGGAACGACCTCGCCGTGGTGCGAACGCACAACCTTCTGGTCGCGATCAACATCGACAACGGGGTCTGACAGATGCAGGCGAATACCCTGTTCAGCATACCAACTAAGGGGAGCAAGCGCCAGATCCGCAGCTGACTTGCCAGCGAAATAGCCGCTGAGGTGAACCCGGTCGTAAGCGGCGCGGGGCTCTTCCCCAAAAACTGTAATTGAAAAGGCGTCATTGGGCTGACGTTTGGCTACTAGCTTCTCGCAAAACTTGTAGCCCGCCATGCCGTTGCCAATTACGACGACCCGGATCAATGTACCTTTCTTCATAGTAAGTGGTTTTTACTCAGTTATAACTACAAGGTTTTATAATTGCACATATCTAAGATTACTGAGTAATGCACTGAGTAATCGCTGGGTCAAATTTAAACTGATAAATCCCTAAAAACACAATTTTACTTTCGCATTTGGGTAAATTTAATATCTGTATTTCTGTTTTTCGTTTGTTTTACCAAATAACACCCCTACTTTTGAACCAGAAAATAGAATAAGCACAAATACTTATAATTAGTATTTTTCTTACACTACTCATGGTAAGTACTATCTCAAAAAACCCTCCTCAGCTGACCCTCGTAGGAGCTGGTCCCGGAGATGCAGAATTGATTACACTAAAGGGGATGAAAGCCCTTCAGCAAGCCAGTGTTGTGCTCTATGACGACCTCGCCAATGCCGAATTGCTCAGCTTTTCCCCGGCTCAGGCCATCCGACAGTATGTAGGCAAACGGGCAGGTCAACCCTCCTGGACACAGGATGATATCAATCAGCTTTGCGTAGATATGGCCCGGCAGTATGGTCATGTAGTGCGGCTGAAGGGAGGCGATCCCTTCGTGTTTGGCCGGGGCTATGAAGAGATTGCCTATGCCCGACAACATGGTATTCCGACACAGGTAGTCCCCGGTATATCGAGTTGCATTGCGGTACCGGCCATGCAGGGCATACCCGTCACCAGCCGGGGGGTAAGCCAGAGTTTTTGGGTAATTACGGGCACAACCCGCCACCATGAACTGGCCGACGACCTGAAACTGGCCGCGCAGTCGAACGCGACGGTAGTCCTGCTGATGGGTCTTGGTAAACTTGATCAGATCTGTGCCCTCTACGATAGCCTTGGCCGGGGCGACCTGCCAATGGCGGTCATCCAGAACGGCAGCCGACCCAACGAACGATGTGTAGTGGGGCAGGTCTGGGAAATGCCCGGCCTTATAGAGCAGGCTCAGATTGGTGCCCCCGCCGTGCTTATCATCGGCGAAGTTGTTCGCCTGCACCCAACGTACCTGATGAACTACGCACGGGCTATATCCGTAGCAGATAGCCTCTAGCGCTCGCATTTCCTTCTATACAACCTGAATAATTTCCAGTTACTAATGACGAACCAACCACTCAACTCGCTGAATATCTTCTCATTCAGCGGTGTGCAGATGCGCACCTTCCACATTACGTGGCTCACGTTTTTTGTTTGCTTTTTCGGCTGGTTCGGTCTGGCTCCCCTCATGCCCGCCATTCGGGCCGACCTGAACCTGACAAAACCCCAGGTTGGTAACACCATTATTGCGGCGGTGTCGGCTACGATTTTCGCCCGCCTGCTCATCGGCCGCCTCTGCGACACCTGGGGACCGCGTAAAACGTACACAGCCCTGCTGCTGGTGGGTTCGCTTCCGGTCATGCTGGTCGGTCTGGCGCATGATTACACCACATTTCTACTGTTCAGACTGGCTATCGGCATCATCGGGGCCTCATTTGTGATCACGCAGTTTCACACCTCCATGATGTTTGCCCCCTCTATTAAAGGCACCGCCAATGCAGTCGCGGGCGGCTGGGGCAACCTCGGCGGTGGCGTTACACAACTGGCCATGCCGCTCATTATGATGACGATCGTTGGCTTTGGGTACGTGAAAAGCGACGCGTGGCGGCTGGCGATGATCGTGCCGGGTGTACTGATGCTGATAATGGCGTATATCTATTTCCGGTACACCCAGGACACGCCCGCAGGCAACTACGAAGACCGTCAACAGCTTGACCCCACCGGGCGGGGTACCCAGCCGAAAACAGCCTCGGTAAGCTTCTGGAAAGCTGCCGCCGATGTGCGGGTGTGGGCGTTGGCCCTGGCCTATGCCGCCTGCTTTGGCATGGAAATTACCTTCGATGGCGTTGCTGCGCTGTACTTCTTCGACAATTTCGGCCTAACCGAAACTGAGGCGGGCTTCTGGGCCATGCTGTTTGGGGGCATGAATCTATTTGCGCGGGCCGTGGGTGGTATCGTGGCCGACCGGGTCGGCAAACGCTACGGCATGCGGGGTAAAGGCGTACTGCTTGCGTCGATGCTTGTTTTTGAAGGCGCGGGAATCGTATTGTTTGCTCAAACGGGTAACCTTGGTCTGGCCATCGGGTCAATGTTGACGTTTGCCATGTTCCTGAAAATGGCAAACGGTACCACCTTTGCCATCACACCATTTGTGAATCCCAAAGCCGTAGGCATGGTGTCGGGCATTGTGGGGGCGGGTGGTAACCTCGGCGGTATGCTGATGGGTTTCCTCTTCAAATCGCAGTCAATTACGTACAGCCAGGCGTTTGTGTACATCGGCTGCGCTGTAGCCATCATTGGCACGTTGCTCTTCCTGGTCAATTTCAACCGTACGGCCGTTGCCGAAACACTGGAAGCCGAACTCCAGGCGGCATAGAACAGGCCCCTATTACGCTGCCAGAGCACAAAACGCATCTGAACGAAGCCACCGAGAACTGAAGACTGAGAGTCAGTTCAGTTAAGAGAGCCACAAAAAAATGACGCACAAAACCACTTGTTGTTACTGCGGTGTCGGCTGCGGCGTGGCGGTAACGAAAGAGCCCAACGGTCAGCTGACTGTGGAAGGCGATAAAGAGCATCCCAGCAACAAGGGCATGCTTTGCTCGAAAGGCCTTAACCTGCATTATACGGTGATGGATCAGTCAGACCGGCTGCTCTACCCGCAGATGCGCCTGAACCGAAATATGCCGTTGCAGCGCGTCAGTTGGGACAAAGCCCTGGAACGCACGGCAGCAGTTTTCAAGACGTTTATCCAGAAATATGGGCCCGATTCGGTTGGGTTTTATGTGTCAGGTCAGTGCCTTACCGAAGAGTATTACCTGGTCAATAAGTTGATCAAAGGCTTTATTGGCTCCAACAACATCGACACCAACTCGCGGCTCTGCATGTCGTCGGCGGTGATGGGCTACAAGCTCTCGCTGGGCGAAGACTCCGTGCCAGTCTGTTACGACGATATTGAAGAAGCCGACCTGTTTATGGTGCAGGGGGCTAACCCCGCCTGGTGCCACCCGATCATCTGGCGGCGAATCGAAGCACGCAAGGCTGCCCACCCCGCTACCCGCCTGATCTGCGTTGACCCCCGCCGTACCGATACCGCCCGGGCCAGTGACCTGCACCTACCCATCAGGCCCGGTACCGATATTGTGCTAAACTACGCCCTTGCCCGGCTGCTTATCGAATCCGATCAGATCGATTACGACTTTATCGCCAACCATGCCGACGGTTTTGCTAACTTCCGTGAGCAAGCCATGCAACGCACCGTCGACGAAGCCGCGGACCTTTGCGACGTACCTGCCGCCGACATCCGGCTGGCGGCCGACTGGATTGGTCAGTCAACCGGGTTCATGTCGCTCTGGACAATGGGCCTGAACCAATCAGTGGTGGGCGTGAATAAGAACTTGTCGCTGATTAACCTGCACCTGATAACGGGCCGGATCGGCACACCGGGAAATGGACCGTTTTCCCTAACCGGTCAGCCCAACGCCATGGGTGGTCGCGAAGTGGGCGGCTTGGCCAACGCGCTGCCCGGTCACCGCGACGTGGTCAATGCCAAACACCGCGCTGAAGTGGAAGCGTTCTGGAAAGGCCCGGTATCGATTGCCGACAAACCCGGCCTAACAGCCACCGAGCTGTTCGACGCCCTGGCCGACGACCGCCTGAAAGCGATCTGGATCATTAACACCAATCCAATGGTGAGCATGCCCGACGTGAATCAGGTGGAGAAAGCCCTGAAAAACGGACGGTTCGTGGTGGTGCAGGATATTTCCAACCGGGCCGATACCGTAGCCTTTGCCGATGTGGTCTTACCTGCGGCAGGCTGGCTGGAAAAAGAAGGTACCATGACCAACGCTGAACGCCGGATTACCCACCTTCCCAAACTGCTCGATGCCCCCGGCGAAGCCCTGCCCGATGCGGAAATCATCTGGCGGTTTGCCGCTAAACTGGGATTCGGTGAGTCGTTTGCTTATCAGTCTGCCGCTGATGTGTATCAGGAATACACCCAGCTCACGGCCGGTACCAACATTGATGTAACCGGAGTGACCTACGGTTTGCTCGATAAACAGCGCTCGGTGCAGTGGCCGTTCTCGACTGCCGATCGGCAACGAACCGCTGAGCCAACGTACCCAGCTACCGCCAAGGGTACAAAACGACTGTTTGCCGACCATCGGTTCTTTACGGCAAACGGCCGGGCGCAGATCCATACTGTTCCCGACGAAAACAGCTCTGAGCCAACCAGCCCCGACTTTCCGCTCGTTCTCACTACCGGCCGCATCCGCGACCAGTGGCATACAATGACCAAAACGGGTCGGGTGGCCCGCCTGAACCAGCATAGCCCACAGCCATTTCTGCAGCTTCACCCCGACGATGCCCGCCAACGAAACATCAGCGACGGCCAACTGATTACGGTCAGCAACCGACGCGGCCTCGTTCGGGTAAATGCGCAGCTCAGCGATGACATACGCCCCGGCCTATGCTTCCTACCCATGCATTGGGGTCGGCTGGCGGCTATGGACATTCACACACCCAACAACGCCATTGGCCGCGCTAACAACCTGACCAACAACCTAATCGATCCACGCTCAAAAGAGCCGGACTTTAAATTTTCGGCGGTCGAAGTGGCTCCGTATGTGAAGCCGGCAGAAAAAATTATCATCATCGGGGCGGGTGCTGCCGGGCTGGGTTTTATCAACGCGTATCGTAGCCTGAACCAGACCGACAGCATCCACGTGTTTTCGAAGGAAATTCACCCGTTCTACAACCGCGTGCTCCTCCCCGACTACATCAGCGGCGCACAGCCCTGGGAGCAGTTGATTCGCCTGCGGCCCGATGAGTTTGCCGAAGCGGGTATTCAGGTGCATGCGGGAATAGGTATTGTCCGGATCGATCGGGTGCGTAAATGCATCATTGACGAAACGGGTCAGGAACATGCCTACGATAAACTGTTCCTCGGCATGGGCAGTCGGGCGTTTATGCCCAAAGGTGTTCCGCGGCTGCCGGGTATTGTCAACCTCCGCTCACGTACCGACGCCGATGCGCTGCTACCGCGCCTGCACGGGGCAGCGTCACACGTCGTCATTGTGGGCGGTGGCCTGCTCGGCCTCGAACTGGCCGCTTCGCTCCGGCAGATCGACGTGCGAGTGTCGGTCATTCAGCGAATTGGCCGGTTCATGGAACGCCAGCTCGACCCGCTAGCCAGCGATTTGCTTTATCAGGACCTGCTGGACCGAGGCATCGAGGTGTATTTTAATGAAGAGGTTCAGACCTTCGAAGGCCACGAACAGGTAACGGGCGTTCGGCTCAAATCGGGCAAACTCCTGGCGTGCGAGGCCGTAGTAATGGCCATCGGAACGGTACCTAACATTGAACTGGCGCAGCAGGCCGATCTCACCTGCAACCGGGGTGTAGTGGTCAATGACTACATGCAAACCAACGACCCCGCCATCTTCGCCGCGGGCGAACTGGCACAGTGGCGCGGGCAGATGTGGGGCATCACCACCGCCGCCGAACAGCAAGCCACTGTAGCTGCCCGCTTCATTGCGGGCGATCTGCTCCAGCCCTACACGGGTAGTCTGTCGGTCAGCATTTTAAAGATGGAAGGGCTGCACCTGGTAAGCATGGGCCTGCCCGACGTACCTGCCAACATGGGCACGCCGGAACGCAACGCTTACGAAGAAATCGTTTTTGTCGACAAAGCCAAGCGGTACTACAAGAAGTGTATCGTGTATCAGGACAAGCTGGTAGGGGCCACGCTGGTAGGTGATAAAAACGAATTCCGCGAGTTCCGTGATCTTATCGACGGCGGGCTCGAACTCTCCCAAAAACGCCTCGAACTCCTGCGCGCCAGCAAACCCGCCGACCCGGTCATGGGTAAGCTGGTCTGTTCGTGCAATACAGTTGGTCAGGGCAACCTGGAACGGGCTATTCAAAACGGCTGTACCGATTTTCAGAAGTTGTGTCAGCAAACCGGGGCCGGTACCGGCTGCGGCTCCTGCCGTCCTGAAGTGCGCAGCATACTGGCCGGTATACTGGAAGAAGTACCAGCTTAGTCTGTTCAAACACCAGCTTGTTGCCTCTCGCAGTAGCAATTAGGGAAGCGTAATTACCCATAAGCAGCGCCACCGAAGGCAGAAAATCGAAAGACAGTAAACGGAAAACAGTAACCTTAATCCAGATGCGCGATTACTATACCGTCAAGATCAATATGCCAGCTGGCATCGTTTCTCCGGCCGCCCTGCAGGTTATTCTGCGTGCCGCTTATGAAGCCCGGGTGCGTCGGGTACGTTTCGGGGCGCGGCAACAACTGCTACTGGTTGTGCACTATGAAGAAATGCGGGCTTTTGAGAAAACGCTTCGTCAGCAGCAGATTGTCTACGAACTAAATACCGATCAATATCCCAACATTATTTCGTCCTACTGTGGCGAAGAAGTATTCCGTACCGGCTCGTGGCTGCGCGAAGGCGAGTACCACACCATCCTCGATCAGTTCGATTACCAGCCCCGACTGAAGATCAACCTCTCTGACTCGGATCAAAGCTTTACGCCTTTTTTCACGGGTAATCTCAATTTCATTGCCTCGCCCGAGCCGCACTTCTGGTACCTCTACGTCAGACCAAGGCAGTCAAACACCGTTTTTCAGTGGCGTGATCTGATCTATACCAACGATGTAGGCCGATTGGCCAGGCAGGTAGAAAGCGCTATGCTGAACCAGGAATTAACTGCGCCAGATGCGTTGTACACGGCGGTTATGAACCGGGAAACGTTTATTACGCAACCGGCCACGCAACCTGTACAGCTACCCGAATTTTCGTTGCCTTATTACGAAGGCTTTAACCGCTACGGCCAACGTACCTGGTTGGGACTTTACCGGCAGGATGAACAGTTCACCATCGACTTTCTGCTCGATCTTTGCACACTTTGCCTCAAAACGCGCGTCGGCGAAATCTGCGTGACTGCCTGGAAATCACTGATTATCAAAAATATCGCTGAAGAAGACAGGCCCGCCTGGTCGATGGTGCTGGGCAAGCACAACATCAATGTGCGCCACGCAGCCAACGAACTCGCCTGGCAGACGGAGGATCATACTGATGAAGGCATGACCATTAAACAGCGGGTGGTTCGCTATTTTGAGAAGTACGATACCCGCACCTTCGGTCTGTGTTTCGGCGTGCAAACGAAGCCTAAATCGGAAGTGTTCGGTTCGGTCCTGATTCGTAAACGCGCCTTGCTGCGCATCGGCACTCTGCCGCTGTTGAGTGTCTACGACCTGTATTTCACCGAACATTTCAACCCCAACAGCCGAACGTACTTTCTATTCGACAAAGGTTTACTTGGTTACAGCCTTCCCTTTCAGGTACACCGCCTTTGCCGGCAGTTCAGCGCCCAGCGGCTCAAAGCGCAGTATGAACAGATGCCCGCCGACGAACCTGAAGCTACAGCCCCCGCACCAGTCCAGCCCACGCTGCATCAGTGTCCACACTGCTATACCGCCTACGACCCGCAGTTTGGCGATGACCGGAACGGCATTGCAGCGGGCACCTCTTTCAGCAACGTACCTGACAGCTTTACCTGCCCCACCTGCGATACGCCTAAAGAAGAGTGGATTGCGATGCAGGAAGCGTGGATGGCGTAGCGAGGGCAGCTGTGCTGAACTTCGGGGCGCCAGTTTATAGCCCTACGCTATAGCGTACCCACCCGCCTAGCGAACGCAGTTTACATCCCGGCGGTACTGCCGTTCTTTGGCCGATGAGAGTGGAATCGTCAACCGAAGCAGGCCGGTCAGGTACGTGTCCTTTCCGCTCCTGAAACCACGCTGCGTCCCCGGCTCATTAACAGGTAATCCCAGTTCAGGCCGGCGGTCAGATAAGGCAATGGCTTCGCTTCCCCGAAGCGAGCTTCCAAAGGGGTACACCGTGCTTACATCATCTATATAATCACTGCTGGGGAGCGTATAGGACAGTTCAAGGGCCAGGAGTACCCGCCGGGGTAACCGAACCGCAAGTCCGGCTCCACCCGAAGCCAGTACAGCCAGCCGACTATAGTTTTCCCCTTCCGTTTCCAGAGCCGGCAAACGCACCCATCGATCCTGATAGCGCGCGGCCGGTGACAGGTACGTGAAGCCAACACCCAGAGCCAGATACGGATTTATCACCGGCCGTGATGAGGCGGGCAATAGATCGAATACAAGTCCGCCCGTAAGTTCAGGATTCATACTCCGAAACGACAGATTGTTGGTTTCCTGCCGGGTACCCTGTTGTGAGCCCTTTAGCTGCACAACACGTACCTCAGCCCGCGTCGATACATGATCAGAAAGCCGGTAGGTGATGCCCGCCGCCAGCGCAACGCCTATCTCGCCCCGGCGAAAGGCAGTCCGGTCATTCAGGTCGCCGAGGTAATTGGCTACGCCGGCCCCCACCGTAATAGCTAGCTGACCTGGTTCGTCTGAACGAACAAATCGGGATGTACCTTGCGCAAAGACGGGGCTATTCAACCCCAGCAACAACACAACGGGGAGAATTTTCATGGAAAGTTGGATCTGCATAGGCATATGTGGACGTGAATCCCTGCCATTGTTCAAACCCCGATCCTGCCTGCTTTATTGTGTCTGCACGACCGAACGGCCCACGTACCGGCCAGTTCATGCGCTGGAGCCATTGTGTTAGCCGCAGCTACTGGATGGTGCAAATAGGCAAAAAAAAATTTAGCGAGGACGAACCTTTACCAACCATTTACGTGTATGTACATTAAATACACATACAATAAACCATACATTCTCTCATGGAAGCTCAAGCTAACACCGCTACTATCTGGACCATTGATCCATCTCACTCAGAAGTTCATTTCAAAGTTAAGCACCTGATGGTGTCGACTGTGACTGGCTCGTTCAGCGACTACGAAGGGCAGGTGACGCAAGTTGGTGACGATTTCGAAGGCGCTCAGGTAAGCTTTTCGGCCAACATCGCCAGCATCAGCACCGGCAACGAACAGCGCGATGGGCACCTCAAATCAGCCGACTTTTTCAATGCCGACGAATTTCCTCAGCTAACGTTTAAGTCGACCAGCATGACTAAAACCGGCGACGACACCTACTCG
The DNA here is from genome assembly GCF_011742925.1 of Fibrivirga algicola. GTDB lineage: Bacteria > Bacteroidota > Bacteroidia > Cytophagales > Spirosomataceae > Fibrella > Fibrella algicola. Next base: position 292,931 of record NZ_WAEL01000004.1, read on the forward strand.
GTAGCGGGAGATCTGACGATGCGCGGCGTAACGAAGCCCGTAACGTTGAAAGCCGAATACGGCGGACAGATGGGTGACTTCTACGGTCAGACAAAAGCCGGTTTCGAAATTGCCGGCGTTATCAAGCGCAAAGAGTTTGGCCTTAGCTGGGACGCTGTTACCGAAGCGGGTGGCGTCGTGGTCAGCGATGATGTTCGGCTGGTGCTGAACATTCAAGTGACCAAGCAGGCTTAATTCAGCCTTATACTAGTACCCCACCATCACCTCTGTTGACATTTTTAACATAAAAAGCCCCACTGGATTTTCCGGTGGGGCTTTTCGTATTTGTCAATACAAACTTGTTTTGCTACAGGGCTAATCCACTGCGGCGCAACATAGCCTGGGGCGACGGTTCACGGCCCCGAAACTTCTTGTACAACTCCATTGGCTTCTCGCTTCCGCCTTTCTCCAGTACGTTTTGCCGGAATTTCTGAGCCACCTCTTTTGCGCCGAGTCCACCGTTTTCCTGGAAATACTCGAACGCATCGGCATCGAGCACCTCACTCCATTTGTAGCTGTAATAGCCCGCCGAATAGCCACCAGCAAAAATGTGCGAGAATGCCGTGCTGAACGATGTACCTTTTACGCGTGGAAACAGATTCACCAGTGAATCGGCGTGGTTCTCAACGTCAGTGATCGATTCGCCAGTCGGTTTGCGATCGTGGAAATACATATCAGTAAGGCCAAAACGCAGCTGACGCAAGTTGGCGATACCCGCCATGAAATTCTGACTCGCGCGTATTTTCTCAACCAGTGACTGTGGAATCACCTCGCCCGTTTTGTAATGCTTGGCAAACAGGTTCAGCGCTTCAGGGGTGTAGCACCAGTTTTCCATCACCTGCGAAGGCAGTTCCACAAAATCGCGGGGTACGCTGGTGCCGCTCAGGCTTTCGTACTGCCCGTTGGCCAGCATACCATGCAGTGCATGGCCAAATTCGTGGAAGAGCGTGGTTACTTCATAAAACGTCAGCAGCGACGGGCGGGTATCCGTAGGCCGCGTGAAGTTGCACACGTTCACAATGTGCGGGCGCAGGTTCACACCATTCACAATTTTCTGTCCCTGCACATCATTCATCCAGGCACCACTGCGCTTGCCTGCCCGGGGAAAGTAATCGCCATAGAAGACCGCCAGGAACTTGCCGTTCTGATCAAATACTTCGTAGGCCTTCACCTCCGGGTTGTAGACCGGAATCGTGTTGTTTTCTTTGAACGTGATCCCGTACAACTTATTCGCCACCGTGAATACGCCCTGCAACACGTTTTCCAGTTTGAAGTAGGGCCGGAGCGTTTCATCATCCAAGTCAAGCTGCTTCTTTTTCAGCTTCTCGGCATAATAACTGTAGTCCCACTGCTCAATCTTGTCGGCCGTAAAGCCATATGACTTGGCAAAGGTGGTCAGTTCGTTCAACTGGCGTTCGGCAGCCGGGCGGGCGTACTGCACGAGTTCATCTAGAAACGACTTCACTTTCTGGCTTGAACCGGCCATGCTTTCTTCCAGCACAAAGTCGGCATGTGTCTTGTAACCCAGCAGGTTCGCCCGGTCGTAGCGCAGCTGAACCATCCGAGTGATATTTGTCTGGTTATCGTTCTTGTCGCCGTGAAAACCCCGGCCATTATATGCGCGGTACAGTTTCTCGCGAAGTCCCCGGTTGTCGGCGTATTGCATGAAGGGGCCGTAGCTCGGGGCTTGAAGCGTGAACGCCCAGCCGGTCATCTTTTTCTCCTGCGCCACCTTCTTCGCTGCTTCTTTGGCAAAATCGGGCAGCCCACTCAGTTCTTCCTCGTCCGTTACGTTCATTACGTACTCGTTGGTCTCGTTGAGCACGTTTTCGCCAAATTGAATTGACAACTGCGACAGTTCCTTATCAATCGCCCGCAGCTTCGTTTTATCCGCATCAGTCAGATTAGCGCCGTTACGGGCAAACCGCTTGTACGTTTTCTCGAGCAGCATCTGGCTTTCGCCATCCAGTTTAAGGCTGGCCCTTTGCTCATACACGGCTTTGATACGGGCAAAGAGTTTATCGTTCAGGGTGATGTCATTGCCGTACTCGGTCAACATCGGCGACACCTCTTTCACAATTTTCTGTAACTCCGGATTCGTTTCGGCAGCGTTCAGATTAAAGAGTACCGACGTGGCGCGGCTCAACTGATCGCCACCCCGCTCGAGGGCCACAACCGTGTTGGCAAACGTTGGCTTCTCTTTGTTATTGGCAATAGCGGCTACTTCTTTCCGGCCCGCCGCAATACCTTCGGTAATAGCAGGCAGGAAATGCTCATTCCTGATGAGCGGGAATGGAGCCGTTTCGTGGAGTGTCTGAAACGGCTTCAGTAACGGGTTAGTCATTGTCATAGTTGGTGTTGATGTCGACTTAGGCTGAGCCGTCGACTGGGCTACGGCTGCACCCGCGCAAAGCGATAGTGCGGCAAGCCCAAGGAGTTGTGAGGACAAGTACATTTGAATCTCGTTCAACAGCGTATAAACAGGGGCAGTTGCCCTGAATTTTACTCTAAAATACAACCGAATGCCTGTTGAACGCAAACTACATTTCGAAGAGGGCCCGTAGCTCAGTAGCTTCCTGCGGCTTCATCCGGCCGGCCAGCACCAGGCGGAGCTGTCGCCGCCGCAACGCCGACTCAAAGCGGGCTTTCTCAGCTTCTGATTCGGCAATGACGGGGGGGACTTCGATGGGGCGACCGCTTTGGTCGACCGCCACAAACGTGTAGTATGCACTGTTGGTGCTCACCCGCACGCCCGCCGGAATATCTTCGGCCCACACTTCAATAAACACTTCCATCGATGAACTGAACGCGCGTGTCACCTGAGCTTTCATGGTAACAATGTTGCCCAGCTTAATGGGTTCGGCAAAAGATACGTTGTCGACCGAAGCCGTCACGACCACCCGATTCGAATGTTTCTGAGCAGCAATAGCGGCGGCAATGTCCATGAAGTGGAGAAGGCGACCGCCCATCAGGTTGTTGAGTGTGTTGGTATCGTTGGGCAACACCATTTCGGTCATGATGGTGTGGGATTCGCTAGCGCGTTTGGGTTGCGGCATTACTAGAGTTGACGGTCAACGTCTGCTGATTGATGGAATGTAGCGTACTGGCAAGTTCAGTTGCCAGCACCACAAAATTAGCAGACTAAACCCTGATTACTACCTGATCGGAATAGTTACACCGACGCCCATCGGCGATTGACCAATAAGCTGAAGTTGCTGTGGGTCACCCCGTTTCTTGAAAATGAGGTAGTTGACCACATCAAACGCCAGTAGAAAAGCGCCCTGAGCCATGACTGCTTTGCCATATCCCCGCAGCTTATCAGCCTGATCGGGACGCGAATTAGCCCGTTCGGTCAGGTAAAGTCCACCCGCGATGTAGGCGATATCGAGCCCCGCGTTGAACAGCAAGGTGCGCTTTATCGACTCCTGTTTCTGCACCGCCTCGCCCAGCGTCTCTGAGTCGGGGCGTTGCTTGCGGAGGCCCAGTAGGCCCAGGCCGGCAATCCCCAGGTTCACTGCGTTCCAGTACAAATTCATCTGATGAATGTATTTCGTTTCGCCAGAGGTTTGCCCGATGGCAACCCCACTGACAGCCAGATTGGCCAGCGCATAGCCCCCCAGCGTCAGGCCCAGCGTGCGGGTATGGGTGTAGCGCTCTTGACTGAATTGCAGCCGGTCGGCGGGAGAAACAGGCGTTGATTGTGCCTGTACAAACGGGCCCAGCAGGGAGGCACCCAGGGTAAGGAGAAAACGGTTCATGAAGTGCTGTTTTAGTGACCAGTCAGTCTAAGAACCTAAGTAATGAAGGACGGTTTTTGTTAGATCAGGCGCTTAATTAATCCCAGTCAGTAGCGGTGGCAACTAACCCTGCCAAGCAACGCGATGACCGGTCCCTACCCTATTTCGTGTACTGATATGCCCACCAGATGAGTACGCCCTGTAGAGGCAATCGGCCCCACCGGATCCAGGGCGACAGCTGCTGGAATTTATCGCCGACAGCCATGTAGTAGTTAGCCGGAAACACTGCGATCAGCAAGGCTATCAATCCCCAGGCGGCCCAAACGCGGGTTGCCGGAAATAGCAGGCCAATCCCCACGGCTACTTCAGCCACCCCACTCCAAAAAACCAGCGCAGTATGCGCAGGCAGATAGGGCGGCATGATCGTCAGGTAAAATGTAGGGCGGACAAAGTGCCCTATTCCTGCCAGGATGTAAATGGCGGCCATGAAGTAAACAGACATAAGACTGGGGATTTAGAACAAATCGCTGGCAAGGTACGTACATTAACTACGCTCGCCTTCCAGTACTGCCCGCATGGCACTGGCCTTTAGCAGACATTCGGCGTACTCCTGCACGGGATCGGCATCATAAGTGATAGCGCTACCAACCGTAAAACTGGCACGCTGCTGTGTGGCATTGTAAAGAATACTTCGAATCACCACGTTAAAATCGAAGTCACCACTAGGGGTAATGTAGCCGATGGCGCCTGAATACACCCCCCGACGGCTAGTTTCTAACTCGTCGATACGTTGCATGGCCCGGATTTTCGGTGCCCCTGTCATACTGCCCATCGGAAAGGCATTGCCCAGCACATCGGCCAGCGAAACATCCTGCCGCTGGATAGCTGACACGGTCGAGATCATCTGGTGCACCTGCCGGAAGGTATAAATCCCGAACAGTTCATCAACGGCAATGCTACCGGTTTCGGCCGAGCGGGCCAAGTCATTGCGAACGAGATCAACGATCATCAGGTTCTCAGCCTGTTCTTTCTCGCTGGTTCGCAACTGCCTTTTCAACTCGTCATCTTCCCCGTCTGTTTGCCCTCGTCGAATGGTCCCCTTGATGGGTTGCGACACCAGTCGGTTACCTGTTTTTTTCAGAAACCGCTCGGGCGATGCGCCCAGCACGTACCTGTTGCCCTGTTTGAGAAAGGCAGAGAACGGCATGGGTGATCGGTGACACAGTGCTTGGTACGCCTCAACCGGCAACAGGTTGCATTGCTCGGCCACAAACTCAATGCAGTAGTTTAACTCATACACATCGCCCGCCTCGATCAAGTCCCGGATCCGCTCCACATTGTCAACATACGTTGCTTCCCCGACCCGCGCCTGAACAATACCTGGTCTGGTCGGTCCGGTAGCTGGCTTCGGCAACGTACCTGGATTGGTCAACCACTCGGCCCAGGGGCCAGCATCGGCTCGATCTGTTAGCACCGTCACGTTGGCACCCTCGAACTCGATCAGGTACATTGGCTCCATGAACCAGATAGCGGAGAACCCCAATTCATCGGCATGGCGGCTTTGCAGGTCTTCGAGCTGATTCTTTACGTCATAACCAATGTACCCAACCAGGTGACACGGCTGTTGCCGGTGGAACTCGGCCAGCGTCTGCAGGTCGTGCTGTCCGGTAAAGGAAACGACCCGTTTCGCACCAGCGTAAAGCCGGTTGGGAAACGGGTCGTTCGGGTACGTCAGTTCGTTATTGGTGAGGTAAACGACCTGATCAAATGTAGCTTCTGCGGCGGCCACCAGTGCCCAATGCCAGTTGGAAAAACCGGCAGGGATTAGATCGGCAACGGCAAAGCTAAATCGATTCATGGCTGGTATTCAACCACCTGTACATCAATGGCAATGTCTTTACCCTCGTTGTTTTTACCCAGCCGGAACGATACTTCGTCGTCTACCTGAAAGTCATTGAAATCGCCCGAAGTGACACTGGTATAGTGGAAGAACAGGTTGTTGGGTGGCCAGTTAATGAAACCGTAGCCCGTTTTCAGGCTGCGCACTGTGCTGACAAGCCGTTCGTCTGAGTGTTCAAAGTCAGGCTGTAAATCATCGTCCCCTTCACTTTCACCGGGCAACAGTTGCACGTTTTCGGCCGGGAAGCCGGGGTTCTGGTATGTACTGCCGTTGCCATTTGCGCTGGCGGCATTGTTCTGATAAAACTGGCGGGGTGGCGCATCGGTACGGGGCTGCTGTTTCACGAACAGATCCCGAATCATGGTGTCGTTCTTTTTCAGCCGGTTATCGATGATTTCGTGCATTGGAACAGGGTACGATACCTCCTCCAGCAGATCCTGCGACGTGCGGGTCACCATTTTCTCGCCTTCATCATTGAGGTACTCGAAATCCCAACTCAGCACCATGACCCGTGTCCCCAGCGTGTTCAGTTTACGGATCAACGGCACATAGTCGCCATCAGCCGTGATCAATACCACCACATCAAACTCTTTGTACGTCGCCAGTTCGTAGGTTTCAAGCGCCAGCCATACATCAATTCCTTTCTCCTGGCGGTAGCCCTGGTAAGTCTTTACGGGCAGGTAATGCGTTACCACCCCTTCCGACATCAGGATATCGTCGAACAGGCGATCATAAAACAGTTGGTTACCGCGCTGACTGGCTTCGTGCGCGTTCAGTCGACCTCTGAAGTAGTGAGCATCAACAATCTGGCATAAGTTCATATCACTATCTTCCATATCCGCTACCTGACTGCGGATAAATTGGTGAAGACCTGATATGCTAATACGACTACGACGTTCGTGCGAATAATTGTAGTAGTTACTTACATGAAGAAAATAATTACCATCATAGAACACCCCTATACGGGTTAGTTTAGTACGCCTTAAATGCTGCATTTTTTGTACGAAAAAATTATATATGAAAATTAAGTAAACAGGGCACAACCAGGGATTTCAGCTTAGTAAGATTTGCTACTCGCGGGGTGAGTAGACCGTTGACTTGAAAAGTAAGTAACGAGCGCTTAACCTCTTTGATTCTATGTATGTCAAATACCTACTTCAATCGCTGTACTAAACTCAATTCAATATGTATACGGAGCTAATTATAGCCGACGTAGCTGCTCGGCTCACGCTGTTTTTTTGCCCAAATATAGCGCATAAACCGGTTTGAACGGTGTTGAGACCAATTTCTTCTCGTTCACCCATTAACTTGCGGCTATGCAACCAGTATTATTTATAGACCGCGACGGTACGCTGATCATCGAACCGCAGTCTGACTTCCAGATCGATTCGCTCGAGAAGCTCGAATTCGTCCCAAACGTACTCTCTGCACTACGTAAAATTGCCGAAGAAACGCCCTACGAACTGGTGATGGTCACCAACCAAGATGGACTGGGTACGTCCGCGTTCCCTGAAGACACCTTCTGGCCTGCGCACAACAAAATGATGCGTACGCTGGAAAACGAGTCGATTCACTTTGCCGCTCAACACATTGACCGCACGTTTCCTGCCGACAACGTACCTACCCGAAAGCCGGGTACCGGTATGCTCACGGCTTACTTTACCGACGGTTATGACCTGTCAAACAGCTACGTAATTGGCGACCGGCTAACCGACGTAAAACTGGCGCTGAACCTTGGTGCAAAGGCGATCCTGTTTATCCCGCCCAATATCAATCCCGATACGCAGGCGGCTGATACGGATGGACTAACCGATGAGATGAAACAGGCAATTGCCCTGACAACCAGCGACTGGAACGAGATTTACACCTTTTTGCGTCTTCCGGCCCGTACCGCCACCGTTGAACGGAATACGAACGAAACGAAAATCAAGATTGAGCTAAACCTCGACGGAACAGGCGTGGCCGACATGCACACGGGCCTGGGCTTTTTTGACCACATGCTCGATCAGTTGGCAAAACACTCAGGGGCCGATCTGCGCGTCCACGTGAACGGTGATCTGCACATTGATGAACACCATACCATCGAAGACACGGCATTAGCACTCGGCGAAGCGTACCGGCAGGCACTCGGTAACAAGCGGGGAATTAGCCGCTACGGGTTTCTGCTACCCATGGACGAAGCCCTAGCGCAGGTAGCCATCGACTTTTCGGGCCGTCCCTGGCTGGTATGGGACGCGGAATTCAAACGGGAGAAAATCGGCGAGATGCCCACCGAAATGTTCTTCCACTTCTTTAAGTCGTTTGCCGATACAGCCCAGGCTAATGTTAACATTAAAGTGGAGGGTGATAACGAACACCACAAGATCGAGGCGATCTTTAAGGCCTTCGCAAAAGCCATCAAAATGGCCGTAAAACGTGACATTAAAGCGTTAGACAGCCTCCCAAGTACAAAGGGGGTTCTTTAAAAAGCTTCAGGTCTCAAGTCCTGGCATTCAAGTGTGCTGCCCAATCACCGTGTTTCGGTAGATCGGCAGCACACTTGAATGCCAGGACTTGAGACCTGAGACTTGAAACCTGACTCTTTACTTCACCCGAATATCACCACGGATTTCACCGGCCGGATACAGACTTGTGTGCAGGTTGGCATAGAAGAAACCATTCTTCATGCTGTCTATCTGTGTTTGGCGAAGCGTAGAGGTAGAACCAATGATTGGCGAAGTCAGTGAAGCAAATGGAACAGCTACCCCACCGGTACCATTCGTTTCGGTGATCCGATGCAAGTGACCCGCAATTGGCGTAATGCCCGAGTACGTTACTGTATAGCTCAACACACGTGAGTTCTGATCCAGGCTTCCAGTAAACGTACCTGTAGCCGTCGACGTAGTCGAAGTTGGCTTCTCCTGGGCACCGTTAAGCGTAGCCGTTAACTGGATCGGCTGTTGCTGAACGGGAGTAACGGGGCCTGGGTTTGTCGCAGGCGTATTTTCGTAGCAGCTGCTAAGTCCCAAAACTGAGCCAACAAGCAGGGTGGCAATGAGAGTGAAACGTTGTCGGGTTGCAAACATGATCGTATTTATTTGGTTGGTCACGGCTAAATAAGCAGATATACACCTGAATTGTTGCAACTTTCCCGCATCTGCGGTATCAATAGTTATAAACAAGTACGCCAGTCCATGCTTTCCGCGTGACGGAAAACGTAGACTGGCGTAGGTGTAAATAAGGAAACTCGTTTATTTAATATCGCCGCGAATTTCGCCAGCCGGGAATGCTGGTGTATGCAAATTAGCGTAGTAAAATCCATTTAACAGGCTATCCACCCGGGTAGCTGTAGTTAAAGTGGCCGTTCCGATGATGGGCGACGCCAGACTGGCAAACGGAATTTCAACGCCGCCAGTACCGTTGGCCGCCGTAACCCGATGCAAGTGCCCGGCCGTTGGCGCCAGTCCCGAGTAGGTCACGGTATAGCTAAGTACCCGCGTAGCAGGATCTACAACGCCGACAAACGTACCTGTGGCCGTTGAGGCGTTGGGGGTTGGCTTCTCCTGAGCGCCGGATAAAGTAGCGTCCAGTCGGATCGGGCCATCGACCCGGACATTTCCCCTGATTTCACCACCCGGATAAGCCGCCGTGTGCAGGTTAGCATAGTAGAACCCGTTGATTAGACTGTCGACACGAGTATCTGTTGTCAGTGTAGTTGTACCTATGATTGGTGACCCCAGGCTGGCAAATGGAATTTCGACGGGACCATTGCCGTTAGCAGCGTTAATCCGGTGTAGGTGGCCAGCTACGGGTGTAAGCCCAGAATACGTTACCGTATAGCTAAGTACACGCGTGGCCCGGTCAAGCATTCCGACAAACGAACCTGTAGCCGCTGACACAACTGGTGTTGGTCGTTCAGCAGAACCGCTCAACGTAGCTACCAGCCGTATTTTTGCATCGTTTGGAAATAGGCGATGGTCATCGCAGGCCACAATCACACTAGCCAGAACTAACAAAGTTGCCAGCGAAAAAAGTACAGATTTGAGCGTCATAATGAAGATGAGTTTTTACAGCTTTGACCCCAATGTACGTAGTTCTTAAGCCAAAGGATGCGTGACCTAAGGGTTATTTGTCAGCAATTTTACGGTGCGGTAGTTATTTTCTACTAAAAAAGGCGGTACTCATTGCTGAGACCGCCTTTCACTACAAATTGCTTTTGATCTATGAAGCTGATTAACGGGTTTGAATTATTCCGCTAACAGCACCACCAGGATTGGCCGAGGTACGTATGTTTATTCTATAAAGCCCTCTTACCATACTGTCGGCCCGCGCTTGCGAAATAGTTGTAGTTCCACTAAACGGACTGGTTATTGGTACCGTCAGCGTGCTGCTACCGGGCAGGGTCGATGTACCGCTTATGGGTGTGCTGCCCGTGCCACTTCCCGGAGTGGTTGTAGTGCCGCTACCGGGGTTAGTACTCGTACCACTACCGGGATTGGTTACTGTGCCACTGCCTGGGTTTGTCACCGTGCCGCTGCCAGGATTCGAAATCGTTGTGGGGAACGTACCAGCCAGCAAAATACTAGTGGCGTAATTTGTGCCAGTCGTAGCAGTACCTGACGTGCCCGTAGACGAGATTGGGTCGATTGTAATGCCCGTAGGCGTTACGTTAGCGTACGTTACGGTGTAGCTCAGTACCCCCGATCCCGACGTAATGCTGCTGATACTCCCGCTGAATGTACCAGAACCCGTAGTTGCCGACCCTGAGGTGACCTGGTTGGTCAGGGTCGCTCCTACTTGCGTAGTGGGAATTGGCGCTGTAATCACGCCTTCGTTGCCATTCTTACAGGCATAAAATGCGTACGAACTGAGCAAACCCAGAACGATTAAGATTCCTTTTTTCATAAGTTGATTCGACTTAGTTGGACAATAAATATTTATTCTACAGGCTTGCTATAGAAACCGATTATCTGTCAAACGCCCTTTTTGGAGCTACCTGGCACAAGATTGCCAAAATTATGAGCCAATGGACCCTGTGTATGGACGCCTAACTGCCACTTATCCGGACTAGCCAACAGAATATTTCCAAGACGAATTAGAATCACCTAATTTTGGCGCACCAATCGGAATTCATTCCTGTAAATCGTTGGTTGTTTAAGAGAATCCCCTTATTCAGTAATCGTTATCTCTTTTTATTATGGCTTTTGACTTAGATATGATTCAGCACGTGTACGCCCAACTAGGCGAACGTGTCGAAGCAGCCCGTCAGGCAGTGGGTAAACCACTGACGTTGTCGGAGAAAATTTTATACACGCACCTCTCGGCAGGTTCGGCTACCCAGGCGTTCGAGCGGGGAAAAGCCTACGTCGACTTTGCACCCGACCGCGTAGCCATGCAGGATGCCACGGCTCAGATGGCCCTGTTGCAGTTTATGCAGGCGGGTCGGCCACGCGTGGCTGTTCCATCGACGGTACACTGTGATCACCTGATCCAGGCTGAGATCGGTGCGACAACTGACTTAGCTACGGCCAATAGCAAGAACAAAGAGGTATACGATTTCCTGTCGTCCATTTCGAATAAATACGGCATCGGTTTCTGGAAGCCCGGCGCGGGTATCATTCACCAGGTAGTGATTGAGAACTACGCGTTCCCCGGCGGTATGATGATTGGTACTGACTCGCATACGCCAAACGCGGGTGGTCTTGGTATGATCGCTATCGGTGTTGGTGGTGCAGACGCCTGCGACGTAATGGCAGGTCTGGCCTGGGAGCTGAAAATGCCTAAACTGATTGGGGTGAAACTGACCGGCAAACTGTCGGGTTGGGCATCTGCCAAAGATGTTATCCTGCGTGTAGCCGGTATCCTGACCGTAAAAGGTGGTACGGGCTGTATCGTTGAGTATTTTGGCGAAGGAGCCGAAAGCCTTTCTGCCACGGGTAAAGGCACGATCTGTAACATGGGCGCCGAGATCGGTGCAACCACATCGATCTTCGCGTATGACGAGAAAATGGCCGATTACCTTCGGGCCACCAGCCGCGCCGACATCGCCGACGCCGCCGAAGCCGTGAAGCAGCACCTGCGCTCAGACGACGAAGTATATGCTGACCCGGCTACGTACTACGATCAGGTGATCGAAATCGATCTGAACACGCTGGAGCCGCACATCAACGGTCCCTTCACGCCCGATCTTGCCTGGCCGCTGTCGAACTTTGCCAAAGCCGTTAAAGAGAACAACTGGCCTGCCAAGCTGGACGTAGGTTTGATTGGTTCATGCACCAACTCGAGCTACGAAGACATGACCCGCGCCGCTTCGATTGCGGCGCAGGCGGCTACGAAAAATCTGAAAACGAAATCCGAGTACACCGTGACGCCTGGTTCAGAACTGGTTCGGTTCACGGCCCAGCGCGATGGTCTACTGACTACGTTCGAGAATATTGGTGGAGTAGTTCTGGCCAACGCCTGTGGACCCTGCATCGGGCAATGGGCCCGTCACATGGACGACCCAACCCGTAAGAACTCGATCATCACCTCGTTCAACCGGAACTTCGCCAAGCGAAACGACGGTAACGCCAGCACACACGCCTTCGTGGCCTCGCCCGAAATCGTGACCGCCCTGGCCATCGCCGGTGACCTGACGTTCAACCCAATGACCGACACGCTGACCAATGAAGCCGGTGAGCAAGTCATGCTCGACGAGCCACAGGGCATCGAGCAGCCCGTACAGGGGTATGCCGTAGACGACGCGGGCTACCAGGCCCCGGCCGAAGACGGATCGACTGTACAGATTGCCGTATCGCCTTCATCGGACCGTCTGCAATTGCTGGAGTCGTTCCCGGTTTGGGAAGGTACCGACCTAAGCGGCCTGAAACTGCTGATCAAAGCGAAAGGCAAGTGTACGACCGACCATATTTCAATGGCTGGTCCCTGGCTGAAATTCCGTGGTCACCTCGACAACATTTCGAACAACATGCTGATTGGTGCGGTGAACTTCTACACGGAGAAAACCAACGCCGTGAAGAACCAGCTGACCGGTGAATATGGCGAAGTACCGGCCGTACAACGTGCTTACAAAGCAGCGGGTATCGGTTCAGTAGTTGTTGGCGACGAAAATTACGGTGAAGGTTCATCACGTGAGCATGCCGCCATGGAGCCACGTTTCCTGGGTGTTCGCGCCATTTTAGTGCGTTCATTTGCTCGTATTCACGAAACCAACCTGAAAAAGCAGGGTATGCTGGCTCTAACGTTCGCCAACCCCGCCGACTATGACAAGGTACAGGAAGACGACAGCATCGACATCAATGGTCTGACAACCTTCGCGCCTGGGCAGCAACTGACTGTTGTGCTGCACCACGCCGATGGTACAACCGACGAGTTCCCGGTGAATCATACCTATAACCAGGGCCAGATTGAGTGGTTCAAAGCGGGCTCAGCTCTGAACCTGATCAAAATGCAGGTACAGGCGTAAGGCCAGTATTGCGTTACCCAATTGGTTTATAAACGCCCCGGTGGTCAATGGCCGCCGGGGCGTTTTGCTTTACCGGGCATTACTTGCTCCCTATCTGGTATATATGGCGTAAATACAGCCGCCCCCACCCTGTTTACGGCACCAAACTTTGGGGCTGTGGCGTTACCTTTGCTGAGTGACCAGTTCGCCTTCGTATTATGTTTGATTTAGCTGCCGTTTTACGGCCACACATTGCTTCACTGACACCTTATTCATCGGCCCGCGACGAGTACACGGGTACCGAAGGTGTATTTCTGGATGCCAACGAAAATGCCCTTGGTTCAACAACCCATTCGGGTCAGTATAACCGCTACCCTGATCCGCACCAGTCGGCCATAAAAGCCCGGTTGGCGCCGTTGAAAGGCGTACAGACCAGTCAGCTATTTTTGGGTAACGGCTCCGACGAGCCTATCGATTTGCTGGTGCGCGCCACCTGCCGGCCGGGTATAGACAATGTGTTGCTGCTTCCGCCCACCTACGGCATGTACGAAGTATCGGCGCGCCTTAATGATGTCACCGTTAAAAAGGTGCCCCTCACAACAGATTACCAGTTGGATTTGCCCGCCGTTCTGAGTGCCATCGATGCACAGACGAAGATTATCTGGATCTGTTCGCCCAACAATCCATCCGGCAACCTGCTCGATCCGGCCGATATTCGGGCGGTGATCGAAGCGGCCAAAACTGCCCTGGTCGTGGTTGATGAAGCTTACATTGATTTTGCCGGACCGGGCTACTCGTCCTGGACAACGTACCTGGATACGTACCCGAACCTGGTTGTTTTGCAGACATTCTCTAAAGCGTGGGGACTTGCCGCCTTGCGGTTGGGTATGTGCTTTGCATCGGCCGAGCTAATCCGGGTGATGAACGTCATTAAGCCTCCTTACAATATCTCGGCACCTTCGCAGGCGCTGGCTCTCGAGGCACTGGAGCACGTTGCCGACAAAGAATCGATGGTGGCGCAGACTCTCACCGAACGCGACCGGCTGGCAACCCAGTTGGGTACGTTGCCCAACGTGCAGCATATATTCCCATCAGATGCCAATTTCCTGCTTGTCCGATTCGACGAGGCCCAGGCCGTTTTTGAGCAACTCATTGATAGCAAAGTCATTGTTCGTGACCGATCGAGTGTGACGCGTTGCGAAGACTGCCTACGGATTACCGTTGGTACCGAAGCCGAGAACGAGCGACTGCTGGAAGTACTCCAGGCCATTGCTGTAGCTATCTAACTTACGAAAGGCGGAGTTTAGTCCGCTTTCCAAGTGCCAAAAGCGGACTAAACTCCGCCTTACCAACCTTCTGCCGTACCTGCTTTATGCGTCGTATCAGCTTACTCATTGCTATTCTTACCGCCCTTGTTGCCATGCCAAGGCAAGCAGCGGCACAGTACAATAACTGGGCATTCGGTTTCCGCCTCGGCGAACCGTCGGGCGTGAACGTCCGTAAATATTTTGGCGAAAACCATGCTTTCGACCTTAACATAGGTACGTATGGTGGTTTGTACGGCAATAATCGCTCGTACCGGAGTGGGTATTACAAAACGATTGGCCTCAGTGTTCAAGGTCATTACCTGTGGCACGACCGGCTGTTTGGTAAAGATAACATCCGCGGATACTACGGATTTGGTGGGCAGATCAATAGCCGGCGGTATTACCCTGATCGGTTTGCAGCAACAAACGATTACGAAACGGGCATTGCGCTTGGTGGGTCAGGTGTAGCTGGCCTGGAATACTTTGTCCCCAACAAGCAATATTCGTTCTTTCTGGAAACAGGTTTATACGCCGAAGTTCTACCCGCCCCCCTTTTCCTTAGTCTTAGTTCAGGAGTCGGTATCCGATTCAATTTGTAATGGAGTTTTGAGTTTCAGCTTTCGCATGTGCTGCCTACTTCCGTTATGGAACGACAGCACATGCGAAAGCTGAAATCTGAGGCTTAATTGATTCATGTTCAACGTTTACAGTGCTTCTGCCGGGTCAGGCAAAACCTATACGCTTACCAAAGAGTACCTCAAATTAGCATTGGGGGAAGGTCGGGTGGTGAAGGTAACCGACACGTTTAAAGGCACGTATTTTCGGAACATCCTGGCCATTACGTTTACGAATGCGGCGGCCAACGAAATGAAGGAGCGGATTTTGCGCGAAGTATCAGGTATTGCGCAAAATAACCCCAAATCAGATCGATTCCTGGCCGAACTAACTGCCGATCTAACTGAGCAATCACCTGATCATCCCGATTTTCCGGCCCTTACAGAAACCATCAGGGAACGCTGTAAACGGCTGTTCAAATCGATCCTGCACCGGTACTCCGACTTTTCGGTGACGACCATCGACTCGTTCACGCAGCGGCTCGTTATGGCGTTTACCGATGAGTTGGGCCTCCCCTATTCGTTTGAGGTCGAAATGGACACCGAGCGGGTACTGGAGGTAGCGGTCGATAACCTCATCGAGCGCGTAGGCACCGATGAGATGGCCGACATCACGACGATCCTGCACCAGATTTTTGAGGAGACGGCCCGCGAAGGCCGGAGCTGGAACCAGATCGCCGACGCCCTTCGCGAATTCGGAAACGTACTCACTTCCGACCAGCATTACGAAGCTGTTGGCCGCATTGCCGACCTGACGCCCGGTCAGATTCGTACCGTCCGTGCACAGCTACGGGCTTTTGACGTGGAAGTTGCCAATCGCATTCAGGATCATGGTAAAACCGCCTGGTCGCTGATTACGGGTGCCGGATTAAGCGAGCAGGATTTCAACCGTAAATCAACGGGAATCGGTAATTTTTTCAAGTCGGTGGCACTTGGGGAGGTTGACAAGAAAATCAATAGCTACCATCTGGCAGCTGTTGACGAAAGCAACTGGTACAGTGCCAAAACTACACCCCTCCCTACACAAGCCGCCATCGATGGCCTCGCCGACGCCCTCTGCGACTGTTTCAACGCCATCCGCGACGAGCGGGAGGCCACCACAAAGCTGCTGACGTTGTACAGGGCGATTGATCCGCACTTGCAGAAAATGGCCTTACTGAAGCAGATTCGCGATGAGTTTGTCGACCTGCTGCGTAAAGACAACCGGGTACACATTTCGGAATTCAACAAACGCATTAAAGCCATTGTAGAGACCGAACCGGTGCCGTTTCTGTTCGAACGACTTGGGAGCAAATACAACCACATTCTCATCGATGAATTTCAAGACACCTCGCAGCTTCAGTTTGCGAACTTGATGCCGTTGATTGAAAACGCCTTGGGGAGCGGGTACTTCAACCTGGCTGTGGGCGATGGCAAACAGGCGATTTACCGATTCAGGGGTGGCGACATGGATCAGATTGTGGCGTTGCATCGGGGCAACCTGACTAAATTGCAGCGACTACACGGCCCCACTACCTGGACGGCCGAACGAATCGACGCGCTGAACGGACAGCTGGTTCCGAAAACGCTCGACACAAACTGGCGATCGGCGCAACCCATCGTCGAATTCAATAATCAGTTTTTTGAGTTCGTTGCCCGCCAATACGCATCCGCAAATCAGCGTATCGACGAGGTGTATGATGCGCTAAAGCAGTTTCACCAGCAGCCCGCCCCCGGCGCCTCCGCGCTGGCGCATATTCAGGTCGACTTCATCGGCGCCGACGATTTGGGCACCGATAGCAAAGTGGCTAATGAGATGGTGAAACTGACCATCGAACACATTCGGCAGGCAAAAGCGGATGGGTACACGTATGGCGACATGGCCGTATTGACTCGCAGCCGTAAAAACGCCCAACTGGTCGCCAATGAGCTGAACCGGTTGGGAATTCCCCTTTCATCGGCCGATTCGCTATCACTCCAGTTCTCAGAACCGGTCCGCCTGCTCATCGCCATGCTCACCATGCTGAGCCGCCCCGGTCAACCGCAGGTACGTTACGAGCTGCTGTATCTCTACCACAGTGTGGTACACAACTGCGTGCCCAACGATGCCCAAACGGAGGTGCTTCGTCAGGTAGCCAGTGCGCCGGACGAAGCACCTATTTTCGATTACCTGGCCAACGACGGGTATGACCTGAACCCCACCGGCCTGGTGCAGTTGAACGTGTATGAACTGGCCGAGAAGCTGGCGCACTGCTTCCACCTGTTCGACCGGCCACATGACCAGCCGTTTCTGTTCCGGTTCCTCGACGAAATTCTGACGTTTTCAAGCCGCGAGAGTGGGCATCTGGCCGATTTTCTGACGCATTGGGAAACGGCCCGAACGAAAGTGTCGGTCAGCGAAGGGCTTACCACCGATGCCGTCACGATTCAGACGATCCACAAAGCAAAGGGGCTGGAATACCCCGTTGTCATTATTCCCTTCGCCGACTGGACTGTTGACCCGAGTCATCGCGACACAATCTGGGTCGACCTGGCCACCGTAGACACAACACCCCTATCGGTAGCCTTGCCCGATGGCAGTCTCAGCAGGCTGATGAACGCACAGGTAGCGCTGACCAAACAGCTCGATGCAACCCCCGATGACGTCAGGGATCAGTACACCAATGAGATCAGCCGTACGTTCATCGAAAATATGAACCTGCTGTACGTTGCCTTTACCCGACCAACCGATCGGCTTTATATCATCTCTGAACGGAAAGAATTTACGACCCAACGCGGGCAAGCCACAGCCGCATACTGGCTCTACAGCTTCCTGACCAGCTCAGATTCCGCCAGACTGTCTGACTGTTGCTGGGAAGATGGCCGACACCAGTACATTCTCGTTCCGGGCACTGGTCCGCGGGCAACAAACCAGCATACGGGAAGCGACGACCAGTCCAACGAAAAACAGGACATTGACCTACAGGTTATCAAAAGTGGCTCGCGTGGACAGAATATGCAGTTGCGCCGTATGGCCGAGCGTGTTTTTGACACCCGTACCTTTGAACAAAACCGCGAACGTGACCGCAAGCTCTGCGCTGCGCTCAGCCTGATCAAAGGCGTTGACTGCATCGACAAAACGCTCGCCCGGCTGGTTCGTGAGGGCGTTATCCGCTCGGTTGAAGTGGCCGATCTGCGCGAAGGACTCACCGCCATCGTGACTCATGCCGACTTACTCGATGTATTCGGCTATGATCGGCGCATTGATACAGACCGGAGCATTTTAACCCAAAAACAGGCAAAGGGTGCCCCCCACCGGGTGGTTCACCAGCCCGACGGCGGCGTTGTGCTGGTTCAGTACGAAAGCCAAAGCGAGCAGTCCGAGTCGTACCTGTCTACCTTTATTGACCTATACAAAGAAATGGGGTACCCAACCGTCGAAGGCCGGATTGTCTGGCTTGGGAACGTACCTGTTGTTGAACGCCTATGAAGAAACGTAGTATTGGCCTGCTGCTTGGCCTTTCGCTGACCATTCAGGTTCAGGCCCAGAACCTGTCGCCTTATTCGCTAAAAACAGGGCGTGAGGTGACCTTACTGGGCGCAGGACTAGCTTCGTACGGAACGGCTTATGCCTTCAATCGGGATCTAAAGCCGCTGACAATCGATGGCGTTCAGAACTTGAACCGCGCCAACGTACCCAGCCTCGATCGGTCGGCGCTCGACCACTATTCACCCAAAGCCGCCCGGCTCAGCGACCTCACCCTCGGCACGGGAATTGGCCTGACGGGACTGGTTATTCTGTCGGCAAAAGCCCCGGTCAACGCCATACCCGGACGTATCCGGACCAACACAGATGGATCCACCACCGAGCCCAGCTTTTCGTTTGTCAGTAGTGAGCTCTTTACCGTTGGCGTTATGTACGTTGAAACCATGCTGCTCACAAACGGCGTGAAAAGCACCGTTAAAAACGCGGTTGAACGTACCCGTCCGCTGGCCTACAATCCCGCCGTTCCCCTCGACGAAAAGCTCGATAAAGACACGCAACGCTCCTTTTATTCGGGGCATGCTTCCAATGCATTTGCAACGGCAGTTTTTGCCGCTGAAATCTTTCGCCATTACCACCCCACCTCCAAGGCTAAACCCTGGGTCTGGGTCAGCTCACTTGGCCTGGCTTCCGGTACGGCTTACCTTCGCTACGAAGCGGGACAGCATTTTCCCAGCGATCTGCTCGTTGGGGCGGCCGTAGGGTCGCTGGCAGGCTGGGGTATTCCAAAACTTCACGAAAACCGGCACCAGTCGGCCAGTCTTTCGGTTACTCCCTGGAGCAACGGACTGGCCAGTGGCGTCTCGTTCCGCTGGAGTCTGTCAAGCCCAAGTTTTGTTACTGAGTAGAGTTAGCTTTCTTAACGACACCCACCCGATGACCAAGATTACCGACCATATTCGCCAGGCCAATGGCAAACCCATTTTCTCGATTGAAGTAATTCCGCCGATTAAGGGTGATAATCTGAAAAATCTGCTCGACAACATCGAGCCATTGATGGAGTTCAAGCCCCCATTTATTGACGTTACCTATCACCGCGAAGAATACATTGAGCAACCCCAGCCCGACGGTACCATTCGCAAGATCGTAACCCGCAAACGGCCCGGCACGGTGGGTATCTGTTCGGCTATCATGCACCGGTTCAACGTAGACCCGGTACCACACGTGTTGTGTGGCGGCTTCTCGCGCGACGAAACCGAAGATTTCCTGATCGATCTGAATTACCTCGGCATCGATAATGTGCTGGTATTACGTGGCGACCCGGCCAAACCGTTCAAAACGTTCAAGGCTAAAGAGAACGGCTACTCGTATGCCAGCGAACTGGTAGAGCAGGTAGCCAACATGAACAAGGGTCAGTATTTACACGAAGAAGATACGGCCATGACGCCCAGCAATTTCTGCGTGGGTGTGGCAGCTTATCCGGAGAAACATTTCGAAGCCGAAAACCACGACATCGATTTTGAATACTTGAAACAGAAAGTAGCCAGAGGTGCCGATTACATTGTCACGCAAATGTTTTTCGACAATGCGCGCTACTTCGATTTTGTAACGCGCTGCCGCGAACACGACATTCACATTCCAATTATTCCCGGCCTAAAACCAATAAGCACCCGCAAGCAACTGGAAATTCTTCCCCGCCTGTTCCACCTCCACATGCCCGACGATCTGGTAAACGCCGTTGCTGCCTGCGAAAACGACGCTCAGGCCCGGCAAGTAGGCATTGAATGGAGCATCCAGCAGGGGCGCGAACTGATTGCCGCCGGTGCACCCGTACTCCATTTCTACACGATGGGCAAAGGCGACAACGTACAGAAAATTGCGCGGGAGTTGTTTTGACGAAACGGCCACTGTCGAACACGCTGGCTCGGTACATATCCGTTGCCAGCCACCCGTTGCTCACGCTTCCTGTCTGTTCATTGGCGATTCTGTTTCGCTATGAACCGGTTGCCAACGCATCGGTATTGGCGCTACTTCTTGTAGGCTGCCTTGTTGTGCCGCTCGCCGTTAGCATGTACCGAAAGCAGGCAAAGGGTGTTCACACCAATTTTGACGTTTCAGATCAGCGGCAGCGCCAGACCTGGTATTACCTAGTCGTCAGTTTGCTGGTAGGCGTCACGGCCCTGGTTTACCTGACGGATCAGTCCTTCATAGTCCGCCTCAGCTTCCTGCTGGCAACGTTGCTGCTAATCACATCGCAATTCGTTAATCAATTCATCAAAAGCTCCTTACACGTTTCGCTAAATACGTTCTTAGCGTTTTTGCTACTGCTTGTAGACGTAAAGATCGGAATGCTGTGGCTAACCTTCCTTCCTCTAATTGGCTGGTCTAGACGTCAACTAAACAGGCATACGTTACCAGAAATTATAACGGGCGGGGTTATTGGTCTGACGTTCGGCTATTTACTCTTTTACCTCGCCCAATAGCTTGTCAATTACGTCGATCACCTGCTGTGTCCGGTCTTCATAGTTAGCGCCTGACACGACCACGAACGGAATGCCTCGTTCTGTTAGCGCCTGCTCGAACAGCGAGTACATTTCGGCCCGGCGGTGACCCAGATCGCGAAGGCCATCGGCTATCCAGGGCACGTCGGTATTAAGCAGAAAATAGGCATCAAATTGCTCGCGGTCCGCCAATTCAGTCAGAACAGCCGGGTGCGTTACCCCGTATATGGTGGCATATAACTGCGTCGTAATCAAGTCAGTATCACAAATCAAGACGCGATTCGCCAGTGGAATCGCACGCTCCACGGCAGCCGTCTGAGCAACGGCAATGCGGGCGTAATCGTCGCTTGTCAGGTCGTTGGACGTAATCAGATCGCGGGCCACTTCGGGTACGTATATCGTCTGGTAGTGCTTGGCCAGTTTCCGGGCCATTGTCGTTTTACCGACGCTTTCGGGGCCGTAGAGGCAAACGCGCAGTGGCTGAGCCATTCGTAGTCAGAAGTTGGGTGATGTCCGATTCGAGCAGGGTACGTATATCAGCGGGGGCGAGTCCTTCGGCAGTGAGGTGCCCAATAGCCCAGCGTACCAGCCGCAGGGTAGGAAAGCCCACAGCAGCGGTCATTTTACGTACCTGGCGGTTTTTGCCTTCGGTCAGTGTAAGCGAAATCCAGGTAGTCGGGATGTTGGCCCGAAAGCGAATGGGCGGATTACGGGGCGGCAAATCCGGCTCGTTCAGCCGCCGGGCAATGGCAGGAAGCGTATGGTGCGGCTTCCCATCGACAGTAATCGTCACGCCCTCGGCCAGTTGCTGTAGCGCCTCATCGGTAATCGCCCCGTCGACCTGCACGTAGTAGGTGCGTTCGTGGGCAAAACGGGGATCGAGCAGGCGGTGGTTGATCGACTTATCGTTGGTCAGTAAGAGTAAGCCCTCACTGTCGGCGTCGAGCCGCCCAACGGGATACACATCCCGCTCGAAAGCAAACGACAGATCGCCCAGCGTGGCCTTATCGCCCTCTTTCGAGAACTGCGACAACATACCGAAGGGCTTATAAATCAGGTAATGCATGGGTACGTAACACGGCCTTAAGTCCGTTTTTCAAGATACAAACCGGACTTAAGGCCGTGTTACGATTTCCGCCCAAACCGGGCCATGGTCGGAATGAACAGCGTTGGGGTGATGACCGGCGGCTAGTAAACGATCGCGGAGGGGTTCGGCTAGGGAGATGTAGTCGATCCGCCAGCCTTTGTTGGTAGCCCGCGCGCCAGCCCGGTAGCTCCACCAGCTATACTCAACAGAATCGGGATTTTTTTCCCGGAAGGCATCGATAAACCCACTTTCAAACCACTTCGTCATCCAGGCACGTTCTTCGGGCAGAAAACCGGTCGTGTACTTATTTCGAACGGGGTCGTGAATGTCAGTTGCCGTATGTGCAATGTTGTAATCGCCCACCACGATCAGGTTTGGCCGCGACTGCCGAAGGTTGTGGGCATAGTCGAAAAATTCGTCCAAAAACTGCATTTTGAAACCCTGCCGAAGATCACCCGACGTACCCGACGGGAAATAGCAGTTCAGGATCGTCAGATCATCGAAATCGGTACGTAGAATCCGTCCTTCGCAGTCATAATGCGCCAGTCCGCAGCCCAACACGGCATTATCGGCAGGTATTTTGGCGAAGGTAGCTACGCCGGAATACCCTTTCTTTTCGGCGGCATGCCAGTGGTAGGTGTAGCCAAGCTCATCGAGCAGGGTCAGATCGACCACATCGTGCGTTGCTTTCACTTCCTGTAAACAGAGCACATCAACCGGGTTCTCGCGCAGCCAGTCGATCAGGCCGTTTTTGATGGCCGCCCGGATGCCATTCACGTTATAGGTAACTAAGCGCATCCGGCAAATATACAATGCGACCTGCTACCGCGTGAGTAACCCTAACTGCGACAGCTTCGCTTTTACCGCAGCCAGACCCGTTTCACCTACTTCCCTCATCAGAATGCGTCCTTCAGGCGATAGCAGCATATAGGTGGGATATACTTGTACGCCAAGCTGCCGGGGAATGCTAGCGTCAGTTTGTTTGCTGGAATACTCGATCACTTGTTGCCAGTTGAGCTGCTTGTCGGCTTCTAGTTTCCGGGCCTGCACGCGGCCCGCCTCGTTGTATTCGTAGTCGACGCCGACAAACTGAATTTTATCAGGCTTCACCTGCTGATGCAACGCTTTCAACGCAGGTATGCCCGCTATGCAAGGCCCACACCAGGAGCCCCAGAAATCAAGCAGCACATAACTTCCTTTTTTCAATAACTGGCTAATTACCAGCTCTTCATTTTTATCTGTTCTTCCCACCAGCACCGGAGCCAGATTACGAACGCGTCCGCCTACCCGATTTGGATCATACCGTTCGGCCACCAGCGTCAACTCACCGTCTTTCGTACTAGACAAAAAGGTAAATAAGTGATTCCCTGCTAGCATGTTTTTACCAATTGAAATACGAACCTCCTTATTAGCGTCGTATAGCTGATCGGCCAGTTGTATCTTCAGATCAGGTCTAGCGTAATTGTCAATTTGTTCCCAGCTAGCTGGCGATATACTCACTTTGTACTCCTGACCATCCACTATGAAATTACCTTCCCGGTATACCTGGGTCTGGATATACACGGCCAAACGTCGTTCCATATCGTTCTGGTAACCGTAAGCCTCATTATATGGCAGTAGGCGTAGATACGTATGTGCTTGCTGTATGCCCTGTTTCATGGCTCTTTCATAGTTCACCCGAACCAGGGGAGCGAGTTCAGTGGTATCACCTCTGTAGTTTCGCTCCATCGTCAGTGTATCAAACTCGTAGGCGGAATCATCCGAGAAATCGTTATTATTATTGGCATCGACGATAATAATTTTTTTCGGCCCCTTCAGTCCTGTAAATACGGATACGTAGCTTTTTATCCGCCGGGGCACTAGTTGAGTGGTGTCAATACCATACTGTTTCTGGATTTCCAGAAATTGCGCCAGGGTACGTCGTTTATCCTTGTACGATCCAAAAAATTGTTGATCTCTATCTAATACAATGACCGTAAAAGACGACGTATCGCAACGCGGATAACCTTGGTATTCAGGCCTGTGGAGAATTTTAACTGTCGGAACTGTAGATATTTGTATCCGGTTTTTCGGGTTGAACGACAGCCTCGTTTTAACCCGTAGCGTATCCGCTGCCAGGCCTTGTAAAACTTGCACATTGCAGATAAGCAGCAGCAGAACGTACCTCAGAATTTTTTTCATGAGTGAGCAGTTGAGATTAGACATCAGGGGAGGCTGTTCGCTTTGAACAAAGAAAAGACTTTTCTTTTCGCGAAACCGTTGTAACCAAAAGATCTGCTCCAATTTATGAAACTTCCGCTTTGCGGCTTTTCGCTTCTGCTACTTACTTCCTGCGCGGCCCCACGCCCACTCACGGCCGAATTAAAACCGAACTCCCTTAGAGCCAACAACCTGGAAGAAACGCTTAGTCGCCGCGATGAGGTTATGCTGGCTTATTCGCTGGTGAGCTACGACGCCGCGAACAAACCCGTTGGCGTGGTAAATGGGGGCTGGGGGGTTCAGGCGATGAGTAAAGGCACCTCGGCCGATCTGAGCCAGGCGATACCTGTTCGGTTGCCAATGCCTAAAAACGGACGCATTGTGGCCTCTATGGTGCTGATCGAAGTTGACGATTATACTAAGGCGGCCGACATGGTCAGTAAAATTCAGAAAGTAAATACGGTCATCAGCGTACCGGCGGGTTTACTCCTGGCCGGAGTTGAAGCGTTGACACCGCTGAAATACGTGTCGGCAGGGCTGGCAGCGGCTGGCATGGGAATCCAATTTACCAATCAACTCGATGACGACGATGTGTTGGGCCAAAGCAGCGTTGAAGTTACCGATGCGTCTCTGAAAAAGTCGGGGAAGCGGTTTATGCGCATTCCGGCCAGCTTTACGGGGCAGCACCTCCGCGATTCGTACAACTACGAATTGACGTACGATCTGGCCCTAAAAAACGTTAAAATAGGGCCTTCTGCTCAATAACTTCTATCTTTGTTGGTTCTCCGTCGGCACTATTCCCCGCTGGTCGATTGTTCTGAACGTAGCAACTTGTACATGCGTTTACCTGTTTCTATTTCCTTGTTCCCACGGCTCAAATCGTCTTCTTTCGGCACCCCGGCAGCGTATCGGTTAACGGGATCGGCCTTATTGCTCTGGTTCGTCACCGCCTGCAAAACAGCGGCTCCTGTAGCCACTACAACACCGGCGGCGCCAGCCAAACCGGTTGTACTGGCCCTTGGGACCAATAAAGTGTTTACCAGCGACGAATTCTTTGATTCATTCGCCAAGAACCAGCTTTCGGCCGACTCATCGCAGCGCACTGATATCCGCAGCTACCTCGATCTGTACACCAACCTGAAACTGAAGGTGCTGGCCGCCGAGCAATCCGGGCGCGACACTACAGAGGCCTTTCGCGAAGAAATGGCTACCTACCGTAAGCAACTCGCGCAGACGTACCTGACCGACAAGACGCTGGTTGAGCAATTGACCAATGAAGCCTACCAACGCATGCAGCAGGAGGTGCGGGCCTCGCATATCCTGATACCCATTTCAGAAGAAGCCCTTCCTGCGGATACACTGGCTGCTTACCAGCAAATTCTTGCCGTTCGGGGTCGGCTATTGAGTGGTGAACCGTTTGCCACGGTGGCCAAAGAAGTATCGAAAGACCCGACCGTAGCCCAGAATGGGGGCGATCTGGGTTATTTCTCTGCCTTCCAGACAATATATCCGTTCGAGAATGCTGCCTACACTATTCCGGTGGGTAGCCTCTCAACCCCGGTACGTACCCGGTTTGGCTACCATCTTATTCAGGTCAAAGACCGTCGGCCATCGCGCGGGAAAATTCAGGTGGCCCATATCCTGGTACGCCTCTCCCCTTCTGCCGAACCCGCCGGGGTCGTGGCTGCCAAAGCCCGGATCGACGAAGTATATGCAAAGCTGAAAGCAGGCGAATCGTTCGAAGCGTTGGCCCGTACATACTCCGACGATGTAAACAGCAAAAACGCAGGGGGTAAACTACCGCCTTTTGCCACCGGCCAAAATGCCCCGGCGCTGGAAGAAGCCGCGTTTGCCCTTACCACCCCCGGCAGTTATAGCCCACCCGTGAAAACAAACTACGGCTGGCACATCCTGAAACTTATTAATCGCCGGCCGATCGAATCGTTTGCCGAACTGGCACCGGCTATCCGGCAGAAGGTAGTGACCGACTCACGCGCCGAGGTGATCAGGCAGGTCATGATTCAGCGCCTTAGCCGTGACTATACCGTCACAGAAGATCAAGCAACTAAACAGGCAACGCTGGCCCGCGCTGACTCAAGTCTGGTTCAGGGCCGGTGGCGCCTACCAGCCCCTACCGACCCGTTGAATGCCCAAACGCTGCTGACAATTGGCAGCGCGGGTGGATCGCCGTTGACCGTACCGGCGTCAAAATTTTTCACTTACGTTCAACAAAAGCAACTGCCGCGTGCCGAAACGGGTCTTACCGGTCAGCTGATCATGCAACGGCTCTACGCTCGCTTTGTTGGCGATCAGTTGTTAGTTGCTGAAGAAGCGAACTTGGAGAAAAAATACCCTGAATTTCGGAACCTGCTCACCGAAGTGCGCGATGGTGTACTCCTGTCGCAGGTGATGGAAGAACGGGTATGGGAACGTTCGTTGACCGATTCAACGGGGCAGAAACAGTTTTATGACCAAAATCGGGCGAAGTATACGTACCCAGCCAGAGCCGTCGCTACCATCATTGACGCTGCCGACGACAAGTTGCTCACCGAGATGAAGGCCCGTCTGGCAACAAGTCCGTATGCCCTGAAACGGTCGTCGCCCGATCTGCTGTTCGAACCAAATCAAACGGCCCTCTCAACAGCTGGCCGCGATGCCCTGTATGAAGTATTGGTAGCAATGGTAAAAAATCCGGCGTACGTACTCGACCTGACGGCTTCGCACGATGCGCAGGAAAAAGACAGCACATCGGCGGGCCGACTACGGTCGGTGGTTCGGTACTTGACAAGCAACGGCGTACAGTTGGCCCGTATTAACGAAAAAGACTTGCAGGGTGCCCGTGTTGCCAGCGGTGATGCAGCCCGGCGGGTTTCGTTTACGTACTTGACCACATCCAAACAGGATGTTGCCCGGGTGCTAAGTGGTACTGCTACCGACGCGGTTACGGTGACTGAAGGGATCTTCGCCAAAGGGCAGAACACCTATGTGGACGAACTACCCTGGCAAACCGGCACCAACACCTTTGCTAAGGGTAACCGGGTTGTGCAGGTTACGATCAGCCGTCTTGAGCCAGCGCGTCAGCGAACATTTGCCGAAGCCAGGGGGACGGTTATCAACGATTATCAAGCCTACCTGGAACGGCAATTTTTGGCTGAACTGCGTCAGAAATACCCCGTTCAGGTGAACGAGGACGAGTTGAAACGACTACTTAAATGAGTTCACAGTTTAGTGTCGTCCTGCTAGCCAGGTACCATTAGACGAAAGACCTTTTTAAACAATATGGATAAATTAAAAACGGCTTCGCTGAGTTTACTAGGGCTTACCCTGGGCCTTGCGCAGGCATTCAGCACTGGCGGATTTGCTACCCGCACCGCCTCGTTGCCTCAGCCGGTTCGGTCGGCTGTGGCAGCTTCTGACACCCTTCAGGACAATGAAGCGGTAGTTCTGAACAAGATCATTGCCAAGGTCGACAACTATTACGTGTTGAAGTCAGACCTGGAAGAGGCATTGCAATCCTATGCTGCCAACGGCCAGCAGGCTCCGCAGAAGTGTCAGCTGCTCGAGAGTCTGGTCATCAACAAAATGATGCTCGCCAAAGCAGAGATCGACTCCGTTGTGGTTGACGAAAAGCAGGTCGATAGCCAGTTAGATAACCGGATGTCGTACATGGTGCAGCAATATGGCAACGAGAAAAACATCGTCGAGCAATTTGGCAAGAGCCTTGAAATGCTGAAAGGCGAAGTACGGGTGCAGGTACGTGACCAGATGTTGACCCGTAAAATGCAGGAGACCATTACAGAGAAGACAAAGGTGACTCCCCGCGACGTGCTGAAGTTTTTTAACACTATTCCTAAAGACAGCCTGCCTTACATGCCGGCCGAAGTGGAGGTGGGACAGATCGTGCGCTACGCGATTGTGACCAAGGCCCAAAAGGAAACATTACGCAAGCGGCTGCAGGCCCTGAAAGACAGCATTACCCGGGGTGCCGATTTTGCTGAACTGGCGAAAGCCAATTCGGAAGACGTTGGTTCGGGCGAAAAAGGGGGTGATCTGGGGTATGCCAAGCGCGGTATGATGGTTGCTCCATTCGAAGGCGCAGCCCTGAAGCTGAAGCCAGGCGAAATGTCGGACATCGTTGAATCGGACTTTGGTTTTCACCTGATCCAACTCATTGAAACGCGGGGCGCTGAGTACCACGCCCGGCACATTCTGCTCCGCCCCGAGTACAACCGCCTTGAAGTAACCGAGCCAACCCGGTTTCTCGACAGCCTGCGTACGCTGATTATGTCTGACAGCCTCAAATTCGAAAAGGCCGCTAAAGATTTTTCAGAAGACAAAGCTACTGCCGATGCCGGCGGCCTATTGCGTGATCCTCAGTCGGGTAGCTCACGGATGGCGATGGACGGTACCATGGACTACGCGATGTTTTCAATTCTGGATACAATGACGGTCGGAAAAATGACGCCTGTTCTGCCTTATCGGTCAGATGATGGCAAGACTGGGGTACGGATTTTGTACTACAAAACGAAGATTGCGCCTCACACCGCCGACTATAAGCTGGATTTCGAAAAGCTGCAGAACATTGTGCTGCAAAACAAGAAGAACAAGGCAATTGACGAGTGGTTCAAGCGGTCGGTTGGCGACGTGTACATCACGGTTGATCCTGAGTATACAAGTTGCCGCATATTTGGGACTACGCAGAACAGTGGCGCGCAGGCTAGTAATTAACGAGTATGGATTAAGAATAAGAATTAATCGATTAGATTGCCCATTCTTGATTCATAAGTCATCAAACTCAATTCTTTCTTCCTAATTCCCTAATGCCTTATACATCCGACGTGGAGGCTGCAGAAGCCCTGAAAGACGCTTACAAGAAATTAAGTACAGAAATCGGTAAAGTCATTATTGGTCAGGACGAGACGGTCAGACTACTACTCACGGCTATCTTTTGCCAGGGGCACTGTCTGCTGGTAGGTGTTCCAGGATTGGCCAAGACATTGCTGATCCAAACTATTGCCGGGGCGCTTGACCTTAACTTCAATCGTATCCAGTTTACGCCCGACTTGATGCCTTCGGATATCTTGGGTTCTGAAACACTGGATCAGGATCGTAATTTCAAGTTTATCAAAGGCCCGATTTTCGCCAACATCATTTTGGCTGATGAAATCAATCGGACGCCGCCCAAAACTCAATCGGCCCTGCTTGAAGCAATGCAGGAGTACAAGGTGACAATTGCCGGTCAGAATTATTCCTTAGGCCGTCCGTTTTTCGTGTTGGCCACACAAAACCCCATCGAGCAGGAAGGAACGTACCCACTACCTGAAGCCCAGCTCGACCGGTTTATGTTCAACATTTACCTCGATTACCCCTCATACCAGTCAGAAGTTGCGATCGTGAAGAGCACGACTAATGACCAGCGGTATCAGGTGCAGCAGGTGATTACGGGTGAACAAATTGCAGAGTTTCAGCATTTGGTTCGCCGTGTACCCGTGGCCGACAATGTAGTTGAATATGCCGTTAAGCTGGTACATAAGACCCGCCCGAATACAGAGATGGCCTCAACCGAAGCCAGCCAATACCTGGAGTGGGGCGCTGGTCCCCGTGCTTCGCAGGCCCTAATTCTGGCCGCTAAATGTAATGCACTGCTGGCTGGTAAGTATTCGCCTGATATTGAAGATGTTCGGGCCGTTGCCATGCCTATCCTGCGTCACCGGGTTGTCCGCAACTTTAAAGCCGAAGCAGAAGGCATCACCGTTGAGCAGCTCATCACGAAAATGATGTAGTTCACAATCAAAAAAGAAGCGTCCCCGATCTGGGAACGCTTCTTTTTTTAAGCGCTTACTTTGTCAACTCTTCTACCTGCGCCCAGAAATCAAGATCGATGGCGGCAGGTTCGAAACCGACTTCTGCGAGGTCGGTTTTATGTTTTATGATAACCCACTTTGGTGCTTTATCCTCCGTCAGTTTAGAGAGCGGCTCGGCATACTGACGGGTAAATAAAGCGGGCATGTGTACCTGGTCGGCAAAGCGTGTGGCAACAATCCCTTTACCTGTTTCCTCCTGTGTAGCTACCAGTTGCCGCAACAACGCAGGCGTGAGAAACGGTTGATCACAGGGCATGATAATAAACGTGTCGATAGTTGGCTGCATGAGGAACAATCCCGCCAGACCAATTTTCACCGACGAAGAGATGCCGTCGCTGTAAGTAGGATTGTCGATAAGCGTAACGCCGAGACCATCCAATTCAGGAGCTACCTGTTCACGCCGATCGCCCAATACGACAACAACCGGACCACCTAATTCTGCTGCCAGCGCAATGTCGGCTGCATTCCGAACCAGTGAAGTGCCATTTACGGTCAGTAACTGCTTGGCTATGCCCCCGAAGCGTTTGGAAGCCCCCGCGGCGAGGACAATAATGCCTGTTTTCATAACGTGTCTGATCACCTGAAAAATGGAATCGTAACGGCAACGTAGGTAAGGCCTGAATGACTTCTGAAACGGTTATTGTCATCCAGCACATTTTTTACTGAAGCCGTGTACTCCGTAGTCAGCCACTGGTACCCAACCTTAATACCGACTCGTTGACCTACCAGTGCACGGGCATATACTTCTGTCGCCAGGGTGCCGATGGCATTATCACCCAGCAACTGTAAATTGGCAATAGTTGGCCGGGCCGACTGATTTACATTGCTCCCGGTGAATCGTTGCGTCGAATCAACTCCGGCACTGGTCTTGCCAATAAACGAGCCGGTAGATGAGCGATACTGACCGATCCGTTTCCGGCCGATGGTAATGCCCAGGATGTCGGCGCTGGCACCGATGTCTACAAACTTGAGGTGGATCTCAGCGCGCACACCCAGGTTCAGCGACGTACCTGACGCCGATGACATACTCAACGTGTCGAGTCGGGCCGGCACGAGTGGTGCACCCAGGGCGTAGAAGCCGGTCTTTCCGCCACGCGACAGGTCAGCCGGCGCTGTGATGTAGTCAACATTACTAGCATAAAAGGTTCGAAACGTTGTTTGCCAGCCTACCGACAGAAACTTACTCTTGGTCACACTCAGCAATTGGTAGTAAGAAAGCGAAGGACTAACCTGATCCTTCCGGAAACCAGCTCCCAGATCAAGCCCCGAACTAAGCCGGGTTGATACGGGCGACTGGGCCATCGAAGCCAACGGGAGTAAACAAATTAAAAGGATACGTAGTGTGTTCATGGTCATAAAAAAAAGTCAGAGGTTAAGGCCGGGAAGGCCAACCTCTGACGGCTGTGTAGTCAACTGCAAATATAAGGGTCAATAACTGCCAAAGCAGGTATGCGTTAGGCCAGTGGCTCAAAAGCCGAAGCTTGCTTCAACGTGCGCTCTGCACCCGATTCAGGGTCGTTGTACGTGTAGTCACCCACTTCGATTGAGACCTTCTTACCCATCAACCGGTTTGTATCCAACTCTTTTTTGGCCTCCGCTTCAATACCAGCTGCTTGGCAGAGCTCCATTAGGATGGGCATACCGGCGGGAGAGATATAGAAACGCTGAGAGACAAACCCCTCCTCATTTTCAAAGCGGCAGGCAATGAACGGGATACCCTTGTATTCGCTTTTACCTTCGTCAATATGCGTGATTTCAACCTCATGCCGACCATCTGTCAGGAAGGGTTTATCCAGACCTTCTTCTACCTTAATTTTCATTTCGCTGAGCGTTAGATTCGTAATTTAGTAACGTAAACAACCCAACAAGTGTTAGCTTTCTATAGCGCAAGCTACCCTATTTACTCATTTTACGAGGCCCCGGCCTTTGGCTGGTCATTCGTTTATCGTCAATTCATCAACGTATGAAAACAAATTGGCTACTGCTGTGGCTGTTCCTCTGCCTGAGCAGCTTTCAGGTGAATGGACAGGCACAACCGACCAAAGCGTTTACCTACCACTTTGTTATTACCGAACTACCCGAAAACACCCCGCACGATGCACAGCTTTTTTTAAGTGGTAATTTCACAAAATGGAACTCAGCGCACCCTGATTATCAGTTTCAACACATGCCTGATGGCTCCTATCAACTCACAATCAGGAGTGCATTACCTCGTTTGGAATACAAAGTAACCCGGGGTAATTGGGAATCCGTCGAAGGGAGAGAAAGTGGTAAAGCTCGTACCAACCGCGTGTTATACCAGACCAATCAAACGGGCGTGAGGGAAGTGGATGTTGCCATTCTCAGCTGGGAAGATCTGTCAGGTACGTTCCACTTCTATTCTATCTATGACCTCCTCATGTTGTTCTCGGCCTTTCAGGGCCTTTTACTGCTGATCGCTATTCCCAGCATTCAGAATTATAACCGCTCGGCGAACCGGTGGCTGGTCCTGCTGCTGGGCCTTTCCTCGCTGTTACTCTTCGTTAGAACAGTAGCTACCTACCGGGATGTAGCGCAGGCATACACAAAACTGCTGTTATTGCCCGATCTGATTCTCTTTCTATACGCGCCGATCTTCTATATCTATCTGCGCAAACTACTATTTAACACAAGTATTCCGGCGGCGGGATGGTGGCGGCATTTTGTGCCCGCAGTGGTGCAGGTGATCGTCTACATGCCTTATTTGCTGAGTGACAGTAAGCTACTGCAATTAAAGATTGTGAACCGAGACCCCTGGCTGTCGGGATTATTTCTGCTAGCTGGTTTGCTGGGGCTGGTCTACAATGTCAGCTACTGGTTGCTGTGCCGCCGGACTATACGTACCTACCAGGAACAACACCAAATGAACCTATCGACCGAGCCGCAGGTGCATTACCTGAACACGGTATTGACGGTGCAGGCTGTTTGCCTGGGTCTATGGTTCTTTTTCTTTGGTCTGGTTACAATCGGAAGTCTGGCCGCCGGTGCAGACGGCATTTCTATTGCTGAGAAAAACGTCGATCTGATCTGGCTTACTTTCTCCAGCATTATTTACCTGTTGGGCTATTATGCGATCCATCAGCCGGAGATATTTAAACTTCCCGACACGGAACCCGAACGGAGCCTGGTTATTCCGGTTTCAGTAGAGCAGGTTACCAGCATGCCGGTGCCTCAGCAACTGTCACAGCCAGTTAATCAGGCAATTCCTGATATAACAGCACCCGATCCCCCAACAGCCGGACAAGCTGAATCGCCTACCGCACTGCGCCAGCAAGTAGACGCTTATATTAAACGCCATAAACCCTACACGAACCCGAACCTCACGCTGGCTGAGTTGGCCATACGACTTAGGATTCCACCCCACGTTCTTTCAAAGGTGCTCAATGAAGAGTATAATAAGAACTTCTTCGACTTCATTAATTACCACCGCATCGAAGAGTTGAAACGTCGACTAGATGATCCCGGATTTCGGTCGTATACCGTATTGAGTATGGCTTATGAAGTAGGCTTCAACTCAAAAACCGCCTTTAACAGGTCGTTTAAAAAGCTGACAAATCAAACACCAAGTGAATACCTGAGTATTCACACCAGCCGCCCTGAACTCGTTGAGTAAGCGTGGCCTTTCTCAAAAATAAATAAGTACCAGGCGTGCCTTTTTAAGAAAGCGGCACGCCTTTTTTATCCATAACCCGCTATTAGTCAATCAATTACATGATTGTTTGGTGATTCCGTAGCACTATACGAATCTGACAATAAACTGGAACGACACGAGGGTAGGCATTATATTATTTTTGCAAGAATAAGTTGGCTCTGAATACTCAACCGGGCTGGCTGCATTTTTTCTACCAACAAATAATATTTTCACCTATGAATAACCTCTCTGTCAGAAGGTTTTTCCAAACGGCAGTAGCGACCTGTAGCAGTTCGTTCAACGCGTTTGTGGTGCTGTTGCTACTGGGAACATTCCCGGCACTTGCGCAGGACCAAACGATAACAGGAACAGTCTCGGAAGTTGATGGCTCACCCCTACCCGGTGTAACAGTTGCGCTGAAAGGAACGACTCGCGGTGCGAATACGGACGCCACGGGTTCATTCCGTATTCAGGCTCCAGCCACCGGTACGCTGGTATTTAGTTTTGTGGGCAAGACCCCACAAGAAGTAGTCATTGGCAACAAGACAACTATCAACGTAACGCTGGCCGATGATTCAAAATCGCTGCAGGAGGTTGTTGTTACGGGTTACGGTACGCAACGCCGTAAAGACCTGACAGGCTCGATCGCTTCGATTTCGTCGGAGGAATTCCAAAGGGGTAATATCGTAGCGCCAGAGCAACTCATTGCCGGTAAACTGGCTGGTGTGTCAATTACGCCACCAAGCGGCCAGCCCGGCGGTGGTAGCACCATTCGTATTCGGGGCGGTTCATCGCTCAACGCCAGTAACGATCCGCTTGTGGTTATTGATAACGTACCTGTCGATAACACGGGAATTTCGGGCGCTGCCAACCCGCTTAGCCTGATTAACCCGAATGATATCGAAACCTTTACGGTGTTGAAAGATGCCTCGGCGGCGGCTATCTACGGGGCTCGTGCTGCCAATGGCGTTATCCTGATCACGACAAAGAAAGGGGCAACGGGTGCACCAAAGATCAGCTTTAACTCGCAAGTGTCGATTTCTAAAATTGCGAAAAAGGTGGCTGTGTTAAATGGCGAGCAGTTTCGGTCGCTTATCAATGACGTAACGCCTGCCACTGGCTTTACCACGCCTGAGCAACGCTCACTGACTAGCGGCACGACCAGCACTGACTGGCAAGACCAGATTTATCAGTTGGGTATCAGCAATGATAACAACGTAGCGGTAGCTGGCTCGTACCTAAATATCCCCTACCGCGTATCGTACGGATACACGACACAAAACGGCATTTTGAAGACGTCGAACTTTCAGCGTCATTCAGTGGCAATTAACCTCTCGCCCCGGTTCCTGAACAACGACCTGCGGGTTGAAGTGAGCGCGAAAGGATCGATTGTAAACAACCGATTTGCTGATCAGGGTGCCATTGGTGCGGCGATCAGCTTCGACCCAACCAAACCCGTGTTAAGCGGCAACGCTAACTACGGCGGTTTATACGAATGGCTCGATCCGACAACAGGCCGTCCAAACGGGCAGGCTACCCGCAATCCACTGGGCTTGCTGTACGACAAAGAAGACCGTAACCAGATCAACCGGCTGGTTGGTAACGTGCAGCTCGATTACCGTATGCCATTCCTGCGCGAGCTACGGGCCAACCTGAACTTAGGTCTCGACATCTCGTCGACCGACGGCCGCATTCAGGTGCCTGCTTTTGCTGCTTCCAACTACGGTCGTGGTCAGGGTCGTCCGGGCATTACCGGTGATTTTGCCACAACGGGTGGTATCGACCGCGTTTACTCGCAAACCCGCACGGGCAAAACCCTGGAGTTTTACCTCAACTATGCTAAAGATCTGAAGAGCATCCGGAGCCGCATTGATGCAACGGGTGGTTACTCATACCAGGATTTTGTGCGCGACGAACCAGCCTATGCCGACAACATCGCCAACGGTGCTCAGTACAATCCGGCCGGTAACCCATTCAACACTCAGTATACATTGCTCGCCTTCTTTGGTCGGGTAAACTACACGTTCAACGATAAGTATGTGATAACAGGTACCATTCGCCGCGACGCTACTTCTCGTTTTGGTCAGAACGCCCGTTGGGGTTGGTTCCCGTCGCTGGGAGCATCGTGGAGCATTAAGGATGAGAACTTCCTGAAAGATTCAAAAACGATCTCGGCTCTGAAACTGCGTGTTGGGTACGGTGTAACGGGTCAGCAGGATTTTCCGGCTGGTGTGAGTAACTACCCATACCTGCCAACGTACCTGATCTCGGATCCTACGGCTCAATATCAGTTCGGCAACACATTTATCCGTACTCTGCGGGCGGGTGGTTATGACGCTAACATTAAGTGGGAGGAGACGGAGTCGGTCAATGCCGGTTTAGACTATGCCCTGCTCAACGGCCGTATTTCGGGTAGCATCGACGTGTACAACAAGCTGTCTAAAGACCTGCTGGCTACGATTCCAGTAGCGGCTGGCTCAAACCTGACCAACCAGATTCTGACCAACGTGGGTACGTTGCAAAACCGAGGTATCGAATTCCTGGTAAACACTACGCCTATTCAGCGCGAAGGGCTAACCCTGGACGTTGGATTCAACTACACGTACAACGAGAACAAGATCACCAAGCTGACCAAGGTACCAACACCAAACGATCCGGGTATTCTGGTCGGTGGTATTTCGGGAGGTACGGGCAACACCATCCAGATTCAGACGGTAGGTTACCCAACCAATACGTTCTACGTGAACCGGCAGGTGTACAACGCCAACGGTCAGCCAATCGAAGGGGTGTATGAAGACGCTAATAACAGCGGATCAATTACCATCGATGACCGGTATCGCTACAAATCGTCGAACCCGGTTCAACTGTTCGGTTTCACCACAAACCTGACCGTTGGTAAGTTCAACGCGGGTCTGGTACTGCGCGGAACGGCTGGCAACTACGTGTATAATAACGTTCGCGCCAACACCGGTACGACGCAAAGCCTGGTGAACTCACTCGGCTTCTTGTCGAATGGTTCGGCCAATGTGCTCGATACGCGTTTCCGTTCGCAGCAGTTCTTCTCGGATTACTACGTAGAGAATGCGTCGTTCCTGCGGCTCGACAACCTGAACTTCGGCTATAATTTTGGTCGGGTTATCGACAGCCGGGCCAGTCTGCGCCTGAATGCGACGTTCCAGAACTTGTTTGTGATCACGAAATACTCGGGCCTTGATCCGGAGATTTCGGGTGGTATCGACAACAACTTCTACCCACGTCCACGGATTGGCACGCTGGGTCTCACTCTTGACTTCTAAACGACAAATATCCCCAACCCTCTAAAGGGGGCTAATGCGCTGCTTATTTATCGCGCGAAGCACTAACCCCCTTCTAGGGGGTTGGGGGTAAACCAACTACTGATATGTTTAAATTAACGATAAAAGCAGGTATGCTGGTTGCCGCCATGGCGATGGCTGCGTCGTGTGTCAATGACCTCGACCGCGTACCTAAATACGAAGTGACGTCGGCTTCGGTATACGCCGATTTCGCAAACTACAAGCCGGTACTGGCTCGTCTGTATGCCACCCTGGCCGTTAGCGGTCAGCAGGGGCCTTCGGGTAAGCCCGACATTTCGGGCATCGATGAGGGCACGTCCAACTACATGCGGTTACTCTGGAAACTACAGGAGCTACCCACCGACGAGGCTAAAATTGCCTGGAACGATGCCACCATTCAGGACATCAACAAGATGACCTGGACCTCGAGCGACGGCTTTATCACGGCCATGTACAACCGGATTTTCTACATGATCTCACTGTCAAATGAGTTCATCCGGGAAACGTCTGACGCCAAACTGAGCGAACGGGGCATCACCGGTCAAAATGCGGCCGATGCCAAAACGTACCGGGCTGAAGCTCGCTTTCTGCGTGCTATGGCGTACTTCCACGCCATCGATATGTTCGGTACGGTGCCATTCGTGACTGAGGCTGATGCACCAGGTTCATTCCTGCCCCGTCAGGCAACGCGCGTGGAGCTGTTCAACTATGTAGAAAGCGAACTGAAAGCGATTGAGACCGAACTGGCGGCTCCCGGTGCTGCTGAGTATGGTCGCGCTGATCGCGCCGCTGCACAGGCTATTCTGGCTCGTATGTACCTGAACGCACAGGTATACATTGCTCAACCCAAGTTCACGGAGGCTATCACGTACGCCAAGAAGGTGATCGATTCGGGTGTCTACAAACTCGAACCAACGTATCAGAACCTGTTTACGGCGGATAACAACCTGTCGAAAGAGATCATTTTCCCGATTGCGTTCGACGGTACACGTACCCAGACCTACGGCGGCATGACGTTCCTGGTGCATGCGCAGGTAGGTGGCTCAATGAACGTGAACAACTACGGCGTCAACGGTGGCTGGGCAGGCATTCGCTCTACCCAGAAGCTGGCTGATGTATTCCCCGACGTGACTGCCACGGCCGACAAGCGGGGTACGTTCTACACAGATGGGCAGCAGCGCGAAGTAAACGACCTGGGTACGTTCACAGATGGCTTTGCCGTTTCGAAATACAAGAACGTTACGTCGACGGGTAGGGCTGGTTCTGATCTTCAGTTTGTTGATACCGATTTCCCGTTGATTCGTCTGGCCGATATGTACCTGACCTACGCCGAAGCCGTATTGCGCGGCGGAACGGGTGGCGATCAGGCAACGGCGATCAGCTACGTGAATCTGCTTCGCACTCGGGCTAAAGCAGCAACGGTGACATCGATTAACCTCGAATTCATCCTGGCCGAGCGTGCCCGCGAGCTGTATTGGGAAGGCTACCGCCGCACCGATCTGATTCGCTACGACCGGTTTACGACGAATGTGTATCTGTGGCCATTTAAAGGTGGTACAAAAGAAGGCCGTGCCGTTGATGCCCGGTTTAATCTGTACCCAATTCCGGCAACAGACCTGGTGGCCAACCCCACGTTGAAGCAGAATAACGCAGGCTATTAAATTAATTTGACGTTTGTCGTTTTTGGTTGTGCCGCCACTGAGTACTAATTCCTGGAGTAGCAACACAACTAGAAACGACAAACGACAAGCCATAAACCCAACTAAAAATCAACTCTATTGATATGAAATCGCTACTTAAACGCTTTGTGGTTGCCGCGTCAGCGTTGCTGGTGTTTGCAGCCTGTCAGAAAGAAGAGGAAAAACTCATTCTCGATTTTTCGGCAGTCCCCGTTGTGAGCGTGTCAGCTCCATCGGTTGTACTGGTTAAAGAGAACGCCGATAAAGATGCCCTGACCATTAGCTGGCCCAAGCCAAATTACGGCTATAATGCCGCCGCCAACTACACGATCATGATCGATAAGAAGGGTGGTGATTTTTCAAAAGCTGCATCAATGAATGTTGGCACAGGTTTGTCAAAAACATTCAAAGGAGCCGAACTCAATAGTCTGCTACTGGGTCTGGGACTAACTCCGGCTACAGCGGCTGATATCGACGTGAAGGTAATGTCGGCGTTAGGTGGCCGCACTATTTTATCGTCGGCACTGGCTACAGTGAAAACAACACCTTACCTCGACCGCCTCGACCTAAGCTCGCCCTGGGGCCTGGTAGGTAGTGCTACGGCCAACGGCTGGGATGGCCCCGATCAGCCCTTTTACAAGACAGAAACACCGGGCATATTTGTCGCTTATGTAAACCTGATTGACGGTGACATCAAAATCCGTCAAGACAATAAATGGGAGGTAAACTACGGTGGTTCGGCTGGTAAGCTATCCGCTGGTGGCGATAATATCAAAGTAACGGCAGGTACGTATAAAGTGACCTTCAATCTAAACGCATCTTCCTACGCTGTTGAGAAATTCTCATGGGGTGTTGTTGGTGATGCAACCCTAAACGGCTGGAACGGGCCCGATCAGAACCTGACTTACGACCCTTCGACCGATCAGTGGTTCACGCTGACTACCCTGAAAGCCGGCGACATCAAAATTCGCCAAAATAACGACTGGGCGGTCAACTACGGTGGCTCAGCTGGTAAGCTGTCTGCTGGCGGCGACAACATTAAGATCACCACACCAGGTACATACCTGATTGTGGCCGATCTGAAGCCAACTGGTCTGAAATACACGCTGACTGCAACTAAAGTCTGGGGCTTGGTAGGTGATGCTACGCCAAATGGTTGGGACGGTCCCGATCAGGCATTCCGGCCAGACTTGTCGAAAGACGGCGTCTGGACTCTAACCGGTGTAAAGCTTAAAGTGGGCGAGATGAAAGTTCGGGCCGACAACAAATGGGATACCAACTACGGCGACGATGGAGCTAATGGTACGCTGGAATTGAACGGTGCTAACCTAAAAGTGGCCGCCGCAGGTACGTACGATATCCTGCTTGACTTCTCGAATGCAACCGCCCCAAAGATTACCATTACGAAAAAATAGAAATTGATTGAACCACACTTCATTGACACCTCGCCAGACTTCTGTTTGGCGAGTTTTTTTGTGGCAAATCAAACCTATACGGTCTCAGAGACCTTATACGGTAATAATCAACAACGCTTGCCACCTTGACACCCGAAGTTCTTACCCATACGCCTACCGTTGGCACCAAAATCGTCGGCGCTTCCGGCGTACATTACGAGTTGTTTGTCCGTGCCTTTGCCGATAGTAATAACGACGGTATCGGCGACCTGAACGGCGTTACCCAAAAACTGGATTACCTGCGCGATCTGGGCATTTCGGCCATCTGGCTCATGCCCATCAACCCCTCGCCGACCTACCATAAATACGATATCACCGACTTCTACGGTATTGACCCCGACTACGGTACGTTGGCTGACTTTCGGCGCTTGATCGAAGAGGCGCACAAACGGGATATTGCGGTACTAATGGACCTGGTCATTCACCATACCAGCATCAAACACCACTGGTTTCAGGAGGCGGCTAAAGGGCCCGATAATCCGTATCGCTCCTTCTACAAATGGATGCTTCCAGATGAGATAAAACGCCGGAATCTGGCCACCCGAGACATCACCGCCGACTCGAACGAGCGCAGCCCCTGGCACTATGTACCTGGAGCTAACACCAAAAATCCCGCTACCGAAAAATACTACGGCATGTTCTGGAGCGGCATGCCTGACCTGAACTTCGACCATCGGCCGCTGCGCGAAGAAATCTATAAGATCGTGCGCTACTGGCTCACGGAGGTCGGCGTCGACGGGTTCCGGCTCGATGCCGCCCGGCATTTATACCGCGAAGCCGAAGAGCCCAAGAATCACCAGTTTTGGGAGGAATTCGGGCAGGTAGTGCAGGCGGCGAAGCCCGGCGCATACTTGGTCGGTGAAGTCTGGACCCGCCCCAGTAAGGTGGCTCCTTATTTCCGGGGCTTACAGGCAAACTTCAACTTTGACCTGGCACTTGAGTTGGAAGAAATCATTCGGCGGGGTAACGACGAGAACGACGTAATGGCCTTTCTGCATGAAACCCAGTTGGCCTACGGGGAAGTCAACGATCAATTTATCGACGCGCTGATTTTATCGAACCATGACCAGAACCGGATTGGTAGCCTGCTGAAAGGTGACCAGAATAAACTGAAAGTGGCCGCCAACCTGCTGCTCACACTGCCCGGCAATCCCTATCTGTATTATGGCGAAGAGATCGGCATGCTTGGCATGAAGCCCGATGAGCATATCCGTGAACCGTTCATCTGGAACGTCGGCAAAAACGATCCCAACCGCGCCCGGTGGATGCCCGCCCGCTACTCAACCAGCCGCACAGTGCGGCCCCTGGCACAGCAACAGACCGATCCCACGTCGCTGTTTCAACATTACAAACGGCTGATCGCCTTTCGGAATGGGCATCCAATTCTGACTGATAACCGCAGCCGCCTGCGGTTAAGTGGTATCCGGCAGAAAGGGATCATTGCCTTTGG
Organism: Fibrivirga algicola; assembly: GCF_011742925.1. Classification (GTDB taxonomy): domain Bacteria; phylum Bacteroidota; class Bacteroidia; order Cytophagales; family Spirosomataceae; genus Fibrella; species Fibrella algicola. The sequence goes on from NZ_WAEL01000004.1 coordinate 334,590, forward strand.
CCGGCAGAATGCCCAGGGAAGCGTTTGGATTGTGCAAAATTTGAGCAAGTCGCCGATCAATGTGGTGTTATCGGCCGCTGAGCAAGCCGTTGACGCTGTTCAATTTCATACCCTTCCAAGTACGTTGCTGACTAAAGGCACCCTGGCACTTCCTGCCTTTGGCCTGGCGGTATTGGGCTAACAAGGGGGTTGCTGGCAACAGGACCAAAGTAGTGCCTGTAGCCAGCAACACTCCCAACTCCCAGCCGTATTCAATTACCCATTTACCCATTTAGGAAGTACATTTGCCAAATCGTCGCCCCCGCCGCGCCCCATGCCGCAACTTAGTACGCGCCACCTGCTTGGCATTAAAGACCTGAACCAGAACGACATTCAGCTTATTCTGGAGACAGCAACGCAATTCAAAGACGTTATTAACCGGCCGATCAAGAAGGTCCCGTCGCTACGGGACATCACGATTGCCAACGTCTTTTTTGAAAATTCGACCCGTACCCGCCTGTCGTTCGAACTGGCCGAAAAGCGCCTTTCGGCCGATGTTGTTAACTTTTCGGCGTCGGGTAGTTCCGTAAAAAAAGGTGAGACACTGCTCGATACCGTCAACAACATTTTGGCCATGAAGGTCGATATGATTGTGATGCGCCATAGCAGTCCCGGTGCACCGCATTACCTGTCGACACGCATACCGGCCAATGTGGTGAATGCAGGCGATGGCACCCACGAGCACCCGACGCAGGCCCTGCTCGACTCGTTTTCAATGCGCGAAAAACTGGGTGATCTGGCGGGGAAACGGGTGGCGATTATTGGCGATATCACTCACTCGCGGGTGGCCCTGTCCAATATTTTCTGCTTACAGAAGCAAGGTGCCGACGTAATGGTTTGCGGCCCTACGACCCTGATTCCAAAACACATGGCCGCACTTGGGGTGCGTATCGGACACGATGTGCGCGAAGCTCTGCAGTGGTGCGATGTGGCCAACGTGCTTCGTATCCAGCTGGAGCGGCAGCAGATCAAGTATTTCCCCAGCCTACGCGAATACAGCCTCTACTACGGCATTAGTAAGCAAATGCTAGACGAACTTGACCGGCCGATCGTGCTGATGCACCCGGGGCCAATAAACCGGGGGGTCGAACTTACCTCCGACGCGGCCGATTCGCCCCACAGCATCATCCTCGATCAGGTAGAAAATGGAGTAGCCGTTCGCATGGCGGTGCTGTACCTCCTGGCGCAGGAAAGGTAATTTTTGGGTTTGCTGTGTGCGGTTTGACGTTACGCTGCTTCTCAACAAGTATGGTGATCTGGCAGTACAACGTCAAACCACACACAGCAAACTATAAAATCTGCCCTGCCATGTGGGCATCGAAAGCGGCCAGGTAAGTCCGTGAGACGGGTATCTCCCGCTTCGAGCCGCTCATGGTCAGCTGGTAGCCGCGGCTGTTTCCGGTAGTGTGGCTAACTGCCCGAAGGTTGATCAGATACGACCGATGACACCGAAAAAACTGCGGGTTATGCGCCACAGCGGCCTCTACATCTTTCAGGGTGCTGCGCAACAGAGTCTTCTGGGGAAACATGAAGTTCAGCCAATGCACCTCCACATAATTGCCTACCGCCTCAACATAAATTAACTGATTGGGCAACAGGCTTAACTGTTCGTTTCCCGTTTCACCCGTTAGCAAAATCCCTCTTGGCAACACGGGTTCGACCGGCGTTGTGGGTACGTTGGGCCGGTGAAGTTGCCCAAGCTGCTTGTTGAGCTGTTGGGCATGGGCCAGATTGCGGCTCAACCGACGACGTTCTGCGGCCATTACACCCAGCAGAATCGGGAAAAAGCCAAATCCGGTAACCAACGCGTACATCGACAGAAAAGGTAGCCCCGGCAGCTTGAGCGCGACTAATACCAACTGATTGCCAACCGTTACTCCCAAAAGCACAAACAGACTATGCAGGATATGGCGACCAACAGTCCACTTATCTTCGTCGTACCAGCCGGGGAACAAGCGCGGTGCCAGTAGATTTACCAGCAGCGAAGACACACCGCAAGCCAGACCGAATAACCCATGCAAAAAGAGACGATCGGGCCAATTGTAGCGGCCAATATTCAACAGGTTCAGCAGGACAAAGATGTACACCGCCGCCATCATGGCCAGCCGACCCTGATTTTGCCAGCTGAAATCCTCGGCTAATGGCCTGTTTAGCCATCGATTTATCCGTTCAATCATACGACAAAAGTAAGCTCAAAGCATCCTCACTGGCTAGGCCATCTACGATTAGCCGAATTAAGTAAACGCAGGTGGATCTGGTGATGCCGACCGTTGGTTTTGCCCCTATTTTTGTCGTATGCAGAACGCCTCCTTTCGGACCCCTACCCTATTTGCTTCTTACCCAGAGCTGATTGCCGCTGAAAGTACGCGTCATGGCGGCATCAGCCCGACTCCATATAATTCGCTGAACCTGGGAATTAACACCGACGATTTGCCCGAAAACGTTGCCGAAAACCGGCGGATTTGGTTTGCTAACTGGGGCCTGACCGAAGCGAACGTGGCCACCTCCTATCAGGTTCACGGCACGTCGGTTCAGGTAGTTACCGAACCGGGGCGCACCTCTGGCTTCGACGCCCTAATCACCAACGTACCTGGCTTACTTGTGGGTGTAACCGTAGCCGACTGCACACCCATTCTCGTTTACGACCGCCTAAACCGGGCCGTGGCCGCCATACATGCAGGGTGGCGGGGCACAGTGGGTGCCATTGTCACCAAAACACTGCTAACCATGCAACAACAATATGGCACTCAGCCCGCTGATTGCCTTGCTTACATAGGCACGTGTATCGACGCCTGCTCCTTTGACGTGGGAATGGAAGTGGCGGCGCAGTTCAACCCCAGCCGAATCACAATCGATCCCGCTACCGGCAAGGCACTGGTTGACCTGAAACAGGCAAACGCCGATCAGCTACGGGCATTCGGGCTCGCTGACAACCAACTTGAACTCTCAACCTATTCTACAGTGCTACATAATGCAGACTATTTCTCGCACAGACTTGAACGCGGAGTAACCGGACGGATGCTGGCGGTCATTGGTTGTCGATGAGTCTAACAGCTCCTGTGCAATGCAATAAAATTCCGGCAACTATTCCCGTGTGCTAAGGCTATTCACGAAGGTTTGGCTGTCCGTCAAAAACATTGTTACTTGCCAGTACCGGGTAGCGGAGCTCCTTTGCTGCTCTTTTGTACTTAAATAATCTCATTATCATGAATCGTTCAGAATTCCTGAAATTAGCTTTTGGAACGGCTGCCGGGCTTACGCTGACCCCAGGCCGTTTATTCGCTCAGCAGGCTGGTCCTTTTACGTTAGCACCTCTGCCCTACGACGCCGCTGCTCTGGAGCCACATATCGACAAAATGACCATGGAAATTCACCATGACCGGCACCATAAAGCGTATGTCGACAATCTGAACAAAGCAGTTGCAGGCACACCAATGGCCAGTATGACTATCGACCAACTGGTTCGGAGCATCGATGAGAAAACGCCCGCCGCAGTGCGTAACAACGGCGGTGGCCACTGGAACCATACCTTCTTCTGGAACACCTTGTCGCCAAAAGGCGGTGGACAACCCAAAGGAGCCTTGGCCGACGCAATCAACAAAAAATTTGGCTCCTTCGATAAGTTCAAAGAAGAGTGGGCCAAGGCGGCTACCGGCCGATTCGGTTCTGGCTGGGTATGGTTGATCAAAACGGGCAACGGAGTCGACATTGTATCGACTCCCAATCAGGACAACCCGCTGATGAAACTAGCTGGCACGTCGGGTACGCCCCTCATTGGCCTGGATGTCTGGGAACATGCCTACTACCTGAAATACCAAAACAAACGGCCAGACTACGTAACTGCCGCCTGGAACCTATACGATTGGGATAAGGCGTCTAAAGCGTTCGCTTAGTAAGGCTGCATAGGAGCAACAAAAAGCGGCGGTATCTAGTCACTGATTTGTGATTAGATACCGCCGCTTTTATAGTAAACGGCGTCAAGATTTACACTTGATTCATCGGGAGGTATACGTGGAATTCGGTGCCCTTACCTACTTCACTGTCCAGGGTAATTACCCCTTTATGATTCTCAACTACCTTTCGGGTAGTGGCAAGCCCGATGCCGGACCCTTCAAATTGCCGACGGCCATGTAACCGGTTAAACAGGCCGAAAATAGTTTCGTGGTTATTAGGGTCAATACCGATACCGTTGTCTCTAATCGAGATCTGAGCGTAAATCGAATCGGCCGACGTTGCCAGGTTAGGTACGTTAGGGCCCTCTACCACCCGTGCCGATATAGTAATAAGTGGTGTTCGATCGGCAGGTACAAATTTCAAGGCATTGGTTAGCAGATTTTGGAAGAGTTGACGAAGCTGCTGCTCATCACCGGGAATAATCGGTACGGGCGGCTTCAGACGCACAATTCCGTTTCGTTCCTGTATGAGAACGCTCAGATCGAGAATAAGCTCATTGAAGAGATCTTCCAGGTGCACAACACCCTGAGGTTTTTGTTCATTGCTAAGCCGGGCATACGATAGCAATGATTGGATAAGCGTACTCATTCGATCAGATGCAGCCTGCATCCGATCAATCATCCCAATCCCTTCGTGGCCAATCGTAGGCCCATAATGGGCCTTCAATAATTCGCCAAACGCCCTGATCTTGCGTAGTGGCTCCTGCAAGTCATGGCTGGCAACATAAGCGAATTGCTCCAGGCTTTGGTTGGATTGCTGGAGGGCGGTGTTGCTTTGAATTAATGCCTGCTGTTGCCGGTATTGCTCAGTGACGTTTCGGAAAACGATCAGAATCATGACAACATCCCCCTTCGCATTGCGCACCGGTCCAATGTATACTTCGCTACGCCAGCCGCCCCAGTGATCAGAGAAAAAGTGTGACTCTCCGGTGAGCGCCGTGCCGAGGTAATTGCGCCAATCTTCCCTGAAATCGGGTAATACATTATTCTCCAGCAGCCCCCCCGTTAGTTCTTCGGGGTCGGTGTTGATCAGCAAACCGGGTAACGTTCCGCTGGCAATGAGCACCTTCTTGAAATAATTGGTTACGATGACCCCCACTTCGGGCACAGTAGACGAGAGCGCCTTAAACAGGATGGAGTCGCTCAACATCGTTTCCTGGGCCAGCCGTAATTCTGAGATGTCGGTAAACGCCACAATAGCCCGCTTTCCGTCACCCACTGCTTCAATAGTGAGATCGAACCAGGAAGCGGTATCGGTACGCCGGATGTGGTAGAAAAAATCTTGACGGTGGGGGATTCCAGACTCAATTACCTGGATCACCTTCACCCACAAATCGGTCTTAAGCGTATCAGGAAACAGTTTCTCAACCAGTTCGCCTTTGACTTGATCCCGGTTAAGGCCCGTAATCTGTTCGGCACGCCGATTCATCAAAACAAGTCGAAAGCTTTGGCCAGCATTGCGGCTTTCTTCTTCAACGGCTTCGTAGACAACTATACCACTGGCCGATTGATCTAACGCTAATTGCAAAAGCCCATCAGAATAGCTGTTCAAGATGGTGGATGTTTCAGAAGACGTAGAATGCATTCCCTAACGCGTACAGTTAATCAACTACCCTAGCAAAATTATAGGCAATTTGATTGGTAACGTAGCCAGATAAGAGGCTGTTTCAAAAAATACGTCAACGGGACTATCTGTTCGGGGGCTTAGGAAGAAGACTACATCGTTTGACGACCGTTTTTCGTAATTTCGCCCGGCAAAACTTCGTCACTAGTTATGACCGACTTATCAGAGTACAACGAAATACCTTCGCTCGACCTGGCTGATTTCACCTCCGGTGATCAGGCTCGCCGCAACCAGTTTGTGGCCGATTTAGGCAATGCCTTCACCAATATTGGCTTTGTTGCCATTCAAAATCACGGTCTCAGCGATGAGTTGACCAACAGTCTATATTCGTCGACGCAATCGTTTTTCTCAGCATCCGATGAGGTAAAAAAGAAGTATGAACATCTGGAATTGAATGGTCAGCGTGGCTATATCGGAAAGGGGCGCGAAACAGCAAAAGGCTTCAAGGTAGCCGATCTTAAGGAATTCTACCACATCGGCCAACCCGAGCCTGAGGGCGATATGCCTGCCAATGTTTTACCCGTAGAATACCCCGACTTTAGCAAATATTCAGTCGACACCTACCGTATTCTGGAACAAACCGGAAAGACGCTCTTGCGGGCCATTGCTCTGTATTTGAACCTACCGGAAGATTACTTCGAAGCTAAAGTTCGGAACGGAGACAGCATTCTGCGTGCCCTGCATTACTTCCCGCTCGACCCGGCCACTACGCCAGATGGTGCTGTTCGGGCTGCTGCTCATGGCGACATAAATCTGATCACGCTGCTGATGGGTGCTTCAGCCGACGGACTCGAAGTACTTCGCCGCGATGGTCAGTGGATTGCCATTACTGCACTCCCCAATCAGATCATTGTGAATGTCGGTGATATGCTCGACCGATTGACCAACCATCGTTTGAAATCGACAATTCACCGGGTTGTGAATCCGCCCAGGGAAAAAATGGGTACGTCACGCTATTCGATCCCGTTCTTTATGCATCCACGCGCTGACATGAATCTGGCCAGTTTGGAGAGTTGCATCGATTCGCAAAATCCCAAGCTCTACTCAGACATGACTGCCGGCGAGTTTCTTAATGAGCGCCTAATGGAGTTGGGTCTGAAAAAATAGTACAGACCCGCTCTTAGTATGAGGTCTGGAAAGTTGTCTTTTCGCACAAGTAGTCGCCGGGTCTAACTAGCCGGCGGCAGTATACACGAAGTTCATCAGCCAACTTTCCCGACTTTCTACTGCGATGACCACGAATTCCCTTTGAAACGCCCACCTACCTTAACTCCAGTCCGAAAAATTCGGCATATCATCTTTTTGAAAGATGTGCTGATTCTGGCTGTGACATCGTTTGGCGGGCCGCAGGTACATTTAACGATGTTCCTTGATTTGCTGGTCACGAAACGCCGTTACCTGACAGAAGGGGAAGTAATGGAGTTGACAGCCCTGTGTCAGTTACTCCCCGGCCCTACTTCTACCCAAACAATTACGGCGCTCGGGTACAAGATTGGGGGGGCCAATTTAGCCTACCTCACGCTGCTCATCTGGTGTCTCCCGGCGGTGCTGGCCATGACCGCTGCTGGTATTGGGGTGCACTACCTGGAGCAAAATAACGGCTCCCTTGCTTTTGCACGTTACATTCAACCAATGGCCGTGGGCTTTCTGGTGGTGGCAGGCTACCGCATTGGGCGCAAGGTGATTCACAATCAGACGGGCCTTGTGCTGGCTATTGTGGCGGCACTGGCAGCCTATGTATTCCGGTCTCCGTTTCTTACCCCCATCGTGATATTAGTGGGTGGCATAACGACCTCGCTTACGTACCGGAAGCATGAGAAAATGGCACATCAACCCATGCGGATTCAATGGTCGAATTTTTTTCTCTGGTTCGGTGTGCTGGCCGGGGCTGCGTTGCTTGGAGCTATCACTCAATCGCTGCCAGTCCGATTATTTGAAAATTTTTACCGGAACGGAAGCCTCGTCTTTGGCGGTGGTCAGGTGCTCACTCCCATTCTTTATAATGAGTTTGTCGCATTTAAAGAGTACGTCACCCGCGAAGAATTCTTGTCGGGGCTCGGCCTGGTGCAGGCCATGCCAGGTCCGGTTTTCTCATTTGCCTCTTATATAGGCACGCTGGCCATGCGGGACGACGGCTTGCAAGGTCAGCTACTGGGTAGCCTGGTGTCTACCGTTGGCATCTTTTTGCCCGGTACGTTCCTGATATTTTTTGTGTATCGATTTTGGGATCAACTCAAGCGCCATCGTCCAGTCCGGGCGTCGCTGGAAGGGATCAATGCAGCCAGTACAGGACTTACCGCAGCATCAGCAATTATACTTTTCGAGCCTATGACTCAACACTGGCCGTTTGTACTTGTTGTATTAGGTACAATCTTGCTGCTTGAGCTTACCAAACTGCCACCTTATGCGTTGATTATCGGTGGTTTGGGGCTAGGCTTACTGTTATAATCCATCATACACATGAAAATCACTCCTACCTTATCCAGACTCATTGCAGTGTCGCTGGTAATTTGCCTGAGCAACTGCGCTAAAAATCCCGTTACCGGCAAGCGTGAGCTAAGCTTAATGTCGACGGAACAGGAAATTGCTATTGGGAAAGAGTCCCACCCGTCTATTGTGGCGACAATGGGTCTGTACGAAGACCCTAAGTTACAGGCCTTCATGAATACGAAAGGGAAAGCCATGGCTGCCATTTCGCACCGGCCCGACTTGCCTTACCAGTTTTACATCGTTGATTCTCCCGTTGTGAATGCCTTTGCGGTTCCGGGCGGCTATGTTTATTTCACCAGGGGGATTCTGGCTCACTTCAACAACGAAGCCGAATTTGCCGGCGTGTTAGGTCACGAAATTGGCCATATCACAGCCCGGCACTCGGTACGGCAACAATCCAGTCAGCTGTTGACGTCGCTGGCAGGCATTGCGGGAGCGATACTGGTGCCCCAACTGGGCGAAAGCTTTATGCAGGGAGCACAGTTGTTACAGTTAAGTTACAGCCGGGCCCACGAATCGGAATCGGATGAAATTGGCGTTGGCTATTCGAGTAAGATTGGCTACGATGCCAACCAGATGGCCGACTTCTTTGCCACCATCAAACGGATTCAGGATAACTCGGGCCAAAGCGTGCCCAACATGCTATCGACACACCCCGATCCGGGTAACCGCTACACGAAGGTGCACGAGATGGCGAAAGACTACCAGACAAAGAACCCGGGAAACTACCAGGTAAATCGTGACACGTACCTGCGCATGATTGACGGCATCATGTATGGCGAAGACCCGAAGCAAGGGTTTGTTGAAAACAATATGTTCTACCACCCTGAGCTGAAATTTCAGTTCCCGGTGCCGACTGGCTGGCAACACCAGAACTCGCCTTCGCAGTTTCAGATGGGGCCTAAAGACGGCAAATCATCAATGATTATGATGCTGGCAAAGGGAAATTCGGTGGAGGAAGCGGCCCAGGCTATGGTGAAAGAGCTAAATCTGAAGGTGCTCGAGAGTGCCAAACAGACTGTCAATGGGAACCAGGCCATGGTGATTATTTCGCAGCAACTCCCTCAGCAACAACAGCAAGGTCAACAACCTCAGCAACAACAAACGGCCGCCAACACATTACAGATCGGTACGTACCTGATTCAGTACAACGGTAATATTTACGCTCTGCACGGTCTATCATCGGCGGCCGACTTTCAAAAGTCGTTTCCTACGTTCAAATCCGTGTCAGAAGGTTTCCGCACACTTACAGACCCCGACAAGTTAAATCGTAAACCCGACCGCGTATACGTTCGGCAGGCCCCCCGCGCCGGTACGTTCCGTGAAGTAATGACGGCAATGAATATGCCCGCTAGCCGGATTGAAGAGCTTGGCGTTGTTAATAGTCTAAAGGCAGACGAACGGGTAGAGAAGGGAACGTTGCTAAAGGTTATTACCAAATAACTGACTTACTGACACTTGTCGGCATAATATTTAAGGTGCTGGGTGAATATGTATACGTTTGTCTGTTTATTTTTGTACGGACAAACAGCACTCACGCTCATGAGCCGCCTTCCGCGTTTTCTCGGTGATCATTCCACCCTACGGCTTACCGTAACGGTGTTTCTGAATGCGCTGTGTATTGCTGCTGTTGTGGCGCTTCGGTTCATGCTGCCTACTTCCTTTCAGCGACCAACGCTGAGTATACCCAATGTTGGTAATTTTAGCGTGGCTAATTGGTTCGCCAATCGACTTGCCGACATGGTCGAGTTATTACAAGAGTTACTCAGGCATTTAATTCAATAAAAAAACGCCGGCTGTAGGGCCGGCGTTTTTTTATTGAATTACTTGGCCAACAAATCAGGCTAGCTCTATACGGAACAGATGCATAGGCATGATGTACGGATCCAGTTCTATGAAATTCCATTCACCGTTCCACGTATACCGGTTTCCAGTGAGCAAATCATGAACGGTGTACGGCTGTTCTGCACCTATACCAAGCTCCCAGATGGGCACCTGAAGCATAGCGGCACGCCGATTGTAAGCATCCATATTTACCACAACCAGTAACCGATTATCCCCTGTTACTTTCAGGTAAGCCATTAGGTGGTCATCGTCGATGCGGCAGAAGGTGAGGTTGTTAGTTTGTTGCAGAGCAGCATTATTGCGGCGAATCCGGTTAGTTAGACCAATCAGGTACGTTAACTTATTTGTCCGCTCCCAATCCCAATGGCGTATTTCGTACTTTTCTGAATTCAAAAATTCTTCCTTGTTTGGTACAGGTACGTGTTCCATCAACTCAAATGATGGGCCGTAGATGCCGTAATTAGCCGAAAGAGTAGCCGCTAGGAAATAACGGATCAAGAATTGAGGTTCATGACCCGATTGTAGAATTCCCGGATTGATATCGTGGGTTGTGGGCCAGAAATTAGGTCGGAAATACTGTTTCATCTCCCCTGCCGTCAACTCGGTCATGTACTGTTGCAATTCAGCCTTTGTAGTCCGCCAGGTGTAGTATGTGTACGAATGCGCAAAGCCAACTTTGGCTAGTTGTTGCATCACTTTAGGCTTCGTAAAGGCCTCAGACAGAAATAGCATGTCCGGGTGATGCTTTTTAACTTCAGCGATTACCCACTCCCAAAACCCAAACGGCTTCGTGTGTGGGTTGTCGACACGCACAATCCTCACGCCCCAATCAGCCCAAAGGAGTAGTACCCGCTTCAGTTCAAGCCACAGGTTTTGCCAGTCTGTCGTTTCGAAATTGACCGGATAAATATCCTGGTATTTTTTAGGTGGGTTTTCGGCGTACTGAATAGTACCATCTGGCCGTTTTTTGAACCAGTCAGGATGCTCTACTGCCCATGGATGATCTGGCGAGCATTGAATGGCCAGGTCCATAGCCAGTTCAATACCATAGATTTTAGCTTCCGCAATTAACCGTTTGAAGTCGTCGACTGTCCCTAACTCGGCATGAATGGTGTCATGACCACCTTCAGCCGAGCCGATACCGTAGGGCACACCCGGTTCGCCAGGTAAGCAGGTGACTGAGTTGTTTTTCCCTTTTCGGTGAGCCGTTCCTATTGGATGAATGGGTGGCAGATATAGCACATCGAACCCCATACCGGCGATGCGAGGCAGGAGTTTTTCTACATCACGAAAGCTACCGTGTAACGGTACGTTGCCAGCCCCTAACTCCTGACTGGCCGAACGCGGAAACAGGCAATACCATGTGCTGAAACCAGCTTTTGCCCGGTCCACTTCTACACTCAAGGTATATGGATAACGAGCAGGGTGTTGCCGTTCAGGGTAACGTTGAGCCCACATAAGGAACTGCTCGCTCTCAGCCAGATGAATAGCCTGCTGGTAAACCTCGCTATTGGTTAGGTCTGCTCCCTCCCGGAAGAGCCTAGCCGCGCGAATTAGCTCGGCCGCATCATGGGCATTTGCAGTTGGGCCAGCTGCGGCACGGTGAGCCATCCCGTCTACCAGCACCGCACCAGCCAGCAGTTCACTACTTATACGCTGACCATCGGCCAGCTTCAATTCTATCTCATGATGCCACGAGGCAACGTGATCGACCCAGGCTTCTATTGTGTACTGATAACGACCAGGCGCTTCGACAGTGAACGTTCCAGCCCATCGGTCATTAACCAGCAGTTTCATAGACACTTCCTGCCAGGCTTTTTCTTCGGCACGTCGGTAGAGCAACCGGGCTGCCAGCACATCATGACCATCCGAAATGATGTCTGCCTCTACTGGAATAAGATCACCGATAATTGCTTTAATTGGGTATCGTCCAGGCCGATCATACCCCGCTTCAATTTCGGGCGAAACCCGTTCTATTTGCACACGAGTCTGACCCGATAAGTCGATCAGCGATGGATCAGGTTTAGGTGAAGATTTTGTCGACGATGCTTGTTTTTTCATAAATGAAGCGACGATTGAGCTACAAAAATAACCTCCTAGGCCAGAGTTCGGTTTAGGATACGGGCTAATCAGCTAAGTGCAGCATTAAATCATCCCGCTATATTCCTATTAAAACTATAGGCTATACTAAGAAAACAATCCCCCGGAATACTATTAAAAAAATAGTATTCTGGGGGATTAGTTCGATTAACTTTTATGGTTGTAACCGCTTATTTACGTACACATTGTTTAATGCCTACTAAACGGATGCAGCAGGAGTTATGCTTTTGGCCGACCAACTTTTCCTGATTTTTCAGCTGGCTTATTCAATTTTAGCATATAACCAGTCACACCGCCGTCGAAATCGAATGAGTTAACCACGAATGTATATTTCTGGCCAACGTAATCGATACCATTCTTCTGGAGGATGAACGGCAACGAAATACTATAACTCTTTGCTGCTTTCACAAGCTCAAACGAAGCTGAATCAGATGCAGAAGCTGGAACAAGGTATAGCATTTTCGCTTTACGCTTCCCTGCCTGAGCGCCAACTTTGAACGCAAGACCGGCTGGGTTTATCCCCAACTGCTCTACACTTTTATTTGGCAGTACCAATTTCCCCGTCGCAGAGATATACCCTGTTACCGTAACTGGTTTTTTCGACCGCTTTTTCGGTGCGACTTCTTCTGTATTTTCCGATGGGCTAAAAAAGCGAATTTCTTCTGTCTGCATAGTATAGGAGTAATAAGTTCTGTGCAAACATACACATTAATTGTAGCCGTCACAGAATTTGGCACAAAAAAGAGTGAGGTGTCTCAATAAAAACTAAGCGAAGCTCACAATTATTTTGCATTTCGTAACAGACAAAGCCGCTTCTTTAAGGCTTGCCGATCAGCCAGTGTTCATAAAATAAGCAACTATTTATACGTCATTATCTATAGTTAAGTATACTGGCAAATGATATGCCTTCGGCTGTTTTTAGTAGTATGTAGTTTAATTTTAGCTGGTCTACCTCTCAGAGCCACCTATCCCCTTACAATAGTTTGCACTTGAAGACATTATCTCTTTTTCAATTATTTATCTAATAATCAACGCTTTATAGATACGATTCAACCTTAGAGAGTAGCTAATTACAAAATTTTATACAATTATTTACGGGAGACTCGCCCACTAAAGGCCGTTACAGTATTCGCGCTACGTGTTAAGCTTATCCACATTGGAACTTGGTTACTGTTGTTCTTCTACCGCCTCACTATCAGTTTAGGTAAGTACACTAACCCTGGCACTACTTTGTTATAATTAATAGTCATCTGCCTAACCCACATTACTAACGTTATGAAAAAATTAGTCAAAGAAAATGGTCTTTCACTCGCACTAGCGGTCGTTACACTGCTCACATTGATTAGTCAATTAGTTGTTGGTTGGCATGAGTACAACGATGAACTTGGTGACTTTGGTCGGCATCAGCTTTCCTTTGTTCATTATTTAACCAGCGGCCACTGCATCGAAGCTGTGTTCGAGAATTGGGAAAGTGAGTTTCTGCAAATGGGTGTTTATGTATTGCTTACGGTTTCTCTATACCAGAAAGGTTCTTCTGAATCGAAAGACCCCGATGAATCAGAGGAGGTTGATCGTGTTCCTTCAACTGCTCGGAAAGATGCCCCCTGGCCTGTTCAGCGAGGGGGATGGGTGCTTAAACTCTATGAAAACTCGCTAAGCCTTGCTTTTTTTCTGCTTTTTCTACTTTCTTTTTTCTTACATGCTATTGGCGGAGTGAGGCTGTATAATGAAGAGCAGCTGATGAAAGGAAAAGATAAATTGTTTACCGTTTGGCAATTCCTTGGCACTACTGAATTTTGGTTTCAGTCATTGCAAAACTGGCAAAGTGAGTTTTTATCAGTACTTGCCATTGTCGTGCTTTCTATTTTTCTGCGCCAGAAAGGATCTCCAGAGTCTAAGCCTGTTGATGCACCTCATTCTCAAACCGGAGAATGAATCAGCGCTGCTTCGATAACTTACTTACTAGCCAACTATTTAAGCTGATTATGTCAGACTACTCATGTTATCGTATGGGTACGTAGATGGGTAGAAACTTTATATTTTACTTTTCATTACGCATGAAGCAGATCGTACTCTATATAGTGGGGACTCTGGTGCTCACCACCTTACTGGTTTCGTTTCGACCGAAAGTAGGTTTACCTCCAACCAAACCCAAAAACATTATTTACATCCTGGCCGACGACCATCGGTATGACTTCATGGGTTTTACAGGTAAGGTGGCGGGTCTATCTACCCCAAACCTTGATCGGCTGGCTCGTGAAGGGGCTCACGTACGCAATGCGTTTGTTAGTACAGCCCTTTGCTCTCCCAGCCGGGCCAGCATACTAACCGGTCAATACGCACATACCCATAAAGTAGTCGATAACTTTGCCCCGCAAACACCCGGCCTAAAATTCTTTCCTCAGTACCTGAAGCAAGTGGGGTATAGAACCGCTTTTTTCGGAAAATGGCATATGGGGAATTCTGATGATGCGCCTCAACCTGGCTTCGATTACTGGCTCAGTTTCAAAGGGCAAGGCATCTACTATAACCCGACATTCAATATCAACGGCAAACAAGTAGCCCATGGCGATAGCAGCTATATAACCGATCTGCTGACTGATTACGCCCTGAAGTGGCTCAACTCGCTCAATAAAGACAAGCCATTCTGTATGTACCTGTCTCACAAGGCTGTGCATGCAGAATTTCAGCCAGCCAGACGGCATCGGGGTGTAAATGCGGCCATGCCAATCAATTATCCGCAGTCGATGTACCTGACGGCTTCTGACAGCAGCAAGGTTTGGGGGCCAAAACCAGTACTGGGTCCGGAGGCGAAAGCCGTGCCGGTTAATATTGCTGATATGCCTAACTGGGTGAAACAGCAGCGGTATAGTTGGCATGGAGTAGACTACCTCTACCACGGCGCAATTGGCTTTAATGATTTCTACCGGCAATACTGCGAAACGCTGATGGGTGTCGACGATAGCGTAGGGCGCGTACTACAGTGGCTCGACGATAACAATTTGGCTGAAACCACAATGGTCGTGTACATGGGTGACAACGGCTTCAGCTTTGGCGAACGCGGTTTAATCGACAAACGACATATGTACGAAGAGTCGATGCGGGTACCCTTACTGGTACGCTGCCCGGCCATCATTAAAGCCAGCACAACCGTCGACCAGGTGATTCAGAATGTTGACATTGCACCCACTTTTTTGGCTTATGCCGGGCTTTCGAAGCCAGCCCAGATGCAGGGGAATTCGTTTTTACCGCTTCTGAAAGGTGTAACTGTACCGTGGCGTGACCAGGCGTTTTACGAATACTACTGGGAGGCTGATTTCCCCCAAACGCCCACAATGTTTGGCGTCAGAACGGGACGGTATAAGTACATATTCAATCATGGTGTCTGGGATGCCAATGAGTTGTATGATTTACAGACCGACCCGCAGGAAGTAAATAATTTGATTCGAAGCGATGCGCACCAGGCGATTGCCAAGGAGTTACGGAATGAGGTGTTCAACTGGCTTGAATCGACCAACGGGCTGCAGATTCCTCTCCATCCTGTTCGGCAAAAGCGCTTTGACCACCGGTATAAAGGAACATACTGATGGCCGCTGCAATAATCACCGCTGTACCCATTAAAAAAGCCTGTCCAAGATCTAGACAGGCTTTTTTAATGGGTACAGCGGTGATTATTGCAGCGGCGAATAATCGGTTGGCTTCATATATAGGGATTCAACTTTCACCGTAAGAGGGCCATCTTTTTCTGACTCGGCTTTCACTTTTTCCCACTTGGGATCTTTGCGGAATAAATCAAAGTTTGCCTTCCCCTCGGCTTCGCTTGGGTGAGCCAGAATATAGACTAGTTTGGGTTGAACTCCTTCCTTTTCAGCGGTTACCCAATAAGCAATATTCTCCATGCCATGCTTAGTAAACAGCTTCCGGGTGTGGTCGCGGAAACGGCTAAGCAGGTTGGGCAGTTTATCGGGTTGAGCCGTGTAGGTACGCAATTCGAAGGTTCGCATGGGCGATTTTTTCTTCAATTTAATCGCAGGCGATAGGTCAGACTCTGTCATGAAATACGAATCGACCTTGCTGACCAGCTTTCCATTCGCTTCTGTTTTTGCTACTACCTCACGCCAAGCTGGATCGGCACCAAAGTGTTTCCAGGATGTGTCTCGGGCAGCTTTGCTGGGGTAGGCCAGAATATAAACCAGCTCCTGGCGACTCGTATCGGTAGGAGTCCAATAGCCAATGTTCTCCATGCCGTGTTTTTCAAACAGCTTGGTTGTATACTGCCGAAACCGGTCGACAATGGCGGCGTATTTCCCTGGGGTTGGGTGATAAACACGTACCTCGTAGTATTTTGAGGACTGTCCGAGTGCCGCAGAA
Organism: Fibrivirga algicola; assembly: GCF_011742925.1. Lineage (GTDB taxonomy): Bacteria > Bacteroidota > Bacteroidia > Cytophagales > Spirosomataceae > Fibrella > Fibrella algicola. The sequence goes on from NZ_WAEL01000004.1 coordinate 351,012, forward strand.
TTAATGCAACAAAGGGCAGCGAGCGAACTGGCAAAAAACAAAGTAAAGCGGAGCTTTTTCATGAGTGTATTGTAATGGATTATACTGACAAAGGAGACTTTTTTTGAAATTATACTGATACGTGAATAGGCAGGTAACAGGTCAGTGGTCCAGGTACGTTACGGCAACACAGACAGGTTCACTGACGCCGATCAACAGCCAACTTGGCGTGCTGGCGATTTAATCATCAGCCTTTTCTCCTGAAAATGCTTGTATCGGCGTATGGGGCGGTTATTTTTGAGGGAACTCATACATAGCCCCCGTCAACATTATGCTTAGCCGCGTTGCAAACTCAATATACTGGATGAATCGCTACATTGAACGGGCTGAAAATTATGCCCGGTTTATGAGCGTGAATTTCAACCTGGCACTGGACCTTCCCCCTAATGTTGTGCCTCAATGGGAGCCTCTGCTGATTGCAACCGCCAACAACTACGGCTTTTATGAGCACTACCAGGAGGCTACCCGCGAGAATGTAATTGAGTACATGACGTTCGACAAACGAAACCCAAGTTCGATTGTGTCGAGCCTGAATTTTGCCCGCGAAAATGCACGCACGGTCCGTGAGACAATCTCGAAAGAGATGTGGGAAAAGTTAAATGAGTTGTATCATATGGTGCAGGGAACAGGCAATCACGCTGACTGGAGCCTAAGCCAAACCCAGGATTTTTTCACCGAAATCAGCTACGGTGCACAGTTGTTTTACGGCATCATTGACGCTACGATTACCCGCAATGAAGCCTGGCATTTCGCCCGTGTGGGACGCTTCACCGAACGCGCCGATAAAACAACACGCTTCCTCGATGTAAAATACTTCACTCTGCTCCCCGCCGACGGTTCTGCCAGCACTACGCTTGACTTGGTTATTTGGGCTGCTGTCTTGAAATCGGCATCAGCGTACAATATGTTTCGTCAGCAATACCGAAGCCTCACCCCAGCCAATATTGTCGAATTCCTGCTATTGGATAAGCTCTTTCCAAGGGCGGCGGCTCACTGTATTCGCCAAGCCGAATTGTCGCTTTACGAAATCTCAGGTACGTCGGTTACGCAGGGATTTGGCAATGCAGCCGAACGAGCTATCAGCAAACTTCGAAGTGATCTTGAATTCACCGTTGTCGACGATATTTTCAAATCAGGTTTACATGAGTTTCTCGATAATTTCCAGACACAGACCAACGACATCGGTACGGAAATCTATAAGACTTATTTCGATTTAAAGGCGGTCGAGGCGTAACCCAGATTAACGACTGGTTATCAATTGTCAGCGTTTCGCAGGTACGTTCTCTGGCGCATCTGTGGGGGGTTGATAACCAGTCATTGATCCGCAAAACGACGCATTCGATAGGCCATAATAGCCACGTCTCCCAGTTCATTGAGAAGTCGCCAATTAGCTACTACACCCACAACAGCGCCAATACCAGGTACCAACTGGAGCATTTTGGCGAGGTCGATATAGTCGCGGTACTCCTGCTGAAACGTCAGCCAATCAAATTCGTTAATATCTTCGGGTAAGGCTTGCGCATGGGCTGTCCAGTTTTCAAGTTGAGCGAATATTGCTTGTCGCCTGCTTTGGCTTGAAAAAGCCAGTTGGAACACGTGCAGTACATACAGGCGCTCCCGATAATCTGATACGTCATACCCGTAGAGGGCGGCAATGTCGTAGAGCATTTTCATTTTCAAACTGAGCAGCAAGGGAAAATCGGCTAGACCTACCAGCAACCCGGCAGCGCCGGTCAGGCCACCTTCAGCCGCCCCAACACGCTTATACCACGCAATTCGATTATGTACCGCTGCCTCCCGCTGATCGAGCGGTTGATCTCTCACTACCTTCGGAGCCGTGTATTCAGATCCCAGCAGTACCGCCCTAGTCATGTGTTTGATCGCGCCCGTAATAACAGCGTGGACCTTATCAGGAATCAACCGGTTCATTTTTGTTTGAAACAACTTCGCCATCCGATTTGCCAGCGATGGGTTCCGGCGCATCTCCTCGGCCCAACGGAGTAGTTCCTCTCGAGCGCTTTGCTCATATGGCGACATCAAATTTGTGTACATCGGTGTGCAGGGAAACGAAAGAGAAAATGCCTTTCCATTTACTAAATTTACAACATGGGCTTCGCGTGTCTGGCTACAAGCTAAAAAGACAACCCGTAAAAATTAGTTAAGTTTACGGGTACTAACTAGTTGAACTCATCACGAAGGGTCAATTAAAGTACTTCGTTTTACCATATGCAACACAACACACAACAGGATGAATGGGATTGGGAAATCACAAATCAGACTAGTTGGTGGGACTGGAAATTGATTGAGGTATGGACATACCGAAATTTATTAGTCCGTTTAGTCCGCAGAGACTTTTTAGTCAATCATCAGCAAACCCTCCTTGGCCCGCTCTGGATGCTTTTTCAGCCTCTATTGACGCTCGCTACTTATGTACTCGTCTTTACTAATATAGTAGGCATTTCTACAGGGAATACTCCTCCGGTACTATTCTATCTTGTAGGAATTATATTATGGACTTTTTTCAGTGAAAGTTTCACAAGCGTATCCTATACGTTTACACATAACGTGCACATATTTGAGAAGGTATATTTCCCCAGACTGATCATCCCCCTGTCTGTAATGAGTGCCAACTTTATGCGTTTATTGCTCCAATCGAGCTTGCTGGTAACATTAATTGTGTACTACAGTCTTTTCCAAAACGTACCAATCGAATTTAATAATTGGTTGTTTGCGGCTCCCTTTTGCATTCTACTTATTGGCCTGAACGGCCTCTCTGCCGGACTGCTGTTTGCTGTATTGACGGCCAAATATCGGGATCTGACCAATGTGGCCGTGTTGGGTATCAGACTGATGATGTTTGTAACCCCTGTAATTTATTCAGTATCGATAATCCCAGCCAACGTTCGTTGGCTCGCTGAATTAAATCCACTGACTCCACTATTCGAACTTTGTCGTTTTGCGGTATTGCGGGAAGGAACATTCACTGCTACGAGCTTAATCTATAGTCTTTCTATGACAACTTTATTATTTGTCGTGGCTATGGTTTTTTTCAATAAACAAGGCGACAAAATAATGGACGTAATATAATTTCTATGAGCGATACAGTAGTACGACTAGAAAACCTATCAAAGCGATACCGTTTAGGCACGATCGGCACAGGGTCATTTCGTCAGGATTTACAACGGTGGTGGACAACATCTGTTCGTAAGCAGGAAGACAGTTTTTTCGGGTCAACTAACGCATCCAATTCCGAAATCTGGGCACTGGACAATATTAGTTTTGATATTAAGCAAGGTGAAGTTTGGGGAATCGTGGGCTCGAACGGAGCGGGTAAATCGACATTATTAAAAATTATTTCCCGAATAATTCGTCCAACCGAAGGAAGTATTCGCGGTAAAGGCAAAATCAGCAGCTTACTTGAAGTAGGTACCGGTTTTCATCCCGAGTTAACTGGCCGTGAAAATATCTACATAAGCGGCTACATGCTTGGCATGAGAAAAGCCGACATTAAGCGGCAGTTCGATGAAATTGTTTCGTTTTCTGGTATTGAAAAATTCATCGATACACCAACAAAGCGCTATTCATCGGGCATGTATATGCGCCTTGCATTTGCAGTAGCGGCTCACCTTGACCCTGACATTTTGATTGTGGACGAAGTACTGGCAGTTGGCGATATTGATTTCCAGAAGAAGTGCCTGGGCAAGATGCAGGAAGTGTCTCAAGATAAAGGCCGGACTATCCTGTTTGTCAGTCATAACATGCAGGCAGTCAATTACCTGTGCCAAAAGGCGGTATGGCTTCAAAAAGGAAAAGTCAATGAAATTGGTGGTGTTCGGGAAGTTGTTAACTCATTTATGAGCAGTATGCAGCAACCCAAATTGCACCAACACTGGACCGAGAGTGTAAATGCACCGGGTAATGACTACATCCGGGTCCACTCTGTCGCTATCGCTCCGCAATTTCTGGATGACCAGTCGTTGATTGACGTTCGCACACCGCTCAGCGTGCGTTTCAGTATCTGGAACCTGATCGCGGGGACAACGTTAAGCGCATCCTTGCAACTATATACAAACACGGGCGAATGCGTATTCGCAATGCCCTCGCAGAACCTGTTTTGTGAGCATGGATTAATTGAAGGAAATTGCCTGATTCCCGGCAACTTCTTGAATGACGGACTGTATTACTTATCATTAAGTTTTATAAAAGATGCGTCAATCGTTCTCTTCGATTATCAGGAATGTTTGTCGTTTAGAGTAGAAGATCACCGGGAAAATACGCAATGGTATGGTAAATGGCCGGGACTGGTCCGGCCGAATTTACCCTTCACCTGGCAGCCAGTATTAACGGAGACCTTTGTTTAAATAAGTAGAACAATGTCTTCAACTACCGATCCCTTAGTTTCTGTTATAATTCCATGTTACAATCACGGGCAATATTTACAACAAGCTATTGACAGTATAAATGTCCAAACTTATCAGCGTATTGAACTTATTGTTGTTGACGACGGCTCTGTTGATTCAACTAAATCAGTAGCAGCAGCCAATCAGCAGGTACGTTATATTTTTCAACTGAATCAGGGATTGTCTGCTGCTCGAAACACTGGTATTCGCCATAGCAGCGGCGATTTCCTCCTGTTTCTAGATGCTGACGATCTGTTATATCCAGATGCCATTGCCATTAATGTGCAACTGCTACTTCAGCATCCTGATGTGGCCTTCGTATCGGGTGGGCACAACGGAGTAGATCATGATTTGACTGTTCTCTGGACCACGCAGCGTATCGTTGCGGATTCTCACTATCGCCATTTTTTACGGTGGAATTATATTGGGATGCATGCCACGGTGCTATATCGCCGTCATATTTTCGATAAGTTCCAATTTGACACAAGCTTGCGTGCCTGCGAAGATTACGATCTTTACTTGAGTATATCGGCCCGCTATCCTGTCCTTCATCACCAGTGCATTATTGCTGCATATAGGCAGCATCAAAGTAACATGTCGTCTGACGCTGTGCTAATGCTTACGCTTGCTCATCAGGTCTTAAAACGGCACGAGAACTCTCTTACAAATACGCTTGACAAGAAAGCTTACAAGAGAGGAATTACTTTTTGGGGGAAATTATATTGTGGACAGATGTACTTTCAACTAGTTAATAGTCAATTATCTATTACAGAATCGAGGAAAAATTCTTATTTAAAAACTCTTTATAATGAAAACTATTTATTATACCTCAAATACCATATAGTCAGAGTATTCCCTATAAAATCATATATAAAACGAGTAATCACTTCTTCCATAGTAAAATCATTCCGCTATAAATTACGATAATTTTTTACTGTGCGTTTATAAAAAATAACTTATTTCAGCACCTTCTCACAAGTTCAACAGAATATAGCTCACTCGTATCTATTCATCTGTTTTCACTAGTCAGATGAACCGTGTCCATGAATCATCTAACCTAAAACAAAAGCAATACTTTTAATGAAAATAGATAAACAAACACTAACTTTCCACTCAATCAATTAGCTCTCATTTGTCATTTGTTTAAAGTACAGGTATATGACATTACTCATATATTGTACAGACATTACAAAAAGCATTTATTTGTCGACATTTACAGGTCGTCAATAGTTCATATCTATTTTACATTGTGATTCGTGTTCCCACCACACCTCCCAAAATTGAAGCAGCGTCGGCACCTGGCGATAGACCACTCTGGTCGGTGATGATTCCTGTTTATAATTGTGGGTTCTATCTAAAGGAGACACTTAACAGTGTTCTAAAACAAGATATAGGAGTTAGACGAATGCAAATTGAGGTTGTTGATGATGCTAGTAACGATATTGATGTAGAATCATTGGTAAAAGAGATTGGGAATGGACGAATAATTTACACCAGACAACCTTATAATGTTGGGAGTCTTCGAAATTTCGAAACTTGCCTGAATCACTCGTCGGGTTATCTAATTCATCTATTACATGGAGACGATATAGTTCTTCCTGGCTATTATAAATCCATAACGTCTCTTTTCGAAAAATACCCTCAGGCTGGAGCTGCTTTTTGCCGGCATAATTATATTAATAACCAAGGCAAAAAAATTGGTCAAGAGGTTCAGGAATCGGAGCAACCTGGTTTGCTTCATAACTGGCTACCAAAACTAGCCAAAAGACAGCGGATTCAATATTGTAGCATTACAGTCAGACGAGAAGTCTATGAAAAGCTTGGTGGATTTTATGGTGTAACATATGGTGAAGATTGGGAAATGTGGACTCGCATAGCGGAACAGTTTTCATTTGCGTACACGCCAGAGATTCTAGCCGAGTATCGGATACACGAGTCCTCAATCTCGCACGACTTACTAACCAGCGGCCAAAATCTTCGTGATCTTCAGTGGGTCATTGATCAAATACAACACTACTTACCGGAAGAAAGTCGCTATAAATTAAAGAAGCTGGCTATGAAGCATTATGCACATTATGGCTTGGGTACAGCTAGTCTTATTTGGAAGAATTCTCGAAATAAGAAGAGTACGGCTTCACAAATTAAAGAGTCATTCAAAATGCATACTGATGCATATATGGTTGCAAAAGTAATCTGGCTATATTGTAAAATGAGCGCATTATGGTAATAAATAAAGGCATATCTATCATTTTATGTACCTATAATGGAGCACTTCTTTTGCCAGAAACGCTGCGCCATATTGCCAATCAGCGAGTTCCTTCCGACTTAGCTTGGGAATTAATTATTGTTGATAATGCCTCAGATGATAACACAGCAATGGTTGCCGAAACAGAATGGGCTAAGTATACGTGTACAGCTACATTCCATATTCTGCACGAACCTAGGCAAGGTCTGAGCTTCGCCAGAGAACTTGGCTTCGTCAGTGCTAAATATCCATATATCATCTTGTGCGACGATGACAATTGGCTATTTAAAGATTATGTCGCTAAGGCTTACTCAATTATGGAACAGCATCCAGATATAGGTATGCTAGGAGGTCATGCGGAGCTAGTATATGAAGTCCCCCCCCCAAAATGGGCAGTTACCTTTTCACCAGGAATACACGCTGGTGGACCACAGGCGCGCTCAACTGGCGAAGTTCCTCATTTCTCGGTATACGGTGCTGGAAGTGTTCTACGCAAATCAGCTTACCTAGCTATTCGGGAAGCAGGCTTTCAATTTAAACTTACAGACCGTCTGGGTAATCAGCTATCGTCGGGTGGTGACTCTGAACTATGCTATGCTTTGTCAATAGCAAATTACTCAATTTGGTACGACAATGACTTGCGATTCAAGCATTTTATTCAGGCCACACGATTAACCTGGCTTTACTATGTAAACTACATGAAAATCAATGCGTTATCATTCATAGTACTAGAGCCCTATAAACTATTTTTAAATACCAGATCAACCAGTTTGTTCGTATTCTACATCGCGATCACCAGACGAGTATTGCATTTTACTTGCTCCTTACTCTGGACTCTTCTTCTTAAATCTATTCTGCCAGGAATAGAAAATAAAAAGACAAAAGCCATAAAGGTACATATCCTGAAAGCCCGATTAGGCTCTTACAAATACATTAAAGAAATGAAAGGCCACTTTCTGGAAGCAGGGAAGTATAGCCTTGCTTTCGCTAAGCTAGCCGAATTAAAAGGACACGAACAGAATGTTACGTGTTGATACAACAATTCTGTTCGTGTCCTTTTGATTCAGCTAGTTCTCACCAGTGGCAGCTTTATACGCCCCAACTTCTGCAAGTTGGACAGGTCCTTTTGCTTGCTTTATTAACAAGCGCAATTTTGCGGTGCGCACTTCAGGAAAACGGATCAGCCGCTTATACCCTACGGTCGTAAATGTCTTGAGTGGTTGCCAGGTACGTCCGTCCCAGTATTCAACCTGACCATTAATGATCTGCTGACCATTTTCTATATTTTCCTGAATTGCAATTCGGTCAATCAGTTGTTCGCCTAGTAATTGAATTTCAAGTGGTTTTCCTGCCTCAACGTCTACAAACGTACTCAGCTTACCGTCGGTCAACCTAGACGTTTTAACTACTAAATTTTTGCGAAACGTCTCGTTTAGAATACGGCGGAAGTTACGGATACTGGCTACATCTGATTCAGCTAAAAGCCCCTCACGATTTGGCGGAATATTGAGCAGTAACAAGCTGTTGCGTCCCACTGACTCGTAATACAGCTTAACCAAATTAGCAGGTGTTCGTACCTTGCTGTCTTCGGTAGCATGATAAAACCAACCCGGGCGGATAGAGACATCCGTTTCAGCTGGTATCCACACGGGTCCGTTGGCATCTCCCCTATTTAAATAAGCAGCATCTGCCTTACCGGGTGCCAAACCAGTTGTATCGATAGTTGACCAACAGGTTTCGCCGGCGTTGCCCGACTCGTTACCTACCCAGCGAATGTCGGGACCGGCATCAGAGAACATGACTGCCTGCGGCTGTAATTTGCGTACCATTGCCCAATAACCGGCAAAGTCATAGGACATGTTTTTGGCATTTTCTCCTTTCGCGCCATCAAACCATACCTCATCAATGCGGCCATAATTTGTTAACAGTTCGCGTAGCTGGCCTTTGTAGTAATCGTTGTAGTCAGCAGTGCCATAGCGGGGTTCATGTCTATCCCAAGGCGACAAGTAGACCCCGAATTTCAATCCATATTCGCGGCAGGCTTCAGCTACTTCGCGCACAACATCGCCTTTTCCACCTTTGTAAGGACTATTTTTAACCGAATGCTCCGTTAGTTTCGATGGCCATAAGCAAAAGCCGTCATGGTGTTTTGCCGTCAGAATAGCCATTTTAAAACCGCCATCCTTCAGCGCCTTTATCCACTGCCGGGCATCGAGTTTAGTGGGGTTAAAGATTGCCGGGCTTTCTGTACCATCCCCCCATTCCTTGTCGGTGAACGTGTTGACAGTAAAGTGAAGAAAAGCGGTCGTCTCAAGCTGTTGCCAGGCAAGCTGACGGGCCGTTGGTTTAGGCTGTGCACGTACCTGAGCGAACGTAACTACAAACAATAAGCAAAAAAGCAGCAAGCGCATAGACTAGCGAGTTGGGGCGTGAATATCAGGTTGGGGGTCAAATAAGGACCTCTTTCCCGACATTTAGTCTATGTCGGGAAAGCGACGCCAGTTTTACGACAATAAAGCAGGTCGCTCCTGAAACGTTTTGTAAACGAATTCACCAAATATAGTATTTGCCCAGGCAAACCATTTGCGGGTAAACTTGCTTGCGTCATCTTTATGGAAGGCTTCGTGCATGAAACCAGTACCTGCATTTACGTGCTGTAGTGTTTGTAAACACTGCCTGATCTCGTTTTCGTTAGTACTCGTTAATCCCCGCACAATGATGCTCAGCGGCCAAATCATGTCGATACCGGCATGTGGTCCTCCGATTCCCTCCCCTGCTTTTCCCTTGAAGAAAAATGGATTATCGTCGCTAAGAAGGAATTTGCGTGTGTTCTGATAGATTGGGTCTGTGACAGGCATAGCACCCAGATACGGCATTGCCAATAAGCTAGGCACGTTGGCATCGTCCATCAGGTTGTAAGAGCCATACCCATTCACTTCGTAGGCATACACCTTGCCATAACGCGGATGGGTAGTGACGGCATGCTGTTCCAATGCGGTAGCCACCTCATCGGCCAATGCGCGTGCATCGGCGGCTAAAGTTGCGTTGGCTTTGCGTGCGACCAGTAATTCGGCCAGTTGCCGGAGTGAAGTGACCGCGAAGAAGTTCGACGGAATCAGATACGGATAAATGGTTGCATCATCGCTGGGCCTGAACATAGAGCAGATCAGGCCGTTTGGCTTTGCTGGATACCCATAGCCACCAAGCGGCACGCCATCGGTAGCCCAGGTTGTGCGGCGTTCAAACTTGTAGGGTCCTTTTCCAGTTTTGCGCTGCTGTTCCCGGAAAGTTTGCACCACCAGTCGCATGGCCTCCTGCCAGTTGGCATCAAAAGGAGACAGATCGCCCGAGCGTTTCCAGTAGAAGTAAGCGAGTCGAATGGGGTAGCAAAGGCTATCTATTTCCCATTTGCGTTCGTGCAACCCCGGTTTCATATCGGTGGCATCATCTTTCCACTCGCCAGTTTTTGTTTGTTCTTTGTAGAACGCATTGGCGTACGGATCAAAGCGAATGCAGCGTGCCTGTCTGTAAATGACCCCCGCAATCAACTGCTGAAGTGGTTTATCCTGGGCCATCAACGGCAGATAGGGCCATACTTGGGCCGTCGAGTCGCGCAGCCACATTGCATCGATATCACCAGTAATGACATAAGTATCTGGCTTTCCGTCGATAGTGGAATGATCAACGGTCGTGTCGAGTGTATTAGGGAAACAGTTCTCGAACAGCCAGGCCATTTCAGGATTCTTTATCCCTCTTTTCACGGTATAGATTGCTCGTTCCACCGCTTCTGATCGAAAATTACGCTGGTCAAGTGGCGTGCGTACTACGGGAAAATCACCAGCAGCGCGAGCAAACGAAATCGGTTGTGTTGTTAGGGCAGCAGCGCCCAGCGAGGTGGTTTGAATGAAAGTTCTTCGGTTCATAAAGTTTATAACGTACACTTCGTATTCGATCAACTAAAAGCGTAATCCATTGGCATTCAGCTAAATTTCACCCGGATCAGTTTATTTCGCAATTCTTGTCATGGCCTCTATAAGGGTAGCGCCGCTGAGTTGAGTTGTCAGTTCGGCCGTTCCGTTGATGGGCTTAGTTTTCCAATTAGGTCCAAATTGAATAGCGGGTTTTTGCGTCCCGTTTTGCCAGAGCGTTTCGGCATTCGTGGTTAAAAAAGCGACGTACTGCTTGCGAATGTCAGCAGGCACTGCCTTTTCGGTGGCCAGGAGGGCAAGATAGCGAACGAGTACCGCTTTGAATAACCCACCATCACCGTTGCCTTCGGCTTTCAATATTCCCGAAGGCGACAATGCGGGGTCAGCCATACTGAAATTAGCCGTTTTCATGGCATTGTCGAGGTACGTATTCATGCTGGTAATCCGGTACATTTCCAGCCCTGCTCCGATCAATAGGCCCTGATTATAGGTGAATTTCCAGTTCAAATCGATCTTACCGTCTTTTTGGCGATTTATTCCGTCATAGACGAAGCCAGTGGCAGGATCGACCAGGGTTTTAACTTGCCAGTCGTAGATTTTTTTTGCCCAGTCCAGATCAGCCGGACGCTTCAGGAGTTTGTACAATCGGGCAGCCAGGATAACCGCCGGGGCATTGGCCGGCGTATTTTTATAGTCAAGCTGCTTTTTTTGCCAAGCAATGCCACCACCCTGCACGTCGCTCCAGCCAAGCTTAATATCTTCCCACAGCACCTGCGTAGCCTCGAGCCACTTTTTATCTTTTGTCGCTTCATAGGCCCTGAGCATTGCCAGCGCGTTCCAGAGCATATCGTCGTAGTACGTATTCAGAAATGTATTGCCGTTCTTAACCCGAACCCCAACGAACCAATCGTTCATGTAAGCCAAATACTGCTTGTTGCGGGTACGGGTGTATGCATCGACGAGCAGGTCCAGCGCATGGGCCTGCGGCCAGTAATTAAAGTCTGTCTTACCGCCATTGTTGACGTTGTAATACTTGCCGCTTTCATTAAAAAACTGTGTGTTCAATGCCTTAGTGCTGCTATCGGCAATGGAAGCCCACTCTAAACTCATCGACTTTTTTACGGCTGACCTTGCCTGGCATAAGCCACGCTGACTGGCAGTCGCGACCAGTAGAACCATCAAAATAGCACAGCGTATATGACTACGAAAAGAAAGTATAGGTCTAGTTAACAGCATGTTGAGACGCCAGATTGAAGTAGGTACGTTACTGTAGTAGAGTTGCAATTTTTGGCTCATACTGGCTGACAGCACAGTACAAGCAAATGAATCAACTTGGGTGTTTGAGTAGATAAAGGCAATTTCCAGTGAACATATCCTCTTCACAGGCTGGAAAAATAAGTTACCTCATGCATCACTTCGGAGAAGATAGAGCCACAAAAAAATGTCATCACCCGTAGGTGATGACATCGTGTATCCAGTTAAGACCGGTAGTTCAGCAGGACTCCTGCTTTACATTATCCGGCTTTCGTTTTCACTGACGAACGCCCCCCAGGCGCCTTTCTTTGTCTTTTTTGTTGACCGGACAGGCAGCGCATTTTCATGAAAATGATGGCAAATAGCAATAGCCAGCGCATCGGTTGCATCAAAGAATTCGGGATTCAAATCAACGGCTAGCAGCGAAGATACCATTTGCGACACCTGCTCTTTTGACGCGTTCCCGTTGCCCGTCACCGACTGCTTAACCCGCCGGGGCGCGTACTCAACAATCGGAATACCACGGGATAGTGCTGCGGCCATGACCACGCCCTGAGCCCGGCCTAACTTCAGCATGACCTGCACATTCTTACCGAAAAAGGGATCTTCAATAGCCATTTCATCGGGCTTATGCTCTTCGATGAGCCGGTGCATGGTTTCGTGGAGCTTCTGAAGCTTGAGCTGATGGGTCGTATATTTGGAGAGGTTGATCACCCCATACTGCAGCATCCGCATCACACCCGCCCGGACCATAATGACGCCATAGCCAGCGATTACAGTGCCGGGGTCAACGCCAAGGATGATTTTTTCGGTAATGGGAGTTTGTGAGGCCATATGTGCAAAGTAACGCTTTCAGACCGGTTTCCATGCCCGATGTATCTAAAAAAATCACGCTCTGGGCCAAGGCAGCTACGTTTTGTGTCCTCATCGGCTTCATCCTCTATACGTTGCGCCAACAAACCGTTCGCATCACTGATTTGCGCCAACCGCTACGATCGGCCGACTGGCTGTCGGGCTGGGCTATAGCCTTGCTGCTACTAACACCCGTAAACTGGTCGTTTGAAGCAATTAAGTGGCAGTGGCTCGTCAGACGGCTGTCGCCGGTAGGGTTTGGTGAGGCACTGAACGGGGTGTTGGCCGGTCTGTCACTGGGTATGGCCGTTCCGGGCATGGTGGGCGATACGGCTGGTCGGGTGATGTCAATTCAGATTGGTCACCGGGCCAATGCCGTAGGGGCCGCACTGGTAGCTGGGGGTATGCAGTTTTATGTAGCACTGGTGGTGGGCACAGTTGCCTGGGCAACGTACCTGACCCACGTACCGGCCCGGGCAACGGCTGGCGGCTATGCGCTGCTTTGGCTGCTGGCAGGCCTGAGTATGGCGGGGGTAGTACTCAATTTTTATCGAAACCGGTTTGTCCGTTGGTCAACGCGCTGGCCCTTACTGAATAGGTATGTTGCCTATTGGCAGCTTATTGGCCAGTACAGTCACGCTGACATGGCGGTTGTGTTTGGGCTAGCGTTGCTCCGGCACCTGACGTTTTCGCTGCAGTTGTACGCCGCTTTCAGACTATACGGCGTTGACCTCCCTCCCTCATTTCTAGCGGCTGGAGTGGGCGTAATTTATCTCGTCAAAACAATTGCGCCGGCCTTTAACTGGTTAAGTGACCTGGGTGTACGGGAGGCTGCGGCTCTTTGGGTATTTGCCCCCCTTAATTTACCGGCTCCGCCTCTGCTTACTGCCACCCTGACACTCTGGCTTGTAAATATTGGTTTACCTGTTTGCCTTGGCCTACTCTCGCTCTGGCGACTGCGGGTGGCTAGCCAGAATTAACTACCATTCGGCGGTAAACACGCCGTCTCGCCGAATGGCGTGCACGGCAACACCAGGTGGTGGGGTTTGAGCCAGCAAGCTATCGGTAGGGCCAGCAACGTTGGAGTCGTCGAGGATAATATGACGCGCTACCACATGCCGGGTCAGCGATGCCCAGTCATGCACGGCGGTTCGGCGAAGCACCACGTAGTCGATAAGTTTTGGTAATTGCCACTGCCGACAAGCAGACAAGCGATTGACAAACAAAATACTTCGTCCGTGCCAGACAGCCAGCGCTAAATCCGGTTGGTGCTGGTAGGCCAACGGAACAGGCAGCGAATCGGCCCGAAGGCTACCAACAGTCAGGCTGTCGATTCCCCACTGACCAAAGGTATTTTTGAGGTAGAAGTCGTAGTTACGGGAGTTGGCCTGCCAGTCGTCATCGGTCAAAACGAGAGCGTGATGCCCGCTTACCAGGCTCACAGCTGTTTTACGGGGTAGGAAATGAACCGTCAGTCGTTGCTGGTTGTCTTGTTTCCTTTTCTCATAAATGACTAATAAGGCAAAACAGCAGGCCAGCACCAGCGTTAAGTTTAGGTACGTTCGGCTTCGGGTGAGCAGCAATAGACAGACCGCCCAGATAAGGGCGTACACAACAAGCAACCCGGCAAGCGACAGCCACATAGCACCGGGCATGGCACCGGGAAACCGGCCAATAGCCTCTACGCTGTAATTCATCAACCAGGCCGTTTTTTGCAGCAACCAGCCCAGCAAATCACCCAGAACGGGTATCCAGCCGAACGCCAGCGTTGCGATCGACAAGGGAACCAGGATGGCAGACAGCACCATGACAACGGGGTTTGCCAGCAAGAAGTAGGTCGGGAACGAATGAAAGTAGTAGATCCCCAATGGGAAGGTCAGGAGTTGAGCGGCAAGGGCAACAACCGACATCTGCCATAATTTGATACCCATCCAGGAAGTAGGTCGCATCAGTTGGTTGAGATACGGAACCCACGCGCCAATGCCTGCCACCGCCAGGTACGACAATTGAAAACCCGCCGAAAATGCCGCGAACGGATCGTAACACAGCAGCACCAATGCTGATGCCGCCAGGGTGTTTAATAAACTCTGGGTACGGTTGGTTAACCCGGCGACGAGCAAAAACGAGAACATCAGCGCCGATCGAAGTACCGGGGCAGAGAAACCGGTCATGAGCGCAAAAAACCAGAGAACAGCCAGTTTAATATTAACTACCCACCAGCTGTTGCCCTTTCCACGGGCCACCCATGTTAACAACCAGTTGAGCACCACAAACAGAATACCAACGTGCATGCCCGACACCGACAGAATATGCACTGCGCCAGCCGCCGCGTACGACTGATACTGGGCCGGATCGAGGTCATCGCGTACACCCAGAATCATGGCGTTTACGATGCCGAATTCCGCTTTTGTCACCACACGAGCCGTGAGTACGCTATCAGACCAGCGATTGGTATTGTACGCTAATTCGACGAGGCGGTTTGGTGGCGCATGGCCGACGACGGTCCGTTGCCAGGCTCGAAGGTACTGCTGGTGGAAAATCCCCCGATGCGCTAAAAAGCGTTTAAAATCAAACTCGCCGGGGTTCAGTGGCGGATCTACTACACGTGGTTTACCTGCTACGAGCCACACGTCACCGTAGCGGGGCATAGGCGTTGGGCGTACTGAGTCTCCTTTGTCGAGGTACACCAGTACACGACCGCTCAATGCTTGAAACGAACCAGAGTCGGTTAGTCGTCCGCGCCTGATTACCAGCTCAACTTTATATGTTTTGGCACGCTCTTCGGGCAAGTTGGTCACGACAGCCTCGTAGGCAACCGGCAACTGACCGATGTTGACCAGGTGATCAGGCTGGAGCTTCGGCGACTGAAGGGCTACGGCCAGCCAGCCTACCACTCCAAACAATACCAGTCCGGCAAGTCCTTGC
Source organism: Fibrivirga algicola (assembly GCF_011742925.1). Classification (GTDB taxonomy): domain Bacteria; phylum Bacteroidota; class Bacteroidia; order Cytophagales; family Spirosomataceae; genus Fibrella; species Fibrella algicola. Next base: position 366,656 of record NZ_WAEL01000004.1, read on the forward strand.
GCCACGTTTAAGGGCCTGACGAGCCGCTGTTCATTTCGGTAGAGTAGCGTGCCAAACACTAGTGTAGCCAGCAGCCCTATTCCTACCACCCACCCGAACGAACCAGGCCAGGCCTCGGCTACGAAAATGCCCACTAGCATGGCACCAACGTACCTGAAAAAGGGATAGCCCCGCATGCCTACTGTGGACCGGCCATCTGCTCACTTGGCATCCGCTTGCCAGGTAGTACCATTTTGTAGTGCTGAATGCCGCATTCGTCGAATTGTTGCCCTACCGGCACAAAGCCAAATTCGGCATAAAGCGGCATGGCTGACACTTGGGCGTGCAGGTAGATACTTTCGATGGGCTCAGGCTGCTGGGCAAACACGTCATTTAGAACGGCCTGCACCAGTGCTTTACCAGCCCCTTTTCCACGGGCCGCGGCACGTACTGCGAAACGCTCTAGTTTAACGCCTTTGCTTGTCCGGCGCCAACGAGCTGTGCCTACGGGCTGACCATCCAACAAGGCTAGAAAATGATTGCTGGTTTCTTCAAATTCATCGTATTCGTCCTCGGCAGGCACGTTTTGTTCCTCGACAAATACCTCCCGACGAATGGCAAAAACGGTCTCTAAATCAGCTTTCGATTGAATTGTGGATACAGTAATCATATTGATGAAGCATAATGCGCTTTACTGAATCAGCACGCGCTGACTCACTGTCTCGTTTTGCGTCTTGACCCGAAAGATATAGACTCCAGCCTGTAAATCGGCAACCGGCAGGGTGATTTCTCGGCTCAACGTAGCCTGGTAAGCCTCTGTTTGTATGGTGCGGCCGCTTACATCGATCAACTCAGTACTGAAAGCCTGAGCCCCCTTAAACTGCACCCTAACAGTGCTCTGCGTATTGCTTGGGTTAGGGTAAACAAGCACCGTCAGTTGCTCGGTTTCAGGCAGCGTCGTGTTCGCCTGAATAAGCTGTAATCGACGTGGGCTTAGCTGTAGAACGGCCATCATCCGATCACGCTGCCCGCCAGTGAATACGTTCATACACGCATCGGGCGAGTAATCCATGTAGTCTTCAACCAGGTTTCGCGTGCGTACCCCAGGTTGGCAGGTCGAGAAGATCGCATCACATTTGTCGGTCTCATTCAGCGCTTCGATGGGTGGCGTGTCAGCTACATAATCGTCACCACACCGCGTGTCGCCGTTGGGGTGAATCAGGCCCAGCCAGTGTCCTACTTCATGGGTGGTCGTTCGTCCGCAACAGTATAGGCTGCTCGTCACGGTACCCGTTCTGCGGCCAAAGTACCGGTGGTCGATCACCACGCCGTCAATGCGCGCGTCTGTATCACCCAGTCCTTGCAGCGTATCGGCAGCCGTAGGGAACTGACCGTAGCCCAGGTAATTTCGGTTCGACAGGGCCACCACCCAAATATTTAGGTAGCGATCAGACGGCCAGTAACTTATGCTCGAGAGTAGAAATAGGTCATTGAAGAGATCGAATGAACTTTGCGCCGAATAATAGGTGCGGACAATGCCATTTGTCGACTGTCCGTTCGGGTCTTTGGTGGCGAGGTAAAACTCAATGTTTGTGTCTACCGCAATGGGGTTGGTCGACGTCCCTCCCGGTGTGCCTGCTACTTTACGGTAATCTTCGTTGAGAACCTGAATCTGCGACAGTATCTGAGCCTCCGTAATATTTGGGTTGTTGGCCCCACCAATGGCATTGTTAGCCTGATTATGGATGACATGAACAACAATCGGGATTCGGTACACAGTAGCTGCAGCGCCCCGGGCGTTGGAGTTGAATGTACCGAACGCCCGTACCTGCTCGTTCAGCGTATTAATCTGTTGCAGCCGTTTCGGCGATAGACGCTGTAACTGTGCTTCGATGAGCGGATTAGCACATCGTTGCTTGTGACTGTCATCATCTGGCAACGTTGTTGACTGAGCGAGCCCACTGGCAATCGACATCCACAAAAAAAGGCCGGTCAGCCCAAGCCGACCGGCCTTTAACGGACCACTGTTATTGTCCTGCTTTTTCATATGCACTAATGATGGCTTTTACCAGCCTGTGACGCACCACATCGCGCCCATCAAGTTCAACAAAGGCAATGCCTGGAATATCCCGCAAAATACCGATTGACTCCGACAATCCTGACTTCTGATGCTTCGGCAAATCGACCTGTGAACGGTCGCCGGTGATAATGGCCTTCGAGGAAGGTCCCATTCGGGTCAGAAACATCTTCATCTGCATGGCCGTCGTATTCTGCGCTTCATCGAGCAAAATAAATGCGTTGTTCAGCGTTCGGCCGCGCATGTAAGCTAGCGGTGCGATCTCAATTGTGCGGTTCTCCAGGTAGTACTTCAATTTCTCCGCCGGGATCATGTCGTCAAGAGCGTCATAGATCGGGCGCAGATACGGGTCAATCTTTTCCTTCAGGTCACCAGGCAAGAAACCGAGGTTCTCGCCCGCTTCCACCGCCGGGCGGGTAATGATGATCTTGCGTACTTCCTTGTTCTTCAGGGCCCGTACGGCAATGGCCACAGCGGTGTAGGTTTTACCCGTACCAGCGGGACCAATAGCAAATACAAGGTCACTCTTCTCGGCGGCTTCAACCAACCGTTTCTGGTTGGCCGTTTTTGCCCGCACAACAATGCCCTTAGTCCCATAGACCAGCACTTCATCATCAGACACCGGTACGCTGTTCTGATCCGATTCGTTGCCGCCACTCAGGTATGTTTGCACATTTTCATGCGTCAGCTTGCCATACCGCTGGTAATGCTGCATCAGCGACTCCAGGATATCGGTAATCCGTGAAATTTCGGGCGTAGTACCCTTGATGCGGATTTCGTTGCCCCGCGAAATGATTTTACTCATCGGAAAAGCCGCAGCTACTTCCTTGATATTTGTGTTTTCGACGCCCAGAAAATCGATGAGGGAAACGTCGCCGTCGAGTGTTATGATTTTTTCGACCAAACTGGTAAACTGATTAAGTGAGAACTCCCTTGGGAAACGGGCGTTGGTTGGTTGAATATACCGAATAGCCTTACCTACACAACAAGATTCGGAAAAAATTGGCTCACATTCGCTACAGTCTACCGTATGATAAGGGTGCAACAAAAAGGTAAAATAATCGTATAGCCTCTCTTATCTTGCTGATGCTCAATCGGATCAATAAAAAGGGTATCTCGGGTCGGTCTCGCAAGAAAAAAATCTATTTTTGGACTACTGATTATTTTGGTGACAACCACATTTTTTAGACCGTCAGCATCAGGTTTGTGATCAGCTAGTTAGCTACCCCAAGTTACTAATCCCGCGATTCAGACCATTACAATTGCTTGCCTTTACTGGTGCTTTCAGCCTATTTTTGCTTAACCATGGATACCAACAGCGGAGCACCCCGCCCAAACAACAACTTTCGCAAGAATACTACCAACGCACCGGGAAACCGGCAGCAGGCGGGCATTAACCGATTCCTCGATACAGGCCTCGGTAAACTGCCACCGCAGGCGGTAGATCTGGAAGAGGCGGTGTTGGGGGCGCTTATGATCGAGAAAGATGCGCTGTCGGCCGTAGTGGATTTGCTCAAGCCTGAGACGTTCTACAAAGAGGCACACCAACGGGTATATAAGGCGATTCTCACCCTATTCGCCAACTCAGAACCCATTGACCTGCTGACGGTTACGCAACAACTGCGTAAAACCGGAGAAATTGAGCTGGTAGGTGGCGGGGGGTATATTTCGGAACTGACGCTGCGGGTAAACTCAGCCGCCAACATCGAATACCACGCCCGCATCATCACCGAGCAGGCCCTAAAACGTGGGCTGATCACGATGTCATCGGAGATTCAGCGGGATGCCTACGAAGATACCACCGACGTGTTTACGCTCCTCGACCGAACGGAGCGCGATCTGTTTCAACTGACCGAGTCGAACATCCGCAAAACAGTTTCCGACATGCGCTCCATCGTGGGCGAAGCCTTGAAGGAAATGGAGACCAAGAAGAATCAGGAAGGCCTCACAGGGGTACCTTCCGGCTTCACAGCGCTTGACCGCTTAACTTCCGGCTGGCAGCCTTCCGAACTGGTCATTATTGCGGCGAGGCCAGCGATGGGCAAAACTGCATTTGTGGTGTCGGCCCTCCGAAATGCGGCGGTTGACCACGGCAAACCGGTTGCAATTTTCTCGCTCGAAATGTCGTCGGTGCAGTTGGTGAATCGTCTGATCTCAGCTGAGGCAGAGATCGACTCGGAGAAGATCCGGAAAGGTCAGTTGGCTCCACACGAGTGGCAACAGTTGCACCATAAGATTCAGCGCCTCACTGAAGCCCCGATCTATATTGACGACACGCCTGCCCTATCTATTCTGGAACTACGGGCTAAATGTCGTCGTCTGAAAGCGCAGCATGATATTCAGATTGTCGTGATCGACTACCTGCAATTGATGACCGGCGACAATAGTAAGGGCTCTAACCGTGAACAGGAGATTGCCTCGATTTCGCGGGCACTAAAAAACCTGGCGAAAGAGCTGAACGTACCTGTCATTGCCCTGTCGCAGCTGAGCCGGGCCGTTGAAACGCGTGGTGGCGACAAGAAACCACAACTATCCGATCTTCGTGAATCAGGATCAATCGAGCAGGATGCCGACATGGTTATGTTCTTGTATCGTCCTGAATACTACAACATTACACAGGACGAAGCGGGCAACTCAACGCTAGGCGTTGGCGAAGTAATTGTAGCGAAGAACCGGTCCGGATCGCTGGATACGATCCAACTGCGCTTTGTAAACCGGTTCACCAAGTTCTGCGACCTCGATGGGTATTTCGCGCCCGCACCGGGTTCATTCCCTGAGGGTGTGTCGGGCATGAGTAGCTTCGATGGGTCGGGGTCGTCAGGAGCTATTCCGCCACCGGGCACAATGCCTCCGCTCCCACCAACGCCGGGTACGTTGCGCAGTCGGGCCAATGACCTCTCGAATTTCGGCAACGCCGACCCAAGTCAGGAAACACCATTTTAGCCGATAAAAACGCCTCGCCGAGTACTCGGCGAGGCGTTTTTATCGATTGGCTTCACTCCTTCACTCTTACCGTAATCGACTGCCCGGGCTGAAACTGAACGGTCTCTCTTTGCTGATTCTGATGATAGCTCAACAAAAGTGTGTAGTTACCCGGTACTGACAGTTGGCCCAATGAACCCTTTCCGGTCGCATCGGTCATCGATGCAATATCAGGAACACTAACCGGGCCGTCGACAACCATAATTACGACACCTTCAATTGGTTGTCCCTGCTGATTCACTACCGTGATGTTCATTGGCTTACGTGGTTTTGACACTAACAAGCTGTCAGGCGCCTTCTGCTTTCCAATTTTTGATATTGTTGAAAACGTCCTGTACAATACGGGTAGCAGAATTGCCGCTGCTGTGACCATTAGTATGAATACCCACACAATACCGCTGCTCGCCCACTTTGATCCAAACTGGCGCGCCACTTTGTCCACCCATCGTATCAATTTCATACGTAATTACCCGATCGGTTAAACTTCTGGGTGTACGGGCCATGAACCACTGCTGATTCCCGCCTTTGTCGCCTGGGTAACCCGACAGGTTCAATACAGAGCCCATCAGGTAACTGTTGTCCCGTACAGCATAGCCAAAGTAACCCACCCGATCGCCAAGACGGCTGTTTGCGGGTAAAATAATAGCCCCGTAATCGTAATCCCGCTTTTTGCTATCTGTCCAGCCTTTTACACTCCGCAGCATAGTACCTGTGGCCGAACCATACGGGCGCGCCGCATCATTCAACCCGGGTATTACTTCGATTGACCGCGCCCAACCCCCATTGTTATGTAGGAATACGCAGTGACCGGCTGTAATTACAGTGCGCGGGCCAACCATCCAGCCTGTGCCAATCCAACGGGTACCGTCGGCGGCCGTAATCCGTAGTGCGCAAATAGCCCGATAGGGATAAACAGTCGTATTTGTAATGCGCACGCGGTCATCGGTGCCAATGATAACCTCATTTACGGTTTCATCGACATCATAGCTTGCGAAAAAGGCTTCGCGCAACATCTCGTCCTGACCAGCCTCACTGCCCGAATCCTCCAGAAGTGTTTCCTGAGCAGATTCCTGCCGTCCATTTGAGGTAATCGCACTGAAATCGGCTGGCTTAATATACGTTTCAACCAACTCCTGTTCTGTTTCATTACGACCGAAAACTTCGCTTCCTATGAAGCCGCTCTCAGGCTCTACCTCAGTAGCTGCCCGACCTGAACGCCCATTTCGCACGGGTGCAGGTTTCACTAATGCCTCTGCCATTGTTGTGACTGTTAATGGTTATACGATTAGGAATAGCTGTACCAACCGGGCCCTTAGTTGCTAACAGCGGCAACAAATGTATAGGCTGATCGAGTAGCGTTTATTTACGTATTGAGGGAGCGGTAACATATATAACTAGCTTGTTATTAACCGGTTAACCAAAATATCTTGGCTACATATTTAAGAATTTTGATTATATCATTCTAGAACAAATTGTATCGGTTGGCTACATATTCTACTAGTATCCACTTGAAAACCAGTTCAGCCCACGGCTAACGGGCATCTATCGACCAATAGAGGCAACCAGACAGGCGCACGGTAGTTGACGGCAATACTAGTATATTGCTGCTCCTGTGAAAGCGGCCAGTCATGCTTTCAGGCATTTCCTAGTTGTTCACTACATGTCCTATTCTTCGTCATCGCTAACCCTGTCGAGGCGGCGTTTTACAGCCGGTCTGGCTTCTACTGGCCTGCTATTCAGCCCGCTCTTTGCTACTGCCCGACGTATCGATCAGTTGGTAAACGGGCAATTACCGGCTGCTACACCAACTGATAAGCTGGTTATCTACCAGATCTTCACCAGGCTTTTTGGTAATCAGCAAACAGCAAACACGCCCTGGGGGAGCCTGGCCGAAAATGGTGTCGGCAAGTTCAACGATATCACGGATAAGGCACTTCAGGAGATCAGAAAAATGGGCGTATCGCATGTCTGGTATACCGGTATAATCGAGCACGCTACCATGACCGGCTATTCGTCGCTGGGTATTCCGCCCGACAATCCGCTGGTAGTCAAGGGGCGTGCCGGATCGCCATACGCCATAAAGGATTACTACGATGTGGCCCCCGATCTGGCAGTCGATGTTCGGAAACGCATGGCGGAGTTTGAGGCGCTCGTTAAGCGATCGCACGACAACGGCCTGAAGGTTATCATTGATTTTGTACCCAATCACCTTGCCCGGCAGTACAGCTCAGACGCCAAGCCGGATGGCGTTCAGGATTTGGGCGAAACGGATGATACAACTAAGGCATTCGACCCACAAAACAACTTTTACTACCTTCCCGATCAACCCTTTCAGCCACCCGCGAGTACGTCGGTGCCCGACGGTACAATGGCCCCACCCTACGAGGAAACACCGGCGAAGGCTACCGGTAACGACGTCTTCAAAGCCCAACCGAGCATCGACGACTGGTACGAAACGATCAAGCTAAACTACGGCGTTGATTACCAGAATGATCGCAAAACATACTTCGGTTCAACCGCAACGTCAGACCGTCCGAGTACCTGGACGAAGATGCGCGATATTCTGCTGTTCTGGGCCAGTAAGGGTGTCGACGGTTTTCGCTGCGATATGGCCGAAATGGTGCCCGTTGAGTTTTGGGGCTGGGTCATTCCGCAGATAAAGGCGAGCCACGCAAACGCTGTCTCTGCAACGCCTGCAGCAAAAACACCTGTGGCATCGACAGGGGCGGCAAAAGCAAAACCGGGCGTTGCGCCTACCCCGGTTGCTGCGCCAGCTAGTACGCCCATTGTGTTTATTGCCGAGATTTACAATCCACAACAATATGCCAACTACATCAACGTCGGCAAGTTCGATTACCTCTACGATAAGGTAGGGCTCTATGATACCGTTCGCGCCCTGGTAGAGGGCAAGGGTAGCCCCATTGCGATTTCACGGGTTTGTCAGGGGGAGTCAGGTACGTTGGGAAAGCACATGCTCCGTTTTCTTGAGAACCACGATGAGCAACGTATTGCTTCCCGGCAGTTTGCCGCTGATCCCTGGACGGCGGTTCCGGCCATGACGTTGTCTGCAACACTTCATACGGGTCCAGCGATGGTGTATTTTGGGCAGGAAGTTGGGGTAAATCCCACAAAGGCCGAAGGCTTTCAGGGCGATGACGGACGTACTACCATTTTTGATTATTGGGGCATACCCGAATACCAGGCCTGGACCAACGGCGGCGCATTCGACGGGGGTAAACTTACTGCCCATCAGAAGAAACTACGTCTGTTTTACACGCAACTGGGCCAGCTCGTCACTAACAGCGATGCCATTAAAACAGGCGCGTTTTATGACCTGCAGCAATATGGCAAGCCAGAGCAGTTGTTTAGCTACCTGCGTTACTCAGCCAAACAGAAGTTGCTCATCGTCTGCAATTTCGACCGAAAAGAAACCATACGTACCCAGCTTCAAATTCCGGCCGACGTGTGGAAAGCCATGAAGATGGCACCTAAAAAGACATATACCTACAAGGACATTTTCAGAACAAAAACCCTCATTACCGGCACAACAACGGTTCCGGTTGCGGTGCCGCCGCTTGGCGTACTGGTACTTTCTATCTCCTAGGTACGTTCCGCTGTTCAGGCAAACTAAAAGAGGCCCTTCCTGATCAGGAAGGGCCTCTTTTAGTTTGTAAGCTGCTGCTATTCGTTACATCCCACTCTGTTGAACCGTAAGGTCTTCAACAGCCATCAGCGATTTATTCGCGTTATCGGGGTTCACAAACACCAAGAAGAGCTTATGTGTACCCGACATCGGCTTCTTGAACGGGATACTCACTGGGCCCGACGTACCTACTGCCACGTTGGCGTCACCGAGTAAGGCCCCCGTTGGCGAATCGGCACGTACCTCAACTTTTCCCCCTGCCGACCGCTCAGCCCTCGCCGTTACTGAAGCGCTTAGGCCAGAGATACCCGTCAGGTCGATGTCGTTATAGACTAGATAGCTTCCGTTCTTCGTGGCAATGGCAATCTCATTGCCAGTCGGCATCTTCACATTCGAGATATCTTTCTTCTCATCGTAGTTTACCGCTTTGAACTTAGGGCTGCGAAGGGCGATCGACTTCACCTCTGTCAGCGGGCCAATCTGGCCGTTACCCCGGTCTGTATACGTAGCGGTAAGCACATATGACCCCTCTTTTGTGTGGTCCTGCGTCATGTAGTTACCCTGCAATGGCTGCTTATCCTGCGCTTTCTCATTGGCCAGCGACAGAATATACCGTACCATATCTTCGGCCTCTTCGAGTTTCAATTGTGGGTGTGCGCTCATGGCCTGTTCGCCCCAAACACCACCACCACCAGAAATCACTTTCTGGGCCAGGGCACGTAACCGCGTGCCGCTTTTGTACTTCTTCGCTACATCGATATACGCCGGTCCTATTGATTTCTTCTCGATGGCGTGGCACGATTTACAGTCGCTCAACTCGATCAGGCGTTTGCCAGTCGAAAAGCCCAGGTTGGCCTGGTGGCCCTGAGCCAGCACCGTTTTGTCGAAACCTTCAATGTAGTTGATGGTCATCGTCACGTCCTGCGGGTCAATGCCTTTAGCCAGCGTACCGTCTTCTTTGTCGGCTACAGATGCTTGATAGGCGATCGGCTGCTTAGGGAAATAGAACGATTTGTTACCCTTAATGGCCAGATCGACTTTCGGCATGTCGTTGCCCACTTTCACAGTCAGGGTTTGGGTGGCTTTGTTACCAGATGCATCCGTAACCGTCACGGTTGGCGTGTACACACCCGGCTTGCTAAACGTCATGCTTGGGTTGGCCTGCGTGCTTTTAGCCATGCCTTTGCCGAAGTCCCAGCTATAGGTCAGTGCGTCGCCATCGTAGTCCATGCTGCCTTTTGTGTTAAAGGCAACCGTTAGCGGAGCAGCGCCAACCAGCTTGTTTGCTGAAGCAACAGCCACGGGGCGGCGGTTACCGGCCGTATAGGTAATGCGCGACAGGCGGGCATCATCGTTGGCAGCAAACCAGTTCTGGCCGTACTCAAGGGTGTAAAGGCTACCATCCTGCGCAAACTGCATATCGATCACGTGCGAGAACTTCATGTTGGGGGCAAAACGCTCCATCTTCACGAAATCACCCTCCGGCGTCATCGTAACGGGGTTGATCCAATCCCGCATCCAGTCGTAGGCGAAGAATTTACCATCGTAGGCACGCGGAAACTTTACTTTCGAATCAGCGGCGTAGTCGTCGTAGTAGTACACCGGGCCACCCATGGCGTTACGGCCACCTTTGCCCACAATTGAGCCAAACTCAGGCGAATCGGCATACGGGTAGTAAATGAACGCTTTCTGCGCTGGTGGCAACTCATTCAGACCCGTGTTATGGGGCGAGTTGTTCATTGGCTTAGCCGCATCATAGGCCATGCCCATTGATGTGCTGTCTTTGAAATTGAAGACTTCGTACGCTTTGTTGTCGCCAACAAACATAGGCCAGCCAAAGAAACCAGCTTTCCGGGCCTGGTTCATTTCGTCATGTCCACGCGGGCCACGCTTCGCACGATTCTCTCCAGCATCGGGGCCAACTTCACCCCAGTACAGGAAACCAGTCCGCTGATCAACAGCAATCCGGTATGGATTCCGGTTGCCCATCACATAAATTTCAGGGCGTGCTTTCGGGTTGCCCTCACCAAAGAGGTTTCCGGCCGGAATGGAGTAACCACCGTTTCCGTTCGGAGTAATCCGAAGAATCTTACCGCGCAGATCGTTGGTATTCGACGACGTGCTCAAGGCATCCCATCCCTGACGACCTTCCCGGTTGTCAGATGGCGAGAAACCATCGGAGTTAAATGGGTTGGTATCATCGCCCGTCGAGAGGTAGAGGTTTCCTTTTTTATCCCAGGCAATTGAGCCACCCGTGTGGCAGCAACCAGTCCGTTTTACCGGCACGCGAAGCAGCACTTTTTCGGTATTCATCAGGAGCGTATCCTGCTTATCGTCGTAGGTAAACTGCGACAGGTGCTGGGCGGTGTCGGCGCCAAATAAAGCTGCGTCCGGCGAATAATACAGAAACAACCGCTTGTTGGCCGCGTAGTTTGGATCAGCATTGACGCCCATCAGTCCGTACTCGAACTTGGTATAGACCGGCATCCGCGCTACGATTTTGGTCTTCTTGGTGGCGGGGTTATACATTTTCAGCATTCCCTTCCGCTCCCCAAACAGCACTTTGCCACCGGGCAACACCACCAGTTCAGTTGGCTCGTCGAGGCTGCTCACTAGTACTTCGCGCTCAAACCGATTCTCTTCCGGTGCAGGTACTGACCGGGCTTTCGCGTAGTCGAGTTTGGTAGCCATTACCGACTGCAGACCCGCCAGCAAATGCTTCAGGAATACCGGCTCAGCAAACGTTTCGTCGGGGTGACCGAAGGCGGTATAAAAGGCTTTGCCACCGTCGAAGTCATGATACCACGACATTGGGTGGTCGTCGCCCATCTTTCCGTCTTTGTACGTCTTCTCGTCGAGCTTGACCAGGACGTTCACCGCTTTGTTGACATTCTTGAAATCATAGAATTCATCCTTGATCTTCCAACGGTCGGGGAAACCAAACATCGACGCGTGGTTTTTATTGACCACATACGCCTCGCCCGTCTGCACGTTCGGGTTGCCCGGATGCGAGGCAAACTGAGCTCCTGCCAATTTGTTGTACCAAGGCCAGTCGTACTCCGTATCGGTTGCCGCGTGAATACCAACGTACCCACCACCCGACTGAATAAACCGCTCGAAATTGACCTGCTGCGCATCATTCAGCACATCGCCGGTTGTGCTAAGAAATATAACGGCGTTGTACCGCTTCAGATTTTCTTCGGTGAATTTAGCGGCATCTTCGGTGGTATCGACAGCAAATCCATTCTGTTTGCCAAGCTCCATCAGGGTACGTTGCCCCGTTGGAATTGACTGGTGACGAAATCCCTTCGTCCGGGAAAAAACGAGCACCCGCTTACCGGCAGGCGTCTGAGCCATTACCGAGCTCTCGGGCACCAGGGAGGCTGCCAGCAAGCCTCCCATAAGCGCCAGTGTTGGCCCAAATCGGCGTGCGGTTTGGCGCTTAGTGAGTAAGCGTTGAAAAAGTGATGATGTATACATAAATGGAAAGACGTGCTTTAGAAAGTAAAGACAGAACTTGTTGAAAACTATTCATTTCAGTAAGGCGTACCCATCAACGCTTTACCCACCAAATCAGCAGGCCAGTGCCGGTGACAACGGCCATAGCCAGGGCCAGTACAACGTAGAGTAATCGCGTGGCCAGTCCTCCAAATCGGCCGAAATGCAGCTCCTCCAGCACGTGCTCCGCCTTGTACTCAGCATCGGCTTCGCTGGCCCGAAAAACCTTTGTCAGCTTACCCGTCTGCCCGTCAAATTCGGCAGCCGACGTGAACTTACCCAGAAACGGATTGGCGTCGGCTCCATTGCCCCTAATTACGACCGGCTTACCGGTTTCATCGGGAAAAACGACCACTTCGGGCATAAAACCCGCTAGTTGCCTTTGGCTTTGTGCAATCAGGGCATCGATCGCTTTTACAGGTTCAATACTGGTGGCTTCCTGACGAGCGTCGCGCGGTTTGCCCTCTCCAAACGCGCGTTCGATATGCTCCCAATGGAAGAACGTACCTGACACACTGATTATTAGCAGGAAAGCCAGTGCAGCCACACCAAGGTATTTATGCAGGTCGCCATATAGAATTCGTTTGGGTTTATTCCAGCGAATACCCACCGAGAAAACGCTCAACAGCGATTTTCGGTAATACCAGGTTCCCGTAATCACAGAGCCGATCAGGGAGATGCCAACAATAAACAGAATCCAGTCGCCGACGGGAGGTATCAGGAGGTGCTCATGCAGTTGACGGGCTTTTCTGACAAAAGCGGCTTCTGAATCGCGGTCGCCCAAAAACTGGCCGGTATAAGGGTTTACATAGGCCCACAAGCGTTTTTTGCCGTCACGGACCTCGGCCCGAATGGCCCGGTTATCGGTATTGGCATACAGCGTCATTGTCCTGACTGTGCCGGTTGGATAGTGTCGTTGCAGGGTTTGCAGCACCGTATCGTATGGCTGTCGGGTAGTGCCGGGGGTCACGCTGACGGTCGAGGGATTCAGCCAGCCATCGATGGCATTATCGAACAACAGAATGCTGCCGGTCAGGGTCAGCATCAGCACAAATAGCCCGCCGATGAGGCCGAAAATACGGTGTAGTTTGTACGTAATCTTGTCTAAAAAAGTCATAAAAAAAGTGGCATTCGACAGGTTAACTGGGGAAAATAGAAAGCCGCAACAAACACAGCACCCTACTAATCGATGCGGTCGTTGCGGCTCTGTGTAAAAAGATACCTCGTCAGCGCATGATGGTGAGCATGCCTTTGTAGGTCTGCTTTCCGAAGACGACAGTGTAGTAGTAAACACCCGCCGGGTAGTCAGGTGCGTACCAGCGGAAGGTCCGATCAGTCGAGTCGAAAACCGATTTACCCCAGCGGTTGTAGACCGATACGCGCTCGAACCGTTCCGAGCAGTTTTCGATGGGTACGTTCAGCAAGGCAAAATAGTCGTTCTTCCCATCGTTATTCGGTGTGATCGTATTCGGAATTTTCATCTCCTCATAATTGATCTCCGGCGTTCTCAGCTTCAACACAACACTGGTGGTATCGGTATTTTTGGGCTGGCAGCTCCGATCAGTATTGGCAAAGTCGAGGGTGAAGGTCGCCTCATTCTTGCCCTGCAGAGTGGCGCAGGTGGCCTGCCAGGCAAAGGGCGATTGCAGTTCCGGGCTTCCCGTTTTGTTAGTAAACAACATGCCCGTCGAAGCCAGGTTGAACCCCCGCCCGAGGCCTGTCAGAAATAGCGTATCGGTCTTGTCGGGGTCATTGCCGAACACGGTGAACCGCACGCCACCCGATGTGGTATCGGAGGGTGACACCAGCACCTCAACTACCCGGCCGGGCAGCGAGGTACGTATGCTGGGTGGTTGACTGGAAACGCCCCTCGCTACCAGCCGAACAGTTGTGGTGTCGCGCCGTTCAATGGAACAACGTTTGTTAATGGCGATAAAGTCAACCACGTATTCCGTCTGAGTAGCCTGGGTGCAGTTGGGTTTCCAGGTAAATACACTCGCTACGGTTCCGGTACCCGACTTGGGCGAAAACGTCATGCCTGCACTCGCCAGGCTAAAGCCCCTCCCAACAGCCTCAATAGTCACCGCCCCATTTTGCGAATCTTTTCCGATGCCATTGAACGTCAAGGACGTACCCACGGTCACGGTTGTCTGAGCACTACGCAGATCTGTGCTGGCGGCGGGTTTGGTGGCAGGCGTTGCATTTACCCGTACCAATACGTTGAGGGTTGTAGTAAGTCCCTGCGGACAGGCATCGTCCGTAGCCTGAATCCGCAGCGTTACTGGGTTTCCGTTATTATACAGCGAGCAGGCATCGAAACAGAACTGAGCCGATGTTGTATCACGTCCGGTTGTCGACACCAACACACCCGGCGTAATCGCCAGGCCTGCCAGCGAGCCGCTCCCGTTGGTGATTGAAATGCGCTGGTTGGCGTTGGGATCGGTCACAAACAGGTTCAGGCAAACATTATCGGTATCGTTCAGCGTCAGAATAGTCCCTTCTTTGTAGAAGCTGCTGGCCCCCTGTGCTTTCATCAGCAGTACGGGGGCATCGTTGGTAGGGCAATCGATCGCCTGAAGCTGGTAGTCGCGCCGAACCCGCCCAATAGCTATACCCCGCCGGTATTCGACAACTTCCACCGAAAACACAAATAGCCCCGCCCGGTTGGCCGTCACGCTCAGAATACCCGTTTTGGGGTCTACCCGAAGCGGTACATTACCTGGAATGGCGTTGGTGGCCGAGTAACCGGTATTCCAGCCAACTGATGGGTAAGGGCCGGGGAAAAATCGGGGGGCAATCAGTTGCGTGCCAATACCGGGAATCGGATTATTGCGGTCACTGAACCCGTTATAAGGTGTCGCCATTGAATACACGAGGCTATCACCATCGGCATCGGTAGCCGAAAAATCGAAGACAAACGGACGGTTCAGGCAGATGTAATCCCCTTTTGGCGCTTTAAAAACAGGCGACGAGTTGTACAGGGCGGGTGTTGTAGCGGCAATGGCCGGAAATTCGAGGTAAAACGTCGACGCGGCATCGCCGGGGGCAACAATGTTGGTAATGCCCCCATTCCGGCAGCAGCGTTCCCAGGTAATGTAGTACCCACCCGGATCATTAAACGCCTGGGGGTTCAGCGTTACGTCAAGGCCGTAGCGTATAACGCGTGTGCTTTGTGAGGCCTGCGTACAGTTGGGCAGGGTCGAGGCGATCAGCGATGAGCCGGTACGTGGCAGTTCGAGACCCGACAGAAATACGTTGTCGCGCTTCCGGAAAACACCCAGCACCACCGTTGCATCTTCGGCACCCGGGTTACCCGTAAGCTGATCAAAGTACAAGTTCAGGTTAACCCGGTGCGTAAAGTTTCTGCCAGCGCCGAGGTACTGCAATTCTATTTCGCCCCCCACAATGTGGGTAGCCTTCACCATTCCCGGCAACAGCCCGAAGAGGCCAACCATCAGCAGGAAATGAAAAAACGAACGGTAATGTTGAGTCATACAAATTGGGGCAGGGTGCACTTGGTCCGATAACGGATGCTTAATTTAGCGGATTATCTTTAAATAAATGGTCTGTAGAAGCAGCCGCTAAACTGCCCTTTCCAGACAATCCTTTATAAATCAACTACTTGTTAGTAGTCACATCGAGCAGGTCATTCCAGCGACCTCCATTTTAATGCGCCGTCATAAACACAAACAACCCCAGCTTATTGCCAACCTTTTGGTAGCCGACGTTGCCGCCGAAGGGAAATGCATAATCAAAACCGACGAAGGTGTCATCTTTGTCGAGGGTCGGCCCGGTTACCCGATGCCCGCCCCCGGCGATATGGTTGATATTAAAGTAGTCAATCAAAAAAAGCAGTATCGCGAAGCGGTCATCGAACGAATCGTGACACCATCGGCGGTACGTACCCAGCCGTTCTGCGAGCACTTCGGCGTTTGTGGCGGCTGTAAATGGCAGCACATCCAGTATACCGAGCAGCTCCGCTTCAAGCAGCAACAAGTCATCGATCACCTTACGCGCATTGCCAAGGTTCCGTTGCCGGAGTTTCAGCCGATTGTTGCGGCCGAACCCACGCAGTATTACCGCAACAAGCTCGAATTTACCGTGGCTGCCGGTCGCTGGCTTACCCAGACTGAAGTAGATGCCGGCGAGCGGATGGACTTCCGAGCCGTTGGTTTCCACGTACCCGGCCGGTTCGACAAGGTATTGCCCATCAACCATTGCTACCTCCAGCCCGACCCATCGAACGACATTCGCCTCGCCGTGTCTGATTATATGTTTGCCCATAACCTGGCGGCGTATAACCTGAAAACCCACGAAGGCTACCTCCGGACGTTGATTATCCGCACTGCCGATACCACCGGTCAGGTGATGGTCACGATGCAGGTAGCGCAGGACCATCCCGATACGCTGGCCGCCCTGCTGGATCATCTCCGCGCGCGTTTTCCGCAAATCACGTCGCTGAACTACATCATCAACAAAAAGAAGAACGACAACTACGGCGATCAGGAAGTAATTAACTACGCCGGAACGCCGTATATCGAAGAGCAGATGGTGTCGTCGGCGACCCACCCGCCACTCACATTCCGGATCAACGCCAAGTCCTTTTACCAAACCAATGCCATTCAGGCCCAGAACCTGTATAGCATTGCCCGCGACATGGCTGGCTTAACGGGCAACGAGCTGGTGTATGACCTTTATACGGGCACGGGCACCATTGCGCTATTCGTAGCCCGGCAGGCTAAGCACGTTGTTGGGGTCGAGTACGTCGAAGCCGCCGTGGCCGATGCGCACGTCAACGCCGACGTAAATGGCATTACGAACGCGTCATTCTTTGCCGGCGATATGAAGCTGTTGCTCACCGACGAGTTCTTCGCCCAGCACGGCCGACCCGACGTGGTCATCACCGATCCGCCCCGCGCGGGCATGGACGAGCCCGTTGTTCGGCAGTTGTTGAAAGCGGCCCCTCAGAAGATTGTCTACGTGAGTTGTAACACCGCTACGCAGGCCCGCGACATTGCTTGGCTCGACGAAGCCTACCGCGTTGAAGCCGTACAACCCGTTGATATGTTCCCCCACACGCACCACGTCGAAAATGTGGTGCTACTTACGAGAAAATAGTTTGTGTTTTGTCGTTTGTGGTTGCGCTGCCAATCAGCGGATTGCTTGATTAGCAGCGCAACCACAAACGACAAACCGCAAACCCGTTTATATGACCCTCCTCACTCCGTATCCTTGGCCTGATTACGAACTGATCGATTCGGGCGATTTCATGAAATTAGAGCGGTTTGGCGCCTACGTACTGGCCCGACCTGAACCACAGGCAATCTGGGACTGCTCGCTTTCAGAAAGCGAATGGGAACGGCTTGCCCACGCTACATTTAAGCGCGACAAACAATCACCCGAGCGGGGCGACTGGCTCCGGCTCAAGCCCATTCAGGAACCCTGGACCGTTCGGTTCAACCAGCAGGGCCTCAACCTGACGTTGAAACTGGCCCTTACTTCGTTCAAGCACGTCGGGCTGTTTCCCGAACAGGCTGCCAACTGGACCTACATTCACGATGCGGTAAAAGCGTTGCCGGTAGAAAAACCCCGCATGCTCAATCTGTTTGCCTACACGGGAGGCGCCTCGCTGGCTGCACGCCAGGCCGGGGCCGAGGTAACACATGTCGACTCGGTGAAGCAGGTCATCTCCTGGTCGCGGGAGAGTATGGAGATGAGCAAACTCGACAACATTCGGTGGGTGGTTGAAGATGCCGTTAAGTTTGTCAGGCGGGAAGAGCGCCGGGGTAACACCTATCATGGCATCATTCTCGACCCGCCCGCCTACGGCCGTGGCCCCGATGGCGAAAAATGGCTGTTGGAAGAACAACTGAATGACCTCTTGAAGAGCTGTGCTGCGCTGCTCGACCGGCAGGATTTCTTCTTCATCATTAACCTGTACTCGCTTGGTTTCTCAGCGCTCATTCTTGACAATCTGATGACCCAATGCTTCGGTAACGTACCTAACGGACAGTCAGGCGAGCTTTTCCTGACCGATTCCCACCAGAAACGACTTCCACTGGGCGTTTTCTCTCGTTTTTCTTCCGTAGCTTTGTAAGATAAGTTTGATGTGTGTGGTTTGACGTTGCGCTGCTAGTCACCGAATAGTAAATCAGCAGCGTAACGTCAAACCACACACATCAAACTTATTTCACAACTAACATTATATTGCCTTGGGGACGTTTTGCGGTACATATTGATTTTGTTGGTGGTAGCCATACTGGCGTCGTGCAGTAGCGGCGACCGGCGGCTTTCGCGCATCCCACCTCTCCCCCAGGCTTCCGACAGCGCCCAGACAGCCAATACGCTCCGGGCGCTTACCCGCGCCATTAACCAGTCGTCATCGGCCACGGCCTACGCCAAACGTGCGGTAGTACTCCTGTCTGTAGGGCGTACGACCGAAGCACTCGACGATATCGACGAGGCCATATCACGGAACAACAGCACCGGCTTTTTCTTTCTTGTCCGCGCTCAGGTTATGCGCGCGCTGAAGAAACCTGATCAGGCATTTGACGATGCCCAACGGGCCGAAATTCTGGGCGTGAGTTCCCCCGAACTGTTTACGCTCATTGGCGATGTGCTTCAGCAACAGGCGCAGTACCCCAAAGCTCAACTCTACGTGGCGAAGGCGTTGCAGATGGCTCCCTATGATGGAGAAGCTCATTTTTATAGTGGACTGATGGCTGCCAAACAAGGCGACACGACGCGGGCTTTGGCTCAATATCAGCAGGCATTGCAACTCAAGCCACGCTTCCTGCCCACTTACAATCAATTGACGGCTGTTTACCGGTCGTTGGGCGACTTGAATACGGCGCTGGTATATAACCAGAAAGCCATGCAGTATTTTCCAATCAATGCCGAGTTGCTCTTTCAGCGCGGTATGATTTACCAATATGCAGGCCGGGCCGATAGTGCGCTGATTGCGTACCAGCAAACGGTAAAATTACAGCCCGACTATGTACAGGCTTATTTCCAGGCTGGTCTGATTTTTGACCGATTCCGTAACTATGGGTTGGCGCTACTAAACTTTGAACAGGTTCAGAAACGGAAGCCTACCTTTCCACGTATTGACTTTTACGTGGGGCACGGTGCCGAAATGACCTACCAATGGGATCGGGCGTTGGCTCAGTATACCAGTGCGCTGCAAAAAGACCCAGCCGATCAGGCAGCCCAGATAGGTGTCTGGCGGGTACAACGGCGACAGGCACAAGCCACCTCATCATACAATGACTATTTTCTGAATCAACAATCACCTGAAACCGGGTTATTGCAAGCCCCGTCGACCCGAACACCCGGTGGACGTACCCTCGATACAAGTCGGATCCGTATCGCCCCGATACAGCCCCGAACCCGGATTCATTCGACCAACGATTCGACTTTTAAAGTAAAACAGATTGATTAACATGGTTTGAAGTTTGTTGTTTTTGCGTTGCGTTGCTGGCCACTCTATTAGCGACTTAGCAGCGCAACGCCAAACCTCAAACCAGATAAGAATATGACAACTCAGGATATACAATTACAGGTAGCACTGCCCGATGGCAGTGTCCGTGAGTACCCGGCAGGTTCATCGGGGCTCGACGTAGCCCTTGGTATCAGCGAGGGACTGGCCCGCAATGTACTGGCCGCTAAAGTGAACGGAAAAGTGCAGGACGCCACCCTGCCCATTGAGACGCCAGCCGATGGCAACCCCGTGTCGGTACAACTGCTAACCTGGAATGATCTGGAAGGCAAATCGACGTTCTGGCACTCATCGGCCCACTTACTGGCCGAGGCGCTGGAAGCTCTCTACCCCGGCACTAAATTCGCTATTGGTCCACCCATCGAAAACGGCTTTTACTATGACGTCGATTTTGAAGGCAAGCATTTCTCGCAGGATGACTTCAAAAAAGTTGAAGACAAAATGCTGGAACTGGCTCGGCAGAAAAACACGTACCAACGCAAGGCGGTAAGCAAAGCTGACGCCATTGCTTATTTCGAAGAGAAGGGTGATCCGTATAAGATCGACCTGTTGCAGGGCCTCGAAGATGGTAGCATCACCTTCTATACGCAGGGTAACTTTACCGACCTGTGCCGTGGACCACACATTCCGAACACGGGCTTTATCAAAGCAGCAAAAGTGATGAACGTGGCCGGTGCCTACTGGCGCGGCGACGAGAAGAACAAAATGCTGACGCGTATATACGCGATCACGTTTCCGAAACAGAAGGAACTGGAAGAATACCTGACCTTACTGGAAGAAGCCAAAAAACGCGACCACCGCAAACTCGGTAAGGAACTTGAACTGTTCGCCTTCTCAGAAAAAGTGGGTCAGGGTTTGCCGCTGTGGCTCCCTAAAGGTGCCATCATCCGCGAACGGCTCGAAAACTTCCTGCGCAAAGCCCAGGTACGTGCTGGCTATTCGCCGGTAGTAACGCCCCATATTGGCAGCAAGCAATTGTACGTAACATCGGGACACTGGGAGAAGTACGGCGAAGATTCGTTTAAGCCCATTCTGACCCCCGATGCTGGCGAGGAGTTTTTGCTGAAGCCAATGAACTGCCCACACCACTGCGAGATTTACAAGACAAAACCCCGCTCGTACCGCGACCTGCCACTGCGGCTGGCCGAGTTCGGAACGGTGTACCGCTACGAGCAGTCAGGCGAGCTGCATGGCCTGACCCGGGTACGTGGGTTTACGCAGGACGATGCCCACATTTTCTGCCGTCCCGATCAGGTACGTGAGGAGTTCATGAAAGTAATTGATCTGGTATTGTACGTCTTTAAAGCCTTGGGCTTCAACGATTACAGTGCGCAGGTATCGCTTCGTGACCCCGATAATGGCACCAAGTACATTGGTTCAGATGATAACTGGGAGAAGGCCGAATCGGCCATCATCGATGCGGCGAACGAGAAAGGGCTGCCCACCGTTATGGAGAAGGGTGAAGCTGCTTTCTACGGTCCCAAGCTGGATTTCATGGTACGCGATGCCTTGGGCCGCAAATGGCAGTTAGGCACCATTCAGGTCGATTACAACCTCCCCGAGCGTTTCGAACTCGAATACACCGGCGCCGATAACCAAAAGCATCGGCCTGTGATGATCCACCGGGCCCCCTTCGGTTCGATGGAACGCTTCATTGCCATCCTGATTGAAAACACAGCCGGTAACTTCCCCCTCTGGTTGTCGCCCGATCAGATTGCCGTGTTGCCCATTTCAGAGAAATACGAAGACTATGCCAATGAGCTGTTTTTGACGTTGCAGGAAAATGACATCAGAGGGTTTGTGGATGTGCGTGACGAAAAAATCGGCCGTAAAATCCGCGACGCTGAAGTAGCAAAAGTGCCGTACATGCTTATTGTCGGCGACAAAGAACAGGCAGAAGGCCGGGTATCGGTTCGTCGTAAAGGCGAAGGTGATCTGGGCAGCATGACTGTTGCCGAATTTACGGCGTTGTTCCAGCAACAAGTAAAAATATAGTTTCGGGTTTGCTGTTGTTGTGTTACTCATGATCTGACGAAACGACGTCAACCGGCAAACCCGAAACCTAAAAGCTGAAACTTTACCCATTTCAATTCGTTTACCAAACCAACAAGTAGTCACATTAACCAAACCATATGGCATTACCCCAACGGAGACCACCCCGTCGCGTGGTGGAAGAACCCTACCGAATTAATGAACGCATCCAAGCTCGCGAGGTGCGTGTTGTCGGCGAAAACGTCGAGCAAGGCATTTTTGGTATCCAGCAGGCTTTAGCGATCGCTAAAGCCCAGAGCTTAGATCTGGTGGAGATTTCACCAAACGCGACCCCTCCGGTTTGCCGCGTCATCGACTACTCGAAATTCAAATACGAGCAGAAGAAGAAGCAGAAAGAAATTAAGTCGAACGCCCAGAAAGTGGTGATCAAAGAAATCCGTTTCGGTCCGAACACGGATGATCACGACTTCGAATTTAAGCTGAAGCACGCCCTGACGTTCCTGAAAGAAGGTGCCAAGGTGAAAGCGTACGTACACTTCGTTGGCCGTTCGATTGTTTTTAAAGACCGGGGTCTTCAGATCCTCGAGCGCTTCTCGAAAGGCCTGGAAGAAGTAGGCAAAATTGAGCAGGAGCCCAAACTCGAAGGCAAACGTATGATTATGTTCCTTGCCCCGAAAGTGGTGCAGGTGAAGAAATAAAAAAGTTTGAGGTTTGTTATTTGACGTTTGTAGTTGCAATGCTAAGTCAGCGAAGCAACCATAAACGTCAAACAACAAACCTCAAACTTTTTTTGTACCTTTGCGGCCTGTTTATTTAACGCGACCGGCGTTCCGGCCCATTTCAATTATGCCAAAGCAAAAAACAAACTCGGCTGCCAAAAAGCGTTTCAAGCTGACCGGCACCGGAAAACTCAAGCGGAAGCACGCCTTCCACTCACACATTCTGACTAAGAAAACAACGAAGCAGAAGCGGAATCTGGCTCATTCGTCGACGGTACACCCGACGAACATGACCCGGATCAAAGCGCTGTTGCGTTTGAGCTAGTCTATTTTTTTCGGTTATCTATTTCACCCGACTCAGGGCAACTAAGTGGCAACCAGTCGAGCATCAGTAGTCCTCAATTGGAACCCCGCCCGCGTCAAAAAAAGCAAGTAACATGCGTTCAGTCAATCACGTAGCCTCACGGGCACGTCGCAAGAAAATTTTAAAACTGGCCAAAGGGTTCTTTGGTCGTCGTAAAAACGTTTGGACCGTTGCCAAAAATGCGGTAGAAAAAGCGTTAGTATATGCCTACCGTGACCGGAAAGCCAAGAAACGCGACTTCCGCGGTCTCTGGATTCAACGGATCAACGCGGGTGCCCGTCAACATGGTATGTCGTACTCGGCATTCATGGGCGCCCTGAATAAATCAGGTATCGAATTGAACCGGAAGGTTCTGGCCGATTTGGCCATGAACCATCCAGAGGCCTTCAAAGCGGTTGTCGACCAGCTTAAATAAACAGAGCTTACCCATGCAAAACCCCGACTGACTCAGTCGGGGTTTTTGTTTGCCCTATGTTTCAATAACCCGCGTTTTTACCCCAACGCGTGGCTCGCCTTCTTTTAGTTTGCCCAATAGATACACGTCAATTTCGGTTTTGCCGACGCGAAACACCTGGCGGTCAGTAAGGGTAGCTTCCAGCGTTTCTTTCAGCTTCTGAAATTGGGCCGTTTTAGCTTTTTCTTCGTCGTCAAACCACTCTTCCATCGTCACTACCGGTTCCCAAAACTTGGCTTCGGTGATTTCCTCTACATAATTAGACGGTGGCAGCATGAGCCAATCTTTCATGTGGCTAACCGTTAATGGCTCAGCCATGCGCAGGTACGTTTCTACGGGCTCAAGTGGCTCGTCTGATTCGCTGGGGTATAACAAATCGGCGAGCAGTGGGGTTACCTGTTGGACAAAAGCACTGGCTTCTGTCCCAGATTGTGGGGGTGAGTTTGTTTCAGGTACGTTACTATCTGGCTGTTCGGTCGTCATAGCAGTGTTTTAATCAGGTACGTGTAAAGTAATAGTGCAATAACCATTGGTTAGCAGTAATCAGTGTCGACAGGGTAACCAAGCCGTTATTTTGTTTTGCTCACTAAGCAATTATCCTCAACCTATTACTTTTAGCTGCTTAACCAAATCCAAATCAATCTCAATTTTCCAAACCAAGATTATGTTCGAGACCCTAATGAACCTTGTCCAGCAAAATGCGGGCAGCTCAATTATCAATAATCCGGCTATTCCAAATGAGCATAACAACACGGCTATGGAAACCGTAGTGCAAAGTATGATGGGTGGTCTGAGCCAGCAAGCGCAGGGCGGAGGCCTCGGTAATCTGCTTGGAATGGTTGTTAATGGTGGCGGTAATGTACAGGATAATCCGGTAACGCAGGGGGTTCAGCAGAATGTTGAGCAGAGCTTGATGCAGAAGCTTGGCATTTCACCACAGGTAGCCATGTCTATCGCCAGCACGTTGGTCCCAATTGTACTCAGTAAGATGATGAATAAGGCCGCTGATCCAAATGACCCCAGTATTGATGGTAACAGCATTATGGGTGCTGCTACAGGCAAACAGGGCATGGATTGGATGGGCATGGCTGGTTCAGCGATGGCCGATGGTAAGCTTGATATGAACGACCTAATGCGTGTGGCTGGTGGCCAATTAGGCGGCGGTACTACTGGGGGACTAGGCGGTATGCTCGGTGGTCTTTTCGGCGGAAAATAAACACGCCCCATTCTATAGGCTTCGAACCAGTTCAGTCTGGTAGAAGCCGACAAAAAGCTCACGGTTTCGATCGTGAGCTTTTTTTATTGATAGCTGGCTACGCTTTTGCTCGCTAACCCGGCGCACTCTGCCATGTCGTTCAATGAGTCGATCCGTTTTCTGTCAAAGCGGCCCGCTGCGTGGTTTTTCTCTGCCAATCTGTCACAAATTAGAACAAAAAAGTCGACTGGCATTTTGCTTGATATAAGAGGGATAACCGGTTGCTCACAGTGTAACTGGCCGATCATTAACCACAGTACATCGCTAAATCATCATCCGACTGTTGGGCTTTGGCCCAGTAGTTCAATTTATCACATATGGGAAAGATCATAGGTATTGACTTAGGCACCACCAACTCGTGCGTTGCCGTGATGGAGGGGAACGAGCCCGTTGTTATTCCAAACAGCGAAGGCCGTCGTACCACCCCGTCGGTAGTGGCGTTTATGGATAACGGCAATGGCGAGCGCAAAATTGGCGACCCTGCCAAACGCCAGGCCATTACCAACCCGCAAAACACTATTTCATCGATCAAGCGGTTCATGGGCAAACGTTTCAACGACGTGGCCAATGAAACCAGCCAAATGCCGTACACCGTTGAGCGTGGCCCAAATGACACCCCTCGGGTACGTATTGGCGATCGTCAATATACACCTCAGGAACTTTCAGCGCTGATTCTTCAAAAGATGAAGCAGACCGCTGAAGATTATCTGGGACAAACTGTAACGGAGGCCGTTATCACCGTTCCAGCTTACTTCAACGATGCCGAGCGTCAGGCCACTAAAGAAGCTGGTCAGATTGCCGGTCTTGATGTAAAGCGGATCATTAACGAGCCAACAGCAGCTGCCCTTGCCTACGGTCTGGATAAGACCAGCAAGGACATGAAAATCGCCGTGTTTGACCTTGGCGGTGGTACGTTCGATATCTCGATCCTGGAACTGGGCGATGGCATCTTCGAAGTAAAATCGACCGACGGTGATACGCACCTTGGTGGTGACGACTTCGACCAGGTGATCATTAGCTGGTTGGCGCAGGAGTTCATCAACGACGAAAACATCGATCTGCGGAAAGACCCAATGGCGCTCCAACGCCTGAAGGAAGCCGCAGAGAAAGCGAAGATTGAGCTATCGAGTTCATCGTCGACGGAGATCAATCTGCCCTACATCATGCCGGTAAACGGTATTCCTAAGCACTTGGTACGCACCCTGAGCCGGGCGAAGTTTGAGCAACTGGCCGACTCGCTGATTCAGCGGAGCCTGGAGCCTTGCCGTCGTGCCTTGAAAAACTCAGGTTTGAACGCCAGCCAGATCGACGAGGTGATTCTGGTAGGTGGTTCAACGCGGATTCCGAAAGTACAGGAAGAGGTAGAGAAGTTGTTTGGCAGGAAGCCATCGAAAGCCGTTAACCCAGATGAAGCCGTAGCCATTGGTGCTGCTATTCAGGGTGGTGTATTGACGGGTGAGGTGAAAGACGTACTGCTACTCGACGTTATTCCGCTGTCGCTGGGTATCGAAACCATGAACGGTGTGTTCACCAAAATGGTAGAAGCCAACACGACGATTCCGACCAAGAAAACGGAAACGTTCTCAACGGCATCTGACAACCAGCCAAGCGTAGAAATCAATGTGTTGCAGGGCGAACGTCCGATGGCGGCTCAGAACCGTCAGTTAGGTCGGTTTATCCTGTCAGACATTCCACCAGCACCACGTGGCGTACCGCAGATTGAAGTGACCTTCGACGTAGATGCCAACGGTATCCTGAACGTAACGGCCCGCGACAAAGGCACTGGTAAAGAGCAGAAAATTCGGATTGAAGCCAGCAGTGGCCTCACTGACGCTGAGATTACCCGGATGCGTGAAGAAGCGAAAGCCAACGAAGCATCGGATAAGGCAGAGCGCGAAAAAATTGAGAAGGTGAACAGCGCCGACTCGATGATTTTCCAAACCGAGAAGCAACTGAAAGACTACGGCGACAAACTGTCGGCTGGTAATAAAGAAGCTATCGAAAGCGCCCTGACGCAATTACGCTCCGCCCACGGTTCGCGTGACGTTGCTGCGATCGATACGGCGATGGAAGCGATTACCGCTGCCTGGAACGCTGCTTCGCAGGAAATCTACGCGGCCACACAAGGTCAGGATGGCGGTGCCAACCCGATGGATGGCTTCGGCGGACAACCCGGCGGTGGTCAGCCAAACGGCGCACAGAACCAGCCTACCGACGGTGACGTGTCAGACGTTCCCTACGAAGAAGTGAAGTAATTTCAAGTACTCCATATGTAGCCCTGCTGAGGAAACTCGGCAGGGCTTTTTTGTACTAAAAATCGCTGACATACACGATTCTGGTTATGCATGTAGCGTTTTTCAAATGCAGAAGTCGAATTCGCGTATAAGCAGAACTGAACCGTAGTATCCTGCACCGTAGAAGCCGACAAACACCTGAGACTTACTCACGGTTATGTTTTCTATTAATGTAGTTGCCGACCCTAAGTAGACATGGCAAGGTATATTCGTTATTGATCGTGGGCAGACGGTAAGGATCGCGTGGTTTTCGCTTTACTGGGTACGTTGCCATCTGGGCGCTGGTATTAGCTCAAACAGTAACTTATTTAGACACATCGCTGCTCATTCTTCGAATGAAATCACTCAAAACACCCCTACTCTGGCTGGCTTTCCTGGCCATTGCCGTTGTCTCCTGCATAAAAATGGCACCCGGCGGAGGTGCTTCCAAGACGTCGAAGTCAACGGCCCTGGTGATCCGGGAAGACCCTGCGCAGGGACTTGCCAACGCGAAAACAGTTCGCGGCAACACGCCCCTGAAAGTAGCCGATGGCCTTCAGGTATCGTTATGGGCCTCTGACTCGCTGGCACCCGACCCGGTTGCCATGTCAATTGACGATAAAGGACGGGTGTATCTGACACGGACGAACCGCCAGAAAAACTCTGAATTCGATATTCGCGGCCACCGCGACTGGATGACTGAGTCGATTGGTTTGCAGACGGTGGAAGATCGACGGGCTTTTTTACGCAAGACGTTCGACCCGGCCAAAAGCAAGCAGAACGAGTGGCTGAAAGACCTCAACGAAGACGGTAGCCACGACTGGCGCGACCTGGCCGTTGAAAAAGACGAGGTGTGGCGACTGGAAGACACGAACGGCGACGGCCTGGCCGACGTATCGATGCGCATTTTGAGCGACTTCTTCGACGAAATAACCGACGTGGCAGGTGGCATACTGGTACGGGCGCAGGACACGTTCATTGCCATTGCCCCCGATATGTGGCGGTTGAAGGACACTAATGGTGACGGCGTACTGGACCAGAAGACGTCGATTAGCCACGGCTACGGTGTTCATGTCGGTTTCAGCGGCCACGGTATGTCGAACCCGATTGAAGGGCCGGACGGAAAAATTTACTGGAACATCGGCGACATCGGTGCCAACATCACCACGGCGGAAGGTGTCAATCACAAGCGGTCGAACGAAGGCATCATTGCGCGGTCGAACCCAGACGGCACCAACTTCGAGATCTTTGCCGGTGGTCTTCGCAATACGCACGAATTTGTATTTGATGAGTACGGCAACCTGATCAGCTCAGACAACGATGGCGACCACCCCGGCGAAAGCGAGCGGTTAGTGCACGTGGTAGAGGGTTCAGACGCCGGCTGGCGGTCAAATTGGCAGTATGGTAAATACACCGATCCGAAAAACAACCTGTATAAGGTATGGATGGACGAGAAGCTGTTCAAACCCCGCTGGGAAGGTCAGGCGGCTTATATTATTCCCCCCATCATGAACTTCCACAATGGCCCGACCGGCATGGTTTATAACCCCGGCACCGCTCTGGGTTCTGCCTGGAAGAATAAGTTTTTCCTGGTTGAATTTGTAGGTAACCCAGCCCGTTCGCCAATCTGGTCGTTTGGTCTGAAGCCGAAAGGCGCATCATTCGTGCTGGATGGCGAACAGAACATTCTAGCTGGTCTGTTGCCAACGGGCATCCGGTTCGGCCCCGATGGCGCCCTGTACGTAGCCGACTGGATTAACGGCTGGGACACAAAAAACTATGGCCGTGTCTGGAAACTGGACGTCACCTCGGATAAAAATGATTTGAGTGCATTGCGCGCTGACACAAAACGGCTGATGCAGTTGACGTACTCGACACAACCAGTCGACATGCTATATGGCTTGTTGAGCAATCCGGACATGCGCATTCGGTTGAAAGCCCAGTTCGAACTAGCCGCTCGCGGAGCCAGCGGTGCCGCATCGCTGAACAAAGCCATCGCTCAGACAACCAGTCAATTGGCCCGGATTCACGGCATTTGGGGCTTAGGACAGCTTGCCCGTCAAGATAAAACTTATGGTAAACCGCTGGTGGGTCTACTGACCGACAATGACCCTGAGATCGTAGCACAGGCGGCCAAAGTAATTGGCGACGAGATGCTTTCGGAAGCCGCGCCAACGCTCGTTCCACTGCTGGCCAGCAAACAGCCACGCATCAAGTTCTTCAGTGCTCAGGCTTTGGGTCGACTGAAGCACCAGGCTGCGGTTGAGCCGTTGCTGGCGATGATCAAGGCCAACAACGACGAAGACGTTTACCTGCGCCATGCGGCGGTACTTGCGCTGTCGCGTATTGGACAGGTAGAGCCCATTGCAGCGCTGGCGAAAAGCCCCGACAAGTCCTTACGGCTTGCTTCTGTGCTGGTGCTGCGTCGTATGAAGAATGATAAGATAGCGCTCTTCCTGAAAGATAGCGACGAATACATCGTGACGGAAGCAGCCCGCGCCATCAACGACGATGAGTCGATTCCGGCGGCATTACCGGCACTGGCAAGTACATTGGCCGACAGCCGATTCACGTCGGAGCCGCTGCTGCGCCGCGCCATCAACGCCTGCCTGCGGGTGGGTGGGCCTGAGCAGATCAGCCAGCTTCTGGCCTTCGCCAAGCGCACCGACGTTGATAAGGCACTACGGGCAGAGGCCCTGGCGACGCTAGGTACGTGGGCAAACCCGTCGATACTCGACCGGGTAGACGGACGCTATCGGGGAGCGCTGCAGCATGATCTGGCATCGGTACAGAAAGCCGTGCAACCAGTCCTGAATGACCTCCTGCAAAGCGCGGAACCTGCCGTTCTGATCGCTTCGGCACAGATGGCAGGTAATCTGGGGCTGACAAGCGCAACGACCAAACTGGCGGCCATCCAGCAGGAAAGCAGTTCAGCCGAGGTCCGTGGAGCTATGTTGACGGCCTTGAACACGCTGAAGTACACAGGCATGGAATCAGCGTTGAAACTGGGCATGAGCGACTCGAACGCAGACGTACGCACCGTGGCGCTGGGGTTGATGCGCGGCCAGAACCTATCATCGGCGGCACTGACCGAGATGTCGAAAACGATTTTCGAGAAAGGTACTGAAAAGGAACAACAGCAACTGATTCAGGTACTAGGGGCTATGCCGCTGGCAAATACAGAGCCAATCCTCGTTGGCCTGATCGATCGGATGGCGGCGAAATCGCTACCGCCTAGCCTGGCGCTGGAGTTGAACGAAGCTGTTGATTCAACTAAATCGGCGGCCCTTATTGCAAAACTGGCTCCATTCCGCTCTACTGGCATGACCGTAGCCGATTACCAGGATGCGCTGTTTGGGGGTGACCGGCAGGCTGGACGACGTTATTTTATGACTAACTCAACCGGGCAATGCGTGCGTTGCCACGCCATCGGCGGGCAGGGTGGCGAAGTAGGTCCCTCGCTGACGAACATCGGCAACGTACTCACCCGCGATCAACTGTTGCAGGCGCTGATTGAGCCAAGCGCCCGGTTGTCGCCCGGATACGGCTCAGTGGTGTTGACGCTGGCCGATGGGCAGACCGTCAGCGGTGTATTGATGCAGGAGTCAGGCAGCGAACTGGTGCTGAAAACGACCGAAGCCGAACCATTAAAAGTAGCCGTGTCGCGGATTACCAAGCGCGAAAATATGCCGTCGAGTATGCCGCCAATGGGCTATCTGCTCTCGAAACGCGAAATCCGGGACGTTGTTGAGTTTCTTACTAACCTGAAAGGTGGTAGGTAAAAAGATTCTGGCACGGAGTTTGTAAGTGTATTTATACCCATAAATTCGCTGATAGACAGCCTCACATAACACACAACACTCGGTAAGCCCGCTAACTCTCGTTGGCGGGCTTATTTGTTTGCGCCTACCTTTGTACATAGCCTGTTTTCAACTGTCTGTGTATGCTGTTCTCGCTACGTCTCTTTTTCCTTTGTCTCTGTCTGACGGCTAACTATTGCCTGGCACAAACGATCGTTCGAGGCCCATACCTGCAACGGGTTACGCCAACCAGTGTAGTGGTACGCTGGCGTACCGATAAACCCACCGACAGCCGGGTACGCTACGGAGCAGGACTTACCCAGCAAATCACAGAGCCTCAATCGACTACCGAGCACGTTATCACACTGGTAGGCCTCCAGCCAGCCACACGCTATCCATACGTAGTGGGTACGTCGACCGGCGATCTATCGCCGGTCGACGACTCCTATTACATCAAAACGGCGCCTGCGTTTGGGTCTACCGACGCGGTGCGTCTTTGGATGCTGGGCGATTTTGGTACAAGTTCGGATCGGCAGCGGCAAACCTTCGATGCAATAAAAACTGCCACACAGGGTAAACGACCCGATTTGTGGGTTTGGCTCGGAGACAATGCCTATACGTTCGGCTTCGACAGCGAATACCAGAAACATGTCTTCGATTACGCACCTGAGTACCTACGCAACCTGCCATTTTATGCACTGCCCGGTAATCACGATTACCACGACGATGTCAATGATTTCAACGTGCCTTTCTACGCCCTGACTACGCAGCCAAAGCAGGCTGAAGCAGGCGGAGTTGCCTCAGGTTCGTCCTCCTATTACTCCGTTGACTACGGACCGGTTCATCTGGTGTCGATGGACTCGTATGGGAATGAGGAAGGCAAATACCGTATCTGGGATACAACCGGCACGCAAATTCAATGGCTAAAGCGCGACCTGGCCGCCAACAAACGCCCCTGGACGATCATTGCCTTTCACCATCCCCCTTACACGCAGGGGTCACGCAACTCCGATACCGAACAGGATCTGATTCTGAACCGCGAACGCCTGACGCCTATTTTTGAGCGCTACAACGTCGATCTGGTGATTAGTGGTCATAGCCATGTCTACGAACGTACCTACCAGATGCGGGGACACCGGGGCCTATCGACGACGTTCGACAAGAAGCTGTATGCGGTTGATACTACATCGGGACGCTACGATGGTTCACTTAACTCCTGCCCGATTATTCAGAAAAACGGAAGCCTGGTTTACATCGTGAACGGGTCGGGTGGCGCCAATACGGGCCGATCACCCAACTATCCGCACAAAGCTATGGTGTATAGCTATACTGACGAAGGCGGGTCCATGCTGATCGATGCGTCAGAAAACCGACTTGATGCGCAATGGGTAGCCCCAAGTGGCACACTTGACCAGTTCACAATGGTGAAGAATGTAAACCGACGCCAATCATATACGCTGAACTATGCTGACACGCTGACGCTGACTGCGTCCTGGCCAGGAAACGCCGTTGCCGGTAATGGTCCGGCGGCTGGCTACAGTTGGTCGACAGGGCAGACGGGGCGCACCATAAAGACGGTAAACCAGTCGGGTACGTTCCGGGTGACTGATGGCAAGGGGTGCCTCACTGATGAGTATACCGTGACCGTTGCGCCACGCCCCAAACTGACCGTTTCTGCGCTGGCGGCTCCGGCATACTGCCCAGGCAACACAGTCACACTGACAGCCACCCCCGAGAATACCACACGCGCCGCCAGTTGGACTTACGACATTCAGCTATCGGATGCGGCAGGCAACTTTACAGCGCCACGCGTAATCGGCTCAGGTACGTTATCGGCACTGACGGGACGGCTGCCCGCCGACCTTGGTGCTGGCACAGGCTATCGGCTGCGCGTTGTGCCCCGCGAGATAACCTACGCGGAAAGTGTACCGGGTCCTGCTTTTAGTGTACGTAGCGGTCCAACAGCATCAGTAACGGGCTCGACTACGGCTTTGATTGGCCAGCCCGCTTCGGTTACGGTGAACCTCACGGGCGATGCGCCGTGGCAACTGACTTTTTCAGATGGCACTACCGCCACGGCAACCACTCAACCGGCGATCATTACGTTTCCATCCCTTCCGGTAGGTATCACCCGGCTAACGAGCGTGTCAAACACCTGCGGGATAGGTACCGTGCTCGCTGCCGGTGAATTGAGCGGACTTTTACCGACGGCTGTTGAACCCGATAACCGCCGGATCCGAATTTATCCGAATCCTACATCAAGTCAGGTATGGGTTGACTTCCTCCAGAAAGAAACAGAATCGGTTACCCTTCAGGTGTTCGACAGTCGGGGCAGTCAAGTGTTTACGCGGCAGTTTAGCGGTGGAACAACCCCCGGTAAACTGCCGATAGAACTCGAACAGGCAGGCGTCTTCTTTATTCAGATCCGAGTCGGCGAAGCTTTATTCATCAAGAAGATTATGCGCCAGCCGTGATGGTCTGTTCTTAAAAAAATGCCAATTCCGCCCGGCGCTGGCACTATTACGAACAAAGGTGCATTAGTAAAGTACTATGGCTATTTCTTCTGACTCGGCACCAGCCACCGTAACCAGCGGCACGCGCCTCTGGCTATCACTAGCAGCCGTTTACGTATTATGGGGGTCAACGTACCTGTTCATTCATTTCATGACCGAGCAGATGCCCCCCCTCTACATGGCATCGATGCGGTATCTGGTCGCCGGTAGCATCCTCTACGCTTACGCTCGCTTTACGGGTACCGAACGGCCAAATATTGCCCATTGGAAGTCAACTTCGCTAATTGGTTTTTTCCTGCTAACCGTTGCCAACGGCGCACTGACGATGGCACTACAATACATTCCGTCGGGGGTGGGCGCGTTGCTTGGCGGTCTGCTCCCTATCTTTCTGCTGCTGCTTAACTGGGTTTCGTTCGGACAGGTACGTCCCAGGAAACTATCTTTGATTGGTGTAGCTATTGGCTTTACGGGCATTTATTTGCTGATAAAACCCGATCGGATGGTCGGCACGGGCGGTGCCGATGCCAACCTGATCGGGACTGCACTGGTGGCGCTTGGCAACCTGTCGTGGGCCATAGGTACGTTACTGACGCCACGGCTCAACCAACCGAATCAGACACTGGCCAGCGGCATGCAGATGCTCATGGGCGGCTTCTTCCTGATGATCATTAGCCTGACCACCGAGCCAGTGCATCTGCTGAGCATTGTAGATGCGCCACAAAAAGCCCTCGGCTCCATGCTGTATCTGGTCATTTTTGGCAGTATCATTGGCTTCTCGGCCTATGCCTGGCTGGCCCGCCATGCGCCGCCAGCCTTACTCGCTACCTACGCCTTCGTGAACCCCATTATTGCTGTCTTACTCGGCGTTACCTTTGCGGGTGAAGTGTTCTCGGCCCGTTCGCTGATTGGGGCGGCGGTGGCCCTGGTCGGCGTTACGCTGATGACGCTGGGCAGACGGTAAGCCAGCGGAACACTGCCAGCCAGATCGTGTTTAAGAGCTATGGCTGCATCCTCTTTAGCTGACCTGATTGCACAGGGCGAAGGCACACAACTCGAATTTAAAAGTACCCTATCGACACCCTACCGAATTGCCCGAACACTCACGGCGTTCTCGAACACTAGTGGGGGTACGTTGCTGATTGGCGTGGCCGATGATGGAAAAATAGTTGGTATCGACTCCGAATACCGGGAGATGCAGAAAATAGAACGAGCCACCGATTTCCTGATTGA
This sequence comes from Fibrivirga algicola, assembly GCF_011742925.1. Classification (GTDB taxonomy): domain Bacteria; phylum Bacteroidota; class Bacteroidia; order Cytophagales; family Spirosomataceae; genus Fibrella; species Fibrella algicola. The sequence continues at coordinate 400,933 of NZ_WAEL01000004.1, forward strand.
ACCACCCATTGCAGTCAGCTATGAAGTGCGGCGGCAAGACGGCAAAACAGTGTTGTTGCTGACTATTACTGAAAGTGATGAAAAGCCACACACCGCCCTGAATGAACGCGGCGACCGGACAATTTACGTTCGGCAGCGCGACAAGTCAGTGCCCACTACCCGGCTGATGCTCGATTTTCACGCTGTAGACAAGCAACTGATGCAAACGCCGATGGTAAAAAATCTGCTTCAGTTTCTGCGTAAGAATGACAGCATCACCGCCGACCGTATGGCTAAGCTGGTGAACATTTCGGCCTATCGGGCCACCAAGCTCCTGCGCGAACTTACCACCCAGGGTATATTGCTGATGGTCGATAAACCCCGCCCCGCCCGTTACTCGTTAAAATAAGTGTCAAGTGCAGTGGTACCAGCCAGACGATCAGCAGGCAGCGCACTTGACACTCAAGACAGAAAACCTGAAACTACGATCACACTTTCACGGTCAACTGCTTATCGATAAGAGAGATGACATGCTGAAGATCATCAGGACGGTTGGCATAATCGAGATCATTCACATCGACAATGACCATATCGCCAGCCGAATACGTGTGGGCGAATTCTTCGTACAACACGTTCAGACTTTGTAGGTAATCGGGACTGATCGACTGTTCAAAATCACGCCCCCGCTTCTGGATCTGCCGTGTTAGCTTGGGCAGTTCGGCGCGGAGATAAATCATCAGGTCGGGAGGACGCACAAGACCGACCATGTTATCGAACAGACTCCGGTAAGTTTCGTAATCGCGGGGAATCATCTTTCCGGTATCGTACAGGTTCTTGGCAAATATGTAGGCATCTTCATAGATGGTTCGATCTTGAATGATGCTTCGCCCCGACGCCCTGATTTTCTGAACCTGCTCAAAACGACTATTTAAGAAGTAGATCTGAAGATGAAACGACCAGCGAGCCATATCACCGTAAAAGTCAGCCAGATAGGGGTTCCCTTCAACAGCTTCGTATAGAACGTCCCAGCCGTAATGAGCAGCTAAAAGTTGGGCCAGCGTGGTTTTGCCGGCCCCAATATTTCCGGTAATGGCAATGTGCATGAATGCAGGGGCGATTGATGGTACAAGTTAGGGATCAAAATTCTGGCTTTACGTCGGCTTTCGCAACCTAAATCAATGGCTTCGTATCGGGAATTAATAGCGACATGATTCGGGCCACTTATTTCAACGCAGCAACCGGCAGCGTCTGCACACAGGAAATTGCCTGGCCATCTGTAGAAACGCCCTGGATGGTTATACGCACCGTACGCACGCGCTGGGGGATCACAACGGAAAGCGTGAGCTGGCCACGTTCGTTTGTGCTGCCCAACGGCTCCCACGCCAACACATCACGCAGGCTAAGCCGGGCGTCGGTCATGGCCGACACGGCCGGGAACGGCTGGGGGTTGGCATATCCCGTAACAGTATGGCGGCTGACGCCTTTCGATTTGGCCGGGTCGCGATTCGTTTTCGTATAAAAAGCAATCACACCCCGACTCGAACTGGCCCCGTAGATCGATGCAATAGACCCTGATTTTAACACTTCGATGCGCTCGATCGACGACGGCGAAAAAGCCAGTAGTTGCGTCCCATCTGTGTCGTTGATCGGAAAACCATCCATTAGGAACAGCGGATTCTGCATCGTGGCGTCGGCCGGCGCTTTAGGCGGTGGTGGACTAAAACTGGTCTGAGCAACCACTTTGGCATTCATGATCGACGAGGCTCCCGGGAACTTCACGGAATAGGCCGCTCGTCCGTTTGCCAGCCCCGGTTCTACCCGAATACCCGGCACTCTAGCCTGAATCAGGTAATACAGGTTCTCCAGCGGCACGGTCCGCTCGTCGAGCACAATTGTTTGATCGACCTGATTATGCAAGCTTCGAAGCCGCACATCGGCGGGGCGGCCGTCGATGGGCCGCGCAGTTCTTACAACGACTTCCTGTAACTGCCGGGCTTCCGTTTGCCGGTACAGGGTGGCTTCGGCAAGTTGTCGCTGTTTCCCCGCTTCGATCTGTGTTCGCCACTGCCCCAGCAATCGGGGTGCATCCGGCCAGCTTGGCAACGCGCCAAATGAAGACGCCGTATTCCCGAACGAGATGCTGGCATTAATTGGCTTACCGCGCCGGTTTGTTACCTGCACAATCAACTGAGCGGTATCAGGCAGGGCAAGCTGGTTCAGCTGAAAATTCCCGTTGCTATCTGTTTGCGTGGCCCGACTGACCACACCCTGCCGGTCAGCCGTAAGCACCAGCACATTGACTGGCATCTTCTCAGTAGTCAGCACCCTCCCGTAGAGCGTAATATCGGCGGCCACTGTCCCTGCTGTTGGGTACGTTACCCGCCGGCTCTCCATCGACATCAGATAGGCTGCAAACGAGTCGACCAGTGAATCGACCGGCACCTGATCGGCATCGACAATGGCGGCTGAGACCTCAGCCATGATAGGCCGGCCAGCCTGATCTTGCAAGGTGATGAGCACCCCTTCCAAGGGTGTTGCATCCGCTGCTGCAGAACGGCGGGTAACCTTGGCTACAACTGAGCCAGCCCGATCGGGCACCCGTACGGAGCGCTTTGCCCACACCCAGCCTGTACTGTCCATTAGTGATAGCCAGGCTGTTCCGGAAGGCCAGGTCAGCGTTGAATAACGTACTGTCTGATTTGCAGTACGAGCGGATATTCGGGCGGCATGCACCAATTTTCCACGACTTTCGACCAGCATGAAAGCAGCCGGAAACCTTGTCTTTGACCGCGAATCGAGTGCTACTATCAACTGGGCACTATCGCTTGTCAGTTGAATACGGTACGGTGCACCCGGCGCCTCTTCCACATACCCGCCCTCAAAAGACAGCGTGCCTGGTGGGAGCATAAGAGGCTGGTCACCTGCTGTGTACGTTGTTGGTTGACCCTGTCGGTTAGCGATCCATAACGGGCGTTGAAAAGCTACTTTAGGTAATTTTCGATCCACGTCGGTATAGGCTCGCAGCCAGTAGGTTCCGCTGGTCAGCGAATCGGCCAACTGAAAGGCACCTGCCGTTCGGCCCCCTTCGACCGGCAGCCACTGGTGTTGAATCAGCTTATTCGCCGATGACCATAGCTCAACAGCCAGCGCGGGGCCAAACGAGGCAGTGTCGCAGCGCTGGGTCTGGGGGTCCAGCACGTACCCACTCAACCAGAGGCGATCGCCTGTTAGATAAAGCGGCTTATCAATATGCACAAATACTGCCGGTGCCAGGCCTGCCGACTCTCGGTTCCAGCGCTTCATCAGCGAATCGAGCGAAGCATCGGCACCGGGGCGCTGAGTGGGCTGGGTACGTGTCGAATCGGGGCGAGCGGCGACGATGGCACCCTGCTCCCAGTCGTCGGGTAAGGTGGTAGCCAGCCGGTCGTTGCTCAAATACCCCATGGCATCGAACCCCCGGGGGGCGGTGATCTGACCGGCAAGGGTAAAGCCGATGGATTGCTGCGGTAACACCAGTTGCGAAAAGGCATACTGCGCATCACGGTAGGGCGATTCGTTAGAAACAACCCGCGTGTAGAACACCTCGAGCGGGCTATTACTCACCAGCCAGCGTTCGTGCGCCAACGTACCCGGCGCAATTAGCACAGTTGCGTCGAACGGCCGCAGATGTCGCCCTACTTCGGAAGCAAGCAGGGGTGGCGGGTTGCTGAGCAGCGGTCGGGCGGGATCGGTCTGGTAGACTAAAAAACCCTGTTGCTCGTGGGTACCCGCCGCCAGACTGGCCAGCAGATGGCGCAGCGACCCCTGATAAGCCTGTTGCCGGTTACGTTGCCACAGTTTAGTCTGCTTCGGTGAATCGGGTTTGAGTTCGCTAAACAGCGTTGTGCCGCCAAACACTACGCGCCCGGTCCGGCTTTGGCTGCGAAAAGCGTGCAGCGTGTACGTTAGCCGGTAGCCCAGCGCCTGATTGTCAATCACCAGTGGCGCGCGGGCTGTAGCACTCAGCAGGCCGTTTACTTCCTCGAACTGAAGCACGTCAGGATTAGTCAACACGCACTGCCGGGCAAATGGCGACGTACCGATCAGGCCACGCTCGAATTGCTCGACCTGCCGAAGCCAAATTTTATCTTTTTTAGCCGTCACCACTACATCGGTGAGTTGGTTAGCTATTGGTAGCAGCGCAATGGCCAGGGGGCGCGGCTTTAGTTCGGCGATTCGAATTGCCTGCCGGACGGCAGCAAAACCGGTATAGGAAACTACCAATTCGTTAGCCCCGTAAGGCACTTCGGGCAAGCTAAACTGCCCATTCTCATCGGCGGTAGTACCGCGCGTGGTTCCGTTCAGGTATACCCTGGCAAACGGCAGAGGCCTACCATCGCTGCCGTTGGTAACCTGCCCGGTGAGGGTTGCCCGTTGTACAGCGACCGGCCCCTGCGCGATCAGCTTGCCGCTACCGAGCAAGAGCAGGAAAAAAAGTAAACCGGTTTGACGAAGCAAAGGCATGGTGCTCATAAATTCAGAAGCAACTTAACCATTTTCAGCCCAACTTCAGCATTGCATCATGATCGGACCTGTCGCCATTAGACCGCTCAGCCCTCGAACGTAACCTTCGGATTTTTAAGGGATTTCATAGCCTGCCCTAACCCGGCAAGCGTAAGGGGGAACATGCGATTCTCCGCCCACTCGCGAATGATGTTGGTGCTGTGCGTGTACTGCCAGTAACCCGCCGGCGAGGGGTTGAGCCAGACCAGATGCGGATACTGTTTTTTGAAGCGATCGAGCCAGACAATACCCGCTTCCTCGTTGTAATGCTCCACGCTACCGCGCGGTTGCGTGATTTCGTAGGGCGACATCGCTGCATCGCCCACAAAGATCACCTTGTAGTCTTTGTTGTACGTATGCAGCACTTCGTAGGTAGGTAGCCGCGCACTTCTGCGAGCGTTGTCCTTCCAGAGCGTTTCATACACGCAGTTATGGAAATACAGGAATTCAAGATGCTTGAACTGATAGCGCGCCGCCGAAAATAACTGACTGCACAGGTCGATATGTTCGTCCATAGACCCGCCCACATCAAATAAAATCAGCACCTTAACCCGGTTCTGTCTCGACGGATGCAGCTTAATATCCAAATACCCCCCATTCCGGCTGGTTTCGGCGATGGTCTCATCAAGGTCCAGTTCATTGGCGGCTCCTTCTCGGGTAAGAATCCGAAGGAGCCGCATCGCCATTTTCATGTTGCGGGTGTTCAGTTCAACACCATCGTCGAGGTTTTTATAGGTCCGGTTTTCCCAAACCTTCGAGGCCTGCCGATTGCCCTGCCCTTCGGCCGAATTGCCTAGTTTGACCCCTTCCGGCGCATATCCACCTGTACCGAATGGGGATGTACCACCGGTGCCAATCCATTTAGATCCACCTTCATGCCGTTCGTTTTGCTCGTTCAGGAGTTGGCGTAGCCGCTCGTAGAGCGCATCAAGGCCGCCAGCGGCTTCCAACGCTGCTTTTTCTTCGTCGGTCAGATTTAGCGCCAATGCATTGCGCAGCCACTCGGGCGGTACTTCAGACAGGCCATCGGCGGTTGGCGGCAACGTACCTAGTGTAGCGTCTACCCATTCACCAAACAGCTTATCGAACAAGTCGAGATGCTGTTCGCGCTTGACCAACGTTGTTTTGCTGAGGTAGTAAAAATCGTCGATCGTCACGCAGCCTGCGTCGCCCCGCAGTGCGTCGAGCAAGGTCAGGTATTCGGGCAGGGTCACCGGCATGGCGTGCTGCCGGAGCAGCAGAAAGAATGGCAGAAACATAGCAGATAGCAATGATCGGGTAACGTTCACAGTTGTTGCCCGGCTAAACAGTTTACGGATAACAGGTCCGGACCATCGACGACTGCTAATAGCTTCTCCCCTTGGTGCGTAGGGCTGTCAGCAGGTCGGCGTCCTGTTCATTCTTGAGCAGAGCACCCAGGTACGGGGGCACTTCCCGCAGATTTTCAAGATCAGTGAGGTCATCATGCGTTACGCCGGAAACCATCAGCAGGCGAATCCAGTCGATGAGTTCGCTGGTCGACGGACGCTTCTTCAAGGCTTTCACCTCCCGAATGCCATAAAACACAGACAGCGCTTTCACCATCAATTCGGCTGGCAGGTTGGGAAAATGCACGTCGACGATGGTTTGCATCGTTTCGCGATCGGGAAAGCGGATGTAATGGAAAAAACACCGGCGCAGGAACGCATCGGGTAACTCTTTTTCGTTATTCGAGGTGATGATAACCACCGGCCGATGTTTGGCCGCTATGGTTTGCCGCAGTTCGTAGCAGTAAAACTCCATCCGGTCGATTTCCTGTAGCAGGTCATTGGGAAATTCAATGTCTGCCTTATCGATCTCGTCGATCAGCAGCACCGACGATTCATCCGTGTCGAATGCTTCCCACAGCTTGCCTTTTTTGATGTAGGCCGAAATATCGCCCACCTCTCTATCGCCCAGTTGCGAATCGCGAAGGCGCGATACGGCGTCGTATTCATACAGCCCCTGCTGGGCATTGGTCGTTGATTTGACATGCCAGGTGAACAGCGGTTTGTTCAGGGCACGCGCAATTTCGAACGCCAGCAGGGTTTTCCCCGTGCCGGGCTCGCCTTTAATCAGCAGTGGTTTTTGCAGTTGAATGGCCGCATTGACCGCGACACTCAGTTCCCGCGTGGCTACGTAGGATTCTGTTCCCTGGAAGGTCATATACAATGATCAATTAGGCGTGATCAACCAGCACAACTAATCGCTGCGCCCCAGCCTGAACTGGCGACGCAACGCCCCCATTTATACCTGATAAATGGGGGCGTCGATCACGGCCAATTGATCATTGTTGGTTACTCTTCGTCTACTTCGTCGCTGGTGAACGAGTACATGGTTTTATCGAGTTTCAACGTACCTGCATTGAACTGAGTAATGAAATTCTCGATCACCTCGTCGTTGATTTCTTCTACGTTCAGGCACACATCAATGCCGATGCCATATTCGAAGTCATGCTCCAATTCAACGTGTTCCTGAACTTTCACCGCTTCGGTCTCTTCGAGTTCTTCGATTAGCTCCGTGAGCAATTCCTCGATTTCCTCATCTTTGGCTCCGTCGATTGAATAGCCGGGTTGCCGCTCTTCGGGTGGTACGTATTCGGGATGTGTCTTGCGAATCTGTTCAACGGCCGTTTCATACACGGTGCTGCTGTGATGTAGCCGGAGGGTATACACCAATCCGTCGTAGATTACTTCATCACCAAAATCTTTGCCGACGAACTGAATATGAGCGCACTCGCCTGATTCCAGCACGTCGAGGTCTTCATCTTCTACATATATAAATGAGCGCCCTGTTTCGCGGCACTCTTCCCGAAGACCTTCAATCTCGTCGGGAGAATATCCTTCATTTTTGTAATTCATGACTAAGCAACTTTCGTTTCCTGCAAGTTAGTGAAACTGTTCGTACCAATGTCTTACTACCGCCTCCGCCAACTCAATAGCCAACTCCATAGGCTGCTCGTCGACCCGCTCAGGTACGTCGTCGGGCCGATGGCTTCGCGGCATTGTACCGTCAGCGTCGAGTGCGCTCAGAGCCAGCGTGGGAACACCGGCCCGCTCGAACCAGACACTATCGAACCCAGTGCTATGGCAACTGGCGCGTTGCACACGCGCTGAATAATCGGGAGTAGCTACCAGTTGGCCGGCCAGGCTAGTTAAGGCATTGGTATACCGAATAACCTCGACAGTACCCGTTTGTTCGATCACGGACAATTTACCCACCCCCAGCGTATCGAAGTTGATAACAATGGTTTTTTCACCGTTGAATGGCCAGTTTGCGCGGTTCTTTTTCAGATAGGCCAGCGATCCCAGCAAGCCGACTGCTGTTGCCGAGGGCAGCACTACCTCCACCAACGTACCCGGCAGTGCCCCCGACCGACTGGCTTTACGGAGGCGGTCGGCCGTTTCAATCGCAGCTACTACACCTGTTGCGTTATCGCTGGCCCCATTGGCGTATCCCCGTGATCGGTAGCCGATCGTAGTGAAAACCGTTTGCACAATCAGGTATACGGCTATGGAGACCAGCGACCAGAAAATTACCGGCGCTTTTCCCCCGTAGGTATACACCGCCGAGAGCAGAACGCCCGACGTCATCATGGCCAGGGTAGCTATGAACAGAGTACGTAGCGATTTTTGCCACTTTACGGCATGAAAGACAGAAATGGGGGCTGTGTCGTAATGAGCCATCAGGATAACATGCAACCGGGTAGACGTATCCACGTCGGCCGATGCTGTTGCCGGTAGTGGCCATTGGGCGGTTACATTAACGGCTCGGTGCTGTCCGGGGAAACGGGTGACGGATGCCTCGCGCCAATTGATGTATAGCCAGGCCTGGCTCAGCGCAAAACCACCCAGAAACAGACCAAGCTGCCCCACCAGAAAGCCGCCACTAAGTGCCAGTCCGATGCCGGCCAGCAACAGGCCGTTGATCCAGTAAATGACCGTGGCGTAGGTTTGCGGCGTGCTGAAGGCGTCAAGCCGAACAGCGGCACCCCGGCTTTTCAGGTGTTCAGCGAGTAGTCGGGCGGCTTCGCGTTCATTGGGGGTAGCCGCGCCCCGGTGTGGTAATCGGCAAAGAGCAGTAAGTAGAGCATGCATGGCCGTAAAAGTAGGCATAAACAGAGGAGCCGTAACCGTACCCAACGCTACGATGCGCCAGATAGGGTTACGGCTCCCGTCTGTCTGCCAACGACTTATTTCACAAAGAGCATCTCACGGTATTTTACCAGCGGCCAATCGTCATCATCGATCAGCAGTTCGAGCTTATCTACCTCATAGCGAATCACGTCGAAGTAGTCTTTTACTTCAGTGGCATATTGGCGCGCCATTTCAGCCGAGTTTGTCAGGTTATTAGCCCGTTTCCGCGACTCGATCATGGCCTCCACGTTTTTCTTGATTACGACTACTCGGGCCGATAGCTCGCGGATAATGGCTTTCACCGGCTGTGCTTCGTTGATCATATCCAGATCGACCAGCGATTTCGCCGTGGTTGCCAGCTGGTTCATGTACTTGAGTGCAGTTGATACGACGTGGTTGATCGCCAGATCGCCCATGACGCGCGACTCAATCTGTACATTTTTGATGTATTTCTCCAGTTCAATTTCGTAGCGGGCTTCCACCTCGGCATGGTTCATTACGTTGAGCCGGGCAAACAGATCGATCGATTCAGGTTTTAAATAAACCTTCAGCGCATCAGGAGTCGATTTGATGTTTGACAAACCGCGCTTCTCAGCTTCGGCCACCCATTCGTCGGAATAGCCATTACCTTCAAACAAGATACGTTTCGAGGCCCGGTAGTACTGTTTCAGCACTTCGACGACGGCCAGTTCTTTTTTCTCGCCGTTCTCTAACCGAGCTTCCAGGTCGCGCCGGAACTGGATAAGCTGATCGGCCACGATCGTGTTCAGTACAATCATGGTCGAGGCTGAATTGGCCCCTCCACCCACCGCCCGGAACTCAAATTTGTTGCCTGTAAAGGCAAAGGGAGAGGTCCGGTTCCGGTCGGTATTATCGCGTATGAGCGACGGAATCCGGTTCAGACCCAGCTTGTAATACACGTTGTCGCCCTTGCTCAGCGATATCTCTGATTTGTTCTCCAGATCGTCGAGTGCTTTGGTGAGCGTATCGCCCAGAAAGACCGACATGATAGCCGGTGGAGCTTCGTTGGCCCCCAGCCGGTGTTCGTTGCCCGCCGACGCGATACTGGCCCGCAGCAGATCGGCGTGGTCGTGCACGGCCTTTACCACATTGACAATGAACGCAATGAAGCGCAACGTCTCTTTTGGTTTGCTACTCGGTCCCAGCAGGTTTACGCCCGTATTGGTGCCCAGCGACCAGTTGTTATGTTTACCCGACCCGTTGATACCGGCAAAAGGCTTCTCGTGAAACAGCACTTTGAACCCATGCTTCTCCGCAATTTTCTGCATCAGATCCATCAACAGGGCGTTATGATCGATCGCCAGGTTAACCTCTTCAAACGTCGGCGCAACCTCAAACTGGCCGGGCGCTACTTCGTTGTGCCGGGTACGTACCGGAATACCCAGCTTAAGCGCTTCAAACTCAAAGTCGACCATAAACGCATTAACGCGCGGCGGAATGGTACCAAAATAATGGTCTTCGAGCTGCTGTCCCCGCGCCGGCGAATGCCCGAACAGCGTGCGCCCCGCCATAACCAAATCGGGACGGGCCACAAATAACGCTTTGTCGACCAGAAAATATTCCTGCTCGATACCCAGCGTGGGCGTCACTTTGTCGATGTTCCGATCGAAATACTGGCAAACAGCCGTGGCAGCTTTATCGATGGCAGCCAGTGATTTGAGCAGGGGCGTTTTATAGTCGAGCGCCTCGCCGGTGTAGGAGATAAAAACCGAGGGAATGCAGAGAGTCTTCCCTCCCGCCCCGTTGTCCATCAAAAATGCCGGCGACGATGGGTCCCAACCGGTGTAGCCCCGCGCCTCGAATGTGTTGCGCAATCCACCGCTCGGGAAAGACGACGCATCGGGTTCCTGCTGCACGAGCGCTGAGCCTTTGAATTTCTCGATGGCTTTTCCGTCGCTGGCCAGATCAAAAAATGAATCGTGCTTTTCGGCGGTCGATCCTGTCAGGGGCTGAAACCAGTGCGTATAATGCGTGGCTCCTTTGCTGACCGCCCATGATTTCAGGGCGTTAGCTACCTCATCGGCAATATCCCGGTCTATTCGTCCACCGGTGTCAATAGCTTCAGCGATGCGCAGGTACGCTTCCGGCGAGAGCAGGGCACGCATAACTTCTTTACTGAACGTATGTACTCCATAATAGTCGGTGAGGCGTTCGGTGGGGGCAATCACGGGCAGCGGTTGTCTGCCCTGCGCCGTTTCAAGGGCATTAAATCGTAAGTAAGCCATTCGATCAGTTTGGTGGTTGAAGTAGGTCGCAAAGTTGCCCTCTGCGTCTAGAGTTCTGTACTAAGAAGCGTAAGCTTCACTTTTACGCTCTAAAGAATAACATTTTTCCTGCCAAACATACAAAAAAAACGACCCGTCGTTGCCGACGGGTCGTTTTAGCAATAAATAGGAATGAGCTGTAAATTAAGCTACTTCAGGCAAAGCCGCCGACTTAACCGTTTTGATGATTACGGCAGCTACTTTATATGGATCAGCCGCTGAGTTTGGACGACGGTCTTCCAGCCAGCCCTTCCAGCCGCGCTGAACCGTGGCGATAGGGATACGAATCGACGCACCCCGGTCAGAAATACCGTATGAGAACTGGTCGATCGACTGCGTTTCGTGCTTACCAGTCAACCGTAGGTGGTTGTCGGCGCCATAAACGTCAATATGTGCTTTCACTACCTCGGCTGGCGAGAATGATTGGCAGATGGCATCGTACACTTCTTTGCTACCCGACGTACGGAGGGCCGTGTTCGAGAAGTTAGCGTGCATACCTGAACCATTCCAGTCAGCATCGACGCCCAGGGGCTTGCAGTGCCAGTTGATGGCAACGTCGTAGCTTTCGCCGATACGCTCCAGCAGGTAACGGGCTACCCAGATCTGGTCGCCAGCTTCGCGGGCACCTTTAGCAAAAATCTGGAATTCCCACTGACCTGGGGCTACTTCGGCATTAATACCTTCTACGTTCAGACCTGCATCGAGGCATACGTCAAGGTGTTCTTCAATGATGTTACGGCCAAATGCGTTGTTGGCACCTACCGAGCAATAATAAGGACCCTGTGGAGCTGGATCGCCTTCTTCGGGGAAGCCCAGTGGCTTGTTTGTCGCTGTATCGTAGAGGAAGTACTCCTGCTCGAAACCGAACCAGAAGTCGTTATCATCATCTTCAATTGTGGCACGGCCGTTAGTTTCGTGTGGTGTCCCATCGGCATTCAACACTTCACACATTACCAGATAGGCACTCTTACGCTGTGGGTCTGGGCAAATGTAAACGGGCTTCAACAAACAGTCTGATGAACCACCGGCAGCCTGCTCGGTTGATGAGCCATCAAATGACCACATCGAACAGTCTTCCAGATTGCCTGAGAAATCATCTTCAATTTTAGTTTTTGACCGAAGGCTTTGGGTGGGCTTGTAACCGTCGAGCCAGATGTACTCTAATTTAGACTTTGCCATGTGTTTGGAGAGGACGTTTTATTGTTTTGCGGTACTGGTAGATACTGTCGGCATCAAATATAGACCCCTCTTTTCAAAATAAAAAAAGGCCAATATCGTAAACGGCAGGATTTTATAGAGGTCTATACAGTAGATTACAATTATTGTTTGTTAAATACAATTTTATGCGATTTATTATCTGTTTAACTACTCAATTTAAGTGAAACAGTTTTTACGGTAAAAATCACTTTTGTTGAATAAGTTGAGCCTAACTCAAACTAGCCTTACTTCATATGACTCGCTTTGGCGGTCTGTACACCAAAAATTGAATAGGCTTGATTAACCGACGCACCTCATAAAAAAAGCTCTACCAGTTACTGGCAGAGCTTTTCAAGAAATTATACAGGTACGTGCTAGGCCAGCGAAGGGCGTAGCACGGGGAAACGGCGTTGCAGTAGAGCATACCCGCCAAACAGCAGGCCGCTAAAGAACAGGTCGCCAACCAGCCCATTCAGGAAAAACGACTGATTGTTATAGAATGCCAGACCGGCGGTGTAACAGCCAAGCAGGCCCGCCGCCGTTTGTGGGTAATAGCTGCTGCCGTACCAGACGGCAAAGTTGGTGATCAGGAAAAACAGGATCGATGCGCTCACAGAACCCGCCACAACCCAACCGAACGTTGGCTTGCGCAGGGCAACCGCGCCAATCAGCCAGGCCAGGGCCAGTGAACCATACACGGCACCCATTGTACCGTGGAAACCGATAAGGGCATCGCTTAATAACATCGCCAGAACAGGCACCACCAGACCCAGCCATTTCCGCTCAAACAGGGCACCGCCAAACAGGGCCATTGCCATTACTGGTGTTGCGTTGGGCGGGTGGGGTAAAAACCGCGAGAGCGCAATAAGCAGCACGAGTGAAGCGGTGGTAGTCAGGCGGATATGAAGTGGTTTCATAGAAAAAAGTGACGTTTATAGATCTACGTTCAGGCCCCAGAAAGGGCTGTTTTGTTTAACGATTGATGTATGCTACCGTGTATGTTCCGTTTTGAACAGTGAGCTTAGAAACAGCCCCATAGTCAAGATGGAGGCGGTAGGCATTTTGCAAAGGTAACTCCAGGAATAAACACAGCAAAGCACGGATTACGCCCCCGTGGCTGACAATGTATACTGTTTTGGGGGTTTCAGACGCGGCAAGTGGCAGTACCCGCTCCTCCCAGAATAAACGTACCCGATCAAATACGGCCTGAAACGAATCGCCGTTGTGCGGGGCCAGGTTCACGAAATCAGCCATCCAGACGTCGAGCGCATCGCGGGGAATAGCGCTCCAGGGCAGCATCTCCCAATCACCAAAATTATATTCACGCAGCCGGTCGTCGTACTGCACGTAATCCCGCTTTGTGACTAACGATAGGTCTTCTGCCAGTTTACGGCAACGGGTCAACGGACTGGAGAATATCAGATCGGGGGCGGAGACAGGCATATTGTTCATCAGCATACTAACCTGCTCCAGGTAGGTACTGGCCAGTTCCACGTCAGAACTTCCATAGCAAACCGATTTACCAACGGCCACTTCAGTATGTCGAATCAGATAGATTGTCATCATTATTGCACCAACTGCTCATACAGCCGGTCGAGGGTTTGTTGTGGGTCGGCGCACAGGCCGGGATGAACCGATGATGTTTGCACAACCGTGCTGCGGGTGGCGGTGAGCCAGCGAAACCGGGAGGCAATGGGTAACTGCCCAATGGGGCCACCTGTTTTTCGGCCGCCGCAAATTCGCTCAAACGCCTGCAGCCGCTCCGCAATCTCCGTGTGATCAGGTACGTTCGGGAACGCCAGTAAGCGGTCTGTGGGCAGGGTGTAGCGAGTTTGCAGGAATCCCTGTGAGGCGCAGTACACGATAACCCCCACATTGATAAACTCTTCACGCTCCACGCGCGGCACTACGCGGATGACGGCGTACTCAAACAAGTGCATTTCTGACATCATTGGCGGCGTTAACGAATCGTTCTGACTCAGCAAGCCGGGTCGTTAAAAACTGAATGTACACATCCCGCTGTTGGGCCGCCGAGAGCTCGGCCCCCTCGGTCATCAGCCAGTCATCGGGAATCAGGGCAACAATTTCCTGAATGCGTTCGGTCGACAGCTTTGCACGATATTCAGCGTCTACAGCGGTCAGTTCAGCAGCACGCGGCAGTAGTACATGATCCTTTACTGACGCAAACGGGCGGCGGGCCTGCTCTTCCCAGGGTTGGCCGCTATGGTGAAAATACAGCGCTGCACCATGATCGATCAGCCACAGTTCCTTATGCCACATCAGCATGTTGGTGTTGCGGGCAGTGCGGTCCACGTTGGTGATGAAACAATCGAGCCAGACAATCTGCGACGCCAGGCGGGCATCGACGCTGGTCACCAGCGGGTCGAAGGTAATGGCTCCCGACAAATAATGCAGGGCCAAATTCAGACCGGCGCTGGCTTTCAGCAGGTCCTGAATTTCTTCGTCCGGTTCGGTACGGCCAAACGCAGGGTCCAGGTTCACAAATACCAATTCGGGAATCCGCAGCCCCAGCGTTCGGGCCAGTTCACCAGCTATCAGTTCAGCAATGAGGGCTTTTGTCCCCTGCCCGGCTCCCCGGAATTTCAGGACGTACAGAAAATCGTCGTCGGCCTCGACCAGCGCCGGCAACGATCCACCCTCGCGCAGCGGAGTGACGTACCTGGTTACATTGACAGTTCTAAGCTGTAGTTCGTTCATAGTAATTGATCAGGTCATTCGGTGAGTATGCCAAACAGAAATGACAATACTGACGCCCGAATGACAGCACAGCAAGATGACGTTTCGTTAAAGACTAACCCAAACCAGCGACACATAAGACAGGTAAACGACCACTTCGGTTAGTTGCTGGGTTGCCCCCAGGCAGTCGCCGGTGTAGCCGCCGAGCCATTTGGTGAAGAAGCGCATCAGCCGCCAGCGCACCAACCAGAGCGGGATCAGGAAGGTGAGGTAGACCCACAAGCCGCTCAGCGCAACTAATGCCAGCGTTGGTGCCAGGCCGAAAAATGTGGCAACGGCCAGAGGCATGCCCGTGATACCGCCTTTCGCGATCGGCTTCGCCTTCGATTCTTCGTCTTCGCGGGCGTAGGTCATACTCGCAATGAGCGTTGTGGCCACCCACCGGCTCAGGGTATGCGCCGAGATGTATTTCAACGCCAGTTTCCAGCCGAATACTTCGCCGGGTAGAAGCTTCATCAGGGCAAAGAATTTGATCGCCAGCAACAGCCCCAATCCGACCACGCCATACGTACCCAGCCGACTGTCTTTCATAATGGTCAGGATTTGGGTTTTGGTCCAGCCACCGCCGAACCCGTCGCACACATCACCAAAGCCATCTTCATGGAAGGCACCCGTGGCCCAGATGGTTGACACCATGCTCAACAGCACGGCCAGTTCGGGCGGAAATAGGATACTGCCGACCCAGTACGTACCTACGCCGATGCCGCCAATAATCCAGCCGATAAGCGGAAAGAAAAGCGTTGATCGGTTTAGCAGGTCAGCCGAATGATCGATGTCTTTGGGCACCGGCAATCGGGTGTAAAACATCAACGCAGTAAAAAAAAGTGTACGCATTTTTACAGGTATAGTGGGAAATCAGCCGACAAGCCCCCTCAACTCGCTACCAATCCATTGTCGATCGAGTGCTGACGGGCATCGGCGCTGTGGGCAAAGTAACAGCAAAGCACGCCAGCCGCTTCTATCCGATCGAGGGTAGCGCGGGTTTGAGGCTGATTTTTTGGGTGCACCTGCCGGATATAGACACAGCGTATCTGACCGGGAAAATGTTCGACCACCGACGCGTAAATGGAAGGATCTTCCTGCGTATCGTCACCCAACAGGACAAACTGCTGTTCAGGAAACGCTTCAATGATCCGAACAATGCGGGCAAATTTAGTAATATGCTTGCCTTGCCCCGTCTTCAGCAGGTCGTTAAACTGTTTTAACTGACTGAGCAGATAGACTCCGTCGGGCAGGCCATACTTGGTTGAGAAATCCAGAATGTAATCGTATAGATTCCACTCACTACTCGACACAAAGAAAAACGGATTGGTTTGACCAGGACCACTATCCGCTTCAGCTAATAGCTGGTAGTGCGCCACTACGCCCTCAAACGGCTGTCGGCTGAAGGCGTTTTGGGTCAGTAGTACCTGTAATCGTTTCAGAATAGTGGCCGAGTGCGATACCAGAAATGTATCGTCGATGTCGGAGATGCAGGCAATCTGCGTTGGGTGCGGCACCAGCACCTGGCTACTACCCTGTGCCAGTACTGTTTCAGCCGTTGTTTCCCCCGCCAGTAGTTCCGCTTCGACCGGATGCCAGCCGGACGACAGCGGCTGCGCTAAGGGTAAGGTCACCCGAAAATAGCCATCTTCGGCTGTTTCTGTGTCGGCCGTCTGGTCACCGAAACGTACCCGCACAGAAGCATTCGGAAAAGGTCGGACCATAAAGAGTCGGAGAACAGCCAGCATGTTCACCCATACGTAATTACGGTATTTGGTGCGGGGCAACGCACTTCGGCGCAGCACACTCCCGTGGATAGTCAGTTCGGTTGCATTACCAAAGCCACGATATAGCTTTACCGTGGGCTGGTCGCTCAGTCGCATGCCCGTTAACAAATATTTCTTTACCAGTCCGATCAGACCTTTGTTTGGTCTGGGAGTGAACGTTGATGGGTTACTAGTCATACCGTTTTCTGTGCTTCACTCAGCACTCGCCATTCTACAACCTGTAATCCACACATAAGTTGACATTTTTATTTGTGATCAATCCTGTTTCGGGCGGAACAGACAAAACCACCTGGACCGATGGCATTGAGGCCCATTTTGCCAACCTGCCCCACACAGCTGAGTTATTGTACCTCGATGGTACAAACGACGAAGAGTTGCTTCGCCAGGCGCTTGCCGATCTGAGACCAGACCGGGTAGTAGCCGTTGGGGGTGATGGCACCCTTAAACTTGTAGCCGAGCAGCTACTCGACACCAACATTCCGCTCGGAGTGTTGCCCGCTGGTTCGGCAAACGGTATGGCCCGCGAACTGAACATTCCCACCGACATGGAGGGCAGCCTGAATGTGGTGGTGAATGGTGAACCAAAACCGGTAGACCTGATCTCAATTAACGATGACATCTGCCTGCACCTTAGCGACATTGGCCTGAACGCACAGGTCGTGAAACACTACGAGCAAAATAACTGGCGCGGCATGTCGGGCTACCTGCGTAGCGTGCTGAAAGCGCTGCGTAAACGCCGCCGGTTACGGGTAGAGATCGATACAGGCGAGGATTGTGTTCAGCGGGAGGCCTTAATGATCGTGCTGGCCAATGCACGTATGTACGGCACCGGCGCCGTCATCAATCCCGACGGAGATCTGTCTGACGGGCAGTTTGAAGTTGTCGTTTTCCGGCAGCTGACGTTCTGGGGACTGTTGAAGCTATTCTGGCGGTACCGGCCTTTCGATCCACGGCACATTGAAGTGTTCACGGCTACGTCGGTCAAGATTGAGACGCAGCGCCGGGCCTATTTCCAGGTCGACGGTGAATACCGGGGCCTCATCACCAAACTCATCGCCCGCATCCGGCCCGGCGCCATCAAAATACTTGTAGAGCCTTAAAAACGCTACCAGCTCATCCGCCAGTGGCACCGGTTATTTGTTCGACACGCCCGCCGATTCGAACGAGGCCATATCGGTCAGCATGGTAACGGCAGCTTGTACAAGCGGATACGCCAGCGCGCAGCCAGTACCCTCACCCAGACGCAGGCCGAGAGTCAGCAACGGCGTAGCCCGCAGGTGGTGCAACATAAGCTGGTGACCGGCTTCGTCTGACTGGTGCGTAAACACGCAATAGTCCAGTACAGCAGGGTCAATGGCGCGGGCAACCAGCAGGGCGGCGGTTGTAATAAAACCATCGACCAGAATAACCATCCCGTTTTCGGCGGCTCGCAGCATACCACCAACAATCGCCGCTATTTCGAACCCGCCCATCGCCGCCAGCATGGCCGTTGGGTCGGTCAGGTCGGCGTACCGGGCTGCCACTTCGGTCAGAACGGTCAGCTTGTGTGCCAGTTGCTCGTCGGTCAGGCCGGTACCGCGCCCAACACAGTCGGCCAGTGGGATATGCAGCATCCGGTGCATGAGTAAGGCTGCCGATGAAGTATTGCCGATGCCCATTTCGCCAAAACCAACGATGTTGCAATCCCGATGATGTACCCCATCGACCAGTAACCGGCCCGCGTCCATGGCGGCGTCGGTATCATCGGAGCTCATGGCGGGCTGGTGGCGCATATTCTGTGTGCCGGGCTGCACCTTGAACTTGACAAACTCAGGCGTATTCGATTCGAACGTACCCCGAACGCCCACGTCGCAAACAACCAGTCGCAGGCCATTTTGACGGGTAAACGCGTTGATAGCCGCCCCCCCACTCATGAAGTTCAGCACCATCTGATAAGTCACTTCGGCAGGATAGGCGCTCACCCCATCGGCAGCAATCCCGTGGTCTCCCGCAAAAACCAGCACATGCGGATTAATCAGCGCAGGCGTTTCGGTTTGTTGAATCAGCCCGATTTGCAGGGCCAGGGTTTCCACCTGCCCAAGCGCACCCAGCGGCTTGGTTTTATGATCGATGAGGTGTTGTAAACGCGCTTGTAGTGAACGGTCGAGTGATAAAGCAGGCATGTTGATGACAAAGTGAACGTACCTGCAAAGTTGGCGAAACTACTTTGATTGTCGGCGCTGCCGGGTGCGATAGGTGCGCGGCAATCGCGCCTGCACCGCGCCAAAAGACGCCCGGCTCTGGTCACATAGCTGCCAATACGGGCGCGGAAACTTCTGACAGTGGTGTTAGCTGTGTGTAACGGAGGCAGGTTGGGTACGTTGCTGAAGGTAGGCCGTCACCTGCCCGACGGTGGCACGTGCCGACCGGCCAACGCCAATGATCGTGGCCGAGGCAAAACCCGTCCAGGCTCCGAAGCCAACCAGCCATAAGCCCGGTAGCTGAGTTGCTCTGGTGCCGTCTGTGGCGACACGGCCGCCCTCGTCTACAACCCCAAGCGGACGCAGATAGTCAGTAGCCGGCTGAAATCCGGTGCACCAGATGATCGCATCAAAGGCCTCCTCCCTCCCGATGGGCGCGCCGTTGGGCGAACTATCGGCCCAGCGCACGCCAGTCAGGGTAAAGGATTCGAAGGGGCGAACAGCTTTCAACACACCTCGATCACGTGCTTCTTTCACGGCAGGCACCATTACAATAGCGCCCAGCGAACGAATTGGTGTTGTTGCTTCGCCAGCCTGTACTGCCTGATACTGCTGGGAAGCGCGGTTGAACAGCACCCGACCATCTACATCGTCGGGCAGGTAAGCGGGTTCGGTGAGCGTTACCCAAACGGTGGTTGCTACCTTCGAGACCTCGGCCAGCAGTTGAGCCCCTGAGTTGCCGCCACCAACGATCAGCACTCGCCGACCAGCAAAGGGTTCAGGACCTGTATAGGCAGCCGAGTGAACCTGAAAACCGGTGTACGTTGCCAGGCCTGGGTACGTGGGACTATATGGCTTAGTCCAGGTGCCCGTCGCGCAAATTACCGCCCCGGCCCGCCATACACCCCCATCGGTATGAATCAGGTAGTGCTCATGGTCGCGGGTAATCGAATCAACCCGCACCGGCCGTTCAACAGGCAGGCTATAGCGGGTTTCATAGGCGGTCAAGTAGTTAACAACTTCGTCTTTTTTCGGAAAGCCGTCGTCCTCTGCTGCCACCTGTCGGGGCATTGGCCAGCCCGGCAGCGACGATGCCTCGGCGGGAGAAAACAGGCGTAACGAATTCCAGCCGTGCAGCCAGGCACCGCCCGGCTCGGGAGCCGCGTCGAGAATTACAAATGAATGGGGCGTGCGACGGAGAAAATACCCGACCGCCAGGCCGCTCTGCCCACCGCCAATCACCACAACGTCTATCTCATGCACCATCTTCCAAACTGATTTTGTCCTCTTACTTCGCTCCTGCTAGCGTCGCCACAAACGTAACACCGCCAGGTAATTACGTCACCGAAGCCGGTCATGGCGGCGGCTGATCGTTATCAGGCCCGCCGCCCTCAGATCAGCGTACTACGCCCCTGTAGCCCACCCGTGTGCACTGCCACCACCGTTGCCTGGTTTGGGAAGTAGCCGGTACGGGCTAGCTGGAACAGGGCAAAGAGCAGTTTCCCTGTGTACACCTGTTCCAGCAAAATGCCCGTTCTGACCTCAAAATCCCGAATAAACTGAAGCAAATCAGGTGTAGTTCGGGCATAACCGCCCTGATGAAAATCGGTTCGGATCACGACATTGTCGGGCAGGCAATCGGGCAATCCAGCAAAGTGAGCGTTCCCTGCATCGGGCACTTTCAGGGCCGAAATACCCAGCACCTGCACCCGCGCCGGAGCCGACAGCATCAGCCCCGCCAGTGTGCCGCCCGTACCCACGGCACAGGCAACGGTATCGGGCCACGTACCCAATTGCACATGCACTTCGGGCAGTATGTCGGCTGTTCCCCGGATAGCCAGTTCGTTTGTTCCGCCTTCGGGCACGATATAACATGGCCCAAACCGTTCCTGTAAGTCGGCTTGAAAAGCAGGTTCGGTGGCCCGCAGGTACGTCGCCCGGTCTACGAAGTGCAGCGTCATGCCCTGCTCCCGGCAAAAGGCCAGCGTAGTATTCAGCGGCTTCCCGGCGAGTTCATCGCCGCGCACCACACCAATCGTGTTGAACCCGAATACGCGTCCCGCTGCTGCTGTGGCATACAGGTGGTTGGAGTAGGCCCCGCCAAACGTCAGCAACGTACCCAGGGCCTGCTCCCTGGCTTCGAGCAGGTTGTGTTTCAGCTTGCGCCATTTGTTGCCCGATACCAGCGGGTGCAGTAGATCATCGCGCTTCAGATACAGGCGAATCGGAACAGGCTCGGGAAACGGGTCGGGCAGAAAAACGAGAGGCGACTTCCCGACAATCTGGGCCAGTTGGGCCAGTAAATCAGACATGCTGCGTAATTTTACGGGAAACGTACCAATTACTTATGATCGATCAAGACACCCAGCCCGACGAGCTAGAAGACGATGACCTTTTTGAACATCACCGAATCGTCGTCGACGCGGGTCAGGCAATGCTTCGAATCGACCGGTTTTTAGATACGAAATTAGCGACTACGTCTCGAACCAAACTACAGTCGGCCATTGATGCCGGCGGCGTAAAAGTGAATGGCCAGGTTGTTAAGGCCAGCTACAAAGTAAAACCCGTCGATTTAATTACCGTGTCGCTTCCGCATCCGCCCCGCGACACCAATATTATCCCGCAGAATATTCCGCTCGATATTGTCTTTGAAGACGACGACCTCATGGTTGTCAATAAACCCGCCGGTATGGTGGTTCACCCCGCCCACGGCAACTGGGACGGCACCCTGGTGAACGCGCTGGTGTATTACCTCCAAAACCTGCCAACGACCCGCAACGGTGAAGGCCGCCCCGGTCTGGTGCACCGCATCGACAAAGACACATCGGGCCTGATGGTAATTGCCAAGACGGATTTTGCCATGAGTCACCTGGCCCGCCAGTTTTTTGAGCACACCATCGAACGTACCTACAATGCGCTTGTCTGGGGGGTGCCCGACCCGGAAAACGGCATGATTACCGGCTACATTGGCCGCTCGACCAGCGACCGGAAAGTGATGACCGTGTATGACGACGAGACCAAAGGCAAATGGTCGGTATCGCATTACAAGACCCTGGAGGCGTTGAATTACGTGTCGCTGGTGCAGTGTAACCTGGAAACGGGACGTACCCACCAAATCAGGGCGCACTTCCGCCACGTTGGCCACCCGCTGTTCAACGACGCTACCTATGGCGGTGACCGTGTTCTGCGCGGCAACCCCAATGGCACCTTCAAAGCCTTTGTCGACAACGCCTTCGCCTTATTGCCCCGACAGGCGCTGCATGCCCGCTCGTTGGGCTTCGAGCACCCACGTACCCAGGAATGGTATCAATTTGATTCACCCCTACCAGCTGATTTTCAGGCCGCTTTAGACAAGTGGCGCAACAAAGTATGATTAAGATCCGCACCGGCACCGAAGCCGATATCCCCCAAGTGTTTGACCTGATTGTTGAACTGGCCGTTTATGAAGAAGCTGCCGATCAGGTAACCAACAGCGTTGAGCAGTTGCTCGAAGATGGCTTTGGGCCTAACCCGTTGTTTCATTTTATGGTTGCCGAAGATGATGTAACGAAGAAACTCGTTGGCATCTCGCTGTATTACTTCCGCTACTCGACCTGGAAAGGAAAGCGGTTGTATCTGGAAGACATCATTATCACGGAAAGCCACCGTGGTCAGGGTCTAGGCAAAGAGTTGCTCGACGCGACGATCGCCAAAGCCCGTGAGCTGAACTGCACCGGTATGATGTGGCAGGTACTCGACTGGAATGAACCCGCCATTGGTTTCTACAAACAGTTCGGCACCCGTTTCGACGACGGCTGGACAAACTGCCACCTCGACTTTTAAAGGGGGTAATAGACTCTTTTACAGTATAAATTACAAAAAGAGCTTCGCGCTCTAGGCCCTTCCACAGATTCGGGGTGACACCGGGATAGCGTCCCACTCCCACTCAGGTTCGTCATGAACATCTGGATGTGAATTGTCACCCTGGGCGGAGTCGAAATGCCTGGGCACGAAGCCTTTTTTAGCAACGTACCTACACCCTACTTTCTCAAAAACCTCACGACTTGTTTGGCGAACTCGGCGGTGCCCATCGTTGAGTTGTGTGTTCCCGGAACGGTAGCCAGAGAGGCGTTAGGCAGGACTTTGGCCAGATCAACGGCTTTGCCATTGTCTTCATCCTGATCGCCCGAAATAACCAGAACCGGCTGTTTGATCCGCTTCAATTCACTCGGCAACGTCACCGGCTGAAACTGCTGCATATATTTCAACGCCGTCGTATCGGCTCCCGATTTAACCGCATAATCGACAGCCGGTTGCAAATCGGGATGACTACCGGGGCGGGCTAGTGCTTCGTAAAAATTACGCCGACGAATCCAGTTTGGGTCGGAGAAATCAAGTCCCATTCCGCCCAGCACCGCACGACGTACCTGATTGGCGGGCGCAACGGCCAGCAGCTTCGCCGCAACGATCGACCCGCGCGAATAGCCAACCACATCGTAATGCGAAAACCCGAGATGCTTCATCAGAGCTATCACATCATACGCCTCGATATCTTTTTCGTAGGCCGAGGCTTCATGTGGCTTATCTGAACGCCCATTACCCCGCAGATCGAGCGTGATAACGGTATGCCCGGAATCAGCCAGCATAGTGCGGAGGGAGGTGCGTTTCCACGATTCTCCGTTTCCAATAAACCCGTGAATGAGTACAACGGATGGCCCAGCACCGATTTTGTCGTAATGGATTTTTACCCCGTCAGCGGTTGTAAAGAGTGGCTCGCGGTCAGATTGGGCAACCGACACGGAGGCAATTAACAAGTGTATGAGTACCAGAAATACGGCTTTCATGGGCGTTTTATGTAGCGACGAAGCTCCAGCTCCGGTAATTATGAAAATTGCAAATCATTCTATTCAAGGCCCTGGACGCGAACATTTACTTTACCGTTCGCATGAACGACGGCCACCATCGCGGTAGGTGTCAGGTACACCTGATCCGGGCTTACCTGATCAATCTTGCCTGACAGCATGACGCCTTTTGCCAACGGGTAATTCGCCATTCGTTCCTGAATCGACTGTCGAACGGCATCGATCTGATCGCCGACGGGAAAAGTCAGGTTTTTCTCGAGGGTTTTAGCCAGTGTACTCTTTAGCAGCCAACTGGCTGCTTTCTGCAACAGGTTTCTGGTCTCCAGATCGTAAGTCAGATTCCGCAGCGTCACCGATCGGGTCTGCACATCGTAATACGGTTGACCACGCAGGTAAATATCGCCGGAAACGCTGCCCGAAATGCCCGCTTTGATGATCAGGTTTTCGTTTTGGCCGTACAAATCCAGGTCGGTGATGGTAATCGAATACGTGCTGAAGTTGAACGATTTACCAACCAGCTGTTTTTTGGCCAGTTCCGCCACTTCCGGGTAGGTTGCTTCGCCAATGATACCCACCCGAAAATCATCCTTCACAGTCGATACCACCGTCAGATCGGGTAAATCGGTAACCGGCCGAACGGCGGGTTTTGCACCAACAGTTGTCAGGGTGTGCCCTTCCAATCCGATAGTCGTGCGGATTTCGCCCTGTTCGAACCGCAGGGGGGTAATCAGCACCCGACGAGGCACCACCTGCAGCCAGGTACGGAACTCATCAGAAACGCTATAGGGCTCCCGAATGAGGTTCCAGGCCCGCAGTACCGGCGTTTTCAGGTCAATCTTCTCCCGTACCTGCTTATCGAGCGTTTGGGTAATCGTACCCAGATTATTAGTAATGGCCTTACTCACCAGGCCGGTAATAGGTATGTCGATACCCACCACGCGGACGGTTGGTTTGGTGATGTAATCGAAGCCATCGGCGGTTGTTTTAGTGCTCACCGTCCAATCTTTTTCGATAGAAAACCTAGTAGCAAAGCGCAGATCAATCTCGAACGTGGTCTCGCCCGACTGCATAAAACCCAGTACCTTTTTACCAGCTTTCGCCCAGATTTTCAGGGGTACGTTGAAATAAAACAGGCTGTCGCCTTGTACCATTCCTGCTTTTACGCTGATGGGACCCCGTTTCCATACTTTGGTCATAAACGGCGTACCACCCGCATCATCGTCGAATGTATTGTCTTCATAAATGAGCCCGCTCACTTGTGTATTGAGTTGGCGCTCCACGTCGGCAAGAGATATGGCAACCGGAACGTTGACGGTCGAAATAAGGGCATCGGTTCGTACGTCCATATTCGAGTTGGTGTAGTTCGCTTTTGGGGCGGTGGGGTTAAGTCGATTTGGTTTTCCGGGCTCGCAGGCGGCCATCGCCAGCAGGCAACCCGCAAGCAATAGTGCCTGCCGCCAGTTACTTAAGCGTGACCTTGGTGGCACCGTAACCAAACTTTTGTTTTTGGGCATCTTCAAAAAAACGAACATTAGGGTGGCGGCTCAAATGCCGGTGTAATTCCTGCCGGAGTTTGCCAGTGCCGACACCATGAATAAACGTGATATCAGACATCCCGCTGGCAATAGCATTCTCCAGGTTTTTCTCAAACGCCCGGAGCTGCACATCCACCAGGTCGCCCGGTGTTTTACCAAACTGTCCATCCGGTAGCAGTTTTTCAATATGCAGATCAACCACGGCAGCTGGCTTATCTACGGTGACGGTCCCCTGCTCCGACTTAGGTTCGAGCAGCGCTGTTTTAATTGAGTCGGCCTGTGGGTTCATGGAGGCGTTGCTGGCCTCATCGTCGAGCTGGAAGAGGTGGCCCGGCTGGGCCAGCACAGGTACGTTCTGTTTACTTTTAAAGAACGTCTGTGCACGCGGCTTCAATCGTTTTACAAGCGGTACACGCGGAGGTTGACCCGCACCCGGCCGGAAATAAAGCGCCTGAAATAGCAACGTGGGCCACTGCTCGAACCGCTCAATCAAATACATTTCGTTGAGCTTGATCTGGGTCTTAGCCTTAAGTGTGGCGCTTTGCAAACCGCGTGTTTTACTATCGCGCTCTTCCGTTACCGTCAGCAGAATATCCCAGTCGGTGTTGTTCACGATATGCAGAGCAATGTCGCGATCGTTCTGCGGTACGTAAGCCAGATACAGCCCCACATTCGACAGAATCTGCCCCGACGACGTACCCAGCGGCGCAGCTGTTCGCTGCGGAGCGAAGGTCTCGCGCACCTCTGCCGCCTGCCCCGAGGGCTTGAACCGCTCGGCCTCCATGGGTGATACTACAACCAATTCAGACTGCATCACCGGAATACGGAAACCATCCTCAATTTCAATTTCCACGCGGTTTCCGCTCAGAAAACGGACCACTACGCCCTGCTCTTTTGCCCGGATCATCCGGACTCTATCTCCAATATTCATAGTTTCTGGTAGTTGGCAAACAGGCTGACGTATACGCCAATCAGTTTGCTTATTTAATTTCCAGCCGGAGCCCTACCGTAAAGTTTCGGCGAGGGGCGGCATTGTAATAACGGTTTCCAACCGCGTTGAGGTCATAACCCAGGCTGTACGTCTGGTCGAGCAGGTTGTCGCCGCCCACGTACAGATCGGCGGCCAGATGCTTGCTCAGACTGCGGCGATAACCTGCCGTAGCCTGTAACAACCGTGTTGGGTCGGCCATGGCAGAATTGGCATCGTTCAGGGCAAACGGGGGCAGGAACTGGAAAGTCACATACGCATACAATCCACTCGAATGCACATAGTCGCCACCCCAAACACCGGTGAACGGCGCGACCCCTGGTACCTTGTTTCCCGACAGATCAGTGGCAAGTTGCTGGTAGTTCAGGTACGTATAGTCGGCCAGCGTCAGGCTTTGCCAAACTGTAAAGCGCGACCCTTGTCCCGTTTCCGACTGCCGGAGCAGGTCATAGCGCAACGATGTCTCCAGACCCGTTTGCCGCGTGTTGCCCGCGTTCACGAAAAATTCGGCGCCATTGGCCTGCGAGCGACGAACGATCGTTTCCCGCAACTGCAACGAGTAGCCCACCAGATCGAACTGGAGACGGTTGGCTAGGCGACCACGCAGACCCAGTTCGGCCTGTATGCCCCGCTCAGGATTCAGATTGGCGTTGAAGAAACCAGCCGACGACAACACCTCCTGACTTGTTGGGGCCGAGTATCCGCTGCTGACGTTAAAAAATGCTGACATGTTCTGACCCAGCGTTTTCAGCGCCGAAACCCGCAACAACCAAGCGGGTGTAAAGGACCGTTGCTGTGGTCCCGGACCCGGTTTACCGGCAACAGAGAAGCGGGTGAAGTCGTAGTTTGTTTCGTTGCGGCTTAACCCAGCGGTGAGTACCAGGCCAAGTGGCGTCATTGTTACCTCCTCCTGAACAAACACGTTCCACTGCTTCGCCCGTAGCTCATCATCGGTTTGCAAGGTATCAGGTTTACCCAGCCGGTTGCCAAAATTGCGGGAGCTGGTTCGGTTCGTTTGCCATTCACCCCCGAATACCAGCGTCATCGGCACACTGCCTTTTGCGTCTGTCTGCGCAAAGCGTGTCACCGAACGTACCCCAATTCCCTGGTCAGTACGGCGCTCGTAGTTGGTGATGAATGGGTTGTTGAATTCAGTAGATGAGCCGTATATTACGTTGGTAGTTTGCCAGCGGCTGTTCCAGGCCATTGTGTGTGACAATCCCAGGTAACCAAGTTTCTGGTAAATACCGGCTCCCTGTTCGGCGCTGCCGGGTATGGTGCGCGTGGCTGGACGCGATGCCTGCGGGTTGGCCCTGAACTGCGCTTCGGTAAGGCCACCGGGCGTTTTGTAGGCCAAATCAGAATAGATAAACAGGGCTGTCAGCGTTTGCCGGTCGTCGGGCCGGAAGCTTCCCGAGAGCGCTACATTATCGCGCGACATCCCGCTATGCTCCCGATAGCCGGTAGCCTGCAGATGATTTACGCTGACTGAGATTGCCGACCGGTCTGTGGCCGTCTGCGCGAGTACGCCGTAGCCTACCTGACCATAGCTCCCGCCCAGGGCGTTCACTTCAACGCGGTTGGTACCGGGGGCTACTGCCGGGCCGCTGAGCAGAACGGTTCCGCCTGTGTTGGCGCCGTACAGACTACCCGACGGCCCCTTGATTACTTCTACCCGCCCCAACATGCGTACATCGAGCGCGTTCAATGGCGTGTTGCCCGCAGCGTCGGTCAGGGGAATGTCCTGGTAATAGACTTTTACATTTCGAATACCAAACGGTGATCGAATCAGGCTGCCGCGAATCGATAGGCGGTAACTACCCGGCGACCGCTCGTCCATGCGCACACCGGGCAGCGTATTCATCGACGAAACGAGGGAGGGCGTGGCGAACCGCTGCACCAGTTCACGCCGCGACAGCAGGCCGACCGATGCGGCCGTTGTGAGCAATGATCGGTTACTTTCATATGCCCGAACTACCACTTCATCAAGTGACCGGGCTGTTAGGGTATCTTGCGTATTGGCTAGCCCATCAACGGGTGACTGGGCTAATGCAGGAGCGATGGCAAGGAGTAATAAGCCGCTTAATACAGGTAAAGTGGTCATAGATCGGTAAAAGTACAGCCAGCCAGTTGTAAGTACGTTTAGGAGGTACTCTTTTTCCCTATGTAACACGATATCCCCGCCTATGGTCCGCCACCGATCAATTTTCGCGCACGCTTATCGATTGAGAGCTACCCGGATAACCGCTGTTAAACCTTATTATTTTAGCTTAAAATCGGCCAAAATGGACCGTTTACCACCATTCAGGTGTTTTTTATATGATGGAAAACGTGCTGGAGAATCGTGTGGAGAGTGCGCTGAAAACCGACGGTCGGTCGGCGCGGATATGGATACCAAAGCGGGTGTTATTTACGCCCGACGCCCTGAATGAGCCCTTTGGTCAACAGATTTATGAGCGGGTATCGGCGCTGAATCTGCCCATCGAGGTGATGAAGAACAACCGCCTTACGGGCCTTCGCGGTGCCGACGAACGCGAGACATATCGGATTGCCAAGAACACGCTGGCGGTTGTGAACGCGCCCCCCTCGGCCATGCGGTTGCAGCCCATCCCCCCCTCGGCCGACTGGCAAATGAACCTGGCAGAAGGCTGCCCGGCCCACTGTCAGTATTGTTACCTGGCGGGTAGTCTGCAGGGACCACCTGTTGTGCGGGTCTACGCTAATTTACCTACCATGCTGGCTCACACGGCTACCTACGAAGGCACGTACCCACCCAACAAAAGCTGGCAGACCACAGACCAGCATCGGCCAACTACATTCGAGGTAAGCTGCTATACCGACGTGCTGGGCATTGAACACCTGACCGGCGGACTGGCCGAGTGTATCCGCTATTACGGTACCCGCGACAACGGGCAGCTTCGGTTCGTGACCAAATACGATCAGGTTGACAGCCTGATCGACCTGCCGCATAACGGACAGACAAGGGCCCGGTTCAGCCTGAACGCAGAGTCGGTAGCGCGGAAGCTGGAAGGTGGTACGGCGTCTGTTGAAGCCCGCTTACAGGCGTTGCGCAAGCTGGCAGTGCCCCGCGAATTGGGCGGCGGAGGTTATCCGGTCGGTGTAATAATAGCCCCCATCATGCCTATTCCGAACTGGCGGGAAGAGTACACCAGCCTGCTCGATCGCCTATACGCAGCCCTCGACTATGGCGAAATTGGCACCAGACTCGACCTGAACGTGGAATTTATCAGCCATCGCTTCACGCCCGGTTCCAAGGACGTGCTCATGCAGTGGTACCCGAATACATCGCTCGATATGGATGAGGCAGGACGAGCGCAGAAACGCAACAAATTCGGCGGTACCAAGTACGTGTATCAGCCTACCGACATGCAGGAGTTGAAACGGTTCTTCTACGACGAGTGGGCGAAGCGGTTCCCGGCAGCCCCTATCCTGTACTGGACCTAATCACTATATGCAGTTGATCAGCCATCTCGCAGGGATATGATTCGCATAATTCCTACGTGATGACTGATCAGCCAGCCTTAGATTCACTCCTCTTTTCAGAACACGTAATTACGGGCGCGGAACTGAATGGTCAGGCCGAGTGATACAGTGGCCATGCTCAACGTTTTAGAGCTGGTAAATGTAGTCTGCTTCGCTACCGCCCCGACTGTTGACTCCAGTGGAACGTCTGCAAACGTAAACGATGACGAACTGTAGTCACCATTCATGTGGAGCGCAATGGCTGGCGTCAGTCGGTAGCGAGCTGTGAGGCCAATACCCGCCGAAATTGTTTTTGATTCCTGGTTGTCGGCACGTATTATCGTAGCCTGCTGATTGAGTTTTCCCTGTATGCAGGTTTCGGGACAGGTAGCCCAGATCTGTCCTGCTAAAGCATGGATGTCAAGCGAAACACGACCAACTGGAATGGTGACGTATGGCCCCAGCATGATACTGCGCGTTTGCCATTGACCGGCACGCCCGGTGGCGGGAGCTACAGTCAATTGATCGCCTGGCAACTGACTATAGCGGCCAAGCATGGCAGTAGGGTCAATTCCGTTGGCCGTCTGTTCGTACCGCGCCATCAGCCCAAGTGGCCCGGCCATACGGTACCCACCCGACACGCTCATTACTTGCCCACGGATAGCCATACCACTGCTTTGTTCACCAGTGAGCTTGCCAAACGTGCCCATCGGCTGGCTGATACCTGCCGAAATAGAAATAAATCCGTTCTTTTGGAGGGTGTTGAAAATAAACGCTTTTTGCGCCATCGCCATTGAGGCGGTCAACATCATCAGAAAAAGTAAAGAGGTCCGTTTCATCGAGTAGCGTGTTTTGTTACTGTACATACCAGTGTACCAGACTCTTCACAAATGCAATGCCACAATTAGCGGACGGTTGATTTCCCACTTGCCATGCCTGCCCTCAACACCATCAACATATTGACTTTACTATCTGATAATCAACAGAATAACAGCCCTTTTTTTAGTAAAGGCTTACTACCTTCCTACCGCTATAATCCAGCATGGAGCTACGTACGGCCCGACTCAAATCTGTTTTTTACGGCAATCAGCGTTTTCGCCCTACAACGGTTGATGCCCTTCCTAACGCCCGATGAGCGTGCACTGGCCGGGCCTATCTGCACGTTAGCTACGCCACTCTTCGGGCGCTTTAAGAATAAGGATGGACTGGAAACGTATAATTTCTACGGCACCACCCCCACTGACCATTTCCCGAATGGCTGGTTAATGCACCGGCTGCGGCATTTTCAGCTTCCCGACGATATCGATGATACGGCAATGGTGTACCTGACCACACAGCCATCGGACGAGGCGCTTCGGTTTTTGTCCGAAAAACTAGGTAAACACGCCAACAGAACCCGGTTGACTAGTCAGACTACATTTCCGGACTACCGCAATTTGCGTGCATACTCAACCTGGTTTGGCCTCAATATGCCGATCGAATTCGACGCCTGTGCAATGGCCAACATGCTGTATGTAGTGTATGAATATGGTCTACCGCTCGATGTGCACGCCCAGGATAGTCTGGCTTATCTGGCCGATATTTTGGCGACTGACCGCTACCGCACCGATCCGTTTCGCTGCGCGCCTAATTACGCCCGTGCTCCACTAATCCAGTATCATCTGTCCCGGCTCGTGGGTAGGTTTAATCCCGCTCCGTTCCAATCAGTCCGCCCAAAACTCATTGCCGATCTGCTTACCGATTTTGGGCAAACGACCAGCCGACTTGATAAACTGCTGCTGGCTATATCGCTGATGCACTTGGGTGAAACACCACCAGCCGACGTGCCTATACCGGGCATTGAGGATGAGTTTGCCCATTTCTCATTTTTTATCGCAGGCCTGCTATCAGCCTATACGCAGCCCTGGCTACATCGCTGGGCAGATCGTCCGTTCTGGCATATCAAATGGCGTTGCGACGATCATTGCCGTGTATTACTGCTGGAATACCTCGTTTTGCAGCGTAGCCTGGCAAACAGGAAGAGCCAACTGGTACAAGCCAGTTAAACTTCAGCAGGTGCAAGCAGTGCTGATTCGTGTCTATTCACCCACAGCAGGCCTAATGCCGACACCATGGTGAGCCCCAACATGACCGACCATAATGTTTGAAAGCCAAACCGCTCGGCCAGTTGTGTACCAACAAGTGGGCTACATACTTGCGACAATGCCCAGGCCATGGAATACAAACCCAGATACTGCCCTCGATTTCGATCGTCGGATCGATTCGCAGCGAACGTAAGCAGGAAAGGCATAGCCAGCATCTCGCCGACCGTGATTAGTATAATGGTCACCCAGGCAATGCCGGGCCACTGGGTAAACGTCAGCACAAATAGTGATACGCCGGTGAGCAAAACTCCCGCTACCGAAATAAGCAGCTGCTGTTGCACACGACGTTCCAGGCCATAAACTAAAGCCATTTCCAGCGCTACAATCAGCAGGCCATTAGTCGCCATAAACAACCCGATCTGCCCTTCACCAGCACCCAGCTGCTTTTTGAAGTAAAGCGGCAAGAGGCTGAAAAACTGCATGAAAGCGGTCAGATACAGAAACATACAGGCGGTAAATACCAGATAGACCCCATCGCGGTAGGCAGATCGGGCAACGGTGCTGTATGCCTCACGCGCATTGGCAACCGTCTGAGCGTGGTTAGGTCGAGGCAGGGCAGCAAGCATGTATACGGCCGCACTAATGCAGGTAAGCCCATCCACCCAGAATAAAAGTCGGTAATCGATTCCGGCGAACAGCCCACCCAAGCCACCACCCACGGCCCAACCCAGGTTGATGGCCAATCGGTTTAGCGAAAAGGCTCTGGTCCGGTTGTCGGGCGTACTGTAATAGGCAAAAGCCGCTGAATTGGCGGGTCTGAACGCATCGCCGAGCGCGGTAAAGATGAATACGGTAACGCACAGCCATTCAAACTGAGTGATAAACTGGAGAAAGATCAGCATGAGCCCGCCAAACAACAGGCTGGCCACCTGAATGCTGTAAAACCCGATTCGATCGGTGAGCTTGCCCCCCAGAAACGTACCCAGCAGTGAACCGATACCAAACAGGGCCAGCACTACACCCGTCTGCTCAACCGAAAAGTGAAGATGCTGGGTCAGATACAGCGATAGGAATGGCAACACCATCGTACCCGACCGGTTGATCAGCATTACGCCTGCTAACAGCCAGACAGACCGGGGTAGCCCCGCATACGCATTCCGATAAAGTTGTAGCACCATATAAGACAACGATCAACCAGCAGCGAAGAACGTACAAGGCTACCAATAACCAAGCAGGTTCGAACCGACCGAGATTAGGTTGGGTGCTATTTTATTATTGCTGATTGCTGACAATCTTTTTATCTGTGATCTGCTCCCGGTGTTCGTCGATGAATGCTTTGAAAAGGCGTATCTCCTCAAGCTGCCGCTCAATCGAATGGGTAAGGGCGTAACTTTCCACGTATACGTCGTTGAAGTCGGTAACCAAGTACTCCATCAGTTTTATTCCGTGCCGTTTCAGCGCGTGCAGGTACAGATTCTGGTGATTGAACAAGTAACGGCCGGGCTGATAGGAGCTAGTCGTTTTTATGTCAACTGCTTTGTATTTACCGATTAGGTCAACGTACCCATAAAAAAGTACATCATCAATCTGCCACTGACAGTAAACCTGGGTATCTACAATGGGACGAGGCAGTAACTTACGCATTTTTTGAAGAATGCTCGCGTCAAACTGTTCCTCGCCAGTGCCTTTGATCAACGTCTCTTCAAACGAAATCCCCCGCTGTTGGGCTTGTGTTGTGGGTGAGGGCACCCGATTGATCGCATCAAGTACCTGCTGCTCGGTGAGGTTGCCTCCGTTCAGGAAACGGGAAAAGGTATTTAATAACGTAGGATAAAACCGGTAGGTTGGCAGCATAAAAGTTTCAGGTTTCAAGTAACAGGCTTCAGGTGCTATGCTGATCAACCAAATAGGTAAATAGCATAGTACCTGAAGCCTGTTACTTGAAACCTGAAACCAGCTTACAAAGTTACCCGACCTTACCCAGTGCCACCAGGGCCGTGAGGGTAGGCACCGGGCTGCCCCCTGATTTTTCAACGGTGATCGCGAACGTATCGGCTGACTGAATAGGACGATTGGTCTGCTGGAGCGAGTACCGCTCTATCCGGTTCTGAAACACACCAGCATCTACTGGTTTTCCATCTACCAAAGCCCAAAGCTGATATTGCTTATCGGCCGGCAGGTCAGGTAAACGCTCTACTTCCAGGGTCACCTGCTTTTTCTGACGATCCCAGTATACAATTACATCGGCAGGATCACCGTCTGGTTGAGCTGCTGCCAGCCGTATTGTTTTAACATCCGGTTGCCGCAACAGCGCCAGCAGTTGCGTATCGCGATTCTGCTGCTGACGTAAGAGCCCCATTTCAGCTTGTAGCTGTACGTTTGTCTGAGCCATCTGGTCGGCAAACGCTCGTTTTTGCTGTAGTTGATTTATCAGGAAGTAAGCAAAGGCAATCAGCACCAGGCCAACCGCTGCTGCTGCAACCCACGCAATCTGAAACACGGGGCGCTCTCGCTGAAGGGGAATCACTTTCGTCTCTTCGGCCGAGACAGCGGGCAGTTCCTGATCGGCAAATGTCAGCCGCTGCCGGATTTTCTCCTGCAAACTAGCCGGGGGGGCTACGCTGTGCATAAGCGCATAGTTTTCCAGCGCCAGGGTCAACCGATCGAGTTCTTGACGGAGCTCGGGATAAATCGCCGACAGACACTCCACCTCACGCCGTTCCTGATCACTGACGGCACCTAATGCGTAGGATTCCAGGATACCGGAGGTTACGTAGTCGGGAATATTCATTGGCTAAATAAAAATTTAAGTTCTTGTAGAACAGTGCGTAGTCGATTAAGTAGTGAATGTTCAGTTTCCTGTCCAGACTCAGCTAATTGAGAGACAGATTCTCCCCGAAAATAAACTGCATTGATTAAAGTACGTTGTTCTTCTGTAATTGGATTGTCGATCACTTCGTAATCGATCGTAGAGACATCAGCTGTTGGTTCCCTCCTTGCCAGCGTAGCGGCTATCTCTGCCCGGGCACGATTCAACAACCAGGTCAACAGCCTTGTTTTTCGCGGATTAAACTGGTCAAATTCAGTCCAGGCTTTCACAAACACGTCTTCTACAACCTGAGTGGCTGCTGGTTCACCCAACGACGTAAGAATAACCCCGTAGAGTACATGAGCGTACTGATCGTATAACCATTGAAAGGCCACTTCGTCGCGCCTACTCAGCTTACGGAGCAATAAATCTTCTGGTACCAGAAATGCCTGAGTCTTCACGATACGTGGGTATGGTGGTCAAATATAGCCAAATGAACGAATTCTTGGGGTTGATTAGCGTAGGTCATCGGCTTTAATGGTACGAACCCACATTTCTTTTCCGCTGACGTCATAGGCTCGAATCGTTAGCAAACGGGCACTGATGGGGCCACTCAGCTCCATTGTGGCAAAATTGCGTTCGGTTAGCAGGGTTCCGGCAACAACGGTTGGCTGAGCCAATTCAGAGGCGGTTGGTTTCGCAGGCCCGGAGGTCAGTGGCGAGATAGTGATGTCGTAGAGGGGATACGTACCTGGTCGTGCCAACTTGTGGATAATACTATGGTGACGGTCACCAGTAATGAACAGTACACCCGGAACCTGCGCTTCGGCCAGTCTGGTAAGCAATTGGGTACGTTCAGCACTGTAGTTAGCATAGTTTTCATGAATAGCAGCCGGGTTAATGATCTGCCCACCCGTGACCACAAACTTAAACGTAGCCTTGCTGAACCGAAGAGCATCGATCAGCCACTCAAGTTGCCGGTTACCGAAATAGGGCTTAGCCGCCCCAGTGACTCCCCCGTCGGGCTGGGCATTTGGTGCCCGGAAAGTGCGGTCATCAAGCATAAAAAACTGGCAATCGCCCCACGTAAATGTACCGGCACACCCTTCGTCAAACGCAAAATTGGGATTCGCCCAGAAGAGTTTAAAGGCTTCAAGCGTGACCGGTTTCATCCAGAAACTTCGATCCGAATCATCGGGGCCGTAATCGTGATCGTCCCAGATGGCGTAGTTGTGTGTGCTGGCAAGCAGGGGCTGCATCTCGGGCAGTGAACGGGTGTGCGTATACCGCTTCATCACACCTGTTCGCGAATTCCAGTCTACTTCGCGGGTATAGGTGTTATCGCCGGTCCAAAGCATAAAGTCAGGCTTTCGGGCGCTGATGCTGGTAAAGATGCCATATTTATCGCCGTATGGGGTTCCAGGCCGGTCGTAGGGAGGTTCATTCACATATGTGCAGCTGCCAACGGCAAACGTAAAATTGGGCGGGTCGGAGCGAAATTGCCAGAGCGGTTGTGTCTTAAACGTAGTTGGGTAGGGCCGCTTTATCTCCTTTCCGTTCACCAGGACAGTATAGTCATATTGCTTCCCCGGCTCCAGGTCATCGGCCACAAGGTGAGCGGTTAAAAATGTAGCTGCCGTGGTGCCTACCTCTGCCGTCACCTTGGCGGGGGTTTTTGTTCCGCGCTCAGCGTACCTGATCTGAACCCGGGCAGGCTGTCTAGTTTGTACCCATAGCATTACCTCCCGCATATCGGCATACCCCAGCATTGGTCCCGATTGAATCAGTGAACCGACCTGCTTCGTAGTAGTACGATCGGATCGCTTAGCAGAGACCCGTAGTGGCTGTGCACAAAGGGTTTGCACACTAAATAAACTAAAAAGTAACCAGCTACTGGCATTAAGCATGAGACGATTCACCTTTGTTGACGGGCTAAAATAAAGGATTAGGCAATTGTCACCGATAATAACTGAAATGTAAGTCAGTTTTTTTTCTTCCTAGTGAGGCAGCGCTCGCCGGCGCCGTGTGTTCAGGTAGAACAAACCCCATAGCCACCGCACCTTGGCCCTCCGTCGATCAAATTGTATATTTGCGATCTCTTTTGCCTGACTATGCACGCTCCTTATCAGATACAAGGCCTCGATACACTGACTATCGCTCAGCAATTTGGCCTGCCCCTTTATTTATACGATGCTGACCGGATCATCCGGCAGATCGACACGTTTCGTTCCTCGTTCACAGGGGTCAATCTGAAAATAAAATATGCCGCAAAATCCCTCACTAATCTGTCGATCCTAAAGCTGATGCGCACGCAGGGCGTAGACGTCGATGTAGTGTCGGTCAATGAAGCGCGACTGGCCATGCTGGCGGGTTATACGCCACAACAGATTATGTACACGCCCAGCGGCAATGCCTGGTCTGAAATTCAGGAAGCCATTTCGCTTGGGCTGCGACTGAATGTCGACAGCCTGCCGTTGCTCGAACAGGTTGGCCAGAACTACGGGGCCAGTGTGCCCGTTTGCCTGCGCATCAACCCAAGCGTAGCCGATGGTGGTAACTTTAAAATACAGACGGGGCACGCCAACTCGAAGTTCGGTATTCCTAATGACTACCGGGACCGTATTGCCGCTGTGGTGGCTCAATATGATATGGTCGTTATTGGCCTGCATATTCATACCGGATCGGACTTTAAAGATGCAGGTACGTTCCTGAAGGGGGCTTCGGTGCTGTTTGATATGGCCGCCGACTACCCCGATCTTCAGTTCATTGATTTTGGCAGCGGTTTTAAAGTGGCCTACCGGGAAGGTGACATCGTGACTGACCTTGCCGATTTGGGGACCAGGGTATCGGCGGCCTTTCAGGCTTTTTGCCAGCGCTACGGCCGCGAACTGGAACTGTGGTTCGAACCGGGCAAATACCTGGTGAGCGAAGCCGGCCATCTATTAACGCAAGTGAACATAGTGAAGCAGCATCCAACCCGCCGCTTCGTGCAGGTCGATTCGGGTCTGAACCACCTGATTCGTCCGATGATGTATGACGCCTGGCATGATATTGTCAACGTGTCAAATCCAGATGGCGAGCCTACTCTATACGACGTAGTGGGCTACATTTGCGAAACTGACACATTTGCCACAGACCGCCTGTTACCCGAGGTACGTACCGGTGATGTACTATCGTTTGAAAATGCCGGCGCCTACGGATTCAGTATGGCTTCAACGTATAACCTCCGCGAACGGCCGGCTGAAGTAATGGTCTATGAAGGCCAGGCACACCTGATTCGCCAGCGTGACACCTTCGAGGATCTGACACGGGGCATGGTGGATATTGATGTATTTACAACTGTTGAAACAATTTAAAAAGGGTTTGAAGTTTGTCTTTCGAGGTCTGCAGTTGCTTCGCTCTTAGCAGCACAACCACAACCCTAAAAATACAGGCAACAAACTATTCCTAAAAAAATGGGACGCGCATTTGAATACCGGAAAGCCCGAAAAATGAAACGGTGGGGGCAAATGGCCAAAACCTTCACCCGTATTGGTAAAGACATTGTTATTGCTGTAAAAGCAGGTGGTCCAGACCCCGATACCAACGGACGTCTGCGGGCCATCATTCAAAATGCCAAGGCCGCCAACATGCCCAAAGAGAATGTGGAGCGGGCTATCAAAAAGGCATCATCGAAAGAGCAGGAAGACTACAAGGAGATCGTATACGAAGGCTATGCCCCTCATGGCGTGGGTCTGGTCATTGAGACGGCCACCGATAACCTGAACCGTACTGTAGCCAACATCCGCAGCTACCTCAACAAACTGGGCGGTAGCCTAGGCACGCAGGGTATGCTCGACTTTATGTTTACCCGGAAATCGGTGTTCCGCATTGCGGCCGAGGGTATAGATATGGAGGAACTGGAGCTGGAACTGATTGACCTGGGTGCCGACGAACTGGAGTTGGACGAAGAAACGAATCAGATTGTCATTTACGGCGATTTCACAGCCTTCGGGGCCCTTCAAAAATACCTGGAAGAAAAAGGGTATGAACTGAAAGGGGCTGAATTCGAACGAATTCCAACCGACTACAAAGAACTGACCGACGAGCAGGTTGCCGATGTAGAGAAACTCATTGAGCGGATCGAAGAAGACGACGATGTGCAAATGGTTTATCACAACATGCGGTAAGCCATTCGCAGTTTTTGGCTGGCTGATGAACGTACCTGGATGTGTAGGGCCAGGTACGTTCATCAGCCATTTTTTTGTCTGCCTGTTAAACGTTCCCGCTGGTTGTATACATCAATTAATTAAACGGTAACTGTGACGAATTACCTACTTTCGTATATTGTTGGTTGATCTACTCGACCAGCTAACCGTGCTCACGATTACCCTCAAATTAGCCTCTGACCTATCACCTAACGAGGTCATGGGCTTGTACGATCTGGCCCGCCAAACCGGATTTCCACTGGAAAGCGGGTACCTGGAGCGTGCGCATTTTGAGCACAATCCAACGCTCGTGCTGGCACATCAAGGTCAACAGCTGGTTGGTTTTCAGTCATACAATACCTATCGGATAAAAACACCTTTTTTCCGTAAATCTGTACCGTTCATCTACGGCGGACTAGCCTTTCAGGACAATTCTGTAGCTGGCCGTGGGCTAGGCTATCGACTAAGTCGCTTTTACATGCAGCATACGATTGGCAGGTTCTTCTTTCTCCGTAAGTATGCTTTTGCCATCCGCACACCAACGCCCAGGCTCATTCAGATTTTGGCAGTACAGCACCAGCTAGTGCATTATAAAAATGACTTGCTGACACCCGACGTGCTGCAATTTGCCCAGCAGTTTGTTCGCACGGTTCGCCGGTTTCAAGAGCCGGTAGACAATCAGCTGGTGGTGCATTGCAATCCTATTCGCGCCGATATCAGCAGTCAGTGGCCAACCCTATTTAAAGCCACGGATGAGTATTACAATGAGCTGGTTTACGAGGCGGGCCTGGTTAGGGTTGAGGGTGAAAAGCGGTTCATCACGGGCAAATACCTTTTGGTGCTCGGTCACTCATCGATCCGGCAATTGCTACGCTCCTTTACCGCGTAACATCGCCGGGCTGACCGACCGGTACATAAGCAGTTGCCAGCCTGCCGTCAAATACGGAGCCTCTCTGCTTAGCTGCCCAGCGATTTTTGTATCTTTACGGGCCAACGACAATGCCTGTGACAAAGACCTTTGCTCAACTCGACGAACTGAATACCGTAGCTCAAGAACTCATTGAGGAAGCAGCGAATCAACACGTATGGCTCTTCGAAGGCGAGATGGGCGTAGGGAAAACGACATTAATTAAAGCGCTTTGCCGGGCTGTTGGCGTGGTCAGCGTGGTACAAAGTCCCACATATGGGCTGGTTAATGAGTACACTACCCGCGCCGGAGAATCGGTTTATCACTTTGACTGCTATCGCCTCCGGAACGAAGCTGAAGCGATGGACATTGGCCTGGAAGAGTACCTCGATTCGGGCAGCTATTGCTTCGTCGAGTGGCCCGAACGCATCGAATCACTTTGGCCCACGCACTATTACCACATCAGCTTATCCTCTGATCCTGCCGGCATTCGTACGGTAACAACCCAACTTAAGTAGCAGTTGCCCACGTACTATGACTGGTTTTGAAGAATTAGCCAAGCAAACAGCCCTTTACACAAAGGAGTCTCCCGCCACGGTAAGAACTACCCAGAGCAGTTTGCTGATTGGCCTGCCCAAAGAAGTATCGCTGCAGGAAAATCGCATTGCACTCACCCCCGAAGCCGTTGCTATTCTGGTTCGGAATGGTCATCAGGTTATTGTTGAAACCAATGCGGGCGTCGGAGCCAAATTCAGCGATTCAGATTATAGCGAGGCAGGCGCTCAGATCGCTTATTCGCCCAAAGAAGTATTCGAAGCCAACCTGATTCTGAAGATTGAACCATTGGTCGACGATGAGTTTCAGCATCTTAAAAATGGCACAACCGTTATTTCAGCGCTTAACCTACCGGCACGCGAACGGGCGTACTTCGAGAAACTAAACGCCAGTAACGTTACCGGTATCGGCTACGAATACATTGAAGATCAAGCGGGCGGTATGCCCGTCATTCGGTCGATGAGTGAGATGGCAGGTAGTACTGTCATGCTGATCGCGGGCGAATACCTCAGCAGCAGTGCCAACGGTCGGGGTATCATTCTGGGCGGTATCACAGGGGTGCCTCCCACCAAAGTTGTGTTTCTGGGGGCGGGAACGGTAACCGAATACGCCACGCGCACGGCACTCGGTATGGGTGCCGATGTGAAGGTATTCGACAAAGACTTATATAAACTACAACGGTTCAAGTATGCCGTAGGTACATCGGTGTACACCTCTATTCTGGATTCAGATACCCTGACGGAGGCTATTGAACGGGCCGACGTGGTCATTGGTGCATTGCGGGGCGAAGATGGACATAGCCCGGTTGTAGTGACCGACACCATGGTCAGCCGCATGAAACCAAACTCGGTTATCATCGACGTGGCGATCGATCAGGGGGGAAATTTCGAAACTTCGCGAATGACATCACACAAGCATCCCACGTATCGGGTGCATGATGTCATTCACTTCTGCGTCCCCAATATTGCTGCGCGCGTATCACATACCGCCAGCATAGCCCTCAGCAACATTTTTCTACCCTTTTTACTACAGACGGGCACCAACGGTGGAATCGAAGCGATGATCTACGCCAACCGGTGGTTTATGAAAGGAGTATATTGCCACAAAGGCTCACTGACAAACCTGTATATGGCCCGCAAATTCGGGATGCGCTTCAAAGACCTGGAACTGTTGCTTGGCGCATCGAGGTTTTGAACGGTTTGTTCGTGGTTTGTCGTTTGTCATCTATAGTTGCGCTGCTAAATTACCAATCCGTAAACAGGCAACGTAACCATAAACCTCAAACGACAAACTACATACAGCTTTGATTAACAACAGCAACGAAAACGTCCTGCTGGACGATGCCAATTCGCCCGATCTGAATAAAAAATTGATGGGCATTGTATCGACCGATTTTGTCAAGGTCGCCGATCAGCTAAAGGAAGCCTCGTATCAGATTCGCAAACGGGGTTTCTCAGACTATCCGGTTTTCGTGGCCTCGAAAAAAGAGGTACCCATTGGCCAGCTTTTGTATGCGGAAGGTGATCTGGGCAACTCATTTACATACAATGCCTCGTTTTACGATGAGTTTGTACAACGCGAACTCATAGGCGAAGACTCGTATGAGCTGTGGAAAGAGCACTATAAGAACCCCGACGAGTATTGCTGCCTGTTCGTGCTCATTGGTGAGTTCACCGGCTTCATCTACATTCCCTACCCGGAAGATTAACGTCGGCTGTCTCATTGCCGGCAAAGCTTGCAGAGTGAACAGGTCTTATGCAGAGTCTATTTGCACCGGCGGCGGCCCGTTCATTCTACTGAGCCCGCCCAAAAGTTAATCGCGTTGCCAATCCATTTTCGGAAAGTATGCGGGTTTACTTGAAAACTCGCTACTTTTGCAGCAGATTATGGGTGCCCAATGCTAGTCTCTGTACTGGCCCGACGGCTTAATAGGGAACATCGGTGAAACCAGACATGGTCAATCCGGGGCTGTCCCCGCAACTGTAACGCTCTTAGTACGAGCCGATTGATCTACATCGCCACTGGATTCATGCAGTCTGGGAAGGTGCAAATCGGTGAGCGAAGCCAGGAGACCTACCCCTAATTCGCTGCTGCAGGGGCCACACGGAGGATGTGCCACCTACCGCCCGAATACCCAGACCCATTCGCCGGAGGGTCGTTGTTGATTGACCAGTTACCATGTTTCGTTTCACAGCTACTTTGCTGTGGTTCAGCGCGTTGTGTACATCATACGCTCAGGACTCATCGTCGGTAAGGCAATTACAAGCCGTTACTGTGCGTGGTTTTGTGCCCCTACACTTCATGGCTGGGCTAAAAGTCCAACGAATAGACTCCGCCCTGACCGAAGCGTATCGCTACCAGACACTGGCCGATCTGCTGGCGCTCCAGGCTCCGATGCAATTTAAAAGTTACGGCCCCGGCCAGCTCACTACAGTCGGGCTGCGGGGTACGTCGGCCAGCCATACGGCCGTGTTGTGGAATGGCATCAACATCAATCCTCCCACACTGGGTCAAACCGATTTTTCAACAATTCCGGTCAATGGGTTCGACCAGCTCAGTATCCAGTATGGTTCGGCTGCCTCGGTAGTTGGCAGCGATGCCGTAGGTGGTAGCGTTCTGCTCAACTCGGCCCCCAGCTGGGCACAACCCGGCCTCACAGCCACAGCGGGGTACCAGTTTGGAGCCTGGGGCAGTGAACAGGCACAGGTAGGCGCGCGGTTCAGCACGGCAGGGAGTGGCGGGCAACTGGCGGGAAAAACGCTGGTTTACGGTGGTACCAATCGCTACGTACCCAACTACCGGGAGCGCGACGGATACCCGATTGAGCCCTCAGAAACCGGCCAGCGTGGCTTTATACAAGATCTTTTTTACCGGAATAAACGACAGCAACAGCTGGCCCTTAACATCTGGCTGACTGACAACAAATTAACCGCCTCGCCCGCCGATTCGGTTGGTCGCGAGACCACACGTACCCAGGCTTATCGCTTCCTGACCAGCTTTGAGACAGGCGAAGCCCGGTCCGGTCGATGGCTGTCGGGGCACACGTTGCTCCGGGCGGGCTTTATCCGGGACATTACCGATTATGGCAAAGGAAAAACGTTTGAGACCGACCCCAGCCATGCCGAGACCGACAAAGTACTGGTGCGCGCTGAACACGAAGTACAGCAAATCGTTGGGTCAGGTACGTTGACGGTTCGCGCCGGTGCCGAATGGGCCCACTACACAGCCCGCGTCGACGGGTATACAGGCGGGCTTCTGTACGAACAACGGGCTGATCTATATGCACTGACGAGGTATCAGCCGGTAAGTCGGCTGGTTATGTCACTCAATCTCCGTCAGGCATTTGTTACCCGCTACAATCCGCCTTTTACCCCCTCGGTTGGTATTGAATACAGCCTGATCGAACGGCTTCGGTGGCGATTGGTCGGTCGGGCTAACCTGGGCCGAAGCTACCGGGTGCCCACCCTCAACGAGCGGTACTGGAAAACGCTGGGAAATCCCGATGTGCGG
This sequence comes from Fibrivirga algicola, assembly GCF_011742925.1. Lineage (GTDB taxonomy): Bacteria > Bacteroidota > Bacteroidia > Cytophagales > Spirosomataceae > Fibrella > Fibrella algicola. Next base: position 444,695 of record NZ_WAEL01000004.1, read on the forward strand.
CCTGAACGTGGCGTTTCGCAGGATGCAGGGCTAACCTGGAATCGGAACGTCCCCGGCCTGGTGGCGTCGCTCGGCATGAGTGTATTCCGCAATCACGTGATGGACTGGACTTACTGGAATCCGGAAAAGGGCTACCGTGTAGAAAATTTGCAGGAAGTGCTGGCAAAGGGCCTGGAAATTCAGGGACAATTTACTCGTAAGCTGGGTAGTTGGCAGTTCGGCGGGTTTGGCCAGTATGCCTATACCCGTTCGTTTCAATTGGCGACTTATTCACCGGCAGCCTTAAGCGTAATTGGCAAGCAACTCATCTATTTGCCCCTGCATACAGCTTCGGTCAATGCTTTTTTACAGCATGGTCCGCACCGCCTGACGTTAACCTGGCAAGGTACCGACCGCAGGCCTTATACATTCGACAATAGTCAGTATCTTCCCGATTATCAATTGGTTAACCTATTGCTTCAGACTACCGTCAGTACAGGACGGTGGCAGGGCAGGGCTATCCTGCAGGTTGATAATCTGCTGAATGAATTTTACCTTAATGTAAAACGAAACGCCATGCCGGGCCGGAGTGTGGCGTTAACACTTGTTTTAACGGCGAAGACAAAAACAGATCACAACTTATGAAAACAACCCGCGTGAGCCTTTTCGGCGCGCTCCTTTCAGCGTCGATTTTAGCAGCTTGTACCAAAGAAACCGAACCCCAACCTACAGGTCCCTTTACCAATGGTGTGTTTGTTCTGAACGCCGGTAACTTCTCCGACAATAATGGCACCCTGTCATGGCTAACCCGGACAGGCAGCACTGCGCAAACCGACGTTTTTCAAACACGTAACCGGCGGCCTCTCACCGGGCTGGTCGAGGGGTATGTAGAAGCAGGCAACCGGGGCATTATTCTGGTCGATAACATGTCGGCTGGTCTCGATAAAGTGGAAATCGTGACCAGCGACTCACTCCGGTCGATCAAAACCCTTGGTGCACCCGACATCGAAAACCCGCGAGCTGCCGTGCGCATCAGCGACACCAAAGTGTACGTGACCTGCTGGGGCGCAACCGGAACGTATCCCAACTTCTACGTCAACCCCGGGTACGTGGCAGTCATTGACTTAACCTCGAACACCGTTACCAAAAAAATTGCGGTACAGAAGGGTGCCGAGGGCATTACGGTAGTCGGCAATGAAGTATTTGTGACGGGCGCTGGTGGCGAAAAACTGGTGCAGGTCATCAACACAGCTACTGACGCCATCGTCGGAAGCATGGCGGTACCCACAGATATCAGCGAGCTTGTTGCTGATGCTGACACTAAGCTTTGGGGATTCGTCGGTAAAAACGCGGTTCGTATCAACCCGTATACCCGTTCAATTGAAGCTACCATTCCGGTAGGGGCGGCTACTAACCAGAGTTCACCTGGTGACCTTACCGCAAGTGCCGACCGCCGGTCGTTCTATTATAAGTATACCGGCTACGATGCCAGTTATAACGTGGTGGGCCAGTTATACCGGTTTGGCATTTCCGATGTGGCCATTACCCCTACCACCCCCGTCGTCAACCGTTCATTCACCGGATTCACCGGCTTAGGTTTCGATCCGGCTACGAACACGATTTATGCCGGGGTGACACCAAGTTACAAACAGGCTGGGTACGTGTATCGCTACCAGGCAACCGGCCAGGTGATCGATTCCGTCCGGGTTGAAATTGCCCCCAGCGAGTTCTATTTCAAGTAGCCTGATGCGCTATCGGCGCGGACTATGTTGCTGACCGGCAGGCTGTGTGATGGTGCGGGACTTATACCCTCAGGTATTGCACAGCTTGTCGGTCAACTGTTCTATTGACCTACAATCGATGCAAACGCTTATAAACTGGTCGGGTGGTAAAGATTCGGCACTGGCACTTTATCGAATTCAACAGCAGGGCCAGAGTACGGTTACCCAACTATTGACGACCATCAACGGGGCTTATGGCCGGGTATCGATGCACGGTGTTCGTGAGGAACTGATTCAGGCGCAGGCTGATCGACTGGGTTTACCGCTGACTACCGTGCGACTCCCCGAAACGGCCAGCATGGCATTGTATCAGACCACGATGAACGACGCATTGCGCCTCCTGATAGAAAATGGCATTGAGCAGGCTGTTTTTGGTGATATTTTTCTGGAAGACCTACGGCAATGGCGCGAAGAACAACTGGCATCAATTGGTCTGACGGGCGTTTTTCCGCTTTGGCAAACTGCCTCAATGACCCTATTACACGAATTCTGGGCGGCAGGTTTCCAAACCATCGTTGTGGCGGTGAATGGCCAGCAGCTTGACAAATCCTTCTGCGGACGGGTGCTCGATCAGCAGTTTGTGGCGGATTTACCGGCCGGCGTTGATCCGTGCGGCGAGAACGGTGAGTTTCACACCTTTGTCTTCAATGCGCCTTATTTTAGCAGCCCGGTTCGCTTCACCCTGGGCGACGTGGTGGAACGTACCTACACCTTCACCGATGCCGACAAGCAGGAACGTACATCGACGTATTACTTTGCCGACTTACTTCCTTCGTAAATCAACCCATGGAAAAACACGCCTCAACCAGTTGTCCCCGTTGCGGTAATCTGTTTACCTGCGGCGTTAATTCAGTGTTGAAATGCGACTGCATGTGGTTAAGCCTTGCGCCCGCCGACCTCGCCTACATCCGGGAGTACACCGAGATCACGTTTGGCGAATACACATGCCTGTGCGTGAAGTGCCTGCGCGACTTACAGGCTGAACGGAACGCAGTTCCGGCTAATTAAACAGTGAGTTGGTCCGGCGGGAATCCAGTTTCAGGAAGATGAACAGGAGCAGCGTAAACGACCATAGCGACGAGCCGCCATAGCTGAAATAAGGCAACGGAATACCAATAACGGGCATCAGGCCAATAGTCATTCCGATGTTGACCAGCATGTGGAAAAACATGATTCCGGCCACGCAATATCCGTATATCCGCGCAAATTTACTTCGCTGCTTTTCGGCCAGAATAACAATGCGGGTCAGGAGTGACACAAAAAGCACAATCACGATAACACTACCGATGAAGCCGTGCTCTTCACCAATAGTACAGAAAATAAAGTCGGTACTTTGTTCGGGAACAAAGTCGAACTTCGTCTGGGTACCTTCCAGAAATCCTTTCCCATCCAACCGGCCCGATCCAATCGCGATCTTGGCCTGAATCACGTTCCAGCCAACACCCCGAGGGTCAGAATTCGGGTCGATCAGCACTTTTATCCGGTTCCGCTGGTGTGGCTGCAATACCTTGTTCACGAAGAAGTCGACGCCGGTGGCGGTTAACATCATGGCGCCCCCAATCAGGCCAATACCTATCATGCTACGGGCTGTGCGGTTATAGCGTGGCAGCAATAGAATCACCACTACGCACAATACCGCAATGCCGGCAAACAGGTAAAGTGGCGGTACAACCAAGGCTAAAATCAGCAAGACGGCCAGCGTAATCCCCGTCAGCGGAATCCAGCCGGGTAGTCCTTCGCGGTAAAGCATAATCACGAATGACGAGAAGACCAGCGTCGATCCTGTTTCGTTCGACAGAATGATCAGGATGGCGGGCAGGCCAATGATGCCGCCGATCCAAAGCAAATCCTTCTGTTTTGTCAGGTTAATGCCTGGCTGGTCCATGTACTTGGCCAGCGCCAGACTGGTGGCCAGTTTGGCAAATTCGGCCGGCTGAAGCGTAAACGAGCCAAATTTAAACCACGACCGCGACCCATTTATGTTCGTTCCCGCCACCATTACCAGCAAGAGCATGGCGATCATGAACAGGTAGAAAACAAAGGCGAACGTGTCGTAAAATTTGTGGTCGATGACCAGCACGCAGATAATCAGTAGCACGGCAGTGCCAATCCAGATAAGCTGTTTGCCGGCATTGCTCGAAAAATCGAACAGACTAGTTTGATCTTCCGGGCTGTATACTGCCGCATACACATTCAGCCATCCCATCAGCACACAACTGATGTAAAGGACTAACGTGATGGTGTCAATGTTTCTGGCTAATTCGGCGTTACGGGGCATTGGTCTACTATATAAAGTCAGAATTCAGACTGGCAGCCACAAGCACAGGTTGACCTGTGCCTGTACCTATCTTAATTCCCTATTGGGTACGTCTTTAATTTCCTCCTACCGTGCTTCTGGTTGCGCCCTCTGCCCGGGTCATCAGTGGACGAACCGGACGGCTTTCCGGTTTACGGATCGTGTCGTTACCTAACGGCTTACGAGCCGATGAATCCGGCTTCTTAGGAGCCACAATCTTCGGCTTAGGCAGCATTGAGAGCGGCGGCATGTAATTCTGCTTCATCAGCCACTCCTGTAATTTCAGGCCCTGCGCTTCATTCTTACGCTTCAAGTACCGCTCGGCCACCAGCGCAGCGACCGATGCCGCAGCCACGCCACCCCAGCCTGCATTTTCAACAAACACAGCTACGGCAATTTTAGGGTTGTTCATCGGCGCAAACCCGATAAAGATGGAGTGGTCATGGGCATGGCCAAACTTAGCGTTTTGCGACGTACCTGTTTTCCCGCACAGCTCGATGCCTGGAATGTCGGCATCCTTTTTTACCGTTCCGGCCATCACTGCCAGCCGCATTCCTTCAATAACCGGTGTAAAGTATTTAGGATCAATATCCGTATAATGCTTCTCCTTGTATTCGGCCGGTATCCCTTCGTTCAGTTTGCCAATGCCTTTTACATAGTGCGGCGTAATGTACCAACCCCGATTAGCAATAGTGGCGGCCAGGTTAGCTAGTTTCAGTGGACTGATAAGTAGCTCTCCCTCGCCAATACTAAGTGAGTAAATATTAGAGAACTTCCAGCTGAACTCACTTTTATACAGCTTATTATACGTTTCAACAGACGGTAATTTGCCTGGAAATTCGCTTGGCAAATCAAGACCGAGTTTCTGACCAACACCAAACTTCACCACATGGTCATGCCATTCTTTTAAACCCGCCGCTGACGCTTTAAATGTGTTTGGATTACCGTTGTGATAAATGTATTTTCGAAATACCTGATAGAAATACGGATTACAGGAGAAGCGCACCGCACCGGTCAGGTTGTTTCCGCCATGACAGTGGCAACGCATGGGCGATCCTGCGTGGCCATACACGGTATTAGTAAACAATGACCCCTGTTGCTGGGCGATCAACGCCTGGATCAGCTTAAACGTAGAACCGGGTCGGTAACTAGCCATAATCGGCCTGTTAATCAACGGTTTATACGGGTTTTTAAGTAATTTTCGGTAATTCTTCGAGAAAAACCGCGATGACAACTGGTTCGGATCATAGGTAGGCGCCGAGACCGAGACCAGAATTTCGCCGCTCGATGGGTCAATGGCCAGAATAGACCCTACCTTGTTGACCATCAGGCTGTCGGCGTACTTCTGCACCTCTACATCGATACCTGTGTACAAGTTTTTACCGGCAACAGCGGCGGTGTCGAACTCACCTCCTTTGAATGACCCCTTTGCAACGCCATGCACGTTCTGCATCACGTACTTGATACCCCTCAACCCGCGCAATTGCTCTTCATACTGCTCTTCCAGGCCGTTATGCCCTACATAATCGCCCTGTCGGTAATAGAGAATTTCCTGGTTCTCCAGCTTCTTCTTACTGATTTCCGACACGTACCCGAGCGCGTTGGAGAGCGTGTGGGCCGGGTACGTCCGCATGGAACTCATCATCGGTTCAAACCCCCGGTAATCGACTAGCGCATCCTGGATGCGAGCGTAGTCTTCTTTGGATAATTGTCGGAGAAAAACCGAGGGCTTCACGTACGAATACGCTTTCGCCAGATCCATGATGCTATCAAATTCAGGACGGGTAACATCCATCATGCGGCAAAAGGCCAGCGTGTCAGGTATACGCACCCGTTTGGGGGTCACGTACAGATCATAAACGGGTGTATTATAAACAATTAGCTCTCCATTCCGGTCGTATATTTGACCGCGATAGGGTATCTCGATAACACGCTTGATGGAATTGCTGGAGGATTCAAGGGAGTAGCTATCATCCAGAATTTGCAGGTAGAACAGGCGGGCGGCGTAAATCAGGCCCACTAAGCAGAAGACGCCGATAATAATAAACTTCCGGTTTTCAATCATTGGTTCTCAACTCCTGAGACACGCTCCTAAACTAATTCGAATTACGGTTTCCGAATTGTACTACAAATCTACGAAGTTCGTCGCGATCAGAACGCAGGATGAGACACAAGTTTGTGGGTTTTGAGAGTTGTTTACGTGATTACATTACCAGACGGTTAGTACAGCAACAAAAATCCTGTTTTATCCCACCATTCTTTCATTAAAAAGTTGATACGTGTGCGTCACTGAACCCAACTTTAATTAAAAGTTTGCCCCTTTCGTTAGTACCTGAATTCGGCAGAGATACATGTCGGCAGTAATGTACAATGTGCGGCCATCATCCCCCCACGCACAGTTGGCCGTAGCCACACCAGTATGAATACGCCCCAACAACGTACCCTGCGGAGATAGTATCAGTATACCACCCGGTCCGGTTGCCCATAGGTTGCCCTGTTGGTCAACTTTGAGGCCATCAGGAGCTCCCTGTAAACCCTGTTTCCAAAGTTCGGTTGCGTTGAAAATCGTACGGCCAGTGCTAACCGATCCATCGGCCAGTACCGGATACGCCCGGATGATGGGCTGTTTCTCGTCTGATTGTGCCACGTAAAGCGTTTTATAATCAGGCGAAAACGCCAGACCGTTCGGACGAACCAGATCACTCACTAGCAACGATACGTCGCCCGTTGCCGACACCCTATATACGCCAAACAGTGGTGTCTCGCGGGAAGGGTCTTTTTCCTTCCCCGCCAACCCATACGGCGGATCGGTGAAATAGTAGCTCCCGTCAGGGTGAGTTACTACATCGTTAGGACTATTGAATCGTTTCCCCTGATACCGGTCTGCCAGGGTTAGCTTCCCGCCTGGTCCCGGCAATGGCATGGCTGATATCCGCCGATCACCATGTTCACAGATGATGAGCCGCCCCAGCGCATCGATCGTTAACCCGTTTGACCCTGGTTCATCGCTATACTCACCCCGCCCCGTATAGCCTGAGGGAATTAGAAAGGGCTGGCAACCATCGGCCGCCGTCCAGCGGTAAATCGTATTTTTGGGTACGTCCGAGAAAAGAAGAAAGCCCCCTGTGGATGAACCTGCGGGTTTGCCCTTAACCCAGACTGGACCCTCGGCCCACATGAAACCGGATGCCAGTACCTCCACTTTAGCGTTTTTCGCCAGTAACTGATCCAGCCGTGGATCGAGCCGGACAATTTCACCGATAGTTGGATACGGTTGGGCCATAAGTGACGCTACGGGTAGGGTAGCCAGAAGAATCAGTTTCTTGAGCATGGTGGTTTAAGACTAGGTTGTTGACCAGGCTATGAACGGCGCAGCGTCTGGTCGGCCAAGTAAAAAATAGCGTTCATCCATAACCTACTTTTGTCAAAGCGAGGAAGTTTGGCAAAGTTTGCAGTTCAATCAAGCCAAGTCATCCATTTTGTCATCCGTTGCTCAAACTGTTGCCCGCCATTTACTCGATGTGCAGGCCGTTCGCCTTCGCCCTGCCGACCCCTTTACCTGGAGTTCGGGTTGGAAATCGCCCATCTATTGTGACAACCGGGTCACGCTGGCGTATCCTCAGGTACGTACCTACATCAAGCAGGCGCTGGCTGATGTTGTCAGGGAGCAGTTTCCCGATGTACAGGTCATTGCAGGCGTAGCCACGGCGGGAATTCCGCAAGGCGCGCTGGTAGCCGACGCGTTAGACCTCCCCTACTGCTATGTTCGCCCTGAGCCTAAAAAACACGGCATGGGCAATCAAATCGAAGGACGACTCGACAATCAGCAGAAAGTAGTCGTAGTTGAAGACCTGATTTCTACGGGAGGCAGTTCCCTCAAAGTGGTAGAGGCATTGCGACAGGCAGGCGCTGAGGTCATTGGCATGATCGCCATTTTCACCTACGGCTTTACCATTGCCGATGACAACTTCAACCAGGCAGGAGTGAAACTGGTGTGTCTCAGCCAATACGATACGCTGGTGCAGGAGGCTCAAACGCTACACTACATTCCAGTTGATGCACTGGAATCACTGGCCGACTGGCGTAAAAACCCCGCAGACTGGGGAAAGTAGCTTTACTGTGTCAGGTTTCAAGTTTCAGCTGCGCTGCTAACTTGCCCTTTATTAGTCAGCAGCGCAGCTGAAACTATACAGTATGTCTTTTCAAGATAAAGTAGCTTGGATCACCGGCGCATCGTCGGGCATTGGCGAGGCATTAGCTCTGGAGTTAGCCCGTCGAGGGGCCAGACTTGTCTTGTCGGCACGTCGGGAGGGGGAATTACAGCGGGTAGCCGACGCCACCCGCTTACCCTCAGACCGGATTATGATTCTCCCGCTCGATGTTACTGACGAGACGTCAATCCCCGCGCTTGTAGCGGCTGTGCTGGTTCGCTTCGGCCGGATCGACTACGTGTTTCAGAATGCGGGCATCACTCAGCGCAGTTTCGTCAACGATACCAACTTCGCTGTTTACAGACGACTGATGGAGGTTAATTTTTTTGGCGTTGTAGCCCTGACACAGGCTGTTTTACCAGTAATGCTAGGGCAAAAAAGTGGCCATTTTGTGGTCACCAGCAGCGTTTCGGGCAAGATCGGGGTGAAACAGCGGTCGGGCTATTGTGCGTCTAAACACGCCTTACACGGCTTCTTCGACTCGTTGCGGGCTGAGGTCGCCAGCGATGGACTGCACGTTACTCTGGTATGTCCCGGCTATATCCGTACGCCCATTTCCAAATCAGCCCTCGATGCCACCGGCGGAGCATACGGCCGGTCAGACAAGCATCAGGAACAGGGCATGGCCGTTGAGGTGTTTGCCCATAAGCTAATAACAGCAGTAGTCAACCAGCGAGAAGAAGTCTACATTGGCGGCCGCGAGCTCATAGGTGTCTACCTGAAACGGTTCTTTCCCCGCCTACTATCACGCATACTCCGCAACAGGGCGGTAGAAGCCTAAAACTTCGACTTGCCGGGAGTAGCCACTGGCCAACTACTTACGCAGGTACGTTCCCTACTCATATTTCGGCCACCGACTGCTCCCTACAAATCGATCGGCTATTTTTTACTGTTCTGCTCCATGTAATCAACTGTCAGATGGCAGAGTGAACGAACGCCCAGCGTGAAGCAGCTCTCGTCGATCTGAAAATCGGGCGTATGGTGTGGTGCAGCATCTTCCAGTTTCTTACCCTTTGTCATGCCGCCCAGGAAATAAAAGAATCCGGGTACTTTCTGCTGATAGAATGAGAAGTCTTCAGCACCTGTTTGGGCAGGCGTCAGTTTGATGTTGGCCTTACCCGCCATAGCCTCCAGCGTTGGCACCATACGGTCGGTCAGGGCCGGGTCATTGTAGGTGACGGGATACATGATATCGATCTTCACATCGGCTTTGGCACCAGCGCTCCCCGCAATGCCCGTCGCGATTTCGTTGATGCGACGATGAATCAATTGCTGAGCCTCTGGGCTGAATGTACGGATGGTACCGATCATATTGGCCTCTTCCGGAATGATATTTTGCCGAATTCCACCATGAAAAGCCCCAACTGTAACGACGGCGGCGTTGTCAGTCAACACCACATTTCGACTGACGATCGTTTGCAGGCCCATTACTACCTGTGCGCCAGTCACGATCGGATCGACACCTGACCAGGGAGCAGCACCATGCGTCTGCTTACCCCGAATTTTGATAGCGTACTGATCAACGGCTGCCATGGTGGCTCCTGGTCGGTACTTAATGGTGCCAACCTCTGTTTGGGAGTTGATGTGCAACCCAAAAATCGCATCAACTTTAGGGTTTTCCAGTACACCCTCTTTTACCATCAGGGCCGCTCCCCCCTCTTCACCAACGGGCGCTCCCTCTTCGGCTGGCTGGAAAATGAACTTCACTGTTCCCTTCAGATCAGCCTTCATCGACGCCAGCACCTCAGCCGCTCCCATGAGCATAGCTACGTGCGTATCGTGACCGCAGGCATGCATAACACCGGTTTGCTGATTGTTATACTCGGTGGTCACCGTCGATTTAAACGGGAGGTCTACCCGCTCTGTCACAGGCAGGCCATCCATATCGGCCCGTAGGGCAACCACCGGACCAGGCTTTCCACCCTTTAAAATACCAACGACCCCTGTTTTCCCAACACCCGTCTTCACTTCAATACCTAAGGAATGAAGATGAGCGGCAATGATACCAGCTGTCCTTGTTTCCCGGTTGCCTAACTCTGGGTTTTGGTGAAAATCGCGTCGCCACGTAACCACTTTTCTCTCTACGGATATTGCCGCTTTATCTATTTGTGACTTTAACGGGATTGTCTGTGCATACACACAATTTACACAAACACAAATTAATCCTATCGTACGCAATGAAAAGGTCGATTTTCTTGAAATAGTCATATTTGGCCTTGGTTTACAGGAAACATACAAATGGTCACGAAAATTAAATATTTCCGAACAAAATTGCTGTGTTAACGTTAGTTTAAATAATTTTGCAACCGTTTAATCAAAATCAACAAACCAATTCTATCGTCAAACTTCTATGAGAAAATTCTTACTTGGAAGCTGGCTGCTGTTAATGCTGGTCACACTGCCTTCATTGGCACAGGACATAGCAATCAGTGGTCGGGTAACCTCATCCGATGATAACTCAGCCTTGCCAGGCGTCAGTGTACAGGTAAAGGGCACTACACGTGGTGCTACAACGGATGCGATGGGTAATTACAGAATAAATGCCCCAGCTAATAGCCGGTTGATTTTTAGCTTCATTGGGTATACTTCCCAAGAGGTTCTCTTAAATAACCGTACTAATGTTAGCATTACATTAGTGGCGACTGGCAACGATCTCAACGAGGTTGTTGTGACAGCTTATGGTAGTGAAACCAAGCGCCGTGACGTAACAAGTGCAGTTTCAAATGTAAGTGGAAAGACTATTGAAGATCTACCTCTACAAAGCTTCGACCGTGCCCTTCAAGGCCGAGCAGCTGGCGTACAGGTTACAGCAGCAAGTGGAGCACCTGGTGGTGCTATCAGCGTTCGGGTTCGCGGCGTTGGATCAATCAATGCCGGTAATGATCCACTCTACATTGTAGATGGTGTACAGGTGGCCAACGGCGGCTTATCAACTGCTGCTAGTTCAAACGTCTTAGCGTCGATTAATCCAAATGATATTGAAGAAATCAACGTTTTGAAGGATGCAGCTGCAGCTGCCATTTACGGGGCACAAGGCGGTAACGGTGTAGTGATTATTACAACTAAACGTGGAAAGGCAGGTCGTACAAAGTTTAACGCCTCTGTACAGACTGGCTTTACTGACGTAATAAAAAAGCTCGATGTCTTGACCGCTGCTGAGTTTGCTCAACTAAAAATTGAAGGCTTCGTGAACCGCGCCATTGCTACAAACCAAGGCGTAGACGCAGCTCGGGCCGCTTCAATCGCACAATATGGAGATCCAGCTACAGTTGTAAACACAAACTGGCAAGACGCTGTTTACCGTCGTGGGCAACTGCGCAATTATGATTTATCGGCAAGAGGTGGTGATGGGAAGACCAACTTTTATGTGGGAGGTTCGTACAACTTTCAGGATGGACAAGTTATTAAATCCGACTTTAAGCGAGGTACTTTCCGTTTGAACCTCGATCATCAAGCCAGCAAAAAACTGAAGCTTGAAACAACCATAGGCCTATCTTTTGTTAAACAAAACGGTGCGATAGCCGATGGCGCAAACATAAACAGCCCCTTCTTTGCGGCTGCGTTGATTTTACCTAATCAGCCTATTTACAAGGCTGATGGAACTTATAATGCACCCTTACCTGGCTCGTTTAGTTATAATCCCGTCCAGAATGCAGAATATGAGATACGGGCGAATACAACGATTCAAACGGTCAGTAATTTTGCAGCGAGCTACGAGATTGTCCCAGGTCTTCGCTTTCGGTCTTTCTATGGTCTTGATTATGCTACTAACCGTGACGATTTCTATCGTGATCCAACAGCTCCACAATACACAAGCACCGGTGGTTCGTTGACAGTTAACAACCGCTATACACTAAACTGGAACACAAGTCAGGTTTTCAACTTCAACCACAGCTTTGGCGCGGATCACAACATCACAGCTCTTCTAGGAGGTGAATATCGTGAAGAGATTCGTGAAACAGTGGGTACTACTGGTCAGGGTTTCTCGAGTGGTTTGTTCAGAACGTTAGCTGCTGCTGCCCGTCCTATTACCACAACTGGTGATTATACGACCTGGCGTATAGGCGGTGTCTTTTTATCGGGCAACTACGCTTACAAGGAAAAGTTTCTGCTAGGTGGTACGCTGAGGTATGATGGTTCTTCTCGTTTTGGAGCAAATACTCGTTTTGGTTTATTTCCCGCTATCTCCGCTGGCTATCGTATTTCCGAAGAACCATTTCTTAAAGGATCGACAGTACTTTCGGATCTTAAGCTCCGCGCTAGTTATGGTGAAGCAGGAAATAACCTAATTAGCAACTTTGCATCTCGTGCTCTATTTGGGCTTGGTGGTCAGTACCTTGATTTACCGGGTATTAGGCCTTCTCAACTAGGAAACGACAATCTATCATGGGAAGTCGCTCGTACACTAAACTTAGGTGTAGACTATTCGCTATGGAATGGCCGTATTAGTGGCACTGTTGAAGTATTCCGAAAGGTTAATGATAAGCTTCTGCTTGCCCGTCCACTGCCTTCTGACAGTGGGTTTGGATCGATTTTCGAGAATCTAGGTAAGGCTGAAAACACGGGCCTAGAACTTCAGTTCAACCATGTAAACGTTAATAAAGGTGGTTTTAAATGGGAAACACGCTGGAACGCTACATTCTTGAAGAGCAAAATCCTGGAATTGTTACCAGGTCAGAATCGGATTGGCAATGATTACTTCGTTGGCTCTCCTATCTCTATCAACTGGTATCCTACTTACGCTGGTGTTAACCCAGCCGATGGCCGGTCTATGTGGTTGGATTCACTGAATAATATTACATACACGCTTCAAGGCAGGGATTCCCGCATCCAGGGCTCTCCACTACCTAAAGGATATGGTGGTGTCACCAACTCGATCTCTTATAAAGGTTTGGAGTTAGAGGTATTCTTCCAGAGCCAATGGGGCAACACATTCCTTAACAATAGTGGCTTCTTCATGGAAAGCTCAGCTTCAGCTGGCTGGAACAACATGAGTAGCCAATTAGCGCGGTGGACTACTCCTGGCCAAATTACGCGGGTTCCACGCCCATATGAAGGTGGCACGGAACCGGGTAGCCAGTCAATTCAGACATTTTCTACTAAGCAAATTGAGAATGGTTCATACCTCCGTTTAAAGCAGGTTACGTTGAGCTACACGCTACCTACCACATTGGTAAGCCGCGCTGGCCTTTCTCAGGTACGTTTCTTTGCACAGGCGATCAATCTGCTTACCTGGACAGCCTACACAGGCCTAGATCCGGAGATTGTAACGTTCGACATTGGGCGCTATCCACAAAGCAAACAAATCACGGGTGGCATTCAGATTGGTTTCTAATCAACAACTCTTCGCAACATTCATGTTTAAGCCATATAAATTAGTTCTTACAGGTTCACTGGTACTACTGGGGGCGAGCTCATGCTCTGACCTGCTTGTCACTGAACCTAAGCAGTCCATCAGTTCAGCGGTTGCGCTAACAGATATTACTGGTCTTCGATCATTGCTGATCTCCGTTTATGACCGTCTTCAACCAGCTACATACTATGGTCAACGAATGATGATTGCACCGGAGATCATGGCTGACAATGTAAGACTAGCCAACCAAAATTCGAACCGTTACTTCAATGAGCGCGTAAATGCCCCCAATGCGCACATGCAACAGTACTGGGATAACTACGGCGGAATAAATGAAGCAAACTTCATACTTTCAGGTATCGATGGGGCCAACACCACAGGTGTAGAGAAAACCCAGATAAAAGGAGAGGCTTTATTTCTCAGAGCTTTACTATATTTCGATATGGCCCGTGTGTTCGCCTATGAGCCAAAGAAAATAGTAAATGGGTTCGATAAAGGGCTAATCTTACGCACTACGCCTACCGATGATGCGTCAAAGGCAACGTTTGAGGCACGAGCTACGGTAGAACAGACGTATCAACAAATTGAAAAAGATTTGAAAGATGCCATCGAGCTATTACCAGCTATGGCAGCTGCTACCAACCGTCAGCGGGCCAATAAAGCGGCTGCCCAAGGTTTGTTATCACGCTTGTATCTGTATTGGGAGAAATATCCAGAATGTATTCAGCTTGCTACTGATGCAATGGCCAGTCCAGCTGCCCGTCTGGTAACAGGGGCGCAGTATGCTGCTGCGTTCACGGCTTCGCCCAATCCAGAATCGTTGTTCGAAATCAACTATGTTCAGGCAACGGAATCACTGGGATCGAACGAGTCGTTGCATTCATTGACAAACCCCCCATCGGTTACGACTGGTAACTGGGGGGATGTAGTTTTCACGACCGAACTGCTGAATCTATATGATGCAGCTGATGCACGGCGGGCGGCCTTCTACGCTTCCACGAAATCAGGAGAGGCTGTTACGTTCAGCCGCAAATATTCTGGCGCACGCGGAGCTTTCACTGACAACGTGCCTGTAATGCGTTATTCAGAACTTCTGCTTATTCGTGCTGAGGCTTACGCAGCATCGGGTGATAATGTAAAGGCTCAGGCTGATCTCAATACACTTCGCGCTCGTGCAGGTGTAACGCCAGTAGCTGCTACCGTAACCGGTCAGGCACTCATCGATGCCATTCTGACTGAACGTCGGCTTGAATTGGTACTTGAGGGACATCGGTTCTTCGACCTGAAACGCCGGGGCTTAACGATCACTAAGGCTAGCTTATCGGCAGTTGTCCCCTATACCGACTACCGAATTCTGGCTCCAATTCCTACTGCGCAGGTTCAATTGAACACTAAACTGCAACAAAATCCAGGTTATTAACCACATAACCTCTCCACCTCTAAAGAGAAAATCATGTATAAGCAGTCATCATTGTTGCTTTTGTTCATAGGGCTT
Source organism: Fibrivirga algicola (assembly GCF_011742925.1). Classification (GTDB taxonomy): domain Bacteria; phylum Bacteroidota; class Bacteroidia; order Cytophagales; family Spirosomataceae; genus Fibrella; species Fibrella algicola. The sequence continues at coordinate 459,810 of NZ_WAEL01000004.1, forward strand.
GCCTTGTCATTGACGGGATGTTTTGAAAGTCCAAGCTGGATATACGAAGGTGCCCCTGTAGTTGAATTCAAAAATCCAAGAGCAGGTTTCGCAACCCAACCTACCAACAACGTCGCGAATACCATTCGGGCACGTACAGTTCGTCAGGGAGTTGGCCGGGATAGCATTCTGGTGCAGTTAGTCGGCCCACAGCGCTCTACGCCAACAACCGTTGGCTACACGATCGCAGCTACAAGCACAGCCGTAGAGGGAGTTAACTACTCTATTGTCGGAACTAAGGGCAGCGTAGTGATCCCAGCAAACAGTAGCTCTACGTATATCGTCACGCAGTTTCTAGCTGGCATTCCGGCCGCCGCACCTGCTACGCAGACTGTTAGTCTTGCTATGACGTTGACTGGTTCAGATGGCACATTGCCTAGTGAAAACTACAAAACGTTTACATTCACAATTCTTAAATAAATGCATACTGCCTTTTCAACTACCATAGATTAATCTCTGGCAGTTGTATTCTTTCCGGTAGTAGACCCGTTTATTTTATTATAAAGAACCGCGGCTGAATTCAGTCACGGTTTTTTTATGCCATCACAGCAAGCCATGGTATTGAAACGAAATCAGCTATCTGTTTACTAACGTTCAAGGTTGCTATTCCATTAGCGCCACTGATAAGACAATTAACAGATGAATTATGAACTATAGCAGACCACAATAACCCCACTTTTAAGAAAGTAGAATTACGGTATTTAAAGAGCCTAAATGAGCAGCTGCAGCTGTTGTTTATAAAACAGAATTAAAGTTTGATTATATTTCTGTTAACCTTATTTTTGTTTTGGTCCATATCAATGTCGCCAAAGAATTGTACGATATGTCCTATTTTTTTGGATGGGATTTTTCCAGGTTACTAGGCAAATTATTGATTGGTCGCGCGTAAAATACTTAACTTAATCACCCAGTTCATCACAAAAATTCATGAGAAAACTTTTTACAGGATGTTGGTTACTTCTGATGTTAGTGTCCTTGCCCATGCTGGCACAAGACATTACAATTCGTGGCCAGATTACATCATCAGATGACAAGACTCCACTGCCCGGTGTGAGTGTGCAGGTAAAAGGATCAACGCGCGGTTCGGTGACAGATGCCGCCGGTAACTATCAGATTAGCGCTAATCCCAGTGCCAGGTTAATATTCAGCTTTATTGGCTATGGTCTTCAGGAGGTAGTCGTTGGCAACCGCACAACAATCAATATTGAACTAGCGCCCGATGTGGCCAACCTTGACGAAGTCGTTGTGACGACGTTCGGCTCGGAAAAGCGGGCTGCATTCACCGGATCAGCCGCCTCTATTTCAGCGAAAGACCTAGAAATTAGGCCAATTACAAACTTGGGTTCGGCACTGACGGGTTCAGCGGCTGGTGTGCAGACAACCGCAGGTAGCGGACAGCCAGGTAGTGCTCCAGATATTCGTATTCGTGGTTTCGGCTCAATCTCTACGTCAAACGATCCCCTTTACGTTGTCGACGGCGTGCCTTACACGGCAAGTATCGCCAACATCGCCCCGAACGATATCGAGTCGATCACCGTCCTGAAAGATGCTGCCTCGACAGCGCTTTACGGTGCACGGGCTGCTAACGGTGTAATCGTGGTGACAACAAAGCGCGGGAAGAAAGACCGTAACCAAATTTCGGTACGTTACACCAAAGGTGCCAACAGCCGGGGCCTTCCAGAATATGACCGGGTAGGTGTATCACAGTATTACCCCCTCATGTGGGAAACCTACCGGAACAGCGTTGCCTACCGGGCAACAAACCCGGTATCCCTAACGGCAGCGAATGCCGATGCGAGCAGCCGTCTGTTAAGCCTGGTTGGGTATAATGTCTACGACGTACCTGGCAACCAGCTGGTTGATGTGAACGGGCAGATGAATCCGAATGCGAAGCTAATCTATTCAGAAGACGACCTGAACTGGGAAAAACCCGTTACCCGGCAGGGAACCCGCGATGAAGCAAACATTAGCTTCTCAGGCGGACAGGAGAAATCGGACTACTTCTTGTCGCTTGGCTACTTGAACGATAAGGGCTACCTGATCCGCTCTGATTTTGAACGGTTTAACGGCCGTCTGAATATAAACTCGCAACTGAAGCCCTGGTTTAAAACCGGAGCGAACCTGGCGTTGACCGTTTCCAATTCAAATCAGGCCGACGCCGATGGAAACACTTCATTTGTGAACCCGTTTTTCTTCTCAAGAAACATGGGGCCAATCTATCCGGTATACGCGTATGACCCGGCTAATCCTGGTCAATTCCTGACTTTGCCAAATGGCGATCGCCGTTGGGACTACGGCAACCTGACTGCTCTTGGCTTGCCCGGACGCCCACAGTTTGGTGGTCGCCACTCAGTAGCCGAGACGGTATTGAACCAGAACTACTACCGCAGGAACACCATTGGTGCCCGCGTATTTGGCGAGGTTACGTTCCTGAAAGACTTCAAATTCACGTCGACCTTCGGGGCTGACATCGCTAACTTCAACCGCGTCATTTTTGGTAACCCGGAAATTGGTGACGGGGCACCAGCCGGTCGGTCGAACCACTATTTCCAGAACACATCGGGCTACAACCTGAACCAGTTGCTGAACTACAGCAAGTCATTCGGTCAGCACAATCTCGATGTGCTGGTTGGTCATGAGAACTTCATTGCTAACCAGAATGAGTTGGACGGTTCGCGTTCGCAACAAATTTTGGATGGTAATTATGAGTTGATCAACTTCACAACGACAACCAACCTGAGCTCGCAGTATGATACCCGTCGTATCGAGGGTTACCTGTCACGGGTCAACTACAACTACAACGAAAAGTATTTCCTATCGGCCTCTGCCCGTCGCGATGGCTCAAGCCGCTTTGCGAAAGGCGTTCGCTGGGGTAACTTTTATTCGTTGAGTGGTGCCTGGCGGATCGACCAGGAAGATTTCCTGAAGAACATCCCAAGCATCAACAGCCTCAAACTTCGTGGTTCATATGGACAAACGGGTAACGATGCGGGCATTAGTTTCTACGCCTGGCAGCCGCTTTATGGCCTGGGTTGGAATAACGCGTCGGAAGCCGGTATTCTGCAAACTAGCCTCGGCAACTCGCAACTGGAATGGGAATCGAGCAACGCGTTTGACGTAGCCCTAGAGTTCGGCCTGTTCAGGGGTCGCGTATCGGGTACAGTCGAGTATTTCGACCGCCAGTCATCCAACCTGATCTTTGCAGTTCCCCTTCCATTGTCTACTGGTATCACAACCGTTACCCGTAACATCGGTACCATGTACAACCGGGGTATCGAAGTTGAACTGGCTCTTGAGCCCATTCGTACGAAAGACTTCACCTGGCGGATTGACATCAATGCGACCAGCATTAAGAACCAGATCACTAAAATGCCGGCAGAAAACCCAGAGATCATCGACGGCACGAAGAAGCTCAAAGTGGGCAGTTCGATATATGACTTCTGGCTACGTGAATACCAAGGTGTGAACCCTGCAACGGGTGAGGCGCAGTACCGGGCTGCCAACTTCGTTGCTGCCAACTCACGGATCACCGAAACAGGTGACACCCTGACAACCAGCATCAACAATGCCCGTTTCCGTTATAATGGCAGTTCGATTCCGAATTTGACTGGTGGTATCACCAACTCGTTCCGGTACAAAGGCTTGTCATTATCGGCACTGCTGGTATACCAACTGGGTGGCAAAACGTATGACGGTGCTTACGCGGCGCTGATGAGTTCGGGTGGCTACGGTAGTGCTAAACACATCGACATCCTGAATCGCTGGCAGAAGCCAGGTGACATCACCAACGTACCACGTCTGGATGCCGGCCGTACGGTTGATTTCGACGGTGCCTCTGACCGTTGGTTGATCGATGCCAGCTACCTGAACGTTCGTACAGTGACACTCTCGTACGATCTGCCAGCCAACATTACCCGTAAGCTATCATTCGCCAATGCACAGGTGTATGTAAGTGGCGAGAACTTCCTGATCCTGTCGAAGCGGAAAGGCACCAACATTCAGCAGAACTTTGCGGGTACTACCGGCAACGTATTCAGCGCAGCCAAAAGCCTAGTTGTGGGCGTTGCACTCACCCTGTAATAGAAAACCTAACGAAGAGGCGACAAGCCAGGCGTAAAACGTAGCGTGTTCTATTCACCCGCTTTTGCTTCTAGCCGTCGTCTTCACTTCATAAACGTTCAGATAACCAATGAAAACGAAATTCTTACCCTTGCTCCTTGCACTGGGCCTATTTACATCTTCCTGCAAAGAAGACTATCTGGATACATCACCAACCGCCAGCGTTGATGCCGGATCAGCTTACGCGACTACCAAAAACGCCACAGCTGCCATCAATGGCATTTACCGGGCCATGGTGGTTCGTTACCTCGATTCGCAGGGACACTTTGGCCACCCAGCCATGATGATCATCATGGACGTTATGGGCGAAGATCTGGTGTTCGGCAACACGGTTAACACATGGCACTTTGGCGAGCAGCGGTGGACTAGTCACCGCTCAGACGTGGGCACGATGTCACAGTTCCCATACCAGTTGTATTACCGCCTGATTGGGAACGCAAACCTGGCTATTGCCAACATAGACAACGCGGCCGGTGCTCAGTCGGAGCGTAACCAGTTGAAAGGCGAAGCGCTGGCTCTGCGTGCATTTTCGTACTTCAACCTCGTGCAGTTGTATGGCAAGCGGTATAATGCTGCTGTAAAACCCAACGTACAACTAGCTGTACCCCTAGTTCTGACTCCAACGACAGAAGGGTTACCCCGGGCAACTGTTGAAGAAGTGTATACCCAGATCAATAAAGATTTGGTCGACGCGGCTGGTTTGTTGACAACGGCACGTACCTACAAATCGCACATCAACAGTGACGTAGTGAAAGGCCTCCAGGCTCGGGTAGCGTTGACACAGCAAAACTGGGCTGATGCCGCAAAATTTGCTGCTGAGGCACGTAAAGGTTACACGCTGATGACAACCGCTCAATACACGGACGGTCTGGCAGATATTGGCCTTGGCGAATGGATGTGGGGTTTCGACCACGTTGAAGATCAGTCTGAGTTTTTCGGTGCCTACCACTCGTATATCTCAAGCAACTTCAACTCGTCGGTAATCCGTCAGACACCGAAGGCCATCAGCAGCCTGTTGTATGAGCAGATTCCACAGACGGATGTGCGCGCTAAAATGTGGGTAAAGGCCCCAACGACGACTAACTCGGTAGTGCCAACGGGGGGTGTTCGGGTTCCCTACATGAACCAGAAGTTCCGTCTGCCAGGTACCCCATCAACCAGCACCATGGGCGATATTCCTTACATGCGTGCAGCTGAGATGTTCCTGATTGAGGCAGAAGCGCAGGCTCGCCTTGGCAAAAACACCGAAGCGGCAACGGTCCTGTTTGACCTCAACAGCAAGCGTGATCCATCGTACAAACTGTCGACCAGTACGGGTGCTAAGCTCATCGACGAAATTTTACTGTATCGTCGTATCGAATTATGGGGTGAAGGCTTCCGATTCACCGATTTGAAACGGATGAACCAGCCGCTGAACCGGAACGGGGCCAACCATAACCCAGCCGTTGCTGTACTGTTCGACGTACCTGCTGAAGACAACCGGTGGGAGTTCCTGATTCCAATCCGCGAAATCAACGCGAACAAAGCAATTGTTCAGAACCCGCTATAAGCCACTGCGAATCTAATTTAGTAGTAGCTACTACTGCCCTGCGCCCGACTCAATGAGTCGGGCGTTTTTTTTGATAGGGAATGAGATCACTACCCGTATCGCATTATTAGGAATAATTCTAAATAAATCTAGGATGTTTAGCGCTAAGCTATAATCTTTGCATCACTGTATAACGATTCTAAATAAACGAAACGGGCCTGCCTCAGTGTAGGTACGCTTATACGCTACTACAACCTCATGAAACTATTATCTAAAGCCATTCTGGTTATCGGGCTCTGCTCGGCCCTAACCAGTACAGGATACGCTACAGGCGGCTTCGACGATCCGACCCGCGCCTATGCTGTCCCCACATTGTCTACAACGCCAAAAGGGCAGGTTGCGCTGTCGTGGACCGAGAAAGACGATGCAGGCGTTGTGTACTTCTACTGGGCAGAATCGGCCGATAAAGGAAAAACGTTTGGCAGCAAAAAATTGATATTCTCGTCGGCCGGCATTGGCAATTCACGTCTGATGCGGCCTAAGCTGTTATTCAGGAAAGATGGTTCTGCGGTTGCCGTGTTTGCCCTGCGTGGCCCGGAAACAGCCACTGCTCAGCAGGCTACTACTCAGCCAGCACCGGCGCACAACCACGAAGCAACTGCAGCACACGATCATGGTACCGCCCCTGCGGCCGACAAACCGAAACCAGATGCTCAGCCAAAAGGTGGGCAACGAGGTGGTGGCCGCCCAAGTGATTTACAGATCGTTTACTGTTTCTCGTCAGATAACGGCACTACCTGGTCAACGCCCGTGCCAGTACACTCGGACCGGACGCCTAACGTTGTACGCGGCTTTTTTGATGCAACCGTTTTGGCCAACGACGAAATTGCCGTTGCTTACCTGAACGACATTACCGGTAAAGAACACCAACGCGATCTTCGATTTGTCACTTCAACAGGAGGTAATCGCTTTGGTCAGGAACGAGTGCTGGACCCGTTTGTTTGTGACTGCTGTAATATCAGCCTTCTGGTAGACGGCTCAGGTACGTTGCAAGTGTATTACCGCGAAAACCAGGATAACATCCGGGATATCGCCACGATGAGTTCGACCGACAATGGACTGACATTCTCGAAACCCGGTATTCTGTCGAAGGATAACTGGCAAATAAACGGTTGCCCACATTCGGGTCCGACCTCAAGTGCTGGTTCTGGTGGAAACTTGATTGCCTGGTTTTCAGGTACGTCCGATGCACCTGGAATCCGAGTGGTAAACCAGCAAGGAAAACGCCTGTTTGTCCTCGACGACCCTACGGCGAAGAATGCCTATCTGGTACCCGCCTCTAAGGCCACGGTCCTGTTATGGGAGCAAAGTCAGTCGTCGGAAGCGGGCATGAGTACGGCTATCGCTTACAGAACTATCAATTCGATGCAAAGCACAGGCACAACGTTTGTAAAAAGTGGCAAGAGTGCAACCAACGCGAGTGGTATAGTCATTGGCAATCAGCTCGTAGTTGCCTATGAAGTGCGAAACCCGTCTAACAAAAATTCCGTGGCGGTCACGCTGGTCGATTTATAATCTAGTCGTCCTGACGGCGTTTTGTCTAACTAGCAAGGCCCCTGTTCGTAGCTTAACTATTGCCAGATACTGGGCAACGTTAAGCTACGAACAGGGGCCTTGCTAGTTAGACAAAACGAAGATTGCATCAAAAATATTGACAATCGTAAGTTTTGTATTTTTACAAGAACTATCCGTATAAATACGTATAAAATTCGTCTTATAAGGCTATTATCAATACGCATAATGATATAATACTCATACTACTCAACTACTTTAAAAAAAGCCTAAAAGCTATTTCTTATACTTTTACCAGAATAAGCATTCGTTAATCATCCAAAAGGCATTACTTTTGGCTTGTCATTTCCCAAATGAACGAACAATTCTATGGCAACGGTTCTACGCAAACTTCCGTACTCTGGTTTGACAATCACTAAGGAAAATGACAACTAGTTTTCACTTGACCTAACTAATCAATTCATCACGTAAATTTCATGAGAAGACTCTTTACAGGAAGTTGGCTACTATTGATGCTGCTCTCTTTGCCCATGCTGGCGCAGGACATCACCATTCGTGGTCAAGTCACTTCATCAGACGACAACACGCCACTCCCAGGGGTGAGTGTACAGGTAAAAGGAACCACGCGCGGCATTTCAACCGACGGGCAAGGTAGGTACCAGGTAACGGCACCAGCGGGTGGCCGACTGGTTTTCAGCTTTATTGGTTATCAAGCAAAAGAAGTCGCCATCAGCAACCAGACAACACTAAACGTTGTGCTCTCCGGCGATGCCCAGCAGTTGACTGAAGTAGTGGTAACGGGTTATGGTACACAATCCCGGAAAGATGCAACCGGTAGTATTTCAACGGTTAAGGGGGCAACTATTGCCCAAACACCGATTCAAAGCTTCGAAGCAGGGCTGGCGGGTCGGAGCCCAGGGGTGCAGATTACGGTACCAAACGGTGTACTCAACAACCCACCCGTATTCCGAATCCGGGGAACAAACTCCATCTCGCTTAGTTCTTACCCACTCATCGTGGTAGATGGTATTCCAACCTATACAGGCGATTACAGTTCGACCAACGCACCGGCAAACCCGCTGGCCAGTATCAACCCAAATGATATTGAGACCATGGATATTGCCAAAGATGCCGCCGCTACGGCTATTTACGGTAGCCGCGCGGCCAACGGCGTCGTCTTCATTACGACCAAGCGTGGCAAGTCCGGCAAGGTGAAAGTCAACTACGATGGCTGGGTTGGTTTTACGAATACCTATCGGCTGCCAAACATCATGAACGCCAGCGAGTATGTGGCTTTCAAAACGCAATCGGCGGCAAACAACCCAACCTCTACGGCTAAATTCGTGCAAACCAACGACGCCAACGGTAATCCGATCGACACGCGCTGGTACGACTACATTTACCGGCAGGGCCTATCGCAAAGCCATAACGTAAACGTATCCGGCGGTAGCGATAACACGAATTATTACTTCTCAACTGGCTACACCAAGCAGGAAGGGGTTATCCGCAAAAATGATTTTCAACGGATCAACACTCTGTTCAACGTCGATAGCAAAGTAGGCAAACTTATCACGATAGGTGGTAAAATTTCGTACTCGAACGAACAGAACTACGCGTCAGCCTCCTCGGGTTCTCTTGGTGGTGAAGCCTTCAACACATCGGGCCTGGGCCGCGTTGGTCTGGTGCTGCCTCCAATTCTGGCCCCCTATAACAACGATGGCTCTTACAACGTAAGCGGACCCGCTATCGGCACAGGCACGAACGTAACAGGTACGTCTATCTCGTATCCAAACCCGGTACCATCGCTGGATCTGAACCGGTCAAATTCGGAAAACAACCACATCCAGTCGAACATCTATTTTCAGATCAAGCCTGTAAGCTGGATTACATTGAAGAGTTCATTCGGTATCGATTACCTGTATATCGACAATGACCTCTTTTCGTCGCCAATCACGAGCGAAGGAAACTCATCGCAGGGCTCAGCATCGAGCATCTTTGGTCGCTACAAAACGTCGCTCTGGACCAACACGGCCCAGTTTGATCGTACTATCGGTGGTGACCACAACCTGAGCCTGTTGCTCGGTCAGGAGCAGCAGCGCCGCACAACGCTCTCGTATGGCCTGAACCGGCAAACGCTGTCGGATCCTGCCTATAACGTGATTCAGGCGGGTTGGGTAACCAACAACGCCACCGGCCTTGGCTTTGGCGAGAACTACCTGCTGTCGGGTTTCGGTCGCCTGAACTACAACTACAAAGAAAAATATTTCATTGGTACCAACATCCGTCAGGATGAGTACTCAGCCTTGGGGGTTAAGAAAGGTATCTTCTACGGTTTGTCGGCTGGCTGGGAAATCACGAAAGAGAACTTCTGGGAAGGAGCTGGTCTAGACCGTCTTTTCAGCAGCTTCAAAATTCGGGGTAGCTACGGCAAAGTGGGTAACATTGGCGGTATCGGCGACTATACCCCCTACTCTACCTATGGATCTGGTCTGTATGGTGGTGCCGCAACCTTGAACTTCTCGAGTGTGGGTAACCCAAATCTCCAGTGGGAAACCAGCAAGAAGACAGATATCGGTTTCAATTTTGGTTTGCTGAACGACCGGATTACGGGTGAAGTGGCCTATTACAAAAACGACATCGACAACCTGATCCTGAACGTCGCGCAGTCACCTTCTACCGGTCTGCCATCAAGCCCCCCACAAAACGTAGGTGCGATGTACAACAAAGGCCTTGAGCTCTCGCTGAATGCCCGGGTTATCAATACCAAAAACTTCCAGTGGTCAACCAACTTCAACATTACCTTCAACAAAAACGAAGTGACCGCCCTGGCCCCTGGCTTAACCTCGCTTCAGACGGCTACTTCAGGTTTGGAAACCGTAAGCCAGACGATGCCTGGTTACCCACTCGGTCAGCTGTGGGTTGTGCGTACCGGTGGGGTTGATCCAACATCGGGCAAGCGTATCTTCCTCAATTCAGCCGGCACACCCGTTTATTACCAGTTTTACGCCCCATCTGGTCAGTTCAATTACTCGACAACGCCAGATGGCCGCACCAGGTACGTGAGCCCAACGGGTGGTACATCGATCACGCAGGCGGCTGATGCGGTCATGTATGGCAACGTGAGCCCAAACCAGTACGGCGGCTTCGACAACAATTTCAAATATCGCAACTTCGACCTCGGTGTGCTGATGACGTATCAGTTGGGCTTCAACGTGTATTACGGCACCAACGCTGGCTTGCACGATCAGCGGTTCTGGAATAATGACCGTGATATGCTGACTAAAACCTGGCAGAAAGAAGGCGATACCGGTATGCTATATCCGAAGTCTGTGTTTGGCGATAACGTATCAAATGGCTCGGCTATCCCGATGGATATTAACGTATTCAAAGGTGATTTCCTGAAGCTCCGCAACCTGACCCTGGGTTACACGCTGCCCGCTACCCTGACCAGCCGGGCCAAGATCAGCAACCTGCGCCTGTATGTAAGCGGTCAGAACCTGGCCGTGATCACAAAATATCCTGGTCCAGACCCGGAAGTGTCCTCAAATGGTAACAGCACAAGCTCACAGGGCATAGACCGGAACACCGTAGGCAATGCCCGGACTATCACGATCGGACTGCGTGCAGGCTTCTAAACGGACAACAACCATCATGAAGAAGACAATCATCAACTTTGCCATCTTTGGCACACTTATAACCTCGTTCACTGCCTGTGACCGTGATTTGCTAACACCTATTCCGCAAACGTCGGTATCTGACGCGTCGGCATTCAGTACGCCCACCCGCGTTCAGGGGCAACTCTTGTCACTGTACGCCGGCCTTAAATCGGGCAACTTTTATGGAGGGCGCTACGTGATTTATGGCGACATCCGGGGCGAGAACTTCATGAACGAAACGTCGAACCTGGTTACAGGTTCAGACGTATGGGCGCTCAACGCTACCAACAGCGCCACAGCCGTTCAGACCCTGTGGAGTGCGGCGTATCTGGCCATTAACAAAGCCAACATTTTCATCGATGGCATGGCTGCCGGTGGCGCAACCATTGTTGGCGCCGATCTGGCTGGTAAGTACGTTGCCGAAGCTAAATTGATCCGGGCGCTCAGTTACTACAGCCTGCTTCAATATTACGCCCGGCCATATGCTGACGGCAACGGGGCAAAACCCGGTGTACCGCTTCGTCTGAAAGGCATTATCGGTTCAGGTGAGTCGAACATTGCCCGGAGCACGGTTGCTGAGGTCTACACACAGGTGTTGAAAGACCTGAATGAGGCCGAAACAAGTCTGCCTGCCTCGTATTCGGTGGCCGGGGAAAATACCACCCGAGCGCACAAAAACACCGCTATTGCCCTGAAAACAAGGGTATACCTGAGCATGCAGAACTACGCGGCGGTGATCACTGAGGCTAACAAGATTGTGAGTGCAACGGCTCCATTTGCGGCGTCTACAGGCGTAGCGCACCGATTGCAGGCTGATATTGCTACGGTCTTCACGAACTACACTACTACTGAGTCGATTTTCTCGCTGCCGATGACTAGTACGGCTGGTGACAGCCCGGGCACGCAGAATCAGTTGGCGTTTTACTTCTCACCTACTGTTGCCAACGGGGGTGTAGGTGGTGGCGAATACTCGCTGAATCCGAAAGGAATTATTGCGGATCCAAACTGGAAAGACACCGACAAACGGAGGCTGTTTATCAAGCAGAGCGGCACAGGAACGGCGGTGAAGAACTGGCTCATCAAGTACAAGGCTGCTAGCCCCTACACCGATTACGTGCCGGTCATTCGTTACGCAGAAGTACTCTTGAATCTTGCCGAAGCGAAAGTTCGTAGCACAAATACCGTTGATGCACAAGCCGTTGCGCTGCTCAACGCCGTTCGGAACCGATCGGATGCTGCCACCACTTATACAACTGCCAATTTCGCCACCTCGGCCAGCCTGATCAGCGGAATCATGCAGGAACGTCAGATTGAGTTTCTGGGTGAAGGTCTTCGTAATAATGATCTGGTGCGCCTGCTGGAGACGATTCCTGCCAAAGGAACTGCACCGTCGAAGGCAGCTAATGAGTCTGGGTACATCTGGCCAATCTCATCCGCTGAATTAGCTCTGAATGCCTTAATCACTGACAATTAACCAACTCACGGCTAGTCCAATCTAGTATTGAGAAATCTCTTTTTATAGCGAAACTTGTTTGTTACAATTCCCCACCAGCTGTGTCTAGGTGGGGAATTTGTTTTTAGTCAATACGATAAGGTACGTTACCAGCTTAGCGACGTACCTGAGTACGGTATAAATCAGGCGATTGTGTGGACTTGGTATGGGCATACACAAGCACCTAATCTGTTGCCCAAAGGTTAAAAAATGGCGCTACCCAGCCACAGACACTTTTATAACTATTCTAATAAACCACCTTTACTTCGGTTAAGTATAAATAGCGTATACATGTATTAATACTCACTAGAATCAGCTATATAATAAAAAAATTTACGATATTGATCACACCAGCCATTTAGTCATAATTATACTTTTCCCAGAACATCCATTCGAAGCTTTCCAGATTTGCCTTACATTTGGGCCACGTTTTCCAAATTATCAAAACAATTCTATAGGCTAACTATTTTATTGTTTTTGCCCAGCACTACGCCTGGTATCCGATAGGCCCGAATTCGCTGACCAGTTGTGTGTCAACCTGGATGCATCGCTCCAACAGCAACCTCACCTTGGCCAACCACGAGTAGACGTGTGATGAGATGGCAAAACGTCAGTTTATTCTTTACCAATTCAACAAACTCACTTTATCAGAGACTTCTATGAGCAGACTGTTTATGGGAAGTTGGCTGCTTCTGCTGCTATTCGCGCTGCCTACATTGGCACAGGATGTAGCAATTCGTGGCCAGGTCACTTCAGCAGATGACGGCACGACCCTTCCGGGTGTGACTGTCCAGGTAAGAGGAACAACGCGTGGCACCACAACTGATGCCGACGGCCGTTACCAGATTAACGTTCCAACAGGTTCACGCCTGGTATTTAGCTTTATTGGCTTCAGCACGCAGGAAGCAACTATTACGAACCAGACGACCCTGGATATCCGGCTGGCGTCGGGATCACAGAACCTGGATGAAGTTGTTGTAACGGCGCAGGGTATCGAACGTGACAAACGGTCGCTGGGCTATGCTACGCAGGAAGTTTCATCTGCTCAGCTGACGCAGAAGTCCGAGCCTAGCTTGCTGAATACATTGCAGGGGAAACTGGCGGGGGTGCAGATCAACACGCAATCAGGCGCACCGGGGGCATCGACCAACATCAACATCCGGGGCATTACCTCGTTCAACGGCTCCAATCAACCGCTGATCGTTGTTGATGGGATCATCTTCGCCAACGATGTGAACGTGTCGGGTAACACCCTGTTCCAATCGCAGTCATCGAACCGATTAGCCGATATTAACCCAGAGAATATTGAGTCGCTGAACGTCTTGAAAGGGCCGGCCGCCGCCGCCCTTTACGGGTCGCGGGCATCAGCCGGAGCCATTGTGATCACCACCAAATCGGGGCGTAATCAGAACAACAAAACGGAGGTGACGCTGACGTCGTCGTACAACGTACAGGACGTTTACGGCATTCCCCGTTTCCAGAATGACTACGGCCAGGGCACCAACAACCTGTTCGTCAATAACTCGACCAACTCCTGGGGGCCATCCTTCACGGCAGGTGCCATATCGGGGCAGTCGTCTTATACAAACTTACAGGGGCAAACACGTACCTACCAGGCGTATCCTAACAACGTCAGCGATTTTTTCCGGCAGGGACACATCCTTCAAAACACCGCCAACATTGCAGGTGGTGATGCAAACCGGAATTTCTTGCTGTCAATAGGTAACACAAGCCAGGCTGGCATTGTACCCACGTCGAAGTTCAACCGAACCAATGTTCAAATAAGTGGCGAATCGAAACTGAACAACGGTTTACGCATCCAGGCTACGGCCAACTACGTGCAAACGGTTCAGGCGGGCACGGCGCTCGGAAATGGAGGTAGCTCATTTGGTCAGCTCACGCGGATTCCCCGTAGCTACGACCTATCGGGTGAGCCCTTCATTAACGCCAATGGCCAGAGCGTTTACTTTAACTCGACGATCGTAAACCCGTACTGGTCGCTCAACAACGTCACGCTCAACAGCCAGGTCGATCGTTTTTACGGAAACTTCACCGTTGGGTACGACATCACGAAATGGTTGACGGCCTCGTACCGGGTAACGGGCGACACATACACCGACCGTCGCAAAGATGTGTCGAACATCGGTTCGTCGCGGGCACCACAGGGGCGTGTATCGCAGGATATGTTCTTCCGGTCTGAACTGAACGGCGACCTGATTATAACAGCTAAGACAAACAAATTTTTTGTGGAGGGCTTAGGTGCTACGCTGTTGCTGGGCAACAACATCAACCAGCGCCGGGTACAGAACAGCTCGGTTACGGGCGAACAGCTCACGATTCCGGGTTTTCTGAACGTCAGCAACGCATCGGTGTTTGTTAACTCCGGCGAGTCGAGTACTACGCGCCGGCTGGTGGGTAATTACGGTCAGGCTTCGTTCAACTACCGCGATTACCTCTTTCTGGAGCTGACCGGCCGGGCCGACCAATCGTCGACGTTGCCAGTAGCCAACAACACGTTCTTCTATCCGTCGGCATCGGTGAGCTTTGTGCCAACCGAGGTGTTTAAGATTAAGTCTAATGTGTTGTCGTATGCCAAGGTACGTGCCGCTGTGGCCCGAGTGGGTCGGGATGCTGATCCATACTTGCTGAATTCGGTATTCGTGCAATCAGGGTTCGGAAACAACCTTGCCAGTGTCACTTTCCCAATCTCAGTGGGCGGACAGAGTATTCCGGGTTTTGGTATCAGCACCCGAATCGGGAATAATGCCCTTACGCCAGAATTCGTGTTGTCGGAAGAAGCAGGTATCAACCTGGGATTCTTTGAGAACCGGTTAAGCGTGGATGCGACCTACTTCTTCACCAAATCGACGAACCAGATTTTCAACGTTGCCATTTCGCCTTCGTCGGGCTTCGATACCCGGACTACCAACGTAGGTGAATTGCAAAACCAGGGCCTGGAATTGGTTCTCTCCGGTACGCCTATCCGGTCACGTGGTTTCCGCTGGGACATCAGCGCCAACTACACCCGCATTCGCAACAAAGTCATCGACATCACAACGGGTGTACAGTCGGCGGCAATTAACGGGAACGCCTTTATCGGTATCAACCCGTCGATTGTGCAGGGCCAACCTTATGGTGTCATTGTGGGCACGGGTTACCAGCGCGTACAAAGCACGAACTCATCAGCACCAAACTACGATGCAACAGGCCAGTTCAACGGGCAATACCTGATCAACGGAACCAACGGTCAGTTTGCGCCGGGCTTACCAAACCAGGTGTTATCGAACCCACAGTTGAACTACCAGTTGGGTATCAACAACTCGTTTAGCTACAAAGGACTGACCCTGTCGGCCTTGGTTGACATTCGCCAGGGTGGTCAACTGTATTCATTCTCTGCCGTTGACTATCGGAATGCCGGTTCGCTATACGTAACTGGTCTCGATCGCGATCAGCCCCGTATTCTGCCGGGTGTGATTGCCGTAGCCAATGCTGATGGCACAACGAGTTACCGCCCCAACAACATCCAGATTCCAGCGCAAACTTACTGGCAGGGGCTGGGCGGTCTAGCTTCGGAAGCCGCCGTGTTTGATGCAAGCGTGTACCGTCTCCGCGAGGTATCACTCAACTATGTGCTCCCCAAAAATCTGCTGGGTAAAACACCATTCGGTACGATCTCAGTGGGGCTGAGCGGCCGGAACCTGTTCTACTATGCACCGGGCTACTTCTCAGATCCGGAAGTGAACACCCAGGGCGCTGGTAACATTCAGGGACTCGATCTCAACGGACCACCACCAACGCGCAACTTTGGGGTAAACCTGCGGCTGACGTTGTAATCACACTTTATCATCAAGTTTATGAAAACAGGCATCAAGAAAACACTTTACCTACTCCCGCTGCTGGCTGGACTGGGTGGGTGTACCAAATTTCTGGACGTCAATGTGACGCCTAATAACCCAACTGCCGTTCCTCCATCGGTGTTGTTACCTGCTGCTCAGGTAGGTTCTGCGTTTGCCAATGCCAATGAGCTCAACCGGTTCGCATCGGTTGTAACGCAGCAACTCGCAGGAGCGGGTGGCAGCCCGGCCAACTACGATACATATGTGGTTAGCTCAGCCGATTTTGGCAACCAGTGGCGGTTCGAGATCTATGATGGAGCGTTGGTTAATTACCAGCAGATCATTAACCTCGCCGGAACCAGCTCACGAGCCTACAGTGGCATTGCCAAGATCATGAAGGCCTACACCTTTGCACTGGCAACCGACACCTGGGGCGACATTCCGTATTCGCAGGCATTGCAGGGCGATCTGTTTCCGCAGCCACGAATCGATAAGCAGGAAGACATCTATAAGGGCAATCAGGCGCTGGGTATCCAGAGCTTATTCGATCTGGTGCGCGACGGGCTGGCCGATCTGAATAGCGACAATGGGAACCCGGCGGGTGCTCGACCCGCCAATGACGATGTGGTTTATAAAGGGGCGCTGGCTAACTGGCGGGCAGCGGGTAATACGCTTCTGCTGAAGCTGGCGATGCAGATCAGTCGCAAAGAGCCGGCGCTGGCTACGACTGTGATCAACGAGGTGTTGACCAGCGGGCAGTACATCCGATCAAACACGCAGGATTTAAACGTGACTTTTGGTGGATCAGTTGGTAGCCGTGACCCGCGCTATGAGTACACACAGGTAACGCTGTTTAAGGATGAACTGATTCTGAGTAGTCGCTACCTGAACCTGCTACAGACTAACAATGATCCGCGTCTACCACTTTTCTTCACGCGGAATGCTGCCGGTAACTATGGCACTATCGATAATGGACAGCGGGGCGGTATTCCTACTTCCGCCAACTACTCGCGCTACGGCCCTTATGTCGTGGGTGCTACCGGCGAAGGCCCTGTACGGTTACTAACCAACTTCCAACGGGCGTTCATTCTGGCCGAAGCGGCGCTTCGTCTCGGCACTCCGGGTGACCCACAGGCTTTGTACACTGAAGGCATTCGGGCATCGATGACCCTGGCCGGTTTAACCGCCGCTCAGATTGACACGTACCTGGCAGCCAACCCAGCCGTTGCCACGCTGTCCGGAACAAACGAGCAAAAGATCGCCCAGATCATCACGCAGAAGTACATCGCCTTTACGGGTAATGGACTGGAACTGTGGAACGACTACCGCCGGACGGGCTACCCGGTGCTGCAACGGTCACAGAACGCCGCTGGTGTCGACGCAACCATCCCTGTGCGGGCCGTGTACATTGCTGAAGAAATTCAGCGGAACCCAAACTTCCCGCAATCGCCTACTGTACCGCCTCAATCCAATGTCCGCGTTTGGTGGGATATTGACTAATGAACTGAGACTCAATTTTCGGAAAACATGACTAAGACAATCATAAAAAGCCTTCTGCTAGCTCTGCTGATAGTAACCAGTTGGGCTTGTAAAGACGATCTGGAGTATGGTCCGCTGGTTCGCGATAACCGCCCGGCGATACCTGTTACCTTCCCCGGAGCCACTACATTTGGTGGCAACCCATTTATTAACGTCCCGGCAACTTCAGGGGCTATTTCCTTCACGCTGTCGATTCCATCGACCAGCGGACGCACAATCAAGGAAATTACCTCTGTAGCTGGAGTAGGCACGGGCACAAACGCTGCGTCGCTCACCACGGCTTCGTCGGTACTGAACACGGCTCCAATACCGGGCACAGGCACAACAGCGGTGTATACAACGTCAGTGACAGCCATCAAGACCCGGTTTCCGGCTACGGTTATTACGCCCTCAGCTGACCCGTACACGCCGCGCGAG
This sequence comes from Fibrivirga algicola, assembly GCF_011742925.1. GTDB lineage: Bacteria > Bacteroidota > Bacteroidia > Cytophagales > Spirosomataceae > Fibrella > Fibrella algicola. The sequence goes on from NZ_WAEL01000004.1 coordinate 478,008, forward strand.
CTTGCGTTTATCTTCCTGGTTACACTCGATGATAACACGCAGATTGTTACACAACAGGTACGTGCCCGGCTGGTGCCCTAGCCTGAACGGCCTTTAAGGCAACAAAAAACCGCAGCCTGATATAGGCTGCGGTTTTTTGTTGCCTTAAAGGCCGGATTAATTACCACTCAATTGGCGGCAATCCATTAGCGACCAAGTACTCATTGGCCTGACTAAAATGCTTATTACCAAACCACCCACCCCACTGGGCAGCCATTGGCGACGGATGTTTCGATTTAAGCACCAGGTGCTTATTCTCATCAATTATAGCCCCTTTCTTTTGGGCATAGGCGCCCCAAAGCAGGAAAACCACGTGTTCTTTCTGATCGGAGATCAGCTTAATTACCGCATCGGTAAAGGTCTCCCAACCTTTTCCCTGGTGTGATCCGGCCTGCCCGGCCCGAACGGTCAGCGTGGCGTTCAGGAGCATCACTCCCTGTGACGCCCAGCGCTCCAGGTTGCCGGACTTTGGAATGGGCTTTCCCAAATCATCCTGAATTTCTTTAAAGATGTTGATGAGCGAAGGCGGCTTGGTAATGCCTTCGGCAACGGAGAATGCCAGCCCATTGGCCTGCCCTTCGCCATGATATGGGTCTTGCCCCAGAATCACCACGCGGGTGTCGTCAAACGAGCATTTGTCGAAGGCATTAAACATCAGCCGGCCAGGCGGGTAAATTCGCTGTGTCGTATATTCTTCGCGTAAAAACTCGGCTAATTTCGAAAAATAGGGTTTATCAAATTCGGGTTGCAAATAGGGCTTCCAGGAATCTGCAATGAGTACGTTCATACAGTATAGATGGGTTGCCGGAACTTGGCCGGACAGCAGAAAACGTGTTTGATTGGTTGACAGGCAACTCTACCAAGTAATTGAAATTTATTTAGCCTACACAGGTTGGGGAAGCAAACTTATGAACTTATTTTACGTTCTAAAGTTGTCAAAAACTGGTTTTTTTTATGATTACGGCTGTAACGGAAGGCATTAAAGTCAGCGTGAAAACTGAGTACCAGCACGGGTATTCCAGCCCACAGCAGGCACACTATGTATTCACGTATCGTATTGCAATAGAAAACCACAGCGAACACACCATTCAGCTGTTGCGTCGTCACTGGCTTATCTACGATGCCCACGGGCAGGTACGTGAAGTAGAAGGCGAAGGCGTCATCGGTCTTCAGCCGGTGCTGGAACCCGGCGAACGGCATGAGTATGTATCGGGTTGCAACCTGCACGCCAGCATGGGCAAAATGGTGGGTAGCTACCTGGTCGAGCGGTTAATCGACGGCAAACAATTTCGAATTCAGGTACCCGAGTTCACTATGGTGGTGCCCTTCCATCTGAACTAACGTTACCAGGAATCTGTGATTGCCGCGTATCTCCGTTACCTCTGGCAGGCTGGCAACCTGCACGGTCTGCACTCGCCCTTTGTTTACGCCCTTTACCGTGACATTATTCGTCACCGGCACCCTGCCCCATCGGGTACGTTGCCCATAGAAGTGCTTCGTTCCAACCTGCTGAAAAGCTCCGATTCACTAACTGTAACCGACCTTGGGGCGGGCTCCCGGCGAACTACCGGAGCGCAACGCTCCGTCGCTTCCATTACCCGCAACGCCCAAAAACCAGCCCGTTATGCCTGGCTCCTCCACCGGCTGATTGGCCATTTTCAGGCCAGGTACGTGCTGGAACTAGGTACGTCGCTTGGGTTAACAACAGCCTACCTGGCCAATGCCGTTGCGCAAACACAGGGGCAACTCTATTCATTCGAGGGCTGCCCCAACACCGCTGCACGCGCCCGCACCCACATGGACCAACTCGGTTATTCGCAGGTTAAACTGATAGTTGGTAACCTGGACGAAACGCTGGCGCAAACCGTATCTGGGCTACCCCGGATTGACCTCGCCTTCTTCGACGCCAATCATCGATACGAGCCTACAGTTCAGTATTTTATGACGTGTTTACCCCTCGTTCATAATGATACTGTCTTTATTTTTGACGACATTCACTGGTCCGAAGACATGGAGCGGGCCTGGGCCGCCATAAAAGCGCATCCAGCCGTTCAGGTTACGGTCGACCTGTTTGGTGTCGGGTTGGTTTTTTTCCGGCGCGAACAGCCGAAACAACACTTCATACTGCGCTTTTAACCTAAGTACTTTATGTCTACCCGACTTTTACTGACAGGCACGCTGGGCGCCGCTCTGGTGATTGCAGCTTGCCAGAAGCCAGCCACTGATGCAACGCCCGACGCAGGCAAAACGTCGTTTGCACTGATTCAGGACAAGATTCTGACACCCTCCTGCGCCACGGCAGGTTGCCACGCGTCGGAGTCTGACGCTTCCTTTAAGCAGCATGGCCTGGTATTGGCAAACGGGGTAGCCTATGCCAATTTAGTTGGTGTCGACCCAAAGAATGCAGATTCAAAAGCAGATGGGCATAAGCGCGTGAAGGCGTTTGTGGCGTTGCAAAGTTTGCTCTACCACAAACTGAATACCGATGCGTCGCATCATGGTGGTAAGAGCTACGGTAATCCAATGCCCCTTGGCAGCGAAGCCTTATCTGTGGGCCAGATTGAATTCGTTCGCCGATGGATCGACGGTGGAGCAAGAGCCGATGGCAATTTGATCGATGCCAGCCTGCTCGATGATAAAACTCCAAGCACGGCCCCCTTTAGTGCATTTACCCCACCCGCTGCCCCGGCAGCCGGACAGGGTTTTCAGCTCAAAGTGGACCCTTTTGATATTGCGACCAATTTCGAACGTGAACTGTTTGTACGGCGGGCGGTGGGCAATTCGACAGATATCTACGTGAATCGTTTCACGGTCAACATGCGGCCGGGCAGTCACCATTTTATCGCCTACGATTTCGAAAACAAGGCGAACCTGCCTCAGACAGACGTTGTCCGCGACCTGCGTCTGCCAGATGGCTCACTGAATCTGTTGACCGCCTTGCAGATGTCGAACCATACGTACCTGATGGGTAGCCCCAATGCCTCGTTTGAGTACAAGTTTCCCGAAGGCGCAGCGTTGCAAATTCCGGCTAACGCTTCGTTTGACCTGAATGTGCATTACGTAAATAAAGGGCAGACAATCTCAAAAGGGGAAGCGTACATCAACATCTACACAACGCCGCAGGCTGCCGTGACCAAGGTGGTGAAAACGCTCAACATGAGCAACACCAATTTGTCTATTCCGGCTAACTCCCGTAAAACATTTACCAAGTCGTTTACGGTTAGTAAGCCATCGCTGGTACTTATGCTTACCTCGCACATGCATAAGTTGGGCGAAAAATTTGTGATCAAGATTAAAGGCGGTGCCCGCGATGGCCAGATCGTGTATACAACCACTGATTGGGAACACCCGGACGTTATCAACTTCGCTACGCCGATTCAACTGGCGAAAGGAGAAGGACTCACCTCGGAGATTACCTACAACAACACAACAGCTAAGGCTGTGGAGTTTGGACTTACCAGCGCCGATGAAATGGGTATCATCTTCGGGTATTATTACGAGACAAACTAAAGAGGGTATTTTTCATTGAAAAGGTGGCTTTCCAAATGGCAGGCCACCTTTTTTTATGAGTTGACGCGTACTTTGCAGGATGACGCATCGCTACTTTCTCACAACACTCTTGCTGTCGGCTGGCATCTGTCTATCAGCCGTTGGGCAATCACTCCCTGCATCCGACCCCGATCGGATGGCAAAAATAAAGGCGGCACTCCCCGTCATTGATAAGCTATATCGAGACTATGCCGCCCAACGCAATATACCCGGGCTGGGATTTGGCGTGGTTGTCGATGGTCAGTTGGTCTACGGGAAAGGCGCTGGTTTTGCCGATCTGGCCACCAAGAGACCTGCTACCGAACAATCACAATTCCGAATTGCCTCGATGACAAAGAGCCTGACGGCGATGGCCATTTTGAAGCTTCGTGATGAAGGCAAACTACGGCTCGACGATCCGGCAGCTAACTACGTACCTGAACTCAAGCAGTTGAAGCCACTCACAACCGATGCTCCCGCCATCACCGTACGTCACCTGCTGACACACGCGGCTGGCTTTCCGGAAGATAACCCCTGGGGTGACCGGCAACTAGCTGACTCAGAGGCCGAGTTTACCCAGTTTTTGAACGGTGGCGTTTCACTGTCGAATGCACCCGGTATAGCTTACGAATACGCAAATCTGGGCTTTTCACTCCTGGGCCGAATTATCACCAACGTGACAAAGCAGCCGTACCAGCAGTACATCACCACTGACATTCTAAAGCCGCTGGGCATGAACAGTACGATCTGGGACTACCGGAAAGCCGACCCCGCCCGGTACGTCAACGGCTACCGTTGGCAGGAAGGACAATACATACCCGAAGTGCCACTCGCCGATGGATCATGGGGCGCCATGGGCGGGCTGATCACCACGGTTGACGATTTTGCCAAGTACATGGCACTCCACCTAAGTGCGTGGCCTGCCCGCGATGGTGCTGACACTGGCCCGGTAAAGCGTAGTTCGATACGGGAGATGCAACAGCCCTGGAATTTCCGGGGTCTGAACGCGCAGTTTCGGTATGCCTCGGGGCGGCTCTGCCCGCAAACGATCAGTTATGCGTATGGCCTGGTGTGGGTACGTGACTGTGAAGGACGGGTCAGTGTAGGCCATAGTGGCGGTCTCCCTGGCTTCGGGAGCGAATGGCAGGTGCTTCCCGACTACGGCATCGGCGTCATCGGTTGTGCAAATCTGACCTATTCAGGCTTGCGCGGCATCAACACGATTGCCCTGGATACCTTGATCTCACTAGCCGGATTAAAGCCCCGGCCTATACCCGTATCCTCTATCCTTGCCAAGCGAAAAGCCGAGTTGGTATCGCTCTTACCGGATTGGAAAAACGGGGAAGCTAGTGGCATTTTTGCTGAAAATTTCTTTCCTGACACGCCGATTGCCCTCCGCCGGAAGGCCACGCAGGCGTTATTTGAGAAGATCGGCAAAGTTGTTCGCGTTGGCGAGATCGCCCCGGAAAATAACCTGCGGGGTACGTTCCGAATGGATGGTGAACGTGGCAGCGTCAACGTCTTTTTTACACTCACACCTGAAGCGAACCCGCTGATCCAACAGCTGGATATTACAGAAGCGAAGCTGTAGGTACGTTGATAACGCTCGTAGACGTGCAAAATCCTGCACCTCTACGCCAACTACAAAAAAAGCCGCCCCAGATTTCTGGGGCGGCTTTTTGATAGGATGAACGCTGATTATTTAGCGATCTCTACGTTTACCTGACGGCCTTTGATGTTGTTACCATCCATGGCTTGCACCACGCGGTTCGCTACATCATTAGGTACGTCGACGAACGTGTGCTTGTCAAAAATATCGATGCTGCCAATGCTGCTGCCTGGGATACCTGACTCGCCGGCAATTGCGCCAACCAAATCACCCGGACGAACATAATCACGACGACCGATGCTGACACTCAGGCGGGTCATGTTTGGCTCACGCTCACGAACAGGACGTTCGTTGCTGCGGGCGAAATAACCCTCTTTGCCTCCTTCACGCTCCGGACGAGGGCCACGGTCTTCGAAGCGACCGCCTCCACGACGATCTTCGAAACGACCACCGCCACGCGAATCGGTGCCACGGCTTTCAAAACGTCCGCCACGATCGCCACCACGACGATCTTCGAAACGGCCACCACCGCGTGAATCATTGCGACGATCATCGAAACGACCACGACCGCCTTCGCGAGGACCACGATCTTCGAATCGATTCGACGAGTTACCGTTGCGACGATCTTCTTCGTTCAGGTCTTTATCCGAGAATTCATTTTTCTCGATGCCCATGCTCCGCTTCATCAGCGCAGCCACGATCTGCTCCGTAGAGAAGCCCGTGTGCTGCAGTTGAGTCAGCATGTCATCGTACAGGTGCAGGTCTTTGCTCTCTGTGATATCAACTTCCAGTTGCTCGATAAAGCGAGCTTTCCGGATGCCAACGATATCTTCGAACGAAGGGATAACGCCTTTGTCAACCCGTACTTTCGTATAAGTCTGAATATCACGGAACCGGAATTTCTCGTCGCGGCTCACCAGTGAGAATGCACGACCCGATTTACCGGCGCGGCCGGTACGGCCAATACGGTGTACGTAATATTCTTCGTCGAGGGGGATATCATAGTTGATAACCGCATCTACATTGTCAACGTCGATACCACGGGCAGCCACGTCAGTAGCCACCAGGATCGTAGTTGTACCTGCACGGAACTTGCTCATCACGTTGCTCCGCTGCGCCTGACGCAGGTCACCATGCAGCCCCTCGGCCTGATAGCCACGAATCATCATGTCTTCCACGATTTCCTCTACCTTCCGCTTCGTGTTACAGAACACCAGCATCAGCTTCAGGTCGTACAGGTCGATCAGGCGGCACATTACTTCGGTTTTAGCTTTCGGCTTCACCTCGAAATAGACCTGCTCAATGTTGACGTTGGTCAGTTCTTTCTTCACCACCTTCACCATCACCGGGTTCACCTGGAACCGCTGCGTCATGGCCAGAATTGGCTTCGACATAGTAGCCGAGAACAGCACTGTCTGACGCTCTTCCGGGAAGTCTTCCAGAATGCTTTCGATGTCTTCACGGAAGCCCATGTCCAGCATTTCGTCGGCTTCGTCAAGAATGATCATCTTAGCGTCGTCGAGCTTCAGCGTGTTGCGTTGCATGTGGTCCATCACACGGCCAGGCGTACCTACCACAATGTGAACTCCTTTCTTCAGCGACCGAATCTGGCGCTCGATTGAGTCGCCACCGTAAATCGTTTCGATATAAATACCCCGCTTAAATTTGCTGAGTTTACGTAGTTCGTCTGTTACCTGAACGGCTAGTTCGCGGGTTGGGCACAGGATAAGCACCTGTACGCTCCGGTCGCTTGGGTCGATCAGTTCAAGGGCGGGAATACCAAACGCGGCCGTTTTACCGGTACCCGTCTGCGCCTGTCCAATTACGTCGCGACCAGCCAGAATTGGCGGGATAGCCTCGGCCTGGATTGGTGACGGCGTTGTAAAGCCCATTTCCGTAACGGCAGCCAGAATATCGGCCGACACGTTCAGGTCGGCGAAGGTAAATCCTTTAGCAACGACAGGCTGTACGGTGATTGTTTCTTTAATAATGGGTTGCTCAACCTCGTTGGCTGGCAACTCAACGTCGGATACAGCGGCCTGAAAAGCAGCATTTGCGTCCATCTGTTGGTTGTTAGTCTGTGCGGCCTCTTCCTGCACAGGAGTTTGATCGACGATCTCGTCGGTCTCGGGCTGGATGTTGTCCAGATTCATACTTTGATATTGAAAATAATTCGTTCCGCATACGGCGGAATTTCGTCAAGCTGACAGTGACGTGTGCAGGATACCCACTAAGCACCAACCCAGGATGTTCGTCGTAACCGACGTGGAAATAACCCCTACCCCAACGAGTAACCCAGGTGAATTTGAAATCGCTTAGACTAGCGTAGTTGACCCTCGTTAACTTAAAGCCACCGCCCCACAGCCTGTACTGTCTTTTTGTACATCCATGCCGGCTCTGTAGACCACATCTTACAAACGAGTGCGACCTGAAACGATCGCTTAGAACAGAGAGAAGCCGACGGATGTCGCTTGAAATTCTGGTGCAAAAGTAAGACTAATTATCGAAAAAAGCAAGTAAGACTAAAATAATCTTGTACTTTTCTAACAAAGCCTGTCGAATGGCATCGTGTTGTGGTAGCAACCGAAACTTCGGCAAAGTAGCCAGGTAACGAAATTGTGTATGCTTTTTTTAAGAAAACTCAGTTGGCGTTCAGCTTCACAGTTGGTCAGCGTGTAGTTTCGCGGCATGCAGTCAAACAAAAATTTTAGCTCAATTACAGCCTTGCTAGGGGCATTCGGGGAAGAAGTCAAGCTGATCGAAGAATCACTCCAAGATGCCGACGTGGTTGACCTGAATGGCCACCGGTTCGTTACGGGTACGTTGGGTACACAGCGGGTGGTGGTGACGTTGACGGGGATTGGCAAAGTGAACGCCGCCATGACCACAGCTTTCGTGATTGCTCATTTCCGCCCGCAGCGCGTTATTTTCACGGGTATTGCGGGTGGGGTGCGCACCGATCTGGAACCCGGCGATCTGGTCATTGGTGGTGAGGTGGGCTTTCATGATGTGCATTCCGTAACGCTGACGATGGAGCCAACCCGCCAGTCGATGCACCCGGTCAGCTACGCGCTGAATCCACTTTACTTCCCGGCAGACCCCGCCCTGCTTTCCCTCGCTCAGGAAACAGCCCAGACCATCAACTTCGATCAGGTACATGGCAGCACCCGGGCGCCCAGCATAACGGTTGGCCGCATTCTGACGGGCGATGAGTTCGTTCATTCGGCAGCGCGCGCGAATGCCCTCCGGACTGAACACGGTGCCGATGCGATTGAGATGGAAGGAGCGGCCGTCGCGCAGGTATGTTATCAACAAAACATTCCCTGCCTGGTTATTCGCAGCCTCAGCGACCGCGCCGATAGCCACGCCGTAATCGACCTGCTCGATTTCCTGAGTACCGCCGCCCGGAACTCGGCGAAGCTGGTAACAAGCGTCGTACGAGCCATGTAAGGAACAAAGAGCGCTAACACGAGGTGCCCCACAGAGATACCTCGTGTTAACGCTCTCCTCTATATCACTACATTCACAATTCGTTTCGGCACCACCACGATCTTCTTCGCAGGTTTGCCTTCCATCCATTTCTGAACGACTTCGTTCGCCAGTACGTCCCGCTCAATTTCGGTGGTTGGTCGGTCGAGGGCGTAGCTGATCGTGGTCCGCACTTTACCGTTGATCTGGATGGGATACTCGAAGGTATTTTCGACCAGGAATTGCGGGTTGAATACGGGGTACGTTGCTTTCGATACAGTACCCGGCTCGTTACCCAGCGCCGCCCAGAGTTCCTCGGCGAAGTGGGGGGCATAGGGCGATACCAGCAGAATCAGGTCCTGAAGAATGGCCCGCTTGTGGCATTTCAACGTCGATAGTTCGTTGACACAGACCATAAAGGCTGACACCGACGTATTGAACGAGAAATTCTCGATATCCTCCTGGGCCTTCTTGATCGTCTTATGCAGCACTTTCAATTCTTCTGGCGTGGGCGCTTCGTCGGTTACGATCCACTGTGCTGATTCGTCGGTAGATTCGCCGCCAGCAGTACCCCGTTCTGTGGCATCTTTGTAGAACAACCGCCAGAACTTACGGATAAACCGATACGTACCATCAATGCCGTTGGTGTTCCAGGGTTTCGCCTGCTCCAGCGGACCGAGGAACATTTCATACAGGCGTAGCACGTCGGCACCGTAACGCTCGGCCACCACGTCGGGGTTGACGACGTTGTACTTCGACTTCGACATTTTCTCTACGGCCGATCCACAAACATAGGTCCCGTCTGCTTCGAGAATAAACTCAGCGTTGGCGTAATCGGGCAGCCAGTTTTTAAACGCCTTAACGTCCAGCACATCGTTTTCCACGATGTTTACATCGGCGTATAGTTCTGTTGTCTCGTACTGATCTTTCAAGCCATGCGACACAAAAACCGGCGCTTTGCCCTGTTGTCCCGTCCCTTCCAGTCGGTAAACCAGCATAGACCGACCCTGTATCATGCCCTGATTGATAAGCTTTTTGAAGGGCTCTTCCTGCGGCACGTACCCACGGTCTTTCAGGAACTTGTTCCAGAAACGGCTGTAAAGCAGGTGGCCGGTAGCGTGTTCGGAGCCACCCATATAGAGGTCAACGTCCTGCCAGTAGTCGATGGCAGCGCGGTTAGCAAACTCACCTGTATTCTGCGGGTCCATGTAGCGGTACCAGTACCACGATGACCCCGCCCAACCGGGCATCGTGCTCAGCTCATACTCGAACTCCCCCTTATATTTCCACCCCTCGGCGCGGCCTAGTGGTGGCTCCCCAGTTTCGGTAGGCAGGTATTTGTCGATCGCGGGCAGTTCAAGCGGGAGGTCGGCCTCGTCGATCAAATATGGAATGGGTTCGCCCTGGCTGTTGGTTACGAAATAAACCGGAACAGGCTCACCCCAGTACCGCTGACGGCTGAACACAGCATCGCGCATCCGGAAATTGATCTTGCCTTTACCGGCCCCGTTCGCTTCCAGCATACCAATCAGCTTGGCAGTAGCTTCCGGGTACGTTAAGCCGTTAACCGCCTCAGAATTGATGTAGCGACCTTCTTTGGTGTTATCGGCCTGCTCATCGAGTCCTTTCTGCCCGTCCAGAATCGGAATAATGGGTAGGTTGTACTGCTTCGCGAACAGGTAATCGCGCTGATCGCCGGACGGTACAGCCATGACGGCACCGGTACCGTAGCCAGCCAGTACATAATCGGCCAGCCAGATCGGCACTTGCGCGCCATTGACCGGATTCACGCAGTAGCTACCCGTAAACACACCCGATACGGTTTTGGCATCCATCATCCGGTCACGCTCCGAACGGAGTTTGGCGGCCGTGATGTAGGCGTCGACGGCTTCTTTCTGCTCGGGCGTTGTGAGCGTGGCTACGAGTTCATGTTCCGGAGCCAGTACCATAAATGTTACCCCGTAGATCGTGTCGACGCGGGTTGTGAACACTTCGATGAAGCCTTCGACACCCAGCGAGAATTTAACGCTGGCGCCTACGCTGCGGCCAATCCAGTTGCGCTGTTGTTCTTTGATAGACTCCGACCAGTCGATAGTGTCGAGACCATTGAGGAGGCGATCGGCATAGGCGGTGATCCGCATCATCCATTGCCGCATCAGTTTCTGCTCAACGGGATAGCCACCGCGTTCAGACACCCGGCCGTTGGGGCTATCCTTCACTTCGTCGTTGGCCAGTACCGTACCCAGTCCGGGACACCAGTTCACCATCGCATTTGCCAGGTACGTCAGGCGATACTGTAACGTAATCGCATATTGCTCTTCGTCAGATTTGGCGTTCCATTCGTCGGCGGTAAACGACGTTACGTTTTCGTCGCAAACTGCCTGAACACCGGCGGTTCCGTGTTGGGCAAATTTTTCCAGCAGCGTTTCGATAGGCTCCGCCTTGTCGGTTACGCGGTTGTACCACGACCGGAACAGCTCCATAAAAATCCACTGCGTCCATTTGTAATAAGCGGGATCTGAGGTACGTACCTCCCGGCTCCAGTCGTAGCTAAAGCCAATATTTTTAAGTTGCTCTGTGTACCGTGCCAGGTTTTGTTCGGTCGTGAGCGCCGGGTGCTGACCGGTTTGAATGGCGTATTGCTCGGCAGGCAGCCCAAACGAGTCGAAGCCCATAGGGTGCAACACGTTGAAACCTTTCAGCCGTTTGTAGCGCGCAACGATATCAGATGCAATATAGCCCAGCGGATGCCCTACATGCAGCCCGGCCCCAGACGGGTACGGAAACATATCGAGCACATAGTACTTAGGCTTCGTTGACTGATCGTCAGTCTTGTAAGTTTGATTTTTCTCCCAGAACTGTTGCCAGTATTTCTCGGTCTTACTATGGTTGTAATCAGCCATTGGGGATAGTATAATGAAATACGTAGAATGGATTCGGGTGGGCTTTTCTCAGTGCCATCGGTTCATTCGAAACGCTCAGTGTTTAACCTCAACGAAGCGAATGCGCGCTAGCCCTGCCCACCTGATCCAGGTTGATTCCGGTGCGCCTGACCGGGAATTTAGTTGCAAAAGTAGCCCTTCGTGTGGACTTTTACGCGGTATGACCTCCACACTCCGTTCTGTATCCCGGCCAAAACCCTTGGTAATCGCTTTTCTGGTAGGGCTAAGCGTGACTGCGTTGGGAATTGGCATCATTCGGGACTTCAGCGGCCCCCTCCTCGATGGTGGTGATACAGACCAATATGCGTACACGAGTTATTATTTCGCCCGGAATCTGTCCGTCTGGCCTATTCCGCTACTAGACCTCTACACCAACCAGACCCTTTACCCCTACGGTACGCACCACGTTTTTTTGCCCTGGGGCTTCGAACGGGATTATTTCTACGCCCTGCTCGACCGCTGGCCCGATGCCGAGTACAAGCCGTTTCTGCAACTCTATTACCTATACAGTCTGGTTGTTGGGGCGGTGGGTACGTTCCTGCTCCTGTACCGACGCTTTGGGTATGTTCGGGCTACGATCACTGCACTCATTGTCTCGATCTTCACGTTTTATAACCTCTATAAATACCCGATCCACCTGAATATGGCGGTGGTGCACTGGACGGTGCTCTGCATGCTGGCAACCTTTGTGCTGCTCTACGACCTCTACCGGTCAACCCGCGTCAGTCTACGATTCTGGTTGGTGTGGGCCTGGCTGCACGTAGCTATTTTGGGGCTCGAGCTGGGGTACGTGGCGGGGTATGCCCTGACTTTCACCCTGCTGACGGCCCCGTTTATCGGATATCAGTTATGGCAGAAAAGCCATGCGCAGCGCGGAAATCGGCTAAAAGCGTTGGCTACCTGGCTAGCAGCCGCTTACAAGGCCGACACTGGCTGGGTCATCAGTTTACAGATGCTGTGCGTCGTTACGGCCTGGCTGTACGTGCCGCTATCAGCCCAAATCAGCATTGACGCGCTGGGGTATACTTTTCCGAAGGTTAGCGAGATGCGAGCCTGGTCGCACCCACTGCGGATGCTGATCCCGAGCCTGCCCGGTATAGATAGTTTTGCGATCCGGTACGACCGCTATTTTCACGATTCGGAAGTAGAGAGTTACGCGCAAACGAGTCCGGGGCTTTACCTGACAATCCTGGCAGCGGTAGGGCTCTGGCAGCAACGAAAAAAGTGTGGACTTTGGGGACCGGTTGGGCTGATGCTGGCGTTGTGCCTGCTGTACCATCCCGTTCTGGTGCCCACGCTGAAGCTCTTTCCGTGGTTTGCCTTTAACCGGCACGGCGGGCGATCGAGCATGGTATACCCTACTCTGTTGTGTATGCTGGCCCTGCATATCCGATTACCTGCACGCCGTACGGCACAGCTAGCCCTGCTGGCGGTGATTGGGTTGATGCTCGCCGAGTGGTATTATGGCTACACCTATCGACAAACGGACCCGCCCGATACGGTACCACCGAGCCTCTTTACGTACCTGAGAGCCGTACGCGACACACCAGGCAAAGCCGTGTTAGACTGGCCTTTCTGCATTCAGGGAGCCGACGCGATTACCAACAGTGATGGGCTTTGTCCATTCTATGACCAACAGAACGGCATAAATACGCTTCGCCGATTCTACCACAAAGCCGTGGTGGGTCAATACGTGGGGCGACTTCATCCTGACCTGGTAAAACCCCTGATTCGTGATCAATGGCCTACGCTGCTACGCCCCAATCACCAGTTTACAGCAGCAGACTGGGACTTTATCGATCGGTTTCTGCGGGATAATCAGTTTGCCGGCATCAACTTATATGCTGACCTGCTCAGTTCAGAACAGACTCGTGCCTTTATGGTGCGCTATGGACCACCCATTGCCGAAGCCCGACATCAGACAGCAGGTAGAATGCTATTTATTCCGCTGAACAGGGCGGTACGTTAGGCAGGTGTTCGATCAAACGTCAGAAAAAGTGAACTGCCAAACGGGGCTGAATGGAGCAGCTTACGCTCGGTCGAGACCAGGCTGTAGAATAGCTTGTTGATCAGCGGGTGGGGCAGATATACATCAGAACCAGGGGCGCTGGCCGATCGCCAGCCCATTCGGAGTTGGAAAGCCTGCCACTGTCGAGCGGCCAGAATCAGCGGTGCAAGAGCCAGGCTCCAGTAAGTACTAGTCACTACCCGCAGGCCCGCGTCAGGTGCCAGCCGCTCGAAATCAGCCCGGACAAAGCGGCGCTGGCTACCAACGGCTAAATCATGTTGCCCCCAGAAAGCGGCAAAGGCGTTGTTGTTACTAATCAGCATGCCGCCCGGCTTAAGTCGGCGACGTAATTCACTTAATAGTGGCAGCAATTCAGGATCGTGGAAATAGCAAAAAACATCGTTGCAGACAATGACGTCGAACATGTCGCCCGGTGAATAAGTGGATAGGGCATTCAGATCGAGCAGGTCGACGGATAAACCGCGCTTATGGCAAAGGGCTACCCCATCGGCTGACCCGTCGACCCCACGGATGTTGGTGTATCCGTGCTGGCGCAGTCGGCTCAGGAGCCCGCCTGTGCCGCAGCCAGCGTCGAATAAGGCGAGGTCTTTTCGGGTTCCGAATTGCTGCTGAATGGCACTGAGTACCAGATTATGTAAATGACGGTACCACCACAGCTGCTCTTCAACGGCAAACATCCGGTGGTACTCGTCGGTCTTCTCAATCATGCGTTTTTTCTTCGAGTAAACCCCGGGTACGTTTCACCACGTAGGGTGGCATACCACTTTGCGTCATGGACAATCGGCCAACATACTCACCCAAGATACCAACGAATACGAGTTGCAGTCCACCCAGCATGGTTACGACCCAGCAGGCCAGTTCCCAGTCACGAACAACCAGCCACCCCGTAAGGTGACCAACAAAGAGTATGATGCCAAGCCAGAGGCTAAACCCCAGCAGGGACATACCAATGCCCGTCAGCACCCGCAATGGTAGTACAGAGTAGCCTACCAGAACGGTCAGGAACAGCGAAATCAGTTTACGAATGGTATAATTAGAGTGTCCATCCTGTCGGGAGTGATGCGGCACCAGCACGCTGCCAACATTACTGGTAACCCGAAAAATCAACCCGTCGATATAAGGGTAAGGCCCCTTGTACCGAATTATTTCATCAACAACCTCCCGTCGAATCAGCTTAAAGCTTGACAGATACAATTCGTTGGGCTTGCGCAGCAGGTACGTCGCTAAGGCATTGGTCAGATCGCTCCCCACATTGCGAAGCCAGTGGTGCTGCTTCTGCTCATACCGGCTGTAGACCACATCATACTCATGCGTTTTGGCTTCCTCCAGTAGTGTCAGTATAGCATCAGGGGGATTTTGAAAGTCATCATCGATAATAACGACAAACTGACCCACGGCATAGTTTAGTCCGCAAAGCACCGCATTGAACTCGCCAAAATTTCGCCGGAGGCTAACTGCGCGTACATTGGCGTATCGATCAGCCAGCCGTTCGCAAACCCATTCTGACCGATCGCGGCTTCCGTCATTGACCAATACTACTTCAAACGCACGCCCAACCAGACACTCTTCCAATCGCTCGAGTAGTGGAGTCAGGGTACGTTCGCTGTTGTAGACTGGTATGACAATACTTAATTCCAAGACAGTAGCTTGAGTAGCAGGTTATGGGTTGTTCACATTTGAGTAGCGGCAGTCAGGGTACGGCTCATCAATGTAATCCTCCCGATTATAGGGTTCGTTTGACAATACCAGTAGCACAGCATCGTCACTAAACTGGTCCATTACGTGCCAGTCTTTAGGTTCGAGTACCAAACAAGTGTCTGGATGCGCTAAAGTAAACTCCTCTTCAGTTTGACCATCCTGTACATACACGCGACATTGCCCAACAATACAAATCAAGGCGTTCCAGGCTTTGTGGTGACGATGCCCGCCACGCATGGCATGGCCTGCTCCATGAATATAAAATACGCGTTTTATATCTCCCGGAAGCGTATTGTTATAAACTGTTAGGTTTCCTGATTCGGAATTGAATGTATCTAAAGTAAATAGTTTGGCCATTCTGACTCGTTTAAATCATCGCTATGGTTTGTCACCGGAAAAATACGTACTTCTACACCATTCTCTATAGAAATATAGGGAGAGGTTAAAACATGATTAACGATTGTAGAAATAAGCCATTTTTACTTTTAACGAAGACATAACCATATAACAGTGCTAATTTATCAATCTAAGGCCTTTTTTAACGACAAATAAAAACCTCATACGCCTAAGTACTTATTTTGTGGCATACTTTCTGACTCACAGGTCGAGTTAAGTAATTTCATTTGAGGAAACCTACAGGTTAGCACTCTCGACATCCCGATAGTCATGTAAGCTGCTGGATAGTCTGCAGGGATGGGGTTATCTTTACTGAGATTGTTCTGCTTTTACTGTGACTTTTCTTCGACAAACAGCCCGCTATATCTACGCTAAACATAGCGATACAGCCCAACAGCCACTTGATCACGTTTGGGTAATCCTGCCAACGCGCCGGGCGGTGTCGGTCTTCCAGCAGGAGTTGGCTAATCTGGCCGACCGCCCCATGCTGGCACCCCACATGTTGGCCGTCGATGATTTTATTACTGAGGCTGCCGGCGTACAGCTTATCGACAATGTGAGTCTGCTGTTCGAGCTGTACGACGTATTTCGGGAACTGGACAAAAAAGTGGAGTTCGACCAATTCGTTGGCTGGGCATCGGTCCTGCTCAACGACCTCGACCGGATCGATCAGTACCGCATTGATCCCAATCACCTGTTCGAGTACCTGACCGAGGCCAAAGCGATTGAACGCTGGACACCCGAAAACCACCAGCATACACCCAGTCTGCCCACTACGACCGCCGTTTCAAACTACTTTGGTTTGTTCAGCAACTTAAAGGCGGCCTACTATTCTTTACGTAAACGGCTGCTGACCAACGGACTGGCTTACCGGGGCATGGCTTACCGGCTGCTTGCCGATAACGTACGTGATAAGGTGTTGACCAACCCGGACTACGAAAAAATCTATTTCGTTGGGTTCAATGCACTTACGGCCTCCGAAGAACACATCATCCGAGTCCTGACTGGAACAACCAAGGCCGAGCTGATCTGGGATGTCGACAGCTACTACCTGAACGACCCGGAACAGGAAGCGGGTTATTTTCTCCGTCAATACAAAAATGAGAAGGGTTTGCCGGGGTTCAAGAATCGAACGGGTTTTGCGGACCAGGGCGAAGCCGAGACGGTAGCTATTGGGAACACGCTGACAACGACACCCAAGCACATGCGGATGGTGGGCGTACCAACTGCTTCGCTACAGGCAAAAGTAGCCGGTCAGCTGGTCGATCAAGGCGAGGAGGGCGACAAGCCGGGTGGCCGGACGGTCATTGTGCTGGCTGACGAGACCCTGCTCGTGCCGGTGTTGTATTCGCTGAACGAGACCGTGAGTGATCTGAACGTAACGATGGGCCTCTCGCTACGCAACTCGCTGCTGTTTACGCTCATTGACACGATGTTTGAGATGCAGCGCACGTTGATGGAGTTTAAAACCGCCGACGGCAGCGTGGGCAAAATCCCTAAGTTTCATCATCGGCAGGTGGTGAAGTTATTAAATCACCCCTTCGTTCGTCAGTACGAAAAATTGCACGGGTTACTGGCCCCCGACCGGGTCAACGAACTACCTAAGCCCCTGCTCGACTGGATACTGAGCGAAGTAGTCACCGGCAAACGAGCGTACCTGGGCGAACACGATATGCTTGAATTGGGACAGGGCGACGCCTTATTTAGTGTGCTATTCAAACGTTGGCGACCAACGCACCCCACCGATGCGATCAACGCCCTGTTTTCACTGGTTGATCTGCTACGGGAGGTGTACCGGCACAGTCAGGATACGATCGAAATCGAGTACCTGTACCTATTTTTCAGTCTCCTGAAGCAGTTGGAGACCACACTCATCCGGCAGGCAGCAACGCCTAATTCGCCCGCTGTTACCGTTCGCAGTTTTCAGCAGTTTCTGTATGAACTTGTGCGGCAAACAACCATTCCCTTTACCAGCGAAGGCGACAGCCGGGTACAGTTGATGGGGCTCCTTGAGACACGTACGCTTGATTTTGAACGGGTTATAATCCTGTCGGCCAATGAGGGCATGTTACCTCAATCGCGGCGGATGAATTCGCTCATTCCGTTCGACATTGCCATTGAGGTAGGCTTACCGACCTACCGGGAGCAGGAAGCGGTGACGGCCTATCATCTGTACCGGCTCCTGCAACGAGCCTCCGATGTAACCTTCCTCTACACGACAACCGCCGACGCTTACGGTAACGGCAAAGGGGAACCCAGCCGGTTTCTGCGCCAGATTGAGCATGAACTGGTTAAAGCCGCTCACGGAAATATTCACTTCAGCAAGCCCCTGCTACGGGCAGGAGACGGCGCCAGTCGAACAGATGCGGTCATCCTGTCGGTGCCCAAAACCGATACCATTCGCCAGACACTGAAGACGTACCTGACCATTAAAGGGCTGTACCCAACGGCCCTCAACCACTTTGTTGCCTGTTCGATGCGATTCTACTTCGAACGCGTGGTAGGCATTCGCGAAGAAGAAGAGGTCGACGAGCGGATTGATAGCGCCGAGTTTGGCACCTGGCTCCACAACACGATGGAGAACCTCGATAAGAACTACCGGATGCTCGACCTGCCCGTTACCCCGGAACTGGTACAGGAGGTGCTGGATGCCGAATACCGAAACCTGATGGGTGGCCGGGTGGCCGATACGGGTTATAACCTGTTGTTCTACCAACTGGCCAAAGACCTGATGCAGGCGTTCCAGAAATACCAGAACGATGAAACGCTCGATAAAGGCATTCGGGTGCTGGCCACCGAACGTACCCTGCAAACGTACCTGCCGGTTGACATTGGCGGAGAAGTGGTGCAGGTAAAGATTGGCGGAAAAATAGACCGGCTGGAGCAGCTTGGCAACGGTCGCATCCGGATCGTCGATTACAAATCGGGAAAGGTAGACCTCCCGAGTAAGATTGAAAATCTGGCCGATTCTCTGACGACCCTCGCCGACAAAGACAACAAGTGGGAGAAAATTCGGCAATTATGGCTCTACAAATACCTGATCCTGAAAGAAAACCAGTACCCGAATACCACCGTGGAAGCGGGTTTTTACTCGCTTAGAACGTTTCAGAAAGACCCTACTTTCCTGACGAACCGCGTTGCCTTCTCCGACGACGACAATCGCGATACGTACATTGCTGAAACGGAAACGTTGATTCAGCAGATGGTAAAACGCATGTTTGATACGGCTGAACCCTTTGCCATGACCGATAATATCGAGACCTGTAAATACTGCAACTACACCAAGATTTGTGGGAGGTAAAAAATGGCTTCGAGTGCTCTGCTTATCGTTCAGAAGGTAATCGAGCAACGTAATAGAAGCCTGAAACTTAGAAATACATATTGGCGGCGACGCGAAAAGTGTTGCAGTGCGCCTCAACAATGTCGGCCACACGGGGTGAGTACCCCCCGCCCATCGACACCACGATGGGTAACTGCCGCTGACGGGCTTGTTCAAACACGAATTGATCGCGTTGCCGGATACCCGTCATCGACACGCTCAACTTGCCAAGCCGGTCGGTCTCGAGGATATCGACACCAGCTACGTAAAACAGAAAATCCGGCTGCTCAGTCTTTAATAGTCTGGGCAACGTATCATACAGCGTATTCAGGTACGTTTCGTCGGCCGTACCGGTGGGCAAGGCAATGTCCAGGTCCGACTCCTCTTTCTTGAGCGGGTAGTTGTCTTTTCCATGCATGCTGAACGTAAAAACGCGCGGCTCCTGCTGAAACATGACAGCCGTGCCGTTTCCCTGATGCACATCCAGGTCGATCACCAGAATTTTGCGGGCCTGCCCCGTTTCGAGCAGGTGATGCGCCGCCACGCCCACATCGTTTAGCAGACAAAAGCCTTCGCCATGATCGGGATAGGCATGGTGGGTACCCCCGGCCACATTCATGGCTACTCCGTCGCGCCGGGCCAGGTACGTGCAGTCGAGCGTGCCCTGCGTAATCACCCATTCCCGCTCGATCAACCGCGCCGACATCGGGAAGCCAATGCGGCGTACCATCCGGGCGTCGACAGTTTGCGATTTCAACGCCGTTACGTATGCAGGGGTATGCACACCTAACACCCAGCGATCATCGACGGGTGAGGGGGCAAAGAAGTTCTCGTCTGTACAGGTGCCTTCGTAAAGCAGTTGCTCGTGAATGAGCTCATACTTCATCATTGGAAATCGATGGGGCTCGCCCGTGGCACTTAGTGGCAATTCGTGTTTATACAGTGGGGCGTAGGCAATCTGAAGCATAGGGGACTTGGCCATTCAATAAGATCGTGGACCCGCTTGCGAATTGTTTGCAAACGTATAGGCAACAACGTTATTAATTTAGTCGCCTCCTTAGGATCTAATTAGAAAACCAAATCCAACGTACACAGTTTAACATATACTTAAAATTACATACGTTCATCGACCTATGAATATCCAACTTTCTACTTCTGCCGAACTGGCGCCTTTCGAACTGCTTGACGTACTGGTTCAGAACCGGCGTGATGGAGACGCTAACCGCTCGCTCCTATCCCTGCATTTTGTTGGCAAACGTGGACGGCATACCGATCGGTTTAAGATGCCATTGTTAACCTGGTTCGATGCCAATCGGCTTCAGCAGTTTACCTATAAGCTGGCCAATAACACGCAGGTAGAGAGTTGCTTTATGGACCTGCCCGATTCGGGCCTCCGTCTGACAGCGGGCGGCAAAAATCGGAACACAATCCGGGTAGAGGCCTTACCTTCCGCTCAACGCCGGTTTACACCAGTCGAAATTAATGGTACCGTAAACGGCTTGCGCGATTACGCAAAAGTGCTGTATACGCGCCTCTGGGAGGCGTTTTGCCGGGGTTAGTTCTACTATATCCTGGTAAATTGGGGCTTCGTTATGACCAGATAAGTTTGGTTATACTGAAGCCCCAATTTTTGGGCGTCAGTATGGAACAACAACCGCCTGAGTCACTTCCGATGCTTTATTTACAACTGTGGTATCATTGAAAAATAGCCACTGTATAGCCCTGGTTAGTTCAAGACTCCACCGGTTCTCTTCGTGCAGTCCAGTTGGGTCTACGGCTTTTTGAAGGTAGGCACAAGCCTCAGCATCGCAGCGCAGGTTAGCCTGTAGTCGGTTCAGGTTGGGCACCATGTATTTTGACTCCGATTCTCCGCCGTACAGGTATACTTTTGTGTAGCCTGCCAATTTACGCTGCTTGGCGGCCCGATAGACGCCCGGCGAAATCCAGAGGGCGGGCGAAAAAACGAGCCACTTGCCAAATACATCCGGATAGAGTAATCCCGCCCATACGCTGATAAGTCCGCCAAGCGAGGAACCGCCCATCCCCGTATTCGCTCCATCAGGCAGGGTGCGGAATGTGGCGTCGATGACTGGTTTGATCGTATTGACAACAAAACTCAGGTACGTTCGCCCTTCGCCCAAACCAGGCCTGACGGCCTCGACCGTATACTCAGCCATCCGGGCCGAACCAGCGTGGTCTATGGCCACCACGATAACCTCGTGCTGCCCCCGGCTTGCCAGTTGCGCCAGTCGGACCTCAGTAGCCCAGGAGCCGTAGCCCTCCCCCTCCTTCATCAGGTTCTGGCCATCATTCAGATACAGCACAGGGTACGACTTACCGCTCGTTTCATAATCATATGGTAGCGCCACCTGCACGCGCCGGGTCATATCGCTTCCCGGATACGGAATGTGAAGCGTGTACTCTACCGGGAGAAAAGCGGGATCGATTGCCTGCCCCTGCCATTGCCAGTAAGGTACCTCATCGCGAACGGACATGGCCTCTTGCGGCACTACCCGATTGCCTGTTTGCCCACCCGCCTCATCGAGTTCAAGGCTTCCCTCACCGCCCCGGTAATATTTGTATTCGATCGGGTCGGGCCAGGTGCCGTCTACAGGTAGGTCAATCGTAAAGCAGCCCTTTCCGGCGGGGTATAACCTAAGTGCTCCGTGATCGATGGACCAGCCGCAGAAGTTGCCGGTTATATACACCGGCCGATCGTCAAGGGCCGGGGTTGTCAGTTCAAAATGCAACGTATGCGTCTCCATCTATACACAACGCCAGTACGGGCATAAATGTCTCTCCGGAACGGGCCGAAAACGTACCTACGGGGCGGCTTATTTTTCCTCCGCTCCGTAGCAATCAATGCAGGCGTAACAGGGGTGCCACGCGGGTGCCGATCAGTTCGATCGACCTAAGCAGTTTGGCATGCGGCAGAGCGGCGTTATCCATCTGAAACGTGACGCGGGAGATACCCCCAAGTGCTTCGCTATGCGCCTGTATCTTCGCAGCAACTTCATCGGGGCCACCTACCAGCAGCGCTCCCTTAGGCCCGATTTGGGCGTTGAACTGCGGTCGGGTTACCGGCGGCCAGCCACGCTCACGACCTATTTTGGTCATCGTTTCGGCATATCCTTCATAATAATCGTCAATAGCCTGTTCGGTCGATTCGGCCACGTACCCAAGCGAATGCAGGCCAACCCTGAGTTGCTCCGGCGTGTAACCAGCCCGTTTGCCGGCCGACCGGTATAAATCGACCAAAGGACGGAACCGATGCGTTTCGCCCCCAATAATGGCGACCATCAGCGGCAGACCCAGTGAACCGGCACGGGCGAACGATTCGGGTGTGCCGCCTACACCCAGCCAGATCGGCAATTGTGGCTGTAACGGCCGGGGATAAACAGGCTGGTTTTTCAACGGAGCCCGGTATCGTCCCGACCAGTTCACAAACTCGTTGTCGCGGATGGTCAGCAACAGGTTCAGTTTCTCAATAAACAGTTCGTCGTATTCCTGCAAGTTGAACCCGAACAGTGGAAATGCCTCTACGGATGAACCCCGGCCAACCACCAGTTCGGCCCGCCCCTGGGCGATTAGATCGAGTGTGGCAAAACTTTGAAACACCCTGACCGGGTCGGCGGCGCTGAGCACCGTGACAGCACTCGTCAGCTTGATGCGCTGGGTACGTGACGCAGCCGCGGCCAGGATCACGGCCGGGGCTGAATCCAGAAATTCTTTCCGGTGATGCTCGCCAATCCCGAATACATCCAGACCAACCTGATCGGCGTAGACAATGCGGTCGAGTAGCTGGCTCATAGCATCTACGCTGCTAATGGGTGTGCCGGTGTCGTTGCTCAGCATAGCCGAGGCAAAACTATCAATTCCAATTTCCACGTCGTTTGTGTGTTAGGTGGCTTAGTGGCGGGTTACGCTCTACCGTATTGAACACGAACCGAAACCAAAAACGGTCCCGCCCGGACTAATTTCCAGACAGGACCGTTTTCACTTAACTGATAACCAGCGTACCTACTTTTTCTTTTTCGGTTTATCTTCTTTAGCCACTTTATCGGCTTTCGCCTCGACCTTCGAGCCCTTCTCCGATTTTTTGGCCTTACTTTCTTTCACCGGCTCACCAGCTTCTGTTGACGTGGGCGGTGTTTGTTTCTCCTTTTTAGGCAGTTCAAGCCCCGCGCCGTTGACCGAGCCACGTACGAACGTACCCCAGGTCAGGTTGTCTTTGCCTTTCTGAACACGCTTGGCCCGCTCAATAGCCATGTTGGCCGCCGCTTCAACCACCCAGTCGAAATTGGCCTGACCTACCGAATTCACGTCGGCGTCGGGGGCGGGATTGCAGAAGTCGATGGCAATGGGAATACCGTCGCGAACGGCAAACTCGACCGTGTTGAAGTCATAGCCAAGGCCATGATTGAGCTTCAGTACATAGTCGTGCATGGTAGCCATCAGCTTTTTACCAGCATCGCCCGTTGTTTTCATCTGTGCGTCGTAGCGCAGATGCGGCTGGTTGCGCGGCTCGTAGGGCATAATCAGCACATCTTTGCCCCCGATGCAGTAGCAGCGGAAATAATCCGTGAAATCGATTGCTTCCTGATACAGCATCACCAGCTGACCGGTTTCGTCGTAGGCCCGGAACATTTCATCCGGATTATCGACTTTATACACGTTTTTCCAGCCGCCACCCGAGTGTGGCTTCATAAACGCCGGAAAACCGATACGGTCAAAAATGGCACCCCAATCCATGTGCTGCAGGTTCGAGAATGACTCATGCCGTGTATCGTCGGGCCGCTCCTTCGAGGGCAGCAAGATCGTTTTTGGCACAGGTACGCCCAGGTGTACGGCCAGTGCGTTATTGAAAAACTTCTCGTCGGCGCTCCACCAGAATGGGTTGTTCACTACGGCAGTACCGGTGAGGGCGGCATTTTTCAAGAAAGCTTTATAGAACGGAACATCCTGCGAAATACGGTCGATGATGACAGCGTAATCGTTGCCAACTCCCTGCTCTACCCGATCAATAGAGACAAACTCGGCCTGGAAGTCAGACTGTTTCTCATTAACCCGCTCAACGAAGGCGTGTGGAAACGATCGTTCCATGCCAAATAGGATACCAATTTTACGCATAATTGTGACTATGAGTTAGTTGAGATGTAGTATAATCAATTTTGCCCACGGAATCGCTCACTGGTTTTCAGTGGCATGGCAGGCACATGGTGCAAATTGGTCAGTTTGGCGTGAAAAGCCAAACCGGGCTCTTAAACCGACTTAATGGCTTCAACTGGAGGCAGCCTACTAGCTTACCCCACAGAAATAAGCGACCCGTACAGGTTGCTAAAGCCCCTGTGCTCGGGCACTTAGATTCCGTTCAGATATTGCGGGAACTGATCGCGCCATACAGGCCAGTCATGTTCGCCCCACGGTTTGATATCAAGCCAGTGCGGGATACCCTTTGCGTTGAGCAAATGAGACATCTGGATGTTAGACTCTTTACAAAAATCATATTCCGACGTACCCAGCACAATGCGCATTTGGTAGAGGTGATCGTTCTGCAAACCGGGTATATAATCGGGCGGGTTGTTGAAGTATACGTTCTGATCGTAGTACCCATCCATAAATGACCGGATGTCGAACTTCGCGCCCATCGACATCAGATGAGCCACCTGATCGGGGTGCCGGAACGCGAAGTTCAGCGCCTGAAATCCGCCGAAGCTGCAACCAGCCACGCCAATTTTACCCACGTTGCACTCACGCTGGATGTAGGGCACCAGCTCTTCGCACAGAAATTTGTCGTACAGCACGTGGTTCCAGATGCGGGTGCCCGGATACAGGTGGCGACCATACCAGCTATCGCGGTCGATGCTATCGATGCAGTACAGTTTGATCCGACCGGCCTCAATGTGACCCCGGGCTGCTTCGGTAAGCTGGAAGTCGCGCGCTTCGTAGAAACGCCCCATCGTGGTCGGGAATAGTAACACCGGGTACCCCCAGTCACCGTACACGAGCATCTCAATGTCGCGCCCCAGGTTGTGTGAATAATACTTTATGTACGACTCTTTCATGCGGCAAAAGTACGAAAGGCTGTTGGCCAGAACGGACTATTGCCTAAAATGTGGGAACTTTACAGTCTGTGATCCATCTATTTACATCCCTGCTTGTGCTTATGCTTACCTCCGCAGCAGCCCAGCCGTCGGCTTCTGTGACGGTACTGCCCGACGATTCGCTGGTTTCAGTCCCCCTGAACCGGGCCGTCCACCTGACCATTATTCTTCCCCCGGCCTATTCGGAAACGGGACCGAAGTTACCCGTTCTGTACCTGAATGATGGGCAGGATCTGCCGCGCCTGCACATGAGCGACGTACTCGATTCGCTGTACAATGCACAGGCAATCAGACCGTTCGTACTGGTGGCCATGCATGCCAACGTAGATCGAATTCAAGAGTACGGCACCGCCGCCCAACCCGACTACATGAAGCGCGGCAGCAAGGCCAGTGCCTATACCGATTTTGTGCTGACGGAGCTGTTACCCTACATTCAATCGCATTACCACGTGTCGGCCGACCCGGCGCAGTGCGCCATCGCAGGCTTTTCACTCGGTGGCTTATCGGCCTTCGATATTGGCTTTCATCACCCCGACCGCTTTAGCCGCATCGGCGTATTTTCGGGCTCCTTCTGGTGGCGGAAGAAACAATTCAGCAGTGCCTACGACGACGAAACCGACCGGATTATGCACAGTCTCATTCGGGAAAGTCACCGCAAACCAGCCGTTCGATTTTGGCTACAAACCGGCACCAACGATGAAACCAGCGATCGCAACAACAACGGCGTAATCGACTCGATAGACGATACGCTCGATATCATCAGGGAGTTGGAAAAGAAAGGCTACCAGCGCGAACATAACGGCGCGTCGGGCGATATCAGGTACGTTGAAGTACAGGGTGGCGAGCACAACCAGACTACCTGGAGCGCCGTTATGCCTGATTTTCTAGGCTGGGCATTTGGCAAGTAAACCACGCCTTATTCCTGGTTTAGTGCTAAACGCCAGTTCGATAGCCGAACACGCAAAACCACTACCCCATGAAATTCCTGCTCTCTGTAACGGCGATGGCTATGCTGATCGCCACCCATGCCAACCCGTTCTATACCGATCAGCCTGACCGGCTGGCAGACGAAACACCCAGCAAACGGAAGCTGGTCTGGGCCGATGAGTTTGACAAAGCGGGGCTGCCTGACCCCAAAAAGTGGGGGTACGACGTGGGTGGAAACGGCTGGGGCAACAACGAGTTGCAGTACTACACGAAGGAGCGCAAGGAAAACGCCCGCGTTGAGAATGGCAACCTGATTATAGAAGCGCATAAAGAAGCCTTTCAGGGTCGCAATTATACCTCGGCCCGGCTACTGACCCAGCACACGACGAAATGGACGTACGGCCGCATTGAAGTAAAGGCGAAAATTCCGGGTGGCGTGGGTACGTGGCCCGCGATCTGGATGCTGGGCGAAAACATCAGTAGCGCAGGCTGGCCCCTTTGCGGCGAAATCGACATTATGGAGCATGTGGGGTACGATGAAGGCGTCTTTCACGGCACACTGCACACATCCGCCTATAACCACAATAAAGGCACCCAGAAAGAGGGCAAAACTACGATTGCGAATGCGACCTCGGCGTTTCACGTCTACGCCATTGACTGGACAAGCGACCAGATCGATTTCTATATCGACGATCAGAAATACTACACCGTAAAAGCACAGGAGGTCGGTACCACACAACAACAATGGCCGTTCAGGCAGCCGTTCTTCCTGATCCTAAACCTTGCCGTGGGGGGCAACTGGGGCGGTAAGATGGGCGTCGACGAAGCAATCTGGCCCCGCCGTATGGAGGTT
The DNA here is from genome assembly GCF_011742925.1 of Fibrivirga algicola. GTDB lineage: Bacteria > Bacteroidota > Bacteroidia > Cytophagales > Spirosomataceae > Fibrella > Fibrella algicola. Next base: position 504,920 of record NZ_WAEL01000004.1, read on the forward strand.
GACTACGTTCGGATCTATCAGTAAACGCAGGTATGTTCCCGGGGTTACCAGCCGCTTTCTTCGAACGTGGCCCTAGCCGTAAAACTACGTAATCTGCAGCTTGTCAGGCCGTTGAATCAGCCTGCGCAGGTAGTGCATTCGTTGATCTTCATGTTCCCTAAAAAGGCCCTGCATTCGTGTGGGGCCTTTTTCGTGCGGTACAACGGCTAAAACAGTGCGGACTACTTATTGGGCGTACAACTACCTGATTTATGAATTTGGTAACAGCTTATTCACTATATGCCTGCAGATTTGTCTGCACAGTCAGCCAGACAACAACCTGTTTGTCAACAAACTAAAGGCATAACCAGACCTAAATCAGGAGCAGAGCTGGCTAAACCATCTATGTATCTATTCACCATTAATTTCCAACCATCCATGAAAATTCGTGCTATCATCCACACCTCACTCCTGCTCGCAGCTACCATTACAGTATCGGTCGTAGGCTGTAAACCCGGAAAAGACGGAGCAGTTGGTCCGCAGGGAGAAACAGGTCTACAAGGGTCTAAAGGTGACCCCGGATCGGCCAACGTAATCTATTCTCCCTGGATCACCACCACCTTTACAGGCAGTGGCACTTTATTCACGGGAAACATCACGGCACCAAAAATTACGCAGGAAATGCTCGACAAAGCCGATATCCGGGTGTACTGGAACGAAGGTGGCCGGGTTCTATCGCTTCCCTATGCTGAAGTATTTGGCACAACAGCCTACACCGTGCATCAACGCATTTACGTGGGTCGAATTGAACTAAGAGCGAGCTACGCCCTGACCACGCAGCAGTTCCGCTATGTGATCATTCCGGGAGGCGTGCCGTCGGGTCGGGCAGCCAACGAAGGTGTAAACCGATCAGATTACCAGGCCGTAAAAGCCTACTACAGCATTCCTGACTGAATCGGCTACACTGCCATTTGTACCTCTTCCTTTCTGGGGTCTACTTATTAAATCCCAACTCCCTGGTAACAACTCTATGCAAACCACACCTATCCACTCAAGCAATTACCTATCTGTTACGAACAGGAACGCAAGGCTGCCCCTTCGCAGGTTCGTTGATCTCTGCCTACCGCTGTTGTTGTATCTATCTATTGGTCAAATCGGCAGGTCACAAGGGCTCGATCCGGTTCCGCCACCTGACGGACTACCTACTGAACTACGCATGAGCCTGATGAAAGAACGACTGAAGCAGCCAGTTCCACCCTCGGCCGGATTCTGGGTTGTTACTGAGCAACCGAGCAGGAAAGACCCCACGCTACTGAGCTACTATACTGAACAACAGCAGCTACTGAAAACCGATACACTACCTCACAAACGAATCGATATACGCCGTCGAACCGTCGTCAGACGGCTCAACGAGCGCCTCGAGTATCTGCTGGCAACCTATCGGTGAGAGTTGGGGTTGCCAAGTTAGGGTCGGTAGCGCCTGACTTATAGCTATCAGCACCGACCTAAGCTTGGTCCAGCGCAGCCAGGAAAGCCATGGTGTCTACTCCGTCGGGGTAGTCAGTCAGGCCAGGGCATTGCGTTTGGCCGAACGGAACAGACCCCGCATACCAGCCATTGGCCGACGCCACCACCTGAATCTTGTCGGCATAATCGGCCAATAGCGTTTTCAGATGATCGAGGTCGTTGTATTTCTGGTAGTACACGACCGAAATAGGCGACACCAGACCGGGCTGCTCGGTAATCATCAGGAAGCCGTTATCGAGGTGATCAACGCGGTTGACCAGGTAAATCGACCGGTTGTAGTCGTAGTTGTTCGAATACTTGTGCTGGCTCAGAAACTCGGAAGACCGGGGTTCCAGCGTGTGCAGCAGCGGCGTAAAACTAAACGACTGCCCGTCATAATCGGCCGGCACAAACAGGGTTGATACATTGCGGCAGCCCAACCCGAAATAGGTCAGGATGTCATCGCCGAGGAGGGCCAACTGCTCGGTAGTTTCGTGGCCAGTCAACACGGCAACCGACGAGCGGTTATGCCGGATAATGCTTGGTTTTTTGGCGAAGTAGTACGTAAAGTAACGAGCGGTATTATCGCTACCAGTGGCAATAAACGCGTCGGCGTCATTCAGGCGGTCCACAACCTTAACGCTATCGGCGAAGGCAGGCTCTACTTCGAGCAGGGTGTGAATCAGGAACCGCATCAGGTACTCGTCGAGGCTGCTGAGTTTAGCCAGCAACTTGTGGCCGCTGATCAGCACGCACAGCATATCATGGAAACCGACTGCCGGAATATTACCCGCCATAACCACACCGATCCAGCGGGGCGTAGTGGGCTCGGCGGGGTATTGGTTCATCCAAGTGGTCAGGGCCTCGCGGGTCAGCATCTGGTTGGCAATAGCATCTAACGCACGCTGTACGTTTTCGGGATTGAACCAGTTGTTCTTCGAGTTGGCCCGGTAAGCAGCTTCCTCCCGATCCGCTTTGCGAGCAGGATCACGGAGCACATCACCGAGTTTTATAAAGGCGTCGAGTCGTTGTTGACGGTTCACTTGTTGGTTGTTGTTTATGGTTTGCGGGTTGTCGTTTGATGGTGCGCTGCCAGATCAGAGTTAAGCCCTACAGCAGCGACCATCAACCGGCAAACCGCAAACGTCATTTATTTGTCCAGTAGATCAGGCCTGCGGGCCTGGGTACGTGCCAACGCCTGCTCGTGCCGCCAATTGTCGATCATGGCTTCGTGGCCCGACAACAAAATATCAGGTACGTTCCAGCCTTCAAAATTAGCGGGTCGGGTGTAGATAGGCGGGGCCAGCAGGTCATCCTGAAACGAGTCGGTAAGAGCGGATGTTTCATCACCCAGCACACCGGGAATGAGCCGGATGATCGCATCGGACAGGACGGCCGCGGCCAGTTCGCCACCCGATAGCACGTAGTCGCCGATACTGATTTCGCGGGTGATAAAATGCTCCCGAACGCGCTCGTCCACTCCTTTGTAGTGCCCACAAAGGATAATCAGATTCTGCGCGAGCGACAGCCGGTTCACCAGGGGTTGTGCCAGGCGTTCGCCATCGGGCGTCATGTAAATCACATCGTCGTAGGTACGTTCGGCCTGGAGGTTCCGGATGCACTTGGCGATGGGTTCGATCTGCATTACCATACCCGCCCCGCCACCAAACGGATAGTCGTCGATGCGGCGGTGTTTGTCGGCGGTATAGTCGCGAAGGTCATGAACTAATACCTCCACCTGACCGCCCTGCTGCGCCCGGTGTAAAATCGAATGGCCAAAGAAACTGTCGAGCAGTCGTGGCAGGCAGGTGATGATGTCGATACGCATGGGTCAATCAGGCTTTGTCGTCGTCGTAGTCAGCGTCGCCATCAACGGCGTCGTCGGGCAGGCCGGCGTCTGTGAGGTACACCTCGAGCAGGCCCTCGGGAAGTTCCACGTTCAGCGTTTTGGCGGCCCGGTCAATGGTTTTCACAATGGCGCTGTTGATCGGAATCAGCATTTCCTGTCCGCGGTAGTCCATCGCAATCAGGTCCTGCGTAGGCATCGCCATAACCGATGATACGGTACCAAGCGGCCCTTCTTCCTTATCGACAATTCTGTATCCGATGATTTCGTGGTAATAAAACCGGTCGGGATCAGTGATCTGTTCCAGGTTGTCGAGCGGAAGCCAGATCGGGCAGTTAATTAGTTTTTTAGCCTCTTCGAGGGTATCAACGTCTTCCAGAGCCACAATAGCCCGGTCGCGGTTGATCGATGACGACTCAATAAAATAAGGCGTCAGTTCACCCCGCACTTCGATCAATACCGAGTCGAGGTCTTCGTATTCGCTCGGGTCATCAACATCCAGGAAAAACACCACTTCGCCATTCAGGCCGTGCGTCTTGGTAATGTGCCCCAGTTGAAAGCAATCGTCTTTAGTCATGTTCAAAGGGAGTTTCAGGTGTCAAGTGCGCTGCTCATCTGACAGATGATGTGTAAACACCGCACTTGCCACCTGAAACTCTTTTTAGAGTAACAAATTTTCCTACAAAAAAAGCCTGCTCGGTTGAACAGGCTTTTTCATTGACAATGAATGCGGGTTACGCAGCCGTTTCGTCAGCGGCAGGTGCATCGGCAGCAGCAGGGGCTTCAGCAACCGGAGTTTCCTCGGCGGCAACATCAGCGGCTGGCGCTTCGTCAGCAGCAGGAGCTTCTTCAGCAGCCTCAACAACTGGCTCTTCTACTTTGTACTTGGCCGCAATGGCTTCAGCACGAGCAGCACTCACTTTCTGTTCAGCCGCCAGACGCTCCTGACGAGCTTTGTCTTTCGCCTGATCTTTCGTGTCGGCAGTACCAGCTACGCGGTTGGCTTTATCTTCTTTCCAGGCGTTGAATTTCTCGTCGGCCGATTCCTGTGTGATAGCGCCTTTAACAACACCCACTTGAAGGTGTTTTTTCAGCATGATACCTTCGTGCGAGAAGATCGAACGGGTGGTGTCAGATGGTTGGGCACCCACCATGAGCCAATGTACGGCACGGTCGGCTTGCAATACGATCCGGGCGGGGTCAATGTTTGGGTTGTACGAACCGATTTTCTCGATGTACTTACCATCACGAGGTGAACTAGATTCGGCGACTACGATATCATAGATAGCCATCCGTTTGCGTCCACGACGCGCTAAGCGAATTTTAACTGCCATTATCAGGAGTTTTTAAAACCCGGAAAGAACTCGTCTTTCCATGGGGGGAACACGTCCCCCGGGTGTAACATAGCCGCAAAAGTACGGCTTTAACTTGAAAAACGCTACAACGACCCGGACCTATAAGCCGGATTCTGTCGGCCCGACCGTACCCGTGGGCGCGTCGAACCGTCTTATCATTTATCTGGGAGAGCCGTCACCGACTCCCTCTATCGACCTACCCGTACCGGCATCCCTCCTTTGCAGGAGAGCATGGAGACGAGCCGCCCCGCATCCGGTACATATTTGGTCTTTCAGCCCCTAAGGTTTATCCTGCCCCGCTGGTCGCCCAGCGCGCGGTGGTCTCTTACACCCCCTTTTCACCCTTACCCTGCGGCGGTATTTTTTCTGTGACACTGGCTGTCGAACGGTGGTTACCCCCCGCCCGCCTTCCCGTTAGGAAGTAGGGTGCTCTATGCTGTCCGGACTTTCCTCCCCGCCCGAAAGCGAGGCGATAAGACGGTCCGGGCCGTTATAACGCAGCACAAAGGTAGGGTAAAAGTGGGAAGTCTGGCTCGTTACGCCTGATAGGCTGGGGCGAACTCGTTTTTGGCGAAATCGACTAGTTTTACTTTACCCGGAGTTGGGCGATTGTTCATGTAGTCAGCCTGCATTGATCCGTCGCGAATGGCCACACCCATTTCGGTGTATTTGGTGGCAATTTCTTCACTCAAACCTGCCTGTAGCATGCCCTGTGTGTTTTGCTCGTCAGAGAAGACAATCCAGGGGGTTTCGGGCTTCCCAACGGCGCTACCCAGGATCCGGGCAATTTCAGCACCGGTTTTTTCATCACCGGCAATGTAGCGTACCTGGAACCGGGTGAAATCAAGGCGAAGCAGTTCGTCCAGTGCAACAGCGGCGATGTCGCTGGTGTGCACCAGCACGACTTGGTCGTCGCCAAAATTGCTTCCCATGATGCCCATGCCTTTTACCATTCCCGCCATTGCATGTAAGTTTTGCATGAAATATGACGGACGAAGTGCTTTCACGTTCAGACCGGCAATTGCCTGCAACTTCTGCTCCAGATCGTACAATCCATCGATCGGGCCGGTAAGCTGGCCTTTGTGCGCCCCAATACTACTGAGCACAACCGCGAAACGAATGTCATTTGCCCTGATGGCGGCCATATAGCTATCGCTGATCCGATTCTGGTCGCCCCGCCAGTCGGTGGTGTCGAATTTGGGAGGAATCATTAGATACACAGCGTCGGCGTTGGCAAATGCAGTGGTTACAAACGCAGCATCGGCCAGGTCACCCACGGCAGCCGTTGCGCCAAGAGTCTCGATTTTTGCCGCCGTTTCCTGCTTGCTGGTGATGACCGTCACGGTGTGACCAGCCTTGACTAAACCTTCCGTGATGGGCTTTCCCGTATTGCCCAATGAACCAGTAATTACGTAATGCATTGTCTCGAGTGTTAAATGAAAACTTAACGTTTGTATGTACAAACGAAACAGAAGGGATTGTAATTAGTTCGCCTAATCCGGCGAGTTACCTTACTTTTGTTTGTACACGTTACTTTATACCGGCCAGCTGGCTACTCCTACTAATGCCCTTTTTAGTTCTCGATCTGGAAATGTCTGGCCCTGAGCCGGGATTCAATGAAATTATTCAGTTGGGTGCTGTGCTATTCGATGATAACTGGATCGAAAAGGGACAGTACCTGACCAACGTGTATCCCGAAAACGCCGAAGCGTTCACCGCGTCGGCCGAAAAGGTGCACAATCTGTCACTGGCCGACCTCGACGATGCACCCATGATTTATGATGTGCTACCCGAGTTTGAAAACTGGATTTGCGAAAAGCTGAACATCCGCGTACCGCCCAATCAGCTCGACAAAACGCCGTTCCTCCGCAATGTGGTCATTTGTGGACAAAGCGTGATGCACGACATCAACTTTTTGAAACAGGCCTATATCGACGAAAAACTGAAGTGGCCTTTCTCGCGCACCCTGGTCGATCTGCATACACTCAGCTACTTTGTGTTCCGCGTGTTGCAAAAGAATGGCAAGCCAACGCCAAAGGGCCTGAGCCTGACGGCTATCGCGGCCCATTTCGGGTTTGAACGGGAAGACACATTTCACAATGCCCTGGAAGATGCCATTCTGACGGCCCAGTGTCTAAAAACCATTTTTGCCCTTGGTGACGGCTTCAAAATGGCCTAGCAGGATACGTACCTACCCTGTTAAAAAATGCCGGAACCACTGACCAGATTGCTTAATGATGCGGTGCTGGGTTCGGTGGTCAACGTGCACTAGACCAAACCGCGGACGATAGCCTTCTGCCCATTCGAAATTATCGAGCAGGGTCCAGACGAAGTAACCGGCCAAGTCGATGCCATCGGCTTTCGCCTGCCGTACCTGTTGCAGGCATTGCACATGGTAGGCCGTGCGGGCGGTGTCGATCACCTGCCCCTGCTCCACCTGATCATAGAAGGCAGCTCCGCTTTCGGCCACGATCCATCTGTGCGGGCCATCGTAGAGGCTAAACTGCCGGATAATTTGCAGCATACTGGTTGGGTGTATCTCCCAGCCCATTTCTGTTACGGCCTCAACGCGGCGGCGGTTGGGCGACACGTCGCGGCCCCAGAGGTACGGCACCAGCATCGAATGCTCAACCACGACCCGGAAGTAATGCTGGAGACCGATCAGGTCAAAATCAAAAGCCAGCCGTTCCCGGTCGCCCGGTTTGGCAAAACGTTTTTCAATCGACTTCAGGAAGGGCAACTCCTGGGTGGGGTAGCCTAGCCCCAACGCCGGTTCGATAAACAGACGATTCAACAGGGCGTTGGCCCGTTGTGCCGCCTGTACATCCCGTTTCAATGGGCTGATCGCGTCAACGGGTGAGCACGAAAAGGTGGTGCCAACAACAGCGCCGGGTACGTGTTCGCGGATGATACGCCCCCCATCGGCCTGAGCCAGCGCGGCATGGTGAATCACCGCCGGAATACTCGTAAAACTTCGTCGGCCGGGCGCATGCATACCCACCAGATAGCCCAGAATGGTAAACGCCGACGGTTCGTTCAGGACAAACCAATGGGTCACTTTATGGCCAAATGCCTTCACCATCAGCGTGACATACTCGCCAAACCAGACCAGCACTTCACGGTTGGCCCAGCCGCCTCGGTCTTCGAGCGCCTGTGGTAAGTCCCAATGAAAGAGTGTAACCCAGGGTGTTTGGCCCTGCCGGATGCATTCGTCGATGACCCGCTCGTAGAACGCCAGTCCCGCCTCGTTGACGCGGCCTGTCCCCTGCGGTAGTACCCGCGACCACGAAATGGAAAAGCGGAAGGCGGTAAAGCCCATGGCTTTGTTGAGCGCAATATCGGTGGCATAGCGGTGATAAAAATCACAGGCCATAAGCGCATTTTCGCCGGTTTTGATAGCGCCGCGTTTCTGCGAGAACGTGTCCCAAATCGATGCGCCCCGACCATCGGTGATGGTCGCCCCTTCAATCTGAAAAGCCGCGGTGGCTGTTCCCCAAATAAAATCGGCCCCAAACTCGGCGCGGTGTAGTACGGTGGTCAATGTACGGTCTGCTCAATCACCGGCAAGTTGAGCAACCTGGTTGAGAAAGTTATACCGCCGTCGATTATCAAACTGTTAACCTGCCTATGCGGCGCCCCTACGGGACGATGATAAAAAACAACGGGGCCAGCAGAACACCCACCCTGGCTATCTGGCTGGTTTTCTGATTGACCCCGGCGGTTCAGGTACGTTCATCTACGATGATTGTCGGTAGCTATTTTGCGAATTGGTAAAGTTACGCTCAAGCTGATGCTTCAATTTGCCGGTCACTGTATGCAGCATGGTATACCAGTTTTCGCCCTCCTCTTCGGCAAAAATGGCTGTGCCAGGCACACCTAAACTGATACGAAGTGATTTCGTATTTGGGGCACCGTGTGCCTCGTCGCGCAGAATAACATCGGCCGTGATCAGGTCACCGCTGTAGTAGCGACGAAGTTTGGCCAGTGCCTGCGTTATATGATCTTTGAAATCGTCGTCAACTGTGATGTTTACGGCCTGAATACGCAGGTCCACATCGTCCACTCCTTTCTGCTCGCTCATGGCTGGTTCTCGTTCTAGTTGGAAAGAAGCTAACCAACCTAACCGTAAAAAAGCCAGCCTTCCAGCCCGGCAAATGAGGCTACGGTTGACGGCGGAAACCCACATCCTTACGGTTTTCTACAGGTAGCCCCCTAGTGACTGGAAGCAGAAGAAACAGTAAAGGTGCATACCGCTTTTTATAAGTTACTGGCAATGAGCTCACTGCCCCGTCCATCGCTTCCAGGTGAAAACGAATCACAGAGGGACGTCATTGGTAGTACTCACGCTACACCAGCACCGGTTTATCTCCGGCCTGAACTGGCTCCCTTTTTGGCTGGCGACTGCGCCGCGTAGCTGATTTTAAACAGCGTGCCGTTCAGATCATCGGTCACATAGAGCGAGCCGTCTGGTCCCTGAGCGAGTCCGCAAGGGCGGTGCTGCACGGGGCCGGTTGGCTTCACTAGATCGGTGCCCGCAAAATTATCCGCGAAGATCTCCCAGGGCCCCGATGGCTTCCCATTTTTGAACGGAACAAACCCGATTAGATAGCCCTTGTGCAACGCCTGCGACTGACCGTGAAAGGCAATAAATGCGCCATTCCGGTAGCGAGCCGGGAAAGCGGTACCGGTATAAAATAGCAGCCCGTTCGGCCCCATATGCGCCGGGAAAGCCGCCAGTGGGTCAATAGTTTTAGTTGTACCCTGCTTTTTACCGTCGCCGCCGTACTCCGGAGCCAGAATTTTCTTTTTCTGGATGTGATCGTAATACACGTATGGCCAGCCCGCGTCATCACCTTCGTGCAGTTCATACATAGTTTCGGCAGGTAGCTCGGCGCTTTGCTGCGGGGTGTAGTACTGCGGATAAAAATCGTCGAACGCGCCGCGTCCGTGCTGCATTACAAAAAGGGTGTTGGTCTTTGTGTTCCAGTCCAGCCCAACCACGTTTTTCAGGCCAGTTGCAAAGCGGGTACCGCTGGCAAACGACTGATTAGGTACGTTGCTTTTGAAGCGCCAGATACCCGCTGCCGAATCGAGAAGGGGGCAAGGCATCATCCCTTTACCCGTACCTGCAACCCGGCAACGGTCATTGTCTGAGGCGATATTTACGTATAGATTTCCCTGATTATCTATGGCAATCGACTTCGACTTATCGCGTTCTTTTTCCCGCAGCCCCGACACTACTTTCTCGGGCTGATCGGGGTTCACCACTTCCTGACTGTCATTGAGTTTGTAGCGAAATACCGTGTTGTTCGATGACGCGTAGAGGTAACCCTCGTGCATGAACAGGCCGGTACCGGGGTAATCGCCGAAGCCTACGCGCTCATCAACGACGCCGTCTTTGTTCGTATCGCGGAGGCGGTAAATGCCTTTGCCGTCTTTCAACTGTCCCAGCTTTACATAGATATCACCGGTCTTACTCACCACCACGTGCCGGGCAGCCCCCAGGTCTTCGGCTACGATAGACGCCGAAAAGCCCGCCGGCAGTTTTACCTCCGTTGGTTTGATCGCACGTTTTGCAGCAACAGTTGCTTTGGTAAGCGGCACATTATCGGCGGCGAACGTACCCGGCGCACCCAGGCTTAGGAGCGATAGCGCAAGTGCAGAAAAAGACAGAAAGGAACTGGTCATGGTTTGGGGGTGATCGGTCAAATCAGGCATACGACTACCCGACAAAGACACAGAATGGCCCTCTATTACTGTATCGTCGACCACGTTAGCCGTGGAATGATGCGATACAGCCGTAGAGGGCCATTGATGCAGGCTGAAGCCATTGGGCTGAAAGTCAGCCTAGAGCGTTTTAGGCTTTAGGTATTTATCGAACCATTGCAGGTAGCGTTCAGAACGGTCTTTCTGGTAGCTTGGCGTGGTAATGCCGTGAAACTGACCAGGGTAAATGATCAGTTGGGTCGGCACACCCAGCGACCGCAACGCCTGATACATCTGCTCGCTACCCGCCACAGGTACGTTAAAATCTTTCTCGCTCGCCATGAACATGGTCGGCGTCTTGATGCGGTCTGCTTTCAGGAATGGATACGACAGCTTCATCCATTTCTCCGGGTTTTTCCAGGGAGCACCCAACTCATTTTCGTATTGATTTGTGTACTGATCGATACCATACATTGATAATTGCAGTGAACTGCCGGCTCCGCTGGCTGCCGCTTTGAACCGGGGATCAGTTGCAATGGAATAGTTGGTCAGGATACCGCCGTAGCTCCAGCCACCAATACCAAGCCGATCTGGCTCGGCAATGCCTTTCTCGACCACATAATCGGCGGCACCCAGGATATCCAGCACTTCCTTGTTGCCCCAGTCGGCGTAGATGGCTTTGCAGAAATCGATGCCCCGCCCGTTGCTGCCCCGGTAGTTGACCGCCACAACCGCATAGCCGCCAGCAGCGAGCAACTGCCGGGTGAGGTCGAATGAATACTCATCCTGCGACACGGGCCCACCGTGGATAAAGAAAATGGTCGGTAGTTTCTTGTTGGCCGGCGTGTTGGCGGGGCGGAACAGCAGGTTCGACACCGATGCTCCATCTTTACTTTTCGAGGTAAATCCCTCTACCGTAGCCAGTTCGAGCGGAGCCAGAAACTCATCGTGTGCGTGGGTCAGGCGACGGGGTGTACCGTTTTCGAGGGCATACAACTCACCGGGCAGTTGCGGCTCGCTGAACATGGCCAGCCAGTTGCCCGCCGAACCAGGTTCCAGACTGCTGTACGACCGGTTGCCTCCTGCTACCTTCGTAAACTTGCCATCGGCCAGCGTGTACTGCCCCACGTACCTTTGGCGGTCGTCCTGTACCAACACCGCAATCGACTGCCCGTCTTTCGACCAGCGCGGGTTTTGAATAGGACGGTCCAGTGCTTTCGATAGGAGTTGAGGTTCGCCCCCGTCTTTGCTAATCACCGCCAGCACGGGTTGATCGTACATGATAAATGCCCCCGAACCGGTAGACCGCTGGTAGGCAATGCGCTTTCCGTCGGGGCTCCAGACCGGGTCCCCATCGGTGCCAGTCCAGGTGGTTAGCTGCTTCATGGGCGCTCCTTTCCGGGCTTCCATCACGTAAATGTCCGTGTTCTCGTTTTTGTCGGGATCATCCGTCCGGTTACTCACAAAGGCCAGCATCGAGCCATCGGGCGACCAGGCGGGCGACGTTTCGTCGGAGGCACCAGCGGTCAGCGTATCAAGCTTTCTGGTGTCGATGTTGTAAACGTACAGATGCACGGCGCTCCGGTCCAGATACCCTTTCGTATCGGCTTTGAAGTGATACCGGTCCATGACGTAGGGCGTGCGAATCTTCGTTTTCGACGAATCTGAGTAGTCCGGATCGCGAAGCACCAGCGCTATTCTCTTGCCGTCGGGAGCCCATTCGTAGTCTTCCAGGTCCGTTTTTAAGTCGGTCAGTTTTTTGGCTTCCCCGCCGCGCCGGTCCATCAGCCAGAGCTGACCTTTGGCGTTGCCCTGCCGCGCCGACACAAACGACAAATACTTGCCGTCGGGGCTAAACCGGGGGCGCGATTCGCCATCCGGACTATTGGTCAGTTGCACCGACTGCTTGCCGTCCCAGCTTACCATCCAGATATCGGCATTGCGTTTATCCTTCGACAGATCGACGCTCGATTGCACATAAGCCACCCAGTTGCCATCCGGCGCTACCTGCGGGTCGCTCAGACTCTGGAGCCGGTAGATATCCTGCGGCGTAATGGGCCGTTTGGGGGTTACGGTCTGGGCGAATCCGGCCAGACTGGTCAAGAGTACTAAGCAGAACGTAGTTGTTTTCTTCATGGTGGCCTATATGATACGACTATCCGACTACAAAAATGGCAAGAAAGATAGTACACACACGTAATTAGCAGTTCGTAAGCGCTATACTACCGGTTGAACCGCGGCCTGAAGCGTAGAATGCCCGAAAAATGCACGCCGCCTACCCGAGGGAATCGGTTAGACAACGTGCTTCAGCCGAAAATCAGGCCGCATCAGCGAGCTGCTTTTGCCAGCGGGTCCACAAAAGGAGCGGTTGTGCAAAGCAGTTCAACATTGCCACGAATGTCCATTATAAAGCCGTGGATGTTAATGGGTACCTCCGAATTACTGGATGGTACTAAGTTAGCAGCATCACGTTCGGCCAGGTAATCCTGTAGCCTGTCTGACAGACGTTGGGCATATCTTTTATGATCATTAAATTCTTTGGTATACCCCAACGTTTCATAATCACCCTGACCGTCCTTCAAAAATGCTTTATAAGCCCCGCAATTGCGGTGTTCCAGAATGTAAATATCTTTGATGTTGTGCAGCTTAATGGCCAGGTCAACGTGCTGTAGCAGTCCCGTCTCCCACCCTCTGTAGTCTTCTTTACACATCAGGTCATCATCAGCGGGCGACGTACCCATCAGGGCTCCGATTGAGGCACCAGCCATGATGTACTGGTCGTAGCGATTGACCAGATTCTCATGCTCCATGAAATGAGTAATATTTTCAAGCAGCCGCAAATCCATACAACTGATAAGCAGCACATTATAAAGTGGGGGTTTAAAACCCGTGGGGTAGTTCCTGGTGAACATAACGCTTTAGTTAGTGAGCTACTTTAACCGCAGACCAACAAAACACTGTTTGAAAAAATAAGTATCAGGTTCGCTGATTGATTAAGTGGAGCCGCGTTCTGCCGGCAAACTGGCTTGGCAGAACGCAGCACACAGCACACAAAACGAAATGCATCAGCTACGCCTGGTCACGGCCTGTAGCAGTGACAGAACCTCGACCGGAAAGAGCTATTTTTGGCCTTCTCAACTAACCCAACTATGCTGACTACTGCCGAGGCTGATAACATCCTGGCCACCCACGCCCTCTCACAATCGACCGAAACGGTGCCGTTTGCCGACGCACGCGGCCGGGTACTGGCCGAAACCATTCTGGCCGATCGCGATTTCCCCCCATTCGATCGGGTGTCTATGGATGGCATTGCCATTCACTCCAACGCGCTAGCCGATGGGCAGACAACGTACCCGGTGTTGGCTATACAGCGAGCAGGCGAGCCACTCCAGGCGCTGCTGGATCCCACGGGTTGCGTTGAGGTAATGACGGGGGCCATTCTGCCAACCGGCACCGATACCGTGATCCGCTACGAAGACCTGTCGATCACCGATGGCCTGGCTACGCTGACGATTCCAGACGAGATGGTGAAAGGACAAAATGTGCATAAGCAAGGTAGCGACCGCCGCACGTTCGATGTGCTCCTGCCCGCCGGCACGGTGCTCCGACCGGTTGAACTCGCCGTTGTGGCCTCGGTTGGGCAAACGTCGGTCGCGGTTCTGAAGCGCCCCCGCGTAGCGGTAATTTCAACCGGCGACGAACTGGTTGATACGCACCAGACGCCCCTCCCCCACCAGATTCGCCAGTCGAACGCATACCTCCTGCAGGCGGCCCTGCGCGACTTGAACATCGACGCGTCGGTCCATCATTTTCCTGATGATATAGGCACCATCACGTCGGGCTTGTCGGCGCTGCTGGCCCGGCATGATGTGCTGGTAATGACCGGCGGCGTTTCGGCAGGCAAAGCTGATTTTGTGCCCGAGGTGCTGGGTGCATTAGGTATTCGGCGGCATTTCCACAAGATCGAGCAGCGTCCCGGCAAGCCGCTCTGGTTTGGCACAAGCCCAGATGGGCAGCGCGTTGTGTTTGCCCTGCCGGGTAATCCGGTATCCACCACGCTCTGCTTCTACAGGTACGTTCGTCCGTATCTGCAAACGGCGATGGGCATGGTGGCCGAGCCAGCGCTCTACGTACAGCTGGCCAAGTCGGTTACGTTCAAACCTCAACTCACGTATTTCACGCCCGCCCGGCTCGAAGCCACCGCCGACGGCCAAGTGCTGGCTCACCCCCTGCCCGGCAGCGGCTCCGGCGACTTCACTAACCTGACCGCCGCCGACGCTTTCCTTGAACTTCCCGCCGACACCGTCGAGTTTCCCGCAGGTACGTTGGCAAAAGCATGGTCGATTGGGTAAAAAGACGCCAATGTTGTCATTCTATGAATTGACGATCCATGCCCTGGCAACGGCCTGACAAACGGGTAGTTTTGTCTTTTCGCCTTAACCTGCTTTACACTATTACCCCTATGAAGAAGCTACCCAGTATGTCTGTCGGACTAGGTGTCCTGTTGATGCTGCTACACACCAGTTGCCAGCGCACGAGCAGTTCCAGCCAATCGGCCGAAGGTGCAGCGGTGTATAAACAACTAGCCGACAAACGGATCAACCTGCCGAACGGCTGGTCGCTGACCCCGCCCGGCAGCAGCCTCGACCTCGACGACTTGCCACTGACCATGGTAGTGTCGCCCTCGAAAAAGCTTATCGCAATCACCAACAATGGCCAAAGCACGCAAAGCATTACCCTGATCGACGCGGGTTCACGGCAGATCCTGGACACCGCCAAAGTGGCCAAAGCCTACGTTGGTCTGGCGTTTAGCGACGACGAAACGACCCTATACGCCTCGGGTGGAAACGACAACCGGGTGCTGACTTACCGGATCGAAAACAGGCAGTTGGTGCCCGGCCAGCCCATTGTGTTGGGCAAACCGTGGCCTGTTAAGATTTCGCCGGCCGGCCTTTGTGTCGATAGCGGAAAGGATAGACTATATGTTGTAACGAAAGAAGACAGCTCGGTGTACATGGCCGACACGAAGAGCCGCCAGGTAATCCGCAAACTAAACGTGGGGGCGGCGGCCTATACTTGTTTGCTGTCGCCCAACAAGCAGGAACTATATGTATCGCTCTGGGGCGGGGCTGGCGTGGCGGTCATTGATGCCAACACCCTCCAGCCTATTGCCCGGATTGCCACCAATAAAAACCCCAATGATCTGCTGCTGACCCGCGATGGAAAATACCTGTTCGTTGCCAACGGAAACGATAATACCGTTGCCCTGATCGACGTAGCCCGGCGGCAGGTGATCGAAACGCTGACCGCCTCCCTCTTTCCGGATGCGCCCGTAGGCACTACTCCCAACGGATTGGCCCTGAGCGACGATGAAAACACCCTATATATTGCCAACGCCGACAACAATTGCCTAGCCGTGTTCGATGTGTCACGGAAAGGGCATAGCCTCTCCAGTGGGTTCATTCCGACTGGCTGGTATCCAACGGCAGTGAAAGTGATTGGCCCAACGCTGTTCGTCACCAACGGTAAAGGGTTCTCCTCGAAGGCCAACCCAAAGGGCCCCAACCCCGTCAGAACACGTACCCCGCAGCAGGTAGGCCCCAATCCGCAGGCCAACCCCGGCCCGGTCGAGTATATCGCCGGCTTGTTTAAAGGTACCCTCTCGATCATCGACGTACCCGACGCCGGTAAGCCGGAACCGGCTACGCTGGCGGCCTACTCGCGGCTAGTGTATGCCAACACGCCTTACACGAAGCGGAAGGAACTTCAATCGGAAGGCGAAGTGGGCAATCCCATCCCCATGCGAATTGGCAAAGGGCAATCATCGCCGATCAAGTACGTCTTTTACATCATCAAAGAGAACCGCACGTACGACCAGATTCTGGGCGATATGCCGGAAGGCAACGGCGATGCGTCACTCTGTCTGTTTCCGCAGAAAGTCACTCCGAATCAGCACGCGCTGGCACGAGAATTTGTGCTACTCGACAACTTTTACGTCGATGCCGAAGTCAGTGCTGACGGGCACAACTGGTCATCGGCGGCTTATGCCAACGATTATGTAGAGAAAAACTGGGTTACCAGCTATGGCGGGCGGGGTGGCACCTACGACTACGAAGGACAGAAAGAAATTGCCCATCCGCGCGATGGCTTCATCTGGGATCACTGCAAGCGGGCGGGCGTCTCGTTTCGTAGCTACGGCTGGTTCGCCGACGACGACAAACCTAACATCAAAACCCTGGAAGGGCACTATTGCCCGGCCTTCAAAGGCTACAACCTTGGGTATATGGATGTGAAGCGGGAGGCCGCCTGGGAGACCGATTTCGATGCGCTGGTAGCCGCGGGCAACGTACCCCGCTTATCGACCGTCCGGTTCGGCAACGACCACACATCGGGAGCCCGCATTGGCTTACCCACGCCCGACGCGGCCGTGGCCGATAACGACCTGGCGGTAGGTCGATTTGTAGAGCACCTCTCGAAAAGCCCCATCTGGAACGAATCGGTGATATTCATTCTGGAAGACGATGCCCAGAACGGCCCCGACCATGTAGATGCGCACCGGTCGATTGCTTTTGTGGCTGGCGGCTTCGTAAAGCGCGGTTTTGTCGATCACACGATGTATTCAACGTCGGGACTGCTGCGCACGATCGAGCTGATTCTGGGGTTGAAACCCATGAGCCAGTATGATGCCGCCGCAACCCCTATGTGGCGCTGTTTCAACAAAACGCCGACCCTTACCCCGTTTATAGCTCGCGAAGCAGGCATTGACCTGAACCAGCGGAATGTAGCTGTGAACAACAACTCAAGACGGTCGTCGCTCTTCAACCTGACCCGCCCCGACGAGATCGATGACCTGATTTTCAGCGAGATCGTCTGGCAGACCGTTCGGGGCTCGACGAGTGTGATGCCTGCCCCTCGCCGGGGTGCTTTCGTTCGTATCGGACAAGGCGATACCGACGAGGACGAGGACGATTAAGTAGTTTTACAAGCCGTTTACGGTGCATATAAGGGCGTCTGTTGCTTACTTTGCTAAGCGGCAGACGCTTTTTCAGTTTGCTGTACCCCGGTCTTTAGTCCGTTTTGTCCATTACATCAACGGATTCAAGTCTGTGATACGTCGTTCACAACTAAACGTCTAGACAGGTACGTTAGGTTGCCGGGCAATAACACGCGTCCCCTTTTTCGCGTTATATCATATGGTAACTACTTCACACACTCGACGCTATTCGTGAAACGATTTTTGGTAACAACCGGTCTTGTTATACTGGCTCTCATTCTGCTGGTAGCTGGCTTCGTCACGGTTGTGGCGACTACAACCTGGGGACAGAACTTTGTTACCCAGCAGGTTAATAGCTATCTGGGCAAAAAAATTAAGTCACCATTCCGCATTGGCCACATCAGGTATCGCATCCCGGACTGGATCGAACTGGAAGATGTGTTTTTCAAGACGCCCCAGGGCGACACGCTTCTCCTGGGCGAAAAAATGCGTGTCGATCTCGACATGATGGCTCTGTTGCAGAACAAAATTTCCATCAATCAAATTGAATTGGAGAAGGTTAGTCTACATGTAACCCGCACCCTTCCCGACACGGCATTTAATTTCAATTACATACTGGATGCCTTCAATACGGCCCAGCCCGATACGGCCAGTCTGGCCAATAAGATTGCCCCCGAAGCCGACACGACATCAACGCCATTAGACATTAGTCTGGTGGGCGCTAACCTCCGTAAGGTGCTGATCCGTTACGAGGACGACGTGGCTGGCGCCAACGTGAACGCCTACGTAGACAGTCTGCACGTCAACTTCAGTGAGGTCAATGTGGCCCGGTCACGGTACCTTATTCAAAACGTTACAGCCGATGGTCTGAGTGTAAAGAGCCGAATCTATGAAGGCATTCCCACCCCACCTTCGGCTCCATCGAAACCGGGCGATACCCTCACGCTTGGGTTGGGAACATGGCAATTGACCCGCGCGCTCTGGGATGTTCGCATAGAGACAGCTGATTTTGCGACGACGGGTAAGGTGGGTAAGCTGGCCATGGAAAGCGATTACTTTCATCTCAACGGTGAGAAGGTGGGGATTAAATCGCTGGCAATGGCCAACGGCGATATTACCACGACCCTGCTCCGTCCGCAGCGAGCCAAACAGCAGGCCCGATCTCAGGATGCAGCGGTGGCTATTCAACAGGCTGATCCTGTACTGAAAGCGAAAGAAAAAGCCGAGGAAGCCCAACCCGTTGGCTGGATCGCCCAGATCGGCTCCGCGAAATTCTCGAACAACCGGATCCGCTTCGATGATGAGACGCAGGCCCGGCAGCCTCGTGGCCTCGACTATGGCCACCTTGACATGAGCGGTTTGGGGATCGAAGGCCGCAATCTGCTGTACAGTCCACAAGCCATATCGGGGCAAATTCGACAAGGTAAGTTTAAAGACAAAAGTGGGTTCGTGTTACAACATTTCGACGTTGATCTGCTCTATGGCGAAAAAGCTACGCTGCTTACCAACCTGTTTATCCGTACGCCAAACACCATTTTGCGCGACCGTCTCGAACTGCGCTATGATTCGCTGGGGCAACTTACCCGCGCTACAGAAGGCAAAAACCTGAATCGGGTAAAGGTGCTGCTTAACCTGCGGCAAAGTAAGCTCG
This sequence comes from Fibrivirga algicola, assembly GCF_011742925.1. GTDB lineage: Bacteria > Bacteroidota > Bacteroidia > Cytophagales > Spirosomataceae > Fibrella > Fibrella algicola. The sequence goes on from NZ_WAEL01000004.1 coordinate 523,957, forward strand.
CCTTTGCCGATGTGCTCCAGCTAGCTCCTTTCCTGGCCGACACGCCACCGCTGGCAGGGAACCGCAATGAGGTTGTCAGGGCTGATGCACAATTGCGCGGTACACTAGCCGACCTCCGGATTCCAAAGGCTGAGTTTGCCATGTTTTCGGGCACAGTACTCAAAGCCAGCGGCCGGATGACCAACGTAACCAACCCCGATCGGCTGGGCCTCGATCTAACCTTAACCGACGCCCGCACCAATCGCGCCGACCTGAAAAAGATGCTGCCGCCAGGTACGTTACCCGATTCGGTGGCCCTGGCCCCGGAACTGAAGCTAACCGGCACGGTACGGGGTACGTTAAACAACCTGACAACCGATGCCCGACTGGCAACAAACTGGGGGACTGCCGCATTTGACGGCTCCCTGCGCAATTTCTACGCAGGTAAAGGGCAATCCTATGCGGGTAAAGCGGTACTAAACAAGTTCGAGGCGGGCAAGTGGCTGATGAATCCGAAGCAATATGGTACGATCACGGCCCGGGCGGCAGTGAACGGCCGCGGCCTTGACCCGGCTACGATGCAAACCAACTTCCGCGCGGTGGTCGATGAAGCAGGGTTGAACGGCTACTCGTACAAAAATGCGGACGTGAATGGCTCGCTGGTGAACGGCGAACTGACCCTAAAAGGTGGCATCAATGACCCGAACGCCCAACTCACGCTGGATACGAAAGTGGGCCTGAAAACAGCCTACCCCACGATTGCCGGCGATATTAATATCCGGGAGTTGAACCTCGACAAATTGAAGTTATACGCCGATCCGCTCTCGCTGAAAGGGAATATCAGACTTGCTATGACCTCGACCGACCCGGTTCGGCCCGAAGGAACTATTTATGCCAACGACGCGGTGGTGAGTCTGAAAGGCAAAAACTACCCCATCGATACGCTGTACTTGAAGGCCGGTACCATGAACCCCAACCGGAAAACGCTGGTGCTGGGATTACCGTTTGGGCAACTGGCACTCAGCGGCCAATTTGAATACACGCAGCTATACGACATCGTGGCCAGTGAGATTGGGCGCTATTTCAAGATTCCGGATCTCACCTACAAAACCGTTAAGCCGCCCTACAGCTTCTACGTGCAGGGACAGGTACGGCAGCACCCACTCCTGCAGGCATTTGCACCGGCACTGCGCAAACTCGAACCCGTCTCGCTGAACGCCTACCTTGACAACACCCGCGATACCACCTTTGCGGCAACCATCAAAACTGGTCTTGTCGACTACGACACCATCGTCGTAAAAGGATCATCGCTGGCTTTGCTGGCCTACAATAATCAGTTGAGCGTAGCTGGGCAATTCAACGCACTACAAACGAATAGCCTGAAAATCGGCCTGACGCAGCTCACCGGCTCGGCCGCCAATAACCGGTTCTCGTTTGCCGTAGTCAATAAAGATTCGGTCAACAAAGACCGGTACGGCCTGGCCGGACTGGTGTCGCTGGTTGACAACAACTACCGGCTGCAGGTTGGGCAACGCGGTCTGCTGACCAACTACCGAACCTGGACCTCTGACACAACGGGTTACCTGCAATACGGCACCAAGGGCGTATTAGCCCAGAACTTCATACTCAGGCAGGGCGGGCAAACCATCAGTGTCAATAGCGTTGAGCCGGTTGCTAATGGCCCCTTGCGCGTTGAGGCCCGCAACGTAAACCTGAGCGACCTGGCGAGTCTGGCGAATCAGGACACAACCCTGGCGGCGGGTACGTTGAACAGCAATGTAGTGGTTCGCGACTATATGTCGCCGCCGGGCGGTACACCGCTTTCGTTTACGGGTGATCTGCGTATTGACAGCCTCCGCGTGATGGACAAACCGATTGGTACGCTCAATGGCGACTTTGCCAATGCCTCAGGCGATCGTATTGCCGTAAACGTAACCCTCCTGAGCACCACCAATGACGTGAAAGTCTCGGGCTTTTACGACCCCAATGACCCGAAAGAAGCACTCGATTTTTACCTGAAACTGAACCGGCTCGACGCTAAAACGATTGAGGCGTTCAGCTTTGGCGAACTACGGCGGGCCAGAGGGCAGTTGCGGGGCGAGACCGATATTCAGGGAACAGTAGCCAACCCGCGCCTCAACGGCGGTATCTCGTTCGACTCGGTGGCGTTTAACATCAAGCGGCTAAATGCTACGTACCGCATCGATCAGGAACGCATTCGGCTGGCGGGTCAGACCATGACTCTGACCGATTTCAATCTCCGCGACACGCTGGGCCGGACCCTGACTACCGACGGCCGCGTTGAGCTGAAAAATATTCCTGACATTGCCTATGACCTCCGGGTGCGGGCCAAAAATTTTCTGGCGCTGAATGCTGCCCGTAAAGACAATGACTTCTTCTACGGACAAGCGTCGGTGTCGGCTAACCTTCACATTGTTGGCACGGGTTCGTCTCCGGCGATCACTGGCGGGGTGAAGCTGGAAGAGGGCAGTAAAGTAACCACGGTCTTGCCCAGCGATGAGGCCAGCCTGAACGACGCCCGCCAAACGGTTACCTTCATCGACCACTCTGATACACTGGCGCTCAGCAAATACCTGCGTCCCAAACCAGATTCGGTGCTGGCACCGCTTCAGTTCGAAAAGCTGAATAATTCGACAATTAACCTGACGCTGGAAGCCGATGACCGGTCGGAGATTACGATTATTGTCGATGAGTTGAACGGCGATAACCTGAAAGCGCGGGGCAATGCCCAGTTGGCCGTAACGGTTGAGCCAAGTGGTGATGTGTCGGTACTGGGTCGGTATGAAGTAACAGAAGGTAGCTACTCGCTGACCTATCAAGTGCTGCAGCGGGAGTTTAAACTCCAGAAAGGGGGCTACATTAACTTCACGGGCGATCCGCTTAAGGCTGACCTGAATCTGACCGCCATCTACGAAGCCCGGACAACCTCCGACGCCCTGATCGCCAGTGAATCGACGAACGCGACGGCTTCGACCACCAAGATAAACTTGCCCTACAACGTAGCCCTGACGCTGAGTGGTAATCTGGCCGCACCCAATATCGGCTTCGATATCATCGCTCCGCGCGAAACGCTATCCCGGCTGGGCAACGCCTCTGATTTAGTATCGACCAAACTGGCAACTCTACGCGAAGACCAGAATCAGATGAATAAGCAGGTATTCGGGCTGCTTATTCTAGGCAACTTCATCTCGGAGTCGTCGGGTGGGTCATCATCGGAATTCAACGTAGGCGACGCTGCCGAGAACATTGCCCGCAGCAGCGTGAGCAAGATCATCAGTCAGCAGTTGCAGCAGTTTGCGTCCGGGCTCATCAAAGGCGTTGATCTGGATGTGGGGCTGAACTCCCGGAGTGGGACTGCACAAACGGGTGGCAATGCAGGCACGAACCGCACCGACCTGAACATCGGTTTGTCAAGGAGTTTCCTTCAGGGCCGGCTTACGGTCTCGGTCGGGAAGAACTTCCTGGTCGAAGGCTCACAGGATGTGCGGGCGGCGCAGAATAACAACGCCGTTTTCGATAACCTGAACCTGAACTACAACCTTACCCGTGATGGACGCTATGCCTTGCGCGCGTATCGCCGTAGTAACACCGAACGAACCATTCTCGAAGGTTTTGTAATCGAAACCGGCGTGGGCTTCGTTATCACCGTTGATTTTAATACCCTGGCCGAACTGGTCAGACGGCGAAAAGAGGAGGAAGTCGAGTAGTGCGATTTTGTGTTTGCTGCGTGATCGACGCTGTGTTCTTTGACAAGGCACCAGCTACCTGATTCACGTTGGCAAACACAAAATGCCGACAACGTACCCGGTACTTTATCCAAATCCCACGTTCAAATTCAGTGCCTTTTCCATTCATGAAGACCATTCACTCATACCAGCTAGTCACCTTTTTGTGTAGCGTGCTGCTTATTCAGGGCTGTAACGTTGCGAAAAAACTGCCTGCCGGGGAAAAACTATACGTTGGTGCTGACTTCGTTCTGAACACCGATTCAACCATTACCAAAGACGAGAAATCGCGGTTGAAAGATCAGCTCTCGGAGTTGGCCAGACCCCGCCCCAACAAGCGGCTATTTGGCTTCCCCTATAAAGTGGCGATGTACTATTTTATTGGCGAGCCAAAAAAAGAGACTGGTTTTAAAGCCAGCCTGCGCCGCCGTTTCGGCGAAGCACCCGTACTGGCGTCGGCTCGGGGATTGACCGCTAACAGCGCGCTCATGGCCAATGTCCTTGAAAATGAAGGGTACTTCCGGTCGCAGGTTGGTGGTGAGTTTGTGGATATAAACAGCTACCAGACAAAGGCCCGCTATACGGCACAGGTTCCCCAACGCTACCTGATCGATTCGGTTTCGTTCATTGGTGATTCTACACTGGTGGCCCGGGCCATGTTCAACGCGTCGCCCCGCACCTTTCTGAAGGCTGGCAATCCGTTCTTACTTGACGTACTCAAATCAGAACAGCAACGCATCGCCGATGCTCTGAAACAGCGCGGTTTCTACTACTTCCTGCCCGACTACGTTGCCATCCTGGCCGACACTGCAGTAGGCGACCACAAAACGCGGTTCTACGTAGCCATCAAGCCTGACATTCCGGAGGCGGCGAAGATTCCCTACTACATTCGTAACATCTATATATACCCCAATTACACGCTTCGTACGGCTCGCCGCGATACAAACCGGGCCGAGGCTTATCGCCCCGAGGTAATCAACCCCGCCGACACCGGCAAGTCCTTACGTCGTTTCTTTATCGTTGATTCAGGGCGAGTATTCAAGCCGCAACTCTTCAACGACGTAATTAGCTTACGGCCTGGACGACGGTATAACAGTCGGGCGCAGGATCTGTCGCTGTCCCGACTGGTGAATCTGGGTACGTTCAAGTATGTCCGCAATCGCTTTGAGCCTGTGGGCCGCTATGGCCGCGACTCAGCGTTGTTCGACGTAAACTACTACCTCACACCCCTACCCCGCAAATCGGTTCGGCTTGAAGTATCGGGCAACTCCCGCTCCAACAACCTCGCAGGTACGTTGCTGACTGTCGGCTGGATTGGCCGAAACGTTTTCGGACGGGCTGAACAGCTTAATCTGAATGCTACGGCGGGTATCGACTTGCAGATCGGGGCGGCCGGGCGTGGCGTCACAAACTACCGGTATGGGGCCGATGCGACCCTAAGCTTTCCGCGATTGGTTGCGCCATTCACCATTCGGTACGACCGCCGTCAGATTTTACCAAAAACGAACATATCACTTGGCTACGAACTCCTCCAACGCGATTCGCTGTACAACCTCAGTTCGTTACGGGCCTCTTTTGGATATGCCTTCCGTACTAGCAATCGAGTTGAGCATTCCTTTAATCCAATAAATATCAACTATGTACACAGCTTTAATTTCGGGCCCAAATTCTTTGAAGCCCTTAGCGATCCTGAAACTTCCGGGCCTTTTGTACGGCTTATTGAAGACCAACTTATTTTAAGTAGCCTATACACGCTGAACATAAATTCGCTGCCGAACGCAAACCGCAAATACAGTAACCGGTGGACATTAAATGTTGAACCAGCCGGTAACTTGGCTGGCTTATTCGTGAAGGCAGATTCATTAGATTACAAACGCATCATCGAGGTTCCTTTTGCGCAGTTTTTCCGTGTAGATCTTGATAGCCGACATTACATTCAGTTAAACAAATCGCTAGTTTGGGCTAACCGCTTCTTCGGCGGAGTTGGCATTCCCTACGGCAATTCGGCCGAACTTCCTTTTGTGAGGCAATACTTCGTAGGAGGGGCTAATAGTGTTCGGGCATTCAGGCCACGCGCTGTAGGGCCGGGAACGTTCTCCAATGTTGGCAGTCAGGTGCTCTTTCAAGATGGTGGTGGGGACGTTAAACTAGAGGTAAACACCGAATTACGGGCCAAACTCGGTTCCCTTTTCCAGTTAGCCGCTTTCATAGATGCCGGGAACGTATGGTCATACTCTGATGCATCTACCTACGGTCCTGGTTCAGAATTCAGCAAAGACTTTATTAAGCAATTAGCCATTGGCGGTGGCGTTGGCTTACGCATCGATCTATCGTACTTTCTGGTCCGGGCCGATTTAGCCACACCGTTCCAAAAGCCCTATCTACCTGAAGGACAGCGCTGGGTGCTAAATCAGATTGATTTTGGTAGCCGGGCCTGGCGTCGTGAAAACCTCATCCTGAACATCGCGGTAGGTTATCCATTCTGATTTGTGGTTATCTTGCATACGTATTTCTATGCAAGTAAATATCCACCAATCATGAAAATAAGTGGCTTCTCTTACATTCGTAACGGGTTCACGTATCAATATCCTTTCTTAGCTGCTATTCAGTCTGTTCTGCCTATATGCGATGAATTTATTATAGCGGTTGGCGATTCATCAGATGGCACTCGTGAAGCAATCGAAGCGCTTGGTGATTCACGTATCCGTATTATTGATACCGTTTGGGATGAAACGATGCGTCAGAATGGTAAAATATTTGCGCTTCAAGCAAATACAGCGTTGCGTGAATGCACAGGCGACTGGCTATTCCATATCCAGGCTGACGAAGTGATTCATGAGAACGACTTACCAACAATCAAACAGGCAATTCTGGCTGCACATGACAATCGATCAATTGATGGGTTACTCTTTGACTTTCTGAATTTTTACGGCAGCTATGATTACCTAAACAATACAAGAAAGCAGCATAAGAAAGAAATTCGGGTGTTTCGTAATGGCATCAATGCCTTCGCCTACAGGGATTCGCAGGGGTTTAGACGCTACCTATCTTATGAAACGTATCTACAAGGCGAGAAAGGCAAAAAGCTCTACGTTCAATACGTGCCTATTCCGGTTCATCACTATAGCTACGTACGTCCACCCGAGCAAATGTACCTGAAGGGAGCCTTTTTCGCCACGTTTTACGGCCATGCAGGAACCGTTGAGGAAGAGTTGTCAACTACACCTAAGCTACACGACTATCACAATATATCTCGTGTCAGGCGCTTCGAGGGGAGTCATCCCGCGGTTATGAACAATTGGATTGAAAACGGAAATTACGATTTTGACCCGGCCAAGATTCATTATAAGCTAAGCCTTAAGGAACGGGTTGTCTATTTCATTGAAGATCGACTGAAGTACCGCTTTGGCGAATGGAAAAACTATAAGCTCCGGAAGTAAACCACCGTTGCCCTTTACGAAAGCATAAAAAATCCCCGGCCGTGCATGACCGGGGATTTTTTGGACGCGCTGACAAACGACATTGACCGTTTGTTAGGTACGTTGTTACATTTTGCCGTGGTTCATCACAGGCACCGTAATCATGGTTCCACCCCAGGCAATAGCCAGGCTACTGTTGGTTGGTGTGATGGTCAGTTTTTCGACCGGCGCTTTGGTCGTTCCGGCGGGCACTTTTACTTCCAGTATGTTTTTGTCAACGTGCTTATCGTAGTCGTAGGCGCCCCACTGACCCAGGACGGTGTTCAGAATAACCGACCACTCTTTTTCATTAGGGATCGTCACCAGCGTGTATTTACCGGCTTTCACCATTTTGCCACCAAACATCACGTCATTTTTGAACGTGATCTCGGTAGCTGCATCGGCACCAGTCCGCCAGGGCTTACCATATTTTTCGAGTGACGTTACGCCCTCCTTTCCGAAGAGAACGCGGCCACGCATCGATGGCTGGCCATATTCTACCTTAATATTCTTGTCTGGGCTCTCAGCGGTGACGTGTGGGCTCTTTGCATTCTGGGCATAGCCAACGGAAGCAGTCAGGGCAAAAAAGAGAAGCACTAATAGCGAAACAGTCTGTTTCATGATCTGTAATGAATTGGTTAGTGATGTAGCATCAAAACGTAAACAACATCCATACCAATATGGTTTTTGCAGATTCCTCCTCATGGAATACTAGTTTTTCTTACTTTTACCTAATAGTATGCACGCATACTATTGTAAGTTTGGCGTTTGTTGTCTGATGTTTATCGTTGCTTGTCAGGCACCGTCACCAAAGCAGCACAACAACAAACGTCGAACCGCAGCGGCGGACCGCATAAACATCAAACTAAATTTTCCATGTCTTCCTACTTCAGCAAACGCAACCTCCAGTTTCTGCTTCATGAGGTCTTTCAGGCCCAGGACCTGACGAAGTATCCCTACTTCTCGGCCCACGACCGGGGTACGTTCGATATGGCCATTGATTCGGCCGCTCAGATCGCCGACACGCTTATGCATCCGTACGTGCGCGAGGTAGATCGCAACCAGCCTGAGCTTAAAAACGGGCAGGTGACGGTGCACCCCAAGGTGAAAGAATTCATTCAGGCCATGGGCGATGCCGGGCTGATTGGGGCCGGTTTTTCATTCGAAAACGGCGGGCAGCAACTTCCCGAACTCATCAGCTCGAGTATCGGCTTTATCCTGATGGCCGCCAACAACGGCATGATGTACACCGGCCTCACATCGGGCGCGGCGAATCTGATTACCTCATTCGGCACCGACGAACTTGTTGCCCAGTACGTACCCAATATGCTGGCGGGCGAGTGGCAGGGCACGATGGCACTGACCGAACCACAGGCCGGCTCGTCGCTGTCGGATGTGATGACCTCAGCTACCCTGCAACCCGACGGTTCGTATAAGATAAAAGGACAGAAAGTATTTATCTCGGCGGGCGACCATGATGCAGCGAGCAACATCGTTCACCTGATGCTGGCCCGCATTGATGGGGCACCGAAAGGCACCAAAGGTATTTCCCTATTTGTAGTACCCAAGTACCGCCTGACCGACAGCGGGCAGGTCGATAACGACGTCACGTCGACGGGGGTGTATCACAAAATGGGGCAGCGCGGTGTGCCGGCCATGCACCTGACCATGGGCGAACGCGACGACTGCGTAGGGTACCTGGTTGGTCAGCCGCATCAGGGGCTCCCCTACATGTTCCAGATGATGAACGAGGCGCGGATTGGCGTTGGCATGACTGCGGCGGGCATTGCCACGGCGGCCTACCATGCAGCCTTGCAATACGCCCGCGAACGGCCACAAAGCCGTCGCCTGAACGAGAAAAACGCCCTCGACGCGCCGCAAACGCCAATTATTAACCACCCCGACGTTCGGCGGATGCTGCTGTTCCAGAAAGCCGTTACGGAGGGTTCATTGTCGCTGCTGCTCGAAGCCGCCAAGCAATTTGATATTGCCCATGCTGCCGACGGAGATGAGCAGGAAACAGCGAAGCTGCTGGTTGAGATTCTGATGCCGATGGCGAAGACGTACCCCTCCGAAATGGGCGTGCAGTCGGTGAGTCAGAGCGTACAGACGTTTGGCGGCTATGGCTTTACGGAAGACTTCCCGGTGGAACAACTCTACCGCGACATTCGGATTACGCCCATCTACGAAGGTACTACGGGCATTCAGGCGCAGGATTTACTGGGTCGGAAGATGACCATGAAAGGTGGCAAGGCGGCGCAGTTGCTGATGCAGGAGATTGGCAAGACCATTGCCGATGCCTATAACCACGACGAATTAAAAACGTATGCCGCCAGCCTGAAAGCGGAACTGGGCCGCATACAAGAGGTATTCCAGGCACTGACGCCCCATGCAGGTGCGGGCGATTACGAGCGTTACCTGAGCGATGCTACACTGTTCTTGGAGCAGATGGGCATTGTGGTGGTTGCCTGGCAGTGGCTCAAGCAGGGCCTTGTAGCCAAACAAACGATCCTGACGCAGAATCCGCAGGGCGATGAACTGGCTTTCTATGAGGGGAAACTGCACACTATGAAGTTCTTCTTCCACTACGAAGTGCCCAAGACACTCGGTCTTGCTGCTCGCCTTAAAGACACCGAAGTGCTGACCATCGTATCGGCGAAGGAGTTGGCGTTGTAACCGGTTTGACGTTTGTTGTTTGAGGTTTGACGTTGCGCTGCTGACAGCACAGTACTGTTTAGTTAGCGGAGCAACGTCGAACCTCAAACATCAAACCTCAAACCAAAATTACGGTTCCTGCCTCGCCGGCGAGGGCGGCGCTTACTTCGTCAGCATGACAAATGATGACACGCGCTACGCCAGCTTCGAGGGCGGCAAAGGCGTTATCGAGTTTTGGAATCATGCCCTTATTGATGCTGCCAGCGGCTTTATGCTCAGCGTACAGGGCGTGCGTTAACTGGCTGATTACGCTGTTGTCATCGTCTGGATTGGCCAGCACCCCCCGTTTTTCAAAGCAATACACCAGCGTTACCTGATTGTGCCCGCTCAGATCGACGGCCAACGCCTGCGCCATGGTGTCGGCGTTGGTATTGAGCAACGTACCTGGATCGGTGGGATCAAAAGTAAGCGGAGCAAAAACCGGCACCAGCCCCTGGCTCGTAAACGACTGCAAGCGGCCCGAGTCGACTTCCTGGATATCGCCGACAAAACCATAATCGATCACTCCTACCGGGCGTTTCGTCGCGCGAACAAGCCCAGCGTCAGCACCTGTAAGCCCGATGGCATTGACCCCAAGCGACTGTAACTGGGCCACAATTTGCTTGTTCACCAAACCGCCGTACACCATCGTTACCACGTCGAGCATGGGCTTATTCGTGATGCGGCGGCCCTCAACCATTGTTGTAGGTACGTTCAGTTTCTCGGCAATCTGCGTCGCAATTTTTCCGCCGCCGTGAATAAGGACCCTGTCACCACTCAGATTCGAGAAAGCAGTCAGGAAACGGGTTAGAGCGGTAGCACTATCAATGATGTTTCCGCCAATTTTAAGGACTGTGATCTGATTCATGGAATCAGTTTGACGGTTGAAGTTTACTATTTGTCATTGCGCTGCTGACAACGAATCGTGCTATTAGCAACGACAAACAGTAAACCTCAAACAGCAAACTATTTTAAGTTCAGCAAAATTTCTTTCAACACTGCCTGTGCCGACCACTCGCGGTTGGCGGCCTGCTCAATGACGAGCGACTGGGGGCTGTCGAGCACCGCGTCGGCTACTTTCAGGTTCCGCCGAACGGGTAGGCAATGCATGAACTTACCATTGTTAGTCAGATTCATCTTGTCCATCGTAACGGCCCAGGATGGGTCGTCGGTGAGCATTTGGCCGTACTGCGTGTACGATGACCAGTTTTTGCCGTAGATAAAATCGGCTCCTTCAAAAGCTTCATTCTGGTCATAGATCACCCGGGCATCGCCTACAAATTCGGGGGCTAGTTCATATCCTTTGGGGTGGGTCACCACAAAATCGATCTGACCGGCAGCAGCGCGGGGGTTCATCCATTCGCAAAACGAATTGGCTACCGCCTGAGGCAGCGGTTTAATGTGCGGCAACCAGGTCAATACCACCTTCGGCTTCGGCTTGGTTTTGGCTTCTTCGATGGTGATGCAGTCAGCCAGCGATTGCAACGGATGGCGCGTGGCCGACTCCAGATTCACGATCGGCACGCCCGCGTATTTGGCAAATTGAGTCATTACCTGCTCTTTGTAATCAGCCTCCCGGTCTTTCAACCCCGCAAAGGCGCGCACGGCCAGGATATCGCAATACCGCCCCATAACCGCTGCTGCTTCCCGCACGTGTTCGGCTTTATCAGCATTCATAAACACGCCGTCTTCCATTTCCAGTCCCCAACTATCGGCCCCCACGTTGAGGGTCATGACGTTCATGCCGAGGTTGCGCGCCGCTTTCTCGGTGCTTAGCCGGGTACGCAGGCTGGAGTTGAAGAACAACAGCCCAATCGTTTTATGATGGCCCAGATGTTCGTCGGCAAATGGATTAGCCTTGGCATCGCGGCCAGACTGGATAAGCGCGTCAAGATCCGTGACGTCGGCTAGAGAGATGAAATGGTGCATTGAAAAAGGGGGAAACACAGAGTCTCAGAGAACGCAGAGTTAATAGCTATTACCAACTCTATTAACACCCTGGACAAGTATTGGTACGTTAAAATTAATCAGGAACCTCAACCGATAGTTGATTAAACGAAAGTAGGTCTCAGCGTTTGGGCCGTAAGAATTGAAAGTAATGATTCGACCATTTTCAGCTCACCAATCAACCAGTTATCCATAAATAGATCAATCCGGTAACCAGTCTCGGGCTGCACTTGATCGTACAGAATAGGTAGCGTTTTCTATCGTTCATGAACGATTCCTGCCTTCGCTAATTCATAACTCAAACATGCTTCATAAACTGGCTTCAGTAACCCCGGCCTCAGGTCACGATGAACAGGTATAGCGCAGCCGATCACCTGATCTGACAATTGAATTCATCTCTGTGGTCTCTGCGCCTCTGTATTTCATTAAATTTTCTCGGCGTGAACCTGTACCTCCTGGCTCAGCGCTTCCAGGAACTGATCGGCTTCATCGGTGCCCAGGGCAAGAGAAGGTAGCAGGCGAATGGTGTTCTTGCCGGCTACACCCGTGAATTGTTTATGCCCAAAGAGCAGGTTATGGCGGAGTCCTTCAACAGGAAAATCGTATTCGATACCGATCATCAGGCCGCGGCCACGGAGTTCTTTGTAGCCGCCGATCTGCCGGATACCGTCCATCAGGTACGTACCCAGTCGCTCGGCATTATCAATCAAACCCTCTTCGCGCATGATATCGAGCACAGCAATAGCGGCTGTGCAGGCCAGGTGGTTCCCGCCAAAAGTGGTTCCGAGCAACCCATAGCTAGCTTTGAACTCAGGTGCAATCAGGATACCGCCAATGGGAAACCCGTTGCCCATGCCTTTTGCCATCGAGATGATGTCGGCGCGGATACCGCTAAATTGATGCGAAAAGAATTTGCCGGTCCGGCCATAGCCGCACTGCACACCGTCGAGGATAAGAACGGCCCCGGTTTCGTCGCAGCGTTTGCGGAGTGCCTGCAAAAACGCATCGGTAGCCACCTGAATACCGCCAACGCCTTGAATACCCTCCACAATGACCGCACAGGTGCTGGTGGTAATGCCCGCTTCGAGGCCATCAACCCCGTTGAAGGGTAGGAACGTAACATGTTCCGTTGAGTTGACGGGGGCTACAATGGCCGGGTTGTCTGTAGCGGCAACGGCCCCGGCGGTACGGCCGTGAAACGATTTAGTGAAGGCAACAACGCCTTTCCGGCCGGTATGAAACGACGCTAGTTTCAGCGCATTTTCGTTGGCCTCGGCACCTGAGTTGCAGAGGAACAACGAGTAGTCGGTATGGCCTGAAAGCTCACCCAGTTTATCGGCGAGTTCCTGCTGCTGCGGGATGTGCACGGAGTTCGAATAAAACGAAATCTTGTGCAACTGGTCAGTCAGCGCCTGCACGTACCGCGGGTGTGTATGGCCCACCGAAATAACGGCATGACCGCCATACAGATCGAGGTATCGTGTTCCGGTAGCGTCCCAAAGGTAGCTGCCTTGCGCGCGAACAGGTTCGATATCGTAGAGTGGGTAGACGTTGAATAGCTGGGACATACAGACGACGGTTAGTGATAAGTCGGCAAAAATACGGATTTTGACAGGGCATGAGCATAAAAAATGACTCTGTTTCCAGAGCCATTTCATAATATAAACCGAACGTACCTAGACTTCAATCCCCTTCACTACACCGAACGGACTGAAGTCCGTATGCCGTTAGTCAACGCTGATTTTTTCGAGGAAGGGCTTCAGTGCCAGCAGCGACTGCTCCGGCTCTTCGATCATACCAAGATGAGCTGACTGGTCGAGCACGACAAATTCGGCGTTGGGAAGTTGTTGTTTCAGTTCCTCCGATCGGCCGAACGGAATGGCTTTATCTTCACGGCCAGCAATGATGAGCACCGGAATGGCTGCTTTTTGTAATACATGCACCCGGTCAGGTCGGGTACGTATGGCTTGTAAGCCTGCCAACATAGCTTCGGTAGGCAGGCTTTTATGCACGTCAATCAGTTGCAGAACCTCATTGGCAAGCGTTTCCCGATGCCCATCGGAGAACATGCCAGGAACGCTTTTCTCGACGAAGGCCTGTCCACCCTCTTTTTCCAGTAAGGTTTTAGCGTCTTCGCGTTTCTGGCGTTGTTCGTCGGTATCGGGGTCTGCAAACGCCGTTGAGTTGAACAAGACGATCCCCTTCACGCGATCGGGGAATTTTTCAAGAATCGCCAGCGCGACGTAGCCTCCCATCGAATGGCCAATCAGCACACAAGGCCCCACATCAGACGAACTGAGTTGCGCGTGTAGCTCATCTGCGTAAGCATCAATATCAGATTGGTTTGTCAACCGGGAGAGGTCAGGTTTCACTACGGCATAATCGTCGGCTAATGACGAAGACAGGAAATCCCAGATCATTGGGCTTAGAGGATGACCGTGTAGTAGGACAAGAGTTGGGCGGTTAGTCATAACGGGTTAGATTGATGTTGACGTTAAACAGCAATCGGGCGGCTTGTGTTGGCTAAACCAATCAACAAACCGCCCGATTAACAGGTAATTCGAGCTTATCGCTCTACGCTAAGCGTACTGGTAATGCATCACGGGCAATTAAGCCTGATTTATCACGCCCAGCAATACTAGCACAAGACCGGCAATAAGGGCGATGAGGCCAATTGTGGCACCAACACCGTTACCGATCAGCAGTAACAACAGACCTGCCAGCGCAATGATGGCTCCCAGGCGTACGTAGCCGGTAAGGGCATTGGTATCCTTTGGGGCCATGTGCTTTTTAATCTTCTTATCAATGCTTTTCAGCATCATACGCTCCATCAGATTCGCCTTCTTCGTGGTAGTTACCGTCTGGGTAGACGACTTCTGATTGGCTTCAGCCAGCATTTTCTCAGCCCGCTCAATCCGCTTTGTCATCCGGCGATCCGTTGCGTTGGCAGCCTTCAAACTAACCAGCGCCTCCGACGCCTGTTTCGTCTGAGCAGCAACCGGTACAGCAACAGCTTCCGTTGAGGCAACCGCAGGTACGTCGGCAACCGGAGTTACGTCAGCAACGGGAGCGACTTCTTCGCTAACAACAGGGGGTACTGTTGTTTTTTGCTGCGAATAAAAACGTTCAGGCTGCGACTTTTGGAAGGTAGCCACGGGGCGGCTGCAGGCAGTAAGCAGGGCTGCACCAGCCAGGGCGAGCGAGACAGAATTGATAAGTTGTTTCATACTCGTGTACGTAGTTAATAAAGCTAAAGCTGTTTTTTTAATGGTGAAACGTGGCTTAAACGAGGCCCAAAATAACGAGTACGATACCAACTACCAATGCAATAAGGCCAAGTGTAGAGGCAACGCCCGTAGTAAGCAGCAGCAACAGAATACCAATCAGACCGATCACAAGACCCGCTGTCAGCGTATTGCTACGCATTGGCTGTTCTGGTGCCAAGTGCTTCTGGATCTTCTTATCCATGCTCTTCAGCATCATACGCTGCACCATTGTGGTTTTTTTAGCTGCGCCGTTGGTGGCTTCAACTTTCGCTGGCGACGTTGCCAGCACTTCGCGGATCTTGGTAATCCGACGCTCCAGCTTACGGGCATCAGCCTTGTCTGCTTTCGTCGATGCGAAGGCTTCTACTTTTGTCAGCGCCTGCTCGATGTTGGCAGTAGCTGGAGTCGACACTGGGGAAGCTGCCGTTTCGGTAGCTACAGCAACAGGCTCACTAACGGTAGCTTCCTGGGCTACAACTGGGGTAGTAGCGGTTTGAGCCGAGTAGAAACGTTCTGCTTTTGACGGCTGGAATGTGGCTACCGGACGGCTGCATGAGCCAAGGAAAGCAGTTACTGCAAGAGCCAATAATGTGTGTTTGGTCGACGTGTTCATAACGTTCGTGTGTTAAGTGAGAAATTAAAGCTATCTGACTCCTAACACGAACCTCTGCTGAATGTTGTGAACATCTGACGGAATGGGATTCGGTTTACACCCAAACAGAAAGCGTCGAGCCGCACAGGTTGGCATATCAACAGGCTCGTAAACCCTTTGACAGAACAACCAGTACGGCTCGACGCAGTTGGTGTAATTTGACCAGTTTAAGCGGCCTTCCGAAGCTCGTACGCGGCGGTACGGCTAAACTTCTCGGAGGCATAATCATGAGTGATCACCAGTTCTTTTTCGCCCGGCTGAGAGGGTAACTCGAACATGGCATCCGTAATGATCGACTCACAGATAGACCGAAGACCCCTGGCACCCAAATTAAAAGTAAGTGCCTGATCAACAATATAGTTTAGGGCAGAGTCATCCCACTTCACCGTCACGTCGTCCATGGCAAACAGTTTATCATACTGCTTGGTAATGGCGTTTTTAGGCTCCGTCAGAATCCGGTAGAGCGCCTCACGATCGAGTGCCTCCAGGTGCGTCAACACGGGCAGACGACCCAGCAATTCAGGAATAAGGCCAAACGATTTCAAATCCTGCGCCGACACATACCGCATCAAATGGCTGCGATCGGTGCTGGCATGCAGCCGTCGTTCGTCCGAAAAACCAATCGGGCGGGACGTAATTCGTTTGGCAATGTGCCGTTCAATCCCGTCGAAAGCACCGCCACAAATGAATAAAATATTTTCAGTATTGATCGAAATCAGCCGTTGATCGGGGTGTTTACGCCCCCCATGTGGCGGTACGTTGACAGACGACCCTTCGAGCAGTTTCAGGAGCCCCTGCTGTACGCCCTCGCCGCTGACATCACGTGTGATTGAGGGGTTATCTGACTTCCGGGCAATCTTATCGATCTCATCAATATAGACGATACCCATCTCGGCCTGATCGATCTTGTAATCGGCAGCCTGCAACAGACGGGTCAGCACCGTTTCAACGTCTTCACCAACGTACCCGGCTTCGGTTATTACTGTGGCGTCGGCAATACAGAACGGTACGTCGAGCATCTTGGCAATGGTACGGGCCAGGTACGTCTTACCCGTTCCTGTTTCGCCTACCATCAAGATGTTCGACTTCTCGATCGTTATCTCATCGTCTGTTTTTGGCTGCATCAGCCGCTTGTAGTGGTTATACACCGCTACCGACAATACTTTTTTGGCTTCATCCTGCCCAATGATGTACTGATCCAGAAACCGCTTCATTTCCTGCGGCTTAATCAGGTTCAGTGCTGGTGGCTCAGCACTCTGGCTTTTCTTGGGGCGGGTTTCTTCAACCACCACCTCGAACCCTTGTTCAATGCAGTGATTGCAAATGTGCGCATCGATGCCCGACAGCAGCAACTGAACTTCATTTTTACGGCGACCGCAAAACGAGCAACTTATTTGTGGCATATCGCGTGGAGGGGCGTTACGAATGGTTATGTGTGTATACCTGCAACGACTTGTTGTAGCTGCTTGTTGGACCGTTCGTTAACAATTCAGAATAATAATAAATTGGTGACGTCTGTCCAGCTCCTTACGCGCTCAAACGCCGTTTCGTCCCGGTTGTGGAGCGCATCGAACAGCAGCCCCTTCCCACTGAACGTATGCAGGTTGTACGGCATATCGTCGATAAGGTAGTCGGCACCAAGAATGCTTTTATCACCCAGGAAGATAATGTTTTTCCAGTGAATCGTGGGAAAGTAACGCGCTAACCAGTCGTACTTTTCACGAAATGAATTAGGAAATTCCATGGCTGCCGTCGCCACAAACACATCGTAGCGATCCTGCAACGCCACAATCGCTTCCTGTGCACCCGGCATCACATCGATGTCGGCAAAGAAACCCGGTTCGAAAATCTGTTCATGAATCGATTGACGCTCAGTATCGTCGAGCAGCTCCTGGAACGACTTTTCCTGTAGCTCGGCCAACTCATAGCGCGGCGCGCCCGAGGCAAGGTATAACTGAACGAGCTTGGCGTGAGTGTTCGCCATCACATCGTCCTGATCAATGCAAATACGTTTTTTCATAGGGAAACTAAGTCTGGCGTTCGTAGTTTAAGGTTGCTCCGCTACTTGACCAGTTGGTTGGCAAGCAGCGCAACGAAAAACCTCAAACCATAAACCACAAACCTTTTTTAAAGAGCAGGCTCATTCCAGCCTTCGAAATAATCCGCGACGCGACGTACAAATTGACCGCCAAGCGCCCCATCTACTACCCGATGGTCGTACGAATGGCTTAAAAACATGAGTTGTCGGATCCCAAGCAGGTCACCTTGCGGTGTTTCAATCACAGCGGGCTTTTTCACGATGGCCCCAAACGCCATAATGGCCACCTGCGGTTGCATGATGATTGGCGTACCCATGAGGTTACCGAACGTACCTATATTCGAGATGGTGTATGTACCACCAGCCAGATCGTCGGCGGTAAGTTTATTCTCACGAGCGCGGCGGGTGAGGTCATTAACT
The DNA here is from genome assembly GCF_011742925.1 of Fibrivirga algicola. Lineage (GTDB taxonomy): Bacteria > Bacteroidota > Bacteroidia > Cytophagales > Spirosomataceae > Fibrella > Fibrella algicola. The sequence continues at coordinate 542,157 of NZ_WAEL01000004.1, forward strand.
TTTTTGGTCAGTCCGGTCAGGTTGTACTGGGCGGCGTCATGAATCACGGGCACAATCAGGTTTCCCGATGGCAGAGCCACCGCCATACCAATGTTGATGCTGCGCTTCACCAAAATAGTGTCTCCTTCTACCGATACATTGATCATCGGAAAATCGCGGATGGCCCGTACTACGGCGTCGATCAGAATCGGCGTATAGGTCAGATTTTCGCCGGTTTGCTTCTTAAAGGCATCTTTGTTGGCCGTGCGCCATTGCACAATGGACGTCATGTCTGCTTCCACAAACGAGGTTACGTGGGGCGATGTCTGCTTCGACTCCACCATGCGCTGCGCAATCATTTTCCGCATCCGGTCCATCTGAATGATGTCGGATGAACCGTTGAGGCTGGCAGATCCGGGCGCAGACGCTGGAGTTGGACGGGGGGCTGAGGATACGGGAGTTGAAGCTGCCGGCGCAGTAGCTGACGGCGCTGCGGCCGTAGTTTTGCGCCCTTCGGCCCGGTCGAGCACATAAGCGAGCATGTCCTTTTTCGTAACCCGGTTGTCTGAGCCACTCCCCGGAATGGTGTCGAGTTCGGCGCGGGATATACCTTCTTCGCGGGCGATGTTCAGCACCAGTGGTGAATAGAAACGCCCTTCGAACGCCGGACCAGCCGCTACTGGCAGCAGACCGGGCTTTGTGCTCATGGAGCCAATACTGGCCTCAAGTGCCGTAGCTGATTCGATCGCCTCAGCTTCGTCACTGTCATTTACGGCGGCGACGTCCATCCCCACCTCCTCGCGTGAGGCGAGCGGAGCAGGATCAGACTCAGGCCCAGCCGGATCCCCAACCTCCTGTTCAATCTCTATCCGGGCAATGATCTGGCCGATAGGCACCACATCGCCTTCGTTTACCAGCCGCTCTTTCAATATACCGGTATGGGAGGCCGGCACTTCCGTATCTACTTTATCCGTAGCCACTTCCAGAACCGATTCATCCACTTCGATACGATCGCCAACCTGCTTTAACCAGGTGATGACCGTGCATTCCATTATACTCTCGCCCATTTTGGGCATAACCATGTCGATGAGTGCCATACTTGAGATTTTGAGGGTCAGGTGTCAAATGTCAGGTGTCAAGTCGCGCTGCTCAATTACCGAGTAGACAGCAAACAGCGCGGCTTGGCACCTGACATTTGATACTTGACACATCAAAGTAATTGTTCACGTAAAAGATTTAGTAGGTACGTTGTGGTGAGGGTAATGTTTTGTTCGCGGTACTGACCCAGCTTCAGGTGCTTTGTTACGGTGCCCTTATCTGTGGCTACGGCAATCCAGATGGTGCCAACGGGTTTATCAGGGGTACCACCGTCGGGACCGGCGATGCCGCTGGTAGCAATCCCAACGTCGGTGCCGAGCATCACGCGCACCCCTTCGGCCATTTCGCTCACGGTTGGTTCGCTCACTGCGCCGAAGGCACCCAGGGTTTCGGGGTTCACGCCCAGCGCAATAATTTTCACTTCATTGCTGTAGCTCACCACGCCACCGGCAAACACCGCCGACACGCCCGGCACTTTGGTTAGTGTAGCAGCTACCTGGCCGCCCGTGCAGCTCTCGGCCACGCCCAGCATGAGGTTCTTTTCTTTCAGCAATCGGATTACTACGGTCTCGATTTCGTCGCTGTCGTAGCCATACACGTGGTTACCGATCAGAGGCAACACCGCCGCTACCTGACGTTCCAGTTCGAGACCGAGTTGCTCATTGTCAGTTCCGGTGGCCGTGAGGCGCAACTTCACCTGACCGAAGCTCGGCAGGTAGGCGAGGCGAATGTGCGGGGGCAAAGCATCTTCCCACGCTTCGATACGCTCGGCCAGAAACGATTCACCAATACCAATGGTGCGGATCATTTTGTGGCGGATGACGGGCATCTCGAACCGTTCTTTCAGCTTTGGCAGCATGCGGTACGTCATCAGGCTCTTCATCTCGAAGGGAACACCCGGCAGCGAAATAAAGACCGTGTCGTCGTGGTCGAACCACATCCCTGGGGCTGTTCCCCAATCGTTCTGAATGTATTCGGCGTTCTCGGGCAGGTCGGCCTGCATGCGGTTCAGGTCGGTCATTTCGCGCCCCCGTTTCTCGAAGAAAGTCGTTACCAGGTCGAGGGCTGTCTGGTTGCGCACCAGGCCAACACCAAAGAATTCACAAAGCGTTTTTTTGGTAATATCATCTTTCGTGGGGCCAAGTCCGCCGGTGATAATGACCACCTCGGACCGGGTGGCGGCATCGGTCAGGGCCGACAGAATCACACTGGCTTCGTCACCAACTGATGTTTTCCGAACGGTTCGTATGCCGATGTTGGTTAGTTCTGTACTAATCCACTGCGTATTGGTGTCGATAATCTGGCCGAATAAAATTTCGTCACCAATAGTAATCACTTCGGCCCGGATGGTAGTTGGCATAGAGAATGTGTGCATGTAGGCGGGCAATTTGCCACGCTGGTACTGAATTAGCGGTAATTGACTTCGATTCCTGCTGACCAGACAGGCTGTATTACTTTTTTACAGTGTACGCTTTACTTTGTTCATTTACCGTTGTCAAAAGTACGTAAAACAACCTATTGAGATGAAACCATTTCGTGTATGGGCCCTGGGGCTCTCGCTCTTGCTCACCGGGGCCGTTCAGGCTCAGGACACTACGGGCAAACCCACCCAACGGACCTCAACCAGCCCATTGGGCAAGCTTGGCGGCTTCCTGGAAAAGGTCATTCAGCCCGCCGCCTCTGGTGGTTCCCTCTCGTCGGCCGATATAGCAAGTGGACTGAAAGAAGCCCTCCGTGTAGGTATCGACAAAGGGGCTACTCAGGCATCAGCATTGGATGGTTACAATAAAAACACGCTGATCCGGATTCTGTTCCCACCCGAAGCACAACGCGTTGAATCGCGGCTACGTCAGCTTGGTTTTGGCCCTCAGGTCGATCAGTTTGTGGTGGCCCTGAACCGGTCGGCCGAGGATGCGGCGAAGAAAGCTAAACCGGTGTTTTTCAAGGCCATTACCCAGATGTCGATCTCTGACGCCGTTGGTATTCTGCGCGGTGGACAAGATGCCGCCACGCAATACCTGCGCCGCACAACGGGCCAGCAGCTGGTGACTGAGTTCACTCCGATCATTGATAGCACACTGAAGAAAAACAACGCCACCCGCTATTACACCACGCTGGCTTCAACGTATAACCGCCTGCCGCTGGTGAAACCGGTAAACGCCAACCTGACTGAATATGCCACCAACAAGGCCGTCGATGGGTTGTTTCTGCTAGTTGCCCAGGAAGAAAAACGCATTCGCGAAGACCCCGTTGCCCGGGTTTCAGACATTCTGAAACGCGTGTTTGGCAGCAAATAAAGCTTATTCCTGTCTTGGCAGGGGTAGCTACAAAAGTCGCCGGGAGTTCATCTTCCGGCGACTTTTGTGCTTCAAACGCTTCTAGCCGTACTATAGCCTCTATCTCAGCTTCTTCCCACACAAACGCGCGTCAATTCGAACCTGAATTTGGCGGGCTGCAGGAATGTTATTGATCAAAATCAGTAGTGTACCTAATGCCGCTACTTTTTTCGTTACCCATCCTGTTACGTCTTTTGCGCTTATTATGACACTTCAATCATTATTCAACGAAACGGCCACCGAAGCGGAACGGAATTGGCTGGAAATGAAGATGGCTGCTCCGGTGCCAGCTCGGCTGGCAGCGTTTGTGGCTACACCGCGCTTCGTAGCCCGCCGCAACGTACCTGAGCCAACAGACGGCGTACCACCCACCTGGACAATGGATCAGCTAGCGCGGGTATTGTTGCTTTTGTCGCTTCCCACCGAACCCGAAGCGGCCTACGTGAAAGCGATCCAGACGCTGTTCGATACGGGTGAACTACACGAATTTGTTGCACTCTACTCGGCCCTGCCCCTTTTTGCTTATCCTGAACGCTGGCTCTTCCAGGCCACCGAAGCGGTACGGTCTAATATGGGCCCTGTATTTGACGCCATTGCATTCGATAACACGTACCCGGCCGATTATTTTCCCGAAGCGGCCTGGAATCAACTAGTCCTTAAGTGCATTTTCAACGATAAACCCATCAGCCAGATCACAGGTTTAGCCAAACGAGCAAACCAGACACTGGCCAATGACCTGTCTAATTTTGCCCACGAACGCTGGGCCGCCGGACGAACCGTTCCGCCCGAGGTGTGGCAACTGATTCCCCGCTTCATGAACGAAACGCTGCTGGGTGATGTAAAAAAACTACTCCAGTCGACCAACGAGCAGGACCGCCTGGCCGCCCAACACATAATTGACCAGACCGATTACGCTCCAGCTAAACAATTAACAGGTAACGATCATCCCTAAACAGGTGTCAACGCCCCGCCAGGAAACATACCTGCGCCGCGCTGATCCCTGTCGACTGCTATTTGACTTCCCTTTCTTGCTATGAATCCTTCACACGCCGAAGACGAAAATGTCTCGCCAGCTTCAGCACCGGTAGCCGAAACGCCCTTCGATTACCCGTCTTATATTCAGGGAATGCGCTTCTTCGATCCGCATATCCACATGACCTCGCGTACTACCGACGACTATCAGGCGATGGCTGACGCGGGCATTGTGGCGCTGATCGAGCCGGCTTTCTGGCTGGGCCAGCCCCGCACCGGACTCGCTACGTTTAAAGATTATTACAGCAGTCTCATCGGCTGGGAGCGCTTCCGGTCGTCGCAATTCGGTATTAAACATTACTGCACCATCGGGCTCAACTCGCGGGAGGCCAACAACGTACCCCTGGCCGAAGAGGTGATGGAACTGCTGCCGCTGTTTGTGAACAAAGAAGGCGTGGTGGGCATTGGCGAGATTGGCTTCGACGACCAGACAGCCGCCGAAGATCGGTTCTACCGCGCCCAGCTTGAACTGGCCAAAGAAAGCGGATTGCCTGTGCAGATTCACACGCCGCACCGGAACAAAAAAGAAGGCACCGAGCGTAGCATGGCGATTGCCCTTGAGCATGGCCTCGACCCGGGCATGGTGATCGTGGATCATAACAATGAAGAGACCGTGAAGTCGGTACTCGACCAGGGATTCTGGGCCGCCTTTACCATCTATCCGTTTACCAAAATGGGCAACGAACGCATGGTGGAGGTAGTACGGCAGTATGGCCCCGAACGCATCATGGTCAACTCGGCCGCCGACTGGGGAATCAGCGACCCGCTGGCCGTACCCAAAACAGCGGCCCTGATGGTGATGCGCGGCATCCCGCTCGAGCAAATTCGGCAAGTAACGTACCAGAACGCCATCGATGCCTTTGCGCAGAGTGGCCAGATCAACTCCGCCGATTTTGCCGACGGCCTGACGATCGATCAAAGTCAGAAATTCAACGGAAACACCATTTTACGGGGTGGTCAGCAACCGAGACCCGATAAAAACTCGGTGCTGATCAAGTAGAGTAATGAAATCGTACCTCCAATTAATGCGCCCGGCCAACCTGGTTACGGCGGTATCTGACGTACTGGCGGGCTTGTCGCTGGCGGCACTGGCAACGGTTGTCGCCACCCTGCCGGGCAATCAGCCGGTCTGGCTGCTATTAATATCGACCATTGGCCTATATGGCGGTGGTGTTGTGCTGAATGACGTGTTCGACGCCCAGCTCGACGCAGTGGAACGACCCGAACGGGCTATTCCGAGCGGGCGTGTTAGCCTGGGTCAGGCTTCTGCGCTGGGCGTTGGCCTGCTGGTGCTGGGTATCGGACTGGCGTTTCTCTATAGCCCTACTACAGGTGGCATTGCCGCCCTCACTGCCGGACTGGCCGTTTTTTACAACCGCTTCGGTAAGCATATGTCGTGGTTCGGACCAATTAACATGGGGCTTTGTCGCGGGTTTAACCTGTTGCTGGGCGTGGGCGCGGTGGGCGCAGCGGCCGTTGCCAATTTATGGTGGCTGGCCCTAGTGCCGGTCATTTACATTGCCGCTATCACCATGATCAGCCGCGACGAAGTGCATGGCGGGAAACGAATGACCCTCTACGCCGCCGCTGGTCTGTACTTGCTGGTCAGCACGGCCCAACTCGTGATGGCCTACCGTTCAGGAACACTGGCACTTACTATCGGTTTTGTGGCCCTTCACCTCTTCCTGATTGGCCGCCCGCTGATTAAGGCCATCCAAAACCCTGTTGGTCCCAATATTGGCGGAGCCGTTAAGGCGGGGGTTCTGTCGCTGATTGTTATGAATGCAGCCTGGGTCAGCGTGGCCGGGAACTGGCAGTTGGCGCTGGGTACGTTGTTGCTCCTGCCCCTGTCGATCTGGCTCGCCAAGGCATTTGCCGTCACGTAAGGCAATTAACTGCTACCTACAAAAGGCCGGTCTGTCGGTGCAGCCCTGATTTGCTGCACCGACAGACCGGCCTTTTGTAGGTAGTTACGGTGGGGGAATGTCTATTTTGCTTTCACTTCCTTACGCTGCGTTTTCCGGGTGCGCTGGCGCTCAACAATTTTCGCCCGTTTGTCGGCGGGCATGGCGTTGAGTTTCGCCTCGCGCTGTGCCCGGTGTGTTTCACGGAATGCCTTGCGTTCGGCAGGTGTCATTTTATCGAATTTGGCTTTACGGTCGGCCTTCATCGCTGCCCGCTGTTCCGGCGTCATGTTGCGGTGACCTTTGTGCATACCCTGATGATCGGCGGTAGCTGGTGCGGTGGGTTGCGTTTGGGCGTAGGCACCAGCAGAAAGCAGTAGTGCGGCCACCAATAATTTCATCGTTTTCATACTCGTGCGTTGGTTTAACGTAATCGATGGTTGGACAGGCAACGGACCAAATGGTTTAGTGTGCTCGAGTTATTCCGTTGGCGCGCGTTTATGCATGCCCGGCTCCATCGGTCGAAAACGCGCGAAACTACGTCCATGAACCCTTATCACTGCCCACCCCCAGCCGAAGGAGCGAATTGCCCGCGTTCAGACAGCGAACTATATCGCAGATGTGGGGGTATAGGAAGAGAGAGAAGTTTAGCCCTGGCCCGTAATTCCTGAGCGAAAACATGGGTAATCGTGGGTAAATTTGTCTTTCCGACTATGTGACTACCTGTGAAATGACCTCACTTCAGCAATCTTTCAGCGTTCCATTCACCTACCTTGTCTCGTTCACAACTGACCTGTTCAACGAGAACAATCCTGTATTTCGGACTTTTCTGAAACAGCAGGTAACCAACGCGACAATTAAAAAAATACTGGTTGTTGTGGACGAAGGTGTGGCGACTGCCCATCCTGCGCTGGCAGCCAATATACGTACCTACCTGGCCACTGAACCTGCCGTAACGCTGGTTGCAGATCCTCTGGTGATACCGGGCGGTGAAACCGCCAAGAATGACCCCGCTCTGGTCGATCGCATCGTCGATGCCGTCAACGACTATAGTATCGACCGGCACTCCTACGTGGTGGGCATTGGTGGTGGAGCGGTGCTCGACCTGGTTGGTTACGCGGCGGCTATTTCGCACCGGGGGGTCCGGCATATTCGTATCCCCACCACAGTCCTGTCGCAGAACGATTCAGGCGTGGGCGTAAAAAATGGCGTAAATTATAAAGGAAAGAAGAACTTCCTGGGTACGTTTGCCCCGCCGGTTGCGGTGTTCAACGATGCCAGTTTTCTCGCCACGCTCGACGACCGCGACTGGCGATCAGGCATTGCCGAAGCAGTGAAAGTAGCCCTGATAAAGGACATGCCGTTTTTCGAGTGGCTGGAAGCGCATACCACTGAACTGGCCCAACGTGATCCGGAGGCGATGAGCTACCTGATCTACCGCTGTGCCGATCTGCATATGCAGCATATTTCGGGCGGCGATCCCTTCGAGATGGGCTCAGCCCGACCCCTGGATTTTGGCCACTGGGCAGCGCATAAGCTCGAATACCTAACCAATTTTGCTATTCGCCACGGTGAAGCAGTAGCCATCGGCATTGCCCTCGACGTGGTGTATTCGCAGTTGGCCGGCCGCCTGCAGGAAGCTGATACCAACCGGATTCTGCACATGTTGCAGGGCGTTGGCTTCGATTTGTTTCACCCGGCCCTGGCCGAAAACAACAGCGAACACCTGGTTCGTGGCCTGGCCGAATTCCAGGAACATCTCGGTGGTGAACTGACCATTACGCTGCTCGACGCATTGGGCAAAGGCGTTGAAGTTCACGAGATGGATGCGGTATTAATTCGACAAGCCGTGGAAAAGTTGGAGGAAACCATCATGCACAACGAAGTTTAGTTACTGACGTCCCCTACCCATGCACCTCGGTTATTGTACTAATATTCATCCCGGCGAAGCATGGGACGATCATTTTCGGCATTTGCGCGAACAGGTTCCCGCCGTAAAAGCGGCAGTCTCGCCCAACGCACTCCTGCCATTGGGGCTTCGATTGGCCAATCAGGCCAGCATCGATCTGCTACAGCCTGAAAAGCTGGCCGAATTGAAGAACTGGCTGGCCGAAACTGGTTGCTACGTGTTCACCATGAACGGTTTCCCCTACGGAGGCTTTCACAATGAACGGGTAAAAGATCAGGTTCATGCTCCCGACTGGACAACCAGCGACCGGGCCGATTACTCGATTCGACTGTTCCGACTGCTGGCAAAGCTGATGCCCGAGACCGAAACGGAAGGCGGTATCTCTACGTCGCCCCTCTCCTACCGCCTCTGGTGGCCAACACCCGAAGCCCGGCAACAGGCTATGCACACGGCTACCCAGAACGTGTTGCGGGTCTTAACCGAACTCCTGCAGCTCCGCGAAACCACGGGCAAAGTGCTGCACCTCGATATCGAGCCCGAACCCGATGGTCTGCTCGACAATACGGCCGATTTCGTTGCCTGGTATACCGATGTACTCCGCCCCGCCGCCCGAACGTATTTGGCCCAGCAGCACGGCTTGAGCGCAGCTGACGCCGACACTGCCCTCCGCGACCACATTCAACTGTGTTACGACGTTTGCCACGTAGCGGTAGCGTATGAAGAACTGGAAAGTGTACTTGCCGCTCTGCAGGAAGCAGATATTCTGATTGGAAAGGTGCAGATCAGTTCGGCCCTGCGCTTACGCTTTGATCAAACTAGCGATGCTACTTACCAGGCTATTGCTGCCTTCAATGAGCCAACGTACCTGCATCAGGTAGTAGCGCGATTAGCCGACGGCTCGCTGAATCACTACGGCGATCTGCCTGACGCACTCACAGATTTCGATGCGGCAACTCATCGTGAATGGCGCGTACATTTTCACGTGCCACTCTTTCTGGACCACTACGGTTTATTACAGTCTACCCAAAATAGCGTAGTCGACGTTTTACAGCGGCAACGTACCCGGCCATTCACTAACCAACTGGAAGTAGAAACGTACACCTGGGGCGTGCTCCCCGCCGACCTGCAACTCCCCATCAGCGAATCGATCAGCCGGGAGATGGCTTGGGTATTCAATCAAATTAGCTAGTTAAGGTTTGACGCTTGTGGTTTGACGTTGCGCGGCTGCTCAACGAAGCGGAAGACGAGCCGCGCAACGTCAAACCACAACCCACAACTCCTATGAACAAGACCGTAGTCATTGATATTGTTGGCCTGAGTGCCAGCCTGATTGGCAAGCATACGCCGTTCCTGAAAGCCTATATTGAGGCGAGGCACCTGACGTACATCAAGCCTGTATTGCCGGCCGTTACAACGACATCGCAAAGCTGTTACGTAACCGGCAAATGGCCGTCGGAGCACGGTATTGTGGGTAACGGCTGGTACGACCGGGAAGACGCCGAAATCAAATTCTGGAAGCAGTCGAATAAACTCGTACAGGCGGAGAAGATTTGGGAACGCGCCAAACGGGAAGACCCGGCCTTTACCTGCTCCAAGATGTTCTGGTGGTACAACATGTACGCCGCCGTCGACTATTCGGTGACGCCCCGGCCTCAGTACCATTCGGACGGTCTGAAAATGCCCGACTGCTACAGCCACCCCTCGGAACTGCGCGACGAGTTGACCCAAAAGCTGGGTACGTTCCCGTTATTCAATTTCTGGGGACCAAACGCCAACATCAAATGCTCGAAATGGATCGCCGACGCGTCGATGTATGTCGATGACAAGCATGACCCAACGCTCACGCTGATCTACCTGCCTCATCTCGACTACGGTCTGCAAAAATTCGGCGTCGATTTTACCAACGTCGCCAGCGATTTGCGCGAGATCGATGAGTTGGTAGCCAACCTGGTCCGATTCTACGAGAAGAAGAAAACCCGCGTTATCCTGCTGTCGGAATACGGCATCAACACCGTGAACCGGCCGGTTTACATCAACCGGGCATTGCGCGAAGCAGGCCTGATTGCCGTTCGTGTGGAAGCGGGCCGCGAGTTGCTCGATGCAGGTGCCAGTGCGGCTTTCGCAGCACCCGACCATCAGATTGCCCATGTATACGTACATGACCCGGCCCAGATTCCGCGGGTGAAAGCCCTATTGGAAGCCCTGCCCGGTGTGGCCGAAGTGCTGGACGAGGCAGGTAAACAGGCGCATCACCTCGACCATGAACGGTCGGGCGATCTGGTAGCCATTGCCGAAGCAGATAGCTGGTTCGCCTATTATTACTGGCTCGACGATGCCAAAAAACCAGATTATGCGCAGGCCGTCGACATCCACCGCAAGCCCGGCTATGACCCGGCCGAGCTGTTTATGGACCAGACCAACCCGCTGATCAAAGCAAAAGCAGGCTACAAACTGGCCCGTAAGTTGCTTGGCTTCCGGTATCTGATGGACGTCATTTCGCTGGATGCCACGCTGGTAAAAGGGTCGCACGGCGGGATTAACATCGGTCGGGAATTCTACCCCGTTCTGGTGACCGATCAGCCAGCCAAACAGCCTGAGCTAGACGCCATTGATGTTTACGATGTTATCTGGCAGACCTTAAATGCCCCGGTTATAGCGCCAGTGCGTGCGTAAAAGTTGTAATTTTGACTAAAAAATAAGTTTGCCAGTTTGTGGTTTGGCATTTGACATGGCCCGTGTAGATGATGTATATAATCATAAGCAACGCCACGTTATAAGACTAATCACAAGCGGCAAACCTTCCTTCACATGCGTCAATCCGAGATAAACTTCACCGTTGAATTAGACAACGACAACGTACCCGACAAAATCTATTGGGACGCCACCGATAACCCAAATGAAGGCCTGAACGATACAAAAGGGGTATCTATCGCCGTTTGGGACCACTACCACCGCAATACTCTGAAAATCGACCTCTGGACCAAAGACATGGAAGTGGGCGATATGAAGCGGTTTATGATCGAAATCATGGGCGGCATTGCCAGCACCGTTCGCACAGCAACCAACGACACAGCAATGGCCGATGATATTGATAACCTGTGCCGCACACTCAGCAAACGGGTAGAAGCCGAATTCCGGGCCGAGAACCAGGCGGGTAAGTAACGCCAGCGGTCTACACCAGTTTACCAGTCAATCTCACCGTATCAATGATGTATCGTTCAAACTGGCTCCGAATGGGGCATCTACTGCTGCTATTTTGTCTGCTTTGTACGTTTCAGGCAGTGGCGCAGAAGGGTATTACCTTTCAGCAGGCACCACTCAGCACTGTGTTCAAATCGGCGCAGAAGGCAGGTAAGCTGGTTTTCGTTGAGGTGTATTCACCCGATTGCCACGTGTGTCAAAGCTTTATGCCTACCCTGGCCGACAGTCGGGTGGGAAAGTCGTACAACGCCAAGTTTATCAGCACCAAGGCCGACATCAATCAGCCTGTTGTTCGCGAGTGGCTGAAATCGAAAAAGTATTATGTGCCCTCGCTCCCGCTGTTTCTGTATTTCAGCCCCAGCGGCGAACTGGTTCATTTTGCGATGAGTCAGAACTCAGCCGACGAATTGATCCGGCACGGCAATAATGCGGTGTCTCCGGCGACCCGGAGCCAGACCTGGAAACAACGCTACAATGCAGGGGAGAAATCACCCAATTTCCTGATCGATCTGGCCATGTACAGTCGGGTTGTATGCGACACCGTTACCAACATCGCCGCTATGGAAGAGTACGCCCGTCAGCAGCCAGCTAACACCTACGCCTCGGCCAGTAACTGGCTGGTAACGCAGAAGCTGGTCATCGATATGGACAATCCGCTGGCCCGCAGTCTGGTCAATAATTTCCCGGCCTACAAGAAGCAATATGGTCAGGCCGCCACCGACGTCGCCGAGAACATCCTGATGTCGTCGTTATACAGCAGCCGGGGTGGTCGCTATTCACCGGCCCAGATTAAGCAGGTATACGAAGGGCTGACCCGAATTGGTATCGATCCTAAAATGGCTTCGTCGAGAACGTTATTACCCGAGGTAACGGCGTATTTCCGGCTGAAACAGGGTAGCATGGCGGCCGAACGTATGAATACCCATATTGCAACCCATTCGCTCTCGGTACCTGAATATGTGTACGTGGCGCGGCTCTTCAACCGGAGTAGCCCCGACTCGTCGGACGTCCCTTCGCTGATTAAATGGACTAGCAAAGCACTTGCCCTGAAAACCACGCCCGGCGAACAGGCCGACCTGTACTATGAACAGGCCGAAGCTTACCGCCGCGCTCACCGAACCGCCGAGGCGCGTCAGGCAGCAACCCGGTCAATGGAGATCGCGCAAGCCAGCCGAATTGATACAAAACGAAATACTGAACTGATTAATAAACTGAAATAAGTAGTAGTTTCAAGCATCAGGGAATGCTGGTTGTCCACAGTAGGAGTAGTAAACAGCGACACCTGAGACTTGACACTCATTTCTTTTCGATACCATGCGCACTAACTGGACACGCGACGAGGTCGCTGCTATTTATAATAGCCCCGTTTTAGACCTGATTTACCGCGCTGCAACGGTGCATCGGCAACACCACGACCCACAGGAGGTGCAGGTCTGCACGCTATTGTCGGTAAAGACAGGGGGATGCCCCGAAGACTGTTCGTACTGCCCGCAGGCGGCCCGTTACCACACCAACGTAAAAGTGCACAAGCTGCTGGAAGTAAATGAGGTGCTGGAGGCCGCCAGTCAGGCTAAGGCATCGGGGAGCAGCCGGTTTTGCATGGGTGCTGCCTGGCGTGAAGTCCGCGACAACCGCGACTTCGACAGCGTACTCGATATGGTACGGGGCGTAAACGCCATGGGCATGGAGGTCTGCTGCACACTTGGCATGCTAACCGACAGCCAGGCGCAAAAATTGAAAGATGCCGGTCTGTATGCGTACAATCATAACCTCGACACCAGCGAAGAATTTTACGGCGACATCATTAGTACACGTACCTACGACGACCGGCTGGACACTCTTGGCCACGTGCGTGACGCAGGTATCTCGGTCTGTTCAGGTGGTATAATCGGCATGGGCGAATCGCACAATGACCGTATCGGTATGTTGCTCACCCTGGCTACCCTACCCCAACATCCCGAATCGGTGCCAGTTAATGCCCTCGTTCCTGTTGAAGGTACACCCCTGGAAGAGCAGGAGCGCGTATCTGTGTGGGAAATGGTACGCATGATTGCCACGGCGCGAATCATTATGCCAAACGCCATGGTGCGCCTATCGGCCGGCCGGGTCCGTATGACAACCGAAGAGCAGGCCCTTTGCTTTTTGGCCGGTGCCAACTCCATCTTCGCCGGCGACAAACTGCTGACGACGCCCAACCCTGATACCGACGCTGATCAGCAACTATTTCAGACATTAAATATCCGTCCCCGGGCAGCGTTCAAAAACGAGCAAGGACAAGCCGCCGTTAAGTTCGAGCAGATTCCGGTATAGACAGCGTAACGTACACTTGCGCAACGTACCCAGTTTAATTACCAAGCCAGACAGCTATGTCTGGCTTTTTTCATGCTTCACCCTGTGTATTCAACGCGTTGAAAGCGATTTTATACCGTTCCCTCACAAAATCATGCCGTATAATTGGTATCGGTCCGATAAACTACCCGTTGTCTCACAGAAACGTTTAATTCGTATGATCCAAACTATAAAGCAGTCAGAAACCAGTCATATGCTTAATTACATGTCTATTGCTGATTAATGAATCCGCTAATTACAGTTGTTGTTCCGACTTGTCGCCGTCCAGCACTACTCCGAAACTGCTTACAGGCTCTGGCACAGCAAAAGCTAACGCCAAGCCAGTTTGAAGTAATCGTAGTAGATCAGGCTAATGACCGGACAACAGCCGCTTTAGTTCGTGAAGTTGCCCGCCAAACGGGTTTATACGCCCGGTACCTCAGTCAGCCGGAAGAAATTGGGTTAGCTGCGGCCTACAACCGGGGGTGGCGTGCGGCTCAGAGCCTGTTTGTCGTCTTTACTCAGGATGACTGCTTACCTCAGCCCCTATGGCTGACTACGGCTCTGCCCCTCTTTCATAAAGGCGCTCAGGCAATAATTGGACGGGTCGAACACCGATTGCCGAAGAAGCCGCTAACCGGTACCGTTATGGCAAACCTGTTCTGTCGGCGCGCCCTGCTTGAGCAGGTTAGTGGCTTCGATGAGTCGATCGACACAAAGCAACTGGATCAAATAGATTGGCTTGATAAACTAGCCCAAATCGGAGTACCGATTATTTCATGCCCTGACGCCGTAGTGACACACGGCCTCCCTACAAATACATCATGGCTAAGTTCATTGCGTTCTACTTTATACAAACTCCTATTTTATTAACTACCAACTATTATAAAAATGAGCGTTGTAAAACCTGCAATCCGACACCCGGCATTGATTGCCTATCTGGCTGGCGCTAATAATTATACATGGCTGCATTTTAGAAACGGTGAAAAGAAAATGTTGGCGAAGCCCATTAGCTATCTGGAAACGCAATTACCAGATTTCATCCGGGTTCACAAGACCGCTCTGGTCAATCCAGCCTGCGTTGAAAAGTTACAGCAGCCCCCGCGCCAACGTATGGCGGGTAGCGTTCAGTTGGAAGGAGGTATTGTATTACCGGTGAGCCGCCGACGCTGGCGTGAAGTGGCGTTAGCGCTGGAGCCGTATCTGTTTCCGGAAGTTGCTGAAGTAGCGAAAAACAAACCAGCCGTTAATGAGACTTTGCCGGGCTCAAAGCCAAAAGTAGAGACTCGTCCAACAACCCGCTCTGTAATTTTAGTAACTGAAGAAAGTAACACCTTACCCATTAAGTGGGCCCTGGAGTCGCGCTGGAGTCAATACGTATTACACACACTGAATCAGAGCAGTCATTTGCCAAACGTGCTCAGCCTGTTAGCCTCAGATGAATTGCCTACTCTGATTATTTTAGATGCCCGCACGTTAACCCTCGAGCGACTGAATACCCTGCAGCTCCTGAAACAGCATGATCATTTTGGGCATATTCCCGTAGTAGTGGTGGTACCACCCGCCGACGAAACGATTGCGGATAGCTACCGCCGACGGGCCAACTCCGTGATATCGCTGTCTGACACCCAGCCACCGCTGGCTCCTACTATCGACCGTATTTGTCAGTTTTGGCTTCGAACAGCTGCTCTTCCATTACCTGCCTGATTGCAATTAAACAGCCAGACGCATTGGGGGGAGCGTGACCGTTTCCCACCAATACGTTCGCAATTGTCTGAAGTAGTCGAGCCAGTCATTAAATACGGTGGGTTTTATCAGGTAAGATGAACTGCCTCTGCGATAGGCTTCACGAATGTCGGCTTGTACAGTTGAATTGCTAAGCATAACAACCGGGACCTGATTGCAGGGCGCCGTTAAACTCCTTATGTCTGCCAACACCTGCCAGCCTTGGCTCCGTTCAGGCAAATACAGATCGAGTAATACCAATTTGGGCATTTCCCACTCATCCCGAGACCAATCTTCAAGAAATTTGTGTGCCTGAGCCTGGCTCGATGCCCGAACCGGTACAACTTCCGGCAGGATCTGTAACATGGCCCGTTGAATCAATACCCAGTAATCGTCATTGTCTTCAACGACTAATATCCGGGCACGTTTAAAATTCGCCCTAACCGTTTCGCTATCATTTACGTACGTCATATCATTTATGGAAGGCTGTTAATCTTCTAAACTAATTTATTTCATAGGATATACAGCCCTTAATGACCCAGAATTTAGTGAGTGGCTTGACTCGTCAACACGCACTCAACGCTGGCAAATTTGCATGAACGTTTCTTTGAGCGATTCGAAATCCGCTGGTTTTAGTAGAAAAGAATTAACGCCTGTTGCCAGTGCATACTATCTATTTTGCCAGAATGCGCTGCTACTAAGTCTCATTACTGGTATCAATTTCCAGCCCAGCCGTTGCCTCACCTTCGTTAGGGCCACTAAGGCCTGGCTTATGGTAATCTATCAGTAAAACGCGGGAAAGAAGTAGTGGTTAACTATCCAGTGGTGGCTAGAAAAGCGGTACCGTTGTCATAGAAATACACTCGGAATTGCGCTATCAATTGCTTGACAACCTGGTCAACCAGGCATTCATAATCGGCGAGATCACCAATAATGAAAGCGTATAGCTGAGCAGCAGTTGTACGCTTTTCACCAGATAGCCGTTTTGCCGTGAACTTGTCAGTTTACTTCACGGGCAATTACTTCACTATAGGCGACGGTAGCGAAGCCCATTCGTTGAAATCAGATGACTAACGGAATACGGCATTTAAGCCTGAGTAGACTGAAGTTGGCCAGACTTACTAAAACGTGCTTTCAGTCTATTCCAGGCAATAAGGTATGCGTCCTTATCAAACAACCGGGAATCGAGGCGGGCCTGGCGGAGCAGGTAGAGGCCTACCGGGAACAACACCATGTTAGCCATCCAGGCGCCAAGCGGTACCGGCCAGGCGCCATCTTTGGCAAACTTATCGCCCAATAGGGTGAGCACATACAGCACGATAAAAAATAGGATCGACACCAGCACGGGTAATCCAAACCCACCCTTGCGGATAATCGCGCCCAATGGTGCCCCGATCAGAAACATGATGAATACGGATACCGCCTGCGTAAACTTGTGGTGGCTTTCCAACTCGTAGGCATACGAGCTTTTCTCCTTCTCGGCCAGATATAATATATTCGATTGGGCGTAAGAAAGCATGTTTTGCGCCTGTGACAAGGCCAGCTGCTCTACCTCGACAGGGTTAGATGTACGCAGCCGACCAGCCAAGAGCGAATCAATCCACTTCCCTTCGGTCACTGCTTTTGCTTTCACTACAGCGTCCGTTTTAAACTGGTACGAGTAGTAATTACGTGACGAGCTGGCAATACTCAGACTGGCTCGGCCCGACTCTCGTTTCAATGAATCGGCAATCTTACTCAGCTCTGTCAGCGTCTTCATGTATGGATGGTACTCAAACTGCTGTTCATCGGTTCGGTGGAGGCCAAATGACTCAAGGCTGATGACTAGTTTATAGTCTTTAAACCCGTTTCGCATGAACTGCGTCGGTTTCGACACACCGCTGCTCGTATATGTAACAGCTGTCCGGCCGTCGCTATACTCCTGATAGTCGTTGCCGTCGTGTAATTCAAAAACCAGATAGGATCGACTTGGATCGGTATACATGCGCCCCGATTTAGCCAGAATGATCTCCCGGTTTCCAGATTCAATGCCCGACGAACTGTTTTTGTAGATGACCAGATTGGTGAGTGAGTCACCCAGCTTTTTATCGACTTTAATGCTGTAGCCGGGCAGATCATTGTAAAAGATACCTTCTTTTAGGTTCAGAGCTGCTTTGGCGGTCTTTATATCGTAGAGCAGACTGTAGGCTTTCAGGTTAGCCCAAGGAGCTACCTTATTATTGAACCAGAACGAAAAGCCCATGAAGAAAATGGCCAGCACCAGGAGCGGTCGAAGCGCCCGCGTAAGGGAGATCCCCGCACTTTTCATGGCCGTGAGTTCAAAGAATTCGCCGAGGTTGCCAAATGTCATCAGCGACGAGAGCAACACGGCCAGTGGCAACGCAGTGGGCACTGTCAAGACAGCAAAAAAGTAAAGGAGTCGGCCAAAAGTAACTAGTGTAATATCTTTTGAAACAAACTCTTCAATATAGAGCATCAGCAGCCGCATCAGAAAGATGAAGATGACTACAGCTAATGTCAGAAAGAAGGGTCCGAAAAACGACTTCAGAACAAGTTTATCAATCTTTTTCACTTACTACGAATAAGCCACTACTGGAATGTAAGAAGCAGTGCTGTCGGTTTTGTAACGCTGGTTTCCGCACTCCTTGTTCACTACCCATTCTCCGTTATGTATTTTTAACGATACCCGCCAGCGAGGTCCTGCCTTACGAGCCTACAATCTCTTTTAACTTATACAACATACCATCCCACATATCCTGCAACTCTTCTTCATCGGTGTTTGTCGAATAGTCGGTAATGCGTAGGTACGTTGCCTGAGTCAGCTCACTAACGTCGACCCTGAAGTCAACGTAGTTACTATCATGCCCATTCTCTCCGGTATTGAGAAACTCGAATCGTACACTCTTATTCTGGCGTAGAGACGTTTGCCGAGCCAGGTGACTTTCGTCATCCCAGATAAAATCGTACTTGTGTTCAGGCAGGGTATTTACCTTGGCAGCAAACCACTGCGACAACCCGGAAGCGGTACTGATATAGGGGAAAAGCACTTTTGGAGAGGCCCGAAGTTCATATTCGGTCACAAACTTAAATTTCTCCATAATGGTGGCAGACTTAAAATGTGATACTAACCTTTTTTGATTCGCTAACCGTCAGTCTGTTAACTCGCCAACTAAGCGATATACGCCGTCGAGACGGATAAGCCTTCAGCAAGGTAACGTAAAAAAAACGCTAAATACAAGGTCGTCCCGTTGTCTCAAAAAAGATTTTCCGTACTTTTGCAGAACAATTCGGCGGGGTAGCTCAGATGGTTAGAGCGTAGGATTCATAACCCTAAGGTCGGCAGTTCGATCCTGCTCCCCGCTACTAGTAAACAAAACCTCAATTCCAGCCGGGATTGAGGTTTTTTGATGTTTAGAATTGGCCGGACAACTGCTTGTTGTGTCCGATCAGGCAACGTGTCGGCACCTCGCTTTGGCGATTACCCGCCCTCGACGGCCATCCGTAAACAACCGCCCGTAAGATAGAATCATTGATTTGGGTACGTCTAACAGCCAGATAGCGTTTGTTGACAGATTACCCTGCGCAGCCTTTAAGCCCGTGAAAAGGCCGGTAGTGAACTCTAACTGGTTTCTAACCCGGCCAAACCAGTTTGCCTACTATTTTCGCCTTATGACTGACAGTGAACTAAGTGCTTATTTTGCCAACCGCCCGCTTCCGGAGGGCGAAGTTAGGTTTTCAGCTTTTGAATCGACGGGGAACGTTGCCCACATGGTTGAGTTGGCTTTCGCCCGCATCAATGCAGGCGGCCAGGGGGCAGATACGGCCAGAGGTGTATTGACTCGATTACACGCTCATCTGGAAAAACAAGGGTATGCTGTCTGATCAGTCAGACACTGGCGATTACACTTCAGGCAAATACACCGGCTCAGGCGAATTGCCATCGCTAATGCTGAACAGTTCATTCAGCGCCAGCGCCCAGCCAACAAACACAACAGCTAACAGCGCAAAGCCTGAAGCAGTCGGATACAGCATAACCGTCTGAACGATCATGTATACGATAAGAGCAGGGAATGGATTTTTCATAATCTAGTACTAATTAATCATACATACGCTATGATTAACGATTCGGATTCAGTCATGTTTGACTAATTTTTAGTATAAAAGTAACATTCTATCAGACTGGGCATAGGGAGATTCTCCCCTTTAAGCTGGCAATGACGAGCTATCATAGTCAAAATTCAGTTTGCAAATTTCTTTATTATATGGCCTCAGGCAGTCAGAACCGCATATATGTGCACGTTGGCTTCAAACAAGACGCTAGACTGAAACAATTGTTTTTAATGATGTTTTAATAACGTGCCGACTTCATTTAATTTGTGTTACTGAATCGGAAAACATAGCTGACTCATTTCTTACACCACTTATGCCTCTGTTAAACTCGTTAAAATCACTAAGGAATTATCAACTTCGGGATCTTCAGGCTGATCTTCCCGCGGGCATTTCGGTGTTCTTAGTTGCGTTACCACTTTGTCTGGGAATTGCACTCGCCTCAGGTGCACCGCTCTTTTCAGGATTAGTGGCTGGCATAATTGGCGGTATCGTCGTTGGCCTAATGTCGGGATCTGAACTGAGTGTCAGCGGTCCTGCGGCTGGTCTGGCTGTCATTGTTGCCGACTCCGTTCTCAAGCTGGGGTCCTTTGAAACGTTTCTGGTGGCGGTCGTGCTGGCTGGCATTATGCAACTTGGACTTGGGCTGTTAAAAGCAGGCCGGTTCAGTAGTTTATTTCCCGACAGTGTCATTAAAGGCATGCTGGTTGGCATTGGTATAGTTATTATCCTTAAGCAAATTCCCCACGCATTGGGCCGCGACAACGATTATGAAGGTGAGTTTGAGTTCAGTCAACTGGCCGATGGAGAGAACACTATTTCTGAGATTTACCGCGCCATTGTTACTGCCAGTACCGGGGCGGTAATCATCAGTATGCTCTCGATTTTAATTTTACTGCTGTGGGAACGTAGCGCCGGGAGAGGCATGAAGTTTTTCAAGAATTTACCCGCTGCCTTGATGGTGGTGTTTCTTGGGGTGGGGTTGAATCAGCTGTTTGGCATCTATTTTCCCGAATGGTATTTAGGCGATAACAATGAGCATATGGTCCGGATTCCAGTATTTACACGCGGACAAAACGTGTCAGCCATCTTTGATTTTCCTGATTTCAGTGCGCT
Source organism: Fibrivirga algicola (assembly GCF_011742925.1). GTDB lineage: Bacteria > Bacteroidota > Bacteroidia > Cytophagales > Spirosomataceae > Fibrella > Fibrella algicola. The sequence continues at coordinate 562,892 of NZ_WAEL01000004.1, forward strand.
AACAAACCCGGCTATTTATGGCGTGGCAGCTACAATTGCCTTAGTGGCAAGCCTGGAAACGCTACTTAATCTGGAAGCCTCAGACCGGCTCGATCCACTCAAGCGTACGTCATCACCCAATCAGGAGTTGGTTGCTCAGGGCCTTGGCAACATCACCTCGGGCTTTCTGGGTGGACTACCTATTACATCGGTGGTTGTGCGTACCTCGGCCAACGTATTTGGTGGCGGCAAGACACGCATCTCATCAATTGTGCATGGCATTTTACTGCTGGCCGCCGTTGCGCTGGCAGGCTCAATTCTAAATCACATACCCCTTGCCTGCCTAGCCGCTCTACTGATTATGGTGGGTTATAAGCTGGCCAAACCGTCGCTGTTTATCAGCATTTATCGGGACGGTTTAAATCAGTTCATTCCGTTTATCGTTACGGTTATTGGCATTGTATTTACTGATTTGCTGGTCGGCATTTCGGTGGGTACTGTGGTCGGTCTGCTATTTGTGCTGTACACCAACTCACAGTCGACTTTCCGGGTGATTCGGGATTCGGACCGGGTACTGATTAAGTTTCAAAAAGACGTTTATTTCCTGAGCAAACCACAGCTTAAAGAGACCTTGCATAGCCTAAAACGAGGCGACTCAGTCTACATAGATGGTCGACATGCTACATTCATCGATCACGATATTGTGAACATGTTGACTGATTATGCCGATATCGCTAAAATGCAGGGCATTCAGTACGAGTTAAATGAAATTTTCTTAAAAAAGCGTAAGACAAACAGCCATGCTAGCATACGAGAAGCTATTACTGGAGAATAAAGCATGGGCTCAGGACCAGCTGGAGTTAGATGATAACTACTTCGATACACTGGCCTCGGGCCAAAAGCCGAAGTTTCTCTGGATCGGTTGTGCCGATAGCCGCGTCCCTGCCGAAAGTATTACCGGCGCCCAACCAGGAGAAATCTTTGTGCACAGAAACGTAGCTAACCTGGTTATCCATACTGACATGAACTTGCTTAGCGTGCTACAGTATGCCGTTGAGGTTCTGAAAGTTGAGCACGTTATCGTCTGTGGTCACTACGGATGCGGCGGGGTAAAAGCCGCGATGACGCACGATAACCTGGGGTTAATTAATAAGTGGCTCCGCAACATAAAAGATGTTTATGCCCGGCACGAGCCCGAGCTAACTGGCATTGTCAACGAAACCGAACGGGTCAATCGGCTGGTTGAGTTGAACGTAATTACTCAGGTCCAACACGTTGTTCAGACCTCAATTATTCAATCGGCCTGGCATAAAGAACAACGACCCACTGTACATGGATGGGTGTTCGGCTTACAAACAGGCTTATTGACTGAGCTGATTAATCTCGATCACACACACGAAGTCGAGTCGATTTATCGCTACGATTTCTCAACAACGGAGGTACCAGTTCCACAAGCGCCTGTTGAGCAGGAACACTAGGGAGCGGAGAGCTTCAGTGAAGAATGGCAAATACCAATTCACGCAGTATGTCGGCCTCTGACATGGTTGGCGTGTCGATTCCTTTCGATTGTGCGTCGGCCCGACGAATGGCGTGAATAATATCGGCGACTTTCACGAGTGGATAGGCGCGGGCGGCGGTCATGTAATCTTTTACAAAGAATGGGTTCACGCCCAGTACTGACGCCAGCCCGCGCTCACTCTGGTCTTTGCTCGCCTGAACCAGCAGCACCCGGCTGAAATACTGGTATAACTGCGCCAGCACTACCACCGCCGGATTGTCTTTTGCGTTTCGGCCGAAATAATCGACAATACGGTTAGCCTTGACCACGTCGCGCTGAGCCAGCGCCTTCTGGAGTTCAAATACATTGTATTCCTTGCTGATGCCAACCAGTCGCTCGACGGTGGTCGCCGAAATCTCTTCGTCGACACGCAGGTTTAGCAGCATTTTGTCGACCTCGCCCGCCATTCGCTTCAGGTCATTACCAATTGACTCGACCAGCATCTGACACGCTTTGGGGCTGATCTTGACACCTCTTCCCCGACAATAATCGCCAACCCAATCGACCAGTTTGCTGTCGTAAAGTTTCTTTACACCCAGCAGCACGCCTTTACTGGCAAAAGCTTTCACCCAGCCTTTCCGTTCGTCGAGCGGCTCCTGGTGGAAAATAGCCAGTACTGTGCTGCCCAGTGGTTCCATGGCGTAGCTTTCAAGTAGCTGCTGGCCCGGTTTATCCTTGATGCCCACTAGTTGCTGAGCTTCCTTAACGAGCACCAACTGCCGATCGGCCATAAACGGATAACGACGGGCATTGTTGAGCACCGTACCTACGTCGGCATCTTTTCCGAATAGAACAAACTGATTGAAGCCCCGTTCAGCCACCGGAACTACCACTTTTTCGAGTTCGTCGGCGATTCGATCGAGGTAAAATGGCTCATCACCATGAATGAGGTAAATAGGCGCAATTCGCTTGTTACGAATGTCCTTCAACAGAGTATCTACAGCAGCTGACAACGGCAGGAATCAATTAACGGTGATCAATCGGGATCGGCTACAAAGATACGGATGACCGATTCGTTACTTTTGTCTTTTTTTTTGGGACAAACTTCCCTACTTTCATGTTGTGGCTGTAACACAATGACTAGTAAGGAGATGCGAAAATCAGTTTTCGGGCGATACGAACCGCTCATTCGGGATAAAATTTCGATCGTTTTATCATCGCGCCGGGGAGTCGATGCCGTGCTGTTTTTTGACCTCGCCGAGTTGTCGGGCTATAAGCGGGAAGAGATTGCGCCCCTTTTCGACACCTCCCTGAAGACTATGTTGCGCTACAAGGAGACGAAACGCAAACTCAGCCCTACCACCGGTGAATTAGCCCTGAAGATGCTGGCACTCTTCCAGCATGGCGAAGCAATTTTTGGCAGCATTGCCGAGTTCAGAAGCTGGCTCGACGCCCCTGCTTACGGCCTGGCCAATCAACGTCCCTTCGACCTGATGCAAACCTCGGGTGGTATTGACCTGATTGACGACGAGCTGACCCGGATCGAATTTGGGGCGCTGGCCTGACCTACATGCAAGTTTATCGCATTACGCTGGCGAAATGGGCCAATAGCCTCGTTGCTTCGGGTCGGGCTGCCCGCTGGAACTCCGCTGACCGGTTTGTCATTTATACCGCTTCATCGCGGGCCTTGGCTTGCCTGGAAAACGTGGTGCATCGAACAGGGCGTGGCCTACAGGCTGACTTCCGAACGATCTGCATCAACGTACCAGACATGCTGCCGATCCAAACAATCGAGCTGGGTACGTTACCACCCAACTGGGACGATTACGAACAGTATGCCTATTGCCAGCAACAGGGCGATGCCTGGTTGATGGGCCGTAAATCAGCTATTTTGCGGGTACCCTCGGCCATTGTCCCCGCCGAACATAACTACCTGCTAAATCCGCAACATCCCGATTTTGCCTTCATCGAGATTGTATCCGTCGAGCCGTTCCGCTTCGATAGCCGTATCAAGTAACATACTCTCTTTAACCTATGTCCTATCCCGTTGCTCGCCGGCTGCTCTTTGCAGCCATAACCTTACTGCTCCTACACGCCTGTACGTCACCGAAAACGGCCCGGACAATTATTGATGACGCCATTGAGGCGCACGGTGGTGATGCCTGGCAGAACAAGCGAATTGATTTCGACTTTCGGCAATTCCACCTGACGCTTGAGCATCGGAATACTGATTTTCGCTACGAACGTACCCACCGTGATTCGAGCGGCGTGCAGATTAGCGAAGTACTCACCAACGATTCCTTCACGCGTTCATTGAATGGCAAGCAGCAAACGTTGGATACGGCCCAATACGGTAAGTACAGCCGCGCGGTTAACTCGGTCGCTTACTTTGTGCTATTGCCGTTTAAGCTCCGCGACCCGGCTGTACTGGCTGATTATATAGGCGAGAGCACGGTCGACGGGCAGGTGTATGATAAAGTCCGGGTACGTTTCAACGCCGAAGGCGGCGGTAAAGACCACGGCGACACGTTTTATTACTGGTTCAACCAGCAAACGCACACGATGGATTATCTGGCCTACAGCGAGGGTGGCCCGCGCTTCCGCAAAGCCATCAACCCACAGACCGTGGGCGGCATTCGCTTTCAGGATTACATCAATTTCAAGGGCGACGATAAAGACACCACATCGGTGGGTACGTATGATGCCCGCTACCAGGCCAGACAACTCCCCGAATTGTCGCGCATCGAGCAGAAGACAATTCGGGTTACCCCGTTGTAAACTGGTAACGGGGCCTTTCATCCACCTGCTTCATCTAGTAAGCATGCAGACAAAAGGCCCCGTTCGTTACGTAGTTACTTCTTGCCCAAGAGCCAGTTGGCTAGCTCCTTAGCTGCTTTGTAGTTCTCGTATTGGCCGGGAATCCGGCGGCCGTCGACATATTCATTGTACAGCCACGGGTCACCCACGGCAAACACGGTGCCTTTCCCCACTTTGGCTGTAGCCATGATAACATGCCCTGACTGGGTCACGAGCGGCTTAGCCGGGCCAGACACAGCGATGGGCGACAACTCTTTGATGTACACCGACCGGGTCTCGGGAAACACCGACGTACCTGCCGGAATCGTAACCAGCCCCTGCTCCCACTTGGTGCCCTGCACCATGTTCACGTTTGTCGGCAAAAACTGAATACCGAACTGAGCGGCCAGTTGGCCAAAGTAGGTGTGCTCGCAGTTCGACGTATCGTTGGCCATGAGCACCAGCGTCCCCCCCGCCTTTACCCAGTCAGCAATGGCTTTGCTATCAGCTGGACTTACGTAGTTAGGCTTGGCCGTTTCCTTCGGAGTGTCGGGGTCTACGATGATGTATACGTCGACCCCTTTAAGGCTGGCGGCGGTTGGTGGCCCGGCAATCGTGCTGGTTTTAGCGCCCAGGTTACGGAACTCGGTACCCCACCAGTAAAAGCCTGAGTGCATCCGATCGTCCCAGAGGTAGTGGAACGGCTCCTGACCACCTGTTTCAGTTTTTCTGAACTCATGGTTGAAGTAGTTGTCGACGGCCACTGTTTTACCTTTACCCACGCTGTTCTCCTGAGCAATTTCCATCTCCACGCTCGCCATGATGAATGGCCCCACACCTTTCAGGTCATCCTGCCGAAGCTTTTCGCTCAGGTAATAGTCGTAGCTACCATCGCGGTACGGAGTTCCGCCAAGGCCGCTGACGAGTACCGTTTTTTCGAGGTGAACCATTCCTTTCTCATCCGTCGAGATAAAGTTTTTCAGCATACCATCATAGCCTTTGCGGGCGGCGGCCATCATAGAGGCAGGCAGGTACCCCATCCGAACTCCTTTGGCAATGGCGTACACAAACATGCCGGTGCCCGACGCTTCAAGGTAATTTCCTTTATCGCCCAGCCGGTTGGTTACCTGATACCAGCAGCCCGACGAGGGATCCTGGAATTTCACGATGGCCGGCATAGTGCGGTTTAGAATGGCGATCAGTTCAGCGCGGCGTGGGTACGTGGTCGGCATATGATCCAGCACGTCGACCAGCGCCATAGCGTACCAGCCCATGGCGCGGCTCCAGAAGTTGGGCGACTGTCCCGTTTCTTTATTGGCCCATTTCTGCTCACGGCTCTCATCCCAGCCATGGTAGAGCAAGCCGGTTTTTGGGTCGCGGGCGTGGGCTTCCATCCAGACAAACTGGTTCACGATATCGTTGAAATCGCGGTCGGCGGTACCCGCAGCAGGCCCATACAACCGGGTGTACTCGGCGTAAAATGGCTCGGCCATGTACAGGCCGTCGAGCCACATCTGGTTGGGGTAAATCTTTTTGTGCCAGAAACCGCCTTCCTTAGTGCGGGGGTGCTCGGCAAGCTGCTGCCGTAACAGGTCGGCCGCTTTTTTGTACTTCTCCTTAGCGGGCAGCGTCTGCTGAGCCAACAGCAGCAACGACCGGCCGGGGGTAATGTAGTCAATATTGTAGTTACTCTTTTTATAGGTACGTATATCGCCATCGGCCGACACATACCGGTCCATATTCTTCTGAATATACTTGAAATAGCGATCATCGGCGGTGCGGTACCAAACCTGCTCAGTAGCCTGTAAGATCACGCCCATCTCATATTCCCAACGGGCATCCTTTCCCTCTTTCACATAGGCGAGTGAATCGGCATTGTTGGTCATGATGGTTGCCAGCATGCGCTGTGACCAGGGTTTCTTAGACTGACTGGTAGCTGACTGAGCCAGCGCAAACTGACCCGTAAGCAACAGACTAATGAAGAGGTGGGTTTTTCGTAGCATATTCGTTAATAGACTAAAAAGAGGCGCACTGACTGGCTTTCACCAGACCCCTCAGCGGGCCATCTTAAACACGTTGTTTAAAAAAGTAATAGTGTAGGCCATCGTAGGTTCAAACCACGGATGGAAGAGGCAAAATACGTGAGGCGCTTCGGGAAAAGTATGTACCTCCGAATAAATCCCTCTGGCTTCGAGCAGTCGACGCATATCGTCGCGACCCGCGTGCATGCGGTCTACCGAACTGTTTATGAAAAGAATTGGCGCCGTTTGTCGGTTAGCATACGTCAGCGCCGAAGCTTCGTGCCAGCTAGCCAACGTCTGGGTTTTAGGGCCGCCAAACCAGTAGGTAGCCGCCGACGTAGCTTTACGATCATCGCCCTCCCCCGATTCGGGATGATCGAACGCCAGCAGCCCATCCAGGTCTACTACGGCCTGCACAGCCGTAGACTGTCCGCGGTGGCAGCCGGTTCCTTCGAGGGCAGGTACGTTACTGGTTGCCCCCAGTAACGCCGCCAGTTGCCCGCCCGCCGAAAAGCCGAGCGTGGCAATGCGGGTGGTATCGATGCCATATTGCCGGGCATTGGCTCGCAACCAGCGCAGCGCGGCTTTCAGATCGTGCACTGCCGCCGGGTACTGCGCTTCGGTTGATAGCCGGTATTCAGCCGTAACAGCAACGTACCCAGCTGCCGCCAGCTTCTGGGCCATCGGTATGTGCTGCGATCGATCGCCTGACCGCCAGCCACCCCCATGAATCAGCAGGACTGCCGGGCGTAGCTGTCGACGCGATGTTTTTGTTGGGTAGAAGGCATCCAGATGAAGCGCACGGCCCTGCAACTGGCAATAGACCAGATTCATACTGGCCGCTACGCCGGCTGGCAACGTAGCCTCAACGAAGCGGGCCTCCGGAAACTTTGTTTTAATCTTCTGATACGAGCCCCAGACAGTAAATGATGTATCCGGCTTGCCTGTAATGCCACTGACCGACTGCGAAACAGCAATTGTCGTGCAGCAGCATAGACATAGCATCCAGAACAGGAACCTCGTTTTTCGCATTGCTAATGAGTACGATATTCGTTTCAAAAAGTCTACCTGACAGCTGTTCAAATTGCGCCCCGACGTATTTCGAACAGCCGCCCCGGTCTTACTTCACTTCTTTCTTTACGATCCGGTCGGCCAGGTCGAGTTTGAGGGTTTTGATATTAGCCAGCACCAGTTCGGCTACTTTGCGGGCGCCAAGCTCATTGAAGTGCGTGTTGTCGACTTTACCCTCCGGGTAGTTTGGGTGCTCGTCGGGCGACAGGTGCAGAAACAACTGTTTTGAATTTTCCATGCCGAGGGTTTGATACAATTGCTGGCTTTGTCTGTCTAAGTCAATTAATGGGGTTTTGTACTCATTGGCTACGGCCCGCACCAGTTCAGAATACACCGCGTGGGTCTCCTGAATAGTGCCGGCCTCGCTGAACTGACGGCGGGCAACGGGAGTCAGTAATACTGGAATTGCCTTTTTTGCCCGGCTTTCGCTAATAAACCGGATGAGGTTTGTGCGGTACTCAGCTTCCGTTGCGTAGGTCTTCTTGGTCTTTACCTCATCATTATGCCCAAACTGAATGAAGACGTAATCGCCCTCCTGTAGCTTATCGACTACAGGCTGCCAGCGATTTTCTTCGATGAACGATTTTGTACTGCGTCCATTCATAGCCCGGTTGTCAACCGTGACACTCTCGTCGAAGAAATGTACGAAAGGCATACCCCAGCCCGTTTCCGGATACGCCTTTACCTGCTTGATCGACATGGTGGAGTCGCCGATCAGATAAACCGTTACACGGCCGGGCAATTGAGTGAACGCCAGCAGCGATACCAAACAGAGCCCGGCCAGAAACGGGTAAAAACGGCGGTCAATCATAGCTGTAATCAATACTGAGGTGAATATGGACTGGTTAGAAGCGGACTTTTGTCTTTTTTGAACTAGGTTTCCAGTTGTCGTTGCCAGCCAGAATCACGCTGGGTGTATACGCGCGGGCCTCTTCGCTGGTCAGTTGCTTTGACCAACCTACCCGCTGACTGGCGTTTGCCCCCGGCCCCGTCGATTTGTATTCGGCATAGAGCGTTGTTTTTTCGGCGTTTGGCTTGTCCCAGTTGTGCCAGCCTTCGGGCCGGATATGATCGCCCAATTGGCAGTTGACAAAGGCTGTTTTGGCAAAATCACGCCAGGGGCGTCCCAGGTACGTGCTGGCTTTGGGCGATTCGCTGGTGAGGGTGCAGTTCAGGAATACGTACCCGAAAGGCTTACCCTCAGGCGTTGACGCTGCCGTGATGTAGGTGCCAGTTTTCTTGCTGAAGATGGTGCACTCGTCAAATACGGCCGTTGCGGAGCCGAAGATAAAATCGACCGTGCCTTCGATGTAGCAGTTGTTATAGTACTGTCGGCCATACTGACCGGGCATTCCTGTATAGAGCGTATCCTGATTACCCAGAAAACGGCAGTTGACAAATACGGCCCGGTCGCCCGTCACAAACGCCGCTACGGCCTGCCCAACCCGTCCGGCCGAATTCTCGAACGTCAGGTTTTCGGCCCGAAAATCATTACCGAAAATATAGAAAGAGCCAGATGTAGATGTCCGTAGCTTGGTCCCGTCGGGCATTTCTTTACCCGAAAAATCATCGTAGGTCAGCACCGTAGTGGCATTATCCTCACCGATAAGCGTCACCATGTGCTGCGTAGAATCGAGCCGAAGCTTTTCCTTATACGTGCCTTTTTTGATCAGGATCACCATACGGTTGCTATTATTGGCGGGTACGGTTTTAAGGGCTGCCTGTACTGTTGTGTAGTCGCCACTACCATCCTGCGCTACCGTGATCCGCTGCTTTTGCGCCAGCAACGTACCTGGTAGTAGCGCCAGCAGTAGCCAGGCACAGATGGCATTCATTGGTATGTCAATACGCATGCGGAGTTGACTGGTATAAGTCATGTTAGAGCTCATTTTCCCCATTTTGCCTGCCAGGCCGGGTACTCCTTCGCCAGCAGTTTATCTGGCCAGGTGCCGTACCAGCCGTACCCTACCCGACGCTCATTTTCAATCTGGTCGAGGCTGTATTTTTTGACGCCATCCCGTCCGCAAAAGAATGGTTTGTTCGTATTCAACTCATAAAAGCGCGCCCAGCTAACAACACCAGGCGACTGAACCACCAGTACGTCTTTCCCAGAAGGCTGCGTCGCATCAGTGATCCGTTTAGTAGTTGTGCCTACTAGCTTAACTGAGTCAAGCCAGGTGACAGCAGCCTGAATAGCTTGCTTCACCTGGTCCGACGGATTCTCGATGGTCATTAAATAATCGACGATACCGACGGTTTCGCTGCCGCTGAGCGAGGCGAGCTCAAATGCGCGGGCATTGGCTGGCAGCAGGGTATTGCGGTCGTGCTGGGCGCACCAGGCCGTGAGTTTCCCCTGCTGTACGTATTGGGTGTTTAAAATGCACTCAACGCCTTTGGCAACGGCCGCCTGTGCTTTCGGTACCAGTAATTTATCCAGCAAGGCAAACGAATTGATCCCCTCAGCCATGCGCTTCATCACCCACATCACATCAATCATAGCGTTATCGTTATAGGTGATGTGCTTTCGGTAACTACTCGAATCGGGGTAAAACTGACCCCAACCTCCTTTCGCATTTTGCGCCGTCAGCAGGTACGCGATCCCCCGCTCTGCCGCTTTTTTATACGCCTCGTTTTGGGTCTTGCTGAAGGCATCGACCAAGTAATTGATCTCTCGGGTAGTGGCTTTGTCATCGATGGTCGCGTCCAGGGTGGCTTTACCGGACAGCAGTGATTTCGTTATGGCCTCGGTGAGCACCAGGTTATAATTGATCGCGTTTCCGCCGGGTTGCGGCCATCCCCCGTTGTTCCGCTGATACAGCAGCATTCGCTCGGCCACGGAATCCACTTTTATAGTTGCCCCCTGCTCAGGCAGGGCGGGCAGGGCAACCGATTTACAACTGGCTAACGCAACGCACAGCATTGTACCAAGCAGCAACACGAAGGTGGTTACTGGTTGCGTCAATCCCGATTTGTGAGTCATAAAGAAGAGGAGAATGTGTATTAATCGATAACGTCAGGGGCTGCCGGGTACGTTGTAAGTGGTTGATTATAGATGAATGGCAACTCATTACATTATAACCACTTGCAATGCACCCGGCACCCCCTGACGATCTCTGGCAAGCTTGACACGTACCTGACTTAGTACCCGTAATCCTGGGTCAGTTTCGGATTGGCATCAAGAGCGGCCTGGTTTATTGGCAGTAATTCGCTCTTGTTCGGCGTGAAGAACTGTGCTACTGACGTGATGTATGTGGCTGTAATGTTTTGCCGCCAGTCGAGCCGTGTCCAGCCCGTTATGGCCGTGGCGGTAGTTGGCTTGTACATCGAGTTCTGGAACTGGATTTCCTCACCGTTATTCTTCCAGAACAGGTAACGGGGTACGTAGGTGTACTTGCCCGTCGCGTTCATCATATCGGTCAGGTTGGCCCGGGTCTCAGTAATTTTAGCATCCAGCAAGTTCCAGCGAATCAGATCGTACTTACGAATACCTTCACCCCCAAATTCCAGGAGACGCTCATTCGCGATTGCATTGAAGAAACCGTCTTTTGTCGTGGGCGTTGTACCGATCAGGGCTGTTTTACCCGCATAACCGCGCTTCCGCACTTCTTCCAATGCGGCAATGGCCTGCGCTGTTGGGCCTCCTTTCAGTTCATTCTCTGCCTCGGCAAACATCAGCAGTACATCCGCAAAGCGAATAATCGGCCAGTTGAAGCCCAATGTCTGTGACGTACCCGACAGAATCGGGTTCCGCCAGTCGCGCCGGAATTTGCCGTCGGTAATCGTGGTCAGGCGTTGTGGACTTTTCAGGTTGGTAGCCAGCACCTGGTAGAACGTGATCGTTACGTCGCGGCGTACATCCGTTGAGTCGAACGCATAGAAATACGTGGGCAGCGGATTAATGCCACCGCCACCTTGTCCGTAGCGCGAAGCGGCATCGAGGCGAGGGCCGTTGTAATAGCCTAGCTTACTGTCTGACAAAGCGCTTCCTCCAGCCGAGCCAACTTCAAACATGATCTCTCCGGCCGGGTCGGGTGTCAACCCGTTTACATACGTCTTGAACAGGTCTACATAATTGGGAACCAGCGTATGCTGATCACGACGTTGCATCAGCTCGTTGGTTTCGTCGCGGGCAATCTGGTAGTAGGTCGCAAAGTCGGCCCGGCGTTCCATCTTCTTACTGTCGCGCCGCAACGAATAGCCACCACGGTATAGGGCAATACGGGCACGCAGGGCTTTGGCAGCGCCTTTCGTGATCCGCTCATTGCGGGCTCCGGCATCTGTGCGCCAGGGCAGCAGATCGGCCGCTATTTTCAGGTCGGCCAGCAGTTGCTCGTATACCTTATCCCGATCTTCTTTCTCGACAAACAGGTTCGTTTGCTTGAAAGCAGGTATCATCGGGGCAGGTACGTCGCCCCAGTTTCGAATCAGCTCCAGGTAATACTGCGCCCGCAGGGTCAGCACTTCACCGTGCAGACGGCGCAATTCTTTCTGGTCGGCGGCTGAACCAGTTGTGTACAACGCCATTTTTGGAATCTGGTCGATGCACAGGTTAGCCCGCTCAATACCCTGATACAAGTTGTTCCAGGGGCTGGCAATCTCGGTGTTACCTGCCAGCGCGTTGTAGCGACCAATACCGCGTCGGCCATTATCGACCGCGCCGCTTACCATCATCTCGTCTGAGTCGTAGGGGTAATACAGACTTAAGCGAATGCCGTAGGTGTTATCACCCGACAGTAAGTCATAAGCACCCAGAACGGCCAGCGTAGCATTGCTGACATTCGAAAAAACGGCCTCGTTGTCGAACTCGGAAATAGGGCTGAGGTCCAGGTAGCTTTTGCAGGCCGAGAGCGACGTACAAAAGAGGGCGGCCCCAAGTATCACTTTATATAATCGATTGATTTTCATGTCAAATCAAAGTCTAGATTCTGATTGGGTACGTGAAAAACGGAGGCGGTAAGCCAACCCCAATTTTTCCGGAGGCTATGCCTTAAAATGTCAGGTTTACACCAAAAACGAACGTGCGGGCGCGTGGATAGGCGGCGAAGTCGACACCCGGCGTCAGCGGATTGGCGCGGCGGGCGTTCACTTCCGGGTCGAACCCTGAATAGCCAGTCAGCGTAGCCAGGTTGTTTACCGTGGCGTAGAAGCGGGCCGACTGCACTTTTACGTGCTGAAGAATAGTCTTCGGCATCGAGTAACCCAGCGTTACGTTGTTGATGCGCAGGAATGAGCCGTCTTCGATCGCCCACGAGTGCAGGTAAGGCCGGTTGTTGGTAATTGGCTGCCAGATAGTCGCGTTGGCGTTCAGCGCGGCTAGTGCAGCCGGATCACGTACCACAACACCTTTGTCGTCAATTGTCCGCCAGCGATCATTCATCACCTCCAGCATATTGATGTTGGTGTAATAGCCCGACGTAAACTCGATTTTGTTGGCATTGTAGACGCTGTTGCCGTATACCCAGTTCAGGAAGATGCTGGCATCAAAATTCTTGTAGCTGAACTGGTTATTGAAGCCACCAATGTGCTTTGGATTGGCGTCCCCAATCACGGTACGGTCGTTTTCCAGCCGAATCTGTCCATCGGCATTCAGGTCTTTCAGTTTAATAGTGCCTGGCTGCGGAGCGCCAAAAATGGTTGTTCCATTCACAACCCCTTCTTTCAGGGTGTAGGTACGTGTGGTGGCGTTGTAGGTGAAGTCATCTACTTTGTAGAAACCATCGGTCACGAACCCATACATCAAACCAACGGGCTGACCCACTTTCAGGATGTAATCATCGGCCCCGTCGCTTCCCTGCCAGCCGGCATTGGTTGTCTGCTGAAGCACCGGTCCCAGATCATCGACCTGGTTACGGTTAAACGAGATATTGGCGTTGGCCGTCCAGTTGAAGTCGCCAGCGCGGATTACTGTACCACTCAGCTGAAACTCGAGGCCCCGGTTCGAGGTAGCACCAACGTTTTTGATCTGTGTGGTGTAACCCGACGTCGATGGAATTGGCAGGTTGACGAGCAGGTTTTTTGTTGTGTTCTGGTAGTAGTCGGCAGAGAACTGAACCCGGCCACTCAACAGGCTTAAGTCAAGGCCAATATTGCGTGAGTAGGTCGTTTCCCAAGTCAGATTGGCCTGAGCCAGCGATACCGGCGAGAAGGCAGGCAGCACCGATTCGCCCAGCGCGTATTGAGCACTGGTATTGTAGAGTTGGGCGTATAGGTAATCACCAACCCGGTTGTTACCGGCCGCCCCGTAACTCACGCGCAGTTTGGCGTCATCGATCACCTTCACTGATTTCATGAAGTTTTCCTGCGAGATACGCCAGGCCAGCGAGCCTGACGGGAAATAAGCCCACCGGCTCTCAGGCGCAAACTTGGTTGATCCGTCGGCCCGGAATGTGGCCGTTGCCAGGTATTTCTTGGCAAATGTGTAATTCACCCGGCCGAAGAATGACAACAGGCGGTTCTGGTATTCGCTGCTCGTTGGCTGGGGCTGGATAGCTCCAGTTGGTGGTGAGCCCAGGTTCATGTTTGCCAACGCTTTTTCGGGCGAAATCTCCGAGGGGAAATAGCGTGTTTCCAGCCCGATTGCGCGGCCTCTGGTTTCGTAGGTTTCCTGCCCCAGCAGCACATCGATGTCGTGGTTCTCACCAGCGAATCCCGCCTTGCGGTAGGTCAGCACATTGGAATTGTTGATTGTGATGGCAGTGCTGTTGCGGATGGTCGCCACTGGCAGACCAGCATAGTTGCGGGCCGTACCGGTGATTTTGCTGTAAAACTGATCCGTCCGATCCACGTTGTTGTTGTAACCGGCCGTGGTACGGAAAGTAAGCCCGGGCATGATCTCGTAGCTGGCGTAACCGCTGATGTTGGTTCCGTTTGTGAACCGCTTCTGGTACTCGGCATCAATCAGGGTCACCGGGTTAGTCAGGCGGGTGGCGATGTAATACTCCTCATCGAAGTCAATGTTTGAGGCTGGGCGCGTTGGCAGATCGAGTGGCTGATACTGGATGCTCTGACGCAGCCGGTTCGTGCTGGCTGTTCCACTCGTGGTAGTGCCAGCTCCGTCGATGCGCTGGTCGATGTAGCGAACCACCACGCCTACTTTCAACTTTTTGCTCACCGAATGGTCGAGTTTAAAGTTGGCCAGATTTCGGTTGAACGCAGAACCCAGTTGAATACCTTCTTCGGTATTGTTGGTCAGGCTCAGGTTATAGCTTGTTTGCTGGTTGCCGCCATTGACCGACACGTTATGGTTCTGATAGCCCGCTTTACGACCGAATACTTTATCCTGCCAATCGATGAAGGGTGAATTTTTATACACCTGCAGCGTATCGAACGTAGAGCCAAACTGACGGGCAAATGTTGAACTATCCGTTGCGTTACCACGGGTACGTTCATACTGATACAATACATAATCATACGGCTTCAGCACGTTCAGTTGCTTCAGGTTTTCGCGAAAGCCAAACGAACCGTTGTAGGTAACGGTCGTACGGCTGTTGGTCCGACCCGACTTCGTTGTGATGATAACCACACCATTGGCACCACGAGCCCCGTAAATAGCCGTAGCCGACGCATCTTTCAAGACATCGATGCTGGCAATATCCTGTGGGCTGATGGTGTTCAGTGCGTTGTCGAGTTGAATACCGTCTACCACGTAGATAGGCGAGTTGTCCTGCGTAATCGAGTTACCACCCCGTACCCGAATACGGATGTCGGCGCCTGGTCCACCTTCAGCGGTTGTTACCTGCACACCCGCCAATCGACCCGTAATGGCTTCGGCGGCGTTGGTGATGGGTACGTCCCGAATTTGCCGACTATTCACCGACGATACCGACCCGGTCACGTCACGCCGGTTCACGGCTTCGTAACCAATAACAACCACTTCATTCAGTGTTTTCTCGTCAGTTGCCAAAGCAATATCGAGTGTCGCCTTGCTACCAGGTGTAACCTCCTGCGGTTCGTAACCGATAAAGCTGAACGTCAGCTTCACGTCGTTTCTGTCGGGAATCCGAATCGAGAATTTCCCATCGGCGTCGGATGTGGTACCCGAGCTGGTGCCTTTCAGCACAACCGATACGCCAGGCAGGGTAGTACCCGTCGTTTTGTCTTTGATCTGACCCGTAATCTGGCGGGTTTGCTGGGCGTAAGCCGCCGGGAGAATTCCCAGCAAGAGTACGAGTATACGTAGGAATCTATTCATAGGGCAACAGGCGTATCCGCTACCGGTGCGGAAAACTGATGGATGCATTTGGTTATTTTTACAACTCAGTGAGTTGTACTTATCGATGTTGTATCTATTGTTAGTAGACCTTAATAGCTTATTAAAATTTGCTTTACTAATGGTAAGGAACAAGTATACAATTGACTTTTTTTACGCAATCGTTGCCGGGAACGTTACCAAAAAGAAATTTTCAACGGATGCATGGTAATAATCTTAGAATAGTTCATTAAAAGCATTGTGTACGGAATATACCTGGACTGTACTATCTCTTCACAATAAATATAATTATTTCAATACAGACCCAAATAACATAAAAAACCCCCAACAACCGTAAGGAAGTTGGGGGTTACATTAACCAACAAGTAGAGTCCGTTAATTGACTGCTAGACTACGCGTCGTTCTCACCTAGATCAACAGGTTTCATAGTCGGCGTTAATAGGTGCATGACAACCCAGGCCAGAATATATGCCGACCCGCACATGAAGAAGATGATGCTGTAGCCACCCTGCGCATCGCCCGCTTTCTTGTACGTATCCAGAATGCGACCAACGATCTCGGGAAAAATGATCCCGCCCACAGAACCCGCCATACTTCCAATGCCCACAATTGAACTGATTGTCCGCTTGGGGAACATATCAGACGCAGTGGTGAAAATGTTGGCGCTCCAGGCCTGGTGTGCCGCTCCGGCAAGACCGATCAATGCAACCGCTCCCCAGATACCCGGTCCAAAACGTACCGCGATAACGGGCATGACCAGTACGGCAAAGATGAGCATCGCCGTTTTACGGGCTCGCCAAACGGTCCAGCCACGACCGATGAGCCATGACGAAAGGTAGCCACCACCAATACTGCCAATGCTTACCAGGGTGTAGAGCACGGCCAAATACAGGTTCGGCTTTTTCACGTCGAGATGGAAGGTTGTGGCAAAGTAATCCTGCAACCAGAATAAGAAAAACCACCAGATTGGGTCGGTCAGCATTTTACCGAACACGAACGCCCAGGTTTGCCGCACGCTGAGCAGCTTGGCCCACGACACAGGCTTACCATGATCGGCCACTTCGTCGGGCGTCGTTTCGTTGTCACTGTGGATATAATCGAACTCTGCCTTCGATAATTTAGCCTGCTTAGCGGGGATTTCGTAGGTAAAGTGCCAGAAGATGAGCCAGACAAAACCAACCGCACCCGTAGCAATAAAGGCCATTTCCCAACCATAGATACCCAGTATCCAGGGCACAGCAATGGGGGCAATAACAGCTCCGATATTGGCACCGGAGTTGAAAATACCGGTTGCCAGCGCACGTTCCCGTTTCGGGAACCACTCAGCCACCGTTTTAATGGCGGCCGGAAAGTTGCCTGCTTCGCCGAGGCCAAGGCCGATTCGGGCCATAATAAACCCGGTTGTGCTCGTTGCCAGACCATGCAACATGGCGGCCAAACTCCAGAAAACGATCGAGATGGTGTAGCCCATCTTGGTGCCGATGCGGTCGATAACACGCCCAAATATGAGCAGGCCGATGGCATAAGCAGCCGAAAAGACCTGTACAATGCGGCTGAAGTCAAGCTCCGACCAGTTAAATTCTTTTTCGAGCGCGGGCTTCAGCAGCCCTACTACCTGCCGGTCGAGGTAGTTAATGGTTGTAGCAAAAAAGAGGAGAGCTACAATTGTCCAGCGGTAGTTTCCTAGCGGTTTGGTCATGGGGGTATAGAAACGGGTTACTACTAAAGAAGGTGGCTGGGTACGTACCCAGCCACCTTCCGGCACGATTAAACGGTGGCAGCCACAGGTTTGCTGCTAAAGCCAAAATAGGACTTTGCATTTCCGTAGCAGATGTTCTGCACCACCTGGCCAATCCACTCGATATCGTCGGGCAGTTCGCCGTTTTCGATATCGTTGCCGAACAGGTTGCAGAGAATCCGGCGGAAGTACTCGTGGCGCGGATAGGACAGGAAAGAGCGGGAATCGGTCAGCATACCTACGAATCGGCTCAGCAGTCCCATATTCGACAGGGCGTTCATCTGCTTTTCCATGCCGTCTTTCTGGTCGAGGAACCACCAGCCGGAGCCAAACTGCACCTTACCGGCAACCGATCCATCGTTGAAGTTCCCGATCATAGTAGCCATGATCTCGTTATCGGCGGGGTTCAGGTTGTAGATAATCGTTTTGGCCAGCTTGTCACTCGTATCCAGCCGATTGAGGAAACTCGACAGCGCACGGGCCTGCGAGAAATCACCAATACTGTCCCAGCCCGTGTCTGGTCCCAGCAGCGATAACATCCGGCTGTTGTTGTTGCGCAGTGCCCCCAGGTGAAACTGCTGCGTCCAGCCTTTTTCCCAGTCCATTTCGGCCAGATACACCAGCATCGCCGATTTGAATGTTAGCACTTCGGAGCTGCTCAATTCCGATCCTGACCGAATTTTATTGAATATAGAGCGGACTGTTTCGTCCGTAAAGTCAGCTGCATAGATCTGCTCCAGGCCGTGGTCGGAGAGCTTACAACCCATTTCGGCAAAATAGTCATGCCGATTCCGTAACGTACCCATAAAGTCGTCGAACGTGGCAATCGACGAGTTATCAGCCTCTTCCAGCCGGGCAACGTACCTGTTGAATTCAGCCGCATTCTCGACTGCCATTGCTTTATCGGGCCGGAATGTAGGCAAGACGCTGATGGTAAACTCAGAACCGGCAGCCTGCTCGTCGGCAATCTTGCGATGGTGTTCCAGCGAATCGGCGGGGTCGTCGGTGGTGCAGACGGTCTCTACCCGCATCTGATTCAGCAAGCCCCGTACCGAGTGCGACGAACGCTGTAGCTGCTCGGTGCACGATTCATAGACGCGGCGGGCGTTGCTCCCGTTTAGTACGTCGTTAATGCCGAAATAACGCTGCAATTCCAGATGCGTCCAGTGATAGAGCGGGTTACGCAACGTATACGGTACCGTTTCGGCCCATTTCTGAAACTTGTCAATATCAGCGGCATCGCCGGTGCAGAAACGCTCGTTCACCCCGTTCGACCGCATAGCCCGCCACTTGTAATGGTCGCCATATAGCCAGGCCTGGGTCAAGTTCTCAAACTGCTTATCAGTGGCAATCTGGTCGGGTGGCAGGTGGCAGTGATAGTCAATGATGGGCATCGACTTAGCAAACGAATGATACAGTTCCTGAGCTGTTTCCGTTTGCAGGAGAAAGTCATTGTCGTTCAAAAAATGCTTTTTCATACTTCGTAAAAAAATGGACGTGTGAATGCACTGTAGGTTTCCATACCATGGGTTTCAGTCGGCTTTGTGTAAGCCACGTACGAACTGAAACCCACGGTATGGAAACCGCAGCACTACAGAGAAACGCCCCGTTTCCAGGGAATAAAATCGTCTTGCCCGTGTCGAACGGCAGCTACTTCGGTTTCGCCACTCGCCACGCTGATAATCTGAGCCAGCATTCGTTCACCCGCCTGCTCAATCGTTTCATCCCCATCGATCACGGTTCCGGTATTGATATCGATAATGTCAGGCATTCGCCGGGCCAGTGCCGTGTTGCTCGAAATCTTGATGACGGGCGCAATCGGATTTCCGGTAGGTGTACCAAGACCCGTAGTAAACAGAACTACTGTTGCCCCCGAAGCAACTTCCGCCGTGGTAGACTCCACATCATTACCGGGCGTACACAACAGGTTGAGGCCCGGTTTCGTGACCAGTTCAGGGTAATCGAGCACGTCGACGATTGGGGCGGTGCCGCCTTTTTTGGCCGCGCCCGCCGACTTCATGGCATCGGTAATCAGCCCATCGCGGATATTCCCGGGCGACGGATTCATGTCGAAGCCTGAGCCCGCTTCTTTCGCGCGCAGGGCGTAGGTGCTCATCAACTCGCGAAAACGGCCTGCCAGTTCGGTATCGACACAACGGTCGCACAGTTCCTGTTCCACACCGCACAGTTCCGGAAACTCAGACAGAATAACGGTGCCCCCCAGCGCAACAACCAGGTCGGAGGCGTGCCCTACCGCCGGATTGGCCGAGATACCCGAGAATCCATCGGAGCCACCGCATTCGAGGCCGATCACCAGTTTGCTGAGCGGTGCCGGCTGGCGCACCTGCGAATTGGCCTGCATCAGACCGGCAAACGTTTGCCGCAATGCCTGGCTGAGCAACGCTTCTTCCGTTCCGATTGTCTGCTGCTCAAGCATGAATAGGGGCTTGTCGAAATTCGGACTGCGTTTCTGAATTTCCTCCTGCAGCATAGCCACCTGCGCGTTCTGGCAACCCAGACTCAGCACCGTTGCACCCGCCACGTTTGGGTGAGTGATATACCCGGCCAGTAAACCGCACAGAGCCTGCGCATCCTGCCGGGTACCACCACAACCGCCCTCGTGCGATAGGAATTTCACACCGTCGACGTTGGGGAACAGTCGCTGTTTAGTACCCAACGACTCCCCTGCTGACTGTAGATCGGCCTGCAATACCTCCTCGACGGTGCGGCCAGCCTGCACCAGCGCCATTAATTCGTGGGTTTGTTTCTGCCAGGTACGTTGCTGACCATAACCCAGGTCTGTGACCAGCGCGTCTTTGAGCACCTGAATATTCCGATTCTCGCAAAACACCAATGGGATCACCAGCCAGTAGTTGGCCGTTCCTACTCGTCCATCGGAGCGGTGGAATCCCATGAATGACTGATCACGCCAGTGGTTTACAGCCGGAGCAGTCCACGATGAGGATGTTTCACCCAGATCGTAGCTATTCGTAGCGTGCTGCACGTTGAAGGTTGTTAAGCGACCGCCCGCCTGAATATGCTGCTTGGCTTTCCCCACCAAAACGCCGTACATGGTAATTGGGTCACCAGGAGCCAGTGCGTTGATGGTCAGCTTATGTTTGGCCGGAATGGCCTCGGTTACGGAGATCAGTCCGCTCTCATTTGGGACGTGTTGACCCGGTTCCAGATCAGCCAGTGCCACAAGCACCGAATCATCGGGATGTATTTTTAATACGTTTGTTTTCATACGGTTACGGCCTCTGCACCAGTAAAGTAGCTAGACAAAGTCAATCGAATGCCGCTGTCGGTTAGTTGTGTCAAGTGCTTAGCAACGGCAGCAGCGAAGCCGGGTAATTGGGTTAGATCGTGCCCCCACAACGGTACGTTCTGGAGTACGGTATTAGTTAACTCCTGCGGCGTTAACCGAGTCCACAGATCAGCGAAGTACCCCGCCTGGTCATCGTAAATCGGATAGGCCTCGCCGTTACGTTCCCCATACCAGGTTTCGTCCTGCTGATGGGTGGCCCGCATGAAAAGTAGGTAGGCCGCAAAACCGATAGCCATGTAGCGGGGCGTTACGTTTAACTGCCGATAATAATGCAGCAGTGTGGGTACGTTGCGCATCTGCATTTTGGCGGTATACTGCATTGTAATGGCCAGCCAGCGGTGCTCGATAAATGGATTACGGAAGCGGTCGAGCACCTGAAAGCCAAAACGCTGCGCCACTTTTTCATCGACCGAATACGGAATACCCGGAATCAGTTCACCCAGCATTACGCTTTGCATGAATGCCGACACGACCTCATCTTCCATCGCCTCGCGAACGGTGTCGAGGCCACTCAGGAAGGCGAGACCACAGCTTAACGTGTGCGTACCGTTGAGCAGACGTAATTTCAGCTCCCGGAACTGATCGATATTAGGTCGGATGATGACTCCCTCGTCGGCTTTCTGAAAGGATAATACCGCTTCCACATGCTTGTCGCCTTCAATGGCCCACAGCCGGTACGATTCCGAAATGGTCAGCAGGTCATCTTCATAACCCAGCATCTCAGTAAGCGCGTGGTGCGTAGCCGGGTCTGGTCTACCCGGTACGATCCGGTCAACCAGCGAGTTGCAGCAGGTGTTGGCCGTTTCGAGCCAGTCGATAAACGCGCCGTCGAGGCCATTCAGGTGAGCCAGTTCAAGCAGAATATCGTTGAGTTTTGTGCCGTTTTCAGGGATAAGCTCAGTAGGCACGATAACCAGCCCTTTAGTCGGATCACCGTTAAAAGCCTGGTAACGGGCATGCAGCACCGCTAGTAATTTACCGGGAAACGATACTGGCGGAAACTGCCGTATATCATCCTGAACGAGTTGAATTCCTACCTCTGTGGTATTCGAGATAACGACCTGCAAATCGGGGCTGGCGGCTACCCGTAACACCTCGCTCCAGTGGCTTTTAGCCGACAATACCCGACTGATAGCCGAGCACACCACATTTTCTTCAACCAGTTTCTGATTATTTACCCCCCGGATACACAATGTATACAGATTGTCTTGCCGGGCAAACGCAGCCATATCGCCGCCATCTGTCGATTTCACAACCACAATCCGACCGTTGAAGATACCCTGCCGGTTGGCCTTATCAATCAGGTAGTCGGGTAGCCCACGGAGTAGTACGCCGGTCCCGAATTGTAGCACACGTTCGGGCAATTGGCGCATTGAATCGATGGGAAAACTGATATCAGGCCGTGACTGGCTACTAGTCAGGAGCGATTGATTAGACAGTAGATTCATATATCTTTAATAATAGTCTAGCAGCTTCGTAGGAACAGTCGATTCCATTATCAGCCGGGGCAGATAGTATGTCGACTGATTAAATTGTCTTTTTTGGAGAATAGAGGTAACAAGCCGTCGGAACTAAATAATCTGGCAACTCAATAAGATTAGATAGTTAATAGTTTAGATAGAAATTAATTGAGAAATTTATTCATGCAAACGTTATCGGGAACGTTACCGGATTCGCGACGCCTCGCTAAGACGCATAAATATGCGATGTTGATCCGTCACCAGTCCCAATTTTAGCCTATCTTCGTCAACAAGCGCTTTTTGTACTTTACCAATATACCCCTTGGATACCATTACTATAAAAGACATTGCCCGTGCGTTGAATTTATCAACGTCGACGGTTTCGCGAGCCTTACGGGATAGTTATGAGATTAATCCTGAAACGAAGCGGCTGGTAATCGAATATGCCGAACGTCTCAACTACCGCCCTAACCCAATTGCGCTCAGTTTAAAAGAGAACCGCAGCCGGGTAATTGGTGTCATTGTACCGCAGATTGCCAACAACTTCTTTTCTCAGACCATCAATGGCATTGAGGCAGTAGCCTACAGTCGGGGCTATCATGTCATCATCTTTCAAAGCCACGAGTCGTTCGAGCGTGAAATTGTGACGGTGCAACAGGCGGTAGCGCGCAAAGCCGACGGCTTGCTTATCTCCCTGTCGAGCAGTACGTCCGATGTGGGCCACCTGCGGGAGTTGCAGGAAAAGAAACTACCAATTGTGCTTTTTGACCGGGTATCGAAAGAGTTGGACTCTCCCAGTGTGACGGCCGATAATTTTGGGGGGGCTTTCGCCGCTACCGAGCACCTGATTCAGACAGGTCGGCGGCGCATTGCACACCTCACCATTCCATCCTACATCTCCATCACGCAGGAACGGCTGGCAGGGTACCGGGCGGCGCTCGAGAAGTACAACATACCGTTTGATGAAGCGCTGGTCAGGTACGCTGGTTTTGGGCAGGATGAAGTAGGCCCCATCGTCGATGACCTGCTGGCTCAATCACCCGACGCGTTTTTTGCGGCTAGTGACCGGCTGGCGCTGGGCTGTCTGGACGCCCTGCGTAAGCGGCAAATTGCCATTCCGGAGACCGTATCGCTGATCGGTTTTACCAATATAACGGTGGCTAATCTTCTCTCGCCATCGATGAGTACGGTCGAGCAGCCCGCCCTTGAAATTGGTCAGCTCGCTGCTGAACAGTTGTTTAATATGATCGAAGGCAAGCAGAAAATTCCTCAACCCGGCATCATCCGCATTCCTACCCGCATGGTTATTCGTGAATCGTCGCAACGAACTTCGGTTGAGGTAGCTGGCTAAATGGGTACACCGGGCAATGCCCGGTGTACCCACTGATTACTTCATGGTCAGGGCGTTACCAGGTGCACCGGCACTGGTCTCTACTACTTTTTTAGCGCGTGACCTATCCGTATTTTGTAGCTTGATCTCTTTTGAGCGATCGCCTGAAATGTACATCAGCAGGTCGGTGCCGTCATTGTACCGAATGTTGTCGAACGTCAGATTTCGGCTGTTCTGAATCTGCATCACCGTTTTAGCAGGGGTTATCATCGCTACGTTTTTCAGATGAATTCGCTCGGCTTCGATGCATACAAGCCCCTTCCGGCTCTGCAATACGGCGTTTTCGATCAGGATATCCTTCACCGACATTTCGGGAAGCCCCCGCACCATAATGCCCGTTTCGGCCCCTTTGCAGGTCACATTCCGGATCTCGAATTTCTGAAACTGGGGGGTTCCCTCCGACAGTGGCTGTGCCGGGATAGCGGGCAGCTCGTTCGATTCACCATGCTGGGGCACCGGATCTTTGGCGGCGTAATACATATCGAACAGAATGGCCTCCCCGGCAATATCAGTCATGTCGATGCCATCGATAAACACGTTCTCAACCACGCCCCCCCGGCCGCGTGCCGTTTTGAAACGCAGGCCAACATCGGTGCCCATAAAAGTGCAGTTTGAGACAAAGAGGTTTTTTACCCCGCCCGACATTTCGCTGCCAATCACAAACCCGCCGTGGGCGTGGTACACCTTGCAATTCCGGACGATGATATTCTCCGTAGGCACACCGCGCTTACGTCCCTGTTCATCCCGCCCCGACTTGACACAAATGCCATCATCACCAACATCGAACAGGCAGTTTTCGACCAGCCCGTTTTTGCACGATTCAAGATCAAGCCCGTCCCCGTTCTGGGCGTACCAGGGGTTCTTAACCGTTACATTCCGCAATGTAATATCCTGGCAAAGCAGCGGGTGCAGGCACCAGGCCGGCGAGTTCTGGAACGTTACGCCTTCGAGCAGAATCCGCTTACAGCGCGTGAGGCTAAACATATTTGGCCGCAGAAAATCTTTGACCGCTTCATAATACGCTTTATCCTGGCCGCCTTTGATGGTCATTGAAGCGCCTTTCAGCGACTGGGCAGTCGGGTACCAAGTATCCTGTTTGTCGTTGAGCACCCCGCCCGACGCAACCAGTTTCTTCCACTGGTCGGCGGTTAGTTTGCTTTTCTTCACCATCCGCCAGGCATCACCAGCTCCATCCAGAATACCTTCGCCCGTGATGGCGATATTTTCCAGGTCAACACCGGAAATGGGGGCTTGATTCCGGATAGCCTCCTCTCCTTCCCAGGTTGTCGATACCAGCGGGTAGGCTTCGCGTTGACTGCTGAACTGCACCAACGCGCCTTTTGCCAGGTGCAGGTTCACATTATTTTTCAGGGTGATAGGGCCAGTTAACCACAGGCCGCGTGGTACCAGCACCACGCCCCCGCCTGCTTTGTTGCATTGCTCAATGGCTTTTGTGATAGCCGCCGTATTGAGCGTGAGCCCATCGGCCACGGCACCAAAGCGACTGATGGAGATCGTATCTTTCCGGAATTTGGGAGCGGCGACCTTTGGCAGTGCAGGCACCGCTTCGGGGGCCATCCGGAACGCAGTTGCGATGACCAATAAGGTAAATCCTACGCGTTTTTTCATTATATCGTTGGCAACTAAGGGGATGTCATTTGGGTATTCATTCATACGCTGGGTACCCTATTCAGGTATACTGAACGATAAATAGACCGGTAGATCATCACTTATTCAAGAAGCGGTTGCCTTTTTTTTACGCAATCGTTCCCGGCAACGATGCCATACAACGCCGCGTTATGCCAGCTCGGCTATCGTTTGCCGAATATGGTCGGCAAGTTGGGGCCAAAATCGAAGAAAGTGCAGATTAATGGCGTCGTAATGCAGCACCAAATCCTGTACGGCCGTATCCAACCCCGACGAAAATTGGGTACGGCGCGACAGGCCCGACAATGCCCGGTCTATACCCGCCGTGGTCTGGTAGTTGCGCAGCCAGTCCTGTTCCATCATGTAATGAGCCATCCGGGCGGCACGGGGCGGTAACCGGTCGGCCTGAACCCGCAACTGGTGGTAGACGTACCCAACGAACTCATGCAGGTTGTCGCCGGTAATTTCAGTGAACTGCGTAGCCAGGAAATGATCAAAAAACACATCGACGGCTACCCCGGCGTATTTATGGCAACGCGGATATAGCAAGGTCCGCACCGCCTGAACTTCAGCGTGCGAATCGGTGAACGCATCGATGGCCCGGTGAATACGAATGCCGTCGATTTCGACGGGCAGCAGACCATGCCGCTCAGCCGCAGGGTCACCCTTAATGAAATCGCCCATGAAATTCCCGATCAGGTAGCCCTCATTCCGATCCGACAGCCAGGCATGTGCGAGTAAATTCATACCGTGCGCGCGCTGGCCAGCGGCGCCTGGTCCTCCTGCAACATAAAGCCCGACGTAGGTACGTACCGCTCTACCTCGACGCCAAATTTGGTCAGGAAGTCAACGCCCTCATCAGAGCCAATGCCTTTGTATTCGGCGTAGGAGTGCAGGTAAAGCACCCGGCTGATTTTCATGCTATAGATGATTCGTGCGCAGGCGATGCAAGGCGATAGGGTAACATAGATGGTAGCCCCTTCGATGGCCGATCCGTTTTTAGCCGCGTATAGAATGGCATTTTGCTCGGCATGTAGCGCCAAGGAGCACGAACCTTTCGAATCGCGGGGGCAACCTACATCAGGAAATTCCTCGTCGCAGTTGTGTGTGCCAGCGGGTGGCCCATTATAGCCAATCGAGATGATGCGCGTGTCTTTGGTCAGTACGGCCCCAACCTGCGCTTTAATGCAGTGTGAACGCTTGGCCAGGTTCACGGCCAATTCCATGAAAATGTCGTCGAAACGGGGCTTCATCAGTCGGTGGGTACGTGGGTGACTAATCGGGCAGGATACGTACCTGAATATCCTTGAAATAGACTTTGCTTTTGGGGTCGTGACCCTGAATGGCGATCGTTCCTGCGCTCAGCTTTTGTGCGCTTGTTCCCTGAGTGATGCTTTCGGGCTCCGTGTACGAGTTGATCACCTTATCGTTGATCATCACTGTTACCTGGTTGCCTTTCACAATGATGTGCTCGGTATACCATTCATCGTCTTTCACAAACGTCTCTTTCACGTCCTGCTTGCCATACACACTACCCGTTTTGCGCCAGTCGGTATGCGTCTGGTTCACTTGGATCTCGTAGCCTTTGGCGGGCCAGCCCGTTTCCTGATAAGCCGTGTGAATAAACATACCTGAGTTAGCCCCCGGCATAGTCTTCACCTTCGCCTTCCACTCGAAATTTTTGAAGTTGTGGTCGTTCACGGCCCCTTCGTAGAAGAGATGTGCCCGGGGACCAAATACCATAATAGCACCGTCTTCCACACTGAACGTACCCGGATTTTCGGCCGCTTTCCAGCCAGTCAGCGTTTTACCATCGAAGAGGTTTACCCAATCGTTCGCTGATTTCTTTTGTGCAAACGCAGTAGTCCCAAGCGTCAATAGCAGGGCGACAGTAAGGGTGAGGTAGTTTTTCATGAGTTGGGTATTGACTTACACGTACCGTTAAATGAATGACTAATCTACACGTTTGACCGCGAATACAAGCCGGAACGTGTATTGTTTTATGCGTAGTAAAGATAGTAGTTCCGCTAGCTAATCAGTAGCGCTACTGGCAAACAGCCAATTCAGAGCGCAATAAGTAAACCAGCGGTATGGTTATTGCTACTTAAAACAAAGTTAGTTACCAACATATGTTTACTGATGCCAAAGTTTATAGTAGCGTTCCTCTTTCTCCTTTCAGGATTCGATTCCTTCTGTCAATCAGTTGTTTACGTTACGCCAACTGGAGCAGGTAACGCCTCAGGTACATCGTGGACAAATGCGCTGCCAGGTACGTTGCTGGCCAATAGCGTTGCCACGGCTGCCTCAGGAACGCAGTTCTGGGTGGCCTCCGGTACGTATTACCCAACTACAACAGGAGATCGAACGGCATCCTTCAGTCTAGCGTCGGGCGTGTCGATATATGGTGGTTTCGCTGGAGGGGAAACGTCACAAAGCCAACGACCAGAAACTGTGGTCTATGAAACGATACTATCTGGAGATATAGGAATACTTGGCGATAGATCAGACAATAGCATGAATATTATTCAGATCTTAAATACCAGTCAGCCAATCATACTTAGTATGATTACGGTTCGGGATGGAAATAGGTCATCAACTGAGAGTCAAAGTGAAGGAGTGGGTATCAGAGTAAGAGCAACAGGAACACCAACCCAACTTTACCTTTACTCGTGTACGTTTATAAACAACAGAATTTTTCCCAGCTTAAATGGAGGTGGTGCTATATTATTCCGAGCTGATGCGGGAGCAACTTGTACGCTTGTCATTCAGGATTGCCTATTTGAGGGCAATGAAGCTGGCAGCGGAGGCGCCTTGACATTATACACCGTTGGTGGCACTATTGATAGCCGCCTAACCCGCTCAACCTTCGTAAACAATCGCGCTAATGAGGGTGGTGCCATTTCTGACCGATACTTAGAGGATAAGGCCCTCAATTCACTAATCATTACCAACTGCACATTCGATAGAAATATAGCAGCCGGATCAGGTGGGGCCTTACTTATTGGGCGCGGCGTGTCTCAGCTTGATCGGTGCGTGTTTACGGCAAATTCAGTTGCGCACAATGTATATAGTAAAGGAGGTGGTGCAGTCGATTTTTCCAGCGCGCATCCAACTTTTACCAATTGCCTGTTTTCTACTAATAAAGCGGTAAACGGGGGAGCACTCTATGGTGTCTCTGAAGATGGCGCCACAAGAGCTACGCTTACGAACTGTACATTTGTTAACAATATAGCGATTACTGCCGGTGGCGCACTGACTACTAAATTCCAGTATTACGACTCGAATCCACTGAGAGAGATTAGCGAAAATGTAGTTACTCTAAAGAACTGCATTGCCTGGGGCAATACAGCTCAGTCTGACAATTTTTCCTATCGCCAGTCTGTTTCCTCCTACCAAACCGGCTTGTCGGCTTCCTACTCGAATTTGCAGGAAAAGACTCCGGGAGAAGGTAATCTGACTACAGATCCTGCCTTTGTGAATCCGGCCAGCGGAAATTTCCAATTGCAACCCACTAGCCCGGCTGTCAACAGTGGCGACCCGAACACGATGGGCTTACCCGCATTCGATCTGGCGGGTCAGGTACGTGTTCAACACGGCCGAGTTGATATGGGGGCCTACGAATTGGGTTGTTTGCCCGTTAACTGCCCACCCGTATCGGCGCAACGCATCAGGTAGCCCTAAAACACAACATGCCGCTGAATCGTGATTCAGCGGCATGTTGTAACGTTAAATTAGTTTCTACACAGAAGCCAATGCTTTCGGTTTAAGCCACTCGGGCTTGTTGGTGACCACTTCCGCTTTCAGTTCGTTGAGCATGGCGTATAGGCCGTAATACGTACGGTTCACGTACAGGCCATCCTGCGAGCCGCGTACTACTTTCGATGAGCGAAGTTCTTCCATCTTCGAGAGCTTATCCGCGAAATCGTACACCTTGGTAAAGTATTCGTCGTTGCCGAAATCAAATCGATCGACGGCAAAGGGCTCGCCCAACATATCGATCATTTGCATAAACAGGTCGGAGAAGAACTTCCGGTCACTCTTTGAATCCTGCGGTACCAAAAATTCGAGGTTTTCGAAAATCTGCTGCGTCAGGGCTTCGTCTTTCAGCGTATCGGGGTTGATGAGCTGGAAATAGTTGTCGTAGTAATAATCGGGAATCACCTTCACACAGCCGAAATCGATAACGCCCATTGTGCCGTCTGGCCGCATCAGGAAGTTACCTGGATGCGGATCGGCGTGCACCTGACGGAGGTTGTGGATCTGGTGATCGTAGAAATCCCACAATAGTTGACCAATCCGGTTACGTGCTTCTTGCGTCGGGTTCGTGGCCAGGAATTCCTTCAAATGTAACCCATCGAGCCAGTCCATCGTCAGCACGCGCTTACTCGACAGTTCAGGGTAGTATTTTGGAAACACCAGCCCTTCGATATGCGAACAAGCTTCCGAGATTTCGACTGACCGACGGAGTTCAAGATCGTAATCCGTCTCTTCGAGTAGCTTGCTCTCTACCTCCCCCATAAAGCGATCGATCTGCCGCTCATCAAGATTTAGCAGCCTCACGGCCAGCGGTTTGGCAATACGCAGATCGGACGTGACGCTGTCGGCTACAC
Organism: Fibrivirga algicola; assembly: GCF_011742925.1. GTDB lineage: Bacteria > Bacteroidota > Bacteroidia > Cytophagales > Spirosomataceae > Fibrella > Fibrella algicola. The sequence goes on from NZ_WAEL01000004.1 coordinate 592,639, forward strand.
CGGGGTACTGCACCTTAACGGCCAGTTTTTTGCCCCATTTCCAGGCTGAATGCACCTGCCCGATACTCGCAGCGTTGACAGAGTTGATGTCAAATTTGTCGTACAGTTCATTCGGTGATTTGCCGAAAAGCGTACGAAACGTTTTCACCACCAGCGGGCCCGACAGCGGGGGCGCCGAGTATTGTGACATGGCAAATTTATCGCTATAAGCCGTTGGCAGGATACCCCGGTCCATGCTCAGCATCTGCGCCATTTTCAGGGCTGACCCTTTCAGTTCGCTCAGTGCATCGTATATATCGGCGGCGTTATCACTATGCAGTTCCTCCTTCGTCATCGACGGATCGACGAGCCGTTTGGTGTAGTGCTTAATGTAGTTGCCACCCACTTTCACGCCGGCTTTTACAAACTGGCTGGCACGGGCAACTTTGCTGGTCGGTACTGAATTTTGGGTCTTCATAAGGCCAAAAGGGCTTTTAATGGTACGCAGATCGTACAGAACTGACACAGAATTTGAGTATCAGTGAAACTCGTTTAGTTGACAAACGCCACTTAACTCTTTTCAATCCACATTATCTGCGTACTAGATACTATCTATTTTGGTAGGCGAACTTGGCAAAGTCGAACAGCGTATCGAGCGGTGAACGGCCGATGAGGTCGAAAGCTGTATTGACTGATTTCTCAATGGCCATATCTGTTTTTTCGAAACTCTTACTAACGTCACGTACCCAGAAGTCGAGGATAAACAGTGTCTGAGTCCAGAGCGCATTCGGGTATCGATCGGTCAGAAACGGGCGGGGTTCCACCTCGCGGCTTTCTCGGCCTTCGGCCAGCAGATCGCGGGCAAAATCGTAGAACGCTTCCTTGAACGGCATCAGCACCTGCGAATTTTTATTTTTGCTGCGGGCCATCAGGCCAGCCTTGCCAATCGACGATGACATAGCCATGTCGTCGGCGGTGCCCCGCAACCGGCCATAGCTATACACGGCGAAACTGCGTTGTGCTTTCAGCATCTCAATCCAAGTGTAGTAGAAGGCCAGTACCTTCTCCCGGACCGAGTAGGTCTGATAGGTAGCGTCTGCTTCAACTGCCCGTTTGGCGTCTAAGAAGAACGTGTGCCACACATCGGCCTCAATGGCATCGAAGGAGGCGTAATAATCATAGAATTCAGCTTCGGCGAGTTTTAGCTTCTTGGCGAACTGGAAGACGGAGGTGGGTTGTTTGCCGTTCTCAAGGACATACTCGGTGTATGCCTTACGGATTTTTTCTAGCGTTTCCATATACTTAGGAAACGGCTTGTATGAGGTAAAAGTTTAGCGTTCAGAGGCAAACGTTAAACAATAAATCGAACCAATGAATCAACCGGAAATCTGGCTCAGAGGGCCCTTACCAAACGTACCTGCGCTGCTCCAGCCCGCTGCTCACGCCCTGGAGCAAGCCTTACTTGATGCCAGAACGGCACTGAGTAATTTTCCAGACGCGCTGCTGTGGGAGCGACCCGCGGGGCTGGCATCAGTTGGGTTTCACCTACAGCATATTGCCGGTGTTCAGGACCGCATGCTGACCTACGCCCGGCACGAAGCGCTGTCTGAAACGCAGTTTACGTACCTACGTCAGGAAGGTAAACCAACCAACGAGATGCCAACAGTAGCCGATCTACTCACCCGGCTTCATACACAAACTGAGCGTACCGTAGCGCACCTGCGTACGGTTGATCCAGGTGCGTTGCCAGACTACCGGCCCGTGGGGCGGGAGGGCTTGCCATCTACAGTAGGCGGGCTGCTATTTCATGCGGCTGAGCACTCGATGCGCCATGTGGGTCAGTTGCTGGTTACGGCCAAGCTACTCGTCGGGCTTCAAGATAGAACGGTGCTACAGCAAGCACCCCAGTGAACCATATAGTTGCTCAGCGCTGCAACGTTTAAGGAAAGACCTTCATCTTTCCACTAGTACGCTACATTCACCTAATCCGGGCTATAACGATGCATCAGCCGATTCTAAAAGGCCTCTTTGGCTTTCTGCTTTTTCTAAGTCAGCTAACCAATGGATTACCATCCGTAGCCGACACACCAGATGAGGCACTGGCCCGGTTGCTGGCCCGCCTACAGGCCATCAAGTACATGCGTTACGACTATTACCGTGACGTAAATTATAAGTCGGAACAATACCGGAATGAGTTGTCAGGCAAGGTGTTTGTCGGTTTTCAGCCAGATCTACCACTGACCGGCTTTCGATTTCAGATTGAGAGCGATGCCTTCCGTCAGGTCTATGATGGAAAGGCCTATTTCATGCTCGACCACACACAACGTACGATGCAGGTCAATCAACAGCCCAGACAGGGTGACCTGGCCTCGCTATCTTTTCTCGTCAATTCGCCAGCTAGCTTCAGATACGCGCTTGCTACAATTGTGGCCGATAAGGCAATTCCTAAATCCCTGAGTGATACGCTTGTTGCTAACAGACCCTACCAACTGATTTGCTTTTCACTACCCAGTAAAACGATCAGTAACCTGGGCACGATATCGTCATTGACAACCCAGCGCCTGATCACCTACAAGTTGCTGGTCGACCAATCAACTGGATTGCCGGCGCAGGTCATACAAACGAATAATATAACGCCGGACGACTACGTACTGACCCGTTTTTCGAACGTGCAGGTCGATGCAGTTCAACCTGAAGCGGGTACGTGGAGCTACTTTACCTACGTTGGTGACTATCGACTGACTAGCAAGAAGTAATCGATTCGCTTTTCTGGCCGGGCTACAACCAGTTTTTCTTTTTGAAGAAGTAGTAAGTCAGCCCCGATGAGATGGCCATCAGACCCAGCGCGAACAGGTACCCGAATCGCCAGCTCAGTTCAGGCATATCGGTGAAGTTCATGCCGTAAATGCTGGCAATGAGCGTGGGCGGCAGCAACACCAGCGACAATACGGTGAATATCTTGATGATGTTATTCTGCTCCAGATTGACCAGACCAAGAAACGTGTTCTGCAAAAACTCCAGCCGCTCGAAGATGAAATTGGTATGATCGATCAGCGAGTTGATATCTTTAATTACAATCCTGAGGCGCGCCTGCTCGTCTGACGTGAACCAGCCATTGGAGCGAATCATGGCCGAAATCACGCGTTGTTTATCGACCACATTTTCGCGAATCGACATGGTTAATTCCTGGTAGTCGTTGATCAACAGCAGCATTTCGCGGTCGAGTTTAGCATCGAGGTCGAGCTGTTTGTTGATCTCCTTAACCCGCGTCGAGAGCGATTCGACGAGGTCAGCATCATAATCAATCCTCGACTCAAAAATGGCGATCATGATTTGGGCACCATCACTGAAAACCGTTCGCTTCGATTTGATCTTCTTCACCATGTCGGCAAAGCTTTTCAGATCGGCAAACCGGTACGTGAACAACACATCGTCTTTCAGCAGAAAGTTGACAGGCACTGTTTTGTATTCGTGGTTACGAGTAGGAATCAGGAAGTTTGAGTTCGCTACCAGCCGGTCATCCTCTTCGATGTAACGTGAACTGCTTTCAATTTCGGCCTGCTCCTGCTGCGATTGAAAACTGACATCGAATTTCTCTTCTACACTTTTTATTTCATCGGGCGTCGGGTTCTGAAGGTCTACCCACAAGGTACGTTCGGTATCCTGAAATGAATCGAAGTCCCGAACCTTACGAACGGCCGTTTCGTCCTGCTGAAATATGCGAATCATGAATCAGTAAAGTTATTACCTGTCTGTTTGCAATCTTCGGGCCAGCGCGGCGTAAGCCAGCCACCCGTTAATGACGGAACCGCACGTTTTTTCTGATGCTCAGCAGGTACACTACGCCCAGTATAGCCAGGCCAGCCGACAGGCTAAAAGCAACAGTCAGTGCCTGCGCGGCCATGTGGGTGAAGAACCAGCCTGCCGCCAATGCCCCCAGGCCAATGCCCAGTTCGAGCGCAATATAGAGGGTTGCCATAGCCCGGCCACGCGTTGCTTCGTCGCTTAAATCAACGGCCCATGCCTGCAACGTTGGCGAGTTCATCCCCCAGGCCAGGCCGTATACAACCGCTGAGCAGTAAAACAGCGCTACTGAGTTGGTTAACGCCAGCATTACCAGCGAAACAGCCAACACCGTAGTCGAGGCAATCATCACCGGAATTCGGCCATACCGATCGGATGATTTGGAGAGCAGCAATCGAACGACCAGCGACGCCAGCGTGTATACGGCAAAAAACCACCCTTTGTTGGTCACCCCCACCGACTGACTCAGCGCCGGGGCCAAGATAATGACCACACCAGACGCAAACGAGTTGAGCAACTGCACGAAGAAAGCCGGTAGCACGCCCAAGTCGAACCACTCGTCGGACCGGAGTTTAAAGAGGCTGAACCGAAAGGGCTGTCTGTTTTCGAGCGTTTCGGGCAGACGAAGCAAAATACCGATCGACATCAGGGCAAAGCCCGACGAGGTGTAGAACATGGTGTTCATACTGGCGTTGTTCACCAGAAAACTACCAATAACCGGCCCCAACGACATACCAGTGGCGGTGAACAGGCCCAGCCCACCCATGGCCTCGCCCCGGCGGTCAACCGGTACAACGTCGGCAACATAGGCGGAGGTAGCAGTTGGTTTTGTCCCGGTCGAGAAGCCATGAACCAGCCGTAGAGTCAGGAAACCCGCTACGGTAATCAGGTATGGATAAAGTAGTCCGCAGAGAAAACAGACGATTGAGCCAAAGGCCATCACCGGTACACGCCCCACGGTATCGGTAATCTTGCCGCTAAATGGTCGTGAAATGCCCGCCGTGAGTGTAAAGAGCGCGATGATAAGGCCAATGTATTCACGGCCGCCCAGCTTAGTCAGGTATTCGGGCAGCTCAGGAATCATCATCGAGAAACTGGCCGAGAAGAGGAAGTTACTCAGGCACAGTAGCCAGAACGGCAGCGTGTACAGCGAGGGTACAGCAAGGGAAGCTGAATCTGTACGGTTCAGTTGATTTGGCAAACGGGTATTGCGTTAAAATGAACAAAGCAGGACTAACAGATCACAACGGCTGACCGGTCGGCCAGACATAGGCGGTTGTTTATCCTGCTTTGTCTAACAGGCTAGTAATAATCTTCCCGGTCGTATGATGAACCGAAGTCATCGTCAGCGTCGCGGAACCGGCCAGCGCCGGCGGCTTTGAACGTCAACGCTTTCTTCAGAATCATTACCTGACCGGCATGGTAAATATCGTGGTTGATAATGCCGTGCAACAGATCGTAGTATGTATAGTCACGACCAGGCACGATCTCTTCCAGGAACTCATCTTCGTCGCGCTTATCCAGCTCATTGATCAATTCTTCCTGGCTCAGGCTCAATTCCATTTGCAGCGCCTCCCACTCAAAATCGTCGATTTTATCGGGCAGTTGACCAAAGTTCTTTTCTGGCGTCAAAATATCGAATTCACCGTCGCCCTGCATCTTTTTCACGCAGAAGATACGCCAGCTGGTCATATGGAATAGCAGTTCGGCGATGGAGTGGGTGTTGGGGGCAATGCGCAGACTGGCCATGTCGGGCGTTACGTCCCGCATCACTTCCGCCAGTGAGGGACCATGCCAGGCCTCTTCGCCTTCATAGGTTGTATTTAGCAAATCGATGATTCGCAGTAGTTCGTCGTTATTCGGTTGTTCCATTCGTGTAGAACGTTAGTTGATATGTTTGACCATCTATTTCGCTGGTAGCCGGCGTCTACTTTGCCAATGCACCGTCTGTGTCGGCAAGCCGCAAAACAACCTGGGAGCACCACAGCCTGAAGAACGTATACGGTAACCGTTCGTTCTGTACACACATCAGTAGAGCAAGCCAGAATCGCCAACAAATGGCTGGTACAAAGGTAGGTCAATATTGACCGCCTTCCGAAAAATTAGCCACCTCTGTACGCTAATTAGCCTATTTTATGCTTTTCAGTTCAGCAACTACTTATAGTTACATGAGGTGTAAACTAAGATTTGTATGTACACTAAGAGTAACTTATTCAGTGGGCGGGGTACCTTGTCTATTCTACCTACCTTTAGTTCGCAATTTTATCCAATTAACACCCATAACTAACTAATTAAGAACACCATCCATTCACAAAATACCAGTTTATTTATGCGGTTGCTCCCTTTATTTATTCTTTGCAGCCTTTCAGTTTTTGCTCAAACTCGTAAACCATTATCATACCAAATAGAACTTGGTAGTTATGTGCCGTTTCGGGGCGACATCCCATTTTGGCAGCGTGCCAACCAGTACGGAATAGTGCCCGGAAATGAGGGTGAGCGTTCCGAGCCGGTCGCCACCCTTAGGGGTGGACTTAAAGCTAACTATTATGGTAAACCAACATCCAGGATAGACAGCCTGCGGGCAGTTCATCGACGTGTAGACTGGGGCTGGGGCTTTGATATGGTATTGAATAGTACCAGTTTGAATCAGAAACTGACCCTTTTGGTCCCAGAGGCTTATGCCAAAGTAAAGTATCGTGGCGTTGAACTCTATGCAGGTCGACGCCGGGAACTGATTGGCCTTGTCGATTCCACGGTTTCGTCGGGATCATACATCTGGTCGGGCAACGCGTTGCCGCCGCTCAAAATTCAGATTGGTACAGACGGCTGGCAATCGCTTGGTAAGGCATTCGCCATCAATGTTTTTTACGCACAAGGCTGGTTTGAGTACGATCGCTTCGTAAAGGGGTCGATGCTGCACCAAAAAGCCCTCTACCTTAGGCTCGGCAAGCCTAACTGGCGGGTATGGGTATATGGTGGCATGAACCATCAGGTACAATGGGGTGGTAGCAACGAATCGCTTCCAGGTGAATTTATTCGTCGCAACCAACTCCCGTCTACGCTTAGTGATTACGCCGACCTTGTATTGGGTACCAGTCTGGGTAATCGGATAGTAGATACTACAGTGTATAGTCCGTTTGATACCGGGAACCGAATTGGCAATCATCTGGGCACAATTGATCTGGGTGTGACTTTACGCGCCAATAAGTTCGACATGGTATTCTATCGTCAGAGTATCTACGAAGACGGCTCCCTGTTTTACCTGATCAATATTGCCGATGGGCTGAACGGACTTAAGATTCAGAATAAACGATCTGGTAGCAGCGGGCTGCGACTTAATAAGGTCGTGCTGGAATTTCTGAGTACGATGAGTCAGGGAGGAAATACGTTTATCAACAGTGATCCGGCTAGCCGGGGACGAGACAATTACTTCAATCACGGGCAATACCGGGACGGATGGTCACGGTATGGACGCACGATTGGTACGCCGTTTATACCACCCGCAACAGACTTACCCGCTTCGTTTCCGGGTGCCTTTTTCACGAACAATAATCGGGTTCGGGTATATCATGTTGGTCTTTCTGGGCAATTGAGTAGCCAGGTTGGATTTTCCGGCAAATTCTCGTACAGTCAAAACGCAGGTACATACGATAGTCCATTCAGCGCTAATCAGTTTTCGGGATTTGTTGGCCTGACGACCCAACTTCCCTGGCTGGGCGGCTCAGTCTTTACCTCTAGCCTGGCCTATGATAAGGGAGATCTTTACCCGGATAACCTGGGTATTTTTGCCAGTCTGAAGAAGGAAGGTTTGATCAAGTCGAGGTTCACCCGATAACGTACCTACACCTGTAACGCAGCGATAAGCGGTAGCGGTTACAAAGCAAAAAGGCTCCCTCTATGCAGAGAAAGCCTTTTTAGTGACAAGATAAGTTGCTTATCGATTTGTTCCTTTTGATTCAGCAGGTAAGGGTGAAAGTAATTCCCCTACTTCAAAACTGACAAACACTTTGTCTGAACTGCGCTGCACCAGCGGATGACGGAAGGCGGTAATTGGCAACTCCTCATCATAATTCGCAGCAATCCGCCGCCCTGGAATCTTGACAAGCATAGTATCACTGAACCCTCTCAGCAGTCGGGCCGGGCCCTGAACCGTAATGGTAGATGGGGTCAGGTTAATGATACTCGACACTACGTAACGCGGAAACAGATCGATATGGGTGCTGTCGGGAATCAATCGGATGGTTTTTGTCATGCGGTGATCGAAGCTCATTTCGAGTGTATCGGCCACTACATAGTTCACCTTTAGCTTTTTGACCTGATCAGACAGGGCGGCGGTCATAGCCGACGTGTTGATGATCGATGCCTTCAGTGGGTTCTTGACCTGGTAGTTTACGGGTTCGGTGCGAAAAGGCAGCCACGATAACCGCAATAAATCCCAGCCATCGCCCGACACATTGACCTGAACAGTTCGTGGTAGGGCTGTAGTAGGAATATACGCCGACTCATTGAATTGAAAGTGAACAGGGTACTCCACATTCAGCGAGTAACCTTCTTTATTGAGGGCGTTCATAATCCAGAATAACCCCGCCCCTACAAAGCAGATTAGCCATTTCCCTGGGTGAAACGGCTGACTGGGTACGTTTGCCTCAGCGCTCATACTGTAAGAAAATAATCATTAAAAAGTCATTTATAGTCACTAGTCTCGCCCTTAACAGAGGCTAACTACTGACAATAAACTGACAAGTATACCATCAGGCTTTTTCAGCTTCCGGTTTAACTGTTGCCTCGCGTGAAATAGCCGACTTTTCGAAGGTTAGCTTTGTGCCGCGATCTACTTCAAGCGTTACGGTCGTAGCTTCAACCGAGACGATTTTACCATGTAAGCCCCCGATGGTTACCACCGAATCGCCTTTCTTCATGCTATTGACGAAGTTCTTCTGGTCCTTGGCCTTTTTTTGCTGTGGACGTATCATGAAGAAATACATGACCGCCAACACACCGCCCCAAAGGGCAAACGTGAAAACACTTTGAGGAATCTGACTGGTGGCTTGTGCCAATAGTGCGTGCATTGTGATAGGGAAGAAAAACCCGTTACTACCCTGGGGTGGCAACGGGCCGGTGGAGAAACTGCTTAGTTTGTTTTTTTGGTTGAGTCTGGCTTGGGGTTTACCAATACCTTAAACTCAACATTGGTCATCGCAGGCTCGGTGTTGGCGTAGATTGAGACCGACTTGCGCTGTTCGCCCTGCTTGCCACGGCTATTGAAACGTACCCGCACCGCCGACTCCTGGCCGGGAGCCACCGGGTCGCGTGGCCAATCGGGCGTAGTGCACCCACATGACGCCGTGATGTTGTTGATCATCAGCGGCAACTCGCCTTTGTTGACAAATTTGTAGAGGTACTCAACGGTATCGCCCTCGGTAATTTGCCCAAAGTCATGCACTCCCTTTTCCAGGAACTCTATTTTAGCCGATTTTCCGGCAACGGCATTCTGCTCGCCAACGGGCTGTCCATTTGCGTCGCGGCGATTGGTACAGCTAGTCTGCCCCAATAAACCGACCAACACCGCGGCCAGCAGGCCAATCCGACTGAAGGAATACGTCATGGTTAGTGTCGCTTAAGCGCCCTGCTGTTTAATTTGGGCCATCAGCCGGTCAACATCTTCCAATAACCGCTCGGCTTTTTCGCGGGCATCATTTACCACGCGCTGCCCTTCCGATTTCTGGAAATTTTCGGGTAGCTCAGCTGAATTCATCAACTCGTTCAGCAATCCCTCCAGTTGCTCCCGGTATTTCGAGAGCCGGTACGATAGCCGGTCGCGGGTGATTTCTCCTTTTTCGGGGGCATACAAAAGGCCCAGAATGGTTCCTGTGGCTATTCCTGTTAGGAAAAACGCCAAATCACGTCCTGATCTGCTCATTACGTTAGTCGTTAGTTGTCAGTGGCTACCTTGTCTACGTTGTCGGAGTAACCCGATTTCCGCGCGATACAGCAGCGTACTTATTTGTTATCGATCAAACCACGGCCACTCTTACGAAGTGTCCCGTCGGCGGTTAATTTGGCCGACAAGTTATCTAAAATTCCGTTGACAAAGGTACCGCTTTTGGGTGTGCTGTATGCCTTTGCCATATCGATGTACTCGTTTATGGTCACTTTAACCGGAATGCCGGGGAAGGTAAGCATTTCGCAGACAGCCAGTTTCATGATAATCAGGTCAAGGATAGCTACACGGTCTACTTCCCAGTTTTTTAGCTGATCGCTCAGTAACTGTTCGTAGTCCCCATCGCGCTGAATCGCATTGGTGAAGAGTTCGTTCAAAAATTGCTCGTCGGCCTCCCAATCGTCGGTGAGTTTCTCCAGAGTAAGGCCCGACATCGCCTGCGCAGACTTGAGCGTTCGGATGGTCATACCCCGAACCACTTCGCTGTTTTCGGCCCAGGCCAGATCGATTTCGGCCAGGTAATCGCGGATAGTCTCCTTTTTCAGAATCAGCTGCCGCAGTATATGCTGCACCAGTTGCTGGTCTTCGTCAGGCGTATGATCGTGCTGTAGGCAGTAAGCAATTACAGTTTCGTCAGTCTTAAGCACCTCCCGGTACGTTTTCCGCACAAACGCCAGGTCATCGGCCCAGGTGATCCCCCGCCGAACCAGCTCCGTTTGCAGAGGTTGATGCTCAGCCAACCCACGGATAACACTGTTCTGACTCAGGTCTGACTCGTACACAAACGGAGTAACGTCGGGATCGGGGAAGAGCCGTTCGCGGTCTAAACGCGACATGTGGCCGTATTCGACCAGTAGTTGTAAGATGCGGAGGTAATCGCTGTAAATATCCTTCACGGCTTCGAGCAGACGGCCGGCCAGGAACTGCTGGTCTTTACGGTAGCGATTCTGGTAGTAGACAAGGGCCGAGTTGGCCGCGTCGAGAACAGATTTGGGAGCATCGTCGTCCTGAGCTGTTTCACCAGACTTCAGGGCGTCTTCGAAGAGCAGCGATGCCAGTTTCCGGTAGCCTTCCAATTGCCGCTTGTTCTGCGGCTTCATCGAATTCAGATCGGGTTGAAACTGGTCGCTAATGCCGTCGAGGGCGAGTTGCTTATTGGATTGAATGGCCTGCCGAAGCGCGTAGAGCGTCTGCATAACCTTTATTCGGAGTAATCGCCTGCTTAACATAGAGCCGCCTAAAACCGTCTGAAACTACCGGGATGAAAAAGAACTGTCTTGAAATCGGGTGCAAAAGTACAGCTTTTTCTGATTTGATGGTACCCTGATGTTGAAAGGTACGCAGATTCGGCAGATTAATCGGATTTACACGGGTGTGACCGGATTCACTCCGCTCCCACCTAGATCCGTGGCGATTGGGTTAAATTCGCCAAATCCGTGGCCCATTCAATGTCCGTACACTGCGAACCCAACCGGGTCGTTTACGCGTTGGCTTAGTCAGAACGTACCTGAATCAGTTGTGGAAACTATACGTGCCCTTGCGCATCTCAATAAATACCTTGCCCGTTATAAATGGTACCTTATCTGGGGTATTGTCTTCACTTTCATTTCTAACCTGTTTGGCATCTTTCCGGCGCAACTAGTCCGCTACGCGCTCGACCTAGTACGGGAAACGCTCGATATTTATTACCTCTACGCAGGTACGTCTCTTCAGTCTCAACTCTACGAGATTTTTGCCTTTACCATCACGCTCTATGGCCTGCTCATTCTGGCGCTGGCCTTATTGAAAGGGTTCTTCCTGTTCCTGGTTCGGCAGACACTAATCGTTATGTCACGCCATATCGAGTACGACCTGAAGAACGATATCTACGACCAGTACCAGACGTTACCACTCGCTTTTTATCGCCAGCACAACACTGGTGACCTTATGGCGCGTATTTCCGAAGACGTGGGCAAAGTACGTATGTATGTGGGGCCGAGCATCATGTATGGCATGAACCTGCTGGTACTGTTTGCACTCGTCATCGGTTACATGGTCAGCATCAATGTTCGATTGACGATCTACGTGTTGCTACCCCTGCCCATTCTTTCTGTTGGCATCTATCTGGTCGAGAGCATTGTCATTAAGCGGTCGGAGGAGATTCAACGGGCGTTATCGCAGATGAGCACCTATGTACAGGAAGCGTTTTCGGGCATTCGGGTGCTGAAAGCCTTTGTGCAGGAAGAAAATTCAGTGAAAAATTTTGAGGGTGAAGCCAATAAGTACCAGGAGAAATCGCTCCGCCTCACTATGGTCGACGCGCTTTGGCAACCCATGTCGGTGTTACTGATCGGCCTCAGCAACGTGCTGGTTGTGTACATCGGTGGGCAGGAAGTGCTGGCTGGTCGCCTTACGGCAGGCAACATTACCGAGTTTATCCTGTACGTGAACATGCTGACCTGGCCGGTGATGGCCCTGGGCTGGACAACCAGCCAAACGCAGCGCGCCGCCGCGTCACAGCAACGGATCAACGAGTTCATGGCGATAAAGACAAGTTTGGTTTCAACCAAAAACATCGTGCGCGAGATTACCGGCCGCCTCACCTTCGATCGTGTTCGTTTCGTGTACCCCGACACCGGCATCGTAGCCCTGAAAGAGTTTTCGATGGATGTGCAGGCGGGTGAATCCGTGGCGATCCTGGGTACCACGGGCTCGGGCAAGAGCACTCTGGCGAACCTCATGACGCGCATGTACGACGCGTCGACGGGCGAAATCCGAATCGACAACGTACCCATCCGGGAGTATGACCTTGGTAACCTGCGCGGGCAGATGGGGTACGTGCCACAGGATGTATTCCTGTTCTCCGACACAATCAGCAATAACGTTCGATTTGGCAAACCCGATATGCCCCAGGAGCGGGTGCTTCGTGCCATCGATGATGCCGACCTGACCGACAATATTGCGGCGTTTCCCGAAGCCTTCGAAACGCGAATCGGCGAACGGGGTATCACCCTGTCAGGTGGGCAGAAGCAACGCCTGAGCATTGCCCGCGCCATTGCCCGCGACCCAAAAATCCTGATTCTGGACGACTGTCTGTCAGCGGTTGATACCAATACGGAAAACATCATTCTGAATAACCTGCGCCGCATCATGGCAGATCGCACGTCGGTGATCATCTCGCACCGGGTTTCGTCGGCCAAGCTAGCCGATAAGATCATTGTGCTCGACAATGGCGAGATCAAGGAACAGGGTACGCACGAACACCTGATGGCCCTTGGCGGTATCTACCGCGAACTCTACGATAAGCAGTTACAGACCGAGGAGGCCTAAATGATGAAGCCCCTGCCCTACCGTGTGCCATCAGGCATCTAGTAGGGTAAGGGCTCCGCTGCACGACGAATGTGTAGTCTTATCAGGCAACTCGTTGGTCGAACAAGGCTAGTGCTTCTTCGTTGCCTTGCTGAATAGCCAGATCGTAAGCAGTCAAGCCGCGAATGTCCTGAATTGTCGTGTCGGCACCGGCTTCCAGTAGAATCTGTACGAGCGCGTTACGGCCAAATAGCGTGGCAAACATAAGCGCCGTTCCCCCATTACCATTCTGGATGTTGAGATCGGCTCCATGCTCAATCAGCATCCGGGCAATGTCGGGATACCCTTTGAAGCTAACGCCCATCAGCGCGGTATTGCCCGTTACATCCTGCACATCCACGGCTGCCCCAGCCGCCAGCAAGACGTTGGCTGCCTCCTGCTGGCCATCATAGGTAGCAATAATCAATGGCGTGAAGCCTTTCGCGTTTTGCGTATTTACGTCAATCCCCTCGCCGATTAGCTCGGTCAGGTAAGGAATATCGCCCCGGCGGGCAGCATCGAATAATAAGTCCTCCGGACGAGATGATGAAAAAGTCATGGCATTTGTGTTCTGGTGTTCATAAAACTGGTCGACTTTGGTATGGCTTCACCCTAAAGAGGATAAAGCTGTACCAAAGTCGACCGGTGTTCGATTCGCTTAATAAGGCTATGATTCATGCGATAGTTCCTGAGCTTGTCGAACGACGTCGCTCCCGATCGAAGTGGGAGATCTTCTCAAGAAACGGGTAATTCTCCAGCGTTGTTGGTCCACGGTTGCCAATTGTGCGAACGTTCTGGTTGTGGGTTAGCGGGTGGCCCTGCCGCGTAGTAAGGGTCTGGTTAGTAGGCTGGTCCTGCGCTTGCAGGCCCGTTGCTCCAAAGGTTGATTCGGGCGCGGCTGCCTGTTCATACTGCTGGCCTGAGTGTCCGTTAGGAAGGTTGTCGTTTTGTGTACTATCCATAACCCCTATAGAATACATTACAAAACCCTTAACCCAGGTCTGGATAAATGGTTTGACGTGGTAACTAGGTTCCGGTTTGACATTGCGGCGCTAAATCCCCGCCCTAGCTGTTAGCAACGCAACGTCAAACTGGAACCATCAAACCGCAAGCTACCTTACGACATAACGCCTTGAAACACTTCGTCGAGTTTCGCTACCGGACGAATAACAATGCTGAATTGACTGGCATCGAGCCCTTTCAGGTTATACTTTGACACATAAATCTGTTTAAACCCGAGCTTCTGGGCTTCGGCAATCCGCGCCTCGATCCGGCTCACGGCACGTACCTCACCGCCAAGACCAACCTCAGCCGCAAAAGCAACCGTTGTCGGAATGGAAATGTCTTCATAGCTCGACACGATCGCCGCGCACACGGCCAGATCAATTGCCGGGTCTTCAACGCGCAATCCACCCGCCACATTCAGGAATACGTCCTGCTGACCTAGCCGGAAGCCGCCGCGTTTTTCCAGCACCGCCAGTAGCATTTGCAGGCGTTTACTGTCGTAGCCGGTGCTGCTTCGCTGGGGCGTGCTGTAGGTACTCACACCCACCAAGGCCTGAATCTCGATCATGAGCGGTCGGTTCCCTTCCATCATGGAGCCAATAGCTACCCCGCTCAAGGCTTCATCACGTTGCGAAATCAGAATCTCCGACGGGTTCGACACCTGCCGCAGACCCGACCCCTGCATTTCGTAGATACCCAATTCGGAGGTGCTGCCAAACCGGTTTTTAGTAGTTCGCAAGATGCGGTAGGTCGTGTGGCGGTCGCCTTCGAAAGTCAGTACGGTGTCTACCATGTGCTCGAGCACTTTGGGTCCGGCCAGCGACCCTTCCTTGGTAATGTGGCCGATCATAAACACCGGAACACCCGATTCTTTGGCGTATTTCATGAACTCCGCGCTGCATTCACGTACCTGCGACACGCTCCCCGCCCCCGCCTCGACGAGCGATGAATGCATAGTCTGGATAGAGTCGACGATGAGCACTTCCGGTTCGAAATGCTCGATCACCCGAAAGATGTTTTGCGTCGATGTCTCGGTCATGATATGGCAATCGCTGGTGGGGGGTTCCAGCCGCTCGGCCCGCATCTTGATCTGCTGTTCACTTTCTTCGCCCGACACATAGAGCACCCGCATATCTGTCAGACCAAGAGCAATCTGAAGCAGCAGCGTTGATTTGCCGATGCCCGGTTCACCACCAATCAACACCAGGGACCCCGGCACGATTCCGCCTCCCAAGACCCGGTTCAACTCACCATCGGCGGTGAGCGTGCGGGGCTGTTCTTCGTAGGTAATTGCGTGAATTGGTTTGGGTTTAGCAGCAATTTTGGCCGGGCCGGAGGTAACCCGCCAGCCGCCTTTTTCAGGCTCGTCTTTCTGGACAACTTCTTCTACAATGGTATTCCATTCGCCACAGGCCGGGCAGCGACCCAGCCACTTCGGAGTTTGATTGCCACAACTTTGACAGAAATACGAGGTTTTTATTTTCGCCACGGAGGTACGGTTAACTAAGTGTTGACAACATATTATTGGCTTCGCATTAAACGATAGCACGGGTCGTTCATCAAAGGAGAAACAACGGCTAACAGATTGCCTGGCGAGTGGTTTATGAACACGCTCCAGATCAGTTAAATGGCCACGTTTGCCCCTGCTAAATCCCCAATAACTGTCTGATGAAATAACGCCGTTGGCTCAGAAATAGTTGATTTTTGATCGGCCCGGGCCGGTTTCGTCGTTAAGCCCCTACATCCAATGAAGAACACTAACGCTCCCATGAAAAAAATCCTGCTTGGCCTCGCCATTGCCGTATTGCCGACGCTCACCTACGCACAAGGCTTTCAAATTGGCGTCAAAGGCGGAGTCAATCTGTCGAGATTGACGTTTGGCCCATTTGTTAATGCGGGCACCAATTCAAATGGTTCGCCCACGGTCGACGTAAATGGCCAAACCCTGCGCGACAATATTTCGGATAGCTACAAAAGTCGGACAGGTACGTCATTCGGTGTTTATACACGCTTTGGTAAAAACCTGTTCCTACAACCTGAGGTGATGTACACTACACAGGAAGGCCAGTTTGATGTAGTTAGAAATGGAGTAACCGAAAACGTAACGATCAAAACAACTAGTTTTGATGTACCTGTACTCCTGGGTTTGAAAGGTGGCCCGTTGCGGTTTATGGTTGGCCCAATGGCTTCATTCCGTATCAATGATAATGCGGGCCTGAGCGACGCGCTGAAACAGTATACCACCGGCACCCTGAACGACGCCTGGTCGAAAGCCTACTATAGTTACCAAATTGGAGGTGGCCTTGATTTGGGAAGCCTCGGCCTTGATGTTCGTTACCAAGGCAATCTATCTGATGTTGCACAGGTCAACACGTCGGCCGGTAGCTTCAGCCAGCGCTCCAAGTCATGGCAAATCACTCTAGCCTACAAGATTTTCTAGTTGGTCCAGCCTATACAGGTCATAAAAAAACCGCTTTCATTAACTGAAAGCGGTTTTTTTATGACCTGTATAGGCTGGACTGTTAGTTGATATCTTCCTGGTATTGCGCGAGTAGCTGCGATATCTCACGCATCCGGCGACGTGAGATCGTTACCTCCCGGTTGTCGGCCATCCGGATGATGCGATCACGTGCAAATACACCATGCTGTACATAGGCCAGATTGATGATGTTTGATTTGTGAATTCGGATGAAAATAGCGTTGTCGAGCGTTTTCTCGAATTCTTTCAGCGTTTTTGATACTAGGTATTTGCGGCGGTCACGGGTATGTATAAACGTATAGTTACCCTCTCCCTCCAAACATACAATATCATCGACAGAAACCATAACCGTACGATTGAGATATGGCAGCGCAATCCGTTGTGCGTTACGCACGTAAGTAGCAGGATAATGTGGCGTTACTGCTGGTGCTGGTGTTGATAGAAACTTAGCTTCCATGTGATTGGGTGTTTAGAAGGAGTTGAGAGTGGCGTTTGATTGAATCAAAACTACAGGGAACTTACCGCTTCCTAAAAACCCGTTAAGTGTATCTACACATTTCATATCACATAACTATCTACTTTTCAGGCATTTATGTAAAATAGAAACGCTCTTAATGCGTGAATCCCCCCACCCGATTACGTAGTTCTACGTACTCTTTATTCAACGGCGCTTCGTATGTCTTTACGCAAAAAACCGGGTCAACCTAGTAAAAACTACGTTGACCCGGTTCAGGGGCATTTTACTGATGCGTGTGGTTGTATAGACTAGTTTACCAAAGCAGGGCTATAATCACGAATACGGTCAACAAACATCTGGGCACGGCGACGTGAAATCTTTACCTGCTGACCATCAGCCAGTTCGAGTTCACCTTCCTTCTTTACGAAGAACTTACGTACAAAACTGAGATTCACGATACACGACTTGTGTACACGTACAAAAGCCTGACCGTCGAGTAATGTTTCGTACTCTTTCAGTGTCCGGGACACCAACATTTTCGTGCCGTCTTTCAGGTAAAAGTTTGTGTAGTTGCCTGAACCTTCCAGCCGAACAATTTCATCGACAGATACTGTACGTTTACGGTCGAAGAAAGGGATCAGCAGTTTTTGGTTGTTGTTCGATGGGGTATTTTTTTCCACACTTTTGGGGAATGGCATCGACAGGGCATCAAAGAAAGATTCAGACGTCATGATTTTCATAATGATTTGAGTGAAACGATTGACTGGGGGTCCTGATCCTAATAATCAGGCAATTAAGCAGCTCATTTCCGATAGCAAAGCGTGGGAAATGAGTTGCCCATCGTGTAACCATTGGTCAATAATCAGGCCTGTTTCGGCTAGTGGGGCAATTTGGTGTAACTTTGGGCTTTAGAAACTCACGATGGCCACCGAACAGATTCTGATTATCGATTTTGGTTCACAGTTTACGCAATTGATTGCCCGCCGGGTACGTGAACTGAATGTGTACTGCGAAATACACCCGTACAATAACCTCCCTCCCATCTCGCCCGATGTAAAAGGCGTTATCCTGTCGGGTAGCCCCTGCTCGGTTCGCGACAGTGATGCACCGACTGTTCATCTGGCAGCGTTCCGGCACAAGATGCCGTTGCTGGGTGTTTGCTACGGTGCTCAGTTACTGGCGCAAAGCAGCGGTGGCGAAGTGCAACCCTCCTCCATTCGCGAATACGGTCGGGCGCGCTTAGGTACAGTCGAGACCGTTAACCGCCTGATGCAGGGCATTGATCAGCACTCACAGGTATGGATGTCGCATGGCGATACCATCACTCAGATTCCCGACAGTTTTGAGGTTATTGCCTCAACCGAAACCGTGCGGGTTGCCGCCTTCCAGGTACGTGATGAAGAGACGTATGGTATCCAGTTTCACCCCGAGGTGACGCACTCGCTTCAGGGCAAACAACTGCTCCAGAACTTTGTAGTTGACATTTGCGGCTGCTCGCAAAACTGGACCGCCGACTCATTCGTCGACACCACGGTGGCAGCGCTTAAAGAGAAGATTGGTACTGATAAGGTTGTACTGGGCCTGTCGGGCGGCGTCGACTCGTCGGTAGCAGCGATGCTCATTCACCGTGCCATCGGGGCAAACCTGTATTGCATCTTCGTTGACAACGGTTTGTTGCGCAAAGATGAGTTCCAGGGCGTGCTGGATAGCTACAAGACGCTGGGCCTAAACGTAAAAGGCGTCGACGCTCAACAGCAATTCTACAGCGCCCTAACCGGCCTGACCGACCCTGAAGCCAAACGCAAAGCCATTGGTAAAACCTTTATCGATGTATTCGACCAGGAATCTCACCTGATCGAAGATGTAAGCTGGCTGGGACAGGGCACAATCTATCCCGACGTTATCGAATCAGTATCTGTAAAAGGACCGTCGGCCACCATTAAATCGCACCATAACGTGGGCGGTTTGCCCGACTTTATGAAGCTGAAGGTGGTTGAGCCCCTCAACACGCTCTTTAAAGACGAGGTACGTGCCGTTGGCCGGTCAATGGGCTTACCCGAGTTCATTCTGGGTCGGCATCCGTTCCCCGGTCCAGGTCTGGCCATTCGGATTCTGGGCGACATTACTCCCGAAAAAGTAGCTATCCTTCAGGAAGTGGATGCCCTGTTCATCAACGGCCTCAAACGGGAAGGGCTCTACGATCAGGTATGGCAGGCAGGCGCCATGCTATTGCCAATTCAAAGCGTAGGCGTGATGGGCGACGAACGCACCTATGAACGCGTAGTGGCGCTTCGGGCGGTAACCAGCGTAGACGGCATGACCGCCGACTGGGCACACCTCCCCTACTCGTTCCTAGCCGATATTTCCAACGAGATCATCAATAAGGTGAAAGGAGTCAACCGCGTCGTATACGACATCTCTTCGAAGCCACCTGCTACCATTGAGTGGGAATAAACGCAGTAATTTCTGATTATCAGAAAAGTGGTGATTGGCGGTCAGTTGTTGTGTAACACGACGGTGATGGCCAATCACCACTTTCGTTTTTAGACCCGAATCTGGCTCAGTTCGTCGAGTGTTTCGGTAAGTTGCATACCTGTCAGTGTTTCATACTGAGAGAAGCCATCAAACGGTACCAATGGATTGAAGTCCAGTCCCGTTTTGTCGATAACCTGCTGAATGCTAATCTGGTATGTTTTGTAGCCTGCATAGACAAACTCCAGGTCTTCGAGTTCTTTTTCCTGGCTAACCTGATAAGCCGTGGCCGATGGTCTGCCATCGGGTAACACGATAGCTACCACTTTCCAGAAAGCGCGCGGTATAAGGGCTTCCCGGTAGGTTAAGTCATCCTCGGTGAAATAAGGACCAGTGAATACACTAACGCGCAACCCATCGGCACGGGCATTGTTGAGGATGTAATCTTCGAGTCCCAACCACGTTTTTTGGTTCATAGCCCCCATCTGCGGGCAGGCATTGGTGTAATGGAACGTGTCGATGTTGGCCGTTTTTGCCTCCGCTTCGGTGCCCCAGACAGGATCTTCACGCCGCACCATATGGCCCCGGTCCAGCGCATTGCCGCCATACAGTTCCTCGCCCCACTGATCGTCTTCGTCGAGGCGACCATCGTAACTCCATTTTTTCACCCGTGGCATCCGCCGCGACTGCGCCCCATTGATATTGGCAGCGGCAATCATAGGCATTTTACGCGATGCCGACATGATCACCGAAAAATGCTGGTAAGCCAGCACAACGCCCTGCCCCCCGCGCCGGAGTTCGCGCATGTCGGCGGCACCAATACCGGTGGCAACAGGCAGATCGATAGACCAGCCGGGAAGAAATCCAGGTACGTATCCTTCCCGATCGTCGAATGAGGCGGCAGGCGTGGTTAGTGCAGCACCTTCACGCAGTGCCTCATCAGCTTCCGTAAGCCGGGTCATCCCCGACAACGTAGCCGTGTGTGTGAGATTAGCAATCATGGTATGGGTTAGTTATAAAGGTTTATACATCATAAAGGCAGCTTTCACGGCGGCATCCCAACGGTCATAAGCGGCTTTAACACGGGAAAGAGAATCAGCTTCGGGACAGATTGCTACAGCGTTGGCCAGCAACGTACCCAGCGCCCAATTGCGGTCCACGATTTCTATGTAGGGCTCCAGATAATGTTCCGGGTCGGGTATCATAGCCTCAGCAAAGGCATCGGGCGCTAAATCGGTGAACGGTAAGGCTAATACGTCGCTGAGTAAACCGGCTAATTGGCGATACCCCTCACGAGTACGGAAGGCATTAAGCAGGGCAAACCGCACCGGATCACGAAACTCAGGATCTGGCCCCCGGAACCATTTTTCAAGCATTGGCCCCTGGTCCATGTAGGCACCAACGTCGCCCTGTACCAACCAACCGTCTCTGTTCTTATACAGCACATCCAGCGCATCCAGCAGGCGTCGAACCGTTCTGCGGGTCAATAACGCACGAGCATCTAACAACAGTTGACGGAGTGCCTTACCGGGATCACCCTTTTGTTCAGCGATAAACGGAATGGTGACCAGGCCCGAGAGCCAGATAGGGTCTATTTTCAACAGCGAGGGGGCAAGCGTGAGGTTGACAAGTGGTTGCTGACCAGCAATGAGATCAATGTAAAGCAGTTTTCTCTGAATATGAGTGGACTTAAATTCGTTGCTGTATTTTTTTGAATTTTCAGTGATCTCCAATGCCATTTTAAGCTGCACTTGGCTTCGCTTGTATGACGTATTATTAATTAGTATTATGTGTACTATAGCCTGTCTTATTCTAGAGCCTGTCTTCAAATAATATGGCTTCCCAATCTCTGGCTTATTAGAGTCTAATCTCAAAGTATTATAAACATTTATTTCATCCTGTCTCTCATCAGAAATAAGTCCGTGGTAATAAATATAACAAACAACAAAATCGTCGTATGAGTGAACGTTAACCTTTCTTGTATGAAGAAGGGCTTGAGTAAGAACCTGCCACTGGGCTGTAGCAAATAGAACTTCTAATTCCCAAAGCCAATGAACGCCGGTCTGCTGATAGGTACGTCCCACTTGCTGCCCTCGTTCGTAAAGCGCCAACGCCTTGCCAAATTCACGATTATCGATCAACCGCTGACCGGTTTTATGATACGCTTTTTGCAGGTATTCGGCGGGTAACCATTCCACTTCTTCGGCAGCTACCCGTCCTTTCTGAGCATACTGGAGCAACACAGTGGCTGCTTTGGGCAAATCCTGCACATCGGCACCGATCATTTCAGCCGCATTTTTCAGGGTCGTTAACTCATAAGCAGCGCCTTCATCGGGCTGCTGGAGCCACAAAAGGCGGTGATATGTTTGCTCGGCTTGTAAGCGAAGATCTGTTTTCGTTTTATCGACATCCGAAAAGTAGGTAAACGCCGCTTCGCTGATTTTTCTGGCCAGTTCGGGCTCCTGCGCCCGCATGGCGCTCAGCATTGATCGGCGCAGGTCTTTCCGGTGCCAGACTTCGCCAGTGGCACTTCGGTAGCAGATCCAGCTATGTGTAACCAGGGCATCCAGCGCTAACTGGGCGGCGGACTTCGATAGCTTGAGTTTCAGCACCGGAGCTAGCACATGCAGAATAAGATCGACGGTAACGTACCTGAGCACCAAACCGGGATAAGCCAGTTTCTGAGCCGTTGGGTCGGCAATGCGCATGAGTACGCGGCGATACACCAACCCCATAAACAGCGAACGGGCCGCTGCGCCACCCGTACGGAGTTCGGCCTCAATCTCGTTGAGCGTGGCATCGGCCCGTTCGGTAAGCATTCTGGCCAGTAGCTTCAGTTCCAGCGGGCGGTGGGGAATAAGCGTTGAACGAGCCACCCGCCGGGCCAACTCATCGTTGACACTGAGCCGTTTAAGTAACGTTTGGGTTTCGCTAACCGATAGTTCGCCCAGATCAAGCGTTTGCTGGTTGGTGACCGTTAACACTTTCTGCAACGCCGCATCGAACAGACGGCCAGAGATGATAATTCGCAGCCGGAAATTCCAGAATTGTTCGGCCACTTCGCGGATCCATGATACCAGTCGCTCGGTCAGATTTTGCTGTTCTACTTCTTCGAACGTATCGAACACGAGCAGCAGCGGCCGTGTGTCTGCCTGTTCGTCGGTCAGGGCATTCCGAATAATGGCCAGCAAGCCCATGCTGCGCTCCTGGTAGGCCGACTCGAACGATTCCTTATTCATGCCTTCATCGAACCTTGTTTTTTGCTGACGGGAAGCGGCCCGTTCCCGGCGAAGTTGTTCATTTACAGCCGGATACTGATAGCCGACCTGACGGGCCATTTCGGCTTCCAGCCAAAGCCGGTCATCTGGATTGAGGCCGGGGCGGTCGAAGTCAAAGACAACCAGCGTAGCCAGCTTTTGCTGAACCACGTCCTCCGAAAACTTGGCCAGCAGCGTCGATTTACCAGAGCCGCCCAAACCAGTTACCACCAGACCCCGCCACGGTAATGAGGTGGGCGGACCTTCTTCGGTTAGAAAAGCCTGCAACGTACCCAGCTCCTGTTTACGCCCCACAAAGCCATTGACTAGCAAGGCTCGCTGGTCGGTCAGAAAATTATCGAGACCAATCTGTCGACGTACCTGTGTCCAGTCGGGTTGGGGTAAATCAAGTGGTTTGGTCGTTTCCATGGCTTCCATAAGCGCCAACCTATCGTCGTGCGACCGGTTGACAAGCGGCAGGGTTGCCCCGTGTTGAAGCAACTCGCGCAGCAGATCACCAAACCGGTCGGTAGCAGGCAGTGGTTCGCTCAATCGGGTCGACAACGTACCTGACTCGATCAGAGTACCCAGCAGTTCAAGTCGCCGTGTCTGTTTCATCAGCCATCGAACATCAGTCCCGTCCGACTCAACTGCACAGCTATCAACTACCTGATTCAGAATATCTTGGCGGTCAATTCCTGGTAGACCGATAGGTAAAAGCGCATCCGGCATCACTCGCCCCGACAAAGCCAACTGAACGTCGATCTGATCAATAATTGGCTGATAAGGAATCAGTTCGGGCGACACTTGCTGCTTGGCAGGCATTGACGGCGTATGATCGGCCCATAGAGAATTGACCGTCTCCGTGGGAACAGGGCTCATCCAACGGGCCATCTTGGCGGCGAAATTCGCCTTCAATTCAGCTGAATTATCCATTGGTTGCTGGGTCAGATTGTTTCCTGGGCTGCCATCACTATATCCTCAATTCGCTCCATAACGGCCAGCGACAGGCTGACAGTCGCTGTTTCCGGCGTTCGATTGCGTGCCTGTGTATAGTTTTTCTCCAGCCGTAGCGTAGCAGCGTTGATGTTCAGATCATCGACAACCATGTTTCGTTGGGCGAGAAACTTACGGAAATAGGTAGCCAGATCCGCGCGGGTGATCGGGTCTGTGGTCACCGTTGTTAAGAACGGAACCAGCTGTTGAGGAATGTCGCCGCGCATACCATCCAGAAAAACCCGCAGCCAATCCAGCGTCAGGATCTGTTCGTAGAGTAGGGCTAGAAAATCGGTAGCCTGCGGACCATCGATGTTGTATTTGTTCAGATCTGTGAGCACCAGCCAGACAAGTCGTTTCTGCCGGGCTTGTTCCAGCATTTCCAACAGCTTTGGTAGTACTTCAGCCCTGAGCCAAGCCGCCGATGTGGTGTTCATATCCGTTTGCGAGGTAAACACCGGCACTGGTTGACCAACTTGCCCGGCAATGGCAGCCACCAGTTCGGTGGCACTGAATTTCGATACCAGCTGACCGTCCAGACGCATAACCAGATGACCACTGACCGGCAGCATTGTACTTAACACACGCGCACGGAATGTTTTGCCACTGCCAGCCAAACCGTCGGTAGTGAACAACCTCGGCCGGCCCGACAAGACGGATTGCCAGATTGTTGCCTGAAACGCATCGCAGCCGAGCACGGGCAAAAAGCCATCGACTTCGCCAAGAGACCAGATTGGGCTGTCGGCAGGATCGGGCGCGGGCAACTCGCCGATTGTTTCTTTGATGTGCGCCTGAATGCCTGACAGCGGTACGCCCCGGTTCAGAACGGGATCACCCGGATTAGTTGGCCACGCGCCCTGATGCAGCCCGAAGAGCATGAAATCCTGGTCGAAACACGGCCCACCCGATGAGCCACCCAGCGCGTTGACCCGGTGCAAAAACCGGATGCCCGGAAACACAGCCGGATTAGCAATGACCGGGGCAGCAATAGCTCCCTGGTCAATTTTCAGGGAAGCCCCCGCCGGATGCTGAAAAATCATGACCCGTTGCCCCAACCGAGGCACAACCGCATTCGGGTCGAGTCTTGCCCAGCGGCGTTCGGAGCCAATCGGCCGGGCCAGCCGAATAATCGCATAATCCCAGCAGTTGTTCAGCTCGGTCAGTTCAGGCGGCAACAGATCCATCAATTCCTGCTGATGGCATGTTTTGAAACTAACAAGCCACTGTCGATGCGCATCGATCAATACCGTTTTCGACGGGCGAAGCGATAGCGTCCCGTTTCGAAAACCTTCGTAGTTATCAAACTCGACCTGCAAGCGATCGCTCGCCTGCTCATCGGCCAGTTGCTGATGCGGGTTGGCTGGATCGGGCCTGAACAATTGGCGAACAACGTGCCAGGCCGTAAGTACTAGGTTGGGGCCAACCAAAATGCCGGTCCCTTTCTGTTTGCCATCGATATGTAGTTTGCAGGCCCATTTCATGCCGTTAAACAGCCCGTAATACAAGGCCTTGGGTAACCCGAAGCCCTGCGCCAGATCAACCATCGCCTGCAACTCCGCCGATTGTTTACCCGACTCGACCAGTAACGCTTTTGCCAGCGTTCCGTCTTCGCGCTGATCGTCGACAATGCAGCGGAGCAATTGCGGCAGGAAACCGGCTGACTGCGCGTAGAGCAGCCCAAGCTTGAACGCATCATCGCCCACGGCCGACTGCGCCACGGCCTCGAAGTTCATCCGCGTGGGCAACCCCACCTGAGCCTGCAAAAAAAGAGTAGCAAACTCACCGCGCGATACACGTAGCGTCCTGATTATTTGCTCTATACCCAACATATCGCTCCTGTTCGCTCCTTCGATGACCACTTTAATCCACCAAAACACCCTGCGCCCGAAGGCGATCCCGCAAGGTTACAGGTACGTCCCCATCGACCGAATCGAGGATATGCATCAGCGTGTGCCCCCAATTGGTTCTCGGCACCCTGGAACGACCGG
The DNA here is from genome assembly GCF_011742925.1 of Fibrivirga algicola. GTDB lineage: Bacteria > Bacteroidota > Bacteroidia > Cytophagales > Spirosomataceae > Fibrella > Fibrella algicola. Next base: position 618,344 of record NZ_WAEL01000004.1, read on the forward strand.
CATAGTGCAACCCGCACACCATCGTTGGCCGACCGGCGTGCACAATGGCTGATCCTGAATTCCCGCCGAGGGTAGTGGCGTCATGCGCCAGTGTACGGTTAGTAAGTCCTGAATCCAACGCGATCAGCTCGCCCGGAGCCAGTCGTTTCAAGCCGTAAGTAGACTTGAAGAGCTGCTCCAGCAACGTCAGGGTTACGCCCGACCCAACGGCTGGCATACCCGGATTAGCCGGATACCCAATGGTGTAAATGAACGTACCCAGTTCAGCCCAGTCGGGCGTTTGTTCAATGCCCAGTGCTTCTTCGAATTCGGTGCCAGCAGTACGAGGTTCAAGTTCAATCAGGGCGGCGTCGGTATCAGCATGGTTTATATCGACACCCAACGTTGTGCCGCTGAACAGGACCGATTTAGGCAGACGTACCTGGGCCATGGTCGACGTTTGGTATTCATGCCCGAAGTTGATCGTCACACCTTTCCGAAAAATCCAGCTACCCGTTGGTCCTTTATCGGCAACGGCATCAAGCACATGCCGATTGGTAAACAGCAGATTATCAGACACTAAAAACCCCGTTCCCACAAACTTACCGCTGGCTTTCGGGTAGTTGATTCGCGCCACACAACGCAATGCCTGGCGAAGGTTGGGTTCGGCGGCAATTAACTGGTCAGACCAACTCCCGGCCGGACTGGTAGTAAGGTCAACCTGCCCGTCGCGAATCATAAACGACGGCCGTGAACCGTCGAGCCGGACGATACTTTCCAGATTCGCCAGTTCGTCTGGGTTATTGGCCAACAGTGCATCATCGTCGTCGCGCACGATACGTAAGGCTATATCGGCCTGTTTTACCAGTTTTTGAGTCAACCGGTGCAGTGAAGGTTTATCGCCAAAATGGCGTTTAATCACATCCGACCAGCCATACCGGGCGTAATCGAGCCGCTCGGTAATGCCCGAATTGGTCAGATCGGGTTTGGGTTCAGCCCCTTCTCTCGATTCGAGCAAACTTCCAGCTGGTCCGCCACGAGTCAGTATGTTACGGTAGTAAGCCGCCGCAGCAGGCGGTGTGTCGTGCGTGTTCATGGAGTGGAATTGGTTAACGGGTACGTACCTGGCCCAGGCAAACGTTTACCGGGTCAGGTACGTACCTGTTTATTGATACCAGGGTGTCGAAAATTCACGAGCTGGCCGACCGACACCTTCGCGTTCACCCTGTTTGGCTAGTGGCGTTGGCTGTCCCGACAGACTGGTGATACCGCCCGCTGCGTTGAACACCAGAAAGCCGTTGATGATCGCCATCAGATAATCGACCACGGCTGTTGAGCCGGAAACGGCGGCGCCTATTTCACAAACGAGTATACCAATGGCCAGGGCCAGCCATTTCGGATTAAAATCAAATGCTTTCTGTAGCCCGTTGGCAATCACGTAGGTCACTCCCGTAGCACCGGCAAATGTGGTGATGCTGTTTGTCGTGAAGAAGTCGTTGGGTAATGCCTGCGCGACAGTGTTCAGGAGTAGAGTAACCATAGCAGAACGATTTAGGAGATGTTGTGTACCAAATGTATCTGATTACCAAATTACTACATCTGAACACTTCGTACATTTATTTTACGTAGCAACCCGTAATTTTCCAGCCTGATAACATACCTGACTAACCCTCCCTGTCATGCAACTACGACATCTGATTCTTGTTAGCTCACTGCTCCTGTCGACCGGCACTCTGGCCCAGACGCCTTTCCACGACGTGATAAAAAATCAGGATAAGCAACGCTTTACCGCTCAGATTCAGAAAGACTCCGTAGCGTTGACTCGGCTCCTTTCCGACAAGCTGGTTTACTCGCACTCGAATGGCGTGGTTGAAACAAAACGGCAGTTCATTCACAGCCTGATAACTGGCCGATGGAATTACCAATCTATTGAAACAGATAGCGTGAAGGTTCGCCTGATCGATAACTCGCTCGCCATTGTTACAGGCCGTGCCCGCGTAACCTTGCTGATAGAGGGCAAGCCAACCCCGATACTGATGGCCTACACAGATATCTGGCAGTTGCAACGGAGTAAGCGCGTGAACAACGTTGCCACCGGCCGATGGCAACTACTCTCCTGGGCGGCAGGGCGCTTACCTACTCCGTAGTGTTACTTACAGACCCGACACCATCCGGCGGGCATAATAGGTCACTACCGAAACCACCAGTACAACACCCGTATCGACTACAACCAGCGGAAACAGCTCACCAGATAATCGATTGATTAATAAGCCTATACTGACAAATATACCAACCAGCCAACCGACAGGAAGTGGTTTGTTTACCCGATTAGCCAGGTAGAGTCCAATGAGCACGCCGCTTAGATAGGGCAGGCATTCGATGAAGAATCGCATGGGTCAGGTAGCGCTTATGGGTTTGGAAAAGTCGGGGCAGCACCGCCATCTAGTACAGTGATGGCGGTATCGGCGGTCAGTGTAGACGACTCTGAGGTAGTTACTTCGTCATTCGCCGCGTTCGTGGGCGCTCCACCCGCATCGACCGTATCGATAGCAGTTCCGGTAGTTGCCGGCAAGGTAGCCGACGAGGCCGCTAAGTCGGTTGTGCTGACGGTGGGGCTCTTGGGGTCGTCCAGTTCGATGATAATTCGCATGACTAGGGTGTGTTTAGTTGTTCAGAATGGCGTATCGACCTTCGAAAGCGACCGAGATATTGGTGAGGTTCTTGACCGTAATCCAGTACGTGCATCGTGTGGCATCGCCCCGCTCAACGGCTACCTCCCAGTCTAGTTCGGGGCTTCCGTTTCTGGGCGTAGTGGGCATTACGTACCAGACCACATGCCAGGTAGCGGGCCAGTTGAAGGTAAAATAGCGTACTGTCTGGTTGGGGGCAAGTGTGCCCGTAAATTGAACACCGGTACTCATGGGTATGCTGGTTTAGAATTCAGGAAAATCAGTTATAGCTTAGAATGGCGTATCGGCCTTCGATCGTGACCGGTGCCGCTTTCAGGTTCGTGACCGAGATCCAGTATGTCGCATATTCGGCATCGGCTCGTTCTACCTGTACATTCCACTTCACCTGCGGGCTACCCACCATGGGATTAGTGGGCATAATGGTCCAGATAACATGCCAGGTGGCGGGCCAGCGGAACGTAAAATACCTGACCGTCTGGTTGGCCGCCAACGTACCGGTGAATTGCACCCCACACACCGGATTGGCCAAGAGCCCATCGACCGGAATTTCCCAGACTCCCCGGTTGCGCAAACCTACTCGTAACAACCGGGCGTGCGGATGGTACAGCAGGTCGATGGCCAGTGAATTGGGGAGACCGTTGGCAAAAGCGGTCCAGGTGGTGCCGCCATTGAGTGACTGATACACGCCTGCGTCGGCGGCTATCCAGATGCGGTTGGCATTACCGGGATGTACCTCAACGGCATTGATCGGCAACACGGGCAGTCCGGCACTGAAATCGGTCCAGGTCGATCCACCATCCGACGACCGGAAAACCCGCCCGCCTGTGCGGCTGCTGTAGGTCAGCCAGATTCGGTTTACGTTTCCGGGCTGCACATACGCATCGCTCAGGTACGCGCCTGTCCGGGGGCTGGTCAGTTCGGTGAGGGCCCAGGCAGTACCCGACCAGTTGAGCACAAAGACACGCCCGCCGGTCGTTCCAACCAGTAGTCGCCCATCCGTGGGCATACTCATAGCCGAGGCTACCAGCCCGGCAGGCAGAGCAATCTCCGTCCAGTTGGTTCCTCTGTTTCGCGAGATAAAGACGCTTTGTCCTGCCTGAGCAATGGTATCATTATTGGATTCCATCGGCGGATAAAACAGCCGACTATACCCGTCAGGTACGTTTGGTCCTATCCAGCTAAACGAACTCCAGTTGCCTTTTACCGTCGAACGGGCCATGCCCATGCCGAAGTACGACTGGAAGACTACGTCGGGACTGGCCCGGTTTACGGCACAATCGCCTCCATCGCCATCAGCTACATGCTCCCATACGCGAGCCCCTGTGTAGCGAATGGTGCCGTTGTCCTGCGTACCGGCCAACAGCCACCGCGACGAGCCATAATCTTGGGCCATGTACTCGATCTCGGCTGTGCCTAACCCGGCGTTTCGTGAAATCCAGGACGTACCCCGGTTGGTCGACATGAACAGGCCACCGTCGTTACCCACGTAAATCCGGTCCGGGTTGGTTCGGTCAACGGCAATGGCATGCTGATCGGGGTGAATATCATCGCCAGTTTTGTTGGAAATGGTCACCCACGTCCAGGTTGTACCAGACAACGTACCCCGGTAAGCTTCGATAGCTCCGGCATAAATCTGGTTAGCATTGTCGGGAGCGACATCCAGAAACCAGTCGTACCAGGCCTGTCCTGTCGACAGACCAGGGGGCTGGGTAATGGCCGTCCAGGCACCGTCAGCCGTGGCCCGCCGCCAGAGATAGCCCGTTGCGCCAGTAGCCCCAAAGGCATAGGCCACGCCCGGGTTACCGGGGGCAATGGCAACAGCAAGCCGGTTAAACCCACCCGGCGAACCGGGCAGGGTAACGGCTGCCCAAGTAGTCCCCCCATTTGTTGATCGAAACAAACCACCTGAACAGGCGGCCAGCACTTCCGCCGTGGCACCACCCGCCGGATGCATGGCCAGATCCCAGCAACGGTCAGCGCGGCGTAATGTCCAGTTCGCCCCCGCGTCGGTCGATTCATAGATACCATTCGTTGTTGCCGCCAACATATGACTGGCGTTGGCCGGATCAACAATCAGGTCGTAGAACCCCTGCCCGACAAAGGGCGCGGTCGCGTGCACGGTCCAGGTAGTGCCGCCATTGGTCGACCGCATCAGTCCCGCGCCCAGTCCGGCATAAAAATTACCTTCACCCGTTCCGCAATACACGGTAGACGGGGCTGATGGCACAAAGGCAATGGCACCAACCGTAAGCGTTGGGGCATAATCAGTCCGGGGTGCCCAGGTTTCACCCTGATTAAAACTTTCCCATAACCCGCCGCCCGCCGACCCGCACAGCAGGTGGCTGGCATTAGCCGGATCGATGGCAATAGCCGCTACCCGCCCCGACACCACCACGCGGCTCTCGCCGTAGGTCTGTCCGTTTGTCATGGAACTTGGTCCCACAAAACGCCACTGCGGCCCGATGCCCGTTGGCGGAGACATTAGGATAGTGGTCTGCTCGTCGGTTCCTTCGCGGAGGGCCATATCAGTGTCCGACGGCATGCCTAGTGCCTGAGTCGCGTCAATGAGTGCTTGGGCGTAATCAGCCGTTGCAGACTCTTCGGCAACCGCTTCTCGTTCGCCTCCCGATTTCTTACGGCCACGGGGCTTGTCGGTCGACTCTGATTCAATGGCCGTTGCCGGCAGATCACGCTCCTCGACAAAAGCCAAGAGCCGCTGTAATACTTTACCGCCTTCCGGGCGTATAGGCGTAGGCCGGGTTGATTCGCGCGAATCCAAAACAGCATCAAAAGGTCCTTTCATGGGTTTAGTCTTCTTTTTGGTGTGTGGCTGAATCAGCCCGAGAGTCGGGCTGGCACTCTGCGGGAGGCTCAGGTACGTTGGTGTTTTTCTCGGGGAGATCGTCGGGGGTTTCGGGCTGGCTTTCCCGTGCCTGAAGAAACTGGGCCAGCCTTTCTGCCGCTTTATTGTCTGGTTCGTTCGGGCTTCGTCTCATTAGTAACGGCGTTTATTTCGAAGCGAATGACTCACAATCAAGCACTTGCATCAAGCGTATTACTACCTGTTGCAGTACGTAGAAACGCGGCTTTTATTTACCATTATACCATATAGTAAACTTGACAACCGTACACGAAAAGTCTGTAGAATAGCTGTTTCGCTGCACGCGCTTTTAGCCAAAGGTGTGCACCATACTGGGTAAGCCAACCGCAGTTTTGTAGTTTAGCGGCCCCATTTAGGCCAAACTCTTCAGGCAACTCCGGCCGAAACTCCTCTTATGCAGCAGAAAATCAGGCGCGAAGACGCCCTCGACTACCACGCCAACGGCCGTCCCGGTAAACTGGAGGTCATTCCAACCAAACCTTACAGCACACAGCGCGATCTGACCCTGGCTTATTCGCCGGGCGTTGCCGAACCCTGCCTGGCGATTGCCGAAAACGTGGAAGACGTGTATAAGTACACGGCAAAAGGCAATCTGGTGGCGGTGATCTCAAATGGTACTGCCGTACTCGGTCTGGGTGATATTGGCCCCGAAGCCGGTAAGCCCGTGATGGAAGGTAAAGGGCTGCTGTTCAAAATTTACGCCGACATCGACGTATTCGACCTGGAATTGAATACCAATAACGTCGACGAGTTTGTGCGCACGGTGAAGATTCTGGAGCCAACCTTCGGCGGGGTAAACCTCGAAGACATAAAAGCGCCCGAATGCTTCGAGATCGAGGAACGGCTCCGCAACGAGCTGAACATCCCGATCATGCACGACGATCAGCACGGAACGGCCATTATCTCCGGTGCCGCGCTGTTGAACGCCCTCGAACTGGTTGGCAAGTCGATTGGCGACGTGAAAATTGTGGTGAATGGAGCGGGCGCCTCGGCTATTTCCTGCACCAAGCATTACGTTGCGCTGGGTGCCAAACTCGAAAACATTGTCATGTGCGACTCGAAGGGGCCTATCCGAACCGACCGGGCCGATCTGGACGTACGCAAGGCGATGTTTGCCACTTCCCGCGACCTGACATCGCTTGAGGCTGCTTTTGTGGATGCCGACGTCTTTGTTGGCCTCTCGAAAGGCAATGTCGTTAGTCAGGCAATGGTGCAGAGCATGGCCAACGACCCAATCGTGTTTGCCATGGCGAACCCAACGCCGGAGATCAGCTACGAAGAAGCAATGGCCGCCCGCCCCGACCTGATTATGGCCACGGGCCGGTCTGACTACCCCAACCAGGTGAATAACGTGCTGGGCTTCCCCTACATTTTCAGGGGGGCACTCGATGTGCGGGCAACGGAGATTAACGAGCCCATGAAGCTGGCGGCTACAATGGCCCTGGCCGAACTCGCTAAAAGACCCGTTCCTGATCTGGTGAACATGGCCTACAGCACCGATAACCTGATGTTTAGCCGCACCTACATCATTCCCAAGCCGGTTGACCCCCGGTTACTGGTTACCGTAGCCCCTGCCGTGGCCAAAGCCGCAATGGATTCTGGTGTGGCCAAGCAACCGATAACGGATTGGGAAGCTTACGAACACCAGCTAGCCCACCGATTGGGGCAGGATAACAGCATTTCGCGAGTTATCCTCAACAAAGCCAAGAGCAATCCGAAACGGGTGGTGTTTGCCGATGCCGAGAATTTAAAAGTACTCAAAGCGGCGCAGCAGGTACGTGACGAAGGCATTGCCCAACCCATTTTGTTGGGCGAAACCGCCATGATTCGCCAAATGATCGAGCAGAACAGCCTCGACCTGGGCGACACCCCCATTTACGATCCGCGCTCCCCCGAGCAGGATGCACTGATTGGCCGGTTCGCGGAGGTATTCTTCCAGAAGCGGCAGCGGAAAGGGCTGAACCCCCGCGAAGCACGCAAGCTGATGTACTACCGCAACTATTTCGGGGCTATGATGGTCGAAACGGGCGAAGCCGACGCGCTGATCTCGGGCCTGACCCGCAATTATCCCGATACCATCCGACCCGCGCTGCAAATAATTGGCAAGCAGGAAGGAGTGAAAAAAGTAGCGGGGATGTACATTCTGATGACCAAGCGCGGACCACTGTTCTTTTCGGATACGACCGTCAACTTCAACCCCACGGCAGAAGAAATTGTCGAAATTACCGAGCTGACGGCCCGCGCCGTTGAGCAGTTCAACATCAAACCGCGCATTGGACTGGTTACGTATTCGAACTTCGGTTCGGCCGAAGGCGACGACGCGCTGAAGATGAGCAAAGCCGTTTCGATGTTGCAGGCCAAATACCCCGACATGATTGTCGACGGTGAGATTCAGGCGCACCTTGCCTTCGACACTGAGCTGCTGAAACAGAACCACCCGTTCAGCAAACTCATCGAGGAAGGGGCCAACACGCTGATTTTCCCCAACCTGTCGGCCAGTAACATTGCCTACAACCTGATGTCGGAAGTGGGGGGCGCCGACGCTATTGGTCCCATTCTGCTTGGCCTGCACAAACCTGTACACGTATTGCAACTAGGTTCATCCGAGCGCGAAATTGTTAACATGGTGGCGATTGCCGTCGTGGAAGCGCAGGGAAAATAAATTACTATGTCACGAATCTTAACTGGTATCCAAAGCAGCGGCCGGCCGCATCTGGGTAATATTCTGGGCGCTATTTTGCCCGCCATCCAGCTCTCTCAACAAGCTGGTAACGAGTCGTTTTTGTTTATTGCTGACCTTCATTCGCTCACCACGCTGAAGGAAGGCGACACGCGCCGTGAGTTCATTCGGGCCATTGCCGCCACTTGGCTGGCATTTGGCTACGACACCACCCGGAATACCCTGTGGCGGCAGTCGCGGGTGCCCGAGCATACCGAACTGGCCTGGTATCTCAACTGCTTTACCCCCATGGCGATGCTGCAAAACGCAACCTCGTACAAGGATAAGGTAGAGAAAGTGCCTGGATCTGGAAGCGCGGGTTTGTTCACGTACCCGGTGCTTCAGGCGGCCGACATTCTGCTATACGATACCAATCTGGTGCCCGTTGGAAAAGATCAGCGGCAGCATATCGAGATGACCCGCGACATCGCCTCGTCGGTGAACCGGCAGTATGGCGAAGACATTTTCGTGCTCCCCGAAGCCCGAATCGACGAACGGATTATGACTATTCCGGGTATCGACGGAGCCAAAATGAGCAAGTCGTACAACAACTACATCGATATTTTTCTGCCCGCCAACGACCTGTACAAGGTCGTTAAGAAGATCGTTTCAGATTCGACGCCGCTGGAAGAGCCTAAAAACCCGGCCACTGATATCACGTTCCAGCTGTATGCACTGCTGGCAACAGACGAGCAGGTGGCCGATATGCGGCAGAAGTATGAAGCTGGCGGTTACGGGTACGGACATGCTAAAAAGGAGCTGTATGAGCTGATCGTTCAGCGCTTCGCCGATCAGCGCGAGCGGTTCAACGAACTGATGACCGAGGGCAACCCCGAACTGGAACACGAACTTCGGGCTGGCGAAGAAAAAGCCCGCGCAGTAGCGTCGCAGACCATCGAGCGCGTTCGCCGGGTCATGGGTTTTAACTAACAACATCGCTGTGAACCCAAACCCCACCTTGATCCATGAGCTGGCGAAGATGATCGACCATGCGCTCCTGCACCCGACGCTTACCGATACGGAACTCCGCGACGGCTGTGCACTCGCGCTGCACTACAACGTAGCGTCAGTTTGTATCAAGCCCTATGCCGTACCGCTGGCAACTGAATTACTGGCGGGCTCGGGTGTGCTGGTCGGCACGGTCATCGGCTTTCCGGCGGGGGCATCGACCACAGCCGTGAAAGTAGCCGAGACCATGCAGGCCTGCCACAACGGAGCTGTCGAAATCGATATGGTTGTGAACATTGGCAAGGTGCTGAGCATCGATTACGGGTACGTTCGCGACGAGATCAACGCCGTACACGATACCTGCCGGGCCCACGGAGCCATATTGAAAGTGATTTTCGAGAATGATTACCTGCCCGACACCAGCTACATCATTCGCCTTTGCGAACTCTGCACCGAAGTAGGTGTGGAGTTCGTAAAAACGTCGACAGGCTTCGGGTTTGTCAAAGGCAGCGACGGCAAATTCAGCTACGAAGGCGCCACGATCCCGCACCTCCAACTCATGCTCGATCATGTGGGGCCGGGGGTGCAGGTAAAGGCATCGGGCGGCGTGCGTACTCTCGAAGGGCTGTTGCAGGTGAAGGCAATGGGCGTGTCGAGGCTGGGTACGTCAGCAACAGCCGCAATCATGCAGGAAGCGTACCACCGCTTTGGGGATGGTACTGCCAGCAACGTACCCAACATGAGTAAACCCACCGACAACGGGTATTAAGTAGGTGGAGGGTGCAGATAAACTACCCCCAAACCGTAAGCACCAAACTCATCGTATGCTACACCTTGGTTTTGTCTCGGCCATCCTGGCCGACTATGATCTGAACTCAACGCTGAAGTTCGCCTCTACGCATGGATTTACATGTGTGGAACTGATGTGCTGGCCAGCCGGTAATGCCGATACCCGCCGCTACGCCGGTGTAACGCATATCGACGTAGACAACCTCGACGTGGGCTATGTGCAGACGCTCTGCCGACAGTATGGCGTCTACATTTCCGGACTCGGCTACTACCCCAACCCACTCGACGCCAACGCAGAGCAGGCTGAATTTCACCGCGAGCACCTCAAAAAAATTATCCGGGCGGCCGCCAGGCTGAACGTACCTGTGGTCAACACGTTTATCGGCCGCAATACCACGCTGAACGTACCCGACAACCTGAAACTGGTGGCCGAGCATTGGCCCGCGCTGGTAAAGGTGGCTGAAGAAAACAATGTAAAAATCGGTATCGAAAACTGTCCGATGTGGTTCAGCTACGACGAATGGCCCGGCGGCAAAAACATCGCTACGACCCCCGCCATCTGGGATCGCCTCTTCGAGATCATCCCGTCGCGCATTCTCGGCCTTAACTACGACCCGAGCCATCTGGTCTGGCAAATGATGGATGAGGTGAAGCCCATTTACGACTACCGCGACCGGCTGCACCACATTCACCTGAAAGATGTGAAACTTTACCGCGATCGCCTCGACCGGGTGGGCATTATGGCAAACCCACTGGAATATCATTCGCCAAAGCTGCCTGGCCTCGGCGATGTACGTTGGAACGCCTTTTTCGCCGCCCTTACCGATATCCGGTACCGCGGTCCTGTTTGTATTGAGGTAGAAGATAAAGCCTACGAAGGATCACCCGAAGACGTGCAAACGGCTATTCTCACGGCACGCAACTACCTGCGCCAGTTTCTGGGCGGTGTCTGACACTGGTTGACGTACGTACTGGGAAGCCATTCACATATCCGGCACTACCCGTTACCATGAAACCGTAGCAAGTTGAGTACGTTGTTGAATCACCGAGCCAGCAAATGAACGATTACTATCGATCTGTTCAGGCAGCTTGCGTTGTCATTTCCTGAAACCACAGAGAAAGTCCACTTCGGAAAGACTTCGTTTAGAAGCTATTTGCTACCTACGACAGGTCCACCAATCTCACCAGCATCAATTTATTGACAGTTGAGCAGGACCTCTTGTCAGCCTTCGACCAGTCTGTTACCTGGCCAGTGCCCAACAAATGGGAAAAGCAGGGATGGACGTTCCTTCGTTTGGCCAATGTTCCAGCCGAAACGGTTAACGACGATCTTACAACCGCCGACCGGACGGTAGCACCAGCCCATCTGTCACCTCCGTATAGTCAGGAATGAGGTGACAGGTGGGCTATTCCTTGCCTACAAATCCATTCTTCCATTTTCGGGCAATAGCCACCGCTGTTTCGAGCATGGCAGGTTCCCAACGCTCTACCTCCCACTCAGAATTGGCCAGCGATGACTCAGCTAGTCGACGTTTCGCCTGTTGGACATCAACGGCCGTTTCCAGAATAGCCGACAACTCAAGCTGATGGGTGTACAGCCGATGATTTTCAAGGGGGACAGGATTAATCAGTAAGGGTAATTCAGGAAGAAATGATTGCATATCTGGATGAGCTATGGATTTGTTTTTCTGTTGAACGATCACGTCCATCCGGTCGAAATCGGCCTGAAATGCCAACCGCTCCGAACCGGTTGTTAATCCGGCACCCAACTGTTCCAGCACCACGTACCCAAGGTTAGGGCACCGATCAATGGCCGTACTCAGCCAATTGAATATGTCATCAGGGACAGCATCGTCGTGGGTATCGCGCCGAATGTGTCGACCGGGCTCAATCTCGACTTCGGCCCAGCTCCCACCCGATATATGAATTTCACGAACACGGTCGAGCGGGTACAGGTCGAGTAGCGCAGTCAGGTCCAGGTTGAAATTTTTGCTTTGACAGTACAGGTTATGCAAGTCCAGTATGATAAACCCATTTACCGGCTCAATCAGTTGGCGCAAAAAATCGCCCTGCCGTTTCACATCGTCGAGCGAGTACGCGAACGCCAGGTTTTCCAGCCCAACCGGACAGCGGCAAGCGTCCTGAATACGACTAAGCCGATCCTGCCCAAGTGCCAGCGTAACGGCGGTACAAGGAACGTTGATTGGGGCGCCTTTATGAAAATCGGCACCCGTCATAAACCCAAAATGTTCGGTGATGTGGTCGAAGCGGAACTCACGGGACAACGCCCTGAGGCGAATGAGCCAGGCTTGCTGTTCACTCGTCCAGCGTCCGGATAAGAGAGAGAAAAACACGCCATGACCAACCAGCCTATCTGCCTCGCTGTACGTTGTCAGTAATTCCGTAAACCAGTCGGGCAGTTGCTCGTGCGCGTAGAGCGCATCAAATGACCATTCCAGCGCGGCTACCCGTTCGGCTTCGAAGAGGGGGAGCGCAGCCAGAATCAGGTTGGTTTCCAGATTGCAGGCGAGGGTTGATCGGATGGCGGCCATTCAGGTACGTGGTTAACCCATTCCGCAACCGGGGCAGTCATAAGGCACCTGCTTTTTCTCCGGCTCGCCGCTCTTCGGCTTGATAATCTTATCATTGACACAAGCTGTCACGGTCGTGACCGTAACGGCCACAGCCATTGCTTTTAATAACGTTTTGGACAGGTTCATCGGAGTAGCGGTTTTAGCCAACAATGTGTTCTTTTCCCCGTGACCCGGCCCAGTAACAAAGGGTTGGCAGGCCAGTAAACTTTTTCACGCCGACGTGCCTGAGTTACGCCTCATCCTGACGATAGAGCGTAACTCAGGCACGTCAGCAAACAACTAATCTGTTTCAGGTACGTTTAAAATCCTGGCTCATCGGCGCTGGGACCGTAGCTGCCCGGAATGGGTACGTCCAGCAGGCGAAGGTATACGCCCAGTTGCGCCCGGTGATGAACGATTTGCGAGAACGCCATCCGAATCACTTCTCCTTTCGTATCCGTCCTGATGATGGTATCGCCGCTGCGCATGGTCCAGTCAGGTTCCAGATCGGTTTCGGTAGCCTGACTCAGCGCAGCTTTACCGTCGGTCAGTGATTTCTCGAACAGGTCGAGCACCTCAGCCGTCTTCGTAACGGGCGTGGGCGTATAGTCCATCGTGGCAAAGTCAATACCGTTCGTTTGCAGGGCCATCGCTGTCCAGTTGGGCAGTTCGGCAATATGAACGGCCAGGTTACGCATCGGCATACTCTTAGGGTGCGGCTGCCAGTCATACATGTCGTCGGGGATGCGGCTAAGCATCTTGCGCGTGGTTTGAGCTTCCGCTTCCATTTCTTTCTGGAGCATTTCGATGATCGACATAGCGAGTTGGTTTTAATGAGCATCAAAGATCGAAGCAGGTACTGACAGCCCTATGTCAGTAGCCTTTCGTTAAATCAGCGTCAGTAATAGCCTAGCCTAACCCGCCAGCATCGCCACACGAAAACGGCCAGCCCGATTGCTCAGACTGGCCGTTTTACGCATAAAATCAGCAGCAATTACTTCATCATCGAATCCAGCAGCAGGTACCGATCGCGGTGGGTTTCTATGTCCGCTTTCGAGTCAACGTCAATCCGCATCACCGGTGCAGGCTGACCCGGCTTCAGGGCATTCCAGGTTGGCAGACCCGCGCCATTTGGGTTACCTGTCTTGATGAAATTAGCGAAAAAGGCCTGCATCGTTTTCGACACTTTCTCGTCGTCGGGTGTCCAGGCATAGACCTTATTCGAGCCCAGGTTACCCATAGCGTATTCAATCTCGGCTGAGTGTACGGCTCCTTTTGGTGGTGCCTGACGAGGTGCCGACGGATCAGCATTTCGGACTACACCACCAGCCAAACCAGCCGTAGCGTTCCCCATTTCGGGTACCATCGCCGGCCGTGGACGGGTGTAGAAGTAGCGATACACTGGCTTACCCCCCGTCTGGCTGTGCATATCGGCCCATTTCCAGGTACTAAAACCAATAAACCGGTCGCCCGCCAGCGCGGTGGCTACCTCTACTACGTCGGCATCTGAGGCCGGAACGTAGTGTTTCAGCAACTCAGGAGCCTTATCGCCATACAATTTCTCAACTGACTTGGTAAAGTTGGCCACGGTCGGTTCTTCGTTGCCCAGAATAGATTTATAGCCCGATTCTTCGGAGTTCCAGCCCGCCAGCAACGGCACATGTGCCTGTTCGCCCGCTTTGAAAATGGCTGGTACTGATTTAGGAAAGAAATAACCATCTACGCACGTGCTGAACCGTGGCGTACCGGGCTTGGCCGTGGCTTCCAGCACTTGCTCGGCGGGAAGAGCACGCAGCTCGGCCAGCGAATTCGCGCCAAGCATCGAGGCAAATTTTACGCCCATCGCTTCGGCATCGGCCAGACTAGTTGGCGTTAACGTACCCATAAGCGAGCCACTTTCACCAATGGCCCCGGCAATCAGGTTCTTCGATAAAGGTGACGCCATCTGGGCACTCACCGACGTTGACCCCGCCGACTCACCAGCGATGGTTACCCGCTTTGGGTCGCCGCCAAACGCCGCGATGTTCTTTTGCACCCAAACCAGCGCCGCCTGCTGATCGAGCAAACCGTAGTTACCCGACGCTTTGTTGGGCGACTCTTTTGTTAGTTCGGGATGCGCCATGAATCCGAAAACGCCCAGCCGGTAATTCACCGTGAGGGTGACAATACCCTGCCGCGCCATACTCTCGCCGTCATAACGCGGTTCAGAACCGTCGCCCGCCACAAAGCCGCCGCCGTAGAAATACACCAGCACCGGCAATTTCTCACTGGCTGATTTCGCGGGTGTCCAGACGTTGAGGTACAGGCAATCTTCTTTTACCCCGTCTGAGCGGAAGTTCATATCGCCAAACAGCGCGCGCTGCATGGCACGTGGGCCGAAGTGATCGGCTTTGCGCACACTGGTCCAGTTTTTGGGGGCCTGCGGCTCGCGCCAGCGGAGATCGCCGACAGGTGGCTGGGCAAACGGAATGCCCTTGAATGAGCGCAAACCGCCCGTTTCCTGTACGCCTTCCAGCGTGCCGTTGGCCGTCTGTACACGCAGTGGCGCGCCAGATTTACCAGTCTGAGCGGGTGCCAGTCCAGGCAGGCTCATACAAGCCACAAGTAAAATTAGATACGATTTCATGAGTCCTCAACGAGTAGTTGGTCTTGTACAGCAGAAAGCAGTACCAGCCTGCATTCATACTGATTAAGCAACTGGTAGTTGGGTACGTCCTGGTCGGTACCCGCCCAGCTTACACCAGAATAATGTAGTTTTGACCTAACCACCAAGCCCATCGGCCCGATGGAAAGCACAGGCATGACCGAGAAAACGACCCGGAAACAACAGGCGAAACTCCTCCGCATAACCCGGCGTGTTCACCGATCGACGGGGGCTTTTCTGTTCATTTTCTTCTTCGTGGTGTCTGTAACCGGGCTGCTGCTCGGCTGGAAGAAAAACAGCGGCGGGGTGCTGCTGGCGAAATCATATCAGGGCACCACCTCCGATTTGGCGCAGTGGCTGCCCATCGATAGCCTACACATCATTGCCTGTACCGTGCTACACGACTCGGTGTCGGCCAACCTGCCGGTTGATCTGGAACGGATCGACATCCGAAAAGACAAAGGCATGGTGAAGTTCGTTTTTGCGGCCAACTTCTGGGGTATCCAACTCGATGGCGCAACCGGAAAGCTGCTCCATATCGAACGAAGACGGTCTGACTACATCGAAAAAATCCACGACGGCTCTATCATCGATTATTATTTCGACACAAGCGGTGGTCAGTTCAAACTGGTGTATTCAACCCTGATGGGCGTGGCACTACTCGTGTTTACTATTACCGGCTTCTGGCTCTGGTACGGCCCGAAACGCATGCGCGTGGAGGCCGGCAACCCGTAAGGTCCACTACTTCTGCCCACCTGCTTTTCGGCTCCAGACGTCGCGAAGGGCTGTTTCGGCCAACTTCCCCTGTGGGCTGAACATATCGCGTTCGCGAGGACCGTGCCGCTCCAGCATGAACCACTTCCAGACAAACCCGCCCGCAAACCACGACTGGGTACCGAGCGCTTCGTACAATGCCGTATACGCATTGGCCTGTGCCTGCATATTCGGCTGACAATCGGTCTCCGACTCCCATGGTTTTTCGGCAGCGCGGTCGCAGGAACGGTAGCCAAATTCGGTGAAAAGAATCGGTTTCTGGAAGGTTGCGCTCAGGCGGGCCAACTCGGCAATTGGCTTTTTCCAGCCCCGTACCATTGCCTTCACCGACGGTGTTTTATCGTCGGATAAAGGGAAATACGCATCCACACCGATGTAATCAAGCTGATCCCAGAATGGCAGTTTATCGTAGCGGTCCCAATTGGCAGCGTAGGTGAGTTTTCCTTTATACACTTTCCGCACATCAACGATCAGCTGCTTCCAGAAAGCCGGGCGGGCCAACGCAAATTTGTCGAGTTCAGTGGTGATGCAGAACAGATCGACCTTCAGCGAATCGGCCAGGCGGGCATGGCCCAATACGTACCCACGGTAGTCGGTCTCAAAGGTCTGCCAGTCAGCTTCCTTATCGAAGGCCAGGTCGAGGTGCGAGCCGCCCATCATCCAGACGTGCGGTTTCAGCATCACTTTCAGGCCCTGCGCGCGGGCCATCTGCACCGTTTCGGCCACACCGCCGGGAGTTTCGCCCCACCACTGTCCGCCCCCGCGCCGCTGTCCGGGCGGGCGGTTACCATGCCAGTAAAAGTGCGCCTCGCCCGCACGGCAGAAGCCGTAGGGCACCACCGCCACCCAGGTGCCACCGTCGGCCTGTAGGGCACGGAGCGTGGTGTCGGCCGGTTTTTGGGGCGGTGCCACCAGATTCGCCCCTTTGATCAGTTCACCCGTATGGCGAAAAGGCGGTTGATTCTGGCAGGACGCAACTAGGCACAGACACAACAAACACACAAAGCATGTAAGTTGGCATATGGGATTTGGGTAGATTGCAGGCACAGTAGTTCGTTTCATCAACAGTTTATGATTACCACTTCCGTTTTCGATTTATTCAAAATTGGCCCCGGTCCGTCGAGTTCACACACGATTGGCCCAATGAAAGCAGCCTTTGATTTTGTGCAACGGCTGGCAAACCTGCCCGCCGACCAACTCGCCGGCGCCGATGCCATCCATATTCACTTATACGGTTCGCTCAGCGCCACGGGTAAAGGCCACGGCACCGACCGCGCCATCGTAGCCGGCCTGATGGGCTGGCAACCCGAAACCACTGACCCCGACGCGCTGAACCAGCTCCTGCGCGACCCGTCGCTAACGTACCCGGTGCCGGTTGGTGACAAACAGATCCCCGTCAGCGCGGCGTCGTTTCACTTCGAACGGGTTCGCTACGAGTCACCCCATGCCAACACGCTGGTACTGAAATTAACCAGCGGACACGACCTGCTGACCAGCGAAGAATACTATTCCATTGGCGGCGGTTTCATTATCCGCAAGGGCGACACCGCCGACACCAGCAAAACCATCACGGTGCCGTATCCCTACAACACCATGAAGGAACTGAAAGCGCACCTGAGTCAAACGGGCTTGTCGTTGGCCGACGTACTGCTGGCTAACGAAATGGCCATTTCGGGTCGGCCACTTCGCGACGTCAATGCTCGCCTTGACCAACTCATCGACGCCATGCACAAGGCCGTTCGGCGGGGGCTTCGTCACCGGGGTACGTTACCGGGCACGATTAAACTCCGCCGAAAAGCCCCTCTTCTGTTCAAGCAGGCCCGTTCGCTCTCGCAAAGTGCAGATAGTTTTTTGATTTTCCTGAATGCCTACTGTTTAGCGGCCTCCGAAGAGAATGCAGCGGGCGGTATTGTCGTCACGGCCCCTACGTCGGGCGCATCGGGCGTTATTCCGGGGCTGACGTACCTGGCCAAGCACCATTTCCATTACACCAAAACCACCCTGCGCGAAGGCATGCTGGCAGCAGCGGCCATTGGATTCCTGGTGAAGCACAACGCCAGTATCTCCGGTGCCGAAATGGGCTGCATGGGTGAAATCGGCACGGCCTCAGCGATGGGGGCGGCTTTTCTGACGCATTGCGCGGGCCACGGCATCGAGTCGATTGAGTCGGCGGCTGAAATTGGCATTGAACACCACCTGGGCATGACCTGCGACCCCATTGGCGGGTACGTTCAGATTCCGTGTATCGAACGGAATGCGATGGGGGCGGTAAAAGCCTACAACGCCTTCCTGCTAGCCTCGTCAGGTTCGCCAGACATGCAAAAAATTTCGCTCGATGCGGTCATCAAGGTCATGAAAGCCACCGGCCGCGACATGTCGACCAAGTACAAAGAAACCTCCGAAGCTGGCCTGGCCCTGAGCGCAACAGAATGCTAAAAACGTGTCTTCTGTTGCGCTGCTTAGGTACGTATCCGGGCAACGCAGCAGAAGACAGAAGGCTGAAGACAATTATTTATTCTCCGCCCAAACCTGAGCCAGATGCACAACGACTTCGGCGGCTTTTTGCATATCCTGAACCGATACCCATTCCTGCCGGGAGTGGAAAGCATGTTCACCCGCGAAGATGTTGGGGCACGGCAGGCCCATGAACGATAGCCGTGACCCATCGGTACCACCCCGGATGCTGCGCCGATTGGGCGTAAGCCCCGCCCGACGAATGGCCTCCAGCGCGTGATCGACAACGGCCGGATGCCTGTCGAGGACTTCTTTCATGTTCCGGTATTGCTCGGTTACGGTAAACGTAGCCGTCGAGTTTGGGTAGTCGGCCAGTACTTTACTGAGCAGCGTTTGCAGCAGGGTTTCGTGCTCGTGCAAGCCCGCCGTGGTGAAATCGCGCACGATGAACCCAAGCACGACCCGGTCCTGATTGCCGTCGATATGCGTGGGGTGTACAAACCCTTCTTTGCCCTCTGTCGTTTCGGGCGAGAGTCGTTTTTGGGGTAAACCAGCCAGAATATCGCCCGCAATTTTCAGCGCATTCTCCAGCTTTCCTTTCGCAAAACCGGGATGCGTACTCACGCCCTGGATCACGATACTCACGCCATCGGCCGAAAACGTTTCGTCTTCCAGCGTACCCAGCGACTCACCATCAATGGTGTATCCGTAGGCGGCATCGAGTTTAGTCATATCAATGTTGGCTGTTCCCTTCCCCACTTCTTCATCGGGGGTGAACAGCAGCCGGATGCGCCCGTGGGGTACGTTCGGATTCGCCATCAGGTACTCGGTAGCCGCCATGATCGCCGCAACGCCCGACTTGTTATCGGCGCCGAGCAACGTGGTGCCGCTGGCCGTGATGATATCGTTGCCAATCTGCGCTGCCAGATCGGGATGGTCTTTCTGTCGAATAACCACTGGCGCATCGCCCGCCTGGGCTACGTCGGGCAGCACCATGTCGTCGCCGTTCCATTGGAAATGAATGATCGGCTTCACGCCTGCCCCCGTCACATCGGGCGAGGTATCCATATGGGCGCAGAAACAGATCGTAGGTACGTTTTCCTGGTCCGTTGTGGCGGGAATGGTGGCGTAGATATAACCGAACTGGTCGAGCGCGGCGTCGGTGATGCCCAGTTCGAGCAATTCCTGCACCAGCACCTGGCCAAGGTCTTTCTGCTTTTCTGTAGTCGGGCTGGCCGTCGACTGCGGGTCCGATTGGGTATCGATCTGAACGTATCGGAGAAAGCGGTCGGTCAGCGTGTCGGGATTTATCATAACGGGGCGAAGTTTATGCCTGTACAATAGACGCCAGATCGGCTGGCGAATAATTAACGCTTTTCAGGGTCTTGTGGTCGGCGTCGCGGTAAACGAGGTATTTTCCGTCCGATTCAACAAAGTGGCAGGCAACGCCTTTGGCGGTATACTGCGCAACGGTCGCCTCGGCTTCCGCAACGGTCAGGCAGGCTTTGCTCATGTTCGACCGCTGCACTTCGCTGAACAGCGCATTGAATTTTTCGCCCAGACCAAACTCCAGCACCGCGCCCGACAAAACGTACTGCAGGTCGCAAAGCGCATCGGCAATTTCTACAATGTTCTCCTCAGCAATGGCCTGCCGCAGTTCATCCAGTTCCTCGGCCAGCAAGGAGATACGCAGCCCACAACGGGCATCAGACGGAATTTGGGGTGAATCGAGAACAGGCGCGTGGAAGGTACGGTGGAATTCAGCCACGGCATTTAATGAATCGGGAGACGTCATACAGGTAGGTGTCGTCGGCACAGCCGGGACCTTAAAAAGTAGTTGGTAATAAATTCGTTTTAATGAGTTTAATGGCAATGGCCAGCAGGATGATACCGAATATTTTTCGGAGCACATCCAGCCCGCCAGGGCCAATTCGGTCTTCGAGCCACTCCGACGAGCGCAGCACTACGTAGATCAACATCAGGTTCAGCACAATGCCAACCAGAATATTAACCGTCTGGTATTCGGCGCGTAGTGAGATAAGCGTTGTTAACGTACCTGCCCCGGCAATGAGCGGAAAGGCAATGGGCACAATATGCGTAGCACCACCCGACTCAATTTCTGATTTAAATATGGTTCGCCCCAGAATCATCTCAAGGCCGATCAAAAAGATGATCAGGGCACCGGCTACCGCAAAGGAAGCCACGTCGACCCCAAACAGCTTCAGAATACGTTCGCCCACAAACAGGAAAACGACCATCAGCACACCGGAGACAAGGGTGGCCCGCTCCGACTCGATCTTTCCCGTTTTCTTGCGAAGGTCGATCAACACCGGCAGTGATCCGAGAATATCAATGACAGAAAACAGGATGAGGGTGACGGAAATGATTTCTTTGAAAACTAGCATGGTGTGTAGTAACGCCGAAGCTCCAGCTTCAGTGGTCAAGGCTAATGATACACTACCGAAGCTGGAGCTTCGGCGTTACTCCGCGCAAAAATTCTTTCAGTGCCTCAATTTCATCGTCGGTGATGGCCGGAAAATTGGCAATGCGGAAGGTCGTATTTTTCCAGTCGCCGTACCCGTTGCCGAGCAATAAGCCTGCCTCCTTGGCCGCTTTTTTCACCGCACCAATGGCCGTTTCCGACCCTTCGATAGCAATTACCGTGTCGGATCGGAGCGACGGGTCATTCACAAGCAGCTGAAACGGCGAGTCGGTCATTTCGCGCTCCACGAAGCGATACCAGGCAGCGGCACGGCGCTTTGTCAGCGCATCAACGGCTGCGATGGGTGGTACTTGCTCCATCACGCGTTTCAGCAGGTAGATACCCAGGCCATTGGGCGTGTAGGGCGTCTGAAATTTCGCGAAGTTTTCGTGCAGGAACAACAGGCTGTTGTAGTGCGCATTCTCGCCAATTTCTTTTGCCCGTTGCAGGGCGCGCGGCGAATAAATAAACACCGCCAGACCAGCCGGCAAGCCAAAACACTTTTGCACAGACGCAAACCAGACGTCGGCCAGCAGCCAGTCGAACGCGATACCCGCCATCGACGAAACGGCATCGACAGCAATCAGCGCATCGGGAAAATCACGGCGGAAGTCGGCCAGCACCGACATACGTACCTGCGTGCCGTTCGAGGTTTCATTCTGCACGATACACAACACATCTGCCTCGTCGGGCTGGTGCATGGGTTTCAGCCGGTGGGCGTACTCCAGCCACTTTTTGCCAAACGCACCGCTATAGGGATGCAGACTCGTTTGCTGCGTAAGCGACTGAGCCACAATCTCCCAGCACTCCGTAGCCGACGATACCAGCGCGATGTGGTACGCGTCAGGTACGTTCAGTTGCTCCCGCACGGCCCGGATCGCCCCTTCGGTGATGGCCATAAATTCCGGGCTGCGGTGGTTCATACTCACAATACCCGACCGGCACGCTTCGGCAGCATAGTCGGCCACTTGCGGGTAAATCTTCGACGGACCAGGATAGAAGGTTATCATAGTAAACAGAGAGCGGAATCTTACCCTAGTAATGCCCTGATTGCCAACTCGTACCCTTGTAGCCCGAGGCCCAGAATAACGCCTTTGCACTTGGCCGACAGGTAGCTGTGGTGGCGGTACGACTCGCGGGCGTGTACGTTGCTGATATGCACTTCAATGGCGGGAGCCGTAACGGCCGAGAGCGCGTCGGCCAGGGCGATGGACGTGTGCGTGTAGGCTCCGGCGTTAATGACGATGCCGTTGACCTCGAAACCCAGCTCGTGAATTTTGTCGATCAGCTCCCCTTCGTGATTTGATTGAAAGTAACGCAACTGCACGTCGGGAAACAGCGCCTCAACAGTTTTAAGGTAGTCGAGAAACGTTTGACTACCATAAATATGCGGTTCGCGCTTGCCCAGCAAATTCAGGTTTGGGCCGTTTATAATCAAAATTTGAGTCATGGCTGTTGTGCTGTATCTGCCGCAAAGTAAGGTAGCCAGCGTCGATTATTCACCAAACGGCGGTTGTTTCGGGCCGGCGAGCGACTTTTGCAGAACCATGTGGGAACGATATAGTAACGCCTTTAAAAATTACATGCGGCTCGAACGGTCGCTCTCCGAAAACTCCATTGATGCTTATCTGCACGACGTGGCGCATTTACACGAGTACCTCCAGCTCACCCATCCAGACGTTGGGCCGTTGCAGGTACATGAAGGTCACATCTCGGGGTTTTTACAGTACATCGGCGAGCTGGGCCTGGTGGCTCACAGCCAGGCGCGGATGCTATCGGGTGTAAAGGCATTCTTCAAGTACCTACTGCTCGAAAACCTGATTCAGCACGACCCCGCCCACCGAATTGAAGGACCGAAACTGGGCCGTAAGCTACCCGATACCCTCAGCTTTCCTGAAATTGAGCAGTTGCTCGCCGCTATCGACCTGTCGACGCCCGCCGGTCCCCGCGACCGGGCGGCACTGGAGGTGCTCTACAGTTCCGGCCTGCGCGTATCCGAACTGCTCGATCTTAAACTAACCGACTGTTACTTTGAATCGGGCTTTGTGCGGGTGATCGGCAAAGGCAACAAAGCCCGTCTGGTACCCATTGGTGGCGATGCCATCAAGTACACGACGATGTACGTAGACCATACCCGAAGCCAGATTGCTATTCGGAAAGGTGACGAAGACACGTTATTCCTGAATCGGCGGGGCACCAAACTGTCACGCATTACCATTTTCACCACCATCAAAACGCTGGCGGCTACGGCGGGTATCACCAAAACGATTAGCCCGCATACCTTCCGGCACTCCTTCGCCACGCACCTGATCGAAGGCGGTGCCGATCTGCGCGCCGTGCAGCAGATGCTTGGTCACGAGTCTATTACCACGACCGAAATCTACACCCACCTCGACCGCGACTACCTGAAACAAACCTTGACTGATTTTCACCCCAGGGGAAAAAGATGATTCCTAGTTTGGGGGTTGATGTTTGTTGTTGCCTCGCTAAATCCCCGTCTGGTTAATAAGCAGAGCACCCTCAAACAACAAACATCAACCATCAAACCAGTAATCACACATCTACCTTTTCGCCGACAAAGGCCTGTTCGGGTTGTTTAAAGAGAAGGTTGAACGAGGTCAGGCTGCCGTAGATACGGGTGATGTATTGCTGGATATTTACTTTCTCCTCGTCGTTGAGGGCGCTGGCATTAACGCGCTGCTCGAGTACGCGGAGCCGGTCGCGCACCATCACGATCTTGTGGAAGAAGGCATCGATAGGCATTTCTTTGCTGGCCAGGTCGGTCCGGCCGGGTTTCATAATCAGCTTCCCTCCTTTCCATTTATCGCCCAGCGGTACAATTTCGTTGAGGCCGCCCCACTTCTGCAACACCCGCGACAAGGCCTGCTCTACATCGAAGAGGCTCACCAGATCACCGTCGGGCTCAATGGCCTCGATCACGTCGAACGGGGCCGTAAACGCGATGACTTTCACGCCTTCGTCCATGAAGGTGACCGTGTAGCCGTTGGTTTTCAGGTTAATAATTACCCCGTGACCAAATTCGGGGTGCCGGAGACGGGAGCCAATGCCGAGGAGTTGCATGTGTTTCAGTTTGGGTTATGATGGGTACGCTGATTTACCGGAGTTAAGTTGATTTACGCTGATGTTTAGGCTTACACAGAAGCGTTCAATTGGGACCAACCGTATCAATTGACAGCCAAAACCCCTTTAATCAGCGTACCGTCCATCACGCCAAAACTGTGCCAAATGCGTAATTTCAGGGCATGATTCAGCAACAACCCGATCTTCTCTGTCAGCGTAGTCAGTACACGTACCCAGCCGACGCACATTACCTCAACTGCGCTACCCGCGCCCCTCTCAGCCAAACCGTAACACAGGCTGGTCTCGAGGCCATTCAACAGCAAACCAACCCGATGGGGCTTACACCCGACGATTTTTTCAGCGGGGGCGTCGTGGTGCGTCAACTGTTTGCGCAGCTCATCAACCAGCCCGACCCAGATCGGGTCGCCATTGTGCCGTCTATCTCGTACGGTATGGCCGTGGTGGCCCGCAACCTCCCCAACAAGCCGGGGCTAAAAGCCGGGCAGCGTATTGTCCTGACCGGTGGCGAATTTCCGTCTGATGTATACGCCTGGGACCGGGTACGTGTCAGCCAGCAACTGGTCATTCACACCGTTGAGATGCCCGGTGAACCACCCGCCGCCGACGCCTGGAACGAGGCAATCCTGACCGCCATTACGCCCGATACAGCGCTGGTTGTGGTACCAATGATCCACTGGATGTACGGCACCCGCTTCAACCTGGAAGCCATTGGCAAACGCTGCCGCGAGGTGGGTGCGTGGCTGGCCGTTGATGGGACACAGAGTGTCGGGGCAATGCCCTTCGACTGGCAACGTGTTCAGCCCGACGCCCTTGTTTGCGCCAGCTACAAATGGCTGATGGGTCCCTACTCGATGGGATTGGCCTGCTACGGCCCTGCGTTCGATGAGGGGATTCCGCTGGAAGAAGCGTGGATGAACCGGCTCAACAGCAATCAGTTTCACCGGTTGGCTGAGTACCAACCCGTTTATCGCCCCGGTGCGTATCGCTACAACATGGGCGAGCATACCAATTTTTCGCAGATGCCAATGATGGAGGCGGCGCTTCGCCAGGTGCTCGATTACCAGCCCGAACGTATTCAGCAGTACTGCCGGAACCTGATGGCCGATGCCCTACCTGAACTGGAGGCGCTGGGCTACCGCATTGAACCCGAGTCGGGGCGCGGTCATCATTTGCTGGGGGTTTGGGTACCTGCCCAGACCGACCCGATGGCACTCTCACGGGCGCTACTAACCAAAAACGTGTCTGTCTCGGCACGGGCTCAGGCTATCCGGATATCGCCCAACGTGTACAATTCTGAGGCCGACGTGCAGGCCCTGCTGGAGGCGGTCAGGAAGTAAACGTTTTGAGTTTTAAGTTTCAGGTGGCGCTGCCAGCCCACAATCAATCTAACTAGCAGCGCCACTTGAAACCTGAGACACTTACCTTCCTATTTCCCCAACGAATCGAGGCCGGTGGTATCGATGAGGAGGGTTTTATCTTCGACGCGGTTCCCCGGCAGCGCGCGCGACGCCTGCTTCTTTTTATTCCAGGGAGCGGTGGTGCGGCTGGCCATATCGACCGTCAGCATCACGACGAGCAGGGTAAAAGCCAAAAAAACGACAATAAAAATGCGGCGATTCCGGTTCATTGTTTCAGGAGTTCTTTAGGCGTAACGTAGAACGACAGGAAACCCGTTCGGCCTGATATCTCAGCCCAGCGCAGATTTTCGAACGTAATAGCGACTACACTCCCTTTGCTCATTGAGCCGACATCCTGATGAGTCAGGTACTCCGAGAAGTACGATACATCGGGGTTATGCCCGAATAGCATCACCGATTCACAACTGTCTGGCAGGTTGTTTATGGCAGCCAGATACGCTTTGGGGCCACCTTCATACAGCTTCTCATCCAGTTCGATTGTATCGGGGTTTACACCCGCCTGTTCGGCAATGACTTTAGCCGTGTCTTTGGCCCGATGTGCCGTACTGCTGATAAACTGGTCAGCCACAATGCCTTTCTCTGCCAGATAGCGTCCTACGCGCGCTGCCGCCATGATACCTTCGGGCAGCAGTTCACGGTCATGGTCGTTCAAGAAACTGGCCCGGTCTTCAGCCTTGGCGTGCCGAACAACGTATAAAGTACGCTTCATAAGTTAAGGTCAATTAGCAACGGATCACGACCAGTTATTAATGTCGATAACTGGTCGTGATCCGTTGGTTACAGTTCTCTGATCCAGATATTGCGGAAGCCAACCGGGTTGCCGTGATCCTGAAGCAGAATGGGGCCTGCTCCATGTGGTTCCATAGTTGGGTAACCGATGTAATCAGTGTTGCCTTTGATGGCAGTGTGATTTTGGACGACAATTCCGTTCAGCAATACCGTAACGTACCCAGGCTCGGCCAGAATGCCACTTTTGTTGAATCTGGGAGCCTGATAAACGATATCGTAGGTCTGCCATTCGCCTGGCTTACGGCTAGGGTTTGCCAGCGGGATTGCCTGCTTGTATACAGAACCGACCTGACCATTAGAATACGTTGGGTTCTCGTAGTTGTCGAGCACCTGAATCTCGTAGTAGCCCTGCAAAAATACACCACTATTGCCACGGCCCTGGCTTTTCCCTTCGGGCTTTTCCGGGGTGCGGAATTCAATATGCAATTGGAAGTTCTCGAACTCACGTTTCGTGCGGGCATACGAACCCAGGGTCGAGTACATGGCACCGTCTTTAACTGCCCACTTCAACGGACCCAGGTTGGTTGACTTCCAGTCTTTCGAGACGTGGCTTTTCACAGAGACCCACTCATCGGTGCTTTTCCCGTCAAACAGCACAATAGCGTCCGAAGGGGCCGTCAGGCCGGAAGCAGATGGCGACATTGCTCCTGGTGTAACAATTGGAGGAACGGGTGTCCAGGTTTCAGTTGATTCAGGGGTTTGCTTGGGAGGCTGTTGTGCCTGGGCAAAAGCGAAACCGGCAGTTAGTAGGAGGAACGCAAAAGTCGACGTTAATTTTTTCATGATTCAATAAAGGTATGACTCAAATATAGGGGCCTTCCAGGTAAAAGAAAACGTTCTGTTTTCTTACCCACTCAGCGGGTAATTCGCGTAAAGTCATTTTTCAAACGATATAGCTTGTATTTTTAAGGCGCTTATTAGTAGTTAATCAACTCTTTTCATGCGTATAGCATCTACTCTGGCCCTGTCTCTTGGCAGTTGCCTGTTTAGTAGTCTGGCTCTTTCCCAACCAGCTACTAAACTACCTCTCAACGATTTAAGCGCCTTCCGAACCCCTGTTTCGGGCAACTGGCGCACCGCTGCTGATGTAATGGCAGATTTAACAAAGCCCAACGCCCTGCAAACAAAACCAGCTTCGGCAGGGGCAGCGGGTAGTATTTTGGTCTGTATTCCAGCCGGTCAGCCAGGTAGCCAGCATAACCTGCTGACTACCCTCGAGCATGGCGATGTAGACCTTGAGCTGGATTTTATGATGGCCAAAGGGTCAAATTCCGGCGTGTTCCTGCAGGGCCGGTACGAAATTCAGCTGTTCGACAGTTGGGGCGTTACAACACCCAGGTCGTCGGATGTAGGGGCGGTTTACGAACGCTGGGATGATAGCCGGCCCGAGGGCAAGAAGGGCTACGAAGGTCACCCCGCCCGCCAGAACGCCGGTAAAGCACCGGGGCTGTGGCAACATCTAAAAGTTGCGTTCCAGGCACCCCGATTCGACGCCAGTGGCAAAAAGACAGAGAACGCCCGAATCCTGCGCGCCGAGTTGAACGGCGTACTGATTCACGAGAACCTGGAACTGACAGGCCCAACACGTGGCCCTATCAACGCCAACGAAGCGGCCCGTGGCCCACTGGTTTTCCAGGGCGATCACGGTGCGGTAGCTATTCGCAACATCACCTATACGTCCTACGACAAGAGCAAGCCTCGGCTGAGCAACCTGTCGTATGCCTTATATAAGGGTAATTTTAAAGATGAGGCGTCGTTTGGCGGCACCCCACCCGAAGCGAAAGGCCCTGTTTCGGCCCTGACGACCGGTATTACCCGCCTGACAAACGATTTCGCCGTTAAATACACAGGTACGTTGCACGTTGATGATCCGGGTGAGTACACCTTTGCCATGAGCACAGCCAATGGTGCGGGACAAATCAAGATCAATAACCAGCCACTCAGCCAGTGGGGGCTCCGCAACAACACGGGTAAGATGACACTGCCCGCCGGTGACCTACCGTTTGAGGCGACATACAGCAAAATTTACGGCGGCGGTACACCCGATTTTCAGATCGCCGTCAGCGGTCCCGGCATCCGTCAGTTTATGTTGACGCCAACAGCTATCAGTGAAGGCGGTGACACCGACCCAATTCTGGTTACGGCCGAGACCAATACTATTCTTCGTAGTTTCATGGACCTGCCCCGCACACGAAATGAGCGTGGCAGAGCGTATCGGGTTACGCATGGTATCTCGGTAGGTAGCCCGCAACAGGTGCATTACACTTACGATGCCGACAATGGCAGTGTGGTACAGGTTTGGCGCGGTATGTTCCTCGACGCCACACCAATGTGGGAAAACCGGGGCGATGGCTCATCACGGCCGATGGGCGCAGTAAATTACTTGGGTGGTAAGCCACAACTCACGGTTGCCCGGCTGGCCTCACCACAAGCTGCCTGGCCAACCGACACAACCGGCAGCGGTTTCCGGCCTAAGGGTTATCAGCTCGACAATAACGACCAGCCAACTTTCCGGTACATGATGGCATCCGCAACGGTTGAAGACCAGATTCAGGCATTACCCGACGGACACGGTATCCGCCGCCAGTTGTCGGTTACGCAGCCAGGCGCAGGGCTGTATGCCCGGCTGGCCTCAGGTACGTCCATTGAGCAAATGCCCAACAACACGTACCTGATCGATGGCAAAGCCTACATGATTGAATTGGCTGATGCAAGTGGCAGCAAGCCCATTATCCGGACCAGCAATGGCGCCCAGGAACTGATTGTCCCTGTTACGGGCAAACTGACTTACTCGATTCTCTTCTAATCAGTTATGAAAAAGATACAACAATACCTCCTGCTTGCTGCGCTGGCCCTTCCTACGGCGGTTTGGGCGCAGGAATCCCCTAAAGAGGAAGACTTTTTCCGGATCACAAAAGTGTCGGCTCCTGAAGGAACGCTGCTTGAAGTAGGCGGCTTAGCCATGCTGCCAAATGGCAACTTAGGCATTTCAACGCGTCGGGGCGATATTTTTATCGTTGAAAACCCAACCAGCCGGCGGCCCTTCTTCCGCAAGTTTGCGTCAGGTCTCCACGAAGTACTGGGCCTGGTTTACAAGGATGGTTCGCTGTATTGCGCCCAGCGCGGTGAACTCACCAAACTGACCGACACCAACAACGACGGCAAAGCCGACCTGTTTGAAACGGTATACGCCTGGCCGTTGTCAGGACACTATCACGAATACAGTTTTGGCCCTAAAATTGCCCCCGACGGTACGTTCTTCGTAACGGGCAACGTGGCTTTTGGCGATGAAGAATGGTGGCGTGGCGAAAGCCGGGTGCCCTGGCGCGGATGGACAATGAAGATCTCCGAGAATGGACAGATGCAGCCCTGGGCTACAGGTATGCGCTCTCCGGCCGGACAGGGCATGATCGACGGGGAGTTCTTCTACGCCGACAATCAGGGCGACTGGCAGGGGTCGGGTGGTGTTGTGCACGTAAAAAAGGGGGCGTTTACCGGTCACCCGGCTGGTCTGCGCTGGACTGGCATGCCCAACTCACCGCTCAAGCTGACTGCTGAGCAGTTCTATGCTAAGATTGACATTCGCCAAAACCGCGATGCCAATGGCCGGATGATCAAGCCTGAAAACGTAGTCAACGAAACACCTGACCTCCTGTTTAAGGTAAAAGAAACCTTCCCGGACATTCAGACCCCGGCGGTTTGGTTACCCCACGGTGTGCTGGGCATCTCCAACTCAGAGATTGTAACCATTCCTACTGGTGCTTTCGGCCCATTCTCAGGTCAGCAGTTGGTGGGAGACCAGGGTATGAGCAAGATTTCGCGGGTGATGCTCGAGAAGGTAAATGGCGAGTACCAGGGCGCGGCTATCGAGTTCCGGTCAGGATTTCGGTCGGGCGTGATGCGGATGGTTTTTGCACCGGACGGATCATTGTTCGTAGGCGAAACAAACCGGGGCTGGGGATCAGCCGGCGATGCCAATGAAGGACTGCAACGCCTTGTCTGGAACAACAACACGCCTTTTGAAATGCGTACGGTGAAAGCTATGCCCGACGGTTTTGAAGTGGAGTTTACCAAGCCAGTGACCAAGGTATCGGCCGAGGATCTGGCGTCGTATTCCGTCGAGAGCTTCATCTACAAGTACCACCCGGTGTACGGCAGCCCTACGATCAACAAAGAGAAGCACACGATCAAAGGCATCAAACTGTCAGACGATGGCATGCGGGCACGCGTGGTGGTCGACAACCTGCGCAAAAACTACATTCACCAGCTGACCCTCGACGGGGTACGTTCGGAAGATGGTTCGTACTCGCTTGTTCACCCCATCGCCTATTACACCCTGAACAATATTCCGGAGGGGCAGAAACTGGCCGTATCGGAGTTGAGCGTGAAGAACTCAGCAGCCAAAGCAACGGCTACGCCAACAGCCAAACCGGCGGCGGGCAAACCCACAAAAGCCGGCGTGAAAGGCAAGCCTGCCCTGCAAATGGGCCAGGCCGTTACCCTGGCCAAAGCGCCGACGTTTGCTGAAGTAAAAGGCCTGCTGTCGAAGCACACTTGTCTGGCCTGCCACAACGCTGAAAAACGGCAAGTTGGTCCGGCTTACAAAGACGTGGCCAAACGCGGGTATACCAATGATCAGCTTGTGGAGTTGATCTACAACCCCAAGCCAAGCAACTGGCCCGACTACGCCACCGAGATGCCTCCAATGCCGCAGGTTCCCAAGGCTGACGCGCTGAAAATCGCCGCCTGGATCAACTCGCTGGCACCATCTGGCAAAGGCACGCCAGGTACGTTGGTTAGTCCCGACGGACCGAGAACCCAGCCTAAGCCGTAAATGGTTAGTCACAAAAAAAGCCTTCCCGCATACGTGGGAAGGCTTTTTTTGTGACTAACATCTGCTGTTGCCTGTTACATACCGCTACTTCTTATGATTTACCAGCGCGTCTGCTTCGGCAAAGTGGTGCAGCGTTTTAATGACCTTTGGTAACGTGAAATAAAACGTGGTACCTTCTCCCGGAGTGCTTTCAAGCCATATATCACCTCCATACATCGTCACTACTTTTTTGCAGGTGGCCAGACCAATGCCTGTACCGGAATATTGATTTCGTCCGTGGAGCCGCTGAAAAAGCTGAAATACGCGGTCGAAATATTGAGGCTCTATGCCAATACCATTATCGCTGATGGAAAACTGGTACTTTGTTCGATCGTCAACAGCACGGATACTCAATTTAGGCGCTACGCCCTGGCGGCGGTATTTAATGCCGTTCGAAATCAGGTTCTGAAATACCTGTTTAATGTCAGTACGGTGCCCCATGATCGTGGGCAGAGGGCTGATCTCGGTCGTTGCGCTGACCGCCTGCATATCAGATTGCAGTTCAACCATAATTTCGGCAACCAGATCGTTAAGGTCGAGCGGCGTAAGCGCTACCTCACTACCCACACGTGAAAACTCCAGTAGATCGTTGATTAACTCCCGCATCCGCACCGCAGCCGACGTAGATACATCAATCAACCGGCGGGCATCAGGATCAAGTTTTTCCCCATGCTGGGCCTCGAGCAGGCTGAGGTAATTGGCAATCGTTTTGAGCGGTGACTGCAGGTCGTGCGAAGCAATGTAGGCAAACTGCTGTAGTTCTTCGTTCGACCGGGTTAGCTCCTGCATGGCCAGTTGCCGGTATGAAAGTTCACGGTCATACTCTTTTGACGTGCGCAGACCAACCGCTTCGTTGAAGTAGCGGATCAGGGCGATGACGGTCAAGACAGAGACAACGCCTGTCATGAAGCGAACCAACGCCGCAATCCGGTAGGCAGGATACCAGAACATCATGGCATCGAGCAGGTGCGTGAGACCGCAAAGCATAATAAACGCCCCAAATAGCCAAAATACCCCGGCAAGTGGCACGCCCTTTTTTATCATAATGAAACGAATCAACACAAGCGGAATAGCCATATAAGCCAGCCAGATTGTGAGGTCCGAAATGATGTACAGCCAGCCATGAAAGTCTGACCAAGTGCCACAGTACCAGCGGGGTGGCCAATCACTCGTATCGGTTAGCCGCCGAAAAAAATCGTAAAACTGTTCCATTCTTTACTGCTTGTTACACAACGTAAAGGATATATAGGCTCGCCAGCCAGGTCAGCCCGTTCGATGGCGTTGGTCAACGAACTGGGTTTTGCTTTATCCCATCCTGTGATATTTACACTGCAAGCTACTAAAGTAAGTGCTCAGATTAGCTACCTGGTGTATGTGTCTAAAAACAGAAAGTAGTCATAAACAGGCAATTTTACGCGCTTACTACCAGCACAGTAGCTCATCTGAATAGCATTTGTCGCTACTTTTGGGTAATCAACCTTTTTAAAACGGCATCAACATGGTAATCAGTTATTTTCGCTTGCTCTGTACGTCTGTCTGTCTAACGCTGTCGGTGTCAGTTACAGTCGCTCAGGATGCACTCACGTACCAAACTCCACCCAAAGCACTGGCGGATCTGGTTACGGTTCCACCAACGCCCGGCGTTAGTCTGACGTCAAAAGGCGACCAGATGTTGATTCTGGAGCGGTCGTCGTCTCCTTCTATCGCCGAGCTGGCCCAGCCAGAACTTAAGTTGGCTGGTCTGCGCCTAAACCCAGCAAACAACGGCCCCAGCCGTGCCTCGTATATCACCGGTTTACGCCTCAAAAAACTTCCGGGTGGCACAGAAATAGCCGTAAAAGGACTGCCTGCCTCGCCACTGATCTCCTTCGTCCAGTGGTCGCCCGACGAAACCAAATTCGCCTTTGCCGTATCGAGCGATTCCAAGATTGAACTCTATGTGGCTGATGTAGCCACCGCCACGGCTACCCGCTTGACAGACAAAGCGCTGAATGCTACGTTTGGTGGTGCCTTCCGGTGGACCTCAGACAGCAAGAGCCTGATTGCGAAACTGATTCCCGACGGACGGGCCACCGCGCCAGCTGCCAATCTTGTTCCTGTTGGCCCAACGATGCAGGACAACAGCAGCGGAAAGCGGGGGCAGGCACCAACCTATCAGGATTTGCTCAAAAACCCATCCGACGAGAAGCAGTTCACGTACTTCACCACCTCACAGGTCGCCCGTGTTGGCTTGGATGGTACAGTTCAGCCAATTGGTCAGCCTGGTATCATTGCTACCGCGTCGCCTTCGCCCGACGGTAAGTTTGTGATGATCGAAACCGTACATACGCCGTTCTCTTACCTGGTTCCCGTTTATCGGTTCCCCGTTCGAACCGATGTGTTTGCCATTGGCGGTCAACTGGTGAAAACACTGAACGACGGCCCCCTGCAGGAAAGCGTTCCCTACAGCTCGGATGGTGCCCCAAGCGGCCCGCGTGATTTCGAATGGCGCGACGATGCCCCCGCCTCTATCTACTACACCGTAGCGCTCGACAAAGGCGACCCGAAAGTGAAGGCCGACGTACGCGACCGGGTGTTTCTGGTAGACGCTCCGTTTATGGCTGAGCCCAAGCCCATTTATGATGCTACGTTCCGTTTTACGGGCTTCACCTGGGGTAATGGCTCAACGGCTATGGCTACTGAACGCTGGTGGCAAACGCGTAAGATCATTACGAAACTGGTGAACCCATCGGCCAATTTTGCGGCCACCGTGCTCTTCGATCGTTCGTCGGAAGACCGTTACGGTAACCCCGGCACACCCGACACCAAGCCCAACCAATATGGCCGCGATGTGCTGAACATCCTACCCAACAACGATATCATGCTGATTAATGCGCAGGGTGCCTCGCCCGAAGGTGACCGGCCATTCGTCAGTGTAATGAATCTGGTATCGAAAAAGATTACCCCCCTGTGGCGGTCAGAGGCACCGGTATTCGAGCGTCCGATTGCCGTGCTTGACGCCGCTACCGGTGTGATCATGACTACCCGTGAAACGCCCGATGAGAACCCGAACTACTTTATCCGGAATCTGAAGAAGCGCATTGCCCCCGTTCAGGTCACCAGCTTCCCACACCCGTACCCTCAACTGAAGGGCATTACCAAGCAGCAGCTGCGCTACAAGCGGAACGATGGCGTTGACCTTACGGCCACGCTGTATTTACCGGTTGGCTATAAAAAGACGGACGGTCCGCTACCCACGTTTTTGTGGGCTTATCCAGCTGAATTCAAGAGCAAAGAAGCCGCCAGTCAGGCGCAGGGTTCACCCTATCAGTTCAACCGCATTGCGGCTATGGGCGGTGCTGTTTTCGCTACAATGGGTTACGCTGTTCTCGATAACGCCAGCATTCCGATTGTTGGTGAAGGTGACAAAGAGCCGAACGATTCGTATGTCGAGCAACTCGTTGCCAGTGCCAAAGCGGCCATCGACGAAGGGGTTCGGCTAGGTGTTGTCGATGCCAGCAAGGTAGGTGTGGGTGGCCACTCTTATGGCGCCTTCATGACGGCTAACTTACTTACGCACAGTAACCTGTTTAAAGCCGGTATTGCCCGCAGTGGTGCCTATAACCGCACGCTCACGCCCTTCGGTTTTCAGAATGAGCAGCGCAGCTACTGGCAGGCTCCCGATGTATACAACAAGATGTCGCCCTTCATGAATGCCGACAAAATGAAGACGCCGCTGTTGCTGGTACATGGCGAGGCCGACAACAACACAGGTACGTTCCCGATCCAGTCTGAGCGCTATTACAACGCCCTGAAAGGCTTCGGTGCCACTACCCGGCTGGTATTCCTGCCGTACGAGTCGCACGGATACGCCGCTAAAGAGTCATTGCTGCACATGCTGTGGGAAATGAACGGCTGGATGGACAAGTACGTCAAAAATACCCCCGCCCCCACCGCAGGGACGGGCGCTGCTCCCGCTAAAATGTCGGGCGGCAAGTAGCGTAGTAGCTGGTTTTTCAGCGAACGAATTCGAGTAATTCTTGGCTATTTAGTCGGAGGGTTGCCTGGTTACGCCAGCCGACCTTTCAACTAAATAGCCTTTTTTAGTACGACCCTATGCCCCTTTACATTACCTCGTTGAATTCTGGCAGTAACGGCAACTGCTATTATGTTGGCAATGACCAGGAAGCCGTGCTGATCGACGCTGGCTTATCGTGCCGGCAAACGGAGGTACGGATGCAGCGCCTGGGCCTCTCTCTGCACTCGGTGAAGGCCATTTTCGTCTCGCATGAACACAGCGATCACATCAGCGGACTAGCCCAACTGTCGGGAAAATACCAGATTCCGGTATATATCACGGCTCAAACCCTGCGCTCGACCCGCCTCCTGCCCGCTCGCTTTCCGCTTCGGGTGCTGACCACCTATGAGCCCGTCGAGGTAGGTGAGTTACGCGTCACGGCATTTCCGAAACAGCACGACGCCGTTGATCCTCACAGTTTTCTGGTTGAGGGGCAAGAAACGAAAGTGGGCGTTTTCACCGATATCGGCACCGCCTGCGACCACGTTGTTCGGCATTTCAGTCAATGCCACGCGGTATTTCTGGAGGCCAATTATGACGAAGATTTGCTGGCCAACGGCCGATACCCTGCCTTTTTGAAACAGCGAATCCGGGGCGATCAGGGGCACTTGTCGAATCAGCAGGCGCTGGCGTTGCTGAAAGCGCACAAACCACCGTTTATGAGCCACGTGCTGCTGGCGCACCTTTCGAAAGATAACAATAGCCCGGTAGTCGCCCGCGATCTGTTTCTCCCGCACATGGACAATACCGAACTCATCGTCGCTTCTCGTTTTGCCGAAACTCCGATTTATACTGTACAGGCCAATTAGTTATACGTTGCCGCGTTGATAACCTGCATCATACGTTGAACCAGTTACTAGGACTTAGCCTGAATAGTAAACAGATTGTGTACTTCGCTGTTTCACCTTCAGTTTCATCCTATATCAATCACTCAACGTATGAATATCAAACGAGTTTTCGGCGTCATCCTGACACTTCTTGGCCTGGTTGGCCTTATTCTTGGCGGTAAAGACCTCATGGCAGGCGGCGTAGCGCAGGCCTCCCTGGTGTACCTGGTTTTAGGTGGAATCTTCTTTTTCACCGGTATCAGCCTGATTCGCACGACTGGCGATACCGCCTAGTTTTACCCAGACAAGCTTTTTTCCTGCTTATATCCGACTGGTAAACGATGCGCTGAAAATAAAATCGGCGCTGATTAAACCTACTAGTCTATCGTCTTGTCAAAGCCCGGTTAGCCGGGCTTTTTTTGTTAATATTCGTCGTAAACTTGCTGTCTGTTATTATCGAATCTACCATGTACAAACTCATTCTCACCACACTTCTGTCGACTTGCCTGACAGTGGGCTATGCCCAGATCGATTTACCCGCCGCCAGTCCCTCTGCCACCGTTATTCAACAGGTAGGGCTGGGCACTGTTTCGGTGGACTATGGCCGGCCTTCGCTAAAAGGCCGGACCATGTTTGGCGACCGCGTTCCCTACGGAAAAGTGTGGCGCACCGGAGCCAACAAGATTACCAACATCACGCTGTCTGAAACCATGACCCTCAACGGCAAGGCATTGTCG
Organism: Fibrivirga algicola; assembly: GCF_011742925.1. Classification (GTDB taxonomy): domain Bacteria; phylum Bacteroidota; class Bacteroidia; order Cytophagales; family Spirosomataceae; genus Fibrella; species Fibrella algicola. The sequence goes on from NZ_WAEL01000004.1 coordinate 655,080, forward strand.
GCGGGTACGTATGGCCTCTATTCGATTCCCAACACCGACTCGTTCACCTTTATTATCAACAAAGACGCGAAAGCCTGGGGAGCGTACGATTACAAGGAAGTAAATGACGTAATCCGGCTGGTGGTCCGGCCAGAGCGATCGATTATGAAGACCGAAACGCTGACGTTTGAGTTTGTCGACATCACCCCTACGTCGGCAACGCTTCAGGTACGTTGGGATGAACTGGTGGCCCGCCTGCCTATTTCAAATGACGCCGACAACCGGGTAATGGCGCAGATCAAAGAGAAAACAGCCTCACCAACGGCGTCGACTGATACCTTTTTTGGGGCCGCCAATTACTACCTCGATACCAACCGCGACCTGAAGCAGGCGTTGGTTTGGGCCAACAAGGTGGTTGAGCGGAGCACGGAATATTATACTTACCACCTCCGGGCCAAAATTGAGGCAAAACTGGGCAATTGCAAAGCCGCCCGCGCTGATGCACAGATGTCGCTCGATCTGGCCAAAAAAGCTGGTGATGACGCTTATATCAAGAATAACGAGAAGATTCTGGACGATTGTAAGTTGTAACTTCCACTTCGTTCTACGAAAAAGCAGCCTCCTGGTAGAGGCTGCTTTTTTTATGCGGTATACGCCACAATTTGGTGTTGCTTAAACATACTGACAGGCAGGCAGTTTATGACGAAAAGAGCGTTTCATTAAATCACTCAACTCGTTATGAAAAAGACATCAATGCTGGTTATGCTGGCCATCAGCTGCCTAACATTCCAGGCTTGCAACAGCGAAAAAAAGACGACTAACGATAGCGTCGAAAATGCGGAGAACGCCAACGAAAACAAAGAAGAACAGGGTACAGGCGCTGAGGATGACGACAGCGAATTTGCAGTAAAAGCAGCTAGCGGCGGCCTGCTCGAAGTAGAACTGGGCAAAATTGCGCAGGAGAAAGGGCAAAGTGCTGAAGTGAAAAAGTTCGGTGCTCAGATGGTTACCGACCACGAGAAAGCCAATGCTGAATTGAAAGCACTAGCCGCGTTGAAAAACATTACAATTCCATCGACGCCGGGGGCTGATAAGCAAAAAGACATCGACGACATGCGTAAGTTATCGGGTGCCGAGTTCGACAAAAAATACATCAGCTACATGAAAGACGATCATGAAGAAGATGTGAAGGAGTTCAAAGAAGCAGCTAAAGACGCCAAAGACCCGTCGATCAGGGAATTTGCGACCAAGACGTTGCCCACCCTGCAAATGCATCTCGACATGGTTACGGCCATGGACAAAAAGATGAACTAAGGTAGCAAGCCATAAAAATGGTATACTGAAAGCTTCGCTGGTCGTTCTGTTCGACAGCGAAGCTTTTTTCGTTACAATCGCTGCTTATAGGCTTTGAACGCGTCTGTATTTGCGTACTTGTCTGTTGTAATTTCAAGCAGTTTAGGCAGGTCAGCCGGGTCGAAGAACGTACCCAGTGCGGTACCTAACGTACCCAGGTCTGCTACCTGGGTGTAGCCGAGGCCAAAATCGGCGCAGGTACGTTCGGCGGTGAGTTGATGCGGCGTCTCAAAGAACGTTTCCAGTTCGGGCTGCTGCGATGGCCCGTCGATGATTCGGAAGATGTGCCCCGCTGAATTATTGAGCAGCACAATGCGCAGGTTAGCGGGTAACGCCTGTTGCCAAAGGCCATTCCGGTCGTAGAAAAACGACACATCCCCGATCAGCACAGTGACGATTGCGTCCGTCCGCAGAGCAGCACCTACAGCTGTACTCAATGTCCCATCGATGCCACTGGTTCCCCGGTTGGCCCATACCTGAATTTCCTGACTGGCTTCCAGGCCACACATATTGGCGTAGCGAACCGGCATACTGTTGGCCAGGTGCAGGTGCGATTTTGCCGGTAGTGCGTCGAGAATAGCCTGTGTAGCCACCCAGTCGGTAAAGGGCGATTCACGGAGCGACTGGGCTACTACCCGCCGCGCGGCCTGTTCGGCGGCTTGCCAGGCAGTCAGGTAGTCGGCCCCTTCGTCATCTTCCTCAATGCCTTCGCGGAAATGCTGGTAATCGAGGTCTGCAAATAGTTTCTGAAAAAACGAAACAGGCTTGACGGGGATCCGCGTAGTCAGCGACTGAAACGAATCGATCAGCCGGTCGCCGTGGGGTTGAATGTGCCAGTGCTGAACGGCCGGGTACCGCCGAAAGTATGTTTTCAGGTTTCGCGTCAGGAAGGAGTTGCCCAGGGTAATGAGCAAATCAGGCCGCAGGTTTTGCAGTTCCTCTTCATCGGGTTGCCCCAGGATCGTGTCTGACTGGCTAATGAAGAATTCACCGCGTCCCAGATTGCTGATGATCTCCCCAACCACAGGTACGTTCAGTTCCCGGCCAATTTGCGCCAGCACCTGCTGCAGGGCTGGCTGGTAGGTTGTTTGCCCCACCAGAATCAGTTTGCGTTCTGCGCGCTCCCAGTCGGTCAACAGCCGGTGCCACGTATCGGGTGCCAGTTGCGGCAGTACAGGGAGTTGCTCAATCACCCGCCCCCGTTCAGGGCGGTATACGTCGTCGGGTTTGGGGTAGAACGGTTCGCGCAGGGGTACGTTCATATGCACCGGCCCGGGCGCCCCGAGGCGGCTCAGGTCAAATGCTTCGTTGATGGTTCGTTCAATAAACCAACGGGCATCAGCATGGCTATAGTCGGCGGGCAGGTCGTAACTCCGCTTGACGTGCGTACCAAATATATTGGCCTGATCGATCGTTTGGCCATCCTGCTGGTGCAGCCATTCATGCGGACGGTCGGCGGTCAGCAACAGCAAGGGAACCTGCTGAAAATACGCCTCGGCCACCGCCGGACTCAGGTTATACACCGCACTGCCCGACGTACAGATCAAAGCCACCGGCGTTTGTGTCTGCTGCGCCATGCCCAGAGCCGTAAAGCCCGCCGCTCGCTCGTCGGGCACCACACGTACCCGCAAACCGGGATGCCGGGCTACCGCAATAGTCAGCGGTGCCGACCGCGATCCCGGCGACACTACCACATCGCGCAGGCCTTTCTGGTGTAGTAACTCAACAAGATTCAGTATCGGTTGCAGGACGGGCATGAAGTGTGGTGACTGGTTTGTCGTTTGTCATTTGTGGTTGCGCTGCCCGGTAACGCCTCGTTCCAGTAGCAGCGCAATCACAAATAGCAAACAGCAAATGACAAACTTAGTTATTCCCCATTTTAACAATCAGATCAAACTCGTCGGGTTTGATGGGCATCACCGAGAGGCGGGATTGTTTAATGAGGGCGATGTTGGCCAGCATGGGCTCGGACTTGATCCGGGCCAGCGGTACGGCGTTCGCGAAGGCCAGCGTTGGCTCCAGTTCAACCACGCACCAGGGTGTTGACTTGCCGTTGGGTTGCGGATCTGCGGTGGGGTCAGGATAAGCTTCGCAAACAACTTTGGCTAAGCCCACTACGGCGGGGTTTGTTACGCTGTGATAAAACAGCACCTGATCACCTTCGCGCATGGCCTGCAGGTTGTTTCGGGCCTGGTAGTTACGCACACCATCCCAGGTAGCGCGGCCCTGCTCGGTGAAATGATGCCAGCCGTAGGTATCCGGCTCGGACTTGACTAACCAATAATTCATGGGGGCAAAAGTAAAAGAAAAAGGGAGTAAGGGGAAGAAAGGGCCGAGGGGGAGGCTTACGCGCCAGCACTACTGATGCGTAAGCCTCCCCCTCGGCCCTTTCTTCCCCTTACTCCCTTTCTTACACCGCCGCTAAGTCAAATGGCAATCGGCGGAGGCGTTTACCAGTAGCAGCGAAAACGGCATTGGACAGCGCAGGGGCGAGCGGTGGTAAACCGGGTTCGCCTACGCCCTTGATCGTGTTGCCGCCATCGGCGAGGATGTGCACCTCGACGACTGGCATTTCGTTGATCCGCAGCATCTGGTTGGTATCGAAATTGGTCTGCTGAGCCTGGCCGTTGGCAAACGTGATTCCCTGTTTCGTTGCGGCCACCAGTCCCATACAGATAGCGCCTTCCACCTGGTTGCGTACCATGTCGGGGTTAACTACCGTGCCGAGATCAATGACGCAGTATACCTTGTCGACTTTCACCGAGCCGTCTGTTTGCTTCGACACTTCGACTACCTGGCCTGCTAAACCAGCGAAGAACTCCCACTGGGCCACGCCACGACCTTTTCCGGCCGGAAGCGGCTTATCCCAGTTTGATACCTCGCGGAGTTTGGCCAGCACTTTCTTCGTGTCCGACTCCTTCGTCAGCATCGCCATCCGGTAATCCATTGGGTCCTGCTTTGCCTGGTGCGCCATCTCATCGATGAAACACTCGTGCGGAAACGCCACCGTTGTGCTGGTTACCGCCCGCCAATAGCCCGTTGGCACCTGCAAATCGGCGAAGACGTAGCGGTTGTCGACGTTGGGAATTTCGTATTTCTGCTCGCTGATGCCCTCCGTCATGGTTTTGTCGGGCTTGGCCGCATCGTGACTTCGACCCAGCGTGGCATCGATCGATGGCGAAATCACTTTATGCTGGAAGGCCGTTGGCTTCCCGTTGGCGTCGAGTCCGGCGCGCATGGCCGAGAACGTCATGGGTCGGAAGGGACCAAGCTGCGTATCGTCTTCACGCGTCCAGACCACTTTTACCGGCTTACCCACCGACTTGGCGATATGGGCTGCTTCGAGCACAAAATCCTGGAATAACCGACGGCCAAAGCCACCTCCGTTGAACGTGATGTTCACCTTCACGTCGGCCGGTTTGATCTTGAACTCATCGGCCATCTTCGACTTGATCCAGTCTGGTGCCTGCGACGACGTCCAGATCTCGACGGTGTCGGTCGTGGGCCAGTTCACCACACAGTTCATTGGTTCCATGGGCGAGTGACTCACCATCGGCGTTTCGTAAAACGCATCGAGTTTCGTGGCGGCTTCGGCAAGTGCTTTCCCGAAGTCACCAGCGGTATGGTCAACGACACCGTCCTGTTTGGCCAGTTCGCGTAGTTTCTGCTCGTAGGCAACCGTGTTGAAGGCATCGAGACCCTGATGATCCCACTTTACGGCCAGCGCCCGACGGCCTTTCAGTGCGGCCCAGTAAGTATCGGCCACCACGGCGACACCGTCATACTTGTTTTCTTCGAGTACGCGGGTTGCTTTCACTACCTGCCGAACGCCTTTCACCTGCTTTGTTTTCGTATCGTCGAAACTCACCAGTTTACTACCAATGACGGGGCTGCGTTCGACCGAGGCGTAGAGCATGCCGGGCACCTTGACGTCGATCCCGAATTGCGCCTTACCTGACGATTTGGCGGGCACTTCGGGCCGTTGCGCCGGTTTGCCCAGAATAGTAAAGTCTTTGGGGTCTTTCAGCGTCGGATTGGTCGGTACAGGCAATTTCGACGCCACCTCGATTAGGTTGCCGTAGCCGATGCTTCGTCCCGACGCTTTGTGATGCACCTGCGCGTTGGCTACGATACATTCTCCGGCAGGTACGTTCCATTGCTGGCTGGCAGCGGTCACAAGCATTTCACGGGCCGACGCGCCCACTTTCCGAAGAGCCATGTAGCGGCCCCGAACCGACGAGCTACCGCCCGAAATCTGGCCGCCATATGCTTCTTCGCCTCCCGTTTGCAGGATCGTCACCTGACTCAGCCCCACCCCGAGTTCTTCGGCGATAAGTGCCGGAACTGATTGGAATGTACCCTGGCCCATATCGGGCTGGGGGTTCATGATCGTAATTTTTCCGGGCGCGCTACCCACCGATTTCTCGATGATAACATAGGGCGTCAGTTCAGCACCAACGGGTGCAGCGTTAATGTTTAGGATACCGCCGACAGCCGTACCGGGTACGCCAGCGTTGGCCGACGAAATACCGAGCACTAGTGCGCCGCCCGCCAGGCCAAGCGTTTTCAGGAAATCGCGCCGGTTGGCGATCAATAGGTTGTCTGCGCTCATCGTTTTCCTAGTTTAGACGCGTTCTTCACTTTAGGGGCGGCGCTGATCTCGGCTGAGGCCGAATGAATGGCCTGTCTGATTCGGACGTAGGTACCGCAACGGCAGATGTTGCCCTGCATGGCTGCGGCGATATCGGCATCGGTTGGCTTGGGGTTCTGCTTCAACAGCGCCACCGCCGACATAATCTGCCCCGACTGGCAGTAGCCGCACTGCGGCACCTGGTGTTCGATCCAGGCTTTCTGCACGGGGTGATCAACGTGTTTTGAGATGCCTTCGATGGTCGTAATCTTCTGACCGGCTACAGCTGATACCGGTAAGCTGCACGAACGAACAGGCGAGCCGTCGAGGTGAACGGTACAGGCGCCGCACTGAGCAATGCCGCAGCCAAATTTGGTACCCGTCAGGCCGACGACGTCGCGGATCGCCCACAAAAGTGGCATATCCGGGTCAACGTCGAGCGAGTGGGGCTGGTTGTTGATGGTGAGTTTAATCATTGCCATTAGACTGCTAGTTAAGTCGTTTCGGAGGCAACGAAGGTACGCAAAAACCCCGATAGCGGGAAGCTACCGGGGTTTGCACAGATATCTACAACAGTCTTATAATCAGCTAGGATAACCCGGGTTTTGTGGGGTCAACTTCGGGTTGTTCAACATCTCCTGCTTAGGCAATGGCAGCAGCAGGTGTTTCGCTTCCAGTGCCTTGTTGGTGTTCAGGTTTACGTGGCCCACAAAATTGTCGAAGCCATTGGTGGTTTCGTTGTAGACTTTGCGCAACCGAATCATATCAAACCAGGTAATCTGCTCATAACACAGCTCGTGCCAGCGTTCGCGCCACACCGCCTCGCGAAAGGTTGCCTGCGAGAACGTACCCAGCGCCGGCGTGGTCAACTTAGCCCGGTCTCTAATGCGCTTCATAGCGTCGTAAGCCGCCTGGGTTGGCGCACCCAGTTCGTTCTGAGCTTCGGCATAGATCAACAGCGTTTCGGCAAACCGAATCTGGGGTACGTTCAGGTTATTCAAACGCGTACCGGCAACGCCGAATGTGCCGTTGGCCGTGCGGTTGAAGTGCTTGAACACATAAGGTGCTCCCAGGCTGAACGGCGCCCCCGTACCATTGGTAAAGTACGTAGTGTAGAAGTATCCCTCCTGGTCTTTAGCCCGCAAATCGCCCGCTTCGTACGACTTGTAGAAGGAAGCAGTCGGTACTGAGCTACCCGTACCCGTTGGCCCATTGTAGTTGATGGGCTTGAAGTTACCGTAGAAGTTTTCCATCGGGTTCGAGGCCACAACTGCATTGTACTGCAATTGGAACAGGTGTTCAGTCCGGTTCTCCTGGCTTTCCCGGTGTACATCTTCGTAGGTCGTAAACAGGTTGATCACCGACGGGTTCGCATTGGCATAGTTGATCACCTCGAACGCTTTGTCGGCAGCCAGCTTATAGTGCGACGCCCCTTTGTTGAGCGGGAAACCGGCCATGGTCAGGTATACCCGCGACAACTGCGATTTCACGGCAGCCAGGTTCACCCGACCACTTACGTCCATCCAGGCAAGACCCGCCGATTCAGCGGCCGTCAGGTCTTCAATGATCAGCTTATACACGTCTTCCTGCGGAGCCCGTGCCGGCTGAAAATCCTCAGAAGCTGCGGTCTGTGGCATTGTTACGAGTGGCACATCGCCCCACAGCCGAACGGCCTGGAAATAGGCCCATGCCCGCAGAAAACGCGCTTCACCCAGAATCTTGGTCTTCTGAGCGGCATCCATGGGGGTAATAGCCGGTACTTTGGCGAGCACCTGGTTGGCCTGTGCAATCACCCGGTACAAGCCGTTCCAGTAGTTGACTACGTGGATCGTGTTGCCATCGTGTGAGAGGCTGTACAGGTTATTCAGGTCTGAATTCTGGGCTGTCTCTGTAGTCGACGTACCCGTCAGTGCTTCCAGCAACTGCCAGTTGTTCGAGAAGATATTGGCCCCATCGCCAATGAACCGCAGGCTGGCGTAGACCGACGCTAACCCAGCTTCGGCATGATCGGGAATGGTATAGAAGCTATCGTTCGTGAGATTGGACGGCGCCATCTCATCCAGAAAGTTGGTGCACCCAGACGGACCAAGTAGTACAGTGCCGCACAGCAGCACCTTCCAAAGTTTATTTGTTAAAGTAGATCGCATAACGAATGTCGATTTAAAGGTCAGTTGCGTGTGTTAGAGGCCAATCTGCAGACCGACCAGGTACGTGGTTGGCTTGGGGTAATTGTGCCAGATCATACCCTGCGAGAAGGCACTGTTGCCATCACCCTGGTTGGTTGGCGTCACTTCCGGATCGCCAACGATAGGGTCTTTCACCAGCAGGAACACGTTTTGTGCGGTTGCGTAGAAACGCAGCCGGTTTACTTTCAACCGGTTGGTGACCTGCGAAGGCAGGGTGTAGCCAATCAGGAAGTTACGGCCACGCAGGAACGATCCGTCTTTGATCCAGTGCGAATCAACGTTTGTTACATACCCGGCCCGGGTCTCGCGGATCTGCGCGATAGGCGTGTTCTGGTTCTGGGGTGTCCAGGCGTTCAGCACTGAGCTGTAGCTGTTGGCCAGCGCCTGCCGGTCTTCACTGGCGTGCAGGTTCATCAGCATCACATCGTTGCCATACATGAACTGAAGCTCGATGGTTGCGTCGAACTTCTTGTAACGGAAGCTGTTGGTCAGTGCGCCCCATCCTTTTGGGCTGCCGTTGCCAATGATACTCCGGTCGGCATCGGTGATGGCCTTGTCGCCGTTTACATCCAGGTACTTGATGTCGCCAGGCAGCAGCGTCAGGTTGTTCCGATAGCTGGCGAACTTAGACGCCTCTTCGCGTTCGGCTTCGCTCCACACACCCAGGCGCGTCAGGCCCCAGAACGAACCCACCGGCTCACCGATGCGGATGATGTTGGTTGGGTTGGTGAAGTTAGGGCCACCTACGTTGAAGATGTCAGACGGCGTAGCCAGCGACAGCACCTTATTACGGTTCAATGAGATATTGAACGTTGTGTTCCAGGTGAAGTCAGTACCATCGAAGTTGGTGGTGTTCAGGCCAAACTCAAAACCGGCGTTCTGCATTGACCCTACGTTCCGGCGAATGGTGCCGTAGCCACTAGTACGTGGTACAGGTGCATCCAGCAGCATGTCGGTCGTCAGACGATAATAGTAATCCGCTTCCAGCGACACCCGTCCTTTAAAGAGTGAGAGCTCCAGACCAACGTCTGTCTGCGCCGTTTTTTCCCAACGCAGGTCGGGGTTGGCCAGGCGATCGATACCCGTTCCACCAACGCGCGTGTCGTTGTAAATGGTCGAGTAGTTCGAGCTGAGCAGCGCCAGCGATGAGTAAGGCGGAATTTCTGAATTACCCGTGAGGCCGTAGCTGGTACGCAGTTTCAGGTTCGAAATCACTGAGTTACCCTTCAGGAAGCTCTCTTCCGATACCCGCCAAGCCAGGGCCGCCGAGGGGAAGAACGCGAACTTGTGGTTAGCTCCGAATTTAGATGAGCCATCGGCCCGACCCGTTACGGTGAATAAGTACTTGTCGAGGAAGTTATAATTTATCCGGCCGAAGTACGAATTGAACGCAAACCGGGATGCTCCCGACGACACCTGTGGATTGGTGGCACCAGCCCCCAGGTTATTGTAGCCGAAGTAATCAGTTGCGAAGTTGTTCACCGTGGCACCAACACTGAAAATGTTGGTTTCCTGCCACGAGATACCGGCCAGTGCCGTAATATGGTGGTCTTCACCAATCTGCTTGTTATACGTCAGGTAATTCTCCAGCGACCAGAAGCTCTCTTTCCGGTTACGGGCGGCAGCATTACCAAACGAACCCGGATTCAGCGTCCTCGTCTGCGACTCGTTGTTCTCCTGAGTCAGGATGTTTACGCCCAATACAGTGCGCATCTCCAGCCCTTTAGCCAGGTTGATGTTCGTGTACAGGCTACCCAGCGACGTTTGCGTGTTCAGAATGAAACGCCGGTCCATCAGCCGGTGAATTGAGCTGAAAGAGCCCTCAGCACTTGGGTAGTCCCGGTTACTGGCATAAGACCCATCAGGATATTGTACGGGCAGGAACGGGAAGTCTTCCACCATTTGGCGGGCTACCGCATCATTCTGATCGACGAGGTTTTCGCTCTGGTTGTTGTAGCTGAGTGTACCGCCAACTTTCAACCATTTTTTCACCTGATCATCGATGGTGAACCGGGTTGAATAGCGTTTCATGTACGACGTTTTTATCAGGCCCTGATCATTCCGGTAGCCTAATGAAAGCGAGTACTGGGTACGTTCGTTGCCACCGCTGAAGCCCAGCTGATGGTTTTGCGACAGCTTGTTCTGCGTGGCCTCCTTGAACCAGTCGGTGTCGTAGAGTGGGTTCAGGTTGGCATCGAAGATACCGGGATGCGCCGCGCTGAACTGCTTGCGGCGGGCAACAGGGTCCAGGTTAGCGTACTTGCCCGACGCCCAGCCGGCCGGGTCAAACTTGGCGATGTTTGCATAGGCCAGATCTTCAGTGGCCAGGTATTCGCGGGCGTTGAGGGTATGGGGGCGGTTAGGGCCGATCGTATTGACGCTGAAATCAGAGTTGTAGGTAATCTGTCCTTCGCCTGCTTTGCCTTTCTTAGTCGTTACCAGAATAACGCCGTTTGCGCCACGAGCCCCGTAAATAGCGGTCGATGAGGCATCTTTCAGTACTTCAACCGACACAATATCGTTCGGGTTGATGTAATCAATGGCCGAGCTGAACTGGTTTTGGTTCCCCTGCGGCAGCATCACACCGTCGACGACATACAAAGGGTTATTCGACGAGTTGATCGAGCTGAACCCCCGGATCCGAACGGTTGTACGGCCACCGGGACGACCTGAGTTGGTATTAACCTGCACACCGGGCATCCGGCCAGACAGCGCCTGGTTGAGCGAAGGAGCCGGACGCTCCATCAGTTGCGATTGCTTCACCGTCGCCACAGCACCGGTTAAATCTGATTTCCGGGTTGTACCGTAACCAATAACTACAACCTCGTCCAGCGCCTTATCATCATTGAGGAGCGATAGATTGATGGCGGTTTGGTTGCCAACCAGTACCTCTTGAGCGGTGTACCCCACAAAAGAGAAAACCAGGGTTGAATTGGCGTTGGGAACGGCCAGCGAATACCCTCCCTGGGCATCGGTTGTCGTGCCCTGTGTTGTGCCTTTGATCACGACACTCACGCCCGGCAGAGGAGAACCCTGCTCGTCTTTTATCTGGCCGGTGATCCGTCGATCCTGCGCCATAGCGCCCAAGCACAGCATCCAGCTCAGCAGGAATATCAATGCCTTAGGACATACTCGTTGTAAAGTGTTCTTCATGGTTGTTGGTTAATAAACATGAACTAATAGTTTAGGGTAAACCCTAGTCGGGTTCAGCTACATAAGAGATGAAACTGGGGGTTCTAATTAAAATATTTTAATAATTGTTAAATAATTCTAATTTAAAATAGAACATTTCAGCGTTGAATTACTTAATACAGACACCTGGGCTCACCAGCATACTATTGCTTGTTACTGGCTACTAGCTAACATTTTACCCGTATTCTATCTAATTGATTTTACAGTATTTGTACTTAATAAATATATATATCCCCGATCCATAAATTGAGTAATAGATTCAGCTACAAGACTGCACGTGTCCAATAAAGCACCTGAGTATAAATAAGACTCAACACGAAGCGAATTGAGCTTACTGGTAACATGTAATATTGGTGTCAGGACAAGATGAGGCACTGATTTTGGTCTCCATCAGCAACCGGTTGACTGGTGTACTGGCACCATCATGTTGCTTGGGTAGGGCGACGCCACATTAGCAACGTACCTGTGTGCTATGCCAGTTTTTTCCGCAACCAGGCTCTTACCGGTTCATCGTATAGCTTCAGGCTGGCGTAGGCCAACACGATAGCGCCAGCAAATGTGAGCAGTGCGTATGGCCAGGCCTGTCCAATGGTGATTCCTTTGTGATTACTGACCCAGGCTACGTAAAAATAGACGAGCACATAATGGGTCATGTATAAGGGATATGATAGCGCCCCGAGGAATTGACAAATTTTCGCTTCCGTCTGGTTATGCACTACGCCATTAGCGCCCATGTAAATGATCAGTGGAAAGACAACGATGATGCAGAAAGCGTCATATAACCCATTCAGCCAACCATGAGTTGCACCGCCAATTCTCGGCATAAACAGAACAACGGCAACCAGCAGGCTACACCACAGAAACGCATGATTGAAACGGGATGGCCGCGACACCCGCGATAAAAGCAAACCGGCAAAAAAGGGAAATAAGGTACGTGTGATCCCAATGCGCATATGCTCAACATTCAGTGTCCAGCCCCCGGCAACGTCGCCGTTGGGGGAAGTAACCGCAAAATGCAGGAGCAACGCCCCGGCCAGGATAACAAACAGGGACAGTGCTTTAGTCGACAGTTTCCGTAGCCCCATCGCGTAAAGGATGTTAACTACGTACTCGAAGAATAAAGACCAGCCAACGCTGTTCAGCGGATGCATTTCCTGCCAGCCGCGAATGTCCATAGACAGTGGGATGGGGATCAGCGTATAGCCAACCAGCAGCACAACGATCAGTTTCCACAGGGGAACGGTGTGAATAAGCGGCCATATGGTTGAGTCGGTACCGTAGAAACTAATCGCACCCAGCGTCATGCCCAGGATGACAAGTGGGTGCAGCCGCTCGAGCCGCCGCCGCATAAAGCCGCCAAAAGTTAAGGTATCCCACCGGTCGTCGTAGGCATACCCTATAACGAAGCCGGACAGAAGAAAGAAGAAATCAACGGCCAGGTAACCATGATTCACAACGTTGGTAAAGCGACTACTGGCCAGTGGCTCGGCAAGGTGAAAGACTACCACGATAATGGCCGCTACGCCCCGAAGCCCGTCCAGCAGCTGATAATGTGGCTTCGTGCCCAGTTGGTTATTGTCCATTCACTACAAGAAAGTTAGTTTCGCTGGATACTGGCCTGATTTCTCCAGAACTGTGCCTGTCAAATCAGCCCCTATGGGTTGTACGGCGCCCCGACGACTAACTTATTACCTGAAAAATCTACGTCAAAGAAATGAGGAATCCGAACGGTACGTCCATTGATACTTTTATGGCTGTGCAGAACCATCAGCCACTTGCCGTTCAGTGTGCGAAAGAGCATACCGTGGCCATAGTTCGAGGGCGTAATCGGGTCGTTTTCCTGTACCCAGGGGCCATCCAGCGTGCCGCTTTTTGAATAGGCAACCCCCTGCGTATAGACGTCATAGATCCAGCTCGTCCAGATCATGCCCAGCCGACCGGTTCCGGTCTGAAATAGATAGGGTCCGTCTGTCACTTTATTCGGACCCTCCTTACCCTTCTCTTTTTGGCGGCTCCACGGACTGTCACTAGCCCGGAACAGCAGTTTACCCTCCCCCACCGACCCGCTCAGATCGGGCTTCAGCTCTATTTTCTCAATGGTGCCATTCAGGTTTTGCAGCCATTCGTAGCAGTACACCATGTAGGGCTTCCCATCTGTATCGACCCAAAACGTGCCATCCAACGTCGGTTTGCTGGCAGGCAGGTACGTTGGATCGGCCATGGGTACGTAGGGACCTTCGGGCCTGTCGCTGACCAGCACATGACTGGCCCGCCGTTCGATAACGTTCTCGCCGACGGTATCAATTTTTACGGCCCGATTGGTGAAGGTGGCAAAGTAGTAGTACTTGCCCTTGTAGGCGTGCAGTTCGGCGGCCCAGATCATTGGGTTTTTTCCCATCCAAGACGTAGGGTCAGTCTTGACAGGGTTGAACGGGCCTGTCCATTTTTTCAGGTCGCTGCTTTTCCAGAGCATGCCTCCTGTGCCGGTCATGTAGTATGTCGAGGTCTTCGTATCCGCCAGAATAAATGGATCGCTCAGCCGAATCGAATCCAGCGGAACGTCCTGCCTGACTGGCGGCACCCTATTCTGCGAGAAAACAGCGGTCATATTACTGAGTAACAAGGCTACGAGTACTACTATTTTTCCGCCCATGTATTGGATCGTTTCCTATCGTTTAGCACTATTCTGGCTGATTGTCTGTAAAAGCCAAAGCGTTGTCAATATTTATGTTACTGTTACTAGAAGTAATTTCCAACAACTGTTCAGGTTACTATACTTTAAGCACTATATCATTGAAACAGGTTCAATACAAAATGACTAAATTTTAATTGTTAACATTAATTTTAAGCTTAACCATTTACAATACACCGGAAATAAAGAGACCTTCTAGGAAAATAATGATATAAATATTAGTTACAAATCTTCGATTCCTAAATACAGTATATAATTTATCGATCTGTCCTCATGTAACATGCTTAGCTAATTATTCTAACCATTCAAGTTGAGTTCCAATTTGACTAATTGAACTAAAATTCTCAGCAATTTTCCACTTTCCTACCTTCGATGGATTTACAACAAGATCTGTGCTATTTACTTCACAGTACAAAACTCTCATAATCAAATCGTAGTCATGTACTGAGTTACCCTCAAATGAGATTCCTAACTTAAGTGTAATATCCGTCTTACAAGAAGACAGATCCTCACTCCGTTGTATTGAAAAATGGCTTATTTTTTTACCCTTAAAAACAGCCTTTATTCTACCAGCCATCTTCCCTTGAGAGATATGATCAGGCCGATACATTAGCTGGCTCATTTGACCAAAATTATTCTGCTTCCAAAGGCTAATAAATTCAGCAACTACTCGTTCTGGAGTATTGATTAGATACTCATCTGGCAACCCCGCAACAGGATAATCTATTCCGACAGTAACAGGACTTCTTCTAAATTCGTCCATGGAGCAAACTTCTAACAGCTTTTCATCTAAAATCTCTATCTCGCGAATAATGTCTTCAAAGGTTTTTAAACTTTCTATTGTATACACTTCTTTCCTGTGAGCCTCATCCTGCTTAGCAGCCAAAAAGTCTCTTACTGAAAACATCAATGCCCAGCACTTTGCTGCAACCTCTTCATTTGCGTAGCCTAAATCTCGACCGTGAAGTATACCGTTTCTAAATGGCAATGTAATTTTGCTTTTGGATGTAGTACGACGTGATTTATAGAATAGATCTTTGATTAAACTAAGTCCAGTATCATGTCCTACTATAGAGTCCCAGCTAGTCACATCTGATTTCTCAGCAAAAAAACCTATATTATCTCCAGCATCAGATACTACACCATCAATCATCATAAGCAATACAGGTATACAAGCATGATATCTACCTGATACATAATCCTCATATGCAAGTTTTATAATTCGTAACCTATCTCTAAAAACTTCAACTCCCCACAACCTTGTTATTCCTAACTCAACCGTATTTTTATTATAATAGCCTATTAAGCATTTTTCGGCGTCATGAATACCATCTGATTTTAAGATTGCCAACGCTTTTTCCATAATTTTTTCATTAAGGCTATCATATGCAATCCATCCCCTACTTGAAAAAGCATTATTAAAGCGATCAGGCAACGTGCTTATTTTTTCAAAATGACCCTTAAAATCAGCTAGTTTATACCTTTGTTCTTCTGTTACTGCCAACTTTTCTAATTGTGCAATTCTCTCCTTTATTGAAGCTAAAGAGGGTTGGTCGGCTATCTTCTTTTTCATTCCTATTTCATCTAAAATAATTGACAGATAATTACTCTTGTATTTTATCTTATAAAAATAACCTACAAAAAAACCCCGAAATTGACTCAATTTCGGGGTTTTAGAACGCTTTTG
>NZ_WAEL01000040.1 GCF_011742925.1 Fibrivirga algicola
CATTGCTGCCCGTCCGACTTGCATGTATTAGGCCTGCCGCTAGCGTTCATCCTGAGCCAGGATCAAACTCTCCATCGTAAATATGTGTGCTACCGAAGTAGCGTGTCTTTTGTTGATGCAGACTGATGACCCGCTTCCGAAGAAGTGAGCCGATCAAACTGATCAAGACTTGTTAATTGTATTGCTGACAGTTGGTCAAAGAACGAAGCGATCAGCCGTTGCCGATCGTGGTGCCAAATACCCTGGCTGGTTACTCAAAGTGAAGGCCGGTACTAAACTGACTGGGTGGCTCTCATTTTGTTTCCCTCATTTGGGACTGCAAAGGTACGCGGTTTATTTCGTTTGTCAAGCATTTGGCGAAAATTATTTTTA
>NZ_WAEL01000041.1 GCF_011742925.1 Fibrivirga algicola
ACGGCGAAGGTCGTCGAGGTAGCGGTGGTGCAGGTGGCGGTGTAACTGGTGGTGTTGGTCAGCACAGGTGTTGTCAGGGACGTACCTGTGGTGCCTGTGTTCCAGGTGATGGTACCGGCACAACCCGCGGCAGAGAGTGTAGCCGAACTGCCGTAGCAAATGGTAGCCGAGGTTACGATCAGGTTGGCCGGCTCTTCGGTAGTGATGACAAGGCTGGCCGAGGTGAAACAGCCTGGCCCCGTCGTACAGGTAGCCGAGTAAGTCTGGCTGGCCAGCATTGGGGTCACGGTAATGCTACTGCCCGTTGCTCCGTTGCTCCAGCTCACGGTTCCTGAGCAGCCAACAGCTGACAG
>NZ_WAEL01000042.1 GCF_011742925.1 Fibrivirga algicola
CAGTCGAACAATGACGATGGAACCCGCATCTGGATTGATGGCAATCTGATCATCAACGACTGGAACGGTCACGGCCCGACGATCATGACGGGCAGTATCAACCTGTCAGCAGGTAAGCACGAGATCAAGTACGAGTACAACGATACCGGCGGTTCGGCTGTGGCCTATCTGGGCTGGCAGGTTCCCGGCACTTCAGGTGTTGTGATGGTGCCAAAAGATCGTCTCTACCCATCGTCAGGGACAGCAACGCCCCCGACGGTGTCAGTGGCGCCGATTGTGAACAACATGCCCGGCACTCAGAACGGCACGATCGGTCAGAGCTTCAACGCCTCACTGGCT
>NZ_WAEL01000043.1 GCF_011742925.1 Fibrivirga algicola
AAGAACTCCAGGCGGTAGGTGTAGGCCTGTCCTTGAGTATCGAGGCCCCGATCAACGAACACGGTGTCGGCCAGGGGTTGCAGGCTGGTACGGATGGCCGTCACCTGGGTGAAGGCCGTGCCCGTCAGGCCCGGGGCCCGGAAGAGGCGGTACTCGAAGGGCCCGCCCCCATCGGCGGGGTTGAGGCCCAGGGGCCGGGTCCAGCGCACGGTGATTACCCCACGACCTGCGCCAGTGGCCGGGCCGGTGCTGTCGACGGTGACGTTGGTGAGCACCGGGGCCAGCAGGGGCAGCGACAGACAGACTTCGGTGCTCACCACGCTCTCGCC
>NZ_WAEL01000044.1 GCF_011742925.1 Fibrivirga algicola
GATCACGTAGTTACCCGCGACCGGAGCCTCGATCTGCCCCGTCCACCGTGCAGAGAAGTTCATGTTGACCCCACTGCCCGGACTGGCCTCACCCCAATTGAAGTTGATGGTGGCATCAATACGCGTCATTTTAGCCACCCCTGACAGATCGAAGCTATCGAAGTAGTCCCCTGTCAGGCCCGTTCCCTGCCCCGTGCCAACCACGACGACCGGCGTAGTTGCCGCCGCCGTGTACACAAAGGTAACGTTGGTTGTAACTGACAGGCCAGCCACGTTGGTGGCTCGAAGTGTGGCGGTAAACGTACCGGCC
>NZ_WAEL01000045.1 GCF_011742925.1 Fibrivirga algicola
TTGAAGACGTAGTCACCCAGGGAAGCAGGCTTGAAGAAACCAGCGTCCACCGTGGGGTTGAACTCGTCAGCCGTCAGTGAGTACACACCCGTCAGACCCGTCAGCTTATCCGCATCCGAGTCCAGGGCATCATCGCTGCCCACATTTGCCAGTGTCGGCACGTACCCAGCCGGCTGCCCGAAGCCTACCACGTATGGTGTGGCGGGGGTCAGCCCAGTGAATGAGTACAGACCAGATGCGTTCGTTGTCGTTGTCGCAATAGCCGAGCCGTTGGTGTAGAGGGTCACCACTACACCTGGGATG
>NZ_WAEL01000046.1 GCF_011742925.1 Fibrivirga algicola
TACTCTACTTGTGTGTGGCTCCAAATCCTTACGGACTTGAAAGCCTTCTTCTCAATAGGTCAAAGAACTAAACGAACCCGTTGGTTCGTAGTGGAGAATAACGGATTCGAACCGTTGACCCCCTGCTTGCAAAGCAGGTGCTCTAGCCAACTGAGCTAATCCCCCGCTGTGGGCCTGCGTGGACTCGAACCACGGACCTCTACATTATCAGTGTAGCGCTCTAACCACCTGAGCTACAAGCCCATTTGGGTATTGGCAGAAAGTTAGCATCAAATATG
>NZ_WAEL01000047.1 GCF_011742925.1 Fibrivirga algicola
TTGCAGCTTGCCCGTGTTGCCACTACGTTCTGCGTCTGAACCGATGGCGTTGGCGTTACCGTCACCGTGGTGGCCACTGTAGCCGAGCAACCCGTGCTCAAGACGCAGGTAGCTGAATAAACCGTCGTTTGCAGCGGGGTCACCTCCAGGGTAGAACCCGTTGTACCCGTCGACCAGGTTACGGTACCAGCACAGCCGGTCAGGCTCAGCAGCGTGGTGGCCTCCTGGCAGATCGTTTCGCTATTCACGGTCAGTACTGGCGTTGGATTCACCGT
>NZ_WAEL01000048.1 GCF_011742925.1 Fibrivirga algicola
GCGCAACCTGACCCTGCGAAGTATTGCGCTCCGGGGCCGGTTAACTGTTTAATCGGCTGTAAAACAGGGCACTACCATTGGCCTGTGGTTTCCGCTACCCGGCCCTGACCTTGACCGAAACGGGTTATTGACGCCCATCAGGTTTTCCCCGTGCTTTGTCTCAGTCAACGGGGCGGGCTGAAGCAGGCTTTTTCTTTCCTTGACCAACAACGCATTTCCATGGTAACGGTGTCCATCTACGAAGATAACGAGAAGCTACGCAGCCTGCTCGAA
>NZ_WAEL01000049.1 GCF_011742925.1 Fibrivirga algicola
GGCATGTACCCAGCCGGCTGACCGAAGCCTACCACGTATGGTGTAGCAGGGGTCAGCCCAGTGAATGAGTATAGACCAGATGCGTTCGTTGTCGTTGTCGCGATAGCCGAGCCGTTGGTGTAGAGGGTCACCACTACACCTGGGATGGCCACATCACCCGCGTCCTGAATGCCATTGGCATTCTTGTCTTCGAAGACGTAGTCACCCAAGCCTGCCGTTGGCTGGTAGAAACCAGCGTCCAGGGTGGTGTTACTCTCACCCGACGACAGGGTC
>NZ_WAEL01000005.1 GCF_011742925.1 Fibrivirga algicola
CGGAATCCGCCAAAGCAAGCGGTGACGTTTTAGTACGACATAGCGACTTAAAGAAGCACTTGTTCTTGTGGACAGAAATACGTGGTTCGCCCGCCTACCTCAGTTATTTGAATGGCTGTTCCGCATCGTGGACAGTACTTGTAAGCTTCTGGGTCTTCGTAAGGTGACGTATCCCATTGCCGGGCATGAATCAGGAAGGAAGGGGGAAAGTCTTTATAATTAGCTTCGCAGCTGATAGCTGTATCAAGCACAAGGTGAATTGCATCGTGAATGGCTTGAACTGATTCAAGAGAAAGCTCAGAGCTGATATTCGATGGATTCACTTTTGCCTGAAATAGAACTTCATCAACTATCCAATTTCCTAAGCCTGCTGTAGTAGCTTGATCCAATAAAACCGGCTTCACTGGTGACCGCCGTTTTTTTAGCTTTTCAGCTAACGTAGCTACATCAATGGATAAAGCATCGGGTGCAATTTTCTTTAACTTTAGGTATTCATCAATATCGGAGACAAGACCGACGCGTTCAAACTTCCGTGGGCATACAAAACCCAGACAGAATCCATTCTTAAAGTAAAAAACGATACGGGCGTGTCTGGGCCGATCAATTGAGTTGTGGTAGTAGACTAAATCCCCTGTCATGCCAAAATGCATTCGAACAATGACAGAGGGATCGTCTGTGTAGATAAACAGGTTTTTGCCAACTCGTTTGGTGCCCAGAAACCGCCGTCCGTGAAGGCTCTCTTGTAACGTGCTGAAATCCGTGGTGAGTAGCTTTTTGTCTTCTACAGTGATTGAGTCGATAGGTTGATCGAATGATGTGGCTTCTAGATAAAGCCGCCGCATCTCGACCTCTGGTAATTCGGGCATATGGAAGTGATAAATGTCAGTTATATAACGAATCTGTTGCTGTTTGTTCGTAAAAATTTACAGCTACCGTTTCAAAATCAGACTGAATAACTATTTTTGTGCTCCGGATCGGGGTGTAGCGCAGCTTAGTAGCGAGCTACGTTCGGGACGTAAAGGTCGTGGACGGTCCGCCGCAGCGGTTCGAATCCCACCACCCCGATACTGTTGAAAAAAAGAACATGAACCAGATTACGAACAAAGCATGGTGGTGGCACTTTTCCTGCAAAGGATGAGGGTTGCCCTGTTGTGTTTTGTATAACACTATATCAAAAGGCTCACCGTCATCCCGGTGAGCCTTTTTTATTGTCCGAACTTCCGTCTAACGCCTTTCTACAATGACTATTTCGCCTCAAACCAGTCAACAGTATGCTGTTCACACCACGCATCGGCGCATGCTGGCTGACATCATCACGCCAGTAAGCAGCTATTTACGCATTCGAGATAAGTATCCTAATAGTATTTTGCTCGAAAGTGCCGACTACCACGGCAACGATAACAGCTTTTCATATATCGCATTTGACCCTGTTGCGCGGTTTACATACGATGAAGGCATTATTAGCACGGTGTTGCCTGGGAAGGAAGAAACACGTAGAACAGCTAATCCAGATGAGTTGATGCCTGCGTTACGTGTCTTTAAAGACCAGTTCGCAGCTCCGTCGTCGGGCTTTCCGTTCATCTCGAATGGCTTATTCGGTTACTTTGGTTTTCCGGCTGTTGAAGGATTTGAAGATATTCATTTGACAGCCCCGGTTCCAGAGGAGAATCATATTCCAGCAGCAGTCTTTCAGGTGTATAAGTACGTCGTGGCGATCAACCATTTTAAAGATGAACTACACCTGTTCGAGCATCAATACCTTCAAGAAGGTGAGGAACCTGCTGAAAGTCGAATTGACGAAGTCACCGCTTTTCTAACGAGTCGTAATTACGCGCTCTATTCATTTACAACGATGGGCGACGAAACCTCTAACTTTAGCGACGATGCGTTTCGGGGTGTTATTCAGCATGGCATTGATCACTGTCGCCGGGGCGATGTATTCCAGATCGTGTTGTCAAGGCGGTTTCAGACACCATTCAGAGGCGATGAATTTAATGTATACCGGGCATTGCGGTCATTGAATCCGTCGCCTTATCTGTTCTACTTCGACTATGGCAATTTTAAGCTGTTCGGCTCATCGCCTGAGTCACAAATTGTGGTGAAAAAGGGAGAGGCTACTATCTACCCGATTGCAGGTACGTTCCGCCGAACAGGTGATGATGCAAAGGATGCTGAGTTGGCCCAAAAGCTATACGATGATCCGAAAGAATCAGCCGAGCACGTGATGTTGGTTGATCTGGCCCGGAATGATCTTAGCCGGAACTGTGATGTAGTGAAGGTAGAGACGTTCAAGGAAGTTCAGTATTACTCGCACGTTATCCATTTGGTGTCGAAGGTCGTTGGTCAGTTGAATGAAGGGGCCGATCCGTTACAGATCGTAGCCGAAACGTTTCCCGCAGGTACGTTGTCAGGGGCTCCGAAACATATGGCGATGAAGCTTATCGACCGCTACGAAAATCAGAGTAGGGGCTTCTATTCGGGCAGCATCGGCTACATGGGCTTCGACGGTGAGTTCAATCATGCTATTATGATTCGCACATTCATGAGCCAGAACAACTCGCTGTACTACCAGGCCGGAGCTGGTATCGTAGCCAAGTCGATAGTGGATAGCGAATTACAGGAAGTGCATAATAAACTGGCTGCTTTGCGCTCGGCAATCAAGCAGGCAGAGACGCTTTAATCAACAGGTACAATTGATCAGGAAGTCATGAAAATTCTCGTTTTAGATAATTACGATTCGTTTACCTACAACCTCGTCTACATCTTGCGCGAGTTAGGCCACCGCCCCGATGTGATTCGGAATGATAAGTTGACAGTCGAGGAGGCTGGTAAATATGATAAGATCTTACTGTCGCCAGGGCCGGGTATACCCGATGAGGCTGGGATTTTGAAGCCCCTGATTGATGAATACAGCGCAACTAAGTCCATTATGGGCGTATGCCTGGGCCATCAGGCAATCGGTGAGGTATTTGGCGCAACACTCGAAAACCTGGGTGATGTATTACACGGAGTTGCGCACTCGGCCTATGTATTGGATCGAGATGAACTTCTATTTAATCAACTACCCGATGATATGAAGGTGGGCCGGTATCATTCGTGGTCAGTGGTGCGTGATTCGTTGCCTGAAGAACTGCTAGTTACTGCCGAAGATGAAGATGGTCGGGTGATGGGGTTGCGTCACGCTCGGTACGACGTTCGGGGCGTGCAGTTTCACCCGGAGTCGGTACTGACCGTTGGCGGCGTGCAAATGATGAAAAACTGGCTGGATAGCTAAAGAGTGAGTGATTAAGTAAAGAGAGCTGCCTGGCATTTTAGGGCATCTTTTCATTCACTCTGTTTACGATTTAGTCTTTTCTTCAGTCTGTACCTCTATCACCCGTTGCTTCTTTTACCCTTATGAAAGCAATCCTGAATCACCTGTTTGAGTACAAAACGCTGACCACTCAACAGGCCAAAGAAGTATTATTAGGTATTACGCAAGGCCAGTATAATCAGTCGCAGGTAGCGGCGTTTATGACCGTCTACATGATGCGGAGCATCCGTGTAGAGGAACTGGCAGGTTTTCGCGATGCTATGCTGGAATTGTGCCTACCGATTGATCTGGCCGACTATGACGCTATGGACGTGTGTGGTACTGGTGGCGATGGTAAAGACACGTTCAATATGTCTACACTGTCTGCATTTGTCGTTGCCGGAGCAGGGCAACGGGTGGCCAAACACGGTAATCATGGCGTATCGTCGCTGACTGGTTCGAGCACTGTGATGGAGCGGCTGGGCTATAAGTTCACCAACGATATCGGCGAATTGAACCGGAAGATGGAAACGGCTGGCATCTGTTTCCTGCATGCCCCCTTATTTCACCCGGCTATGAAAAATGTGGCGCCCATCCGAAAAGAATTAGGCGTAAAAACTTTCTTCAATGTACTCGGGCCAATGGTGAATCCGGCAAGGCCTCAAAAGCAGCTTGTAGGGGTTTTTAGCCTTGAATTGGCCCGCCTTTATGCGTACCTTTATCAGCAGACAGACAAGCAGTTTATGGTCGTTCATTCGCTTGATGGGTACGATGAAGTGTCGCTTACCGGCCCCTTTAAAGCAATCACGAACAAGACAGAGCTCATGCTGAATCCAGCAGATATAGGGCTTCAACGGCTCACACCAGAATCGTTATCGGGTGGTAAAACAGCAGAAGATTCAGCCCGCATATTTATGAATGTGCTGAACAATGAAGCAACCCCCGCGCAGACCCAGGCCGTACTGGCTAATGCGGCTATGGCGCTGATGGCCGCAGGCCGGGCTACAACCAGTGAAGAGGCTGTGGCTCAGGCGCGCGAATCGTTGGCAAGTGGCCGGGCAAGGCAGTCTTTCGACAAATTGATGAAATAAGTTTTACCCCAACCTTCGAAGAGCTAAAGCTTCACGGCAGCATCCTGCAGTGCAGTAGTCTTCTTTAGGGCGACCGCCGTTACGGGTTAAGGTATAAGCTAGTAAATGACCACTTAATGACTATTCTGGATACGATAGTTGCCCGTAAATGGGAGGAAATTGCCGAGCGAAAAGCAGCGGTTTCAGACAGTGAACTACGTGCTATGCCACTTTTTGGTCGCTCAGTAAACTCAGCGCGGGCATCGATTTTGGCGGCAGGATCAACCGGCATCATCTCGGAATTCAAGCGTAAATCACCGTCGAAAGGAATTATAAATGACCGGGTCGATGTAGCTGAAACGACGCGTGGGTACGTTGCTGCGGGCGCGGCTGTGTTATCGGTGTTAACCGACGAGCCATTTTTCGGAGGTACCCCCGCCGATTTACAGGCAGCGCGTGTCGCTAATCCGCAAACGCCAATCTTGCGAAAAGACTTCGTCGTCGACGCATATCAATTGCTGGAAGCCAAAGCATGGGGAGCTGATCTGGTCTTGCTTATTGCATCATGTCTCACTCCCGAGCAGGTGCGTTCGCTGAGTGCCTATGCGCACGAGCTTGGCATGGAAGTGTTGCTGGAAGTGCATGATGCTGATGAGCTACAGCGTTCTTTATGCGACACCGTTGATCTGGTTGGCGTGAACAACCGCAATCTGAAAACCTTTGTCACAGATATTAATACATCGGTTCAGTTGGCTAGGTTGATTCCCGACCAGTTTGTGAAAGTGACTGAAAGTGGGTTGCACGAAGCCAGCACTATGGTGCGGCTACACGAAGCCGGTTATCAGGCATTTCTCATTGGAGAGGCGTTTATGAAAACGGATGATCCCGCTACAGCTTTAGGTCATTTAGTGACCGATTATAGAGAACAACTTGTTACGTCTAAAACCATTCATCAAATCGTATGAAGATTAAAGTATGCGGCCTGCGCGACGCGGCCAATCTGGAGCAAGTGGCGGCTCTGAATCCGGATTTTGTCGGCTTTATCTTCTACGACCAATCGCCCCGGTTTGTGGGCGACGACCTGGATGCAGACGTGGTCAAATCGCTACCCCGGTCAATCCGGAAAGTGGGCGTATTTGTCAATGCGAATCCAGAGTACATTCTGCGATCTGTGAAAAAGTACGATTTACAGTACGTACAGCTTCACGGAAACGAGACGCCTGATTTTTGTCGGAGCCTGCAGAACAGAGGCATAAACATCATCAAAGCGTTTCGGGTCGATGGCTCGTTCAATTTCTCGATGGTAAACAATTATAAGGCGTACGCCGATCTGTTTCTGTTCGATGCCAAAGGTGATCAGCCCGGTGGCAACGGACATACCTTTGATTGGCGCGTGTTGACCAATTATGACAATGAGAAGCCATTCTTTATTAGCGGCGGTATTGGCCTCGAAAACCTTGACCAGCTAGAGCAGCTGAAAGGCATGAAGCTATATGGTGTCGACGTTAACAGCCAGGTCGAAGTATCGCCGGGCGTGAAAGATGTGGCAAAAGTAAAGGAACTTATAGACCGCCTGCGGCCTATCGAAGAAGAGGAAGAAGCGTAGAGAGTAGTAGCATCACTAATGGGCGGATGGCCACTTTATGGCTACGTCTGATAAAGTACTAATTTTATGCAAACCACAGTTGAAACCCAGTCCCCATTCGAGGTAACCGATAAAGGCTTCTATGGCCATTTTGGGGGGGCGTTCATCCCCGAAATGTTGTACCCCAACGTAGAGGAGCTACGCCAGAACTACCTGAATATTATAGCCGATCCATCGTTTCAGGCTGAATTCTGGCAGCTGCTTACCGACTATGTAGGTCGCCCTACGCCTTTGTTTTTGGCCAAACGGCTATCGGCACAACTGGGGGCAACAATCTACCTGAAACGGGAGGATCTTTGCCATACGGGTGCCCATAAGATCAACAACACCATCGGGCAGATTCTGGTGGCACAGCGGCTTGGTAAGAAACGCATCGTTGCCGAAACAGGCGCTGGTCAGCATGGTGTAGCTACGGCTACTGTTTGCGCCCTGATGGGTCTGGAATGCATTATTTACATGGGTTCGATCGATATCGAGCGGCAGAAGCCAAACGTTGACCGTATGCGGATGCTGGGCGCTGAGGTGCGTCCCGCCAAATCAGGTAGCCAAACATTGAAAGATGCAACCAACGAAGCAATGCGGCACTGGATCAACAATCCGGTCGATACGCACTACATCATTGGCTCGGTGGTTGGGCCACACCCATACCCCGATATGGTAGCTCGTTTCCAGTCGGTAATTTCGGAAGAGATTCGGAAACAGCTATTAGAAAAAGAAGGCCGCGAAACGCCCGATTATGTGGTAGCCTGCGTGGGTGGTGGTAGCAATGCAGCTGGCGCATTCTTCCATTTCCTCGACGAGCCTCAGGTACGTCTGGTTGCCGCCGAAGCGGCTGGTCAAGGCGTGACAACTGGCCACTCAGCTGCTACAACGGCGTTGGGTAAGCCTGGGGTATTACATGGTTCGCGTACGATCCTGATGCAAACGGAAGACGGGCAGGTAACTGAACCTTACTCAATTTCGGCAGGCTTAGACTACCCCGGCATTGGCCCGCTTCATGCTCACTTGTTCGATTCGGGACGGGGCTATTTTTACAGCGTTACCGACGACGATGCGCTGAAGGCCGGATTCAACCTCAGCAAGTTGGAAGGCATTATTCCAGCCCTCGAAACTGCCCACGCGCTGTCGGTACTGAATGAGCTACCGTTGAAAAAAGACGATGTGGTCGTTGTCTGTCTATCAGGACGGGGCGATAAAGATCTGAGCACCTATACAAAGTACTTATAAAGGAATTCCGGGTTTGATGTTTCGAGTTTGACGTTGCTCTGCTATGTCTGGATACGCTAGATCAGGGAAGCAATGTCAAACCCAGAAAATCAAACCTGAAACCTGTTCTCTATGACCACTTCCACCATACAAAACCGCATCACCGACTTATTTGCGACGAAAAGCGATCGGTTGCTTAATGTCTATTTCACGGCTGGTTTCCCCCAATTGAACGACACACGCACGGTGCTACGTGGCTTGCAACAGGCAGGCGTTGATCTGGTCGAAATCGGTATGCCGTATTCTGATCCGGTGGCCGACGGTGAGGTTATTCAGCAAAGCAATGGCGTTGCTCTCGACAACGGTATGACGCTGCGCGTCCTGTTTGAGCAACTAGCCGATTGCCGCCACGAGATTACGGTGCCATTGTTGTTAATGGGTTATATAAACCCGGTACTGCAGTTTGGTGTTGAGGCGTTTTGCCAAAAATGCCGGGAGGTAGGCGTCGACGGTGTGATCCTTCCCGACTTACCATTTGATTTATATGTGGCTGAATACAAAGACACGTTTGAACGGTACGGTATTCTGAACATATTTCTGATTACGCCACAAACAACAGACGAGCGCATCCGCTTTATCGACGAAGCATCGGAAGGGTTTATCTATATGGTGTCATCGGCGAGCATTACCGGGTCTGTATCTGGTATCAGCGACACCATGAAAGCTTATTTTGAACGTGTAGCAACCATGAACCTGCGTAACCCACGGTTGATCGGTTTTGGGATCAACAATCAGGAGACGTTTGATACGGCTAGTGAGCATGCCAACGGGGCTATCATTGGTAGTGCGTTTGTGAAGCATCTGGAAAAAAATGGGCCCGGTGCTGAAGGCATTGAAGCCTTCGTAAAAGCGGTAAGGCCAGCATAAATACAGTTGGCGTTGCGCCACATAGGCCGGTAACTGTTTGTGAACACGAGCAGCTACCGGCTTTTTTTTACATTTGAATTCACGAATCAACCGATGTATGCGCGCGGTACTGCTGCTTCTGTGTATGCTTACAACCAGTTCACTCGCTGCCCAGCCGGCACGTACCTACGATCTGCAGGGCCATCGGGGGTGCCGGGGCTTAATGCCCGAAAATACAATCCCGGCTTTTTTGACGGCCCTCGACCTGGGCGTAAACACACTGGAACTCGACGTGGTGATAAGCCAGGACGGGCAGGTGGTCATTTCGCATGAGCCCTATTTCAACGCCGCATTTAGCATCAAACCAGATGGTACGCCGGTGACGAAGAGTGAGGAAAAAAGCCTGGTTTTATACAGGATGCCCTACGCTGATATTAAGCAATATGACGTTGGCTCGAATGGGAACGCCCGTTTTCCTGAACAGCAGAAACTGAAGGTAGCCAAACCGCTTCTCACCGATATGATTGCGGCAGTGGAGGCCTATCGAACCGAAAAAAAGCTGCCAGTTTTCGCCTACAACATTGAGTTGAAAAGCGAGGAGACGGAATATGACGTAAGCCAGCCCCGCCCGGTGGAGTTCTGTCGGCTGGTAAACGCGGTGCTTACCAGGGCAGGTATCCCGGCTGAACGATTAATTATTCAGAGCTTCGATTTCGCAATCTTGCAGGAATGGCACCTGCAAATATTGGCTAAACAAGCGCTGCCTGTTCGACTGGCGGCACTGGTCGAAAACATTCGGGGTATCGACCATAACCTAAAAAAGCTTGGTTTCAAACCGGCTATTTATAGCCCCGGTTATCAGTTAATTGGGCGGGATGGCGTGGAAAAACTGCACCAACAGGGTATCAAAGTAATCCCCTGGACGGTGAATAATGTGGCCGATATGCGCCGTATGCTCGACTTCGGCGTCGATGGGTTAATCACCGATTATCCTAACCGTGCAAAAGATCTATAGAACAAGCCAACGCAATACGTGTTTGTACTTAGACCGGCAAACGGTTAAGTTTATAGCTTAATCGCCTGATCGTACCGCCCGTATGACATTTCTGAACACGACGCTCAGTTGGCTTCTCCGTCGGCGCCTTCCCCGAATTGAGGGACTGAAGGCCCGCCCTGGCGAAGCGCAACAACTCGTTTTCCGATCGCTGATCGGTCGGGGGCGGCGTACCGAATGGGGTCGAAAATACGGCTACAATGCCATTCAGTCGGTGCAGGATTTTCAGCAACGGGTGCCCGTATCAGGTTACGAAGAGCTTTTTCCGTATATAGAACGGATCATGAAAGGCGAGCAGAATGTACTCTGGTCGTCGCCTATCCGTTGGTTTTCCAAATCGTCAGGAACAACCAATGCCCGTAGCAAGTACATTCCTGTTTCGTCGGAAGCGCTCGATGACTGCCACATAAAAGGCGGTAAAGACATGATGGCGCTTTACATCGCGAACCGGCCGGATACCCGTGTTTTTGAGGGGAAAGGGCTGTCTATCGGTGGTAGCCTGCATGCAAATCCATACGGCCACAACAGTGCAACGGGCGATATATCGGCTGTTGTTATGAAAAACCTGCCTGCCTGGGGGCAGGTAATCAGAACTCCGTCGCTCGATGTAGCCCTGATGGACGAATGGGAGGCTAAAATTGACCGGATGGCTCACATCACGGCGCAGGAAAACGTAACCAGTATTTTGGGCGTACCTACCTGGACTATGGTGCTGATACAACGGGTGCTTGACCAGACCGGTAAAGAAAGTATTCTTGATGTGTGGCCCAACTTTGAAGTGTTTATTCACGGAGCCGTTGCGTTTCAGCCTTACCGTAAATTATTCAGTGAGCAGGTTTTTGGTCGTAGTAGTGTAGGATTTCAGGAAGTATACAACGCTTCTGAAGGGTATTTCGCCATTCAGGATGATATGACCCGGGCCAACGAGATGATGCTCATGCCCGATTATGGCATCTTCTATGAGTTTGTACCAGTCGAAGAAGCTGATCAGCCATTCCCAAAAGCATACACCATTGAAGAGGTAGAGTTAAACCGAAACTACGCGCTGATCATCTCGACCAATGCTGGCCTGTGGCGTTACCGAATTGGCGATACGGTCCGTTTCACCTCTCTATACCCCCATCGGATCCGGGTTAGTGGGCGTACCAAGCATTTTATCAATGCCTTTGGGGAAGAGGTTATTGTCGAGAACGCTGAGATGGCTATTACGCAGGCTTGCCTGGCTACAGGCGCCGTTATCGCCGACTATACGGCAGGCCCCGTCTATATGCAGCACGGTCAGCAGGGAGGGCACGAATGGGTGATCGAATTTGCCCGTGACCCAAGTAGCCTTACGGAGTTCACACGCGTGCTTGATGATACCCTCCGGCAGGTTAATTCAGATTACGACGCTAAGCGTTACCATGATTTGGCGCTCGTTAAGCCCGTAGTGCACGCCGTGCCTACAGGTACGTTCTACGCCTGGATGAGTCAGCGCGGTAAAGTTGGCGGGCAGCACAAAGTCCCCCGCCTCAGCAACTCCCGCGAATACGTCGACGATTTACTCGGCGGCCGCTATGGCAACGTCTATAAGTAGCAACTGAGCTAAGCCTTCTCCGCAGTAATTACACGTTAGTACACAACGTATGTTAGGAACCAGCCACTAACTTAATATACTATTTGTCGCAGTTTGATAGATAATTGATAAAAATAACAGTTATTAGTGGCTAAAACAGTCTGTTAGTAAGCTCTTTAGGCTTCGTTGTCTCCCTTCTGTCAATACAGTATATATTCATTCGGCATATCTATTTATCTGACTTCTTTGTCGATTTAGTTTGACAATGACAGGCACGTAATGAACCGAATTTACTCAACCGTCTGAAAGCTGATGAAGTAACGCAACCACATCATTGATATAAATGTCGTTTACTACTCCAGAGACACTACACACAAAAACCAAACGTAAACCAACCAACCAACAGTATCAGGAAGTCAAGTGGCCGCAATGGGTCCTTTTAGGAGCATACGCGCTATTTACGGGATTTTTGATGCGTCGTCACGAACCCTGTTTTGACGAGATACACGCCTGGGTGATTGTCCTGCACAGCGAGTCACTAAATGCACTTCATGCTAACAAAGTATATGAGGGACATCCAGATGCCTGGTACGTAATACTGTATGCTATAAGCCAGTTTACTAAAGATTTTTTTTGGGTTCAGATAGCACATTGGGCTATGATTGTAGGGGCCATGCTTTTATTAGTACGTTATGCTCCTTTTTCAATCGTTACTAAATCACTACTTCTTTTTAGCTATCTGTTTGCCTACGAATATGCAGTTATCAGCCGGAATTATGCGCTCGGAATATTATTGTTATTCGTCGTATGCTCGCTTTTCCGGTACCGATCTCGCAGCCTGGTTTACCTAAGCATTTGCTTAATCTTGATGGTGCTGATACAAGTATCTGCATTAACCGCGTTGGTAGGATGCGCTTTATATGGCGCGTTGATTCTTGACAGCATCCTACATAATAAAGCTGCCATACGAGCAAATTGGCTTATTTATGGAGTAGGCTTGTTGCTGATTGTGGCGGGGTTAGCTTTCTGTTACCTATCTGTAGTCCCCCCGGCTGATCTCAACTTATACTGGATAGATACAAGGTTAACTGTAGAGCGATTCTTCAGATCAGCTACCTATTTCGTAAATGCGTTCCTCCAGATACCGGCAGATCCTTGGTATTTCTGGAATACAGCTTTGCTAGATAATATACAAAACGGGTCACTTCAGTTGCTGGTGAAATGCATGGTTGTGCTTGGTATCATTGGTCTAGTGGCAGTACCAATGTTCCGTAGCCGTGTGGCACTACTTGGGTGGACAGCAGCATGCCTTGCGGTCTTTATTATGTTTTACACCCGCTATCCAGGAATATTTCGCCATCACGGTCACTTTTTCATTGCTTTTGTGTGTTTCCTATGGATTCAGCCCCAACTGATCGACTATAGAAAGTCAATAACCGTGTCTAAGAAGGCTGGCATTCTGTTTGCCAATAAAGCCTGGGTCCTGCTGCTGAGCTTACAGGTTGCAATGGCATTTTTTGCCGGATATCAAGATGCCAGACGGCCTTTTTCCATGGGAAAACAAGTAGCAGCGTTCATTCTATCGCAAGGCTATAAAGATCATTTTCTGGCTGGCTATCTCGACAATATAGGGGAGAGTGTTGCTGCCTTCATTCCGGGCTTTAGAATGTATTACCCTTCCTCAGGTCGGCAGAACAACTATTTAAAAAATGATAGCAAGGTGAAATTTCTGACAAACAGACAGTTGGTCGACTCTGTCAGAAAGCGTACTATCGGGCCAGTACTATTAATTGTCAGCGGCAAAATGCCCCATCAAGAGGCTGATTCGTTAAACTTAATTCCTGTACAGCATTTTGTAGGGAGCATTGTGATGGATGAACAGTATATGCTATATGAACTGAGACCAGAAAACTAAAATCATCCTCTGACCAATTTCTTATCTTTCAGGTAGTCGTTGGTCAATACTGTCTTGCCGGGGTTGAGCACCACCTGCCTGATCACATCACAGATAAACACATCGTGATCGCCGCCATCGACACTGTCGAGGACGCGGCATTGAACGTACCCAACGGCCTCGGTCAGGTAAGGACAGCCCCGATCATCGTAGGCATGCGGTAGCCGGATGAACTTGTCCACGGTGCGGCCCGACTGGCGGCCCAGCTTACGGATCAGACCAGTTTGGTCTTGGGCCAGCAGGTTTACATTGAGCAACCCGCTCTGGCGCACAAGCTCAATGGTGTAGTCAATTTTATAAAGAGCCACGGCCAGTCGGCTACCGCCCAGTGCTGTCTGCATTACCCAGGTAGCAATATTGGCATTTTGGCGTTGCTGAGGTGTACCTGGGTCGGCCACGGCCGTGATCGAGTGGACATCGTAATTTTTATACTTGAGCAGACGTTTGGGCATAGGTTCGGTGGGTGGTTAGGTAACGTCGGGTATCAATAACAAAAAGCGTAAAAACAATTCCGTATTCAACTAGAAGTAGCATATGGTCCTCCTGAACGGGGTCGGTTCGATAGGCCGAGTAGGAGAGCCACACCAGGCCAGACCATACCAACATATATCGAATGGAATAAGCTGGTGAGGCCACAAAGATTGATGCCGCCACCAACGAGGTGATATACCAGGGATGAACCGTTGTTGCCATAGCCAGGTAGAGCGTAAGCATCCAGAGTATACGTACCCAGACCGGGAAAACGCGGGCAAAGGCAATGACCAGTAAACCAACCGTTGTTGCCAGCGAAAGCCACAGCCCGATACGGCCGAGGATATTGTAGCCTTCCAGCCAAAAACCAGCTTCCCGAATCAGGTAGTACAGGCTGGCGTTGAACTCAAATTTCCGGAAATACAGTTCAATGCTTTCCAGCATATTCAAGAGCAGCGATACATCGAAGAACGGAATAAACAACACGCCCACCAGACCCAGCACCAGGGCTGCGTACCGAATACCACGCGGCCAGCCAATATGGGCGATTATCACAGGTAGCGCAATCAGTGGAAGCAGTTTGGTGGCAATGGCCATGGCCAGCGCAGCTGCTGAAAGAACTCGTCTGTGTACCTGCCAGAGGTACACAGCCAGCAAGGTAAAGAAAATCATAATGGCTTCGAAGTGGACATTGCCGGTCAGCTCCAGAATGATCAGTGGATTCAGGCCATAAAGAAAGGCTAGATTAGGGTTGCGACCGTTGCGTGTCAACAATCTGATCATTAACCATAACGTACCTAAATCGGCCAGAATAATCGGTACCCGCAACGCCACTACACTACTTGCGGCATTAGTGGGAGCTATCCAGGCAGCCAGTGCGAAGAGAAGTTGGTCGACAGGTGGATAAACGGTGTAGTAATTGGGTGAGTTTAAGAGTTGGTACAACGTAGGGTCGATATGAGCATCCGGTGCTACGCCACCAGCCATCAGCTCAACGGGTAAGTACCGAAAGGGATTGACCCCGTTGAGCAGCAGCCGGCCATCCCAGATGAATCGGGCATAGTCATCTGAGAGAGCGGGCATGGCCAGTAACAGCAATAGCCTGAATACTATAGCTGACCCAGCTAAAAACTTGTCGGGCGCTGCTGTGGCATCAGTAGTGGCCAGCAATAGAGGCTGAGCGCGCAGGCTATAGCCCCACATCAGCAGTGTATATAGGCCAATAAGCATCGGAAACTGCCCACGCGGCGTAGCGTAGCCAAGCAGGCCGTATAGACAGGCCGATAAAAGGAGCCAGCCCCAGCGTAGGGCTGGTGTGGCAGAGAAAGGGTTGGGTAGGATCATGCAACCGCACCAGCCGGTCGCCGTTCAGTGTTGGGCGTATCGGTACTGATTGACCGAGGTCCCGCCGAAAGACGCACTGTGTGCAGCAGCGAATATACGAATACCATACCGAAGCCTGCTGTCAGCATACAATGGAAGAAGAGCATCCGGTAATCGTTTAAGTAGATACCCAGCCCAATACCGCCTAGGAAATAAAGTAGCATAAGGCCCTCCAACAGGGTGAGCCACGGAAACCCCGACGCCATGTACACGTTAGACCGCCAGTTGTCAGAGCCCTTTTGAACGTTGAATTTAGGCGTTCTCACAAAAGGCGTTTTTCGACCGATATAGCCTTCGATAACGGCAATGGCGTTATGGAGCGATAACCCCATCATCAGCGATGAATAGGATAAGAAATAAAGCGGAAACCACCGGCGGCGTTGCGTATGTGATCGCCAGAACGGTATGCCGTAGAAAAGAAGCAGGATAATAAGGTTGTATTGAAAGAAATTAATCAAGTAGTAAGCCGTTGCCCATTCGGGGTGAAGGCTGCGGATATAAAGAACAGGAACGCTCAAAAAAGCCAGCATGAATACCAGCAGAAAGGTAGAGCTGCTGAAGAGATGAAAAAACGCGTGCAGCTTATTGACAACAGGTACGTTCGGCGAACGTAATACGCTTAGCATCAGGCGGCGGGCGCATTCGGCTGCACCTTTCATCCATCGGTACTGCTGCGACTTCAGGGCGGCCATTGCTACAGGTAACTCAGCGGGTGAGCCAATGTCTTCACGGTATACAAATTTCCAACCTTTCAACTGTGCCCGATAACTCAGGTCAAGGTCTTCGGTAAGGGTATCGCTGCTCCACCCCCCCGCGTCATAAATAGCTGACTTGCGCCACACACCCGCCGTACCGTTAAAATTCATGAAAAAGTCGGCCGCATTACGGCCACCCTGTTCAATGAAAAAGTGCGCGTTTAATCCAAAGGCTTGCAGCTGCGTCAGGAGTGAGTAATCTTCGTTGAGGTGCGTCCAGCGTGTTTGGACGATCCCTACCGACGGGCTGGCAAAATGCGGAATTGTTTTCAGCAGGAAATCCGGATCAGGCACAAAGTCGGCGTCGAAAATAGCAATGAACTCACCGGCAGATCGGTCGAGCCCATAGGCAAGGGCTCCCGCTTTGAACCCCACCCGCTCGGGCCGCTGAATCAACTGGATAGTTAAGCCAAGCTGCTGGTAGTAGGCTACTTTTTTGGCACTCAGGTCAACAGAATCATCTGTGGAATCGTCGAGCACCTGAATCTCCAGCTTATCTGCTGGGTAATTCAGCGCAGCTACAGCATCAATGAGTCGTTCAACAACATAGCGTTCATTATAGAGGGGCAGTTGTACGGTTACAGCCGGAAGCGCCGACCAGGCTGCTGAACCGGGCATACTGACTGGCGCGCGCTGAGCCTGCTGTCGTTTTCCCGATCGGAGATAGATGACAATCAGGCTTAGCTGTCCCAGGTTGTAGATGAACAGCAACAGCAGCGTAAGGGCATAAAGCGTAAGAATAAACTGTTCCATAAAGTCAGACAAAGTCGTCTGGATAGGTTCATAACGTTGGCAGTTCGTTAAAAATGCCAAAAGCAATTTCGGGTCATGGGCCTGTTGTCAGTGGCCACACAACCCTGTCGCTTTCGCGTTATGCTACTTACGACCGTCCAGACGTACCACTGTATCTGGCAATGGTAGTCAAAATTTTATAGCCCGCCAGAACAGTCCCCCGTAACGTACCCGAAATCTTGGAATGACCAATTCGACGGCGATATCGAACGGGTACTTCCACACTACGCAACCCGCGCTTAGCCGCTTTTACCTGCATCTCCACTGTCCATCCGTAGGTCGTGTCCTGCATATCGAGGGCTATCAGGCTAGTGTAACGAATAGCCCTGAATGGCCCCAAATCGGTAAAACGAACGCCGTAGAGCCAATGAATTAGCCGCGTTGCCAGCCAGTTGCCAAACACCTGTTGTGGAGTCATCGACCCCTGCTGCCGCTCACCCAATGCCCGCGAGCCAATGACTAAGTCGGCGGAATTGGCCAAAATTGGCGCAATCACGTCGGTCAGCTCGGCCGGGTAGTCAGAATAGTCGGCATCCAGAAAAACGATGATATCGGGCTTTTGTTGGCGATTGTGAGCGTACGCGATTCCACGGAGGCAGGCCCGGCCATATCCCTGGATGGGTTCGTCGAGAACCGTAGCGCCGGCCGCGGCGGCCTGAACTGCCGTTTGGTCGTTTGAGTTGTTGTTGACCACAATAACCTCCGAAACGACATGCATCGGAATTTCGCGGATAACGTTGCCTACCGAATTCTCTTCATTGAAGGCGGGAATGATAACCAGAACAACGGGGGCAGGGGAATTATGCACAGGAATGTATACGTAAAAAAGCCGGTAAAGGTCGATCCTTTACCGGCATCTTGGGGTACGGGCTGTACCTGGTTTATTCAATTTCGATTACTACGTTTTTAGACGCCGGATGGGCTACGCAGGTCAGAATATAACCCGCTTTTATCTCCGAGGCCGACAGGCCGTCTTCTTCATCCAGTTTCACTTCGCCAGACACACACTTGCCTAAGCAGGCAGTACACATACCGGCCTGGCACGAATAGGGCAGATCGATATCCTGGTCGAGTGCTGCTTCCAGAATAGTCTGATGCGGCTCAACGGTAAATTTGTATTCGTTGCCTTCATAGAGCACTGTTACATCCTGCGTGCTGCTGTCGTCATCATCGGTATCGCCTTCCAGCACCGCGCCAACAGCCTGAGCTGTGGTGGCCGTCTGGAAACTTTCACGGTGAATTTTGTCAGTTGGTACGGCTAGCAAATTTAACGCCGAACGTACCTCGTCCATCAACCCATCGGGGCCACACAGGTAGTAGTCGGCCTGACGCAACGATTCTACCTTGTGCGACTCCAGCAGTTTCAACAAATTAGACTGGTTGATCCGTCCCGAAAAACCACTCCAGCTGGGGCTTGGCTGACTAAGCACGTGTGTTACCGTCAGGCGGTCCGTGTATACGCCTGAGATCGCATCCAGATGTGCCTTGTAAATGATCTCTTCTTCGTTGCGGTTACCGTAGATCAGCCATACTTCGCTTTTGGGTTCGGTATGCAAAATCGACTTCATCATCGAGAAGAGGGGCGTAATGCCACTGCCAGCTCCAATCAGAATATGCAGCCGTTTAGCCATCGAGTCGAGTGCCGGGGTGAACGTACCCATGGGTTCAAGGGTCTCCAGTACGTCGCCTTCTTTGATCCTGTCGCAGAGATAATTAGATGCTAAGCCACCGGGTAGCCGCTTCACAGTAACGGCCAGAGATGCATCTA
This sequence comes from Fibrivirga algicola, assembly GCF_011742925.1. GTDB lineage: Bacteria > Bacteroidota > Bacteroidia > Cytophagales > Spirosomataceae > Fibrella > Fibrella algicola. The sequence continues at coordinate 17,852 of NZ_WAEL01000005.1, forward strand.
CGTGTGGTGAACTCGACATTGAATAAGACCGCCGGACTTTTTGGTTACCAATGGTCAATAAAAAAGTCAAGAACTGGCCAGGCTGGTAGCGAACTACTTCATTGATAGGGTGCCAGAATTGTATCGTGATGGCGTCGGGGGTTTCCCGTACCACTTCTTTCACTTTCAGATAATACCGATTAGCCATGAATGAGTAACGCCTCGTAGACGAACTTTGTTGATGGATTTTTTACCAGTAAAGGTCGTTATAAAACCGATAGTACAGGTGTGGAATTAACCATATAGACTAAAGGTAATAGTCTATATTTGTTCCAGACCGTGCTTACCTTACTGTAATGAATCTACCACTGAATAAATTTCTTTTCATCCTACTTCTTCGCACGATAATTGCTAAACGATCTGGCAGAGACCATTTAATTCCTTATATCGTTATACAAACTGGTCTTTTTCTAACCCAAACTATAAGTAGATCCCCCTTGCCCAACCTGGTGACAGCCTCCCGCTGGTTGAGCAGAATTAGTAAGCATACAAAATCCAACTAAAAATTATGCAACAATCTTTTACGATTGGTAGGCTGCTTGTGTATTGGTTTCTTATACTAATAGGAGTAGTTATTGTAAAACCTGCATTTGGGCAGGGTTATGTAGAAGACGGTAAGCGATATGCAATGTACACGCTCTATCACTACGGAGACAGTGATGGTAGTATGCAAAAACGTCAGATTTTGGGAATGGAACAGGCTTTTGCTAATGGCTGTAACTCGGTCGTTATTGGTATTGCCTGGGATATCCTACAGCCTTCGCTGAATAGTGCGCCCGATTGGGCCTATATAGACCGGTTTATTCAGGTAGCCGAGAAGTACAAAGCAAAAATAGCTATACGGCTTCGTACAGGTCGGAAAGATCGGATTGGGTATTGGCCAGAGGAACAATGTATGCGCGACACCCGCGGAAACATCATGGATCTGGAAGGAACATCGCATGCACGTTTCGGCTACACCCCTGCTATGGATAAGGTGCAGGAATTTGTTCGAACTGTAGCTCAGCGGTATAAATACATAAATGACCGGGGCGATCTGCTGTTCATGTCGGCTACGTTTAACCCACAATGGGAGAACGAATACTGGGCTACTAATTTTCCGGATCAGTATAAAACTACTTACGACTATAACGAGCTGACAATCGCAGATTTTCAGCGCTGGGCACTGGCTAAATATAACGGTAGTCTTGCCGAACTGAACCGGGCCTGGAATACAGATTATTCAACTATTACGGCAATCCGGCCAACGTACCCGGATCAGAACAATCAGGGTGGATTTCCCGGTAAGCGGGGTGCCGACTGGTACGTGTTTCGCCACCAGCTGTTGAAGACATTCAATGACCGGTTTGCTAAAACCGTCAAGTCCGTAGATCCAACTATCCACATCATTACGGAGCAGGGAAGCGTGTGGGATGGTAATAGCGCGAATCGGGGAACCCTGGCCTTCAAAAGCTTAGCCGAGTTGTATGATGGTATAAAGGTGAACGATGATGCCGCCTATATTCATCAGTACTCAATGGATCTACTGCGCAGTAATATGAAGCCCGGCGCGTGGATTCTCAACGAAATAGATGGCGCTGCGTACTTATATGATCGTGTCGATAAGTCGGCCCAACAGGCCGAAATGGCTGAGGAACTCTATAAGTACGGCGCCAAGATTATTACATTTGCCAACTTCTGGCCCGATGCCAATGGCGAGTACTTCAAAGCCATTATGGATAAAATAAGGGCTAAAGGATTGCTCAGCCAGCCGGTCACTACGGTGACGCCTGTTGGTACGATGACGTTTAAGTTGTCTACAGTCGTTCAGAGCAATATCTACGAGACAGGCGTCTTCGGGCAGTGGAACACCATTCGTGGGGGTAATGAAGGAAAACCTGTCCGTATATTGATTGATGAGGATTTGCTGGCTACAACCACAACACCCGTGGTCAATCAGGCCCCAACGGTGGCCAACCGGGTGCCTAACCAAACGGCAATCATTAATAAAGCATTCTCGTTTAAAATACCCGACAATACCTTCACCGATGCTGACGGACAGATTACCTCAGTCAATATAGCGGGCCTGCCGGTTGGGTTGAATTATGATGCTGCCTCGCGGACGATCAGCGGTACGCCAACACTGATTGGCTTAAACGAGATAACGATATCAGCTACTGACAATGGAAACGCTAGTGTTACTGACTATTTTACGCTAACGGTAAAGCGGGCGACGCTCCCACTCCAGTTGCTCGACCCTGTGCTGGATTGTGCTTCGGGTCGGTTTGAATTCCGATCGACAGAAGGTGATGGGACCACTATAGAGTATGCCGTCGATGGTTTGTATGCCTGGAACACACAAGCAGTGTACACCTTGACAGAGCAACTTCGCTCGGGGAAGGCGCTGACTATCCGGGCCCGGCAAAGCGGGACAGAAATTTCGCTGATTTATACTACCACCTGCGCTACTTCTACCACAAACCTGTCTCCAGTTGTCAACAGCACCATTCCTGATCAGGTAGTTGCTGTGGGTAAAGCACTCAGTGTAAGTGTAACGGCCAACATGTTCTCAGATCCAGATGGGTCAATTGCATCGATCAGTGTATCGGGCCTCCCCGCCGGAATAACTTATAACGCATCAACCCGTATCATCTCGGGAACCGTAAGCACCTCGGGTGTATGGGCGGTTACTATCCTGGCCACTGATAATAAGGGGGCTACTGTAACTAGCTCCTTTAAACTTACAGTGGAAAGTAGCACGGGTGTGAAGCCGTTTAGACTCTTAGATCCACTGATTGATTGTATAACAGGTCGGTTCGAGTTCCGCTCGGCCGATGGGGATGGTACTCCTGTCGAGTATGCAGCCGACGATTTGTATGGTTACAATACGCAAACTGTTTACAACCTGGTCGACCAGTTCCGCTACGGAACGCGCCTGACTATCAGGGCCCGGCAAAGCGGAGTAAACTTTTTGATATACTACACCACAGCTTGTCCGATTGTCAACAAGGCACCGGTAGTTAGCGCGGCCATCAGTGAACAGCGCGGCATAGTCAACCGATTCCTGTCAATCTCTATTCCAGCTGCTACGTTCACCGATCCAGATGGCCAGATTGCGTCGGTTAGCGTGAGCGGATTACCATCGGGCCTCAGCTATGATCCATCGACCCGGATGATCACGGGGACCGTAACTACTACAGGAAACTGGCCCATCACTGTTGTCGCCGCAGATGACAAAGGAGCTACCGTATCAACAACATTTTCAATTATTATCAGCACCGATTCAAAACCACTTCGGCTGCTCGAGCCCGTGCTCAACTGCGAAACAGGTGTTTTTGAGTTCCGTTCAGCCGATGGTGACGGGACACCTATAGAATACAGTATCGACAGACTAGTGGCTTGGTCAACGCAAACGTCATTTACGCTGGCGGCCAATATGCGTACAGGTTCGCAGTTGGACATTAAGGCCAGACAAAGTGGACAGATTATTTTCGGAGTGTATTACACAGCCTGCCCACCTCCAAACCAATTGCCAACGGTTGCTAACCCGATTCTGAGCCAAACCATAACGCAGTTTCGGAATCTGTCGGTTGTTATGCCTGCCAGCACCTTTGCAGATGCTGATGGAACAATCGCAAGTATTGCGCTGATGGGTTTACCTCCGGGACTAACGTACACGACTGCTTCGCTTGTTGTGAGTGGTGCTCCCACAGTAACAGGTACCTGGACAGTGACAGCCACAGCAACGGATGACCGGGGAGGTTCAGTCAGTACAATGTTCAACGTGACAGTAGTGCCTCAGCAAAAGCCGTTACGTTTACTGGCTCCGCTGTTCGATTGCGCCACGGGAAAACTTGAATTTCAGACTGCTGACGGCGACGGAACTACCATTGGCTACAGCATCGATCAGTTGCTGGCCTGGACTAGCCAGTCTGTCTATACCCTGGCCGAAGGCCCGCGTTACGGTACCTCGCTAACACTGCGGGTGCGCCAGAGTGGGATAGAGCAAACGCTCACATATACCACTCCCTGTTTACGGCCAAACAAGGCGCCAGTGCTAGCCAAACCACTCGCCGACCAGGTGCTGACAGTGAACGTACCCGCTTCTATTACGCTGCCGGTTGGGATGTTTACAGATGCCGACGGTACCATTTCGTCGATCTCACTAAGTGGTTTACCGGTCGGGCTCAGCTACAACCCAACTAAGCAGGCTATAGAAGGTACCCCAACTCTGATTGGGAGCAGCCCGGCTATCGTAACAGCAACAGACAATGCCGGTGTTTCTGTCAGCGACACGTTCCTGATCACAGTACGTACGGTGCCCCGTTTTGCTGTGACCACTATTTTGCTCGATGCGCAGGGAAGGGTATTGAAGGAACTGATAGACGGTGATTTGCTCGACAGCAAAAAAATGCCTGTTCTAGCCAACCTAAGTTGCCAGCCTAAAGTAACTGCAGGAAGCGTGTTGATGGAACTGACCGGAAAAGCAAAACGGACGGTATATGCCAACAATGCACCTTACTTGCTTTACCCGACAGGTCAGGGCTTTAAACCAGATGTTGGGTCGTATCAGCTAAAAATAACAGTATTTTCTGGTGCCAATGGTACGGGCACGTTGATAGGCACCACCACCATCCGGTTTGACGTTGTGGTGCCGAATGAAGGAGGTTGATAAGCTCTGCAGCGGGCAAGCTCGTAGATAAAAGAATGACAACCAGGCAACTGGTTGTCATTCTTTTTATGTGTGATACGCAATCAACCCGTCGATAGGCACCTGAACGAAGCGGCCTGCCAGCAGATGCCGTTCAGACAGGAGATCCTGAAGAAAATCGGAGAAGAAATAAGCTACTGAGCCCACAAAATGAATCGGAAACTGGTCATAATCGGGCATTCGGGTAAGGTAGAGGGTCAGAAAATCGGCAAAGGCGGTGCGTACGAGTGCCTGTACAAAGGGACTCTGACGATGCTCAGCTAAAAATGGCACGAAGTGTGCGAAGTATCGATTAGGGTACGGCTTGTTATAAGCGTGGTCCAGTACAGTCAGTCGATCGAGGTTGTACTGGTCTGCAAACGCGTTGTGCAGGTCGGTGGGTAAGTTGCCATGAAGAAAAGCGGTGACCAACCGTTTGCCCAAATTGCCGCCGCTGCCCTCGTCACCGAGCCAGAAGCCCAGCGAATAACTGGGCGTCGTGATGGTTTGGCCGTCGAAAAAGCAAGTGTTGGAGCCAGTTCCGAGAATACAGACGATACCCGGTTCGGTACCAGATGCCCCGCGGGCTGCACCCAGCATATCGCTAGCTACTTCAATTAAGGTAGCCACAGGAAGTATTGATTGTAGGGCATTGGCAATTCGGGTGTTACTGTCGGGGCCGGTGCAGCCAGTGCCATAGAAGTAAACCGTACAGGGTGCTGTCAGGGTTGGTAAGTCAGGCAGCAACTGCGTTTGTAAGGTTTGCCGAAGCTGGGCTTCGTCCTGAAAGTAAGGGTTCAGCCCATCGGTTCGGATAGCGAGTGTTGGCTGCCCGGGGCGAATAAGGCGCCATTCAGTTTTAGTGGAGCCGCTATCCGCAATTAGTTTAGTGTTCATTCGTTAATCAAATCAATACCCCAACAGCCTTAAACCGCTGAAATACAAGCTCAGAATGGGGGGCGTCGGCTAGTTCGTCAGTAAGGTCCTGTCCAGCCCAGTGTTCATAGTGCTTTCCGTTACGCCATAGCCGCGATGCACCTACGTCGTAGATGAGACCCTGGTAGGCGCACCATATTTCATCGCGGTCATTGCCGTTGCGCAACGCTAGCTGAGATCTTGAGTAATGGGGTAAATGGGCAGGGTATTGCATAGCGAACCATTTAGTCACTCCCACAAAAATAACGGGAAGTACCTTTGTCTATTTACTGAATATACATGTACCTTTAACATTCGGGTCAGATGCATGAAAGGCTTATGAAAAAGACACAATACACACTCTTACTTGCGCTTAGCACAATTTTCTATGTCCTTACGAGCTGCAAGGGAACGGAACCTGCCGTACCTGTCGCCGATCGGATTAAAAACAACTACGTAGCTGCATCAGTGCTGGAAGGTAGCACAACGGTGTATACAAGCGGTGGTACGTCGAACACAAAGCCTGGCTACTCCCAGTTTCGGCTTAACCTCTCGAATCCACCGGCCGTAACCTATACCGCCGTCGACGGCAGTGTATTTACGGGTACCTACACAGTAGTAGGTGATAACCAGATCGTTCTAAGCGGGCTGACACCTCAGCCATCCGGCACGAACGGCACCATCACGTTTACGATTACAAACCTGGCCGACGGTACCGTGACGCTGACGCGTACAACGCCCGATCAGAAAACGGGCAACACAACAAACGTATATAACCTACGGAAGGGGTAACCGTCCGCAACTTATTCAATACCGAGGCCGTTCCGTTAAACTGGAACGGCTTTTTTGATATGACTACACTTGACACTATCGGCGAAATCGGTTTAATCGATCGCATTCGGAAAGAGACCCCATCGCCCGTGCAGCCCGGCACTATTCGGGGCATCGGTGATGATGCCGCTGTCTTCGCCCTTTCCGACTCAGAATTCGGCTTGCTGTCTACTGATATGTTGCTGGAAGGCATCCACTTCGACCTAACCTACATGCCACTTCGGCACCTGGGCTTTAAAGCCGTAGCCGTAAACGTATCTGACATTGCGGCCATGAATGGCTTGCCCACGCAGATCACCGTCAGCCTGGGATTGAGTAGCCGGTTTACCGTTGAGGCCGTCGACGAGCTATACGCGGGTATCCGGGCTGCTTGCGACGCGTATAAAATCGACCTGGTTGGTGGCGACACTGCATCATCGCGCTCGGGCTTGGTGATTTCCGTGTCGGTGCTGGGGCAGGTACCCAAAGACCGCATTACGTACCGCAACACCGCCCAGCCCAACGATGTGATCTGTGTTACGGGCGATCTGGGCGCGGCGTACCTGGGCCTGCAACTGCTGGAACGCGAAAAGCAGGAATACCTGGCCAACCCCGATATGCAGCCTGCGCTGTCTGAAGAGAGAGCCTATCTGATTCAGCGGCAATTACGGCCCGACGGACGAACCGACATCATTCATGAACTGCGCGATCTGGCCATTGTGCCCACCGCCATGATCGATATCTCTGATGGATTGGCCTCTGAACTGCTGCACCTTTGCTCGCAGTCGGGAACGGGGGCGGTTATTTTCGATGAGAATATTCCGCTCGACGATCAGACGTACCTGGCTGCCGAAGAATTTAAAATCAGCCCGATTACCGCCGCGCTGAATGGGGGCGAAGACTACGAACTGTTGTTCACTGTGAAACCGCAGGAATTTGAGAAGCTAAAAAACCACAGTCGCATTACTGCCGTTGGCTACATGACCAATACCCCCGACCGTGTGGTGTTGGCCACAAAAGCTGGGCAGCAAACACAGATCAAGGCACAGGGCTGGAACCGTTAGAAAAAAGGTTCGTGCGTATATTTGGAACTTACTGTGTTCCTTCGATTAATTCAGGTTATGAAAAAAAAGGTTGATGTGGCGGTTATCATTTACGGTAAGCCCAATCACACGATTATTGCGATTAAAAGTATTCTGGAACATAGCAGACAGCATATAGATAAAATATACCTGTCGTACGAATACCGCCAGCCACATAACGATTGGGGCGGCCTGCACAAAATAGTCGATTATTTCAAAGGCGATCCCGTAACGTTTGTTATTCACCGCCCCACTTACTTTCTGGCGCCCGATACCCACGATGTAGAACGTACCCGCACCGACGAGCGGTACCGGCACAGTATCATGTTTCAGTACGCGCTGGAAAAAACTGATAAGCCGTATCTCTGCGTCATTCATAACGACCTGCTGTTTCACCGCGACATGATCGGTGATATGCTGGCTACGTATGAAAAACAGCCCGAACTGGCTGGTATTGGCTCTATTGGCCAGTGCTGGAGCTGCCCGGCGTCGCATGCCTTTGCCAATCGGTGTTCGTCGACGACGATGCACCTGTACGTACCCGATAGGCAGGAAGCGGTTGAGCTGCACAAGAATTACAATACGCCCCGGAAAGTACTTGACATACAGGTAATTGAAGCGGGGCGTGTGCACCCGCTGCCCGAATGCCGGCTGAATGAGTACTGTGCCCTGATCAATATTGATACCTACCGGAAAAACACCTTACCGGTTGGTCCTGTTGGCTGTTATGGCGGGGGGTGGCGCGGTGCCGATATGGCTACGGTCTGGTTCCACGAGATGTTCAACCGCGGCTTTAAATTCCAGCATATTGTGCTGGAAGACTACCTAACCCACGCCCCATTTGAAGAAAGCGGCAGTGGCAGCATTGCCTACGATAAGGTTGATCGCTACTGGCAGGCCGAAGAACGGGCTAAGGCGTACATCGATACCAACTACCCTAAAAAAGCTGATTTTGGCTTCAACGTGTGGCTCAACACTGCCTGGGATAATGCCCGGCGCGAAGCCTGGTTGCTGACCATTCGTAGCGTAGGAGTGGCTAAACGGCTGGTTGGCCGTAACTAGCCCGAGACCTACTGGTTCCGGTACCAGCCGGCGTACATGACGTAGTTGTTGGCGGTGCGCATGAAGACCTCAGCCTGCTCGGGCGACACGGCCTTGAGCAGGCGGGCCGGATTGCCAGCGTAAATACTGCCTGGCGGTACAATGGTATTCTGCGTAACGATGGCCCCTGCGGCAATGATCGACCCGGTGCCAATGACGGCCCCGTCCATCACAATGGCTCCCATCCCGATCAGTACCAGATCTTCGATGGTACACCCATGAACGATTGCATTGTGGGCAATGGATACGTAATTGCCAATGGTTGTTGCTGTTTTCTGGTAAGTACAGTGAATGACCGCCCCATCCTGTACGTTGCAGCAGTCGCCCAGCCTGATCTGGTTGACGTCGCCACGAACCACGGCGTTGAACCACACGGTACAATCACGGCCCATCACAACGTCACCTACTACGGTGGCGTTATCGGCGATCCAGCACGAGTCATCAAATTGGGGGGAAATGCCGCGAACAGGTCGAATCAGGGCCATAGTGATTGTAAAAGTGAATTGCTGCAAAGGTCGTAAAGAGAATCGTTGCCGGTATGGTATACCCCATAAAAAAAGCGGTGTTGACCTGTCAGCCAACACCGCTTACGCCTCAATCGTCCGCTCTATTTTTTGTCAGTAGCCTTTTTGACGAGCTTTTCCATCGAATCGGTCACGTCGTCGACAAGGCGGTTCGTTTCGCGACGTACCTGACGGAAGTCACTTTCTGACGTACGCTGCACTTTGTAGGCCTGATCGGTCAATTGCCGCCGTTTCTCCTGAAGGTCTTTCTGGGCATCTTCCCGGGCCTTACGGGCCGACCGATTTTCGTTCGGTACGTCGGCCTTCAACTCGTCCATCTTTTTGTCGATTTTCGAAATCTCGTCGTCGATCTCCTCGATCAGATCCTGACGGTCGTTAGTGAAGCGATCATTATTGCCTGAACGACCTCCGGCGTTCATTTCGCTGCGACCACCGCTGTTCATCATTCCGCCACCCCGATTTGGGTCGTTTTGGTTCGATGATCTGTCTGCCTGCGAATAAGACCGGTCCTGACTGTTCCGATTCTGATTATCCATCATCGATGAATCGCTACCAGATCCGTTCATGTTCCGGCTGTCCTGATCCTGCCGCATTCCCTGCTGGCTCCGCGAGTTAGTGTTGTAACTGTCATTACCACTTCCCGACCTGTTGTTGTACGAATCATAGCCGTTCGACTGATTCGATCCCATCCGACGATCATCGTTCATGCGGTTGTCAGAATTCCTGTCACCGCTTTGTGAGCCATTATATTGGTCATTTCGTGACGAGTTCCGATCGTCATAGCTGTTTCGGTTGTCGCCACGATCCATATAGGCGTTGCGATTGTCGAAGCCACCGTTGTATGAATTACCGGAATTGTAAGAATTGCGATTGTCATTCCGATCATCGCTACGGTACGAGCGACCGTTCATGTCAGTGCTGTACCGGTCTGAACGACTGTTATCCCGATCGTCATTGTAAGAAGAACGGCCGTCGCGGTCAGGGCGGCTGTTGTACCGGTCATCTGAGTAGCGAGAATCATACCGATCGTCGTCGCGGCTGTACCGATCGTTCGACGAACGTGAGTCGTACCGATCATCGTCACGGCTATACCGATCGTCATCCCGATCTGCGTACGAGTCTGAATTGTACCGGTTGTTATACGAGGGTGAGTTTCGACGGCTATTGTCGTCTCCCGACCGGTACCGATTGTTGTAAGACCCGGAGCGTTCACGACTTGATACACGGTCGTCATCATCGCGGTCACGGTCGCTGTTTCGATCCGAGAACAGGCCTTTCAGCCCTTTGTTATCATCGTTCCGGTCGCTGGTGCGGCGGTCCCGATCAGTACGTGAGAAAAGGCCATCGCGGTCATCATCCCGACGGTCGGTAGTGCGGCTGCTACGATCCGAATCACGGTCGTTGCGCGAGAAAAGGCCTTCACGGTCGCTGTCTCGCCTGCGGTCGTCATCCCTATCTGAGCTACGTGCTGTCGATGGGGCTCTGTTTACAGAATTAGAATCTTTGTAAAGCCACCCCTCTACGGTGGCGCAGGATGATAAACTGGTAATGGCAGCTAACATAGCGCCTACTACCCACACCTTCTTTTTCATAACGTTGCTATTTTCACAAAAAAGCGGCCCAAAATTGGTGCCAATGCCAATTTTGGGCCGCTAAGCGCATTTTAGGTACGGGGAGTGTAGAAGTATTCTACAAAAACTGTAGAATATATTGCCTACTGCTTATTAAGTACCCAATGATGTAGTTAGGCGGTCTGATCATCCACTGTTGCGTCGGGAGCATTCTTCTTCACCGACTCAATACCATTATCACGGGCCGACGTGCTTTCATACATCTCGCTCGAGCCTATGATCTGACCATTTGTAGCTTTCAGGCTAAAGAAGGGCTTACCACTCGATGACTCTCTGCGCTCGAACCGGTTATCGTCCTGTGCATTGCGTTTTACCGACTCGATGCCATTTTCACAACCTGACTTTGAGGAATAGCCCTCGCTGCTTAGGATTGTCTGGCCGTTACCAGCTTTCAGATTGAATTGGAACTCGCCATTGGCGCGCTTGGTAATCACGAATTTTCCCATGGTTATTTAGTTAAGTATTTAGCGGAGGAATGAATAGTAAAGAAATAACTTTTTCCGTTGATTATACGCGTTAAAGTTATCCGTTCGGCAAACGAAGAAGCTGGTTTAGGGTGGTAAGGATGATCAGCTGGCAACAATTTGGCGCGACGCCACCCAGCGTATCATCGCTTGGAGGCTGCGTGTTTCTCCAGCAAGCGGATCGTATGCGTCAGTGACTTGGTATCGCCCCATTCTTCATGACCGGGAACCACGATTTTGGCGCTACCGAACCGAGCCATCACCCGCCGCATTGAGGTAGCCCACTGGTTGATGTTTGCATCGCCCACGAAGCCCATCCCAAAGGCCGCTGTGCTTTTCACGAAACAACCGCCGTGTAGAATCCGCTGCTTCGGTAGCCAGACCACGATGTTATCACTGGTGTGGCCTTCGCCGGGGAAATAGCACCGAATAGGTACGTTGCCGATGGTGAAGGTGGTATCGGCCGGGAGAATACCTTCTGGCAACGGGTACCCGTCTTTAACCGCCAGCTGAGCCGTTCGCGGTGTACTAATGACCCGGATGCCCGCTTTTTGCATCTCGCCAGTGCCGGCAACGCGATCGCCGTGGGCGTGGGTAACAATGCACAACCGAACAGGCTGGTGCAGGCTATCGGCCACCCATTGCAGTAGCTGACGCGTATTGTCGGTGTTGTCGCGCGTGTCCCAACCTGTATCAACCAGCACTACGCCGTCGTCTGTCCGGATGATGAGTCCGTTCGAGGGGGTGAAGCTGTTTTGGTATTCGCCATACGTAACGTGTACGTATACCCGGTCGGTCAGGGGCGTAACGGTGAGTTTGGGTTTCGACTGTGCATGGGCAAAACCAGTGAAGAGGAGAGCGAAAATGAGTGTAGTGAGCGTGCGCATTGGCCGGAGGAGAAAGCGCTAATTTACAACGCTGATGCATTATATGAGGCGAAATGGCTGACGTATAGCCGTTCGACTAAGTACCAGCCATTTCGCCTCATAAATACAGCATGAACTCAACTGCGCATGTAGCAATCAGTTAAACGATTGCCTGAATGCCAGTGGCGACTGGGCAGTTTTGCTCTTGAACAGTTTGCTGAACGACTGCGAATGCTCGAAACCCAGCTCGTAGGCAATTTCCGTAACGGTTAACTCAGTGGTCGATAACCGTTCTTTCGCCTTCTCGATCAGCTTATCGTGGATGTGTTGCTGTGTGCTCTGGCCAGTCAGTACTTTCAGCAAGCCACTTAGGTAGTTGGGTGACACATTGAGCGCATCGGCCACGAATTGAACGGTGGGTAAGCCCCTTTTTGCCAACGCATCGCTGTTGATGTAATCGGTCAGAACGGTTTCGAGCCGGTCGAGGAGCTGATAATTCGTGATTTTGCGGGTGATAAACTGCCGGTGATAAAACCGGTCGGCATAGGTCAGCATGAGCTCCAGCTGCGCAATGATCACATCCTGACTGAAGGTGTCGATGGGGGAGTGGTATTCCTGCGCAATCTGTTGCATCAGCCCCGAAATCATTGTCTCTTCCTTATCCGACAGGTGCAGGGCTTCGTGTACGGCATAGCTGAAATAGTCGTACTGCCTGATCTTTTTGGCCAGCGGGGTATTCCACAGAAAATCGGGATGAATCAGCAACAACCAGCCCGTATGGGATAACTCGGCTTGGGCTTCGATGGTAAACACCTGACCGGGTGAAACGAAGAACAGTACACCTTCATCAAAATCGTACGCCTGCTGCCCGTATTTCATCTTGCCGTTGAAATTTCGTTTCAGGGCGATGGAGTAAAAATCCTGAACGATGCTGGTCGACTTCTCGCACGAAAACCCTTTGATCGATTCAAAATTGATCACGCTGATCAACGGATGCTCCGGCTTCGGCAAGTGCCTGCTCTGGTGATACTCGGTAATCGTTTTCAGGCGAAGCGGCTGTCCATTTTTCATAGGTACGTTGAGTTGGTAGTGATCAGGTGGTTTTGCTGTGTGTTGCTAGGCTTCGGCAACGTACGGCGTGAAACCCTACACCAGGCAATCTACAAGGTAAACAACGCCTTCAACCCTTCCCGAAGCGACGCCGGTTTGCGCCCAAGCAGGTGTTCAAGATCAGCGCTTACTGTATCTTCCTGCCCGTTTTTGATGTCGGTCATGAAGCCAATCATACGCTGAACCCTGAACTCGGGCAATCCCCGCTGTTGCATCTGCTCAGCAAAGGCTACCGCTGGCGTATCCGTATAACGTACCTCTCTACCGGATAGGTCTGTCAGCATAGTCGCCACATCGCTGAAAGAATACGATTCGCTGCCCGTCAGTTCATAGACCGTGTTATCCGTACCCGGCGTAAGCAGAGCATTGGCCATTGCTTCGCCCATTTCGCTTCGAAGCGCAAAGGCCACCCGCCCTTCACCCGCTGGCAGGTAAATGCCCCTGTCGAACACCGCTGGACCCACAAATAGCGGAATGGTGTCCATGTAGAGAATATTTCGAAACAGCGTGTAGGCCAGTCCGCTCGCTTTAATGTAATCTTCCGTCTGGAAATGACCTTCCATTAACTGATTCGCCAGCGTGCTCCGGTCTTTCAACGCCCGACTGGTATAGGCAATCCGCTGAACGCCGGCTTTTTTCGCGGCGTCGACCACCCGCTGGTGTTGCCGAAGCCGGTTGTCTTCATCGGTTCCGGCAATCAGCAGTACCGTGTCGATTCCCGCCATTGCCTGGTCGAGTGAAGCAGGATCGTCGTACGTACCCAGCCGGATAGATATACCGCGTTCGGCCAGATGGCTAGCCTTCTGCTCATCGCGAACCAACGCGGCAAGCTGGGAAAAAGGCAGTTTTTTGAGTAAAGCCTCGATAACGGAAGCGCCAAGCTGGCCCGTTGCGCCGGTTACAAGAATCATAGTGTTGGTTGTTGACATGGAGCTACGCTGCTACTGATCCGTTATACACCGCCGCAAATTCCGTGGCGAACTCCTCCAGTTTTACCTTTCCCTGCGGTGTCGACTGGTGCAGGTCGTAATCGCGTCGCATACTGCCTGAGTGAATACTGGCACCCAAATCGACCAGATCGGCGGCAATACTGGCTGGGACGCCACTGGCCTCCATACCGCTGCGCGCCTGCTCATCGGTGAACGTGACCCACGTTAGCGTTGGTTTGCCAATGGCGGCACCCAGTACGTGCGCAATCTCGGCACAGGTGCGATCATCGCTGGCAATGTAACGTACCGACTGGCCCGTAGCCGCTGTGGTCAGCTCGTCGGCCGCAACAAGGGCAATATCGATGGGAGCCACCATTACCAGCTTGTCGTCGCCGCCGTAGTTAGCACCCATGAAGCCCATGCCATTGATCATGTCGACCTGGGTGAACAGGTTGTAATAGAAGAACGCCGGGCGTAGCAGGGTCACATTCACGTTTGGCAACGCCGTCAGCATGCCTTCAATATCATGCGCCCCAAGAATAACGCCGGTGCCCTCGGTCAGGTCGGCGCCGTAGCTGCTGAGGTAAACTACCCGCTTTACGCCCGACTGCTCGATGGCCTGCACGTAGGTACGTCCGATGCGCCCGTAATAGGCCCGCAGGTCAGGTACGTTATAGTTGGGCGGTACCATCGCGTACACGGCGTCGGCACCGGTAAACGTGATTGTCAGAAAGTCGGGGTCGTCGAGCGTGCCGATAGCGGCAATTGCGCCCAGCGCCTCAATGGCGGCCTGTTTGTCGGGGTTGCTGCTGATTACCGTGACGGTATGCCCTTGCTGGACAAGCGCTTCGGTCAGTGGTTTGCTGATATGGCCCAGCGAGCCGGTTACTACAAGGTTCATCGTCGTTGATTTTTGACAAAGGTCCATCGCTGCGGACAACCAACTGTAACCGAATCTATGGTCGTTGTATCCGAAACCACGTACGTAACGAAGTACAGAACCGAACTACCGACTGGTGTAGCCCGCGACAGGACAGGTACGTTTCCGGCAACCAGCAACGTACCTGGTTCACCGGATACCACGGTTGGCCACCCGGTATGTGTGACCGCTACAACCGTGCGCCCTGAATCAGGATAGCCGCCCGAACTGATTGCTCTTTCAGGTGCAGAAACTGCTTTCGGCTCTCGTCCTGCGAAAAAGCCCTGAAATCCTGCTCGGTCTCAAAGCGTACGAAATGGATTTCATACGGCTTTTCCATCAACTGCTCGTCAATAAACGCCTCGTCAGTGGGACGTACCCGCAACAAAAGCTGCCCGTTGTACTTCGCAATAAGCGGAATGGCTACGTCCTCAAACTCATGGAATACCGCTTCCTGCCCTTCGTTAACGTAAATTAGCTGCGTGAAGTAGATCATGATTGCGTTAGGTTATCAGCAAGTTAGCAAACGAGTTGGGCAAGCCCATCGCTACGTAACGGATTAAACGTAGCTACGTACCCGCCATCTGAGCCTTCCTCGTATTACCTCAGAAACGCCAGATCAACTGCGTTTACACGCCGACGCTGTAGGCCTTGTAATTCAGCGTTTGCGAGGTGTGGTTCACCGCTGGTTTGTAGAAAGAATACGACGCCGTGGGCTGAACCAGCAGCGACAGGCGCGATGTGAACCGGTAATCGCCCCCGCGCCAACTACGCCTTCTAGCCAGAGGTGATAGTCTGTAAACGCTTTGCTTTGGGACAACACGATACCCGCCGAAAAATAGGACGATAACCGCTGCCCTATCATCTGATAGCTACTCTTGCTTCGGGCCGAATTGATGCTGGTACTTGGGCCGGTAGAATGTAATGCCTTCAATGAAGTCGAAATCTTTCTTGTTGAAGGTAAACAATTCAACTGGGTACGTCAGGGCCGTTGCTGCAATCAGCATGTCGGCAATGCCGGGGCGTTTTGTGTGGTGTTCCCAGGTTAATCGAAGAAGCGTGCGGGAAATTTCTGCATCCAGGCCAATGATATTGAATTTGTTAATGGTCTCTGTTGTCTTCCGCCGCTCTGTTCGCTTCATACCGACATACATCTCTGCTTCTGATATTACGCTGAGGGCCAGCCGAGAGAAACCGAGTTCATCAAGTTCCTGTAGCATGACGGGCGTACCTCGGAAATACTCAAACAAGACGTTTGAATCACAAAGGACTATCTTCTTTTGGGCCATGCTGCCTTACGAATAGACTCCATTGTGCGCTCGTCTTTCGCCCATATGCCGCCGAACGAAGCAGGGGTTTCGGTGGGGCTAGCATTACCAGTACGCAGAAATGGAATGGGCGTCTCTACCTGAGCGTCTATGCCATTCTCGCCCAGCAGCTTAAGGGCTTTGGCTAAATCATTATCGCTGACGAGTAAGGTCTTCATTGGTCTTTGTGCTATGCTACAAGTATACAACAAATTTCGCCCCGTTAATGGCTCAGCAGCGTAGCACCGGTGGCTATCCAGCAACGTACCTGCCGCGCTTAGCATTAGGCCCTACCGGAATCGTGTTACCTTATAACCGCCAGATCAATTGCGTCTGCGCGCCAAAGCTGTAGGCTTTGTAGTTCAGCGTTTGTGAGGCGGGGTTGACAGCCGGTTTGTAGAAAGAGTACGAAGCCGTGGGCTGAATCAGTAGCGACAGGCGCGAGTTGAAGCGGTAGTCTACCCCCGCGCCAACTACGCCTTCCGTCCAGAGGTGATCGGCTGTAAACGTTTTGCTTTTGGCGAAAATGACACCCGCCGAAAAATAGGGCGATAGCCGCCGATCCGTTAGCCAGTAATTCACCAGAACGGGCACTTGCCATCCCTCACTGGTGAAGGGTGAGGGGTCACCAGGCCCTTGCCAATTCGCTATCCGAGCCGTGTTCCGGTAATACAACGCCCCGACCGACACATCCCATTTCGGCGTGACATGATACCGCGCCGTTAGCCCAACCGACGAAACCGTACTACGGATATCCGCCGGAATCAGCGTTCTCGACCCGTTGGGGTTGAGGACATCAACCTGATAACTAGTCTTGGTTGCGTTAAGCCAGTAAGCGGGCGCGATCGATACCCAGCTTCGAGCCAAAACGCCCGTCATGCATGCGCCCAGCAGAGCAACCGAAATTGGACTAAAACCGAATTGCTTATTATAAATAATAAAACTTACTGTATACTTATTGATAAGCTTAGGGCTTATAATTTAGGACTTTTTCTATATCTGATCCCCGAACAACGGGTCTCCCTAATTTAATATCTAAGTCTTGAATTCTTATTTTGGGGAAGTTTATTCCGTTTGGCCCCTTAATTCCATCGTAATTTAAAATGTATAATTGAATTTCAAGTTTATCATATAAATTTAAAAGTTTGCTGAACCAGTCTTCAGACATAAAAACCTCACTCTTTAATTGTTTAAAGTTTTTAGGGATTGGGTACTTTCCCCAGTATGGAATTACGTCGCTTAATACTTTGCAGATTTCTTCTTCTTCATTGCTGAATACCAAAGATTTAACCTTTTCAGATAAAAACAGAATATTATGCCCAGAAGAAATATCTCTATGTATAATTCCATCCTTAACGTATTCTGGATTTTCAGAAATCAATAATCCTTTAAATAGATTTTCTATTGCTAAACCCATTAATAGAAAATAAGTGCGAGAATAAAGTTTTCTATGATAATTTCCCTCATCGTGGGTAAGATAAACAATTAATTCGTTAGAATGATTTCTCCATAATATAAGAGATGCGTCTCTTAATTCCCTAGCATAATCAAACCAGTGTTCTGGAAATGCTCTCTTAATATATCTATCAATTCGTGATTTTTCCATTGTCTTTTTATAAACTTATTGACCTGTCATTCTAGGAAATATTCCAGCTTCTGCAATGCCGTAAAGCAGAAGTTGGAGTTTTTAAACTCATTCTATTCCACCACAACCCGCCCAGCGCCGTTGTAGCTGCGGAGTTCGGGGTTGTACATGGCGTCGGCGGCGGCGGGGCCTACGATGAAACGGCCTTTCGAGACGGCGCGGACCATGTAGTAGACGGTTTTGGTTTCTGAGCCGCCCACCGAGAGATAATAGTTGACCCGGTCGTCGCGGATGTCGAAGTAATCGATGGGCGAGGCGTTTTTGATCCAGTCGAGGGTGCGCTGTTCGGCGGTGCCGTTCTGGGCGGTGGCGCCGCTGAGGCGTGGGTTTTCTACCTCGAAACCGGCGGGCAGCAGGTCGGTCAGCACCACGTTCTTCACCGGTAAGCCCGATTGGCTGCTCAGGGTCAGCTTCACCACAACCAGGTCGTTTTGCTTGAAGCGCGTCTGCACGGCCCCATCGCGGCTCAGGTACGTCCGGCGCACGATCAGGCCACGGTCTTCGTCAAGAACCATCCCTGATGTCGGTACGCCTTCGCTTTGGCCGAAATAATACAGGCTTCCGCTGCCTTTGGCGGTCAGCGTCAGCGGTTGGCCGGTGGGGAGTCGGCGGAGGGTGACGTCGGTGCCGGTAAACGCACCCAAGGCTTTTCCAGCGGCGGTCAGCGTAGCGGTGGCGGTGCTGTTGGCGTTCTGCTTGGCCAGCTTGCCGAGGGCCAGAAACGCAAAAGCGGCCTCCTGCGTATTCAGGTAATCGGCCTGCTGCACCGCGCCAGCCAGTTGCCGGGCCAGCGTCGGAATCTGCAAATTGTCGGGATCGGTGTCGACCAGGTTGCTCAGCACCAGCGCCACGTTGCGGATCGGCGAGGCGTAACTGTCGCCGGTTTCGCGGCCCATCGTTCCGTCGGCAAACTGCTTCGGCAGGAGGGACGCGCTGCTTGCCTGATCGCCGAGGCGGGCGTAGGTCGTTGCCAGCAGGTAGCGTCCGTCGGTGGTGAGCAACGTACCGGCCGATTCCTTGTAGACGCTCATGGCGGCGCGGTTCGGTTTTTCGGCCAGCGCCAGCACATACAGGCCGTAGAGATTCGTCCGGCTCGCCACGGTGCGGTCGGTGCGTGACCCGTCTTCGTTCATCACCGACACCGTTTCGGTGCGGTTGTTGCCCGTCAGCGTCGTGAGGCGGTCAATGAGTTTGCTCTTCACCGTGGCGTTGGCTTCAAAACCCGCTTTTTCGGCTTCGACCATGAAATGCAGCGCATAGGCCGTGGCCCACGGGTCTTCCACGTTGTAGCCCGGCCAGAGCGTGACGCCGCCGTTGAACAGTTGCCGGTTTTCGATCTGCTGCAACGCCTGCTGAATGTTCGTCGCCGGGTTATAGTCCGACTCGCCATTGCGGACGAAGTAGACCGTGCCCTGCCGAACCGTTTTGGTCAGGTCGGCGAAGTAGAGCTGCGGAAACGCTTTCGAGATGGTCTGTTCCGTGCAGCCGTGCGGGTAGCCCAGCAAATAGCTCAGCGTTTTGGCGTACTGTACCACCGGCGACCGGCTGATGGTGAGGCTGCTGCGCGTGGTGCCAGGTAGGAAATTGCCCGTCAGCGTCAGGGCCTGGGTACGTCCACCCGCCACCACGCCCGCCACCGTGGTTTTCTGCAACGGCGCGGCGGGGCGAACGGTGATGTCGGTTTTCTCGACAAACGTTTTGCCCATCGCATTCACCGTCACCGTAATGTCGCCCGGTCCCACGCCGCCCGTAGCCCGGATGCGGAACGTCGTGCGGCTTTCGCGCCCCGGCTGAACGGTCAGCGACTGCGACACGCTGCGCCCCGAATCGGCCACCACCTGAAGCGGCCCGCTGACGGTGACTTTCGCCACCACCCCGGCGGCTTTGCTGGTGGTGTTGCTCAGGTTGACGGGCATGTTCAGCTCATCGCCGGGCGACAGAAAACGCGGAATGCCGGGGCTGATCACGATCGGGTCCGACACGGTCATGCCCTGCTCGCCCGACCCGAAGGCGTTGTCTTTGTAGGCTACGGCCATCACGCGCAACGTACCCGAGAACTGCGGAATGTCGATGGTGTATTCGGCTTCGCCCGAGCTGGTGGCTTTGAGTACGCCGCTCCAGAGCGCCACCAGTTGCACGCGCTTGTTGCTTAGCGGATTCACGCGCCGTTCCAGATCGTAGCCGTCACCGCCACTGCTCGATCGGCTGCGGAGCGACAGTTCGGGATACAGCAAGGCGTAGCCATCGGACGGGATCACTTCCAGCGCCCGTTTCTGGAAAAAATAACCGTGCGGATCGGGCGTTTTGAAGTTCTTCAACTGCAAAATCCCCTCGTCGACCACCGCCACTGTCACCGAGGCGTTGGCCTTCGTTTTCACGCGGATGGTCTGTTTCGTCTTGGAAAACGACTTCGCCACGGCCTCTATCGCCACCGGCAGTTTGGTATCGGGGTCGGTTACGGCCACCGAGGCAAAACCGTGGGCGACGGTCAGAGGGAGGTCGGTGCCGTCCATGGCGCGGATGAGCGTAGCCGTGACGTAGGCGTTGGGCAGGTGCTCGTCGTCGACGGAAAATGTCCATTCGGCGGCTTTGTTTTCGGTCGTTAACCAGCTGTGGGTCAGTACGCCGCTGCGCTCTACCGTCACCAGGATTTTCCCCTCGAACGGGGCTTTGAACAGGACTTTGACCTTATCGCCGGTTTCGTAGCTCGGCTTGTCGAATTCCATCAACACCTCGCCTTCGGTGCTCACTTCAAACGACGAAGCCGATGTGCTGCCGTAGCCATAGGCGTAGAAATCAGCCGCCGTGTACCCGACAGCGCCGGGGCGACGTACCCGTACCTCGTACTCACCCGAGACCGTGGGGACGTACCTGAACGGCATGGGTTTCGCGCCGAGACTCAGCGTGTTGGTGTACACGATCTTCTCGCGGCGTTTGCTGCTGTATTTGATCTGCCCGTCGGCCTGTTTTTCGGTCACGGTCTGGTAATCGTACCGCACCACGTCGACCTGCGCCTTCGCCGATTGCGGTTGCCCGTCCTTGTTCAGGCCTACGACCTCAACGGCCAGCGGCGTGTTGGTGGTCAGGTACGTATCGGCCAGCCGGATGCCGTAGAACACATCCTGCGTTTGCACATCCAGGCGGCGGAGGCGGTTCACGGGTCGGCCATTTTCGTCGAACACCGTCACGAACAGCTTGGCTTCGAGCAATCCAATGTCGCGGTAATCGGCGGGGATGGGGAAGCTCTCGGTAGCCTGTCCGGCGGCGTTGGTCCGGCCCTGCCGCAGCGTTTTCTCGAACGACGTGGGTACGCCCGTTGCCTCGGCAGGAATGCTGAACGTGTAGGCTCCGTAGCCTTTGGGGGCAAAGACGCGGCGTTTCAGTTGTAATTCCACTTCGTAAGCGCGGTCTGACGCGGGTGGCCCGAACAGGTTCTGCGCCGTAGCCGACAGCACGATCGTTTGCCCCGCCTTGTAGCTCTCCTGCGCCGTCTTCACGTCGACCTTGATGCGGTCGGGAATAAACTCTTCAATGCTGATGGCTTGGGAGGTCAGCAGCGTATTGCTGGCGTTCAGCACCTCCACGGTGTAGCTGCCCGTCACGGCGGCGGGGTCTACCGGTACGTCGGTTTGCACGGAGCCCTGCTCGTCGGTCACCTTGCGGAACACGCGGTACTCGCTGCCGTTGGGCATCAGCACGCGCACCGTCAGCGGAACCTCGGCCACTGTAGTTTTGCTGCCCGCTTCAGGGCGGATAACGGTGTTCAGGTGAATGGTTTCGCCGGGGCGGTAAATGTTGCGGTCGCCATAGACGAAGGCGTTCAGGCCCGTCGCATTCGTGCATTTGCCGTCCACCTCGAAGCGCGACGTTTCCACCTGCGTGTCGGTCAGGTGCAGGAAATTGAAGTCGTCGCCTGTCCGGGCCGTGAGCATGGCGATGGTGAAGCCTGGCGCTTTCTCCTGGATCTTCTCGAATTTGACAAAGCCCTTTCCGTCCGTCTTCAGCGTGTACACCGACTGGTTATTGCTGCTGATCAGCGAAATCTCCACGCCATCGAGCGGCTCGGCACTCTGGATGGAATTGGCCCAAACCAGCAGATCGGTATCCGTTTTCCGGGCAATCAGGCCAATATCCGAGATCGACACCAGTTGTGTCGCCGATACGTAGGCCTCGTCTTTCGACTGCACCGATACCAGATACGCGCCACGCAACGGCCGTTCCCGATCACCGCCGCCCTGCTCAGGAATGGACAGGTTCAGCGCCGACACACCGCGCACTTTCGGCAAATCGCTCGTCTGTACCGTCTTGTCGACCAGCACGCTGCTCAGGTCGCCTTCTTCGTCGTTGCCGTAGGTATACGTACCCGACGGACCCCAGGTCGCATTTTCGCCACTGCCCTGCTGCACGTAGGCCTCGTAGCGGTTATTTTTCAGGTAATGCAGCAGGTTGTTTTCGTACAGCCGCGCAATTTTTACCTGCACTTTTTCCACGTTCGTAATGCTCAGTCCCACATTTCGCGACCCTTTCGACGATAGGTAAAGCGCGTTTTTCGTGGCGAATTGCAGTCCGGCGGGCATTTTTCCGAAAAACATATCGCGCGTAACGGGCTCATCGAGTTTGGTATTCAGTACGCCGCGCATGGCCTCGGTGAAAGTGATCACGTAGGTGTCTGTCTCGTTGAAATCGCCTTTGATCAGCAGGCCGTTGTCGGTGAGTTCGGCGGTGGTGGCCAGAGCGGGCTGAATGGTGTAGTACTGGCTCAGGTTCTGGGTTGGTTGTAGCGTTTGGGTCGTCACCACGCGCACCGTTCCCTGCCGATTGGCATAGCCCGTTTGCACGTCTACCACCTCCAGCTTCGCGCGGGTAGGCAGCGTGGCGGTTTGCTCAATGGCCTCGGTGCTCGTATAGGCCGTGTTGGGCACTTTCACGCCTTTATCGACGGTCAGGATCAGCGGCTGCTCATTGTCGGCACTGGGCGCGTCGGTCAGGGTCACCACCAGGCCGCCGCCCGAGAGTGCATCGCCCTGCGCCTGAATCGGTCCCGCCGTTACGGTCGCTTCGTCCGCTTTGATGCCCAGCCGGGAAGCTACCTCCGCCGCCGAAACCGGGTAGTTGAACCGAAGCCGCGTTTTGGCCACCGGCTGTCCCGACGTACCTGTACCGTTGCCCGTCGCGCGTGTCCACCACGTTTCGGTACCGACCAGTTGCAGGTAGGGCGTATGAAATTCGATTTCCTCACCCGATACGCTCAGGTCTTTGTCGGTGGCATTCCTGAGCAGCTCTTTCGACAGTTCGGCGCGGTAATTCGTGGCCGGATCGAAGGCCGTAGCGGGCGAAAACACCAGCTCGCTCGGCGACGTCCATTTGAATTGCCCTTTCACAGCGGGCTTAAACGTGATGTAGGGCGTTGACTCCCATACGTCGGCCTGCGCGCCGTTCCCATCCGGTCCGACGTTTTTGTTAAAGGAAAAAACCAGGTTTTGCGACTGCTGAATCTCGTCTTCGAAGTTCTGGCCAACCACCGAAACAGTATTCGATAAACGGGCGCAGTGCGACAGCGTCAGCGTGACGGTCAGGAGTGCCAGCCACAGGCGGGCAGAGGCAGAAAAGGACATGAATGGTACAGGTTTATGCTGCTAATAAACGCAGAAAACCAGTGCCTTTCGCGTATGCGCCGTGCGAAGGGAGTGAATGTATTTTGTACGGTAGTGGGGTGGGTTAGCCTCAAAAGCCGATGCTGGATATGTTTCCCTGTCGAAGGGCACCACTGGCGAAAGCATCCTATGGCAAGAAGCTTCTCTCTAGTCTACGAACTCGCCAGCACGCAGGCCGACGCGTTGAGCAGGTTATCGGCAATGCAATCCCCAGCGGCTTGATCAGCCGAAGCGTGGGTAACGTGCACCGTCTTAACACCCACGCGGCGACCGGCAAGCATATCGCGCAGGGCATCGCCGATCATCCACGATTGCGATACGTCGATGTTGTACTTGGCGATGGCCTTTTCAAGCATCAGTGACTCCGGTTTGCGCGTCAGCGAACGCGTCGTGTAATCGGGATGGTGCGGGCTGTAATAAATATCGTCGATCAGGTGGCCGCACTTTTCCTGTAGGTACGTATGGCAACGCATTACATCGTCGCGGGTGTAGAGCCCTTTGGCAATTCCGGCCTGATTAGTAATCACGATGAGCATGTACCCTGCCTCTTTAAGACGGCGAAGGCCTTCCACAACACCATCCGGAATGATGAAGTCTTCGACCCGGTATACGTAATCGGTTCTGTCTTCATTCAATACACCGTCGCGGTCCAGGAAGATGCACTTATTCATGGTTGAACTGGAAATTGGTTTGGGAGCTGGGGGCAATATACACATATAATTACATTATTTCATTAACTAATTGTAATTAATCAAGCAAAAAATAGATCGTATGGTTTATAATAAGGTAGTTTGTTTACTAGATCGCTTTCTGGTGATACGTGATAGACAACGTTTTTTATGATTCGTTTAACGGTTTTAGTACTTCTCGCTCTCTCTACTTATCAGCAGTCGGTTGCGCAGACAACCACTTTTTCTTCCTACACGCAAGTCATTACGGGTAGTAATCAGACCTACCCCATGCAGGCAATTCCGGGCGGAACGTACCTCATGGGCAGCCCCGCTACTGAAAAAGGCCGCAAGCCTGACGAGGGGCCGCAACACAAGGTTACGCTTGAGCCCTTCTGGATGGGTAAGTA
Source organism: Fibrivirga algicola (assembly GCF_011742925.1). Lineage (GTDB taxonomy): Bacteria > Bacteroidota > Bacteroidia > Cytophagales > Spirosomataceae > Fibrella > Fibrella algicola. Next base: position 42,595 of record NZ_WAEL01000005.1, read on the forward strand.
TGAGATTACCTGGGATATCTACGATTTGTTTACTACGAAGAACATCGAAAAGGAAATGGCCGCCCGCTATCCTGAGAACGCCGATCTGAGTAAAACAGATGCTACAACCCGGCCCAGTCCATCGTACGTCGACATGTCGTTTGGTATGGGACGGACGGGGTATCCGGCCATTAACATGACCCAGTATGCAGCGGTCAAATTCTGTGCCTGGCTGTACGACAAAACCGGAATTTTCTACCGGTTGCCTACCGAAGCCGAATGGGAGTACGCCTGTCGCGCCGGCACCGCCACACCCTATTCGTTTGGTGCCGATTCGAAATTGCTGGGTACGTATGCCGTGTACAAAGCCAACAGCGGCGGGGGATACAAGAAAATTGGCACCAAAAAACCCAACGCTTTTGGCCTGCACGACATGCACGGTAACGTGATGGAATGGACCCAGGATCAGTACATTACCGATTATTATGCGCAAGTGGCCAAAGGCCTGGTGAAAGAGCCATATGCCCCCCGCAAGACGCTGTATCCGAACAGTGTTCGCGGCGGCTCGTGGGACGATGACGCCACCATCCTACGCTCGGCCGCCCGCACGCCATCTGACCCCGCCTGGAAAGTGATCGACCCGCAAAGCCCTAAATCTGATTGGTGGATGACCTCGGCTTCATTCTGCGGTTTCCGCATCGTGCGCCCACTCAAAACGCCATCGACTGAAGAAATCAGAGCGTATTACGATATCAAACCGATCAAAGATTACGGGTATTAAATTGAATGTGGCTTCGCGCTAAGTACCGGCTTCGCTAGGTAGGCCCTTCGACATGCTCATTTATAAGTGCAAGAGCCCAAGCAAAAGGGGTGTTTCTTTCCAATGATCTCGTTGGAAGGAAACACCCCTTTTTTGTTTCGCTGGCCGAGGCTAACGAAACAGCGGCTTAGTAACCCGAATTTTGCGGGAACGTAGACGGGTTGTTGTACGTGTCGATTTCCGACTGCGGAATGGGGTACACGAGCCGGTTGGCGGGCACCGTAATGCCCGTTACCTTTAGGGCGTCTACTGCCCTCCCCGTGCGGACCAGATCAAACCAGCGGTCGTTTTCCAGCGCCAGTTCGAGGCGACGCTCGTTAATAACGGCATCACGGAAAGCGGCCTGGGTACCGATCTGCGCTTCGGTGTAGAGCGGAACACCTGCCCGCGAACGTACCTGGTTCAGGGCGGTAAGAGCGTCGGCGCTAAATTGGGTGCCTGATTCGGTCAGGGCTTCAGCATAGAGCAGCAGTACGTCGGCGTAGCGCAGCACGGGAAAGTCATTGCCCACGTCGTTGGTCGATGAAAATTCATCGTAAAATTTCCGGGGCACTACGTTTACGTTGCTTGGCACCGGAATTTGCACCGTCAGCGCCCGACGCGTATCGCCCGCCGGGTACGCCGCCCGGAGCGACGCTTCGATGTTGTCGCCGATGTTGGTGCCGTACCAGAGCGAATGCCCTTCTGGTAATGCCCCGCCAACGCCTTTCTTGAACTTCACCGCGAACAGGATCTCGGCGTTATTCTTATTGGCAACGGCAAACACGTCGGCCACGTTGGGCAGCAGCCGGTACGTACCTGAGGTGACGACGTCGCGCAGTACTGTGGCCGCCTGACTAAACTTCTTTTCGGTTACCAGCACCTTACCCAGTAACCCTTTGGCCGCCCCCGACGTGGCCCGACCTACATCGGCGCCCGTGTAGCTGGCGGGTAAATTCGCCGCTGCGTCGGTCAGGTCTTTTTCAATGGCCGCATACACATCGGCCACTTCATTGCGGATATACGAACGCGAATCGGTGGTGGTACCGGCTTTCAGCACCAGCGGCACTTTTCCCCACAGGCGAACCAGGTTGAAGTACGACAACGCCCGAATAAACTGCGCTTCGCCTTTGTAGCGGTTTTTCAGCGCATTGTCGAACGTCACCGCGTCGATCTTGTCGAGAATCAGGTTACTGCGGTTGATACCGGTATACAGGCTGCCCCAGGTATCGCGCAGGATCGAGTTGGTAGTCGGCTCAATGAACCGGTCAACGTTGTAGCGAAGCCCCGCGTTAGACGACGGGTCATTGTCGAGCACATTGTCACTGCGGGCTTCGAGCAGAGTGTTGAAATCACCCCCGTACTGACTGGCTGATTGCAGCACGTCGTAGGCACCGTTCACCGCATTACCAAAATCATTGGCGGTCTGGTAAAAGTTATCGACGTTCGGTTGCGACTGGGGTTTCAGATCCAGAAAGCCCTGCTGGCACGCCGAAAGGCCCGCTATCAGCAGCGAAAGGGCAACCGTCTTGCGCAGTGATCCACGAAAGACCGACTGCTGGATAGGATGTGTTTCCTTGTTCATAAAGTTGGGTGGTTTAGAAGCTGAGGTTAATGCCGATCGACGTGGTGCGGGCGAGTGGGTACGTGCCGTAATCTTCGCCCTGCGACAATGAATTGTCGGGTCGGCTGCTTACCTCAGGGTTATAACCGCTGTATTTCGTGAACGTAAATGGGTTCTGCGCGCTGGCGTAGATGCGGGCCCGGCTCAGGTGCAGGCGTTGTAGCAGGGCCGTAGGGAGCGAATAGCCCAGCGAGATCGTCCGAATCCGAACGTAGGAACCGTCTTCGATATGCCAGGTCGAAATTTCACCGTTCGAGCCTGTTTGCAGGCGGTTAGCCCGGTTAACCAGGCCACTGCCCGGATTGTCAGCCGACTGCCAGCGGTCAAGCGCACCGCGGAACTGGTTGCCATTCCCTTCCGAGTTATAGATGTAGCGGCGAATGAGGTTCAGGATCTTGTTGCCCTGCACACCCTGTAAGGTTACGCCCATGTCGAAGCCCAGGTACGTAAAGCGGTTGGTGAAACCGAACGTGTATTTGGGGAAATAACTGCCGGTAACGGTGCGGTCGCTGCTGAAATCAATTTTCTTATCGCCGTTGGTGTCGATAAACCGGAAATCGCCGGGGCGGGTCGTTGAAGTATGCGGATAGGCATCCACCTCAGCCTGATTCTTGAATACACCGTCGTACTGCATGGTCCAGTATTGGCCAATCGGTTCGCCGATCCGTGTGATAAACTGCGCACCAGCTACTCCGCCCGACACAATGATGGGGTCTCCCGACGCGCCCAGGGCCTTGACCTCGTTGCGGTTGGTCGCCAGGTTGGCGCTCGCTGTCCAGCCAAACCGCCCAAAGGTCTGCTGCGTGCCGAGGGTAAACTCAAAGCCCCGGTTATTCACCTTGCCGATGTTCTGCAGTTCGGTGCTGAAACCCGAGGTGCGGGGTACAGGTACGTTCAGCAGCAGGTCAGACGTATTGGCAGTGTAGTAATCGACGGTTAGGGTGAGGCGATTCCGGAAGAAGCTGGCGTCGAAACCAAGGTCGAGCATGGCCGTTTTTTCCCACTTCAGTTTGTCGTTAGCCGAGTTGCCCGGTGCCAGTCCACTCACGATGGTTTCGGGACCGAGCACGTAGTTCTGGTAGTTGAGCAGGCTGACCGATCCGTAGTTGGGAATCTGGAAGTTACCCGTGAGGCCGAAGCTGCCGCGTAGTTTCAGGTCGCTGAGCCAGGTCGATGATTTCAGGAAAGGCTCCTGCGCAATGTTCCACCCCGCCGACACGCTCGGGAACGAACCCCAGCGGTTGGCCGCGCCAAAACGCGATGAGCCGTCGGTCCGGATGGCGGCCGACACCAGGTAACGTCCGTCGTAATCGTACTGTACCCGCGCCAGATAGGATAGCAACGACCACTCCTGAATGTCGGAGCTACCCGCCGTTACCTGCCCGGCGTTGAGCGTTTGCACCAGATCGTTAGGGAAGTTCGTAGCCGTCAGCTCGCTGGCGGTGCGGCGGTCTTTCTGCGACGAGAAACCAGCCAGCGCCGAGAAGGTATGGCGACCTACGGTACGGTTATAGTTCAGCGTGTGCTCAACCAGCCAGTTGATGTAACTCTGAGTCCGCGAAAAACCGGTTGGGATCGACGGGCCTTTGCGGTCGCGAATCTCAACGGTCGACGGGCGGTAGTAATCGCGCTGGAAATTGTTCAGGTCGGCTCCAAGGCTGAGACGATACGAAAGTCCCTTGGCAATGTCGTACTGGGCGTAGGCATTACCCAGCAGCCGGATCTGGTCGAGTTTGTCGCTGATTTCCTTGGCTACGGCTACCGGATTAAGGATCGAGGTAGCGCCGTAGCCCCAGCCGTTCGCATCGAAATTATACGAGCCGTTGGCATTGTAGACCGGCCAGATCGGTGCCATCTGCACAGCTAGTCCAATCACGCCATCGGCCAGATAGGGGCCTTCGGCCTTGATCAGGTCGTGGTGGGCAAAGGTCGGGTTCAGGTTGAAACCAACCGACAGGCGACCGCTTTTGATGTCCAGATTGGCGCGGGCACTATAGCGTTTAAAGCCCGAATTGATCACCGTTCCCCGCTGATCGAGGTAGTTGCCTGATACGTAATACCGCACGTTGGCCGTACCGCCCGAAATAGACAGCGTGTGGTTTTGAATGGGTGCCGTCTGGAAAATTTCGTCTTGCCAGTCTGTGTTTGTCAGGCCCGCCTGCCCCGACAGATACGGCGTAACCTGCGGTGGAATCAGCGTACTTGGTGCGCCGACACCCCGGTTACGGATATCGTTGGAATCGGTTACCCGGCCGGTTGGATTCCGTTCCAGATAAGCCGTATTCTTACCTTCTGCGTTGAGCAGGGCGTATTCGTAGGCGTTGAGCAGATCCAGCTTTTTGGTCACCTGCTGGAAACCCACGTACGTGTCGTAGTTGATAACGGTTTTGCCTTCTTTACCGCGTTTGGTGGTCAGCAAGACCACGCCGTTGGAACCCCTTGACCCGTAAATAGCCGCCGCCGAGGCATCTTTCAGCACTTCGATGCTCTCGATATCGTCGGTGTTAAGGGTACTCAGCACGTTGATCGGGTTGTCGGGAAACTGCGTGCTGGTGCTGCCTGTGGCAAACTTCGTGTCGCGCGAGAGCGGAATCCCGTCGATTACATAGAGCGGATCAAGACCCGCGCTGATCGAGCCGGTACCCCGTACCCGCACCTGTAGGGCTGCCCCCGGTGCGCCCGACGTTTGGGTGACCTGCACCCCGGCGATTTTAGCCGCCAGTGCCTGATCAAAGCTGGAAACGGGCTGGTTGGCAATGTCACGCGCCTTCACCGAACCAATCGACGTGGTGATGTCGCGGCGGTTCTGCACGCCATACCCAACCACAACCACTTCACCCAGCGCATTATCTGAATTCGTCAGTTTTACGTCAATTACGGTTCTGCTGCCAACTGCCTGCTCGAGCGGCTGATAACCGATAAACGAAACGACGAGCGTAGTGCCCGCTCCGTTACCGGGTACGTTGATGCGGTACTTACCCTGCGCGTCGGTGGTGGTGCCAACGGTTGTGCCTTTGAATTGAACCGTGGCGCCGGCTAATGCTTCGTTAGATAGCGCATCGGTGACGGTGCCGGTAATGATTGTCTGTGCCCAGGCCGACGAAAGGCTGCATAATAGGGTCAGACAGAGCAGCCATTGTCGCGTTACGGAGCTGGCTGATCGGTGCTTACGTACTAATTGGATCATAGAGATGATAGAAAAAGGTTTCCAAACGGCGGCTGGTCGTTTACCGGCCACATACTCAGTAAAATAATAAAGACATGCTGTTGGCGACAGGTACGTGCAGCCTGCCCCGGCTTCCCCCGCAACCCATTGAAAAGGCAGTGACGCAAAGTTGAGACGTAAAATTCAGTTCCAATAGGAAAGTTAATTAAATGACTATCAAATGGTTGTGTAAAAGTCTATAGGTTTTAGGGATTATTTGCGTTTGTCACTAGGCTAAGGCTAGTAGTCGCCTCATTCTCAGCCTGAGACACGATTTTTTCGCATCCCGATTTTTGGCAGAAATGGATTAGTAAAAAGGCTGATTAGTTAATGGGCAGATGCGCCGACGAGCGAACTCCGCGTGAATTTGGCATAGGTAATCAGGTAGGAATTTTTATTTCACGAGTTACCATATAAAATTTATCGAACAAAAAGACTTTTTGCGGAGGTCTTTCGCGTTTACAGATATGATCTCGAAAAAAGCTAAATATGCCATCAAGGCACTGAAAGCACTTACAGAGGCCTACGGCGAAGGGCCGGTGCTGATTGCTCAGATTGCCGCGAAGGAGTCGATTCCTCAGAAATTCCTGGAGTCGATCTTGCTCGAGTTGCGCAATCATGGCGTGTTGCAGAGCCAGAAAGGAAAAGGTGGGGGTTACCTCCTCCGGGTTGATCCGGAGCGCATTACGCTGGCGCAGATTATTCGCATCATCGACGGACCCATTGCGCCTACGCCCTGTGTGTCGCTCAACTTCTACGTGCGTTGCGACGATTGTGAGGATGAAGAAACCTGCACCATTCGTCCCATCATGCTTCAGGTACGTGATGCCAACCTGGCCGTGTATGAAACAACCACGATGCAGATGCTCGTAGACCGCGATAAACCAATGCGGTAGCGAAGCGGTTAGCCTGTATTAGGATAAAAAGCCTGTTTATCAATGTCAATTCAGCGACTTGATAAACAGGCTTTTTAAGTAGTGAAGGCGGCCTACGCTGCCTTCTGGAAGGGCACAACCACTTGCGTTTCGTCCCAGGTGAGCAGCATAGCCAAACCACCGGGCTGGGGTTCGAAGCTGATAAAAAACTGCTCCGAGGCCGGGGTGTAGGTACGTGTCTGGGCGGTGAAGCGCATGATGTCGGCGGCTTCTTTATAGCTCACGCCCCACTGACCCGTCCGGCGGTTGATGATGATCGTCCAGTCATTGGGAGTCGGGATGGTATAGAGCGAGTAGCGCCCTTTGGCCAGCAGGTTGCCGTTCACCCGCACGTTCTGCGACAGCTCAATGATGGTAGCTGCGTTGGCCCCGGTACGCCAGACCTTATCGTATTTCACCACATCGCCGAAGACAGTGCGGCCTTTTTTGCTGGGTTGGCAGTAAAGCACTTTTATCGTGATGCCGTTTTGCGTAGCCTGAGCCACCGCTTTTGGACTCTTTTTGGCCGATTCGCGGAGGTAAATCGCAACGCCGATGATGAAGAGTACAATGCCTCCGATAATAAGCCAGGTAGAGGAATCAATCGAATACAGAAAATCCATTGTTGGTTGTGTTAACGTCATTGGCGGCGATTGTCGCCGTCCTGAAATGACTACTTAATTTGTGGACCGAAAGTTACGGGATTCGAGAAGAAACCGCTCGTGTAAAATAATAGTATGCATGCATACTACCTATCAAATTTATCCCCATCTTTGTAGGTAAATAGTATGCACGCATAACAATTCCTGAACAATGATTGCGACCGACAACAAAGCTTCGATTAAAGGCGGCGAGTTTTTGATTAAAGACACGGATGCCGCGCAGGTGTTCATCCCTGAAGAATTTACTGAAGAGCAACAGATGATTGCGGCGACCTGCCGTGAGTTCCTGGCTAAAGAAATATGGCCCCGCCTGGACGAAATCGATGCCGCCAAGTCGCCAGACCTGATGTCGTCATTGATGGACAAAGCGGGTGAGCTTGGTTTGCTGGGTACGTCGGTTCCTGAGGAGTACGGCGGATTCGGCATGAACTTCAACACGTCGATGCTGGTGGCCGAGGCTACCGGTGCCGGTCACTCGTTTTCGGTGGCTCTATCGGCCCATACGGGCATCGGTACCCTGCCGATCGTGTATTACGGTAATGACGAGCAGAAGGCGAAATACCTGCCTAAGCTGGCTACGGGCGAGTGGAAAGCCGCCTATTGCCTTACTGAGCCTGATTCGGGATCAGATGCCAACTCGGGTAAAACGAAAGCCAAACTATCGGACGATGGTACATTTTACACCATCACCGGTCAGAAGATGTGGATCACCAATGGTGGTTTCGCCGATCTTTATATTGTCTTCGCCAAAATCGACGATGACAAGAACCTGTCTGCTTTCATTGTAGAGCGTTCGTACGAAGGCATTACGATGAATGAGCCTGAGCACAAGCTGGGTATCAAGGGGTCAGACACACGTCAGGTGTTCTTCACCGATGTGAAGGTGCCCGTCGAGAACCTGCTGTCAGAGCGGGGTAATGGTTTCAAAATCGCGGTGAACATCCTGAACATCGGTCGGATCAAACTGGGTATTGCCGTAGTAGGTGGTGCCAAGCAGGCGATCAACGACGCGGTTCGGTACTCGAACGAGCGCAAACAGTTTGGCATCAATATTTCGCGGTTCGGTGCCATCAAGCACAAGCTGGGCGAAATGGCGATCAAGGTATACGCCTCTGAATCGGCCAGCTACCGGGCTGGTCAGAATATCGATGATGCCATCGAAGACCTGAAAGCGGGCGGCATGGACGATGCCACGGCGAAACTGAAAGCGCTGGAGCAATTTGCCATTGAGTGCGCCATTATGAAAGTACACGGCTCGGAAGTGCTCGACTACGTAGTCGATGAAGGCGTGCAGGTGTACGGCGGCATGGGCTACTCGGCCGATGCCCCCATGGAGCGCGCGTACCGTGATGCCCGGATCAACCGGATTTTTGAAGGTACCAACGAGATCAACCGGATGCTGGTGGTGGACATGCTGTTGAAGCGCGCCATGAAGGGTGAGCTCGACCTGATGACCCCGGCTATGGCGATCGCTAAAGAGATCATGTCGATTCCTGATTTCAGCGCCGACGAAGACGAGTCGATGTTTGCTGCCGAGAAGAAGGTGTTGAAAAACCTGAAAAAATCGGTGTTGATGATCGCTGGTGCGGCCGTTCAGAAGTTCATGGGTAAACTCTCGCACGAGCAGGAGATCCTGATGAACCTGGCCGATATGGCGATCGAGGTGTACGTGGCTGAATCGGTGCTGCTGCGCGTCGAGAAGTCGATCGGGGTGAAAGGCGAGGCTGCGTTGGTCCTGCAAAAAGACATCGCGATCACGTACCTGCACGAGGCCGTCGAGAAAATTAGTGCCGCTGGTCGGTCAGCCATCACTAGCTTTGCCGAAGGCGATGAGCTTCGTGTGATGTTAATGGGGTTGAAACGGTTCACCAAAATTGAGCCGATCAATCTGAAAGAGGCTCGCCGTCGTGTGGCTGATGCCATGATCGCCGAGAACAAATACATTTTCTAAGTGGCTGCAAGTCGCTAATTGCACTTTTACAACAACTGAAGAATCAAAAAGCCGTTCCTGAGTCAGGAACGGCTTTTTTGTGTGGCTACTATTGCCTGACGTTTGTGGGTTGCTTCAGGTTGCGTGGGGCTTTAGCGAGTCGTGTCCACTACAGCGCGAAGCCTTAACGTGCTAATCCATCCCGCTTTGCCCGGTCACGTACGCGCTGCGCCCGTTTGGCACTGTCGGGGTGGCTCGAGACGAATTCAGTCAGCTTGCCACCACCGCCGCCGCCCAGTTTGGCTAGCTTCTCAAAGGAAGTGGCCAGGGTAAGTACGTTATAGCCGTTTTTCTTCAAAAACTGATAGCTGTAGTCATCTGCTTCGGTCTCTTGCTGCCGACTAAATTTGGCGTTGGCCAGGTAATCGAAGGCACCGGCCAGTTGTGATCGCGATAGCTTACCCAACGTACCTGAAGTAGCTCCCAGTACGTTGATGGCGGCCGACCGACGGAGGGCAGCCTTCATGCCGTCGCGTGAATCCTGATTGACGACGTGGCCGATTTCGTGGCCCATCACTGCCAGCAACTCCTGGTCAGTCATGATGTCCATCAGGCCTTTCATTACCCGAACGCTACCATCGGCCGTAGCAAAAGCGTTTACATCTTTTACCATATACACCTTGTAGTTGATCGGAATGCCGCTGATAGTGCGGTGCCGGGCCACAATCCTGTTCAAACGAGTGGTGTAGGGGTCGTTGGGTCCTGCCACTGGATTCTTGGCGTCCATCTCCAGAACCGCCTGCCGCGATGCTTGGGCGATCTGCGCGTTGGAAATAGCAAAAGAGCCTACTGCTTCAACGGCGGCTTGGGCGAGTCCACCGTTTTGAGCCATGGTTAGGGTAGACGTGGCTAACAGCGTGCCTACCAGTATGTGTGAGAAGCGATTCATGGTATGTGTGAGTTAGTTGGATAAACGTCTGCGATATACTGCGCAGATATATACCTTAGATTAACTAGACTACCAATGGTTTAGGCGCAGGATCTTAACGAATGGACAAGTACCCGTGACAGTAAGGCTGGCAACCGACGACGCGTCATCCCTCATCGCTTCGGTCTGATCCAGTACGTGGCTCCCCCCACCGCCACAACAGCCAGTCCAACCAGGCTTTCGCGGGGGCGGTCGGTGAGGATAAACCCCAGCACAAACAAACTAAAGGCGATATAGGCCCATTGCAACCACGGACGGAACGGGCTGGGGAAATCGTCGGACTGTCGCGGAGTACGGAGCAGACTGGCTACCGCCAGCGTACCCATCAGTTGCAGCACGAACGAAGTGCAGAGCAGCACCTGTTCCAGCGTACCTGAGAACAGCAGCAGCAACGTGATGCCTACCTGAAGCCAGATGGCCCGTACCGGAATTTGCTGGACAGACTGCTTGCTAAAGAAACGCCAGAGCGGGAAATCCTGCGCCATACGCTGCGTTACTCGTCCGCCTATCCAGACATACGAACTCATGGTGGCGATCAACTGAAAAGCAATACCAGCACTGACCCAACGCCCACCCGACGTGCCCAGCACATTTGCCAGTGAAATGACTGCTACGTCGACCTGCCCCTGTAACTGAGCTACCGACGCAAACTTGAGCAGCACCAACTGCAAGCCAACGTAGATAATCGCCACGCCTAACGTACCCAGTAGCAAGGCACGGGGCAGATTCCGGCGCGGATCGCGGATCTCGGCCACGATATACGCCGCCGCATTCCAGCCTGTGTAGGCGTAAGTAACGTACAGCAGCGAGACCGCAAACGGCGACGTGAACACTTCAGTCTGATAACTGGCATCCCACCGCAGCGCATTGCCGGGAATAGCCGACACGAACACGCCAACACCCAGGATGGACGCAATGAAACCGATTTTTACCAGCGTCGTCATGTTTTGGAACACGCTGCTATGGCGCAGGCTGAACGAGTGAAGTAGCCCAAGCAAGAGGATCAGCACAACCGTTAGAAACCGTAGGTTTGGTATGCCAAGCGGGGCGAGGTACGATTCCATGGCTTTTCCCGCAATAGCCACCGGTGCTGCAAAACCACCTACCAGCGATACCCAGGCCGACAGGTAGCCAAGAAAAGGATGTAGCCCATTGGCAATGAACACATAATCGCCCCCGTTTTCGTGGGCGTAGTGCGTACCCAGTTCGGCAAACGTAAAGGCGCCAATCAGGGCCAGTAGCCCGCCCAGTACCCACAGCAGCACAATCGACCAGGTGTTTTGCACCACGGCCACTTGAAATCCCAGGCTGGTGAAAACGCCCGTGCCCACCATATTCGAGATGACTAACGCACAAGCCGTTCGCCAGGAAATTTTGGTAGAAGAGAGCGACATAGCAGGTTGAACGCCCGGCCAAATCGGCTACGGTTTTCGCCGAATCTGTTGCCAGAGCGCTACTAAGGTACTGTCGTGGGCAGGAACAAAATGCGTTTTTGTGGCCAGTTCATTGGTTGCTTCAATGCGAGCCTTTGTTTTGGGGTGCGATTGCAACATACCCGGTAGCCCATCGCCATCGTCGGGCAGGCGCGTCATGAGCCAGCTGGTGCCGCGTGGATTCAGGCCCGCGGTGGCCAGTCTGTGTACGGCGAACGCATCGGCATCGGCTTCGTGCTGCCGCGAATAAGACAGCGACAGCAGATTGCCTGCCCCTTGCGACACTGCCGTTGTTAAACCACTCACATCCCCATAGAGCACCGCAACGATGGCAAACCCCGCCGTTGCCTGAATTAGTTGTTGTAACGTGTGGCGATGGTCGACATGAGCCGCTTCGTGGGCTAGCAATGCCGCCAGTTCTTCGTGTCGTTGTAGTCGGTTAAGCAGGCCGTCATAGACAATGATATGGCCACCCGGAACGGCAAAAGCATTGATCTGGTCAGATTTGACCACGGTAATGTGCAGCGGGAACCGGGTTTTTATGTGCAGCGCTTTCCAGTAAGCCTCTACCGACCGTGACCGGGCTCTATCTGGTACAAAATTGCTTTGCGAAGCCATAGACAGGTATAATTTATTGCCCAATGTGACTTCCTGCCCAACGGGAACCATACGTACGGCATACCGGGAAAGACCCGGCACACCATACGTATAAATGGCCCAAAGCATGATGATGATAGTTACGCCCAGGGCCAGAAAACTCCTTACGCCCCGGCTTAGTACCTGTTCATACAGGCCTAACCGAACAATGTCTGCCTGTTGTGAAAACTGATGATACGACTCAGTAGGAACATCGAGGTACTGATGCGGAAAGGGCCCATATTGTAGTCGTGTTTTCCCCGCCGGATTCCACGATGCCAGCCTGATTTGATCGACAGGCCATTGCACAAACTGTTCTTCACCGGCTGCATCGATGTAGAAAATTTGCAGCTGCTTATCCTGTAGTAGTGCACGTGCAGGATGATTGCGAGCTACTTTGCCATCGAGGTACGTAGCAATTGTTTCCATAACAGGCTAAAGGCGGCGGAAGTGTGTTGGGCAGGCGTTTAAAACGGACTTATATCCAGGATATCGGCCAGGTCATCGCCAGTGGCATTCCGGTAGTCGGCTTCGGTTTGTAGGATAGCGGCTGGTTCAAACCGTTCATCGATAAGAATATTGTCGAAAATGATCCGAAGCGACCGGGCGATAACCCAGGGCATGGCCAGCCCCAGTGTGAAAACCAGCAGCAATACATTCACGACAACCAGGTTAAAAAAGGTACCCACTGTCATCGACGACTGAATCCCGTATTCCATGTCGTCATGTTCGATGTGCAAATTATCAATCTGGTAGTCGAACCGGTCGCGGCCCCACCAGAAGCCGTAGATGCCAAGGGTGAGAACCGTCAGGATATACCCTTTCACGTTCAGCCAAAAATACGACTCGCCACTGCCGGTAAACGCTATTTTAGCCGATCCAAATCGGACATGTCCTGTAGTATAACGTAGGATATTCACGGTCATCCAGGCGCTGTAAAGGCCTAACGTGATAATCGTTAGCAGGCCATTGGTCAGAAACAGTTTGATCAGTTCACCCCGATCGCCCCGGTAACCAAAATGAATTCCCTGCCATGAGGTGCGCGATAGTCTGTATTTTAACGATCCGTGAATGGCAATGGGTGTAATAAGCAGAATAGCGGCCAGGTAGCCAACTATGCCAACTAGGCGCAGGGCAGGAACTGATGAATTGAAGCAATACCCGATTACCAGAAAAAAGGCGAGAATAAGGCCAATGGCTTTAATAAAGCCGATAAACATTTCGCGACCTGTACCGTGAAATTGAAACGGGTTATTGTCGAGGTTTGTATTGGCGTAGGTATACTGCAAACGGGCGGCTTTGGCCCAGGGGTAGTAGAAGCCGATGGTAACAACAGTCAGAAGTAAGTTGACTAAGTAGATACCGAAATAATCGGCACCAGTACCTACAAATTGCAGGCGGTTTCGAAGAACGTGCATGGACAGGTGGTGAATAGGTTACAAACGGCTGGTAAAATACACGTTACCAGTTTGCTGACTTTCTGAGAATACATATTTATTTTTAAACGCGCCCGGAGAGACTACTTATGAGCTATCGCCATACCATAGGGCAACGTACCTACACCTTTACTGATCTGAAAACGTTGCTAGCGCGGGCGTCTCCCCGGCGATCGGGCGATGAGTTGGCAGGGTTGGTGGCGGCCTCGGCTGAGGAGCGGGTAGCGGCGCAAATGACCCTGGCCGACCTGCCGTTGGGTACGTTCCTGAACGAAGCCGTCATTCCCTACGAGCAGGATGAAGTAACCCGCCTGATCATCGATACCCACGACACCGACGCTTTTGCGCAGATCAATCACCTCACCGTGGGCGAACTGCGTGACTACCTGCTGGCGGCTCAACCCGCTCAACTGACGAGCCTGCACCGTGGCCTGACGCCCGAAATGGTGGCCGCCGTGTCTAAACTGATGCGTAACCAGGATCTGATCAGCGTAGCGCGGAACTGCCATATCGTTACCAAATTCAGGAACACGCTCGGTGGTCCCGGCCATTTTCACACGCGGCTGCAACCCAATCACCCCACCGACGATTTGCGCGGTATCACGGCCAGCCTGATCGATGGGCTCTGCTACGGCTCGGGCGACGCAGTGATCGGCGTGAACCCGGCTACCGACAACGTACCTGCCACAGTGAACCTGCTCCGGATGCTCGATCAGGTACGGGAGCGGCTGGATATTCCCACCCAAACCTGCGTATTGAGTCACCTGACTACCACCATCCGCGCTATTGAGCAGGGCGCACCGGTCGATCTGGCATTTCAAAGCATTGGCGGTACCGAAGCCGTGAACCGGTCATTCGGCGTTGATCTGGCCCTGCTCCGCGAAGGGTACGAAGCTACGCTGGCGTTGGGGCGCGGCACGGTTGGCCACAACGTGATGTATTTCGAAACAGGGCAGGGGAGTGCCCTATCAGCCAACGCGCATCACGGTGTCGACCAGCAAACGTGCGAGGTGCGAGCTTATGCCGTAGCGCGGGCATTTGATCCATTGCTGGTTAACTCGGTAGTGGGCTTTATCGGCCCCGAATACCTCTACGATGGCAAGCAGATCATTCGGGCGGGGTTGGAAGATCATTTCTGCGGAAAGCTGCTTGGCTTGCCCATGGGGGTCGATGTGTGTTACACCAACCACGCCGAAGCGGATCAGGACGATATGGATACGCTCTTGACATTGCTCGGTGCGGCGGGTGTCACCTTCGTGATGGGCCTGCCCGGTGCCGACGATGTGATGCTACACTACCAAAGCACCAGCTTCCACGATGCGCAGTATGTACGGCAGGTACTTCAGCTTCGACCTGCACCGGAGTTTGAAGCCTGGCTCATGAAAGCCGGGATTATGAACGAGCGATTACAACTACAACCGGTTCAGCTGGGTCATCAGGTCATTAAACTATTGCCAACTTCCTGACATACCCGCTTATGCAACGCGCTTTAACCCTGTCTGCCATGTTGCTACTCCTGCTAACCGCTCTGTCTTGTGGTCAGGAGGAAGTCAACCCGGACCTGCTCTACCTGAAGATTGCCAGCACGACCAAAGATTGCCAGGGTTTTATTCCTCAGAAGTGCCTGCAGGTCAAAGAGAAGGACTCTGACAACTTCCAATACTTTTACAATCAGATTCAGGGCTTCACTCATGAAGAGGGCTACGAGTATGAGGTACTGGTGATTCGCAAAGACATTAAGAACCCGCCAGCGGATGGGTTTGGTAGCGAGTATTTTCTGGTCAAAGAAATCAGCAGGACGAAGAAGTAAACGCGCTGAATAAAATGGACAACGACCCCTGGGACTTTCTGCAAACCTATACCGCCGCCCGTATTGCGCGGGGGCGCACGGGTCATAGCCTGCCAACGCGCGCATTGCTCGATTTCCAGCTCGACCATGCCCGCGCCCGCGATGCGGTGTATTCGACCCTGGAAACGGGACGGCTGCTGGCAGACATCGATCGTATTCATCCCCGGCCGGTGTTACTCCAGAGCCAGGCAGGTGACCGTAAAACGTACCTGCAACGCCCCGATCAGGGTCGCCGCCTGGAGTCTGATTCGTGGCTACGACTGAAGACACTGAGTACCCGGCCAGCCGATCTATCGATTGTCGTTGCTGATGGCCTGTCGGCTACAGCAGTCAATACGCATGTTGTACCATTACTGACCCAATTAGTGCCCGAACTGATGGCACAAGGCTGGTCGCTGACGCCTATCTGCCTGGTGCAGCAAGGTCGCGTTGCTATTGCCGACGAAGTGGCCCATACGTTAAAAGCCAGTGTGACACTGATGCTCATTGGCGAGCGCCCCGGCCTAACATCGCCCGATAGCCTGGGGGCCTATCTAACCTACGCGCCCCGCCCAGGCCTGACAGACGAATCTCGCAACTGCGTGTCAAACATTCGTCCCGAAGGCATGCCCTACGAGTTCGCAACGCAAAAGCTGCTCTACCTGCTTACCGAAATGAAAAGCCGAAAGCTCTCCGGTGTTCAGTTGAAAGACGAGATGGGGTTGTTGGAAGGGTAGCCTACCCTCACCCGCCGCGACAGTCCGCCGTTGCGGATGAGGAAAGAGAGCGACTCAGCAGTTTCCTGCTGCCCGGGCTACCGTAGAGCCCCCAGAGAGAGGAAGCCCCATAAAATTTGGAAAATAGTATACGCGGAAGGTGCCGTTGTCATTGATAGTCCAGCGTTCGCGGGTGGCAATGCGAAATAGCCATGATGACACTTCAGACTGCCCGGCCCGGAAACCCCGGTCGCGGAGATATGACTTTACGTTAAGTGTTGTTGTGCTTCCTTCGGCCAGCATCAGCAGGGTAGCGGCCATGCGCACAGACTGCCGGTTAAGTGGTTTTAGCTTCATGATTCTCAGAGGTTATGGGTTGTTACAGTTTCACCCGAATCAGGTACCGAATCGTATTTTGATTCTGGTTGTAGACGATGAACTCGTTCCTAAGCAAGCTCTTACCACGCTGAGCATACACCGAGTCGAAACTGGCCCCGTGTTTTGCCAACGTGTCGCTCGTCAGGCTATAGTGCCAGGCTTCGTGTTCATGTATGACAAACTGCTTGCCAACGTGTACTTCGTAAATGGCCAGGTACGCCTCGCGCTGCCGTCCGCCCGCCCAGAATGAACCGCTGAGCGATGTGTAGTTGAGCGACTTACTAAACTGATCGGCGAAGTAAATGCCGTAGCCAAACATTTTTCCGGTAATCACCGCATTGGTAGGGCGCAATACCAGGCCACTCTTTAAGATCGACAACCAGTTTTCTGACCGGCTTCCGTGCCAGAGCAGTTGGGTCTTTTTCGCTTTGGCAGTTGCCATGTGTTTGGCAAAAGCCGCCTCAGTAAGAGCTTGTTGCACAGAAAAAGCCGCATCGAACTTGTGGGCGTCGTTGCCCATCATCCGCTTAATCAAGGTCAGTACTCGCTCGTCAGTGACCGGCTCCATGGTCAGGCCCAACGAGTCGAGCAGCGAAGGCGCGGCCTGCTCAGGGCTGGTGGCATCGGGCTTGGGCTGGTTCAGGTCTACCTGGCTTCGCATTACGTCGAGTGTGTCCTGTTCGGCCGACAGATAGTCGCGTAACGCCTGTATGTCAATACCTGTTTGTGGACTTTGCTGCACAAGGTGTTGACTTACCTTCCCCATTTTCCTCGGGATAGTCTTGAACAGGCTGAGCAGCTTATCGTTGTATCGGCTTACGTCTAGGTTTAGATCGATCAGCGCTGCCAATTCATCCAGCAGTTGTTGGGCCGCCTCCACCTGCTGTTTCGTCACTTGTTGGGCCGATACCACGTAGTTCTGGAAAATCGATTGGTTGGCGTAGTCCATCAGCTTCGCTACCAGCGAACGAACCTGAGCGTCGGTAATCGTATCTGTACTGGTCGTAGCAGATTGGTCGGCGTAGAGATACGTTTGGTCAACATATCCCTTCGATACTTTCTCACGGAATTTCTTGTCCCACTGATCTATTGGGTACGTGGCTGTACTGACCGAACCACCCACCCGGCCATAACTGACCGTGAACGTACCTGAGGCGGTTTCGTGCATTTCATAATACTTGTTGTTATTGGCGGCCGTTACCATGATCAGCTTTACCGTTCGCAACGCCGGTGCCGTTGAGTCGGTCGTTGTTAATGGGGCGGGGGCTGGCGTCGACGTAGTGGTCAACACAGGAGCCATAACCGTTTTAAGCGCCGTCGCTGGATTCGCCGCGCCGGTGATATGTTGGATGAGTTGAGATAGCATAAAGAAGGAGTTTTACCCCACCCGGACGCGGGGCCGCCCCGGCCCCCTTAACCAAGGGGAGGGGAGCAATGCTTCGATAGCTATTGTATCGCTTGATGCGTAGCTTTTCGAGTGAGCGGAGCATCCCCTCCCCCTGGTTAAGGGGAGGGGCTAGGGCGGTCCCGCGTCCGGGTGGGGTCTTTTCTAGATCATTGCCCGCCAGAACAGGGTCAGGCGTTCACGCTGGGTATAGCTGCCAGCCTGCGCTCTGGCGCCTTCAGTGATGCTACCGTACTGGCTCAGGTTATACATACGGGCCTGAACGGGTAGCGATGCGTACTTCACCAGCGCCTGAAACCAGGTAGCGCGGTCTTGATACGGGGCCAGCAACGTACGGCCACGACTCAACAGACGGTGCTGTTTGGGGGTCCACACGGGCCGACGCAGGTAGATCAGACCGTTACCCGACAACAGATCAGGCAGGGCTTCGGGTGGCGCATCGGGCAGCAGTTCGGTAAGCAGAAAAAGACCTAATTCTATATTCAGGAGGCGATTGGCTGATTGGCCCGCCAGGTTGTACTGATGCTTCAGGCGCGTAGCCAGGGGTTCCTGCCAGCCGAAACGCGCACTTGGAGTAGGCTGCGAAGGCAGTGGGCTGGAAGCTAGGGTGAAAGCAGTCATGTTCATTTTCTTTGTTGTTGTTCGAGCAAGAGTAGTACGGCATCCCGCCCTACGCCAGAAGCTGGCGAAGAGTAAAGACGCGGTTGCGAAAAAAACCAACCGACTTCTGGTTGAAGTGGCTGCGGTCGTTACTAATGTCGAATGCCTGCATCTGGTCAGTCAGGCGGCTGTATCGGTCAAGGAGGTCGCTCCAGAGCGTGCTGTGTTGAAAGGGGCGTAGCAACGCGCGGCCACGGTTCAGGCAGCGGCGTTGTTTGGCGGTCCAATCGGTCTTGCAGGCTGCCACGTCGTCATTGAGCAGAGCAGGCAGGTGATCGGGCGATGCCGTCGGCATCAATTGGCTCAGGAGCACAAGGCCCAGTTCAACATCAAACAGTTGGCGGGCCGATAGGCTAGCCCGCTGTTGACGGGTTGCGGCAACTGGCAGGCTGGCCAGTGCGGCGGGGTAAGGTGCGTTTGGTCGCGGACGTTGCGTAAGGTTCATGATTATCGTTTCTGTATGTCCGATACAAATATTTACCTAGCAAGACGTAATCTTTTTACGTTGATCTTTTTTTTTAGAATTATTTTTGACGGTGATTCACCTCACCCCCGGCCCCTCTCCTTGTGAAGGAGAGGGGGGTGCTCGGCCCAGTATTTAGCGTAGCTAGTCAACGGCGCATTGCTCCCCTCTCCCAATGTGGGAGAGGGGCTGGGGGTGAGGGTAAACCCCCAAAATCCCTTATGCCCATCACTCGCTCTGCTTTTCAACGCTACCGCCTGATCGACGAGGTTATTAGTCGGTATCCACGTCAGTATTCCAAGGAACGCCTGTTCGAGCTGTGTCAGGAAACCTGTGGAATCCGGTCGATCTCGTCGCTGGAAAAAGACATTCAGCGCCTACGGGAAGACCACGATGCGCCCATCGCCTACGACAAGCGTGCCAATGGGTACTACTACACCAATCCGCAGTTCAGGCTGCTGAAGCTGATGCTCACGCCCGACGATATGGAAGCACTCGACTACGCCCGTGAGGTGCTGGCGGCCACACAGGGCGCCTCGGTGGCGGATGAACTGACCAGCGCGTTGCAAAAAGTGCGGCAAAGCCTCGACATCATTCGGGAGGTGAAACCCGGTGATGGGCCCGAAGGCATTGGCCGGCGCGTAGTGTATGTAGAAGAGAAAATTCTGGGGGGCAACCGCCAGTATGTCCCCATCTTGATCCGGGCCGTGAACCAGAACCGGCAAATCATGTTCCGGTACACCAAACACGAACCAACCGAGCCAGGCGTGGTGCCTGTATTACGTACCTTGCACCCGATTTTGCTGCGCGAAGTGTGGGATAGCTGGTACGTGATCGGTTACGATGAACGTACCCAGAAGGAGCGCACCTTCGCCCTCGACCGCATGAGCGACCTCTCAATTCTCGATGAGCCCTGCTACGTACCTGAGGCTATCCTGACCAACGTCAGCGAACTGTTCGAGCATATCTACGGCATTACGGACAGCAGCGGTCCCGTTGAGGAAATTCGCCTGTCGTTCAGCCCGTTGTTTGGCCGCTACGTTAAGGCCAAGCCAATTCATCAAACGCAGGAGGTTATTTCCGACACCGAGACCGAATGCATCGTGAAACTCCGGCTGGCTCCTAACCGCGACCTGCTCATGCACCTGCGTTCCTATGGTGAACACCTGCGCGTACTGGCCCCCGCCAGCCTCGCCGAAGCCATGGTCTCGTCGCTGAAAGCAACCCTGGCGCAGTATTGACCCGGACGCGGGACCCTCCTAAATTCCTTGAAGGGATTTAGACAAAGCCAACGCAGGTACGGCAGGCTAGCCCTAAAACATCAAACTTACCAGCCTGTTACTACCTTGCCTGTCTGACTTTCCAAACCCCTTTGCAATGACCATTCAGTTTATGGGTGCTGCCCGTACCGTTACCGGTAGTAAGCACCTCATTACCACCGCCGACGGTTTTCGGATCCTGCTCGACTGCGGCCTGTTTCAGGGCATCAACACCGACGAGCTAAACCAGGAGTTTCACTTCAATCCCGCCGATGTCGACGTCTTGATCCTGTCACACGCTCATATCGATCATACGGGATTGGTGCCGCGGCTGGTTCGGCAGGGCTTTGCCGGGGCCATTCTCTGCACCCCCTCGACGCTCGATCTCTGTCGCATTATGCTCATGGACAGCGCGCGTATTCAGGTGAAAGATCTAGAGCGGGTAAACAAGCGTCGTCGCAACCGAAACGAGCCCGAACTGGACGTTCTGTACGAAGAAGCCGATGTAGAGCAGGCCCTGACTCAGATGCAGGCCGTTGAGTACGGCAAACGAACGTACCTGAACTCGAACGTCAGCTTTCTCTACACCGATACTGGCCATCTGCTGGGTAGTGCGGCCATCAGTCTGAGTATCAAAGAAGCCAACACCCAGGGGAATGTGGTGGAAAAAAAGCTGTTTTTCAGCGGCGATATCGGACGTCCCGACGATAAGATTCTCCGAACGTTCGAGACGTTTCCGCAAGCCGATTACATCCTTTGCGAGTCGACCTATGGCGATAAGGTGCATGAGACCGAGCCTGACATGAAAGCCCACCTGCTGCGGATTGTGGAAGAAACCTGCGTGCAGAAGCGGGGCAAACTGCTCATCCCTGCCTTCGCCGTTGACCGTACCCAGGAGTTGATTTACGCCCTCGATCAGCTGGCCAGTGAAGGGAGACTGCCACACCTGCCCGTCTACATCGATTCGCCCATGTCGGTGAGTGCCACCACCGTGATGCGGAATCATGAAGAAGATTTTAACCCTGAGATTCTGGCTTACATCAAAAAAGACGGCGACGCCTTCGATTTTCCGAACCTGCATTATATTTCTGACGTAGAGCAGTCGAAAGCCATTAACGGCCAGCCGGGGCCCTGCATCATCATTGCGCCATCGGGTATGGCCGAGGCGGGTCGGATCAAGCACCACATCAAAAACAATGTGGAAGATCCCAGCACTACTATTCTGTTTGTGGGCTACGCATCGCCCAACAGCCTGGGGGGCATTCTGAAGCGTGGTGACAAACAGGTAAACATTTTCGGCGAACGCTACGATGTCAATGCCACTATTGAGATCATGGATTCGCTTTCGGCCCACGGTGATTCGGTCGAGATGCTCGAGTTTTTAAGCTGCCAAAACCCCGCCGCTGTCAAAACCTTGTACCTCGTTCACGGAGATTACGACACCCAGCAGATCTGGCGCGAAAAGCTACAGGCTGCTGGCTTCAAAAACGTAGAAATCCCGGATATGTACGAGCAGGTAGAGCTGTAGAAAGCTGGGTACGCGGATTTAGGGGCTTTTAGTTTCAGTTGGTAAATCCACCTCGTCGGGCTAGAACTAAAAGCCCTTAAATCAGCATACCAATGTTTTTTTGCAGAAAACGTTTGCAAAACGCGTATATCGCCCCTTATCTTTGCAGTCCCAACAGGGGAAAGCGTACCTGCCGAAGTGGTGAAATTGGTAGACACGCACGTTTCAGGGGCGTGTGTCTTTACGGACATGCGAGTTCGAGTCTCGCCTTCGGCACCAGCCTGCAAATTATTGATTTGCAGGCTTTTTTTATTGCCTTTCGGCCAAACGAATGGCAATCTATCGGGCAGTATTGTCGAAAGGAGATCTTGATTGCGCACACCTGTAGGTAAACGAGATAGACACGCTTGCGCAAGCAGCGCAGGCCGAAAGGAGCTTACATATACAGTAGCTAGGTGAGTCATAAACTGATCGCCCTTGCTCAGCGGGGAGATTGAAACCTTGCGCACCGCATTTACGAGCAGGGCGTTTCAATGCATGAACAACTGCTGGGTACGTTGCTAGAGCGATTACTGAGCGCAGACCTTTCGGTGAAATCAATACTATCGGAAAGAGTTCTATTCTACGGTATCAGTGCTGGTTTAGCCAACTATTCTATCTCGTTTCGTTATAGAACCCATATAAAATGGCGTACTTCGAGGCTAATTCATCAATGAGCTCCCCGGCTCTCGTTCATTCTATGTTCCGTACAACTTTACTTGCTTTAAGTACAGCCTTGCTGCTGCATGTGTCGGCACTGGCGCAATCTGTACCGACACCGAAAGACCATTTCGGCTTCAATATCGGCGACGATTACCAACTCGCTACCTTCACTCAAACCGAGGCGTATTTTAAGAAGCTGGCCGCTTCGCCCCGCACCAAGTTGGTCAGTATCGGGAAGACAGAGGAAGGCCGCGATCAGTTTATGATGATCGTTACCTCACCCGAAAACCACAAAAAACTGGCCCGCTACCAGGAGATTTCAACCAAAATGGCGCGGGCCGAGGGGCTAACCGAACAGCAGGCACGCGCATTGGCCGAGGAAGGAAAAGCCGTGGTCTGGATTGATGGCGGCCTGCACGCGACCGAAACCGTGGGTACGCACCAGTTGATCGAAACGGCCTACCAGCTCGTTAGCCGCACCGATTCCGAGACGATGCGGATCCTGGACAACGTAGTTATTCTGCTCACCCACGCTAATCCAGATGGGCAGGAACTGGTTTCGAATTGGTACATGCGGAACCCGGCTCCTGAAAAGCGGTCGCTGGATAACCTGCCCCGCCTGTATGAGAAATACGCTGGTCACGACAACAACCGCGATTTCTACATGATGAACCTGAAAGAATCGCAGAATATCGGCCGGCAACTGTTCGTCGACTGGATTCCGCAAATCATGTACAACCACCACCAGCGCGGCCCGGCCGGGTCGGTACTGGCCGGACCACCCTACCGCGACCCGTTCAACTACGTGTTCGATCCGCTGATGGTGACCGGGATCGATGCGTTAGGGGCGGCTATGTACAACCGCCTGAATACCGAAAATAAACCAGGCTTTACCCGACTCGGTGGCTCGGTTTTCTCGACCTGGTACAATGGTGGTCTGCGCACAACCACGCACTTCCATAACATGATTGGCCTGCTGACAGAGATTATCGGTGGCCCAACGCCCGAGAACGTACCCCTGATTCCATCGCGGCTCATTCCGAATGGCAACACGCCCAACCCGGTAACGCCCCAGCGGTGGCGGTTCCGCCAGTCGATCGATTATTCGGTGTCGCTCAATTACGCCGTACTCGATTATGCCGCCCGGCAGCGCGACCAGTTGCTCTACAACATCTACAAGATGGGCAAGAACTCGATTAACCGGGGCAGCGACAATTATTGGACGCTCTCGCCAAAGCGGGTCGATGCGATTAACGAACTATACCAGGCCGACTTGAAAAAGACGGCTCCCGGCGTGGCAACGCCTGCCAATGCTACGGTGGCTAGCGCTGCCAGCCGAACCGCAACGGTACCAGCCAGTACCACGGCCCTCGGTAGCACTACTGCCTTGTCAGATGCCGGGCCGACGCCGCGTGGCGAAGGGGTTCCGGTGAAATACTTTACTGCCGTGCTCCAAGATACCACCTTGCGCGATCCGCGTGGCTACATCATTCCGTCGGGCCAGACCGACTGGCCTACGGCGGTGAAATTCGTAAATGCGCTTATCAAAACAGGCATCCAGGTGCAGGAGGCTACGGCTAGCTTCAGCGTAGCGGGCAAGACGTACCCAGCAGGTTCGTACATCGTGAAACTTGATCAGGCATTCCGGCCACACATACTGGATATGTTCGAACCGCAGGATCACCCCAACGATTTTCAGTACCCCGGTGGCCCGCCGGTTCGCCCTTACGACGCCGCTGGCTGGACACTGGCCTACCAGATGAACGTGAAGTTCGACCGTGTACTCGCTGGTTTCAACGGGCCGTTCAAGAAGTTGCCCTACGGCGAATTACAATCGCCCAAGGCCAACGTTGTTGGGTCGGGTGCTGGGTACGTGCTGAACAGCCAGGTTAACAACGCGTTTTTGGCGGTTAATGACCTGATTAAGGCGGGTGTCGAGGTGTACCGGATGCCGGCTGGAACGAGTACTGTAACGGCTGGTTCATTCTACGTACCAGCGTCGGCCAAAGCCAAATCGATCCTTGATGCGTCGGGTATGACAGTAGCTAGCCTGGCTAAACGGCCGACGAACGTGAAAAAAGTTACGCCCATGCGCATTGGCCTGTGGGATACCTACGGCGGATCGATGCCCTCGGGCTGGGTACGTTGGTTGATGGAGCAGTACCACTACCCGATGCAGCTCGTGTATGCGAAGGACATCGACGCGGGTAATCTGAAGAGCAAATACGACGTGATCGTGTTCGTGACCCGCGCCATTCCGGCGGTGGGTAGTGGCAATGCCCCGGCACGCGGTGAAGGCGATACGGGTGGGCCCCGCGAGCCAAAGATTGAAGAGATCCCTGCTGAATACCATCCTTCGATGGGGCGCATCACCGCCGATAAATCGATTCCGCAGCTAAAAGCATTTATGGAAGCAGGCGGTCAGGTAGTGACCATTGGCAGCAGCACGAACCTGGCGTATCACCTTGGTTTACCCGTACGGAATGCCCTTGTGGAGATGGGACCGACCGGGCAGGAGCGCCCCCTGAACAATGAGAAATATTTTATTCCCGGTAGCATTTTACGCGTATCGCTCGACTCAACGCAGCAGGCTACCTGGGGAATGCCTACGCAGGCCGATGTGTATTTCGATTCGAGCCCGGTCTTCAAACTGGCCCCGGAAGCCATTGCCAAAGGCACAGTGAAACCGCTGATGTGGTTCCCAACCGACAAGCCACTCCGTAGCGGCTGGGCCTGGGGGCAAGCCTACCTCCGCGATGGCGTAACGGCTTTCATGGCGCCCGTTGGTGCTGGTAAACTCTACGCGTTCGGCCCCGAAATCACGTTCCGGGCACAGGCGCAGGGTACGTTCAAGCTCCTCTTCAACCAGTTGTATGGATTGGCTGAGTAGATAAGTAAGCCTGAAATGAGATTAAATACAGAGGCACCGCGTACACAAAGATTCCTTTTCTGTGTACGCGGTGCCTCTGTATTTAATCTCATTTCAGGCTTAAAACAACTTCTCCTGTGGTGGCTTGGCACCCGCCAGACGAATGTAGACCGTGGTTTGACCCCGGTGGTGTGTCTGGTGCTCGAACGCTTTAGCCAGCGCCATCCCCCGGCTCATGTCGAAGCGGCCGAATAGTTTTACCTGCTCGCTCAGTTGAGCAGGCGTCAATTTCTTCACCCCGGCGATCACGAAATCATAGCTGGCCAGTACGAGTTTAGTGATGTTGGCTTTCGATTTATCAGTTGTCGATTTCTCCAGTTCGCCGACGCCAGCCGGTAGTTTCTCGCCGGTTGCTGCCGAGCCAAATCCGTAACCGGCGTCCGTCAGGTGCAGCATCTGCTCAGCGAACGAACGCATTTCCGGCGTGGGTTTCAACGCATAGCCCGACTCAGGCATGGCATCCAGATACTCTTTGGTGTAGGCTTTAGCCCGTTCCCATTCCTTTACTGTTTCGTCGATTGAGGCCTGCGCCTGTACAGCCTGGCTGATACCCAGGGCGAGGCATAGCGATAGGAGTAGCTTCTGTAGTTTCATAGTTCAGCTTGGTTAAATGCTCCTGCAAAGCTGGTAAGGAATCTGCGTGGGCACAAGAACTTGATCAGTAAATCAGTAGGTTACTTTGCGGCGCTGGTTATGCCCTTGTTTCTGCCATCTACGTTTTGTAATGCCGCTACTCGTTACTGTTCTGGGAATCATCCTGCTGGTGCTGTTGATTTCCTATGTGCGTTTGCACGCCTTTCTCGCGTTTTTGCTGGTTTCGCTGGGGGTTGGGCTGGCGTTGGGTATGTCGCCGGTTAAGCTGGTCGACTCTATTCAGAAAGGCATTGGTGGCACGCTTGGCTCCATTCTGGGCATCATCGCCCTGGGCGCCATGCTGGGCAAGTTGGTAGCGCAAAGCGGTGCCGCCCAGCGAATAGCGGCGAGTATGATCCGGTTGTCGGGCACTGGTCGTATTCGGTGGGCGTTTATGCTGACGGGCTTTGTGGTAGGCCTGCCGCTGTTTTATTCGGTGGGCTTTCTCCTGCTGGCTCCACTGGTGATTACGGTAGCGCAACGGTACAAACTACCGGCGGTGTACGTGGGCATTCCCATGCTGGCGTCGCTGTCGGTGACGCAGGGCTATTTGCCGCCGCACCCGGCTCCGCTGGCTATTCTCAAGCAGTTCAACGCCGATATGGGCCTGACGCTGTTTTACGGTATACTGGTTGCCATTCCGGCTATTCTGGTGTCGGGTATTCTGTTCGGCTCGACCCTGAAACGCTACACTACGCTGCCCAATCAGGCCTTGATTGCGCCGGAACTGACCGACCAGCAAATGCCATCGACGGGGGTGAGTTTCCTGACGGTGCTGCTGCCCATTTTTCTGATTAGTCTGGGTACGTTGCTCAACCCGTTTCTAATCGACGGGTCATTCATCAAACAAGCCTTGTTATTCTTGAGCGAACCCGTTGTGAGCATGCTGGTTTCTGTGCTGGTAGCCATGTACACACTTGGCATTCAACGGGGCAGGTCGCTGGCCAGCGTAACGGACTTGTTGGTTGATTCGGTGAAAGA
This sequence comes from Fibrivirga algicola, assembly GCF_011742925.1. GTDB lineage: Bacteria > Bacteroidota > Bacteroidia > Cytophagales > Spirosomataceae > Fibrella > Fibrella algicola. The sequence continues at coordinate 69,662 of NZ_WAEL01000005.1, forward strand.
GGTAGCCATGCTCTTCCTGATTTTTGGTGGTGCCGGTGCGTTAAAGCAGGTGCTGACCGATGCGGGCGTGAGCCAGTCAATTGCTGACCTCATGCAGGGCTCGTCGCTGCATCCGTACATCATCGGCTGGGGCATTGCCGCCATCATCCGGGTTTGCGTGGGCTCATCGACCGTATCGGGCATCACCACGGCGGGTATCATGATGCCGCTATTGAAGGCGTCGGGCGTGGAGCCAAACCTGATGGTGCTCAGTATCGGAGCGGGCAGCATGATGTTTTCGCATGTGAACGATACAGGCTTCTGGCTCTTCCGGGAGTATTTCCAGCTGTCGATGGCCGACACGCTCAAGACCTGGTCGGTCATGGAAACGCTGGTATCGGTCTGCGGCCTGGCCGGAGTGATGGCACTTAACCTGTTCGTAGGCTAGGAGAGCATGCCGCTTCGTTTACCTGTTTGCCGCTTCTAGGGCTTTGGGTAACTGCTCAAAAGCTTCTCTGCCAGCCAGATAAGCGACTACGTTTCCGGCTTTGTTAATAACAAACATGGACGGCCACATGGTCACGTGAAATTTCTGGCTAAAGTTATAGGCGCTGGGAATCGCCACGAATGGAATTGGCTGCGAAGCCATGGCGGCAGCAACCTCCTCTTTCGAATCACGTACCACACCTAAAGCAACAGGGCCCATTTCTGACTGGTAGGGCTGCAAGGCATCGGCGAAAGCGGCTGCTTGCTTAACGTTCCAGGTAGGCGGCTTCAAGCCCGCCCAGAAGCTGAGGACAACAACTCGGCCTTTCAATGTCGAAAGCCGATACGATTTGTCATCAAACCCCTGCATGACGAATTCGGGCATTGGTTCGCCAACCTTGGGTCTCAGGGCTGGGTCAAAGGGCATGAAACGGCGTGTTTCGCGCTCTTCAGTCGTTGTTGGACGGATGGAATATGAGCTGACTTTCCCATACTCGTCAATGATAGACTCTAGAAAGTAACCTTGTCTATCTGTTCGCATTAGCTCAAGATACGCCTGGTATGAAATTGGGTTGCCGGTGCGCTTATCAATAAATTTGGTCGATTCATTGATCACCCGTCTTTCCATAGGAATCGCCACTATTTCCTGTCGCACAACTGTTTGGGTTGTTTGGGCAGTAAGCGATTGACAACTAAAGAGTGTAAGAATACCGGCGAACGTAAGCAGGAAGAAAGAACGCATAACTTCTGGCGTAGATTTAATTCTCTACCAAGTTACAAAGCGCTTCGGAATAGCTCTTGATTTCTTTCTTCAGTGGCTTGTCTAGTCCTGCGTAACCAGATTAGTGGCAGGCTGCGTATCGGTTTTCGCGAGTTTGGGTTTTTGGTATAATCGGTAAATACCCCAGGCTGTGCCCAGGCCCAGCAGTACGAAAATGACCAGTTTATCATGCTGGCGTATGTGGGCGTACACCTGCTCGGCGGCGTGCGCGATGCTATTGCCAGCCAGTGCCACCACAACCGCCCAAACGATTGCCCCGAGAGCGTTGATAAGCAGAAAACGGCTATTCGAATAGCTGGCCAGGCCGAGCGATGCGGGAATGAATCCGCGCAGGCCATACAGCGCCCTGTAGCCAAATACCAGCCCCGATCCGTAGCGATGGAGCATGGTTTGTACGCGGCTAAACCGCTGTTGCCATTTAGGCCGCTTGGCAATGAAGCCCGACCCATATCGATGGCCGAGAAAAAAGCAGAGTTGGGCTACTGCAAAAGAAGAAAGAGCTGCCACACCGATCACGATCGGCAACGAAAAGTAGCCCCGGTGTGCCAGATAAGCAGCCATGATCAGAAAGGCTTCGCTTTCGATCATCACGCCTACGAACAGAATCGGATAGCCGTAGGTCAGCATGAGTTCCTGGAATGACATAGCCGGATAAGTTTAGGTAAAGCGTATACCTAAAACCTACCCGTTTAACCAGTGTTCAGTTACCTACTGAGTGGGAATTTTTTAGCCCATTGTGGCTTGACAACCAGCTTATTGTATGCCGTTTTATATAAGAAGGAACTCGCGAGCCGGTCCCATTGACGAGGTATTTCCGGCTATGCGAAGCCTACTATATACTACAGTAAGACAATGCCCTCAGAACCAGTCGCTATGCATATCCAGCGTGAGGTGATCGGTTGATTGGAGGCGCTGCGCCAGCGAAAGGGTTTTTACTAATTCGTATTCGTAGAAATAGCGGGCGGCCATGAGCTTACCGTTGTAGAACGCCTGATTGTCGCCCTGAGCGGTAGGCAACGCGGCCTGCGCGACGGTGGCCTGCCGAAGCCACTGCCAGGCGAGGGTGACGATACCGAAAAATTCGAGATACAGTGTGGCGTCGGCCAGGAAAACGGCGGGATCGGCGGCGAGGCTCAGCAGGTACGTAGTCACCTTTGTGAGCCGGTTGATTGCCTCGCCCAACTGGCTGGCCAGCTGACTCAATGCTGGGTACGTTGTGGCCTCAGTCATGGCCTTCTGCATCTCGGCGATAAGCAGTTGAACACCTTTACCGCCGTGCAACGTTACCTTCCGGCCTAATAAATCGAGGCCGTGAATACCCGTGGTGCCTTCGTGGATGGGGTGAATGCGGGCTTCGCGGTAAAACTGCTCTACCGGAAAGTCAGTGGTGTAGCCCGCCCCACCCAGGATCTGCACGGCCGCGCTGGTGGTGAGGCAACCCATTTCCGACGGATACGATTTGGCAATGGGTGTCAGCAGGTCGAGTAAGATGGCGGCGTTTTGGGCCGCTACGCCGTCGCCAGCATGGGCCACGTCGGCGTAGTAGCTGCATTGCAACAGTAACCCCAGCGATCCTTCCAGCACCGATTTCTGAAATAACAGCATACGGCGCACGTCGGCGTGACGGATGATCGGCACTTGCGGACTACCGGTCACCTTTTCGGCGATAGGCCGCCCCTGTGGCCGTTCGCGGGCATAAGCCAGCGAGGCATAATAGGCGGCGGTGCCGATAGATACGGCATTCATACCCACGCCCACGCGTGCCTCGTTCATCATCTGGAACATGTAGCGCAGTCCCTGATGCGGTTCACCCACGAGGTACCCAATGGCGCCTTCACCCGACCCGATCATCAGGTGGGCGATAGGCGCGCCTTTGTAGCCCATCTTATGGTACATACCCGCCGTTTGCACGTCATTATCGACTAGCTGATTCGTCGTTGAGAGTGTGTCAGTTGTGCGTTGGCCCCAGGTTGACAGACGTTTCTGAGGTACAGCGAACAGCGAGATGCCTTTTGCGCCGGCGGGGCCGCCTTTGATCTTGGCCAGCATCAGGTGCACCACGTTTTCGCACGCATCGTGATCGCCCGCCGAGATGTAAATTTTCTGCCCCCGAATGCGGTATTGGCCCGGTACGTCGGTGGGTTCGGCAGCGGTTATCATGTCGGAGAGCGACGATCCGGCATCGGGTTCGGTCAGGGCCATGGTGCCCTGCCAGCGACCGGCGTACATCATGGGCGTGAACCAATCGACCAGTTCCTTTGAGCCAAAGGAGCGCAGCAGATTGGCCGCACCGGTGGTCAGGAACGGGAATACGCTCGACGAATAATTAGCTGCGCCGAAAATAAACGTGGCTGCATTCATGATCGTGGCCGGGAGTTGCTGCCCACCCTCGTCGTAATCAAACGGGGCGTTGATCCAGCCATCGTCGCCGAACCGACGGATAATGGCCCCCATCTGCGGGTGTACCCTGATTTTCCCGTCGACGAGTTGCGGCTCCTCGCGGTCCATCACGGTCAACAACGGTCGAAGCAGGGTTTCGCTGATCTGACCGGCTGCATCCAGCACCATATCGAACGAGGTTCGGTCATGGTCGGCAAAGCGGGGTAGTTGGGTTAGTTGGTCGGCCTGAATGACTTCATACAGGTGAAACCGAAGGTCGCGGGGCGAATAGAACATAAAAAAGTCCGCTGTCCTCTGTTGCGCTGCTCAGTTACAACTAGGTACGTTAGCGGAGCAACAGAAGACAGAGGCCTTGAAAGTTACAAATCGAGTTTCTCAATCCGTGCCTGGTGGCGACCGCCTTCGAAAGGGGTGCTGATGAAAATATCGACGATGAGCAGCGCAAGGTCTTCGGGAATCTGGCGGGCGCCCATCGACAGTACATTGGCGTCGTTGTGTTCGCGGGTAAGGCGGGCGGTTTCTTCGCTCCAGCATAAGCCGCAACGGATGCCTTTAAGGCGGTTGGCCGTCATGGCCTCGCCGTTGCCAGAACCACCAAAAACGATGGCCCGTTCGGCTTCGCCGTCAAGTACAGCCTGGGCGGCAGGCCGGATATAGTCAGGATAATCGACGGGGTCGGGCGAGTACGTGCCTTTGTCGATAACGGTGTGGCCAGCCTGCGTCAGGTGGGCTTTTACCAGTTCTTTGTAGGTGAAACCGGCGTGGTCGGTGCCGAGTGCAATGATCATAACAAACTGCTTTTTACAGCCTGCAAGGTACGGCGCAAATTTAGTTTCAGGTGCCAAGTTTCAAGTGCGCTGCCCAGGAACGGTTGGTGGATGAGCAGCGCACTTGAAACTACTGTCTACAGCGTCGGATCGGCCGGCGTGCTGGTATTGTTATCGCGTTCGGTACGCGGATACGGGAAAAAATTCCGATTCCGTTCAGCTCCAGTTATGCCCGCACCGGGCCGACCGAACCGGCGGCTATCTTCAAGGCGGAATCCCTGAAAGGCTAGCTCAACAAGACGGTTCTTGTAGATGTCGAGCAAAACATCAGCGGCGGTGGCTGACCCCGAATAAGCGGGCAAGGCGGCACCCAGACCGAACACATCAGCCGTGGCCACTTTGGTACGTACCCGGTTCAACTGCGTTATGGCGTTGGTCAGATCGTTTTTCCGGGCATAGGCTTCTGCCTGAATCAATATGATTTCGCCCGGTACGTATACCGGAATGGCCGCGGTGTTGGCAGTGTAATAGGCCGTAGCTACCACCGGCGTAACGGCCGTATTGCTGCTCGTTCGGGTCAGAAACGTGAGTCGCTTATCGGCAGGGTCAGGCGCCAACGTACCCGAGATGCCGAGGTTAGCATTGGTGGGCTGAAATACATTCAGGTTGCCAAACGTGTAATCGAACAGTGGATTGCGGGTGTTATCGTCGAAATTAAAGACCGACCGGCTGCTCAGATTAACTTTAGCGGCGGCAGTAAGGGCTTTGTCGTAATCACCTGCGAACAAGGCATAGCGGGCAATTAACGCCTGAATGGTGTTCGGAATATCGATGCCCGGCACCACCTTATTGGTGAAATTAGCCGAGACGGGCGTAGCCGCCACCTGCGTAGCGGCCGTTTCCAGAGTTTTGATGGCTTCCTGTAAAACCTGAGTCCGGGCCACAAATGGTGCGTTGGTACCCGTCGTGATTGGTGATTGCTCGAAGAACTGAGCTAACGTACCCAGCGAGAGCGCCCGGAAGATCGACGCGTAGCCTACGATACCACTTTTTGTACCAGGGTCATTATCGACCACCGCCGTGTTGGCCAGGATCAGTTCAGCGTTGGCCCGCACCAGATGTGACTGCGTCCAGAGGTTACGTACAACCGCGTTTCCGTTGTTCACCGTGCCGCCGCCGGTAGCCAGGTTCGCTTCCTCAATGTTGCCGACGTTCAACACGCTCAGTTCACGAGTGGTAAGCCCACCACCCGCCGTGGCGTTATACAGAACGCTCAACGCGCCACCAGTGGTGTAGCGGTATTGCAACCCATTGGCCAATGTGATCAACCCATCGGGTGAGCTCACCGCCTGCGACTGACTAATCGAACTGGGATTTAGGTATTCGGGCGATTGGCAACCCATCTGCGACAGGCCCACCGCCAGTAGGGTGGTAAGAATGAGGTATCGTTTCATTATGAAGGTGTTTGCCTTCACCCCTGGCCCACTTTCTTATGGCAAAGAGAGGGGACGGGGGTGAGGGGGGTTAGAATGATGCCGTCAATTTAAGCTGGTAGGTACGTGGGATGGGTACGTTGCCGAAGTCGACACCACGGATCAGGTCGTTGTTACCACCAGCGTTGGTTTCAGGGTCGAAACCGGTGTACTTATCCCATGAATACAGGTTGCGGCCAATCAGGGCCACATTCAGGCTGCGGATCGCTTTGGTAAAGGTTGGCAATGCGTAGCTAAGCGCCACTTCACGCAGTTTAGTGTACGAGCCCGGATCAACACGGAACTCCTGCGTGTTATAAATGCCGAAGATGTAGCCGCGTGGTAGTTCGCCCCGTAATTCGCGCTCGGCAAAATCGCCAAGACCCACGCCCTGCCGGGTACGTTTGTCGGCGTTGAACACATCAACACCCTGAACGGCGTCGAGCAATACGTGGAGATTCAGCTTCTTGTAGGTCAGGTTGGTGCTGAACGAGCCCGTCCACTTCGGATTTGGGTTACCGATAATCACGTTGGCCAGGGGCTTGGTGACATCGAATGTGCCGTCTGCATTACGGGCTGGCACAAAATCAATCGAACCGGTTGCCTGTTGCGAAGCCCGTTCCGACTGCGGGAAACCAGACGACGTCAGAATCAGTGATCCGTCGGCATTACGTGCGTAGGCCGTACCGAAGAATACACCAACGGGCTGGTTCAGCAGGAGGCGAACCGGCGCACCAGATACCACTTCAGCCCCCACGTCAACTACCGTCAGGCCACCCAGATCGGTCACTTTGTTTCGGTTCTGGTTGTAGATTACCGTGAAATCCCAGCTAAAATCTTTGGTCTTGATGGGCTGCACATCCAATGAAACTTCGAAGCCGGTATTCTGCATTGCCCCCACGTTGTTCAGAATGCTGGTACCGCCCGTTGATGGGGCCAGCGTACGGTTCACAATCAGGTTACTGATTTTCTGCTGATAGGCCGTGATACCTAGGTTGATTTTGCCATTGAGCAGCCCTAGATCAACACCTCCTTCCAGTTCAGCCATGCGCTCGGGCTGTACCTCCGGGTTGGCCAGCTGTGTGCCGGGCGTGATCGTATTCCTTCCCAGGAAACCAACGGGATTGAACTGGTAGAAACGGGCGTATGACCCAATCCCCGACAGGTTACCGGCCTCGCCATAACTGGCCCGGAGCTTCACGCTGTTCAGCGTTCTGCCAATGCCCGCACTCTTCCAGAAGTCCAGATCCGACAGGATGAACGACCCGCTTACTTTTGGGTAAAACTGGTTGGTTTGCGTAGGCGAGAATTTACTTGACTGGTCGCGGCGGATAGCTCCCGTCAGAAAAGCCAGATTTTTGTAGCCGATCGTGGCCTGACCAAATAAGCCGGCCAGCGCATACCGATCCAACCCGTAGCCCAACCCATAGGTTGTATTGCTGGTGCCACTTACCGTTTCGATAAACGGTGATAGATTCTGCCCACTTAATGTGGTATAATCAGACTGGAAATACTGGTAGCTATAACCAGCAATGGCGTTCAATTTAAAATCCTCTCCGAATAGCGTCTGGTACGAGACGTTCAGGTCATTGTTGAACTGCATCACCATGTTGGTGGCGTTGGCCGCGTAACCTTGCGGGTACCGCGCCGCTGGCAAACCAGCTACGGCCTGGTAGGGATAGGGCCGGATGTAGTTTTTGCCCAGTTGCGAGTAGGAGTCGACACCGGCGATGTAATCGACGGTTAGGCCTTTGAGGGGCGTCAGGTTCAGTTGTACACTACCGATTGTCCGGCTCACTTGCTGCGAGAACTTCATGTCTTCGATGGTCGAGAGCGGGTTTACGCGGGTGGGTTCAACGGCGAGCAGGTTACCGGCGGCATCGCGCTGGGTGATGTCGTAGATGTTATTGGTGATGTTTACCGCGTTGATGGGGCTGTAGAACACGTTGCCATTGGCTTTCTCATTCGAGAGGCTGTTGGCGTAGCTCAGGCCAACGGTCACTTTGGCCCAGTTGGTCAGGCGTTGGTCGACGCGGGCCCGAAGGCTGTAACGCGTAAAGTCGGTGCCCTTAATGATGCCCTGATTCTTCAGATACCCTAGCGATACGTAATACTGTGTGTTGTCGTTTCCGCCGTTGACTGATAGGTTGTTATCGGTGCCGGTGCCTGTCCGGAAAATCTGGTCGAAATAGTTGTAGCGGGTTACGTCTACGAGGTTTGTGGCCAACGGGGTAGTGGCGCCATCGCGGAAAATGCCGACGGTAGTAGTGCCGGGGTTCGCGGCGATCTGGGCGGCCGAAATGGCACCGATAGGGTAGAGGCGCAGGCCCGTAAAGCCGAACTGCTTACCGTAGGTGTTGACGGGTACCATCTTCCGCAACTCGTTGACGTTGAACGAGGTCGAGAAACTTACCTGTGGTTTGCCACTCGTGCCGCGCTTAGTCGTGATGATCACCACCCCGTTGGCGGCCCGTGAGCCATACTGCGCTGCTGCTGCCGCTCCATTGATGACGTTCAGCGTGGCAATATCGTCGGGGTTAATGTCCGACAGGCGGTTTTGTCCCACGTTCGAGGTGCCTACGTCGTTGGCCAGCGCTATCTGCGACACGTTCGTGCTGGCATTGCTAACAATGACACCGTCGATGATGTAGAGCGGATCAGATGAGCCCGCCAGCGATTTGATACCGCGTAGACGAATGGTGATGCCCCCCGCCGGATCGCCGGAATTCTGCGTAATCTGCGCACCGGGAACCTTGCCCTGAAGCGAATTGATCAGGTTGCCCGATCCAGACTGAACCAGGTCTGCCGCCCGAACTGTGCTAATGGCGTTGCCCAGTTCCCGTTTTGGAGCCGATAGCGTTGACCCCGTCACGACCACCTCATCGAGGTTCGTTGGGGCCGCCTTGACGGTAACGTTCAGGGTAATCTGCTCAGATGTACCAAGGGTAATCTCCTGGCGAGCCGTTTCGTAGCCAATGGCTGAAATGACCAGGGTTGCAGGGCCAGGTTTCACTGTAGCGGTGAGCGTATAGTTGCCATCAGCGTCAGACGAAGTACCGATGGTCGTTCCGGCAATGAGTAGTGTAGCGCCAGGCAGACCCTGTCCGTTGTCTTCAATCACACGACCTTTAATGGTGTAGCGGGTTGGCGATTGGGCCACCGCGCTCAGGGTTGCTACCCAAAAGCAGAGCAACCACAGTAGGCTCTGGGTAAGCAGAGGCCTGGAGAGTGTATACAGTTTGTCCATTGGCGAAATGGGAAAGAGGTAAGTACTGAGGCTAAAATACGCGTGAACAGGCAATCCGCGACCGACTATCGTACAAAAGGCAGGTACGTTATATGATGGGGTTGTTCGTATAGTAGTATACAGACATGGCATATGATTTATTGGCTATACTAGTAACGCCTGCTGTTGAACCAGGTACTCAAAAGCCGACGCGCCTACACAGCCAGCTAGTCGGCAGTATAGGCGCGTCGGCCTCGTAATCAATGGACAGAATAGCCGTTACTCTTTCGGCAATAGCACAAACCGGATCAGGTTGTCGACGAGGTAACGATTGGCGGCGGCCTTTGTGCTTTCGACCGTTACCTGCTTGATAAGTTCGGGCTCGCGGAGAATTTCCAGCGGGTCATCTCCGTTGTAATACTGGTTCGACAAATAGCCTAACCAGAAACTGTTGTCTTTGCGCTGAACTTCCTGTTCCCGCTGGGTTTCTGCCTTGAACTTGGCAATGTCGGCGGCATCGGCCCCAGTCGCTTTCAGTTTGGCAATCTCCTTATTCACCAGCGCAATCAGCTTATCTACATTCTCGGGGGCACAGCCAAAGTTGATCCGGAATGTGTAGCGTGGCACCGGATACCGGCCATATACGCCACTGGCCGAAACGCCGTAGACACCGCTTTCGGCTTCGCGTAGTTGCTCAATCAACTTAATTTCGAGCACTTCTGCCAGGGCATCAACCTGCGTTGCGTTCTCGGCGGTCCATTCGAAATTGCCGGTATACACCAGCTGAACGCTTGCTTTGGGATCAACGCCCCGCCGAACCGTTTTGCTGAGCTGCCCCTGCGGTGCCCGGATGCCCAAATCCCGGAAGGTCTCTTTGCCGTTGGTGGTGGGTAGGCTACCCAGGTACGTCTCCAGCAACGGACGAATTTTGGCTACGTCGAAATTGCCTACAAAGACGAACGTGAAGTTGCTGGCGTCGGCGAACCGTTCCTTATAAATCTGAATGGCCCGGTCCAAATTTACCCGGTCGAGGTCGGCGGGCGTAAGGGGCTGGCGGCGGGGATTGTTGTTGCCCAGCGTCACGCTGATCGTATCCTGAAACACCCGCTGTGGGGTTGGAGTAGCCAGCTGATTGGCCAGCGCACTTTTCTGATTCGACAGGAAGCCGGCTACTACGTCGGGGTCGCGGCGAGGCTGGGTAAAGTAGCTGTTCAGCAGTTGAAGCGCCGTTTCCAGATCCTTCGGTGCTGTGCCGCCACTAACCCCTTCGCCCAACTCCGACACGTAGGTCGACACGTTCAGGGCTTTTCCGGCCAGAAATTTCCCAAGTTGCACCTGGCTGTATTCGCCCGTTCCGCCCAGATTGACCAGCGTAGAGGCAAAGCGAGCCGTCTGGTAATCGGGGAGTTCATACAGCGACGTACCCCCGAGGCTATTTCCAGTGAATAGGATCTGGTCGTTTTTAAACGTCGTTGGCTTAAGTACTACACGCACGCCATTTTTCAACCGCAATTCTGTCACGTCGATCTTTTCGATCTTCGTTGTATTCACCACGGGGCCGGGCGTTGGCGGGGTAGCCAGCAGCGGCTTATCGAGGACTTTATCGTCGTAGGCTGTCAGGTCTTTTCCGGCGGCATCGATATAGCCGATCACCTGGTCAATGCCGGGCAGCTTGGCTTTGTCAGACTCAGGGGCCATAATTACTACCGCCCGGTTTTCGGTCCGGATGAACTGATCGACCAGCCCATTGATCTCGGGTAGCGCAATACTGCCGAGGTTCTGTTTTACGAAGTTGTAGTAATAATCGATGCTGACAACTGGCTCCTGGTCAGTGAAATTACCCACGTATTGACCTACGTAGTTGGCCGACCGGGTTTTGTTGCGTTCCAGGTACGCCTGCTCCGCTCCGCGCAGTAATTCGGTTTTGGCGCGGGCCATTTCCGTGGCCGTAAATCCAAACTGCTTTACGCGCGATGTCTCGTTAAGTAACGCCTGTATTGACCGTTGAATGTTGCCTTCCTTCGCCACGGCATAGGCAGTAAATGCGTCCAGGTTGCCTAAAAATGAGCCGTAGTTGCTGGCTCCGTACAAAAAGGGTGGGTCGGCCTGTTGGGTGAGTTCCTGAATTCGGTTGCCCAGCATGGCGTTGAACAGTTCGCGTGTAATGTCAGACCGCAGGTCACCAAGGGTGCGGTCTTTCAATTCGGGGCGTTTGTAAATGATCTGGATGGTGGTGTTTGGCTGCTCATTATCCGTCACAATGACCACCTTCGTGTCTTTGTGCGAGTCGATCAGGTACATTGGGCGCGGCACCGGCGTAGCTGCTTTTGGGATCCGTCCGAATTTCTGACGGATCATGGTTTCCACCTTAGCCACGTCGAAGTCACCCACAGCAATCACGGCCATCAGATCGGGCCGGTACCAGGTCTTATAGAAATTTCGCAGTACCTCGGGCTTGAAGGTGCGGATGATGCTGTCTTTACCAATAGGCAGCCGGTTGGCGTAGCGCGAATTATTCAGGATGTACGGGAAGTATTTGTCGCGCATGCGCTGTTGTGCGCCACGACCCAACCGCCATTCTTCCAGCACCACGCCACGTTCTTTGTTTATCTCGGTGGTATCGAGGCTGACATTGTGAGCCCAGTCTTCCAGAATTTGCATGGCCCGCTCAAATACCCGCGCCGAGTCAGTTGGTACAGGCAGCTCATACACTGTTTCGTCGAAGCTGGTGTACGCGTTTAAATCGGCCCCAAACCGGATACCCGATGACTGCAGGAAGTTGACCAGTTCGTTTTTAGGAAAATTTTTTGTGCCATTGAACGCCATGTGTTCCATGAAGTGGGCCAGCCCCTGCTGTGCATCGTTTTCCAGTACCGAGCCTGCGCGTACCACAAGCCGCAGTTCGGCCCGGTTGGCGGGTTCGGCGTTCTTGCGGATGTAGTAGGTCAGACCGTTTGGCAGTTTCCCCACTTTCACGGACTTGTCGAATGGAATCGGCGCAGTGGGGTTAAAACGTGCCACAGCGGGTTTAGTGGCTTTTTTAGGCTGCGCCAGGGTCGGCAGCGATAAGCCAAGCGCGACCGTCAGTAGCAACGGCCAGTTACGCAAAGAAATCATAGGGTAGGGGCAAAACTGTGTATATAAAGGTGTAACAAATTGCTGTAGAAAACAGATTCGCTTCCCTCAAAATAGTGTAGCTACCCACTAGGCACGTGGCCAGACCTGTCTGTCAGGGTTGAGTGCTAATCAGCTACTGGAGTTCCCTATCGCCTGAGGCCTGACAACGATGGTAAAGTGTTTTGGTCACATGGTTACCACATAAATGGCTAACCGTCTACGAAATAAATGATGAGTTGATCCTTTTGACCATCCATTTATTACTGAAACTAATTATTTGATTAGTACAAAAAATTGTCACATTGGCTGTTAGCTTTTGATAGATAGGACCAATCGTTCGATCGGTCTACCGCCTGCGTACTTACCCTGATAGGGTGCATCTTGGCATGAGACAATTGAAGAGGGGAACACCAGCAAACGGCCCTTATGTAGGCGTCACTCTCTTGTTTTTATAAGTGTAAGATGTACACTACCCGAATGAGTTGATCAGCCTGTTAAAACTTGTCGCTCTTCTTTGTAACTAGCTCAAAAAGAATTGTTTATAGGTAAGCATTTCATGCGTAAATATATACTGCGCCTTATTTTAGAAACTCAAACTGAGTATCAGTTAAAGTCGAGCGTTTTCAGATATTAGGCACAGGCTGAATAATATGCGTGAGCGTGCCGATGCAAACGTCAAAAACAAGAGGGAAGTAGCGGGCCTGAAAACGGGCAGGTTCGTGAATACGCCGGCAGGATAGGACGATTGACGAGAAATGGAGCCTTACTAATTGGGAGGCTGTAAAAGAGATGCGAACACGGAATAATTAAAACGAGGCTACTTCTGTGACTACCTAAGCAGTTATGTAGTCTAAAGCTTTAACTATTGACATAACCGTACATAAACGCCGATTGAGCTACCTGGAGAGGGAGCTACATAAGACGATTTGTACGGTGCTATAGCTTAAATAGGGACGGCCTCTTTTAATTACTTAGCTGGTTCTACTTGGTGTGTAGCAATAAATGTGCCATCATCAAGTTGAGAACCTTCCATTCCACAACAAAACATGAAAAAAATAAAGCGTCAACTCCTGATCGTTGAAGAAAACCCTCACATTGTTACAGTCCTGACGCAAACATTGCGCGATGAGTATACGATTACCGTGGCTACAAACAGCCGCGATGCGGTTCGTTTTCTAATCCAGGGACTTCAATTTGATTGCATCATCACCGAGTTGAATTTGCCGTTTTTTGATGGTTTAGAATTAATTAAGCTACTCAGGATGAATAAGTTATCTCGCAATACGTTTGCTATCGTATTGTCTGATGCTGCAGATAGCGATACGCGAATAGCGTGCCTAGAGGCTGGTGCTGATGCGCACATTGCCAAGCCATTCAACCCCGTTGAAATTAGTGTCACGCTACGCACACTGGCTAACCGGTATGGCCTTGCCGAGACACAGGACGAAACGCCTGTAATTCCTATGCATTCGTCGTTGTTGAAGCGATTTTGGTCGCCCAACTCCCTGAATTTATAGAGCTCGCAGTTGAATTTGGGCGTATCAAAATCTATGCCATCATTTACGTATTTCCAGGATTCCCGATTAGAGAAATTGTCTATTCAACGTCACTGAACCACTAGTAATCTATGATACGCGCGGAAACGAACCGGCAAACGGCCACTTGTCTGGTGTTGGTTGAACGAGAAGAAGCCGTATTCAATCAATTATCAGCTCTAATTGATTCCGCCTATCTAATCCATTGGTATCGCCGGATTGATGATGCAATCGCCTGGATGCGCGATCGTCAAATGGCCTCGCTCATTATTGTTAATGAGAACCAGAGCAATATTGAATCATTAGCTGCGTTACGCGCCACAACGATACAGCAAAGTGTGCCGATCCTACTACTGTGCAATAAATCAACTGAAGAGACTGTAAGCCTTGCGCTCCGGGCGGGCGTAACCGATTTACTATCGCTGTCTGATCTGGCGCATCTCGAAAAACGTATTCATTTCTTCCTGACGCTCATGCGCCGGGTTGCTGCCCAACCCGATGCACCGCTGCCTGTCGGTAGCTTCCAGTTTGAACTGCCCACCTGGAAACGGGCTATTGATATTGCCGCATCACTACAGGCACTTGTTGTTTTTAGTCCTTTGATGCTACTGGTAGCTATTCTGATCAAACTGGATTCAAAAGGCCCGGTCTTTTATAAATCGAAGCGCGTGGGGGCAAACTATCGGGTGTTTGATATGATCAAGTTTCGAACCATGCGGACCGAGGCAGATCAACTGCTGAAACAGATGGTCTCAGGAAACAACATGTACAACACGGGTCAGGCACAAGGGAATTCTGAGTCGGTTTCCGAATCAAATCTGTGCGAGGAATGCGCTATGATTGCCTCATCCTGCCAGCGAAAGCTGTTTGATCAGGATCGTTTCGTGTGCGAGCGCGACTACCTGCGTCGGGGTGAAAAAGGAGCCGCCTTCGTCAAATTCCGGAATGACCCCCGCATCACTCGATTAGGTAACTTTCTGCGTAACAGTAGTATCGACGAACTTCCGCAGTTGATCAATATTCTGCTTGGTCATATGTCAATCGTGGGTAATCGCCCGCTGCCGGTATACGAAGCCGAGAAGCTAACCACCGATCAGGCCGTAAAGCGATTCGCCGGGCCGTCTGGACTAACGGGCCTGTGGCAAGTAGAAAAAAGGGCTCGGGGCGAATCCCGGATGGACGAACAGGAGCGGATAAGTCTTGATATCAAGTATGTGGAGACATTCTCGTTTCTGAACGACATGAAAATTATTTACAAGACATTCTTCAGCCTCTGGCAACAGGAAAACGTCTGATTTCCATCTCTATGTTCTTACTTATACTCTTCTGGTTTCTCATGGCCGTAGTCGTCTACACCTACGTAGGGTACGGTGTAGTGCTATATGCGCTGGTCAAAATCCGCCGTGTGTTGGGTATTGGGCAGCGTACGTTACCCTCAGCTGGTCTGCCACTGCCTGTAACGATTGTAGTACCGGCCTACAACGAGATCGACTGCTTACCGGCGAAGTTGCAAAACTGCCTGAATCAGCACTACCCGGCCGCCCAACTGCACCTGCTGTTCGTGGTTGAAGGGTCAACCGATGGTTCGGCCGAGTGGCTGGAGGCGCAACGGGTGAACGTACCTAACCTGACTATCCTGTCGGGTACACAGCGGCTGGGTAAGATCGAGGCTATGAACAACGCCATGCACCAGGTACGTACCCCACTGGTCATTTTCACCGATGCCAATACCACGTTGAATCTGGAGGCTGTAAGCCGTTTGGTCAGGAAGTTCGACGACCCGAAGGTTGGTGCCGTTACCGGTGAAAAGCGCATACAGATGGAGGTCACCGAAGCCGCTTCGGGTAGTGGTGAAGGACTTTATTGGCGATATGAGTCATTATTAAAACGGCTCGACGCCGAGTTACACACCATCGTTGGTGCGGCAGGTGAACTCTTTGCTATCCGAACCGAGCTGTATGAGCCCGTTGAGGCCGATACACTGCTCGACGATTTTATGATTTCGCTCCGGATTGCAGCGCGCGGTTTCCGGGTCGAGTACGAACCCGAAGCCTATGCTCTGGAGCGCCCATCACCATCGATCCGGGAAGAGCAAAAGCGGAAAATACGCATTGCCACAGGCGGGTTTCAATCCATTCGCCGGCTAAGCCCATTACTAAACGTAGTCCGTTATGGCTGGCTTTCGTTTCAGTACGTATCTCATCGGGTATTACGCTGGGCCGTAACGCCCTTCTGCCTGCCATTGCTTGTTATATTGAACATAGCAATCGTAGGTCAATTGACAGTCGCTTCGGCATCTAAGCTATCTTTACTTTTCTGGTGGCTATTGCTGGCTGGGCAGGTAGGTTTCTACGGACTCGCGTATGTCGGGTATCGTAACGAAGACAAACAAACCCGCTGGAAGCCTGCTTTTGTACCCTTCTATTTTGTCTTTATGAATGCCTGTGTACTTGCTGGACTGGCGCGATATTGGCAAGGAAATATCTCGGGGATATGGGAAAAGGCGGCCAGAACAACTCAATCTGACGATTTACAACCGATAGAGTCGATAAATCCCATAGGTTAGTATCATATTTGCTATGCCCTAAGCGGGTGCGTTCGACGTGAGGGCGCCCCGACAACGAGCCTTACAGGGCATCACGTAACATACACCGTTGATTTCTGTCAAAAAGGAAACGCGACCAAGTCTTGTTGGGCCCTTCGGGGAATAGCCTTAGTCGTATACCTGCGTATCTCATAGTTCAATCGCTTAATCGCTTCGTGGTTCTTTTCCGTTTGTCAAGTTTAGTCATTACCATGGTAATCCTCAGTGTGGGATTACCTGCCGTTGCCCAAAATACAGGTGCACGGGGAATGGTGTCTTTTGGTCGATCGGCCGGGTTGCCGGGCGATACGCTCTACCTCGATGTGAATCAGGATATCGCCGTTCAACTCCTGCCTTTTGAGCAACTCCTGAAAGTGGCGTTGGCTTATTCTCCGCTAGTTAAATACCAGCAGGAACTGGTAAATGGACTCGACGCCGCCGTTGATCAGACACGTACCCAGATTTACCAGAACCTATCGGGTAATTTAAATTATTCAGTTGGCGACCAGACGATCATCGCTACAACTACCGACACAAGAGCGAACACATTGGGCCAGATCGCCAACGGCTATCGGGCTGGGGTCGACTTGCGGATCTCACTGTATGACCTGTTTGGCCGGAAACATGCCATTCGGTTGGCTAAGTCGAATCAGAAGGCCGCTCAATTGCAACGTGAGGTGATCGAACTGCAACTAAAACAGCAATTGATTTCCATTTACCAGGACATGATTACGGCTCAGCAGATGTTGAAACTTCGGCTTGTCGATGAACAGGCATCGTTGACGGCCTATCGGCTGGCCGAACTGGATTTGCAGAAAGGGCGGATCACTGCTACTGCAATGGCAACCATTACAACACAATATGTACTGACTCGGACGAGCACCGAACAGGCTAAAGGTGACTTCCTGAAACAGGTTCACTTTTTTGAATCCCTGATGGGTGTGCCTGTTCAACGGCTCAAACGATTATAACGCCTCTGTATGAAAATCGCCGTTTTTCTACGCCTCTTGAAACAGCACGCTTTTTGGTTTGTGCTGATTCCGCTTGTAACGGCAGGCACTGCCTTTTACCTGACTCGCAACGAGGTAAAGACGTACAAGTCGGAAGCTGCGCTTTATACTGGCCTGGCGTCGGGGTATACGCTGTTAAGCGATAAAATAGCGTCACCCATGGACCGCTCAACCAGCGCGTTCGACAACCTGCTGTCGACTCTCGGTTCGAAAGAAACCATGTTACAGGTTGGTGTGGCCCTGCTGGCCGACCATCTACAACTCGAGCAGCCCGATAGCCTGGTGCTTGGAGCGGCTGGTTTTCAGAAGTTACAGCAGGATATCCCCGTTGAAACCAGAGACCTGTTGCCCATATTGGGAAGTACTGCCGACTTGCGCATGGCGCTGGATAGTTTCGCGAAGATGCCCGCAGCGAACCCGATCAAAAGCCTGCTGCTGAATTCAGATTCGTACTACTCGATTACCAAAATGGGGGAAAAGCTGAAGGCGGCGCCCCGGAAGAATACCAACGATGTGCTTCTGATGGAGTATGAAGCCAATGACCCGGCGGTAGCCCAACGAACGTTGACTTACGCCATAGAGGCCCTAAGCAAACGAAATGCGTATTTCAAAACGTCGGAAACAAAATCGGTGGTTGGTTTCTACGAAGAGAAACTGAAACAGGCGAAGGCTCGTCTCGATGCGGCAGATGCGGCGCTGCGCGCCTTCGGGACCAACCACCAGGTGCTCGATTACGATGAAGAGGCGCGGAATGTAGCCTCCTCGCGCGAGGCCCTGATTTCTGAGTACAATCAGGAGAAGATGCGGCGAAATGGCGCAAAAGCGGCCTTAGACGCACTAAATAAACGCTCGGGTATGCAAAGCAGTGTACAGCTTGCCAGCGCAGACTTAAATGCCAAACAGCAAAAATTGAGCGAGGCCGAAAGTCAGTTGGCTAATGCTAAAGCGTATAACCAACCCAGAAGCGTGCTTGCCCGATTGCAGGCAACTGTCACGCAGGCTACCGATGACCTGAAGGCCAGTACGCAGCGCTACGATGCCATTGCCAATAACTCAGACGGGCTGCCGCAGCAGACACTGGCCACTGACCGGCTAGCCAGGTCGATGCAGTACGAAGAATCGTCGGCTAAGCTGGAAGTGTACGAAAAGCGCATTCGGGAGTTTGAGGCCAAAACGAATGAATATGGTCCACTGGGGTCACAGATTCGCCAGCTGAATCGCAACCTGGCTCTTGCTGAACGAGAATATACCGATCTGCTAAACCAGGTGGATCAGTCACGTACCCGCGAAAAAGATGTGTCGGTAGGGGGTAAGCTTGATATTCTCGATGCGCCCAATTTCCCGCTGGCACCACTGGCTTCGAAGCGGAAACAGCTGGTGATTGTTGGTATAGGCGTTGGGATCTTCATTGCCCTGCTACTCATGGCGCTCCGTTTCTGGCTCGACAAGCGGATCAAATCGCCTGATCATGCCGAAGAATTAATTGGTCGTCCGGTTGCGGCTTTGTTTCCAAAGGTTAAAAATCCACTGGCACAGTCGAAAGTTACGAGGGCGTCGCGCAGCATGTTCGAGCAGCTGATGAACACCATCAATATTGAGATTGCGCAGGTAACCAATAAGCCATTCCCACCAATTATTACTTTATTTAGTATTCGGCCGGGACAAGGTAAAACCTGGATTTCTAATGGCTTGATTCGATTATATGCAGAAGCTGATTTACGGGTGGCCTGTTGCTACCCCAGGCGCACCGGCAACGAACAGCGGGAAGACAAATTAGGGGTAACGTACTTGCCTTATACCGCCCGTCCGGATTTTATGAACGTGACCAGTCTGGAATACCTGCTCGATCACACAACAGATTTTGACCCAACGCAATACGATCGAATTCTGCTTGAACTGCCACCGCTTATTAATCATCAGATTCCGGTATACATGATGAAACAGAGCGCATTAGCATTACTCATTATGGATGCTGATGCTGCCTGGGGGCGAACGGAGCAACAACTTCTTGGCTTGTTCGATCGGGTAACGCAACAGCCGATACTACCTGTTCTGAATAACGTTGACGGTGACTACCTGGAAGAGACCAGCCAAATGGACATGGGAGAACTTACCGGTAGACCTAAAAAAACGCTACAGCGAGTTGGCCGGTAGGTGGCTAAGACGATTTAAATTGTAACAAAAAGGTAAGTGACGGCCAATAAATTTATGGCGAATTGGACCAAGTTAAAGCCGTAATTTCTACAGACAGCCACAGAGTGACCAATCAGGTTATCTTCCATCTCAAAACCATCGCTTATCTTTACCTATCACATATAGGTGCGTTCCAAGGGGCCTCACAGGTTCGTATCGATTAAGTGGTTTGATTTTTGCGAGTATAATGCAGCCTGTCGACGGGCTGCCGGTTTATGCAAACTGAGTAAAGATGCGCGAAACTACTACCTCGATTATCAGTACAGCCCCAGATTTTGACCCCTTTGCCGGCCCTCAGCTTGCCCGGATAGTACCCACGACGCAACCGCAACTTGAAATCTGGACTGCCTGCCAGCTGGGCGGTGATGCTGCCAGTTGTGCCTATAATGAATCAATTTCGCTTCGGCTTACGGGCCCGCTTAATCAACAGGCTTTTAGCCAGGCATGGGCAGAATTGGTTACTCGTCATGATGCCCTGAGAACCACGTTCAGTGCCGATGGGCAGCAGATGTGCATTTCCGATGAAGTAACCATTGGCCTGGAGATCAATGATCTGACTCATAAATCACCGACAGAACAGCAGGATGATTTAGCGGAGTATATTCACCAGCAAGCCTGTTTCCCGTTCGATTTTCAGGCGGGCCCGTTAGTGCAGGTTCGCTTAACCAAATTAGCCGCTGCCGACTGGCAATTTACGCTAACTGCCCACCATATCATCTGCGATGGCTGGTCGACGGGTGTATTGCTGCAGGAATTAGGAACGCTCTATTCGGCCTATAGTCATGGGATAAAACCATTACTCGCTACTGCGCCTCAACTGGCTGACTACGCAATGGAGCAGCAGGAACTGGCAGACAACACCGATTACCGGGAAATAGAGAGGTATTGGCTTAACCAGTTTCGGGATAACGTACCCACGCTCAACCTGCCCACTGATACTACCCGGTCAGTACCCCGCACCTTCGCCAGCCGACGGGCCGAATTGGTCATTAGTGCCGAGTTGGTCAACGCCGTTAGGCAACTCGGCCTGCGCACGTCGAGCAGCCTGGTGGGTACATTGACGGCTGCTTTTGAACTGTGGCTCCATCAGCTCACCCATCAAAACGATATAGTATTGGGGTTACCCACGGCCGGCCAGCTTATAGTTGGACAGGCAGGGTTGGTAGGACACTGTGTCAATCTACTCCCATTACGAAGCCGTTATCTGCCTCAGGAATCGTTTCTACAGTATCTCCGCAAACGACGGTCAGCTCAGCTAGATGCCTATGAACACCAGCCATTAACATTTGGCAGCCTGCTACGGCAACTAGCCATTCCTCGTGATCCGGCCCGCGTTACGCTGGTGCCTGTCGTGTTCAATGTTGATCTGGAACCCGATAAAGGCGTACATTTTTCCGGCCTCACGCATCAATTGCTGACGCATGCCCGCGCGTTCGAAAATTTCGAGCTATCGCTCAATGCACTTGGTACTGAGGGCGGACTTACGTTGCTGTGGTCATACAATCAGCAGCTGTTCCGGCCCGAGACCATTGCTCGCTTCCACCAGTCGTTTGCTGATCTGCTACTGGCCGTTACCCAGCAGCCCGACGCAGCATTGGCCGACCTAAGCATCGCTTTAACGGGTAAAGCCACTGGGAACGTACCTGCACCGTTCAACGAGTATCCTTACCCGCGCGAAAAGCCACTGTCGACTTTATTGAGCGAAACCGCCCGGGAATTTCCCAATAAGGTGGCTATTCGGTTCAAAGAAGAAGCATTAACTTATGCTGAACTGGAGCAACAGGCCAATCAGGTGGCGCATGCGTTGCTGGCGCAGGGTGTGAAGCCCGGCGATCGGGTTGGCCTGGCTGTAGACCGGTCGCTGCCGATGGTGACGGGTATGTTGGGTATCCTTAAAACCGGTGCTGCCTACGTACCTGTCGACCCGCAACATCCGGCCGACCGACTCACGTACGTGCTGACAGATGCGGGTTGTTCTGTGCTGCTTACCTCGAAGGCGCATCAGGGGCGCCTGGCGTTGGCAAACGTGCGTGAGCTGCTGGTAGAAACACTCTGGCCAACGCTGGAACACTATCCCGTAACGCCCCCGGAGGCGGGCCCCGTTGGTCAGGATATTGCCTACATTCTATATACATCCGGCACCACAGGCCGACCAAAGGGCGCGTTGATTCGTCATCACAGCGTGGCCAATGTGCTCTTCAGCATAGCCCGTGAGCCTGGCCTGACCAACACCGATAAGACCATTGCCCTGGCAACCATCGCCTTCGATTTGGCCGTTGTTGAACTATACACGCCGCTGCTGGTTGGTGCCGAACTCCTCCTGATCGACCCGGCCACCGCCCGGAATGGCGAAGCATTGGCCCAGTGCCTCAACGATCCGTCTATTACGTTCATTCAGACCACACCCGCTACGTTGCGGCTCCTGCTTGAGGCTGGCTGGCGGGGCCATGCTGGGCTGCGGCTTATCTCGTGTGCAGAGGCCTTACCCCTCGAACTGGCTCAGACGCTCTGGGGTTGCTGCCGCGAGTTATGGAACTACTACGGCCCCACTGAAACGACCATATACGCTACCGGAAAGCAGATTCTGCCCACCGACGAGCGCATTACCATTGGCCATGCCATTGCCAACACCCGGATATACCTGATCGACGAAACCGGACAGCAGGCTGCCGAAGGTCAGCCGGGCGAAATCTGTATTGCTGGTGAAGGCGTGTCGGGCGTGTACCTGAATCAGCCCGAGCTAACGGCGGAAAAATTCATTGACAATCCCTTTTCGGCCAAACCCGAAAAGCTGTACCGCACAGGCGATCTGGGCCGTTATCTGAACGGGGGCACACCCAGCACGGCCGATATCGTTTATCTGGGCCGAATTGATCAGCAGGTCAAGATCAGGGGCTTCCGGATCGAGTTGGGCGAGATTGAGCATACGCTCGTGCAACTAGACGGCATAAAACAGGTACTGGTAACGGCTCGTGAAGATCAGCCCGGCGACCAGCGACTGGTGGCCTACGTTGTGCCCGAAGAAAGTCCGGTTGGTGGCTTCGGTGAGAGCGGCGTAAGTGCCGTCGGCAGCGAGCAGGCTAAGACCTGGCGTCAGCAGGCTGCTAAGCTCTTGCCCGAGTATATGCTGCCGACTGATTTCGTGCTGCTGCCCCGGTTTGCCGTAACCACCAACGGTAAAATTGATCGTAAAGCGTTGCCTGCTCCGCCAAATACGCGTGTTGCGGCGGCAACGGCAGCACCCATCCCTCTGAGTCAACAGCCGGAAACGCCCGAAGAGCAAATGCTATCGGCACTTTGGAGTCAGGTGTTGAGCCGAGACCGCATTGGCCTTGACGATAATTTCTTCGAGCTGGGTGGGCACTCGCTCATGGCCGTTCAGCTCATGGCCCGGCTGCAGGAAAAAACGGGCCGTCGGTTACCCCTGGCTTCGCTCTTCGAGTACCCGACTATCCGCACGCTGGCCGCCCTCGTGCGGGAGGATGACAAGCCCGTATCATGGGAGTCGCTGGTGCCTATCAAGCCTACCGGCACGCGTCAGCCGCTGTATATTGTGCATGGGGCTGGCCTTAACGTATTGCTGTTCAACGCTGTGGCTCAAAATCTACATCCCGACCAACCGGTATATGGGTTACAGGCCAAAGGGCTAAATGGCGTCGATGAGCCGTTGCGCAGCATCGAGTCCATGGCCGCGCATTACAACGAAGAAATCATCAAGCACAACCCGTCTGGCCCGTATTCACTGAGTGGGTTTTCATTTGGCGGTATTGTTGCATTTGAGATGGCCCGTCAGCTCACTGAGCAGGGCAGAAAGGTGGCACTGGTGGCACTGTTCGATGCTGGGGCCTATGATCCCGGCCATGAAAACCCGTGGTGGCAGCGCAAGCAGCAACGCCTGACCTTGTTGAGTAATAAAGTAAGCCACACAATGTCGTTTTTGGCTAAACATGGCTGGCAGGGCGTCAACTACAAGATGGAGTCGATTGACCGGCGGCTGATCAAGAAGTACTGGTGGCTAAAGTCCAGCACCCGGCCTGACAAAGTACTGCTTCGGATGGCTATTCGGGCCTACTGGCAGCTTAAGTTTGGTCAGGCCCAGCAGCAGGAAGCCATCCTGGATACTCGCTTCAAAATCGAAGCGATCAACGATGTAGCCCTGGCGGAGTTTCGGCTGAGACCGGCCGACGTAGCGGTGCATCTTTTCCGGGCTACGGTGCAAACCTTCTACATGGATGATTACGAGTATTACGGCTGGCGCGCCTTTGCCCTGAAGGGGGTCCATGTCCACGACGTACCCGGCGAGCACAGCTACATATTTGCCCCGCCCAACGATAAGGAGTTTGCCCAAAAGCTCCAGGCAGTTCTGGACGGGCGGTAACACGTCACTGACCTGGTTTGTGTCTTATTAGTAAAAATTGACGCTGCATTGTGCTACCGTACCCGGCAGCACAATGCAGCGTCAATTGGTTGTTTCTCAGATTTGCCGGCGAGGTTCTACAACGCTTGCCGTAGCTGTTTTAACTCCCTGATCGAGAATTTGAAGGCAAGGGTGAGGCCGCTGTATATGGCGCCACCAATAACTATTTCGCTGAGGGCGTTTACGATACCTTCATACCCAAAAAATGCCTTGTAGGCAGTTACAGCACCAACCATCAGCAGGCAAAATAGCACTGGGCGCGCTACATTACGCAGAAACACGCCCATAAAACTGCCAATCAGGTAGTGAACAATGGCAAAGTTGAGAATGAGGTTAAACAGCGTGGTAAGCAAAAAAGCCATGGCTGCCCCCGTAACGCCGTATTGCCGACCCAGCCAGTACACCAGCGGGATCTTCACCACCAGCGTAACCAGATTCAGATAGAATAGGAGGTTGGGCTTACCCTTCGTGAAGGCGAGCGTAAACAGAGGATGATTCAGGCACATCATCATGCCGATAAACACAAAAATCCGGATGAGGTCAACTGTGCCTTCCCAGCCGGGTCCATACAACAGCGGAACTACACTGTCGGCCGTCAGAAAAAGACCAACCAGCAATGGGAAATTACAGTAACTCAGGATGTCCAGAATTTTCAGATAGAGCCGTTTTAACTCGTCGTTGTTATTCTGCATCTTGGCCAGTACCGGGTAAGCAACCTGCAGAATGATGGGGTTTAGCTTGGTGATCGGGAAGATGGCCAGCTGGTAAGCAAGCGTGTACAGGCCCAGCATTTCATTGCCCAGCACAAAGCCGATAAACAGGTTATCGTAGTTTGACTGTACATAGCCCAGAATACCGTCGCCAAGGTTGAAAATGCCGAACCGGAGGTGCTCTCCGACTTTATCAAAGGTGAAGCGCAGGACAGGTTTAAACAACGAACTGCCCAGGATGATCAGCAGCGGGGTTTTAATGGCCTGCATGACCAGTTGCCCAATTACCAGCGACAGCTCATGGTAGCCGTTGTAGGCCAGTGTCAGCGTAGTGAGCGTGCCAAAGAACGTACCCACAATTTCGATGAGGGCGATGGTGCGGAACTGTAGCTCCTTTTCCATCAAAAACAGATAAATCTGCCCGAAGTAAACGATCAGGAAATAGCACGATGACAGATGCAATACCCGTTCCAGTCTAGGCTCCTCCTTGAAGGCAACAATGGCTGGCGTTGCCAACTGAATGACACCGAAAATCAGTAGGCCTAGGGTGAGGTTCATCAGGTAGATGGTCGACAGAACCGATCGGTCACTTTCCTGCTTGTATATGATCGAGTTGGAGAAACCCAGATTGGTGAAAAGCTGAAAGAAGCTCAGGATCAGGTTACTGACTGCTACCAGCCCAAAATCACCGGGAGTGAGCAGTCGGGCCAACACAACCATCTGCCCAAACTGGAATACCGTAGAAATCACCGTAGCAATGGTGATCCATTTCCCCCCGTTTATCGCCGCACTTTTTGTATTCATTGTTTACTAGTTAAGGGGCCTTTACTGGCAGTAGGACGACCATGCCGGATGGGTGAAAGCAGAACAAAAACAGGCGTTTCGCTTACAGGAACAGAGACATTTCCATTTAGACTGACAAGGAGGCGTTTTGTCATAGTTTCCTGTCGGGGTGCGGGCATATAAAGTTGAATTGTATCGCCTTTAGGGACTGGCAGGGTGTAAAACCCAGTACGGTTGCGTTCGTCAGGAATCATCAAGACATAGGCCGTTTGGGTCAACTGATTGGGCAAATCCAGTGTGTACCTGTCAACAAGTGGCTGGGTAGGGCCCGATCTGCGAAGCGTTTCCTGATAGGTATAATTGCCAATCAGCCGCGTGGCCTGGAAAAGGTAATCGGCGGCGGGCTTACGGGTTCTGTTTTTGTTAATGAGGCCCATAGAACTAAACTGCGTAGGATCATCGGGATTTTCGTCGTACATCTGGTAGAAGAAAACCCGGTCGATGCCTACGCGGAGGTACAGCAGGGCGGTGCGCAGTATCCAGTCGGCCTGCGTTTGCTCCACTGATTTAGACCCAATCGCGATGGCTCGAAACGGGCTGCCGGGGTTGGTGTCATAGCCTGCTTCGGTAATCCAGACGGGCATATCGTTACAGAGTTCATGCGCCAGCTTCACAAACGCGGCCGCCTGCTGGCCGACTCCTGCCAGTTCCGGAGCGGCACCCCGCTGGGCGGCTCCATTATTGCTCTGCGACGTACCTGCGTCGTTGGCGTACAAGTGGTGATTAATTACGTCCCAGCACAGGTTCACGCGTCCATCGGGGTGGTAGCCCCGAAACTCGCGGCACCAGTCAACCATAGCCCGAACGTAATCGGTGGTGTGGCCGGCCAGCCCGCCAATGACCACCGTTACCGACGGATCGGCGTTTTTTACCCCGGCCTCGGGGCCCATCGTCTGTTTATGACCGTCGTAGAAAGCCGACAGGTTGGCGGCATATTCACGAGCAGTCTGGTAGCCCTGCCGGCCATGCCAGGTTTTGTCGCGTTCGTTTTCGCACTCAATGTAGCGGATCAGGCCCAGCCCGATTTTTTTCTGGTTTACGGGTTGCCAATGGTCATGCTCAGTCGTGACCGACACCAGCGCGGGATCGATGCGTTTGTTATGGCCGTAGCGGGCCATGTATTGAAAGGCCACCCGCGCCTGATCGACGTAAGACGCTGGTTTTGACAGATCACTGCCGTAGCGCACGGGGTTGTTGCTGTAATTGCGCCGATCGGCCGGGTACAGGTTTTCGAGCCACTTGGGAATGGTTTTCAGGCAGGCCAGCACGTCGATCTGCTCGGCCTTCAGTCGTTCGTATAGGGCATCGTAGTTCCAGCCCCCGCTGAGGGTGGGGTTAAACGAGTAGTGACCGGGTCGGGCTTCCAGCTTTTCCCAATCCATGTAATGCCGCACCGCCGCAAAGCTGCGCATGGCTGGCAACTGACGTTCGTCGATCACCAGCGCGTGTGCCGGATCCTCCATGTTCCACTCAAACATGTTAACGCCCGCTGCCTGCCGAAACGGCGTTCGACGTACCTGTGGTCTGTTAGCCAATGTCTCGCCCGGCACGTAGCGGCCATACAGTTCCAGCTCCGATGGATAGGCGCCCGAGGTGTGAAGGAGTAAATAACGGGCGCCTGTTATGGGCGTTTTCAGGCGGAACGTACCTGGTTGCGCGGGATCGGGGCCAACCCACTCGTTGTATTTATCGCCAATGAACCGGGCAATTGGAATCCGCCGCCAATCAGCCGTAATGATCGACAGGGTCATGGGCTTGTCGAGGTTCTGGTCGGCGAAATCAAAGAGACGAATCCGGTCGATGGTCATCTGCTCGCCGATCCGAAGGGGGTAATACGCTTCGTAACTGTCGGTCATTTTACTCCAGCCGGTGTTGACCGACACATCGGTAACGCCGTCGAAAAGCGCTTCCAATCCATTACTGCTATTGATGACCTGGTACCACCGCGTGGCGTCGATGGGAATGCGGCCGCTGGTATCGAAAGCGCTGGACGGAAGTAAGGTGGCTAATTTGGGCGGATGAGCGTCTACGCTATTCGGTCGATTCACCAGGAGAAGCACAATTCCCAGGGCAGCGGCCAGAAAAAAAAGCAGACGTTTCATTGGTGTGGTACAAGTCGGGAAGGGGGGCGTGCGTCAACAGTACGTAGCAACTGTCGAAAACGTTGGCAGAGCGGCTACATCAGAATGGGCTGGCCGCCTCCCGAACAGGCGAGTAGACAGCGTAGCCGTCTGGTTTCGCTGGCCGGTTGTTGCCCGAAGGTGGCCATGATACTTACGGTTTATCGTATTAATTTAGACCCAACCTCATTCGCTTCGTCACGTAATCCACCCGCATATAATGCACCATGTCAGAACGTTCGCCCATTAATCCCGTAGATGTACAGTGGGAACGCTGGTCCAGCGAGTTGCAACCGTCGTTAATTGCAGTGGTGCGCTATCGTATAAATTCTGCCGATCAATCTCGATTTTACGGGCTACTCAGCCTAACCGAAAAAGAACGAGCCAATCGCTTTGTTCAATTGGCTGATAAACAGCGGTTTACTGCCGGTCGTGGTCTGCTTCGACTGGTGGCAGGACAGCTTACCCAAACGCCTCCCAACCAGATTGACTTGCTGACGGGTCCGTTTGGAAAACCGGAGCTGGTATTCCCGGTGGCATCGCAGGTCGACTGGCAGGTGAACGTGTCGCATGCGGGCGAGTGGGTAGTACTGGCCGTTGGGTACGTACCTGTGGGCATCGATGTGGAGTGGATAAACCCAGACTGGCCGTATCAAGACCTTATTCCAATTATGTTTGACGCCGACGATCAGGCCTGTTTAGCCGCCAGCGCAGACCCCCGAACGCTGTTCTATACCTTCTGGACCCGAAAAGAGAGCCTGCTAAAAGCTACCGGCGAAGGGCTTATCAATGACCTGACGTGCATTTCATCGTCAAAAGGGATATACAAGGTTGAATCTGACCAGTTAGCCGGGGTTGAAACCTGGCGGACAATGAGCTTTTTGGTGTCAGATGGGTACGTTGGAGCGGTTGCCTGCCCGGAAGGCGTAACGGTATCTCGCTTTTTCACAATCGACACGACCCAGCTCGATTTTGCTTATTCACCACACAATGGGGCGGAAAATTAGAATACTTGAAACGATCCGGCAGGGTCAGATAGGGGGTGGGGAGTCTCACCTGCTCGACCTGGTCAATAATCTCGACAGAACGGAGTTCGAGCCCGTGGTGCTTTCCTTTACGGAAGGCCCTATGATCGACCGGTTGCAGAAAATGCAGGTGCCGGTGACCGTGATTGGCACAACCCGCCCGTTCGACGTGACCAAGTGGAAAGCTGTTCGAACATTTATTGAGCAGCAGCGGATTGATCTGGTTCATGCGCACGGTACCCGTGCGGCATCCAACGTGTTCTGGGCCGCGGGACAGCTGCAGTTACCGCTCATTTACACGGTACACGGCTGGAGTTTTCACGATGATCAACCCTATCTTGTTCGGCAGATACGGACGGCTGGCGAACAGTTGCTGATCCGTAAAGCAGCCAAAACGATCTCGGTATCGGCATCAAACCAGCAAACGGGCCAAAAGTTAATGCCTGCTTTCGAGTCGGTAGTGATCAACAACGGGATCGACACCCGCCGCTTCGATCCGTCGCGGGCGTTCCCGGATATTCGGGCTGAACTAGGCATCAATCCGGCTGCGGTGCTACTCGTGTTCGTGGCCCGGTTTACGCACCAGAAACAACCATTGGCCTTACTCAACGCCTTTGCGCAGCTAGCTGCGCAGAACCCGAACCTGCACCTGTTGATGGTTGGCGATGGCGAACAGCGGGCCGAAGCACTGGCGTTACTGGCTCAGTTGCCCTGCAAAAATCAGATTACGCTGCTCCCGTTCCGGCAGGATGTGCCGGCGGTGCTGGCGGCTGCCGATATCTACGTGCTACCCTCGCTTTGGGAAGGCCTGTCTATTGCGCTGCTGGAGGCTATGAGCATGGGTAAAGCCATTATTGCCTCGAAGACCGATGGCACCACCGAACTCATTGCCGACGGCCAGAACGGACTGCTCATCGAGTTGAATGACCTCACCAGACAGCTTGTCACGGCCATACAGCGACTCGGCAATAACCCAGCGCTTCGGTCGCAGCTGGGTAGGGCAGCCCGGCAAACGGTATTGACTGGTTATGACGCTGTAAGCATGGCCAGCGATGTCGCACAGATTTATCGCCAACTCACTGGCCAAATTGGAAAGGCTTCCATGGCGATGCCCACTCTTTAATCTGCCTCTGGCTGCATGCAAAAACTGGTTCTTAAATTTCTGTACGTAGTGGCGGCGGTACGGTACCCGCATTACCGGCCCGATCTGCGGTACTTCGTGCGCGATAACTACTTTGCTCGTCTTAGCCAAATTCGTTTCTGGAAAGCCGATTTCATGACGAAAAAGCCGTACAAAGTGATTGAGTTTTATGGTGAGTTTGATCAGGAAGTACGCTACGCCATGCCATTTGCTTACTGGCATTACCTGAACGGCACGCTGCAACAAACGATTTCGGCTAAAAACACCCGTCCATTTTATTTCTTCAGTCCCGATCATGTCGAGAAGCACGACAAGCGGGTATGGCAGGCGGGTTACGGCAACTACAGCATTCCGAACATGACCCACGCGCCCGCCTACGATTTCTCGAAATGGGCGCCGGTGCCGTTTAAGCAGCAGTACCGAAATGACTTGTTTGTTTACGATAAGCCGCTGCTGGTGATTGCCAATAAGTACAATATCGAGTGGGATAAGCCGCCCATTAACTTCCTGGACATTCCAGCGCTCGATCACCTGATTGGTACGCTGAAAGGCCGGTATCAGATCATTTACAACCGGCCGCTGGGCGGGCAGATTGTAAATGATAACAGTGAAATCATGGACCTGGGCGAACACGCCTGGCTACGAGACAACCACCCGGAAGTGCTGCTGATGAACGACCTCTTCGATCAGCACAAAGCACGGGTCGACAACTTCAACCACCTGCAACTGATGGTGTACGCCAATTGCGACCGGTTTATATCGATGCATGGCGGTACGGCGGCCCTGGCGAGTTGCTTCGGCGGTATCAACACGTTGCTGTCGCACCCGGGCGGCGGCTTCGAGCATGATTTCGACGAATACACGAATCTGTTTCCGGCACTGTCGGGTGCTAAAATTCTGCACGCCCGAAACCGTAGTGAATTGTTCAGGTACGTTGAGGATCAGTACTAAGCGATTCAAAAACGGTCTCGAACTCGTCGGCGCGGTGTGCCCAGGAGTTTGCCTGAGCCATGTCGACACGGGCCTGAATGCGCTCGGGTGCCTGATCGGTAAGGGCGTGGCGAAGAGCGGCGGCAAAGGCTTCCGGGGTATCGGCTAGGTCAACAATGCCCGCAAAATCGTCGAGAATCGAGAAAGGCGTTGATACTACGGGTAACCCACCCGCCAGGTATTCGTTGATCTTGAGTGGATAGATCGTGTACGTATGGGCATTGCATGCGAACGGAATCATGGCCGCCGATAACCCCGCCAGTACGGCAGGCAGGTCGGCGGGCTGGTGCGGTGGCGTAAATACCACGTTGGGCGACGTCCCCGTCGTGAATTCGCTCAGCCGTTGTAGAATGGCCGGCTCTTTTATCTCGCCAATAAACTGGAACACCACGTCAGGCATCGTTTTCACGCAATGCTCGATGATGTCGACGTTCAACCGATCGTCGGCGGTGCCGAGGTACCCCACAACTGGCCTGGTTGCCGGGCGCTGTTCGATCAACTGCCGCACCTGATTGAATAGCGGAAAATTGACGCCATTCTTCACGCAAAAAGCGTTCGGCTGCAGGCTCGACTTGGTTTGTCGCAACGGTTCGGAAGTAGTCACCACGGCGTCGACCCGGCGGAGGTAGTCGGGTTCGTGACGGCCGCCATGCTTGCTCATCCATTTAGAGATGGTGATCTCGTCGAAGCAGTAATAAATCGTGCCTGCTTCGTTCAGCTTGCCCAGCATGGCCCGGCCCAGTACCGGATGCATGCCATTGATTACCAGCGGTTTTTTGAAGCCCAGTGTCTTCATTACCCCCCGCAGCCCCGAAACCAGCCGGTCGGCATTCAGGGGCAGCAGGCTGTCGTGCAGGCCAGCGGGCAGGAAATTAATAGGCAGCATAACGGGTGGTTGCCAAACGTGCACCAGGCTACCGGCCTTTCCCGGCTTGGTCGTCAGCGGATTGCCGAGCCGGAGAACAGACCGGACAGGTACGTCTTTTTGACGCCCCATTGCCGCCATGAGTACGTCTTTGGCCGTGTGCTGGTAATCGACATACAACACCCGGTGCCGAACCGACAGCTCGCACATGAGTTGCACCACAGCTTTCTGAAAATCGCCTTCCCAGGTGGTCTGGCCTACGCAAATGATACTGTCGAAGGGGGGCATGGTCATTGACTGCGTTATCAGTTGGTAGGGAAACTGGTTATACGTTCACAGTTTTCTGCTCCCAGCGCGTGGCCGAGGCGAAGAGCATGGAGTTGATATACACCAGTGTGCTGGTGGGAAACTGCCCAAGAATCGGGTTCGAGTAGCTGACCACGCAAATGCCGATGAATTCGCTGAGTAATACCAGCATCAAAGTAGTAAGCCACGGATCTTTCAACTGCCAGACTTTCCAGATACCCGTCAGGATGATGCCGGCCAGCACAAACAGGTACAGACTCAGGCCAACAACGCCCGTTTCGATCCAGAGCATGACGTACCAGCTGTCGGGTGGAATCTGCGAAGCCCAGTGCCAGGGCGAAAACCGGGCACCCGCGCCCGATGAACTGCCAATGCCCGCACCAAATGGCAGGTCTTTTAAATAGCCCCGCAGGCGCTCCTGGTTTTCGAGCCGTACCAGAAACGATTCATCCTTGGTGGGATGCAGTGCCGTTCGGATCCGGTAAATCTGATAGACGCCGTCGCCGAGGTGGGTGAAATAAAGGATGCAAAAAATAGGAATACCAACGATCGCGCTATGAATGATAGGCATCATCTTCCGCTGCAACACAATAAAGGCACCAAAGCCACCAATGAGTACAAACAGAGCCGACCGCGTTCCGGACACAGCGAACCCCCAGAAAATCAGCAGGATAAGTATGCTGTAAAGTGCCCAGTAGTACCAACGGCGTTCGGCCATGAGCAAAATGAGGCAAATCAGCGTAACGCCTGCCATTTCAGAGCCAAACTGCCCCGCATCGGAGTAAAACGAAAAACTGCGCAGCTGACCCCATAAGATGTGGGTACGTGCCCCGCCCGCCGCCAACCAGTTCAGCTCAGCCTGCTCCAGGCCAATGTATTGCTGCTTAAAGCCCCACAGGGCCGCCAGAATAGACCATACAATCCAGGTCTTAACTAGCAGCCACACATCTTGCCGCGTAATGGGGTTCACCAGTACAATAACCGCGATGAAGAGCCAGCTTAACGCAAACGACCGGGCGTGGTAGAACCAGGCGGGTGGGTGGGGCGAAGCCGGATTGAAGTAGGAAAGGCTGACATACACTACCCAGAGGACCACCAGAAAGAAGGCCGGGTTTTTCAAGCGGCCCCATGCCATTCGACGGGCGTTGAGCAACGTACCTGCAAACGTGAGCACCAGCAGCCCGTCGAGGCCGAGGCCTACCTGAAGGTCACCGTCCAGAAAACGCGCCGCGCCAATCAGGAAGCTCAGGTTCACGTAAACGTATAAACCGATTTTGGGTTCTGTCAGTATCCCGGCCAGCAACGCCAGGCCGAGGGGCAAAGCAATGAACAGCAGACCGCCCAGAATGCCCAGCTTCGCAATGAGCAACCCCGCCAGCACCGCCAAGGCAAGGCCTGCCACGCCGTATAGCCACGGGTTATACCGCCATCGGTTGGTCAATAGGGTGAGTTGATCGAGCAAGACTTAACCTAGTTTCGGGGTAGTGGTATCAGACAGCAGAGGCCGAACCGTTTTGCAGGTTCCAGAGCGTCGCTTTCAAAAAAGCACCGGCATGTTCGAACCTGCCCTTGAGCACATAGGAAGCTACATGCTTAGGCAGTACGGCCACAGCAAAAAAACCGTAAAAGAACACCCGTTCGGCCAGAGAACCATGCCGCCGGATGAACAGAATACGGTTGCGGGTCATGTAATAGGTGCGGATGGTGCTTTCCCGACCTACCGAAGCCGACTCTTTATGCCAGATGGTGGCGGTGGGCTGGTACTGAATGGAGAAGCCCGCAGTACGAATACGTTGCGACCAGTCGAGTTCTTCGTAGTACAGAAAGAAGCGGTCAGCAAACCGCCCTACCCGGTTCACCACCGTCCGACTTACGAGCATGGCACATCCGTGGGCAAACGGCGACGTACCCGGCTGGTCGAACTGCGGGCCGTCGGGCTGGTTGAACCCTACCAGATGAGCCGTTCCGGTAAACATGTTCATGGGGCCGTACCCCGCAAACTGCACGAGGTTAGGCGTATCGAAAAACCGGATCTTAGGACACACCACACCTACCCTGGGGTCTTGCAGGAAGGGTTTGATGAGTTCGGTCAATAAATTGGCTTCCAGCTCGGTATCGTTGTTGACGATAAAAAAGTAGTCGCCTTTTGCGGCCTCTATCCCAAGGTTGTTCCCCCCGGTAAAACCCAGATTCTGCTCACTCCGAACAAGCCGCACAAACGGGTACTGCGCCAGGTCGACCTGCGTGCTCAAAGCGGGAATTGATGCGTTGTCGACCACAATGATTTCAAAAGCCGGGTACGTCAGCTTCCGCGCCGATTCCAGAAAGAGCCGGGTCATCTCGGCCTGGTTATAATTGATCGTGACCAGCGAAATCAGGGGGAAGGCCGAATTCATGCGTTGTGGGGCGTGTGCATAAAAGATTTGAATGCCTTGCGCATATTGAACAGCGCCCGCCCGAAGCTCACCATTAAGGCAACTACCACACCCAGATCGCGAATGGAGAGCCGTTTCCAGAGGTAACCGGGAATCGACAGCGCCAGGCTGAGGAACAGCGCCAGCAGCAGCCCAATAGCCATGAGCAACGTGGGTACGTGCCCGGCCAGCAGACATACGACCGTGGTGAGCAGCAGGATTCCCAGCAACAACACCTTCGGCAGGGCTAATTCTTGTACCAACTTAATCCCGCTGAGCCAGCGCCCGGTCAGCAGACTACGCATGCCGAGCGGAAAATAATCGGCCACAAACTGCCACTGCGCCGCAATCCAGCGGGTACGTTGCTGTTCGAATACTGCCCGTTTGGCCACCTTTTCGTCGTACACGTACGCTTTTTCAAGGTAACCGATCTTGTG
Organism: Fibrivirga algicola; assembly: GCF_011742925.1. Lineage (GTDB taxonomy): Bacteria > Bacteroidota > Bacteroidia > Cytophagales > Spirosomataceae > Fibrella > Fibrella algicola. Next base: position 104,480 of record NZ_WAEL01000005.1, read on the forward strand.
TCCGCCCACGGCCAGGTTCATAGCCAGTTCTTTATCGAACCCGCCGATGGTGGTCAAGTTGTCCATGGCGGCTTTCATCAGACCCAGGTCTACGGCCATGCCCGACCCGATGATAGTGGCCGAGACGCCTACCGCCCGGTATCCTTTGCGGGCAATGTGATTGTTGATCTCTTCACTGACCGCATCGAGAACGGCCACGCGGGTATTGGTGTTTTTGGCTACCCGATGCCCCTGAATGGCGCGCCATCCCTGCGCAAAGGCGACGTTGACCCGGCTCAGGAAGTCGCTGGCCAGATGGTTGTCGGCATCGGCTACCACCACAATGTCATATTCGCTGGTCGACAGCGTACCCAACGCGGCATTGAGCGCCTTTGTTACCGTCGAGACCTCAAACGAAACGGGCAGCACCCGCACAGGCAGGGTCGCCAGCGCGTCGAGGGTGTGTTGCTGAAATGAATCGGCAATAACGATTAGGTCGTACTGGCTGCGTGGGTAATCCTGTTTGAGGTTGGCCTGCACTGATTCCAAAATGACGGCGTCTTCTTTGTAAGCCGGCACCAGTACGGCAATGCGTCGGTAGGAGATGCCGGCCGCCGCTGCATCGTGCGGGGGCGTTACATCGTCGGCCCGGCCCAGACGGCCCATGAGGGCGTAGAAGAGGTAATGTAGCGTGTTGAGGGCCAGAAAACCGAAAAAGAGACCAACAAGTAGCTGGAAAACTGTTTGCATGGGAGTAACCAACGGCGTCTGTCAAGGCGCTGTTGGCTCGTACGTTCAGCTATTTAGACGTGAAATGGCTGGTTTGGTAACACCCATAGTGGTGAAGTGCCTCACCAATTACGTTTCCCGGTTCTTGTAATACCGGATCATTTCGCTGTAACCCATACCCATCAAAAAACCGGTAATGGCCTGCGTAATTCGCTTGGCCTTTGTGTTGGCCGTTTTCGCACTCTCGATCCAGTTGGTGTAATAACGCTGATGGCCCGGTGGCAACGAATCGTAGTAGGCCTGTGCGTCCGGGTCATCGGCGAGGCAGGCTAGTAAGTCGGCCGATTGAGTAAACGGCTCATCATCTACCTCAATGGATAAATGCACCGTAGCACCTTCCTCCTTGCGAATGGCCCGGCGCATAGTAGCATTAACGGGCAACACAAACGTACCGTCGCCAATGGGAATCAGGGCCACTTGCCGAAGTGGGTATGTGTCCAGCCACCCTTTTATACGGAACGAGGTACGTTGGCCCGGTTTAAGCGATTCAGCCAATTCGCTCAAAATAGCAATATACGTCCAACCGGTTTTTTCGCCGTTCGGGCCGTATTTCAGGAGAGTTGCTGTGAACGAGGTAGGCATGGGAATGGTGGAAATCTGGCTTGCGTCTATGTACCGAACCGAAATATACGCTCTTGTAGGCTATCGAATACTCTTAGTTCGACAAGGCTTCTGCTGGATGTTAACCGCGTTGGACAAGTTAATTGGTAGACTAAATTGTCTTTTGCATAGAATTTATGTAGACACAGCAAGAATTATTGAGGTATCAGCAGACAAGCGAACCATTCGGCTTGGATTCATGATTTGGTGAATACTTAATTTGTAAACTCTATTAAGTCAATAGGATATAAGTACTAATAGTCTATCTGGAATAGGGAGTAATCAAAGCGAGTACAGATTTCGGCCGGGGAAGTTCCGGTGTCACGCATGAAACACACTACATACCAGTACCAATGAAACAAGTTCTAAAATCAACGTTTTTGCTTGGAGCCCTGCTGCTGCCCTTACTATTGTCGGCACAGAATGCGCCTGTTATCAACGCTACAGTATCCGGGAAGGTGATCGATGCCCGCACGAATAAGAAACTGATTGGTGCCACGGTGGCCATCAAAGGCACAACCAACGGAGCCTCGACCACCGAAGAGGGGCAATTTACCCTGTTGACTGGTCAGAAGCTTCCGTTCACGGTTGTGGTCTCGTTTGTTGGGTACAAAACAACCGAGGTTCTCCTAAGTGAGAATAACGTAGAAATTAAGCTGGAAGAAGGAACCAGCCAATTGTCAGACGTGGTCATCACGTCGCGGCGGCGGCAGGAGTCGGCGCAGGACGTGCCTATTCCCATTTCGGTGATAGGTGGCGTGCGGGCCGAAGATGCCGGCGCTTTCAACGTGAACCGCCTGAAAGAGCTGGTACCTACGGTGCAGCTCTATTCATCGAATCCGCGTAACACAACGCTCAACATTCGTGGACTTGGTTCAACATTCGGATTGACCAACGATGGCGTTGACCCCGGGGTAGGTTTCTATGTCGACGGCGTTTATTTTGCCCGTCCCGCTGCCACCACGCTCGACTTTATCGACATTGAGCAGATTGAAGTGTTGCGGGGCCCTCAGGGAACGCTCTTCGGTAAGAACACAACGGCCGGTGCTTTCAACATCACCACCCGGGCCCCAAGTTTCGAGCCGGGTGCCAATTTTGAGGTTAGCTACGGTAATTACGGCTACATTCAGGCGAAAACCTCAATTACTGGTCCGTTGAGCAAGAAACTGGCCGCACGGGTATCTTTTTCGGGTACGCAGCGCGACGGCCTGCTCTACAACGTCGTAACGCAGCAGTCGGTCAACGATATCAATAACCTTGGTTTCAGGGGTAAACTGCTCTACACGCCCACCGAAAAAGTAAACATCACCCTGACCGGCGATGCATCGAGCCAGAAGCCGAACGGCTACGCGCAGGTAATTGCTGGGGTTGCCCCCACGCTACGACCCGCCTACCGGCAATTCAACCAGATCATTGCTGATCTCAATTATAAGCTGCCCAGCCAGAATCCATTCGACCGGCTGATCGACCACGATACGCCCTGGCGGTCGGGGAATCAGCTGGGTGGTGTATCGCTCAATGTCGACGCCAAGCTGGGTACAGGTACGTTAACGGCAACTACTGCCTGGCGCTACTGGAATTGGGACCCATCAAACGACCGCGACTTTACCGGCCTGCCTGTGCTGTCGAAATCGGCGGCTACGTCGCGGCATGAGCAATGGACGCAGGAAGTTCGGTATGCCGGCAATGTGTCGGCGCGCCTGAGTGGCGTTGTGGGGCTGTTTGCCATTGGGCAAGACCTCATCACTGACCCCGTGCATACGGAAGAATCGGGCGCAGCTCAGTGGCGCTTTTCGCAGAGTTCGACCAGTGCCCTGTGGAAAACGCCCGGCCTCTTTGACGGCTTTGGTATCCGGACTACCTCGCGACTAAAAAGCTTTGGCGGTGCCGTTTTCGGTCAGGCCGACTGGGCTATTACGCCCCGTCTGCACCTGTTGCCTGGCATTCGGTACAACTACGACGAAAAAGACGTGAATTACAGCCGGCAAACCTACGGTGGCCTGCAGACTACCGACCCGGCTCTACTGGCGTTGAAGAACGCCGTTTATACCAATCAGGCGTTCACAACAAACGTAAAAGAAAATAACCTGTCGGGGCAGGTGACGGTGGCCTACCGGGCCGGTAAGCAACTGAATGCCTTCGTGACGTATGCAAACAGCTATAAGCCGGTGGGTGTAAACCTTGGCGGTTTGCCAACGGCGAATGGCGCGGTGCTGATCGATCTGGCGCGCATCAAACCTGAATACGTAAGCCACGTAGAAGCCGGGGTAAAAACCAGGCCGCTGCCCGGCGCTACGTTGAACGTTACGCTGTACAACACAAACATCCGGGATTTCCAGACGCAGGTTCAAACGGCTGAAGTGGGCGTGAACCGGGGGTATCTGGCCAATGCTGAGCGGGTACGGGTAATGGGTGTTGAACTCGACGGTAGCCTTCGGATCAACAATGCGTTCTCGCTCAATGCGGCCCTTGCCTATACAGATGGCAAATACATATCGTTTAAAAATGCGCCGGTTCCGCTGGAAGAAACAGGGGCAGAATCGGCGTTCAAGGATATTTCGGGTGGAGCATTGCCCGGTATTTCGAAATGGGCAGGTACGTTGGGTGCTGAGGTAACCAGCGCTGGTAAGTTGCTTAGCCAGAGTGGCCGGTTCTTCTTCGCGGCAGACACGTATTACCGCTCGTCGTTCTCGTCGAGTCCGTCGCCTTCAAAATACCTCAATATCGATGGGTATGCGCTACTCAATACACGGGCTGGCTTCCGGGCGTCGAATGGCGTGTCGGCATTCATATGGGCTCGCAACCTCCTCGATCAAAACTATTTCGAACAACTGTTGCCAGCCGCTGGTAATGCTGGTCAATACGCCGCTGTGCTGGGCGACCAACGCACGTACGGCGTCACCTTACGCTTCTCCTATTAATGCCAGACCAGGTGCATTCGGGGCAGTTACTCCGCAACGTACCCAAGACCCGTCTGCCGGTTAGCCCTGACAGATTGTCAACATTAAACCCGTCTGTGTTTTGTCATTCTGCCGCCCGGTAGGATGACAAAACACGTGTGTGGGTACCCCAGCCCCAAATGGCTAATTAACCGGTGCTGAAAGACTCCCGATCTTTCGCCTATTTTGCATTTATCGATTAAAAACTGTTGCTTTTCAATACTCACCTGTATGAGCAAATTACTACTACCGCTACTATGTACGCTGTTTTGTGCCTTTTCGAGCCTGGCCCAGACCCGGTTGACGGGAACGGTGAAAGATGATCGCAATCAACCCATTCCCGGCGTCAACCTGCTGATTAAGGGTAGCAATACCGGAACCGTAACTGATCGGGACGGGGCCTTTACGCTTGAAAGCAGCCAGACGCCGCCGCTCACGGTCGTGGTGTCGTTTGTTGGGTATGCCCGTCAGGAAATTCCTGTTACCAGTGCCAGTCAGGTGCTGACCGTTAGCCTAACCGAAGAGGCTATTCTGGCTGATGAAGTGGTAGTTTCGGCCAGTCGGGTACCGGAAGATATCCGGAAAGCGGCAGTGACCGTCGAGAAACTCGGTGCCCGGCAGTTTGCCAACTCACCCGCAGCTACGCCATTCGACGCCCTGCAAAACCTGAAAGGCGTTGACCTGCTCACGCAGAGCCTGACATTTAAGTCGGTAAACGTGCGGGGGTTCGGGGCCAATAACAACAACCGCTTTGTCCAACTTACCGACGGTATGGACAACCGGTCGCCGGGTCTGGGGTTCGGCTTTGGCAACGTAGCCGGTATTTCTGACCTCGACATCGAAAGCATCGAACTTATCCCCGGCGCTTCGTCGGCGCTCTATGGGCCAGATGCGTTGCAGGGTCTGATGCTGACAACCAGCAAAAACCCGTTTACCTACCAGGGCCTGAGTGCGCAGGTGAAAGTGGGTATGAACAACGTGGGGAAGACGGGTTTCGGCCCTAAAGGCTACGCCGATCTGGCTATTCGCTACGCCAAACAGCTGAGCGACCGCTTTGCGTTTAAAGTGAGTTTCCAGCGCCTGAGCGGTACCGATTTCATTGCCGACGATTATAGTGACCGGTCGACACGTGACCGCAGCCCGTTTTGGACTACTGATGCTGGTCGCGGAAACGTAGCTACGGGCATCGCCTACGTACCCAATAATAACCCCGCAACCAACTTTGAGTATGATGGAGTAAACATATATGGCGACGACATCAACGCGGGGGGCGCATTCCGGTATCCGGCCAGCTTCAGTAACCCGGCGCTGGCGGGGAAACTCGTGACGCGTACGGGCTACACCGAGCTGGACGTATTGGGTAACAACGGACAGGTGTTTAACAACCGGGCCAACGTATCGCTGCATTATAAAATCACGGACAAGATCGAGGCATCGCTGGGCTGGTACTACGGTAACGGCAACTTTGTCCGCACGGCCGGTTTCCGCGAATACTTCCCCAACTACATTCGCAACCAGTTTAAGGCCGAAATTCGGGGCGAAAACTTCTTTGTCAGAGCCTACACCACACGGCAGAATGCCGAAGGCTGGAACATCGGTCAAACCGCAGCCGCCATCAACAACATTTCGAAACCCCTGGGCACCACCTCAACGGCGGGTTGGGTGAGTGACTTTGCTACGGCCTTCACGGCCAATGGCGGCAACATTGCCGCTGCCCGCGCCACAGCCGATCAGGGCCGGATTCTGCCCGGTTCCGAGCGGTTCAATACCCTGCGCGACCAGCTGTCAGGTACGTTCAACAATCAGGCTATTCCCGGTTTAGGGCGTAACGGCCTTCGCTTCCGTGACAACACAACGATGAACCACTACGAGGGGATGTATAACCTCTCGAAGCAACTGCGCGTAGCCGAACTGATCGTGGGCGGCAGCCTGCGGCAGTACCTGCTCAACACCGGCGGTACGGCCGTAGCTCTGAACACTGACGGGTCTGAATACACGATCAATGAATATGGTGCTTACGCGCAGCTGGCGAAGGAAATTCAGCTGGGCACCGTGGCCGATCTGGCGTTTTCAGTAAAGCCAACGGTGGCTATTCGTTATGATAAGAACGAGTACTTCAACGGCGGTTTTACGCCTCGGGCATCGGCGGTGATAAGCCTCGGGCCACACAACTTCCGGGGATCGTGGCAGTCGGCGTTCCGTAACCCGTCGCCGGGGCAGTTATTTGCCGTACCTGCCGCTGGTCAGGGCGGTGACGTGGGTGGGTCGCGGCTGGCGGCTGAGCGGGCCGGCCTGTTCACGAATCCCGCGTATCTGAGCAACGATGTAGCCGATTTTCAGGCTGGCCGCATTACCGCCGCCCAATTGTCGAGCCGGGCCTATGACCCTACCCGCTTCACAACGGAGAAGATCAAGACTTGGGAGATTGGTTATAAAACGCTTATCAAAAACCGGCTGTATGTAGATGCCTTCCTGTTCCGGAGTGTGTATACCGACTTTATTGCGGCGCAGAGTTTCTTCCAGTTGCTGACACCAGGCTCTGTAGACGGGATTACCAACGCTGCCAACCGACGCACGCTGCAGGTCAACTTCAATAATTTCAACGAGATTTTTGTCAATGGCTGGGGACTTGGCCTTGAGTACGGCCTGGGCCGGAACTTCACATTGAGCGGCAATTATGCGCGGCAGGTTGGGTTGATCACGCTGCGTGATGCCCAGGGAAACGTGCGGAATAATCTGGCTGGTGAGCCCGTTGTCGAACGCCGGATGAGTGATCCCGATGTGGCGCAGTTGGGCCGTAACTTCTTTATTTCGCCCGAAAACCGCTACAATATCACCCTTGCCAATACCCGCCTGACCGACCGCCTGGGGGCAAACATCACCTACCGCTGGACCGACCGGATGTGGGTTGAACAGGGCACTACGGCGGGCGATATCTGGCTGCCAAGCTGGAGTACCGTCGATGCACAGGTAAGCTACCGGCTGCCCGCTCTGAAAACGGTGGCGAAACTGGGTGCCAGTAACCTGTTCAATCAGTATTATGCCCAGGGTTACGGCCTCGCCCGAATTGGCGGTCTGTATTACCTGAGCCTCACCTTCGATGAACTGTTCCGATAAACGCACTGCTACGCTTAAAAAGAGAGTAGGTTAGTTGTTACGTGGCTTCGCTGGGCGGGCTCCGCGAAGCCACGTAACAACTACTCGTTCTATAAATTGCACGCTGAATGAGCTACAGAGAATCCGTTATTTATCAGATATACCCCCGTTCGTTTGCTGATTCAGATGGCGACGGCATTGGTGATCTGCAGGGCATCATCGGCAAGCTGGATTACCTCGCCGAGTTGGGCGTAGACATTCTGTGGCTAAGCCCTATTTTTCAGTCGCCCAATGCAGATAATGGCTACGACATTGCTGACTATGAAGCGATCATGCCCGAGTTTGGCACGATGGCCGATTTCGATGCGTTGCTGGCCGGAGCGCATCAGCGGGGCCTGAAACTGATTCTTGATCTGGTTGTCAACCATAGTTCAGATGAGCACCGCTGGTTTCAGGAGAGCCGCCGGAGCAAGACGAACCCGTACCGCAATTATTATATCTGGCAATCGCCCCGCCCCGATGGGTCGCCGCCCAACAACTGGCAATCGTTTTTCTCCGGACCTGCCTGGAAGCTGGATGAGCAGACTGGTGAGTATTACCTCCATCTTTTCGCCGATAAACAGCCCGACCTGAACTGGGAACACGAGCTCCTGCGGCAGGAAATTTACCAGATGATGCGTTTTTGGCTCGACAAAGGCGTTGACGGTTTCCGGATGGACGTAATTCCGTTTTTGTCGAAAGAACCAGGATTCCCTGATTATCCCGAAGGGCGGTTCGGCGACCTGACGATTCACGCCAATGGGCCGCGTATCCACGAATTTTTGCAGGAGATGCACCGGGAGGTACTAGCCCGTTATACGGCCTATGACGGCACACCGCTGATTACGATCGGGGAGGGCTTTGGCGTATCGGCCGGGCAGGCCAACTTGTATGTGGGTGAAAACCGTCGTGAGTTGGGCATGATCTACCATTTCGATCATGCCGTACCGCGCGAAGAGTACCGTTTTCTAAACCCGGCCCCCGAACTGACCCTGCCTGAACTGAAAGCTATTTTTGCCGGGTGGAACAAGGCCCTGGATACCACTGACAACGTACCTGACCCTACGGGCCCAGGCTGGCAGAACGTGTATTTCGGTAATCACGACAACCCGCGCGTGCTGTCGCGGTTTGGTGAACCCGACGGATTCCATGACGAGTCGGGTATGTTGCTGGCTACTGTTCTGCTTACGCAACGCGGTACGCCAGGCATTTACCAAGGCGACGAGATAGGCATGAGCAACTGCCCATTTGCCTCCGTTAGTGAGTTCGACGATATTCAGGTGAAAAACGCGTACCGGGAATTGGTAGAAAAGGGCGGTGGATCTGCATCAAAATTCCTGACCGTAGCCAACCGCATTGCCCGCGATCACGCCCGCACGCCGATGCAGTGGGCCAACGTACCCGGCGCAGGATTCACAACCGGAACGTCTTGGCTGAAAGTCAATCCGGCTGTGGCGCAGGTAAATGTAGTGGCGCAGCAGCAATCGGCTACGTCGGTGCTGTCGTACTACCAGAAACTGCTTCGCTGGCGAAAGCAAACGCCCGCTATGCACTACGGCACCTACCGCGATTTATTGCCCGATCATCCCACGTTATGGGCTTTCGAGCGAAACCTGAACGGGGTCAGGTACGTTACCGTTGCCAATTTTTCTGGTCAGGCGTCCGTACTTCCACCGGGGTTGGCAGGCACGGCCGTACTGGGTAATTACAACAGCATGACCAGCGAACTACAGCCCTGGGAAGCTCGGATAATGACCCCGAATTAGTGATCGGCTATTCTACTTCTGTCATGGAACGCCAGATGGATTTGGCGGCAGATTGCAAAAAACCGGGGCCTTCTGATTTACCCTGATTGAACTCCAGAACATAACCGTCGGGATCAGATACGTAGAGTGTGGTGATGCCTGTTATCAAGCTTTGTTTTGATACTGCCACTCCCCGTTGCCGGAGCTGTTGTTCTGTTTGCTTCAACGAACTGACAACCAGGGCCAGATTGGTACCGGCTGTTCGGCTGGCATCGGTACGGCCTTCGACCAGCCTGATCTGCTGGCCCCCACCGATGTCGAACCAGGCTTGTGAATTGGCTATTCCACTGGGAACAGCTACTGGTTTTAGGCCAAGTACGTTATTGTAAAAAGGGATGCTAGCCCCCAGCGATTTGACCGGTAGCACTATGTGGCTATATCGTTGAATACCAAGCCGGCCTTGTGCGGCCGCACAGAGCGAAGCAAGCATAAGCAAGACCGTCAATCGTTGTTTCATACGTTGTATTCGTTTCGTTTGGCAAGTTACGGCCTGGTGGGGACGTCTTTGCTACTAATCAGCAATAGATAGATGCTAAAACAGGGTCCATTCGTTGCATGACGATGTCGTAAAATAACGTATTAGCCCCGTAAGACGGGGCCTGCTATAACATAGCGAACGGCTGAAAGTTACGTCGATGAATGAGTTAGACCTTAGGGTTCGAATGTGGTAGTAGCAGCCGCTAGTCAACAATATGGCCTACAAACTGGGCGGTGTTGTCGATCACCGCTCCGCCGCGCCTGAAACCCAACCCGCATGCCTCGCCGGCGAAAAAGACGCCTGCCTGATAGCGGTTTCCGGCTGCATCCTGTGGAAAATCAACGTATTGCTGGTAGATAGCTGGCTGGTCGCCATAGTCGCCATCAACGGCTTGAGTAACCTGCCCAGTGGCATCGAGCAGTCGAACGTTGGCCCCTTCGCGACCAAATAATACTTTCTCGACCGATGGCTTTCCGGGGAGCGGCTGCGTGGCTGTTTCGAGCAATAGTGGATGATCAGGGAAGAGCTCCCAAAGCACTTTCAGCATGTATTTCGACTGAAACAGCAGAGCGTAGGCTGGATTCATGATGACGACCTTCCGCTCGCGCACCAGTTGCGTTAGTATACCGGCCAGTTCGGGTTCGTCGTTGCCGATGTATTCCCAGGGGATGAGCTTGAACCAGAAATCGAAGCGGGTGAATGCGCCATTGTCGAACCGGTAAATGCCTTCGGTAGCCGAAAATTCAACCTCGTCGATGTAGGCGAAGGCCACCTCAAAACCGGCTTCGCGGGCGGCTTCGCCCAGTAGTGCTACATTGGCATCGTCTTCGGCAGAGTCGCGCATGGCCGACAGCAACAGCGTGGGTGTGAGGTCGGCATTTTGCGCCCTTATTTCCTCAAACTGAGCTACCAGCGCTTCAAAAACGGCGTTTACCTGCTGGCTTTCATCGAGCCCATTGGCTTTCAGGTGCGCGTACTGTACCACAGCCGTTTCGGGCAGGCAGGTAGCTGTGTCGGCATTAAATTCAATGAGTTTTACGGGCGTGTTATCGATGCCGCCTGCCAGATCGAAACGCCCATAGAGCAGGATGTTCCGATCATCGTCCCAGGAATGACGGATGAGCTCGATCAGGTTAGCAGGAATACCCAGCTCAGCAAAGCGGTCCTGATCGATCACGTGCTGACCGGCCTCGACCAGCAGTTCGAACAGGCGATTGGCGGCTTCAGCATAAGCCATTGCCTGCTGCACGTTGAGTTGAACAACTTCGTTGGTGAGGTACGGCAGGGTATCGGTGCCCAGCATCCAGTCCCACCCGATTTGCCGCAACTGTGCATCGGGTGACTGGGGGAGGGGTTTAAGGGAGATCATTTCGGTTTAATGTTTGTCGTTTGTGCGGTCCGCCGCTGCGGTTTGTGGTTGCGCTGCTACATAAGCGGTTGCGTAGAGTAGCAACGCAACCACAAACATCAAACGACAACCCACAAACTTATTTATCCCGAAAAGCCACGTCCGCTAGAGCCACGGCTGAAGAAACCGCTGCGGCCACCCGACGGACGGCTGGTCACTACCCGCGATGAGGTGACAGTTCGGCCTAATTGCTGCGAGCGATTATAGGTATTGGGGTTCGTGTAAAAGCCTGAGCTGTAGCGTTGTTCGTTATAACGCGGTGCCGTGCTACGCCCGATCATGTAGCCCAGACCACCCCACAGCAGTGCGTTGGCAAGGCCGTTGGAGTGATGCTGCCCATACGAACCGGGGTCATTGAAATACCGGCTTGTCGACGGGTCGTTCTGCACCAGTTTCCGGGCTGCTTCTACACTCAGCGTATCGGCGTGGCCGTCTTTGTACTTCACAATGGCCCCCGACTGAGAGGGATCAGCCTCTACTTCGTCGGTAATTTTAAACTCGCCCGGAGCCGTTTCAGTAATGACCGAACGGACTCCTTTTTTAAAGGTAACGGTCTCTTGGGCGGGTCCATCGCCGTAGCTGCCCCCGGCTTCTTCAGACCGGTTGTTGCCGCAGCTTTGGAGCATCACTGTTCCATTTACCAGAGCGATGGTGAGCGTAGTGCTCAGTGTTATGTCTTTAACACGCCGTAACAGCGTGCCTTGCTTGAGTATGGTCATGAGTGTTAACGGCCTGTATACGTATACTAAACTACAATCAGCCAGTGCTGGTTGCAATCGCTTTTGGGCAGGCGGTTCCGGGGCTGGGCAAGCGTTAGTTGGGCGGGGTGAGTGGGGTTGAGCAACGTACCTGCTACTCAACCATGGATTTTTGTCATCCTGAAGATTTTGTCATTCCGACGTTAGAAGGGATGACAAAATCTTCAGGATGACAGGCCTCTAGAGCCTAATGTCTGTGTTACCCCGCCAGTTCCATGGACAGGAACTTGCCGGTGTAGCTGCCTTTGGTTTTGGCAACTTTTTCGGGGGGGCCTTCGGCAATGATGGTGCCGCCTTTATTTCCACCTTCGGGGCCGAGGTCGATCACGTGGTCCGAGACTTTGATCACGTCGAGGTTGTGTTCGATCACCAGCACCGTGTTGCCTTTGTCGACGAGCTTTTGCAGCACGCCGAGCAGCAGGGCGATGTCCTGGAAGTGCAGGCCCGTGGTGGGTTCGTCCAGAATGTACATGGTCTTGCCCGTGTCTTTCTTCGACAGTTCTTCGGCCAGCTTCACCCGTTGTGCTTCCCCACCCGAAAGAGTCGTGGCGTGTTGACCTAGCGTGATGTAGCCGAGGCCCACATCGCTGAGGGTCTGGACTTTGCGGATGATCTTTGGCTGGCTCTGGAAAAATTCGAGTGCCTGCTCAACGGTCATGTCGAGCACGTCGGCGATGGATTTTCCTTTGAAACGTACCTCCAATGTTTCACGGTTGAAGCGCTTGCCTTTGCAGGTTTCGCAGGGTACGTGTACGTCGGGCAGAAACTCCATTTCGATCTTCTTCATGCCCGCGCCTTCGCAGTCTTCGCAGCGGCCGCCTTTCACGTTGAACGAGAAACGGCCCGGCTTATACCCCCGAATTTTGGCTTCCGACAGTTCGGCAAACAGCGTGCGAATTTCCGAGAACATACCCGTGTAGGTAGCCGGATTCGAGCGCGGGGTACGTCCAATCGGCGACTGATCTACCTCGATGACCTTATCCAGAAACTCCAGCCCTTCCACGCTCTTGTGCGGCATCGGCTCGCGCTTCGACTTGTAGAAGTGCCGGTTCAGCACCGGGAACAGCGTATCGTGAATCAGCGATGATTTGCCGCTACCCGACACGCCCGTGATGCTGATCATGCGGCCAAGCGGCAGTTTCAGGGTAGCGTTTTTCAGGTTGTTACCTGTTGCGCCCTTGATGATCAGAAATTTACCGCTGCCTTTACGCCGTTCGGCAGGTACGTCGATGTTCGTACGACCGCTGAGGTAATTGGCGGTGGTGCCGCCTTTCTGAATGAATTCGGCCGGCGTTCCGTAGCTCACCACCTGCCCGCCATGCCGCCCCGCGCCAGGACCAATATCCAGGATATAGTCCGACTCGAGCATCATGTCTTTGTCGTGCTCAACAACCAGCACGGTGTTGCCCAGATCGCGCAGGTTTTTCAGCGATTCAATCAGTTTTACGTTGTCGCGCTGATGGAGGCCGATACTTGGTTCGTCCATAATGTACAGTACGCCAACGAGTTGGGTGCCGATCTGCGTAGCCAGCCGGATACGTTGCGCTTCCCCGCCCGAGAGCGTTTTCAGCGACCGGTTCAACGTCAGGTAATCCAGCCCAATATCGACGAGGAAACCAATGCGCTTGCGAATTTCCTTCAGGATCTCTTTGGCAATCGTGTTCTGCCGGTCGGTCATCCGCGACTCTACGTCGACGAACCACTCGGCCAGTTCGGCGATGTCCATATTGGCCAGCTCGGAGATGTTCTTCTCGGCCACTCGGAAATACTGCGATTCCTTTTTCAGGCGCGCGCCGTTACATTCCGGGCAGGTGTTGACCACCAGAAAATCGCGCAGCCATTCCTGGATCTTCTCAGAACCCGTTTCCTGCTGCCGTTTCAGAAAGTTAACAATGCCTTCGAACTTGAAATTGTAGTAGTCTTCGCCCGGATGCTTCTTCGACGGAACCGCCGCTTCCTCTTCCGTACCATACATCAACACGTGCAACAGTTCGGGCGGGTATTTGCTGACTGGCGTGGTCAGGTTCATCTTGTATTTTTTCAGGATGACCTCCACTTCTTTGAAAAACCACAGTTCGCGGTATTCGCCCAGTGGCGCAATGGCCCCCCGGCTAATACTCAGTGACTTGTCGGGAATGACCGACTCTTCGGTAATCTCTTCTACCACGCCCAGGCCCTGGCAGACGGGGCACCAGCCGTAGGGCGAGTTAAACGAAAACGAGTTGGGCGATGGCTCGTCATAGCTGATCCCCGATTCGGGGTCCATCAGGTTTTGCGAGAAGTAATGCAGCTTGTCTTTATAGTCGAGCACCTGGATGGCGCCTTTTCCCTGCTTCAACGCCGTAGCTACCGATTGGCTCAGTCGGAAACGATCCTCAAGCGTCGGAACCAGGCGGTCAATCACGATTTCGATGTCGTGCACCTTGTACCGGTCGACTTGCATCTTTGGCACAATATCCTGAATCGCCCCATCGACCCGCACTTTGGTGTAGCCAAGTTTGGCAATCTGCACGAACAACTCGCGGTAGTGTCCTTTCCGACCGCGTACCACCGGAGCCAACAGCGTTGTCTTCTTGTTAGCGTACTGTTCCAGCAGCGTATCCACAATCTGGTCCTGCGATTGGCGGATCATTTTTCGACCCGTTACATACGAGTACGCTTCACCCGCACGGGCGTAGAGCAGACGCAGAAAATCGAAGATTTCGGTGGTGGTGCCAACCGTTGAACGCGGGTTTTTTGAGGTCGTTTTCTGCTCGATAGAAATTACCGGGCTCAAACCGTTGATTTTGTCAACGTCGGGCCGTTCCATATCGCCCAGAAAGGAGCGGGCATAGGCCGAAAAGCTCTCCATGTACCGCCGTTGCCCCTCGGCGTAGATGGTATCAAACGCCAGCGACGACTTGCCCGATCCGCTGATGCCGGTGACGACAACCAGTTTATTTCGGGGAATAGAGACGTCGATGTTTTTGAGGTTATGTTCACGGGCACCGAGCACGTCGATCTGCTCATAGCCGGTTAATTGTACGTCGGTCAGCGGTGAGCGATCCGACTGGGTCGATGGCTCGGCTGTTGGCGTAGTATGGGTTGTTTGTTGTTCCTGCGTCACGTGTTGCTCATTGGCCCAAAGCAATAGGGCTATTCTTAAGATCAACACCCAATCGAAAGGGGGAGTTTCCGGGCACTTTTATTTGTGCGCGATTGCCGTTCAGGTACGTTGACTGATGGCTACTTCGCCGATCCGGCCCCGTTTAGGAGTGCGCCTGCATTAAGGGTACCCGGGTCGGGCGGAGCAATGACGGTGGAACTGGGCTGGTTACCCATCACGTTTTTCAGCACCAATTCATACGACTCCGGCGTCACGCTGACGTCACCCCAGTATGGGTGATCAAGGGCCGCCAGCAGAAAAACCAGCAGACCGATCATGCCTGCCAGCAGGCCAGTCATGCGGGCATGAACCCAGAAGTTTTTCAGCGAGAAGTAATAGGAGGAAATCAGGGTGATAATGGCTCCGATCAGCACGACCGCCCATAACACACCCGGCACGCTGCCCCGTACGGATTCAATTCGCTGGCGCCGCAGTTCAACCATGTTGTTGAAGGCACGCACAGCTTCGGTATGTATAATTTCCTGTCCCGTCGTTTCGGGTTCAGTAGTTAGCAGCTTCTCCTGAAAATCAGTCAGCAGCCCGGCCTCACCGTCGCTGATGCGCCCACGGCGCTGAATGGGCCACGATTTGTTGATGATATAAGCAGTATAGTCTTTCAGCAACTGCCGAAGCTGTTGCTGCTCAGGTTGTTTATAGCCGCTCAGGTCACGGTATAGCACTGTTATGGTGGCCGATTCGTTGGAGGCAATGGACGAAGCCTGCGAGAAATTGCTCCATGTAGCTACGGTTATCAGACCAAGTGTGAGGCCGTAAAGAACAGTGACTGACGAGAAAAACCAGCCGATTGTGCCGTTGTCAAGCAGTAAGGCTAATTCGCTTCGATGAATACGACGATGAACAAAGCCAAGCCCGATCAGCGCGGGGACTACGAATACCAAAACAGTGAGCAACCCGAAAAGCCAGGTCGGCAAATCATATAGCCAGAGCATAGGCAACAATACATCGTCGACCGAACGCCCGGTTTCATCGTTCGTCAGCATAGGTTCACGTAGCTATATCAACCCCAGGTTTGGGATGTAGGTACGTCACCTGTAGATACTACCCTTTCTGGCAGATGTTTCGTAAAGCGACTATGAGGGAGAAAGTAAGAGGTTCTGCGAGCAGGGCTAATGGGTGCCTCCGTAGATCAGTTCACCGGCTTTGATGGCTACTGTCAGGCGGTTGGCGGCAGGTGGAATAGGGCAGGCGTATCCTTCTTTGTAAGCGCAGTACGGATTATAGGCCTTGTTGAAGTCGAGTTCAAGCTTGCCATTCTGAATCTGCCCGGTCCGTATATCGAGATAGCGACCGCCACCATACGTTTCTTTGCCGGATGTGGCGTCGGTGAAGGGCAAAAACAGGTAGTCGCGGTACATGGGGTTGGTAGCCAGGCTCAGACTCCGGTAGATCGTCAGCTGGCACGGCTTACCATCGATCAAAAAAGAAAGGGTGGCGTAGGGTGCCTCTGCTGCGGTTTTGTTGGCCATCGACGTGGGTAGGTCAACCGGCTTCGATCCCGGTAGGCGCTGAACAGTAGCTGTTACCCGGTAAGCGGAGTCGGCAGGGTAGAATCGAAGCAGATCTACGGCTTCTTTTGTCTGTAACGGGCTACCTCCACTGCCAAGAAATTCAGCTTTGTAATGTTCGCGATGCTGTTTAATCGCCTGTTCATACGGCGACTGAGCAACGGCTGAAAGACGGAGCAGGCAAAAGAAGATAATGTATAGACGCATAGAGGTATGGGTTGTGCCAGTTTCAGCAGCTACGGTAAACCAGACGAAGCCTTTGTGGAACGGGTCTGATCCTGGTAGTCCTTACTGGTTGCCGGTTGTCTTCGCTGACGGACTCTGGGTTCCTTGTAAGGTCAGGGCGATGTCGCGGTTAGTGGTGAGGGCCTGGCCGGGTTCCAGCGACTGGCCAACGACTTTGCCGCGACCTTGTGCCGTAACGCGTAACCCCCGGTTTTCTAGCAGGGGTAAGGCATCGCGCAGGGCTAATCCGCGTACATCAGGCACTCGGTCTTTTCGGACGGGTACGCTTTGCCATGACCCACCTTCACTGCGACGTACCCACCCTTCGGCGGCGGGCTGGCTGTCGATGTTCAACTCATTGCCAATTGTATGCAGATCATCGGCGTAACCGGCGCTGGCCAGCATAGCCCCCGATCTGGCTGCTTTATTTTTCCGTACGCGCATGGGTGCGTGAATGTCAATGTCGTAGGCATAGATTCGATCGGCCACTTCTTTGAACACCGGTGCCGACACGCTACCCGCATACAGCAGGTTGACGTTTTCACCGTGTGGATTGTCGACCATTGTCAACACGCTGTATTTGGGTTTGTCGGCGGGGAAGTACCCAATAAAGGAGGTGTAATACCGGCCTTTCTGGTATAAGCCGTTCACTATTTTCTGGGCTGTTCCGGTCTTACCGGCAATCGAGTAATGCGGGTTCTGTACGTTGCGAGCCGTTCCGTGCGTGACCACTCCCTCCAGCATTCTCTTCACTAACCGAATGGTTTCAGGCTTTGCAATCGGGTTCGGCGACGCGTAAGGCTCCGTTTCTTCGATGACCTCACCGGCCAGTTTAATCTGCTTCACCAGCATAGGACGTACCCACTTGCCGTCGTTGGCAACGGCATTGTAAAACGTCAGCATTTGCAGGGGGGTAAGTTGCATCTCATAGCCATACGACATAAATGTCAGCGACGTCTTGCTCCATCCTTTCATGTCGGGATTGCGCATCACCGGCGGCGCTTCACCCTTCATGTGAATCCCCGTTGGCCGGTTCAGGTGGAATTTGCGCAGGTATTGGCAATACAAATCGGGACGGGCATAGAAGTAACTCTGCATCATCAGGTGAATGCCGACGTTCGATGACTTCTCGAATACTTGCTGCGCCGTGATGCTACCCGAAGCACCGCCTTTCGAATCGGCCACCTCAACGCCATGATACCGCACTGCATGATTGCCGGTGTGGATCATCTTTTCCGGATAAATTGCTTTCTCTTCCAGCAGGGCCATCATCGTGGCCAGTTTGAAGGTGCTGCCAGGGTCGGTACGGCCAGCCAGGGCGTGGTTGAAGTTTTCAACGTACCCATCCTCCTGCTTGGTCAGGTTGGCCAGTGCGCGGATTTCGCCCGTCTGCACATCCATCACGATCACGCACCCTTTGTCGGCATTGTAGTTGATCAGGGCCTTCTTCAGCGCTGTTTCGGCAATGTCCTGAAAATTTACGTCGAGGGTCGTGTGCAGGTCGAGACCAGCCTCCGGCTTCATGTCGGGCCCGTCATCAACGGGTTTTTTTACGCCGCCAGCCAGGATTTCGACCAGCCCAACGGCATTTTTTCCGGCCAAAACGGGCTGGAATGACGCTTCGAGGCCCATCTGCCCCTGCATGTTGCGCGGATTTAAATCGCCAACCGTTCGCAGGGCCATTTGCCCATACGGGTGGTAGCGTTCATAATAAGCCCGCAGGCCACCGCCCCGCGCCGACAGTTTTTTGGTAGCGCGGAAAAAAGGCCAGGTTAACATCTGCTGCCGTTCGTCGAACGAAATCCGACGGCGGTTGAGCAGAAGGTATTTTCGGTTGCTCTGCCGCGCCGCCCGAACCAGACTGGTATACTCTCGGGCCGATTTGTCGCGGAACATACCCGACAGCAACAGGCCCAGCGAGTCTACTTTACTGTTGAAATACGTGTCTTTGGCTACGCGCGGGTCGATACCCACTTCGTAAGTCGGCAGCGACGTGGCGAGCAGGCTCCCGTCGCGGGCATAGATGTCGCCACGTTTGGCCCGGATCGTATCCTGCCGAATCTGAAACCCTTCGATGCGATCATGCCAGTATTTGCCTTTAAAGGTGGCGAAATACTGCATATACACCAGCCGGGCAGTGATTGCTACCCCCAGCAATACCAGAAAATAGAAGGCGTGCCGTGACCGGATGAGGAATTCTTCTTTGATGTTCATCGCTCAATGAGCAAATGAATAAACGAGTCAATGAGGGAGTAGACTTCGCTGGTTACCAGTTGGGGAGCAGTATAGCCTATTCCTTCATTCACTCATTTACTCACTCACGATTAGTTTCGTTGGGGGGCTTTGGCTATCGAGGAGACTATCCGCGAATACGCGTTTGCTGAGCTCTGACTGTTTGCTGCTTTGCGCCAGTTTCGCCTCGAGCGTAGTGGCTTGCGCGCGTAACTCATCTACGTCGGTACGGGTGCGGTGAATGCGGCGGACCAACCGTTCGGCGTTGTGGTTCAGACCAATATAGAGCACTAGTAGCAACGTTACCCACAAAATGCGGTTAATATTCCGGATGGGCCAGGCGTTGTCGGAGCCAAAGAGCTTATCAAAGCCCATCACTTCGTTGATCCAGACCGCAAGGCGATTGGGTCGCCGTTTCCGCCGCGCCGGTTTCACCGGTGGTTGATGCTTAAACGTGTTGAGGGCCATGGGAAGTCAGTAAACAGAAGCTAGTAAACTTATTTTTTCTCTGCTATTCTCAGTTTCGCACTTCGGGCTCTTGGGTTGCTGGCTACTTCCTCGGCGCTGGCTTCTACGGGCTTGCGCGTAACGGATTGCAATGGCTTGATCTCGTTGCCATACAAGTCTTTCTCTACCTCGCCCGAAAACTTGCCTTTGTTAATGAAGTTCTTCACCAGCCGGTCTTCCAGCGAGTGATAGCTCATCACCACGAGTCGGCCACTGGGGGCCAATACGTCCGGCGTTTGTTCCAGAAACTCTTCCAGCACTTTCAGTTCGTCGTTCACTTCAATGCGTAACGCCTGGAATACCTGCGCAAAGTACTTGTTTTCCTTGCCTCTGGGCGCACATCGTTTCAACGCATCTTTCAGGTCGTTGATTGTCTGAATGGTCTGGTTGGCCCGGGCTGAAACCAGCGCGGCTGCGGCCGTACGGGCGTTGGTGAGTTCGCCATACATGCCCAAAATGCGGTGAAGATCGGCCTCAGGATAAGAGTTAACCACCTGCTGGGCTGTGAGATCGCCCTGCTGGTTCATACGCATATCGAGATCGGCCTGGAAACGCGTTGAAAAGCCCCGTTCGGGTGTGTCGATCTGGTGCGACGAAATGCCCAGATCGGCCAGTATACCATCTACCTGCCGTACGCCATAGAGGCGCAGGTAGCGTTTCAGGTTACGGAAATTGGCGGCAATAAACGTTAGTCGGGGATCATTGATCGCTGCCGCATTGGCGCGGGCATCGGGGTCCTGGTCAAATACCAGCAATTTGCCTGCCTGCCCTTTGTCCCCCGGCTGCAAGGCGTCGAGGATAGCCCGGCTATGACCGCCGCCTCCGAAGGTCACGTCGACATAGACCCCGCCTGGTTTCAGGGCGAGACCGTCGATGCATTCGGCCAGCATAACGGGATTATGATATTCGGTAGTCATAGGGCGTGGGGTTAAGGTAGCTCGTTGGAAAAGCCTTATACAAACTTAGCAAAACCCGGCCAATGACGCCCTCATAAGCTGGCAGACCGGCTTATTTTGTGAGGGGCAGGTGCAGCCTGACGTTGATTGTTGGTGGCGAAACCCGGCTGAACCCCGCCACAAGTTGATAGAACACAGGTAGGCTGGCCGACACTGAAAGCATTTTCTTATAGGATAGCCCGGCACCGGTATCTAACGGGCCGAGTACTATGGACATGCCCGTGTACCACATCCCCTGTACCGCACCCGTGCCGAAGTAGCGGCCACCATACACCGCCAGATTTGTTCGAAAATCATTGATGGTAGCACCCTGGTAAGAAATCCTGGCCACTTCAGCAATCAGGAAATAGTTGTTGAAGCGTTGCGGCAGCAATAGGCGAATCGATAAACCGAACTGCATAGCCTTTCCGTACCGGATAGGGTCGTTTACATCATTGGCAGACGGTATATGGCTGTTAACAGCGCCAAGGCTGATTTTTATTTTGCCATAATCCTGCTGCTCCTGATATACCCGACTATCTATACGGCAATACGAGTGGTACTCTCTCAGCAAGGCCATGATGGCCGTTTCAGTATAGCCGAGGTCATCAGTTCGAAGTGTAGGACATTCATTCAGCAGGGTTTTCAATTTGTTCCTAAAGAGTGGGTTGTCGTATTCGCCTCGTTTCGTATCGGTTGTAACCATAGTCTGGATGTAGTCGAGCGGATGGAGGAGGCCGTCTTTTTCGAGGAAAAACCGTTTTCTGTTTTGGCCGTCGAAAAAGCGGTAAAACCGGACGGCGTCGCTTTCGAGTAACAGTTCGAGCAGGAGGTAAGCGGTTGTTGGCTGACCGACTAAAGCAGCGGCAATGCTGGACGTTGATTTCTTGTAAACCGAAAACGAGACCTGCCGCCCATCGTACACACGATCGGGAGCGATTACCATTCGTCGGATTTCTTTTGCCGCAACTTCCCGTGTGGTTCCGCCCGAAGGCGTGAAGTTGATGGCAGTAGGCGAAACGTCCCAATCATAATAATTTACCTGCCCAAGCAAGGTGTCGCTCTGCGTAATGACGGTGGCCGAACGGAGCTCAAACTGACTGTAGGCCGGAGTTGATACGGCGAGTAACCGGATGGTGAACGTAAGGAAAATAAGTCGGGTGACTAACAGGTGGATCGGCATGGCGAGTGGAATGGGTACGCTTGATGAGCTACGCATACTTGTTGGTAGACAAACATAGCGTACACAAGCTGTACCAATTCCGTTAAACGCCAGATTATAGGTAGACCTGCCGGTTCAGCTGTATGGGTAATAGACCGGGGGAGTAAAAACCCTCACCAGTTAGTTGCCGCTGGTCATCTCAGGTACGTAGGGTGCCTCGCTAGAGATGATCCGGTCGGTTCGCAGGCGTCGAACGATCTGTTCGGCATTGGGGACAACCCCACCGGGAGCTTGCGCAATGGCTTTCCAGAACGACTTCTGTGTGCTCATGTCGGTCATCTCCAGCAACACCTCGTCAGTCGATCGGATGTACTCGCCCGATCCGGTTGTGTAATTGCGGTACGGATTGATCGTTAGCATCACCTGACTGCGGCAGGCCGTCAGTTGTTTATTAATCAGACTATCGGGGTTACCGAACGCCAGTGGCCCGGCTTCAACGATACACACTTCATATTGCCTGGGAAACATGTTGAGAAACATGTAGAGGTAATCGGGCTTCGCATTGGGCAGCTTCGAAACGACCAGCAAGCGGGTGAATTCCGGAATGGATTTCCGGTCAACGTTACTGTTGAACGACACGCAACCTGTAAGCAGGCCCAGCGTTAGGATGGCAAAAGCAGCTTTCATAAGGTAAGTAGTTTTGTAGAATAGGCCCAACGGCGTTGGTTGTCGCGCATAAGACCTATTTCATGCGTGTAAAGTTTAACAGCGTATCCTCTTTTCTTTGTGAACGGGAGAACCGCTATTTGCTGTTGCCCATGTTGTAAAACTGAGTAAGCCTACGGGCGTCTTGTGTATGAAAAATCTAGTGAAGAACACCTTTATAAGCTTTCTCTTTCTGCCATTCCTACTGAATTGTCAATCGTCGCCAACCGTAAAAACGGGCGTGTGGCGGGCAACGCTGGAGACGAGTGGTGGCCAATTACCGTTTGGCCTTTCAATTGAACCAGCCGCGCAGGCAGGTAAATACACCGTTTTTGCCTTAAACGGCGCTGAACGACTGCCTATGGATGAAGCTACCCTGGTAGGTGATACACTCCGAATTCCGATGGATTTGTTTGAATCGGAGCTGGTAGGCAAGGTGTCTGGCGATAAGCTGACTGGTGTTTGGCGGAAACGGCGGGTTAAAGCTGATTTTCAGGTGGTACCCTTTTCGGCTGAATTCGGGCAGGATTACCGGTTTGCTCCTGCCGGGAAAGCCCCTGCCGCCGACCTGTCGGGTACATGGCAAACGCTGTTTCGGGCGGCTGGAGCTGAGGCTGCTCCGGGCGATACAACCGTTGCGGTCGGCGTATTCAAGCAGCAGGGCTCTGACGTGTCGGGTACGTTTCTGACTCCCACTGGCGATTACCGCTATCTGGCCGGTAATGTGTTTGGCGACAGCCTGTTACTGTCCTGCTTTGATGGAAATCACGCCTTTCTGTTTAAGGCTCGGCTAGCCGGGGCGGGTACAGATCGGACACTGACGGGCGTATTTCATTCAGGACCAACTTATCGCGAAACCTGGACCGCCCGCCTCAACCCGAACGCGACCCTGCCCGACCCAGCGAAACTAACGTACCTGAAACCCGGCCAGCGCTTTAGCTTTGCCTTTCCAGATCCGGCAGGGAAAACGGTGTCGCTGAGCGATCCGCAGTTTAAGGGAAAAGTGACCGTGGTGCAGATTATGGGTTCGTGGTGCCCAAACTGCATGGACGAGACCAAATTTTTAGCGCCCTGGTACGCTAAAAACAAGGCACGCGGTGTCGAGGTGGTGGGGCTTGCTTTCGAGAAAACGGCTGATCTGGCGGAGTATGGGCCAAAATTGACCCGCATGAGCGAACGCTTTCAGATTCAATACCCGGTGTTGCTAGCCGGCACAAATGACAAAGCCGAAGCAGCCAAGTCATTGCCTGCGCTAAGTAGCGTAGTGGCTTTTCCGACTACGATCTTCGTTGACAAAAAAGGAGCGGTACGCCACATCCACACTGGCTTTTCCGGCCCTGGCACGGGGGTGTACTATGACCAGTACGTGGGTGAGTTCAATCGGCTTATCGATAAACTTCTGGCCGAATAATTGCTGCGTGAATTGACATTTGCCTGTTGCACTTGTCAAAGGGCTGTTAAGCCTAACTGTCCGCAGCGAAAAAGGGATATACGTCGGCACAAAAAACCTATGTATCGACACTCGTTTTTTTCTGTGGAGAAGGAATTCGTCATTTGCCATTGTACTTAAAGTCCCCAAAACACATGAAACTTTTACTCCTTCCCGTGGCTGCGTTACTGTCGATGTCAGCTGCTTATGCTCAAACTTGGGCTGTTGATAAGTCTCACTCTCGCGTTGGTTTCACGGTTACGCACCTGTTGCTGTCGGAAGTTGATGGCAACTTCAAAACATTCGACGCGAAAATCACGTCATCGAAGGCTGACCTGTCAGATGCCGTTTTCGAAATGACGGCGGACATCAACTCGGTAGATACCGACAATGAGCGGCGCGATGGTCACCTGAAAAGCCCTGATTGGTTCGATGCGGCTAAGTTTCCAACGCTTGCTTTCAAGAGCACCTCGTTTAAGAAAGTAGACGGTAAGAAATACAAAATCATGGGCGACCTGACGATGCACGGTGTGACCAAGCCAATTACGCTGGATGCCGTACTGACTGGTCCCGTAACGATGGAAGGCCGGGGTGGCAAGCAGGAGAAAGCTGGTCTGAAGGTGAACGGTGTCATCAAGCGGACTGATTTTGGCGTAGGATCGGCTGGTGGTGCTACGGTTAGCGAAGAAGTGGAGCTGAAAGCCGCTGGTGAATTTACCAAGCAGGCAGCCGCTACAGCTGAGAAGAAATAAGATTCCCGTATCCGACTCGATCAGGTACGTTATATAGAAAAGCCGACACGGTCTACTGTGTCGGCTTTTTTTGTGGTTACAATGCGCCGATCTGGTCGATTGACTGGGTCGGAACAGTGCTCAATTGGTAACAGACGAATCCGTTCAACTCGAAAAGATCCGTGTAGATCCGGTTAATCCCTGTACCAGTACACCCACATAAAATTCGTATTTTTGCGGCCTTAACGCGGCCCCGGCCCTATCAGACGGCATGATTGCAAAGACATATTCACCCACCGATATTGAAGCTAAATGGTATCAGTATTGGCTTGATAATAAACTGTTTACCTCTACGCCCGACGAGCGTGAGCCGTACACCATCGTGATTCCGCCACCCAACGTAACGGGTGTGTTGCACATGGGCCACATGCTTAACAATACCATTCAGGACGTGCTGATTCGCAAGGCCCGGATGGAAGGGAAAAATGCCTGCTGGGTGCCCGGTACCGACCACGCCAGTATTGCCACCGAAACTAAAGTGGTGAACATGCTGAAGGAGCGCGGTATCGACAAGAAAGACCTGACCCGCGACGAGTTTCTGGCCTATGCCTGGGAATGGAAGGAAAAGTACGGCGGTATCATCCTGCAGCAACTCCGCAAACTCGGCGCCTCCTGCGACTGGGACCGCACCCGTTTCACGATGGACCCCGCCCTCTACGAATCGGTGATCGACGTTTTTGTTGACCTGTACAACAAAGGGCAGATCTACCGGGGTGTTCGCATGGTAAACTGGGACCCGCAGGGACTCACCGCCGTGTCGGACGAAGAGGTGAACATGAAAGAGGTTCAGCAGAAGCTGAGCTACATCCGCTATGAAATTCAGAGCGACGGCGGCGAGAAGGAATACGTAACGGTTGCTACCGTTCGGCCGGAAACGATCATGGCCGACTCAGCGATCTGCGTAAACCCGAATGATGAGCGGTACACTCACCTGCACGGAAAGTCGGCCCTGATTCCCCTGATCAACCGGCCCATTCCGATCATCACCGACGAATACGTAACGATGGATTTCGGAACGGGTTGCCTGAAAGTGACCCCCGCACACGACCCCAACGACTACGAACTGGGCATTAAACACCGCTTGCCTGTCATCGATATCCTGAACGACAACGGCACGCTGAACGAGAAAGCGCAGATTCTGGTCGGGAAGGACCGGTTTGTGGCTCGGAAAGAGGTTTTAAAGCTGCTGGAAGAGTCGGGCAATCTGGTCAAGACCGAGGAGTATAAGTCGAACGTGGGTTTCTCGGAACGGACCAACGCCGTGATCGAGCCAAAGCTGTCGCTGCAGTGGTTCCTGAAAATGCAGGACATCGCCAAACCCGCCCTGGATGCCGTCATGTCCGACGATATTGCGCTGGTGCCGCCCAAGTATAAGAACATGTACCGCTCGTGGATGGAAGAACCCCACGACTGGTGTATCAGTCGCCAACTGTGGTGGGGGCAGCGAATTCCGGCGTTCTACATGCAGGATGGTACCGTCATTGTCGCCAAAAACAAGCGGGAAGCCCTGCGGAAAGTGCAGCACGAAAGGCTGCTCTTCGCCATGACCGAAGCCGACCTGACCCAGGACGACGACGTGCTGGATACGTGGTTCTCGTCGTGGCTGTGGCCTATTTCAGTATTCGACGGTATCCGTCACCCCGACAACGAAGAGATCAATTATTACTATCCGACCAACGACCTTGTTACGGGTTTTGACATCATTTTCTTCTGGGTTGCCCGGATGGCAATGGCGGGTTTTGAGTACCGGGGAGAGCGGCCATTCAAGAACGTGTATTTCACAGGTATGGTCCGCGACAAGCAGGGCCGTAAAATGTCGAAGCAGCTTGGTAACTCACCCGACCCGCTTGTGCTGATCGACCAGTTCGGTGCCGACGGTGTTCGTACTGGTATGCTCTTCAGCGCCGCCGCTGGTAACGACCTGCTGTTCGACGAAAAACTCTGCGAACAGGGCCGTAACTTCTGCAACAAAATCTGGAACGCGTTCCGGTTAGTGAAAGGCTGGACGGTTTCTCCCGCTGCCAACGTGGGCGACAGCTTGCCCAGCCAGTGGTTCGAAGCTAAACTGAGCCAAACGCTGATCGAAATCGAAGACCATTTCAGCAAGTTCCGGATCTCGGATGCCCTTCAGAGCATTTACAAGCTGATCTGGGACGATTTCTGTTCGCAGTATCTCGAACTGATCAAGCCGACCAGCTATACCGAGAAAGACGCTGACGGGAACTACAGCGGCATTATCGACGAGGCAACGTACCTGGCCACGATCAACTTCTTCGAGCGGTTAATGGCTCTGACGCATCCGTTCATGCCGTTCATCACCGAAGAAATCTGGCAGGATATTCGTGAACGTAAAGACGGCGAAAGCCTGTGTACAGCCGCGTTCCCGAAAGCCGCGTCGATCGACATAGCTGTTCTGGCTGATTTCGATACGCTGTTCGAGATTGTGACCAACATTCGGAATATCCGTAACGCCAAGCAGATTGCCCCGAAGGCAGAGCTGCCCCTGTCGATACGTACCCAGACCCCTGACCGCTTTAAGGCGCTGGAAGGACTGATTCAGAAAATGGCGAACGTACCTGCGATCGAGTATGTATCGGAGAAGCCAGAAAACGCGACCTCGTTCCTGATCAAAGGCGATGAATTCTTTATCGACCTGGCCGATCAACTTGACGAAGAGCAGGAAAAAGAAAAAGCGCAACAGGAGTTAACGTACCTGATCGGTTTCCGCGATTCGGTGTTGAAGAAACTCTCAAACGAGCGTTTCGTTGCCAACGCCAAAGCCGATGTAGTCGAGCGCGAACGACAGAAAGCCGCCGACGCTGAATCAAAAATTGCCTCATTGCAAGCGTTTCTGAATAAGTAGTAACAAGATATAATTCAATTCATAAAAAATGCCCAATCGTTGCTGGTTGGGCATTTTTTATGAGGTGTATATTAGCGTCTTCCAGTCAAAAACTGCCAGAAGGAGCGGCGTTTGGGTGGCTCTTGTCGAGTAATTAGCAGGCCACCGCCAACAATAACACGACTTGGTTCAGCAGGGTACATAGTTAGTAACAAGGGGGGCTGTTCCTTAGTTGTCAAGATCGTTGTGCGTATCCTACCGCCATCTCCTCCCATAATAGATACTCGTAACGAATCGCTAACCTGATCGGCTCGATGAATTGATAACTGAAAGTTGCCACCCTCATCGGTGAGGGTAAACTTGCCATTACGCTCATTCAATACAGTCGCGGATTTGTAAGGAATCCCAGCTTCATCTACCACCCTTCCCCTGACATAGAAGAGAACAGGTTCAGTAAGCGTGAAGACATTTCTGGTTACCAGTGGCGAAAGGCTCGTTGGTGAACTTGCTGTCTGGGTCGGAACTGTTTGCCCTTTTGTTGTTTGCCAGCCCAGCACAAGGGCCACCGCCCAACGTACCCAGCTACCGTGATTGGGTTGCGAACGTATCTGAACCGGCTGGATAGATCTCTCCAATTGATCGGTACGCAGTCGGCCACAGACTGCTCCGCCGTTGTATGTAGCTAACCAGTTGGCCAGTTCACGATCTGAGAAGGTTGAGAAATCATGTACCGTTTTCTGGCAGGCAGCGCAATGCCGGCCGCCGCTCACGGTTGTCATCCGCTCCCAGGGTTCAGAGCAGGGCGTTGGTATAGTAACTACGGCTGGCTGGTTCATAGATCATTCGTATACAGCAAGATATACAAACGTGTACTAAGATGTACAGCCCTACTTTACCAACTTTACTGGTTCAACAGATCCTGATTGATAAAAATCAGGTTTTCGTGCTTCATGTCGAAGCTGAAGTTGTACTGGCTGGTGGCCTTGAAAACTGCTGCCGAACTGCCCATCTGCATATGATCGTGTACCTCTACAAGCAGCATACGTACCTGGGGAAGCCATGATTCGTAGTTAGTGGAGAAGATCTCCTTCTCAGAGCCTTCAATGTCTACCTTCAGTAAATCGATGATCGGCCAGTTTTGCTGCTGCATGATACTGGCAATGCTAATAGCAGGAATCGCCCCTGGGTCTGTAGGCGTTGTTTCAACAACCTGAAAGGAGTTATTGGTGGCATCGCTGTTGATGATCGTCAGGTGACTATCCGTTGACCATACACCCGCGCAGTGAGCCTGGATATGCGGGTAATCGACGCAATTTTGGGTTAACTGCGCAAAATTAGCTTTGTCAGGTTCGACAGCTACGATCTGAGCATTGGGAAAACGGTGCGAGAAATAAACTGCCGACAGCCCAATGTTGGCACCGGCGTCAATGATGGTGCGCGGCTCGAAGGGGTAATTTAGTTTGTACTGATTTTGGATGAATACCTGATCGAAGGTATACAGGTCGGAGGTGTGGGGCCGCAGGTGAAACGTCGTGCCATAACGCCCCGACGATAACCGGCCACTTGGCTTCGTTTTGATGTGTGCGTACATACGAAGCCCATCGAGCCATCCAAACGTTTTCCGTAATCCAGTTAATCGTGATGCCATACCGGCAGGCAACGATAATTTTTTTATCCTGGTGTACACTGAAGTAGCTCCGTTACTGCCTGGACCAACTAGTTACCTTACGGTCAACGAAGTAGTGAGGTAAAGGTCCTTCAGGTAAGTAGCAGCCGATCGAATGGAAAACCGTTTCTCTGCCTGAAGTGATGAGGTTATAAATGATAAAGCCCCGATTCGTCGCAACGAATCGGGGCTTTAATACTGAGAAGCGTAGTCGCTTACTTGCCGTATTTCTTACGGAATTTGTCAATACGACCAGCGGTATCGAGCAGTACATTCTTACCCGTGTAGAATGGGTGCGACTGTGAGCTAACTTCGATTTTCACCAATGGGTACGTTTGACCTTCGAACTCCATCGTGTCTTTTGTCTGAACAGTTGAGCGAGTTACAAACTTGTAATCGGCCGACATGTCGTGGAATACCACATCGCGGTACTCTGGGTGAATGCCCTTTTTCATTGTATCTATCTGATTATCTGCCAAAATTCGGTTTCCGTCCGAAAAGGATTGCAAAAATACGGGCTTTTTCGCTGACACACAACACCTTCTGGTAACGAATTAGTGAATTAACCACACCCTAATATTAATCCCCTAAAACAGGTAAGGGTGCTGGGATTTCCGACTGTAAATCGGCTATTTTGATCAGTCTGTCAGGATAAGGCTCTTTGTGTTCGCCATTAGTCCTGTATAGTCAGTAGTTTTTATGGTATACTGGCTATAGTACTTTTCAGAGTAGCACCTTTTTTAGGCGTGCTACCCTATCGAGTAATGTAAGTCGTTTACGGTCAGTCATCAACAGATTAGTTGAGCATTTAGCCAAGTTTCATTTTTCGAAGGACTTGTTGATAGGGCGAATTTTTCGGCCAGTTTTGGGTTACCTTTAACAGTGGCTTAACACAGTTTTTAGTCATCACATGTTCCTGTATCGATCTAACTGTCAACACATTGCATCATAAATGATTAGCCGGTTATGGAAAGGTTTCTACTGACTTTTCCACAGCCAGTATGAATCGTAAAATCACGGTAAAACGCATATCTAACCCCAGCAACACCATGTATGTAATCAAGCGAGATGGCCATCGGGAGTCGGTCAAATTCGACAAGATCACCGCCCGTATTGAAAAATTGTGCTATGGCCTTGACCCGGCCTATGTACAACCCGTTGAAGTAGCCATGAAAGTGGTCAATGGGCTTTATGATGGCGTGAAAACCACTGAACTCGACAACCTGGCCGCAGAAACGGCTGCATCGTTGACGACCCGGCACCCTGATTACGCCATTCTGGCGGCACGCATTGCGATCTCCAATCTGCATAAAGAGACCAATAAGTCTTTCTCGGGTACCATCAAGCGGCTGTATAACTACATCGATCCCAAAACGGGTGAAAATGCGTCGCTGATTTCAAAAGAGGTATATGACATCGTTCGGGAGAACGCCGCCATCCTCGACTCAACGGTGATTTATGACCGCGATTACGGTTATGATTACTTCGGCTACAAAACGCTCGAGAAGTCGTACCTCCTGAAAATGGAAGGCCGTATCGCCGAGCGTCCGCAGCACATGCTCATGCGGGTAGCGGTTGGTATCCACATGGATGATATCGACGCGGCTATCGATACGTACAACCTGCTGAGCGAAAAGTGGTTTACCCACGCTACGCCAACACTGTTCAACGCCGGTACGCCAAAGCCGCAGATGAGTAGCTGTTTCCTGCTGACGATGAAAGACGACAGCATCGAAGGTATCTACGATACGTTGAAGCAAACGGCCAAAATCTCGCAATCGGCGGGTGGCATTGGTCTGAGCATCCATAACGTGCGGGCTACAGGTACGTATATCAAAGGCACCAACGGTACCTCGAATGGTATTGTGCCGATGCTGCGCGTATTCAACGACACTGCCCGGTACGTTGATCAGGGTGGTGGCAAGCGCAAAGGCTCATTTGCCGTTTACCTGGAGCCCTGGCATGCCGATATCTTCGACTTCCTGCAACTGAAGAAGAACCACGGTAAAGAAGAAAACCGCGCCCGCGACCTCTTCTACGCCCTCTGGACGCCCGATCTGTTCATGAAGCGGGTAGAAGACAACGACGTTTGGTCGCTGTTCTGCCCACACGAGTGCCCCGGTCTGTCTGATGCCTACGGCGACGAGTTCGAGGCGCTGTACACACGCTACGAGCGTGAGGGTCGCGCCCGCCGCACGGTGAAAGCACAGGACCTATGGTTTGAAGTGCTGGAAAGCCAGACGGAAACCGGTACGCCTTATATGCTCTATAAGGACGCCGCCAACCGGAAATCAAATCAGAAAAACCTTGGCACTATCAAGTCGAGTAACCTCTGCACCGAGATCATGGAATACACCTCGCCCGATGAAGTGGCGGTGTGTAACCTGGCCAGCATTGCCTTGCCCAAGTTCATTCTGAAAGGTGACGACGGCGTGTTGCGGTTCGACCATCAGAAACTATATGAGGTAACACGCACAGCCACGCGTAACCTGAACAAAATCATCGACCTCAACTACTACCCGGTTGAAGAAGCCCGTCGCTCGAATATGCGGCACCGGCCAATCGGTCTGGGTGTGCAGGGTCTGGCCGATGCCTTCATCATGCTCCGCATGCCGTTCGAATCGGACGAAGCGCGGCGGTTGAACGAAGATATCTTCGAAACGATCTATTACGGGGCTATGACTGCCTCGCTCGAACTGGCTAAGCAACATGGTCCGTACGAAACCTGGAAAGGCTCGCCGATTTCGCAAGGCCAATTCCAGTTCGATATGTGGGGTGTAACCCCGAAATCAGGTCGTTGGGACTGGAACGCACTGCGCACCGAAGTAATGGAGCACGGCGTACGGAACTCGCTGCTGCTGGCTCCGATGCCAACGGCGTCGACAAGCCAGATTCTGGGTAATAATGAGTGTTTCGAGCCGTATACGAGTAACATCTACACCCGCCGCGTATTGTCGGGCGAGTTCGTAGTGGTGAACAAGCACCTGCTGCGTGACCTGGTGAAGCTGGGCCTGTGGAACGAGAGCATGAAGAACAACCTGATCATCGCCAATGGGTCGGTGCAGGACATTCCGAATATTCCGCAACACCTGAAAGACCTCTACAAAACGGTTTGGGAGATCAAGCAGAAGCATATCATCGACATGGCCGCCGACCGGGGCGCGTACATTTGTCAGTCGCAGTCGCTGAACATCCATATTCAGGATGCCAATTTCGGTAAACTGACGTCGATGCACTTCTACGCCTGGCGTGCTGGCCTGAAAACGGGCATGTATTACCTGCGTACGAAAGCCGCCACCGATGCTGTGAAGTTCACCGTGGTGCAGCCACAAGCCGAGCCACAACTCGAGCCAGCCATGGCCGAAACCGCTCCTGTTGAAGTTCCGCTCGATTACGTAGGGTACGCCAAAGAGCACGCGGCGCAAAACCCACAGCAGGTCAGCGAAGCCGAACAAGCCTACGCCGCCATGATCTGCTCAATCGACAACAAAGACGATTGCGAAATGTGCGGATCTTGATTTTAAGGCTGAATATCAGCTATTTATAGCTCCCGGCTGTGTCTGACATGGCCGGGAGCGTTAGTAAACGGTAAAGCCGTATATTTCGCTTATGAAAGCTTCAACAGAACAGAAAAAGATCAGTTTGAAGGACGTTGTGGTAACGGAAAATCCTGAACTAGGTCGCATTTTTGGAGGCCGTGTTCTTTTTCCGGAGAAGAATGAACTGGCTAAGGAGCAAATTCGCAAGTACGGATTGCCCAAGGATATAGCTGCGCCGAAGCCCTTCCGAGGTTGAGAAACTATCGATATACGATCTGCTAAACGGTTATAAAGAGAACGCCCACCCAGTTTAGACCGGGTGGGCGTTCTCTTTATAACCGTTTAGCAGGGTTAGATTAATTGATCTGTAACTGGCTGCCCCATTGGGACACTGAGTGCTCCTGAATTCTACTTTATATCATTGCCTGCTACTTCATCGTCAACTTCACCACAACGGGTTGGTGGTCGGAGGGGTATCGTTGGTCTTTGGCGTCGGTGAGAACGGCGTAGGAGAGGACCTTGATGGGCTTGCTAACGAACACGTAGTCGATGCGATCTTTCAACGGTGCTTCGAATTTGAAGCCGTTGAACGTACCTACGGGGCCGTAGGGTGGCATGGCGGTTACCTGGTAGGAATCGTTTAGTAATGTCTGAATAGTCTTTACCTGCTCGGTGTCGGGGGTTGAGTTCAGGTCGCCGACACAGATGGTCAGGTCGTTTCCGGCGATCTCCTTCATTTTCTGTACCATCAGTTTACCCGACTCGCGGCGGGCTACTACGCCCTGATGGTCGAAGTGGACGCTGAAAAAGTAAAACGTCTTTTTGGTAGCCTTGTCCTTGAATTGTGCCCACGAGCAGATTCGGTTGCAGCAGGTCGCATCCCAACCTTTGCCAGGTACGCCGGGCGTTTCGCTCAGCCAGAAATCACCTGATTTGAGCACGTCGAAGCGGTCTTTTTTGTAGAAGATGGCCGAATGTTCACCAGCCTCCTTTCCATCGTCGCGGCCTTTACCCAAAAAGGTGAACTCGTTCATTTCTGCCAGATCGACCAACTGCCCACGCAGGGCTTCCTGTACGCCAAACAGGTCAAAATCGTGGTAGCGAATCAGCGCTTTTACCATCTCTTTTCGGTTAGGCCAGGCATTTATACCATCGCCGGCCGTATTGTACCGAAGGTTATAGGACGCGACCGTGAGGGGGTCTTTTTTTTGGGCAAACGTTGAGTGTACAACCAGCAGGCTGCACAGACACAGTAATACGATTAGTCTCATAGTATGCGAAAGGAGGGAAGTCGCCAGAGCTAACTATTGGAACTGGGTACGTTGCCAGATAAGGCGCGTGTGGTCTGGCGTTGATGTATACCAATAGACAGCTACAGGGTAGCATCGCGGTAGGTTACAATTCCATGCCGCGGTGCAGGGAGACAGATTAGTGATGGCCGCCTCAGGAAATGGGCGCATAAAATAGGGCTGAAAATAACGTTTCAAACCTGTTTTATATCAAATGGGCCAAAAAGGGTTAATAATATTTAAAAAGTACAACTTATTTGTGTGGTTTACAGTTGCCTATACGGTGGGTTATAGTATACCCGCACGGATTGGTGGCCCGTTTAGGCGTTTACCTACCTCTCTGGATACCAATTCCAGCGCATACGCGCGGGTTCTCTCACTTAATACCAATCATGAATGGAGACATTTAGCAAGAAAGAAAAAGAAAAAGCAAGACAGAAGAAGAGAAAGGATAAAGAAGAAAAGCGGGAAGAGCGCAAAGCCAGTGCACAAAAAGGTCTAGGCCTTGATGACATGATGGCCTACGTTGACGAGAATGGAAACATTACCTCGACGCCGCCAGACCCTAATAAAAAGCGGCGGGTCATTGACCAGGCAGACATCCAGATTGGTGTGTCAAAGCAGGAAGATGCAGCCCCCGAAGATTTAGTCAGGAAGGGTATCGTTACCTTCTTTAATTCCTCGAAAGGCTACGGCTTTATTCGGGATCAGCAAAGCCAGGAAAGCATTTTTGTTCACATGAACGGCCTCATCGATGCCATCACGGAACAGGATAAAGTGACCTTCGAAATCACGAAGACCCCCAAGGGTCCGAATGCCGTTGAGGTCAGGAAGCAAGTAGCCTAAGGTAGCTCGTTGAGCTAGTCAGCAGCAGACCGCATGCGCCCGGTCGACAAGATTCGCGCAAAAATACGTTGACTAATCAGACAGGGTGACCTTACAGTCACCCATATTCATTTTATCATACGAATCATGAGCAAGCCAGTTTATACATCCATTCCGCCTACTACCGACAACGTCTACTGGATGCTCAAATTCTCGGACGGAAAAACCAGCATCTACGTTCCACGGGATAAGGAACTTGATCGTCAGTTGAAGATCAAATTTCAGGCCGAAGTTGCCGCCCGGACGTCGATTAAGCGGAAGCGCAATAGCTCAGCTTCATAACCTCTAGTCAGGTACGTTACTTATGCGAGGCATCTGCCGACTTTTTGGAGTCAGCAGATGCCTCGTGCTGTTTATGCCCATTGATGGGTAGCTTTTCGTTGCCTGCCTCCTCCTCGTCCAACTTCCGCTGGGCGTCGCGGATCGCCTCTTCTACCGAGTGGGTTTTGCGCAAATCACTGGCAGTTCGGGTCAGTTCAGCCAGGGTGTGGTAATGCTCGCGGAGGACTTCCAACTCCTGCTCCGATAGTTCTTCAACCGATACGAGCCGGTTACTAGCCCCTTTCGTCGCGGCAATTAATTCGTTGAGTTTCAGTTGCACGGCCATCGACTCCTTGTTTTGTGCTTTTTGGATCACAAATACCATCAGGAAGGTGATAATGGTTGTGCCGGTATTAATGACTAACTGCCAGGTTTCTGAGTAACGAAAGAAAGGTCCGGTAGCAGCCCAGATGATGATAACGGCAAAGGCCAGCAAAAAAGCGGTTGAACTGCCTGTAACACGGGTTATGTATAAGGCGAATCGCTCGAAGCGTTCAGCCATGCGTTCAGAAAAGGGTTGCTCCTGGTTCATGAAATTTCGCGTGAAATGGTTGTTGGTTATACAACACTAAATACGGCCTACCTCGGTAAGCGTGGGCCGTTAAAAACTACTTAAAAGGAGCGTCTGCTATTTATAGGGATAATTCGCGCCAGTTTACGCTGACGCGCGGTTTGCAATACGCAAAATTCCGGTGTTCCGGGGTGACTTATCAATAACAAGTCACTCCGGAACACCGGAATTTTACAGTTAATTTAAGCTATACGCTACTGGCGTACAGGACAGATCACATTACTCAGGCTGTAACCGGCTGCACGCGTTTAGCCTGCTTTCTCCGGTCCTGACGGGTGTAGATCAGGCCGTAAATGACGGGCAGGATCAGCAGCGACAGAATAGTGCTGGTAATGAAGCCGCCGATCATCACGGTAGCCAGTGGTTTCTGCGTTTCTGAGCCAATCCCCGTCGACAACGCTGCGGGTAACAAGCCAAGTGACGCCATGAGGGCAGTCATCATGATGGGTCGGACCAGGGCAATAGCACCTTCGCGGACAGCCTCCAGAATAGGCATCTTTCGGTGCTGGTTTTCCTTGAACCGGTTGATCAGGATCACGCCGTTTAGTACCGACACGCCAAAGAGACAGATAAAGCCAACCCCCGCCGAGATGCTGAAGTTAATGCCGGTCAGCCAGAGCGCCAGGAAGCCGCCAATCAGGGCGAAAGGTACGTTCAGGATTACCAGCGTGGCGTCGAGCGCACTGCCGAAGGTAAATAGCAGGATCAGGAAAATGACAGTGATCGAAATGGGGACTACCACCATCAGCGTGCGTTGAGCACGGGTCTGGTTCTCAAATTCACCCGCCCAGCGCATGCGGTAGCCATCGGGTAGCTTTACCTGGTCACCCACTGTTTTTTGTGCCTCGGCAATTGTGCTGCCCAGATCGCGACCGCGTACCGAGAACTTGATGGCAATGAACCGGGCACTATTCTCACGATAGACAAACGCAGGTCCCGACTTAGTGCTGATCTCTGAAATCTCTTTCAAGGGTACTTTAGCACCTGAGCGAGTTGGCACCAGCAGGTTTTCAATCAGTTCGGGCGAATACCGGAAGCGTTCATCGTACCGCACTTTGATGTCGTAGCGGCGTTCGCCTTCGAAGTACTGCGTCACGGTTTTACCACCAATGGCTGTCTCGATGACCGACTGTGCCACATCGGTAGGTACGTTATAAAGCGCCAGCTTCTGCGGATCGAGCGTGATCCGGAATTCGGGCTGCCCAAGATTCCGGAAAACACCCAGGTCTTCGACACCCCGGACTTTCTTCATTACGTTGAGCACCCGCGTGGCTTCTTTATCGAGCACGTTCAGGTCCTGGCCAATGATCTTGATCGCCATTGACCCTTTCACGCCCGATACGGCCTCTTCCACGTTGTCGGAAATGGGTTGCGAGAAGCCGAATGTGACACCCTTGAAACGGGCCAGTTTTTGCCGCATCTGCTCAATGATCTGGTCTTTGGTCAGGCCGCGCGTCCATTCTTCTTTGGGGTACAGATCCACGAAGAATTCGTTGTTGAAAAAACCGGTTGGGTCAGTACCATCGTTGGGCCGGCCGGTTTGCGAGATCACGCCACGCACCTCAGGAAATTCCTTGAAAATAGCCCGGAACTTGCGTGTGTAGGCGTAACTCTCGTCGAGCGATACCGAGTAGGGCAGGCTGGCCCGCACGTAGATCGATCCTTCATTAAGGCCAGGTAAGAATTCGGAACCCACGCGCGCGGCAAAGATGTAGCCCGAGATAGCCAGTGCGGCGAGGGCAATGCCAATGATGGCTTTGGGTTTCTGAATGGCCCAATCCAGCGCAGGTACGTAGCCCTTCTCGATCCCCTGTACGATGGGGTTGTGCCGTTCGCGGACGTTCTTTTTCAGCAGCAGCGAACAAAGCAGCGGAATCAGCGTGAGGCTAACGATCAGGGCACCAAGCAGGGCAAAACCGATTGTCCAGGCCAGCGGGCTAAACAGTTTACCCTCTACTTTCTGGAAGGCGAAAATGGGCAGCAGGGCCGTAATGATGATGATCTTAGCCGTGAAGATCGACTTACCTACCTCCGTTGCCGAGGAGGCGATCCAGCTTAGTTTGGCGCGTTTGTTAAACTGCATCATACCCAACTGATCGGCGCGGTGGGCCAGCATTACAAATAGTCCTTCCACCATAATCACGGCGCCATCGATGATAATACCGAAGTCGAGGGCACCTATGCTGAGCAAGTTAACCGTCATGCCGCGCAAGCGCAGGCAGATGAACGCAAACAGCAGCGACAGCGGAATTACGATGGCCACCATCAGCGTCGTGCGCCAGTCGGCCAGGAAGAGTAGGAGAATTACCGTCACCAGGAAAATACCCAGGAATACGTTCTCGCCCACCGTGTGCATGGTGTAGTTGTTCAGCGTCGTGCGGTCGTAGAACGTCTTGATCTTGACGTCTTTAGGCAGGATCTGGTTGTTCAACTCGTCAATCTTTGCTTTCAGAGCGGGGATTACCTCGTTGGGGTTCTCGCCTTTCCGCATCACCACGATACACTCCACTACGTCGTCTTTCTTGTCGCGCCCCACGATACCGAGCCGGGGCTGGAACGATTCGCGGACGGTAGCCACATCACGTACCCGGACAGGCGCACCGTTCACATTGTCGATGATGATACCGGCCACGTCTTCGGGCTTGGTCAGCAGACCAATACCCCGCACAACCAGGGCCTGGTTGCCCTGCTTAATGACGTCGCCGCCCACGTTGACGTTGCTCTGGTGAATGGCCTGATCTACGTCGACAGCCGTGAAGCCGTAGTTCGCCAGTAGCGTCGGGTTCAGGCTTACCTCGATCGTTTTTACCTTGCCCCCAAAGCTCACCACGTCGGCAATACCCGGCACTGATTTGATCTGCCGCTCAATCACCCAGTCCTGAATGGATTTCAGCTCGGTGATGTCTTTCGTTTTGCTTTCCAGCGTGAAGCGGTAAATCTCGCCGGTAGGGCCGTAAGGTGGCTGAATTTCGGCCTGTACACCTTCGGGCAAATCAACGCCGGCGATGCGATTGGCTACGTTGGTCTGCGCCGTGAAGTTATCCACCCCATCGTCGAAGATCATCGTGACTACCGACAGGCCAAACAGCGATACTGACCGGAGCGTAGTTTTCTTGGGTACTGAATTCAATTCTGTCTCCAGCGGAATGGTCACGTAGCGTTCCACCTCCTCGGCTGACCGACCCGGCCATTGCGTGATGACAATGGTGTTGGTATTTGTTACATCAGGAAACGTCTCAACGGGCGTATCCATAAAAGAGACCACGCCGCCCACAATGATGAGCAGGATGCCGAAGAACACGGCGAACCGGTTCGTGAGGGCAAACGTGATTATACTGCGAATGAACTTGTTCATGGTATTATGGAGCGACCGGTTCGCTCTGGTCCGGTTGCTATATCTAGTCTGTTAAATCATTGTATAACAGCAAGCTGCCTTCCGTAACGACGGTATCGCCGGGTCGGATATTCCCCTCGACAAAGGCGTAGCGGGTGGTGTTCTTCTCAACTTTCACCTCCCTGACGGCATACTTATCTTTACCCGTCTGTACGACCACATAGTAATGATCGCGGTCGAAAACGACGGCTTTTTGTGGTACGGCGAGTGCATTGCCAACTGTGCCGCCGCCATTGTTGCCTACATGCACATGGATAGTTGCGAACATGTCGGGCTTAAGCAAACCCTCTTTGTTATCGAGTACAATCCGCACTTTCAACACCCGGGCCTGCTCGTCGAGCACGTTGCTGATATTATCTACATGACCGCGGAAGGTACGGTCGGGGTAGGCCAGGAGTTGAACATCGACCGCTTCGCCCTGCCTGATCTGCGGGATGTCCTGCTCGTACACGTTCGCCATGACCCAGATACGCTGCAGGCTTGAAATGGTGTAGAGCGGGCTCTGGTTATCGGAGCGAAGGTCCTGGCCTGTGTTCACATTTTTCTCGACGATATAGCCCGAAATCGGTGCTTTCACTGTGAAGTAAGGTTGCCCGGTGTTAGCGTTCGCGCCGCCGTATACCCGTAGTACGTTCGTTGACCGGCCTAGTTCTTCCTGCGCTTTTTTCAGATTATTGCGCGCCGTAAGCATATCGGTTTGCGAGGCGAATCCCGCTTTATATTGGGCTTCAGTATTCTTGACCGCCTGTTGCGCCACTTCAAGGTCTGCTTTATCGGCCTGATAATTATTGACATAATTAGAGATGTCGCCCGAGCGGATCACGGCCAGGTCCTGGCCCTTCTTTACATAAACACCTAGGGTCACATTGGCCTTTTCGACGTTGCCCGAGACAAGCGGAAACACACGGACCACGTTATCCTGATCAAAGGTGACGGTGCCGTTAAGGACCAGTTCGTTTTCGGGATTCATGCGCCGCACCGAGTCGGTGAGGTAGCTGGCTGTTGAGTCGGCATCGGACGTAGGTACGTTGCTGGCGGTTGACTCTTTGTTCCCGCAGGCAGCCAACAGGCAAACGGCAAGGAAAGGGAGAATTGCGTGGATTGCTTTCATGGTAGTGTTTACCCTTACTCCCAATCTCTCTACCAGTGCGGGAGAGGGGCGTTGCTCTACGGCAGCTCCACTATCCAGCAGGGCTATGCCAAAGCAGTTCCCCTCTTCCACGTTAGGGGAGAGGTTGGAGATGAGGAGTTTAGAAGAATTTTGTATTTGTGACGAAATCGAGCTGTTGCTGGCTCTGGAAGACGTTATTGAGCAGGTTGATGTGGTTGAGCTGCGCCTGTTGATAGGTACGTATCTTGTCGAGATAGTCGAGAAGCCCGATAGTACGGGCGTTATACGCCTTCGACGCTTCAACGCCGATGTTCTGAATGCGATCGAGGTAACCGGATGGCCGGCTATTTACCTGTTCGTAATAGGCGTTCAGCACGTCATAAGTGGTTAGTACATCACTTTGCACAATGGCCTGCGCATTTTCGAGGCCTGCCCCAGCGCTCTTGGCGGTTAGCTCGGCCGCGCGAATAGCCCCCTGATTGCGGTTCCGAACAGGCAGGTCTATGCTAGCCTGTAGCCCAATGAAATTGGTATAGGCATTACCGTAGCGTTCATAGAGTAACCCGGTTGTCAGGTCGGGGGTACGGCGGGCACGTTCGAGGCTCAGGCTCCGCTGGGCGTTGGCAATCTGCTCCTGAGTCAGGGCCAGGTCGGGGCGGTTGGTCAAGGCCGAATCAAGGGCGACGGTCAGGGCCGGTGGCGGCGTGGTTTGGAGGGGTAATGAGGTGGGAAAAATAAAGGTCGGGCTGGCCTGCCGGAGTAAAATGCGCAGTGTTGCCTGTTCATCGGCGATCTGGTTCTTGTAGTTGGCAATGTTGGCCTGCAAATCCCGGTTAGCAACATCCAGCCGGGTCACTTCATACTGAGCTGCCCCTCCGGTCTGCAAGGCAATCCGTGTAGACTCGACCAGTCGCTGCTGCCGGGACAGCTCATCCTGAAAGAGTCTCAGCGCCTGCAAGTCGAAATACAGGTTGGCGTAGGTGGTATATAGCTGATAACGCAGCGACCGCAGCACATCGCGAAAGGCAATCTGCGATAATGTCCGGTTGCTTTCGGCCAGTGCCACCAACTTTGAGCGTTTGCCCGCCAGTGTGATTACCTGCTGTAGCTGTAGCGCAAAATAACCACTATTGAAGGTTTGCTGTTGCAAGTCGGCCTGCGAGGGCGTTCCGAGCGGCAACACCTTACCCGTGTTAGGGTTGTAGAGGTTGGTCTGAAACCAGAGGTTTGGGTTGGGGCGCAAACCGGCCTGGGTAATCGCCGCACCCGCAATATCGATCTGATACTTTTGTGCCAGCAACTGATAGTTACGGGCTAGTACCTGCTGCTCCAGATCGGGCAGACTAATGCGAAGTGTGTCGGTAACAGACGGACTGATAGGGGTAGTAGGTGCCTGTGGCTGTGTGCGCCCAGACAACGAGGAGAAAAGGAGTAGTGCCAGCAATGAGTACTTCCAATTGCTTATACGAACTCCAACCAAGCGATTCATAAAAATTACTAGTCTATGATGTGTGCGACAGACAGCGCACGAGTTATGCCCTGACTGCGGCTGCAAGTAGCTGCCACCTCGTTAATGTGTCGTTAAACGGGCGTTAAGAGCTTCTTAAACAAAATGAGGATTTCGTTTAGACCGTTTTAACGGTTCGTTCACCCCTCTTTAATCTAAGGCCAATACCTTCAGCGCACTGACTTTTACTTAGTTTATTCATGCACAGCACCCCTACCGTTTGCCGCTATATATGCTTATTTGCCGTTCTGCTACTTGGTAGCGTAAGCCCCGATGTATACGCTCAGAAAGACAACAATAACAATTACCTCGACTCCTCGCAGGCCTGGAGTTTACACTACCAGTTTACCACCATTGCGCAGGGGCATACCGGCTTTACTGGAGCTGGGTACGTGGGGCGTAATACGCTGAGTGCTTTGCCTGATACTGCTCTGTCTGTTACTACGACGTTGTTTG
This sequence comes from Fibrivirga algicola, assembly GCF_011742925.1. GTDB lineage: Bacteria > Bacteroidota > Bacteroidia > Cytophagales > Spirosomataceae > Fibrella > Fibrella algicola. Next base: position 146,609 of record NZ_WAEL01000005.1, read on the forward strand.
TAGGCCGTAAGTTGTGGAAAGGCGGAGCCGTTTATTTAAATCCTGAAATCGCGGGTGGGTTAGGCATTGGGCGGCGCGACCCACTGGAGCCTTATAACGAAGACTTGTATAGTCCGGCGGTGGGAATTGCTGGTTTCCCCAACGGCGAGAGCTTCCGGATCGGGAGCCCGAAGCCGGCTGTATACATTGCGCGTTTTTATGTGGAACAGGTATTTGCGCTGGGCGGCGCGCAACCAGAAGAAATCCAATCGGAGGCGAACCATGTAAAGCAACGCCGCCCCGACTCACGAGTGGTTATTACGGCCGGTAAGTTCTCGGTAGCCGATATTTTCGACAACAACAGCTTCTCGCACGATCCCAGAACGCAGTTTTTCAACTGGTCACTGATGAGCTACGGGGCCTGGGATTACCCCGCCAACACACGCGGCTACACCTGGGGACTGGCGCTCGAATATGTGCGGCCAGCCTACGAACTCAGAATTGCTTATAACCTGATGCCCCGCACCGCCAATGGCAATGTGCTTGACTGGACCATTAATCAATCGGGTGGGTTGACGGTTGAGTTGGAAAGCCGCTACCGGGTGCTTACCCGGCCGGGTACCGTCCGGTTATTGGCTTTCCGCAACGCATCGAAAGCACCGACCTACCAGTTGGCAACGCAACGCGTGTTAAGCGGTACTGACAATCCGGACCGGCCTTTTGTTCTGCATGGTGAACAATATGGCGGTATTAAATATGGCTTTGGCGTAAGTCTGGAGCAGCCTTTTGCCCGCAATAGCGGTCTATTCGCCCGGGCTAGCTGGAACGATGGCAAAACAGCTACGTGGGCATTCACCGAGATTGACCGCAGTGTCTCGGTTGGGCTGTTTATGGCCGGAGCCCACTGGGGGCGGCCGGAAGATGCCATTGGCCTGGCCGGTGTGATGAATGGTCTTTCACCCGACCACGCTGCGTTTCTGAACGCTGGCGGTACCGGATTCATGATCGGTGATGGGCGGCTGCCAAATTACAAGACAGAGCAGATTCTGGAAGCATTCTATAAAACCCGTCTTACGCGTGCGCTTTTCCTGACCGCCGATTACCAACGCATTGGTAACCCGGCTTATAACGGTGATCGTGGCCCGGTCAATGTCTTCTCACTACGTACCCATGTCGAGTTTTAGCGGAGGTGTGTAGCGGTACAGACGTTCAGCTATATATAAAAAATGCCCAACCGTTGCTGGTTGGGCATTTCTGATCGTGAAAACCGATCGAATTCTAAATCGCTTCTGATGTGATTTTGGCACCCAGGTACTCGCGGTTCAGGCGGGCAATGTGATCGAGCGAAATCTCTTTCGGACATTCAACTGAGCAGGCGCCGGTAAACGAACAGGCTCCAAATCCTTCAGCGTCCATCTGCGCTACCATGCGTTCGGCACGTAGGCTGGCTTCGGCTTTACCTTGTGGCAATACGGCCAGGTGAGACACCTTAGCCGCTACGAACAGCATAGCCGATGCATTTTTGCAGGCTGCTACGCAGGCACCGCAACCAATGCACTGAGCGGCATCCATCGCCTCATCAGCAACGGGGCGGGGAATCAACGTTTCGTTGGCATCGCGGGCCGAACCGGTGTTGACCGATACGTACCCACCCGCCTGCACGATCCGGTCGAACGCCGAACGGTCGACCATTACGTCTTTGATAACGGGGAATGCCCGGGCCCGCCAAGGTTCAACCACGATGGTGTCACCATCGCTGAACGAACGCATGTGCAGCTGGCAGGTAGTAGCCCCCGTTTGCGGACCATGCGCCCGGCCGTTGATGTACATCGAGCACATACCGCAGATACCCTCGCGGCAGTCGTGGTCGAAGGCAATAATTTCTTCGCCTTTCATGGTCAACTCGCCGTTCAGCACGTCGATCATTTCCAGAAAAGACATATCAGGTGATATGTTGTCGAGTTGATAGTCAACGAGTTTGCCCTGTGCGTTCCCGTTGCGCTGTCTCCAGACTTTGAGGTTAACTTTCATGATGTATAGTCGAAAAAAGTGCCGTGTTCCAAGTCTGGAAAGCCAGTTTCAGTTGAAGACTTTTTCATACTAAAACGACTTTCCAGACTTGGCGCTCTGTACCTGGCACTCTTGTTATTTATAACTACGCTGGGTAAGTTTGACGTTTTCGAACACGAGTTCTTCCTTGTGCAATACCTCAGGTACGTTGTCGCCTTTGTACTCCCAGGCAGATACGTACGTGAAGTTGGCGTCATCGCGGAGGGCCTCACCATCTGGCGTCTGGTATTCTTCCCGGAAGTGACCACCACACGATTCCTCACGGGCCAGCGCATCATCAACCATCAGTTCACCAAGCTCAATGAAGTCGGCCACCCGTCCGGCATGTTCGAGCGACTGGTTCATCTCTTCATTTTCGCCCATTACCCGAACGTTTGTCCAGAAGTCGGCTTTCAACTCCTGGATCATCTTCTTGGCTTTGGTAAGCCCTTCAGCGTTCCGGGCCATCCCGCAGTATTCCCACATGATGTGACCCAGTGCTTTGTGGTATGCGTCAACGGGCTTGTCACCTTTAATGGTCAGGAACCGGTCGATCATGTGCTTCACGTTCGCTTCGGCCTCTTTAAAGGCAGGGTTATCAACCGATACCTTATCGGCGGGACCAATCGTGGCGAGGTAGTCACCCAGGGTGTACGGAATCACGAAATAACCGTCGGCGAGACCTTGCATCAGCGCAGAGGCACCCAGACGGTTGGCTCCGTGATCCGAGAAGTTAGCTTCGCCCAGCGCGTACAGGCCAGGAATCGACGTCATCAGGTTATAATCAACCCACAGGCCACCCATTGTATAGTGAACGGCAGGGTAGATCATCATCGGTGTTTCGTACGGGTTGTCATCGACGATCTTTTCGTACATCTCAAACAGGTTACCGTATTTGGCTTCGATGGTCTTCTTGCCGTCACGCTTGATGGCATCCGAGAAGTCGAGGTAAACGGCCAGTCCTGTTGAGGCCACGCCACGACCTTCGTCGCACATGTTTTTCGCGTTGCGTGACGCTACGTCGCGGGGAACCAGGTTACCGAATGCCGGGTAGCGACGCTCCAGGAAGTAGTCGCGATCTTCCTCTTTCAGGTCAGTTGCTTTCAGCTGGCCTTTCCGGATCTTCTCGGCGTCTTCTTTGGTTTTTGGTACCCAAACACGCCCATCGTTCCGCAGTGATTCCGACATGAGCGTCAGTTTCGACTGGTAGTCACCTTTTACGGGAATACACGTTGGGTGAATCTGCGTGAAGCAGGGGTTGGCCATCAAGGCTCCTTTCTTGTGTGCCCGCCAGGCAGCTGTCACGTTCGAGTTCATGGCGTTGGTGCTCAGGTAGAACACGTTGCCATAACCACCCGTACATAGCAGCACGGCATGAGCCGAGTGCGACTCAATTTTACCCGTTACCAGGTTACGTACGACAATACCACGGGCTTTGCCGTCCTGAACCACCACGTCGAGCATTTCGGTGCGGGGGTACATTTTTACTTTGCCGTTGGCAATCTGCCGGCTCAGGGCCGAATAGGCACCCAGCAACAGTTGCTGACCGGTCTGGCCCCGTGCGTAGAACGTGCGTGATACCTGCGCGCCACCGAATGACCGGTTGGCCAGCAGACCGCCGTACTCCCGGGCAAATGGAACGCCCTGGGCTACGCACTGATCAATGATATTTACACTCACTTCGGCCAGGCGATACACGTTTCCTTCACGGGCCCGGTAATCACCTCCCTTAATGGTGTCGTAGAACAGACGGAACACGGAGTCGCCGTCATTTTGATAGTTTTTGGCTGCGTTGATACCACCCTGCGCCGCAATGCTGTGCGCCCGGCGGGGGCTATCCTGGAAACAGAACGCTTTCACGTTGTAGCCGAGCTCGGCCAATGAAGCAGCCGCAGATGCGCCCGCCAAACCGGTACCTACTACAATGACGTCATACTTGCGTTTGTTGGCTGGGTTTACCAGCTTCAGACCAAACTTGTGGCGTGACCATTTTTCTGCTAATGGCCCTTCCGGGATTTTTGACTCTAATTTCATAGACAATCGTTGTTAGGAAAGCTACTTATCCGATTAAACCTACGTGTTTGAGGAACATGTATACCGGCATGGCTGCAAACAAAGCCGGAATGAGAATGGCAAAAACATAAACACCCAGAAACTCAATAAGGGGGGTGTACTTTTTGTGGCGCAGACCAATTGTCTGGAATCCACTTTTAAAACCGTGAACGAGGTGATATCCCAGGGCCGCCATCGAGAGTACGTAAATAGCCACATACCACCACTGCGAAAATGCAGCTACCACCGTCTTGTAGAGGTCTTTATACTGCTTACCGTCATACTCGGCCATTGGTACGCTGCCAAAGTGCATTTCATACCAGAAAGTCCGCATGTGAAGAACAATGAAGATGAGCAGAATTGTGCCCAGAATTCCCATGTTTCTTGACGACCAAGGGCTATTAGCCTCCGGACGGGCGTAAGCGTACTTCACCGGGCGTGATGCCTGGTTGTGACGCGTCAGGATAAGTGCCATCAGCGCGTGAACAATAATCGACGTGTAGAGCAGGTAGGATACCGTCATGATCAGCGGATTATGCGTCATGAAGTAACTATACTCATTGAAGGCCCGGCCTTCGTCACCTTTAAATAGCTGAAGATTGCCCGCAACGTGAACAATCAGAAACGTACACAGAAACAGGCCGGTAAGTGACATAATCACCTTTCGGCCCAGCGAACTGGCTAACGTTTGGGTTACCCAAGACATAGATTGATTGGCAGAGATAAACAGTTGAAAAACAACAAAACAAGTCTTTCATTTTGGCAAAAAAGTAGCCTCAAAAAGACCGCGTAAAAGTACAGCCCGATGGATACGCAAACAAGGTAGATCCTTGTTTTTTGCCTTCGACAGCTGGTTTAAGCGTATGTTCGCTAACTGCCTGTTAATCCTGTTTGTTCCGGCATGGCTACATATACGTGGCTTTGGCGAGTTAGTCCGGCTACCAGGTGTGAAAGTCTAGTAGTTACCCTATGGCTATTTTTCTGATTGCCAGCATAGTTAATGGGCTAACTGAGCCTTGCAAATCTGGGGTTAGAGTCCTATATTTACTCTACAATTTCAGTAAACTAACAAACCGATGAATGCCGGGCACCACCAAGGTGAAAACCGGCTTTTTTGCGCTTATGGCACGTACCAAATATCATCCTGCACAGCTTCAGATTGATTTTCTGGCCAACTTCCGCCAGATGCTCGTCAGCCTTGGCAATGCCGATAATCTACCACATAACGAAGCACTCTTCGTACGCATGACCGACCAGTGGGAAAGCAAACAGGTGCTTCCGGCGGATCTGTTGTTTCAGAAGAGCCCTGTCGACGCGGTGGTGTATCGCCTTCAGAAAGAAGATCGTGCATCAGGGCTGGATCAGCTTCGCTTTCCCACTGACCTGGTTGCCGGGGAGTTGCGGGGCACCCCCGGTCTAACCGGATTTTCAGCTATGTTCAGAGAGCAGGGTTGGGTCATCCTACCGGCAGAGTTGTCGGGCATGTATAAAAATCTGTTTCTGAATATTCTGACCGCCTCTATTGGGCTGGCTTATCGGTACCCTAACCGGCGCGAGTTACTGGCCGAAGCCGAACGTGTAGCGCTGGCTTCGCTGCTGCCCGAATCAGAGATGAAGAAGTTTTTCGGTATTAAGCTCTCGCGCTTCCCGGACTCGTTTCGGAGCGAGGTGTCAACCTACTTCAATCTGCCATTCGATTATATCTTGAAACGGGCACAGCACATGGGAGCCGTTACCGCCGAAGCGGTGGAAGAAGCCGCGAATCCACGCAGCGTTCGGCCAACGACCTTGCGCAAGCCAGCCAGTTCAAGAGCTGCTTAGGCATACAGGTAGTCAGCTGTTTAGACCGCATATGTAAAAAGGGTGACCCTGTTGGGCCACCCTTTTTACGTTTACAGCCAGCAAGGCGTACACCGCTTGTTTACAAGATGCCTCGCAGGCCTCCAACGCTGAATCAGGTGACTTTTAGCATTAATCCCAGAAGGGTTTTTCCTGAATAAAGAATAATGGGAAAACTCAGGAAACTGTAAACTTTTCAAAAGTTTCCCCGGTTTCGGACTTGATGAACGTACCTGAGAACGAAACCATTAAGGACAAAATATTGAGAGAGTCGGCTAAGCTGCTCTGGAAGTACGGTGTGCGCACCATCACGATGGATGATATTGCCCGTAGGTTAGGTATCTCTAAAAAGACCATTTATCAGCACTTCTCCGATAAAGAAGATATTGTCTATCAGGCGGTTAAATACCACATAGATTATGAGATGATGGAATGTGATCGGGTAATGTGTCTGGATATGAACCCGATCGAGGAAATGCTCATGGTATCAGAAATGATGCGGCGGCAAGCCGATCAAGTGAATCCCAGCCTGCTGATGGACGTGCAGCGCTACTACCCTAAAGCATGGGCCGTTTTTCTGGAGCATAAAGAGAAGCGCATCATCAGTGATATCAAGACCAACTTGCAACGGGGCGTAGAGCAGGGATTATACCGAGCCGATATTGATCTGGAAACGATGGCCCGTCTGCGAGTCGAATTAATTCAGCTTGGCTTCGATGACCGCATATTTCCCAATAACAAAGACGTACTGCTCACGCAGGATCAACTGGTTCACCACTTCATTCGGGGAGTGCTGACCGAGGCTGGCTTCGTAGCCTACAATGAGCGCGTCAATAAATTCAAAGAGAGTACAATCTGATTTTTCTATAGCAATGAAAACTACTTTACAAAAGCATACCATCCGACGCTTTGTACCGGCTCTTTGGCTGGCGATAAGCTGGCTGGGCGCAGCCACGCCAGGTACGTTGTTGGCGCAGGTGCCCGCAGCCAGCACGCCAACGGGGTCGGTTCCTACGCAACCATCGGTGGGTCAACAGCCAACTGGGGCTGCCGCCAGCGGTCAGCAACCAGGCGCGCAACAACCGGCGGCAACCGGGGCGATTTCGCCCAGTGGACAGGCAACAGTACCTTCTCAGCCAGGTACGTTACCAGCAGGAGCTACCCAGCCCGGTATTCAGAACACGCCGGTCAATCTACAATCGGGTAACATCTCCACCTTCAATTCGGGACTGGCGCCAGCGCCAACGGGACTGAAGCCAGCCAACCAGCAAGGTGACGGACAGCGGTTCTCAATGCAGGAAGCCATTGATTTTGCCATTAAGCAAAACATCAACGTGCGGAACAGCCAGCTCGATGCGGTGAGTGCCGAGGCACGGATTCTGGAGATCAAAGCATCGGCGTTGCCACAAGTGAGCGTAAATGGATCGTTTACCGATAACCTCATCATTCAGCGGGCCTTCCTGCCAGCCGTTTTCTTCGACCCTAAAGCGTCGCCCGATGCACCGGCTGTTCCGGTTCAGTTCGGGGTAAATTATGCCGGCAACGCCACCGCCAGCGTAAACCAGTTGCTCTACAGCGCCAGCCTGAATGTGGGCCTCCGTGCTGCGGCTACCTATCGCGAACTGGCTCAGCGTACGACACAGGCCACCAAAGTGACGGTAGCCGAGCAGGTAGCCAAGGCCTATTATGGCGTACTGGTTGCCCGCGAGCGCTCGAAACTGCTGGACCTGAACATTGGCCGCCTCGACACATTGCTGCGCGACACGCGTGCCTCAAATCAGCAGGGTTTCGTGGAAAAGCTCGATGTGCAGCGGTTGGAGGTGCAGGCCAATAACCTGCGGGCCGAACGTCAGAACGTTGAAAACCTGATTCAATTAAGTTACGCTCTGCTAAAGTACCAGATGGGCCTGAGCGTAAACGACGAAATCACGCTGACCGAGCAATTACAGGATCGTAATCTGACGGAGTTAGAGTCACTGATCGCGCCTGACCCGACGTTCCAGTACCAGAGCCGTATTGAGTACTCGACCCTGCAGACACAGCTGAAACTGGCTGAATTGGACATTGAGGGATCGAAGAAAGGCTACTACCCAACGGTGTCGGCTTTTGTGAACTACGGCTACAACAACGGTAAGAACCGGATTGGTGATATGGTTACCACGCCCTGGCTGAACTTTTCAACGGCCGGTCTGAGTGTTCAGATTCCGATTTTCGACGGTTTTCTAAAGAAATACCAGATCGCCCAGAAGCGGGTGACGCTCCAGAAAGCGCAGAACAGCGGTGAGTTGCTAAAAAACTCGATCGACCTGCAAATCCGGCAGTCGAGCATCACGCTGAACAATGGTTTCCAGACGCTGCAAACCCAGTTGCGCAACCGCGATCTGGCTCAGGAAATCGTTCGCGTAACGCGGATCAAATACAAAGAAGGCGTCGGTTCGAACATTGAAGTATTGAACGCCGAAACGTCATTCCGTGAAGCCCAAACCAATTATTTCGCCTCCCTCTACGACTTCCTGATCGCCAAAGTAGACCAGGACAAAGCACTGGGCCGGCTGTATACAGGACAATAAAACTGGTTTGCGGTTTGTCGTTTGATGTTGCGCGGCTGATTAGCGAAGCAACCATAAACGGCAACCGACGAACCACCTACTGAAAAGAAAATCATGAAGCACACATACATCATTATTGCGCTGCTGGGTACGTTGCTGGCGGCATGCGGGGAGAAGAAAAGTGACCTGCAAACGAAGAAGGCCGAACTGGACAAGCTGAAAGGCGAGCAGGCCGAACTGAGTGCGAAGATCAAAGGGCTGGAAGGTGAACTGACCAAGCTTGATCCGGTGAAGCGCGAAGAAGCGAAAATAAAAGCGGTAGCAGTGTCGCCGGTAGCGGCTACTACGTTCCGGCATTTTGTAGAACTGCAGGGTACGGTCGATGCGAAGAACAACGTTCAGGTAACGCCGAAAGGACAGGGTGGTGTGATCACGGCCATGTACGTGTCCGAAGGAACGCCAGTCCGTCAGGGGCAGGTAATTGCGAAACTCGACGATCAGATTGTGCGCGAATCGCTGGCGGAGGTGCAAACGCAACTCGCGCTGGCCAACACGGTATTCGAGAAGCAGAGCAATCTCTGGAAGCAGCAGATTGGCACCGAATTGCAGTACCTGCAAGCCAAAAGCAACAAGGAGTCGTTGGAGCGCCGGATTTCTACGGTGAAAGCCCAATTGGGTCAATCGTCGGTGACGTCGCCTATATCGGGTGTCGTTGATCAGGTAATCGGTAAAGTTGGCCAGGTGGCAGCACCGGGTATGGGCATTGTACGTGTGGTTAACTTGTCGAAGCTGAAGGTTGTGGCCAAAGTAGCCGATACCTACGCTGGTACCGTGAAGCGTGGAGCCGCCGTGCAGGTAATGTTCCCCGACATTAAGAAGCAAATCAATGCGCCTATCAGTTTTGTGTCGACTTCGGTCGATCCGCTGAGCCGGACGTTCACGATTGAGATTCCGCTGCCATCAGACAACACGCTGAAACCAAATATGCTGGCGCAGGTGAAGGTCAACGATTTCTCGAAGTCAAACGCCATCGTGATCAATCAGAATCTGATTCAGAATACGGAGAACGGCCAGTTGGTCTACGTGGCGGCAACGGAAGGTAACAAGAAGGTTGCCCGGGCCAGAAAAGTAACGGTGGGCCAAAGCTATGGTGGCCAGATCGAGATTACGCAGGGTATCAGTGCGGGTGATCAACTCATCACGCAGGGATACCAGGAAGTGACAGACGGACAAACTATCTCATTTTGAGTTTGTGGTTTGCGGTTTGTCGTTTGATGTTGCCCTGCTGATTGGCGAAGCAACCACAAATGACAAACCACAAACCGCAAACGGTCTTCTTTATGAAATTCACAGACTATAAGACCCTTGGCTTCACCAACTGGTGTGTCGAGAACAGGACGGCGATTTACATCTTTACCTTCCTGATAACGTTCGGCGGGTTGTTCGTCTACAATAACCTGCCGAAAGAGCAGTTCCCGGATATTAAGATTCCAACGGTTATTATTCAGACCGTTTATTTCGGTACGGCACCCGCCGATATCGAGAATACGATCAATAAGCCGATCGAGAAGCAGCTGAAGGCGGTAACGGGCGTAAAACGCGTGAAATCGAACTCGTTGCAGGATTTCTCGCTCATCACGGTCGAGTTCAACCCCGACGCCGACGTGGCCGAGGCGCTGCAGCGGGTACGTGATGCCATTGACAAGGCCCGTCGCGATCTACCCCAGAAGCTCGATAGTGGCCCCACCGCGCAGGACGTGAACTTCTCGGAGTTTCCGATCATGAACATCAACCTGGCCGGTAACTTCTCGCTGAACCAGTTGAAAGACTATGCCGAAGACATGCAGGACGCCATTGAGGCCATGCCTGAGATTAGCCGCGTAGACATCGTGGGTGCGTTGAAGCGGGAGATCCAGATCAACGTGAACCTGCCTCGTATGCAGTCGACCGGCCTGACTTACTTCGATATCCAGAGCGCCGTGCAAGGCGAAAACATCAACGTATCGGGTGGTGATCTTGACGTCGACGGGGTACGTCGGACGTTACGCGTGAAGGGTGAATTTACCGACGTAGCCCAGCTGCGTAACCTGCAGATTCGGACCGGAACGGGCGCCACCGTTCGCCTTGGCGACGTGGCCGACGTGCAGGACAGCTTTGAAGAGCAGCAGGATTTTGCCCGTCTCGACAACAAAACGGTTGTTACGCTCAACGTCATCAAACGGGCGGGTGCCAACCTGCTGTCGGCGTCGGAGCGGATCGAGCAGACGATTGAGCAATATAAAGAAGACCGTTTCCCTCAGGGACTCGACATTCGGATTACGGCCGACCAATCAGAAAAAACGAAAGAGAACGTCAATGACCTGGTGAACACCGTCGTACTGGGCTTCATCTTCGTGGTACTGGTGCTTATGTTCTTCATGGGTGTGCGCGACGCTATTTTCGTGGGTCTGTCGGTGCCACTGTCGGCGCTGGTGGCTTTTGTGCTGATGCCCGTGCTTGGGCCCATCGTGGGAACGGCCTTTACGTTGAACACCATTGTACTCTTTGCCTTCCTGCTGGGTCTCGGTCTGGTGGTCGATGACGCCATTGTAGTGATCGAGAACACGCACCGACTCTTCAACCAGAATAAAGACTGGACCATTCAGCAGGCGGTGAAAGCGGCGGCGGGTGAGGTATTCATTCCGGTATTCTCAGGTACGTTAACCACCATTGCGCCGTTCTTCCCGCTCCTGTTCTGGCCGGGTATTGTGGGTGAGTTCATGAAGTTCCTGCCGCTGACGCTCATCCTGACGCTGTTTGCTTCGCTATTCGTGGCGTACGTGATCAACCCGGTATTTGCCGTGTCGTTCATGAACCGGCACGACGACGATCACCACGAAGACAACCAGGGTTTCGACGCCATCAAACGGCCGTTGATGATCATGGGGGTGCTCGCCATTGTTGGGTACGTTATCGACCGGGGTGTGGGTAACCTGTTTGTGGTTGGCCTGCTGCTCTATGTCTTCAACCACTACGTGCTGACGCCGAAGCTGATCGTGCCGTTCCAGGAAGGGCTTCTGCCCCGCCTGAAAAGTGGCTACCGGAAACTGATCTCGTTCCTGCTGACGGGCTACCGGCCGGTGTTCGCCGTCCTGGGTGCTTTCGGTCTGCTGGTGATGACCTTCATTCTGCTGGGCATTTTTCCACCAACGGTGATCTTCTTCCCGAGCGGTGAGCCTGATTACATCTACGTGTACAACGAATTGCCGCAAGGTACCGACGCCCGCGTAACCGACTCGGTGACGAAGGTGATTGAGAAGCGCGTATACAAAGTGCTGGCCGACAACAAGGCGCAGGGCACGGTGAACTCGGTGATCTCGAACGTAGGTAAAAACGCTGGTGATCCCGCCAACCCCGACCGGAACGCCACCCCGCAGAAGTCGAAAGTGACGATTGCGTTTAAAGGCAACGAAGAACGTGAAGGCATCTCGACGGATACGCTCCTGAGCAAAGTACGTATTGCCATGCAGGGCATTCCGGGTACCAATATTTCGGTACAGCGCGAAAGCAACGGACCGCCCACGGGTAAACCCATTTCGGTCGAAATTGCGGGTGACGACTTCGTGCAATTACAAAAGCTGGAACAGCAGGTACGTCAGCGCATTCAGCAGGCGGGTATCGAAGGTATTGAGCAGTTGAAATCCGATCTGGTGACCAACAAGCCCGAAATCGTCCTGAATATCAACCGTGACAAAGCGGAGCGTGAAGGAATCTCGTCACAGCAGGTGGCCTTTGCCGTTCGGACGGCCCTGTTTGGTACCGAGGTGTCAAAATTCCGGGATGCGAAAGACGAATACCCGATCATGGTTCGGTTGCAGAAAGACAACCGCAGCCAGATTGAGCGACTGTTGAGCCAGAACATCGTGTACCGCGACATGAACTCAGGTGGTGCCCTGCGCCAGGTGCCGCTGACATCGGTAGTCGACATTCAATATTCGACCACGTTTAGCCAGATCAACCGCAAAAACCAGAGTCGTCTGGTAACGCTGAGTTCCGACGTGGTGACGGGCTACAACGCAAACCAGATTGTGGGTCAGATACAGCAGATTGTGAATGACCTCGACGTACCCAACGGCTACACCATCAAAATGGGTGGCGAGCAGGAAGATCAGAAAGAGTCGATGAACTTCCTGGTGTCAGCGTTCGGTATCGCCATTCTGATGATCTACCTGATTCTGGCCACGCAGTTCAACTCGGTCATCAAGCCGTTGATCATCTTCACCACCATTCTGCTGTCGCTGATCGGGGTATTCCTTGGTTTCATGATTACCGGTAAATCATTCTCGGTCATCATGTCGGGTGTGGGTATCATTGCCCTGGCAGGTATTGTGGTGAAAAACGGGATTCTGCTCATTGAATTTATCGAAGAGCTGCGCGGACGGGGTGTTCCTACGCGGGATGCGATCATCGAAGCGGGTGGTACGCGTTTGACACCGGTATTGCTGACAGCAGCGGCGGCCGTACTCGGTCTGGTCCCCCTTGCCTTTGGTATCACCGTTGATTTCGTTGGCCTCTTCCGCGACTTTGATCCGCATATTGTGATCGGTGGCGACTCGTCGGTATTCTGGAACATCCTGGCCTGGACCATCATCTACGGCCTGACGTTCTCGACCGTACTGACGCTGGTGATCGTGCCCTGCCTCTACTGGATCAACGAGCGCGTTCGCGACAAGTGGTTCCGTAAAGGTGTTGTGACGCAACCCGCCCATCAGGAAGAACCTGCCGAAGTGTAACGGTAACGTACCTGAACTACTGCAAAAAAGGCGCTCATCGTATGGTGAGCGCCTTTTTTACTGAATAAGCGAAACCGGTTTGCACTTGACTGCCTAACTTGGGTGCCTATGGTTCGCGATTGCTGCGGCCCTGCTATGCTATGAGTCGATACAGACTTTTTGCCACTCTGCTTCTGGGTACGTTACCTGTCTGCTCGCTGGTGGCTCAGGTAGTAAGCCCACGTTCTGTTCAGGAGCGCTACCGGAAACTAGAGTACATGATTCCAATGCGCGACGGGGTCAACCTATACACTGCCGTGTATGTGCCGACAAGCGCTTCGGAAAGCCGACGATATCCGTTTCTGATGCAGCGAACCTGCTTTGGGGTGGCCCCGTACGGCCCGAGTCAATACAAAAAGACGCTTGGCCCCTCCCCAGCACTTGAACACGATGGCTATATTTTCGTGTATCAGGACGTGCGGGGTCGCTGGGCGTCGGAGGGCGTCTGGACCAACATGACCCCCATTGTGGCAGACCAAAAACCGGTGCTGGCGAAAAATGGGGCAAAGGCGACGGTTGCCATCGATGAAAGCACAGATACCTACGATACCATCGAGTGGCTGCTTACCCACGTGCCGCACCATAACGGGCGGGTGGGGCTGTGGGGAATCAGCTATGCCGGGTTTTATGTAACGGCAGGTGTAGTGGCCGATCATCCGGCCCTGAAGGCAGCATCGCCACAGGCCCCGGCGGCCGATTTTTTCTTCGATGACTTTCACCACAACGGCGCGTTCACGCAGGCGTACCTGCATGCCTACCCCGTTTTTGGCCTACAGCCTACGACGCCAACAACCAAGCCGTGGTTTATTAGCGGCATGATCGATACGGGTACAAAAACCGGCTTTCAGTGGCAAGCTGACCTGGGTCCGTTAAGCAACGTGAACGCCTACTACAAAACCAATTTTTTCTGGCAGGAGACAGTAGCGCACCCGAATTACGACGAGTTCTGGCAAAAGCGGAATGTGCTGCCGCATCTGAAAAACATCAAACCCGCTATCATGACGGTGGGTGGCTGGTTTGATGCCGAAGATTTGTATGGGCCGCTGAATACTTACAAGACGATCGAGAAAAACAACGCAGGTACGTCAAACACCCTCGTTATGGGACCTTTCGGGCATGGCGACTGGGCGAAGGAAACCGGCCACACAACCCACGGAGACCTGTACTTTGGGGATAGCCTCGCTACGGCTTACCAGCGCACGATTGAAGCGCCGTTTTTTCAGCATTACCTGAAAGGCCCCGGCGATGGCAAAACGGGTCTCCCCGAAGCGTACCTGTTCGACACCGGGACAAAAGCGTGGCGAACGTTCGATACGTGGCCTGCCTTTACGGCCCAAACGCAACGGTTTTACCTGGCGAGCAACGGCCAACTGACTTCTCAGGCTGGTAGCGGCACCCGTTTTTCGGCGTACGTCAGCGATCCGGCGCACCCTGTCCCGTTTTCGAGCGACACCGCGGCGGCCGACGATTTTGTGCCGTTATATGCCTACATGTCAGACGATCAGCGTTTTGCTAGCCAGCGCCCCGATGTGCTGACTTTTCAGACCGAGGTGCTGACTGAAAACCTGACACTGGGCGGCGAGATTACGGCCAAGCTAACCGTCAGCACGACTGGCTTCGATGCCGACTGGGTGGTAAAGCTGATCGACGTGTACCCGCCAGACGAGCCGAATCAACCGTACACGCCAACCAGGAATACCTCGCTTGGAAACTACCAGCAACTAGTGCGCGCGGAGGTCATGCGTAGTCGATTCAGGCGATCATTTGAGAAGCCGCAGCCACTAAAACCTGGCGAACCAACGGCCATTACGTTCAGGCTACAAGACGTGTTGCACACGATCAAAAAAGGCCATCGGCTGATGATTCAGGTGCAAAGCACCTGGTTTCCGCTTATTGACCGAAACCCGCAGACATACGTCGACAATATTTACAAAGCCACCGCCAGCGATTTCCAGAAGGCCACCCATCGGGTATACGACAACTCGGCTATTGAGGTGCAGGTGATTAAGTGATAGCCTGCCCGCTACCTGTTGGGCGCGATGCAGGTTATCAGCGTTGCTTATCTGTTTCTGGGTGTTAGTGAGACCTTGGCGCAACCCGTACACCGGCAATCGGTGGGGGTAAGTGTAATGGCTACGTCGACCACGCAAAGTCCCGATGAGCTAAACAACCTGACAGTATACGGCTGGCTGGAAGGTGGATTGGGCAGATTAGTGAAACTAACCGTATTATTGGCCACCAGTCGATTGCTGGCTGCTCCGTAGGCTGGCCCGTTCGTATAATTAGTAGCGGCCACCAGATCGGCTCGCTCGGTGTTTTGCAGGGTCGTGAATGTAATACGAGCGTTGTTGTTGGGCAACGTACCTGTACAGGTTGCTAACGTAACGGTTGGCTGCTGGGTATAACTTGGGGTGGCCCGTACCGTAACCGTGGTAGACGTTGTTGCCGAGCAACCGCTTGTGCCCATACACGTAACCGAATAACTGGTGGTTACCAGCGGCGTTACCAGAATGGTTGCCGTATTATCACGTGTTCCCCAGGTCAACGTGCCATCTGTGCAGCCTGCTACCGTCAGCGTAGCCGATAAGCCCGCACAGATCGTTGCTGAGTTGACCGAAAGGGAGGGAGTGACGGGTTGCGCATTGACCGTCACTGATGTAGTTGGCGAGATACAGCCGCTTGCATTTTTGACCGTTACTGAATAGGAGCCAGGCGCTACAGCTGTAAACAGGCCCGTTGTATTGGTGTAGGTCGTTCCGTTGATGCTGTAGGTTAGGCCCGTGCCGGTGGGGGCGGTGACGCTGATGGTACCGGTAGCCAGTGTGCAGTTGGGCTGAACCGTCACCGTTGCTGCGGGGGCAGAGGGAGAGAGCAACGCGGCATTGATGGTGACCGACGTGGCTACCGAGGTACACAAACTCCCCGTGCCATTCCGGGCGCGCACGGCATACGTGCCCGAGGCTACCCCCGCAAACACGGTGCTTGACGAGTAGTTGGTCCCGTCGATACTGTAGGTGAGACCTGTACCCAATGGTGCTGTAATCGTGATGGTGCCTGTTGGTAAGGTACATACCGGCTGAGTAAGCGCCACGGTGGGGGCGGCGGGCACCCCGGTTGGGCCGTTAACAGTCACTGTAGTGGTGCCTCCGTAACAGGCTTTCGTGGTATTGTAAAAAGCGGTGTAGTAAGTACCTGGCCCAACAGCGGTGACGCTGCTGAGCCGATTGGCATCGGTAGCTACTGCGCCAGTGTGCCAGGTTTGGGTTGTCCCGCTGGGTTGATTAGTGGCCGTAAAGCCGCTTAAATTGGTGGTAGTGGCTGGGCAGGCCAGCGTCACGGATCGACTACCAGCTATAGTTGGTGCCAAGTCGGCAATAGAAATCGCATCCAGAAAATTACCGATCGAGGTGATACCGCCTGCCGCCGACACCGATGTGAAACGAATCGAAAATGAATTGTTGGCTACACCAGTCGGCAACGTGAAGGACACAGAATAGTACCCCCAGGCCGTATTGCCATCCGAAAAATTACCGAGGTTCAAGTAGGTTGTCCCCGATACAGCCGTACCACTGGTTAAGCTGGTCGGGCTTGGCGAGCCAATGGACACATTCATCACATCAACGCCATTTCGTCCGCGGTGGGCAAAGTTTAGTGTAAACGTAGTGCCACCAGGGGCTACAAAGTCCTGATAGGTGGTTGCCGCTATGTTTGCGTTGAGCTCAATAAACTGATTGCCCGAATAAGAAGGAACGCCGTTGAAACCGCTACGCCAAACCTCCTGAGCACCGTCTCTGGCGGTCGTTTTCCAGGGCGCAATGATACCCGTACTTTGACTTATTGTTTGTTGCGCGGTGCTGATCTGAACGTTTTCAAAATCGGTATTTAACAAATAGGTACACTGGGCTATTGTGTCCTGCGCGAACAAGAAGAAGATCAATCCCAGAACAACAGCATAGAGACGGTTGCAGGCCGTCGAAAGACCGTCAATTAACATCTACTCGAGTCGTGCAGTGCCTCCCTGTCAGTCACTGCGTTTGTTCGTTGGACAAGAAAAACTAGTAAAGAATATGGTGAAATTGGTGCCAATACTGTGCCACAGTTGATCATATGTGATTATATTATTATGTGAAGTTAGTAGAGAAAACCAGTACAGTTCTCGCTGGAAGTTCCCTCCATTTATGGCACATCGCTGCCAGCAATACGTCAGCGACTAGCTTCTTTTTCTGTAGCTTTGATAGTACGATTCAAGCAACAAACTGCATTTCATGGAGCCTATTTTTGCCACCGACCATACCTGCGCCCTGATTCCCCGCATTCGTGAATTCATCGAAAATGAGATCATCCCGCTCGAAACGGCTGAGCACCTGACGGGTAACTTTTCCAAAGTGGCCAAAATTCTCGATCAGAAACGTGAGCTGGTGAAGCAGGCGGGGCTGTGGGGGTTGCAGCATAGTGTTGAGGAGGGTGGTCTGGGACTAACCCTTTGCGAGTTCGGACAGGTGAGCGAGGTGCTGGCTTACAGTCCGTTTGGCCATTACACCTTCAATTGCCAGGCCCCCGACATCGGCAACATGGAGTTAATGCACAAATACGCGCCGGAACACCTGAAACAGACGTACCTGGAACCGTTGAAAGAGGGCCACATCCGCTCGTGTTTTTCTATGACTGAACCCGAATTTGCGGGGTCAAACCCTACACAATTGGGTACGTTGGCCGAGCGTGACGGTGACGACTGGGTGATTAACGGCCATAAATGGTTTACGTCGTCGGCCGACGGGTCTTCGTTTGCTATCGTCATGGCCGTGACTAATTCTGACGCTGCGCCGCACCGCCGTGCCAGCATGATTCTGGTGCCGACCGATAATCCGGGCTTTGAGCTAGTCCGCAACATCAGCATCATGGGCGATGGCTCCGACCATTGGGGTAGCCACGCCGAGGTGCGATACACCAACTGCCGCGTGCCCGCCGCCAACCTGATCGGAGGCGAAGGCATGGGCTTCACGCTGGCGCAGGAACGCCTAGGCCCCGGCCGTATTCACCACTGCATGCGCTGGATCGGTATTGCCGAACGCTCGTTCGATCTGATGTGTCGCCGCGCCGCCACCCGCGAGATGGAACCGGGGGTGATGCTGGGCGAAAAGCAGTTCATCCAGGGGTTCATCGCCGAAAGCCGCGCTGAAATAGACGCGTCGCGCCTGATGGTGCTCCGTACCGCCCGCAACATCGACGAGCAGGGAGCGGCCGCCGTGCGCAACGAGATTTCGACGATCAAGTTCTACGTGGCCAACATGATGTTGCGCGTGGTGGATCGGGCTATTCAGACCTTCGGGGCGGCGGGCATTACCGACGATGTGCTGCTGGCCTGGTATTACCGCCACGAACGCGGTGCCCGTATTTACGATGGTGCCGACGAAGTGCACAAAACCGCCCTCGCCCGCAGCATCCTGAAAGGCTATGGGTTAGACACACGGAAACCTAAACCCGTAGTAGGTTGATCTGCCTTACTACGGTTCTCAACAGACTGCCAGCTAGTCGCTTGACTACGTCTGTTTTAATTACAAGTAATGAGGGGCGCTGTTACGCCCAAAAGAGGGGATCCACGGCTAATCCGGGCTGATTCGTCCAGACAAATTGATGATAATGGATAGTATACAAGACACTGTGCGGCCCGTTCGGGCGGGGGAGGAATTGAACGTACCTGCGCTGGAAACGTACCTGGGGCTGGGTTCAATTACGGGCGTCAGTCAGTTTCCGGGAGGGTACTCCAACCTAACGTACCTGATCACGATTAGCGGACGCGACTATGTGCTGCGTCGGCCGCCGGTGGGGGCAAAGGCCATTAAAGGCGGGCACGACATGGGGCGCGAGTTCCGGGTGCTGTTGCTGCTGCGCGAGGCGGGGTATGGTCAGATTCCGGCCCCGGTGGCGTATGGTGACGAGGAAAGCGTGCTGGGTTGCCCGTTCTACGTCATGGAGCGGGTACCGGGCGTCATTCTGCGGGCGCAGTCGGCTCCTAAACTCGGATTGTCGGCTGAAACGATGCGGCGTCTGTCAACAGCGCTGGTCGATACGCTGGCGGAACTGCACGCGTTGCCCACGGAACCAAACTTGATTCAGCTGGGTAAACCCGACGGGTACGTACAGCGGCAGGTCGAAGGGTGGCACAAACGTTACCTCGCCGCGCAGACTGATAACGTACCGGCCATGACCGAGTTGGCCCGCTACCTGACCGATAACCTGCCCCCGCAAAAACCCGACGTGACGCTGCTGCACAACGATTTTAAGTACGACAACGTGGTGCTGAGCGATGACCTTAGCCACATCAGGGCCGTGCTCGACTGGGAGATGTGTACTGTCGGCGATCCGCTGATGGATGTGGGTACGTCGCTATCCTACTGGGCTGAAGCAGGCGACGATCCGTTTCGCAAATCGTTCAATCTGACGTGGTTGCCCGGTAACCTGACCCGCCGCGGCTTCGCCGATCGGTATGCCGAACGGTCGGGCCGCGACCTGTCGAACATCCTGTATTACTACGTGTTCGGTCTGTTTAAAAATGCTGTAATCATTCAGCAGATTTATAGCCGTTACAAACAAGGACTCACCAAAGACGAACGCTTCGCCGGCTTGCTGGCTGGTGTACAGGCTCTGTCGACCGTTGGCGTGAAAGCCGTAGAAACGGGGCAACTATAGGCTGGCAATAGATTGAACAGGTTTCTAAAAGCGATACAGTTTGCAGCGCTAAGCCAAGCCTAAATGTCTCTCGATGAGCAAGATAAATAGGTGAATCACCTTGATGTGCACTTCCTGAATGCGGTCGGCAAAGCCGAAATGTGGCACGCGGATTTCCACATCGGCTGTGTTGGCGAGCTTGCCGCCGTCTTTTCCGGTCAGCAACACAACCTGCATACCCTTCTGGCGAGCGGCTTCTACCGCCCGGATGATGTTGGCCGAATTGCCGCTGGTACTAATGCCCATCAGCACGTCGCCTTCATTACCCAGCCCTTCGACAAAGCGCGAAAACACAAAATCGTAGCCGTAGTCATTGCTGACGCACGACATGTGGCTCGGGTCTGAGACCGCAATAGCCGCCAGCGATCGGCGATCACCGCGGTAGCGGCCCGATAGCTCTTCGGCAAAGTGCATGGCATCGCAGTGGGAGCCGCCGTTGCCGCACGAGATGATTTTGCCGCCGCCCTTCAGAGCCTTGGCCATCAGGCTGGCCGCATCGGCAATAGCCTGCACATTGGCCGGATCGGCCATAAACGTATCTAATACCGAGCGCGCCTCGGTTAATTCGCTGATGATGAGTTCGTTCATTTGTGGTGGTTTGATGTTTGTGAGTTGCTGTTTGTCGCTGCGCTACTGCCTCACAATTCGACTGATAAGCAGGGCAACGACAACCATCAAACCACAAACGTCAAACTAATTTTAAAACATCCAGCTTCGGTAGGGGGCGTTCCAGCGGATAGCGAAGTTGGCAACAGTGGTATTGTAAATATCGGGAATATACTGACTGTCCTGCATGCGGTTCAGGTAGCGGGCTTCCAGAAAGAAGTTGTGCTTTAGCATATAAGTCAGGCGCAGATCGGCATACGTAACAACCGTTTTGCGGCCCTGACCGATAAAGTTGTTGTAATCGCGGAGGCGATCTTCGTAGTTTTTCTGTGGATTACCGCCGTAGTTACGGCCCGGCGGGTCAGTCCCTTTCATCATCACGCTGAAGGTGCCGTTTACCGTAAACCGGTTGCGCTGGTAGCGAACCATACCGATGCCTTCGGCAAAGTTGGCCCCGAGCGGGTGGGCCAGTGGCTGGTTGTAGTGCGTGTAATTAGTTTGTCCTGATCGGTGGGCATACGTGTAAGGCCGGGCCACATTGAATTCACCCTGCAAATCAAGGTTGGGCACACCCAGCACATCGATGTATTTCAGCCCGATCTGGGCGGCTAGCTTATTGGTCCATGACCCGTTGGCAGCGCGCAATTCCTTGATCAGAAACTCGTCGAGCATCAGCTGGCCATAGACCAGGAAATGGTTGGCGGCGTTCACTTTCAAGTCCAGACCCACAAATGCGTTGTCGCCGCTGCCCCGCGCCGATTCAACGTATCGGTAGAAGATAACCGGATTCAGGTAATTGATGTCAAACTTATCGCGGCTGTAGATTTCAGATTCAAATAGCCCCAGGTTTACCCGCTTGCTCAGGTTAATGCTAAGGTGGTGCATGGCGGTAAACTTCTGCGGAAAAAAGTTAGTGCCGTCGAGTACGACCTGCCCATTTTGCAGCTCCGTAAACAGGTTAGTATACAGGAACCGTTTTCCGAACCGGGTCTGAATTTTCAGGAACAGACTCGGCGCAGCATTGTCTGACAGGAGTAGGGAGCGAATGCCATTGCCAAAGAAATTACGGTCATGGCCAAACTGCATATTGATGATTTTCAGGGCATTGAAGGTAATATATCCCCGCGCTTCGATGTAGTCGGCCGATGTGTTGAACAGCTTCGTAACACCCTGCCCCGGTGCAAAACCGCCCCCCGAATTCAGGCTGTAGAGTTGGCCGTAGTCTTGAATGTATTTCGGATAATAGACCTGATTATCGGTCACGTAGGTGTAAAAACCGAGTCGTCTGCCAATGCTTCCCCGTACTTCGATGCCCCGCGTGTTGGTGGTCAGCGCGGTAGATAATGCCTGATCGCGGCCATAGCCTACGCTCAGTACCGGGCTGATGTGCAGGTCAAATTCGTCATTTTTTATACTGTAGAAATCGCCTTTTTTGCGGTAAAAGTATTGAAGCAGCATCCGGTTGCTATTGCCGGGTTCTTCGTAGCGTAGAATAACGGGTTGCGTGGCCGATGAGTCGGTAGAGCGGCCAAAGGCAACCGATACGGGTGGAAACATAGCCCGAACCGGCTGTGGCGTAGCCCATTCCCAACTGTCGTCGCGTAGGTAATTGATGTTGAACCGATCGGTGGCCGACAGACTAACGCCGTCGGGGTCGTTCTCGAGAGTATCGATGAGTTGCATCACCGCCTGCCGGTTATACGGTTTAACGGTACTGTGAAATTTGTCGGCCCACCGCCCCTGCCGAATCTCGTACCGGTCGATGAGGTGGTACTGATCCTGGTTTAGTGGAATGTATGGACTTTGGGCCCGACTTATCGACGAAATCAGCAGGCAACTCAGAAGTAATAGACAGCGCATAGAGAACTCGGCAAAGGAAAAGCAGTGGCGGGTGATAGCCTTGTAGCGAAAAATAGCCGTTGAGGCTGGCATTACGTGTTCCGGCCAGCTAAATTACACGGAATCTTAGCGACAACCAGTACTCCCGTATGTTTGTATTTGCCCAGCACCCATCAATTGCCAATCAATACCTGGCTGAACTTCGTGACGCACAGGCCCAAACAGACCGCCTGCGTTTTCGGCGTAATCTGGAGCGTATCGGTGAATTGATGGCCTACGAAATTTCGCGGACAATGGCCTATCAGAATGGTAAAGTACAAACGCCGCTGGCCGTAGCGCCAACCCAAACGCTGCTGCAACAACCCGTGCTGGCTACTATTCTGCGGGCGGGATTACCCCTCCACCAGGGGTTTCTCAATGTCTTCGATAAAGCCGATAATGCCTTTGCCGGTGCCTACAGGCGGGGTTCCCGGCCCGACGATGAAGCCAACAACGAGTTCGATATCGAGATGGAGTACGTCAGTGGCCCCGATTTAAGCGGCCGTACCCTGATCCTGATCGATCCGATGCTGGCCACAGGTCGGTCGCTGGAGAAAGTATACCATACCATGCTGCGGTTTGGTGTACCGGCACAAACGCATATTGCGGCCGCCATTGCCAGCCCCGAGGGGGTCAGGTACGTAAAGGATCGGCTACCCCAATGCCGGCTTTGGCTCGGCGCCATCGATAGTCACCTCAACGATCACTACTACATTGTGCCTGGCCTGGGCGATGCCGGCGATCTCTCCTTTGGCGAGAAAATCTAACGTACCCAGATTTTGTGTACCTGCGCCGGTTGTCCTTCGGTCCGTAACGTGAGCAGGTAAACACCCGCTGACAATTTGCTTATGTCCAACTCGGTAACCTCGCCGGTCTGCTCCTGTTGTCGCACTGTCCGGCCCAGCAGATCAGTCAGGTAGAGCTGGCCCGCCGCGCCGTAGGTTGGCCAACGTACCCAGATTCGGCCAGAGGCAGGGTTAGGATACACTGTAGCCGGACTAACCAGCGGTTCTGTGGCAGTAATCACATAGTTCAGCGCTTCGGATGGGAGCGAAGGGCACCCGCCTGACATGGTCACTACATAATAAGCGCCTGAATCAGTTGGCCTAAACCGTGGATTGGTTGCCCCGGCTACTGGTTGCCGGTTGTTAGCATACCACTGATACGAAACATTAGTTGTGGCGGTTGTGCTGGCTACGAGCTCATCGCCCGCCTGGGCCACTGCTGGTATCGGGGGCGCCACACCTACCGTAACCGACAGGGGATCGCCTATGTAATTGGGCAGGGGGGCCACAGCTCGTAACCGATAACCTGTTCCGGCGGCGAGGCTGCCGGGTAAAGGCACTGTCAGGGTAAAGCTGCTGACATTGAACAGGTTGCCAGGTACGCCGATAGGTACGTTGCCGACAACCTGTGGTGTGCTAAAGTTGCCCTGCTCATCAGAAAGTTGCAGCACAGGACTCTCCTCAAAATGGCCAGTGTATGTACCACTCAATGGCACACTGCTACCCGCGCAAAGTACCGCCGGACCAGCCGTTGGTCGAAGCACAAAGGGCTGAAGTTGAGCCAGGTAGTAAGCCGGTTCGGCCGCGGTACCCGTTACCGACAACGTACCCAGGTTGAGGGTGCCGGTGGTTTTACCCAATAGCAGTAGGGCTCCGTTGTTGGCCCTTGCCGCACTGATCAGGCGATCGGTACCGGTGGGCGCATTCTGGCTAATCGACCAGCGAATGCTTCCATTTGGTGCATAGCCCGCCAGGCTAATATAGTCGGATGGGCCGTACTGGTTGGTCGACTGATCATAGGGACCGTTGTAACCACCATAGGCTACAAACGCTCCACCCTGATCGGTGAGCAGACCAATGGCTACGGCGGAATCAGAACGGGAAACGCCCGTCTTGACCCATAATTTTTTGCCGCTGGCATCATAGCGAATCAATGCCTGTCCCGATTCGATCGGTAGACCAATCGATCTATCTTGTAATGTGTAACTGCTAAGCGCGATCAAATTATCAGCTTTGTCGAGGGCTAGGTCAACCGGGGCGGTATCGTAACTCCGGCTACTGGTTGGCGCACCCAACGCTTCGTCGATAAAGGCACGCCACTGAATGGTATCTGCATCGGTAGCCACCAGCAACCCGAAGGTGCTTGTGCGCGATCGCTCCGTAATGCCCAACCGTGACCCACCCCGCGAATCGGCTACAGCTACCACAGCACTGGGCGAAGGTATGATGGGTACACCATACGTAGTGGCTTGAATAAAGCGTCCATCCGAATCGAAATTGCACAGGAAGGGAACGTTGGTGCTCGTTTGGCGACCAAACACAGATACAGAACCTGTAACGTCAGTCCCCAGACTCACAGCCTGACTCATCAGACCCTGTGGCGTAAGTACATAAGTAATCCAGCGCCGGGTATGCGTACTATCGAATTGAGCGACGAAGGTACTGCTCTGCGAAGCGTCGCCGAGGCTGTAGGTGGAATCGCCAATCGTAAACTGACTTTTGAAATCGCCTGCTACTAAAAGATTACCCGTAGGTGATGTGGCAATGCGTCTGATCGTTGGCCAGTCGGTGAAGGTCTGTTTCCAACGTTCACGGCCTTTGCTGTCGAGCAGAACAATCGTGTTGCCTTTTGTGAGTACATAAGCACCACGTGGTCCGTCGGCAACCACGGCGAGTGGTTCAGCGGCCAGGGTCGTTACCCACGTAAAATTAGAAGTCACGTTCGTAGCTGTCTGCGCCTGGCAGAAGCCGATTGCGCAAAGCTGAACGAGCAGGAAAAGAAGTAAACGGTGTGCCATCAACGAATGGCCCACAAATTCAGCGCCAGAAACGGAGATAAAGGCGCTACATAAAAATATACTTGTTCTATGGAGTATAAATTAAAGAAGGGTCTTGCTGAAGAATAGCAATGCTATTCATAGCAAGACCCTTGTAGTGAGTAGGTTAAAGCTGAATTAGCGCATTAATTCATCGAATGTAATGCCTAGATACACCATCGAACCAATAGTTGGACTACCGTATGCCTGGTAGTAAGGCGTACCCAAAATATTTGTTGCACCCACCTTGACGATCGACTTCATACTGGTTAGCTTGTAACTTACCTGTGCGTCGAGGTTATTGATTGCTGGCACCATTGTGTTTGAGAAGAGCGAAACACTGGCTTCTGACGGTTGCACAATACTTGACTGCCATAGAAATGCATCCTGATACTTGTAGCTAGCACTGAAGCCAATCTTCGACGCATTGGTTGGCCGCTTGGCAAACGTCAGGTTGTAACGGTATTTCGGCGTATTAAAACCTGAATACTGCACTTCTTCCGACGCGTTGAATTCCTCAAGGTTATTATTCGCCACGTTACCGCTGATCGAATAGCCATTGTTGAGGGCGTAGTTCAGACCAATAGCCCAGCCTGTCGCCGTAATGTCCTGACTGCTATTAGCCGGAAGCGAGAAAGCCTGACGGGTACCACCACTAAACACACCGCTTTTTAAATCGAGCTGGCCGGGTGCTAATGAGGCAGTTGGCTGTAGCAACACAACGCTGCCAATGAAGTCAGTGTAAACGCTATAGTAGTAGTAGGCGTCGACAAATAATTTCTTACCGAAGATACCCCGATAACCAATCTCGTAGTTAGCTACGCGCTCTGGCTTGAAGGGCTTCTGTTTATAGGGTACCAATTTGCTATAATTGCTAAGCACAGCAGCTCCCTGTATGGCGGCTGGTGCATTAGCCGTCACTACTTTAGCAATTTCCCCCGGCAATGCGGATGCTACACCGGCTGCAATGGCGGCAGCCGCGTTTGCAGCCGGTAGTTGCCCAGCTGCTACTGCCGCCTGCACCTGAGCCGTGACCGCCGCTGTTACTGCCGCCTGTACTTGCGGTGTTACCTGGGCTGTCAGGCTAGCGACAACCAGTTGCCGAAAAGCAGGATCTACCGCCAGTTTAGAAATATCGGCACCCACTGCCTGTACGTTACCCAGCGTGTATGAATTGGCCAGGTTGTAGCGGGTATAGAATTCCGGTAATCCACCAATCAAACGGGCATTGGGCGTCTGGAGGTCAATATACTGATTTTGCGTGGTTGGTATCCGGAAACCAGTTTGGTACGATAAGCGAACGTTATGCTCTCCAAACGTAGTGACGGCCGATACGCGGGGTGTAAACTGGCCATCGAAGTTCTGATTCTTATCATACCGTAACGAACCGCTCAATTTCAGGTGGTTATCGAGCAACTCTTTGCTTACCTGAGCAAACGCACCGTATTCGTTGATGTTGATGCGTCCATTCCGTCCTTCGGCCTGATCGGCAAACAAAGTACCTTCTGACCCCAGCTGATACTGTCGGATGTTGGCACCCACAAGGAAATCAGCAAACTTGATGATGTTTTTGAAATTGTAAACGCCTTCAACATGATACAGATTTGATTTGTCAAGGAAGGCACCCCCCCGTTGTGAGATCGGCCGATTGCGGATTGTCTCGAACAATGTCTGATAGGCTGCAGTACCCGGAATCGGCCGGCCTTGGTCGGCTACCCCTCGTGCTGTTACCAGTGCCTGCTCTACACTCTGATTTGCGCCGCGCGCCTGTGCAAAGGCACCAGCAAACTGATTGAACCAGGTAGTGCTTGGCTTCCAGGCCTCATTCATATAGATACTAGCCAATCCGGCCGCATATGAATCGCCCGACCGTTCCTGCGTGGTGTATGCCCGCAATGAGTAGTTGTTACCGCGCAGTTCGAGTTTTGCCTGTGTAATGTTGAAATCGCGCAGCGAATACCGGCTGGCACCTGTATATACAGTGGTACCTTGACCATAGTTTACCTGGCCAATCAGTTCGGCTTTCTCGGTCAGTCGGTAATGAACAGCTCCGTTAAACTTCAAGCTTTTGGTGTTGTAATCGACCAGATCCACTTCCTTGTAACCTGTACGGCTAACGTTCCCTAACCCAACTGCCGCCAGATTCGCTTGGGCTTCGTCGCCATATACGTTTACGCCGTCGTAGTTCGGTGCCACGCCCAACCCGCGTGCGGGGTCGTTGAGGCCTACTTGCGGTCCAGTGATGTTCAGGTTATTGAAGTTGCTGGCCTGCCAGTCGTTTGCTTTGATGTACGATAGATTGAGCTTAAAGGCGATCTTGTTATTGAATGCCTTGGCATACCGGATTGAGGCATCATAAAAGCCCGTTGTGGGGGTCGTGCGGCTACTTTCGCTCATGAGTCCCGTTTTTACATTGGCGCTTAGACCCTGATACAGAAATGGACTTTTGCTGCTCATCAGAATCAGGCCGTTAATGGCGTTGGGGCCGTACAGGGCCGAAGCAGCACCGGGCAGAATCTCGACGCTTTCAACGTCAAGTTCAGGCATACCCACAATGTTGTCGACGGGGAAGTTCAGACCGGGCGCGGCATTATCCATTCCGTCGATCATCTGAACTGTGCGGGGGTTTCCTGTTGCGCCAAAGCCACGCAGGTTGATTGATTTGAACAACAGGCCCTGTGTGGCCATATCAACTCCTTTCAAGTTGGCCAGCCCATCGTAGAAGTTGGCTGCCGGCGTTTCACGAATGGCGCGAATGTCCATCTTTTCAACCGACACTGGCGACTTCATTACACTTTCTTCAACGCGTGAAGCCGACACGACGATTTCCTGCCCTTGCATTGCCTGCTCGTTGAGTCGGATTTTGAGTGGAGCAGTGTTGTTGCCAAGTATAGAAACTTCCTGTGTGGCGAAACCAACCGACGAAACCACCAGTACGAAAGGGGGCGGTGTGCTCGTCGTGAGCGAAAAGTCTCCTCTGGTATCGGTGATTGTGCCGGCAATTTTACCCTTTATAGTCAGGCTGGCGCCGGGAATAGGCAGGCCGATATTGTCGATTACTTGACCCGTTACTCTGGTTTGTGCCCAGGCCGTCGCTGATGAAAGCAACGTCAGAAAGCAACAGACAAAAGCGAATAGATGTATGCGTTTCATCATATAAGGTTTTTGTTGATTTTGTCAGGTGGCTGTTAAACGGTCGAAAATACATATTGTATAGGCTTCGTACAATTTTATATAAGAATCATTACCTATTTAACATATAGCGTTCGTTTAATTGACTAGTAAACAATCAGTTACAAAACAGGTAATAATTGGTTGGCTATCTATAAGTCAGGCTGTTATCAGGTAAAATTGCGTTGATAACTGGCTAATAACTAGATTGGAGGGGGTGCTAACCTTTTTGTTGTGTCATAAAAATTATAGCGTAGGCTAAGATTTGAGGTCGTCGGTTCTGCTTTGACTTACCTTTGCGCGAACATCTATTTTACTATGAATCATACATATGTTGTTATAATGGCGGGGGGCGTTGGTACACGCTTCTGGCCATTCAGCCGTACCAGTTATCCGAAGCAATTTCATGACGTGCTGGGTACAGGGCGCACGTTGCTCCAGCAGACCGCCGATCGATTTGACGGGATTTGCCCACCTAGTAATATCTATATTGTAACGAGCGATAAATACAAGGATCTATGCCAGCAGCAGTTGCCTCAATTGGCCGATGACCAAATCCTCTGCGAGCCTGTAGCCCGTAACACCGCCCCCTGTATTGCCTACGCCTGTTATAAAATTGCGCAGCGCGACCCGGAGGCAACGGTTATTGTAGCCCCTGCTGATCACATTATTCTAAAAGAAGAGGCCTTCCGCGACACCATTCGTACGGCCCTGGCCGCTACCGAAAATAAAGACGTACTGGTTACACTGGGTATTCAGCCAAGCCGTCCCGATACGGGCTACGGATACATTCAGTACCTGGCCGAGTCGGTCGATGGCTCGGAGGGAAATGTAAAGAAGGTGAAAACCTTTACCGAGAAGCCCCATCTCGAACTTGCCAAACAGTTTGTCGAAAGCGGAGAGTTTGTCTGGAATGCCGGTATTTTCGTCTGGAATGTACAGGCTATCCGCAAAGCATTCGAGCAGTTTCTGCCCGAAACCGCCGAAATATTCGCCGAAGGCGATGAGGCTTATTACAGTGACCGCGAATCGGGGTTCGTTAATAAAGCCTACTCGCTTTGCAAAAGCATATCGATCGATAACGGTGTAATGGAAAAGGCCGACAATGTGTATGTAGTTCTGAGCGACTTCGGCTGGTCGGATTTGGGTACGTGGAAATCACTTTATGAGGTATCAGATAAGGCCGAAAACCTGAACGTAGTTGATGGGCATATCCTGTTGTACGATACGAAGAACTGCATCATTAAAACGCCTAAAGACCGCCTGGTGGTAGTAAATGGCCTCGACGGGTATATTGTGGCCGAGTACGACAATGTGCTGATGATTTGCCGGAAAGACGAAGAACAGAAAGTAAAAGAATTTGTGGCCGACGCCAAAGAACGCGGCAATGAGTTTGTGTAGCCGTAGATTGGCTGAAAGATTTTAGATGAAAAGGGCGTTATTGAGTAACCAGGTTGGTTATCAATGGCGCCCTTTCTATGTTTGGCCAGCCTGATACTGTGCTTACTCTGTCCAACTCACGTTATGGCGATTCATAATCCTACTGCTCAGATGAACGACATCTCGCCCGAACTGGCTGGGTTTCGGACAAACAAGCATATCCCAGCAATCATTGAAAAGAACGTACTGACGGCCCTTTCTTTTTACCCTGCCTTAAAGGACGTACCCATCCGGTTTGTCTTTAAGCAATCCATTAAGTCGTCGGTGATGCAGGCGCAGCCGGTTTTTGAGTCGTTGCTGAGCAGTCGAAAAAGCCGGTCGTACCGAATCAACATCAGCGCACTATTCAAACTGACGCATACAGCCGTGCCGATTCACCAACTTCCCGACTCCATTATGATTGGTTGGATTGGGCATGAACTGGGCCACATCATGGATTACGAAAGCCGGAGTAATCTGGGTTTGGTCGGCTTTGGTGTCTCTTACGTCTTGTCGGCGGCGTACGTGAAAAAGGTAGAGCGCATCGCCGATGCATACGCGGTAGAACATGGCCTGGGTACGTACCTGGTGGAAACGAAACGGTTTATTCTGGACCATGCCGAACTGCCGCAGACCTACAAAGACAAGATTGCCCGGCTGTATGTGTCGCCAGAGGAGATTGTGGAGCAGGTGAAGCTACTGGAAGAGCAGAAATTGGCGGCGCAGAAAAAAGCGCTAGGATAACCCTTTCACGTACTCGTCGAACGCAAGAAAATCATCCTCTTTCATTACCCTTGGAATCTTGGTTTGCCCACCCAGTTTCTTAAAGTCTTCGCTCCAGCGGTAAAAATGCTCGACCGGAATCACATCGGCTTCTACGCCTTTCAGCGATTTACTGCGCGCCACTTTGTAGTTCTTGTTTGAATCGGACAGGGCATTGTCCAGTGAGGTCGCCAATGCCTGCCCGTCGACTACCTTATTGGCACCAACGACCCATTTGTTGATATATTCGCCGTTTTTTCGGATCGCCGACACTACGAACTCCTTGATCTCGATGTCGAACTGCTGCTGCATGGTTTGCATGGCGGCGTTCATCTGATGAACCGATAGTTGCTCACCAACCACGTTGAGGAAGTGCTTGGTGCGGCCCGTAATCTTGATCTCGGCGCGCTGCTTGTCAGTAATCATCACGGTGTCGCCGATCATGTACCGCCACGCACCCGAAACGGTTGAAATCAAGAGCACATAGTCGACGTTTTCGTCGGCCTGTTCCAGCGAAAGCACAGTGGCGTCTTGCCTAACCCGTCCTTCGTCATCCATATTCTCATCGACAAAGGGGACGAATTCGAAGAAGATACCATTGTCGACAATCAACGCCATTGACGAGGTATCGGGCCGTTTTTGCGTTGCCAGATACCCCTCCGAGGTTAGGTACGTATCGATGTAGGTCAGGGGTTTGGCCAGCAGCGTTTCCAGGCTTTTGCGGTACGGATCGAGGGCTACACCCCCCGACGTATACACCTGCAGATTAGGCCAGATATCGTGAATTGTGTTCAGCCGATTATGGGCGATCACTTCTTTCAGCATCATCTCAATCCAGGATGGAATACCACTTAGGCTGCCAATGTCCCACTGGGGTGCTTCCCGGGCAATTCGCTGCACCCGCTCATCCCAATCCGTAATGGACGCGATCTCGACTCCGGGTTTGTAGTAGCCTCTGAACCAAGCAGGTATGTTCGCCGCGCTGATACCGCTGATTTCACCTTCCTGGTGGTCATCTTTCTCAATCAGGCTTACGCTACTGCCCAGCATCATGATCTGTTTCTCGAAGAAATCGGCGGGGAGGTCGAAGTTTTTCAGGCTCATGACCTGCTGAATGCCCGATTTGCGGATCGAGTCGAGCATATCATCGGTTACCGGAATTGACTTGCTGGTGCTGGTTGTACCGCTGCTAAGGGCGAAATACGACTGCCCGCCCGGCCAGGTCACATTCTGATGCCCGTCGAGCAGGTAGTGCCACCAGTCGGCGTAGAGTTTATCATAATCATGGATCGGTACGTGTTGCTGAAAAGCGGCAACCGGGTCCGGGGTGGCAAGCAGATCGCTGAAATTATGCTTCTTGCCGAATGCCGTAAGTCTGGCTTTGGTGAGCAGGTTTCGTAACACCTCGCGCTGGGCTTTCGCCGGTTCGGGTTCTGAGGTAACAAAACCATATACATCAATCGCTTTTTTGAGTAGCTCACCAAATACTGCCATCGGTCTGTTCAACTAGTTGTTCTATTGGCTAACCAGTTCCGTCAGGCATTGTTGATTATTGTTTGTGTAGGGGGGCGGCAGGAGGGGGCGGCACTGCAAGGGCATGACGAAGCGTGCTTAGAAAGTAGTTTTTCAACTCACCAACATCAGTCATGATAACTTCCCGCTCTTCGTCGGGATCAGTACCGTTGAGTTTCGCGATGATTGCCGTCTGTACTTCGAGCGTGACGTGCACCTTGGCGTGAATGTCACTTAAGGTGTTTAGCAACTCTGCAATAAGCTTATCGGTTACCAGGGATGGTTGTTCGTTGGTCATGTAGATTGTTTTCAGGTAGCGAGTCCAATTGGTAACACTACTCGCCACCGATTAGATACAGACACGCAATGAAATCAAGGTACGGTTTATAACCGAGTTTTGTACCGTTTTCGGCGTTGACGACGGCGGTAGAGACGGCGGTAGTTGGGGCTGCGGGCTAGTTTAAGCTTGAGTCGCACAACTTTTACCCGAATCGATAACCGGTCTTTCAGGTAAATTAAACAAGCAACAGGTTCCCGCCGGACGAAAAAGAGCAGGCGAATAAATCGACGTATTAAAACAGGCATGGTGAGGTGTGTTGAGTAAACAACACGATGCCAGATTGCCCGTTTGGGTAACTATCTAAGTTTGTAGGCTTATTTCCTGAGCGGTAGTAAGTTAGATGAACTACGCTAAGTACGGTTATTTTTGGTTACATATTACCTTGGCCGACCTGCAAAAGAAAGGGCCCCAGTTCCTGGAGCCCTTTCTTTATTATAACGATGTGTCAATTAATGTACACCATCGGCTTTCAACTTTTCTTTAAATACTTTCCGAAACTTGTCGAGTTTGGGGGCGATCACAAACGCGCAATAGCCTTGCTCGGGGTTCTGGGCGAAGTAATTCTGGTGGTAGGCCTCGGCTTCGTAGAATGTAGTGGCCGGGCTGATTTCGGTAACGATCGGCTTAGGATACGCGCCCGACTTGTCGAGCTCGGCTTTGGCCGTTTCGGCCAGGCGCTTTTGCTCGTCGTTGTGGTAGAAAACCACCGAGCGATATTGGGTGCCCACGTCGGCGCCCTGCCGGTTCAGGCTGGTTGGGTCGTGGCTCCGGAAGAACGCTTCAAGGAGTTCGGCGTAGGTTACCTTGGTGGGGTCGTAGGTCACCTCTACGCATTCAGCATGGCCGGTTGTGCCTTCGCACACCTGCTTATAGGTGGGATTTTTCACCTGACCACCTTCGTAGCCTGACACCGCCGCCTGCACCCCGTCGAGGGTTTCAAACATAGCTTCCGTACACCAGAAGCAACCAGTGCCAAACGTCGCTTTTTCGTACTGAGAAGCGACCAGGCCGTTCGTTGATGTGTTTTGAGGATTCATTTGTTGCTTTTTTACAGATGTAGCCGATTGGGCAACCGCGGCAGGTAATGTCGCACAAACTCCGAAGGCTACCAACCAGGCAGTAAAAAACAGACTGATTCGAGCGGCAGTTCGGGAGGCTATTGGAGTCATAACCATTCGGGTTGTTTTACGGTTAGATTGCTTACTGGTAGAACAGGAGTAAGTACGTATAAGTTTGCTCTATCGATTGCGTTCACCTGGCCACCCTTTCCCCTCATTCGCCATTGAAATCTCATCACACTGACGACTTCCGTTACGACGGTTCCTCTAAATTTTCGGCTAAGAAGGCCGAGACAAAAATCGACGACTGGTACGCTGATGATACTGATTATGAGCTGCAACTTCGCAAGCAAGCCGCTGAAATAGACGAGTTGCAAACGCGCATGTATGCCGATAATCGGTATGGTATTATAGCTATTTTTCAGGCAATGGATGCAGCAGGTAAAGACGGTACCATTCAGCATGTGTTTACCGGAGTTAACCCGATGGGCCTGCGCGTTTACTCGTTCAAGCGGCCCAGCGAGCAGGAACTGGATCACGACTGGCTATGGCGAACGTACCTGAACTTACCCGAACGCGGTACGATTGGCATCTTCAACCGGTCTTACTACGAAGAGGTATTGGTAGTGAAGGTGCATCCCGAGATTCTGACCGAGAGCCAGCGCATTCCCGCCGACTTGACGGATGACCTCGACAAGGTCTGGAAACATCGCTACACCGCTATCACCGACATGGAGAAACACCTGGCCCGTAACGGCTTTCCAACGATTAAGTTCTTTCTAAACGTGTCGAAGAAGGAGCAGGCCGAACGGTTGATAGCACGCATTGAAGATCCAGAGAAAAATTGGAAGTTTGAGGAGCAGGATGTCGCCGAACGTGAGTTTTGGGACGATTATCAGGATGCTTTTGAAGTGGCCATCAATGAAACGGCGACCAAAAATGCCCCTTGGTACGTGATTCCTGCCGACGATAAGAAGAACATGCGCCTTATTGTTGGTCGTATTTTGATAGACGAGTTGAAGAAGCTGAAGATAGGTGATGTGAAGCCTGATGAAGAACGCTTCGCCAAGCTTCAGAAGCTAATTCCGAAACTGAAGGAATAAGAATGGAGGGGGTTGCTTTCGCCAATATCCTGCTTGTGCGAAAGCAACCCCCTCCATTCTACGATCCTAGGCCCAGGTTGCGTTGCCAGTAAGGGGTAACAAACAGGTTGTGAGGGTCCATTTGCTGGCGGAGCGCCATAAACTGTTCCCAACGGGGGTACTGGCTACGCAGGTACGTTGTGCCCTGTGGACCGTTCGGGTCGGGCAGGTACTTGCCCCAATGGGGACGGAAGTCGAACCCAGCGGCGGGCAGTGCTGTCCAGAACCGGTTGTAATAGTCGACAGGGTTCTCTTCGTTGAGACCAAACCAAAATACGTCGATGCGAAACACGTCTGTTTTATAGGCAGGGCTCAACCAGAAATTGCTGGCTTTCGCGGCGTACAGTTCGGCCGAGAAGATACCCGCGTTTTCGGGATCTTTGTAGAACGTACGCAGGAAGTTCATCGCCGCCTGCGTTTGGTCAATCGGAATCCAAAGCTCGGTAAACCAGACCGGAAACAGCTTGTCGCTCATCTGGTTGTCCATGGGCAGTCCGTTCCACCAGGTATCTGAAAAAGCCTGATCCTCGCCGGTTGTTACAAAGAATCGTAAAATCATGCGGAGCATGCTGTCCTGGAGGGTTTCCAGTTTGGCAAGAATCTCTTTATAACTGGGGCTGTCGGTATCGAACCACAACGCAAATAGCTGGCCCAGAAAAAAGGGTAATCGGTCAACTATCTCGAACAGTTTCCCCGCCAGCCATTCGGCAAATTCCTGGCTACCCACTATATAAGGCACCTCCAGATAAGGCTTTGGTACAAACGTCTGCCAGTTTTCCGACGCATCAGTTCGGCTGGCCTGCCAGATCACTATCTGTTGCTCAGCTGCCTGGGGCCACCACATCAGGCGCGTGTAGTCGGTGGCTTCCATAAACCGTTGCAAGCTGGGTGTAGAGGCATTGCCCGGTCCAAAAAAATCGACGAGAGCACATTCATCCTGTTGAAACGTCTGCTCGCTGCCGCTGATATTGAACGCCGGAATGCACTGGTAGGTCGCCTCCACCACAATGCCCATCAGGCCCATGCTGGCAAAAGCCGCCCCGAAGAACGGATCATCGGGATTGTTGTCGGCGGGCCGTTCAAATAGTCGATCGGCTACGTCGGTTTCGCCGTAATACACCACCCGGACACTGCGCAGGGCATCTTCAAACGCAAACTTTGTTGAGCCGCCCGACGAGCCGGTCGCCATGAAGCCGCCGATAGTCTGGTGCGTAATGCCGCCAAGGTCGGGCAATGCCCAGCCGGGGGGAGACTGGCGTCGTCCGTCTTTATCGAGGGGGTCGAGCTGGTAGCAGAGGGAGTTTTCGGTCGTTGATACGCCAGTTGGATCGAACGGGTCGAGGCCCAGGTGGCACCCTGCCTGCACGGTGACCAGCCCAGTCGTTTTGTCAAGGGAAACGGCATTCAGGTACGAGAGCATAATGTGCAGGCATCCTGCCGCGGTGGCCGTTTGGTCGGTAAGCGGAAACGAGTGGCCGGAGCCCCGCACGGAAACCGTCTGACTGCTTTGTTTAGCCTGCCGAAGCAGGTCCTTCACCTCATCGATCGAATGAGGTAAGTAGACTAACGTACCGTTTATAAGCTGTGTCTGCATGATTGATTGAAAACGAATAACGATGGGTAAAGTAAGGTAAATCAGCCGCATATACTGATATATTAATTAAGCGTTGCTGGCACATGTCGCTGTCACGCCGGGAATAGCACAGGGCTTTCTAGTCACGGAAATCAGCGAAGGCAGCAGGCAAACAAATCAGTCAGGGTTTGGTTGAACAGGCAGGGTGTTCAGTACCGGCAACGAGCCATTTCAGCCCCCGTGTACTTACTCGACGCATGAAAAAATTAAACACAGGTACGTTCCGTTTCGACGGCAAGAAGCCTTATTCAGCCAGTGAGACGCCAACGCTCGTAGACCCTTTTTACACAGACGAGGCTGATCGTGCCCGGCAACTGGATTTGCTGAGCGACCGGATGGACCAGGCGCAGAACCAGATGCATGCACATGAAAAGTATGGGCTGGTCGTGTTGTTTCAGGCGATGGATGCGGGCGGAAAAGACAGTAGCATCCGGCACGTATTCAAGGGAGTGAACCCATCGCGCTTTCAGATTGCCTCGTTCAAAAAACCGGGTAAGGAAGACCTGGCGCACGATTTCATGTGGCGGTTCTGGAAAAAGCTGCCCGAACGTGGCACTATCGGTATTTTCAACCGTACCTACTACGAGGAAGTGCTGGCCCTGAAAGTGCACCCCGAACGACTTGAGGACAGCAACGTACCTGAGGAATTCATTGATAATCTGCCCAGGCTTTGGAAACAGCGCTACACCGATATTGCCAATTTTGAAGACTACCTGCACCGTAACGGCTTCCGGGTGGTAAAATTCTACCTTCACGTATCGAAAAAAGAGCAGGGACAACGCCTCATTGCCCGCCTGAAGGACGACGAAAAGCAGTGGAAGCTAAGCGATAATGACCTGATCGAGCGCGAGGAATGGGCTGATTACATGAGCGCCTACGAAGACGCAATAAACGGTACGGCGAGCAAAAGCGCTCCATGGTACGTAATTCCCAGCGACGACCGCGCTAATCAGCAGCTTATCATCGCTCACATCATGACCGAGATACTGGAATCGCTGCCCGTCATATTTCCCGAAAAGGATACTAAGGAAGCACAGCGGCTGATTAAAAAGATTGAGAAGCAAGACGCTTAATTATAGACTTAAGATGAGTTGGTACGGGCTTCGGCTGAACCGACAGGTCTGTGGGTAAACACACTCAATTGATTTAATAAGATATGTGCCCCGAATTGCTTATGCTTGTAACGCGGTTAAGGCTACTTATCAGCCTATCTATCACCAGTTACGAGCACAGCGTATGGTAGCATTTATCGGCATTGGGGGACAAGAAGTACTGTTCCTTCTCATTTTTGTCCTGCTAATTCCACTAATACCTCTCTGGACGATTTTCAAGAAATCGGGCCAAAGTCCCTGGTGGAGTTTGCTGGCGTTTATTCCGGGCGTTGGTATCTTGCTTGCGCTATATGTTGCCGCTTTCTCGACTTGGCGCGTTGGCCCCGAAGACTAATCTCAGTTAATGTTTGGGAGCCTTCGTAGCACTCACTTCACGGCTTCAACAACATACCCGGCTTTGCGGAGAAGCTGCAGCAGGCCGTTGGGGCCGGGGAGGTGACCGACGCCCACGGCAATAAACGTTGATCGTTCGGCCATCATGGGCACCAATTGGGTCATCCAGCGCAGGTTACGGCTATCGATCAGCGCGTAGAGGTCGGCGGGGCTGTCGCTTTCGCGCTGAAACAAGGCCCACATTCCATCGAGATCGGCGCGCAGGTATAGATCGGTCAGGTTGTTACCGGGTGTTTTAGGTACGTTCTTCTGCTTCACCAGCCTGACCAGCTGCTCGGCCTGTTGTTCAACGGGCTGACGATCATACAGCAGGGTGAGTTGTTCTGCCAGGGTTTCAAGACCCTTTAACGGTTTTCTTGCGGCCTGCGCCTGCTTCACAAAATACAGATCGATGGGCTGCCCCGAAAATTTGGTGAGTGTATCTGACCGCTGGCGGGCGTAGGCGACACTAAGCGCCGTAGCCACAATGATGGGCTTGAACTGATTGTAAAACGACAACTCCTGTCCCGTCACCGTATTAAACTCGTCGGCTACCAGCTTATAATCATTTGCCTCGATCAGCCGAATCAGGTTGTTGTCGGGCATCAGGGCGTACCGGCGCATGTTGGCAGCCTCAGCCTCATCAAATACCATCTCGACAACAATGCCCTCGGCCTGCTCGAAGTGTCGTCGCGTCAATGTATCCTGCTTCAGGTAGCTATCGCGCAGAATGTGGTAGGTGCCGAACAAGTAGGAGGGCTTGGTCAATCCATTGCCCGATACCTGCCAGAGCAGCGACTGCGCCTGTACCGCCAGGCCTGTCAGCAATAGAATAGCCAGGAATAAGCAGGACCGATGCATAAGCCGTTTCTTGGTTTTGTACCGTAATTCTGACCGTCTACCCCGAAAAATCGTGGTTTTATCTATTTCTTCCCGTTCGACCGAACAGCATACTCTACTTTTGGTGTAGTACTAACAATTAGCATACCCTGCCCGTTACTAATCTTATTCACCGGACACAACCACAATTGAATGAAATCTATTTGTATACTTTGGTTAACGTTAGCTAGTACCGCGTTGGGGTTCAGGGCGGTAGCGCAGGAAAAGCTTACCGTCAGTGGCTACGTGAAAGACGCATCGAACGGCGAAGGCCTGATCGGCGTATCGGTCTACAGCAAGGAAAGCGCAACCGGTGCCGTAACAAATAACTACGGTTTCTACTCGGTCACGCTGCCCAAAGGTGCCTACACGTTTGTGGTTTCATACGTAGGCTACGAGAAAGAAACCCGCACCGTGACGCTTGTCGATCAGAACGTGCGACTCGATCTGGAACTCCGCGAAGAAGGCCGCGATCTGAAAGAACTGGTTGTATCGACTCGCCGCGACGATGACAATGTTAAGAACATCGAAATGAGCGTAAACCGGGTCGATATCAAGACCATCCAGCGGATTCCGGCGTTGCTTGGTGAGGTCGACGTGGTGCGTAGTATTCAGCTATTGCCCGGCGTATCGACGGTAGGCGAGGGAGCTACCGGCTTCAACGTGCGTGGTGGTGGTATTGATCAGAACCTGGTTTTGCTCGACGAAGCCCCGGTTTATAACTCATCGCACCTGTTTGGTTTCTTCTCGGTCTTCAACCCCGACGCCGTTAAAGATGTGAAACTCATCAAAGGCGGTGTTCCGGCCTTATATGGTGGCCGGATTGCCTCCATTCTGGATGTCCGCCTGAAAGAGGGTAACTCAAAAAAAGGCGAATTGAATGGAGGTATCGGACTGATATTTAGTCGATTGTCATACGAGCGGCCGCTATTCAAAGGGAAGGGCTCGTTTATCATTGCTGGCCGCCGGTCGTATGCCGATGTATTGGCGCAGCCTTTCCTGACGGGAGATCTGAAGGGATCGCAGTTCTATTTTTATGACCTGACGGCGAAGGGGAACGTACGCCTCAACGAGAAAAACACCGTGTTTCTGTCGGGCTACTTCGGGCGCGATGTGTTCGGTGCTGACTTCGGTTTCAACTGGGGAAACGCTACCACGTCGTTGCGTTGGAACAAAGTATTCAATGACAAGCTGTTCCTGAATACGACCGCTTTTTACAGCAACTATGACTACTCGCTGGATTCTGACCTCCGGCGTAAGCCCGAGAATAGCAATGACTATTTCCGTACCAATTCAAAAATTGTCAACTACAGTATTAAGCCCGATTTTACGCTGTACTGGAACAAGAATACGGTCACTTTTGGCGGTCAGGCGTTGCTCTACGATTTTCAGCCCGGTACGGCTACTGCAGCCAGTGCCGGTACGGTGCGCACCTTTGGCCTGAAAAGCAAGTACGCACTGGAAAGCTCACTGTATGTAGGCAACGAACAGCAGGCCACATCGCGGTTACAACTCCAGTATGGGCTGCGCTACTCGTTCTACCAATACCTTGGTCCTGGTGAAGTATACACCTTCGGTGAATCGCCGTCGCCCGGTCTTCGTAGCAGACCCGTCACCGAAACAAGAACGTACAAGGCCGGTGAAACCATTCAGACATACGGTAATCTGGAACCCCGGTTTGCCCTGAAGTATGATCTGAGCGCCGGCAGTTCGCTGAAGTTGAGTTACAACCGATTAGCTCAATATGTGCATCTGCTCTCAAACACCAGTGCTTCAACGCCGCTCGACGTTTGGACACCCTCTACCAACAACGTAGCGCCTCAACTGGCCGATCAGGTAGCGGCGGGTTACTTCCGCAACTTCGGCGGGGCCGACGGCAACTTGTTCGAAGCATCAGTAGAAGTCTACTACAAATCATTGCAAAACCAGATCGACTACATCGACCGGGCTAATCTGGTGCTGAATCAATACCTGGAAGGTGATCTGCTGACGGGCAAAGGCCGGGCCTACGGCGCTGAGTTTTACCTGCGCAAAAGTAAAGGGCAGATCAATGGCTGGGTGAGCTATACGCTGGCCCGGACCGAGCGGCTGGTGCAGGGCGTAAACGAGAACAACTGGTACCCTACCCGATTCGATAAGCGCCATACATTAAATGTCGTTGCGCTTTACGATCCTATTCGGTCAAAGCGATGGAGTTTCTCTGCCACTTTCGCGCTTGCCACCGGCACGCCCGCTACGTTCTTCAGCAACCGCTACACGTTCCAGAATATTGCTGTAGGCACTAACCCCGACGACGTTCGGAATAATTACCGCATCCAGCCCTACCACCGCCTCGATCTGGCCGCCACGCTGCAGGGACGTAAGAAACCAGGCAAGCGTAAAGAAGACAACTGGGTATTTTCGGTTTATAATGCCTATGCGCGGAAAAACCCATTCTCGGAATATTATCGCGCCAATCCCGAAAATGTATTTCAGACCCAAGCCATTCGGTACTCTGTGTTTGCAACTATCATTCCGTCGGTTACTTATAATTTCAAGATCTAAGTTAGTAGCAGGGCAACGCGCTGCTAAACTAAATTACCATGAAACGTTCGTTTTATTCCTTACCGCTGCTGGGTACGTTACTGGTCGCTGCGCTGCTAAGCAGTTGCGAGACAGTAATCAATACGAGCATAACGTCTGCACCAACTCAACTGGCAGTAGATGCCTGGTTGACCGATCAGCCCGGTGAGCAGCAAATCCGGTTGACCCAGACAACTAACTACTTTAATAACGCCACGCCAACGCCCGCGCTAAGCGCCAGTGTAACAGTAGGCGACAACGCAGGTCGGGTATTCACGTTCACCGATCCTGACAATGATGGAGTGTATACCTGGAAACCGGCCAACGCTCGCGATACAACCCGGATCGGCATGATCGGACGTACCTACGGGCTCAGTATTCAGTATCAGGGGGATAGTTACGTGGCGTTTTCGCAGATGGCACGCGTGCCTAAAATCGATTCACTGACGTTTACCAAGGAGCCGGTCAGTCCTGTATCAACCGAGACGGGATACCGGGCGCAATTTTACGCCAACGACCTGCCGGGTGCTGTCGATTACTACTATATTCGGTTTTACCGAAACGGGACCTTACAAAGTCGACCACAGGACATTGTGTTGGCCTATGATGGGGCCTTCCGGGGTAGTGCCAACACCGACGGATTAATGTTTATCCGCCCAATCCGACGGTCGGTCAATCCCGACAAGTTTTACGCCATGAACGATTCTGTCCGAGTAGAGCTACGGTCAATCACGGTGGACGCTTATCTCTTTTGGGAGTTATTACGCGGCCAATTGCAGAACACAGGGCTGTTTGCAACCCCGCCTTCGAACGTACCCAGCAATATTAGAAATCAGACAACGGATGGTAAAGCGGCAGTGGGCTACTTTATGGTGTCGCCCGTCCGCACACGAACAGCCGTTGTATCGGCCGCCAACTTACGAGGCGATGGGGCGTGATAAGCCAAAAAGACGTCGGCCAAGTACATAAACGGCCATAGCGCCGATGATAAACAGGCTAGCCGACACAGTGAGAAATACGCCAACGAAGGCGAGGCACGTCAACACAAAGAGGAGCAGGCTTTTCATAAAAATGGCGATAAGAATAACACTAGTTTTTCTTATCGCTGTTCAATTTTTGTGCCAACTTCTGTAGAAATGCAAAAGATTTGGTATGATCTATAGGATTTGTTCCTGCTACCGCGGAGGAACGCACATGTAGCGCATTCTTGTCGAAATTGATTTACACAACCTTCGCCTTCAGGTATTCAATAACCACATTCAGGCCTTTTTGGTAGTGTATGTTGTTGGGAATCACGATATCGGCCTCGGCGCGATAGGGTTTTATAAACTGCTTGTAAGTTGGTTTTACGTGGTTTTTCCAGCGATACATTACATCATCGAGGTCGTAGCCACGTTCTTCGGCATCGCGCTTCACCCGGCGTTCGAGCTTGATGCTGTTTTTGGCGTCGATGAAAATTTTCAGATCCATCTGGTCGGACAATTCCCGGAAGTGAAACACGAAAATGCCTTCTACCACGATAATGGGCGCGGGCTCAAACGTTAGTATCGTCGGAATAATATCAGGGTTATTAAAGGTGTATTCCTTCTGCGTTACGGTTTCGCCCCTGCGTAATTTCCCGATATGTTCGGCGTATAAGTGATGATCAATGGTTTCGGGCATGTCGAAATTATGGATGCCTTGATCATCAACGGCAATTTCGTCGAGGCTGCGGTAGTAGTTATCCTGCGAAATGAGGCAGACCTGATGCGGTTGAAACGCATTCAATAATCCTTTCAGAAACGACGTTTTACCGGACGCGCTGCCGCCGGTGATGCCAACAATGTATGGTTGCACAAGTATTGATGAATAAGTCTGTAAACACCTGGCTGACCAACCTAGCTGGCCACCCTTCTACAAAGGTACGTTAGCCAGGT
Source organism: Fibrivirga algicola (assembly GCF_011742925.1). GTDB lineage: Bacteria > Bacteroidota > Bacteroidia > Cytophagales > Spirosomataceae > Fibrella > Fibrella algicola. The sequence continues at coordinate 189,800 of NZ_WAEL01000005.1, forward strand.
AGTTCGACACCAATCCGCGGTGAGGACTAGCCTATAAGTTGGTGCAGATCCGCTTATTCTATGGGCGGACCTATATTCTGACTACGATTTTAGGCTAAAAATGCTTGCGTAATCGACTTGAACGCTGTTCCTTTACAGCGTGATTACGCAATCAGCGAAATTTCGCTAAAAGAATAATGATTACAGACGCCCCTGCCACCCAATTAAACCGGTTCAGCCAGACGCTCACCCAGAAAATGGACAACCCAGCCGCCAAAGCCATGCTTTACGGTGTAGGATTGACCGCCGAAGACATGCAGAAGCCCCAGATTGGCATTGCCAGCACGGGCTACGAAGGCAACACGTGCAACATGCACCTCAACGGTCTGTCGGTTTATGTTAAGCAGGGCATTCAGGCCAGTGGGCTGGTTGGATTGATCTTTAATACCATCGGTGTTTCCGACGGCATGACCAACGGTAACGATGGTATGCGCTATTCGTTACCCAGCCGTGACCTCATTGCTGACAGTATCGAATCGGTGGTGATGGCGCAGTGGTACGACGGTGTGGTAACGGTCGTTGGTTGCGACAAAAACATGCCCGGTGCCATTATGGCTATGGCTCGTCTCGATCGGCCCGGTATTATGGTCTACGGCGGTACCATTCGGTCGGGCCATTATAAAGGGCAGAAACTCGATATTGTATCGGCGTTTGAAGCGCTCGGTAAAAAATACGCAGGCAATATCTCAGACGAAGATTACGAGGGCGTTATCCGTAACTCGATTCCCGGCGCGGGTGCCTGCGGGGGTATGTATACGGCCAACACCATGGCCAGCAGCATTGAGGCGATGGGCCTGAGCCTGCCATTCAGCAGCAGCTACCCCGCTACTCACGAAGGCAAGCAGGAAGAGTGCAAAAAGATCGGGGCTGCCATGCGCATCCTGCTCGAACGCAACATCACGCCCGCTGACATTATCAGCAAGAAATCGCTCGAAAACGCGCTGACGGTGGTTATGGCGCTGGGTGGTTCAACCAATGCGGTGCTACATTACCTGGCTATTGCCCGCGCGGCTGGCCTCGACCTGTCGCTCGACGATATTCAGGCGATTAGCGACTGGGTACCGTTCCTGGCCGATCTAAAGCCGAGCGGCAAGTACTATATGGAAGACATGCTGGCCATTGGCGGTGTGCCGGCGGTGATGAAATACCTCTACCAGAATGGCATGATCCACGGCGATTGCCTGACGGTGACCGGGAAAACGGTGGCCGAAAATCTCGAAGAAATTCCGGAACTGAATTTCGAGAATCAGAGCATCGTTCGTCCCCTGAGCAACCCCATTAAAGCGACCGGACATATCCAGATTCTGCGCGGCAACCTGGCCCCAACAGGTTCCGTCGCCAAAATTACCGGTAAAGAAGGCCTGCGTTTTGAGGGTACCGCCAAAGTGTGCGAACATGAAGGTGAGGTAATCGATGCGTTGTCGAAAGGCGAAATTTTGCCCGGTCAGGTGATCGTTATCCGGAACAGCGGCCCCAAAGGCGGCCCCGGCATGAGCGAAATGCTGAAACCAACTTCAGCCATTATGGGTGCCGGTCTGGGCGATAAAGTGGCCCTGATCACCGATGGTCGTTTCTCGGGTGGTACCCACGGTTTCGTCGTTGGTCACGTAACGCCCGAGGCCTTTGAAGGTGGTCCTATCGCTTTCGTAAAAGATGGTGACCTGATCACACTTGATGCCGTTGGCCGGGAGCTGACGCTCCATATTTCAGATGAAGAAATGGCCGAACGCCGCAGCCAGTGGACCCCACCCGCGCCTCGGTTTACGAAAGGTGTTTTGGGTAAATACATCCGAAATGTGAAGTCTGCCAGCGAAGGCTGCGTGACGGACGAAATTTAACCAACTGCCTGCTCGCTTATGTATACCGACACCGTCAACACGCTTCCTGACCGCTTTTCGGCAATAGAACTTGCCAGTAAGTCCATCCGTTTTTCGATGCCGTCGGACCTTCAAACGGGGGCGCTGCTAAAAACGCTGGTTGGGTCGAAGCCAAAGGCGCGTGTGCTGGAGATCGGCACGGGCACAGGGTTGGCAACAGCTTGGCTACTGGCCGGTATGGATGCCGACTCGTCACTGCTTTCGATTGATAATGACGCAACGTACCAGGCCGTTGCCGACAATATTCTGGGCGATGATACCCGTTTGCAACTGCTGTGTACCGATGCGGGTACGTGGTTGGAAAACGAAAAACAGACTCAGCAGTTCGACTTAATTTTTGCCGATGCCTGGCCCGGTAAATACGCGAACCTCGATGCGGCGCTGGGTACGTTGTCGGCCGGTGGTATGTACGTCATCGATGATATGCTGCCGCAACCCAACTGGCCGGAAGGTCATGCCGAGAAAGTCGATAAACTCGTTGCCGATCTGGAGAGCCGAGACGACCTGCAGTTGGTCAAACTAGCCTGGTCGACGGGAATTTTGATTGCTACGAAGAAGTAGCCGCTTGAACACAACAAACTGAACAGTATCAACAACCTGCACCACTCTATGGAAACGGTCAGCGTCTTACCTGAACTAACAATCGAACCGACGGAGATCAAACTCATGTCGGGCTCGGAGGCCCTCATGCGCTCGCTCGTAGCCGAGAAGGTCAATACCATTTTCGGATATCCTGGCGGGGCGATCATGCCCGTGTATGATGCGCTCTACGATTTTCAGGACCAGATCAACCACATTCTGGTGCGCCACGAACAGGGTGCTGGGCACGCCGCGCAGGGCTATGCCCGTATGCAGGGCCGCGCAGGCGTATGTCTGGTAACATCAGGCCCAGGGGCAACCAACCTGGTCACCGCCATTGCCGACGCGCTGATTGATTCAACGCCGTTGGTGTGTATTGTGGGTCAGGTGGGTAAGAAACTGCTGGGCACTGACGCCTTTCAGGAGGCCGACGTGATGGGTGTAACCATGCCGATTACGAAATGGAACTACCAGATCACCAGCGCCGACGAGGTGCCGGAGATCATGGCCAAGGCGTTTTACATTGCTCAGTCGGGTCGACCCGGTCCGGTGCTGATCGATATGACCAAGTCGGCACAGCTGGAGTTGATGACACAGCCGTTTGTGTACGAACGCTGCCAGACGATCATCAGTTACCGGCCCCGTCTGGTTCCTAAGCAAGACCAGGTCGAAGCGGCGGCAAAGTTGATTAACGAGGCAAAACGCCCCTACATTTTTGCGGGTCATGGCGTGCAACTGGCCAAAGCCGAAGAAGAGCTGCTGGCTTTTTCCGAGAAAACGGGCATTCCCGTAGCTACCACGCTGCTGGGCCAGTCGACTATTCCGACCAATCATCCGAACCATGTGGGCTGGCTGGGCATGCACGGTAACTACGGCCCCAACGTGCTGACCGATCAAGCCGACGTGATCATTGCCATCGGTATGCGCTTCGACGACCGGGTTACCGGCGACGCCAGCAAGTATATCAAGCAGGCGAAAGTGATTCACATTGAGATCGATCCGGCTGAAATTGACAAGATCATCAAGGCGCATGCGCCCGTTGTTGGCGACGCCAAAGAGGTATTGAAAGCCCTGTTGCCGCTGGTCAATGAAAATGACCATACCGTATGGCGCAATGAGTTCAGGAAATACGACGTGATCGAGAACGAGAACATCACGGCCCCTGAGCTGAGTGGCGATACCGAGAAGATCAAGATGGCCGAGGTGATTGACCTGTTATCACGGAAGACCAACGGTGATGCCGTACTGGTAACCGACGTGGGTCAGCACCAAATGATGGCCTCGCGCTATTATCAGTTCCGGCAAAAGAACAGCCTCGTTACGTCGGGCGGTATGGGTACCATGGGCTTTGCGCTTCCCGCTGCGTTTGGTGCGCAGGTGGCCGCTCCCGACCGGCAGGTGGTCGCTATCATTGGTGACGGCTGTTTCCAGATGACGTTGCAGGAATTGGGGACTATCGTGCAGAATAAGCAACCGGTGAAAGCCATTATCCTGAACAACAACTTCCTGGGTATGGTACGGCAGTGGCAGCAACTCTTCCACAGCCGCCGCTACTCGTTCGTAGAGCTGCAAAATCCAGATTTCGTCACGATCGCCAAAGGCTTCGGCATGGCGGGCCACACCTGCAACGAGCGCGAAACCCTTTCGGATTCGCTTGACCAGATGCTGGCGTACGATGGCCCCTATCTGCTGGAGGTAATCGTTGAAAAAGAAGAAAACGTGTTCCCAATGGTGCCAGCCGGTGCCAGTGTGTCACAAATACGATTGAAGTAGCAATGACGACTTACACCATTTGCATTTTCACGGGCAACACCATCGGGTTGTTGAACCGGATTACGATCATCTTTACCCGGCGGCGCATCAACATCGAAAGCTTGACGGTGTCGGAAACAGAGCGAAAAGGGGTGTCGCGCTTTACCATCGTCATTCGGCACGAGTCGCGGGATGAGGTGGAAAAGATTGTGCGGCAGATTCGGAAGATCGTGGAGGTGCTGGCCGTCTTTGGCTACCTCAACGACGAGATCGTGTTCAACGAAATTGCGCTGTTCAAGATCTCGACCCCACTAGGTAGTAAACCCATCGACGTAGAGACGATCAATAAACAGCACAAAGCGTGGGTCGTATATTGGGGCCTCGATTACGTAGTGATCGAGAAGACCGGTAGCGAAACGGAGATCTTTGCCTTCTTCGAATACCTGCGTCAGTACGAAATCCTTGAATTTGTCCGTTCGGGGCGCGTCGCTGTTGGCAAAACAGAGAAAGGGCTGGTTGAGTACCTCCCCGAAGCCGAATGGGCCTATTATTTGTAACGATTAGTCATGTTAGAGCCTGTTTCTACCCTTTCATCGCCATCAACCTCTGCACTCGCCCGATATACGCTACCGGTTCATGAAGCGGTTGAACGCTGGCTGCAAAGCGATACCTGGCTTTGGAAAGTGGTACTGGCGGGCTTGCTCTGCCCCCTGTTTTTTCTACCTACGCACAGTGGCTTATGGAACTTGCCTACTGAATACTGGGCCGCTTTCCAAACGAAATACTATTTCTGGGATACCATTGAAGATCAGATCATTCACCCGCTGCGACCCATCATCTGTTACGATAAAAATCCCGGTTGCCACGAAGATAAAATGGTATTCCGCCTGTTTTTGCCGGGTCTGTATGCGCTGGTTGGTAGCCGTGAGGCAGTTTACGCAGTGCAGTTGCTGTGCTGGCCCATCTTTCTGTACCTACTGGCCCGGGAAGCATATCGGCTCACCAACAGCAAGGCCGTGGCGCTCTACCTGACAGTGTCCATCATGGGGCTGTACATTGGCGGTGCCTTTCCGTTCGATTTCGTTACCTGTGGCGATGCGTTTGCGTATATCCTGCTGCTGATGGCGGCCGTCACCCGTAATCGATTTGCGCTGATTGCCAGTCTGTTTCTGGCCTACTGGGTTGATGAGCGGTCGCTGGTCAACTCGGTATATGTACTGGTGTATCGTTGCCTGGTTGTGGCGGATGACAAACCCCTGTTCAGCCGGAGTAATCTACTGACGATAGCAGCCGTAGGTGCAACCTGGGTTACGTACGTGGGGCTCCGGTTCTGGCTGAAGGCGCGCTACAACGTAGCTGATGCGACAGAAGGAGCCGGGTTTTCATTTCTGCTGACAGTACCCGTATTGACCAGCCTGTTGAAGATTGGCCGGTCGTATGAACTACTCTGGGCGTTGGTGGCCGTAGGGCTCTGGAGTCTCTGGCAACAACGTCAACTGCTGCTGTTGGTGGGTACGTTGGCGGCTTTGGCGGCCTCGACCCTGGTAGCCATCATGGTAGCCGATACCAGTCGGAGCCTTGGCTACGGGTTGATTTTGTTTCTGATTATGCTTCCTGCGGCGTTGGCTGCGTTGCGTCTTCCGCGTTTGAAAGACCTGCTGCTGGTGACGGCCATCGTTTGTGTCTTGGTGCAGACGCGCTTCCTTCTTCAGTTTCGGCCCGAAATCATGTACCTCTTTGAATAACTACTAGCTCACCCATCTTACAATTCAATAACCAAGTAAATCAATGGCACAAATTAACTTCGGCGGAACGGTCGAGAACGTTGTAACCCGCGAAGAGTTTCCGCTAGAGAAAGCCCTCGAAACGCTTAAAAACGAAACAATCGCCGTTATTGGCTACGGTGTACAAGGCCCCGGCCAGTCACTGAACATGCGTGAAAATGGCTTCAACGTGATCGTTGGTCAGCGCAAAGGCAAAACCTACGACAAGGCAGTCGCCGACGGCTGGGTACCGGGCGAAACATTGTTCGAGATTGAAGAAGCCCTCGAAAAAGGAACGATCATCTGCTTCCTGCTGTCAGACGCCGCTCAGATCGAGCTGTGGCCAACGGTAAAAGCGGCCCTTAAACCTGGCAAATCACTGTATTTCTCGCACGGCTTCGGCGTGACCTACAAGGAGAAAACCGGTATCGTTCCTCCGACTGATGTTGATGTGTTCCTGGTAGCGCCGAAAGGTTCAGGTACGTCGCTGCGTCGGTTGTTCGTAGAAGGCAAAGGCCTGAACTCGAGCTTCGCCGTCTATCAGGATGCCAGCGGGAATGCCCGCAACAAGTGTATCGCCATGGGTATCGGCGTAGGCTCAGGCTACCTGTTTGAAACCGATTTCTACAAAGAAGTAACGTCTGACCTGACCGGCGAGCGGGGTACGTTGATGGGTGCCATTCAGGGTATCTTCGCGGCTCAGTACGAAGTGCTGCGCGCCAACGGCCACAGCCCATCCGAAGCGTTCAACGAAACGGTAGAAGAGCTGACCCAGTCGCTGATGCCACTCGTCGCCGAGAACGGCATGGATTGGATGTACGCCAACTGCTCGACCACAGCCCAGCGCGGTGCCCTCGACTGGTGGAAGCCTTTCCGTGACGCCACGAAGCCCGTTTTTGAGCAACTGTACAACTCGGTGAAAACCCAGGAGCAGGCCGAAATCAGCATTACCCGCAACTCGCAGCCCGACTACCGCGAGAAACTCGAAGTAGAACTGGCCGAACTGCGTGAGTCAGAAATGTGGCAGGCTGGTGCCGCCGTACGTAACCTGCGTCCAGAGCGGAGCTAGTAGCTAAAAAAGGGCTATAACACAGAGATTCACAGAGGGAACACGGAGTTACACAGCGAAAAAGGAGTTTTTAATAAAATTTCTCTGCGTAACTCCGTGTTCCCTCTGTGAATCTCTGTGTTATAGCCCTTTTTTTGTATTGTGATAGACACTTCAACAACACTCGCCTTTCCCGATTTAGACAACATCTATCTGGCCGCCGAACGGTTGAGAGGAGTTGCCTTCCACACGCCGTTGCAGGAGAACCTGAACCTGTCGGAACGGTATGGAGCCACTATTTTCCTGAAACGGGAAGACCTTCAGGTGGTTCGGTCGTACAAGATCAGGGGCGCATATAATAAAATGGCCAGCCTGTCGGCCGACGAACTGGCGAAAGGTGTTGTGTGTGCCAGTGCGGGTAACCACGCACAGGGCCTGGCCTACGCCTGCCGGAAAATGGGCGTGAACGGCACGATCTTTATGCCGACCACAACGCCGAACCAGAAGGTGAAACAGGTAAAACTGTTTGGCAAAGAATTCGTCAACGTAGTGCTGATCGGCGATACCTACGACGACGCGTTTTACGCCGCTACGGAGTACGTGCAGACCCACGATAGCACCTTCGTTCACCCCTTCGACGATGTGCTGGTGATGGAAGGGCAGGGAACGGTTGGCCTGGAAATCTTCAAAGATTCAAATTTCAAGATCGATTACCTGCTCATGGCCATTGGCGGAGGCGGTCTGGCTTCGGGCGTCTCAACGGTCTTCAAGCAGCTGAGCCCCAAAACGAAACTCATTGGTGTGGAGCCACTCGGTTCGCCATCCATGAAAGTAGCGATGGAGGAAGGCCACGTAGTCACGCTCGATAAGATTGATAAGTTCGTTGACGGGGCTGCCGTGAAACGTGTGGGCGACACCACCTTTGAGATCTGCCGCCATAACCTCGACCGGGTTATTCTTGTGCCAGAAGGTAAGGTATGTACCACCATTCTGGAACTCTACAACGAAGAAGCGATTGTAGCCGAACCGGCAGGTGCCCTGACCATTGCCGCGCTGGATCTGATCAAAGATGAGATCAAGGGGAAAAACGTGGTGTGCTTGGTTGGCGGCGGTAACAATGACATTACCCGAACCGAAGAGATCAAGGAACGATCGTTACTGTATGAAGGCCTGAAACATTATTTCATTATCCGGTTTCCGCAACGCGCCGGTGCCTTCCGCGACTTTCTGGAACTGGCTCTCGGCCCCAACGACGATATTACGCTGTTTGATTACGCCAAGAAAACGAACCGCGAACGGGGCTCGGCACTGGTGGGCATTGAACTGAAAAGCAAAGCCGATTTCGACCCGCTGATCGAACGTATGAAAGACGCTAAAATCCAGTTCGAGTACATCAATGACAAACCCACCCTGTTCGAATTTTTGATCTGACGAAGCCGTGCCGCTTCATTTAGTTGGATGCACCTTCCATATGCTGCGCGTTCCCTCATCAATACAACCCCATCAGTTCCAGTCGCTGACTATTCAGCGGCCTGACTCGGCTATGGGGGATGGGGCACGGTCTGATGGGTCGGAGATGACGTTTGTGGCGTATCGGAGCGACGTATATCCCGAGCGGAACGAGATTTTCTTCGAAGAGCATGCGGTGGTCGTGGTGCTGGAAGGGGAGAAGAAGTTTAGCTCACCCACGCAGGAACTGCACGTCAAGAAAGGCGATATCCTGTTCTTCCAGCGGGGGTGCTATTCCATGAATGAGTCCATCGATGTGAATTACCGCAGTCTGGTATTTTTCGTAAATGAGCGGCTGCTGAAAGAATTTGTTAGCCAGCACCTGAGCCTCTTCCAACATACTCCGCCCGGACTCGCTCAGATCGGTCTTGCGCCTCTGCCCGAAGCAGCAATCTTGTCGTTTGCTTCGTCAGGTACGTCTATTCCAGGTACGTTTACCAACTTCATTCAGTCGTTGCTACCCTACTTCGGGTCGAGCACCCCGTACCTGAATGAACTGCTCCGACTTAAATTTCAGGAATTGCTCCTGCACCTATTTGAGCTCGACTCCACGGGTCAGCTTCGCACTATTCTCTGGCACCTCTATCAGGGCCAAAAGACCGACCTCGATTACCTGATGAGCACGTACCTGCTCAAACCCCTGTCGATGGATGAACTAGCCCGAATCTCAGGCCGTAGCCTCTCCGCGTTCAAGCGCGATTTCGAAGAGCACTTCCATACCTCGCCTGGCCATTGGATCCGCCGAAAACGCCTCGAGCACGCCCATTTCCTGCTCCGTAACACCGACAAGAACGTCTCGGAAGTCAGCATGGAAATTGGCTATGAGAGCGTATCCCATTTCATCAAAGCCTACAAGCAACAATACGGTTCTACACCGAAGCGGGCTGGTGCCCCCGTTAAGGTTGAATAAAGCCGTTTTGTACTAAGCGTCAGGTACGTCGGTTGGCTGCGCTGTCAGTTGCCTGTTGTTGAAGAGAGTTGGTACGGGGTTGCTAGCTAATGCTAATGGGGTGACAGCCCTAAACACCAGCGTTTAGGGCAGGATTACCAGTACGCTACAGGCGTAAATAAACCGAATCCGTGCCCATTACTTCCTGACTTTAGTAGCGACTTCGGTTTGGCTACAGCTGGTGTTCAGCAGTTGGTATCTATTTTGCTATTGACTGTACGACACGATCGTTTCTTCGAACTAGTATGGTGCTGGTAAAGGCTATCGGTATATGAGCACTGCTACCAGTGAGTAGCACAGATCTCGTCCAGATTAAGGTTATATATCAGAAGTCACTAATTAGCGTATTGTGTTGTTACCTTATTTCTACCTGGTCCGTAACCTTGTTATGAAGCAGTGTCTCAGCTACCTTTTGAGCTTGTTCATTCTGGTGTCCTGTGCTTCCAAAAAAGAAGAAGTGCCCCCTATAACGGGTGTGTATACTGGCACTGCCCAATTTGTCACCCTGTTTGACGGACAAACATCCAATCAGGTGCTAACCGGCACGCTCACCGTTAATTCAGTCGAGACCAATAAAATCACGATTAACCAGACTATTCCCGGCCATATTGTGTCATATGAAGCCGACCTTACCAACGACGTTGCCTTTACGCTGGTTAAGTCAATACAGAAAATTGACGTGAATGGAGTCACATACGAAGGCGTCTTACGGGGTAACGGGCAATTTTCGGCCGACAAACGGGCCTTAACCTTAAATACCTCGATTGATCTGGCTATTGGCGGGAAACTGGCTTCGCAAACGATGCACCTTGACGCGAAGTTGTAAATGCATTTACATCTACGTACCTATTGATCGAGTTAAGTAGCCTTGGACATTAGGCGGCTTTAACGAGCAAGACCGGGTCGCGCTCAGCAGATCTATTTAGCGGGATCGGTATGAGGGGATAGGCTACGAGAGCGCATTCTATTTCATAAAAGCTGACAAGCAACAATAGGGTTGAGCCCCGAAGCGCGCCGCAGTTGTTTAACGAGAGGGTTGAAGCCTCCTATAAGTAACCTGGGGGAGTGGTAAATAATCGCAGTATTCTAGCTGAAATAACGCGCCATCGAAGGCGCACGTAGTCACAGATTGGTTACTTTTAGGTCAAACCATATCAACCGCGATGAAGTCTCTCATTTTCACGGCTTTTCTCCTTCTTGGCTTATCAGTTCATACGCAGGCGCAAAACACTGAAAAACGAGCGCGCATCAAGTACCTTTTCTCGCTCATGAAGCAGGATTCCCTGATGTTCAAGCAAAGAGACGCGTCGCTGGCCATGATGCGAAGAGCGGCAGCTATGGGAACTGAAATGGCCAGCCATCTGGGGATGGATAGCCTTCGTGTCCCGGTCGATTCAGCAAGGCTCAAACGCCAGGATGCATTTATAACTAAGGTAATGAAGGTGTCGAGTGATAACACGATGAAAATGATCAACGAAGATCTGGTCGATATTTATGATCGCTATTTCACAGCCGACGAAATCGAAGCCTTCTGTACATTCTATCAATCATCAGTCGGTAAGAAACTGATCGACAAAACCCCGGCCATCTCGCAGGAAGTCATGACGCAGGCTATGACGAAGTACCAGCCAATCCTAATGAACCTGCTGAAAGAGTTTATAGATGAGGAGAGGCGGGAAACAGAGAAAAAGTTTAAGAACTGATATGCTCATGCTGTTTCCCGCCCATATAGTAGCAATGAACTAAAATCGCTATTTACTGGACGAATGACGGGATGCGTAGTTCTATACGATCTACCACTTTTGTAGGTACGTATTACGTTCTCCGCTACAGTTATGAGTACCCCAAAAACACTATTTGATAAAGTATGGGATGCGCATGTCATCCGGCACATCGAAGATGGTCCCGACGTGTTCTTTATTGATCGCCATTTTATTCACGAGGTAACGAGCCCAGTGGCGTTTCTGGGACTTGAGGGCCGTAACGCCCCCGTTCTGTTCTCGGGACGTACCTACGCCACTGCCGACCATAATACGCCTACGATTAACCAGCATTTACCGGTGGCCGACCCGCTGTCGGCGAACCAGCTGGATGCGCTGGAGCGGAATAGTGCAAAATACCACATCTCACACTGGGGTCTGGGCAACCCGAAAAACGGCATCGTACACGTGGTTGGGCCCGAAAATGGCATCACCCTGCCCGGTATGACCATCGTTTGCGGCGACTCGCACACCTCGACCCACGGCGCGTTCGGGGCCATTGCGTTCGGTATCGGTACGTCGGAGGTAGAGATGGTGCTTGCCACGCAGTGTATCATGCAGCCCAAGCCCAAGAAGATGCGGATTTCGGTGAATGGTACGCTGGGGAAAGGTGTGTTGCCGAAAGATGTGGCCCTGTACATCATCGCGCAGATTTCGGCGAGTGGTGCCACCGGCTATTTCGTTGAATATGCTGGCGATGTGTTCCGCAACATGAGCATGGAAGGCCGCATGACGGTCTGCAACATGAGCATCGAAATGGGCGCGCGTGGCGGTATGATTGCCCCCGACGCCACCACGTTGGCGTACCTGAACGGCCGTGACCTGGCCCCAAAAGGCGAGGCCTGGGATAAGTTGGTTCCGTACTGGGAATCGCTAACCACCGACGAGGGGGCTACGTTCGATATCGACCTGACCTTCAACGCCGCCGATATTGAGCCGCAGATTACATACGGCACCAACCCCGGTATGGGCACGGGCGTAACCAAACAAATTCCTCTGGCCGCCGATCAGCAGGACGGTGACGCCAGCTACCAGAAATCACTGGCCTACATGGGCTTCGCCGAAAACGAATCCATGATTGGCAAACCAATCGATTTCGTGTTCCTGGGCAGCTGCACCAATGGCCGTATCGAAGATTTCCGGGCGTTTGCCTCGATCGTGAAAGGCCGTAAAAAAGCCGATAACGTAACAGCCTGGCTGGTACCGGGTTCGCACATTGTGGAAGCGCAGATCAAACAGGAAGGCATTCTGGACATTCTGACCGAAGCGGGCTTTGCCCTTCGTCAGCCCGGCTGCTCGGCCTGTCTGGCCATGAACGACGACAAAGTACCCGCCGGTAAATACGCCGTGTCGACTTCGAACCGCAACTTCGAAGGCCGTCAGGGCCCTGGTGCCCGCACGCTCCTCGCCAGCCCCCTGGTAGCCGCCGCCGCCGCGGTCACGGGCGTAGTAACAGACCCACGAGAATTCTTAAACTAGTTTAGACTTTCTAGTTGGCTTCAGCGCACCCCCAACTCCCTGAAGTGGGTTAACGCACTGCTAATTCCCTTCGCGGAGCCGTAGCCCCCTTAATGGGGTTGGGGGTCACGCTGAAGCCAATCAAAGACGAAGGACCTTCCTATCATGGCTTACGATAAATTTACGATACTCCGTAGCAGTGCCGTTCCGATGCCGATCGAGAACGTGGATACGGACCAGATTATTCCTGCCCGTTTCCTGAAAGCCACCGAGCGCACAGGGTTTGGCGACAACCTGTTCCGCGATTGGCGGTACAACAACGACAATACGCCCAAAGCAGAATTCGTGCTGAATAACCCAACCTACTCGGGCAAAATCCTGGTCGGTGGTAAGAACTTTGGTAGCGGATCGAGCCGGGAGCATGCGGCCTGGGCCATTTACGATTATGGTTTCCGTTGCGTAGTGTCGAGCTTTTTTGCCGATATTTTCAAAGGTAACGCGCTGAACATTGGCATTTTACCGGTGCAGGTGAGCCCTGAATTCCTGGAGAAACTATTCGCCGCTATAGACGCCGATGCAAACACTGAATTGGAGGTGAATCTGCCCGCGCAGACGATCACGATTCTAGCTACAGGCGAGAGCGAGTCCTTCGACATCAACAGCTACAAGAAAGATAACCTCACCAACGGCTACGACGACATCGACTATCTGCTGTCGATGAAACCCGAGATCGAAGCCTTCGCCGAAACAAGGCCATTTTAAAGAATGACTGAGTGAATGAGCGAAAGAGTGGCTAATGTGGTCGATTAGTCATGCGACAATAATCTTTCGCTCATTCACTCAGTCATTCTTTCACTCGTTGACTATGAAAACCCGCCGCTACATTGAAATGATGGATACGACACTCCGCGATGGTGAACAAACCAGCGGCGTGTCGTTTTCTGCGTCCGAAAAACTGGCCCTGGCGCAGTTGTTACTCACCGAGGTCAAGGTCGATCGGGTGGAGGTAGCATCGGCGCGGGTGTCGGCGGGCGAGTTGGACGCCGTGAAGCAGATCACCCGCTGGGCGGCCAATGCCGGACTGCTGGATAAAGTCGAGGTGCTTACGTTTGTGGACGGACAGGCCTCACTTGATTGGATGAAGGCATCGGGTGCGAAGGTGATGAACCTGCTGACCAAAGGCTCGCTGAACCACTTGACCCACCAGCTAAAAAAAACGCCCGACTGCCATTTTGCCGATATCCAGCAAGTGATTGCTAATGCGCATCAGCTTGGTATTCAGACGAACGTATACCTGGAAGACTGGAGCAACGGCATGCGTAACTCGCCCGAGTACGTACTGCAATACCTGGATTTCATTCGGACACAGCCTATCCGCCGCGTGCTGTTGCCCGACACATTAGGTGTGCTGACGCCAGCCGAAAGTTACACGTTCGTGCATCAGCTCGTGACCCGCTACCCGGCCCTGCACTTCGATTTCCACGCTCATAACGACTACGATCTGGGCGTTGCCAACGTCATGGAGGCTATTCGGGCGGGGGCGCATGGCATTCACCTGACCGTAAACGGCCTGGGCGAACGGGCGGGCAACGCGCCAATGGCCAGCGTCATCGCCGTACTGCGCGACTTCATGCCCGAAGTACGTATGGGCGTTGTTGAAAAGTCGCTGTATCAGGTCAGTAAGATCGTCGAGACGTTTTCGGGGCTTCGTATTCCCGATAACAAGCCCGTCGTTGGCGACAATGTCTTTACCCAAACGGCCGGTATTCATGCCGACGGTGACAAGAAGAACAATCTGTATTTCAACGCGTTACTGCCCGAGCGCTTTGGCCGGAAACGGAGTTACGCGCTGGGTAAAATGTCGGGCAAAGCCAATATCGAGAATAACCTGCGCGAACTGGGCATTCAATTGTCGGAAGATGATCTGAAGAAAGTAACGCAACGCGTGATCGAGCTGGGCGATCTGAAAGAGGTGGTCACGCGCGAAGATCTACCGTACGTCATTTCTGACGTGCTGCATACGAGTTCGGTATCGTCGCGGGTGGAGGTGCTGAATTACGTGCTGACCCACTCGAAGGATCTGAAGCCATCGGCCACGCTTCGGGTACGTATCGACGAAGAGCAATTCGAAGAGAACGCCCAGGGCGATGGGCAGTACGACGCCTTCATGAATGCGCTAAAAAGCATTTACAGCCGCAAGAAAATGGTGCTGCCCATGCTCACCGATTACGCCGTACGCATTCCAACCGGCGGCCGAACCGATGCCCTGTGTGAAACGATCATCACCTGGAAATCGACTACTAACGAATTTAAAACCCGGGGTCTCGACTCTGACCAAACCGTGTCAGCCATCAAGGCAACCCAAAAAATGCTAAATACACTTGATTAAAACAGGTTTGATGGTTGTGGTTTAATGGTTGTCGTTGCGTCACTAAGCCAGCAATTGGTTGGATAGCATCGTAACGACAACCATCAAACGACAACCATCAAACCCCCTTTTTATGAATAAACACATTCTCGTTGTGCCAGGTGATGGCATTGGGGCCGAAGTGACAACTGTCGGCAAGCAGGTATTAGAGGCGATCGCCCGGAAGTTTAACCACGAATTCACCTACGACGAAGCCCTGATTGGTCACGTAGCCATTGAAGCTACTGGCCTGCCACTTCCCGCCGAAACGCTGACCAAAATGCGCGCCGCCGATGCCGTTCTGTTCGGCGCGGTAGGGCACCCCAAATATGACAACGACCCGTCAGCTAAGGTACGTCCCGAGCAGGGGCTGTTGCAGATGCGCAAGGAATTGGGCCTATATGCCAACCTACGGCCCATCAAACTATTCGATGAACTGCTGGAAGCGTCGAGCATCAAGCCGGAGATTCTGCGCGGTGCCGATATCCTTTTCTTCCGCGAGCTGACTGGCGACGTGTATTTCGGCGAGAAAAAGCGCTCGGAAGATCGCAACACAGCTTCTGACCTGATGGTGTACCAGCGGTACGAAGTAGAACGCATTGCCGTAAAAGCCTACGAAGCCGCACGCACCCGTCGCGGAAAACTAATGAGCGTCGATAAAGCGAATGTATTAGAAAGCAGCCGACTATGGCGTGAAGTGGTGCAGGAAGTGGCCCTCCGCTACCCAGACGTGGAAACGGAACATCAGTTCGTTGACTCAGCGGCGATGCTGCTGATCAAAGACCCAACCCGCTTCGACGTAGTTGTAACGGGTAATCTTTTCGGCGATATCCTGACCGACGAAGCCTCGCAGATCGCTGGTTCGATGGGCATGCTGGCGTCGGCGTCGGTAGGCGACAGTACAGGTGTGTACGAGCCAATCCACGGTTCAGCTCATGATATTACCGGAAAAGGCGTGGCGAATCCCCTTGCGTCGGTGCTGTCAGTAGCGTTGTTGCTGGATATCTCGTTCGGTATGAAAGCCGAGTCAGAAGCTGTCATCGCCGCTGTTGATGCCGTGCTGAAAGATGGCTACCGCACCCGCGACATTGCTGATGCCGATACCCCCGCCGATAAACTGCTGGGTACGTTCCAGATGGGCGAGCAGGTGTTGGCTAAGTTGTAAGAAGCCAGCGGCTTAGCCTCTAAAGGATAGCTAAGTACGAGAAGAGTTGTATCTGATGGGGATTGTGTGTACACGTCGTCAGATACAACTCTTTTTTTGCTTATTTACGGGTGCATATTACTCCACACCTAATTAGCTATCGCCATGACACCTAAATCGTTACGCCTGTTTACTTGTTTATTGACTGGTTATCTTCTAACAGCTTGTCAGGCCAGGCAGTACGGTTTCTTTCAGGCCTCAAATGCGGTGATTCTCCCAACTGAGCAGCAGGGTAGGGCAACGGGCCAGTTTACTCAGGAGCCTGCTTCGGAAGTAATGTTAGCTGTTGCCGACACGGTAGCCGTAACCACTAGACAGGAAGCTACTATTGCGGATAAGGCCGCGGATACACCTGTTATTACCGGTCGTAGTGCGTCTCGAGATCAATCGGTTGGGAAGGCTGAACAGAAAGCGCGCAGAAAACTGATAAGGTCGGAGTTGAGAGCGGCGATTGGTCAATACAAGGCTAAACCAGCCGAAAGTCAGACCAACGGGTTAGCAACGGCCTCTTTTATTACTGGCTTGCTGGCTCTCGTGTTGCTATTTACATCAAGCAGTATAGCTGGCATAACCTTGTTATTGGGGCCGTTAGCCTTGATTCTGGGAATCGTCTCACTGGGACAAATTAAGCGAAAAGGACAGAAAGGGCTTGGTTTGGGAATTGCAGGTACCGTACTAGGCGCAGTCTACATTTTATTGCTGCTGCTGGTTATAGCGGCTCTTTCCAATTTTCGGTAGTCGCCCTAAGTAATAGGAAATTCGTCTTCGATTGACAGATGCCTCTGCAAGTGGTTAGGTTGAACTGAGACCGATCTCACTACGCATCAGGTCAACTTCCCTGCCTTGCTGTTAGCTAGAAAACCAGTAGGACAGACGCGTTTGGCACTGTGTAGGCAACCGAGGTGACCAGCCTGCGCGCGGGGCAAACGCACAATCGACAGGACTGGTATTGCTACTCTTGCCCAACGGCGACGTCTAAAAATTCTTTTTGAATCACGGTGTACGAATCAAATTCTGGTTATTTTTGTAGTGAAATAACGCATATAGCGAAATTTCGCTACAAACTTTCCGCCTGATTTTGACTATGAGCAACCGGATTTACATCTTCGATACCACCCTTCGCGACGGCGAACAAGTGCCTGGCTGTCAACTAACCACCGATGAAAAAGTGCAGGTGGCGGTTCAGCTGGAACTACTTGGTGTGGATGTGATTGAAGCTGGATTCCCTGTTTCCAGCCCCGGCGATTTTCGGTCGGTGGTTGAAATTTCGAAAGCGGTAACCAACCCGACCGTTTGCGCACTGTCGCGAGCCGTTGTTGGTGATATCGATGCGGCTGGTGCGGCGCTTAAGCACGCCAAACGCGGTCGTATTCATACCGGTATTGGTGCGTCGGATATCCACATACGGAACAAATTCGGTAGCACCCGTGACGCGATTCTGGAGCAGGCGGTAAGAGCTGTAAAACACGCTCGTGGGTACGTAGACGACGTAGAATTTTACGCCGAAGACGCTGGCCGGGCCGACCTGGATTTCCTATGTCGCCTCACCGAAGCTGTCATCAGTGCCGGTGCGACAGTGGTCAATATTCCTGATACTACAGGCTACTGTCTTCCTGGTCAGTACGGTGACAAGATCAAATACATCTATAATAATGTACCCAACGTCGATAAGGCAACTATCTCGATTCACTGCCACAACGATTTGGGTCTGGCCACAGCCAATTCGCTGGCGGGTATCATGGGCGGTGCCCGGCAGATCGAGTGTACGATCAACGGCATTGGCGAACGTGCGGGCAACACCTCGCTCGAAGAAGTAGTGATGGCCATGAAAGTACATAAGGAGTTGGGCTTCGAGACGGGCATCGACACCACACGCCTGTACCCAGTCAGCCAACTGGTATCGGGCCTGATGCGGATGCCGGTGCAGGCCAACAAAGCCATCGTAGGTCGCAACGCCTTTGCCCACTCATCGGGCATTCACCAGGACGGTCACCTGAAACACACGGAGAACTACGAGATCATGAACCCCCTCGACGTGGGTGTCGACAAATCGCTGATCATCCTGACCGCCCGCTCTGGTCGTCACGCACTCCGTCATCGCCTCGAATTGCTGGGCTACCGATACGACAAACCCACCCTCGACACCATCTACACCCGCTTCCTCGACATGGCCGACGTCCGCAAAGAGGTGAACGACAAAGATTTGATGGAACTGGTTCGCTAACATAAAAAATGCTCCGCCAAACAGCGGGGCATTTTTTATGTTGACTTTAGCTAGCTATGGTAAGTAATGAGCTCATAAAGTCAGTAGGCGGTTGTCACGCGTCAATGAGCTAGTGAGAGCGAAGTGCAAGGGACAGTCAATGATTACTGTGTACCACTTCCACCGTTTCCGTTGAAAACGCCACTGGCTTATCGGCGAATAACACTTTGGTAGCAGCCCAGGTTGTTCGGAAGAGATCAGACTGGCGGTAGGCTTCCAGTGCTTCGGCTGATTCCCAATGGCTGTGCGTCATCCTGACGTTCGGCTGGTCGAGGTCGCGGAGAAGTTCGAGGTGCTGGCAACCGGGGAATACCCTAATTTTTGCCTTCGATGCCTCGAAGATGGATAGGAAATCCGCCAGGCGATCTTCTTGAAACGTCATGCGAACAAAGCGTATGAGCATAAAAATTGGGTTTGATGTTTGTGATTTGACGTTTGCTGGTGCGCTGGATAACTACGCGCTTCAGTTTTAGCAGCGCAACAGCAAACGTCAAACTACAAACATCAAACTTTTTATATGCAATACAGGACATTTGGCCGTACAGGCTGGCAAGTAAGCGAAATCGGCTATGGCATGTGGGGTCTGGCCGGTTGGACCGGTTCCGACAAAGCCGAAGTACTGCGTGCCCTTCAACGCTCGGTTGAACTGGGCTGTAACTTTTTCGATACGGCCTGGGGGTATGCGGAGGGGGTTAGCGAGCAGATTCTGGGGCAATTGTTGAAAGATAACGCCGACAAGAAACTGTATGCCGCCACAAAAATTCCACCCAAAAACCGGGTATGGCCATCACGAGCTGACTTCTCGATCGATGACGTTTTCCCGCCCGATTATATTGTCGAGTACACCGAGCGCAGCATGAAGAACCTGGGTGTCGAGCAAATCGACCTCATGCAGTTTCACGTTTGGGAAGATGCCTGGGCGGAGCGGGACGAATGGAAGGAAGTAATCGAGCAGTTGACGAAGGCCGGTAAAGTAGCCGCTTGGGGCTTATCAGTTAATCGCTGGGAGCCGGATAACTGCCTCAATACCCTTCGCACCGGCCTGATCGATGGCGTACAGGTGATCTACAATATTTTCGATCAGAACCCCGAAGACAACCTCTTCCCACTTTGCCGTGAACTCAACATCGGCGTGATCGCCCGCGTCCCGTTCGACGAAGGTACGCTCACAGGTACGTTCACGAAAGAGACGACTTTCCCGGCCAACGACTGGCGGTCGACATATTTCGTGCCCGAGAACCTGAACAGCAGCGTCGACCATGCCGATGCGCTGAAACCGCTGGTTCCACAAGGGATGACGATGCCGGAAATGGCCCTACGCTTCATTCTGGCTAACCCTGATGTGGCAACAACCATCCCTGGTATGCGCCAGATTCGGAACGTAGAAGCCAACTGCGCCGCCAGCGACGGAAACGCCCTGCCCGCCGAGCTACTAGCTGAGCTAAAAGGCCACCGCTGGGATCGCACCCCAACGGAGTGGAGCCAGTAGAGCGAGTTGAGCTTGTGGATTGGGCTGACGTATGAGCGTTCGCCGCGTCAGCCCAATCTACTAGGCATTAATAGTCCTGCTCCAGCGGGTGCACCATGAACTCGTCGATGACCACGTGGGCAGGGCGGCTAACGATGAACAACATCGATTCGGCCATGTCTTCACTTTGCAGCCAGCCTTTCGACGTCTCGTGGCCGTGGCCTTTGGCGTGGAAATGCGAATCGACCAGACCCGAGTATACACCCGTAACCTTAATGCCATTGGCACGTACCTCTTTCCGAAGGGCTCCCATGAAGGCTTCCTGCGCATATTTGCTCGCTGTGTAGAGCGATCCACCGGCAAACGTGCGCTTGGCTACGTCAGAGGCGACCACCACAATGTGGCCGCTGCCCTGTGCTTTCAGCGCTGGCAAAGCGGCTTTCGTCAGCAGGAATGTGCCTTTTACGTTGGTGGCCATCACCGAATCCCATTCATCAACGCTGATCTCATCTACGTTTTTGAAAACGCCGTAGCCTGCGTTGTTAATCACTACGTCAATGCGGCCGAAACGGTCGAGTGCCGTTTGAACGACCTGCTCCATATCTGCTTCATTGGCCACGTCGCCGGGTACAACGGCGATTTTTCCATTTCCTTCGGCTTCGAGTGCACTTAGTTCGTCGGCGTTACGGGCTGTGGCCACTATGTTCGCGCCGTTTTGGGCCAGCAATAAAGCGGTGGCCCGGCCAATTCCCCGCGATGCGCCGGAGATGATGATTGTCTTGTTATCGAGGGTCATAAATGCGGTTGTTTATGGGTACGTTGCACGCGCCGCGCGTCTGTACGCTATTGTGCAAAGATGCGCTGTAACTTGCCGCCCGTGTTTATTCCGTCTAAAAAATGATCTACCTCCTCGCCAGCATCCTGCTCTCGGTGATGTTGCTTCTCAATTTCCGCCTGTTTCCACGCTATAACGTCAATACCGTGCAGGCCATTAGCCTTAACTACATCGTCTGCTTCCTGACCGGGTACGCTCTGCTACCGACCGATGTCCCGTTTACGGTCGATTTCAGCCAAACTTGGACCTGGGTGGCGCTGGGCATTGGCGTAGCGTTCGTCGTTACATTTCTGCTGTCGGGCGAATCAACCCAACGCAATGGTATCACAGCTACCTCGCTGGCTAACAACCTATCGCTGGTTATTCCGGTCTGTGTCAGCCTGTTTGTTTTATCAGGTACGTCGGCCCAAGCGTTTGATGGATGGAATTACCTGGGTCTGGCGCTGGCGGTAGTGGCGGTGGCGTTGAGTACCTACAAAAAATCGGCCGATGAAGCGCAGGCGACACCCGGCCACGCCAGCAGGAGCGGTCTGGTTGCGCTGCTGCCGGTGGCTGTTTTTCTGATGTACGGGTTCACCAACACCATGATCAACTACATGAACGTAGCCTACATCGCTACGCTGGGTATCAACCCCGTTGTGGTAACGCTGACCATGGTGATTGGCGCTATTGCGGCAGGTATGGTGCTGTTTGTCTTCCGTCTGGTAACCGGTCAGGACCGATTCGAGGCACGGAACCTGATTGGCGCATTCACGCTGGGTGTCCCCAACTTTTTAAGTTTCTACACGCTGGTGCTGGCGCTGTCGGCCTTTAGTGGCAATGGGGCGCTGGTTTACCCACTTTATAACATCGGTGTTATTCTGGTGGCCGCCGGGGTCGCCGCGCTGTTCTTTCGGGAAAAGTTACTGGCTATCAATAAAATTGGCCTGGCCTTGGCCGTGGTAGCCATCGGGTTGATATCCTGGCAGAAATTTTGTGGTATGTAGTAGTCTGAGGAGAAAAAATATGATTGCTTGTGAATGTGGTCATAGAAATCAGACATATTATTCATAAGTTACGGTTACAAAATTTTAACAAACGTCCTACATGAAAAGCACAGTTTACACAGGCCAGCGGCTGCTGGCTGCCTTGATTTGTTGTGGTGTATTGTACAGTTGTCAGCCTAAGACTGACTTGTTGCCTACGCAAGCCGGGCAGGCGCGCGTTGGAGCAGAAGGAAAGTATGTGGCCGGTGAGGTCATCATTAAATTCAAGGCCGACGTCAGCGACGAGAAAATGCAGAAAGCGCTCGATAAGATGAAAGTCACCAAGGCCGAGAAGATTCTGACGAAAATGATGGAGAAGGCTGGTCAGAAAAATGGGATAGTGCTGGCCAGCGTATCTACCGACGTGCTGGATGCGATTAGCCAGTTGGAAACCCTTCCGGAGGTTGAGTACGCCGAGCCCAATTACATTTATACGACCGATGCCACTTCAAATGACTCCTATTTTACGAATGGATCGCTCTGGGGCATGTATGGGTCGAGTACATCACCGGCTAACCAGTATGGAAGTCAGGCGGCAACGGCCTGGGGTAAAGGACAAACGGGTTCTGGTAGCGTCATCGTTGGCATTATCGACGAAGGGTGGATGAATACCCATACTGATTTGGCAGCCAACAAATGGGTTAATCCGTACGAGACAGTCGATGGAAAAGACAATGATGGTAATGGCTATATCGACGATATAAATGGCTGGGATTTCGCCAGCAACAACTCGTCTATTTATGACGGAGCCGCAGACGACCACGGTACACACGTGGCCGGCACGATTGGGGCCGTAGGCGGCAATGGTACTGGCGTGGCTGGCGTGTGCTGGAACGTAAAAATGATCGGTCTGAAATTTTTAGGTGCTAATGGTGGTACCAGTGCCAACGCCATCAAAGCCATCGATTACTTAACCGACATGAAGACCCGCCACTCAGCCCTCAATATTGTGGCCAGTAATAATTCATGGGGCGGCGGCGGTTTCTCACAGGCCTTGCAGGATGCCATTGGCCGCGCCAATAATGCGAATATCCTGTTTGTGGCCGCAGCTGGTAATGGCGGTTCAGACGGCGTTGGCGATAACAATGATGCGGTAGCCAACTACCCCTCTAACTACCCTAACGCGAACGTCATTGCTGTTGCGGCTATTACTTCATCTGGCGCTAGGTCTAGCTTCTCCAATTACGGGGCTACAACGGTTGATATTGGCGCACCGGGATCAGGAATCTGGTCAACGGTGCCCAACTCAAGCGGTGCGTCAAGTTATGCCTCATACAACGGTACGTCGATGGCGACCCCACACGTAACAGGTGCCGTGGCGTTATACAAGTCGCTGTACCCAACGGCAACAGCGGCTCAAATCAAGTCGGCTATTCTTAGTAAGGCGGTGCCTACGTCTTCGCTGTCGGGTAGGTGTGTCACAGGCGGGCGACTGAGTGTCTCTTCATTCTAACGCTGACTCATAGAGATTGCGCGAAGGCCGGGCTAAACAGTCCGGCCTTCGTTATGTATATGGGCGTGCGTGTTCAGGAAGCCGTTATCCAGTCGAGGACGCGGCTGGTACGGGCACCTGTTTCGCCAGTGCTGGGGCAATGGCCCTGACCGCGCAAATCGTTGACCAGTAGTTCGATCAGCGGCTGTTGCACGTGCGTAGGAAAAGGCACTGTCATGGTTTCTGTGCCTGCCGCCGTCTCGACGGTGATGACGAAATTTTCGAAGAACGAGAACGTGATTTTGCCCTCAGAGCCAATTAGCTGTGTTTGCTCAAGGCGTTGTTCTTTATTTACGGTGAAGCACCAGCTCCCAGTACCTAGCACGCCTGATTCGAAGGCAAACGTACCCACTACCATATCGTCTGCTTCGTATAAACCCGCCTGATTTCGTGCCATACCATTGGCCGATGTGATGGGGCCAAGCAGGTAATCGAGGAAATCGAATTGGTGTGCGGCGAGGTCGTGAAACAGCCCGCCGCCCGAAATGGCCGGCGACACCCGCCAGTTGGGCTGTGCCCCCACTTCGCGCTCGTCGGGCTGCCAGTTGAGTTGGATAGATACCGCCCTGATAGTACCGACTACCCCGCTGTCGACGAGTTCTTTGACCCGCAAAAAGTAGGGGAGAGCACGCCGATAAAAGGCTACGAATAGCGGCACCCCCGTTTCGCGACTGACCTGGTTCATCGTGTCGCACTCAGCGGTATTCAGCGCCATTGGCTTCTCAACGTATACAGGCTTGCCCGCACGCATGGCCCGAATGGCGTAGTCGGCGTGGCTGCTGGGCGGGGTTGCCACATACACCGCATTTACGTTGGGGTCGTTGATCAGGGCATCAGCGTCGGTGTACCAGGTGGGTACGTTGTGCCGGTTGGCATAATCGGCCGCTTTCTCAGCGTCGCGCCTCATCACGGCCACCAGCGATGAATGCGACACTTTATTAAACGCCGGGCCACTTTTCACTTCGGTCACGTCGCCGCAACCGATAATACCCCACTGTACTGTTTCCATTCGATTCCTGCGTGTTTTATTGGAAAAGCACATTGCTGCTTGGTTTACCGTGTTTTGTGCATGCCGTGCTTCGCGCTCATCGCATAATAAGCGACAATATCCTTGTATTGATTCCCTGAGTTGAGCCAAGACTTTGGCCCCGTCAGGAGCTTCACAACGTAGCGTCGGTAGATAAGGAGTGATAAAACAGCACATCCAGCGTGCCGCGGTTACGCAACCGAGTTTTGTAGCGTACCTACGGCACGCAGAAAATTGGGGTGCATTGTTGGTTTCTACCGATGCTGCGCCGTGAATCCCCGAACGGGGCTAACATACGTTGCTGCCCCCAGGCCGAAGCGTGCGATCCTATCGCCATCGGCAAGGATAACAGATACACACTTGCTGTGCGAATTCGCACCGGATGTGCTTTTTCGCACAGAATACCACGAATAGAATGAGGTCAATCGTCTACTAGCCAATTAGTTAACGGTTGGCACGTCGTTGGCAACCAGTATAGGCAAAATGCGTATGCTGTATGGATCGTGAACTGGCCCCTGAATTACTTACCCGCTCCCGCCGAAAGCCCTGGCTCGTTGGGCTGATTGCCTTGCTTGGACTGGTTGGAGTGGTTCTTGGTGCCCGGTCGCTCCTGAAAACGTCTGTCGATGCCGCCAAAATCCGGACGGCAGTGGTGCAGACGGGGGCCGTCGAAAATACATTGAACGCTACCGGCGAGATCATTCCGGCTTATGAGCAGATCATGACCAGCCCCATTCGGGCCAGCATCCGTCGGGTGCTGCTAACGCCCGGTGCGCGGGTACGTCCCGGTCAGCCGTTGGTAGAACTGGATAAGTCCCTGACGCAGATCGAATACGAAAAATTACAGGATCAACTGGCATTGAAGCAAAACGGGATCGAGCAACTCAGGATGAAGCTCGACAAGAACCTGTACGATGCCGATGTGAATGATCAGGTCAAACTGCTGAATATCAATAAATTGACTGCCGAAGTAGACAACGCCCGCCGATTATTGAAAGTGGGTGGTCAAACGCCCGAAGATGTTACCCGCGCCGAGAATGCCCTGCGCATCGCTCAACTCGAAAAGAAGCAGTTGGAAAACGATCTGGACTATAACCGCAAGTCAATGGGTGCCAGCCTGCGCGAGTCGCAACTGCAGGCCCGGATCGAAGGGACCAACCTGAAAGTATTGGCCCAGAAACTTCGCCAAGCCGATATTCTGGCCGACCGGGCTGGCGTGTTGACCTGGGTGAACGAGAACGTTGGCTCGGCGGTGAATGAGGGCGAGATGCTGGCGAAAGTAGCTGACCTGGGCAGTTTCCGGGTCGAAGCATCATGCTCCGACACCTATGCCGATCAGCTTCGCGCCGGGCAGCCCGTCATCGTCCGCATCAACGAAACCGATCTGCGGGGGCTGATCACGCAGGTAAAGCCATCGGTGCAAAACGGCACCATCAAGTTCGCCGTGAGTCTCGATGATAACAATAACGCGTCGCTACGGCCCAACCAGAAAGTGGAGGTATTCGTGGTGACGAATCGTACGGCAAATGCCATGCGGGTTGCCAACGGACCCGCTTTTAAAGGTAAACGCCGCCAGTTCGTCTACGTGATGGGGAATGATAACGTCGCCCGTCGGCGCGACGTAGAGATCGGCCTGACCAACTTCGACTGGGTGGAGATCAAAAGCGGCCTGCAGCCCGGCGACAACGTAATTCTGACCGACCTGAGCGATTACGAGCACCTCGAACAACTCACGATTGATCCAGCGAAGCCATGAAGACGAACGTGAAAGCTAGTGTTGATTTGGGGAGTATCACTTTTTGCGCCAAGCCGAAACGTCGGACTGCCTTCGACAGGCTCAGGGGGACAGGCGACCCAGGTACGTTGACGATACCCTTGAGTAGGCTTGTCACTCGGAGCCTGTCGAAGGGTCATGCGAAAGCAATACGGGCAATCATGCTCTTTTTCGTTCTCCTCGCCAACGTACCCAGCTTCGCCCAACCAGTAAAGCTAACGCTGGACGAGGTGGTGAACCTGGCGCGGGAACAGTCGATTGCAGGGAAGCAGGCAGCTACGTTAAAGAAGACAAACTACTGGAAATACCGCTCGTTTCTGGCTGACTTCAAGCCACAACTGAGTCTGGATGGCTCACTACCCGGTTTTACGCGCTCATTCATTCAGGTGCAGCAACCCGACGGTACCATCGCCTTCCAGCCCGTATCGCTCAATAACTCGCTGCTGAATCTGTCGCTGAGCCAGAATATTCCGCAAACGGGCGGGTCCATTTACGTGCAGCAGCAACTCCAGCGATTCGACAATTTCCTGAATCGGTCTACGCTGTACAACGGCATTCCGTTCGCCTTTGGCATCAGTCAGCCGCTGTTTCGGTTCAACCAGATGAAATGGGATCGACGCATTGAGCCGCTACGGTATGCCGAGAGCAACCAGCAATACATCGAAGCGATGGAACAGGTGGCGCTGGATGCTACGGGTCTGTATTTTGATCTGCTAGTGGCGCAGGTAAACCTGCAGATTGCCGAGACCAACCGGGCCAACAACGATACGCTCTATACCATTGCGAAACACAAGCTGGAGATTGGAAAAATCTCGCGCAATGACTTGCTGCAACTGCAACTGAGCGTGCTGAATGCTCGCAAAGACCTAGCCTCGGCCCGGCAAAGCGCCGAAGTCGCGTCGTTGAAATTGCGATCGTACATCAATATCCAGACAACGACCAGCGAGGTACGTCCCTTTGACCTGGTTATTCCCGATCAGGTACGTTCGTTCGACGTTGACCTGCAGCAGGCGCTGGCCGAGGCATTTGCCAACCGGTCTGACGCCATCGGATTCCAGCGCCGGCGGCTTGAAGCGGATCGGGATGTAGAGAAGGCACGCAAAGAGAACGGTATCAACGCCACCCTCAACGCCGATTTTGGCCTGACGAACCGGGGAAGCCGACCTATCGACGTCTACATTCAGCCGCAGGACCGGCAGTCGGTTATCCTTCAGTTTATCGTACCTATCATGACTTGGGGGCGGGCGCAGGCCCGTACCGAAACGGCCCGCGCCAATCAGCAACTGGTTGTACAAACCGTTGAACAGGCCCGACGCACGTTCGAACAGCAGATCTACACACAGGTGACACTGTTAGATATGCTTCGGCAGCAGGTAAAACTCACCGCCGAAGCCGACCAAATTGCCCAAACCCGTTACCAGATTGCCCAGGAGCGATTTCGCCTCAGCGACCTGACCGTGACCGACCTCGGCATTGCTACCCAGGACAAAGACCGCGCCCGCCGCGACGCCATTTTGGCCCTCCGCGACTACTGGCAGTCTCACTATACACTCCGTTTATTGACCCTTTACGATTTCGATACGAACCAGAAATTGCAGGGAGCGTAGGGCTGGAAACTTGGGGCAGAAGCTCTGCATGCCCAAGTCATGAACCCCAAGCCCCCAGCCCTACGCCCCCTGCCCACTCACATGATCACGCTCACAAACATCGAAAAAGTGTACCGCACCAGCTCCATCGAAACGCTGGCGCTGACCAACATCAACCTGACCATCAAATCGGGTGAATTTATCTCTATCATGGGGCCTAGCGGCTGCGGAAAGTCGACGCTGATGAACCTGATGGGCCTGCTGGATGCGCCCAGCGCTGGCCAGGTGCAAATTGACGGGAAAACCGTGACGCAGTACCGCGATAAGGAACTAGCCCTGCTGCGCAACCAGCAGATCGGCTTCATCTTCCAGAGCTTTCACCTTATCAACGACTTGTCGGTGCTCGATAACGTGGAGATCCCGCTGCTATATCGGAAGGGCGACGCGACGGGTGCATCACGTCGGCAACTGGCGCAGGAGGCGCTGGAAAAAGTGGGCCTGAGCAACCGGATGAAGCACTTTCCCGGCCAGCTTTCCGGGGGGCAGAAACAACGTGTCGCCATTGCCCGCGCCATTGTCGGTCGCCCGTCGATTATTCTGGCCGATGAACCAACCGGTAACCTCGACAGCGCGATGGGCAACGAGATCATGGCTATTCTGCAGCAACTGAACACAGAAGGTAGCACGATTGTGATGGTCACGCACGACGAAACGATGGCCAAAAAAACGCACCGTCTGATCCGACTGTTTGATGGCGCAATGGTGGGGGATTCATTGCTGGGGGTAGGGAGCTTGGCGCAAGGGGTGGCGCTGCCTAGCCATTCCCCGTCCCCCAGTTCTGCGCCTTCGAACCTTAACCCACAGCCCTAACCCCCCAACCCTATGCTCACGAACTACATAAAAATAGCCTGGAAGGTGTTGCTTCGGCATCCGTTCTACACCTTCATCACCCTCTTTGGCATTAGCCTCACGCTGACCGTTTTGATGGTGTTGACCTCGTTTCTCGACCACCTGTTCGGCACACATTACCCTGAACTGAAGCGTGACCGGTCGATTTATATTCAGATGATGACCCAACTAGATTCGACCCATAGCGGTCGAACGCAGGGCCCTATGAGCTTCAAGTTTCTGACCAAACACGCCAAAGCATTGAAATCGGCTGAGCGGGTTACGATCTGCTCGATGTTCAATGCCTCGAACGCGTATGTCGGGTCGCAGAAAATTGATCTGAGCACCAAGTACACCGACGCTGATTTCTGGCGGGTAACTGACTTTGATTTCCTGGAAGGCAAACCCTACAACGAGCAGAATATTGCCAACGGTGATTACGTAGCGGTGATTACCGATGATTTCAGAAAGCAGTATTTCGAAGACCCGTCGGAGCCGGTGATTGGGAAGGATGTGGAGATCGAAAACATCCACTACAAGGTAATTGGCGTGGTGAAAGGCAGTCCGATCACGCGCATATTGACGCACGCCGACGTCTATTTTCCGTACACCGCCCCCAAGAGTAATTACCAGACTACGGGTATGCGGGGTAATTACATTGCCATTGCTCTGGCAAGCGACAAGGCCGGCATGAAGACGATTAATGACGAATTTCAGGGCTTCATCAAGCGCATTCCGGTGCCGGGTGACCAGTATGGATTCAAATATTACGAAGTGGTTGTCAAGAGCCTGCCCTATCTGGAAAGTTTCGTTGGTGCTTTTGCCGATGGTGATAGCGGCCTGAAAACCATTTTCTACGGCGTTGTCGGGTTCATTATGCTCATGCTGATGGGACTACCGGCCATCAATCTGGTCAACGTGAACGTGAGCCGAATCCTGGAGCGGGCGTCGGAAATAGGCATTAGAAAGGCCTTTGGCGCACCCATTCGTACGCTGCTCTGGCAATTCATTGTCGAGAATATTTTCATCACCCTCATTGGTGGAGCCATTGCGCTGGTGCTGACGCTGATTGCCATTTCGCTGATCAACAACAGTGGCTGGATTGCCCATGCCGACCTGACCATTAACGTAACGGTCTTCCTGGTCAGCCTGGGTATCTGCCTGGTATTCGGACTCCTGTCGGGTGTATTGCCCGCCCTGCGCATGTCAAAACTCAATATTGCCGAAGCGTTAAAAGCGTAGGGCTTAAGGCTGGCGGCTTAGGGTGAAATGCCCTGCCCCATGCCCCCAGCCCCTTCCCCCAGCTCCAAAAATTATGATCCGTCATCTGTTTACCCTCATTTGGAACAAGAAGCGTGCTCACTCACTGTTGATCATTGAGATCTGGGCCTCATTTTTGGTCTTGTTCGGGCTGGCTTCGTTGCTGGTCTATAACCTCAGAAATTACCGCGAACCGCTGGGTTTTTCTTACGAAAATGTCTGGGTCATAGACCTGAACAATAACCAGGATACCACCGATGTAGGTGGGAAAGTGCAGCTCCTGATGCAGCGGATCAACGCCTATCCGGAAGTAGAGTCAGCGTCGCGCATGAGCGATAACTCACCGTTTTCGGCCAATACCATGAACAGCAATGTTGACCGCGGTAAACGAAAAACGATGATGGACTTTTACGTAACCGACGAAAATTTTGTCAACGCACTGGACATGCAGCTAAGTGCGGGCAGATGGTATACAGCCGCCGATAGCGTTGGGAAGTACCGGGCCGTTGTGATCAACCAGAAGGCAAAAGAAAAATTGTTCGACGGAGAAGATCCGATCGGGCAATTGCTAGGCGAAAAACCCAAGGAGAATGATGGTTCACGGCAAATGAAGATCATCGGTGTAGTCGACAATTTCAAAGCTAAAGGTGAGTTTATGACCAACAAACCGGCTCTTTTTCAGCAACTGAGCGCCAATGAAACGTACTACAAAAAGATCCTGGTCAAGCTAAAGCCGGGTACGGATGCCGTTTTTGAAGCAAAGCTGGTAAAGAACATTACGGCTATGGTTACCGGCTGGAGCGTCGATGTGGACCACCTGACTGAGTCGCGTAAAAATCAGCATAACCTCACGCTGGTGCCTGCCATTATCTTCGTGATCGTGTGCAGCTTTTTGCTGATCAACGTGGCGCTCGGCCTGTTCGGTGTGTTGAATGTGAGCATCACCCGCCGCCGGGGCGAGATCGGGCTTCGTCGGGCGCTGGGTGCCACCGAAGGGTCAATTTCGTGGCAGTTTGTGGGCGAGATGTGGGTGCTGGCTACTTTTGCACTAGTGCTGGGGCTCATACTAGCCTGTCAGTTTCCGCTACTCAACGTCTTCGACCTCGCTTCCAGTGTATACGTAATAGCCATCATCATCGCCGCCCTGATCGTGTACCTGCTCGTCACGCTCTGCGCCCTCTTCCCCAGCCGACAAGCTGCCACGATTCAACCCGCGGTGGCGCTTCATGAAGAGTAAGAAAATGCTTGGAGCTTGGGGCGGGGGGATTGGGCTCTGCTCATTTTAGGACGGGGGTGGTAGGAGCGATTTCTGAAAGTTATTGATTTTGCGACTTAGTTCATCCAGATCATTGAAGATGCGTTGCTTCGTTTCAACACTGACATAGTTTCTGCGTTGCACAACGATCAATATGTTAGCACATTCGTAGCAAGACCGGCGGGCATAGTTTAGAAATTGATAAAATTCCTTCTTTGACGTTGAACCGGACCCCTCAGCAATGTTATTAGAGATACTCATACCGGCGCCTCGTAATTGTTCAGCAAACCGAAATAGTTTTCTGTTCTCCAACGAGTCAGAAATATCAAATAGGTTATCGCCAAGGTCAATGGCTCGCTACCAAATTTCAAGTCCTTCAAATCTAAATCCTCTAGTCATCAGTTCTTCGGTGGTTTTAGCGAAAATATGAAAAAAGCGTGGGGTTTGGGGCTTAGGGCGAGGGGTGTTGCTCTCGCGCCAGCTACCCCCAAGCCCTACGCCCCAAGCCCATTCCCCCATGCTCTTAATCATCGACGACGATATTGCTGTTCAGACGTCTCTTTCGCTGCTTTTCAGGAAAGAAGGCTTTGCTGTGCGTATTGCTGATGGGCCGTTCGAGACGCGGGAGGTGCTGGACGAAGAAACGCCGGAAGCCATTCTGCTCGACATGAATTTCTCAGTCGAAACGTCGGGTGATGATGGGATTCGGCTGCTGCGATACATTCGCGAACGGCTGCCCAACGTACCTGTGCTGCTCATCACAGGCTGGGGGAGTATCGAGCTGGCGGTGCAGGGCATGAAAGCCGGTGCCAACGATTTCATTACCAAACCCTGGCAGAATGAGCATATCGTGCAATCCGTCAAAACGGCGATTAAGCTGGTGGGAGGGAAGGCTGGCGAAGCGGTGTCGGCTGGTCGTCGACAGCTTGACGAGCAATTTCAGTTCGACAATATCGTGGGTGAAGATCCGAAATTGTTGGACGTGCTAACGACCATTGGGCGCGTGGCCCCAACCGACGCGCCGGTGCTGATCACGGGCGAAAGCGGAACGGGGAAAGAACTCATTGCTGAAGCGATCCACCAGAATAGCCGCCGCAAACGGCAACCCTTCGTAAAGGTGAACCTGGGCGGTATTTCCAGCACGTTGTTTGACAGTGAACTCTTCGGCCACGTGCGCGGCGCTTTCACCGATGCCAAAGCCGATCGCGTCGGCCGCTTCGAGTTGGCTAACCGGGGCAGTATTTTCCTTGACGAAATCGGTGATCTGGATGCGGCATCTCAGGTTAAATTACTTCGTGTGTTGCAGGACCGTACCTTCGAGCCGCTGGGCAGCAGCAAAACCCGGACGGTCGACGTGCGGGTGATCTGTGCTACGAACCGCAACCTTGAAGAGATGGTGCAACTGGGTACGTTCCGAGAAGACCTGTTCTATCGGATTAACCTGATCACAGTACGTCTGCCCGCCCTCCGCGAACGCCCCGCCGATATTCCCAGGCTAGTCAATTTCTTTACCAGTAACCTAAAAGCGCTCTATGGCCGCCCCAATCTGCAGGTGGGTAAAGACGCACAGCACTGGCTTAAAGACCTGTCGTTGCCCGGTAATATCCGTCAACTGAAAAACGTGGTCGAACGCGCTGTATTATTAGCCCCTGGCGATACCCTGACCGTCGCCGACTTCGAAAAGCACCTTGCCCCCCAAGCCCTTAGCCATCAGCCCCCTGCCCTAAACCAACTCCCACCCGTCGGTAGTATGACGCTCGATCAGATGGAACGGCAAATGATCGAACGGGCAATGGCGCATCACCAAAACCGAGTCGGCCACGTAGCGCGTGCGCTGGGTATTACCCGCTTCGCCCTTTATCGCCGCCTGGAGAAATACGGCATTGCGTATAGCACGGAGGAGTGATGAGCGAGGGGCATAGGGCTTGGGGCTTGGGGTAGCTGACGCGAGAGTAACCCCCCAAGCCCTACGCCCCCCGCCCTATGTCCTCTTCCAGTCGATTTCGATGCGGCGGCCGGTGTCGGCAGAGCGGACGATGGCGTCGATAATGCGGAGGTCTTTGATGCCTTCGGCGGCTGAGGCAATGGGCTCGGTGTTGTCGATGATGCTGGCGGCGAAGGCATCCATTTGGCGGATCTGCTGGAAAGGAGGCGTTGCCAGATCGATCTTGCCTTTCGACGAATCGCCTTTGGCCCCCGTAGCGTTGAAGGCAGGTTGCAGCCCAAACCACTCATGGCCCGTGGTGGCATGAAGTCGATCGACGTACGACGTGTAGGTTGTCGTTGAGTTGGAAAGTGCCCCGCCCGGAAATTCCATCTGGAAAAACATACTCTCGTAAATGTCCTTGAAAACTGTTTTATCCCGAACAAACCCCTGTGCCGTCACCGCAATCGGGTCTTCGCCGATCGTGCGGCGGGCGCCCTGAATGGCATATACGCCCAGATCCATGATGGCCCCGCCACCGCCCATCTGCCTGTTGAGTCGCCACGAATTTGGGTTAGCCATGGAGAATCCCAGTGCCGTTTCCATCAGTTTCACCGTACCCAGTTCCTTCGATTGCGCCAGCCGACGTACCTCCAGATGATGTGGTTCGAAATAAAGCCGGTATCCCACCGACAGTTTTACGCCCGCTTTCTTACACGCCTGCACCATCTGTTCGCATTCACCCACATTGAGGCCCATCGGCTTTTCGCAGATCACGTGCTTACCCGCTTTGGCCGCCCGAATTACGTATTCGGCGTGCATTGAGTTGGGCAATACCACGTAGACGATGTCGATATTGGGATTGTCGGCAATGCGGTCGAAGGTCTGGTAATCGTAGATATTCTCTTTCGCAACGTTGTACTTCTGCATCCACTCCTGCGCTTTTGCCGGGGTGCCCGTCACGATGCCCGCCAGTCGACAGCGCTCAGTATGCTGTAACGCCGGACCCAACTGCACGTTGCTATACGTACCCAGCCCCACCAGCGCAATGCCCAGCTTACGGGTGTCGGCAGTGTGAAACAGCGGCGAAGCATTGGCATTAACCAGGGCACTGGCCCCGAGAGCAGCCTGCGTCATAAAAAGGCGGCGGTTCATATGTGGTAGCGATTAGGGTATAAGGATGGCTGACTGTTCAAATAGTTGCTTCGCGAGTTAGTGGATAACTTCGCTAGTGGTGCCTATTCTAAGCAACTACGCCAAGAATATGAGCAAAACAGAACAGACCTTTGCAGCCAACAAGATACTGAAAGTGCGTATCCTTAGTTTATGAAATTTCAAACCCGCTACCTGCTCTACATTGGCGCCGTTCATGCTGTACTGATTGGGCTGACGTTTCAGTTGCTGAAGGAAGAAAAACCCTATTTCATTGCGGCGGAAGTACTGATTTTGCTGTCGCTGTATGTGGCTGTTCGGCTGTACCAATCCTTTCGGCAGCCAGCGGCGTTCATTGCTTCGGGCATTGAGGCGATTCGAGATAAAGACTTCACCGTCAAGTTCGTAGCGACGGGTAATGAAGAGGTTGACGGACTCATCAATGTCTATAACCTGATGATCGACCAGCTTCGACAGGAACGCACCCGGCAGGCCGAACAGCAGTTTTTCCTGGATAAGCTGATCGAGGCCGCCCCCATTGCCCTCCTGACGTTTGACTTCGACGAACGGGTATCAGCTGCGAATCCGAAAGCCCGGCAACTATTGAATCTGCCCAACAATGAGCTGATCGGTAAGCCGCTGTCGGCCATCGGACACCCTCTGCTAACGTACCTGATTGACCTGCCCGACGACCAGCCGCAGACGATCAAACTGACGGGTGTTGAAACCTACCGGGCTATGCGCGGACAGTTCATCGATCGGGGGTTTCGGCGGCAGTTTTTGTTCATCGAAGAGTTAACGGCCGAGATCATCGATACAGAGAAGAAGGCGTTCGGCAAGGTGATTCGCATGATGGCCCACGAGGTGAATAACTCGATCGGTGCAATCAACTCCATCCTGCACATTGCCGAGCCCGACGTACCTGACCCTGATGTGCGCAAAGCCGTGCGCGTCGCCATTGAGCGCAACGACCGGCTCAACCAGTTCATGCGTCGTTTTGCCGATGTGGTGCGGTTGCCGGTGCCCAATCCTGTCCTCACCAACGTACCTGGCCTACTGCGCGATGTATTAAGCCTGATGCAACCACAAGCTAGCGCGCGTGGCCTATCACTGACGCTGACCCTCCCCGAAGCATCAGTAAGGCAGCTAATGGATGTTACCCAAATGGAGCAGGTGCTAGTGAACGTAGTGAAAAACGCGATTGAAGCCTGCCAGACTGGACAGTCCGTTGAGATCGTTCTGAGCAACCGCGAATTGCTCATCCGCGATAACGGCCAGCCTATTCCCGGCGAGGTAGCCGCCAATCTGTTCAATCCTTTTTTCAGCACAAAAATCACCGGCCAGGGTATCGGCCTGACCCTCGCCCGCGAAATCCTGCTCAACCACGGCTTTGCTTTCTCGCTACGTACCCAGCCCGACGGCTGGACAGTGTTTCGGATACAGCTCGCGTGATGTAGTACGCGTATCTAGGAGATTTAAAAGCTTACGCGTTCGAAGCTACTGGCTTGTCTCAGTCTGTTTAATCCGCTAGATCCGTTCCTGCCACATCATTTCACCAGACAGCGGTTCAGGCGGAGTCCTTGTGAGTTGATGGCTGTGAAGAGCAACGTTTCCTTGTTGGGACCGTGTAGAAGCGCTGACGATCGGGCATCGCCCCGAATTAATAAGCCGCTGGTCGTGGGGTCGAGCGGCTTGAAATGCCCCCGCCCATCGCCCAGCAACACCACACCATACGAGGCATCTTCGCGACCCATATTGACTTCATTTGGGTAGAAATTACCCGTCAAGACGGCGTCCAGATGCCCGTCGTGGTTAAAATCGTGCACAACGATGCCGAACGTCGGTGCTACCTGAGCCGGGCGAGGCAAGGCATGTACGACAAATTTGCCCTTCCCTTGGTTTTCGATATATGCACTTTGCAGATAGGTCGCCTGCGCCTGATAGGCGTCTGTCAGCTCGTCCTTTGTTAGTAACTCATCGAATGTAACGGCAGCATAATCGGCAAAGCGCTGATATTTCCGGCGGAACTGAATCACTTGCTGATTTAACGCGTCGCGGGGAATAGCCGGATAACACATGCCATTGATGAAATAGCCCATTAAAGGGTCTACAGTACCGTCCTTGTTGAAGTCGCTGGCGATAATTTTGACCGGTTCGTTGGGCGATGCCTGATACAGTGTGTTCAGTCCTTCATTACCGGCCATGTAGTCGAGGTCGCCATCGTGGTCAAAATCACCCTGCGCCAGCGTATTCCACCAACCCGCTGTGTTCGGCAGTTGAATGGCGGCCGATTTGAAACTGCCTTTTTCGTTCTTATACACCGTAAGGGGCATCCACTCACCGGCCAGCAGCAAGTCAGACCAGCCATCCTGGTCATAATCGGACCAGAGCGCCGAGCAAACCATACCGGCTTTCATCAGCGACGGACATACTTGCTGCGTCACGTCGGTGAAGCGATAGCCAGTTGCCAGTCGGTCATTTCGTAACAGATAGCTCCGGGCGGGTAACGGGTATTCGCCTGGAATCTGACGCCCCCCTACAAATAAATCGAGATCGCCATCATGGTCAAAATCGGAGGCTAGTACACACGATCCACTGCCCGACAGATCAGGCAACGTACCTATAGGCGCTATACTAAAATTGCCTGTTCCGTCATTGATATACAGCTGATCCTGGTAGAACGCCTTGTCGGTTGCCAGTCGCTCGTTTCCCCCGTTAACCACGTATAGATCCAGGTCTTTATCGCCGTCAGCATCGAAGAACAGGGCACTCGTTGCTTCATGGTCGCCCTGTGCGGGAAATGGTCTTTTCGTAAATCCGCCGGAAGTATTCTGGACTAGTAAACAGGCCGAACTGCCCCGGTAAGAACCACCCGCAAAACAATCGTCTAGTCCATCGCCATTGACGTCACCGACCGCTAGCGCAAAACCAGCGCGCGACAGCATCTTCAGCATAGCGGCCCGCTGCTTGAAATCAACGAAATCGGACTCTGTATGTACGAAGTCGATGGGATATTTTTCTGTAACGTCAGCAAAAAGAAGATTGCTGGGCGGGGCAGTAGGGGAGTTGGTATCGGTCGTTGCCTGGGCATACGATAGAGTAAGCACCTGATCGGCCAACACGTTTCGTTTGATTTCCGACCGTCCGCCTGGCCACTCGATACGCAATGAGTCGATTTTGGTTTTGTTGCCCAAGCCAAAATGAAGTAGCGACTCTACCGACGACAGGTAGCCCCGTACCGTGAATAGCTCTGCATACTGAGTTGCACCCGCTGCCCACAGCGTTACGTTTGCGCCTATGCCTTGTCGATTGGTCGAGTCGCCCTGTAACTTGATTGTCAGGTAATGTTGATCCGGTGCTTGTTCGCGGCTTCGATTGCGGTACACAAGCGCTTCATCGTCAATGTTGTTAACCGCTACGTCCAGGTCGCCATCGTTGTCGAAATCGGCATAGGCTGCGCCGTTTGCGTATGATTTAGTGTTGAGGCCCCAGGCTTTGGAAACATCGGTAAATGCTCCGTTGCCCGCATTGCGGAAGGCATAGTGTGCGAGTGGAAGCTCAGGCACTTTATCCATTAAGTCGAGGCGTTTCTGCGTGTTGTATTCGGTCGTGCCAAAACTGGAGAAGTCTTCGGTGAACGTGATGAAGTCGCGATCGGTCACGTTTTTGCGATACCCGTTGGTGATGTACATGTCTCTCCAGCCGTCATTGTCGAAATCGGCCAGCAATGTTGCCCAACTCCAGTCTGTCTGGGCCACCCCTGCCATCATGCCTACTTCAGAGAAAATAGGCGTGGGGCGTGGGGGCTTTGGGCTTTGGGCTTGGGGTTGCTCTGCCTGGGAACGCCCCTCGCCCACATTCATCTGTAGCGAGTTCCGCATGTACTGCATCTGGTTGCCGTAGCGGGGCGAAACGCTCATTTCCTTGCGGTCATAATCCTGCCCGCCCAGCATCATCTTAAGCCGGTTATTCTCCTTTGGCAGCATATCAAGCTGCATCAGGTCAATGCGAGCGTCGTTGTTCAGATCGGCCGCATCGACACCCATACCATACATGCTGGTGTGGGCGGTCGCCTCTTTAATGACGTTGGTAAAATGGCCATTCCCGTCATTCAGGTACAGGATATCACTGCTGGTAAAATCATTGGAGCAATAAATGTCCGGATAGCCGTCCTTATTGATGTCGCTGATAACCAGCCCCAGGCCAAGCGCATCGTAGGTAATGCCCGCCTGCCGGGAAACGTCGATGAAAACCGGATGACCCGCCGGACCATTGCCTTCATTTCGGTAGAGCTTTCCCGTGCCGGGGTGAGATCCATCCGATACGACCGGGCGCACGTGAGAAGGGTTCTGATACTCGGGCGCTGTGTTAAGCAGAAAGACGTCCAGATCGCCATCCAAATCATAATCGAAAAAAGCGGTTTGCGTGGTAAAAGCCGGATCTGCCAATCCATAGGCTTTCGCCATTTCTTTAAAAACAGGTTTTCCGTTTGTCAGCCCCTGGTTAACGAAGAGCAGGTTTCCGCTCTGTTTAAGCGACGGATGGCTGGCAACCGAAATATAAATATCCAGCCAGCCGTCCTGATTAATATCGGTCATTACCGCGCCCGAACACCATCGGTTAGTAGTCAATCCGGCCGCTTCAGTAATGTCGGCGAACGAAAAGCCATCGTTGGTCTGCTTCCCCTGATTCAGATACAGGCGGCAGCTGACCTGGTTGCCGGTAAAGAACACATCCGTGAAACCATCGTTGTCTACGTCGCCAACAGCTACACCGCCGCCATTGTAAAAATTGGTAAACGTAAAGCCATTCAACTGGTCAGAAGGGGTCAGCGAATTGGCAAACGTGATGTGGGTTTGATTGCTGGAAAGTTGCTCGAACAGGGTATCTGGTGCCCGATTACAGGCCAACAGCATGCCGCCCATCAAAATTGCCCAAATCGCCCGTAGCCAACTCAATTGCATAACTCTATCTTTTGGGTTTGCCTGGTACAACAATGACACCGGGTGATCCGGTGTCATTGTTGAAAGATACTCGTATGTTAAGCCACTAAATTAATAGCCAGGATTTTGTCCTTTTATACCAACGTTCGGGTTGTTGTCGATCTCCTGCTGAGGAATGGGCAGTAATTCATGCTTGCCTTTCTGGAAGTACGAGAAGGGTTCGGTTGTTAACTTACCCTGTTTCCGCCACCGCAGAATGTCGCGGTTCCGAACTTCTTCACCGTTTAGCTCCACACGCCGTTCGTGCACAATAGCGGCAAACACCTGATCTTTTGTCGAAGTGGGGTATTTGGCAGTTGGGTACGTAGGCATGGCTACACTGGGCCGGTTACGAATCATGTTCAGGTACGTGACTGCACTGGCCGAATTTCCCAGCTCATTTTCACATTCAGCCATAGCCAACAGCGCTTCAGCGTAACGCATAATCCGCTGGTTGATACCGCCGGTTGTTGAAACACCCGCTTTGTACATCAGCGTGAACTTCCGCCAGCTTACTTTCTGTGCTTTACCATCAACAAGCGAGCTGTTGCCGTTTTGAACCTCATCCGTCAGGATGTTCTGGTCTTTGTTAAACTTATCCCCAGTGGTGTAGAATGACCGCGCGTAACGTGGGTCGGTCTTTGCATCACCTTTAGCCGTTTTCTCAAACTCAGATAACAGACTGTTCGACGGAATGATGTTCCGCCAGCCAATCCCTGAATACTCCTGGGTACGTACTGTTTCTTCGCCTGCCGAAGCACCGTCAGCATCGCCGTTCCAGTTGAATGAGCCCCCCGAAGGCAGGAAGTTTATTTCCCAGATCGACTCCTTGTTGAACTCGGTTTCTTCGATGAAATTATCGCTGTACTCATCTACCAGAGCGTACGTACCTGAACTGATAATTTTTTGCAGTTCGGTTTTGGCGTTCGTATAATCGCCCTGTTGCAGGTAGACCCGGGCCAGCAGCATCTGAGCGGCACCTTTGGTAGCCCGACCCTGGTTGGCGGCATCGTATGTGGCTGGCAATGCCTCCTGAGCCGCTTTCAGATCGGCAACAATGAACGCATATACATCGGCTTCCGGTGAACGAGGCAATGAACCGGATACTCCCGTAACAAATGTTTTGTATAGCGGAACGCCCCCCCACATACTCACCAGTTCAAAGTACGACCATGCCCGAAGAAACTTTGCTTCGCCAACCGCTTGTGTGGCGATGCTGGCTGTCAATGCTTTAGCGGCCGCGGCCTTGTCAATGACCACGTTGGCCCGGTGAATTACTCGGTAAGCGCCCGTCCAGACAGAACTTACCAGCCCGTTGTCTGTCGTGTGTACACCCAGCAACAGTTGGTTACGTGGCGTCTCGAGCTGGCCACCACCTGCCGCCACATCGTCTGAACGCAGATCATGGGTGAAGAACCACTCGCGGGCAACCAGGTTAGTCGATTGAAGAGCCGCATAGACTCCGTTGACCGCGCTCCTGATCTGTAAATCATTTTGAAAATAACTGTCGGTCGTTACCGCGTTGGGGTTCAGTTGTTCCAGTCTTTTATCGTCACACCCAACGGTTAGAACCAGCAAGAAAGCTCCGATTAAGAAATAGTGCCTTTTCATAAAAAAGTATGCTTTTGAGTTCGTGAAAATCAGTTAGAATGTAAGCTGA
This sequence comes from Fibrivirga algicola, assembly GCF_011742925.1. Classification (GTDB taxonomy): domain Bacteria; phylum Bacteroidota; class Bacteroidia; order Cytophagales; family Spirosomataceae; genus Fibrella; species Fibrella algicola. The sequence continues at coordinate 230,736 of NZ_WAEL01000005.1, forward strand.
AGGCCAGCCAGGATGGTACGTGCCTGAGGGTAGTTGGCGTAGTCGATACCACTCCGCAGCAGCGTACCATTGCGTGAGCCAATCTCCGGATCATAGCCCGTGTATTTTGTAATCGTCAGTAAGTTCTGGCTTGATACATACACCCGAACTTTGTTTACTGATCCATTGGTCAAACTGCCTAAGGCCTTGGCTGGAATCGAATAGCCGATAGACAGGTTCTTGATACGCATGTACGAGCCGTCTTCAATAAAGCGATCTGACGTCCGGCTGTTGTTGTTTGGGTCACCCGCCACAGCCCGTGGAATATTAGTCTCTGTGTTGGTTGGCGACCAGGCATTTAGAACGGCTGGTCCTGCGTTGAACAAGCGGAGCATACCTTCTGTAACAACCCGGGTACCGTTGTAAATTTTGTTGCCGTAAGTACCCTGCAGATACAAGGTAAAGTCGAAGTTCCGGTACGTTCCGCTAAAGTTGACCCCGTAGTTGAACTTCGGCAGGTAGCTGCCCAGGTACGTCCGGTCGTTGGCGTCAATTTTACCATCGCCATTCAGGTCTTTGAAGCGAATGTCGCCAGCCGAAGTGTTTTTGGCCGGGTTGTCCGCATCGCGTGAAGCGGGCCGGTTTTGAGCAGGCGAGCTGTATACTTGATCGATTGACTTGAAGATACCATCCACTACGTAGCCGTAGAATGACTGGATAGGCTGACCAACTTCGGTCTTGGTAATATCAGCCCCGCCGTAGTCAGCATTTGACCCTGCATAGATCGCTGAGGTTGGCGTAGCCAGACTTAACACCCGGTTGCGGGTGATGCCTACGTTGGCCGACAGATTCCAGCGGAATGCCCCTTTCGCGTAGTTGTAGCCTGCCTGGAATTCGTAGCCCCAGTTTTTCATGCTACCGATGTTAGCCACCGGGGCATTGCTGTAGCCGATTGAGTTCGGAATGGGTACGCCAAGGATGAGCCCGTCTGTGAAACGATTGTAGATTTCGGCCGTAAAGGTGATCTTGTTACTAAACAGACCAACATCAATTCCACCATTGACCATGTCGGTCGTTTCCCATTTCAGCTCCGTGTTGCCCAGAGAGTTGAAGTACGAGCCCAGGCTGTTTGCTGAGCCAAATGGATAGGCCGTCGCATCAGCTGATACAAGTGACTGCCAGGCATAGTTGCCAATTCCATTGAAGCCCGTCTTGCCATAGCTTGCCCGGAGTTTCAGTTCCGAAAGCTGAGGTACACCTTTCATGAACGACTCCTGATCAACACGCCAGCCTACAGATGCTGATGGGAAATTGCCCCATTTGTTGCCCGGAGCAAACAGCGACGAACCGTCCCGACGAATCGAGGCGCTGATCAGATATCTGCCGGCATAATCGTAGTTGACACGGCCGATGTACGAGATGAGGTCCGTTTCAGCACGCGTACTGGTGATGGCGGGGTTACTAACTCCTTGGATTACATCCAGATCGTTGTTTGGCCGGGTACCTGATCCGTTCATGCCCGTCGACAACACCTGTTGCGTTTCAGCAACGGCTAGTGCACTTACAGAATGCTTGCCGAAGCTTTTGTCGAACGAAAGCTGATTGGTGATCGTCTGCGCAATATTCGTGTTCCGCGACTGCGAGACCGTAGCCGAGCTACGCGTTGTGTACCCATCATTGTAGATTGGGTTGAACGTGCTGCCATTCGAGAAGCCTAAATCAACGCCATAGTTAAAGCGGTATTTCAGGAAGCTCGTCAGCCGAACGTCTGCATAGAGCGTGGCAAAAGCTTTTAGGAATTTAGTACGGGTTACATCCATGGAAGGAGCCCGTAGTGGGTTTTCCGGATCTGACCCATCGGCCGCTGTTGGCGCGCTAAAACCACCCACCTTAGTAGGGTCTGTGGTAGGCCAGTAAGGCATCATGCGAAGGGCATGCATCAACTGTGACCGATCGCCGTTGGTTTCATTGCGCTGACCGCTGTAGGCGGCTGTTAATGTCTGGCCGATCGACAGGAACTTGTTTACCTGGTGATCGGAGTTCAACCGCAGCGAGCCCCGCTCGAAATTGGTCCCCTGCATAATACCATCCTGTTTGAAATAACCACCCGAGGCGAAGAAGCGCGAAGCCGCGTTCCCGCCCGACAGGGAAACCTGATGCTGCACAATTGGGGCATCCCGGAAAAGCTCATTCTGCCAGTTCGTTTCCGTTTGGGCGAACGTTTGGGTAGCGCCGGCATAAATCGGCACGTTTAGGTTATTGAGCCGTGAAGGCAGCGCAATGCCTGCGTTAGACGTGAGCGCTTTAGCGTATTGAACATACTGGTCCCGGTTGAGCACGTCTATCTTGTGCGTTGTGCTCTGCAAGCCTGCGTACGAATCCAGCGAAATGCGAACCTTACTGTCACGGCTTCCTTTCTTGGTCGTGATCAGAACGACCCCGTTGGCGGCCCGTGACCCGTAAATAGCGGCCGAACTGGCGTCTTTCAACACTTCCAGCGACTCGATGTCATTCGTATTGAAGCTGTTCAGGTCGCCGGTTGGTACGCCGTCGATTACGTAGAGAGGACCAGAGCCGAAGCTGATCGACCCGACACCCCGAATTTGAACAATAGGTGAGCTACCCGGTCCGCCATTATTAATAACCGATACACCCGGTACGCGTCCCTGAAGTGCAGAAGCAAGGTTTGGTACAGGTAGGGCGGTTATTTCTTTCGGTGTTACTGTAGAAACCGCACCTGTCAGGGATGATCGTTTTTGGGTACCATAACCTACCACAACAACCTCATCCAGTGAACCGGCGTCTGCTACCAACGATATATTGATCGTTGCCTGCGTGCCGACTGTAACTTCTTGCTTTTTGTAACCAATGAAGCTAAACACGAGGATAGAGTTACCAGTAGGTACGTCTATCCGGTAAGCGCCACGGGCATCCGTTGTTGTTCCGCGTGCTGTTCCTCTGATCTGAATGCTTACGCCCACCAGAGGGCTTCCTGTTTCGTCGAGTACAGAACCTATTACGGTTTGATCGACCAGGCGGGCCCAGGTACTTGTCGTTAGGGCGTGAACGAGAATAAGCGTGTACAGTGCAATCCGTACTAGCCTACTCAAAGAAGCATGGATTTGTAATTGTTTTGACATAATTTTAAGGGTTTGTTGGTTTCACAACAGGCAAAAAAAGTCCCTGCATCCGATTTCAGATGTTCTGTCGCAGGAATAAAAGGGAGTTACTGAGTCAGTGATGTTGGCGCATTACTGGCTCTTTTTTTTATGCATATAGCATGTAATCGGGCATAGGCTAAAGCAGGGTTGGGTTTGGTAAAAAAGACTCGATTAAATCGGTTATTGCAGACCGTCAGGAAGTACACTCAATCTATAAAAGGGTAATGATTCTTCTCGGCTATGCTTGTCTAGAATAGAATAAACCTACTACTCTAATCAAGGCTGGTGCAGTCTATTCTACAAAAGGCTACCGTTAATGACAGGCAACTACTCATACTATGTGTCAAAATGACACTTTTTCAACTGTAAAAATGCTCAAACTTTACCGGGAGGCAGTCTTTGGCTGAAATCTGAAGCAAAAGCCTGTCTACTTAATAATGACAATTTTTAAAGTGAAAATACTATTTATATATGGATTGTCAAGGTGTTTTCCAGGTCTAGACGTATATCAGTCACTTTATCACATATATCAGTCATGTTATCACATATACAGCCCTCTTATGGCGTAGAATTACTGCATACGTCAACATTTTCGCCTGATCCAGCAGCCAGCAAAGGGGCTAAATAAAAGCGGAAAAGTCAGCTGATCAGGCTGACTTTATACCGTAAAATACTATATGTTCACAGGTTTATAGAACTCACGGCTTGTATAGCCTAAATGAGTTAATGCTAATTTAATTTATCGGGGCCCATATGTAAATGAATGGCCATAACAGACACAAATTTTGTCTCTAAAGGGAATAAATTCATTCACATTAAGATCGCTCTTTAATTGTCTGAAATTCCTCTACCCACGTATTCATTTGACAAGTTTCGGGCTAACAAAAAGCGGCTAACCATTCGTCTTCCTTGCTCCGCATCGCGGTCTGATCAGCTTCGGTTTTGTCACTATAGCCACAAAGGTGGAGCAGACCGTGGGCCAATACGCGGCGCATTTCCTGTTCGGGCGAGACGCCTAACTGGGCGGCATTGTCGGCTACACGGTCGACGCTGATAAAGATGTCGCCTTCGATTGGATCGTCTTCGAATTCGCGGTTGTCGAACGTGATGATATCGGTATAGTAATCGTGGTCGAGGTGTTCGCGGTTGACCTGCAATACATATTCATCCGAGCAGAATATATAGTTGAGGTCGCCCATGTCGTGCCCTTCGGCCTTAGCCTGCGTCGTGAGCCACTTTTTTGCCGCCAGCTTCTGTGGTAGCTTGTAATCGACGTCTTCGTTGAAAAAGCGAATCAAGGGAGTTTGCTGTTTGTCGTTTAAGGATTGAGGTTGCGCGGCTGACACACTAGTTCTACAGCACAACATCAATCCTCAAACTACAAACGCTATACTAAAATTTCACGCGTACACCGGCGAGTACGTTTCGGGTAGCTTGCGGGTAATAATAGTTGTACGAATCGAGGCGGCCTTCGCTGATGTATCCGTAGGTGTAGCCGTTTGAGACGTATCGTTCACTGAACAGGTTATTGACGAGCAGCGTGAACACGATCTCTTTCGCAAACGTCGGTTTAAGCGTATAAATAAACCGCAGGTCATTCACGAAATAGGCGTTGATTTTACGGCTGTCGCTGCTCGTGTTATCCAGAAACTGCTGACCCACATATTTTGATAACAAACCGATCTCCAGTCCTTTGGCGGCTGTCAGCAGTAGTTGTGAACCGGCAATAACGTTGGGCGAAAAGGCAATATCGGTTTGCGAAAACTGGCGCGACTCCTGACCTGCGTCTGAGTCGAAAAACTGTGTATAGTTTCGAATCTTATTTTGGCTAACCGTTGCGTTCACGTTCCAACGCAATGTCTTTGTCAGCAGTGTAGTAGCCTCAGCCTCAATACCGGCGCGGTAGCTGCTGGGTACGTTGATCCGGTTAAAGGCACCCACATCGTTGATGGCTCCGTTGAGCACCAACTGATTGCGATAATTCATGAAATAGCCATTCAGGCTTAAGGCCACGCGGTCGGTACGGGTTTTTACGCCGGCTTCCCAGTCATACAGCGTTTCAGCTAGCGGTCGGCTGCCGGGTGTCGACTGCGTATAGTCGTCGCGGTTAGGTTCTTTATTACCTACGCCAAACGACGCATAGGCCGACGTGCGGTCGTTGACGGTGTAGGTAACGCCCGCTTTTGGATTAAAGAAAGTTAGCGATGCTTCCTGTTGCACATTCCGCAATTGGCTGTTGAAACCAAGAAACGAGTAGTTGACCGAACGTACCTGCAAATCCAGGAAGGCGTTCAGCTTCGAAGTAAATTGGTAAAAAGCCTTGGCGTACACGTTAACGTCAGTCTTGGTAGCATCGTCTTCGTAATACCGGTAGGGCGTGGTGGGCACAAACTGACCCGAAATGACCTCGCCGAAATGCTTACCCTGATACTTGTTCAGGCCGCCACCGATGTTGGCCGTAAGCCGATTTTTAGTGTCATAATCAAACGAGAACACAGTGCCGTAAAAGTCATTATCGAGCCAACGCCGACGTACCAGATTTGAACGGCTGATCGTTGAATCGCGGATCACAACGTTGGGTAATCCGTACCGGCTCAGGCGGTCATTCTCTTTAAATTCTTCGTAATACCCCCGCCCTTTGGTGTAAAATAGCGATACGTTGGCTCGCCAGTTACGGCTCAGCTCTGTTGACGTAATTAACTGATACTGATCCTGCTGGTAATTATCGGTCTGGTTGGGGTACGTAAACTCATTATAGGTCCGGTTGGTGGCCAGCAGTTCCTCGGGTACGCCGTTCCAGGCCTGGTATGTCTTCTCCTGACCTGAGAAGACGTTCAGCCGCATAAAGCTTTTCTGATTGTAATAGCCGCCCGACAGATAAAACGATTTAAGGTCCGACGACGCCCGGTCGATGTAGCCGTCCGACGCGATCTTCGACAGCCGTGCATCCACCACAAAATGCCCCGACATCAAACCCGTTCCCGCCTGAACCGTAGCCCGGCGCGTGTTGAATGACCCGCCCGACAGGTTCACTTCGGCGTACGGATCTTTCTGGAGCGAATTGGTCTGCACGTTCACGCTGGCCCCAAACGCACCCGCCCCATTGGTCGACGTACCCACGCCCCGCTGAATCTGCACGCTGTTCACCGACGACGCAAAATCGGGCATATTCACCCAGTACGTCCCCTGCGACTCGGCGTCGTTGTACGGAATACCGTTGAGTGTCACATTTACCCGGGTGGCGTCGGAGCCACGAATACGGATACCCGTGTAACCTACTCCTGCGCCCGCATCGGAGGTAGTTACCACCGAAGGCGTGAAGTTGAGTAACAGCGGTAAATCCTGTCCCAGGTTGAGCTTGGTCAGGTCGCGCTTTGTTACGTCTGTATAGGCAATAGCCGATTTCTCACTAGCTCGCGTAGCCAGCACAACGACCTCATCCATAACTACTTCACTCTGCCGCAACTGGATAGAGAGTGGCTCGCTGGTTGGCAGGGTAACAGCCTGTTCGATCGCATTGTAGCCAACGAGCGAAGCACGTACCTGATACGTACCTGGCCGGAGATTGGTAAGCCGGAACGTACCCGAGGCATCAGTGTTGGTGCCTTTAAGCGATCCGTCGATAGTGATAGCGGCACCCGGAAGTGGGCTACCGTCGGCCTCCCGAACAGTGCCGGAGAGGATAAGAGATTGTGCCCAAACGGGCAATTGGAATACGCACCACAACAGTAGTGTGGCAGCAAAACGATAGGTCGTTGCGTTGGTCATCGAGACACAAACGGTTAACGATAAGGCGTAGGGGCCAAGCCTATCTTGAGTGAAAAATGGTTTGTAGTTTGATGTTTGTAGTTGCTTCGCCTGAGGCGGGGAGTCACTCTTTAGCAGCGCAACCACAAACCTCAAACCATAAACTACAAACTCGTTTACATTCCCTGCTGCGGCATTACCCGTGTACAGGTTCTATGGGTATAATCTCAGCCCGTTGTTATAAGGCACCCCTGAAAGATTAATGAGGCAAAGTTAATGCGAAAATGAGTTCAAAGTGCCAGTTCCCGAGTTCAAAGCGACTTTGAACTCGGGAACTGGCACTTTGAACTCATTTTTTACATCTCTACGCTGAACGCCGACAGTTTCACGAACTGATCAACGCGGTCTTGAATCTCCTCAGGCGAGAGGTTCAGGATGCGCTCGGCCCCGAATTTCTCGACGCAGAACGACGCCATGGCTGATCCATAAATGACGGCCCGCTTCATGTTATCGAACGAAATGTCGTCGGTTTTGGCAAGGTAGCCGATGAAGCCGCCTGCGAAGGTGTCGCCTGCACCGGTTGGGTCGAATACCGACTCCAATGGCAGGGCAGGAGCGGCAAAAATGCGGTCTTCCTGAAACAGCAGCGCACCATGTTCGCCTTTCTTGATGATTACCGTTTTAGGACCCATGCCCATGATGGTACGGGCAGCACGCACGAGCGAATAGTCGTTGGTGAGTTGACGGGCCTCTTCGTCGTTCAATACCAGCACGTCAACGTCCTGCAACAGGGTTTTCAGGTCGGCATTCGCAATCTCGATCCAGAGGTTCATCGTGTCGAGCACAATCAGCTTGGGGCGGTTGGCCATGCGCTTGATCACCAGGTGCTGAATGGCTGGTGCCGTATTGCCCAGCATCAGGTACGTGCAACCCTGGTATGACTCAGGAATGACGGGGTCGAAATTTTCCATCACGTTGAGCTGCACATCGACCGTGTCGCGCGAGTTCATGTCGTTATGGTACTTACCCGACCAGAAAAACGTTTTCTCGCCTTTACGAATCTCCAGCCCGTCCACGTTCACGCCATGACTCACCAGCGTGTCGATCATGGTTTGCGGAAAATCGTCGCCCACAACGGCAACCAAGTTATTTTCGTTGGTGAAGTACGACGCCGACAGGGTAATATAGGTGGCGGCACCGCCGATGATTTTGTCGGTCTTGCCGAAGGGGGTTTCCAGGGCGTCGAACGCGACCGAACCCACGGTGAGTAAACTCATGCTGTTTCTAGTGTCAATTGATGCCCGCAAAGGTAAGCGTGAGCGGGTTATGTAAGGTGAAGGCTACGTGTGATCAGTCTTGTTGCCCGTGTGGCTTTTGCTCTTTGCTTTACGCCTGTCGGAGACGCTTAATCGAAGAGACAGGCGAGAGCAATATAGTATAGGGCACCCCCCCTCACTAAATCACTTTATGCCGTTTGAACTCCTTTTCGCGGTCGAAGAGGAAGCGGTAGGTGATGTGGCGTTTGACGACTTTGCCCCCGAGCATTTTTGAGAAACGGATCATGCGCACGTTGAAATCGCCGATCCAGTTTAATTCCAGTTGGCTGAACTGGTGCTTCTTGCCGCCCCAGGCTTCGCGCGTCGGGTAGGCAATGGCAATGGCTGATTCAATGCCTTTCCCCTGGAAATCAGGTACCACGCCGAAAATGACGCCGAAGGCCTTGTTCGTTGGCTTGAACAGTTTGTGGTACAAAAATGTCAGCTTGCCGCGCAAATCCATCTTGCCGTTCACGTGCTTGAAGTACTGGTTTAGCTCGGGCAGCATGATGAAAAAAGCTACCGGTTGCCGCTCGGGTCCACTGCCGTGATAGCCGAACCAGACCAGATTTTCTTCCATCACCGGCTTCATTTTCTGCATCAGCACCAGCGCCTTCTCGGTGGTCATATCGGGCGTACCCAAAATTTTAGCCCAGGCTTTGGTGTAGATCTCGGCGAAATCGGCGGCGTATTGGGGCAGTTTATTTTTCTGAATATGCTCGAAGGTGTATTCTGGGTTATCCAGAATTGCCTTTGCCCGATCAAATACCTTCTGTTGCATGCCGTTCGCAATCAGCTCATCATAGGCAATGGGCAGGTAGAACGTATGCTGCTGGAAATAATCCTTAAACCCGTAATTCTCGAAAAACGGCACGTAATATGGCTTCGTGTAGGGCATGCCGTAGTTCGGTTCTTTGTCATAACCTTCGACAAGGAGGCCCCACCACCGGTCGCGATCGCCGAAATTAATTGGACCGTCCATGGCTTCCATGCCCCGTGCGGCCAGCCATTCGCGGCAGGTGTCGAGCAGTTTGAACGCAGCCGTTTGGTTGTCGATACACTCGAAAAAGCCCATTCCGCCCGTTGGTTGATCTTTTTCAGCCTTCAGCGTCTTCTGATTGATAAAAACCGCTACCCGTCCGATGGTCTCGCCCGCCTCGTTTTTCAAAACCCAACGCGTGCATTCGCCATCGTCGAACAATTTGTTGCGCTTTGGGTCGAACACGCTTTCCAGATCATCATCGAGTGGACGAATCCAGCAGGGGTCGTTTTTGTAGAGGCGGACCGGCAACTGGAGGAATTCGGTACGGAGGGCGGCGTTCTGGCCTACTTCGAGTAATTGCATGCTGTAAAAATAAGCGTAAACACAGAGCCACAGAGGGCATAGAGGAAATTGTGTACTGCATATCCGCTCTCTCTGTTCTCCGTGACTCTGTGTTTAATGACCCTCTTCGTAACTTCGTACCCTATTTACCGAATACAGCATGCAACCGCTCTCGCTCTATAATACGCTTTCCCGCCAGAAAGAATCGTTCGAACCCATCAGCGCGCCCAATGTGGGTCTCTACGTCTGTGGACCAACGGTCTATAATTACGTTCACCTCGGCAACCTGCGTACCTTCCTGACTTTCGATAATCTGTTTCGGTACCTGACGTTCATTGGCTATAAGGTTAGGTACGTTCGGAACATCACCGACGTGGGTCACCTCGTTGGCGATGGCGACGAAGGCGAAGACAAGATCGGACGGATGGCCAAGCTGGAGCAGATCGAGCCGATGGAGATCGTGCAGCGTTACACCAACGATTTCCACGATGTATTGCTTCAGTTCAACATGCGTCCGCCGAGTATCGAGCCAACAGCAACCGGGCACATGATCGAGCAGATCGAAGCCGTGAAACTGCTGATCGACAAAGGATTGGCTTATGAATCGAACGGGTCGGTGTATTTCGATATCGAGCAGTACAACAAGAACGGCGGCGACTACGGTAAACTGTCGGGCCGTATTCTGGACGACCTGCTCAACGAAACCCGCGAGCTTGACGGGCAGAGCGAAAAGCGGAACCCGCTGGATTTTGCGCTCTGGAAAAATGCCTCGCCCGAACACCTCATGCGCTGGCCATCACCCTGGGGCATTGGTTTTCCGGGTTGGCACCTTGAGTGTACCTGCATGAGTACCAAATATTTAGGCACGCAATTCGATATTCACGGCGGTGGTATGGACCTGAAATTCCCGCACCACGAATGCGAAATTGCGCAGGGAAATGGCCTGAACGACCGCGCCCCGGTTCGGTACTGGATGCACTCGAACATGCTGACGGTCAATGGCCAGAAGATGAGCAAATCGCTGGGTAATTCGTTCCTGCCGTCGCAGCTCTTCGCCGGTGATCACCCGCTGCTCGACCAGGCCTATTCGCCCATGACGGTCCGGTTCTTTATGTTGCAGTCGCACTACCGCAGCACGCTCGATTTCTCGAACGACGCCCTAAAAGCGGCTCAGAAAGGCTACAAACGGCTTGTGAATGGCTACCGGCTTATCAAGTCGATGACGTACCTGGCCGACGAAGGGGTGGAGGTAGATCTAAAACAGGGCGAAGAAATTGCCAAATACAAGCAGGCCCTTTTCGACGCTATGAACGATGACCTGAACACGGCCGTAACGATTGGTCATTTGTTCAGCCTGCTGAAAAAAGTGAACCAGCTCGACACGCGGCAGGTGTCGATGGGGCAACTAGGCGAAGAAGCGTTCAATCAGTTGAAAACGACATTCATCCAATTCTTCGAAGAGGTGCTAGGTTTACAGGAAGAAATAACGCGCGACCAGTCGGCTATGGTCGGTGGCATGCTCGATCTTTATCGTGAATACAAAACGCAACGCCTTTACGACAAAGTAGATCAAGTACGTACCTACTTCAAATCGCAGGGCCTCGTCATCCGCGACATGAAACACCGTATCGACTGGGCATACGAGGAGTAATGAAGTAGATCCGTAAATCCTGACGCTGATCTATTGCAGACGTCTAGTCGAAGGAGTAGACGTCTGCAATACATACAAGCGCAAAACTGCATAGCGCTTACATTGCCTTGTCCAAACGTACCTTGACTCAAGCACGTACTGAAACCCTGAGCAACGCCCACTTACTGGTTATCGTGCTGGCGCAGTTTGCCGGCACGTCGTTGTGGTTTGCGGGGAACGCCATTCTACCTAATCTACAACCGTTGCTGGGTACAACAGCGCTGAGTGGCTGGATCACTTCGGCGGTTCAACTGGGCTTCATTGCAGGTACGTTGGTCTACACCCTGTATCGAATCCCGGACACGTACCCAGCCCCGCGTGTTTTTTTGGTGTCGGTAATTGCAGCGGCGGTGTTCAACCTGCTTATTCTGCTATTGCCACTCCGGTCGGGATGGGTGCTACTGAGTCGGTTTGGAACGGGCTTCTTTCTGGCGGGCGTTTATCCCGTCGGTATGAAAATCGCGGCCGACTGGTTTAAACCGGTGCTTGGACGGGCTATGGGCTTTCTGGTTGGTGCGCTGGTACTAGGCACCGCCCTACCACACCTGATACGCGGTGTGGGCCAATCGTTACCGTATGAAACTGTGTTGCTTACCGTAAGCGCCTTGGCCGGAGCAGGTGGTGTGTTGCTGTTCTGGGCAATTCCGGCAGCGCCAGTGGTGCGTCGGTCGGGTACGTTTAGTCTGTCTGTTTTCCCGATGCTGTTTCGCCCCGGTCCATTGCGGGCAGGCATTATAGGTTATTTTGGGCATATGTGGGAGCTCTATGCACTCTGGGCTTTTCTGCCCGCCTTGCTTACCATTTATAGCCAGCTGCATCCGACGTTTTTCTTCAACAAATCTATCTGGGCGTTTTGGGGAATTGCTGCTGGTTTTTTGGGTTGTGCTGGTGGAGGGTTACTGGCACTTCGTTTTGGGAGCCGCCGGGTTGCCACTGCCAACCTGGCAATTTCTGGCCTATGTACCGCGTTGATTCCGCTGATGGTGTTCGTATCGCCGGTACTATTTATGGGCTTCCTGTTAATTTATGGCATCACCCTTGCCGGTGACTCGCCGCAGTTAACGACCATCGTCTCAACCAACGTACCTGACAGTATCCGCGGCAGTTTGTTAACGCTCGTAACCTGCATTGGCTTCTCTATCACAATCATTTCTATTCAGGCACTAGCGTGGTTATTGCCGTATACGGGTGGCTCCGTGTGGGCGTTTTGGCTACTGGCACCTGGCCCGGTGTTGGGCCTTTGGGGGCTGCTAAACAAGCGAACCACTGCCTAGTTGTTTTATAAAGCCATCTGTTTTGTAACACGATCGCCAGTTCTCACTCGTCGAACCACACAGAAGGCGTACTTTTGAGCGTTCTGATAACAAACTGATCCTGTTGGTTTGATAACTTTTACTCATGAAAAAAACCTTCCTGGCCCTTATGGCCTGTGCGCTGGTTACTGCAGCCTGCGACGATAAAAAAAGTAGTTCGTCGGAAACGACTCAGACCCAGACAAAAATGGCGGCTGCCCCAACTTTCTCTGGTGATTCGGCGTATGTATTTGTTGAAAAGCAACTTGCTATCGGGCCACGCGTGCCGAATACGCCTGCTCACGTGCGGGGTGGTGACTACATCGTAGCTACGCTTAAGTCGTATGGCGTAGAAGTTATTGAACAGCCGTTTTCCGTTAAAGGGTGGGATGGTATCACGGTCAATGGGCGTAACATCATCGGTGTGATCAACCCAAAAGCTGAGAAGCGACTTATATTCTCCTCACATTGGGACTCGCGCCGTTTTTCGGATCAGGACAGTCTGGAAGTAAATCATAAAAAACCGGTGCCTGCGGCTAACGATGGCGCAAGTGGCGTAGCCGTTTTGCTTGAAATGGCCAGAGTCATTCAGCAGGCTAAAGACAAACCTACTGTAGGTGTCGACCTCATTTTCTTCGATGCTGAAGATTGGGGAAATGGCGAGAAGGCCGTAGGTGACAAAGAGGCAGGCCATCCCGACATAGATTATGTTGGTTTCTGCCTTGGCTCGCGTTACTGGGCCAAAAATCCGCACAAACCGGGCTATACTGCTTATTATGGCGTGTTGCTTGATATGGTTGGAGCAAAAGGCGCCACGTTCCTCAAAGAGGGGTATTCCATGCAATTTGCTCCTAGTGTGGCGCAGACAATCTGGAGCACCGCTAGTCAACTGGGTTACAGCCAGTATTTCGTTGATAAAAACGGCGGGCCAATCACAGATGATCATCTAGCCCCCAACACCATTGCTAAAATTCCGATGATCGACATTATTCACCTGAATGCCATGAGTGGTGGGTTTTTCCCTGACTGGCATACGGCCGAAGACGACATGCGGAACATTGACTCAAACACGCTTAAGGCGGTAGGGCAAACGCTGGTTCAGGCAGTATACAACGAAAAGCCGTAATCGGTATGACAGTCAGGCACTGCGTTTGCTTCTGTTTATGCTTGTGCCTGATTGTTGGTCATTTAAAGGCCCAACAACGGGATTCAGCATGGGTCGCACCGGTTGATTCATCTATGGCTATGCAGCAGTTTCTGGCAGCGACAGGCCCCGCAGAGGAAGTGTTTTCGTTCTTCTCGCCACCCCATTTGCGGTTCAGGTCAGGCGTTTATACGGTATCAAACCGGCTGTTTCCGTTGCTATCTTCACCTGACTCGTTGGTGCAATTGCCGATTGAGCGGGCTCATAAACAGAGTCGTCGGGCACGTATATCGGCGATCGCTACGGCCGTACCATTAGCCGTCTTTACCTACTCGGTAACGCGCCTTGTCTTTTCGCTGGGAAGTGTTGTCACCGGGCGTCAATCATCGTACGGTTCGCCAAACGGAGATGTACTCAAGGTTTCAGGAATAGGCGTAGCTACGGGAATCACTGTTACTAGCCTATTCAACATTGCTTCATTAATAAACCTCCACAAGGGCGTAAAAAGGCACAATAAACGCTTCGGACGTAAGCTACCGACATTGTTTAATCCAAAAGGGTTATGAGCTTAGTTGTTCTTTAGTTAGTTAACCTATACCACCACCTGATGATTGCTATAAAACCAATAATCCTCCTGGGAGTGATACCGCTAGTGCTTTCCTGTGCTGGCCCCGATAAGCTGGGTACGTTGGACCTGAAAACATGGCGCAACGACCGGGGTGGTTGCAAAGGCGACCGGCAGGGATTGCTGGCCAATTTTATGACTGTGCGTGACCAGTTCAAAGGTATTCATGTCAATGACTTGGGTAAAATGCTGGGCCGTCCTGATGTGAATGAAATCACTGATCGGAATGGCAAAATTTACGTATATTATGTAGAGAAAGGCCCGCATTGTGGTAATAATACCGGTGCCAAATCAGGAGCGAAAAGCGTAGCCTTACGCGTCAACTCGGTTGGCATGGTAACAGAAGTGTCAGCCCAGAACGGGACGCCATAAGTGCATCGTACAAGTCGCCTGGTTTAACGATCAAAGCCGCTTCGCGAGTACACAAATGGTACTCGCGAAGCGGCTTTGATCGTTAAACCAGGCGACTTGTAATTATTACAGATAAAACTTCTTCCGCTCAATCATCTCTTCAACCACATCGGGTACCATGTATCTGATCGAGCGATTGGCGCGGATGGCCTCACGGATGTACGTAGCCGAAATATCGAGTAAGGGCGACGCAATCAGTCGCACGTTTGGGTGGTCGCGGAAAGGTGAAAGCGTAGCCAGTTCGCCAGGACGGGCCGGTCGCGGATAAACGTACAGCCCAAACTCGGTTAGTAACCGCTCATATTGCTTCCAATTAGCGAACTGCTCCAGGTTATCCTCGCCCATTAACAGCTTAAACGTGTGCTGCGGAAACTTAGCGCTCAACACATCCAGCGTATCGATGGTGTAGCTGGGCTTGGGCATTGAGAATTCAACATCGGTGGCTTTCAAGCGGCTATTGTCGGCAATGGCGCGTTCTACCATATCAAGCCGATCAAACTCATGGAGCAGGCTCTTTGTCTTCTTGAATGGATTCTGTGGGGATACTACAAACCAAACTTGCTCCAGGTCGGCGCTGGTAGCCATTGTATTGGCTACGATCAGATGCCCAACATGAATCGGATTAAATGACCCAAAAAAAAGACCGATTTTCAATTTAGTTCGTGGTTAGTTTTTTGAGGTTTGTACCGGTTCGTTGCTGAAGTTAAAATTGGTCACTGATCGGCGCACCGCAATGGCAGACTGTCACAAACACCATAAATTAAATCACCGTTGCTTTCGCTGGAACAACGCCTTCATTAATGAAATTGTCGATTAGTTTTTGTGCTTTGGCGTATGACTCTTCCAAATCATCGTTCACCAGTATTACATCGAATTGATCCTGAAACGACATCTCGAAGTGGACTTTGAAGAGGCGCTTCGATAGACTGTCTTCTGTTTCTGTACCCCGGCCGACAAGTCGTTGCCGGAGAGTTTCTTCGTCGGGTACTTTCACGAAAACAGCCAGTGCACGGTCGCCGTAATACTGCTTTAGTTTCAGGCCGCCCTTTACATCTACATCAAAAAGCACATGTTTACCGCTATCCCACACACGTTGGATTTCTGATTTCAGAGTGCCATAGAAGGCGCCAACGTACACTTCTTCCCACTCTACAAATTCTTCGGCGTCGATTTTGTGTTTAAACTCGTCGGGAGTAAGAAAATAGTAATCTTGTCCATTTTGTTCGGCACGACCCCGACGATCGCGGGTACAGGCTGAAATTGAGAAGCCTAGATTTGTATTTTCATTGAGCAGATGCCGGACAATGGTTGTTTTGCCAGAGCCAGAAGGGGCCGAGAAGATGATGAGTTTACCGTCCAAGTGGGGAAGTGTTTAATGGAATGACATTCCTTCCGTAAAGGTACAAAAAACGAATCGGGGTAAATGAGTAGCCAATTGGCTTACTCATTTACCCCGAATGTATTAAATCTAAGTTGCTTAATTGAAGGTAGCAATGCGGCTGCGGATATCGTCAATGATCCGCTCGGGACAGCACCTTTTCTCCATCTTATTCTGAAGAAGAGCTTTCATCTCTTTTTCAAGGTGGTACATTTTAATGCAGGGCTGGCACGACTCCAGATTACGCTTCAATTTCTCAAGATCTTGTTCAGTCGCTGCTCCGTCGAGTACCGATTGAATAAACTTCAGACAGTCGCTTTGGTGTTCACACGATTCTTTCATACTCCTCGGTACCTCTTGCGACGATGTTGGCAAAGACGTTTGCATTGGAAAAATTTTATTTATTCCAAAATTAGTTATATTGTTGCTATTTGTCTAACCAAAGTCTGTATCGTAAAAGTTCGGTTTAATCGTCAATATTTTCGTTATAACCCATTGACGCCGCATAATCACGCAGCTTTTCCTTCAGAAGGTTACGTGCCCGGTGTAAACGAGATCGTACCGTACCAATCGGAATGTCAAGAATCTTAGCCATTTCTTCATATGTGAATCCTTCGATATCACAGAGAATAATGACCGTTCGAAAATCGACGGGTAATGAATTAAGCGCAGTGGCAACTTCATCACCGATCAGATCCGACACCGTCTCGGCCCTCAGGTCGACTGTGTGTTCAGTTTCCGAATCTTCTGAATTGTAAGTGGTCTCAACGTCTTGGTAATCAACCTTAGCTGGTTCCTTACTTTTCTTCCGATAATCGTTAATGAAGCTATTCTTCAGGATTCTGAACAGCCATGCTTTAGCGTTGGTTCCTTGTTCAAATGACGAAATAAACCGGAATGCTTTCAAATACGTATCCTGTACAAGATCGTTGGCATCGTCTTCATCCATGGTGAGGCGGAAGGCGAAGTTGTACATGGAGTCAATATGAGGCATAAACTCCTTATTGAAGATCCGGTATTTTTGGTCGTCGGTATATCCGCGAGTGGGCGTCGTATCTGACATAGTTTCGGGCATTGTCGACATAAAAGTAGGCGTTAAAGTCGGTTTGCCTCGACAGCCGCCAGATTTTACGCAGATCTTAAAGAGATGTTGCGCTGGCAGAAGCCGGTACATAAGCTACTGCAAAAACCAAACCTTTGTTTAACTAAAAGGTTTACCGGCCAAAATGGCAGAACCAAATGAATGATGCCTGCGTTTCCTGCCTTATTTTACGCAATGGTACTATAAGGATCAAAATAGGTAAGTCTAATGGATTACGGAGTTTAGCAGAAGGCAGTTTTATCGACGCGCGAAGAACTGAATCAGCGTAATGCTTAGTGTAGTAAACAGTGCGCTGGCGATTGTGCGCAGCGCGGTGGGTAATAGCAGCGAAATACTGCCAGCCTCGATCAGAAATAAGGCGCTGTGATGGATGAAGACCAGCACGAACACATATTTGAAAAAATCGGCGAAGCCCAACTCTTGTAACGTAAAGACCAGCCTGGCTTCCTGAATACGCTGATTCATCTGTACACGAATAACTAAAGGACGCACATAAGCCATTAAAACGGTGGCGGCTGCATGGATACCCAGTGTATTGTAAAACGTATCGACGATAACGCCCGTGGCAAATGCGAGCAGTAACAACCAAGTCTGGCTGAAATCGTTGGGCATCAGTAGAATACAGGCTACGTACAAAAAACAGAAGCCGTAATCGAATACTACCAGATTTCTAACAATGAGAATCTGTAGAACCAGGTAGAGGAAAAAGAGGGAAACTAAAATCAGAATTTCGCGCAGGGTCATGTAATCGGTGGTAGATCGTTACGTACGTAGGTACCGCTATTTTTCGTTTTCAACCTGTTTTTCAAGCTGGCTCTGTTCGGCAGCCAGGTTGTTTTGCACGATGTAAACGTACGACAGGTTCCCGAAATTGGTCGAGAGGTCGATTGTCAGATCATGAAAGGTCTGGTTGGCCTGCACGCCAATAGAACGTACCCGCCCGATAAGGATACCCGGCGGAAACACCGAATTTTGATCTGATGTAACTACCGAATCGCCCTTACTGACGGGCTTATAACGCGAAATGTCAAGCAAATCCATACGGGTGGGGTCACTACCCATCCAGCGGGCGGTACCAATCTCATTGGATCTGACAAGTCGGGCAGATACCCGAAATTCGGAATGCAGGATCGACGTGATGACGGAGAAATGTTCATTGCAGAAACGGACCCGACCCACAACTCCGGTTGGCGAAATCACGCCCATACCAGGCTTTACTCCGTCGGCAGTCCCCTTGTCGATGGTTAAGTAATTATTGGCCAGCGTGGTCGTGTTATTGATCACTTTACCAACGGTGAATTCGAAACGGGTAGCGAAAATGGAGTCAGCTTTGTACAGCGGTGGACTCAGCAAGCTTCGTTCCTGTTGTCGTGCTGTCAGTTGGGTACGTAGGCGTAGGTTTTCGGCTGCTAGGTCAGAGTTGACCTGCCTGAGGTTCGTATACTCGTGGGCGGTATTCGACCAGGCGAGCATTTGCGCCGCATATCGGTTCGACGTGTTGAAGAAACTCGCGCTCCAGTAATTATTTGTGTTGATAATGAAGTAAAAGCACAGCACTTCCAGCAACACAAACAGAATGAAGTTGCGGCTTTGAGCAATAAAGGCAAAGAGTTGTTCCAACGGGGAAGAATGGTTGTCTTGGCGGGGGCTTTTACTCAGTAAAGAAAGTAATGATGTTGCTTAATGAAGGCTCCGCGAGGCAGGCCCTTCGACAGGCTCGCGGAGCCTGTCGAAGGGCCTGCCTCGCGGAGCCTTCATTAAGCAATACAACTAGTGCAAATAGACTACGAAATCAGTACTGACTTGTAAAGATCGAGGTTTTTGATTACTTCACCAGTTCCCTTCACAACCGCTTTGAGTGGATCGTCGGCCACATGGATGGGCAACTTGGTTTTGCTGGCTAGCCGTTTGTCAAGGCCGTGGAGCAACGCACCACCACCGGTCAGGTGAATACCATTGGTGTAGATATCGGCCGACAGTTCGGGTGGTGATACCTCCAGGGCTTTCATGACAGCCTCCTCAATCTTCGAAATCGATTTGTCGAGGGCGTAAGCGATCTCGCTATAGGTAACCTTAATTTCTTTCGGAATACCCGTCATCAAATCGCGACCCCGGATTTCGTAATCGGCAGGTGGGTTATCGAGTTCGGGCAGGGCCGAGCCAACTTCCATTTTGATCTGTTCGGCCGAGCGCTCACCAATCAGCAGGTTGTGCTCGCGACGCATGTAATCCACGATGTCGCGGGTAAATACGTCGCCGGCAATACGGATCGATTGTTCGCATACGATACCCGACAGGGCGATGACGGCAATTTCGGTAGTACCACCGCCGATATCGACGATCATGGTACCGTTAGGCTGGGTGATGTCGATACCGATGCCAATGGCGGCCGCGATAGGTTCATGCACCATGTAGACCTCCTTGGCACCTGCGTGTTCGGCGGAGTCTTTCACGGCCCGTTTTTCTACTTCTGTAATGCCCGAGGGGATGCAGATGACCATACGATGTGAGGGGGAGAATAGCCGGTTGCCCGACTCAATCATTTTAATCAACCCCCGAATCATCAACTCCGCTGCTGTAAAGTCAGCAATTACCCCGTCTTTCAGCGGGCGGATCGTCTTAATGTTTTCGTTTGTCTTTTCGTGCATCTGCATCGCCTTATGGCCTATCGCCAGCACTTTACCGCTGACTTTATCCATGGCGATGATCGACGGCTCATCAACTACAATACGGTCTTTATGAATAATAAGGGTGTTCGCCGTACCCAAATCAATGGCAATGTCGCTGGTCAAAAAATTAAAAAGTCCCATTTCAGGCTGGTTACGTATAGATGCTATGCTGAAGTTCTAAACAATACACAAAAGTAGGGATAATAAAAGGAAACTTTAGCCCACTACTTGTGTGGACTTTTCTTTTTACATGTGATTGTCAGCCTATAAACGCCAAACCCGCCCGAACTGAGGTGTGCGGGCGGGTTTGGTTAATGAGAGCAAGAAAAACTAACTATTTTGCAGCAGCGTTTTTCTGGTCCTGAACTTCTGAACGGATCTGCTGGGCCATTGTTTTCAGGTCCTGCATACCTTTCCGTACACGAGTTCCGGCAGCCTGATTCTTCTTGTCATAGAACTTATCGAAGTCGCCTTCTAGTGACATAATCAGGTTTTTTACTTCCTCAAAGCGTGTCATACGATTGGGGTTTAAGTGTGAAAAGTGCTTAAATGCGCTGAAAACGCGTATTTGAGCGAAATATAGTTATTCTGACATACACCGCAAGAGCGCAGTCAAAAAAATAACCGAATAATACAACTTAAACCCCTATCCCTTACTCAGCGGCTGACTCAGTGACAGCCGTCTGTGCCAATTCGTCCACTCCGGCCGGATTTTGCTGTGTATAGTAGCCGTTTTTCAGTTTTTCGACTATTTCGCTGAAAACGGTCAACGTATACGCTACATCGTCGAGCGAATGGGCCGCTGTTGGAATAACCCGAAGCATAATTACTTCCTTCGGAACAACCGGGTACGTAACAATTGAGCAGAAAATACCATAGCTCTCACGGAGTTCGCGTACCATGGCTGTTGCCGCTACAATGCCACCATCATTTTGCAACAGGACAGGCGTAACCGGTGAGGTTGTTTCGCCAATATCGAAACCACGTTCACGCAGACCGCTTTGCAGCGCCCGAACGTTTTCCCACAATTTCTCCCGCAGTTCAGGATGCTTCTTGATCATCTCCAGCCGCTTCATGGCGCCAACAACGAGTGGCATCGGCAGTGCTTTGGCGTAAATCTGCGACCGCATGTTGTACTTCAGGTACATGATCACGTCGGCATCAGCGGCTACAAAAGCGCCGATTGACGCCATCGACTTAGCGAAGGTTGAGAAGTATACATCGATACCGTCCTGGCAACCGAAATGCTCACCAACACCAGCGCCCGTAGCCCCCATAGTACCGAACCCGTGTGCGTCATCGACGAAAAGCCGGAAATTGTATTTTTCCTTCAGGGCAACGATTTTGTCCAGGCTACCTACTTTACCCGACATGCCAAAAACGCCTTCGCTGATTACGAGGATTCCGCCGCCAGTCTCTTCCACTTTCTTTGTAGCCCGCTTCAGGTTAGTTTCCAGGCTGGCCATGTCGTTATGGTTGAACTTGTAGTAGTCACCCATCTTGGCTTTATGCAGCCGGATACCGTCGATAATACAGGCATGGCACTCGGCATCGTATACAATAATGTCGCGGCGATCAACCAACGATTCGATAGCGGACATAACGCCCTGGTACCCGAAATTGAGCAGGAATGCGTCTTGTTTGCTAACGAACTGGGCTAGCTGCTGCTCCAATTCTTCGTGCATGTCGCTATTACCAGACATCAGGCGCGCACCCATTGGGTAGGCTAGACCCCAGTCGGCAGCGGCCTTTGCATCGGCTTCGCGCACCTCGGGGTGGTTGGCAAGGCCTAAATAGTTATTCAGGCTCCAGTTGAGCATCTTCTTGCCGAAGAAGGTCATATGGGGGCCAAGTTCACCTGTCAGTTTAGGAAAAGCGAAGTAGTGATGCCCGTTAAATAACTTAGAATTCGAGCCGATGGGGCCGAGATTACTGCGGAGTTTCTCAAATAAATCCACTTTATGATGCCGTTTTTGGGCCTAAAGCCCTGTTTTCGATCTATTTAGTGCAAAAATAGAAAAAAGAGTTAAGAGTCAAGAATTAAGATAAAAGAGATGAGAGACAAGCGTTGAAAAGCAAGCGGTAAGAAGTGATATAAGGAGGCGATCCTCCTGCATAAAGCAAAGAGATGCTTATCCGCTGCTTCTCAGTTCTTGTCGTCCAGGTTTTAATTCAAAACAGGGTGTTTTTTATGCCACTCTGTCGCATCCTGATACGCTTTTGCCACGGCCAGCACAGACCCTTCGGCGAAAAGTTGGCCATTGATCGTAATGCTGGTAAGCGTCTGCTGCGCGTTGAAACCATTTGGTAACACCACGCAGGGGTGACCCGTCAGGTTGGTCAATTGCAGGTTG
The DNA here is from genome assembly GCF_011742925.1 of Fibrivirga algicola. Classification (GTDB taxonomy): domain Bacteria; phylum Bacteroidota; class Bacteroidia; order Cytophagales; family Spirosomataceae; genus Fibrella; species Fibrella algicola. The sequence continues at coordinate 252,928 of NZ_WAEL01000005.1, forward strand.
CCCCCCGCATAAGCAGGCGTGATGTACACGTCGACCTGCGCCTTCTTCAGCACATCGTACATTTGGTTGATGAGCTGGGTACGTATGCGGTTGGCCTGTAGGTATTCAACGGCCGGAATGTAACGCGACGACCGGAACTCGTTGGGCCAGGCCGATTTGCCCTGTCGTACCATCAGACTGTCCCGGTCTGAGCGCGTGAGTTCATCAAAGGCGGCGGCGCCTTCAACCCCGATGATCATGGTCAGTGCAGCGTAACGGAAGGGGGGAAGCTCAATCGGAACGAGCGTGGCGCCAAGCTTTTTCAGCATATCGAGCGTAGCCTGGTCGTTGGCTTTGTTGGGGTACGTGCTGTCGAATGCTTTCTGCACGACGCCAATCCGAACCCCTTTCAGCGAGGCCATTGGTGCGTAGCGAAACGGTGCGTTCATAACCGTGGGGTCGAGGTGGTCAGGGCCCTGTATAGCGTTGAATACCAAGGCGCAATCTTCAACGGTGCGGGCCATTGGGCCAATCTTGTCCATCGACCACGACAGGGCCATAGCACCGTAGCGGCTCACCCGTCCGTAGGTTGGGCGCAAACCGGTGATGCCGCAAACCGTTGACGGTGACACAATGGAACCGAGTGTTTCGGTGCCGATAGCGAACGGTAGTAGCCCCGCTGATACCGTACTGCCCGAACCCGCCGATGAACCGCTGGAGCCCAGCTCCGATTTCCAGGGGTTACGGCTTTTGCCGCCGAACCACACATCGCCCATGGCCAGTTCGCCCATGGCTAGCTTGGCGCAAAGCACAGCGCCGGCATCTTCCAACTTCTTAATAACGGTAGCGTCGTAATCAAGCACCTGATCTTTGTAAGGCACCGATCCCCAGGTTGTTTTGTATCCCCGGCGGGCCAGTAGGTCTTTAGCGCCATAAGGAATACCGTGCAGCGGCCCCCGGTACTTGCCCGCTTTGAGTTCCGCATCGGCGCGGCGTGCCTGTTCAAGGGCTAGTTCCTCCGTAAGGGTAATGACATTGAACAGCGTTGGCCCGTAGGTCTTCAGCCGGGTCAGGAAAAACTGCGTGAGCGCTTCCGACGAAATCTGTTTCGTGCGGATCAATTCGCCCAATTGTGCTACGGTGTAGAAAGCCAGATCGTCGCGGTTGGCGGGCATACGTACCTGACCTGGCAGGGTTGACGCCTTGAACGAGCTCGCGCCTGTAGGCATGACAAAGCCTGTAGGCAGGGGGTTGAAGTAGAGGGCGGGGGCTACATCGTTGGTTAACTTAACCGTGCGGATGGTTTCGAAGTCGCGGCGCTGATCGTTCAGGTTATCGACCATCGAATCGCACTCGGCTTTGGTAAACGACAGGCCGAATAGTTTGGCCCCCACATCGGCCATCTCGGCAGTGATAGGCTGCTTGGGGTCGTCGTAGCGGGTAATGAACGCACCCGCGGCGAAACTAACGGCGCAGATGAGCAGAAGACGTACTTGTTTGTGCATGAAGTTGACTGGTTGTCTGGACCTTAAATATAGGTCAACAAAGCCAGAAACTACTTCCCGCTCGCTGGCGTAGGCATGGCAGGCTGGAACTCTTTCACGTATGTACCTGCCTTGAATGAGTCGAAGGGCTCTTTAGCCTGGTAGTTACCGCCGAAATACGTAATGATCTGGTGAAACATCCGCGGCTCCAGATACCCGGCGATGGGCTGAATCATCGCCATTTTTTCGTCAAGAAACACCGTTGAAGGGTAGCTCATTTTACCCTGTAGCAGGTTGATGGCTAGTTGATGCGCACTGCCCTGCTTGCGGAATGTCTGTCCGCCAACGGTGATGTCGGCCTCCTGTTCGGCATCGAGCTTTACGGCGTAGAAGTGGGCGTTCACGTAGTCGATGATGGCAGGTTGGGTGAACGTTTTCTGGTCCATCACCTTGCACCAGCCGCACCAGCCTGTATAGACGTCGATAATGATTTTGCGCGGCGCTTTCTGGTTTAGTTCAAACGCTTCCCTGAAGCTGATCCAGTTTATTTTTTTGCCCTCTCTAACAGCCAGAGGTGTTACCGTGGGCTCGGCTGACGGACGAAAGGAGGGAAGTAGGCCAACGAGCAATAAGACGAAGAATAAAGCAGGCAGACGCATGAGTTGAGTTAGGGGAGGATGATCTGTATACGCTACTTAACGGCAAAAAGCGGGCCGGAATTGTTAGGCTAACCCGTCACCAGCCCAATGCATAATTACCTTTACCTCAGTAGTTTGTTGCACCATAGGTACGTCCGTTTATTTTTGGAAATAACCTGATGTGAGTCATGCGGATCTGGTGGCTGACCGGTCTTCTCCTTTTTTTCTGCTTGTGTATGCCGATTCGGGCTTACGCCCAGAGAGCTGATGCCGTGGTTCTGACCGACACAGACGATCTAAGGGCACCTGTGTCTACTGATGGAACAATAGAATTCTTTATTGACTCAACCAGACAGCAAACGTTGGCAGCCGTGGTGCATCAGGCCTTTTTGCCCATAGGTCGGATGATCCCTAATGCGGGTTATACTGGGGCGACGGCCCACCCCAACCCCATCTGGATTCGCTTCAGGCTGCAGAACGCCACGCACCAGCAGAAACGGCTTTATGCCCGGATCAGTTTTTGGTGCTTCGACTCGCTTCAACTGATCACCGTTGATCCGGTCCGCGATTCTGTGCTTACAATATCACCCATACTCGGCTGGCGAACTCCCGTTGGTGCCCGCCCTATTCTGGACCGCTATTTTTCCTTCCCGATCAACGTACCTGCCGGGGCAGACTACTTTGTGTATCTGCGGGTGTTTAAGCTGCGCGGTACGCAGGTAATTCCCCTGGTGCTGTGGCAAGAAGCCGGGTATGCCGCTAACATGCCGCGTGAATACCTTTTTTGGGGCGGTGTTCTGTTATCGTTACTCTTCGTTGGTGTGATGAGCCTGTTCTTTTTCATCACAACCCGCGACTCTATTTATTGGAGCTATATGTTCTGCGTATTGTGCCTGATCGGGTTCTTCTTCATTAACGATGGATTCATGAACCAGTTTGCCTTTAACGCTCAATTCTGGTTGCCCCGGCAAAATATCTACTTTCTGTTCCCACTGTTGCTGTTCTATTCACAGCTGGTTTTCATTCGCATATTCTTATCCCTGAAACGAACGCCCGCTCGCTGGTTGCATCAACTAAGTTCGATCTGCTTACTAGCGGGCCTGGGATGCCTGCTGATGCTTACCGCCGAAATATGGGGTGCGTACTCAGAAGCGTTGGAGATAACATTTTCTCGTCTTTTTGTTCTGCTCTATTGGTTGCCCATGCCGCTGATTGGCGCTTTTGTGTTGGTCAGTATCAGAAAGCGCTATTACGTGAGTGCGGGGTGGTTGTATTTAGTAGCAGTATCGCCTTTTTACCTGCTCAATTTTGGACAGGTGCTGGCCAATTTTGGGCTGATACCTACCTACGGGCCTGTTGTCGATTTTCAGTGGTATGCTGTGGCAGCACTTTTTGAAGTGCTTGCTTTAACGTTCGGGCTGGCGTATCGCTATAAGTTGATGCGCGACAGGAACGATCGGCTGCTTCGAAGTCAGCGCGAAAAAGAACGTACCTCGTATGCCAGCGAAGTGCAGTCGTTGGCCCTCAGGAATACTATGTTGGAGGAAAAGGAGCGCATTGCCCGCGATCTGCATGATAATGTAGGTGCGCAACTGGCTCTGATGATCACCAGTCTATTGCACATTAGCCACCAAGCTGAGCAGGTGCCGGTAAGTACTGGTCAAGAAAACAGGCAGGATAACGGTGCTCAACCACTTCGCCTTGCCGATGAACTGCGGACGGTAGTAGGTTACGCCCGGGAGGCTATCCGCACGCTTCGGGAAACAATCTGGGCAATCAACCAGGAGAGTTTCACAATTGATGAATTCGAAGAACGACTCAATCAGTATGTTAACAGGTACGTTCAGCAACTCAACGGACTTGAAGTTGATGTACGAATTGAGGGTGATCCTGGTGAGCCGCTTTCATCAGTTCAGGTGCTCAATTTTTTTCGGATTGTGCAGGAGGCACTCAGCAATGTGGTCAAGCATGCTCAGGCGACACACGCTGATGTCTGGCTGACCATTCGGTCTAATGGTGCTTTTCACCTCACAATTCACGATAATGGCCGTGGCTTAAATGAAGTCGTTGCTGAAGGTGGCGATCGGCATTATGGCATTCATAACATGAAGCGGCGTGCCGAAGAGTTGGGCGCTCAGTTTAGGGTCTACGCCCACAACGGTACTGTTGTGGATGTAGTGCGGAGAAGTGCTGATAAAGGATAACCACTCGGACACAAGCATATTGATTCTTGTTGAAGGTATTCTTTATGTACGTAATCAGTCGTTTGGCAGCAGGAGTGGATGAAACCGAAGTCCTTTTTCAGGATTGAATTCAAGGGAGGGGGCGGCTATTTTAAAAAACTGGACTGTACCAACCAGCCTCTGCCAGGGTAGCGGATGCAACGGATTGGGCTGATTAATGCGGGATAGATCCACGTCTGGTGAGATAAAAAACTGCCGGTAGCGTTTGAATTCGATGGAGTTTCCGGCCTTGTCGGTCATGGGTGGGTTTTCGTGCCCCCCCGTCATGCCACTACCGCTGTAGCCGATGTCCATATTCAGCCAACGCGGAAAATCAGAGCCGACCGGCAGCACCGAGGCCAGATTGACCGACAACCAATATTGTTGTCCATTGTAGTCTTTCAGCATTTGTTGACCAACAGTTTTCCCTAATAAATTGGGTCGAAAGGGGGGGTAGATTGTTTTGCGAAACCCATATTTCAGGCTCACTGCCTGTTGCCCGGTCCCAATTTGTTGCCCCATAAACAAAGCGGTTCCGGCCACGTTGGCAACCATATCGCCTTTCGAAAACCCCCATCCGTCGGCATGTCCATCGTATACTTCGAGTGTAGTTTGAAACAGCAAAGCCAGTAAACCGCCGGTCAGAATGCTGGCTCGTTCATCGACACCACTCCATCGCATCAGTTCGTAACCACCCCGACTCATGCAATAGGCAGTAGCCATGTGGCCTACCTTATCCATCTGAAGCCACTCGCGGTTGTCATTGAACATGTGAAAAGGCATTTTTTTCTTATACCACTGTTTCCGTAATAGCAGCAGTGTTACGGTGTAAAAGGCTGCTGTGCCAACTGCCACCCCAATGAAACGCCCTTTGTTTATACCCGATTCGCCAGGTGGGGTTATGGAAGGTATCGGCTGGGCCCAAGCGGGCTGACCAAGGGTGAGAAGCAGGTCAATGAGCAGGACTAATCGAATTGAAGCAACCATGAGCCAAACCTACTGAATAGAAGTGATGGGCGAGCGACAGTTGATAAGAAAGCAGGATGCTGGGTGATTCATAAATAACTCCACAGCGAAATACTGGCACTCACTGATAGCTAAAGCGTCTTTAGATGAATAACTTAGCTTTTCGTTCTGGCAAATAGGGTTTGCCAGGATAAGTCAGTGAAAATGGTAGTGAAATCCGTAATTTATATACCAATTGGTACTAAAGTGAAGAGGACCTTTGTAGGTAACCACCCGACGCTCACACCTGAATAGGGGAGTCTGCTCGTGGTTAATTCGTTAGTTTTCAATGGCCAGTTCGTCTCGACGCAGGCAGTATAAAATGTGAGGCGTAGCAGTAGCGTACTGACTACGTCTCTATTCAGTATAAATCCTTAAATTTTTACACCTTGGCAAAGTATAACTTAAAAATCAACGGAAAAAGCAGGCTCGTGGACGTCGATCCATCAACGCCGATGCTTTGGGTGCTGCGCGACCATCTTGACCTAACCGGTACCAAATACGGTTGTGGCATGGCTCAATGCGGAGCTTGTACGGTTCACCTGGGTGGAACGGCGGTTCGCTCCTGTCAGTTGCCTGTGTCGGCCGTTGGCAAGGAAGCCATTACCACTATCGAAGGGTTGTCGGCCAACGGTGACCACCCGGTGCAGAAAGCGTGGCTTGAACATGATGTGGCTCAGTGTGGCTACTGTCAGGCAGGGCAGATCATGAGTGCCGCTTCGTTGCTGAAAACTAATCCGAAGCCCAGCGATGCCGACATCGACGCTGCCATGAGTGGCAATATCTGCCGGTGCGGGACGTACCTACGCATTAAAGACGCCATTAAATCAGCGGCTAAGAAGTAATCATCCTGTTGTCAATTCGGAAACAGAACCTTGACCATGAAAACAAGCAGAACAACGTATAACAGGCGTTCCTTCTTAAAAACGTCGCTCCTATCGGGCGGCGGTATGCTACTCAGCGTGAGCTGGTTATCTAAGGCCGTAGCCGCTGATAAGCTGGAGGCATTGAACCTGCCGGAGCAGTGGGCGCAACTCAACGGCTACATTCAGATCACGCCCGACAACGTCATTAAGCTCATTTGCCCCAACCCGGAATTTGGCCAGAACGTGATGACGGCGCTGCCGATGATGGTGGCAGAAGAGTTGGATGCCGATTGGAAAAACGTGATCGTTGAAATGGGGCCCCACGACAATGCGAAACTAGGGCCACAGTTTACAGGCGGCAGCAATTCGATTCGGATGTACTGGAAACCGCTCCGGGAAGCTGGTGCCGCTGCTCGCCAGATGTTGTGCGAAGCCGCTGCCCAAACCTGGAACGTACCTGTTGCTGAAGTGACGACCAAAGCTGGCGTGCTGCATCATGCCAGCGGAAAATCGGCGAAATATGGCGAGATGGCCAGCAAGGCCGCTACCCTGCCTGTACCCAAGGGCATGAAGCTAAAAGCTCCGAAAGACTTCACCATTGTCAGTAATTCAAAGAAGAACGTCGAAGGCAAAAAGATAGTAACGGGCAAACCACTATTCGGTTTAGACTACCGGGCCAGCGGGATGATGATCGCCATGATCCAGCATCCACCCGCTTTCGGTATGAAACTGAAATCGTTCGATGCAGCGCAGGCTCTTAAAATGCCGGGTATTAAAGATGTGTTCACCCTAAAACTGTATCCCGACGGTTTTGAGCAGGGCGGTTTTGATACGCGCACGTTCAACGATTTGCTGGTTGTGGTGGGCAAGACTACCTGGGAGGTGATGAATGCCCGCAAGAAACTAGTGGCCCAGTGGGAGCCTGCCGGCGACGTGAAAGATACCATGATGGGTCGGGGCGGAAAGCGCGAGGTTACCGTACCGGGTAACCTGGAGACAACCAGTGCTCAGCTCGAAAAAATGCAGGAACTAGCCAGTAAATCGGCTCAGCAACTACGGAAAGACGGCGACCCCGAAGCGGCATTCAAAAATGCGGCGCAGGTGATCGAACGTACCTACAATGCCCCGTTTTTGGCTCATAACTGTATGGAGCCGATGAATTTCTTTGCCCATGTAACAGATGAAAAAGCGCTGGTTGCCGGGCCTTTGCAAGCACCGGGCTGGGCGGAACCGACGCTGGCTAAACTCATCAACCTACCTGCTGATAAGATCGAAATTCAGATGACGCGTATGGGTGGGGGCTTTGGTCGCCGGGCGTATGGTCAGTATCTGTATGAGGCGGCTATGATCTCGAAACAGGTCAAAGCCCCTATCAAACTAATGTACACCCGCGAAGACGACATGACCTATGGCATCTACCGCCCGATGTACACAGCTACGTATCGTGCGGCGCTGGATGCTAACAAAAATCTGATTGGCTTCCATGTGAAAGGGGGGGGCATACCGGAACACGCGATTCATGCCAACCGTTTTCCGGCCGGAGCTGTGGACAACTATCTGGCCGAAGGCTGGGAGGTTCCGTCCAACATCACCATTGGTGCGTTCCGGGCGCCGCGTTCCAACTTCAATGCCGCCGCCGAGCAATCCTTTCTGGACGAGGTGGCCGAGGCTATGGGTAAAGACCCGATCGAATTCCGTCTTGACCTTCTGAAACGGGCTAAAGAAAGCCCGGTCGGCAAAAACAATGAATATGATGCCGATCGATATGCCAGTGTGCTTAAACTAGTCCGTGATAAATCGGGCTGGAATAAGCCGGGTGCCGAGAAGTATAATCGGGGCGTGGCCGCTTATTTCTGTCACAACTCCTACGCGGCACACGTGGTCGATATGGTCACCCGTGATGGCGAACCTTACGTAGAACGGGTGTTTAGTGCAATGGATTGCGGTATTGTCGTAAACCCCGATGCGGCTAAGAACATGGTGCAGGGAGCAGTCGTGGACGGTATTGGTAACGCATTTTACGGCGCTTTAACCCTTAAAAATGGCGCCGCTGAGCAAAGCAACTTCCACAATTACCGAATGATCAGGCATAACGAGGCTCCTAAACAAATTGAGGTGCACTTCGTTGACAATGACCTTGATCCAACTGGCTTGGGTGAGCCACCGTTCCCGCCGGTTTTTGGTGCCGTGGCCAACGCCTTGTACAAAAACAAGGGAAAGCGTTTTTATAACCAGCCCTTTAAACCTGAGCTGGACAAGCGGATTTAAGCCAACTAGCCATAAGCTACAGCGCCGGAACTGATCAGTTCCGGCGCTGTAGCTTATGGCTAGTTGATTATTATGTTCCGGCCCGAGCCGACTTCGCTGTCTGCTGCCTTTATCGCTTACTACTCGATCTTCATGTCGGAGCTAATAAATGCGTTCGATAAATTCAGTTATCCCGCGCAGTACACTACTGATGGTAAATCAATGATCTGAGATTGGTTGGTTTGACGTACTCATTCCGCACGATTTTGAGCCGCTCTAAAATTCCCTGATGACCTGTAGCGCGGGTTATATACTGTCGATCATAGAAAGAGGTACAGGTATTCAATTCTGAATACAGGCGACTGGCTATACAGGCACACCATGCGCGTCTGGTGCATTCATGAAAAACTGTAGTCAGATTGGCAACTTGTTCTGCTTCTGGAGCAGCCTAAAACAACTGCTTCCAGGTGCCTTTCATGTAGTTATATTTCAAAGTACTGGGTAGGGCTTTCCACCAATATTTCGAGATCTCAACGGCAAACGAAGGTTGCATATAACAATTGATTGCACAGCCTTCGCAAGCCGGAAGTCGCCCTTCCAGGGCTACTAGCTTTTGCACCTCCTCCGATTGATACAATGACTGCAACTGTCCGTCGATCGGGAAACGTTTAAGACCCAGATGATAACAGGGAAGAACCAGTTCATTATGGGGGGAAATGACAAGCGTCGTGCTCGCTGCTCTACACACAGGCTTCGTAACGCGATTGCCACCATCACGCCGAAGCTGCACAAATCCATCATTGAGATATACGCCCGGCCGCTTTCCCCAATCGCTGAGTTCCTGTAGAGCCGTTTCTGACAATGCGCCTCCTGTATCGACAGTATTGTAGGAAAATACCGGATTAAGAATCAAGACCAGTTCGTTGGGTTGGCAGATGGCGCTGTACATCGCCTCTATCTGGTCGATGTTGTGTTCGAACACCGTGAACAGGATGTCGGGCCGCTCACCGAATGTTTTGGCGATGGCAATCGATTCCATCACTTTATCGAAGCAACGTACCCCACGCCCTTTATCATGTTCATCCGCGTTGGGCGAATCGAGCGAAAAGTGAAGCATATCTACCAGGCCGCGTAGGCTTTCTGCCTGTTTTGGGTAGAGGAGCCCGTTCGTGGTAACAGTAGTAATAAAGCCCTGTTGCTTTGCTTCGGCCAGCAGTGCGGGCAATTGGCGGTGTAGGAGGGGTTCACCCCCCGTAAAGTCGATGACCCGCACGCCAAGCCGTTTCAGATCACGGAAGTTCTCGCGCGCATTCTCGATTGTTACATACGGCGATGGCCGTTCCCAGATGTCACAAAAACTACAGGTCGCATTGCAGCGATACGTCACGTAGTAGTTGCACAGAACCGGATGTCGAACGAGGCGCATAACACTAGTTTTCTGGTTGCAGTTTGCCGTTTTCTGTTGCGTTGCCAGGGGGCGAAGCTGACTGGGCCAGTAACGCAACAGAAAACGGCAAACTGTGAAACAGAAACGGTTTAGCTGATCATCTTCAGCAAACTCGCCAGTTTGTCTTTCAGGTCTTTGCGGTCGACAATGAAGTCGAGGAAGCCATGCTCGAGGACAAACTCAGCGCTTTGGAAGCCTTTAGGCAGGTCTTTTCCGATTGTCTCACGAATAACACGTGGCCCGGCAAAGCCGATTAGGGCGTTTGGTTCAGCGATATTGAAATCACCCAACATTGCGTAAGAAGCCGTGACACCGCCTGTAGTGGGGTCGGTCAGCAGCGAGATGTATGGGATTTTAGCTTCTGACAACCGCGCTAGTTTGGCCGATGTCTTAGCCATCTGCATCAGTGAGAAGCCAGCCTCCATCATTCGAGCTCCACCAGAACGCGAGATCATCAGAAAGGGCGTCTTGTTTGCTAAAGAGTGATCAATGGCGCGGGCAATTTTCTCACCTACCACCGAGCCCATTGAACCGCCAATGAAGTTGAAATCCATACAGGCAATGGTGATATCAACGCCGTACATTGGCCCATACGCCGTTCTAACAGCGTCTTTCAGCCCTGTCTTACTCACCGTGGCCCGGATGCGATCGGGGTACTTCTTAGTATCGGTGAAGGAGAGTGGATCGGCCGAAATCATGTTAATGTCCAGTTCGGTGAACGTGTTATCATCGAACAGGAGCGAGAAATAAGCGTCAGAGCCAATTTTCTCGTGGAAGTTGCAGTGTACACAAGTGTAGGCGTTCATCTTGTGTTCGCGGGTGTGCATCACCTGCTTGCAACTTGGGCACTGATACCACAACCCATCGGGAGCCTCCCGTTTCATTTCGGTTGGGGTTTGGATACCCTTATCTTTACGTATAAACCAGGACATATTGTTTGTCTTTGCAATACCCCTTTTTCAGGAAACCTGTTGACTCAACGAGCGGCATTGGCTGTTTCTGATAAATGGAGGAGTAAAGATACAAAGGAAATGAGGAGCTTACTCGCAGTTACCGCTGAGTTGGTTAGTTCAACTAAAATGAAAGGTGGTCTTCAGAGGGCTTGATCCAGCCTTATAAGGTCATAAAATACTGCCGTTGAGTTGGTTCATGGCGTTCAATGGCAGAACGAAGTGCGGTGCGGGGAAGCTGTCTAATATGGTCGCGCAAAAATTCATTGAGTGCCTCTTTATCTCTTTTCCCCACTTCGCGCAACATCCAGCCAATGGCTTTGTGGATTAGATCATGTTGATGGCTCAGCAGTTTCTCGGCCAGCGCAAACGTATCACTAAACACATTGTGTCGAATAAATTGCCAGGTGGTTACGATTGCAATACGCTGGCTCCAGAGGTGGTTCTCCTCTGCCAACTCATACAGAATCGATCGATCGTTGGTTAGCAATAGTAAGCCAAGGATAGTTGGACAGGAAGAATCGACGAGATCCCAATTGTTGATGTAGCTGCGATTGGCAACGTACCTGGCAGCCAATTCCTGCCTGACCAGATTCCCGCCTTGTTTAGCTTGTAATGTCCAGATGAGCAGTCCAACCATGCGGCACTCGTGATACGAATCACGAACCAACTGCTCTACTTCTACAGTGGGCATCGTGCTGAACTGACGCGACAGGGCATGTTGTTGTGGCATTGACAGGCCTAAAAAAACATCACCCTCGCCATACTGGCCAGGGTGTGTTTTAAAATAACGGGAGACAAAAGAAGCTCGTTCGGGCTGTTCAAGAGCCATAATGGCTGTCCGGACGGCATCGTAAGTCATGGTTAGTCAAATAAGCGCGTTCTGATAATCTCGTGGTCAGGCAGCAAAGGCATCTCGTGCAGCACAACCCGGTGGCGACTAAACGCAGGTGCCTCCAATTCACGTTCGCTGAACCGATTATTCAGGAAATCGTTGATCAGCTGTCGAATTTCCTCTGGGTCTTCCTGCCGGGTTGGATTTAAGCTTATACCGTTGTGACTGCCGTAGCCTACGCCTGACAAGCCATTGGCATAGCTACCTGTTGGTGGTACCGTGGTGGGGCCGCCGTGAGTGAACGTAGGTGTGCGTACGTCGGCATCATCTGTGATCAGCTCTAGCGACGCCAGTACGTTTTCGGCAGGTTGTTGCTTCGTTTCTTCAACGACCAATTCAGCAGACGTACCCAGGTCTTCTGCTGGCGCTTCGGCAATAGGCACGTTCTCGATAAAGCTCGTTGTTTCAAAGCCTGCCGCAATAATAGTTACCCGCATGCGTGCGCCCAGGGTATCATCGAAAATAGCACCAATTTTAAATAGCCGGGCCTCCTCGCCGATTTTCTCAACGATGTAATTAGAAATAACCGTCTGTTCTTCTAATGTGGCTTCATATTCCGAACTTGATGAAATTGTCAGCAAAATCCGTTTAGCGCCTACAATGTCGCTATCATTTAGCAAAGGCGAATTGAGTGCTTCCTGAATGGCTTTCAGGGCACGGTCATCGCCTTCTGCATCTGCCGAACCCATTACAGAAGGACCAGCCTCCTGCAACACCTTCTTCACATCCATGAAGTCGGTGTTTACATCACCTCGTGTTGTAATTACTTCAGCAATACTCTTTACGGCTGTAGCTAATACGTTGTCAGCGTGGGCAAAGGCTTTTCGAATGCTGAGTTTCCCATACAGATCGGCTAGCTTGTCATTCATGACAACCAGTACCGTATCACAGCTTTTCTTTAGTAACTCAATACCCTCGGTAGCCTGTTGTCGCTTGTCTATCCCTTCATATTTGTAGGGCGCAGTAACTACGGCTACAGTAAGCAGACCCATTTCGCGCGCTACTTCGGCTACCACAGGAGCAGCTCCAGTACCCGTGCCTCCGCCCATGCCAGCGGTAATGAACACCATTTTAATGGAACCACCCAGTAAATTGCGAAGCTCGTCGATACTTTCGAGTGCAGCTTTACGCCCCACTTCAACGTCCATGCCAGCCCCTTCGAGTCCCGTACCAAGTTTGAGTTTCGTTTGCACATTGCTGCTAACCAACGCTTGCCGGTCGGTATTGCAAATAGCAAACTCAACATCTTTCACTCCCATGGTTACCATGTGCTGTACGGCATTGCTGCCGCCACCGCCCACGCCAATTACTTTAATAATGGGGGCGTTACCGTCGGGCAATTCGTAGGTAAATCCGTGGTCCAGCATAGCCTGATTGCGGAGTGGGGTTCGACTTGTCATGATAACAGTGGGTAAAGCAAATGGGCACTTTTATTGTAAAACTTATAACTTGGCTATGTAACTGATGGTCAGCTGGAAACTAGTTATTTAAACCAGCTGATGTTACTTTACTACTAATCCCGATACGAGTCGTTTACATCACCTAATTTGGGATTAAACAAACTTTTTAACCAATCGAAAACACCAGTAACAGGCTTCTCTACAGGCTGTTCGGGCGTAGTTCGTTGGGCTGCCTGACCTGCATTACTCTTCTGCGTTGGCCGGGTCTGATCAGCTGAACGTACCTGACTAGTCTGCGTATTGGCAGGCTGGCCTGGATCACTAATAAATGAAATACGATCGTCTACATTTCTAAATCCCGCCCAGACCAAACCAACGGCTGTAGCATAGGCCGGATCACTAACCAGATCTGCTCGCAAATTGTATTCCAACTGTTCGGGATAGCCAACTCGAACGTCCATGTCAGCCACTGTTCTGAAAATCTCGTCAATTCCATCGATGAGTGCTGAACCGCCGGTTAACACAATACCGCCGAGCAACTTGTCTTTGTAACCAGACCGGATAATCTCGGCCTGTACCAGAGCAGCAATTTCCTTTAGTCGTTCGGCAATAATGATCGATACGTTTCGTAGCAACACATCTTTTGGTTGTCGTCCAGGTAAGCCCGGCACTGAAACCACTTCGTTGAGGCGGTAAGTCGACGGATTGGCATTGCCAAACTTGGTCTTTAACACCTCAGCTTGCTGAGGTAACACCTTGCAGCCATCCTGGATGTCATTGGTCAGGCAATTACCTGCCCATGGAAACACGGCTACGTGGCGTAGTACGTTGCGATGGTAGATAGCCAAATCAGTCGTGCCTCCACCAATGTCAACAAGGGCCACACCTGCTTCACGCTCTTCTGGCGTAAGTACAGCCATAGCCGATGCCAGCGGAGAGAGCAGTACCTGATCACGTTGTAGGTGGCTGGCCGTACGCTCAATGCACCGACGGACGTTTACTGCCGCGTCAGACTGCGTAGTGATGATCTGGAAATCGGCTCCCAGTTTGACACCATTCCGGCCAACAGGGTCTTCCACGCCCGATTCGCTATCGACGGTAAAATCCATCGGCAGGACATGTACAATTTCTTTACCGGCCAGCAGAGGTGTCCGGTACATGTCGCGCAACAGATGATCAATATCAGCGGGTGTTACTTCATCGCCCGGTGAGAGGCGAGTGATGCTACCCGGTTGTTTCTGAGAATTAATATTATGGTTACTGAAGCTGACGTTCACTAATCCAATATCAACATTGGATTGGTTCGACACTTCCTCAATAGCCCGGTTGATGGCGTCGACCGTTCGGGTAATATTCATGACTTTACCTTTCGTCACGCCTTCCGAGTTGGCCCGGCTCACGCCCAGTACTTCCAGCATAGGCTGGTTGTTGCTGCTTCGAGACAACCGACCCGCTACGGCACACACTTTCGTGCTACCGATATCGAGTCCTACCACAATCTTGTCATCCATTTGATGATGGGTCATCATTCGCAAACTAACTGGTTACGATACTGTACGCTTACCCGGTGATAGCGGTCCCACCCTTTTTGGGGGGCTATCTGGGTATAAAACAGTTTCACTTTTCTAAACTTCGTTTCCACAGCATCGGGCTTGCCAAATTCAATCTGGTAATTTCCGACTTGTGGCCACAGGGTTACATTTCCTGACTTATCAACACTCACTTCCGCAATCTGCGCCCGCCATAGATCCGACTCGTGGATATACTGAAGCAGGGCCAGTAACGGCTGGCCTGTACTGTTGGCCAGGGTTCGGTGGGTAGTAAACCATTCTCCCGAGAGAATGGGTACCCGAGCTGAATAATTCATCGACAGAGGGAAAAAACGCCCTCCATCGCTAATATACTGCCCCCCCACTGCTCGCAATTCATCGCCACCAGTGATTAATCGAGCCAACGGTTTAGGTTGCTCAATCTGGACGAGTAGATTACCAGCTAAGTCACTGGACACGTGCGCCTGTTTTATTAAACTGTATTTCTTAAGCCGTTGCTCAAGACTACTCAAATCAATCTCATCGAATAATTGCCCCACAATGGGATCAGCCCCATTATTGGTTAAAAATCCGGTAACGTCTCTACGCGTCAGAAACCGTTGCCCAGCCACCTCATCAATGTCAACGACGATGGCTTTGCAATAGCGTTGGTGCAGGCGTTTTTCTGTAAACGCAAGCAGACCAAAAAGGGTTAAGCACCCAATTGATCGCCAAAGCCATTTTTTTCGGTTACTAAAAGTAGAAAACATCTGTAGATAAGCTAATTCAGCCAATTAATTATTTTATCCATTGGTGTTAAATAAAATCTTAAGGGCTGAAAGCTGCTGATCAATGTCTCCTGCGCCAACAGTAACCAGTAACGATGGCTTTATTTTCCGCAGAACGCCAGGTAAGCCTTCTTTGGTACTGATTTGTTTCGATTGTGAGGTAACGCGCTGCAAAATCAGGTCAGACGTCACGCCGTCAATCGGTAATTCACGTGCAGGATAAATGTCCAGCAGAATTAAATGGTCGGCCAGCGACAGACTTTCGGCAAAACCCTCGGCAAAGTCACGAGTTCGGCTAAAGAGGTGTGGCTGGAAAATTACTGTCAACTCGCGATCTGGATATAGCGCTTTTACCGATGACAAAAATGCCTGCACTTCAGCAGGGTGATGAGCATAGTCATCAATAAATACGATTTCTTCAGTATCCAGAACATACTCGAATCGCCGCTTCACGCCCCGGTAGGTGTTTAGGCCTTCACGAATGGCATCGGATGAAACACCTACTTCGAGCGCTACAGCTGCTGCAGCCACGGCATTCTCTACATTGTGAAAGCCTGGAATAACCATCCGGATATCAGTTATGGTGCCGCCAGGATGGGTAAGATCAAAAACGAAGCGTGCTTTCTCGATGCGAAGGTTATCAGCATGGTACGCGCCATCGCTCAGCGAGTAGGTACGTACCTCGGCCGACGTCTTGTCAGCAAGGGCCAACCCCTGCCGTTGAAACAATATGCCCGCCGGCTTGATCTGACTGACATAAGCCGCGAATGACTCCAGTACCGAGGAGTGATCGCCGTAAATGTCGAGATGATCGGCATCTGTAGACGTAACTATGGCGTACTGCGGAAAGAGGGTTAGAAAAGACCGGTCAAATTCATCGGCTTCTACCACGCAAATGACAGTCGATAGATCGTCAGCAGGTTCATTGAGCAGAAAGTTTGTCCCATAATTCTGCGTAATACCGCCCAGGAATGCCGCACAGTTCACGCCTGCCTGGCGTAGTAAATGCGCCACCATTGATGATGTGGTGGTTTTGCCATGGGTGCCCGCAACGCCGATGGTTGTCATGCGTCCGGCCAGCAGGCCCAACACTTGCGATCGCTTTTGTAAGCTGAACCCGTTTTCAGTCAGGTAAATATATTCAGCATGCGTTTTCGGTACGGCCGGTGTATAGACGACCAGCGTCCGAGCCGGGTCGGCTCGGAATTCAGCGGGTATCTGCTCAATGTCTTCTTCGAAATGGATGGTCATTCCCTCCGCCTCCAGGGCGCTTGTCAATGGGGTCGACGTGCGGTCGTATCCTGCCACATTATAGCCGTTGACTAGGAACCAGCGCGCCAATGCACTCATGCCTATCCCGCCTATGCCGAGGAAGTAAACATTACGAATAGTGGATAATGATGTAGGTGTCAAGGAGACGTAGCGTGTAGTTTAACAAAAGTAACTAGGTGATTTACAATTCCGCAACTAGCTTATACTACTTTCCTGCTTGAGGTAAGGAGAATCACCTCTTGAGCAATATCGATCGCTGCAGTTGGGAAGGCAAATTGCTTAATGCGTTCACTCAATGTTTTCTGTTGCTCATTATCAGACAACAGGCGCAGCGCTTCCTGTACAAGGATTTGCCGTGCATCGCGGTCATTAACCAGCAAAGCCGCCTGGCGGTTTACCAATGCCATAGCATTGTGGGTCTGGTGATCTTCAGCGGCAGTTGGCAACGGAACCAGAATGGCCGGACGGCCAACAATACACAATTCAGACACCGATAAAGCACCTGCCCGTGACACCACTGCGTCGGCCACGGCATACGCTTTCGCCATGTCGTAAATGAACTCGTGTGGATGAATCAGGGTGGCACCAGCTTGCTCTACCGCCTTACGGGCGCGTTCGATAAACGCCGTTCCGGTTTGCCAGATTACCTGAACGCCTGCTTGCTTAAGTTGTGGTAAACCAGCCTCAATACTCTCGTTTAGCGTTCGGGCTCCCTGACTGCCTCCAATGACAAGCAGCGTTGGTATACCATCGGTTTTGCCCCTGGCCGACAGGTTGGGTAAGAGACCAAACTGTGCCCAGCCGGCTTCCACCTGCTGGTCGGCCAGTTGAATATCGCTTCGCACAGGGTTGCCAGTTAATTTAATTTTAGCCTCCGGGAAAAAGCTATCCATGCCGGGATAGGCTACACAAATGCGCTTTGCCCAGCGCGACAAGACCTTGTTGGTTAGACCCGCAAAGGAATTCTGTTCCTGAATCAGGATAGGTACGTTAGCTAATGCGGCCGCTAGTAAGGTAGGGCCACTGGCGTATCCTCCCACCCCAACGGCTACATCGGGGTTGAAATCGCGAACGATCTGCCGGGCACGCAATAAACTCCGACCTAACTTGAGCGGGAAGGCCAGATTGGTTAGGGTTAATTCGCGCTTAATGCCCACAACCGGCAAGCCTTCAATGCGGTAGCCTGCGCGGGGCACTTTCTCCATTTCCATCTTGCCCTCCGCCCCCACAAAGAGAATCTCCGTAGTGGGGTCTAGTCGCTTTAACTCGTTGGCAATGGCAATAGCCGGGTAGATGTGCCCGCCTGTTCCCCCGCCAGATATGATTACGTTCATAGAAGGATAGTTACAGTTTGCCGTTTACTGTGCTCTGCCAGCATAGGTACGTTCAACCAGCTAGAGCAAGCGTAAACGGAAAGCGATAAACGTTTTTAGAGTTTGCTCTCGTCGGCTTCGTCCCGGCTTACGCCGATTACAATGCCAATAGCCGCTCCGGTAAACAGGAGCGAAGTGCCCCCCATGCTCAAAAGAGGCAAGGGCAGGCCTGTAACGGGCACCAGGCCTACAGCGACAGCCATGTTGATCATGGCCTGAATAACAATACTAAACGTAAGTCCGGCTGACAGTAACCCCCCAAACGGTCGGCTACTGCTCTGAATAGCACGCATACCTCGCATAAGTAGCCAGAGGTAGGCAACCAGTACCGCAATACCGCCCAGCAGGCCATATTCCTCAACAATAATGGCAAAAATAAAGTCAGAATAAGGGTGAGGCAGGAAGTTACGCTGGTGACTATTGCCGGGGCCTTGCCCGGTAATACCGCCATTGGCCAGGGCTATGTAAGACTGCTCAACCTGATAATCGATCTTCTCGGTGTCTTGAAAACGGTTCAGCCGACCCAGCACGGTCTCGTACCGCTGTCCCAGCACGAGTGCAAACCCGCCTACCACGATGCAAAAAACAACCATGCCTGCCAGGTAACTGCGTGGTACCCGCCCGATGTACATGAGCAAAAAGCAGGTAAGGCCTAGCAAAAGGGCCGTAGAAGTGTTGGAGATAACAATAAGCGCGCAGATGACCCCAATCCAGCCAATCATATTCACCAGTACCTGAGGCTCGTAAGCCACCCGCTGCCGTTTGGCCAACATGGCGGCCAAGTTAGAGATTAAGGCCAGTTTAGCCAGGTCAGACGGTTGGAAGGTCTGGTTGATGATGGGTATGGTAATCCAGCGGGAAGCATCGTTGAGGTTTGTGCCTTTGAAGTAAGCCCACAATAGCAATGGAACCGACAGCCAAAGCCCAAATTTCGATAGCCTGGCGTAGTGAATGTAGTTGATCCGATGGGCCAGAAACATGCAGGCCAGACCGAGTACAACCAGCGCCCCGTGTTTAAACAGGTACGCTTCCGTGTTGCCGCCCATTTTCTGATAGGCAATTGTCCCGGTGGCGCTGTATACTACCAGTACGCTTAAAATGGACAAGAATAACACGATCCACCAGATTTGCCGGTCGCCTTTCAGGTTTTCGCGCGTCCAGTCGCGGATAGAATAGGTCATATGGAGCAATGGTCAATTAATGGTGAACAAGTAGCGCTGACTCGTGCAAATGGGTGAGGGGCGTTGTCGGCTCAGTAACTATTGCGTTTGGCTATCTGCTCGGCAACGCACGCTTTGAACTGATTTCCCCGGTCTTCGTAGTTCTTAAATAAGTCGAAACTGGCGCAGGCGGGCGACAGGATGGCAATGTCGCCGGGTTGTCCCAACTCGAGGGCCAGTTGAACGGCTTCCCGGACATCCTGTGTCTCCCGAATAGTTACCAACTTATCGCTGAAATAATCAACTAGTTTCTTGTTGTCTTTACCAAGGCAAATCAATGCTTTCACATGTTGCCCAACAACTTCATCGAGCTGGCTATATTCGTTGCCCTTATCTTGTCCGCCCGCAATCCAGATCGTTGGAGCATCCATGCTCGAGAGTGCGTAAAAAACCGAATCAACGTTAGTTGCCTTCGAATCGTTGATAAACCGGATTCCATTGATCGTGCCTGCAGGCTCCATGCGATGAGCCGCGTTTTTGAAGCTGCGTAGCCCTTCGAGAATGGCGTTGTCAGGTACGTTCATCGACTGTGCAGCCAGGATAGCGGCCAGCATATTCAAAGCGTTGTGCGGACCTTTAAGGGGTAAATCAACGGTTTCGGCAGAAAAATGACGTTCGCGAAACTGAGCTACCAATCGGCCTTCCTGAACGTACCCACCCGGCGTTACGGATGTTTTCAGAGAAATCGGAATAGTATATACGTTTGGACTTCGAAGAGCTAATTCCTGTTGTGTTGGTGCGTTTTCCCGAAAATAGATAAAGGTATCTTCGGGACGCAGGTTTTGCAGCACACGAAATTTGCTGGCTACATAGTTCTTGAAATCATAGGCATACCGGTCCAGGTGGTCGGGGGTAATATTGAGCAAAACAGCCGTATCGAGCCTGGTATTATACATGCTATCGAGCTGAAAGCTACTAAGCTCCAACACGAAGTAATCGAACGTATCGTTGATAACCTGCTTAGCAAAACTATCGCCGACATTACCTGCCAGACCAACGTTCAGTCCTGCTGTTTTCAAGAGGTGGTAGGTGAGGAGCGTGGTTGTGGTTTTACCATTACTGCCAGTGATACCAATGAGTTTAGCGGTAGTGTACCGGGCTGCAAACTCAATTTCTGAAATGACGGGTATGCCCAACTCCTTCAACTTCAATATCAATGGTACCGTATCGGGAATGCCCGGGCTTTTAACCACTTCTGTAGCGTTCAGAATCAGGCTTTCGGTATGCTGCCCTTCCTCAAATGGAATATCAGCTTCCCGCAGCGTGTCCAGGTACGTTGCCTTCAGTGGGCTTCGATCCGACAAAAAGACATCGTATCCCTTGGCTTGCCCCAGCAGAGCAGCACCAACGCCTGATTCACCACCACCCAGAATTACTAATCGCATAAATGCCTTTTTTTATCAAAAGTAGCGAATACGAAAAAGCCCCGACTGGTAGGAAGGGGCTTTTTATTCATCGATGAGCAGCTACAACTAGTTAGTTACCTCTGGCTCAGTCCTCCGCAGTTTATTCGCGGCTTTTACAATTAGGAAGATGACCCAGGCAATCATGATAAATTGGATCAGCACATTCAGGAAGTTTCCGTAGCGAATGGCTACTTCTGGCGTGTCGCCTACCGCTTCTTTCAGTACTACCTTCAACTGGCTGAAATCGACGCCCCCCGTAATTAGTCCCAGAATTGGGTTAAGGATATCCTCGACCAGTGAGGTGGTGATTTTGCCAAAGGCCGCACCAATAATGACACCTACGGCAAGGTCAAGTACATTGCCCTGGACAACAAATGTCCGAAATTCCTTCATCATACGAATTGTTGGTTTGAGAGAGTGGTTAATAAAATGGAAGTTGTAAAAATGTAGGTTGGATAAGCGCTTGTTGATCAAAGTAATAAGGGGCACCCTACTTCTTTCTGAACGTACTGGCGTTATAAATCAAGCCAATGCCCAGCGTTTGCTGAATCTGGAAACCATCGTAGAAGTCTTTATCGTAGAGGCCAATGATGCCGAACGTAGTACTTAGGTATCGGTTTAGCTTGGCAGCGATCAGCAAGTCGATCCGATGATCGATCGCATTAAGTGTCTGGTAATTGGCATATAGTTGGTAGCGAGCGTTCAGGCTTACGTTTTCGCTTAACTTCTTATTCCAAACGGCTTGCAACTGCAATGCTAGCCATTCAGCCCGTACGGTTTTGCCGGCATCTACCCCATATGCCTTAGCTGTAGGATCACGCACAATCACTTTACTGCCGCCAACTACATCTTCCCTGAAGCGAACGGCATCGTCGAGTAGAAAGGTAAAACGGGGCGCAAACGGGCTGATCCGCAACGAGAACTCATCGTTTGGTTTGTAGGCCAGACCCCAGGCCAGCGCAAATTGAGCGGGCGAGAAGAAGCTTGATGCTTTGAAGTCGGTTACGCCGGCTGGTAGGTTATCGTACCGAAATCCGGGAGCAAAATAGGTGTTGAACGTACCTGAGGCGAAGAGATCCCACTTGGGTTTGATCTTATGGCCCAGTACAGAAATGAAAATCAGCTGGTCAGAAGCCTTACGGGTTATGCCCCGCTGGGTAATGTAGCCCAACTGGAAGTCGGCCGTGTTGTCCCAGGATGTTTTGCCTTTTTCGTAGAGTGCACGGGCTGCCACAACGCCACCAATAGCAATTGAGTTAACACCCCCGCCCACCCAGTTGCTGAAACTAGCCTGGTTAAAATTGATACCGCCAGTAATCGATTTTTGCCAATATGTAGTGTCTGGCTTTATCGATACCGTGTCTTTGAAATTGGTTGTTACCTGCTGCGGTGTTGTATCCTGTGCAGCGGCCGAAAAAGCACAACAAGTGGCTATCAGCGAGTATAGTACTGTTTTCTTCATAGGTGGGATGGGTAGCCATCAGGCTTTTTACGGTGGTATGAACGGGTACGCCGAGCAGTTACTTGTCTAAAAACTCGATCGTTTTTGTCTGCAGCATCTGCATCGGAATGGTTGTCGTCGATTCACCCGTGCGTAGGGTCAGCGAAGTATTGTCGACCTGAAGAACTTGCCCTGTAATGCCCTCGATCCGGATGGTCTGTCCTTCTTTGAATTTATTTTTTGCGTAGAAAGAAGACAGGATGTTAGCCATCACATCGCGGGATGCAAGGCCATAGCCAACGGCGAAAGCCAAAAAAACGGCGCCAATAAGTAGGTTAAAACTCGATTCGAGCAACTCAGTGTTGATGCCCGCCTGCCCAAGTGCCGAAATAATGGTAATGATGAGGAAGAAAAAAAAGACAACCATGCCGAGAAGCCGCCCCGACGAGATGCCGAACGAAGCGCATAAGCTGACAACACCCTGTTTCAGCACGTCGGCAACCAGCACCCCTACTTGAAGCATAATCGCCGCTGCAATAAGCTTCGGAATAAAGTTGACCAGCGAGGTAACCATGCCGGTTATGGCGGCAATGCCCAGTGTTTCGGTAGCGGCCGTGATGAAGACCAGCAGGATGAAATAGTAGAGAACTTTAGAGACTATTTCACTCAGCTTGATCTCGGTCTGTAACTGCCTGATCAGATCAATTTCGTTCAGCTTCTCGCCGAACCGGTCGAATCCTGCTCCCTTCAAAACCCGTTGCACAACAGCAGACAGCATTTTGGCCACCAATATGCCAATGGCCAGTACAACACCAGCCCCAATAAATTTGGGAACGAAGTTGATGAACTGCGCAATCAGCGTTTGAAATGTGTTAATAAGTATTTGGGTAATATTTGGCAGTTGAGTGACGGTGGGTACGTTAGGATCCATAAGTGCTGGAGTAGAATTAAGCGGTGGGATTTTGTGAATCAGACTGGGGTGATAGCAGAGCAGATAAGGATCCGAATAAATCGCCTGAATAGAGTTCTACCACGTTGAGCGCATTCCGAATCAGATCGATTTCGGATACAATCTGTTCTTTCAGATGTGGCGGACAATCTGCATGTGGCTCTATCAGTTTAAAGGGATTTTCCATGTTGGTTACGAAAAAAAGGTAGGCTATTTACTTCCAGAATGACAATGCTTTGATGCCAATGAGCACCCAGAAAATTAGGGCTTCGACGTAACGGCGTCTTAGTTTTTCCTTCGCGCGCATGAGGCGCATTTTTACGGCACTTTCGGTTAGCTGTTGCCCATCAGCAATCTCCCGAATGCTGATCTCATCCTGGTATTTCATCATCAGCAATCCCCGCTCGTCAGGAGTTAGATAATCCAGCGCCTGATTGAGCCGCTGGGCTTCCATCTCAGCAATATCAGCGTCTTCCCCATCCGTGTAGTCGGATAGTGTCTCATAGAAGTCGTCTGAATAAACTTCTTTGTGCTTCGGGCTACGAAGCTGATCCATGCAATAATTATAGGTAACTGAGTATAGCCAAGTCGAAAATTTAGCCTGCTCCCGGAAACTACCTAGTTTTGTGACGACTCGAATAAAAATATCGTGCGTGAAGTCTTCAGCTCGCTCTCTGTTTTTCGTAAACGATAAGCACTTACGGAAAACTTTGTCGCAGTACCGTGTGTAAAGCGCTTCAAAATAACTGTTACGCTGCGTCGAGAGATACAACTGTACTAACTCTTCGTCTGTTAGGTGTTTCATGCTGGATGGTAGTGAGACAAGTAGCGTGCCGGAAAGTAACAAAAAACACAAAAAAAAGCCCGACTTTCTAGTCGGGCTTTTTCAAGAGAACACTGAATGCTGTCCGATTATCCGATCGAAACACGCTTGAATGAAGAGACTGTCAGACCTTTACTCGTCTTATCTAACAGTTGAGCAATTGTTACTGAGCTATCTTTCACAAACTCCTGGTTCAGTAGCGTGTTATCTTTGTAGAATTTGTTCAGTTTACCCATTGCGATTTTCTCGAGCATCGCTTCAGGTTTGCCTTCCTGACGAGCCTGATCTTTACCAATCTCAATTTCGCGTTCGATCACGCTGGCATCGATACCATCTTTGTCAAGAGCAAGTGGTTTCATAGCAGCAATCTGCATCGCAACGTCTTTACCTACTTCTGTTACGTCGGTTCCGCTCGTATTGCTCAAACCTACCAGAACGCCCAGTTTGCCGTTCGAGTGGATGTACGACACTACTCTGTCAGCCGTAACAGTTTCAAATGAAACTACGTCGATTTTCTCGCCGATTTTACCCATCAGGTCCGTGATGTGATCCTGCAGTGTGCGGCCGTCGGCCTGTACTTCAGCAAGCAATGCTTCTTTGCTGGTTACATGATCAGCTACGGCGTTGCTTAGGATGCTCATCGCCAGGTTTTGGAAGTCAGCTACCTTCGATACAGGCTCTGTTTCGCAGGCTACGGCCACTACTTTGCCTGATTTGCCATCTTCGCTTACGTGCGCCAGCACTACACCTTCGGCAGTAGCGTTGTCGGCCCGTTTGTCGGCGATTTTCTGGCCCTGCTTACGCAGAATAGCTTTGGCTTCTTCAAAATTGCCATCGGCTTCAACAAGGGCTTTTTTGCAATCCATCATACCGGCACCTGTTTCCTGCCGGAGTTTATTTACGTCTGCTGCGGTAATTGCCATTTTATTAGTTTGATGTTTGGCGTTTGATGTTCGACGTTGCGCTGCCTGACGAACGTCAAACATCAAACGCCAAACATCAAACTGTTTTTTCAAAAAATAGCCCATAGCCGTGTTGGGGCTACGGGCTATCCGGTCAATCGTCTGTGTCTGTTAATTAATACTAATCGGTGTTGCCTTCTGGCGTTGCGTCGATCGGAGCTTCTTCAGCTACAGGCGCTTCTTCCACGGCTACAGGTGCATCGGCACCTTCAGCAGCAGCAGCGCGGGTTTCTTCCTGGCGCTTAGCATCTTCCTCTTCCTGCGCGGCCTGGCTGTCTTTGTCCTGCTTGCGCTCCATCAAACCTTCTTCAATGGCCTTACCAATCGCCAGCGTAATCAGCGAGATCGATTTGTAGGCATCGTCGTTGGCTGGAATAGCGAAGTCAACAAGGTTTGGGTTCGAGTTTGTATCGCACATAGCGAATACAGGAATTCCCAAACGAATGGCTTCCAGAACAGCAATGTTTTCCCGCTTCACGTCCACTACGAACAAAGCCGCAGGCAGACGGGTCAGGTCAGCAACACCACCCAATACACGCTCCAGTTTTTCTTTTTCGCGTGTCAGTGTCAGCCGTTCCCGCTTGGCGATGTTCTTGATGGTTGTTTCATCTTTGAGCATCTTCTCCAGCGTTTGCAGCTTTTTCAGCGACTTGCGGATCGTAGCGAAGTTGGTCATCATACCACCGAGCCAGCGGTCAGTCACGTATGGCATTTTCAACCGGCGTGCTTCTTCCGAAACGATTTCCTGAGCCTGCTTCTTCGTTGCCACGAACATCACCTTGCGGCCTGAGCGAACAATGCCTTTGATAGCATTGCAGGCTTCATCAAGCGAAGCAAGTGTTTTATTCAGGTCAATGATGTGGATGCCGTTCTTCTCCATGAAGATATACGGAGCCATCCGGGGGTCCCACTTGCGCGTAAGGTGGCCAAAGTGCACACCAGCGTCAAGGAGATCTTTATATTCGACTTGTGCCATTTTCTTTAAGGAACAAATACTACTAAAAAGTGAGAAATACGCAGCACCGCGCGTCGGCATCTTCTAAGCGCAGTCTGGACTAAAAATGCTGAGAGCGAGGGGAATTGGGCGGAGCGGGTTAATACCCTACACCCTACGCCCCATGCACTTAACTGGTTAACGTTTCGAGAACTGGAACCGGCGACGGGCTTTTTTCCGGCCTGGCTTCTTCCGTTCTACCATACGTGAATCCCGTGTCAGGAAGCCTTCTTTCTTGAGGGCTGGACGGTTTTCGGCGTTAGCTTCAACCAGTGCGCGGCTGATGGCCATGCGCGTAGCCTCTGCCTGACCCGTTACACCGCCACCGCGTACGTTTACTTTCACGTCATACGTCGTGTCAGCTTTAACCGTAGCAAATGGCTGGCGGGTGATAATTTGCAGTACTTCGGTCGGGAAGTATGCGTTCAGTTCTTTTCCGTTAACCGTGATGGTTCCGTTACCTGGCTGCATGTAAATGCGGGCAACAGCGGTTTTCCGGCGACCGATGGTGTTAATACGCTCCATTGGTTAGAATTTAATTTCTTTCGGTTGCTGCGCCGCGTGGGGGTGGCTGTCACCCGTGTACACGTACAGATTGGTGAATAAACGGCGGCCCAGACGGTTCTTGGGCAGCATACCACGAATGGCATGCTCGAGCACACGCTCAGGGTGTTTCTCAAGCCATAAGCGCGGCGAAGCAAAACGCTGACCACCGGGATAACCCGTGTGACGAACGTATACTTTGTCGGCCATTTTACGACCGGTGAAACGAATTTTTTCGGCGTTGATGATGATGACATTGTCACCGGTATCAACGTGGGGAGTGAAGTTGGGCTTGTGTTTGCCACGAATGCGGGACGCTACCTGAGAAGCGAACCGACCAACAATGGCATCCTTAGCGTCAACGACGATCCACTCCTTGTTTGCGGTCCCTTTGTTGGCCGAAACAGTTTTGTAGCTTAACGTATCCACTGGATTGTGAGCGGTATTTATTGATTAACAGACGATTGCACAGAACAAAAAGATTCCCGCCCTAAAACGGGAGTGCAAATGTACGGTGTATTTAGCTGAATAGCAAGGGTTAACCCGTCTGCTGCTCAGCAAATAAGCCAATTCGTTAGCGGATTAATAAAGTGGAGGAATACTGGCTCTCTAGCCGATAAGCCAGCACAACAGGGTTCAACACATGCAGAATCTTGATATGTAGGGGTGGTCCCTCACCGAATCGCGCCATAGCTGCCATTTTCGGACGGAGAGGGCTGCATAAGTAACCCATTCGAAACACTGTTCTACGCCAGCAACGGCTTAATTACCTTTCCATGAACGTCCGTCAACCGATAACGTCGGCCTTGATGTTTGAACGTTAGTTTTTCGTGATCGACGCCCATTAGGTGCATAATTGTGGCCTGGAAATCGTGAACATGGACGGGGTCTTTCGCTACGTTATAACCGAAGTCATCTGTTTCGCCGTAAACAAGGCCTTTCTTCACGCCAGCGCCAGCCATCCAGATGGTGTAGGCACGCGGGTGATGGTCGCGACCGTAATTGTCGCGGGTAAGTTTGCCCTGCGAGTAAGGACCCCGGCCAAATTCGCCGCCCCAGATCACAAGCGTATCATCGAGCAGACCGCGCTGGCGAAGATCATTCACCAGTGCCGCCGAGGCCTGATCGACGCTCTTTGTCTGGATCTGAATATCATTGGGCAGGTTGCCGTGCTGATCCCAGCCCTGATGGTAGAGCTGCACGAACTTTACGTCTTTTTCAATTAGCTTGCGGGCCAGCAGGCAGTTAGCCGCGAACGTACCTGGCTTGCGACTCTCGGGGCCGTACATGTCAAAAATATAGTTAGGCTCTTTGTCCAGGTTCAGCGTTTCGGGTACAGATGCCTGCATGCGGTACGCCATTTCGTACTGCTGCATTCGGTTATTGATCTCCGGGTCGAGTACATATTTGCTTTGCTCGGCGTGCAGCTTGGTCAGGTAATCGAGCATGCGGCGGCGGCTGGTGCGGTCGATACCCGGCGGATTGTTGAGATAAAATACCGGGTCGGGGCCAGACCGGAACACCACGCCCTGATGCACCGACGGCAGAAACCCGTTGCTCCAGAGTTTGGCATATAATGGCTGGTCGCCATCCCGGCCTTTCGAAAGCAACACGACAAATGAGGGCATGTTCTGATTGTCGGAGCCCAGCCCGTAGCTTACCCACGAACCGAAACTAGGTCGCCCGCCCTGCTGACTACCCGTCTGAATAAACGTAATGGCCGGGTCGTGGTTGATAGCATCCGTGTTGAGCGTTCGGATGAAGGTGGCGTCACCGGCGATCTTCGCGATGTTCGGTAACAGTTCGCTGACCCACATTTGCCCCGGTCCGTGCTGCGCGAATTTGAAGGTCGATGCTGCCAGTGGGAATTTGCTTTGGCCCGCGCTCATGCCCGTGAGTCGTTGCCCGTTCCGCACTGAAGCGGGCAGGTCTTGCCCCCACATCGCCTCCAGTTTCGGTTTGTAGTCGAAGAGGTCAAGTTGCGACGGGGCCCCGCTTTGAAATAGGTAAATCACCCGTTTCACTTTCGGCGGAAAATGCGGTTTTCCCAGCGCAGGCACGTCACCCGGCTTCGGCCCATTACCGGCAAAAAGCTGGCCAGGGTTCAGCAGGGAAGCCAACGCCAACGTACCCAGCCCAGCGCCGGTTTGCCCCAGGAAATTCCGGCGGCTAAGGGTGTCGTGGATATTATCGAATATTTCGTCCTGGATGTCCATGTTCGTTGACTAGTTCACCTCTTCACAATTGCTTCATCGAAATTCATGATCGTGCTGGCTACAACGGTCCAGGCGGCGAGTTCGGCGGGGTTTTGTTGCTTATCGATCGGGTATTCGCCGACTGTCAACAACTCCTGTGCCCGCTTGGGGTTTCGCTTGAAATCGGCTAGCTCTTCATCGTATAGTTGCTGCATCAACGCCACTTCCTGGGTACGTGCCGGGCGACTGATGACGCGACGGAAAAAGGCGTCGACGATCGCTTTGTTTCTGTTTTCATTAATGGGTCTGCTGGTAACCCTTTGCGCCATGACGCGGGCGGCTTCGATAAACTGCGGGTCGTTGAGCGTTACGAGCGCCTGTAGAGGTGTGGCCGTTTTCTGGCGTTTCACGGTACATACATGACGCTCGGCAGCGTCGAAGTTGAGCATCATAGGTGGTGGTGACGACCGTTTCCAGATCGTGTATAGACTACGGCGGTACAAGGTGTCGCCATGATTCTGATTGTAGACAACGGCGTTTCGCGTGGCCAAGGCTTCCCAGATACCGGCTGGCTGGTAGGGTAACACGCTTGGTCCACCCAGTTTTTGTGTCAGTAAACCACTAGCCGCCAGTGCGTTGTCACGTACCTGCTCGGCCGAGAGACGATAGCTCGGTCCGCGACTCAGGTACGTGTTGTCGAAATCAGCTTCACGTGCGGCCGGGCTTACCGATGACGACTGCCGGTAGGTGGCCGACGTAACAATCAACCGGTGCATGGCTTTCACATCCCACGGCTTGGCCTCTGCACCAGACTCCTGGTCGCCACCTTCCCGGAAGCGAACGGCCAGGTAATCGAGCAGTTCGGGATGGGAGGGGAGCGCACCCTGATTACCGAAATCGTCGGGGTTTTTAGCGAGTCCCTGCCCGAAATATTGCTGCCAGATCCGGTTCACCATCACCCGGCTGAGGAGCGGGTTTTCGGCGCTGGTGAGCCAGTTGGCCAGTCCGAGGCGGTTGCGGGGCTGGTCGCTGTCGAGGGCGGGTAGGAAGTGGGGCGTTTCGGGCGTTACGGCCTCACCGGGGGCATCGTAAGCACCGCGTTTCAGTAGGTACGTTGGTCGGGGTTGGCTCATTTCCTGCATCACCATCACCTGCTTGGCGTCGGTGAGGGTCATGAATTGTTTGCCCCGATACACCATCGCGCTATCGAAGGCGGCGCGGTAGCCAGCATCCTGGGTACGTATGTAATAGGTGTATAGCCCGGCGCGCTGCTCAGGCGTACGGGTATCGGCGGGGGTACGCACGGCGGTCGTGATTGCATCGGGTTTCCCAGCCAGTCGGGGCAGTTCCAGCGGCGTAAGGCAGCGATTGTAGATGCGTAGTTCATCCACGGCGAAATCCTTGTAGAAATTGTCGTGCATGCGCCCCACGTAAAACGGGTGTTGCGCCCAGTGTGATTTCTTCATACCCCAAACAATGCTGTGAATCAGGTGATCGTTGACTACCCGCGTAGCTATCGGCAGACCGTTTAGGTACAGAGAAATGCCCTTCGCCTTGCCCATCCCGTCGTAGGTAAACGCGACTTGGAACCACTGGTTGGCAGGTACTTTTTCGACCGATTCAATATCGATGGCGTTGGCGGGCCAAACGTGGCTCATCATCACCTTCAAGCGACCGTCGGCCAGTAAGTCGAGTTGGTAGCCGCGCTGCCCATCCATTGGCCCGGTTGTACGGCCAACCAGGGTCATGGCGGTGCCGAGTTTATTCAGCCTGAACCAACTGCTGACAGTAAACGGCTGGTTCTGATCGAAGGCGGCCAATTCAGACGGCAGCACAATGAAGCTATCGCCGGGAAGAAAACGGGCTTTGCCGAACCGGCCCGCTACCTGTTTCGGTAAGTTATCGACGTCGCCGCCCAGGTAAGCGTGCAGGGTATCATTGGCGGTGTTCAGAAAGAGGTTACGTGGATTTTCTTCTACCGATAGGCGGGTTTTGGGCTTGCGCGGCTCCTTCTTTTCTTCAGGTGCTGGCTTGCCCTTTGCCAGTGCTTTGGCTTCGGCCAACTTCCGCTGTTCGTCTCGGCGATTCCGTTCGTCAGACTTCTTGGCTTCATACGCCTTTACATCGCCCCGATTGGCTTCATCAAAAGTGTAGCGAGCCACCAAACCAGTTTCGTTGGGCGCAATAGACCGCCGTTCGACCTGCGTCAGCCATTGACCAAACCGTTGTTGGTAAACCGTCCGGTTCGGGTTCAATTGCTGTTGGATCGGCGTCAACTTCTGGTGAATATACGCCAGTTGAGCCTGTTCCTCAGCCGTAGTCAATGTTATGGTTGGCGCTGCTTCGCCGTTGTAGGGAATCTGGCCGCGCTCGTTGTTCGAGTTGAAAAAGGCGAACAGCGAGAAGTAATCTTTCTGCGAAATGGGGTCGTATTTATGGTCGTGGCAACGGGCGCATTCGGTGGTCAGGCCCAGAAACGCTTTGCCAAACGTGGCTACCCGGTCGGCCACGTATTCCACGCGGTATTCCTCATCCACAATGCCGCCTTCCTGCGACTGCTGATGATTTCGGTTGAAGGCCGTTGCCAGTAGCTGATCGCGGCGATCGTTCATGTTGGCTGGTTTGGGCAGCAAATCGCCCGCTAGTTGCCAAGTGACAAACTGGTTGAATGGCTGATTTTTGTTGAACGACCGAATGACCCAATCGCGGTAGGGCCACATCGTGCGCAGGCCATCGTCCTGATAGCCGTGCGTATCGGCGTAGCGGGCCACGTCGAGCCACTCCACCGCCTGCCGTTCGCCATAATGCGGACTAGCCAGCAACCGATCCACCACTTTTTCATAGGCATTCGGCGATTTGTCGGCCAGAAACGCGTCAATCTCGGCCAGGGTTGGGGGCAAACCAGTCAGGTCGAGCGTAACCCGGCGAAGGAGCGTCGTTTTGTCGGCCTCCCGAGCATGTCGCAACTTCTTATCACCCAATTTCGCCAGCACAAACCGGTCGATGTCGTTACGTACCCAGGAATCGTTTTTGATCTCGGGTACGTCGGGCATGGTCGGGGCCACTAGCGACCAATGTTCCTTGTATTCGGCACCCTGTTCAACCCACCGGATCAGCATGGCTTTCTCCTCCGCGCTTAACGTCAGATTCGACTTCGGCGTGGGCATCATCTCGTCGGGATCGGTGCTGGTGATGCGGTGGAACAGCTCGCTGCTGGCCAGATCGCCGGGAACGATGGCTTTTTTGCCACTCTTTTCCAGTGCCGCGTAAGCGCCTTCGGGTGTATCGAGCCGGAGGCCAGCTTGTTGCTTGTTCTTATCCGGTCCGTGGCAAGCAAAGCAGCGATCAGACAGAATTGGCTTGATGTGCAGGTTATAATCGACCTTTTCAGGTACGTTCAACTCCGCCGCCACCACATCGGCAGGTTTGGTTACGCTGCTGAACTGGCTACACGATGACCAGATCACGCCGCTAAACAGGCCAACGGCTAGTGAAACAAGGCTATACTGAATTCGATTCGATGCCCGGCGTATCATGCGATTGGTAGAGCTACGTTACAGAAGTCAAACTTATAGCAGAATAATGCTAAAAACAGATTTTTCTACCCGTTATAACATGTGTCGCTTAAACAGCATCGGTGATTGCCTTAAATTCGCCAGTTCTTAGAACTGGCTGACTGCCTTTCCATACCGTACTGTTTCCGGAAATTTTCTGTCAACAGCCCACTCAGTTGCTTATGTACGTACCTAAACATTTTCAGGAAAACGATCGTGATCAACTTTTCCAGTTTATCCGGGAGTATTCATTCGCGCTGCTTGTGCTGACAAACGAAGCAGGTGTTCCTATCGCCACCCATTTGCCAATTGAGCTTCAGGTTGATGCTGACGGCACGGCGCGGCTGATCGGTCATGTCTCGAAGGTAAATCCGCAGGCAATCCTGTTCGGCAGCACAACGCCTGCGCTGGCCGTTTTTTCGGGACCGCACGCCTATATCTCTTCGTCGTGGTACGATCATGTGAACGTACCTACCTGGAACTACCTGTCGGTGCACGTGTATGGACGTACCCGCGTGTTGACCGATGAGGAAACGCTTGCGTTGCTACGTACCCAAGTGGATAAATACGAAGCCGCCTCGGCCTGTCCCGTGTCGATCGAGAGCATGACTGAGGCGTATGTTCGTCAGCAAATGAAAGGCTTGGTGGCGTTTGAACTGGCAATCGAAACGATGCAGGGAGCCGCCAAACTAAGTCAGAACCGGGATGATACTAACCATGCCGCCATCGTCGATCAACTTCACCAGCGCGATGATATTGAGTCGCACCGCGTTGCCGATGAAATGCAAAAGCGGCGGCTGGAGAAAGTCTAAGTCGTTGTATAAATACCGGAGTTGCTTCGCTAGTCATAGGGAACGACCAGCGAAGCAATAGTATACTGCACAAAGCAGTACGCGAAGCCATTTTTACGCCAGTGTAGGTACACTGACCTCACTGGCCACTTCGCCGTAAAGATCGAACGGTTGGGCGTCGGTGATACGTACCTGGGCGAAGTCACCCAGGCGGACGTATGTGTTCTTGGTAGCTGGTACCAGCACTTCGTTGTCTACTTCCGGCGAGTCGAATTCGGTACGGCCGATGAAGTAACCGCCCTCTTTCCGGTCGAACAACACTTTGTGGGTCTGGCCTACTTTCTTCAGGTTATTCTCGTGTGAAATGCCTTCCTGAATCTCCATAATGGCGTCGGCGCGTTCCTGCTTTACGTCGTCAGGTACGTTGTCGGGCATCGAGTAGGAGTGTGTCTGATCTTCGTGCGAGTAGGTGAACGTACCCAGTCGGTCGAAGCGCATCCGGTTCACGAAGTCGAGCGTCTCCTCAAACAGCGCATCAGTTTCGCCCGGGTGCCCCACAATCAGTGTGGTGCGCAGGTGGATCCCCGGCACTTTCGCGCGAATCGTGTGTACCAACTCTTCGGTTTTTTCACGGGTAATACCCCGTCGCATCAGCTTCAGCAATTCCGTCGAGCCAGTTTGCAACGGCATATCCAGGTAATTGCAAACATTCGGCCGTTCGCGCATGACGTCGAGCACGTCGAGTGGGAAGCCGGACGGGTAGGCATATTGCAGGCGAATCCAGTCGATGCCTTCTACGTCGGCCAGGCGGTCGACGAGTTCGGCAAGGTTGCGCTTTTTGGCTAGGTCAAGGCCGTAATAGGTCAGGTCCTGAGCAATCAGAATGAGTTCTTTGGTGCCGCGACGGGCCAGCGATTTTGCTTCCATCACCAGTTCGTCCATCGGGCGCGACACGTGGTGACCGCGCATGATCGGAATGGCGCAGAACGAGCAGGGCCGGTCGCAACCTTCGGCAATTTTCAGGTACGCGTAATGGGCGGGGGTCGTCAGCAGGCGTTCGCCAACGAGTTCGTGCTTATAATCGGCACGCAATGTTTTCAGCAGACGGGGTAGTTCGTTAGTGCCAAACCACGCATCGACGGTCGGCATTTCAACTTCCAGCTCATCTTTATAGCGGTGTGACAAACAACCCGTTACGTATACTTTATCCACAACACCCGCTTCTTTGGCGTCGACGTACCTGAGAATGGTGTTGATGCTCTCTTCTTTGGCGTTATCGATGAATCCGCAGGTGTTGATCACCACAATGTTGGCGTCGTCCTTTTTCGATTCATGCGTCACGGCCATGCCGTTGCCTTTCAATTGCGTGTACAGCGTCTCTGAATCGACCAGGTTTTTTGAGCAACCCAGCGTGACGATGTTGATTTTATTGGTAAGTAAGCCTTTGGTTTTCAAAACAAAATTGGATTGACCCTATCGTGGTTAGGGTAACGCCTGAATAGAGTTTCAAGTTTCAGGTAGTAGACGATGAAGAGTT
Source organism: Fibrivirga algicola (assembly GCF_011742925.1). Taxonomy (GTDB): domain Bacteria; phylum Bacteroidota; class Bacteroidia; order Cytophagales; family Spirosomataceae; genus Fibrella; species Fibrella algicola. The sequence continues at coordinate 287,438 of NZ_WAEL01000005.1, forward strand.
ATAACTCGTTTACCTTTCTCAATTCCTCAATTGCCGCCTGCACCCGCTCTGTCTGTTCATTTCGCGCCAATACAACCGGTGCTGCCGCACGGACAGCGCAGTCGGGGATAGGGCAACGCTCGCAGGTTTCGCCTACGTCGGTACGCGGAATGGTGGGGTCGTCGAGGAAAGCGAAGACGGAACGGAGTTGGTCGGTGATAGGCAGCCCGATGTTGATGCTGCTATTGGTGGTAGATGGCGGCGACGATTTGGCGATCGACAGCACGAAATAGGCGTTCCCATCGCTGGGGTAGGTCGTGATCTGCGCCTGACAAATGGGCTGGCCGTTCCAGTTTCCCTGTGCCTGTTCGGTGCGTAGGTCGTTCAACAGCGTTAAGGCCACCTGGCGACGGCAGTAGTGTTCGTCGCGTGCCACGCCGTGAGGGGTATGCAAACGGCTCAGATGCAACTCTTTCGATAAAACGAATCGGTCGTTGTCGTTGCGTCCGCCTGGCTGGTCGAAACGGAGAAAGAACAGATCATTAAGGCCAAACCCACTTGTAAGCAGGCTCATCGTCCGAAGCAGAAACATTTCGGGCGTAACGCCAAAATGGGTCAAGGCCTGTAGCAACCGGTCGGGCTGCCAGGTACGTTGTGCAACAAAGGCAGTCAGAATAGGCATTAGCCCGGTTCGTGGCATTAGCACTGCCCGCGAGAAGTACGACGCACGAAAATTGTTCAGCACTTCATCGAACGAACGGGCCGCCAGCATCGATGATTCAAGTGGTCGGTTGACCAGTTGTAAGTGTCGGTAGCCCACCTCGCGCGCCAGTGTGAACGCCGTTTGCTCGGAGGATAACCGGCTATTGATCAGTAGCGTGTTCGATTCCGGAATATAAACAGACCGTAGCGATGTGAGCGCAGGGTGCGTAGTGTCGTCGTAAGGGGTTACCGTACAGCTGAAAGTGCTAATTAGTACGTCAGTGAGTTGAGCGGGCAGTTGGGCCGGCGATTCAGGCAGCGGGTGTTGTGCCAGAAATGCATCGGCCTGTTGTTCCAGGTCATCGAAATAGGTGTCGTGCATAGCTTGATACGTACGCAACACCGAGAAATAAAACTGCTCAACACGCAGGTCATAGTTGCGGCCAATTTCGATGATCGTACTAATGAATGCGCTCAGTTTGGCAGGTGCATTGGCCATCACTTCTAAAAAATAACCGGGCTCTATACCAAACAGATCGAATGGTAACTCGTTGAGAACGTTCGAGTTGAGTAAGCCGACAACTGGTTCCAGTCGCTTGCTGACGCGTAGCGATACCAGCGAGTCGTAGTCGGTACCCAGCGCTTTGGCAATGGCAAAGATCTTTTCCGTTTTCGGGTACTTTTTCCCCTTCTCGATCTCATTTAGGTAGGAAGGTGACAGGCCGGTCAAATCGGCCAGGTCATAAGTCGACAACCCCTGATCGGCTCGCAACTGTTTCAGCTTAAGGCCAAAAATGAGCCTTACTTTATCCCGGTCGGTATTCATGATATAATCTGGAGAGGTGTACAGCCTGGGACAAAATTACAACTTCCCGTTCGATAAGCGTTGCTCTAAATTTTAGCGAACGTTCGCTAAATATATAATAATCGCTACTATCTTTGTTTCATCGCTCGTACAGTAAACACACGCCTACTATGGTCATTGAACAATCGCAATCATTTGCCCAGTTAATCAGCCTTAATTTTCCGGCCGATAACGCCATTGACTTCCTGCAACTGGCAGAACCCTCTGAGCTGTTTTTTCAACTTTCGCCAGCGGCCTTGATCGAGCAGGCAGTGCAGCGTGGTGAGGGTCAACTAACAGATACTGGTGCCTTGTTATGCACAACGGGTCGTTTTACAGGCCGTTCGCCCAAAGACAGGTACATCGTGCGCGATGAGTTGACGGCCGATACCGTAGACTGGGGCAACGTGAATATCCCGTTTTCGGCGGCCAAATTTGATCAGCTACATCGTCGGATGCGTAGCTTTCTGGAATACCAGACGGTATATGTGCGCTATGCCCGGGCTGGTGAATCATCGCCCGGTGCTGATCCGGCGCATCAGCTAAACCTTTGTATTCTGACCACGGCAGCCTGGCAAAATTTGTTCTGCCATAATATGTTTCAGCGGGTAGCCGACGACGAACTGAACCGGTTCAAGCCAGATTTCACCGTATTGGCCGTTCCCGGCTTTAAGGCCATTCCAACGGAAGATAGTACGCGCGCCGAAAATTTTGCCCTACTCAACCTGTCGAAGCGCATCTTGCTCATTGGGGGTACGTGCTACGCAGGTGAGATCAAGAAGGGAATTTTCTCGGCTTTGAATTACCTGCTCCCTTCTCAAAATGTGCTACCCATGCACTGTTCGGCTAATGTGGGCGAGCGCGACGGCAAAACCGACGTGGCGCTCTTCTTTGGCTTGTCGGGCACTGGCAAAACAACGCTCTCAGCCGATCCGAACCGGGCGTTGATCGGTGATGATGAGCATGGCTGGAGCGAAACCGGCGTTTTCAATTTTGAGGGCGGCTGTTACGCCAAAGTCGTTGACCTGACCCGCGAGCGTGAACCCCAAATCTATGACGCCATCCGGTACGGTGCCATCGTAGAGAATACCCGATTTGCGCCCGGCACCAGCACGGTCAATTACAGCGATACGAGCCTGACCGAGAATACACGGACGTCATACCCCATCGACTTCATCAATAATGCCCGTATTCCGTCGGTGGCGGGCCACCCTAAAACGATCTTTTTCCTGACCTGCGATGCGTTCGGTGTACTGCCGCCCATTGCCCGCCTCACGCCCGAGCAGGCCATGCAGTACTTCCTGCTAGGCTACACGGCCAAAGTAGCTGGAACCGAAATGGGCGTGACCGAGCCGAAAGCCACCTTTTCGGCCTGCTTCGGGGCAGCTTTCATGCCACTTACTCCAGGTGCGTATGCCAAGATGCTGGGTGATAAAATTCGTGAGCACGACACCGATGTCTGGCTCATTAATACTGGTTGGACGGGCGGCGGTTACGGCGTTGGTAAACGCGTTAGTCTCACACACACACGGGCACTAATCAGCGCGGTGCTGTCAGGCAGGCTCGACCCCGACCGAATCCAGTACCGTGCTCATCCGATCTTCGGCCTTGCCATGCCAGCCACCTGCCCCGACGTACCCAACGCCCTGCTCGACCCCCGACAAACCTGGGTCGACACCGCCGCCTACGACGAAAAAGCCATGTACCTGCAACGGTTATTCGACGAAAAGCAACAGATTCTTTGACCTGATCTTATGCCAGCCATAAGTTAGTCATCACTCTTTCCATCATCACTCGTATGACGTTTACTGAAAACAACGCCGATCTGGGTAATCTGGCGCTGCCCGTCGGCACCACGCTCGACCGCTACATTATGCGTCGGCAAACGGCGTTTCCGTACGCTACAGGCGAGCTGTCGCAACTACTACGCGACATGGCGTTGGCGAGTAAGATTATTAACCGCGAAATAAATCGGGCGGGGCTGATGGATATTACCGGCTCGGCGGGGTCGGGGAATATTCAGGGCGAAACGCAGCAGAAACTCGATGTAGTGGCGAACATTCGGTTTCTACGCGCCCTGAAAAACGGAGGTGAGGTGTGCGCCATTATTTCAGAGGAAGATGACGATATTATCTGTACCGGCAACCGCAATGCCAAATACGTGGTTGCCATCGACCCCCTCGACGGCTCGTCAAATATTGATGTGAACGTATCGATCGGCACTATTTTCTCCATCTATCGCCGCGTTACACCAGTAGGTACCGAAGCGACAATGGCTGATTTTCTACAGGGCGGTGATAAGCAGGTGGCAGCGGGCTACATTCTGTATGGCTCCTCTACGATCCTGGTCCTGACAACGGGCGACGGCGTTAGCGGATTCACCTACGACACTTCCCTGGGAGAATACATTCTGTCGCATCCGGGACTTCGTCAGCCAGCCGACGGGCAGATTTTCTCATGCAACGACGGCAACGAACTCGATTATCCTGCCTATGTGCAGACGTACCTGAAAACCTGCAAGCAGCAACGCCTGACAGGCCGATACATCGGTTCGCTGGTGGCCGATTTCCACCGCAACCTTATCAAAGGCGGGATTTACCTGTATCCACCAACGGTAAAATCGCCCAACGGAAAGCTGCGATTACTCTACGAATGCTTCCCCATGGCCTACATTGCCGAACAAGCTGGGGGCGTAGCAACAAACGGCCGCAAACGCCTGCTCGATGTTGAGCCGACGAACCTTCATCAGCGTTCTCCGCTCTTCATAGGTTCAACAGAGATGATTCAGGCATTGCGGAGTGCTGAAGAATGCCTGGTTGCTGATGCTGTTAGCGTACTGTGAAGTAGTGTGTTCCTTTTTCTTGAAACTCCATGCTGTGAAGCCTGCTTACGCCACTTGCACAGTATTGAATGGGAATTTGTGCTCAACCCATTTCCTAGGAACACCCTTGAAATAATCCTCGATGGCAAAACTAAGTCCTTTGCCGTAGTCGAAAAAGAACGTGGCGTTTCCATCGTAGTCGATGAATCGAAAGTAGAAGTAGGCGAATTTTCCCTGTGCCGTTATATGCGATTCGATTAGCGCAACATTACCGGCGGTCAGTAAAGTAGACGTACCGGCACGGTGAACCGTAATTGCCTTTACTGCGGGATCAAGCACCAGTGAAGTATGGCGGATGATTGTCCAGAACTTTTCTTCCAGCAGGAATAATTTGTTGAGCAGATAGAACGAAGCACCGCACACTGCGATCATGAAGGCGGCAAGAATCTAATGCCAGATGCTTGTAGCTGTATCTAGATAATACAGGACTACCCAGCAGGCCCAAAGAGAGATAAGACAAGCAATAAGCCATACCGGCGAATTTGTCCACTGTAAGAAATCCAGCGCCTTATATTCGTAAACGACTACCCGTTTCAGTGGTGAATCTTCTCCGACGGATTCACTCGTATACCGAATCGCCCGGTATATCAACCAGCCGACCAGAGAGAAGGGAATGGCGAACAACAGGAACGTACCCATGATCAGAAAGCAGCCTGGTACGTAATCTGAACGGTGTGTTGCGTGGTGGTATTCTTTTTAACGGTTACAGCATTGAGCCGGCCATCCATATCGAATAAGCTGGCATACAGGCCCTTCGGTTCGCGCACCAGTACCGAATACGTACCTGCGGGAAGGCCATAAATGCAGAATTTACCGTCTTTGCCTGATGTTACCGTTTTAACTGGCTTTACGCCCTTCGTAGAGGTAATAAAGCCCTCTTCCATACCCTCAACGCCCTCCATGGTCAGAGCTGGGTAGATCAGGACCTCGCGACTAACGGGCGTGCCTTTCGACGGTATTTTCCCGGGGCCGGGCATCTGGTTACCGGTCTGTTCGAGTACCGTGCCACAAATGCCTTGCTTTTTGCTCATCACAGTTTTTTGCTTTGGCTTTTTTTGAGCCATTGAGTTGGTTGTCAGGCAGAAAAACGCGATAATAAAGAGGAGGCTACGCATGACGGTAAAGGGGTCTGTGGTTGGTTAATGCTTTGCTGGTGGGCAGGGAGCGCGATCACTACCTACCCGCCAGTAACACCCGATAGACAAGCAAACTGCCTGATCGTTTAACTCACCTTCTTGAAGAAGGAGTCGACAAACTCCATCTTATCGAAGGTCTGGAGATCGTCGATTTTCTCACCAACACCGATGTACTTAACCGGAATTTGAAACTGGTCGGAAATGCCGATGACCACACCGCCCTTGGCCGTACCGTCCAGCTTAGTGATCGCCAGTGCTGTTACCTCAGTTACTCTCGTAAACTCGGTTGCCTGAATAAACGCGTTTTGTCCCGTCGATCCGTCCAGCACGAGCAGTACTTCGTGTGGCGCGTCGGGAATAAACTTCTGCATCACCCGCTTGATCTTCGATAGCTCGTTCATCAAATTCACTTTCGTATGCAGTCGCCCGGCGGTATCAATAATGACTACATCGGCGCCCATTTCCTGCCCTTTTTTTACGGCGTCGTAGGCTACGGCCGAGGGGTCGGTATTCATACCATGCGAAATAACCGGAACGCCAACGCGGTCGCCCCAGAGTTTAAGCTGGTCAACGGCAGCGGCCCGGAAGGTATCGCCCGCGCCAAGCACAACAACTTTGCCGCGTTTGTGAAATTGCGACGCCAGCTTGCCAATGGTCGTGGTTTTACCTACCCCATTGACGCCAACGACCATGATAACATACGGTTTCTTGCCGGCAGGCAAGTCGAAGTCATCGCTACCTGTGGCACTGGCGCTTTTATTATCAGATAGCAGGGCGGCAATTTCTTCGCGCAGAATAGAGTCCAGTTCACTGGTCCCCATGTATTTGTCGCGCGCCACTCGGGCTTCGATCCGGTCGATGATCTTAACGGTTGTTTCAACGCCTACGTCAGAGGAGATCAGCACGTTTTCAAGTTCATCGAGTACTTCTTCGTCGACGGTCGCTTTACCGACAACGGCCCGTCCCAGTTTAGAGAAGAAACTGTCTTTGCTTTTCTCTAAGCCTTTGTCGAGCGACTCTTTTTTCTCTTTTCCAAATAAACCGAAGAAAGCCATAGGTATATAATAGTCTTGAAAGTCGTCATTGAGGAGTTCTAGGTCTGGAAAGCCGTATACTCGTCTGTATTGAGCAACGTGACTTATAACGCATCGATGACGACTTTCAGGGCTTTGAACTTCCTGTACAAAGCTAAAACAAAAAAAGTCCCTCATCGGGACTTCCTTGTACGCGGTTACTGAACGTTAACGAGCAACTAAGCTTTCAGTGCGTTTTGCACTTCGTCGATCAGTACCATTTCTTCTTTGAAGGTGTAAGCCCCCGTTTTGGGTGACTTCACGGCACGGATCACTTTCGCGTATGCTTTGCCGTTATCCTTCGTTTTCAGGGTTGCAACTACCTTCTTTGCCATTGTTCTGAGCTTGTTTTGACGTGTGCCTCAATTGCTGTTACGCATCGGGTTCCGCCGGATGACTAATTACTTAATCTCTTTATGGAGCGTTACCCGCTTCAAATTCGGATTGTACTTCTTACGCTCGATACGAGCTGGCGTGTTCTTACGGTTCTTAGTCGTAATGTACCGCGATGTGCCGGGAACGTTAGTTTCCTTCTGTTCTGTGCACTCTAAAATTACCTGAACTCTATTACCTTTCTTAGCCATGGCTATCTGATTTTTCTCAACGGGACCGCAAAGATAGGAAATGGAATCTTTATGCGCAACGGTCTTTTCAGTATGGCTGTCAGATTATTACGCATCAAATAGGCTCTGCGGATCAAAAAAGGGTATGCAAGCCAAACCAGCCTTCTTTTTGGTACAACAAGCATGGGCGTTATACACCTGCATAGCCCACAAGTAGGTGATCATCAGTGCTTAACTACATAGGCAGCTGAAAGGCTGCTTTCATCGTCAACCGATATGCAATTCTATTCTCTGGTTCTGTCAATCTGTTTACTGATCCTCTCTTTAGTTGCTCCTGTACGGGCGCAGAAGCAGATCTGTGTGACGATCGATGACCTGCCCACCGTGTCTCGCTTTTATCGGACTCCCGAGGGACGTGACTTACTCACGAAAAGCCTGCTCACTCAGTTAGGGCAGTATAACGTACCTGCTATTGGGTTCGTTGTAGGTGAAAAACTGGTAGTAAGAGACAAACCCGATACCGCTCAGATAAGGTTGCTCAAGCGGTGGCTCAGTGCTGGCATGGAACTAGGAAACCACACCTTCGCCCACAAGGACTACAATGCTGTTTCGGCTGCCGAGTTCCAGCAGGATATCGCTGGCGTAGACACACTGCTGCGTGGTTTACTACAACCGATGAACCGGCAACCCCGCTATTTTCGGCATCCCTATCTGCATCGCGGAAACACCGTGGCCAAGCGTGATTCATTGGTGCGCTACCTGGCCGACCATGCGTATCAGGAAGCCCCTGTTTCGATTGATAATGGCGATTACCTGTTCTCTGCTGCTTACGATATGGCCCTGCTCCGCCAGAATACCAGTCTGGCAGCAGCAGTGGGTAAGCAGTACGTAACATACATGCTCGACTGTGTCCATTATTATGAAGCGCAGGCCGATTCGCTGTTTAAACGCCCGATCGCCCATATCCTGCTGATGCATGCTAACACCATCAATTCCATTTATCTGGGGGAAGTGCTTTCTCGCCTGGCGACAGAAGGCTATCGCTTTATCTCGCTCGAGAAAGCGGTTCAGGATCCTGCTTATCAATCGCGCGACGACTATGTAAACAAAGGCGGTATTTCCTGGCTGCACCGCTGGGCCTTGACGCAGGGAAAACGGGGCGCTTTTTTCAACGGAGAGCCAGAGGTTCCCGCTGGTATTAGTCAGCTAGCTGAGGGTAAGTAAAGGCCGTGAACATGTGGGACAATTAGGCAGGTGGGGTAATTATTTAAGGGCTGTTTATGTTACATCCGAAAGCTTTCCGGCTCGTAAACGGGCTGGGGCACTTACGGCTTTAACAACGCGATGAACAGCATTCCTTTTTCTATACTCGATCTGGTTCCCGTTGCTCAGGGTAGCACGGTCAATCAGGCACTACAAAACGCCCGTGATTTGGCGCAACATGCCGAAAAATGGGGCTATAACCGATATTGGTTAGCCGAACACCATAACATGACCGGCGTTGCCAGTGCCGCTACCTCGGTCGTAATTGGGTACATTGCCGGTGGTACAAAAACGATTCGGGTTGGGTCAGGTGGTATCATGCTGCCCAACCACTCGCCACTCGTAATCGCCGAACAGTTTGGTACGCTCGCGTCGCTTTATCCGGGTCGGGTCGATCTGGGTGTTGGTCGGGCACCGGGTTCCGATCAGGTAACTGCCCGTGCGCTGCGGCGTAACCTGACTGGCCCCGATACGTTCCCGCAAGACGTGGTTGAATTGCGCCAGTATTTTCAGGCGGCGCAACCGGGACAAGCCGTTCAGGCAATGCCGGGAGCTGGCCTGAACGTACCCATCTGGATACTAGGCTCCAGCCTGTTTGGCGCGCAACTCGCAGCGATGCTGGGCTTACCGTTTGCTTTCGCGTCGCACTTTGCGCCCGACGCCCTCATGCAGGCATTGCATGTGTACCGCACACAGTTTGTGCCTTCCGAAACCCTGGCTAAACCCTACGTAATGCTGGGTATAAACGTGGTGGCGGCCGATACCGACGAGGAAGCGCGGCGGCTCTTTACGTCGGTGCAACAGCAGTTTATCAATTTGCGGCGTGGTACGCCCGGCCAATTACCACCGCCCGTCGACCGTCCCGATTTGCTCGAATATGCCATTCAGCAATCGGGAGCAAATCAGATGCTGCGCTATGCCGTTGTGGGCTCGCCCGAAACCGTGCACCGTGGCTTGACTAACTTCATTGAGCAAACACAGGTGGATGAACTGATGACAACCGCCCAGATTTTCGACCATTCGGCCCGGTTACGTTCGTTCGAGATTACGGCTCAGGTGCGTAATGCATTAATCGGCCAGTCAACGCTTACCGGCGAACTATCGGCCTGACCAAACGGGAACAACCAAAGAGGGCGCCCCCTAGCAATAGTTAATTGCTAGGGGGCGCCCTCTTTGATTGTGTTCAGTACTAAGTGTCTGTCAGTCTTGGTACATCTGCTGGTAGACAGCGCATACGAGAGATGCCTTTGATTTGAGATATTGAGTACACATATAAGATTTTGGATTATTACTATATACTATATATGGCTGATTTTTGGTGTAATAATTCAGTGATTAGGTAGCCTGGAGGAAAAGTAAAAGGATATAAATGGGTAAAGTCTTGTAAGATTGACTATTAACTAGAATATGACGAATAGTTAATATTTGTTTGGCTGCCTGTTGCTACACAAATTTTCCTGTTAACTTTCCGCCAGATTAATGGAATAAATATAACTAAAACAAGCTTTATAATTGCTTTACAGGAATTTTACGTCAAACAATGTACCTACTTTTTAGTGCCTTAGGCTCTTTGATAGCTTTGTCGGGATTATTGCTGGTGATTTATCGCCCATCCCTCAGCGTAAAATGTCCACACTGCGGCCAGACCGTATCTATCGATAAAATGCACAGGCCAGCTTTGATCAAGACACTTTTTTTCTACCTCCCAACCGAATCATACAAATGCTTGTCTTGCCTGCGCAGTTTTTTGCTGATTGGTAACGGCAGATAGCCTCATCAGGCAGGAGAGCTTACTAGTCGAGATAGGGCTATAGCGCCACATTCGGTGCAGGGCTGAAAAGAAAAAACCCCTACCGGTCTGTTTTATCAAACTAGTAGGGGTTTTCTTAGTAGCGGGAGCTGAACTTTAACCTATCTAATTTCAGTAGTTATATTATACATCGCAATATGCATAAAATCTCCCTATTTAATCAATAGAGGCGGTTTTCGATAGTTATGGCGATTATGTCTGATTAGGCCGAATACGAATAAACTAAGCTATTCCGTACACCATTCCGTACACCGTGTTATATTTGGTGTACGGAATAACACACAGAAAACGCTATGTCTCGTTCGTCAGATTCGCCCGTTACGTACCTGTTACGTGACCCCAAAGCAACAAAAGCAACTCCTATTATCTGTGCAGTTCGATTCGAGAACCAACGGCTCAATTTTGGTTCAGGATTCAAAGTCCTGCCTATACACTGGAACGGCAAAACCAGCCGGGTAAAGAACATAGTTGATGCCATAGACAAGCAACAGATCAACGATTGGCTAAAAGATACAGATGAAGCCATAGGCGGCATTATTGCTGATATGAAGTCTAACCGGCAAGCCCTCACCAAAGAGAGCGTAAAGGCCCGTATAGATGCTTACCTAAAGCCAGTTGTCGAGGTAGCCAAACCGGAACCAACAGAACCCGCCTTATTTACATTCATATCTAAGTTCATTACTGCCGCCCCTACCCGCGTCAATATCGAGACGGGTAAGCACGTAGAACGGCGTACTATTCAGAAGTACGAAACCGTTTTGAAGGTCTTACGGGAATTTGCTATCATATACCGCCGTAAGGTTGATTTTGATACTATCGACCTTGATTTCTACGACGCTTTTAACGCCTATCTGACTGCAACGAAAGGCTTTGCCACTAACAACGTAGGTAAGTACCTGCAAACGTTGAAGGTCTTTCTAAACGATGCCAGCGCAAGGGGTATTCAGGTTAAGCAGGATTACCGGAGCCGCAAATTTAAGGTTGTCAAAGAGGATGCCGATAACGTCTATCTGAGTGAGGCCGAACTACTACGGTTACAGGAAATAGACCTATCCAAATCAGAGCGATTAGAGCGCGTTAGAGACCTCTTCTTAGTTGGTTGTTACACTGGCTTACGGTTCTCTGACTTAACCAACCTACGGCCCGAATACATCAAAGACGGGCTTATCCGTATTGAGCAGCAAAAGACCGCTGACAAAGTAGTTATTCCCTGCTATGACATAGTGACGGCCATGTTAGCGAAATACGGCGGCACGTTGCCCAGAAGTATATCGAACCAAAAGATGAACGACTATCTGAAAGAGGTTTGTCAGTTGGCTGGTATCAATAGTATTGAGAGCAAGGCGCAAACGAAGGGGGGGAAACGGGTAACAAAATCATTCGAGAAATGGGAAATGGTAAGCACCCACACTGCCCGCCGTTCGTTCGCTACAAATATGTACCTGATAGGTATTCCGGCTATGACCATTATGCAGATTACTGGCCACCGTACCGAAAAAGCATTTATGAAGTACATCAAACTTGACCGAGAGCAACACGCTAAAGTAATGGCCCTACACTGGCAAAAACAGGTTACCGCCGCTTCACCGTTCAAGAGTGCTTAAACTAGCAAAAAGCCCGCTGAGGTCTGGAACACCAACAGCGGGCTAAATCAATTTCAACAATGCAAGAGCCAATATACGACCCTGAACGGCTGAAAACAGATGATGCCTATACCTACTCAATGCTAGACGTATTTACGGCTCATATAGAAAGTTTGCTTTCCTATGAAGATCAGGTAGAATATTTTATTCGGATAAGTATAGCGATGGGGACTCACAAGGATGAAAACGGAGTCATTTGGCAACGCTCAGGTATGGGAATGTTTGGTCATACTAATACCGGCCCAACTTGGAAAGAGACAGATGATAATGGGGCGGTAATAAGTCAGAAGCATTGGGGACTAGCCTACCCAAACAATGACAAAGACCTAGCATTGACCCGTAAGGTATGGTTTGAAAAAGTTAGGCATACCGAATATTCATCGTTTGAGCAGTGGGTAAATGAACCCTTAGAGCAACGTAAAGCTAGATATTTTGCCAGTAGTGAGGGCTGGAATAGTACCGATTACGCACGCTTACAACTTACTGCAATCGAGAGTATGATAAAGCAGTTTCAGACTGAATACACTGTATTCAGAGAGGGAAAAGGTAAACTTACTCATGAACCAGAGCCAGTAAAACAGCAGCGACTGAACGCCCCTGCTTTGATTGAAAGCGAATTGTTGGGAAACCCGGCTATCAACTGGCTTGCTTTTATTCGGAGCAGCCAATTACGGAGCTTTGGCATATTGTGGGATATGGTAGCCTTTAAACTGTTCCTACTTAAAGAAATTAGTAACCCTACGCAGCCCGATCAACAGGGGGCAATAAAAAGCGAACCCTCAGCAACGAAAACAAAACGGGGTAAATACATCAAACACGGACGAGATCAAGCAATCGAACAGTTTAGGTACTTTGTTCGCAATACTATTACGACTGAGCTAAGGAACCGCCGTACTCCTAATCCTGCTAAGATTATAGCAAAGGCTTACAAAGATGTTTCAGAAAAGGTTGATGCTAAAGGTGAACGGATTTACAATGAGAGAACACTTAGAGGATACTTGCCAGCTGCCAATCATGAAACAATATTTGGCGAAATTCACCGGCAAGTTTCAAATGAATTAGGGCTATCAATCAGTTAGTTAAAGGGTACTTCTGGCAAGATTATTTTTCGCCAGTTCAACCGGCTTAAATCAGCGTAACCCGTTGGTATTGAGCCGGTTTTTATTTTTTTACTTCACGTTCGAATCAATTAAGATAAACAAAATGCACGATTTGAACGACCTGCAAATCTTCTTAGGCAATGTTCTAAGACCTATAGTTTATGAAGCTGTTAAAGCAGTTTCGACGCCTTCAGCACCTACACCTGTAGGCGCTGAACAAGATGAACTCCTAACACCGGGGGAAACCGCGAAACTCCTTAAGGTTTCTAAGGTCACGGTGTGGGATTGGACAGCTAACCGGGGCATTCTCACGAAGCACACTATCGGCAATCAGGTACGCTACCTAAAGTCAGAGGTGTTAGCAGCGGTCACGAAAAAACAAGTCAATCATATAAAATAGATCGCCGCTATGACTATGTATGACTTTGACTTGCTAGCGTTGTGGCATCTACTACAGCTTGTTCAACAATACGCACCCGATCAAAACGACCGGGAAACGGCCAAATGGTTTTCGGACCGTTTTGGTAACCATCTGCAAGAGCAGGAGCAAACACCCATTAGCACCCCCGGCAACCAAGAGTAATCCAATCACTTTAACGAAAACGGGTTGATGCCCCCGCGCCAACCCGTTTTAATCATTCAGTTATGGAATCTAATAGTATCGAAGATACAGCTGTATTAGACGCAGCCCAAACAGACGGCCCACCCATTTTTAAGATGAGTAATGAAGAGTTGGCCGCAACCGCTGATTGTGATTTTACCGATCTGAAAGCAAGCCCTTATTCCGATCAGCAACAAAAGGATAGCCCACACAAAACGAAACTTTGCGATCACCTTTTAGAACGTGAAAAGATTTTAAGCGATGCTGCTACACGCGCTGTTGTATTTAGCCCCCCCCTAATTATCCGCGCTGGAACAGGTATTATCGGTCGTGGGACCATCAATATAATTCAGGGTGCATATGGTAGCCACAAGTCAAGATTAGCTGAATTAATGGCTAGTTTAATGATAACTACCGATACCAGCAGCAATCATTTCTTAGACTTCGCCCGCTCACCGCTAGAACGCTTTTGCGTCTGTTACATCGATACGGAGCGTAATCAAAGCGAGGAATTACCCTTTGCTATTCAAGGTATTAAGTTGAAGGCTGGCTTTACCCTGACTGAACAGCCCGCTGAATTTCGATTTACTTCGATTAAAGCCGTTGATCGAAAAGAACGCTTTGACGCGATAGAAGCATTTATAAGCCACATTCGGGATCAAACGGCCCTTCACTTACTTTGCTTAATTGACGTAGTTACCGATGCTGTAGGCGACTTTAATGACGCCAAGGAATCTATGCGCTTGTATGATTTCATCGGTAATTTATGCGATCGGCATAATGCTACATTTCTTCTGGTTATTCACCAAAACCCCGGCACAGAAAAAGCCAGAGGTCATACCGGAACCGAAGCCGCCAATAAGGCCAGTACGGTCCTGCAAATTGGTTTTGAACGCGATGCCAACGGAGACGAAACTGACCTCATCCGCCTACGCTATCTGAAATTGAGGCGGGGCAAACGACCTGAACCACTCTACCTGAAATTTAGCGAAGAGGCCAAGGGGCTTATTCTAGCCGATGCTGCCAGCGTAGCCGCCCACGTTAACCATCGCAAGCGTAAGGCTGATACAGAGGATATTGCCGACCGTCTAGTAAGTCTGTTGTCTGAGGGACCCCTACCCAAGTATGAGGTCTGGACCATCTTAGAATCTGAGTTTAAAGCAAAAAACGCCACAATCCGTGAGCGGCTTAAAAGTATTATGGGTGGAGAAGAAGAAATGTATGATGAAGAGGGCCGCGCTGTTCGACTGTCTGACTACAAAGAGGGGCGTAACCAGTTTTTCAAACTAATCCCGATTGAGTAGCAAAGTGATACTGCCAACTGCTAAAGGCCATATAGGGGGTCTGGCAGTTGGCAGTATTAAATCATTATGCCAAAAAACATTCAGCACCATTATTAGCAATTAGCACTATGGATAATCAGCAGCACCGGCCGACGCTGTTAGACGTACCAATCAGCTTTTTTGAGTACGACCACCAGCGGGGCAACTTTGCGAACGTACCCAGCCAGCAAACCACCTTACGGCGTATGCTTACCACCAGACACTATCAGGAAATTATTGTGGCTATACGGGCCGAACCAGATAAAGGCATTCAAGCGCAAATGAAAAAGCAGTTACCAGCCATTGCGCCTGTTGCGTGGCTTCACCACCGAAAACGGGACACGCCTTTTGCGGAACGTATTCGGCAACAGTGGCCGCTACTAATGGGAGACATTGACAAAAAAGATAACCCCGGCGTTGATATGGCTGAACTCAAAACGCACCTTGCCCGCTTGCCATACGTGCTGCTTTGCGGGTACTCGGTACGCGGTGGGCTTTGGTTCGTGGTTCGATTACCTGACGGGCAAACACCCGACACGTTAGCAGCTCATTTCCGTCACCTGCAACAGCTATTCAGTAAAATCTTTGGTATACAATTGGATAAGAGTAAGAAGGGCAACCCAACTGATTTACGGTTTGTCTCCTACGATGCCGCCCCGTACATGAATGAAGCGGCTACCGTAATGAATGGTACATACACGCCAAAGAAAATGAAACCCCGCCCCGTTGACTATAGCCAGTTTAATGGTCAGGGTGAGGAACAACTATTAGTCAGGCTTGTTCGCTTTACTGAAGCCGCAACAGAGGGCAACCGGCATGAAACGCTGTTGAAAGCTTCAATAGTGGCTGGTGGATATGTGGCCGCCCAACGAATAAGAGAGCAAACCGCTGTGGAAGCTTTAGAGATTGTAGCAAACGAATGGCCCAATCCTGCCAAATCCCAAAAGACCATCCGAGATGGTATACGCTATGGCTTATTAAAGCCACTCTATGCTGAAGAGGTGCGCCCACTTGCCCGCCGATCATAGCCTAACTCATGCACCTCACATTGTTCATATCTAAGCAAAAATGAGTTGCTAATCTTAATTCCACTTTGAGCCTGCATGAACCACAGATAGGAATAATACGATTTAATAAGTAAAAAAACAAACTACTTCACAGTCAATATTTCTCGAAAATCTGATTCCAAATTTTTTAGAATTTCTGGAATTTCTTCCTTTATCGTCTTGTCAATTGTATCTCTCATATGTAGCCTTGATACACCATCACCAGGTGAAATATTCCATCTTTTGTTGAATGTATAGTCCCAATGAGTGCTAAAATATTTCTCTCTTAGTGAATCTAATTTTGCACAAACCACTTGATTGAAAAATATTTTGTGTTCTGAATAATATAAAGAATAAGCATTGAATGACTCACCAGCTTGCTTAATACGTTCATTTTCCTCTTTCTCTGCATCTTGCTGTACCTCTTTCATAAAAGCAGTCATTGCCCGAAAATCCCCTTCAAGTTTTACTATGAGCCTGTAAAGATGAGCAATTACTTCCGATTGCTTATCGTGAAGTTTAGAGTACTTAGCATTTAACAAGCCTAGTTCACTCTTGTGACTTTCTAATATTTTATTTAAATCAAGTTTATAAATTTCAGTGTCAGCTAAGAGTAATTGTTTGTGGCTCTCTAAGGCCTTATTTAGCTCAAGCTTCTTCGTCTCAAGTTCATTGTTTAATTCCATTTTCTTTATTTCTATATTCTCACTAAAAAAGTATTTAATCATACTTCTGCCAAAATATCCTATGACTATTAACAACAAGACTTGCGTTGCTGTTGTCAACCCTAAAGCTGTTAAAATTTCAACAGTTCTCATAATAGTAAAAGAGTGCTCAAATTTAAAATTGCAAAAAATACTTTAATACTTTTCCTCTACAATCGCTATTTCCTCTCCCGTCAATCCATACAGCGCGTAAACCAGTTGGTCTATTTCCCCTTCTAATGCAGATGTATTAGCGGCTAGGTTAGCAGCTTTGACGGTTAAGATCTGATTAACCATCACAGTTATTTGATCTTGGAGTGGCTGGTTATTGTTAGGAACGGGTATTTGAGAGATACTTGCAATTGTCACTTGCGGAAAGCTATCTTTAAAATCAGAGAACATGATAGTCCAATAATACTTAATCAACTTAGAGTTGATTAAGCCTAAAATATACGACTCTAATTTCTCAGATTGTGCAATAACTGTAAAAATATTGCCTGTTACAGCATAAGGATGACTAATGAGAGTAGCAGTAGGCTCTTTGCCAATTTGTCGAATGCAAATTTTGTGAGTACTTAGGTGAACAGCCCTATCCCAACAACCGCCCGATGTTTTTGGCTTTATAAACAGTACGTATTCAGCAGGTTCATTGTTACGATACCTGAATATATCTCCACCGGTAAGTATAGGAACGTATCTTATATCTAACTGAGAAGCCGAAAAGTATTTATTTCTATCTCCTGTTATAAGCCCTCTATTAATGACCGCTAATTTACTTAATGGTGTGAAAGCATTAATCTTATGAATTATTTGATAATTACTCTCATCAACTAATAAATTCCATATTCCATTAATATCTGAACCGAATTTTATTTGTTCGATTTCTCGAAACTTTTCTTCTCCCTGAATGGCGATTTCTAATTCAGTTGTTAACTTGATTCTGAAGTTCGGCTTAACCTCACTACACTTGTGAAACATAAAGATTGCCGTATGTACATCTGCATCAGCGAAAACCTTTTGCTCAGCTACCCCTATCAAAATAACTTGGTTTCGATCAATGAGCCACTTTCTTAGTTTTGAGACATATACATTGTTTAATAGACTACTTGGAGTGATGTATGATAGAAGACCGTTTGAAATTAAAATATTGACACCTGCCTGATAGAATAAATGAAATAAGTCAATTTTGAAGTCTGCGATTTCAAACGACTTTCTCATTAAAGCAATCTCATTCTCAGAGGTATTATGAGGTTGTATCATTTTGTACGGCGGATTGCCAATCACAGCATCAAAGCCTACAAAGTCGCCTTTATCATTCAGCACTTCGGGAAACTCAAACCGCCATTCAAACGAACCCCGATACGATGCGTTGTTTTCAATGGCAGCAATTTCAGCTTCAATTTGCTCAATGTACTTTTCTGTTCGGATGATCTCAACTGCTACCAACTTAGGGTCTTTGATTGGGTTGCCGAACATATCAATGTTATTGGCTAAAAGTACCCGTTGGCCCCGTAGGTCGGCTATCTTTTTTCGTTTTGGATCGCGGTTAGACACCGTTTCGCGGAACTGGCTTTTGATCTCATTAATGAACCGCAATAGATCGGCTTTAGCTTCTTTACTCTTTGCCTCTTTATAGGCTGCTACCGCGTCTTTGTAGGTACGTAGCGAAAACTTCTGTTTCCTGAATACGTCGCTCAAGTCTTCAGTCAGGCTAAACTTACTCAACAGACTATTACCCTGTTTAATGTTGATGTCGATGTTGGGTAGCGTTTCCAGTTCGGTAAAGCCTGATTTGTCGGTGTAGTAGGCATTCTTAAGTAACTCAATCCAGAGCCGTAACCGGCAAATCTTTACGGAGTTGGGGTTAATATCAACGCCAAACAGGCAGTTTTCAATGATGGTCTGTTTCTCGTGAAACAGCGTCTTTTGCACCCGTTGGCGTTCGGCCGTAGGTTTGTCAGTTACCCCCAACACATACTGAAACGGTAGTTCGTCCTCGTCCTGAACAATCAACTCATCATTCAGAATGCTAACGGTATAATCTTTTATCCGTTTACCGGTTTGGTCCTGTAGTATGCCCAAATCAGACTTCACGGCAATCAGTTCGTTTAAAGCCGATACCAGAAAGTGACCCGACCCAACGGCGGGATCACAGATGCGTATTTCGTTTATAAGGGCGTTTGCTTCAGCCCTGTCAAGGTCTTTGTTTTCCAGTGCGGCAAAGTCGGCACAGTCCCATCCTTTGGCATCGTTGAACTTTTGTACCACCGCCCTACGGATGGTTTCGCGGCACATATATTCGGTAATGAACCCCGGCGTATAGAATGACCCGTCTTTATAGCCGTTAATCTTCTCAAAGATCAGCCCCAGCACAGAGGCGTTTATCAGTGTCTGGTTCTTTTCCTGTATTACTTCACGGCTCTCAGAAGCAAAATCATACGCCTCTAAAAAAGCAAACAGATAAGCTAGCGTAGGTAAGGCTTTGGCAGTCCGATAAGTCTGGTTATCATTCAGCACACTTTGGCGCAACAGTGGCAAGGTTTGGCCGTTGTCAAGCTGATTGATGCCCAACGTATCATTCTCTAAGTCAGTGATCTCAAACAGCGAACTGTTCAAGTAGGGGACCCGCCCAAACTTAGCTTGTATAGTGGCTTGTCGTTCGGATGGTTTGCGGGCCAATACCCGAAAGAACAGTTTATTCAGTTCGTCAAAATCCGGTATCGTTTCCCGGTTCAAAAAAGCATAGTCTTTATTACCGTTATGATAGGTCACTAACTGCGATTCCAGCAGCTTCAGGAATAGCACCCGGTTAATCCACGTAATGCACAACTCCAGCGCAACGCTGAACATTTGCTCATCAATGTTGGCCCCGTATTGCCCCCGGTCGTGTAGTTGATAGAACTTGCCTGATGAGTCCAGTTCAGCTAGGGCGTTTTCTAATAGTGACCCCTCATCCCGTTTCCCGGCTTCTTTGCGCCGTATCACTTTCTTACCTCCGTCTTTTACCTCTTCCAACCCAATCAGGTGTAGGAGTTCAGCGTAAAACTTAGGGTTAAGCCGGTTACTGTCCGTGGCCGTTGGCAACTTCAGTAGGTGAGTAGGGGATAGTACCTTATAAAGCGGTAGCAGGGCTTTATCGTTGGCCGGGTCACTATCGGTAACAATAGTTTGAAAGTCCCGTAGGTCAAAGTAGGTAAAGGGTAGTTCCTCATTAAGAGCCGCCAAAAATGGTTTTGCAATCTCATTATAAAACAGGTCGTTATTAATGCTGACTTTCTGACCACTTGCCCAGGCTTTGTAGTCTTTGGCTAACTGAACGTTCCGAAAGAATACCCGATCAATCATCGCTGCATCAAAAATGAACCACTCATATACGTTGGTTATTACACAGTACCGAATGTCGTTATTATGAGCGTCTAAGCGTTCCCGGAAATAATATAGCAGTAGTTCGTGAAAGGCTTTAGCGTTCAGGTTTTGGCGGGTAATCATTTCGCCCCGGTTAGCGGGTCGTTTCACTTCAAATAGCACCCCGGCCGGTGTAGTCGCATCTTTCCCGGCATGAATGACAAAATCTGTCTTGCCTTTGGGTGCTACGATGTGGGTGTCTCTATAATAGACCTCTTTCAGAAAGTCCATCAAATGCCCCTTTACATTTTCCTCACTCTCCTTTTCGTTGATAAGGCCCAACAGCTTGACAAAACTAAGTTTAAAGCGGTCGATCTGTTCACGGTTGCCTGATTGGAGCCGATACGCTTTGTCAAGGGATTCAGTAGGGGTGAGGGACTTCAGCAGCATTTTTTGTATCTTTAAGAGAAGCGAATGTAGCGTAAGGTCAATAGACAAACAAGCTCATTTGCCAGCCTCACAAGGCGCATTGATAGTCTTTTCTAAATTCATCTACTTTAGATAAATGGCACACGGAAAGAAGACGGGAGGGCGTACAGTTGGAACGCCTAATAAAATAACTGGCAACCTGAAAAGCCGGATTGCTACCCTTATGGATGAGCGGTTCGATAACATAGCTTATGACCTGCAAATATTAGAGCCTAAAGATCGAATAGCGGCGTATCTGAAGCTGATGGAGTACGTAGTACCAAAGCAGCGGGAACAGAAGATAGATATGTCTACGCTGTCAGATGAACAGATAGACGACCTGTTAGAAAAAGCCTTGACCAAAGTAGGTGAACGCAGTGAGAGTTATTAACCGCGCCCAAAAACTGGCTTTGCTGCAATCGTTGGTGAATGGAACGACAACTGCCGCCCAACTCGATACCTTGCGGCAACTGCAAGAACCCATTCACATTACCCTAAATCTAAGTGAGGATGAACAGGCCGTACCAGCGGACCCTAGCGAACCGACGTACCATATAGATTGCTTCAGCAATGGAATCACCCGCAAGTACTACCGCTATCCTGATGGAAGTGTAGAACCGGCCTAACTGACCTAAGATTGATGCCACACCATGAAAAGAGCTAAAACAGGGGGACGCACAGCCGGAACTCCAAACCACGCCACTAAAGAGTTACGCGAGAAATTACAGGGTATTCTACAAACCACTATTGATGAGCTACCCGATACGTTGGCCGAAATGGGACCAAACGACCGGGCTAAACTGCTAACGGCGTTACTGCCATACATTCTACCCAAACTGACCACTGTGGATATTACCGCACAAGCTGAGATCAAACCATTAAGAGGCAAACCAGCATGGTTAGGAGGAATCGCCAAACGTGACGGGCTTGAAGATTGAGCTATTTATATTCTCAGATGCCATAAACGAAGGTATAAACGCAACTATGTGAGAATATAGAGCTTCACTTATACTGTCATTATTCAGATAATTCATACCTTAAGGCCTTCACTTTGACCAATAAGTCTTATGACAGAAGACCCAAAAGCACTAAGTTCAACAAATTCGGATGCTTCTAATCCAAATGGCCTTGCTTTAAGTTTAGATAACTTTAAAGCAATTATTTACACTTATAATGCAAAGCCTGATACAGATATTATCTTATTTAAAGGAAGTAAGATTATTGAAATAGGCGATATAAGAAGTCTTCATGAGCTAATAATGAGAAAGATTGAAAACTATGAAGACTTTGGAAATTCAATTTCTTTGAACTTAGTTATAGGTAAAAATAAGATCAAGGAGTATTCAAATTGGCATGAATTTTCTAGAGAAGATTGGAATTCAATCAATGGTATTATTAAATCGCTGGCGATTACTTGGATCTTCTATATCAAATTGCCAATGCATCAACTTCCCCAAAAGCACACTGTAAAGATTCGCATTGGAAGTAATATTCCACCTCAGGACATATTTCATGTAGTGATGTCATCAGATAATAGATCTGAATTGTTGGAGTTACAGGCTGAAGGAAGTTGTAAGATAGATTTTATTAATCCTGTTATATCCACTGAAATTTTAGCTCATGCTGAGTCGTGGTATGAAGGACTCAAAAATGCTCCTAAATTAGCGCTGCCTTTTCAAAAATTTCTCGAAAGATATCAGTCTACTATACTGAACATAGTTGGCAATGGTATCTCAATTCTTTTATTAGTTATGTTCTTACTCTGCCTAAAAGCGCCGGGAACTGAACCATTATTTTATTTAAGACTAAATATTCCTAATATTCAAATTATCATAGTATCAACAATATCTTTATTTGTAGTTGGCCAAATAATTGGGAGGCCAATGGCTAAATGGCTTGACAAAAAGATAGATTCTTACAGGCATCACAGTAGTTTTTTGATTACTAGAGGGGATTATAATGCTAAGGCTGATATTGAAAATGGAAACAAAAGTATTTCAAAGGATATCAGAGTTAGATTCATTTGGGTACTCATATCGACTTTTATAAGTATTCTCGCTAGATATCTTCTAAGTATTAAATAGCGGGAAGCGTACTTGACTGAAGGAATAGCTTAGAAGGCGTTTTGCTGACTTGAGTAGAGAAAAAGGTATCAATCAAATATTTATACCAATTTCCCGAACTGTACACTTGAACTATACTTCATGAGCGACGTTCAAGGGTATTTGCATTATCCCGTTATAACGCTAGATATTATTGATCTCGCGAGAAGCTAGTAGCTAAAGTTCCAAGAAATGCTTAATCGTTCACGGCAAAAGGTATAAGGGAAAGAGCTTTACATTTCTTAACAATTAGGCAAGCGAGGTTAGTTTATACAGCTAAGCTAAACAAACTTGATATTGACGAGGTTTGAAGCAATTCAAAAAACAGTTGTTGTATCGCTGTATTCCGTACACCATTCCGTACACGCCATAAACGAAGAAACCCCTAATTATCTGCTATTTAGATAATTAGGGGTTTTCTTAGTAGCGGGAGCTGGACTCGAACCAGCGACCTTTGGGTTATGAGCCCAACGAGCTACCAACTGCTCCATCCCGCGGTGTTGGGAGTGCAAATGTAAGACTGATTTCAAGAAATTCAACTACCTTTGTAAAAATATTTTTTCTGGCCACCTTTCGTTGGGAAACAAAAGGCACGGCTTTCACCTCAAAGCCATTGGTTAATAGACCAATATGGGATCACCTGACATACAACCCCCCGGAAATAAACTTCCGGAGAACCTGGCGGCAGCGGATAATCGTGCCGCAGACGGTTTCAAATCAGGGTTCGTGAGTATCGTTGGTAAGCCGAACGTCGGTAAATCGACCCTCATGAACCAGTTGATAGGCGAGCGCCTGTCGATTATCACTGCCAAAGCCCAAACCACCCGCCACCGGATCATGGGCATTCTGAACGGCAATCACAACGGACAGCCGTTTCAACTCGTTTACTCGGATACGCCCGGCATCATTCAGCCGAAGTATAAGCTTCATGAGTCGATGATGAGTTTCGTGCGTGGTTCGCTCGAAGATGCAGACGTTATTTTGTTTGTAACGGATATTTTCGAGCGGCACGATGAAGACGATGTTATCAAGCGACTGAAGTACGCGAACGTACCCATCATTCTGCTGATTAATAAGATCGACCAGGCCACACCCGAAGAGGTGGAAGCCAAAATTCAGTATTGGGAAGAGCACTTCGAGGTTGGCGGTTATGCCGTCATCGATGAAGCCGCAGTGGTTGCTGACCCAGATATTGCCGAGCTGGCCGAAGAGCACGAACTGGATGAAGAGCCCGTTGCTGATGAAGCCACTGAGTCAACCGAGGCGGGGCAGGCACCTGGTGCACCACGCAAGGCTACCGAGATCATTCCGATCTCTGCCCTTAATGGTTTCAACCTCGACCGCCTTTTCGACGATATCATACGGTATCTGCCAACGCACCCGGCCTATTTCCCCGACGATGAACTGACCGACAAGTCCGAGCGGTTCTTTGCGTCGGAGATTATTCGGGAGAAGATCTTTCTAAACTACAAGAAAGAAGTGCCCTACAGCTCAGAGGTGATCGTTACCGGATTTAAAGACCGGGAGGATATGCTTGTGATTTCTGCCGAGATTCTGGTGGAGCGTCCCACCCAACGGGCCATTCTGCTGGGTGAAAAAGGCAGCATGATTAAGAAAACGGGCATAATGGCCCGCGAAGAACTGGAACGCTTCTTCGGTAAAAAAGTCTTTTTAGAAACACACGTCAAAGTAGAACCAGACTGGCGCCAGAAAGAGCGTATGCTCCGCCGGTTGGGTTACGATGAATAAAACGAGGAGTCTCTGGTATCAAGTATCAGGTATCAAGTGCTTCGCTCAATCACCGTTTGGTTGGTAAGCAACGCACTTGATACCTGAATCTTGGTACCAGAAACTTCCATTGGAAAAATGGCAAATATTGTAGCAATTGTAGGTCGCCCCAACGTGGGTAAATCGACGCTGTTCAATCGACTGATTGAGCAACGGGTGGCCATTATGGATAACCAGTCGGGCGTGACGCGCGACCGGCACTATGGGCGGGCCGAGTGGACCGACCATTTCTTTACCGTGATTGACACGGGTGGGTACGTTGTAGGCTCAGAAGACGTGTTTGAGGAAGCAATCCGCGAGCAGGTACAGATTGCCCTTGACGAGGCCACGGTTGTCTTGTTTGTAGTCGATACCATGAGCGGCCTGAGCCCTCTGGATGATGACTTCGCCGATGTACTGCGCCGCTCGAAGAAGCCTGTATTTCTGGTGGCGAACAAGGCTGAAACAACTGAACGGAATCAGGCAGCGGCTGAGTTCTACGCCCTGGGTATGGGTGATCCGTATCCGGTTTCGGCCCAGACCGGTACGGGTACTGGCGATCTGCTCGACGAAGTGGTGAAGCATTTTCCACAGGGAGAAGAGGAAGACCCCGACGCAGGTATTCCGCGCATCGCCATCATCGGTCGGCCCAACGTGGGCAAATCGTCATTTGTGAATACGCTGCTTGGCAAGGAGCGGAATATTGTGACCGATATTGCCGGTACCACCCGCGACGCTACCAACACACGGTATAAAGCGTTTGGTAAAGATTTTATTCTGACGGATACCGCTGGCCTGCGGCGGAAAGCCCGAGTTAGCGACAACATCGAGTTCTATTCAACGCTCCGGACCATCAAGGCTATGGAAGCGTCGGATGTATGTATTGTGATGCTTGATGCAACGCGCGGCCTGGAAAGCCAGGATATGACAATCATTGGGCAGGCGGTGAAAGCCAAGAAAGGCGTGGTAATCATGGTGAATAAGTGGGATGCCATTGAGAAGGATCATAAGACGGCTGATGTCTGGAAAAAAGAGATCAACCAGCGTATGGCCCCGATCGATTACCTGCCCATCATTTTCACGTCGGTGCACGAGAAGCAGCGTATTTTCCAGGTAATGGAAAAAGCGATGCAGGTATACGAGAACAAAAACAAACGCATTGCCACCTCGAAGATCAACGAGCTGATCCAGCCGGAGATTGAGGCGTATCCGCCACCGGCTATAAAAGGCAAATACGTGAAGATCAAGTATATGCTTCAGGTGCCTACGCCGTCGCCAACGTTTATTTTCTTCTGTAACTTGCCTCAATACATCAAAGAATCGTATGAGCGCTTCCTGGAGAACAAACTCCGCGAGCACTTCGATTTTGAGGGCGTGCCCCTCACGCTGTTCTTCCGCCAGAAATAGGGGAATGAATATAGTCTACTAGGTGTATTACTAAAAATGGCTCTGCAAAGGCACCGATCGGTGATTTGACAGAGCCATTTTTAGTAATACACTTTTTTCAGTATCGCTGTGTCTATTTCTGAGTTAAAAGCTGCTGCGGCTTCTCCGCGAGTGCGGTATTGGATTGGCGCTGTCTGTGTGTTTGTGGCAGCCTTCTGTTTTGCGCTCAAAGGCGTCATGATCAAACTGGCGTATCACTATGGGGTTGATGCGCTGTCGTTGCTGACGCTGCGAATGCTATTCGCACTTCCGTTCTACGCAGGTACGTTGTTCTGGCTGTCGCAACGGTTGCCGCCTGCTCCAATGACGCCGAAGCATTGGGGGTTGGTAGCCATTCTAGGCGTAACAGGCTATTACGCTGCCAGTTATTTTAACTTTCTGGGGCTTGTCTACATTGATGCTAGCCTGGAGCGTATTCTCCTGTTTACGTACCCCACTTTCGTGTTGCTCATGAATGTCTTTCTGCTAAAGAATCGCGTAACGATGCTACAGTGGATGGCACTCGCGCTAACCTATTCAGGAATTATGCTCGCGTTTTTGCCACACTTAACTGGTGGATCGCCACCGAAAGCTGTGTGGCTGGGTACGTTCTGGGTAGTACTTAGTGGATTGGTATACGCTGTATATCTGGTTGGCAGCGATCCTATGATTGCCCGTTTAGGCTCGCAACGGTATACCTGCTACGCGATGCTTGCGGCCACCGTGCCAACCGTTCTGCATCGAGTTCTTATCAAAGGAGGCGATCTGAGTATTTTTCCTACACCTGTCTATATTATTGGTTTTGCCATGGCGTTGCTGAATACGGTCATTCCAACGTTCCTGATTGCTGAGGGAATAAAACGAGTTGGCTCAGGCAACACGTCGATTATTGGCAGTATAGGCCCTGTTTTTACTATTGTTCTTGCTTCTGTCTTATTGAATGAGCATATATCAATATATCAGCTCGTTGGCACTGCATTTGTCCTGGCTGGTGTTCTTCTGATTGGCTGGAAAGGCAGTAAGTGACAACTATCTCGCCAACATATGTGACCATGAGTATATTTATTCGTCAGTAAGAACAAAAGATCATTTCTTCCTTTAAATAAATTGCCCGTCCGGTTGCAATATGAACGTATAGGTAAGTTATGGATGACTGAGTACTTTCACTGTGCGTTCCCCAATCCCCACCAATAAATAACAAATGAACAATGGAAGACGAGAAGAAGATTGAGAAGGCGGCTTATGTACTTAAGGCTGTAGCCCACCCGCTTCGAATCAAGATTATCCTTATGCTCCAAGAGAATAAGGAGATGAACGTATCAACGATTTATAAAAACCTGAATGCTGAGCAGTCGTTGATCTCTCATCATCTGATTAACATGCGTGACAAGGGAATACTTGAGATTAGACGGAGTGGTAAAAATATTTACTATTTTCTGGTCGATACCTCAGTTGCTAATGTCATTGACTGTATTTACCAGAGTAAGATTTTGGTATAATAAAAAAGGCCCGCTAGTAGCGGGCCTTTTTGTTCGGAGGCATCAGCCAAATAATTCACCATTTCGGGTTTGTGGTACTACACCCAGGTGGAAATAGGCTTTTTCGGTTGCTTCACGGCCCCGTGAGGTACGTTTCAGAAAACCTTCCTGAATTAGAAAAGGCTCATAGACTTCCTCGATCGTTTCCGACTCTTCACCGCAGGCGGTAGCAATGGTCGATAAACCCACCGGGCCACCTTTAAACTTCTCGATAATAGTCGACAGGATCCGGTTGTCCATCTCATCAAGGCCGTGCTGGTCAACTTCCAGGGCATTCAGCGCAATCTCGGCAATGTCGACGTTGATAATGCCGTTGCCACGTACCTGGGCAAAGTCACGGGTACGGCGCAGCAGGTTGTTGGCGATACGTGGCGTGCCGCGGCTACGACGGGCGATCTCATAGGCGCCTTTCTCATCAATAGGGGTGGCCAGAATGTGCGACGACCGTTGCACAATGCTCGTCAGTAATTTCGCATCATAATACTCCAGGCGGCTGCTGATGCCAAACCGGGCGCGCAATGGCGCCGTGAGCATGCCTGCACGCGTGGTAGCGCCGATCAGCGTAAACGGATTCAGCTTGATCTGGACCGACCGGGCATTTGGGCCCGAATCGAGCATGATGTCGATCTTGTAATCCTCCATGGCCGAGTATAGGTACTCTTCCACAATAGGGTTGAGCCGGTGTATCTCGTCAATAAAGAGTACGTCGTTTTGCTGTAGGTTGGTCAGCAAACCAGCCAGATCGCTGGGCTTGTCGAGCACCGGGCCCGACGTCATTTTGATATTGGCCCCCAATTCGTTGGCGATGATGTGGGAGAGGGTTGTTTTACCCAAACCCGGCGGGCCATGCAGTAGCACATGGTCGAGGGCATCGCCGCGCATCATGGCCGCTTTTACAAATACTTCGAGGTTTTCGAGCACTTTAGCCTGGCCCGTAAAATCCTCGAACGACAACGGACGAAGGGCGCGTTCGATCTCCTTCTCGGTCGCCGACATGCCTTCGTTTGTGCCGCTTATAATCTCCTTACGCATAGTTCATTAGCAGGTTGTTTGCTGCCGTTGTGATTCTATCAAATTTACTAAAATACGCCCACAAGATCAAGTGATGATGGTACGCTGATTGGCCAGATAGGAGGGAATTTACGCGGATAGCTGGATCCAGGCGAGTCGGTAGATGAGACACCGTAAAGACCTGTCAGGATTCCGAAAATTCACGCAAATCGGTTTAACTCTGTACAATCCGAGTACCCTTAAAAGCGGCTCGCTACGCCCAGAGCTGATCGGGGTAAGCACCGCTATCGTGCAGGCGCTGAAACGACTTTTTCACCGTTGGTTTGTCTTCCGGGTACGTTACTCCAAACCATTCCGACTGGCTACGGAATACCCGGCAGGCTCCTTCGTTGGTCTGAATCAGTTGCATCATTACGGTAGGGATGTAGAACTCCGCTTTCGGAATGTCGAAGTTGGCGCGGGCGTAGGTCTCAAACTGGCTTTGCACGTGGGCAAACACACCGGGCTTGAAGCCCCAGAAGTTCATCGACACTGGTGTTTGCGGATCGAGCGGCGTAAGACCATCCGCTTCTTCGTATACGATAACGTCGTCTTTGCGGTAAATCTTGGTACGCTCTACTACCGAGGTCAGGTTGTCAGCAGCATCGGTGGCACATACGCCCCGCGAAACCGAGCCGAAATCCGACAGGGTGTTCTTTACCTCATAGCCCACCATGGCGTGCAAGCTGTCATTAGTGTCATTTTGCAAGAAATTGCCCATCACCTGGAACGCTTCCCGGCCGTAGAAATCGTCGGCGTTGATAACGGCGAAGGGCGTTTGCGTGTGCTCTTTGGCGCAGAGCATGGCGTGCCCTGTGCCCCAGGGCTTGGTACGCTGCACCGGGCCAAGGTCGTCAGGTACGTAGGAATAGAGAGCCTGAATGGCGAAGTCGACCTCAATTTTATCCGCCAGTTTAGGTAAAAAGATAGCTTCGAAATCGGCACGGAGTTCCTGCCGGATAATGAACACGACCTTGCCGAAACCTGCCCGAATGGCATCGTATAGGGAATAATCGATGATGGTTTCGCCGTTGGGGCCAAACTGATCCAGTTGTTTAATGCCTCCGTAGCGGCTGCCCATGCCGGCCGCGAGAATCAAAAGAGTAGGTTTCATACAGAACGAATCGGTCCGCCTGGAGCGGGGTGAAGGGCGAAAGAGCGGATACACGCTTTCGTCTGGCAAATGTAACTGACAAGCCCATACCGGGTTTTAGCCAAAAGAAAGAATTAGCCTGCCAATAAGGCCTGGATACGTACCTGATAGCTTGCCGTACAGGGTAAGGTGGCCTCATTGGCAGCGATAGTGTCGCCGTTTAAAAATAGTTTATCTGGATTATATACAAAACGACGGGCATTCATGTTATAATTGTGTGCTAAACAAATAATTGTTAAGCTAATTACCTTCATCAACGAACAGGGTTCTGGCAGTTGCCCGGGTTAGCAAGCAACTCAGGCAACTGCCAGAACCCACCAATGCCATGGATAATACACTGCTGCTGGAGCCTGAGGTTGCTCAAATTGGCGAAGCCGCCACCCCGAATGCGGCTACCGACTTTTTGCCGCTCAATGGGACCGATTATGTTGAAATGTACGTTGGTAACGCCCGGCAGTCGGCGCACTTTTTTCAGACTGCCTTTGGTTTTCAGCCGGTTGCGCATGCCGGTTTATCAACGGGGCTACGTGATCGGGAATCATACGTACTTCAGCAGGGGAAAATCAGGCTGGTGCTGACCTCGCCGCTTCACGGCGGCAGCGACATTGGCCGACATATCGACCTGCATGGCGACGGTGTTCGGGTGGTGGCGTTCTGGGTCGACGATGCCCGGCAGGCTTTTCTGGAAACTACCAAACGCGGGGCGAAGCCGTTTATGGAGCCCGTTCGCGATGAAGACGTGCATGGGTACGTGGTGCGTTCGGGCATTCATACCTACGGTGACACGGTGCACCTCTTTGTGGAACGTACCCACTATGCCGGAGCCTTTTTGCCCGGCTACGAAGCCTGGCAGCCCGCCTATCAGCCAGCGCCGGTTGGCCTGAACTACGTAGACCACATGGTGGGCAACGTGGGCTGGAACGAGATGAACGAGTGGGTGGCTTTCTACGCCAACGTGCTTGGATTCAGCCAGCTGGTCTCGTTCGACGATAATGATATTTCGACCGATTACACAGCGCTGATGAGTAAGGTGATGAGTAACGGCAACGGCCGGGTGAAATTCCCGATCAACGAGCCCGCCGAAGGCAAGAAGAAGTCGCAGATCGAGGAATACATTGATTTTTATGGTGGTGCCGGTATTCAGCACATGGCCGTAGCGACCGACAATATTGTGGAAACGGTAACTGCACTGCGCGACCGGGGTGTAGAGTTTCTGCGGGTCCCGGAGGTCTACTACGACGACCTGAAGGAGCGCGTTGGCCAGATCGATGAAGAAATTGACACACTCCGCTCGCTGGGTATTCTGGTCGACCGCGACGAGGAGGGGTACCTGCTCCAGATTTTCACCAAGCCAATTTGCCCACGGCCTACCCTGTTTTTTGAGATCATTCAGCGGAAAGGTGCCCGCTCGTTCGGGAAAGGTAATTTCAAAGCGCTCTTCGAAGCCATCGAACGCGAACAGGAAGTGCGAGGAACGCTTTAACTGGTTGGAGGTTCGGGATTTGTCGTCTGATGTTACGCTGCTAAATCAGACGTTGGTTGATAAGCAACACAACGTCAAATGACAAACCCCGAACCTTAAACTTCCTTCATCATGATTCAGAACTATTCCGCTTACACCCCCGACGATCAGGCCGTTTGGGGAATGTTGTTTCGGCGACAAATGCACCGGTTGCCGGGGCGTGCCTCGCAGGCTTACATGGACGGTATTGTGGCGACGGGGTTCCCTAACGAAGCCATACCTGACTTTGAGCGGGATCTGAATCCGCGTTTGCTGCCGCTTACGGGCTGGCGCGTGGTGGCAGTGCCGGGCTTGATCGGAAACCGGGAATTTTTTGAGTTGATGGCCGACCGCCAGTTTCCTGCCACGACCTGGCTACGTACCCGCGAGCAGCTCGATTACCTACCCGAACCTGACATGTTTCACGACACGTTCGGGCATGTACCTGTACTGACAAACCAGCATTTCTGCGATTTCTTGGCTGCGTTGAGTCGTATTGCCCTCAAGCACGTCGACCATGAAGAGACAATCGACATGATTGCCCGTTTGTATTGGTATACTGTTGAGTTTGGGCTCATTCGCGAGAACGGCCAATTGCGTATTTACGGGGGAGGCATCCTATCGTCGCCGGGCGAAACGATCTATGCATTGGAAAGCGACGTACCCCGCCGCACCAATTACGATGTGGCTACGCTGTTACAAACGCCCTATGTAATTGACCGCTTTCAGCAGCAGTACTTTGTGATCGACTCCTACGAACAGCTCTACGAATCGGTGCCCGAAATAGAACAGCAACTGGAGCGGCTACTGCTGGTGACTGGCGAATCACCGGCGGCGTAAGGCGCTTAGCTGGATCGTGGGCAAGTCGTAAGCAGGCACCGGAACGTCGTTTGGGGCGGGCTGATAAACGGTCTGCCGATTTGCCGAGGTCGTGCCGCTAAAAACGACCGGCAGTTCGGAAACGGCGCTGTTCTGGGTTAGGAAATAGCTTTTTAGGCTATCGGCATAATTAGT
The DNA here is from genome assembly GCF_011742925.1 of Fibrivirga algicola. GTDB lineage: Bacteria > Bacteroidota > Bacteroidia > Cytophagales > Spirosomataceae > Fibrella > Fibrella algicola. The sequence goes on from NZ_WAEL01000005.1 coordinate 319,468, forward strand.
CACCAGGTATTTTTTAGCAGGATCGTCACCGTCTGGCTGAAGAATGAACTGGTAGGAGCCCCGCGTTGCCACACTAATTTTAACAATCCCCCCTTGTTGTGTATATGTTTGAGTAGCAACTGGTTCTGGTTGGCAACCGGCTACAAACACGAGCAGTACGCACAGATGAATCGGTTTCATGACAACGACTTTTTAGGTAGACTCAATCGAACCAAGGATGGTTGTAACTACACGTAAAAAGCCTGGGTTAAATTGTGTTGTTTGTGTAAACGTTTGTAAAACGGAATAATAGTTTGTTTTTTTGCGGATATACGGAATACTATTTCGTTGTTACAGACCTATGACTCACCCATCCGATCAGCGGGCCTATTTCTTTAAAATCGATACCACGATCAAGCGAATTCGATATGCGCTCCAGAAGCGCTTTACCGAAGCGGGGTACGACCTTACCGTCGACCAGTGGGTATTGATTGACCACCTGCACCGCAACCCCGGAATCAGTCAGAATCAGTTGGGGGAACTAACCACGAAAGATGCTCCTACCGTAACGCGTATCATTGATATATTAACAAAGAAAAGCCTGGCTGAGCGCCGATCTGCCGACGCTGACCGCCGCAAATTCCTGATTTCGTTAACGCCATCCGGCGAACAATTATACGACGAACTCTTGCCCCTCGTGATCGATATCCGGCGGCAGGGCTGGGGTCAACTCAGTGATGAAGACTACCAGCATTTCACGCGTATTATGGATTCGATCTACCAGAACTTCAGCGCATAAAACCGATATACCAATCAAAAAAGGCCATTCCTGCGCGGGATGGCCTTTTTTGATTGGTATGCGCCTACGTATTAATAAGCCGTGCGGTCACGCACCGACTGGGGATCGTTATAGGGTAGATCCAGCCCTTCGGTTGATTTTGAGTCGCTCCGGTCGCCATCCGATCCAACCATTTCCTGCGCCTTAGTCAACGATTCGTCGGCAGCCTGGCGGGGGTTGGTCATCATCTCTTCAGCTTCTTCAGGCCGCTCGCCTGGTTTATAAGATGATGGTTCGTTTCCATCAACCAGATAAGGTCGGTCAGATGAACCCGTATCGGGTGTGCTTTCCATGCCTTCTGCATCATCAATTCCAGTCGACATGTTTACGTACTGGGTACCCGGAACAGCCTGACCAGGTTCGACTTGGTCGGGTGTTTGCTCTACATGGTTCTGGTCAATAGATACCGACGACGTGCGTGTAGCAAAACCGCCGTAGCCGTAATGACCGAGGCCGGGCGGCGTTAGGCTTGGGTATTTCGACGTACCTGCCTGGTTGCTGGCCGCATAACGGGCGTTTATCTCGTGCGACCGCTCTGGCTCACTGGGATCCGTAATTTCAGGCCGATCGGGCGACGGTGAACCGGGCAGATCGGGAATTTCGGGGCCTGGTGACGGTGGTGTTGGCGGCGTTTCAGGGCCACCGGGCACCGGGTTGTTTGGGTCAGGCGTACTCGGCGTCATCGGAATCATATCACCCATGATGGTCATCGAATACGTGTTAGTCTGGTCAGCTCCGTTTGGCTGAATGCGGCTCATGGGTGCACCGTCATTAGCTGCTGCCGTAGTTGCTGGCTCGTCGGGGCCGCCACCCTGCTGTTCGCTGAGCGTATACGCAGAGTCGTCGTCGATCATACCCGGGCCATTGTCTTCCACTACATACGTACCTGTGGTCTCGTCAGCGTCGTTACGCGAGTCGGGCTTTACATCCTCAGCACCGCGCAGGGAAGCGTCTGAATTCTCGTACGTTTTCTCCGTATATCCCTGAATGCTCCGCTCTTCGTCGCTGCTGTAGCGATTGCGAAGCTGTTCATCCATTACGTCGTCGTCGGTATCGCCCATTGGCGTTAGTTTACCGTCGACCAGTTTTACCATATTCGTTTCGGCCTGATCGGCGCCGAACATCGTTTCGGCGTTTTCGTTTGAGACCAGGTTGGCTTGTTGTGAGCCATCGGAAGATGCTGAAGAGGCAGCCATAGTGTCGGTTTCGTTGAGTGTTTACTTACTCTCTAAAACAAGGCTTACCCCGAAAGGTTTATAGCGCTTATTGAAGGGGTCAGTAGAGTTTTGCCCAATCCTTCATGCCCCTGCCTTTTCACTTCCGTTTTTGATCGAACAGCCAGGGGAGCAGTCTGGAGTCGGCAAAAGCTTCACGCCATGCAGTATGACCGGCGTTTTCGTATTCCGTGTATTGAGGGTCGGCCCCAAGCGTTTTAAGGCGGTTATGGATGGCCTGCGAAAGCCCAACGGGAACGGTAGCGTCGTCCTGGCTATGAAACAGCCAGACCGGCACCTTGCGGGCATATTTGTTGCAGGCCGTTGTGTCGCCACCGCTACAGATAGGCACTGCCGCCGCAAATAGGCCGGGCCGCGTAGCCAGTGCTTCCAGCGCACCGAAGCCACCCATGGATAAGCCAACGATGTACACCCGATTTTTGTCGATATGGTGGTCTGCAACTAAGCGGTCAATCAGCGCGAGAGTTGCCAGCAGGGGTGTGCTGGCCCGTTTCTCATATTTCCCCATCTGAATCTCTTCGCCGGGGTTTTTCAGATAGCCAAATGTTGTCCAGTTATCGGGCCTGGCGCATTGCGGAAAAACTACGTACGCCTGAAACCGTAGCCGATTGTCGAGGTTAGCAAACACGTCGCCGCCATAGATCAGCTGGCGCTGGTTGTCATCGCCTTTTTCGCCCGCCCCGTGCAGCACTACCACCAGGGGATAGCTTAGTGTAGGGGCCTTGTCGAGCGGTTCCAGCAGCCGGTAGGGCAGGGCGTAGTCGCGACGGAAGACGAAACTCTTTTTCTGATAAAGCGTACTGTCGGCAATTGAGAAACGCGGGGCTATCTGGCCCGTAGCAGAGAAGGTAAGCCCGCCAAGCAGACAGAGCAGGTACGTAAAAAATCGGATCATGCCGCAAGCTACACGACGAAACAAAATCTTACTCGTCCCGGTGTTCTCCAGGCTCTGATTTTAGCATTGCAATGAACAGTTCTGCAAAGGCGACAGTTGCCCGTATGTCCATGACCACCAAAATTCGCCAAATTCTGACTGGCCCGGCGTTGCTGGGTCTTGTGCTCTCGGCCCTCCCGTTGCTGATGAGCTCGTACATTACGTACTATGCCGTCACCCACGAGGCTCAAATTGCGCTCTTCTCCACCACCGATTGGGTGCTGGTTACGATTGTGTGCAGTTTAGCCTGCGCGTTCGCCCTGATGCTGCCCACGCCGCTGGCGCTGATATTCGGCTATTTTCTGAGTTGGAAAGCGGTAGCACCGCTGTTCATTATCAACATGGCGGCCATTGTCCTGGTCAATCTAGTGGTGCAGCGCCTCGACAAAGACCGCGTTCGCCGGATGATCGAGCAAAATCCAAAGGCGTCCCGTATTCTGCACCGTATTCGGGAGCGGGAGTTACAGTTCATTTTCTTCGCCAAACTGTCGCCTGCCTTGCCTTTTTCGCTAACCAATATGGTGTTTTCGCTGTCGGGAGCCAGTATGCGAAATATTTTGCTGGGCGGCTTCCTGGGCATGGTCCCCCGCACGCTGCTGGCGATCTGGTCAGGTGCTGAAGCGCACCACATCCGTACCCTGCTCGATAACCCAAATGAAGGGAGTAATACCCAGATCATCATAATTGGCTTACTCGTTGTCTCAATGGTCGGCCTGATTTCAGTGGTTAGCAAAGCAATGGCGAAGCAATAACTGGTTTGACGTTTGATGTTGCTTCGCTAACTAACTAGTTTCATGGATTTGCGAAGCAACATCAAACCGCGGTGGCGGACCGTCTCAAACGATACCGTCAAACTACCTAAGGCTTTACCAAAACCTTACCCCAGCGACCGGGGGCGTCGGCGTGTTCAACGGCCTTGGTGATTTCGTCGAGGGAATAGGTAGCTTCGACCGGCATGTTGATCTGGCCCGAGGCGAGCATACCAATTACTTCGCCCGCTACCCGCTGCCGGGTTTGGGCATCAACGCGGCGCATCCAGTCGGTGAGCCAGAAGCCCCGCACTGTCAGTTCACGAAAGATCATCAGACCCGCGTTAAAAGTGGGGTCTTGCAGGCTCAAGAGGCCATAGATTAGCATGGTGCCGCCTTTACCGAGGCACTTCAGAGCTTCAGACGCTGTATGTCCACCCACCGCATCAAGCACGCAAGCAACACCCTGTCCATCGGTGATCTGCTTCACGCGGACGGCCATGTTGTCTGTTTCGGTGTTGATGATCTCCGTCAGGCCCAGTGCCGTTAGTTCGTCGTTCAGGTCGTTGCGGCGAACGGTACCGATGGTTTTGATCCCGCGCATCTGGCAAAGCTGAATAGCCATTTTGCCAAATGCAGAGGCGCAGGCCGTTATCATCAGCCAGCCGCCAGCCGGAACCCCCGATTCTTCGACCATGGCGAAGGCCGTAAACGGATTGACGAATAATTGCGCGGCTACTTCGTCGGTCATTTCGTCGGGAACGGGAATCAAGGCTTTATGATGTGCGATTGCGTACTCAGACCAGGCACCCACGCCCGTAAAGCTCACCCGCTGACCGGGTTGCAACGACACCCCTTCGCCTACGGCATCAATTACGCCCATGCCCTCAAAACCGGCTGCTGAAGGCAACTGAGGCCGAATGCCGTACAGATTTTGTACGAACATAATGTCCGACGGATTAATTGGACTTACCCCAACGCGGATACGTACCTCGCTTGGTCCGGGCTCGGGCAAGTCTTTTTCAATTGCTTTAAGTATGTCGGCGGGTTTGCCGGTCTGGTCAAACTGGATGGTCTTCATGTTGTGCTATTTAGTAGTAAGGGGCTACGCTATACGGGCCTGACAGAAAAAACCAGTAGCCGTGCCTGGCTGTTCGTCTTTGCTCTGAAAAGAAATTGACGCGTATATTGGCTCGAAATTGCCCTAATTTATCTCCAATAGAGACTATTTCTGCTCCCGAACTACCCTTCTATGCAAACATCTCCGTTTCTTGGCGAACTCATTGGTACCCTGGTGCTCATATTGCTAGGCAATGGCGTAGTGGCCAACGTTGTGCTGAAACAGACAAAAGGAGCCAACAGCGGCTGGATTGTCATTACAACGGGCTGGGCATTTGCCGTAACTATGGGCGTATTTGTTGCCAAGTCGTTTGGCAGCCTCGACGCGCACCTGAACCCAGCCGTAACGGTAGCGTTTGCCGTAGCCACCAACGACTATAGCCACATGGTCCCTTACATATCGGCACAAATGCTGGGGGCTTTTCTGGGTGCAGTGCTGGTTTGGCTGTTTTACCTGCCCCACTGGCGCGTTACCCCTGACCCGTTCGACAAACTGGCCGTTTTCAGCACCGGACCCGCTATTCGGCAACCGATGTCGAACCTGCTGAGCGAACTAATCAGCACGCTGGTGCTCATTTTGGGGCTGGCGGGTATTTCGTCGAAGGCGCTGGGCGTGCTGGCAATCGGCGTGGGGCCTTATCTGGTTGGCGTATTGGTCTGGAGCATCGGCTTGTCGCTGGGCGGCACTACCGGCTACGCTATGAGCCCCGCCCGTGACCTGAGTCCGCGCATCGCCCACGCGCTGCTGCCTATTCCGGGTAAAGGAACCTCTGACTGGGGCTATGCCTGGGTTCCGGTAGTTGGACCGCTTGTTGGAGCGGCGCTGGGCGGCGTTCTTATTCGGCTTTTTGCGCTGTAAAAACGGACTCAATACTGTTATGGCCAGTGGCCATAAGGGCGGCAGCAAAAGCGTACATTTGTTCTATGGCTTTTACCCAGACGGACAACTACACCTTACATAGCTACGAATGCGACGCCACCGGGCGCATCAGCATACCCGCGCTGATGAACCTCATGCAGGAATCGGCCAACCGCAACGCCGACGACTATGGTATCGGAAGTAGCACGCTGCAGGCGCAGGGACTCGGCTGGATGCTCATGCGCTTTGGCCTGACTATGCACCAGTATCCACGTAGTGGGCAGGTCATCCGGATAATAACGTATCCAACCTTCGTTGAAAAATTCTTCGTTTACCGCGATTTTCGGGTCCTGTCCGACGATGATACGCTGCTGGCTTCGGCCAGTAGCACCTGGCTGGTTTTCGATACGGCCAAGCGCGGTATTATTCCGGTGCCCGGCTTTATCCGCTCGCTATCGCCCCCCGATATTGCCGACGTGTCGGATAAACTACCTTTAAAACCCGCCTACCAGACGCTCGATTTCTCAGAGACGCCAACTAATCAGGTTACGGTTGGCTGGTTTGATATCGACGCAAATCAGCACGTAAACAACGTAGTTTACATTCGCTGGCTGCTCGAACAACTCCCCGATACCATTCTCCAAACGCAGGAAATAGCCGAGCTGGATGTGGTTTATAAAACTGAAACCCACTGGCGCGAGCAGATTGATGTACAAAATCAGTCGACGGAGTCAGGTACGTTTGTGCACCGCCTGACCCACGCCGAAACGGGTAAAGAAGTATTGCTGGCGAAGACCGTCTGGCGGGAGTAAACTACTTAAAACCGCCAACGTACCTGAATTTTTATGTCGGTCTTATGTGGAGCTGCAATCAGGTCGAGGTCAGACCCAACGTCGGGTTGATTGCTGACGTTGGTCCGGGCGTAGCGAAACCAGATATCAAGGTGCTTGCTGCACTGGTAGCGGGCCAGCAGGTAATGCCGAAGTCCCCGATCGAAGTAAGCCGGAAACGAAAATGCGTAGAGCACATCCCGTTCATAGGCGTACTGTCGGCTATCATAATCATCGGTGCCGAACAGGGCTACACGGCCACTCAGGCTAAACCGGCCGCGTTCGTAGGTAGCGTCCTGCATAATGGCGAAGCCTACCGAGCTTGTCGTCGATGAGGCGTACCCGAACGTACATGCCTGTAGGCGCGAGCGCATGGTCAGGCCCGGCGCAACCGTGTAGTCGGCGGTGAGGGCAAGGCTGCGGCGTGTAGTGCCAACTACTTCTTTGGGTGTTGTTTTGCTGCCGGGCTTATTTTTCTCCTTGTGCTCATCGTGGAAAATCAGAGCGAACCGTGTTTGCCGGTCGGGACTATAGGTGGCCGTAAGCAGGTAATCGCCCCCACCCGACGGGGCATCGACAAGGTATTTCCACCACGGAAACCGAAACCAGTCGACGAATCCGCTGAGGGTTAGTTTGCGGTATACACTATACTTTACCCCACCGTAAAGGCCTGTTTCGTTTATTGCCCGACTTGCTTCGCTGAATGCATTGGCATAAAAACTATGGAAGTTTTGGTCGTAATGACGGGCCAGCACCGACACGTCGAGGCGGCGGTTTACGCTCATCAGCGCGCCCGCTACCGCCCCAATACCGCCGCTGTTGGTGAGTGAGCCACTACTATGAGCTACTTCGCCAAACAGGTTCATGTTGCGCCAAACGTACCCAACATGCAGGCCCACCACCAGATTTTGCTTCCCTACAAATTCATACTTGTTATAGGCCAGATCGCGTTTTTGCAGTTTGGTGTCGAAACTGGTTTGCAGCACCGTCAGCCCGGCCTGAAACTGGGGTGTGTGGTAATGCAGATGGCCACCCAGGTTCGTTTCGACTACGGCCCGCAAGTCGAGTATGTCGCTGCTGGTCTGGTGCAGTCCCGAGGTGTTGAATGAGGTGACCACATTATCGTCGAGGGGCGTTTTACCCGCCGCTATATTGGCATCCCGCCGGTTTCGGGCGGCAAACAGGGTTACGTCCAGCGTTGGGCTAAGTCCATAAGTAGCCGAAAGTCCACGAAAATAACCGTATTCAGTCAGCGACGTGTAGGGCCGTGCCCCCAACGTTGGTCGCCTCACGGTCAGGATTGTCTCGGCGTTCTTGCCAAGCGAAAAACCGGCTGAGAGAATAAGTCCCTGTCCAATTTGCTGTTGGAAATCGCCGATAATCACGTTCCGCCAGCGACCCCGGTTCTTGATCTGAGCGTGAAACGATAGGTAATCTGCCCCATACTGCCGTGTTGCCGGATTCCAGCGAAACGCTTCGCCAGAGTCTTGCTCCAGTGTTATGCCAACGCTATAAAAGCCCGGCCGGCTGTTTCGGTAGCGCAGATACCACTGGCCGGGGCTGCCCTGATACCGAAGTGGGTACGTGCCGTTCTTATTTTGAGGGGCCATGGTGAAGCCTTTCTGCTCTTCCAGAACCCGCTCGTATCGGGCAATCAGGTAATGGTCGGTGGGGGCAGGTAGGTCGGCGGTAAGTACGGTCGTGCGGATGGTCACGAAGGGCCGTAACCGTTGAATGGTCGGCACATCGAAGTCGGGAACGGCCTGTAACTCGGCTACTGCCAGCAGGTCGCCCGTTGTGGTACGATACGCTAAGAAGCTGCTGATCTGACGTTCGGTAAGCAATAAAGTAGCCGCCAGTTCATCGCGCGAAGCCCGGTTCAGGTCCAGTGGACTATTAACTAACTGCGCCAGGTTATCGAAAACGGCCTGGTAATCGATGCCCTCGGTTTGTACGGGAAACAGATCCTGAAGCAAACGGTTAAGTGCTTCATCAGACCGCCCGCCCGGTAACGTACCCGACGAAGCTGGTGGTAGCGAAGAGGATGGCGACTGCGCCAAAGCCACCGGAGCGGCGAGCCAGCTTGCAAACAAAAATAGGTAGATACGAAAACTCAACGTGGATCGGGTTCGGTGGGAATCGGTACGTAACCGGCTGACAGACAATAGGGAGCTGGTTAGGAACAGGCGCCTGTTCGTTTTACTGAAAAAGCGAGCCGTAGCGTCTCGTTCAGACGAAGTGCGTTGGATTTAGTAACAACCTGCTTGTGTTACCTTTTTTCCCGGTATTGCACAATTCAAGATTGTCTGCGCTACATTTGTAAAACCGTATGCATGCATACTAATTTTAGGTTTGACAGTTGAGGTAGCCCACGCAAAGCAACATCAAACCACAAACGCGAAACTCAAATTTATGGCCAACGCCTTCATCTATGATGCCGTCAGAACCCCACGTGGGCGCGGCAAAAGCGACGGATCGCTGCATGATATTCAGCCCATTTCGCTGCTAACCAGCGTACTGCGCAACATTCGTGATCGGAATAACCTGGATACAAAACTGGTCGATGACGTAATCATGGGCTGCGTAACGCCGATGGGCGAGCAGGGGGCCGACATCGCCCGGACAGCCGTACTCGAAGCAGGCTATGCCGAATCGGTGGCGGGGGTTCAGTTGAACCGGTTCTGCTCGTCGGGGCTGGAAGCCATCAATCAGGCGGCGGCTTATGTCATGTCGGGGCAGGTCGATGCGGTCATTGCGGGTGGCGTTGAGTCCATGTCGCGTGTGCCGATGGGGTCCGATGGCGGCGCTATCTTCATGAATCCGCAGATCGTGGCGCAGCATAACATCGTGCCGCAGGGCATTTCGGCCGATCTGATCGCTACCCGGCAGGGATACAGCCGGGCTGATGTCGATACGTTTGCGGCTGAATCGTACCGCCGGGCTGAAGTAGCCCAACGCGAAAATCGGTTCCAGAAAACACTGGTGCCCTATACAGACGAGATTGGCATTACGGTACTCGACCGCGATGAAGGGGTACGTCCCGGTACAACGGTTGAGAGTCTGAGCAAACTGAAACCCGCCTTCGAGATGATGGGCCAGATGGGCCTTGATGCATTGGCCCTGTTGAAATACGCTGACCTGAACCAAATCAACCACGTGCACCACGCGGGTAACTCATCGCAGATCGTCGACGGCGCAGCGGGTGTGCTGGTAGGTAGTGAAGCCTTCGGGCAGGCGGCTGGCCTGAAACCTCGTGCCCGGATCGTGGCCTTTGCCATTGTTGGCTCAGAGCCGACCATCATGCTGACAGGTCCGGTGCCGGCTACGCACAAAGTATTGAAGAAAGCCGGAATGAGCATTACGGATATCGACTTGTTCGAGGTGAACGAAGCCTTCGCCGCCGTGCCGATGTTGTTTATGGATGAGTTCGGCGTCGATCACAGCCAAGTCAATATCAGCGGTGGTGCTATCGCGCTGGGTCATCCGCTAGGTGCCACTGGAGCCATCATCTCGGCCACCTTACTCGATGAGCTGGAACGTACCGGAAAGCAGTTTGGCCTCTCAACCCTCTGTATTGGCGGTGGCATGGGCATCGCTACCATTTTCGAACGGATCAACTAATTCAGGACATCAGACTTTGGACGTTAAATGGTGACTCCTACGGGCAGTCCACCATCTGGCGTCCGGCATCCCATATAGAACCATGGTTAACTACACCGTAGAGCAAAACGTCGCCGTCATTCGCTGGAATATGACCAGCAGTCCGATGAACGTGCTCAACGACGAGTCGATCCCTCAGTTTGAGGAAGCGCTCAATAAAGCCTATGCCGATGAGTCGGTGAAGGGTATCATCATAACGTCGGATAAACCGGAGTTTGTGGCCGGTGCCGATCTGAAAATGATTCTTCGGAATAACGATCAGCCACCTGCCGAGATGTTGAAAGTGTCGGTAGAATTGAACCGTATTTTCCGGCGGATGGAAACCAACGGCAAGCCTATCGTAGCGGCTATTAACGGAACGGCGCTGGGCGGTGGCTATGAAATCTGCCTTGCCTGTCATCACCGCCTTGCGTTGAGTAATCCTAAAACGGTAATTGGTCTGGTCGAGGTTACGATTGGTCTGCTGCCGGGTGGCGGCGGTACGCAACGCCTGCCGCGTATGATCGGTATGCAGGCCGCGTTGCCGCTGCTGCTGGAAGGTAAAAAACTGAACGTACCTGACGCCCTGAAAAACGGCCTGATCGACGACGTTGCCGAAACACCCACCACGCTGATGGACAAGGCACGTACCTGGATTCTAGCCAATCCGCAGCCGATCAAGCCGTGGGATCAGATCGATAAGAAGACGGGCAAGATCGTGGCGCGTGATGCCTTCAAAGTGCCGGGTGGCAACGTTCAGAGCCCCGTTGGTGCGCAGACTTTTGCGGCGGGCACAGCCATGCTGATGGACAAAACCAAAGGCAATTACCCCGCACCGCTGGCCATTATGTCGTGCGTATACGAAGGCTTGCAGGTGAACATCGACCGGGCGCTGGTGATTGAGGCGCGCTATTTCGTGAAGGTAGCGACTTCTAAAGTGGCCAAGAATCTGATCGGGACGATGTTCCTGGGCATGAACGAAGCCAACAAAGGAGCCAGCCGTCCTAAAGATCAGCCAAAAACCGACGTGAAGAAAGTTGGTATTCTGGGTGCGGGCATGATGGGTGGGGGCATTGCCTACGTGTCTGCCGTGGCCGGAATCGAGGTCGTGCTGAAAGATGTATCCATTGAGGGAGCCGAAAAAGGAAAAGATTACACGCGGAACCTGCTCAAAAAAGGCGTTGAGCGCGGTAAGGTCGACCCAACAACGGTTGATACAACGTTGGGCCGGATAAAAGCGACAGCCGACTACGCTGATATGCAGGGCTGTGACCTGATTATCGAAGCTGTCTTTGAAAACCGTGGGCTGAAAGCCACCGTCACGAAAGAAGCTGAACCGATGCTGGCCCCAAACGGTGTCTTTGGCTCGAATACCTCAACCTTACCGATTACGGGCCTGGCCGAAGCCTCGGCGAATCCCGCGAATTTCATTGGTATTCACTTCTTCTCGCCTGTCGACAAGATGATGCTGGTTGAAGTCATTGTAGGCAAGCAAACCTCCGATTACGCGCTGGCCGTGGCGATGGATTATACCCGCAAGATTCGGAAAACACCCATTGTGGTTAATGACAATCGTGGCTTTTATACCTCGCGCTGTTTTGGCACCTATACGGCCGAAGGCATGGAATTGCTGCGCGATGGCGTAAACCCGATCCTGATCGAGAACGCGGGAAAAGATGCGGGCATGCCCGTTGGCCCGCTGGCGGTGACTGATGAGGTAGCCCTCGATTTAGTCTACAAAATTTCTGGCCAGAGTATCAACGATGGCGTGCTGAACGAATCGGACACCAGCTACCAGGTGGCAAAACAGTTTGTTGATCTGGGCCGGGTGGGCAAGAAAGCCAAGGCGGGTTTCTACGACTACCCGGAAGGTGCCCCCAAGCAGCTATGGGCCGGCCTGGCCGAGTTATTTCCTGTTGCTGATCAACAGCCCAGCCTGGACGAAGTGAAAACACGGCTGCTCTACCGGCAGGCGATCGAAGCCGTCCGTTGCTTCGAGGAAGGCGTCGTTCGTACCAAACTCGATGGCGACCTTGGTTCTATTCTGGCTTGGGGCTTCCCCGCTTATACCGGTGGCGCGCTCTCGTTCGTCGATTTTGTTGGGATAAGTACGTTCGTTGACACCTGCGATCGGCTGGCTGATCAATACGGCGAGCGATTCCGACCTACTGCCAAGCTCCGCGAGCGAGCAGGTCAGGCTTCTTTGGTATAAACTTTACCTGTTTTTTGATCAGGAACAACCGAATTTTTGGTTACTCCTGATCAAAAAACGCGGATTATAAAGCTGCTGGCAGGTACGTTGACCATCGCTACTTACTTCGCCTGACTTGTCAGCGTTCGCTGGTAGTTGCGGTTTACATCTTCAACAAACTTCCCCGTCACCCAGCCAATGTCTGAATCACGGATGAAGACAAGGCGTTTAGGAATCGTTTTGTTGTCGTAAGCACGCGTAATGGCTTCGAGCCAGAGTGCACCGGCAATGAGTTGCTTCTCGTTAAACTGGTTCTGCACATTAGCCAGGTCCTTCTCCGCCTTCCGGCGAATGGCAACATCCTTCAAGTCGGTCATGTCGGGGTGCAGCAACGCCTGGTAGTCGGTCAGGGCCAGCCGTTTAAATCGCTCAATATCCGAATCGGTGAGCGGAATAGCCGTTAATCCCGCTTTCTCGGGATGCAGGCACGTGACCATGGCCCAGGCAATGCCCCCGCCAAATCCAACGGTTCGGCGTTCCTGTAAGTTGGCCAGTTCCCGCCTCGAGGCTACCAACGCCGTATCGGCAATCGCTTTAACCACGCGTTGGGCGGCCAAACGATACTGGCTAATCGACATTGACTGGTCTTTATCGATCAGGGCGGTTAGCGACTTGGTGCCGAACGGAAAGCTAACGGCATGAAAACTTCGCTTGTCGTCGTAGTAGCCTCCCTTCGTATTACCGCTGCCAATGTCCATGCAGGAGGTCGAGGTCCACATTTTGCGCGGAATAGCGCCAACCGTATATAACTCCGCCTCGCGCGCTGCCGTAAGAGTTGTATCACACTGAACACCTTTCGGGAGTTCAGTGGTCAGCAGCGTATATAATTCCCTGCGTAAGGCTGGTTTCTTGCCCAGTCCATCGTTGATACCACTGCTAAACGCGACGTAAATGCGTTCTGCGGGAATGTTATACCGCCGAATCGAGTCGGCATAGGCGCGCATGATAGCCTGCCCGGCTTTGAACGACTGAGGCGTTCCGGAAATCAGCGTAACATTCGGCGAATCAGGTTTCGACCGGATCGACTTGGTATAAAAGCCATCTTCAAGCCTCGTGCTGAAAATTGCCAGTTTAATACCCGACGAACCAATGTCGATACCTGCGTACACTTTTTTGTCCGTCAGTCCGTCGATGAGTTCGTTCATCGCCGTTTCGCTAGCCGTGTATTTAAGCGCTTTGTAGAGCAGTTGCGCCTTCAGAAACGAGCGTATAGCGTCGGCCGTTTTTTCCTGATCAACATAGGCGAGTCCCAGATTCTCGTGAGCTACCGCCTCCCAGTACAGGTCTTTCCCCTGCACAACCGGCAATGCCCGAAGCAACAGGTCGACGGCCTGCTGGGGCTTATCGACCGCCCGGAGGGTATTACCCAGCTTAATGTATTGTATGGCCGCAGTGGGGGTTGGAGCTGGTTGCGCCCAGCATGAGAACGCCAGGCTGCCGAGAAGCAGCAACAGGCAAAGAGGGGTTTTCATAACGTCGTATAAAGTCAGGCGCAATATACAAGGCCGGCCACTTTTAGAGAAGTGGCCGGTTTACTTTGATACTTACAGCTTTCCGTCTTGGCCAACGGCACGGATGGCCGTCACCTGCCGCCGAATAAGGAGCAATGTTTGGCGAAGGGCCACATTTCGGTTCGTCATCAGGTCTTCGTGCGTGCGTTGCGCCAGAAAATCGGGCTCTATCGTGAAACCGTTGGCATGGGCTTCGGCTACGGCATGGGTCAGTTTTTTCAGCGGAATACGTACCTGAATTCGTGAGTGGGGTAGCGTAACATACTTGAATTGTCCGGCAAAATCGCCCCAATAAGCACCACCACACGCTTCGCCAACAAAGGTACCCTGACCGGCATCCAGCGTTTTGGCCAGTACTGATGTAGCCGCTGAGAACGACGAGCCGTTCATAAGCAGATAGAGATTGCCCTTGAAAGCCAGGCGTTTGTAGGGACGGTAATGCCGGCTAACGGTAGCGCGGCTAGCGAATCCACCCTGGCCGTCGCGACGGTAACGGAGGTTGAAGTCGAGGCAGGAGAGCGGATTCCAGCGGTTGACCAGCTCGTTGCGGGCTGCCGGCTTGATGTATTCGCTCTGCATAATGGTGAAAGGTTTCCGCATCCAGAATTGCAGCAACCGGGCCGAATTAATGACCGCTCCGCCGCCATTATCCTGTAAATCGACCACCAGGTTCTCGACCCCTGTGGCTTTTATTTCCCTGAACGCTTTCTTAAGCCGCCTTTTGAATGACCACTGAAAGGGATCGAATGACTTACTGCTCGTAAATGAAGACACGCGCAGCACCGCCGTATTCGATAAGGAATCGACAAGGCGAAGGCTTAGGTTTGGCTGGCGAAATTCTGAGTTACGGCCAAAATCAGCTTTGTACCGATCGATCAGGGTTTGCCGGAAAGTGGCCGACACAATACCCGCCACCCGCTTCGTTCGGATTGTTGAGTCGAGCGAGCCATCGAGCCGGGCAAGTTGGTACTCGATCGTGACCGAATCGACAGAACCGTACCAGGCGGCGTAGTAATCGGCAAATTGCATCAGGCTCCAGTGATGCCGCCCCGTCAGGTTGTCACCGTCTGAACCAGACCGGTCGCCATCCATCAGGGTGCGGTGCACTTCGGCAATGGCTTGCCCCTGTACCGAGAGCAACCGCGTGCCGCGCCGCAGTGAGGTGTCGGCCGATGCGTTGTGGCTGATAAAATAATCGTGGTCGACCTGCCTGACGTAGAACGGGACAAAGCGCGTATCGCGATCAATGAATCCGCGGCGGTGATTCAGGTTTGTGTGGCCGTCTTTCAGGCCATTGAGGTACGGGCTCAGGTGATGGTAAAACGACAGGTATTCGATCGGGCTATTTACCCGGTTATAGAGTGAATCGAATAGCTGTTCCATCTG
The DNA here is from genome assembly GCF_011742925.1 of Fibrivirga algicola. GTDB lineage: Bacteria > Bacteroidota > Bacteroidia > Cytophagales > Spirosomataceae > Fibrella > Fibrella algicola. Next base: position 334,798 of record NZ_WAEL01000005.1, read on the forward strand.
CGCGTTGGGCGTATAGTGGCCCAAACCGGGATGATAAGTGCGAAGTTGCCGCCTCAGGTAAAGTAGATCGTCGTGGGCCTGATCGGGCGATAGTGTAATGGGTTGAGCTGACAGCGGGCCTGTCAATAAGGCCAGCCAAACCACAATGAGTCCGGCTATACGTAAAAGTACAGACATAGTAAGGTTAGTACAAGATTTCGCCGATAGGCTTTATTGAGTTACGAGCTGTTAATCTATCAACTTTGCATAGAAAAAGCAACTCGTTTCCAAACAATCCGTATCTAATTTGGTTGCCAGTGGTTTTGGCGGAAGAAAGTGGCGGGGGCTGAGGGCAGGAAGCCTGGCGTATTGCCTTGGCGTCAGCAGAAAGCAATACCCTAAATCCCTTGCCCCCCGCCCCTCATTCATCGTACCTTTGCCTATATGGCAGAGACACTTCATATTCCACAAACCGATAATCGGCAGGCGATCTACGACAGCCTCATTCCGCAGATTGAGGCACTGATTACGGGTGAAACTGACCTGGTGGCTAATCTGGCCAACGTGGCGGCGGCCCTTCGGGAAGCATTCGGATTTTTTTGGGTTGGATTTTACCTCACGAAGGAAAACCAACTGGTATTGGGCCCGTTTCAGGGGCCAATTGCCTGTACGCGTATTGCGTTCAATAAGGGTGTTTGTGGAGCCGCCTACACCCGCCGCGAAACCATACTGGTGCCGGATGTAGAGGCTTTTCCAGGCCATATCGCCTGTAGTTCGGCCTCCAAATCGGAGGTAGTCGTGCCTATTCTCAATCAGGCAGGCGACGTGGCGATGGTACTGGATGTAGACAGCGACAAACTAGACGATTTCAGCGACGTAGATGTGCTGGGGCTGGAAGCTGTGGCAAGGCTGATAACTGCCAGTATGTAGTTTGAGGGTAATGGTTTGCTGTTCGCTGTTGCGCTGCTGAAGCACAAACCGATCGGTTTGCGGAGCACCCCTAACATGACAAACATCAACCCATTAACTCAAATTTTTATCGCTCTGATTACTTCGCGTTTACGAGCGGGGCCAACATGCTTTTCTACCTCGAAGCCTGCCTCGCGAAGGTTGCGCTGCACAGCCGACTTTGAGCAGTAGGTAGTGAGTGCGCCGCCGGGCTGGAGTAAGGTAGCTACTTTCTGGAAGGCCTCCAGTGTCCAGAGCTCGGGTTGACCTTCGGGAGCAAAAGCGTCATAATAGACCAGATCGAACGTGCCGATGGGGGGCAGATCCTGCATCTTGGTGTTGTATTTGGTGAGCGTCAATTCAGGAACGATAGGCGTAGGTACGTTCCAGGGAGCTTCGTGCAGGTCGGGTAGCCAGAACGTGGTTAGTTCGTGGTCGTAATTCAGCAGTTTCGCCTCGTCGACCGGAATCGGATACGCCTCAACACCTACGTAATCAATTACACGGTGATGCCGTTTTGCTTCACGAATAGTCATCAGGGCGTTGAGGCCTGTGCCAAACCCCATTTCAAACACACGAACTGGTCCTTTCACCCGTTGGAAGGTGTAAAGTAAACCCAGCTCAATAAACACACGGTCTGACTCCTGGACGGCGCCATAGATAGAGTGGTAGTGTTGCCCTACCTCCGCGTTGAATACCGAATGTGACCCATCGGCTGTTACCACCACTTGCGTATTCATCAAAACATTCAGGCTTTTCGGCTAATTTCGCCATTGGCAACCGACATAACTAACCTGTATAATCAGTTAAAAGGCGGCGGTGTTTTCCACAGCCTGTTTGTTAATCGTTAAACAGACTACAATTTCTCATAAAAAAATGATTCAACGCATTCAAAGTGTTTTTCTGTTCCTGATTTCAGCGTCGATGGGTGTGGCTCTGGCCAATCCAATCTGGGAGAAACCCGGTATGAACCCTGGCGAAGAAGCCGAGTTAACACCTCTTCAGTACACGTATGAGCAGGGAGTGACCACCTTTACCACGCCACTCTGGTATTTGGGTGGACTACTCGCAATTGTTGCCCTGGTTGCTCTATTTGCCATTTTTCAGTACAAGAAACGGCTATTGCAAATGGGCCTTTGCGCCGCCAACGCTATTCTGTTAACGGCGTCGATGGGCGTTATACTGTATAATGTACTGATCAATGGCAAAACGTATGGCAACCCCGCCGATCAGGGATCATTCCTGACAGGCTTTTGGGCAATCGTTGTTGCTTTAGTATTGAACGCACTAGCCAACCGTTTTATCCGCCGGGACGAAAAATTAGTCCGTGAGTCAAATCGTATTCGCTGATTTGTGGTACGCGGCTTAATCAAACCGGGCCGCGTACTTTTTTAAAACTTCGGGCAGCCGCAGTCTTTTTTCTTGAAGAGGCCCCACATAAAGCCTTTCTTACGGCGGTAGCCTTTCTTCTTGCGCTTAAAGATAGATTCTTCCTTCACCGTGCTACTACGGGTAGGCAGCGAAGCCGCTGGAGCCTCGCCGATCAGCAGTGATGCCGAAAAGACGAGTAAAAAAGCTGTTGTTCTCATAACTCATTCAGTTGACTACGCTTCATTACTGGTAACGCAAAAGCATACATGATCGTTGTCTTTTTCCACTGTATAAGCGAATAGCACAAACAATGCGCCAGTTGTTGCCTGATTAGCGCATTTTTTAACTCAAAAATCGTACACGTTTCAGGTTTAAAGCAGACTACAGCCTAGCTGCGTAGGGTAGAAATGCGAAATCCTGCCGCACCGGTCGCTACACACGCGTCAGCAACGTAGACCCTGCGTACATCAAAAAGCCCCGGCTATGAACCGGGGCTTTTTGATGTACGCAGGGTCTGGTGATGAACTACCGTCTCCGACCACCGTTGTAAACGCGGGGGTTGTTGTAGCGGTAACTGTAGTTTGGGCTTCTGTAATACCGGGGCGCTCGCGAATAAACCCGGGGTGGGGCCACGTAAACAGGTGCCCGACGGTAACCGTAGTAGGGAGCTGCATACGGTCTGGGACCGTAATAGCCGTAACCAGGGCCGGTGCGGACGCCAACGTAGGAAGGACCGCAACTAGCCAGAGCGAAAATGAGCAACAAGCCCATTAGCGTATGACGCAATGTGTTGTTTTTCATACCGATTGCCACGCTACCGGACTGGTGAAAACCGCGTAGCAGGCTTATCTCTATAACGTTAGTAGGACGGAAATGATTTTGTATTGGCCCATTATAACGTCCTTCTAATGGGCAAAACCAACCCTTCGGTAAAATCCGTACTCTTGTAGCTAGCCCAGACACATACTCAACTAAACGGTTGACCTTATTTGTTGTCAGAGGTGTGTAAAACCAGTTCACTATGCGTAATCCCGCCATCTATATCTGTGCCCTGACGCTGTTTCTATTACCGTTGCTGGGCCAGACACGTAAGAAAAGCAGTTCCTCAAGTTCTCCACCCATGACTGACTATGCTGCGAGCTGGAAAACGGCTGATTCCTTGATGGCCCGCGGATTACCCCAATCGGCCCTTGTAATTGCCGATCGGGTATATACCGAAGCCAAACGCACCGGCAACGACCCGCAACTATTGAAAGCTGCCATGCGACGGGTGGTGTATCGCACCAACGGGGCCAAGGATGAGGAGACGTACCTGACGCTGCTGAGTTCATTAAAGACCGATATCGATGCTACTACCGGGCCAACACGGGCGGTGCTGCAATCGGTGATGGCCGACGTGTACTGGCAGTATTTTCAGCAGAACCGCTACAAATTTTACAACCGGACGGCCACCGCTCCCGACGAACCGACGGCGCAATCGGCCACGACCGACGCCCTCGATCCACGTACCTGGGATGCCCGCCGTTTGCAACAAACGGTGACGGAGCTATATACGGCGTCGACGCAGGAGGCAACCAACTTGCAGCAGGTGCCCGTTGCGGCCTACGATGCGGTCATCAGCAAGGGAAACGAAGCGGGGCTGGCCTTGCGGCCCACGCTGTTTGACGTGCTGGCGCACCGGGCAATCGATTTCTTCACTCAGGCACAATCGGATGTGATCAAGCCTATTCAGGCGTTTACGGTCAACAACCCCGCGTATCTGGGTAGACCGGAAGCGTTCGCGACGATGGCCTTGCCTGCTACCGACCCGTTGTCGGGGGCTTACCAGTCGTTGCGGCTGTATCAGCAGTTGCTGGCTTTCCACCGGAACGATGCCGGTGGTGTGGCTTACGCGGCGAACGATATTGAACGGCTGGCGCTGATGAAACGGCTGGGGACCTTACCCAATGAAGATGACCTGTATCGCCAAACACTGACGCAGCAGATTGCGGCGACCAGGGGTAAGCCAGCCGAAGCGGAATACATGCTGGCGTTGATACAACACCTGGCCGAAACGGGTGAGGTTCGGCCCCTGCCAAGAGGCCGCTTTCAGGCTACCGATCAGGAAACGCCCGACCCGTCACCGGCTGATACAACCCGCCGCTGGGACCGGAAACGCGCCGCGGATCTGGCCCGTGACCTGATCGCGCGTTTCCCAAATACCATTTCTGCCCAGAGTGCAGCGTCGTTGCTCGCTAACCTGCTTCAGCCGGCATTAGGCGTAGAGGTCGAAGAAGCGACAGAGCCGGGCAAACCGTTTCGGGCGCGGGTTACCTATCAAAATACAAAAACGCTGTATTACAAAGTACTGCGTCTGAGCGCCACCGAAGCCCGTGCCCTGACTCGGTTCGACAACTACCGTAACGACCCGAAGTACGACAAATGGTTTGCAGCGGTTCAGAATCACCCGGTGGTGGCCGAAGAGGAGGTGACGCTACCCGACGACGGTGATCTGCGCAATCATAGTGTCGAAATTGCCATGAAGGCATTGCCGTTAGGGCATTACGTGCTGCTGGTATCGAATGAAGGAAAGTGGGCTACGCCCAGCGCTAAAACGGCTGAGATTGTTAGCCTCGGCACGTTTGCCGTATCGAACCTGAGCTACGTAACAGTAGGCGGAAATATGGAGTACACTGGCACCCGAACCTTTTATGTGACTCACCGCATGACCGGGCAGCCACTGGCAGGCGTGTCGGCGCAGTTGTTTGTACAGGATTCCCAGAGCGATGCACTGAGTGTGGCTGGTACGTATAAGACGGATGCCAAAGGGAAACTGACGATCGCGATAACGACAGATCGGTCGGCGTTTTTGCGGTTAACCATCGGAAACGATGTGTTGGATACCGATTCGTTTTACGGCTATCCAAATTTTCGCAATCCGGAAGCGCCGACCGACAACCGGTACTCAGTAGTCTTTACTGATCGCGCCATTTACCGGCCGGGGCAGACCGTGTACTGGAAAGTGCTGCAATACAGTGGTAAAGACAATGAGTTTGCGGTGGTGCCTAACGCGCCGATGGTTGTCCGGCTCACTGACGTAAACGGCGAAGAGGTGACAAAAGCAGAGGTGAAAACCAACGACTTTGGCACGGCCTCAGGTACGTTCACGGCACCCGTTGGCCGACTGACGGGCCAGATGACGATTGCAACGGCTAACGGGCAGGCCACGATCCGGGTCGAAGAATACAAACGACCCACGTTCACTGTAGTAGCCGACTCGCTGAAACAGGCCGTGGTGCTGGGGCAGAACGTACCCGTGAAGGCGATTGCCAAAACGCTGGCCGGTGCCGTGGTTGACGGAGCCGCCGTAAGCTACCGGGTTACCCGAACGTACTACCGGCCCTATTGGGGCTGGCACTGGTGGCGGCCGATCCGCCCGACCAGCGAGCAGGAGATTGCGAATGGTACGGCCAAAACCAATGCAGAAGGCGTAGTCAATTTTTCATTCCTGGCCCAGCCCGACTTGAGCATCGCCGCATCTGAAAAGCCACAGTTTACCTTTACAATCACTATCGACGTTACCGACGTGTCGGGTGAGACACGGTCGACTACGCAGACGCTGCGTATTGGCTATACCGCCCTGACGGCAGAGTTGGTACTGCCCAGCCCGGTGCTTACTACCGAGCCGAAACCGTACGTCGTCCGGTTGCTGAACGCCAGCGGGAACAAGGTCGGTATCAAGTCGGGAAGCGTGGCCATTTCGCGAATCACACCGCCGCGGCCAGGTTTGCGCAGCCGCCTTTGGGCCCGCACAGACCGCAACCTGCTAACCCGCGAAGCCTACGTGGCGCAGTTTCCGCTCGATATATACGCCAATGAAGACGACCCTACTACCTGGCCCAAAACACCTGTACGGTCAACTTCACCCACATCAGTTAGCCTGGCCGGGCTGGCGTCGGGCATGTACGTTGCCGACATCAATGCCATTGACTCGACAGGTGTGTCGGTGCAGCAGGCCGTATTTTTCGAGGTAATCGACCCCGGCAAACCAACGGCTCCTATACGGGCAGGTGCGTTCGTTCAGGTGCAGAAAGCGACCGCCCAACCCGGCGAAGAAGCCATATTCTGGGTGGGTACGTCGACGGCCTCGGCTACTCGCCCCGACGCGGTACTGATGGCTGTAGAGGAAAGGGGCAAGATTGTTCGGGAAGAGTGGCTGACGGTGACGGGGCAACCGATTCGGGTGACGTTGCCCGTTCAGGAAAAACACCGGGGCAACTTTGTGGTGCATTTCGCCACGGTGCAAAATGGCCGCTTGTTGAGCCAGTCGGAGACCATCACGGTGCCCTTTACAAATAAAGAGCTGACCGTTGAGACCGAGACCTTCCGCGATAAACTAAAACCCGGCCAGCCCGAACAGTGGACAGTACGGATTAGCGGCCCTAAACAGGATAAAGTGCTGGCTGAATTAGCCGCTACCCTCTACGACGCTTCCCTCGATGCCTTCGCCCGCCTGGAATGGCCTACTTCGTTCTATAGCGTCAATTATACCAATTCAGGCTACTGGCAAAGTCAGGCGTTTGGCACCATGATAACGCAACAATATTGGAATAGGAGCATGCCGGCCCTAGTTCGCTCAACGCTGCAACAACGCATGGTGCCCAGGCTTACCTGGGGGCCCTACAACTACGACCAGTACAGGGGTCGTTTTACACTTAATTTGTCCACGCTGACCATTCATGTTAAACGTGATAAAGGCGTACTTACAGGCCGGGCGTTTATGGGAGACATTGAAGCACCTGCTCCGGGGGTGAATGTAGTAGTTAAAGGCACAAAGCAGGGAACTGTTACGGATGCAGCAGGCAACTTTACAATTCAGATGGAGAAGCCCACAAAAAAGGTGGCGCTCCTTGTTGCCTTCGTTGGGTACAAACCGGCTACGATAGAACTGGCTGATAAACAGTCGATAACTACTGTTCTGCAAGCCAATGATCAGCTGTTGTATGAATCGGTAGTGGTTGGCTACGGCACCCAGAATCGGCGAGATATGACGAGCTCGGTCAACATACGCGGCGCAGCACCGATGGCTATGGCGAAAATGGCAGCCGCTGCCCCCGACGTTGCCGACGCCTCGGCAGTACAGGTTGAACAACCCAACGTACCTACAAAGGTACCGGTTGCTACCCCACCCCTGATTCGGAAAAACTTCAACGAGACAGCGTTCTTCTTCCCGCAGCTACAAACCGACAAGCAGGGGCGCGTAGTGCTGAACTTTACGATGCCTGAGGCCCTCACGCGCTGGCGGCTGGTGACCTTTGCTCACACCAAAACGATGCAGACCGGTATGATGGAGCGTGAAATCGTGACGCAGAAAGAATTGATGGTTACGACCAACGTACCCAGGTTCCTCCGCGAAAACGATACGCTCCGCCTCACCGCCCGAATCGATAACCTGAGCGGTAAGCCACTCACCGGTACGTCGCAACTCAACATCACCGATGCCATTACCGGCGAATCATTAAACGCAAAAATGGGGCTTGCGGTGATGAATCAGACGATTTCGGTCAAGGCTGGGCAGAGTACCCTGGCTGCCTGGACACTGGTTGTGCCGCAGGATCTGCCACCGGTAGCCTTTCGTGTCACGGCCACGGCCGGTACATTCACCGATGGCGAAGAACGGGTGGTGCCCGTACTGCCTAACCGCACATTGGTGACCGATGTTCAGCCATTCTGGATTAATGGCGGCGATAAAGACCGCACGTTTCGGCTGGGACCGCTGGTTGATCACAACCCGGAATTGCCGTTGAATACCGAACGCCTCACGGTGGAAGTGACGAGCAACCCCGCCTGGTATGCGCTGCAAAGTCTGCCGTATCTGATGGAGTACAGCTACGATTGTGCCGAGCAAGTGTTCAGCAAAATGTATGCAAACAGCCTTGGAGCACATATTCTGGCCAGTCGCCCGCAGTTCCGGCAGGTGGTAGATGTATGGAAGCAAACGCCGCCCCGGAGTCCGCTGGCGAGTAATGAGGAGTTGAAGGCCGTTATGCTCGAAAATACACCCTGGCTGGCCGACGCTAAATCGGAAGCCGATCGAACGGCGAAACTGGGCCAGTTCTTCGACCAGAGCCGACTGGCTGCTGAACAGCGCCGGGCCATTGATAAGCTGCGCCAGTTGCAGGACGCCAGCGGTGCCCTGACTTGGTTCTCGGGTATGCGGCCTAACCTGAGCATGACCCTGCATGTGCTGGCGGGACTGGGCCACCTCCAAAAACTAGGCGTTGCGTTCGATCCCGGTGTGCGGTCAGACGTGGCTACGTTGCAGGCGGGCCTGATCCGGTACGCCGATGCGGAGATTGTCCGGCAGATTGCGGAGCAGAAAAGGCGCGCCGCCGAGCAAAAAACAACGCCGGGTACGCCGTATTGGGCAGCGCATTACCTCTACGCCCGTAGCTTTTACCTCGGCACCAACGCCGTTGCCAAAGAGGTAGAAACGTATCTGCTACCGGTGCTGACTACTGGCTGGCAACAGAGCTCATTGCAAAGCCAGGCGCTGGCGGCCACTACGCTCCACCGATTCAAGAAAGTAAGCGAGGCCCACGCCATTTTGCAATCAGTCACGGAGCGCAGTAAGGTGTCGGAGGAACTGGGTATGTATTGGCCCGAAAATACGAGCGGTACATACTGGTACCAGACCCCGATTGAAACGCAGGCATACCTCATTGAAGCCTACGACGAAATCTGCCGTACCGAATCGGTCACCCCAACCGCTACTGCAGGCCAACTGGATTGTTTTGCCTGGTTACGGACGATGCCTCAGCATAAAAACCTGGTTGGTTCAGGGCCATTTATCGATAAGATGCGGCAATGGCTGGTGCAGCAAAAACGTACCCAGTCGTGGCCTTCGACCAAAGCGACTACCGAGGCCGTGTATGCGTTGCTGCTGCGCGGTTCTGACTGGCTGGACACGAAAGCGACCATGACGGTGCTGATTGGGGGCAAAGACATTGCCCCGCGCGTAACCAAAACCGAAACCCTAACCGACTACCAGAAGGTGACCTTCGCCCCCTCGGAAGTAACAACAGCAATGGGCGTGGTGACGGTAAGCAAACCAGCCAAAACGGGGCCGGGTTGGGGGGCAGCCTATTGGCAGCATTTCGAACCGCTAGACGCCATCGCGGGGAACGGCACAAACTTAACACTTAGGAAAACGCTGTTCCGGCAGCGCAATACGGATGCCGGTCCTGTTCTGGAGGCCATCACACCGAAAACGATCCTGAAGCCCGGTGACCTGCTGAAAGTCCGAATGGTGCTAACCGCCGACCGCAACATGGAATATGTGCACCTGAAAGACGGACGTGCCTCGGGGTTTGAACCGGTAGCGGCCTTGTCGGGTACCAAATACCAGAATGGCCTGTCATATTATGAAGCCCCCCGCGACGCCAGCACCGATTTCTTTATTGAATACCTCCCCACCGGAACCCACGTCTTCGAGTATGCGCTACGCGTAGTGCATACCGGCGATTTTGGCGCTGGCCTGGCTACGGTACAATGCTTCTACGCGCCTGAGTTCGCTGCCCACTCAACGGGTGGCCGCGTGCAGGTGAGGTAATAAGGGTACTACCGTCTAAACAATTCTAATTCAGAAGGGCCTGTTTGTGCGCACAAACAGGCCCTTCTCTGCGTTTACAGAAAACGGCACATCCCCCGTTTCGGTCTATGAAATTTATACGTACCTCCACACGCTGGTTTTCGCTGGTATTCGTTGCGCTGAACCTGACGAATTGTAAACCGGTAGACCCGATCGAAAGTCGGCCATCGGCTTTGGTTGGCAGTACACAGCTGGGTACGTTCACAAAAGCCCAACTCACGCAGCGAATTGCAGCATCCGGCATTGTCGATGCCCAGATTACTGCCTTTCTGGGGCTTCTGATTCAGCGCGACATTCAGGTATATCGCCTTACTTACAAGACGAAAAACACCGACGGAACCGACATCACGGCGTCGGGCGCATTGATTGTGCCGGTGGCTTTGGCTGCCGATGCGCCTTTCCCGATTGTGAGCCAGCAGCACGGTACCATCACCAGCGAAGCACAGGCCCCATCGAATTTTACCGATGCCAGCGAAGCCGCCACGATCGGGGCGCTGTTTGCGTCCAACGGCTACATTCTGTCGTGCCCCGATTACATTGGGTATGGCGAGTCGAAGAACGTCCCGCATCCGTATCTGCACCGACAAACCGAAGCGTCGGCCAGCCTGGATATGCTGCGGGCAGCCCGTGAGTTTATCGAGAAAAGTAGCACGAAGTGGAACAACAAGGTCTTTCTGTCAGGCTATTCGCAGGGGGGGCATGCGACTATGTCGATGTTGAAAATGATAGAGGAGCAGTTTCCCGCCGAGTTCACCATTACCGCAACGACCTGCGGCGCAGGGCCCTACAATGTAGAAGGCTTCATGCGTGATCTGGTGACCACCACTACGCACGGCATTCCGGAATACAACGGTCTGTATGTGCGGGTGCTGCAAACCTATAACCGCGTGTATGGCCTGAACCGGCCCATGAGCGCTTACTTCAAAGAGCCGTACGCCACTACGGTACAGGCCACCGGCGGGGCATCGTCGATCAACGTGAGCATTAACCAAGCGTTTACCGATGCTTTCAAAGCAGGACTCACCAGTAACACCGACGCTACCTTCCTGACGGCCGTACGCGACAACAACGTGTATGACTGGAAGCCTAAATCACCCCTGCAACTCTACCACGGTACCGCCGACAATCAGGTATTTTACCGTAACTCGACTGATGCCAAAGCGGCGATGGAAGCCCGTGGAGCTACTGTTGACCTGATCACCATCCCTGGTAAAGACCACGGTCCGGCTATCCAGGAATACCTCACCGGTACGTTCCAGTTCTTTAGCTCAAAGAAATAGTAGTGATACGCGGACGTAAGGGATACGCAGAAAGAAGCCATTTAATGCCTTTTATGCGCAATATGATGAAAATCTGAGTTGTAGCTACATGTTCAAAGACAGGCGGCTGGCCCTTATTTTTCTGATTGTGTTGCTTGATGTGGTAGTTGGTTCAGCTACCGGGCCGGTTCGCCCCGAATTCGTAAAAAACCTGTCGAACCCGGAATGGTGGCTGTCGGTGGGCACGGCGCTCTTTTTGGGTGTTCAGCTTATCTCGGCTCCGCTGCTTGGTAAATTGTCTGATTCACTGGGGCGCAAGCCGCTGGTGTTTGTGTCGGCGGTAGGTACGTTGGCCGCCAACCTGTTACTGATTCCTATCAAAGCGGGTTTCTTCTTCGCTAACCGCATCAGCGATGGCCTCACCAACGGCATGTATGCGCTCATGCGCTCGTCGGTAACCGACCTGTCGCCCGATGAGGAACTGGCCAAAAACAGCGGCTACATCAGCACCCTGGTGTCGCTGGGCCACGTGTTTGGTCCGATGGTGGCGGGTATTGCCCTGTTTTTTGTGAGCAATAAAGCTGACCAGGCCAAACTGGTGGTCTGGGTGCTTATTGCGCTGAGTATTATAAACGTTGGCGTAGTGCTGTTCATGAGCGAAACCGCCAAACAGCGCAGCAAACTCGACTGGGGAGCGGTATGGCAGGAGGTAGGGGCTAACCTAAATGTTGTTAAGCTCTGGAAACGTCTCGCCGAGAAAGATGAAGCCCATCCTGGGTTTCGCTTCCTAACGATTCTCATGCTTCTGGCGACTCTGCAACTGGGCTACCAAACCTACTTTATCACGTATCTGGCCCTGAGTCCCCTGAAGTTCGATGCCCAGAAGATATCGTTCTTCTTTGTGTGCTTCGGCGGTCTAAGCGCGGTGAGCAACCTGCTCTATTTTAAGTACCTGGTCGACAAGCTGAATAAACGTGTAGTGCTGATAGTGCTCGCGTTTATTGGCGTAGGCATGCAGATCATCTATGCCAACATAGGTACGTCGCTACCCCTGCTCTACGCAACTGTGGCGGTCGATGCCTTGCTGGTATCGCTCATTAGTGGCCTGCTGAACGGCTTTCTGGCTAAGCTGACGTCCGACGAAGATCGGGGCGAACTATTCGGCCTCAATCAGGCCCTAACCGGCATTGCCAGCCTGACTACCACACTCGTTTACGGCGGTTTGGCCACTATCAACCTGAACCTGCCCTTCTACTGGTTTGCCGCCAGTTTAGCCGTGCTGGGTACGTTGTGCTGGAAGCTGCCGGATTAGATTTCGGTTTGACGTCTGCTGTTTGACGTTGCACTGCAAACAAGCCAGTTCGTGATTTAGCAACGCAACGACAACCATCAAACCACAAGCGGCAAACCCTAAAGAAGTTCTCCCACGGCGGTGCGGATACCGTTTGCCATTCGTTCGGTGGGGAGGTCGTTGGGGTCGGTGCCGAATGGGTCTTCGATTTCTTCGGCGATCAGTTCCAGGCTGGCTAGTACGTAGAACACGATCAGCACTACGGGTATGACCCAATAGTGCAGCGACAATACGTACCCGAGTGGTAGGGTGAGGCAATACAGCGCTACGAATTTTTTCAGAAACGACGAGTACGAATACGGGATCGGCGTGCTGTGAATGCGTTCGCAGATGCCGCAGATTTCGGTGAATGAGCTGAATTCGCCATTGAGTACCAGCAGGTGTTCGGGTCGGAACGTACCCGACTGATACAGCTCGTCCATCTTGCTGAACAGACGCATGGCCACCTGATTCGGAACATGTTCGGCAGGTTTCAGGCTGGCGGGGTCGAAACCGGGGCAGGCAATAAGGTCATTGGCGTCGAAGTCGCCGCGCAGGTGATTCTTCAGCGCAAAGGCGTAGTTCGGAATCATAGCCCGGAAAAATGCCCGGCTATCCACATCGTCGGTGTTGATAATGTGGACAAGTTTCAGCGCCAGGTTACGCGAATTGTTGGTTAAGCTACCCCAGGCTTTGCGTCCTTCCCACCAGCGGTCGTAAGCAGTGTTGGTCCGAAAGACGAGCAGGGTCGAAATCACGAAGCCCAGTAGCGAGTGCATGATGGCAATGTTCTTCAGGTCTGAATCGGGGCCCGGGTGCACGTATTCGATCACGACGTAGGCTACCAGGCTGCAATAAAGGGCCATGGCCAACAGTACTGGGGCCAGTTTCCGGGCGGTATCGCCTTTTCTGAAGGAAAGTATGTACCGAAGCCACTCTTTCGAATCGTAGTCAACCATGTGTTAAAAAGAAAGTGTGTAACACGGACTTTAGTTGGGGACGCTCAGTCCGTAAGTGATTAACCGACCTACCGGCTAAAGTCCGCGTTACGTATTTACCTTACTGAACGTATCCAGGCATAAACGGCGGAGCGAACTCGTTCATAGCTGGCCTTTTTCGTGCTAAATTTCTTTCTCTAACTCAATAAACGCCAGGGGCTGCTTTGGCGTACCGAATCGTTCGGGATCATCCGGGAAGGGGTGGGTGATACCGGTACGTCTATAACCACGTCGTTCGTACCAGGCCAGTAACTCGGTGCGTTGCGAAATGACGGTCATGGTGATGGCGCGGCAATGTCGATCGCGGGCATAGTCTTCAGCGGCTTCGAGTAACTGACGGCCAAGACCGCCTGCCTGTAACTCCGGTGAAACCGTGAGCATGCCCAAGTACAGCACGTCGTCTTTCTGCTCCAGATACACACAGCCCAGCAACTGGCCATCCTTAACGTACCTGAGGATGGTGGCATTGGGATTGGTAAACTGCTCGGCCAGCGATGCTTCGGTGGTCCGAATGCCATCCAGGAGATCGGCTTCGGTGGTCCAGCCTTTACGCGAGTTGTCGCCCCGGTAGGCACTATTCACCAATCGGTTCAGCGCCGGAATATCGGTGGGCGTGGCGGGGCTGATAAACGGATTATTCATGGGAGTAAAAGGCATCAGGCCCGCATCGTCTGTACGACGCCACGGGCCTGATGCACACTGCTTGACTGTTGTAACTTAGAGCGTGTCGGTAGCGGTTGGAGCTACTGGCGGCGGTGGCGTCGCCTGCTGCTGAGGCTGCACCTGCTGCTGTTGCTGCGGCTGCATTTGTTGTCCCTGTTGTGGATACTGCTGCCCTGGGAAACCATACTGGCCGGGTGCCTGGCCGATCATTTCCACATTGGTAATGTAGTATTTGGTGTCGCCATTCCAGGGAAGGCGGAGGATTTTTTCTTCGTAATGCAGGGTAACGCGCTGTCCCGATTTCACCGCGTCGGTGATCTGCTTGGCAATGGCATCATCCTTCACCGAGAAATCAAAAAACTGGGGAGTCAGCGATCCGGTTTCGCCCGAGAAGCCACCTACATTCAATACGCCTTCATACGTTTTGAAGAGATACCCACGGCGGCTGAACTTCGAAATAGTGCCGGCTCGCTCGCCATCCGAGAAGCTCCAGCCAGTCAGAAGGTACAAGACGCCGAAAACCAGCAGGACAAAAACAAGCAGGTACGTGAAAAAGCGCATATGCGGTAGTGGTTAGATGTTGCCCACAAAACAACAACAATTTCAGACATTGTGGTAGAGGCCTAACAAGAACCCTAACTTCAGGGTTTGAAAATAACCTAAACAGTTTCCCTGTGAATCACCTCTTTCCGTATATCGATCGTACGCTGATCCACCCGAACGTGACCATCACGGAGCAATACAACGCTATCGACGAGGTGAATCAGCTGGGGTTAGCGGGGCTGGTGGTGGCTCCATTCTGGGTAAAAAAACACCGCCGTGAACTTGGCGATACGCATCCCGCCACGCTCACCGCCGTCATTGGCTACCCCTATGGATATCAGCGCACCGAGGTAAAGCAACAGGAGCTGGAACTGGCCCTGGCCGATGGCGCCAATGCCATTGAGGTTGTACTCAACACGTCGGCTCTGTTCTCGCCCACGTCGGTCTGGCTCAAAATCGAACTGGTCAAGCTGGTGGCTGCTGCGCACGCCCGCGAAGTGCCGCTGACTGTTGTGCTGGAGTCGGGCCTGCTGGATGATGAGCAACTGCTGAAGCTGATCAAAACGGCCACCGACGCCGGTACCGATGGCCTGAAAGACGCAACTGGTGTTCCATTGGCAGGTACGTTGCAGCCCACTTTCTCCCTGAAAAAAGCCCTGGACTTTCGGGCCAGCGTATCTCGTTCGGTAACCGTCACCATTGCTGCTGATGGTGCCACTGAGCAGGAACTGGAAGCCCTCGTTGCCGCCGGAGTTACTCGGTTAGCGATCAGATAAAGGGCCGGTTTCGACGCCTAAAAGTTAATACCTGACACTTTTTTCATTCATCCACGCAACCTGACGTGTATACCTCTCCGTACTGCCTACTGAACCGGTTCAACTGTTCGATTTCTCACTCTACTCAGTTGAAGCACTATGCAGTATATTTCGAGAACCTTCCGGCTAATTGGTTTCGCTCTGGCGATAACAGGTGTTCTATCGGGTTGTCACACGAATGACACCGCCACTACACCACAGCCAGACATTCAGCTCAACACCACCTCGCTTGGGAGTGTATTAACCGACCAGTCGGGTAAGACGCTTTACTTTTTTGCGGCCGATGCAAGCGGTAAATCAGCTTGCTCAGGTACGTGCCTTGATGCCTGGCCTGTATTTTATAAAGAAACGCCTACGTTGAGTACGAGTCTGACCGCGGCTGATTTTACTACCATCACCCGTGCTGATGGTAGCAAGCAAACGGCTTTCCGGGGCTGGCCGTTGTATAGCTATAAAAGCGACAGTAAAGCTGGTGATGTATTGGGCGATAATGTGGGGAAAGCCTGGTATGTAGCAAAACCAGATTATTCGATTATGATTGGCTCTGGTCAGTTGGTTGGTAACGACGGCAAATCGTACACGAAGACGTATACAGAAGGTACGGGTACAACCCTTTACCTGACAGACGGCCTGGGCAAAACGCTGTATGCCTTTGCCAATGACAAACGGGGTAAGAATAACTACACCAAAGAGGATTTTAGTAATAATGCTACCTGGCCCTTGTTCGAAGACGCAATCAAATCGCTGCCATCGGTGCTAAAAGCAGCTGATTTTGCTACTACCACGGCCGCCGGGCATACGCAGGTGACCTACAAGGGCTGGCCGTTGTATTATTTTGGACCCGATGCCGGCATCCGTGGAAATACGAAGGGCGTGAGTGTGCCTAAACCAGGGATTTGGCCTATTGTCTACACCGATTCTCCTGATGCTCCCTGATTAACTTTGCTGGCGGCTGGCTTCTCACCAACCAGCCGCCAGTAATTAGCGGTTTGGTAACCAGCCTGTTGTACCCTTAAAAGACGTTTATGGCGCAAACGCCTCAGATATTGCCCCTTTCCGACCTGCTGGCAGGTTGTCTGCGCCATCACCGACGTAGTCAGGAGGTGCTATACCGGCAATTCTACGGCTATGCGATGGGTATCTGTCTGCGCTATACGCAAACGCCAGAAGAGGCCGTAGAAGTATTAAACGACGGTTTCTTGAAAGTATTCACGAAACTAAATCAGTATGACCCAATGCAACCATTCAAACCCTGGCTGCGACGGATCCTGATTAATACGGCTACCGATTATTACCGGCAGGCTGTACCGCACTATTATCAGAAAGATATTGAGGCGGCCGGGCATGAGAAAAGCCAGGAGGCCGATGTGTTGAGTACAATGGAATACGAGTACCTGTTGACACTGGTGAAACAGCTTACGCCTGCCTACCGAATCGTGTTTAACCTATACGCCATTGATGGCTTTAGTCACGATGAAATTGCTACCCAACTGGGTATTTCGGTAGGTACGTCCAAGTCAAATCTGGCGAGGGCGCGCGAAAATCTTCGCCAGATGTTGCAAAAAAAAACGAACGATGAGTATGGAAGATTGGCCCGATGACCATCTGGACGAGCTCTTCAGAAAATCGGCTGAAGAACATAACGTCCCCTTTAACCCCGACGACTGGGCCGATATGAGTCGGCGGTTAGATGAACACGACCGGCATTCCCTGTTCGACCGGATTAGCCGGTGGGGGGGGATCGGCGCTGTACTGCTGTTGTTGCTGGCTGGTTTGGGTTGGTTCACCTACGAGCGCCTGCCTGAAAAGGGTAATCTCGCCGGTGGTAATCAATCCGGTGCTCGCCAAGTGGTCGCCCAGGGACCACAACGAACTACTACGAAGTCGGCCGTAGGGCTGGGTGAAAAGGCGACGGAGTCAGCAGATAAGGCTGTAGCATTATCTGCCGGGAAGGCGACTGCATCCACAAAGCAGGACCATGTTCCTGATGCGCCAATAAACGATTTACCTACAGCGGGTAACCCGGAAAGCCAACGTGCTACGTCTATAGTAAGTACCCCCGCCGGACGGGAAACAACAAACGCGAATGCGCCTGACGCCGCACGCAGGGTGGCTGATCGGGCAACAGTAAAACAGCTCAGGCACCGTATGGCCTTAAGCAAAAGGCGGCTGGTAGCAGAAAACACAGTGACGAAACCTATGATGAAGGCATCAGGTATGTTGCCAGCCGGTCTGTTGGGTAACTCCCTGCGGGTTGCGGCTTCGGCTGGCGATTTGCCTGACACCAGAGGAAGGCAACCTGTTGACCCGCTTGCCGACAATACCGACCAGCTACTAGCCGCTACGGACGTTGCTGATGCCACCGGACAGTGGATGCCCGTGCTTATGCCTGCCACGAGCTTGAGTGGCGTGGTGCAGCAGGTTCGTCCACTGGCAGAACCGACCTGGGTGGCGCCAACAGCCGATGCTCCGGTTCGGCGGCCTCCGCCCCGGCTAACGGGCCTGAGTGTGATGCTGTTTGCCTCACCCGATCTGAGTGGCATTGGTCTTGAAAATTTTGAACGACCCGGTAGTAATGCCGGTTTGTCGGTTCAGTACCAACTCACCGATCGGTTGAGCGTGACTGCCGGGGCCATGTACAGTACAAAACGGTATCAGACCTACGCCAGTGAGTATGTATGGCCCAGCTACATGAACATGGACGTATGGCCGGAAGAGATTGCCGGGGTTTGCAAAATGGTCGACGTGCCGCTGAATGTTCGTTATGACTGGCTGCTGCGGCCCCGTGGCGATGGGCGGGCCCCTGCCCGCTGGTTTGCCAGTGCAGGGCTCACCAGCTATTTTATTCAACACGAAGTATACAGCTACGAATACGCGAACCCGGCCGATACCAAGATCAAGTACTGGGGCTGGGATAATAAGAAAGCCGGGCGCGCGGGTGGTTCGTTTGGTTTCAGTAATTTGAATATATCAGTAGGCTACGAGCGGCCCATCACCCATCGACTATCGTGGCAGGTGGAGCCATTTGTAAAAATACCCTTGAAACAGGTAGGGTATTTCAAGGTCAGGTTGCTCAGCACCGGCGCATTCGTTGGGCTGCGTTACCGGCTGTAATACCTTGAAAAGTCGCGTATTAACTCTCAACAGTTCATTTATTCAACATACAAACATGACTACAACCCCCAACAATCGCCCAACACCACAGCCAGAATCAGAGACATCGCTGCTACAAACGCAGGTTTCCCGCGGCGAATTTATGCGTAGCCTGGGCATGAGCAGTGCCGCCCTGATGGCCTTTTATTGCATGGGTACGTTGTCGTCCTGCAAGGGGAGCACAAGTGACCCCGCTCCCGTAATAATCACACCGGGTGGCACAACGGGCGGCGGTAGCTCGGGCGTAACAGGTAATGCCAGCACTTCGGCAGGGGCCATTAATTTCACGGCCGACCTGACGAATGCAAACTTCGCTGGGTTGAAAACGCCCGGCAACTTTGTGAACGTTGGCGACATCATCGTTTTCAATGCAGCGGGTAGTTATAAAGCACTGAGCCGAATCTGTACCCACCAGGGCGGTAACCTGTCGTACCAGGCCAGTTCAAATGATCTGGTGTGTAGTCTGCATCAGGCTACGTACGGGATTGACGGGTCGACAAAAACACCGCCTGTTGGTGGCGGCACCACCACGGCTGTTAAATCGTATACGGTAACAGTTACAGGCAACAGCCTTCAGGTAAAAGCGTAACTGGTTAGCCGGTGAAGCGCGGGTTCTTTACCTTGCGCTTCACTGGCAACGACTCTCCGACTTTCTACGTACCGGTATTTATGATCCGTTCCTTATTCGCCTGCCTTCTTTGCTGGCTAACAATTACTGGTGTTCATGCCCAGGACACTACCCGGGTTGTGCCAACCACTACCACTGCCGATACAACCCGACCGGCTACCCAATCGGCTGATGACCTGTTGGGCAGCCTGACAGATTCAATTCCATCAGCGCCATTATTGCCCGATCATATGCTGATCTCGCAACGGCTGTTTTGGGGAAAGAATGGGTTAATGCGCATTACCAATGCGTCGCCGCTAACCGCTGAGGGCCGAAGCCATGAATTGAAGATCAGGCGGACGATGTTGAAACTGCACCAGATTGGCGGTTTTGTTACGCTGGCTGGTTTCGTGGCGCAGGGAATCATCGGGTCGCAACTGTACAAAGCCGGTGCCAGCGATTATCGCCGCTTAAAGGACCTGCACGAGAGTATGGCCACGGCCATTAATATCTCGTACGCCACCACGGCTTTGCTATCCCTCACGTCGCCACCGCCCGCTGTTGGTCAGCGGCGGGGATTAAGCACGATCAAGCTGCATAAATACCTGGCCATCGTGCACATGGCTGGTATGATTGCCACCAATATCCTGGCCGGGCAGATTAGCGAGAACGCAGCCCTAAAGCCCTACCATCGGGCCGCTGCCTACACGACATTCGGCGCTTTCGCCACGGCGATTATTGTGCTGAAATTTTAACTGGTACACTGCTGAAGCGCCGGCTTCGCTAGTGAGACATACGACTTTAATGACCGAAGTGTCCGCTTCGGCGCTACAACTACTATGAACCGTCTGTTGATTTTCCTGCTGCTCGCCTTGTCGGGCTTTGTACCGCGTGCCCTTGCGCCAAAAAAACTAATGGCCGATAAGGGGAAATCGACGGTAACGTATTCAATGGTGCACCCTATGCATAAATGGGATGGCATTAGCCGGGATGTAAACGCCGCGATGATCTACGACGATGACACCAAGCAGGTGCAAAACGTAGCGGTGGTCATTCGGGTAGCGTCCTTCGATAGTAAAAATCAGAACCGCGATTCGCACATGGTTGAGGTGCTCGACGGAATTAAGTACCCCAACGTAAGCTTCACCAGTCAGGATGTGAAGCCCAATGCCGATGGTACGCTGACCGTCAACGGAAAACTGACGTTTCACAACGTAACGAAGCCAATCACGGTACAAGTCACGCGCCGCGACGCGGGTAACCAACTACTGATGAATGGTAAATTTGATCTGAAAATGACTGATTACGGCGTAGAACGCCCCTCGCTACTCGGCATTGCCACAGAAGATCAGTTCAGCCTAGCCTTTGCGCTGGCCTTCAATAAGTAGAAGTTTCAGGTGTGAGTGGCAAGCACAAGGCTCGCTTACTGTTGGTTAACGAGCCTTGTGCTTGCCACTCACACCTGAGATTCCCGGATGTTATCTGCTACGCGATCCATTAACGTGCGGCGGGCTTCAACGCTACTCCAGGCGATGTGTGGAGACAGGATAATCCGCTCCGGGTGGGCCATTGTCAGGTAAGGGTGATTAGCGGCGGGTGGCTCCTGTTCAAATACGTCGACACCAGCACCGGCTAGCTTCCCCTCGTCGAGGGCACGGGCCAGATCTGCTTCATTCACCATGCCTCCCCGGCTAAATAACAGCAAAATGGCCGAAGGCTTCATCTGGCTCAGTTCGTTGTAGGTAAGCAGGTTGTTGGTTTTTTCAGTCAATGGCGCGTGAATCGATATGACGTCCGACGTGCTCAACAAGTCAGCTAACGACACCGCCTGGTATGGCACATCGTAGGTGTTCCCCGATGCTGAGAAGTAAACCACCGAGGCGCCAAAGGCCGTGGCAATCTGTGCCACTTGCCGCCCGATAGCACCCAGGCCGATAATGCCAAATTGCTGGCCGCTAAGCTCGAGAAACGGACGCCCCAGGTGCGTGAAAATCGTTTCGCGGCTGTAATCGCCCGACTTCACATACTGATCGTAATAATCAGGCGAATTCATCAACGATAGCAATAGCGTAAAGGCTACCTGCGCCACGCTCTGCGTTGAATAACCTACTACATTTTTAACCGGAATACCGCGCTCAGCCGCTGCGGCCATATCGATATTGTTGGTGCCGGTGGCAGCTACGCAGATCAGCTTCAGGTCGGGGCAGGTGGCTAGTACGTCGCGGGTAATGCGCACTTTGTTGGTAATTACCACGTCGGCACCCTGGAGGCGCTTACTTGTTTGCTCGGGCGACGTGTCTGGGTACGTTGTAAACGTGCCGCCGGTAGACGCAGCCAGCGTGTCAAACTGATTCAGGTCCGGTTCGGTGCCAACAGTGCGGGTATCCAGGAAAACGATGTTCATGAAAAAGGGCGTGTCAAGTTCCAGGTATCATGTGTCAAGTGCTTCGCTCATTGGGATAAGGGGTGAAGCACCTGGAACTTGACACTTATTTGTTAAGTAGCGGATGTTCTGTTTTGATCTTTTCCTGGAGCTTCAGAAAACCGTCAATCAGGGCTTCGGGACGGGGCGGGCATCCAGGTACGTAGACGTCGACGGGAATAATGCGGTCGACGCCTTTCACCACGTGATAACCGTGCTGCCAGTAAGGCCCGCCGCAGTTAGCGCAGGAACCCATCGAAATCACGTAACGTGGCTCAGCCATCTGCTCGTAGAGGCGGCGAATACGGTCGGCCATTTTATAAGTTACCGTACCCGATACAATCATGATGTCGGCCTGCCGGGGCGAGGGACGTGGGAAGATGCCAAACCGTTCCAGGTCGTAGCTAGACGTCATGGCGCCCATCATTTCAATGGCACAACAGGCGAGCCCAAACGTCAGTGGCCATAATGAAGAGGCGCGCGACCAATTAAGGAGTTCTTCACTCGTGAGAAACATCACGCCGGGATCTGCTGATTTTTGGGTAGTGGGAGAGACTGTCATACTCGTGGAACAAGGCTTGGCGCTTTCTGGTGCCGAGAAGGTGGAGATACGTTACTCTTGACTCGGCTGTTCAGTCCGATCAATCATGTCTTGTTGGGACTCGTACGAATAAGGGTCAAGCTGAAGCCGAAGCTGACGTGCTCTAGTAACAGGATCATTGCCAACAGCTCGAATTGCTACCCGTTTTGTATTGCCAATCAAGTGACCTGTCAGCATGCCGGCGGCGCTGCCTGTGCCCATAATCAGCACCAAGTTGAGGCCAAATAAAGTGGGGCTGCGAAATGTACTTTCGGGCGCGTGCACCAACCCAGCATAAAGCCCAGCCAGACCACCGACAATCGCGCCTTTGATTCGGGGTAACCGCCTGCTGCTTGGTCTGATTACGGCCCGCTTTATGTCACTGAGCTTAACAAGTTGGCCTGAGTAAGGAAACAGCAACAGCTCAGGGTCATTCTCCACGTCCAGGATTTGGTCTGTCAACGCGCCCACAATACCACGGCATCGCTCTCCGTTTTGAAGAACGACTTTGATGGTGTATACGGTAACTTTTACGGGTAGGTCAGGCGATGATTGGCCCCACAGAGTAGTTGGAAGCCAGTTTATTAGTAGCCAGATCGGGAATGACTTAAGGAGGGGTAACGCGTTCGTACTTGTCATTGATCTGCTGATAGAGCGTCATAGGAACGGGCGAATCGATTGTGGGAACCTTCGGCTGCGGTTTTTCCCAATCCAGATACCCTTTGGCCCAGGCGTAGGCCAGTCCCAGTGCTAATATAGCAACAAAAATAAACGCCTCAGTCAGCGCAAACCAGCCCCATAATCCATCGGTTTCGGCAATGAGCGTAGCCTGGCCGAATACCGTAGCCCACGGAAACAGAAAGACCAATTCAACGTCGAACAGCACAAAAATCAGGGCAATAACGTAGAAACGCGGGTTGAACTGAATATTGGCGTTTCCCACCGGCTCCTCACCCGACTCGTAGGTTGTCAGTTTTTCCTCGCTGGGGCGGTCGGGGCGCAGTAGCTTTCCGAACAGCAGAATGCCTCCAATGAACGCAAAAGCGGCCAGGATGAAGAGCAACATGGTGCCGAAGTCGGAAAGCATAGGTTGAGAGTAAGCGTGGCGCTTAACTTATTTCTTGTAGAAGTTGTAAACGAGCGATACCTGGAAGGCACGGTTCTGGAGCGTACTGTTAACTGTTTCCGGAATCTTGGTCACACCATACACGTAGCGGATGTTCAGACTGAACTTGTCGAGCATATCCAGAAAATCGTAGTGGATGCCCAGCGCAATGCCCAGATCGCGGTTCGATTTAGGACCGTTCGGGGTATCGATGGCCCAACTGAACTCGGGACCCGCCTGGAATGTCAGCCCCTCGGTTGGCATGTAACCAAACATGATGGGCAAACTGACGTAATTGAAGTTGTTCTCGGTCGTAATCCGGTTCGTTGATCCGATCTGAAACTGCTGGTACGTCCCGCCTTTTAGCTGATAAAGCAGTTCGGGCTGAATCACGAATTTTGTGAACCGATACCGATACATCACGCCTAGATGAAAATCCATCTTCTGCTTTGGAATATTTGGCGATATACCTGAGATGGGAGCACTGGTGAGTGATGGACCCACTTTGATGCCGAAATGACCACTGTTGAGCAAAGCGCTGGGGCCGTATCCGCCGGGCGCATACTGTGATCGCTTAGAAGTGCCGGGTGTGGGTACGTCCTGTGTAACGGGCGTGGCTGAGAGAGAATCGGAAACGGTCTGGGCCAGGGTGCTGAGCGGCAATGCCAAACCCACAACGCAGGCAAAAAGCTGATGGAGACGCATTATGAAGAGAAAAAAGATAGGGATCTACACTTAGCAGACCCTTCCATAACGCCGGACGTTGGCATACGGTACAGCAAAGTTGGTGAAAAAAGGTTAATAACTACGACGAATGTCCCTGGCGAACGTCCATGATGAACCCTGCAGTGCCACTTGCCCACCGGTCGTTGACCCGCTCTGCCTGTGTTAATTAAGTCGGGGGTCTACCGGGTAGTTGGAGAGGGCTTTATATTGGCCCCCCATCCGTTTTAAAATATCGCGCCACAACTGGTCGGCGGGCGTATCGAACAGGAAGTCGGCGTCGGTCTGTGAGATGATCCAGGTCTTTTCGTCCAGCTCTTTGGTCAACTGCCCCGACTCCCAGCCCGAATAACCAATAAAAAAACGGGCATCGGCTTCGGTCAGGGTGCCGATATTGAGTGCCTGCTTTACCTGCTCGAAATTACCGCTCCAGTACAGGCCTTCGCCCAGCGGAATCGACCCGTCGATGAGGTCGGGGCGTCGGTGAATGTAGTGGAGGGTATCGGGTTGAACGGGGCCGCCCACATACAATGGAATATCGGCATAAATATCGTCGATCACATCGCTGACATGCAACGTGGTTCCCTGGTTCAAAATCAGTCCAAAGGTGCCGTCGTCGGCGGTATGTTCACAGACCACCACCACGCTCCGTTTGAAGTTATCGTCGCCTAGAAAAGGTTCGGCGATCAAGAGGCTGTTGCGGGCAATGGTCTTCGTTTTCATGGGCGTTGTGTTCTGGTAATCACAAGAATACGGCAAAGAATGGTACGCAGTTGCTTGGTCAGTAAATAATTAGCAACAGGGTTTCCCTAACCTGTTGTGTAGGTAGCCAACTAGTTAGTTTGTTAGCTGAAAATTACTAAACACGTTGTCTACCAAATTGTTACGTAACCTATGGTGTCGCTGAGTATCGCTGATTTGACGGGCTCCCTGACGCTGGAAATCCCAAATTCATGGTTTTGGATCATGAGTTTGGGATGTCCATAAGCAGACTGCATTTATGGGACCTAGTCGAGTTTGACGTCGATTTTCTTCAGGTCGTATTTGCCGGTCGAGTTAAAACTGGTTAGTAATCCTTTCTGTCGTTTTTCGGCTTCCTGTATGCTTGTATAACAGTTCAGATCGCTAGTGCATAGGTCGTTGCCGGGCTTACAACCAGCCTTCACGTAGTTGGCGAATTGATTTGCCAGCCGACGAATATCGGTTTCGTCGGCCGTTACCTCCCGAATGTCGGTGTACAAAAGTTGCCGTTTCGCTGTCGACTCCTCGTTGGTAAGCACCTCCCGCGACAGGCAGAAGTAGTAGTACGCCTGCTTAGGCTCGGCCTTTTTTGGGTGCAGGGAGATAAACCCAAGGAACGGGAGGGTAAATAAGGTAAACGCTACTAGCTTTTTCATGCGTGAAAGGATGTTGGTAAGGATGTCAGGAGTTCGATTGATTACTGGCTAATTGGTTACCCTAATGCTCACAGGCCTGCCGGTCAGCTGGATTAGCATAGGCTGGAGCAGCGTTATGGCATTGCGGCGGGTTTGGTCCAGAATACCACTCTGCATGGCCGAGGCACGTACCTGACGCTCGGCCTGTCGGTAGGCATCACTAACTAGCTGCGCCTCGTTCAAAAAGGTGTAGTTGGTATCGTATA
This sequence comes from Fibrivirga algicola, assembly GCF_011742925.1. Classification (GTDB taxonomy): domain Bacteria; phylum Bacteroidota; class Bacteroidia; order Cytophagales; family Spirosomataceae; genus Fibrella; species Fibrella algicola. The sequence goes on from NZ_WAEL01000005.1 coordinate 360,566, forward strand.
CCCGCGATCGGTCGTGGTTTATCTTCCAGGTACAGAGTTCGGGGGCTGGCAACTGCACGACCAGTGAGTCGCCGTTCGTCGTAATGTCATCAGGTTTCAGTTTTGTCAGGTCAACGCAGCCTACGGCCTCGCCTTCTATAATGAGTACCGCGCGCGAATTGGGCAGCAGCATATTGGCCTGTTCGTGTTCAACAATGTCTTTAAATGTGTACCGCACCAGTTCAAGTTTGCCCAATGCCACCACCCGTTCGAGCACCACACTATGGGTAGTCTGGTCGGGCTGCCGCGTGAACCGGGCTAGCCAGGAAGCACTACGTACCTGTTCCCAAACGGCCAGTAACCCTACTACCAGTAAAGCCCACAAGGCAAGGCGAATAAGTCGATTCATGAAGTTATTATTTCTGATCGAGCGAGGCCAGTGCTTTGGCAATGTCTAACTCATCGGCAAGGTCGATGTTGTTTGTTTTCAGGAAGTCTTCCAAGGCGGGGCCTTTTTCTTTCAGGGCGCGAACCAGTGATCTTCGGTTCAGCTTTACCTGCTCGGCAGTGTGGTCAGGCCGAACTAGGTAATAGACTGACGCGTCGTAATATTCGTCACCTACTCTGGCATCGCCACCATATGTTTGGCTGGCGGAAGTTTTTAAGAATTTTTTGACGGGCAACTGCACGAGCAGGTACGTTCCTCGATGAATGATCCGCACCAATTCGTCTTTTAAGGCAGCATCGTCGGTAATTAAATTGGATAGGTGCTCGAAGATGATAGGCTCATGGTTGGCCGATGGCTGCAATAACAGTTGGCTCACGTCTGTTCCCTGATAACGTACCGAATCACGGGCGGAGGTTTTTACGGTTACCTGCCGCTCAAGAGCGTCATAATTGAAGTGCCCGGTAGTAAGTTTCCTGCCCGATTGCAAGGTTACCTCGCCTCGTGTCCAGCCGGGCATAATAAAGGGGCTGCCTTTAACGCTAACCGTACCGAAATTAAATGGCCGGAGCGTAGTGGCTACTCTCGACAGGGTACCTAAACTGTTCTGCACCTCTATAGTATTCTGGGCCTGCATATGAGTAATGCTAGCCAATTCAACTAATAGGCCTATGGCTAATGCAATCTGTGGGGACGTTTTTTTGACTAGCATAAGTAAGTTTAGCCTGTAACGTAATTGGTTGTTGTGCGGTAGGAAATATACGGGATTACAACAGGCAACTATACTTACTAAACGATGATTAGCAACTTTTTTTATATCCGTTACAACCCTTTTTGGTTGGGGTGAGTCTTTGAGTCACCAACGTATGATGCCGGACGAACGAACCCTAGTTGATGGCTGTCGGCAACAGGACCGACTCTCGCAGCGACTGCTTTATGAGCGGTTTGCCGGAAAGTTGTTTGCTGTCTGTAAACGCTACATCAAAGACCCTGACGAAGCTGCCGACGTGTTGCAGGATTCGTTTGTGAAAGTATTCCGGCACATCGATCAGTTCCGGTTTGAGTGCCCGCTGGAGGCCTGGCTAAAGCGGGTGGCTATCAACACGGCGCTGAAGCACCTGCGCAAGAATAAGCCTTTCGAGCACATGACCGACGTTGATGAACTGGCGAATTTGTTACCGCAAGCCGACGAAAGCCTGCCCAGCCTGAATTACCAGTATCTGCTAAACCTCGTACAGGAACTCCCTACGGGCTGCCGCACGGTATTTAATCTGTACGCCATAGAAGGGTATACCCATCCCGAAATTGCCGCGTTGCTCGGCATCTCGGAGGGAACATCGAAATCACAGTTTTTTCGGGCCAGAGGCCTGTTACAACAAAAATTAACGGACGACCAGTCCATTCGCAATGAATCGTTCTGACGATCTTTTCCCGCAACCCGGCGGCACGCCCGACCCGTACTGGCAGCGGGCTTTCGACGATGCTTTCGACACACCGCCCCCCCGGGTTTGGGAAGGTGTGGAACGGCAGTTAGACCTCGATGAGTCTGACGGCATATTGCCCCTTTGGCAACACCGGGAAGGGCGGCAGTCGATGCTGTTTGGCCGTTGGGCGGCGGGTATCGCTGCCTCTCTCATGCTGACAGCCTTGGGTTGGTGGGCGTGGCATCGCGAAGATGCCATTCGGCCCGATGTGGCTGTAGCAATAGCCGCCAAATCGCAGGAAACACGCGAGCCAGATGCATTACTGCCGACTGGACCCGTCGTTGCGAGTGCGGAGGCAACGAACGTACATACGCAGCCAATCCCCCGCCTTGCCGAAATACCAACGGTAGCCCGACGCCGAATGCACTCTGGACAAGATGCCAACCGGGAAACAACGCTTCCGGGTACGTACCTGGGTGATCAGGCGCTGGCGGTTGCCGGCAAGTCTGTTCCGCAGGCCGATGCGCCACCCCTGTTCAATCAGCAGGCGGTTAGCACCGCTTTAAGCCAGATTCAGGAAGTAAACAACGGTACGTTGATCTTCACCGAAGCAACTACCTCAACCCTGCATTTGATGAACGGGCCACAGTCTATTCAGTCAGGTATGACCAGCCCTGATCCTTCGTCGGCGCTGTCTCGTTCGGTTGTAACGTACTCTGTGACAACACAATCGTTTAGTCAGCAACCGGCTGGTGCGCAGTCGTTTACCCGGCGGTCGGTAACGGTGCAAACGCAGGGTACTTCTGGCTTCTCCGGGGCCATAGCTGGTTTTAGTCGGCAGTCATTACCAATGCAAATACAGGGAGGGCAACTTCCGCCCAATGCGTTTCAGCAGGCTGCACAGCCTGGCTTGCCTACGCCTGACCGGTCGGCACTGACAGGCGCTGTGCCGGAGCGAACGGCCCTGGTTGGTGCTCCGCTTGCAGCATCACCCTCAGGCGCTCGTCAGCAAAGCACCGAGTTGGTAGCTGACGCTGATGTCACGGCCGCACCTGCATCGACGACCTCGAAAAAACAGCGTCAGCGTCCCTGGTTATCGGCGGGGGTAGCGGCTTCGGCCTTTAGCCCGGCTGTGGCTGTTCGGCCAACCCTCAGCACGGCGGCAGTCACGGCACAACCTGCTTTCTCTTCAGGAAATATGAATGCTGCGCTCGGATCACCAGCCAGCTTGCAGAGTCAGGTTGGCCGGTCGGTGGCTTTTCAGGCGGGGATTGGTATAACGCTGGGCGAGCGCTGGTCGGTTGAGACGGGAGTGGGTTACCTCAGTAGCCAGAATGAGATTCAGAGTCCATCGCGAATTTCATCATTGACATCGGCTATCAGGTCAGCCGGTTCAGATAACCTGTACGTCGATCTGGTGGCTCGTCTGGCCAACCAGTACAATGCAACGTCGGCGAATACATCGGCCGATAAGATGTATGACTACACGTTAGCTAATCAGGCCAATAATTACACGGCCGTACAGCAGCAGGCCGTAAGTAACTCGTATCAGTTCGTGCAGGTACCCCTACAGGTAGGCTATGAACTTCGGCCTCGGCGCAAATTCGGGTTAGCATTACTGACGGGTATGGTTTCGAACTGGTTTGTGCGCAATACGGTAGCAGATGCCATTACGGTAAAGGCTGGCGACGGCGTGTATCGCCCCGTTACGCTGGCAGGCACGGCGGGTATGCGGCTTCGGTATCGGCCCGACCATATTTGGTCAGCGTCGGTGGCAGGTACATTCCAGCAAAGTCTGCAATCATTGACGCGCAGTGACGTAAGCCTACAGGCACAGCCACAGCAGGTAGGATTGAGCTTTAGTGTTGATCGTCATTTTTAGTACACATCTCTGTGTTAAGGTTATGAAACATACACGCTTGCCCGTATTCGTACTGACTTTCCTGTGGATCGGTCTGCTGTTGCTTACAGCTGGGTGTTCTTCGAAAAAAAACGAGATTACCTCCGTGGCATCAGCTAGCGACATGGCCGGTAACTGGCTGTTGATCGAGCCTGCTTCCCCGTATAGAATCACGCTCCAGATTACAGACGTAGGTTCGTCGTTTATCGAACATTATGGAGTGCAGTTAACAGGCCAATCGTCGGTTAATCAATACTTCGCTACGGGCTCGTTTAGCATACGTCCTTCTATCGAGTCGGGACCAACCGGAACGGGTTCGGTGAGTGGCCTCGGATCAACCAAGATAGCTGGCCTACCGGCAGCCATGCAGTTTGAGAATGACTACTTCGCCCGGTTACAAGCTGTAAACAAAGCAGAACTGGCTGGGACTAACCAGCTTCGACTCAGCTACGGTGGAACTTCGCCCGGCGTGCTGGTTTATAAGCGACAGTAAGAACAACAATAAGTTAATTCTCCGTTGGGTGAAATCAATGGAGACGGAAAGAATGTAAAAGCCATAATGATATTTTGTGTAGGACTCGATCGCCCGGTGGTTTTGCTGCCGGGCGATTTTTTTTGCGTCGTTACAACCATGTTGAATGGGGCTGGGTCATGCGCTTAACATTCCTTAACATATTGACTTTATGAAACGACTACTTTACGTACTGCTGCTGGCCCCCCTGACGCTGATCGACATGGCCTGCACCGACCAATGTACCGAAACACGCGTGTTTCGGCAGTATACGCCCGTGTCGCTTACGACCGCTCAGGTACGTATGGGCCTGAATGTGGCTCCTGCCCGTGGACTGATTAATCCCGGTAAGATTTACACGAAGGATGGCTACCTGTTTATCAACGAGTTGAAAATGGGGATTCACATCATCGACAACCGCAATCCGTCTGAGCCCAAATCGGTTGCGTTTGTCAACATCCCCGGTAATGGGGATATAGCCGTACGCGGTAACTTCCTCTACGCCGATAGCTACATGGATCTGGTTACGCTCGATATCAGTAATCTGGCCGATATCCATGAAGTGGCGCGGACGCAAAATGTGTTCACGCAGGGCCAGTTCGACGGCGGCTGGTGGTATTACTCGCCTACAAATAGCAATAGTCTGATTCAGGATCAGCGGGTTGACTATATGAAGCAAACTGTTAAAACCAACTGTGAAGCATCACCGGCAACAGCTGGCGGTTGGTGGGGTGGGGTTCAGTTTGCGCTGGCTTCGTCCGACAGCAAAGCGTCGTCGGGCGGAGGGAGCGGTAGCGGGACATCTGGTTCAATGGCCCGTTTTGCGCTTTATGACAAATTTCTCTACGCTGTTTCGTCGTCAGACATGAAGCTGTTCAACGTGCAGCAGCCTGAGAAACCTGCATTGAGCAACACAATCAACATGGGCTGGGGTATTGAAACGATCTTCCCCTACAAAGACAAGCTCTTCATTGGCTCGCAAACGGGGATGCTCATTTACGATAATGCAAATCCCGCTCAACCGAAGCAGTTGTCGGTATTCCAGCACGCCCGTGTGTGCGACCCGGTGGTGGTAAATGACAATACGGCCTACGTGACACTTCGATCGGGCACGACATGTCAGGGATTCAATAACCAACTCGATGTGGTTGATATATCGAATCTAAGCAGCCCGAAGCTGATGAAAAGCTACCCAATGCGGAACCCACATGGACTGGGGGTTGATTTCCCGAACTTGTTCATCTGCGAAGGTGCGTACGGCCTTAAGTCATTCAACGTGAGCGATCCGATGCAGGTGGATAAGAACCTGCTGCAATACATGGAAGATCTTCAGGCATACGACGTGATTCCGATGGGTGGAGTGTCAGGGCAGAAAACACTGTTGCTGATCGGTAAAGACGGCTTCTTTCAGTTCGACTACACCAACCCAAGTCGCCTGCGTCTGCTGAGCAAAATTCCTGTTAGCCGCCCTGATTTTAGCTAGATTGGTTTTCGGTTTTACCCCCCAACCCCCTTTAGTTGGTTAGGGGTAAAACCGAATCAAATTGCTCTGTCCTCATGAAACCAAATTATATACTTTACTGGCTGCTCCTACTAGTGCTGACCTGCAGCCAACGTACCCACGCTCAGTTGCCTGTCGCGGGGTCGCCATTGACGAAGCGCGTCTATCCATATGTGAATTATACGGAAGTGGGTGGCTTGTTTGGCCGGGTATCGTACCCCGCCTGGGTGGGTTCGCCCGATGAGGTCCTTGAAAATAGAGTGAGTCTGACGCTTCAGACGTTCAACGGCGTGCAGGTACGTCCACGGCTGGCGGCTGGCGGCGTGGTGGGTATCGATTGGTATTCCGGGGCGTTACTGTTGCCGGTAGGCGCGGGGGTACGGTACGACCTGGCTCAACCCAATGATAAGAACGTACGGGTATTTGTGTCGGCCGATGTAGGCTACGGCCTTACCTGGCTCAACAAAGCGACATCGGGTAATGAACTTACCCGCGGCGGTTTAATGCTTAACCCTGGCCTTGGGCTTCGGTTCGGTAAGCCCGATAAGGGTGCTTTTTTGCTGACGGTCAGCTACAAACGTCAGAACGTCGAAGCTGCGAAACCGCTACAATGGAATGATATTCGCCGCGACGAAAGCCGGGTATATAATCGGCTGGCGGTTCGATTGGGAATGAGCTTTTAAAAAAGCAAGGGGCTTAGGGCGTTGGGACTGGGGTACTACCCCCTCATCCCTTCGCCTTAAGCCCCTTGCTCTAAGCTATTGTTCGTTTACGCCATAGCGAACTTGTTGGCGTTCCGTTTCCGCTCGTTTTCGTCGAGGTAGATCTTACGAATACGCATCGACTTGGGCGTTACTTCCAGATATTCATCTTTCTGGATGTATTCCATCGACTCTTCCAGTGAGAAAGTAATCTTCGGAACGATCCGGACGTTGTTGTCTGAACCAGAGGCGCGCATGTTAGTCAACTGCTTGGCTGTCTGCACGTTTACTACGATGTCATTCTGACGGTTGTGCTCGCCGATTACCTGACCCGCGTAGATTTCTTCACCCGGATCGACGAAGAACACGCCACGATCCTGCAATTTATCAATCGAGTAGGCCGTTGCCTGACCAGACGTCATCGAGATCAGTGATCCGTTGATACGCTCTTGGATTGGACCTTTGAATGGCTGATACTCCTTAAACCGGTGCGACATAACGGCTTCACCGAAGGTAGCCGTCAGCACGTTCGAGCGCAAACCGATCAGACCACGTGATGGAATGTCGAACTCAAGGTGCTGCAGGTCACCTTTCGGTTCCATAATCAGCAGTTCGCCTTTCCGTTGCGTAGCCAGTTCAATTACTTTACCGGCCGTCTCTTCGGGTACGTCGACAACAAGGGTTTCGATCGGTTCCAGTTTCTGGCCGTTCTCATCTTCTTTGTACAACACCTGAGGCTGACCAACCTGCAGTTCGTAGCCTTCGCGACGCATCGTTTCAATCAGGACCGAAAGGTGAAGAATCCCCCGACCATAAACCAGGAAGCGGTCTTCGCTGTCGGTTGCTTCTACACGCAGAGCGAGGTTTTTCTCAATCTCTTTGTACAGACGCTCGCGCAGGTGACGTGATGTTACGAACTTACCCTCTTTACCGAAGAACGGTGAGTTGTTGATCGTGAACAGCATGTTCATCGTAGGTTCATCAACCGAGATACGCTCCAGTGCTTCTGGATTTTCGATATCTGTGATGGTGTCACCAATTTCGAAATCTTCCAGACCTGTAATGGCGCAAATGTCGCCGCACTGTACTTCGGTTACTTTCTGTTTGCCAAGACCTTCGAACGTTTGGAGTTCTTTGATCTTTACCCGCTTCACACTTCCGTCAGCTTTTACCAGGGCCATGTTGGCACCTTCTTTCATGATACCACGGTGCACCCGGCCAATGGCGATCCGACCAACGAAGGCCGAATAGTCGAGTGACGTGATCTGCATCTGTGGCGTTCCTTCGTTAACGGGTACCGGAGGAATCGTGGCAATGATCGTATCGAGCAGGTACGTGATATTGTCGGTTGGTGTTTTCCAATCCGGACCCATCCAGCCTTGTTTCGACGAACCATATACGGTTGGGAAATCAAGCTGATCTTCAGTAGCGCCGAGGTTGAACATCAGGTCAAACACCTGTTCGTGTACTTCGTCGGGGCGGCAGTTTTCTTTGTCGACCTTGTTAACGATAACGATCGGCTTCAGGCCCAGCTGAAGGGCTTTGCCAAGTACAAAACGTGTTTGGGGCATAGCACCTTCAAAGGCATCGACGAGCAGGCAAACGCCGTCGGCCATTTTCAGTACACGCTCCACTTCACCGCCGAAGTCACTGTGACCTGGGGTATCGATGATATTGATCTTAACGTCTTTGTAACGAACCGATACGTTTTTCGAAACAATGGTAATGCCACGCTCACGTTCCAGGTCGTTGCTATCTAGAATCAGGTCCTGGAATTCCTGGTTCTCGCGAAAGAGTTTCGACGCGTGAATAATCTTGTCGACCAGCGTAGTTTTGCCGTGGTCAACGTGGGCGATAATCGCAATATTGCGGATGGATTGCATACAATGTTTTCAACGTGTTACTACCTGGGTCTCGACAGTCATTGTGAAGTAGTGCAAAGTCTGGAAAGTCATTTTCGTTGCCTTAGCAACTTTCCAGACCTTGCACTACTTCACAATGACTGTCGAGACTGTCAAAAGAAACACAGGCAATTTTCCCGCAAAGGTACGAAATTTTACACTGTAAAACAGATATTTACAACATATTAATGCGCACACGGACAAAGAAGGCTATTGACTCCCTTTATTGTACAATTCCGGTAGTTTCATAGAGTATACCAATGGGCATAAAAAAACGCAGTGGCTCTAGCCGCTGCGTTCAATCTTAGCCAGTCGTGTATCAGTTTTTTGGCGCGGCCATCATCTCCTTAATGAGCGCGTCAGATACTTTGGCGCCGCGCAGGGCAATGAGGCCGTCGACTGACGTATTGAATTTGTTCTTTCCGCGACGGATTTTCTCGGTAATGAGCGTCTTCGATACGTTGGCGTTATTCAACATGATAACGTCATCATTAGTCATCACGTCGGTCATTATTGATTTAGCCATCATCGCCTTAACGATGGCATCGGAGATCTTACCGTTCTCGAGGTCGATCAGGCCTTTTGGTGATAGATCGAAATTCGCTTTGCTGCCGCTAATCTTAGCCTGAATCAGGGAGGTGCCTACTTTAGCGGTATTCATGGAAATGATGTCCTGATTGGTTAAGACATCCTGACTTCTGGCACCTATTGCCGAAAACAGCAGCAGGCTTAGGGTCACTAAAAATTGTCTCATCGTTTATATGCAGATAGATTGATTGTGGCTGCATAATAGTACAAAAGAGCTAACTGGCACAGAGACAATTGATTAAACGTACGCTTTTTACGTTACCGACAGCTTTATTTCCCCAATGTGGGTAGCTCGCCAAACCGTTTTGAGTAATACAGCACAACGGCAATCGAGGTTAACGTACCCAGCAAGGAGCCTGCAAATGTGTCTTCGACAAAATGCTGGAATAGGTATACCCGCGAGTAACCGGCTACTGCGCCCACAAACACGCAGAGCCAGCCCCATGCTTTGCGCTGCCACAAAAACGCCAGCATGCTGTACAGGGCAAATGCCGAGGTGGTGTGCCCCGACGGAAAACTGTTGTATTCGTTGATGTGCAGGTCTTTAATCAGGTGATACTCCCAGTTCGAGTGCTCGAAATAGCGCACAGGGCGCAGACGCTCGGGAAAAACGACGAGTTTTAGAAACATGCTGATCAGGCCGGAAATGGCGAAGCTGGCCAGAATAAGCCAACCTGCCCGGCGGTTCAGCACCAGAATCAATACCCCGACAACGAGCACAAAGCCACCGTCGCCCAAGTACGTCAGATACGGAAAGAGTGCGTCGCCGATGGGGCTGTTGTGGTCATTGACAAACCGGATAAGTTGTTCTTTGGTGTACAGTACCATCAGTATGCCTACAGTAAAGACTAGCAGCAGGTACGTTACAAAAAATGGTCGGTTGGCTCGAAAAAGGGATGAAAGCGTCATGGGTGCAAAGGTAGAAGCCATTCTATTATCTACTGGAACCGGCAATCAGTGATGGCCTTTGTTATCTTTGGCATACGATTCGTACTGTGTTGCGCGTTGTGTTTGCTGAACGTTGCGACGATCAACATTTTCCGCTACTTCCTGTCTATGACCATCCTACTTCAGGTTCCTTCCGCATCGGCTGTGGCCGATACCACCGCCAGTGCACTCAACGGGGCGGCCGCTACTACACAAACGCTTGGCCTGTTCGATCTGGTAGCTAAAGGCGGTTGGGTGATGGTGCCTATCGCTTTCTTGTTCTTTGCTACCCTGTACCTGATTGTTGAACGGTGGATTCTGATCAGCAAACAAGGTAAGGTCGACGAGGGATTTGTTGACAACGTAAAAGATATGCTGCTACAGGGCAACGTGAAGTCGGCGGAGTCATTCTGCAAAAATCAGCGCACGGCCATCGGTCGTGTGTTCGAGAAAGCTGTTGGGCGGGTAGGGGTCGCTTCCAACAAAGAAATCGAGAGCACCATTGAAACGGTTGGGCAGATCGAGCTGTCGCGGATGGAGCGTAACCTGGGCTACCTGGGTGTCATTGCCGGTATTGCTCCCATGCTCGGCTTCATCGGTACGATCTCCGGTATCATCCGCATCTTTTACGACATTTCGCTATCGGACAATATCAGCGTGGGCATCATTGCCGGTGGTCTATACGAGAAAATGATCACGTCGGGTTCGGGCCTCATTGTTGGGGTAGTTGCCTACACGGGCTATCACCTGTTGAACATGGCGATCGAACGCTTCACGCTCAAGCTGGAGATGAACGCCTTCGAATTTATGGAAGTCCTCCAAAAGCCCACCGAAACAGCACGGGCGCGGTAAACTAGTCTTCAGTTCGCGTTTCATCTTTTTCTATGAATCCGCTGATCAGCCAACAGGGTGATTGAGCAGCGAAACAGAAAACGGTGAACTGCAAATAGTAAACGCTCTTCAACATGAAGCTTCGTCGAAAACGAAAATTTGCCGCAGAGGTGGCTACGTCGTCGTTGAACGACATTATGTTTTTCCTGCTGCTGTTCTTTCTGATCATCTCAACAGTAGCCAACCCAAACGTTATCAAGCTGTTACTGCCAAAGGCCGCTGCCTCGCAGCAATTGAGCAAGAAGCAGGTAACGCTCTCGGTCGATGCCAACAAGCAGTATTTTATTGATAAGCAGCCCGTAGCTACTGAATCGTTAGAAGAAGAGCTGAAAACGGTAATGGCAGGTATTGATGAACCCACAATCGTGGTGCGTTTCGACAAAACGCTAAGCGTTCAAGACCTGGTCGATGTGCTGCAGACGGGTGCCAAGCTGAACATCAAAATGGTGATGGCAACGTCGAAATAAAACTAGTTTGCTGTTTGACGTTGCGCTGCTACCGATACACTCCTTCAGCGGTTGAGCAAGCGGAGCAACCACAAACGTCAAACAACAAACTGCTTTAATACCCATTGGCCAGCATACCGCCGTCGATAGCGACCACCTGGCCGGTGATGTAGCTGGAGGCGGGCATGCTAAGGAAAGATACGGCTGAGGCCACCTCTTCCGGTTCGCCAACACGATTCATGGGCGTACGAGCCAGAATAGCCTGCAATTTATCGGGGTTGTCGAGCACCGGCGCGGCCAGCGGAGTGCGGATGTACCAGGGCGCCACCGCGTTGACCCGAATCCCGTCCTGTGCCCATTCTACCGCCAAATTTCGCGTGAGCTGATTCATGGCCGCCTTGGTCATGCCGTAGAGCGATCCGCTGCTGGTATGGGTTAGTCCCGATACCGACGACACAAAGACAATGCTGCTTTGCCCCGTGGCTTTCAACAGCGGATACACCGCCTGGGTCAATTCGTAGGCCGAGCGGATGTTCGTGTTCAACACGTAGTCATACTCGTCGGCAGCATAATCGGCAGTGGGTTTACGAATGTTCGTACCCACGTTGTTAACCAGGATTCCCACGCTTCCCCACGTTTCTTTCACGGCGTCGGCCAGGGTGCGGGCGGCGTCGGGTTGGCTCAGGTCAACGGCCAGCCCTTCTACCACGTAGCCTTGCTGACGATACTCAGTGAGTTGCTGCTGGAGCAGGTCATTGTCGCGGGCTACTACAAATACAGCCGCACCAAGCTGCAAAAACTGCCGCACAATGGCTTCGCCAATGCCTTTTGTAGCACCCGTTACAAGAGCACGCTGACCCTGCAGGGAAAAAAGTGGAGTGTTCATGATCGTTTTGAAATGCGGTCGAACAGCGTCTTGCCCACGACCAGCATGATTAATCCCGGCAGCAAAATAGCGCCAGCCCGGAAGCCAGCCCCTGTCAGTTTATAAACGCCCTCATTGAACTGGATAGCGCTGATAAACAACCAGTAGCCACTTGCTGAAAGGAGCACCGCCAGAAGCAGCACTGCTATGGTTTTGGTTGCCCGGCCAATCAGCGCTGTTAGCAGGATCGATACGCCGACAACGGCAGCCACAGTGCCCAGTGCACGGGGAAAGGTTTTCAGGTAATTGTAATCGTAGAAAAAAATACCGGCCCGTCCGAGGAGGTTAGGGTGCGACATCAACCAGCCGTCGAGTACAACCAGAACGGCTAGTAATACGTAGAAAAAAGGGTTCTTCATGAAATTAAGCAGACACTGGCTTGATGTACCGCTTCAGCCAGGTTTGGGCAGCAGGTACGTGCCAGGCGGTCAAATATTCCGCTTTTGTTTTTATCAGTGTATTAAAAACGAGTGTATCGGCTGTTAGCGTGCCCTCGGCGAAAGCGGCCTTCAAATCACCCAGAGGCAAACTCTGTACTGACCCGTCAGCGGCGAGGTACGTTACCGACCGGTCCATAAAATCAATGCCCAATACCTGCCCGGCGGCCTGCACTGAATGCACCGATGAGTCGATGGAACAGCCGCTGGGAAGTCCCGCTCCTTCATCGACTGCAAGGAGTAGAAACCGGCCGTCGACAACCCGGGCTGCGGCCAGCAGCGGGTGCCCATGCGCCGCCCAATTGGCCAGTGCTGGCTGCAACGTCATTTCAACGGCCGTTATTTCGTCGGCGGTGAGCACCCGGTTTGCCTGGTACACCCACAGGCGGGCATCGGGCGTTATTTGGTCGAAAGAGATAACCATAAATGAATGTTGAATTTGGGATTTACAATTTAAGATCGACTTCGCTACGGGATAAGACAGCAAAACAACTCCCCAACTCGTAAATCCAAAATCTTACAACCCCTGCCCTTGCGCGATCAGTTCCGAAATGTCGTAGACCTTCACGGAGTCTTCGCGATTCTGGTTTTTTACGCCGTCGCTCATCATGGTCATGCAGAACGGGCATGCTACAGCGATGGTGTCGGCACCGGTAGCGAGAGCCTCCTGGGTACGTTCAACGTTCACATCTTTTTTACCGGGCTCGGGTTCTTTAAAATACTGAGCGCCACCGGCTCCGCAGCAGAGGCCGTTTGCTTTCACACGCTTCATTTCTACCAGATCGGCATCCAGCGCGGCCAGCACTTCGCGTGGGGCTTCGTAGACCTTATTGGCCCGGCCTAGGTAACACGAATCGTGAAATGTGATTTTACGGCCTTTGAACGATTGCCCATCTTCCACCTTTACGCGCCCCTCGTTGATAAGCTGCTGCAGAAACTGTGAGTGGTGAATGACTTCGTAGTTACCGCCCAGATCGGGATATTCATTCTTGAGCGTGTTGAAGCAATGCGGGCAAGCCGTCACGATCTTCTTCACGTTGTAGCCGTTGAGGACCTGAATGTTGCTAATGGCCAGCATCTGAAACAGGAACTCATTGCCTGCCCGACGAGCCGGGTCACCGGTGCACGATTCTTCAGGCCCCAGCACGGCGAACTTAATGCCTACATGGTTCAGGATGCGCACAAAGGCCAGCGTAACGCGCTTGTAACGATCATCGAATGATCCGGCGCAACCCACCCAAAACAAAATTTCGGGCTCATCGCCAGCGGCCATCATATCGGCCATAGTGGGCACGGTGTATGTTCTTTCTGTAGTCATGTTTTTCGGGGTTTGGCGTTTGTAGTTTGATGTTACGCTGCCAAGCAACTGGATTGTGCTTAAGCAGCGCAACGTCAAACAGCAAACTACAAACTCTATTTCTTTAAGGGTTCATTGACTTGTTCGGCCCAGTTGAAGCGGTCACTGGGGGAGAATTTCCAGGGGGCCTGGTTGTTTTCTACGTTGCTGAACATGGCATTCCATGAAGCGGGGGCCTGTGCATCTTCCATCACCTTGAAGCGACGCATTTGCAGGATGATGTTTAACGGATTGATGTTGACGGGGCAGGCATTGACGCAGGCCTGACAGGTGGTGCAGGCGTTGATCTCCTCGACAGTGGTGTAGTCGCCCAGGAGCGATTTGTCGTCAGTGTAGTCAGCCCCGTTCTTCTGCTTGCCGTTCATGATTTCTTCGGCCCGCCAGCGGGTATCCATCATGATTTTGCGCGGCGACAGTTTCTTGCCCGTAATGTTGGCCGGACAGGCAGCAGTACAACGGCCGCACTGGGTGCAGGAGAACGCCCCCATGATGTCGACCCACGACAGGTCAGGTACGTCCTTCGCGCCAAATTTGCCGATATCCGACGGTTGCTCGCCATTTTCGTTGGCCTGTTCGGCATTACCGACGGCGTCGATGGCCACAGTTGGTTCAATGCCGAGGGCCAGTTGCACCTCTTTGGTGATGGTCGGCATGTTCTTCATCTCGCCTTTGGGCTGCAGATCCGAGAAGTAGACATTCGGGAAAGCCAGGCCGATGTGCAGGTGCTTCGAGTACGTTACGTAGGCAGCGAAGAACAGAATGCCCAGGATGTGGAACCACCACGAAAAACGTTCGTAGGCTACCAGGCCGCCATCGCTCAGGCCGGTAAACAGCGGCTTCAGGTATTGGCTGATCAGGAAATCGGGCACTACGCCTTTCAGTTCACCGTAATGGCCTACGCCCCGGTCACGCAATACGCTATCGGAGGCGTTCCAGGTCAAGAAAGCGATCATCAGTACGATTTCAAAAATCAGGATCAGCGTGGCATCGAGTCGGGGCCATTGGGGGCGCATTTCTTCATGCCGTTCGGGTTGCAACCGGCTTACTTTGGTCAGGTAGCGACGGCTCAGGAACACAACGCAAACGGCCAGTACGCCAAACGCCAGCACCTCGAACACGCCGATCAGGAAGGGGTAAATAGGGGCAATGTAAGGAGCAAAGACCCGGTGCGTACCCAGCAGGCCATCGATAATGATCTCCAGAATTTCGAGGTTAATGATGACGAAACCAACATAGATGACCAGATGCATCAGGGCCACGGTGAGGTTGGTGAACATCTTTTTTTGCCCGAAGGCGATGAGCAGCATCAGGTTGAATCGCTCGCCGGGATTATCGCTGCGATCTTCCGGACGGCCCAGATTTATAGCCCCGGAAATGTAGTTAACCCGTCGGGCAATCACGACTGCGGCTATAATGAGGGCCGCAGCAAACACTAGTTGTTGAATCAGTTCCATATTTTTTAGCAGGTTAATCGGCTAAGGGTCAACTCGAAGGCGGTTAGGTTGTTCATTGGTAAAACTTTTTTATACATAAAGGCTTGCGCTGCATGCCCCCGGCGCCTACTTTTGCACCCACGTTTAACACAAACGTCGCGGTGATGTAGCTCAGTTGGTAGAGCAAAGGACTGAAAATCCTTGTGTCGGCGGTTCGATTCCGTCCATCACCACCGCACAGAAAGCCTTCTCTATCCAGAGAGGGCTTTTTTGTTGTGAGTTGGTGGGCGGAGTTGATGAGGCAGATAGTATGCATGCATACCATTTTTAGTGAGAGGCAAATATACAGCTTCCCTCATTGCGGTCAAGGCAGAAATTCGGGTAATTTTAACGCACCCACATCGTCATGACCGTCACCGCCAATGAGCGCCCTATCCCGCTTGCTCCTTCTAACCGGATGCCTGTTTCACAGCCTGCACGGTCTCTCTCAGGATCACCTACCTACCGCACTTGCTCCGGCTGATGGCCCGTTTATAGCCCTGCAAGTGACCCAACCAGCCAATAATCAAGTACGTATCGACTCAACCGCAACGCCTACCAATAGACCCGATTCACTGATACGCCAATCCGATACACTGTCCCGGTCAACGCGGCGGTTGCGAACGGGCCTGCTGCTAAGTTCATCGGTGCTTACGCTGGGGGCCACCTATGTATACCTCGAAAAAAGGTGGTGGGGTGATGGATACACCAGCATGCATTTCGACGACGGTCGTGATTTTCGGTATGCCAGCAACATCGACAAGTTTGGGCACCTGCTCGGTGGGGTGTTCACCGCCGATGTTTACTACAGCGGTTTTCGCTGGGCGGGCTTATCGCAGCGGCGCGCCGAGTGGTATGCGTTAGGCGCAACGGCGTTTGTGCAATTAAGCATTGAGTTCAAAGATGGCTTTTCTCCTAATTACGGATTCAGTTGGGCCGATGTGACGATAGGTACGTTGGGTGGCTTCTGGCCAATGTTTCAGCGCCGCTCGACCTTCATTCGCGATAGCCAACTGAAGTTCAGCTATTGGCAACGAACGGACAAATACTTCGAACACCGGGGTATTGAACCGCAGGCATTCTCGATAGACGATTACATTAATCAAACCTACTGGTTCTCGTTTTCGCCGAGGCTTTTATTCGGCCCCCAGTTTAGGCAGAAATGGCCCGATTGGCTGCAATTATCGGTTGGTGTCGGGCTGGACGCTACCACCTGGAGCCCAATCAGAAATGGCGAGGGTGGGCTGTGGGAGGTGTATCTGGCTCCCGATATCGATCTGGTTAAACTCTTTAAACCGAAAAAGCCCCTGATGCGATCAGTGTTGCGGTTATTGAACTACATCAAAGTGCCGATGCCAACCCTGCAACTTGGTCCCCAGCCGAGGCTATGGGCGTTGTACTTTTAAGACGTATCTCGAAGCTGGCTCTTCAAGATACTATACCCTCCTTCTTATGCTATATATTTGGGAAATAGTACAACAGACGCCCTTATGTATCGCCTTCTTTTTTGCTTTGCCGTAGCCTTTCTGGTGGGTTCAGTTATTATTGTATTACCCTCTTTAACACCCGCTACTACCGACCAGTCGGGCAACTGGGGCGATTACCTGGGTGGGCCAGACCGGGCGCACTATTCGCCACTGACGCAGATAACCCCGGAAAACGTACAGAAATTACGCGTTGCCTGGACCTACAGTGCCCCCGATAGTGGACAGATGCAGTGCAACGCGCTAGTAGTCGATGGGGTGTTGTATGGCGTTACGGCGGCGGTGCAGGCTTTTGCACTCGATGCCACTACTGGTCGCGAGTTGTGGCGGTTCGGCGATGCGCTCAAGGCGTGGCACAGCACCAGCCGGGGGGTGGCCTTTTGGCAAAGTCCCGATAAAGCCGATCGCCGTATTCTCTACACGCTCGGCAGCAACCTGTATGCGCTGGATGCCCGCACGGGTAAGCCCATTCCCGGCTTTGGCGAGGGCGGGCATGTTGACCTGCATGCGGGATTAGGCCCCGACAACGCAGAGAAGTTTATAATCTCGAACACGCCCGGTACTATTGCCGGTAACCTGATCATTATGCCCGTTCGGGTATCGGAAGAAGCGGGAGCGGCACCGGGACATGTTCGGGCGTTCGATGTGCAGACAGGCAAGCTGGTCTGGACGTTTCGGACCATTCCGCATCCGAACGAGGCGGGCTATGATACCTGGCCGAAAGACGCCTACAAGAATCCAGCCATTGGCGGGGCCAACTGCTGGGCGGGTATGGCCTACGACGCTAAGCGGCAGATCGTGTACGTACCCACCGGCTCGGCCTCCTTCGATTTTTACGGCGGCAACCGAAAAGGGGCAAATCTGTACGCCAACTGTTTGCTGGCCCTCGACGCCCGTACGGGTAAACGGCTATGGCATTTTCAGTTTATGCACCACGATATCTGGGATCGCGACTTGCCTGCCCCGCCTACGCTGATGACCGTTCGGAAAAACGGACAGTTGATCGATGTAGTAGCGCAAACAACCAAAACGGGCTACGTGTATGTGTTCGAGCGGGCAACGGGTAAACCTGTATTTCCGATCCAGGAGGTGCCGATGCTGCCCTCTGACATGCCGGGTGAGGCAGCCTGGCCCACGCAGCCTATTCCGACGTTGCCCGCGCCGTTTGCCCGTCAATCGTTGACGGTACATGAGCTCAACGCGTATTCGGTCGATAAAGACTCGATTCGGACGTTGTTCAACACGATCGATCACCGCCCTTTTGCGCCACTCAACCAGACCACGGGTACGTTGCTGTTTCCCGGCTGCGACGGTGGAGCTGAATGGGGCGGATCGGCCGCCGACCCGAACGGTACGCTGTACGTAAACGCCAACGAGATGGCCTGGATTTTCAAGCTGAAGGCCACACCGAAACAAGATGAACTGGCCCACCTCAGCCCCGGTCAACGCGTCTATACGGTTAACTGCCAGACCTGCCATGGTCCCGAGCGAAAGGGCAACCCCAAAAGTGGGTTTCCGTCGCTGGTCGATCTTGGCACCCGGCGCGATCGAGCGTATGTGTCGCAGATTATCAGCGGGGGTAAAGGTATGATGCCGGGTTTTCCGCAGCTTTCGGGCGAAGAAAAGCAGGCACTGCTGTCATTCCTGTTCGATCAGGAGAAAAAAGAAGTTGGTGCCAGGCCAGCTGTTGCCAAAGCGAGCACGAAGGCCCCTGAGCAGCCGTATAAGATCACCGGCTACAATCGCTTTGTCGACAGCCAGGGAATGCCGGCCATTGCGCCGCCCTGGGGTACACTTACCGCTATTGACCTGAACACCGGCAAACACCGCTGGCAGGTGCCGCTGGGCGATGTAAAAGCTGTTTCTGACAAAAACGGCGGCGTGACTACCGGTACCGAAAACTATGGTGGCCCGGCAGTAACGGCCAGTGGCCTGCTCTTTATTGCCGCTACAAAAGACGAGCAGTTCCGGGCATTTGATACTAAAACCGGCAAGGTGGTTTGGCAAACTACGCTCCCCGCTGCGGGCCACGCTACGCCAAGCGTGTACCAGGTCGACGGAAAGCAGTACGTTGTAATTGCCTGTGGCGGCGGAAAACTGGGCACCAAAAAAGGGAATCAGTACGTAGCCTTCTCGCTTTGAGAGAGCCGATGCATCAGTAACCGGCCGAAAACTTCGGCCGAGTCAACGCCGGTCTGGGTACGTTCGAGTAGTTTTGTAGTGTCCAAAACTGGATTCTGTATCAAGTCTGTATGGCTCAAGCGTCTAACCCTATTTACTTTAAGGGCTTTAACGGTGTGCGATTCATTGCTGCGTCGGCGGTGATTGTGCACCATATTGAAGAGTACAAAACGGTGTATTTGTTTGGTCGGGACGACCTCTGGGCGCGGCCGTTTGTGTATCAGCTGGGTCGGTTGGGCGTAGCCTTGTTTTTTGTGCTGAGTGGCTTTCTGATCACGTACCTGTTGCTGGCCGAGAAGCAGAAAACGGGCAAAATCGCCATTCGTAAGTTTTACATCCGGCGGGTGCTGCGCATCTGGCCGCTGTATTTTCTGGTTGTTTTTCTGGGCCTGCTGGTCTGGCCGCTGCTGCCCATTTTGCACACGCCCCCGGTGATGGGCGATGTCTACAATCAGTTTGGCCTTAAACTGCTGGTGTACGGCATGGTGCTCCCCAACATTGCCCTGGCCCTGTTCGACAACGTACCCATGGTGTCGCATACGTGGTCGATTGGGGTGGAAGAGCAGTTTTACCTGATGTGGCCGTGGCTGGTGATGAGCAACAACCCGAAGCGCGTGCTGAAAATTGTGCTGAGTATTCTGAGCGTTCTGGCGCTCTGGTTCCTCTACGAACGCTTTGTGGCCCGCCCGGTTTATCTGGGCGAAGAGTCGCGGCAATCACCGTTTGTGTTGCTGGCCTTCTTTCTGGCTCAGTTTCGCATTGGCTGCATGGCCATTGGCGGAGTGGGGGCATGGCTGCTTTTCTCGCGGCATCGCGTTCTGGACTACGTATTTCGCCGAGATGTGCAGATTGCCGTGTACAGCGTACTGACCGTTTGTATTGCCTTCAGCATTCGTCCGCTGGGCTTCAACTACGAGTTCTACGCCCTGTTTTTCTGCTTCATGCTGTTGAACCTGGCGGGTAATCCGGCGTCGCTGGTGAAGCTCGATAACCCCCTTACGCGGTTCATGGGCGATATTTCGTACGGCCTCTATATGTATCATCCGCTGCTGATTACGTTGTGTATGAACAGCTTGTTACTCCTGTGGCCAGGTTCGCCGGTGTTCGGCGATACGGCCAGTCCGGTGTTTATGACGTTACTGTATGTCGGTAGCTTTGTCATGACTACGCTGGTGGCGTGGCTGTCGTATACGTATTTCGAAAAACCATTTTTGTCGTTTAAAGACCGATTTGCGGTGGTCGCGTCGAGTCGTGGCCCTGTTGAACAACCTGCCCCGCCGGCTTCTACGCCGATGGCACCCTAACTGTTTATTATGTTTATTCTTCTCGTAAAAGGTATTTGTTCGCTGGTGCTGACACTCGCCATTGGCCTGTTACTCTGGCAACGTACCCGTGTAGAGCAACTGTTGACGACCAAAAAAGCACCCTGGCTTACGCTCTTCTTTGTGTTCTTCCGGCTGTTGCCATTTCTGGGCGTTTACGTTGTGCTGGGGTTCGAGCCGCAGTCTGACGTGCAGTGCTTTTACCCCATCGTTGATTCGGCCACCCGCATGGAGGTGCCCTATGTAAAGGCCTACAATGCCTACAGCCCCTTCTTCGGCTATTTGCTGGCAATCCCATTGGCCATTTATGACAACATCCGGGTTATTGTGGTAACGCTGCTACTGCTGGAAGCGGCCACGGTCTGGCTCACCCAAAAAATTTACCTGCCCCAACTGAGTCAGGGTGAGCGGCTGTTTCGTTGCCTGATCTATTACCTGCTCCCTGTTTCGTTCGTTTTTGCCGTGTTTAGCGGGCAGGAAGACACGCTGGTGTGGGGTGCGGCGCTGGCAGGGTTGTGGCTCTGGCAAACGCGACAGAACGCGTTTCTGGGCGGTATGGCGCTGGGGGTTGGCCTACTGCTGACAAAAGCCACCTTTGTGCTGTTGATGATTCCGCTCTTTCTGCTTACCCGCAAAAAAGTGTCGTTTGTAGCCGGGGCGGCGCTGGTGGGTATTCCCGTGCTGATCTGGCTGTATCTGAAAACAGGTACGTTGTTTTTAGATCAGCCACTCTACGAGGGTGATAAGATCAAGGCCCCCAACTGGCGATCGGTGCTGAACCCGGTGCTGGCTGGCAACGTCAGTTTGAACGGCGTAATTGGCAAGTGGATCACGCTGGCGCTGCTGCTGATCACGATTGGCGCGGCTACTTTCTGGGTACGTAAACGCGACGCGCTGACTGGGTATCTGCCCATGCTCTACATCGCTATTTTCGCGGCCATGAGCGTATTGCAGCAGAATGCTATTAGCGTGTATGCCTTTGCGTTTATGCTGCCGCTCGTTTTCTGCCTCACCAATTTCCGTGCTAAAACGGAGGTAACCATTCTGCTCATCTTCAATTTGCTGGCGGCCAACCACCCGTCGGTCTGGTGGCGTATGGGACAGCCGTATTTCACGTTCAGCTCGTTCAGTAACCCACTGTATCTGGCCGAATATGTCATGGAATGGCTGATTGTAGCCGGTTTCTGCTGGTGCACGTGGCTGGCTATCCGGCAACTTCGCCGCGACCCCATTCCCACGATACCCCTTACTCACAATCCGTCGCCCGAAGTAGAGGGCCGGAATATTGCCCTGCAATAGCGCTACCACATTGCATGTTTCGCGAGGTAATCTACATCGCGCCTGCAAAAAGCCACGCACCGCTCACTCGACACGCTTAAACTGCTGCTTTGCCTGCCGGCGTGAGAGCGCGTTGAAATGCCACCATTCGTACTCAATGGGCATGAATCCACCCGCCTGCATGGCCTGCCGAAGTAGTCGTCGGTTATCGACCTGCTGCTTCGTTAACTGACCTGATCGAAGCAGAGCCGCTTCCTGTTTCGGATACGCTTTGGGGCCGAAAAAGTCGTAAGGCGTACCCATATCCAGTGGGCGCCCGTCGGCTGTGGCGAGGGTCAGATCGACTGCGCACCCGTAGCTGTGAATAGAGCCTTCGCGCGGGTCGGCCACGTAGGTACGTCGTTGCCGCTCCGAATACTGCGGCAAGGCATTCCAGAGCTTCCACTGTGCCGCTTGTGGGCGGGCTGCGTCGTAAATCAGCAAGCGCAGATCAGGTCGACGTACCTGCAGCCATTTGCTGGCGGTAAGCAGTTTGCGGGCTGCCATCGGTTGCAGATACGCCCGCGTCAACTCGCCGTATACATCCTGCTTTACGAAATTATCAGTCGTCGAATACTTCAGTTCAACCAATACGCTGGGGTCAGTCGTTTGCACGTTTACCAGCCCCTGCTTTTGCATCGACGCGTCGGATTGCGCAAGCGCACAATGCGTAAGCGAGGGGACGAACGAATGGGCGATTAGGAAAAGAGCGAGGCGAAAGGGCATGAGACAGATTGTTTGTTGGCAATTGCGGTCGTAAACTTACAGCGGAACGAGAGCCGTCCGGCGGCCTGATCCCGCAACGGCAAACCGCTTTTTACTCTTTCGCGCTTTTACTTATTACCACATGGCCCTTAACTACATCTGGGTAGCTTTTTTCCTGATTGCCTTCCTCGTCGCCCTTGCCAAACTAATTTTCCTGGGCGATACCGAAATATTTAAACTGCTGGTCGAGGGGTTGTTCGATTCGTCGAAAGTAGCGGTCATGGACATTGCTCTGCCGCTGGCCGGTGTTATGACCTTCTTCCTGGGTCTGCTCAACATCGCGGAAAAGATAGGTGCCATCAATGCCATTGCCCGGGTTATTGGCCCATTCTTCAATAAGCTTTTCCCCGAAGTGCCGAAAGACCACCCCGCCAACGGACAGATGATCATGAATTTTTCGGCCAACATGCTCGGCCTCGACAATGCCGCTACCCCGTTCGGGTTAAAGGCCATGCAGAGCCTACAGGAACTGAACCCTGATAAGGAAACGGCCTCCAACGCGCAGATTATGTTCCTGGTGTTACATACATCGGGGCTAACCATTATTCCGCTCGGCATCATGGCGCAGCGAGCTATTCTGGGCGCTGCCGACCCGTCGGATATTTTTATTCCCTGCCTGATCGGTACGTACGTGGCTACCGTTGCCAGTATTCTGATTGTTGGTATCAAGCAGCGCCTCAACCTGTTCAATACTACTGTGTTGGGGGGCATTCTGGGCATCAGTGCGTTACTGGGGCTAGGGCTGTGGGGCCTGGCCGGTTTACCTAAAGAGCGTCTCGAGATAGTCTCGAAAATAGTGGGTAACGTGTTGCTGATGAGCATCATCGTGACGTTTCTGATCGGTGCCATCCGTAAAAAGATCGACGTGTTCAGCACATTCATCGAGGGAGCCAAAGCCGGTTTCGAGACGTCGGTGCGAATCATTCCCTACCTGGTTGGGATGTTGGTCGCTATCGGTGCATTTCGCAACTCGGGTGCGATGGACTACGTGGTGGGGGGTATGAAGTACGTGATCAGCCTTACGGGCGTTAATACCGATTTTACCGACGCCTTGCCTGTAGCGTTGATGCGGCCGCTCAGCGGCAGTGCCTCCCGCGCCCTTATGATCGACGCCATGAAGCAATTCGGTCCCGACTCATTCGTGGGACGTCTAAGTTGCATTTTCCAGGGGGCTGCCGACACCACGTTTTACATTGTCGCTCTATATTTCGGGTCGGTCGGCATCAAGAAAACACGCTACGCCATTGTTGCCGGTTTAGTCGCCGACTTCATCGGTGTCATCGCTGGTATCGCCCTCGGTTACTTCTTCTTCCACTAATCCAGGTACGTTGCTGGCGTATATATATTGCTGGCGCGTGTAGAGACCGGTCCGCCGTGGTTCGGCATTCCGGTGCGGCAAGATTTTACGTCTCTATTGACCCGAATGGCCACGGCCGGATGGTTCTACCCCAGCAATGCCTGAAAATCAATCTTCTCTGATGGGGTAATATCGGCGCTGAGGACGCGCTGCATGTAGGCAAGTGATTGCTGCGTATTGACGGTCGAGCCAGACGCTACGCAGTCGGAGGGGATGATCAGCTTCAGGTCGCGGACATAGGCATCGGTGGCCGAAAACTGCACACAGACATCGGCGGCGATGCCAGTCATAATCAGTGTGGTTGTTTGCAGGTACGTTAGCAGCGTTTCCAACGTGGTAGCGTAAAAAGCCGAGTGCTTGGGCTTCAACACCATGTAGTCATCGTCATCGGGCCGAATGAGTTCGACTATTGGTTTACCCCGCACCTCATCGGTGAGGCAATGTGTCAGCAACTCATCGAAATTGGAGCGCCATTTACCAAAGTTGTCGTTGGCATAGACTACGGGGATACCAGCATTTTTAGCCCGCTCTTTCAATGTAGTGATCTGTCTCGCTGCTGCCAAAGTGGGTTCCAGAAAATCGGGACCTTCGGGAAAATCCAGATCGTTGATCATGTCGATAATCAGCAATGCGACCGGTGACGAGTCGGGCGCATTGCCATGGAGGTCATCGCTTGTGTGGTTCATACGGTAGTGCCTGTTATACCTGTGGGATTAATTCGCCAATTGGTAACAGAGCAACCGACCGATAGGATTAGAATTGTTTCGTTGCGGATTCTTACAAACAGCCGCGGCGTGCTGGCAGGTTGTTCCTGCACAGCACGCCGCGGCTATCAGTTACTGGCTGTCTAGGCTTTAGTCATGACAAGCGCCACCGTACCGTTTTCGGTTTTGCCATCACCGTCGAAATCGTCTGTAAAGGTCTGCGACAGTTTCAGAGTCGTTCCGCTAATGTTAACATCGTATTCCTGCACATCGGTACCATCAGTAATTTTTACTTTACCAGCGGTAGTGCTTGCCCAGGTAGCGGTGCTTGCAAAAGGACTGGCATCAATACCGCTGCAGGCTGTAGTGGTAGTCCCGGTTATTTTGCCACTAGCCGCAAACGTAAGCGTAATGGCCTTATAGCACTCAACATATTGTGAACCACCTGGCAACAAGGCGTAATACCCTAAGATGTCATTGGTTTTCGTGCCATTACCAGCGAGGTCAATGGCCGGGTCGATGGTATAGCCGGTGAGGCGCCACGAGCCCTCAATGGAATTAGGAGTTACGTCAGTTGTGCTCTTGCTACAGGCGCCGAACCAGAGGGGAAGAGCTAAAAGAAGGGCCCACGATAGTCGGCGGGTAGACAAGGTGATGTTCATCAGGCAATTAGGATACATGTGAGCCCTAAACATACCAGTTAACGGCCTGAAACACCAACAGGTAGGTGGAATTAAGCAAGATTCATGATTGAGTGGCTAATCTACTTATTATCAGGGTTCAATAGGCATATGCGTAGTTTACTGCCTTGTCGCGCCTATTTACACCTTAATAATGATCCGGCGTTTGTACATGATCCAAAGAATAACCGCCCAGATCGCTACAAACGTAAGCGCTCCCGCCAGCGAAGCCATCGTTGGATCGGAAAAAAGCGGTGTGATAAAACCCCGATAGAGGTATTCTTTCAAACCCACTTCATCGTTACCTCCGTCAGGGTTAGGCAGCATAAACAGGCTCATGATGCGCGGAATGAGTCCCGACAGAAAGAACACAGTGATGGGGTTGACCCCAAACGCAACTAATACACCGTTCCAGCGGAGGCCTCTCCGAACATCGACCAGGTAGTAGAAAATAGCCAATCCGCACATGGCAAGTCCACCCGCCAGCAGCACATAGGAGCTAGTCCAGAGGGCTTTGTTAATGGGGAACGCAGGGTTGAGCAACGTACCCAGCACGGCCAGCGCAACGCCCGCCAGGAAGAGGAAAAGTGCTTTCTGGCTTTCCCGCACGGCCGAGCCGTAGTCCTTAGCATGCAGCCAATGGCCCGTCAGTACGCCTAGCAGGGCCGTGGCCACCGCCGGAAACGTGCTCAGTAGTCCTTCGGGGTCCCAAACTCGGGCTGGGCGGTACACATGGGCGGGTGTCAGCACGGTGAAGTCAACCCAGGCGGCGAGGTTGGTTTCGGGCTCCAAATTAGCATACCCAACGCCCGGAACCGGAAGTGCTGTCATGAGCAGGTAATAGCTGAGCAGAATCAAAGCCGTCAGGGTGAACTGTTGCTGGGGCGTTGTTCTGCGGTAAATCAGAGCGCAGGCTATATATACAAGCCCAATCCGCTGCAATACGCCCATGATACGAACGCTGCTAAAATCGAAGCGGGGAAAGAGATTCAAAAAGAGCCCCAATCCAAACAGGATCAGCCCCCGCTTCACAATTTTCGCTACGGCACCGGCGCCATCATCGGCTTGCCCGTAGAGGTCATAGGCTGGTTTTACGGCAAACGTAATCGACACGCCAACGATGAATAGAAAAAATGGGAAAATAAGATCGGTGGGTGTCCAGCCGTTCCAGGGAGCATGCCGTAGCGGAGCATAAATATGGCCCCAGTCGCCAGGATTGTTGACCAGAATCATGCCGGCAACGGTGAGACCGCGAAAGGCGTCGAGTGAGCGAAGGCGCATAAGAGTAGGGTACGCAGAGTTGGCGGATTGAACGGATCGACGCAGTATCGTGGCGGTAAAAGGCATTGCGCTGCTTGTTCTAAAACCAGCGTCGATCCGTTAAATCCGCTAAATCTGCGTACTACACAATCCGTGTATCGTTTTCTTTGTGCAAGATGTCGATTTCTACCGAAGGAACATCGGCCAACGTTTCACTCGATTATGTCAACCCTTCTCCGCATCGCGCTCATTGGTCCCGGTAAAGTAGCGCACCTTCACGCCCGGGCTACGCAACAAACACCTGGCGTTCAGCTAGTAGCTGTTTGTGGCCGCAACGAACAGAAAACCGCTGCTTTCGCCAACCAGTACGGCATCAACCCCTATACCGACGTGGCCGAGATGGTTAACCGCGAGGGCGTAGATGTTTGCGTAGTGCTCACGCCGCACCCCAACCACCGCGAACCGGCCGTTGCAGCTATGGAAGCCGGCGCCAGCGTGCTGGTCGAAAAGCCACTGGCCGCTTCACTCGACGACTGCGATGTGATGATTGCCACCGCTGAACGAACCGGCAAGACGCTTAGTGTAATCAGCCAGCGCCGCTTTTATGCCCCCTGCCAGCGTATTCGGCAGGCGATCGACACTGGGAAACTAGGAGCACCGGCTCTGGGTATGGTGCAGATGCTCGGCTGGCGCGACGAAGCCTATTACGGCAGCGATCCGTGGCGGGGCTCCTGGGCACATGAGGGGGGCGGCGTGCTGGTCAATCAGGCACCGCATCAGCTCGATCTGTTGCTCTGGTACATGGGCGAGGTCGAATCGGTGTATGGCGTCTGGCGCAACGTAAACCACCCGTACATTGAGGTTGAAGATACGGCAGCAGCCATTGTACAGTTCAAAAACGGCGGCATTGGTAACATCGTCGCCAGCAACAGCCAGAAACCGGGTCTATACGGTAAAGTACACATTCACGGACAGAATGGCGCGTCGGTGGGTGTGCAGACAGATGGTGGCAGCATGTTCATCGCCGGACGATCGGGTATTCAGGAGCCGCCCATCAACGACCTCTGGACCATCAGCGGTGAGGAAGATCAACTAGCCGTTTATCAGGCTGAAGACCATGCTTTTTTTGGTCAGACCGATGCCCTGACTTACTATTTCTCTCAGCAACTCGCTGATTTCTGCCAGGCGGTACGTACCCAGACGCAGCCTGCTATTACAGCGCACGATGGCCGTCGGGTTGTCGAGCTGTTTCAGGCCATTTATGAATCGACCAGAACTGGAAACGCAGTGCACATGGGCCGCTCTTGAGGGCTTAGTAAGCTAAGTCTGACAGGTTCTGAGATTAAAATTTGACTTAATTTACATATGTTGATCATCTTATTGCACGTAAAACGCAGTCACATAGCTAGTTAATCCCGTTCGATGTACAGGCTTATTGGCAAGCCTCTTCCTAGGTAAAACGGGCGCGTAATCTATTGAATAACAACAGACTGGCATTTTTGATCGTATAGCTCATTTTACCCTGAATAGGATCTTGATAAAATGAGTTATACGGTTAAAACCTTATTATAAGCCGGGATAATTATACTTATTTGATAAACTGTATTATAGTCTATAGAATTGGTAAATTGATAGAGCTGGGGTAGTTTTACATAGTTGGCGTAGTCTGGACAATTTGTAGAGTTGGTTAGACTACTTACTTATTTATTCAACTTAAGACTGCCTATAGTGTGAAAAAAAGTTTAATGTACCCTATACACAAAGCGCTGTTCTTCACCGGGTTGATCGGTCTTTCAGCCATCGCCCAGGCTCAAACTACATACTACGTAGCCAGCTCCGGTAACGACAGTAACACAGGTCGCTCTACCGACGCCCCATTTCAATCGATCAATAAGGTAAATTCCCTTGCACTGCAACCTGGTGATCAGGTCCTTCTGCGCCGCGGCGATACCTTCCGGGGTACGTTGCAAATCCGCCGGTCAGGTACGTCGTCGCAACCCATTGTGTTCGATGCGTACGGCTCAGGAAACAAGCCTGTCATTGCGGGCTCAGTTCCCATTGGCAACTGGAACAACATTGGCGGCAATGTATGGCAAGCCGATGCGTCGGTATTGGGCAGTCAGGTGACGGGCGTGTATCGCAACGGAGCGGTGCTACCTCTGGGCCGATACCCCAACCTCGACGCACCTAACCGGGGTTACCTCACTATTCAATCGCACAGCGGTAAAACGCAATTAACCGGTAAAGAAGGATTACCTGCCAATTTTGTAGGAGGGGAAGTTGTTGACCGGCCTGTGCAGTGGATTATCAACCGCAGCACAATCACGCAACAAAGCGGCAATACGGTGACGGTTAATCACCCGAACTCCTACGACTTCACCGACAACTGGGGCTATTTCATTCAGAACCACCCCGCCACCCTCGACCAGACCGGCGAATGGTACTATAACCCCAGCAACAAGACCCTCCGAATCTATTCGGAAGAAAGCCCAAACAACCAGCTGATTACGGCTACTGCTTTTGCGTCAGGAATCAGCATCTCGGGCGTGAACAATGTAGCAGTGCGTAACCTGAACGTGACCCAAACCATCAATACGGGCGTACTGATCGAAAACGGCGTAGCTATTTCATTGTCTGGCAACGACATTACCAGTTCGGGTGAAGATGCCATGATTGCCCGGGGAAGCGGCAATACCATTCTGATCGAGAACAATCTGATCGAGGAGGTAAACAACAATGGTGTGTCTGTTACGGGATATCAAAACTTTACGTTCCGGGGCAACACCCTGCGGCGCATCGGGCTGGTGCCTGGCCGCGGCAAAGATGGCGACGGCACCTACATCGGGTTCAACTCGGTTTCATCTGATCGGGTAACCATCGAAAACAACGTGGTTGAGCAGATTGGCTACAATGGCATTAGTTTCTCAAGCGGCACTACTGTTCAGCGTAACCGGGTGTCGAACTTTTGCCTTACCAAAAGTGATGGCGGCGGGTTGTACATCTGGAATGGTAACCGGCAGGCTATGAACAATGTGAATATCCTGAGCAACATTGTCTTCAACGGGTTCGGCGCACCAGAAGGTACCCCCGGCGGTGCGTATTCGGGTGCTAACGGCATTTTCCTCGATGATTGCACCACCAGCGTCGTTATTCGTGACAACACAGTATTCAATGTGCACGGACTAGGTATTTTCATGCACGGCTCTATCGGAGCGCAGTTGATCAACAATACGTCATTCAATAACGGCGAGGCGCAACTGGCGGTTAATAGCCGTAATGGAGGTTGCTCGCCTAGTGGCAACACTATCCAGAATAACGTGCTGGTAAGTCGGATTCCGGGGCAGATCGTAACCAAATACGAAACGCACCTCAACGATATCGCCAACTTTGGTACGTTCGACAACAACGTGTACGCTCGCCCCTTCGACGACCAGTTCAAACTTCGGGTAGTGAGCAACCCCGGCACAGGTGTTACCGGGGCTGATCTGAGCTTGTCTGAGTGGCAATCGCGTTATGGTAAAGACCTTAATTCGCAGAATAGCCCCATTACCTATACTCCGTTCTCGACAAAAGGAAACGGCGTGTTCAAACTCAACCAGACATATAGCAGCAATAGCGAAGGCTGGGACTCATGGGGACCTTACGGTAATGCGCGGATAACCTGGGATAATACAAACCGGCTCGACGGCGGTAGCCTAAGTATTGCCTTCCCTACTGCGTCGGGCAAAACAGATTCGTATGTGCTGGCGTCGAAAGATATCGGTTCCGTGAATCAGAACCAGTCGTACCTCCTCACATTCGATGCCATTGCATCGGGGACCGATAAGCGGATCGAAGTGTTCCTACGTCAGAAAACCGGATCGTACCGTGATCTCGACAGCCGGTCAGTGATTGCCGTTGGAACGGGTCGGCAGCGTTACGAACTCTCTTTTACGGCCAACGCCAGCGAGGCATCATCTATCCTGGTGTTTCAGGTGAAAGAGGACGGCAAAACGCTTTGGGTCGATAACGTACAGTTGCAGGAAGCTACCCGTACAGCGCAGAACCCCGACGATTTTATTCGGTTCGAGTACAATGATGGTAGCCAGAGCAAAACCATCTCGCTGGGGGCTTCTTATCGTGATGCCCGCAACACACTTTACACCGACCAGATCACGCTGGCTCCGTTCACCTCGGTTGTGCTGTTCAAGACAACCAGCGAGACGCCACCGCCACCAGCCCCAGTTGCGCTACGCGATCCGGAGAACCCAGCCAACGCCGTTACCGGACTGGATTTCAGTTATTACGAAGGCAACTGGTCTTCACTGCCTGATTTTAACGCCCTCAGCGCAATTAAAAAAGGCACGATTGCCCAGGTAGATTTGACGCCCCGAAATCAGGAAGATAATTTTGGCTTGCAATTCAAAGGCTTTGTGAACGTACCTACCGACGGAGTATATACCTTCTATACCAACTCTGACGACGGCAGCAAGCTCTTTATCGGCACCACCGAGGTGGTTAACAACGACGGAGGCCACCCTGAGCAGGAGCGGTCGGGTACCATTGGCCTGAAAGCCGGTCGACACGCTATCACTATTCCGTATTTTGAAGGTGGCGGCGGGCAAACCCTGTCGGTAAGTTACAGCGGGCCGGGTATCAGCAAGCAGGCTATCCCAGCCTCGGCTTTCTTCCGGGTTGGCGTTGAAACACCGCCACCTACTACCGTTGTGCTGCGTGATCCCGAGAATCCGGCTAACGCAGTGTCGGGTATCGGCTATACGTACTACGAAGGAAGCTGGAATACGCTGCCCAACTTCGCATCATTGACTCCGGTTCGTTCGGGTCTTGCAACCGTACCGGATGTCAGCGTTCGGGGGCGGGATGATAATTTCGGTCTGCAGTTCCAAGGTTTTGTGAATGTACCTACCGACGGGGTGTATACCTTCTATACCAACTCTGACGATGGCAGCAAGCTCTTTATCGGGACTACTGAAGTGGTTAACAACGACGGAGGCCACCCTGAGCAGGAGCGGTCGGGTACCATTGGCCTGAAAGCCGGTCGACACGCTATCACTATTCCGTATTTTGAAGGTGGCGGCGGGCAAACCCTGTCGGTAAGTTACAGCGGGCCGGGTATCAGCAAGCAGGCTATCCCAGCCTCGGCTTTCTTCCGGGTCGACAATGGAACCGTAGTTACCGTACCAACTGCACCTACCGGAACAGGCACTGGCTTGCGGGGCGACTACTTCAACAATAAAACCCTTACCGCGCCGGCCGTATTCAGCCGTACCGATGCGGTTGTCGATTTCGATTGGGGCAATGGGTCACCCGGTTCGGGTGTAGGAGCAGACAGTTACTCCGTTCGCTGGACGGGTCAGGTTGAGGCTCCTGTGACAGGCAACTACACGTTTACGACCATCGCCGACGACGGTGTTCGACTATGGGTGAATGGCGTGCAGGTAATCAACGACTGGATCGACCACGCACCAAACACATCCAACAGCACGAGCATAGCGTTGGTTGCCGGTCAGAAATACAGCATCCGGATGGAGTATTACGAAAGCGCAGTAGGGGCCGTGGCTCGCCTGCGGTGGACGTACCCAGGTCAGGCACAGCAGGTCATTCCGCAAATACGTCTGTACCCCGCGACCGGAAGTGGTCGGTTGGCGTCGGCAGAAGAGCCTGTGTTACAGCAGTCGGTGGTGTTCCCCGTGCCCGCCCGTGATGAGCTGAACGTTCGGTACTTTACAAATACTGCCGGTACCGCTACAATACAGGTAGTTAGCGCAGCGGGTGTTCCGGTGCAGATGACTAACCAGACTGTGAACGCGGGAGAAAATCTGCTAAAACTATCCGTAGGTGAGCTGACCCGTGGTTTCTACATCCTTAAACTTAGCCAGGGTGATCAGCAACGTACCTGGAAAGTGCTGCTGAGCGAATAAGTCGTAGTGCTTAATCCCCTTGCAAAAGAGGCCACCGCTCAGTTGAGCAGTGGCCTCTTTTGGTATTATAGAGTTGGGTACCCCGCAAGGAGGTGTACTGTTACTTAATCACTTTTCTTGCTGCCTGAACCCATCCGGGCTGGAGCGGCTCCAGCGGTAGGTGTAGCGACGGTAATAGGCTCTCCCTCTTTATCCAGTTCAACCACTTCGTAGCCAAGCTTCGATAGACCTGGCTTCACTAGGGCTTTGTCGCCAACTACGGCGATAACCATTCTGTCGATGGGTAAGCGCTTCTTGGCAACAGCATCGATCTGGGCTTTCGTAATGGTCCGCAGAATTTGAGCCTGCTGCTCTACATAGTTCTTAGGCAGGTCGTAATCGATGATCCGGCTCAGGAAGATTGCCTTCTGGAACGAGGTTTCGTAGCGAAGTGCATCAGTTTGGCCCAGCGAGCTCTTTACAAACGACAGTTCCTGATCGGTGATGCCCGACTGGCTGTAGTTTTTCATTTCCTTGATAAACTCTACCACCGAGCTGTCGGTAGCAGCGGCTTTCACCCCTGCGCTGGCCGTGAATGGGCCGGGCGTTTTGGTACTGCCAAAACCAGACCGGGCACCGTATGTCCAGCCTTTGTCTTCGCGCAGGTTCAGGTTAATCCGGCTACTGAACGCACCACCCAGCATGTAGTTGGCCAGCGTTGTTTTGTAGTATTCGCCAGTGGCATCGTAGGGCAGGTCGGTCAGGTAACCGATCCGGATCTCCGACTGTGCCGCCTTCTCCTTATCGATCAGGTAGATACGGGTTTTGTCAACTTTGCGAGCCACCGCTGGCTTGGGAATCGTCACCGGCTTAGCTGCCCACTTGGTCAGGAAAGCCAGTTTAGGTAGTACAGTTGCCTGATCAATGTCGCCCACGATAACCAGGTTGGTCACTGATGGCGAAAGCGAATTCTGATAAAACGACTTTACGTCATCCAACGTGATCGATTCGACCGTTTTGGTCGTGCCACTTAGCGGAACTGCCCGAATGTTGCCTGCGCCGTACAGCAATTTGTTATAGGCCTTATTGGCAATGACAACCGGCTGCGTGCTTTGACTGGCAATGTTCTCCAACTGTTGGTTCTTACGCCGCGTGAAATCGTCGGTCGAGAATTTAGGGCGGAGCAGTTTTTCTTCCAGTAGCGCCAGGGTAGAGTCGATGTTCTTGACTGGCGATTCGACCGAGATGCTGATTTCTTCCGTCGACGCCTGAATGTTAATGTTGGCACCCAGTTTCTCCAGCTTCGTGTTCATCTCTTCGTTCGAATACCGCTGGGTAGTCTCATTCATTAATGAAGCGGTCAGTTGGGCTATTCCCGCCTTTGATGGATCGTTGGCCGATAACAGGTGGCCGCCTTTAATGCTGAACAGCATCGTTACGGTCGGAATCTCGTCGTTGCGCGTACCAATCACCTTCATGCCATTAGAAAGCTTATCGGTCCAGAAAGGTGGCACTTTCAGCGCTGGGTTTGGGCCCGGTCCTGGTTTTACCGTCCGGTCGAAGCTATCTTTCGCCTTCGCGTAGGTCAGCCCTTTGTAGCCATAATCGGGTGCCTGATAACCGGCCGTTACAATGGTGTAATTGTCGGGCTGAGCCACAATCTTGGCCTGCCCTTTCGGATACACGGTTAGTAATACCGCGTTTTTGCCCTTGATATACTGGTTGTATACCCGCATCACGTCGGCTTTGGTTACGTCGGCGTACCGCTTAATCTCCTGCGGAATGTAATTGGGGTTACCCAGGTACGTCTGATAGGCTGCCAGTTGTGATACTTTCCCGGATACGCTGGCCAGTCCGGAAATGAGCTGTGCCTCGCGCGAAGCCTTGAATTGTGCCAGATCGTCGTCGGTAACGCCGCGGCTTTCAAATTCGGCCAAAGTTTTACGAACAACGGCTTCGGTGCTGTCCAGACTCTTGTTTGGGAACGGCAGAATACGCAGGGCCATCTGACCGGCCAGCTCCGAGGTAGGGTGACCCGCATTTGCCTGAACGGCCAGCTGCGTTTTCACCAGATTCTTGTAGAACAGCGAGTTTTTGCCGCCGCCCAGAATCTCGGCCAGCGCATCGAGTGGGGCTTCATCGGGGTGATAGTTAGGTACCGTTGGGAACACAATCTGAAGCAGTGGGAAGCGAACGTTGTCTTCGTAAGAAACCCGCCGGTCTTTTTCAAGAACAACCGCCGGTACCACCGTTTTGGTTACTTCCGGACCGCGTGGAATGCTGCCGAAGTATTTCTCGACCATTGCGACAACCTGCTTGGGCGTTACATCGCCGCCAATGGTCAGTACGGCGTTGTTTGGACCGTACCAGCGCAGGAAGAAGTTTTTCAGGTCGTTGACATTCACCCGGTTCAGGTCTTCGATATACCCGATCGTCAACCAGGAATAAGGGTGGCCATAAGGAAACAGGTTTTTGGCCGTGTACTCGCTGGCCAGTCCATAGGGGCGGTTGTCGTAATTCTGCCCCCGCTCGTTTTTCACCGTTGCCCGCTGGTTCTCGAATTTCTTCTGCGACACGGCGTCGAGCAGAAAGCCCATCCGGTCGGCTTCAAGCCAGAGTGCCCGCTCAAGCTGGTTGCTTGGTAAGGTCTCGTAATAATTGGTCCGGTCGGTGTTGGTTGAGCCGTTGAGGGTCCCGCCTGATTCGGTGACGATTTTGAAGTGCTCGTCATCGGCCACGTGGTCAGACCCCTGGAACATCATGTGCTCAAAGAAGTGCGCAAACCCCGACTTGCCAATTTCTTCGCGGGCCGAACCTACGTGATACGTCACGTCGACGTGAACGATTGGGTCAGAATGATCTTCGTGCACCACCAGGGTCAGGCCGTTGGGGAGAACGTATTTCTCGTAGGGGATCAGGAGTTCTTTCCCTTGCCGGGTCACCTTTTCCACGAGTTTAGTCTGTGCTGATGCTGTGCCTGCTAGAAGACAACTAACCAGTACCGACAGGTAAACGGTAGCTTTTTTCATGTTAGGGTACTAAAGAGTAGTAAGCCTGTAAGTTACAGACAGAATGAACACGACAAAGGCCAGCTACCCACTATGTGCTGGCCTTTGCTGCAACCCGTTTGTTAAATCCTAAAGGCAGCCTATAACCGCTTGTGCATGCATAGCGATCAACTCAGCCTTGACACACAACTAATAGTTGTTTTTGTATGGCATAACTAACTCATAGTCAACGGATAAAATAGTTATCCACACACGAACGTGTTATCCACACTCAACAGACAAGTTATCCACGTCATTTTTAGACTGTTTTGGCGCATTGGCTACTGGTAGAATGAGGGGCGATGTTATTGAGAGAAAGAAATTTAAATCTCTTTTTAGCCACAAGCCCCTGAGCTGGAGAGCCAATACGCGGATCGACTTCCTGGCTCAGGGGCTCATGAACGCACGCTGTTTGCAACTCAGCGAAGCACCCGGATATCAACCACGGCTTCATCATCTTCGCCGGGTCGTGTTGCGCGGTTATTGGGGGTCGAATCAGGATCAGCAACCGAGGAGCGAATGATCTCGGCGCGGCACGAATCGGATGCGGTAGGTACCCAGTAGACCGTTCGCTTAACGGTCTGGTTTACGCCAACCTGACCAAGGTCTATGGTTAATAATGGACTAACGGGGTTCCAGATTATTTTGTCCACGCTGTAGGTACCGTTGGGGAGCGTTAATCCGGTCTGCACCAGTGACGTCGAAGCACCACCTTGATTGTAAACCTGCATAGTTACCTGAATGGTATCGCGGAGCTGAGCCGTACGTTTGTTCAGGGTCAATGACAAACTTAGATCTGCCTGATTTGGTACAGGGGCGGGTTGATTGCTGGCTACGGCGGGCAGTATACGCCCGTTTGGGTTAGGCGAGATGGCCACGTATCGAGTCGAATCCGACGTCCGGTTATCGAGCATTATGGCATCATCTTCCCCATCACCTGTACCTGTATTGGGCCGACTGTCGGGGTCAGGCGTATTGCACGCTACAACTTCGACAGCATTCAGGTACGTACCTTGCTTATTGATCCGTGTTTTAACACTAACCGTGCGCGATTCGCCTGCAGGTACGTTCCCAATAGAGAGACGTAAGGTATCGCCCTGGCTAGCGGTAGAAGAAAGACTACTGACATAGCTAAGGCCAACCGGCAGACGGTTAACCAGAGTTACATTTTCGGCCACATCGGGGCCAGCGTTGGTGACACGTACCGAGTAGGTAATCGAATCCCCGGCCTGGAAATACCGCTTATTTGTCCACCCAGCCAGTGACACATCGGCGCCGTCTACAACTACGCGCACCACTGCACCGGTGCCTGCACCGCAACTGTTTGTAACGCCAACCAGTGAATAGCTGGTGGTTCTACTGGGGGTAAGCGTTAGGGAGTAAGGGCTCTGATAAGTGCTGGATACGGTGGGTCCGCCCACTACCGAGAACGACCAGGGAGCGGGGCCGGTTACCTGAACGGGGACTACAGCCGACTGTCCTGCTCGGATAAAAGGCTTGTCAGTTATCGAAACCGAAACCGGTTTACCAATGACGACAGATACTGAAGCCGATTCAGTAAGGCAGGAGCCCTGCTCGAAAACAAGACTGTACACACCTGTTTCAGTAGCCACTAATTGACTCGACGAGGCCCCGTCCAGACGGACACCATTCTGCCGCCAATAGCTGTAAGGGCCAGCAACGCGTTGCAGGGTAATGGCTGACGTGGGACAGCGTACCAGGTTACCAATGGCTGCAATAGTTGGCCGGCTTGGTTGGCCGATGCTTATACTGACGGGCTTCGAAACGCCCTGACAAACGCCGTTGGTTACCGACACGCTGTATACTCCCGATAGAGTGACGGTCTGATACGCCTGGGTGCCCTGACTGACGGGCTGCCCATTTCGTAGCCAGCTAAATGAAACAGTACCCGTGAGAGGAAAGTCGCGGGTCGACAACTCAACATCCGCGCAGTGTTCATCGACCAGCAGCGTTGGCGTCAGGGTTTGGCTGAATACCACCGAAACCGCCGCCGACGTACCTGAACAGGTGCCCGACACATAACGCAATCCGTAATTACCTGATTCGCTGACAGTGTAGTTAAAGCCCGTTGCGCCCGCTATAGGTACGTTGTTTTTTGTCCATTGTAGCGAGTGAGCCGTGTTTTTAGCATACAGTACCAGCGATTCACCCGTACATAAGGTCGTGCTGCCGTAAAAATAGATGCCGTTACTGAGTTGGCTATTGGCCGTAACGGCGATCGGATCGCTCACGGCTGAGCAACTTCCCCGTTGTACCTGCACCCGGTAAACGCCGCCTTTGTTCACCGTCAGCGAGGCTACGTTCTGGCCTGATACTGCCCGTCCATCGAGGAGCCATTGATAGGTGGTCCCGCTGGGTTGAGCACTGGCGTAAAGCTCCAGCGACTCGTTACCACACAGAGTAGGGGCCACGTCGCCGGTTACAGCAACAACGGGTGGAAGAATAGTGGAGCTAAACGTCAGGTAGGTAGCTGGTGCCGTTGCTATACACGTACCTGCGCCTGTTACACTGCTGCCCGATGCGCCAAAGGAAATACTGTATGAATAACCACCGGTCTGGGTAACCGACAATAGGGGCGCCGTTGAGCCAGTGAGCAGAGTGCCGTTGCGCATCCATTGATACGTTGCCCCCTGCCCCAGATACGACACGCCCAATGGTTGGGCCGTACCCGGACAGATTGGTCCGTCAACACCTACGATCGGGTTCACTACGTTGAGCGTTGGCGTATCGACTGAGATCAGCAAAAATCCGTTAGCACTAGTTGTGGTACAACTCCCCACCGAGGCTGTAAAGCTATAGGTGCCCGTTTGCCCGGTAAGTAGTGTCGCCGCTGTTTGATCGGAGATCACCTGTCCATCATTTGCCCACCGATAGGTAGCTGTGAGACTGTTTGGCTGGCTGGGAAGGACGGCCCGCAGTAGGGCTACATCACCCGGGCACACGTACCCACTGCTATAGCGGGTATCCGAAAATTGACCACTCAATGTTTGGCGTCGGTCTGCTATGTACGCTTGAGTTGTCGTTAAATTACTAACTGTTAGTGTGCTGCTACTAATTGCGCTCAGGCTAAGGGTAGGTGCCTCGAGGCGAATACGATAACCGGTTCCCGATACGGCAGTGGTCGAAATCAGAACAGAAAGTGGGCTTGATGTGCCTTCTCCAATGACGCTTCCCTTGCTAAAATCACCTGTTGCATCTGATAACCTGGCCACTACACGACCTGTTGCTGAATTAGTCAACGTGAAACTGAGCGGAAGACTGCTGCCAGCGCAGACTGCTGTAGTTGATAATGTGCCAGCCAGGAGAGCTGGTGGCCCCAAGGCCCAGGCGTTGGTTTCCCAAATGCCCCGTCCACTGGTGACCAAGGCTACAATACCATCAGCGGGGCGATAAACAAGTTGCTTGCTGCGAATAAGTGGGGCGGGTGTGTTGGTAAGTGTCCAGCCGGGGTTGGCAGCCGTAATATCGCTGGTCGACCAGGCTCCCAGCTCGGTAGCCAGCAGTACCTGCTGTCGGTTCAGCGGATTAATCAGTACACCGTAGACAGGCATGTCGGGGAGGCCATAAGTCGATACGTCTTTGCTGACCCAATCTGCCCCGGCATTGGTCGTGTACCAGACAGACTGCACGCCGTAGTTCGATAAGGTGACCACCAACACGCTGTCAGTAGCACCTATGTCGATGCCGCTGATCGTAGTGCCGGCTGGGAACGCCCCTCCGTCGAGGCGGGTTACCGTGGGGGCTGCCAGATTGGTATCCGTAAGTTTATAGAGCTGTCCGTTGAGCGTAGCGGCAAACAGCGTGTTGATACTACGCCCTACTTTCAAATAGGTTGGCCGGGTAAGTGTGCTGCTGGTCAACGTAGAAATAACGGGTTCGGCGCCAATACCCGTCGCTTTCATATAGCCATCTGACCAAAAAAATAGTGTGTTGTTACGGCTGTCATAATCCACACCACCGTCTGGATAATCGCCTGCTCCCCAGTTGGCTGAGTAGTAATCCCAGGCGGGCGAGGTACTGAGGTTTCGGGTTAAGAAGCCCCCGTTTGTTGTCATGGCCACCTGAATATCGGGCTCGTTTTGGTCGATAAAGGGGCGAAGTGGGTAAGCAGGGTAAATAGCCTGTGTAGTGGTGGGGTTACTAATATCCGACGATTCCAGCAAACCTGGCTCGGCGCTGCTGCCTGTCAACCGGTACATGTTTCCCGCCACATTTTTTAGCGCCATTCCGGAAGCGTTTAGACCGCCAAACCGGTTGCTACGGTCGTGTAGAGTGGGGTCAATTCCTTGAGAGACAAGTTGCTGAATGGAAGCAAAATAAAATTTATTATCACTGCTCCAAACGGCACCCTGCTTAAGGAGCGGCAGGAAGGCCGTAGTTCGACCAATGCTCCGCCCTATTGACCAGGATGTACCGCCATCTCCCGACCGGTAAAGCTGATCGTAAGCCGTGAGGTAGACTACTTTCGCTGTATCGGGCGAAGCTGCCAACGTAAAGTATTGGTCGCCTAGTCCCAGGGTGATATCCAGGTCTGGCGCATCTGTGTAGACCGGGCGGGTCATTGCCTGCCAGGTCTGGCCGCTATTGTTAGATTGCATGAGCCAACGCAGCGTATTACCGCCAAAACTGGCATCGGGCGCAATTTGAGCTGCGTAGAGTGTTTGTGCCGTTCCGCTGGTTGGGGCGGCAGCCACTGCCAGTTCGGTTCGTATCCCCACGTAAGGGGTCGTGTTTGGTGGGGTAATCTCCGTCCAGGCAGTGGCCGCCGATGTCGTTGACCGGAACAGTCGGCCAGCTGACATGGCTACGTAAATAAACCCATCAGATGCCGCGCGAATAGTCGAAACCTTATCGTTTCCACCAGTAATAGGCTGACTGCCAATCTGCTGTTGCGGGGCCAGCGAAACCTGCCATGTTTGTCCTTGATCGGCTGAGCGCAGTACGCCGCTCTGGGTACCGGCCAGCAAAACACCCGTTTTGCTTACAGACAACGCCGTAATCCGACTGAACGCTGATTGCAATGACGTACCTGACTGCGGAATTGTGGCTGACAAACGAAGCCACGTTTTTCCTTTATCGCCCGACTTCCATATCCCACTGCCTATCGATTCACCGGTTATGCTACCCGTGGCAGCGTACACCAGGCTTGTGTTGCTTGGGTCAGTGGCAAGAGCCGATATATTTTTACTTTCCCAGGCATCACTGATCGACGTCCACCCGGTAGTTGCCTGCGCTACATTTGTATGGCTCCAGAGCCCGCCGGTTTGGCTGCCCGCCCATATTTTACGCGCTGTTGCGTCTGAAGGGTCGGCCAGTAAGGCGTTCAACGTACCCGTGAAACCAACCGGACCGCGTTCGATCCAAGTTACGTTGGGAACACCTGCACGAGCCTGCCGTTGCTGGCTACCTGCCGTTACCTGATTTCTGATGGCGTCCAGGCGCTCAAGGGGAACTCGCCCCAGAGTTGGATCGAGGGTGCGGCGATTGTGCTCGGCTTCATACACACGTCTGAGCGAATCGGCTTGCCGGGCAGTGGGGGGCTTCGGTAGGTTAACGGAACGTCCCTGGCCCAGCACAGATAGACTGAACAGCGTGCTCGCCAGGGTAGCATACACTACCACGCGGGTATAAATGGTCATAGTTGAATAACATCGGTGGGTAAGCGCTCAACCTGCCACTAAAGTCATGCCAACCTATAGGGAATGGTGATTAAAAATATACATGTATGCTAATAAATTTATATATAACTAAACTAGTAAATACTATTATAATTTAATTAACTAAAAGGTAATAAAACATTGATTTTGGTAGCTAATACTAACTTCTGTTAGTAAAAAAGGATCAAGCTATAAGTGGCCACTTACAACTTGATCCTGGTAAACTATTGCAACGTCGTCATGGCATTTTCCAGCCGTTCGAGTACGCCAGCTTTACCTACAATTTCCATCGTTAGCATTAGGTCTGGTCCCGTACCTAAACCTGTCAGAGCTAACCGCATGGCCTGCATGACTTTACCCTGCTTAATGCCCGCCTGCGATAAGGTATCTGATAGCAGGTGTTTAATTGCCTCAGCTTCAAAGGCGCCTTTGTAATTGACAAGCGCATCGCGGAATGACATGACGGCTCGCCGGGCTTCATCGTTCCATTTGGCTGCCCGCACGGTTTCGTCGTACTCAGTAGGGGCGTAGAAAATGGTTTTGGCTTCTGAGAAAAGCTCGCTCGAAAAGGTAACTCGCTCTTTCAGCAGGGCCACAATTTTTTCGGCGCGTTCGTCCGAACACTCGAATCCAGCGTCCTGGGCCTGTTGTTGTACCGCCGGCGCTAGATCTGCGTTGGCCTGCTGACGAATATATTGGTGGTTGAACCACTTAGCCTTCTCGATGTCGAAGCGGGCACCTCCTTTATGAATCTTCTCAAGGTCAAAGGCGTCAATTAACTCATCCATTGTAAATAGCTCCTGCTCTGTACCGGGGTTCCAGCCCAACAACGAAATGAAATTGATGAGTGCTTCGGGCAGGTAGCCGTCTTCGCGGAACCCACGCGCCACAACGCCCGTAAAGGGGTCAGTCCATTCGAGCGGAAATACTGGAAAACCACCCAAATCGGCGTCGCGTTTACTGAGTTTACCGTTGCCTTCCGGTTTTAGTAACAGTGGTAAGTGTGCAAACTGAGGCATGGTATCTTCCCAGCCCAGGTACCGATACAGCAACACGTGTAACGGTGCCGAGGGCAACCACTCTTCGCCCCTGATCACGTGCGTAATCCGCATCAGGTGATCATCTACTACATTGGCAAGGTGATAGGTAGGTAGACCGTCCGACTTCAGTAGTACTTTATCGTCAATAGCCGATGAGTGTACATTCACCCAACCCCGCACCAGATCGTTCAGACGAACTTCCTCTTTACGGGGCGTCTTCAGCCGAATCACGTAAGGGTCGCCACCCTCAATACGAGCCTTTACTTCGGTAGCAGGCAGCGTAAGGGCATTTTTCATCTGCATCCGCGTAATAGCGTTGTATTGGGCGGCAGGTGCGTTGGCGGCTTCGAGGCGCTGCCGCATGGCGTCGAGCTCTTCAGCGGTATCAAACGCGTAGTAGGCTTTGCCTTCTTCAACAAGCCGAAGGGCCTCTTTCTGGTAAATGGCTTTCCGCTCCGACTGGCGGTAGGGGGCGTCGGCACCGACAGGGCCATTGGCGGTTTGGCCTTCGTCGATCTGAATACCGACCCAATTCAGGGCGTCGATGATGTACTGCTCGGCACCGGGTACAAATCGGTTCTGATCAGTGTCTTCAATACGAAGCAGCATCTGCCCGCCCATTTTTCGGGCGAACAGGTAGTTGTATAGGGCCGTGCGGACGCCGCCAATGTGGAGCGGCCCCGTTGGGCTGGGTGCGAAACGAACGCGGGGAGTTTGCATGAAAGTGAATTAGAGCATGCGATTAATGGTACGCGCATGACGCGGATTTTTGATTTGACAAAGAGACTTACGCTGCGCTGGTCAACGATCCCGCGCAAATCCATGTAAATCCGTATTATCCGCCTACCATCAGCCGGATACAAGTCTAGACGGCGATGACTGAAATTTCGACGTTGACGTCTTTAGGTAGTCGGGCTACTTCAACAGTTTCCCGGGCGGGAAAATCGGTGGTGAAGAAGCTACCGTATATTTCATTGATGGCCCCAAAGTTGTTCATGTCTTTTACGAAGATGGTGGCTTTAACCACATTCGTGTAGTCCATTCCGGCAGCACGTAAAATGGCGCCCACGTTTTCCATCACTTTCCGCGTCTCGGCCTGAATATCCCCCAAGGGAGCCAATTCAATGGCCACCTGGCCCGATACATACAGTGTGTCGCCAATTTTTACGGCCTGACTATACGGTCCGATTGGCGCGGGGGCCTGGTCGGTATAAACAATTTGCTTCGACATATCTTAATAGAGTCGTGATTGATCGTGCATTCCCGAACCGGGATGTCCGATTTTGCAGACTTTTTTTTACAAAAGTACACATCGTATGGCTACCCACCACCTGATCATCTTCGTTAAGAACCCTATCCCCGGCACCGTGAAAACGCGGATTGCCCGCAGTGTCGGTAATGACAAGGCAACTGAAGTGTACCGTCACCTGGTGCACTACACGCAGCAGATTACCCGTTACGGCCCCTGGGAAAAAACCGTTTACTACGCCGACTTTATAAACCCCAACGATGGCTGGAGTGGCTACGGAAAAGCGCTGCAGGCCGGGCAGGACCTCGGCGAACGGATGGCCAACGCGTTTCGCGACCGATTTGCGGCGGGAGCCGAGAAAGTAGTCATCATCGGTAGCGATTGCCTTACTCTGACCGAAGAACATTTGTTCACCGCCTTTCAGGCTCTTGATCAGGCCGACATGGTGGTTGGCCCGGCTATCGACGGCGGCTATTACCTGCTGGGAATGAAGCGTTTTCACCAGGCGCTGTTCGATGATATGCCCTGGAGCCAGCCCGAACTCAGACTACTAACCGAACAAGCAGCTCTGCAACAGGGCCTTACCTTCGAAAGGCTGGAGGAACTCACAGACATCGACGAGTGGAGCGACTACGAACAGGCCATGCGGGTTAACAAATAAATGCAACCAATTGACTTTTCTCCGGGTCTTAAGCGAACAGTTCGTATTGAATATGCGATACTGAGACAAAAACGGGATGAAAACGCTGCTAATCGCCTCACTGATTATTTTGATCTTTGCCTGCAAGGATCAAAACGCCTTGCCAAACACCTGCCAGGTTACTAATCCAATAACTGACTTGCCGTGGCTCAAAGACCGCATAGCTAAGGCGACTAACAGCGGCGACTTAACCGTTTCCCAAGCCACTTACCAGGGTCAGTCTGTATTTACAGTCGATTGGTTCATTGGCCCGGATGCTGGCAGCTACGTCATCTACCGATGTGACGGGTCAATTGTTTGTTCTGCCAGCACCACCATTGCCGGTCAACAGGGTAACTGCAGTGCTATTCCTCAGGAACTCAAGAATTCAGCCGTAATTTTTGAGAGTAAACGGTAGTGGTT
The DNA here is from genome assembly GCF_011742925.1 of Fibrivirga algicola. Classification (GTDB taxonomy): domain Bacteria; phylum Bacteroidota; class Bacteroidia; order Cytophagales; family Spirosomataceae; genus Fibrella; species Fibrella algicola. The sequence continues at coordinate 405,057 of NZ_WAEL01000005.1, forward strand.
GTTTACACCAGCCCTTCTTTCAGCAAATCGTGCAGGTGAACAAAGCCGACCAGCTTACCCTCATCTGCTACCAGAATCTGGGTGATGTTGCGCTTTTGCATAATCTCCAGCGCCGCTACGGCATAATCGTCGGGCGAAACACAAATGGGGTTCGGCGTCATGATATCACGGGCGCAGAGGTGCCGGTAATCGTCGTGCTGACTCACCATGCGCCGTACGTCACCGTCGGTAATGATGCCCAGCAACGTACCCGGCGTGGATTCGCCCCCCCCGGCCGAATCGGTAGAGCTAGCTGGCTCAGTCTGCACGGCGGTTGCTCCCAGCCGCCCCGCCGACATCGTCAGCATGGTATCGTGGATGCTTTGATGTGGCAGCACGCAGGGGCACTGATTGGCGGGGTACAGGTCGCTCACTTTTAGATATAGCTTTTTGCCGAGTGAGCCACCGGGATGATAGCGGGCGAAGTCTTGCCGGGTGAACCCCCGGGCTGTGAGCAGGGCAATGGCCAGCGCGTCGCCCAGAGCCATAGCTACGGTAGTGCTGGTTGTAGGGGCCAGATTGAGCGGGTCGGCTTCGTGCGGCACGGGTGCCAAGAGCACAAAATCGGCCTGTTTGGCCAAATAAGACGCTGGCTCGGCCACTAAAGCAATTAGTTTGGCACCGGTGCGGCGAATTAATGGTACCAGCACCTTTACTTCAGGTGTATTGCCACTCTTCGAAATAGCCAGCACAACATCGTTGGTTTGCACCATACCCAGATCACCATGAATGGCATCGGCAGCATGCATGAACAAAGCGGGCGTACCGGTAGAATTGAGCGTAGCAACGAGCTTCTGACCGATGAGGGCACTTTTTCCAACACCCGTCACTACCACCCGGCCTGCCGAGGTCAGAATTGCGTCGACACAATAGTCGAACTGGACATCCAGGTAAGCCACCGCCGCTCGGATGGCGTCGGCCTCAGCCAGCAGCACATCGCGGGCAATTGATTGTAGATTTTTTGTTAGTTTCAACGTCCGTAAATGCTTAGGTAACACGGATGGGTTGTAAATTCGCTAAGTCTGTTCCGTAGAACATAGACTAAGCTTACTAAATATAGGTTTCGTCATATTTAGAAAATACCACCGTCACACTTGCAAAGATAGATACTCACGCAGGCTCCATTCACCTTCCGTAGTAGCGTACCATGATCCAGATTGACAATTCCGTTCAAACAACCCTAAAGGAGCGATTAAAAGAAATATTCGGGTTCGGCCAGTTTCGGGGAGACCAGGAAGCAATTATTCACAATATTTTGGCAGGCCGCAACACGTTTGTCATCATGCCCACGGGGGCAGGTAAATCGCTGTGTTATCAGTTGCCGGCTATTGCTTCCGAAGGCACCGCTATCGTCATCTCACCGCTGATCGCACTGATGAAAAACCAGGTCGATCAACTTAATGCATTTGGGATCAACGCGCAGTTTCTGAACTCGACACTCTCGAAAGCCGAGATGACGAAGGTAAAGAAAGATACCCTCAACGGAACCCTCAAGCTGCTCTATATTGCTCCCGAGTCGCTGACCAAGGAAGAGAACCTTGACTTTCTGAAGAAGGCTGTCATCTCGTTTGTCGCCATTGATGAGGCACACTGTATCTCGGAATGGGGCCACGATTTTCGGCCCGAATACCGAAAAATACGGGGCATCGTCGATAACATCGGCCACCACTCCGGCCGCATGGGGCTACCCGTCATTGCCCTCACGGCAACGGCTACGCCCAAAGTGCAGATCGATATTCAGAAGAACCTGAATATGGAAGACGCCGATGTGTACAAGACGTCGTTCAACCGTAAGAATCTGTACTACGAGATCAAGCCAAAGGTGGATGCCAAAAAGGCGCTGATCAAGTACGTGAAGCAGAACAAAGGCAAATCGGGCATTGTGTACTGCCTGAGCCGGAAAACGGCTGAAGATATTGCCGAACTGCTGCGCGTCAACGACGTGAAGGCGCTGCCCTACCACGCTGGCCTCGACCCGCAAACGCGGATGAATAACCAGGATGCGTTTCTGAACGAGGAAGTTGATGTGGTGTGCGCTACCATTGCCTTCGGTATGGGTATCGACAAGCCCGACGTTCGGTTTGTAATCCACTACGACGCGCCCAAATCGCTCGAAGGATATTATCAGGAAACAGGCCGCGCCGGTCGCGACGGGCTGGAAGGCAACTGCGTGATGTTCTACAGCTACGACGACATTCTGAAGCTGGAGAAGTTCAACAAAGACAAACCCGTCACCGAACGCGACAACGCCAAGCACCTGCTTTCTGAAATGGTGTCGTACTCGAACCTGGGTACGTGCCGGCGTCGGCAGCTGCTGGGGTACTTTGGCGAATATGTCGAAAAAGACTGTGGTTTCTGCGACAACTGCCTGAAACCAACGCCCAAGTTCAAGGCGCAGTCCGAAATCGTGATGGCTCTGCAAACTGTGTTGCAGACCGATCAGCGCTTCGATGTGAGCCACCTGGCTGATGTGCTGACGGCCACCGATAACCAGTACGTGACCAGCTACGAACACGATAAACTGGAGCTATATGGCAAAGGCAAATCGTTTAGCGAAGACTGCAACATCTGGTGCTCGCTGATCAAGCAGATCACCATTCTGGGCTTTCTGGAGAAGGATGTCGACAACTACGGTGTACTCCGCCTGACGCAGAAGGGCCTCAACTACATTGAAGACCCGTATCCGGTGATGCTTTCGCAGGACCACGACTACGAGCAGCAAACCGCCGACGCCAAGGAGGAGGCCGATGATGCGGCCGCCCAGGCTGCCAGCGGCGGAAATGCTTACGATGAAGAGCTGCTGGGTCTGCTGAAAGCCCTTCGGAAGAAGATCGCCAAAGAAAAGAACCTGCCGCCCTACGTTATCTTCCAGGACCCCTCGATGGAAGAGATGGCGACCACCTACCCCGTTACGCGGGAGGAGATGGCCCAGATCAACGGCGTGGGCATGGGCAAGGTGCAGAAATTCGGCAAGCCCTTCATCGACTTAATTGCGAAGTACGTCGACGAAAACGAGATCGAGACGGATAAAGATGTGGTAGTAAAATCGACGGTGAACAAATCGAAGATCAAAATCTACATTATCCAGCAGATCGACCGGAAAGTAGACCTCGAAGAAATCGCCGAAGCCAAGGGCCTCACCCTGGTCGACCTGGTCGAAGAGGTAGAACACATTTGCTACTCGGGTACTCGCCTGAACCTCGACTACTACATCGATCAGATCATTGATGAAGACCGGCAGGAAGAGATCTTCGAGTATTTTATGCGGGCCGATACCGACAATATTGCTGTAGCGTTAAAAGAATTTGATAGTGATGATTTCACCGAACAGGAACTACGCCTTATGCGTATCAAATTCCTCTCGGAAGTAGCCAATTAAAAAAGTTTGCTGTTTGGCGTTTAACGTTTGCCGTTGCTTTGCCGGTTCAGCTTTCGGTACCACAGCAGCGCGACGTCAAACCTCAAACATCGAACGTCAAACCTTAAAATGAATATACTTATACTTGGCTCGGGCGGAAGGGAACATGCCTTTGCGTGGAAACTGACACAGAGTCCGTTGTGCGATACTCTTTTCGTAGCCCCTGGCAATGCTGGTACGGCAAAGGTCGCCACTAATTTGCCGTTCGGTTATTCAGATTTTACCGCCATTGCCGAGGCGATACGTACCCACCAGATTGATTTGTTACTGGTTGGCCCTGAAGAGCCGCTGGTAAAGGGCGTAGTTGATTACCTACGCAAGCAGCCCGATATAGCCTCATTGCGCATTGTTGGTCCCGACGCGCAGGGGGCCCAGCTGGAAGGAAGTAAAGATTTCTCCAAGCGGTTTATGGCGCAGTACAACGTACCCACGGCCTCGTCGCAAACGTTTACCGACGAGACCATCGAGGAAGGGCTGGCGTATCTGGAAAGTCATTCGCTGCCCATCGTTTTGAAGGCGGATGGATTGGCGGCTGGAAAAGGCGTGATTATTGCCGAAACGGTTCAGGAGGCTAAGGATACATTGCGTGAGATGCTCGGCGGCCGGTTTGGCGAGGCGGGGCATCGGGTGGTCATCGAGCAGTTTTTGCGGGGAATCGAGCTCTCGGTTTTTGTGTTGACAGATGGGGTGAACTACAAAATTCTACCCGAAGCCAAAGATTACAAGCGTATCGGTGAAGGCGATACCGGTCCGAATACAGGGGGTATGGGTGCCGTATCGCCGGTTGTGTTTGCTACTAAAACGTTTCTCCAAAAAGTAGAAGAACGTGTTGTGAAGCCTACGCTGGCAGGCCTTCAGGAGGAAGGAATTGTCTACAAGGGCTTTATTTTTATTGGGTTGATGAACGTGAAAGGCGAACCCGTCGTCATCGAATACAACGCCCGGATGGGCGACCCCGAAACAGAAGTCGTGTTGCCTCGCATTCAGACCGATCTGGTTGACTTGCTGGTGGCAACGGCCGATGGGGAGTTGGATAAGATAACGATGCAGGTGTCACCACAAACCGCCGTAACAACAGTACTGGTTGCGGGAGGCTACCCTGACGTGTACGAAAAGGGGAAGCCCATTACTGACCTCGACCAACTGGACGATGTTACGGCTTTTCACGCGGGAACAACCAGCCAAAATGGCTCGGTAGTGACCAACGGTGGGCGGGTGCTGGCCATAACGGCCCTGGCAAACTCGCTCGAAAATGCCGTCCGAAAATCGCAGGAAGCGGCCCGGACGGTGAGTTATGACGGAAAGTACTTCCGAAAAGATATAGGGCTGGATTTACTCCGGTACCAGGATTGAGTTTCAGGGATCAGGTTTCCGGTCTCAAGTGCTTCGATTAGTTACCTTTTGGTAAGCGAAGCACTCGAGACCGGAAACCTGATCCCTGAAACTGTCAACTGAATATAAACCATGGGATGTCAATCCTGTGCGGTTGGCGGGTGTGGGTCTAAAGCGAAAACAGCCGATAGTGGCGGGGCCGACGTGGCTACCAAAACGGCGGGTTGTTCGAGCGGGGGCTGCTCATCCGGAGGCTGCAATAAACTGAATTCATTCGACTGGCTAAGCGACATGACGCCGATTGCCGGTCCGGCCTACGGGGTTGTTGAAGTGAAATTTAAAGGGGGCCGGAAGGAATACTACCGGAATGTCCATAACCTCGACCTGACAACGGGCGATTATGTGGTCTGCGAAATGACCTCAGGCTACCACCTCGGTGCCGTGTCGATGCAGGGCGACCTCGTGCGGCTGCAACTGAAACGGAAGCACGTTCAAATCAACGACGATACCAAGGCGATCCACCGCCTGGCTACGGCCCGCGATCTGGAAAAGCACGAGCAGGCTGTGTTGCGCGACTTGCCGAGCCTGTACCGGGCCCGCGAGATCGTGCGCGAGCTGAAGCTGCACATGAAACTGTCGGATGTGGAATTCCAGTCTGACAACACGAAGGCGACGTTTTATTACTCGTCAGAAGAGCGCGTCGATTTCCGGGAGCTGATCAAGATGCTGGCGGGTGAGTTCAAGGTGCGCGTCGAGATGCGGCAAATAAGTTTACGGCAAGAGGCGGGGCGTATTGGTGGCATCGGCTCGTGCGGTCGTGAACTGTGCTGTTCTACCTGGCTCACCGACTTCAAGAATATCACAACGTCGGCGGCACGGTACCAGAACCTGTCGCTCAACCCGGCCAAGTTATCGGGTCAGTGCGGGCGACTGAAGTGCTGCCTCAACTACGAACTCGATACGTATGTAGACGCGCTGCGCGATATTCCGACGGTAGAAAAACCACTGGAAACGCAGAAAGGCCGTGCGTTCTTGCAGAAGACAGACATCTTCCGCAAGATCATGTGGTTCGGCTACAGCTCAGAAAGCACCTGGCATCCGCTGCCGATCAAACGGGTTATCGAGATCGTAGCGCTGAATAAGCAGGGCGTCATTCCCGAATCGTTCGATGTGCTGACGCCCGTTGGTGAGAAGGAAATTGTTCCCCTCGCCGCCCTCAACGCTGATCTAACGCAACTCGACAAGAAATACGCGATTCGAGGTGGCGGCGGTAGCGGTAAAAAGAAAAAGAAGCGGTAACGTACCTGCGCATTAATTTATTAAAAAGGCCCCTGAGGATAAATCAGGGGCCTTTTTTTGGTATCTACGTCGTGGTTTACTACAACAGGCATGATGCCCTGGCTCAAAAAAGAGAAAAACAAGTCAGCAGTACACGACAGGCGTATCTTCGGAAACGGCTCTGCTTACCTTTGATGATCAATTCGCACAAGCCGATATTCAACCCTGAGGTATTCAACCGCTTTGTCGACATTGCGTAACCAATCTGACCCTAACTCGTAGCGATGAAGCAACCTTCGGCGGAACACAGCATTTTAGACCTGTTTAAGTTGCACGGCCAAACGGCCTTGATAAGTGGTGGTAATCGCGGACTGGGCCTGGCTATGGCACAGGCACTGGCTGAGGCGGGGGCTACTATCGTCATTGCCGCCCGTGATGAGGAGGCCAATCGGCAGGCGGTGGAAAAGCTCAAATCGCTCTACGGAATTGAGTGTATCAGTACGGTTTGCGACGTAACTGATGAAAAAAGCGTTGAGGCTGCTGTAGCCCATACCGTCGATCGGTTTGGAAAAGTCGATATCCTGGTCAATTCGGCGGGGATTAACATTCGGGGAGCTATAGAAAACCTGTCGCTCGATGAGTTCACGCGGGTGCAGCAGGTCAACGTCACCGGCACCTGGCTGGCTTGCCGCGCGGTGGTGCCGGTAATGAAGAAGCATGGCTACGGCCGCATCATCAACATGGGCTCGATGCTGGCGCTGACAGCCATTCCCGAGCGCACACCCTACACAACCAGCAAAGGGGCTATTCTGCAACTAACCCGTTCGCTGGCTATGGAAGTGGTCAAAGCGGGCATCAATGTCAACGCCATCCTGCCCGGTCCGTTTGCGACAGACATAAACCTCCCGCTGCTGAATGATCCTGAAAAATACCAGGCTTTCATCGACAAAATTCCGATGGGGCGGTGGGGTGAACTGCACGAGATCGGTGGCCTTGCGCTGTACCTGGCCAGCCGGTCCTCGAGTTACGTCACGGGCGCCTGCTTTTCCATCGATGGCGGCTGGGTAACCCAATAAGTGCCCTCATAACTCACCGCTCACATACTTCCGCCAGTTGTGCTGTTCGTTGAACCCCAGCACGTCACGGATTTTCTTGTTGGAAAAGAGGGCTTCATGCTCCCCTAACTCACGGGTAATGGGCACATTGGGAAAGAAGGTAGCAGCCAACTCCTTAGTAGGAATAATGGCTCCGTTATGGTCATTACCTGCGTTGAAGACCTGATAGCCGAGGTCGTCTTTCTGCAAACACAAATCGACGATCTGCCCCAGATCGCGGGCATCTATGTAACAAAAGGCATTGCGGCGGCGCACTTCCGGATGCCTGAAATAATGCGGAAACAACTCGGCATATTCGTGGGGTTCAATTACGTTGCCAATACGAAGGGCGTAGATATCGAACCCTGACCGTCGCTGAAAACTGCGTGCCGTTTTTTCGTTGACAACCTTCGACAGCCCGTAGCTATCCATGGGGTCAACGTCATATTCTTCGTCCAGCGGCAACGAGGTAGGGTCGGTTTGGCCATCTGAAAAGCAGATGCCGTAGGTAGTTTCCGACGAAGCAATGATGATTTTTTTGATGCCAAGCTTAACAGCCGCTTCGATCACGTTGTAGGTGCCGATGGTGTTGACCCGAAACGTTTCGTTATCAGGTTTGATCAGAATGCGGGGCACAGCCGCAAAATGAACGACCGCATCGAACTTCGGCACGCCATTGCCTGCCTCCAGTTCATCCAGACCGGCATACGAACTCATGGCGTTGAACATCTGGCCGGAATCCGTGATGTCGGCGATCAGATTATCGACGCCGGGGTGATGTGAGGGCGTCAGGTCAACATTCATCACTTTATGGCCCTGATCGAGCAGGTAAGGAATCACATGCTTGCCCGCTTTTCCTGATCCGCCCGTAAAAAATAGTCGCATGTTAGCTGTGTATTTGCTGGTTTGTACTGATAATTCGTTGCCCGACTGGTTGGGCACTATCAAGTAGCCGGAGCAATAAATCGCCCTTAGCTAGCTAAACAAATCTAAGGCTCATTCCGAAGAATAATACCTGCAAACGGACCTACATGAACTGTTTACCCGTCGCTGTAGAAAGAGCAGCCAGGTTTGGCAGCTCACTTACCCGCGGTTGGCATCTGGTTCAGGAGTTGCTTCATTTCCTGAACGGTGCCGCTGTAGGCCGCGTCGGTAGCCAGATTTTTCAGTTCGTGGGGATCGTTGGGGTGTTCAAACAACATGGAACCGGCTTTGCCTTCTTCCCACTCCACATAATGCCAGCGCTTGGTACGCACCGACTTACCTAATTTGTTCTGCACGGCCGTTACACTGTAGGCCGGGAAATCCCATTGGCTATCGGTTTTCTTCAGCAATGGCGCCAGGCTATGCCCCTCAATAGCCGTTGGTTTGGGCAAGCCACACAAGTCTGCCAGTGTTGGGTATAGGTCCAGCAACTGCACAACCTGTGTACTGTGCTGTCCTTTTCCTTTGGGCATGGCAATAAGTAGCGGCACGCGCAGACCAAGTTCGTAGAGTGAATAGGCTTTCGACCACTTGCCTTTTTCGCCGAGGTGGTAGCCGTGATCGCCGAAGAAAACAACGATGGTATTATTCTGCAGCCTGTTGCGTTCCAGCGCGCCCAGTACCCGCCCCACCTGCGCATCCATAAAACTGGTTGAGGCGTAGTAAGCCCGTTTCATCTCCCGCGATAGCTCGGGCGTTGACTCCCGACCAATAAACAAATCGCTGTTTGTGCGCGAAATCGAAATAGGAGGGAAGCCCACTGGGGCTTTCGGCGTAGTGCCGAAATCGACGGGCAGTTCCATTTTGTTGACATCGTACAGATCGAAAAAACGCTTCGGGGCGGTGGGTGGGCTATGCGGTTTCACGAATCCAACGGCCAGAAAAAAGGGCTGGTCTTTATACTTGCCCATAAAATCGATGGCGCGACTAGCGGTTTTGTAATCGCCGTGATTCTCACCATTGCCGGGCAACACAATGATTCGGTCAGAAGCGGCGGCCTTGCTCAGCGGTTTGTCGGCGGGCTCATTATCGGGCTCGTCTGTTCTCTCAACAGCCGGCCGGGAAGCGGCCTTACCGCGTTCGGTAATGCCGGGGTTGGTTGGTTCACCGCCTTCGGTCCACGAAACCTGATCGTCAATGCCCCCGTGGAATATCTTACCGGAGCGCAGGGTTACGTAGCCGTTTTGTTTGAAATGCTGCGGTAACGTCACAAACTCCGGGTGCGTGAGCCGAAAATAATCGTTGTTGTTCATCACGCCCGTTTGCGTGGGGTAACGGCCTGTCAGAAATGAGGTACGCGACGGGTTACAAACCGGGTATTGGGCATAGGCGTTGTCGAACCGGGTACTGCGCGCTGCAATTTGGTCGATGTTGGGCGTCTGGATCATCGAAACGCCGTAAGCACCCAATTCCGGCCGTAAATCATCGGAGATGATAAACAGCACATTGTATTTCGGCGGGGCAGCTACCGGCGGTGTGGCGGGCCTGCTCGTTGCCATCACAAACAGAAAAGCCAACAGACAACAACTGAGAACAAGAAAATAGCTCGACGTACCTAGTCGACGGCCTAGTGGTTTCATAGCGGCAAACGTTTAGGTGGCTATTAACGATCGAAGCTACCACATTTACCGGGCAAAAGCACAGCGCATAACGCGGGCTTCAGCTCAATAAGAGTCAAGTCTAGATTCCTGACCAATCAAGCCGTTCGAAGCCAGCCCGTAATGCTTAGCCGATCGCGGTTGGCGGGGGGGAGTACTTCATGCTCAAGTAAACCGCTGTCGAAGCAGACTAACCGCCCGCCTACTGGGGCAATCAGCGTAGTGTGTTCACTACCATCGGGTTGAGGCAGGTAAACGGCCAGCTGACCACCATCGGTAGGTTGCCAGTTGTCATTGAGGTAGCAAATTATTGAAAGCCTGCGACGCGAGTCGGCTCTGAACCGGTCGAGGTGGCGTTTGTAGAACGTACCCACAGGGTAACGGGCATAATGCAGTTCGCTGTCGCGGAGGCCGAGGTAGCAGGTGCGGTTAACGTACCCGATAAACTGGTCGATCTGGTTCAGAAAGGTTGCTTCTTCGGGAGTTGCCGTAGTGGTATCGAGCCACAGAATTTCGTCGCCCCGAATGGCTTTTTCCACTGCTGCCTGTCCGTTGCCGATGCCTGCTTCGCGAAACTGCCCCGCCGCCTGCCGTTCCCATAATCGGGTCCGCAGGGCGGTTACTTCATCGGGCAGCAGAAATGCATCGGCAACGCCGTACCCCTTCTCCAGGATACCATCGATGAGCGATTCAAATAAGGCCTCGGTATCTCTCATTGCTGCAAATCGGTCAGCTCATCGAGGCGAACCGTTTTGAAATGACGGTATACCTGAATGATCATCGACAGGGCTACGGCGGCTTCGGCAGCGGCCACCACGATCACAAACAGGCTAAACAACTGCCCCTGCAACCGGTCGGGGTCGTATTGGCTAAACGCTACCAGGTTCAGGTTGACAGCATTGAGCATCAGTTCAATGCCCATCAGTACCACCACGGCGTGCCGTTTGGTGAGCACCACCGCGAGCCCGATACTGAACAGTGCGGCCGCTACCAAAAGAAGGATGCCAGATGATTGAGGTTCCATATTAGTGGGGATCAAGCGTCAATGTGTTTAGCTCAGGTACGTTAACCGGGGAAACATAACACATCGACACTCATTTATTTCTTGAGTTTCGCCAGATACCCGCTGCCAACCAGAGCAACGAGCAGCAGGATACTAATGATTTCGAAGGCGAGCACATACTCAGTCATCAATTGACGACCGATTACATCGACGGTAGTTGGGGCCGTTGAGGCGGGTCGATCAAAAACAACAAAATGGGCATTAATCAGCAGTCGGCTCAGTCCAAAAAATAAACCACCGGCTAGCAGCAAGGCCAGCCAGGGACGGCGGCTTTCTGTTAAAATGCTGTTCGATCGCTCACTTACCGGCGACTCGTCGCCGGTTGCGGATGCCGGTTTGTTCGTTAGCATAACCCCGAACAGCACTAGCACCAAAACACCCCCGACGTAGACAACCAGTTGTGAAACTGCCAGAAAGTCGGCCCCTGCGAATACAAACAGTGCCGCTACACCCAGCAGGCTCAACAGCAGCAGATACGCCGAATACAGTACATTCCGGGTCAACAACAGGCCTACGGCGCTCGCCAGCGTCAAGGCAACAAACGAGAAAAAAGCGACCTGAATCAACTGAACTGGTGAGTTTAAAGTGTACTATTGACCGGCTGCGCGTCGACCTGCAGCGCGCAGTCGCAAAAAAACAATACCGCTCAAATTTCGACTATTCCTGTGATTTTGGCTTCATCGTAGGCCGAAATGCCGGTTTTGGCTTAACGACCTCCGGCTCAGCCGGGGCTGGGGGCTCGGTTGACGCAGGATCAGTTGAAGGTTGCGTCGCAGCAGGCAACATACCTAAATCCTCTTCTGGAACAACCGGCTTGGCAGCCGGCTTCATGGTGGGCCGAAAAGCGGGCTTTGGTTTTGCGGCGGGCGTAACCTCGACATCGGCAACCGGTGGTCCGGCAACCGGTGGCGTTTCGGGCGTTGCTGTCGACGCATCGCTATCGGCAACCGGCTTTGGGGCGGCTGGCTTCATCGACGGTCTGAACGCGGGCTTCGGTTTTGGCTCAGCTGGCGCTGCGTCTGGTACGTTCGACTCCGTAACGGGCGGTGTAACAGGCGTCGAAGCGGCTGGCGGAGAAGCTGGCTTCATAGTGGGCCGGAAGGGTGCTGTCTTTTTGGGCGTAGCCGATAAAACCTCCGATGAGGTAGGTACATCTTTTTCAGCAGTGGTTAGCGGCTCCGTAACATGTGGTTGTTCAGCAACGCCCTCCATCGCAATCGCCTCAGCCTGGTCGGGAGCGGGGTCGGTTAATGGATGTAGCTGGCTACCTTCTGTTGAATTGCCGGTTTCGGCCGGTAGAGTTGGCGTAGCTGCTTTCGCGGCTGGTTTCATGCCGGGCCGGAACACAGGCCGCGGCTTGGGTGGTGTAGCTGCTGCCGGGGCAGTCTCCGGTACGGTCGGCTCGGCAGGTACGTCCGCCTTGGCTGGTTCAGCTACCGACTCACCCGTAGTCGTAGGCATAGCCGGCTCTGCTGCCGGGGCTGTAGCGGGCTTTGCTGCCGGTTTCATACCCGGACGGAACACTGGTTTGGGTTTTGCAGGCTCCGCTGCGGTCTCAGTTGCCGCAGGCGCAACAGCAGGCTGTTCTTGCTTACTGCGCTTAGCGGCTTCTTTCTCCTGAACGAACTGCTCATACAACGCCCGCTTTTCGTTAGCCTGTTCAGTCGTGAGGTTGGCAAATTCGTAGGTCAGATCGCCCAGCTCGAAGGTGCTGAAGTCGAACTTCTTTTCCATTGTCAGGCATTCGGTGGGGCATACGGCTGTACATAAACCGCAGTAGCAACACTTAGCCATGTCAATGTCGAACTGGGCCGCATACAACCGGATAGGCGATCCGTCGGAGGCGCGGCCTACTTCTTCCGTTGCCTTAATGGGATCAATCGTAATACAGTCAACGGGGCAGACCTTCGCACACTTATCGCAGACAATGCAATCGTCTATTTCGTTATGAAGGCGATACCGGCCGTTGTCGGGAATGGGCAGTTGCTCGTGCGGATATTGCAGCGTAACCAGCCCATCAGTCAAATCGAAATAGGTGTCGTCGGCCACACCCATAGGCTGGCGACGATGCGTGGCGTTACGCAAGTGCCGTACTGTCAGGCTCAGGCCCTTCAGCGTGGTGCGGATGCCGTCACGTATATCAGAGAAGTAAGACATGCGTCAATGGGTGAATGAGCAATGAGTGGCTATGCGAATGTCCTGATCGGGAGAGTTGGCAGGCACAGCTCCAAGCATATAGCCTCTCATTGCATCTATACCCATTAATACAATGCCGGAAACCGGTTTGGTTCGGCTTCGTGCATCAGCGCGTAAACGGATTCAAACACATCGTCGGTCGACGGTTTCGAGAAATAATCACCATCTGAACCATAGGGCGGGCGGTGTGCTTTAGCCGTTAACGTCCGTGGCGCCGAGTCGAGGTAGCGATACCCATCTTGCTGATCCAGCACCTGCTGAAGCATATAGGCCGATGCTCCACCGGGGAAATCTTCATCGGCAAACAGCACGCGATTAGTCTTTTTAATCGATTCAATGATAGTACCCGTCAGGTCGAAGGGTAACAGGGTCTGAACATCAATGACTTCTACCGAAATACCCGTTTCGGCTAGCTGAGCGGCCGCTTCCAGGACAATCCGGCACATCGATCCGTAGGTAACAACCGTTATGTCAGAGCCTTCCTGCAAAATTTCGGGCGTACCCAGCGGCAGGCAGAACTCAGCAATGTTATCGGGTAGCCGTTCTTTGAGCCGGTAGCCATTCAGGCATTCGACCAGCAGCGCCGGGTCATCGCTCTTGATCAGCGTGTTATAAAAACCAGCCGCCTGCACCATGTTGCGTGGTACCAATACGTGGATGCCGCGCAGGCTGTTGAGCATCGCACCCATAGGCGAGCCGGAGTGCCAGATGCCTTCCAAGCGGTGGCCCCGCGTGCGGATGATGACCGGTGCTTTTTGCCCGCCTTTGGTGCGGTACTGCAGCGTGGCCAGATCATCGGTCAACGTAGCGAGGGCGTAGAAGATATAGTCGAAATACTGAATCTCCACAATAGGCCGTAGTCCCCGCATCGCTAAGCCAATGCCCTGACCAATAATGGTTGTTTCACGAATCCCGGTGTCAGTGATGCGCAGGTGGCCATACTTTTCCTGAAGGCCGGCAAATCCCTGGTTTACATCGCCAATATGGCCAACGTCTTCGCCAATAGCTACTGCCCGGGGTTCGCGCCCAAACAGACTATCAAAATAGCGCTGCATAATCAGATAGCCGTCGAGCATCGGACTTTCGTCGGAATACTGCGCCGGTACCGGCGTCACCCGCAGTGGCGACTCGTCAGACTGGCTATATAGATGTGAGCTGAAGCGGTCATTGTGTTGTTCTTTTACCTTGCCGAGCCAGCGAACCAGTGCCTGCTTACCCTGCCCCTGATCGGTACGAAGTAACCGAAGAGCTTTCCGAACAGCAGAGACGGAGTCGCGGTAGAGTGGCGTCACTGTCTGCTGCAATTCCATCCGAATGCCCATAATGTCGGCCGATTTCGGATGATTACGGGCTGCTTGCTGGAGTAAATCCAGTACCTCGGTCTGATCACCGGCCATCGAGTTTTGAAACGCTTTCCAGGCCGCATTGCGTGCTTCGCGGGCTGCGGCAAGAGCTTCCTTCTCCAAAGCGATCAACTCATCCTCGGTGGCGAAGTCATTGGCAAGAATCCAGGCGCGGAACTGCTTGTTACAGTCATGTTCACGTTCCCAGGCCAGTCGTTCGGTGGGTTTATATCGTTCGTGCGAACCCGATGTTGAGTGACCCTGTGGCTGCGTCAGTTCCTGCACATGCACCAGCACAGGTACGTGTTCTGTGCGGCAGATATGAGACGCTTTTTCATAAGTATCAACCAATGCGGCGTAATCCCAGCCTTTTACCGTGAAAATGGCAAAGCCTTTGTCATGCTCGTCGCGTTGAAAACCGGCCAGAGCTTTAGAGATACTGCCTTTTGTGGTCTGGAGGTCAATGGGCACTGAAATGCCATAGCCATCGTCCCAGACAGATACAAGTAGCGGTACTTGCAGCACAGCCGCGGCGTTCAGTGTTTCCCAAAACATGCCCTGTGAGGTAGAGGCGTCGCCAATATTGGCAAACGTTATCTCGTTTCCTTGCCGCGAGAATTGGGTGATATTAGCTAGTCCGGGGTTGTGTCGATACAGTTTAGAGGCGTAGGCCAAGCCAACAGAACGCGGAATCTGTCCAGCCGTTGGCGCAATGTCGCAGGCGGAGTTGAACAAGTCCGTCTGATTACGCCAGTGGCCCTGCTCGTCGAGCCAGCGTGTAGCAAAATGCCCATTCATTGACCGGCCGGCTGTATTTGGGTCGTGAGCCGGATCGGTATGGGCGTAGAGTTGCGCAAAGAATTCGGACCAGCGCAGCTCGCCCAGGGCAGCCACAAAGGTCTGATCACGGTAATAACCAGAGCGGAAGTCACCCCGTTGAAAAGCGTGGGCGGCCGCTAACTGAGCTAACTCTTTACCATCACCGAAGATGCCGAATTTAGCACGCCCACCCATCACGTCTTTACGGCCTAACAGGCTGACCTGTCGGCTCTCACAGGCTAATCGGTAATCGGCCAGGATAGTTTCCCGGTTCAGAGCGTCCGTTGTGCGAAGGGTTTCATTTGCAATCACAGCATGGGCACAGGTTAATGGTCAAAATCTTTAAGTGATGAAGTGGTGTGTCAATGAGAGAAAAAAACAACGGTCAATTTTAAACCCTGATTGCTGCTGTAACTCTAACGAAGTACTGGGCAGGGATTAAAAAAGCCTTACGAAGTAAAAGTACAGCAAAGGAACCCATCGATCAAAAAAACGATTTTTTCGATTTCTTTGTTGAAACCACAGCCGCCAAACAGTCTTTGGCAAACCGTTTGTGGTATATTTGTTTTAGCATCTGAATCTACCAGACAACCAAACCAATATCTGAATAAGCAATGAAAACCGCATTATCACTTTTCGTAGCTCTTTTTGCCTTTGTCAGTGTTAGCTTCGCCCAGGACGGAGTTGCAACCTTCGCTAAGGAAGCCCATGACTTCGGCAAAGTTGAGCAAGGTAAGCCCGTAACTTACGTATTCACCTTCAAGAATACAGGTACTGCCCCTATCGTGGTAACAGATGCTACCGCTTCGTGTGGCTGCACCAAGCCATCATGGTCTAAAGAGCCAGTTGCGCCAGGCCAGTCAGGCCAGGTGTCAGCAACATTTAATGCTGCTAGCCCCGGCCCATTCAACAAGACAGTTACGGTGACCAGCAATGCCAAGACATCAACGGTTTACCTGACCCTGAAAGGCGAGGTAGTATCGAAAGAAGCAGCTGCTGCTGCGGCGCAGGCCAATCCAGCCAGCAAAAAGAAAGGAACAAAATAAACTAGTGCTAAGTCGCAAGTCTGAGAATTCGGTAATACGATCCTGCTTGTCGAGGATAAAGCCTCATTGACTTTAGACTTCTTTTAAACTCTTTTACTGAAGGGTTAATTGATCAAGTAGTACCTGAAAAGCATCCGGTAGTGTACCGGGTGCTTTTTTGTTGGTCCCGCCTGGCGACCGATACTATAGGCCCGTATCCGCTCTTCCCGGAGGCGAACACAAGGCACTGAAATTGACTACGTTTGATGCGTTCTTAACCACGATAAAAACTATGTTTTTCATTGTTATTGGCCTAGCCCTGCTTATCGCCGGCTTTGCTATCAATACACCATCACTTTCGTTTTCGCACTATGCCCGGCCTGTCAAGGTCGTGGGCGTAATTCTGGTTTTTCTGGGAATGCTAACGGCCAGCATCCGCCAGATCGATGCCGGGCAAGTAGGCATTGTATCACTCTTTGGTAAAGTGACTGATATCGTCCTGTCACCTGGCCTGAATTTCGTAAACCCATTAGCCAGCGTTACCGAGTTCGATGTAAAAACGCAGAACTATACTATGTCGGCCGATACCGATGAAGGTGAAAAGCGAGGCGAC
This sequence comes from Fibrivirga algicola, assembly GCF_011742925.1. GTDB lineage: Bacteria > Bacteroidota > Bacteroidia > Cytophagales > Spirosomataceae > Fibrella > Fibrella algicola. The sequence continues at coordinate 421,859 of NZ_WAEL01000005.1, forward strand.
GACGCTATTCGCGTGCTTACTGCCGATGGACTCGAGGTTGTGGTTGACCTGACGGTGCTTTACCGCCTGGTAGCGGCCGACGCCCCCCGCATTTACCGTGAGATTGGCACCGACTACAACGATAAGATCGTTCGGCCTATAACACGTACCCGAATTCGGGATAATGCCGTTTACTATGATGCGGTTGCGTTATACTCGACCCGCCGTGATGAGTTCCAAAATAGAATCTACAAAAGCATAGAGGCTGATTTTAGGAAGCGTGGTCTTTTGCTCGAGCAGCTCCTGATCCGAAAAATTAACCTGCCGACTTCAGTAAAACTGACCATCGAGTCGAAGATTAGTGCCGAGCAGGAAGCGCAGAAGATGCAGTTTGTACTGCAGAAAGAGAAGCAAGAGGCCGAACGTAAGCGCGTTGAGGCACAGGGTATTGCCGATTATCAAAAGATCCTATCGACAGGACTAAGTGACCGGCAATTGCAATATGAGCAAATCTTAGCGCAGAAGGCGCTGGCTGCCTCACCCAATGCCAAGATCGTAATTATGGGTAGCCGTGGTAACGTACCTATGTTATTGAATAATTAACAATTGGTTGGCCCACTATTGCCTGGGCGACAGCGGGCCAACCAATTGCCCTTTTATTTTCGCACAGGCAATTGCTTTAGCCAGCTTTCAAGTGCAGCAGGCCAGGTCGCTACTGATTCGCCTGCTTTGGTGCGGAGAGCAAAGCCATGCCCGCCGGTCGGATACAAGTGCATCTCGGCCGAAACTTTCTGCTGAAGACAGGCCAGGTAGTAGTTAATGCTATTCTCCACAGGAACGGTTTTGTCATCCATCGAATGAACGAGAAACGTTGGAGGTGTACCAGCCGACACTTGTTTTTCATTTGAATAATACTCAACCCAGGTAGGGTCAGTTGCTAACGTACCCAGCAGTTTGGTACGCGAGCCTGCATGTGCTTTATCGCCAAAGGTGATCACCGGATACATCAGAATCGAGAAATTAGGCTTGGCCATCGGATCAGCCTTCGCTCCTTTGTCGTAGTGAGTCGATAAGGTAGCGGCCAGATGCCCCCCTGCCGAAAAACCCATGACGCCGATCCGGTTTGGATCAACATTGTACCGTGCCGCCTGTTGCCGAATCAATCGCATGCCTTGCATGGCATCAGATAGGGGGGCTTCGTGAGGCGTTTGCTGGAGGCGTGTATCGGGTAACCTGTATTTTAAAACAAATGCAGTGATACCCCGTTCGGAGAACCACTTGGCAATGTCAGAGCCTTCGTGTTCGGCCGCCAAAATGGAATAACCACCTCCCGGACAAACCATGACCGCGCTGCCGGGGGCAATGCCCGCTACCTGGCCTTTTGCTGGGTATACTGTCAGGGTTGGGGTTACTACGTCGCTAATACGGAGAATACCGCCGCCGACTGTGCTTTTTTCGGTAATAGTAGTCGATTGAGCGCTTGCCAGCACATTCGGCATGCTGTTGGCAGGCCAAAGAGGCAGTACCTCCTGAGCCATAGCAGTCATAGGAAGGAGAAAAATGGCCAGGAGCCGAAGTTGATTAGTCAGGTTCATAAAAAAGGGCTTCGTTGTTGAACAAAGCCCTTTCTTTTATATCTCTACCTCTCCATTTACATCGTTAACGCCCTGTTTAGGGCTACCGTGCAGGATGTCGATTAATTCCTGAACGCGATACACTGTGGAGTTTAATCGGTTACCCAGGATGATAATGACGTATTCGTCTTTCGGGCTGAACCAGAACATTGTGTTGTATCCTTTCCACCAGCCGGTATGATAAATGAATTCAGGCTGATTCATGGCGTCTAGCTGTATCCGGAAACCATAGCCGTAATTCCGTTGTCCCTTTCGTTCAAAACTGCGCGGAACGAAAGCCTCACTCAGCGTTTTCTTCGACAATAGGCAATCACCGTTTAGCGCCCGATACCAGCGGAACAAATCGCCGATGGTTGAATAAACACCCTTATCGCCTACTACATTATCGAAGTAATCTTTCGGAATACGTCGGTGCATCTGGTAGCCTGCCGTTCGAAACAGATTGATCGAGTCGTTTTTAGTGGTAGCAACATAGGTGTCGTGCATACCCAGGGGCAGAAAGATAGTGCGGCGCAGGTAATCGTCGAAGGGCTGTTTGGTGACCTTCTCCACAATGGCGGCCAGCACCATATAATTTGTGTTGTTGTACGAGAAGCCACGACCAGGTACGTTGTATCGTTGAGGTGTTGGTTTTACCGTAGCGAACCAGTGCATCACATCGGCGTTGGTGGGTAGCTTTGGGTCTTTACGGTAGTAGTTGACCTTCATGCTGTCGTCGAAGGAATACACGTAGTTGGGCAAGCCGCTACGGTGACTCAGCAGATCCCGAATACTGATGCCGTGATATGGGAAATCGGGGAAGAAACGCTGAATAGAATCGGTGAAGGCCAGTTTGCCGGACTCCTGCAATTTCAGGACGGCTATGGCAGTGAAGGTCTTAGAGAGTGAGGCCAGTTGAAATTTGGATTGCTCGACCAGTGAATCGCGACTATCCTTTTCAAAATGCGCCAGTCCAAAGCAATGCTTATAGAGAACGATGCCTTTCTGGGCAACCAATACGTTACCGTTCAAGCCACCGCGTACTTTCTGCTGAATGATAGCTTCGATTTGCTGAGTTTTTCTATCGGCTCCTATGGCTGCGCGTAAACTAGCCTCCTGAGTCGGCGATAGCATTTGCTCTTCGGCACAATTCCTGAGTTCCGCCACCGATTGGTTCGACTTGTACTGAGCCGACTGTCCGCACGAAATGCCAAACGCAAGTGATATGAATAAAAAGGGGGCCTTAATCAGCCAGCGACGCAACATCAATCTCATCAGCACAAACCAGTCGCACAACGCGTTTACTACCTATCAAAAGTAAAGAGAATAACTCATCACCCACTCATAAGTGGGTGGAGTCGTAAATTTAGCGTTGCTACTACAGGCAATCAACGTCTAATACCCATAAAATGACATTAAAAATTGGCTAAAGGCGATTCAACGGCCTCGTCCCTGAGCCATTACCCTCAGTGTCTGAGCAATAATCCACAAGTCAAGGGACAGGGAACGCCGCTTAGGGTAAATCAGGTCGAACTGCAGTCGTTCAACCATTTCGTCAACACTGGCAGCGTACCCGAAGCGAATTTGCCCGATCGATGTGATACCAGGTTTTACCTTGAGCAGATCGGAATATTCGGGAGCAATTTCTATGATCTTATCAATAAAGTACTGCCGTTCGGGGCGAGGGCCCACCACCGACATATGACCAAGCAGCACGTTTAGAAACTGAGGAATTTCGTCGATTCTAGTCTGCCTCATAAAGCGTCCCCAAGGTGTAATCCGGTTGTCGACATGCCCCATCGATAGAGATGGACCTGCCTTCTCAGCATCGACGTACATGCTCCTGAACTTGTAGATCATGAACGGTTTGCCCTTATGGCCAATGCGCTCCTGAAGGTAAAATACTGGTCCGGAAGACGTGAATTTAGTGATTAAGGCAACCAGGATAAATATGGGTGATCCAATGAGCAAAACGCCTGTTGAGAAAGCGACATCGAACGAGCGTTTAAGAATTGCAATTCGAAAATCATCGAGCTCCTGCGAGGAGAGGTTTAGTACAGGTAAGAAATCGTGGTATTCGATAGAGGCACCTTTCGTGAGAAAGCCCCTAAAGTCGACCAGCAGCTTCACTTGAAAATCAAGAAACTCAGATAGGTCAACGATGCCTTTTAATTGAGTATTATCGACGTAGGGTAAGCAGCAGTAAACGCAGTCGATCTTCTCACGGCGCACAAAGTCAGTCAAGTCCGTGTATGAACCTGTCAACTCTCCTTTATTTTGTTCGGTCGGCCAATCAAAATAGCCTTGGAACTTGAAGCCCATCTCAGGATGGACTTTGTAGAAATCTGTAATCGTCTGCGCCAGCTTCCCGTAGCCAACTACTATAAATCTGCGGTTGTTATACCCCCGAGCGCGGTAACCCTGCAAAAAAAGAAGACCGCCTAGCCTAAATAAGCCCCCACTAAGTATAAAGAGAACATAGGTATAAGCTAGTTGCCCTCTTGAAAAGTTAGCTTCTTGAACAAAGAACCAAAATAAGGCAATAATGGCTGCGTGTAACGTAGTGAGGTAAATCAGTTTCTTCAGCAAAGGAATTGCTTTGAATAACTGTCGCGGAAAAATGTAGGGGCGGGTCACCAGGATGATCAGCGCCCAAACTACGTTGGAAGCAATCCACAAAGACTGGTAGGAACCTTTAGTAGCACCATCTATCTCGCCAAACCTCAACCAATACGCGCCAGCGAAGGACGCGTTTAAGCACACGAAGTCAAAGAAGACGTGTAACGGGAAGAGAAGTATGGAATAACGGTGCCTCATTCTTGCAGGCGACTATGAGTCAAGAGTTAAGGTAGGTTATCGCACAATACAACTAGCGGTCTTGTTAGGCAATGGCTTGCATGACTGTTACAAATATATTCGTTGTCAGGAAGAGTAGCACCATTGTGTACCGCTCGACTACTAGGCCAGGATATTACCTGCGCCAACTCCGACGGATGCCGAGATAGATGCCTGTACTGGTTGAGTACAAGCCGCCTACATCGACGGCTACTCTGCCAATCAGCTCAGTGCCATCGATAACCGATCCTACACCACCCTGTGACTGGATAGCAGCGGCCACTTGAAAAAGGCCAGAGAACTGCGTGATTGATGGTACATAAGGAACATCGTAAAGGCCTAAATTATTGCTGTATGAAAGTTTGGTCAGGTACGTTGGCCCTTGCTTCAACCAGGATGCGCGGATTGGTAACGTACCTGAAACGCCCAGATGCCAGGCCTGAACACGATTATTGGCGGTAAAACCACCAAACGAGGTACGTCCGTTACTATCATAAGCAGGATTGATGAACGGGGTACCAAGCGTTTGACGCTGATAGGCCCAGCCGTCCCGAAATTGGGCATTGTTAAAGTAGTTTACTTTACCCCGCCGCTGTGGATCTTCGATCACAAACTCAGGCCCTCCCTGATTGGTGGTGTTCAGGTATTCAAACAGAACAGTCTGAAAAAGTGCTTCAGGATTATGGTTTCTAAGCCTGATTCCATTCAGTCCATCGGCAATACTCGTCAAATAAAACAGGGCTCCTGAATCGAACGGGTTCTGTCGGTACAAAAACAGGGAGTGCCTTCTTAAATCAATATCCAATGCAAGATCGATCGATCCCAGGTGGTTCCCAATCCGGTTAGTGATGTCGAAATCGGTTAAGTCAGTGCCTACTGGAATAATTGACTGACTACCAGTGCGTAATCCCGACACAACTAGAAGGTAGTCGTGAAAACTGGCTGGTAGGCGTTCTGAAGTCACGATGCCGGTGCCTACCAGTTCGGGGCTTACACCACCCCAGACAACATCATGATTGACACCTGCATAGGCCCTAAATGTACTCTGTGTTTTGCCAACCCGAAAGAACAGCGACTTCTGATGTAAAAAAGAATGCCGAACATAAGTGCCCCCTAACCAGCCATGGGCGAACGTACCCATTACCGATAGCCAGCCTTTTGTGAAGCCGATTGGCGTAAACCTGGGAATGCCGATTTGAATCTTGGGCACAGGTAGCGCATTACCCGACCAACTGTACGAGCCTGAGGTCAGCAAGGTATCGACTAGTCCAAACACCTCGCGTCGTCTACCTGCATACGCTTCTAAAATACCGTATCGGGCTTTTATGTAGGCTTGTTGCAGCAATACAACCTGTGTAGGGGGGAAGTTGGTATTTGTGGAGCCATTGGCAACCAGGTCGGCTCCGTAACCGATGTCGAACCGGCGTCTTGTCGTATCGTACTCGCTGCTAAATCCGGCTCGTAGGGTAGCAGAAGGGGCGTTGTAGGGGACAGAGCCATATTGGTTAGTCCGTAGCCAAAACGGCGTTTTAGAGGAGGCTGATAAAATGGCACCTGCCTCCAACTGATATGAGTTAGGTGTCCTGACGGCTGGTGCCTGCGCAATAACCGGTGAACTTCCGAGAAGTAGTAAGGCTGAATAAATATATTGTTTCACCAGAGATAGCTGATAAGAAACAGTGTGCAATCTGTCCGGTACAAATCTAAACGTACCTAACCATCACCTGCTTTCGACGAGTAAAGGTAGTTAGCAATTAGGCGATACTAAAAAAGCCACCCCGGTAAAGAGGTGGCCTCGACGAGTCAACGGCTCGTTCGTTAGATTCGTATGCGCAAATTAGCGACGGGTATTTAGGCGAAGTTGTTGCTTAATCCGTTTGTTCTCTGCTTTAAGAGCCTGTGTCTCTTTCTTGAGTTCAATCATATAGAGCGTCAGTTCTTCAATTTTCTCGAGCAGTTTAGCGTCCATCTTACCTACATCGACTCCGTCGCGAACGACCTCCACTGCTGACGGTACACCTGGCAAGTGGCCGTGCTGTTTAATGTGCTGCTCAACTTGGCGTAACGACCGTAGGTTGTATGACTTCTCAAATACCTTGTCTGACCACTCACTCGTGTTGGCTACGGCTACTTTTACTTTCTCCGTCAGGATACCTTCACTCACGAAGAGCCGGTAACCCGCTGGTGTCTTATCAATGCCCTGGCCAATAATAACGCCACCCGTATTGGTATTGACAAGATTAATACCGGATGATTGCCAATTGGCATCAGCAGCTTCAGTGCCAAGGCGGGCTGAACTGGTTGTACTGCCCAAAACAACATCGCCATTTGCATTGACTGTCAGAAACTTATTTGTGCTGAGTACCGTAGCCGGGCTGCTACTTTTCAGATTCGTCAGCCGCAAACCTGATGTATTGGTTGTAGAACTTACAATTTCTAGTTTAGCAGCCGGTGCCGACGTACCGATACCGACATTAGCGTTGGCCCCTAAAACTATACTATTACTTTGGCTCACCCTGGCACGTGCTCCAATTGCTGTAACATTAACCAAATTAGGGGTTGCTGGCGTTACGTCGGCGGCGAAACCAATAAAAACATTCTCATCGCCTCTGCTTTCTACTCCGGCATAGCGGCCAATGGCAGCATTATGAATGCCAGATGCATTGCGTAACAACGATCCGTCACCAATGGCCGTATTACCAATGCCTCCTACATTACTACTACCTGAACTATTACCTATAAATAAATTATAACTACCTTGTGAATTACTAAGGCCTGCCTGTTGTCCCATAAAAAGGTTACCTAAACCAGTAGTATTATTTACACCTGTATAATACCCTATAAACACATTGTTGCTACCAGATTGATTGCTTCGGCCGGCTTCATAACCAATAAATGTATTTGAAGAGCCTATATTACTAATACCAGTGTTGGCACCAACGAAAGTGTTTTGCGAGGCGGATCCACTTGCAGTACCGGATAACGAACCTAAATATGTGTTTCCTGTACCGGTTGAGTTATTGCTTCCGGCATCAGCGCCCATGAAAGTATTATTACTACCTTGCGTGTTCCCATATCCTGAACCAGTGCCAAAAAAGGCATTATTGTTACCTTGTGAATTGAAGTAACCTGCATTATACCCTGCGAAGGAATTATTATAACCGATATCGTTAGTATACCCAGCGTTAGCGCCCAAAAAAGTGTTATTGTTACCGCTAGAAGTATTATATCCTGACGAGTAACCTAAAAAAGCGTTGTTTTGACCAGATGAATTTCGGTTGCCAGCTCCTGCTCCAACGAAGGCATTTTGGGTACCTGCCATATTTTGAATACCTGCTCCTCGGCCAATCATTAAGTTACTAGCACCGCTCATATTAATATTACCTGCTCCTACTCCCACTAGGGTATTATCAGATCCTGGAGTTAATGAGGAAGGGGCGGTAGATACATAGTTGGTCTGGGCATTGACATTAAGGGTTAAGACCGAAAATGACCCTAAAGTGAATAGTAGAAATTTCCACATGGTTTCAATTAATTTAAATAAGTAGTATATAGATCAACAGAACGGCAGCATCTACTTGAGGATGTTGACGGGTGCTAAGTGTAAGTAGAGCAAAGGCACTACTTTTCATGTATTTGTGTCCAAAATGACTTATGCATGCTAAGTGACCTACTGACCGTAAGTGGCAACACAGTGTACTTCGTACCAATCTTGTAGCCAAGATACTTCATAAGCACGCGTAAGATCTGTACAGGTATCAGTAAGCTGTGACCTTGCTTAATTAAATATTGGCTCTCATTTATAACATAACGATATCCCCCTGATTCTGCTTTTTCGTAATGACATAGTACATGTTGTTGCTGCTTATGAAAAACTCCTATATCAAAGTATCTACTGAATTCTTGTAATATTGAGTAATCATGTGAGTGATAGACCTTAGCTTCGGCGCAGTAGACGAGCGAATAACCTTGCAATATTAGTCTTGCTGCAACTGAAACTTCCTCGCCAAGAATTGTGTGTTCAGGGAATCCTCCATGCTGTAGTAGTAATTCTTTCTTGTAAGCAGCAAAGGAGTTAGAGGAAGAACAGGTCGTAATACCAAGTGTAGGAATCATTGCCTTGTTTTTAACTATACTTTCTGAAGAGTAGTTAATTAATCTAGCAGCAGCACCGAATATACCCGTATTAGGATATGGAATTTGTCTACCATAAGCCATCCCTGCGCAATCTGTTTTGACTAATGAATCATAGAGTAGTCTTAGTGAATGACAATCATAAGGAATAGCGTCCTGAGTCAGAAACATGACTATTTCATGACTAGCAAGATTTATGCCAATATTCCTTGTTGCTCCATGATTGAATGAGGACTTACTAATTGAAGTATAAGGAACGTTATTTAAGTTTAGTATTTCCCTAGTGTTATCAGTAGACTCTGAGTCAAGAATGATTAGTTCCAAAGGTATAGTCTGCTGTTGAAGAGACAGTAACAATCTGGGTAAATACTCAGATGCATTATACGTAGGAATTACGACTGATACCATTTTAGATACAATATGTTAAGAGGTAAACTAACTGCGAATATAATAATCTGAACACATTACGAAGTATTGAGGTATAATCTACTAGATTACTTAACTAAATTTGATATATATAAATTGCGGTATACAATATACCATAATATTATAACTCTATTTAAAAAACGCTTATAAAAAGGATTTGTTGATATTTCTCCTGTTGGTGATACATTGTTACCATGACGAACATAGTCAATGAGAGGAAGATCTATAAAATTTACTGAGCCCTTTAACTCAACCAGCAAGCCAATCCACCAATCATGCATATGTATATGTTTAGGAAAGGGCAACACATATTCTAAGATTTCTCTACGAAAAGCCATACAACACCCTATGTATGAGTTTTTATAAAGATTGTGCATAAAACCTGGACGACTTTTTCGAAATGAAAAAAAAGAAGCTATTATTTGCTTTAAATTTTGGTCTACAATACGACAATCACTAAGAACAAGATCAGCAAGATTTAACCTCTCGCTCATCACTTTCACTTTATCCGGCCTCCAGATATCGTCTTGGTCAGATAAAAATATGAAGTTACCGCTAGCTTCATTAAGAGCGTTCTGAAAATTTCCAACGGGACCTTTTAAGCCATTATTAGTTATTACCTTAATACGTCCATCTCTAAACGAACCAACTATACTTAGAGTATTATCCGTCGAGCCATCATCAGAGATAATTAACTCATCATCAATTTCTAATTGAATGAGGATTGAGTCTATTTGTCGTTTAATGCTTTGCTCGCCATTGTAACAAGCCATGCAGACACTTATCATTTGATTCAGATTTAATGTAAAAACGATAGTCTAAGTTGTATTAAATCCATATGTAACTAAATAAGGCATAAAATATTGAAGTGTAAATGTACTGGTAAAATTAAAAATTATTGATTTGCTATGCACAAATATATGATCAGTTTAATTTAACAACAAAGCTGAGATGATTCATTGAAACTTAGTAGTACATTCTATTGACTACGAGGGTTAGTGGTTCAAGCGTTCAACAGTTCAAATATCCATCATATCCTACTTGATACAAATATAATAAGTAAATGGCCAGACCAAAAAATACAAAATAATCTGTCATTTAGAAGATAAAATACATTTATTGGCGTTAGCACAAATTAAATTATAGTAACTGTAAAAGTAAATATATCTTTTAAATATGATCTTATTTCTTTTTGAAAATAATAAACTCGAAGTAAGCTAGATAATAACTTTTGATTGTAACCTTTACCTAAAAATTTTTCTCTTATCAAATTAGTTTCAACTAAGGAAATTTTCATTTGGCTACTAATGCCATTTGATTTACATCTGGCTAAAGTTAATGGTACATACAAGAATGAATAACCATTTACGAAAATTTTAAGATTTAGTTCGTAATCTGCAATTGCTTTGTACGAAACATCGTACTTAAAAGCATGAAATAATATTCTTTTATAGAATGTTGCTTGGTGATGTACGGTGTTTTGTAGCCATATACGATTGTTTAAAAAAGATCGTACATGATGGCCCGTATCAAAAATAATATCCCCACATACCATTAAATAAGGATAGCGTAGGTATGGTTTTATATTAAGTAAAGCATCATCTTCAAGTATGTCATCGGCACCTAAAAAGTATATCCACTCTCCTGATGCTTTAGATAAACCCTTGTTCATTGCATCATATATACCATTATCAGGTTCGCTTACCCAATAGCTTATTTTATCGCAATACTTATTAATAATATTTATAGTTTCATCGTTACTACCCCCATCAATAATTATGTAATCGAATTGCAGCTTTTGATTTATAACGCTGATAATAGACTTCTCAAGTGTTTTCCCAGCTTGATAAGTGACAGTAATAATACTTATTAAGGGATTCATTTTAATTATTGTCAAGTTGATTATTCCAGATCTTAACTGAAACGTAGATTTTAAGTTCGAAAGTAATTAGAACTGTTAAGATACCACTTTGAATTGAGATATGTTATCTAATAATAAAGAATAAATCTTTGAATTGTTTAATATCAACCTCATAGATCGTATTGCTAAAAATATTTAGATGTTGAGTATCTACAATTTTATACAAGGTTACAAAGAGATTTAATTTGTAGTTTGGGATATAACAGTGCCACTATCACTATATTTCAGCATTACTTATACGAAGCCAATACATTCAGTAAAATATTGAGAATTGTCACTACAAAGGATATTATGATTTAAATTTCCCTAATTTTTCAAAATAAGCATCAATAACTCCTCTATATAATAGCCTTAGCCGATTAAATTTGTCATCCTCAAAAAAAAAGGATTTTATCCATTCTTTAGTTATGAGGGTAATAGCTTTGAAACGAAACTCAGGATATAGTTTAGCCAAGACTAGCCCATTTCTAACCATATAGTAGCCACGAATAGGTGTATGAGATATGAAAATAAAGGTACCCCAACCTACAGATTTACGTTTACCCAAATTATGTTTAAGTTGAACACTATTTAGCTGAATTATCTTATATCCCAAGCGGTTCAATCTCAATCCATATTCATGATCTACATGATCAATGAAAAAGTCCTCCCGAAATGGCCCTGCTATTTTGTACGCTTGTAGATTGAGTATATTGCCAGAAGTCATTGTGTAAAGGACATTCAACTCACTTATTTTCTGCTCAATACCTGAATGTATACCCGACACAAGACCTATTTTGTAATTGTTTGTCTTTGCAACTAATACCATACTTTGTAATGAATTAGGGGGTAAATAAGTATCATCGTCCATTGTAAGTAAGAATTCAAAGCCATTGTCAATAGCTAGACGCGCAGCTATATTTAGCGCAGCAGCTACCCCTCGGTTTCCCCCGTTACATACGTATTGTACATTGGGCCACTTAGTCAATTCAGAAATGAGAATTGTGTCCGGGAATTCAGAATTATCTATAAGATACACTTGTTCGACTTGATTCTGGTATGACGCTATTGCGTCTACACAAGAGGGTAAGCTATTGTAAAGTGTTACACTAGCTGCAACTCGAGCTTCAGCCTCCGAAGGCAAAGACAACATATGTCTGTAGTTTAGATAGTCTAGTAAAAGCATCAAACAATTCAAACTACTTAGTTAGCTCACTTACTAACTTGCGTAACTTAATTGATATTTATATAACATACTTTCAGAGTAATGTTCTACAGTACAAAGATAACAAAACATATATTTGTGGTTGGAAATTGTGTTTTATTGAGAATTGAACTATGTTGAGCGTATTTATAATTAAATAAATGTAGCTTTTTTTTAGAATAAAAAAAGCTACATTTACGATGATAATAACATATTTATTTTTACTTATTACAGTGTTAGGTGATTTATACTAAAAGGCGTGTGATGCATTTATAATAAATGTTATGTATTCATGCTAGTCTCATGTGGATAGAAATAAGCAAGAAAATTTTATAAGTTTGTCATTGACTTATGAAATGATGTCTGCTGATATTCCTTCAATTAGCATATCTCTCATGACGTTCATAGAGTAATGCTAAACATGTTATTATGACCTTACCTTTATGGAAGTAAAGTGGAGAAAACGTAATGTAGGCTCTGTTCAGCCATCCGGTCTAATTACTTAATTGATTGATTTGTTAATTTAAACCACATGGAAATTAAATTTAGCTATATAGAAGAACCGCTACCAACGCGAAAAAATAGCCAATTCCCCAAAGTAACTATAATCACAGCAACTTATAATGCAGGTAACTATTTAGAGGAATGTATATCTAGCGTTCTCAATCAATCTTACGATAATATTGAATACATTGTTATTGATGGGGGATCAACAGACTCAACAATCAATATAATTGAAACATACCAGCACAGACTAGCATACTGGATAAGTGAGCCTGATGCTGGTATCTACGATGCATGGAACAAAGGTATTTCAAAAGCTACAGGAAACTGGTTAGTTTTTATAGGTGCCGACGATCAACTTTTGCCAGATGCTGTCCGACTGTATATAGAGCACATCATTAATCATCCTAATTGTGAAAATCTTCAGTTTGTTTCGTCCCAGATTCAACTAATTGATGAGAGATCAAACTATCTTGAAACGGTAGGGCAGCCTTGGCGATGGGAATTGTTTAGAAAAAGTATGGTAACCTGGCACGTCGGTACGTTTCACTCATGTTCCTTGTTTAGAATGTATGGTGTGTATGATGATACGTTTAAAATTTCGGGAGACTATGAATTTTTGCTTAGAGCTGGAAGTAGGCTAATTGCCTCATATATGCCTTCTGTTACTGCAAAAATGCGTGTAGGTGGTATAAGCGGGAGTAATCTTCTTAAAGCAAGCCAGGAAACATACAGGGCTAAAATTAAGAATAATGTATTGTCTCCTATTACTGGGAGAGTGCTAATGGTTATTGATTCTGTCAGATTACTATTTACAAAAGTGACTACTCCTAAATAAATTTAATGAGTTTTTGCCACAGCAACTACTGCGTACTGTAGGTATTCCATATCCTCGATAGCGTTGAATAGCAGACTGTTAAGAATTTTGAAGTTTTTGTACCCTTTTATATTTAGCTCTTTAATAGAGTTTATCCCTTCCACCATTCTAATTTCGTAATCTACTTCTGTGAAAAGACGTACAATACTCTTTTTTGTAAAAAATCTTAGGTGGGTTTTGTCGAATATGCCCGAGTCGGTTTGTGGAAAATCCTTGTTAATAATTATTTGATAGACCGCATCAAAAAATCTTATATTAGGGATTGAGCAAACTATTATTCCTTTATCCGTAAGGTACGATTTGCATAATTCAAGCGCCGCAACTGGATTGACTAAATGCTCTAAAACGTCGTTGAAGACAATGCAGTCAAATTTTTTTCCATTTAGGTTTAGATTTTCGTCAAAAACTGTATTGTAAACCCTATCCAATAATACTTCTGCCAACTTTGCTGCCTTTTCGTCAGGCTCTATTCCCCATACTGTAGACCCGTAGTGTTCTTTCACTGCAGCTCCAAACACACCGCTACTACAGCCTACGTCCAACAAAGACTTAGTATCAGGTGAAATGTATTTTAACATTTCATCTCTATTTTGAGCATAATATTGTCTATCCTTGGCTGAGTACTCTTTATGTAGTGGCTTCATTAAATGCTTATGGTTGTTCCTGTACAGTACAACCTTTTTGGGAAGTAGAGTTCTATTAAATTGCAATATACATACGCTGTCAATAACAAATCCTTCATCTTAGCAAAGAATATCCCGTGAATCGTCCCCAGAAGCAAGTACAAGTAATATGGGACATACAGTTTGTGAGTTGCTTCTAAAGATAACTACAAAAAATCGTTTCTGAATATTCTATGCATAATCTTAAATATCACACGGCCTTTTAAGATAGATTTTAAATCAGTTCTATACTTTAAGTTTTCTGTTCCGGATATACCATAGCAAATCGGGTAATCTATTGGAGGTAACCAAAGTTCTCCATCAGCAATACTTCTGTGAACAGCTCTTGCCAATACATGCTCGAAGTAGATATCGTTCTTCTCGTCGATTAGAGCCATCTCTTTAGATAGATAACTTGTAAAGAAATCTTTTTTGGCAACAAAAAATCTAGAGTCTGCATATTGCAAATAACGCTTTAACCAACATAATACAAATAATTTACTACTTTTTATTGATTCGATAATGGTCGTGGTATTTGAAATATATTGTCTTCCAGAAGATTTTATTATATAAACACTCTTACACAGTATTTCAGACATTTCGAAACCATAATTGATAATTTCAGCTTCACCGTGTCCTTTCCCCAAATAGCTGACGCTGGAAACAAATTGCACAAATTCGCAGTCGGGTCTACTTTCAAACAGAGAGTTAATAGATTTGGATTCGTAACCGCTATTCTCGATGAAAACTACTGGATAGTTGAGTGACATCCATTTTTCAATAGCTTTATAATAATCTTGTTCTCTTTCTTTATGGTCCAGACGCTTTAAGTTAGGTATGTTTGTTGGGGCAATAGTTCCAGTAAGCAGTATACAGAACATATTGTCTTCCAGATGTAATAACTCGTTTGAGTTTGCCATGAAAAATTTATTTATGAGTTATTTTATGTAATCATATTTTTTTTCTTCAACAGTACTAAACAGGGAATAATATAAAACAAAAACATCGGAACAGTTGTACTCCAAACAGCTCCTTCGACACCATAGTTCTTTATGGAAAACACTTTAACAATGAGTGTTAAGATGACTGCTATTGTATAAATAATAGTTTTTTGTTTTATAAATTTACTCGAGAGCATAATATATGAGAGAATGCAGCCAACTCCTGAAAAGAGTATTATATAGAACGCCATCGCTATGATTGTACCTTGTTCAAGTATAGCACTACTTCCAATCCAGAGCTTGATAATATAATTTCCAAATAAATAAATCAATAAACTACAAATAAGAGATACAATTATAGTAATGTATAAACCTTTCGTTATGGATTTTTTGACCCAGTTACTATCCCCCTCAAGTGCCGCTTCGTTTAATACCGGCGTAATGTATGGAGCTGATGATTCGATTGGAACCATTACCAGGATCAGCAATTTGTATGCAATGTTAAATTCTGTTACCATCTCTGGGCTATTGTAATACACAATTAAAGCGCTGTTGCTAGCAAATAAAAGTAACGCAAGTAATTGAACCCAGAAAAACGAAAAACTTTCAGCTATTACAGACTTGATAAGCCCAATATTAGCTTCTGAAATACTTGGAAACAAATCTCGTCTTTTGAAAAGGAAATAATGTATAAAATTGACAATTATAAAAATAGTATTGGTGCCAAATACAGCTAAGATTACTAATGGAGTGTTTATCTCAAACTTATAAAGGATAAAAAGTGCGAAAAGGCCAAATAAGTTACCCCCAGATACCCATAAATTAGTATTATAGCCTTCTTGAAAACCGATCTGAATTTTTTGAACTATTGAAAATGGAACCGATAAACAGAGTATAAAAGCAAATAGATAGACTGAAATTTCTACTTCGTTAATTGCATCTTTAGAATGAATATTAAGGATTTGTTGCCAATTGATATTAAACGTTAGTATACAAAAAAGAAAAAAAACTAGAATTGATGAAAATGCCAAAAAGTAAAAAGTACTTGATATCGTTCTTTGTAATATTGACCTGTCTTCTTTTAATAATCTTGGAACCCTGTTTTGTAAACCAAAGCCAAGTCCTAAGTCAGCAAAATTTATGACTGCAGCAATAGAAGTTATACTTAACATCATTCCATAACGTTCTGATCCAATCGCATTATATATTAACGGTAAATTCAAGAACCCAACTAGCATTCCTATTCCTTTTAACCCAAAACTGCTAGCTGCAGAAAATATGAACTTCTTTTTTCTAACATTCGAAGAGAACATTTTACTATATCTAGTGCCCAAAATTTTAATCAATGGTTTCATGTCTCTAGCCACGATAGGCATAGGGTTGATTGTAAATAGATTTACTGACGTTGCATTAGTCAAGAAAGCTATTTTTTTCTAAATATGGTTACATGGGCTGACCTGTGACGTAGATATCAACTAATGCAAGAAGTTCACAACCTCTATTGGCCGCGGCAAGTACCATTAACCTTCTTGATGGTATTAAAGCAATTGTTATCCCATTTGTATGTTGAGTAGTTTCTAATCAAATTCTCAGCCTACTCGGACAATCAAAACCTCTTGAAA
Organism: Fibrivirga algicola; assembly: GCF_011742925.1. Lineage (GTDB taxonomy): Bacteria > Bacteroidota > Bacteroidia > Cytophagales > Spirosomataceae > Fibrella > Fibrella algicola. Next base: position 438,556 of record NZ_WAEL01000005.1, read on the forward strand.
TAATTGTGACAAGGATGATCATCTTGGAGTTGAACCGTACTCAAGACTGTGAAAGCGGACAATAATAGTCACACCAAGCTTTTAAAGTGAACAAATATAAGACGTGCTATATTATCATGCTTGCCAAAAACATGATATTGATGTGTGAATTAGTCTGTGAAGAAATCCACTTCCTTTTTACGAAAGAAGGCAGTAATAAGTCCGGGATTGGCTCGCAGTTGAGCCAATTGAACAATAACCGCTTTAGCCAGTTGCTCCAAGTTGATGATAAACACTTGGTTTTTTAGCTTCGTTTCAGATGACTCTACAGCAATTAGACCGGATTTAATTCCGGACTGTAGTCTGGTAATCGGTCTAAATGGACTCGGCCTGCCCGCTAACTGAGCCAGTCTTTAACAAGCTGACTGCGATGAATGGCTGCCCCGTCCCAAATCACCAACAAGCTTCGCTTACGGTAGCGGCTACACAATCGATCCAAAAACCAGACAATATCTTGACTGTTGAAGGGGCAATCCTGGCCGCCTAGGTAGATCCATCCACTGGGCGCAATGGCGGCTATTAGGCTCAAATGAGCGCGTCCTGCTTGCTCTATTACGAACGGGGGTTGGCCTTCAGGTGCCCATATATAGGCTAGTAAGGGCAGTAAGTAATAGGCAGACTCATCAATGTAGACGATAACACTGCCCTCAGTCTTAGCATTTTTTAAGCGCCGGTAGGTGCTCTTCCCGTCACTGTTGGAGGGCGGCCGGGTTTTGCTAACGCGCTTTAGGCTATGTTAGTTGACAGCTCCAGCCGACTCGCTTGAGCAAACGGCCCACTTGGGAGGGGTCATAACTAATGCCAAACAGCTTTATAATGACGGCATTAACGCACAGGCGGGTACATATCTCTCCCTCAAAGTCGTGAACTATCGCCTCTTTTGTTATCTCAATAACTAACTGAGCCAATTGTTGCTCGTCGAGTCGACAAGCGGGTCCAGCAGGCTTTTTCCAGATCAAGGCATCGGGGCCGTCTTGACGATACTTTTTGAGTATTTGGCTCACCCACCCTTCGGTCATTCCCAGGGCTTGGGCAATTTTGACTTGGGGCCAATTCTGCTCTTTGAAGGCGGCACAACGCCGTCGTAGCAATTCATAGTCAGCAAGGGTGTAAATTGCCGTGCTTGAAAAAGACAACATCTTTATGAACCTACTCACACCTCAATAAAAGCTGCCTAGTTAGTAATTTTGTGCCTTTTTGATAATAATGGTAAGCTGTCAAATTTAAAGTAAAGACGACAAGTAAGATTCCGACTGAAAATTCAATACTTAGTCCCTTAATTAGTTTATAGCGTAGCTTTGAAGTGGACTGAGCAACATTACGTTATAAATTTAGTGTATTTAATGTTGTATAAAGCTATTCAATTTTACACAAGATTTGATTATGGAATAGTTTGAATAGTAGCAGACATGACGCTTAAAGTCAGAGCTAGATAAGAGCTGATTCTAAGAGAAGATTATTTTTGTTCTAAGATCCTCCGGATTGATATAACCTTTTACGGTATAGCTCACTTAGTTTGAGCACAGTGTCTGAAAGTGACCGTTCTTAAAATAATTCGTAAAATAATCTTCGAGTCTGACCAAGCCACATCTAAATCTTTAGAACAACTTTAGGTAAGACTAACCGAATTTTTTTTTCAATTAAATAATATCTACTAAAGTATCCTAAAAGTAAAGGATAAATTAACTGGAAACTTAGACCAGTAAATCGAATCATATTATCAAAGGTACTGAACAACGCCATTGTACATAATATTGCAACTGTTGTTGAAAAATAGGGTTTATTAATATCAACCAAAAGTGGTATGAATGACATTAACGTTGTTAGAAGTATAAAAATTGTTACTACACCTATCCACCCCATCCTTCTAAACGGATCATAATATATACTTCCAACTGTCAAAAAACTTGCAATCAAATATTTATCTCCTTCAATTTTGTCCGGATCAGTAGAAGGATTTATTATACGCTTTGTAATAAAATCTGGTATTAACTCACTACCGACGAAATTGTAAGTATTGTATCTAATATGTTTAGCCTCATTTACAGCATTCTGAAAATTAGCAATAGGGGATGAAGCATAAAGATAAAACCAAAAAAATTCACCGGGAATTATACTATCTCGGAAGGTGTCTTTGGCTTCAGCAAGCTCAAATAAATATTCTTCGTTATCTTTAAAAGATCTAGCGAAACCAATAAAGCCAAACATATAAAATACAAATATAAGTGTCAGAATTAAAATAGAAAAAGATTTATAGCTTATGTATTTTGTCTTTTGACAGAAAATGACTAGGCATGACATCAATGTCATTAGGGTAGAACCTCTATTAACTACTAATACACTTAGAATAAATAATATAGCTAAGTAAAAAATAAGCTTTCGATTTCTGTTACTAATGTATTGATGATATAAGTATATTGTATAAAATGGAGCAACTGTCTGCAAAAAAACGTGAAACGTAGGGATGCCAAAATCATAATGAGAATAAGCGTCACCTCGAAAAATCATAAAAAGTGGCACGCCACCATTGTATATAAATTCTATTGTGTAACCAAGAGTAATGGCAGTAGTAAATAGGAAATTGTAATTATTAATTTTAATGTCCTTATAAATATACTTCTTCTGAAATATAAACCCTAAAAATATAGATGTGATAATGCTTATCATAATAAACATAAACACATCTAATTTTATGTCTGGATATAAATTAGACCAACCCCATGTGTATACGAATAAAACTATACTAAACCCTATCGCATAACAATAAAACGGATTACTAATGAATTTTACATTTATCATACTCAATCAGTTGGAAAAAATCGTGTGTCGTCTGGTCAGACTCGAAGATTATTTTACGAATTATTTTAAGAACGGTCACTTTCAGACACTGTGCTCAAACTAAGTGAGCTATACCGTAAAAGGTTATATCAATCCGGTAGGATCTCAGAACAAAAATAATCTTCTCTTAGGATCAGCTCTTATCTAACTCTGACTTCAAGCGTTATCTCTGCTGCTATTCAAACTATTTCATAATCAAATCTTGTGTAAAATTAAGTCATTAAACGATACTTGCGACGATGTTATCATATTTAAGACTAATTTTCTTATCCTTTGTAGGTTTGGATACACCTCTAAATGACGCATATGTTTGGTGATAGGACCCTGTAATCTAATTTGTCTGAGGACTCCGATCGCATACTTTGTGTATTAAACATTCCGGACATGTTCATACTCTTCCAGTTCAGCTACGTGTGCCTTATTTGCAATTATGGTATACAAGGCATCCTGAAAACTGGATTTCGCAGACGTGCAGAGTTAAGAAGCTATACACTCTTTTCTTCTGTAAATACATATTGTTTGAACTCATATCGTTAAATAAATCGTGTAACGAAAGCTATTCTTATCGTTAAGGTTCAATTCTCTTGTAATCAAAATTTATATCTAAACGACTAAATAAGTAGATTATAACTAGCTTCTCTCGTTCTGAAAAGTCTAATTTAATTTATTACCGTATGCATATTCGTTAAATGCTCTTTAAATAAATTTGTTACTGTCGTTAACTTGCACAATGTAAGTAACAGTTAAAAATTTAATTTTAAGCGTTTTATCAATCTCATCGCATCTACCCCAACTGACGATTCGTACAAATGAAAATAGGAATGTACAGTTTGAAATATTGCAGATAGTTTACTTGTCAGTAAGCTGTAAAATTAATTTATGTATTTATCCTCGAAGCGCTGAATACAACAAAGTTATTAATTTCTTACCGAGTCTGTAATTTAGTGTAAATAGAAAAGCAGCCATGGGACCGACTAGGCTTCCCTATAAGATAATTTCAGAGTTTTTCTTTCTCTAAACTTGTAGTTGCATGGGTCATTAAAGATTAGTTCAAATTGTTGTTGTCTTGTCACTAAAATTAGATATTGATTAGATAGTAAGATAGTGTCTGTTATTGGTCTAATAATAAGGTAAAAAGTTGTCCCCAGTCTTTACGAACTTCACCTTCCTTATATACCAAATTATCATATATAATACGTTGATTAATCCCTGCCTCCATTATGTCTGCTAATTGAGAAGAGTCTGTAGGGTTAAAGAGTTTGGCTTTGTCGTAGCTACCAATAGACTCTCTTGCGTAAGGCATATCAGCTACTATCATGGGTAAACCAAATTGCTTTGCTTCGCTAATAGGTAAACCCCATGATTCAAGTAACGATGGAAATAATAGGAAATGGCTACTTTTATAATGGGTAAACACGTCGGCTCTTGAAATGAAGCCTATGTGTTTCAAGTTGGAAAGACTACCATATTTATTTTGCAGGTACTTTGTATACTTATTGTCATTTTCACCAAATGTTAAAATGACCTCGAAATTCGAATACCCTTTTTCATTGAGAATTTTTGTAGCCTCTGCTATCACTTCGATATTTTTAAATATTCTTGGTACTGTAGGATAAAAAAATGTTATACTTTTTGTGTTTGCTTTTACTTCCTCAATAGTTTTATCTGTGGGTAAAGATTTATTCAGAGGATAAGCTACTATAACATTGTGTAAGTTGAATAAGTCCTCAAAACTTGTTTTTAGCCAATTTTGTTGCACGATAACGAAATTGTTTTTTTTGATATTTAACTTGTATAAATATTTATAAAATAAAGAGAACAAAGTTAGTGTATAATCAAAAAAGAAAAATTTTACAGGTGTTTTGTAAAATATAGTGGCATTGTGGCAATATACGGCTCGTATAGTAGCGTCAACATTTGGTGAGATATCGTGAAGTGATAACCATAAATACGGTTTGAGTCGTTTTGAAAGAAAATAAAAGTGAATGTACTCATAATATAGTCGATAAACCCATCGCTTTTTCGATAGCGGGAATTGTATGTATTCAATATTTGGCGCTGATAGTAAGCCTAACTGAGGTACAAGGGCGATGATATGCCACTCTGTGCTGAAGTGTTCACTGAGGTAATTTATGCAATCATTTAATATAGATAGTTTACCGCTATCGGTCATGTTGATACCTGAAACAACAATTAGTCGTTTTATCATTTGTTTCTAATAGTTATACTTTTGATTTCAAACGTTTGAATAACGCATAAAATATGACTATGATCAGATCGATTTCGTTAAAGAAGAAGCATAGCCATAAAAAAGAGTAGAAGAAATTTGTAAACTGATGGTGATGGGGCACTGATGTTAAGATCCATATGAATAGTAGAAAAATTGGCAGACCAAATTCGGCAGTATAAAAAAACCACCTCATGTTCATATGGTTAGACAAAAGACCTTCTTTGTGCTGCTCGAAGCTATAAACTTCTTCGAAGTATTTTGGCTGTAAAAACATGCTATTTCCTGGTCCATAGCCAGTCAGTAGGGTCAGTGGCCTGTCGCGCAGGAATTTCACTACAGGCCATTCAAGATCCTGTTGCAGTGGTATGCCACCTAATTGAGAATCTTCTCCAGTCATCGTTTTAGCTTCCTGGTAGCGATCAAGGGCTCTTTCCAGGGTAAGTGCAAAGGCAATACTATTGGTATATTTCAGCGATGACTCAACCATGTTATCTTTGAATGTTGCCACCGCAAATAAACTGCCCCACACAAATAAAATTCCAATAAAGACTGTCGACTTAGTATTTTTAGTCGTTTTGTAGACACAGTAACTGATTAATGCTACAATACAGACGATTATAAACGTTTGTGAGAGAGTAAGAATGCCCGCCAGTATCACTATTAGGCACTTTCCATATGATCTACGATTAACTAGTATTGGTAACGCCAGTCCTAGGAAAGCAGCTAATGATTTTGGCTCTGAGAACAAAGCAGAAATTCGAACGATAGGTAGCCCATTTGGCAACTGGAAAATATATCTGGACTTATTGCCGACCAGCTCGTTAATCAACTCATCTGCATTTGTGAACATACAAAAAGCTACTTGAAATAACCCTATCACAGAAGATATGTATGCGATTCTGCTAATGAGAGAGTAAACTCGTTCGAAGGTAAAGCATCTCTTATTTTTACGTAGTACGTAAGCTATAGCAAATAATGGAAGGTAATTCTTGACATAGAAGTAAATTGGTTTTAAGAAGAAAATCACTTCGCCTCTCGGTAAGTAATAAAACGAATTTAAATCATATGTGTAGCAGATGAACCCAAACAGACTAGAAAAGAGTGGTAATATTAAGAGCAACAATATATTTCTAGTAAGCGATATTGTTCTATAATAAAATTGCACAAACGTACTAAACAGGAAAAAGGCGCTAATAAAGAAAAAAGGAGTTATTGTTGAACCTATGACACTTATGTTATATGTTTGGGTTGCAAAGCTATAGAGCAAAACTTCAATAACATCTATTGTGCCTTTATAATAGAGAAACAGTAATGCTATGGATATTGTAAGAGTAAGTAAGCTGATAAGTACAGCTACAACCATCCGTTTATGTTTTTAGCCTTATTTGAATGCCTATACTAATTAATAATTGTCGGATATACCTTGATAAGATAGCTAAACTGTACATACAATTGGCGTAAGTAGGAGTATATCCGAGTTTTTTTGTTCTAAGTTCTTTAAGCTCTTGCAATACTTTTCTACTATCACTAATTCCACCAACTGTCATATCAGCGGTTACTGTATGCATATAACCAGTTTTTAAGGACGGTCCCTTTCTGAGTAGCAGTTCATAATCAGCTATAATTTTATAAGTAAGGTCGAATAAGCCAACCTCCTCAAATAATTTCTTTCCGTGAAAAGAGCCTACATGAGCCACGTTCATATAGTGCTTGTACTTTTGCCAATCCCAGGCGCTGCCAACTATTTCACGAACAGTGCCAGAGGCATTGATGAGGGCTACTCGTGAAGATATATAGTCGAACTGGCTAGTGGGGTACTGGTTAATGAACGTCACATAGTGGTCAATTGCGTAACTTTTTAGCCGATCATCTGTCCCCATAAAACATAGCCAGGCACCTTTCGATAAGCTAATTGCTTTATTCCACGCATCGTATATGCCTTGGTCTACTTCACTGACCAAGTGGGAGATGTAACTCGAGTACTTTTTGGCAATTGTTACTGAGTTATCAGTAGACTTACCGTCAATAATTATGAATTCAATATTTTTATATGATTGGCTGACTACGCTTAGAATGGCCTCTTCTATGGTGTCTTCACCATTATAAACAGCCATTATTACGCTTACCAGAGGTGCCTCATTACTATATTGTTTATGGCGATCAATCATGAGTAGCTTCCCAGAGGTACGTTTTCAAAACAGTAGTAATCTCTTCTCCATATCGATTAAGCGCTCCCACTTTGTAGTCAAGTAATACATCTACTGGTAGGTTGAATGGAGGTTCGTCGAGGTAAACACTTGAATTGTGCATAATTCGTGTGTGTGGACCATGCACTTTATCTAAATTGGGTATAATGCTGGATGTTCTGAGTAGCTGTCTTTCGGTGATAATAGCAAATTTGTATGTCTTTCTGACTTTTTCCAGAATAACTGCTATCTCCTGGTTGCTTAGATGCTGAAGTACTTCTCTAATAGTACATGCTTCTGCTTCTGGTAAATCCTGATTTACGGCATTCACGCATTGAAATGTAATTGAGGCGGTACCATACTCTTTCCTATTATGTAGAACAAGTGACTCTACAATATCAAGGCCAGTGTATTTTATGGGGGTAAATAAGTTGCCGAGTAATGCATTTCCAACCCTGAAGTCGCCGCATCCTATATCTACTAGACTGGTTATCCTATTGCTATCTATAAACTCGGCTACAGCTTCTATATATGGATGCGTAGTTTCCTGATCAGAACCAGAGCCGGAATAAAATTTATCCTCACCCGTACCCCAAAGACGATTTGTATATATATCAGTAAACGTGTCTTCTAAACTGGCCTTTCTAAATCTGTTAATTTTTATCTGTTGAATAAATCGTGTAATGCTTTTTGGGAGAATGAGCTTACCTGCAGCAGTAATCGACTTGTTCAGGAAGCTTTTCATAGCAGCAGGAAAGATATGTTTACAGGTTAATTTGCATAGCCTCTGTCGGACCCATAAACTGGCAACGGCTATGCAACTTAACTAGCTTTGATGAAGACAGTTGTATACTGATACATTAGCGAGTTACTAGTAAACGATCAAAAAAGTACACTCTTCAGTTTTACCAACAGCATAATGATGCCCCCCATCAGGACTGATATCCCCATTATAATGGTTCGTTTGGGACCGCTCTTTCTCAGAGGAATCTGTGCTGGCTCAAGTACTTTAAAGACCGGTGTTTCTTCCTGAACTTTAATCCGGGCCATCTCCGTCTGTTTAGACAGCGTGTTATATAACTCTTGGGATAGTAGAAATTCAGCCTGAATTCGTTGCTCTTCAATCTTGGCGGTATTTAGAAATACGCTTCGATTTTGATCTCGGTAGGCCGACAGGGCGTATTCGGCCGCTTGATAGCGCTGTTTGGCCGAGCTAACCTGCTTGGTTAAAAAGGCTACTTCACGCCGGGATTTCTCTGTTCGGTAGGTTGTTACGTAATTGCTTAGGTAATCTAAGGTCAGACTAGCTACCCGCGCAGCGACCACCGGGTCAGGCATCGTAGACACGATCGTTAAGACCCCTGATTTCTTTTCAAATGAGGCAGATACTTTATCACTGACAGCTTGTTGCATAGCCTCTTGCGCCTTAGTGAGTTGAAGTGCGCCACCTGAACTAATTGTATCCGCAGGTAACCGACTTTCATCTGGTTTACTGGTCGACAACCAGCTTAGCAAGCCTGTACCCTGTTGTTGCTGCCAGTATGTCGCAAAGGATACAGGCCGCTTGGAAGAGGTTGGGTAAACTGGCTGGCTAAAGAGTGACAAGGCAAAGGGCACACTGTTGATGATATTGGGGTAGAGATCGGGCTTGACCGCATCGGCGCCTCCCCCCATACTGCCGACATCAATACCGGCTAAACCCGCCAATGACCCTAGACTCCCTAGGTTAGCACCTGCTTTGGTTTGCAACTCGGGTAACACTGAGATCTGGGACGTATACTGGTTGGGCAGCGAGAAGGCATATAGGGCTCCCAGCACGCCCCCAACTACGGCACCTAGTATCATTGCCCGGCGGCTGCGTTTGAGGAAATTAACGATATCGCTCAACCGAATCTCGATAACATCCTCGCCTGAGTCGGTGCTTCGCTGAGTGGGTTCGATGGTCGACATATCGGTATTAGCGTAAGAAGTTTAACACGGCCAGAACGAGCGATCCCGTCACTGACAAAATCGTCACCCGCTCGATGGCGCTCAGCCGATTGGTATCCAGCGGTTTGAAGGGAACCACTACGACCGAACCTGGCTCAATCCGGGGAAAGGTACGTAGGAACAGAAACTGCCTAGTGCGGTCTTTACGCCCGTTAGGGTAGATTACGTACGAACGGCTGGGCCGGGCGTTCTCGGTGTAGCCACCTGCCTGCGAAATGTAATCTTGGAGTGAGGCACCCTCTTCGTAACTCACCGTCGATGGATTTAAAACGCCCCCCTGAATTTCGACTACGTCTGAACGGCGGGGAATAAAGAGCGTGTCCCGGTCCTGCAATAGCAAGTTTCCCTCACTGGCTGGGTTCGCCACCACCGCCCGGATGTCGGTGCCCACGATCTGGCGATTCCGTTTGAGTTGTGAGCCCGGCAGGTAGGCATCGGGCTTGAGGCCCCCCGTTCGCTGGATCAGATCGCTGATCCGCTCAGTGCGACTTAAAATGGCATACGTACCCGGATGCAATACTTCCCCGCTGACCACTACCTGCTGCTGCACCCCGTAGTAGGGTTGGGTACGTACATAAACCACGTCGAAAGGCTGCAGGGTAAAGCGAGCATCGTCCGGGCTAAGCCGAAGTGCCCGGTCTAGGGTGAATCGATAGATTTGAGTGTTGTTCTTATCGGTGGTCGAATCGCTGCGAACCCGGCGGGCAATCTCCACCCGGTTGGCCGTCGCCCCTTCCTGAAAGCCCCCGGCCAGGGTGATCAGGTCCGAAACGGTCATGTTATCGGCGAAGTTGAAGGTGTCCGGCTTATTGATGGCCCCTTCGATAGAGACGTAGTAGAGCTCACGCAGGTCTTTGATGGACTGGATCACCACGCTATCCTGACGTTGTAGAGGGATGTCAGCCACGCTACCGCTGAGTAACTTACTCACGTCGAAGGCGATAGTGGTCATGTCCGTGTTTTCTTTTTCCCGAAAGATAGTGGCCCGGTTGGTAAAGGCGTCTTTTCGCAAGCCGTCGGCGCGGCGGATCAGTTCACCTACGGTGGTGATACCGTTGCCGAGGGCATAGTCGCCGGGCCGCATCACAGCCCCCATAACCTGTACTCGGTTCTCGTAGCGCTCCAGAATGCGACCGATGGTGAATCGATCACCTCGCTGGGGTATGAAGCGGGCAAACTCCTCGGGGGTTAGGGAAATGACCTGTCGCTCACGGGCGGTATTGCGGCGAACCGAGACAGAGGCGGTATAGGCCTCCTCGTTGAACCCACCGGCAAAGCTCAGCAGAGTTTGAAAATTCTCCCCAGGCAGCAACTCGAAGAGGTAGGGGCGGCGAACCTCGCCCTGCACATCGACGCGGGTCTGGTATTCGGCTACCCGAATGACGTCCTGGTCCTGGAGGCGGATATTATCGCGCTGGTCGGCACGGAGCAAAAAGTCGTAGAGGTCGATATTGCGCACCACGCGGTTGCCCCGGATGACCTGGATACGGCGGAAGGAGCCAGTTTCGGGGTTGGGGCCGCCCGCCAGATACAGCGCGTTGAATGCCGAGCTGAGCGAAGAGATAGTAAACGTACCTGGCCGCACTACTTCGCCCACCAGGGTGACACGAATACTGCGGATTTTACCGACCGAGGCAGTGGCATACGTGCCGCTACCGGCAGTGCCAAGCCCCTGAAAACCGCCCTGACGCAGGCGAGCGATGATGCGCTGCTCAGCCTGCTCGACGGTCAGGCCGCTGACAATAACAGGTGCCAGGTTAGGCAGCTTGACAGTCCCTTCGGGGGTAACGCGCAGCCGGAAGTTATCAGAGGAAGCTCCGTAGATATCAAGCAGGATCTCATCATCGGGCCCTACGATGTAGTTACGTGGGGTTGCAATGCGAATATCGGGCTCGAAAGAGAGCGTAGCATTTTGAAAGAGGGAGGCACCAAACACCCGACTACGTACCTGAGACGAGTCTAAGCGGGGCAGGCCAAGCGAATCCATTCGCCGACGAGAGAGCCCACCGGGCAAACTACGTGTAAGGCTGGTATCGGCATCACTGTCAGCTCTACTTTGCGCACTGCGAGGCGACTTGGTGCGGATTTGGGCGATGCGCCGGCGCATTTTACTAATGTCGTCGAGGGTATAGCCCTGTGACATGGCTGCCTGCTCGATCTGAACCTCACTAAGTCCACTTGCCTGGGCTCGTCGGTAGAACTCCTGGACCTGCTCATCAGACAATTGATCGACCCGTGACTGGGCAAGGGCTGCAAGTGTGGAGATAGTCAATAGCAGGCCAAGTATAGCCTGAAAAAGACGGTGGATGTTGGGAGAGTTGGGTTTAATTACCACGTGTACGGTGGGCATGACAAAGGGTCGATGGCCAAAATTTAGACTACAAATCTACTACTGTTTTTATAGAACTTCCGCTCAGGTTAATCTAGCGGTAGGCTGAAGCCAATCAGGCTGTCCTACGCAGTCTGTTCCACACTACCCGGCTGGTACGGGAACTGTCGTTTGTGCCATCGCGGCGTCGACCATCATCCGGGCTACCTCTTCCATTGTATGCCTGGCGGCCCAGCCTAGTTTTAGTTTCGCCTTGGCTGGGTACGCGTGCCCTTCGGCAATATCGGTAGGCCGGAAAAGCTGGGGGTCAGACACTACGTGTTCTTCGTAATTGAGGCCAGCCTGGTCGAAAACTGTAGCGATAAAGTCTTTAAGGGTGTGCGTTTTCCCGGTGGCAATTACATAATCATCAGCTACGTCACGCTGCAACATTAACCACATAGCTTCCACGTAATCGGGCGCCCAGCCCCAATCACGGGCAATATCGACGTTGCCCAAGGTCAGCTTTTCGGGGCTGCCATTAGCAATCCGACAGGCTGCCGACACAATTTTTTGAGTGACAAACCGCTCGGGACGCAAGGGCGATTCGTGGTTGAACAAAATGCCCGTGCTGGCATGTAGTTGATAGGCTTCACGGTAGTTGGCTAGTTGCCAAAAAGCCGCTGCTTTAGCTACGCCATAAGGGCTGCGCGGTCGGAACGGGGTACTTTCGTCGGCCGATAACGTACCTGTATCGCCGAAACACTCGCTGGAACCGGCGTTGTAAAGCCGAATAGGCTGGTTCGTGAACCGGATAGACTCCAGCAGGTTCAACGTACCTATGCTGATGCTCTCCAAGGTTTCGACGGGTTGCTCAAATGAGAGCCCTACCGAGCTCTGCCCCGCCAAATTATATACCTCATCGGGTCTTACTTTTTGAAGCGTCTGTAATACACTCCGAAAGTCGTTGATACTAACCGATACCACGTTGACATCCTGCCGGATACCCAGCCTGTCTAAATTCCGGAATGACGACATTTGGGCGTCACGTGAACCACCATAAACGGTATACCCCTTATCTAAAAGCAGTTTGGCTAAATAGGCACCATCCTGTCCTGACACACCACAAATGAGGGCTGTTTTCATAGTCGTTCAAACTGTTAGTAAGCAAAAGTACCGATCTCTCGGAAAGAACTAATGCCCACCGTGTCATTCTTCCGGTGTTGACCTTCTGGGCAGGCTGTCGTAAATTTACACCATGATTTGTTGCCAGACCGCTTTCTTTGTCCATCATCGCCCTGTTTGCTAACGCAGACTGATGGCTTTGTCTTGTGACCACGTATAGTATTGACTCACGAATAGACCAGCCCGTCTCTGCCAGGAGCCGGGCATTTTTTATGAATACCGTCATTATCAAATACAACGCGGGTAACGTGCAGTCGGTGATGTACGCCCTCGACCGGATTGGCGCCAACTACGAACTAACCGACGACGAAGCCACCATTCGGACAGCCGACAAGGTTATTTTTCCAGGCGTTGGTGAAGCCAGTACGGCGATGGCCTACCTACGTGAACGTAGGCTGGACCGGCTTATTCCCAGCCTTACGCAGCCAGTGCTGGGTACATGTGTAGGCATGCAGTTGATGTGTCGGTATTCTGAAGAAAACGACACCACTTGCATGGGTATCTTCGACATTGACGTTCGTCGGTTTCCGGCGTCGGCTGGCAAGGTGCCTCACACGGGCTGGAACAACATACACAGTCTTCGCGGCCCACTTACAGAGGGGCTAACCAATCTGCCGGTTGATCCTTATGTATACTTCGTGCATAGCTACGCTGCCGATGTCTGCCCCGACACGACGGCAATCTGTGAGTATGGTCGGCCGTTCAGCGCCATGTTACAGCGCGATAATTTCTATGCGGCTCAGTTTCACGCCGAAATTAGTGGCGATGTGGGCCAGCGAATCCTTGAAAATTTTTTAAAGATCTAATACAAACACAGGGTCTCAGAGAACGCTGAGAGTTTAACCGGTAGATACCTCGTCGGCTCTATGTTTCCTGCGATTCTGTGTTTCGATAAGCTATGCATATTATTCCTGCCATTGATCTGATTGATGGGAAAGCGGTTCGGCTTACCCAAGGCGATTACGCGCAAAAGAAAGAGTACAACGCCCGTCCGCTGGAAGTGGCTCAGCAGTTTGAAGACGCTGGTCTGACACGCTTGCATCTGGTCGATCTGGACGGGGCGAAAGAAAAGCGGATCATCAATCATAAAGTGCTTGAACTGATCGCCACGAAGACGAAACTCCACATCGATTTTGGGGGCGGTGTTCAATCAGACGATGATTTGCGGATTGCACTCGACTGTGGTGCGAAGCAGGTAACGGGTGGTAGCATCGCCGTGAAGAACTCCGATATGTTTGAGCGGTGGCTGGCCCGATTTGGAGCCGATGTGCTGGTTCTGGGAGCCGATGCCAAAAACGAAAAAATCGCTGTGGGCGGTTGGGAAGAAGCCACTACGATCTGGGTGTACGATTTTGTAGACAATTGGGTCGAAAAAGGCATTACACACATTATCAGCACCGACGTTGCCAAAGATGGTCTGCTCCAAGGGCCCTCGTTCGATCTCTACAGAAATCTGCAGGAACGTTCGCCTAAGCTGAACATCGTTGCCAGTGGTGGAGTCAGCAACATGGGCGACATTGAGAAACTGGCTGACATGAATATCTACGGCGTAATCGTCGGTAAAGCGATTTACGAAGGACGCGTTACGTTGAAGGAATTGTCGGCCATAAATGAACGGTAACGTATCCATCAGCACCGATAAAGCCCAGCTCGATCTGGATTTGATTCACCGTTTTCTGAGTCAGGAATCGTATTGGGCACTCAATATCCCGATGGAGGTGGTGCAGCGGTCAATCGACAATTCGCTTTGTTTCGGTATGTATGACGGTGCAGTCCAAATCGGCTTTGCCCGGGTCATTACCGATCAGGCTACATTTGCCTATCTGGCCGACGTGTTTGTATTACCTGACTACCGTGGGCGGGGGTTGGCCAAACAACTGGTGGCTACCATTGCCGACTGGCCTGCGTTGCAGGGGCTGCGCCGATGGGTGCTCGTAACCCGCGATGCGCACACGATGTACAACCAATTTGGTTTCACTGCACTCGATCAACCCGACTTGTTTATGCAGCGCAAGCGGGAAAACCCTTATTAACGTATGCTTACTAAACGCATTATTCCCTGCCTGGACATCAAAGACGGCCGCACCGTAAAGGGGACCAACTTTGTCGACTTGCGCGATGCCGGCGATCCGGTTGAACTGGGTGCTATTTACGCGGCGCAGGGAGCCGACGAACTGGTTTTTCTGGACATTACTGCCACGGTCGACGAACGGAAAACGCTGATTGAACTGGTTCGGCGCGTGGCCCATTCGGTAAATATCCCGTTTACCGTAGGCGGGGGCATCTCGTCGGTGGCCGATGTGTCGGCGTTGCTGAATGCGGGAGCCGATAAGGTGTCGATCAACTCGTCGGCCGTACGCCGGCCGGGGCTAATCAATGAGCTGGCTCTCGAATTTGGCAGTCAGTGCGTGGTTGTGGCTATCGACACCAGATACGTCGATGGCGAGCATGTGGTGCATACGCATGGCGGGCGGCGACCTACCGAGCTGCGCACGCTGACCTGGGCGCGGGAACTTGAGGAACGTGGAGCCGGTGAAATCCTGCTCACGTCGATGGATACGGATGGCACCAAAGCCGGGTTTGCCCTTGAACTAACGGCGGCAGTATCGGGCAACGCAAATATTCCGGTTATTGCTTCGGGAGGGGCCGGTACAATGGCGCACTTCACCGAGGTATTCACCACAGGCAAGGCCGATGCAGGCCTGGCTGCGAGTATCTTTCACTTCAAAGAGATCGGTATTCCAGAATTGAAGACGTACCTGCACCAACAGGGTATCTCAATGCGACTAACAACTTAACAGACAGAAGGCTGTAACACAGAGTTTTTGGGAAGAAGAAAATAAATCCGAGTAAATCTGTATCACAGCCCTTTATCTATATAAACATGATTATAAACTTCGATAAATCGCCCGATGGGCTGGTGCCTGCTGTCATTCAGGATGTGGCAACGGGGAAAGTGCTGATGCTGGGCTACATGAATGAAGAAGCCTACCGCAAAACGGAAGCTGAAGGCATTGTTACGTTTTTCAGCCGCAGCAAACAGCGCCTCTGGACAAAGGGCGAGACATCCAGCAACTTCCTGCATGTAAAACAGATGCTGGTCGACTGTGATGGCGATACGCTGCTGATCAAAGCGAGTCCGGACGGGCCAACCTGCCATACGGGCGCCGATACCTGCTTCGAAGAGGTGAATACCGGCAAAGGGCAATTCCTGAATTACCTGCAGGGCATCATCCACGAGCGACGGGTGAATCCGTCCGATGCGTCATATACGGCTTCATTATTCAAGAAGGGCGTCAACAAAATTGCGCAGAAAGTAGGTGAGGAAGCGGTGGAACTGGTGATCGAGGCAAAGGACGATAACGACGATCTGTTCCGTGGCGAAGCGGCCGATCTGATGTTCCATTTTCTGGTCTTGCTGGAACAGAAAAACATGAACCTCGACGATATCATTGCCGTGTTGCAACAGCGCCACGACAAACAATAATTGAATCTCTACGGTTTGACAGCTAACGTTTCTGTATCTAGTTCACACACTAACTCTCAAACCGCAATCCGCTATGGGTATCATTATCCGTATTCTAATTAGCGCCCTGGCCGTTTATATCGCCAGCATTTTTGTTCCCGGCATCAGAGTATCGGGTGGCCCAACGACGTACCTCATTGTGGCTATTGTGTTGGGTTTGCTCAATGCCTTCGTGAAGCCAATACTTACTATTCTGACTATCCCCATCACCATTCTCACGCTCGGTCTGTTTCTGATTGTGCTAAACGTGCTGATGGTGTATCTGGCTGCCTACCTGGTGAGTGGTTTCTCGGTGAGCGGATTCATCGCTGCGCTGCTGTTCAGTATCGTAGTGTCAATCGTCACTTGGCTAATCGATGCCGTGGTTAACTAGAAGTTGACGCTTACTTATGAACTGTCCCGTTATCATACGCTTACTGCCTGTGATAACGGGACAGTTTTTTTGTGGCGCTTTGTTAGGTGGTGTATTGCTCTCGCGTAGCAACGTACTTAGCGTACGAATGCCAGCCGTTGTCCGGATTTTTCGGTCTGAAACTGACCATTCTCGTATACCAGTTCGCCCGAAACGAAGGTGTGCGTAATGCGGTGACTAAACGTGTCGCCAAGCAGTGGTGACCAGGCACACTGATAAAGAATGGACTCCGGCGTAACGGTGGTCTGCTGGTTCGGGTCAACCAGAACGAGGTCGGCCCAATACCCTTCGCGAACGTACCCACGACGGTCGATCTGGAAGCAGTCGGCGGGCGCGTGGGCCATTTTCTCTACTACTTTTTCGAGCGGTAGCTTACCCTGCCTGGCCGATTCGAGCATCAGCAATAACGGGTGCTGCACCAGTGGTAAACCCGACGGTGCCTGCCAGTAGGGCTGCTGTTTTTCATCCCAGGTGTGCGGTGCGTGGTCGGTCGCAATAATGTCGAGGCGGTCGTCGAGAAGTGCCGTCCAGAGCGCGTCGCGGTGATGCGCCGCTTTAATTGCCGGGTTGCACTTTATCTGGTTACCCAGCCGCTCATAATCATCGGCGGTGAAATGAAGGTGATGTACACATACCTCTGCCGTAATCCGCTTCTGGGCCAACGGGATGTCGTTGCGGAATAAGGATAGTTCGTCGGCCGTAGTCAGGTGCAGAATATGGAGGCGGGTGTTGTGTTTTTGAGCTAGCGCTACTGCCATCGACGACGAGATCAGGCACGCTTGTTCATCACGCACCAACGGGTGAATCCAGGCTGGTGCATTGTCGCCATACTCGGCCTTGTAGCGTTCTACATTGGCGCGAACGGTGGTCTCATCTTCGCAGTGCGTGGCAATGAGCATCGGGCATTCCCGGAAAAGTGCGTCCAGCGTTTGCTCGTTATCAACCAGCATATTACCGGTCGATGAGCCCATAAACACCTTTACGCCGCACACGGCGCTGGCATCGGTGCGCAAGACTTCGTCGAGGTTATTGTTCGACGCACCCATGAAAAACGAGTAGTTGCCAAACGCCGTTGCCGCCGCAATGTCATACTTATCCTGCAACAGTTGCTGGGTCAGGGCGTTGGGCGTGGTGTTGGGCATTTCCATGAACGTGGTTACGCCGCCCGCTACCCCCGCCCGCGACTCGCTGCGAATTGTGGCCTTGTGGGTTAGGCCTGGTTCGCGGAAATGTACCTGATCGTCAATTACGCCAGGCAGCAGATACTGACCGGCGGCGTCGATTACCTGATCGCCGGGCTTTGCTGATACGTGTTGACCTACTTCGGTGATAAAGCCATTGTCAATTCGAAGGTCAGCATGCTGTGTTTTTCCTTCGTTGATGAGCTGGGCATTAAGTATACGGTAGGAAGCCATAGGAATAAGGTGCAGTCAGATACAGTGGCAAAGGTAAAAACCGGGGTAACGCGGACTTCAGTCTGCATTTTCATTTCGCGAATAAAAAATGAAAATGCAGACTGAAGTCCGCGTTACCCCAGCATGTGTATTACCGCAACAGTGCGGCGGCTTCTTTGGCGAAGTAGGTCAGAATGACATCGGCTCCAGCGCGTTTAATGGCCATCAATGATTCCATCATGGCGCGTTCACCATCGAGCCAGCCGTTTTGGGCAGCGGCCTTGATCATGGCATATTCACCGCTGACATTATAGGCCGCAATGGGCAGATTGCTGTTCTGGCGCAACAGGCTGATAATATCCAGGTACGCCAACGCCGGTTTCACCATCAGCATATCGGCACCTTCAATCGTATCCAGTTCCGCTTCGATCAGCGCCTCGCGGCGGTTGGCCGGGTTCATCTGGTACGTTTTCTTATCGCCAAATTTCGGAGCTGAATCCAGCGCATCGCGGAAGGGACCATAGAAAGCAGAGGCGTATTTGGCACAGTACGACATTATAGCCACGTTCTGGAACCCGGCATCGTCTAATTCCTGACGCAGGTACGAAACCCGGCCGTCCATCATGTCTGACGGGCCAACAATGTCGGCACCGGCCTGTGCCTGCGCAACGGCCATACGGCCCAGAATCTCCAGCGTTTCGTCGTTTAGAATTTGCCCGTTCTCGACAAGACCATCGTGCCCATCAGAACTGTACGGGTCCATGGCCACGTCGGTCATAATGGTGGCTTCAGGGTACTTCTCCTTGATAGCCCGCACCGTTTGCAGGTATAGGCCGTCGGGGTTGTGGCTCTCGGTGGCGTACTTGTCTTTTTTCGACTCTGATAGGTTCGGGAACAGGTCGAACGTGGTAATACCCAGATCAAGGCAGCGACCGATTTCGTCGAGCAATAAATCCTGCGAATAGCGGTAAATACCGGGCATCGAACGTACTTCGGAACGTACCTGCTGGCCTTCCAGAATAAAGACGGGGAAGATAAAGTCTGACGGGTGCAGGCGCGTTTCCTGCACCATGTCGCGAATAGCTGCCGACTGACGATTGCGGCGGGGACGACGAATTATATTCATAGTCGGTAAACGGCTAGGCTACCAATTTAAATCCTTCGCCATGCACATTTACGAGTTGAACCGATGGGTCATCCTTGAGGTATTTGCGCAGTTTGGTAATGTACACGTCCATGCTGCGGGCATTGAAATATGAGTCGTCGCCCCACACCACTTTTAAAGCAAAACTGCGCCCAAGGGGTTGGTTGAGGTTCTGAGCCAGTAATTTAAGTAGTTCCGACTCCTTGCTGGTGAGTCGTTGTCCCGTGGTTTCGTTGTTGCGCAGCAAGAGCTGATGCGGGTAATCGAAACGGAACATACCGATCTGGTACGTAGTGGTTTCGGGCTGCGTTTCGGCCCCCTGATAGCGGCGAAGAATGGCCTGAATTCGCAGCAGCAACTCCTCCATATTGAAGGGTTTCGTAATGTAATCATCGGCCCCCAGGCGTAGTCCCTGAATGGTGTCTTCCTGCATCGACTTGGCCGTCAGAAAAATGATGGGTACGTCGCGCCCATTCATTCGAATCTCTTTGGCAAGCGTAAACCCGTCTTTCTTAGGCATCATCACATCCAGAATACACAGATCGTACTGCCCCGTCATAAACTGTTGCAGACCCGCATTGCCGTCGGTGGCGCGGTCGGTGGGGTAGCCTTTCAGGGTCAGATACTCCTGAGTAAGCTGGCCAAGATTGGGGTCGTCTTCAACAAGAAGGATAGAGGGCATATAGGTTGATTTATTGGCCTGAAGGTTGGTGAAAAAGGCTAGTGGTTATCGGGTTGGGGGTAATCCGATACTCACTCATTATAAAGTGGAATGATAAGCTGAAACTCACTGCCGCGTCCGGGAGTACTGGTAACCGTGATTTGGCCCTGATGCTCCTCGGCCATTTTCTTCACGTAACTCAGGCCAAGCCCAAATCCCTTCACGTCGTGGCGGTTGCCAGTTGGTACGCGGTAAAACGTCTCGAAGATCCGGCTGATCTGTTCTTTTGTGAGGCCCAGCCCCTCATCGGCTACGGCAATGGCCACAGCGGGTTTGCCGTTGGGCAATGGTGTATTGTAGGTACGTAGCCGAATGGCAACGTGATCGGGCGAATACTTGATGGCGTTGTCGATGAGGTTGTAGAGCATATTGGTCAGGTGAACTTCGTCGGCCATCACAACCTCCTGAGTCGCGTCGAAATCCATGTCGATTTCGCCCTGCCGCTGTTCAATCGACAGGCTCATCGTGTTCAGCACCTTTTCAACAACGTCATGCACATTCACCGGAGTCAGCGCCAGTTTTACTTCGCCTTTATCCAGCAGGGCCATTTGCAGAACCTTCTCCACATGCGAACCAAGTCGCTGATTTTCGTCGCGAATAATGCTGACGTACCTGGCCAGCCGATCGGTCAAGCCCGACCCGCCGGTCGATTCGCCCGCCTCCGCCATGACCGGTGCTGCGCTGGAGGCTAGTTGATCCCGCGCCATCTCAACCGCCAGACCGATGGTCGAAATAGGCGTTTTGAACTCGTGGGTCATGTTATTGATGAAGTCGTTCTTGATATCGGCCATCTTCTTCTGGCGTAGAATCGTGGTGATGGCAACATAGAAACAGCCCATAATGACCAGAATCAGGATTGCCGATCCGGCGAGTGTGGCGGTCATGCGGCTGAGGATAAAGGCCCGCTGATCGGGGAAGAACAGGTAGAGGTAATTGCCGGTCTCGAGCATATTGTTCGGAAACAGCGCCGCTTTGTAAGTCGATTCTTCGAATTGCTGCTGAATGGCGGTTCGGGCGGCAACGGGCATGTTGCCGAGGGTCAGGCCGGTAGAGGTAAACAGCAAATCGCCTTGCTGCGGGCTGCGAACGGCATAATCGAACGGAATGCTGATGCCCCGCTCGCTCAGTGCCTGCCGGAGCAATGTATCCAGCATAAACCGGTTTACGCGCTCGGCCAACGGACGATCGGCCATGAGCACGCCCCGAAATATATCTTTGATTGTTTCTGACTGGTCGGTGACGGATGTGCCGCTACCAGGCCGATTACTGACGTTGTTGTCCGTAGGCGTCGATTCCACCAGTTTATCGGTCGATAAGCTGGTTTTTTTGGGTCTGGGTTTTCCTAACTTCGACTGCCTGGTAGCGGCCCCGTAGGCACGTGATTGCCCGGCCTGCGAAACTGAATCGGGAACGACCAGACCCGACGACGACCGTAACACTTCGTTGATATGACTTTGCAGTACCTGATCAATCCAGCGGCCGAAACGTTCCTGCTGAATCAGTTGTGCCTCCAGGTCGCCGGCGGCCATTAGCTCATCCTGCTGTTTGTAGAATTCATCAACTGTTCGGAGCTGCTCGGGCGTGAGCGACCGTTGAATGGGCTGAAGCGCATCCATCTGGATGGTTACTGTGCCGGGTCTGCCTTCCAGCGGATAGGCTGATGAAGAATTTGGCGACTGAGCCGACCGATGATTGTCGCGCCGGGCCACCGACCGGCTGCGGGGCGCTGCGTCAGTGTGTTCGGCCAGTTGATTTCCTTTCCCGATCGCCTTCAGCTGTCGTTGCTGCTGCTGAGCCGCCAGCCGGTGCCGGG
Source organism: Fibrivirga algicola (assembly GCF_011742925.1). Taxonomy (GTDB): domain Bacteria; phylum Bacteroidota; class Bacteroidia; order Cytophagales; family Spirosomataceae; genus Fibrella; species Fibrella algicola. The sequence goes on from NZ_WAEL01000005.1 coordinate 460,341, forward strand.
CCTGGTACTGAATCTCCTGCCGTTCCAGACTGCGCACAACCTCCTGTAGCGCATCGGTCACTTTATAGTCGAACTGCTCTTTCTGTAAATGCAGGGCGTTGCTGATCCAGTAGAGCTGAAATCCTACTAAACCTAACAGCCCCACGGCCATCGAAAGGACAATCCAGCGAATTTGTTTCGTTGACATTAAATTTCGGGAAATCGGTGCAACGTGGTGGCACGGCGGTCCGTCTATACAAAGTACGCGCCTAACCCCGATGCGCTTATCGACTTAACAACTTTTAACAGGCAACATACCAGCGGTTTATCGGTCTCTGAATGCCGCTGAAAACTACGCTAACCATGAAAAAAACAGTGAATACCCTGCTCCAGTTCGTATTGGGTACGTGTCTGACTACCGGCACGGTACTGGCTCAAACGCCTGCCCCAGCTAAAACCAGCGGCGAAATGCGGCTGAAAGTAACCGAGCGGAATGGCAACGAACTGCGCGAAATAGAGCGTACCTACCGCCTCGATGGCATGACCGATGCAAAGCGCGATGCCATTGTAAACAAGCTGATCGACTCATTGCGGGCTACCCGGAAAGGCAAAGACAGCCAGATTTCGGTGACCATTGAAGATGAACGCGGTACCGATCGAATTCGCTTCAATAACCGCAACGGCGCTACTCAGGATGCTGTAGGCGGGATACAGGTAATGCCTGGCCCTGGCTCACGCGTTCGTGGTTATACCTATTCAACGCCCCGTACGCCCGGTGCGCCTGCCACACCACGTACCCCGCGTACGCCTAAATCACCAGACGTAGTGATTGCCCCCCGCGACTTTGAAATCGACGGTACCTTTACATTTGATGACGATTCGCTGGGTGGACGACGTACCCGCGTGTTCCGCTTCGACCGCCGTAACCTCGACTCGATGGCGAAAAACATGAAAGAGTTTGGCTACCGGGTCGAGCGTGAATTTGCTCCGCTTGCCGACCGTCTGTCGCGTGTGCAGGGCCTTCGCGGTCTGGATGAGCGATTGGCTATGCCGTTTGAAACCTGGTCGCGTGCTGGTGGCGGCACCCAGGCGTCGACCATCCGTGGCCTCGATGCGTACCCGAGCAACCCTGATAAGTTTATGCTGAACGTACGATTCACGGCCCCCGGCAAAGGCGATGCGCTGATTGTGGTGACCAACCCCAAAGGCAAAGAAGTAGCCCGCCGCGAGTTGAAGGACTTCACCGGCGAATTCGTGGGGCAGATTGATCTGGGCCGTAAAGCCGAAGGCGTATTCTTCGTGACCGTTACTCAAAATGAGGACGGTGCTGTGCGCCGCGTGGTGCTGAAAAAAGACGAAGCAACGACAAAGTAGGAAGTCTTCTGTTGCGCTGCTAGAGTGGCAGTAGATTGGTGCTTAAAAGTCAAACCCCGGCAACATACCTGATACGTTGCCGGGGTTTCTGTTTGCAGGTACGTTGCTGATTCGCGTAGAGCACGAAGCCATCACCGTTGAATATCAGCTTGTTGGTGGATAGGGGAATGGCGTATGAAGTTGTTATTCGTTAATTAGTGGCCTGTGTAATTCGGGACAGCAGCACAGCTGCTTTACGTCGGAGGTCACTTGATCGATTTTGCCATAGGTTAGCCCAGAAAACCAGCAACAATAAGGTCTGAAGCACTGACAAGCCAGTAATAAGGGCCCAGTTGTCAGTAGCCTGTAGGTGCATTATTATACGTTTTGCCGACATGAAGTAGCCTATAGCCCCACTGAAGAAGACACCACTCACCAGCCAGTTAAGCCAGGAGTACCTTCTTCCGGTGTAGCACGGTACGAAATGATACGCTTGTAATAAGGCGAAGCCCACCGCTATGTCGGCAAATAAGAGCGACGATGTTGAAGCCGTACTGTTTTTCCAGCATATGTACGCAAACAGGCCTACCGTGATCGGTAATTTTCGTCCCCACAGCAACGTACCCAACGTTTGTGCCACGCCCTTCCGATATTGACTAGACAGGCTCTTCTGGAAAGGTGCTTCCAACGCAAGAATACCATCGGCCCGCCCAAATGCCGCGTGTGTATTGGTTAGGGCCTCGTCGAACGAACTGCCGTTGGCTATGGCGGTGGTGATGGCCTCCCGGTAATGGTCGCGTACTTCATCGAGCACAGGGGTACTAACCCGCACTTCGTAAGCCCCTAGAAAGTGGTTCAGGTACGATTCCTATTCGGTAGTCAGCATCAGATTGCTGGTTTCAGGTTGAGGATTGTGTTCAGGTTTTCCACGAATGAGCGGAGTTCAGAGACGCGGCTCACGGTTTGCTGATGGCCAATTTTGGTGAGCGAGTAATATTTCCGTGCCCGGCCGTCTACCACCTCTGTCTCGGCAGTGAGCAGGCCCTCGGCTTCCAGCTTATGCAACGATGGGTAGAGGGCCCCTTCTGTAATGATCATTTCACCCGCCGTAAAGGCTTTCACCTGCTGAGTGATCTCATACCCGTACATCCGCTCGCGATCTTCCAGTAGCTTGAGAATGATAACCGACAAGCTTCCTTTTAGGACGTGTTGCGTCGTATTGTTCATATAACAAGTATACAGAGAAGTTATATACTATAGATGCTTAGGTATTGAAAAAAGTGACGGTTCCTTAACTTCGCACCATAACTTTTATAATTCTTCACGTATACATGGGTTCAGCGCAGTATTTGGGTATCGACGTGGGCGGCACGAACGTTAAAATGGGCGTGGTTGACGCTAAAACAGGTAAAATCAGCAATTTCTATAGCCACGACACCGATAGCTGGCGCCAGTCGGGCCACTTTATGGATCAGTTTGCCGACGCCATTGCCGTGCAACTATATGCTAATAAAGAAGTAACCAAAGTAGGTATTGGTCTGCCCGGCATGATCAACCGCGAACGCACAACACCGCTCGAAATCACGGCGATTCCCGAGCTGAATGGTGTGCCGATGGTCGACATTCTGAATAAACGCTTCCCCGATGTAGAGTTTTTTCTAGAAAATGACGCCAATGCGGCTGCTCTTGGCGAATTTTATTTTGTGGAGGACATGAATGATGAAAACTACATTTTCATCACATTAGGCACAGGCGTAGGCGGTGCGGCTATCATCAACAAAAAGGTATTTGTTGGGGGTGACGGCAACGCTATGGAACCGGGCCACATTCCGTCGCGAAACGGCAAAGTGCTGGAGCGCAACATTGGTAAAAAAGAACTGCTCGATCTGGCCAATGAGCGCCGGTCCAGCTTTAAAGGGCAAACGACCCTCCCCAGCGATGGTAGTATCTCAACAACGGGTCTGGTAGCCGCTGCTGCCGAAGGCGATAAACTGGCGCTGGCGATCTGGTCGGAGGTGGGCGAAATGCTGGGTGAAGGGCTGGTGTCGCTGATCCGGATTCTCGATATCAAGCAAATCCTGATTGGCGGCGGTCTGTCGGCCTCTTTCGACTACATCATGCCTGCCGTTCAGAAAGAACTCGACTACTGGCTCACCCCATATTACAAAAACGGCCTGACGGTTACCAAAGCCACGCTTGGCAACGATGCAGGCTTGCTAGGCGCCGCGTCGCTCTGCTTTTAATGTTTGGTTTGAGGTTTGATGTTGCGCTGCCTGGGTACGTTGCTTCCGTATAGAAGAGAACGCACCCAGGCAGCGCAACATCAAACCTCAAACCCTATTCAGATAATGTTCACCTCGGGATTGATGCTGATGCCGAACTTCTCGAGTACAGAGGCCTGCACCTGATGGGCCAGTGCGAGAATCTCGTGGCCAGTAGCCCGGCCATAGTTTACCAGCACCAGCGCCTGCTTGGCGTGTACACCGGCATCGCCGCTGCGATAGCCTTTCCAGCCTGCCTGCTCAATCAACCAGCCCGCCGGCACTTTCACGGTGTCGGTACCCACCGGGTAGCCCGGTAGCGTTGGGTACGTTACCTTGAGTTGCTCGAACTGATTAGCCGGAATTTCGGGGTTCTTGAAAAAACTACCCGCATTGCCAATCTCGGCCGGGTCGGGGAGTTTGCTGCGCCGAATCCGGATCACGGCATCGCTGATGGCCCGGATGCTCATTGTGTCGTCGGTAATGCCCATCTCGGCCAGCGTTTCGCTGATGGCCCCGTAGCGTGTATGGAAGATGGGCGTTTTGTTGAGCTTAAAGGTCACCGACGTGATAATGTACTGCCCCTTCAGTTCGTGCTTAAATACACTCTCGCGGTAACCGAATTGACAATCGGCATGGTCGAATCGCCGCTTCTCGCCGGTTTCGATATGTACCGCCTCTAAATGGTCGAAAATCTGTTCGATCTCTACGCCGTAAGCCCCAATGTTCTGCATGGGAGCGGCGCCAACTGTACCGGGGATGAGCGACAGGTTCTCCATTCCGGCAAAGTTTTTGTTCACGCAGTACATAACCAGGTCGTGCCACCCTACACCGGCACCGGCCTGAACATAGATGTGCTGTTCGTCTTCGCGCACTACCCGGATACCACCGAGCGTTAGACGAATAGCCAGTCCGTGAAAGTCTCTGGTAAGCAACAGGTTACTTCCTCCGCCTATGATTAGCTTGGGAAGTTGAGTAAATTCGTTGAGTTGAAAAAGCGTGTCGAGGTCAGTTTCCGAATCGATGTTGGCGAAATAAGTAGCCTGGGCCTCGATGCCGAAGGTGGTATAGGGCCGTAGCGATACGCTACGTTGTACGGTCAGCATAGGTAACAAAATGATCACCCCAAAAGTAGTAGTTTTGCAGCAAGCCGCTTAGATGTCGGCTAATCTCTTTTACCCACCAGCTATGATGTCTTCAGTAGGAAAATTGCTCGTTGCAGGAACCACCCTGTTTGTCGCCTGGTCCTGTGCGCCTACTCCGGTAACCACCACCAGCCGCACAACCACCGGTAGCTACAACGACTATTCAGAAGAGCTGTCGTCGGCCCGACCGGTGTTTGTGCCACCAGTTGCCAAGCCGGCAGCATCAGCGCCAGCCACCTTGCCGCCGGGCCGTTCAGTAGAAAATCCACGACGACCGGGTGGTCAAGTGGTACCTGCCGAAGCCATGCACGTAAACAAACGCCTCGACGCTATTTTGGACACAATCGCCGTTCAGAACCGCCGGGTGCGGTATGCGCCGGGTTATCGGGTGCAGGTATACGTGGGCAACGAACGGGCTGCGGCCGATGCCGCGAAGCTTCAGTTGTATCAATTATTTCCTGAATTGAGTGCTTATATGAGCTATCAACAGCCTACTTATCGATTAAAAGTGGGCGATTTTATGAAAAAAATGGACGCTGAACGGTATTTCAGTAAGTTGAAATCTGCATTCGCTGCCGCGCAGTTACAACCTGATAAAGTAGACGTTAGGCGGGGCCTGTTGATAAAATAAATGCAATACAATAAGCGTCCTAATGTAATTTTATGGCCTGATACACGAAATTTTACAAATTCTATATAATATATAATCGCATGAAAAAAGCGTTGATCACCGGCATCACCGGGCAGGATGGAGCTTATTTGGCTGAATTGCTGCTCGAGAAAGGGTATGAAGTGCACGGCATTAAACGTCGAAGTTCGCTCTTCAATACTCAAAGGATCGATCATATGTATGAAGATCCGCATGAGACGCATGTTCGGTTTAAGTTGCATTACGGCGATCTGTCGGATTCAACGAACATCATTCGTATCATTCAGGAAATTCAGCCCGACGAAATTTACAACCTGGGTGCAATGTCGCACGTGCGGGTTAGTTTCGACGAGCCAGAGTATACGGCTCAGGTTGATGGCATCGGTACGCTCCGTATTCTGGAAGCCGTTCGTTTGCTGGGCCTGACCGAAAAGACACGCATCTATCAGGCGTCTACTTCTGAGTTGTATGGCGGTGTACAGGGCCACGCTCAGTCAGAGACGACTCCGTTCTACCCTCGTTCTCCCTACGCCGTTGCCAAACTATATGGCTACTGGATCACGGTGAACTACCGCGAAGCCTACAACATGTATGCCTGCAACGGTATCCTGTTCAACCATGAATCGCCGCTGCGTGGCGAAACGTTCGTAACGCGTAAAATCACTCGTGCGGTAGCCCGGATCGGCCTTGGTCTGCAAGACAAGGTGTTCATGGGTAACATCGATTCGCTGCGCGACTGGGGCCATGCCAAAGACTATGTGGAGGCGATGTACCTGATTCTGCAGCAGGATACCCCCGAGGACTTTGTGATTGCAACCGGCGTAACAACAACCGTACGCGACTTCATCAAAATGGCCTTCCAGGAAATCGGCGTTGAGCTGGAGTTCCGTGGTGAGGGTGTAGAAGAAAAAGCATTTGTGGTAAGTGCCAGCAACCCTGAGTTCCCGGTTGAAATTGGCAAAGAAGTCATGACGATCGATCCACGTTATTTCCGTCCAACTGAAGTTGATCTCCTGCTGGGTGATCCAACCAAAGCGATGACGAAACTGAACTGGACACCGAAATACGATCTGGCTGGTCTTGTAAAAGACATGATGCAGGCGGATATCGCGCTCTTCCAGCGCGACCAACTGCTGGCTAAGAGCGGCCACCAGGTGTTGAACTACTACGAATAGAACCTGTAGAATACCAGCATCAAAAAAGGCTTCTTCCTGGCGGGAGAAGCCTTTTTTGATGCTGGTACCGTAAACCTGCTGAGAATTAGTAAAGGCACAGAAAAAGTTGCTGTAGCAGATGAATTGCCTTCCGTATATACGCCTAAAAAAAGAGCGTGCTATGGACTGATCAGTCACGTAGCACGCTCTCACTCAGGGCAACTAGCCTAGCTCAGCTAATTGGCGACTCATTTTACCATTACATCGGCACGGCGTAATAGATCATGCGCGAACTGTTAGGATACATACCGATTAACAGCAAACCTTCACCTTCTTTCACGCTACCAACAATCGTTTCGAGGTCTTTTACGGTCTTTACATTTTTACCGTTGGCCTTCATAATAATGAAGCCTTCCTCAATCTCTGTCTCGGCTAGTTTGCCATCCAGAATTTTGTTGACCCGAATGCCGAGGCCAGCACTGATGCCCATAGACTGCCGTTCTTTGTCGCTCAGGTTGGCAAACTCACCACCCAGCGCTTTCATAGTCGACGAAGCCAACTCTTCTTTCTTGATCACGTCGCGGCCACCGTTCCGGTTACGCAGTTCAAGTTTCACCTCGCGCTCTGAGCCATCGCGGTTGATCGTTACGTTGAGCACATCACCTGGGCGACGACGACCTACGATTTCGCGCATCTGCGCATCAGAATCGACTAGTTGACCTTCCATCTTCACGATCACGTCTCCTTTCTGGATGCCGGCAGTTTTAGCAGCACCGTTATCAGTCACGCTTTCTACGTAGATACCACGGCCCACTTTAGCGCCAACTTCTTTCGCAATTTTGCTGTCCAGCTCACGGGGCAGAATACCGATATAACCGCGCTGCACGTTGCCAAACTTCACCAGATCGGCAGTTACTTTCTTCACCAGTGATACCGGCACAGCAAAGCCGTAGCCACTATAGTAACCGGTTGCTGACGCAATGGCCGAGTTGATGCCTACCAGTTCACCACGAAGGTTTACCAACGCGCCACCCGAGTTACCTGGATTGATCGCTGCATCTGTTTGAATGAATGATTCAATTGGCGTGTCGACTGGTTTGGCACCAGGCTGCTGTGGCTGCTGGTTGCGGCTCAGGATACCGATACCACGACCTTTAGCACTCACGATACCAGCCGTTACCGTCGATTCGAGGTCGAGGGGATAGCCAACGGCCAATACCCATTCGCCCAGTTTCAGACCATCAGAGTCACCCAATGTAATGCTGGGCAGGTTGTTGGCTTCGATTTTCACCACGGCCAGATCGGTCAGTGGGTCGGTGCCAATCACTTTTGCTTTGAAGCTACGCTTGTCAGTCATCACTACCTCTACTTCGTCGGCATCCTGCACCACGTGGTTGTTGGTCACGATGTAGCCGTCTTTCGAGATAATTACGCCCGAACCTGAGGCCTGTCCCTGCTCACGGCGTGGGCGACCACCGCCCTGACCTTGTCCGCCGAATTCATCACCGAAAAATTCGCGGAAGATATCGGGCATCTGTTGCTGACGCACTGTACGCGTCATTGTTGTGCGGATGTGCACCACGGTAGGCGATGCTGCTTCGGCGGCGTAAGCGAAATCACCTGGAGCACCCGAAGGGGCGTTGCCAGTCAATGAGGCCAGCCGACCGAGCGGCGAACCTGCCGATGATTCGGTAAACACGACGTCCCGCTTGTTGAACCCAAGCAGGTTGTACGCGCCCAGTGTTACGGCGCTCGAGAGGAGGGCGATCAACACTAAAACTTTCCAGTTGCTTTTCATGGTATTGGGGTACTGACAGTTGTTTTATGTAGGATTATGGGCGGCGAAAAAGGCGTCGGTATAGTCATTTTAAAGGGTGCCTAGCCTGCCGCTTCTGAGGGTATAACGATCAGTAGGCGGCGAAAAATTCGATTCCCAATACCCCCTTAACGATTTTTAACAGCGGATGTTTTTTTCCAGGTTTCAGGTTGCAAGTCTCAGGTTTCAAGTGCTTCGCTTACTTACAGATGGTCAATAAGCGAAGCACTTGAAACCTGAGACTTGCAACCTGAAACTACCCTTCCAGATACAACGCCCAGTATTGTTTTGCGGTGTTTTCCCAGCGGAATCGGTTGGCCTGCCATTGGAGGCGCTGGGCTTTGAGCGGATCGTCGTAATAATCGCGCATGCCCGTTCGAAGTGTTTCAACCACGTCTTCGGGTTCGAACGAGTCGAAGTAGAACGCTTCCCGGCCACCAACCTCAGGCAGGCTTGTCAATCGTGACAGAAAAACGGGTTTGCCGACGCTCATTGCCTCGACAACCGGCAGACCGAAGCCTTCACTTAATGAAGGGAATAAAAAGGCCTCGCAGTTGGTATACAGCCACGATTTAGTTGCCTCGTCGACGGGTCCGGTTTGCAGTACGTTATCAATGCCCAACTGACTGGCCTGTTCGCGCAGGTGCTGGGCGTAAGGATGGTCATTTCGCCCGGCCAACACCAGGGCATAGTCTGGAAATGCCTGTGCGATCGCCAGCAGCACGTGAATGTTCTTTTTGGGGTGCAACACGCCCAGGTATAAAAAAAATGGCTTATCCAGTCCGGTAAGTGCCGACGGCAGGTCAGTTGGGGGCGCGGGCAGATCAGATACGCCGATGTACACAGTCTGAAGTGGCGTGCGCTCGGGTACGTGCAGGTGCTCTCGAACAACCGTGCCTGTGTAATCAGAAATGGTCGTGAGTACCTGCGCCCGGTTGATCCGGCGTTGAACGGCGGCCAGCTTACGCTTCTTCTTTGCCTGTGAGTAGTCGGCGCGCTCCAGAAAATTCAGGTCATTGATAGTCAGAACAAGCTTTCGGGGCCTCTGTGCAGGCCAGTAGGCACCATCCTGATGCAGGTTGTGCCAGACGTCGAACTGGCCGGGGCTGTAAAGTTTATACCGCCAACTGGCTTCGCGGTAGTGCAACGTACCTGAAGCAGGCCCAAAAACGCCCGCCTGCCCCGGTGGTACCAGAAATGTGAGCGATGTACCCGGTGGCTGCTGCCGAACTAGTTCCTGCCCTACACGCAAACAGGTTTGGCCCAGCCCGCTGTTCAGATCGCGTATCCGCTCGGTATCAACGAAAATAGTTTTCATATAAAAGAGCTAAAGTCCAGACCCTAACCCTGGACCACCTGTGAAATGGCATAAGGTTAGACCCTGGACTTTAGTTATCAGTCAGCTTTTTCTACTCTTCGAAACGCTTGAACAACACCGTAGCGTTGTGGCCGCCGAAGCCAAACGTGTTACTCAATACTACGTTGACGGTCTTTTTCTGCGCTACGTTGGGCGTCAGGTTAAGGCCGGCAGGTACGTTCTCATCGCGGTTGTCGAGGTTGATGGTTGGCGGAACCAGACCGTGCTGCATGGCCAGGATACCCGCTACACCTTCAATGGCACCGGCAGCACCCAGCAAGTGACCCGTCATTGATTTAGTAGCGCTGATGTTCAGGTTGGTTGGGTTCTCGCCAAACACCTTTACAATCGCTTTGGCTTCCGACACGTCACCGATTGGGGTCGAAGTGGCGTGTACGTTCAGGTAATCTACGTCGTCGGGTTGCAGACCTGCTTCGCGCAGGGCTTCGCGCATGGCGTTGGCCGCGCCAAGCCCCTCGGGGTGTGTACCCGTCATGTGATAGGCATCGGCTGTGGCGCCCGAACCAACCAGTTCACAATAGATTTTGGCGCCGCGTGCTTTGGCGTGTTCGTATTCTTCCAGGATGATACCGCCGCCCCCTTCGCCCAGCACAAAGCCGTCACGGTTGGCGTCGAAGGGCCGTGAGGCGCGCTGTGGGTCGTCATTACGTTCCGAGAGAGCCTTCATGTTGCTGAAGCCGCCCAGCGCCGAATCGGTGATTACGTACTCGGAGCCGCCCGTTACGATGGCATCTGCTTTACCCAGCCGGATAAAGTTAAAGGCATCGATCATGGCGTGGGTACTCGAAGCGCAGGCTGATACCGGCGCAAAGTTGACGCCCATGAACCCGTGGCGGATCGAGATCATACCGGCACCCATATCGGCAATCATTTTCGGAATAAAGAAGGGGCTGAATCGGGGCACTTTACCCCCTGCTCCATAAGCCAATACTTCTTCCTGGAAGCTATGCAAACCGCCAATACCCGACGCCCAGATTACACCGACCCGCTCTTTGTTGATACCTTCGTTCAGCAGACCGGCGTCGGCAATGGCCTGATCGGCCGTTACGATGGCGTAATGAACGTACCCATCCATCTTGCGGGCTTCTTTCCGGTCGAAATAATTGAGCGGATCAAATCCTTTCACCTCGCAGGCGAAGCGTGTTTTAAATAAGGACGCGTCGAATTTAGTGATGGGTGCGGCTCCGCTGGTGCCGGTGCTCAGACCTTGCCAAAATTCCTCAACGGTATTTCCAATGGGGGTAAGGGCACCGAGGCCCGTCACAACAACTCGTTTCAACTCCATAACAGGGGTATGCATTAATATATCGCAAAGATGGGTGGATTCGGGGAATTAGAAAAATTGTTAATCGTTACTACAACTAGTTGACAGCAGTAGTTCTACCAAAATTAATGAGTAAACTGTCTTTCTACCCAGGCAATCATGACAATCAGGGCGATAGTGACCGGCGCAACAGGAATGGTTGGCGAAGGTGTTTTACATGAATGCTTGCTCGACGATCGGGTTAGCGATGTGCTGAGCGTAAGCCGGAAAACTACGGGGTTGGTGCACCCCAAACTGCGCGAACTTATTGTGCCTGATTTTTACGACCTGTCGGCAGTTGCCGCTCAACTGACGGGGTATAATGCTTGCTTTTTCTGCCTTGGTGTGTCGTCTGTTGGGTTAAAAGAAGCCGAATTTTACCGGCTTACCCACACGCTGACAATGCACATGGCCACGCTGTTGAGTCAGCGAAACCCCGATATGACATTTTGTTATGTCTCAGGAATGGGCACCGACAGTACCGAAAAGGGAAGCACAATGTGGGCGCGGGTGAAGGGCAAAACTGAAAATGACCTGATGGCACTTCCTTTCAAGCAAGTGTTCAATTTCCGGCCGGGGTATATCCATTCAATGCCGGGTATGAAAAACACAAACAGTTATTACAGATACATCAGCTGGCTATACCCCATTGTGCGCAGACTGGCCCCTTCATTTGTCATTACACTAAACCAAATAGGGCGAGCGATGATCAATTCGGTTGGCAAGGGGAAACAACGGCGGGTACTGGAAGTGCCTGCTATTAAAGCGTTGGCAGAAGAGCGGTAAGCATTGAGCGTTGCTTTGCTGATGAACCAGACGGTGCGTTAGCAAAGCAACGCTTAATTCTTACCGGTTAATTCTTAACTCTCTTCTCTCCCTTCCGATATTTGTAGCATGAATTTACAAAACGATTTAGTGCTCCGGGCGGCTCGGGGCGAGGCCGTTGAGCGGACACCCGTGTGGCTGATGCGTCAGGCAGGCCGAATTTTGGCCGAATACCGGGCTGTTCGCGAAAAGGCAGGCAGCTTTATCAAATTGGCTACCACGCCCGAGCTGGCTGCCGAGGTCACGGTTCAACCCGTTGATTTGCTCGGCGTCGATGCGGCTATCATTTTCTCGGATATTCTGGTGGTGCCCGAAGCCATGGGGTTGCCTTACGAAATGGTGGAGCAACGCGGGCCGGTTTTTCCACGCACGGTGCGCACAATGGCCGATCTGGATAGCCTCCACATCGCCGATGCTGAACAGGATCTTGGGTACGTGCTCGAGGCCCTGCGCATCACCAAGCAGATGCTGAACGGCCGGGTGCCGCTACTGGGTTTTGCCGGGGCACCATTCACCATTTTCTGCTACATGACCGAGGGTAAAGGATCAAAAACGTTTTCTGTAGCCAAAAAGCTGCTTTACACCGATCCCGCTTTCGCGCATGCTTTGCTGCAACAGATTACCGACAGTACGATTACGTATCTGAAGGCGCAGGTACGTGCTGGTGCCGATCTGGTCCAACTGTTCGACTCATGGGCCGGGATTCTGTCACCTGACCAGTACAATACGTTTTCACTACCCTACATCCAGCAAATCTGTGATGCCATCAAGGCCGACGCCGAGGTGGGACATACGCCCATTACCGTATTTGCCAAAGGGGCGTTCTTTGCTCGTGAGGCTATCGGGCAACTCAACTGCGACGTGGTCGGTCTTGACTGGAACATGGGCATTGCTGAGTCGCGGGAGTTGATTCCCGGCAAAACGCTGCAAGGTAATCTGGACCCCTGTGTGCTGTATGCTACCCCTGACCAGATCAGGGCTGAAGTGCGGCAGATGCTCACCGCGTTTGGGCCTCAGCGCCACATTGCCAATCTCGGCCACGGCGTTTATCCCGACACCAATCCCGATCACGTGCGCGTGTTTATCGACGCGGTGAAAGAATTTTCGGTTTAACAGATCAGGCGTTTTAAAACTTGATCGCTGTCTTGTTGGCAATTGTTATCGACAGTCCTTTCCGGCAACTCGACTGCGTGGGCATGCTGTTACCGACTGTTAAGCCGGTAATGGTTATTGCTCGTCCAGTATTGGCTTTGGCGAACTCGTATATGTCGCGGCCTGACTGGGCCGAGGGATCTGCGTAATAGATTTCAACGAAGCCTCGTCCATCCGTGTCATAGAGCCAAAACTTGTTGCTAAACAGGTTGAGTGCTTCGATATGGCCAGCCACATTAACCGTTTTTCCTTCCCAGAGATGCGTAACGTCACAACTACCCGTAGCCTGTACAGACAATTCAGTAGGCGTATAAACCTGAACCGGGTTTATAGTGAACGGTGAGATGGGTTTCTCGCACGCAAAAAGGAATGGCACCACGAAAAGGGACGACGAGATTTTCATGCGTGTCTTGTTTTGTTACCAATGTACCAATTAGACCGACCGAACTTAGTACAGGTAGACTGTTCTTATTCTACGATCATGATAACCTACCGGTTTGCCCAGCTTTCCGACGCCGATGCGATTGCTGCGCTCCATACCCAAAGCTGGCGGCAAACGTACCGGGGCATTCTGCGCGACGACTACCTCGACGGCAATATCGCTGAGGATCGCCTGGCGGTCTGGTCGAGCCGATTGGCTGAACCAGCCGCTAACCAGCGTATTCTGGTGGCTGAAGAAAACGGAGCGTTGTGCGGCTTCATCTGCCTGTACCTCGACGAAGACCCGCAGCTGGGTACGTTGATCGACAACCTGCATGTGGCATCGGGCCAGAAAGGAAAGGGTATTGGGCTGGGCCTGATGCGGGAGGCCGCCCGGCAGGTAATACCGCAGGCTACGCAGCCCGGTTTTCATCTGGTTGTGTATGAGATTAACCAGTCGGCCATTCAGTTTTATGACCGGGTAGGAGGGCAATGCATTCGGATTGAGCAGTATGATACGCCCGGCGGTGGTCAGGCCACTATTTTACGATATGTCTGGCGATCGGCCGCCAACCTTCGGTAACGTATCTGGTAAAACCTACTGTAGAAAACGGGTAATGGCGTCGGTCATTGCCCGTTTTTGTTGGTCGGTAGCCCCATCCCACATATCATTGTGCAGAACAGGAAGCTGGACAACGGTGATGCCGAATGTGTGTTGTTCAGTGGGTGTAGGCAGGACGTCGGGATCAGCTACCTGATCGATGGAACGGATCGAAAGCAGGCGGGGGCGTTTGGTGCGTGGCAGGGGCATCCGTCGGTTATCCAGCGAAATCACATTGGCTACTTCGGCCGGGTACGTCGCAGCAAACAGCATCGACATATCGCCGCCGTTTGAATGGCCTACTAACAGCAGCTGATGACCGTCGATAGTAGGGTCGGTACGGCGTAGCGTTTGCGCCACGAAACGAATTGAGGCCACGCCCCGCTCCCAGTTTGGGCGGCGGGTTTTTCGAAGGTTTCCCGTTGTAGCAATGGGCTCATCGCCCGGTACTTCGTGTTGAATACTGGCAACTACATAGCCAAGCCGAACCAGTGTGGTGGCGATGAACGAGTAGTCTGTGTACTTGCCACCATAGCCGTGGCTGATAATAGCCAGTTTTGCCTTGCCCGCCTTTTTTTCGACCGTCCGGTACATAATCACCGGCACAGGCCGCTGCCGGGCAGAGTCGAATAGGGAAAGGGCTTCTGTACGGTCAGGTCGTGACTGAGCGTGCAGGCTGGTGGCAAAGGCCAACGCAGCAAAACAAGTAGCCAGCAGGCGGAGCATTGCGGGTACGTTAACGGAAGAGAGAAAGGCCAGAGAAATAACGTCAGGGCTACGCAGAGCACCATTGGGTGGCCGAGAGCCGGTCGACGGAAATGACAATTACGTATACCGGTTGTCTAAACGCCCAGACGGACCGCTTCGTCGAACAGCCGGGTCTTGTCGATGGGAACAACGCCAACGCTTTCGCACACAAGCCCGCCACCCAGATTTGAAAGGCCCGCAATGCGCTGCGGTGACTGATGAAGGGCTACACAGCAGGCCGCAATGCTGATCACGGTATCGCCCGCCCCCGACACGTCAGAAATTTTGCGAACATGTGCAGGTAGCTTTGCCTGCTCGCCGGCCAGATCGATGTAAACACCGCGCTCCGAGAGGGTAATCAACGTACCTGATAGATGCATCCTGTCTTTTAACTGGGCCACTACCCTGGCTAACTCGCCCGGCTGGTCAACGTCGAAATCAACCTTGAGGCCCTCTTTAAGCTCTTTCAGGTTGGGCTTGAAAAGCGTGGTGTGTTCGTAGTCGAGAAAGTGCCGTTTCTTTGGATCGACCACCGTGGGTACGTTTTGCTCGTTGGCAAAGGCCGTGATCTCGGCGATGGCCTCGCGGCTAAGCACCCCTTTGTCGTAATCCTCGAAAACAACGACCTGACAGCCGGGAATCAGCGATTTGGCGGTGTCGATGAGTTGGGCACGTTCGGTATCGGTGATGTACTTATCCGTTTCGGTATCGACCCGGACTACCTGCTGCGACCCCGCGATGATGCGCTCCTTGATGGTGGTAATACGTGAATCAGACCGAATCAGACCGTCGCAGTTCAGGCCGCGCTCGGTCAGTTGTTGCTGAAGCTGATCGCCAGCCCTGTCTGTGCCGATGACGGAGCAAACGATGGCCTCGGCCCCCAGCGCCTGCACATTAAGCAGCACGTTACCTGCCCCGCCCAGCCGCACCTCACGACGATTTACCGTTACCACCGGAACCGGCGCTTCGGGGGAAATCCGGTCGACCCGGCCCCATACGTAAGCGTCGAGCATAACGTCGCCCACAACTAGTACGCGCAGGGTATTGAACTGGGCAAATAAATCGGGAAGGAGAGTATTCATGGCGCAAAACTACAGGTTGTCGTTTGAGGTTGCTCCGCTAGAAGAAAAAAGCATGCTCTCAGCGGAGCAACCGCAAACGACAAACCAGTTTATATACGCTGCACCAGTTCGTTCACCTTGTGGATCTCCCGACCCATCATGTGATCGATGATGGCCTGAGCGTGTTCGCGGCCGTTCTCGATAAACACTTTTTCGGTGAAAATGCCCGCCAGTACGGTACCACACACATACAGCCCAGGTACGTTGGTCTCGAAGGTGGTGCGGTTATACTGCGGAATCTGGGTCTCCGGGTCTAACTCAACGCCGCAGCGCTGCAATAAGTCGGAGTCAGGTGTGTAGCCGGTCAGAATCAGGACAAAATCGGCGGGGATGGTTGTTATTTCTCCTGATTTCAGGTTGTGTACCCGTACGGCATCCTGGCTGATGCGGGTCACGCAGCTGCCGAAAACGGTTTTGATCTTGCCCTCTTTCACCCGGTTTTTTACGTCGGGGATTAGCCAGTACTTCACCGTCGACCGGAAATCGTCGCCCCGGTGCACTACCGTTACGTCTACGTCGTGGCGGTACAGTTCGAGAGCTGCTTCGACCGCTGAATTTGAGGCGCCAATGATCACCACGTTTGTGAACGAGTACTTGAATGGCTCGTCGTAATAGTGTGACACCTGGGGACCGTCTTCGCCGGGAATGCCCAGCCAACGCGGCTTGTCGAAATAGCCCGTGGCCAAAATGACTTTGTAGGCGTAAAACGTGTCGCCTTTAGTGGTTAGGACCCGGAAGATATCGCCCTGTTTCTGCACGCTTTGTACCTCGGTAAACACCTTGGTTTTCAGATGGTAGTAGGCGGCTACTTTACGGTAGTATTGCAGCGCTTCGTTTCGGTTGGCTTTTACGCTTGATACAGGAAACGGGATACCACCAATCTCGATGTTTTCGGCCGTCGAAAAGAAGCGCATCAACTTCGGATAGCGCCGAATTGACTCGGTAACAGAGCCTTTTTCGAGAATCAAATGGCTCAGCCCACTTTTACTGGCTTCGATACCGGCGGCAAGTCCGCAAGGGCCAGCACCTACAATGAGTACGTCGACGGGCTGCGAGGTTGTTGTCATATTGGCTGAGGTGTATGCTTACGTTTAGTAGGGTAACGCAAAAAAACGCCCCAAAGGTTTTCTTCGGGGCGTTTCAGGAAACATATACAGGCCAATCAGCTCATCGCAGGCGGGTCACGCCAATTGGCGGGCATACCGGTTTCGATACGGTAACCGTCAGCAGTGCAGATGGCCAGCATTCCGGGGAGCCATTCTCCATTGTGGCGGGGGCTGGTGTAACGATAGCGTAGATGTATAGGGGCTGGGTGGTAGCTGACGCCAGTTGAGCCGATAGAATAGCAGGCAGTAACACGGCCCGGTTGTTCAGGTCGGGCGTTACGGTGCTGAGTACGGTGCCCCCCGTGTATATAGCCGTGCCTGATTGCGGTGAAGTGAACTGCACAAACTGAACCTGTTGAGCGGGTCCAAACGAACTGCTTGTAACAGTAACTGCCGGGGCCTGATCGCCCGAGCAGACCGTTAATGAGGGTGTATCTGTAGTTAGCACCGGACAGGCATCAGACGTTAACCGTTCAACAACAACGTCGAGGAACTCGGTACAGCCGGTTTCTAAATCGGTTACGGTTACGGTGTATTGCCCTTCATCCTGAACAACCGGGTATTGTTCGGTGCTGGTGAAGTTATTGGGCCCGGTCCAGGAAAACGACACGCCACTCGCTTCGGCGACCAGGGTGACCGAACAGGTCGGGCAGAATTTGATACCACCGAACGCGTCCAGGAAAGGGGGCGTCAGGTCGCCCTGCGTTACAATACCCGACGCTGGGTCGGAGGCGACGGTGCAACCGTTAGGTAGCGTGATAGAGGCGGTATACGTACCTGCAAGATCAACCGCGATTGGGTTGGCCGTACTGGTGAAATCGTTGGGGCCGGTCCAGAAAACAGGGTAAGCAGCCGGTACACCATCCACACTGGCCGTCAGGGTCGCCACCGTGGTGCTGCACGTCAACGTTACGTTGTTGACCGACACGGTACCGAGGCCTTTGTCTTCGATCACCGTTGCCGTTGCTACATCACCCGCACAGCCATCCAGCGAGCCGGTCAGGGTATAAACACCCGGTGTGCTGACGGTCAGTGTAGGATTTTCGGTCCCCGTGCTGCTGCTGGGACTATACCAGGTGTATATAGTCCGTGGCGTAGGGTCCTGGGCTGCTAATGTAGCGATTGGCTCACTGCAGGTCAGGGTAGCCGACGTGGGCGTTACCGAAATAGTGGGTTTAGGCAGGATAGTCAGCTTCGACAGCGACGAGACGCGGCAGTCTGGATTTACCGGCGTGGGGTACACAATGCCGTAGACGTAGTACTCGATGGGCGCGCCCGTTGCGTTTGCCGTTGAGATGGCGGCGCCCGTTAGCGACGTAACGTCTGACGCCGGGTTACCGGGCGTGTAGGTTGCCAGCACAGTACCGCCTTCATACATGGCCGTGCCGCTCTGGGGCGAGGTGAAATAAACAAACCGCAGATCATCTACCAGTGCGAAATTCTGACCGGTGACGGGGATGGCTGGGATCGTAGCCGCATCGGCGCAGACCGACAGGGCTTCGAGCTCAGTCGTGATCGACGGACAGGCGTACACGGCCAGGTCATAATTGTAGTTGTTCTGACCGAAATCACCCGTTGTGAGGCTAATGACCGCGTCTGAACCGATAATCGACGCGTCACTGTCGCGGGTGACACTGCCGGGAGCTGTTCCCTGTGCCTGCGGCGACAGGTAATAGTCGCGGGTTGTACTGGCTCGCCGCCCGTTTCGGCCTGAACCACCCGCTGGCATCGTGGCCGACAGGTCGAGGGCGGGTAGCTGCCCCACATCCATCCGAATCTGGTAGTTTCGGTTAAACTGCAGACCGATGGGTACGTTACCGTTATTGAACACATACAACCCACCATTGGCCGTTGTGGTGCTGCCTACCTCTATGCCGGCACTGCCACTACTCATGTCGAACAACCGCAGCGCAATGCCGTCGACGCCTGGTTCGTAGGCATCCTGAACACCGTTGCGGTTATCATCGAACCAGACGCGGTTGCCAATCTCGATGGGGGGGAGGTCGCACAGGATTTTACCGTCGCCCAGCCCCGATACTTTGCCGAACGAACCCGGCGTATTGAAGCCATATAAGGCGTAATTGCGCTTGACGGTGCCGTCGAGGTTACTCATTATTCGCACGCCTCCCGATTGGTACACGTCGGTGATTGGGTCAAAAACCGACGTCATGACTTCGTTCGAGCCGGGGCGGATCATCAGCGAGCCGTTGGTTGTCTCGTCATGGGCAACGCGCCCGGCTACGTTGAAATACCATTGGTCGTTAAAATAGAATTCGCCGCCGCCCGGTCCCTGGTTATTGCCCACACCGGAAACCACGAAGTTGCCTGTGGTGGTAGCGTAAGGGGGCGACATGGTTTCGCCCGATCCCGGAATGGTGTTTGATCCGGCAGTGCGGCCACCGACCGAGCCGTTCGATTCCAGTTTATAAGCCGATCGATCGGGGTTCAATACACTGGCCCGCAGGATATCGCCGCCCGTGAAACCGTTATACGACCCTTCTCCATTTGGGTTGTGGTTTTGTACACCGGCCAGGTGCCCGAACCGGTCGAGCATGCCAATGACCATGTCTCCGTTATCGTCGAAAGCTAGGTCGGTAACCATTGGCTGCGGCCACATCACAAATTGTCCAGTGCTGTTACAACCCAGCGGAAACTCGTTGGTCCAGGGAAGCCAGTAGTTGAACTCAGCGCAATTGTCGGTGAGGTCAGCGGCTCCGCGCTGAAACGTAAGCGGAAAGCTCAGCACCGTCTGAAACGTAGCGGCATCGCCCTGACGCGGGTCTAGGCGCATGATGATGGCTTTCAGACCGGCCGTGTCGGGTAGTGTGGCGGCCAATGCTTCCGTGGCTGAGTTGTATTGCCCGATCTTCGAGCTGCGGTTTTCGCCTGAACAAACCCCACCTACATAAACGTATTTTCGGTAGTTGTACACCGCCCAGGGCCGGAAGTCGCCATTGGGGCAGCCTGACTGGTCGATAGGCCATGACTTAACGTCGGCCGGGCTGGGTTTGCGGGCTGGCGAGTCGATAAAAACGCCGTACAGTTTCCGATCGAGCATATTGACAACATACAGGGTTTTGCTATCGTCGGAAAGGTCAATGCCACCCAGACCGCTTTTACCCAGCACACTCATGGGACCGGGGTCAGCGCTGGGCTGCGTTTTGTCGGGGTTCAGACCCGAATGTGGATCGGCACCGGTTGAAATACCGAGGTCAGCCTGAAAATCAACGAATGGGGTCGATGTTGCCGTGGTCAGATCAGTTACATAGATGCCACCTGTTCCCAGAGGGCCCAGCCCGGAATGCCGTTTAATGGTGGCACTACTCAATACTTTTCGTTCAGCTCGCAGGTAGGCAATACCCCAAACGGCTCCTAGTTCACCGGCTGAAGCCAGATGCACCGGCGGAAAATTGGTGCCCGACGCTAGTCCGGAAGCATCAACGGAAAACGAAACCAGCACATCGGCATTGGCCGCCTGGTTCTCTGGGCTAACGGGCCCATTGGCGTTGACGGTTGTGAGCGGGTTGCCATTGACAAAGCAAGGCAAGATGATGCTGACTTCTCCGTTTTGACAATAGTCGGTTGGGTAGTTGATGCCGCAATTGACTTCCGTGGCGGGGGCCGTGACAAAGCGCAGGTTTGTCTGGCTGTTCAAGCCAACGGGGCCGAAGAAGAAACCGTCCTCTATCGAAGCAAATTCTATTCGTACTTTCGCCTGTGGCGGAATTTGTTCGGCGGTGAACATATAACCGCCATTGGCATTCGTGGTGACGCTAATTGGCGATAAACTGAAATTGACGTAGGCGTTTACTGTTACATTGGGAACACCCGGCTCAACTGGTAGGTTGATGGTATGTGAACCGCTCGCATCGATGTCTCGGTAGACAGTTCCGCTGATCTGAGCGTGAGCCGCTGAGGCATACAGTATGAGCACCGCTGCCGTCAGCAGACGGAGCGTAAAGAGTGGATAGATGTGTTTCATTATTAAGGCTGATTTTCACTTGAGTGCCGGAGCGATACGACACTTTTTTACTTAACAAGCACTTACAAGTAACCCACTGTATATTTAATTGGTAGATATTAGGGGGTTATACTCTATCTATAAGGTGCGTATGTTAGTAGGCCATGTGACAATTTCCTTGCCAACCGAAAAGCTGGTTGATTCATAAGTACACTATTATTTATTATTGGTAACAAAAAATTGTGTCAAACACACTATTTCCGCAAACCATTGAAGAAGAGGTCACACTATTTGTTGACTTAATTTTGCCTATTCCTGTGCCCCGTCTATTTACTTATCGGGTGAAAAGAGAGATGGCGTCGCTTATCAAAATTGGGGCCAGAGTTATCGTTCCTTTCGGAAAAAGTAGAGTTATTACGGCGGTGGTTGCCGGCCTGCACAACCACCCGCCCCAAAACTATCAGGCCAGATACGTACTCGAACTCCTTGATGAATACCCACTTGTGACGGGTTACCAGCTTCAGTTGTTTACCTGGATGGCCGAGTATTATATGTGCTGCATTGGCGAGGTGATGAACGTAGCGCTCCCCTCGGGGCTTAAGATCACGAGCCGGTCAAAGGTGCAGTACAACCCCGACTTCGACCATCCCGACCTGCTTACTGAGCAGGAGGAGGTTTTACTCGAAGAATTGAAAAAGCACCCGTCGTTATCGTACGAAGAACTGGGTCGGCAGGTAGGCGAGGCCAACGTACCCGCCCTTATAAAATCGTTGGTAGGCAAGCGGGCGGTGATCGTTTTTGATGAGGTGAAAGAAAAATACGTACCTAAAATGGTGCGTAAGGTGAAGCTTCACAAGAATTACGAACAGCCCGAGCAGTTATTGGCCTTATTACAGCGGCTCGATAAACTACCTAAGCAGCAAGAGGTTGTGATGCGGTACCTGCGCCACGTACCCATGCAACGGAATCCCGCCCTGAACGAAAATGGCCTTGATAAGAGCATCCTCAATCAGGACGACGAACTCTCGCAGTCGTCGCTGGGTACGTTGCTGAAAAACGGTGTGTTTGAAGCTTTCGAACTGATTCAGCCCCGGTTTTCCGACGCCTTTGCGCCCCAGAAAGAGATTGTGCTAACTACCGCCCAGCGAGCCGCTTCCGACAGCATTATGGCGGAGTTTGCCCAGAAGAATATCGTGCTGTTTCATGGCATTACAGGCAGCGGTAAAACGGAGGTGTACATCGATCTTATCCAGAAAGTGCTGGCCAGCGGCTCGCAGGTGATGTACCTCCTGCCCGAGATTGCGCTGACTACCCAGATTGTGGTGCGCCTGCAAAAAGTGTTCGGCGACAAGATGGGTATTTACCACTCTAAATTCTCGGATAACGAACGGGTAGAAGTCTGGAAAGGCGTTGTTTCGGGTCAGTTTCAGTTTGTCATTGGCGTGCGGTCGGCGGTGTTTTTACCGTTCGACAACCTCGGCCTGATTATTGTCGACGAGGAGCACGAAACCTCTTACAAGCAGCACGACCCGGCTCCGCGTTACCATGCCCGCGATGTAGCCATGATGCTGGCCCACTGGCAACAGGCCAAAGTGTTGCTGGGGTCGGCCACGCCGTCGATCGAAACCTATTACCAGGCCAAGCAGGGACGCTACGGGTTGGTCGAACTGTTTCAACGGTACGGCGACGCCAACCTGCCGTTTATTTCGCTGATCAACACCAAGCAGGAGCGGAAGCAGAAAACGATGAAAAACGAATTTTCGTCGGCGCTGTTCAACGCCCTGGCCGATAACCTGGAGCGGGGTGAGCAGAGTATCCTGTTCCAGAATCGGCGCGGTTATTCGCCCTACCTGCAATGCGAAGACTGCGAATGGACCAGCCAGTGCCTCAACTGCGCCGTTAGCCTGACCTACCACCAGCGGGCCGCCGAACTGCGCTGCCATTATTGCGGCCATAAAGAGGATGTACCCAAGGTGTGCCCTACCTGCGGATCAACCAAGGTGAAAACGGTGGGGTACGGGACCGAAAAACTGGAAGACCAGCTACAGATTCTGTTTCCCTCCGCCCGGATTCAGCGCATGGACCTCGACACTACCCGCGCCAAGAATGCGTACCAGCAGATCATCAGTGAGTTTGAAGGTGGGAATGTCGATATTCTGGTAGGTACCCAGATGATTACCAAAGGGTTAGACTTCGATAACGTTAGCCTCGTCGGTATTTTCGACGCCGACCGAATCATCCGCTGGCCGGAGTTCAGGGCCACCGAGCGGGCGTTTCAGATGATGACTCAGGTGAGTGGCCGCGCCGGGCGACGGGCCGACCGGCAGGGGCGCGTGCTGATTCAAACCAGTGATCCGTCGCAGGTGGTGTTGCAGAAAATTATTGATAACGATTACCTCGGCCTTTATGACGAAGAGATCGTGGAGCGCCGTGACTTCAATTACCCGCCGTTTTCGCGCCTTATCAAGTTAACTGTTCGGCACACCGATCAGCGGGTGAGCAAAAAAGCGGCCGATGTATTGCGGGCCACTCTGGCGGCTCAACTCGGCGACGAGCGGGTACTTGGCCCCGAACAACCACTCGTTGAACGCATTCGGAACCAGTTTCTCTATGATATTCTGATTAAGCTGGAACGCGAGAAAATCAACTTTAAAGCGGTAAAAGCATTTATTCAAAGCTGCATCACCGATATTCTCACCGACAAAGGCCTCCGCGCCGTCAGCGTGATTATCGATGTGGATTGTTTGTAGTGACGACCTTTATTTCAAGCCAATATAAATCAACGTGTTATGTTTCGTTGTGTTGATCTTTTGAACGTAGTTGCCAGTATCGCCTTTCTGCTGGCATCGGCCAATAGCCAGGCGCAAAATGTCATTGAGTGGGATGAAGGTTACACGCTTCAGTTTACTGATTTTCAGTCGAAGTCTACCAAAATAGGTCAGGGTACTACCTACAGTTTGCATTCGACGGCGGCCATGGATTTTTCATTTTACATGAGCGCCTACGAGTTCATGTTTACCAAGAATTTCAACTCAAAAGTTAAGTGCACCTTCACGCGGGATGCCGCCTATATCATTGCTCCGGATAACTCAACGGC
Organism: Fibrivirga algicola; assembly: GCF_011742925.1. Taxonomy (GTDB): domain Bacteria; phylum Bacteroidota; class Bacteroidia; order Cytophagales; family Spirosomataceae; genus Fibrella; species Fibrella algicola. The sequence goes on from NZ_WAEL01000005.1 coordinate 484,409, forward strand.
GGCCAGTTTGTTGACTTTCGCCCGCTACGAATTCGACCTGCAAGAGCTATACGCCCGGAAATTCAGGAAACGGATCTTCGAAGAGAAAGGCGCTTTTTCGAGCGTCAATTTTTTGCAGCCGATCTATGATTCGTTGCAAAAAGAACTGGCCGAACGCCATGCCAATGCCGGTGCTCTATCAGATATCGGCATAAAAGAAACAGAGCTGCAACCCCTACACGCCGCCGTTAAACAGGAAATCAGCGAACTGGCCGAGTTTTGTAAAACCTGCAAACCCGCCAAAAAGAAAAAGTAAGACCACAAGTGCTTTACAGGTAATTTTTAAGGGCTTATCTCTATGAGAAAGCCTTACCCAACCAGGTTTCTTCTAACGTAAGAGCGCCTTGATTTGCGCGTCAAGCTCGGCGGCTTTGGCTTTTGCCTGATCGAGGGGTAAGCCGACGTTCATGCCGGGACGTTTGTGGCCGGTGGCCGTGAGCCAGGCGTCTTTCATGATGGTCTGCCGATCGACAGTGAGCTTTACCAGTTGGGCGGCGTTAGGGATCGGTGCCATAGCAGTCTGTATATCCGGTGCGTCGGCAACCGCTGTTTCACCCAGACCAAGCAGCACACTTTTTGCCATCAGCCAGTGCCCCAACTCGCCGGGGTGAACGCCATCCTTGGCCAGCGCAAAGGTCGAGTCAGCCTTTCGCTGGTTGTCCAGAAATTGCTTCATGGGGTAGTGCACATCGATCACCGCCCAGTTTTGGGCCGTTTTCTGATCGAGTAGCCAGTCGGAATAGCGGTCTAGTACAGCGGCATAGCCTGGTTTATGGCCCTTCATGTCGTCGAAAACGGGTGGGGTAAGGTGAATAACCTGCGCCCCTGCCTTGATGACCTCGCTATGTAACCAGTTGATTCCATCCTGAAATTGTTGAAACCGGCGCTCGTCGAAGGGTAGGTAGATGCCGTCGTTCATGCCGTAGCTGGCTATGACCAGATCGGGCTTCGTGAGTGTAAGTACGCGGGCCAGCCGTTCGTGCAAATCAGGGCGGGGGAATCTCCCGTTGGCATGGCCCTCTTCCGACAGGCCCGAAACGGTTTCGCTGGGCAAGCCCGCGTTGATGAATTCGAGCCTCCGTTGCGGGTAGCGCGTGCTCACATAAGCGTCGACATAACTCACATACGTACCTGCGTAGGTAATGCTGTTGCCCAGAAAAAGCACCCGCCGCACCCCAGCCGGAAGCGGTCCTTGTGCATAACTGCCTGCAATCGTCAGGGTAACAAGGCAAACGAGCTGTAACCAGCGCACCGATATACGTATTTGGAGGATTGAATGCATCAGGCCGGTTAGTTGATTATCAGGGGTGGGGCAGGTTGCTTTTGGTGAAGTCTATTGCTTCGCATGCGAGCTTTTCGACTAGGCGTCAGCAACACATTACACCAAAAGCAGCCTATCGCCAGCCTTAATTAGTTACGCGGTAGTAGTTTGCCTTCGAGCATTTTCACATAGTAACCACCCACCACCGAGCGGGCCTGAAAACCAACCTGCTTGCCGTCGGTGGTTTCGTGCCAGTCGGTGAGCGGCACACGGGACGGCGTTTCGTTGGCGAACTTCCAGACTGGCTTGATAAACGTCTGGAAATCGGCGTTCGAGTCGGCCAGCGTAGCGGTCCACATAATCCAGTCCGATTTAGTGTAGGTACGTCGGCTGTCGAGGGGCAGGCCGTAGGGTTTCTGCTTGGTCAGGTAGTAGGTAATTTCGGTTTGCGCCACCGTTTTTGGGAACACGTTCATGCCCAGGAGCTTATCCCAAACCAGGTTGTACTTCTGGCTCCAGGTATCGTTGGCGTTCTCAAACGTCAGGTCATAGTGGCCGTTGTCGGCGGCAAGTTTCTGCCAGTTGGCCGCCATGTCCTGCGCAGTTTTCAGGTACGTGGCCGCTGTTGCCTGATCGCCCAGTTTAGCGGCCATTTGTCCGTAGGCAGCAATACCCAGAATGGCTTTCACCGATAGGTTGGCATTGCGGGCAATGTGGCCGGCAAAGTCGTCGGTGCAGAGCTGATTGGCGGGGTCGAACCCATCCTTGCGCAGGTATTCGACCCAGGTGGTCAGCGTTTTCCAGTGCTGTTTCGCGTAGTTGGCATTGCCTTCGGCACCGGTAATGGCCCCGGCCAGCAACAGCATATTACCGCATTCTTCCACCGGCATATCTTCGCCATAGGTCTGCCCGTTAGCGAGTGGGTACGTCCCTACATCATGGGCGGCAAAAGGCTTGGTCCATTTGCCGCTTTCTGAATACTGGAAGATCGGCTCCATCATGCCTTTCAGCAGGGTTGGGTTATACAGCAGGAAAAGCGGTGCCGACGGGTACGTTACATCGACCGTACCGATGGAGCCGTTGGAGAAATTCTCTTTCGACAGGAAGAATACTTCACCCGCAGGGCCCGCCACAATTTTATGGGCCGCAATAGCCTGCCGGTAGGCCAGTGCGCATAGATCCGCGTATTCTTTGCCGCCTGCTTTCTGGGCGTCGGCGTATAGTTTAGCGTCGAATGCGGTGCTCTTTTGTTTCAGTCGGGTGTAATCTTTTTCGGCGGTTTGCAGCAGGTCGGGCATCGTCGTTTTTTCGTCGCGCCGCCACCAGGCCCGCAGGTTTTTGCCGAAATACTGCACCGCATACATGTCATCATAGGCCAGCATGAGGTGCCGCTCTACCGGCGACGTACCTACCGTACCCACCGGAAAACTAACGGCCAGACCGTAGTCGCGCGCGGGCGCCGTTGATGCCTTGCCCGCCGACAACGTTCCCTGACTCGTAAACTGGTTTTTCAGTTCGTCGAGCGGGCCGGGCGATACCTGGGCTTTAGTCTGCTGTGGAACGGCCAGATAGGCGTAGCCCCAGTCGATGCGCACGTTGTCACCTTTTCGGGCAAGTACGGCCTGCTGTTGCGTACCCAGGTTCACCCAACTCAGCCCCGCGGTGTTGCCCGTGCTGGCTACCACTTCCTGGTCGGGGGAGTTGGTTGCTAGTGTACCGGCCGCCCCAACATAGAGCTGTACGGCATGTGGCTTGCCATCGGCAGAACGGGCCGTGAAGGTCAGGTACGTGACCGGGCGGGCGGCTACCTCCAGTTCATCGAGTAAGAGAGGCGAGAGAAAGTTGACGTTCAGCACTACAGGGCCAGCCGTAAAGCTATACTCGGTCTGGGTAGCCGATACCTTCACCGCCGTTTGGGTGGCGGTGGTCATGGCCGTCGATACGATCGGGTTTACAATGCCCACGTCGATAAACGAACCGCCATAGGGACTGACGCAATGCACCGCCAGCACGTTTTTGCCCGGCCGCAACGCTTTTTGCCCAGCCGCCGACAAGGGCAGGTTGATGTATTCGCTGATGTACCCCGATTTCTTCAGAATCTCGACGCCATTCAGGTACACAGTCACAGCATCGTCGTGGTTGATCGAGAGCAGCAGTTTCGCCGGGTCGGCTTTTCCGTCGTAATTGAATTCGCGGCGGTAGTAGATGCCATCCTTGTTGGTTCGGCTATTAACCCAGCGGGTTTTCGCCTCGGGCGTATCGCCGAAGGGGCCGGGGCCGGTTTGCCAGCCTTTGGCATCGTACTCCGGTTTCAGCCAGGTGGTATCGGGCCTTGAAAACGTATAGGCTGCCGTAAAGGGCCGAGTTTCGCCGGTTGCCAGAATGGGCTGGTAGGCGGTGGGCACCGCCCCCAAAAACTGGTACGACTTGCCATCGACCCGCACAATGCCTTCCAGCGACTGCGCCTTACCGGTCCAGTGGCGGGTGGGTGAGTCGGTGAGTTTGTCGGTGGTGCTCCACACGCTGAAATAAGGGTCGTGGGTAACGAGTGGATAGGCGGGTGGGCGCAGCGTTTGGGCCTGGCTCAGGCCTGTCAGGAACAGGGCGGAAAGAAGAAGTGAAGAAACGCGCATGCAAACGTGGATTAGAGAAATTAGACCTGTTGAGACGATAAATGCGGTTGGTTGGGGCGGCTACTCATTACTGGACTACCGGAAAAGCCACAATGCGGAGTTTTGAGCAGCCATACGGAATCAGCGTGATGGTTTCTTCCTGTTTGGCTACGTCTCCTTTGTAAATTCCGTCGCGAGCCGACACCGGCTGATGGGCTACCCCGTTGCCAGCCTTCCAGCCGGGTATTTTGCGGCCCTTCGTCGTGATCGTGATGGGTGCATTGGCGGCGTTCCAGACAAAGCCGGTTGGTGGTTTTAGGGTAATGGTGGTGCTGCCAGCGGGGTCTTTCACCACCGCTTGCGGTAGGCCGTAGTTCCAGTCGCCGGTTGGTTTCAGTTCGTAATACGTACCTTCTTCTTTCAGCTCATGCTTCGTGGTGTTGTCTGGTACGTGCAGGGCGAACACCAGGGGGCCCCGTTCAACGCTGCGCGAATTCTTGGCCCAGTTGCTGGTTGTCACGGTCATGGGCAAGGTAAGGGTAACCACATCGCCGGGTTGCCAAGTACGTTGCAACGTCGCGATCCGACCGCCCTGACTGGTGTGGAGCACCTTTCCGTTGAGCGAGATCGTGGCCTGTTTGCACCAGCCCGGAATGCGGAGTTCAAACGGGAAAGCCATTGCCCTGGGTGCATCTATCGTGAACTGGATCTGATCGGTGAAGGGGTAGCCGGTTTCTTCCCGAATAGTGATTTTTGTGCCGCCAAGAGTGGTTGTCAGCGTATTGGGCGCGTAGGCGAGCGCGGCCAGCCCGTTGTTGGTGCCGTACCACAGGTGCGAGCTGAATTTAGTCCAGCCCTGATGCATGTTGGCGGTACAGCAGGTGTACCCGGCATAGGGACCAAACACGTTGTTCATGCCCCGCTCGAAAGGAAGCGAAAAATCGAACACGCCCCGGCTCACCTCCACCTGATTGGCAATCTGAAAGTATTGCCGGCTGTTGTAATCGTCGGTGGTTTGGGTGGGCATGGCGTTGAACGTCATGCGTTCGAGCGCATCCATGTAGGTTGGGTCGCCGGTGATAGCAATGGCCTGTTCGAGCGAAAACATGGTTTCAACAATGGCGCAGAGTTCAATGCCCTGCGTGGGGTCGTTGCCGTGCAGGTCTTCATCGCCTGAGAACATGCCGTGAGGTAGCCCGTGCAGTAACATCAGGTCGTTCCAGCCAGTTTTTAGGGCCTGCAGGTCAGTGGGGTTTTTACTGGCCTGGTACTGAATGGCGGGGAGTTTCAGGCCCATGCCCACGTTTACGGCGTGGCGGTTCATCCAGGCGTCGCCGTTTTGTTGCGCTGCCGCCTGCATCACCCAGTTGCGCCCGCCAAAAAACTGTGTCCAGGGCGTTGTTTGCTGACTCAGCAGCTTACCCAGGTCCAGCAGGAATTTGTCGCCGGTCGTATTGTAAAGCCAGTACACCGACATCAGGTTGTCGCCGCCCCGCGCCGTCGACCATTCCGTCCATTTCCCCAGCGGACAGTTTTTCAGGTTGTCGTACTGGTAGCGGAAATACTTCGTCATAAACGGAAGCACCCGCTTATCGCCGGTAGCCTGGTAGTGCTGCTGCAACACCTTCATCATGACCATACGGGGCCACCAGTCTTCGCCCTGATCACAGGTGGTGAGGGGCTTTCCGTCGCGCTCGGTTTTGGTAATTGGCCCAAAATAACCCGATGGGCGCTGCGACTGAATGGCCCAGTCGATGTAGCGGTTTACTTTATCGAGCAGTGGCTTATCGCCGATCAGGTGAGCGAGCGGAAGGGCACCGTCGAGCCAGTAGGGTGTTTCTTCCCAGCCATCGCCTCTACCACCGAGCCAGCCGTTATCATTTTTGATCTTCCAGTAATACTCGTCGAGGTGCCCCGTGGTGCCGTCGCGCATGATGTCGAGCTGGGTACGTAGCCAGCCCTGCGGCCTGATGGTGCCGAGCGGCATTTCGCGGTATCTGGTTGGAGCCAGCGGCGCGCGGTTGCCAATGGGCTGCGTTGGTTGCGCACAAAGCGTGGTAGAGTGGCCCAGGAGGGAAGCTAGCAGGACAAAAATGGCGATGCGCATAGCGAACGATAAGTTGACGACGAACCACCCTGATCGAACCAGGTACGTCTGCTTATGTAAAGACACAAGCCGGCTAACTTACCCTACATCGACCGGGTAGCCACTGGCTGGCCAACGCGCCGAAAATGCTCAGAACTGCTCGTGAATCGTCTTTAGCAACTCGCCCGTACGGCGACGTATTTCACTGACCGGTTGCGTGAAATTGTTATGCATAATGCTGAAGTAGAGGATCTTACCGCGTTGCGTGCGTACATAGCCGCTCAGGTTATACACGCCCGTCATCGACCCCGACTTGGCAAACACATACGGTTGGCCGCCTGTTCTGATCGAGGCCAGCGTACCTGACTGACCAGCGGCGGGCAACAACATAAACAGGCGTTGCTGCGGTACAAGGGCACTAATTTTTTTAAGCAGGTCGATCAACACAGTGGGGGTAAACAGGTTGTACCGCGACAGCCCCGATCCATCGACCCACCGGGCGCTACCGACCGGGTTGTGCAGACTATCGGCCACGCGGCGCAATTCGACCGCCGGGGCCAGGCTGGTGGCGTTGCGTTCGGCAGATGCCATAAATAGCACCTGTTCGGCAAACTGATTGTCGCTCACCTGTAGCATTCGTTTGTAAAGCGAATCGGTCGGGAAGCCACGCACCAGTTGCGCATCGGCCGGTACGGGTAGCTGCACAAGGCCAACGGGTCGGCGGAGTGTATCCGAAAGTAACTGAGCAGCCAAGGCGGACGACCAGCGAAACGGCACATCCTGACGGCCTGCCCGAGCAGTGACCGGGCGCGTAAACTGATTACCGAACTCGCTTCGACGCACGCTGTTTCCCGGGTTGGCTACCCGAATGCTATCGGCAAAGCGGCGGGGGCTAACCGTGCTGACCGACGAGGGTGTTGTGGCGAACCGTACGACGTTGCCGAAAAGAGGCAGTGGGGCCAGTTCGGGTGAGTAGTCATCATTGTAATCGTCCCAGGCCCAGCCCGCGCCAAACCGGGGACCACTGTAGTTTGCGGGGGAGAAAAAGAGTTGCTCCGGCCGTTTCCGCAGAAAGGCCAGTAACGTGGTATCGGGTAAATCAGGGTGCAGGGTCAACGGGTTGCCCGTTCCCCAGAAAATGAGCGAATCAGTCTGACCAACGCCTTTCCGGACAACGTACCTGAAGGCGGGCAACGAGTCGTGCAGGGTGAGCAGGCCCGCGTAAAAACTAAACAGCTTGGTGTTCGAAGCGGGGGTGAATGGCTTGTCGGCATTGTAGGCGATCACCATCTTTTGCTTCGTCGGATCATACAGCGCCACACCCGTAAAATGATCGGTGTAAAGGGCTTTCGTATGTAACTCACGGCTAAGTCGCCGGGCGGGTGAACAACCAATTCCGATAACGACCAGCAAAACCAGCCACACATATGTTTTCATACTCTACAGACAGCCGGCGTTAACGCGCTGGCGTAAAACCCAAAGCTATGCACCGATTTTGGTAATCGGTCAAGGGCAAAAGCAGAAGAAGGCAAATCCAGCCGTATTAGTCGCTGGTAGGTGTTGCCATACGTAAAAGCCGCTCTCAGCGTAAGCTGAAAGCGGCTTGCTTTAGTGTTCCGTTGGTTGGTTAGCCAACTACCTTCTTGAAGCTGTCGACAAACATGCCCATTTCTTCCATGGTGCCGATACTGACCCGGCAGAAGGGCTGCCCGTCGATGTCGCGGGTTTGAATGCCAATGCCCTGTGCCATCATCTGCTCGCTGAACGCTTTGCCCTTCATCCGGATCGGGAACAGCATAAAGTTGGCGTACGACGGAATGATCTCGTACCCCATTTCGGTTAGTGCCTTCACCGTGAAATCGCGCGCTTTAGCGTTTTCGGTGCGGCAATGGTTCTGCCAGGCAATGTCTTGGTAGCTGGCAATGCCGGCCATCAGCGTGGTTACGCTGACGTCGTGTTCGGCACCGATGTACTGATGCATGGCTTCGAGCATAGCTGGCTGGGCAATGGCATAACCCAGACGCAACCCCGCGAAGCCGTGAATTTTAGAGAACGTACGTGCCAGAATGACGTTCAGGCCTTCGGCAACCAGTTTGCCCAGCATCGGCCGATCGGTTGGCGACAGGAAATCGATGTATGCTTCGTCGATGAAAACAGGTGCTTTAGGCGCTACGGCCCGGCAAAACGCTTCGAGTTCGGCAGGCGGCAGAATGGTGCCGGTTGGGTTGTTCGGGTTTACGATGTACACCAGCTTCACGTCGGGCGTCAGAGCGGCCTGAATAGCGGGCAGGTCGAACCGGAATTCTTTGGTTAGTGGAAGGGCCTTTACCGTAGCGCCAAACAGGGTCGATTTCTTGAGCAGATCTTCATACGTTGGCCGGCAGGTTAAAATGGTGCCACCGCCCTTGGCAAAATGTTCGGCCGCCGCTAGTAACATATCCGACGAACCAGGCGACATCATGATGTGCTCAGGCTTGATGCCTTCGTTGTCGGCAATGAGTTTTTTCATTGGCCCGAACTCGCTCCACGCATAGCGATTCCCCGAGCTGGCCGAATCGATAATTGCCTTCTTCGCGCTTGGCGCAATACCCAATGGATTCTCGTTGGCCAGCAACCGTGCCCGTAGCTTAGGTGCCGATGGAGGCAAAACCAGGTGCTCCTTCGTAAAGGCTTCGGCAGGCATAGCAGGCAAGGCAGCGCCCGGTGCTGCCTGCGACGCGTTCCAGCGACCAAGACCGAGCGTAGCGGTAAATAGACTGCTGGCTTTTAACCAGTTGCGGCGTGATAAACTCATTGACTTAGCTTGTTAGGTTGTAGAAGTAGAATTGAAGATTGGCTGATTGAATAACAAGTTTTGCTATTGTCTTTTGTCAAATCTTCAAACTATAATTCTTATTTCAAACTATAATTAAAAATTATGTATTGCTTAATTAGTATAATGCAAAATATAATCTGATTCAATCAATTTTGCTGGCATCCAGTCAGCGTTATACAGCCCCAGTGCTGGTCCTAACAAGCTAATTAGTAAGCAACTGAGCATAAAACCAATGTTACTTTTGTCTATATAGTTTACCTTATTAGTATACTTATAGCTAGATTAAAAGATTATAAAAGTGCAACCGAAACCGGGGTGAATTGCGTACATAGGCACACATAGTTGTACATACATTAAAATGTTATACTTTCATTTTTGTATTGCAATCACCTAGCCTACTCTCATGAAACCCACACGGATCATTTCGTACGAGCCTCACTACCAAGCCTCGTTTAAGCAAATCAACATTGACTGTATTAGCGATTTATTCACCGTTGAGCCGCATGACCTGGAGCAATTGGATCATCCTGAGTTGCACATCTTACCCAATGATGGCGAAATTCTGCTCGCTCAGCAGGAGGAGACAATTGTAGGAACGGTTGCACTTATCCGCACCGGTTCTGATGAGTTCGAATTAGCCAAGATGGGCGTTGCCAGAGGAGCCCGTGGCCTTGGCATTGGCCGACTTCTATGCGAAGCAGCCGTTGACTACGCTCGCCAGAAAGGAGCCCGGCGTGTCTGGCTTGAGTCGAATAAGAAGGCGGCAGCAGCAGTACAACTCTACGAGAGCATTCGTTTCGTGCACATCCCGCTCAGAGACAGTCCGTACGCACGGGCCGATGTGCATATGGAATTGATGCTGGAGTTGACTACTCCACGGCAAACGCCAGTAGCCAGCGAGCCACAGTTGAATTAGTTAAGTTGAAGATGAGGTTGGGGAATAACCCCAATCCCAGGGCCAGCAGGGCCAGTGGGATGAGCATCAGACGTTCGCGGGCTGTAAGGTCGGCGAGCGGGTCGATGACGGACTGACCGGGCGCTGCGCTCAGCGAACGTACCCACGTGGTGCCAAAAAACATGCGCTGCAACGTCCATAGGAAATAAGCGGCGGCTAGAATAATGCCCAGCGTGGAAACGGCAGTGAGCCAGCCTGGCAGGTACAGCGACTGGTAGCTGCCCATCAGTGTGAATAGTTCGCCGATAAAACCGGGGAAACCGGGCAGACCCAACGACGCAAAAAAGGCAATAGCCGTGAGTGTTGCATACTGGGGCATGGGGGTCATCAGGCCACGATACGAATCGATGCGGCGGTCATGCGTGCGGTCGTATAGAACACCGGTCAGCAGAAACAGCATAGATGACAGAATACCGTGGCTGACCATCTGATACACTGCCCCGTTGATGCCTTCTGCGGTCAGGGAAGCCACACCCAGCAGCACAAAGCCCATGTGGGAAACCGATGAGTAGGCTATCAGCTTCTTAAGGTCGTACTGCGCCAGCGCACTTAACCCGCCATACACGATCGTTAACGTACCCAGCGCGGCCAGTGTCGTTGCGTATTCGGCCCCGGCTTCGGGGAATAGTCCCCAGGCTACCCGGATAAAGCCATACCCACCGATTTTCAGCAGCACGCCCGCCAGCACAACCGATACCGGCGTGGGGGCTTCAACGTGGGCATCGGGTAGCCAGGTATGGAACGGTACGATGGGTAACTTGATGGCAAAGCCCAGGAAAACGGCCCAGAACGCCAGCATCCGGCTGGGCATGCCCCCAATCAGCACCTCGCCCGCACCACTCAGAAACGAACTGGGCAGGTAGTTGCCGCCGTCGGCCATGTACCGCCAGTCGAACGTGTGCACAATCAGGGCGGGGTTAAGCTGACCAGTGGCCAGCTGTGCCTGAAGCAACTGTCGAATCTCATCGGTGAAGTCGCCCGTACCAGCAATGAGCCCCGCATTAATCGCCGTGCTGATGGGGTCCATGACCGACAGGTACAAGCCGATCATTACCAGCAGAATCAGCACCGAGCCAGCCAGCGTATACAGGAAGAACTTGATCGAGGCGTATTCGCGCCGTGGTCCGCCCCAAAGCCCGATGAGGAAATACATGGGCAGGAGCATGAACTCGAAAAACAGAAAGAAGAGAAAGAAATCGATGGCCAGAAAGCACCCCATGATGGTGCCCGTCAGCAACAGATACAACGAGAAATAAGCACGGGTACGTTGCGTGATCGTCCACGACGACACCACGCCCACCAGCATGACCACCGCCGATAGCAGCACGAGAGGCAGACTAATGCCGTCGACACCCACCAGGTAATCGATCGACGCTACGCCCAGGCTACCGAGCGGGAGTGTAATCCAGTCGGCCTGTTCGAGTAGCTGATACGCTGGATTAGCAGGTACGTATTGCGCATAGGCGAGCGCACTGAACACTACTTCCGCCAGGGTAACGGCCAGCGCAACCGAGCGGAACAGTGCAGGGCGTTCACCCGGCAGCAAAGCCACCAGTATAGACCCCGCGATGGGAAGAAAAATAAGGAGCGAAAGTAGGTTCGTCATTAAAAGGGTAGTTGCCTGCGGCGTCAATTCGCTATGTACTCAAGAAGAAGCAGTTCATACAAAGGCACACAGCGTTAAAAAATGGCTAGTTCGTGCATTGCCTCTTGGTTAATCTACTTCTTATAATATCCACCAAAGTAATAAAACCACTATGGCCAGGGCCGTAGCAATGTAGGTCTGCACGCGCCCACCCTGTACCGAACGGGTGAGTTGCCCCACGCCAATCGCTACTTTACCGGCTCCGTTGACCAGCCCATCGACGCCGAAACGATCGAAGAAGCTGACCAGATGCGCCACCATGACCGTGCCCAGCCCCACGCCGTTGACTACCCCGTCGACCACGCGTTGATCGGTGCGGTTCACGAGCGAGGCCAGCCAGAGAACTGGCCCGGTAACAATGCGCTGATACAATTGGTCGAGGTAGCCGTACTGCTGCGACGCCTGCGCTAGTTGGCTGGTTTCAGCTGGTTCGCGGAGGCGGAAACCCAGCCAGCCACCCAGCAGCACCAGCACCACAGAGGCCGGCGCCAGCCAAACAGGGCCTTCGTCCGGCAGCACCCCAACCACCTGGGCTACCCAGCTATGATGGACCGACAAGGGATTCAGAGAAAACCAGAAGCCTACTGACAGACTAGTTAACAGCCAGACGGGGCCACGCATGAGCCAGTCGGGTTCGTGGGGAGCCGCTACCGCGCGCCCGGCCGGAGCAGCAGTGCTGTTAGCGGATGGTCCGAAAAAGATGAGCCGGATTTGGCGGGCCATGTACACGGCCGTCAGCCCCGACGATAGCAGCAGCGTTACTGGCAGGAGCTGTGCCGCCCCGCTTCGGTTGTTGGCCCAGCTAAAAGCCCCGCCCAGAATGGCTTCTTTCGACAAAAAACCCGAGAGCAGGGGGACGCCCGATAGCGCCGCGGCGCAAATCAGGTACGTTAGGTACGTATGTGGCAGGGCCTTACGCAGGCCGCCCATCTCCCGCATATTCTGCGTGTGAACGGCATGAATAACGCTGCCCGCCGCCAGGAAAAGACCTGCTTTGAAGAAGGCGTGCGTGAGCAGGTGGAAGAGTGCTCCACCAACATTGCCCGTGCCCATGGCAGCGACCATCAACCCCAGTTGCGAAACGGTAGAGAAGGCCAGCACTCGTTTTATGTCTGTCTGGAACAGGGCCGACAAGCCGCCCCAAACCGTGGTTAGCGTACCCACCAGTGCTACCACAAGCAGGGCGTCGGACGAGAGCATGGGGTGAATACGGGCCAGCAGAAAAATACCGGCGGCTACCATAGTGGCCGCGTGTAACAGCGCCGAAACGGGTGTTGGCCCTTCCATGGCGTCGGGTAGCCAGGTAAGCAGCGGAAACTGGGCTGATTTGGCTACGCAACCCATAAATAGGCAAACACCGGCCAGTGTAGGCAAGGGAGCGGTGCCAAAACCGAACGAGCCGGTATGCCGGTACGTCATCAGAATACCCAGCAAAAAGGCGGCGTCGCCGATACGGTTCATTAGAAACGCTTTCTTGGCGGCGGCAGCGGCGGCAGGGCGATCATACCAGAAGCCAATTAGCAGTAAAGAGGCAAGACCAACCAGCTCCCAAAATGCGTAGAGAATGACCAGGTTGCCCGCCAGCACAATACCGAGCATGGCCCCGATGAATAGTTGCAGGTACGCAAAGTAACGCCCCCTTCGGGCGTCGTCGTGCATGTAGCTGATCGAATACAATTGCACGAGTAGCGCAATACCGTGCACGACTACTAACATCATCCTGCCTACGGCATCGAGCCGAAACTGGAGGGGCACGGTCAAGGACTGAAATTGGATCCAGTTGGTTTCCCAACGCTGCGTATGCGGCAGGGAGGGAAAGGCGTAGAGGCTAATGCCGAAACCGAGAGCCGTTGTGAGTACGGCCAGCCAACCCGCGCCCGCACGGTTGCCTGACCCAACCAGCAGCCCAAACGCCACGAAAGGCAGGCCCAACAGGGCAATCAGCAGCGGCAGGGGTAGACTATCGGGCACAGTGGGCAACAGATGATTAATATTCGGGTGCAAATATCCGGCCCGTGGCAACGGGAAGCAAACCGACCTCGAAGTAAAGCCATCCTGTCGGTGCCTTTTAGGAGCAAATTCCACCTAAGCCGTATGCGTATTACCCTTCTACTTTTTCTGCTGACAACGTATCTGCTTCCCGCCTGGGGTCAGTCCCGGCAACAACCCGGCCCAGGCAGGGCAAGCACCACCTACTGCAACCCGATGGATATAAGCTACCGGTATAATTTTGAGCAGTTGAACGAAAAGATATCGTACCGCTCGGGCGCCGACCCGGTCATTATCAACCACAAAAAAGAGTACTACCTCTTCGTGACCATTCAGGGCGGTTGGTGGCGTTCCAAAGACCTGATCAACTGGAACTATGTGGTGCCCGACAAGTGGCCAATGGAAGATATGTGTGCCCCGGCGGCCCTGTCGGTGCGCGACACGCTCTATCTGTTTCAAAGCACGTTTGAACAGCGCCCCATCTTTTATTCGACCGAGCCGGAGAAGGGAAAACTCAACTTTCTGAACCGCTGGATGCCGCGCCTGCCCAAAGATATTGGTCCGTGGGACCCAGCGCTTTTCCACGACGACGATACCGACAAATGGTATATGTACTGGGGCTCATCGAACGTATACCCGATTTTCGGTGCCGAACTCGACAAGAGCCGTAACCTGACCTATGCAGGTAACAACCCGGCTGAGGCCTACAAGGCCATGTTCTGGCTTGACCCCTATAAGCACGGCTGGGAACGCTTTGGCCCCAACCATTCCGACCCGTTCAAGCCGTTTACCGAAGGGGCCTGGATGACCAAGCACAACGGTACGTATTACCTGCAATACGGTGCGCCGGGTACCGAATACAACGTGTATGGCAATGGCACCTACGTAGGCAAAAGTCCGCTGGGGCCGTGGGAGTACGCGCCCTATAACCCGGTGGCGTATAAGCCTGGTGGTTTCGCAACGGGTTGCGGACATGGTAATACGTTTCAGGACAATTTTGGCAACTACTGGAACACCGGCACCACCTGGATTGGCTACAACTGGGGTATGGAACGGCGCATTGTGATGAACCCGGCGGGGTTCGACAAAGATGGGCAGATGTATGCCAACACCCGCTTTGGCGATTATCCGCATTTTCTCGCGACCAAACCACTACAGAACCGCGACGAACTGTTTACGGGCTGGATGCTACTCAATTACAAAAAGCCCGTTTTGGCCTCGTCGACGCTGGCCGTAGCGCCTACCGATACCGTTAATGCCGAACGAGTGGCCGACGAAAATCCGCGGACGTTCTGGGTGGCCGGAAAGAACCGCCCCAGCGAAACGCTGACGACCGACCTGGGGGCTGAGCGCGATATCCGGGCCGTACAGGTAGATTACATCGACTATAAGCAAACCATCTTCGATTCAGATTCAACCGTATACACCCAGTTCAAAATCCTGACCTCGACCGATGGCAAGACGTTTGAAGTGGTGGCTGACCTGACCGAAGAACCAAAAAAAGACCATGCCTGTGCCTATGTAGAAATTCCGGTGCGGGCCAACGGCCGTCCGGTGCGGGCCAGGTACGTTCGCTACGAGCATGTGTATGTGGCGGGGCCAACGCTGGCGATCAATGCGTTTCGGGTATTTGGCAACGGCGTGGGTAAAGCACCTGCTACGCCGACGATGACCGCCGTTCGTCAGAAAGACGAGCGCAACGCCGACCTGACCTGGACAAAGGTGCCTGGGGCAACAGGCTATAATATTCGCTGGGGAATTGCGCCTGATAAATTATACCAGACCTACCAGTTCTGGGACGATCAGCCCGGCAAGTTTGAGTTACGGGCTCTGAATGTAGGGGTGCCTTATTACTTTGCCATCGAGGCTTTCAACGAAAACGGCGTATCGGGTTTGAGTGGCGTAGTAGGCGTGAAGTGAAGGGGATTCGACACAGAGGCACAGCGGTAACAGAGCTAGTGATCATTTAACGAAGAAACTCTGTGTTGAACCCCTTTTTTTTTCAACTACTCAGGTTTTGAGCGTCTGTGTCAGGTACGTCACCCGACTGCGCAATACCCGTCGTTTGACTGTGTTCCGGCAGTAAAATCCGCGATTGAGGCAGGCTTTCAGGATGCTCATCGCGCAGGAAAGCAATGACGGCTTCGCGGATGTGGCAACGCAGATCAAATGCCGATGGCGCATCGTTGGCCGATACCAGGATACGCACCACCATACTCGTAGGCGTTGTATCGGTAACCTGTACTACAAACACCTGCTCATTCCAAAGTGGGTCGGCCTCGACCAGAGCTTTAGCTTTTTCACGGATGGCCTCAAGTGGCGTGTTGTAATCGAGATAAAGGAGAATAGCGCCGGTAATGGTAGCGTCTGAGCGGGTCCAGTTCTGGAACGGCGTTTCTACAAAATAAGTGATGGGCAGAATAAGCCGCCGCCGGTCCCAAAGCCGTACCACCACGTTAGTCAGGTTGATCTCTTCCACCCGTCCCCACTCATTTTCAACCACAACGGCATCATCGAGGCGAATCTGTTGCGAAAAGGCGATCTGAATACCGGCCAGCAGGTTGCCCAGCGATTTCTGCGCCGCAAAACCTACCAATACCGACACGATGCCCGCTGACGTAAGCACACTAACGCCCACCTTGCGGCTGCCCTGAAAATTGAGTAGTAAGAGCGAAAAGCTAACCAGTACAACCAGCGTGGAAATAATACGCCGGAAAAACTGCACCTGCGTCACAAACTTCCGGCCCGACAGGTTAGCGTCGCTGCTGATGTCATAGCTACGAACCAGCAGTAGTTCGGCTACTTTGAGCAGGCGGAGTGCCAGCCAAGTGCTGGTGAGCAGAAATAAAATTTCGGCCGTTTTGTCGGCTACCGGATGTCGCCGTAAGAAACGGTCGCTCTGGAGGTTGGTGCCAATCAGGAAAAACAACGAAGGCAACCAGAAGTAGAACGCCGCCCGCAGGTAACTGCGTAGTAACGCCAGGGCTGGTTCATAGCTCCGCCGTAGAATAAGCCGGGTAACCTGTACTAACAGGAACGTAGCGAGTACACCACCAATAATGGATATGATTAGTAAGATCCAGCCCGACAGGTCGCGGTTGGGTACGTACCCAAACCACCGGACAAGGGAGCGAATCCAGGAATCGAATTGCTGCTGCATGAAGTAAAAGTAGGGGCTATTCCAACGGAAAACAGGGAATTAGCTCTTTTTCGAGCCTTTGACCTATTTGCCTACTACCGCTTTGCAGCTACACACAGGCTGGTTTTGACCGTGATTCAGCTATCATCGTCTCCGCAAATGACACCCGGCGGAGACGATGATAACCAAACTGGTTAGGCTGTAGTAGGTACGTTCGACTCATTTCGAAGACTCCCGACCTGGATCAGGAAGCAGGCCAACAGCGTCACTACATCGATCAATAACAGCGTCGTACCAAGGGGGGATCGGGTGGCTGATGTGTCGAAGACAACCAGGAAAAAACCGATCATGAAACTGTTCAGGAGCATAACGGCCCACAATAGTGGTTTACTGACCGTTTTTCGTAAGGCTGCCCAGGCAGCAAGGCCCGCCAGCAGGGCCATGTCGAGGCAAAAAAAGAGCCAATAACCACCCGTGATTTCGTCTACAAACGTCCAGGTGGCGTGACCTAACAAGGCCAGCAATGCGCTTGTCTCAGCGACAACAGCGTTGGCCCAACACGCGATTTTTAACGACTTTGAGGTGTTCATAGTGAGTTGACAGGGTTGACGATTCATAGTAATTAGTTCGGCCAGAATGTGTTTTCCTGCCTGAGATCAGCCGAGAAAATAGTGGCCTGGGTAATCAGTCCATCGACGACCGTGTAGGAATCAATATTGTCGACCGATAAGCGACCGCCGGCTTCCTGAATGGCTTGCCAGTGTACCACGCACGCCACCTGATTACCGTTCACCGCCAGTTTGTCGAAGGCGGTTAGCCGCAACGAGTTAGCCGTGAACTGAAACATACCGCTGATCATCTGCACGAGCTCATCTCGCGAGTGTTTTTGACCGGCAAACTGGTGGCTACCGGGTTGATGCCATTGAATTTCGGGATGCAGCAGCGGAATGGCTTTGTCAAGTTTGCCTTGCTGAACAGCCGTTAGAAATTCGTGGACAGTTTGTTCGGGGTTCTTTTGCATAATCTGTTGATTAATTGATTGTTGATTGAAAGATGCGTGGCCGTGCTTACTGATTGGCAATAGCAACGCGATGAGGAAAATGGCTAGTGTGTTCATCGTTTTTTTTGCAAACCTACGGCTGCTCAATAGGGAACGACTTACCCGAATACGACAACCTGTTATCACTTTGCGCCATTGTGTAACTAGCCTGTTTGCCGATGCGTATGTTTGCGGTATGCAGGACCCACAACGCTTACTGGTACTCGCCCTACTCGATTATGCCGCCCGCAAAAATGCGCCGACCGATCAACTCTGCACGCTGATCGGCCTTGATCCGGACCGGCTTAAACAGCCTGGCTTACTGGGCCTGACCGCCCGGCAAATCGACGACCTCTGGACCAACGCTGCCCGGTTGACCAAAGACCCCTTATTTGGTCTTCATTTCGGTGAATCGATGCAGTTAACGGCCTTGGGTGTAGTTGGTGGGCTGGTTCAAACGAGCCGCACGATTGGCGAGGCCCTGACGCAGGCTGCCGCCTTTACAAACCTGATCACCGACGTAGTCAGCCTGTCGTTTAGCCGCACAACCGATTGGATTGTGATCGATTTTTTGCCAAATAAGGCGCGGTGGGAGGTAGCGCCCGTGGCGTTTCAGCAACAAATGGACTTGTTTATGGCTTTTACGTTGCACGAACTGGATGGGCTGGTTTTACGGCGGGTTTGCCCGATTCAGGTAACGTACCCAGTCGATCCGGTCTATAAAGTGGAGTATGAACGCGTACTACGTTGCCCTGATTTGGTGCAGGCAGGTGGTTATCAACTTAAGCTGGATGGCACCTACTGGGATGAGCCTATTAGTACCGCCAACTACGATATGCAGCAACTTTGGCTGAAACAGGCGGCCGAACGTACCCCCATCAGCCAGAATATAGCTACGCTGAGCGCTCGTATCACTCAACACCTGCTGACCAATGCGTATTTGGGTATACCTACGCTGGAAGACATGGCGGCCAATCTGAACATCAGTCCGCGCAGCCTGCAACGGAAGTTACAGGAAGAAGGAGTTTCCTATCAGCAGTTGGCTGATTCGGTCCGGAAAACGGTCGCAATCCAGTATCTCGACACAAAAAAGTATCCCATTAAAGAAATAGCCTATTTGCTGGGCTATAATGAACTGAGTGCGTTTACACGTGCCTTCAAACGATGGACGGGATGTCCACCTGTTCACTACCAACGGTTGTCTTAGAGGTCCCAGGGCAACCACATATTCAGCACCTTTCAGCTGATGGACAAGCCTGTGCCTCACTTGGTGAGTTATCTATCGACTGGTTGGGCTGTTTTAGTGTTGATACATGTATAGACGAAGCGGCTCGCGGGGTAGCGAGCCGCTTTTGTTTTTCAACGTTAAGGATACTGAGCATGTTCAAAAATCCACGGGTAGGTCTCATCTATGCCATGACCCTTATTGATGGCGTAGTAGCAGGGGGACTGGGCCCGCTGTTCAACAAGTATACGGCCGCCTTACCCGCCAAGCAGGTGTGGGTAATGGCGGGTTCGGCCTTATTACTTGGGCTACAATTAGTAACCGCCCCAGTTTTAGGGGCTTTGTCGGATAAAATTGGCCGTCGGCCTGTGTTGATAGGTACGTCGATCGGTTCGTTTCTGGCTTCATTTCTGTTATTCCCCATCAATGTGTGGGGCTATCTGGGTAACCGCGCTGTAGAGGGGACCACAAACGGCATGGGTTCGGTACTGCGCTCGGCGGTAGTGGATACGGCCGAAGACAACGATGTGGCTCAGCAAACAAGTATTCAGGGAAACATTACCGCGTTGGGTGCCATTTTCGGCCCGGCCGTGGGCGGTATACTGATCATTGCGTTACCGCAGGCCCGGTTCGACCCCATTCCGCTGGTGATTATGGGACTCATTCTGGCTGTGCTGAACATCGTTCTGTCGCTGATTTTCAAGGAGACGAACGACAAGGAAAAACAGCCGATCGATCCGAAGGAGCTAAAAGAGAAATCGCTGAATGCCTTAAAGGTTAAAACGCTGTGGAAACAACTGGATGAAGTCGATGAGAAGTTGAAGGGGTTTAAAGCACTCTATATTCTGCAATTGCTGTCGCTGCTGTCGCTGGGGTATTATAACTACTTCATTGCCTACCTGATTGTGGGCGATCTTGGGCTGACACCTTATCAGGCGGCTTACTTCTTCATCTTCTACGGCCTGCTTACTGTAGTGGTCAACCTAGTGTTTTTTCAGCTTATTTCCCCCCGTATCAACCAGAAAAAAGCCCTGGTTGTGGTGGCTATTGCCGGAGTTGGGGTTATGGCGCTCTATGCCTTTGCGGGCAGCAGTGTCACCCTGCTCTACATTGCCGGTGCCATTGACTCGCTGAGTATTGGTTTGCTGGCTGGGCTGATTGCCGGCATTACCTCGCAACTGGCGGCTAAAGGGGAGGGGCAGGGCAGCGTTTTTGGCGATACACAGGCGTTGGGCGGGGTAGCCAGTTTTACGGCGGCCGTAGCCACTACGTTACTAACTGCGCTTGAACCACGCGCCCCGTTTGCGTTTTACGCCCTGGCTATGGCTGTGCTGGCCTACCGGGCCGCCACGCTTCCCAACGATGCCGCCAGCGAAACCGAGCCAGACAACCAGAAATAAGGGCTGATGAGTTACGCAGCCTCTACCGTCGTTGACTAGAGCAGCACACGTCCGGACAACAGTTTTTTTGACACTGGTTTTCCAGACGTAGCACTTTTTAGGGCGACTTTCCAGACTTTTGACCGCATGTTTAAAGACCGCCACCTACTGCACATCTACGCCATTATTTTCATCGATGTTGTGGTGGGGTCAATCATCGGTCCGGTGCTTCCTCAGTTTGTACGGGGGCATGCGCAGCCGCAGTTATGGCTGGCCCTCGGTACGGCGCTGTTTCTGGGGATTCAACTAATCTCGGCCCCTCTGCTGGGCAAACTGTCGGATGGGTATGGGCGCAAGCCAATCTTCCGGCTTTCGTCGGTGGGTACGTTTCTGGCCGACTGTATGCTGTTGCCCGTGCGGATGGGCTGGCAACTCGCCAATCGGTTCAGCGACGGACTGACCAACGGGCTATACGCTACAGTCCGCTCGGCCATCACTGACATTTCGCCCAAAGAAGCCCTGTTCCGTAACCTCGGCATCGAGGGGGCCATTATTTCGCTGGGGTTCGTGATTGGCCCGGCAGTAGCGGGGCTGCTCATCACCCTCCTCGACCTGACTGACCCCGTTGAACAAGCCAGGTACGTGGTGGCCATGGCCGTTGGGTTGTCGGCCCTGAACGTGCTGCTCAGTTTCCTGCTGCGCGAAACGCACCCCGCGGCGGACCGTGCTAATCCCGGCGGGGTGTCGCGGGAGGAGCTGAAAACGGAGCTGGTCCGGTCGCTGGCGGTAGGAACCATTTTGTCGCGGCTTCGGCAAAAAGACAAGGAACACCCCGGATTGCTGAAACTGGTCCTGATGCAGGTCGCCCTGACGGGCGCTATTGGCTACTACAACTATTTTGTTGCCTATGCGAGCCTGGGTGCCCTGCAAATGGACGCCAAGGCGATCTCCTACTTTTTCATGTATTTCGGCGGGCTGAGCGTGGCGATCAGTTACGGTTTCTACGGCTTTCTGGCCGACCGGATCAACCAGCAGCGGGCCATTTTCTGGTTCGCGCTGATTGGCGTTCCCGTGCTGGCCTCCTATGGGCTGGTAGGCACGTCGCGGGTATGGCTGTACGTCATCATCACCATCGACTGCTTCACATACTCGCTTATTCAGGGTCTGATTGAGGGGTTAATGGCCCAGAAAACCACGGATACTGACCGGGGCGAAGTATTCGGACTAAATCAGGCCATGCAGGGGCTGGCCAGTTTTGGCACCACCCTGATTTTCGGACTGCTCTCCATCATCGATTTGCGATTGCCTTTCGCCTGGTTTGGGCTGTGTCTGGCGCTGGTTGCTTGGCTGGCCCGGAAGTAGCTTATACTGACAAATAACTCCGTACGGAAATTATTTGTCGGCGGCTCACGGAAATGATCCCTTTTTTGGAGTTACCTACTAGGGCACGGTTAGCCGTATGATACACCATGCAGCGCTTGACCGACCCAACATGTATTGAGTGCCGGTTTATGGCACCTCGTTCAGACACTTAATCACAGATACTACCATGATTGCAGCGAAAGGCTATGCAGCCCAAAACGCAGAGACGCCCCTGGCTCCTTTTCAGTTTGAGCGGCGCGATTTGAAACCCCACGACGTTCAGTTCGATATTCAGTATTGCGGGGTATGTCACTCTGATTTGCACCAGATACGGGGTGAGTGGGGCAACTCTATTTTCCCGATGGTACCGGGTCACGAGATTGTAGGCCGCGTAACGGCAGTAGGCGATCAGGTAACTAAATTTAAAGCGGGTGATCTGGCAGCAGTTGGTTGCTTTGTTGACTCATGTCGGCACTGTGAAAATTGCGAAGAAGGCTTGGAGCAGTACTGCTTGAACGGGAACACACAGACCTATAACGGACTTGAGCAGGACAAGAAAACGCCAACGTATGGCGGTTATTCGAACGTGATGGTTGCTCATCAGGATTTTGTGCTGAAAATTAGTGAGTCGCTCGACCTGCCTGCTGTAGCCCCGCTACTTTGCGCTGGTATTACAACCTATTCGCCATTGCGCCACTGGAAAGTGGGTAAGGGACACAAAGTAGCTGTGTTAGGTTTGGGTGGTCTCGGCCATATGGCCGTTAAGTTTGCCGTGGCGTTTGGTGCTGAAGTAACCTTGCTGAGCACGTCGCCATCGAAAGAAGAGGATGCACATCGGTTAGGTGCTCACAAGTTTGTCTTGACCAGCGATGCTGAACAAGTAAAAGCCGTACAGAACTCATTTGATTTCATTATTGATACGGTTTCGGCTCCGCATGACTACAATATGTATCTGGGATTGCTGAAAACTAATGGCGTTCAGATCTGCGTTGGCGCACCGCCCAAACCCGCCGAAATAGCCGTATTTGGCTTGCTCGGTGGCCGTAAAAGCATCGTTGGGTCAAACACAGGCGGCATGCCGGAAACTCAGGAAATGCTTGACTTTTGCGCTGAGCACAACATTGTTTCTGATGTAGAAGTGATTCCGATGGATTACATCCAAACGGCTTATGAGCGGATGCTCAAAGGCGATGTACGCTACCGGTTTGTAATCGACATGGCTACGTTGTAATTGTTGCTGATATACGGAACGTAGAGACCGGGCCGCCGGTCTCTACGTTCCGTGCCCAAAATGTAGGCCAAACCGCAACGCTAGTATACCCCCGCATGAAACACACGTACCTGCTGCTTATTCTATGGTTGGCCGCCTGCGCACCGCGCTATAAAGGACCGATAACTGACCATTTCAACGGAAAAAAATTCGCCAATACAGGGCCAGCCGTTGAGCGAAAAGGTGGTTTGCTGAAATGGCTGTTCAACCGTGACAAAGGCGTTTGGCTCGCTACGCCCGATGCATTGCCCGGTCCCAAGCCACAGACCCGCGTATTTGGCGACAGTTTGGTCGTAACCTTCGTCGGGCATTCCAGCTTTTTGCTTCAGGTCGACGGGTTGAATATTCTGACTGACCCTGTTTGGTCTGATGAGATTGGCCCAACCAGGTGGCTGGGCATCAAACGCCGTCGGCCACCGGGGTTACGTTACGAAGACCTGCCGCCAATCGACGCCGTATTGCTGAGCCATTGCCACTACGATCACCTCGATCTGGGTACGTTACAACGTCTGGCGAAGGACTTCAACCCGCCCATGGTTACGCCCTTGGGCGTGTCGTATTTACCAAAGAAAGTAGGCGGAAACGCTACTCGTGAGCTGGACTGGAATGATAAGCTGGTTGTATCGGACAAACTCACGATTACCTGCACCGAGGCCCGGCATTTCAGCAACCGGGGCATGGGTGACCGAAACCGTACGCTATGGGCGGGTTACCTGTTGCACACCCGGTTTGGTACCATCTATTTCGCTGGCGATACCGGCTACGGTGACCTCTTCCCGAAGATTGCCCGGCAGGCTGAGGCGAGTGAGACTGGGTCTATCAAATTCGCCATGCTGCCCATTGGTTCATACCGACCAACGTGGTTTATGGCCCCGGTACATATGTCGCCGATCGAAGCGGTACAGGCGTTTAACGACCTGGGGCAGCCACAAAGCGTTGGCATTCATTTTGGTACTTTCCAGCAGGGCGACGACGGCCTTTTCGAGCCGCGTGATGACCTGACGAAGGAGCTACTGAAACAAAAAATTCCCCTCCAGCGGTTTGTTGTACCTGTGGAGGGGAAAGCAATGGTGTTTAAGCGATAGATTGGTCATTGAGCGGTTGGCCTGTAACTAATTACCCTACTGGCCAATCCACCAATCACTCGAACTTTACTTCGCTTTGCCCATGGCCCAACGGATACCGCCCAGCAGATGGCCTACAAATAGCGGATCGACGTATGACGCGTCGGTGTGGCCCATGCCTGTGTAGAATGACCGGCCACCATCGAACTTGCGATACCAGGCAATTGGGTGGTTATCACCGTTGGCACCGCCGGTGTACGTTTTTTCGTCGAGCTTGGCCAGTACGGTTGGTCCGTCAACGATCTTCTTGTAGCTGTACCATTCGTCGAACCGTTTCCAGCGGTCGGGGAGCCCTTTTGTCGATGGATGGTTCTTGTCGATTACCGCTACTTCGGCATCCTGCTGCTTAGGATGGCTCAGGAAGTAAGCACCACACAGTTGGTTATACCAGGGCCAGTTATATTCGGTGTCGGCGGCGGCGTGAATACCAACGTATCCACCCCCTTTCTGAATGTATTTCTCGAATGCCTGTTGCTGAAGCGTGTCGAGTACATCGCCGGTAGTGCTTAGAAAGATAACCGTCTTGTATTTTTTGAGGTTGTCGTAGGTGAAGGCATTGGCGTCTTCCGTGGTATCGACCCGGAATTTGTTCTCCTGCCCCATCTTCATCAGTGCCACCTTTCCGGCTCCGATCGACGCGTGGCGGTACCCTTTGGTACGCGAGAATACCAATACCGCATCCTGGGCGTAGGTGGTATAGGTGAGGCTGACAAGGAGCGCGAGTGCGAAAAATTTCATGATGAAATCAGTGTTTATTTCTCCGTAAAGGCGGGGAATTGATTAATTTAATGGTTCCGCGCCGAATCACCGACCAATATCTTATTGGCGCAGCGTACCCAACATCAACTTAAGTTAAATGACCGTTCGCCCCGCAGTTGTTCTCCTTCGAAATGATGCCGTGTTACTGATGCAATACCGCTACGGCGATACCGACGTATTTGCGTTGCCCGGTGGTAATCCTGACCCCGGCGAAGACCTTGAAGCCACACTCGAACGCGAATTGATGGAAGAGTTAGGCGTAGAGATTCAGGTATTCAATATGCTGTTTTGCGGGGTGGTCACGCGCCCCAACCAGAAAGAAGACGTGCTGCATTGCGTCTTCGTGGGCGAAATCTTCGGGGGAGAGCCCGTGCTCAACCCTGCCCATACCAGCGCCTGTAGTGTGATCTGGAAACCCGTTGATGAACTCACGGATCTGGCCATGTACCCCAGCGTAGCAACGGCTATTCAGGAACACCACACCGCTATGCTCCCAACAACGTACCTGGGCTACATTGAACAGCCGTTTTACGGGTAAGGCTTTTTAGCAGAATCAAGCTGTACAAGCGTGTGTTTTGAGTAATAGACAAGGCTAGTCTGTTCCTGTTGCCCCTGTCGAGCGTTCATTTTTGTGCTGTCAAGCTCCCGCCCAGCATACCGGCTGTGCTGGCGATAAGGCCCCAGAGCATGGGTGGAAAAGACGTTTCCAGCCAAAGGCAAAGCAGCCAGACGCCGAATCCCAAAACGATCGACCACAGGCAGCCCTGGTTGGTCGCGCGTTTCCAGTAGATACCAGCGGTGAGTGGTACAAAGAGCGACACCAGACTAAACGCCGATGATTCGCCGACCAGATCGAAAATACTGGTGCTACGCTGTAGGGTCATACCCACGCAGATGACCGAGATCACCACGATGGCCCACCGTATGGCTTTTAAGAGCTGCTTGTCGGTAAGGTTGGGTCGGAAAAATTTCAGGATGTTCTCGCCAAAAACGGTGGCCGGAGCCAGAATCGCGCCGCTCGATACGCTTAGAATTGCAGAGGTCAGCGCCCCGAAAAACAGGATTTGCAGGGGTAGGCTACCGTGCCGCATCACCATATTCGGAATGATCAGTTGCCGGCTTTGCTCGTCAACCCCCGCCAGATCAGGGTGAAGCAGACGGGCCGCCAACGCAATGAATAGGGGCAGAGCTGCTACGGTCAGGTACAGCCCCGATGCCAGATACGAGGCCTGCACCGACACCCGCGCCGATTTAGCCGACATGACTCGCTGGAAAATATCCTGCTGCGGAATACTGCCCAGCCCAATCGTCATCCAGGCGGCCAGGTACGTTGCCCAGCCGCTCAGGCTGGCCGGGGGCAGAAACTGGAAGAAGTTGTCGGGCATTTTGGCCGCTACTCCCGAAACGCCGCCGACCTGCGGATACAACACAACTGCCAGCACCAGCAGGGCAAGGATAATGATGAGGTTGTGCAAAAAGTCGGTAATTGAGATCGACCACATGCCTCCCAGCAAGGTGTAGATCATTACGATGGTGGCACTGGCAATGATTCCCCATGCCATCGGAATGCCCATCACCACATTCAGCACAATACCAATGGCGATGTACTGCGCGGCGATCCAGCTGAAGTAGGAGGGAATCATGATCACTGCGCTGACCAGTTCGGCCGAGCGGCCGTAGCGAATGCGGAAATAGTCGGAAAACGTGGTGATGTTCTGCTCGTATAGCGGGCGGGCAAAAAATGCACCGACCAGAAACAGGCAGAGCGCCGAGCCAAATGGTTCTTCGATAATACTCAGCACACCTCCCTCTACAAACTTAGCGGGGGCACCCATGATACTTTCTGACCCAAACCAGGTGGCAAACGTAACCGATGTGGCCAGGGCCAGCGATAACCCACGACCCGCCAGCACAAAATCCTGCGATGTAGTCACCCGTCTGGCTGCCCACGCGCCAATGGCAATGTTCGATAGCAGGTAGAGCGTGACGCAGGTGATGAGCATGCGGCTTAATATGTCTTGGTCATGTCGCCGGGAATAGCCAGTATGTACGTAGCCAGGCCTTTCCAGTCGGCCTGTGGCTTCGACACATCCTCGCCCTCAACCGAAGAAATAGTCACGATTTTCAGATTCGGTTGTTGCTGGCGAAGGTACCAGACAATGCCTTCGAAGTTTTTAGAGTGGTAATCGCCGTTGAGGTGCAATACCGTCCGTCCGGGCTTAGCGCCGCCGAATTGGCCATATTCCAGAATGAACCGGGCCATTGTGGCGTCTTTTAGGGCCTGTGCCCGGGCGAAGTTTTCGGCTTGTGGGCTGTTGCTCGACGTTGACCCGCCATGACTACCCATCATCTCGAGCATGCCTTTGTAGCCGGGCAGGGTCAGATCGACGGTGAGGGGAAGTTTGACCATGTACTGTTTCCCGGTGGCCGATACCGTGTCGAGGGCGGCCAGGCCCTGACGAGACACCAGACTGGCGTAGCGTCTGGGTACGTTGGTCGCGGCAAACGTCAGTTTCTTGTCCCGCGCCAGGTCAACGACCGGGCGGTAATCAGTATCGTAATTGGGCCATAAGCGGGATTCTTTGGCGAACTCCTTATCAGACGTCTGCCCGCTAACGTACCTAGTCAAGGCCTGCTGATTGTCGGCCTCGAACATTTCGGCGCCCAGTACCAGATTCGTGCCCCGTTGAGCGGCCAAATCTTTGGTCAGTTGTAGCTCGAACCAATGGCAGATGGGATTGTTGTGTAACTCGCCGAACAGCACCACGTCGGCTGCGGCGGCATCCTTCAGCAGCTTTTCGTAGGAAGAACTCTTACCTGCCTGCGTGTAGAACTGGTACGCAGGTTTATCGCTGCGAAAGGCAGAGAGCGTCAGGACGGTGGCAATAATGGCTAGAGATCTCATGCTGACGAAGATACGGGAAAGGGAGTAAAGGAGTGAAAGGAGAAGGGAGTAAAGGAGGAAGGGTTGCTTTCGCCTGAGCAATTACGCCAGTGAAAGCAACCCTTCCTCCTTTACTCCCTCGCTCTTTTTAAATCTTATACGTCCAGCCGAAGGTATCTTCGATCTTACCCGTGCGGAGGTCGCTCATGTACTCTTTCACGCGTGCTGCGAATGAATCGGTGGCAGCGCGTTCTGGGAGCATGTAGTCTTTGCCCTCGTAGCCAATGGCCTGGAAGGGAGATACCACCACGGCGGTGCCTGCACCGAATGCCTCGGTCAGTGAGCCATTTTCGATGCCATCGATTACTTCGCGGATTGAGACTTTGCGTTCTTCGACGGTCGTACCCCAGCTTTGCGCAATCTCCACGATGCTCCGGCGGGTTACGCCGTTCAGGATAGAGTCAGACAGAGCAGGTGTTACCAGCTTGCCGTCGATCACGAACATAACGTTCATTGTCCCCGACTCTTCGATATACTGATGCTCGGTGGCGTCAGTCCAGATCAGCTGGTCGTAGCCGGCCTGCTGGGCTTGTACGGTTGGGTACAGCGAACCGGCGTAGTTACCCGCGCATTTGGCCGAACCAACCCCACCCGGTGCCGAGCGGATGTATTCCATCTCGACTTTAACCTTCAGCGGTTTCGAATAGTAAACGCCTACCGGGCAGGTGAAAATGCAGAACCGGTACGTCTTCGACGCGGCTACACCCAGGTACACGTCGGTAGCGAACATGTACGGACGGATGTAGAGTGAGCTGCCGGGCTGGCTTGGTACCCAGTCGGCATCGGTACGTAGCAGAGCTTCCAGACCACCCATGAACACGTCTTCCGGAATGGTAGCCATGCACATCCGCTTGGCCGATTCATTCATCCGCGCCCAGTTGTCGAGTGGACGGAACATCAGCACCTCGCCCGCTTCGTTCTTGTAGGCTTTCATGCCCTCAAAAATCGACTGACCGTAGTGCAGTGAGGAGAGCGCCGGATTGAACGAAAAATCGCCAAAAGGTACAACCCGCAGGTCGGTCCACTGACCGTCGGCGTAGTCGGCCACAAACATGTGATCGGCAAAGTGCTTACCGAAGGGCAGATTATTGAAGTCAACTTCCTGGATGCGGCTCTGCGATGCCTTCTGCATCTCGATTTGAAGCAAGTCAGTGGTCATGGTCAATGGAAATAAGGTTGACGTTTGTCGTTCGAAGTTTGAGGTTGCGTTGCAAGTTTTTGAGTTTCGCTGCCTAAGCAGAGCAGCCTCAAACTTCAAACGACAAACGTCAAACCTATAATTAGTTGCTTTGACAACAAATGTAAAAAAAATGGGCACTCATTCTCATTAAGTTAGCCGGAAACTAAACAAATTCTGTAAGCAATGGGCTAAAGAAGGCTTATCGACGTTCTACCCTAAAGTGTGTTTACGTATGAAAATGTCTGATCAGTTCCTGGCCTACCTGCTACTACGGCTAACCATGGGTGTTAATTTCACCTTTCACGCTATTCCACGGTTCGTTAAGGGCGTTGGTGGGTTTCGTGACAAAATGGTCTCCGATTTTAGCCAGACCCCCCTTCCTCCGTTTCTTGTGTATGCCTTTGGCACCCTGCTGAGCTACATCGAACTGATTATCGGTATCCTGCTCACGATCGGCATGTTTACGCGCTACGCGCTGGTATCGGCTAGCCTGCTGATGATGGCGCTGATGATAGGTACGTCGTTTCAGCAGAAATGGGATGTTGTGGCTTCACAACTGATCTACTCCGTCATCTTCTTCATCCTCGTTTGGACCCAACAATCCAACTTCTATTCTGTTGACCGAATCATGCTGGGAAGGGAGTAAGGCAGCATTCACCGCTTGCTGTTGCTCTGTCCTGAGCCAATAGGCCTACTAGCAGCGCAACAGCAAACGGTAAGCCTCCTTTTACACCCTCGGCTCCCAGGCTACTTCGTCGACGGCGAGGTCCTGCGCCATTTTACGGCTTAGCACGAAGAGGTAATCTGACAGGCGGTTCAGGTACGTTATCACCAACGGATCAACCGGTGATTCGCTGTTGAGCCCAATCGCGAGGCGTTCGGCCCGACGGCATACCGTTCGAGCCAAATGGGCGAACGATACCGACGCATGACCGCCCGGCAGCACAAACTTGCGCAGTTCGGGTAACTCAGTATCCATCGCGTCCATATTGTCTTCGAGCCGGGTTATGTCGGCATCGATGATGGCCGGTATCGCTTGCCGGGGTGGTTTGTTCGGGTCTGTTGCCAACTCGGCACCAGCGGTGAAGAGCCGATCCTGAATTTCTTTCAATAAAGCCCGCCGATTGGCATTAACAGGCTGATCGCGCAACAGACCAATCCACGAGTTCAGCTCATCAACGGTACCGTAGGTATCAATCCTGAGGTCAGCTTTGCTAACGCGCCGTCCGCCGATAAGTGATGTCTGGCCTGCATCGCCGGTTCTTGTATATATTTTCATGGAGACTTTTTGGGGTAAATCAAGGTTAACTGGCTAAATCCGGTGTCGCAAAAGTACCTTTGCGGCCCATTAACAACACGTCGTCACACCGTACTTATGCGCGCTGGTTCCTTTTTTGTTCGCACCTGGCGAATATTGTCCATCCTTGGTTTTGTAGGCCTTCTGATGAGCAGCTATATTTCATACCCTGGCGAGGTAGCTTTTCGGTTCAATGATGCTGGTCAGGCCGTACAGTACTTGAGCCGCGAAACCATTTTCTACGTAAGCATCGGCATTTTCATTCTGGTCTATGTTATAACCAACGCCGTCACCCGCCTGTTTCCAAAATTGCCGATCGAAAAAATTCCCAATCCGAACCCTACTGCTTGGGAAGGGCAACGCCGTAAACTGACCGATGTATACGTGAATTGGTTTTATGCCCTGTCGGCGGCATTCAACACTATACTGGCACTTGGCCTGATGGTGCTGTCGTTCCTGAACCGCAGTAACGTAAGTGCTGATTCAAACGATTACGGCTGGTTACTGCCTGTAAGCACCGGTATTATTGCCATCGTTGTTATTTCGTTGCCGATTCGGTTGATGATGAAACCACCTGTCGATCATGTTGCCTGATCTCCGCCTAGACCAATTTCAATACGACCTCCCTGATGAGCGCATTGCTCGTTTTCCACTGGCCAAACGCGACCAGTCGAAACTACTGGTTTATAAGGAAGGACAGATCAGCCATCACCAGTTCGTTGACCTGCCCGATCTGCTGCCTGCTGATAGCTTCCTGGTGTTCAACAATACAAAAGTGATTCCGGCCCGGCTGCTCTTTATGCGGTCGACCGGCGCAACCATCGAACTATTCCTGCTGAACCCAATGCCTTCCGACAGGCCTGTTGGCGAGGCGATGCTCGATAAAGGTGAAGCTGTTTGGCAGTGCATGATTGGTAACCGCAAAAAATGGCGGGAGGGCGAAACGCTGTTGCTGACCTTTGGCGAGGTAGTACTGATTGCTGAATGGGAGGATACGGAGAAAAGTCTGATCCGCTTTACCTGGCAGCCCGACGACATGACCTTCGCCGAACTGATTCAGCAGGCCGGTCAAATGCCTCTGCCGCCTTATTTGAAACGTGAACCCATTGCCGCTGATAGCCAAACATACCAGACCGTGTATGCCAGAAAAGAAGGAGCCGTTGCGGCCCCAACTGCTGGCCTGCACATGACCAAGGATGTGCTGGGTACGTTAGCCGAACGTGGTATTGGCCACGATGCGCTCACTCTGCATGTGGGGGCGGGTACGTTCCAACCCATAAAAGCCGATGACCCCCGGCAGCACACCATGCACGCAGAACAGGTTGTGTACACGCGGGAGAACATAACGAACGTTCTGAAACACCTGGACCACCTGATTCCGATAGGGACCACATCCATGCGGTCGCTCGAAAGTTTATACTGGTTTGGCGTTCGGTTGCTGGCCAGCCACCCCGATCCGTTTCACCTCGACCAGCAGTATGCCTATAACGTACCTGCGGAGGAGCAGCCATCGACCCACGATGCTGTGGAGGCGGTGCGCCTATATATGGAACAACATAAGCTACCACTATTGACAGCGCATACGTCTATCTATATCACACCTGGTTACCAGATGCGGATGTGCCGGGGTATCGTCACTAATTTTCACCAGCCGGGCTCTACCCTGATTCTGTTGATTGCCGCTCTGGTTGGCGATGACTGGCGTACTATATATACAGAGGCGCTTAGCAACGACTATCGTTTTCTCAGCTACGGCGACTCGTCACTCTTACTTCCATAACTTAATAGGAGAATGAGCAAATGAATAAATAAGCGGATGCTTTGTACCGCATTGCGCTATTCTCTAACCATCTGCTCTTTCGTCCAGTCGCTCATTCCCTACTAATCGCTCATGAATTTCATTGAAGAACTCCGCTGGCGAGGCATGCTTAACGACATGACGCCCGGTACCGAAGCCCAACTCAGTAAAGAAATGACTGCCGGGTATATTGGCTTTGATCCCACGGCCGCTTCGCTCCACATTGGCAACTTGGCTACCATCATGCTGCTGGTCCATTTCCAGCGTGCCGGTCATAAGCCATTCGCGCTGGTTGGTGGTGCTACCGGAATGATCGGCGACCCATCGGGTAAAGCCGCCGAGCGTGATTTTCTGTCGGAAGAAACGCTTCGCCTCAATCAGGAAGGCATCAAAAAGCAGTTGGAGAAGTTTCTAACCTTCAGCGATGCGCCGAACTCAGCCGAGATGGTCAACAACTACGACTGGTTTAAGGAGTTCTCGTTCCTTGGTTTCCTGCGCGAAGCGGGCAAGCACCTTACCGTTAATTATATGATGGCGAAGGATTCGGTAAAGAAGCGGCTCGAAACGGGCATCTCCTTCACCGAATTCTCGTACCAGCTTCTACAAGGCTACGATTACTACTGGTTATACAAGAACAAAGGCATCCGGCTACAAATGGGCGGTTCTGATCAGTGGGGCAACATCACTACCGGCACCGAACTTATCCGGCGTAAAGAAGAGCGGGGCACCGAAGCAGAAGATGATCGCGCCTTTGCCCTGACAACGCCGTTGGTGACAAAAGCCGACGGAACCAAGTTTGGTAAATCGGAAAGCGGAAACGTTTGGCTCGACCCGAGGCTGACATCGCCATATCAGTTCTACCAGTTCTGGCTTAATACAGCTGACAATGATTGTCCACGTCTCATTCGTGTATTTACGCTGCTCAGCCAGGAAGATATAGTACGTCTGGAAGCAGAACACGCGGAAGCGCCCCACCTGCGCATTTTGCAGAAAGCCATTGCACAGGAGGTAACCACCCGAGTTCATGGTCAGGAGGGGTACGAGCTGGCGGTAAAAGCGTCAGAAGTCCTATTTGGCAAAGCAACCATCGACACCTTACGGTCTATTGCAGTCGACGAATTCGATGTAATCTTCGAAGGCGTACCCCAAACAGAGGTCTCTGCTGATGAATTAGCGGCCTGCAAAGACATTACCGATCTGCTTTCAGTAGCGTCAAAGGGTGAAGTATATGCTTCAAAAGGTGAAGCACGACGCGCAATTACCCAAAATGCGGTCAGTTTGAACAAGACAAAAGTGAGCGATCCGGCTGCTTCATTGGCCTTGGAATGGCTCCAGGACCGCTATTTACTGGTTTCGAAGGGGAAGAAGAACCACCTGCTGAAAAAAGTTTAACTTTTTTTCAGGCCCTAACTAACTGAAAGAAAGTGGTTAACGCATAAAGTCTCAAAATGTTAACCATTTTCTTTCAACAGGGTCTTGACACGGGGCAAATGTTGCCCTACTTTTGCAGTCCCAATCAGGAACAACGGCGGTTGAGCAACAACAAAACCGCCGCTTTTCACGAGGACGGCACAGGGTCAGCATCCCGGCAGAGTACAAAAATTAAT
>NZ_WAEL01000050.1 GCF_011742925.1 Fibrivirga algicola
GCTTAGCAGCGCCACCATCTGTAACACCACTACAGCGACCCTGCTGGCTACGGGTGGCACCTCGTATCTGTTCAGCAACGGGGTGTCTAACACCACCGGTGAGCTTGTCGTATCGCCATCGGTGACTACAGGCTACAGCGTGACGGTGACCAACGAGTTTGGTTGCTCAACGGTCGCTTCAGCCACGGTAACGGTGAACCCATCGGTGACGGCTACGCTCAGCAGCGCTACCATCTGTAACACCACCAGCGCCACGTTGCTGGCTACGGGC
>NZ_WAEL01000051.1 GCF_011742925.1 Fibrivirga algicola
GGTCTGATTAGCCACCGTAGCGGTCACGGCGGGGTTGACCGTTACCGTAGCCGTGGTTACAGCCGAGCAGCCGTTGCTGTTCGTTACTGTGACATTATACGTAGTAGTCGTGGTGGGGGAGACCACAACCGAAGCCGTCGATCCCGTTCCAGCGGGTGACCAGACGTATGTGAATCCCGTACCACCTGTAGCGTTTGCCGTTAGTGTAGCCGTCGTTCCGTTACAGATAGTTTGGTTAGCCACCGTGGCGGTCACG
>NZ_WAEL01000052.1 GCF_011742925.1 Fibrivirga algicola
ACCCGGACTGGCCTCACCCCAATTGAAGTTGATGGTGGCATCGATACGCGTCATTTTAGCCACCCCTGACAGATCGAAGCTATCGAAGTAGTCCCCTGTCAGCCCCGTTCCCTGACCAGCGCCAACCACGACGACCGGCGTAGTTGCCGCCGCCGTGTACACAAAGGTAACGTTGGTTGTAACCGACAGGCCAGCCACGTTGGTGGCTCGAAGCGTGGCGGTAAAC
>NZ_WAEL01000053.1 GCF_011742925.1 Fibrivirga algicola
CTTTACCGCCACGCTTCGAGCCACCAACGTGGCTGGCCTGTCGGTTACAACCAACGTTACCTTTGTGTACACGGCGGCAACTACGCCGGTCGTCGTGGTTGGCGCTGGTCAGGGAACGGGGCTGACAGGGGACTACTTCAACAGTACTGATCTGTCAGGAGCGATCAAAATGACGCGTATCGACCAGACCATCAACTTCAATTGGGGTGAGGCCAGTCCGGGC
>NZ_WAEL01000054.1 GCF_011742925.1 Fibrivirga algicola
CAGGTGTGGTAGTAACGCTCTACCAAAACGGTAGCGTGGTAGCCACCACGACCACGGATGTCAACGGTCTGTACAGCTTTACGGGCTTGACTCCTGGCTCGAGCAACAGCTACGCCGTAGGCTTCACAGCCCCAGCGGGTCTGTCAGCGACGGCTCCTCTGTCTGGAACGGACGCTAGTCTGGACTCAGACGCGGATCCGATCACAGGTCGGACTCTGGCGGT
>NZ_WAEL01000055.1 GCF_011742925.1 Fibrivirga algicola
TACCACAGGCTATAGCGTGACGGTGACCAACGAGTTTGGTTGCTCAACGGTCGCTTCGGCCACGGTAACGGTGAACCCATCGGTAACGGCTACGCTCAGCAGCGCTACCATCTGTAACACCACTACAGCGACCCTGCTGGCTACGGGTGGCGCGTCGTATCTGTTCAGCAACGGGGTGTCTAACACCACCGGTGAACTTGTCGTTTCGCCATCG
>NZ_WAEL01000056.1 GCF_011742925.1 Fibrivirga algicola
TAATCGCTATTTACTTGCTTGCTTACAATTTACTCTACTTGTGTGTGGCTTCAATCCCTTACAGGATCAAAAGCCTTCTTCTCAATAGGTCAAAGAACTAAACCCCACTCTGTTTCCAAAGTGAGATGGCGTTCTCCGCCAACTACCAGCGTACATACAATCTTAAGTCTGATCAGCTCCCGCTCCCTATATATAAGGAGAGAGAAACCTGC
>NZ_WAEL01000057.1 GCF_011742925.1 Fibrivirga algicola
AGATGGCCACATCACCTGTATTCTGGATACCATCACGGTTCGTGTCGTTGAAGACGTAATCACCCAGGGAAGCAGGCTTGAAGAAACCAGCGTCCACCGTGGGGTTGAACTCGTCAGCCGTCAGTGAGTACACACCCGTCAGACCCGTCAGTTTATCCGCGTCCGAATCCAGGGCATCATCGCTGCCCACATTTGCCAGTGTC
>NZ_WAEL01000058.1 GCF_011742925.1 Fibrivirga algicola
AACGGCGACAGCTATCGTGATCGTCTCGCCAAGTGTGATTGCGCTAAACGACTCGGGCACCGCCTCGGCGGGCACGGGCGGAACGGCCATTACGAATGTAGTTGCCAATGACCAGGTCAATGGCTTGTCAGCCACGCTAGGTGGTACGGGCAACGCTGTTGTGTCAGCAGTAGGGACGTACCCGGCAGGCATCACGCTCGAC
>NZ_WAEL01000059.1 GCF_011742925.1 Fibrivirga algicola
CACGGTGGCGATGATGTTGAAGGGACCACCAGGGCCCGTGCGCGAGCGGTACACCCGGTGGGTCTGGTTGTCGTTGCTCCAGGGGGTGTTGGCTACCCAGCTCAGGTTGATGCGGTTGGGCACGGCTGTCGTCGTCAGCCGCACGCTGCTGGCCGCTTCGGTGGCATCCTGGCGCACCAGCTGACCGGCCGGGCTGGTCACA
>NZ_WAEL01000006.1 GCF_011742925.1 Fibrivirga algicola
TATTGCTACCCGTCCGACTTGCATGTATTAGGCCTGCCGCTAGCGTTCATCCTGAGCCAGGATCAAACTCTCCATCGTAAATATGTGCGTAGCTACTCGAAAGTAACTACTATGTTTCTAGCACGATTTGTGCTTTACTATTCTGCCAATACGCCAAAGAACTGATCCCTGTTTGATAAACTCGCTCACCGTTGTGCGCTGTTTCTATCGATTTGGGACTGCAAAGGTAGGGTGACATTTGCCTTTACGCAAGCCCTGTACTGAAAATAATTTAAAAAACTTTTTCCATAAATGGATAACTCACTGATCTTGGGGAAACTAAGGTCTCCTTAATTGTTCGCATTGATACCCATCTCATCAAATTAACAGCTGAGCCCGCCTTATCATTAGTGCCTGAAGCCCGTGCACCACCGAATGGTTGCTGGCCAACAACAGCCCCAGTGGGCTTATCGTTGATGTAAAAGTTACCCGCTGTATTCACCAACTTTGCCGTCAGTTCTGTTATTACATGTCGGTCTTTAGCCAATATCGCTCCCGTTAACGCGTAGGGCGATGTTGTGTCAATTAGGCTCACTACATCATCGAGCTTTGTATCGTCATAGACGTATACGGACAGTACAGGCCCAAAGAGTTCATCACACATTGTTTGGTACTTTGGATCGGATACTTCTATAACTGTTGGTTCAATATAGTACCCGATTTCGTCACTGTAATTCCCTCCCGCTATGATCGTTTCACCATCAGCCTTGGCTTTGTCGATGTATGTTGTAATCTTCTTGAACGATTTTGCATCAATTACCGCATTAAACAGGTTGCTGAAATCTTCTACGCTTCCCATTGTTTGTTTAGCGAGTTCCTCCTGCAATTGAGCTTTAATAGCCGGCCACAAACTGTTCGGTACATAGGCTCTTGAGGCTGCGGAACACTTCTGTCCCTGATACTCAAATGCACCCCGTATCATGGCGACAACCGACTCCGTTACATCAGCCGTATTATGCACCAGTATGTAGTCTTTACCACCAGTTTCGCCCACCACACGAGGATAGGTTTTGTACGTACCTATGTTTTTCCCGATTTCCTGCCAAATAGTCTGGAACACGCTAGTGCTACCCGTAAAGTGAATGCCTGCAAAATCGGGGTGTTTGAAGATTACCCCACCAGCTTCCGGGCCATCAACGTAGATCAGGTTTATCACGCCGTCGGGTAAACCACTTTTCTGTAAGACCTCCATGATCACCTGCGCCGAATAGGCTTGCGTATAGGCGGGTTTCCAGACAACTACATTGCCCATCAAAGCGGCTGATGTAGGTAAGTTTCCGGCTATCGCTGTGAAGTTAAATGGGGTTAGCGCAAATACGAATCCTTCCAGTGCCCGGTATTCCAATCTGTTCCATACGCCTGGTGGCGAATAAGGTTGTTGGGCGTATATCTCGGTCATGTAATGCACATTGAACCGCAGAAAATCGATGAACTCACAAGCAGAGTCAATTTCAGCCTGGTACGCGTTTTTAGACTGTCCCAGCATAGTAGCAGCATTGATCGTTGCCCGGTAAGGTCCCGCCAAGAGATCAGCAGCTTTCAGAAAAATGCTGGCACGTTGCTCCCACGGCATAGCCGCCCAGCTCTCCCGAGCGGCAAGTGCTGCCTCTATGGCCTGGTTTACGTGTGAAGCATCGCCTTCGTGAATGTAGCCAAGTGTGTGAGCATGTTCATGTGGGGGCGAAACCCTTATCTTTTTGCTGCCAAAGACTGCTTTTCCATTGATGCACATTGGCAGCTCTTTTTCGCTTGCTTTCGCTAGTTTCAGGGCCTCTTGCAGGGCAGTGCGCTCTGTCGAACCAATTCGATATTCCTTTACTGGTTCGTTCATGGGATGCGGTACCCCGATTATTCCGTTTGTCATTGTCGATAGTTTGTCTCTTGCAAACTTAACAAATCCAACCCCTTTATGTGTTCAGTTGCGTCTTCAGCCTACTTAGTAGATCGAAGCTTTGCTTTCTGTTTCAGGTACTTTACGGCTAACTTGCAATCTCTTTTTTGCTTTTCTCTGCTCATGACATTCTACAGCACGAATAATTCAGCCAATATTGTTTCTGTGCAGGAAGCGCTTTTTAACAGCCTTCCTCAGGATAAAGGCTTATATATGCCTTCGTCGATTCCTCAGCTACCGGCTGACTTTCTTGATAGTATCCTAAACCAGTCGCTTGCTGAAATTGCATACAAACTCACTAAGCTTTGGCTCCATGAGGAACTAACCAATGCTCAGATCGAGGAGTTGGTTACACATGCCTTTCCTTTCGACACACCGCTTGTCGAATTAGAAGCTGGCCGTAAGTACGTGCTGGAACTCTTTCATGGCCCTTCCCTCGCATTTAAAGACGTTGGTGCCCGATTTATGGCGGGCCTTATGTCTATCTATTCAGGTATGCGCTCCAGAGAAGTACATATCTTGGTAGCTACGTCTGGTGATACAGGTGGCGCCGTAGCAATGGGTTTCCACAACGTACCTGGCGTTCGTGTTTCCATTCTCTACCCTAAAGGCCGGGTGAGTATGCTGCAGGAAAAGCAACTAACTACGCTCGGTGGAAACATTCATGCATTTGAAGTTGATGGATCTTTCGATGATTGTCAAGCTATGGTTAAAGCTGCTTTCCTCGATGAGGATCTAACTTCTGCCTTCTCTCTATCGTCAGCTAACTCAATCAACATTTTTCGATTAATTCCACAGAGCTTCTATTACTTCCGAGCTATGGCTCAGCTAGGTGCTGACCATGCTCCTGTTGTATTCTCTACCCCCAGCGGAAATTTCGGTAATCTTAGTGCCGGCGTTCTTGCCTGGCGCATGGGCTTACCTGTTCAAGCGTTTGTAGCCGCTACCAATATGAATAAGGTTGTTCCTGACTATTTAACGTCTGGGCTCTATTCACCTATCGATTCATTAACAACGCTGTCAAATGCTATGGACGTTGGTAATCCAAGCAATTTCGTTCGTCTTCAGCGTTTATTCAATGATGACTTTGACCATATTAATCAACTCATTTCTGGCTTTCATTTCACTGATGCTCAAACAGTTGATGAAATGTTGGCCTTACGAGATTCATACAATTACATTGCTTGTCCCCATACTGCAGTAGGCCTATTAGGCTTGGAAAGTTATCAACATTCCTATGTGGATAACTGTGGTATTGCGTTGGCAACTGCTCATCCGGCTAAATTTAGCCCCGCTGTGGATACTATTTTTGGACATTCAGTTGATGTGCCTGAACGATTAGCTACCCTTGCAAATCGTACAAAACAGGCTGCTGCTATTCCAGCTACTTTCGCCGCCTTTAAAGAATCATTGCTGCAGCTAGTTTAGCTCTACCACCTAAACGACAATGCCCCGATCTGTTAACAGATCGGGGCATTGTCGTTTAGCTACGTCATATCGAGTAATGCGCCTCCGTTTTCTAGTTAATCGCATCGCCACGTAGCTGCCGAAGCCGCTTCCGTGCATCGGCAGCGAATAAGCTGCCTGGGTACGTTGTTAGAAATTGCTGATATAGCTTCAGCGATTCTACTTTATCTTTCCTGCGCTCGTCGGTCAATTTGGCCATTTCATACAGGGCATCATCGCCCAGAATGTCAAGTGGATATTTATCAACAATCGTTTTAAGATTAGCGATTGCCTCATCTATTTTTCCCTCACGCACATAGATTTTTGACTGAAGCCAGATCAACTCATCGGCCAGGGTATGTTTTTCATACTTTTTCAGCATTACATTCACCTGATTGGTTGCTTCGTCCAACTTGTTTTGGAAAAGCAACAAGTCAATAGCTGCGTAGTCACGCATGGCTGCCTCCGTGCTATCTAAGCCTGTGTTGTCTAGTATCAACATGCTTAGCTGTTCAGCATCGTTGGCTATTTCTCGTGTTGTCGCCATTTTCAGTACATCCAGTACCGATTTGGCCAGTGTAAAATCACCCCGATAGTAATGAAGCTTGGCGTTCTTAAGTTTAGCTTCATATCCCATCAAATCGTCTTTCTGTGATTTTTCCACCTGAGAATATAATAACGTTGACTCCCAGGGCTCGTTCTTCAGGAGATATACATCTCCTTTGTCTAATTTGCACTTATCCACAAATTGAGGATCACTTTTCCCCATAGTGATCGCTTTTTCCAGCATTACCAGAGCAGAGTCTTTCTCATCCAGGTAATTAGCGTACAGATTGGCCGAGTTTCGCAGCGCGTCCAGCGTTTTGGCTGTTATACCCACATCACTCAATACACGCTGGTAATCTTGAATGAGCTTCCGAATCTCAGTCTTTTCAATTGGGTACGTGTTTTTGACCTGCTCCTCACGCGCGTTTATAATCATGCGTCGGGCATAGGGATAGAACGTACCTTGTGGATATGTCTGGATTATGTATTCATATGAGTCGATTGCTGTTTTGTATTCGTGGTTGGTCATCGCTAAGCCAGCTAGTTCAAATACTTTGGCTCCTGACAATTTCAACCGCTTATCCATTGCTTTTTCTTGCAGGAGTGCGCGGCTAAATTTCTGCTTTTGCAGGTAGTACCAAGTCAGCATATCGTTTGTGGCGATCGACTCCGGTTCTTTCTGTACACGATCATACAATACCTGCTCGAGCAGAGGCTCCTCTTTTGAGTTAATTAGTCCCTGATAAGCGCCCTGTACCCGCTCTCGCTGATCTGGTTTCTGGGCAAGGGGAAGTAGTGTTTCAATCCACCGCTTCGTGTCGCCTTTGGCGCGATAGAGCGTCGCTAAGTCCTCTGCATGAAAGGTTGGATCGTCTGTAAGTTGTTGTCCCTTCTGATAGGCCTGAATCGCCCAATCCGTTGCTCCTACCTCCTCAAACAATTCGCCAGCCCTGGCCACTTTCATTGGGTCGCCTTTCCATAGATCGTACACTTGGCTAAACTGCTTCTTAGCGGCCAGCGTGTCACCCGTTTCCTGCGCACTGCTCCCTGTAAGGAGCAACGCATAGGCTTTCAAATTGCCGTCCGCTTTTGCCCATTTTTTCAGCTGTCGATCAGCTTCATCTGCTTTTTTCGATTTTTTCAGGCTGGCAATATACCTGTACACGGTTTGCCAGGCTGGTCCCCCGTTCTCCTCATTCTTACGGACCTGTTTCCCGTATTCTGCAGCGGCCTTCTCAAATTCTCCATTTTTGAAGTATTCATCAGCCAAGTCCTGCTCTGTCTGCCCTTGACTCAGCTGACTGACCAAAAGCAGGAAACCCAGCAAAATCTTTCCACAAGCCCTATTTTTCATTTTATAGTTTTGGTTTCTAAACCCTTTTAATGTCTCTATTAGCCCTGTGCATAAGTGTACAAATGGGTTGTCCACTAAAATTTATGTTGAGTGTGTATAATCTTTGAGAGTTATCCACTACTGTTTACACGTATTCCACCGTCTCTCTGGCTCTAATCCTGATTTTTACAAGTTATCAACATTTCCATCCATAAGCCAACGTGTATTTGTGGACTACTGATGTCCACATAAAATTAAGCGCATAACTTGTTCAATGGGCGTTCAAAACAGGCATCTTCTGCACATGCAATACTGTGGATAACAACGAATTGTTAAGAAGACTTCTTTCATCCACATTCATGATTCTCTGTGTTTGGTGTTATCCACACATTGTCAAGGGTTTTCCACGCTATTCTCCACAGGAAATCGGCGAAAAATATAGTTTTTATTGACCTTTTCTAATAGGTCAAGTTGATACTTTCCACTTCAAAGTTCTGTTTGATTAGCAACGTACCCGGGTAATAGATGATTGGCTCTGCTGGCACTCTGAACTCATAACGTCCCGTGTTCCAAATTCCATTGTTATTCGTGTCGATGATCAACCTCAACCTGTACTTTCCTGGTTTGATGTTTTTAAACTCATACGTAGCTCTGTTCTTAAGTCGTTGAATCACCGTTTTGCGTTCATCAATCAACTCAAGAATGTAGTTAGGCTCCGTCGTGGTTATCTGTCCGCGTAAAACACCATAATTTTCGGGGTCAAGAATTGGGTACGTTATAGTTGCAGCCGTAATCGTATCACCCAATACACTCTGAACGGCATCTCTGGCCAGCTTGATCCGAACGAACTTGCGTCCTTTAGTCGCTATCCGTGTTTCAAGTTCGGTCTGCTGTTTCCCTATTGTCGATGTGTATGAACTTAGATCGGTTGTGGTTAGGCTATCAATTGAAAACTGTATCTGCTTATTATTGACTCTTTCGATTGGCTTGTTGAAGAGTAATTTCCAAGTGAATGTTGGTTCTACTGCATCGTTGGGCGTGGGTTCGGCTTTAAACGTGAAATCTTCAGGCTTTTCGCGTTTGCTCTTTTGGCGAAAGTTAATCGTGTGCTTCAGCGTGTTTGTCGCTCCCAGGGAATCTACTGCCGTAAGTAAAATAGACAAGGTGTCAGTAGTCTCCTTAGTCCGAAAGAATTTAATCTGGTTTACAGCAGGCTGTATAGAAGGAAGACTGTCTTTAGCATCCCTGAATCTTACGGAATATGTCTCGACGCCTTTATTTAAATTGAGTGTATAACTGTCTGATCTTGAGTCGGTCCGTTGAATTCGTGTTGGCGTCGTATTCTGGTCAAATAGCTCGATAGTCAGGCCGTTTATTGATTTATCGAGCTTTACCCGATCTTTCAAGAAACCGATATCTTCTCCGTTCGGGTTGAAGAGAAAGTTGTTGTTTTTGTCTGTGAACGATAATACGTCATACGTTCCTGCCTTTACATTTTCGATAATGAATCGACCCGACGTATCCGTTTTCGTGTAGTAAACTGGCTTTGTTCGCTGGGCATCCAGAGTATCCTGGGGAGAATAAAGCCCTACAAGTGCTCCTTCGACTGTGGTTCCCGTTGTAACGTTAGACACCGTTCCACTCAGGCTTAAGGAGTCTAGTTGACTACCTGTACTAAATACCAGTTTTAAATTGGTAGCTGGGTTTCGCTCACTGGCATCCTTAATTCCATCCGTGAAGCTAATTGTGTAGGTAGTACTGTCTTTTAGTGGCTCATTGAAGATCAGCACTACACTGGTAGGCTTGGCGCGGTAATCGAATGTCATGCCACTGCCAGGCGTGATAATTGTTTTTTGAGGGAGGTTTTCGACATTGATATACTCATCAAAGAATAGTTCGACTTGCTTTGGCTTTACGTTTTTCGCCCTCATTTTTGGGTTACTATCGATTAACTTGGGCGCAAGTGTATCTTTCTTGCCTCCTGGGGGTTGGGCTATCTGAGCACAGTTGCTACCAAAAATGGCAATGCACAGCAATAAGAAAACGCCCCACAATGAGGGCGTTCGGTAAGCGTCTGATTTCATTTTATTGTTATTTCCTGAATACATATGTGAGGCTCGAATAATTACCTGTCCTGGCAGCCGCCTTGTTTGAACGCAACCCGTTTATAACGCTTTCACCGTAATTGATTTTTCCATCTCGATGCTTTGTGCTTAGCATAGCGATGTAGTAGGCATCAAAGCGCATAGGCAGTCTCTTTTGGAGTTTTAGACCGTACGTTTCAATTAATCCTGTCAAAACATCGGGCGTGAAATGATATAAATGTCTGGGTACGTCATAAGCGGCCCAATTTGAACCGTATATGGCTGCATCCTTGGACGCCGGATTAGGCACTGCTACCACTAAGTGACCGCCAGACCGTAATGAGTTAGCCAGCATTGCCAGTGTCTCATGTAAGTCGGCTACATGTTCAAGCACGTGCCATAACGTAATAACGTCAAGGTTAGCCAAACTTTGGAGCTCACTCGAATCTTTTAAGATTTTTTGGCTAGTTCGCTCGGCTGCTAATCGACGGGCATCTGCATCTGGTTCGAAACCTGTAATTGTCCAACCCTTCTCCTGGCATTCTCTAATGAAGGCACCGGTTCCGCATCCATAGTCGAGCAGTGCCCCTACCCCACCGTTCATAGATCTGATCCAGCTTTCTTTTTGGTTCAGTGCATAAGAACGAACAGTTCGGTATACTGTGTCGACCAGGCCTTTCTGA
Source organism: Fibrivirga algicola (assembly GCF_011742925.1). Taxonomy (GTDB): domain Bacteria; phylum Bacteroidota; class Bacteroidia; order Cytophagales; family Spirosomataceae; genus Fibrella; species Fibrella algicola. Next base: position 8,023 of record NZ_WAEL01000006.1, read on the forward strand.
GTATCATCGTGGGAGATGTATGTGTCAGATTTGTAGTAAGAGCCAATTTCTGCTGCTGTTGGGCGAGGGTTGGTAAATAGCAACTGGCATGTACTGCACTGTTGAATTGCAAACTGCTTTTGACTAACTAGTTGATCCTGACAAGTCAGGTACGGGGTAAATGACGTACCTGAGCATGCCGGACATTCTTTTAATTCTTCCACGATTAGCGACCCATGTAAACCAACAATATAGAAATATCGGATGGGCTCACACCGCTTATCCGAGTAGCCTGACCAATGGTCTGAGGCCTTAGTTTCTTAAGCTTTTCACGCCCTTCAAACGAGAGTGCTTTCACTTTGTCGAAATCGAACATGGGCGTAATCTCCAAGGTTTCCCATTTCCTTAGCTTCTCCGCATTCTGGCGTTCGCGGCTCAAATAGTCGTCGTACTTGATTTCGATAACCGCTTGTTCGATCGTTTCAGTGCTGAATGAACTGGACACAAATTCCCCTGATGCACCAATCATGTCCAGCAATTGACGTACATCTGCAGCATCTATTTCGGGGCGTTTGATTAAGCTTAACACAACTGACTTCTCGCGTAGAGAGGCCGAGTTCCTAGCCGTAAGCCAGTCATTTACTTCTTCGGGACGTAGTTTTGCCTGCCGGAAAATAGTAGTCAATTGCTCAATGCCTGCTTTCTTGAGCCGCATCACATTCAGCCTGTTGTCGTCTGCTAAGCCGATAGCGTGCCCTCTTTCGGTCAGTCGTAGGTCAGCATTATCTTGACGAAGCAACGTTCTAAATTCAGCTCGCGATGTAAACATGCGGTATGGCTCTTCAGTACCTTTCGTAATCAGGTCATCGATCAAAACGCCGATGTATCCCTCAGACCGACTAATGGTAAATGGGGCTAATTCGTGTGAATTTTGATGAGCATTTATACCCGCCATCAATCCCTGACAAGCCGCTTCTTCATAACCGGTCGTTCCGTTGATCTGGCCAGCAAAGAAAAGATTCTCAACTAACTGCGTTTCAAGCGTTTGTTTTAGTTGTGTTGGCGGGAAAAAGTCATATTCCACCGCGTACCCAGGACGGAACATCTTAGCTTTTTCGAACCCGGCTATCTTGGTCAGTGCACGGTATTGAATATCTTCTGGCAATGAGGTTGAGAAGCCATTGACATATACTTCTACTGTGTTCCAACCTTCAGGTTCCACGAAGATTTGGTGCCGGTCTTTATCTGCAAATCGATTAATCTTGTCTTCAATCGATGGGCAGTAACGTGGTCCCAATCCTTTGATACGACCCGTAAACATAGGTGATCGCTCAAAGCCTTCTTTCAATACGTCGTGTACGGCTCCATCTGTGTAGGTAATCCAACACGACCGCTGCTTGGTCAATGCAGGAGTATTGCTATAAGAGAACTTGCCTGGGTTCTCGTCCCCGAGCTGTTCTTCCATCTTCGTATAGTCCAGACTGCGTCCGTCTACGCGTGGTGGCGTGCCGGTTTTCATTCGACCCGACTCGAATCCCAGATTAATCAATTGCTCTGTGAGGCCGGTTGCAGAGCGTTCGCCGGTACGTCCACCCCCAAAGGTTTTTTCACCGATGAATAGCCGTCCATTGAGAAACGTGCCATTGGTTAGGACAACCGATTTACCTTTCACCTCTACACCCATGGCTGTGCGAACGCCCGTTACCCGCCCGTCTTTTACAAGGACGGCATCTACCGTGTCTTGCCAAAAATCAACATTCGGGTTTCGTTCCAACGTATCGCGCCATTCCTGAGCAAATAATTGACGGTCGCTCTGGCAACGAGGGCTCCACATTGCTGGACCTTTTGATCTGTTGAGCATGCGGAACTGGATCATCGTTTTATCGCTGATGATACCTGATTGCCCGCCTAACGCATCTATTTCACGGACGATCTGGCCTTTTGCCACGCCACCCATGGCCGGGTTACAAGACATTTGGGCAATCGTCTGCATGTTCATCGTAATCAGTAAGACGCTGGAACCCATAGTTCCTGCGGCATGTGCAGCTTCACAGCCTGCATGCCCCGCGCCTACAACGATGACATCATATTCATTAAACATCAGTGAAAATTTAAAAATGTTCCACGTGGAAACTTTCACGAAAACTTAAAAAGTTGCCTCGACTACTTGGTGAGCTTCTGCAAATACTTGTTCGACTCACGCTTATAGAATAAGTTGTAAGCGGGCGAAACAGTTCGTAACGCTTCAACTTGGCGAGATCGACTTTGCGAATCAGGTATGAAAAATGTTGGTTGACTGATCTTCTGTTGTTTAGCTGCTTCGCCCTGCCGCTTTGGATCTTCCTCCTGTTGACGTAGTGCTTTCTCCGATTCCAGCAAACGAGTCAAGATGTCTTTTTGTCGATTATTGACGGCTGGGTTAATGCGTTTGTTAACCAAATCCGTTTCGGTCTCATCCATCTTTTTCATAAGATCCTGTACTTCTTCAGCCTGTTGCTTTCCAGCTTCAGTACCTTTTGCTTTATCCTGCAGTTCTTTTAACATGTCGCGAAGTACCCCCTGCTCGGCAGCTAGACGAGATAATTCTTCTGACAAAGCACGTCCTTGTTTGCCGCCTTGAGATAGCTGTTGGATACGTTCATTTAATTGCTGTTGCTTCTCGCCAATACCGGGAGATGGCTGCTCTCCCTTACTCTTTCCTTTACTTTTTCCTTTACCCGGCATTGCCATCGCGTTCATCTGATCCTGCATTTGCTTAAATGCATCATTCAGCATAAGCGACAGGTTGTTGATAGAAGTCATGGACGACTGCTGACGGGCCGATGCCATGCTGAGTCTACGTTCCTTGAGGAACCGTGAACTTTCATCCATATAGTAGCGCATATTAGTCAGCTCGCGCGTAACGAAGGGTTGAATCTGGGGCTCACGTGAAGCTAGTGAGTTTAGGCTATCTTCTAAGACTTTGGCGTTATCCTGCAGCCGAATCTGCTCCTGTGATAGCTTGAGTACACGTGGGTCCTGTAGACTCATGCTTTTAAAGTCGCGCATCAGACGTTCCTGCGTGAAAGAGAGTGTGATGAGGTTATCCAGCAGATTACGTAGATCATCAAGGTTTTCGGACATACTCTTCATATCCATGCCTTCCATCGATTCAGCCATTGATTTGGCCATATTACGCATCGACTTGGCTGTTTTCTTCTGAGACTGGGCAGCATTCTTCTGCTCCTTCTTATCGAGTTCCTTTTTCGATTCCTCCATCTGCTTCTCAATATCCTGCTGCTCTTTTTCCTGTGTATCAGGCGAAGAAAGCTTCTCTTTCTCTGCGTCCTCTTTCAGTTTATCGAGTTGCTCTTGAAGCTTTTTGAAATCCTCTTCTGCTTTCTTTTGCTCTTCCTTTTGTTTCTCTAGAGCAGCGGGGTCTTTCTTAGCCTCTTCTTTTTCGTTCTTCTCAGCAAGTTTTTCCTGCTTCTCAGCCTGCTTTTCAAGTTCCTTAATTGCGTTTTCTGCTTTCTGGTCCTGCTGCATTTGCTTGAACATCTTAAGCGCACGGTCAAGCTCTTTCTCTAAGTTTCGCTCCTTTCGGTTCAATTTATTCATGAGTTCAGATGAGCGTTCATCCTGTTTCTTCTCCATCATCTGCTTCAACTCGTCGTATAGCTTCTTCGATTCCGGGTCCTGCATTTGATCGAATAGCTTTTGCAGTTGCTCCAGCTTTTGCTTCATAGCTTCCTGCTGCTGCGGATTCATACGTTGCTGCGTATCATTTGTCTTCTTGAATTGCTCCTGAAGCTTTTCGATCTCGCTCATCAACTCATCGCGCTTTTGAAGAATATCCTGAAGCTGCTTTTTGTCCTGAAAGTCCGACGACTTCTTCGTACGCATCCGTTCCTCAAGCTGGGCTAGTTCTTTCTTGATAGCTTGTGCTGTCTTCATAGCAGCTTCCATCTGCTGCTCCGTTTTTTCAGCCGACTCTTCTACCTGCTGTTGCAGTTGATCAACGGAGGGCACTGCAAAAGTCATAACTGACGATCGGGTCGTTTTAGGGCCATGTACGCCATCATTATCCGCGACCTGTACGTAATAGTCGAGCTTGTCGTTGGGCTGAAGCTTTAGGCTATCCAGGCTCCAGTTATAGACGTAATTCTGCGACGTGGTAGAGGCGGTAATCGGAATTGGCCGGGTAAACGATTGCTTAGTAGCCCCATCTGCCCTGGATACGGTTGCTACCAGTTTCAGATTTGAGAAGCCGTAGTCATCGGTAATCAGACCGTAAAGGCCAATGTAGTTATAGGTGACTGAGTCTTGCGTTTTCTGAAGATTGATCTGTGGGAAACGGTCTGGAATCACCTGTATTGAATAGGTTAGGTCTCCCCCATTCCGAGCGTGGCGATTCATTAAGTTCAATGAATACGTACCTGACTGAGTTGCTCGATGTGTAAGACCAAAAGCATTATCCTCAACCTGTGAAGCCCGAACGGTACCACCTGGAGCAAACTGAACAGCCAGCGAATCGGCATGATCAGCCAGGAATTTCCATTGGATGGATGTGCCTTCTGGTACCAGCAAATTACCCACATTGGCTAGCTGCTCAGAAGGTTTTCCCAAGTAAGCCGGGTACGTTAGTGACACATCGAACGAGAGAACAGAAGGCCTGTCAAGTAATTCGAGTTGATACGTGGGCGAGTTGAAGCCTGCCGCTGATACTCGAAAATCAAGGTCACGCTGCACATTATCGAATGTGTAGGCATACGCATTCTTGCCCACGTTCTCCAACTTAAAACGTGTGTCGTTTAACACTAAATACACGGCGTCGGGAACAGCATCACCTTCCAGGTGAAGTTTAAGAGTAAAATCCTCATTACGAAACGCTTCAAGCCGTTTCGAATCAAGGATAAATCGGAAAGGCGCTTCTTCCACAAACTCCTTGTCGAACTGTACAATCCGTGACGAACTCTTGGTGAAAAACGCAGGATAGAGTAGCAAAATGCCACCAATTACCGCAGCAGGGATCAGCGCGAACTTGACGAACTTACGGTTCTTATTTAGCTGGATAGCCGACGAAAAACGGGTGATCAACAACTGACTTGACCGCTGCTCGATACTCGCCTTCAGCAGGTCGCTTTGTGAAGAGGTGAGGCTACGGAGTTGAAGGGTATTCAGTAGCTTATCGCCAATCTCAGGAAAGAACTGTCCAATCTGGTGAGCAGCTACTTCATCGGATATAGGTTTGCGAAGTCCATACAAACCCATTAAAGGTTTGATAATATAGCCATACGTACCTGCCAGAAACAGGCCGATGAAACTGAATAGCATAAACGCGCGAACAGGCGTGCTAAAGCGGCCATAGTACTCAACTGTATTCAAGAGCAGGTACGTTGCCAGTAAGATGCCCAGAAAGAGCAGAGAGCCCTTGATCAGCTGATTCTGGAAATACCGGCGCTTGTATTCGTCGATCTGCTGAGTTAATGCGGAGAAAGAAGATTGGGTAACCATAGTTTAGCTGTTGAGCATCGGGTCAAAATAGAGCAACACGTGTGATTTCAATAAGTCTTCCTGAGCAAGAATGTCGCCAGAAGGTAATGGTTTCAATAAGTCGAAGAGCGGCCAGTTATCCTTATCCAGGCCAGTAGGTGCGTAATAGCCAGATTGGCTAAGCACAGTACAAACGGCAACATGTAGTAAGTCTTGCTTCTGCTCTTTTGAGAACCGCTTAGGTCCCCGACCAAGCTCCTGCATACCAATCAGAAACAACACACCATTTAAATCTGCCGGCCGTTTCCCAACCAATTGGTCAAGTTTGTCGAGTAACAATTCCCAATCTGTATCAAGGGTAGATGAAGCAATGTTGGTACGCATAATAAGTTGGTAATGATTGATTAAAATTACGGGATTTCCAGCAAAGCAGGATATGGGTAAGTAATGCTATAACAGATTTATAAGCGCCAATAACTGATATAGTTAGCGTGTGTAAATGAAACGAAGAATGAAGATGCTTCCGTTTATTCGATCAGCTTTTGAGAACCTTATTTATCTCTTCTACCCAACACTTTGTGCGGGCTGCCAGGCAATGCTGTATGGTGAGGAAAAAGGCCTGTGCTCAACCTGCCGAATGCAGCTTCCACACCTAAACACGGGAGAAGAACAATCAGTGCTGCTCCACAAATTTGGTGGCCGTGTACTGGTAGACTACGTATGTGCATACGCCTACTTTACAAAGAAGAGCATTGTACAACGATTGATTCACCAGATGAAATACCGGGGTAAACGCGATTTGGGTTTACAGCTAGGAAAATGGTACGGGCAAGAACTAGCTGAGTTGAACGGATTACCGATGCAGGCTGACATGCTTATTCCGGTGCCAATTCACTCACTACGCCGTGAGCAGCGCGGTTATAACCAGAGCGAGTGGATTGCCGAGGGGTTATCAATGAGTATGGGGATTGTGAGTCGTCCAGACGTAATGGAACGTACCCAGTTTATTTCGTCGCAAACCCGTAAAAACCGGATTGACCGGTGGACGAATGTGGCGAACGTATTTAAAGTGATGAAGCCCATTGTGGTGCAGGGACAACACGTAATTATCGTGGATGATGTGCTGACCACCGGAGCCACACTAGAGGCCTGCATCGCTCAGTTGCGTGCCGCTGGTGCCGCAACAATAGGTATTATAACAATAGCGGCCACCCGATAACGAGTGGCCGCCTGAAGCAAAATAAGCTATGTGCTGTAACTACTTGTTCCGACCAACGCCGATCATGGCGCAACGGAAACCGATCGTGGCTGTGGCTGAGTCCTGATCCATAAACCGGCGCGTACCTGGCGCTAGCCAGTAAGCTACGTCGCTCCATGAACCTCCTTTATAAACTCGTAGCTTGTCATCGATAAGTGAGTTATTACCCTTGCTGTCGTAGTTCTTGGCTTCATCGAGATAGCCATTCCGACGGATTGGGTTCAAGTCATTTTCAACCTGAAATGTCATTGGCCGATATACGTCGTACACCCATTCGTTTACGTTACCAGCCATGTTGTAAAGACCGAAATCGTTGGCAGGGTACGCGTAAATCTGCTGTGTGATGATAGCACCATCATTCGAGCGGCCGGCGATACCAGCATAGTCACCACGACCCCGCTTGAAGTTCGCCAGCATTTGACCTTGCTTACGACCTTTCTTCGGGTTACGAACTGATGAACCATCCCAAGGGTAAATCCGCTGGTTCGACTGGTTCTCGTCAACGTATTGTGTACCGATCAAAGCTTTAGCAGCATACTCCCACTCTGCTTCCGTTGGGAGGCGATAATCAGGGAGAATAAGACCACTTTCGAGGTTGGGCTTAGCAGCAGCAGTGGCTGTCTCGGCACCTTGTACGGTTTCAGCAGCAGGGTCAGCTGCTTTCGATTTACGCTTGAGCGAGAACCCTTTTCCGCTTTTCGCTTTACCATTGCCACTCTTATACAGCTCAGCATTTACAGCGCCTGTACGCCAAACAGAGTAGTCATTAGCTTGCACCCACGATACGCCTACCACCGGATAATAGCGGAAAGACGGATAACGCAGGTACTGGGTTACGTACGAGTCGTTGAATGAAAGTGGGTTTGCCCATACTGTCGTATCAGGCAGAGCACGGCTGTATACTTCCTCTGATGAATCACGGCGAATAGCATCTAGATACTCGAGGTAGTGAATGTTGGCAATCTCCGTTTCATCCATGTAGAATGACTGAATCGAAACGGTCCGCTCGTGGTTGTCATTCGATTTCATGACGTCCTCTTCCAGTGCGCCTAAGGTAAAGCGACCTCCCTCAATGAAAACAAGGTTTGGACCCGCTTTAGGACCAGCAAACTTCTTGACCTGAAAGCCTTCTTTCTGGTTGTAGGCAATGCCCGTTGCCGTACTTGTCTTACCCGGTTTAACGCTCGTCGGGTGTTTGGACTTACAAGCCGCCATGACCACTGTGGCGAGAAGCACGTAAGCCGCGCGTTGCAGGTGATACTTCTGAATCATTGTTGTGTATTGTGTGCAGGCTTAAATTGGAGAGGCAAGAATTAAGAGACAAGAAGCGGGATGAAATAGATCGATAACCTGTAAAAGGCAACGTCCTTCTCACATACGGCATTTCTAATCTCTATCATCTCATGTCTTACTTCTTAATTTGTCAGTTTTTCAAGAATTCTGTCCATCTGATCGATGTTAGTCACGTTCTGATGGGTGAAGATCAGTCGGTTTTTGACATCTTTAAGCGAGCACTCTTTGGGGTGCGCCTTGATGTAGTCAATTACCTTGCCAAAGCGGTCTGATGAAAAGAAGCTATCAGCTCGACTGTCTTTCTCGGAAGAAACGAAGGTTCCCTTCAAAATCGTATTCTTAAGTGTCAGTTTTTCAAGGTGTAGCTCTTCAGCTTTCCAGCGAACGGACACCATTTTAAATAAATTCTCGACTCCCCGTGGAACAGGACCAAATCGATCGGAAACTTCTTTCTTAAACGCCTGTAGTTCAATCTGGTTCTGAATGCTGTCTAGGCGGGTGTACAAAGATAATCGCTCAGAGATGTTCGTCACATACGACTCCGGAATCATCACCTCCAGGTCAGTCTCAATGACAGTATCGGGCAACAGGGGTTTGAACACATCCGGGCTATCCATGAACAGTTCTTTAAACTCGGTTTCACGAAGTTCCTGCACGGCTTCGTCCAGAATCTGATGGTACATTTCGTAACCAAGGTCATTTACGAAACCACTTTGCTCGGCACCTAACAGGTTACCAGCTCCCCGAATGTCCAAATCACGCATGGCAATCTTGAAGCCTTCGCCTAAATCAGAGAAGTCCTCCAGCGTTTGCAGCCGTTTGCGGGCATCTGATGATAAAACAGAAGCAGGCGGTGTGAGCAGATAACAGAAGGCTTTCTTGTTCGACCGCCCCACCCTACCGCGCATTTGGTGAACGTCCGATAATCCGAAGTTCTGCGCTTGATTAATCAGAATTGTGTTGGCATTAGATATGTCCAGACCTGATTCAATAATATTCGTGGAAACGAGTACATCTGTTTCACCTTCAATAAAGCGGGTCATAACTTTCTCCAGCCGATCACCTTCCATCTGACCATGAGCCACGCCAATTCGGGCATCGGGCACCAGACGTTTGATCATGTTCCCAATTGACTCGATATCGCTCACCCGGTTATGCACGAAGAAAACCTGTCCACCCCGGCGCAATTCGTAACTAACGGCGTCGCGTACCAAAGTATCGCTAAAAGGATGCGTCTCGGTCGTTACCGGCTGACGGTTGGGTGGCGGCGTAGCAATTACGGACAAGTCACGCGCGCCCATCAATGAGAAGTGGAGTGTACGCGGAATCGGTGTAGCAGTCAGTGTGAGTACGTCAACTTCCACGCGCATCTCCTTCAGCCGGTCTTTTGTCTTCACGCCAAACTTCTGCTCCTCGTCGATGATCAACAGACCGAGGTCTTTGAACTTGACATCCTTGTTCACGATGCGGTGGGTACCAATCAGGATACCAAGTTCACCAGCGGCGGCTTGCCGAAGTGTTTCCTTGATCTGCGCCGTTGTCTTAAACCGGTTGATATAACCGACCTTGACGGGGAAGTTAGCTAACCGATCTTTAAACGTGTGGTAATGCTGCATAGCCAGAATGGTAGTCGGTACCAAAATGGCGACCTGCTTGTTATCGGTTACCGCCTTGAACGCCGCCCGAATAGCTACCTCTGTTTTTCCGAAGCCAACGTCACCACACACAAGCCGATCCATTGGGTGCGGCTTTTCCATGTCATTCTTGACATCGGCAGTTGCCTTTGCCTGATCGGGGGTGTCTTCATAAATAAACGATGATTCCAATTCAGCTTGTAAAAAAGAATCATCGGAGAACCGATAGCCAGGCGCATTTCGCCTTTTTGCGTACAAAGCAATCAATTCGCGGGCAATGTCCTTGACTTGCTTGCGAACTTTCGATTTCTTAAGATCCCACTCCTGAGAGCCAAGTTTGCTCATCGTTGGTGGTCCACCCTCTTTCCCACTATATTTAGAGATTTTGTGGAGCGAGTGAATGCTTACCAGTAGGATATCATTGTCACGGTAAATGAGCCGGATCGCTTCCTGCTCATTGCCTCCCACATCGACACGCTCCATACCCGCGAACCGGCCAATGCCATGATCGACGTGTGTCACGTAGTCACCTGGTTGCAGGGTTTTCAGTTCACGAAGGGTGAGTGCCTTCGATTTGCTGAATTTGTCACGAACCCGGTATTTAAAGTACCGGTCGAAAATCTGGTGATCGGTGAAACAGGCGACTTTCAACGTATCATCGACGAAGCCTTCCTTGATACCGACTTGCAGTGTTTGAAACTTTAAAAATGGGTCGACCTCATCGAAAATGGTTTTCAGTCGCTCAAGTTGCTTGAACGACTCGGCCACTATAATATTAGTGAAACCTTTGCCCTGATAATCGCTTAGTGCCTCGGCTACACGTTTAAAATCCTTGTTGAACGAAGGCTGTGGTTTCGACGGGTAAGCGAGCTTGTTCTCAGACTTGAAATAGAACTTACGGCCAAACTCGACGGTCGTGAACCCTTTCACCTGATTGAGAAAAGCACGCCGGGTTTCAAACAGCGTTTCCGGATCATCGACAACCTGAATGTTGCCCCCCGCCCCTACTATCTGTTCCAAACTCTGCTCAGCGCGTTCGAAGCATTTCTCAATAATCTCAAGGGCAAACTCAATGTCTTTGAACCATAAGCAGGTTTCCTTCGGCAAAAAGTCCAGAAATGATTCGCGGGATTCCTGTGTGAGGCGCGTCTGTACGTTCGGGATAATGCTGATCAGATCAAGACGATCGGTCGATAGCTGGGTTTCCGGGTTAAAATGGCGCAGGCTTTCGACTTCATCACCAAACAATTCAATGCGATACGGAAACTCAGAAGCGAACGAGAACACGTCGATGATCCCCCCCCGAACCGAGAACTGCCCAGCTTCATAGACAAAGTCAGTCTTCTCGAATTCGTAGCTCTGCAACATCTCCGAAATAAAGTTGGGATCGAGCCGGTCTCCAACGCGCACAGCCATTGTATTGGCCTTTAGCGAGCGCCGGTTGATTACCTTCTCAAACAACGCCTCTGGGTACGTTACAATGAGACCGGGTGGCATTCCGTTGCTCTGCCTGTTACCAATGTTTACCTGGTTCAGTACCTCGGCCCGCATGAGCACGTTGGCGTTCTCAACCTCCTCGTACTGGTAAGGCTTTTTATACGACATGGGAAACATCAGCACATTGCCTGACGTGCTGACCGAGTTAGTAGCCCGGTCGCGATCAGTGGCTTCTGTAATGCCAAGGAGGTTTTGCAAGTCATTGAAGAAATACGAGGCTTCTTCTTTATCAGTCAGAACAAACAGGTGATTGCCGCCGGTTTGTTTCGTTAGCGTAGCTGCTAAAACAGCGTCGAGGCTCCCTGTGATGCCTTTTACCTGAATGCGGGTAGGGTCAGTTTTGCTGCGGTTAAGCAGCGGTTGCGCGAGGATGTTAATAAACGGATCGTCGGCGTAAAGCGATAAAAGAGCAGTCGTTGTCAAAGCGTAAAATCAGGTCTGCGAGAACACGAAAAGCCGCCGGGCGATAAAACCCGGCGGCATAAAAAGAACAGCGAAACAAGCTGATTTGTTGCCGTAATGTGGACTGCAGTCTGCATTTTTCTGCGTCGACCAACGAACTTAACTCCGTGTCACGGAGTCGTTTCTATCCGACTGTCTCAAACGCAATACCTTCCTGTTCCATCAATGCCTGAAGCCGGGGACTTGTCTCAAAAACGACGGAAAATTCCTTCTTGTCGGCAAGGTCAGTCTCATCATCGGCCATCCATTTCCAATCTTCGGCCGTTGCTTCTAGAATGGCAAGTACAGAGGCCATCTTTTTCGGATCACGTTCCTGGCTAATCAACTGATCGGTATTGGTAAAATAGAGAACGATCTTCTCGTCTTCCAGCCATTGCAAATCGTTCAGGGCGTCGTTGAGCGCATCCAGGTTATTGCCAAAATCGGGAAACTCCAGGGCATCGGCAATCTGATCATAAAATTGCCGGAGTGTTCGTGCCTTACTTCCGTCGATGTGAGCAATGAAATGATCTGGAAACCGATCGGCCAGTGCAGACTCAGAAGAAGACAGAATGAAGTTAGCAGCCATAATTTAGGGGGGGTACTGGTTATCCTTTACGATTTGATGTTGCTTCATTGGCCAGCAAAACAACGCCAAATCATAAACGATGAACAGCGAACCTATTTATTTCACTTCCGTGAACGTGTTATAATGATCGTTTGTGAACCAGGCACGGCCGTCTGAGCCGGTGACCAGGCGCTCGGTACCCCGGTTACGGCCTTGCACTTTAGGGTTAACATCCCATTCCTGATACTGAATAGGTTTTCCATCTGTGTCTGACCGGGGTAGGTGGTTCTCGAAATTACCAAATCGGCGGCCACCAACGTACCCATCCATAGCCCGCTTGTTAGCGCGCACATAGACCAGCACATCATACACTTTCTGCGGAATCTGCCCAGTCTGAGAACGTGTACCAGTGCTTGTTCTAACAGCCTTTTCAGATTGGTATTGCTGGGTACGTGGCTGGTCATCACGCTGCCTGTAGTCGCGATCCTGGTGTTTTCTCCGATGTTTTTTCTTATGCGATTGCTGTTCAGTAGCCTGTGTTTCTTTCGCTTGGGGCTGGCAATCAGTTAACAGCGACGTACCCAGTAACAGGCAGACAAACAGGAAATAGCGGCGTAGGTAGAAAAGCATGGACATAAAAAAACCTATAAGGTCTCAGAAGACCTTATAGGTTTGAAAAATCAGTTCAAGGAAAACATCGGTACCCGTAGCGACACCACGTTGTTGAACATCAACTCAGAAATCTCAGGCTTCATATAGTCAATCAGCGGAAAACTGGCGATGGTTTCCAGCACATCCAGCTCTGAGTCGGCGTTGACAATGCACCATAATTTAGAACGGTCAGCCGCCAGCGAGTAGGACAGAATATGCCCCTGCTCCATCAGCTCATTTATTTTGGCCCGTTGCTCTGGTACTTTGGCCATAAAGGCCGCGTCCATGTTAGCCAGCGAGAACTCGACCATGAATTGACTCATAACAACTAGTAGTTAAGTGCCTGGCCAGAATTACTTGGCCACTAATACGGTATTAACCAAAGATAATTCATCTTCGTTAATTGTATGCCCACCATTTTTATAGATTCGTGTTTGCACGGTAGCTCCCATCCGGGTGTAAATAGCTTCTGTCTCCAACACACGCGCCTTCGGAATGTGCGCATCAGGGTCACTACAACCTAAAACAACCGGTGTTCCACCGAACGTACCCGGATAATCGCGTGGTGTTGTATCTGGTCCAATTACCCCGCCGCTCAACCCAAAAATGCCGCCATACACCGCCGGGTTTCGCGCTAGAAACTCAAGTGTTAAACAGGCTCCCTGCGAGAAACCAAGCCAGTACAACTGTGGTAGTTTAACGTTATAATCTGCCTGTAAACGCGCCCTGATCATCTCTAAGGTTGTCAGTGCCGATGATAGGTATGGTTCGTTACGCTCGGTCGGCTGTAAAAACGAGTACGGATACCAGGTGCTATCGGTTGCTTGCGGTGCCACAAAAGCCATATCGTCACCCTTCAAGTATTGACTCAGCGACAATATATCACGCGCTGAACCTACTCGTCCATGCACCATGACCATGACACGCTTTGCCTCTTCAAGCGGTACACCGGCAGTGAGAAAGTTATTGGGATTGTGAATCATGGGAAGGCAAGTTTGACGTTTGTTGTTGCTTGGGGTTGCGCAGTTGGTTCGGCGCGTCCTAATCCCGCACAGGGGGCAAAGACGCACCGAACCAACTGCGCAAGTGTGAATTAAAACTAGTTTATGACTGGCAGTACGCTCTCTAGTTGAGCCCGACGTGCCTCATATTGTGAAGGTAGCATCAGCGACGTACCCAGTGAGTCAGGCGACTCGTCGATGGCAAAACCAGGTGGGTTAGTCGCTACTTCGAATAATACCCCACCTGGCTCACGGAAGTAAATACTGTGGAAGTAATTACGATCCTGCACGGGCGTGACGTGATACCCTCCTTCAGCTAGTTGCTCCTGAATGATTAACTGAGTTTCGTCACTATCAGTTGAAAAAGCAACGTGGTGAACAGACCCTGCACCCTGAAAAGCGCGAACCGGATTAGACGACACGCGAATATCAACGTACCTGCCCGATCCCCCGGTGCCAGCTTCGTAGCGGAACAAGTCTCCTTCTTCGGCCACAAGGCGGTGCTGCATGATACCGGTCAGCAACTCAACTGTCCGGTCGGGCTTTAGCTCTTCCAGGGTTACGGTATGAAAACCACGAATGGCGCTCTCAATCGCGATCTGTCCGTTCGTATAACCAGGTCGGGTGTCGGCATCATTGAAAACCAGTTCGATACCCATTCCGTCATAGTCTTCAAAGCGAACATACATTTCGTCAAACCGTTTATTTGGTCCGGCGTAGGCAATTTGAAATTGATGCAACCGATCGAGCCAAAAGCTCATCCCTGCAACGGGCACGGAAAATGCGGTGTATGTTAACTGACCAGCTCCCTTACGGCCACGCGGAATGTTTCCGTAAGGAAATGACGTGTAGATACTGCCTGGTGAACCCGTTTCGTCGCCGTAGTAGAGGTGGTATACATCTGGGGCATCGAAGTTGACCGTTTTTTTCAAAAGCCTGAGCCCTAATACAGTCCTGTAAAAGTCTACGTTGCGATGTGTATCACCAGCTATTGCGGTTACATGGTGAAGGCCATTAATGAGTGTGCTCATGGTTTAGTTATTTTTATTTTCAACTGTATTTAATGTTGATACATTTAATTGTGGCAAATCGTTCAATCATTATTAAAAGCCAAAATAATTTCCCGGTTTGTAGGCTATTTAAACTACTAGGCTGATGAATCGTTTACTTCTTCAGCACTACACCACAATATTTTAACAAGTTGGAATGAATTCCTCTTCGCAACCCACTGAACGTCCATTTCTAAGTAAGCGCTTCGACGGGATACTGTTGTCTCTGTACAACATATTCACGTTTATGGGCCGCTTCTTTCGAGAGGTCGTACTCCCCCCCTACGAAGGGCGTGAAATAATCCGGCAATGCTACGAGGTGGGGGTGCGTTCGCTCCCGCTAATCTCCCTGACGGGCTTCATTACCGGTATTGTATTCACTAATCAGTCGCGTCCTTCACTGGCGCAGTTTGGTGCTACCTCGTGGTTGCCTTCGCTGGTATCCATTGCGCTGGTGCGGGCTATTGGGCCGCTGGTGACTTCGCTGATTGCAGCCGGGCGCGTAGGCTCAAACATTGGAGCTGAATTAAGCTCAATGCGGGTAACCGAGCAGATAGATGCCATGGAGGTGTCGGCTACCAACCCGTTCAAATTTCTGGTAGTCAGTCGGGTATTGGCCACCACGTTTATGATTCCGGTGCTTACGATGTACGCTATTGCGGTAGGTCTGCTGGGGTCATTCCTCAATGTAAGTGGGAATGAAGCAACCAGTATGCGGTCCTTTATCAGCGAAGTATTCAACACCATTACCTTCCTTGATATCTTCTCGTCGGTGGTTAAATCGATTGTTTTCGGGTTTACCATCGGTATGGTTGGCTGCTATCAGGGGTATAATTCATCAAAAGGCACAGAAGGGGTTGGTAAAGCAGCCAATGCGTCGGTGGTAACCTCGATGTTTCTGGTATTTGTCGAAGAATTACTCGCCTTACAAATTGTCGGAGCCATCCGGGATATGTAGGTAAACCACTCCATTAGCTATGCCACAATCAGTTATTCAGATAAAAGACCTGCATGTCGCCTTTGGCGATAACTACGTCTTGCGCGGGGTTGATCTGGATCTATACAAAGGAGAAAACCTGGTCGTGCTGGGTCGTTCCGGAACAGGTAAATCAGTATTGATCAAGGTACTGGTCGGCCTGTTAAAGCCCGATTCGGGAACCGTAAAGGTGCTAGATGAAGACGTTACTGCGCTAGATTCTATTGCCCTTGATCAGCTTCGTCTGAAGGTTGGATTCTCCTTTCAGAATAGTGCGTTGTACGATAGTATGACAGTCCGCGAAAACCTGGAGTTTCCGCTGGTGCGTAATGTCCGCAACCTGACGCGCGCCGAAATAAACCGGCAGGTCGAAGAAGCTCTTGACGACGTAGGGTTGAAACAGGCTATCAATCAGGTACCATCTGAGCTATCGGGTGGTCAGCGTAAACGAATCGGTATTGCCCGTACGCTGATCCTGAAGCCCGAAATAATGTTATATGATGAACCTACGGCGGGTCTTGACCCAATAACCTGTACGGACATCAATAACCTAATCAACGAAGTACAGGAGCGCCACGGGGCTTCATCAATCATCATTACCCACGATCTCACCTGTGCTAAAACCGTTGGTGACCGAATCGCTATGCTGTTCGACGGACAGTTTCAGCGGGTGGGTACGTTCGACGAGGTATTTGCTACCGACGACGAACGTGTTAAACAATTCTATCACTACAATTTCACTGAATAACAATGGGGGAGCAGATACCGCAGTTTGAGTTAATGTACATGGCTTTGTGTTCAATCAAGTTCATCTGAGGTATAAGTGCAAGCATTAATATGCTTCACCCGCGTTCTAGTCAACACACAACTTTATGAAATCAAATCGACGTGGCGTAATAGTCGGCCTATTTGTACTTATTGGTCTAACCATTCTGATTGCGGGCATTCTGTTCTTGGGTGGCCAGCAAAAACGATTCGTATCTACGCTCCAGATTAAGGCCGTATTCAACGACGTTGGCGGCTTGAAAACAGGCAATAACGTTTGGTTTTCGGGCGTAAAAATCGGCACCATCAAGCGCATCAGCTTTGTGGGTGCCTCGAAGGTAGAGGTCGACATGAACATTGAAGAAAAGTCGGCTCAATACATTCGGAAAGATGCTCAGGCAACCCTTGGTTCTGACGGACTGATCGGGAACAAACTGATTGTCATTGTGGGTGGTTCGCCAAAATCACCGCCCGTAGAAGAAGGTGATCAACTACGGGCTCGGGAAGCACTCAGCATGGAATCAATCATTGACACCTTACAGATAACTAACCGTAACCTGCTGAAAATTACGACCGACATTGGGAGCATTGTGAACCGGGTTAAAAATGGACGGGGTCTGGCTGGTCTGTTGCTGAATGATACAACGATCGTGCAGACGTTCCGGGGAACAATGAACGGACTACAGACGGCATCCAATAATGCCGCTAAAATGACTAATTCACTGACTGTTTACACGGCGAAGCTGAACCGCCCAGGTACGCTAGCGAATGATTTGGTATCAGACACGGCCATCATGCGTAGTGTTCGGGCGTCGACCGCTAACCTACAACGGGCTTCTGTATCAGCCAATGATGTAGTTGCTGATGTGAAACAGGCCAGCGAGAAGCTCAAAAATGGAAACAGCGCCCTCGGTGTGCTGACCAGCGACCTGTCGGTCGGAAATGATATTCGCGGTACAGTTCGTAACCTGAACAGCAGTACTAAGAAGCTCGATGAAAACCTTGAAGCATTAAAGAGCAATTTCCTGTTCCGGGGCTATTTCAAGAAACAGGAAAAGGCCAAAGCCAAAGCCGCGAAAGAAGCTGAAAAGAACGGGTCGCCGACCCCCACCACCCCCGCTGACTCGGTTAGGTAGCGGCCCAAAGCGATATAACTAACCAAAACAGACACGGCCCGCTCATAGTCAAATGTGAGCGGGCCGTGTCTGTTTTGGTTAGTTGTGTCACCTTTATCCCGCCCAGTTCTCCCGATCGAGGCTACGGTATTGAATGGCTTCAGCCAAGTGCTCGATCCGGATATCGTCTGTGTTGGCGAGATCGGCAATTGTCCTGGATACTTTCAAGATACGGTCATAGGCGCGGGCCGACAAGCCAAGGCGTTCCATAGCGGTCTTAAGCAAAATGCGCCCCGCCTGGTTAATTTCGCAGACTTCTTTCACCATTTGAGAGGGCATCATGGCGTTGGAATAGATGCCATCGTGACCTTCAAACCGCTTTATCTGCCGTTCACGCGCTTTGATTACGCGCTCGCGAATGGCTTCACTGGTTTCGGCGGGCCGATTACCTGTCATCTGATCAAAGGAAACGGGCGTCACCTCTACATGTAGATCGATCCGGTCGAGCAGGGGGCCACTTACCTTGTTCAGGTATTTCTGCACTACACCGGGGCCGCACACGCACTCTTTGTCGGGGTGGTTGTAGTAGCCACAGGGGCAGGGATTCATGCTTGAGATCAACATAAAATTGGCCGGGAACTCCACAGCCCATTTTGCCCGTGAAATGCTCACCTTGCGGTCTTCGAGCGGTTGCCGCATCACTTCCAGGGCCGATCGCTTAAACTCCGGTAGTTCGTCCAGAAAAAGAACCCCATTATGGGCCAGCGATATCTCACCGGGTTGTGGAAAGCTCCCCCCTCCTACCAGTGCTGCGTCTGATATGGTATGGTGTGGCGCCCGATAGGGCCGCTGCGAGACCAGCGTGGCCTTTGACCCTAGTTTGCCTGCTACGGAGTGAATTTTGGTCGTTTCCAGCGCTTCCTGCAACGTCATGGGGGGTAGAATGGTGGGCAACCGTTTGGCCAGCATGGTTTTGCCGGCACCGGGTGGCCCAATCATGATAACATTGTGCCCACCGGCGGCAGCAATTTCCATCGCCCGCTTGATGTTTTCCTGCCCCTGCACGTGCGCAAAGTCAGCATCGTATGCGTTTTGGCTACTGAAAAACAGATCCCGGGTGTCGACGACCAATGGCTCAATGGCTTTTTTGCCCTCAAAAAATTCGAGCGCATCCATCATTGTTTCGACCGGAATGATGTCGAGGTTGTTGACAATAGCGGCCTCTTCGGCGTTTTCAACGGGTAATACAAAACCTTTGTACCCTTTTTTTCGCGCTTCAATAGCAATAGGTAATACCCCTTTTATGGGACGTAATGTGCCGTCTAAAGCGAGTTCGCCCATAATGACGTACTCGTCAAGCTCTTTCTCGAAATTGACCTGCTCAGACGCTTTTAATACACAGAGAGCAATGGGCAAATCGTAGGCGGACCCCTCTTTCCGAATGTCGGCCGGGGCCAGATTAACGACTACTTTCTGGCGCGGCATTCGGTATCCACAGTACTTTAGCGATGATTCAACGCGTTGTTCGCTTTCTTTTACGGCACTGTCGGGTAAGCCGACCATGAAAAATTTCATGCCCTGTCCGGCTGTCACTTCAACGGTAATAATGGTGGCGTTTACGCCATAAACGGCTGCGCCAAAAGTTTTTGCAAGCATGGCTTTACGGTAGGCAACTATACGGTTACACCGAAAAGGTATAACAGTCAAAACTACAACCAAACCGGGATATCCGACGTACCCAATTGCTTACTCGTCAGCCCATTTGCTAACCTCGTGCACTATGTTGACTCATTTTACGTTATGTCCATATCGCTTAATCGAAAACTGCAATTCTATAGACATACTCTACCTAATACCCTAGTTCGTGTTTGTTTCATTTTAAAAATTCGTACTATCTTATGGAGAGTAATCAGCAGAAGCCAAAGGCAAACGGAGCACTTCTAGCCGCCCTTATACTAATGACGGGCTTGGCAGGAGTGACAAGCTACCTGTATTTCGACAAGAAAACGGTAACTGAAACCCAGGAAGTGACAATTGCAGAGCGCGTGGAAGAGTTATCGAACACCCGCGTAAAGCTTGATTCGATTTCGACCGCCTTAGACGCTAAAATCGCTGAAGTACAGAAGTTAGGCGGTGACGTAACGGAACTTCAAAAGGTAAAAGCCGACCTTGAAGCCGATAAAGTAGCCCTGTCGAGGGGAGCTAAATTGTCTCGGGCAAATATTGCTAAGTATGAGCTCAAGATTCAGGAATACATGGCATATCTGGCTGAAAAGGATACTGCTATCGCCATCCTTCAGCGTGAAAAAGAAGTATTAGCCGTCGACAACCAGACGCTGAACACAGAAAACGTAGGCCTGAAAACAAGGCGTCAACAACTGGAAGATACAGTGGCCGTTGTGGCGTCGCAAAATCAGGAGCTTGCCTCGAAGGTAACGCGGGCATCTGCACTCAAAGCGCAGAACATTAAAGTGCTGGCTGTGAATCCGAAAGGCAAAGAGAAAGAAGACGATGCGTACAAGGCGAAACGTCTTGACAAGATCAAACTAGTGTATGCGCTTGCCGACAACCCAATCACGCAGGAGGAACCCAAAGATGTGTTTATCCGTGTGCTGGACCCTGATGGAGCCGTAATTTCTGATATGGCCAATGGTTCAGGTACGTTCAAGTCGGGTGGCGACGAAATGGTTTACACTGTTAAACAGACTGTGGATTATGACCGGAATGGGAAGAATGTAGAACTGTTGTATACGCGGGGTACACCCTACCGGCCAGGTAAATACACCGTTGAACTGTATAGCGAAGGTTTCAAAATCGGCGCTGGTGGTTTTGCGGTACGTTAAATTACGCTTTAGTTAACTATAGAAAACCCCGTCAGAGTCATTCTGGCGGGGTTTTTTGTTGGTTTATGACGAGGAAGTAGACTTACTCAGCTACACCGTTACCAGCTAATTCGTCGCTGAACCCGTTGATAAAAACGTACTTTATTTTGCTACCCTGCTTCAGTAAGAAGGTTGGTAACTGCCCAATAAGAGGTGAGCGACCTGGTAATTTCCCTTCCGATACTACGTGAACTGGGAATTTTGGTACTGTATCTTTTTTAAGCTTCCCGCGTAGCCTGAACGCAACGACTCCCTCTTCCCGAAGGGCCGCCAAATCCAGCTTGCGCAGGTCGCCAAGCGAATCTAGTGAAGTAGCGTGTACACGGACAGGTGCAAACGTCAGGCTAGTGGCATCGACTTCTGTCAGGCCGTGAAAAGTAGATAGGTCGCCAAGATCCTCAATCTGACTACGGTAGTAAAAGCCGCGGGCAGAGTCAGTATTTACTTCATAATGATTAATGCCTAGGTCGATAGTGTACGGTTTTCCATTACGAATCACCGTTGCGTTGCGAATCAGCAGGTCGAACAGGCTGCGGGTGTTTTCAGGAATAGCCTGATAGTCGGTTATAGTTTCGGCTATGTATGACTCGGTTGCAATAGCGTACAGAGCTGTAAGAATAGCCACAAAGTTGAGTCGGCGTATGCTCATCTTTTCGGGATCGCCAACCTGCCCACCCGACTCGATGAGTATTAACGTTGTGCCCCACTTCTGAATATTGTCGCCGAAGGCACGCGGTTCAAACTCATCGTCGTAGCGGGCTACCTGACCGGGAATAAATTGTTGAAGTACCCGATTCATACCCACAATCAACTGCATCGACCGCTTTCTGACCTCATTCACGTGCCGAGCGGGATCATACGCGGTTGCCAGAAACGAAACGACGGCCTGTTTACCTGAGTTGCCCACGCTGTAGCGCGGGTTCTGATCATGTAGATTAAAGCCAACCAGTGGCTTTAGCGTCTGCTGCAAGCGCTTTAACAGCACCGACTCGGGTGATTGCAACCGCAGCGCATCCCGATTCATGTCGATATCAGCTGAGGTACGTCGCTGAAATCGTTCGGCTCCGTCCGGATTCAGCATGGGCACAAAATAAAGCGACGTATTGGCCAGAATGGTCTGACGAAACTCATCGAACCCGTCGTTGGAAGCCTGTAGAAATCGAAAAATATCGAACAGGGCCATAGTAGCCGTAGCCTCGTCGCCGTGCATTTGCGACCAAAGTAACACCGGAATTGGTCCTGTCCCTGCCTGCACTTGATGAATACTGCGACCTTCCAGTGACGTACCTACCTGACTGACCGACAATGGGCCACCCAGCAACTGCAAAATCGGCACAATGTCGCGGTGTTTAAATCGTCGGTGCGTAAAAGACGAGTCTTTGAACGTATCGTGGGCATCGTGTAACTGTCTCGTTAGCTCCTGGGCCTGGGTATTGGTCGACGAAATCATGCACAAAAGTAAAATCAATAAGGAATGAATTGGCCGTTTGCTTGTCTGTGATTGGTAAGCTAGTGCAGCTATTGCCTGACGGATAGTCATGATGTGCATGCAGATCAAGTCGTCTTTCGTAGTTGCTAGCATACTCATTTAGTGGTGAGCCACCAGCCGACTGCTGAAGCCAGCAGGCAACCAACTACGTTAAGGCTAATGTTAATAAAGGCAACCCCTACCCTTCCTTGTTGCAGCAATAGCAGGTTATCCTGGCTGAAGCTGGAAAACGTACTGAGCCCACCGCATAGGCCAACCCCGATCAGCAGGCGCCAGGGTTCGGCTTCGGGACGGCCGGCTACCCAGCCAATTGTCGCCCCTAATACAACCGATGCCAGAATATTAACCGTAAGGATACTGAGTGGAAAAGACGTACCCAGCGCATCAGCAGGTATAGCTTTCCCCAGCATGTAGCGAAGTACACTGCCCAAACCACCACCCAGAAAAACAAGGATATAAGGAGACATCAGTTCCAGAACGAAAAAAGCTCAGAATATAGGGTCAAAATACGCTTAAACGTACTTGAACACTATAGTCTGAGCTGTACCACGGACTTCAGTCCGTTTTTAAATGGACGAAACAGACTGAAGTCCGTGGTACGGTTACCCTAATGGGTTACTACTATCTTTTTAACCTGTTTGGCATCGCCTGCATTCAATTGCAGGAAATACATACCGGCAGGCAGCTGGCTTACGTCGAGTTGCTCACTGATCTGTTTGCCGTTTCGCACGGCAATAGGCAACTGCCGTAACGTTTGGCCACTAGGGCCACTCAGTGTCATGATGCCTTCGGTAGCAGTTTGCGATAGCTCAGCATGTACCCGGACCGATCCGTTGGCGGGATTCGGATAGACCGAGAAGGAGGCCAGCGGCAACGGCTCGGTGGCCAGAATTGGTGGTGGTGGAGCCACCTGCACTTTCAGGTTGTCGATCTGCCAGCCCCAGCCATGTACAAGCTGATCGGAAAACAGCCTGAAGCGGATCAGGATAACATCGTTAGCTGCAAAATTACCCGATGCCTGAATGAAAATAGTACGTGGCTTCAAAAGCGCAGGCCGACCAACTGCTGTTGAATTGGTTTCGTTGGGTAAACCGGCAGCTGAACTCGAATTCCAGGCCGTGATCCATTCCGCTTTGTCATTGATATTATATCCGTCTACCAGCGGCAACCAGGTTTGTCCGTTGTTCTTGCTGGCCTCAACAATCACATAGTCGTAGAAGCCATCATCGCCATAAACTGACCCCGGATCGCTTGGTTCTACCAGCACAATCTCATCGAACTGAATACGACTACTGTCAGGGTTCGCTTTTACTCGAATCGGGGCAAGCAACGTGTAGGTGGAATTGCTTTCACTGAATATGTTCGCTCCGTTTTTGTATGGGTGATCGGAGTTGATGCTGGCGCTGCTGAAACTCGTTGGCTGCTCAATTCTAAACCCATCGCCCACAAAATCGGCACCGGCAGTGGCCGAGTTGAAGTCATTGATGTATTGCGATCTAACTGTGGTCTGCGGAGCCACTACACTAACCGAGTAGAAACCAGTAGCCGGACTAACAGCCTGGTTGCGGGCAGCAGATATATCACGGGCAATGATGCGGTAGCTAAGTACGTCGCCAGCTTTCAACGAACGGGCAGCAATTGGAATAAGGCCAAACCAAGTGCTGTCGGGTACTATATCCGAGTTAGCCAGTGTCATCGAAATAGGCGTTCTGGCAACTCCATTGATCCGGTAATCGATGTACACGGTGTCTACCCCCTGTTTCGTGCGGGCTGCGTTTAGAAGGCGACGGTCGTCAGTGACTTTAGCTAAAATCAATAATGTGTCTACCTCTGCTTCCAGCAAAACGGTTTGCTCAGGCGAGTGAACAATTGTAGGTGGCACTACATCGGCACCAACCGTAAACGAGTAGTAGTACTGCGTTGTACCAAGATTGTCTTTGCCGGGGTTTGTAAACGTACGACCACCAGCGTCCTGGGTTTGTATATAGTACACTGTGCGGCCCGGAACTTCGCTGGGAGGCAACGTAACCGCGTAAGTGTCAGTTGTACCTTGCCGGACCATATTTACCTGCTTATACGCGCTGTTTCCGGTGGTAGGGATGCCCGTGCGGTAAAAAAGCTTGGGTGGGTCTGACCCCAGCACGGTATCGCTGACAACCCGGGCCGTAAATGTTACGCCAGTCGTCGTTTCAATATCAGAAACAGGTGTATGAAGCAGTGAGGTTGTTTTCCACTCCATATCTTCGAAAAATGCCAGTACTGCAGGTCCCGGATTTTGAGCTACTTCGGTAGCAGCCACAAAAGGGGTCATCAGGGCATTGGGCGTACCTGCCCGATACGTGTTTTCGTCGAGGTGGTACAAGCTCGACCCTGTGCTGTAGGTAGTTGGGGCGTATAGTTTAGCCCGTCCACCTGTTCGTTGCTGCAGAATTGGTCCGTTTAGAAACAGGTTTTGACCGGTAATCTGGGTGAAAAGACTCGATGCATTGTTAGCAATAGTCGTATTGAGAATTTTTGTACCTAACTGATTTTCTATGTAGGTGTCAAAAACAGTTGGCAGCGCGATGCCTCCCTCCTGGCTTGACGCACTGGCCCGAATACCACCCGTAAAGCCTAAACCGTGGCCTAGTTCGTGCAGTACAATGGTGACCAGATCATACTGGCCAGACTTGGGATTACCGTCGAGGCCTGTGTACCAGGTGTTGGTGCTACTGAAGTTAGCAACAATATCAGCTGAGTCAGGATGATTAATGTTGCGGCGGGCAATTTTTTCAGCCAGCGCAATCGGGTAATAGCTGGTAGCCCGTTGCGAACCGTCAGGTGCACCAATATACGTTGCCGGGCTGGCGCTGCCGAGTACGCCCGTCCCCAGTGAACGCCACGTTGCTTTGATCCGAATTGGTACAGGGCTAACAATCAGGGTAGACCAAATGTCGACTGCTCGCTGAAACGCTGCTCTGGCACTGTCGGGGTACCCGATGTATTGAACAATAAACGTTGAGGTGGCCGCCCGGCGAGCGCGCGCATCATTGAAACCAGCGGGCGGTCCAATGCGGGTGAAGACATTTTCGGCCGACGAATAGCAAATGATCGGATCCGCTTTGGCGACTCTGTTTCGAAGGGCGAAACTTTCGTAAGTGGTCAACGGCTTGGTACGAGCTGTAGACGTCCGTTGTTGGGCCATTAACGAGCTACCAGCCAGCAAGAGCACTACCAGCAAACGCAATGCGTATTGATGCATCATATACGTAATATTGGGTCAGAGTCAAGAAGGATTGATTAATACTAAAGATACAGAATTAAGGCAATAGCGCAAGCCCGTTGGCGGCGGTCCATCGTCGAACACGTGACCCAAGTGAGCGTCGCATATATTGCAAAGCACCTCCACCCGATACATACCGTAGCTGTAGTCTTTTTCGAGCCGGATGGCATCTGCCTGAAGCGGTTCGGTGAAGCTCGGCCAGCCCGTACCCGATTCAAATTTGGTTGTCGATTCAAAGAGTGGGGTGCCACAGCAAACGCAGGCATACGTACCCGGCTCTTTCGATTCACAGTACGCACCGGTAAATGCCCGTTCGGTGCCTTTCTGTCGGGCTACCCGAAATTGTTCAGGCGTTAGTATCTGACGCCACTCTTCGTCGGTCTTTACAACTTTTTCCATAGTACAGAGCTTTTCTAACCGGCGAACCGCGGTTTATTCTCATAAACGAACAACACTACCCAATTGTCTTACCGAAAGCCGGTGAGGTACGCTTATTTTTGTAATACGTATGACTGCGCCACAACTGTTGCAAACGTATTGGGGTTACTCGGCTTTCCGGCCATTGCAGGAAGACATTGTGAATGCCTTACTTGATGGACATGACGCGCTGGTACTGATGCCTACGGGTGGTGGTAAATCGATCTGTTTTCAGGTGCCTGCCCTGGGTATGGATGGGGTCTGTATTGTGGTTACCCCCCTCATTGCCCTCATGAAGGACCAGGTGTTTCAGCTTCGGCGGCGCGGCATTCCGGCGGCGGCGATCCACTCGGGCATGCATTATCGCGAAATCGACACTATTCTCGATAACTGCATTTACGGAAATCTGAAGTTTTTGTATGTCTCGCCCGAGCGATTACGTACCGAAATTATGATTGAACGGGCCAGGCAAATGACCGTTTGCCTGCTTGCCGTCGACGAGGCGCACTGTATTTCGGCTTGGGGGCATGACTTTCGTCCCCCCTATTTACAGATCGCTGAGTTTAGGGATAAGCTCTCTGAAGAGGGTACAGGGACCATTCCTACTGTAGCCCTGACAGCCTCGGCCACACCGGATGTGCAACGGGAGATTGTGGACAAACTGGATTTCAGAGCCGGCTATCAGGTATTTCGGCAAACATTTGCGCGCGCCAACCTGTCTTACTCAGCCATGCTGGAAGAAGGTAAAGAAGCCCGTCTGCTGAAGATCCTGACTAACGTACCCGGCACTGGCATCGTATACGTTCGCAGCCGGCGACAAACGCAGTACATCGCCGATTGGTTGGTGAGGCAGGGGATATCTGCCGATTTCTATCATGCAGGCCTCAGCACGCCCGAACGCTCACAAAAACAGGAAGACTGGATCAACAACCACACCCGCGTTATTGTCTCGACCAACGCCTTCGGAATGGGAATCGATAAGCCCGACGTGCGTGTTGTGATCCACCTCGACCCGCCCGATACCCTGGAAGCGTACTACCAGGAAGCAGGCCGCGCCGGACGAGACGGGCAGAAAGCGTACGCTGTTTTGCTCTATACCGAAGCCGATTGCGAACATGTTCTGTTCCAAACTGAACAGCAGTACCCGTCTGTCGACCTCATTCGACGTACCTATCAGGCATTGGCCAACTACACGAAGGTACCTGTAGGCAGTGGTGAATTCGCCACGTTTGATTTCGACCTGGCTCAGTTCACCAAAACGTATTCACTACCCCCGCAAGACACGCACTATGCCCTGAAGCAGCTGCAAATGGCAGGTTATATCGATCTGAGTGAAGCCTATTTCCGGCCATCTCGGGTGGTGATCAACATGGATAACCGGGCTATCTATGAGTTCCAGGTCATGAATCCCCGTTTCGATCCATTTATCAAGCTATTGCTGCGTATGTATGGTGGTGAACTCTTCACCGACTTCCTGCCCATTTCGGAGGGGAACCTGTCACGAGCGTTCATGGTCTCAGAAAACGAGATTATCCAATTGCTGACGCAGTTGGCCGAGCGAGAGGTGATCATTTACGAAAAACAGACTGACAAGCCCCAGCTAACGTACCTGACCCCCCGGCAAGATGCCCGGCAGCTTCCGTTTGATGTGCAGGGGCTAGAAAAACGGCGTCAGCATGCTATAGCTAAAGCCCAGGCCTCTGTCGACTACGCCCGGCACCAAACCCAATGCCGGACCCGTCTCCTGCAAAACTATTTTGGCGAACAGACAGACGCAGCCTGTGGCGTGTGTGACAACTGCCTGAAAGCAAAGAAAAAAGCAGGGCCTGACCCACAGGTACGTGAGCAGGTACGTCAGTACGTGACCTTATCGCAAGACAGAGGCGTGTCACCCCGGCAATTGTCTGGTTACTTCAGCAAAACCGACGAAAACGACCTGACTCTAACTGTGCGTCTGATGCTCGCCGAGGAAGAGCTACGCTACAATGCTGCCGGCAACTTGACAATGAACCGGTGAACGCAGTGCATAAAACAAGAAAGCCCGTCAGAGTGTATCTGACGGGCTTTCTTGTTAAGAACGTACCTGACTACCGACGGCCACCGCCAATATCGAAGCCAACCTTCACGCCAACATATGAATTTTTGCTTTCAACGCTCGTACCCAGTTTATTAACACCCTTGTCGTCATAAACGATCGAACTCGTGTTTGGCACCAGGTTGTATTCAACACCCAGAACGAAGTGACCGGTTTTGAAACCTACCCGAGCCATACCGCCGAAAACGTTACCAGCTGAAATAGTACCGTTGTAGTTTTGACCACCTGAGTTTACGACAACCCCTGTGCTACCAATGCCGAACAGACCCGCGCCAATTCCAACAAATGGACGGAAACCCTCTGTTGAGAGCATGTAGTTACCAGTTAACAGGTATGAACCGGCAAATTTGGCGTCGCCCGATGTCGAGTTGCCACTTACAACTACGTTACGGGCCATACCGGCTCCTTCTAAACGCAGACCGAGGTCAAACTGGTCGCTGAAGCCATATTTAGGCTCAACTGCGAACAGAACACCACCACCACCGCTAGGAATAGCAGCACCGATTGATACGTTTACTTTGAATGGTTTGAATTCCTGTGCCTGGGCACTAAAGCCCATCAGGATAGCTGAGCATAAAGCGATTACCTTTTTCATACTACGTGAGTAAGTGAAATGATTGGAAAAAATACAATAGTCCCGACTTTCGGAACCGAAGAGACATCGGCCAACTGCTGGCATGAGTTCAGTACACAAGCAATCGATAGCTTGCCTGAAAACCCCGCTCATCAGGTGAACTGTCCGCTTAGAGAACTATCGGTTTGGCCAGTTTGTCTATTCAACCTACTTTACGGCCCAACAAGTCACAAAACAACTTATGAAACGCTTCTTTGCTACTGCCGCCCTGCTAATTGGCCTGATTGTTTCGGCCAGCGCTCAAACGTCGCCCGCTAAAACGGCTCCTTCGCCCGAGATGATGAAGCTGGATTCACTCACGAAACTGTCTCAGCGGTTTTTGAATGAACAAAAAGTTGATTCACTGTATGCCTTGATGGGTACAGCGTTTAAAAGCCAGATTTCACCTGAGATGATGAAACAGGTCGCCTCACAGGTAACTGGTCAACTGGGCAAATGGACCGCCGCCGAACCGATAAGTATCAAAGAAGGTATTGCCAAGTACAAAGCTACCTTCGCGCTGGCCACGCTTGATTTCTATATCAGCCGCGACGCAGAGGGAAAGATCGCCACCTTTCTAATGAAACCAGCCGAATAGGTACCGACTCTCTATTCACATTTTTTAAGATGCGTTTGGCTTAACGGTGAGTCGGTTACATAAAAAAATGAAGGCAATTACAACGTTTGGCGTGTACCTTGCGTCTTGTAGTTGAACGCAGCGCCTCTATGAAACAAGCCTTACTTTTCAGCACCTTACTGCTAGTTACGGCCGCCTGTGGCCGGAGCAACGACGTTGCGCCAACGTTGGCGAGCGAGGTGTCAGGTACGTACCTGACCAACGGCTTCCTGGATTACCTCTGCATTGCGCTCCCCCCCGACAAAATGCCCACGGCCACGCTGACGCCCGAAACCGATGCTGCTGTAACGCTCACGTACCTGACCAAGTACCCAGCAACGAAAGCGCAAACGTTTACGCACCTGCAACTGAAGCGTATGGCCGACAACAGCATCCAGTTGTCGCAGCAAGGTCAGGTACTAGGCACCGTCCAACCCGACCGCGCTTTCAATGCCAACGGCATGGAGCGGCAAGCCCTTGTGCTGCGCGTTCAGACCAACGCCAACGATCCGCAAACCGCCATAACCTTCACCGGTGCGAAAGAGTAACGCACCTGCTATGTGGTGATATGCAAGGTCTTTGCGCTAGTCTCTTCGACAGCAAAATAGTGAGTCAAAAACGAGAAATGCCGTTCCTAAGTAGGAACGGCATTTCTCGTTACAATTCGTGTAAATCAAGTCTAACTTCGCGTCGGCCGCGTACTAATTCCGCAGAGGCTTACCACCTTGAAGCAGGCTTTGGATGCGCTCCAGCGTCTTCTTTTCACCGGTTAGCGATAGGAAGGCTTCGCGCTCCAGGTCGAGAAGGTACTTTTCTGTTACGTTCTGCGGAGAGCTCAGGTCACCGCCGCAGATAACGTAGGCTAGCTTATCGGCAATTTTCAGATCGTGTTCTGATATGAACCGGCCCATTTTCATAGCCGTGATCCCTGCTTTAAACAGCGCGATGCCGGTTTTGCCCTGCACCCGAATATCATTCCGCTGTTTTGGCTGCGTGTAACCATTCTCCGCCAATTCAATAGCTACCTGCTTAGCTTCGGCGATCTGACGGCTGCGGTTCAGCACGATCTGCGCTGAGGGCAACAGGTAATTCATCTCGCGGGCTTCCTGCGCTGAGGTCGACACTTTCGCCGTGGCTATGTTCATGTAGGCGGCTTGCAGGATGTTGAGCTCGGGGTCACCGGTTTGGTAGAGGTCTGAGCAGCGGGCGGCCATTTCTTTGGTGCCACCACCTGCCGGAATCAGGCCCACGCCCACTTCCACCAGACCCATGTACGTTTCTGAGTGTGCCACCACGCGATCGCAGTGGAGGTTCAGTTCGCAACCGCCGCCCAAGGCCAGTGAGTGAGGCGCACCCACCACCGGAATAGACGAGTACCGCGCCCGCATCATGCTCTGCTGGAACTGCGAGATCATCAGGTTGATCTCGTCGTATTCCTGCTCCAGCGCAAACATGAACAGCGTCGCCAGATTAGCCCCCGCCGAAAACGCCTCGGTCGATTCATTACCGATCACCAAACCACGGAAGTCTTTCTCGGCCAGTGCAATCGCCTTGTTCAGGCCCTCGATCACTTCCGCGCCGAAGGTGTTCATCTTCGACCGGAATTCGAGGTTGATAATGCCGTCGCCCAGATCGTAAATGGCTGATCCGGCATTTTTCCAGATCACGTTGTCGCTCAGGCTTTCAAGAATGATGAACGACTCGGTGCCCGGAATGGTCTTGTAGGCCTTCGCTGTGATGTCGTAATACTGCTTCTTGCCCTTTTCAGTTTTGTAGAAGCTGGTAGCACCGCTGGCGGCCATGTCGTAGACCCACTGCGCAGGCTTTGTGCCCAGCTTTTCCATCATATCGATACCGGCCTGCAACCCAATGGCGTCCCAGGTTT
Source organism: Fibrivirga algicola (assembly GCF_011742925.1). GTDB lineage: Bacteria > Bacteroidota > Bacteroidia > Cytophagales > Spirosomataceae > Fibrella > Fibrella algicola. Next base: position 38,981 of record NZ_WAEL01000006.1, read on the forward strand.
CGAACAGGCCCATCTGCCAGCCAAAGCCCGCTTTAATGGCTTCATCGATCTTAAACAGTTCATCGGCTACTTCGGGAATCCGGTTCGTGGCGTACTGAAAAGCGTCGGAGAAGGTGCGGCGGTAGAATTCGCCCGCTTTGTCGGTGCCGGCCAGCAGAACCGAAAACCGCTTCCGCAGGCTCTCGATAGCTTTGGTGCTCTCCAGCGTAGCAAACTTTACTTTCTGCGAGGGTTCGTAGGCAAATGTTTTTAGGTTCAGCGCCAGAATAAGCGTCTTTCCTTTCTCATCTTTTGTCTTTTTGTAGAAACCCTGACCGGTTTTGTCGCCAAGCCATTTGTTATCACTCAGCTTCTGCATCACCGACGGCAGTTCAAACGCCTTATGCGACTCGTCGTACTCCAGTTTTACCAGATTGCTTGCCACGTTGACGGTCGTATCCAGACCCACTACGTCTGACAGCCGGAACGTACCTGACTTAGGCCGACCAACCACTGGGCCGGTTAGCTTGTCGACTTCCTCCACGCTGAGGCCCATTTCTTCGGCTACGCGGATGGTCTGCACCATAGCGTAGATGCCGAGCCGGTTAGCAATGAAGCCGGGTGTGTCTTTGCAAAGAACCGTGGTTTTACCCAGATATAGATCACCGTAGCTCATCAGGAAATCAATGATGGCGGGGTCGGTATCGGGGCCAGGAATGATCTCGAGCAGGCGCAGGTAACGCGGCGGGTTGAAGAAGTGGGTACCGCAGAAGTGACGACGGAAATCCTCGCTACGGCCTTCGGCCAGCAGGTGCATTGGAATCCCCGAGGTATTGCTGGTAATCAACGTACCTGGCTTGCGGAACTGTTCAACGCGCTCGTACAATGACCGTTTGATATCGAGTCGCTCCACGATCACCTCAATCACCCAGTCGTAACTGGCGATGTCTTTCAGGTTATCGTCAAAATTGCCCAGTTTCACGCGATCGGCAAATTTGGGGCTGTAGAGCGAGGCAGGTGTAGCTTTCAACGTGGCCTGCCAGGCATCACTAACCATCCGGTTCCGAACGGCTGGGCTGTCAGTGGTCAGTCCTTTGGCGGCTTCAGCAGCGTTCGGTTCGCGCGGAACCATATCGAGCAGCAGAACGTCGACGCCAATATTGGCGAAATGGGCCGCAATGCGCGACCCCATAATGCCCGAGCCAAGCACGGCTACACGCCGGATGCTACGGTTCTTCTGGGTTGTTTTGGGTTTTTCGAGTGTTGCTTCCATGAGAAGGGTGTTGGCAGATTAATATGGGTTTATGGCACGCGGATACCGTGTGTCAGTAAGTGTTTGCCCGGCTTTGGATGGAAGCTGGTTTGCTCTTACGTCAGCCAGCATCCACTTCAAGCCAAAATATGTACGTCCTGCCGTTTCGGCGAATCCTTTTAGATCTGTTTAATCCGCGTACTAATGCATAGTTATAGAACGTCTTCGATTGGGGCGTTGCTGGCTTTTAGTTTGATGTTTTCTTCTTCCACAATCAGGTTGATTTCCTTGATGACGTCGAAGAAAACAACCAGCTTATCGAGCGGTATTTTCTCCCGAACCATCTTGTTGAATTCGATAACGCCTTCACGGGCCATCTCGCGTTTGATTTTGCCTTCTTCCGTGAGGTAAATGCGCACGAACCGCTTGTCTGACTTGTCAGTCTCGCGCCGAATCAGGCCGCGTTCTTCCAGCGTTTTCAGCATCCTGACCAGGCTCCGTGGTTCCATGCCTAGTAGCGGGCCGATCTTGGTAGCGGGTGTACCCTGCTCAGCGTCGATGTTGAGTAGCACGTACCCCGTAGCCATCGTCAGATCGAACCGGGCCGCGTGGGCATTGTACATCCTGGAAATGGCGTGCCAACCCCACTTCAGGTGAAAATCAACGGTTTTCTCTTTCTTCATAGCGGATGTCGCCTGCCCAACAGCTAGTTGTTCAGTTAGACAAAACTACGAAATTTTCAAAAATAGTATGCATGCATACTGATTACCTTTAGTGGTTTGCTGGATTGGTCGAACTCTAGAAAGAATTAAACTAATTTTATGGTTTGACCAAATGAAAGAGAAATGGAAAATCGGAAGAAATACATGCTTCTAATGCTAATAACTTTCGTTAGTGCAGCTACTGCTCTCTTCTTGATGGAATATGGTACTTTTTCAAAGGATAGAGTGGAAGTCGTTACTCCGAAGAGAATTAGGGCAAATAAATAAAGTCAAGTTTTGTTTTTTGCTGATAACCAAGGTATATCATACGAAGGCTACAAACGGAAAAAGGTGACTGGATCGATCCAGTCACCTTTTTCCGTTTGTAAACGGCTATTACGCTGCCCGTGTAACGGCGGGCTTGGCTTGCTTGGCACTTCCGTAGGCCGGGCAAACGCCTTTGCGGGCGCAGGCACCCATTGAGAGCAACAGTACGGCACTCGCTAAGATCACTACCTTTTTCATGAGTTTGATTTGGTTAATTCTCTTCTTTCACTAATTCAGGCTGTAATTCGGCGAGTTCATCTGCTTCTTCAGCTGCCTGTGCAGCTTCCAGTTCAGTTGGCTGCGGTAAATTGGTAGGCGTGTAGCCCAATATTTTCAACATCGACTCGCTGTGCTGCTCCGGCGCAAACAGGCGCGTGCGGAGGTTGCCTTCCTCGTCTTTGTCGACAATGACGTGTTGTGGTGCCGGAATCAAACAGTGCTGAATGCCGCCGTATCCGCCAAGCGATTCCTGGTACGCACCCGTGTGGAACAGGCCCACATATTGATCTTCCGTTTCCTGATCGAAAATAGGTAAGTAAAGATCAGCCGAGTGTACTTCGGTATTATAAAAATCGTGCGAATCGCAGGTAAGCCCACCCAAATTTACTTTCTGGTAGGGATTATCCCAGTTATTCACTGACAGCATAATGTACTTCTGTCCCAAGCCCCACGAGTCGGGCAGTTGCGTGATGAACGAACCGTCGATCATGTACCACAACTCCTTGTCGTTCTGAAGTTTCTGGTCAATCACCTTGTATATAACGGCGCCACTCTCCCCTACCGTATACGAACCGAACTCGGTGAAGATATGCGGCACAGGTACGTTGTTCTTGTTGCAGATCCACTGAATCGATTCCACGATCTGGTCGATCATGGCCTGGTAGTCGTACGAGAACTGGAACGAGGTCTGGATGGGTAATCCGCCGCCGATATCGATGCTGTCGAGGTCCGGGCAGATTTTCCGCAATTCGCAGTATTTGTACATGAACCGGCTCAGCTCACTCCAATAATACGCGCTGTCTTTCACGCCCGTATTGATGAAGAAGTGCAACATTTTCAGTTTGAACTTGCTGCTATTCTGAATCTTGCTCTTGTACAGCTCGTTGATGTCGCTGTAGCGAATACCAAGCCGCGACGTATAGAACGCGAAGTTTGGTTCTTCATCCGTTGCAATTCGGATGCCAAGATTCACCGATTCGGCCGTTACCGAGTCTTCGTAGGCTTCAATTTCCTTCAGGTTATCCAGAATAGGAAACACGTTGAAACCTTCGTTGATGAGCTCGCTGATATACTGCGTGTAGAGTGGCCGTTTGTAGCCGTTGCAGATGATGTATGTGCTCTTGTTGATCTTACCGCTCCGGTACAACTCCCGAATAATGGGAATATCAAACGCCGATGAGGTCTCGAGGTGCACGTTGTTTTTAAGCACCTCGTCGAGCACAAACCGGAAGTGCGACGACTTGGTGCAATAGCAATACGTGTAATTGCCTTTGTAATTATAGCGCTTCATCGCGTTCTTAAACAGCGACTTAGCCTGATCAATATGTTCCGAAATTTTCGGCAGGTACGTCAGTTTAAGCGGGGTGCCATACTGCTTTACAATGTCCATCAGGGGTACATTGTTGAACAACAGGTGGTTGTTCTCGACGTTGAACTCCAAGGTTGGGAATTCAAAAGTCTGGTCAATCAGGTCGTAGTACGTCTTCATCCCTGCGGTCAGCGCATAAAGAATTTGTTCGTGGTTAATGAAAAAACGGGTCGCGAAAGTGGGGCTAATTTTGGTGTCATGCAAGTATGCCCCATCTGCAAAGTAGAAAACGCATTTACGGAGGGTTTGATTCTATGACGTTACGTTTTTTGGGGAAACTTTGGCTGTTAATTGTGGTGAACCTTGTTCTAGGTGGTCGCTCTGTAAGGGCGGCCGCGATGGGTTATCCCCTGTTAGGCTGCCAGGACCACGTATTTATGGCGGGTGGATACACGCTGGATAACCACAATTCACAGACCAATAGCTATTTGATAGGTCGACATTCGGAAAATGAATCCTATGTACAGGATTCTCTATTGAGCCGGAAGCGGACGCTCACGATTAATGCGGCGCAAGGATATTCCAACGTGTCGACAAACCAGCCGTATAGCTTTCGCCGTGGATTGATGGGTACGACGTTCATCGTCACGCTGTATGCACCAGACAGCCTGACCGCACAACGTGCCTACAAGGCTGTTTCGGCACGTATGGATACGCTGAACCAGATTATGAGCGATTACCTGGACGGGTCGGAATTGAACTTATTGTCGGAAACGAGTGGGCAGGGCCGCTGGGTACATGTTTCTCCGACGCTGTTCGACGTGCTGATGAAGGCCAAAACCATTGCCCGGCAGTCCGGTGGACGATATGACCCGACAATTGGGCCGTTGTCGCAGTTGTGGCGACGGGCGGTGCGACAGCGTACCCGGGGCGAGTTTGCCTTTCCGGATGCAAACCAACGTCGTAAAGCGCGCCGGGCTGTTTCATGGCGCTACATTGAACTGGATCCGGGTAGTCAGTCAGTACGGTTACGGAAGTCCGGTATGCGGCTCGATCTGGGTGGAATTGGGCAGGGATTCGCCATCGATGAAGCGCAGAAAGTGCTTCATCAGCACGGTATCTACGTTTTCCTGCTCGATATTGGCGGCGATATTCTGGTTGGTGATCCACCACCTACACAGCCCGAAGGCTGGCGCATTGGCTTGCCCAAAGGTAGCCACGCCGACGCGGGCCACGCCAGAGCTGAGGCTGACTCGGTCATTTATCTGAAAAATGCTGCCATCACCACTTCCGGCGATACAGAGCGGCATCTGGATATCAACGGTCGACGGTATTCACACATCATGAATCCGAAAACAGGTTTGGGGCTGCGGCACTTTGTGCAGGCCACCGTTCAGGCGCCCACAGGTACGTATGCTGATGCGTTAACGAAGGTATTCAGTGTAGCTAGGCCCGGCCAACGAAAGCGATTGCAGCGCACGTTTCCCGAAGCAAGAGTCTGGATCAGAGAGAAAAAGGGGTAAAACAAACTTTAACACAGAGTTACCACCGAGCTACGTAGCGTTTTGGTCATTAGTACGAGTAAAAGAAGCGCTGATTATAGCTACTTCCCCGCTCATCCTATTTCACAATGCCCTCAGCAAAGCCGTACCAATCTTTACGCCCTATGCTCCATCTTCACAATTTCCAGAAATCGTACGGGGAACGGCCCATTCTAACCATTCCTAACTGGCAGTTACCACCGGGCATTCACTGGCTGAAAGGACCAAACGGAGCCGGAAAAACTACGCTGTTTCGTTCTATTGCCGGTATGCTGCCTCACGAAGGATCGGTGAGACTGAACGAGTTGGACAGTCGGCTTGATGGCGTAGCGTATCGGTTGAAGGTCAATTACGCCGAAGCCGAACCAACCTTCCCGCCTTTCCTGACTGCCCATGAGTTGATTATGTGGGTGGCTAATGCCAAACAGGCTCCCGCCGGCCAAGCCGAAGTATTGATTGATGCTTTTGGGATAGGAACGTATCAGCATACGCCCGTGAGTACGTATTCGAGCGGAATGCTCAAGAAAACGTCGCTGATTATGGCATTCCTGGGCCAGCCTACGCTGATTTTACTGGATGAACCCCTGGTTACGCTTGATGTGGCAGCTACACAAACGGTGGCCGATCTGATTCATAAAGCCCGGTTTGCCGGGGTGAATTTTTTGCTATCATCTCATCAGGCGATGGAAACGGCACAACTACCAATCGACTCCATTTGGCAGGTAGCTGATGAAACTGTAACACCCGCCACCGTATGAGGCTGAGTCAATTCAGATCTGTTTACACTGTTCTGACTAAAACGCTGGTCTATCCCTTTTACCGGCAACAGGCGGGATTACTGTGGATGGTTGGTCTGCTAGCGGGGGGCTTTATGCGGGGAAGTGATCACATTGCGCTGGCAACCTACGCTGTTTCATCGGCTGTTGTGCTGGGGTTGTATGTCGCTGTCTGGCTAGCCTACACGTTGCTGGCTACGCGTTTTGCCGTTAGTATGATCAGCCGCTACGACGTGCTCCTTCACCTGCGGCTGTTTCCGGCTGTTGGCCGCTGGGCAGGATTGGGCGTGACGCAACTCATGCTAATGGGCCCAGCATTGGCTTATGCACTATTTGTAGGGCGAGTTGCGCTCCAGGAAAAACAGGTCTGGGCTGTTGGATTCCTCGCCGGTAGTTTGTTACTGATCTGGGCGGGCAGTCTGTTCTGGTATGAATACGCGCTGCGCCATCCAAATCCGGTAAGTCGGTGGGCTGTTTGGGGCAACAGGCTGCGTAGGTACGTTCGTACGCCGTATGGCCTGTTTTATTTGCGACATCTGGTCAATCAGGAGGCAACGCTCTTCTGGCGAACTAAGCTGGGTACGGGACTTGTCTGGATCGGTATTCTGAAGCTATACGCCACCGACCACTATCGGATTAACCTCTTCCGAACACCCGACTATGACCTTCGATTGATTGGTCTGGGAGCATTGCTGGTTGGTTTGGGCCACGCCACGGTGGTGTATGAACATTACCGCTTCGAACACCGCTGGCTGTCGATCTACCGTAATATGCCCATGCCTAACTGGCAACGCTGGGCGAACTACGCGGGGCAGTTTGCGCTGCTTCTACTCCCCGAAGTCCTGCTCCTACTCTATCACTTGCCGACTGACCAGCCCCTGTGGCAATCCCTCGGTGCATGGACCTTTGGCGTGAGTTTACTTAGTCTGCAACACGGTTTGCTGCTGCGCGTACACCGTACGCCCGATCGGACGATGACGTACCTGTATATCATGCTGATTGCTTATTTTCTGCTCGTCATGTTCCGCATTCCAATCTGGGTGCTGGCTGTCGTGAATCTGCTCGCATCGGGCTGGCTGTTCCGGCAATATTACTGGACATCAGCCTGGGAAGGGGAATGATTCTTCAAGGAAAGAGAAACGAAGAAAGGGAGCTTTGCACGTTTCAAGTTCCGCGCAAAGCTCCCTTTCTTCGTTTCTCCCTTACTCTTATACCGTTATCGTCTTGCCCGGCACGGCTACAGGATAGAACCCGTCGGCGTTGGGGAGTAGTTTAGGTTTGGCATCCCAGGCGAGGGTATCGGGGAAGAGATCGATCTGCGAGTTGATGGCGTCGTCCCACTTCACCAGGTTGCCTGAGTAGGTCGCCATCCGGCCCATAATCGACGTCATCGTGCTTTTTGCGCCGTTTTCCGCATCGGCGAATTTGTACTCGCCTTTAGCGATAGCCGCGAAGAGTTCATTGTGTTCAACCTGATAGGGGTCGATATCTGTTTTAGTGCTCGCATGGGCATAAAGCGGCTGCCCTTTAAAGGTCTTCAGGATGGTCTTGTTGCCGTTGAAGGAATCAATACGACCCTTTGTGCCCTGGAACTGCTCATCCACTTTGCTGTAGGTGCCTTCATAATGGCGACACTGGCTGTTGATCGTTGTGCCGTCGGCATAGACAAAATCGACGGTGTGATGATCGAAAATCTCACCAAACTCCTTGCCGGTACGTACCTGACGGCCGCCTGTTCCCTGCGCTGATACGGGATAGCCGCGCTTCGCCCAGTTAGCTACGTCGATATTGTGTACGTGTTGCTCCGTGATGTGGTCGCCGCATAACCAGTTGAAATAATACCAGTTACGCATCTGGTATTCCATCTCTGTCTGGTTTGGCTGCCGTGGATTATTCCACACACCACCGCTGATCCAGTACACGCTGCCACCGATGATGTCGCCAATGGCTCCGTCGTGAATACGCTTCATTGCCTCGCGGTAGTTGCTTTGGTAATGACGCTGCAGACCCACTACTACGTTTAGTTTCTTCTTCTTCGCCTCTTCGGCTGCTGCCAGCACCCGCCGGATGCCCGGTGCATCGGTAGCAACCGGCTTTTCCATGAAGATATGCTTGTTCTGCTTGACCGCTTCTTCGAAATGACTCGGACGAAAGCCTGGCGGCGTAGCCAAAATGACTACGTCGGCCAGCGGAATAGCCTTCTTGTAAGCATCCAGACCAACAAACTGACGCTCTTTGGGCAGGTCTATTTTCTGGGCCATGTCTGGCCGGCTGGTTAGCGTTTTGTAAGCCATATCAACCCGGTCCTGAAACGCGTCGGCGATGGCTACAATTTTGATGTTCTGCTTGGTGTTGAGGGCCTGCATAGCGGCTCCCCTACCCCGTCCTCCGCACCCGATCAACGCTACTTTGATGGTGTCGTCAACAGATGTATGATAACCAGGTTTAGCCGCTGCCGATAGGCCAAACGGCAGACTAGTGAGCAGGGCACTACCTGTAAAAAGACCCGACGTCTTCAGAAAACGTCGGCGGTCGCCCGAAAGTGAATCAAGATCGTGAGAAGCCATAGCGGTTGATTGTAAGGTTACTGGTTTCCAGAGAAAGAGAGGAACGAACCCATTTTACTTACAGATCAAGCGTATCACGGACTTTGGTCCGTTTTTTACTGTAGCTTAAAAACGGCCTAAAGTCCGTGATGCCTTCAATTGCTTAAAAATCGCCGCCTATTGACCGAAGCAGAGCAACCAGGTATTGTACCTCCTGACCGCGCAACTGTACGTATTGCTGTTCGTTGGCCAATACCGTACGCTGCGCGTCCAGTACGTCGAGGTACGTTGTCAGGCCCTTTATATACAGTTCACGGTTGTATTGCTCAGTACGGCGGGCGAGGGCCAGTGTCTGATTTTGCAGATCGAGCTGCTGCCGCAGGTACGTCAGGTTATCGAAGGCGGTTTCTGCTTCGCGTTGAGCCACTTGAAAGGCCTGTAGGTACGTTTGCTGGCTTGTCGCGATTTGCTGCCGCGACAACGCCACGTTCTCGCGGTTTCGTCGGCCTTCATACAGGGGGACTGAAGCGTTCACCCCCAATAGGTAGGTAGCGCTGCTGGGTACGAACACATAGCCTAGTTGGCCCGATAGCAAGCCGCCTGACCCAACCAGTGTGACGCGCGGCTGGATGCTGGCTTGCTGCAACACAACCTGTGCCCCGGCAACCTGAATGGCGCGGTCGGCCTGGAGCAGGTCGGGACGGCGGCGGAGCAGGTCGGGCGTGATGGCTGCGTAGGGGAATATGGGTAACGTACCGGGTAATGCGCCTGTGTCAATACCAAACGAAGCCGGTTCCTGCGCCGTCAACTGAGCCAGGGCATTGACCAGTTCGACCCGGGAGCGCTGCAGGCCCATTACCTGTACCCGAAGGCCAGCCAGATCGGTTTCGGCACGCTGCACATCGATTTGGTTGACCAGGCCCACTCTGAATCGCTCGCGGACAATGCCGAGGGTAGAATCGCGGGTTGCGATGTTGCGCAGGAATACGGCCTGCTCCGATTCGTTGGCTCGAATGAGGTAGTACGTGCGGGCAATGTCAGACGCCAGGCTAAGCCTAAACGCCCGTAAATCAGCTTCTGAGGCGAGGGTTTGCTGCTGTGCCAGCGTAATGCCACTCCGAATCCGTTTGAACAGGTCAAGTTCCCAACTGGCGTCAACAGGTAGTAATTGAAAGGTGTTGAGCTGGAAACGCGGCAACTTGTCTGTTGCCACGGGAACGGCTACGGGGCGGTGTTCAGATAGGCTTTGAGTCGAAATCAGGGCGCTACTCCGTACGGCCGGTTGTAAAAACGATTGTGCAACACGTACCCGGCCGCGTGCCTCTTCAATTCGGCTGATAGCCGCCCGAAGGCTTGGACTATTAGCTAGCCCTGTTTGAATCAGGTCAGTCAGTAGCGGGTCGTTAAATCGTTGAAAGCCCGAGGCAGCTAAATCGGCAGGAGTGGCGCCGTTACCCGTTAACGTCCCGGGTGCCGGCGCTGCCTCGGGTGCATTGGCACCCGTTGGCTGAACGGTACCTGCTCCTGGTTGCAATGTTACGGCACCACCTGGCGGACTGGTTTGCGCCAGAGCACAGCTAGTGAGAAAGAAGAGGATGATCAGTTTATTCATGGGGGTAATGGTTTCAAGTCTCAAGTGTCAAATGCTGCGCTTTGTCTGTAGATGGTTGAAAAGCGAAGTGCCTGAAGACCAGGACATGAAACCACTTTTTACGCCTGAGCTGGCTTGGTTTTTTGTTGACGTAGCCTGACTTTCATGCCCTCTTTCAGTCGATCATTCGGATTGGTAATTACACGTTCGTTACCCGTAAGGCCAGAGGTTACTTCGATAACCGTACCGTAGTCCCGGCCTAGTGTGATTGGTTGAAAACGAACTTTCATGTTTTCATCTAAGACCGCAGTTATCGCTCCTTTGGGTGTAATTTTCAAGGCATTAGCTGGAAGCATGATACTTCCCTGCGCGGCTCCACGTGGAGCGAATTTTACCTGAGCGAACAAGCCGGATGGAATACTGCGGCCGGGATTAGGGATCACTACTTCGGTGAGTAAAGTTCGTGTGTCATTATTGAGTGAGCCTGATGTGCGGGCAACGGTACCTGTTAACGTTCTATTTTTTAATTCAGCAATAGTCACGGTAGCGGGCATGCCAACTTTAATTTGCTGAAAGTAAGTCTGCGGTACATCCACGTATACGCGTAGCCGGTCAATTTGCGCCAGGGTATACATTGGTTTGACGCTGCCGGGCGAAATCAAATCGCCAACCTCCACATCACGAGTAATAATAATGCCACTAAACGGAGCCCGGATTTCCTGTAGGCCACGTACCGACTGAAAGCGTCTTAAGTTAGCCTCTGCTACGGCTACCGCCGAGCGGCGATTGTCGATATCCTGTCTCGAGACAGCCCCGGCCAGGGTTACGCTGGTAACGCGGGCCAGATTGGTCTGCGCCAAGTCGAGGTCGGCGCGGGCCCGGGCGAGATCCTGTTCTATTTCAGGCACATCGAGCGTGGCTAGAAGTTGCCCCTGTTGCACCGTATTACCGATATCAGCCATCCGCTTTTTGACAAATCCCTGCGAACGGGCACGTATGGGTGATTCAAGAAATGGACGAATCTGACCAGGCAGGGTGAGACCGGTTGAATCCATACCTTGCTGAAGCGACACGGCGTTGACAATCAGTTCACGAGTACGTTCGGCATCAGCGTCGGCGAGAAGTTCCTGATTGTTTTTGATTCGAGGCAGAATGCCGACAAACACAAACAGAGCAACCAGCCCAAGTGGAATCAGGAAAAGAAGGAATCGTTTCATAAAAAGTAGTACCGAAGCTCCAGCTTCGGTAGATAATTCACGTGGAGCTGACTACCGAAGCTGGAGCTTCGGTGCTACAGGCTAATTAATTTTTTCCACCGTAACCACGGCGTCTTTGTTAAGCATGCCGTACAGGTGAGGAAAGTGTTCGTTGTTCGTTGCCGCTTCATAGCGTAGGCTGTGCACCAGCTTATTCGGATCAACCTGAAGCAGTAATAAGTCAGGTACGTTCTGGTAATACCGTTCCAGTACCCCGGCTACCTGTTCTTTTGTCGATAAATGAATAAAGCCTTCGCTTTGTAAGCTGGCGGCCTCATAGTGTGCCTGATCAGCCTGCCGGTCCCAATCAGCTTTAGTAACTATATGATAGATCATGAGCGAATGAATAAAGAGCGAATGACTGGTCAACGAGAACCTGATCTCAGACCACCGACGGAGTGGTGCGCTACTTGTTGGCGTTTTTACTCGTTGATTTAGTGGCCAGGTAACTGAATACGGTTGGTACGAACAGCAGTGTAGTGAAGGTGGCCAGTAAGAGCCCACCAATTACGGCGCGTCCTAATGGCGCGTTTTGCTCACCCCCTTCACCCAGGCCAAGCGACATAGGCAACATACCGATAATCATAGCAATGGCAGTCATCAGAATAGGGCGTAGCCGGGTACGTCCCGCTTCCAAAGCCGCCTCATAGGCATTGTAGCCTATTTCGGGTAGGTGATCTTTTGCAAAACTCACCATCAAAATACTATTAGCCGTGGCAACCCCCACACTCATGATCGCGCCCATCAGCGATGGAATGCTGAAAGTAGTGTGCGTGAGAAAGAGCATCCAGACCATGCCACATAGAGCACCGGGCAGGGCAGTAATGATGATGAACGGATAACGGAATGACTGAAAATTGACCACCATCAGCAGATAGACGAGAACAGCAGCGAATATAATACCGATTCCCAATCGGCTAAAGGCGCTTTCCATGCTTTCGACCTGACCACGAATTAGAATTTTATTGCCTGGCTTCAACTGAGGTTCATATTCTTTTGCCAGTTTGTTGAGCTCTGTAGCAACTGAACCAAGATCCGTTCGTTCAACGGCCGCGTATACATCGTAGGTTGGCTGCGTGTTTACCCGGTTAATGATCTGCGGGGTAGTACTGCGTTTCACCGTAGCTACGTTACTCAGCAGTTGCGGTGTCATTGATTGGTTAGCAATCAATGGTGTACGAAGCAGTTTGTCGTACGAGTCGAGTTTGTAGGGTGGCGTTTGTACGGCGATGAGGTAAGGAAAGCCAGTAACGGGGTCGGGCCAGAAGTTGGGACGTACCTGAGCGGTCCCGCTCAACGAGATGTTCAGGTTGGTGGCTACCCGTTGCTCAGTCAGGCCAAACTGCCCTGCCCGTTCACGGTCTACTTCCAGAAATATTTCGGGAGCGTCGAGCACCTGGTGTATGTGCACATCCACCGCACCGGGAATTTGTGCGATACGCTGCTGTAGTTCACGAGCAATCTTCAGGTTGTTCCCCCGATCGAAACCACTGATTTGTACATCAATAGGAGAGGTAAGGCCAAAGTTTAGAATCTGGCCAACAATATCGGCGGCCAGGAAGAAGTAGGTCACATCAGGCATTTCTTCACGCAACCGGTTCCGCAGTTCGTGAATGTAGGCTTCGGTAGGTTGGCTAGGATCTTCGGTCAGTGAAATCAGCAGTTCGGCGTCACCAGCACCCGCTGCGGCATTGTCGGTGAATGTAAAGTTATAGCGCTCAGACGTTAGGCCAATGTTGCTGATAACCGAGGCTACTTCACGTTCTGGAATAACCTCTCGCACAATGGCTTCTGTTTCGGCCGCAAGACGTTCGGTTTCTTCCATGCGTGAGCCTACCGGAGCACGCAGGTGAAGTTTAATCTGCCCGGCGTCTACGCGAGGAAAGAAATCGCGACCGATGTAAGGTAACATGGCTAGGGTAATGCCTACGGTCACCGCAAAAAGAGCCAGAATCGTCTTTCGATTGGTCAACGACCAGGTCAATGCGCTCATATAACCAGCCTGAAACCGGTCAAAACCGGCGTTGAACCGATCGTAGAACGTGCGGCGAACTGGTGACGTCGTATTCAGGGTATGGGTTGGGGCACCTAACGCATTAATCCCGTCGCCTCCAGCTCCATGCTCTGAGCCCTCCGCCACGTGCTTTTTGTGTTCGCTTCGCAACATCAGGTCGGCCATCATAGGAACCAGCGTCCTCGATAACACGTAAGAGGCCAGCATAGCGAATACTACAGCCATCGCTAGCGGACCAAACAGGAATCGGGCTGGGCCTTCCAAGAAGAGGACCGAAACGAACACAATACAAATGGTCAATGTAGCAACCAGCGTGGGCGTAGCAATCTGGGCGGCGCCCTCCAAAATAGCTTCGCGCAGAGGAAGGCCAAGCTCTTCATTTCGGTGAATATTTTCGATCGTCACTGTAGCGTCGTCGACCAGAATACCAATGGCCAGCGCCAAGCCGCCGAGGGTCATGATGTTAAGTGTCTCACCCAGAAGATAGAGTGTTGTCAGTGAGGCAAGTATAGATAGCGGGATAGAAATGGCGACGATAAGGGTACTGCGCCAGCTACCTAAAAAGAGGAGAATCATTGCTGCCGTCAGCAGGGCTGCGATAATACCTTCCACCACGACGCCTTTGATTGAGGCCCGCACGAAAATTGACTGGTCGAAGAGGGCAACCAGCTTTAAACCTGCCGGGGCCGACGCACGAATGGTAGGAATGATACGGTTTTTGATCTCGTCGACTACGCGGGTGGTCGATGCGTTTCCTGTTTTCACCACACTCAGTAATACGCCCCGGCTTCCGTCCTGCTTCACCACGTTGGTTTGCACCGCCGATCCATCATGTACGTTAGCCACATCGCGCATGTGCACAGTTGCACCGCCAACTACTTTGATGGGGATGTCATTAAGCGTTGAAATAACATCAGGTTTGCTGTTAAGGCGAACCGTGTATTCCCGATCGTCGAGCCGAAGGGCACCGCTGGGCAGGGTCAGATTTTGTACAGATACGGCATTGGTCACATCTTCGGGTGTAACGCCGCGTGCAATCAATTGCTCCGGCTCCAGGTCAACCATAATCTGGCGGGTACGTCCGCCGAAGGGTTGCGACATCCGGCTACCCTGCACAGTCGCCATCTGTGGACGGATGCGTGTGGCCGAATAATCAGTTATTTGGGGTTCTGTCAGGCTATCCGATGAGAGGCCTAGTTGAAGTACGGGTACGTCGGTGGCATTATAACGAACAATCAGTGGGGGCTGCGTGCCGGGCGGCATGCGCACAATGATGGTCTGTGATATGGCGGCCACCTGCGCTAGTGCTTCTTCAATTTTGACCGTTGGCTGAAAATAAAGCTTGATTACCGCTGTACCATTATACGTTTGTGACTCTACCCGCTGAATGTCAGATACATTGTTGATTAGTGACGTTTCAGAGAAGTTGGTCACCATCTTCTCCATTTCATTGGTTGAGAGGCCGCTGTACCCCCAAATCACCGTAACAACGGGAATATTGATGCGGGGAAAAATGTCGGTGGGCATCTGTAGACTGGCTACAGTACCCATAATCAGAATGAGCAGCGCCATCACGGCAATAGTATACTTCTTCTCAAGTGCGAGCCGGACAATCCACATAAAGTTGGCGAAGGAGAGTAATCAATACGTTTTTGCAACAGTACGGTGCTAAAATTGGTTGCTGATAGTTTCATCAGATTCGTTGGCCCGTTGCTTACCTTTGATTTAGCTTTTTATGTCAACATCGCGAACCCACGCGTTAACCGGGGCTATATATGAGCGTTATTAACCGCCTGAAAAGTATTGTAAAAGAGGCTATAAAGCCTGCACCAAAAAAGATCACAGAGTTTGATTATCAAACTGTTCCCTGGATCGATAAGCAGGAAGCCGATATTCAGCAGTTCAGCAAACAGTTTGCTCCGGGTGACTCAGTTCCCTACGACATGGCAGAGAAACTGGAGTTCTGGAAGAAAAACGGGTACGTTATTTTCGAACAGGCTATTCCAACGGAGTGGATTGATATGCTCTGGGGTGAGGTTGAACATGTAATTGACGAGCATGAAAAGTACGAAATGCAAGTACGTATCGACCTGCCTGAGTATACCAAAACGCCCGTACTGTCGGTAAAGGATGTACCTCAGTCGGTGCTGAACGGCCCGTACATCAAATACATGGATTTCCACGATGCCTCGGTGGTAGGAAAGAAAATTATGCTGCACAAGCATATTGTTACGTTCCTGGAAGCGGTTTTTAACGACCGGGTAGTAGCGATGCAAAGCCTGCTCTTCAAATATGGCAGCCAGCAGCCCACCCACCAGGATTTTGCCTACGTGGTGTCTGAAATTCCGAGTCACCTGGCGGCGGCCTGGATTGCACTTGAAGATGTGAAGCCAGATTCTGGTCCGTTATTCTACTATCCGGGCTCGCACACAATCCGGAAATTTGACTTTGGCAATGGCATCTTCTTCAATGGCCAGTCGACCAATGACCCGAACGATTTTGCCAATTATCTGGATAAGGCCTGTCAGGAAAAGGGATTAGCGCGTGAAACACTGCTGATCAAGAAAGGCGATCTGCTGATCTGGCATGCTGCGCTGGCCCACGGCGGCGATGCGATCCGGAACGAAAGCCAGACGCGTAAATCGTACGTATGCCATTACTCGTCGCAGACAGCCTACAAACATCACCGTTCAGAAGCCAGTAAAGAGCCTGAGCGTTACTCATACAATAACGCAGACGTATTTAAGAACCCGTTGATTCCGCAGGAAGAAAATATCTTTAAGGGAGGCGAGTTATTGTAAATCGTCTGGTTCACCCAGGGTACCAAATAGTCATTATGAGGCGCTGGCAGTTGTTACGACTGGCGCAGCATAATGACTATTTTACGTTGATGACTTTGTCGGAGAACTGAATGCTCTTTCCTGCCGATGACGAACGAGCCCAGCCAATTCGGTAAAGGCCGGCGCGTAGATCACTGGCACGTAGCTCGGCCTGTAGAGCGGGTGAAGGGCGGCGTAGCCAAAAGGTAGCCAGCCGGTAGGGAGTTTTGGTAGGAGCCAGGTACGTTCGCTCGTCAGATTGGAAAATAGCATATGCCTGACCGATCGGCTCGGGCAGGCCGGGACTTTCGATTACATACGATTCATTGACCACGCGCACTGTAGCAGGCAACGGCTCAGTACTAACCGGATAATCAGCAACCGGATTCGGCGGGAATACGTAATAGCCGTTTTTAACAGCTCCGGCCAGGGCGTCTCTGATATACCCTTCCAGGAACGTACCTACCTGTCCGCCCAGACCAATTTCATTATGCTCCTGGTTGTAAGCGGCGGCCAGCACGAATTTGTGGCGGAAGAGCATTTCGGGCAGGTGCCAGAAGTACGATACCGACCAGATTAACAAGCCCAGTCCCAGCCCGGCGCGTTGCCATACAGCCCGGTATCGTTGGCCAACTTCCAGCAACCCATTGAGGTACAGCAAACAGATCAGCAGGGCGGGGTAGATCATGTAGTTACTCACCAGCATCACCCCGTACCCGTAGCGCATCCGTAGCAGCCCTACCGCTACCGCGTTGATGAGCAATACGCCGTAGCAGCCCAGAAAGAAGTTTTCGTTCATGGCCTGAACCGACTTGTTGTCGGTGGCGATAGCCCGACGGCGGAAAGGCCAGCTCATCCGGCTAACTAACCACAGCGCGGTAACAACCATCAATAGGCCACCAAGGGTGGGTAGAACACCCCGCCACTGATAGGGTAACAGCGGCAGTAGATCGAACGAACCGCCGATAAATGACAGAAAGCCAATAATAACCATGTGTGGCTGTTGTAACAGAAACTCGAGACTATGGCCGTGGCCCTGCGCATTGTCGAATCCCTGCACGTACAGTACCATGGTTACCACGCCCAGAACGCCCCAGAGCACCAACCGGCGATAGTGACCCTGCCGCCAGAGAACGATCGCGCCACTAAGCCACCCAAAAAGGGCGTTGCTCATGGAAAGAGACGCAAAAATCTGAAGCGGAATGGCCCAGATAAACCAGTTACGACCACTGCGCGAGAGGAGGTACATGACAGCACACGACAGAAACAGCACTACTGGATGTTGCAGGCTGGTAATGCTCCAGCTGATGGTCATGAAATACTGCGGATGCAACAGGATAAACGGCACCGGCACAAACGCCCAGATTGAGAGACGCATAGACCGGAAAACGGTGAATAGCAGGCCGAGCAGAAAGAGCAGAAACAGGTTACCAATCAGCGTCATGCCCCGGAAATTCATATGTCCGGTGGTGATGTAGGTAAAGAGCGCGGCTAGTTTGGCAAACAGAATGCGGTGTTCATTGTTGGGTTCCAGCAGCCAGTACACCTTCTCCCGAAGCGTATCAACGGTGTAGAAATCCTGGATGAAGACGATGAACATTTCTACATCGTCGTACCAGGGAATGTTCTCAACGAAGCGAAGGGCAATTCCGGCAAAAAGAAGGGTAGGCAAGGCAATCAGTAACCAGGCCAGCCACGGAGAACGGTGCTGTAACGAAGCGATCATGGACAATTAACGCAAATGGCTGTAGGTACGGTAGATGCGATAGAGTTCGGTCCACATGCGGAACATATACGTCGGGCTAAGGCGAGAGTCAGCCTGTTCGATCCACTCCTGCAGGGGCTCTTCCAGCAGTTTTCCCGTCAGGTTTGGTCGACCAAACAAGCCCACTAACCGGGCCAACAACTCAACATCGAACAGCCACGGGCTGATAAACGGGTCGCGGAAAATAGTGCCGATTACCTCGCGGCGGAGCAGCTTGGCCCCGCATTGGGTGTCATAGACCGGTAGTTTCAGAATGAGGCTGATAATGGTGGCAATGATGCGCCCCACGTAATGCCTGAACGCGTTTCGCTGGATGTTTACGCCCAGGTGTTTGATGCGCGAACCCATGACAAACACACAGTCGGGATGGTTGTCGAGTACCAGACGCAGGTCGTTTATGGCGGCTAGTGGCGTGGCCAGGTCTGCATCGAAATAACCCAGGTAGTCGTGCCCCTTCTGTACAGAGTGAAGCATCCCTGCCCGAACGGCCCCGGCCTTACCCTGATTTTGCGCCAGATTGAGCACATCAATTTGCGCCGGGTTTTGCCGCTGAAGCGTGGCCAGCACCTCGGCTGTCTGATCGCGGCTGCCGTCGTTGACAAAGCAGAACGACACATCGGGATGCGCTTGCTGGTAGGCTAGAAACGCACTGCCGGGAAGTCGGTCGGCCTCGTTATAGCAGGGAATGATAATGCAAACAGGTGAGGTCATAAGCGGGGAGCAGGGGCACGGAGCGTAGTGTCGATAATGATGGTCTTATGGTGGTAATAGCCCGACTGGCAGCGGTTCCACCAGTGCGTGGGGTCGGTTCGTACATCTTCAAGAAACAGGCTGGCCGGGTAAACGGTCAGTGGGGCTAACCGAAGGGTGTCAGCCGGTTTCGAGGTAGCAAGATACTGTTGCCGGGCGGTCATTTCGCGATCATAGGTAGCAGCTTTTCCCCGCAGGAGGTCGGTATACAACTGCTTCATGGGCTCGCTGAACCGCAGGCTGATGAGTATCCACACCCCCGTAAGGGCCAATAACCAGAGCGGAGGAATGGGGTGAGCACTGAAACGGGTTCTGGGTAATTGGGTAGTGATCAGAAAAAACCAGCCAACCAGAAAAACGGCGTAGGTGACATTGACCGCCCGCAACGTGATGAACTGCGTGGCGTAGAAGGAGGGAAGCACCGTGGCCAGTAGCAACCCCGCTACAACCAGCACACTATACCAGAGGGGCACGCGCAGAAACCCCTTTAGCCTACCTGTCTGATTCAGGTAATAATGCCCCACGATCATCCAGATGGGTGAAAGCAGGAGTAACGGAGTTTTTATAAATTGACCGGGAATGTTGCTGACAAGCCATTTCACAGACAGCCAGAGTCCACCCACCAGATCGCCCCCGGCAGCACCGCCATTCATCCGAACGGCATTGCCTGGTGCTCGAAACACAAGCCAGGCCGACACGAGTGCTACAGCCAGCAGTCCAAGTAGCTGCTTATCAACGAACCGCTGAAAGAGCAGTCGGTACATGATAATTGCCAGCAGTAGGCTGATGATCAATAGCATATGAGTTTCGCCGCAGCCAACGATCAGGAAAATTAATACGGCCGCCCACACCCCCGTGAGGCTATGCAACGTACCTGCGGGCATCCGGTACCAGCGAAGCAACACCGCTCCTAGATAGAATAGCAGCGCGGTTGGGACGGTGTAAACCGTGACCGAGGCCATCCAGACGAAAGCTTCAACAACGCTGGGTAACACCAGCATGTACACGGCAAACAGCGTAACGGTGATCGTTAGCCCAACGCGCCGGAGGGAGTCGGCCGGAACCAGGCCGCGCAAGAGTTCGGTGATAAACAAATAGGCCGACCACACCCAGGCTGTTGCCATTAGCGCCGGAATGAGCTTAAAGCCATTGTACCATCCCCAAACCAATGGGCTGCCGTGGACCAGGAAATTCGAAAAATAGCGGCCTGTCCAGCCATCGTAATAGTATTTTTGGGCTTGCCAGAACCCGTAGCGTACCGCCGTATCGGCAAAGCAGTAATCGTCGGCGGCAGACGGGTGGTTGTACCAGGAAAGCGCAAGCAGCGGCACAAACGCTATGGCAAAGAAACCGTAAGCAAAAATGGGTAGCAGGCGGGCCAGTAGCGGGTGGGTCATAGAGTGAATTAAGACATAAGCACTAAGGAATGCTCATACATGGCCAGGTTCATCGGCCGAGCTATTCTCACTGCTTACTGCTTCATTTTTAATTAAAAATGGATACGCCAGCACGGCCAGTAGAATCACCAGTGTGCCGATGTAGAAGCCTGCGGTCATGCGTTCGCGGTCGTTGAAAATCAGGACTGCCAGCAGTATTCCGTAGACTGGCTCCAAATTTACGGTCAGAATGGCCATGTAGGGTGAAAACTTGCGTAAGAGGCTCACCCCGGCTGTGTAGGCGTAAACGGTGCAGACAAACGCAAGGATTAGTAACCAGAGCCATTGGGCCGGGCGTTGCGGAATCAATTCAGCCATGGGCGGGTGCGCCACGACGATGTAAACGCCACAAAGTACCGCCGACGTCAGAAATGCGCCGATCATTTCGTGTCGGGCAATGACCAGCGAGGCATGCCGTTGCGCAAACCGGCTGTTAATAATCGTGAACAGTGCCGCCAGCATCGCCGAGAACACGGCCACAAGTAACCCAGCCACCTTATCGAATTCAAAGCGGAAAATCAGGTATAGTCCCGACATGACGACGATTCCCATCACCACCTCGATAGGCTTAACACGGCGTTTCAGAATGATAGGCTCCAGCGCCGAGGCCCACAGCGAACTGGTAGCCATACCGGCCAGACAAACCGACGCATTGGCCAACCGGGCGGCCCAGAAAAAAGCAAACCAGTGAATGGCGATGATGCCCCCCGTAGCCAGCAAGGCCCACTGGTCTCGCGCCAGTTGCTGGCCCGGCGCATCCTGGCCGGGTACGTTGCCGACCGGCATGTTATCGGGCCTGACTTTCAGCACCACAATCAGCCCCAGCGCCGCCAGTCCAGTACGTAGGGCCACGAGTGCAGGCGCACCCAGGGGCTCGAGTAGTAAGCCAAGAATTGCCGTAAACCCCCAGATTACGACAAGGAAATGCAATTGAAGGTAATCGCGGAAGGAGGGGTTGGGCATAGAAGGGGTTTGTGGTTTGTGCGGTCCGCCGCTGCGGGTTGAGGTTTGTTATTGTGATGCTTAGGTGATTAACTGTGCTTAAGCAGCGCGGCAACAAACATCAAACCACAAATTTACCTTGGTATGGTATTGTAGAGCAAGACGCCGATGCCGGCGAAAATAATGTTGGGGAGCCAAACGGCTAGCACCGGGCTAATAGCGCCGGATTCGGCAACGCCTTTGGCCAGCATATAGAACAGAATGTAGACGAAGGCCAGGATGAAGCCCAGTGCCACCTGCCAGCCTACTCCCCGCCGACTTTTTCGGGCCGACATAATGACGCCGATCACCGTCAGGATCACGATGGCGAACGGGCGGGTAGCGCGGGTGTATTTTTCGAGCAGGTACGTTTGCACACCATCGGCGCCCCGGCTCTGAATCAGCGCAATGTAGCTTTCCAGCTCGGGCTTGGTCAGGGTTTCGAACAGGCTGAAATCAGAGTCGAAATCCGACGGCTTCATGTTCAGCGTTGAGTCGGTGCGGGCAACGGACGGCGACAGGGTCTCGTTCTGCTGCGCATCGAACTTACGTACCTGGTAATCGTAGATCGTCCATTTCCCCTTTTTGGTGTCCCACTCAATGCGGTCGGCCGAGAGTTTCTGGCGGAGCTGATTGCCCTGTACTTCTTCCAGCGTAAACTTATAACCTGTGTTGTTCAGGTTGTTATAGCTTTCCAGATACGCGTAAACGTTGGGCGCCAGCTTCATGTGCACATTTCGGCCGGTGTAGGTGTAGGCGTCTTTGGTGTACTTTAATTCGAAGCCGATTCGTGTTTTGTTTGCCTTCGGAATCAGGTAATTGACCATGTAGTAGCTCACTGCCGCCAGAATGAGCGACCCCATCACGTACGGATACAGCAGGCGAATGAAGCTGACACCGCTACTCAGAATGGCAATGATTTCAGAGCGCGAAGCCAGTTGCGAGGTCAGAAAAACCGTGGCAATGAACACCATCAGCGGGCTGATCATGTTGGCCCAGTGCGGTATAAAATTCAGGTAATAGTCGAAGAAAATTGCCGCGCCGGGGGCCGACCGTTTCCGGAAATCATCGACTTTTTCGGTGTAATCAACCACGCAGACAATCAGTACGATCAACAGCACTACGAAAAAGTAGGTCTGCAGGAATCGTTTCAGAATGTACCAGTCAAGCTTTTTCATCAAGAGACTAACAAGTTCTTCGCCACATCGTAGCTAACAAATAACGCCTGATCGGGCCCAATAGTCACCTGCATGGATCGATCGAAGGGGCTTATTTCAGAAACTTTAACAACGCTGCCCAGGGTAAGCCCGCAGGCGTCAAGGTGCCGCAGAAAAGTGGCTGAATGGTCAAGCACGCCCATCAGACACGCCTCGTCTGACGGGATCAGATCGGCTAATTTACGATACGTTGTGTCGGGCATCAATCCGGTAGGGGTGGGAATCGGATCCCCATGTGGATCGAACTGGGGGTGGTTGAGGTACGCGTCGAGCCGGGTAACCAGCTCATCGGAGCGAACGTGCTCCAGTTCTTCGGCCATTTCGTGCACCTGATCCCAGCCAAAGCCGAGCTTATCGACCAGAAACACCTCCCACAGCCGGTGTCGTCGAATGATGGTCAGGGCCAGGCGCTCACCTTCCACCGTTAGCCGAACGCCCTGGTAGCGTTTGTAATGGATTAGCCCCTTATCGGCCAGACGCTTCAGCATGTCGGTCACTGAAGCGGCCCGCGTAGCGGTCATTTCGGCCAGGGCATTGGTCGTTACCTCTCCTTCCTGCCGACTGGCAATGGCATAAATCGTCTTTAAGTAGTTTTCTTCCGTGAACGAAGGGGTCGCCATAGCATCGCAGGTACGTTCTTTCCCGTTTATACAGGTAACGTGAACATATTTAGTACAAATGTAGTTTTTTGGTTAGTAATAATAAATTTTTAGACGAACCTAAAAATAAGTTTGACATTTGATAGTTGACGTTGCTCCGCTAACATGCCGATTTAATGCTTAGCAGAGCAATATCAAACCACAAACGTCAAACCACTTATGTATGGCCTGGCGGCAGGAAATCTTTACTCAATCACTACCGGAAGTGCATTCCAGCGTTCACGTACCTACGTCAGCTGGTTTTTTTCGGACGTTAAAAGCGTACCTCGGCCCCGGTTTGATGGTAGCGGTTGGCTATATGGACCCCGGCAACTGGGCAACTGATATTGCCGGTGGGGCGCAGTTTGGTTATAAGCTGCTATCGGTGGTGATGATTTCCAACCTGTTTGCCATTCTGTTGCAGCACCTGTCGCTAAAGCTGGGCATAGCTACCGAGCGTGATCTGGCGCAGGCCTGCCGCGATCACTACAGCCGCCCTGTTGGACTGGGTCTGTGGGTGCTGGCCGAAATTGCCATTGCCGCCACCGATCTGGCCGAAGTTATTGGCTCGGCCATTGCGCTGAATCTGCTCTTCGGGATGCCGCTGGCCGTAGGTATTTCCGTTACGGCTGTCGATGTGCTGTTGCTCCTCTGGTTGCAGAACAAGGGATTCCGCGTGATCGAGCTCATTGTGGCGGGTCTGATCTTTATGATTCTGGCTTGCTTTGCCTACGAGCTGATCGTGTCGCGCCCGGAAGTAAGTGCGATTCTGGGGGGTCTGGTTCCCCGTGCCGAAGTGGTGACGAACCCGAAGATGCTTTACATTGCCATTGGTATTCTAGGGGCCACCGTTATGCCTCACAACCTGTATCTGCACTCGAGCATTGTACAAACCCGCGATTACCCCCGTACCGATACCGGCAAGAAGCAGGCAATCAAATTCGCCACTATCGATTCGTCGGTGTCGCTGTTATTGGCTTTCTTCATCAACGCCGCTATTCTGATCCTGGCCGCTGCCGCTTTCCACTTTTCGGGCAATCAGCAGGTCGCCGACATCACCGACGCGCACCGCCTGCTCGACCCGTTGCTTGGTGTTCAACTGGCTAGTACCATATTTGCTGTGGCACTGCTGGCATCGGGTCAGAACAGCACGCTTACCGGTACGCTGGCCGGGCAGATCGTAATGGAGGGATTCCTGAACCTCCGCTTGAAACCCTGGGTACGTCGCCTGATCACCCGCCTGATCGCCATTGTACCCGCCTTGATCGTCGCGATCATCTACGGCGAAAAAGGTACAACAGAGCTCCTCGTTTTTAGTCAGGTCATTCTATCGCTGCAACTTAGCTTCGCCGTAGTGCCGCTTGTGCAGTTCACCGGTGATCGCCTTAAAATGGGCCGTTTCGTGAATCCCGGCTGGGTACGTTACCTATCCTGGGCCGTGGCTGGTCTGATCATCGCCCTGAATGTATACCTGCTGGTAGAGACGGTGTTAGGATAAGTTGTGCCGTTTGACGTTGCTTCGCTGACCGTGTTCTTACGAGGGTATTGAGCCATGCAAAGTGCATGGCTATCGGCTTTGCTAGTCGAAGGAAACAACATGGCTTCGCGAAAGCAACGCGTTATCTATCAATGAAAAATAGGCCAGTGCACCTCTTTTCACACCGGGAGGTATACTGTGAAGGTGGCTCCATGACCCGGCTGACTGCTCGCCGTAATAGCACCGCCGTGGCTGGTGACTACCCGTTCGCAGATAGACAGGCCAATGCCCGTGCCAGCATACTCATGCTTACGATGCAGCCGTTGGAAAGCCTCAAAAATGCGCTGGGCATACTGCGGCTCAAAGCCAATCCCATTATCGACTACATCTAACTGATGATACCAGTCAGCCGGTCGCACCGGTTTTACAGTCACCGGTAAATCTGCGTGTGGAACCAGCTGAGCGCGTAACTGAATGAATGGAGTAGTGGCTGGTTGACGAAACTTAAGGGCATTACTGAGCAGATTCTGAAACAACTGAACTAGCTGGGTAGCATCGCCCGTAACCGTTGGTAGTGAACCGACGCTGATCCGGGCATTGGTTTCTTCGATAACAAGCTCAAGGTCGGTCAACACCTGATCTACAACCTGATGCAGCGATACGGGCTGCCGAACGGCCGACTGGGCTGTAATCCGGGAGTAGCTGAGCAGATCCTGAATCAGGTTGGACATTCGACTGGCGGCGGCCTGCATTCGTTCCAGATACACCCCCTGGCTACCCAGCGCGGCGGCGTACTCGGTACTCAGAAGGTCGCCAAATTGCTGAATCTTTCGCAGGGGTTCCTGCAAATCGTGACTGGCTACATAAGCGAACCGCTGTAGGTTCTCGTTAGAACGGGTCAGTAACTCATTGGCTTCTACCAGTTGTTTATTGGCCATCTTAAGCTCTTCAGTTCGCTGCTCAACCATTTCTTCGATCTTCCTGACTGCGTTGACCTGCTGGGTAATATCCAGCACGCTGCCAATAAAACGAACGGGTTCGTCCTGCTCATTGAAATAGGCTTTCCCCTTGGCCCTAACCCACCTTACCTGCTGATCGTCAACCCCTACGGTTCGGTATTCCACGTCATAATCGCCATTACTGACCGACTTGATGAACACATCATTGATGATGTTGACAATGCGCTCCCGATCATCGGGGTGTAGCCCCCTTACAAAGTCTGATTCATAGGAAACGGCGTTCTGATGACTAATGCCAAACAGGAGTCGGCAGCGTTCATCCCAGACCATAGTTCCTGCCAGCAGATCCATATCAAAGGTGCCAAGCTGGGCCGCCTCTTTCGACAACCGGGCTTGTTCAAAAGCCCGCTCAAGAACCAATCGTGCTTCGGCCTGCTCATTTTCACTTTTCTTGCGCGACGTAATATCGATGCAGGAACTGATATAACCGGCAAAGGTGCCGTCGGCCTGAAAGCGAGCCACCCCGTTAGCTAGCAGCCATCGGTAGTCTCCCTGCGCATCAAGTACTCGGAATTCGCCCGCAAAGGGCCCATGCACCCTGAAAGCCTCCAGATAGATATTGACATAGCCCTCCCGGTCGTCGGGATGAACTAAATCAACCCAGCCAAACTGAAGTAGATCTGCTATTGGCCTACCCGTTAAGTCAGCCCAGGCCCGGTTGAAATAAATGGCGTTACTGGATTCATCGCCTACCGCAATCAGTAAGTTAGTACCCTCGGCCATTGTACGGAAGCGCGCCTCGCTTTCTTCCAGCTGTTGGCGCACCAGCACTTGTTCAGTCACATCAATCACCATGTCCATGACGGCAAAGACGTGTCCCTGATCGTCGAAGATGGGCTGATAAGTGAAGTTGAAATAAAACGTACGCAGTTGGCCATCTATCACTAACTCACAGCGATCTGCAGTGGCCTGGTAAGGTTTGCCTGTTTTGTAAACTTCGTCCAAAATCTTTAGAAAAGGCTGACCTGCCAACTCAGGGAGCACCTCAATAAGAGGTTTGCCTATCACGTCAGGCCCTTTTCCCCAAAACTGGAGAATAGGCGCATTCGCTTCTTCAATAATGAATGTTGGTCCTACAAACAGTCCCGTCGCTACGGGCGCCTGCTCAATTAGTGACCGAAAGCGCTTTTCCCCCTGCTCCAGTTGCTGCTGGTTAGGCACTGAGTTGGCAACCTCCTGGGCTGCACCTGCAAAACGATACAGTTTATGAGCCGGTGTGAAATAACCGGTCCCCCAGAAACGTACCCACCGGAATGTGCCGCTAGCTGTGTTCATCAGACGGCATACCTCGTTGAAGCGTCCGCCTGACGTGGGGTTGATAGCTCGGTGAATAGCTGCTATTAATCGGCTGTAATCATCTGGATGTACATACTGGCAAGCCTCGTCGAGAGAGAGTTGCCTGGTTTTGTTTAAGCCAATCAGTGTCTGACAATGGTCATCGAACAGCACCTGATTGGTTATCAGATCAATTTCCCAGACACCAAGTCCGGCCGCTTGAAGCGCAAAATGAATGTCAAGTTGTTGAGCGGAGCTCTTAATATGACTAATAGGCTGCTGGTCGCTGGCCATACATATAGTGTTAACTGATAATTAGTATATACTGACGCAACAGCTATTTACACACTGCTCGTTGCCGCCATGACTGTAAATTAAACCGTAACTTCTTATTTGTCCGGCACGCGTTGTTGACATCTATAATTTCATAATACTCATTGTTTTCGCCAACCTGATATAAGCCTTTGAGACCAGCGCAAATAGCAACTGCAGCTTGTTGTTGTGCATCGGCGAGATTGTTGACAAGGATAAGGGTTATATAGCGAGTTGTCTGAATGTATTAGAATAGAGAGTCTGGAACTACTAATTGGCCCGGCAATGAAATAAAAACAGATTAGCTCAGGGAGTTTTCTTAGTAACTGGTCCGGGGGCACAGGTTATTTGGATTTATAGCTACGCTGCCAATAAAGCTGCGTTTATGAGAAAGTCCCAAATAGCAAAAAAGGCTGACCCCTTGTCAGGAGCCAGCCTTTGAGTCGTAATAGGTATGCTGTCACTGTTTAGTTAGTGCCGCAGCAGTTATCCTTGCAGCAGTCGCACGTGCATTGGCCGCTGGCGCAGCAGTCGGGCGTGCAGGTACAGGTTTCGGCGCACTGCAGAAGGGCTTCATTCGTAGTCATGGCTCAGTTAGTTTAAACGTGAACGAGTGATGCTGATAAACGTAGATCAGCTAAACAAATGTACAGCCAGACGAACCGGCCTCTTTTACATAATCTGCGGGTCGATTTACACAATTATGGGCTGCTGAAAGCCTGAATGCGACTGGTGTAATGAGGCCTATGAGAAACAGATGGCAAGCTCTGCTATTTAGCCGCAACGTACAATTCATTGAGCAGTGTCCTGGTACGGGAAAGCTGAATGAATGTACGATCAAAGGCCGCCCTATCTGCAACCGTAGGTTGGCGAACACCAGATTTGGGCTTTGCGTCAAATACTATTGGTAGCACATACTCGCCAGCGTAAGCGGCTTTCTGATTGGGTAGTTGAGCTGCCAGACGATTTACTTCTTCGATAAAAGCGGTATCGATAGACTCCGTTTTTAGCAACTTGATATCGGTTACTTTGCCTTCCTTCGTGATGCTAAAATTGATGTACACCTTCGGCACGCGCTCAGGCAACTGAGCTAATATAGGGTAACGAACAGCTGTTAAGGATTGCCGGAAAGAAGGGTCCGTATTTAATGAGGATGCCGCCGTTTGCCCCCAACAAAGAGACACGCTGAAAAGGGTAAGGCCGATAACTGCAACTAAAGTTTTCATACGGTTTGAGCGTTAAATGATTGAAAATGAAACATGAGCAGTAAAGTCATCAACTGTCTGGCAAGATGACTAGACTAATCAAATTCCATAGATAACCGTTACATTACCTATCCTATGGGCTGCAAGCCGACCCTCTCAGGCTAAATTCGTTTATAGCCCCAACTCGCCGCGTAGGGTACTGTCAGCGGGGGTGTTGTGGTTCCAATAGTCGGATTTGAGGCTTTTCTGGAGAATAGCGCGTGAGGTCAGCAGCTTGTCTTTGGTTTTGTAAGTGTCTTCCCAACCGGCAATGCGATGTGGAAAGGCTGTTTCAAAAACGACCGTTAATTTTCGGTCCGGCGTAGACTCACCCTCTTCTTTATACTCAAGCGTATACGCCTTACAAGGGCCAATTGCTGCACCAGGTACGTAGGTACGTGTCCAGACAACGCCCTGTGCTGAATCGAGCGTGGCGGTGACAGGCAGCGAAGCAAGCCGTTTGTGGCGAAGGCGCGCAGCCTGCGTACCGGGAATCAGGTGAATGTCGCCGGTGGGGAGTTTGTCGGGGTTCAGCCGAATGCGGTTCCAGAGTTCATCTTCCAGCAAGGCCTTATCGACCGTGTACTCTTCGGCTACTTCCTGCTCAAAATAGGACCGCCCCGACACTGCATAGCCGTTGTTTTTGTAGTTCACCTGCACGTAACTCTGTCCGCACCATTCCTGTCCCGACGTGGTCACTTTTAAGGTATTAGGAAACTTCGGATTGTCAATTGGCGTAAAAACGGACGTAAACAGCGAGTAGTCGTACACGCCTGTCACAAAACGCCGGATGTAATTAGTCTTCATCACGGGAATAGCCAGGCTTCGGCTCGCTTCTGACTCCGATTTTACTTGCTTGTCAGTCCGAAAATCCTCGGTTACAAACACGAGCACGGCTTCACCCGTGCGGGCGGCTCCGTACTGTGCCTGGTCGAGGCGGTACGTATTTAGCTCGGCTTTACCCCCAAACCAGTAGGCTCGGAATTCGGGCGTCGAAGCGGGTGACGGGGCTGGCGGTGGAGTAAGGTCTTTCTGGTATACGGTGGCTCTCATAAAAACGGCAAAACCCACGGCCAGCGCCATCACGATATATAAAAAGTTACGTTGAACGAACATAGTGTCAGGTATTTGTAGTAGGGATGCAAGATATTGCGTCTCTACTACAAACCCACTCATCATCATGCGCCTTCTTCGCTACATCATTGCTCTCCATTGCGCGTTTCTCTCGGTTCAGCCCCTGGCAGCTCAGGTTCAAAATGCCCCACAGCGTAAGGTGGGTGAAGGCGGTGGGCCATACAGCCGGCTCATTATTCGGGGCGTTACGCTGATCAACAGCACAGGCGCACCGCCGGTTGGGCCGGTCGATATTGTGGTAGAGAAAAACCGCATTGCCCAGATTCAGCAGGTGGGCTACCCCGGTGTACCGATCGATCCAAACCGGCGGCCACAGGCCAAAACGGGCGATCGGGAGCTGAACTGTGAGGGAATGTACCTTATGCCCGGTATGATCGATATGCACGGTCACATTGGTGGTAAAGACCAGGGCACGCCATCAGAATATGTATTTAAACTGTGGATGGGGCATGGGATCACCACCATCCGGGACCCATCGGCGGGTAATGGGCTCGACTGGGTGCTGGAACACCGTGCCAAAAGTGATCGCAACGAGATTGTAGCGCCGCGCATCAAAGCCTATACGGTTTTTGGGCAGGGTAATAAAGAGACTATTACCACGCCTGAACAGGCTCGCGCCTGGGTACGTCAGAATGCGCAGCGCGGGGCTGATGGTATCAAGTTTTTTGGGGCCGAACCCGCTGTGTTCAGGGCCGCACTGGACGAGAATAAGAAGCTGGGTTTGCGCTCGGCCTGCCACCACGCCCAACTGGAAGTGGCGCGCATGAACGTGCTGGCGACTGCCAAAGCCGGTCTGACGTCAATGGAGCACTGGTACGGGCTTCCCGAAGCGCTCTTTGCCGACCGAACCGTGCAGGACTATCCCGCCAATTACAACTATAGCAATGAGCAGGACCGCTTCACCGAGGCGGGTAACCTCTGGCAACAGGCTGCTAAACCCGGCACCCCCCGCTGGAACGCCGTAATGGATTCGCTGATTCGGATGGATTTTACCCTCGATCCAACTTTCAATATCTATGAAGCCAACCGTGAACTGATGCTGGCGCGCCGCGCTGAATGGCATGACGATTACACACTGCCCAGCCTATGGCGTTTCTACGGACCAAGCCGTATTTCGCACGGGTCGTATTGGCATGATTGGGGAACCGAGCAGGAAGTGGCCTGGAAAAAGAATTACCAACTCTGGATGCAATTTATCAATGAGTTTAAAAATCGGGGTGGCCGCGTTACAACGGGCTCTGATTCGGGTTTCATTTACCAATTGTACGGGTTCGCCTATATCCGTGAGCTTGAGCTGCTGCGCGAAGCAGGTTTTCATCCACTCGAAGTAATCCGGTCGGCGACGATCAAAGGGGCCGAAGCATTGGGCATGGCCGATCAGATTGGCTCAGTTGAAGTGGGAAAGCTGGCCGATTTCGCAATCATGAAAGAGAACCCGCTGGCGAACCTGAAAACGCTCTATGGAACGGGCGCGATTCACCTCAACGAGAAAAACGAGGTAGAACGGATTGGCGGTGTTACCTACACGGTGAAGGATGGCGTGGTGTACGACGCCAAACAGCTGCTGGCCGACGTTCGTCAGCTTGTAGCCGATGCCAAGGCGAAAGAAAACTTCGAGATTCGTCAACCGGGCAATCCGGCAAGACCGGCTAAAGTTAGTTCGGGTCAGAAATAGGGGAGGTGCCAGCCACCTTCCTAGACGTCTGCGTCCAGATAAGCCGGAAACCTGGACCGAAAAGCTTGCAGATCGTCGAGGGAAATCGTTTGCTGATGAATCGTTTCGGTATCGTACTGGCGAAAGAGCACGTCGCCTTTGAAGTCAATCAGGGCGGAACCGCCCCGATATGGATGTCCATTTCCGTCGCTTCCAACGCGGTTGACGCCCGCTACGTAGCTCAGGTTTTCGATAGCGCGGGCCTGTAAAAGCGTATCCCACGGCTGTTGGCGGGGGGCAGGCCAGTTGGCTACGTAGAGCAATAGATCATAATCGAGTTGGTCGGGGGCAATCTGCCGATTGCGGCTCCAGACCGGAAAACGCAAATCGTAGCAGATCAGCGGACAGATACGCCAACCCCGCCATTCGCGCACCAATCGCGACGTACCTGCGGCATACGTCTTGTCTTCGCCTGCCATTCTGAATAGATGGCGTTTATCGTACGTGGCAAATTGCCCGTCGGGTTCCATCCAGATTAGGCGGTTGTAATACCCGCCGTTTGCCTGCACCACGTAACTGCCTGTCACCACCGCGTTGGTCTGCGCCGCCATCTGCTTCAGCCATTTGAACGTGGTCAGGTTCATTGGCTCGGCTACAGCGCGGGCATCCATCGTGAAGCCCGTCGTAAACATCTCGGGCAGTACGATCAAATCCGTTGGCTCAGGCAGGGTGAACAGTTTCTCCTCCAGCAGCGCCCGGTTCGCTACAGGGTCCTGCCAGTGAAGTTCGGTTTGAAGGAGGGTGATGTTCATGGGGAAAAGCTTAGGGCGGGGGACTAGGGACGGGGAGTGTTGCTCTTGCGAAAGCAACACCCCCCGCCCTAAGCCCCCTGCTCCTTGCCTTTTTATTTTGGAAACTTCATTTTATACTCCACATCCACATTCCCACGCGTGATGTCGGCAAGGCGTTTTTTGAGGAGCTGGCGTTTCAGCGGCGACATGTAGTCGGTGAAGAGTTTGCCTTCGATGTGGTCGTATTCGTGTTGAATGATCCGGGCAGCGGTGCCTTCATATTCTTCCTCGTGCTCATTCCAATCGACGTCGAAATAGCGGATCACAATGAACTCGGGGCGGTAAACATCGTTGCGTATGCCGGGGATGCTCAGGCAGCCTTCTTCGAAGGCCCACTCATCACCATCTTCTTCGATGATTTCGGCATTGATAAACACCTTTTTAAAGCCAACGAGCGTCGGGTCGATGTCTTCTTCCGACTCGCCTTCGTTAAACGGTTGCCCATCCACCACAAACATCCGCACACTTTGCCCGATCTGCGGAGCGGCAAGCCCCACACCCGACGCCGCATACATGGTTTCGAACATGTCTTCGCTCAACTTTTTCACGTCAAGCGTACCTTTTTCAATGTCTTTGGCCTTCTTCCGCAATACCGGATCGCCGTAAGCTACAATTGGGAGAATCATAATCGGTTCAATAGCAGTAGGCAGTTGCGGTAGGCAGTGCGCTGCTTAGGTACGTCCCTTTGCGAAGCTACTG
The DNA here is from genome assembly GCF_011742925.1 of Fibrivirga algicola. GTDB lineage: Bacteria > Bacteroidota > Bacteroidia > Cytophagales > Spirosomataceae > Fibrella > Fibrella algicola. The sequence continues at coordinate 71,763 of NZ_WAEL01000006.1, forward strand.
CTATGTGCTACTGTCAACTGCCACTCAGTTTTTGCTTTCCATAAATGACTGGAGGATGATCGTGGCGCTCACCATGTCGATGTTGCCTTTCACCCGCCGGTCTTTCTTACTGGTGCCGCCCGCAATCATCGACTGCAGGGCCATGCGTGATGTAAACCGTTCATCGTGCTGATAGACAGTCTGATCGGGAAACACCGCTTTCAATTTCTTAATCAGGCCACGCACCGGAGCCGTGGTGTCGGTATCGGTGCCGTCGGTATTGGTTGGCCAGCCCACGACGAAGGCTTCAACCGGTTCAGCCGCTACGTAGGCTTTCAGTCGGTCGAGCAGCGTATGGGTAGGCACAGTTTCCAGGGCCGTTGCGATGATCTGCATCGGGTCGGTTACGGCCAGGCCGGTCCGTTTATTTCCGTAATCAATCGCCACGATTCGCGCCATAGTATTGGCAAAGGTACGAAAACGCCGCGTGTGGTTCGACTACTGTCAGGCAGCTATGTTGATTCGAAAGACTGTAATAGGCAACCCGCCCATAAGGCAATTTTGCCATTACTGTTTTGTATATTTGCACTATACGATACTCGTTTAGGCCATGCAACCAATACCTTCTTCTCGAACCAACGCAACAGGCCGGCTTCAGGCTCGCCCTGTTGCGGAACTCATCCGACAGGCACGTCATGGCGTGTTACGGCAGCGGGTCGATGAAATAGCGCGTCTGGTTAGCCTGACCGATAAGGATATGGCACGCATTCTGAACATGTCGGTGCGGAGTTTACACGGCAAATCAAACACCGAGTTATTGACGCTGGCAGCCAGCGAACGGCTATTACTGCTCGAACGGCTGGTACAACATGGCCTGGCGGTATTCGACGGACGGGCCGATGTGCTGGCGCGCTGGCTACACACGCCCCTAAATGAACTGGCTTACCGCGAAGGAGCGATCAACGATAGTGACCAGCCAACACCATTGCGCGATATGGGCAGCTTCGCCGACCCAGCACAAGGCAGCAACACCGGAGCAGTAAGACCAACCGAACCTGACGCCGACGCAGGTACGTTGCCCGCTATCGTGCCGCAGTCGCCCATTGCGGTGCTGGATACGGTATCGGGTTTTTCGCTGGCCGAAGACGTATTGGGCCGTATTGAGTGGGGCATCGTTGGCTAGGTATGTATGGATGTTTACCGGATCAATAAAGAGCCCTACCATACAGAGCCACTCTCAGTAGTGGGCAGTCATCGGCATGGCGGACGCTGGAACCCCAAAGGCATTGGTATTCTCTATACCAGCCGAACGCCCGAACTGGCGCTGCTCGAAACGCTGGTTCACCTTCCGGCGCTTACCTTATCTGAACTACCGCAGCTTTGGCTAAGCACCCTCCGCCTGCCCGACCCCGCCAGCGCGGGGCAAGCTATACCTGACGCTGTTTTCTGGACCGACCCCGCTCGTTTGCCCACCTATTGGCGATCAGGTACGTTAGCCGAGACCCAATCTATTCTATCCGATTGGCTCGTCGACCCCTTCTGCCTGGCCGTAGCCGTTCCCTCAGCTATAATCGACCTCTCCTACAACCTGCTGCTTCACCCAAACCATGCCGCCTTCGCCCAAATTGAGTTAATCGATCAGGTTCGGATTCCGTTGGATAGTCGGTTGAGGGGATAATTAACATGTATAATCTATTAAGCCAACGATCTGTATGAAACCTACATCAACCAGATCAACGACGCGCCTTACGCCAACACCCGACTGGAAAAAGCGCAACCTTGATAACACTGCCTTAAACGGTTTCTTCGGAAAAGGATATCACAACGGGTGAAGGCAATTTTGATGCATAACCAACGAAACTATCATTTACACCATCCGTCTTTTAGATGACAGTGATCTGATTTGCACCATAGCTATTACCGAAATATTGTCGTGTTATGGTAGTCGAGGTATATTCGCGAAGGCTTATTCGTCTCTAAGGCAGGCAACACAGCCAATGGTTTACCGTGATACTGATAGTATTCTTTACCATTATTAAACTCTTCCCTTATTCGGTGACTGATCTCAATTTTCAATTCGGGCGTAACGGTTATGTACCCGTCATCGAAAAGCTTATGCATGTCGGAGCGCAATAGCAGGCCATTCGAAACGGTATTGGAACCTGCTTCCGAAAAGGGCTTAATATGGGCAGCCTCTAAAACGGGCAACGTTTTTTCACCCGTTATCGCACATCGCTTACCATAGGCATCTATTACAGAAAGTCGAAAAGCACCTTGGCCAATACGCACTTTTGTTAGGACAGAATTGCCGTACTGTGCTGCAACTTCTTCTACGTATGAGGTTCTTTCAAACGATGTTGGTAAGGCGTATTTAGTGAGCGTTGCCTGAACCTGCTGCCAGAGAGCCAGCCCGACAGTGTCATTGGTATTGTACTTTTTGCCTTTTACAATGCTGTTACTCCAATTAGAAGGTATCGCAATCCAATCTTCTTGCTTAAAGAAAATAGGGTTTGTTAGCGCAATACAGCCGATAACAGGATTACGCTCAGTTGTATTACGATATCGCTGAATCACCGATCGAAACTGATCAATTGTATCAAATCCGTTCCGAGGGCCAAACGTATCCCATGCTAAGTTTAAAGGAAGCTGGCTGTGGGCCCAGAAGTAGCCCAAGCCACCAATAGCATTATAAGGGCTTTTTAGCTTGAATAGAAATACGCCACCCGGATTGAGTGCCCGGAAGGTGCCCTGACCGCCAGGCTGCCAGAAATTTATATCTTCCGGAGAGCGAGCCCGAAGATAATTATACCAGTTCCAGTCAGTCACACCCATATAATAATCCATACTACTAAAGTAGTAACATGATGGATCTGGGCACCTCTGAAATCATTAAAAGTCGGCTCACTTCTACAGCCATCTTCTATAGCAACGTACCTAGACACGAAGCCCGTGTCAGATTCACCAGTGCCCCATCGGGGCACAACAGCGTAGCGTCGGTAGCTGCAAAAGGCCATGCTAGGTTATCAAGCGTGCCGTAGGTACGCGACACGACGCTGGTTACGTACCTACGGCACGTCGTGAGATTTAGACGGTCTGATCCCTACCGACGCTTCGCTGTTATGCCCCGATGGGTCAGTGTGACAACGTACCTACACAATCCGCAGCTTCGCAAAACTTAAGAGCAGCGTTTTTTCGCCGACTACGTCGAACTGGATGACGGCTTTGCGTTCGGTGCCGTTTACATCAAGGGATTTTACAACGCCGAAGCCGAATTTCGAGTGTTCTACTTTCATACCTGCGGCTAGTTCGGTCGTATTGCTGGGCGCGAAATCGGCAGAGGGCGTGTGGGTGACGGTGGGCTGCGGAACCTGACGCTGCGCCGTTTTCTGGGCCAATGACCGCACAAAGTTCATCGAACCGGCCGAGGGCATCTCGTCTTTGCTACGGCTGGCGTAGGTATCGTCGCCCTTGAACCGGGGTTTGGGCGGCGTCACGGTCTTGCTCATCGTCAGGAAACCCTGATCCACCTCCATCAGGAAACGGCTTGGTTCGCAGATTTTCAGTCGACCGTAGTGGTAGCGCGATTCGGCGAAGGAGAACGTCAGGCGTTTTTCGGCGCGGGTGATGGCTACGTAGAACAGACGACGTTCTTCTTCCAGATCGGCCCGACTTTCGAGCATCATCTGGCTCGGGAACAGGTCTTCTTCCAGCCCAACGATGTGTACGTTCTTGAATTCGAGCCCTTTGGCGGCGTGGATCGTCATCATCGTCACGCGGTCGTTATCGCCGTCTTCCTCTTTTTCGTCGGCAGTAGTCAGTAGCGATACCGTTTGCAGGAACGCGCTGAGGTTCTTTTCCTCGTTATCGGGGTTATCGACAAACTCCTTGATGGCGTTCAGCAATTCCTGGACGTTCTCGTAGCGGGCCAGCCCTTCCACGGTCTTGTCTTCGTACAACTCCTTCAGAATCCCCGACGTCTTGGCCACGTGCGCCGACACTTCATAGGCATCTTTCTTGTCGATCAGCAGCATATAGCTTTTAATCAACTCGGCAAAGCCTTCGATCGCAATCGATGCGCGGCCGGTGATGTGGTAGGTGATGTTGCTGACGATCTCCCAGATCGGTACGTTCTTCTCCGCCGCCAGCACCGAAATTTTGGCCAGCGTGGTGTCGCCGATGCCGCGTTTGGGCAGGTTGATGATCCGCTTGAATGCCTCTTCGTCAGCCTGGTTGACCGTAAACCGCAGATAGGCGATCAGGTCTTTGATCTCTTTCCGCTGGTAGAACGACAGGCCACCGATGATCCGGTACTTGATACTCAGCTTGCGCAGGGCCTCCTCGAATGCCCGCGACTGGGCGTTGGTGCGGTACAGAATGGCGAAGTCGTTGTTGTGCAGACTGTCGCGCATTTTGGCTTCGAAGATGTTCGACGCAACCATCCGGCCTTCTTCGTTATCCGATGAGGCCTTGATGACCTCGATCAGCGGGCCGGTTTCATTGTCGGTAAAGACGCGCTTTTCCAGCTGATTTCGGTTACGGGCAATCACCGAATTAGCCGCCTGCACAATGGTGTTGGTACTGCGGTAATTCTGCTCCAGCTTCACGATTTTCACCGTGTCTTTGCCGTAATCCTTCTGAAAATTCAGGATGTTTTCGATGTTGGCCCCCCGGAACGCGTAGATACTCTGCGCATCGTCGCCCACGACGCAGATGTTCTGGTGCACCGCCGCCAGCTTCCGCGTGATGAGGTACTGCGACACGTTGGTATCCTGAAACTCATCGACCAGCACGTGCTGAAACTTATGCTGGTACTTGTGCAGAATGTCGAGATGGTCGCGGAACAGGATGTTGGTGTTGAACAGCAGGTCATCGAAATCCATGGCGTTGGCCTGGAAACAACGGGTGCTGTATACCTTGTAGATCGCCCCCACCTCCGGCATCTTCGCCGAGGCGTCGTCGGCCTGAATGATGGCGTTGTTCATGTATTCGTCGGCCCCCACCAGGCGGTTTTTCGCGCTCGAAATGCGGTTGAATACGGCGTTGGCGCGGTACTGCTTATCGTCGAGGCCGCGCTCACGGATAATGCTCCGGAGCAGTGATTTCGAGTCGTCGGTGTCGTAGATCGAGAAGTTGCTGGTATAACCCAGCGCTTTGGCTTCGATGCGCAGGATTTTGGCGAACACAGAGTGGAACGTACCCATCCAGATGTTACGCGCTTCGTTGCCAATCACTTTCTCGATCCGGTGACGCATTTCGCCGGCGGCTTTGTTGGTAAAGGTCAACGACAAAATCCGAAACGGATCAACGCCCTTGTCGATCAGATGGGCAATACGATAAGTCAGTACGCGTGTTTTGCCCGAACCAGCTCCGGCGATGATCATCATCGGACCGTTGCCGTGCGTCACGGCTTCGCGCTGCGGGTCATTCAGACCGGCTATATAATCAATCATGAAAAGACGATGAATGTTGGCTGCTTCCGGTTAACCGGTTTATCAGCTTTCACTGGATACTGTTAAATCATAGCTTGTCTCGGTTTTACCCCAAACCCCCTGAGAAGGCTAAAGCTTCGCGACATTATCAGGCAGCGCGTTAGCCCCCTTCAGGGGGTTGGGGGTAAAACCGAGACAAGCTAATTCTCACATACTACTTGTTAAATGAGCGCAAATACTTTGCATTCACGCCACTAGATAACAATCAAATTTACGTAAAAATTTGGGGGCGGGCTAACAAAGTACCCTAAGCGGGGTTTAGCCTAGTAAATAGCTAGACAACTTAACAGCGTTATGGAAAATCAGGATAAACAGGACGAGATCCGGGCCAAACAGGCCATCAGCCCCGCCGGTCTAGGCGACCAGTCGATTGAAGGAAACAGTGGTGTAGGTGCTGAGATAGATGCACCCGAATTGCCCACCAATGAGATGGAGGACACGTACATGAACGGCGATGAACCCGCCGAGAACGTACCCATGACGCATCCCAACCGCAATGAAGGCGGGAAACCGGACATCGACAAACCGGCATATAGCTAAACGTAAAAACGGCCCCTGCACTGATGCAGGGGCCGTTTTTACGTGGTAGAGATTTGGCTACGTATACGCGTTGCTTTCTGCTTTAGCGTCAGCAACGTACCTGGCTTATTTCCGCTTTGGGCCGATCGCGTCGTAGATCACGACTTTTTCCCAGAGGGTGGCGTAGTTGTTCCGGAAATCATCGTGAATGGGGTGCTTCTGGTAAATTTCCTCATCGGCGGCGCTGTCGAACAAGCATAGCCACGAGTAGGTGTAGCTTCGTTCGATCACGGCCCGGTTGGTAGCAGCGGGTTCGCCGATATGCACCATTTTGATGGTTGGCACTTTGGCCAACATGGTCAGACCTTCCAGCAGCTTGGCCTTGTCGGCAGCGTTACCGGGATTCTTCAGGTAAAAAAGAACGTGGTGGACAAAGGTTTCTTTTGATGCACTCATGGGTAGGCTCGCGGTGACACCGGCGGCGACACCGCCTTTAATGAATGTTCTGCGTGATGATTGGCTCATGATTGATTCTGGTTCGTGTACAAAATAACAAACCTTATTCCGTTTACTGTCACGCCGTTCAACCCTTCCTCCCTTCGCCCTGTTTTTTGTACCTTTGCGGTATGCTTGAACAACTTGAATCAATTAGCGAACGCTTTAACGAAGTGGCACAACAGATTGTGCAGCCTGAGGTGTCTGCGGACCCCAAGCGCTTTATGAAGCTGAGCAAGGAATATAAAGAGCTTGATAAGATCGTGCAGCAGTACCGGGCTTATCAACAGATACTTGCCGAAATTGTGAATGCCCGTGAGGTTATTGCCACGGAAAAAGATGAGGAATTCCGAGATATGGCCAAAGCCGAACTCGATGAACTCATGCCCCGCCGTGACGAACTGGAAGAACAGCTGAAAGAAATGCTGATTCCAAAAGACCCTAATGACAGCCGGAACATCATTCTGGAAGTACGTGGCGGAACCGGTGGCGACGAAGCAGCCATTTTTGCGGGCGACATCTTCCGCATGTACCAACGCTTTTGCGACAAGATGGGCTGGAAAATGACTTTGGTCGATTTCACCGAAGGTTCATCGGGCGGCTACAAAGAGATTATCACCGAGATTGAAGGGGAAGACGTGTACGGCAAGATGAAGTTCGAGTCCGGGGTGCACCGGGTACAGCGGGTACCTGCCACCGAAACCCAGGGCCGAATTCATACCTCGGCGGCCAGCGTGGCTGTTTTGCCCGAAGCCGAAGAAGTCGACGTCGAAATCAACATGAATGATATCCGGAAAGATACGTTCTGTTCATCAGGCGCGGGTGGTCAGTCGGTAAACACGACGTATTCGGCCGTACGCCTGACCCACATCCCAACGGGTCTCGTGGTGCAGTGCCAGGACGAACGCTCGCAGCTAAAAAACTTTGACAAAGCGTTGACCGTACTGCGCTCACGTTTGTACGAGATCGAGCTGCAGAAACACAATGACGCCATTGCCTCGCAGCGTAAAACGATGGTTGGCAGCGGCGACCGGTCCGATAAGATACGTACCTACAACTATCCCCAAAGCCGCGTGACTGATCACCGCATCGGCCTGACGGTTTACAACCTCCCCGCCGTGATGGAAGGCGACATCGGCCAGTTCATCGAGCAACTCCGCATCGCCGAGAACGCCGAACGGTTGAAAGAAGGCACAAGCGCCTAGGGTACTCAAAAACCTTATAGGTTTACACAAAAAAGGCCTTCCGACAATCGGAAGGCCTTTTTTGTGCTGGGTACGTTACTTGTAATTACTGGTTGCTGACCTATGTTGGCTTTGCGCTCTAGGCCCTTCGACAAGGCGTGCCGACAGGCTCAGGATCTGGAGCGAGAAAGCAACCAATACTCAAATTCCAATCCTGAACTACAACGTCGCTGATAAGCGGGCGAAGAGGAAACGGCCGTTGAATCCACCCTGGTTTGATGGAAACAGGAAGCGGCCCCGGTTTGAGAGGTCACGCCCCGAGTTGTAATCGAGCGAGCCAACTGCGTTGCGGGGATCGATGTAAATCTGGTCGGGATACACGTCGAATACGTTGTTGGCACCGATTTGCAAATTCAGGATCTTGGTCAGCTTATAGCCAATTGTAATATCTGAAATCCAGATTGGGCTGAACGTCTGATCAAGCAGCGCGTTGCCAGATGCATCACGGGCAAACTGCGGATTCCACAGCGTATTTGGTGTTACAGATGTATTGATCGCGTACGGGTCAGCAGTGGTCAGGTTACGAACCTGGCCGAAACGTACTGTCCGGAGAGAGATATCAAACTTATCGACCGTGTAGGCCGCGCTCAGGTTAAACTTGCTGCGCGGGAGACCTGTCTCCAGCAACGCCACCTGCGACCGATCGAAGAAGATCGTGCGGGGCCAGTTGTCAGGATTGCCTCCCCGCTTTTCGTTATTGTCGGTGCTGTTGATGAAAGCCGACGGATTGATCGATGTAACCTTCGTTTGGTTGAAATTCACAGCACCCGACAAGGTCAATCGACCTTTGCCCAGGTTAATCCGCTCCGTAGCTACGATATCAAGTCCTTTGGTCTGCGTGTTGGCCGCGTTGGCAAAGAAACGAACGCCGTTCACACCTGGGTAATCGGTTGCTGAGAAATTCAGCAGCGTACGGCTAAACTGGCCTGAGTACAAGATCCGGTCCTTGATATCGATCAGGTACGCATCCACCGTAATCGTGAAGTTGCGGCCAATGCGGCTGGTGGCCCCCAATGTGTAGTTGACCGACGTTTCGGGTTTCAGAGCGTCAACGCCAATTACGCTTCGGGCAATCGGGCTGTCGTTATTCACCGTCAGCGTGTTGTTCGGGATACCGTTGATAAACTGTGTGCTGGTGTTATTGAAATACCGCTGTTGCAGGCTAGGTGCCCGGAAACCGGTGCTGATGGCGCCCCGCAGGCTGAAGAACTCGGCGAACTGATAGCGGGTGGCCAGTTTGCCCGTGACCCGTGACCCAAAATCAGAGTAATTCTCGAAACGACCCGCCAGATCGACCAGCCATTTGCGGCTTATCTCCGATTCAACGTCGGCATACAGGCTGATGTTACGCCTCGATTTATCCAGTTCGTTTTCGGGCTGGTAACCGGGGAATACCTGTGCGCCTGGTGCAGCGGCCGTAGTACCCGACGACGGACCGCCGATGGTCAGCGGTGCCAGCGGAAGTGTTTTTGATGCACCTGACCACGACGTAGTTTCGCCAGCCACGATCTGGTATTCATCACGGCGATACTCAGCCCCAAATGCCAGGTTGACCGAGGTTAGTCCTTTCACGTTCGTGTATAGCCGCGACACATCGAGGTTAGTCGTATTCTGGTTGAACTTCAACGTACCTGCATAAAACTCGGTCTGCTGATTCGTGCTATTGGGCAGGGTAGCATTACCGGAGTTCAGAACATCGAACCGGATGCTGTTGCGACCGTATACATTGCTGAGATCGGCATTCCAGTTGCCCAGCTTGGTTTTGTAGCCCAGCGTTACCGACTGGTCATCCAGCGTGGCTTGAATAGCGGGCAAAAATCCGTCTGGGTAGAGCAGCGTGCCGTCGGCGGTTAATGGCTGTTGGTTTCTCGCCACCGGAATCCGGTTGTTTCCGTAGCCAGTGCCTGACCGGTGCGTGACACCCGCCGAAAAGTACACCTCCGAATTGGTTGAAAGAGGTAGTGATCCGTTCAGGAATACGCCGTAGTTCCGCGCTGATGAGTTACCGATCACCATATTCTGGCGATTGTAGCGGCGCTGGTCGATTAACGTCTGGTCAGCAGCTAATAAGGCCGGGCGGTTGGCAACCGGTACAAGTCCCGTGCCGGGAAAACCACCTGAAGCGCCTAAGTAAATCGTTGGCGTGTTGTCTTCGGCCGAGCGGTTGGTGCGTTCCCGATCTACGATTTGGCCCGAAATCGTCATTGAGCCGCGCTGGCCAATCCGGAAACCTTTCGAAATATCGAACTGGAATGTTTTACCATCGCGTAGGCTTTGGCTCTTGTCGATGGTGCCTCCACCGAGCAACGGGGCCTTATAATTCATCGTCGTGAAGCTGCCGCCGGTCATCAGCGAGGCACTCAGTCCTTCGTAATTCTTTTTCAGCACTACGTTGATTACCCCGGCAATAGCATCGGAGCCGTACTGAGCCGCCGCCCCGTCGCGCAGTACTTCGACGCGCTCGACCGCCGCCACCGGAATCACGTTCATGTCAGTGCCCACTGAACCCCGGCCCACCGAGCCGTTGATGTTAATTAGGGCCGTATTGTGCCGACGCTTGCCGTTCACCAGTACCAGCGTCTGGTCGGGGCCCAGGCCCCGTAACGAAGCCGGATCGATGTGGTCGGTGCCGTCGGTAACGGTTTGCCGGTTCGAGTTGAACGAGGGCGCGACAAAGTTCAGAATCTGACTCACGTCGACCTGCGCGTAGCTTTTCATTTCCTTCGTCGTAATGACGTCGACCGGCACGGCGCTCTGGATGTTGGTCCGGGCGGTGGTGGCCCGTGAACCGATAACAACCAGCTCGTTTAGGCTCGACCGGCTCTCCTGCAGTTGAGTCGATAGCGTTACGTCGCCGCTGGCAGGCACTGTTACGGGTACCGTTACCGTTTCATAACCTACAAAGCTGATGACAAGCTGGTAGCTGCCTGGTGTCAATCTGAGTTGATAGGCGCCATCGCCATCAGTACTGGTGCCTGTCTGCGTTTTAGCGACCACGATGGTGGCACCCGGAATGCCATTTCCCGATCCGGCGTCAGTTACTTTACCGCGAACGGTCTGTGCAAGTACAGTGCTGATGGTTAGTAGTAAGCACAAAAGCAGCTTGATGAAGTGACTTCTTTTATAGAAAAAATTCATAGGTTAACAATCGTAGTTATCCCACAAATTTAAAACGATCTACGGCATATTGACTATTTTATATATTAATGTTCGGTTTATATTGATTTAAGCCAAATTCTTATGCACTAAAGACTACCCGTCTTTCCCCCATCAACCGGTATGTTGATCCCTGAAATAGAAGCGGCGGCTGGAGTGCACAGGAAAGCGGCAGCGGCGGCTACTTCCTCTGCCGTAGCAAAGCGGCCAATTGGAATTTCACGCTCCATTTGTTCGGCGACCGTAGCTTCGGTTTTGCCCGACGACTTCGCCCGCATCTCCAGCACCGCGTCCAGACGAGCTGTCCGGGTGTAGCCGGGGAGTACGTTATTGACCGTAATGCCCCAGGGTCCTAGTTCCAGCGACAGGGTTTTGGCCCACTGCGCCACCGCCCCCCGAATGGTGTTCGACACGCCCAGCCCCACGATCGGCTGTTTCACTGAGGTGCTGATGATGTTGACAATGCGTCCGTAACCTGCCTCGCGCATGACTGGCGCCAGCTGTTGTACCAGCGTCTGGTTGTTGAGCAGGTGGTTGTGGAAGGTCTGAACGAACGCGTCGGCAGTAGCGTCGATCAACGGCCCACCCGCCGGCCCACCGGTGTTGTTAATAAGTATGTGGATAACCGGGTGCGTCGTTAATAACTCGGCTAGTGCGTTGCCAACGCTGCCCGGCTGACTAAAATCAGCAATGGCTATGTAGTGCTGCTGACCCCGGCTGGTATCGAGCGATTCTTTCACAGTCTGTAATGTGGCGGCATTTCGGGCCATCAGGATTACATTGGCACCAAGCAGGGCCAATTCAATGGCAGTGGCGCGGCCAATGCCTTGCGAACTGCCACATACAAGGGCGGTCTTTTGAGTGAGATTGAGATTCATGCGGGTAAAGTTAACGTACCCAACCACGTACCTGAAAAACCTTTATGAGCCGAACAGCGTATATCTAGCTAAAGCCATCACACAAAACTATGAAGCTTCTATTTTCATTCAGCGTATGCGTTTGCCTGTTCATCAGCTTGTCGGGCAGCTACCTGGCCCATCGCACTGCCATTCACGAACCTGCACTAACTGCTGCGGCAGCGCCAAGCCACGCCGCCTTCGATAAATTGCTCAAAGCGCACGTCAACGCGTCGGGCATGGTCAATTACAAAGGATTCGCGAAAGATAAAGCCGACCTGAAGGCGTATACCGATATGCTGGGCAAGAATGCTCCATCGGACAACTGGAGCAAAGACGACCAACTAGCCTACTGGATCAACGCTTACAATGCGTTCACGATCCAGCTCATTCTGGATAATTACCCCGTAAAAAGCATCAAGGATATCGGCTCGAAGATCAAGATTCCGTTCGTCAATACGCCCTGGGATGTGAAGTTCATCAAGATCGGTGGCGAGACCTACGACTTGAACAACATCGAGCATGGCATTATCCGCAAGAAATTTTCGGAGCCACGTATTCACTTTGCGCTGGTGTGTGCTGCTAAGTCGTGTCCCCGCCTGCGCAATGAAGCGTTCGACGGCAAACGGCTCGATGCCCAACTGGAAGATCAGGGTGTCGATTTCCTGAATAATCCAGCCAAAAACTCGATCACCGTCAAGCAGGCCAGCCTGTCTAAAATTTTAGACTGGTATGGTGGGGATTTTCAGAAAATGAAAGGCAAGTCGGTGAAAGACGTGGTGAATCAGTTCTCAAAAACGAAAATTACCGACGCTACTAAAATTTCGTACCAAACCTACGACTGGAGCCTCAACGAACAATAATCAGTTGTTGGCCAGGTCCTGATAGGTGTTCGCGAAGTGCGTGGCCAGCAGGGCATTCTGCGGCAACAGGCACGGAATTGATTGTATAGTAGGGTAGGCCAACAGGCTTTCTTCGGCAAACAAGGAATCATCAAATGTTTTTAGCCGCGCTTTTGTATGCGGACAGGCTAGAAACGGCTCAGCTGCTTTTGCGGTTGAGCCGTTTTTTTCGATAACCAGCAACGCCGTTGTGTTCAATGGATTGATGGATACCTCAAACAGGCGGTGTTCGACGATCTTATATCCTAATGCCTGAGCCGATGCCAGCAGATTGGTCACGTACCCATGATGCAGCATCCGGTTTCGGGCTTCTTCGCCAGCCAGTTCGTAGCTCGGTTCAAGCAGAACAACATATTTGTTGGCTACCCGGTATAACTCGGTCAGGGCTTCTGTTTCGCGGCCTCCGTTAGGCTCCACAGAGTGAGAGGTGTAGACAATATCCACCGAGTTATCGGCCAGCGGCATCTGAAACAGATCGCCGGTGAACAGGGTTGCGTTCTGAATACCCTGCTCGCGCACAAAGCCACGTGCGTAATGGATGCGCGACCACGACAGGTCAAAACCCAGCACGTGATCGATCGGGTGGGGGTATTGTGGCACTACCCGGCCCAGGGTTGTTGCTTCACCTACGCCTGCTTCCAGAATGGAATTAAAGGGCCCCAGCCCAAGCAAGACTTTCACGATATGCTGGCAGTATGCCTCTTTCAGAGCTACATTCGACCGATAGCTTTTTACGTATGAACCCGCCTGAAAATCGTAGCTGATCAAAATGTCCTCCAGCGAATTGGTGGTACTATTGTCGAGCTTTTTCAGAAACCCGATTACGTTATTTCCCTGATCATATTGCTCTTTGATCTGGGTTAGAAACTTGTACTTATTCATTCGCTTTTTGAAGGGTGGGGGTTGATCAACCTGAAATAAGATGCTTAACGAGGCATTCAGTAGCCCGCTGCGTTCGCTACACCGGGCAAAATACGTTAGTAACGCCTACAAAGCATGCTATTTCCACGTTAGCGTATTTAGCATTTGCATCATATCAGCGCGAACGTACTTGATCACAGGGGCCAGCGAGTCGTTAGCAGTGGCGGTGTCGAAGTAGAGTGCACCCCGTAGAAAATGGCGGGTGCTATCGGTGGTCACAAACTGAAATTGGCTGGGTACCTCACCTTCGAGAGTAATGAGGCTGGCCGCCAGCCCGTTTTTCAGCCGTACTTGCTGCTGTTCGATCATCGATGCCTTTACGTTGTGCTTGGCGGTCAGTTTGTAGGCGTCGGCCAGTAGGCCCCGCAACCGTTCCGTATTGTTCAGCACAGGCTTGTAGGTAATCTGTACGGTCGCCTTCAGGGTTGGATAATACACGAAAATCCAGTGTGGCTCGGCCCGGGCGAAGGTGTCGGGCAGAACGCGGGCAATACGGTTGACCTCAAACTGATACGGATGCCCCGCCGGACTGGTTACGTAGGTAGCCGTTGGCAAGTCGATGCGCGGGTAACCTTTGGGCTTGGGCACGTAGTTGGGTTCGTCGGATGACGTACAGGCGGCAAACGCAAGCGTAGCCAGCGCAAACAGGCTGGCGCAGAGGTGGCGTGGTGTCATGTTTTCACTAACGACAACAGGGGGTGGTTCGTTGTTCAGGCAGCAAGAATAGTCTTTTTCTGCCGTACCATCCGCCCGAAACTGCCCGAAATAATGGTAAATCAACCTCTCATCGAGACTGGTAACCAATAATCCCGGCAACTGGTACGTATCTGTCGTTGGTGATGTATCTTTCCATACGTATCAATCGACTTTATCGCTATGACGTCTGTTATTGACACCCAGAACTTGGTTCATTACTACGGCCGCACGCAGATCTTAAAAGGAATAAACCTCAGCGTGGCGCCCGGTCAGGTGGTGGGTTACATTGGGCCGAATGGCGCCGGAAAATCTACCACCATCAAAGCGCTGATCGGTCTGCTCCCCGGTTTTCAGGGCGAGGTGTCGGTATTGGGACTAGACCTGCGCACCCACGCTATGGATGTGAAACGGCGCATTGGGTACGTACCTGAAAACGCCGCGCTGTACGACCTGCTAACCCCTGTGGAGTACCTCAATTTTGTAGGGCAACTCTATGAACTGGAGCAGGTAGTAGTCGAAAAAAAGGCACTCGAATTACTGCGGTTGTTTGGGCTTGACAAAAGCGCTCATGACCGTATGACGACCTTCTCGAAGGGAATGCGGCAGAAAGTGCTGCTTATTTCGGGCCTGCTGCACAACCCTGACTTGATTTTCCTCGACGAGCCGCTGTCGGGCCTCGACGCCAATGCTGTGGTGCTGGTGAAGCAGATCATCCGTCAACTGGCCGACTCGGGAAAAACGGTGTTTTACAGTTCACACATCATGGATGTGGTAGAGAAAATTTCGGATCGGATCATCATCATCAATGCCGGCGAAATCATTGCCGATGGGTCGTTCACGGAGCTACAGGAGCAACGCGAGTCGGGCAATTCGCTGGAGCAGATGTTTAGTCAGTTGACGGGGTCTGACGGGCAGAACAGCGCGGCTGAAGCGTTTGTGTATACCTTAACTCAATAAGCGGAGCCATACGCCCTATTCTCATGACTCCTCCAACGCTTCTTATCACCGACAGGCTGCCGTTTTTATGGCAGTGGCTAGGCGTGAACTACGGCCAGTTGCGGGCTATTCTGGCGGTTAAACTCCAACTGGATAACCGACGGCCAGTCGGCTTTAACCAGTGGAAAAAAGCCAGCGAAACCACCAACTCCTACTGGCTCTCGCTGGGACTGTACACCCTTTTTGGAGGTGCAGCGGCCGTTTTTTTAAGTATCGTTCCAGCCGCCGGGATTGTAAAGCCTGCCACCGTGCTGTTTGGGTACGTGCTGGCGGTCTGTGTCATGTCGCTCATCAGCGATTTTTCGTCGGTGGTGCTCGATTCGTCCGATAATCAGATCATGCTGTTCCGACCGATCGATAACCGGACCATGCTGACTGCCCGTGTGGTGCACATCATCAGCTACCTATTCACGATTGCGCTGGCGGTTGGCGTTACCGGCATCCTGGTGATCGGTTACCGATTTGGCGCGGTAGCGGGTTTGCTAAGCATTCTGCTGTGCCTCCTGATGGCCATACTGGCGGTTTTCCTGACCAACGTGCTCTACCTGATTCTGATGCAGTTAGTAAGCAGTGAGCGACTACGCGAAGTGATCAATTACGTGCAGATTGGTATGGGTATCGTGTTTTATGGCGGTTACCAACTGCTGCCGAGGCTGGTTGGTACCGATACCATGATGGGGACCGCGCCGTTTGTCTGGAAAAGCTGGCATTACGCAATCCCGCCTTTATGGAGTGCCGGCAGCATTGATATGGTTGTCAACCGCCAGATTGATGCCCAACACCTGCTTTTATTCGGGCTGGCCCTGACGGCACCTTTCGTTGGTATCTACATCATGACCAACGTGCTGGCGTCAACTTTTAGCGCTAAACTAGCGAGCCTTGATCAGGAAGAAAAAACGGAACCGACTGCTCAGACCACAGGCTTTTCCGGAGCCGGTAAACCGAGCTTGTCATTGGCAGAACGAATGGCCAACTGGTTGACGAGCAGCCCGCTCGAACATGCTGGCTTTACGTTTGTCTGGTACATCACGGGTCGCGACCGTAAGTTCAAGCTACGTACCTATCCGGGTTTGGGTTTTGGCCTGGCCTACGCCATCATGATGAGTCTGAACCACCAGTCGAGTATGGCGCAGGGAGAGACGTTCTATCTGTTTATTCTGTATTTCGGCGGTATTTATATCATGACCGCCCTTATGCAGATTGCCATCTCAGACAACTACAAGGCCGCCTGGATTTATGAGTCGTCGCCTATGACCCAGCCGGGGCCGTTGTTGGCTGGCGGGGTAAAGGCGCTGATTACGAAACTAATGTTGCCTTATTACTGCCTGCTGGCTGGGTACGTGCTGTACCTGAAAGGACCAGCTGTATTGCCCGACGTGCTACTGGCATTTGTCAACTCGCTGGTGATGCTGCTGGTAACGGCCCTGATCAGCAAGCGCCACCTGCCTTTCTCGGTTGCGCAGGATGTCGTTCGAAGCAGTGCCACCACCCGCAGCTTCCTGAGCCTGTTTGTCATGGGCCTGATAGGAGCGGCTCACTGGGGACTGACATACATAGACTACGGCCAATGGGTTGCGCTGCCAGTTATGATCGGCGTCGCCTTCCTGCTATTCCGGTCGTATCGGCAAACTACGTGGAGTGAGGTGGTGAATTAAGCAAACAGAGTAAAAAGGAGTTTTGACACGGAATTGCCCGGAGGTACCACGGAGTTACCACAGGCTCGTCAGCACGGTAACGTCTCTGGGTAACTCAGTGGTCATCCATGTTAAAGCTCTTTTTTCTTTAAGCTTTCAATCACGATTTCTTCGAAGCCGGGTAATGTTTTGTAGGCGTATGTAGCCCGCCAGGGCGTGTCTTTGTAGTCGAATGACACTTCCAGAAAGGGCTTTTGGCCGGTGCCGCCTGTATCATCGCCGCGTGTGTTGATTCGTACCGGAATAGCCTCGTGGTACTTGAAATAGGTAGGGTGGGTGAGGTAGCCTAGCGGAGTAGTGTCCCAGGGAACGAAGCCATCGACGCCAAACACATTCTTATTCAAGAGCTGCCACGGACGCAGCGTTTTGCTAAGCCACTTGTCGCCTTCGGAACCACGGGCCAGAAAATCCAGATCAGTACGGCCCAGGAACGTGTACACGCTGCACTCGTAGCCCGAAAGCACCACCTTCACGCCCGAATTGAACAACACCCGAAAGGCTTCCGGGTCCATCTCGAAATTGTAATCGCCTACCGTCACCAGTTCCAGACCAGGCCGGAAAGGTAAACCGGGCGTCCGGCCCGCGCAAACAACTACTTCTTCGATCTGCTTGGCCAGTTCGGGATGGTTTTTCAGTACGGTTGCCACGTTGGTCATCGGCCCGATGGCTAGTATCGGCATCCGTTCCCGGCGAAGTGCGGCCGCCATGGCCCGGCTGGCATCTGTCTCGCGGCCGATGTCGTGGAGCGTGTCAGAACCGCGGTACACGGGGATTTTCCGGCCGGTTTTGTTGTACCAGCCCAACAGTTTCTGCGTCACGTTGTAGCCGTAATCAGCGTAGGTAACCGTGCTGATGCCCACCAGCTGCACCTTATCGGCATGGCGCAAGGCCATCATGATCGTAATAGCATCGTCGACTTCGCGGGCACCCCGTTTGTCGGGCATACCAACCATAATATCGGTGTCGAGCCAGATGCGCCGGGGCTGGGCCAGGGTTTGGCTTATTGGCTGGGTCGGTTTCTGGCTGGTGCCCAGAGTGCTTTGTGCCAGGCTCTGCAAGGGGAGGGCCAGCAACGTACCCGCGATGGCGGCTGTCAGCAGGGCCAGGTGTTGTGCAGTAATTCTCATTCGATCAGCTCAGTACAAGGGCTTCGGCCAGTTTCATTAGCTGCGCCTTCTCGTCGAGCGAGAGGCTCAGCGGCAACTGGGCCAGGCCAATTAAACGCCGTAGTAGTTCGATGCCAGTGAACTGTCGCAGTAAGTGATCGTCGAAACCTGCGGGTCGGACGTACCCGCCCTGTACCTGCTCATGAATGGCTTCGGGCTGACGCGCCATGTGCAAATGCGCCAGCATAACACCCAGATCGAACTCGGCGGGGCCGTAGAAACAAAATTCGGGATCAATCACCTTCACCCCTGAACTGGTCTGGAGCCAGCTACCTGGGTAGTAATCGCCATGCAACAGTGTGACTGGTGCTCCTTCCCGATCTGACAGGTAGCGTTGCCCTACCTGTCGGGCGGCTTCAACAAGGGTCGTATGTTGTTTAAACGGCATGGCCAGCGCCTGTAGACCCGGCTGTACGCTGTCGAGGTCGAAGCTATTGTCGACCAGAAACGGGTAGACGAAGATGTGCTCATGATTGAGCGCGCGCATCCCGTGATTGGCAAAAGCCGGGTTGGGCTGGGCGGTGCTAAACTGATTATGCAGCACTGACAGGTACGTGCTTAACGCCTCAATATGGCCCTGATCGAGCACCTCGCCGGGTTGATAGCAGTTTAGAAAATCAGTCGCCTCGCCAAGATCTTCGAGCACAAGCAGGTTTTCGTCTTTATCGATACCCAACAATTCGGGCATATAGCTACGCAGTTCGGGGTTCTGGGCAACCTCTCGATAAAATAGGCCCTCCATCAGCGCCCGCTCGGTTGGAGCGGCAATAGATGGGTATTTTTCTACGTACCCACGTGCCTGTTTTACAATCAATGATCGGGTGACTGTACTCACCCGCAGGGTATAATTCATGTTGCCTTCGCCCGGCTTACTCAGGCTGAGCAATGCTTCGTCGTCACAAATCCATCCTTTTCGGGCGAGATAAGATTGTAACCCTTCCGGATTATATTGATCTAAATGCATATGTGCGGTATTGTTCGTGCTACAAGAATACAGACCGGTTAACGGCCTACCAATCATTAACCTGTTTATTCGCTGATATTCATGTTTGGCTATAAACCGGTTCAACTTGAGCAAGTTGATTATGTACGGTTTACGATTTAGCCCAGATGTTTAATTTAATGAGGAAAAAACATTTCCCCCAGTTTATCTATCTAGTATAAGTAATGTTCGTTTTAAGGGCGCAGGAGCTGTTTGTCTCCCGCCCGGATGAAGACCCCTTAATCAGCTGCGTGGATAAGCTTGTGTAAATTGCCTAATTTTATACGGGCTTATCGATTTATTACAGGCCAGGGTCCAATTCCGTTTCAACAAAAAAATTCGTGTTGTTAATTATTGCCCGCCATATACTCTTGGTTTTTCTCTGCCTGCTGTCAACGCTGGCATCTTCTCAACGTTTACCAACTGTGCCAACAGAGTTAAACGTTGGTGGGGCGACTGTGTACCTGAATGCGCAAAGCCAGCAACGTTTACAGGATGAAATAAACGGTCTGTACGCTGATCGGTCGGTCCTCCGCAATACCATCGAGCAAATGCAGTACATTGAATCGGTGCTTGGGCCGTTGCTGGAAGAACATGCCATTCCTGCCGATTTCAGGTACGTTTGTCTGCCAAGCACGCTCTCGAACGGCGCTTATTGGGGACTCGATGCCCGCAAGGCCACGCGCCTTAATCTGCGTATCGACAATAGTGTTGATGAACGCCTCAATGTCGTTTCATCAACGGAGGCGGTGCTAAATGAACTGGCGGCCCTGCACACGAAAAGTCCAAACTGGATGCGGGTACTGTTAAGTTTTGCTGCGGGCCAACGCCCCGATGACCTGGCCGGCTCGGCGCAATCGGGTGTAGGTTCATTGCCTAATGATCAGGTGTCATTGGATGGCGATGCCCCAGCCCTCATATGGTTATTGCTGGCTCGAAAGATCGTTTTTGAACGCGAAGCTCCTTTGATACGTCCCAACGCCAGCCCATACTTACTCTATGATTACCGTCAGAGTCAAGGCAAAACGTTGGCAGCTATTGCCCGTGAATTACAGATTGAGCAACCCCGCTTTATGCCGTTTAATGAATGGTTGCGTGTGCGCGTCATTCCATCCGACAAGCCATACCCGGTATTAATTCGTCTTACTCCCAGCGAATTCCTGGCAGTTAGGGGGCAGGTAAATTCCACCATTCAGTTCAGTCAGCCGGCGCAGCAAGGTCAGCCAGTCGTTCGTCGCGATATGGGTTTTCCGGTGCTTCGTAAACTTACCGCAACGACCTCAAACGACCCACTTACCCGGGCGGCGGCTCAATTTTACGAGATCAATGACCGAAAGGGTATTCAGGCACAAACATGCGATAATCTGATTACGCTGGCTTATTATGGTCGCTTGTCGGTGGCGAAGTTCATGGAGATCAATGACATGAGTGATCGTGACCTGGTTCGACCCGGCGAAATTTATTACCTGGAGCCGAAAGCCAAAAAAGCCATGATTCCGTTTCATGTGATGCAGGCCGGCCAAACATTGCGTGAGGTGTCAACGATATACGGCGTCAGGATGAACTCGCTGTTGAAATACAACCACATTGAAGCGAACCAACGCCTGCAGCCCGGCCGTATACTTTGGCTGCGCGAGAAACGCCCCAAGAAAGTACCGGCCGAATACCAGGTGCTCCCTAATCCGGTGCTTCAGTCTGAACCGACTGTTGCGCAGCGTAACCTAACCCGCGAAAACGAAGAATCACTCATCGATAGCCCTAGTCCACCAAACTGGCGCGTTCAGCCCGTGGATTCGGCTAATGCGGCATCTCTTCGTCGTGAGTCTGAAACCAGTTTGCCTACCAATGGTCCAGAGCAGACCACGCCTGGTGTATCCCGTCCCACTGCCGCTACGCAGGTGAGCATGTATACGGTTAAAGATGGAGATACGCATTCAGGTGTCGCCCAGCAGTTCAATTTGTCGCTTGCCGATCTGATGACGTGGAATAACCTGTCGTATCGTAAGCCACTGGTGGCTGGTCAGCGATTAGTGGTACGCAAACCTGCGCCGCCAGTACCTATTGAAACAGCCCGCCCCGTTCCTAATCAACCCACACTGCTCGATGCCGATCCTGCTGTGAATCAGGCCATAACGACTACAAAACCCACTGTGACGGGAGCTTCGGGTACATCATCGACGTCAGTGGCGACCCGACCACCAGTGGGAACGGTGCCAGCTGGCGGTGTTCGCGAAAATTCTGAGTCACCTGTCGATATTGACTATCCAGTAAAGGCACCCGTCAAGGCTCCGATTCCGCCCCGGCCCGAGCGGCTGGTTAACAGCATACGCGTAGAAACGCCCAAGACAAACGGGCGGTCGTATTACCACGTTGTCCAGCGCGGTCAAACGGTGTATCGGGTGGCGCTGATCAACAAAGTGAGCGTTCAGAACGTGATGCGCTGGAATAACCTGACCAATTACACCATTGAGATAGGGCAGCGAATACTGATCAGGAAATAAACAGAATTATTATTTCAACTGCCCTTCGATCCAGTCGAGACCGCGGCCATACAGGGCCAGGGCAAATCGAACTTGGTTGTCAAATTCATCATTGTCGGTTTCCTGTTGCGCTAGGTACGTCTTCACCAATCGGGCATTCTCGGCAGCCTGCGGATCCGACACTTCGCTATCTGCTTCTGTTTTAAACGATGAAAAGGCAGGTCGATCAGCGTCAAAATGCTGATAGAACAGGTGATTCTCTGGTGTACGTACCGCACATAGCACGCCGGTAGCCCGGGCCGTAGACGGAGCAAGCGAGCCTTCCAGACCGCGCTTTAGCACGATTGCAGCATCGAAACCGGCCATTAGGGCCAACTCGGCCATTTTCATCTGGTAGGTGATATGGAACACTGACGTGACCAGAATACGGGCACGAGCGGGATTCAGTACCTTTTCGAGGGTTGATAGAAAAGGACGTTTCAAGAGTACCCTACGCCGATCTACCCACCGGTTAAGCGCTGGTGAGAGAGCTTTTTGATCGAGCACCCAGCCGTAAACGCCAGGTGGTTCTTTCAGAAATTCGGGTTGGCTTAGCACAAACTCACAGTTCAGGTGTATGTACAGGTCATGCGCATTGAGTGCGTATTTAGGCCCCGGTGTGCGACCTACCATTGACAAGGCGCCATACCCGCGCTGCTGAAAAAAATGGGCGAGGATCGGTGTAATCAGATAGGAATGTTCGACTCCATCGAAAGGTTCGGCCAACTGCACAATCGGCCGGGTTGGGCCCATAAGCTCATCGTCGTGAAAACGGGGGGCCAGCGTTTGCATAACGGCCTGGTAGAGCCCCTGATACTCATCGTTTGTTTCGTGACGTACCCGCATAATGCTAGCTGCCATACCCCGAAAGGTCTCGCAGTCCTGGTCGTCCTCAAAATCACCGAACAGGTAATCACCCAGTTGCCGGGCTTCGCTTATCTGTAAGTGCTGTCCGCGCAACAGTTTAGTAGCGATAGGCAACAAGTTGACCGGTAATTCAGGGCATAACTTGTTGACCAGAAATGTAGGGTGTGAAAAGGCGTCGCGACCGAAACAGGTTTCGAGAGTTCGCTCTTCATCGGTTGGTCCTTTGGTTAGTAGCGCGCCAATAAAAGCACCTACCTGCAAGGGATGGGCCGTACCCGACAAGAGGCTATCCCGGCACTCGGCAATCATCTCAGGCGGCATGGGCTTACTGCCATATTTACCAATCCCGATCAGTTTTATAGCCCGCCCCAGGGGTGTTTCTCCTGGTAACACGTCAATTGATTCGGCGGTAGTCATAACAAGTGGAAATTGCATTAAAACGTGACAGGATAACTCAACCGGTAATGAAAAGTGAGCACCCTGATAAAATAACTGAAATTACACTATTAGGCCAATGACTTGACAGTGTAAAGCTAAATTAAGCATATAAATTTTGGCATTATTGAGAATAAGCCTATTTTTATACGGTAGCAATGTAGCACTAATTGCCGTTCAGAATGGGGACGGATTAAGTAAATCTACCAATCATTCTGCTGCTCTTTAGACACTTTTCCCTAAAGTGAATACAATTGTTTATATAACTTTTAAAAGAATAAATAGTAGGTCGATTGTTACCCTGCGGTACACTGTTTATACATCGATAGCTTCTGTGGCACTAGAGCAGAGGTAGCTACCAGCAAAAAAGCCCTGCGGACTGGCGGGTCCGACAGGGCAGGAGGCCTAAGTAATTATTCCACCTTAAACCAACCCAAATGTAGGCAGACAGGCATATAAAACAAATACCGTTTCGTTTGGCTGGCACCTATCGGTTGTAGACTATTTGCCGAAAGGGACCCAATTTGCAATGGTGTTCAATAGCTAGCCTGTTAGCCAGTTCCATTTCCAATAGTAATAAGTTCATTTCTGATGATCCGTCCCGCCACGTTAGCCGACCTTGACTCGTTGGCTCTGCTGTTTGATGCATATCGTGTATTTTATAAAAAGCCGTCGGCACTGACTGAAGGACGACAGTTTCTGGCCGACCGAATGGCTGGTAACGAATCAAGAATTTTTGTGGCCGAGGAGCCAGATTCTGGTACGTTGGTCGGTTTTGTACAAGTGTATCCGCTGTTTTCTTCAACCCGCATGAAACGCCTGTGGCTCCTCAACGACTTGTTTGTACAGGCCGATCGCCGTGGGCAGGGCCATTCACTTGCTTTGATCGACGCCGCGAAAACGCTTTGTTACGAAACTGGTGCCTGCGGGCTTATGCTTGAAACCGATAAAACGAACCTGATTGGTAATTGCTTATATCCCCGGGCTGGCTTCACACTCGACAGCAATCATAATTTCTATAGCTGGAATGTGTAACGACTAGGTACGTTGCTGCCCCCTTATACGAGATAAATTGGCCGTTTAGGCACCAGTAGAGTCAACAGACTACGTGCTGCCAGCGTTATACAAAGCGGACCGCTGGTTGAGAAGTGATTACTTTTGCAGCCGCAAAACACCAAGAATGGTAACACATGGCCGAACGAATAACGTATGGTAAAACCTGGTGGGGTCAGCAATGGCTTCAGGCATTAACCAGTATTGACGAAGGAAACCGGTTGCCACGGGGTAAAACATACGCCAATAAAGGGGCCGTCAGGGCCCTGAAGATTGAAACGAACCAGATCAGTGCGCAGGTGCAGGGCAGCAAACCCCGACCCTATAAAACAAAACTGACGGTTCGGCTTTTTGAAAAAGCTGAAAAAGACGCGCTGCTGGCCGAGATTCGGCAGAACCCCAGTTTGCTGGCGCAACTGCTGAACCGGCAATTACCCCCTGACCTTATTCAATTTGCCGACAGCCGGGGTATCCGGTTGTTCCCGCGTTCGTTTACCGAATTGCAGGCTGGTTGCTCATGCCCCGACTATGCTATGCCCTGCAAGCATTTGGCGGCTGTTATCTACCTCATTGCCAATGAGATTGATCAGAACCCATTCCTGGTCTTTCTGCTCAAGGGCCTTGACCTGTTAGCTGACCTTTCGACAGAGAATTTTGGGGCTGGCGGTATGGAAACGGTATTGGCCGTTCCTGATCTATGCACCGACGACCTGCCAGACGACGAAGACTGGACACCCAATGAGGAAGCGCGCACTGGGCTGGACTTCGCCACCATCCCTATGTTAAGTGAGTCGTTGTTGGGCTTGCTGGAGCCGGAAGTGACATTCACGAAGAGTAATTTCCACAAAGACCTCGGCAAAGCGTATAAGCTATTCAGTAAGGGGGCTACAGACAAGGTGGTGGTGAACCACCCGGAACCCAGCGATAGCATTGAACTACAGCTCGATGAGCTGCTCGACCTTAGAAAGATTAATATTTTTAGTGAGCATGGCGAAGCGCGGCCACTGCCCCATTTTGCCATTGCTGATCTGATGGGCTGGCTCGGTGACCTTACCGAAACTGATTGGCCCGACATGAGCGACTCGGTACGGGCGCTCTACCTGACGCGCCAGTTTACGGCGGCTTTGCTGCGGAGGGGAGCCGTAGTGCCCCAGATTCTGCGCGTCGGAACAGACGGCAATCAGTACCGGGTACGTTGGCTACCGGCTACGCTCAACGAAACCATTCGCCGCCTTACCGATGCGCTGGCTACCCAACTACCTCCCGAACTGCTCACTATTCGCTGGCAGAAAGATATCATGTCGCCGGCCTCGCCAGCCGAACACGTGTTGATGCTCTGTTCGCTGCTGCTGCGCCAGCCCGTGAAGCAGCCTACGGTTGAGCTTTGGGAGCGCTGGCCGCTCGAAGACGCCGATCGGCTGTTTTTCGGACAAGAAATCCTGAAGCTGGAAGGCTTCGGCAAGCGCGAAAAACCGCTGGCCATGCAACTCTGGCTCAATGACTTTTTCCTGACCCAAAAACGCTTTGTGCCGATTCTGGCTATTGAAGAAGCCGAATTTGGTGAGGTGTTCAAGCTTAGTTTACTCATTCGTGACCGTGAAGCCGGCGAAGGATTGTCGACGCCGATTCCGTTGACCGAAATTCTGGACGAGAAGCCGCACCAGAATATCCGGATGGCGGTTTTGCAGGATTTGCTGGTGCTGTCGCGGCATTTTCCCGATTTGGCCAAGCTGACGAAGAAGAACAGCCCGTCGTACCTGAGTTATGCGCCCGACGATTTTGTGAAAATTTTGCTCGAAAAGCTTCCCCGCATGCAACTGTTGGGCATTTCGCTGCTGCTGCCGAAGTCACTGCAACACTGGGTACGTCCGCAGGTGGGTGGCCGGTTGAAGGCCAAAAAAGCCACGGCTGGTAACGCGTTCATGAAGCTCGACGAGATGCTGACGTTCGACTGGCAGGTAGCGATTGGCGATCAGATGGTGGATTACAAGGAGTTTGAATCGCTGGTGAATAACCGGACGGGCCTGGTGAAGATCAAAGATCAGTACGTGCTGATTGACCCTACTGATCTGGGCCGCCTGCAAAAGCAACTGACCCGCCCGGCCGAACTGACTGGTACCGATTTGCTACGTGCCGCTATGGCTGAAGAGTACCAAGGCAATCGCATTGGTATCAGCGCCGACGTACAGGCTATTCTACGCCAGTTTACCGACGCCGAAACCCAGCCCTTGCCCGACCGTCTGCACGCACAGTTACGCCCGTATCAGCAGCGTGGCTACGACTGGCTGCTGAAGAACACAACCCTGGGTATGGGTAGCCTGCTGGCCGACGACATGGGCCTTGGTAAAACGCTTCAGGTTATTTCGGTCCTACTGAAATTCAAACAGGAGGGGCGTTTCGCAAAACAGAAAGGGCTGGTTGTGCTGCCCACTACGCTACTAACCAACTGGCAGAAAGAGATTGCTAAATTCGCTCCTGATCTGAAAGCGCACGTGTACCACGGTCCCAACCGTAAGATGCCCGAGGGGAAAGCCGCTGCCGCGAATGATTTGATTCTGACAACCTATGGCGTAGTGCGCTCTGACCTGGAGACGCTCCGGAAAACGACCTGGTCGGTGCTGATCATTGATGAGGCACAGAACATCAAAAACAACGATACCGAGCAGACAAAGGCGGTGAAAACGCTGAAGAGTCAGGTACGTATTGCGTTGAGTGGTACGCCGGTAGAGAACCGGCTGTCGGAATTCTGGAGCATCATGGACTTTGTGAACAAAGGCTACCTGGGCGGGGCCAGCAAGTTCAACGAAGAGTTTGGCAAGCCTATTCAGCAAGAGCGCGACCAGCATAAACTTGATCTGTTCCGCCGCGTGACTAGTCCGTTTTTGCTCCGCCGTGTCAAGACCGACAAGAGCATTATCAGCGACCTGCCCGACAAGATCGAGAATAACCAGTTTTGCGCCCTCACGCCCGAACAGGCGGCGCTTTACCAAAGTGTGGTGGCCGAGAGTATGCGGGCTATTGAAGAAAAAGACGGTATGGCCCGTCGCGGATTGGTTCTAAAGCTGATGACCGCCCTGAAACAGATTGGTAATCACCCGCATCAGTACCTGAAAAAAGGGAACCAGAACCCGGCGCTGTCGGGCAAGGTGACGTTGTTGCTCAACCTGCTGGAGACGATCTACGCCAGCCACGAAAAGGTGCTGATTTTCACACAGTACCGCGAAATGGGCGAGTTGCTACAGCAGTTCATTCAGCAGGCATTCGGTCAGGAGCCGCTCTTCCTGCACGGGGGTACGTCGCGCGCCGACCGCGACGAGATGGTGGAGCAGTTTCAGAAAAACCGGTCAGACCATACGTTCATTCTTTCGCTGAAAGCGGGCGGAACGGGCCTTAACCTCACTCAGGCCAACCATGTAGTGCACTTCGATTTGTGGTGGAACCCCGCCGTTGAGAATCAGGCCACCGACCGGGCCTTCCGGATTGGCCAGACCAAAAACGTACTGGTGTACCGCCTCATGAATCAGGGTACGCTGGAAGAAAAGATCGACGCCATGATCCGCTCGAAGAAAGAACTGGCCGACCTCAGCGTAAAAACAGGCGAAACCTGGCTCGGCGACCTCAGTGACGAGGATTTGAAAGAGCTGGTTAGCTTGGGATAGGCTTTTTCGTGCACAGGTACGTTAGTTGGTTTGTCAGGAACGTACCTGTGCACGAAAGAGCGTTGATAGGTCATCACGCGATGAAACACCAGTTGGTGTGGCTGGGGTTGATTCAGGGCGTAAAGCGGCCAATGGAACTAAACGGCTTACTCCCTTCGTAGTAAAGGGGTTATACACTCTGTGGTGGGGTTTAGGCATGGCTTTTGCGGCCTCCTTTTCAGCATCACCCCAACTTAATGAATTTCAACGAATTAGCGATTATTTCGCCTATCCTTGAGGCCCTCGCCGAAGAAGGATACACTACCCCAACCCCGATTCAGGAACAAGCCATCCCGTTAGTAAATGCAGGCCGCGACCTGCTCGGATGCGCCCAGACAGGCACCGGAAAAACCGCCGCCTTTTCGATTCCGACCCTTCAACGGCTTTATACAAAAAAGCAGTCAGGTCAGTGGTCGAACAAGATCAAAGCCCTGATTCTTACGCCAACGCGCGAACTCGCCATCCAGATCGATGAGAGCCTTGCTGCGTATGGTCGCCACCTGGACCTTCGCCACGCCGTTATTTTCGGTGGTGTTGGTCAGAAATCGCAGACAGACGCCCTTCGCAACGGTATCGACATCCTGACCGCCACGCCGGGCCGCCTGCTCGACCTGATGAACCAGGGATTTGTGAACCTGAAAAGTATCGAGTTTTTCGTGCTAGATGAAGCAGACCGCATGCTCGACATGGGTTTCATCCATGACGTTCGGAAGGTACTGGCGCAGTTGCCGGCCCAACGGCAATCGCTGTTTTTCTCGGCTACTATGCCCCCCGAAATTGTAAAGCTGGCTGACACGATCCTGACGAATCCCGCCAAGGTGGAGGTTACGCCCGCTTCGTCGACGGCCGATACGGTAGCGCAGGTGGTTTACATGGTGGAGAAAGACGACAAGCGTAGCCTGTTGCTTCACCTGCTGGAGGATAAAACTATTGCTTCGGCGCTGGTATTCAGCCGTACCAAACACGGAGCCGATAAGGTGGCCGAGTTCCTGAACAAGCATGGTGTAAAAACCGAAGCAATTCA
The DNA here is from genome assembly GCF_011742925.1 of Fibrivirga algicola. Classification (GTDB taxonomy): domain Bacteria; phylum Bacteroidota; class Bacteroidia; order Cytophagales; family Spirosomataceae; genus Fibrella; species Fibrella algicola. The sequence continues at coordinate 100,494 of NZ_WAEL01000006.1, forward strand.
CGGCAACAAAGCGCAAAATGCCCGTCAGCGTGCGTTGAGCAACTTTAAAGACCACACCACCCGCGTATTGGTAGCTACTGATATTGCAGCACGTGGCATCGATATTGATAGCCTGTCGCACGTATTCAACTACGAACTGCCAAATATTCCGGAGAGCTATGTACACCGGATTGGTCGTACAGGTCGTGCCGGCGCTAGTGGCATTGCTATTTCGTTCTGCGAAACCGATGAGCGGGCGTACCTGAAAGATATTCAGAAGTTGATCGGAAAAACCGTTCCGGTGGCACAGGATAATCCGTACAAGTCAGATAACCTCGACCCGATTGAATGGGCGAAACCACCAAAACCAGAGCCTAAGCAAGGGCGCGGTGGACGTGGCCCACGTGAAGGTGGCCAGAATGGTGGCGGTCGTAACGGACAATCACAGGGACGTGGCAACGATGGCCGCAGAGACGGAGCGCGTCCGGCACAGGGTCAGCCCCGTTCGGATGCACCTCGCGCTGAGCAACCTGCCCGTCCGGCTGGTCAACCGGCTACGCCGAACCGAACCAACAGTCCACGGCCAGAAAATCGCCCTGCTGGTGGTAATCGGAACCCACGCCGCGATAACCGGAATACACAAAGCAACTCAAACAGCGCCGAAGACGCCCGCTGGAAACCGTGGACAGCATCATTGTCTACGTCGCCCGACCGCTTTGATAAGCCGCGCGAGTCTGGCAACAACGGCGATCGGAAGAAACGCTATTAAAAAATAGGTTGGGGTTTGTAGTTTATCGGTTGATGTTGCTTTGCTTATCAACCGATAAATTATAAACCCCGAACTGCTTTTATCCCGCCGTCATGCCGCCGTCCAGTTGAATGGCCTGACCGGTACAGAAATCGTTTTCAGGGGAGCAGAGCCATAGTATAGCCTGGGCAATCTCTTCGGGCTGACCAAAACGCCCTATCGGAATGACGCGGCGCATCCGCTCTTCCATTTCCGGGCTGGTATCCATCAACTCCTGTACCATTGCCGAATGAGTATATACCGGGCAAATGGCATTAACCCGAATACTCTTTTTTACGTATTCCAGCGCGGCTGTTTTCGTGAGCCCAATAACGCCGTGTTTGGCAGCGCTATAGGGAGCTCCCATGGGCATTCCCTTCACCCCCGCAATGCTCGATACATTGACGATCCGCCCCCCCGATGGCTGGTGGAGCATTTGGCGAATCTGGGCCTGCATTCCGTAAAAAACACCGCCTAAATTTACGGCCATCATATGCTCCCAATCGGCTATTGACTGATCGATCAGCCGGGCAAACCGACCTCCAATTCCTGCATTATTAACGGCTACATCGAGCTTTCCGAACGTACCTACGGCAAAGCTTACGGCTGCACTCTGCTGTTCTGGATCAGCCACGTTGCAGGTTATATAAGCGGCTTCGCCTCCTGCCTGCCGAATCATATCGACCGTTTGCTGACCGCCCGCCTCATTAACATCAGAAACCACCAGCTGGCCACCTGCCTGGGCAAATGCTAATGCAGTAGCCCGACCAATACCTGAGCCTGCGCCAGTTATAAGAACAACTTGTTTTTCAAATGATGACATGTTGGTACGTTTTATGTACTGGATTTATAAGCAGGTACTTTTCCTGCTAAAATTAAGACTAAATTATATTGGTATAAGATAAACCTCTACGCTGAACAACTGTCTATATTTACGGTAGATTAACACTACCGTAACACAAACCTATTTTCGAGATGATTGCCAACTCTGAGCCTACAACACGCCCGGAATTGATTCCCGGCATCTACAATTACTGCGACTCCTGGTGCGAGCGCTGCACTCTCACAAACCGCTGCCGTAGTTACCAGCTTCAACAGGAAAGTGGTCTGACCGACCCCGACCCCAACGCCTCTTTAGTTGAACAGTTAACCGAAGCGCTTAACCTTACGAAGCAGTACATTGACAAGTTGAATAAGAGCACATCTACACTTCAGGTTGCTACACTCTCGCCAGACGAGCAGTTGACCCTGGAGGAAGCCGCCCTGAGTCGTCGCCAGCAGACGAAAGACCATCACGCTGCTACGCTGGCTACTGCCTATCTGAAGCAGACGGGCTCATGGCTGCTAACCGAAAAAGGGCTGCTTGAGCAGGCCGGTAAACAGGAGTTGAAAGAAGTGCAACTGGGCATTCGGACTGAAGACGAGGCCATGGACAAACTGACTGACTTGCGAGATGCGTATGAACAGATTCGCTGGTACCGCACGCTGATTCCGGTAAAAACAAAAGCCGCACTCCGGGCAATAGACGAGCAGACCAACGACGAATACCTGCTGTCTTACTACAACGGGAAAGCCAAACTTGTTCTTGTTAGCATTGATCGGTCGCTGGCAGCCTGGCAAACGGTCATGAGCTATTTCCCCGACACAACCGATAACCTGCTGGAGGTGCTGTCGCTACTGAGCCAACTTACCCGGCAGATGGAAGCTTTATTCCCTAATGCCCGCCGCTTTCAACGGCCAGGGCTGGACTGACTGAACTACACAGTTGACGAATTACACGGTATCATCGCTGCATCCGTTACTTTTAGCCGCAATACTGTGTAATTCGTCAATTGTAAGTCAATGTCTATTCGATTAGCTACTCTACATGACCTGCCAGCCTTGCTCGCACTGCTGCGACGTATTATTCCGCTGATGCAGGAGGCAGGCAATTTTCAGTGGGACGATACGTACCCAAATGCCGCTGTCTTTAGTGATGATATTACGAAACAGCAACTTTGGGTGGCCGAAATTGACGGTCAGCTGGCGGGCGTATCAGCCATTACGACTGATCAGGAGCCAACCTATGCCGATGTTGGCTGGGATATTACCGAGCCAGCCATCGTAACCCACCGCCTGGCGGTTGACCCGGCTTTTCGGGGAAAGGGAGTAGCCAAAGCGCTGTTAGCGCAGGCTGATGAGGTGGCCAGGGAGCGCGGTATTTCCGTACTGCGGATTGACACAAACACACAGAATAAGGTAACACAGCAGCTTTTCCCCGTGCTTGGGTACGTATATGCCGGTGAGATTGGCCTTGATTTTCGGCCATCGCTCCGATTTTTGTGTTACGAAAAGCGCCTGCCTGTTACGTACTGAGCAAGGGCCGTTGGCTCAGGTTTTTCAACTGCGTACTATACCTATTGGTTGGTTAGGGTAGTTCGTTTTACAAAAAACCAATTTATGAAAACCAAACAGTATGTACTCGGCTTAGCCATGGCTTTTATGGCAGCAACCATGTTTGTTGCTTGTGACTCAAAAAAGGAAAACAAAGCTGAAGAGGTGCAAGATGCCCGTGAAGATCTGAACGAAGCTCGCGCTGAAGGTGATACCAGCGAGATGCGTGACGAGAAAATGGAACTTGATTCGGCTAACAAAGAATACCGCGATGCTGCTCAGGAAGCTCGTAAGGATTCGATCAAATAAATAAATAGTGCGCTGTATTTACAGCTGCTGACACGCAAAAAAGCGGCCTGTTTCATCAACAGGCCGCTTTTTTGTTGAATTGTCCTGTAGCGCATTGCCACGCTACGGAGATCACCATTTTATGGTTTAATGCCCATTTTCTTGGCCATGTCCGCAAACATTTGTGGATCATAGGCGTACTCGTCGGAACCGGGCGCGTTGAGCTGCGGCTCTTCGTCGAGGTCTGGTACTGGGTGGCCTGGAATTGCACCTTGAATTACTTCGAGTGGCTGCCCATCTTCCGGGTGATTCCCGTGCCAGATTTGCCCTACTTGCGTATAATCTTCCTGGCTAAACGTATACAGTTTTAGGTGCAACTTATTCTCCATATGCTTCTTCGCCTCCGGAAACTTATCGTTGCTCAGGTCTGGAATCGGCAGCAGCTTGGTGACCTCTACACCAGTTAGTAACTCCAGCGCCTTGGCGTAAGCAACTACGTGCAGACCGCCACGAACCAACAAATAACCCACCATTTCGCGGGCGGTTGGGTCAGAGACCATTTCGTAGGTACGCATCTTGCCAGCGCGGGCCCCACATTCCAGAAAGAAGTTGTGAAGCAAGTCGAGCTTCAGGTTACCACTACTGAACACGTTATCGCCCGACCAGAATTTGCCCATCGAATCCATAGGCAGAGCTGTTTGACCACTGCTATTGAAGTGATACGTGTTCCGGGCGTTGACACCATCGGCGAGTGGCGCAATGGTTGGGTCGATGCCGCGCTTGGATACGCCTGTCAGCAACAGATTAATCGTGTACGAAACCACTTCGATATGCCCATACTCTTCACCGGCAATGCTGCAAATAAGATCGTAGAAAGGTCGTAGCTTTTTCCGACCTCTAAAGTTGAACGACTGATAGGTGTAGTTCATCAGCGTCGACATTTCGCCGAACTTACCGCCCAGTAATTCCTGTACGGCGGCCGCATCATTAGCCGAGGGATTGGTTGGTGTTGGCAGCTCAATCGGCAGCCGGTCCATTTTCAGGATCATAACGTATAGGGGTTTGTTGGTACTACTACCTGCCTAACCGGTATACACTATCATTGTTATATAAAATCTACAGAAATAGTAGATAATATGGGTGAGGCCTAAAAAAAGCCCCGTAGTCTAACTAGGAGCTATCTTTATGAACAGTTTAGAAGAGGCTTAGGGCCATATGCACCGGTAGCCGGTAAGGGGCCTATAACGTAGCTTCATCTTTTGCCTTTTCTTTACCTGCCAGTTGACCGCAGGCGGCGTCGATGTCTTTACCCCGGCTACGCCGGATATTGACCGTGATACCCCGGCTGTCGAGAAAACCGGCAAACTTGTCGAGCGTTTGCGAATCGGTATTCTTGAAGTTTGCCTCGGCAATAGGGTTGTATTCGATGATATTAATCTTGGCCGGAACGCGCTTTGTGAACTCATAGAGTTCTTTGGCGTCTTGCAGCGTGTCGTTGAAATTATAGAAGACAATGTATTCAAACGTGACCCGCGTACCGGTTTTCCGATAGAAATACTGAAGCGCGTCGGCCAGGTTGTTCAGCGAATTACTTTCATTGATCGGCATAATCTGATCGCGTTTCAAATCGTTAGCCGCATGCAGCGACAGCGCCAGATTCGTCTTCACCTGATCGTCGCCCAGTTGCTTGATCATTTTGGCAATACCCGCCGTTGAGATCGTCAGGCGTTTGGGCGACATGCCCAGCCCGTCTGGCGAGGTAATCCGGTCAACCGACTCGATCACGTTTTTGTAGTTCAGCAGCGGCTCACCCATGCCCATATACACAATATTAGTCAGGGGGGCGTTGAACGTGGTTTTCGCCTGCCGGTCAATCGCTACTACCTGATCGTAGATTTCGGCAGCGTCTAGGTTCCGTTTCCGTTCCATATAGCCCGTAGCGCAAAACTTGCAAGTCAGCGAGCACCCCACCTGACTCGATACGCAGGCCGTCATTCGGTCCTGGTCATCGGTACGCAGGGCAGGAATGAGCACGCCTTCAACCAGATTGCCATCATACAGCTTGAACGACGACTTGATGGTGCCGTCGTTGCTGCGCTGCTCGGTAGCGACCGATAGCGAGTTGATGGCAAAATGGGTGTCGAGCTTTTCGCGCAGGGCCAAGCCGAGGTTACTCATCTCGGTAAACGACCGCGCCGATTTCTTCCACAGCCACTCATGCACCTGTTTGGCCCTGAATGCCTGCTCACCGTTAGCCTTGAACCAGTCGGTTAGTTGAGCCGGGCTATATTTTCGAATATCCTGTTTCACTCTTTTAATCGTTCGCTCTTAAAACGTCTCCCTGCTTCCAGACCTTTGGGCATCCAGACCGTAGCCACGTTCATCACCTTTGGCGCAACGGGGCGCAGCAACGGATACATGAAACTGTCGCGGGTCTGATTGGGTGGCATTCGGACGTTCATAAAGCTGAACAGCCAGAGAATCACACTAATTCCAAAAATCCAGGTGAATATACCAACCGCTGCTCCGGCCAGGCTGTCGAACGTACCCAGCAACGTGTATCGGAGTGACCGGCGCAGGGCGAAACCCATGCGGTTGATCATGAATACAACAGGGAAGAAAATGACGGAGAAGCCCAGCCACGGCAGAAATTTTCGGGCCAGTTCGCGGCTGATGTACGGAGCCAGCAGATCGATGCCGAACTGCAAAAACTTGAACCCCACAATGAGGGCTACTACAAACGCGATGATCGCTACAATCTCGACCAGCAACCCTTTCCGGTACCCGTTATACGCTCCCCAAAGCAGCGGAATCAGAATAAGAATATCTAGGGTAGCCATAGTGTAGAGAGTGGAAGAGTGAATAAGTCGCCCTGCTTCGTCAAGATTCGTTTGTAGCGGAGCCACTCGTTCACCCTTTAATTTACAATAGGCTTTTCACCATGGCGGCGATCGATTTGCCATCGGCCTGACCTGCCAGGGCTTTGTTGGCTGCACCCATTACTTTGCCCAGATCGCCGGGGCCGGTGGCGCCCACCTGAGCAATGACGGCCTGCACCTGTGCCCGCAGTTCCTCTTCCGACAGTTGCTTGGGCAAGTACTTTTCAATGATCGCGATTTCAGCTTCTTCAGTAGCCAGCAAGTCGGCCCGGCCCTGCTGTCGGTAAATGTCTGCCGAGTCTTTTCGCTGTTTTACTGCTTTTGATAACAGCTTGATTTCTTCTTCTGGCTTCAGGTCACCACCAGTGGCTCCTTCTTTAGTTTCTTCCAGTAAGATCATTGACTTCACGGCCCGTAGTGCCCGGAGGCGGTCCTGATCTCTGGCCTTCATAGCCTCTTTAACGTCAGCGTCGATTTGTTGTTTCAGCGACATGATATACTTGTGAATGATTGATTGCGACTAAATGAACGGGCAAAGGTACGCTTTTGTGAAACCTGTAAGGCCCTGCGAAAGGCAGCGTTTGCATCCGGGCCGTTAAAACAAAACGGGGAACTGATGCTGCCACCAATTCCCCGTCTATCAGAAACCGCTTCGGTTTACTTTTTATTGCTGTCTACTTTCAGCCGGTCTTCGCGGTTAGCGATTTCCCAGGCGGTGAAGAATACCAGACGAGCCGTTTTTTCAGCCAGCTTGAAGTCGATCTTCTCTACATCGTCGGTTGGCCGGTGGTAGTCGGCGTGGAGGCCGTTGAAGTAGAAGATGATGGGTATTTTGTGCTTGGCGAAGTTGTAGTGATCCGAGCGGTAATAGATGCGCTCAGGATCGTTCGGATCGTTGTATTTGTAATCCAGATCCATCTTCGTGTTGGCGTTGTTCTGCTCTTCGCTGATCTTGTGCAGATCGCTCGACAGCTTGTCTGAACCAATCACGTAGATGTAGTTATCCTTAGGCGATTTGTCTTTGTGCAGGTCATCAACCCGGCCTACCATGTCGATGTTGAGATCGGCGACAGTGTTTTCGAGTGGGAAGATCGGGCCGTAATCGGCGTAGTATTCAGAACCCAGCAGGCCTTTCTCTTCGCCTACCACGGTCAGGAATAGGATTGAGCGACGTGGACCTTTTCCTTCAGCTTTGGCTTTAGCGAAACCCTGAGCCAGTTCCATTACCGATACCGTACCCGAGCCATCGTCGTTGGCTCCGTTGTTAATCTGTCCGTCGGGGCTGATGCCGATGTGATCGTAGTGGCCCGACACAACGAGTACTTCGTCTTTCTTGTCGGTGCCTTCCAGATAACCCGCTACGTTTTCGGTTTGTACGTTTTCGTCTTTGCGCTCACCTTTCAGCGCTATTTTACCCGCCAGCTTGCCGATCGTGCTTGTGCCCATTTTGGCCATCTGATCCAGCGCTTTCCGGAATTTGTCGGGCGTTTGCCCCAGCAGAGCGGCACCCATATCGGTCGATACCATGAACGTACCTACGCTCCCCGTGTTTTCGGTACCTGCCTTTAGCGACAGGCGGTTGAAACGCTGTTGCAGGGCACCACGCTCACGGAGTAGTTGCTTGAATCCGGCGGCGTCGGCTGTTGAGATCACAAAGATCTGAGCGGCACCTTTGTCTTTAGCGATCGTCACTTTGGCCCGCATACTTTCGGGCTTGCCCCACTTCGAGCCTTCTTTGCTATTGTTGACTGCCGATGTTCCGTCAGCGGCCTTTGGTTCGCCGTCGAGCATCACCACGGCTTTGCCTTTCACGTCGAGGTTCACATAGTCGTCAAACTTATCGTCGACGATGCCATAGTTCACGAAAACCGTTTCGTAGTTGGTTTCGGTGGGCACCGAGAACAGACCGTTAAGCAGAAAATCGGTCAGGTACGTAAACTGCTTACCACCCGCTTTGACATACAGGTCGCCCCAGTTCTTTTTGTAGAGAGTAAACGGCTGCAAAAAGCCCATGGTGCCGTCGGCCTGTTTCGCTACGGGTTTTAGCCCATAGGAAGCGAATTGGCTGGCAATAAAGGCAGCGGCTTTTTTCTGGCCCCGCGTGCCGGTTTCGCGGCCTTCCATATCGTCGGCGGCCAGAATACGCAGGTTCTTTTCGAGGTCAGCCGCCGTAACGGTCTGGGCGTAAGTGACAGCCGCCGCCGATGTGGGGCCAGATGCCGTTGGGGCCTGAGCCAGCACAAACTGGCCGGTCAGCATAAGAAGGCCGGTCAGCCGACCAGCGCGAAGTGAATGCATAAAGTATACGTAAGGTGATGAACGCGTGTATTGCAATTCCAAAGATAAACGATTGAGCGGCTGTGGATGGTATCTGAAGTGAGGTAAGGTATTTTTTGTAAATTTTATGGCCGAAATGTCAGGCAGGCGGTTTGCGCTGCCATATAGCTCGCGAAGTAATACCGACGGTGCGGAATGGTATGTAGAAGCCTCCCGTGTCTTTCTACTACTATGAGAACGAACGGATTACTAGTTGGCGCGGTAGGAGCAATGGCGGTCATCGTGTCGTTTGCGTTTTGGCAGCCATTTGAGGACTCGGTCGACTTCAATACGCAGATTAAGCCCATTCTCAACAAGAACTGCATCGCCTGCCACGGGGGCGTTAAAAAGGCATCTGACTTCTCGCTGTTGTTCAAGCAGGAAGCGTTTGCTCCCGCCAAATCAGGCCATCCCGCTATCATTCCCGGCGATGCCGACGGCAGTGAACTGATTCGGCGCCTGAGCCTGACCGACCCCGACGAGCGCATGCCGCTGGATGCCCCTCCCCTCAAACCCGACGAGATTGAGCTACTCAAAAAGTGGATCGATCAGGGGGCCGAATGGGGCGATCACTGGGCATTCCAGACACCCGAAAAACCCGACGTACCCAGCATTGGCACCATCTGGAGCCGGATGGGGCTGAGTTCACATGCCGAAACAAATTGGGCCACAAACGAAGTAGATCATTTCGTGCTTTCGACACTGCGCGAAAAGGGATTGACTCCGTCGCCCATTGCCGACAAAGCCACGCTGCTGAGCCGCCTGAGCCTCGACCTAACGGGCCTGCCCCCCACCGAAGCAGATGTGGCCACGTTTATGGCTGACTCGTCGCCTGAAGCCTATGTCCGACAGGTAGACCGGCTGCTAGCCTCGCCTGCTTTTGGTGAAAAATGGGCCGGTATGTGGCTTGATCTGGCGCGGTATGCCGATACGAAAGGCTACGAACGCGACCCTGCCCGTACGATCTGGCGTTACCGCGATTATCTCATTAAAGCCTTCAATGCCGATAAACCCTACAACCAGTTTCTGACCGAGCAATTGGCCGGCGATCTGCTGCCCCAGGCTACCGACGAGCAACTGATTGCAACGGGTTTTCACCGCAACACGATGAACAACGACGAGGGCGGTACGCAGGATGAAGAGTTTCGGGTAGCGGCGGTCATTGATCGGGTCAACACCACCTGGGATGTGTTTCAGGGCACCACCTTTGCCTGTGTGCAGTGCCACAGCCACCCGTATGACCCCTTTCGGCACGAGGATTACTACAAGTACATGGCGTTCTTCAACAACGCCCGCGACGAGGATGTGACCACCGAAACGCCCACACTACGTTTTTACAAAGGCGACGATTCAACGCAGTTGATACAGCTAAAGCAGTTCGTTCGTAGGGCAGTGCGCAACCCGAACGAAGCCGATGCCGAGGTACGTCGAGTCGAGATGATGGCCCGGACAGTGGAGCCGAAGATCAATTCGCACGATTTTGACCAATACGTGAATGCGTCGCTGCTCGATGCCAAATTTTTCGGCGTGCAGCACAACGGGTCGGCCCGCATCAAGCCGATGACCTTGACGGGACGTACCCGCCTTTACGTGGCCTGGGGTACGTCGGCTCCCGATGCGCAGATGACCTTTCGGCTCGACAGGCCCGCGGGTCGCGTGCTGACCACCGTACCCGTTCCGAATACAGGCGGTGCCTGGAGCGATTCCGTTCAGGCTATCACGTTACCCGCTGTATCGGGCAAGCACGCCGTTTATTTCTCGCTGACCAGCCCGACCAAGCCAACGGAATGGGTGATGCTGAAATGGGTGTCATTTCAGCCGCCACTTGCCCCACAGGCCGAAACGACTCTGCTGAGCCTGCTCAATAAAAACCCCGACCAAACGCCGATCATGCTCGACGGTACGGGTGAACTGGCTCGCAAAACCCACGTGTTCGTGCGTGGAAGCTGGCTGTCGCCCGGCGCTGAAGTGCGCCCCGACGTGCCGGGTACGTTGCCGCCGATGGATACCGATGAGCAAACACTGCCCCGCAACCGCTTCGGCCTGGCGCAGTGGATGACCCGACCCGACCATCCGCTAACCGCCCGCGTGGCCGTAAACCGGTTCTGGGAGCAGCTTTTCGGCACAGGCATCGTGGAAACCATCGAAGACATGGGCACACAGGGTATTCAGCCCACCCACCGCGAACTACTCGACTGGCTGGCCGTCACCTTTGCCACCGACGATCAGTGGAGCATGAAGAAGCTGCTAAAACGCATGGTTCTGTCGAGCACCTACCGCCAACAGTCGACAGCCACACCCACCATGCTGGCTGCCGATCCCTACAACCGCTATCTGGCGCATGGGCCCCGGGTACGTTTGTCGGCCGAGCAGGTACGTGATCAGGCGCTGGCCGTGAGTGGGTTACTGAACAGCAAAATGTATGGCCCCAGTGTGATGCCGCCGCAACCCGACGGTATCTGGCAGTCGCCCTACGATGGGGCGAAGTGGATAGAGGGGAAAGACGGTGAGCAGTACCGTCGTGCTCTGTACACGTACTGGAAACGCACGGCGCCTTACCCGTCGATGATTACGTTCGACAGCCCCAGCCGCGAATTCTGTCAGATTCGCCGTCTACGGACCAACACGCCCTTACAGGCGCTGGTGACGCTCAACGACCCGGTCTACGTGGAAGCTGCCCAGCGCCTGTCCGAGTACATGCTGCGGCGCGGCTCATCGCCCGGTCAGCAGATCCAGGCCGGTTTCCGCCGCCTGACGTTCCACGGGTTATCCCCGAAAAAACAGGCTGTTCTAACCAAACTGTACCACGATACAGAAGCCTATTACGCCCAACACCCCACCGAAGCAGGTACGTTGCTGGGGCAGGATGCTGTAGCGAACGCAGGTACGTTGCCAAAGCGAGCCGCGTTGATGGTGGTGGCGAATACGATGATGAATCTGGATGAAGTGATTGTGAAGGAGTGAGCCCTCACCCCCGGCCCCTCTCCCCCTACGGGAGAGGGGAGTACACTTTACAGTAGCTTCGTTAACTGGCAGCGTTACTTCTTTCTTCTTACTCAATATGAGGCGGTTAGAAAAAAAATACAATAGCTTCGCTAATCAGCAGCGCATTGCTCCCCTCTCCCCCTACGGGAGAGGGGCTGAGGGTGAGGGTAAAACCATTACAAATGAGCAACGACTTATTCAACCGAACCAGTGTCAAGGAGCTTCGTCGTGAATTGCGGCAGCGACAAACGCTAGCGGAAGTACTACTTTGGAACGAGTTGCGTAATCGACAACTGAACGGAATGAAGGCTCGGCGGCGGCATAGTATTGGCGGTTATGTCGTTGATTTTTACTGTGCCGAAGCTGCTTTGGTGGTTGAGTTAGATGGCTCGGTTCATGACTCATCGGAGGCACAGGCGTATGACCGTGAGCGGGAAGCAGTTATCTGTGACTTAGGCTTATCGATGATGCGATTCCGAAACGATGATGTCGAGCGACGGTTACCGTATGTGCTTGAACAAATAGCTGAACACCTTAATCTCAAATTGCCACTTTTATATCGGCAGACAGGAGTTGACAAGACTAATGCAAGTAGGTCGTAAGCCCTACGAAGTACCACAAATAAACAGCAGCGCTCCCCCCTCTCCCAACGTGGGAGAGGGGCCGGGGGTGAGGGTAATCGATGGTAATCATGCAAAACCTAGCCAAAGAACTTCAGCAAGCCGCCCTTCGTCGCGAAACGCGGCGGCATTTTCTGCAAACCTGTTCAACGGGGCTGGGGGCTATGGCGCTTAGCTCGTTCATAGGCGGCTGCAATCCGTTTGGAGGAGCCGACAAAACCGCTGGTGCTACGCCAGCGGGCTCCGAAGCGATGGCGGCTTCCATGGATCCGCGCCTGTCGCAGTTTGCGCCGAAAGCGAAACGGGTCATTTACATTCACATGGCCGGCTCACCGAGTCAGTTGGAGCTGTTCGATTACAAGCCTGAACTGCAGAAATACAATGGCAAAGACTGTCCGCAGGAATTGCTGACGGGGAAGAAGTTCGCGTTTATTCGGGGCGTGCCGAAGATGCTGGGCTCAACGGCCAACTTCAGGCAGCATGGGCAGTCGGGCGCGTGGATCAGCGACTACATGCCGCATTTGCAGACTGTAGCCGACGAGCTGACGTTCATCAAATCCATGCATACCGACCAGTTCAATCACGCTCCGGCCCAACTGCTCATGCACACCGGGTCAGCGCGGCTTGGCCGGCCGAGCATGGGCTCTTGGGTGACCTACGGACTGGGTTCAGAGAACGATAACCTGCCCGGTTTCATCGTGCTGGCATCGGGCGGCAAACAGCCCGACGCGGGCAAGTCGATCTGGGGTAGCGGTTTCCTGCCGACGGTGTATCAGGGCGTGCAATGCCGGACCGATGGCGACCCCGTGCTGTACGTGTCGGACCCCACCGGCATGTCGCGCGATATCAGGAAGCAGACCATCGAGGCAATTAATCAGATCAACGAGCAGGAATACCAGGAAGCCAAGGACCCGGAAATTCTGACCCGGATTTCGCAGTACGAGATGGCGTTCAAGATGCAGGCGTCGGTGCCCGATGCCATGGCCATTAGCGGCGAACCGCAATACATCCTCGATGCGTATGGCGTCAACCCCGACCAGGGCTCTTTTGCCCGTAACTGCCTGCTGGCCCGCCGCCTGGCCGAACGGGGCGTTCGCTTTATCCAGCTCTTCGACTGGGGGTGGGATACGCACGGCACCAGTAAAGACACCTCGGTTGATAGTGGGTTACAGGATAAATGTAAAGAGTCTGACAAAGCGGTGACGGCGCTGATCAATGACCTGAAGCAGCGCGGCATGCTCGATGATACGCTGATTGTGTGGGGTGGCGAATTTGGCCGTACGCCCATGCAGGAGAACCGCGACGGACAAACGCAGGCTTTCCACGGTCGTGATCACCACCTCGACGCCTTTACCGTCTTCATGGCGGGCGGCGGTGTGAAACGAGGCTTTACCTATGGCGAAACTGACCCGATTGGCTATTATGCCGTGAAAGACAAAGTACATGTTCACGACCTGCAGGCCACGATCCTGCACCAGATGGGCTTCGATCATACCAAACTGACCTACAATTTTCAGGGACGCCCATTCCGCCTCACCGACGTTGCCGGAAAAGTGGTGAAGGGCGTGCTGGCATAGGACCTTCCAAATGATGAAAACTCATTTGTTAAATCACCCCCTGCGAACCGCCGGACTCCTCCTTCTGGTAGAGGTCTTACTCACGGTAGTGACCCTCCTGGTCCGAAATCGAATGCCGTCTGTATAGCCTCTGCTTGCTGTGTCTTTGCTTCTGGTTGCGCTGTTCGGAGTAGCTTACATGGCGTATTACGCCACAGATTCACAGCAACGGGGCTTCTTTCAACGCAACGTTTTTCTGATTACCCTGTTGCCGCCTGCTTACCTGGTTGCACTGGCCGTTTACATCGCTTCCGTAGTTTCTCGAGGTTTCTGACTGCTTCACCTATATGAAAATACCGTTGCTTGGTTTAATCACCTTACTGTCAACCGCTGCATCTGCCCAGACTTATGATTTGGTGATCCAGCATGGACGGGTCGTTGATGGTACAGGCAACCCCTGGTATTACGCCGACGTGGCTATTCATAACGGACGTATCGCTAAAATTGGTACCATCCCAGCCAGCGAGGGCAGGCAGGTGATCGATGCCCGGCGGCAGATTATTGCACCGGGGTTTATCGATGTGCATACGCATGTTGAGGGTGACCTCGAAAGTCGGCCGGGTGCCGAGAACTTTACATACGATGGGGTCACCACAATGGTCACCGGAAACTGTGGCGGCTCGAGCACTAGTCTGCGGCAAATGTTTGATACACTTCGGCTAAAAGGATTTGCGCCAAATCTGGCCTCGTTGGTAGGGCACAACTCGGTACGGTTGAAGGTAATGAAAGCTGCTTTCCGAGAACCTACCGCCCGCGAGCAGACCGACATGGAAGCTCTGGTTGAACAGGCCATGAAAGACGGAGCTGTTGGGTTGTCAACGGGGCTGATTTACACGCCAGGTACGTACGCCCGCACACCCGAAATCGTTAATTTGGCCAAAATGGCGGCAAAATATGGCGGCATCTATGCATCACACATTCGGAACGAGGGGCAGGATGTACAAACCGCCATTCAGGAGGCCATTCAGATCGGGCGCGAGGCGGGTATTCCCGTTCAGATCTCTCACTTTAAGGTAGCCAGCAAGCCACTTTGGGGGAAAAGCACCGAAACCGTTTCACTGGTCGAGGCGGCTCGTAATAAGGAAGGTATCGACGTAACGGTCGACCAGTATCCGTATACGGCATCGAGCACGTCGCTCCAAAGTATCGTGCCGTCGTGGGCGCTGGCCGATGGCGATTCAATAACGATGGGCAGGTTTCGTGACCCGGCTACCCGCCGAAAAATCCGGGATGAAATGGTTGCATCGCTTAAAAAAAATGACCGCAAAAATTACGACTATGCGGTGGTGTCGCGCTTTGAAGCCGACACGACTTACAACGGAAAGAGCATTCATCAGATTGCGGTATTGCGTAAGCTAAAAACGGATGCGGCCTCAGAGTCAGAACTGGTAATGGCGCTGCTTGAACAGGCTCAGATGAAGCGCATTCAGATGGTGTACCACACGATGTCGGAAGACGATGTTGCCACTATCATGCGCTACCCTAATACCATGATCGCCTCCGACGCCGGCGTGGCCAGCTTTGGTCGGAATATGCCGCATCCACGTGCCTATGGCACCAACACGCGGGTGCTGGGGCGGTATGTGCGGGAGTTGAAGGTCATTCCGCTCGAAGAAGCCATTCGCCGCATGACCTCATTGCCTGCCCAACGGTTTCGCTTTGCCGATCGGGGACTGATTCGTACCGGCTATGCCGCTGACCTGGTTATTTTCGACGAAAACACGGTTAGTGACCAGGCTACATACGAAGCGCCTCATGCCTATGCAACCGGTCTCAGTTATGTCCTCGTCAATGGCGTGCCGGTGATAGAAAACGGCAAGCATACCGGGAAGCGCCCCGGCCAGATTTTGCTGGGAAGCGGCTACCGTAAGTAATTGACCTGCAGGTAACGGGTCGATAGGGAAAATATGGGAGCATACCCCTTTTATATCAAATTGACAGTCAGACTTTCCTAAACCACTATTATGCAATCGAGACGTACCTTTTTGAAACATACCGCCCTTGCGTCGGCGGCACTGACGGCACCGGCATTTACCAGTCGGAGGGAAGAAGCCGTGCTGGTGGGGCATGGCTCGAACAAATACCGGGTGGTGCCAAACTGGGGCGTACTCGACGCCGGGCAGAACCCCGTCAATGATTGCCACGAAATGGTGCAGGACGCCAAAGGCCGCATCTTTATGCTGGGTAACGAAACCAAAAACAACGTGCTGATCTACGATCGGTCGGGTAAGCTGCTGAGCTCGTGGGGAACCACGTACCCCGGCGGGCATGGCCTCTCGATTGGCACCGAAGGCACGGACCAATACCTACTCATCTGCGATACCGACCGGCATCAGGTGATCAAAACTGACCTTGCCAGCAAGGAACTGATGAAGATCGATTACCCGCACGAAACGGGGGTGTATGCCTATCCAGGCCAGTTCAAACCTACCGAAACAGCTATTAACCCGGCCAACGGCGATATCTACATTGCTGATGGCTACGGCTCGAACTACATCACCCAGTTCGACCGGACGGGTAAGCTCATCCGGTACTTTGGCGGAGCGGGCGGTGCCAACGAGCAGTTCGACTGCTGCCACGGTATCGTCGTCGATACGCGCAACGCCGCAAAACCAACATTGCTGATTACTGACCGGCGGCACAACTGCCTGAAGCGGTTTTCGCTGGACGGTAAGTATATCAGCACCATTGCTTTGCCCGGCTCCTACGTTTGCCGGCCGGTGATCAAGGGGGATATGCTCTATGCCGCCGTCTTTCGAAGTACCTCCGACAGCTACCCCGATTCCGGGTACGTTCAGATCCTCGACAAGAACGATAAAGTCGTATCGACGCCTGGTGGTTCGGTTCCAACGTACCTGAACGGGCAACTACAGGAACAACGCAAAGACCGCTCGTTCATGACCTTCATGCACCCCCACGACGTGCTGGTCGACGCCGACGAAAACCTCTATGTAGCACAGTGGGCCTCCCGCAAAACGTACCCAATTAAGTTAGAACGCGTATAGGCGAGTTACCAATGACGCCACTTTTTCTTCAGACTCATTCCTCCGATTGGGTACTATTCTTCGGCCGGTTTCACCCGCTGATCGTGCATTTGCCGATTGGGTTTTTACTGATTGCCGGTATTCTTGAACTGGGGCGGCGGCTGGGTAAACTACAGTTCAGCAACGGCACTATGTCGACAATCCTGTTCGGGTCGGCGGTCAGTGCTACGCTGGCTTGTGCGTTTGGCTATATGCTCTCGCTGGGTGGGGGCTACGATAGGGAGATTCTCGACGAACATATGTGGCAGGGGATCGGCGTGGCCGTGTTTGCCTGGATTGCCTGGGCTGCTACAAGCGATGTCCTGCTCAAGCGCCTCTCGTTCGGCAGTGTGCTCTATATGCCTGCGTTGGGGTTGTCGTTGGTGGCGATCCTGGTGGCAGGGCATCATGGTGGTGCGCTTACCCACGGCTCCGACTACCTCACCCAGTACACGCCTGAGCCATTCCGTACGCTGGCAGGCTTGCCTCCACGTGCCGCTTCGGTTGCGTTTAAAGCCAAACCCATCACCGATGTCAATCAGGCGCTGGTGTACGAGCAGATTGTGAACCCGATCTTGCAGACGCGTTGTGTGCAGTGTCATAATGCCGAAAAATCGAAAGGCGATCTGCGTATGGACGCACCTGACCAACTCGGGAAAGGGGGGGAGAACGGCCCCGTCTTTGTAGCCGGAAAGGGAGCCGACAGTGAGATGATCAAGCGCTGCCTGCTCGATGAGGACGATGAACACCATATGCCCCCCAAAGGAAAAACGCCCTTAACCGAACAGCAAATTACCCTGCTCACCTGGTGGATCGATCAGGGCGCGTCGTTCGACAAAAAAGTGGCTGATCTGACGGTAACGGAAACAGTAAAGCCGGCGCTGGCATCGCTGGGTCAGGCTGCCGGTGGTGCCGTTGGCAATTCGGGCACTAGGCTTGCCGATGCGAAACCAGCAGGCCCCGCCCCCCTTTCGCCCGTGCTGACGATGAACGTACCTGCGGCTGATCCGAAGGTGATTGATGAATTGAAAAAGACGGGCTTGCTGGTGCTGCCCTTGTCAAGAGAGAATAACCAACTGGAGATTAGTGCGGTCAACGTACGCACATTCAGCGACGCGCAGGCAACATTGCTGGTCAAACTAGCTGAGCAGATTGTGTGGCTGAAACTGGGTGACACCCAAATTACTGACGCGGCTATCGCCTCCATTGCCAAACTGAAAAACCTGCAAAAACTCCACCTCGAACGTACCCGGATTACCGATGTGGGACTGCAAAAACTCACCAGCTTAACGTACCTGGAATACCTGAACCTGTACGGCACCGCCATGACCGATGCTGGCCTCATCAGCTTAGCCGAACTGAAAGCCCTGCGTAGCGTATATATCTGGCAAACCAAAGTGACCGAATCGGGCATCACCGCCTTGAAGAAAGCACTACCCAATGTAGAAGTCGTAGGCGGCATGAGCGAGGGCGGCGTAGCGGTTGTGAGGTAATTCAATCGCCACTTTTGGGTCTTAAATACGACTTGCTTTTAGCGAAGACTGACTAGCTATCAGATCAAAATCTGAATCGTTGTGTAGGAGGGTTATATCAGCTTGAATGGCATAATAGGCAATCAGGCAGTCATTTGCTTTACGGATGGTTACGCCTTTCTTGCGGAGCGCCCGGTACAGGTCAGCGGCCCCGATGGCATTCAGAAAAGCATCTGCCTGAAAACGGTTGAGCGCCAATAAGCTGGTCTTAATCAGCTCATATTCCTTTTCATCGCGAATGCCCTGTAAGGTTTCCTGAACAATGACGGGTGCGACCCAAATTGGGTGATTAGCCCTTAAATAAACAGCTACACGATTTGTTTGAGGGCAGTCGATGCCCTTAAACCAGTCAATCCAAACTGTTGTGTCAACGAGAATTGGCTCCATCAATGACGACGCATAGCATCAAGATCACCTTCCCAAGCCACTTTGCCACGCATTGCAAGCAGTTGTTGGCGTTGTAGTTGCTTAACGAAGTTGTCTAAAGCTAAGGTCACTACTTCTTTCTTCGTTTTAGCATTGCTTAGCTTTAATGCTTGTTCAACAAGCGTAGCGTCCAGGTCAATATTCGTCCTCATGATCTTGTTTGTTTGTACACAAAAATAACGGAAATTTGGTGTATAAAAGAATGATTATCCCCTCCGCTTTGCCAGCCAATCTTTCACGGCCGGGCCGGTGCCGAAAGGCCAGGGACGTAGCTCGCTGATGGGTGTTAGCTTATACGCCTGCAATTCGGTGGTATCCATCACGATGTCGCCGGTGGCGCGAACGTGGTAGGTGAAAATGATCTCGTTGCGCTGGTAAAAGGTGTAAATGCCAAGAAACTCGACGATCTCGACCTGCGTGAGGCCAATTTCTTCCCGGATTTCGCGGAGAATAGCGTCGGCGGGTTCCTCGCCCCGTTCCAGAAAGCCCGTCACCAGCCCAAACCAATCGGCGGGCCAGCCGATGTTTTGCGTGAGCACCACCGTGTCGTTGTCATACTCCACAATAGCGCCTACCACCGGCAACGGATTGTCGTAGAACACGTACCCACAGGGCTTCGAGCAAACCAGCCGGTCGCGCCCGCTAGCCTCTTTCACTTCCAGCGGCGAAGCGCAAACAGGGCAAAATTTTATCATAAACGGTTTGATGGTTGACGTTTGTGGTTTGATGTGGCGCTGCTACTCTGTCATGTGGTTGGTGTGCAGCGCAACATCGAACCACAAACGTCAACCATCAAACTAATTTAAATCTCATTCCAAAATGCCTCGATTGCACCTAGGGCTTCGTCGACTGTTTCAACAACGATCAGGAGGGCGCGGTTTTCGGGCTTTAGGAAACCCTCTTCTACACAGCGGTCGAGTTGCTGAAGCATCAGGTCGTAGTACCCATTTACATTGATGACGGCAATGGGACCGTCATAAAGTTTTAGCTGACGCCAGGCCAGAATTTCGAACAGCTCATCAAAGGTGCCGTAGCCACCAGGTAGCGTAATCACGCCTTTCGCCAGCGTCACCATCTTGTACTTACGTTCGTGCATCGTTTCCACGAAGTGCAGTTCTGTCAGGGTTTGGTGCGCTACTTCCAGTTTCGCCAGGAAGTTCGGAATGACGCCCGTCACCTCGCCGCCCGCGCTGATAACCGTATCGGCTACATTGCCCATCAGGCCAAATCCGCCCCCGCCGTAAATCAGGCGGATGTTGCGCTCGGCCATTTTTTGGCCCAGTTCAACGGCTACTTCCTTATAAATAGCCTTGGTTCCGGGTGAGGAACCGCAGTAAACGACAATACTTTGCATAGTTTTTAGTCTGAAAAGTGTGTGTAAGTCGATAGTTTGGACAGGTAGTTTAGTGTTGCTGATGCGAAGGCAATTTCATGCGTCAGCAACACTAAACTACCTGTCTAGGCTATTGACTGTCGACTATCGACTTCAAGTCCATCCCGCCGAACGTACCTGAACTCATCATCAGGAATATATCGGTGGTGGCGCGATTTTGTTCAATAAAAGCTGTCAGGACAGCCGTATCAGTGAACACCTGTAAGCCCGGCTTGTCAAAGGCTGTCAGGATATCGGCGGGCGAAATCGGCTCCAGACGTTTGATGGTCAGCGTATGCTCGTTGAAATAAACGGCCGCCACGTCGGCGGCATCGAGGGTGTGCCGGTATTCGGCCAGAAACGCCTTATTAAGGCTGCTGAACGTATGCAATTCTACGCAGGCCAGCAGGGTTTGGCCGGGGTACTGCGCCTTCACGGCCTCAGTGGTAGCCTCTACTTTCGACGGAGCATGCGCAAAGTCGCGATACACGATCTTGTTACCTGAACGTACCACCGTTTCGAGCCGTCGCGCCGCCCCTTTGAATGATTGAATCGCTTCGTAGAACTGTTCTTCAGTTACCCCCAACCGGTCGCAAACGGCCATGGCACCGGCAATGTTTTTCATGTTGTGCAGGCCAAACACCTGCAAAAGAACCTCGCCATTCGTGGCTGTGGTTAGGTACGTTTGTCCATCCCGAATTACGTGCGGATGCGCCTCATAAGCTACTTTCTGCACATCGTGTCGCTCTTTGGCCACAATTACATCCAGCATGTTGTCTGTTTCGTCGAAAATTAAGACGCCCGATTTAGGCATCTGATCGGCGAGCAGTTCAAACTGATGTACGTACTGTTCGTAGGTCGGGTAAATATTGACGTGGTCCCAGGCAAGCCCGCTGATCAGGGCCATGTGCGGCTGGTAATGCAAAAACTTTGGCCGACGATCAATCGGAGAGGAGGCGTACTCATCCCCTTCGATGATAATAATCGGAGCGGCATCGGCCGAGGTATCGTCGGTCAGGCTAACCATCGTCTCGAATCCATCCAGCTGAGCGCCAACCAGATAATCGAACTTCCGGTTGTGGTGTTTCAACACGTGCAGGATCATTGAGGTGATAGTCGTTTTGCCATGACTGCCAGCAATCACCACGCGCTGTTTCTGCTTGCTCTGTTCAAAAATAAATTCGGGGTAAGAGAGTACCGTTAGTCCCAGGGCACGTGCGCGTTCCAGTTCTGGATTATCAACGCGGGCGTGCATACCCAGAATAACGGCATCGAGGCCCATATGAACGCGGTCGGGAAACCAACCCATGTCGGCTGGTAGTAATCCCTTATGTTGAAGACGGGTGCGGGCTGGATCGTAAATTTCATCGTCGGAACCCGTTATGGTATGGCCTTGCTGATGAAGGGCCAGAGCGAGGTTGTGCATAGCACTCCCGCCGATGGCGATAAAATGGTAGGCCTGCGGCATGAATTATGAGGTGTTGAAATGGTAGACGAAGGTAAGGGCTATCTTCGTTTGATAAATAAGCGTACTCTCTCCGCATTCATGAAACGTACTTACTGGCTTGGTGCCGGACTGTTGGTTTGTAGCATAAGCCTTACTCGGGCGCAGGTAGTTCCGTCGCCCTACAAAGGCGAAAACCTCGGGCCACAGGTCAACTCGACCTATAACGAAGGCACGCCGCTCATTAGCCCTGACGGACGAATGCTGTATTATACCCGGGAAGACCACCCTAACAATACGATGTTTGCCGATAAAGACAACGGCAGCACCGACATCTGGTATTCGGAATGGCAGCCCAGCAACCAGTGGGGCCCTGCCCGCCGCCTGGGTTCGCCGCTCAACCAGTTTAACCACAACGCCGTTTTTAGTATCACGCCCGACGGTAATTCATTGCTGTTACGCGGAGCCTACGTGAACGGCCGCTACGAAACGCGCGGTTTTTCAATCAGTAAGCGTGTGAACGGCAACTGGAGCACGCCCGAGCAACTGGTCATTGCCAATTACGAACGGATGAGCAAGGGCGCTTTCGATTTTGCGTACCTGACCGTCGACGGAAAGACGCTCCTGTTGTCGTTCAGCGAAAAAAAGAACGGCCTCAAAGATGACCTCTACGTGTCGTTCAGGCAGAAAAACGGCAACTGGAGCCAGCCCATGAACCTCGGTCCCGACGTCAATACCGACGATTTCACGGAAACGACGCCCTTTCTGGCCCCGGATGGCAATACACTTTATTTCTCGACTAACCGCCCCGGCGGACAGGGCGATAACGATATCTGGGTAACACGGCGGGTCGATAAAACCTGGAAACGCTGGTCGAAACCGCAAAACCTTGGCCCTACGGTCAATACCGACGGTTACGACGCCTATTACTCTATCTCGGCTCTTGGCGACATGGCGTACCTGACCACGTTTAAGAACACCCAGGGCGGCAAAGGGGGTGATATCGTCCGGATTAAACTCATCGACGATACCCCGGCTGGCCCCGGCGCCGATTCGACGACGCTGGCGCAAAATCCAAATAAGGCGGGGGGCAACGACCCGGCCAGCGATCTGTCGCGCCCCGGCGCTGTGGCTATGCTATCGGGAAAGGTGATTGATCAGAAAACAGGTCGGCCTATTGCGGCCCGTATCGTGTACCAAACCCTGCCCGATGGAGCAGAGGCGGGTGAAACGACCTCCGATCCAAACACGGGTGAATACAAGATCATCCTGCCCTATGGTCAGAAATACACCATGCGTGCCATTGCGCCTGACTTTATTGCCGAAGGCGAAAACGTGGATTTAACCGCTGGCCCAGCCGACAAACGAAAGGCGTTTCAGGAGATTAAAGGAAAGGAACTGAAGCTGGTAGCTATTGAAGCTGGTGGCGTAGTTCGGCTGAACAATGTGTTTTTCGACACTGGCAAAGCCATCCTGCGCGATGAGTCGGCCCCGGAGCTTGACCGGATGGTGGTGGTAATGAACGAGAACCCCAAACTGACCGTCGAACTGGGTGGGCATACCGATAACACGGGCTCCAACGAGATTAATGCCAAACTCTCGCAGGACCGTGCCGACGCCGTGCGCGAGTACCTCATCAGCAAAGGCATCGAGCCTGATCGTGTTGCCAGCAAAGGCTATGGCGAAAGCAAGCCCGTTGCCACAAACGATACCGACACCGGCCGCCAGCAAAACCGCCGCGTAGAGTTTGTGATCACGAAGAAGTAGGAAGTTGACACGTACCGACGAAATTCGCCTATTTGCTAGTCGCCGAATCATTTAAAAATCGGCGCAAATCGGATCGAATCTGTCAAATCCGCGTTCCATTCGCCTACTTTGCGGCTATGTGGGACATATGGATTGATACGGGCGGCACCTTTACGGATGGACTTGCCCGTGACCCAGCCGGTACTATTCATCGGACAAAAGTATTGAGCAGTGCGCGCCTGCGTGGGCAACTCGTCGACGGGCGCGTGGTAGCTCCCTGGCTGACCGCCCCCATTTTCGACGGCTATACCCTGCGCCTTGTCGACACAGCAGAAACGTACCAGATTCAGTCGCTGACCATTGATGGGCAACTGACTTTAACCGATAACAATAACGTACCCGGCCAACTCGTCACTATCGAATTACTGGCCGGTGAAGAGGCACCGGTGCTGGCGGCGCGACTACTGACGCGAACGCCCCTGAACCAGCCATTTCCTACGCTGGAAATGCGGCTGGGCACTACACGCGGCACCAACGCCCTGCTCGAGCGGAAGGGCGCGCGGGTGGCGTTGCTGGTAACTAAAGGCTTTCGCGATCTGCTGGTGATCGGCACGCAGCAACGGCCCGACCTATTTCAACTGGCTATTCCACCCGCCGAAGTTCTTTACGAGACTGTGCTGGAAGTGCCCGAACGTATTGCCGCTGATGGATCGGTTTTACAGGCGCTTTCCGCCGAAACCATACAGGCACTGATCGCGCAGCTACAGCTTGCCCAGCCCGAAGCGGTGGCCATTTCGCTGCTGAATGCTTACCAAAATCCGGATCACGAGCAGCAACTGGCTACGGCCTTAACCGACGCGGGTTTCACCGTAGTCTGTACGTCGACCAGCCTGTCGACCGCGCCGGGCTACGTGTCGCGTACGCAAACGGCCGTGATCAACGCGTACTTGACGCCGGTACTGGCCCAATATCTGGATAATGTGCAGTCGCAATTAGGTGGCCGTGCCGTACGGGTTATGACCAGCGCGGGTGGCCTCGTTCGGGCTGATCTGTTTCAGCCGAAAGATAGCCTGCTCAGTGGCCCGGCGGGGGGCGTAATCGGAGCGGCGGCCATAGCCAGTAATGACGCCCTTCTCACGCTCGATATGGGCGGAACGAGCACCGATGTGGCCCGGCTCGAAAAGGGGCAGCCCGATTACCGGTTCTCAACACCCATTGGCCCATTCGATCTGCAGTTGCCTTCGCTGGCCATTGAAACCGTAGCGGCGGGCGGTGGCTCTATCTGCTGGTTCGATTCCCTGACCGGGCAGTTACGGGTGGGGCCAAAAAGCGCAGGGGCTAACCCCGGTCCCGCGTGTTACGGCGTGGGTGGGCCATTGACGATCACAGACGTGAACCTGCTTCTGGGTAAATTGAACCCGCAGCAGTTCGGCATTCCGGTTTTCCCCGAAAAAGCTCAGGCGGCGCTCGACAGAATTGTTGAGCAGGTAAGTCAGGCCACGAACGTACCTGCCGATGCGCTTGATCTATTGCAGGGTTTCGAGCGCATTGCCGACGAAACCATGGCCGGTGCAATCCGCAAAATATCTGTTTCGCGCGGTTTCAATCCCGTCGATTACAGCCTGCTGGTTTTTGGTGGGGCGGGTGGCCTGCATGGTTGCTCCGTTGCCCGCCTGCTGGGTATGAGCCGCATCATTCTTCCCTTCGACGGCGGTCTGTTGAGCGCTTACGGTATCGGACAGGCGCAGATCGAACGGCGCGCCAGTCGGTCAATCCTGCAACCATTTTTGGCAGTTGCAGACCAGCTTCCATCCTGGACTAATGAACTGGCCGAACAGGCTATGGTGGCCCTCCGTCAGGATGTGCCGACGCACGATACCACGCTGACAACCCTAACCACGCTGTTTTTGCGGTTGCAGGGGCAGGAAACTACCATTCCCGTTCCGGTTACGAACAACGCGCCAGACGCGCTGGAAACCCTGTTCCGGCACGATTACCAACAACTGTACGGCCACTTACCCGCCGGACGGCCCATCGAGGTCGAAAGCCTGCGGGTAACCGTAGGGACAGCCAGCCCTGATCCCGACCCAGAAGCAGCCATTACCGCCGAAAAAACGGAGGCCAAGCCCGCCTCCCATACCGGTACATACCCCGTCTATGACTGGACAGCCCTACAGCCCGGCGATACCTTCGTCGGCCCGGCGCTGCTGCTCAATACCACCTCATCGGCCTTTATCGAAGCAGCTTGGCAGGTGACGGTGCAGGGAGATATGACGGTGGTTGTTACTGCCCCACCGATACGTCGGACCGCCCCAGCCCCTCCCGGGATGCCGGACCACCTGAAAACGGGGGAGGGGAGTATTGCTACGCTCAATAGCGAAGCTACTGTAGAGGACACCTCCCCCTCTCCTGGTTTTCAGGAGAGGGGGCCGGAGGGTGAGGTAAAAGACGTCATCCAGCTCGAACTCTTCACCCAGCGATTCCGAGCTATCGCTGAGGAAATGGGGGCGCAGTTGCAGCGAACGGCGTTTTCGGTGAACGTGAAAGAGAGGCTCGACTTTTCCTGCGCATTACTGGACGCAAACGCCCGGTTGGTCGTGAATGCGCCACATATTCCGGTACATCTGGGTAGTCTCGGCGTTTGCGCCCGGCTCACGCTGGCGAAGCTGGAACAAAATGGTACGCCACTCGCTCCGGGCGATGTGGCGGTGACGAACCACCCGAAATACGGTGGCTCGCACCTGCCCGACGTGACGTTGTTACAAGGCGTGTTTACGGACGATCAAACGTTGATCGGCTACGTGATTAACCGGGCGCACCATGCCGAGATTGGCGGTAAAACGCCGGGTTCCATGCCGCCCGACGCCACCTCGCTTATTGAAGAAGGCGTGGTGCTGGAGCCGCAGTTTCTGGTGCGAAATGGCCAGTTTCTCTGGGAAGCTGGTGCTGATGGACACGGGGGAAGTGGTCTGAATCGTACGTTTTCGCAGGCAACGTACCCAACGCGGGCCCTCGCCGAAAACCGGGCCGACCTGGAGGCGGCCATCGCGTCGTTACGGGCGGGCGAATCGGTGTTGCAGCAGTTGGTGCGGGCGCATGGTCTTGATTCGGTGCATCATTACATGGAGCGGCTTCAACAATCAGCTACCGACGCCATCCGCAATGTATTGGCACAATTTGACGGTCAGGTATTCACCGCTACCGAAACCCTCGACGACGGGCACCCAATTCAGGTACGTATGTCGGTTGAGTCTGGTGGTTCAGGCAGTCAGGCGCTGACTATTGACCTGCGTGGAACGGGGGCAGTGCATCCCAATAACCTCAACGCTAACGTGTCGATTCTGCATTCGGCGGTGCTGTATGTGCTGCGCCTGTGGGTAGGCGAGCAAATCGACGCGACGAACATTCCGCTCAACGAAGGCCTGATGGCTCCAGTGCGCTTTATTTTACCTGAATCGTCGTTCCTGAATCCGGTTTTTCCGGAGAATTCAGTCGATTGCCCGGCCGTAGTGGGGGGCAATACCGAAGTTAGTCAGCGCCTGGTCGACACGTTGCTGAAGGCGTTGGGATTAGCGGCGTGTAGCCAAGGCACGATGAACAATTTCCTCTTCGGTAACGAATCGGTGGGCTATTACGAAACCATAGGCGGCGGCGCGGGTGCTACTCGGGGACAAGCTGGGCGTTCGGGTGTACATCAGCACATGACCAATACCAAACTCACCGACCCCGAAACGCTGGAACGGCGCTACCCCGTGCGGCTCTGGCGATTCAGCCTTCGCCCCAATTCGGGTGGGGCTGGCCAATGGCGTGGCGGTGATGGGCTATTGCGCGAGCTGGAGTTTCTGGCCCCGTTGCAAGCCACGCTGGTCAGTCAGCACCGGGTGGTAGCGCCCTACGGCCTTGACGGTGGACAGCCCGGCTCAGTGGGCCAGCAAGTACTGATTTTCCCTGATGGAAAGGAGGAAACCTTACCCGGCCTCTTTACCCGGCAGATGCTCTCCGGCGAACGTATCCGCCTGGAAACTCCCGGCGGTGGTGGCGTAGGAACGGTACCAGTAAGCTAGCTATGCCTTTTCTACACCAAAAATCACCGTCTGCTATTTATGAGGCCGCTTTTGTTCAAAAGCTGTTTGCCAGTATGAGCGCGAGTTATGAACGGATGAATACAATCACGTCTTTCGGCTTTTCTAACCGCTGGCGTCGTCAATGCGTACGGGAATTGGGTCTAAAACCGGGGCAGGTTGTCGTTGATCTGATGGCTGGCATGGGTGAAACATGGGACTACATCTGCGAACGGATCGGCACTGAAGGGACGATTGTGAGCGTCGATTTTTGTGAGCAAATGCTCCAATATGCCGACCGTAAGCGGAAACGCACCTCATTTGCTCTTTATAATACTAAGCTGATTCAGCAGGATGTGCTGGCGGGTACGTTACCTGTTCAATCGGCTGATCATATCGTTATTGCGGTTGGGTTGAAAACGTTAAACGAAGACCAAATCAGCCTGTTGGCCAGGGAGGTACGGCGCGTGTTAAAGCCAGGAGGGCAGTTCTCTTGCATTGAGGTGTCGGTTCCGGAGCCGGTAGTACCACGCACTTTGTACTTTTCTACCTTCAATACGCTATCCCTGTGCTTGGTGCTTTGTTTTTGGGCAATCCAGAAACATACCGCGTGCTCGGTACGTATACGGTTCAATTTAAAAATTGCCAACGGACAGAGAAACTGTTCGCTGACGAAGGACTACAATGCCGGCTGACGAGCCATCTTTGGGGCTGTGCTTCTGGAATTGCCGGATTTAATCCACCGCTTGCCTCTTGAGTAGTACCGAAGCTCCAGCTTCGGTAGACATAAACCAGCCCTGACTACCGAAACTGGAGCTTCGGTACTACCTGATATGAAACCTCTTCTCTACCTCCTCTTTTTCTTATTTACCCTCCCTGCGTTTGCGCAAAAAAAGCAGGCCGACAAAGAAGAATGGCTGTCGCTGTTCAACGGCAAAGACCTTAGTAACTGGGATATAAAAATTACCGGTTACCCACTGGGCGAAAACTACGGCAACACGTTCCGGGTCGAGAAAGACATGATCCGGATTGCGTATGACCAGTACGACAAGTTCGATGGTAAGTTCGGTCATATGTACTACAAGCAGCCGTTTTCGCACTACATCCTGCGGTTCGAGTACCGGTTTACAGGCAACCAAACGCCCGGCGGCGCCAGCTGGAACGTTCGGAATAGCGGCATCATGTTTCATTCACAGTCGGCGGCGAGCGTAAGCTTGAAACAGGATTTTCCTGTATCGCTGGAAGTGCAGACGCTGGGTGGGCTGAGCAACGGGAAACCCCGCCCAACGGCCAACTTGTGTTCGCCGGGTACGTTGGTGAAGCAAAAAGGGCAGATCAATCCGCTCCACTGCATTGAGTCGACCTCAAAAACCTATGACGGCGACCAGTGGGTAGCCGTAGAGGTGCTGGTACTGGGCGATTCGCTGATTGAACACCGCATGGAGGGCAAGACAGTGCTGGCCTATGAAAAACCCGTTACCGACGCCGTGTTCATCAGTAAAGACAACGATTTCGAACAGGCTGGCGTAGCCGACGCGGCGTATTGGCGCGCCAGAGCCGGCAAGCCCCTAAAAGAAGGCTATATTGCCCTGCAAGCCGAAAGTCACCCCATCGACTTCCGCAACCTGAAGGTGCTGAACCTGAAAGGCTGCATGAATAAGAAAGCCAAAAACTACAAGTCATACTACGTTGAGTCTGACGAGGCGGCGTGCGTATTTAAATGAGCTTGGGGCCGGGGGCTTGGGGCAAGGGGTATTGCTTACGCGAAGCTCCCTTTCTTCCTTCCTTCCTCCTTTTCCCCTTTCTTCCCAACCTATGCCCAAATCGTTATCTATCCGTGCCGGTCTCGGCAGTATTTTGTTTTGGTCGGTCATTTCGGCCGCTTTTATTGGGCCGGGTTCGGTGACGGCCTGCGCCATGGCTGGTTCGCGCTACGGACTGGAATTACTCTGGGTACTAACCTTTGCCACATTTGGAACCGTTTGGTTACAGGAAGCCGCCTCGCGTATCACCATCACTACCGGGCGTGATCTGGGGCAGGTTATCCGGCAGAGTTATTCGGGAAAAACCGGCGTTTGGGTAGCATGGACTCTGTTCCTGGCCATTTTTATTGGCTGCGCCGCCTATCAGGCCGGGAATATTCTCGGGGCTGTTGCGGGGCTATCGTTGCTTACGGGTGTACCGGGAACGTACCTGACGGTGATTGTTGGAACCGTATGCGTGGCCCTTCTCTGGGTGGGATCAACGCAGCACCTGGCCAACTTTCTGGGGCTGATTGTCTTTGCCATGGGCGGTGCGTTTGTTTATGTTGCTTTTGGTACGCCCGTTACCCCCGTGGCGCTGGCAAAAGCACTCGTAATGCCAGCCTTGCCGAGTGGTTCGCTGTTGCTCGTCAATGGGCTGATCGGCACAACCATTGTGCCGTACAACCTGTTTTTCGGGTCCAGTATCTCGCCCAATCAGTCGTTGAGCGATATGCGGCTGGGCATCTGGGTGGCGGTGATCCTGGGTGGTATCATTTCGGTGGTGTTGCTGCTGGCGGGCCTGCTCATTCCCGGTGATTTCTCGTACCCGCACATGGCCGCTGTCTTGGCCGAAAGTCTGGGTCCGTGGGCTGGCTCGCTGTTCGCTTTCGGCTTATTTGCCGCAGGATTCGCCTCATCGCTTACAGCTCCGCTGGCAGCGGCTATTACGGCGCAAAGCCTGCTGGGCATTTCGAAAAATTCACCCCAATTCCGGCTGATCTGGCTGGCGGTGCTGGCAACGGGCGTCGGTTTTGGATTGGCCAATGCTACGCCTATTCCCGTCATCGTAGCGGTTCAAGCCATCAACGGTATTCTGCTTCCCTTCGTCACGGTGTTTCTGTTCGTCGCCGTGAATAACCGCCAACTGTTGGGGCAACATGTCAACTCCCTATCGCAGAACATCGCTATGGCGTCGGTGGTGCTGGTCACTGCTATATTGGGCGGCTGGAACGTCTGGTTGGCGATAGGTTAAGGTTAACCTACTTCGGAATTAGCGTGTACACATTGACGGTATTGCCCGTTTTCAGGTTCGGTTTGCTGGCCGTAATGACGAGTTGCGTATCCGAAAATGAGTTAACCTCAAATTCGACGATGCCGCCAGAGTTGGAGGGGGACGGGGTCAGATTGCGCAGCGACAGGTACGCTCGTGAACTGTTGTCGAGCACAGTCCAGTCGCCGTCGAATACTTCGCCGGTGTATTCCGTGAATTTGACTTTCTGACCTGTAAATACCAACTGGTAATTTCGGTAGCCGGGGTAGAGGTTATCGGATCGGCCATCCTGATAGACCGTTACAGACCCCTCCTGCACGCGCAGGGCTTTCCAGGATTTATTGATAACGATATCTGAAACGCCCTTCGTAGGGCTAACAGTAGTCGGATCGTTGACGGGTTTGCAAGCGGAGCCGACCAAACCCAAAAGCACGGTTAGGCAAGTGATGAATTGGCGCATGGTGTTAGCGTTTTAACAGGCGGGTAGAAAAACAAGTTGTTGCGGTAGACACCACCACGACATACAAGCCCGTAGGCAACGCCCGAAGGCCGAGCAATAGGCGGCCGGCCACGCTGGTGAACGGCTGTTCCAGCACGGTTAAGCCAGCTACTGACCGAATCTGCACAGTGCCCGAACCACCCGACGGGCAATCGATGGTCAACAGATCGCTGGTGGGGTTGGGGTAGACCCGTACTTCGGCGGGCAGAGTAACCGCACTGACCAGCGGTGCCCGGTCGGTAATGACATTCGACCAGTCAGAGTAAACGGCGTTCTGCACGGCCCTGACCCGGTAGAAGTAGGGAATGCTGGGTCGTAGCCCATTGTCGGTGAAGGCCGCCGTGTTTACGGCCAGTTCGGCAATACGTACCCAGTTGGTCTGATCGTTTTCCGCCCGCCATACTTCATAGCCTGTTTCATTAATAGCCACGTCGTTCCAGAGCAGACTCAATTGCGTGAAAACGGGTGCTGTGGTGGCAAAACGCAGGTTGGTCGGCGTTGCCACGGTAGTTGGTACCACCGCCTGGGTCGTTCCCGAACCGGTTAACCAGCCCGACGACCCCGCGCTATTTACGGCTCGAACGCGCACATAATAGGTGGTATTGGCCAACAAGCCAGTTAGTTGCGTGCTGCTCGCGCCCGCGCTCAGACGTACCTGGGTGAGCCCGGAGGTAAAGCTGGCGTTGGTGCTGTAGTCCAGTTCATAGGCGTCTTCATTCGTTGCATTATCGGTCCAGGCAAGTGCGAGCACGGATGGTGACAACGCCGTTACCCCCAGATTGGTAGGGGAAGCGGGCGGTTGGGGCGTGTTGGCCTGGGTGATGGCGGTGGTTTCAAGCCACTCACCGTTACCGGCGCAGTTTTTGGCCCGTAGCCGGAACCAGTACTGAGTAGAAGCGGTCAGGCCCGTTACCGTTTCGGCGCGGCTGGTTTTGGCAAGGTCCCGTTTTGTACTGCTCGTGTAACTGCTGTTAGTGGCGTATTCCAGCTCGAAGGCGTCTTCCGTATTGGCCGCATAGGTCAGAACAAGATTAATCTGAATCTGGCTGGCAGCGGTAGCGGTGAAGCCGCTGGCTTTGACAGGAAGGGTCGGGTTGAGCGTGATCTTACCATCGATCCAGCCAGAACTACCGGCGTTGTTGGCGGCCGATACCCGTACGAAATATGTCCCACAGGGTTGCCGATTCGTGATCGTGAATGTACCTACACCCGCGCCGACACTGATCGAGGTGGGGTTGGCAAAGTCGGCTGTTTCGGCGTATTGAACAGCGAAGCGGTCTTCGTTAGATGAGGCGTCTGTCCAACCAACAGTAATCTGTTTCCCGTCCGATGACCCCGTCAGGTTGAGGTTGGTGGGGTCGTTGGGCTTCGTAACGGGGGGCGCAGCGGTTCGGGCATCGGCAGTTGCGGCGGGAGACGGACCTGCACTGTTGATTGCGTAAAGGCGGAAATAGTACGTGGTGCTGGCCAGCAGGTTTTGCACCGAGAAGGACGTCGCTGTTGCAGCTACTCCGGTTTCCGTTTTCAGATTCGTAAAAGCGGTATTGTCTGCATATTCCAGCTTGTAGCCCGTCAGGCTGCTGGCGGCATTCCAGCTTAAGTCGATCTGGCTCGAACTGGTGACTGTTGCCTTGAAATTGGCCGGAGCCGATGGAGACACTAGGGGCGGGGCCAATGTGGTAGCCGTAGCCGTATTCGAGTAAGCTGAAAACAGACTGGCGCGAACGGCGCGTACCCTATACCCGTAGCGTGTCGATGCAGACAGACCAGTATTGCGGAAGCTGGTGGCATTGGCAGCGGTTGTTCCGATGTTGATCCAGCCCGTTATGCCGTCAGGGGAGCGTTCTACCTCGAAGCCGGTTTCGTCGCTGTTATCTGTCCAGGTCAGCGCGATTTCGGAGTCAGAAACGGGATTGGCGGCCAGGTTGGTAGGCGCGGCGGGTGATTGTGGTGCGTTGGGCTGGGTTTGGGCATCTCTCAGCACCCAGTCAGACGCCAATCCAGTGCCACTATTTGACGCCCGTAACCGAAAAAAATAGCGCGTGCTGGGCTGCAGGCTGCTGATGGTGACGGTACTACCCGCGATAGGGACGTTCTGACCACCCAGTCCGATGGTAAAGCCGTTGTTTAGGGCGTATTGCAACTCCAGTGCCGTAGCGTTGGCTCCCGCCGTGTTCCGGTAATCGACTTTAATGTCGGTGCTCGACAGTACCTGCAGCGAATACTCGGGCGCGGGCGGCACCGTCGGGATGCTAATCGTTTTTACCTCCGACAGTGCATTGCCGCTTACATTGGTTGCGTTGATGCGGTATGAATACGTCTTACCTTGCTGAATGGAGTTGTCGGAATAGGTAGTTCTGCCCGCGCTTAGCGTATTGATTTTCGCATAACCGCCCAACCCGTCGGCCCGTTGTACTTCAAAATCTGTGGCCCCACCGCCATCCGTCCACGACAGGTCAACCTGACTCACCGATACCAGCGTCAGTTGCAGGTTGTTTGGCGCGTTGGGCGCCGCCGGGGCCGTTGAGGCGCAGGCTTCGTTGGAATAGTCGGAAGGCCCGCCTGCGCTGGTAGCTCTGACCCGGTAGCAATACGTCCGCCCCGCGAAGAGTTTCGTATCGATGAACGTACCTGCGCCATTGAACGAACCTGTTTTGCCAAAATCGGCAAAGGCTCCGTTGCCTTCTTTACGCTGAATCTCGTAGTCAATTTCGTTGCTCGAATTATCTTTCCAGGTAAGCGTAGCCGTTGTGCCGGAAATTGATACGGCCAGGGCGGTAGGGGCCGTCGGCGTCTGAATAGGCGTATTGATTTTAGCAGAAAGCGCACACGTCTGAGAAGCTTTATTGACAGCACATACCTGATAATAATAGGTCGTATTAGGCTGCACGCCATTATCTGTAAACGTTTTGATGTTGGCTCCCACCCGGCCAGCCTCCGTCCAGGGCCCTGCCGAACTTGTCGGACTGCGGCTAATGATGAAATTTTCCTCGTTGTCTGAATTGTCGGCCCAGGTGACATCGACCTGCGTGGGCGATGTTGGCGTAGCCTGAACCCCTGTCGGCGCAAATGGAGGTCCCAGATCCGTTGCATCCTTTAATGTACTCGACCAGTCAGACCAGTAATCGGTTCCGCTGATGGTGTTTTTAGCACGTACCTGCAGGTAGTAGGTCGTGTTGTCGTTCAGGCTCGGATACGTATAGGTTGTCTGAAGAAAGCTGATATCCTGGGTAACAACCCCCCTCGTGAAGTCCGCTACGTCGGCCCGCCGCGCCTGGTAACCCTCAACCCCACTGACGGCGTTCCACTTCACGCCGATGCTGTTTGTATTCTTACCGGTAACAGCAAAGCCCGTTGGGGAGGCTGGTTTAGGGTCCTGGGTTGTGGCCTTGATCTGCACCCAGTCAGACTCCTGCGCGCCGTTGAACGTTGTTCGTTTCAGCCGGAAATAATAGCCCGTGTTGGGGGTCAGGCCATCGGCAAAACCGGTTTGCTGAGTTGTGAAATTTTTGGTCGTGGCCGCGCTGAAATCGGCGTTTTTGCTGTACTCAAGCTGGGTCGGTGTGCCGCCGCTATTCCAGACCAGATCAATCCTGATGGGCGTAATGGTGGTCGTACCAAATCCCGTGGGCGGATTCGAGAGCGTTGTGGCTTTATTGAAAACAGTGCCGGAGTTTCTTGTGCCCAGCGCTGAGTATATCCGGTAATAGTAAACGGTGTTGGCAGTAAGTCCTTTGTCTGCATACGACCGGTCGGTAATGGCCAGATTGGTCAAGACTTTGTAGACGGTGCCATCGGTCGATTTCTCGATCACAAACTTGTCGATGCCTTTTCCATCGTGGGTCCAGCTGAGTTTTATTTCCGTGTTCGAGACCGCGTCGAGCGTAAAGCCAGTCGGGGCAATCTGTGCGGTAGCAGCTGTAGTAACCAGCAGCAACAGGAATAAGACATTAAGCGATTTCATGAGAAACCGGCGCTGTGAGAAGCGTAGGCAGTAAAGTGTAGGCATAGTAATGGCTAATAGACTTATTTAAGCCGTTGATAATCAATAATAAATGGGTTTTGATGCGCTGTTCTATCGACAGCTTTGATTCGTGGTTAGAAAGTAGCGTCGACCCTGTAGGTGAATTTCGCCCTGTTCACCGGGCGACAATCCGTACACACTTGGCTGGCCATTATGTGGCCTTAATTCCAGATAGACCACATTGCCTTCCAGACCAACCCGCCACGTTCCGCTTCCACCATCGCGGGTATAAGCACTAAAGTCGCCGCCACCACCGTAGCTGCTATAGCTAGTGTCGTCGCTATATATGTAGGTACCGTTGCTACACAGGTCGTAGAACCACTTCTGGGCCAAGCCATTCCCCGTTTTCATGAACAGCAACCGCCGCCCACGTAGCAGACCATCTAGTTGGGCGGCGATACCCGACGTGAGCCGTTTAGCGGAGGGCGCGGTGGCTGCTCGCTGCTGACTGGGTACGTTGGTGCGTGCCTGTGGTGCGGCGGCTCTGCCACCTGCGCCGAGGCGAAACAACGTACCCGTCATGATGGGTGTGTTGTTAAGGCCCACTGCAAACGCCAACTGCGCCCCGTTGAGCTGCGCCTCGAATTGAAACACAGCCCCGTCTTTAGGATACGTGGCCGTACCTGCCGCCTGCCCGCCTTGCGTCATACCCTGCAACACATACAAGTCCTTCACACCTTGCGATTCCATAATGACGCTACCTGTCAACTGCGTACCCTCAACCCTGAACGTGACCGTAGCCGGGTACATCAGGGACTGATTTTGCGCAGACGCGAGTGTTCCCTGCCACGACGTACCGCCCAGCGACTGGGCTAAGCTGGTGACTGATACGAACAGAAAAAAGAATATCAAACTGTTGGTTTTCAGGTGTTTGATTGGTATGTAGTTCCGCTCCATGATTTAGGTTGTTTTAAGCCAACATGAGTCTCCACATGTGTACCTAGGCATCATTAATTGGCGACGGCCTCCCTCGCGGCCTGCTGATAGTAATACAAAAAGCCAAGCCCCAGCACCAGGCGAAACAGAGTATCAACTACGAAAAATGTGCTGAAGGGTACGTGCAGTACCAGTACGTGATACATACCCAGCACCACCCCCGCCAGCACCTCACAGGCCTGTGCCAGTAGCAGCGTGCGCAGTGGAAACGAGTTGGGTTGGTGGCGGTTCAGCAGTGACATCAGCGACAACGCACCAACGTTGGCCCCCAGAAATTGCATGAGGGCGATATGGTCAACGTCGACTTTCGGGACACCATAGTTCATAAGACTACTTTCGGTTAGAAAGAGCATGGTCATGGCCAGAAGAGCCCCGTATATACCAGCGAATAAGAGAAAGTGAGCGCGTTTCATGTAGCAGATGATTAGTAAAGGGTAGGGTGTTTTTGTAAGCCAATCGACTATATCAAAGGTCCATGTATTCGAGCTGGCCTGTACCCGCCAAATGTGGTGGTCATCATTGGATCAGCCCCTGCCGCATCGCTTCCTTTACCAGGCCTGCTACCGAACGTACCCCCGCTTTCCGGAAGAGGTTGCGCCGGTGTGTTTCCACCGTTGGTACAGACAGCCCAAGAAGATCAGCGATCTGGGCGGTGGTAAGCTCGGTGGCGATCAGCGTTAAGACCTGTCGTTGGCGACTGGAGAGAACCATTAGCGACGTTGAGCAGGCGCGGAAAGTCAGCGGCGCATACCTGATCAAAAGTGGCTGTTTGCGATTGGTTCAGGGCTCATGGTTTACCATGAGATTGCATCATGATTTACCATGATTTTTCAAAAACAGATAGCTTGCACCTCCTACCAATCAACTTATGCGACCGCTTTCTTCGCTGATATTCATCTTGTTGCTGGCTACAAGTGGCTGGGCACATCCAACAGATTCTCTAATCAACCCGACCATCCGGCGCATACAGAAACTGGAGCTACAACCCGCCAGCCGAAATCGGGATACCACAACAGCCGTATTGCTTGATAGCTGCGCCCGATTCTGGATCGGGCGTGGCCAACCGACAAAAGCGCTGGAGGCCTTGCGTCGGTACGAAGCAATTTCCGCACACTATGAATGGCCCTACGGTGAGGCTTTGCTATTGTATCGGAAAGGGCATTATGAAGTATTGCTGGGTAACAGCACCAAAGCCAAAGCGTATTTCCTTGAGGCCATACCCCGCCTGAAGCGAATAGGTCAGGTACATATCATGTTACTGGCCTACGTGCAGATGAGCACAAGTGACATTGATCGCGACTGGTCAGATACCACCGGCATCCGTACCGTTATCCGTTATTTGCAGGAAGGGGTCGCTATCTCATTGAAAACGCCTAATCGGCAGTCTTATTCGGCATTGACCTTTCGCCTTGGCCGAGCCTATATGCAACTTCAGAACTACACAGAGGCCTTGTATTATCTGAACGAGTCGTGGCACGAAAGTCAGCGAAAGGGACCTGTCAAAATGCCCTTTTTTAACTGTTTGCACTATGCCGTTTGCTACACCCACCTCAACGACGAAAACCGCCGCCAACCTGTTTGGGAGCAATGTCAGCAATTTTTACCTACCCTAAATGTGCGGGAAAACTATGCTTATTATTGGTTCAGTGCGGATATGCATCGCTACAAAAAAAAATATGCCCTGATGGTAGCCGATGCACAGCAATTAGTGCACTATGCCCGGCTGCTCCAGTC
Organism: Fibrivirga algicola; assembly: GCF_011742925.1. Classification (GTDB taxonomy): domain Bacteria; phylum Bacteroidota; class Bacteroidia; order Cytophagales; family Spirosomataceae; genus Fibrella; species Fibrella algicola. Next base: position 138,149 of record NZ_WAEL01000006.1, read on the forward strand.
GCCGACGAAGCGCCTGCAGGCCCACCGTATTTTGTTCGATGCCTACAAGCAGCTGAACAAGCCCGCCCTGGCGCTGGCCGAACTTGAAACTGTTAAACAGCTCGAAGACAGTACGCTACAACAGCGGTCGAATGTGAAGCTGGCCGAGCTTCAGCTTAAATTCGATGTGAAGCAGAAGCAGGTCGAAGTAGACCGACTAACGATTGATAACCAGCAAAGCCAGACCCGGTTGCTGGTTGGCGGTATGCTGATGCTGATCCTCCTGATGGGCCTTATCGCCTACAACAACCGCCAGCTACGTCAGAAAAACCGAGCCATTAGCGTGGCGCATTTGCAGGGGCAAGCACTTGAGCGTCAGCGTGTGGCCGCCGATCTGCACGACAATCTGGGTACGACCCTCGCTGCGCTGCAATGGAGTCTCGACGCGACGGATAAATCGAAGATGACCGCCGCCGAACGGGCTGTGTACGCTACTATTCGTGAGCAGGTAAGTCTGGCTTACCGGGATGTTCGCCTGTTGTCGCATAATCTGCTACCCACTGAACTTGCTAAGCAGGGACTAGTGGTTGCGCTACAACGATTGGTAGACAAGATGAACCGTAACACGGCTGTTCGCTTCACCCTTATCGGAGCAGAGCAGCTTTCTTCCTTGGATGAACAGACTGAGTTCGAGTTGTATAGTATCTGTCTGGAATTACTGAACAACGTCATTAAACACGCGCAGGCCACGGAAGCCACAATTGATTTACGACTTACGGCAGGTACGTTGTTGATGACAGTCCATGACAACGGGAAAGGGGGAGCTACGCAGACAGCAAGCGGACGGGGTTTACAAAATATAGCCGACCGAGTGGCATCGCTCACGGGTACGTTGTTTTCTGAACGGGGGCCAGGTGGCGGTATGCACCATCAGATTCGGGTGCCAGTCAGGCTACCAGTCCGTGCTTCATCGCAAATTTGACCATGCCCACTACGCTTTTCACACCTAGTTTCCGCATCAGGTGGCGGCGGTGCGTTTCTACGGTCGGTACGCTGATGAACAGCCGTTCGGCGATCTGATGGGTAGGGTGTTCATTGGCAATTAGCCTCAAAACATCTATTTCCCGCTCTGTCAGTATCGAAAGTGGGGCATGCACAACGTCTGTATCTGCCTGCAAGTGCGTTAGCTGATCAATAATTTCGGGGCTGAAATAACGCTGTCCGCGCATGATGAGGGTGATGGCTTTTTCGAGTTCATTGCGCCCCGCCCGTTTCAGAACGTACCCGGCGCAGCCAACCCGCACCGCCTCGCGTATGGTGGCGGCATCATCGGCCATAGTCACTAACAGCACGCGCACATGACAATGATGTTGCCTGATTTGTAATGTCAGATCAATACCCGATAGATGGGGCATATGCAAATCGCACACGATAAGGTCAACCGCCAGTTTGGTGAGTAGGTCGGACACTTGTCGACTGTCGTTTGACGTGCCGACTACCTCAACGTCGGGAATGGAATTAAACAGTAATTGAAGACTATCTAGAATCAGTTGATGATCATCGACAAGCAATAGACGTGCGGGGCTATTCATGGCTGAAGAACGTACAAACAGTAAAGCTAAAGGCTTATTTAGTAGCTAATTTACTACAAAGTAAGTATGATTTAGCCCTACTGTGTAACCGCTGTTCAAACGGCCTTTGACCAACGTTTTCCTGCCCCGACGATTCTGCTCTGAAAGGGAGCGATACGGGTATAGTGGGATTGGCCTACGCTCCCAATTGCCGGGCAAAACTAGCCGCGTCCCAGTTGATGGTCAGGCTCTGAATCTGGTCGGTATCGTTGAAACGGAAAACAAATACGTGGTCGGAGTCAAAGCGAAACCCTTTACTGGGAATGCCCAGAAACTCGCTGGCCTGTGTACCACTAATGGTCACGTTGGCGATCACGGTATTGCCTTCGGCTATCAGGCTATCGACGGTGTTGCTGAGGTTGGGAAAGCTCCGGATAAGTGAATCCCAAACAGATTTACCAAATTCCCAGAACGTACCTAGTCCACCGTCGCCCAAGGGTAAAAAATGTACTGTCGCGTCGGGTGCCGCCAAGCCAATCATTCGGGCAGTATCTAGGTCGTCGTAGGCGGTGAAAAAAGCCAGGCATGCGCCTTTGCGGACGCTCTCTAAAACTGATTCGTGTTGTATGGTTTGCATGGGCGTGGTGCATTTACTTGGAAGAAAGGGAAGCGTGTGGATAGTTGATGTGTTGCTTGATTGCTCGAATCTGGCGAAGGTGCCGGTCTACATGGCCCCACTGGAAAATATACACCTGGTGCATATTTCGGGGGTATTGGGTTGCGGTCCGTTCAAAATGGGCGCGCATGTCGGCTGTCGTTTTCGAGACAAAGTCGATTGTCTGGTTACGCAGTCTCAGAAAAAAAGCCAGGTTGTTCTTGCCTTCGATAAATCCGCTGGGTTTTGCGAAATCCGGGGCCTGGTGTGGAGCAGGCTCCATGATCCATTCCTGATAAAAGCTATCCGGACGACTCGTTTGGTTAAGGTCAGGCAAGGGTTTGTTGCCAATGCCTTCGCCAACTTCTCGTGCCCAGATAATTTCCCATAAAGCCAGGTGTTCCACTACCTCGCCAATGCTCCAACGGTCGGGCGACTCACGGAAAGCCCATTGAGCCGGCGTCAGGGTTGATGTTTCTCGGGTCAGGGCGTCGCGGGTACGTTGCAGGTTGTCGAGCGTGTACTGCTGATCTGCTTCGGTCCAGAGTTTTGGCGTTGTCTGGGCCAACAGCGTATGGTTAATCAGCCATAAAAAGAGAAGCCGTTTCGTGGCGTGGTTTGAACTCAAGCCAAAACTACAGGAGCCTCTTCGCCGGTAATTGTATAAATGCGACATTCAAACGCAGTCGACTTATAAATATTGGCTTAGTTCGGTGTTCTCTTTAAGGTATAGCGTTGGCCGTTTGCCCGTGACCTGCTTAAACTCGCGAATGAAGTGCGACTGGTCGTAGTACCCCGCCCGGAAAATGAAATCCTGCCAATGGTTCACTTGCCAGTGCTGCGAAGCCAGCTGTGCGCACAAATGCCCTATCCGCCGAATGCGGGCATAATATTTGGGACTAATGCCTACTTTATGTAGAAACTGTCGCTCAAACTGACGCCTGCAAACGTAGAGATCGTTCATTAACTCACTGACCGTGAGCGTACCAAACGTGTCGACGATCAAATTCGCGGCATAATCGGTGCGGTCGAACCGGTCACCCCGCTTCAGGAACTGGTGGTTCACAAATTGTTCGAGTATGCTTGCCCGTGACTCGGCGGTTTGGCTATGGCACAGTTGCTCGTGCAGAAAGGTCACCGGGGTTCCCAGCACATCGGTTAAGGGAATACGTTCATCTGTTACCTCGTACATGGGCCAGCCGAACAGGGAGCTTATGCCCGCCGGCCGAAACACGATCCCTGCCATGCCTAGATGCCCCGTTACCTGAAGGGCATACTGCCGGGTGGCCTGCCCGGTGAGGAATGCAACAGGCGCTGTTTTCATGTACCGGTCGGTCTGAACGATGTACGGATCGCCATAAGTGAACACCATCGAAGCGAACCCGGTGGGCGGTGACTCAATCAGGAGGGGCGTTATCAACCGATCATCGCTCTCCCAGACGAAATAGCATTCGACAAACGGGGTCAGGTGAGGGGCCGGTTTAATTTTTTGATAACGCATACCCTTGGTAGTCAGCTTACGAAGCTAAACAGGTTTTGGTCAGCAAGCGCAACGAAATGCCGTCGCATTAGGTAACGGTAGATGCATCGGTCAGTGACCGGATAGCCACTACCTGTCAGTTGGTTGAACGGTCTGCTTGTTGCCCATTTCAAATGAACATTAGCTAATAAAAAAGGCATCAATTCGTTTAAATAAGGTATTGACGAATGAGCCCGCCAAAACGTTATTATCTTGGGCGGGTTAATCTGTTTTGCTCCGTTCGATTTATGAGATTCTATATGCGGGTTCCGCTGCTGATACTGAGTGTAGCCATTGGGCTGGGCAGCTGTAATTCGGCCATGCAGGCCTACAAAAAAGGTGTTCGCCATTTCGATGCCGGTGAATACAATCTGGCGCTGGGCCAGTTTACAAAAGCGTCGGGGAAGGTCGATGCGGCGCGGCTCAACTATTACACGGCTGAATCGTACCGATTGTCGAACCGGATTGATCAGGCTACGCCATTTTACAAAAATGCGCTCGATGCTGGTCTGGGCGAAGCCATCCGGGGTACGTTGCCTGTCACCACGCCCGATGCCGCCGCTAAACCGGCGTTTGCCGACGTAAATCTGGCCGATGTGCGGCTTAACTACGCCTACGCCTTGAAGGCAGGTGGTGATTATGCCGGGGCACAAGCCCAATTGCAGCAATACATCGACGCCCGGCCTAAAAATAAGGTTGGTTTGGCCAAAGCGCAGCGCGAAATCGAAACGCTCCGCGCTATCAGTGCCATCACAGCCAAACAGACCGACTTCAAAGTAACGAATCTGAGCGCCCTGAACTCACCTGGTACCGAATATGCACCTGTACTGCGTGGTGATGAACTCGTCTTTACGGGGTCAAGGAAAGACGTTATCTATAAAAATAACGGCCTGGCCATGACAGGCCTCTACAAAGCGAAAGTAGGCCAGACTCCCGACGAAACTGGTGCTGGGAGCGGGGCTCCTCAACTCTTCAGCGGTAACATATTCCAGACTGACGTAAATGAAGGTACGCCTACGTTCTCGAAAGATGGGAAGGCTATGGTATTTGCACGTGGTAACAATGGTAAACGTAAGGGTGGTGCCGACGTAGATCTGTACATGAGCCGGCAGGACCAGGCTGGCAACTGGAATACACCTTTCCGCCTGCCGATCTCCGATTCGCTGGCCTGGGATGGTTCACCCGCTTTTTCGGCCGATGGCCGGACGCTCTATTTCGCGTCGAACCGGGCGGGTAGTGTAGGAGGAATTGACCTTTACCGGGCTACCGTTGATGCATCCGGCCGGTTTGGCCGGCCGGTCAATATGGGCCGCGATATTAATACCCCCGGCGACGAGCTATTCCCGTTTGTAGCCGCCGATGGTAAACTGTACTTCTCGTCGGACGGACATCCTGGCCTGGGCAAACTCGATGTATTTGTGGCTACGCGGTCGGGTGGCGTTATTCGGGTCGAGAACATGGGGCAGCCCATCAACTCGCCCGCCGACGATTTTGGGCTGACGTTCCCTAATCCGGAAACGAACAAAGGCTACATGGCCAGCAATCGTCCCGGTGGTAAGGGCGACGACGATATTTATCTGGTAGAAAGCAGTGTGCTCAACCCCGGTGATTCCACGACGATTGCCCGCAATAACCCGCCTAAGCCGGGTGCGCCAAAAGTAGTGCGTTACTTCCTGGCCGGAACGGTTAAAATCAACGCGGCTCCCAACGCTCCCCTTGATTCGGCACGGGTACGTATTGTTGATGATAGCAATGACGCTACCGTAGCAGAAGCTACAACCGGCCAGCCAGGTACGTTCGGGAAGTTTCCGGTGGTAGAAGGCAAGACGTACAGCGTCATTGCCGAGCGCCGTGGGTACCTGACCCGCCGCGAGCCGTTTACCATGCAAGGCCGCAGTATTCCAGAGGTGTTTCTGACCAAGCCTGAAACGGACACTACTTTCAATGTAGCGCTACTACTGGACAAGGTTGAGCTGAACAAGACTTTCGCGCTGGAAAATATTTACTACGATCTCAACAAGTACAATATTCGCCCTGATGCGGCCGAGGAGCTCGATAAGCTGGTAACGATTCTGAAAGATAACCCGACGATCAAAATTGAACTCGGCTCCCATACTGATGCCCGCTCACCGGATGCCTATAACATGACACTGTCGCAGAACCGGGCCAAAGCAGCAGTGGACTATATTGTGTCGAAAGGCATTGAACCTGAACGAATTACGGCTAAGGGGTATGGAGAAACACAGTTAGTTGTTAAGAACGCCCGTACCGAAGAAGAGCATCAGCGTAACCGTCGTACTGAGTTTAAAGTGCTGGCGCTATAACCTACCTAGCTGACCAATAAAAAAAGGGGCTTATCGTCAACGACAATAAGCCCCTTTTTTTATTGATTGATAACTAAAAACATAGTTACAGGTGTAATTTTGTGTCCTATTCCTACGAATCACTGTCTACAGAGATATGAAAGCCTTTTTACTCGTTTTGTTGACCACACTTTCCGTTCATGCTCAATTCACATTGCGTGGCAAAGTGGTCAATGCTGTAGATGAGCAACCAGTGCCTTTTTGCAGTGTATTTCTGGCTAATACGACAAAGGGCACCACGGCTGATGAGAATGGAAATTTTGTACTGGCGAATCTGCCCGCTGGCCGGTTCGATCTGGTTGTGTCGAGCGTAGGGTTTGAGACGTTGGCATCGCCGCTGAATACTAACCAGCCCGCGCAATTGCTTGTGCGTATCATGCCGTCGGCGAACCAACTGGCCGAGGTACAGGTACGGGCCAGCCGTGACCCCGAATGGCTGGAACAACTGGATGTGTTTCTCAAAAACTTTATTGGTACGAGTAAAAATGCGCAGGAATGCCGCATTGTGAATCAGAATGTACTTTGGTTCGATGATAACCGCACTACCCTGCGGCTTACCGGTGGAGCCAGAGAACCACTGGTGATCGAAAACAAAGCCCTGGGCTACCGGATCAGGTACGTGTTGGATCAGTTCTTATTCGACTACGGTCATAAGTCGGTATCATACTTGGGCTATCCGGTTTATGAACTTATGAAGCCCCGCAACCGTCGCGAGTCGCTGCGTTGGGAGCAAGCTCGCAAAGCGGCGTATTTGGGGTCGTCGATGCACTTTATGCGCACACTTCATGCGAAGAAAACGACCGAGGAGGGGTTCGAGATCCGCCGGATGGTGGAACGGATCGATTCAACCAAAGTGGGGGGGCAATGGCGCGTGAAGCAGGCCCGTTATCTGGTCAAAGATGCTTTACCAGCTACGTTTATCCTGAATGACGATGCATCGACCGACTCAACTACTGCTCTTGCCTTTGAGAACCTGATTCAGGTGACCTACACCGGCGAAAAAGAAGCGCCGGAGTATGTTCGCTACTCAAATCCGTTCAGCAGCAATCCCGGAGCGCCCGGCCCCCAAACGTCGATCATCCATATGTTGGAGCCACTGGTAACAATTGAGCGGAATGGTAATTTTTATAACCCGTTGGGTGTTGTTTTCGAAGGCTATTGGGGCTGGGAAAAAATGGCCGAGTTACTGCCACTGACCTACGAGCCCTATTGACCGCCAGGTGCGTACTTTGTGAACACTTGGGGAACTGCTTCAGTTGTATCACCAATTAATTCTACAGGGTTTATGATGAATGATCGTTTACGTCAGGTGCTTGTAGTGGTGGTTACCGTTACGTTGATTGTGATGAATGGCCTCTCGAATCTCCGTGTGTTTGGTCCACAAACGAATGGAGACGTATCGAACAAGTACGATACGTTGATAACGCCTGCCGGATATGCCTTCTCGATCTGGGGAATTATTTTTCTGGGTTTACTGGGCTTCGCTGTGTATCAGGCGTTGCCAACCCAACGCCATAACCCCCGATTCCGGGCGGCCGGTCCCTGGTATATCATCAATGCACTTGGCAATGCAGTCTGGAGTCCAATCTTTAATCAGGAATGGATCGGCGGAGCACTGGTTGTTATCCTGATCATGTTTCTCAGCCTGTTTATGGTTATGGAGGCGTTGCGTATCAACCCACGGACGGACATGGCAATGATGCGACCGGTAAAAGCGGCTGAGACCTGGCTGGCTCGTGTGCCGTTCTCTATCTATTTTGGCTGGCTTACCGTAGCGACTATCCTGAACATTACGCTCTGGTTCCGTGCCCACAGTTTCGATCTGTCGGGTGTTTCTGAAACGGTTTGGGCTGTTGGTGTACTGGTAGTGGGCCTGATGGTAGGCGCTGTACTATACAATCGGTATCGGAGTGCGGCCTTTATTTTAGTGTTCACGTGGGCGTATGCGGCCATTGCTGTTAAGCAGGCGGGCACACCAACCGTTCAGCTGGCTGCCGGAGCCGGAGCCGTCGTGGCTGTTCTGTTGGCCATCTATGGGCTCATTGCCCCCAAGCGCCGACAGGTTAGCTTTTAGGTAGTAAAGATTACTTGTTAAGACGGTCTGACATTGCGCTCAACCAGTGCCGGTAGCGTAGCGACAGACCGTCTTCACGATTAACTTAAGCGTTTACCAGCTTCATACCGGTTTCGGGATAGCGTTCGCCCGAGGCGGCACCTTTGGGAGAGATCGCCTCAATGGCAGCCAGATCATCGGCAGTCAGCGAAATGTTCAGTGCACCCAGGTTTTCCTGCAGGTACGTCCGGCGTTTTGTACCAACGATGGGTAGAAACTCGTCACCTTGTGCCAGAATCCAGGCCAGGGCCAGCTGCGATGCGGTTACGCCTTTCCGTGCAGCTAAAGCATCTATTTGCTGCACAACATCCAGGTTTTTTTGAAAATTCTCTCCCTGAAAGCGGGGAGAAATACGTCGATAGTCATCTGCTGCCAGGTCGTCGAAATTCTTGATCTGGCCAGTTAGAAAGCCACGCCCCAGAGGGCTGTAGGCCACCAGTGTAATGCCCAGTTCGCGCACGGCGGGTAGTACTTCATCTTCAATATCGCGGCTCCAGAGTGAGTACTCCGACTGCACGGCGGCGATAGGGTGCACTGCGTTCGCCCGTCGAATGGTAGCTGCCCCAGCTTCTGATAGGCCCAGGAATCGAACTTTGCCTTCTTCGACCAGCCGGCTCATGGCTCCCACTGTTTCCTCGATAGGTGTATTTGGGTCGACCCGGTGTTGGTAATACAAGTCGATATGATCAATACCAAGGCGTTTCAAACTACCTTCGCACGCCTGACGTACGTAGTCGGGTGTGCCGCTGATGCTTCGTTTGGCGGGGTCGTTGGGGTCACGTACAATACCGAATTTAGTGGCCAGGAAAACATCGTTCCGACGGCTGCGGATGGCGTTGCCGACCAACTCTTCGTTGGTATAGGGGCCGTACATATCGGCGGTATCCAGAAAATTCAGCCCTGCATCGAGCGCTGCGTGAATAGTCGCAACGGACTCTTCATCATTCCGCTGGCCGTAAAAGTCGGTCATGCCCATGCAGCCCAGACCAATTGCTGATACTGGTTGCCCCGTGTTACCGAGTGCTTTGGTTTTCATATAATTTGTTTTGTAAGTAAGAACGAATGAATTGACTTGCCTGCTGTTGATTCGCTAGGCTGAAACCGGCCCCGCGCTTTGTCAGAGCACACAGCGTAAGGAGGCGTTTTGGCCCATTAACTAGAATGAAAATTAACTTTCACCACTTATGCTGTTTAAACCGTTAAGCCGACAGTAAGTTGTTTTTAACTGGTACTAGTTTTTGTAGACAAACAATACCTTTGATTGATGCAAGCAGCTTTTCCTAGCCCAATTCGCCTGTCTCTTTACTCCGTTTGTTCGACCCTTCTATGGGGCTGCCTTCTTTTCCTCCATTCGGGTAACGTAGTGGCGCAGGAAGCTCGGGTAAGTCAATATCATTTGGAGGCGGGCACCCTGCTCTCAACCGATCAGACCCCGTTCTGGCTACGGGCCAATCAATACGGGATTGTTCCACTGAAAGGACCCGTTGTCCGATTGCAGGGCGGTATTCGTTCCGACTATCGTCGGGCCGACAGTACTGGTCGGCGGCCAAAGGTCGATTGGGGGTACGCGCTCGATGCCGTAGCAAATGTTGGCGCCACGACTCAGTTCATTCTTCCCGAAGCGCACGTCAAAGGCCGTCTGGGCGCCTTTGAACTGTACGTTGGCCGAAAACGCGAGCTTATCGGGCTGGTTGATACGCTACTGACGTCGGGAGCTTATGCCTGGTCGGGTAATGCGTTACCGATCCCCAAGATTCAACTGGGTGTTTATCAGTACACTCCCGTGCCGTTTACAAAAGGCGTTGTTTCGTTTCTTGGTGCTTATGCCCATGGCTGGTTCGAGAACAACGGCCGCATTGTGCAACACTCTTATTTACATCAGAAATACCTGTATGGCCGCCTGGGAAAACCAACCTGGCCATTTCGTCTATATGGCGGGTTCAATCATGAAGTGATCTGGGCGGGGCAGGCACCGCCAGGCGTACTTAGCGATCTGATTGCTGTAAATGGGAAATTACCATCGGCATTAAAATATTATCCGGCTGTTGTACTGGGCCTGCGGGGGCAGGGCGACAGGAATGATCCAAACGTAACATCGCTGGAAGACAATCGAATCGGTAATCACCTGGGCTCTGTTGATCTGGGGGCCGATGTGAATCTGCGCAACTGGAATCTATACGCATACCGTCAGTTTTTGTATGACGATGGCTCTCTGTTTTACGGCACTAACCTGGCCGACGGGTTGAATGGCCTTCGTCTGAAGAACCGGCGTAGTCCTGCTGGTGAGCCTTTTTTCCTCCAACAAATCACCGTCGAGTATTTGTATACCAAGAGTCAGGGCGGCGCGGAATTTGTAATCGATGATCCAGACCAGCGGGGCCAGGACAACTACTTTAATCAAGGACAGTTCATCGACGGATGGACTTACTTCGGCCGAACGATCGGCACGCCTTTCCTGACGCCTCAGGGGGAGGTTCGTCCATCATTACCACGCCAGCCGGGTATTGTCAATAACCGGGTGAGTGCCGTCAACGTAGGGGCTAGTGCGCTGGTTTCCGGGTCTCTTCAACTGACAACCCGTTTGTCGTTATCTCAGAACTTTGGCCTGTACTCACTTCCTTATGCGAATGGGCTTACGCAATTTTCTGGCTTGCTGACGGCAGCTTTCCCAATTGCAGCCTTTGGCGGAACTACATTGAGCAGTTCACTGGGCGTAGATGCGGGCGGTTTGCTGCCCAATAGTGTAGGCGTGTATGTGGGCCTTCGTAAAACCGGGTTATTGAGCCGGGCTACGCCTATCTCGCCTGCACCCTAAACATTAGTCTGCCACCTGTGTCGACCATACGTGCTACCGCCCATGTCTACCTGCTGCTGGGGGCAAACCTCGGCGACAAACAGCAAACATTTGCCCAAGCCCGCCAGTACATTGGCGAGCAGGTAGGGACAATCGTTTCGGCATCGAGCCTGTACGAGACCGAAGCCTGGGGCGTTACCAACCAGCCGACGTACCTGAATCAGGTGCTGCTGGTAGAGACATACCTGACGCCTGCTGATGTACTGACACGGACTCAGGCTATTGAGCAGCGCCTCGGCCGGATAAGGGCCGAAAAATGGGGGGTTCGGCTCATCGACATCGATTTGCTTTTTTACGATTCCCTGATTCTCAACTCGCCTACACTGACGCTACCGCATCCGCTGTTGCATGAACGCCGTTTTACCCTGATGCCACTGGCCGAGTTAGCCCCAAATTTCGTGCATCCTGTACTTGGACTGCCCGTCCACATGTTACTTGCCAATTGCACAGATGAGAATGAGGTAATTAAATTCTCCTAACAACCCGGCTTAACTGCGTTGAAGTCACTAATTTTGTGACCGTTCAGTTGCCAAATTTTCAATAAACAGACATCAATATGGCTAGTGCCGTAGAAAGTCCCGCCAGCTTGCTGGCCGACCGAATTAATGCGCTTGAAGAATCGTCGACGCTGGCCATGACCAAAATGGCGCGTGAGTTGGCTGTAAAAGGCCATAAAGTGATTAGCCTGAGCGTTGGCGAACCCGATTTTAAAACACCCGCCCACATTTGCGACGCTGCTAAAAAAGCGATTGACGACGGTTTTCATGGGTACAGCCCTGTAGCCGGTTATCCTGACCTGCGTAAGGCTATTGCTGATAAGTTCAACCGGGATAATAACCTGCCCTGGAAACCCGAAAACGTAGTGGTATCAACGGGAGCCAAGCATTCGCTGGCCAACGTATTGCAGGTACTGGTGAACCCCGGCGACGAGGTAATCATTTTCTCGCCATACTGGGTTAGCTACTCTGAAATGGTGAAACTGGCCGAGGGCGTGTCAGTTGTACTTGATGGATCGTTTGAAAACGACTTCAAAGTAACTCCCGAGCAGTTTGAAGCCGCTATTACTGACCGTACCAAGGTGGTTATGTACGCTTCGCCCAACAACCCAACCGGCTCGGTGTACTCGGAAGCTGAACTACGGGCCATCGCGGAGGTAGTAGCCCGTCACGATAATGTATATGTGCTGGCTGATGAAATCTATGAGTACATCAATTTTACCCCAGAAGGTCATTTCAGCATCGGCTCGGTGCCCGAAATCGCTGACCGGGTGATCACGGTGAACGGCGTGGCCAAAGGCTACGCCATGACCGGGTGGCGCATTGGCTATATCGGTGCTGCCAAATGGATCGCCGAGGGTGTTGAGAAACTTCAGGGACAAGTAACGTCGGGGACTAACTCGATTGCGCAGAAAGCAACCGTTGCCGCGCTGAACGGATCGCTGGATGCAAGCCGCGAAATGGCGAAAGCCTACCACCGCCGCCGCGACCTGGTTGTCGGCCTGCTGAAAGACATCCCTGGCTTTAAAGTCAACACGCCGGAGGGGGCTTTTTACGCGTTTCCCGATGTAAGCGCCTATTACGGCAAATCTGACGGAACGACAGCGATCAATAACTCCGACGATTTCTCGAACTGGTTGCTAAACACGTGCTATGTAGCCACAGTGGCTGGTTCTGGCTTCGGTGCGCCCAACTGCATTCGTATTTCTACCGCTGCTGCCGACGAAGCCCTTGTGGAAGCGGTAGGCCGTATTCGCGATGCCGTTGCGACGTTGAAGTAGTGTTGTGATACGCGATTAAACGGATAAAGGGGATTTATACAGATTTGGGGATTATAACGGATTTGCTCCGTCTAACTCCCAAATCTGTATAAATCCCCTTTATCCGTTTAATCGCGTACCAGCTATAAAGCCAGCTCGCGTACTTCCAGCAGATCGGCGGGAAGTTTGATTTTAGCCAGCAGGCGTTCTTCGAGCAAGTTAGCCCACTCGTTCAGGTACGTTACCACGTCGTCGCGGCGATTGTGCTTCAGAAAACGCTGTTCAACCGGAAAGCGATGGAGCACGTCGCGATCGTCCAGCTTTTCGAGGTGTTTTAGATCTTCGAGCGTAAGACCTGCCTGGAGCATTTGGTTGATGATCACGTCGAACGGTAGCTGGCTGGTATCGCAGTAATCAGCAACCTGTTCGTTCCAGTCACCGTAACGCTGCATAGCATACTGGTGAATCTGGTCTTTGGTCATACGGGTAAGCTCCTGAGCCAGGTTGCCGCAATTGCAGCTACCCATATGGCCCCATTGGTAAGGGGCGCCCTCAGCTACTTTACGGGCTGTACGACGAAGCGCGTCGATCAGTTCGGGGGTTGGTCGTGCCATAATACGTTTTTGACTGGTCCGCCAGTGCGGTTTGCGTTTATTGGGAAAGCCGATTAACTAGTCAGAATGAACCATCTAAGCTACACGTTTTGTCGACGAACTGATACCGGTTTGGCGAAAAATGTGTTGAATTGACAGTTCGCATTGACAACGACCCGTTCAGCCGATTTGTTCGTCTACTGACCGGTGACTCATGCTACCTTTGGTAACCGTTCAAGCTACTCATTTGTGATTGTATCTGCGCCGTTGCGAAGCCGTTTATGGCTTACTACTAGTCTTCTTCTCGTGATTTGGGGCCAGGTAGCTGGTCAACCATCGCCTTTATTACCCTCGCCACTGTCAAAGGTGTATTCAGTAGAGCAGTTGCGGAGTGACTTCCGGCTTATGCGCCGGGCGATGGAAGAGGCACATCCCGGTTTGTACCGCTACCACTCGCGTGATAGTGTGTCGCGCTGGTTCGATGCGGCCGAAGCCCGCTTAACGCAGCCAATGACAGAGCTTCAATTCCGGCGTGCCGTTGAGCCGACCATCGATCGGATTGGCTGCGGACATACGGATCTGTATGGCTCCAAGGCGTACGTGAAATACCGTAAAAAGCATCCTTTACGGCCTTTCCCGGTCGATGTGTTTGTGCTGGATAACAAGCTATATGTGCGCGAAAACCGGAGCACTGATACAACGGTTCGGCGTGGGGCAGAGATTCTGGCGGTCAATGGATACCCCGCAGGTACGTTGCTGAACCGGTTTTATCAATACATCTCGTCCGACGGGTACAACCAGACATTTAAGCCGTACGTACTCAATACGGGACTTTTTACATCGTATTACACGCTGGCCTTTGGAATGGACTCGACCGCCCAACAGTTGATGCTTCGTGATTCGACCGGTCAGGTACGTACGTTAACGTTCCGGGTTCGGCCGGGGGCTCTCAAGGCAGGAGCCGATTCGGTTGAGAAACGGGTTATTCCGGCTTCTAAACCGCGTAAGCCCAAGCCGCGTAAACCTGAGCAAAGCCAGGACGAACCACGGACGCTGACGTTTTCGGAGCGTGACTCATCGGTTGCTCTGCTGAAAGTGGGTTCGTTTACGGGTAGTGGTCAGCGGGCGTTTTTTCGGGAAAGTTTCAAGGCAATAGCCCGCCGAAGAACGGTGACGAATCTGATTATAGATGTGCGGGGCAATCTGGGTGGGAACTCCGGTACATCAGCTAAATTGGTTTCTTACCTGGTCGATGAACCGTTCCAGGCTTATACGCAGGTCGACGCAAACGTCCGGCAAGTGTCGTTTAACCAGCATCTGGGCTGGAAATTCTGGCGTTTCTGGCTCCGTAATTTCTTTACACATAAAACGCCCGAAGGCACTTTTCGGCGAACAGGCGTTACCAAGCTGATTAAGCCGACGACTAAAAACGGCTTTCGCGGACGGGTGTTCGTGCTGACAAATGGCGGTACGTTTTCGGCTGCGTCAATTTTTACGTCGCTGGCCAAACACAACGCCGCCGCCCGTGTCACGGTAATTGGTCGTGAAACGGGCGGCGGCGAATATGGCTGTAATGCCTTCACGTCTCCGTATATGACGCTCCCCGAAACGGGTGTGCAACTGCGGCTGCCTCTTTACAAGATCGTGCTGGCTATTCCCGGCGTCGACCAGGGGCATGGCGTGTTACCCGACGTTCCCGTAGTTTACACGGCCCCTGATGTGCTGTCGGCTAAAGACCTCGATCTGGAGAAAGTGTACGAACTGATCGGAAAATAAACGTCAGGTAGCAGCGCACTTTTCTATGCGTTCGCCAGCTGACCGGCCACGTTTTGCAACGCCGCGCCCAGCGCTTCGAGCCGGGTGGCCATGTCACCTTCTGGCCCAACTTTCACGCCCATTTCGTGCGTGCAGTTCGACAGGTCAAGTAAAATCTGTTGCATTTCGCCGGGGTTGGGTGTTCCGCTTTCCAGCTGTGTTTTCAGATGTTGAAGCAGATCGACCACTTCCTTTGTATTTTCTGACTCGCTCAATGTGCTGATCCATTGGTCGATAACACCTTTCCCGCTTTGTGGCGTCAGGTCGTTTACCCCCGTGGTCAACGTCACCATGGTGGTGTCGAGCAGATCGGTAGCTTCTTCGTGGTTATCCATGACTTTGTGAACGTAAATCGGGCCACAGATACGCGTACCTGTGGCCCGATTGGTTATAACTGCTTATACGGTTGTCGACAGTTGTCCCGCGAAGTTCCGGAGCGACGTGCTCAACGTAGCAAGCCGCGAGGGAAGATCACCAGCGGCTGTTTCGCCAAGGGTTTCAGTTTGATCGGCCAGATTCAGCAACAGGTCGTGCAACTTCTGGTTGCTGGGCGAACCACTTTGCAGTTCGGTTTGAAGTTCCTGAAGAGGCTGAATCATTTTGCTAGCAGCGTGATCGCTTTTCAGCGACGAAAACCAGTCTGTAATTAACGAAAGACCCTCTTGCGGTGAAGCCGCCTGTCCCTGATCAAATGCTTCAATGGTTGCGTCGATCAAAGTTGAAGCTGATGAACCGCTCGATTGTGAATGTTGATTTGCCATTATGTTGGAAGTAGTTTACTGTTTTTAATTTTAGGGTACTATTTGGTAATGCACTTGCCTCTACAGCCTTGTTATGATAGCGAAATACTAAGCAACAGGGTGGTAAAGCGGCGAAAACGCCTATTTTTTGCCGTAGCCTGAGCCGTAGGAACCGCTGTCTTGTTGCGCTGCGCCACTGGCACCGTACTGGTCGCTATCGGCGTTTGCTGAAGACGCACCAACACTGGGAGCCACTGTAGCACCTGCTCTGCCGTCGCCCGACCGTTTGCCTGCCAACCGCTCGCTGAAGCCTTTCAGGGCATCCGACAATTCAATGAGTGACATCTGCTCACCACCATCAACCGACTTGGCCGCCTGGCGAGTTTGATCAGTCAAATCATCCAGAATGGTCTGAATCTGACCCACATTTGGGTTGTTGTCCTGTAACTGCATGCGCAACTCACTGAGCGTATGGGCAATCGGATTTGTCGATTCGTCGCCTGAGTGAAGGGCACTGATCCAGTTTTCGATCAATGAAATGCCATCAGTTGGCGATACAGACTCGGCTCCGCCACTAAAGGTGTTTACGGTCTCATTAATGAGCGCCGTTGCGAATTGTGATGATTCTGCCATGGGAATAGGAGAGTGTGCTACGGCCAGATGGAGCACCAGGTCTGATCAAACGGGCTGGTTAAGCTTGCTTTCGCAAAGCCGCTAGGATATTTGACTTGGCACGCTTGCTGACTGTAGCTGATTTTATTTAGCTATTTGTTGATTAAGATTTTCAAGGGTAGAAACCAACCGTTGCAACTCAGTCTGCTGAGCACTGGCTTCTGGCGAGTCGATGACACTCTGCGTGATATCGATCAGGTCTTCGAGATATGCCTGAATCACCGATGGTTCGGGTGAGTTACCATCCTGCGAACTCTGATCAAGCTCGGCTTTCAGGTCTTCCAGTACATCGGCTATTTCATCAGTCTCGTCGGTGCCGTTCTCATCAAGGAGATCGATCCATTGGTCTATCAGAGTCAAACCGCTTGTGGGCGTTGTGGTCTGAATACCGCTATCAAACGCGTTGATAGTTTGCTCGATAAGCGCAGTTGTGTCGGGGTTTTGTGATGTAAGGGCCATCTTTTGTAAGTCGTCGTTTTGGTTACTGATAAGTAATGGTGGCCAGTCGCTCCAGAACAGGGTCGCTCAAAGCGATTCTATCGTACTGTCATCGACCATTCACGGGGTTCATTTCAACTCTTTAGCAAAGTCTTTCAGCGACTCGCCCAGGTCTTTTAGCGAAACCTGCAACTCGTCGTTGGCCTTTCTAGCGGCTTTGGCGGTCTCGTCGCCAAGCTTCTTCACCAGTTGGGCAATCTTTTTTTTATCGGGCTCTTGCTCGCCCAATTGCTCATACAGCTCCTGCAACTCATTGGTAATGCTACCAGCCGCTTCTTCTTTTTGCACAATCGCCAGCCAGGCCTCAATCAGTGACGCTCCGTCTTTTGGTTTTGTACTATCAACGCCATTGTCGAGGGTCTCGATAGTCGATGCAATCAGTGTGTCGGCTTTCCTAGTCGCCATTTTCAATGCACAGGTTGAGTAAATAAACTAGCCTTCCAGATATGGAGAAGACACTGGGATAAAACTCGACTAAATCTGTATTGTTTATAGAAACAGTACGGTACGAGCTTATGGCCTCAGCCCTATCCATTTAGGAGTGCCCAATCTCTTCGCTGCTGTTCAGCAACCGTTGCAGGGTGTCGGCCAGTTGTTGCAACGCAGCGGGGTTCGGCGTGGTTGGCTGCTGGGCAAAAGCCTGTGTGTATTCAGCCAACTCCATAAGCAACACCCGAATCTGAACGGGGTCCGACTGGTTCAGAAGCGCTTTCTGAAGGCTGCTGAGCGCTTCGCGAATAGGAGCTAAGCCGTCATAATGCGCTAATTCGTTCAGCCAGTCGTCGACCAATGCCTGGCCTGAGTCGGTGGCATGTTCGCCGTTTGTCAGTGCCTGAATGGTTGTGTCAAGTAATGTCTCTGTCGATTGGGGCGTATTCATGTCGTTGAGGTTTGTTTCAGTTGATATGAGGCGGGCAATTGGTACGTGTGCCATCATCCATATACTATCAAACTGGTTTGGCAGCAAAACGGCTGATTATCTTTACTTCATGAACCCGCAGCTGCAACGCCTCTACCAACTTGCTCAGAAACCCGAACGCCGCATTATTGGCCTGATGTCAGGTACGTCGCTCGATGGCCTTGATGTAGCCCTTTGCCGGGTGACTGGCGATGGTCCGCAAACGCGCGTTATAATTGAGCACTTCACGACTGTTTCATACGACGACGCGTTTAAAGACAGTATCCGCGCTGTCTTCGCGAAGAAGCAGGTTGATTTTGAGCACCTGACGGTACTGAATGAACAGATCGGGCGTCGGCACGGCCAATGGGTAGCCGATTGCCTGCGTGTCTGGAACGTACCTGCTGATTCCGTTGATCTGGTGGCCAGTCATGGGCAGACCGTGTACCATGCCCCGCAGAAGCAGCACCAGCGGCCCGGCTATCCGAATGCTACGCTACAGATCGGCGATGGCGATCATATTGCAGTCGAAACGGGGATTATCACGCTCAGCGATTTCCGGCAGCGGCATATCGCCCATGGCGGCGAGGGCGCTCCGCTGGCTGTTTACGGTGATTATTTCGTGTTCTCGCAGGCGGGAGAAAACCGCATCCTCCTCAACATGGGAGGCATTGCCAATTTCACGTACCTGCCCGGCTCTCTCGACGCCAGCGTTGTGTTTACCACAGACACCGGCCCCGGCAATACGCTCCTGGACGCCTACGCCCGCCAGTTTACCGGTAAACCCTATGATGAAAACGGCCAGCTGGCCGCCAGTGGTCAGGTAAATAACGCTTTGCTTAGCGCCTTGCTTGATCACCCGTTTTTTGTGCAGCCTTTTCCGAAGACAACCGGGCCAGAGGTGTTCAATTCCGACTACGTTCGAGATACCCGGCAACGCAGCCAAACCGCCGATCTTGGTCCCGAAGACCTGATGGCGACACTTACCCAATTTAGTGCTAAAAGCATTGCTCAGGCCATTCAGCAGGCGCTGGGTAACGTACCCGCCGCTGATCGTACAGCCATGCATGTGTATATGAGCGGTGGCGGGGCTCACAACCCCGTGTTGACCAAAGCGATAGAAGCGTTGCTTCCTGGTTGTACCTTTGCGAAAACCGACGACCTGGGCATTGCCGGCGACGCTAAAGAAGCCGTACTGTTTGCCGTGTTGGCCAACGAATGTGTAGCCGGTTTAGGTACGTCGTTCGGCAACCGGCAGGGTGTGCCGAGTGTATCGATGGGAAAGATTAGCTTTACTAAATAGAGTTTGATGTATGACGTTTGAAGTTTGATGTTGCGCTGCGAATCAGCGAAGAGATTGATTCGCAGCGCAACATCAAACTTCAAACGTCATACATCAAACCACACTTTATGATTGACGTAACTGTAATAGGAGGAGGAATTGTGGGGCTGGCAACGGCGCTGCAAATCAAGCAGCAGCGACCCGCGTTGTCGGTCGTAGTGCTGGAAAAAGAAAATCAGGTAGCGGCCCACCAAACCGGCCACAATTCGGGGGTGATTCACTCGGGGCTGTATTACAAACCAGGAAGCCTAAAAGCGACCAATTGCATTGAAGGCTACCGCATGCTGCTCGAATTCTGCGATCAGGAAGGCGTTCCCTACGATCTGTGCGGCAAGATTGTGGTGGCTACCAAGCCCGAAGAGGTAAGCCAGTTGAACACCTTGTTTCAACGTGGTCAGCAAAATGGCCTGGGTGGCCTGCGGCGGATCGGGTTGGGCGAGATGCGCGAGATTGAACCACACGTAAAAGGCGTGGAAGGTATCTTTGTGCCGCAGACGGGCATCATCGACTACACGCAGGTGACCGAAGCCTATGCCCGTAAATTCCGCGAGTTGGGCGGCGAAATTCACGTTGGCGAGCGTGTAGAGCAGCTTACGCCCGGTACGTCACTCAGCGTGGTGGTGACCAATAAGAACCGCTACGAAACAAAGCTGGTTGTGAACTGCGCTGGTCTATACTCTGACAAGATCGCCCAATTAACGCAGCGTGAGCCGATTGGCTTGCAAATTGTGCCGTTCCGGGGTGAGTATTTCAAGATCAAACCTGAAAAGTATTACCTGGTCAAGAACCTGATTTATCCCGTTCCCGACCCAAACTTCCCGTTCCTGGGTGTGCACTTCACCCGCATGATTCATGGCGGTGTAGAAGCGGGCCCCAACGCGGTACTGGCGTTCCAGCGCGAAGGCTACAAGAAATCAGACGTGAATTTGAAGGAATTCTGGGAGACGCTGGCCTGGCCGGGTTTCCAGAAAGTAGCTGCCAAATACTGGCAAATGGGCCTTGGCGAGATGTATCGTTCATTCTCGAAAACGGCCTTCACCAAAGCCCTCCAGGAACTGATCCCCGATATCCAGGAAGACGACCTGATCGAAGGCGGCGCAGGAGTACGTGCTCAGGCCTGCGACCGTACCGGCGGCCTTCTCGACGATTTCTCGATTATCGAGACCGACCGGGCTGTTAACGTCTGTAATGCGCCGTCGCCCGCGGCCACGTCATCGCTGTCGATCGGCAAAACGGTGTCGGCAAAGGTGATTGCACGGTTTTAAAGGGCTCGTGGCTACGAATGGAGAATAGACCCGTAGCCACGAGCCCTTCAATCAGCTAGCGTTCCAGCTTGAACCCAGGGTCTACCCCTGGGCGGGTTGGCGCGTTGGCCACCTGCCAGGCCGTGAGGTACATCCAGCGGGTCATGTTGGCTAGCTTCGCATAGTCGATGCGGGCGGGCTCGTCGCGGGGCGTGTGGTAATCGGGGTGGAGCAGCGTTGTGAAGCAGATAGCCGGAATATTGACCCGGGCGTAGGGCAGGTGGTCGGACCGGAAATACCAGCCTTCGGGGTGGTCGGCGCGATCCCAGAGTGTATCGAGTTTAAACTTCGCCGTAGCCTGATTCGCCGCCATTGCCTGATTCACCAGGTCGGTCGAGTTGCGGTGCGGTACCTGCGAACCTAATAAGGCCGCACTGTCTGGCGCATTGCGGCCCATCATTTCGCCATTCAACACCGCTACGATCGACGATTTAGGGACCGTTGGATGAGCCACAAAGTAGCGTGAACCCAGCAACCCGCGCTCTTCTGCCCCGTGGAAAACGATCAGTAACGAGCGCTTGCCGGGTTTCTGTGTAAATGCCCGGCCAATAGCCAGTGCTGCAGCACAACCCGTGGCGTTATCGTCGGCGCCGTTATAGATCGAGTCGCCGGCTACAGCCCGTCGAATGCCGTCGTGGTCCTGGTGCGTGCTGATGAGTACATGTTCTTCTTTCAATTTAGGATCGGTGCCCGGTAGTTTCGCTACGATATTGACCGACGGGTAGCTAAAGCTTTCTACGTTTACGACATTGGTAAACTGCTGGTTCGGCTGCTTAATCATCTCCAGTTTGCTAGCCGGTAACCAGAGGAGCGGTGCCTGACTGAAGACGCGGGTATTGGGGCCACCCGGCAGATCGTACCGGCCCATTTCCATGGCACTGCTCCACCAGTTGTAGATCTCGTCGGCCCGGCCGTCGGAAACAAATAAGGTCGCTACGGCACCGGCTTTTGCAAATTCAGCTGCCCGGCGATTCATCGTCGTTTGCATAAACCGACGAAAGCTGAGGTCGCCCGGCGGGGTACCCGAGAAAAGGATGGCGACTGCCTTTCCTTTTATATCAACCTTCGCCATTTCTTCGGGCGTACCTGTGCCCACATACACCAGCGGGGCATCTACCGAGGCAATGGCCGGAGCTAGCGCAATTATGTCAGGACCGTACGTCAAGGCCTTTCCACCTACCACAAAGCGACTGGTTTCGCTCACGCGGGTACGTTGAATATGAAAAAACTGGAAATACGTACCGTCGTCGCCGGCGGGCTGGAGGCCCATGGCCCGTAGCTGTTCGGCAATCCAGGCCGAGGCTTTCAGTTCATTCAGCGAACCCGCTACTCGTCCCTGAAAATGATCGTCAGCCAGTTTATAAAGGTCCCGTTTCAAATCAGCCTCTTTAATGGAAGCGCGGTTATCAGCAGCGGCCCCGCCGCTCCGGCGTACCGGTCCGGATTGTTGCTGAGCCAGGGCGGCCGTTGACAGCAAGCCCAGCAACAGGGCTGTCTGGCTGAGGGAGCGGAAAATATTGATCACGAAGTAAGTTGATTAGATGATTGGCTAAAATAACACCTTTACGTACATTGTCGTGGCTAGTAGGTCAGCGTTTTGCGCCTCGGCTCGTTTTTAACGGGTGCCTATAGCCTATCGTAACGAATGAACACGATTGTCTCCTATTTTCGGACGCATCGCTGGCCTAAACTGGTGCTGGCCGGGTTGCTCTCGCTGTTTATCCTGGACCACCTCTTTCCGCCCAAAACGTGTGTGGCCTACTCGACTGTAGTGACTGCTGCCGATGGTACCACGCTCTACGCGTTTCTGAACCGGAATGATAAATGGCGGATGCACGCCACCCTCGACGATATCACGCCCCGGCTACGACAGGTTATTCTCCGGAAAGAAGACCGCTGGTTTTACTGGCACCCCGGCCTGAACCCCATAGCGATAGTACGCGCGGCAAGCCGAAATCTGGTGTCGGGCCGGCGAACTTCCGGGGCGTCGACCATCACCATGCAGGTAGTGCGGCTGCTTGACCCGCGCCCGCGAACGTACCTGAGCAAGCTGATCGAAGTGGTGCGGGCAGTACAGCTGGAGGCACACCTGAGCAAAGACGAGATTCTACAATTGTACCTGAATCTGATTCCCTACGGCGGCAACGTAGAAGGGATTAAATCGGCGTCGCTGATCTTCTTCGGCAAACCACCACAACTGCTCAGCCTGGCCGAAATTACTACGCTGGCCATTATTCCGAACCGACCATCGAGCTTGCGACTGGGTGAAACGAACACCGCTATTGTGCGGGCGCGAAATGCGTGGCTTCGGCGGTTTGCGCAGGCAGGTACGTTTGATGAAAAAGTGGTGCAGGATGCCTTAAATGAACCACTTGAGGCCCACCGTCGACCCGCACCAAATCAGGCGCCACACCTAAGTCTGCGTCTCAAAACGGAGCAGCCCGATGCCCCAATCATTGTCAGCACGCTACAGCCCGGTGTTCAGGCTGCTACCGAACGGCTGGTGCGTCAGTATGTAGACCGGGTGCGGGCACAGAGCATCCACAACGCGGCAGTGTTGGTGATCAATAACCAGACTGGGGCGGTTGAAGCCTACATAGGCTCGGCCGATTTCGCCAATACCTTCGATGGCGGGCAAGTCGACGGTGTGCAGGCGATACGGTCGCCGGGAAGCGCGTTGAAACCGCTGTTGTATGCATTGGCTTTCGATCGGGGCCTAATTACGCCCAAAGCTAAGCTGAACGATGTGCCCACGAATTTTGGAGGGTACGAACCCGATAACTATGACCGGCATTTCAATGGTCCCGTTACGGCCGAATTCGCGCTGGCCAACTCGCTGAACATCCCTGCCGTCAAACTCCTGCGCGACGTATCGACCCCCAGCTTTGTAGGTACGTTGCGTCAGGCTGGTTTCCGAACTGTGCAGAAGCAAGCCGATGACCTCGGTCTATCCATGATTCTGGGTGGCTGTGGTGTTACGCTGGCAGAACTGACGCAAGCCTACACAGCCTTCGCCAACGGTGGCCAGATTCGAGAGGCAAAGTTTGTTGCTGATGCCCGCGTAGAGACGCAACACCTTTCCGCGCCGGTTCGCCGGACTACAGCGGACCTGTCTCTACAGAGCCGAACGGCCATCTTCTCCCCTGAAGCGGCTTTCCTCATCAACAACACGCTGACCCAAATCACCCGGCCCGACCTGCCCAATAATTTTGATAATAGCTACCGACTACCGCGCATTGCCTGGAAAACGGGTACGTCATACGGGCGGCGCGATGCCTGGAGCATTGGCTACAACCGACATTACACGGTAGGCGTGTGGGTCGGCAATTTTTCGGGCGTAGGTGTGCCCGATCTGAGCGGCGCCAATACGGCCACCCCATTACTGTTTCAGGTGTTCAACGCCATCGATTACAACACACCCACAGGCTGGTTCAGGCCACCGGTTGGCGGGAAACTGGATTCGCGGCAAGTGTGCCCCGAAAGCGGCGACGTAGCTGAACGTACCTGCGAAGGCCGCGCGGTGGATTATTACATCATGGGGGTGTCGCGGGCCAGCCGCTGCCAGCATCAGACAACCGTCTGGACCAACGCCACGGGTACGTTGTCGTATTGCGCCCATTGCCGCCCAACGGGTACTGATAGTCTGTCGCGCCCCGTTGCCCGGCTGTATCCGAATCTGGCACCGGAGGTCATTGCGTGGTACGCCGCCAGTAATCGGCCCTACGCGGCTATCCCGCCGCATAATCCGGCTTGCGAGCGGGTGTTTGGCACTGGCGTTGCTCCGTTGATCACGAGTCTTAACCAGCACAGTGAATACTTTATCAATCCAAAAAAGCCGGCCGATTTGGCCCTAACCTGTCAGGCGGCGAATGATGTGCAACGCGTATACTGGTACCTGAACGACAAGCTGTACCGCGCCGCGAAACCAACGGAAACGCTTTTTTTTACCCCTACGCCCGGTACGCTTACCGTGTCCTGCGCCGACGATAAAGGCCGGGTTAGCCGGGTTCGGGTGCTGATAAAGCGGGAGTAGTATGAACCAACGTTGAACACACCCGAAAACTCGGCTTTCCGATTGTAACCATCGTGACCCAAAAGACGTTAGTGACTAAGCGCTGTTAACGCCCTTATCGCAAAGGTCTGCTGCCCAACAGCGACGCTTAATCACCTATGTTCTCTATGCTCCGTAATTTGTCAAGCTTTTTGCTGGTTGCGATTTTTTTGCTGATCGATGTCTATGTCTATCAGGCGTTTAGGTTCCTTGCTCGAAACTCTACCGAGGCTACTCAGCGGGCCGTCGCTTGGGGATACTGGGGATTCACCGCTATCTCGCTGGGTACGTACATCGCTTTGCAACTGATTCCGGCCGACTCCATTGGCCGCGTTACCCGTACCATGCTGACGATTGGCGTGTTCATCGCCTACTTTTCGAAGTTTATCACGGTCATTTTTCTCTTCATCGACGACATTATACGCTTTTTCCAGTGGATCTGGTCGGCGATTGCCGGTAAATCGCCTGCTCCAGTCAACAGCGTACCCGGAACCGAGCTAACCGCTGTCGATAATACCATTACGCGCCACGATTTTCTGGTAAAAACCGCTGTGGCCGCTGGTGCCATTCCGCTCGTTGCCTTCTCCTACGGCATCATCTCCGGTGCTCACGACTACCGTATTC
Source organism: Fibrivirga algicola (assembly GCF_011742925.1). Classification (GTDB taxonomy): domain Bacteria; phylum Bacteroidota; class Bacteroidia; order Cytophagales; family Spirosomataceae; genus Fibrella; species Fibrella algicola. The sequence continues at coordinate 163,496 of NZ_WAEL01000006.1, forward strand.
GCCGGGTGACGCTACCACTGAAAAACCTGCCCCGTAGTTTCGACGGCATGACCATCGCCCAACTGTCGGATATTCACTCGGGTAGCTTCTTCAACAAAACGGCAGTGAAAGGGGGCGTGGATATGCTGCTCCACGAAAAACCAGATCTGGTTTTCTTCACCGGTGATCTGGTCAATAGCCGTGCCGATGAAGTGAACGAGTACATTGATATTTTCAATAAAGTAAAAGCGCCACTTGGCGTCTACTCGACGCTCGGCAACCATGATTACGGCGCTTATGTGAAGTGGTCAAGTGCCGAAGCGCAACGCCAGAACGTGCTGGATGTGGTGAAGGCGCACAAACTAATGGGCTGGAATCCGTTGATGGACGAAAACCGCATCCTGACTCAGGGCGGCGACAAGCTGGCCATTATTGGTGTACAAAACCTTGGGTTTGGCCCGGCGGCCCTAAAAGCGGGTAATCTGGCAAAAGCGTATCAGGGCGCAGAAGAGTACCCCGTCAAGCTGCTGTTGTCACATGACCCAACTCATTGGGATGCCGAGGTACGTCCCAATTATCCCGACATCGATGTGACCTTTAGCGGGCATACGCATGGGGCGCAATTCGGCGTTGAATTTGGTGATTACAAATGGAGCCCTGTCAAGTATTTCTACCGACAGTGGGCGGGGTTGTATCATGAAGATACTACCGCCGGAAACCCGCAAACTTTGTACGTTAACCGGGGTTATGGCTATATCGGTTATCCCGGCCGGGTGGGTATTTTACCTGAGATTACAATTTTTACCCTGAAGCAAGCCTGAGGGTAGAAACCACAACCGGTGTTTATCCGTTTAATACATGTACCAACACATAATTTGAATTTCTATGAAGCTTTCCTTTATTTCTCTCGTTTCATTTGTCCTGACCTTGTGGTCGACGCACAACAAGCCAGAAACGGCTCCGGCTATTCCACTTTGCGGAGTAGCAGGTATGCAGCAACTCGCCGGTGACCCTGCTTTCCAGGCGCTGCACGCTAGCCCAATTCCATTTCATTACGAGTCGAAGGCTGGTGAGATGACCACGTTTTCTACACCTGATGGCAAAACGGCTAGTGGGTTCATGTTGAAGTCGAAGAAGCCATCAAACAAATGGTTGCTGGTGTATCAGGAATGGTGGGGGCTGAACGACAACATCAAAATGCAGGCCGAGACATTCTACAATGACCTGAAAAATGTGAACGTAATCGCCCTTGACATGTACGACGGTAAAGTGGCTACGGCACCTGCCGAAGCGGGTAAGCTGATGCAGGGTGCCGACAAGGCTCGTCTGGCGGCCATCATGCAGGGTGCCATTGCCATGGCTGGTCCTAAAGCTGAATTTGCCAGTGTAGGCTGGTGTTTTGGCGGTAGTCTGTCTTTGCAGTCGGCCATGCTGGCAGGCAAGCAGGCTAAAGGCTGCGTAATGTATTATGGCTTCCCTGAGCAGGATGTCGAGAAGCTGAAAACGCTGAACACAGACGTGTTGGGTATCTTCGGTAACCAGGACAAGTCGATCAATCCGCAGGTCGTGAACACGTTTGAAGAAAACATGAAGAAGGCCGGCGAAAAAATTGAGGTGGTACGCTACGAAGCAGGCCACGGTTTTGCTAACCCAAGCAACCCTGTTTTCGACAAAACTGCTTCTGCTGACGCTTACAAACGCGCGTTGAGCTACCTGAAAGACCGCCTGAAAGCGTAATTGGTTTGTCGTTTGTTGTTCAGAGTTTGTAGTTGCACTGCTATAGAACCACACCGTGATGAAGCGAAGCAACTACAAACTCCGAACGACGAACGATAGACTAACCTCATGCAACTAAAAATCTCTGCCGATAACCCACTTGAATGGGTTGCTTTACGGGCCAATATGGTACCGGTGCCGCTGCTGCATGCGCAGATCATGCCGGTAATCAGCAAGGCGGTACTGGAAGCGGCAGACAAGGGCGTTTTCGATGCCGTAGCCGATGGGAATGATACCACCGACGATATCGCCGTAGCGTGTGGGCTGAATCCTAAAGCGACCGGCGAATTGATGGGTCTGCTCACGGCGCTGGGTTACTTCACCTACCTGTCGGGATCGTTTACGTTGACGAAGATGGCCCGTAAGTGGACGCTCAGGCATGAGCCTGAGTCGGTATACGGGATGCTGCTCTTCAACAACCGGGTGGTCTGGCCCTGGCTCGATAAGCTGGGTACGTACCTGCAAACGGGCGAAGGCATTCACTACCACGACCACCTCGACGCCCAGCAATGGAACTACTACCAACAGGCTATGGTAGCTGCTTCGGGCAGCGAAGCCAAGGAGTTTGGTCAGCGTACCCCTGTGCCCAAAGACGTTAAGGCCGGCGCGCCGGCCTGCATGCTCGACATTGGTGGGTCGCATGGGCAGCATTCGGTCGCACTCTGTAAGCGATATGCCGGCCTTTCCTCAACGATTATTGATTTGCCTGCCGCCATTGAACAGGCTGCCCCGTTACTGGCCCGCCTCGGCATGGGCGACCGCGTAAAGCACCAGCCCGGCAATGCCCTAACCGACAATTTCGGCGAAGCACAGTACGACATTGTCCTGATGTCGAGTCTGGCTCACCATTTCACCCCCGACCAGAATCGCGACGTAGCCAAGCGCGTGGCTCGTGCGCTGAAGCCGGGTGGTATCTACATTGTTAATGAGTTCATCCGCCCCGAAACGGGCGCCGCGCCTGAACTGGTTGGCAGTTCCACCGATCTGTTCTACGGCCTCACCAGCACCGCTGGCAATTATTCCATTGCCGAAATTCAGGACTGGCAACGTGAAGCCGGTCTGCGCAAACCCCGCGTCATCACCTACCGAACCCTACCCGGCCGCGCCATGGTGATCGGAACGAAGCCATAATGTCCAAGGAAACTGGCTAATGTGAGGGAGACATCACGTCAGCCAGTTTCCATCCGTTACAACGCTACTTTCGATTCGCCCGCATCTACGGCTTTGATGAACTTAATCAGGCCGGGAAAGTAGTGCGGCTGATCGTCCCACATGCTACAGTGGCTGCCGTCGGGACATATCAGGCTGGTACCCTTAGGGAGTTGCGTTGCCATCCATTCCATATGTTTTGGGTCCATAGTGTCATGCATACCGCCGATAGTAAGCGTGGGTACGTTGATGTTTTTCAGATCGGCGCGGCGGTCCCACTTAGCGAGTCGGCCGGAGACGCCAAATTCAGATGGGCCCTGCATCAGCGTGTAAACTGTGCCGTTCAACGCCTGAAACGCCCGGTCGAAGGCGTTGGGCCACGGTTTCAACCGGCAAACATGCTGCTCATAAAAATTAGGCATTAGCAGTTCCATGTAGCGTGGATTTCCGAAGTCTTTGCGGGCTTCAATGGCTTTAATCTCGGCCAACACCTTTGGGTTCATTTGTTTGCCCAACACTTCGTCGGCATACTTGCCATAGTCGGGGCAACTGCTCATCATGTTGCTGATGATAAGTCCTTTCAGGTTCTGCTGGTATTTCAGCGCATATTCTGTTGCCAGAATGCCGCCCCAGCTATGGCCCAGCAGGTAGAAATTATCTTTGTTTAGCCCCAGTGCCTGCCGTACCTGCTCCACTTCCTCTACAAACCGCGGTGCGGTCCAGAGCGTGCTGTCGGTAGGGTGAGCGCTGTTGAGCGAGCCAAGCTGATCGTAGTAATAGAATTCAATGTCTTCGGCGGGGAAGTAGCTCTCAAACGATTCGAACAGCACATGGTTACCGCCGGGACCGCCGTGCAACAAGAGCACCTTGATACGCGGATTGTTGCCCACACGCTTTGTCCAGACGTTGAACGTACCTGAGGGTGTCTTCACCGGAATCATCCGGACACCGCCCGTACGCACCCCCGTTTCCGGCGATTGGTTGTAGGTAACGGCGTCGTTTGTCGGCGTTGTTTTGGTACAGGCAATGGCTGTCGTAAGCAGCGCGGCAAATAGACTAAGGCGTAGCAGGGAACGGTGTATCATGTTGCTGAATCCGGTTTGGGAAAAGGTTGACCAATATAACTAAAGTGCTCAACTCATGGCGCTTAGCACTTCTATTTACGAATTACCACAAATTATACGGCGAATAATTGACTTAATCACGGCATAGCAGCCTGTTATACATCGTCGCGGCGCATAATTCGGCTTCTGATGCGGCTGAGACTAACAGGTGTGATACCAAGGTAGTTGGCGACGTAGTGCTGCGGAATGCGGTCCAGTATCTTCTTCTTACTGCTTTTCAACAGCGCCAGATACCTGTCTTCCGGGCTTTGGGTTAATAAGCCAACCATTCTGTCTTCAAGGCCGAGGGCAATGTATTCGCCGATAAGCCGCCCAAACTTCTGCCAGGTGATGCTTTTCTCAAAAAGAGCAGACAGTATCGTATACGGAAAGACAATGTACCGGGCCGGGCTGAGTGCTTCAATGGTGAGACGGGATGGCGTTTGGGTGATACAACTCATGTAAGCACTGATAAAGTGGCCTTCGAAGTAAAAATACGTTGTTTTCTCGTCGCCATCAGTAGTATAAAAATGCCTGAAAGAACCTTCAAGTACCAACGCTACTTCGTTTGCCTGCTTGCCCGCTTCAGCAAAAAACTGATGCTTCTGTATGGTTTCTACCCGTACATGAGGCGTAAGCATATGCCATTCATCATCACTAAGTGGCGTGAATCGCTCAATCTGTTGGCGAAGCGTCAGGAGGTCATTAGCAAGCATAGCTGAATAGATGTGTAGAATTGTGGCCGGGTTTCTTTGAAATTATCACGAAATAGGTCAGAATAGTACATCATGTTGCAATGATATAAAACAGAGATTTTATACTAATCTGCGTTTCAAGAAGAGGCGCATTACGTCAACCTAGTACAATCCCCTTATGGCTAACATCAATTTGACACTCGGCGACAAAACGTATTTCCCGTTTGTGTCAGCACCCATCGCTTACGAAGGTCGGGAATCCGACAACCCGATGGCATTTAAATTCTACGACGCCAACCGCACCATTCTGGGTACGCCCATGAAAGACCTGTTTCGGTTTGCAGTAGCCTATTGGCACACCTTCTGTGGCACTGGTGCTGATCCCTTCGGACCAGGTGTGAAGCATTTTCCCTGGGATGCCAGCGCTGGCAATGATCCACTGGGTGCTGCCTTCAGTAAAGCGGATGCTGCCTTTGAGTTCATTACCAAAATTGGCATGGAATATTATTGCTTCCATGATGTCGATGTATCGCCTGAGGGTAATTCGAACCATGAGTTTGAAGCTAATTTCCGCAAGGTTGTTGACTACCTGAAACAGAAACAGGAAGCCAGCGGCGTGAAACTGCTCTGGGGTACGGCCAACCTGTTCTCTCACGAGCGGTACATGAACGGTGCCAGCACCAATCCTGACTTCCACGTGCTGACCCACGGTGCCTGGCAGGTGAAAAATGCCATCGACGCCACCATCGAACTGGGCGGACGGGGCTATACCTTCTGGGGTGGTCGTGAAGGCTATATGTCGCTGCTGAACACCAACATGAAACGCGAGCAGGAACACCTGGGTCGTTTCCTGCAAGTGAGCCGTGACTATGCCCGCAAGCAGGGCTTCACGGGGTCGTTCTACATCGAGCCAAAGCCGATGGAGCCAACCAAGCACCAGTATGATTTCGATGCTGCCACGGTTGTCGGCTTCCTGAACCGCTATGGCTTGCAGGACGATTTTGAACTGAACATTGAAACCAACCACGCCACATTGGCTAGCCATACGTTTGCGCATGAGCTACAGGTAGCTGCCGACAACAATATGCTTGGCAGCATCGATGCTAACCGCGGCGATTACCAGAACGGCTGGGATACCGACCAGTTCCCGGTTGATGTTTACGAACTAACCGAGGCTATGCTGGTGATTCTGGAAGCGGGTGGCTTGAAATCAGGCGGCGTGAACTTCGACGCCAAAACACGCCGGAACTCAACCGACCTGGAGGATATCTTCATCGCTCACATTGGCGGTATGGATGCCTTTGCCCGCGCTGCCATTGCAGCAGAGGCCATTCTGGGTAAATCGAAATACAAGCAGCTCCGCGCAGAGCGGTATGCCAGCTTCGACAGCGGTGCCGGTGCTGATTTTGAAGCCGGTAAACTGACGCTCGAAGACCTGCGCGAGTACGCCATGACCAACGGCGAACCCAAGCAGGTCAGCGGCAAGCAGGAGCTGTACGAAATGATTGTCAACCAGTATATTTAGTAAGTTTCAGGTTTCAAGTTTCAGGTTTCAAGTAGCTTTGCCTATCAGTACGGCAGTTGCCCAGGCAGGGCCACTTGACATCTGAAACTCGAACCATGAAACTTCTCCTATTACTTCTCCTCTTCCTTCCGTTTGGCAGCTTTGCCCAAACCATGGAAGCGTCTCCCGAAGACGAAAGTGGCATCATGCAGGCTATTGATGACCTGTTTGAGGGTATGAAAAAGGCAGATGCCGCTGCCGTGAAAAATGCTTTCTCTCCTACCGCTACGTTACAAACGGTAGTGAATAAAAATGGGCAGGTGAGCGTCAAGAATGAGCCAATCGAAGGGTTTGCAGCATCGATTGGCAAGGCCAAGCCGGGCGATCTGAACGAGGTGATCGATCCGTATCAGATTCATATTGATGGCGACTTGGCAGTAGCCTTTGTTCCGTATAAATTCTTCTTCAAAGACAAGCGACTCCACTGCGGAGCCAACGCTTTCACGCTGGTCCGTATGAGTGGCGTATGGAAGATCCAGGCCATTATCGATACCCGCCGCGAGTGTCTCGATTAAAATACCACGTTGTCGATCAGCCGTACAGTACCCAGTTGTGCCGCCAGGCAAATAGCCGTTTGACCGGGAGCCTGTAACTCAGTAACGGGCTGCAATGAGTCGACGTTTACCACGTCAATGTAATCCAGCGTGAAAGCTGGGTGTTGCGCGATGTAGTCACGAACGGCAGCCCGTGCCTGATCGGGCGTATACTCGTCAGGGCGACTTCCGGTTAGTAATAGGTTCTTCGCCAGCGTCAAGGCGTCGAATAGCATTGGTGCCTGGGTACGTTCTTCCGGCGATAACAGCCTGTTTCGCGACGACATAGCCAGGCCGTCGGCCTCCCGAACCGTATCGCAGCGCACCAGTTCAAGCGGAAAATTCAGGTCACGTACCAGTCGGCGAATAACGGCAACCTGCTGCAGGTCTTTCTGACCGAAATAGGCTTTGTTGGGCTGCACCATGTGAAACAACTTGCTGACGACCAGCCCGACACCGTTGAAGTGGCCGGGCCGTGAAGCGCCTTCCATTACCGTTTCCAAATCGCCGAAATCGAACCTGAGGGTGGCTGGTTCGGGGTACATCTCTGCTATCGAAGGAGAAAAAATTACGTCTGTTCCAACCGTTTCGAGCAGGGCTGAGTCTTCTGTCAGTGTGCGGGGGTAACGGGCCAGATCGGCCGGGTTATTAAACTGGGTTGGATTGACGAAGATGCTGCAAACAACGATGTCACACTCCGATTTTGCCCGTTCAACAAGATTAAGATGGCCGTTGTGCAGGGCGCCCATGGTGGGGACAAAACCAATGGTTTTTTCCTGCTGGCGAACGATAGTAAGGTACTGTTGTAGGTCGTAAACGGTATGGAAATGAAGCATAGAAGACGGGTAAATAACGAGAAGTTGGTGGTGACGGAAATTGTAATTTTTTGCGGCAAATTGTATTGAAATATGGGGTTTTTTTGCTTAATTTTGCAGGTTTTTAAGGTGAAGCCGTCCAAAATAATTCCCTCTTGCATTTATGAGCAAACTTCGCATTTTGTACGTAGCCAGTGAAATTACGCCCTTCCTCAAAACCTCTGACGTGGCCGATTTCGTGCGAAAGTTACCGCAGGATATGCAGGAACGCGGCATGGAAATCCGGATCCTGGTTCCTCGGTTTGGGCTCATCAACGAACGTAAAAATCGGCTTCATGAAGTTGTCCGGCTGTCGGGTATCAACATCTCGGTTGGCGACGAAGAAAAGCCGTTGATTATCAAAGTTGCATCGATTCCTACCGCCAAGTTACAGGTGTACTTTATCGATAACGAAGACTATTTCCACCGGAAGTATGTTTTCCACGATAAGGAAGATAAGTTCTACGACGATAACGACGAGCGAGCCATCTTCTTCTGCAAAGGCGTTCTGGAAACAGTGAAAAAACTAGGCTGGTCGCCCGATATCGTTCATTGCAACGACTGGATGACGGCCCTGATTCCGCTGTATCTGAAAACAACGTATAAGAACGACCCAATGTTTAAAGACACCAAGTCGGTCTTCACGGTGTACAATAACTCGTTCGAACATCGTTTCAATGCCAGTGATTTGGTTGAAAAAGCCAAAATGATGGACATTGATGACGCGATGCTCAGCCACCTCGAAACCGGCGATTTTACCGGATTTATAAAAATCGGTTGTGCCTACGCCGACGCCGTTGTCAATGCTGGTAAAACCGAACACGATAGTCTGAATACTATTCTGAATGAAATTGCCGAACACAAACTTGACCTCGACGAGGCGGAAACAAACGTTAGCGAGCGTTATTTCAACATCTATACACAACTGGCCAGTTAGACTGGCTTTCGTAGCGGCTGTATTGCTAACGGCAATTGCCTGCGAAGAACCCAAGGAAATTGGCCTTGCACCCACCACACCGGTGGGTGTGCTGTATACCGACACGCTCACCATTACCCGCACCACCATTCAACTGGATTCGGTGCGAAGCAATGACCAGAGTACAGCGCTGGTAGGACGGTATACCGATCCTATTTTTGGGCAGGTAGAAACGAAGGCCTACATTCAGTTGCGGCCTACCCAGGGACTAATCGTAAGGGATTCGGGCACGACCAATGTGACCGCCGCCAGCCGCATCATCGTTGACTCAACGAAAGTGCGTTTTCCGCTCAACGGAATCTGGTATGGTGACACAACCGTATCTCAGGAGATTGTCCTGTCGCGCCTGACCGACAGCCTCCGGTCGATTAACTACGATATTACTAGCCCCGGCCCTGCGGTTGCGCAGGTCATTGCCCGGCGCACCGTGAAGCCCCGGCCATCTGTTGCCGACACGGTAGGCTATCTTAGCCCGATTACGGTCGATAACAGCCTGGGCCGGGAAATAATAGCATTGGCAAATACGAACGCACTGCTCTTCAACACGTCCGGCATCCTAGTCGATCCAGTCGCTTTTCGTAAACAGATTGCCCGTGACTTTGTCATCACGTCGACCAGTTCACCACAGGCGGCGGTGCTTGGTATAACGCCATCGGAAGGGTCTGTCATTACTTATTTTCACGTGCAGGGCGAGTCGTACCCACAGGCATATACACTGCCATTTGTTGGCAAACGCTTCAATCAGGTAGTGGCTAATCGGGCTGGAACGCCGCTGGCGAGTTTGCGCCCCGGCCAAAGCCAGGCCACGACCATAACCGGACGTACCTATGTGCAGCCGGGCACGGGCGTAACCACGAAATTGCAGTTCCCATCGTTGACGAATCTGCTGAAAACGGGTCGGGTTGCTATTAACCGAGCCGATATGGTTATTACGCCAACAGCTCCTGAAGACGCGAAACGGCCATTGCCTCCTTACCTGACGCTGGCAGAGGTAGATGCGCAGAACCGGCTAACCCGGTCGGCTACCACCACTGGCGTGGCTTCACTATTGTTTACGGTGCAGTCTTTTGGACCGCTCAACCGAACGCCCAGCGCTTTTACTGGTTCACAAGTGGCAATTCGCGACCTGCGTACCAATAGCTATACGTTCCAGCTAGCCGGTTATTTACAATCGGTCGCAGCGGGCGTAAGTCCTAACGATGGATTAGCCCTTCTCACACCCAGTAACCGTGAGCTATTTGTGCAGAATCAACAAACGGGTGCGCTGAATGATCAAACACAGGCGGTGCTCAGCGATCGGGTCTGGCGAATGGTGCTCGACGGAAAGGCCAGTGTAAAGCTGATCCTGTTTTACACAAAATCTAACTAACTTTCAGAACCCCGCCGCAGTTGGCGGGGTTCATTGCTTTTTATAGCTTTATAGTAAGTCTTACCATAAAAAGCAGTGCGCCGATCGTTACCTTTCGACTTGTCAGGTACGTTCGGCCTTACATTCACCCACCAATTAATAACTGACTACTGTTAACTCTTCACTATTATGTGTGGTATTGTCGCCTATGTGGGGCATCGGGAAGCCTGCCCTCTCGTCATCAAAGGACTCAAACGGCTCGAATATCGGGGCTACGATAGCGCGGGTGTAGCCCTGCTAAACGGTGAGGGGCTGAAGATCTACAAGAAAAAAGGCAAAGTGTCGGCCCTGGAGCAGGAACTGGACGGTAAAGCGCTGCATGCCACCATCGGCATGGGGCACACCCGCTGGGCTACCCACGGCGAACCAAACGACGTAAATGCCCACCCGCATTACTCGTTCCACAAAAAGATTGCGATTATCCACAACGGGATAATCGAGAACTACGCGACTATCAAGGAAACCCTTGTTCGGAAAGGACACACGTTTGCCAGCCAGACGGATACAGAGGTGCTGGGGCAGTTTATTGAAGATATTTGGGAGAACGCCGGGGGTACGTTGGAAGACGCTATCCGCTCGGCCTTGCAGGAGGTTGTTGGTGCGTACGCTATCGTGGTGATGAACGCCGCTGACCCAACGCAACTGGTAGCAGCCCGGAAGGGTAGTCCGCTGGTGATTGGCGTTGGCGACGGCGAGTACTTCTTCGCTTCAGATGCCTCGCCGATCATCGAATACACGAAAGACGTTATCTACCTGAACGAGTACGAGATTGCCACGGTAAAAGATGGCAAGCTGGATATCGTTACGCTCGATAATACCAAGACGACGCCTTACGTGCAGAAGATCGAAATGGAGCTTGAAGCCATCGAAAAGGGCGGATTCGAGCATTTCATGCTGAAAGAAATCTTCGAACAGCCGCGCTCCATTGCCGATTCAATGCGTGGTCGGGTCAACGCGGCTGAAGGAACGCTACAACTTGGTGGCCTCCGCGATTACCTGGACAAACTGGCTAAATCGAAGCGGATTATCATTGTGGGCTGTGGTACATCGTGGCATGCCGGTCTGGTGGCCGAATACATTTTTGAAGAACTGGCGCGCATCCCTGTCGAGGTCGAATACGCGTCGGAGTTCCGGTACCGGAACCCGATTATCAAGGAGGGGGATATTGTCATTGCCATCTCACAGTCGGGCGAAACAGCCGATACACTGGCAGCCATCGAACTGGCCAAGTCGAAAGGAGCTACCATTTTTGGGGTCTGCAACGTAGTTGGTTCATCCATTGCCCGGGCGAGCCATGCAGGTGCATATACCCACGCAGGACCTGAAATCGGGGTAGCCAGTACGAAAGCCTTCACCGCGCAGGTTACCGTATTGACGTTGATGGCTCTGGCCGCCGCCAAGCGCAAAGGCACCATTTCGGATACGTTGTTCCGGCAATTACTAGCCGAACTGGAAGCTGTGCCAGCCAAAGTGGAGCGGGTATTGCAAAGCGCCGCCAAGATCAAGGAGATTGCCTACATCTTTACCTATGCTCGTAACTTCATTTACCTGGGTCGTGGATTAAACTTCCCCGTTGCGCTGGAAGGAGCCTTGAAACTGAAGGAGATCAGCTACATCCACGCCGAAGGGTACCCTGCCGCCGAGATGAAGCACGGTCCGATTGCGCTCATCGACGAAGACATGCCGATGGTGGTCGTTGCCACACAGGACAGCTCGTACGAAAAAGTAGTGTCGAACATTCAGGAGGTAAAAGCCCGCAAAGGCCGCGTTATTGCCGTGACAACAGAGGGAGATACGCACCTGCCCACAATGGTCGATTTCGTGATCGAGATTCCGAAAGTGCACGATATTCTGATGCCATTGATCTCGGTTATCCCGATGCAACTGCTGGCCTACGACATTGCCGTTATGCGTGGCCGCAACGTAGACCAACCCCGCAACCTGGCTAAGTCAGTAACGGTGGAGTAATAAACCTTACAGATTTCTGAAACCTAAAAGGGTTGGGAAAACCGCAAAGACTCATTCTCAAAAGACCTGCAAGTACACACTTGCAGGTCTTTTTTTTGCGTCAGGCAACCCTTGTCCATTAATCTGTATTTCTATCACCAGAAGCCATCATAACGCAAATGCTCAAGCAACTGATCGATCAATGCCAGCGCGGGAATGCCTTTGCTCAGCGGCGATTGTACGATCAATACGTAAACCGCCTGCATCGGGTGAGTTTGCGGTACGTTAGGGCCGAGCCGGATGCAGAAGAGGTGCTGATGACGGCCTTTCTGAAAATTTTCCGTAGTCTGTCCGACTTTGTTTACCGAGACGATAACGGTTTTGAAGCCTGGATGCGTCGGATTGTGGTCAACGAAGCGCTACTGCACCTACGATCGAACCGAACGTTGCCACTTTTTCAAAAGGATGAGTTGACGGTAGAGCCTGTAGCGGATGGCCAGTTGCCTGATGGCGAGCTGGATGCTGAACAGATTTATGAATTCATTCGGGAACTGCCGCCGGGCTATCGAACAGTGTTCAATCTCTACGCTATTGAAGGCTACACGCATCGGGAAATTGCCGGGCAGCTCAACATATCGGAAAACACCTCGAAATCGCAATTGAGCAAGGCGCGGGCACTGCTACAACACTGGTTAACTACGCACGGCTATGAACGAACAGCAAGGCAAACATCTTGACGAACTCGTCAGGCAGGCGCTTGACACCACACCCGACGTACCTGTACCGGGCAGCACGTTCGACGCGGGCAAGCTGTGGGAGCAACTACGCCCTGAGTTGGCAGCAGAGACCGTCGCATTGGCACCAAAGCGAACAGGTCAAGCACAGCGTGTCCCGATACGGCAGAGTTGGTTGGTTGCTGCTTCGCTGGCTGGTATTGGTCTAGTCATGAGCTGGCTGCTACGCTCAACACCAAGCCTGAAGGAAACACAGGGCAATCGACAAGCAGACAAGCAAATGGCTGGCAGTGGCCTGACTCAGTTCCATAAGCGTACCCAGCCGAAACAGGCACCTGTGGTTGAACTTTCAATGAATAATAGGAGTCAAGTTGCTGAAAAACAAAGAAGTAAGACTCAAAAGTCGATTGGTAGGTCCGTTCATACCACAGATGTAACTGACAATCAATTGACACTATCGACGACCACTGTATTTGCCGACTTGCCCGTTGCAGAAATCTTGTCAACTGAGCTAACACTGGTTCAGGCACCGCCGGCAGCAGTAGCCCAGAAGACCGTGCCAACGTACCCAAAACGCCGTTTTGCAATAGTTCATCAGAATGAACTCCGGGCCGAAGCCGAAACCCGTTCTAAACTCGAACGGAATGACCGCTTTGTTCGGTTGGGTAGCGCACCAGTGAGCGAGGCCCCGTTGCCTATCGCGCCAACAGAAGAAAAAACCCGTCTGATTATTCCCCTTAACTAACTCATTTCATGAATAGTGTAGTCAAAATGGCGTTGTTGCTCACAGGCCTGTCTGGTACCGCTATGGCCCAGCAAACTCAATTAACGGTTCCGGACAATACACCTAACCGGAAGGAGCGAGCCGCCAGCTATGCCCTTAGAGCGCATCTGAGTACGCCCGGAAACCGCCGCAATTTCGAAGGAACGAGTCATATAGAAGTGAGGCTGAGCAAACAGGCTGCGCTACTCATTGGCTTCAACCGCTATGCGCAGGTACGTGCCCGTCAAAATATCGACTCGGTGTTGCGGCTGTTCGTGACCGACTACGCTCAGGTCAGGGATAGCGCCGTGGTAGGTACGTCGGGGCTGCGCTTTACCTACCGCCTTAGCGCTACGGCCCGCGTCATCGACCAGCGAACTACGTCCCCGAATTTTACGTCGTTCCAGTTTAGCGTCGGCGAGCCACCTGCGCTGCTTAAACTTCGTCAGGACACCTTGCGGGTGCTGTGGGAAAACCCCGGCCAGCGAACACCATATCACCAGTTTGCGGTGTATTTACTGCTCAATTCTATCGATGATATTACTCAACTGCTGGCTGAAGGGGGCGTGAATGCCCGGCTGCAAACGGCTCTTGATAATGTGCAGAGTTACAAAAACCATGACCTTACCAACCCAAAAATGGCCTTCAATCTGGTACAAACTAACCAGCGCGAGTACCAGTTTATCAATCCCGGACTGGCCCGGGGTCCGTTTATTAGCTTACAACCCAGTCTGGGTGTGGGGCTGATCCGCAACCAACTGGCTCCATCGCTTAGCTTCAGTGCCGAGTTTATCCCGAGCCGATACCACACGGTGGGGTATTCCGTGAATTACCTGTCTACGTTCTTTTTTCAAAACCCTGCTGATGGTCAGGCGGCTGTGTTCCGCACTGATTTTCTGAACATAGGCCTAACGTTTTATTACAGCAAGGCCAATAACTTGGAAGGCGACTTTAGTCGGGTGTTGGCGGGCTTTTATGCGGGTATTCCAGTATACCGGTCGGGTAATCAATTCGCAAAGGATGCCATTCGGTTGAGTGGTACAATCTATCAGAAAGGATTTCTTAAGATTCAGCCAGAGATTTATATGAATGGCTTTTTCAAACAAGTGTACCCAGGCGTGCGGATCGGTTTCGGGTTGTAACGGACCTGGCACTGTGTAGAGTGCCGAAGCAGGAAAGGCCGCTCACTTTGGCATTGCAGACATCTCAACAAGTTACCGTCCGGTATAAACCGATGGACTACTTACCAGGTTAGGTAGTGACAACGGTACGGGAGAAAACATGCAATTTTGGGGTAACGAGCAGGCTGAATTTTTTGAGACAATCTTGTTTCAGCATCTTGGTGAGCCGGTAGAAGTGCTCGATACACAGTTTTTAAATGGTGGCGATATCAATACGGCGGCGAGGGTGTTTACCTCGCTGGGTACGTTCTTCGTGAAGTGGAATCAGGCTAACCTGAGCGGAATCGGGCGGCAGCGGATCAATGAGGCAATGCCCGATGGTGACGATCTGTTTGCCGTAGAAGCCAAAGGGCTGTCGCTCCTGCGCGATGTGAACGCGATACGGGTACCCACTGAAGTAGGCTACGGTCGGCAGGGCGACCAGGCCTACCTGATCCTGGAATACATTGAGTCGGGCACTGCCGGGCTGCTGGGAGCGCCCACGGCCTATTGGGTTAAGCTGGGTCACCAACTCGCGGAACTACATGCCCACACGCAACCGCAGTTCGGGCTTTGTTATGATAATTTCATAGGTACGTTGCCCCAGCGCAACACCTTGATGGCCAACGGTTGTGACTTCTTTTTTGAGCATCGGCTACTACCGCAGGCGGGGCAGGCGCTGTATAATGGGCTGCTGGCGAAAAAACAGTATGAAGCCCTCTTTCGCCTCCGTGACCAACTGTCCAACCTGCTCCCGGCCGACCGGCCGGCGTTACTCCACGGTGATCTCTGGACGGGCAATGTGCTCATTACCGAAACAGGCCAACCGGCACTCGTTGACCCGGCGGTCTATTATGGCCTTCGCGAGGCCGAGTTAGCGTTTACATACCTGTTCGGTGGGTTCGATACCCATTTTTACGAGGCCTATGCCGAGCTGTTTCCTCTTGAACCAGGCTTCGCTGAACGCATTCCCATTTATAATCTGTACCCGCTACTGGTACATGTCAATCTGTTTGGTTCCGGGTACGTGTCCGGCGTTGAGCGGGTGCTGAATCGTTTTTAAGACGTTGTCAACCCATTGTACTCGTTTATTGTTGTTCTGGTAAATGGTGTAATTTTGGTTGTACCACTTCGATCAGCACTATGTACGAAAAAAATATAGGCACTAAACAGAAAGCGTTGCGTATAAATCTCGACCGACGGATCTACGGCTCATTTGCCGAAATCGGGGCGGGGCAGGAAACGGCAGCGATCTTTTTTAAAGCGGGTGGCGCGTCGGGCACAGTAGCCAAAACGATGTCGGCCTATGATATGACCTTCAGCGACGCGATCTACGGTACCGAAGTAAGCGGCAGGTACGTCGTTGAGTCGCGGCTGATGAAGATGCTCAACAAGGAGTATAGCCTACTTGAAAAACGCCTGTCGGAAAAGCGCGGTGCCGACACTACCTTCTTTGCGTTTGCCAACACCGTTGTGGCGCTCAATTACCAGAAGACCAACGAAGGCCATGGCTGGCTGGGCTGCCGTTTTCAAAGCGATCCGCTATCGCCGCCCAACGATGTTGTCATCCACGTTCGTCTGCTCGATAATGAGAACTTACTGCAGCAGCAAACGCTGGGCATTATCGGGGTGAACCTGATTTACGCCTGTTTTTATTACGCCAAATCGCCCGAAACGCTGGTATTGTCCCTGATGGACGACCTGTCGCCCGAGCGGATTCAGATTGATACGATTCGCTGCGGCGGCCCGGACTTTGCTCATGTCGATAACCGGCTGATGAGCTTGTATCTGGTGAAAAACGGTTTTACCGATGCGGCACTGTTTGGCCCCGATGGGCAGGTACTACAGCCGAAGGAGGCGCTTTATAAGAAGAACGTAGTGGTGATGCGCGGGCGGCTCCGGCCGGTGACCAATGTGCAGCTCGACATGATTGATAACGGGTTAAAGCAGTTTCTGGAGGAGCCCGATGTAGACGAGAGCCGGGTAATGATGATCTCCGAACTGACGCTGCATAACCTAAAAGCCAACGAACAGGGAATCGATGAGAAGGATTTTCTGGATCGGGTCGATATTCTATGCGGGTTGGGGCAAACCGTGATGATCTCGAATTACCACGAGTATTATCGCCTGGTCGCCTATCTCTCGCGCCTGACCCGGTTGAAGATCGGGCTCATTATGGGTATCCCGAATCTGGAATATATTTTCGAGGAAGACCACTACAACTTCCTGCCGGGTGGTATTCTGGAGTCGTTTGCTACGTTGTTTAGCCGGAAGGTGAAGCTGTTTGTGTACCCCACCTTCCGGGATGGACAGATTTATTCCTGCGCTCAGTTTCAGTTGCCGCCCCATCTGGAGCCGCTGTTTCAGTACCTTAAGAGCAACGATAAAATCGAAGACATTACTGATTACAACGAGCAGAACCTGCACATTTCAACCGATCACGTGCTGGAAATGATCCAGGCGGGTGAAGACGGCTGGGAGTTGATGGTTCCGGCCAATGTGGCGCAGCAGATCAAGGCGAACTGCCTCTTCGGTTATCCCTGTGAAGTGGAATATACGCCCATCAGTGTGCAGATTAAGCAGGCGGTTGAGCATGGGGAGCTACGGAGCGAACCAGCTAACGGGCAACCGAGCCCGCTTCTTTCGCCCGCTGCGACAAGCGTTGCAACACAATAATAAGAATGCCCAGCACAATTGGGAAAAAGCCCGTGATACCCAGTGAATCGAACAAACCAATAGGACGAAGCAGTATGTCGAATGCCATATAGCCGGTTGTAAGCACGATCAGAAAATGGATTACCTTGGCGGCCAGCGATGAGCCTCCCTGCATCAGGGCTACATACATGGCCTGCACCGACTGTAGAAACGCAAAGAATATGGCCCAAAACCCCAGCATATCGACAAAGCTTTTGAGGCCACTGGCGGCAGAAAAGATAAATACGAGTCCAAAAGCAAGGTCGTTGAGCCCGTGTAGCAGACTCCAGATGTTATTGGCATCGGCCTGACGGTTGGTGAAACCATAGCCAAACCCAACCAGGCCTGCCAGTAGTGTCAGCACACCGACGATCCGCCCGGAAGCAGGCGAGAACGAATTGGCGAACAGAAAGAGCGCACCACCCATGAGGATGTAGAAAACGCCCCGGGCGGTTAGCATCCACCCATTTCGAAGCTGTTGAGGGTTATTCATGATCGTTTGTTGTTTATACGTTAAAAACCTATGTCTATGGACTTTGTTTGTCCTTTTTAAGCCTTGCGTTCGGGATGGTATATTGCCGCCGAAAGGAGCGAACGGCGCATACGGGGCTGCTCTTTTCCTGATTACCGAGTAATTGACTGAGCCAACTGGCCTCGTGCCACCTAGGACAACGTAGTTCATGATTGACGGAAGCAGGCTGGACATGTTCCTGGGCCTTGGGTATTTCAGAATGCAGCAACAGATCTTCACCTGTCGGTACGTGCATTTCGACGAGGTACGTTACCCGGTACACTGGCTGCGAATCAACCTGGCGATGGCGACATTGGGCCCCAAGCAAAGCCGGTTGTTTCGGATCAACAGTCACCTGACCAGCACCGTAAAGCCCCTCGTTATTACGCACGAACTCGAATCGCTCTATGATGAATATTGGAATAGTCTGGATTTCGACGCCCCTTACTCAGTAGAGGCCTGCTTGATGGACGGTAGCCACCAAACGGCGTTCGATACGTACGTGATTGAACTGCGGGATCAGGATAGGCTAGTCGCCGCCGGTATTTTTGACAATGGCGACCGGACTATTGCGGGAATCATGAATTTTTACCATCCCGATTACCACCGGCAAAGCCTGGGTAAGTACCTGATGTTATTGAAGATGCAATACGCCCAGCAACAGCAGAAAGACTATTATTATCCCGGCTATCTGATAGGTCATTACCCCAAGTTCGACTATAAGTTATTTGCCTGCCAGGCGGCCACCGAGGTTTACGATGCGCTTACCGGAAGCTGGTTCCCCTTTTCGTGGGAGACCGCGCAGAAGCTGGAAGCCACATTATTAAACGACGAATAGCTTGTCAGGCCTTCCCTTTTGCTTCAAGTACCAGACTGGTATCATCCCAGCCCTCCTCAATGGTTAGGCTGGGTGAATTCCGATCGGCCTGGATCAGCCGTTCCAGTTCGTCCATCGTTTCTCGGGCGGCCGTTACGTAATCATCTTCGTTCCGAATGGCCGAAAGGCGTTTCAGCGTTCGCTCATCGTGAACAAAGAACGTTTTGGCCGCCCGTGTTGCTTCATGCGACCGATGCCCGAGCAGCGTAAGCGCATCGACCCCAACACGGAGGCTGGTGTCCAGCGTTTCGCGGTAAATGTGCAGCATACCGGCATTCATCAGATCATAGGCATCGTATCGATTGGTCGAGCGAACCAGAATATGCAGGTTTGGGAAGTGCTTCTTCACGGTTTCGATCAGTTCCAGTCGTTTTTCAGCGTCGCTGATGGCGATGACAATGATTTTGGCTTTGGCTGCTCCGGCAATATCGAGCAGGTCGTGGCGGCTGGCATCACCATAGTATACTTTGAAGCCCATACGCCGCAGCCAGGTCACGTTGTCGCTGTCTACGTCGAGTACGGTGGTGCCTACGTTGTTGGCTTGCAAAAAGCGCCCTATGGTGTTGCCAAAGTGGCCATAACCAGCAATGATCACCGGGTTTTCTTCGGCCGCCACGTCGCTTTCGCGTTCGTCTTCTTTTTTCACGCCCAATTTCGATAGCAGCAGCTTTTCGTTCAGCAACATGAACAGGGGTGTGAAAGCCATAGTAATCGCTACCACCGCCGTCATGATATCGGTGATCGCTGTCGGCAGAATACCTTCCTGCGCCGTAAAGCTGAATAGAACAAATGCGAACTCGCCTACCTGGCAAAGACCAAAACTGAAAATGAGATTTTGCTCAGTCGACAGCCCGAACCACCGGCCCAAACTGAGCAGCACCACTAGTTTGCACAGCATAAGGGCCACAACCAACCCGAAGATGAGCAACGGATTGGCCATAATCAGCTGGAAATCGATGGATGCGCCGACCGCGATAAAAAATAGCCCCAGTAATAAGCCCTTAAATGGGTCTATGTCGCTTTCCAGCTCATGGCGGTATTCGCTGTTGGCCAGCACCACGCCCGCCAGAAACGTACCCAGCGCCGGGCTGAGCCCTACCGTTGTCATCAGCACGGCTATGCCCACCACCAGTAGCAGGGCCGTAGCGGTAAAGAGCTCGCGCATACCTGTTTTGGCGACGATACGAAACAGCGGGGGAGTGAGGTAACGGCCGGTAATGATGATGAGCGCAACTGAACCCAGCAATACAAGCGGCTGTAGCCAGGTGGGCAACGAATCGATCAGGCTACCGGTGCTGTGTCCGCCTGTTTGCTGCGCTACGGCCGGGGCGGTAGCCAGCAGCGGAAACAACGCCAGCATCGGAATAACCGCAATATCCTGAAAGAGCAAAACGGCAAATGACCCTTGCCCGGCGGCGCTCTGCATCAGGCCTTTCTCGTTGAGCGATTGCAAGACAATGGCCGTCGACGACATGGCGATGATCATGCCCAGCACCAGGGCCTGCTGCCAACTAATGCCAACCAGCAAAGCCCCACCAGCTACCACCACTGATGTGACGCCGATTTGAAAGCCACCCATACCCAGAATTGACTTGCGCAAACGCCACAGCCGCGACGGTTCAAGTTCCAGACCGATCACAAAGAGCATCATCACCACGCCAAATTCGGCAAAGTGCATAATGTCGGTGCCTTCATGGCCGATGAATTCCAGGCCGGCGGGCCCGATCAACACGCCCGCCAGTAAGTAGCCCAACACTGAACCCAGCCCTACTTTTTTGGCAATAGGCACCATAATGACGGCGGCGGCCAGGTAGACCATTGCCTGAAAGAAAAACGATTCCTGCATGTGCGTAGTGAGTTGAGTAGATGGCGGTACTGCTTAGTGGTTCGAGGAAACAACTAACTCATTGATATACTGGGTGCCGGATAGTTCATCGGCAGTGAACTGGTCGTTGGCCAGTGCCGACAGCACAGCACAGTACTGATCGCCATACACATCGAGTTGCTCATCGGTAAGCCGGTGTGTGGCGTGAATGACGAAGGGCGGCAGGTACGTCATCTTACACAGGTGCGCTGTTTGATCGAAGGGGGCCAGAAATTGGTTGATCGTAAATCGATTCGTGCCCGTTGGACTGTAGGCCTGCTGGCTACCACCGCACGAAATGGCGTTCATCATTTTCTTACCGGCCAGTGCCTGCCCCCGAGACCCATATGCCCAGTTATGCTCCAGGACCAGATCGAACCACTGTTTGATGATAGCCGGGCTGCTATACCAATAAAACGGGTGCTGCAAAACGATTATATCATGACTCAACAGCAGGCGTTGCTCCCGGTCTACGTTGATGTATAGATCGGGGTACTGCTCGTACAAATCGTTGATGGTCACGTCTTTCAGCGACGAACAATGGGTGAGCAGGCGCGCGTGGATCCTGGACTTACTCAGGATGGGATGGGCAAACTGAATGAGCACTTTAGCCATAATAGCGTTGTGGGCAGACTAAATAAGACCTGCCCAGAGAATGGAGAGGGTACTTCCTTTGACCGATGAAAGAGAATTCCTGACCGGGTTAGTTCCTGACTAGCGGGCCAGCCGGCCCCGGCGAGCTAGGTATGGCTCACTTGAACAGGGGCTAGGTGACGGTCGAGCCGCTTCATGACGGGTGTAGCCAGTATACCGTGCAGGAACACCGAAACCAGTATTACCCAGCCCGTTAAGGCCCAAATTCGCTCTGGTTCGGCGAACGCAGCCTCTTGCAAGCCGAAGGCAATGTAAAACATGGAGCCGATGCCCCGAATACCAAAGCCAGCGATAATCCAGCGCTTCAATCCACGCGTATTCGTTTTCCAGAGGGTAAGCCAGCCTACTAACGGGCGGATGATAAACACCAGAAACAAGCCCAGTAGTGCATCTGGAAGCGTGAGCGCC
Source organism: Fibrivirga algicola (assembly GCF_011742925.1). Classification (GTDB taxonomy): domain Bacteria; phylum Bacteroidota; class Bacteroidia; order Cytophagales; family Spirosomataceae; genus Fibrella; species Fibrella algicola. The sequence continues at coordinate 185,145 of NZ_WAEL01000006.1, forward strand.
TGCAACAATCCCGTTGCCAGGGTGCCGCCAAACAGCAGTAGCAGCAGGGCGACGAGCAACCGTTCGATCTGGTCAGAAAACGCGTGCATGTAGGTGTGGTATTCGTGGGTACGTTCGTGGTTCCGGATCGTGACGGCAGCAATAAATACCGCCAAAAAGCCGTAGCCGTGTACCAACTCGGTAACCCCGTAGCTGATGAGCGTCACGGCTAGTGCCACAAAGCCGTAGGCAGTAGTTTTAATGCTGATGCGCTTGGGAAGACCAAAAATCAGGTATGCCAGCAAACGACCCGATAGCCAGCCTACCAGTACGCCTACCCCAACCCGGATCAGTAGATCATGAAGCAGCCAGTTGCCGAGCAGGTCAGGACCCGTAGTGGTGGCTTTGGCTATCCCAATAGCCAGAAACACAAACGGGAAAGCCATACCGTCGTTCAGACCTGCCTCGGCTGTGAGGGCGAAGCGCACCGTGTCTTCACCGCCTTCGTTAGGGTCGCCTACCTGCACGTCGCCCGCCAGTACCGGATCGGTTGGAGCCAGACTGGCAGCCAGCAGCATAGCCGTAGCAACGGGCCAGCCGGCCCATTTCCAGGCAGTAAAGGCAAAGACCGAAATAGTCACAATCATGGTCAGCCAGATTAGGCGCAGGGGAACGCGCCAGCCGCGCCAGCTGAACTTTCGGTCAATTTTGAGGCCCGTTCCGGTTAGGGCGACAATTACGCAGAGCTCCGTCAGGTGGGTGGTCAGTTCGGGATGGGTAAGCGGGGAGGGGGCTGGCAGCGAAATTGGTAACTGATACAGTAGCCATCCCCCGATTACGAACAGAATCGGGTACGAAAGCGGATATTTCTCGAGTAGTGACGGAAGCCAGGCAACGGCCAGAATAGAGACCGCCAGAATGACCAGCCATAAATTATAATCAGATGAATCCATAATGTTGAGTTGCTTACTAAAAGACCCGGATTAAGGTCATCGACACCTAATCCGGGCGGAAGTACTTATTATTGAACCAGATAGATCAGGTTTAAGTTGAAGTGGTCCCTCAGGTAGGGACAGCGCCGGATAGTCCTAATGCAGCGGACGTCCTTTAATCATGCCGCCCTTTGCATCATCGATGCCATGGTTGATCACAAAGGCATCTTCGTCGACCTGACTGATGCTGTCTTTCAGGCGGGTCAGCTCCAGACGGGTAACCACTGCATAAAGGATGTTAGTATCGTTTTGCTTATACCCCCGTTTACCATAGCCTTTTTCGCCTTTAAACACGGTAACGCCACGACCCAGTTTTTCGGTAATCATGCTGCGCATGGCCTCGTGTTTATCCGATACAATAATGACGGCGGTGTATTCTTCGATACCGTGAATCAGGAAATCGACGGTTTTTGAGGCGGCCAGGTACGTTAACATCGCATAGAGGGCCGTTTCTACGTTTAGCAGTGCGGCGGCAGCGCCAAATACCAGTACGTTGATCACCATAATTACGTCGCCAACGGTCAGCGACGAGCGGCGGCTTACCCAGATGGCCAGCACCTCGGTACCGTCGAGTACGCCGCCCCCCCGGATGGTCAGGCCGATGCCGGCCCCCAGGAAGAAGCCGCCGAAAACCGAAATAAGTAGCTTATCGGTGGTGACCAGTGGATAAGGGACAACCACCAGGCAGACGGCCAGCAGGCTGATGGCAATGGTAGTGCGAAAGGCAAAGCCTCTGGAAATCTGTCGGTAACCCAGCCAGATGAATGGCAGGTTAACCAGAATAATCAGTAGGGCTAGCTCAACGCCGGTAGTGATTTCCAGCAGGAGCGAGATGCCCATTGCGCCGCCATCGATAAAGTCGTTGGGAAGTAAAAATCCTTTCAGACCCATACCGGCGCACAGCACGCCAGCAAGCAGAAGAACGCCGTCTTTTACCCGGTTACCGGGCGTTTGGGTCGATGTGGGTAGTATCGTTGGTTGAGAGACCATAATGTTGAGTAGAGTAATGGGAAAATCTTCGACGGATATTCCCGAGGATACAGTAGCCATACAATGGCGGCAGCACACTGATTGATGAGGCCTCAAGCTTGACAGATCAAGTCCTGATTTGCCAATGTCGAGCATGTGCTGAATGAGAATAGTGGTACGTACCCAGACCGTAGTTCGGGGGTATACGTACGCAGACTAAACAGATAAGGGCCGGCGCTGCCCGTCAGGGCGCGTTGATAGCGATCTGGTGCTCAAAGATGAGCTTCAGAAAGCGGAAAGTGTATGGAGAACCCTGGCGCTGTACCCTGAATGGCGCGTAGGGTAGCCAGGTAAAGCCAGCGAGAAAACCAAGTGGTAAACTGAGCGACGCGCCAAATGGGAAGCCGGGCCGGGCGTTTACGCGGGCAACAGAGCCCTGGCTGTACACCATCGAAGCGAAGTCGGACTGGCTGGATGGGAGGTCGGGCGAATCGCACGTAACGCAGGCTTGCTGCTTCGTTTCCGACTGTGCCTGAGCAGACCAGATAGGCACAAGCAGCAGCAGCCAAGCGACGAGTACGCCGCAAAACCAGGCTAGCCTTTGCTGTTTATCTACTGCTGTCTTTTCCCTCACACCTCTCAAAATACAGGTTCAGCGCCAAGAGAACAACTAGAGATCAGGATTTTGCTGATTTTTTGAGCGTCTGGTTACCCGCTATTGGCTGTCTGAATGATTTTGCCAAGCTGGTTGTGGCGTCGGCAAACGTTCGGTCAGACTACTACTCACAGCGGCCAACACATGGGAGAGAATTAAGAAGGGTGTTAAGTATGATTGACTTAAGACCGACAACTTAATACCCCAAGAAAGAGGCAGGATTTCAGCCGCACCGATGCTTCAACAGACCTAAGTGCTGTCGCTAAACTAGCGAGATCTGCTGATTTGTGATTCAAGGACTGGCCATGACCTGTAAACCTGCTCGTTAAGAGATAACTCAACGTGGTAATGATGAATGAGCCATTGAAAGAGATGGTATTCTTACTTAGGATGACGTACCCAGGCATTGTGGGCAGTTGGCTCACTTAAAAGCAGCATACTATTTTTTAGGGCCGGACTCTACAAACGAGTTTCTAAGGCGCAGGCATATGAGTTGAGTCAGATAACGCTCAGCCGTACTAAGTCAACTAGTTGCCTGACCAGCCTGCCCAGGAGTACTGAGCCAGAAACTGCTGGTGTCGGCGGCTCGATATATACAAACAAAAGGCGCTGTTCAGGGTATAGTTAAGCACAACGGCCGCGGTCTCTCTGCGGTGGTGCACAGCATCGGTTCTCCTATGGAGCACCGCTATTTTCTACCGACGAATCATGGACTCACTAGCAAATCTGACATTTCTCGACCTGCAAGCAATGCTGAAATATGCATTGGAACAAAAAGACATCGCCGATGCGGCGGGCCATTCAGCGATTGGCATTGATTGGACCTCTAAGGTTGACAAACTGCGGCAAGCCATTGCTGATAAGTTTGCCGCTATCTGATCAGGCCGCAACACGCTGCTCTTTCGTCTGTTAGAGCAGCGTGTTCATGCGTTGATAAGCAAAGCGAACGGCGAACACGGTATAGATTGACAGAGCAGTTGTTTTACCCAGCGCTACCAGGTAATTATTGCCGAAAGTGCCGTCTGTAAATCCGTGAATCCAGTCGATCCACATGCTACAGTATATGGCAAAGCACAGAATGCTTGCGGTTAGCAGCAGGATTATTCGCACGCGTTGACCAATCATAGCCATATAATAAGACAAGGTTTGGAAATTCCGAGACGAACCTCTCGGGCTATTGCGGGCTTCACAAGCCTGACTGGCTAGCTCGGCCAGCTAAACAAGCGGCAAACCTATAGGTAATGCATGTCAAAAAATGGACCATTTATCATATGTAGTCTAAAAGACATTTGTATTCTTCTCCGATAGGATCAGTAGTTTGATGCCGTTGTTATAGCACCCTTTGGCAAAGGCGGTTAAATTCGTCACGATAGGCCATAAAAAAGCCCCGATTCAGAAAATCGGGGCTTTCGCGCTCTACTCAACCTTACTCGTAAGAAATACGTTAATAAGTTCACCTATCTACGGATATACATACGTCAGTGGGGGGTATCCCGGATTGCAGTAGAGTTGAGAATGACTGTTTGCGTCCGGCAATCTGTTGGGTAATCGGCCTTGCTGCTCTACCTTGTATAAGTCAACAAGGCTAGCTAAGAGGCAATGAATAGCCTGAGGCGAGGTTAATAGCCGCTAAACGTGTATGAAATTAACCTGGACTTTTTACCCGCAACCCGGCGTCTCTGTTTCGCTGGCAGTAATCTACGTACCTGAGCTAGACGATGAAAAACTGGTATCGGGCGGTTTTCTGGATACGAATACCAATACTGCCTACGTAGATTGGAACACCTACCGCCGGTTCGATGAAGCCGACGTGAAAAACCGCCGCGATGCCTTCCAGCAACTAACACCTTTAATTGAACGTAACCAAGTCCGGCTATCGGCCGGTAAGGTGGTCACATTTACAACTGACTAACCTAGCAACGTACTAGAAATAGGCTACGCTGCATACCCACTTAATGGCTGCTTGTGCGAACCATGTTGTCAACCGGGCACAAAAAAGCCAGTCAGGTACGTACCTGACTGGCTTTTTACTTATGAGCGGGAAATGGGGTTCGAACCCACGGCCTGCAGCTTGGGAAGCTGCCGCTCTACCAACTGAGCTACTCCCGCTTGAGAAGTAACAAAGATAGTAGTTTCGGAAATCGACGCAAGCATTTCTTAGCGTCTGCTAACGCCGTCAGCTAAAGCAGGCGAAACTAACGAAGCAGGAGCACCGAGCCGCGCTTGACGGCGGGGGGACGTTCGGGGAAGTACTGGCTCTTGTAACTAATCACATATGGGTACACCATCGTCTGGGCTGGCTCACCCCGGTAGGTACCGTCCCAGGCGGGGTTTTCGGGGGTGCTGGCGAATATTACTTCACCCCAACGGTTGTAGATTCGCAATTCCAGATCAGTTGTATACGCGTTGAGCGGCACAAAGGTATCATTGACGCCATCGCCGTTTGGTGAAAAGGCGTTGGGAGCAAACAGCCTTGGCTCGCACAGGTCAACCACACGGGCAGCGTCGCGGGCGATACAGCCGTTGCTGCCCGTCACGGTCACTGAGTACGTACCCACGCTGCTCACAAGTAGCGTTGTTGAGCTGGTGTTGCTGGTTGTCCAGGCTACGATTTGGTCGGCGCTGCCCGGTACCACGCGGAGCTGCGTTTGCTGGTTATCACCTAGGCAGATGGCTGCCTCGCGGGTGAGCGAGAAACGCGGCAACGGCCTTACATTAACGTCGACGGCATCGCTCTGTTCGCAACCGTCCAGGTTAACAGTAACGGTATAGCGGCCCGTTTGCTGTGGGCGTAACTGCGAACCTTGTGTGCCATCGTTCCAGCGGTACACCGACCCCGGCGAACCAATGGCCTGCAAGACCTGCACGGTGCCTTCGCAGAAGTCAGCGTCGGGGCCGGCATTCACTTGCGGTGTCTGTTTCAGCGCAATCTGTCGCGGAGCCGAGTTAGCACAACCGTTGACCGTAACGGAGTAGGTAAGGGTGAGCACCTGCCCAATGGCCGATACGGGCGGCGTAAACTGCCCGGCCGGATCAACACCCGTACCCGCCCACGTGCCTCCGCCGGGGCTATTACCCGTCAATTGCAGGGAAGTAAGCGATTGGGGTGCACCCAGACACAGCGACAAATTGGTACCTGCCGCAACGTTAGGCTTCTGTACGAATTGGACTTGCAAGCTACTGTTGCCAATACAACCATTCAGGGCGTTGGTGGTCGTCAGTGAATATGTACCTGCTGTATTTACAGAAATTGTACGTGTTGTTTGACCATTACTCCATCGATAGGCTACGCTGCCCACTGCGCCACCGTCGCGTGGGATGATAACCACCGTATCGCCCACACATTTGCTGCGGTCTGGGCCAAGGCTAAGCGACGAACGGGTATCGAGCCCAACGGTTACGGTTGAGAGTGACGCGATGCACCCCAGATTGTCGACCACCGACACGCTGTAAACGCCAGCGGCTACGCCCGTCAGCGACGGACTGGTACTCACAATACCGCTGCTGCTGTTTCGCCATACGTACCCAACGGGCGTGGTGCTGCCGCTGACACCCAGCGTGGCCGACCCGCTACCGGGTATGTCGCATCGCTGCACTCCGGGCTGAGCCGTGAGTAACAATGGCGTGGCCCTCGAGCGCAAGGCGTACGAGCCATCGGTAACGCAGGTGTTTTCGTCGGTGACCCGCACTGTATACGTTCCTTCGGTCAATGCCGAGGCCGAGTTACCGGTAGTTGAGATGGGCGTGCCGCTAACGGTTGTCCACGAGTAGGTAAACGAGTTAGTTGGCGAGGCGGTACCCGATACTACCAGCGTTGGCGATGGCGTGATCAGAATCGCCCCGTCAATGGTTGTACAACCCGCCGGGTTGGTCAGGGCGGCAGTCAGCACGGGATTCTTCACAGGAATCAGCCTGATATCGTCCGAGGCCTCACAGGTTACCCCGTCCAGCGTGGTGAAGGTACCGGTCACCGAATACGTACCTGGCTGCGACACCGTCACGTCACGAGTAGTGGCGCCGTTGCTCCACAAATAACTCTCGAAGCCCTGCACAGCTGGTACCTCAATAGTACGCGTGCCGTTTTCGCACAAGGTCTGGTCAGGACCCAGGTTTAGCCTGGGCGGTATTCGTATATTAATTTCAACTACATCCGACTCGAAACATTCGCCGCCGTTACCAATGAAAGCCGTATACGTACCTGGCGTTGTGGTCACTAGCACTCTGGATCGGCTGTAGACACGGCCCCTGAATACCCAGGCGTATTCTTCTGCCTCGGCGCTGATGGTCAGGGAAACGGGTTTATTCGTACATACATTTATATCGGGCCCCACGCTGAATGGCTTGGGTTGCTCAATGACCGTCAGTGAGGTTTCGGCGGTGGCAGTGGTACAGGTCGCCCCGGTCGACGTAATCACGCGTACATCGAGTGTGGCCGAGTAGGTGTCTGGCTGGCTGAGCTGGAAGGTCTGTGACGTTTGCGTGAATGATAACGCCTGCGCGACAATCGCTCCCGCGCTGTTTCGCACGGTAAGGTTATACGTCTCTTTCAGCTTAGGGCAATAGGGCGTAATCTGGAACGTAACCGGGTCACCTTCACAGACGTTGCTGGCCGATATCCCGGCACTGCTGGATGGTTCGGTGAAGTTGACGACCTGGTTAGGTAAACCTAATTGGCTGATCTTCCCGCCTAAATCCTGACCGGAAACGGTGAATACGGGGGGACGCTCGAATGGGTTTGCGCTCACAAGACCACCATTCGGGTTGTCGATAACGCCCAGCGAGGGCTGGTTCTGCACCGCCACGTAAATTTTGCCGTCGGGACCAATTTGAAGCGAACCGTATTGTCGGGTCGTACTTTCCTCAATCAGTGCGCTGGTGCTGACCGGGTCATCGACGGTGATATCGTACTGGATAATGCGCGACGGGCCGGTTTGTGCCGACACGCCGCTGACACTGGAGACGGACCCTATTAACGTGACGTAGACCTTTGACCCGTCGGGTGAGAATTCTACCCCGTAGGCCGTGGGGGGAGCCGGACCAAGATCGATTTTCTTGTTGGGTCCGGTCAATACACCGGTTTCCGTATTGAAGGAAAATACCTCGACATAGCTTTTCTGTCGGTCCGGGTCAGAACTGGCCGGGTCGCCGGGTATGACTACTGCCACTGGTCTGACAGCCGTATTACTGTTGCCCTGGGTAGCTGTTCCCGACACAAGGGTCCCCGACGTGACTGTTCCCGACGTACCTGTAGCTGTAACGGGTGGGGTAGGGGCCGGGCCAATCTTGATCTGTCCTTCACCACGGGCGGGTGAGTCGTGTGACGTACCCAGGCAATATTGCTGCTGGGTTGAGGTCGTCGCGGTAGTCAGGTGATCGACCCGGAAACAGGCTGAGCCGTAATCGTGGGTGATAACCCAATAGGTGGTATCCTTGTCATTTCGGACGGCGGCCGATCGCTCGGTGCTGCTTGCCGATGTCGATGAGGTCACAACGGGTAGGTTTTGTTGCACTACAGCTCCATTTCCGTCATTGCGGCGCATATCAACCACACTGTAGGTGATTTGACGCGTACCGTTTATTTCTGCCGTTGTGTACACATAATAGAGGTAGTCACAGCCCCTGCAAACGGGCTTCGGTACAATAATCGCCGACTGGGTCGATCGTTGGTTTCCGCCCAATACCGCCGATCCGCTGGTCAACGACCCGCTGATGGGGTCAAAAACCAGCATGGGTTTCCCGTCTTTGTCGTACACCGTAATACCGTCGCTGTAGAATAGAATATTTCCTTTCGTATCAGTAATCGAGGCTGACCCTTCTATGGTCGAGAGTTTCCCATCGGTGAGGGGCTTTGGGCTGTCGCCGCCGAAGTCGAGGCCTGCGTTGGTCCCGAAGTACCATTTAGAGCCCGGCGAGCCGCTTTCTTCCGGACACAGACTGACGCGTATTCGATCCTGCGTAGAGCAGCCTTCGGCGTTGGTCACCTCAACCGAATAACAGCCAGAGGCCGTAGTACTAATGGACTGTGTAGTTTCACCCTTGGGAAACCACAAATACGTTACACCCTGTGGCGCACCACCCGGATAAGGATCAATAGTAATCGAGGTACCTTTACAGATGGTTGTATCGGGGCGCCATTGCTGAAAAGCTGACGGGGGCGTACCTACATTTACGGTAAATGAGGTAGCAGGCAACACTGTTGAGCTAACTACCGATGTAGACGTAGCCGTTGTGCTGACGGTCCGCGTAATGCTGATCGTTTTAACCCCCGGTGAAGTAAAGGACATACTAGCTACTACGCCCGTTTGCGGGGCGTTGCCGTCGATTACCCAGACCGTTTTCGCTTTGTCGGCGGCCGGGTCAACGTCGTAGAAGTTAACCGGATCGTTGGCGCAGCCGCCACTACCGGTCGTCGATAGGGGAACGCAGAGACTACCGACAATTTTAATCTTGTTTTCCTGCTCTGTTTGCCGGATAAGCGACGCCGATGTGGGCGACGTTTGCGCCCAGCCGTTGCCAATGCCCATCAATAGCCAGACCATCGCCCAAGCGACAGAATAAAGACCGTATCTTACCTGGAATACCATTTGTTGAGAGAGAACGAAAGTCTGGTCATCATATAACAGAGAACAGACCCGTTACGTTATAGTAAACGAATCCGGGCCCGTAAAATTTTACCTGTAAAACGCTGATCTGGGGCCATATTTGTAGCCACTCAGCAAATGGAGTTCCACTCGCCCGTTGCCAATTACCTTAGACTAAATTTGATCCCTTACCTCGTTTGGCAATGAATTTGCGTTGCTTATCCAGCATGGTTATACGATATACGATCCTTTGCCTTCTGGCGTTGCTGTGGACGTCGTCCTGTTTCGCACAGGATCCTCAGTTTACGCAGTTTTATGCGGCTCCGCAATACCTCAATCCGGCTTTTGCCGGGTCGGCACTGGCACCCCGGGCTACGATCAACTACCGTAACCAGTGGCCCGCCATTACAAACTATGTAACTACCGTTGTTGGCCTCGATTATTATGCACCGAAACTCAATAGCGGGTTTGGGCTTATGCTCGTGAGCGATAACCAGGGGCAAGGCGCAGTGCAGTCAACGGAGATAGCGGCGCAATATGCGTACCAGTTCCAGGTGAGCGAGTCGGCGTTTGTTCGGTTAGGGGTGCAGGGGAGCTACGTGAACCGGAACGTCAACTACTTCGGTCTTACGTTTGGCGACCAGTTTTCGTCGCAGGGGCTTATCAGCAACACTACGAATGATGGGCTTATTGCCGCCCTGAAAAGTGCCCCTAATAACCGCTACGCTGACTTCTCGACGGGTGGCCTGTTCTACTCCGACTGGTTCTGGATCGGTGCTTCGGCCCATCACATCAGCCGACCCGACCAAAGCTTCTTCGCCCCCAATAGCAGCCGCCTGCCCATCAAAGGAAGCTTTCAGGCTGGCCTGCGTATTCCGCTGACGGGCTTTACCGGCTACGGCGATGAGATGGATCGGGAGATCAGTTTTTCGCCGGTGGTCAACTATAAATTCCAGGGTAAATACGATCAACTCGACCTGGGCGCATACCTAACCTACTCACCGATCACGATTGGTGCCTATTATCGGGGTATCCCGTTCAAAAAATACGATCAGCGGATCAACAACCATGACGCAGTGGCAGGCTTGATTGGCTACCGGGCCGATAAATTCTCGATTGGCTACAGCTACGACGCTACTATATCAACGCTAGGTTTTGCCAGCGGTGGCTCGCACGAAATATCTATTTCTTACATTTTCGAGCGTCCCGAAAGTAACAAGTCGCGCTACAAGCCCAAAAAAGGCATGTTGTCGTGCCCTAAGTTTTAATGTATGGTTTGACCGGTCTGCCGATGCGGTCAAGCCGTACATTGAGCTTCTTCTCGAACCACCAACTGTACTGTACTGCGGCTTTTCTGCTCAAGCAGAAGTTTTTTGCCTACTAACACACGGTCGATAGTACTTTGGTCGTAATGGCGGATGGTGATTAGCTCCAGGGCTTCGTTGTAAGCGACGCGGAAATGACCGCGAAGTTGTTCCAGCAAATCGGGGATCCGATCGGGCTTACTGTCAACGACGACAGAGAAGCTAAGGGCTGTGTTCTGCATCAGGTTGATTTTAACCCCCGCCGTAGCAAACAAACCAAAAATCAGGCTCAGGTTATCTTCAGCGATGAATGAGAAATCGGTCGGGTGCAGGGAAATCAACAGCTGGTTCACTTTGAAGATGAACGACGGCGTTGGTTTGGTAACGGTTGGTGCGCCGACCAACGTACCTGGCTGGTCAGGCTTTAAAAACGATTTCACGTAGAGCGGAATGCCCTTGTTCTGAAGTGGCTTTATCGTTTTTGGGTGAATTACCGTGGCGCCATAATAAGCAAGTTCGGTCGCATCCTGGTAAGTTAACTCGGGCAGCAACACCGTTTCATCGAAATAGCGAGGATCGGCGTTGAGCACGCCGGGTACGTCTTTCCAGATGGTGATCGATTCGGCCCCGAGGCTATACCCGAAAATGGCCGCCGAATAATCGGACCCCTCGCGTCCGAGTGTGGTCGTCTCGCCATTGGCCGTTCCGCCAATGAACCCCTGTGTGACCAATAAGCCAATACGATCACCCACAAATGCCTGAATCTGCGATTTGGTGGTTTCCCAGTCTACTTTACCTTCACGGAACGTGTCGTCGGTGCGCACGAGTTGCCGAGCGTCAGCCCAGCGAACGGGTAATCCGATATGCGTCAGGTAGGCGGTCAGTATATGCGTTGAGATCAGTTCACCCATCGGCACAATCTCATCATACACGGCATCGTAGCTGGTAAGCGTGGTGGGGGCAGTGGCTAACTTACTGGCAATAGACGAAAAAATAGCTCGAACGGGGGCCAACAGGGTATCGGGCAGTTCAAATTCAGCAACAATTAACTCGTGGGTGATCACTACGTTCTGCCAGCGTAACTGCGCCTCATCGATACGGCCAGCCATATAGCTAACCACGATGTCTTCCAGCGCATTGGTTGTTTTCCCCATCGCCGACACCACTACGATCAAGTCATTTCCCGTTTCGCGTTGAATAATCGTACCTACATTTCGGATACCGGCGGCATCGCGCACGGAAGCACCCCCAAACTTATAAACCTTCATGTATCAATGAATAATCGACAATAACCTGTTAACAGTGCTCTTCCATCGCCAGATGCGGCAGTTGATCTTTGCTAAGCAGCTATTGATTAGTTATCAACCTTAAGCGGAATGGTGTAAAGCATTGCCACGGGCATCCCACCCATCTGAGCGGGTGTCCAGCGGGGCATTTTCTCAATAGCCCGGATAATACTGATTCGATATTCGTCCATTCCCTTTTCAGCTTCGGGAACAAGCACAGGCTGTGAATCGACAGTGATGTCATAAATTTTACCGTCCGGTGCAATGATGAAGCGCACTTTCACGGGGCCGGTCTTGTAGTTGATCCGATCGAGTGAAGTGGGAAACTCGATGTTTTGGGCCAGAAAACGGAGCATCGCTTTTTGCCCGCCCGGAAACTGAGCCAGTTTCTCCACCGATGTGTAAAAGCGACCTGGGTACGTTCGGGACGGTGCCTTTTGCGCCGAAGCTGTGTAACTGATTGGCCCAGCCAGTAAGACCAGCAGGGCTATCCGGTAGAAGCCGGACAAACAAGGCATCGATAAAGAGAAAGTCATGTACGGTAGCTTACTAATGGCGTAGTGAACGCAGAAAGGGTCAGACGTGCAGGTTCTGAATTGGTTTGATATTGAACGACGAAACCACCCCGGCAATTTCCGGTAGAAGATCCAGATTTTGCTCAATGCCATTGCCTACCACGATCAGATCGGCACCAGCCTGGAGCGCATCGTACGCTTTCTCGCCTGTGTTGATACCGCCCCCCACTACGATTGGTGTATCTACCGCCTGCCGAACAGCCGAGATAAGCGGGGCCGGAACAGGACGACGTGCACCGCTACCCGCGTCCAGGTACGTTAGCTTCATGCCAAGCAGCTCGCCGGCCATCGCCGTGCACGCCGCCACACCAGGCTTGTCGTGAGGAAGAGGCATGGTGTTACTGATGTATGAAACGGTAGTCTGAGCGCCGCCATCGACAAGCATATAGGCTGTTGATACAATGTCGAGGCCACTGCGTTTCAGAAGCGGGGCCGCAATGACGTGCTGGCCGATGAGCAGATCGGGGTTTCGCCCAGATATAAGTGACAGGAGAAGAATTGAATCGGCTGAGGGGTCAATGTGGAGTGAATTGCCGGGGAAAATAATGATTGGAGTGTCAGTTTGCTGCCGAATCTGGGCAATCATGTCACGCTGCACATAGTCGGTAATGAGACTACCGCCAACGAAAAAAAAGTCAGCCTGATGCGCAACGGCCCGGCTGACAGTTTCAGTAAAATCGTATTGCCCAACCTTGTCCGGGTCGAGCAATACGGCAAACGATTTCCGACCCGATTCTTTATAGCTGGTCAGTATAGCTGACAGGCTGATTCGGGACTGTTTCGTGGTATTGGGTAGCAGCGGTTTGCGCTGTGGGGTTGATTGCATTATTTGTCCGAATTCGAGTCAGTAAACCGCTTATCTGCTCACGAGCAATGTTGGTCAGTACCGACGTCAGTAAACCACCGATCAAGCCAGTGGCGGCAGCCGACTTTTGCGTTTCTTTCGCTTCGCGCCGAATTGCCTTGTGCTGTTGCCGGGGCACATACGTATCATCTTCATCGTCCTCCTCCTCGTGGTCTGTGTAGTCGCGGTCATCAGGCTCGCCGTATTTTTCAGCGTACCGATATTCGTCTGACTTAGGCAGGATGAGGCTCGCCAGCAAAAATACACCGAAAGCTACACCTGCTACCAACGCCGTTGTTTTTCCAACTTCAGATGCATCCGTCTTAAGAGAGTCTACACTATCTTGAATTGATGATTTGAATCGTTCGGTCGCCTCCATCAATTGGGCGCGGCGGGCGGTGGTGTCAGCAAAAGGTACTTTAGGGTCTTCCATGAGTTTTAACAGGATAAAAATAAGCTAAAAATGTTGAGTATACTGGATGTTGGGACATATAGCCACCCTACGGCTTACCGTAAGTACTGGCCACTTTCGTTAAGCGTCTTGGTCGTTTGAGTCATCAGGTCCTGAACGGCCTGTGATTTATCTGTTGCTTTCTTGTCCTGACTCTCTTTCATTGCCTTATAGGCAATTCTACGAATCATGTTAGTCATCGATGGCTTCGAGACGGCCCAGATCAGTGTGAGGATTAGGAAAAAGGCGGCTACGATTAGAAAGCCGACATACCGGCTATCAGTTACTTCGTTGAGCCAGGCAGCCAGCAGACTAAATAAGAAAATGGTTGTGATTGTAGCCAGAAAGCCCAAAATCACTCCATGAACCGCCGTAACGGCCCCTTCCTCTACCTTGCCCCGAGTTTCGAGCGTAAACAGCTCAATACGGGCTTCGATGTAGCGAAATATATTTTCGCGAATTTCTTCCAGACGTTCTAACATGACGTTTTATGTGCTTTGTCCATGTATCTATACTTACTAGACAAAAAACGCCCCACTTTGTTCAGAACACTATAGGCAACGCGCCGCCATTTACTTAATCGGTTGACACACAGCCGTAAAACACAAAAGCGGCTGGAAGCCGCAAGTGAGTAAATGGAGCGTAAAAAGTCGCCTGTTTGAAACGGGAGTGTAGAAAAAAATCAGCAGTACTACCGGTTAAATAGCTGTTTCAACTCCTGAAGTGCGGATCGAATGCGGGTTTTTACCGTGCCCAATGGCAGTGAGAGCTCCTCAGCCGCTTCTTCGTGCGTGTAGCCGTTGAAATAAACGAGATCAATAAGTTGCTTTCGATCAGGCCGAAGCTTGTCGACTACTTCCTTTAAGCCGATGAAATCCGTGTTATCAGGAGCTACTGAATATTGCCGGTCGACGGTGTAGGTGCCTTCGTCGTCGGTTGATATAGTTTGCGCCGAAGCTGGGCGACTCATGGCTTTTCCCGATCGGATGCTGTCGATAGCGGTGTTTCGGGCAATGTTGAGCATCCAAGTGAAGAGGCGTCCCTTTTGGGTATCGTAGCTGCCTAGGTTGTTCCAGATCTTCACAAAAACGTCCTGCATTAAATCCTGCGCCTGTTCTTCTTCCCTAACAATCTTCAGCAGCACGCCGTATAGCGCAGCTGAATAATGCTCGTACAACCACTGAAACGCCTTATCATCGCGCTTGAGCAGTTGTTCGACGAGGACGGATTCGTCAGAAAGAGGCGAGCTTCGTTTCAAGTTGAACGTTAGTTTTGAAATCAAATATACAGGCTTAGTTGAGGAAAAATGCAACGAAATTCATACGATGTTGAGTTCCGGCTAACTCCTTATGCCTGTGGTGTGTCATAACCCGCTTTATACCCACTGTTGTTTAGCAAGTAGACTATAATCATATCAATAGGGACCAAATGCAGAAAGGGTAAGCCGGAGCCTACCCTTTCTGCATTTGGTTCGCGCCGGGTTAAGCCAAATAAGGCGTAACGATGGCAAGAACTTGCTCCCTTGTCAGTGGTTCGTCAAATGACTCACGAGCGCGTGCCGACGACTTTCCGGTCAATGACATCAGATCAACACCCGCTTGTGTTGTTAGCTCTTCACCAGCATACACGGCACCCGTGTCGCCTTCGGTAACCCAGCCGCGCAGGCCGCGTAGCCGACGTACCTCGGCAGCATGACGGGCTTCTACTGAGTGAATCTGTAGAGCGACCGTCAGAAGATCAGTGCCCAATAGGGCCCCTGCCTGCCCTTTGTAGGCCCGTACACCCGTATCTTCAAATGCTTGGGCAGCCGACAGGAAAGTTTGGTAACTGCTGAACACAGTACCAAACTTAAAGGTAGGCTTCGCCACGGCGGCAGAGCCCAAGGCACCTTTCAGGAGGGCAACGTGGGCGATCTCGTGCTTGCTGATCTGACCCATAATAGCCAGATCTGATGCCGGAATAAGACCAGACGTGCCAATCGCGGTGCGGTAATACTCATCTTCGAGGTATTCGAGCGTTAGGGCGAAGTTCAGGGCGGCGACAGCAGCCGAGCTTTGGGCATAGGCATCATTGAGTGATGCTGCCAGCACCGTTGGGGCAGCCACGGCGGCGGTTACACGCTTGCTCATTTTCAGCCAGTTGCGGCGGCTATAATAGGCTAGGCGCTCGGGCGCGTCGCCGTCGATTTTTTCAATGTCAGAGAATATCTGGAATAAGTTCATGGCTTTCTTGTTTGAATTGGTTGACGAATCGGACCTAACCTAAGTTGGCGGTGATCTTATTCATGACAAAAGGCTGAGCGGCGGCGAGTACGGCAGCGGGTAGAAGGGCGCCATCTAATCCGTTTGAAGCGGTAACAACATCGTCACCGGCAAACGAGGCTGTTTTTGGGCTAAGCAGGTCGCGAATAATAGCGGCGTGGCGTGCTTCTACTGATACAATCTTTCCGGCCAGCAGCAGGTAGTTTACGTCTTTTATCAGCTTACCGGCGCCGTTATAAGCCGATACGCCGAGGTCTTCAAATGTACGGGCGGTGGTTAGTACGCTGTTCCGGTCATTGAAATTGATAGCGCCGAAGTTGGGGGTTAGCCCGGTAATAGCAGCACTACCGATGGCAGCCTTAAAGAAATCGCGGTGAATGATTTCATGATCGCGAATCTCCGTTAGGATGCTCATCTCATCGGCACTCATGCCTGAGTATGGCGTAGCGATAACTTGTGTATAGAAAGCAGCTTCCAGTTGCTCGAGTGCATACGCGTAGTTCAGGATACCGGTATCACCAGTACCCAGATCAACAGACTGCGGGCTCAGACCAGTAGCCATTTCGTTCTTACTACAGGCAGTAATCAGCAGTGACGCCGAAGCGGCTGTGATGCCTGCATAGCGGAGAAACAACCGCCGCCCCAAGATCATCGAGGGATGCTTGGGCGATAGCTGCGTATCAGTTCCCGATTGTTCATTGTGTTGGATAAGCATATGTGTCGAAGCGTTAATAGTTCCTGTCTCTGCTTGTTGCAGAAGCTTCTATGCTTACGGGAAGTATAGGTACTCTGGATTGAAATCTATGTAAAATATATTAAGTACATCTGTTAGTATGTACTGCCCAAGCCTAAATTAAGGCGCTATTATAAAGTAAAAGGTCCTGGTTGTCAGTCTGTTAAATGCCATCTTATTGATAGCGTTTAACAGACTGACAACCAGGACCTAATTAAATAGTGGTTACTTAGATACGTACCTGAGCCGTAGCATACAGAAGCTCGCGTACCGCATCGGCGATGCCATCGGGGTCGAAACCACATTCGCGGTGTAACTCGATTTGCTCACCATGTTCAACGATGGCGTCGGGAATACCGAGGCGTTTTACGCGGGCCATGTAGCCATGATTGGCCATAAACTCAAGTACAGCCGAGCCAAAGCCACCCATCAAGCATCCATCTTCGATGGTCAGAACCTTATCGAACCGGCGGAAAATTTGGTGGAGCATCGCTTCGTCCAGTGGCTTGGCGTAGCGCATGTCTACGTGGGCCGGACGAATGCCTTCTTTAGCCAGTTGCTTCATAGCTGCTACGGCATAATTACCAATATGGCCCAGCGATAAAATGGCTACATCGTCGCCGTCCTGGACTAGTCGGGCTTTCCCGATAGGCAACTCTTCCAGCGGTGTTTTCCAGTTAGGCATTACCCCTTCACCACGTGGGTAACGAATCGTATAGGCCTGGTTGCCCTTTTGAACGGTATCTGACGCAGCCGTAAACATCATGTTGCGCAGTTCCTGTTCGTTCATGGGCGCAGCCACGATCATGTTGGGAATGCAGCGCATAAACGCGATGTCATACGCACCGTGGTGCGTTGGCCCATCGGCACCGGCAAAACCTGCTCGGTCGAGGCAGAAAATCACCGGAAGTTCCTGAATACACACATCATGGATGACCTGGTCGTAGGCCCGCTGCATGAACGTGGAGTAGATATTACAGAACACTACTTCGCCCCGCGTGGCCATACCGGCTGAGAAGGTTACAGCATGTTGCTCGGCAATGCCTACGTCGAATGCCCGTGTTGGCATGGCCTTCATCATGATATTCATCGACGACCCCGAGGGCATAGCGGGCGTTACCCCCACAATGCGTGGGTTTTGCTCGGCCAGTTCAACCAGCGTGTTACCAAAAACATCCTGATACTTCGGCGCTTGTGGCGTAGTGAATGTCTTTTTCTTAATCTCACCTGTCAGCTTGTCGAATAGGCCGGGGGCGTGCCACTTGGTCTGATCTTTCTCGGCGGGGCCGTAGCCTTTGCCTTTTACCGTCAGCACGTGAAGGATTTTCGGGCCGGGGATGGTCTTCAGATCAGCCAGTACATCAGCGAGGCGATCAACGTCGTGGCCGTCGATGGGTCCGAAATAACGCAGGTTTAGCGACTCGAACAGATTGCTCTGCGACAACACCGACGATTTGATGGCTGTCTCTACCTTCGATACGATCTCCTGTGCCGACTTGCCAAATGTGCTAAATTTACCGAGCAGGTTCCAGACATCGTCTTTTACCTTGTTGTATGTGGGCGAGGTAGTAATGTCGGTGAGATATTCGCGCAGGGCACCCACGTTAGGGTCAATGCTCATGCAGTTGTCGTTCAACACGATCAGCAGATTGGCATCGGTAGCGCCAGCATGGTTCATACCTTCAAAGGCTAAACCGGCTGTCATTGACCCATCACCGATAACGGCGATGTGGTTGCGGGTCTGATTACCCTGTAGTTGTGAGGCAACGGCCATACCCAGTGCGGCAGAAATAGACGTCGATGAATGGCCAACGCCAAAGGCGTCATACTCACTCTCTTTCCGTTTCGGGAAGCCTGACAGACCGCCGTAGAACCGGTTTGTATGGAAATTTTCGCGACGCCCAGTCAGAATCTTGTGCCCGTATGCCTGGTGTCCCACATCCCAAATCAATTGATCGTCAGGTGTATTGAACACGTAATGCAGGGCAGTAGTGAGTTCAACCACGCCCAGGCTCGACCCGAAGTGGCCGCCATAGATAGACACTACGTCAATGATATATTGGCGCAGTTCATCGCAGAGTTGGGGTAAGCTTGACTTGGGAAGTTTACGCAGGTCTTCGGGAGTGCGAACGGTCGCTAACAGGTTGCCGGGGGTAATCAGCATGATATACTGCGTGAAGTGTTAATGTCGATTGTAAACAAATCAGTAGAAGATATTGTTTCTGCTGATCCCTCGCCTGACTTACAATAAGTTACGCGAGCCTACAAAACTACGGTAAGATTAGGACAAAACGAATACAATCCCCGCAACACTAGCTACTGAATTGTACTAAAGGCATACGTACGGAGAAATATACAGAAGGGTTCTAAACAAATGAACCCGGGCAATCTTAACTGAAGATCGTCCGGGTTTATTAACTTACTATCAACGTAATAGGCTTGTTACTCGCCGAAAAGCTGGTTCCAAACGGCCTTCGCTTTTTCCTTAGCGGCCTCAACCTGATGGGCGGCTTCGGCTTTCAACTCATCAAGCTTAACCTGAGCGGCTTCCAACTGAACGGCCGCTTCTGCGCGAACTTCATCGAATTTATCTTCGGCAATATCAGCCAGCTCATCTGCTTTAGCTGAGGCTGTTGTGTAAGCTGTTTCTGCCTGCGCCTGCAGGTTCGTCAGCGATTCGGCAGTAGTAGCCTTCACCGTTTCGATATGTGCCGCCGCTTTCGCTTTGAGGTCATCGATATCGACTTGTTGCCCCAATTCATGAGCTTTAGCAACTAACTGGTCTTTCAACTCGTCGAGTTGAGCTGCAGCAGCGTTCAGGTGTTCACCGGCTTCCGTCTTAAAAGCGTCTAACTTTTCGGCTGCAGCGGCTTTTGTTGCTTGAATCTGTTCGGTGGCGGTGGTTTTATTTTCCATTAGCTCAATTAACGGTTATAAGTCCTCGGTTTTCGGTCCTCAGTACTTTGTTACGCTGCAAGTTAACGAGTTTTAAAAGAGCGAAGCAATAGATCATTGAGGACAGAAAACTGTTTCACCCCAACCGCCGGGTAATCAACGTACCTACGGCTTCAATCAGGTTCATGGGCTTCAATGTGCGCCAGTTGACCATGTGTAAGGTGCCCCCGAAATTGATGTAATAATCGAGGTGGAACCGTTTCCATTCCTGCTCCACAAATTCGGGGAAGTTAATGGCCGTGATCCAGCCATCTTCTACGTCGTCGAACCACTCCTCGTAGTAGCTATCGTCGGAACCATGAAAGTTGAGTACGTTTTCGCCAATCAGCAGAAAGTATTTGATGCCCTCCTTAACCAGCGGGTCAATGACCTGCCGTTTTAAGTGCATAATGTCGTTGTGCAGCGTGTCGTTCCACTCACCGAACAACTCGATCACGACAGCTTGCCTGTCGTAATTGGCGTAAAGAATCTTGCAATAAAGCGTCTCAGAACCGATTTCGTCCCAAAACGGGTGGATGTAATAACCGTAAATGTCGTTCTCGTACTGGGTTGTATTGTATGTCCGCTCGTGAAAAGGCGACTGAGGATCTTCAGAGGCGGCGTAATACTTCTCCCAGCCATAGAAAGGCTCAATGTCTTGCATAACGTTGGGAAAAAATAGGTTGAGACGGTCCGCCGCCGCGGTTTGACGTTACACTGCTAATTACCCAAATCCTGGGGTAGCGGAGCAATATCAAACCGCGGCGGCGGACCGTCTCAAACGACAAACAGCAAACTTAGTTTTAAGCGGGCGAAACCATATCGGTGGCAACCATGCCTGCTTCGGCAGTTACTTCGGCGTAGGCGTCTGTCGGCACGCATGAACAAACCAGGTTACGATCACCGTAGGCCGAGTCGATACGGCTTACGCTTGGCCAGAACTTGCGGGCCCGAACATAAGGCAACGGGAAAACGGCTTTCTCGCGGGTATACGGACGATTCCAGTCATCGGCCAGAGCTACCACGGCGGTGTGCGGTGCGTATTTCAGTACATTTTCCACTTTGTCAACCTCGCCGTTCTCGATCTCGCGAATCTCATTGCGGATGGCGATCATGGCGTCGCAGAACCGGTCTAACTCTGCTTTCGATTCTGATTCCGTTGGCTCAATCATCATTGTGCCCGCTACCGGGAACGATACCGTTGGCGCGTGGAAACCGTAATCCATCAGGCGCTTGGCAATGTCTTCTACCTCAATGCCGACCGACTGTTTCAGCGGTCGGCAGTCGATGATCATTTCGTGTGCCGCGCGGCCACTCACAGCTGTGTACAGCGTTTCGAAATGGCCGTCGAGCCGCGACTTAATGTAATTGGCGTTCAGGATGGCCCGCTTGGTGGCGTTGGTCAGTCCTTCGCCGCCCATCATGGCGATGTAAGCGTACGAGATGGTCAGGATACTGGCCGATCCGTAGGGCGCTGCTGAAACGGGCCCCGAGCCTTTTCCAGGCAGGAAAGGTACCAGTTGCTCAGCTACGCCGATGGGACCCATACCGGGACCACCGCCGCCGTGCGGAATGCAGAAGGTTTTGTGCAGATTCAAGTGACACACGTCGGCACCGATGGTTGCGGGTGAGGTCAGGCCTACCTGCGCGTTCATGTTGGCCCCATCCATGTACACCTGACCACCGAATTTGTGAATCGTGTCGCAGATATCGATGATACTCTCTTCAAACACACCGTGGGTACTTGGGTACGTTACCATCAGGCACGAAAGATCGGCGGCGTACTGTTCGGCTTTCGCTTTCAGGTCAGGTACGTCGATGTTGCCGCGTTCGTCGCATTTCACGATCACCACCTTCATACCGGCCATTACGGCACTGGCAGGGTTGGTACCGTGAGCCGATTGCGGAATCAGGGCCACGTTGCGGTGCTCATCGCCCCGGCTTTCGTGGTAAGCCCGAATGACCATCAAACCTGCGTATTCGCCCTGCGCACCCGAGTTGGGTTGTAGCGACATAGCGGCAAAACCGGTGATTTCGCACAGCCAGGTGTTCAGGTCGACAAAAAGCTGCTGGTAGCCGACTGTCTGCTCCTTAGGGGCGAAGGGGTGCATTTTACCAAACTCAGGCCAGGTTACCGGAATCATTTCGGCGGTAGCATTGAGTTTCATGGTGCAGCTACCCAGTGAAATCATTGAGTGAACCAGTGAAAGGTCCTTTTCTTCGAGTGATTTCAGGTAACGCAACATCTCGTGTTCGGTATGGTGCGTGTTGAAAACAGGGTGCGTCAGGTAGTCCGATTGCCGAACCAGCCGCTCAGGCCAGGTCAGCTCAAGGCTATCGATCATGCTGGTCAGATCATCGGCTGATACCTGTATGCCGAACACATCGAGCAGGATTTTTAGATCCTTGATCGTTTTGGCTTCGTCGAATGACAGGCTAACCAACTCATCGTTGGTGTGGTAACGAAGGTTGATTTGCGCCGCCCGGGCCGATTTCTTCAGCGATTCGATATCATCAACGCGGAGAGTAACGGTGTCGAAGTAGTTCTCGGAAATGATTTCATAACCACCTCGGCGTGCTGCTTTGGCAAACAACCGGGTAAGGCCGTGGGTGCGTTCGGCAATCTCGCGGAGACGCTGTGGTCCGTGGTAAACGGCGTAGCTACCCGCCATGACGGCCAGCAAAACCTGCGCGGTGCAGATATTCGACGTTGCTTTCTCGCGACGGATATGCTGCTCACGGGTTTGTAGTGCCATACGAAGGGCTGGATTTCCCTGCGCATCGACCGACATACCGATGATGCGACCCGGAATCTGCCGTTTATACACATCTTTAGTCGCGAAGAAGGCTGCGTGTGGGCCACCGAAGCCCATAGGCACGCCAAACCGCTGGGCAGAGCCAACCACTACGTCGGCCCCCATTTCGCCAGGAGGTGTCAGCATCGTCAGGGCCATCAGATCGGCAGCAACAGCTACGTTGATACCAAGCTCATGAGCGGCAGAAATAAGGTCTGTATAGTCGAATACTTCACCGTCGGTGGCGGGGTATTGCAGGAGCATAGCGAAAATAGCGCCTGACGTCAGGTCGGCCATCCGATGGTCGCCTACTACCACGCGGATATTCAGCGGCGTAGCTCGGGTACGTACCACCTCAATGGTTTGCGGGTGGCAACGGTCCGACACAAAAAACGTTTCGGCTTTCTTCCGGGCAGCCGGGCGCAGGCTGTGGAGCATCGTCATTGCTTCGGCAGCGGCAGTAGCTTCATCGAGCAGCGAGGCGTTGGCAATCGGCATGCCGGTCAGGTCACAGACTACCGTCTGAAAATTCAGCAGGGCTTCCAGGCGACCTTGGGCAATTTCGGCCTGGTAGGGCGTATAGGCCGTATACCAGGCTGGATTTTCCAGAATATTACGGAGAATCACGTTTGGCGTCAGGGTATCGTAATAGCCTTGGCCAATGTATGACGTGAAGATCTTGTTCTGCTGGGCGAGTTTTTTGAAGTCACTCAAAAACTCGTGTTCGCCCTTGGGCGCGGGCAGATCAAGCGGACGAGGGAGCCGGATGTTGGCCGGTACGGTCTGTTCAATGAGTTCGTCGATCGTATCGACGCCCACTGCTTCGAGCATCTGGTTGAAATCCTGATCAAATTGACCGTTGTGACGGTCTTCAAAACGGTCGGTTTGTTGAAGCGTTACTTTCATAAAGTGGTTGACTCGTACGGCTTTATTTCGGAACCCAAAGTTACGTCAAAACGTGCCGTGTCATACTTTTTGGGTTTGTCTAAATCCAAAAGCAGTGGCTTTTGCGTAGATAAGGCATCTTTTACGTACTTATCCAACTATAATTTACAAAAACGCCCTGTCCAATCGGTCAGGGCGTTTTTTTGTCCTGGCCTACCGAACGGGTGCGTAGTTAGGTTATCTTCAACCAACTCTTTACCATTTATAACCGTACCTTCAGGTATGGACGTACCCACCGCAACTCTCTTCTCAATTTTAACCAATGAAACGAAACGAATTCTTGAAAACGTCATCTGCACTGGTGGCCGGCACCGTGCTGTCGCCATTGATCGCCTGCGATGGGCAGGGAAAAGCCGTTCGTAAAAACTGGGCGGGTAATTATCAGTACCAGGCTAAAGAGTACTACGAGCCTAAAACGATAGACGAGCTGCAAACGATTATCAAGCGGGCGGGCCAACAAAAAGCGCTCGGTTCGTGCCATTGTTTCAACGACATTGCTGATAGCCCGCTCAGCCAGATTTCGACGCAGCACTTCAATAAGTTACTGTCAATTGACGAGCAGGCCATGACCGTTACCGTTGAGGCGGGGGCACGCTATGGTCAGTTTGCGCCGGAACTCGACAAACGGGGATATGCTTTGCACAACCTCGCGTCGTTGCCGCATATATCGGTTGCCGGTGCCTGTGCCACAGCCACGCACGGCTCAGGGGTGAAAAATGGTAACCTGGCCACGGCTGTATCGGCGCTGGAAATGATTACGGCCAATGGCGAAGTTGTTAACCTGAGCCGCGACAAAGACGAAACGCTGTTCAACGGAGCGGTGGTAGGGTTAGGCGCTCTGGGTATTGTGACCAAAATGACATTGGCTGTCCAGAAGACCTATCAGGTACGTCAGGATCTGTTTCAGGATTTGCCTCTCCAGTCGCTGGTAGATCATTTCGAGGAGGTGCTGGCGAGTGGGTATAGCGTCAGCCTGTTTACCGACTGGCAGAACAAAAAGATCAGTCAGGTCTGGGTAAAGCGGAAAGTAGAACCGGATACAAAGGCATTAGGCGTTGATTTCTTTGGAGCGAAAGCAGCGACGAAAAACCTGCATCCGATCACCAAGATGTCGGCCGAAAACTGCACCGAGCAGATGGGCGTTCCGGGACCTTGGTACGAGCGGTTGCCTCACTTCAAGATGGGTTTCACACCCAGCAGCGGTGAGGAGCTACAGTCGGAGTATTTCGTGCCGAAAATGCATGCCGTTGAGGCGTTTCTAGCGCTCGAAAAGATGGGTAGCATCATTTACCCCCAGCTGATGATCTCCGAGATTCGCACCATCGCGGCAGATAGTTTCTGGATGAGTCCCTGTTACAATCAGGATTGTGTGGCCTTTCACTTCACCTGGAAACAAAACTGGGAGGAAGTCCGGAAGATTTTACCGCAGATCGAGGCTGAACTCGCGCCATTCAATGCCCGCCCACACTGGGGTAAGCTATTCAAAGTAGACCCGCAGGTGATCAAAGAGCGATATGATCTGCTCCCCGAATTCCTGCAACTGGCCCGCATGTATGATCCTCGAGGTAAATTTCGCAATAAGTATCTGGACTTGAACGTCTACGTGCGCTAACGACTGGGCTCAGTGCACGTGCGCCCATATAGACACTGGGCGCACGAAGCCAGATTAATGGCACGAAAATTGGAGCGGGCCTATTTATCGTTAGGTGAGTTGCCTTAACTTGCCTAAGCTAACCCATAGCGTAGTAGCCCACGCATCCATGAAAGTTGTGATTCTAGCTGGCGGCCTTGGTACTCGTTTAAGCGAGGAAACGGTCGTGAAGCCCAAACCGATGGTCGAAATCGGTGGTATGCCTATTCTTTGGCATATCATGAAAATATACTCTGCCCACGGCTATAACGAGTTTATCGTTTGCTTGGGGTATAAGGGGTATATTATCAAGGAGTTTTTTGCGAATTACTTCCTCCACCAGTCTGATGTAACGATCGACCTGAGCACCAACGAAATTTCGGTCCATACCTCGCAGGCTGAGCCCTGGAAAGTCACCCTCGTAGATACTGGCCTAACCAGCATGACCGGTGGGCGGCTTCGCCGGGTACGTCATCATATTGGCAACGAGCCGTTTATGCTCACATACGGTGACGGCGTGGGCGACGTAGATATCACAAAACTGGTGTCTTTTCATGAAGCACATGGCAAAAAATGCAGCCTTACGGCGGTACAGCCCTCGGCCCGGTTTGGGGCGCTCGATGTAAATGACACTGATGGCGTCCGGTCATTCCTTGAGAAACCCAAAGGCGATGGTGCCTGGATCAACGGCGGCTTTTTCGTTTGTGATGCTTCTGTCATTGACCTGATCGAGGGCGATGATACCACCTGGGAGCGTTACCCCATGGAAATGCTGGCCGCACAGGGCGAGATGATGGCCTTTCGGCACGATGGTTTCTGGAAACCAATGGACACCCTGCGCGATAAAACGGAACTGGAAAACGCCTGGAATAGTGGTCAGGCAGAATGGAAAGTTTGGTAAAATAGAATCCTCAATTCCCTGCCTTCAGTTGACTGTCTTCTAGTGCGCTGCTAAAGCACGTAATTCAGACTTAGCAGCGCAACAGAAGACAGTAAGTTGAGGGCAAGATGTTCATGTTCAACGATATCTACCGAAGAAAGACCGTTTTTCTGACGGGGCATACGGGCTTTAAAGGGTCGTGGCTGGCGTATTGGCTACACCAATTGGGCGCTCAGGTAGTGGGCTACTCACTGCCCGCGCCTACTACGCCCAGTCAATACGACCTGCTGCACCTTAACCAGCCGGAGACGCTGGCCGATCTGAACAACGTACCTGTGCTGGTAAAGGCCATGCAAAGCGCTCAGCCCGATATGGTGATGCATATGGCTGCGCAACCGCTGGTGCGCGAATCGTATCGTACACCACTGGAAACGCTGGAAACGAATATCCTGGGCACAGCCCGGTTGCTGGAAGCTGTTCGCTATACGCCTTCGGTGCGGGCGGTGGTGATCGTGACCAGCGATAAATGCTACGACAATCCGGAAGACGGCCAGCCACTGCGCGAGACCGACCCAATGGGTGGTTTTGACCCATACAGCGTGTCGAAGGGCGCGGCTGAATTAGTCACGGCGAGCTACCGAAACTCGTTTTTCAACCCGGCGCAGTATGGGCAGTCGCATCAGGTGCTGGTAGCCAGTGTCCGGGCGGGCAATGTCATTGGCGGCGGCGATTGGGCCGCTGACCGTCTGATTCCCGACCTGATTCGGAGTACCCAGGGCCACGTACCGGTTGAGATTCGAAATCCGCTGGCGGTGCGGCCCTGGCAACATGTGCTGGAACCGCTGTCGGGCTATCTGCTGGTTGGGCAGCAACTTATGGAAGGTAACGTACCCAGTGCCGAGGGCTGGAATTTTGGTCCGGCCGCCACTGATGTACTGCCCGTTCGCGAGGTGATTGCCTATGCGCGCGCCGAATGGTCGGCCATTCAGTCTATCGAACATCCGTCGGCCGCAAATCCGCACGAGGCGCACCTGCTGTCGCTGGATTGCACTAAAGCTCATGAGCGCTTAGGATGGGCACCCGTCTGGAATACCGAAACAGCCATTCAGCGTACCATCGCCTGGTACCGCGATTATTACCAGAATGGAGCCGTGCATACAGATGCCGACCTGCGGGCCTACACTGCGCAGGCCGAAGCGACTAACCAACCCTGGGCTGTATGACATTCGATGAAACACCCATTGCCGGGGCGTATCTGATCACGCCCACCCCCCGTGGTGACCACCGGGGTTGGTTCATGCGGACCTTCGACCGGGCGGCATTTCTCACCTACGGTCTTTGTGCCGACTGGGTGCAGATGAACCACTCCATGACCACCACAACTGGTAGCATCCGGGGCATGCATTTCCAGCACGTACCTGCGGCTGAAGTAAAGCTGGTTCGCTGCGTGGCCGGTCGCGTGTTTGATGTGCTGGTCGATCTACGGCCCGGCTCGCCCACGCGCTGGCAATGGTTTGGCACTGAGCTATCGGCCGGAAATCAGCAGATGCTGTATATTCCCGAAGGCTGCGCCCACGGTTTCCAGACACTCGAGCCCAACTGTGAACTAGTATATTGTCACAGTGCTGCTTACGCGCCCGAACACGAAGAAGGCGTTCGCTATAATGACCCGAAACTAAACATAACCTGGCCCCTCCCTATCACGGATATATCCGCCCGAGATATGGGGTTCACTTTGCTTGACGATAGTATGCAGTGATGATACGCAGAATTGTACAAATTAAAGGGATTTTCGCAGATTTTTGGATTGAAACAAAGTGCAAAATGGAAGCAGACCAGCCCCCTTTTAATCCAAAAATCCGTGCAAATCGGGTTTACTCCGTACAATCCGCGTACCATCAACGCCTACCCCACAGCCTCTAAAAAATGACCTGTCGATTCTGCCATACACCCCTCGAACACGTCTTTATCGACCTGTTTAACTCGCCTGCTTCGAACTCGTTTCTGACGGCCCAACAGCTTAATGAGCCCGAAACGTTTTATCCACTGAAGGTCTTCACCTGCCCAACCTGCTTTCTGGTGCAGGTCGATGAGTATAAGAAATCAGACGCGATTTTCGATAGTGAGTACGTGTACTTTTCGTCTTTTTCGACCAGTTGGCTGGCCCACTCGAAGCGGTACGTTGAGGCTATGACCAAGCGGTTTGGGCTGAATAGCCAGTCGCTAGTAGTCGAAGTGGCTTCGAACGATGGCTACCTGCTGCAATACTTCGTAGAAAAGCAGATTCCGGTGCTGGGTATTGAACCAACCGCCAATACCGCCTCCGCCGCCATCGACAAGGGCGTGACCACCATTACCCGCTTCTTTGGTACCGAACTGGCTACCGAGCTCAGAAGCCAGGGTACTGGTGCCGACCTGCTGTTAGGCAACAACGTGCTGGCTCACGTACCCAATATTGTTGACTTTGTGAAGGGCATGCAGATCCTGCTCAACCCCGAAGGCGTGGTCACGATGGAGTTTCCGCACTTGCTCCAACTGGTCGAAAACAACCAGTTCGATACCATATACCACGAGCATTTTTCGTACCTGTCGTTTACCACCGTTAGCCAGATCTTTGCGGCGCAGGGCCTGACTATGTTCGATGTCGAAGAATTGCCTACCCACGGTGGTTCGCTACGAATCTATGCCAAACACGAAACCGATCAGGGCAAGGCCATTTCGCCCAGTGTAGCGGCCATGATTCAGAAAGAAGCAGACACAGGCCTGACCACAATGGCGTATTACAAAGGCTTCCAGCAACGCGCCCTGAATGTGAAGCTCGATCTGCTCGATTTCCTGACAACGCAAAAGCGGGCGGGCAAATCGGTAGCGGCTTATGGTGCGGCAGCCAAAGGAAATACGCTCCTGAACTATTGCGGCGTAAAGAGCGACCTAATCGATTTTGTGGTGGATGCCAACCCCGCTAAGCAGAACAAGTTTTCGCCCGCCAGCCACATCCTGGTTGTCGATGAAGCAACTTTGAAGGCCCGAAAGCCCGATTTTGTGCTGATTCTGCCCTGGAACCTCCGCGACGAAATCACGAAGCAACTGTCGTACATTTCAGAATGGGGTGGCCAGTTCGTCGTTCCCATTCCGGAAGTGAACGTGTTGTAACCGATAGTGCTGAAGCTCCAGCTTCGGTAGTAATTATCCGATTCTAACTGCTGAAGCTGGAGCTTCAGCAATACCTGTTAACAATGCATATTCTCGTCACCGGCGTATCGGGGTTTGTAGGGCAGCACGTAGTGCGGGCATTGCTGGCGCGTGGGCACCGTGTAACGGTCTCGTCGACACAACCCGACAAATTAGCCCATTTCGACTGGGCCGGGCAGGTAATGGTTGTGCCTTATTCGATACCGCCCGCCGGTGATGAACAGGACCTATATGCTTACTTCGGCCATCCCGACGCGCTAATGCACCTTGCCTGGCAGGGGCTGCCCAATTACAAGTCGTCGTTCCACCTCGAGCAAAACCTCTTTCCGCAGTACCTTTTTCTCAAGAATCTGATTACGAACGGATTGCGTAATTTGACGGTTACTGGCACATGTTTTGAGTATGGTATGCAGAGCGGCTGTTTGTCAGAGGAGTCGGTAACGTACCCAGCCAATCCGTATGCGCTGGCCAAAGACTCGCTCCGTCGGTTTTTGCAGACGTTGCAGACCGAACATGCGTTTGATTTAAAATGGGCGCGCTTGTTTTATCTGTACGGTCCTGGCCAAAGCCCTCACTCGATTCTGCCTCTGCTGGAGCGAGCCGTGGCGGCAGGTGAGACCCAATTTAATATGTCGGGTGGCGAACAGCTACGCGATTACCTGCCTGTAGAGACCGTGGCAACGTACCTGACCCAGATCATGGAACAGAACCGTGTCACGGGCGTCATCAACTGTTGCAGCGGTCAACCCATTTCGGTACGACGGCTGGTTGAGGAGCATGTCCAACGGCTTAATGCCCGCATTACCTTAAAATTAGGCCATTACCCATACCCCGATTACGAACCCATGGCGTTCTGGGGCGATAACACTCGCCTCAGGCTGGTGACTAAAGAGGCCAGTGTTTACTAAAAAGAAGAGTTCATGAGCAGCAGTCCGCTGGTTAGCATTGTCATTCCGGTTTACAATCAGAAGCTTAGCTATTTTAAAGACGCCGTTGAAAGCGCCCTTAGCCAGACCTATACGAATATAGAAGTGGTTGTGTCTGACAATCACTCCACCAATGAACTGATAGGATACTTGGCCAGCTTAACAGATGAGCGGCTGAAGGTTAGAAAACCTGATCAGTTTCTGCCAATGGTGCAGAATTTTCAGTTTGGTGCGGATCAGGCAACGGGTAATTACCTGACTTTCCTTTGTTCTGATGATTACCTCTGCCCAGACTTCGTTGAGTTGATGGTAGGGACGCTGGAAGCGAATCCGGCGGTGGCTTTTGGGTATTCCGAACTGGCCTGCGTAGAGCATTACGACTTAGGGATTGTTCGGTTCAATTATCACAATAAAGCTACAGGCACCCGATCGGCCGAGGAATCGATTCGGGAGCTATTGGCTGTTCGGCCCGTCCTAGGCTTCTTTCCGGCGCTGATGATGCGCCGCGAGGGCTACACGGCCATTCGGCACCTTCTAGCAGGCGATATTATTTTTGCATTTGACATTGCTACCGTCTTTTCTCTGCATCAACTCGGGGATGTATACTATCTGAACAAAACGCTGGGAAAGGTTCGCTACTGGACATCAATGGACGGTAAAACAAGCGATGACCGCTTTCTGGAGTTTGTGGCTGATACGAGCAAACTGTGTCAACTGGTTGAGCAGCTATCTATACTTAGCCCTACTGACGAAGGCGTTAAGGAATGGCGGCGTTTTCAGGCGCGGCGATGGCTGATGGTGGCGTTGTTCTGGTCGGTACGGGGTGATATCTCGGTCGAAAAGTCGACGCGGGGCATGCGGAAGATCAACGAGGAGGTGTATCGGTACCCATTTCTTACCGGACTCATCACCTGGATGCTAACCAAGCCACAAACCTTACTTATCCGGCCTACGCTGAAAGGCATCATTCGATTGCTTTTGTCTTTACAACGACTGACTAAAAAGCCTCTGTAGCATCATTTCGGATGAAAATTTTGTATATACTGGATAACTATTATCCGCACATAGGCGGGGCTGAACTGCTCTTTCAGCAGTTGGCCGAAGGGGTAGTAGCCCAGGGGCATTCAGCGACCGTACTGACGCCTAAAAATTTTCCGGAGTATATAGATACCGAGCAGCATAACAAGGTAACGATCATCCGTCAGCGCGTGCCGATGGTGGGGCAGCGTTATTTTTTCACGCTCTGGGCCATTGCCAAAGCCATTCGGTTGGCTCGTAGCCATGATCTTATTCATACAGCAACCTACAACGCCATCTTTCCCGCCTGGCTCGCCAGTCTGCTCACCGGGAAGCGGGCGCTGGTTACGGTTTATGAGGTCTGGAACGAGAAATGGTACAGCCTAAGCGGGCAGAAACGCTGGAAAGCGCATCTGCTTCGCCTCTTCGAGCGTGTTTTGCTGCTCTTCCGGTTCGATGCCACTATCTGTATATCAGACAGTACCCTGCGCGATTACAAACAGCTTTTTCCGAAGGCAGCGGCCGTGCGGATCTATCCTGGCGTTGATTATGCTGAGATTGAAAAATACAGGCTCTCAGAGGTGGAAAAGCAACAGTTTCAGGCACGAAATGGCTACGCTACCGGTAGCTATGTGGTGCTTAGCTTTGGTCGCCCCGGCATTTCCAAAGGCTTCGACAACCTGGTTGAGGCGGTGCCTGCCGTATTAGAGGCATTGCCCTCAGTTACATTTAAATTTATCTGGCCTTCAGCCCCCAACTTCATTTCCCTGCGTGATGTATTGACCAGCCGGCTGGCCTCATTCAACGTACCCGAGTCGGTAGCAGTGCTTGATAAACAGACGCGTGCAGACCTGTTTGCTCACATCCAGGCCGCCGACTGTGTGGTCATTCCCTCACTGGCTGAAGGATTCGGCTATGCCGCCATCGAGGCCTGTCTGCTGGCCAGTTGTACTGTAGTAACCACCGCCGGGTCATTACCCGAGATCGTGAATAACCGGGTGATTCAGGTGGCGCCAGCCAGCCATCAGGCGCTGGCTCAGGGTATCATCAGTGCAGCTCGCGGCGAAGCACCTATGTTGCCGCCGAAAACCTTCACTAACAAAGCTATGATCGACGGGCATATAAGCCTGTATACGTCGTTGGTGAGTCCTGTAAACAATAGACCTATATGATTCCCGGTCAGGCGCGCGTTGACAAAGCTACCGTGGCTGGGGTGGTTGTCTTATACCACAGCCCGCCCTCGTGTATTGAGCACATCCAAACGTACCTGCCTCAGATCGACAAGCTGTACATTGTTGATAATACTCCGGAGGGCGTTGGCTGGGCCGATGCGTTTGCTGCCAGAACATCCAACGTAGTATATGTCGGGTTAGGCGCTAACAAAGGCATTGCCCACGCGTTGAACGCAGGGGCTACCAAAGCGATCGCCGATGGCTACACGTACCTGCTTACTATGGATGACGATAGCCGTGCGCCCGAGAATATGATAGAAACGATGGCGCGCTTCTGGAATATGCACCTCAACGACCCGATTGGTATCGTGTGCCCACAGCATGCACTGACTACAGCTACCTCCACAGCCAAGCCCACCGAAACAGCACCCAGAACCGTATTGACCACCATGACGTCGGGTAATCTGATTAGTTTACCCGTGTATCAGCAAGTGGGTGGCTTTGACGACGAGCTGTTTATTGACGTTGTTGATCACGACTACACGTTGAAACTAGCCGTGCATGGTTATACCGTTATTGAACTATCGACCCTGCAACTCGTACACCGGCTGGGGCAGCAACGGGCCGTGCTGGGTGGCTTGCTTCGTTACGTAACCCATAGACCTGTACGTAATTACTACCTGATTCGGAATAGCATACTGGTAGGGCTGCGACACAGGAAACAGCACCCTGCCTATCTGATTGAAGCGCTCAGAACGGTGCTGATTGAAGTGGTAAAAATAAGCTTGTTCGAAAACCAGAAACGAGTGCGGTTACGCTACGCCTGGCAGGCCTTACGTGATGGACTACGCTGATGCATATATAGGCATGTACCCAGTTCACTGCTTTTCATAAACAGCCACTACAGTATGGCCCATATGCCGGTTTTTTGTAAAGTTGAACAGCGATAGTAAGAGTTTGGCAGGTCTGTTATCCAACAGCCTGAGACTAGCTGATGAATTGCCGTCATGTATTAATTTTTCAATTCGATGTTTGGTGTGCAGGTAGGGGTATATCAAGAGATCGCGCGTGGATTTCGCTTTTTCCTGCTGAATATCAACGACAGACATAGCGAATAAACGAGTCAATTCACGCAGTGAGTCGGCATTCCATAGGCCGCAGTGGTGGGGCGGCATATTAAGTGGCTCGTATTTGCCGTGTTCAAACAAATACGGGTCATTATTCGGTACGCCAATGACCAATTTGCCGCCAATCTTCAGGGTTTTTAACGCCGCTTCGATGAATAGTTTGGGCTGTGCAATATGCTCAACTACCTGGAAAGCGCATACCACGTCGAAGCACTCGGGCTTCTCCTGAGCGAATGTCTCAATGGGTTGATCAAAAACGGCCAGTCCTTTCTGCTGACAGACCGAAATAGCTTCTTCGCTGAACTCCAGCCCCATGACTGCGCAACCCGACCGCCGCTGAAGCGTCTGGAGAAACCCCCCGTTGCCGCAACCGATATCCAGTACCGAGCTAGTCGGCCCGACGTATTGAGCGGCGAAATTGTTTTCCCATTTCCAATCCGGGTAATAGCCGCCCAGCGCATGACCAATGTGTTTATAAAAATCGCTGT
This sequence comes from Fibrivirga algicola, assembly GCF_011742925.1. Lineage (GTDB taxonomy): Bacteria > Bacteroidota > Bacteroidia > Cytophagales > Spirosomataceae > Fibrella > Fibrella algicola. The sequence goes on from NZ_WAEL01000006.1 coordinate 218,881, forward strand.
CACCCATGACTGCCGGCTCATAAAACCGGTAGCCAGTTTCGTCACATCGATAGACAGACAAAGTGGTCGCCTGCTTAAAATAAGGGGCTACATCGAGGTTGACCAGCTTCTTATAGACATCAACGACAAGCTGAATCGGAATCTGGTCAACCAATGTGGCAGGCTTGCCCGTTAGCGGAGAATAAACCATAAAGACTACTGAAACGAGGTTAAAAATCAGTACGCTTATAAATGGTCAGGTTTCCGAGCGTAGCCACCTGCGTCATACACCGCGTTTCAACTGGCTGCGGGGTTTTTTCGAAGATAAAATACTTCGCGTTTAACGTCTTTAGCTTTGGCGAGCAGGGGTCGAGTGCCACCAGATAGCCATCTTCGAACTGATTCACGATGATGGTTGAATCGGTACCGTTGATGTATGATGTGTAAACGGTATGGGCGTAGCGGTTATAGGCTGAGTCGCGTTTTGCCGTGGGGTCAAGGGTGCGCATGGTCTTGAAATCAGGGATAAACTTGATTCCACTCAACTGATTGACACCGGTAGCCGTGACCATATAGGTTACATATGGCCTGTTCTGCACATCGCCCATAACCGTCCAGCGGGCGGTGGGGTCCTGCAAGTGAATCTCGCGTACTTTTTGGTAAAGGGCATGCTCTGTTATAGGTGATAACCCTTTAGCAATGGGGTTGATACCCAGGCTGGGTAGCGAGAATAGCGCCATAGCCAGGCCAATCCATACTTCTTTCCGCCCAAAATTGGTAACAGGCAGCAGCAGCAAGTGCAGTCCAATGAAAAAGAGCGTTAGGAAAAACAACTGATGGGCCTGATACAGACCACCGGCATCGTTGATGTTGAGCCAGGCCGCATAGACCATAAAGGCAACGGCAAAAGCGATGAGGCCGGTTTTTACTGAAGCCGATAGGGTAATCTGACGACCCCGGATGTAGGCCAGATACAATACAGCAAGCATAACGTTAGTTATGCCCAGCGGAACCTGTGTGCGGCGGGTAGGGCTAACATCCAGCAGGGTTGCTTTGGCCAGAAACGTAGGGAAACCAACTTCGATCCAAATTAGTAGCACAATGGAGTAGGCCAGGATGATCAGCACGAGCGGGTCGTACTTTTTGGTCACGTAGGCATAGACGGCCATCGAGACTGCAATTACGGGCATGAACGTAACAGAATGAGACAATTCGCAGATGTTCATCCAGGTGCTCGGAAACTTCTGGTCGTTCAGTAGCCACCCTGAGTAATATTCAGAGAGCCAGTTAGCTACAAAACCTGTACCGCCCGATTCGCTGCGTTTGCCTGGGTAAACGGTATTGGCAATGGCGTCGATGGTTGGTTTAGCGTCGGTGTAGTAGGCGTAGACCACTGCCGCAATAGCCAGACCAGCCAGGCCAAACGTGATGACTTTAGTCAGTAACTGGTCAAACAGCGCCTCTTTCCGGTAGTTGCGCCAGATAAATCCGATCAGCAGGAAGATAAGCAGATAACCATAGGGCACCTGATAAGGCGGATACAGGTTCAGGGCAAACGTCACAACCGCCCAAGCAAAGACTACCCCCGCCAGTAATAGGGTTCTGAGCGTTCGCGCATAAAAGGCGTAAAGTGAACTAATAAGAATGATGGAGCCGGAAAAAACATGGGTAAGCGGCGAAAAAGACCACCAAGCAATGCCAGGTGATAAGACAAGCCATAAACCACCAAAAACTGACAACCAGAACTGATTTCTAGTCAGAATCAGCATGAGCAGCACCGTAAATAAATAGCCAAAGAACGGATAGAAGAGGTTGTTCCAAGCAAAGGCGCGGTCGAGGTCCAGAAAACCGAAGCCCCAGTAGTTTGGCCGGAAGGCCATGATAAAATGTTTGATTGGCAAATAGACGACAAGGCCTGGTTTGCCACCGCCGATGGCTGGGTTTTCTTGTGGGTACCCATTATTAGCCTGCGATATCACAAACGGAACCATTGCCGACCATTCGTCCATCCGAATAGACCGGGGTGTACCTGATACCAGACCGCGCTTCAGATCAGAGCCGTCGGGCAGAATCTGGTTCCATACGGGGATCGATGAGGTATGGATTTTAGCTAACGAAAGTAGAATGAACAAGCCAACAACGATACCGCAAAACCATTTCACCCGCTTATCGAAGCGAATCAATGTAAACGATAAATCATCATCTACAGGGATGACCGGCGATTTGCTTGTTGAGGATTCGGCAGGCTTTAGCCGTGTAGCAGCCGATTCAACTACCGAACTCGTTGCTGGTCTGACAGGGGGTTGAAGAGGTTGCCCCTTTTTCTTTTTGGACATAAATAGGTAAAGCGATACGTCTGGGTTGGGGTATTACAGCAGGTCAACGGGTGACTCTGCCGGGTATTTGCTACCAGCGGATGGTGTTTTTTCGCCGTTGGAAGAGCGCTCAGCTACTTCTTTCTTTAGAAAAGCCACCTCGTGGGCCAGGTCTTTTATGGATTGCTGGAGTTTGGAAATCACGACCGACAAGTGGACCAGGAAAATGATGATGGCGAACGTAGCCGCCAGGAAGATTAACGAAGGTGGGTAATAGATTCCCAGCAGGTGGGATACAACGGTCAACCCGTTTCGCCAGATCGAAAAAACGATCAGTATAACGGTGCAGGCTATCCAGATAAACGAATACTCTTCCCGCAGTCGGCCTTTGGTGATAAGCCGGGCAATGAATCCCATGAAGGCTAATGCGCCAATGAGACTAAGGTACTGGATCGTTACGGGTAGGGATTCCATGATGGCCTATTGCTTCTGTGATCGAACAAAGATGAATAGTATGCCCATGGTAACCTTAACCATGTAGTAGACAGACTGAATGACCGATATTGACGAGATGCCGCCCTGCCGCTCCCGCATGGTTACTGGTACTTCCTGAATACGCAGATTACGCATGCCAAATTGTACAATTGCTTCAGGTTCTGGATATTCATCGGGATAATAACGGTCAACGAGTGCGATGGTGCGTTTGTTAAACGCCCTGAAGCCCGATGTGCTGTCGTGAACGGTTAATCCGATCAACACTCTGTTGAGCCACCTAAAATACTTAATTCCGAACCGGCGCATGAACGAGGATTGAAAACCAGCTCGTTTTAGAAACCGGGAGCCAATTACTACATCGGCTTTATCATCAAGAATAGGTTTGATCAGGCTTGGAAGGTCATCGGCCGGGTGTTGTCCGTCACCATCTATCTGAATGGCAATGTCGTAGCCGTTACGGTGTGCATACCGGTAGCCAGCCTGCATAGCACCGCCAATACCCAGATTGACCGGCAAGTCGAGGTGAAGGCAGTTAAGCTGCTGTAAGACAGATAGTGTGTTGTCTTTTGAGCAATCATTGACTGCCAGGACATCGAGATTCAAGCCGTACCGATCACGTACCTGATTGATATCGGCCACAACGCCGGCAATGGCTTCTTCCTCGTTGTAGCAAGGAACAACAACCAGAATATGCGGCGACGTACTCATCAATGATGTATGGGCTGTGAAACTAGACTACTGCAATGATCAAAATTAGATCGCTGGTTTCTCCGTGCCAAATTTCATGCCACAAATTGTTAGTAGCTTTGGTCAATCATTCAGACCACATCGCAACTTGTACAAAAAATCATCAGTCAGGCGTATTCTAGCGGTTATCACAGCCATTTTACTTCTTTATTTCGCTTTGAGGGACGTCTCCTGGGTAGCTATTGGAAACGCGTTCGGGCGAGCTAATTATGGCTGGGTGACCCTAGCGGTGGTGGGGACGATAAGCACTTATTTCGTGCGTGGGAAACGCGCGCAGCAATCACTAATGGCCTTAGGTTACAGCCCCACAACATTTAGGTGCACTATCGCACTTATGTCGGGAAATATCGCCAGCATGATCATTCCTGGTACAGGCGAGATAACCCGTTGCCTGACGCTGAAACGAACCGACAATATCTCGATAGCGCATGCTATGGGAGCAGTCGTAGGCGAACGGGTGCTGGATATGCTTATGCTGCTCCTCGTAATTGGTCTCACGTTTTTGCTCGAATTGGATAGAATTGCCTCGTTCTTTACGTCGTTCTCCTTTCTGTCTAGAGGCTGGTTGACTTACTTGGCTATTGGGCTGGTCATTGGGGTGGTATTGATTGGCGTACTGACCTTTGGCCGTTTGCGAAATCGTTGGGCAACGCACCCGATTGGCCTAAAGCTTACCGCCGTGATGAGCGGCTTATGGAATGGGTTTTCGGCTATCAAAACGCTGCCAAACCCACCTCTGTTCGTTGCCTTGGCTTTCATAAACCAATTTCTCTATTGGATAACGACTTACTGGCTGTTACGATCATTGCCCAACACGCAAGATGTCCCACTAACGTCTGCCCTCATGGTGTTGACTGTATCGTCGCTGGGTGGTCTTGCAGTACCAACGCAGGGTGGTATTGGTACCTATCATTTTTTAGTAGGTCGTGCTCTGGTACTGTATGGTTTCTCTATTGTAGAGAGCACCGTTATGGCCACATTCATGCATGCTATTGGCTTCGGGATGAATGTAGTTTTAAGCGGTATCAGCTTTTTGATTATTCCTTCACTGATCGATAAACACAATCAGGAATCGAAGCCGCTATGACGGACATAGCCAGCCTTTATTCCTGGCTGTATCAATTAAAAATAGTCTTTGTCCGATAAGCAATCTCTTAACGCTTATTGCGTGAACTGCCCGCTATGAATCATTTTATTATCCTGCCCCTTTTGCTACTCCTGCTCGCCGCTTGTTCCGATAAAAAGGAGCGTACCCAGGCAGCGGTTGATGAACCGAGTTATACGCTGTTTTTTATCGATAAAAGCCTGAGCAACAATAGCCTGTCTGAAGCAAGGGCTATGTATGAGCGCGTTATCCGCGAAGCCATTGCCGAGAACGTACATCAGAAGTGCGATAAGGTGGTGGTGTATTTCGTGCACGATAATACCGCCAAAGCCCGCGCCCTCTCGCTAACGGCCCGTACCCAGTTGCCCGATGCGGAAGGAGCTAGCCCCACCGACCGTGAAGCTGCCCAAACCGATTACGAACTGCAACTTACCCGCGAACAGGCTACTATGCAGCGGCAGGTGTTGACCAAACTCGACCAGGCCAACACTACTTTGTCTAATCAGCACACCGACCTGTGGGGTAGCCTCGATGTGCTGGCTAAGGCCGATGAGTCGGGCCGTCAGGTACGTGCTTATTATTTGAGCGATATGGTCGAGAGCATGAATACGCCTGGCCGCCGCGATTTTCATAAAACGCCCCCCGCCAGTAACGAACAGGCCGACGAATGGGCTAAGGCCGATGCTAAACAGCTGTCAGCTCAGTACGTCATTGGATCGCCATCAATTCGGCTGGTGCTACCTTTCGCCGCTACGGCATCGGCCAAGGAGAATAACCCTACCGTTACCCGTTACTGGCATACCCTGTTCGATGCTATGGGCGCCGCCGAGGTGGTGGAATAGCAGTAGGGCAAGCCCCAAAAGGCACAAGGTTATCCTGCTGATCTAAGTAGAGATGAACTTTTGCTCTAAAATGAAACGTCGTAAAATTCTAAAAGTGAACGATTTATGAAATTAACGTACCTGGCACTGTGCAGTAGTCTGCTGTTGTCGACAGTCGGTTTTGGCCAGCAGCATTCCGAACAGAACCACAGCAACTACATCTGGCCTAAGGATGAAGCCGTTCGACAGAAGCTCGGTAGGTGGCAGGATGTGAAATTCGGCCTGCTGATGCACTGGGGCACGTATAGTGAGCGTGGCATCGTAGAGTCGTGGTCGCTCTGCCCCGAAGATGAAGGCTGGTGCGAACGCAAAGGCCCCACCGCCGGTAACTGGTATGAATACAAAAAAGGGTACGAGGCCCTACAGACAACGTTTAACCCGGTAAAATTCAACCCCGACCGTTGGGCGGCAGCAGCGCAACAGGCGGGTATGAAATACGTAATCTTTACGACCAAGCACCACGACGGGTTTTGCATGTTCGACACCAAACAGACGGACTACAAGATCACGAGCCCCAAAACACCATTCTCGTCGAATCCCCGCAGCAACGTGACGAAGGAGATTTTACAGTCGTTCCGGGCTAAAGACTTTATGGTAGGTACGTATTTCTCGAAGCCCGACTGGCATACCGAGCACTACTGGAAGCCCTATTTCCCACCCAAGGATCGTAACGTCAACTACGACCCGAAGAAATACCCCGAGGAGTGGACGAAGTTCAAAACCTTCACCTTCAACCAGATTCAGGAGCTGATGACCGACTATGGGAAGGTCGACATTCTGTGGCTCGACGGCGGCTGGGTACGTCCTTTCAGCAGCATTGATTCAACCGTGAGTTGGCAGCGTACTATCCCGTTTGACCAGGATATTGACATGGCCCGGATTGCGGCAATGGCCCGCCAGAAACAGCCCGGCCTGCTGGTGGTCGATCGCACCGTTTCGGGCGAATTCGAGAATTACGTGACGCCCGAACAGCAAATCCCCGACCACTACATGCCCATTCCCTGGGAAACCTGCCTGACTATGGGCGATAGCTGGTCGTACATTCCTAAAGAGAATTTCAAATCAACTCGGAAACTGGTGCAGATTCTGGTCGATGTGGTGGCTAAAAATGGCAATATGCTCCTGAACATCGCGCCGGGTCCAGATGGCGAATGGCATGAAGAAGCGTATCAGCGTCTGACGCAGATTGGCAACTGGATGCAGGTCAATGGCGAATCAATTTATGGCACCAAACCGCTGGCCCCGTACCGGCAGGAGCAGTGGGCTTTAACCCAAAACGGGCAAGCCACCTACGCGTCGTACCTACCTAAAGAGACTGAGTCACAGTTGCCAGCTACCCTGACGTTGCCCGTTACGCCTACCAAAACGGTGCTTATCCTGGGTAGTAAACAGCCGCTCAACTGGAAAAAATCGGGCAATGGGGTTGTGGTGAACGTACCCGAAAAGGTGCGTCAGCAACTAGCTAATCAACCCGCCTGGGTGTTTAAGGTCAGCTAACCGGCGTGTAAAGAAACGTACTTCTGGATGCTGGCAGGCATTCCGCCGGGTGGGCGGTACTACTTCGTGGTGGCCACGCAGTGCTTGCCTATGGAATGTAACGGCCTGTACGAAAAAGGTCCCTTTTTACGCTACGAGCTTCGTCGTGTATTTATCCATGACGTCGCTGGGGTGGATATCCAGTACGTTGGCTAATACGAGCAGTACCAGCGTGCGGGAAGCGATTTTCCGGGGAATATTGGCCAGCATGGCAAATGCATCGACCGTAATTGACGTATTCTGGCCGAGGTGATTCATCAACACGCGCTCTTTGTCGCCGTACGTGAAGCGCACGTTGCGGTCGGCGCGCACGCCTTTCATAATTTCCCGAACCTCTTTACTGGCCTGTACCGATTTGTCAGCTACCCGCACGTACACCTTCTTATTATCAGGGTCAGCCGGGTCGGGCAGGACGTAATGCGGACGATTTTGGCTACGCGGAATCCGGAATAACAGCACTTCACGCTCATCGTGGAGCGGAATGCGTTCGAGGGTATAATGGATTGCCGGAAAGCAGAATTTTTCAATGGCCCTGACGAGCAGATACTCGTCTTCATCGGCGTATTTGAGGCCCGGAATGGTGCCATCATCGCCGACACCAATCAAGAGCGTACCGCCGTCGGTGTTGGCGAACGCTACGATTTCCCGAACAATTTTTTCGGGGTGATTTGTCTTGAGTTTGAACTCAAGTGAATGCCCTTCGCCCCGGCGAACCAGTTCCTTGAGCATTTTATAGTCTGTACTTGATCTGTCCACCATGATGCGTTTCGATCACACCTAAATGTACAACCGCCGCCCGGATTTGCAAGCGGTACACCGCCGAGGCCTACTGAATGCTTAACTTAGCAGCTGGCCGAGTTGCCAACTTTTCGGTCGTGCCGGCCGTTATCTAAACTCAACCGCGATTACTTTATAAACGCAAAAATGCTTACAAACGTTGCCATCGCTTTAGCTACCCTGATCACCATGGAAGGGGTGGCCTGGTTCACGCACAAATACATCATGCACGGCATTATGTGGAACTGGCACCACTCCCATCACAATGCACACAAGGGCTTCTTTGAGGTGAACGACCTCTTTAGCGTATTGTTCAGCGGCGTGGCTGTTGGCCTGGTTGTTGTCGGGTTCGAGATACCCTCGTTATGGTATCTGGCACCCATCGGAATTGGCGTTACGCTTTACGGAATCGGCTATTTTGTGTTCCACGACATCATTGTGCACCGCCGAATAAAAATTAGTTTTAAAGCGACAAACCCGTATCTGATTCGGATCATGCGGGCTCATTATGTGCACCACAAGGTACACACCCGCGAAGGCGCTGAAGCTTTCGGGTTCTTGTATGCACCCAGGAAATACGATAAGAAATGAACCGCTCTGCCAACCTATCCCGGCTGCAAACCGAAGCGTTTGACATATGCATCATTGGCGCGGGCGCATCGGGGGCAGGTTGTGCCGTTGATGCTGCCAGCCGAGGGCTGCGCGTAGCCCTGCTCGAAGCCGACGATTTCGGCGCGGGTACGTCAGGTACGTCTACCAAGTTGGTGCATGGCGGGGTACGGTATCTGGAGCAGGCCGTTAAGACGTTTGACCCTAAACAGCTGTCGCTGGTGCGAAAGGCGTTGCACGAACGTCGGACGTTGCTGCACATTGCGCCGCATTTGTGCCATCCGTTGGCATTGCTGACGCCCGTAAACAATCTGATTGAGGGCGCTTATTATGCCATTGGCCTGAAAATATACGATCTGCTGGCGGGCAGTCGCCGCATGGCACCCAGTCGTTGGCTTGGTAAGGCGAGTGCAGTCCGGCATTTCCCCGCTTTCGACCCTGATAAGCTGCACAGCGCAGTGATGTACTACGATGGTCAGTTTGACGATATTCGGCTGAACCTGAGTATGGTACAAACGGCGGCGGCGAAGGGCGCGGCGGTAGCTAACCACATTCTGGTTGACAAACTAAACACCGATAACGCCGGGAAAATAACCTCGGTCTCGGTCGTTGATAAGCTGACAGGGGCTTCGTTTTCGGTGCAAGCCAGGGTATTTATCAATGCAACAGGTACCCGGGCCGACACGATGCGGCAGGGAGCTAACCCTAAACAGGGCGTCAGGATGCGGGCCAGCAAAGGCGCTCACGTAGTGCTGGCGGGTACGGCCTTACCCGTGGCTTCCGGACAAACTGAACCGGCTGCGCTACTGGTGCCGAAGACGAAAGACGGCCGCGTGCTCTTTGCCATTCCGTGGCGCGGGCAATGGCTCATTGGGACAACCGATACTGAAGCCAATCCTGGTGACGTACCTGCGTTGCTCCCTGACGAAGCCACTTACCTGCTCGACCACGTAAATCAGTACGTAAAGGCCCCGATTCCTATCGACGCCCTAACAGGTGGCTTTGCCGGGCTTCGTCCGCTGTTGCAGGCTGACCCCAATGCGTCGAGCCAGGCGCTGGTGCGCGACCACGAAGTAGAAATTGACCCTGTTTCGGGCCTGGTTAGTATTATGGGTGGCAAATGGACCACCTACCGGCTGATGGCGCAGGAGACCGTGGATGCCTGCTGTCAGTTATTGGCGGCTGAAGGTTCGGTTGCGCCGGGTATGTTGGCTGCCTGCCAAACCGAGACGTTGCTGTTGCAGGGAGCCGAGGGGTATAACCGGGCTTACCGCAAGCACCTGAGCGATAGCTATCCCGAATACCCCACCGACGTGCTCGACCACCTGGCCAATACCTACGGCACCGATGCGCTGAACGTGCTGCGTCTGTTGCGCGAAGAACCTGACTGGGTTACCCGGCTGGCCAACGATCACCCCTTCATTCAAGCCGAAGTAATTTATGCCGCCCGTACTGAAATGGCGCAAACCCTGTCCGACGTGCTGATGCGCCGTATCCGACTCGGTCTCATCGACTGGAAAGCGACGCTGGAAGCACTACCCGTTACGGCTCGTCTGCTAGCCGTTGAACGTAGCTGGACACCTGAGCAGGAGGAACAGGCAATGGCCACATTCCGGGCGCATATCGAAGGGCTATTGCAAAAAGCGACCGGAACCGTTGAGTTTCGCGTTTGATAGAGCTCGTTTATCATTTTCTGTGTTGCGCGGCTGTGGATGCGCACCACAGAAAACGATAAACGAAATTAGTTATGACCGAACTCCTCCGGGACATACGTACCTACCTGCGGGCCGACTTTAAGCCCGGCCTATATCTGGCTACGACCTTGTGGATCGGGCTGTTAATCGCTGTCAATTACACGTTTAGCGTCGAAAATGGCCTCATTGACCGGCAACCGTATAGCGCCTGGCGGCCTGTCTGGTATTTGGGCCTGTACGCCACGGCTTACTACGGTGCTTTCTGGCTCTGGGGTGTGTTTCATAACCGCCGCGACATCTGGCGAAACCGTTGGTTCTGGTGGCATACACTCCTGGCACTAGTGGCCTATTCCTATTACGCTGGTTTCAGCGCTCATGCTGACTGGGCGAAGCAGATCACCAACTTCGGGCTCTACGTTTATACTTATAAGGTGTTGAGCAATGTCCATTCGCTCGTCACTATTGTGTTGCCGCTGGCGCTTTACTACCTACTGGTCGACAAGCCGGGTAATGGGTTCTACGGCATGCAGCCCAAGCGTAAAGGGTTACTTGTATACGCTACGCTGCTGGCCTTGATGGTGCCGATTATCCTCTACGCCTCGTTTCAGCCCGATTTTCTTCAGGCTTACCCAACGTACCGAAATACGAGCGCTCATGAGGCGCTGAACGTGCCCGAGTGGGTTACAGCGCTGGGGTATGAACTGGCCTACGGCTGGGATTTTGTGCCGACCGAATTGCTCTTTCGCGGTTTCCTGGTCATCGGTATGAGCCGAATCCTGCAACATAACGTACCCAGCGGGCTTTTGCAGTCCGGCCTCTCGTGGTCCGGTCCTGTATTGCCGATGATCGTTTGGTACGCAACGATCCACTTCGGCCGGCCGCTGGGCGAAACCGTTTCGTCGTTAGTTGGCGGCTATATTCTGGGTGTGCTGGCCTTATCGACACGGAGCATTTGGGGTGGCCTGTTCATCCACATCGGCATTGCCTGGCTCATGGAAGCCGCCACGTTCTGGCAGAAGATGTAACGCCGTTGAACAGACATGCCGCTGAACCCCTTACCGCCTCAGCGTGTTCTAGTTGTAATGAGTATCACTACGCTTCAGAACAAATCAGTAACTATCCGCGACCTCGGCCTGATCGATTATCAAACCGCCTGGGACGAGCAGGAACGGCTGTTTGCCGACACCGTTGCGAGCAAGATTGCGAACCGTCAGCTCTCGCCCGACGAGCAGCTGCCAACGCCTAACTACCTGCTTTTCTGTGAACACCCACACGTGTATACCCTCGGGAAAAGCGGACACGAAAGCCACCTGCTGGCCAACGACGAGTTTCTGAAACAGATTGGAGCCACCTATCACCGCATCAATCGGGGCGGCGATATAACCTACCACGGTCCTGGCCAACTGGTGGGGTACCCCATTCTGGATCTGGATAATTTCTTTACCGACATTCACCGCTACATGCGGCTACTGGAAGAGGCTATTATCCTGACTATCGGTGAATACGGTATCAACGCCGGCCGGATCGAAGGCCTGACGGGTGTGTGGCTCGATGACGAAAAAGGCCCACGGAAGATTTGCGCAATGGGTGTAAAAGCGAGCCGTTGGGTAACCATGCACGGTTTTGCCCTGAACGTCAACACCGACTTGAGTTATTTTCAGCATATTGTGCCCTGTGGTATTGCCGATAAAGCTGTGACCTCTATGCAGCAGGAGCTAGGCCACCCGGTTCCTGTAGCCGAAGTAGCGCAACACGTGCAGCGGCACCTGATTAATTTGTTTGATATGACAATTGGTTAGTTTCAAGTTTTAGGTTTCAGGCAGCTGCCTGAAACCTAAAACTTGAAACTCTTTTCTTTCCAATGAAAAAAGACATTCCTTTTTTACCCGTTGAGGGCATACAGGTAGTTGTGGCCCGCAAATTGAATGAGATTAACGAGTATGACTGGCAGGTGTTTCTCATCAATCAGAATGAGCAACCCATTCATACTGTATTCGTAACCTCGCGTGGGTACGGCGAAAAAGACGGCGAAGAACAGAAAACGGCTACCCTCCGCCACTTCTTTGTGTCGATTGAACCTAATGCCCACGAACTGATTGAAACCATTATTCCCGATGTGTTTCACCTGAATAATGAATACTGGGTCAGCTATTATGTTGGCAACCAGATTTACGACAAAAAATTCATCTTCGTGCCCGACAGCATCACCGAGCAACACCTGGTCAACGTACCCGCGCTCGGGCTGGAAGGCATACTACACGTTTGACGGTTGAGGTTTGTGATTTGATGCTGCTCCGCTAATCAGTAGCGCAATATCAAATCACAAACCTCAACCGTCAAACCCTTTTCCTAATGAAACCCAAACAAACTAAATACGCCAAATCACCATCGGCGCAGGGGCAGCAGAAAAGCAGCACCCGCCGGGGTAATTATGGCAAAGAAGTCAGCCCGGCAGGACCGGCTGGTTTCAAACGAGCGAATTCATATATCGACGAGCTGAAAAACGACGTTGCGGCTTTTTTCGAGATCAATAACACGGGCCAATGGAGCACGATGGATGTGGTCGAGAATTTCGATGCCGACGACCGGAAGCTGAAACTAATGATTCAGGGCCTGATCGGTGAACTTCACGACGAAGGCCGTCTGACCCGCCTGCCCGATGGGCGGTTTCAGTTCAACCAGAACCAGAATACCATTCTCGGTAAAGTCGAGCACGTCAACGTCAAGTTTGCGTTTATCGTCCCCGATAACGGCACCCGCGACCGCGATAACGACATCTGGATTCCGGCCGAAGACCTCGGCGGGGCCATCGATGGCGATATGGTTCGGGTCATTGCTTTCAGCGATTCGCGGCAACGCGGCACGCGGCAAATGGCCCGGCGCATTGTTGGTCGGGTGGTGAGCATTGCCGAACGCGGCAAACCTGAGATCGTAGGTACGTTGGAACGGCATGGCAACCAGGTTTTTGTGACCCCGGATAGCCGCCGTATCTACCATGATATTCTTATCTCGGCTGACAAGCTCGGTGGGGCGAATGAGAACGAAAAGGTGATTGTACGTCTCACGAAATACCCCGAAAGCGACGACCGCGATGGGCATTTTGAAGGCGAGGTAATGAGCGTGCTGGGCGTAGCCGGTGACCACAACACCGAAATGCACGCCATTCTGGCTGAATTTGGCTTACCAATCGAGTTTCCGGCAGAAGTGGAGAAAGAATCGGAAGAAATTCCGGTGGAGATCGACGAGGCTGAGTTTGCCCGCCGCCGCGACTTCCGCACGACCACGACGTTCACCATCGACCCCGTCGATGCGAAGGATTTTGATGATGCCCTGTCGGTTAAATACCTTGATAATGGCACCTACGAAATCGGTATCCACATTGCCGACGTCACGCACTACGTAACGCCCGGCACCGAACTGGAAGAAGAAGCCTACAAACGCGCCACGTCGGTTTACCTGGTAGACCGCGTTGTGCCCATGCTGCCCGAAAAACTGTCGAACGGCGTTTGTTCGCTTCGGCCCAACGAAGACAAGCTGACGTTTTCGGCTGTGTTCGAGATGAACGATGAGGGGAAAATCAGCAAGGAGTGGTTTGGCCGCACCGCGATTCACTCCGACCGCCGGTTTTCGTACGAAGAGGCGCAGGATATCCTGAATGCCGGGGAAGGTGATTTCGTGAAGGAACTGACCCTCCTGAACGGACTGGCGCACAAACTCCGCGACGAACGGTTTCAGCACGGTGCCATCAATTTCGAAACGCCGGAGGTTCGCTTCAAGCTCGACGAGAATGGCGTGCCGCTGGCAGTGATTCCGAAGATTCGGCAGGATACCAATAAGCTGATTGAAGAATTCATGCTGCTGGCCAACAAGCGGGTCGCCGAGTTTGTGATGCGTCTGTCGAAAGGCGACGAGGCCAATACGATGGTGTATCGGGTTCACGAAGGGCCCGACGAAGACCGGCTGCGCGTTTTCTCGGAATTTGCCCGCCGGTTAGGCTACAAACTCAACGTCGACGATACGCACCTGTCGCGGTCGATGAACAAGTTTATGGAGCAGATCGAAGGCAAGCCCGAGCAGGGTATGCTCTCGCAACTGGCCGTACGGACCATGTCGAAGGCGCGGTATAGCACCGAAGACTTGGGTCACTTTGGCTTGGCTTTCGCCCGCTATTCGCACTTTACGTCGCCCATCCGCCGCTACCCCGACATGATGGCGCACCGGTTGTTGCAACACTACCTCGACAAAGGGCGCTCGGTTGACCGGGAAGCATTGGAGGCGCGCTGCAAACATGCCTCCGACCGCGAAAAAGTGGCCGCCGAAGCCGAACGCGCCAGTATCAAGTACAAGCAGGTGGAGTTCATGAGCCGCATGCCGAAAGACATGGAGTTCGCGGGCGTGATTGCCGGCGTTACCGAGTTCGGCTTCTTCGTGGAGATTCCGGAAAACAGCTGTGAAGGCCTCGTGCGCATGCAGGACCTGACCGACGATTTCTACGAGTACGATAAAGACAACTACCGGATCATCGGCCGTAAGTCGAAGAAGATGTACACCTTCGGCGATGCCGTAACGGTACGCGTAAAAGAAGCTAACCTGGCCCGTCGCAGCATCGACTTCGCACTGATTACTGACAACGCCAAAACCGCCGAAGACGGTTGGGAAGGAAGCAGCCGCGATTCAGCCAGCAGCCGTTCGGGTGGAGGCCGTAGCCGCCGTTCCGACAGTCCGCTCGACCATGACCAGCGCAACGCCGCCCGTGGTCGTAAGGCCTCGTCGAAAGCCACTGCGGGTAGTCGCTCAAAAACCGTCGGTGCCGAAGCCAAACGTACAAAAGGCGCGTCTCCAAAAGGACAGAATCGCCGCGGCGGACGAGGCAAGTAACGTACTGATCAATGTTGAAACCCCGCAGCGGTAAGTCGTTGCGGGGTTTTTTGTTGGGTAAAGGTGTTTGTTGCTTCGCGTCATAGTGTATCGCTTTTGCTTCAGGTCCTGAGCCCGTTGAAAGCGCTCGGTCGAAGGGCCACGCGGAAGCAATGCACTACTACATGAAGTAGCACAACGCTAAGTAGTAAAAACCAAAAGCAACGTACCTGCAACCCAACGGCTTTGTCTAGCGTTTCCTGGGTAAATACCAGTAACGATGCTACGAATTCTGCTTCACACTCTTTTCCTATCACTCACACTGCTAGCCTGCAACCCTGATCGGATTCAGTACACCGACAAGTTGAAGCAGGAAATGTCCGACAAAAAAGTGCGCCGTCTTACCAATGCCGACCTGACTGAAGCGGTGGATAGCTGGGGCGAGCAGATAGTGGCAATTGCTGAGAAAGAAGCTGCTGATGAACTGGCAAAAGGCAATGAGGCTGCTGCTATTTGTACGCTTCAGGACTTACCCAAAACGCAGGCGCTGGCCAAACGCTATGGTATGGCCATCAGCCTGTTGGGAGCGGCTGATTTGCAAAACCAGAAGCTATCGTCGAAAGAGCGTGAAGTGCTGGATGCGTATTTGTACAACGCAGAAAATAAGCTGCCGCAATCGAGTAATATTCAGCGAATTGGTGACACGCTTTTCGTGTACAATGCGGCTGTTCCAACGGGTAATGCGCTGAGTCAAACCTGCTTTGGCAAGCAAAAAGAGCAATTAGCCGTTTGGCGGCTGGCGTTTCCCAAGCAGGAAGTGATCCGGCATATGAAGCCAAAGAAATAAGGCGTCTGGTCTTGGTAAATACAGTAGCAAGATGGATGCAACAGCCAAATTGTCGGCCTAGAGTTGCCTAGGCAGACCGTTTACCGCAAAACGCCTTTTTCGGTGTGCACATCAGCCCAGGCAATGAGTTCCGAAGCTGTTTGCGATGGATTATCTGTCGCGACAGGCAGCTGATGGACTAAGTCAGTTGCGCGTTCGGCCAACCCGTGTAGGTACGCTTTGTCGTAGTAGACCAGCGTCAGGTCGGCTACAGTGGCGTAATCTTGTTGCTCCAGGGCAGCCAACGATTGTTTAGCGGCTAAACCACCCAGCCTACGCTCGATACGTTTGGTTGCCTCGACCAGTAACTCATGATCGATCCCGGTATATTCCTGCACCAGCCGTTGTACCCGAACGTCTCTGGGTACGTCGATGAAAGCAACGGTGGTGGTGCGCATTTGCTGCCAGAGTGGTACTGGCACGTAACATCTGCCAATGCTCCGGCTTTCGTCTTCTAGCCAGATCCGTCGGGCAGGGTCGAGCTGACGCCATTGTTCATAGACGCGATTCTCGAACTGCTCGCTTGAGGGTTGCGGCAACTGCCCTATGGCACCATACGACGAGCCTTTGTGGTGGGCCAGCCCTTCCAGGTCAATGACCTGTTCGCCCTGAGCGGCCAGTTGCTTCAAAATGTCGGTTTTGCCTGAGCCTGTCTTCCCCCCCAGAATAATCAGGTTTCTAGGTTCGGCAAACGAGGCAAGTACTTCCGTGCGATAGGCCTTGTAACCACCCTCCAGTGTGGTGGCCTGTAAGCCGGCTGTGTTTAGCAACCACGCCATCGATCCAGACCGCATGCCACCCCGCCAGCAATGTACCAGCACCTGCTTCCCTGCTGGATTTAATTTCTGGGCTTCACGCACGAAATGCGACATTTTAGGCCCAACCATGTCAAGCCCCTGCAATACGGCGGCGTCTTTACTGACCTGCTTATAAGTTGTACCAATCTGCGCCCGTTCGGTATCATCGAACAGAGGCATGCTCACTGCTCCCGGAATGTGGGCGTACGCAAATTCACCCGGCGACCGAACGTCGATGATGGGAAGGGTCTTTGCTTGTGCGAGAAAATCGAGGACGGAGAGAGGCATGAATCTATATAAAAAGGCAACCTGAGATATAAATACTGGCTAGTAATACTAACCTGGCCAGGCCTGATGCGTGACAACCAATCGCTACAAAACGCCGCTAGTTCGATAATGAAGTTCTGATAGCTCCCTTCTGTAAAGCTGAATCGTATTTTCTAGTCCGAAATACAGCGCGTCGCAGACAAGCGCATGACCAATCGATACTTCCAGCAGGCCGGGTACGTGTTGGGCGAAGAAACGCAGGTTTTCGAGGCTCAGGTCGTGACCGGCATTCAGGCCGAGGCCCAGTTCTTGTGCTTTTCTGGCCGCCTGCACAAACGGCGCAACGGCTGCATCGCGGTCGGTGGGGTAGTGGGTGGCGTAAGGCTCGGTATACAACTCAATGCGGTCGGTGCCCACGGCTTTTGCGCCTTCCACCATTTGCTCGTCGGCATCGACGAAGATAGATACCCGGATGCCGTCGGCCTTAAACGTGTCGATCAGCTTCCGCAAGTGATCGGCGTGCCGGATTGTGTCCCAGCCGGCGTTCGAGGTAATAGCGTCAGGTGCGTCGGGCACAAGCGTCACCTGAGCGGGTTTCACGCGCTTGACCAGGTCGATGAACCGCTCGTCGGGGTTGCCTTCGATGTTAAATTCGGTGGTCACCACCTCATGCAGATCCAGCACATCCTGGTAGCGTATATGCCGTTCGTCGGGGCGGGGGTGCACCGTGATACCCTGCGCGCCGAAGCGTTCGCAGTCGAGGGCGACCTGTACGAGATTGGGATTGTTGCCGCCGCGTGCATTACGGATGGTGGCTATTTTGTTGATGTTTACTGACAGACGAGTCATACTCAATGAACAGTGATCAGTTAACAGTGATCAAAGGTTAGTGATGCTAAGGTAACCACGTCTGCCCGGTTGCGGTTCGGATCTACAGCCCCGCTACCATCGCCTGCATTTTCTGGTAGGCCGTTTTGGTAACCTGATCGGCAGGCTGAGCGTAGTAGTTTTTGTTGAATACTTCGAGCGACAGAATCACCGGCCGGTCGGGGTTCTGAATGATCTTCAGAATCTCGCGGATGGGAGCCACACCATCGCCGGGGTACACACGGTCGGCATCGGTAATTTGGGCAGCCGGTAGCGTGGCGGGGTAATCATTCACGTGAAATACCTCAATGGCCTGTTTACCGACCATCGGTAGGGCTGTAATGCCCGAACCACCTTTGTAGAGGTGATAGACGTCAAGCAGCAGGCGGGCATTGGGGTGATTGGCCTCAGCGGCTACGTACATCACTTCCGAGAGTCGGTTCAGGTTCTTTGAAAAGCCCCAGAGTTCAAGCTGAGGATTTACGCCCGTTTGCTGCCCCAGATCGAGTAGGGTACGGTACCGTTCGGCTGCCCGGCGCAGGTCGATTAGTGGTGCGTCGGCATTCTGCGCACCGATGGGTGGCGTGGCTACGCGTTTACAGCCAATCTGCGCCAGCTGCTCCATTTCCAGCTTCATCTGATCGAGTCCTTTTTGCCGGGCCGTGGCGTCGTCAACGATCCAGGGTGCGAAGCCAATAGCATTCTCTACGGTGATGCCCAGATCGGCCAGTCGGCGACGGGCTTCGGCAGGCGTATTTGTTTTCAGGTAGTCCTGCAACGTACCCACCCACACCTCCACCGACCGAAATCCGGCTTTCGAAGCTGCTTCCAACTCACCAATGAAGCCCAGCTTTTGCCCTCTGATGGTGCTCATGTTCAGGCATAAGGTAAAGGGAGCGGCCTTCGGCTTGATGGGTGAAGATTGCGGCTTCAGGAAAGAGGTTGCTGGCAACGTACCCAGAGCAGCAAGCGTTTGGCGACGGGAAAGACGGGACATTTTTGGAAACGGATTTTCGTGACTGCTGGTGTAGCCCCCCTTTAGGGAGTGCCCACGCCGATAAACAACAATTCACCGCCCAAGGGCGACGTGGCTTGTTACAGTAAAAAGCACACGAACTAACATGACTACTTTAACAAATGCATTACTAAGCGGACTAGGTGGTGCCGTGGCTCTAAACGTACTCCACGAAACCGTTCGGCAGTTCGAGCCCGAAGCGCCGCGCGTGGATAAATTGGGCAAGCGGGGGATCATTAAAATTACGAAAGCCACGGGCCTGCCAACACCCACCGGCAATGCCTTGTATGCTACCGCACTCGCGGGCGACTTAACGTCCAACGCCTTATATTACAGTTTGATTGGATTGGCAAAGCCGCAGGCGGCGTGGCCCGTCGGCGCTGTGTTGGGCGCTCTGGCCGGTGCTGGGGCCATTACCCTGTCTGAGCTCATGGGCCTTGGGAGCGAACCCGTTCGCCGCACCGCTACTACGGCCTCGCTCACGGTGGCCTGGTACGTGGTTGGCGGACTAGCCACGGCCGCTATCTTTAGCTGGCTAAACCACAGATCATGAACCCGCCAAACACGTTTCTGCTTTACGGAGCCAATGGCTACACCGCCCGCCTGATTCTGGAAAAAACGGCTCAGTTTGGCCTGAACCCAATTCTCTGCGGTCGTGATGAAGGCAAACTACGCCCGTTAGCTGAGCAGTATGGCCTGGCGTATCGGGTGGCCGATCTGACTAACGAGATAGCCCTGAACAACGCACTGCGTGACGTACCTGTGGTGCTCCATTGCGCCGGCCCCTTCTCGAAAACGGCGTTGCCCATGCAACAGGCCTGCCTGCGAAACGGGGTGCATTACCTGGATATTACCGGCGAAGTAGCCGTATTTGAGCAGGGAGCAGCAATGGACAGGCAGGCGCGCGAGCGGGGCGTTATGCTCATGTCGGGTGTGGGATTCGATGTGGTTCCAACCGACTGCCTGGCCCAATATCTGTACCACAAGCTACCCGATGCCACGTACCTGCAGTTGGCGTTTACCAATGAGGGCGGTTCACTATCGCACGGTACGGCCCAAACGGCGGTCGACAACCTGGGGCAGGGCGGTCTGGTTCGGGCAAACGGAAAATTGACCACTGTGCCTTATGCGCACAAGGTACTGAACGTGACATTCGCCAACGGCCAGACAGTACCCTGCATGAGCATTCCCTGGGGCGACGTATCAACGGCGTTCTACACTACGGGTATTCTGAACATCGAGACCTTTATTGGCAGCACGCCGGGTAGCATTCGAATGGCAAAGCTGGGTAACTCGTTTAACTGGCTGTTACGGCGTAAAAGCGTACAGCAATGGGTAAGTCAACAAGTTACAAAACGTGTAACCGGCCCTGATGAAGCCACCCGCACAAAGGCAAAAACGCAGGTATGGGGCCGAGTGGGCAATAAAAATGGAAAGACGGTAGAAGCTCGACTAACAGGACCTGAAGGATATACCCTCACAGCCCTGTCGGCGTTAATTATCACGAAAAAAGTACTTCGCGGGTGCGTTAAACCCGGTTTTCAAACCCCGGCTGGCCTTTATGGTGGCGATCTGGTACTGGAGATCGATGGCGTAACGCGGCAGGGGTAACCCTAAACTCAACACGATGAATCCTCTACACGAATGGCCCGACAGTCCCGAGGCCGCCATTGCCATTCAGCAGCAGATACGCAGCCAGGTACGTATTCAGCCCCTTACGGGCCCGGTCGAGACCATTGCAGGCTGCGATATTTCGTTCAACAAGTTCGAAGAAACCGTTTACGCTGGCATTGTAGTCTTGCGGCTCGATACGCTCGAAACTATTGCCGAAGCCACGGCCATTGCTACTACGTCGTTTCCCTACGTACCCGGACTACTCTCTTTTCGCGAAATTCCGGCCCTGCTCGACGCCTGGAATAACCTGACCGTCATGCCCGATGTCGTTGTTTTCGATGGACATGGCATTGCCCACCCCCGTCGGTTGGGTATTGCGGCCCATGCGGGTTTATGGCTGAACCGCCCAACCCTGGGTTGTGGCAAATCGGTGTTGGTTGGCCGCTATGAAGAGCCGGCACTTGAGCGGGGTGCCTGGTCGCCGATGCTGCATCGGGGTGACGTGATTGGCGCAGCGCTGCGCACAAAAAACAAGGTGAATCCGGTCTATGTATCACCCGGAAACCTGATTGATCTGGAAACGTCGGTGGCGCTCATGCTCCAGTGCAACGGCGGCTACCGAATTCCCGAGCCAACCCGTCGGGCGCACAATCTGGTGAACGCGCTACGCCGGGCCCATCTGACTCCCTGATCGCCAGCGGGTAAAACGGATACCAGCCAGTAGAAAAGCTATAACCGGTGGGGCGGACTAAATGAGATACGCTACGTAACCCCATTCAGGCCGCCCCACCGGTCAGGCTATTTGATTATTAAACTCCGGCTACCTCAACGCTTGGCGCGATTTTCTTCACCAGACCCTGCAGCACTTTGCCGGGGCCACATTCGGTGAAGAGGGTTGCCCCATCGGCGGCCATTGCTTCAACCGACTGCGTCCAGCGGACGGGAGCGGTGAGCTGGGCAATCAGGTTAGCTTTAATCGTGGCTACGTCGGTCGACGGTTGCGCGTTTACGTTCTGGTAAATCGGGCAGCGGGGTTGCTGGAACGGTGTGTTTTCGATGGCCTGAGCCAGGTCGGCGCGGGCAGGCTCCATCAGTGGTGAGTGGAACGCACCGCCTACAGGTAGGGGCAGCGCCCGCTTGGCACCGATTTCTTTCAGCCGTTCGCAGGCTACGCGGATGCCTTCGTTACTACCCGAAATCACCACCTGACCGGGGCAGTTGTAGTTGGCCGGTACCACAATTTCGCCTGTTTCGGCGCTCACTACTTCACAAACTTGCTCGATCACCGCATCGGCAAGGCCCAGAATGGCGGCCATGGTTGACGGATTCAGTTCACAGGCACGTTGCATGGCGTCGGCGCGTTGGGCTACCAGACGAAGACCGTCTTCAAATGATAACGCACCGGCGGCAACCAGGGCCGAGAATTCACCCAGTGAGTGGCCGGCAACCATGTCGGGGGCAAAATTTTCGACCGTTAGGGCTTTCGCTACCGAGTGCAGGAAAATGGCCGGCTGGGTTACGTTGGTTTGCTTCAGCTCCTCGTCGGTGCCGGTAAACATAATGTTGGTCAGGCTGAAGCCCAGGATCTGATCGGCCTGATCCATCAATGCTTTAGCCTGTTCTGACTGTTGGTACAGGTCGTGGCCCATTCCTTTAAACTGGGAACCCTGGCCGGGGAAGATGTATGCGTTCATAATTTAGTTTGATGTTTGTGCGGTCCGCCGCTGCGGTTTGTCGTTTGTCGTTGTGTTGCCAGATCACGACTACGTTAACAAGCAGCGCGACGACAAACGTCAAACCACGGCGGCGGACCGCACAAACATCAAATTTTTTGTTAGCGTAATTTCAACGTCACCAACGTCATCACAGCCAGCATGATGCCGACGATCCAGAAGCGGGTAACGATTTTGGCCTCGTGGTAGCCTCTTTTCTGGAAGTGGTGGTGGAGCGGCGACATCAGGAGTATTCGCCTGCCTTCGCCGTACTTTTTCTTCGTGTATTTAAAATAACTCACCTGCGTAATTACCGAAACCAGTTCGGCCAGGAAGATACCGCACATGACCGGGATCAACAGTTCTTTTCGGATCGTTAGGGCTAGTACCGCAATTACGCCGCCGAGCATCAGGCTACCCGTATCGCCCATAAATACCTGCGCGGGGTACGAGTTGTACCAAAGAAAGCCCACGCACGCCCCCACAAAGGCCGCGCAAAAAATTACGATCTCAGCCGAATTGGGGATAAACATGATATTGAGATAGTCGGCAAAGCGGGCGTTCGACGAAAGATAAGCCAGTACCCCCAGCGTTAGGCCGATAATTACCGACGTACCTGCCGCCAGTCCATCGATACCGTCGGTGATGTTGGCCCCGTTCGATACCGCCGTGATGATGAAAATACAGACCAACGTGTAGATGATCCAGGTATAGTCGTCTGTAACGAAGCCGAAGAGCAGCCAGCTGTAATCGAAGTTGTTGTTCTTAACGAAAGGAATCGTGCTGACAGTCGAATGAATGTCATGGTAGCGGGTCAACTGCCGCACAACGGCCCCTGCCACCGGCTTGTCATACACCCTGATGCGCACGTACTGATTGAACGAGAGCGTCAGGCCAACGATCAGGCCGAGGCCGATCTGTCCCACTACTTTAAACTTGCCTTCCAGCCCTTCTTTATTCTTCTTAAAGACCTTGATGTAATCATCAATAAACCCGATCAGGCAGGTCCAGATGGCCGAAACCAATAGCAGAATGATGTACACATTGGTCAGGTTGGCAAACAGCAGCACCGGAATGACCAGCGAAGCCATGATGATAAAGCCGCCCATGGTCGGTGTGCCGCGTTTCTGCAACTGCCCTTCCAGCCCCAAATCCCGTATCGACTCACCGATCTGTAATTTCCGGAGTTGGTCGATGATACGCCGCCCAAAAATGGCCGCAATCAGCAAGGAGGTGATCACCGCACCAAGCGAACGAAACGAAATATATTGGAACACCCTCGCACCAGGGAAGTCAAATGAGCGGTCGAGGTACTGGAATAAGAAATAGAGCATTTATGACAAGTGGTTTCTAATGAACGACTGATTGAATTCATCTATTCGCTCACTATTTATGCCCAAAGTTAGTGGTTTTGAAATGCCTCGCGAAGCACCTGCCGGTCGTCAAAATCATGTTTTACGCCCTGAATGTCCTGATAGGTCTCGTGTCCTTTGCCCGCCACCAGGATAATATCGTTGGGACGAGCCAGGCTCACCGCCGTTTGAATGGCCTTTCGGCGATCTTCGATGGTCTGGGCTTTCTTGTAGTCCAGAGGCGAGAGGCCCGCCTGCATCTGTTCCAAAATGGCCATCGGATCTTCAAACCGCGGATTGTCGGACGTGAGAATGACCCGGTCGCTAAACTTCCCGGCTATCTGCGCCATAATGGGGCGTTTGGCGGCATCGCGGTTACCGCCGCAGCCCACCACGGTAATAATTCTGGGCAATACACCCTGTTCGTTATCCTGCCGAAGATTCGTGATCGTTTCCAGCACATTTTGCAGCGCGTCGGGCGTATGGGCGTAATCCACGATACCAACAATCCGGTTGTCGGAAATGACCTGCTCGAAACGGCCCTGCGGCGGTAACGTAGCTGATAGCTCGGTCAATACTTCTTCCTCGTCTTCGCCCAGCAACACGGCCGCACCGTAGACCGCCAGCAGGTTATAGGCGTTGAACCGGCCAATGAGTTTAAACCAGACCTGCCGTTCATCGATCAGCATTTCGAGGCCAAACAACCCGTCAGAGAGTACCTTGCCCTTGAACGTACCCAGCGTTTGTAGCGAATAACTTTCCTTGCGGGCCAGTGTGTTCTGAAGCATGACCGCCCCGCGCTTGTCATCGGCGTTGGTCAGCGCGAAAGCCGAGCGGGGCAATTGGTCGAAGAACCCTTTTTTCGCCTTAATGTACTTATCGAAGGTGCCGTGAAAATCGAGGTGGTCGTGGGTGATATTCGTAAAAATGCCTCCCACAAAATGCAGTCCGGCAATGCGCTCCTGCACCACGGCGTGCGAACTGACTTCCATGAACACGTGCGTACAGCCCTGCGCCAGCATTTGAGTCAGCAGTTCGTTGGTCGTGATGGAGTCTGGTGTGGTATGTGTGGCAGGAATGACCGTATCGCCGATCTGGTTTTGTACCGTCGATAACAGGCCGCAACGGTACCCCAGCGAGGTGAACAGCCGGAAAAGTAGCGTAGCGACCGACGTCTTCCCGTTGGTGCCCGTCACGCCCACCAACTTTACTTTTTTGGATGGATGTCCATAAAAATTGGCCGCTGCTATCCCCATCGCCTGCGGCGCATTGGCCACCTGGATGTACGTAACCGCATCAGCCCGATCGGCAGGTAATTCTTCGCACAAAATGGCCGTAGCATCCAGGTCAATAGCTTTCGGAATAAATGCATGCCCGTCTGAAACGGTGCCTCGCACAGCGATAAACAGGCTCCCGGCACGTACCTGCCGCGAATCCATGGTTAGGTGCGTTACCTCAGCGTTCATATCGCCCGCCGTAGCGAGCAGAGAGACTTTATAAAGAAGATCGGAAAGTTGCATAGGTTGATGAGGGGGGGCAGCCCCTCTCTCAACATAGGAGAGAGGAGCCGCTTTAGTGTAGCTCTGCTAATTAGCGAAGTTGCTGTCGAGTAGCTCCCCTCTCGCAGTTGAGAGAGGGGTTAGGGGTCTACTCCTCCGCTAGCGTTCGTGAAATGTTCATACGGTACACACCGATGGCGGGTAGGGCGGCAGCAACGAGGCCGATACCCACCGCAACGGCCAGGAGCCACCATTCATCGGGTAGAATGCCGGCATCGCTGAAACTATAATGGTAATTACCTTCTACGAATTGGGAGAGCAGCCAGAGCCCAAGCCGACTCAGGGCCAAACCCGCCACAAAGCCGATCAGAGCCAGTACTAGCCCTTCGAGCAGCAGCATGCCAAAAAGTTGCGCCCGTGTGGCACCCATCGAGAGCATCAGGGCCATTTCGTAGCGGCGCTCTTTCAGCGAATTATAGAGCGACACAAATACGCTGATGCCTGCCACAATAATAATGGCCAGCGCCAGACCACGCAGGGTTTGCACGCCCACGCCGAGCAAGTCAAATAACCGGTTTACTTCGATGGCGGGCAGCGCGGCCTGCAATTTAGAGTTGTTGTCGATACCGCGCTTGAGCATCATGCCCATCGGGTTCCGAAACTTTACCAGCATACTGGTAATTTCGGGACCGGCGCCAGCTTCGTGGTCATGCTCATCTTCGTGGGCTTCATCGCCATCGTGATGTTCGTCACTGTCGGCCGCTGTTGCCCCGCCAGGTCCGGTGGCTACCTCTTCGTGCCCTTCGTCATGATTGTGCACCGCCCAGATGCTCGACACGTTGGTCAGAATCAGTTGGTCGCAGACGCTGTTGCTGGGGGCCAGTAAACCTGCGACCTTGTATTTTTTGTCGCCATGTGCTTCGCCGTTGCCATCCAAACCGTGCTGACTGGCAAAGCTATCGCCCACTTTCAACCCTGTTGCGGCAGCTACGCGGGGACCAATGACTACCTCCAGATCGTTGGTGAAGGCTTTCCCCTGCGCAATGGTTGCTCCGAAATGATCGAGGTATTTCTGGTTGGTGCCCACAATCCGGAACGACTTGTAGCTATCGCCCATCGCCAGCGGAATCGCTGTTTTAATCATTGGGTTACGCGTCAGGCGGGTGGCTTCCTCGAGTGGTATGTTACCCACCGGCGAGTCGATCTGGTAAATGCTCGACAGGATCAACTGTAGAGGAGAGCCTTTTGCGCCAATCACCATGTCGATGCCCCGGATATTGCGGCTAAACTGATCCTGCAACTGCTTATTCAAGAGCAGCAACAGCGAAATGATGGCAATGCCAAGCGTCATGAGCAGCCCGCTCAGGAAACTGCTCATTGGCTTATCGACCAGGTTACTCCAGCTTAGTTTGGCGAGGTTCATGGGGTAATTGAGGAATCGGGTAAGTGAGTAAATCAGGTGATTGGGTAACTGGTAGCTGCCGTTTGCTGCGCCGGGCCACTAAGTATTTAACTGCCTGACCATCCAATTACTTGTTTCTTAAATTGAGTGAGAAATGATGACTGGTGATGTTGAATCGCTTGTTTAGGTACAGCCGATGGGCGTCGTACCGGGTCGGATTCTGCCCCGAATCTAATGAAACGGTCTCGTAACCCGATTGCCGGGCGTGTTCAATCACGAAATCAACCAGCGCCCCGGCATAGCCCTTGCCCCGCCCCTCCGGTAAGGTAGACAAGTCGTCGATGTAGATCGTCTTTCCCGATACCAGCATCGTCATCCGCCGAAACGTGATCACCGCCGGGGCTGGTACATGATCGCCGAGGTCCACGAACGCGACGCTGAACCGGTCATTGGCCAATTGGTCGTGCAGCAGAGTCAACGCCGCTTCATCGGTTAAGTGTGGACGCAATGTCAGTAAAGCCGGCAAGCATCGACGTAGGTCGGCATCGGTATTGGCAAAGTTGATGGTCATGGGAGGGAAATATGTGGTTTGTGGTTGCGTTGTTAAATCAAGACACGATGACTTAGCAGCGCATCCACAAACTTTTATAATGCTTCTCGAATGCTTTGCAAAATCTCGTCACCGCCGCGGGCTAACAGGGCTTCGGCGAGGTCGTGACCCAGTTGTTCGGCCTGGGCAGGTGGCCCGACGAAGGTCTCGCGGAGTATATCGGCACCGTCGAGGCTGATGAGACCGCCTGTCAGGCTGATTTCCTCGCCAGCCCAGGTTGCCAGTGCAAACACAGGAATACTGCAACCTCCTTCCAGTCGACGGAGAAATGCCCGTTCGGCTTTCAGGCACGCTTCGGTTGGCTCATGGTTAGTAAGCGAACGTACTTGGGCAAGCTTATCGAGCGGAAGTGTGTCGGCGGCTTCGATGGCTACACTGCCCTGGCCAACGGCGGGTGTGAAGTCGCTGATTGGCAGGTGTTCGGCAATCAGATCGTCGTAGTGCATGCGGTGTACACCGGCGTAGGCGAGCAACAGGGCATCACAATGGCCGTCGTCGAGCTTGCGGAGTCTTGTTTGCAGGTTTCCCCGCATATCCACTACCTTAATGTGCGGGCAATAATGCCGAAGCATAGCCACCCGCCGTGTCGATGATGTACCGATAGTAAACGCTTGGCCTGATGTGAGCGACAATGACCCATCTCGGCTTACGAGCACATCGTTAACGCGTTCGCGCTCGGTGAAAGCAATAATGCTGAGATCGGCGGGTAGGCTCGACTGTAAATCTTTGGCCGAATGCACGGCAATATCAATCGTGCCTGACCGGAGTTGATCCTCCAACTCCTGCGTGAACAGGCCTTTACTGCCGATCTTGGCGAGTGACCGATCCAGAATCTGATCGCCCTTTGTTTCAATGAGTACCAGTTCAGACGTAACGTCTGCCGCCTGAAGCAACTGCTGAATATATTCGGCTTGCCATAGGGCCAGTCGGCTGCTGCGGGTTCCAATTCGAATATGCATACCACAAAGGTACAACGTGCCGCCCAGTTTAGCGGGTGTAGACCACGTTTCACGCCTTCGGCACGTTGTGCGTAATTTTCGCTACATATCAACTAAATACGCCAAAATTTACCAGAAGGCCAGTCGATACTTTTTAACCGTCAAAACGTCTGATTATACGGCGTTTTGACGGTTTTTGGCTGTCAATCTGGCATCAAAAACGGGCTTTAAACCCTCAGGCACAGCTTTTGTCTATATAACATCGAACAGTAAACAACACGTACTATGAGAACGGTAGATCATGTGTTTAAAGGAACAGGCGGACAAATCGATTTGCTCAATACGCTGTATGGCGGATCGAGCCTGACGGAAATGAAAGTGAAGCGCGAAGACGACCGATTGGTCATTCGCCTATCAGCACCTGGCGTTAGCGCCAACTCATTCAACGTGTTGGTAGAGGGCAACAAATTGGTTTTGTACACCTTGCTGGTTCATGATAGTGAGTCGGCGGGACAACGCTTAGCTGTGCCCATGTTCTTGAAAGTGATTGATATTCCCGACTTCATCGACGCCGAACATATTGAGGCTGAACATGAGTATGGTCAGGTAACGGTGAATCTGCCTTTCAACGACGAAGAGCACGAGTATCGCAACATCGACATTAAGAATCTATTCTGATGCTTCCTGTCCGGGGCCGCTAGGGGCTCTGTTACATATAGATGCGTGCGGCCCGGTCTTACGAGACCGGGTTTCTTTTTTTGTGGCTATGTACGTTGCTTGCGGTTTACCTCAACCGCGCCCGCACTACTGGCCCAAACGTTTTCCACTCCACGGCCACGATGCAGCCCAAGAATAGGCCAAACAGCGCTAAGTGATACGGAACAGACAGCCACAGATTGCTGATCTGGATAAACGAGGCCAAATAAATCAGTAGTCCGCCGCCGAGAATATAGCCCGCCGCTGATAGCAGATCGTAGGGGACGGGGTAGTACTTCTCGCCCAGCACGTAGCACATCACTGTCATTACTATGCTCGAAGCCAGGAACGCCCACGCACAACCCATGAAGCCTAGAATTGGAATCAGTAGCCAGTTAAGCCCAAACGTGACGACCAGCCCTACTGCCGTGATGAGCGTGCCAAACTGCGTCTTATCCGACAGTTTGAACCAGAACGAAATGTTGTAATAAATGCCCAGGAAGAGGTTACCCAGCATCAATAGTGGCACCACGCCCAGCCCATCACGCCGTTCGGGGTTGATCACCAGCCCGACGAGGTCCATGTTGAGGCCAATGGCTACCCACAGCGCTACACAGAAGATGATGAACCACTTCGTGACGCGGGCCAGCAGGTCGGGAGCATCTTTGTTTTCAACCTGCCCGAAAAAGAACGGCTCGGCGGCAAACTTGAATGACTGAATGGCCAGGCTGATAAGTACCGACAGCTTGAAACACTGCCCGTACACATCAAGCGCCCACTTGGATGAGCGACCTGGATAGAAGTTGTCGGGCAAAAACGCCTCAAGGAACAGCCTGTCAGTGAGGTTATTAAGTACTGCCGCCAGTCCGGTCAGCATAATCGGGAACGCATACACGACCAGCGCTTTGGTTTCGGGCCACTCAAACGCAAAGCGGAACCCCCGGAATGCCTGCCGCAGGATTATAAAATACAAAGCATTGGCAAGCAGGTTAGCCAGCAGAATATAGCCGGGACCGATCACGGGGTTGTAGAAAACTTCGGCTATCGGGCGTAGGCTAGGTAGATAATCGCCCTCGGTGATGTCTTTGCATATAACGATAAAAAACACGTTGAGAAGTACGTTGAGCCCAATGTTGATGAGCTTGGCCACCACAAACTGCTTCGCCTTCCCCTCAACCCGCAGCCGGGCAAAAGGAATAGCCATAATGGCGTCGATACCCACGAGCAGGGCCGTCCACTGGATAAACAGTACTTCGTTGGGGTAGCCAAGCGCCACCGAAATAGGCTTTGAAAACACCAAAATCAATGCCGTACACACTACGCTGATGATGGCTACAATGGTAAGCGTCCGGCAGAAGACACGTACCCGCTCGGCTTCGTTTTCCTTGCCTTTGTTACGTGCCGCAAATCGAAAAAAGGCCGTTTCGAGCCCAAGTGTATAGAGTGTCAACAGCACGCCGATCCAGGCATAGAGCGTAACGTTAGAGGCCAGCGTACCGCCTTTCCTAAAGGCGTAGTTCTGAATAGGAGTTAGCAAAAAATTGACTGACCGCGCTGCAATCGTGCTTATACCATATAGGGCGGTATCGCTGGCTAATTTTTTAAAGGTGCTCAATTTGATACGTGGGTTACTGCAAAACGTACCTGAAGCGAAGTTGCCCGTCAGGTACGTTGCGAAGATACTGCCTATACGCCGACTGCCCGCAAAACGAATAGGCTGTCTATCTTTGCGCGAATAAAATGGATACCGGATGCTGGCCACTGGACGTTGGCTTTTGGAATCAGCCAAATCTCACCCAACGGGCTACTATCTGTTATCCAACAACCTGCATCCAGTAAAAATGAAAATCACCTCTGCGCTGCTTTCGGTCTATTATAAAGACGGCCTCGAACCCATTGTCCGGTTGTTGCACCAACAGGGCGTTACGCTCTACTCAACGGGCGGTACCCAAACGTTTATCGAGCAACTCGGTATTCCCGTTATTCCCGTTGAATCGCTAACTGGCTATCCGTCTATCTTCGGTGGCCGGGTGAAAACCCTGCACCCGGCGGTATTTGGCGGTATCCTCTACCGTCGCGATAATGAAGGTGACGTGGCCCAGGCGCAGGAGCATAACATTCCCGCCATCGACCTTACAGTGGTTGACCTATACCCGTTTGAGGAAACCGTAGCATCGGGTGCTTCAGCCGAAGACATCATCGAGAAGATCGACATCGGCGGCATTTCACTGATTCGGGCCGGTGCCAAGAATTTTCAGGACGCCCTGATCGTCTCGTCGCGCAACCAGTACGCCGATCTGCTAAAGGTATTGACCGAAACCGACGGTCAGCCCGATCTGGAAACGCGTCGCCGCTACGCGATGGAGGCCTTTGCTACTACTTCGCATTACGACACAGCTATTCATCAGTATTTCGCGGGAGAAGCGGCCCAGAAAAAAAGCGAACTGCGTTACGGCGAAAACCCGCACCAGAAAGCTATGTTCCACGGCGATCTCGATGCTATTTTCGATAAGTTGCACGGCAAAGAACTGTCGTTCAATAACCTGGTCGACGTTGACGCCTGCGTTGGACTGATCGACGAGTTTACATCGGACGTACCTACTTATGCGATCATCAAGCACACCAACGCCTGCGGTATTGCCTCTGCGGCTACTCCGTCTGAAGCGTATGCCAAAGCCCTGGCTTGTGATCCTATCTCGGCGTTTGGTGGCGTGGTGATCACCAACGTACCTGTAGATCTGGCAACGGCGGAAAAACTGAACAAACTGTTCATGGAAATCCTGATCGCGCCCGACTACGCCCCCGAAGCGCTGGAACTGCTGAAATCGAAGAAAAACCGCATTCTTTTGAAGCGTAAGCCGGTTGCGCTGCCTACCACGCTGGTGAAAACGATTCTGAACGGTGTACTGGAGCAGGACAAAGACAATGTGACCGAAACAGCCGATCAGTTTACGACCGTAACCGATAAGGCTCCAACCGACAGCGAGGTACGTGCCCTGGAGTTTGCCCTGAAAGTGTGCAAGCACACCAAATCGAACACCATTATTCTGGCTAAAGAAGATGTGTTGCTAGCTAGTGGCGTTGGGCAAACCAGCCGGGTAGATGCGCTGAAGCAGGCCATTGAGAAAGCTCATGCCTTCGGGTTCAGCCTCGACGGGGCCGTGATGGCGTCTGATGCCTTCTTCCCCTTCCCCGACTGCGTTGAAATTGCTGGTCAGGCAGGTATTACCGCAGTGGTGCAACCCGGTGGGTCTATCCGCGACAAAGACAGCATCGAGTACTGCAACCAGCACGGCATCGCCATGGTAACCACCGGTGTGCGGCACTTTAAACACTAGTTTAACTTGTTGCTGTGCTGCATGCTTCGCGCTGTAGGCCCTGAGCCTGTCTGTGATCGCGGCGGCGAGCTGGTCCAGCCAAAGGGCCTACAGCGCGAAGCATACTAGCCAAGCAATACGGTATAGTAGCTGAATTGCAATTGATAAGTAGTCGACTGAATTTGTAGTAGCAGGCTTCATTCCAATCTAACCCTTCTGATTTGTGCTAAAATCCTGGTTCAGTCTGCTCTACACGAGTTGGTGCGTAGTGGTGTTGGCCTTCTTTTTCCTGCTGCTGCTGCCTTTCATTCTGTTGGGGAGCTGGCTATCGGGGAGTACGGATAAATTCGGCCTGAAGCTGGCGCACGGTGCCGTTCGGTTGTGGGCTATTCTGGTGTTCACGTTTATTGGCATGCCTATTCGTGTCGACTGGCGTTTTCGGCCCGAGCGGGGTAAAGCGTACGTGTACTGTGCCAACCATTTCTCGTATATCGACATTGCCGTAGCCGCTTTAGTGGTGCCGGGCCTGTATGCGTTCATCGGTAAAATCAGCGTTCGTAAGATTCCACTGTTTGGCTACATGTACGCTAAATTACACGTCATGGTCGACCGGTCGAGCTCACAGAGCCGCGCGTATTCGCTGGCTAAATGCATGCGCACACTAGCGCAGGGGCGCAGTATTGTTATTTTTCCGGAAGGAGGTATTACGGCCAAACAGCCACCCAAGATGGTCTATCCCTTCAAAGACGGGGCATTTAGTATGGCAGTGCAGCGTCAGGTACCCATTGTGCCCATCACACTGGTCAACAACTACCGTATTTTACCCGACAGTACGCCATTCCGAATGAACTGGGAGCCTGTTCGGGTAGTTTTTCATGAGCCTATTTCAACGGATGGTCTGACACAGGCCGACGTTAATTCACTTCGTGAACAAGCCTTTCAAGTTATTGATAATGAATTGCATAAGGATTTGACCGTTAGGGCTTAAGCGTTAACCCTGCTAACTAACGAAGCAACCTCAAACGCCCAAGGCTACCCGACAAACCAGTTTCTCTATGAAAGTTGATACCGAAACCTTGCATAAAATAGCCCATCTGGCCCGTTTAGACGTTAATCCGGCAGAAGAGGCTAGCTTGCTCACCAGTCTGAACAGCGTGCTCGACTGGATGGAGCAACTTAATGAAGTTGATACAACTGGTGTGGCACCGTTGATGCACATGTCGGAAGAAATTGACAATGTCTTACGTACCGACATTGTAGCGAATCAACTGCCTCGCGATCAGGCATTGGCCAATGCTCCCGACCACGATGACCAGTTCATTAAGGTGATTAAAGTGATGGACTAATAATTTTTTTTGCGATTTGACTTGATTTTAGATTACCTGAGTACGTATCTTTGCACTCGCAATTGCAAAACAGCTCGATAGTATAAGGGTAGTACAACAGATTTTGGTTCTGTCTGTCTAGGTTCGAATCCTGGTCGAGCTACTTCCCAAAGCCGATTCTTCACCGAGTCGGCTTTTTTTGGTTTTTAGAGTCAAAGGGTTGTAACTCCGTGTTACAACCTTTTTTACGTAGATCTCATGAATTACCTATCAGCCGAAAATCTTGCCAAAGCCTACGGCGACCGGACGTTGTTCCGCAACATTAACTTCGGTATCAGCCGGGGCGACAAAATTGCCATCGTAGGGGCTAATGGCTCGGGTAAAACGTCGCTGCTCGAAATTCTGGCCGGTGCTGCCCCTCCCGATGCCGGACTGGTCAGCGTGCGGAAAGACATCACGGTTGGCTACCTGAATCAGCAACCCGACCTTAACGAAGCACTCACCATTATGGAAGAGGTGCTGGCGGGCGAGAGTGCTCAGCTTGACGCTGTACGGGCCTACGAAAAAGCCCTGGTCAGTGGCGATCACGACGCGCTCGAAAAGGCGATGAACCAGATGGAGAAGCTGGAAGCCTGGGACTATGAAGCGCAGATTCGGCAGATTCTGGGTGAACTGGGCATTCAGGATGTCGAGCAGCGGGTAGGTACGTTATCGGGCGGTCAGCGCAAGCGGGTAGCTTTGGCGCGGGTGCTTATTCAAAACCCTGATCTATTGATTCTCGATGAGCCTACCAACCACCTCGATCTGGAAGCCATCGAATACCTCGAAAGCTTCCTGAATACCAATAATGGCACACTGCTGATGGTATCCCACGACCGGTATTTCCTCGACCGGGTGTGTAATCAGATTGTCGAGATGGACGCGGGTCAGTTGTATAGCTACAAAGGCAACTACGCATATTTCCTGGAGAAGAAGGCCGAGCGCATTGCCATCGATGCCGCTGAGTTCGAGAAAAATAAGAATACCTACCGCCGCGAGCTGGAATGGATGCGTCGGCAGCCCAAAGCACGGGGTACCAAGGCCAAGTACCGCGAAGATGCCTTTGAGGATCTGGAGGGCAAAGTGAAAAACCGCCGCAACGATGGCGAACTCGATCTGAACCTGCGTGTATCACGCCTAGGCAGCAAGATTCTGGAAGTTGAAAACCTAAGCAAACGCTTTGGCGAAAAAATCCTGCTCGACCATTTTACCTACACCTTTAAGCGGCAAGACCGGGTGGGGCTGATCGGTAAGAACGGCATGGGTAAAACCACGCTGCTCAACATGCTGATCGGCGAACTGCGCCCCGATTCGGGCAAGATTACGGCGGGTGGAACGGTAAATTTTGGCTACTACACGCAGAGCGAACTAAACATCGCCGACAATCAGCGCGTGATCGACGTGGTGCAGGAAGTGGCCGAGGTGATGAAACTCGCCGATGGACAAACCATTACGGCCAGCCAACTGCTGCATCATTTTCTCTTCGACCGGCAGAAGCAGTACGATTTTGTGGCCA
The DNA here is from genome assembly GCF_011742925.1 of Fibrivirga algicola. GTDB lineage: Bacteria > Bacteroidota > Bacteroidia > Cytophagales > Spirosomataceae > Fibrella > Fibrella algicola. The sequence goes on from NZ_WAEL01000006.1 coordinate 253,728, forward strand.
AACTAAGCGGCGGCGAAAAGCGGCGATTGCAACTGCTGCTGGTACTGGTGCAAAACCCCAACTTCCTGATTCTGGATGAGCCTACCAACGATCTGGACATCACGACGCTGAACGTACTCGAAGATTTCCTGCTCAATTTCCCTGGCTGCGTGATTATCGTTACCCACGACCGGTACTTCATGGACCGGCTGGTCGACCACGTGTTCGTGCTGGAAGGGCAGGGAAAGGTGCGTGATTACCCAGGTAATTATACTGATTACCGCGAGTGGCGCGATGCCCAACCGAAGAAGAACGCTGCCACGAAAGAATCGGCCTCAGCCAGCCATAAACTGGCCCCAGTCGATCTGTCAGCGACGAAACCTGCCGCCACTAGCCAGAAAAAGAAGTTAAGCTTTAAGGAACAGCGTGAATATGAAACGTTGGAGACCGAAATTGATGCCCTCGAACAACGTAAGGCCGAGGTGATTACCTTGCTAAACAATGGCGGTCATCACGAACAGCTAACGGCCTGGGCAAAGGAGATCGAAGACATTGAGGCGCAGGTTGCTGCCAAATCAGACCGCTGGTTAGAACTAGCGGAACATATGTAAAGAGCAAAAGTATGAAAGGGTGAAAGATGACATTGCTGTCATAGATGATGGCCAGCCTATTTCACCCCTTTATTCGTTTACTCACTGAAAAATGGACGCTATTCTTGACTTTTTTCGCTACTTGCTCAACTCCGAGGAAATCATCCGGACGGGTGGACTAGTGGTTGTAACGCTGATCGTGTTTATCGAAAACGGAGTCATTTTTGGCTTTTTCCTGCCCGGTGATTACCTGTTGTTTCTGGCCGGTGTGTTCGCCGGCACTAAGGTGTTGCTTGTCTCGCTGAGTCTGTTGTTGGGCTGCATTTTTGGGGCAGCTGTAGCTGGTGCGCTATTGGGCTACGGCATTGGTTACTTCTTTGGCACGAAGCTCCAGAACCGGCCCGACTCCTTATTTTTCAAGCAGGAATACATTGCTAATACACGCAAGACGTTCGAGCGTTACGGTAGCCAGGCGTTGATTGTCGCTCGCTTTTTGCCCGTTGTTCGCACATTTGCACCCCTGCTGGCGGGTATCATACACATGAACCTAGCCCGGTTTATGATCTATAACATTGCTGGTGGCGCGCTCTGGACGATTGTATTGGTGGGGGGTGGGTACTATTTCGGTGTTCAGTTTCCCTGGATAATTAACTACGTACACTGGATCATCTTGTTTTTCTTAGGCGTTACTACGTTCACCGTTATTAGAGGCTATTTGAATGCCCGAAAAACTACCGATTGATAAGAGAAATAAGCCTTTATTGGTTACAATCGCCAAAACCTCACTTTATTTGTCCCAAGTTTCACGAAAAAGAAAAGTCCACAATGAAAAAAATCTTCGCAATCATTGCTTTATTCAGCCTGTCGCTGGTAGCAACACAGAGCTTTGCTCAGATGGATATTGATAAAGGTACCAAGTTCGTTAACCTCGGTATTGGCCTTGGTGGTAGCTATTATTATAGTGCAGGAATTGGTTTCAACGCTGCAGCTGACTTCGGCGTCGCTAAAAACATAACGGTTGGTGGTGCTGCTGGATATAGAACCTTTGGTGATGGATTTGGCGGTTATGATCTAGGCGTTCGTGGCTCGTATCACTTCAATGACCTGTTGAACACACCTGAGAACGTTGACTTATATGCTGGTTTGGGTATAACCTATTTTGGTTACACTGGTGGACTTAGCTCTTTTTATAACTCATCGTTTATTGCAGCGCCTATACACTTAGGCGGTCGCTATATGTTTGCTGAGAAAACAGGTGTCTTTGCGGAGCTTGGTTCATCCATATCTGTTCTTAAAGTTGGCGTAACCTTTAAGCTAGGTCAGTAGAACATTATCAAGTATATAAAAATGCCCCGGCCAAACGGTCGGGGCATTTTTGCGTTAATAACTGTTGTAGGGGCGCCTTACTTACTGGCTATTTCCTTCAACGTACCTACGCCCATATTCCAGAGGATGAACGAATAGATATCGGCGGTTTGCTCGATGTTTTTCTTCGTGTTGCTGGCACCATGACCTGAGTTTACATCGACACGGATCAGCATAGGGTTGGGGCCTTTGTAGGCCTCCTGCAACGTAGCCGCGTATTTGAACGAGTGGGCCGGTACAACCCGGTCATCATGGTCGGCAGTCGTGATGAGCGTAGCGGGGTAATTCAGGCCGGGCTTAATGTTGTGAATCGGCGAGTAAGGGTAGAGGTATTTGAAGTCCTCGGCGTTGTCGGCGCTGCCGTAGTCAGCAATCCAGTTCCAGCCGATGGTGAACTTGTGAAAGCGGAGCATGTCCATTACACCCACTTGCGGAATGGCCACCCGGAACAAGTCGGGACGTTGGTTCATGACCGCGCCCACGAGCAGACCGCCATTTGAGCCGCCCCGAATAGCGAGCTTGGCCGATGACGTATACTTCTCCTTGATCAGGTATTCACCCGCGGTAATAAAATCGTCGAACACGTTTTGCTTTTTGGCTTTCATGCCCTGCTCATGCCATTTTTCGCCGTATTCGCTGCCGCCCCGCAGGTTGGCCTGTGCGTACACGCCACCCTGCTCGAGAAATGGGATCAGAAACGACGAGAAGGCGGGCGGTAAGCTGACGTTGAAGCCGCCGTATCCATATAAAATGGTGGGGTTGCTGCCATCCAGCTTCGTGCCTTTCTGGTAAGTGATGAACATCGGAACCTTCGTGCCGTCTTTGCTGGTGTAGAAAACCTGTTTCGTTTCGTAATCGGTCGGTTTGAAATCAACCTCCGGCGCCCGGAAAACAGTACTCTTCTTCGTGGCAATATCGTAGCGGTAAATGGTGGGCGGGAAGGTAAACGACGTGAACGTGTAGAACACGAACTTATCGTCGCGCTCGCCGCCGAAGCCGCTCGCCGTACCAATGCCGGGTAGCTGAATGTCGTTTTCCAGCTTGCCGTTCATGTCATATACGTACACCCGCGAGGTTACGTCTTTCGAATACTGCACGAATAGCTTACCGCCCGCACTGCCGGCGCTGGTTAGCGGCTCTGGTTTCTCCGGAATAAGCAGTGTCCACTTTTTCGTAGTCGTGCTGAAACGCATCACCTTGTTGTTGGGTGCATCAGCGTTGGTTTCGATGAGCAGATCACCGCCGATGTTCTCAATAACGCCATATTGATCGTTAGTAATGTCAGACACCACCGGCTGGAAGGTCGACGCCTTAGCCGTAGCATCCAGGAAGTACAGCGCGTTGCCATCTTTGCCCTTTCCGCGATCACTAACCGTCAAAAACGCAAAACGCTCATCGTCCGACGTACCCAGGGTATGGAACCGTTGCGGATTCTTGGCGTCTTCAAACACCAGACGGTCGGCCGATTGAGGAGTATTCAGCTGATGGAAGAAAACCTGATGGTTCTCGTTCTTCGCCGCCAGGGCCGAGCCTTCGGGTTTTGGGTAGCGGCTGTAGTAAAAACCATTTCCCTGCCAAGCGGCGCCCGAAACCTTTACCCATTCCAGCTTTTCGGGCAGGTACTGTTTCGTCGCCATATCCATGATCTGGTACTCCTGCCAGTCAGACCCGCCTTTCGACGTACCTACCACGGCGTATTTACCATCTTTCGACAGCGAGAATGCACCCAGGCGCGTGGTGCCGTCGGTAGACAGTTTATTTGGGTCGATTACCACTTCCGGTTTGCCATCGAGTCCTTTTTGCCGGTATAGCACTGACTGATTTTGCAGGCCGTCGTTTTTAGAGAAATAGAAATAGTCGCCTTTCCGCGAAGGGGCTGAATACTTCGGGTAGTTGTAGACTTTTTCGAGTCGGTCCTGCAATTGCTTCCGGTAAGGAATCTTATCCAGAAATGCGTTGGTGACTTCATTTTCAGCCTTCACCCAGGCGGCTGTTTCAGCCGATCGGTCATCCTCGAGCCAGCGGTACGGATCGGCTACGGTGGTGCCGTGGTAGTTGTCGACATGGTCGACTTTGCGGGTAACGGGGTACTTTAGTGACCCAGTCTGGGCCAGTGCGGCGGTAGTGCCAAGCATAAGCGAGAGGCCAATTAGGGGTAGTTTGTTCATGGGCGCGATTGAAGTTAGGCGTATAGCCCAAAGTTCGTTCATCCAGTACAGAAATGTGTAGTCGTGAAGAATAAAATGCGCCAGTCGTTTTCGATACCTTTGCTGTTTGTTTTCCATCGTCCGCATGAGACTCGCTTTACTCATCAGTGCCTTTTGCTTTTTTTGCCTCACAGCCCGGCCTCAGTCAGCGACCGATACAACGGCTTATCCGCGCAAGGAGTGGTTTCCTAAAAATCATCTGTTTGCGCCTATTCTGCTCGACCCCCTCGAAGCGCAGGTATATGGTAGTGCCCTCCCTTACTTTAATACGAGCGGCGAGCGGAAAGTAGGATTTACTGAAACCGACACCCGCGACCGCGACCTGAATCAGGGTACGTTTGTGCCATTTGCCTTCGGTTTTCATAAGCCGTTCTACCGCGTCACTACCGCACCGGGTCAGGCGCACGAGTGGGGGCTGGACGTTGGCTCGTTTACGCAGTTTCAGGTCTTCAGCGATACCACCCGCTTTGCCAAAAAGCCGGGGCAGGTGGTTTATAAGATCATCAACAACGACTATAAGCTTAGCTTCTGGTATAATCTCCGCAAAGGTCGCAACAGCTACCGGATTCGGCTTTACCACATCTCATCGCACCTCGGCGACGACTACATTGTTCGGTATCAGCTCTCGTATTACACGCCCAATTCTGTTAACTACGAATTGCTCGATTTTACAGCTAGTCGGGACCTGCCAAACGGGCTGAGGGTATACGGTAATGCGGGTGTTTGCCTGCGTGGGCAGAGCGAGCGCGACCGATTCAATGTCGAAATGGGTGCGTATTACCGGCAACCAGGTAATAAACGACAGCGGTTGGTGGGTGGAATCGACGCTAAATTCTGGCAACAAACCAATTTCCGGCCGGGTATTCACGCGGGAATTGGCTACGAACTAGGCCGGTCGACCCAGAACCTGACGGCCATGCTCGACATGTATTACGGCTACCGTCCCTACGGCCAATACGAATATCAGACTGTTTCATGGGCCGGCATCGGTCTTTACTTTAACCCATTCTAAAACCAGTTTGATGATTGACGTTTGTTGTTTGATGTTGCGCTCCTATCGCAATCGGGTCATGATATAGCAACGCAGCCACAAACGACAAACCACAAACGGCAAACCCTCTTTTATGTCTCTTACAGCTATTTCTCCCATCGATGGCCGCTACGCCAAACAGGTCACAGCCTTGGCGCCTTACTTCTCTGAGCTTGGCCTGATTCGTTACCGGGTACGTATCGAAATTGAGTATTTCATTGCCCTTTGCGAATTGCCCCTTCCTCAATTGGCCGGTGTAGACAAGGCGACGTACCCAGCCTTGCGTGCGCTTTATGAGCAGTTCTCAGAAGCCGACGCCGAGCGTGTGAAAACGATTGAAACCACCACCAACCACGACGTAAAAGCGGTAGAATATTTCATTAAGGAGAAGCTGAAAGGCCTGTCAGTAGAGCCATTTTTGGAGTTTATTCACTTTGGTCTGACCTCGCAGGACGTTAATAACACCGCCATTCCGCTGCTACTACAGGAGGCACTGACCGAACAGATCGAGCCGACGTACCGGAAGATCTACACGCGGCTTCAGGAACTGGCTAACCAATGGGCCGACGTGGCGATGCTGGCACGTACCCACGGGCAACCCGCTTCACCAACCCGCCTCGGTAAAGAGTTACTAGTATTCTGTGAGCGGCTGGAGAAGCAACTGGGTATGCTGGCTAACGTGCCTGCGGCGGCTAAATTTGGCGGCGCTACGGGAAATTTCAACGCTCACAAAGTAGCCTATCCATCCATTGACTGGCAGTCGTTTGGCAACGAATTTGTCGGAAGCCTGGGCCTGGAACGCAGTCAGTTTACTACTCAGATTGAGCACTACGACATGCTGGCAGCCCTGTTCGACACTTACAAACGCCTGAACACGATCTTGATCGACCTCGATCGCGATATCTGGACGTACGTGTCGATGAATTACTTCAAGCAAAAAATTAAAGAAGGAGAAGTCGGCTCGTCGGCGATGCCGCACAAAGTAAACCCGATTGATTTTGAAAATTCGGAAGGCAACCTGGGCATTGCCAACGCCATCTTCGAGCACTTGTCGGCTAAACTTCCTATCTCGCGCCTCCAGCGGGATCTGACCGATTCTACCGTTTTACGCAATATCGGTGTACCCTTTGCCCACTCGGTTATCGCCCTGAACGCGACGCTAAAAGGTTTGAACAAGCTGGAACTGAACCAGGCAGCGATCAACGCCGATCTGGAAGCCAACTGGGCCGTGGTAGCCGAAGGCATTCAAACCGTGCTGCGCCGCGAAGGCTATCCGCAACCCTACGAAGCGCTGAAAGCCCTAACCCGTAAAAACGAAGCGATCACCGCCAGTACCATCAGCGAGTTCATCGATGGTTTAGATGTATCGGATGTTATAAAAGGAGAGTTACGTACCATCACACCGTTCACCTATACCGGTGTGTAGAGACATCCTTGCGTCTATCTGGCGTCAGTAACACTATAAAGAAAGCCCACCATGAGTCACTTTCTTGAAATACTCAAAGCGCGTAATGAGGTGCTGTATTACCTGGGGCTTATTTGTTTAGCTGCCTCGTTGCTGTGTATCATATTCATCAGAGTGACACACACCGATGTGATGGGTATCAACGCGTGGTATAAGCCCTTGAAATTCTTCCTGTCAACGGCCATTTTCGTGTGGTCGATGGCGTGGTACACGGGTTATCTGGGTACGTCGGGTGCGGTGGTTTGGTATTCGTGGGGTATGGTGGTACTGTTTGCTTTCGAAGATGGGTACGTTGCCTTTCAGGCGGCACGGGGGCAACTGTCGCACTTCAACGTCAGCACGCCGCTTTACGCCGGTTTGTACAGCCTGATGGCGGTTGGGGCCATCGGTATTTCGCTCTGGACAGCCTATATCGGGCTACTCTTCTTCCAAACCGATTTTCCCGATTTGCCCATTGCCTACGTGTGGGGTATCCGCCTGGGGCTGGTTATTTTCGTACTTTTCTCTATGCAGGGAATGGCTATGGGCGCCCGCCTAACGCACACAATTGGCGGTGAAAACGGCAGCCAGGGATTACCATTAGTAAACTGGAGCCGAACCTACGGCGATCTGCGCATTGCTCATTTTCTGGGAATGCACGCACTGCAAGTAATTCCCCTCCTGGCCTATTACGTGGTTCAAAACGTAAAAGCCGTGGTCGTAATCAGTGTTTTATACGGATTACTAACCACGGCTATCTTTATACAGGCCCTACAGGGTAAACCGTTATTCGGGCAACGTACCCAGCCTACGACAAACGATAATCGGATAGGATAAACGCCAGACCCGGCAACACATCCTCGTCATTGAACAGTTCGTGATAGAATTCGCAGGACTCAGTATCGTCAAGGCGAACGTTATCCATTCGACAACTCGGTGGCACGTACCTGCGCGGCGTGGATACCGGCTTGGAGCGTCTCCGACAGCGTACCTGCCTCGAACGTTCGGAGGGCGGCTTCGGTTGTGCCGCCTTTACTGGCTACGGCCTTGATCAGATCGTCGAGCGATTTGTCGGCGTTATTGATCAGGTGGTAGGATCCAAGCATGGTTTGTTTCACCAGCAGAGCCGCCGTGCCTTCATCAAAACCCATTTGCTTACCGGCTTCCACCATGGCTTTCACCACATAATAAAAGTAGGCCGGGCCGCTGCCGCTGAGCGCCGTTACGGCGTCGAGCATAGACTCGTTTTCGAGAAAAATAGAGCGCCCCGTAGCGTTGATCAGGTTCTCAACTTTACGCAAACTCGCAGCGTCCACTTCAGGCGAAGCTGTGAAGCCGGTTATACCCATACCGAGTATTGCGGGAGTATTGGGCATCGCACGAATGACCATACGATGGCTCAAACGCTCCTGAATCAGGCTGATCGGAATACCCGCCATGATCGACAGAACCACCTGTCGGGGCTGAATCACCGCGCGTAGCTCGTCCTGCGCCGACGCAAAATCCTGTGGTTTTACCGACAGAATGATGAGGTCGCTCTCGCCAACCCGCGGGCCGATGGTCTCAACCACAACACCTGCTTTTTCGGCACGCAGCGTCTCCGTCCGTTCGGCGCTTTTCTCGATCAGCGTCAGGTTCTCTTTTTTTACAAGATCGTATTGTAGAAAGGACTTGGCGAACGCCATGCCCATGTTACCGCAGCCGAGGATAGCTATTTTCATAAGGGTCTTTAAGTCTGGATAGTCGTAGAAAAGAGTGCAAAGTTTGGAAAGTCGCAAGAATACAAAAAGGCGACTTTCCAGACTTTGCACTCTTTTCTACGACTACCCAGACTATTAATTTATTTCAACATTTCGGCCAGTTTCGCCTCCAAGGCGTCACCACGCAGATTTTTGGCGATGATTTTGCCGCTTGGGTCCAGCAGGAACGTGGCCGGAATAGCGCTGACGCCATACTGCTGTGCAGCAAACGACTGCCAGCCTTTCAAGTCCGATACGTGTGTCCAGGTTAGGTTATCGTTGCGAATGGCACGTACCCACGCTTCGCGCTTGCCAGGGTTATCGAGCGATACACTGTAGATCGCAAATCCCTTGTCTTTAAACTTGTCATACATCCGAACCACGTTGGGATTCTCGTTACGGCAGGGGCCGCACCAGCTGGCCCAGAAGTCGATGAGGACGTACTTGCCGCGCAGCGACGACAGAGCAACCGGCGTACCGTTCGTATCGGCCAGTGCGATTTCCGGTGCTTCTGAGCCTACAGAAACGCCCCGTATACGGGCAATGTTGCCAACAAACGCTTTTGCATGGATGCTGTTCGGATTTTCCTTCTCGAAGCGACGAGCCAGCGTATCCAGCGTGGGGAAATCGGTTTCCGTACTCAGGAAGTTGGTGGCGTATAAGGCCGCCAGCGACGTACCCAGTTCAGGCAGCATGGCTTTTACTTTCTGCGTGTTCTCGCGCGAGGCCTCGTCGAATGTCTTTTCGATCTGGCTCATCGATTTGGCATCGTTGCGGGTTTGGGCTTCCTGATATGATTTCATCAAATCCTGGCCTTTTGCCTGCAAGTCGGTCTGCATCTGGTACAGCACCCGAAACTGGTCGTTCGTTTTGGCGCCGCTCATGGTTACTTTGGGCTTGGGTGTAGGAGCATTTTTCTCTTTGCCCTTAATGCCCGGCTCCACCAGCATCTCAATTGTCTCGCCTCCTTCCAGCAACACCGGTGTTTTGGTTGTTCCGTTGAGAACCACGATGTAAATGTTACCACCGTCGGGTACGGCTGTTTTCAGCGAAAACCGTTTGTCTGCGCCAACCACCGCCGAATCGAGCCGCATGGCGGGGGCATTATTGGTTTCCAGATACACTTTACTGCCCGGAACGGCTGTTTTAAGCAAACCAGCAACAGTGGCTTGCTTTTGAGCCTGAGCGGCCGTACCAACCAGCAGGAGGGCCAGACCAAGAACTACGTGTTTCATGTTTAGTTTCAGTTGACTTCTTCGACGAGTTTTGCCGGAAGTCGTTTAACGGGCAGCAAAAATCAGCCCAACGTTTTAACCACTAACTGATTGACCAATTTAGGATCGGCAGATCCTTTCGACTTTTTCATTACCTCGCCAACGAACAGACCCAGCAGGTTCTTTTTCCCTTTGCGGTACTGCTCTACTTTGTCGGGCCAGGCGGCAATTGTCTCTTCTATTAACGATTGTAAGGCGTCTGTATTACGGTTCTGTAACAAGCCATTAGCGGTTGCCAGTTCAGCCGGGTTAGCCGTTGGTTGGGCTACCATCAGCCCGAAAATGGTTTGGGCGGCTGTCTGGCTTATTGTGCCATCGTCGATAAGGCGAATCAGCGCAGCCAGGGCACTCGCCGACACAGGAAACTGGCCGTCGCGGGCCATCCGTTCAGTGAGTTGCGCCTTCAGTGGGCCCATCACCCAGTTCGAGGCGGCTTTGAAATTGGGCGTCCCGGTGCAAACAGCTTCGTAGAAATCGGCCAGTTCGCGGGTGTCGGTCAGCAAGGCCGCGTCGTAGTCGGGCAAGCCGTACTGCGAGGTGAACTTGAGGTATCGCTCGCGAGGAAGGGCAGGCATCTGAGCACGGATCTCGGCCATCCACTCGTCGGAGATCACCACCGGCATCAGATCGGGGTCGGGGAAATACCGGTAATCGTTCATGCTTTCTTTCTCGCGCATGCCCATTGTCTGGCCCGTAGCGGCGTCGAACGTACGGGTTTCCTGAATCAGTCGGCCACCCGCTTCGGTTACGGCTACTTGCCTGCTGAATTCACTGTCGACAGCCCGTTGCACGTTGCGAATTGAGTTTAGGTTCTTCACTTCCACCTTTGTGCCCAGTTCGGTGGCGCCACGCAGACGAATCGACACGTTCACGTCGCAGCGTAGCGAGCCTTCTTCCATGTTTCCGTCGCAAATACCGAGGTAGCGCACCAGCCGTCGCACTTCGGTCAGGAATTGTCCGGCTTCGTCGGCCGATCGCAGGCAGGGCTCGGTCACCATCTCAATCAGGGGTGTACCGGCGCGGTTGTAGTCGAGGCAAGTTGCCATCGGGTCGGCATCATGGATGCTTTTGCCAGCGTCTTCTTCGAGGTGAATATGGTGCAGCTGAATAGTGGTATCGCGGACAACACCATCGAAGTCACGGGCTTTCACCAACACCCCGCCGCCCACGCAAATGGGCCCCTTATCCTGCGAGAGTTGATACCCTTTCGGCAGGTCAGGGTAAAAATAGTTTTTACGGGCAAACACATTGCGGCGGGTAATGTCGCTACCGCAGGCAATGCCCATTCTGACAGCATACTCCACTGCCACACGGTTTGCTTTGGGCAGTGCCCCCGGATGCGCCAGCGTAATGACGCTTACCTGCGTGTTCGGATCAGCCCCAAATGCGTTGGCATCGGCGGCAAACATTTTGCTTTGAGTCAGCAACTGGCAATGCACCTCCAGCCCAATCACGGCTTCGTATTGGGTTGTGGGTGTGTATACTACGGTCGATTCGGTTTGCATTAGTGCAAAGATAGCTATCGTTTGAGGTTTGGCGTTTGTGGTTTGCGGTTACGCTGTCAGAGAATATACTGGTTTTCTGGCAGCGCAACCGCAAACCACAAACGCCAACCTCACACGATACCAGTGAACCCCAAGCCGCGTGCCTATGTTGAAGCACCTGTAAACCCGTCATTCGATTCGCCTGCATGGATTGTCAATACGTGCCCCTCTCGGCCACCGGCCAGTTTTCGTCGCTTTTCCTCGATTACATCAATCAAGTCCCGGCCGTCAAGCCATTCTACGGTGAATTTCCAACCCTCGACGCGTTTCCCCGACAAATTCAGCAAAAGCAGTTCTCGGCTGAAAACAGGGCTGTTCTGGCCGACGTGCTGACTCGTCAGTACGCAGGCATCAACAACGTACCCAATATTGATCTGCTGCGCCAACCTAACACGTTTACCGTCACTACAGGTCACCAACTGAATATTTTCACGGGGCCGCTCTACGTAGTTTACAAGATTGTGACGATTCTGAATCTGGCGAAGAAACTGAAGGAGACGTACCCGGACTACAATTTTGTGCCAGTGTACTGGATGGCTACGGAAGACCACGATTTCGCCGAGATCAATCATTTCCGGTTGTTTGGCCGTACCCACAGTTGGGAAACCGAACAGCGCGGAGCTGTTGGCCGTATGAATCCCCGCGAACTGGCCGATCTATTGAAGACCATTCCTGAAAAACTGCCGCTGTTTGAACAGGCCTATCTAAACCACGATACCCTGGCCGATGCCGTTCGGTATTACATGCATGAACTGTTCGGTGCTGATGGATTGATTTGTCTGGACGCCGACGATGCTGATCTGAAACGGCTTTTCCTGCCCGTACTCCGCGACGAATTACTTCAGCAAAACACCAGTACGCTGGTCAACAGCACGACCGAGAAGCTCAATGAGCTAGGTTATAAAACGCCAATTTCGCCCCGCGATATCAACCTATTCTACCTCAACGACGGCCTGCGTGAGCGGATATCCTTACTTGAGGATGGCTATGAGGTGCTGAACACGAAGCTGCGCTTCACCGAAGCCGAATTGCTTGCAGAACTGGATGAGCACCCCGAACGATTCAGTCCGAACGTGGTAATGCGGCCTATGTACCAGGAAACTATCCTGCCCAATCTCGCTTACATTGGCGGGCCATCTGAAGTGCCTTACTGGCTGCAGCTAAAAGCCGAATTTGATCAATATGGGTTGGCATTCCCTATGTTGATGCCCCGAAACTTTGCCCTCTACGTACCCAGAGTAGCTGCCCGACGGATCAACAAGCTTGGCTTGACTGTGACCGATATGTTCCAAGATGTAGTTGCATTGAAACGGGCCTATGTAGAGCACCATGCAGAGCACAGCCTGAAATTCGACGCCGAAAACAAGGTAGTTAACAAGGCACTGGCTACGATTTTGCAGAAAGCCCAGTTGGTTGACCCAACGCTGGAGAAAGCGGTGCTGGCTGAAACCAAGCGGTTTGCCAATGCGGTAGTTCGCCTCGAAAAGAAAATGCGCCGGGCCGAAGAACACAACCAGGAAACGGGTGTTCGTCAACTCCTGACGGTGAAAGAGGAGCTCTTTCCTGGCGGAACCCCGCAGGAGCGTGCCGATAATTTCCTGACCTTTTACCTGAATGATGCCAGTTTTCTGCAAAAGTTGCTGACAAATTTCGACCCGCTCAACTACCAGATGCAGGTATGTCTGGAAGGGTAAGAAGAAACTCATAGTTTGTGGTTTGATGGCTGTCGGTACACCGCGGCGCACTAACCAATCTGTAGCCGGGAAGCGTAACGACAGTCATCAAAAACGGTTTATGGTTAAGGACGAACTTCGTACCACTTACAAAGCCAGGCGTGCTGCGCTATCAGCCGACGAATTGCAGCGTGTAAGTGAGCAGGTGGCCGACCGCTTTTTTGCCGATGCACGTATTCAAACTTGTTTAGCTAAAGATGGCGCCGTTGTTCATACATTTTTGCCCATTAAACGGCAGAACGAGCTAAGCACCTGGCCACTTATTCACCGTCTTTGGCGCGATTACCCTGGCATAACGATCTGGGCGTCGGTAACAGAGCCTGCCACCCGTACGTTGCAGCATTTCCAGCTTACATCAACTACTGGCCTGATCGAGAACAAATGGGGTATTCCTGAGCCCTCGGATACGTTCACGCCTGTAACAGGCACGCCCGATCTGGTACTGGTCCCTTTGCTCGCCTTTGATAGAAACGGGCATCGTGTAGGCTACGGTGGTGGCTATTATGATCGGTTCCTGGCTGGAACCAGCGCTGACTGCCTCAAAATAGGCTTGTCTTTTTTCGATCCGGTAGACTGGATTGAAGCAGTTGATAACACCGATATTCCATTGACTGGCTGCGTTATGCCTACAGCCGTCTGCTGGTTTTCCTGAAAAGAACCGGTTGAATGAGTTGTCGGCTCGTAAGTTCTTCCGTTGCTTTGTTGCTCTAAACCAGCGCTTCCAAACCGTATGATTCGCATTTGTCTTGCAATAGCTATTTTTTGCTTGTGTGTTACCAGCACCAACGGGCAGGTACGTTACGGAATTCAGGGTAGTATCCAGGGGGCCAATGTTTCCTCAGTCGTTGATTTTACGTCATTTGGACCATCGCTGGGCACATTGGCTGTACCAATCAATCAACGTATCGGCTTCCGGGCGGGTATCATGGCTGATTGTCCAATTACCAGTCGTTTGTCTGTTCGGCCACAATTGCTTTACTCAGTCAAAGGGGGAGATGTCGACGTGAAAACGTTTGTCGGCAATGTGCTTAGCCGTTTTGGCGTGACCGGTACTCCGTTCATAATTGATAACCCGATCTCAAAAGTTGTTGTCAACTATGTTGAACTGCCTGTCGTGTTGCTCTATCAATTGGCGACCGGGCCAGGGCATCTCGTGGTGGGTGCCGGACCATACGCGGCTGTAGCGATTGGCGGTAGCATTAACGGGGCGCCGATCAATTTCGATACCAGCAGTTTTCGCAAGCATGACCTGGGTGCTACGGCATCACTTGGTTATGACTGGCCCAATGGCCTATCGCTCTCGGGCTATTACGCGCACGGGTTAACGAATTTCTCGAGAAACTCAACGCCTAACCTCTCTTCACTTAACCCATCCAACCCAACCGCATCGCTCGACCCATCGGCATTTGGTGGCACCCTGCGCAACCGGAGTTATGGGATCACGGTAGGTTATTTTTTCTAAGAAAAGATGAGTACTACTCCCGAATGAGAGTGATAGATATGCGTAGTTAATACTGTGTATAATATATAGTGAGCGGTGTTGTGTTGTTAGTAATTACTTGTTTGATTCGCGTAACCAAACACATACACTACCTTATATGAAAATTGTTTATTTTGTTTCTGCTGTGTTGATTTCGGTATCCTCAACCTGTCTTGGTCAGGTGTTATACGGTGTTCAAGGCAGTATCCAATCGTCTAACTTGTCGCTCAATGTTAATACCGCCGCGACAGGTGGTATCGACCCAGGTTCGGTTTTTAAATCATCGATAGGCTACCGGGCGGGTCTCATGGCCGACGTACCTGTAACTGATCAATTATCGATCCGCCCCCAATTACTTTACTCAACAAAGGGCTATAAACTCGATTTCAACAGCTTGTTCAGTAGCCTTGGCGGGCTAGGCGGCTTGCTGGGTAGCATACCCGAGATCAAAGTAGCCACCAACTTTATCGAGCTACCCATACAGGCTATGTATGGCCTCGACGCAGGAGCAGGTCGAGTTGTGCTGGGAGCCGGTCCTTACGTCGGTTATGCATTGAGTGCCGCTGTGGATGGTAAGTCAACTCCATTCGAGGCTGGCAGCAAACGATTCGACTACGGCGCGGCGCTGTCAGTTGGTTACGAAATGCCCTCTGGCCTGAGTGTATCAGCTTATTACTCGCATGGATTTGCCGATATGGCTTCATCTGCCAATACGACGCAAAGCCCGGATCCGACTGATCCTGACTTCAATCCATCGTCGCTTTCTGCGGCCGGGACCGCCAAAATCCGGTCGTTTGGCCTCACACTTGGTTACTTTTTTGGTACAGGAAACTGAAAAGAAGCCAGCCGTTGAACGAACGTACCCATTGCAGATAGACCTAGTTTCGAAAAAGCTTGTCTGTCTACAATGGGTACGTTGTTTTTAACCCCTTGAGCCGACTTCTATCAAAAATATGCCGTACTTTTGCGGTCAATTTTTCAATAAAACCTCAAAATTTCTATGAAAATCGCAGTCGTTGGGGCCACGGGCTTAGTCGGTGGCGAGATGCTGAAGGTACTGGCCGAACGGAATTTCCCGGTCACCGAACTCATTCCGGTCGCTTCTGAGCGCTCGGTTGGTAAACAGGTGATGTTCAAGGGTAAACCCGTGACGGTGGTCGGCTACGATGAGGCCATCGCCCGCAAACCCGCGATTGCCATCTTCTCGGCTGGTGGTAGTACTTCGCTCGAACTGGCTCCACGCTTTGCCGAAGCGGGCATTACGGTGATCGACAACTCGTCGGCCTGGCGTATGGACCCTACCAAGAAACTGGTGGTCCCCGAAGTAAATGCCGATACGTTGACCGTTACCGATAAGATCATTGCTAACCCCAACTGTTCAACCATTCAGATGGTGGTAGTGCTGAAACCACTGCACGAGAAATACAAAATCAAGCGCGTGGTCGTATCGACCTACCAGTCTGTGACCGGTACCGGGAAAGCGGCGGTTGATCAGCTTTTTGCCGAGCGCAACGGAGATGACTCAGTAGCTAAAGTGTACCCGCACCCGATTGACCTGAACGTGTTGCCTCATATCGACGTGTTCCTCGATAACGGATACACGAAAGAAGAAATGAAGATGGTGAAGGAAACGACCAAAATCATGGGCGACGACTCGATCCGGGTTACGGCTACTACGGTTCGTATTCCAACCATCGGCGGCCACTCAGAGGCCGTTAACATCGAGTTCGAAAATGACTTCGATTTGAAAGAAGTAACTGAGTTGCTGAGCCAGGCCGAAGGCGTAATTGTTCAGGATGATCCTGCCAACAAGATTTACCCAATGCCGTTGACGGCTCATGGTAAAGATGAAGTATTCGTTGGCCGGATCCGTCGTGATGAAAGCCAGGACAATACATTGAATCTTTGGATTGTAGCTGATAACCTCCGGAAAGGGGCCGCTACCAACGCTGTGCAGATTGCCGAATACCTGCTCAAACACGAGCTGGTTGGCGAAAGCGCAACCGTAGCGTAGATCAAAAAGAGGTTTAAACACAGAGCCGCCGAGAACACAGAGTTATTTCTTCAGTAGAAAAAGAAACTCTGTGTTCTCGGCGGCTCTGTGTTTAAACCTCTTTTCTGCTTATCAATTCAGCCGCTCGAAAATTCCGGCCACACCTTGTCCGCCACCGACGCAGGCCGACACCATGCCGTATTTCTCGTCGCGGCGACGCATCTCATTCAGCAATTGAACCGACAAACGGGCACCGGTTGAGCCAAGTGCATGTCCCAATGCAATGGCGCCACCATTGTGATTGATCTTGTTCTTGTCGAGCCCCAGTTCCTGGATAACGGCCAGCGATTGAGCCGCAAACGCTTCATTCAGTTCAATCTGATCGATATCATCCTGCTTAAGTCCCGCTTTCTGCAAGGCAATAGGGATGGCCGCAACCGGACCGATACCCATGATGCGTGGCTCAACACCAGCCGAGGCGTATGACATCATCCGGGCAATTGGCTTCAGATTCAATTCATTGACAAGGCGCTCTGACATCACAATCACGAAAGCCGCTCCGTCAGATGTCTGCGACGAGTTACCGGCAGTTACTGAACCACCTGCCGCGAAAACGGGGCGTAGTTTAGCCAATCCTTCTGCACTGGTGTCCTTACGTGGCCCCTCATCCTGCGATACAGTCCACTCACGCGTCTTCTTCTTTCCGCTCGCCTCATCGAAATAAGTTTCCTTCACGGCAATCGGTACAATCTCGTCGGTGAACTTACCAGCTGCCTGTGCGGCCAGTGCCCGCTTGTGCGACTCGAGTGCAAACTCATCCTGTGCATCGCGGCTGATTTTAAACTGGTCGGCTACCTGCTCAGCGGTCAGCCCCATGCCGATGTAGTAATCAGGATTCGACTTGGCAATGTCGTAGTTCAAGGCAGTTTTCCAGCCCATCACCGGTACCATCGACATCGATTCGGTACCACCGGCAATGATACAATCGGCCATCCCGGCGTGAATTTTGGCTGAAGCAATAGCTATCGCTTCCAGGCCGGAACCGCAATACCGATTAATTGTCATGCCGGGTACGCTGCTGGGCAAAGATAATAGCGCGATGTAACGCGAAATCTGCATGCCTTGCTCGGCTTCTGGTACGGCATTACCCACAATCAGGTCTTCAACACGGGCTGGGTCAAGGTTCGGTACCTGCGCCAGCATGTGCTTAATCACCTCGGCGGCCAAATCGTCGGGGCGGGTCAGGCGCAGACCACCGCGCGGCGCTTTACCGACGGGGCTACGAAAACCAGCAACAATATATGCGTCCATAGAAAGGCGTTTGATGGTTCTAATTTATCGACGCTGCAAGTCTGGAGAGACAGCAGACGCCTTTACTGGTTAACAAAAGTTGATTCGGAATAGTACAAAGATATAAAAAATAGTATGCACGCATACTATCTAATAAGGGGACCCAAAAAAAGCCGCTCTGGTCAGAGCGGCTCTGCAAAAATAGGCCTGTAGACTGAACAGGGAAGGGTCAGAAATGAGGGTCGCCAGCTTCACGTTTGCCGAGCATAACAGCACCAACCATTGCAATCAGGAACAGGACAGACGCTAACTCGAAGGGCAGAATATAGTCGCTATATAGAACGATACCCAGCCGTTCAACCAAGCCCGTCTGCGAGTCATATGTACTTGGGTTAAACGTACCTACAGGAGCAGCGTTGAAAATAGAAAGTAACAGCACCATCAGCACACCACCTACAATAACAGCAGCCGTTTTGGTTAGGGTTACTTTAGACTCTTCATCATCCTGCTTCAGATTCAGGAACATGATTGCGAACAGGAAAAGTACCATAATAGCACCTGCGTAGACGATGATGTTCACAATGGCCAGAAACTGTGCGTTCAAGAGCATGTAATGCCCTGTAAGACAGAAAAAAGTAAAAATCAGGGCTAGTACGCTATGGATTGGGTTCCGGGCTGTAACAACCGTTATGGCACTTAGCAACGTAATAAAGCCAAGCCCGTAGAACAGGTAACCAGCGGTAGTCAGGCTTTTAAGGTGGCTAATAAACGAGTCGAGTTGATTCATGTGTTTCTGTATATGGTTTGTGGGGTATCGTCCACGTTGTTGTGCTGCCAGCTCATCGATTTCTTGAGTCAGCAAAGCAATTACAACAACATAGACGATAAACTACAGCCGTGTGATTACGCTACTGACCGTGAAAGTGTAGGTTCCGTTGGCGTTGCTTTTACATCCGGGTTATTCCGAACGTACCTGTCGTCAAGTTTTTCCACGAGCTTATCCTTGCCATAAATTACACCATCCCGGCTGGTTACTACAGGCACCATACGGTCGTGGCGAAGATAAACAGCCTGTTTTGGGCAGGCTTCTTCGCACAGACCACAGAAAATGCAACGCAGCATATTGATCTCGTACACGGCAGCGTATTTCTCTTCGCGATAAAGTGTCTCTTCGCCCTTTTTACGCTCGGCAGCCACCATTGAAATAGCTTCAGCCGGGCAGGCAACCGCACACAGTCCGCAGGCAGTGCAACGCTCGCGACCTTGCTCATCGCGCTTCAGGACGTGATGCCCCCGGAATACCGGGCCAAGGTACCGCTTCACCTCAGGATACTGAATGGTTGCCTTCTTCATGAAGAAGTGGCGGATCGTAATGGCCAGTCCACCAAAGATGGCAGGCAGATACATCCGCTCGGCCATCGTCATCTCTTTATTACTGACCTGTTTTGATCGGTTCGTTAACATGTTACTATGTTTACTGTCTTCTGCCTTCTGCCTTCCGTTGCGCTGCCCGGATGGATACTGTAGCCGGGCGGAGCAACAGAAGACGGAAGACAGTAAACGTATTGAACTTAAACTTGTGGTATCGCTACTGCTTTGCGTCGGGGGGCTTTCACTGCGTTGGTGGCTGCCAAAATAACCATACCAAGTACAATCAGCCAGGTGGCATACTTGAAGTTATAAAGCAAACCAGCACCGGTCAGAATGACGTTCAGGATCGACAACGGAATCAGCGTTTTCCAGCCCAGGTTCATCAACTGGTCGTAGCGGAATCGTGGAAGTGTCCAACGTACCCACATGAAGAAGAAGATGAAGAAGAATATTTTGCCGAACAGCACTACCGTTCCAATCAGCGTTGCCACGTTGTGTCCAGCTACGTTGCCCAGTGAACCTACCAGCGCATCGTGAACTTGGGTCATGAAGGGATAATGGAATCCACCAAAGTACAGCGTTGAGATTACCGCCGAAGAAGTAAACATGTTGATGTACTCTGAGAAGAGGTAAAAACCCAGTTTCATCGAGCTGTATTCCGTGTGATAGCCACCAACGAGTTCTGTTTCACACTCGGGTAGATCGAAGGGGGTACGGTTACACTCAGCAAAGGCGCAGGTCAGGAAGATGATAAAGCCAAGAGGCTGCGTAAAAATATTCCACTCCCAGACATTAGCCTGCTCGTTGACAATGGTACGCAACGACAGTGAGCCGGTCATCATCAGGATAGCGATGATCGATAAGCCGAGGGCTACTTCATAGCTGATGTTCTGCGAGGCCGCCCGGATAGCGCCGAGCAGAGAGAATTTGTTGTTCGAAGCCCAGCCACCAATCATGATACCATATACGCCCAGCGAAACCACGCCGAACACGTATAGGATGCCCACGTTCACATCGAGTCCCTGCACAGATACCTCGAAATTCTCGTAACGAATGCTATCCCCGAACGGAATTACCGCGCTCGACATCAGCGCTGTCAGCATAGCCAGACAGGGACCAAGAATAAACAACCATTTGCTGGCCTGAGACGGAATGAAGTCTTCTTTAAAAAACATTTTACCCGCATCAGCAATGGGCTGTAGCAAACCCAATGGACCTGCCCGGTTTGGACCGATACGGTCCTGCAAAAAAGCCGCGACCTTACGCTCAGCATAGGTCGAATAAGTGGCAATCAGCAGCGTAATCCCAAAAATGGCCAGGATCACGAGTGATTTGATAATGAGAACGGTAAGATCCATAAACTACTGTTGAAAAGTCCTCTATGTTCTGCTGTCGGTTCCTTCCCCACCGGTCAAGAAATGCCTGATTGGCGAAACAACAGAAACAGTAAACAAAAGACGGTAAACTATTCTTTAGCCGAAGGAAGTGTTTTGGCGAAACGCTCGGGGGGTAATTGCTGAATACCCAGTTGCGACGTGTCGCGCGCATCGTCGATGGGCTTATACTCAGCAGCGGCCAACTTGGCGCCAAAAGAGGGCAATGTCAGGTCTTTGCGGTACTTGTTGGCCGAAATAACAGACGCCCGCGAAATCTTCGTTGGTCCTTCGATAACCCAGTCAGCTGTGTCTTTCTTGTCGAAACGGCAGGTGTTGCAAATGAACTCCTTCACTTCGCCCCACTCGTTTTTGCGCGCTGTTACCCGGATCACCTCGCTACCACGGTACCAGAGCGACACCTTACCCGAGCAGGTCGGGCAGTCGCGGTGCGCATCAACAGGTTTGGTGAACCACACCCGGTTTTTGAAGCGATACGTTTTGTCAGTCAGGGCTCCTACCGGACACACGTCGATCACGTTGCCAGAGAAGTCGTTATCAATTGCTTTTTCGATATACGTACCTATCTCCGACGCATCGCCCCGGTTCAGTACGCCGTGCACACGTTTTTCGGTGATCTGATCCGCGGTGTACACGCAACGGTAGCACAGAATGCAACGCGTCATGTGCAGCTGAATGAACGGACCTATATCCTTCTTCTCGAACGTGCGCCGCTCCTCTTCATAGCGGGTTTGCGCCGCGCCGTGATCGAAGGCGAAGTTCTGCAGATCGCACTCGCCAGCCTGGTCACAAACCGGGCAGTCGAGCGGGTGGTTGATGAGCAGGAATTCAACAACGCCTTTTCGGGCTTCCAGTACCGCCGGGTTCGAGAAGTTCTCGACCACCATGCCGTCCTGAACGGGCGTAATGCACGAAGCCACCAGTTTGGGCATCGGGCGTGGGTCTTTCGCCGACCCGGCCGCTACCCGAACCAGACAGGCCCGGCACTTACCGCCGCTACCCTTCAATGGCTCATAGTAGCACATGGCCGGTGGTGCCACTTCGGGACCAATTTTACGGGCTGCCTGAAGAATAGTTGTTCCCGGCTCAACTTCGACCTCGATGCCGTCGACGGTTACTTTAACTAACTGGACTTGATTATCAACCATGTTATGAAGGCAGTTCGCTTGCCCAAAAGGGGTAGCTAATATGTATAACGATAAATTAGTTGCCTAACCTATCGAACGACTTTTCTTTATTGCAAAAATAACTATTCGACCGTCAGAAACCCAATTTTCGAAGGTCGGATACCCAAGCTTCTACTAAGGGCATTTCGGCTTTGCCCACATAGTTTTTCTCGGTCAGTAACTGGTAGCACTTGAGCAGGTTATCGTGAATGTGTTCTACGCCAGCGGGTAAATCGAGGTCGGCCAGATCGCGGCAAATCTGCAGGTTTTGTGTGTACCCACTTACTTCGTCTTCAAAATCGCGCATCAGGTTATGCTCATTGCGCTCCTGCCATACGGTAGCGTTATGAAACAGGATGCTCCAGCCGCAGGTCCAGGCCACGCGCTGTGCCACATAGCTACGCCAGATATCGGTCATGCGGAAGCTGCAATGCGAAGGCAGGTACAGCAGGGGGAATGCTTCCGGAAACCAGGTTGTGTTTTGGCTGTTGAAGGCGCACCAGGCACCGTTGCCCAGGGCTACGCTGTCGCGCTTCTCGAACGAAACGGGCAGGGGTAGGGTAAGTCGGTAAATGGCGTCTACATCGGGATTTTCGTCGGCTAATCCCTGCTGAATCGGACAGAGCACGTCAGTGGTGCCGGGCAATTCGGGAAGCGGGTCGTGCAGGTGTTCGAGAGCATATCCGCGTGGCCAGATATGCTTGTCTGTGAAGTACTTGTATACGTTCGTCCAACCTGTATTCGTCAGGTTATGCGCTGGCTGGGTACGTTGCCGCTCTTCCCAAAAAGGGGCACGCGGGTAGTTGTCATCGTCTGTTTCCAGAATAACCTGCGCCCCCTGTTGCATAGCCACGAGATACCCCAGATTTTTCCGACCGTAATGACGCGTCGGAAGGTCTTTAACCAGTGCGAAGGGTAATCCTAACTGACGGTCTATATCCCAGAAATCGCAGCCGGCCAGGTCGAACTGAGCGGGTGACTTGGTGTCGCCCATTACCACGAAATGTACGCCGTGGGCTACTGATTGGTCAGCACAGTCGGTTAAGACGGCATTGGGCGCCGAAATGGAGGTAATGACTAAAAATGTATTATTGTTCATATGTCAACTTACTCAATCAGTGCTGGTTTCCCTGAGAGGCGCAGCTTAAAGTAATACCACAGCGTTGAGAGAGAATTCTTAATGGCTTTATCAGATACGCTTGGCGAAGGGGCCCGGTAATGAATCGGAATTTCGGCGAACCGTTTTTTGCGCAACAAGTAGCGTAGTTCTGTTTGATAAAAGTGAGCGGTCGATTTTAGGGGATACGCTGTAAACTCGGCTACGGTGCTGGCATGGAAACCCTGAAAGCCGGATGTCATGTCGTGCATATTGCTACCCAGCAGGATGTTCGACATGTACGTACCAATTTTCGACAGGAAGGTGCGCTTGAAATTCGATTTATAAATAGAGCCTCCATTTATAAATCGGCTGCCAAAAGCACATTCATTGCCTTCGTTCAACACGCGCAGAAACATAGGAATGGCCCTCGGGTCGTGCGAAAGGCCCGCATCCATCTCAATAATGATATCGTGTCCATTCTTGAGGGCTTCCCGGTATCCACGCAGATAGGCATCAACAATATTCCGATTTTCCGGGGCCCAGATCGTGATGAACCGTTTATCGCGCGCTGATAATGCCCTGGCTAGTTCGAGTGTACTGTCTTTGGTAACGCCGTCGATAACCATGTAAACGCAACCGCACTGTAGCTTGTCCAATTCGGTAGCCAGTGCGGTGGTATACTCAGCAAATTCTTTTTCTTCATTCGCCATTGGGGTGACAATAGCGAAGTTATTTTCGTAAAAAAGCACGTCAGTGAGGATGGGGGGTATGTACTACTGATGGTAGTTGGTTCTGAACCAGCACATACTGGTCGGGCTTACTACTAGTATACCGAACGAAGTCTAAAGCAGCGGGATCGGCAATGAGGCGGTTAAAATAGGGGTCGTTCTTATATATTTCCAGCATCTCGGGCCTCACATGAATGCAATTAATCTTGAACTGGCCAAAAAACTGTTGCATGTCCTTAGGGTGATACCGTTCAAGGTACCAGAACTGCCAGTTGTCGCCCAGGTAAAGGTCATACATTAGCGGGGCATTTCCAGTCATACTTACAGGGCCTTTCACAGGTATTTTCTGCAAAAAACGCAGTAAATCAACCGTTGGAGTTGGTTGGGGCCGGTTGGCGGTCTGCCAGTGTGGCAACAAAAAAACTGCTAGCAACAACCCAAAAGACGCAAAACCAACAGGCGTTGGTAAGCTAGTCAGGATAGGTACGTTGCGGAACTTAACCGACTGCAAGAACAGACCAACCAAGCTGATGTAGAGCATGATCTGAAACAGGACGTAATGCTCGCGCGGATAAATAAGAATGCAGGATATATAGGTAGATACCAACATAACCACTACGCATAGCCAGTACCAGCCGTGCTGCTTCAACGTGCGCCAGAAAGTGCGGATTGTCTGTGGCCAATCAGTGAGGCCAAGTACGGCTAAGGCCATGAACAGCAACAGGTAGCGCCGACCGGGAAATACAAGCCTCGACAGCCAGGGGGTCACTAGCATATCGAACAGGTTCTTACCGGTGGTGGTCAGCAAATTAACCAGATTGGCGCCCAAATGCCGTAGAAAAAGGGGTGGGTTCAGGAAAAACGCGTCAGCTAGAGAAGTTACCTCGCGCCCAAATCCATGTTTAATGAACGTACCTGAGTGCATCCAGGGTGAGGCTGGGATTTCAGGATGCCAGACCGAATAGTTCAGTGCAAAATGCTGGCCAAAGGCAATGATACTTCGCCCGCCAGCCAGGGGTGAACCAAAAGCCAGTACGAGCAAAGCCGCCGTTCCCATCACCCCAATTAAGGAGTAAGGCAATGGTTGATAGGTCTGCCGACGCTGCCAGGCAAAATAAGCCAGGGCGATGCCACAGAGCAGTAGAAAGGACAGAAAGAATTCGGGCCGTCCATAAGCGGCCAGCAGTGAACTTACGGCGGCGACGGTCAGTTTTCCCACCGGCTTTTTCTGGTAGTTGGCTGCAATAAGCCCCCCCATCAGAAAAAGCATGGTAAATACCGACACCTTAGGTTGTAGCGGCAGGTTGAGCTGAGAGAACAGAAAGCAGATGGAGAGTGCCGCGCTGATTAGCACGCTCACGCTCAGGCTACGTAACAACCAGTAAAAGGCCAGACCGGGTAAAATAGACAGCAATGTGCAACTGACGTAATACGTATCAATCACATCGCCTGTGAAATGGTGGATGAACACATACCAGGCACTGAACAGCGGAGCCATCTGAATGGGAGGCAAGTGCTGCCAGGTAGCCACCAGCCCATTGTGAAAATACACATCGTCGTCGGTCGCAACCACGTCGATACGCTGGGTCATTTTATAGGTCAGCACTAAGCTACTTAGCAGTACAAAAAGGACGCCCGCAAAATCCTTTATTCGTCCAGTAGGCATAATGGGTAGTGGTAATGGAATCGCAAGTTAGTTGTTTCCTACTATTGGGCAGAAAATTATGATTGTCCGGGTGAGGCCAGTGTGCTGGCCGTATGGGTTTTAAGCCGATAAATCTGGTAGCCGTCGATCACTTTTTCGAGCGTATATTTCTCTGAATCGAACGTATAATCAAATGCATTCAGATAGAGTGG
The DNA here is from genome assembly GCF_011742925.1 of Fibrivirga algicola. Lineage (GTDB taxonomy): Bacteria > Bacteroidota > Bacteroidia > Cytophagales > Spirosomataceae > Fibrella > Fibrella algicola. Next base: position 279,011 of record NZ_WAEL01000006.1, read on the forward strand.
TCCTGGTTCAGGTAAGATGATGTACTTCACTTCACCACGAGCCACGAGTTTACCAAACGAACTGTAATCTAAGGTTTTAGCATCATATAGTAATCGAACTACATCATCCTGGTATGCCAGTTGATTCCGGAACAGCATCTGTTGCAGCATCCAGCCCCGCGCGTTTGGGCCCAGAATGACTAGTGCTTTGTCTTGCCGCGTGATGCGGGGGTCAACGTATTGCTGGACGTGCTTCTGTTGCACGTACTCGTTAGTGAGTTGAGGAAAACTTGTGGTGACGTAATGCTCAATCTGTAGACTCGTTACGTAGAGCATTCCTACCATAACCAACGCCGGGAAGGCGTAGTATGAAAAACGACGTACCTGTTGACTGGCTAAGTAGTCGTAGAAATACCAGGCGATGACCAGGTGGCTAACGAGTCCAAACTCATGAAAATAGCCGATGCCTGCTCCGTACTTGAAAGTGGTTCCGAATGAGAACCCGAAGAAAAGCAGCGTGCTTATGCCTAAAAATGTTTTACGGTTATCAGTGGCCTTCACGAACCAGGAGATAGCGATCAGTAAGCTGGTAATCAGCATCAGGCTAAAGGCTGGAATCATGTACTTGAATGTATTGCCATAAAACCAGCCCGGCATAATCGGCACAGCAATGCTACCAAACAGGTTTAAGAAGAACAGCCGGGGTTGCCAGCTGCTAAACAAGCCCATAAGGACTACAAAGACAGCCGCCATAATGGGAAGTAGCTTTATCAGCGTTGCCCAGCGGCGCTGGTAAATTAGAAAGCCAATGATAACAATACTGTGAATCATGCCGCTTTGCTTTGAAAAGAAGGCACATATCGCGAAGACACCAGCCAGAACAACGTACCTGTTCCAGTCGGTCGGTTCTTTGGCAGCTCGCAGACCGGCATACACAAAGCAGGTGGTGCTTAAAAAAAGTAGGCTGTCTACCCGAGAATTGGTGAGCACCCACTGTTGTAGCAGCGCAAAAAGGCTGCAGACCATGAGTAGAGCAAATGTGGTCGAGATGCCAAGTACCCGCCTGGCCGTGTAAAAAGCAATAGCCATAGCCAGCATGACCAATCCAAATGAAGTGATCCGGCTGAGCAACTGAATTCGATAAATATCGGCGGGGTCCCAGCCCAGGATGCGGTAAGGGATACCCACCAGAAAATAATAGGCGGGGGAATACTGGGCAATGAAATAGGGCGGTTGCGAAGGTTCGGCAAATAGCGGCATCCGATCTGCCACAATCTGTATACCGTAGGTTGTGCTTCGTTCACTCCCAGATAAGTCGGGATGCCGACTGATGGAAAAAGCCGATTTGATTAACAGAAGAATAACCAGGCAAATCAGGCTGAACCACAGCGCAATCTGGTGCGCGTTGTTCTTAACAGCAGTATAGATTGAGGTGACGAAAGCAGGTGGGGACGTATGCATTAGTGTACTGAACCAGCAGGTACGTATTGTAAAAAGAAGGGGCAACTTACAGACGTAAGTTGCCCCGGCAAAGAAAATGTTAGCGATGAGGCCCAACCATATCGGTTACACCAACGCCATGTGGCCCTGATAAACAGCGCCTGGCTGTGTGGCCTCGAATGGATTGGTGATATGCCATTCAAACTCATCGCGGAAGTGACGGATTGCACTGGCAACAGGCCAGGCGGCGGCATCACCCAATGGGCAAATGGTATTACCCTCGATCTTTTTGGCAACATCGACCAGCAGATCAATATCGTGCATACTGCCATGGCCATGCTCGATCCGGTGCAGTACTTTCTCCATCCAGCCGGTTCCTTCCCGGCAGGGGCTACACTGACCGCATGACTCGTGGTGATAAAAGCGGCTGAAGTTCCAGGTGTTGCGAACAATGCAGGATGTTTCATCAAACACAATGAATCCACCCGACCCCAGCATCGTGCCGGTCTGGAAGCCACCCTCCGACAGTGATTCGTAGCTCATCAGGCGGGGCTCGCCATTGGCTAGTTTCAACGACAGTTCGGCAGGCAGAATGGGTACAGATGAGCCACCGGCAACGAGTGCTTTCAGGTGATGGCCGTCACGAATACCCCCGCACCATTCGTCAGAGTAGATAAACTCTTCGACAGGAACTCCCAACTCAATCTCGTATACGCCCGGCTTTTTGATGTGGCCCGATGCCGAAATGAGTTTGGTACCCGTGCTGCGGCCAATGCCAATACCCGCATAAGCGTCGCCGCTGTTGTTGATGATCCAGGGGGTGGTAGCAATCGACTCTACGTTGTTAACCACCGTTGGGCACTGGTAAAGCCCTTTCACCGCCGGGAAGGGAGGCTTATTCCGTGGGTTACCGCGTTTTCCTTCCAGTGATTCAAGCAGGGCTGTTTCTTCACCGCAGATGTACGCACCTCCGCCCGGTTGAACAACGAGCTCGAGATCGTAACCACTGCCCATTATGTTTTTACCCAAAAAGCCGGCTGCTTTTGCTTCCGCAATTGCTTTCTCCAGAATCCGGATCACGTACATCAGCTCACCGCGTACGTAAATAAATGACGTATTAGCGCCCAGCGCAAACGACGAAACGATCATTCCCTCGATAAGCAGATGGGGAATGTTCTTCATCAGGTAATGGTCCTTGAACGTACCTGGCTCCGATTCGTCGGCGTTGCAAACGAGGTAACGGGGTACGCCTTCTGGCTTGGCCAGGAAGCTCCATTTCATGCCCATTGGGAAACCTGCGCCCCCACGGCCACGAACACCGGCTTTCTTCACTTCTTCCACAACACCTTCCGGCGTCATGGTTTTCAACGCTTTTTCAACGGCGGTATAACCACCCTGCTTCCGGTATACATCGAATGTTTCGATGCCAGGTACGTTGATGTGCTCGGTTAATATCTTCTTACCCATAACGAAAGGTTATTTTGATAGGTCTGCAATGATCTCATCAACACGCTCATTGGTCAGGTGCATGTAGTATTTCTCCCGAATCTGAAACACCGGACCCATACCGCAGGCAGCCAAACACTCGACTTCTTTTACCGTAAACAGGCCGTCAGCAGTAGTCTGACCTGCCTCAACGCCCAACTTCTGTTTCAGGTGATCGTACACTTCTTCACCGCCCATCAGGCAGCAGGGGCCGGTACGGCAATACTCGATTACATGCTTACCAACCGGTTCCAGGTGGTACATCGTGTAAAACGAGGCTACTTCAAACACCTCAATGGGTTGAATATCAAGCAGACCAGCTACCATGGTCATACCCTCAGGGCTAGTCCATCCTTCCTGTTCCTGCAGTAGGTGAAGCAGGGGAAGAAGAGCCGATTTTTGTTTTCCGGCCGGGTACCTGGCAACAATTTCATTCGCCAGCGCCAGCCGCTCAGGCGTAAAAGAAACACTAGGATTCGCTTCAGTGGTCATGGTGGTTCTCTAGGCGTCTAATTCGCCCGCAATTACATTCAGGCTACTCATAATCACGATGGCATCCGACAGGGTTGTGCCTTTGCACATCTCTGGAAATGCCTGATAATAAATGAAGCTCGGACGACGGAAGTGCAACCGGTAAGGAGCGCGGCCACCATCGCTGATCAGGTAGAAGCCTAACTCGCCATTGCCACCTTCTACAGCGTGGTACACCTCGCCAACCGGCGCATCAATTTCACCCATCACGATCTTGAAATGATAGATCAAGGCTTCCATATTCTTATATACTTCCTGCTTTGGAGGCAGGTAATACTCTGGTGCATCGGCGTAATAAGGGCCCTCGGGCAGTTTGTTCAGGGCCTGCTCAATGATGCGCAGACTCTGCCAGATTTCTTCGTTACGAACCATAAACCGATCGTATGTGTCGCCATTTTCGCCAATAGGAATCTCAAATTCGAAATCCTCGTACGACGAATAGGGATTCATAACCCGAACGTCATAGTCAACACCAGCCGCCCGTAAGTTCGGCCCGGTGAAACCGTAACTTAGTGCCCGCTCGCCCGTGATTGGACCAACATCCACCACGCGATCCATGAAGATTCGGTTGCGGTTGAAGAGTTTTTCGAACTCTTTCATTACCGGTGGGAAGTCTTTCAGGAACTTACGGATTTTGCGGATAGCCTCGGCTGACAAGTCACGCTCCATGCCGCCAATACGACCCATGTTGGTCGTAAGGCGGGCGCCACACATCTCTTCGTAGATTTCGTAAATATTCTCGCGCTCTTCAAAGAGGTATAGGAAGCCGGTAAATGCACCCGTATCTACACCCAGAATACCATTACAGATCAGGTGATCGGAGATACGAGCCAGTTCCATCATGATTACCCGGATGTAATCGGCTCGCTTGGGGGTTTGCACGCCTAGCAGCTTCTCAACGGTCATCATCCAGCCGAGGTTATTGATCGGCGACGAACAGTAGTTCATCCGGTCAGTAAGCGTCGTGATCTGGTAGAAAGGCCGGCGTTCGGCGATCTTCTCGAAAGCCCGGTGGATGTAGCCAATGGTTTGTTCGCCCGACACAATTTTCTCACCATCCATTTGCAGGATATTCTGAAAAATTCCGTGGGTAGCCGGGTGCGTAGGGCCCAGGTTCAGTGTCGTCAGTTCATTGACATACTGAATGGGCCCTTCCGGGGTTGCTGGGGTGTTGCGAGCCCCAACGGCGTCTATACTCAGATCTTCAGTGGTCATTGTACAAAGAGTGAAACAGTGAAAGAGCGGAAGAGTGATTGGCGGCTCATTGTGCGCTCCTTCACTCTCCCATCTTTCGCTCTTTATTTATCGTCCAAACAGCGCGTCAATTTTATCTTCCCGAGTACCATCTTCCAGAGGATACTGTTTCCGCATGGGGTGATAATCCATTTCTTCCATGTTCAGGATCCGAGTCAGGTTGGGGTGACCGTCGAACTGGATACCGAAGAAATCGAACGTTTCACGCTCCATCCAGTTGGCAGACGCATACAATACCGTCATGCTCGGAATGTGCAGGTCAGCCTCAGCAAGAAATACTTTAATACGTACCCGAAAATTCTGGACAAGGCTGTGGGCGTGATACACAACGCAAAACTCACGGCCCGGCTCATCCGGGTAGTGGATACCCGTGATGTCGGTCAGGAAATTGATTTGGTACGTTTTGTGGTCTTTTAAATAAAGCAGTATGGGTACAATCTGCTCGCGCGTAGTCGATAACGTTAGCAGGCCAAATGGCTCATCGAAATCGTATACGTCGGCGCCAAACTGCTTAATCAGGTCTTCGGCTACGGCCTGGTTAGTGAGCATAGTGGGTGGGTTTTAATAGAAGGCGCAGTGACTACTGAATACCGTATGAATTCAATAGCAGCTGATATTCTTCTGTGTTACGACGACGAGTCGACTCGTTACGAGCCATCTCCTGAATTTCCATCAAGCCCTCAATTACTTGTTCTGGGCGGGGTGGACAGCCAGGTACGTACACATCGACTGGGATGATCCGGTCGATTCCCTGCAGCACACTATACGTATCAAAAATGCCACCACTGCTGGCGCAGGCACCCATCGCCATCACCCAGCGGGGCTCGGCCATTTGCAGGTACACCTGTTTTACAATTGGTGCCATTTTTTTAGCAATTGTTCCCATCACCATCAACAGGTCGGCCTGGCGGGGCGAGAAGCTCGGCCGCTCAGATCCAAATCGCGAAATGTCGTAGTGTGAGCCCATGGTAGCCATGAATTCAATGCCACAGCATGAGGTGGCAAATGGCAATGGCCAGAGCGAGTTTGCCCGGGCCATACCAACAACTTGATCGAGTGAAGTAGCAAAGAACCCCGCGCCTTCGTGGCCAGTAGGGGCTTCTACCATCTTAACAGATGATGACATAAATCTTGTTTGTTCGAAGTATATAAGCCTGATCAGCGCCTGTAAAGTGGCTTTTGGCTCACATGCCTTGGTTTATTCCCAATTCAACACACCCTTCCGGATAACGTAGTAAAAACCAGCCAGAAGCAGGCCCATAAACAGAATCATCTGAATGAATCCTGCGGTACCAAGCTTTAGAAAGTTAACAGCCCAGGGGTACAAAAAGATTACTTCTACGTCGAATAAAACAAATAGAATGGCAATCAGGAAATACTTGATCGAAATTGGCGCGCGGGCGTCACCTTGCGTGGGGATACCACACTCGAACGGGTCATCCTTCTTCTCGCTATGCCGCGATGGGCCGATGTTATGGGTAACGATCATCGTGGTGATGATGAACCCCAGAGCCAGCGCGAGCTGAATGAAGATAGGTATGTAATCAGATGGCAGATACGATGCTGTGTTCATGTCTCGAACGGGCTTTAATAGGACTGCAAGTTAGCTATAAAACAGCTTACTGGATAACGAGAACTCGCCTTGCTACGTTGAAGCCCGCTGTTTTTAGGCGAACAATGTATTGCCCCGATGTAAGGCCGGCAATATTAATCAGCTTCCGTTCGCTGAACGAAGGCACTTTAGCTGAGTAAACCAGTTGGCCTGTCAGCGTATGTACCGTCAAATCAACGTTTTGCAAGTCCTCGATTGTTTCTACGGCTATGTAGCCGTTTGTGCTGGGGTTCGGATAGACACTTAACCCTTCAGAATTCTCGGACGAAACAAACTGCACCTCGTTTGAGAAGTTGGAATAGCAGGTCAGGTTTGGAGCGCCCGATAACGTGAAGGTAGCTTTTGATCGCGCCGAGTAAGACCCCGTTATTACCGCCTTAGCCGTGGGGCCGTTCTGGTTATTCAGCAATGTTGTACCCCGACGCCAATCAAATTGTTCGTTGTTAGGGTAGCCCGGCAACGTAGCCTGCAAGGTGTACACGCCAGCCTGTTCAATGGTTGGCGTTACCAGTCGGGGACGAACAACCAGCGTGATACCGGGCGAACTGGCCGACCGGCAACCGTAGATGTTGACAGCCCTAACGCTATACGTACCTGCGTTGCCTACATTCAGAATTCGCTGGTTGATGCCGTTACTCCATTGGGCGGCACTCTGCGTAGCTACACCAGCTACCAATGATAACACGGAGTCGGCGCAAATCTGCTGCTGCGTGCCCGCTACAGCAGTACCCTGTTGAGCGACCGAGATTGTCGGAACAGCCGGCTGAATCGGGGTCCGAATGTCGATGGTTGGCGAAAGGAATGTGTTACCGTAGGCGTCTTTCAGTGTGGCCTGGTATTGACCCGGCTGCGTGATGGTTAGCGTACGACCAGTTTGACCCGTGCGCCAGGTGTAGCTGCTGAAACCCGATGGCAGGCTGACGTTCACGCTGTTTTCAGAAGGGCCACAGGTTACGGTGGCCACTGGCTGCTGCGTAGGCAATAGTGGAATAGAGCTGGAGAAAAACACCGGGCTCATGCTCTGGTACCATGCCTGCGCCAATTGGATAAGGCCAGCGCCCGAAAAGTGAACGCCATCGGGGCGGTTAGGCTGAATGTTGTCGGTGAATGGGCCGGCGTATACGTTATTATTGAAGGAATTAATTACGTCGTTTTGGCCCAGAATAACCTTCTCGGAAACAAACGTTGTATCGGCACACTGGTCTTCACAGGCTTTGTTGCCATTGCATTTGGCAATACAACTGGGCGATGGAAAACCGGTACGTGAGGCACGGGCCAGCATCCAGGCAGGGTAGCGATTTGTGTCGAAACGTGTCTTGGCTACCAGACTCTCGAGTGCCTGCCGGTATGCGGTACGCTCGGTTTGGAGTGGAAAGTTGTCGAATTCGCCCTGATGCCATAGTACAGCCCTCAGGCCTTGTAACGAGCAGTAATAGCGAAGAGCAATACGGAGATTGGCGTAGGGCATTCCCTTCGGTAGGTTTTCATTGGGCGTACCCAGCGCGAAGATGTTTTTCGTAGTCTTATCGTCGAAACTTTCAATCCAGTTCTGAATTGTTGTGGCGGCCCAGGCCGTATTGATGAAGAGTACAGGTACGTTATATTGCTGAGCCAGCAGGTCGCCCAAACGGCCCCAGCACCAGGCGCTCTGACCGCGCATGCCAATAACTGACGTAGCACTCAACTGCTCGAAAACGGGTGCAGGTGGGTCGCCCAGTGAGTTGGCAATTGTGTTGTTGTAACTTACGCAGTTTACGCGGTCATCGGCGGCACCAACAGCACCAAAGTCCTGAAAGCCCTGTGCATTCGACTGACCCGTTATGATAAATACTTCACCAATGCCAACTTTCCGAACCACATCGCTGGATACTATAGCGCCGTTGTAAAAGGCCTGCACTTCCAGACGATACCAGCCGCCAGTTCCCTTTATCGAACCTTGAAAAATGCCACCTTGAACAGCTCGTTGAAGGGTACGCCAGGGGGTATTGATGCCTTGTCCTGCAACTTCGGCAAGCAAACGTACCTGCAGGCTGTCAACAGGTTGATAGTAGGAGCCCGACAGGTAGATGGTGCAGGTATTGTCATTATCTCGCTGAAAAACAGCTCTGCTCTCCGGATACGTAATTTTTATTCCTGTGGCAGCGGTCTGAGCCATTGCTACGGACGTAGATAAGCAAACTAGAATCCCGTAAAAAATCCAGCGCATAGAGGTACTAATCATAGGTATGTTCTGTGGGTAATAAGAGAAGGCTAATCACCCCAATTAGATTATTGGCAATTGAGCCAATAGGTCACAAAGTTAACGCGTTCAGCCGGTGATTATTACAGACCAATTTGTATGCGTTTGGTCACCTTGTTGTCTCCCGACTGGATTGAGACAAGGTATGGACCGGGAGCAAGCATGGTTAGTACAAGCTGACGTCGTCCGTCGAGGAACGATGCCTCGGATTTGTAGACTTGCTGGCCCGATAATGTATAAACGGTAATGACGGTATTGCTGAGGTCAAGCAGTGTCTCAATCAGGAATATTCCGTCAGGATTTGGATTTGGGTAAAGGCTAATATTCTGATTGCCACTTGGTAGTTGGTAGGTATAGCTGGTAGACGGAGCCGACAAACACACTAGCGCGGGCGAGTAAGTAAGGGCCGTTCGTACGCTGTAAATACCTGTTTGAGTTACACGAAGTTGCGCGGTCGCTACAGTCAGTGAGTCGGTATCACGCTGCCAGTAGTAACGTTCGTTAGCCGGAGCGCCAGTGGCCTCAAGCAGGTACGTGCCGACCTGAGCAAGCTGGGGAGCGGCGGGTCTGGGGCGAGTATTGGTAATCAACGCCTGGCTGGTTGGTGATAAACATCCGTTAGCGTCGCGAATACGGGCGGTATAACTGCCTGTCTGCCTTACTATCAGTGTTTGGGTCGAGTCGCCGGTTGACCAGAATGTGCGAAGTGGTGAGTTGGTTAGTAGGGTGACGCTGGTTCCCTCGCAGAAGGTAAGTGAGCCCTGGGCAGATAGAGTTGGGGGGGCAGGGAGCGAATTGACCAGTACTGTGACAACATTGGATGGGGCCGACTCGCAGTTGAACTGGTTGCGAGTCCGTACCGTGTAATTGCCCGATTGATTCACCCCGATACTACGTGTTGTTTGGCCCGTGCTCCAGCTGTAGTTTGCCTCGGCTGAAGAGGTGAGTGTAACCGACTCGTCGGCGCAAAAAGTAGTTGAGCGGCTGGCCGTGAGTTGAGGTGTAGCAGGCACCGGATTTGCCGTTACTGTGACAACGGCCGATGGCAGGGATATACAACCGTTGGCATCCGATACAGTAAGGGAAAAACTACCTGTTTGAGTTACCGTGAGCCGTTGTGTTTGCGTACCGTTACTCCAATTGTAGGCTGTAGCCGGACTAGCTATCAACACTGTATTATCGCCCTGGCAGAAGGTCGTCGGCCGTTCGGGGTTGATAGTGGGTGTTGCCGGAAGCGGGTTTACCGTTACGTTTACCGGGCCTGATGATTGCGAGTAACAGTTGAACTGATTGCGGGTACGTATTGAGTAGCTACCCGACTGATTTACCACGATGCTACGGCTGGTTTGGCCATTGCTCCATTCATATACTGACTCTGGACTTGACGTCAACGTCACTGACTCGTTAGCACAGAAGATTGTTCGCCCACTAACTGTTACCTGTGGCACCGCCGGCACAGGATTAACTACTGTGGTGATTATATTGGATGGGGCGGATACACAGCCATTCTCATTCGTGATTGAAACAGAATAGCTTCCAGATTGAGTAACTGTTAGGCGCGGGGTGCGCACACCATTGCTCCAGTTGTAGTTTGTACCCGCCGTGTTTGCGATGGACAGTACTGTGTTATCACCCTGGCAAAAGGTAGTTGCCCGGTCGCTGACAATGACGGGTGTAGCAGGTAGTGCATTAACGGTCACTGCTACAACGTTTGATGGCGCAGATGGGCAGTTGAACTGATTTCTGGTGCGTACTGTGTAATTCCCTGATTGAGTCACCGTAATGCTCGGGCTGGTTTGTCCGTTACTCCACTCGTACGTTGCCGCCGGGCTAGCGTTTAGCGTTAGCGATTGGTTAGCGCAGTAAGTGGTAGGACCCGAAAAATTAACGGTAAGCGGGTTTGGACTGGGGTTCACTGTGGCATTGATAGCGGCTGAGCTAGGCGATTCGCACCCGTTTTCATCAGCAACGATTAGCGAATAGGTACCTGTCTGACCAACTGTGATGCGCTGGGTACGTTCGCCGTTGCTCCATCTGTAGCTGGCTGCCGGACTAGCCAGTAAGGTTGTATTGCTGCCTTGGCATGACGTGAGCGAGCCCTCTGCAGTAATGGTTGGCGCTGACGGTAGCGGATTAATTGAGACTGCTATCGTGTTGGAGGTGAACGTACAACCGCTGATATCTTTCACCGAAACAAAAAAAGAACCGCTACTGGTGACATTTATGGTCTTATTAGTCGAACCATTGTTCCACACAAAGCTCTGGTCGGTATTAGCTGTAAGGTTCACGTTTCCCGTGAGGCAAAAGCGGGTTGGCCCATCGGCCTGAATTGATGGCTGGGAAGCTATCGTGATGACAGGGGTATAATGAATGTTTCCGATTGCGTCCTTAACCTTAGCCCGTACCGTGCTGCCTGCTGGTTTAGTGATGGATGTGCCCGTTTCGCCTGACTCCCAAAATACTTGTTGGTAGTTAGTTACAGAGTAGGTCACAGTGTTCGCTGCAGCACAGCCAACGGTTAGTATAGGGGCAGGTGCCGGGCTAATCGGTACAGCATTCGTGAAAAACGCACTGGTCATGCTGGCGTCCCAGGCCGCCGCTACTTCCCGAAGCCCCACATTATCAAAATGCACAACGTCGAAAAGTGGTGCCCGCGACCGGGGAATCTGAATGCCGTCTGTGCTTGGGCCTGCAAACACGTTGGGCCCGCTGGCGATCACCTGATTCTGGCCGTCAATCACTTTCTGGTCAGTTAAATAATAATCGCTGTATGAGGCACGAGCGACAATCCAGGGAACATTCTTGCCGAAATCAGCGCGACTTTGGCGAATTACCGTTTGCAATCGCTCAACATACTGAGCCGTTGTAGTTTCGAACTGGTTATCTGCTTCACCCTGTTGCCAAATAACGGCCCGTACGCCAAGCATGTTCGTGTAGTTCTGTAGCGCTAGCTTCAGCGGAAAATAGGGATGTTTTGGTTCGTAAAAGACAGGTATGTAATCGCTAAGAGTTCGTTCGCCAGTTGCCGTTTCGGCCCAGTTTCGGACAGACGTTCCTGTGAAGGCAGCGTTGAAAAATAAGACAGGTACGTTCAGGCGGGCGGCCAGCAAATCGCCAAGTTTACCCCAACACCAGGCGCCGATGCCTCTGGGAGCGATATTGTTGGGTCCATCCAGGTGCGAGAAAACAGGAAACGGAGCATCATTTGGGTATTGGCTTGCCTCGTAGCGATAATCTACGCAGTTCACCCGATCATCCTGAGCTGGTTCTGCATCCCGGCGCACTTCACCAGCATTGGATTGGCCGGCTATAACAAAAACTTCACCGACGCCAACGCGCTCAATTTTCTGTATCGCTATCTCCTGATTATCGCGCATCAACCTGACCGACAGGTCATACCACCCCCCGGCAATTGTTAATGCTCCACCGAAAACGCCTCCTGTTGGGTTGGTTACAATGGTCTGCCAGTCAGTTGATGTTCCTTGTCCATTGCGCGCTACTGCACGAGCTTCAATCCGTGTAATGGCGGTGGTGTAAGTACCCGTAATACTTACCGAAGCGTTGTTGGCCGTGTTACGCTGCAATACAGCACGACTAACTGGAAATGATACCTGTAACTGGGCGTAGGTGCTTAAAGCAGCAAATAAACTAAGGATAAATGTTAATGTAAACGTGAGTAGTTTCATGGGCAAATGCGAAGCCATTTGGCAAGCGAGAGCTCAACTAACCCACGCTTGGTTAAATCACGTTTTGCGGTGGCTTGTACGTGACTTGTGAAAATTTATAGTCAAGATGGATCAACGGGTGTAGTAAGCGTTTTCCAGAGTAAGTCCTTTAATTCAGTCAGACCTTTCTGTTGAACGGATGAAATAAAGATATAGGGTACATTAACTGGTATATTATCTTTTATCTGGTCCAGTATCTCTTCATCGGCCAGATCTATCTTGGTAATTGCCAGTATGCGTGTCTTGTCGGCGAGCTCCGGGTTAAAGGCTACAAGTTCATTCGTCAAAATCTGATACTCAGCTGCAATGTCTTCCGAAGTAGCCGGGATTAGGAACAGTAAGATAGAGTTTCGTTCTATGTGCCTCAGAAAACGCAGACCGAGCCCTTTCCCCTGCGAAGCCCCCTCGATAATACCTGGAATGTCGGCGATCACGAATGATTTGTAATCACGGTAAGCAACAACTCCCAGATTCGGCACCAGCGTAGTAAACGGATAATCAGCTATTTCTGGTCTTGCCGCCGAGAGGACAGATAATAAGGTTGATTTACCCGCATTTGGAAAACCAACCAAGCCAACATCAGCCAGGAGTTTTAACTCCAGGATTACCCATTCTTCTCGTCCGGGTTCGCCAGGCTGCGAATGGTAAGGAGCCTGTTGTGTCGACGATTTGAAATGGGTATTGCCTAAGCCACCTCGTCCGCCCGGGAGCAAAATAACTTCCTGACCGTCCTCTGTGAGTTCCGCCATCACCTCGTTTGTTTCGGCGTGGCGGGCAATTGTACCCAAGGGTACTTCAATATATACGTCCTGACCTTCTGCTCCGGTTCTACGGCCACCTTCGCCACCGTTACCGGAGTCAGCTTTGATATGTTTTTGGTACTTCAGGTGAAGTAATGTCCATAATTGGGCATTTGCCTTCAGAATAATATGGCCCCCGCGTCCGCCATCACCACCATCCGGTCCACCTTTGGGTACGTGTTTTTCGCGCCGGAAGTGAAGAGATCCAGCGCCGCCATGCCCCGACCGGCAGTTGATTTTTACGTAATCAATAAAATTGGATGAAGCCATGAAGTAGCCGTTTGGCTGTTTAATTGTTTATGCGTTTGGTTGTCTCGTTGCGATGCACGACCCAAACAGCCAAACACATAAACAACTAAACAGATTACTCAACTATGCTGCGCCTGTTGAATTTTTTGGCAAACCAGCTCAAAAATGTCCTCTATTGTACCTACGCCACTAATGGCTGCGTACTTACCTTGCTTTTCATAGTGTTCAGCAACAGGCATTGTCTCACTGTTGTATACACTCACTCGCCGACGTGCTGTTGCTTCGTTTTTGTCATCGGGACGGCCAGATGTTTCGCCTCGTTTCAATAAACGCCGGATTAGCTCTTCCTCATCTACAACCAGAGCAACCATGGTGGTTATACTGGTACCATGTTGACTCAGCAACGTATCCAGCGCTTCCGCCTGCTTTACGGTACGGGGGAATCCATCGAAAATAAAGCCGGTTACGTCTTGATTTTCGGTGAGCTTTGCTTCAATCATGCCAATTACCACCTCATCGGGGACCAGTAGTCCCTGATCCATCAATGATTTGGCATGTAAGCCCAGCTCAGTCCCCGCCGCAATTTGCGATCGTAGTATATCACCCGTCGATAGATGTACGAGTTGATATTTCTGAATTAATTTTTCACTCTGTGTGCCTTTGCCGGCACCCGGCGGACCGAATAGTACAAGATTGAGCATGCTACTACGAAGGGGGATGCAAGGTTGCGTCTGAAAAAAGCAACGGGCACAAAATTACAAAACGAAAAGGCGCGGACAAACCTGCCCGCGCCCTCTGCGTAAACTCATTACTAACTATTACTTAGCCGAACTCTTTTTTGGGGCTGGCTTAGTCGCTGGCTTGGCTGCTGGTTTAGCAGGTGCTGCCACTGGTGTAGGATTCAAAAACTCTTTTGCATCCTTATCATTCGGGTCCAGCTCAAGCACTTTGTTCGCGTACTCTTTTGCTTTTGCATCGTCTTTCTTGGCAATGCTGTTGTTGATCAGGTATCGGTAAGCCGTGATCAGGTATTTCCGGTTCTGCTCACGAGTAGTAGCGCCCGTTTGCGGATTAGCTTCAGCAGCAATGGCCTGCTCAATGAATTTCTCATAGAGTGGAACAGGTGCACCGGTAGCCAGGGACGACTCACGACCATTGGCAAAGTAGTTCGACTGAGCACGGTAGTAGTACGCCAGCGGATACGGAGTGCCAATTTTTTCGGCGTTTTCAGCCAGGCGGGCAAACGCAGTATCTGCCTGCATGAAGGCCATTTTCCGGGCAGCTGACTGTTGCGCTGTATCAGCGATCAGTTTAGGCACTGCAAGACCGTACTGGTAGTACGACAGACCCAGCTTCAGGTAATCATTGTTGCTTGGCTTGTCATCAGAAGCAATTGCCTGACGCAGGTACGTGGCTGATTTGTCGTACCGTTTTGCAGCATAATAACGATCAGCTACCTCTTTGTAAAGGTTTTCTGTCGTATCGTTTGGCGCCGCTTTCAGCAGGTTGGTGATACTCAATGAGTCTCCTTCTGGCGTACCAAGTTGGGCGTAAGCGCGTCCCAGGTATTTGTAGTCATCAAAGATAACTTTCTGTGGAGCCTCGTTGATGAACTTACCCAACGATGTTACCGCCTGATCATTCCGGCCCAGGGCCAAGCTTGACCAACCAGTCATACGATCAATAATTGGATCTTTAACCTGTCCTTTTAGCTTATCCAGATAATCCAGTGATTTCTGATGTTCACCAGCCAAGAAGTAATACTTGGCCACGTTCAACAGCAGTTCTGGATCTTTGGTACCACTTTTCTGCACATACGTGTCATAAATACCCGATGCTTTTTTGTACGCCTTTGAGCCTACCAGTGCATCAGCATATGAGCGGTAAGTGGGGGCAAACTCAGGGTCAGCTGCCAGTGCTTTCTCAAAAAACTCCTGAGCAAGCTTGTACTGCTTACTGCGCAGGTACAGCTGGCCAATTTTAGCATTAGCCTCAGCTTTCGTCGTGTTGTTTGATGCCGCTGCAAGCTGACCATCGATTACTTCTTCGTAACGGCTTACAGCTGGGCCACCTTCATTCCGCAGGGTGTAGGCATCGCCCATCGCCATTGGAATTTCTACGTTCTGGTTTTTCTTATCAAGTACTTTGGCACGCTCGAGCAGTTCTATCGCACGAGCGGGGTCGTTGACTCCTTTGTCGCCTTCGAACAGCGTATACATTTCACCTGCACGAAATAGTACGTCGCCGTTTTTGCCTTTTGTGGCAGCTACAGCCTCGTCTGTTTTAGCTTTCGCTGTAGCCAGATCTTTCTTTGTCAGGGCCACGCCTGCCAAACCAACGTTGTTGAGTTGGTTTTTAGGATCAGCCGCTAAGCCTTTTTCGAAAGCCGCTTTAGCTTCATCTGCTTTCCCTGTTTTCAGGAGGAAATAGCCCAGGTAAAACTGGTTGTCGGCGGTCGGAGCCGTAGACGCCAATTGCTTGAACGTTTGCTCCGCCTTCGGAACGCGCTCTGCTTCAAGATCTTTCAGACCTGTTGCAATGTCCTGAGCGGTGGCTGGTACCAACGTTGCGGCCCCTAAGAACAAGGTGGCCAGCAGGGCGTTTTTGGGTTGGTTCATTCGCATTCGTAGGTTGTTAAAAAAACGAAGGGTGCTTTAATTATAAAACAAATCGCAAAACTAAAAAATTGCGTTCAAACAGAAAAAAATGACTGCTCATCTAAAGCGTACTTCCCGATTATACGGCACTTGTGGCCAAAGCCCTAATTTTTCGATAAGCAGGCTGCCGGCATCTCGTATCAAGTAATTGGTGAGGCCGCCCCCTAAGCCGGGATGTGCCTCTCGACTCAAAATAAATACATCGCGGCGTAATGGATAATCCTTTAGGCCGAGCGATTGTTGGAAAGGCTGAAAGTAATCAGCCCGTGAACTTGGGTTTTCTTTTTCAGAAAGTCCCACTACCCGAATATCCCTTGATAAGTCAGCTGAGACCGGACCGTCGCCATCGCTTATCCAATTGACGCCAATAAATCCAATTGCATCAGGATTCTTCCGTACATAATCGATAACTCCTTTATTCGAGTTCGCCGTCGTGATTCGCAATCCGTCGAGCGCTTTCACGCCAAACTTAGTCAACATATAGTCGAGATTACTTGAATTCGGGTTGTCAAACACAAGTGTTACCGGTGCTGATCGGTTACCTCCCGTTAACTGTGACCACTGGGTTATTTGTTTTTTAAATAGACCCTGTAGCTCCTTCATTGTCATCAATGAGTCGTTATTCGCTTTGTTGATAATCAAGGCAACCCCGTCAGTGGCAATGCGCGTAGCTGAGCCTACAATCTTATGCTGATCGAGCCCTCGCTGCTCATTCGCAGTTAATCGGCGTGACACAATGCAAATCCGGGCTTTGTCTTCAAGCATTAGACGTATTGCCTCCCGCTCTGGTTTAAAGACAAGATCAAATTTTGTACGTGGGTAGAGCAATTGATACGTCCTCGTAATTTCTTCTGTCAGCGGCTGGTACGATTCATCGGCAGCAACCGTTATCTGCCCCTGTGAAGGGCTGTCTAGTTTCTTCTCTTCCTTACAGGCCGACGTGAGTAGCCCAAGGGCGATAAAGCTGGAAAAAAGGTGTGTGCGTGAGATCACTACTATTAGCGATAAGACAGAGAAACCGCTGCCTTTACATCTGATAGATGCCTTGACAACGGTTTTTCCATACAAGAAAGAGAACTACTGTGCGCAAGCTATCGATTGCGAAACTGCTGAATAGCCCTATATCCACGGTAACCACCGTAGATGATTAATAGAACGGCCAGTGCATAGCGGAGAGGGCCATCGGCGATTATAAATGCTACAATCCGGCTTAATGGACTCTCTGAGTCGGCCATGCCAAAAGACTGAGAGGAGGCTATCAGTGCGATGCCTCCTCCCAAATATGCGACCGATGCTAAAACCGACAAATAAAATCGAAGGTTTTCGGCAAGGCGATTATTGTCGCGGTTCATGCTTACTCCAATTGGAAGCTAATTGGCAGGTTGTATTTCACTCGAACCGGACGGCCCGACTGCTTACCTGGCTTCCACTTCGGCATTGATTTTACAACCCGAATGGCTTCCTCATCTGTACCGAAACCGAGACCCTTCAATACTTGAGCATCTGTAATCGATCCATCCGTGTTCACCGTAAAGCTTACAAACACTTTACCCGAAATGTTGGCCCGTGACGCGGCAGCTGGGTATTTAATGTTTTTACCTAACCAGGCATACATCGCAGCGTTACCACCAACGAATTCGGGATTTTGTTCTACCACCGTAAAGACTTCATCATCTTTTGGGGCAGGCGCTTCAACCACTACTTCGGCTTTTGACGGACCAGCTGATGCTTCTGGTGCAGCAATAACTTCTTCTGCGTTAGGGTCACCTTCCTGAGTTTTCTCGGCAGCTACGGCTTCCTTTAGTTCTTCAACTGCAGGAGGTGGCGTTTCTTCGGGTACCTCTTCGTCAGGTTTTACTTCGGGCGGCAGGAATTTTACCGTGTTCACCTTCGGCAGTTCAACTGGTGGCGGCGGCGGCGGTGGTGGCTCGTTCGGATCAATCGGCGGTGGTGGCAGCTTCATCAGATCCACTTCTACCATTGCTTCCTGCGTTTCTTCCGGTGTCAGGATGTCCAGTAGCGTTGGTGCAAATAGCGCCAGAGCTGTGATCGCTGACCCAATGATCAACGCACGCGTAACAACCGCAGGATAACCCTTCCGCAGGGCATAGGCACCATAGGCCTTATTCCGGTCGGCAAACACGATATCATCGAGTGTTGCCTGATTTGGGTTTTCTGCCATGGGTCTAGATCTCTAATTTAACTTTGTCTTTCAACAGCGTTTTCTCATCAGGCGTCAACACGTCAACCAGCGCGTACCGCTTGATTTTGATGATGGCCATTTCATCCAAGAGGTCTACCATGTTTTTGTAGGTAGACTCTTTTGTTGGCTTAATTACTACTACGAACTTGTCAGCAGGCGCTTTTGTAGAACTCTCCTGAATAGCTTTCCGTAGGTCATAACCCATTGAAACGGTTTTCACTTCTGGGTCTTCACCGGCAGCTTTACCCATGATGTAATGGGCTTTGTTGTCCTTACCCAAGAAAATCGTCATTACGTTGGAGGCCTTGAGGGGCTCCGTTTCTTCCGTTTTTGTTTTATCCGGTACGTTCAGCGTCATCGAAGATGGTTTGCTGAGGGTGGTAGCCAGAATGAAGAAGGTAATGAGTAGGAACCCGAGGTCAACCATAGGCGTCATATCGACGCGGGTTGATGCTTTCTTGGACCGTACCTTACCGCCGTCATGCTTACCACCACCTCCACCGGTGTTAATTTCTGCCATGAGGGAAAATGTTTAAGTGTTTGACTGTTTGGTCGTTTGTCTTATTGATGCATTCACCACCGAAATTCCATACGAACTACTTGATGTAAGCGTCAATTTTGCAACGTACCCACCAGGCAAACTGTGTTTCCGTTAGTCTGCCTTCCAACCTGCTGGTGGCGCTTCCGTGCCAGTGATCAGGTTGAATTTGTTGATATTCTGCGCCTGAAGCGTAGAAAGCACGTTCTTGAAATTTGTGAACTTAGCCAGATTGTCACCCTTCAGCGCAATACGAAGGCCGTTGTTGGCTTTGCGGCTGTTGTAGATCCAATCCTTAAGCTCATTGTTTGGGCCTGCACCAGTGGTATCGGCGGGGATACCTGGTTGCTTCACCTTCGCCTGTTGTTCTTTCGATAGGCTCAAGTATGATTTCAACTGGGCGATAGGCAGACCGAAGTTGCTCATAAGGGCAAATTCTTTCTTTTCCTTCTCTGAGAACGTAATGCCTTTAGCTTCACCAACGTACTCCAGCATCTGGATACGAGTTGGCTGGCCATCGACCCCAAAGTAGATCTTACCTTCTTTGTCAAGGGCGATGGTCATGATGTCTGTGTCAGGCACCTTGATGGACGAGATCGACGAAGGCGTTTCAATCGCAGCAGCGTCCTGAGACCGGAACTGGGCCGTCAAGATGAAGAAGGTAAGCAGCAGGAAGGCTACGTCACACATCGCCGTCATGTCGACTGTTGAACTGGCCCGTTTAACTTTAACTTTTGGCATTGATTTGGTCCGTTAAGGGGTTAGCCCGCCCAATCAGGAACGGGCTACCCATGTAAATAACGTCAGAAGCCGGCTTAGTTGTGTGCAGCAAAGTTCTGCTGGATGCTCAGGCCGATTTCGTCGATGTTGTAAGTCAGCGTATCGATCCGGCTCGTGAAGTACGAGTACATGATCGTGGCGATAGCAGCCGTACCGATACCGATAGCCGTGTTTACAAGGGCTTCAGAGATACCAGTCGACAGGGCACCTGTGTCAGGCTGTCCAGTTGCACCCATAGCGGCGAAGGCACGAATCATACCTAGTACCGTTCCGAGCAGAGCGATCAGGGTAGATACCGACGCCAGCGTAGCGATGATCGTCAGGTTCTTCTCCAGCATTGGCAGCTCCAGCGTGGTAGCTTCTTCTACTTCTTTCTGCAGAGCAACCAGTTTTTGCTCTTTGTTCAGTTGCGTGTCGGTAGCCAATTGCTGGTATTTCAGCAGGGCAGTTTTTACAACGTTACCGATTGAGCCTTTCTGCTTGTCGCACTCAGCAATGGCAGCTGAAACCTCATTCCGGTCAAGCTGGCTTTTTACTTTACGAACGAAGTCATCGATAGAGCCTGAACCGTTGGCACGGCCAATGGTGATGAAACGCTCAATTGAGAACACGAACACGCAAAGGAAGCAAGTGAACAGAATAGGTACGATAAAACCACCAGCGTATACGGTTCCGAAATAATCACCGGGCAGGGGCAATTTGGTGTTGTCTCCGTCCTGGAAGTGCTTACCATCACCGAAAATAAAATGGAAAACCAATTCAGCGATGATGAACAGGATCGGAATAACAAATACCGGGTTCAAACCACCTGACGATTTCTTCGGTGCGGCTGCCTTAGCGGGTGCGGGGGTTGCAGATTGTGTCTTCATTGAACTGTGTACTGTTGGGGTTGAATTGAAAGTTAGGTTTTGAACGTAAAAAAAGTGAAAATTTTACAACTGTGGCGTTTCGGGAAATAAAATTCCGATAAAGCCCACTAAACACGCTTACAAATCTACGTTTTTTCTGCCCATATACAGATACGCTTCTTTTGTAAAAAAATTATGAATTGTAATTTTCCTACTATTTCATTGGACAAAACCGCCGGGTAAGATCAACAATCTTTATACTTTATAGATTGAGTGTCAGCGCAGTGAATAAATGTAACTACCATAAAAAAAGTGTAGGTCTGATTGGACTTTTGGGGGAGCGCGTTCTTGCATACGTAAGACTGTTTATGCACATATGCTCTGTTATCTTTGATTTTCAATAGATGCAGGCAGCCTACTTTTTGCATAAAGAGGCGCTAAACTATGGTAACGGTAGCTTAGAGCAGTACGAGTTGATTATCTTGCGCCCACTATCCGTAGATGAATTCGTACCGGTTTATACTCGCACTTTGTGTGCTGTTAACTGCTTTTGCGGTTGCAAATGCACAGATTTCAGTACAGTTCCCAGTAAGTCGTTTCGTAACACAACGGGGGACCGATAACCAGGGTAAGATTTATATATCTGCTCTATTGACTGAGTCGGCTGATCGGGTGGAAGCACAATTAACGCCTTATGCACCTGGTCAGGGCGTAGCTACCGCCTGGCAAACGATCCAGACAAACGCTGCCGCCGGGATGGTAATAGGCTCGGTTACGGGCGCAGGTGGATGGTATGTACTAACAGTACGTAGTATTCGAAATGGCGTAACTGCAGCGCAGGAAACAGTACAGCCAGTGGGAATTGGCGAGGTCTTCATACTGGCAGGTCAGTCAAATGCACGTGGTTTCGGCATTGGTGACAATGACCTTGGTACTGCTACGGATCGCGTCAACTCGATAGACACAATTAATCACTATTACCCCGCTAACTTTCCTGCCTTACTTTCATCGGGCGATCCTATGCCATATCCGACCTACACGGCAATGACGGCCGGTAAACGGGTATTCCCAATGGGCGAAAGTTCGTGGGGCTGGGGTGAACTGGGTGATTATCTGGTTAACCGATTGAATGTACCGGTAACATTCTACAACGCAGGTTGGGATGCCTCTACCGTGGATAATTGGAATGATCCGGCGAAAGGTGTTCCAGCGTGCAATCTATTTTATTGTGTAGTTAATTGGCCCAACTTGCAGCCCTACACGAACCTCCGTCAGATCATGAGCTATTATGGTGCGACGGGAGGTTTTAGAGCCGTTTTGTGGCATCAGGGTGAGTCAGAAAACGTTCGTCCGTCTACCATCCCGCTCTATGCTGCCAGGCTCGACTCGCTAATTCGGAAGGTGAGGCAGGATTTTAACAATCGGTCAATGCCCTGGATGATTGCACGCGCCTCATTTACAGGACAGGTGACTAATTCGGATGTTATAGCGCAGCAACAACAGGTAATCAGCACGCGCAATTTTAATGTATTCGAAGGTCCATTCAACGACACGATTGTCAACAGACTTGGTGGTCAGGTAGATGTACACTTCAAGAATGCACTTCGTCCTACGCCACATCCAAGGTACTACCTCAATCCCAAGTCGATTCCGGCCGATATGGGCCTATCACGGTTTGCCCGTAACTGGAATGCCAGCTTGACGGATGCTTTTTTTCGTAACGCATCACCCATATTACCTGTGCAATTTGCGGCTACGGGCGAAGTGTTGTCTGTAGCCGGTAAAGCATTTGCGCCAGGTGACAGTATTAGGGTGGCTTTCCTTCAGTCAGGTACGTTCAATAACGGAAACCGATGGACGGTGCAAGTTTTGGATGCTCAAGGTCGGTTTCGAGCCACTATTGGTCAGGGAAATGCATCGCCCATTCGTGTACGTTGGCCCGATTCTCTCACTGTAGGTACGTATAGAGTACGGGTTGTGTCAACAAGTCCGGTAGTTGCCGGAGCACCTACCCCTATATTAACGGTTCGCGCTAAAGCTGACTTGGTACTTAGCAGTGCTGCCTCTCGTCGTGCTCTGGTAGCCCAAGACACCACAACTATATACCTCACCATTACAAATAGCAGTACCGTAAACGCTACGGGGATCAGCTGGCAGTGTCGGTTGCCCCTGAATGTGAGTGCTATCGCTGTGTCGGGTGGAGTTACTGTGTCTACTACGCTGGTATCGGCCACGGTGTCTTCTTTACTGGCTGGGCAGCAGGTAACGCAGGCTTTCCGTGTGAGGCCAACCGTAGACGGAACGTACCTATTGGCAGCAGAGATCGTGCAGAGTGATAACGCTGACTCAGATAGCCAGCCCGCTTCCGGAACAGGCGATGGACAAGATGACGCTACTCAGCTAGACCTGCGGGTTGGTACTGGTTCAGGTACATATGCATCGCCTAATCCAAATCAAACGCCATTGCCCATTGTGCAGAGTAATCAGCCTGCACCTGTTCCCAATCTGGCTGATCTAAGCCTGCAGCTGGTTGTGAGTTCACGAACGCCTAAATTGAATGAGCTGGTAACCTATACACTAATTGTTGCCAACGCTGGTGGGGCAACAGCTAGCGATATAAACGCAACTGCCTATCTGCCCGCCGGGGTTCAGTTTGTCGATAGCAACACTATGGCTCCGGGTGGGGGAGGGGTTACAGGAACCATATTGCAATTAGCGGCCAATTCGACTACTACCGTCACTTTTCGGGCCAGAGTGGTAGACCTTGGACAGAAGCAGACTTTAGCGCAAATACGGTTTGCCACTCCTGCTGATCCAGACAGTATCATGGGAAACGGTTACCCTGTATCAACCGGTGAGGACGACGAAGCGTCCGTTGACATGCGCGTTACCGAAGGGCAGTGATGAGTTGAAACCGATTGAACTGTTATTGACTGGGGGAGTTATGGTCCAACTGACGGCCCTGGAGACAAGGACATGTCGAACGTATAAACTCAACGTTTTATGAAAAAAAATGTCCTTCATTGGCTAGTTCTTTGCGGCTTCTGGTTACTATCGATTACAGCGATGGCACAGGAGTCCTACTTCAACGTACCAGAATCGGATGTGGCCAAGACACACAAACTAAATGTTCAACAGCAGTTTGTTATTCAAAGCTACTACCGCTCGCTGACGACAATTGACTACGGACTTGGAAAGGACTGGGAAATTGGCGCAAACCTACTGAACCTGGATTACTACCCTACCCAAAAGCACATCTTACGCAATGACTCGACAAGCGACCAGGCGTACTCGCCATTGTTGACACTGAACGCTCAAAAAATCTTCAAATTACCTCATGAGTTTCACATTGGTATTGGCGGACAGGCTGGGTATAATCTTACGCCTGATAAAGCTCAGCGGCGATTTGTTGGTTACGCGTATGTCAACCTGAACAAGACTTTTTACAAAGATCATTATAAGCTGACTACTGGTGCCTATACTGGGCATGTCAGATACCTTGGCAATGGGCGACAGATTGGCTTCCAGACGGGCTTCGAAGCTGGTATTTTTTACCAGAAATTGCATGTACTTGGTGACTGGATTTCAGGCCAAAATGATGTAGGACAACTCGTAGTAGGCATAAGTATCTTTTTGTCAAAGAATATGCCTTTATCGATTGGATGGCAACGTGCAAACCAGGATGGTGCGTCGGCAATAGTAGTACAGCTGACTTTTGAACCCGATTGATTACCTGCGCCGTCTACTGTACTTTACGCTATATTGCCAGTATTTTGACCTAAGCCAATTACTATGAGCGGTAACCTACTTCTTAAGATTAGTATAGTAAGTTTATTCTGTTGCGTAACGAGTGTACCTGCCAACGCCCAGAAACAGCAAGGGGATTGGCAAATTGTGGCGCAAAACATTAATGCTGCCAATTATTATGGTATCACTGTAGCTAACGGAATGATTGGACTGGTGTCATCACCTGAGCCAATGAAGGTGAAGGATGTAGTGCTAAATGGCGCATTTGATACTTACGGCCGGGGGCGGGTGTCAAATATTCTGAAGGTGTTCAACTTCGCCAATATGAACCTCGATGTCGACGGGCAACGGATCGACCAGCGCACGATTGCCAATTACCGGCAAATGCTCGACATGCAAAATGCGGCCCTGACAACAACGTTCGACTTCAAAGATAAAGTCAGCGTTAAACAAACCGTGCTGGCTCTGAGACACCTCCCTTTCTCGGCCCTAACACAAGTGGAGATTACAGCAAAGAAAGACTGCGAAATCATTCCAATGTCGGTGCTCGAATCACCGGAGAACTTAAAGGAGGTAAAGAATTTTTATTCGGAAATTGACCGCCCTCATGTAACCATTCGTTTATTGACGTCGGTTGCAAAAAGCCCTACCGGACGGCATACCGTTGCCGCTTCAACATCATTCCTATTCGACGAGCCCCACGGTCAGGAGCCCGATGTCATTCATGAAGATTGGGACTATAACATGCACCTGGCTAAGTTTAAAAAGCAGCTAAAGGCAGGGCAGACGTATAAGTTTAGCGTGGTTGGCTCCGTATCATCAACGGCTCATACTGCCGATCCGCATAACGAAGCCGAGCGCCTGACCATCTTTGCTGCGTTGGAACGTACCCAGCGTCTACTTAGCCGTCACCATACTGAATGGGAAAAGCTTTGGCAATCAGATATTATAATCGAGGGTGATCCGGATGCCCAGCGGGCAGTTCGGCAAGCGTTGTATCATCTGTACTCATTTGCACGCGAAGGGACCGCCTACAGTCTGTCGCCTATGGGGCTATCAGGACTGGGCTACAATGGACATGTTTTCTGGGATACTGAACTCTGGATGTACCCGCCGTTGGTGACCCTTAAACCCGAGCTTGCTAAATCATTGCTTGAGTACCGCTATGAACGTATGGCTATGGCGCGGCAGAATGCGTTTAGTCATGGCTATACAGGGGTTATGTTTCCCTGGGAATCAGACGCTGATGGGCAGGAAGCAACACCTGTTTGGGCGCTTACGGGTCCGTTTCAACACCATATCACCGGGTGCGTGGGCTGGTCATTCTGGACGTACTATCAGGTGACAAAAGATAAAGAGTGGCTACGTACCCGGGGGTATCCGATGCTGAAAGAGGTGGCCGACTTTTGGGTAAGCCGAGTAGAAAAGGGCCCTGATGGGCAATACCACATTAACAATGTGATCGGCTCAAATGAATGGCAGGAAAACATCGACGATAATGCTTTTACAAACGGTATGGTAAAGACCGTGTTGCCAATGGTAACAAAAGCGGCGCGAGAATTGGGTATTGAACCTAACCCGCAATGGAACGCAATAGCTGCCGCCATTCCTATTCTGACGTTTCCAGACGGAACAACCAAAGAAAATCGGACATACGATGGCGTAATGATAAAACAGGCTGATGCAAATTTGCTGGCATTTCCACTCAAGATTGTAACAGATGAGGCCAAAATACGTAAGGACTTAGCCTACTACACACCCCGCTATTCTCCTGATGGCCCTGCAATGGGTTGGTCTGTTCTATCTACACTGTATACAAGGATGGGAGACCCCGAGAAAGGATATGATTGGTTTGTAAGGAGCTACAAGCCTAATGAGGTGCCTCCATTTGGTGTATTGTCTGAAACAGCGGGAGGTACCAACCCTTATTTCGCTACTGGAGCTGGGGGAATGCTACAGGCAGTTATCAACGGATTTGGCGGCGTAGATATTACCGATGCAGGTATTGGACAGCTACAAGGACGGCTACCCAAAAAATGGAAGTCGCTGACGATAAAAGGCGTTGGGATAGAGCGTAAAACAATTACTGTAAAGTAGTTATGATACTGTCAGCTGCACACTACCCCTAGTGCAGCTGACAGTATCATAACTATTTCCATTGGATGTCGAGCGCACTATCTGATTTGGCAAACACAGCACTTTCCGATTCGGTGGCTTTCTTGCTTAATGCCGAATAAATTAGCTTGATGGCCTGCTCTATTCGCTTCCAGCCTTCTTCACTGCGTAGATTTATACCAGCCATAGTGCGGTTGTTATCGGCTAGCAGTGTCAAATAAGACATAGCACCGATAGTAACGGCGGATATAGCTTGGTTGTCTACATCCGTCACGAACGAAAATTGACCAATTAGCCGCGAAATCTCTTCGTCTTGCGCCTGGCTGGCAATATCTGCAACGGGGTCACTATCAATGGTATTTGCTTTTAATAATTCACGACTTGCCTTATTATTTCTGAATTGCCGGAATAATTGAGTCAACTGCTTATGCCATAGGCGGCTTAATTCCTCTTCACTGCTAGGGCGGAGTTGCTCTAATACCGAATCCGTGAAGTTAGGGTATAACCGACCCATCTTTATGTAGTAGCTGATTAATCCCTCAAGGCCACCAAAATAACGGTAAATCAATACTTTGCTGACCCCCGCCCGTTCTGCAACACGATTTACACCTACAGCCTGTAATCCTCTTTCTGCCAGTACCTCCTCAAACGCATCAATGATCCGTTGCGTAGTCTTAGCGCGATTTCTTCGTACTTTTTCCATATTAGTGAGGCTTAGAAGCTGATATTTTGTATCTCAGACGTACCATTTTTAATAAGGTCACTATTAGTCAACATTAAATACGTTATACTACTCAAATGTAATGTCAATCAGGAGTTTGTAAATTTGTGTGTATTAGCTAGTACCTTATATACCAGTTTAAAATTCAACCTTAAGTAAACTAGAATATTTTAAAAGTATATTTATGGGATATTGCTGCTATAGATAAACGTACAAGGCCTCATGCAGTAGAGAAGAAATTGTCAGGAAAATGGAATTCTGACCGAGATGTGGGAACGCCGTAACTTCCGATCGGCATAAGGTAAGGGTATCGAGATTATAACCGAAGTGCTTTTTTCCTGTTCACTTTGCCATTGAATATTTCCCAGAAGTATAGCTACCCGCGATTCAATATTACCAATGCCCAGCCCTTGCCGTACACGATCGTAACTAAACCCTTGGCCGTTATCAGCGTAGGTCAAATAAATGCGATCTTCCCGGT
Source organism: Fibrivirga algicola (assembly GCF_011742925.1). Lineage (GTDB taxonomy): Bacteria > Bacteroidota > Bacteroidia > Cytophagales > Spirosomataceae > Fibrella > Fibrella algicola. Next base: position 306,415 of record NZ_WAEL01000006.1, read on the forward strand.
ACCGGCACGTAATATCTATGCGTGTAGCATTGGCATGTTTCAACGTGTTGTTAATTAGCTCCTGCACTATGCGGTATAGCATAATCTCGGTGTCAGTAGGCAGCCGCGTCAGGCTAGTGTCTAAACTTACATGAGCCTCGATAGCGCCGGTTGCATTAATTCGGTCAAGTAACTCTTCGAGAGCAGTTCCAAAGCCGTATTGTTCCAGGGTGCGGGGATTCAGTTCGCGAAGTAAATCACGTACATCGCTAATGGTATCATTGATTAGCATATTGATTGCATTGCGGAGTGTTCGGGGCGCTTCTTCATCGCCCGCAAAGCGTGCTATTTGTGATGTATATAGCTTCAGTGTAGCCAATCGGGTACCAATCTCGTCGTGTAGGTCGCGGGCAATATCTCGTTTTACCTGCTCCTGTACATCAAACGCCAGACGAAGTTGCTCGGCCTGCTTGTCGCGGATTTGCCATTCGCGCCTACGTACCCAAAATAAAATCAGACCGCTTAGGGCAATGATTACCAAGCCAACAAATGGAATGGTTCGCCAAAAAGGCGGGTTGATTTGAATAGCTAGACGGTGGATATGGTAACTCCAGCGCCCATCCTTATTAGCTGTTCTCACCTCCAGTATATAATTGCCCGGTGGCACGTTGGCATAGCGAACGTAATTCTTTTCGCCCGCCTGTACCCAATCACTATCATAATTACTGAGTTTGTAGGAGTACCTGTTTCGCGTGTTGCTCAAGTAATCAATAGCAGCAAATTCGAGTGAGAAGGTGTTTTGCGAATAATTTAGTTTTAAGGCTTCTTCATTGAGTACGGCATCTGTAGCATAAGGCTCATCGTTTACTCGAAGGTTATACAAATGCACTGCCGGGTTTGTATGGGTGCTACGGTAAAGATCAGGTTGACAACTGTTGAATCCATTCACCCCACCAAAAAGCAACGTACCGTTTTGGGTTTGAAGTAATGCGTTCCCGTTATATTCAAGGCCTTGAAGCCCATCTGCTAAACCAAAGTTTTTGATCTGTTTGGTTGACACATCAAACCTGGTGATACCTCGGTTGGTGCTCATCCAGAGGTTATTATGTCTATCGGGTAAAACACCGTATATGAACGAGTTCGCCAATCCATCCCGCTCGGTATAGAGTTGAATTTTGCCAGTTCTAGGGTCAAGTGCAGCCAATCCACGATCGGTAGAAAGCCAAACCAGTTTACGGGCGATATCATTGTAAATATGTAGAACCGTATAGCCAACTAAGCCAGTTATTACTGGTTTCCAGGGAGCAGCGGACCCGTCGGGAGGAAGCTGAAAGCACGTGAACCCGTTTAAGTAAGTACCCACCCATAAGCGGCGTGTAGTCGGTTCCCAATTGAATGAAAATAAATTCTGATTGGCGAATTCGGGTCGTTTCTGCCATTGGCGGGTGGCAAGACTCAGTTGAAAAATACCCTCCTCGGAAGTCGCCAACATGGTATCTGCGCTAATGGCTACTAAGTCGCGTGCAAAATTTTCGGCAACTTCTGCTTGCTTGGTTGCGGCTTTGGGAAACGTCAATAATTCAAACGATTCATCACGCGGATGAAACAGATAGGCGCCACCGATTGTACCAACCCACATACGCTTGTACGGATCAACGTACAAACGTTTGATGAGGTTGTGCATGGGTAAATTACTTCGTGGCCGGGTAGTGAGATAGTGACGGAGTACACGCCATGAAGATTGTTCCAGGACATTGATACCCGACTCCGTTCCGACCCAAATAGGTGGTTTGGAAAGTGCTTTGTCAGCTGGTGTTGTAGCAAACTCGGCAAATCCCCGGATAGTGTAGCTGGTTAATTGGGTAGATGCATTGCCCTGGCTAGCTTGAAAACTTTTTGATAGCCCGCCAAACGAAAATAATTCGGGAACAAGCTTTACTACGCCGTTGGGATCGATGTTGGCCCATATTATTCCTTGATTGTCAACAAAAATTTTATTGATCTCATACTGGCTGATTGTCTGGGTAGTATTTGGTGGGCTTTCAACGGCACCAAACAGGCGCGCACGCTTATCAAAGTAAAAAATACCCTGTTGCTGAGTTCCAATCCAGATTCGACCTTGTGGATCTTCGGCCAGACTATAGATGGGACCAAGGTCGTTGTTCCCTACCCGATTGTAGGTGTGGGCTATACCGGCTTTATAATCAAAACGAATGAGTCCGTTTGCGGTACCAACCCAGGCGATATTTTCGGTGTCGATATGGAATGAGAAAACTGTCTCGGTCCTGCCAAACGTATTTTCTGGCTTATTGCTGAAGTAATAGTAACGCTTTCGTTCGGCTAGATTGTATCGAAGTAAACCCGTAGACGTGTGAAGCCATACGTCACCTGCCGGAGTACGTATGGTTGAGCTTTGCATATCATATTCCTGCTTTGGTTTCAGCGCAGAATGAATAATATGCTTGGTTCTTGACCGGATATCTACAGAAACAAGGCCTTCATCGTCGCTGAGATAGAGTAATTCTTTTTCGTTAGCAAAGAAGGGAAGTGTTCGAGAGGGTACGGGCCGTTTGCCAGGTTTGGGGAGGGCCGTATAGAAGCAGGTAAACGAATTTTTCCAGCGGTCGTACCGGTTAAGTCCTTCTTCGGTACCCACCCAGATCGTACCCTGTTTGTCTTCGACAATTCCAAATATGTTGACGCCACGAATGCTTCCAGGTTGGTTATCGTCGGGACGGTAAGTCAAAAATCGGTGGCCGTCATAGCAGTTTAGGCCATCTTGAGTGCCAAACCACATAAACCCACGCGAATCTTTGAGCATGAAGTAGACAGACCCCTGCGTGAGTCCATTATCTACGCCGATATGATCAACTCGAAACCGGACAGAAGGTAGTAGAGGCTCAGCGAAAGTATGGCCATAAAGCGTCAACAGCCCACAGCAGACCGTAGCCCACCATCGTGTTGTACACGTAGCTACTCTTCTCATCGCTCAGGTCTTTAACCTACTGTTACTGAACCGAATTATACGAAAAAATAACTACACTAAATGTATGCTTATAAGCATTTTTTTGCAGTTTGAGATATATTACTTAGCTGTAAATCTGAATAAAGTGCAACTAAAAGCCCCCAAGTAGGGGGCTTTAGAATTAAATCCAATAAAAGACAAATGCGCGTGGCAGGGTAAACGGTTGATCATGAATCAACTGCCTCGCCAGTAGTTTTTAGGGCCGTATAGTGCTTATAGAAATAAGGAATCGTTTCGATGCCTTTGTAAAAGTTGAATAGCCCATAGCTTTCATTGGGTGAATGCAGTGCATCGGCGTCAAGGCCAAAGCCCATTAGAATACTTTTGATACCCAGTTCCTTTTCAAACAGGGCGACAATAGGAATGCTACCACCACCACGGGTAGGAATTGGCTTTTTACCCCACGCTTCTTCAAAAGCCCGACTTGCTGCTTCAAATTCAATTGAATCGGTGGGCGTTACGTAGGGAAAACCGCCGTGATGGGGCTTTACTTTTACCGTTACTGAAGCGGGAGCAATTGACTCGAAATGTGCGGCAAACAGGGCCGTGATCTCGTCGGGCGTTTGATTAGGCACCAGGCGCATGCTAATCTTGGCCGATGCTTTTGAAGGCAATACGGTCTTAGCGCCTTCGCCGGTGTAGCCTCCCCATATGCCGTTAACATCCAGCGTAGGGCGGATTGAGGTACGTTCGTTGGTTGAGAATCCCGCTTCGCCAAATACGTCGCCAATGCCCAGATCGCGCTTGTACTCGTCGAGATCAAACGGTGCTTTGGCCAACTCGGCTCGCTCAGCATCGGTGAGGTCAACCACCGGATCGTAAAAGCCGGGAATAGTGATACGGCCATCCGCGTCTTTCAATGAGGCAATCATTTGGCAGAGCACGTTGATTGGGTTATCGACCCCACCACCATATACGCCTGAATGCAGATCACGGTTAGGGCCGGTTACTTCCACTTCAACATACGACAGGCCGCGTAGCCCCGATTCCACCGAGGGTACGTCATTGCTGATAATGCTCGTGTCTGAGATTAAGATGACGTCAGCAGCAAGTTTCTGCCGGTTGGCCGTTACAAAATCACCCAGGTGGTCAGAGCCTACTTCCTCTTCGCCTTCAATCATTACTTTCACATTGCAGGGTAGGTTTCCGGTGGCCAGCATGGCTTCCAGCGCCTTTATGTGCATGTAAAACTGGCCTTTATCGTCGCAGGCACCCCGGGCGTAAATACGTTCGTTGCGGATGGTCGGCTCAAAGGGAGGGGTATCCCAAAGCTCATACGGATCAGCAGGCTGAACGTCGTAATGGCCATAGACCAATACCGTTGGCTTTGACGGATCAATGATTTTTTGAGCGAACACGATCGGGTGCCCTGCTGTGTCAATAAGTTCAGCATTGTCCAGACCCGCATCGCTCAGCCGGTCGCGAACGAACTCGGCCGCCCGACGAACATCATCTTTAAACTTAGAATCAGCTGAAACCGATGGAATCCGGATCAAATCGAACAGTTCGTCCAGGAATCGTTGCTTGTTTTCTGTTAGGTACGTAGCGAGCATAGTAGGTTGATGTTAGAAACTAGATACTAGACATTGAATAACGGACAAACTGCTACTGCCGCCACCGCCAAAGTTCCGGTGGGCAGTGACCGTTAATGAACCATTATTTCGCCTTCTTAAGCTTAATCAATACAGTGCGGCTTTCATTGCCCTGAAGCAGGCGTCCAATATTTTTCTTGTGGGTGATTACTACCACCAGAAATATAACAAAGCCAAAGGCGATAAGAAGCGGATTCTCAGGTTGGCCCGATATGCGGAGCAGTAACAGTACCGGAAAGGCCAATGCCGCCAAAATAGAACCGAGCGAGACATACTGCGAGGCAATTACCACAAGTAGCCAGACGCCAATGCAAAGAGCGGCTACGTCGGGCTTTATTGCCAGGGCCATACCCAGGAGCGTGGCTACGCCCTTGCCCCCGCGAAACTGGGCGAAAACGGGAAAGAGATGACCTAACACCGCCAGAAAACCAAACATAAGCTGGCATCCCAATACTTCGTCGACCGACAACGTACCCAGCGCGCTAAGAATATGCACCAATGAGGCGGCCGCAAATCCTTTCAGTACATCGACCAGCATAACAACGGTGCCTGCCCGCTTACCCAAAACCCGAAACGTGTTGGTTGCTCCGGCATTACCACTTCCATGCTCACGGATATCAATCTTAAAGAAGGCGCGTCCGTACCAAACGGCAGTCGGAATCGACCCAAGTAAGTAAGCCAGCAACGCGGCTGGGGCAATAGATAAAGTCATTAGTGCGATCTTATGTAGGGCTGTGTCTGAGTCATTTCGTCAGAACTGACCTCAAATTTAGCAAAAAACCAACGAACGCCTTCTAACGCTATCCAAGGAGGCGTTTAGTTACCTAGTGGCTCCTCGTAAACTACTTACCCCCGGCTACCACCTCTACCAACGATTGTTCGGTCAGGTACGTTTGAGCAGTTTGTTGAACGTCCTCCACCGTTACCGTCCGGATGCGGCTGATATAACTACTCAGAAAATCGCTTGGCAGGCCATCGAGCAGGATGAGCTTATACCGATCGGCAATTTCAAAAGGTGTGTTCAGCGACCCTACAAATTCGCCAGCCATATAATTCTGTACTGTCAGCAGTTCGTCGGCAGGGGTGGACTCTGTTTGTAGTTTGTGAATTTCCTTCCAGATTTCGTCGATAGTCTGTTGAGTAAACTCCCGTTTCACATCAGTCCCAATCAGGAATTGCCCTGCCTCGCGGAAAGCACCTACGTTTGATGAAATACCGTACGTAAATCCCTTGTCTTCGCGAATGTTTTTCATCAGCCGGGAGCCGAAATACCCGCCCAGAATTTCGTTTGTGACCAGCATTTTGTAAAAATCGGGGTGGTCACGCTTAAACAGGACGCGGCCCATGCGAATGGTCGATTGCAGACTGCCTGCTTTCTCGATCAGCTCGGGCGTTGAGTCGGTTACGATAGCCGGTGGAGTAGCCAGCGTCGTCGGATTGGTTTGAATGGGTAGCTGGCCCAGGATCTCGTTGACCAACGCGGTTTCTGTCAGCGTAATTTGTCCGGCTAGCAGTACTCGGAAGGGCTGATGGCGAATATGCTGGTTGTAGAAAGCGATGGCTTCGGTGCGGGGCAACGTACCCACCGTATCAGGATGCTGGCTCCGGCCATACGGATGTTGCTGTCCATACAGCTTTTGCCTGAACCGAACACTGGCCAGATGGCTCGTTTTTTCGTAACTGACCTTCAGGTTTTGCAGTGTAATTGAGCGCAGATCTTCAAACTCCTTCTCCGGGTACGTAGCGTCAGTAAGCAGTTCGGCCACTAGTGGCAGAATATTGGCCAAGTGCTTGGGTTGACAGTATACCACCAGGCTACCCCGGTCGAAACCACTGTTGAGCTCCAGAAAAGCACCGTAGCGGTCAAATGCATCGCTGATTTGAGCAGAGGTTCGTGAACTGGTGCCTTCGGCCAGCATTTTCCAGGCGAAAAAAGACGTGGCTGGCTGCTGTTCATACCAGGCTCCCGCATCGATGTTTATCTCGATACGCATAACGGCCTGCTGATCGAAAGCGACAATGTAAAGAGGGGCACCGTTGCTCAACTGCTGCGTGTCTACACGGGCGAGGCTGATATCCTGAACGGGCTGGTAAGCGGGCGCAATGGTGCGGTCGAGTGATGTCATCAGATAATGAAAAACCGGCAACCCACCGAGATGGATTGCCGGTATAAAAACTACGTGTTCAGAAATTAGTTCTCGCTGTCGGTATCTTCAGCTTCGCGCTGCCCTTTGTTGAAGTTGAAGAGCAGGGTTACCCGGAAGGTGTTGGCCAGTGGGCTTCCCGACTTAACAGGCAGCAGATACGAGAAATCGACGCCCAACGAAGGAAGGCGGGCACCAATACCGGCAGTGGCATACTGTCGACCACCTTTCTCCACCGACTCGCCAAAATAGCCTACCCGGGCAGCAAACTGGTTGTTGTACCAGTATTCGGCACCGAACGAGCCGGTAATTTCTTTCAACTCCTCGCTAACGCCGCTAGGCGCATCGGCAAAAGAGCCGAACACCGCGCTTAGGTAAGGACGATTCGGATTTTGGCCAGATATGATAACCCGCTGACCATTGACAATCTGATAAATTGGTGGCGTTGGCACCATCAGCTTATTCAGATCAACCACGAAGTTAAACTTGTTGAGCTGGTCGGCGTGGTACGTAAACATACCACCCAGGCGGAAGTTGGTAGGAATGAAATACCGCTCAGAGCTACCGTAGTTAATCCGGCCACCCAGGTTCGAAATCATCAGACCATACGCCCAGCTGATACCTTTGCCCGTGACATCGTCGCGGATCGAGTTGTTATAGTACGCGCTTAAGTCAAACGCCGCCGTAGACCCCGCCTCAATGGGTGTTTGCCCACTGCCAAACGAAGCGCCGCCGCCCAGGTTAGAATTAAGGTACTTTACGTTAACGCCCATTGAGAAATTACGCGCCAGCCGCCGCGAGTAGCTTGCCGTAAGCGCATACTCTCGTGAGTTGAACGAACCCGCCGACACTCCTTGGCTGGTGGTGAAATCGATAGTGCCCAGATCGAAGTAAAGCAGCGAGAGGCCGATTACCTGATCTTTATCGAGTTTCTTGTAGCCAGAGAAGTAACCATAATACATGTCGCCGATCAGGTCGCGCAGCCAGGGCGTATAGGATACGGCGGCCCCTGAATTTTCTTTGGCGTACACCAGCTTGGATGGATTCCAGAAAATTGAGTTGGCATCGGGATTATCCAGGGCTACACCTGCATCGCCCAGCGCACCCGACCGGGCATCGGGCGTGAAATTTAGAAAAGGCACTGCTGAGTTGGGTACTCGCTGAACCTGACCTGCCAGATTTGTGAGAGACGGAGGTGTTGTTTGGGCTACTGCCGCAAAGCTTGTTACGAGGAAGCCTGCGCTAAGTAGCAAGCTGAAGTACATACGATTCATAAATCCGTTCTAATGGTCTGTCAGTGTGGTGCTCATGCTATACTACTGCGCGACCGCCAAAATTACGAGGTTTCTGCGTGTAGAAAAAAACGATTCTAGTTGTCGGTAAAAAGGAGTCGGCTGCTGGCTCTGGCCTTTTCGCCGGTTTCCGGGTTAGTCAAATCAACCTGTAAGCTATAAATTCCTGCTGCCAGCGGAGCTATTAATCGGTTATAGGCACCAATTGTTATGGTTTCCGAGCAGTCATAGCATTCACCATGTTGCTCAACAAAACGCTTGCCACTCATTGATAATAATCGCCAGGTCCAGCTAAGTGGCTGACCAGGCCGGTTATGCGTTAGTTGCCACTCGCTTTGCTCCCTAATGGGGTTAGGCGCTCCAACCAACCGGCGGATAGTCATGGCTGGCTGTTCGGTAACTACAAATGCCAACGTCGCCTCTGCCAGATTATTGTTAAGGTCAAAAACCCTGGCCCGAACCACGTAGTTGCCAGGAGCCATGTCGCGTAAAGGAAACATAAACTCTCCCGAACGTCCGTCAGCCGAACCCGTATAATAGTCGGTGATGCGCATAGGGGCAGTAGCATCCAGTTGTAGAGTGGGTCCTTGACTGGCTGTCGTTTGTGTGAGGTTAATGCCCGTTTCGTCGGCCACTCGAAGTTGAATGGTCACGGTTGGACCAGTTGCGGATGGGCGTTCAATTTCTGAACCTGACCCAGCCAGCGTTAGCGTTAGGCTCGGGGGACGTGTATCGGCAGGTAACGTACCTGATTTGTTGCTTATTAGTAGGTTCTGGTATCCTCCAACAGCGTCGCTAAGACTGTCGGCTCGAACAGCATAGGCATATACCCGACCAAAGCCAACTGCGGAAGATACCGTTGCTGGTACGGTAAAGCTAACCTGAAAGCGCCCTTGCTGTACTTGTGCCTGGCCTGAGAACAACACACTTTGGTAAGCCTTATATGTGAAGGGGCTGCTTTCGGTACCCCGTGTTTTCAGGGTTAATGGCTTATCATACACCAGTACACGTACGGTACCTGTAAAGTCGCCGGCGGCTAGTGTGCTACTTTGCGGACGCACCTCACCAGCCAGCGTAATGCGTTGGCCAGCCTGTAAGGTGTCGACCCGACTGGGGTTCAGCGGTCGGGTATTCAACTGCGTGAATGTTATAGTCTGTTGGGGGTAAGCCAGCCGCATAGAGGGGTCGCCGAGGAGGGTAAAGTTGCGATTTTGTACCCCACTGATACTGTTGTTCTTCGTATCGCGCATGACATCGCCGAGGCGGGGTAAACCGCCTTCAACCGCTAGAAAAATAGCTTTGTAAAAAGCTTCGTTCAACAGGTAGTTCGTATTCGCAAAAACGGGGCGCGTCGTTGTCAGCAGTCCAATAGCGCCACCTACGCGGTCCAATTGAGCCAGTTCGGCCCCCGACACAACGTTAGGGTCATCGTATCGCCCAAATTCGCAGGTAGCCGTCACGAACAACGGCATTCGGTTGTTTTTCCACGACAAAATATCCTGAACGGTCAGTATCTGTTCCTGTGCCCAGCCTGTTTCACCACCATGACCGGCGTAATTGATCAGGAGCTGTCCCTCGTCGATGGCGCGGTTAATGGCTTTGTTTACCAGTGGTGCCCGCTCGGTTACCAGACCGGTTGGCTGTCCGGCCAGTGTAATCGTGTCCTGCTTGAAAGCATCCAGAAAAAGTCGCTCCGGCCTGAATTCAGGGTGCCGGGCCTCGACAAGTGCCGCGAGTTGGTCTTCGTCGTTCTGGTGAATATTGGCATCGCCATCGTCGGCTACCAGTAGCAATTTGGTGCGCCAGTCACCCAGTAATCGATTGTCTGAGGCGTAGCGAATTAGTTTATCCACTACATTCCGGGCTTCGGCAGGGGTCTTCACGGCAAGTCGGCCAACGCCAATATCGAGCCGTGTGTTGTCGTCGTAGGTTTCCGGCCATTCGCCGTCTTCATTTTTTAGGAAGCCAAAATAATCGTCTGATGAAAAGCTACGCACCGGGTCAAGCGATTCGCGGCTCTCGTAAGTCGGAATCAGATTGACGGTCTGGCTGGCTGTTAACGATTTGGTTTTACCTCGATAATCAAAGGAGGCGTCACCCATCAGCAGCAGGTAGCGCAACGTACCCGGCTGTTTCATTGTAAAGAACCGGGCGGCGTCCCGGATAGCTGACACATCGGGTTGGCCCGACGAAAACTCATTGTACACTTGGGCGGTAGTAGCTACCAACACCGTCAGTTTATCATTAGTCCGCCGAAACTGAGCCAGCCGCTCGGCCTGATCACGCCAGGCAGCAGGCGTAATAATCAGCAGGTTTGGCGTTGGTTCGGCGCGAAGATTCTGATTAGCTATGGAATAAACCGCGGCAGGAGCGCCAACATTGCGCAGGGTGTGTAAATAAAAAGCGGCAGTGTCGGCAGCAGTCCAAGTAGCTTGTGCGCCATTGAGCGCGTAAGCTTGCTGAGTAGGCGTGATCGGATTCGAGACATCCCAGATCAGCAGGTCGCTGGTTGCCTGCCGGGCCATGTAACTACCCCGCCCACCCCATACCAGCGTGGGTACATCGTATTGGCGGATTTCGCGCCGTGTCTGCACCGCCACATAGTTCATATACGCTACCGCACCACTACCTCCCTGCCGGTCATAGGTTAGGGTAAGCCGGAGTTCGTCGGGAGTAGTAGGAAGAATGGCCTGACCCGTTACGGTTCTCGCAGAGCCTCGGGGAGCAAACCGATACCCGCTGATCGCATCGAACGTAGTACTTGCTAGGACCGTGTTATCGTAGGAAGCCACAAAGGAGGAGGGAGAAAGCGATACACCTACGGCCGACAGCGTTACGTAAGTAGGAGCGCCAGCAATGCGGCCCGGCAGCTGAAATGGGGCAAACTGCTGTGGGTACGTTCCGTAGTAATCGCCCACCCATTCCCGGCCCGAGTTGATCAGGTTCGTAGTATCGCGCTCATAGTAGGCGTAATGATCGAACGTACTGATAGCAGGCAACCCGGCTGCTGAGCCCGGCTGGCGTGTAGCAATACGCCGCCCCGGAGCCGGGCCAAGGGTAAGAAAATAGAAGGTGGTATCGCTGTAGGGATTTAGCTGATGCTGGAATCGGCCCGTTGCGGGGCTACGCGTGACTGTCTGCGGCCCCTGTGCGTAAAAACGAAGCACATCTCCCGTATCAAAACGTCCATCTTCCTCGCCTGTCACCTGAATGGCATTTTCTAGTAAATCAACGGGCCGGGCCGTTGCGTTTGGCTGAGGCAGCGGGGCTCCCCCATTTCCATATAGCCTGAAGCGACGCGGGTCGGCTGTACGGAATGACGGGTTAAGAGCCGAAAGCGTATTGTAGTCTAACTGGTAGACTCCCGTACCTAACACGCCGATTTTGTACCATGTACCTGATTGTAACACCGATTGCGCCTGAGCTGTGCCGAACATAATCAGGTTGCACTGACATAAGAGCAACAAACACAGCCACTGAGAAACCGTGAATAGCTGCCCCTGACGTGATGTGTTGTCGCGGTTACGCACTGTACGGTACAGGTTAGGCATTGCTCAAGTGGTTTTCGTCAAGAATCATAACCAGTACATCAGCTAAAACGGCATATGAACGGCCAGACTGCATCTCTTTACAAACGATACGGGAACGGCGTAACTTACCCCGAACATACCTTTTTTTCTGTAGTTGGAACAGCTGTCCCTCCGCTAGTTGCCGTAGTCGACACTGCCCTTCGGCGGGCTGGGCCACAGTTTGAGCATTGTGGTGCTGTAGTGCCTGCATCAACGCAGGCTGGGCCGATGTAGTTGCCGCTGGCTTAGTCATGTAGTGGCGAAGTGGCACCAGCACATCGGCCGGAAAGACTGCTTCGGTCAGCAGCGGCGCCATAAGTCGCTGAAACTGGACTTGCCAGGTACGTCCATGTGGCTTCCCGACACGCTTATAGGTATGGTACACGGCGCAATGCGCCACCTCATGCACGTAAGTAATCAGGAAGGCGTAAGGATTTAGATCAGCGTTGACGGTGATGTGCGTAGTACCATCGGGAAGAGCCCTGAAATCGCCCAGGCGAGTACGTCGAGGTCTGACGACTCGTAAGCTAAACGGAAACTGCTGCTGAAGCTGCTGGCAATAGATAACTGCCGGGGCGGGAACATGTTGAGTAAGTTGACGAAGCACAGGGGTATAAAAACAGAAAAGCCCTACGAAAATAGGGCTTTTTCTGAGTTGCTGGAAGGCAACTAAAATTACTTCGCGCTGTCGGCAGGAGCAACGGTAGCAGCGGCAGCTGAATCAACCGTGGTGGCAGCTGAATCGACAACGGCAGATGCTGAGTCAACAACAGCAGCAGTAGAATCAACTGCAGCTTCTTCAGTTTTTGGCTTGCTTTCGCATGATGCCAGCGTAAGAACGCTACCTACAAACAGGAGGGCGATAACTTTTTTCATGATAAGTCTTGGTGGCTTTAAAGTTTCCGGCCCAAAAGTAGACACTACCTTGGTAATGTGCAATATAGCCAGCCAATTATTTTCCTAAAACAGCTTTCGTCTTGAAAAAGTACAGTATGCTATTTCTATAGAGAAAGCTCAGAATACATCCTCATTCTGGCGGCCTGTACGTGCCTTAATGCGGTCATATACGCCAGTACTGCGAAACGTGAGGAGTTTATGACCGAAAAAGTTGGCCAAAAAGCTGAAGCCCATGCCAACTACGTGGGAGAATTTTTCGCGCCAGAACACTGACAGTTTACCAGCTAAAAGGGGATCTGCAATCCATTTGAGTGTTGCAGCAGCAATACCCACTTGCACAGCCCAGGCTATTAAGGCAATAACCAAATACTTGATGGCTTCGCGGCCTGAGTTTCCGGTTCCTTTGGCTGAGAAGGCAAATAACTTGGTTGGAATAAAGCTAACTACGGTAGCTGTCAGGTAGCCAAGGAGTACGCTTGTGCCGAAACTGAAGTAGTCGCGGTAGTAAATCTGACTAAAGAAGTTTACTGAAGCACCAAGCAGAGCCGTCAGGAAGAAGGAAAGAAATTCCCGTTGTGCTTTATATTTCTCTGTTTGCACGATGCTTAGTTCGACAGGCTGCACGTTAGCTGGATTATTGATTGCGGTCACAAAAGTACACTGTGCCCTTTTGTTCTGTTACTTAAATCCCATCTACTGAGTAAACGGGATTGCAACAGCTTTGTGCGGCGCTAAATTACCCGCTGAAAAAGCCCGGGAACTACACCCAGCACGATAGTTATCACGGTAGCGGCAATCAGCATAAACCGGTAAAAAGGCGCTACCCGAATCGCTTCGGCGTTGCCTTCACGGAAGTACATGGCAATGATAACCCGGAAGTAATAATAAATGCTAACCGCCGACATCAGTACGGCCACTACTAAAATCCAAACGAGCCCTCTATCTACCGCTGTTGAGAACAACATAAATTTACCCCAAAATCCGGCTGTTAATGGGATACCTGCCAGTGACAACATGGCCACGGTCATGACAAAACCCAGCAACGGGTTTGCACGAGCCAGGCCATTAAATGCTTCGTAGCTCTCATCGGGTCGGGTAAGTGTGGTTTGGTCTCCAACAAGCGCATCGTTAATAGGCCGGTTTTTAACGACCAACAGCAAAATACCAAAAGCTGCAATGGTTGATACTGAATACGCTAGCGAGTAGAACGCAATAGCTCCTTTTGACTGCTGTGTCAGTCCAATCAAACCAATCAACAGATAACCGGCATGTGAGATGCTTGAATAGGCCATCATACGCTTGAAGCTACTTTGGTATACAGCCGTAATGTTGCCAATCACTAGCGTCAGTATAGTAATTACTGCCAGCACCTGTACCCAGTATGCATAAACACTGCCAGTGTTAAAGCAAACCATCAACACGCGCAACAGGGCCGCGAAGCCAGCAGTTTTTACTACTGTCGACATGAAAGCGGTAAATAACGAAGGAGCGCCGTCGTACACGTCGGGTGTCCAGAAGTGGAATGGAGCGGCTGATACTTTAAATAGCATACCAATCAGCAGCATGAACATACCAGTGTACAGCAGCAGCGGCGATGTCTGGGCTGCGGCCATGCTGTTTACTGCACTGGCGATTCCTGAAATGGTAAACGTACCTGTGGCGCCATAGAGCAAAGCCATACCGAACAGCAAAATTCCGGTGGCGAACGAACCCATCAGGAAGTACTTCAATGCCGCTTCATTTGAACGGAGGTTCCGCTTGTCACTACCTGTCAGCACATACATGGCAACAGACAAGACTTCGATCCCGACAAAAAGCATCAACAAGTTCTCGTAGCCGATCATCATGATCGCACCAACCAGCGAGAACAGCATGATCGCGTAATATTCGGCAGGTTGTCCCTCTTCATCGTCAAGCAAACTACCTGACAGAGCGACAATCATAAATGCCGAAAACAACACAATGCCGATGAAAACCATTGCCAGGTTGTCGATAACCAGCATCTCGTTGAAATAGACAAACGTCTTGTTCCAGTCGTAGAAGTTAGCCACGGTTGCTATCAGGAGGCAGACCAGGGTAGCAGGCAGCAAAACGGCCCGCGACTTCAGGAAGCCCAAAAACAGCAATACAATGCCAGAAACAGAAAGGACAACGATGGGAAACATATGCTTTTAAGTCGTAAGTTCTACGTCGTAAGTCTGGAAAGTCGTGAAGGGAAGTAACAGTAAATCACTGGTTACTTGCCTGTTTGCCTGGTAGTCTGCTAAGTCAGATTATGACGTATGATTTTCCAGATCAATGACCTCTCGGACGATGGCGACTATTTTATGAATTGCAATAAATTGGCAACGGCAGGTTCGGTCAGCTTTAGGAAGGAGGCCGGATACAGACCCATCCAGAAAACAAATACACTAAGTATCAACAGGGTATAGCTTTCGGTTCCGCTTAGGTCAATTACCGACTCTGTACGGCTACTCGTTGCGCCGAACATGCTCTTCTGATACATCCGAAGCATATACACTGCACCAAAAATGATGGTCAGACCAGCTACGAGGCCCAGATAATGATTATAAGCGTATACACCCGCCAGCAACAGAAATTCACCCACAAACCCGTTTGTCAGGGGAAGGGCCACGCTGCCGAGCAGGATAATCATGAAGTAGACTGTCAATTTGGGCGTCGACCGGGTGATGCCACCCAATTGATCGAGTTGGCGGGTACCGGTACGTTGCAGGATCAGTTCAGCAATGAAGAACAAGCCTACCACGTTGATGCCGTGAGCAAGCATCTGAATCAACGCACCTTGTAACCCCATTTCCGAGCGCGAAAAGACACCAGCAGCCATCAAGCCAACGTGCGAGAACGACGAGTAAGCAATGAGCCGCTTCATGTCGCGCTGACGAATAGCGATGACGGCGCCGTATACGATGCCAATAATTGATAGAGTAATGGCTAAACCGCCCCACCGGTCAACTCCGGCCGGAACGATGGGCAGCAATAGACGGATGAGGCCGTAGACACCCATTTTTAGCATGATACCAGCCAGTAGCATGGTAGCAGGTGTGGGTGATTCCACGTAGGTGTCGGGCTGCCAGGTATGAAATGGAAAGACAGGCATCTTCACGGCAAAAGCAATAAAGAACGCCCAGAATATCCAACCCTGCTGAACAGGACTTAGATTCAGAGCGTATAAGTCAGCAATGGCCGAGCTATGAACCCCTGTGGTTGTGACGGGCGTGTTAGCGTACAGATAAACCAGCGCTACCAGCATGAGCAGGCTACCGAAGATCGTGTACACGAAAAACTTGAAGGTGACCTTAATTCGGTTTTCCCCGCCCCACATCGCTGCCAGGAAGTAGATGGGAATCAAGGCCGCTTCGAAGAACAGGTAGAACAGGAAGCCGTCGCGGGCTACAAAAACGCCCATAAGCGCTGCCTGCATAAACAGAATCAGCGAATAGAATGAGTTGGTGCGATCGTATGATTGCTTGAAGGTTGATAGTACGATCAACGGCGTAACCAGGCCAGTCAGGATAACAGGCAGCAAGCTGATACCGTCAATAGCACCCGCGAAGCGAATACCGCTTTTGCCGTCGGCAGCATTGAATAGCCACGCATAGTCGAAGCCAAACTGGAAATCAGCATTAGCCGTGAAGGAAAGGAAAACGTAGGCTGTTAGGGCCAATTCGACCAACGTACCCACCAATGCGGTGATGCGGGCCAGTTCACGGGACGAAAATAGTACCGCTATGGCCGCTACGATGGGGCAAAAAATTAGGGATAACGTAAGCATGGTTAAGTAGCTGTAACGGTTATTTCCCGCCGATGAAGGGGAGAGTAAAGAAGCGAAGGGCAACGATTAGTGTGATACTGAGCACCATCAGCAGAATATACAGACTGATAGAACCGCTCTGTACGCGCCGCAACGCCGTAGCGCTTCCACGAACAGCGAAGGCTACGCCACCCACAACGGCATCGATAGCGAATTCGCCAAGGCTGTAAAAGGCATCACCTAATGCCCGAACAGGCCGAACAACCAGATTTTCGTAGAATTCGTCGATGTAATATTTGCCGTAGATGACTTGTTGTGGTAATGAGCGGGCTTCTGAGTCTGGAGCCGGAACAGCAGCATTCCGAACATACATAATATAGGCGCCAATGGCAGCCAGAACAGCAATGCCCGCCGAAAGGCCCATCAGTAGCATTTCGGTACCATGATCCAGCGCGTTCGCTTCAAAAATGGCCGGGTTCGCCTGGCGTGCTTCATCAAACAGGGGCGACATGAACTCTGCCAGTCGGGCCGAACCACCCAATACTTCAGGTACGTTCATAAAACCACCTACGGCTGATAGAACCGCCAATACCATCAAGGGTAAAGTCATGCTTAGCGGCGATTCGTGCAAGTGGTGTTTCTGCTCCGACGTACCCCGGAATTCGCCGAAGAAGGTCAGGAACAACAGGCGGAACATATAGAATGAGGTCATGGCCGAACCAATCACGCCCAATACCCACATTACTTTGCTGTGCTCGAACACGTGTGCCAAAATTTCATCTTTCGAGAAGAAGCCGGCGAAGGGAGGAATACCAGCTATGGCGATGGTACCAATCAGAAACGTCCAAAACGTGATGGGCAGTGATTTACGCAGACCGCCCATGTTCCGGATATCCTGCTCGTCAGACATGGCGTGAATCACGCTACCCGCGCCCAGGAACAGCAATGCCTTGAAGAACGCGTGGGTAATTACGTGGAACATGCTGGCGGTGTAAGCCGTAGCGCCCAGACCCATAAACATGTAGCCAAGCTGCGACACGGTCGAGTAAGCCAAAACTTTCTTGATATCGTTTTGCAACAGACCGATTGAGGCGGCAAGCAACGCCGTGGCAATGGCAATGCCGCCGATAATGTCGAGCGTCAGCGGGGCTAGTGAGAATAGGACGTTGGCCCGAACCACCATGTAAATACCCGCCGTTACCATCGTTGCCGCGTGAATCAGAGCCGACACAGGTGTTGGACCGGCCATGGCGTCGGGCAACCAAGTGTAGAGCGGAATCTGCGCTGATTTACCCATGGCGCCTACAAACAAGAGCAACGTAATCGTCAGAATTACCTTGTCATTCACTTCCATACCCACAGCCTGTGTGAATACGTCAGTGTACTCGACCGAACCGAAGGTGGCCATGATAGTGAAGATACCCAGCAGAAAGCCCAAGTCACCAATGCGGTTCATGACAAAGGCTTTGCGGGCCGCATTGTTGTAGCTGGTATTCGTGTTCCAGAAGCCGATGAGCAGGTACGAGCACAGCCCGACGCCTTCCCAGCCAATGAACATGATGACGAAGTTCGAGCCGAGCACCAGCAACAGCATGAAGAACAGGAACAGGTTCAGAAAGGCCATGAACTTGCCATACCCTGCATCGTGATGCATATAGCCAATGCTATACAAATGAATCAGCGAACCGATGCCCGTTACGATGCTCAACATTAGCATGGTCAGCTGATCGATCTGAAACGAGAAGTTAATGTGAAAATCGCCAACGCTGATCCAATCGAAGAGGACGGACTTAATTACAGCGTTTTGCCCTGCACCAAACGCTCCCCAGAGCAGACAAACACAAATAAACGCCAGAACGGGCCCCGCCAGCCCAATAATGCCAACTAGCGAAGAGGGTACCCTGCGGAACCCCAGGCCATTGATTATAAAACCCAGAAGGGGAAGAAGAGGTATTAAAAGACAGAGTAGATCGGTAGACATAAGAACCTGAAGGTTCAAGCTTCCGGTGGCAGGTTTTAGGTTTTAACTGCTTCGCTAAATCAGTAGTACGGTACTAAGCGAAGCACTTGAAACCTAAAATTTGACACAAGAAACTGATTTCACCATTTAAGTTTATTCAGCACGCCGATATCCGTAGTGCGAAGGTTACGATAAATCATAACAATAATGGCCAGGCCAACTGATACTTCAGCAGCGGCAACGGCCATGATAAAGAAAACGAATACCTGTCCCGCAGGATCGGAGCGGTATGACGAGAAAGCGATGAGGAGTGTGTTTACAGCGTTGAGCATCAGCTCAATCGACATGAACATCACGATGGCGTTTCGCCGGGTCAGCACACCGATGATGCCGATGACAAACAGAGCGGTGCTGAAGATGAGGTAATAATTCAGAGGAATCTGCTGGATTACTTCCGGAATGGTAGCCGCTGCGTCAATAGGTTGCATAAAAGCTGTGAATGGGATCGTGCGGGCAAAGGTAGAAGAAAATCTATTTTTTCCCGTTTAAGGCACCAGTGAATAGGCGCAACCGTATCTCGGTGAAGCGCCGTTTAGTGTCTAAAGAGAAATCGCCTTTCTGAATCCAGTCGTAAAATGAAGGTTCTGTTTTAAGTACGTCAAGCACGGATTTACCGGCATGTTTGCCAAAATTAATGATCTCTTCCCCTTTTTCGTTGAAGATCATCCGACCGGCCAGATCTACGTTATTGTTTCGGGCTATAGAAGCAAGAACTTCCATATCATTATCAATGGTAAATTCTACTTTACGCTGTTCATCCCGAATAGTCCGTCCAGTATGGTTTTCCACGATCGAGCCCAGCACCTCGAAGGTGGCCAGGGTATCGGCTTCAGCACCGTGGGCGCCCACTAGTTCTTTACCGCAGAAATGACGGTAGGCGGCCGTCAAGTTACGGGGTTCCATGAGGTGATAAATACGCTGTACATCAACCATGCGGCGGTTTTTGATGTCAAAGTCGACGTTGGCACGCAAGAATTCTTCAACCAGTAGCGGAATATCGAACCGATTACTGTTAAAGCCCGCTAAGTCGCAGCCGTCTAGAAATTGCGCCAGCACTTTGGCAATGCTCTTGAATGTAGGCGCCTCTTTCACATCCTCATCATAGATCCCGTGAATCAGGCTGGTCTCGATGGGAATGGGAATGCCGGGATTTACCCGGTACGTTTTCACCACCAGTTCACCGGGCATCCTGTCTTTGCCGGGCAGGGCTTTGGCTACGCAGATCTCCACAATCCGGTCTTTGGCCGGATTGACCCCCGTTGTTTCGAGATCAAAAATGGCCAGTGGTTTCTTTAATAAAAACGGATGAGTCATGAGACACGGGAGTTGCGCCGGTTTACTTAGCGACTGCAAAAATAGCGACGGGTTCGACACATCTACGATTTAACATCCGAACCCACCTCTGGCGAACGGTGTTTTTTTGGTATGACCGAATACCTCAAAGATGCTTTACGGAAGGCGGCTTCGTTCTGCGCCTATCAGGAACGTACCCAGCAGGAAGTGCGGAAACGCCTTGATGCGTGGGATATCTACGGCGATGATGCGGAGGAAATTATTGCTGAACTGATTACGCAGGGTTTCCTCAGCGAAGAGCGATTTGCTACAGCTTTCGCGGGAGGGAAGTTCAGAATAAAGGGTTGGGGCAAACGAAAGATCACGCAGGAACTAGCGCAACGGGGTATTACGGGCTATAACCTGAACAAGGCCCTTGCCGAGATAAAGCCTGACGATTACCGGGGGAAGCTAACCGACCTATTGGAAAAGAAGCGCCGTCAGGTACGTGACGATAATCCCTTGGTGGTAAAACAAAAACTGGCTCGGTATGCCCTCAGTAAAGGCTACGAGCCAGCGTTAGTCTGGGAAGTACTGGGGACTGAAGAATAAAAAGAGTGTAAGAGGCACAGAACACACAGGTGTTATAGTGAAAATTCACTATAACACCTGTGTGTTCTGTGCCTCTTACACTCTTTCACTTAAAAATCTTCCTCCAGTGAGAATTTAGACCCTTCGTTTTCTTTCGTCGACGCCATGACGCCAGCTTTCTGGTATTCGCCGACGCGTTTTTCGAAGAAGTTGGTTTTACCCTGTAGCGAGATCATGTCCATGAAATCGAATGGGTTCGACGCGTTGTATACTTTGTTGAGGTTCAACGACATCAATAGGTGATCGGCCACAAACTCGATGTATTGTTTCATCAATTCGGCGTTCATCCCGATCAGCGACACGGGCAGCGCATCAGTTACGAATTCCTGCTCGATTGCCACTGCATCGCGGATGATCTGATACACGGCCTCGGGGTCCATCTGATTCTTGATGTGATCCGTATAGAGTAGGCAGGCGAAATCGCGGTGTAGTCCTTCATCGCGAGAGATCAGCTCATTTGAGAAGGTAAGGCCGGGCATCATACCGCGTTTTTTCAGCCAGAAAATTGAGCAGAACGAGCCTGAGAAGAAAATACCCTCAACGGCCGCAAACGCAATCAGTCGTTCAGCAAATGTGCCATTCTCGATCCAGCGCAACGCCCACTCTGCCTTCTTCTGAACGCAGGGAATCGTGTCAATGGCGTTCAACAGCCGGTCTTTCTCAACGGGGTCTTTGATGTAGGTATCAATCAGCAACGAATAGGTTTCTGAGTGAATATTCTCCATCATGATCTGAAATCCGTAGAAGCATTTTGCTTCGGCGTACTGTACTTCCGACAGAAAATTGACCGCCAGGTTCTCGTTCACGATCCCGTCTGAAGCCGCAAAAAAGGCCAGGATATGCGAGATGAAGTGGCGTTCGCCGTCATTCAGGTTATTCCAGTCGGTCATGTCCTGACCTAAGTCAATCTCTTCAGCGGTCCAGAACGAAGCTTCATGCTTTTTGTACATCTGCCAGATGTCACTGTGCTTGATCGGAAAGAGCACAAACCGGCTTTTGTCTTCTTCGAGAATAGGCTCAATTGCAGTTGCTGTAAGCATGCGTAGGTGAGGTTTTAACGGTTGTATAGTATTCGTGCAAAAGGCACGATACAGATTGTTTACGTGCTAACAAAAATAGCCGATTCGTCCACCCGAACAGCGGTAAAGAAGGAATAAATTTCAGGGTGTCCTATTGGTTACAAAACACTTAAAAATAGTCAACTTGCTGTGAGCTAGTAAACTAACTTAGTGGTAACCGTATTGATTATCAGAAGGCTTTACTGAGCGGCCTTCAATTTGTCGGTTAAGCGTTTTTTAAACTTCTCAACCTTCGGTTCCGACACAGACCGAATGTAAGCTTCGTCGGGGTGAGCACGATAGTATCCCTGGTGGTATACCTCAGCTGGATAAAATACGTTGAAAGGGACTACCTGTGTAACCACCTGATCAGTATGCTCAGCAGTAGCATTGAAGCGCTTGATGGCTGCGTCAATGCTTGCTTTTTCAGCGGGTGACCGATAAAAGGCAACTGACCGATACTGTTTCCCGGCATCTGGGCCCTGCCGGTTCAGCGTGGTAGGATCGTGCGCGTACAAAAAGGCTTTAACCAGCGTATCATAGGGAATCACTTTGGGGTCGTAGTAGACCTGCACAGATTCTGCATGGCCAGTTTCGTTATTACCAACTTGCTCATAAGTCGGGTTTTCTTCAATGCCGCCCGAATAGCCCGACACTGCCTCCCGAACCCCGCGGAGCAGTTCAAACTCTTCTTCAACGCACCAGAAGCAACCCCCTGCAAAGGTAGCCACGGCCTCTCCGGGCTGGAGAGTAGGCAATTTGGCAGGTGACGTGTCCTTTACAGTAGGTTGGTTATCGCTATCGGTACCTTTTTTTGTGGCGCAGCCAAAATAGAGGGGAATCAGAAGTAAAAGCAGAAAGTGCCGCATTGGTATAAGATGATTGAGTGCATGTTAAGTGAGCCGCTGCCTATGAGGTAAGTAATCGACTCGTAGATAAAACAGCAAACCACCGCCAAAAATTACACCCAAAGACCACGGCCTTTGTAATATTCACGGCCGATTTCTTCGATTTCGGCAATCGAGTAAGAAAGCCAGCCCCGCTGCTGAAACTGACGGAGGCGGCGACGCTCAAACCAGGAAAGACTGCCGTCGATTAACACCCCGAAAATGATGAGGCGTTCAAGCGGCCGACGTACCTCTGCCGGTGCTTCAGCGAGGCGGTCGAGGAAATGGCCAGTTGGCTTAATGACCTGAAGGCCAAAACGATCCATCAAGGTTTCTGTCAACAACAGATGCGCATAGTTGTACTGACGTTTCAGAATAGCTACGTACTGCAACGCTTCAGGAATCAACTCACAAAAAGACTGGTTATGCTTCCACTCTTCGTGCAGGCTATCCACAAACTCACGAATGGTGAGCGGAGCCATCACCCGAATCTTCGCCTCGTGAATAACCTGATCTGATGCCCAAATATTCCAGAATGCGTAAATTGGCATACCGGCCATATCAGTCACCTGCCGCAGGAGAAACCGACCAAAAAACTGCTTCAGTACGAATTTGAGCACAACGTTACTCAAGGCTGCTTTCAGCTTGTTGACAACGAAGAAGGCAGTAAGTCCCCATTGTGGTAGACCCAGGTAAGGATTCATGCCAAATCGGAAAATGCCCTGGTTTTCTTTCTCCTGTGCGGCGTCGGCCAGCGCGTGTAGATGCCGCTCATATTGAGCGTCATGCTGCCGGGGAAACTGGCATACAGCCATCACGTACCGAACGGCTCGCAGGTTGATGTACAACAATCCGTAGATCTCCAGGTACACAAGCAACACACCATATAGTAGCGTTACAAGTGGTAGTTCATAGGTCGTATCCCAGATATGGATGGCCGTATTTTCGAAAAAGGCAGGCCAGAAATATTGTGGCAGGTAGAGAAGCAATATGCCGAGTACGCCGAACGTACCTGCCATCGCCAGCGTTTGCCAGCGAATCTTCGCAATGACATGACTTTCCCGGTTGTTCATTACAAACGGTTCGTCGATAGGATGCGGTGACTCTAATGCCCCCCGTAGGTAGCGCAACGCTAACTGGTCGATGGGACCAGGTGTGTTGTCGGGCGGTTGAGTAGACATTGGCAGGGTAACTTGCATCAGAATGGTTTGTAGGCTATACAACTGTGAAACAGGCAGGCGTGTTTTGAAACGCTACGTATGTATTTACTTGTTGGTCTTTAAAACCGGGCGGTAACGGTAACTTATCGACCCTGCCCAACAACTTGACTACCAGTAGATAGGCAACACATTACCCGACGCAGTTATCAATGCATTTTGACGATACCTTTCGTACCCTGGCTACTCCAACTACAGGTGAGTTCCGTGATCGGGGAAGTAAATTTCTGGCTTTTGCCTATCCCATACGTTCGGAGATAGATACCCGAACCTACCTGGATGCCTTGCGTACCCAGCATCCTAAAGCTGTTCACCATTGCTACGCCTACCGCCTTGGACTAGACCGGAATAACTACCGGGCCAATGATGATGGAGAACCCGGCGGCTCAGCCGGACGGCCTATTCTAAACGTGCTGTACTCTCGAGAGTTGACCAACGTGCTGGTTGTGGTGGTTCGGTATTTCGGTGGTACGCTGCTGGGGGTACCTGGTTTGATTAACGCCTACAAAACGGCCACCGTCGCCGCCCTTGATGAGGGAGTCATCACGGAGCAAACCATCAATGAGACATATCGGGTACGTTACCCGTTCGAGCAGATGAACGATGTTATGCGCCTGGTGAAAGAGCAGCAGCTAACCGTTCTGAAGCAGGACTACGACACCGCCTGTATTTTGGAAGTAGAAATCCGCAAGTCGCTGGTCGGCACCGTGCTCGAAAGGCTGGCGAAGCTGGAAGGAATTAGTCTAACGTTTGTGGTTTGAGGTTTGTAGTTGCTCCGCTGAAGCACTTGGCTGTGGTTTAGCGAAGCGACTGCAAACCTCAAACTACAAACGTCAAACTGACTTACACCTGCTGCAACGTTTGTAAACGCCAGTAGAAGCCACCTTCGTTGGCGAGAAGTTCCTGGTGGTTGCCCTGTTCAACAAGCTGTCCCTGATGGACTACCAAAATCTGATCGGCGTGCTGAATGGTGCTGAGGCGGTGGGCAATTACTAGCGTAGTGCGGTTGGCCATCAGGCGGGTCAGTGCTTCCTGTACCAGCTTTTCCGACTCTGTATCCAGGGCCGACGTAGCCTCGTCGAGGATCAAAATCGGAGGGTTGCGCAATACCGCCCGGGCAATGCTGATGCGCTGCCGTTGTCCACCCGATAATTTGCTGCCCCGGTCGCCGATGGTTGTCTGGTAGCCGTTGGGCATCTTACTGATAAACTCATGGGCATTGGCAATCCGGGCGGCCTGCTCTACCGCTGCCTCAGTGGCGTTGCTACCAAATGCAATGTTGTTGAAAATGGTATCGTTGAACAGGATACTCTCCTGCGTCACAATGCCCATCAGATCGCGCAGGGAAGCTGTCTGACATTCTCGGAGATCATGTCCGTCGATACGAACGGCACCTGAGGCAGGGTCATAAAAACGAGGCACCAGATCGGCTAACGTCGACTTACCACCGCCCGATGAGCCGACCAGGGCAACGGTCTGACCTTTTTCGATGCGAAGATTGATACCTTGTAATACAGGCGAGCCTGCTTCGTAGGCAAACGATACATTTTCGAACGTGATGTCGCGCTCAAAACTCGTTAGCTTCATAGCGTTGGGCTTGTCCACGACAAGGGGCTGGGTATCGATCAGGTCTAGTACCCGCTTGCCGGAAACCAACCCACGCTGCGAACTGCTGATGGCGTTGGAGATATCTTTGGCGGGCCGCGTCACCTGCGAAAAAAGGGCCAGGTACGTAACGAATTCTCCGGCCGACAGGTCAGACTGACCGGACAACACCAGTGAACCGCCGTAGAGCAGAATGCCCGACAATACGGTTACCCCCATAAATTCGGAGAATGGTGAAGCCATTTCCCGCCGATTCGCCAACGACCGGATGGCATCGCGGTAGCCATTATTCTCCGTTTTGAACTTGTTGAGCGTGAAGACTTCGGCATTGAAACCTTTCACAACACGCATACCGCCGAAGGTTTCGTCGAGCACACTCAGCAGGCTGCTCAGCCTATTTTGCCCCTGGGTGGCGTCGCGCTTCATGCGGCGAACAAGCGTGGCAATGATGCCTCCCGAAATAGGGATGACCAGAAAGGCGACAAAGGTGAGCTTGGCCGAAATGGAGAAGAGCGTGATCAGGAAGAAAACAAGCGTAAATACCTCCTTCGACGCCGCTGATAAGGTATTGGCAATCGAGTTTTCTACTTCCTGCACATCGGTGGTGATGCGGGCAATAAGGTTACCTTTCCGTTGATCTGAGAAATAACCGAGGTGCAGTTGGATCGCCTGCGCAAACACAGACTCCCGTAGGGTGGCCACCATGCGCGCCTTAAACGATTCGAGCTGCCTGACAGACAGATACTTGAACACATTACTGAGCATAACCGACGCTACTACCGTGCCGCAAACGAGTTTTAAGGCTCCCAGTTGCCCATACTGCTGAAACTGACGGGCAAAGTAGTAGTTGAACAGATCGATAGGCGACGTGCCCAGCGAAAACGTTGGCGCAGGCTGGCTCAGCACCGCCTGCAACTGCTCGGGCGACGACTGCTTGAACAGCACGTTGAGCAGGGGAATCAGCAGGGTGAAATTCAGCGTTGCAAAGAGCGCCGCCAGCAGCGACGTCAGCATGAACGGTACTAAAAACCGCCCCAGCGGCCTGCCGTACGAAAGTAGGCGGAAATATGTGTTCATCTTGAAAATCAAGCGGTGAGCATCGAGAGGCAGGAGGTGAGCATCGGGCGTATCAGGTTGCCTATAACTTTATGTCTTACCTTTCGAGGCGTACCTCAGTTAAATATCGCCCAACTGTGGCCGCATCAATATTTCCTCGAGCACAGCGGTCTTGGGTAATGTGCAGGCCGCCCACACAGTTTCTGCTACGTCATTCGCCTGCATAAAGCGGTCGGAGGGGAGATCGGTGCCTTCCCAACTGGCGGTAAGTGTAGCGCCGGGTAGTATGGCTGTAACACGCACACCACTCGGTTTTAGTTCTTCGCGCAGGACTTTGCTCATGCCCAACAGGGCGAATTTCGAAATGCAGTACGAGCCGCCGTTGGTATAGGCTGTGATGCTGGCCGTTGAACACATCATGATAATGTGGCCGTCGCGCCGGGCAATCATATCGCCAACCAGGCCACGAGTGAGGTGATAGGCGCTGGCAACATTGGTGTTCATCAGCGTCTCAAACGTTCCCTCGGCCTCATTATGAATCTGTCCGGGCTGGAACGTACCTGTGTTGTTCACGAGTACATCTACCGGCCGATTCAGGCTTTTCAGGTACGTGACCAGGGCATCAACACCGCCCCGGGTGCTCAGGTCGGCGGCAAAAGGAATAAGCCCCGGCCCTTCAATTCCATCAACGTTGCGGGCGCAAAGCACGGCATCATAACCGCGCGCCACGAATGTATCGACAATGGCCCGGCCAATGCCTTTTGAGCCGCCGGTTACCACGATGAGTTTTTTCATGCCACAAAGTTCGGCCATTCAGCTATCAAACGGAAACAGGGGCCGAAACCATTCCTTGGCTGTGGCCGTTGATTGCCTTAGTGGCCGCCCTAAACGGGTTGTTCCGGCCTCGATTTTTCTCCTCATATGGTTACCCTTGGTCGGTATTTTATATTTCTGGGTACGTTGTTTCGCGACCGCGAGCGTACATCAGTTTACCTACGCCTGATCCTCGACGAATGTGTCAGCATCGGTGTCAACTCGGTTTTTATCGTCGCAATCGTATCCTCCTTTATTGGAGCCGTTACCTGCGTGCAAACGGCCTACAACCTGGATAATCCCTTTGTGCCGCGCAACATCATTGCGTTCATCGTTCGCGACAGTACGATTCTGGAATTCGCACCAACCATCAGCAGCATTGTGCTGGCCGGAAAAGTAGGTTCCAGTATCGCCGGTCAACTGGGCACAATGCGCGTGACCGAGCAGATCGACGCTCTGGAGGTGATGGGGATTAACTCGAGTTCGTATTTGGTGTTGCCCAAAGTAATCGGGGCCATGCTTATGTTTCCGTTGCTGACCATGATGGCGGCGTTTCTCGGTATTCTGGGCGGGTATCTGGCAGGTGTTCTGGTGGGGGTAATCTCGCATGAAGACTTTATCTCGGGACTGCGGTTCGATTACAATCCCTTTGGTATCAAATTCGCCCTCATCAAAACGGAAGTGTTTGCCTTTCTGATTGCCACTATTTCGGCCTATCAGGGCTTTAACGTGACGGGTGGGGCGCTGGAGGTTGGTAACGCATCGACAAACGCAGTTACTGCCAGTTGTATCTCAATTATTGTTGCCGATTTCGTACTGACTCAACTCTTATTGGCCTAACGGACAGATGATTGAGATAAAAGATATTCAGAAAGCCTTTGGTGGCCGCCAGGTACTGGCTGGTATAGATGGCTGTTTTCAACCCGGAGAAACCAGTTTGATCATTGGTGGAAGCGGTACCGGGAAAAGCGTATTGTTGAAGTGTATGATCGGACTCGTGGAACCCGACATGGGCGAGGTACTCTACGACGGCCGTAATTTCCTGACTGCCGACGACGATACCCGCAAAGCAATCCGCCGCGAAATGGGTGTCCTCTTTCAGGGTTCGGCCCTGTTCGACTCAAAGAGCGTGTTTGACAATGTTCGGTTTCCGCTCGATATGCTGACGACTATGACGGAAGACGAAAAGCTGGAGCGGGCGCACGCGTCGTTAAAACGGGTAGGTCTTGAAAATGCCGAAGACCGGATGCCGTCTGAGATTTCGGGTGGTATGAAGAAACGGGTTGGTATTGCGCGGGCTATTGTCATGAACCCCAAATACCTCTTCTGTGACGAACCCAACTCTGGCCTCGACCCGTTAACATCGATTAAAATCGATCAGCTTATCAAAGAGATTACCGACGAGTATAAGATCACGACGGTCGTTATTACGCACGACATGAATTCGATGATGGAGATCGGCGAGAAAATTATGTTTCTCTACGAGGGAAACAAACTGTGGGAAGGCAATAGCGACACGTTGGCTCACTCTGACGTTGAGCGACTGAACGAGTTCATCTACGCGAACAAATTGCTCCGTGAAATGGAAGGAAGGAAGGTTTGAGGCTGCGCTCCTAATCGAGCGCTCTATTGCCTTAGCAGCGCAGCATAAAACCGTAAACCTCAAATCTACTTTACCGCTACCCCTTCTTTCCGGGCTTTGGCTTTTTCCAGTACATACTGGCCTACTTTCCGACCCATCACCGAGCCGTTTTCAAGCGCCGAGCGGAAGTGGATACCGCCATACAATCGGCTGACAGACGCTTCGTTGGCCGCATCATAAAACGATTTGAAGGAACGTACCCCGTGACCATACTTGTACTCGGTCGAGTCGGTGAACGCAATGTTATCGCCTATCAACTGGGTCAGCACTGTGGCAGCGGCGGCAGTAATAGTGCTATGCCCGCTTGGGTATTCCGGAAATGGGGGCGTTTGCAGGAATGGCGCCCATTTGGGGTCAATTGACTTGTTTATTACTGTTTCTGGCCGAACCGTTTTGCTGCGGTACTTCTCATCCCAGCAGGCAATGAAGCCATCGGCTAGGGCGAATGAGGTAAGCGTATAGGCTTCGGCCATACGCATGAGGCCCAGTTTCTGTTGTCGCCCCACCGTTTGAGCAATAGCAAGCCAGTGACCACCCGGCGTCATCTTCTTCGATGCGTAGCTCACGTGGCCAGCTACGTTCATTACAAAAGCGTTATCATCCCAGAAATAGGCGATGTCTGACTGTTCTTTGCTCAGCTTTTTGCCAGTTTCATACACCTCCATCAACTCTTTCTCATACGGACTGCCTTTGGCCATGCTGTAAGCATAAGGACGGGGGGGCATAAATTGATTGCAGGTATCCATGACCCAGCAGCGTATATTGTTCCACTTTGGCTCAGCGGCGTCCATATAGGCGGGTGGCGTTGGTACCCACGTTCCCTCATCGTTTGTAACTGTGTGCTTGAATCCACGCGTCTGCTTATAGTGGTCTTTAGCGGCCAGATCGAGTACATTTTTTGCCACCGCTTCACCATAAGCCATTGATCGTTCGATGACATCGCTCGGCACGCCGTCTTTCTCGAACTGTTTGTAAAAACCGGGCTCAAAATCGTCGTAAAAATTGGTTGAGAACGTCAGCGCGTGCGCTACGGTCAGGAAAGCTTTTGCCCCGGCAATGGGGTAGCAATATTCCTTACCGGCTTCGGGCTTCGGGCCCGCTGCGAACGTTTTTACTTTACCACTCATCGACTCGAACTCTGGATTGAACGGTACCATGGCTTCGTAGCCGGCCAGGTTGGCGTATCCGTATATGCGGCTGGCGACAGGGGGCGAGAAAATGTCGTGAATAACAACTTCCGTGAGCTTGTTGACACAGGCATTGTAACGTTCTGGGTCAACTGCTTTTGGCATATACTCTTCTGGTTTAGCTGATTGACACCCTGCTGCCCCTAGCAACACCAGCCCTAACAGCCAGTTGCAGAGTAAAGTATTTATTTTCATAGTTGGTTATACAAGAGTACCGCACCGGCGGATCGGTCTTACAAAATTACGCGATTTTCTATGAAAAAAAGAAGCTATAGAACGGAGTTACAGAGAGACCCATATAGTTACTCAAAGTTTAATTCCCTCTGAGTAACTATATAGGTCTCTCTGTAATTCCGTGCTATAGCTTCCTTACATGTTTATCCCTGCACCTAGTTGCTTGGGCTTACATCGCCTTTCCAGACGTTGTTCTTCGAGTTGTAGTCCGGTAGCTTTTGATCGGGGTCGATTGTCACCTGCGAAACGGTCGAGGTAGTGTTAGCCTGGAAGCTCCAAGTCCCCCCCCGCTGCCAGATTTCAACCGGCAGTTGCACGCGGGTTTTCTTACCATTGCTTTCCTGAATCTCTACTACGGCAGGCATAGCCAATTTGTCGAGATTCTCGATCGTGATGATACTACCTTTTTCGGGGGCCGAATCGGTGTATTTCACGCCTTTCACGCTCTGATCGAGCTTCCAGGTCTCGAAGAACCAACCGCGCCAGTACCAGCCCAGATCTTCGCCCGCGCCGTTTTCCATACTGCGGAAAAAGTCGTGTGGAGTTGGGTGTTTAAACGCCCACCGCGCTACATATTGCTTAAAGGCGTAGTCGAACCGATCAGGGCCGAGGATGCTCTCGCGCAGGATACGAAGACCCATACCCGGCTTGTAATAGGCCAGAATGCCCAGATTGCGGGCCGCCTGCACATCGGGAATGGTCATAATCGGCTCAACGGGTGAGTAGAGGGCAGGAGCTACGTCGTGCATAGTGCCGCGCTCCCGGTCATATTCGCCTTTGTTGAACGCCGCCGTCGACAGGAAGTTGATAAAGGTGTTGAAGCCTTCGTCCATCCAGGCGTATTTCCGTTCGTTGTTCCCCACAATCATCGGGAACCAGTTGTGGCCAAACTCATGGTCTGTTACACCGAACAGGCCGTCTTTCTTCGAGTTGTGCTGACAGAACACAATGCCGGGGTACTCCATACCGCCTACAATACCGGCTACGTTGGTTGCTACCGGATATGAGTATTCGAAGACGTACCCAGAATAGAACTCGATGCTGTGCTTCACATATTCCGTAGAGCGGTTCCACGAGTCGTTGGTAGCGCTTTCGGCCGGATAAGCTGATTGAGCTAGTGCTTTTTTACCGCTTGGTAGGTTGATGCGGGCGGCATCCCAAACAAACGCTTTCGACGAAGCCCAGGCCACGTCGCGCGTGTTGATGCATTTAAACCGCCACGTCAGCCTGCCCGATTGTTTGGGGCGTGAAGCAGAACTGGTTACCTCTTCTTTGCTGCGAATCATTACGGTTTTGTCGCTCAGTTTTGCCTGCGCCAGCCGTTTGATCTGCTCAGCCGTTAGCACTTCGGTGGGGTTCAGCAATTCACCCGAACCAACAACGATATGATCCCAGGGAACGTCGATGGCGTATTCGATGTCGCCGTACTCCAGATAAAACTCACCGGCACCTAGATAAGGCAGTGTGTTCCAGCCTTCAATGTCGTCATACACGCACATGCGGGGGTACCACTGCGCCACTTCATAAATGATACCGTCTTTGCGTTTCAACTGCCCCATCCGGTCTGATCCGTACTCGGGAATCTTGAATGAATAGCCGATTTTAATCTTAATCACGTCGCCACCTGGCTTCATGGGCTCCGATAGCTTGATCTGCATCCGGCTGTCGCTCACGACGTTTGGTGCCGCCGAGAACTTACGGCCCCCCTGCTCAACCTGCACGCTGGTGATGCCATAGCCGCCCGCGAAATCCTTGTTACCGAAACGTCCGCCCTGAATGGGGGTGGTTTTGGCCGCCCGCGACGAATCGCTGAACGCGTTCTGGTCGAGTTGCAGCCACACATAGTTGAGGCTCTCGGGCGAATTATTCTTGTACGTAATTTCTACCTCACCGCTTACGCTCTGAGCTACATCATCGAGTTTTACGTTGATTTTGTAATCGGCCCGGTTTTGCCAGTAACGAGGTCCCGGTGCACCGCTGCCCGTCCGGTAATCGTTGCCGGGCTGCATATTAAATAAGGGGTGAAACAACACACGGGGGTCATAACCGCTGGTGGTTGTTGTCGATGAAGTCTGGGCCATACCCTGCCAGCTAAGCAGACAGGCGACACCAATAAGGAGTTTTTTCATGAACAAAAATTGTAGGAAAGTCACCCAATAGAGCAACGAACGTATTACTCTGTAAAAATAGCAGGGTTCTAACGAAATAAAATTCTGTACTGGATGGACGGTTTACTTCAGTGCTTCATACAAGATCTCGGCTGGGTGTTTTGCGGTTCGCTGGGCACCATCGTGAATCTGATGGCGGCATGACGTACCTGCGGCTGCAATGATGACATCGGCGGGTTGTTGCCGAACCGTTGGGAGCAGCACCAGTTCGCCCACTTGCATCGACACATCATAATGCTCCTTCTCGTACCCAAATGAGCCGGCCATTCCGCAGCAGCCCGACGGAATGATCTCGACCGTGTAGTTCTTAGGCAACGATAAAATACGCTTGCTCGGTACCAGCGACGAAACCGCTTTTTGCTGGCAATGCCCGTGCAGTTTGATCAGCCGTTTTTCGTCGGTGAACAGAGTAGGGTCAATGAGCTTGGCGTCGAGTTCACGGGCAATGAATTCCTCAAAGGTCAGTGCGTGTTTAGCGAGCTCACGAGCCGCCTCTGCCAGCGACGCGTCGACCAGGTCGGGGTATTCATCGCGGAATGTAAGAATAGCCGACGGTTCCAGACCCACCAATGGTGTTTGGTCATTGATTATGTCCTGCAGGTCGCGGATATTTCGTTCGGCCAGCGTTTTGGCGTACTTCAGCATCCCCTTCGATAATGCTGCCCGCCCACTTTCGCCGTGAGCCGGAAGAATAACGTCGTAGCCAAGTCGCTCAAGCAGCATTACCGCCTTCTGCCCAACCTCTACATCGTTGAAGTTCGTAAACTCATCACAGAAGAGGTGGACCTTTTTGGCCGATGTCGGCAACGTACCTGGTGTTTTCCATCCGGCGAACCACTTCTTTACTGTTGTACTGTGCATCAATGGCATCGTCCGGTCGGGGTGGAAACCAACGAGGCGGTTGGCCACACGGCGTAGTGACGACGTACCCAGCACCGCGTTCCAGGCCCAGGGCACATAACTGGCCAGACCCGATAGGCGGGCAAAATTGGCAATCAACCGCGACCGGATGGGTACACCGTTAGCATCGTAGTAATGCTGTAGGAACTCGGCTTTCAACTTCGCTACATCCACGTTCGATGGGCACTCGGATTTGCACGCTTTGCACGACAAACATAGGTCGTACACCTGCTTGATCTCTTCATGGTCGAACCGGTTTTCTTTCGGCGACCGCGTCAGCATTTCGCGCAGAATGTTGGCCCTGCCCCGTGTCGTGTCTTTTTCGTTGCGCGTAGCCATGTAACTAGGGCACATCGTACCGCCCGACACCTCCGTTTTACGGCAATCGCCAGAGCCATTGCACTGCTCGGCGTGTTGCAGTACGGTTTGGTTGTTGTACCGGAAATAGGTCTGGAAATCGGGCGTTTGCTGATCGGCTTCGTAACGTAGGTACGTATCCATCGGGGGCGTATCCACAATCTTACCCCGGTTGAAAATGCCCTCTGGATCCCAGAGTTGCTTTACCTGCCGCATCAACTCGTAATTGTGTTCACCGACCATTTGTGGAATAAACTCGCCGCGTAGCCGTCCGTCGCCATGCTCGCCGGAGAGTGAGCCGTTGTATTTCTTCACCAGCGTGGCAATTTCTTCGGCAATCATCCTGAACTGGCGATGTCCTTCAGCCGTCTTCAGATTGATGATGGGCCGTAAATGCAACTCGCCTGAACCAGCATGGGCGTAATGCACCGATGCCATGTTGTGAGTCTTTAGAATCTCATTGAACTCTCGAATGTAATCGGGCAGGTCGCGCACGTCAACGGCGGTGTCTTCAATTACGGCTACCGCTTTTTCGTCGCCGGGCAAATTCCCCAACAGGCCCAAACCGGCTTTACGAAGGGTCCAGATTTTTTTGGTGTCTTCGCCAAACAGCAGCGGATAGTGGTAACCGAGCCCTGCTGCCCGCATCTCGGCTTCCATGTCGGCGGCCGTCACCTCGATCTCTTCCCGCGTTGGCTTCGACAAATCAACGACAAGAATAATGGGGAAGCCGTCGGTCGGGGTTTTCTGGACGAAGAAGCTGTTTTTGCGCTGTTCCGGGTTCGAGTCGGCGCGCTCCAAAATAATGTCGTCGATCAGCTCAACGGCTTGCGGCTTGTATTTCAGCGCCACCAGTGTGGCTCGTAGAGACTCGTCGATGCTGTGGCAATGCACGCAGACCAGTCCTTGTTCTTTGGGGGGGAGCGGCACCAGGTTCAGCTTGATCTCCGTCATGAAGCACAACGTACCCTCCGAGCCGGCAATAAGTTTGCAGAAGTTGAACGCCTCGCCGCCCGGTGTGAATGGCTCGCAGTTCAGCAACTCATCAAGCGCATACCCGGTGTTACGCCGCTCTATACTTGCTTTCGGAAAGTGGCTCCGTATTTCCTGCTGATTAACCGGACTAGCCAGCATGGCGTTGGTTTTCAGCAGAATCTGATCGGCCAGGGTAGCACTTCCGTTCTTGCGGCTGGCTTCACCAACCGCCTTGGTAAAATCCCAGGCCGACTGGCTGCTGAACTCCACTTCTGATCCGTCGGATAAAAGTGCTTTCACCGACAGCGTATGCTCGCGGGTGGCCCGGTACACTACTGAGTTTGAGCCGCAGGAGTTATTGCCCACCATACCGCCAATCATCGCTCGGTTTGCCGTCGATGTTTCGGGGCCGAAATAAAGGCCGTATGGTTTTAAGAAGAGGTTCAGTTCGTCACGAACGACGCCCGGTTGTACACGTACCCAACGTTCGTCTGGATTGATCTCCAGGATTTTAGTGAAGTGTTTCGATACGTCAACAACAATTCCTGCCCCCACAACCTGTCCGGCCAGCGATGTACCTGCCGTACGCGGAATTAGGGATACCTGCCGTTCCCGCGCCAGTTGAATCAACGCCTTTAAATCAGCAACTGACTTTGGCATGGTTACAGCCAGCGGCATCTCCCGATAAGCCGATGCATCGGTGGCGTAGAGCGTACGATAGGTTGAATCGCTAAAGAAGTCACCCTCAAACGAAGGGGGGGGCAACAGAGGAAAAACGGTAGGTGTCATGTAAACTGAAAAGCTTTGGAGCCGGCCAATACAGAAACTACCCCGTATGCCCTACACCCTGCTTCTATTGAGAGCATAAATTTAACTAAAACCAGCCCAATGGGAAAACGTAAATTCCTAACTGTGTATACATGTGTCTGGGAAAGAAGAGCTTACGTGACTAAGTATAAATGGGGGTGTATCAGGCAGTTGTTAAGTGTAAATACATGAATTCAGTAGTTATCGCTAATAAACTACTAAAATTATATAGTATTGTTTAAGTACTATTTTAACAAACCTCTGTATTAATTTATCAAACATGAATTTGTACCTAAAGGATTAATTCTTGTAATTTGTCGGCTACTTCATCTATACGCTCAATATTTTCTAAATGCAGTGCTATGTGAAGCCCATTTTAGTAGGGTTATCATGTATTGGTTTCAGCCTGCTTTATGGAAAATACTGCGTTGTGTAGAAGGGGTATTTATCACCAAAAAACTTTTACTAACCAATTTAACAAACCTATGATGGACAATTCCTACTCAGTAGGTTACGCCACAGTTACCAGGCGTATGCAGTCCGTTCGGTCGTCTCTTCAGTTGGGACTACTGTCGGTGCTCATGCTATTCCTTATGCTGAGCAGCCAGTTAACGTTTGCGCAGGACAACAGCGTGACGGGTAAAGTATCAGACAATAGCGGTCGGGGTTTACCCGGCGTTAGTGTCAGCGTAAAAGGCACTACTCGGGGTACCAACTCGGATGCCGATGGTAATTTCAGAATTGGTGTTCCAGCCAATGCAGTACTGGTATTTAGTTTTGTGGGCTTTGAGAGCCAGGACGTTACGGTTGGCGCCAAATCGGTAATCAACGTAACGCTTCTGGAAGATAACAAGACCTTGAATGAGGTAGTAGTTATCGGTTATGGTACCGCCAAGAAGAAAGATCTGACCGGTGCGGTAAATACGATTGGCACCAAAGATTTCAACAAAGGCATCATTACGTCACCAGAACAACTGCTTCAGGGCCGGGTTCCGGGTGTGGCAATCACGCAGAACAGCGGTGAGCCAGGCGGTGGTATCAACATCCGTATCCGGGGTACGTCATCAGTTCGGAGCAACAACAACCCACTATTCGTAGTGGATGGTGTGCCCCTGAGCGGTGGTGAAACATCGGCCGGTGGTGATAACTCAGGTATCGGTTCTACAGCGGCTAAAAACCCTTTGAACTTCTTGAACCCGGAAGATATTGCCAGTGTCGATATCCTGAAAGATGCGTCGGCAACTGCGATCTACGGGTCACGTGGTGCCAATGGTGTTGTACTGATCACGACCAAGAAAGGTAAAACCGGTAAAGGTAGCCTGGAGTACTCGCCATCAGTTGGCTTTAGCACGATCACCAAGCGCTATGATTTGTTGAGCGCTGACGAATATGCTAAGCTTCAGCCTACGCAGGACCTGGGCGCCCGCGTAGACTGGCAGGATGCACTCTTCCGTACAGGTGTTACTAACCAGCAAAACCTGGCCTACGGTGGCAGCGATGGCGTTGGTGGTAACTACCGCCTCTCACTGGGCTACCTCGATCAGCAAGGTATCATGCAGACGAGCGCCATGAACCGGGTGTCTGGTACGTTCAACGCCAACAAGAAGTTCATCAATAACAAGTTGAACGTCGGCGTGCAGCTGACTCTGTCTGAAACGAAAGACAAGAATATCCCCGTAACAGACAACGCTGGCTACCAGGGTGACCTGCTGGGCGGTATTCTGAAGTCGAACCCAACACGGGCGATCTACAAAGCCGATGGTTCATTCAACCAGTCGACAAACATCGCTGAGCCAAACCCACTGGCGCTGATCGGTCTGTCGAAAGACAACACCAAGACGCTGCGTACGCTGGGTAACATCAACGCGGAATACGAAATCATCAGTGGCCTGAAATTCAAGGCTGTATACGGTTTCGACAAGTCGATGTCATCACGGAAGGCCGCGTTCTCACGCGATCTGCTGTATCAGGACATTCAGAACGTGGGTCGATTAATCTTGAGTGATATCGAAATTGATAACACCCTGCTCGATGGCTACTTCACGTACGACAAAGAGTTTGGCAAAGTATCGGTAAATGCCCTGTTGGGTTATGAATACCAGAGCTTCGACAACTACTACAAGCGTACTACGGCTACAAACTTCCGTACCAGCAACCTTGATCTGATGCTCAACAACGCAGCGTCGGCCGATAACTCGAAAGGGTTCGGTAGCCTGCTGGCTAACTCAGCGTCATCACGCGATGAACTGCAGTCGTATTTTGGCCGGGTAAACGTTGGTTTCGGTAAACTGCTGGCTACTGCCACATTGCGGGCCGACGGATCAACACGTTTTGGTCCAGGTAAGCAGACAGGTTATTTCCCATCGGCCGCAATTGCCTATAAGCTGAGCGACGAAGCCTTCGTTCCTAAAAATATCTTCTCTGACCTGAAAGTACGGGTTGGCTACGGTATTACTGGTAACCAGGAAATTCCGCACAACCTGTATCAACAGCGTCAGCGGTATAGCGACTGGGGTGGTAACGCCGACGCAACCAACATCAGCGGTGGTGGTCTGAACGACGTAGCGTTCCCGAACCCGAACCTGAAGTGGGAGCAAACAGCACAAACCAACATTGGTATCGACTTCGGTATCGCTGGTGGCCGTGTAACGGGTAACCTCGAATACTATTCGAAAAACACGACTGACTTATTGATTCAGGTAACGTCGGCTCAGCCAGCCCTATCACCATTCGTGTGGAAGAACCTGGACGCCAACGTAATCAACAAAGGGGTTGAACTGGGCTTGAACGTAGCTGCTATCGACAAGCCACAATTTGGCTGGGACGTGCAGTTCAACATGGCTTACAACAAAAACGAAGTGCAAAACTTTGCCGGTCTGATCAACACGGGCGCTATCAGCGGTCAGGGTCTGACAGGGGCGTTTGCACAGCGTATTGCTGAAGGCCAGCCGCTGTTCGCGTTCTTCCTGCGTGATTTTGGCGGATATGACGAGAACGGCAATACGATCTACCCAAGCGGTGACGTACAGCGGTTCCTGGGCAAAAGCCCACTGCCAACCTTCACAGGTGGTCTGACCAATAACTTCCGTTACAAGAACCTCAGTCTGAGCTTGTTCTTCAACGGTGTATTTGGTAACTACATCTACAACAACACGGCCAACGCTTACTTTACGAAAGGCTCGTACAACAACGGCCGTAACGTAACTCGCGACGTACCTACGCTGGCTGAAGGCCCATTCAACGCGCCCGACGTATCAACCCGCTTCCTGGAGTCTGGTTCGTTCGTTCGGTTGCAAAACGCCAGCCTGAGCTACCGCTTCAACACGGGTAAGTCACAACTGTCGAACCTTCGCCTGTTTGTAGCCGCTCAGAACCTGTTCCTGATCACCAATTACAAGGGTCAGGATCCAGAGGTAAACACGAACAAGTCGATCAACGGTGTACCATCACTGGGTATCGACTACACGGCTTACCCCCGTGCCCGTACAGTGACAGTTGGTGCTAACATCGCATTTTAATCAGTAAACACGATAAAAACCATGACTAAGAGAGGACCTTTGAACCTCCTAACACTCGGTTTGAGTGTTAGCCTTGCCACCCTTTCGGGTTGCACCGATCTGGTAGTAAAAGAGAAAGATTCAGTGGTTGTAACGCCAACGGATCCAACTAAGCCAGACCCTAACTTTAACGCAGCAGAGGCCCTTCGGTCTGCTTATATCGATTTGGGTGCTTTCACTGACCAAGGCAGCATGTACTCGCTGGGTCAGCATACATCAGCCGAGATGATTCCGCCAACGCGGGGTGTAGACTGGGGTGATAATGGCGTATGGCGTACGCTTGACCAGCACACCTGGGATGCGACGCACTCGAACGTACTGACGGCCTGGAACCAGCTGAACCAGCGGGTATTCAAAGCCACGCAGTTGATTGGTTCAGGTAAAACGACGCCACAGCAACTGGCCGAAGCGAAATTCCTACGCGCCTGGAACATGTTCCACGTGATGGATCTGTGGGGTCAGGTTCCTTTCCGGGAACTAACTGAAGGGGTAGACGCGAACCCGAAAGTGAAATCACGCTCAGAAGCATTTGACTTCATCGTGAAAGACCTGACCGAAGCGCTACCTAACCTGCCGGAAGCTAAGCCATCGGTACAGGACAATACGGTTGCCTCTAAATCGGCGGCCAACTTCCTGCTGGCTCGCCTATACCTGAATAAAGCCGTATACAAATCAGCAAAAGCTGAGGGTGGATACACCTTTGATAAAGCTGATATGGACCTGGTCGTGAAGTATGTCGATGCCATTACGGCTGCTGGCTTCTCGCTGAGCCCTGACTACTACAAGACGTTCACTTCATCAGGTGCCAATGAAGTAATCTTCGCCAGCGGCGAGGGTACGCCTCAGAACCGTTGGATGATGACGTTGCATTATGACCAGAACCCATCGGGCTGGAATGGCTTCGCCACACTGGCTGACTTCTACGATAAGTTCGAAGCAAACGACGTTCGTAAAGGACAGGCTGCCAAGAAAGATGGTAGTGCCTATGCTGGTATTGGTAAAGGCTTCCTGATCGGTCAGCAGTTCGACGATAAGGGTGTTGCCATTACTGATAGCCGTTCTAAAAAGCCACTACAATTCTCACGTGATGTAGCCTTGGCTGGCACACCAACCGAGAAAGGGATTCGGGTTATCAAGTATCACCCAGCTGATGCAGGTAAGTACATCCTGATGCGTTACGCAGATGCCTATCTGATGAAAGCAGAAGCTCTGCTCCGGAGTGGCAATGCACCTTCAGCGCTGACTCAGGTGAACGCGTTACGTACAATTCGTAAAGCCTCCGCGCTGACTGCACTGACCAACGACGTCATGTTCGATGAGATCGGCCGGGAAACGTATTGGGAGGGAAGCAAGCGGACGGTTGAGATCCGTTTCGAAAAATTCCTGACTGGTACGGGTGTTGATCGCAAAGACCCAGGTACGGTACTGTTCCCAATTCCATCAGACGCAATTACGTCGAACCCGAATTTGAAGCAGAACGTGGGATATTAATCCGAATTCGTATTTTTGAGTACCAAAAAGGCTCGGCTCTGTCGAGCCTTTTTGGCTTTTAATTACGCCCATACTTATGTGGGTTTATAGCGATGTTAATCCAATCACTTATACGCTTTTTACCGTCCACGATTAGCCTGTTTGTAGTGGGCATCATTGCAGTTTCATGCATTGGTAAACCTGATGCTGACGTGCTATATAAGGCGCTGAAACCGGGCGAAGCCCAGTTTGTCGTTCGTATGGATGGGGACGATTTTTATAAAGAAGACAGCCGTTTCAAGGGCGAAGTCACTGTAAGACCCAGCTCAATTCGGCTCAACCTGTTCGATCAGTACGAAAGCAACACTATTATCACCCTGGGGGGAAACAGACTGCTGGAGAAGCGTCCTGTAGATCAGTTGATTACGCTTAATGACCAGAGTTTGAATAGCGTTATGATTGGTAGGGTGCGTGATAAAAAAGAACGGACAGGCGATGGGTTCATTCTGACCGAAGGCACGGTCACGATCGATCATTTGTCAGATGAAAAAATAGTCATTCGCTTTGCTGGTAAAACCGGAAACTTTAACACGATGAACAATCGTGATACCTGGAAAAAACTTGAGGCGTTGCTCGTCTACCGAAAGCCAACGATTACCGTGCCCACGGGCGACAGGCAGACGCTATTTTACTAGAGTCTACTAAACCGATCAGGTTTCCATAATCGTATGGGCTTTAGTGAATAACTTTGGATTAGCGTACCGTAACTAACCTATGAGCATCACAGTAACAACGTACCTGAGGTCAACCATCAGCTTCCTTTTTGTCTTGTTTCTAGTCGCCTGTTCGTCTAAGAAAAGCGACACGTTGTTTGAAAAGATGGACAACGAGGCCATTGGGGTCACGTTTCAGAATAAGGTCGAAAACCGCGCCGATTTCAACATTTTTAACTACCGTAACTTCTATAACGGGGGTGGTGTAGGCGTGGGTGATATCAATAATGATGGCCTGTCCGATATCTTTTTTACCTCCAATATGGGGTCGAATAAGTTATACCTGAACAAAGGCAACTGGCAGTTCGACGATATTACCGATAAAGCCAGTGTTGGTAGTAAAGGGAAATGGGGCACAGGCGTGGTGATGGTCGACATCAACAACGACGGGCGGCTCGATATCTACGTTTGCTACGCTGGGTATCAGAAAGGTGTTGACCAGCGCAAGGAATTATACATCAACCAGGGCAACGGCCCCGACAACGTACCTACGTTTACCGAAGAAGCCGCGAAATATGGGCTCGACGATAACGGATATACCACCCACGCTGCTTTTTTCGATTATGATAAAGATGGCGACCTCGACTGCTATATCCTGAATAATAGTTTTATTCCGGTAAACACGCTTAACTACGAAAATAATCGGGACGTCCGAGCCGAGGACTGGCCAGTGAAGGACTTTCTGAAAGGTGGTGGCGACCGGCTGATGCGCAACGACAACGGCTTGTTTCACGACGTTTCCAAGGAAGAAAACATCTACAGTAGTTTGATCGGCTTTGGGCTGGGCGTAACGATCGGTGATGTAAACGGCGATAACTGGCCCGACATCTATGTCTCGAATGATTTCTTCGAGAAGGATTACCTCTACATCAACCAGCATGACGCTGCTGGTCGGCACACCGGATTCAAAGAGGAAATTGAGCAGCGGATGAATCACCTAAGTATCGCGTCGATGGGGGCCGATATGGCTGATATCAATAATGATGGTTACGCCGAAATCTTCACCACCGAAATGCTGCCTCGTGACGAGAAACGGCTAAAAACGACGACGTCATTTGAGAACCATTACCTGGCCAATCTAAAGCAGGAAAAGGGATACTACAGGCAGCTACAGCAAAACTGCCTGCAACTGAATAATCAGAACGGCACCTTCAGCGAAATTGCCAACTACGCCGGCGTTGCTGCCAGTGACTGGAGCTGGGGAGCTCTGCTGTTCGACGCTGACAATGATGGCTACAACGATATCTACGTTTGTAATGGGATTTACAATGACGTGGTCGATCAGGACTTTATCGACTTTTTTGCCAATGAACTGGCGCAAAAGATGGTACTTTCTGGCGAGAAAAAGCAGTTTGATGAGATTGTGAAGAACATGCCTTCCCGGCCGATCCCCAACTACTTCTTCAGCAATAACAAGAACCTGCGCTTCACCGAAACAGGCGAAGCTATGGGCCTGGCCGATCCGTCATTTTCGAACGGAGCGGCGTATGCCGACCTGGATAATGATGGCGACCTCGATCTGGTGGTCAACAACGTGAACCAGCCGTGTTTTGTGTACCAGAACCACGCCGAGAGGCAAGCAGCTACGAATCAGTTCCTGCGGGTAAAACTCCGGGGCGATGGCCGGAATACCTATGCTATCGGATCTAAGATCGAGGTGTTTGTCGGCAAGCAGATCATTAGCCGGTACATTGCCCCCTCGCGTGGGTTCCAGTCAAGTACCGAATACATCCAGACAATTGGCTTGGGGACCACAAAACAGCCTGATTCAGTGCGTGTGACCTGGTTCGACGATCAGGTGAGTAGTGTGAAGGCCCCCAAAGCCGGATCAACACTGCAACTGGCCCACAATACGGCCAAACCAGGGCCAGGCAAGCTTATGCCGGGTACGCCCCCGACAACGCCCGGCCCGGTACGGCAGACGTTGGTTACGAACGTACCCGCCCCCTTCGAGGCGCATCGGGAAAATCGTTACGAAGACTTTTTCGACGAGCGGAATATTCCCATGAAATTGTCGTCAGAAGGGCCAAAGGCGGCTATAGGCGATGTAA
Source organism: Fibrivirga algicola (assembly GCF_011742925.1). GTDB lineage: Bacteria > Bacteroidota > Bacteroidia > Cytophagales > Spirosomataceae > Fibrella > Fibrella algicola. Next base: position 349,385 of record NZ_WAEL01000006.1, read on the forward strand.
ACGGCGATGGTTGGCAAGATGTGTATATTGGTGGTGCCAAGGGCCAGGCGGGGCAGTTATACCTACAATCCGGCGTAGGATTTACCAAATCGAACCAGCCTGCTTTTCAGGAACTGAGTGATTTTGAAGATACCGCCGCCCAACTGTTCGACGCCGATAGAGACGGAGATCTGGACTTATTCGTAGGCAGTGGCGGCAATGAAGCACCTGCAGGTTCGCGCGAGTTGATGAACCGCCTGTTTCTAAATGACGGAAAGGGAGCCTTCAGTCTCGACAGCCGGGCCCTGCCACCAGCATCGATGAATACGTCGGTAGCGGTGCCCTACGATTACGACGCAGATGGCGACCTCGACCTATTTGTGGGGAGCCGGAGTTACCCGAAAGAATACGGCATGAGCCCGGCGAGTTATCTGCTGCAAAACAATGGCACAGGTACGTTTACCAACGTAACCCGGACTGTAGCACCTGATCTGGCCGAGATAGGCATGATCCGCGACGCCGTTTGGGCCGACCTGACCGGCGATGGCCGCGCTGAGCTTGTTGTCGTTGGCGACTGGATGAGCCCGCAAGTGTTTAGTTACACCAGTGGCCGATTTACCCAGCTGACCACTGGCCTCGGCGACCTTTCCGGTATGTGGGGCAGCGTGGCGGTCGCTGATATCGATGGTGATAAAGATAGCGACCTGATCATCGGGAACATTGGTGAGAACTTCGCCCTCAACGCCGATGCCGAGCATCCGTTGAAACTGTGGGTCAATGACTTCGATAAAAATGGTATTCTGGATAAGATCATGACCAAGACGATCGACGGTCGTGACGTGCCTGTATTTCTAAAGCGGGAAATGGCCGAACAGTTTCCATTCCTGAAAACCAAGATTCTGAAGCATAGCGATTACGCTACCAAAACCTTACAGGAGCTTTTTCCCGCGAATGTGCTTGAAGCCAGCCGGGTTAAGACACTAACCTATCGCCGGTCAATTATAGCGCTCAATGATGGTAAAGGCAGCTTCACGGTGCGCGATCTGCCCAACGCCGTACAGATGACTTGTGTTAATGCAATTGCTACCGAAGACCTGAACCGCGACGGCCGGAAAGACTTGGTATTGGGGGGCAACTTTACGCACTTCACCCCCCAGCTCGGGATGATCGATGCCTGCCAGGGGCTCGTCTTGCTGAATCAGCCTGGTGGTACCTTTCGGGTGCTGTCGAGTAAAGAAAGCGGCTACCTGACCAGCGGTGAGGTAAAGCAAATTAGTCCGTTGACGATCAACAAACAGCGCTATTTGCTGACATTAATCAATAATTCGGTACCTGGTTTAGTTAAGATACGCTAACTGAATCTGTGCAGATTCGGTCAGCGAAACGCGCTCATAGTAAAGGGTCTACTCTGTAAGAGTAGGCCTTTTTTATGGCGCATCTTAACGCTTTGATGTACTATATAAACTGTCATTAAATAACATTTGGTAAATCATGGCATGTATTTAGTTGAACTATTCATGTTTGTTATTGTAATTTGTTCTATAGACCAACCTTGTTTTGTCCTGTTACAAAGCAGAAGGAGTCAATACTCAACGTGACCTTTAGTCAAGTGCCTCAATTTCAACGTCATTGTTGTTCGGTTGATTTCGTTTGTTTGCCTATAGGGCGAGACGATGAAAAGTGGTCAGTAACCATTTTTAACAAGTCAATCATTTATGAACGACAAACCCTACTCAACAGTAGGTCGGGCCGTTGTTACCAGCCATTTGCTGGTGGGCAATAGGTTCGCGAACCTATGGAAAGCAGTTCTCACGCTGACGCTGCTATTAACGATCTCTCTATCCTATGCGCAGGAGGTAGCTGTTACCGGAAAGGTAACAGAATCTGGCGGTAGTATCGGGTTACCCGGTGTAACTGTTCAGGTCAAAGGCCAGACACGGGGCGCTACCACCGACGCCGACGGTAAGTTCAGAGTGACCGGTGTTGGACCAACATCAGTACTCGTGTTCAGCTCAATTGGGTACGTAACGCAGGAGGTGACAGTAGGCAACCGCCAAACGATAGACATAACGCTTGCTGAAGACAACAAAACGCTGAGCGAAGTAGTGGTGGTAGGTTACGGCACCCAACGGGTAAAAGACGCGACGGGCTCCGTCGTTTCGGTAGGTACGAAGGATTTCAACAAGGGGGTGATTGCTACGCCCGAACAACTGCTTCAGGGCCGGGCGGCTGGTATTCAGATCACGCCGGCGAGTGGCGAACCTGGTGCGGGAGTCAACATCCGTATCCGGGGTACAACGTCGATCCGATCAAATAACAACCCGCTCTACGTAGTCGATGGTGTACCACTCGACGGAGGTGACGTATCAGACGGTGGACGTGATTTCGGTACGGGTACACAATCGGCCCGTAACCCGCTCACGTTTTTGAATCCAGACGACATCGAGAATATTTCAGTGCTGAAAGATGCTTCCTCGGCAGCTATCTACGGCGCACGGGGTGCCAACGGTGTTGTACTGATCACAACCCGTAAAGGCAAAGCAGGGCAACGGACGCTGAATATTTCGGCCAATACGAGCATCAGCTCACCCCTGAAACGGTACGATTTGTTGTCGGCGTCAGAGTATCCGGCGGCATTGCAGGGCGCTGGTGTGGCGGTAACACCCATTAACAACGCAGGAGCCAATACCAACTGGCAGGATCAGATTTTCCAGACGGGCGTATCGCAGAACTACAACCTTAGCTATGGCGGTGGAAATGACGACACTCGCTACAACTTCTCTCTGGGCTATTCAGATCAGCAAGGTATCATCAAAAAGGCGGGTCTTCGCCGCCTGACCGGTCGTATCAACGCGTCGCACGAACTGTTCAACGACAAAGTAACGATCGATATGCAGTTGACGACAGCGGGTGTTCGCGATATCTACATCCCGAACGGCGACAATGCAGGCTATCAGGGTAATTTGATCGGAGCCGCTATTCAGGCTAACCCAACGTACCCCGTGTACGACACACAGGGACGGTATTACAACCCAGATGGCTACTCAGAAGCGGGCGTGCCCAATGGGGTTGCCTTCCGTAACCCGGTTTCGCTGCTTAACGGAATCGATGATGTGGGCAACACGAGCCGCACGCTGGGTAATGTTAGTGCCACATGGCGGATCATCGAAGGGCTGTCGTACAAACTCAACGTAGGCCTGGATAACTCTGTTTCGGAGCGTCGCACGTCGATCCAGCGCAACCTGCCTGGCTTTGGCGAATCAATCGCTCAGAATGCGGGTCGTGCCGTTATTCAAAACCGGTCACGGAATAGCCAATTGCTCGAGCACACCCTGTCATATAATCGGAAATTAGGTCCCGGTGCGTTCGACGCATTACTGGGTTTTGCCTATCAGAAGTTCCAGAGCAAAGGCAGCTACGTTCAGGCACAGCTGTTTCAGCCAACGGCTGTATTCCCTTATGCCAATAACATCACGGGGGTAAACAACTCAGGCCAGAACAAAGCGTTTGAGGCGGGTTCTGATTTGCTCGAGAGCGAACTGCAGTCGTACTTCGGTCGGGTAAACTACAACATCAATGACAAGTACCTGCTGACGGCAACCGTTCGGGTTGACGGCTCGTCGAAGTTTGGCCCACAGAATAAGTACGGTACGTTCCCTTCGTTTGCCGCTGGCTGGAAAATATCAGAAGAGGAATTCCTGAAAGGCAAAGGCGTCGACATCAAGTTCCGGGCTAACTACGGTATCACCGGCAACCAGGAGTTTCCGGCCAATATCACCAATGTGCGTTATGCCTACGATGCCAACAACAACGCTACCAGCCGCGATCTGGTCGACAACCCGAACCTGCGCTGGGAGCAGACCCGTCAGTTTGGCGCCGGTTTCGACCTGGGATTCCTGGACGGCCGTTTGACAGCAACGATCGATTATTTTGATAAGAACACGACCGATCTGCTGTTCGAAGCTTTGTATGCTGCCCCTGCACCTGCCCGTGCCCGCTGGATCAACCTGCCCGCCAATGTAAGTAACCGGGGGGTAGAGCTGGCCGTGAACTATGACGTAGTGCGTGGTGGTGATTTTACCTGGGATGTATCGGCCAATGCCACCTTCATCAAAAATCAGGTATCTGACTTCACAGGTCTATACAATGCGGGCGCTATCAACGGACAAGGTCTGTCGGGTGCTTATGCGCAACGTATCGTGGGTGGCCGTCCGCTGTTCTCGTTCTTTATGCCAACCTTCACCGGGTTCGATGCGCAGGGTTTTGGTACGTACACCGACCCGACGCTGCAACTGGCTTATGTTGGCTCGGCTATTCCGACCTATAACTTCGGTCTGACCAACAACCTGGCGTACAAGGGCTGGGGCTTGAATCTGTTTATTACGGGTGCGGGCGGTAACTACCTCTACAACAACACCAAGAACGCCATTTTCGTGAAGGGCAACCTGGGTATTGGCCGTAACGTGACGCGCGACGTGGTGACCAACGGTGAAAACCGCCTGAACCCACCCGTCGTATCGACGCGCTTTCTTGAGAAAGGGGATTTTGTTCGCCTGTCAAACGTTGTGCTGAGCCGCGGAATCAACCTGCCAGCTACAGCGGGTGTGCGTAACCTGCGTGTATCGCTTACGGGGCAAAACCTGTTGCTGCTGACTGGCTACACGGGTATCGATCCGGAGGTGAACACTAACAAAACGCTCGACGGTGTGCCTTCGCTGGGTATCGACTACACGTCGTTCCCATCGGCCCGTACCGTAACGCTGGGGCTAAGCGCCAGTTTCTAAGCTACTCAAAGACCCGATCTGCTTACCCGGAATCGGTTGTCGTTTAACGTTATTCAATTCAATGAACACAAGACTTAAATTTCCCCTCCTTGCGGCCAGTGCTCTACTGGTTGCTTCGGCTGGCTGCACGAACCTACAGGACCGTGTGCTGGACCGGCCTACTACGATTGAAACCGGGGGCGCATCGGCCAATTTAGAGCAACTGCTCAATGGCGCTTACCAGCAATTAAATCCCCTGACGGACCAGGCCAATACGTACGCTATGGAAGAACACTCATCGGATGAGATGATGGGGCCAACACGGGGTACTGACTGGGACGACTTTGGTACCTGGCGCCGGTTGCACCAGCACACCTGGGATGCGACGCACAACCAGATCATTGGTGCCTGGAACCAACTAAATACCGGTTTGTTCCGTACCACAGAGGTTGCTGCTGCTGCCGCAACGGCCAACAACACGTCGGTGCAGGCACAGGCCCGTTTCCTGCGTGCGTTCTTCATGTTCAATATCGTGGACCTCTACGGTCAGGTTCCCTTCCGGGAGGCTACCGATAGCTTTGATACAAACCCACGCGTATTGAGCCGTACTGAAGCCACACAGTTTATTATCGACGATCTGACTTACGCTATTACCAACCTGCCGGCTACCAAGTCGCCGGGCCGGGCTACGCGCGATGCCGCTCGTTTCCTGATGGCGAAGGTGTACCTGAACCGGGCGGTGTTTGCCAACAATCCGCAGACGCCCGCTGGTCCGTTTACGTTCGCGCCTGCCGATATGAACCAGGTGATCGCCAACTGCGATGCCATTATTGCGGGAGGCAATTACTCGCTGGAGCCTGCTGGTCAGTATTTCGATAACTTCCACTGGAACAATACGACCCTCTCGAACGAATTGATTTTCGTGATTCAAAACGAGCGGGGGGCTGCCACGGGAAGTGTACAGAACCGGTATCGGATGACGATGCACTACAACCAGGGATTTGGTGGTGGCTGGAACGGTTTCACAACGCTGTCTGATTTTTACAACAGCTTTGAAGCGGCCGATCAGCGCCGGGGAGCGTCCATTCCGGGCATGACCGATTCGACGGGCATTCGGGCTGGTTTTCTGACTGGTGTGCAAACCGATAAGAACGGTCGTCAGTTGACCGATCGGGCCGGTAACCCACTCAACTTTACGCCCGATCTGAACCTGCTGTATGCGGGTGAGTCGAACGGTATTCGGGTTATCAAATACCCGATTGACCCCGTTCGTCCCGACAACCCGGGCAATGACTATGTGTTCTTCCGGTATGCCGATGTGCTCTTGATGAAGGCAGAGGCTATTTTGCGGGGAGGAACGGCTACCAGCGGTGCTACGGCGGCCACATTGGTTAACCAACTGCGGGCTACGCGAGGCGTGCCATCGCTGGGATCGGTTACGCTCGATAACCTCCTGGCCGAGCGTGGTCGTGAATTGTACTGGGAAGGCTGGCGCCGGAACGATATGATCCGTTTTGGCACATTTACCCGTCCGTTCGACCAGAAACCAGCTGTTACACCTGATTACCGCGCTGTATACCCAATTCCGCAACAGGCTCTGGACACCAACCCGAACCTGAAACAAAATATTGGGTACTAATGGTAAAACGTGGGGGCGGGCCACAGGGCCCGCCTGCTGTTGGCTTTTAGGATAACCAGCTATACGTTGGCAATTTACGCAAAGAAGACCGTTACAAGCCAGTAGCGGTCTTCTTTGCGTAAAAGCCTGATTGTGACGGGTAGAACTGTTGTAGGGGTGACGTGACCGATTTGGCGGGAAGCGGCCCCTACAGATCTGCCGTTCGCCCATTATCTTTACGTACCTATGAAACCTGCCGTATTACTACTAATCATTTGTACTTGCCTCAGTTGCCAAAACGAGTCTACGCTGTTCGAAAAAACCGATCCGGCACAGACTGGACTGTCGTTTGCCAACATGTTGCAGGAAACCGAACAAGAGAATATCCTGGCGTTCGAGTACTTCTACAACGGTGCTGGTGTTGCCGCAGGTGACCTCAATAATGACGGCCGCGTTGACCTCTATTTTACCGGGAATCAGGTGCCGAACAAACTCTTTCTGAACCAAGGAGACACCACAACATCGGCAACGGCTGCCCCACTGAAATTTACTGACATTACCGAGAAAGCAGGCGTAGCCGGGCGAGTGGGTGGTTGGAAAACGGGTGTGACCCTGGCTGATGTAAATGCTGATGGCTGGCTCGATATTTACGTCTGCTACTCGGGCATGCGCCCCGACTCGCTACGACGCAACCAACTGTTTATTAACAACCATAACGGCCCGAACAACGTACCCACGTTTACCGAACGCGCCGCCGAATACGGCCTGGCCGATTCGGGTTATTCGGTACAGGCCAACTTCTTCGACTACGATCTCGACGGCGACCTCGACTGTTTCCTGATCAACCATAATCTAAAAAATTACCAGCGTAAAGAAGCCGCCGTCATGCGCGCCGAACGCGATAACAACGCGGGCGATAAGCTGTTTAAAAATTTAACGAGTGAAAGAAGCAGCGAGCAGGCGGGCGATTCGACAAGGTTAAACTCTGCCTGGGGGGCGTCACTCTTTGTCGACGTAAGCGAACAGGAAGGTATCAAGGGAAATCCGCTGGGGTTTGGCCTGGGTGTGTCAGTAACCGATGCCAATGGCGATGGTTGGCCCGACGTGTATGTGGCCAACGACTTCGTGGAAGACGACTACCTGTACATTAATCAGCGTGGTAAAAACGCGGCCGGCGCTGCCTTCCGTGATGAGCTTCGCGAGCGGATTGGCCATACATCGTACTCGGCGATGGGCGTCGATATTGCCGACGTAAACAACGATGCGCTGCCCGACATTTTCACGCTCGATATGCTGCCGGAAGACAACGCCCGGCAGAAGTTGCTGATCTGGCCCGACAACTGGCAGGTGTATCAGGCGCAGCTGAACAACGGATTCTGGCACCAGAATATGCGTAACATGCTACAGATCAATCAGCAAACGTCGTCTGGTTCGGGTCACTTCGCTGAGGTAGGCCAACTGGCGGGTGTGGCTGCTACCGACTGGAGTTGGGGCGCGCTGTTGGCCGATTTCGATCTGGATGGCCGTAAAGACCTGTTCGTCAGCAATGGCCTGGGGCGCGACCTCACCAACGCCGACTTTACTAAATACCTCAGCGATCAGGAGCAGATGCAGCGGGGTACGTCGATGCTCGATCAGCTAAAGCAAATGCCGTCGACGCCGACCAAAAACTACATCTTTCGGAACGTTAGCGGCCTCCAGCCCGACAGTATTGCGTTTCAGAATCGGCAGAAAGAATGGGGCTTCGACGAAAACACCCGCTCAAATGGCTGTGCCTACGCCGATCTGGATAATGACGGCGATCTGGATCTGGTTACGAATAACCTGAATGAACCGGCTCGTATGTACCGGAACACGCAACGCGATCAGCAGGAAGGTCATTTCCTGAAAATAAAACTGAAAGGTTCTGCCAGTAATCCATTTGGTGTTGGCGCAACGGTAACGGTATCGCAGGGTGGCAATCAACTACAGACTCAGGAGAACTACCCTACGCGCGGCTACCTGTCGGCCAGCCATGACGCACTCCTATTTGGCCTTCCTGATGGCGGAAAAACCGTAACCGTTCAGGTACGTTGGCCCGACGGACAGATTGACAACGTACCCGGCCCCGGTCCTGACCAGACGTTGATTGTCACCCATCGACCAGGGCAACGCTCGATGGGTGACGGCCAACAAGTCCGGTATCCCGAAGCTACGCTGCTGCAAGCGGTATCGACTCCTGCTGGATACACCCACGCCATCGCGCCGGTCAACGATTTTGAGCGGCAGTTGATGTTACCGATGCAATACTCGTATTCAGGTCCGCGCCTGGCAGTGGGCGATGTAAACGGTGATGGATTACCCGACGCGTACGTGTGCGGCACACCTGAAAAGCCAGGTACATTGTTGCTTGGGCGGTCCAACGGGTCGGCTGAGGTAGGGCAGGAAGCGAACAACCCGTTTACGCCGGGCACCCTGCTACAGCCTTCCGGCACTGCACCCCGCAAAAACGCTGATGCCGTGCTGGCTGATTTCAACGGTGATAAACGGCCTGATTTGTTTGTGGTAAATGGTGGTTATAACCTGTCTGATCTAACTGTATTGCCCGATCAGTTATGGCTCAACGAAGCCGGTAAGCTGGTGCCAGCCGCCTTGCCCGACGACAAGATCAACGGCTCATGTGTGACAGTCATCGATGTTGACCGTGACGGTGACCTCGACTTGTTTGTGGGTGGGTACGTACGGCCAAACCGGTTCCCGCTGCTGGAGGAGAGCAGGCTACTGATCAACGATGGACGCGCCCACTTTACGCCTAAATCACTGGGTCAACTGGGACTGGTGACGGATGCCACCGCGACTGACGTAGACCACGATGGCTGGCCCGATTTGGTTGTCGTAGGTGAATGGATGCCGGTAACCGTACTTGTTAATAAGCATGATCGTTCCTTTACCACTTCACCCATCCAGTCGTTGTCAGGCTGGTGGAACCGGATTGAGAAGGCTGATCTTGACGGCGACGGCGATGACGACCTGATTGTGGGCAACATCGGTCAGAATACGCAGTTTCGGGCCACCTCTGCCGAGCCCGCGTCGCTGGTCTACGAAGATTTTGACCAGAACGGCGTACTCGATTGCTTCATGACGTACTACATTCAGGGAAAGCCGTACCCAGCCCATACCCGCGATGAGATTGGTGATCAGGTGACGAGCCTGCGGCGGACATTTCAAACCTACGCGTCGTACTCCACGGCTACACTCGACCAGTTCTTTGACCCATCGGTGCTGGAACGGGCTCAGAAACGCGAGATCAACGAGACACGTACCCTCGTGCTGGAGAACCGGAATGGGGAGTTGGTGCCGCATAGCCTGCCTGCCTCGGCCCAATATGCACCCGTTTGTGCCATTCTGGCCGATGACCTGGACCATGACGGTAAAAAAGATCTGGTCTTGATGGGCAACAACTCGAAGCTTCGCTTGCGATTGGGTAAAGTGGATGCCAACCATGGACTGGTTTTGCGGAACAAAGGCGCGTTCCAGTTCGAAACGGTGCCCATGACCAAAACCGGCCTCTTCGTTAACGGCGACATTCGCGACATTAAACGTGTAGGTACGTTCGTGCTGATTGGCCAGTGCGATGGCCCACTGCGGGCATTTAGAATGGAATCATTTGCTGGCAAGTCGTCAGCCAAAGCAACCGGTAATTAACAGCACCCCCCGCGGGATTTTTCACGCTTGCCGTCTGCGTTTGCTGACGGACTATCTGTCAATTCCTTGAAACGTATACCATATATTTTTTGCCTGCTTCTCCTCTCCGTCTGCTGGAGTTGTAAAAACACGCCGGACGAACCACGGCTGTTCGAAACGCTTGATTCAACAAAAACGGGTATCAACTTCGTCAATCGCCTCACCGATACGCCGCAGCTCAACATCATCGATTACCTCTATTTCTACAACGGAGCAGGCGTGTCGGCGGGTGATATCAACAACGACGGCCTGACCGATCTGTATTTTGTCTCGAATCAGGGACCGAACAAACTCTACCTGAACCAGACGAAACCGGGAAGTCCGGTGCGTTTTCAGGAGATATCCAGCACTGCGCGCGTGACGGGTAAGGCCGATTGGCAAACCGGAACCACGATGGTTGATGTGAATGGCGATGGGCTCCTCGATATTTATGTGTGTGCGGTCAGCGGCTTCAAAGGAGGCAGCAACGTACCCACGAAGGGCCGTAACGAACTATACATCAACAACGGAGCTGGTCCTGAAGGAATCACCTTTACCGAAGCGGCCGAGGCCTACGGGCTGGCTTTCGCCGGTTTCTCTACCCAGGCTGCATTCTTTGATTACGACCACGACGGCGACCTCGATTGTTTCCTGCTCAATCATGCGGTGCATTCCGTTCGCTCGTTCGATAAAGTCACCGCCCGCGACCAGGCCGACTCGCTGGCAGGGGATTTTCTTTTTGAGAATCAGGGGGGCGGAAAACCGTTCATCGATGTCTCGGCGAAGGCGGGTATCTTCCAGGCGCCAATGGGCTATGGATTGGGGGTAGCCGTGGCCGATATGAACAACGACGGTTGGGAGGATATTTACGTCTCCAACGATTTCCACGAAGACGATTACTTGTATCTGAACAACCACCGTGGCGGTTTCGACAACGTAGCTCCGCAACAGCTGGCGCACACAAGCCGTTTTTCGATGGGCAATGATGCTGCCGACGTGAATCACGATGGGTTTACCGATCTGGTGACGCTCGACATGTACCCAGACGCTGAAACCGTGGAAAAATCGTCGGCGGGAGAAGATCCGCTCGATATTTACACGTACAAACTGGCGTATGGCTATATGAACCAGTATAGCCGGAATTGCCTGCAATTAAACCAGAGCGGGCAGCGCTTTGCCGAGGTAGCTGCCCTGGCGGGAGTGGCTGCCACTGACTGGAGCTGGTCGCCCTTACTGGCCGATTATGATCTTGACGGCCAGACCGACCTGTTCATCGCCAACGGCATTGTTCGACGCCCCAACGACCTGGATTATGTCAAATATGTGTCGAACGATTCGGTACAGGCGGCAATAGGCACGTCGGCCGAGGCGTTGCAGAAAACGATACAGATTATGCCGGAGGGTAAGGTCCACAACTACCTCTACCGGGGCACAGCTGCGTTACAATTTCAGGACAAGTCGTTGGCCTGGGGTTTCGAGACACCAAACTGCGCTAGTGGGGCTGCCTATGCTGACCTCGATAATGATGGTGATTTAGACCTGGTGACCAATAATTTAAACGAACCGGCAGGAGTTTACCTGAATCTAACCAATACGATTTTCCCCGGTCATACGTACCTGAATGTGCAATTGCAGGGAGACGGAGCCAATACCGCCGGTGTGGGCGCAAAGGTGATTCTGCGCTATGGTCAGGGTGGCGACAGCCTACAGGTGCAGCAACTCATGCCTACGCGGGGGTTTCAGTCGTCGGTTGAGCCGCGGCTAAATTTTGGCTTAGGCGTTCGGAAGAAGATCGATTCGCTGGTTGTTATCTGGCCTACCGGACAAATGGAAGTGCGCACCAACATAGCTGCCAATCAGCAGTTGGTGTTGAAACAGGCCGACGGCAAACTCGACGGCCGCCACTATGTCATTGCCCGGTCATCGGCTAGCCGACAGTTCACCGAGGCTGACTCTGCGCTGGTTCCGTATCGTCATCGGGAGAATGTCCGCTACCTTGACTTTGCGCGTGAGTCGCTGATGCCGGTTAAAATGTCGACAGAAGGGCCACGTTTAGCGGTCGGTGACGTAAATGGCGATGGACTCGACGACGTGTATGCTGGTGGCGCGCGCGACCAGCCAGGTACGTTGTTGCTACAAATGCCGTCAGGTCTGTTTGGGGCCAGTCTCCAACCCGCCATTGCGGCCGACTCGGTAGCGGAAGATGTGGATGCGCTTTTCTTTGATGCCGATGGTGACCGTGACCTGGATCTATACGTGGTGTCGGGCGGTAATGAATTTTCAAAGAACGACCCACCTTTAGCAGACCGGTTATACCTTAACGAGGGCGGAAAATTCAGCCGGGCGGTAGGGTTGCCTCAGTTGTCAGGCAATAAAAGCTGTGTTCGTGCGGCCGACCTGGATGCCGACGGTGATCTGGATTTGTTCGTAGGCGGGCGTGTGTTGGCCAATCATTATGGCCAGACGCCCGATTCATACCTGCTGATTAACAATGGGCGGGGCCGTTTCTCCATCGAAACTGATCAACGCGCGCCCGGTCTGCGTCAGGCGGGCATGATCACCGACGCGGTATGGGCCGATCTGAACAACGACCGTCAGCCCGATCTGGTTGTGGTGGGTGATTGGATGGCTCCGCGCGTATTTCTGAACCAGAAAGGAGCCCTAACGGAGACCGATGGGCTGTTTGGCGACGTACCAATGCGCGGGTTCTGGCAGTGTTTGACCGCCTCCGATTTTGATAAAGACGGAGATACGGATCTGATGGTTGGTAACATGGGCCTAAACACCAAATTTCGGAAAGGGCAGGACGGCCAGGTACGTATGTGGGTAAAAGACATCGACGGCAATCAAACCACCGATCAGGTACTGGCCTACAAACGCCCCGGCAATACCGACGATTGGTTTCCGACCGCCACAAAAGATGAACTGGGAAAGCAAATGCCGGGTATCATCAACAAGCGGTATGTAACCTATGGCAGTATGGCCGGGAAACCGATTGCTGACCTGTTTACGCCCGCCGAACTAGCCGACGCCGATGAACGCACGATTGATCAGTTCGCGTCCGTATACCTCGAAAATACGGGGAAATCGGGAGAGACGCCTACCTTCGAGGTACGCCTTCTGCCCCTGTTAGCGCAGTTCTCAAAGGTGTTTGCCTTAACTCCTTTCGACGTTGACGGCGACGGTGATCTGGATGTGCTAGGTGGAGGTAATTTCTATGGAGTAGGTACGTATCAAGGGCGCTACGATGCCAGTAGTGGCTTTATTCTGTACAACAACCGCGGCCAATTCACGGCGCCGTCGCCCTACGATACCGGTTTTGTCCTAAACGGCGAAATTCGTTCCATTGCACTGGCGCAGAGCCGCACAACGCCATTCGTGCTGGTCGGAAGAAACGGAGGACGGGTGCAGACGTTTCGGGTCAGGAAGTAGAGTGATGCCGTTGCGGGTAAAGCTCAAATGCCCTAGTTATCCACCTCCTTCACTGTTGGCCGCCTATCATTGACACGCTTTTCGTAGCGAACGTTGAAACGGCTTAAGTCTGGTTTGTAGGTACGCTTACGGCTAAGTTCGTGCTGGTGAATGGTTTGTCCCAACTGGTACAGGAAGGGCCAGCCAACGCTTTTGTACTCGTATTTGTCGTCGTTCAGGATTCCGTCGCTGTTGACGTAAATCACGGCGGTAAGCATGTACTCGACCTTGTTTCTAAAGTCGGCGACGTACGATGCATCGGTCAGGAAGCCGTAAGCCCACCCCACTTTATTAAATACACGCACACCGTCGGGGAGGCGGCGCAGGCTGTCGCGGAAGAAGAACTTGGCGTAGCTATCGTAGAACGTCTGCCCATCATACTTCGGGTAGTTCGTCTCCCCAGGGGCCTGCGACAGGTACTGATACAAGAAGGAGTAATCATCGGCCGTGAGGTTGAACCGCTGTTTGGCCGGTACCGACTCGGGAAACAGCGTCGATTGCAGGATCTGTTGCAGCGACTCGAGTGGTAGTTTGTTGCGCATGGTGAAATCAAACGGCTGGTTGACCAGGCTGTCGCGGATGTAATAGCCTTTACCCAGGTAGTCTTTGCGGCGAGAAGCAAACGGATCGGTGTTGTAAGCGGCGGGTTGGGCGTAGAGCAGCGAACCGGCTTTGTCGATGAACCGAACGGGGTTGGTATGGCGGTTTTCCTCGGGGCTCATCCGCACAAAGCGGTGCGTAATACGGGTGTCAGGATAGCCCTTGGCGTGCAGCGATCGGTTGATCTGTTGCTGTCCCACGAACTCGTACATGCGACTGTAGGGATCGTTTTCGCTGACCAGAAATGCTTTTCGGATGAGGTGCGCCACCGACGGATAGCCCGTTTCGGCGGTTTTGTCGTGCCATTCTTTCGTCTGCCCACTAAAGGCACTGTCGAACTGCATGGCCGTATACTTAGTCAGCTTAGGGTTTTTCAGGTCGTTTAGCTTTTCCAGCGACAGCAACGCCAGCGGCAGCTTTACCGTCGAGGCGGGGTTGACATACTCGGTGCTGTCGACGCGGAAATAGTAGTTGGTAAACGAAGGACGATTGGCTTTGTCGCGGTTGATCTGCGTGTAAATGATCTGCACCCGGTACTCATCGGGCTGCTGCATCACCTGCCGAAAAACGGAGTTTTTGTTTGTTTTAAGCAGGTTGGTCAGGTACGTATCTGTGCGGGGCTGACCATAAATGGGCCAGGCGAACAAGATAAACAGGAGGCAGACGAATGAGTTGACGGGAAGGCGCATACCCCGAACTAACGCAAATTTTGAATACGATTGACATCGCCGGCGCTTCGCGTACGTATGGCTTCGTGCTTGCCACCTTGAGCCTATCGAATAGAGCACGAAGCCATACACGGAAGAAATAGCCGTAATCCGCCTTACCCAATCGTTATCGTGTGGGTGAAGGGAGTAAGGCCGGTCATATAGACGTGAAGGCCGGGCGTGCGTAAAGTGCCGAAATGCGTGGCATACAGTTCACCTTCAAGGCCGGTAAGCTTGGTGTGTTGGAACGTACCCGGACCAAAATTAATCGAATCGCCCCCTGCTTTGTACTCACCAGTACCGCTTTCCAGCGCGTAGTTGTCGGTGCCATCGTCGAGTTTTTTTACGCCCGTCAAGCGACCGCCTTCGTTGAAGCACAACTCAATTACTACTCGTACGCCTGTAATACCCGTCACGCTGAAAGCCAACGTGTTTGTTCCGTTTTTCTCCTCAACGCTAACTGTAACGGCCAGTTTATTGATGTTGCTCTTGGGCCGATGCTCGAAATCCATCTTGTTCCAGAATCGACCATCAGTGCTTGGGCTGTGCTTGTAATTACCGTCTGGCTTCTTGTACTGAGCTGGTAGTGGCTGGTAATAAGGGGCTTCGATGGTGCGTTGTAGCACATACTTATTGCCCACCTTTGTAATGCCTTCGCTGTGGAAGTAGCCGGTGCTGAAAAAATCCGTCGACAGGCGCAGGTAATTCAGAATGGCCTTGCCCTTGCGGAAGGCGAAAATGTTTGGGCTGTTGGCTCGTCCCGAAGCAATGAGCAAGGGGAAGTCAGTGCCGCCGAAAAGGGTTGTCGTTGTCTCGTTTCGCCGAATCCGAACCAGATTTGTTGCTTTAAAGAACTTCTCATACGTTACCGGCAGGCTCTTCGGACTGGGGGCTGCCTGCTTAAACAGAGGCTCTTCGAGGTAATAGGGGAGCAGGTCTTTCAGAACGAGTTCATCAAAGTGGGGCATCGACGCGATGAACGCCGCCATGGCGGCAAATTCAGGGTTTTTATCCTGAATGGCCATGTACATATAATCCTGGAAATAGTGGTGATTCAGCAGGTTGATGGTCTGATACTGATCCTGCCGCCGTGAATCAAACGAAACCAGATCGCCGTTTGGCTCGGTGTGGTAATAAACAAGGTTTAGGTTCCTCCGAACGGGTTCCAGCAACTTGGGGCGCTTCAGTAGGCTGGCCATTGTAATCAGCGATCGGTCAATTACTTCTGAGTAGATCATGCTTCGCTCCAGGTAGTTGCCTTCGCTGTCGCAGTAAACGCCCTCCGACAGCCATTCGTCAATTCGCTTCACATAGCCGGGATTTGGGTAGAGCGCGTTGATTTTCGCCAGCGCGCCCGACACGACCCAGCGGTGATTGGGCGTATGAATACCGCCTGTGCGCATGGCTTCGCCGGCTTTTGTAATGAATTGACGAAGGGAGGCCTTGACATTTGACAGTGCGGGGCTACTGTTTGAGCTCAGGATGGTTGCACCGGCGCAGAGTGGCTCCAGAATAAACGCCGTATCCGGCGGTGAGGCCAGATTGCCCAGATCAAGTGTGCCGTCTTCATGCTGTGCCTGTATCAACGCCCGAACGATCTTCTCCATGTAGGGTACCAACGTGTTTTTCTGGTAATAGCCCGACGTTGGTTCGCAGTAAGCAGCGGCCAGATTTGCCATGTCGAACCCCAGCCTCCGCCGCACATTGGTGATTTCCGGTGTAAGGGCATCAATCAGCTTATCGACCTCTTTACCGTTCGCATCCACTATTCGCTTGTAAAAATCGTCGGCTGCGGAAATCGGGGCGGCAAAGGTTGCATAAGGGGCAAGGCCGATAAGGGTACCGTAGGCGATGCATTGCTTGAGAAAGAGCGCTCTCGAAAGTGGAGACATGGGGTGTTGAGTGGAGTTGTTTGTCGGTTTTGCCGAGTTACCGTTGTTGCAACGTACCCCCACCCCCCTGAAAGAGGCTACTGCGCTGCTAGAGTAATCGGCGGCGCAGTAGCCTCTTTCAGGGGGGGGGGTACGTTGTAACAACAAGGTAATTAAATCAATAGCCCGGATTCTGAACCAAGGCGGGGTTTACCGTGAAGGCACCTGTCGGAATCGGGAAAATGCGTCTGTAGGCGCTGGCATCGGTTTTGAAGCCCCATTTGCCCTCAAACTTACCAAAGCGGATCATGTCATTGCGGTGCCATGTTTCCCAGGTGAACTCGCGGCAGCGCTCAGCGTATAGATCCTCCAGGTTCACGCTCGTCAATGCAGGCGACGTCGTACGATTAACCCGCAACTGGTTCACCAGCGACAATGCCGTTTGCCCTAACGTAGCCGTGCCACCGCGTAGAATGGCCTCCGCTTTCATCAGAATAATATCTGAATACCGGAACAGGGGCACGTCGTTGTTCTGGTTACGCGAGGTCGACGACGCATCGGGATAGAACTTGATGTTCCGGTAGCCCATATTCCAGGCAATTTCGTCATTACCAAGGTCGTACGTGGCCACATCCTGGCGGAGAATCACTTCGGGCGTGAGATTCACCTGGTAGGTATACGGCGCGGCTCCATCGCTACCTGTGTAGGTCTGATCATACCCTTTTTTGGTCGTTGTTACCGTTAGCGGCGTTACACCATCGGCCAGGAATTGGGGACCGGTAAGCCATTGATTGTTCCGAATGTCGTTCGGATCTTTAAAGTAGGCGTAGAATTCTGGTAGCGTACTTCTGGGGGCACTAGGCGTAAAGGGCAGGCCGAACCGCTTCGTATGCGAACGGGGTACGTCGTAGCGGGCGTGGTACATGTTGCTGTTAGTACCGGGTAGGGCACCCGCGGCCGGGTCGTACGGAATGGCGAAGATGAATTCCTTCATCTGTGGGCCATTGTTCGGATAGAACATCTGCAGGTACGTAGACCGGGATTCAATCGAGTACAGCCCGGAGTTGATGATGCTGTCACAGGCAACAACAGCGTCGTTATACCGTTGGGTGCCGGTGTAATACTCGGCGTTCAGGTACATTTTAGCCAGCAGCGCAAACCCCGTGAATTTATTGGCGCGGCCATAAATGGCTTGCCCCGATGCCCGGCTTAGGTTGGGGAGCGATGCCTTCACTTCCCGCTCGATAAACGAAAATACCTGCGCTCTGGGTACGTTAGAGCGGGGGGTAAAGTCGCCATAGGTAGTATCGATGGGTACGTTGCCGTACAAGTCCATCATCATGAAGTAAGCTAGAGCACGCACCATGCGCAACTCGGCCAAATTCATTGGTTTACCGGGCGTAGTGGCCGGTATGGTTGAATTTAAGATCGACATGGCCTGATTAGTGGTGCCGATTACGAGCGACAGCCAGTTCCAGGTGCTGTTGGTGGTGCCGTGGTCTTTGGTCCAGTCGTGATAGTGCAGCATGCGGTAGCCCTGGTTATCGTACCAGTTACCACCCCGGGCAGGCAAAATAGCCTCGTCGGTGCTCAGCGATTGCATGAACCAGTAATCGAGTGAGAAGTTACCCCGCAACGCAGCGTAGGGCGGCCCCGATGCCTGAATGAATTGCGACGTGTTTTGGGGGAAAATATCGGGTGTCAGCGAGGTGGTGACCGGTACGTTGACGTCGTGGCAAGCTGAAAACAGGTAAGTTAACAGTACCAGTAACGTGCCGAAGGAGAGATGCTTTTTCATTGATTTTCCTGGCTAATGATTAAAATGACACGTTTACACCCAGAAGGAACGTACGAGTTTTGGGATAGAAGTTGTTTGAGTCGACGCCCGGTGCCAGGCCGCCTTGATTTACCTCAGGGTCAATTCCTTTGTAGTTGGTGATCACAAACGCATTATTCACAGAGGTATATACCCGAACCGTTCTGAGGTATTGATTCAGATTCCTGAGGGTATAGCCCAGCGTGGCATTATCCAATCGAACGTAGCTACCGTCTTCGATGAATCGGCTCGAATATTTGAACGAGTTTACGTCGGTTGCTTTTTCATCGGCTACATCGACCAGAATGTTAGTGAACTGGGCGGTGCTTGGCCGGAACAGATCGGCGCGGGTGGCATTGAAGATTTTGTTGCCAAATACACCCCGGAAAAATACGTTCAGATCGAGGTTGCCATAGCGCAGGGTGTTTGTCCAGCCAACCAGCAACTTAGGTTGTGGGCTGCCCAGGTATTTGTAATCGGCACCAATAACGGGAGTTGTGGTCAATGCGCCGCTGCGGTTCAGGTACTGCGACACGCCTTTGTCATTCTTGCCGGCGTATTCGAGCGTAAAGAACTGGCCCAGCGGCATGCCCGCTTTCAGAATTTGCAGGGTACTGCCGGTTTGTCCGCCGCCTTCAGGCTGGGTGATCCGAACTGAGTCGCCACCCACAAATAGGGGGTTGGTCAGGCTATTGATCCGGTTGCTGTTGTGCGCCAGATTGAGGCCGGTGGTCCAGCTAAATTTACCAGCCTGGACAGGTGTGGCGTTCAGGCTGATCTCGACACCTTTGTTGCTCATGCTGCCCCCATTGGCAATGATGCTACCAGCTGGCACCAGCACCGGATTCACCCGGTACGAATAGATCATACCAGTGGTTTCCTTGCTATACCACTCCAGGGTACCGCTCAGTTTTCCTTTCAGCACGGTGAAGTCGAGACCCAAGTTGGTGGTAGCTGTTTTCTCCCATTGCAGGTTGGGGTTGGCCGCTTGTGTAGGACCGTACGCCGCTGTCTGAACGCCGTTGTAGTAATACGTACCCAGGCTCCCTGAAATGAACTGTGCCGTGTAGGCATTGAAGCCCGACGAGTTACCCGTTACGCCGTAGCTGGCCCGGAATTTCAGGTCGTTGAACAGGTTCTGGTTCTGCATGAACTTCTCCTGATCGATGCGCCAGGCCAGACCCACTGCGGGGAAATAACCCCACTGGTTGTTCTCTCCGAATACTGAGCTGCCATCGTGCCGGATCGAACCCTGCACCAGGTACTTGTTCTTGTAGTTATAGTTCAACCGGGCAAAGTCAGAAATCAGGCGGGTCTCCTGGTAGATGCCATCGGGGCCAAAGTTGATCCGGTATCCTGAGATGGCGTACGGATTGCTCAGCGCAAAGTTGTTATACCCGATGTTGTCGACGGGGAAGTTTGTGCTGGATGTCTGAAAGCCGTCGCCCGATACGTTGCCCTGCCACGAATAGCCAAGCACCGCGTTGAGCGAATGGTCGCCGAATTCTTTGTTCCACGTAAAGAAGGTCTCCAGCACCTTGCGCGTGGTCTGGTAGGTGTTGCGCAGGGCAGACCCATTGGTGCCAAAGTTCAGTAGGCTGTGTACAAGTGGTGGGTCGGGGTTATTATAGAAGTTGGCACTGTTGTATTGCGTGTAGTAGCCAGCATACGATTCGCCATGCAGCGACGTGTTGTTCTGGTACGACAGGTTGAGGTCATACGAGAGGCCAAACGGCAGCTGAACCTGCGTAAATAGCGAGCCAACGAGGTTATTGTACTTCGTGTTGTCTTTGGCGTAGTTGATCATCGCCACCGGGTTGAAGTAGCCCGTATTCTGAAAGTTCTCGAAATAGGTGCCATCGGCGTTGGTTACCGGCGACACAGGCAGGTGGTTCACCATTTGCAGCAACACGTTGTTGCGGAGCGGCGTGTTGTTGGCGTTGCTATTCGAGTTGGTGATGTTGAGGCCAAATTTTACTTTGTCATTAAAGGCCATCTGCTCAACGGCGAGCCGGGCAATGACCCGATTCAATGAGCTACCCTGCAAAATGCCCTGCTTATCCAGGTAGTTGATACTCGCGCTGTAGGTGCTATGGTCGGTACCGCCGCTGATCGAGATGTTGTGGTTCTGCGAGATAGCCGTGTTACGCTGAACGGCTGCCTGCCAGTCGGTATTGGTGCCTTTGTCATCATTAGGTGAGAAGGACTGGCCGTTCGCCGTAAGGAAAGCTCGTAGCTGCGTGGCATCCATCATGTTCAGCTTGCTGGAAACCTTCTCCATGCCAACGTACCCACTGTAGGTAATCTGCGCCAGGCCTTTTTTGCCACGCTTGGTGGTGACCATAATCACGCCGTTGGCTGCCCGGTTACCATAAATGGCGGTAGCGGCGGCATCTTTCAACACATCGATCGAGGCGATATCGTCGGGGGCAATGATTGAAATATCGGCTCCGGGCACCCCATCGATTACGTAAAACGGACCCTGCGAACTGTTGATGGTAGACGCCCCGCGAAGGATTACGGCGGCGGGGGCGTTAGGGTCACCATTAGCCGAAATGTTGAGGCCCGGTACTTTGCCCTGGAGCAACTGACCCACATCGCTGATAGCGCCCCGGTTCAACTCTTCGGGCTTAATTGTGTTAACGGCACTGGTCAGATTCTTCCGCGACTGCGTGCCGTAACCTACTACCACCACTTCATTTAACTGCTTATTATCAACACCCAGCGCCACATCGACTGTTGTGCGGCTGCCCACCACAATTTCCTGCGTGGTATAGCCAATAAACGACAGCACCAGTGTTGCCGAGGCGTTGTCATACTGGGTAGGAATGGTGAGCCGGTAGCTGCCTTCTCCATCAGTGATGGTACCAAGGCGAGTCCCTTTCAACACGACGCTAACGCCCGGTAATCCGCTTCCATTAGTGCCGTCAGTTACCCGACCGTTAATGGAGCGGTCAGAAATAGCCTTTGTCTCGGATTGAGTAGCGGAACCAGGAGTTTCGGTATGGCCGCTGGTGGCCGGATTTTTAAACAGAGCGATCTGCTTACCCGATACCTCGTAGCCAATGCGCAGGGGAGTCAGCAGTTCGCTCAGAAAATCTTTGAGTTTACCCGACCGGCTGCTTAGCGTTACCCGCTGATCGGCCTGAATTTCTTTTGGGTTGTAAATAAACCGAACGCTGGTGTTGCGCTCCAGCTGCAAAAGCGCACTTTTCAAGTTGGTGCTGCTCGCCTTAACCAGCACCTGCTGATCGAGAACTTCCTGCCCGTTGGCCCGGTGAGCCCAGGTGGTACTCACAAATAAACTAGCGATCAGGAGTTGATAAACCGATAGTCTCATGAGTCGAATCAAGGACGGAGGTAGTGTATAGCGTTTATCCATGAGGTAAGTTAGTAGTTACCCATGGATAGCGGGTGCCTGAGGCGGATACTGTATTTTTTGTAATTATTTTAATAAATTATGAAATACAGTACCCCGGGTTAATCAAATATACCTACTCATTATCACATCCCATACTATGGATAATAATTTGTCCATCCACAATTTCGTATGTCGATCGGGAGATCCGGCAAACCAGATTTAGCTTCTCGAAGAGTGACTCGCCAGACAGATTTGCTGTTATGTAGCAACTCTTTACGGTTACGGGGTCGTACATGACCGACAAACCGTACGTTTTTTCAATTTGATTGAATACCTGATTGATAGGCGCTTCGTCGAAGACATACTCAGTGGCCTGAACCGGTTGCAGAACGATTGGCTGCTGAACCACCGATTTTACTAACCGATCTTCTTTTTCGATGAAAGCTACCTGTTGATTGGCCGTCAGTACTACGCCAACTGACTCGTTCTTTTGCAGTTTCCGCGCCTGCCGCATGTCTTTGCGGGTATAGACCGATACGCGTCCTGAATGGACTTCGACGGTGGCGTTTTTCCCTTGGGTAGTAACCAGAAATGACGTACCCAGCACTTGCGTTGAAATACGGTCAGCATGTACCCAAAATGGACGTTTGGGATTTTTAGTAATGCTAAAAAAAGCTTTGCCGCTGAGATATACCTCGCGCTGACTAGCTTCAAACTGATTGGGATACCGCAGTTTACTGGTCGGATACAGCGTCACTACGCTGCCATCCTGAAGGGTAATTTTCCGGGGTACATGCTGGGTATTGTCTACTTCAGTATAATTGGCTGTCAGCACTGGACTGATTTCGGCCAGCCGTTCCTGTGCGTCAGTAGCTGCCTGGTAGGTCAGCCACAAATAGCCAAGCCCTAGAACCAGGGCAACCGATGCCGCCAGAGCCAGTAAACGACCAGTCCAGTGCGAACGTACCGGTGTTGGAGCCTGCTGTACGATGGTCGAGGAGAGGTAAGCCAGTTCGTCGACGGGTAATGCCGTATTTTTTTCTTCCAGTGCATAGAGAAACGACCGGGCTAACTGCACTTTTCCGGCTGTTTCCGGATGAGCATCCAGAAAGAGTTGCCAGAATGCTTCGCTTTGCGGATCCCGATGAAGTACCCATTGCCGAAACTGTTCGTCGCGGGCAAAGTCTTCAACACTAAACTTCTGGTAATCGGGATTCATGGCACGTTAATATATCAGGTTGGTAATAGATAGCCAATTAGGGGGCTGCATACTTGTTTTTCGTCATAAATTCGAAAAAAGCCGACCAATCAGGCCTATCAGGATCAGTACACCCGCCCAGTGTTCCCGAAACGTTTTGAAAGCTACCTGCATCAAATTAGACACCGACTGCGGGTTAACGTCCATAATAACCGCAATTTCATCACGTTCCAGGTTTTGGTAAAAACGCAGGTAGATGACTTCGCGCTGCCGTTTGGGAAGCTTGTTCAGGGCGTTGGCAATCCGGTGTGTTGTTTCGGCCAGGCTTTCTTGTTCAATCATCGACCATTCGGGCGAGAACTCGACAAAACTACCTTCATTTTCCAGATTGGCCGGTTCATCGTCTTTTAGCACCCGCTGCCGGTACCCCTCTCGAACTACCCGTTTTCTGACGCAGCTAAGCAAATACGCCCGCACACTATCTGGTGTGCTGATGCGGTCGCGGCGGTTCCAGATTTCGATGAATACCTCCTGCACGCAATCCTTTACGAAATCCTCATTCTGCACGAATTTGTACCCGTAGTTTTGCAGCGGATTAAAGTATTTCGCTAGCAGTTTACCAAAGGCTAATTCGTTTCCGCTTTTAAGCTGGTTCCAGAGTTGAACGTCGGTATTTGGCGGATGTTGATTCGTACGTAATGCCATAAGGGAAGAACGGAGTCACTCGAACTGAAAAGCAAAGTAAGTGCAGGGTTGCTTGCTGTTATTGGTAATGTTGTGCGGTACATTCGATTCCAGGTACGTCAGGTCGCCGGTCGTGTTAGGGATCAGTTTACCATTTACGCTTGATTCCGCCTCATTGTTGACCATGATCAGTATTTCGGCGGCCCGGTGCGTATGGGGCGGGTGGCTCGCCAGCCCATTTTTTAGGGTTGTCACGTGCATCTCGAACCGCTTGGTCATGGCCGTAGCCCGGTCGAACATGCGCCGGACGCCCCCTTTGTCGTGAGGCTGAAAAGGCACCTCCTTCCAGTCGATCCAAAATGACCCACCCGCTTTCCGCCCCCGTTCCAGATCGACAGGGGCCTTCGATTCGTAGCGCATCACGTAGTAGGTAGCAGGTACGTCGCCTTTGTTTTCGAACCCGTGTTCATCGCCCGGCATCATCAGGGCAATACTGTTCGGGCCCAGCGTTGCGGTCTTTCCCGCGATGGTCACTGTCAGCTCCCCTTCTTTAATGATAATCAGCTCTTCATCAGTGTGTTTGTGAGCCGGGTGTGGGGCCTGATGCGCTGCCAGCGTGGTCGTGTGCACTTCGATATGCGTAAAGTCGGTGGCGCTGCCTTCGAGCAACTTACGCTGTTCGGTGCCTGGCTTCTTTACCACGGGGGCGGCTTTCCAGGCATGTACAGTAGAAACAATTGGCTGGGCCAACAGGGGGGTAACAGCTGCAAATACAACGAGCAGGGTAGCAGTAGCGCGATTCATAGAGGATAAGGTTAGGTACGTACCTGAAAGCAACCGCATGTTATGAATCTAATGCTCGGGCAGCCTGCTACTTCGCGGCCTTCCGTAAGGGTGTGTAAAGGGCAGACATGGATACACCCGTAGCGGACTTCACATAGAGATTGGCCAATGGCTGATTAGGGAAGAAAATGTCGGTCATCACGGTAAGCCCGCCATCGGCGAAGAGCTCAACAGAGGCGACGTCGACCAGCAGGGTAAGCGACAGGTTGTGGTCCGTTGCAATGCGCGGGGCGATGTGGCGCTTGCCAAACCCTTTTTCGAAACCTGTCTTACCGGCTCTCGAACGGTCGATGTAGTACGAGTTGCTGCTCTTTTCGTAGCCGATTACCAACTCGTTGCCCTGCTCGTTGGCGAGTACGATACTGAAATCATTAGGTGATGGCGTAGACAGCACCAGCTTAATCAATTCGGCCTTACCAGTCTTGCTGGTGAGGTCAACGGTGCCTTTCACCGGCACATTATTCAGTTTGGTTGTTTTACTGGTCAACTTATCCAGTTCGCTAATTGGCGTCGAGGTTAAGTACAACTCCTTGCCCACCTCCCTTAGCCCCAGTTCGCGTGGAACGGTGTTGGCACTACGCCAGGGCGACGTGGGTACTACGTTGGCGTATTGCCAGTTGCTCATCCAGCCCATCAGAATAGTTCGGTTGCCGGTGTTGGCGAAGGTTACACCAGCGTAGTTATCGGTGCCGAAATCCATCCACTTCGTTTTGGTCGAATAAGGCGTGAAGGTTTTCCCATCGAAGTCGCCGACGAAGTATTGTGTAGCCGATCCGCCGTTTGGTCCGCCAGGGTTGATGCTAACGAGCAGTACCCAGGCCTGCTTGCCATTATGCATCAGCGGAAACAGGTCGGGACATTCCCAAACGCCGCCATGTGCGCCCAACTCACGGCCAAATTCGCTTTCGCGGGTCCAGTTCTTTAGGTTTGGCGACGAGTAAAACGTAATTCGGTCTTTGGTAGCCAGCGTCAGAATCCACTTTTTGGCTGGTTCGAACCAACGCACTTTTGGGTCTCGGAAATCAGTGATGCCGGGATTAGGCAACACCGGGTTGCCGGCATATTTGGTCCACGTTTTACCTTCGTCGAGGCTGTAGGCGAGGCTTTGGTATTGAAACCTGTCAGACTTGGCCTTCTCTAGTTTGTCGTTGTGATGCGTAAAGATGGCCACCAGGGGTACTTGTCCGTTTTTGCCAAATCCGCTGGTGTTGTTCACGTCGACAACGGCGCTGCCCGAGAAAATCCAACCGAGGCTATCGGGATACAGGGCAATGGGCTGCTCCTGCCAGCGAATCATGTCTTTGCTGGTGGCGTGGCCCCAGTGCATGGGCCCCCACACGGTCGAATCGGGGTAATATTGAAAAAAGAGGTGATACGTTCCGTTGTGATATACCATCCCATTCGGGTCGTTCATCCAGTGAGCCTTTGGCGAGAAATGGAACTGTGGCCGGTGCGGCTCGTTGCCTTGTGCCATTGCGCTGAGGCTGATTAGGGTAAGTAAGGCGCTGACAATGAATGTATTTTTCATGGTTCGTTTGGGTGTTGGATGGAATGGCCTACGTAGCTTTACTCCCACCCGTAACGGCGGATCACCCTAAAAGGGGCTAAGGCCTCGCGTTGACAAAAAGAAGCGCAATAGCCTCTTTCAGCGAATAGGGGTAAAGTCTCCGCTAAAAAGAAACGTGGACTATATCAGCCCACGTTCTCACTCCTCTCTACTTCATCATAGGTTATTACTAAAAAAACAACTGAAGGGCTTCGGCTCAGGCGGTAATAGCCATACTGTATTGACTGATAATCGTTTGCTCGGTAAATGAAGGCGTTGCACCGCGCTGTGTGCCTACATACGCCCCCGCCGCGCAGGCGAAAGCCAGGGTCTTGGCCGGTGTTTCTCCCTGTAGGGTCTTGAAGAGATAAGCCGCCAGAAAGGCGTCGCCGCAGCCAATCGTATCTTCCACTTCGATGGGGAAGCTTTCCTGCCGGGTAAATCCAGATGCATCGAGCAGAATGGCTCCTTCGTCGCCCAAGGTTACGCAGAGAGCTTCCAGGCTAAAGTGGTCGCGTAGCTGCGTCATGGCCCGTTCCAGATCAACATCATAGCCATACCAATCCGACAGTTCCAGGGTTTCATGTTCGTTCAGTTTGGCAATATCAGCCTGATGCATCAATTCGTCTATCGTACCCCGGTCATAATGTGGGGCGCGGAGGTTGACGTCGAAAATCTTTCGGGGGGCTACAGCCAGAAGTTCCCTTAGTGTTTCGTAGGTACGTGTACTGCGGGCAGCCAAACTGCCATACACAAACAGGTCGCTTTGTTGAACGGCCTCAATCATACTGGAGCTAAGCTGGATATAATCCCAGGAAACGGGTTGCACAATTGTATACACCACGTCCTGACTATTCGTGACGTTAGCTTGGGCCACCCCGGTTGGGTACGTTCCATTGACCTGAATCAGGTTGGTCGGTATGCGCTTCTGATTGAGAAAACCAAGCAATTCGTGACCTAGATCATCGCTGCCTACGCTGCTGATAAGCTGAGCGTCCAGACCGAAGTTGCGTAAGTCGGCCGCTACGTTCATGGGAGCCCCACCAGGTTCCTTGCTAGTGGGCAGCACATCCCAGAGAATCTCGCCAAAACAGGTTATCTTTTTCATAATCAATGAGCAAAGACGGTACGTTCAATTTTTTCGAGGCTGGTCCCTTTTGTTTCGGGCATGATACGCAGGACAAAGACCAGTTGCAGTACCATCATAACTGTGAAGAACAGAAACGTGTTGCCGCCGCCGACTTTCTCAGATAGATAAGGAAAGGTAAACGTGATGATAGCCGCCATGATCCAATGGGTGAAGCTACCAAGTGCCTGGCCGCTGGCACGTACTTCGTTGGGGAAAATTTCGGAGATGAACACCCAGATAACGGCCCCCTGCGAGAAACCGAAAAAGGCGATATAACCAAACAGCAAAAAAGGAACCGTCATGCCGCTGAAGTCTTCGGTATAGAAAGCGCGCGCTACCAACCCCAAAGTAATAATGAGCCCTACCGATCCAATCTTCATGAGCGTTCGCCGACCGTAGCGGTCGATCAGGTTCATCGAGAGTAGGGTGAATATGAGATTGATCAGGCCGATACCCGCCGAGGATAGCAGTGATGAGCTTTTGCCGAGGCCAGTCATCTCAAAAATACGGGGTGCATAGTAAATGATGGCGTTGATACCCGATACCTGATTGAATACTGCAAAGAGTACCGCCAGCATAACTGGTGTTTTGTAATTGCCAGAAAAAAGCCGGGCCGATGCAGATGACTCCGTATGGCTCTTTTGAATGGCCAATAACGTATCTTTTGCTGTGTCGGGATCAATCATATCCAGAATTTGCCGGGCCTCTTCCACGTTGCCCTGCTTAAGCAGCAGCCAGCGTGGGCTCTCTGGAATGTTGAGTACCGTTATCAGGAAGATAATTGAGGGAAGTGCCTGTACGCCCAGCATCCACCGCCAGGGCTCGGCGCCAACATCGGCTAGCAGAAAATTGGAGAGATAAGCAACCAGAATACCCAGGACAATATTGAACTGAAACATACCCACCAACCTGCCGCGCGATTTGGCGGGCGATATCTCGGTAATGTACATAGGCGCAGCTACCGATGATGCACCAACACCCAGCCCGCCCAGGAAACGGAAAATCAGGAAAATTGACCAGTTGGGGGCGAGTGCCGTACCCAGCGATGCCAGCAGGTAGAGTACGGCAATCCAAAACAGCGTTTTCTTGCGTCCCAACGCCTCAGCCGGTATGCCGCCGGTCATAGAACCAATTACTGTACCAACGAGGGCAATGGAAACTGTTAGGCCATGTTCCCACACGCTCAACTGCCAAAGCGATTGCAGCGACTGCTCGACGCCGGATATGACGGCCGTATCGAAGCCGAAGAGGAAGCCTCCCAAAGCAGCGGTGATCGACCAAAAGAATATGCGTTGTTGCTGGCTCATGACTGGTTCGGAATCGTCCGGGCTGGACTCTGTTTATGAACCAAAGCTAGCTGGGTTGCTTCTGGCACGCTTTCAGTAATCGTTCAATTTGTTTCGATGTTCAACTAAATTATTAAACAGTTGATTATAAGGCAGTTGTATATATTAACTGCGAGCGACTTTTTCGATTTTGAAACGCCTTTTTCTGATTTTGTTGCACGCTGAGGCTTGGCTTCGCGTGCCTGTCGAAGGGCCTGGAACGAGAAGCAATACCGTAGTCCATTAGCAGTACAGTACGTCAGCACATTTACAGCTTCGTCAACTGCATAGCGAAGCCGCCGCCGTTGGCCATGCGTAGGTTGAGTTTGGTTTTGCTGGTGACGCGCTTCTTCTCAATCGTGTATGCTTCCGGGTTCGTTTGCCAATCGGCATTGTCGGCGTCGCGGTAGATGGTGGCTTCGTAAGTTTTACCAGCTTCCAAAAAATCCAAAGCCAGCGGAAGTGTCCGGCTGTTTTCGTCGGTGATGGCGCCTACAAACCAGCTGTCTTTTCCTTTGGTTTTGCGGGCAATCATCAGGTAGTCCCCGGGTTCGGCGGCCAGTACTTCACTAGCGTCCCAATCCACAGGTACGTCGCGGATAAACTGGAACGCGTCGAGGTGCTTGTCGTAGTTTTCGGGCAGGTCTGCCACCATTTGCAGTGGGCTGTAGAGCGTAATATATAGGGCCAGTTGCTTAGACAAGGTGGTTCTAACCCGCTGTGTACGGGATGGCTCAAACTGGTTGAGCTGAAAACGGAAAAGGCCTGGCGTGAAGTCCATTGGGCCGCCGAGCATCCGGGTGAAGGGGAGAATGGTGGTGTGCTCGGGTGTAATTCCCAGGGTGGGGGCGTTGTTGAACTCGCTACCACGTGCGGCTTCACTGGCCATCCAGTTTGGGTACGTTCGGTGCAGACCGGTTGGGTGCGCCGACTCGTGCGAATCGACCATAAGCTTGTATTGAGCGGCCTTCTCGGCTACCCGCTGGTAATGATTCACCATCCATTGACTGTCGTGGTGTTCGCCGCGTGGAATGATTCGGCCAACGTACCCAGTCTTCACAGTGTTGATTCCCTTGGCAACCATGTACTGATAAGCAGCGTCCATCCGGCGCTCGTAGTTCGTAACCGAGCCCGACGTTTCGTGGTGCATAATCAGCTTTAGCCCCTTCTGTTGAGCATAGGCCGTCAGCGAGTCGATGTTGTAATCAGGGTAGGGCGTTACAAAATCAAACACCTCCTCTTTCCAGTTGCCGAACCAGTCTTCCCAGCCCTGGTTCCAGCCTTCGACCAGTACCCCATCGAAACCGTTTTTCGCGGCGTAGTCAATGTACTTTTTTACGTTCTGTGTGTTAGCGGCATGCTTGCCAAGCGCTTTGGCCCAGTTGCCTTTGCCGATATGCATTTCCCACCACACACCCATGAATTTCTGCGGCTTGATCCACGACGGATCGGCAATAACCGACGGTTCGTTCAGGTTCAGAATTAGTTTCGACCCTACAATATCAGTGGCTTTATCGCTGACGATGATCGTGCGCCAAGGCGTTTTCGAGGGCGTTTGCAGATAGGCTTTATTGCCAACCGCGTCGGGAGTTAGTTGCGACTGCAGCGTCAGGGTTTTCTTGTCAAGCAGCAAGTGCATGATCGGATAATTCAGTACGGCTGCCTCATACAGACTAATATATAGCCCATCGGCGGTTTTGAAAAGCAGTGGTGTTTGAATGGCATTACCGCCAATTGCCGACTGCAGCGCAATGTCTTTCTCCTGCTTAATTGCCGCCAGAGCGGCGACCTGGCTCAATTTAGTGGTGTTGTACAGGTATTCATTCGAGTCATAATCACCTGGCATCCAGAACGTCTGGTGGTCGGCGCTCAGTGCGAACTGGGTTAGCTCATCGGCCACCACAAAGTGCGTGAGGTTAGGTTGCGTCGGAAACTCATACCGAAAGCCTATGCCGTCGTTGAATACCCGGAAACGTACCTGTATTTGAATGCCCGAACCCGATTGGTCAGCTAACGTTACCCGCAGCTCTTTACAATGGTTCCTGATCTGACTGACCTCGCCCCAAACTGGTTTCCAGGTATCGTCGATGGTGACTGAATCAACGCCGACAACGGTGAACCGGGTCAACGACACGGCGGGCTTGCTGAGGGTAAAACCAAGCGACGACGGCTCGATAACGCGTTTGCCTTTGTAGGTAACCCGGTAAGTAACGCTTCCACTGGTTCCATGACTTACCGCCAGAATGATTGACTTATCGGGCGATGTAATCGTGATATTGGTGGTTTGTGCGGCGGTTTGGATGCTTTGCCAGCATAGGGCAAGGGTCAGCAGGATAGAGAGTGTAGCTTTCATAGGTAAGTTTTGTAAACGAAGCTATGCGCCAGAAGGCGATTTCCTGTACTCAGAGGGCGTTTTCTGCGTATGCTGTTTGAAGAAGGTGGTGAAATAGGCAGGCGAACTGAAACCGGTTTCGTCGGCGATCTCAGCCATCGGTTTGCTGGTTTCGCGGAGCAGATGCTTGGCGCGTTTCAGCCGGACTTCGCTCAGGTAATCCATCGCGTTCATGTTGAGCAGCGCCTGTACTTTTCGATAGAGCTGCACCCGCGAAAGCCCCATCTCGCGGCTTAGCTTCTCAACGCTGAACGATGAATCGCCCAGGTTTTGCTCGATTAGGGCGGTGAGTTCGTTCAGAAATTTTTTGTCCTGCCGGTTGCCGTTGGTCGATTGCGACAGAAAATCGGAGGCATAGCGCCGCTGCCATTTCTCCCGGTTTACCAGCGTAGTACGCAGCGTTTCAAGTAGATACTGAGTATTAAACGGCTTGGTTATGTACGCGTCGGCCCCAACTCGGGTGCCTTCGATTCGTTGCTCCATCTGGCCCTGAGCGGTCAGTAGAATGACCGGAATGTGCGAAGTGCGAAGGTCTGCTTTTACCCGCTGGGTAAGTTGCAGGCCGCTCATACCCGGTAGGGTAATGTCGCTGATGATCAGATCGGGAATAAGCTCCAGCGTGCGTTCCCAGCCTTTTTCGCCGGTTGCCTCGGCAATGATCGCAAATTCATTACTTAGGCGGGTGCTCAGAAAGGCACGCAGGTCGTCGTTGTCTTCGATCACCAGCAACGTACCTAATTGCCGGTCCGGCTGTGCGATGGCATCTACAACATCATTATCGTCCAGATAAACCGGCAATTGTTGCCGCGTTGGTAAACCTGTCATTTCGTCGACCAACAGGTGGGCGTTCCCAAGCGGTAGGCGGACGGTGAAGGTGGTGCCCTGCCCTGGGTGCGACTCCACCATAATCTCACCCTGATGGAGCTGAATAAACTCCATCGACAGGGCCAGTCCAAGGCCTTTCGATAGGCTGAACGGTTTGGTGCCGCTGAAGAACAGGTCAAAGGCGTGGGTCTGCTCGTCGGGTGTCATGCCTTCACCGTTGTCTCGCACCTGCACCTGCACCTCATTCGTTAATACAGTCAACTCTACGTGAATCAGGCCACCGGGAGACGTGTACTTGAAGGCATTTGAGAGGAGATTAACAATGACCTTGTCTAACTTCTCGCCATCAAACCAGACAGGCAAACGAGTGTAGGTTGTAATGAACTGTAGGTCTATCCGTTGCTTTTTGGCGTTGGGAATGAAGTCCTGTACAATGTCCCGAATGAAGGCTATCAGATCTTGTTCAGCAGCGCGGAGGCGTTGTTTGCCAGCGTCTGTTTTGCGTAAGTCCAACATCTGGTCAACCAGCCGAAGCAGCCGGTAAGCGTTTTTTTGCACCAGCAGCAGGTTGCTCTTCAGGTCGTAGGCGCTGACGTTTTTTTTGCTCAGCAAGTCCTCTGTCGGTGTTAGAATCAGACTTAACGGGGTGTTGAATTCGTGGGAGATGTATGAGTAGAACCGAAGTTTCTCCTCCGTTGCCAGCCGGGCCTGCGCCGACACCGTTTCGATCTGGTCCTTCTGGTCCAGAATTTCCTGATTTTGCCGTTCTAGTGTCTGGTAAGCAGCCTGTTTAGACCGGTATAAATATAGTGCCCAGCCGCCCAACAGCATGAAAATCAATAGACTGACTAACGTGACGTACAGGGCGTACTTCTGCGACGTGTAGATCCCATTCAGGTCGTTGATTCGCTGTTGCTGCTTCTCAATATCGACTTGCTGTTCAACGACTTTCTCGTTTTGCAGCTTCATAATACGTACGTTCGATGAATCGATAAGAGTAATGGGCAACCTGTTTTCGCGCTTGAATGGCTGTTTTTTTAGAATAGCCATAGCGGTACGAATCGCCTCTTTACCACCGGTTGGGTAGAGTACCGTAGCACTCAGGATGCCGCGGTCTACCAGATCGATGCCTTCGTTGAGGCCGGGTAGCCCATCAACACCAATGATTTTTACCTGCTTGTCGAGCCCCAATTGCCGGCACACAGTATAGGCTTTCAGAGCCGTGCGGTCATTTTGGGCAAAAATGAGTTGAATGGCAGGTTTGCTGTTCAGCAGTACGATCAGTTTATCAGCGAAAGAGCGTTTGTCCCAATCACCTTCCAGCTTGGTAATCAGCCGAATACCCGGATGAGCTTCAATCGCTTCCATGAACCCCCGATGCCGGTCAATATCAGCCGACGAACCGGGCGACTCGCCAATCTCGATTACGTTGCCGTTTCCCTGCAACAGTTGGTTGGCGTACATACCGGCCGTACGGCCTACGTCTACATTATCGGCACCCACATAGGCAGTGTATTGGTCCGAAGCGGTTCGGCGGTCGAGAATAATAACCGGAATACCCTGCTGGTAAGCTTGCTCTACAACAGGTGTAATGGGCAGCGCCGCGTTGGGCGAAACAATCAGCAAGTCGACCCGCTGCTCAATTAATTCCTGAATTTGCCGAATCTGCTGTTCGCTTTGTCCGCCAGCATCTTTAACGATAAAATCGACTTCGGGCGAGAACGATAACTCCCGATTCATACTGGCACGCATCGTTCTGCGCCAGGTATCGGCTTCAGTACGCTGCGAAAATCCGATACGATATGTTTTTTCGGGAATGGTAGACTGGCAACCAGTCAATGTTGTTGCCAGATACCATGATAAAGCGAGTAAAAAGTATCCCGTTTCAAAAACCGATCCACGCAGGTACGTTATGCGATAGCGTGCAATCCTGTCGAAAAAACTGATCATCTAGTGAACCGGGCGGGCTTAGTGCTGATCTAAATATAATTTATTGTTGAGTTTTTTGAACAGTTAGCAATAGTTCTTTTTCCTGAAACCACGAGAAAAGTGATACTGGTTTAGGCTGGTATTTCTGGCTGAGTGCCTGCCAGTGCAGGCATTATTAGCCGTGTAAGTCCTTTCGTGTTGGGGGCTATCGCGCTGCATACCGGTAATCGGGCGATCTCCGACAGGCTCAGAACGACAAGCGCCAAGCAACGTACCTACACCTCAACCAGCATGGCACCATAAGAGTAGCCGCCTCCGAAAACGGTTACGACAATTCGTTCTCCTTTTTTAAAGGATTCCCAGTGTTCGGAAAGGGCGATGGCGCAACCGGCACAACCGGTGTTGCCCAGATACTGAATGTTGGAAAGCAGTTTTTCTTCTGGAAGCCCCAACGTTTGCATTACATTACGACTGATCCGAAGGTTGGCCTGATGCGGAAGCACGTAATCAACGTCGGCGGCCGTCAGGTTGTGGCGTTCCAGAATCTGAAGGCTGGCTTTAGGCATATAAATGCAGGCGTTCTGAAACACATCGCGGCCATAAGGCATAATGACACCCTTAACCAAGGGTTGTAGAACAACGGCTTCTACCGCTTTACCTGCGTGGGCAGCGCCACCGGTCAGCAGCCCTTTGATCGTGAAGTCACCGTCAGCCTGGCGTTCTTTGGTGATGAGCAGCGCGGCTGCCCCGTCGCCCCAGAGGTGGCCAGACACGGTATCTTCTTCATTATAGTAGGCTGTATTATGTTCGGAGACGACGACAAGTGCCCGACTTGCTTTGTTCAATGCGAAGTAGCCTTCCACTATTTCAATGGCATTGAGCAATGATGAACAGGCCGACGAAACAGAAACGGTAGGAATATCAGCAATACCCAGGTAATGCTGAATAGCGTGGGCCAACGTCACAATGGTATCATGTGGCGTGTAGGTCGCCCCTACGATTAAATCGACAGTTGACAGGTCGGTCTTTTCCTGAAGTCGGGATACGACTTCGATCGACATCGTGTTGGTATTCTCACCGGTGCTTGCCTTGCGGCGCTCACTGATACCGGTCCGAGTAGTGATCCATTCGTCGGAAAGTCCGTTGAGTTGAGTGAAGTGGTCATTGCCGACTATCTGCTCAGGCAAATAGTGACTGACTGCGTGAATAAACATGTGCCGGTTAACTTGGCTTCGAAGACAACAACTGAAAATATCCCGAAAGTTAAAATCTTCCTGGTAGACGTAGTGTTTATAATTGATATAATGTAAAATTAACTAAAAATAATGCAGTTTGTTCGGCCGAATGTCGTGTTGAAATGCATTTTATATACGGTATTGGTGGCTTTTGCATGCTGGTTTTTTCGCGCGCAGGCTCATCAGGCGGCTCAATGGCGAGGGGCTTATTTCTCGATGGCGGCTAACCTGCCCCTTACCGGCCGCTTCCTGGTTGACACCACTGAGATAAATTATTTCGATCAATTGCCCGGCGATCAACAAGCCACTTACCGCTTTGGCCGAAGTGCAGTGAGTCAACCTACGGAGTATACGCTGATGCAGATTGGCTATGGCTACATCTGTGCGCTAGCCCGGCGGCTATGGCCCTTCGGCGGAGATGCGCAGGCCGTCATTTTGTTCCAGACCGTAGTTCATATCGGTCTGTGTATGTGGTTGCTCTGGCTGTTACCCGCTGGGTGGCGCCGACTCGTTTTTCTGCTCGGCTACGCTTGCAATCCCGTAGTAGTGAAATATGTTACCTACGATTTCTATTACTTCTGGCAGGTAATTCCCAGCTTCCTGTTTATTGCTACGTACCTGGGCTGGCGACCCGCTTGGTGGGTGGGCTTTTGGCTAGGTCCACTGATTGGCCTGCTTTTTATCTGTCGCCCGGCAATGGCGGGGGCATTGGCTGTTCTTGGTGCCTTATGGTGGTATCAACGTCAGGTTGGCTTGTTGCTGCTAACGGCAGGACTAGCTACCTGCGTAATTGCGTTTTTGTACCGTCCTGTTCTGTCGGCCCCCTGGCGACCAGTCTATGTGGGCATAGCAGCCTATCCAAATCCGTACATGAACACGTTGTCAGACAAGGCGGTGTATACTCTTTACAAAGCCCGAACTGATTTGGATTACAAGTATGGTGACTCTGAGCCGGCGCAGGAGCAGCGGCTCACGGATGTATTACAGCGAGAGGTGCAAACCCTTTGGGCTACATCACCGCTTCTGTTTGCCCGTCACGCGGTACTCAATATACTATTGGCCTTTTCAACGGGCTATGTAACGGGCGGCGGGCCGCTCAATTATGGGCTGGCTCTTCTGGGTTTGCTGGTGTTGATAGGGATGCTCATAGCCCGCCAATACGCAATTGTTCTGGCTGTGCTGGCTACTGTGGGTACGTTCGTGTTATATTATCCGCCTATTCCCGCCTACATGTACGGGGCTTACCTGTTACTGATTATGGGGTTTTTAGTACCAACTCGTAATACGTCCGCAGCTTAGCCGCTTCAGTTGCCCAGTTGTAATGATGCTCCACAGCCTGGCGTCCCCTTTTCCCCATCTGTGCGGCTTCAGCGGGATGATCGATCAGGTACGTTAAGGCATCGGCTACGGCATCGGCATCATAAGGGTCAACGCAGAAGCCGCACTGGTGGCGTTCAACAACCTCTTTATACAACGGAAAATTGGCGGTGACGACGGGCAAGCCCAAGGCCATGTACTCAAACAGCTTGGTCGTATAAGACTCGGGATAATCACCAACTGGCTTTAACAGAGCCAGACCAACTGCCGCCCCTTTGGCATAAGGAAGAGCTATTTTCTGGTCGGTATATCCGTAGAGACGAAGCTGAGTACGTACCTGCCTGTAATCAGCGTTCGCTTCGAGTGTAGCATGCGTAAACGTTTGTCGTCCGAATAGGTGTGCAAAAAACGGGGTTTGTCTGGTATTGAGTTTGGCGAAAGCAGCCAGTAGCGTATCAATGGCCCGTTCCATGCTGAGCCAGCCAATATAAAAAAAGGTGGCGGGCTGCTGGCGAGGTAAGTAAGGCCATCTGAATGGCTCCAGGAACGGTAGAGATGCGTAATTGTACACTACAACGGCGGGCTTACGCAAGTTGGTGTAAGTAGTCAGGTAGCCGTGTTCGGTAAATACGCAGTAGCAGTACCGACGGGCTAATTTATCCAGGAGCAAAAACGATTTCTTAAGAAGCCAGCCATTATTTCTGGTTTTTAGCTGCAGTTTCTTGAACAGATTCTCCTGAACTTCATAGATCAGCTTGGCACCACGCAGGCGGAAGAGAAACGCAAACGGGATAAACTCAGGTACGTAAAAATGCACCAAATTGGGCCGGAGTCGCCAGCATCGCCAGACAATCAGCGGACACGTAATGAGAATGCGCCAGATAATCTGCTCGTAGTAAGGAAGGTCAACAAAGTGAACTTCAGGGGCCGCCTGCGCGTCGGCCTTGGGAATAGCGCACCAGACGTCATAATCAGCCACCAGTGCCGGGCATTGTTTGTACACGATCCGGGGGTCATGTGGCTGGTGGGCGGTAGTAACGTGCAGTACTCTAACTAACATTGGGTGGTGCTGTCATTGGCTAACCGAGATGCGTGATGACGTGTCTACTTGAGCCCGAAAGTACGCAACTCCGTATCAATCTGACTATTCCAGCGGGCTTGCGCACCCTGGTTGATGCCGTGATTTGTTTCGCCGTCGTATTGCTGCTGTCGTAATCCCAATGCCCGGTACATCTCGATATACTGGTATTGAATGTTGCTGTTGTAATCATTGAGCGACAGGCTGTCGGGATGCACCCGCTTTCTGAAATCTTCAATGGCCAGTCGGGCAATGTCGAAATGGCGTTGTTCGTGGTTGAGCGCGTAATCGTTGTATCCGATAGACCGCACCCACGACTGACTCTTGAGCATAAACACCTTCAGTTTCAGCCGCACATTGATGTTGCCTTTATCAACGTCGCTGTGACCTTCATACGCCACGCCGGGCATAATCTGTGCGGCGTAACGAGTTAAGGCGGGTGGCGTGGCCCGGAAATCGTCCCAGGTGAGGGGGCGGGCGGGGTCATAAAAAACGGTATCGCTACTAGCGGGCGTACGGCTGTTTATGGTAGTGAAGTGCACGTTGATTTTGCTGGCAAGCGCAGGTACGTTGGCTGATTCCTTGTTCATGTAATTGTTCAGATAACGCAGCCCTTCGTTGACACTTTGCCGGATCACCTTTTCAATAACCTGCGTTTGGCCCGGTGGCCGCTGATACCGCGCATTGCCCTGGTAAGTGATCAGGGGCAGCTGTTCATCTTCGCGCTTCACATCAAAGGCCATAGTGAGGTTCAATCGCCCATTGATCAGTTCCCTGGGACCAGCGGTTTCAACAAGGCTGCCCACAGTAATGCGCAGCACGATGGGGCGAAGCGAACGGTTCTGCTTCAGGCTTCGGGTGATGTATCGATAGATGCCTGGAGCAGTGCCTCCGTCGAGATCTACGGCAGTGGCAGACTTATCGGTGCGCAGGAGCAGGCTGGCAAAAGCGCCGCGTTGCGCCCGGGCATCCTGCACGTTGTCAATATAATACTGCGTGGGTGTAAACGGCAGCGACTCTGCCTGAAGGGCAATAACCGCATCGCCAGGGGCAGTAGCTGGGGCAAAAGCTGCCACCGAAAGCAGAAATAGACAAAACAGCAATAGCCGGGAAAATAGGTTCATTGGTTACGGCAGTGCCGAAGCTCCAGCTTCGGTAGGATAGAACTAAGCATGGCAGCCAAAGCTGGAGCTCCGGCGCTATAGAATAAACGCGAAAACGAGGCCAAACGTGCTGTTGCAGATAGGCTTATCGGACTTGTTACACGGTGTTAATAAAGAGCAGGGTATCCAGCTGAGTACTAGCAGGAATAACTACGTATTTATCCCGTTTTCTTGTAACTTTCACGAGTCTACGCTGCCTTGTAGCGCGCCGATTTATAAAACGCTATACTGGTTCTTTCAACCCGATGCTGCTACGAAACCTGAATTGTATGGTGCAATCAGCTCGCCTCTGCTGGCAGGTAGGTTGCTGGATTTTGCTGGCGTACGGCCGCGTCAACGCGCAGGAGTTGATACCAAACGGCGGATTTGAAAAATACCAGAACTGTCCCCGGAAGGATAACCTACTCGAGGAGGCGGTGCCGTGGTATAATCCAAATCAGGCCACGCCTGATTTTTACAATCAGTGCTTCCCAACCAACCAAATTGAAGTGCCACCACGCACCGGCCGCGGGCTGGCCCGGTTATTTCTGGATCAGGGTTGGGCGGAGTACCTCGCCACCCCACTCGAGAAGCCACTCGAAGCAGGTACGTGTTATTACTTCGAGATGTATGTCAGTTCCCGAAACCCCAACCAGTACATAGCGGGCACCATCGGCGCGCACTTCGCGAACCAGCCGCTTACCTCGACGATCAAAAGTCTGCTGATTGCCAAACCGCAGGTGCTCGACACGCAGGTGAAAACGATTTCGGGTTCATTTAAGTGGGATAAGATCAGTGGCACCTTTGAGGCTAAAGGAGGTGAACGTTACATGACCATTGGCAGCTTCAACACACTGCCGCCCATGCTGGGCTTCTACTACGTGTTCATCGATGATATTTCACTTGTGCCAATCAATCTTGACCTTGGTAAGGATACGACCCTCTGTGGCCGACAGAGCACGCATCTGCTCAACGCCGGAACGCCCGGCGCAACCGACTACCGCTGGCATGACGGCAGCACGGCGGCAACGTACCTGGTCACCAAACCCGGCAAATACTGGGTTACGGTCACTACACCCTGCAAGGTACTGAGCGACACCATTACGGTCGATTACGCCCTGAATTTTACCCTCGGTAACGACACCACGCTCTGTAACGCGCAAACCCTGCTGCTCAACGGCCCGGCCAACGCACCCAACTACCGCTGGCAGGACGGCTCCGGCCGATCCAGCTTTCAGGTAACGCAGAACGGGACGTACACGCTGCAAATCAGTCAGGCTGGGTGTGTGGCCGCCGACACCATCCGGGTGGCCTTTATCAAGCCCCCTCAACTGGAGCTGGGTGCCGACAAGGCTCTGTGTGGGGCTGATGTGTACACCATTCAACCGGTGTTTGCCGAAGGTACTTTTGCCTGGCAGGATGCCTTCGCTGAGTCTAAGCGCACCGTCAGCCGATCGGGTGTGTACCGCGCCACGGTTACCAACGCCTGCGCCACTGCCCGCGATTCGGTCGTGATCGACTATACCGAATGTGGCTGCGTGATCTACACGCCCGACTTGTTTACGCCTAACGCCGATGGTATGAACGATATCTTTCAGCCTTTTGCCTGTGGCGATATTACTATCAAAACGCTGGCTGTCTTCAATCGCTGGGGAGAACTGATTTTCCGAACCGAAACGGCCCCGTTTCAGTGGGACGGCTTCACGAAAGGTGTCCTTACCCCCGGCGGTGTCTATGCCTGGCAAATAGACTACGAGCTGAATCAGGCCGAAAAAATTCTCCAGAAACAAAAGCAGGGCCGCCTGATTGTAGCGTATTGATGGGGAAAACTCCTTAAAAGAGCCATCGGCTCCACCGATTGTCTAGCGGCAGGTGCCGACCTGCTGCCAGACAGTACGTACATACCTACGCCGTGACCATGTTCTCTTTGCGTTCGCCGATTTGTTGCCGCCACATGGCATAATAGAGGCCGCGTTGTTCGATAAGTTCGTTGTGGCCGCCCTGCTCGACGATGTGGCCTTTTTCGAGTACAAAAATCCGGTCGGCGTGGAGGATCGTACTGAGGCGGTGGGCAATCAGGATTGTCATGCGCTGGCTCGATTCCGAGAGCGAACGAACGGTGTTGGTAATCTCTTCTTCCGTCAGCGAGTCGAGGGCCGAGGTGGCTTCGTCGAATACGAGCAGCGCGGGTTGGCGCAGTAATGAGCGGGCAATGCTGAGGCGTTGCTTCTCGCCACCCGATACCTTCACACCACCTTCGCCGATCACTGTGTCGAGGCCCTGCGGAGCGCGGGCCAGTAGCGAGTCGGCCGCCGCCTGATGCAATGCTTTCAGACAGTCTTCATCGGTGGCGTTGGGGGCTACGAATTTCAGGTTTTCGCGAATGGTGCCGGCAAATAGCTGCGTATCCTGCGTCACGAAGCCGATCTGCTCGCGTAGTTCGTCGAGGTTGATGTTAGCGCCGGTAATGCCGTTGTACAGAATTTGCCCGCTCATAGGCTGATATAAACCCACCAGCAGTTTCACCAGTGTAGTTTTGCCTGAGCCCGACGGCCCCACAAAGGCGATAGTTTCGCCCACTTTGAGATCAAACGAAATGCCTGCCAGCGCCGGTACGCTGGCCGACAGGTGTTTGAAGCGTACCTCGTCGAAGGCCAGTTTTTCGATGCGGTGGATGGCCTGTGGGTGTTCCGGTTTTTTATCGCGGGGTGTGTCGAGAATGCGCTGGAAATTGGCTAGCGATGCCTCTGTTTCGCGGTACACGTTGATGATGTTGCCCAGTTCTTGCAGCGGCCCGAAAATAGCGAACGAGTAAATGAACAGCGAGAAGAATTCGCCCACCGTGATTTTGCCCTGCACTACCAGAAACAGCATCAGCAGCATGATGGCGTTGCGCAGCAGGTTCACGAATGTACCCTGAATAAAGGACAGCGACCGGATGTAGCGTACCTTCTTCAGTTCTAGTTTCAGAATCTTAGTGGTGGTGCCGTTCAGCCGTTCGGTTTCCTGTTGGGCCAGTCCCAGGCTTTTTACCAGCTCAATGTTGCGGAGGCTTTCGGTGGTTGATCCGGCGAGGGCGGTGGTTTCAGCTACGATATTTTTCTGCACCACCTTGATCTTCTTGCTCAGCAGTGAACTTACGAAACCCAGCAGCGGAATGGTCAGGAAGTAGGCGGGGGCAATGGGCCAGTAAACGGTGGCGGCGTACCACATCACAAACACAATGCCCACGACCGAAGTAAATAGTACGTTCACGAACGACTGAATGAGCTTTTCCACATCGGTACGAACTTTCTGTAAAATGCCCAGCGTTTCGCCTGACCGCTGATCTTCAAATACCTGGTAGGGTAGTTCGAGGGAATGGCGCAGACCGTCGGTATAAAGTTGCGCGCCCAGCCGCTGCGTGATCACGTTGACGTAGTAATCCTGGAAATTCTTGGCAATCCGGCTGACCATAGCCACGCCGAGCGCCTGCAAAATAAGCCAGCCCGCCCCCTGACTCAGGAAACCCCAGAAATTGATGTCACCCCAACTTCCGCCGGGTTTCACCACAAACTGGTCGATGATTTTACGGAAAATATAAGGATCAAGCAGCGAAAAGATCTGGTTGATCGAAGCGAGCACAAGGGCTAGCGCTAACAGACCCCAGTATTGCCGCAGGTAACTGTATAATAACTTCATAAGATGTATGGAGGAGGTGGAACAAACTGCTAATGCGCCTGTCTGCCTGTGAAACCACAAACGGGTCAAAATAGTGGCAAGCCTCGCGTAACCTTGTGTAAACGTACCTGGCCCGGCCGGTCAGGTCATGGTTGATTGTGAGGCCAGGGCAATAGGGGCTCTCTTTCACTAACTACCTGTCATAAAGCTTCACAGCCACTGGCAGAGCGCTGTTCTATTCAGGCCAATACCTCTCGGTTTTGTCTACTCACTCAATAAAATAGCTCCTGTTCATCAAGACAGGAGCTATCGACACCCAAACAGTACGTTACACTACTTCCGGGAAAGGAAGCCAATATACATACGAAGCTCTTGGATAAAGAATAGAGTACGGCTTAATTGGGCTTAGAATTACCTTAGAAATCAGTACGCTGGCTCGATAGCGGGCGCTTTGGGTGTATGATGCGCATCCCGTTTATTGAACAATCGGAAGATAATCGGAAACACGAGCAGCGTTAGCACGGTAGCAGTAACCAGCCCGCCAATAACCACAATAGCCAGCGGTTTCTGCGTTTCAGACCCGATACCGGTCGAGATAGCCGCGGGTAGCAACCCAATCGCAGCCATCAGTGCCGTCATGATCACGGGACGTACCCGGGAGCGTACACCCTCACGGATGGCCTCGTCGAGCGGAATGTGGTCGCGCCGGTTCTGGTTAAATACGCTCACCAGAATAACTCCATTCTGAATGCAGATGCCGAAGAGCGCAATGAACCCTACGCCCGCCGAGATGCCGAAGTTCATACCCGTTATGTGCAGCGCCAGGATGCCTCCAATTAGGGCGAACGGTACGTTGATCAGGACCAGACCGGCATCCTTGACATTGCCGAATAAGATGAACAGGATAACAAAAATGGCCGCCAGACATACCGGTACTACCTGCCCCAACCGCTGGGTCGCACGTACCTGATTTTCGAATTCACCCGTCCAGGTGACTGAATAGCCCTTAGGCAGATTGGCCAGTTTCTTCTGAACCCGCTGCTGAGCATCGGCAATGGTGCTGCCCAGGTCGCGCTCACGTACCGAGAATTTCACGCCGATAAACCGTTTGTTGTTGTCGCGGTACACAAAGGCAGGACCCGTCAGGCTACGGATCGTGGCAATTTCGCGCAGGGGGATTTTACTGCCGCGCATAGTGGGCACCATCAGCCGCATAATATCTTCTTCGGTGCGGCGGTGAGCTTCGTCGTAGCGCACGCGGATATCAAACTTGCGTTCGCCTTCGTAGAGGGTCGAGGCCGTTTTACCGCCAATGCCCATTTCAATTACGGCCTGCGCGTCGGCAGTCGCTACCCCGTAGAGGGCCATGCGCCGTTCGTCGAACAGCACGCTGATTTCGGGCTGGCCAATGTTGCGTAGAATACCCACGTCTTTTACACCGGGTACGTCGTGAATGGCCCCGATTACGGTGTTGGCCAGATCGTTTAACGTAGTCAGATCGTCGCCGAATATCTTCACGGCGTTGCTGGCGTTCATACCCGCCACCGCTTCGGCTACGTTGTCGATGATGGGCTGTGAATAATTGTAGTTAATGCCCTGAAACTGCTTAAGTTTAAGGTCCATCTCTTCGATAAGCTCGTCGGTGGTCAGCGATTTTCCACTGCGACGTTCTGGCCAGTCGTCTTTGGGTTTTAGATTCACCTGCATCTGCACGTAATAAAAGCCCGACGGGTCGGTGCCGTCGTTCGACCGGCCCGTTTGAGAGAGCACGCCATTTACCTCCGGAAACTCGCTCAGCTTACTCCGAAGTATCCGAACCATTTTCACCGTTTCATTGAGCGAACTGCTCATGGGTAATTTGGCTTCCACCCACAGGGCACCCTCGTTGAGCTGGGGTAAAAATTCGGTCCCCAATATCGACGCCGACGCGAACGTCAATACCATGAAGGCGGTGGCGGCGATCAGGCTGATTTTGCGGTGGGTGTAGCACCAACCGAATCC
Source organism: Fibrivirga algicola (assembly GCF_011742925.1). Taxonomy (GTDB): domain Bacteria; phylum Bacteroidota; class Bacteroidia; order Cytophagales; family Spirosomataceae; genus Fibrella; species Fibrella algicola. The sequence continues at coordinate 393,577 of NZ_WAEL01000006.1, forward strand.
GCTCATGACGATACGGTCGAAGAAATTGACCAGCGGGTTGTTCTTTTCCCGGACGTTCTTGTTCAGCAGAATCGAGCAGAGCACCGGCACCAGGGTAAGCGTAAAGAGTAACGCTCCAAGAAGTGCAAACCCCAGGGTCCAGGCGAGGGGCGAGAACATCTTGCCTTCTACTTTCTGGAACGAGAAAATGGGCAGCAACGCCGTGATGATGATTAGTTTCGAGAAGAAAACGGCTTTGCCCAGATCGCCCCCCGTCTTTTTGATTAAGCCCAGTTTGGCCAGCCGGTTGAATTTAGGCATACCGACCCGGTGCGCCATGTGGTCGAGCGACACGAAGATACCTTCCACCATGACCACTGCGCCATCGATGATAATACCAAAATCGACAGCCCCCATCGATAGCAGGTTGGCCGACATGCCCCGCAGCCGCAGACACATAAAGGCAAACAGCAGGGCCAGCGGAATAATAATCGACACAATGACAGTTGTACGCCAGTCGGCCATGAACAGAAATACGATCACCGTCACCAGGATAATACCTTCGGTCAGGTTGTGCAGTACGGTGCGGGTACAAAAACTGATGAGGTTATCGCGGTCGTAGAAGGTAACCATCTTCACGTCCGACGGTAGAATACGGGTGTTCAACTCGTCGATCTTGTCTTTCACGCGGCCCAGTACGTCGCTGGGGTTCTCACCCTTGCGCATCACCACGATGCCCTCTACCACGTCGTCATCGCCGTTCAGCCCAACCTGACCGACCCGTGGCAGGTGCGATTCGGCTACCTCGGCCACGTTTTTTACCAGTACCGGGTTGCCGTCCAGATCTTCGATGATCAGGTTCTCAATGTCGGCAACGGAGGTCAGCAGGCCAATGCCCCGTACTACGTAGGCCTGCCCGTTTCGCTCAATGACGTCGCCGCCCACGTTAATGTTGCTGCGCGTAACGGCCTGGTACACTTCCAGCGGGGTAATATCATATTTGACCAGTTGGGTCGGATTTACCCGTATCTCAACCATCCGTTCGCGCCCACCAAAGGCCACCACGTCAGCAACGCCCGCTACCGAACGCAGCTGCCGGTCAATCACCCAGTTATGCAGCGTAAGCAGGTCGCGGCTATCGCGGGTCGGGCTTTTAAGGGTAAATCGGAAAATCTCCCCGGTGGGGCCGTAGGGTGGTTGCACGTCGGGTTCTACGCCATCGGGTAACGAGATCGTTCGCAACTGGTTGTTGACCTGCTGACGGGCGAAGAAATCCTCAACATCATCTTCGAAAATAATCTTGATGATTGATAACCCGAACATGGTGATCGATCGCACGTTGGTTTTGCGCTGTACCGAGTTCATAGCCACTTCAATGGGCATGGTCACAAACCGCTCGATCTCTTCAGCCGAGCGACCGTTCCACTCGGTAACGACAATGATCTGCGTGTTGGTAACGTCTGGAAACGCTTCGAGCGGGGTATTCAGGTAGCTGACCACCCCGGCAATGACGAGCGCCGCCGTCAGGAAAAAGATGAAGAATCGGTTTCGAAGCGAGAAGCCGACGACGTTTCGTATAAAACGGTTCATAGCAAGAGGGAGAAGCAGGGGGCCAAGACCACCGGTTGGCGGGGGCGTTCGCTTTCGTTAATCGTTGAGCGCGTCGTAAACCAACAGCTGGTTGCGCGAAATGACCCGTTCACCCAGCTTCAGGCCCGACCGGATGTAGGCTACGTCGCCCAGTGATTTGAGCACATTGACCTCACGTGTTTCAATATCGGAGGGCCCCCGGAATACGAGTACAAAATGCCGCGACCGGTCGAAGATGATCGATTGGGCTGGTACAGTAGCCAGTTGACCGCCATCTTCGTAGCGCAATGTCACGGTAGCGTGCATTTCAGGCTTCAGTTTCAGCTTAGGGTTATCGAGCCGGATGCGAACAGTCAAGGCTTTTGTTTCCGGATCAAGCACCGTATACAGCTTATCTACGTGACCATTGAACAGCTCGTCGGGGTAACTCAAGGTTTGTACGCTTGCCGCCATACCCTCTTTTACCCGACCAATATCGCTCTCATTTACATTGGCCAAAACCCACACCTGGCTGATCTGCCCCACAGTGAACAGATTATTGGTGTTGTCGGAGCGGAGTTGCATTTCGCGGTTTACGTTTTTCTCAATGATGTACCCATCGATGGGGGATTTGACGGTATACGTCGACGACTTACCCACTCCATAAATCTGGTACACCTGCCGAATGCGGTTCACTTCGGCCTGCGCTTTTTCTAATTCCTGCTGGGCAATAGTCACTTCGCGCTGTGAGTTGAGTTTGGTCTCAAACAGGTCCTGGGCGAGGCGAAGGTTCTTCTGCGCCAACATCAATTCAGCCTGTGCTTGTGAGTTTTGCCGCTCAAAATCAGCTACTTCGCCCGATCGGATCGTGGCGAGCGTTTGGCCTTTACGCACAAAGTCGCCTAACTCTACATTGACATTCTCTACGTTACCACCAACCAGCGGAAATACCTTGATTACCCGGTTTTCGTCAGCTACCACTTTGCCCACCAGGGTCAACTCGCTGCGAATAGGTTGGCTCACCACCGAATCGATCTGAATGCGGTGCATCATGGTGTCGGAGAGCATAAAAGCCGCCGCCTTTTCTGCCTCGATCTTCGGCTTGCATGAAACGGCCAGCACCAACCCAGCCACAAGCACACTGTACGCGTATATAATTTTCATAAATCGATTTACTTAAAAAGGTCTTCACCTGTCAGGTAATTGAGTTCCTCGTAGGTGCCTATACGGTCGGCTTTAAGCCGATTAAGCTCCCGAATGCTTTGGTTGTAACTCTCGATCAGATCGACAAACTCCAGCAGAGTGATGTTGCCTTTACGGAAACTCACGATCACACCCTGGTTGAGCTGGTCAAACTGCTCGGTAAATCGGCCTTCTACGGCTTTCACCCGCCGGTCAACTTCCCGTACTTTCTCGAGAGCTGTTGCCACTTCATTGCTGATCTGAATTGCTTTTTGGCGTTGAAGTTGTTGCTGATAGCCTACCTGGTTACGGGCCGCCTGAATAGCCCCCTGATTGCGATTGAACACCGGTAATTCGGTCGCTAGTGACAAGCCCACGTAGTGTGGAACGTAACTGCCCGCCTGGTCGTAGGTGCCACCAACCCGTACGTCGGGTCGGGCCAGCGCCCGTTGCAGGCTCAGGTTTAGCTCAGCCTGTTTGCTCAGCGACTGGGCCACCAGCAGGTCGGGCCGGCTACGGAGCGCCATGCTGCGAAGCGTGTCATCGGCGAGGGAGGGAAGTCTGTATCGACTCAGGGCTTCGTCGATAATGCGGGGTTGAACGGGTTGCTGAACCCCCAGCAAAGTGCGCAACGTCCGCTGGTCATCGGCAAGCTGAAGCAGAATTTCGGTCCGGTCATTCTCGATCTGAAAGAGCAGTGCCTTCAATCGGACCAGTTCCCGGAGTGACACGTTATTGCGACTAAACTCTTTCTCGTAGGCGTCGACCGTCGACTGCAGAATCGTAATCTGTTGATCAAAACGAGCCAACGTTCGTTGTTGAAAATAAACGGCATAGAATCGGCTACGTAGTTCAAAGCGGAGGCCCCGAAGCAGATCCAGCAATTCGTACTGAGTCAGGCGGGTAGCTTCGGTGGCCAGAGCAATGCGTTTGTTTCGCTTGCCAGCGGTATAAAGCAACTGCTGAACGCTGATGATTTTTTCGCCCTCGCGGCCCACATCGAGTACCCGGCGTGTCTGGTTATTGAAAGAGCTTAACTCAACTGATACCGTCGGATTATCCAGTAAACGAGCCTGAATGAGCTGGGCTTGGCTGGCATCGATACGGAACCGTTCGGCCAGTAACAACAGATTATTTTGTAAGAACAGACTATCTGCCTGACGCCGGGTAAGTCGGAGTGAATCCTGTGCTTTGACAACCGACAGCGTGAGGAAAAACACTAAGGCAATAAGTACTAAGCGCATTGCGTAGGCAAAAATATGAGTACAAGTTTCGGGTAAAAACCCCCTCAACAGGCTCAAAAGTCGCTTAGAAATACCTCAGAAAAGGGATTTGTGCATTAATTCCCTTTAATGTTTTATTAAATTAATCTCATTTTTAGATCATCGATTTTGCCTGAACTGCATGGCCACACCGTTCATGCAATAACGCAGTCCGGTAGGGGCAGGGCCATCAGAAAAGACATGCCCCAGATGAGCGTCACAAACCGCACAACATACCTCAGTGCGGCCGCCATCAGGTTCGGTATAGATGGCGTTGGCAACGATGGGCGTGTAGAAACTGGGCCAGCCGGTGTTCGACTCAAACTTAGTGGCCGACGAAAACAACGGGTTCTGGCAACCCGTACAAATGAATGTACCTGGGCGGTGCTCGTGCAATAAGTCGCTGCTTCCTGCCCATTCGGTACCCCGTCCACGCATGACTACGTACTGCGCCCGTGTCAGGATCGATTCCCATTCGTCGTCAGCCTTTTCTACGCGCCGGTTTCCGGGCGAGGTCACACCCGGCGGGCGTTTATGGGGTGGCCGTGGTATGGCAACGTACCTGCCGTATAGCCAAAGGGCAATTGCCAGACCCAGCGCAAGCAGTAAAAACAATCGATTTACGTTCATATATTTAGGGGTAAATCCCCCACCTAACTAGTCATACCTCTTTCCGATGACGTTTATTTATTCGTCGAAGGCCGCTCCTGTTGCTGGTCATTACGCCCCGGCTGTTGTTCATAACGGCCTCGTGTACGTATCGGGTATTCTGCCAATAACAGCCGCCGGCGAAAAACTAACAGAAGCCCCCCTTGCCCGGCAGGTAGAAACCGTCTTTTACAACCTCAGAGCCATTTTGCTGGCCGCAGGCAGCGCCCCCGACCAGGTGCTTCAGGTGCGTATCTACGTGACTGACATCGGCGACTGGGGCGACATCAACCGCCTATATGCCGCCTTTTTTGGCGATCACAAACCAGCTCGTGCCGTAGTGCCCGTTCCTGCCCTACACTATGGCCTGAAACTCGAACTGGAAGCCACCGCCGCCGTGCTTCCTACTGCATGAACATCGACCAGCTTCGCCGCGATACTCCCGCCACCGGGCACCTTATTCATCTAAACAACGCCGGGGCAGGTTTAATGCCCACCTCGGTCAGTACTGCTATTCAATCGTATCTCGATCATGAAGCGCAGTATGGTGGCTACGAATCGGCCACGGCGTTTAGCGCGTCGTTGCAGGCCATTTACCCGGAGGCGGCTACACTGCTGCATACTCAGCCGCGAAACATTGCCCTGGCGTCCAGCGCTACCAACGCGTATGCCCAGGCCCTGTCAGCTATTCCATTTCGGGCAGCTGATGTAATTCTGACGACGAACGACGATTATATCTCGAATCAGTTTGCGTTTCTCTCGCTGCAAAAGCGACTGGGCGTGCGGGTGGTTCGGGCCAACGACTATCCTGAAGGCGGCGTTATCCCCGACCACCTGATCGAGCTGGCGCGTAGCCTGCGTCCGGTCGTGATTGCCGTTACCCACGTACCCACCAATTCGGGCCGGATTCAGCCCGTGGAAGCGTTTGGCGGGGTGGCGCGCGAAATAGGCGCCTGGTACATCGTGGACGCTTGCCAGTCGGTGGGGCAACTGGTTGTCGACGCTGAAGCAATTAGTGCTGATTTTCTGAGTTTTACGGGTCGAAAATTCTTGCGGGGCCCACGCGGTACGGGGATGCTCTACGTGTCGGACCGGGTGCTTGATGCCGGACTTGAGCCCTTATTTATCGATATGCGCGGGGCCGACTGGACCGGCCCTGACACGTACCTGCCCCAGCCATCGGCGCGGCGTTTCGAGCAGTGGGAAACGGCCCCGGCCCTGACGCTCGGTCTGGCCGAGGCAATCCGCTACGCGAATAAAATCGGGTTGCCCGCCATTGCTGAACGAAATGCGGGCCTAATGAATCAACTATATACCGGCCTAGCGAACGTACCCGGTCTGCGCCTGCTCGATAAGCCTGACCACACCGCCAGTCTATTGCTGTTCACTGTTCCGGGCCAAACCCCCGACGGGCTGCAAACGTACCTGAAGCAGCATCAGGTGAACTTCTCGATGAGTTTTACCAACTTCGCACTTATCGACTGGCAGCGCAAGGGCATCGACTGGGCGGTTCGGCTGTCGCCGCACTATTACAACACAGCCGCCGAAATAGACACCGTGACCGACCTGCTTGCAACATACCTGCGCAGCCAGTAAGCACTATGACGATCGACGAAGTACAGGCGTTTTTGGCCGCTGAGGCCGCTGCTTTTAACCAGTTTGCTACCCCATTCAGCGAAGCGACCTTTGCGGAACGGCCAGGTAGTCGCTGGTCTGTGGCTGACACCGCCCAACATTTGTACCTATCATCAAAACCAGTGCTCAGACTGGTAGCCGGCCCGCGCGATGTGTTTGCGCAATGGGGAGAAGCTGTGCAAAAGTCGCGCTCATACAGCGAAGTTGCCGCCATGTACCGCCTACGGCTGGAAGCAGGCCAGAAAGCCCCCGCCAACCTATCGCCTCGCCCCGACGATGTTCCAGCCGACAAAGCCACTAGGCTGGCCCGGCTGACCGATACGGACCTGGGGCTGGCTAGTCAATTGACCGGGTGGTCAGAGGATGAGCTGGATCGGTACCAGATTCCGCACCCGGCGCTGGGGTTAATCTCCGTGCGTGAGATGTTGTATTTCGTTGGTATTCACACCCGGCATCACATCGCCGTGCTGCAAGCCTACTAGTTCAACACGTTGGTCAACTGCTTAATGGCGTCATTCTGGCTATCTAACGACTGACGTGTCTTTTTGCCATAAGCTTTAACCGCCTCAGTGGTGCCGTCGTCGTCGAGGTCATCAGCCACGCTGGCCGACTTTTTCGACACTTTACCGAGTTCGTCCAGGTATTTCAGGTCGAATTCGGTGCCTGCTTTCGTGTTCTTCAAATCTTCCACGCGGTCTTTACCTTCTGAGGTAAGCGTAGCGGGAAGCTGTAGGCTCAGCGACCGGGCCAACTGCACCAGCTCATTGTCTGACTGCCGATTGCCATCGAGCACTTTGCGGGCGTAATTCTTAACCTGCGGATTAGTAGCCCGTTGCAGGGCTAGTTCGCTGAGGCTACGGGCGGTAATGTTCATGCCCGCCAGATCGGCTATTTTCTCGGCCATCTTAATGGCGTCGTCCTTGGCGTCTTTGCTGATGGCGGCCGACTGGCTCTCAATGCGTTGTTTGTTGGCCTCGTCTACTTTGTCAGTACTGTCTTTGGCGCAGCTCGACATTAAGGCTAACAGGCTGATCGCCAATAGGAAAAGGCTGACCGTACTGATGCCAATCAGGCCGGACCGTGTTGCTGAATTTTTCATGGTTGTTCATAACGTTGTTCTATGTCAGAACACCACAAAAGCCTGGTTGTTTGGGCGACTATTGATCGGGAGACGATTGACGCGGCCTTTAAGCAAGGCTACCGGACCAGCAACAGCGTCAGCCACGCCTCGCGAACCTGGTTTTGTGCCAATAGTTGGTGGGCCCGGTGATGCAGCACATCGGGTAGGTACTGGCAGCCGTTCCGGGTATCGTCGGCCAGTTGGCGCAGGGCGTCGGTTTCGCCGTAGTTACGTACCTCGTCGTCGGTAGGTAGCGCCTCAAAGCTGGCTAGCTTACCCAGATCATTTCCCGTCAGAATGCGGCTGGTTCGGAGCGTGGCGGGCAACTGATCGTAGCCAATACCCTGTTTGGGGCGGGCTACTTCAAACAGCGCGTCGCCATTGGCCCGCACGTACCAATCGGCCCCCATCCGCCCGATCAGGTCGATTTTTCGGGGATCGATCAGGCCATTGTCGGTAAAAATGTCGTCGCTGAAATGCCCGACCACCACTTCGGCCAGCACCAGTGTACCTGCGCCCGGCTCGGTGCCCGTGGGAATAAGCTGGCGCACCACGCACTCAAACGCAGCAGGAGCTTCGGCTATACGTGGCGGACGTACCTGCGTAGAGGGGACTTCGGTAAAGCCTGCTTTGGTAAACTCGTTCACGTGGCGGTCATATTCGGCACTGGCCAGCGACATTTGCTCAACCATGCTGTAGTTCACGATGTTGATCACGACCTCGCCCGTTTCTTCAATATTCAGCAGGGTATGCTTTTTCTCACCGCGCCGGTTGATGTTGGGCGACAGCATGATCATGGGTGGGTTGGAACCAACAACGTTGAAGAAGCTGTAGGGGCTTAGGTTAACATGGCCCTCTTTGCTGATGGTACTGGCAAACGCGATAGGGCGGGGGCCGACGGCACCAATCAGGTACCGGTAAAATTCGAGTTGAGGAAGTGTGTTGGCGGCAATGGTTTTCATGCCATCGTAAACGCCGGCAAAAGCGAGAAAGTTACTGGCAGACCAATTTCACCAGCGGCCCCGCACGTAGTAGTGGTATTCGAGGCTGGCACCGAACGTGGCGCTCATCGATGAGCCGCGCAGGTCACCATAGCGACCCAGACCCGGAATGTACGGCGTTTCGGGACTGTCACGAAGGCGGCTCCGCCAGAAACTGTTGATTCTGACCACAAAGCGGAACATCGAGGTTGGCCCTAACCGAATACCCTGACTACTCTGGAATTCAAGCCCGCCGGCAACGCCTCTGTTTGTTGGTAACGCGGACTGATAGGGGCTAAACGCCGGACTCGGAATAGTAACCGTTCCCTCGGTTTGCCAGCCCGACGTGGTAAGCAGTAACCCCAGAAAATGATCGGTCGCAATCCGGTATTCAGCGCCGGCTTTCAGGAAACTGCCCGTCATCGACAGCGACGCATTCCCGAACGGAGCGTCCGTGAAGCGGGTGAAGCCGGGTTGTAGCACCCATGAAAAGCGTTTGTTAGCCATTTCGATACGAAGTGACGGCTCAATTGTGAAAAAGGATTTGTGTTTGAACGGGAAGTTTGCTCCTTTGCCGCTCAGTGCGGGAATAAGCGTTTTGCTAAGGTCGAGACCCAGTACCAACCGCCGCTCGGGGCCGGGATCGGCGGTGAGCTGAGCCATTCCCTGTTGCGCGCTACTCAGCAACGTACCCAGCAGGCAGAGTGTAGTTAGTCTGTTTCTCACAGGCGTAACCGAATTTTAGCCACTGTTTTCTGATACCCCGCATCAATGGCGCCGTACAGCGTGTCGGCAAACGCTGGTTCGGTGGGGAGGGCTGTCTGCACCGTTCCAATGGTCGACTCGGCTATAGGCCGCCCATTTGGCTGGTCAATGTCGACCGTATAGCCGCATTCCTGATCGCCATACGTCAGTTTCAGGGCATAATTGATGGTGAGCGTGTCTGACTTACCATTAAGAGTAAACGTGTAGCGGGTTTGCCGGGCGTTTAAATTCAGGGGCAGCACAAACAAGGCCTGTCTGTCCTGTTCCAGCGTGTAGCGGCGCTTGATGGTGTAGGCAGACGATACCAGATCTATGATCGTCAGGTTGGTCAGCGTTTGTGAGGTCGGCGATGTAACACGTACCTGAATAACCGGGTCGGCTTGCAGGCAGGGCGACCCTTTGCAGGCTATTAGCGCCCAAAGGCACGCTCCCCCCGCAAGGAGGTAAAAGAAATAGCAGATAAGGCGGTTCTGCATTGGCTTACAGGGTAACCACGAAGTTGACCTGGAAACTGGCAGCCACCCCAGCCTGACGCTCAGTTTGCCAGTCGACACCCGACAGGTGGGGCGGACGCAGGTTATTGACCATCCCCGCTTTAGCCAGTATGGTGCCCCGCAGTACCGGGCGCAGCGACAGGCGCTTACTCAGCGGAATCAGGGCGCCGATATGACCTTCGGCCCCGATTGCCAGCCCCGCCCGCCGACCGATAGATTCCTGATAATCACCGAAAGTGGGTCCGTTGAACAGAAATGAGCCCGCTCCTGACCAGCCCGACAGCAGCCCGCTATAGCCTAGAATGAGGTATTGATTGGTGTGTTCGACCCCTACCCGAACGTGCGCGCTGTGGCCGGTCTGGTAAATGTTTCGCTGCAACGTACCCCCATAGGCAACGTACCCGGCGTTGATGAACAGAGCCCGATTGGGTTTGTTCAGGTCTTTGCTGGGTACATAAAGCGTCATCGAAATCGGGTGGACGTAGGTAGCCGGTGTATCGTGCTGGTTTCCTGAATACGCAAACCACACTGCCTGATACAGATCGAGCCCTATACTGGGGCGGAGCGACGCCCGTTGCCGGGCAATGGCATCGGAGTAGAGCGGAATCGAGTCCTGTGCCTGCCCCGTGAGGGCATAGAACAGACCTAAAAAAAGGAGCAGGCTGTTTCTCATGGCCAGACTAATTCAGCGGTGATGCCCGTATCCTGTGCGCTGCTCGGAATAGTCAGTGTACGAACAAGCGTAGGTTGGAAGAGGACCGATCGAACCGAGCCGCGCGTTGTCTGCACAATGTCGGTGTTGGAAACGGGTTGTCCGTTGCTGAGTTGGGGGGCGGTCAGGTTAACAATGTAGCCGCAGTCAACATCTTCGTACGTAAATACCCGGCGGTACTGCACCGTGATGGTATCACGCCCGCTGGCATTGATCAACTCGTAGCGCGATTTATCGGCAGTCAGGTTAACGGGTAATGTTCCTTCGTACACGGTTCCGCTCACAGGCGACGCAATCACGGTGGGTAATTTAATAGCCGCTGCGTTGGGCAGGGCGTCGAGGGCGCGGATAGCGGTGATCGGTAAGGGCCCCTGACTGACAAGGCGTAGCCTTAGGTTAGGTTCGCCCGATGGCCCGCAGCTTTTGCGGCAGCCTGTCAGGGTGTAAACCAATCCCATAAACAGCAAAAAGTACAGTTGTTTCATGGTCGTTGAGAAGCAGAAAACGTTGGCGTATCAGCTAGATTCCAAGGTACTAAAAAGGGTTGTAATCTAGATAAAACCCCGATCTTGTTACCGAATAGGAGTTTTGGGCCTGTTTTGACTTTAGTATTGAAACATACACTACGATGAAAAAGCCACTGCTTTCTGCCGGTCTGTTCTTGCTGGGCACCGCTGCAATCACGGCCTTTACGGCCCCTAAACCTAAATGGACTCCGTTGTTCGACGGTAAAACGACATCGGGCTGGCATAGCTTTCACAAAACCGGCGTTGTTGGCTGGTCAGTAGAAGATGGAGCCCTGACGCCCGACGGTACCGGCGGCGATCTGGTAACCGATAAAGAATACGAAAACTTCGACTTCGAGTTTGAATTCAAACTGCCCAAAGGCAGCAATAGCGGCGTGATCTACAAGCTGCACGATACGCCCGATCTGGCTAGTACCTATATGTCGGGTCCTGAATACCAGGTAATCGACGACCGGGGCTACGAGTGGCTCGACAAGAACGGAAAGCGAATGCAGTTGGCTAAGACGCAGTTGACCGGGGCCGCCTACGATATGTATGAACCTACCGATCTGAATCAGATCAAACCCATTGGCGAATGGAACAAAGGCCGGATCGTAGTTAACAACAACCACGTAGAGCACTACCTGAATGGTAAAAAAGTGGTCGACTACGAATACGGTAGTACCGACTGGAAAGAGAAGCTGGCGAAGAGCAAATTTGCCAAATGGCCGTACGCTACCCCCCATGCAAAAGGCAGCATTGCGTTTCAGTCACACAGTCCTGATGAGAAAGTGTGGTACCGTAATGTCCGGATCAAAGAGTTATAAGCCCCAAAGCTATTACTCGTAAAAAGGGCGTTTAGCTGCTAATATAGGCAGCTAAACGCCCTTTTTACGAGTAATACAGGTAACAGAAGAAGGCTAGCGGTTAAGCGCTAACTCACGGCTAAGCGGTCCATCAATGTTATCGATCATGCCTCTGTAAATGATTCGCTGTGACGGATCGAGGATGATCACCGTTGGGAAAGAATTCACTTTGAACAGGTCAATAAGCGATTTGCTTTCGGCGAGCAACACCGGGAAGGTGTATCCATCTTTTCGAATGGCCCTGACGGCCTGACCAGGCAAATCGCGCGACAAAGGAATATTAACGGCGAAGAACTTGACTTTCGAGTTGTGTTCGTATTGCGTGTGAAAGCGCTGCAGCTTGGGGAATTTTTTAAAGCAGGTAACGCAGCTTGTGTTCCAGAAGTCGAGCACCACAAATTGGCCTTTTAACGATGTTGACGAAATCGACTGGCCGTCGGCACCGATTAGGGTAAACGGCGCAACTTCTTCGTTGACCAGCCCACTGTAACTTCCGTAGTATACTTTGTTGGCCCACCAATCATAGCCCGATAAACTACCCCACATGACTAACAGGCTGAATAAGGGGAGGAAAACGACCTTCCATTGCCTGTTGATGCCGTTTAGGAGTAGGCCTGCGAAAATACCGATGAAATGAGCGACCGAACTTGGTAGCGCGTACATCGTGTTGGTAAAGTCGAGTATGTGTAAAGGCACATAGATGAGCAGCAAAGGCAGCAAGAGCAGGCTTGTCACGTTGAGCTTACTGCGCGTAGTATCCGTATTCCTCAGCAAATAATACGTGAGGAAGCAGTAAGCAAAACTGGCAATACTAAACTTAATATGGTGCCCACCAAAACCGCCAAGCGGAATCAGGAGAAGCAACAACACCAAGGACGAAGTACTGATGAGCAAGTATTTCTTCATAAAACTGCCTGTTTAACGTTGCCTACTCTACATTGACTTTTACTTGGATAGCGTGAATAAATGGCTTCTTATCCGATCGGAGTACAATACTTTTATATAAAGGCCCCGCTGACTTTTTGTCAAATTTGCTATAGTAAGTAGCATTTATTGTGCCAGCTTCTGACGGCTTCAACACCGCCGGATAATTTTTGACTTTTATACAACCACACGTACCCCGTATGTCGGCAACTTTTGCCTCGTTATCAGTCGGGTTCTTAACGTCAACTACAAAATCGATAGAATCACCACTGCTGACAGCACCTAGATCGATGGTGTCTTTCGGAAAAAAAGTGGTCGATGTCGGCTTCGACTGGCAGCCAAGAAAAACAAAACACATCAGCACATAGCTGATGTGTTTTTTGGTGCTTATTGACCTCATTACAAATGAGTTGATTGGCAGAAGTGTCAGGTTAGATGATCCGGTCGCAGCTGCCGTTGCAGGTATACACGAACAAAGTGCCACAGCCCTGAATGTTGCAGGAAGGAATATACGTGCAGCCGTAACCTTCGCCGCAATAGCTCGAAGAGGTAGCGCAGTTACAATTGGTGCCTGTAGAAGGGGAGGCTTTTAACGGAGTGACCTGTTTTTTCCCAGCCTCAAGTGGCGTTAACGACGCAACGATGTCGCGCAGCGCTTCTTCGCCAAATAGGGCTTTGCCCTTAGCCGTCCAGGTCGACAGGAAGTCGACACGCTTGCGGCCCAGCGGTGAGTTCACATACAGCTCCGGTGTCATGTTGGCAACCAATAGCTCAAGGTGGTCTCTTTGCTCGCTAGACAGCGACAATTGCTGCATTTGTTCAGTAATCCGCTTTTTGAAGATAAATACTTTCTCTTCTTTGGACAGCATCTCGGTGAAGACGATTTTCTGAACCTGTTTTTCAGAAATAGACTCGACTTCTTTAACCAACTCGAGATTTACACCCTCGGGTACTGCTATAGACGGCGTGGCCTCCTGAACGTTACAACCTAATAGCGCAATCAAAAAGAAGGCTATTGAAACTAGTGTCAACTTGGAAGTAGAAAATTTCATGACCGGAAACGGTTTGTAAATAAATAGGTTAGACTAAAACGGATGGTAGATATTATAAAATATGGACTTACTAGAGATATAGCAATTTCCGGTCCAAAAAATAAGTTCCGTCTAAACTAGTGAAAGAAATTATTTAATGTAAAGTAAAAAATGGTTACTTACAGTTTGTTTCCGAGGTTTCGGAGCCACATGTCGACTAACACCAAAGCTGCCATTGCTTCAACGATTGGTACAGCACGGGGCACAACACAGGGATCATGGCGGCCTTTTCCACTGACAACAACAGCGTTGCCATCTGAGTCAACACTCTCCTGATCCTGCATAATAGTAGCTACAGGCTTAAATGCAGTGCGGAAATAAATTGTTTCACCATTTGAAATACCGCCCTGAATACCCCCTGACTGGTTTGTGCGCGTACGTACCTGGCCCGCTTCGTCCGTATAAAACTCATCGTTATGCTGTGACCCGTATAACTCTGCTCCGGCAAAACCGCTACCATACTCAAACCCTTTGACTGCATTAATGCTTAACATCGCTTTGCCAAGTTCGGCATGAAGTTTGTCAAAGACAGGTTCGCCCCAGCCGGCCGGTACACCCGTAATCACGCAATCGACTACACCCCCGATGCTATCACCATTTTTGCGGGTCTCGTCGATAAGGGTAAACATGCGTTCGGCGGTTTCCGGGTCGGGGCAGCGCACAGCGTTTTCTTCGGCCACTGCCAGGTTCATGTCTGCGTACGTTTTCTCCAATTTCAACTTACCAACCTGCGAAACATAGGCCTGCACAGAGATACCCTGTCGTTGCAAAAGCAACTTCGCCACGGCACCCGCCGCTACCCGCGCGGCTGTTTCGCGCGCCGATGATCGCCCACCGCCCCTGTAATCGCGGGTGCCGTACTTCGCCTGATAAGTGTAGTCGGCGTGGCTTGGTCGAAATTGCTTGGCAATGTGTCCGTAATCTTTACTGCGCTGGTCAGTATTACGAATAAGAAGCGCAATAGGAGTACCTTGAGTTTGGCCGTCAAAGACCCCCGATAGGACCTCGAATTCGTCGGCTTCGCGGCGCTGCGTTGTAATGCGTGACTGTCCGGGCTTGCGCCGGTCTAGCTCAGCCTGAATAAAAGTGGTATCAAAAGAAAGGCCAGCCGGGCAGCCGTCGATGGTAACGCCAATGGCTGCTCCGTGCGATTCGCCAAATGTGGTAATTCTAAAGAGAGTTCCGTATGTACTGCTCATGGAAGGGGCTCTTCTGCTCCTGATTATCTGTTGCGTTGCTACTCTCCGATGTATTTCGGTAGCGGGACAACCGAGTACAGAGGACTGAAGACGGTTTCTTATTTGCGTGCAAAAACAAACAACGTACCTAGGATCATCAGGATGATTAGGACGTTGGCCATAGCTCGAATCAGTACAGGCCAGTTGATGAACTGCTCTGTACTCTCAATCTGTTCCAATCCGGCATAAATCGATGGGCGACCAGTACCATCGAGGGTGTCAGAAGGAACAATGCCACGTGCCAGGCCGTCGGATGCCTCCCCCACTGTCAAAACTGTTTGAGGGCGTAAGGTGTCGTAGCGGCCTGATTGGGGGTCGAAGTAAACCCAGAAAAATCGTTTGGCCAACGTTAAGGTCCCTTTTTGCTTTGGGATCAGAAAATATCGGAACGACTTGTAGCCGCTTACCTGATCACCAGTACGCCCAATATAACTCTGAACTTGAGGGGGAAATACATCAAGCTCTTCGCTCGATGCTTCTATTTGGGGGGGCTGTATACCTGCAATATTTCCCTCCCCCTCTAACCGGATATCGTACCGTACCGATTGCCCAACCGCTACCTGATTGTGATCTAAATCGGTAACCAGTCTGAACGTACCTACAGCCATTTGGCCGGGCATTGCCACGTCTGATAAGCGGGGAAGGGGACGTACCTGTACGTTAACGGGAAGACTGGTGAAAGTGACCCGTTCGGCCCTGGACGTTGCAGCAGGCGCAGCCGGGCTGCTTTGCGAACCGGGAATGGCAGCTACTGGAGTACTGACCAATTGGCGGGATACTGTGAGCGGCAGGGCGGGGAGTGTAATCTGCCGAACAGCGCCAGTTTGGGTAGCCAGAAAAAAGAACGTAGACTGGTATAGTCGGTATTCAACGTATTTACGCCCGTTTACTACTACAGGTACGCCTTTCAATTCGCTGATATTATCATTTTCCTCCCAGGCGTTGGCGGGTTTGAGTTTTCTGACAATGGTGGCTACCTGTTGCTCGAGCTGATCAAACTTCACCTCGTATGGATAGTTATCAGCGACTAAAAAGGACAGCCTGACCTGCAACCCTTGCCCTGTGTAAAGAACTGTCTGATTGACCGATGTTTGCAGAAAGGCGGCTTGTTTGTCATTCTTTGCCTTGGCTGCTGTGAGCGCAGCGGCAACCTCGGCAGGTGAGCTGACAGCCCGGACGGTTAGTGTAGTCCCTGATGATCGAACTGTGAGCCCATCGACTGACAGGCTAAACGGAGGAACGCGAATTGTGCCCGCACGAGTCGCCAGGTACGTTTGCGTAATTAACTGATCTACTACTTCACGCCCATCGGCCTCACTGCGGGTTGTGCTGCGATTGAGTCCCTGCTTAACAAGGCCCGGAATGTCTGGAAAAGCAACGGTAGGCCGCGAGTCGCTGTTATGAATCAGTAACGAAATAGTAAAAGACCGTTCAATCGGAAAGTCAGTCGCGCTGAAAGCAATAGCTAGCTGGTTATCAGTATTTTGGGCAAAAGAAGGGGTATATTCATGAAAATATAATACAAGGAATACTATAAATACTACAAGTCTCATGTAATTTTGCTGGCAACATTTGAGTACCTACCCCGTTACAATGATAACGAGTATACCTGATTCAACACCATATTCCTCTACCTTACTGTTTAACCCAAAAACGACGAATGCAGTATGGCTTCCATGCTTGAATACGTTAAAATGATTCTGCAAAAGGTCAGCTTTGACCGTCAGTTGTTCGAAAAAGAATTGAAAAAGGCCCTCCATACGCTGGTGGGTGACGAAGTGAAACAGCTTAAAGCATGGTGCTACGCTCAGTTTGGTCGTATGTATCGTGTGGTACTGAATCGCTGCTTTTCGCGCTATCGATTTGGCCGCGCTGGTTTGGCGTAGCGCCCATGATTCGTAATCAGTGAAGCCTTCTCAGCGTTGAGAGGGCTTTTTTTTGCCTGACAATCTGTCGTGTAGACCGAATTTGGGATAGTTTTTGAACGGGCAGGGGGCGTGGGGCGTAGGGGATGGGTCGGCTTTGCGTAAGCAATACCCCCTGCCCCAAGCCCTGTGCCCCACGCCCCGCGCAACTATTCCCTTAGAACTACGGGCATTATCCGTTAATTTTGTAAAAAACGTAAACACGAGTTGGTGCGCTGTCTGTTTATGCAGCAGTGGTTGAACCGGCCTTATCATACCCAATGAGTAATTTCATCACAAAAAGTATAGCCAAGCTGTTTGGCACCAAGTCGCAGCGAGACCTGAAAGATCTGTTGCCTTACGTGGAGCAGATCAACGCTGAGTTTGCGCGGTTGAAAGATCTCAGTAACGACGAACTGCGTGCTGTATCGGCTCAATTAAAGGCGCAGATTGCTGACGAGTTACAGGGCATCGATCAACAGATTGAAGCACTTCGGCAGCAGGTGGCCAGCGACCTTGATATGGACGTTGACCAGAAGCAGACGATCTTTACCCAGGTCGATCAGCTTGAAAAAGAACGCAACAAAGAACTGGAGCGTGTGCTGCTGGCGATTATGCCGCAGGCGTTCGCCGTTGTGAAGGAAACCGCCCGCCGGTTTGCCCAGAATGACGAGCTTGAAGTGTCGCTCACGGAGTTTGACATTGAGATTGCCCGTTTCCGCAAGAACGTACGCATCGAAGGTGACAAAGCGTACTGGGCCAACACCTGGGATGCCGCTGGGAACACCATCAAGTGGGACATGGTCCACTACGATGTGCAGTTGATTGGTGGCGTGGTGCTGCATACCGGTAAAATTGCCGAGATGGCTACGGGTGAAGGGAAGACGCTGGTATCTACGCTGCCTGCCTTCCTGAATGCCCTCAGTGGTCGGGGTGTACATATCGTAACGGTCAATGACTACCTGGCTAAACGTGACTCCGAGTGGAATGGTCCGCTGTTCCAGTTTCACGGCCTGCGCGTTGATTGCATCGACCGGCACCAGCCGAACTCCGAGCAGCGCAAAGCCGCCTACGCCGCCGACATTACCTACGGAACCAACAACGAATTTGGGTTCGACTACCTCCGCGACAACATGGCCCGCACGCCTGACGAGCTCGTGCAGCGGAAACACCACTACGCTATGGTCGATGAGGTTGACTCCGTGCTGATTGATGACGCCCGGACGCCCCTGATCATTTCTGGCCCTGTGCCCCGTGGCGACGAGCAGGATTATGCCGAACTGAAGCCCCGTGTAGCCCGTGTGGTTGAAGCCCAGCGTCGTCTGGTGAGCGATCTGCTGATTGAAGCGAAGAAAAAACTGGCCGCCAACCCCGACGATAAAGAAGGTGGTCTGGCCCTGTTCCGTGCGTTCCGAGGCCTGCCCAAGCTGAAACCGCTGATTAAATACCTCAGCGAAAATGGCGTTCGCCAGACCCTGCAAAAAACGGAGTCGATCTATCTGGCCGAAAACCAGAAGCTGATGCCCGAAGCTGATTCGCCGTTGTATTTTACCATCGATGAGCGCAACAACAGCATCGACCTGACCGAAAAAGGCATCGACTTTATCACTGGCTCAGGCGAAGACCCAAGCTTCTTCATCCTGCCCGACCTGTCGGTTGACCTGAATGCCATTGACAAGCACAGCGACTTTAGCGAGCAGGAGAAAATTCTGCACAAAGAAGGGCTGATCCGTGACTACTCGGTCAAGACACAGCGCATCAACACGGTCAACCAGTTGCTGAAAGCGTATTGCCTCTTCGAGAAAGATGTAGAATACATCATCCAGGAAGGCAAGGTGAAAATCGTGGATGAGCAGACGGGCCGGATCATGGAAGGTCGCCGCTGGTCAGATGGATTGCACCAGGCGGTGGAAGCGAAGGAAGGCGTGAAAGTAGAAGACGCCACGCAGACCTACGCGACCGTAACGCTCCAGAACTACTTTCGGATGTATCACAAACTGTGTGGTATGACCGGTACGGCCGAAACGGAAGCGTCGGAATTCTGGCAGATCTACAAGCTCGACGTGGTGGCTATTCCGACCAACCGCGCCATAAGCCGGAAAGATGAAGAAGATAAAGTGTACCGCTCGGTACGCGAGAAATACAACGCCGTCGTTGACGAGATCGTAGAGCTGGTCGCCAAAGGTCGTCCGGTGCTGGTGGGTACAACCTCAGTTGAAAACTCGGAACTGCTTAGTCGCCTGCTGACACTGCGCAAGATTCCGCACCAGGTATTGAACGCCAAATACCACCAGCGTGAAGCCGAAATCGTGTCGGTGGCCGGTCAGCCCGGTACGGTAACAATCGCCACTAACATGGCTGGTCGTGGTACCGATATTAAGCTGACTGCTGAAGCAAAAGCTGCTGGCGGTCTGGCCATCATTGGTACCGAGCGTCACGAATCACGGCGGGTCGACCGTCAGTTGCGTGGTCGGGCTGGTCGTCAGGGTGATCCGGGTACGTCGCAGTTCTTTGTGTCGCTGGAAGATAGTCTGATGCGTTTATTCGGATCAGAGCGGATCGCCAAGCTGATGGACCGGATGGGTCTGGAAGAAGGCGAAGTTATTCAGCATTCAATGATCACCAACTCGATTGAACGGGCGCAGAAGAAAGTTGAAGAAAACAACTTCGGTGTTCGGAAGCGGCTGCTCGAGTATGATGACGTGATGAACTACCAGCGTACTGCCATCTACGACCGTCGTCGCAACGCGCTGTTCGGCGAACGCTTACCGCTCGACATCGCCAATACGATGTACGACGTGGTTGAGGAAATTGTGAATAACGCTGAAGGTGACTTTGAAGTAGTGAAGCTACAGTTGCTCACTGCCCTGAGCCTCGATACAAAGATGACGCCAGCTGATTTTGGCAAGTTGCGGAATCCTGAGCGCATACAAAGTCTCTACACCGAGGCCGAAGCCAGCTATCAGGCCAAGAACCACGCCATTGCCGACAAAGTGACGCCGGTGCTAACGCAGGTTCAGGAACAGCAAGGCCAGTTTATCCGCAACATTGTGGTGCCGTTTACCGACGGTCTGCACGAAATGCAGGTGGTAGCTGAACTGGCCAAAGCCGTTGATACGGGTGGCCGTGAGGTGATCACCGAAATGGAAAAATCGGTGGTACTGTCGCTGATCGACCAGGAGTGGAAAGAACACCTCCGCGAAATGGACGACTTGAAGCAATCGGTACAGAATGCCGTATTCGAACAGAAAGACCCGTTACTGGTCTACAAATTCGAGTCGATCGAACTGTTCAAGCGGTTCCTGAATAAGGTGAACTTCGATACCATTAGCTTCCTGACAAAGGCGGACATCCCGGCGCAGGATGAGCAGGAAGTGCAGCAGGAAATCCAGTCGGCTCCGGCGCAACGTCGTCCCGAGCCGATGCCCGAACTGCATACTAACATGGAAGACTTTGACGATGAGCACCTGGCGAGCGGTCCCGAAGAGTATGCCCGTCGGATGGCGCAAAACAACGCTATGGGAGCTGGTGCGCCGCCAATGCCCAAGCAGCAGCCAATTCGGAACATGAAGATTGACCGCAACGCCCGGGTGAACGTGCAGTACGGCGACGGTACGGTGAAGAAAGACGTGAAGTTTAAGAGCGTTGAAAACGACGTCATGTCAGGCAAAGCCGTGATCATCGAGTAAGTTGACACAGCGTTGACAAGAGCAAAACGAAGTTCATGATACAGCAAAACGCCCCAATTCCTGCGAATTGGGGCGTTTTGCGTTGCCGAAGTAGGTACGTTCTGTTGGAATGAGCAAATCCGGTTAGATATATAGTCGCCGAGTTACGCTGTTACTGAAACACACGAATGTAGTCGACGATCAAGTGCTGGGGCAGTACCGTCGTGCCATCCGGATTGCCGGGCCAGTTACCCCCAACAGCCAGGTTGATGATGAAGAAATAATCTTCCTGAAATTCACTGAGGCCAACAGGAGTCGTGTCGATTACATGAAACGGCTTATCGTCCAGGTACCAGGTAATTTTCTTACTATCCCAGATAATGGAGAAGACGTGAAATTCGTCGTTGAACACGCCAGAGGTTAGCTTGGTGTTGCCGCTATATTGAGCGTGACTGCCGTTATTATCCCAGTGTGCGGTACCATGAACCGTATCATCACGCCCCGTTGCGCCGCCTCCGATCAGTTCCATCATGTCGATCTCGCCGCATTTGGGCCAACCAACAGTATTTATATTCTTGCCCAGCATCCAGAGGGCAGGCCATATGCCCTGCCCCTTGGGAAGAGCCGCCCGAATATCGACCCGGCCATATTTCAGGTTGATTTTTCCCTGCGTCGTTAGCCGCGACGATGTATATGCCTTACTCCCGGCCGCCTCTGGTTTGGCCTGTATAATCAGGTAGCCGTCTTTAACCGACGTGTTTTCTTTCTTGTAAAACTGAAGCTCGTTGTTGCCCCATCCACAGTTGCCTGGGCACCCATCGCCTAGTTCGTAATTCCAGTTTTTCTCGTCCAATGCCGTGCCGCTGAACTCGTCGGCCCAGACTAGTTTCAGCGCCGGGTACGTAGTTGGTGTTGTGTAGCCTTTCGTTGGAACAATCGAGACGGGAGCTGGGTCGTCATTATCATCACTGGCATTGGTAACGTACCCAATGGGTTGGTCGCACGACTGGAAGGTCTTGGCCGGATTTCCCTTGCCGTCTTTGTCTGCGTCGAGATACCAGGTCTTTTCTACGCAAGGCTCGCTGGAACTTTTGCAGCCATTGACAAGCAACGTGCCTGTAACTAAAGCTGTAACAACGCTGACAGTGAAAGCTATAGGACGCATGTTGATGGATTGATTGGTTAACTATGGGTAGGAAAACAGGGCCTCTAATGTACTAAATAAGATTATACCAATAATAAATTGTTTTAAGCGATGGATAAGGTTAATTTTTTGTATCGTAATATTACGATTATACATAATTGAGTTAGTTTTGCGCTATGGGGGCTACGAAGACAGAAGTATTTACGGAACAGCAGAACCGAATGGCCGATCTGGCAAAGGCATTTTCGCATCCGGCACGGGTGGCTATTCTTCAACATCTGGTGAAAACGCAGTCATGTATATGCGGTGATCTGGTCGATGTGCTCCCGTTGTCGCAGGCTACAGTGTCGCAGCATTTGAAGGAATTAAGCCGCATTGGCATTATTAAAGGAAGCGTTGATCCGCCACGTGTCTGTTACTGTATCAATGAGGTTGTCTGGGCTGAAGCCAAGGCTGCTTTTGGTAACCTGTTAACTCAGGTTGAAGTGAGCAGTTGCTGCTAAATTTTTTTGACCGCCTTTATCGTAATAATACAATAAATAAAACTATGCAAACGGAGAGTCAACTAAAAGAACTGGTACGGGAAACCTATACCACCGTGGCCGATCAGTCGCGCGAAATGAACGCAGCCTCCTGCTGTGGTGTGGGCGGTTGCTCACCCCTTGATGATGCGGCAATCATGGCCGACGACTACACGCACCTGGCTGGGTACGTTGCCGCTGCTGATCTGGGGCTTGGCTGTGGCCTGCCCACGCAATTTGCACAGATCAAGCCCGGCGATACGGTGATTGATCTGGGTTCGGGTGCTGGTAACGACTGCTTTGTGGCACGTCACGAAACCGGCCCAACGGGCAAAGTAATCGGTATTGATTTTACCCCCGCCATGATTGACCGTGCCCGCCGCAACGCCGATACGCTGGGCTTTAACAACGTGGAGTTCCGGGCTGGCGACATTGAGCAGATGCCTGTAGCGGATAATGTGGCCGATGTGGTAGTGAGCAACTGCGTGCTGAATCTGGTGCCCAACAAAGCCAACGTGCTGGCCGAAATAGCCCGCGTGCTGAAACCCGGCGGCCATTTCAGCATCTCCGACATTGTGTTGCAGGGCGATTTACCGGCAGGGCTTCGTCAGGCTGCCGAACTCTACGCGGGTTGTGTATCGGGCGCCATCCAGCACGACGATTACCTGCAGTTGATTCAGGAAGCGGGCTTTACGCAGATTACGGTTCAGAAAAGCAAAGCCATTACCCTGCCCGACTCCATCCTGGCCAATTACCTGTCGGCCGACGACATAGCTACCTATCGGCAGGGGGGCGTGGGAATCGTCAGCGTGACGGTCTACGCCGAAAAACCAGAGACAACCGGATCTGTAGAGCCAATGGCGAAACCAAGAATCAACCTGACCGATTTGACCAACTCATCAGCGCAAGCCTGCACGCCGGGTGGAGGCTGCTGCTAACTCATAAACAGATGACCTTCCGACTGGCCACTCCCACCGACCGCCCCGCGCTAATTGAACTGTTGACCCAGGCAGATTTACTGACGGATGACCTACCCGACGACCTGGGTACGTTTGTGCTGGCTTTTGATGCTGATACATTGGCCGGAGCGGCGGGCGTAGAGGTGTTTGGCTCAACTGGTCTGTTACGTTCCGTGGCTGTTTCGCCTGCTTATCAATCCCGGCAAATTGGTCGTCAAGTCGTTGATGCGATTTATACGCTGGCTCAGGACAGCGACGTTGTGGACTTGTACCTGATTACCACCACCGCCGACGGCTATTTCAAGCGGTTGGGTTTCGGGCGTGTCGAGCGAAGCAACGTACCTGATGCCATTGCCAGCACCCGCCAGTTCAGCGACCTCTGCCCGGCCTCGTCGGTGGTGATGAAAAAAGAGGTAGCACCGAAACTGGAGTTTCGGTAGTTGAGCTAACCAAGCTCCCAAAGCGCCGGATTTAGCACTATTAGTATGAAACGAATCGTAGTACTTTGCACAGGTAACTCAACCCGCAGCCAGATGGCGCACGGCTATCTGCAATTGTTCGCTGGCAATAAAGCGGAGGTTCTCAGCGCTGGCGTTGAAACGCACGGCCTAAATCCGCGTGCGGTGAAAACAATGGCCGACGATGGCGTCGACATTAGCCACCACACCTCGAACCACGTGGATGAATACGCCCACCTGCCTATTGACTATGTCATTACGGTCTGTGACAGTGCGGCTGAGCGTTGCCCGGTCTGGATCGGCAAAACCAACCGGCTGCATCACAATTTTGAAGACCCATCGAAAGTGACTGGCCCAGATGAGGAAAGCGTGATGGCCAACTACGCTCGTATCCGGGACCAGATCAAGGCATTTGCGCAGGACTTTATTCAGGCGAATATTGCTGTCTGAAACCTGCTGCCTGATGAAAACACTATCCGATCTGTTGCTGCTGGGCGACCCGCGTCTGTATGAAATCTGTGAACCTGTTCGTCCCGACGAGCAGCCGCTGATAGCCGGATGGGTAGCCGATTTACATAATGTGATGCAGGAGGTACGTACCCGCTACGGGTTTGGCCGAGCCATTGCAGCACCGCAACTCGGCATTATGAAGCGGCTGATTTACATGAATATAGCGCCTCCTGCCGGACGTGGCCCGGTCGTATTCGTGAATCCCACGCTGACCAACTTGAGCGATGAGCAGTTTGAACTGTGGGACGACTGCATGAGTTTCCCTAATTTGCTGGTGCGCGTCAGTCGCCACAAATCGCTGACGATCAACTACCTCGATGAACATTTCGTACCGCGGCAGTGGCACCTGACAGACGACCTGTCTGAACTGCTGCAACACGAATATGACCACCTCGATGGGGTGCTTTGCACCATGCGTGCACTAGACGATAAAGCATTTCAGTATCGGGTGCTTTAAAAAGAATTTCAAGTGTCAGGTGCTTCGCTGAGCAGCAATAGGGGATGGGCGAAGCACCTGATACCTGAAACTCGAAACTAGTATATGACGTTAACCTCAAAACGTTAAAACGTACCTGATATGCAAGCTGCCCTGCGTCCGCCGGTGTCTATATATACGGAGCAAAGCCCGAACCCCAACTCAATGAAGTTCGTGTTGAATCGCGAACTCGTTCCCGATGGCCTTTCGTTCGATTATGCCGAACCCTCGGAAGCCCTGAAGGAAGGTAAAAACTCACCCCTGGCTGTAGCCCTTTTCGGTATCGACGGGGTACGTCGGGTCTTCATCGCGGGCAATTTTGTCACGCTGACCAAAGATGAAGATATTGACTGGGGCGAAATCATGTTCGAAGTGAAGGTCTTCCTGAAAGATTACTTTGAAGCCGATAAGCCCGTGTTCGTGAAGCGGACGATCGATCTGAACAGCACCCGTCTGGAGGCTGACTCCGAAACCGTTCAGCAGATTAAAGCTGCCCTGGATCAATACGTCCGTCCGGCGGTGGAATCAGATGGCGGAGCGATCAACTTCCACGCTTTCGATGAAGAGACTGGTACGGTGAAAGTGCTCCTGCAAGGATCGTGCAGCGGTTGCCCCTCATCGACATTGACCCTGAAAGCAGGCATCGAAAACCTGCTGACCCGCCTGGTTCCCGGCGTAAAAACCGTAGAAGCCGAAGGCGTATAAGAGTAAATTTTCCGTTTGGGGTTTGCCGTTCCAGTGTTGACAGCCCGGTTTACTGTGTAGCAACGCCCGGCAGGCCCCAAACTCAATTAGCCTCCATTGAATCAGAATTACCCCCCTCGCCAATGCCTTTAAGAAGCATTGGCGTTTTTATTTGTAGTCACTATCGTGACATCAACACGACACGCAACGTCGGAAATTGACTTAATATCTCAGCACCATTGACTATTCACACTGCATTACCTCGTTTATGGCTCGGTTTTCTTGGCCTGCTTCCTGTTGCCGCGTCGGCCCAAAACTTACTGGGTCTGACAACCAGTTCGAATGGGGGAATTCACCGGGCATACCAAAATCCGGCCTGGTTAGCCGACTCACCGCACCGGTTCTATGTGAGTCTGGGGGCTGTGAATATCCACGCCAATAATAATTTTGTTCGTTATAAGGCCCCGTTCTCATTGCTCCGGCTGGTAACGGGCCAGGTGCCAAATCAGTACCGTCAGCCAAATGGCGGCGTTCAGTTCAAGACAGAGTACACAGAAGAGATTCAGGACGGGAAGCCCAAGAACGGCACCGTTTGGGGTGAGTTTCGGGGGCCGGCCCTGCAGGTGGCTGTAGGTGAGCGTACGGTAATCGGGCTGTCGTCGCGGCTGCGCGCCAGCGGGCAGGTGTGGGGCGCATCGGAGCAGTTACTGTCGGCATTGCGGGCCAGCCTGAGCAGCGATGTCTTGTACAGCATTCCAACTCGTAACAACGCGTTTAGTACGAATACCAACACTTATGCCGAAGTGGCGGCTACGCTGGGCCATACTCTGTTTGATGAAGATGGTATGAGCCTGATGGTGGGTGTGACGGCAAAGTATCTGGTTGGTTTTACGTCGGGGTACTTTGTCAATCAGGGCCTTAGCTACGAAATTTTGCCCGATCCGCTTATCAAAAGCCGGGGGTACATGAACGTAAAAGAGATCGTCGGGGAGTTCGGCTACACGTCGTACCTGCAAAATCAGAACCTGTCGTTGCGTTCGCTCGTCAATGGCAATCCGCCGGGCCGAGGCGTTGGCTTCGATCTTGGCCTGGCCTATCGCATGCAGCCCGACCCTGAGGGAGCTACGCTGAAAGCAGGAATAGCCCTGACAGACATTGGCTCCATTCGGTACACCGGCGATGCCTACAACATCAATCAAACGAACCTGCGGTTTGTCAGCGAAGACTTCGACGAAGTTCGTAACAGTGAACAGGTGATCAACGTCATTCGGCAGAAGCTGAAAGTAAACCCTGCCAGCAACTTGAGATCGTTCGCCAGCGGATTGCCAACCTCACTGAATCTCAACGTCGACTACGAGCGGCCGGGTGGCTTAGGGCTACAGGTTGCGTACTGGCAGGATATGCGTGGGAATGATGCTGTTGCGATGCATCAGCCGTCAGTGGTGGCGGTGGTACCGCGTTTTGATAGCCGCTGGGCGGGTGCTTCGCTTCCGATCTCATACGTCAATGGTGCCGCCCAGGTGGGACTTTCACTACGGGCTGGCCCCTTCTGGGCTGGTTCCGACAACGTATTTGGTCTGTTAGGGACGAGCAATAACGGAATCTCTCCGCGTGGCGTCGATGTGTATTTCGGCATGGCGATGGGCTTTGGCTCGCGAACAGGGTCAGATAACGGCAACGACTACTGAGTTTGGTTGTAGGTCAGTGGCAATCTGCCTATTTTTGCGCCCAAATAGAGAAGCAAGCGTTAGGAGGTAAGACTTATTTACCAATGCTTACTTCTTAACTCTTTCTATGTTAAGAACACATACCTGTGGCGAACTGCGTTCGTCGGATATCAATAAAACGGTGACCCTAAGCGGCTGGGTACAAACCATTCGCGACAAAGGCGGCGTTCTCTGGATCGACCTTCGGGATCGGTATGGTATTACGCAGATCATTCTGGAGGAAGGTGTTACAGCCGCCGATCTGTTTAAAATCGCCCGTACGCTGGGGCGCGAATTTGTGGTGCAGGCTACCGGAACGGTTAGCGAGCGGCAGTCGAAAAACCCGAATATTCCAACCGGCGACATCGAGGTACGTCCCACCACGTTGACGGTGCTGAACCCCGCCAAGCTGCCCCCCTTCCTGATCGAAGACGATACCGATGGGGGCGACGACCTGCGCCTGCGTTATCGGTATCTCGATCTGCGCCGTAATCCGGTGCGTCGTAACCTCGAACTGCGCCATCAGGTGGCCCGCCGTACCCGCGAATACATGGACGGTCAGAACTTCATTGAGGTAGAAACGCCGGTACTGATCAAGTCAACGCCTGAGGGTGCCCGTGATTTCGTGGTGCCAAGCCGCATGAACCCCGGTGAGTTCTACGCCTTGCCCCAATCGCCACAGACGTTCAAGCAGCTGCTGATGGTCTCGGGTTTCGACCGGTACTACCAGATCGTGAAGTGTTTTCGTGACGAAGACCTGCGCGCCGACCGGCAGCCTGAGTTCACGCAGATCGACTGCGAAATGTCGTTTGTCGAGCAGGAAGACATCCTGAATATGTTCGAGGGGCTGACCCGTCACCTATTCAAAACGGTGAAGAACATTGACCTCGCCGAAGTCCCCCGGATGACCTACGCTGATGCGATGCGTCTGTATGGTTCTGACAAGCCGGATATTCGGTTCGGCATGCAGTTCGTGGAGCTGACCGAGCAGGTACAGGGAAAAGGCTTCCCCGTGTTCGACAGCGCCGAACTGGTTGTGGGCATCTGCGCCACGGGTGCGGCTACGTTCACGCGCAAGCAGCTCGATGAACTGACCGAATGGGTAAAACGACCACAGATTGGCGCTAAAGGCCTGATCTACGCCCGCGTCGGCGAAGACGGCAGCGTGAAATCATCGGTCGATAAATTCTATTCAGACGACGAGCGGAAAGCCTGGGCAACCGCCTTTGATGCCAAACCGGGCGACCTGCTGCTGGTTGTGGCGGGCGAAGCCAACAAGGCGCGTAAGCAATTGAACGAGCTACGGCTTGAGATGGGCACGCGCCTCGGCCTGCGTAACCCCGATGATTATAAGGTGCTGTGGGTACTCGATTTCCCGCTGCTCGAATACGGCGAAGAAGAAGCCCGCTGGTTTGCCATGCACCACCCCTTCACCTCGCCCAAGCCCGAAGACATTCCGCTGCTCGACACCGATCCGGGTGCCGTGCGGGCAAATGCTTATGATTTGGTGATCAACGGTACCGAAGTAGGCGGGGGCTCGATCCGTATTTTTAACCGGGAGTTACAGGCGCGGATGTTCAGCCTGCTTGGTTTCTCGGACGAGGAGGCGAAAAACCAGTTCGGCTTCCTGATGGATGCGTTTGAGTTTGGTGCGCCGCCACACGGTGGTATCGCTTTCGGTTTCGACCGGCTTTGCTCGCTCTTCGGCGGCGTCGATAGCATCCGCGACTTCATCGCCTTCCCGAAAAACAACTCTGGTCGCGACGTCATGATCGATTCGCCATCAGTCATTTCCGACAAGCAACTTGATGAGCTGAAGATCAAGACAACGGTAGCGTGATTAATTAGTTATTGAAATTGCTGACGTGAGTCTCTTAGAAGGGCTTCGCGTCAGCAATTTTCATTATCTATACCGCTAGCCGTTTGCGGTACACAAACGCGAGCATGTTCATACCCGCCCATTCGTGAATGACAACCAGCGTCATTACCAGCGCACATGAAGCGGGGTGAGTTTCGGCGAAGTGACGAACGGGTAGAAAAACGCAGAGGTAGCCGACAAAAGCAGTTGACTGCACCATCGTGTACGTGGGTGCTGCCCACGAATGCAGCGATAACGTGCCTGCGCGAAGCTGTCGAAAATGCAGCACAAAGGCATAAATGAAAATCCCAACAAAGACGCACATCATACCGAGGAACACTACGTCGCTAAGATGGTAAATGTGTTCACTGACCCACTTGAACGGGAACGTGCGGACGAGGCCGTAGCAAACCGCCCAAACCAGCAGCGTGTAACCCAAACCCGGTAGCTGGAACGCTTTTTTGACCGAATTGCGGTAGACGCGGGAATTGGTCTGCGCCTGCGTTTGCTGGTAATTTTCCTCCATGTTCAACAATCCTTTGCGCCCGCCGAATGAGCGGTGGACATCCAGCAAAGCCAGGTTGAACGGTATGCCTTGAATCAGTTTATCTGAAATCGCATCGACGTAGTGATCCGTCAACTCGGCAATGAGGTCGTTGTTGAGCAGCCAGTTATCACTGCGCAGGTGCTTGTCAATAAGCGTGAGTTGGGCAGGCGTGAGCATGATTGGAAAGCAGGTGTAGGCGTTGGAAAAACAGATGCGAAGAGCCTAAGCTACGGCGGTTGGCCGTTTCAATCGATGAATCTTGAGCATGCGAATCCAAGCCCAGTTATGAACGAAAAGCAGCGTCATGAGCAAGGCAACAATACCCGCATTGCCTTCTGCGAATTCATGTATTGGCGGCAGCACCAGAAAAATAAGTATCAATGTAATCGATTGTAGGAGCGACCAGGCGGGCGGGGGCGATGCCGGGCTCAACCTGAGCGTACCTTTCTGAAGTTTAAACTGAATTTGCATCCTGGAGGCTGTAAAAAGCCCGCTTAGACCGCCCGTGAATAACCATCCCCAGCCATTGAGCCTGAGAGCGTCAATTGGCTGATAGATCCAGTCGATATTGAGGAGTTGGACAACTAGCGAACATCCGGCGAGAATAAGTAAAGTGTAGCCAACAACTGGCCTGCGAAAGGCGTTCAGGAAAGCATTCCTGTATAGATGAAACCGCGCATGGGGCCGCATTTTCAGGTAGTTTTCCTCCATTGTCAGCAATCCAATGCGGCCACCGAACGAATGGCATACCTCCTCAAGCGCCAACTCAAACGGTACACCTTCAGCCAACTTATCTGAAAGGGCATCGGCATAATGATCAGTTAGCTCGGCGATGAGGTCGTCGTTACGCAGCCAGTTTTCCCTGCGCAGGTGCTGATCAATAAGCGTGAGTTGGACAGGCGCGAGCATGGTCAGAAAGCAGGTGTAGGCGTTGACGATACAGGCGAAAGAATGGTTTGCAGATTCTGCATAAACGCCATCAACTCATCGACCCGGCTAACGGCTTCATTTTTTCCGCTTTTGGTCAGCGAGTAATATTTTCGCGCCCGGCCGTCGACTACTTCGGTTTCGGTTGTGAGCAAGCCCTCGGCTTCGAGTTTATGCAGTGCCGGATACAGCGCGCCCTCGGTAATAGCCACGCCGCCCGCCGTGAGGGCTTTTACCTGCTGCGTGATCTCATAGCCGTACATCCGCTCGCGGGTTTCGAGCAGTTTCAGGATAATCACCGACAGGCTTCCCTTCAATAACGGTTGATTCACTTTGTCATTCATGACCCAAAAGTGCATAAAAAAAGCATACCTACAAGTTATAGGTATGCTTTTTTTATGGGTATGAAAGATTATCAGTCCAGTGCCTCGATAACGTACTGTATGTTGTTGAAAACAGCCGTGTCACCAACGTGTTTGCCGCGCAATGCCGCACCGATGGGGGAGGCCGCCGACACCGCCATGTAGTCGTCGCCTGCTACCGAAATCCGCCCGGCGCTGATGCTGATAAAGAACGTACCCCGACCGGTTTTTACGAGGCTGCCCGCCCGTACCAGCGTTGCCGGGGCCAGATCGATATGCTCGAGTTCCTGCTTCATTCGCTGGGCATCGGCCAGGAGTTGGGCGTGGCGGTCGCGTTCCAGTTGCGCCATGGCGCGGCCCGTTTCGTACTTGTCGCCTGCCGAGCTTTTCGACTCCGAATTGGCCGATTCCTGCGCCGCCCGCATCGCTTCCGTTGCCGTGTCGATGCGCTGCTGTACGTAAGCAAGGCACTGGTTGTAAATAGATTGTTTAAGCATGACTTTTCATAGGTCAGTAAGCAAAAAAGCAACGTACCTAATTGCGGAAAAGTGACTTTCCGTAACCGGGTACGTTGCCAAACGGGTACTGCTTATTTCAACACGGGGGCGATTACACCCTTCCAGATTTCGTACCCCTGGGGTGTCATGTGCAGGCTATCGGCTTTGAATAACTCGGGGCGGGGCTGCCCGTTGGCACCAAGCATCGGCGTGTACACATCCGCGAAAGACGTGTTCCGCTGACCGCTCAGATACTGTTTAATCATTCGGTTAGTCTCAGCCTGTATCGGCATAAATTGCTTACGTGCCGGGCTGGGTTTCACGGAGATGTAGGTGATCGTGGCATTCGGCAATTGCTTGCGGACCAACGCGAAGAAAGTCAGAAACTGGCTGTATACATCGCGCGCCGTCCGGTTGTTCTGACCAATGTCATTATCGCCCGCGTAAAGCACAACTTGCTTTGGGTTGTATGGCAGAACGACGCGTGGTATATAGCGAATGACATCGCTGAGGGTAGATCCGCCAAAGCCGCGCTGGATGATCGGCTTACCGGGAAAGGCTTCCTTAAGGCCTTCCCAAAGGCGGATTGACGAGCTGCCAACGAATAAAATGCCGTTGGCTGGTGGGGGCGTGGCTTTATCCTGGGTTTCGAAGGCAACAATCTCACTCTCGAAACTGGTTTGGGCCAGCGTTGGTAAGGACAGCGTCGTTAGCAGAATAGCCAGCGACAGGAAGGCGTTTTTCATAAGTGAATCAACTGGTTTAATTTATTCGTAGTGATGTTGCGGTTGTATGTATCAAATACTCCCTACTATGACTGATTACACACCAAAACGTTTAAATAAACTGTACGACGCTTTCCAGCCCCATCCCGCGCGAGCCCTTAATGAGAATCCGGGTGTTGGTCATGGGGTTATCAGCGATCCAGTTGTGAAGCGAAAACTTATCGGGGAAATAATAGGCTTTGGGCAGAGCAGGCAGCGCGTATTTCATGTCTTTTCCGGCCAGAATAACCAGGTCGAACTTCTGTTTGGCTACCAACGTACCCAGCGCAGCATGCTCGGCCGGACTCTCGTCGCCCAGTTCATACATATCGCCCAGTAGTACAACTTTGCGCAGGCTGGGAGTATCATTGCTATGTTGCTGGCCAAACTGCTGAATCGCCGCCGCCATTGAACTGGGATTGGCATTGTAGGCATCGAGCAAAATGGTGTTGGTGCCCTTCACAATCACCTGCGACCGGTTATTGGTGGGGTTATACTCGGCCACGGCGGCGTTGGCGTCGACTTCGGGTACGTCGAAATAGGCACCAATCGCCAGGGCTGCTGCCACATTCTCGAAATTATACCGGCCCGGCAGATGGGTTTGAACGGTCTCGCCGCTGGCGGTGCGGTACACGGCTACAGGTGCGTCGAGCAGCAGTTCGGGACGGTTGTTGGTTAGGTAAAACACAGTGTTGGCAAACGTGCGCTCAGCGTGCATGGCCATTAGCGTGTCGTTCTGCGCGTTGACAAAGACGGTCCCGCCCGTTTCGGCCAGGTAATCAAGCAGTTCGCCTTTGCCCTTCCGAACGCCCTCCAGACCGCCAAAGCCTTCGAGGTGCGCCTTGCCAATGTTGGTGATCAGGCCGTGGGTAGGTTCGCAGATTCGGCTGAGCATAGCAATTTCCTGCTGGTGGTTCGCTCCCATTTCAACTACGGCCATCTGGCAGGTAGCCGGGTTAATACGTAGCAATGTTAACGGCACACCGATGTGGTTGTTGAGGTTGCCCTTGGTGGCCTCGGTAACGTACCTGCGGCTTAACACGGCGGCAATTAACTCTTTGGTCGTGGTTTTACCGTTGCTACCCGTCAGGCCAATAACCGGGCAGGTAAACTGGCGACGATGGTGACGGGCCAGATCCTGCAGGGCCGTCAGCGTGTTGTCAACGAGCAGGCAGCGCGGGTCGGCGGACGCCACGGCAGGGTCGTCGACGAGTGCGTAGTTGGCGCCCGTGGCCAGCGCCTGCAGCGCGAATTCATTGGCGTTGAAGGTGTCGCCGCGCAGGGCAACAAACAGGCAATTAGGCGTAATTTGCCGCGTATCGGTCGATACACCGCTACACGTCAGAAATTTATCGTAGAGGAGGGTTGTTGATGTCATAAGTAGCCCCTGTGTTCGTTCAAATGTAAGATGAAAAACTGGTTTACGGCGGTTCTGTGCCTGTTGGCACTGGGGGTAAAAGCCCAACGCATCTCGTTCGAATACGATCAGCGGCCCGTGGTGACGGTGTCTGGTCGGGCGTTGCCCAATGCCTGGGCCGGTGGCCTCAACAGCTGCCAGTTCAACACGATTTCGCTCAACGGAGACGCCCGCCTGGACTTGGTAGTATTCGACCGGACGACTGATAAAGTCAGTACGTTCCTGGCCGCCACTGATGCGGCGGGCGCGTTTGTGTGGCAATACGCACCGCAGTATGAACGCCAGTTTCCGACGCTGATTAACTGGATGGTGCTGGTGGATTACGACGGCGACGGGCAAAAAGACCTGTTTGCCTCGGCTCCGTCTGGTGTGCAGGTCTGGCGTAACGCGTCCACAGCGCCAGGTATGTTAAACTGGCAGCTAATTGCCTCACCTATTTATCAGGAGGGCCTTTCAGGGCGTACTAATCTCTACGTGGCCGGCCTCGATACGCCTGTCATTCAGGATTACGATGGCGACGGGGATGTCGATATAGTGGCGTTTGATGTGGGTGGCAACCTGGCGGTGTATTATCAGAACATGAGCAAGGAGCGCAGCAGTACCGTTGCCCCCGCCGGGCTCGATTTCAAACGAATTGGCTTCTGCTGGGGCGGTTTCCAGAAAGAGTTTTGCAACGATTTTCAGTTTGGCGTCAATTGCAGCGCCGATGGCGGCCGGCAGGGCCTGCCAAATGCTCGTCCACTGCACACGGGTAATGCCATTTCGCTGTTCGATACCGATGGTGATGGGCTGAAAGAACTGCTATTCGGGTACGTTACCTGTTCCAACGTGGCGGTGCTCTACAACCGAACTACCAACTCGGCTAAAGCTGACTTCTTTAAATTTGCCCCCGATTTTCCGGCCAAAAAACCCATTCAGCTGCCCGCCTTTGCCGCCACGTTTTTTGAGGATGTGGATGGCGATGGACGAACCGATTTGCTGGCTTCGACCAGTGTGTATGGCAACGAAGGAAATGTATTCGATTTTCGCGCGTCGAACCTGTTCTACCGCAACACCGGCACGGCGACCAAGCCCGATTTTCAGTACGTGCAGGCTGATTTTCTGCAAGGAGACATGATTGACCTAGGCGAAAATGCGGTGCCCGCGCTAGCTGACCTCGATGGCGACGGCGATCTCGATCTCCTGGTCGGGCATAGTGGCTTAGCGGGGGCTAAGGGCTTTCGGGCCGGGCTCTGGCAATTTGAGAACCGGGGTACACCGACCAGCCCGGCCTTCACGCTGGTGACCACCGATTACCTGGGCCTGACACAAAGTGATTCGCTCACGAACCTGCGGCCAACATTTGCTGATCTGGACGGAAACGGGTCGGTCGATCTGGTGTTAACGGCGGGGTCGGCGAGCGGTTCGGTCATTCAGTGGTGGCCCAACGCGGCGGCCCGAAACGCAGCGGTACAGTATAGCCGGGCGTCGGTAAAGGTGTTGACGTTGCCCGTTACGGTGGGGTATTCGAGCAGTGAAGCCATTACGTTTACCGATATCGACGCCGACGGTAAGCTCGATTTGCTGGTTGGTGGCTCAGCGGGCAATATCAGCTACCTGCGTAATACGGGTACGTTGGCGGCACCGGCTTTTCAGCTCCAGACCGATTCCTACGCGGGCTTTGGTATTGATCTGCTCGCGCGAAACCCGTCGTTGACGATGATTGACATAAACGCCGACAAGCAGCCCAAATTACTGGTTGCCACGCGGGCGGGTCAGCTAAAGGTGTATCGACCGGCGGCGCAGCCTACGCAGCGGGGTACGTTGCTCGATTCGCTGGCGTCGTTGGGCTTTCCCGGTATTGGCTTGGCCATTACAACGGGCGACCTGGACGCCGACGGCCTGCCCGATCTGGTAGTTGGTACAGCGTCGGGCGGGTTGCGCTATATTCGGAACACGTCGGAAAAGGCCACGGTTTTGTCGACCGAAGCACCTGAGGCTGTCTGGGCATTCCCGAACCCGACCGACAGGTACGTTACACTTCGGTTGCCGCACGCCGGGCGGGTGGAGGTGCTCGGTCTGGACGGGCGGCGGGTGATTGCGCCGCAGTTGGTAGCCGGTAACACTGACGTGCCGCTCGATTTGGGTACGTTGCCGGGCGGGGTTTATCTGCTGCGGCTCACCGCCGAAGATAAACCAACAAAAGTTAGTCGGGTCGTGTTAGTTCGCTAAACACTTAACGACTATGAACAACCAAGATGACGATCTGGATCTGAACATCCCGGATCAGCAACGAGGCGATATGCCAGGTGATGACGTGAACAGTGAGTCGGCTATTTACGCCGATCTGGGTTTGGATGGGCAGCCTGACAACATGAATCCCGGTAACGAAGAAGCTTCTGACACGATCTTATATACCGACAACGCCGTAGCTTCTGACATGACCGACATGGTATCGGAGAAGGCCAGCTACGACAGCGATTTGCCCGCCGATCTATACAATGACCTCGATAACGTAGATGAGGCAAAAATGCAGGCTGAGGTAGATCAGCTTTCCGACGAAGAAGGTAACGAAGCCTAGTAAGAAGGCCTCCCTACTACAGGGAGGCCTTTTTTATTGACGACAAATAGACACGTCAGTTAGGTCATGAAACAGTGGGAAAAGGGCAACGAAATTCAGCACCAGCGGTCCCTTTTTTCCTGGAAATTCAGTTTCAAGTTGCTGAGTAATTGTACTTGACAGCGCTGCGGTTTTTAGGTATACATAGTATCTAGCTGTGACCTAAAGGATGCTCGTATTGACATTTTACAGGCCTTGTTGGTAACAATTTTTTAACGGCGTCAACAGCGAACTCGCTTAAAGTATGGGCAACTTTGCACCCGCTTATCCACGTTGGATGAAGTTGTAATAAACTCATTGTCTGTATGTTCGGCCTAGAGACCGGCATTTTCATACTTCTGGCCCTGTGCCTGTTAGCTGCATGTGCCTTTGAATTCATCAACGGATTTCACGACACGGCCAACGCCGTAGCTACCGTCATCTACACCAACTCGCTGCAACCCACCCAGGCCGTGGTCTGGTCGGGCATCGTCAACTTCATCGGCGTCATCACCGGCGGGGTGGGTGTGGGCATGAGCATCGTCAACCTGCTGCCCGTTGAGCTGCTCATCGACCAGAACGTCTACCACAGCATCGCCATGGTGCTGGCCCTGCTGTTCTCGGCCATCATCTGGAACTTCGGCACCTGGTATTTTGGTCTGCCTGCCTCCAGCTCGCACACGCTGATCGGGGCCATCATCGGGGTTGGTCTGGGTTATGCCCTGCTACCGGAAAACACCATGGGGGTAGCGGCGGTGAACTGGGACAAGGCCAAGGAGGTGTTTCTGGCCCTGCTGCTCTCACCGCTGATTGGCTTCAGCCTGGCCATCATTCTCATGTTCACCCTGCGCCGGACGCTGAGCAAAGATCTGCGCAAACAACTCTTCGATGAGCCGCATCCTGGTCAGTTGCCACCCGCCTGGGTACGTATCCTGCTGATTATCACCTGCACGCTGGTCAGCTTTTTCCACGGGCGCAACGACGGCCAAAAGGGCATTGGCCTGGTGATGCTTATCCTGATCGGCATTTTGCCAACGTTTTTTGCTATAGACACAAGGTTGAACATCAAAGAGCTACAACAGGATTTGGTTGTCGTACAGCAAAAAATAGCGATGATCGACAAAACTCAATTGTCGACGACTGATCTTGATCGAATAGCCAATGTGAATGCCAGCCTTGCCCGGTTACAGCCCTTTGTAGCAGCAGGCACGTATGAACAAAAGCAAGCGATCAACATCAGAAAAGACTTGTTAACTATTAGCGGCAACGTGCGCAAATTGATTGATAGCGACGCGGTGAAATTGAGCGTAGAAGACAAAGCCGACCTATCGCTGGCTGCTACTGTGGAAGAGAAAGGCCTACGTCGCTTTACGGATCATGCACCTTTCTGGGTGATTCTGATGATCTCGCTCTCGCTGGGGCTGGGTACCATGATTGGCTGGAAACGCATTGTGGTGACGGTGGGGGAGAAGATCGGCAAATCGCACCTGACGTATGCACAGGGCGCCTCGGCCGAACTGGTGGCCGCAGCTACCATTGGTCTGGCATCGGGCCTTATCCCAAATTTCAAAGCACCGGTAAGCACCACGCACGCCCTGTCATCGGGTATTGCCGGGGCGATGGTAGCCAGCAAAGGCATCAAAAACCTACAGGCCAAAACGGTGCAGAGTATCGCCTTAGCCTGGGTGCTGACACTCCCCGTTGCTATTCTGCTCTCGGCTACTCTATTTATGCTTTTCCGCTGGATCCTGGGCTAGACTGGAATCACTCAGCACCAAAATCCTGCCTCGCTCAGTAGTCTATGAGAAGAGCAGGATTTTTGCTTATGTTACCCGATTGTTACCGTAATGTTAACAACATAACAATTTATTAACGTCGATACGGCCATTAACGACTGTAATGTGCGGAATTTTGTACCATTGAATCATAGGTATAATTCGTAACTTCCTGTTATATGTTCGGCTTAGAGACCGGCGTTTTTGTCCTTCTTGTCTTTTGTTTACTGGCTGCTTGTGCCTTTGAATTCATCAACGGATTTCACGACACGGCCAACGCCGTAGCTACCGTCATCTACACCAACTCGCTGCAACCCACCCAGGCTGTGGTCTGGTCGGGCATCGTCAACTTCATCGGCGTCATCACCGGCGGAGTGGGTGTGGGCATGAGCATCGTCAACCTGCTGCCCGTTGAGCTGCTCATCGACCAGAACGTCTACCACAGCATCGCCATGGTGCTGGCCCTGCTGTTCTCGGCCATCATCTGGAACTTCGGCACCTGGTATTTTGGTCTGCCTGCCTCCAGCTCGCACACGCTGATCGGGGCCATCATCGGGGTTGGTCTGGGTTATGCCCTGCTACCGGAAAACACCATGGGGGTGGCGGCGGTGAACTGGGACAAGGCCAAGGAGGTGTTTCTGGCCCTGCTGCTCTCACCGCTGATTGGCTTCAGCCTGGCCATCATTCTCATGTTCACCCTGCGGCGGACGTTGAGCAAGCAGATTCGCAAGCAAATTTTTGACGAGCCAACACCCGGTCAGACGCCTCCGGGGTGGATCCGTATTCTACTGATCATCACCTGTACGCTGGTCAGCTTTTTCCATGGTCGCAACGACGGCCAGAAGGGCATTGGCTTGGTGATGCTTATCCTGATCGGCATTCTGCCAACGTTCTTCGCGCTTGATACGAACCTCGATATTGCTCAGCTAAAGCCTGATCTAGCTAAAATTCAGCAGATAACGGCGCGTATCGACACAACACATCTCTCGAAAAGCGACCTGCAACGCTTACAGGGAATCAACACCAGCATTGCCAACCTGGCCCCTGTTGTGGCTGCCAATGCGTATGAGCAGAAAGATGCCATTCTGATGCGGAAAGCGCTGCTAACCATCAGCAGCAATAGTAAGAAGCTGATCGTCAGTGAAGACGTGAAGCTGAGCGATGCGGACAAAGCGACGTTAAAGGCGGCGGCCGTGGTTGAAGAGAAAGGCATTCGCAAGTTCACTGACCATGCGCCTTTCTGGGTAATTCTGATGATCTCACTTTCACTGGGTTTTGGCACCATGATTGGCTGGAAACGTATCGTGGTGACGGTGGGAGAGAAGATCGGTAAATCGCACCTGACGTATGCACAGGGCGCCTCGGCCGAACTGGTGGCCGCAGCTACCATTGGCCTGGCCTCAGGTTTGATTCCCGATTTTAAGGCACCGGTAAGCACCACGCACGCCCTATCATCGGGTATCGCCGGATCGATGGTAGCCAGCAAAGGCATCAAAAACCTACAGGCTAAAACCATCCAAAGTATCGTGTTGGCCTGGGTGCTGACTTTGCCAATGGCGATTCTTATCTCGGCTACCTTGTTCATGCTTTTTCGCTGGATTCTCGGCTAATCAACCAACAGTATTAGGTCAGTGCTACTCCTGTGGCCGTGTTTGACTACCCGTCCACAACTAATTTAGTTGTGGACAACTCCTCCTTGCTTACGATGCACATGGAAACGAAAAAGACGCGTCTGTACTGGCTGGTGCTGCTGCTACTTAGCGGTGTGCAAACCCTGGCCCAGCAGCAGGGAAACCTCTCGGAAAGTAGCATCGATACGGCACGGCAGAAAGCCCTTCAATCGATTGTCAATAAGTACGAGTACGTAAACATCAGCGGCTATATTCAGCCGCAGTATCAACTGGGCCAGACGCCGGGACAGCGGAGTTTCAACGCAGGAGATTTCGTGCCGGGCGTAGATAGTCGCTTTAGTGTTCGTCGGGGGCGGCTCCGGTTCGACTACGCCCGGTTTGATCAACAGAGACGGCCAACGGTGCTCTTCGTGTTTCAGTTCGACGGGTCGGAGCGAGGCATGCAAACCCGCGATTTCTGGGGCCGTTATTACGAAAACAAGCTCGATGTATTTCACTTTACAGCTGGTCTGTTTGCCCGACCTTTTGGATTCGAGGTAAACTATGGTTCTGGCGACAGGGAATCACCCGAGCGGGGCCGTATGTCGCAGCTGTTGATGCGTGTTGAGCGTGATTTAGGAGCCATGCTGACCTTTGAGCCACGCAACCCGGCGCACCCACTTCATTTTCTGAAAATCGATGCCGGTTTGTTCAACGGGCCAGGTTTGGCTAGTCTCAGCGATTACGATAGCCACAAAGATTTTATTGGTCGCCTGACGATCAAGCCGCAACGAATCACCAAAACAGACGTTCAGCTAACCGGTAGTTTGTCTGGTTATTGGGGAGGGGTTGGTCGATTCACCAACGAAATTTACCGGATGAACGGCACGGCCGACGCGCCTGCATTTGTAGCGGATGCCACCGTGGTGCCCACCGGAACCACAGCGCCCCGCCGTTACTACGGAGCCGATATGCAACTCCGTATTCCGAACCGGAAGGGCCGTACCGAGTTTCGGGCCGAATACATTCAGGGCATACAAACAGCGAACAAGGCAACCACCGAAACACCGGGGATCATACCAAACCCTGTTTCAGCGCCAACAGCTAGCCCACTGTACGTACGGAATTTCAACGGAGCCTATTTTTACTACCTCCAACACCTGGGCAGCGAAAAGCACCAGTTTGTAGCTAAGTATGACTGGTATGACCCCAACACGCAGGTCGCTGGCAAGCAACTTG
Organism: Fibrivirga algicola; assembly: GCF_011742925.1. Lineage (GTDB taxonomy): Bacteria > Bacteroidota > Bacteroidia > Cytophagales > Spirosomataceae > Fibrella > Fibrella algicola. The sequence continues at coordinate 434,151 of NZ_WAEL01000006.1, forward strand.
ATAGTAAATTCACCTGGGCTGATATCCGATACAGCACAATTGGACTGGGTTATCTGTACTACATCAACAGTAATCTGAAGCTGGTACTCTGGTATGACATGCCCATCAATGAGGATACCAGTCTCCCCGGTTACGAAACTGATGCCCCAGACAACCTGCTGACAGTGCGTACCCAATACCGCTTTTAGCTGGATCATGCTTGATTCTCAGCTATGCCTAGCCAACTTTGGTTCAGATTGAACAAGCTGTACGTCCACCCTGACATAGAAAAAGCGCCAACTCATCAATAGTTGGCGCTTTTTCTATGTCAGGGTGGACGTACAGCTCAACGCTGTCAGCTACCTTATTTCTTCAGGGCAATTACCTTGTCGAAAGCTGGCTTTGGCTGGTTCTTCCGGTCAAAAAGTAACGGGTAATTGGTCCGACCACGAATGGGCCAGCCGTTTAACCAACTGTCGCCATCGTTGACGCCCCAGAACGTGACGCGGGTTACCTTGTCTTTGTGCTTCAGGAACAGCTTGAACAGGTTCTCGTAATCGGAAGCCAGTTGTTGCTGTACGCTGTCGGGCAGCGCATCAGGATAAGGGTTTGATTGGGCGTTGCTTGTCATGCGCTGACCTACATCGGCTCCCTGAAAGTTGCGGGGTAGTACCTCAATGTCCAGTTCAGTGAACATCACTTTCACACCTAAAGCGGCGTATTGCAGGATGCTTTCTTCAATGTCTTTGAAGGGCACTTTCCCCACGTGCCAGTGGCCCTGAATACCTATTCCGTCGATACGTACACCGGCGGCCTTGATCTTTTTCACGAGTTCAAGACAGCCCGCCCGTTTTTTGGGTTGTTCGTTATTGTAATCGTTGTAGTACAGCTCCGTTTTAGGAGAAGCCTGCTGCGCCAGCCGGAATGCGTCTGTCACGAAGTCTTCGCCGAGGTATTGTAGGAACACGGATTTCCGCATTGTGCCGTCTTCATTCAGCGCTTCATTGACAACATCCCACGAATACAACTTACCGCTATAATGACCAGCCACCGTTTTGATGTGATCGGTAAAGAATGTCCGAATAGAATCGGCACTTTTAATGCCCCGAATGAACGATGGTAACTGACTATGCCAGATCAGCGTATGCCCGTTGATCTTGATGTTGTGCTTTTTGCCAAAGTCGATCAGCTTATCGCCCATTGTGAAATCATACGTGTCCCACTTCGGATGCAGCAACGCCGATTTCATAATGTTCTCAGGCGTGGCCATGTTGAACTGACGCGCAATGAAGGCTGTCGTTGCCGGGTCACGCTCTTCGATCTGCGCGTTGTTCAGGCAGGTACCGATGCCGAAGTCTCGCTTAAAAGCGTCTTTTAATGATGGAATGGATTGAGAAAATCCAGTCACCGTCCCCATCATAAACATGGCCGTACTGGCAGCCACTAAGTTTCTTTTTGAAATCATTGAGGTGTACTTTTTTTGATGGATTACTTAAATTATAACTGCGAAGCCTCAAACAAGTCGTGGCGCCAGCCAAGCTACGTGCGCCTGCTAAAAACTATCTGGAAAATAAAAATCGTGTCGTTTAATCGGACTTACATTGCCCGATTAAACGACACGATTTTCTACTGTTTGGCGAGCTTCATCTCACCACGCTCACTCTTTACAACGATCTCTTTATCAGAGACTAGTTCGCCAGTATAACTCATTTTACGGTCGTTGAATGAGATACTGAACGAAATCTTTTTTCCATCAACAGTACCTTCTTGTAGTGGAGACTCTCCGAATTGAGTTTTCCAGGTTCCTGTTAATTTGTTACCTTCTACCTTAAAGGTATAGTTCACTTCGAACGTACCGTTTGGCGTTTCGCGGCTGCCTTTCCAGTTGCCATCAATTGGGTTCTGAGCAAACGCTACTAGAGTGGCAAGCGATAAGAATAGAGAAAAAAACAACTTTTTCATGGTAAAAATTGGGGGTTTAGTGAAACTGTTATTTAAAAAGTACTTGTGAAAATTGAAATAGGTCGTGCCGCCAAACAGGCCAGGTATGGCCACCGGCGTATTCGCTGTAGCTGTATTTGATGCCCATCTCGTCAAACTTCTTCATCATGAGTTGGCAGTTCTGATAGGCGATGTCTTCCTTACCACCCATCGAAATCCACAGGTTTTTCAGGTTGTTGTTAATGGTGCTGGCATTGGTTTTCATGAACGCGTATTGCGGGTCGGTCAGCGCGGGATTGTTGGCAAACCAGCCTGAACTGAATACGCCCAGGTTCGAGAACATCGGGGTGTTCTTAATGCCTGCATACAACGTCTGCAAACCACCCATCGATAGGCCCGCGAGCGCCCGGCTCTTGGCGTCAGCCTCGACCCGGAAATTGCTTTCTACGAAGGGGATAGCACCGAGCTTCAGTTCGTTTTCAAACGCTTTCAGTGCGTTCTCGTTAAAACCGCCCATGCCACCGCCGCCAACGTTGCCGTCGACCATGGCGATGATCATCGGTTTGGCTTTGCCTTCAGCGATCAGGTTGTCCATGATCATGTCCGTTTTGCCCTGCGTCGACCAGCCGCGCTGATCTTCGCCACCGCCGTGCAGCAGGTACAGCACCGGGTATTTGTCGGTCGATTTGTCGTAGCCCGGCGGGGTGTACACGTACATTTCGCGCCAGCTGTTAGTGGCCTTCGAGAGATAGCGCTTGATGCGAATGTCGCCGTGGGGTACGTCTTTCATGGCGTAAAAAGCCCCGTCTTTGTCGGGTATCTCAATGCCACTGGCCATGCGGCTCATACCATAGAAACTTTCACTGGCCGGGTCGGCAATGGCTACGCCGTCGATCAGCAGCGAGTAGTAGTGGAAGCCCCGGCTGATAGAATCCGTAGTGGCGGTCCAGAAGCCGTCGCTGTCTTTCACCATGTCATACTTCTTACCCAGATCGACCTGTACTTTCTGAGCGTCGGGCGCTTTTACCCGAAAGACAACACGGTTGTCTGGCAAAATCTGTGGGTATTTGGCATTGCGGATGTTCGTTGACGCGGGCGTACCCAAGACGCTATATTTCGTCAGCGATGAATTGTCGACCGGCTTGAACAGAAACTGCGAGAACATATACAGGCCGTTTTTCCAAACCTTAAAATCGTGTCCACCCGCCTCGACGTAATAGATATGCGGCACCCCATTCTGGTAGAGATAGTCGTGGGTACGTTTGCTGAATGAGATCAGCCCGTCTGCGTCTCCGCACGAAATCCAGAGCAGTTTCAGTTTCTGTTTGGCCTCGGCTGGATTCGGTACCAGTTCTTCAGGTCGTTTGGTGTTGGGTGCCGACGAAAAGCCGCCCACCCAAGCAAACTTGTCCAGGTTACCGAGCCCAAAATTCAGCGATTGCCCGCCCCCCATCGACAGGCCGGCAATGGCGCGATGCTCCCGGTCGGTTAGGGTCGGGTATTTCTTCTCAACAAACGGAATCAGGTCGTTCAGCAGGTCTTTCTCGAAGGTGGCGAAGGCTTCCACTTTGTCTTTGTCGAAGATGTTCCCCACCGCCCTGTCGTCTTTCATGGCCCGGCCGTTGGGCATCACCACGATCATGGGCTGGAGTTTGTTCTCGGCATACAGATTGTCGAGAATCACCTGCGGATTACCACCTTTCAGCCATTCTTTTTCATCCCCACCAATGCCGTGCAACAGATACAGCACCGGGTATTTCGTCTTTTTAGTATAGCCCGGCGGGGTGTACACCAGCGCTTTACGAGTAGTGCCTACGGTTGCTGACGGGTAACTGATCGAGTCCAGTTTACCCGTGGCGATGCCTGAACGTACCTGGTCAAAGCCTTTCGGCATTTCCTTGTCGGCGGGTTGGGCGTAACTGGTACCACCAAGCAGGCAGATTGCTGTCGCTAGTAAGAGGAGTCGTTTCATAATTATAGGAATGGCCGACGACCCGAACGGGTCGTCGGCGGTGAGTTTACTTCTTGAAAATTAGGCTGGCATACTGCCGTAGCGAACGGCGCCAGGTTTGCCACTCGTGCAACGTACCCGGCGACTCATAATACACGTGCTTGATGCCCGCTTTGTCGAGGGCTTCATGGAAGCCTTTCACGCCTGCATACATGCGCTCCGGCTCCTTCGTGCCGATGCTTACATACACCACTTTCATCTTCTTGTTGAACGCATCGGCATCCGTCAAGGCACCATCATACAACTGTTTTACGTCGGCACCCGGCTGCAAACGACCCGCTCCGCTGAAGCCGCCGATGTAGGCAAACTTGTCGAGGTTGGTCATGGTCGTCTGGAACGTCTGGAAACCGCCCATCGACAGGCCTGCCATGGCCCGGTTATCCCGGTCGGTCAACGTCCGAAACGACTTGTCGATCATCGGGATCACTTCTTTTACCAGTAACTCAGGAAACACATTGGCGGTCATCCCACCGGTTGTGCTGACGGGCTTGCTCGGGTCGGTAGCGTAGCCGCGCTCCATCACCACGATCATCGGCGTGGCTTTCCCTTCGGCAATCAGGTTGTCGAGAATCATGTCCATTTTACCCTGCGTTGGCCAGCCGGTTTCGTCTTCGCCCGAGCCGTGTTGCAGGTATAGTACCGGGTAGCGTTTCTTCGGATTTTCGTCGTATCCGGCCGGGGTGTACACGTTGGCCCGGCGCCAGGCCTTGGTCATGTCGGAGTAGTAATTGACCGAACGTACCTGACCGTGCGGCACATTTTTGGGCTGGTAATAGTCCATGTCCTTGTCCGGAATATCGATGCCACTGGCCATGCGACCCATGCCATAGAACGTCTGGCTCGCCGGGTCACAGATGGCGATACCGTCGGCAATGAGCGAATAATAGTGGAAGCCCTCACCGACCGGCTCCGTGGTGACCGTCCAGAAGCCGCTGGTGTCTTTCACCATGTCGTACTTCTTCATCAGGTCGATTTGCAGCTTGCGGGCATCAGGCGCTTTCACGCGAAACACCACCCGATTGTCGGGCAGTATTTGCGGGTACTTCTGCCCCGGAATATTGGTCGAAGCCGGTACGCCCGCAGTCTGGGCCAGAGCCGGTACCGTCAGGGTCATTGCCCCGATGAGTAATGCAATTAATCGTTTCATAGTAAAGGTTTAGAAATTGATTCAGGTACGTTACTTCCCCTGTGGCGTGATCATCTGGTACTTACCGCTTAGGTGCATGAGGCTGAACACGTAGAGCAGCCCATCATAATACGGGTCGAAATAGCCATCCTCGAACGGTTCCAGTTTGGCGTTCCAAAGGGCTTTTACAAAGTCCCGACTATCAGGCTCTTTATTGATCAGCGACAGCGTGGCGGCCGTGGACACCAGCCCAAGCGAGTGCCGGAGCTTTTTCACGGGTCCGGCCTGAAGAATAGTCTCGGGTCTTGAACCATCGAGGTTAAACTGATCTTCATACGTGTCCATGCCCTTTGAGCGCAGAAAATTCTGGAAGCGTTTGGCATAATCCTCCTGCCAGGCCTTGTCTTTACCCGACCAGGTGTAGTCCATCGCAATGTTCATCGGCACCCGCCACGAATCGTACCGGAAGGCCGAAACTGACCAACGGGTGTCGTGCGGTTTGCCGCTGAACTCCGTATAATCGGCGTTGAGCCCCGTCACCGGGTGACAGGCATGATGCAGAAATACCCGCGATGTATCGGCGCACTCTTTATAAAATGCTTCGTGACCGTCTTTGGCGTACAGCACCCATGCGTCGTAAAAGGCGGGCAGGTGATACGACGGGTCGGTCCATTTGTAGTTGCCGCCTTCGGGAACGAACGAGATTTGTTTGGCGTCGGTGTTGATCAGGTTGTAGATGTTGCCCGTCCCGTCTTTCTTCCACATCGCATCCAGAATCCGCCGGGCCTCGCCGTAGTAGTTGATGCCCGTGTTATTGCCCCATTTATTAGCCGCAAACAGCAGACTGGTGATGTAGTATAACTCACCGTCAGACGCCGACCCTTCCGAGTTTTTCTTCATTGACTGCGGATTGATACTCCAGGCGAAATAGGCTTCCCGTGGCCCGCTCTGGTGTTGGAGGTACTTTTTAGACCACCGCCAGATCCGGTCGAACACCTCTTTTTTACCCAACTGAACGGCCACCATCATGCCATACGACAGGCCTTCAGTTCGGGCATCCTTGTTCTTCACGTCCGATACATACGCCATCGTATCCCCGACTTCAAAATAGACCTTATTTGGCCCTTCGAATACGTCGTAATACGCCTTCGCTAGTTTCGCGTCGATGTCAGCCTGTTTGTAGCCCGCTTCTCGAAACAGGTTCCGGTAGGTGGGCTTACTTGTCTTATTGCTTTGCCCCAAGACGATACGCTGGCCACAGCACAGCATCGCCAGTATGAGCCACAAACTGACCTTGTAAATTCCTTTCATTTGTATTGTCTGTAATACAGAGTAGGTTGAGTATCGTACTAGGGGTGAGTCTGTTGAATTAAACCTATAAGGTCTTAGACGGGGGCGCCTAGTCCTTATAGGTTTGGCGGTCCAAGATTACCTAAACAGCAGCGGGGCCATCTCATGCAGGCTCCGACGCCATGTCTGGAATTCGTGACCTGTCTTGTCCGACACGTACGAAACAGCATTGTAACCGGCGGCTTTCAGGTCGGCGGCTGATTTATTCACCCCATCGGGACGCTCTTTACCGCCACAGCTAATAAACACGAGCTTTGGTTTTACTTTATCCTTGAGATCGTCTGGGGCGTAAACGCCACCGCTCAGCAGACCGTAGTAGCCAAATACCTCGGGCTTGTTGAGGGTGATCGTTTTAGTCTCCATGCCGCCCATCGACAGACCAGCCATCGCCCGGTTATCGCGGTTATTCATCGTACGGAAGTTGGCATCAACATAGGGGACCAATTCGTCGACGAGTACCGTCTGGAAACCGTCGATCTTGAAATCGCGCATTTTGCCCCACTTCACTTCGTTGGTCATGCCGTAGGTCATCACGATGATGAACGACTTGATTTTGTTCTCGGCAATCAGGTTATCCATGATCAGGTTTGCGTGTCCCTGATTACTCCAGGCCGTTTCGTCTTCGCCCCAACCGTGTTGCAGGTACAGCACCGGATACTTTTTCGACTTGTCTTTCTCGTATCCCGGTGGCGTATAGACAAACGCGCGCCGTGAGGTACCCGTGCTTTTCGAGGGGAAGAGAATCTGCTGTACGTTGCCGTGGGGTACGTCCTTCAGGGCGTAGAAATCCTGATCGTGGGCCGGGATTTCAATGCCACTCTCCCAGCGAACGGAGCCGTAATAGTTCTTGGCACCGGGGTCGTTGAATTTTCCGCCGTCGATAGTCACGTTGTAGTAGTGAAAGCCTTCATCCATCGGGCCTTCTGTGGTGCCCGTCCAGAAACCATCGGCCTCTTTTTTGAGGATGGTACCACCCCGACCGCCGAGGCCCAGGCTCACTTTGACGCTATCGGCTTTGGGGGCATAAATACGGAATCGGGCGTAGCCCTGCGAGTTTACCTGCGGGTACTCCTGCCCCGGCTGATTCAATGTAGATGGCTTGAAATCCTCCGCTACCGCTGTTGGGCTGGTCTGCGAAAAACTGCTGATGCTGATCATCGTGGCTACCACGAATACAGCTATTGATTTGAGGATCATTTGGTTATTGGTTTATGTTAGGAAAATTAAATCAATTGAATAGTTGTGGTAATGTATTGGCGAGGTACAGCTTGCAGTTCATCCAGGTATGTCCACCCGGCACGATCAGCGGTTTGACATTGATCTTCTTCTCGGTAAACATGGCGATGTTCTGCTTCACCGGCTCGTACAGAAAGTCTTCCGTGCCAACGCTGATGGTGAACAGTTTCAACTGGCTGTTGAGCTTGTTGGCGTCCGGCGACCAGTTCGTAAAGTTTGCTTTGAACTCGTCGGTGGCCGTGTAGGGCGCATACGAGCACACGTAGGCGAATGTAGAGGGATTGGTCAGGCCGATGTTGAGCGTCTGTCCGCCACCGACCGAAAAGCCTGCCACCGCGCGGCCTGTGCTTTCCTTGATGACTGGGTAATTGGCTTCCACAAACGGCACGATGTCGTTCACCATGTCTTTGGTAAAATCAGGCATTGGGGCTGGACGCACGTTGCCGTAGGGCATTACGATCAGCATGGGCTTGGCTTTCCCCTGCGCGATCAGGTTATCGGCAATCAGGTTGGCCTGACCCACCTTGGTCCAGGTTTCTTCGGTATCAGAGCCGCCGTGAATCAGGTACAGCACCGGGTATTTCGTTTTGCCGTTGGGGTTGAAACCCGGCGGGGTGTAGACCAGCAACTGTCGGGTGACACCCAACGTACCTGACTTGTAGTAGCGGTAGCTTATCTTGCCGTGGGGTACGTTCTGCAACGAATGCACCAGCGGCTGATCGCCGGGTATGTCGACAATGCTGCGTTTGAAGCGCTCGTTGGCAAAGATGTACGTGTTGCTCGGGTCGGCAATTGACACACTGTCGACCATGAAGCTGTACGGGTAAATGTCGGGCTTTACCGGCGGCACCGTCACGCTCCAGATACCCGACGAGTCTTTGGTCATGGCGACGGGTGCCGATAGAAACTCACCCGAAACCGTCACCTTTTTCGCACTTCGGGAAAAGAACCGGAACGTGATGCTGTGGTCTTTATGCACATCAGGCGAACTGATGGCGGGCGGGCGTTGCTGGGCTACGGCCGAAACTCCCAAAACAGCAACCAGCAGAATAGATAAAATACAGTTCATGGTTCGGTAGGGTTTAGCGGAATAGCAGTGGCGTGGTGGCGGCAACGTACGTTTTCACGTTCATCCAGGTATGGCCTCCGTCGGTGATCAGGCTTTTGTAATTCAGTTGCTTCGCCTTCAGGTAGTCCATGAATGCAGCCGTGTCTTTGTACAAAAAGTCCTCTTTACCCACGCTGACCCACATTAATTTTAATTTCTTGTTGGTGTCGGTCGGGTTGGTAACCAGCGGTTTGTAGTTCCGCTCCATTTCTTCGGGCGACAGGTACGAACTGTAGGCGCACACATACGCAAACTTGTCCATGTTGCTGAAGGCCGCCCGAAGCGTTTGGCCGCCCCCGCGCGAGAAGCCGCCAATAGCCCGATTCTCGCGGTTGGCGATGGCCCGGTAGTTCTTCTCGACGTACGGAATGACGTTGCTCACCAGATCAGTCGTGAAATCGTTGGCCCGTTTCACCGCATCGGCCCCATCGCGAACGGTCGGGTCGGTAGGTTTTGAGCCCCCTTTTTGCTCGGCTACACGAGCCGCTATGTTGCCGTACGGCATCACAATGATCATCGGTTTCACCTTTCCTTCGGCCAGCAGATTATCCAGAATCAGGTTGGTTTTGCCGACTTTGAAGAAGGTCTCTTCCGTATCGGTCGTGCCGCTGATGAGGTAGTAGACCGGATACTTCTTCGACGGATTCTGGTCGTAACCCGGTGGCGTATAGACGACGACCGAGCCCGTTGTGCCCTCCATCGACGGGTAATACTCGTAGTTGATCGAGCCGTGGGGTACGTCCTTCATGGCGTGAACCAGCGGTTGATCGCCGGGTACGTCGACCAGGCTGGCTTTGAAGCGTTCGTTCGGAAAAAACGCAACGTTGGCAGGGTCCATCACGGATACGCCATCCACCCGAAAGTTGTACGGGTAAATGTCAGGCTTGACAGGCCCGACCGTCGCACTCCAGATACCCTGCGCATCTCTGGTCATGGCAACCGGCGCTTTTTCAAATTGCGCGCTCAGTTCCACCGCTTTAGCCTGCGGAGCCTGATAGCGGAAGGTAACGGTCTTGTCGGCGTTCACCTGGGGCGACACCACCAACGGACCGCGGGGCGGTTGGGCTACAGCCAGCCCGGTTGCCAGCAGCCCTGCTGACCAGCCGAGCAGCAGGCGTCTACGTGTTTTTGTGTGCATAGCTACGTTCAGAGAATGACACTGAAGCCAGTGTAGGGTTTTAGGGAATGGGTACTCGTTAATGGTTTACTGGAATAATTTCTGGGCGATGGTCGACAGGTAAAGCTTGCAGTTCATCCAGGTATGGCCACCGTCAGAAATCAGCGTTTCATGTTTGATCTTCTTCTCGTCGAGCACCTTCAGGTACTCGTTGATGACCGGGTACAGGCCATCGTCTTTTCCGACGCCGATCCAGAATAGCTTTAGCCGCTGATTGATTTGGGCGGGGTTGGCAAACGCCGTGGCGTTGTTGCGGTCAAACTCTTCTTTCAGCATGCCGGGCGCAAAGCCGCAAACCCAGCTAAACAGGTCAGGGTTGTTTAGGCCGAGGTACAGCGTTTCGCCACCGCCACCCGAAAAACCAGCAATAGCCCGGCTGTCCTTATTCTTTTTTACCCGGTAATTGGTCTCGACAAACGGGAACAGATTGCCTAGAAAGTCTTTCTTGAATTCCTGTAGATTGTCCCAATTGCGAAGGCTTCCCGACGACTTGCTAATCACCGGATACGCCCTACCGTAAGGCATCACGATAATCATGGGTTTAGCCTTGCGCTGTGCAATCAGGTTATCCAGAATGATGTTGGCGCGGCCCACTTTCGTCCAGGTTTCTTCCAGGTCCGTGGTGCCGTGGAGAAGGTACAGCACTGGGTACGTTGTTTTCGTATCGGTTTCGTAGCCGGGTGGGGTATAGACCACCACGGGCCTTTGACCTAGTTCGGGCGAGGTGTAGTACCGGTACGACAACGTGCCGTGAGGTACATTTTGAAGGGTATGAACTAAGGGCGTCGAACCGGTTATTTCGACCACGCTGTTCTGAAATCCTTCGTTCGGGAAGATGGCGGAGTTTTTGGGATCGGCTACCGGAATACCGTCGACCACAAACGAATACGGATACATATCCGGCTTTACGGGGCCGACCGTCACGCTCCAGACACCCTGCGCATCTTTGGTCATGGCGACGGGTGCCTTCTCGAACTGAGCATTTAGCTTCACTTCTTTGGCAGCGGGAGCCTGCAACCGAAACGTGACCGTATTGTCGGCGTTCACCTGGGGCGATACCACGACTGGTCCTCCGGGTGGCTGAGCTAAAGCCCCGACGGACAGGCCGAATACGGCCCAGACGAGCCAGATTTGACGAATTAATTGTTGGTTCATGGTTTACTAAGGTTTAGGAAGTTCTCAGGTAGGGGGGCAAAAAATTAGTTGGCAGTAAGCCAGTTGTTCAATTTCATCCACGCGAACAGCGGCTCCATCCAGCCGGGGTGCCGGAAGATGAAACCGTGATCACCTTTGGGGTACACGTGCATTTCGACAGGCACTTTCTGGCGTCGTAGGGTTTCGAAATACATGATGCTGTTGTCTACGTCGACCAGCTTATCATCGGCTGCGTGGGTCAGGTAGGTTGGGGGCGTATTGGCACGTACCTGTAGCTCGTTGGAAAACAGATCAACATCCTGCCGTGACGGGTTTTTGCCTAACAGCGCGTCGTGCGAGCCGCCGTGCGTCAGGCTATCGCGCATGCTGATGACGGGATAAACCAGTATCTGGAAATCGGGGCGTAAACTGGTCCCGTTGCCATTCTCGACATACGCTTTCTCGAAATGCGTGGCAGCCGTCGAAGCCAGATGACCGCCCGCCGAAAAGCCCATGATACCTACCTTGCCGGGATCGATCCCCCATTTGGCGGCACTCTCCCTGACCAGTTTAATGGCCTGTTGCGCATCCTGCAACGGCCCTATTTTTTTGTCGGGCATGATGGCGTCGCTGGGCAAGCGGTACTTGAGTACAAAAGCCGCGATCCCTTTTTCGGCCAGCGCTTTCGCCGTGCCGACGCCCTCACCCTTATACACCACAACGCCGTAGCCGCCACCAGGAATGATGATTACGGCTGCGCCAGACGCTTTGCCTGGGGCTGGTTTGAAGTATTCCAGCGTGGGCTTGGTAATGCCCTTATAAACGCCCGATTCTGCTCCCGATTCCTGCACATCAGACGGTTTCGAATTCGGCACCGCAGCACTATACAGCGGAATGATTTCCTGGGCGTTAGCAGCAAAAGCGACTAGACAGCTAACCAACGCGGTGACTGTCATTGTTCTTCTGCGTACTGTGGATAAGCTAATGGGTTTCATATTGGTAGGTGTTTAGCTGAATTTGCCCGATGACATTACACGCAAGGTGTTCATCTGTGTGGAGGACGGCGGACCGGCCTTTACTAATTCGTCGCGGTCGGTTTGTACCCCAGTAACGACAGCATTTGGGTAGCGTAGCGTTTACCCAACTCCCGATAACCGGCGGCATTGAAATGCAGGTCGTCGGACGAGTCGGTACAACCCGCAGACGAGATCACGTGCGAATTTTTGATCGTTTGCGGGAGCGTGGCAATGATCTTGTTCATGCTCGCGCATTTGCCATTCTGATCAGCGTTGACCGTTTCACCGGCCAGCAGCGGCACTTTTTTGGGTTTCAGGTCCAGGTCATTCATCAGGTTATCGTACACCACTTTTACCTTTTTGGTCCAGAGCGTATCGCCCGTGTTCGACTCGCCCTGATGCAGCAGAATGCCTTTAATGACTCCGTCTTTCTGCGCCAGCTTCGCCATTTCGACCAGTCGACCGTAAGGGTTTCCGCCGTACTCCCCGATGAAGTTTTTCATCCAGCCAGGTACGTTGGTGGTATATGAGGTATACTGATCCTTGTCGAACAACTCGATCTTACAGCCGCCCACCGCGACGTTGATTATGCCAATGCGGACTTTTTCGGGTAGATTAGCTACCAGCTCGCGGCCAAAATAATCGGCGGGAGTAAGCCCCGTGCGGCAGCGGCAGAGGGGCGGTTTGGCGGTGTACCAGTTGCCTTTCGTCCGGTTGATGGCCGGGCAATCCACTGCTTCCATCACCTGAAAACGGGGATTCACATTGACGGTGTCCTGCGCTTCAATTCGGGCGTTACCTTCCATATTCGATTGCCCGAAACAGAGGAAAATGTAAAAGTTTTTATCCTGCGCAACGGCGTTCAGACTCAGTAGAAAGAGCCCGATCATCAGGAAGCTACCAATTCGCTTTTTCATGGATTTATTTGGTTTAGGACGTTTAGAATTTGCACAAAGACGCTGATTACGAGTGCCTACTTTTGGAATTGAAGGGCTTTGATTGTGGCCACGTTGACCTGTCCGGCCGGAAATTTTACAAACACATCGTGATGGCCTGAGATACCCTTGATGGATTGGCTTACCGTTTTCCAGTTGGCCTTCCCCCTGGTTGATTTGAACGACAGACTGGCCATCTTTTTCCCCGTGGTCAGATCGTCGAGCCATAGCTCCAACGTACCTGATGTGGCGGCCGATAGCTGGACCTGAATCTGTTTAGCCGCGTCTTTTTCGCTACCCAGATCAACCCCCGACAGCATGAACCAGCCGCCCTGATCGGAATCATTGGTGACGCCAGCCTCAGTCGCCTCGCCTACTTTTTCAATGCCGTAGTAATTGCTGTAGCCCACGGCCGGGAGAGGAGAGAAGCCGTCTTTGCAGACGAAAAAGTCAAAGTCGGCGGGTTTACCCTCGGCGAACAAGCCTACACTGGTACCCACCCATGAATTGTAGTTGGGCTGCACCTTATCGAGACTCACCGCGCTGATGGGCGCGCCTATGGCTGTCCATTTCTTTCCGTCACCGCTGTAGTAGCCGGTCAATTGGTGTTCGTTCCGCTCCACTTTCAGCCAAACCACGTTACCGACTGAATTGGGAACCGAGCGCATGGCCGTATCGAGTTTGAAAACGAGTTTCTTGCCGTTGTCGAAGCCGCTGTAGAGTTGGATAAACACTTTCTGATTCCCGTTGGTCAGGTACAAACCAGCCTTTGTGGCTGCATCCCCGGCATTGAGGTCAACGCGGGTTACGGCGGAATAATAGTGGTCTGTTTCCTTCTGCAGCAGGTGGACGCGGGCGGTGTCGGGCGAGAGACGTACCCAGCCTTTGCGTTCCGACAGAGAATAGCGGTTGGCGGCCCGTTTGTTCAAAAAATGCCAGTTCATCGACAACGTTTCGCGATCGAACTGGTCAGACTGGGCACTGCGCCACAGAATGTTCGATTGGGGCAGGTTGGGCTTTGGTACAGGCTTCGTGGTAGGTGCCGCTCCCCAAGGACGCTCATCTTCCCAAATCACCTGATATAGGCTCGTCTGCCTGCCCATGCCCGACCAATCAGCTCCCTGGAGCGGCTTTTCGTAGCTTTGACCAATTGTCCACCAGGTCCCATCAGCCAGCTGAATGGGGGCTGAAATATGGTTCGGACGCCGGAAGCCTGTTTTGGGATCGGTGATGGGTTTGAAGAAATTACCCAAACGTTCCCATTGGGTCGAGTCGGCGGTGAGGGCTTTGCCACGCATGGCGTACTGCCCGCCCGATACGTCGCCCGCCGGGAAATAATAGTAGTAGCCGTTTCGCTTGCACATCACCGGCCCCTCGGCCCAGCTGTACTGGAGTTTGGCGTTGACCCAGTCTAGATCAATGACCGAAGACGTCAGTTGCCCGTCGCGCCCCAACTCCTGAATCCGGTTTGTTTTCTGGCCGTTCTTGATGATCATGTACGGCTTACCGTCGTCATCAACAAAAATGGAATTGTCATAGCCCAGCGGCCCTGTTTTCGGGTCGCCCTTCACCCGCACCGGTTCCGACCACGGCCCTTTTGGGTCGCTGGCTTTGGAGAACCACTGTCCGTTGGCCGAGAAGTAGATCCAGTAGGAGCCGTAGAAATAGGTGATCGCTCCCTGCCAGATACCCGCCGATTGTCGGTCAGTGACAAAACTGGCCGTGGGCGGCACCACGCGGCTGATAACCTCCCAATGCACCATGTCTTTAGAATGGTAAATGGGCAGGTAAGGCGTGAAATGAAAGCTCGACCCACAATGGTAAAAATCGTCGCCCACACGTAGCATGGTCGGGTCGGGGTGATCGCCGGGCAAAACGGGGTTGACATATGTCTTTACCTCGTTGTAAACAGATCTATCCCCCGTGTTGCTCTGCGCCAACAGGGTAACACCAGGTAAGAGGAACGCTGCGGTTAACAGCAGAGTAGAGAGCTTATTGCTTTTCATTCGTGTTCAGAATTTCCCACACTGCGTAGTTGATTTACTAATTGACGATCAAGGTGGTAACGCTACTTGCCGGAATATCGAGCGTCACAGCTTTGTTGCTGACCGTCAGCGTTTGCTTCGCCAGATTCGCTGTTTCTGTGGTGGTATAGGTGGTGGCCGATGTTGGCGTGAGCCCGTTGAACTGTACATTCTTTACCGCAAACGTGGTCGGGTTAATCACCACGACAACGGTCTGCGTGCCGTTCTTATAGGCGGTCATTTTGAGGTAATAATTCCCGCTCGCCTGCGTGTCGATGCGGACAGAACCCGGCCGTACAAACTTTGAGAAATGCGAAAACGCATAACCCCGTTTCAGTACCTCGCCATTCACTGTCCCTTCTTCGCCGTCGCCAATGAATGAATAGTAACGCTGTAAGTACCACCAGATATAGGCGTTCCAGTTGTTGGACATGGCGTCGTGAATCGTCCCCAGCATTTTCAGCGTTTCGGTCCATTTGGCACTCTCCGAATAGGTGCTCCACTTCGCGGCTCCGGCGTTACCCGTGTCGAGGTTCAGCAAAAACTCGGTCATCCAGATTTCCTTGTTCTGCTGCTCGGCCAGCGGGAATTTACCAATCCCCCCGCCATACAAATGCCCCGCGATGATGTCGAACTTCTTGGATGCCTCTGCATCTGACAACAGCGCGTTGGTCATCTGCTGATTGAAGTTGAGCGACTCGGGAGCCGCCACTTTGGCACCAACGATCTGACCGGGGGCCCTCAGGAAGTTGATCATGTCGGTAGCCGTCCAGTCGCACGATTCGTAGGTGGGCTTCCAGTCAGGTTCGTTCTGAATCGAGACTACGTCGATTTTAGCCCCGTTGCTGGTCATGTAGGCCAGGTATTCGTTGATGTAATCTTTGAAGGCCTTGTAGTTTTCGGGCAGCAACATACCCCGGACATCGCTTTTGTTGTCTTTCAGCGCCGGTGGTGGCGACCACGGACTGGCCAGCACTTTCACGTTCCGCTTATTGGCTTCCTTGACGGCTTCGACAATGATTGGCCACTCACTTTTATTCGACGATAACCGCACCCGGAACATGCTCAGGCCTAACTCGTTATCGCCGACGCCAAAGGCTTTTTGCGCTTCGGACGGCTTTAGCGACGCAGTGCCCCACATTCGGTTGGCCCCTCCGAATCCTGTAATTGTCTGGAAGGTGGTTTGCGGCAGCACGTCTACTTTAACTACAGACACTGCGGCCGGCTCTTCGGCGGGTTTACTACAACCGATCAGCACACCGAGCAGAAGGACGCTTTTGACAATAGTTTTCATGAGGTTTAGGAAGGGGGAATATCTTGTTAAGAGCGGGGTATCTGTTGTCTGGCACACGCGCTATGAGTATCAGTTCTGTCGAAAGCCACCTTGAGCAAATACCTGTTAATTCACTAAAAGAGCGGCTCCGTTTGTCGGAATCACCCACTCCACTTCCTGATTTTTGGGCAGTTTGGCCGTGGTCACCTTGCCCGTCAATTGCGCATCGTCGCTGTAGAGCTTGTACTCAGCACCAGCAGTAAGCATAGGTAATTTCAGTTTCAGTTTAATGGGTTCTTTCTGAGCATTCACCCCGGCTACGTACCATTTTCTACCCTGCCGACGAGCCAACACAACGTACCTGCCTGGATAGCCGTCAATGAAGCGAACTTCGTCCCAGGTGGTGGGCACCGTTTTCATAAAGTTGATGGCCCAGTCCGGCGCGTCGGTGAGGTTGTTGGGCGCCAGCGCAAAATGCTGCACGGCGCTCTGAAACAACACCGCCGTTGCCAGTGCGTACACGTCGGATGTCACGCGTTTTGAGCCACGGTTGGGCGTGTTGTTGGCGTTGTAGAATTTATTGAGCGCACTGCCGCCAAAATCCATGCTGCCCACGGTGTTGCGGATGAATGGGTGCAGGGTGGCATTGAACGCTTCTCTGTCATTACTTCCCTGCGAAAAAGCCAGATTTTCGCTGGCCAGAACGGCTTCGCTGGCAGCATAGTTGGGGTACATCCGCTCCCAGCCCCGGGGAAGTGTAGAGCCGTGAAAAATGCACAGGATGCCGAAGTCGTTGGCGTCGTACAAAATGTCTTCGTACAGCTTCATGGTCTCCTGCTTATCCCCACCAAAGAAATCGACTTTGATTCCCTTCACGCCGATCTTCTTCATCCAGGCCATTTCCTTCCTACGGGCGATTGTGTTGTCCATGATGCCACGTGGCCCCTGGGGAGCGTCGTTCCAGTAGCCGTTTGAATTGTACCACAAATACAGGCTAACCCCTTTGCTGGCCCCATATTTGGCCAGTTCAGCTATTTTATCCTTTCCAATTTGCGTGTCCCACAAGGCATCAACCAGAATGGTTTTGTAGCCCATCGCCGCACTGAAATCGATGTACCGAACTTGTTCATTATACACTGTTCGGCCGTCCATGCCAATGATCCAGCTCCAGCTTCCCTTGGTGTACTCGTATGTCTGAGACCCCTCGTAGCGCGGTTCAACCACATCGAAGGGGACGGTGGTTTCAACGATGGGAGACAGCGTCTCGCCGACAGTAATGGTACGCCAGGGCGTTTCGCCGGGCAGGGGAATACCCGGCGCCGACGTGCCGATGCCGTTGTTTTCATCGGGCATCGGAAAGCCAATCGTATACAGGCCGTCAGTATGGCCAATCAGGCGGCTGCCACAGTAGCGGCTGTCAACGCCCGTTTCTGAAACCAAGACCCAGCCGTTGGTATTGACCTTGAATAAGCAGGGGAATGTGTAGCCATTACCCCGTCCGTTTTTGCCCAACGTATCGTCGACCGTATATGGGATCTCGTAGCTGGGCATGGTCCGGGCAAAACCCACCATCGCTTTGCTTTGCGCCGACAGAAACGTGGTGGTACCGGCTGGAAACGTAAAGCCCGTTTTTTCTTCATTGATCACGCAGGAACGGGACGCCTTTTGCGGATACACTTTGTATCGGAACGCCACATCGTTGTTGCTCACCCGGAACGTAATGTCGATGGCCGAAGCATTGTCTTTCGAGTACGAAATGACGCCTTCATTAGCCACGTAATGCACCCTGCTCTGCTTGATGTTCGGCAACTCGTAGGTGTTGTCAAGCTTGCTGATCGCCAGCGCTTTCCCCACGGATAGTCCTTCCGTGAAATCGCCCACATTCGTTTTTAAACCGAGTGGGGACTTCACGACAAACGATTTGCCATTCAGCGACACGCTGTAGGCTGGCTTCCCATTGTCGAGCGACAAGGTGACCAGCAATTTCCCATTCGGGCTACTTACTACCGAATTGGCAGGCTGCGCGCTAGCCCAAAATGGAATTATTAGAAAAAGAAGAAATGTATAGTTCAGTTTATTTTTCATAAACGAGTGGACGCTATTGTCCAGAAATTTTAGGCTCAATTCGGAAGAAATCGAAGTCGGCGAAGCCGCCTGTTTGCGTAGTAGCGTAGTTGAACAGACCAAAGCGATAGCCCATAAAGTGCGGAATGGTATACGGCATTTTCAGCGCTTCGCCAATGGCTGTCCAGGTGGTACCATCGAGGCTGTAGAAGAAATGGGCGGTGTCTTTGCGGTCGCGGAAATCGCATTCGGCTTTCAGGTAAACCGTTTTCTGGTTCAGCGGAACGCGCTGCACTTCCACCGGCTTGCCCGGACTGGCGTTGACCATCACAATCGATTTTGCGCCGTTCTCCATTTTCACACCCACCAGCCCATAATTCTTTTGCAGCAGGCTCAGCCCGGCAAAATCACCGTCCTTCAGGTTCGACACATCCAGCATCGTGACTCCTGAACTCTCTGGGCCGATAGTACGCTGGGTCAGCGTGTTGCGAGCCATCACGAACGAGGTATCCGTTCGGCCAGTTTTCAGGCGAAGAAAGCCTTTCCGATCCGACACCGACCAGAGCCTATTGTCGGGGTTGTGATTCCACTGCCAAACCAGCGGGAGAGCAGGGTCGCCTTTTTTGCGGGTGAATTCATCGGAGTTCACGATACCGGGAATCAGCCCTTTGCTGGCGGGCAGGTTAAGCGTTTGGGGCACTTTGCCGTTTTCGCCCAATACCGGCCAGCCGTCTTTCCACTCGACGGGCACCAGGTACGGAATGCGGCCTACTCCACCAAAGTCGCGGAACAGGTACGAATACCATTTTCCATCGGGCGTGTCGATCAGCCCGCCTTGCGCCACGCCCATATCCTGTAAGGCCACACGCCCTTCCCACGGGCCGGTGATTTTGTCGGCCCGGTGGATGATGACCGTCCGCATGCCGCCACGTGGCCACGAGATGTTGAAGAGGTAGTATTTGCCGTTGACCTTGAAGAGTTGTGATCCTTCAGCGGGTAGACCTCCGCCCGTACCCGATGGCGTGCTGGCGTTCTCGATGATGACCTGCTCGGTGGTGCCGGGCTTCACGCCTGACGCATCAGCATTTAGCTCGACCAGTCGGAGCTTACCCGCGCCGTAAATCAGGTACGTTCGGCCATCGTCGTCGAAAAATAGGCTGTGGTCGTGGTACGACGGTTTGAAGGATAGCTCTTTCCAGGGGCCTTTCTCGATGTTTTTGGTAGTGTACACGTGGGTCCGGCCGCTGGTCTGCGCAAAGGTTGTCGCGTAGTACGTGCCCTTGTGGTAGCGCAGGCTGCTGGCCCACGATCCGCGACCGTAAGTGCTTTTGCCGTTGTTCAGGCTCATGGCGTCTACCGTTGTCAGCGTATCATAGGCGTAACCCACCAACTGCCAGTTGATCAGGTCGTTCGACTTCATGATCGGCAGCCCCGGGCTCATATGCATGGTGGTGCTACTCATGTAGTAGGTGTTACCCACCCGAATCATGGCCAGATCGGGTACGTCGGCGAAAACCACCGGGTTCTGGGCCGTTTGCGCCATCAGGGCAACGTACCTGAACAGCAGCAGTGTTAGCAGGCTGTATTGAAACAACTTGTTTTTCATGGGATGTATACAGATGATCGAACTCTATTGAAGGGGACCGATTAGTTCGATGAATGTTCCGTCGGGGTCCTGTACAAGCACAAAGTGAGCTTTGGCATTCAGGGGTGTGGGGGTACTGCCCCGGAAGGGTACTTTCATCTGGGTCAGCCGGTCGATGATCGGTTGCAGGGCTTTTACCTGAATGGTGATGTACTGCACACCCGTATCGTCCTGAATGTAATTGGCCTTCGGATGTGGCGACTTTTTCCCGAAGCTCATTAGTTTCCAGTCAGTAGCTTCGGGGCTGTTCTCGAGCTTCAGCATGGTCACGTTCGTAGCTACGCCGTTGCTCAGGCCGGAGCGTTTGCCGAACTCTTCGTTGATAGTGAAGCTGCCAGTCTTAACCATGCCGATGCCATTTACGTAGAAGTCGATCGAGCGGTCGATGTCGGCGACCACGACCCCCACGCCGATGGTTTTACTTGAGAAGTTAGACTGACAATAGGCGGTTACTATACAGCTAATTACCAATAGTGTTATTTTGACACATTTAACTATAGTATTCATCCCTTTGCTTGGTTTGTGAAGGTGGGTTAATGGGCGAGTAGTACCCCGATTTGACTAAAGCGCAGCGGCCGGGCGTTTGAATGGGCAAAACAAGCCCGACCACTTTATTTACTACTTATACATGGGATCGTCGCCTTTGTATTTCAGGAACTTGAACGAAGCCGAATTCTCAGATTTTTCGCCCGATGATGTGGCATACAGGCCATACACGCAACCAATGAAGCTGTTGGCCACTTTGGTGCTCAAAAATTTGCCATCAACCTGATCTTTCAACAAGGTCCAGTTCTTTCCATCGGTCGAGTAGTAGAAACTGTATAAGGCCCCGTCCGACTGTAGTTTGAAATTCACCTTCGCAGTCGAAGCAGGTAAAGGCACTTCGGTGATTAATTCCAGCGCTTTGTCTTTGCTCTTGAACAACTGAACCACGTCTTTACCATCCTTTTTTGATTTGGCCGCGAAGTAGAAATGGCGTTCATCCTGGAAAATCACCAAACCCGCTTTTTCATTATCCGTTTTTGGCGAAAAGCGTAGTTCAGTTTCGGCGGTGCTTGTCAAATGCTGCTGACGCTTACCCACAAATGAAGGATTGCCGGCTTCTGAAATTGTTTCCGGTTTGAGCTTAAGCGTCAATCCATTGGCCTTTGACGTTTTAAACGAACTGCTATCTACGGTTCTCAAAAAAAGCATTGATAGATCAAGCCCTTTGTCAAACGTCATCGTATACTCGAAGTTACCACTTTGTGGCAACGCCCCTTTCTGTTTTACTTCTTTGATGTTGGTCTTGTATTGATACGCAATGGCTTTCTCGCCGTGTTCGATCATCGGCCAATCGTTTACCCACGTTAGCGGAGCGATGAACATTTCACGACCGGTGTTATAAAAATCGCCTTCGTAGGGACGTACCGCCAGGAAAATCGAATACCAATTGCCATCGGGACCTTCGATAAATTGAGCGTGCCCGGCCGACGTAATCGGGTTGGGTCGGTCGGCTGGTAAACCTCGTTGCGTCAGCACCGGATTGCCGTCAAACGGTACGTAAGGTCCCCAAATATCTTGGCTGCGCAATGCCACCTGCGAGTGATTGACAGAGGTTCCACCTTCGGCCGCATACAGGATGTACCAACCGTTATGCTTCAAAATATGGGGTCCTTCGATCCAAACTGGCTTTTTTGAGAGGTCTACGCCACCATTTACCAGTTGCTTTTCTTCGCCCAGTACCGTTAGATTCTTGTAGTCGAACTCGTACATCCGGATGGTGCGGTGGCCCGAATACAGCGGTTTGCGATCGGGTGCATCACTGTTGTAAATGATGTAGGCTTTGTCGGTTTCTTCATCGAAATAAATGGAGGGGTCAATTCCTTTTACCTGCGGAATTTTTACCGGGTTGCTATAAGGCCCCCCCGGATTTTTGGACGTTACGACAAAATTGCCATCGTGGTCAATGTCGGTGCAGGTGACGTAGAACGTCCCTTTGTAATAACTAATGGCCGGGGCAAACAGACCGCGCGTCATACGCTCACCCATGAACTCCATTTGCGATGGACGGTTGATCACATTGCCGATTTGCTTCCAGTTTTTCAGGTCGCGGCTGTGCATGATCGGTAAACCCGGGAAATACGAAAACGTGGAATGTACCGAATAATAGTCAGACCCCACCCGCACGATGCTTGGATCAGGGTAAAAGCCGGTCAGGATGGGGTTTGTCAGCGTGGTTTGAGCCCACAGGGAGTGGCTCAGTATAACGCAAAGTGCCGTACAAACGGCCGAAATCAAGTATTTACGCATGTAGTTGATAAGCTAAAAAATCTGACTGGTACTGGTAAATAGGGGCGTTAGTACATCACCAGCGAATATACCTTGCCGGGCTGGGTTGCCAGATCGTATAGGTTGGCACCTTTCAGCACGGGAGGCGCAAGGCTGGCTTTAGCGGATACGATCGGTGTCGGCGTATTTTCGGTGACGTAAAACGGATTGGGGTTCGGGCCGGAAGCCTGCTTCAGCGCAACGCCTTTACTCGCTTTCAGCGCGTTGGGGGTACGTACACGGAGGTTGCCGCCCAGGTTCGATTTGATGTCGACTTTTGTTAGCTTGCCTCCGTTCCACTCCATGTTTACCACTTCGAACCCACCAATGGCCCGCAGGCCCCTGATGCTGCCGGTTGGCCAAACGTCGGGCAGAGCGGGCAGCAGATGAATCGCGCCGTCGGCGCTTTGCATCAGCATCTCGGTGATGCCCGAGGTGCAGCCGAAGTTACCGTCGATCTGAAACGGCGGGTGGGCATCGAACAGGTTGTTGTAGGTGCCGCCCCCTTCTTTCGTGACGCCCAGCGGCGTAAGCTGATTCTGAATGAGCGTGTAGGCATGGTTCCCGTCCTGCAGGCGCGCCCACCAGTTCACTTTCCAGCCCATGCTCCAGCCCGTCGATACATCGCCCCGGTGAACGAGGGAGGTGCGGGCCGCACTGTATAGCTCGGGCGTTCGGTAAGGCGACAGCTGGTTCGACGGAAACAGGCCGTACAGATGCGAAATGTGGCGGTGCTTGTCGTTTGGATCGTCAATGTCTTCCAGCCATTCCTGCAACTGCCCGTGCTGACCAATGTGCATCGGGGGCAGTTTACTGCGCATTTGCTTCAGCGTATCCACAAAAGCGGCATCCTGTCTCAGCAGTTCAGCCGCCCGAATCGTCGTGGTGAATACATCGAACGCAATCTGGTTATCCATGGTGGTGCCTGCATCCAGCGACGAACCGCCGTGGGCTTTGGGTGCGTTTTCGGGCGACGTACCTGGGTTGACCACCAGCCAGTGGTACCTGGGGTGATCGACCAGATAATCGGCATAGAACCGGGCTGCTCCTTTCAGAATGGGGTAGGCTGAGGCCAGAAACTTCTTGTCGCCACTATACAGGTAGTGTTCCCACAGGTGCTGGCTGGTCCAGCCGCCACCGGCTACCCACATGCCCCAGAGGGCGCCGTCGACGGCACCCGTTGCCCGCCAGATATCAGTGTTGTGATGGGCCATCCAGCCGCGTGCGCCGTACATGATCCGCGCTGTTTCCTGGCCGGTTTCTGACATGTCGCGTACCATCTGCAAAAATGGCTCGTGCAGCTCGGCCAGATTGGTTTTTTCGGCCGGCCAGTAGTTCATCTGGGCGTTGATGTTGATCGTGTACTTGCTGTCCCAGGGTGGCCGCATCCTGTTATTCCAGATCCCCTGTAAGTTGGCGGGCTGACCGCCGGGCTGCGACGATGAGATCAGCAGATAGCGGCCGTATTGATAGTAGAGCGTGACCAGATGCGGGTCATTGACCGAGCGGAAATTGGCCAGTCGTTCATCGGTCGGCCGCGCCGCCACGTCGGTAGTGCCCAGGTCTAGCCTGACCCGGTTGAAATAGCGTTGGTGGGCCGCTGTATGGGCCTGTGCCAGGCTGGCATACGACTTGGCATACGCCTTACTTAGGTACGTTGCTGCGCGCGCGTTTTCATTGGCGCTGATGTCTTTGTAGGTAACGAAATTAGTGGCGATCGACACGTAAATCGTCGCGGCGTTTGCGCCTTGTACCGTCAGTGAGGTGTCGTTGGCCGTCAGCGAGCCGCCTTCTGCTTTTATACGGGCGATGCCTTTGAACCGGACCATCCCTTTCACGCCTTCGTGATCTGATGTGGTGCCAGCAATGGTCAGGTCTTTATCGGGCGTTGTTTTTAGCACCGAATTAGCCTGTGGAGTCGAGTAAGAAGCCTTAAACGATAGCTTGCCCGGCTGGCTGGCCGTAAGCCGCACTACCAGCACCTGGTCGGGCATCGAGGCCAGTACTTCGCGGGTGTAGGTGACCCCATTCACCGTGTACGTTGTTTTGGCAACGGCCCGCTCAATGTCCAGGTCGCGGTAATAGCTGGTGTACTTTTCATGCCCGTCGAACGTCAGGTGAAGGCTCCCTACCGGCTGAAACATCTGCCCCTGCGACTTTTTAGACAGCATGGCTTTGTTGGCCAACTGCTCTGCTTCTTTCTGCTTGCCGTCGAAAATCAGTCGCCGCACTTCGGGCAGGGCCGCCAGCGCATCGGGGTTATCGTTGCGGTTCGGGCTGCCGCTCCAGACGGTGTGCTCGTTGAGCTGGATAGTCTCTCTGGGTACGTTGCCGTATACCATCGCACCCAGTCGGCCATTGCCAACGGGCAGGGCATTTTCCCAGGTTTGCCCCGAAGGTTTATTGTACCAAAGTTTCAGCGGAGACTTCGTTTGCGCGAAACTAGCCGTCGTGATGATCAGCAGGAAAAAAACGACGCATTGTCTCCTTGCCGTTATTATGAAAATGGAATTAAAAAAGGTCATTTGCGTGTAGGAAATGGTATCATTTGTAGATAAAAAGCAGCAAGCACGACATTTTCTGTGTCTCTGTGACTGCGAAATATGCGCTACGAGGTAGATAAGCCATTTACTCATCAATTATAATCCTCTTGCCAATAATTTATCTGTACAAGCTCACTGTTTCACAAGATGTTGCTCAGCGTACCTGGCGGGCGATACGCCGTGTAACTCCTTGAACGACACCGAAAAATTATTGACGTTGGCAAAGCCGGTTGCAAAGGCTACTTCCGATACGGTCAGTCCTTTCGTCGCCAGTAAAGTAGCCGCTTGTTTCAGACGAATAGTACGTATCAAATCCCGCGTCGTTGAATTAGTGAGTTCTTTTAATTTTCGATGTAAATGAACGCGACTTATACCAATCTCGCTGGCAATCATTTCAACACTCAGTTCCGGATTGGCTATATTTTTATTGATCAGTAAGTGTACTTTTTCTAGCAACTTGACATCGGCTGATTTGATCGTTATTTTCGAAATAAATTCTGCCTGATATTGTTGTTCACTTTCGTTATTTCGAATAAGCTGCCGGTTTTTTATCAAGCTCTTAATTGTCTTTAAGAGAATATCGATATTAAACGGTTTTGTGATGTAGGCGTCGGCCCCCAACTCAAGACCCAGTGCATTGCTTGATTCCTCTGTTTTAGCTGTTAGTAAAATAATTGGGATGTGGTTGATCAGGGGGTTGGCCCTCAGCTTTCGGCATAGAGTCATTCCGTCCATCACGGGCATCATTACATCGCTAACCACAAGGTCAGGTTTTTCTTTCAGGATACCTTTATACGCATCTTCTCCATTAGGGTAGGCAAAAACGGTGTATTCGTTTGATAATTCCTCGGCAAGATACGTGCATATTTCGCTGTCGTCGTCTGCAATAACTATGCGCCGCGCCTTCTTCCTGAGTCTGGCTTCGGGCTGGTCAGTTTCCGCTGATAGCAATGCAGGCAGCTGACCAGGTGGAAGTTCGATCGCGGGAGCAAGTGTTTCATCGACAGTAGATTCAACGGGAATTAGCAGTAGAAAACGGCAACCGACGGGGTCCATGTTTTCAGCTCTGATCGTGCCGCCATGCAGTTCAACCAATTGCTTTACTAAATGCAGGCCAATGCCCGTTCCCTGCTGATTATAGCCCCGGTGGTCTTCTGATTGATAGAAGCACTCAAATATTTGTTCGGTCTCCTGTTCACTGATACAATGCCCCGAGTCTTCGATAGCTATCGCCAGAGCAGGCAGCTCATTGACTGTCTGGCCCCTGGTTATACTCAATGCGACCCGGATATGGCCCCCGGCTGGGGTAAATTTGAACGCATTGGCCAGGACATTGATCAGAACTTTATCAAAATTATGGGGATCAATGCGGGAAAAAACGTGATCGGCTGGGAAATCAGTAATGAATTGGATTTGTTTTGCCTGAATTTGTTCTTCGAAAAGTTGACAGATCTCCTTCGTGAACTGTGTCATCTCTACATTGGTAAGCTGCAGGGCCATTTGACCCTTCTCTATTTTACGAATATCCATCAACTGATTCACCAGATCGAGTATTCGTTTCGTGTTACGCCCCATGATCGTATACAAGTGGCTACGTTCTTCATCCTGGTCGTTGTTAATGAGTTTTTGTAATGGACTAACAACAAGGGTCAGCGGCGTACGAATTTCGTGGGCTATATTGATAAAAAACTGAAGCTTGGCCTCGTTAATCTCTTCCTGCCGCTGGTGAGCCAGTACTTCTTTTTTTATGCGTTGACGATTCCTGATCGTTCGGGCAATCACTACTGCAAGCAGCAAGGCTACCCCAGCATAAATAAATTTTGCCCAAACTGATAAATACCAAACCGGGTGAATAATGACCGCCACCTGACGGATGGGAGAAAGATCGTCATTGAATTTTGCGCGTAACCGAAATTCGTAACTGCCAGGAGCCAAATTGTCGAATGTTAACCGGTTGCTTCCCGGCCTTAATTCTTCCCACGCATTATTGTTGATAGAATATTGATATGAAACGCGTTCCGCATCCACAAAATCCATTGTGGAAAATTCTAGCGTGAACGAATTGTCGTGATGTGCCAGGTTAAATTCTCTGGCGTTTGTCACGGTCGTATCAACAACCTGAAAGCTGCCCGATTGGGTACCTTTTTTGACGGGTTTATCCCGAATGTACAGGTCAACGATTTGTACCGCCAGGCGCTTGTTGGCCACACGAATTTCGGCGGGCTTAAAGTAGGTCACGCCGTTTACACCGCCGAAATACAATTCGCCGGTACTGCTGATCAGTGAGGCCCCCCGGCTGAATTCATTGCCCTGCAAGCCATCCGACGAATAGAAGTTGGTGAATGTGCTGCCTTCTACATTCATCTTCGATAGGCCACGGTTGGTGCTGAGCCATAGGTCTCCCAGTCTATCTCCCCGTATGGCCCAGATCAGGTTACTTGGCAAGCCATTATCCGCATCGAAAGAGGTGATTTTTTTCGATGAGCGGTTCATTTTTTTTAAGCCCTGCGACGTACCTATCCATAAATTGCCCTTGTCGTCTTCGAAGAGAGAATACACTACTGTGCCGGGAAGCAGCCGATTGGTGCCCAGCGTAGAGACAAAATTTTCGGTGTCCAGATCCAGGCAGCCGAGTCCGTCAAAAGTGCCGATAAACAGTTTGTTGTCTTTTGTTACCAGCAGGCAGTTGATCCAGCTATTGGGCAGGTAATTCAATTCGGGTCGGTATAGCTTTCCCGGAAGAGCGTCGAAATTTTTGACGGTCCCTGTATTCAGATCCATCCGGAACATACCCGAACCCATGGTGGCAATCCAGAGCCGTTGCCGGGCATCTTCTCTGATGCTGAACACCCGCTGTACGTTGTCGCCCCGCTTATCAATCAGTTTGGTTATGTATGTGCTTTTGCCGGTATTTCGGTCGAATCGGGACAAGCCATTCAGATAAGAACCCAACCAGAGATTTTTTTGCGAATCTTCGTGGATCGCCAGAATGTTTGACGGAGCCGTACCGCCTTCTTTATCGGTCTGGTAGTGTACGCTCGCGTTGCCGCCGGCCGGCAACGCATACAGACCGTCGCTATCGGTGCCTACCCAGAGCGTTCCCTGACTATCGTGTGCCAGCGCCATCACGGCACTCGACCCAATTGATCTCCGGCTGACTGATTTGTAGCCAATGTAGCCGAACCGATTGGTGTTGCCTGCCAGAAGTAGCAGGCCTTTCTGATAGATGCCGATCCAGATATTACCCGCTTTATCTTCCAGCATGGTGTTCACCTTCGACCGCGAAAAATCGAAACTTGTTACGCTGGGCTCCAGATCAAGAATGTTGTTAGATACCGGGTCGAAATACTTCATACCCTTCCCGCTGGTGGCCACCACGATCTGGTTGTTCCGATTTACAAGCAAGTCGGCGACCGGTAAGTCGGTGCGTCCGTTATAGGGAATCGGAATAAACGTTTTACCGGCTGGGTCGAAACGGTATAACCCACTGCTCATGTTGCCCACAAACAGCCGGCCGTAGCTGTCCTGGCAGATGCTGCTAATGACGTTGTTTTGTGATTTCTTTGAGACGAAGTAGGCGTTTACTGACTGGCTGCTGAATCGATACAGACCTTTATCTTCCGTTGATACCCATAAATTTTGCTCGTTGTCTTCCAGTAGCTTAATAATCAGTTCACTGGGTGCGTTAGTCTGGATTTTTTGTCCTACTAGCGTGCCGCCTTTTCGCCCTAATCTGAAGGTGCCGTGCCCAGACGTACCTACCAGCACCTCGCCGTTTTTTCGCTGGCAGATTGTAGAGACATTAGCGCTGATCGATATGCCTGAAGGGAGGATCAGTGGGATCCGATGAAAAGCCTCGGTTGCCGGGTCGTAGTACTGTAGTCCCTGAATGGAACCGACGTACATACGGCCGTTTTTATCGCCAAGGAGCGCATGAACCTGATTGTTCAACAGGCTCGACGAATCCGTTTTATCGTGTCGATACACGGTGAATTTGATACCATCGAATCGATTGAGGCCGTCTTCGGTCGCAATCCAGACAAACCCATTCCGGTCCTGATGGATGTCTGTTACCAGACTACCCGACAGCCCCGTTTCAACCGTGAACAGCTTGCCCGACTGGGCCAAAGCGATACACGGCCACCACAGCCAAAGCAGTAAGAGCAAACGTTTACAAGCCATATAGGGTAACGATGAGTTGCTTAGTTGATAGTGCCGCCAGCGGGGCTACGTTGCTATATGGTTTTTATCCAGCTTTATACTTCAAAAAACCAAACAGCCAGACTGTGACGGGCTAAAACGACATTTTTCGTCACCCCACCGGGCAGGCGGAATGACGAAAAACAACGGGGTCAATCAATATGTCGGGTGCGTTACTCCTTATTTAAATTCTGCACTTATATCGCGGCCGGCCAATCCGTTGGCAAAACCACCGTATGACAGTTTTCGGTTGTAATCGCGTTTCCAGAGACCAATCGGCTCTCCAGCCCGCCATGTTGCTGCATCGGCACTATCCATCGGGCTCCACATCGTAATGCCGTAGCGTTGTTTGGCCGGTACAAGCTCCATGTATTTTTTGATCACGTACTCGTACAGATCGGCCTGCGCCTTATACTGGGCGGTAGTTGCAGCGGCCGTTTTGATGCCGTTTCCAATGGCTATGTCCAGTTCGGAAATTTTGATCAGCTTGCCCGTAGCCGCCAGCAGTTGAAACATCTGGTCGATGTTCTCGCGCTTCGTGTCCAGCGTCATGTGCATCTGGGTACCGATACCGTCCACCTTAGCACCGTTGGCCTCGATGTAATTGACATACTCGATCAGCCCTCTGCATTTGTCCAGGTTAGCTTCCAGATTATTGTCATTGATAAACAGTACATCATCTGCGTTGCCGTTCAAACGGGCCAGTTTAAACGCTCTGACCGCGTAATCTTTGCCCAGGTAATCCTGCCAGTAGAACTCATCTGTAGCTAGCGTGGTCCGGCCTGCGGCGGTTTTCAGGGTCGTCGGTTTGGCGTCGTCCATTGGCTCGTTGACCACGTTCCAGGCTTTCACATACGATTTAGTCTGGCTCACCATCTCCGTAATCCATTTGTCCATGGCTCCCCCGATGATGCGCGTTTTCTCGTCGGCGCTCAACTGAAGAATAACGGGCTTCCGGTACTGGGTCGATCGGGGGTTCAGCCGAACCTCGTCGAGGTAATATGTACCTGGGGTGGTCCCCATGTCAAAACGCAAGGCCTGCAATGCACCCGCCGATTTGATATTCCACTCCACGTACTGCCAGTTTGGTGTGGTAATCACGTCGGGCTGGTACTGTACGTCGGCACCCGTTCCCACGGTTGAACACCGGAATTTGCCCGGCGCGTCAGACTTGACGAAGAACGAGAGCGTGTACTCACCCACCGGAACAGGGGCGGTCGTGAAGTCGGCGGCTAGCTGGGCATCCCAGGGGTTTGCTTTGGCGGCATGTGTGTAGCGCAGACTTTTCGCGCCTACCAGCCCGCTGCTAACGATGTCGCGTGTGCTGGCCGCTCCCAACGAGTTCCATCCGGTCTGGTTCTGTTCGAACGAGCCGTTGATGTAGTTCACCCGTTTGTCGGTCGGGTCGAAGTCGACACCGGCAAGCAGCAGGCTGTTGAGGTAAGAAGCGTTCTGGTTGGCGTGCCAGGCGAGGGTATGTCCGTGCACACTAACGCCAGCCGCCTGCGCTGCCTTGAGCAGGTTAGTGACGTTGGTCAGATCCAGCTTGCCATCCGACTTTACCACGGCCCCGTGCTTCATGTCGTAGCCGGGCGTAATGTCGTTGAAGTTGCTGTTGATCATGCGGTAGGCCACGCCCCGCGCCATGTAGTCGGCCAGGGCTACGCCCGCGCCCAACTTGAAATTGGGGGTGCTGGCCGGGTTCAGGTACGTCTTTAAGGTGGCGTATTTGTTGACTGGCTCCAGCATGGCAATGCTTTCGGGCTTGGCCAGCACGAAATCGCCTTTATCGGGCCGACAGGCTGCCGACCACGCAGCCAGGAGCGTCAGCAGGGTTATCGTTTTCAATGAGGATGTCATGATGCGCTACGCGGTTTAGGGTGGCTTACTGGTAGACCGGAATAAACGTTTCGGCCACAACGCCCCGGTTGCGCACAACCAGGGTGTCGGTCGTGGTCAGGTGAGCATTGTTGAAATCGACTTCGTAGTTGAGATGAAGCACGTCGCGGTCCTGGTTGCCCCAGCTTTTCACGTCGCCCCGCTTCACAAACCGGCCCGTGCCTTTAACCGTGTAGTCCGTGGCATCGGTCGTAATGGTGCAGTTGTTGGCCTCGTCGAATGTCAGGATCAGCCGATAGGGCATATCGGTACCGGTGACGCTTTTGATCGCGTTGCTGAACACCACCTGTTTCAGGGAGCGGGTTGTTACGTTGCACACTTCACTATTTTCGATGTAAACACCCCGGCGCACCTGGGTCTTGTTGATGGCCGTGTTGCCCGCTTTGCCGGTAATCACATCCTTGCCGCGCCGCAGGTACGTAGCATGCCAGGGATTTATGTACTTCACGGCGTAGAGAATGTAATCTTTAGGCGTGATATCCCAGTCGCTGCCAACCGTCCGGCGGGGCGATGCCAGCGCGGTTTTACCCCGCAACAGCGAGTCGGCATTCTGAACTTTGTTCATCACCACTGGTATCACGTAGGTGTTCCGGATAGCGGCCGGATCGGCAAAAAACGCGTCGGTCAGTTGCACTTCTACGCCACCCGAGATGCTGCCTTTCGGAATAATAATCTGGTTAGCGGCCAGGCTGTAGTAGTTGGCCGGCATGGGCAGCACTTTCTGGCTGCTGTTGTTAAACACCAGCCTGTCGCAGAGGGAATTGTCGACTTTGATATCGACGGTGATGTCTGACTTATTGGTGTATGCGCCGCCTTTTGTCGCCATGATTTTGCACTTGTAGGCGTTGTCGAGCGAGGTATCGTAGAGGTCTTCTCCGAGCGTAATGGTGCGCACGGGCGATTGATACGCGAAATAGACCGTCGTGTACTCGAAGTCAGGGAATACCCATTCCTCGTTCTTGCAGGAACTGAACAGCGCCATTCCTGCCAATACGATGAGCGTATGTAATTTCTTCACCTTCATGATTGATTCGTGTTGTTGGGTACGTTACCAGCCTTTGTTTTGAACGAGTGACTTCCACTTCAGTAGTTCGCCGTATGGAATCGGGCCGTGGTTCATGTGTGCCGCGTAAGCTCTGTTTTCCACCGGAATCACGACATAGTTTCCGGCTGTGATCTGAATCCCGTTGGCCGTTTCGGTGAGCTTTTCGCTCCAGCGGCGCAGGTCCCAGAACCGGAATCCTTCGAAGCACAGCTCCAGGCGGCGTTCGTTTCGGATAAGCTGGCGCATATCGGCCTGGGTCTGCACGGTGTTCAGGTACGCGTCGCCGTTGGTGGTGCCAATACCGGCCCGCTGGCGAATGGCCCTGATTACGTCACGTGCCGAGAAACCAACTGTGCCCGCTGCATCCGGTCCCCAGGCTTCGTTGGCTGCTTCAGCATACGCCAGGAAAATCTCGGTGTACCGGATACGGGTTGTGTAATGCCGCTGGTCGTTGATCCCGATGGGGTTCAGGTTCACGTCGGCCCGCAGCAGCTTCCGCATGTAGTAGCCTGTGCGCGTCGACGTTTCGATCTGGTTGACGGCATCGTTGCCACTGCCTGTCTCGGTTCTGACCACCGTGTTTGATGGCCCGAGGGTGCTGCCGTTGGTCACGATATAGCGCTGCAAACGAGGGTCACGCCCGGCATAAGGGGCCTGCGCGTTGTAGCCACTGGCTGGTGAGCCGATGGGGTAACCGTTGGCCATCGGGAAGGCGTCGACCAGATTCTGCGTGGGGTTGATGCGGCCCCGGCCAAAAAGTGAAGGCGGGTAATTGTCTTCCTCCAGATTCCGGCTGTTCGATGCGTCGCTCCGCCAGAGAATCTCCGGTGGGTTAATGCCCGCTCCGAGGCTGTTGATCTCGGCCCGGTTGTCGTACCACGTAACGCCGTTAGCGGCTAATCGGGCTGGCCCGCCAATCAGCTTCAGCACCTCGCCCGCGTAGTTGGCGGCATCCGCCCAGGTAGTGGTTGTGCCGCTTTTGTAAGCTGGGCTGGCGGCAAACAGGGCGGCCTGTGCGCGAATGGCTTTGGCAATACGGGCCGTCATCCGCAGGCGTGAGTACTGCCCAAACACACGGGTATACTCTTCCGGCGTAACGCCAACGTACTTGGTGGGTACCTGCGCCTGCGTAGAAACGTCTTCGTAGTCGAGTGGCAACAGCTCTTCGGCTTGCTTGATGTCACTGTAAAACTGTTGCATGCAGGCTTCAAACGTAGCCCGGGGCTGGTTGAAGTCCGACTTCGTATCCTGAGGTTGAGTCAGGATCGGAACGCCCAGCAATTCGCCGCTGTTCGACCAACCGCCGTGGGCCCGCAGCAGCTGGAACATGTAGAAAGCGCGCAGCCCGTAGGCCTCACCCTTGATGCGGTCTCTGAACATCTGAGCGGCTTTTGGGTCAGTTGCCCAGGTCACCTTGTCGACCTCCGACAGCATGGTGTTCAGGTACTGAATAGCCGCCGTACTGTTCACCCACTGATCGGCCGGGTTAAAGTTGGCCGTCCATTGGCCGGTAGCCACTTTCTGATAGGCGTTGTTTTTGTCGTTGCTGACCGCGTCGTCGGTGGCCACGTCGTTGAACGACAGACCGGGCAGACGGGTGTAGCCGTTGAGCAGGAAGCCCTGGGCAAAGGTCACCTCTTTATACATGGCCTCCTTACCGGGCAGGTTTTCAACCTCAGGTTCCAGCAGATCGGCGCAGCCCATCAATGACAGGCTCGCGGCGAACAGGGCAGGTAAGTATCTTTTCATAAATATTGAGCTAGCCAGAAAGCTAAAAGCTGGTTAGAACGCTGCGTTTAAGCCCAGGTTGAAGAATCGGGTTTGGGGAGCCCCGCCAATGGTTGTTTCCATGATCTGCCGTTCTTTGGCAACGGTC
Organism: Fibrivirga algicola; assembly: GCF_011742925.1. GTDB lineage: Bacteria > Bacteroidota > Bacteroidia > Cytophagales > Spirosomataceae > Fibrella > Fibrella algicola. The sequence continues at coordinate 468,043 of NZ_WAEL01000006.1, forward strand.
AGCAGGTCGGCGCCACTGGCGTAGATGCTCAGATCACGCACAAATTTGCCTGCCAGTAACCGGCTCGGAAGGGCGTAGGTGATCTGTACACGCGACAAGTTGATGCGGTTGTTGCGATACAGCCAGAAGTCAGACGTGCGGATGTTGTTATCGTTGTTCAGGCTGGTGAGCCGTGGGTACGTTGCCGTTGCTGCGGTTTCGGGTGTCCAGCGATCACGCACAGCGGCTGAATACTTGTCATCGCCCCGAATCCAGAAATACGAGTTGTTCTTCTGTGAGTAGGCTCCTTCGTTACCGGTGGCGATGGTGAAGAAGGTCCAGTTTTTCCATTTGGCCGTCAGGTGCACGCCAAACGTAACCGGTGATCCGTTCCAGCCAGCCCGACCCAGATACACCTCATCACGGCTATCGATAATCTTGTCGCCGTTCTGGTCTACGTATTTAATGTCGCCCGGCTTTACCTGGCCGTACGACTGGGTGGCGCTGGCGGCAATGTCGCTTTCGTTGGCAAAGAGGCCATTGCTTTGCAGGCCGAAAATGGCGTCGAGCGGTTTGCCCACCCGGTTCTGATAGGCGTTCTCGAAGTTTTCGGCGCGCTGGATGACTTTCGAACTGTAGAATGTACCCGTTACGCCCACCGTCCAGGCCACCTGCCCGAGCTGTTTGTTCAAGGCCAGGTTAAAATCGACGCCACTACGCTGATCGTTGTTGTAGTTTACGTATGGCAGGAATGAACTCTGCGGGAACCCGGTCACGAAGTAGTTCGGGTAAATCGTGGCGGCCTGCGTGATGATGCCGTCCATGCGGCTGAAGAAGTAGTTTGCGTTCAGCGAAATCAGCCGCTGGAAAAACGAACCCTCAAGGCCTACGTTGATGTCTTTGCGCTTGGCAAAGAACAGGTCGTTGTTTTCGCCACGACGCGAATCCGTTGTTCGGGTCAGGCTGCCGTCGCGCCAGCTGTACCACGTACCGTCGGCGTGGGTAAAGATGCCTTTGTAGAGGTAGTAGCCCGGAATGTCCAGATCGGTATGCAGGATGCCCGCCGATGCCGTCAGCTTCAGGTCATTCACAACCGACGAGCCCGACAGGAAGCCTTCTTCGCTGATGCGCCAGCCCGCCGACAGGGTGGGCGAGAACGCTGTCCGATTGCCCGGAGGCAGTTTGGCCGAGTAGAGCATGTTACCGCTAAAATCGAGGTAGTACTTCTGCCGGTAGTTATACGCCACCTGCAGGCCCATGTTCATGTGGCTTTGCGTAGCGTGGTATACCGCCGTTTCAGTGCGCTGATGCCCCGTGCCAACCAGAATTGCGTTGATGTTGTGGACATTGTTGATCCGGGTGGCGTAGTTGAACTGCCCGGAGAAGAACAGCGTCTGCTGCCGCCAGCTGTTACTCACGTTCTGCGTGCCGTTATTCCGGTCTTCGCCGAACTTCTGCATGCTGCTGATCAGATCGTTGCCAGCGTAGTTATTCCAGGTGGGCGAATATATCGCGTACTGGTTGGTGAACGCCAGGTTATACGACGAGGAGTAGTCGACCCCAATTCGGGTACCGAACGACAGGCCGGGCAGCGTACTACCCAGATCGATGTTGATGGCGTTGGTAAACTGAAACTGACGGGTTGTTCCCTGGTTGTAGCCCGCCGCGTAGATGTCGGCAAAAGGGTTGGTCAGGTGCTGCTGCGTACCGCCCAACAGGTATTTGCCATCGATGAGGTAATTGCTGTTTTGAACCTGAATCTGCGATTGCGGATCGTTTTCTTCGATCATGCTGATTGGAATCAGCGGCGAGAACCGGTAAGGCCGCAACGTAGCAGCATTACTCCAGTAGTTACCATGCGCTGAGCGGTTATTGCTGAAGATTGCCGAGGCATCGACCGACGTGGTGATCTTGTCATTGAGACGCACATCGACATTCCCCCGAACGTTCAGGCGGGTGTTGTTGTCTTTTTTCGCTTCACCGAAATTGATCAGCGAGTTCGAATGTGCAAAGCCGATGTTCGTGTAGAACCGCGCCCGGGAGTTGCCTCCGGAGATTTCGGTGATCGCATCGGTCCGGTTCGATACTTTCCGCAGGTACTCGGGCGAATAGTAGTCTACATTGGGGTACCGGTATGGATTGACGCCCGAATAGTGGTTCCAGATCGTTTCCGGCGTGTATAGCTGGGCTAGTCCATCGTTGCGGCGGGCCTCATTATACAGGGTCATGTACTCGGCCGAGCCTACATAGTCGGGGTAGCCCTTGGGTACGTGTAGCCCCGTGTTGACCCGAACGTTGATCCGCTTCTCGTTGGCCACGCCTCGTTTGGTCGTGATCTGAATAACCCCCTTAGCCGCCCGGCTTCCGTACAGGGCCAGCGCTGCGGCTCCTTTCAGGACGGTGATCTGCTCGATTTCGGTTGCGTGAACGTCGGCAGTAGCGCTGCGAGGTACCCCATCGATCAGGACCATGTATTCGCCCATGCCCCAGATGTTGCCGTTGAAGCCGCCAACGAAAGCGCTCAGGTTATCCAGCGCACCCGTGGTGTAGTTCTTTTGCAGCAACGCAGGTACGTTCACCGCCGACACGCCACCCAGCAGGTCTTTCCGGTTCACCTTGCGAAAAGCTACATTAACCAGATTAGCCGTTTCGTCGATACCCGCCAGAATGATCTCCCGCATGTTGGTGTCGGCTACGGCTACGTGAGCCTGATACCCTTCGGCCGATACCTGTACGACCGATTTGGGGGCTACGGCCAGCGAAAAGGCGCCCAGGCTATCCGTCGTGGTTTGTTCCTGGCCGGCATTAGCGCTGATGAGCGCGTTGGGCAGGGGCTTCCCCTCTGCATTCCGAACAACCGACCTGACCTCGACTTTCGGATTGGTCTGCGCCTGTAACCCCAGCGTAGATAGGGTCAACAAGGCACAGACCGATGTGGTGACAACTAAGTGTTTCATGGTTCTGATTGGCTAACCGCCCCGAAAATCCCCCTCTGAATTGGTCATAGAGATGACGTTCAGACATGGCATGGCCTAGGGTGCACACGACAAAGGGCGGCACGCAGGGGATAGTCGGCGGTTAGGCGCGGCTTAGAAAAGTTTTCGTCAATTGGGTGTTTGAGCGTTGTGTTTACCAGCCTGGATTTTGTGGAAATGCCAGGTACATGCTCACGTCGACGACCTTGAGGGGCAGCCAGTAGTGCTTGCTGTTCAGGCGTCGCTCCAGAATGACCCGCTCTTTCAGGTTGGCTACCTTGCCACCGGGCGCGCGATCGAAATCGTGGGCCGTCTTCAACGTATACGGACGCTCAGTCAGCAGCAGCCACCGGCGAAGGTCATTGAACCGGTGCCCTTCGAACGACAGTTCTACGGCGCGTTCACGGATCAACTCACCCATGAAGGCATCTTTCGATCCCAGAAACTTCTGATTGACATCGGCCACGCCAGCCCGCCGCCGGATCTTGTTAACGGCCTCTACGGCAGTAATATAGCCGGGGAAGCTTCCGGTAGGCGACCCGTATCCGTGCAGGGCAGCTTCGGCATACATCAGGTACACGTCGGCCAAGCGCATGTAGCTCAGGTGAATGAAGTGCGACTGGTTATGCCCGTTGTCGTCATAGTTCGTCGTGCGGGGGATGAATTTACCAGTCAGGTACCCCGTCCGGCTACCGTTGTTATCGTCGCGGTAGCTGCCTTTAGTAAACAGGTTGGCGTATCGGTGTGCTTCGCGGGTGGCCGTGATGCCCTGAATCATTTTTACGCCGTCATAAATGATGTCTTTGTAAAAACGCGGGTCACGTCCTTTCCAGGGGTCTGTTGGGTCGTAACCTGACTCCGCATCGGCCTGCTCGGCATTCTTGATGGGCATCCCGTTGGCCATGCCGTAATAGTTGACGTAGTTGGCCGTGGGCGAAAAGCAGACATTGCCCCCGTTGAACAGCACACCCGCTACGTATTGCTCGTTGAGACCCCAGCGGGTAGCGCCGCCATCGTAGGCGGGCGATTGCATGATGGCCTCCGGAAAACCGGGGATTTTGTAGCCCTGGTTCAGGGTGTAGTACACGCTCGACATCTCCGAGAAGTTGGCCAGCTTGTGCCAGGTCTGGCCGCTTTCGCTCATCTTGAGCAGGGTAGCAAAGGCCTCCGCCGCCTTCTTGCAAAGCTCGGCATCAAACGTTTTGCTGCCGGTCGACGCCATATTCATTAGCGGGCTGGCGGCGTACAGGTAGTTTTTGCCCATAAAGCCCAGCGCCATCACCTTGTTGATCCGCAACTGATTCTTGCCCAGAGTGCGCTTGCCGGCGTCGGTCTCATCCCAGTTGGTGGGAAGCAGTTCAGCCGCCGCCTTGAAATCTTCGGCTGCTTTCAGCGCCGTTTGCTGGTAGGTCAGGCGGGGCAGGTCGAGCTTCTGGTCGGCGGGTAACACCTTGTCGATGTATGGAAGGCCGCCAAAGTAGCTCATGAGCTGGAAGTGGAACCAGGCCCGGAAGAACAGCAACTGGCCTTTTACCAGGTTTTTCTCTTCTGGCGTTGCGTCAGTGAGCCGGTCGAGGTTTTCGAGGCCCATATTGGCTTTCCGGATACCATACCAAGCCAGGGGCCAAAACCGTTTATTGAAGCGGTTGGTCCGGTCGAGGGTATTGCCCGGGCCGTCCATCCAGTTAGAGCCCCAGCCGTCGTTTTCACGCTGCCAGCCCCAGAAATCGCCATTGTCGATCTTATAGCCGAAGAAATGGGTTGACCCGGCCACGATGATCTCATCTTCGCCCCAGTTAAACGAACCCTGCCAGTAAAACTTCGACGACTCGGGCAAGCAGTAGTACAGTTCTTCTACGTAGCCCTGAAAATTGACAAAGTTCTTGAAGGCATCTGTCGGCGATACCGTCGACTGGTTTTGCCGGTCGAGGTAGTCTTTGCAGGAAGGCAACACAAACAGCAGCGCTGCCAGTGCAAACCAGCCAATTGATTTTGTAAAGCGTTTCATGTGTTAGCTGTGCGTTACAGAGTAATGTTTATACCGAAGTTGAAGCGTTTCACGGTAGGGTAGGCACCCTGCGCTGCCCAGCCAGTACCGGCAAAGTTCGATTCGCGGTCGTCGGGCATTTTGGTCCAGAGCCAGAGGTTGTTACCGTTGGCGTAGACCCGCAGTGTGCGTACACCGAACCGTTCTACCCAGCCCCGATTGAAGGTGTAGGCGACCTCGGCGTTTTTCAGGCGTACATACGAGCCGTCATACATGTAGAAGTTGCCATAGGTCGATCCGTCGGTCGCCGTCATCAGGCGGGGCAGGGGCGAGTTGGCCGTCGGGTTATCTTTTGTCCAGTACGTACCCTGATCGTACACCGTGTTCAGACGCGACCCGAAGCTGGTGAACACCACCTGGCGGGTTACGTTGTTGACGCCGTAGAACTGAGCGAAGGCGCTGAACCCTTTCCATTCGAAACCAACCGTAGCGTTGTAGGTATTCTGGGGCCGGTTAGGGTAGCCGTAGGGGATGTTGTCGTACGTGTCAATTTTGCCGTCACCGTTGTAGTCAACGATTTGCAGGTTGCCGGGTAGCTTCTGCCGATCATTAGTGTTTTGTTCGGTGCTGCCATACAGTTCGTCCCAGGTGTTGTAGTAGCCGTGGCTGACATACGAGTAAGTCTGCCCAATCTGCTTGCCTTCTGTTTTGCGGTAATCGGGCAGCAGGCTTGGGTTATCGGCTTCGAGGATCTGGTCTTTCGCGTGGGTCATGTTGGCATTACCCCACAACCTCAGCCCGCTGGGTAGCTGGTGGTTTACTTTGACCTCAAATTCGTAGCCTTTCACCCGTACTTTACCCAGGTTGGCTACTGGTGCGCTGGTACCGTAATACGACGGAATAGCCCGAGCCCCACCGGCAATGAGAATGTCGGTGCGGTAATCGTTGAAGAAGTCCAGACTACCGGATACCATACCGTTGAACAGTGAGAAGTCGGCACCCAGGTTGGTCTTCGTTACCGATTCCCAGTGTACCGAAGGGTTACCAACTGATGACTCCCGGTACCAGACATATGGGCTGACATCCGAGTTGTTTTCGCCAATTTTGGCCTGCCCGTTATACGCCCACTGGGTCATATAGAGCCACCGCTGGTTGATGTTGTCATCACCGATTTTACCATACGATAGGCGCAGCTTGAGCAGGTCCAGGAATTTCACTGGTTTCAGAAATGGCTCCTCCGACAGGAGCCAGCCTACTGCACCCGACGAGAAGAAGTGGAAGCGATTGTCGGCCCCGAACTTCTCAGAACCGTTGTAGGCACCGTTTACTTCGGCAAAGTACTTGCCCGCATAGTCGTAGGTGGTCCGGAATACCCAGTCTTCGCGGTAGTTGGGAATCTCGCTGCCCGAGGCCCGGTCTTCGCGGCTGAACAGCCCCATGGCACTACCCGTGTGCTTGTTCCAGGTTTTGTTGTAGTTCAGCTTAAGCTGGTAAAACAACCGGCGGTATGTGGCGCCATTGTCCATCGCGCCCGCCTGTGGTGCCCACCGGATGGCTTCCTGAAAGTCGAACATATTGGCGGCATCGTAGGTAAACCGGTAGCGCGATTCGCCCGTGACGGGGTCGATCCACTTGGTTTGTGGGTCGTTGTAGAGGTCGTTGATACCCCGCTGACTTTCTACGAAGCTATTATCCCACGAAACAGTACCTGAGGTACTCAGGCCGTTCAGGATGGATTTCAAATCCTGATTCAGCGTAAAATCGGTAGTGATTCGGCTGGTGGTCCGCTTCATGATCCCGCTGCGGGCCAGATTCAGAATGGAGTTGGTTGCCGCTACGGGGTCTGCCGCGTAGTACCCCCAGGTGCCGTCAGAATAGCGCGGCATCATTACGTCGGGGGCTACACTGTAGGCACCCTGCCACATGTCGTATTCGCCGCCCGTAGCGCCCCAGGGGCTCTTTTTTACGCCGTTTGAGCTGGACAGGTTCGTTACCAGCAAGGTAGTCGGTGTTAGCTGGAAATCGAGGTTTGTCCGGACGTTGATCCGGTTGAAGCCGTAACCTGCCTGATACCCCCGGTTGTTATCCCACTCTTTGAAGATGTCGCCATCCATCAGGAAGTCAGCCGAGGCGAAGTACTTCACAAATGACGTACCTCCCGATACATTGAGGTTGGCGCTATACGACTGCGTAACGGGCTTGAACATCTCTTTGGCCCAGTCTACGTTAGGGTAGCGCTCCGCTTCGGCCAGGTTTGCCGGGTTCCGGTACCTGTTCAGGATTTCGTAGGGCGTGTAGGTAGCCCATCCCGCCGATTCGAGGCCTAATTCGCTTTCAATTACCTGATTACGAATGCGCCGGGCATCGTAGGAATCGAATTTGTTGGGCAGCGCCGAGGGCGATTTCAGGGTGTAGTCGGCGCGGACGTTGATGTTTGCTTTGCCTTCTTTACCCCGTTTGGTTGTAATCAGGATAACCCCGTTGGCACCTTTTACCCCGAAAACGGCCGTTGCCGATGCATCTTTCAGAACCGAAATAGTTTCGATCGACGAGATGTCGACGCTGTTCATAGGTCGTTCGATACCGTCGACCAGAATGAGCGGCGAGCTGTTATTCCACGAGCTCAGACCCCGAATCAGAATGCGCGGATCTTCTTCGCCGGGCATGCCGGTACTCGACGTGGTGATCACCCCAGGTACGTTGCCGGTCAGCGCTGACCCTACGCTATATACGCCCCCGGCGCGTTCGAGCACCTTTCCGGTCGTTTGCGAGATGGCCCCCACCACACTTTGCTTCTTTTGCTGGGCGTATCCGACTACCACCGTTTCGGCGAGGGTAATGTCTCCCCCGGAGAGCACCACTTTGATGGTTCCGCTCTTTTCAACGGTGACCTCCTGCGGCTTCGAACCGAGATACGAAACCGTCAGTGTTTGTTTGCCAGCAGGGATTTTCAGGGTGAATTCGCCGTTAACATCCGATGTGGTACCGGTTGTCGTATTCTTCAGAATCACATAAGCCCCGAACAACGGCTTCTGCTGTTCATCCAGGACTACCCCTTTTACGGTTTGACTCTCCTGGGCTAGTACCAACTGGCTGCTCATTAAAAAGCACACCATCGCAATCCAGCACCCAATCAGGCGGGTACTATTTATTCCTTTTCTGGAAAATTGGTCTAAGCACTGTATAGTTTTAATCATTTCACTTTCGTTGAGTGAGATTTGCGTTAAAAACTCAAAAATTTAGTGAGTCTAATTGCCCTTCTGATTGGCGCATAAATTGCATAGTGTAGGCAGTACGACGATTAATTTCTGTCATATAAGAAAAAGAGTTAAGGGTTGAAGGAGTACTGAACGATTGAATTTTCGTAAAACAATTAGAAAAATAGCGTGTTTACTCGGTAGCTAGTCTCGACTTAATTTTGCTCATCCCATTTCGTTATAATTCTTTCCTGTTCCCGTCTCTGCGCCAAAGCGGGCGAGAGATGAGTATATAAGTCAATAATTAATGCTAGCTGATTAGAAGTAATTTCAGCTACTATCTGTAAAAAGAATCGACCACAGTATCTGTTAAGTCGCTTGCCTTTATTCAGTTTGTTTTCGCAATACGGTATGTTGTGAAGTGGGGCATTCTCTGTAACGCTGGGAGACAGAACGATTACGAGGTAGAGTACTTCGTAGAGTGACTATCGTTGGGAAGCCTGAAATGATATTATTCAATAAATTCATTCTATCGGCTTATTCCATGAGCAGAGCCAATTGGACGCTTACCAACTGAGGTCAAAAGTATATTAGCATAATGCAATAAGCTTCAAGGGCATGTTACAAACACAATTGCCTATGTTACATGCTCGTAAAATAATTACAAAAAACGCCCTGATAAGCCGCTGGGGCCTGTTTTGTGCTGTTTGATTAACTTTACTACGACGTATGATAGGCCTTGATTTGCTTCCTGTTCTAGTGTCAGGGGGGGCATTATGTTACATATGGACTTCGCCAATTTGCTGCCTGTTAGCTCATCTGGATTACGTACCTATTTTATCGCTTTATCCGTGGTAGTAATATGCCTTCCTTTTTGGCTAACCGTTACTGTTTTTAGAAAGAATTAGCGTACCCTACTGGTTATAATCTGCGTTATATTTGAGTTATGAAGAAGTTCACCCTATTCAACTCTAAAACGCAGCCCTGTGAGAGTGGTCAGGACGAACAAGTATGGCAGGCGTTTAAGCGGGGAGATGCACTTGCCTATGCTGATTTAGTTAATATATATTATCCTATATTATTAAAATATGGTTTACGCCTTTCTAACGATGCTGACGTTGTGAAAGATTGTTTGCACAATCTTTTTATTGATATATGGAATCGCCGTGAGCGGCTAAACGAAGTGCGTTCTATAAAAGCATACTTGTTAACATCCTTACGTAGGCAGCTTTACAAAGAAATACAGCGATCCCAGCGAATATTTTCAGTTGATACTTCTTTTGATGAATACGATTTTCAGGTTCAATTCGCAATCGAAACCGATATAATCGATAAAGAGCGGAACGACGAAAATTTGTCTAAGTTGAAGGCCAATCTGGCGCAATTGTCGAAACGTCAGCGGGAAGCTATATACCTGCGGTTTTATCAGGCTCTGGACTATGAGGATATCGCGCAGATTATGGCTATCAACCAGCATTCAGCTGTGAACCTGATCTACGAGGCCCTGAAGCTGCTTCGTAAATACTGGGTGAGCTTATTCATGGTCATCCACTTCACCTGCCTGTAATTTTTTTTCAATTTTTTTTAGGACTATTCCCACCCAGGCCGCTCTTACCTGTAAGAGGCTGTAACTCTGTGTCTAGCTGATGAAAGACTACCAGTCATATACAACAGACGATTTCGTTCAGGATCTCCACTTCCGGGAGTGGGTGCTTTGTGCGCATCCGGAACAGGACAATTTCTGGCCAGATTGGCTAGTGGCTCATCCTGAACAACAGGAAACGGTTGAACAAGCCAGACTGATTGTACGTAGTCTACGCGTCATCGACATTCCGATCGATCACCTGGGTGTTCAGGAGTCGATTGCCCGTATTCTGGAGACTCGACAGCCAATTCGATCCCTGCCGGTGTACCGACGTACCTGGTTTCAGGTCGCCGCTTCGGTGGTGCTCGTGCTGGGTGTCGCTGTAGGGGGGTGGCAGCGGTTTGCTTCTGGGATATTAGTAGGGGATAAGACTGGCTTTCGACAGGAAATTGCTACTACTGACAAACGGAAGGTAATTAACCTGCCCGACGGGAGCATCGTTACCCTAGAACCAGGTAGTCAGTTACTGGTTAGTACTAGCTTCGGGCAGAAAAATCGGGAAGTAACGCTGATTGGCGAGGGATTTTTCGAAGTAGCCAAAAACCCCACCCAGCCCTTCCTGGTCAACACGGGGAAAATAGTCACCCGAGTAGTAGGTACCAGCTTCACCATAAAGGCGTACGATACCGACAGTAATATATCTGTATCGGTCAGAACCGGCAAAGTGCGTGTATTTAAAAAGCGGGGTGAACAACGGGGAGATACCCCGGCTGATGAAGTCCTGCTGACGCCGAACCAACGGGCTGTGTTTGTCATAACCGACGAACAGTTTATAAAGACCCTGGTCGAGAAGCCAGTAATTGTTAGCTCGCCTGTTCAGTACAACCCCTTCGAGTTTAGTGAGACTCCGATTCCGCAGGTGTTGACAACCTTATCAGCGGCTTACGGTGTATCGATCAGCTACGATGCTGAAGCGTTGGCGAGCTGCAACCTGACGGCCTCATTAAACAAGCAGGATCTGTACCAAAAACTTGACCTGATTTGTGAAGCGATCCACGCCACTTATCAGGTTACAGATGGCCAGATAAAATTGTCTGGGCGGGGGTGTAATTGACCGGTATCTTTCACTATTTTCTTAGTTCTTAATCAATTCATCAACCACTAATTCATTGTCTTTATTGTAAAAAAACAAGTTGATTACCAAGTACATAAAGTAAAAAGTCGGATGTGGTGGAGCACATCCGACTGACAAAAACCCAGTTGGTCACCATCCGAAAAATCGGTTGGTCAGGGACGTTTTTGATTAACCTTTTGCAATCATTCAAAAACAAAACAAACGTATGAAAAAAGTTTCTAAGGCGCGTAGCTTCTCGTATCGAATTATGAGAATGACTTTTATGCAATTACTCCTCTTATTTCTCACTCTAGGTGTAACGTATGCTGTAGATGGGTACGGTCAAGAGGTGCTTAATAAGCGCATTTCGCTCCGGATGGGTGGGAAAGCGGTAAAAACAGTTCTGTCGGCGATCGAATCGAGAGCCGATATTCGGTTTATTTATAGTCCTAAGCTCATTCAGGCAGAACGGCTCATTTCTATCAATGCTCAGAATCAACCGCTTAGTGAGGTGCTGGCCACGGTTCTGAAACCCTTACAGATCAATTACCGGCTGGTGGGCAACGATATCGTACTGAGTCAGCTGACAGAAGGTACGACTATGCTGTCGACACCAACGGGTTCGGGTCAGGTTGCGCTGGAAGAGGTTATTACCGGCAGAATCACGGACCAGACCGGTGAAGGCATTCCCGGCGTCAATATAGTGGTGAAAGGCACCCAACGCGGCGCCGTGACAGATGCCGAAGGCCGATACCAGATCACAGTTCCCGATCAGAACGCGGTATTGACCTATAGCTTTGTTGGGTACGTTAAGCAGGAGGTTACAGTAGGTAGCCGGTCAACGATTGATATTGTGTTGGAGTCAGACACCAACTCGCTGAATGAAGTAGTGGTGGTTGGTTATGGTACGCAGCGTAAATCATCGCTGACGGGAGCCATTGCGTCTGTTTCTGAAAAAGAGATCAGCACGCTGCCTGTACCTAACATTTCGCAGGCCCTGCAGGGTCGAGCGGCTGGGGTGACCGTAACGAATAACGGCGCACCCGGCGAAGCACCAATCATCCGGATCCGGGGCGTCGGCACGATCAACAATGCCAATCCGCTGTATGTAGTTGATGGTGTGCCGGTGGGCGACGGATCAAACATCGATCCGAAAGACGTACAGTCCGTCGAGGTATTGAAGGATGCGAGTGCCGCTGCCATTTATGGGTCACGCGCGGCAAACGGGGTAATTCTGATTACCACAAAGCGTTCGAACTCGAAAAAGCTGAGCGTGAACCTCGATTCTTACGTCGGCGTGCAGAGTGCCTGGCGTAAGCTTCCCCTCCTGAATCGGGATCAGTACATTGCTTATGGCACCGATTTGCTGAACAACGGAGACGCGTATTTTGGCCGGCCTGCCGGTTCAAGCTTACCCCCTCGCTGGCTGACTGGTCTGGATCAGCCCATCTATCCTGGAGCAACCCAGACGTTTCGGCAGACCGATACCGACTGGCAGGATGAGATGTTCAGAAACGCGGCAATTCAGCAGCACCGGCTTGAGTTGACGGGCGGTAATGATGTATCGAAATTCTTTCTGTCGGGCGGCTTTTTCAGTCAGGACGGCATCATGATCGGTACGAACTACAAACGTGGAAACCTTCGCCTCAACTCAGACCACAAACTGGGTAAGCGGGTTAGCCTGGGTCAAACACTGTATTTGTCGTACGATACACGGCGTATCGAGCAAAATGGCGGATCGATCGGCACGCAGATTCGGAATATCATCAATACCATTCCGTACCTGCCGGTTTACAACCCGAACAACCTGGGTGGCTTCGAGGGTGCCCGAAATGTGGATGGTACGGATCCTTCGAATCCGGTCAGGAATTCGCTTCTGAACAGCAATACGCTGGAATCCACCACCGTCTTCAGCACTTTGTATCTGGATGTTGAACTCGTTCCGGGTTTGAAGTACCGTTTTCAGGGTGGTATCAATATTTATAATTCGATTGGCCGGACGGTCAACCCGAGTTTCGATAGCGGACCCGGTGGATTTGCCTCGCTTAGCTACGCCAACATTACGCAGGATAGGGGGCAGTCGATTGCGCCAATTCTGACCAACCAGCTGAGCTACAACAAGGTGTTTGGTAAGCACACGATCAATGCAACGGCCGTGGCTGAACAGCAAACCTCGGTATTCTCGAATATCAACGTAGGGGGGACCAACTCGATCACCAACGTGATTGTTGAGCCAACCAACCTGGCCAGTCCTCGTATTGGTGCCGGTCGTTTCGAATCGGCAATTATCTCGTATGTAGGTCGCCTCAACTACGAATATGCCGGCAAGTACCTGCTAGGGGTATCGTTCCGTCGTGATGGTTCGTCGAAGTATGCACCCGGTAAGAAATGGGGTAACTTCCCGGCGCTCTCTGCCGGATGGCGCGTTAGTGAAGAGTCGTTTATGAAAAGCCTGCCGGTCTTTAGCGAACTTAAAATACGGGGTAGTTACGGCTTAGTAGGTAACAACAACATCGGCGATTACGGCTATCAGGCCACGTTGTCGAGCGATCCATACTACGAATTCGACAGAACGACGTCGATTCAGAGTCAGGGCTACACCGTTCGGAAACTGGCCAACCAGGACCTGAAATGGGAAAGCGTAGAAATGTCGAACATCGGTCTGGACGCCAGCCTGCTGAATGGGAAGGTCTCGTTCTCGTTCGATTATTTCAACAACCTGACGCGCGACATGGTACTCAACCGCCCTATTCCACCGTCGATGGGCTATGATGAGGCTCCGCTGGCAAACGTAGGGTCGGTTCGGAACCGGGGTATCGAAATACAGGCTGGCTACCAGGCTACTTCTGGTGCACTGACCTGGTCGCTGAGCGGCAACCTGAGTGCCGTTCGGAACAAAGTCATTTCGCTGGGCGACGAGGGTAATACCATTTTTGGAGGCGACTGGTACGGCGATAACCTGTCAAGAACGGAGGTTGGACAGCCTATCGGTTATTTCTATGGCTACCTCACCGACGGTATTTTCCAGAATCAGGGCGAGATAGATGCCTGGAAGGCAAAGACTACCGATGCGGTTGCAAACGTGAACTCACCTAATCCGGGCGATCTCCGCTTTGTCGACGTAAACGGTGACGGTGTAATCAATCCGAGCGATAAGGTCAACCTTGGCCACTTCCTGCCTAAGTTCACCTACGGTACAAACTTCTCGGCCCGGTGGAAAGGCTTGGATCTGAGCCTGTTTGTTCAGGGGGTACAGGGTAACCAGATTTACAGCACGGTGAAATACAACTTGGAAGGCATGACCCGGCTCTTCAACGCAGGTACAGCCGTGCTCAACCGCTGGACTACACCCGGACAGGTTACGGACGTACCCAGAGCGGTGGCCGGTGATCCAAACCTAAACGCCCGGGCTTCGAACCGGTTCGTTGAAAGCGGCTCATACGTGCGGTTAAAGAACCTAACCATAGGCTACGCGCTGCCGTCGACCTGGCTTACCCCGTTTGGTAGCTCGTTTATCTCGAAAGCTCGTGTTTATGTATCTACGACCAACCTGTTTACCATAACAGGGTATAAAAGTGGCTACGATCCGGAGATTGGTTCATTTGGTGGATCGTCTCTGACGAATGGCATTGACTACGGTCAATACCCGCAGGCCAGAACCATCATGGCTGGACTGCAACTAGGATTTTAGCCATTAACAGCTCGATATACAGTAGCTAATTCTCGAAACGACATGAAAAGCAACATAGTTAAAGTAGTTCTGCTCAGTTCGCTTGCCCTCACTTTTTCCTGCAACGACAGTATTCTGGACAAAGTGAACCCCACCCAGTTATCAACGGAGACGTATTTCAAGACGGGTAACGAGTTGGTAACCGGCGTCAATGCGGTGTATGCCGGTTGGCAGGGATTGAACCTCTACGGACGTGAATATTTCTTTCTTCACGATCTGCGGGGCGATGATATGCAACCTGGTGGATCACAACTCGAAATTCAGCGGGCACAGCTGATCAATGGTGGGCAGGATGCCTCCAACACGGTAGCCAATGACGTTTGGCTGGGCTTGTACCGGGTCATTCACCGGGCCAATGTAGTGATCAGTTTTGCACCGGGCGTGCAGCAGAGCATTACCGAGGAGTTACGGAATCGGGTTGTAGGTGAAGCCAAGTTTCACCGGGCCTGGGCCTATTATGAATTGGTATCGATCTGGGGTGGCGTTCCGCTGTACAAAACATACGCTACTTCGCCCGACGAAAGCCAGCCAAGAGCAACGCAAGAGCAAGTGTACGAACTGGTTATCAGTGACCTGAAAGAGGCTATTGCTGGTTTACCGCTAAAGTCAGCCTATTCCGACAACGACATCGGTCGGGTATCCAAAGGCGCAGCCCAGTCGATGCTGGCTCGCGTGTACATGCAACGGGGCGATTATGCCGCCGCCAGAGAACAACTTGCGGCTGTGATTGCCTCCAACCAGTATAAACTGACCGATAACTACATCGACAACTTCAGGGAGGAGAACGAATTCAACTCAGAATCGGTCTGGGAAATCTCCTTCACCGAAGCCTTTGGTGGCCTGAACTGGAGCGGTGATGGCAACGGTGTCAACGGGGAAGTGACTATTCGTGGCCAGGAGTACGGCCCCAATGCGTGGCGGAACCTGATTCCGTCGAATGGTCTGCTCGCCGAGTTCGAAACCCGTACCAATGGCAGCACGAAAGATGATACCCGTTTCCGGGATTCATTCTATCAGGTAGGTGACACGTTTAACAACGGTACCCAAACGCTGACGGATATACAGGGGGCTGAGCCAAAGATCAGCTGGAAGAAGTACCAGAAGATCTACAAGGCTGCGTCGGAAAACTCGCAGTCGGGTATCAATTTCCGGGTGATTCGGTATGCCGAGGTGCTGCTGATGATGGCTGAGTGCGAGAACGAGGTGGGGTCGCCGGCAACGGCTGTGACGTACCTGAACCAGGTACGTGCCCGGCCAAGTGTGGCGATGCCTGGTTACCCGACAGCCAAATTTCCAACAACGACTAAAGCGCAGGTCTTTACCGCTGTTGTACACGAAAAACGGGTTGAGCTAGGCGGCGAGCAAATTCGTAACCTGGATATCCTGCGTTGGCGCAAACAGAATAAGCTTGCCCAGGAGCCAATTTCGTATTTCGCGCCAAACAAACATGAGTTGCTGCCAATCCCACAAACGGAGATAAACAACAACTCAAAAATTAGTCAGACCGATCAGAATCCTGGTTACTAGGACTGCCTACGCGTTCGTTATTCGTACCACCCCCGGTCAATTGGGGGTGGTACATTTTTTTAGACGATTGCCCTTTACCCTATTTGCTATGAGCGTTACCCGTTTAGCTGCCCTTTTACTGTGCCTAACCCTTTCGTTAGACGCCTGCCAGTTTGGTAAAAAACCGGTTTTTTCGCTGGTAAGCTCAGCTAACTCACACCTTACCTTCACCAATACGATCACAGAAACCGATAGTTTCAATGTGCTTAACTTCGAGTACATCTACAACGGGGGCGGCGTTGGTATTGGCGATGTGAATAGCGACGGCCTTCAGGATGTGTTCTTCACGGGTAACATGGTCTCGTCGAAGCTGTTTCTGAACAAAGGCGCGCTTACGTTCAGCGATATTACTGTACCGGCCAACGTCAGTACAACGGCCTGGTGCACGGGCGTGGCGATGGTCGACATCAATCAGGATGGGCTGCTCGACATATACCTGTGCACCGTTCACCCCGACAAGACCAGATCGGCTCCGAACCTGCTGTTCATCAACAAAGGCGTCGATGAGGCGGGCACTCCCCGCTTCGTTGAGTCAGCCCGCCAGGTTGGACTGGCCGATACGAGTTACTCAACGCAGGCCACCTTTTTCGATTACGACCTGGATGGCGATCTGGATATGTATTTGGTCAACAACGGCCTGGAAGACTACAACCGGAATGTGGCGGTAGGTCAGAAAACAGATGGCACCGGCCGCAGCCTCGATAAGCTCTTTCGGAACGATGGCCTGCAACCCGATGGGCTTCCCCGGTTCACCGATGTTTCCCGGCAAGCGGGCATCAATACAGAAGGCTGGGGACTTGGAGTCGTTACTAATGACATAAACCGGGATGGGTATCCCGATCTGTACATCACCAACGATTTCCTGTCGAACGACCTGATGTACATCAATAACCAGGATGGCACCTTCACCAACAAAATCAACCTGGCCTTAAAGCATCAGGAGCAGAACGGAATGGGCGTCGATATGGCCGATCTGAACAATGACGGCCTGAACGATATTGTGGCCGTTGATATGTTACCCGACGATAACCTGCGGCAGAAATCGATGTTTTCCGACATCAATTACGACCAGTTTCAGACGGTGCTGAACCGAAAATACCAGCCTCAGTATGTTCGAAATACCCTACAGCTTAATAACGGTGCCTCAGCCCAGGGGTTGCCAACCTTCAGTGATGTTGGGCAATTGGCCGGCATCGAGGCCACCGACTGGAGTTGGAGCCCACTGCTGGCCGATTTCGATAATGATGGCAATCGGGACATTCTTATCACAAACGGGTACCCCAAAGATGTAACGAACCTCGACTTTAGCATCTATTCAAAAGATGCGTCCATGTTCGGTACGAAAGAAGCCAAACTGCGCAACATCACGGAGGCCACCAACAAGCTGGAAGCGATCGACAAGCCTGATTTTCTGTTTCAGAACAAAGGGAATTTGGCCTTCACTAACGTTGCCTCCGAATGGGGGCTTAAAGAACATGCTGTCAGCAATGGCGCCGCCTATGCCGATCTGGATAACGATGGTGACCTGGACCTGGTGATGAACTCCATTGACAGTGAAGCGCTCCTGTATGAAAATCACATACAGGATGCTGACGCCAAAACGAAGCCGAATTACCTCCGGCTGAAACTGGCTGGTTCGAAGGGAAACCCAACGGGGCTGGGCGCAAAACTGACGATCTGGTATAGAGGCGGCCAGCAACAGTACGCCGAGCAGGTAATTCAGCGCGGGTACACGTCGACCGTGGAGCCTTTCGTGCACTTTGGCCTCGGCGACCAGGCAATGGTCGACTCACTTCTGATTACCTGGCCAGGTCAAAAAGTGCAGAAGCTGACAAACGTGACGGCCAATCAACTCCTTACGTTGCACGAAGACCGAGCCAGGCCAGGTACGTCTTCAGGCGGGCCAGAACCAGCTCCGTTATTTAGCCTGGCGCCGTCACAAACGACCCCTCCTTACAAGCAGACTGAACTTGATTTTGTCGATTTTAAATGGACCAGCCTGCTGCCCAGGAAATATGCACAATCGGGGCCGGGCATTGCGGTTGGCGACGTGAACGGCGATGGGCTCGACGACTTTGTTGTGAGCGGGTCGGCGGGTAACCCGGCTACGATTTTCTTGCAACGGCCAGACCAGACCTTCTCAGTCGACCACCTGCCAGCTAAAGAGTCGGAGGATATGGGCCTGCTCTTGTTCGATGCCGACAACGACGGGGATCAGGACCTTTACTGTGTTAGCGGAAGCAGTGAATTCGGGGCCGACGAAAAAGCGTACCAGAGTCGATTCTACCGAAATGCCGGAAAGGGCGTTTTCCAACTCGATACGACCGCCTTGCCCCTGATCTCGGCTAGCGGTAGCTGCGTAGTCGCCAGCGACTTCGATAAGGACGGCGATCTGGATTTGTTCATCGGCGGCCGGCTTGTACCGGGCCAGTACCCAACCGCGCCTGCCAGCTATTTACTTAAAAACGACGGTAAAGGGCATTTTAGTGATGTTACCGACCAGGTTGCGCCAGCCCTGCGACGGGCCGGCATGATCACCAGCGCCTTATGGACCGATTACGATAACGACGGCTGGGTTGACCTGCTGGTCGTTGGTGAGTTTATGCCGGTTACCTTCCACAAAAACAACCAGGGTAAAACGCTGGGCCAGCAGTCTGTCGTATTGCCCAATTCAGTGGGCTGGTGGAACTCGGTTGTTGGTGGCGACTTCGACAATGACGGCGATATTGACTACATCGCCGGAAACCTGGGGCTCAATTCCCGTTACCGGGCATCGGCCGAGCAGCCCGTTTGCCTGTATGCCAAGGATTTTGACAACAACGGGCGTATCGACCCCATTCTCTGTCGCTTTATCCAGGGGAAAGAATACCTGACGCACCCGCGCGAAACCCTCAGCACCCAGATGGTGAGCATGCGTCGGCGATTCATTCACTATAGCGATTACGGCAATGCCACCTTTTCCGACGTGTTCGATGCAGATGCCCTCAAAGGGGCCCTTGTCTTCAAAGCGACCAACATGGCGTCATCTTACATCGAAAACAAAGGAAACGGCCAGTTTACACTCCATCCACTGCCTATTCAGGCTCAGTTCTCGCCCTTATTTGGCCTGCACATTACTGACGTGAACGGCGACGGCAACCTGGACGTGCTGGGCGTCGGAAATGAGTACAGTACTGAGCCACTCACGGGTTGGTACGATGCGGGCATCGGCACTTGCCTGCTGGGCACCGGTACCGGCACGTTTACTGCCTTGCCGTCGGCCCAAAGCGGTTTTCTGGTCGATAAGGATGCCAAGGCATTTGCCGAGGTACGTCTCGCCAGCGGGCAGCCTCTGTACGTTGTTACCCAGAATCAAGATAGTCTCCGTCTGCTGACGATGGCTACCCGAAAGCCCGGGGCGCTTATTAAGCTTCGCCAGGGTGATGCGTTTGCCATGACCAAACTGGCAAACGGTAAAACCCGAAAGACAGAATTTTATTGGGGGAGCGGGTACCTGTCTCAGTCATCGCGGGTAACGACAGTAGCAGCCAGTTCGACTGGCTATGTCATAGATGGACAGGGGCGGCGCCGCTCTTTATGATCTATCGCGTCAGGATAGATTAACTGATGTTGTGAACCCCAAAAATGCGTGAACGAAAACAGGCTGTATACACAAAGAGAGGACACCAGTTTGTCCTCTCTTTGTGTATACAGCCTGTTGACTATTGATTGCTACCAGTAGCCCGTGTTCTGTTAGTAGCCCGTGTTCTGTGGAAACTTGGGTCCTTCAACAGTACGGTCAATCTGTGTCTGAGGAATTGGCCGAAGAACGTGGAAATCCTTGATGTAAGGAGCCGCCTCTGTATTCCAGGCCTTTACACGCCGTACCAGTGATTGGGTACGAACCAGGTCATGGTAGCGCATCCACTCGCCGAACAGTTCGCGGCTGCGCTCATCCAGGATGAAATCAACCGTTACATCATTGGCGGCAATTGTCATCGCTGTGGCGGCTGCCGTATTTTGGGCAGCTGAGTTTGTTTTACGGAAAGAAGCCCGCTGGCGAATTACGTTGAGGAGTTCAGCGGCCTTCGCTTTATCGCCAGCCATCAGGTACGCCTCTGCACCAACAAGGTACACTTCAGAGAAACGGGTAAGCACCACTGGCCGGGTCGACGGGTCATTGATATTACTACCCCGGCTTGGGTCCATGTGCTTCTTGATAGCAGGATACAGGTTGGCATTCCAGGTGCTCGGTGGGGCCACGATACCTTTGAAAGGCCGTGTTCCTACAAACTGTGGCGCACCAACTACTTCGAAGTCAGGTAGCCATACCGCTGTGTCAACACCAACCTGCATCGTGTAACCAATGCCACGTCTGTTGTTGGCTGCTGTGGCCGTGTTCGTCACGCTCGTATTCGAGATATAGACCGTGTAGAACGTATTGGCAAACCGTGAGTCTACATCCCGTTTCACAAAAGCCTGATCAAGGAAGTAGTTCTTGCCGGCATTCTCTCCCGACGACTGTTTCACACTGTTTGGGCGGATACGTGCGTATGGACGGCCATAGAACGCATCACGTACCATACCCGACGTACCTGAATTGACCAGCACACCATTTGTATTGACAAATGAGTTGATACCGCTGTTGTTGGGGTAGTTCCAGTTGGCGAACCAGGGTGTTAGGTTCTGCGCTTCGCCGCCACTGGCACCGCCACCTACTGTATAGTAGCCAAATTTGGCATCTAGTACGTGATCGCTCACAAACATCGTCTCTTTCCCGTAATCATTGGCGGGAACAAACGCGTCGCCAAAATCCTGCCACAAGTCTAAACCATAGGTACCTTTCGCGGCGATGATATCACTCGAAATTTTGGCGGCCTGCGCAAAATCTGCCTGTGAGTTTGTCAGCCAGCCACGCGTCAGGTATGCTTTCGCCAGAAAGAACAGGGCGACCGGCTTGGTAGCCGCTTTTCCGAGAAATGGCGCGGTTGGTCTGTCGGGCAATGCCGCGGCTGCTTCGGTTAAGTCTTGAATGATCAACTTATACACTTCCGTCGCCGGATCCCGTTTGGCGCTTTGCGACGGCACCGTTATGAACTCCGTGCTTAGTGGAACATCCCCCCATGTCTGTACCAGATAGAAGTACCAGAACGCCCGCAAAAACTTGGCCTGCGCCAGGTACTGGTTTTTCGTGGCTGTAGGCAGGTCAATGCTCTGCCCAAACTTCAATACACCGTTAAGGGTGTTGATTGCCGTAAATGACGTACCCCAGGCTGAGCCGAAGTTGCTGCCATTCAGGCCGTTAAACGTATGGACGGGGCCTCCGCCACTACTCGCCCCCTGAATGAACTCATCGGTACCTGCCTGCATCTCAATCGAGAAGCCTTCGGTACCCCACTGGTTTCGGGTTAGGTTATATACCCCGGCAATACCGCCTAATACGCCGGCGGGGCTATTGAAATAAGAAGGTACAATTTGAGATTGCGGCTTTTCTTCAAGTATACTGTCGCAGCCTAAGCAGGACAGTAATGTGAACGCAATGGCTGAAATATGTATTTTTTTCATCTTGACTTAAAATTTAAGATTTACGCCCAGTGTGAATTGACGAACCGGTGGGTTGTTCAAGTTTACCGTAACGAATCGGTTGAAGTTGCCGCCCTGAATGGTGTTGCCATAGCCGTTTCCTTCCGGATCAACAGCCAGTTTGTCGCGAACCAATGGCGAATAAAGGATGAACGGGTTAGTCGCATTCAGGTAGATGCGGGCAGAGTTAACGCCAATTTTATTGAGCACTTTACCATTAACTGTGTAACCCAGGTTGATACTTCTCATTTTGATGAATGAACCATCCTGATACGACGTAGTAGAGGTGAAGTTTCGCACGCCACCACCCGCATCGGGCCGTGGGAATGCGTTGGTTGGGTTTTCTGGCGTCCAGTAGTCCATCACCAGCTGGTTTGAACGTCCCTGGTTCAGGAAGCCAAAACCAGAACCACCACCCGACGTACCTGACAAGTAAGGCACCACCACCTTCATGCCCATGCGAGCGAAGGTTACGATCGACAGGTCGAAGCCTTTGTAGCTAATACGGTTGGTTATACCACCTTCCCAGGCTGGCTGGAAGTTACCGATGATCTTACGGTCGTCGGCGTTGATGACACCGTTGTTGTCGACGTCTTCCACTCTGATCTCACCTGGAAGCTGCACAGGCGATGTTTGCTTCTTCAACGCGCCATTGTCAACGTCCGATTGCTGCCAGATACCGATTTTATTGTAGTCGTAGATAACAGTCAGTGGTTGGCCAACAAACCAGAAATTGCCTTTGTTATCGAGCTCAGTTGGTGTGGTCAACTGCGTAATTTTTTCCCGGTTGAAGAAGTACAACAGATCGGTGCTCCAGTTAAAACCATTCTTGTTTCTGAAGATGTCGACCGTCACCGACGACTCAAAGCCTCGGCCCTCTGTTCGCCCCAGGTTTTTCAGCGTT
Source organism: Fibrivirga algicola (assembly GCF_011742925.1). GTDB lineage: Bacteria > Bacteroidota > Bacteroidia > Cytophagales > Spirosomataceae > Fibrella > Fibrella algicola. The sequence continues at coordinate 490,642 of NZ_WAEL01000006.1, forward strand.
GAGTTGGCGCCGTTACTTTCCGGAAGGTTCACCGAGAGCAGGATGTCTTTGGTCTGCTGGAAATACGCATCAAATGTGCCGGTAATCCGGTTGTTGAACAAACCGATTTCCAGACCGATATCCGACTGAGCCGTGGACTGCCAGCCTAAGTTACTGGCAGGTAGCTGTGTAACGGTGTAGGCCAGCGCCTGCCCTGCAGCCGTAGTACCGAAGTTGTAATACCCTGTTGAGAGTGCACCCAAGGTGGCGTAAGCGCCTACGTTACGGTTACCCGAGATACCCCAGCCACCCCTCACTTTCAAATTTGAGAAGGCTGGTAGTCCTTTCATAAATGGCTCTTCGATGACGTTCCAGCTCAAGCCAATGGCCGGATAATTAAAGAACCGATTGGCCGGCGACAGGGTAGATGAACCATCCCGACGGAACGTGGCCGTCAGGACATACTTATCATTGAATGTGTAGTTCACGCGAGCCATGTAAGAAACCAGACCAGTCTCGCCGAAGCTGCCACTACCAGTAGGCTGACCTGAAGCCAGGGCGAAGTTGGCCGTTTTGATGTAATCAGCAGGTACGCCTTTTACGTTGAAGCTACTGCCCAGGTTATGATTTTTGGTAATCTCGTAAAGGGCAGTTACGCCAAGACGATGTTTAGCAGCAATTGTTTTATCGTAATAAAGCAGGTGCTGCATGTTAACATCCCAATACTCTGTATTCCGGATGTCGGCGTTAGATACGCTTTGGTCAACACCTGTGTTAACGAACGTATTTGGTGGGCCATACCCGTTGAAACCAGTCTGGCTGTAGTTCAGACCGGCGTTGAACCGGTACCGCAGGCCGTCTACAATGCCAACTTCTGCATACAGGCTGTTGAATGTTCTGATTGCCCGCTCATTCGACAGAATATCGTTACCGCGTGTAATAAGCGTGAGGGGCGTCACCGCCTGCGCTTCAATGGTTCCCCGCTTAGGGTTCAGCAGTACCGTGCCATCATCGTTGTATGGCTTGATCAGTGGCGACAAACGAACCAGTTCTGTTGGAACACCCCCACCCGCAGGGTCATTTCTGAACGTAAGGGTGTTGATGGTGTTTAAGCCTACTTTAACGCGCTTACCAAGTTTTTGGTCTATCGTAGCGCGTACGTTCATACGCTGAAAATTCTGATTGGGCATGATACCCGTTTCGTTGAAGTAGCCAAGGCCTAGACCATACTGCGTATTCTCTACACCACCCTGCAAGCCTAACTGATGGCTCGTGTTGAAGCCTTGCTTATACAGTAAGTCCTGCCAGTCCGTAGAGACACCTGCGGCGAGGTTTGCCCGTTCTTCTTCTGTCAGGGGGTAAGCCGTTGTGCCAGCGCCCTGCGTATTCAAAGCGGCCGATTGCTCTTTAAACTTGGCGTACTGCGCGCCGTTCATAACGTTGTACTTGCCCATGATGCTTGTCACACCATGGTAGCCGTCATACGACAGAATCGGCTTGCCAACTTTACCACGCTTCGTTGTAATCAGAATGACACCACCTGCCCCTCTTGACCCATAGATGGCCGTTGCCGAAGCGTCTTTCAAGATTTCGAGGTTCGCAATGTCGTCTGGGTTGATATCATTCAACCCCCCAAACGGAATACCATCAACCACCACAAGCGGGCCGTCGAGACCATCACCATTGCCCGTTGTCAACGAACGGTTACCCCGGATACGAATAGACGCCTGGCTGCCGGGTGTAGAGCCATTACTGACGATCGATACCCCGGCTGCACGGCCTTTGAGTTGGTTGAGCAGGTTAGGGGCCGGTACTTCTTTCAAAGTAGCCTCAGTCACGGTCGTCACCGCCCCCGTTACGTCCCGCTTGCGCTGGGTGCCGTAACCCACAACAATCACTTCGTTGAGCGTTTTGTCATCGGCGGCAAGAGTAATATTGATCACCGACTTACCCCCTACGGTAATCTCCTGAGAGACGTACCCAATGTAAGAGAAAACCAGAACGGCATTGTCAGGCACAGTCAATTTGAAATTGCCATTCACGTCCGTGCTTGTACCACGCGTCGTTGATTTGATCTGAACGTTTACGCCGGGTAGCCCTTCGCCATTGTCGCCCACAACGCGACCAGTCACTTGTGTGTCTTTTACTTCCGTGATGTTGCTTTGCTGAGATGAAGTTGATGGCGCCAAAATACGCTTGATCACCACCTGCTTTCCAACGATCTCGTAGCTTAGGTTAAGCGGGGTCAGAATCTGACTCAGCACCGAAGAAAGCGGTTCGTTCTTGGCCTCGTAACTGATCTTGCGCTGCGACTGAGTAATCTCGCGGCTGAATAGAAAGCGTACGTCAGACTGTTTCTCGATTCGTTTCATAATCGTCTCAACATCTTGACCTTGTACTGAGATACTGATACGCCGATCTAGTATCTCCTGGGCTCTGCCATCGAAGGCGAAGTTAATATTGGTCAGGATAAGCGCAAGCAAAATTTGCACGCTTGAAATTTTCATAATCCTGGCCCAAACATTTCGGTTAAATAAAATGCAGTGCATATGTTAGTGTGCGTAGTTGTTTTTGAATTGTAGTTGTAATTAATTGGGTGTTTTTTTGACAATTAATCTATTGAATAAGCACAGATTAATTGTCTTGTAGGCTTACTTTCTGCAGTCTTTTGCCTGCTTACTAATTGGGAGAGGCAGCTAGTACATCATACTTGAGTCAGCGTTAAGTTTATGGTTATTTACACCCTTTACTGTGGATGATGATCTGATTGTCAACGATCTCAAAGGACGACTCAATGGTTAAACAGATAAGTCGTATTTTTTCCAGGAAAGGCATATCGTTAAGTTCACCCGTGAACGTACACTGGCTTAGGACATCGCGATCGTACTGTATTGGCATAAAATAGCAGTCTTCCAGTTTATCTAAAATGGCTGAAACGGGTGTGTAGCTGAATGTAAATTGCTGAGCAATAAGTATGGATGGATCGTCTTTCGTTGAAAAACGTGTAGCCTTTACGAGTTCGGTCTTTTTCGAGCCGAGCCGAAGTTCTTCGTTAACAGTGAGTAAAATTGTTTTAGCAGGGACCTGAGCAGAAGCGACTGTAACCTTGCCTGTTTTTACACGTACCTGCGTTGACGAGTCGGCTTCAAAAGCACGTATCTTAAAGCTCGTGCCTACTACTTTTGCTGTCAGGTCTGCCGTGTAAACAATGAATGGCTTGGTAGGATCTTTGGCTACTTCAAAGAAGCCCTCACCCTTAAGAAATACCTCGCGAAGCGGATACTTGGTAGTTGTATGAAATCGAAGCTGGCTACCCGTCGACAATAGTACAGACGAATTGTCGGGCAAGAGAATAACCAACGGCTGGCCTGTGCTATTCTTGACTGTCTTCCAGTTGGCTTTATCCGCCAGTTGTTCACGCTTTCCGCCCAATTGCCTGAAGACGTCGATGATAGGCTGCTGCAGTTGCTTTAGAAAGAATAGGCTAACCAGTAGGGTAGCAGCCACGGCCCAACGTACCCAGGGCCAGTCTGAAACCGTGTTTTGGATAGAAAATGGCTGGGGAATCTCGCTCAGCATCAGAGCGACTTTATCACGTACCTGCTGGTCTGATAGGGTCTGCTCTGTACCTTGAATGGCTAAAAGTGTAGATACCGCCTGCTCATAAAGCTCTCTTTTTTCTGGATACTGAGCTAACCATTGTTGCCAGTACACTTGATCTTCCCGGCGTCTTTCCCGGACCCAGGTCCGAAAAGCGGCGCTTTCCAGGAAATCCTCCACAGTGGAGAAGGTGTCGGGCACATAGTCCATTTAGTACTTTTCTACTATTTTTAGTGATAGTATGAAGTCCTAAGCTGGTTATACCCTTCTTACGCTAAAATAATACCGAAAAAAACATAGGCAGACACAAAGACTGGTGATAGCCACTTGGTACGTAACTTGTTTAGTGCTTTCTGCAGTGAGTTAGAAACTGACTGGCGGTTCACGTTCATGACTTCGGCGATCTCAGGAATAGATAAGTTCTCATAGTAGCGCAGATAGAGCGCTTCCCGTTCGCGAGCCGGTAGCGTAGCCAGTTGGGCCTTAATTGTCGCAGTCAAACTATTCAATGATTCCTGCTGGATCAGTAATGTTTCTGCACTGATATCTTCAGCCAAAAATCCAGTCCAATCTATGTCCTGAACCGGCTGCTTTTTTTGGGCGCGTAGGTTTTGTAAAATGTGATGTCTAAGTGATTTTAAAAGATAATGCTTGACCGAATCTGTATCATTGATGCGAGACCGGTTTTGCCACAGTTGTAAGAATAATTCTTGAATACAATCTTCGACTATTGCTCCATCTACCATAAACTTTAGCCCGTAGTGTCTCAGTACACGATAGTAGCGTTCGGCTAGTTTGCCCAAGGCTTGTTTATCTCCCTGACGATAGGATATCCATAAAGTGTGATCAGTTAGTTGAGCAGCCATATCTTAAAGAGCAAATGGGGAAGAACAATAAGCAAAAACAGATCGTCAGATTGTAGCACTAGTCTGCTTAGTTACTGAATAACTGAAACCAAATTTCAGTTATGAATAAAAAATAGCAGTGAACGGATGAATGCATTTATTAATTAAAATTACGATCACCTGCTTAAGCAAGTCATTAGCTAAATAGCAGCTCGCTTGTGCTTATTATTGATCATAATTTGAAAGTGAATTTTCGGTTATATAAGAGTTTAGGTTGATTCTTTAAATTGCACTAATAAATTAAATTCGAGACGGTGATCACTTAAATACTTAAGTGAGTGAAGCATAGCTGTCATAAGACATAACAAGCTTAACACGAACGCGAAAACGGCTTGGTCAGGCTTAGTGAGCTAGCCTTGGAATCACTTCGCTTAATGGCGAAAGTGCATACGCCATAGGTCTGTAACACGAGTTGCGAATAGCGGTAAGAAGAGCAAAACACAGACAAGCTGATCAGTAAGATTTAGCTTTTTGTCTGTCGGCTCACCCTATCCACTTTCAAGTAGCAAGATTTCTTATATACCTAGGCAGATACACACGCTGTAGCGGAATACAAAGTACAACTATTTATAAATCATTATTAACTATGAAATTACCAAGATAGTGTGGGATATTAACCCAAACCCATCTATTTAGTCAGTGTACGGGCTACTAATAGATTTATTCTGCACTGATTTATCTCAATTAATCAGCCCGCCCTCTTCGGCCAGAGACAATAGTATTTGCTGGCAAGAGGAGTGAGTATTTGCCACCGGTGTGGTCAGCAATTGACTAAAAGCCTGATAACAAAAAACGCTAACTCGTTGAAAGTTAGCGTTTGTATGTTCCGTTGATGCGGAAAATGTGCTCCCGAAGGGACTTGAATTACAATTGATAGTCAGTCAGTTATATTGGGTTAATAGGCCAGGGGACGGAATAGGGGACAGATTACGGAAGGTCTATTAATTTGAAGGCTACCGGCATTCCAAATGATCGTAATGATTTTATCAAGCTGGAACCGCTATGTTTTGTGGGCGGTCATTGGTGTAGCTATCAGTTGTTAAGGTAGGGTTGAAGCTAATCGCGGATTACTCCATCATTATTTGTACTGAAATTCGATAAGCAGAGGCACAATATTTCCTGGAGCACCAGACTTCACTTCAAATGCTGCCTGATCAGTTTGGTACTTAACCTGATCCTGTCGTACAAGTTGATCGCCCAGTATATCTGCCAGACGTTTATCCAGCGAACCACGTTTACGTTCTAAGCTTTTAATCAGGGCATCTATAATCAACGGCCGTTTCGAGAAAAGAATAAGCAGATAGTCATTGCTTTTACGTTTTTCCATAACGATCGAATGGGTTTCATCTGGGTAGGCAACGGTCGTGTTGGGTCCTAACAATGGACTGGTTAACTCGTCGAAGGGAAATAGCTTGATAAAATCGCCCGCCTCATCGGTAGTCAAGGCATAGACGTACGCATTCTCGGAGTTGTTCAGGTAAAATTTAAACCGTGTGTTGGTCGGGTAATTTTGTGCCAACTGATACAGGGTTATGTCGTTCGGCGCAGACTCGTCTGAAACCACCTTGAGTTTACGCGTTGCTTGCTGCTTGATTATTGGCATCGTCGTGCCATCGTTCAGCTTGAGTTCTGCTGAACCACGCCGGTTGCCATCCTGAATAGCCTTGCCTCCCGTTACAGCTACGCTAGTTTTTACTCCTCCGTAAACCTGAAAGGCATTGTGCGTAAACCGGCCAAAATGTGCATACGGAATCCAGCAGAAACCTTTCTCGCCCCACTTGCTGGTCCAGCTATTAACAATACGAAAGGCCCCACCATGTAGTTTGTCATTGTAGCCCACTACGCAGATCGCCTGGTTATAGAGAATGTCGTCTACTTGTTCATTGGGTGCCGGCTCCCACACAGCACGGGCTTCTTCAAATGACAACGGAGCACCAATGCCCACTACTACCGGATTTCCTTCAGCCAGCGCTTTTTTTACGGCCAGTACTTTCTGGTCGGGATCGGTCGGTTCAGCAAACAACTGCTGGTAGTCGCCAATGCGGAACTGACTGGCTTCTTTTGCTGCGGCAGCTGGAATTGAGGGGCTACACAAGGGATAGGCAAGGGTTTTCAAACGGGGTACGCCAGCCGTTTTGAGCACATCCAACGCTTCTTCGATGGTGCCGCCCCCCTGGCAATTCTTGTCTTTCGGGTCTCGAATTTTATCATAGATGAAGGTTGGCGAAAAACGCGCCTGATCGAGCTTTGCCTGTTGCGTTACGTTCAGCTCTTTTCCTTCCATGATGGTGCGGAGGTAATAGGCCGTCGCAAAGGCTACTGATGTTTCCTGCTTTCCCTGATCACCAACACTGGGACAAAACTGCTCGTACGAAACCTGTTCGGGTAAGTTGTTAAGGCTTCGGGTTGTTAACCGGGCCTTGGTCATAACTGTCAGCGAACGCGTCTGGGTCATGTTAAGACCACCGGCGTATTTGCGAACGATGGGTTTTTCCTGCGCTTGAACAAGCGGGAGCCTGGTCGTTAGTATGGCTATAGCTAACAAGCGAGTAGTGAGTGTGCTCGGTTTCATATAAAAAGGTGTGCTTAGAAGCGTACGATACGGTTAATCCGCCCGTCTTATGAGGATGCTATTGATTCGTTCACTCCTTCTCCAGCTCTACGGTAATCTGCTTATTCAACTGAATGGACAGCGTGCTACCACCCGTAGCGCCAATATCGAGGCCAGCCGTGTTGCTTTGTATGAGGTACGTTAGTAGTCCATCACCCACGTCGAACTTATCCAGCCGCATCGTCTTGTCGATGTAATTGATACGCCAAGGTGTACGCTCCGGAACCGATAAGCCCACAATTTTATAACCGGGTGGCGCCGTGTACAACTCTCGTCGCTCGCTTACTTTAGCCAGGGTACCCGTGTCAGTTCCGCCAGTTTCGAAGTATACACCTAGTACCACCTGCCGCTCTCGAAGGATGATGAACTGCGCCGATATGGTAGCCTCAGGATTGTTAGCCCCAAACTCACCGTTACCTGAGATTAGTAAGGGCTTGAAAGGGCCAAACAAGGCCGTTTTAATGCCTGGCTTAGCGGCTTCAGCAGGCTTGTCACCACCGGCTGGTTTAGGTGCTGGGGCAGCGGCTACGGTTTTCAGCTCGGTACCAGCCGAAGCCAGTGCTGCTATTAGCTGTGCTTTTCTGGCGTCGAGTTGAATTTTCTGTGAGTTCATTAGTTGTAGACCCGTATCACCGGCCCGGCGGGCATTTTCATACTCACCTGCTAACTGCCGGTAGCTATTGGTCGTAGCCATGAAGAGTGGTTTCGGAAATTGCTGATCCAGCGCACTCGTCGATGCGTAGAAATTTCGTAGCCAGTCATCGGTCAGAGGAGCGCCCTGTTCTACGGTCGCCAGCATCGCGTCGGGTTCGCTCAACAGCCGTTTGTAGGCGATCATTTCCTGTAGCGTCTGATTCTGTTGCACATTGGTAAGCCGGGGAATCAGGGCCAGTGAGAGCCACCAGCAGAGCGCCGTTAGCGCAAAAAAGGCAGCATACAGACCCAGAAACTGGCTCCATCGACTGGTTCGTTCGGTTTGATTAATAGGTTTCATGGCAGGTAGGATTACTATTGCTGGGCGGCTTTGATTGCCCGCATACTTTCCAGGCTCGACTGTTTGAGCATCAGTTGCGTTTCCAGGCTTTGCACTTCGGTTTTGAGGGTGCTGATCTGGTCGATAAGCTGCACCTTGGTTTCGGCTTTGGTTTCCCGATCGCTGGCCTGGAGCGAAATGGTCCCAAGTAGTTTGCTGTAATTACGTCCGGTAGTTTGAGCCAGCGCTTTGAATACGGTATCAGCTTTGTAGCCGGTTTCCATTCGGCCAATGGCGGCTTCCTGTTTAAATCGGAGATCTGAAAACGCACTGGCCTGATCAATAGGGTCTGTTTTTTTGAACTTGATATGCAGGCTGTCGGCCTGCTGTACATCACTCAAAAACAGCAGTTCCTGCTCTGCCGACGTACCTGTCCCCGCCGACGTATTCCCGCTGCAGAAGGTATAAATCAACGCGCCGATACCGCCGCTAACAGCAAGTGTAATGACCAGAAATTTTATAAAGGGTACACTCATTTCGGAAGAGAGGTAAATAGGGTAAGTGGTACGACTTTTTTCGTTACGGTCATCAGCCCCCGATCAGGACCGTTGGCAGGCCAAGGATAATACTGCCGCCATGGGCCGTTGTGTCGCCCATTCGGGCGGCGGGCTTTCCGCCAATCAGTACTGTCATTGACCCGAGTATGATGCTGTCGGGTGGGCCTACGCAGGTGCACATATCGCCCACACAGGCGGCGGGTACCCCCCCAATCAACACGGCTATGCCACCGGGCGGCATAATTGGTCCGCCCACGTGCGGTATCGGGACAAGGCCCGGCGTAACCATTGGGCATACGTGCATATCGCCTACCCGTGCAGCTGGTTTTCCCATTGTTTCAGTTGTTTATCAGCAAGTCAATAAAACGTGTTATTACCCCCAGAATCGTCCCTTGCTGCCCGTTTTAGCTGCCGGTGCTTCCTGCCGATCGACGAAGAATTCATCCTTATCTTTCTCGACATAATTCAGTTGACTCAGCTTGCCATAGAGCGCAATGACAACGTCGCTCAGCCTGATAATGGAGGCGAACATGGGCTGACAATCGGCATGGGCGTAATCGGCATCGAGCACTTCCTGTAGGGCCGACTCGAACTGTACCGGGCTAACACCACACCAGTTTTTGACGTAGTTGAACATGGCTTCCTTCTCGCGGTCGGGGGTGCTGCGTATCATAAGCGTCAGCGCACGGGCGAAGCGCATACCGAACTCGGCAATGAACACCGGCGACTCGCAGCCACCGCGTAGCTGATACGCATCCAAATTGTCGGCAAGGGTGCGCACCGTTGCTTCGGCCAGGTAACCGATGGTGTTGGCCAGTAAATTGGCCTGACCGGAACGGGCGTTGGTTCGTACGCGCACAATAATGGCCGTAGCCAGACCCGCAATCTCACCCATGCGGCTGCCAATGGTCAGGTATTGCTGCTGCATGGTTGGGAAAACGCCTACCATCCGGCAGGGGGGCAGATAATCGGGAGCCAGACTGAAAAGACCATTGGCCAGCGTCAGCCGACCTACCGGCAGGTGAAAGGCCGCTGACACGGAACTACTCAGCACAGATTGCGGCACGGCCCCCAGCCGGTAGCTAGGCGTGGTGAAAGGATAGCGCAGCGGTACTTCATCAGGATTAGGCTGGCCCCAGGGTTGCGGCTCAAACGGGTTCACGTCAACTACCGCGTAGCCTACTGACTGGCCCAGACGCATCCACTCATCGCGGGCTGTGCTCAGGGCCAGCCGAAGCGGCGAGTGGGCCGCATCGAGTTCGATGCGCACACCACCGGGCGTAACGGCCCGGCACAGGCTCAGAATCAGCTCCTGTCCGTCGCAGGTGAGCGCGAGCGGACTGTCTTTGCCAGGGGCGGGGGGAAGCAAGCCGTAGTTTAGCGGACTGAGCAGCATTCCCCCTACGTCACGCGTGGCATCGCGGAAGGCGTTGTCGTTTCCCAGCAAATGTGACCGGGTAATTTTCATGCCGTCGGCCCAGTTAACGGGCCAGTATGTCAAGTCGGGGAGCATCTTGTAAAAGGGATGATAATTCATCTAATCGGAACGTACCTGGACGAATACGATCAGTCATTGGCGAAACTTCGGGCGATGATGACGTCATTGGATTTTATACCGCTCCGGGTCAGCGTGAGAGCAGGGTCTATGAATTGTTTCGACAGACCGCCCAGCGATTGTTTGTAGAATATCCAGCCCAGCAGACTACCTTCCTGGTTATGCTCATGGTACTGGATCGGTTGCTCCGGGTTTTCCTCCGCGTTATGCGAATAGATCATGTAGTGAAATAGATCCTGCAGCGTCCGGTCGATGGGGGCTTTAACGGTGTATGTGGCCAGTTCGGTAGCGTCGGGGGTTTTTGCTACCTGGAAGCTTAGCCGCACGGTATCCGTCAGTTCAATGAGCGGCACAGCCCGGTCGACGGGATAGAACCACTTGCGATATACTTTCGAAGGAATAGCCTGCCAGGCGGTATAGGCATACATAAACACCAGCGGTAGCATGAACGGTAGCAACCCCAGAATAAGCGCGATCAGGAACCGGTCAGACCGTTGTAACCACTGGAACAGGCCTGTGAAAGCCCCCGCCAGCAGGAAAAGTACGGCCCCCGCCAGCAGACACTCGAACCAGAAAGTCACCTCGGTCAGGTACGTAAATTGTCGGCGCGATATCAGAACATGCACTATCCCCAGCAGTAGTGCGAGCCCTTCAAGACACCAGAATACGAGTACAAGCGACTCTACACGGGCGAAAGCAGCGCCCATAACAGCACCGATAACCACCGCAATGAGTGCGTAGAGCAACAGCTTTTTGGTGAAAACGGCTTTTGCCGAGTACCGGAAGCTGAGTCCGATCAGGCATACAATAGCCAGCACGACGTATAGCAAAACAGTGAGAAGAACGTCGGTTTTCATAGGCAAGGGGTATGGTTAAACTGGTAAGGGATAGAGGGAAAATCGTCAGGCAGCTAAGGTGGTGGTTAGTCCCAGCCGCCCGGCTGTATGTAGGTCCGACAGTTGAAAACCGTCGTCAAGAGTTCTGGTATCGGTCTGCAGGTCCAATTGCCAGTCAGCATCGACCGGAAATAGGTAGCCCGCCAATAACTGAAGCTGCCGCTGACCGGGACCATCTGGCAAAAAACCGGGCAATTGATCAGCGGTTAAAGGTCTGATGGTCAGTTGAATCAATCCGCCGTCGTCGACTATGGCTGGTTGGGGTAATACCCAGTCCAGGCCTAGCTTTCCGTCGCCCAGGCGGTTCGGTTGCCAGGGAGTAGCCTCATCAACCTGTTTGGGTGATTGACCAGCAGCCTGTTGACCGTACCGAATGTGAACCGGCACGCCCAGGAAGTGGCTCATGTAGAGCGCCGTCTGCGGCCAGTTACCCACCAGGCTGTGTGCCTGCGTAATCAGCAGAAATAGGGTTGCCCGTTGCATCGGCGTCAGCGAGCTAGTTTCGGCCTCTGGTGCTACGAGCCTGAGCAGTTCGGCTACCAACTGTTCGTCATTGCCCGCCAGCGTTTGGCTTTCAAACCGGGCAATGGCCGCTCGCTGCCGGTTGAACTGGTTATCGAACGGTAGAAAAAAAAGCCGGGACTCCTTTTCCTGCGTTTCTTCCTGCCGCCGTATCTCGGCCCACTCATCGTCGCCTTTTGTCCGTTTTTTGGCTTTATGAAACAGTCGCTCCGGCAAGGTGTCGTAGAAACTGTCGCGTGGAATGCCAAACTGCCAGTACGATTGGTGCTGATCATTCGTCCGTTCCCGAATCTCCCGAACATCACGCTCGAAATTGTAGGCCGTCGTTCGTTCGGGACTGATCACTAGTTGATCGTAGGTCAACAGGCCGACATCTACCAGTTCGTTGACTATGTGCTCGAACCGGAGCCGCCGGGTAGGGGCCTGATTGAGCAGTAATTCTATGTCGGTGGGTTGTAGCATATCCGGGTTAGTTTTTTAGCATCACCCGGTATGGCATGGCGGCAAATGACTGTTGTTCGATCAGGTGTTTAATCCGGTGGCAATGCTCCTCCCATTGATCGGCGGGGACGAGTTTGGTTGGATCGGGCGTGAGCAGCACGTCGATGGTCCGTACCAGTCCTTGGGTTTTCATCGCGCCCGCCGATAGCCCTTTGCCAATGCTGACGCCCTTAAGCTTATCGCCCAGTTCGGCAAAGCAAACGGCTTTGATGTCCTCGGCCGTAACCACGCGCCCTCGGGTGAGCAGGGCTTGCCGGAACGCGGGCAGGTTTTCGTCGGGTCTGAGCCGTTGTTTGCCACCGGTCGTGGTGGTGAGCAGAAGCAGTTCGTCATCCGAAAAAACAACCTGGCTGCGGTCTTTGCTCAGTTTGGTGCCAAACGGAATCTTGTTGGCCAGATCGGCTTTCGTGCTCCAGAATGCTACCGTCAGGCGTCCGGTTTTGGCGGTTGTTTTCACCGTCAGGTACGCGCTTTGCTCGTTGCCGTCGCCAATGGCGGTGTTGATTTTTTCGAGCCGCTTTCTGATCTCTTCGATCTCACTTTCCAGCTCACTACGCCCCAGCGCCATAAACTGGGCGCTTTCATCGCGTAGTAGCGTGATCAGGTACGTCACCATGTCGTGGGCATCACGCTCATCGAAGCGGGCAATACCTCCCTGCTGCAGCACGTACTGATTCTGCCCGTCGCGGGTAATTTGCTGGGCTCCGTTGAGGGTTAGGCCTGTGCCCGTTTCCACGGCTACCATCGCCATAAACGACTCCTGCGGCTCGACCTTGACCGGAAAAACATTGAACAGCGGCTTCAACTCGTGCGAATCAACACACAGTTTGCGGTTCAGCACCGGAAACGCGTTGATGTCGATCTGGGTACGGTGGGCCACATCGGCCGACAGGCTTTCGGGAAACTGGATCTTGATCCACACTAAGTCGGTCGTGAAAAACTTGTCAGCTTCTTCGGTCGACAGGCCCTGGCGCAGTTCGGCCGGGCATTTCTGGCGGCAGGCAGTTAATGAAATGGATTGGCCGGTTTTTTTTGCCAGGCTGCTGACCGACAGAAAATGCCGACCGTAGTACCGACGTACCTGATCGTGCAGTCGGTTCGCCAGCGAATCATCGCCGAACTCGTACTGTTCCGGCAGGCCCGGGGCCGACTCGATCTCTGTATCGTTCATATACAGGCGCGTGTCGGCGATCTGCTCCAGATGGGCTGACCGCAGCGGATCATTGCGCCAGTCGAAGAACAGCAGCAGGTTCTCGAATGCATCCAGCTCCGGGTCGATAGCCAGCCCCAGCCAGCATTGGTTGCCCGGAAGCATCTGGTTCATGAATGACTCGTTCAGGGCCGGGCTGTAGACTCTGATTTTGTTCTGAATGATAACCGTTTTGATCCGCGCATTGATTAGCGGGAACGAACCCGCCGCCGAGAAATGCACCTCCTGCCCGCCCATGCTGCACGTAAACGGGTGGGTAGGCAGCACGGTAAATGAGGGGTCGATGATGTGCGTCCGCATGACCGCGTGGGCCGGTTGCGGGCCGGTCATCACGTCGGGCGCGAGTAATTGCGCCAGCCGCTGTACGACGCGGGTGCGCGAATTTTCCAGTTCATGGTGCAGCCCTTCCAGGCCGGTGGCGAATGCGCCCAGTAACAGCCCAACGAGCGGATCGAACCCTTCGACGGCCATGTCGGCCTCGTCGTAGTTCCAGAGCCGGGCTACTTCCCGGATCATCTCGCTGCGAATAGCTTCGCGGGATCGTTGGCGTTGCGGTGTCATGGTTTCTTATTAAAGTTGCTTCGCGCTCTAGGCCCTTCGACAAGCTCAGGGTGACAGGACACTAAAAGATGTGAATGACTAACTTGAGTAGGATTGTCACCCTGAGCCTGTCGAAGGGCTTAGAGCGCGAAGCAAATTGCATGCTGTTCATTGCTTAAGAGTAGTCATGGGTTTAAGAATAGCGGACAACCCGGAATTTCATGTCGGGTAGTAATTCGCGGGTCTGGGTCAATCGGCATTGAATGACGATCTGCACGTAACGGCAGATACGCGGGTTGCGGCCATCCACCTTTTCTTCAATATCAGTTACGTCAACATCCACCTGCTCCGGCTCGATGCGCTGATCGAATTTGCGCAGGTACGTTTCGATGGAGCGTTTGATCTGGTCTTTAGTGGGTGTGTCGTTCAGTTCGTGAAACTGGTAGTTATGCAGAATACAGCCATACTGCGGGTCATACTGGTACTCGTTGGGCCGCGTGGCTAGGTAGAGCGCAATGTTCTGCACCACCGACTCGGCAAGGGGCAGTTTATCCAGCGACTGCCGTTTCATCAAGGCACCAAACGAGGGCGGTAGGGCGTAGTAGTCCATCAGCCGTTAGTTGATCATGACAATAGCGCCTTTCAGCGAAGCGGGGCCGCTGCTTTCGAGGGCCAGTTGGGCATTGGCTTTGATCGTGGCCTGCGCCTGTGCCTCTATAGCGACGGTGGCCCCTTCGATCTTCACGCCTGCTTTACCCGCCAACTTGACGTTCGCGCCTTCAAGGCCAACATCAGACCCGGCACTGATCTTCATGCCCTGATCGTTGCTGATCTCGGTTTTGCCGGCCTTTACTTTCCATTCCTGATCGGCAGCAAACTCAATGGTTTTGGCCTTCATACTGATTTTGTCCTTGGCCTCCAGCTTGATGCTGCCCTCGCTTTTGATGGTAATACTGGCATCGCCATCCAGCGACAGCACAATCTGGTTCTTCGTGTCTTTGTTATAGATCTTGATGGTCTCCTTGCCCGATTCATCGTTGATCAGGATGTGGTTGCCACCACGGGTAATGATGCCCTTAATGTTGTTTTCCTTGTTGAACAGCGGCCCCGGTTTGGCGTCGGTATGGTACATGCTCCCCCGCACAAACGGCAGGTCGGGGTTGCCAAACTCAAAATCGACGAAGACGACTTCTTCCTTCTCAGGAATGAAATAAACGCCCTGTTCCTTGCTGCCCATCAGGCTGGAGACACGTATCCAGGGGGTCATTTCGTTCGTAGCCTTCTGCCAGGCAAACTGCACTTTTACCCGGCCCAGGCCCTTTTCGTCATCCACTTTCTTCACCACGGCGGGCTGCGATTGCGCAATGGGCGACGTAACCGCGTAGGCAACCGGTGGAAACGCCACGTCCTGCGGAATGGCCTCGAAACTGGCCTGATAATCCCCGTTGCCGTCGAGGTAGTGGGTGAGTTGCGTGATCAGAAACGAGCCGTAGTCAATGGTCTGGCCGTCTGTGTAATGATCATCCTTCACCTTGATAAGGCCGCCGATCTTGAGTTTCATTTCGGGGGTTGTGCCCTGAAGAATGGCGAAGCTGTTCGACCGCTCGCTTTTCCCCAATTTGACGGCGCTTTTCAAACTGCCGTCAGACTGGTGATTCTGGTACCCCAGTTCCACCAACTCGTCTTTGAACAGCTTCTCTGACTTTTTGTGCATGAGCTGGGCGAACTCCTGCAGGCCATCTACCGATGCGCCGGACGAGGGCGCTTCAAGGGGCTTGTGCGTCTGGTAATCGTAATACTGGGCTTTCTGGTTGACCGGCCCAACGCGCAGGCTGTAGTCCAGATCGAAGACGTTGATGCCGTATTGCAGCGCGATGGCCTCTGCCGATGAACGCCCCCCTTTGCCAAAAATGAACGACTGCCCATCGTAGTACATCCACTCGCCATAGCTTTTGGCCAGCCGTTGCAGGAAGTGGTAATTCGTTTCTTCGTATTGGGTGACGTACGGAATCGTCGGGTTATTGCTCGGCGAAACCTTGCTGCTCAGGTTTACCGACGAGGTAATCCTGCTGACAATGTCGCGTAGCGATTGCTGCGTAAAAGAGCGGGTGGTGCGGTTGGCCCCGAGCAACAGCGTAGGGCTAACTCCCGACACATGAATGACATTGGCCGCCGTAGGGCTTTTCGCCAGTTTAACGCCGGTGACAATGCCCTTAAATAAGAGCGATTGACTTTCTACGCCATTGTCGGTCAGCTTCAGCTTGATGTTAATTTCTTCACCGACCAGCTTGTCTGCATACGTTCTGATGCTGACCGTACTGGGCTTGTCGGGTAACATGCCCGGCAACAGGCTGAACTCGAACGGTTGATGCGCATCGAACGGTTGCCTGATGGTAAGCGTGCTGACCTGCGTAAACGTCATGCCGTTGACTTTTATCTCAGGAAAGGCAATAAGTTCGTGGGTTGATGCAGACATAGCGGAGAGCGTTAAACTAAATTAATTGTATCCTGCACAGAAATGGCCTGCGCAGGATACAACCTGACTATTCACAACTTAGGCACGCTGACCTTGCTTTGGTACAAGGTTGAACTCTACTTCCTGCGCTTTTAGAATGCCAGCGGTAATGGTGAAGTTTTGCATGCCCTGCCCTCCGCTAAATGACTCGTTGAAGCTACTAATGGAAGCATGCGAGAATTCGATTTTACGGACCTGTCCTTCTGAACCGTTTATGTAGATCTCTCCTTTAATATCATTTTTGTTTTGCGCTAATACCAGTTCAAGGAGAACTTTATCGGCTTTCAGGGTTTGAATGGAGACGTTAATGTCACCACCCATCACACGAGATGCTGTTTTCCCGTCCATGCCAATCTGCTTACTAAAGCCGTACGAAAGCGACAAGACAGTATATTCGCCCTTATCAACTTTAATCCATGATCCCATGTCTTTGGTAATATCAATATCTGCCATTGTTTTAGTTGATTTAAATATTGAAAAATTTGGTTTGTTTAATTTTTATTTAAGGTCTGAGTCCCAGTTGCCTTTTGTTCCCGTCAAGTTGATTTCAAATACTTTCGCCGGGAAGAAAGGCTTTAGCTTGACGTTCACAACCACGTGGGTAGGATTGGTAGGATGCCGTTCAACGACCAGGCCGCTATAATCCTCTATAATCAGACCTGAACCACGAATCTTGTCCAAAAAGCCATAGATCTGACCTTTGATCTCCTCCAGCATGAAGGTGTCGATGTTCTCGAAAGTCCGGCGGTTCAGGAAGTCCTGGAACACCTTGCCGATCCAGTCGAATACCCGCACTACGCTGTAGGTTTGCAAGCCCACGTTATCACCGTTGAAGAGCGTTTTGGCCGAGAAGGGAATTACCCGGCCGTATTCGTATACCATCGGAATCAGGCCCTTGTCTTCGAGCTGGGCGATCTCGCCCTTGCGCATGCTGAACCGGACACCACTCGCCATTTTCAGCTTACCGTGCTTCACCCCGGCCGATGGTTGCGCAATGTGACCACCCCAGAGCATGCCGGCCAGCGCCATGGCAGGCGATATGTAGAGGTGTTCTTCCTGCCCCAGTTCGGTGTAGGCTTCGCGACCGACAATCCAGTTGCAGGGCATCATCACGTTGGCCTTTTGCGGGTCGGCGCTGGTGAGATTGTCGCGCTCGAACATGGCTTCCACGCTGTCGGGATCATCGAGGTGCCGGTAGTCGGTGATCAGCATGACTTTGTTCTGATGCGCCAACGTGGCCCATTTGTCGACAATGGTGTTTTTCTTGAGCCAGCCCGGCAACACCAGCAGCGAGTAGTTTTTCGAGAGGTCCATTTTGTCGTATCCATCCCGCAACTCATTGGCGACGCGCTCAAAAATGCCGGTCGGGTTGCTGAACCCGTCCGCATCGGTGGTCATATCGTTGTCGGCATCGAACAACACCAGGTTTTTGACCTTGTCGGCTTCGGTGTTCTCAAAGAACAGAGACAGCGAGCGGTACGACGATTCCAGTTCCTGGGTTTGCGAAATGGCAGCGGCCAGGTTCTTTTTGAGCGACTGACTAGCGACGGCTACTTTCTCTTCGGCATCGGCAACCATATCAGGTACGTTGGCATGGGCGGCCAATAGCGCCGCAAAATCCTGTAACCGCTTTTTGAGTTTTTTCCGGTCCGCTTTGTTGTCTTCTTCGGTCAGGAAAATGCTCTTGCGGGCCTTCTTGGACGGGTCCATGTTTTCGGTGCCGTCTACGATGGTTTTGATAAACTCAAAGCCACCAAATTTCGTCAGTTGCTGGACGCTCTCGGCCAGCGTGCGGGTGGGCTGTTTCTGCTCCAGCACGCGCTCTTTCACGAGCGGGGCGCCCGCCAAATTCTGTTCTTCCTGTGCCATTCGTATGCTGGGGTTGGGATTGTGGGTGTGGAACGAGTTGCTTACTTGGCGTCGGCCTCGTCCAGTTCGGTGGCCATCACGTTTAGGGCGTCGATGAAGGCCTGCTTCGCCTGCGGATCGGCCAGAAGTTTCTGGAAGGCCTTGTTCGACATCAGCCGTTTTATCAGGCTCTGGTAGTTGTTTTCGTCGACCTGAAGGGCCTGCAAAAACGCGCTCTGGTCAATGATGCCCTGCTTGCTGAAGGCCGTCAGGTTCTGAAAAAACAGCGTTTCGTTCACCTCTTCGCCATCTTCGGTTTCGTGGGTCACATCAACCTGCGGCTGAAACGTATCGAAGGCTTCCTGCAATTTCTGCACACCCTCGATGGG
This sequence comes from Fibrivirga algicola, assembly GCF_011742925.1. Taxonomy (GTDB): domain Bacteria; phylum Bacteroidota; class Bacteroidia; order Cytophagales; family Spirosomataceae; genus Fibrella; species Fibrella algicola. The sequence continues at coordinate 509,243 of NZ_WAEL01000006.1, forward strand.
GGCCTGACTCATGGAATCGGCGGTGAATTTACCGACCATGGCCGTCTTGTTTTCCTGGAGGAACGAAATGGCCTCGCTGGTTTCTTCGGGGATTATGACACCCCCGATCTGAGGTTTATTGACTGCCATCAGCTAAAAGATAAAGTTGAAAAATGAAGTAAGCGTTGAACTATACAAAGCAATCTTAAAAGCAGATTAGCGTCAGTAACTTAAGCAGGTCAGAGTTAACCAAACATTAACCTAAACTCAATTGATGTGGCTTTACTGACTTCTGTGCACTGTAATACAATAATTACGGTTATACCAGTTTTAATGCTGAAGTGGAAAGCCTCTTCTATATTCGTGATTGTCAGGTGTAGACGCTCTTTATGTGGCAAAAGGGTTATTCATGCCAGCATATCTAGTGCTGTTCAAGCATATTATTGATCACTCCTTTGAAGTAGATATGCATGTCGTAATCGATAGTGGAGATTGGATAAAGTCGATTTGTTTGAAGCCGTGTAACAAATCCAAGTAAACATAGAATTATGAATCTAATTCATAATTACCTTCCATGCTTTGATCTGTCGACGTAAGCTCTGCTCCTGTACTTTTTACAATCGCAATTTGTGTTGCGTTCTTGGCTACTTGGTCGTCTATGAGGCCCACACTAGCGAGTGTCAATACACTTAAATATATGTTGTTGGACCCACCCGTCATTTGACGTTTTAACTGGGGCCGTGAAGGAGCAATTGCTGCCAGTGCAGGGGCTAGTGCACTGGCAGCTGACGCTCGTGTCCAAAAGTTTGGGTCGAAAGATGTAAGCACATGGCCGTTAATTGTACGTGAGCCTAAACGCACATTATGTTGTCCTATTGATAGATCACTAATTACTGCTAGAATAGTTGGGGCATGTTCTATTTGAGCAGGATAGGTTAGTCGGTCTAAATAGACTAAAAGTTGCGTCTTTGTTTTGTTGTCCACCAACGCGGAAAAGAATTCTTCTAGTGCCATTCTTTGGCCATTATTCATCATTCCTTGAAAAGTTTCTTTATTACGCTCATATACTGTATTATAAATAGATACCATTATATATGAGATGTTGCTGTCGGATAGAATATGATTCCTTGTAATTCCGTTGTCAAATATACTCTCTCCGTCGTTCATCAACGAATCCGCTATATCATTGTAAAAAGTCGGTGAGGCGCCTAAAGTTCTTGGGTTAGCTATTGAGGCAATTGTTACTGCTTCAGGCATGCCTTTTCTTTTGTATAATTTGAGAATTTTTCGGGAGATTGTTCCCCAATGCTTCGTACCAGCGCTGTATGGATGGGACGCGATTTGTACATTTTTGTGTATTGTTGCCGCAAAGCCTCTCGAGTCGCCCTCTTCGTAGTACGAAGCTGTACCGTCAGTATACTTAGATTTTGCTTCTCTTTTTTGCTGTACTCGGGATGCTACTAGGTTGCGGTTAGTGTGCGTTCTTGGCTTTGTAACTTTCGGCATGTGTTTGTTTGGTTTGGGTTTCTGAATTGCTGTAGTTAAATCGCTATACTGAAAATTTTGCATACATATTCCCTTCTTACGTAAGGGCTCCGTTTTACGGAGCCCTTATGTAAGCACTTTAAAATTACCTTTGCTTGCGTTGGGCTACAGTGATTATATTAAAAAAGTTAACAATTGTGTTAATACCATATAATTCAACATCACGGCTCTAAAAGATCCCGTTGAAAGGGTTGGAGTTTGTCGTTTAGTTCAAAACCTAACTTACCCTTTACCAGCTGCTCGCGCACTGCTTTAGCCACCGCTTCGGCGCTGCACTGTACGTGGAGCTTTTGATAGATGTTCTTCAGATGCCGCCGCACGGTCTCAATCGAGATGCCGCACTCGATGCCAATGCGCCGGTAGGGATAACCCCGCGTTAGCATCTCCAGAATCTCCCGCTCGCGGGGCGTTATTCCGTACTCTTCCCGCTTTGGGTTAGGTGGTGCCCGGAAGGTGGTTAGCACCCGCTGGGCAATGCTGGGCGACATGGGCCCGCCCCCTTCGCTGATCTCCTTTAAGGATTGCAGCAGGTACGTTGCCGAGTCGCGCTTGAGCAGGTAGCCGTCGGCCCCGTTGCTCAGGCAGGCAAACAGCCGCTCGTCATCGTCAAACATCGTGTGCATCAGCACCCGCACGTTCGTATTCACTTCCTTCACCCGGCGTACACACTCGATGCCATCGGCACCGGGCATGTCCACGTCCATTAGTACCACGTCGGGCCGGTCCAGAACAATCTGCTTCACGATGGTCTGCCCGTCGGGGTACGATCCCGCTACGGAGAAACCCGGTGCCCCCTCGATGAGCAA
>NZ_WAEL01000060.1 GCF_011742925.1 Fibrivirga algicola
CGTGACTAGCCCGGCCGGTCAGCTGGTGCGCCAGGATGCCACCGAAGCGGCCAGCAGCGTGCGGCTGACGACGACGGCCGTGCCCAACCGCATCAACCTGAGTTGGGTAGCCAACACCCCCTGGAGCAACGACAACCAGACCCACCGGGTGTACCGCTCGCGCACGGGCCCTGGCGGCTCCTTCAACATCATCGCTACGGTT
>NZ_WAEL01000007.1 GCF_011742925.1 Fibrivirga algicola
CACAAACATCAAACCCAAAACATGAAACCCGAAACAGGACACTTACTGTTAGTGCCGTATGTCTTCGCGTCAATTAGCAATTATTGGAGGTGGCGCGGCCGGTTTTTTTGGAGCCATTGCGGCTGCCGAGGCCGACCCGACCGCCACAATTACCATCTACGAAAAAGGCCGTCAGGTACTTCAGAAAGTACGGGTATCGGGCGGTGGCCGGTGCAACGTCACCCACTCCTGTTTCGATCATAAGAAACTAGTTACGCATTATCCACGCGGCGATCGCTGGCTGCGTCCACTACTGACCCAGTTCGACGCCGCCGGCACAGTGCGCTGGTTTGAAGGGCGGGGGGTAGCGCTGAAAACCGAAGCAGACGGCCGCATGTTCCCCACCACCGATTCGTCGGAAACGATTATCGACTGCCTGCTCGGAACGGCCCGAAAACTGGGTATTCGTATACAGACCAGTAGTGGTGTTGAGCGATTGGAGCCGCTGCCATCGGGTGGATACGAGTTGCAGTTTTTTACCGGTGAGCGCGTTCAGGCAGATCGGGTGCTGGTGGCCACAGGTGGCTATCCACAGGCCCCGTCGTATGGCTGGATGCCCGACCAGAATGAACCCCTGCAAACACCGGTGCCGTCGCTATTTACGTTCAACACTCCCGATAATCCGTTGCTGTCGCTGGCGGGCGTGTCGGTACCGATGGCGCGGGTGCAGGTGGTGGGCACGAAACAACAGCAAAGCGGACCCTTGCTCATTACGCACTGGGGCTTTAGTGGCCCGGCCGTGCTGAAGCTATCGGCCTGGGCTGCGCGCGAACTGGCCAATTGCAACTATGCTTTTACACTGCGAATCAACTGGATGCCCGACAAAAACGAGGACCAACTGCGGGAAGCCATGGGTACGTTCCGGCAGCAGCATCCCAAAAAACAGGTGACTTCGCAAAATCCGGTGGGGTTGCCCGCCCGGCTGTGGGAAGCGTTTTGTGCTGAAGCAGGCGTTGCCGAGGGGCTTCGCTGGGCTGATTTGCCCGGTAAAATGCAAAACAGGCTGATTGAACGCATTGGTAACAGCCAGTTTGTGGTGTCGGGCAAAAGCACCTTTAAAGATGAGTTCGTCACCTGCGGCGGGATTTCGCTCGGGGCCATTCATCCTCAGACGCTCGAAAGTCAGGCGCATCCGGGGTTGTTCTTCGCCGGCGAAGTGCTGGATGTGGACGGGGTGACGGGGGGCTTCAACTTCCAGAATGCCTGGACAACCGGGTACGTTGCCGGCAAACACCTGGGGTTGGCGAACACCGCCAGTTAGCAGGCTACAATGACCAGACCGGGCTCCATATACAGGCAATAAAGCGTCAGTGTCTCGTTATGATCGGGCAGGCGAACATGGCCGGTTAACTGAGTAGCGCCGCCCGGAAACGGGTCGATTAACAAGTGATCGCGGAAAGTAAGCTGGCGTTTACCATACAGCTTGTATAAGGCTTCCTTCGCACACCAGTACACCGCCAGTCGGTCGGGCTGGCCATTGGCATGAGCAATTTCTGACGCCGACAGTACACGGGGCACAACGCGGGTAAACTGGTCGCGGATCGGCTCTACGTCGAGCCCAACGGGTTGGCTCTTGTGCCAGACCGCCGTGGCCCAGCCGGGGGTGTGCGACAGCGAAATGTGACCGGGAAGCCCGCGTAAATAGGGTTTGCCGAACTCGTCTTTCCACAGCCCCCTGTAATGACAGCGATGTGCCTCGACCAGTGTTTTCAGGGCTACGCGGCAAGCCAACCATTCGACTCGCTGACCCGCATGCGCAATACCGCCCAGGTCGATCTGCTCTTCCTCCGACAAGACAAGTTGGGGGGCCAGATCGATTTCAGACTCCGTAATCTGCCAGCGAATCAGGATACAGTTGGTTGTGACGAGGTGGGTAGAGACCTGAGGCATGGAGGAAGGTGGTGCGTCAAAGCAATTGTAACTACTTTTGCACGAATTCTACTGCAATTATTATGTTAAAACCGGCCGCCATTCAAATTCAGCGCCTCGATACCTTTGGCGGGCACCGAGACAGCGTATTTGCGCTCGCTCCATCAGGGCAGGCTGGGCACTTCTTTTCCGCTGGTGCCGATGGCCAGGTTGCTGACTGGGACGTAGCCCGGCCTGATCTGGGGGCGTTGGTTGCCCGAATTCCGGCTTCAGTTTACGCCCTGACCCTCGATACGCAAAGCGGTTTTTTATGGGTAGGGCAAAACTACGAAGGGATTCAGTTTATTGACCCACACCAAAAGGCACCCGTAGGTTCCCTGCAACTCACGACCGGGGCGATCTTCGACATTCAAATTTACCAGCAAACGGCCTTTATTGCGTTGGGTGATGGCGTGGTGGTGGTCGTTGACGTACCCACGCGGGCTATTCGCAAGCATTTGAAGGCGTCCGACAAGTCGGCGCGTTGCGTAGCGGTTAACCCCGTCGAGCGCGAGTTTGCCGTGGGCTATAGCGACAACCAGATCCGAATCTTCGATCTCACTACTTTCGACCTGAAACGCACAATCAGCGGGCCTGCCAACTCGGTGTTTACCGTAGCGTACTCGCCCGATTTCCGGCACCTGCTGGCGGGTGGACGCGACGCTCATCTGCGCTCGTGGGATGTGGAAGCCGAGTATCGCCCCGACGCCGATGTCGTTGCGCACCTATACGCACTCAACCACCTGGCTTACAGCCCAGACGGTCAGTGGCTGGCAACCGTGAGTATGGACAAGACCATCAAGCTGTGGGAGGCCGATACGCTGCGTCTGCGCAAAGTCATTGACCGGGCCAGGCATGGTGGTCACAGTACATCCATTAACAAGGTATTGTGGTTGTCGGGCACAACTTTTGCCACGGCTAGTGATGACCGTACCGTTGCCGTTTGGGAGGTTATCGGGTAAGTAATTGCTTTCGGACTCAATTTTGTGGAAAATAATGCTGTAATTTCCCCTAATTGAGGCTTTCAACAGCCTCTCACCACCTGGACTATTCCTGTAGGATATACACAATACGCATGAAAATTACACCAATAGAAATTCGCCAGCACACATTTGAAAAAAGTTTGCGTGGCTACAAAGTCGATGATGTCGACGCCTTTTTATCGTCGCTGTCGCAGGAATGGGAGCGCGTTGTCGGCGAGAGCAAGATGCTGAAAATGCAACTTGAACTGGCTGAAAAAGAGCTCAACAAACTGAAAGAAATTGAACTGACGCTGTTCCGTACGCTCAAAAATGCGGAAGATAACAGCTCGCACATTGCCGAGCAGGCCAACCGGCAAGCCGAACAGTATATTGCCGAAATGCGCCAGAAGGCTGATGAACAATTGGCCGTGGCCAAGAAGAAATCGGCCGTGATGATTCAGGATGCCGAAAATCAGGCCAGGTACGTTCGCGAAAACCTGTCGGTAGAACTGAAGTCGCTGGAACAGGATTTCAAGGCGATGGAGCGCTACAAAGACAACCTGATGGTGCAGATTCGGGCGCTGGCAACCAACGCCATGGACAGTGTGGATCGGTTTGAGAAGAAATTTGCCCGTCAATCGGCTAAGCAGAAATTCGATGAGGTAGGTGGTGAGCCTGTTAATGCCGAAACACCCGTTGCCGAGTTGCCTGCTCCCGAAGAAGCGCAGCCAGTCGAAGCACCCATGCTGGAAACAGAGACCGCAACCGGTTCCGATGTGGTGAATGAAGAGCCAGATCAGGCGACGGAAGCAGAGCAGGAGGTTCAGCCAGTCACGGTTAGTGCGCCTGAACTGCCGGCCAACGCGGAAGTCCCCGACGATTTACCCACGAACGTCCAGTCGACCGATGAGCCGAATCCGTTGGCTGGCGCTGATGCTTCGGCTCAGTACGGCGCCAGTGCTACGGTCAATGAACCGCAGGTAACGCAGGTTGAGCGGGACGAAAAGAAAGGGGGCGGTTCATTTTTTGACCAGATTTAACCAACCGCTATTTTGGGTACCATCGCCTTAGAAGGCCTCGAATTTTTTGCATATCACGGTTTTTATGATGAGGAGCAAAAAATTGGCAATAAGTACGCCGTAGATATTACCGTTTTCGCCGATTTTTCGGAGGCGGCCCGCCGCGATAAGCTCAGTGCCACGGTTAACTACGAAGCTTTGTACGAAATTACGGCGGCAGTGATGAAACGGCCCGCCCGCTTACTTGAACACATTGCCCACAACCTGATTGCCGATATCAAGCAACGTTACCCGGCTGTCGAGAGTGTTGAGGTAAGTGTTTCTAAATTTAATCCACCCATCGGTGGGGTCTGCCACCGGGCCCGGATTACCCTTCGGGAATAAAGCCAGCGCGCTGGCTACCACTGGTGTTTACCTGGTAGCCAGCGCGCTGAATTAGTTACGGGCATTTCTGCTGATAAGCCTTAGCCTGATCACGGGCTCGTTTGAGCCGCATTTTCATCGCACTTACGCTGACATCGGCTTCGTTGGCCAGCGTTGCCACATCTTTGTTGGCCAGGTACCGGCGCCGGAGCAACTGCTGATCCTGAGAAGACAGCTTGCCGAGCGATCGTTCAGCTCTAAACCAGCGTTCGTCGAGGGTAGGCTCTTCTGGTTGTACGTACAGGCCAAGCGCTTCATTGCTTACATCTAGCGGCACAAAAGGGCGTCGCTTCAAGCTGTCTAGTACCGTAAGGCAGTGATGTCGGGTGAGTACAAACAGCCAGGTAGAGAACTTAGCTTCGGCCCGAAAGGTGTGGAGTCGGGTGTAGACTTTACAAAAAATCTCTTGTGTTTGATCCAGCGCCTCTTCCGGGTCTGTGAGCAGTTGCAGGCATGATTGAAATACTTTTTGGTGGTAGCGCTGGTGAAGCTGAGCAAATAGAGCGTCTGACCTTTTGAGTACAAAAGCCGCTACAATCGTCTCGTCGGAATCGACTTGTTTCATGATAGTTGAGCCATACTGATCACGCCGAGACGTAGGAGCAGAGCCAATTTAAATGAGTGTGTAGATGTCCCGATGAGGCTGTAAATCCGACGAGTAGCCTATGTTTGAAGCAGTTACACGATCGGTTTATCAGGAATAGTAAGCATACGCTGATCTAATGTGTTTGGATTTCATGTAGCTACACTTATTATGAATTAAATTTTATTTATATGAATACGTATTTGATTATAAAGTCTTTAGCTAGCCGATCAGCCTGAAAAAATCGCTGAACGTGCTATTTTCTCAGGCGATTTTTTCGGCTAAATCAGAAACAACAAGTGAGTGGTTCACTGTATGTCGTATACAGTGTTGCCGGACGGGGCGGAAGTTATTTATGAGAAACGTCCGGGCAGGAAGGGAGCAAGGTCCATGCTGGGCGAGGCATTGGCAATGGTTTCGGCAACCAGTTTACCCGTGGCAGGCCCCAGGCTCAGGCCCATCATCCCATGTCCCGTGGCAAGGGTCAGGTTATCGAACTGACGGACGCGGCCAATGTACGGCAGCCCGTCGGGGGAGCAGGGGCGAAGACCTTTCCAGACCGTTTCTGCTTTTGGTAGTTCAACCGGTAGCTCAGGGTAATACTGCGTGATGCCCGCTACAATTCCACGTACCCGGTTCATATTGACCGACTGATCGGTGCCCGCCACCTCGAGCGTTCCGGCAAAGCGCAGGCCGTTACCCATTGGCGTGGCTGTAGCGCGCGCTTCGAGCATAATGGCTGGTATCTGCACTGTTTTGGCCAGGTCGTTCAGCATGAAGCTGTAGCCTTTGCCCCCTTGCAGTGACAACGAAAAGCCGAGTAGGCGGGCCAGTTCCGGAGACCAGGAGCCCCCCGCCACCACTGCCTGATCGACGGTGTAGTCGCCTTTGTTGGTTACGATGCGGTCGATGCGCGACCCCTGTGTGCCGAAACCGGTGACGGTCTGTTCCTCCACAAACTGAACGCCCTGCTGCTGCAGGTACGTAACAAGCGACCGAATGAGTTCGCTGGGATTCAGGTGCGCATCGCCGGGGTAGAAGATTGCCCCCCGCACGTCGACCCGCACGTTGGGTTCTTTATCCTGTACCTGCTGCCCTGAAAGGAGCTGTGCCTCAATACCGGCGCGGTTGGCAACGTCGGCTTCTTCGGCCATTTCGTGTTCAGCACCGGCGGTTTTGTAGAGCATCATCAGTCCCCGTTCCTGCCAGCCAAACGGAGCCAGCGTACCTGCTGAGCTGGCAGCGGCCAGGTCCTGATATAGTTTTTTGCTCAGTAAGCTAATATCGCGCAGGGCCGGAATAGCGCGTTCAACGTGTGCGGGTGTGGCGTGCCGGTAAAAGAGCCAGCCCCAGCGCATCAAATCCAGGTTCAGGCGGGGTTTGACGTAGAACGGGCTGGTCGATTTCAGCATCCAGCGCATGCCTTTGGCAATCATACCCGGTTGGGCCAGCGGAATAATGTGGCTGGGCACAATCATCCCCGCGTTACCGAATGAACAGCCGTCGGTGATCCGGTTCTGATCGAAAACAGTAACACGGTGCCCCGCCTGATGCAGGTAATAAGCCGAGCTAAGCCCGATAATGCCGCCGCCGATGATGCCAATATGCATGGTAATTGGTGATTGATTATTGGGTTATTGGTAATAGAGTATCGGTGGTTAAGCGGGGTACGGGAATTGGTCAGTGTAGGGTTGCGACAGGTAATGGAGGACTTACTCAGTCACCTACTTTCCAATCACCCATTTCCCACTTACAATACCTGAAATCCGAAGCGGTATGGGTCTTCTTCGTCAAGAATGAGGTGGTTATAGCCATGAATGATGGCCCATCCCTCAATGCTGGGTACAATGGCTGGTTTGCCGGCCAGCTCGGTTTCGGCCTCGATTCGCCCGTTGAAAATAGAGCCGATAATGCTCTCATGAACAAACGTTTCGCCGGGCTTCAGTCGTCCTTTGGCATACCACTGCGCCAGCCGGGCCGACGTACCCGTGCCGCAGGGCGAGCGGTCGATGGCTTTGTCGCCATAAAAAACGGCGTTGCGCGCCGTAGAGGTAGTTTGCAGGGGGGCACCTGTCCAGAGAATGTGGCTAAGGCCGTTGATCGTCGGGTTTTCGGGATGCACGAAGGTATACTGCTCGTTCATCCGCTCGCGCATGACCCGGGCCCAGGCAATGAGTTGTTCGGCTTTGTAATGCTCCAGACCAGGGAAATTGGGCTGCGGGTCAACGATGGCGTAGAAATTACCCCCATACGCCACGTCGACGGTCAGTTCGCCGAGGTCAGGGCATTGTACGGTCAGCCCTTCGGCGGCGAGGTACGATTTGATGTTCGTAATCTTCACCGACTTTACTTTTTTGCCTTCCTGAACATACGTCACCTTGATCAGACCGGCGGGCACTTCAAGGTTGAGCACGCCTGGCGTTTTGGGGGAAATCAGCCCCTGTTCGATGGCTACCGTAACGGTGCCGATGGTGCCGTGGCCGCACATGGGCAGGCAGCCCGACGTTTCGATGAAGAGCACACCGGCATCGTTGGCGGGGTCGGTGGGTGGATACAGAATACTGCCCGACATCATGTCGTGACCGCGCGGCTCAAACATCAGCGCTTTCCGAATCCAGTCGTAGTCGCGGAGAAAATGCTGCCGCTTCTCGCTCATCGAATTACCGATCAGTTGCGGAATGCTACCGCCCGTAACCACCCGCACCGGGTTGCCGCAGGTGTGGGCATCAATGCAGAAAAAATGAAAATCAGGCATGGGAGGGAAGGGGTTAGTCTGACGTTTGTGGTTTGGTGTTTGACGTTGCGTTGCTTGTTTGAGATTCGTCCCTAATCACAGTCAAACACCAAACCATAAACGTCAAACAGAATATCACATAGGCCGGCAGGCCAGTTGTGTCTGGATGATCTGCATAACCTGGGTACGTTCGTCGCCGATAAGGGGTAAACGGGGCGCGCGGACGTATTCGGAACCGATGCCGGTGGCGGTTGCTGCCAGCTTGATGTACTGCACCAATTTAGGGTGAATGTCGAGTTCGAGGAGGGGCATAAACCAGCGGTAAATGGCCAGCGCTTCCGCGATTTTACCCGCTTTGGCGAGGTCGTAGATCGCGATGGTTTCTTTGGGGAAGGCATCAACCAGGCCACCAACCCAGCCGTCGCAGCCCAGGAGAATGGCTTCCAGCGCCAGCGTGTCGACGCCGCCCATCAGTTTGAAGCGATCGCCAAACGCGTTGCGCATCCGGGTAATGTTGGTGAGGTCGCGCGTTGATTCTTTAACCGCCTGGATGTTGTCGAATTTTGCCAGCTCGTCAAACATGGCTACGGTGGTCATGATCTTGTAATCGTAGGGATTATTGTAGATCATGATCGGCAGGGCCGTCTCTGCCGCTACTGCTTTGAAAAACGTAACCGTTTCGCGGGCATCGGCGGGGTAGCGCATGGGGGGCAGCAGCATCAGGCCATCGGCACCGTTGGCTTCGGCTTCATGGGCACGGGCAATGGCCTGTTTGGTTGCCTGTTCGGCAATATTGACCAACACAGGTACGTTGCTCTCGCAGACCGCGAGGGCTGATTCCAGCAGGGCAATCTTCTCGTCATTACCCAGCGTGCTCGCTTCGCCCAGCGAACCACCGATGATAAAGCCGTGTACGCCCGCGTCGAGTTGTGCGTGAAGGTTTTTCTCGAAAAGGGGAATATCCAGTTCGTCGTTGGCTGTAAAAGGCGTGAGCAGCGCGGGATAGACACCTTCCCATTTAACAGGTACGTTCATGCGGTATGACGGTTATTTGTAGATACCCAAAAGTACAACGACAGCTGAATACCGGATGCCACGGGCTTGAGCAATTCTAATACTATTTTCACCAGACAAGCTAACGAAATTTGAATAGAGGGGGAAAATACGCCGAAACGAACCACCTATCTTTGCGCCATGCCATCAATGCCACCCATACAAACCGCCCCGTTGTTTCCAGTGCTGCATCAGCACCTGCAGACGCTCCTGCGTAGCCTGTCGCCCGCCGACTGGCAGCGGGAAACAATCTGCACCGGCTGGACGGTGAAAGACGTAGCCGCGCACCTGCTCGACACGTCGCTTCGCACAATCGCTATGTACCGCGATAGGTACGTAGCACCCGATTCGCCGACGATCGGGTCCTATCAGGAACTGGTCGGTTACCTGAACCAACTGAACAACGACTGGGTACGGGCTACGCGGCGACTGAGTCCGGCCGTGCTGATCGACTGGCTGGTGCAGGCGGGTGCCGAAGCCGATGCACTGATCACAGCGCTGCCGCCCGACGAGCCGGCTCTGTTTTCGGTGGCGTGGGCGGGGCAGCAGGTGTCGCCAAATTGGTTTCATGTGGCCCGGGAATACACAGAGCGCTGGCACCATCAGCAGCAAATTCGGCTGGCGGTGGGGCAAACGGCCGATCTGGAAACCGACGAGCTGTACCAGCCGGTGCTCGATACGTTCATGCAGGCGCTGCCATTTGCCTACCGCGATACACCTGCGACCGTAGGTACGTTGCTCCGGTTTTCGGTGGCCGATCTGGCGGGGGGCAACTGGTTTTTGCGGCGCGAACAGGATCAGTGGCGGTTAGCGCCAACCGCACCCAACCAACAGCCCGACACCTGGGTGCAGATTAACCGCGCCTTCGCCTGGCAGCTTCTCACGCGCAACCTGCCGACGGATGTTGCCGCTTCCTACATCAACATATCCGGCGATGAGGCACTGGGCCGGAACGTATTGACGATGCGCTCGGTGATGATGTAGAAAGCGTAGCCCGGCCCCACCAAGAACCTATTGCGACTATGCCCAGGCGTTCCGCAGAAAGCGTAGCCCGTTTCCGTGGAAAATGCCCTCGATATCGGTCTGGCTGTACCCGCGTTTCTGAAGCAGGCCCTGTAGGTTTTGTATATCAGCGATGGTGTCCAGGTCGGCGGGCGACTGTTCGAGGCCGTAGGTGCCGTCGAGGTCGGAGCCGATAGCACAGTGGCTCGACGAGCCGGTTAACTGGCAGATATGGTCGATGTGATCAATCAGCGTGTCGAGCGTTACGCCGAAGGTATGCGACTGGAAAGGCACCCGCTGCGTAAGTCCGGCTTTGAGCATCCAGGCGTCGAGGCAGCCGCCGATGACAGCTCCCCGCTCGGCAAGCCGGATAATTTGATCGTCGGTCAGCTGGCGTTGGTGGGGTACTAGCGTTCGGCAATTATGATGGCTGGCCCAGATTGGCCCTTTGTACAGGTCAAGGGCTTCGTCGAACCCTTCGTCGGTCAGGTGAGTCACGTCCAGAATCATGCCCAGGGCATCCATTTCGCGGAGCAGGTCGCGGCCCAGTGTGGTCAGCGGACCACTGAGGCCCGTACCGGGCGCATAACGGCCGGTGCTGTAGTGGGCGGGACCAAGCGCTCGTAGGCCATAGGCGTACGCTTTTTCCAGGTACGTCAGATTCACCAGCGAGTCGGCTCCTTCGAGGCTGAGAATAAAGCCGACAGGCTTCTGATCGGCCGGAATGGCGGTGTCGAGCCAGAGGGCCACGTGTTCGTCGAGCTGCTGGCGGTTGGTAAGTTGCCGCATCCAGCCGTCGTCTTCCATGCTTCGGTACCAGGCCAGTTGCGCCTGGGTCATGGCCCACGCCTGCTGGGGCGAGTTCCAGCCCGCACCGGGTAAACTGCTGTCTGTTTCGTTGTAGCGGGCAATTTGGGTAGCCACAACGAGCCCAATCTGACCACGGCGCAGGTCGGGCAGCGAAACCACACCCCGGCCCCGGTCGGGCTTGTCGGTCATGCCCTGTTCCGACTGGCGAATGGTGGGTACGTCGCGCCGGTAATCGCGGTTCCATTCAATAGCATTCAGCGCCAGATCGAGGTGGGTGTCGAAGGTAAACATGTTGTAGAGGGTAAACGAAACGTCGAATCTATGGAGTATTTCCTTATACTGCTCGTTGTGGCGGGGCTGGTCTGGTGGTTTTTCATCCGCAAAAAGCAGGAAGTCATCGTTCCGCTCGCGCCCGACCATGTGGCGTTGCTGGAGCAAAACGTGCCTTATTACCAGTCGCTACCCGACGATCGAAAGCAGGCTTTTTCTGATCGGGTAAGCCAGTTTCTATCGAAAGTTACTATTGAAGGTGTTGACACGGAAGTTGACGAGCTCGACCGGATACTGGTTGCCAGTAGCGCGGTCATTCCCATTTTTGCCTTCGAAGGGTGGGAGTATCCCAACCTGACAACGGTGCTGCTCTATCCGGGTACGTTCAACGAAGCGTATGAAACCAAGGGTGATGGCCTGATGATCATGGGTCAAGTGGGCGAGGGCGGGGCCTTGCAGAGTACCATGGCGCTGTCGAGACCGGCCCTGCGCAATGGATTTGCGGTAGAAACGAGTAAAGAGAACACCGGCATCCATGAGTTTGTGCACCTGCTTGACAAAGTAGACGGGGCCATCGACGGAACGCCTGAGTATATGATTCCAAAAGCGTACCTGCAACCCTGGATTCGGCAGATCCAGCAGCAGATCGGGGAGATTAAAACCAGCAAGTCAGACATTAATCCGTATGGTGCGACTAACGAAGCGGAGTTCTTCGCGGTGGTGTCGGAGTATTTCTTCAAGCGTCCCGACCTGCTGCAGGCCAAACACCCGGAGTTGTTCGAACTGCTCGAACGCATCTTCCGGCAAAATCCGCTCGAACCGGATAAAGTGATTACGGAGGAATTGTAACACGGGTGTCAACCTGTTTTGTGGTTGGCTACCCGGCTACTCCTCGCCTTCGGAGCAGACGGGTTGACACCCGTGGTACGTTAGATCGTCAGCTTCCGGACTCGGGCGGTGACGGGCCAGGTGTCGGTGACCAGCCCATTTTCTACTACTTTAACTGACTCATAAAGGGCGACGGTTGGGCAAATGTGTTTGGGGACGCCGTACCAGATCTCGCCGGGTACGTGCTGGCGCGCCTTGGGTAGCTTCACTACCAGGTGTTCTTCACTCTGACCCGTAAGCTGCCCATCGGGGTGATCGAAAAATAGGGCGCGGGGTTGCGGATTTTCGGCCGCTACCGATTTATGGCCCAGATCAAGGGTCAGGGTTGTGTCATCGATCACGGAAATGACCCGCGTCAGCAGCACGGCGGCTATATCGTAGGGGAGGTCGGGCAGTAGCTCGGCATAGCCCGCATCCCAAAAAACAAACGTACCCGGACTTGTTTGCACGCGTTCCCCATTGCGGTTGGCGTGTATCGTCGAGGTGGGGGTGCCGCCCATAATCAGCGTCAGCGGTTTCTGTTGCGCTTGTTCAATGGCCTGCCGTGCTGCCAGTGCCTGTGCATACCCTGCATCGGCGTGGGTGGTGCGGGTGGCTACATCGGTATCGCGAATGTGCCCGTCGTACCCATGCAGCCCCACCACGTTGATGCCCGGCAAATCGGCGCAATCGGCCGCGAGCTGGACGGCGTCGGTGGGGGAGATGCCGGTGCGCCCCATGCCCACATTCAGATCGATATACACCGACAGGGGAGCCGTGCCGACTGTGTCGGCCAGTTGCCGGGCAGTGGCCAGGTTGTCGATCAGGCAGGCGAAGCGGGTGGCTGGGTACGTGGTTGTCAGCGTAAACAACCGGGCTATTTTGGGACCCACTACCGGGTAGGCCAGCAGTACATCAGCTGCACCTGCCTGGGCCAGCATTTCCGCTTCGGCAATGGTGGCGCATTTAAACTGGTATATACCCGCTTCGAGCATCAATTGCGTCACCGCCGCCATCTTGTGCGTTTTCACATGCGGCCGAAGCCGGTCGACCCCACCCGCCAGCCTGATAGCCGTTTGAATATTCTTTTTTACACGCTCTGGATAAATCAATAACGACGGTGAATCAATCTCGTCGGCGTTTTGGATGGTGTACCAGTTCGGAGCAGGCATTACGTTTGGTTGCATAGTTGTTGGGCGGCACGGTTCACCGAAGTAAGGCCATAAGAACAGCGCCAGATTATGGCCGGCAATTTGCCTTGCTTTTTATAAAGCCGGCGTACGGTAGGCGTTTACTAGGTCTGAAAGCCATTTTGCTGGTTTGCCTGTTACTCTGTTCATGAAAGAACGGATTTGTGCAGAGGCGAGGCAGTTATTCAACCAGTACGGGGTGAAGACCGTCCGGCTAGACGACATTACCCGGCAGTTGGGCATCTCGAAAAAAACGCTTTATCTCTACTTTCAAAACAAGGAAGATCTCGTTCAGCAAATGCTGGAATCGCAACTCAATGACAGCCTGCACGAAGCTACCGTTATTCAGGGACAGTCTGCCAATGCGATTGAGGGTGCGCTGCTTATCTGGGATCACCTGATTCGTTACAAGCACACGGTCAACCCAAGTCTGCTGCTCGACATTGAGCGACATTATGCCACGGCCTGGCACCTGTTTCAGGTTGCCAGAAGCGCGTACATCAGCACCATTCTGGAGGCTAATCTTCGCGCTGGGATAAGCGAAGGATTGTACCGCTCCGATCTGAACAACACCGTGCTGGCCTGGCTCTGGATCGAACAGAGCCAGAGCGACGTACCTGCCAAAGGCGATGAGCAGGTGGTGAAGCACCATTTTGTGCGTGGTTTGCTGACCCAAAAGGGGCTGGCAGTCTATGAGGCCCTTTAACTACCCGGCAAGCTCCACTTTAGTTAATTCGGCCTGCCTAGGCAACCCAGGCGCATGTCTAAGTACCTTATTTCGTCGCCGCATTAGACTAAGCAAATGCCTGAAAAAGAGAGACTAAACAATTGGAAGTTTAATGGAAAACTGGGCAAATTCGCCAGCTACGGTATCCAGCGTAAAGGTGCCGTTATGGCCTTTGGTAATGATGTCGTAACTCAGCGAGAGGCCCAGGCCCGTGCCTTCGCCCGTTGGTTTGGTGGTAAAAAAAGGCTGAAACACTTTTGCCCGAATGTCTTCGGAAATCCCCGTTCCGTTGTCGCGGATGCTGATCTCGATCTGATCGCCAACCTGCGCGGTGCTGACGGTGACCGTTGGCTGGAAGTCGGTCGGATTCGCTTTCCGTTTCTGCTGAACGGCGTAGAACGCGTTGGTAAACAGATTGGTGAGCACCCGACCGATATCCTGCGGCACTACGTTGGTCGTCAACGGCTTAGGATTAAGGTGCATGTCGATCTGGCAGGCAAAACTGTTGTTTCTTAACTTTTGCCCCTGATACGCCAGGTGCAGGTATTCGTCGACGAGTGCGTTGATGTCGGCCGGTTGACTGCTGCCCGTACCCACATTAGAGTGTTCGAGCATGCCCTTTACTATGGCCGACGCCCGGCCGCCGTGGTGGTTAATTTTCTGGAGGTTTTGCTTTAGGTCGTCCAGCAGTTCAGCTTCCAGATCGGGGTCGCGGTCGGTTCGCAGTCGTTCGTCGTCGAGTTCGGCGATCAGCTCCGTTGAGAGGTCCGAGAAGTTGTTGACGAAGTTGAGCGGGTTTTGAATCTCATGGGCAATGCCCGCCGTGAGCTCACCGAGCGACGCCAGTTTTTCACGCTGAATCAGGCGATTTTGAGCCAGCTTCAGTTCGATCAGCGATTGTTTAAGCTCTTCTTCTTTGCGGGTATTTTCTGATCTGAAATAGTAAACGACCAGAAAAAGAGTGAGGAAAACCAGCAGGTGATTCGTCTCGTACAGGTTTTCCCCGTTGGGCATCGATAGAAACGGGGTCAGGACGGTAAATGAGTATTTGCAGAGAAAGAAGCAGCACACGTTGAGGATAAAGAACAGGAACAGCGTCAGAAACCGCCTGAAAAACAGCATGGGCAGCAGGCTGGCTGTAATCAGGTAGTACTCCGTTGCGTCGACTGCCCCGTGCGAAACGGCCGAAAAGGTGTAATAAATGATGTTGAAAAACAGAAAGAAGTAACAGGCCGCCTCGTAGCGTCGGTAGTGATTCATGAGAATCGGTACGCACGAGATCACGCTGGCGGGCAGGCTCTCCCAAAAGGTAACCCGGTGGGCTTCGTCGGAATAAACAAGGGCGAAACAGGCGTAAAGTATAGACGGGATGACACTAATGCCGTTGACAAGCCGGGTACGTTTGCGCAGCCAGTCATCCATTGTGTCGTCGACACCGATGTTGATGGCCCAGGACCAGGCCCGGTGCAAAAACGACAGGAGCTGACCGAAACGGCGACCAATTGTTGACGTAGCTGAGGCAGCAGGCGCGGACATACAGGCTTGAATTAAATACCGAGGTGTAATTTCCAGTAGCTGGTCAGAAAGACGTTATGAGGGTCCATGCTGGCGCGGAGTTCGTTGAAGTCAGCTAATTTAGGGTATTGTTCGGCTAAATACGGGGCTCCGGTGCGCCCATTGGCGAGCGGCAGTAGTTTGCCCCAGTGTGGCCGAAACGGAATCTGGTTGTCATATAGCAACTGCCAGAACTGTTGGTAGTAATCGGCTGACTTGACGGCACTGTTGGCAAAGTGCAGAAAATTGATCCGGATCACGTCGTGCTTATAGGCCGGACTCAACCAGAACGGACTCGCCTTAGCCCCCGAAATTTCGACGGTATAGACTTCGGTAGCGGCAAAGCCTTTTTGCTTATAATGGGTTTCCATAACCGCAATTAGCCGCTGAGCATCCGTCATGGGCACCCATAGCTCGGTATAATCGAGGTTGAATAGCTTGTTGCTGAATTCGAACGAATCGACGCGAAGGGCGCTCCACCACACATCCCAGAATTGCTGCTGCGGTTTTTTCGGGCTAAAGTACAGGCTGAGCAGCTTGGTATACACGGTTGGGAATAAGTCGTCGACCAGCTTTCTGAGGCCGTTCCAGAGTGCAGCCAGCCTGTTCCCGAATAGTCTGGCTGTTAGCTTGTCGTACCAGTTCGGCCAGTTGTTTATAAGCCAGAAGCCTTTTTCCGCGATCCACTGCGCCCACAGGCGCGGCGTATGAAAGGGGCCAATCGTGACAACTGGAAACGGAGGGGCATACGCTTTTATGCCCGTTTTCACGGCGGCATCGGCCTTACTCATGGGTGCCGCCCGCCAGTTGACAACCCACTGCAACTCGTTGTAGGGCCACCAGAGCAACCGCACGTGTGGCGTATTCGTCAGCATGTCTGCCAGCGATGGCTTTGCCGCGTCAACAGGGCCCAGGAAGTTGAACGGCGTTTGATACTGCGACGTAACATCTTCGTAACCAGCGATCATGGTTGAGTGGTGGCCTGCGTTGTCCAGATAGGGCAGGCACTTCAGCGTAACCGACACGACAATGCCCAGCAAGCCAAGCGACGTACCCACGGCGAAGAATGGGTTGGTGGGGTCATCGCTCCGTCGAAAATTCTGCGGGTTACCGTTTCCATCAATTAACCGAATGCCAACCACCTGATCGCCAAACGATGCAGGTACCGAGGCGCCTTCTGACCCGGTAGCGATGAACCCGGCGATGGTTTGGTGGGCTACGGCAGGTACGTTGGGCAAGACCCATCCCTTGGCAGCTACTTGCGGAAACAGTCCGTTGGTCTCCGACGAAACGTGCGCCGGGTCGAAGGGATCATAATAGAGGTTGATGCCCGCCCCAACCGTTACTTCCAGGGTAGAATCGTCAAAATGAATAGACCGGAACTGATCGAGTTGCAGGTTGATGTCGGGAGCAGAAGCGTCAGTATTGGTCTTAAAGCCGTTGGTGAATACAGCCTGCGGTACCGAAAGCGCTGCTCCCCGGACGCGGACGTTCAGCTTGTTTTCGGCTGCATACCTTACAAACGCGCTGATGTGTGCTTCTGTGGTTGGGTGGAAGAGGTGGTTTTGCGGCTGATATAAATCCAGTAGCTGTTGAGGGAGCATGGGGAGTGGGCTAGGTTACATGACCAAATATAGGAAATAATGCACCCCAAAACGGTAGGTAACAAATGGTTACTTGCCAGTTACGGTTTGTGGCGTTGTGGCTAAAAAAGAAGCAGTCATGTTTTCATCAGCAGGTCATTTTTTTACTCGTAAGTAAATGAATCCGGATGTGTTGGTTGACTGCATGAGGTACCATTGACCGGCCAATAAAAACTACGGCGCATGTAGTTGGTAAGGCATTCTTTTACAGTGCTTTAGCTGCGAGCTGCCGGGGTTAGTCCTGCCGTGTGTCAGCTCTAGTAACTTAAACCAAAACCTGTTTACTACCATGAAAAAGACGTTTATCAGACAAACCTATTACTGGCTTTTACCAGCCCTTCTCGGACTGCTGACCGGCTGCTCCAACGAGCTGGATTCGCTTACCACCCGGAGCGAGTCGAACACCGACGTTGTCCACGAAGTGCGACAGGCTAAAACAGTGACCCTGCTCGATGGTACCCTGAGTGCATTCGGATGTACGGTTCAGACCCTGAAAACCGGCGAGATTTATCAGATCTGCAAGCCCGCTAACTGGAATGGCGACCTGATTATGTATGCCCACGGGTACGTGTCGCCCTACGAACCGCTGGCCATATCGACCGAAGCAGATGCCATTGCGCCGCTGTTAATCAGCCAGGGGTATGCCTTTGCCACAACCAGCTACAGCGTGAATGGCCTGGCGGTGCAACCCGGTATCACCGATATCGTAAACCTGCGAAAAAGCTTTGTCAAACAGTATGGGCGGCCCGGCCACGTGTACCTGACCGGCGGCTCTGAAGGGGGGCTCATTACCACGCTGGCTATCGAGCGCTACCCCGATCTGTTCGACGGGGGATTGGCACTCTGCGGTCCCTGTGGCGATTTTCAGCGGCAGATCAACCGGTACGTCGACTTCCGGGTGCTGTTCGATTATTATTTTCCGGGGGTGTTGCCCGGCACTGCCGTTGCTATTCCGGACCAACTCATGCAGAATTGGCAGAGCGTGTATGTGCCATTGATTCTTGGAGCCATGCAGGCCAACCCGGTCAATACCCAAAAACTACTGGCCACGGCCGATCTGATATATGCCGCAGAGAGCCCCGCCACTAGTGCGCAGGCGGTCCTCGGGCTGCTCTGGTATGATGTGTTTGCTACCCGTAATGCCACCCAGGTGCTGAAAGGCCAACCCGCCGACAACACAACCAGCGTGTATATCAATCCGTTTGGGAGCCCAGCCGAGAATCAACAGTTGAATCAGCAGGTACAACGTTTCGCCGGTGATAAACAGGCAATGAAAATAATCGAAAAGGACTACCAGACCAGTGCCGCCCTGCGTATACCGCTGGTGCAAATGCATACAAGCGGCGATTTTCTGGTTCCGTTCTGGCACCTGCCGCTCTACCAGCAAAAAACGGTACTGAAAGGCACTGCGGCCCTGTTTACGCCCATTCCCATTCCGGACCGATTTGGGCACTGTACGTTTACCGAGACTGAGCTGGCCACCAGTTTTGGGTTGTTGGTGGCAAAAGTAACCGGCCAGCAGCCACTCCTGTCGCAGCAGCTGAAAGCGCTCAGCCTGGGCAATAACGGCAAGCTGGTACGGTCAGTGTCGATTACGGAGCAGGCAGACGTAAAGTAGCCACCCCCGTTGTACCATCGGGCCTGTTCGCTACCGTATGAATGCAAAAAAGCCGACCCATTCAGATGGGTCGGCTTTTTTGCATTTGCGATCAATCGATTTAACTGATTGCCTTGGCAACTTCAAGCTCCTGCGGTTTTTGAGGAATCACTTTCTTCTTCGTGAACCGGGCAATAAGTCGGTCAACAACGAGGTACGTGGATGGTACCACAAACAAGGTCAGCAACATAGACGACGTTAAGCCACCAATGATTACCCAGGCCATGCCGTTCTTTGTTTCGGCGCTGGCACCGCTCGCCAGGGCGATGGGTAACATACCGAAGATCATCGCCAGAGTGGTCATCAGGATAGGGCGTAACCGCTCTTTACCCGCCTCGAGCAAGGCCTCGACGACCTCCTTACCTTCAGCTTTCAGTTGGTTGGCAAAGTCGACGATCAGGATAGCATTCTTGGCTACCAGACCGAGCAGCATGATCATACCCACAATGGCAAATACGGTCAGGCTTTCCATAGTCAGGGCCAGCGCCAGCAGGGCACCGATCAGGGCGACGGGAATCGAGAAAAGTACTACGAATGGGTACACGACGCTTTCGTAGAGGGCCACCATGATGAAATACACCAGCAGAATGGCAATACCCAACGCAAGTCCCAGGCTACCGAACGCGTCGGACTGTTGCTGTAACTGACCGAGGTACTGAATCGATACACCTTCAGGCAGCTTCTCTTTACCCATCTTCGCCTGAATATCGGCACCCACGGTACCTACCGGCCGGCCAACGACCTGCGCATTGATGGTGATCGACGACAGCCGGTCGATGCGCTCGAGCACGCTTTCGCCCACCTGCTCCTGAACCGTAGCAAACTGCGACAGTTCGAACGTTTTCCCCTGGTTGTTTACGAACGTCAGCCGCGACACGTCGGCGGCCTGAGTGCGGTCAAACTGATCGAGGCTCACCAGGATGTCATACTCGTTACCGTTCTGTTTGAACTTCGACAGGTCGTTACCCCGGAAGGCGTTTTGCAAAGCAATACCCACGTCGGTCGCGCTGATACCTAACTGAGCCATTTTGTCGCGGTTCAGGTTGACCGTTACTTCCGGTTTTGGATCCTTTACCGAGTATTTCACGTCCTGCGTGCCGGGTACCGAAGCTGTGACCTGTTTCACCAGTGCGGCGGCTTTCCGAATGTCGGCCAGGTTGGTGCCTTTTACCGCAATCATGATGGGTGCCTGCGAGGCACCGACAATGCCGACGGGGGCTACTGTTACCCGAACACCCGGAATCTGGCTCACTTCGTTTTTCAGCATCTGCCCAAACTGTTCGGTCGATAGTTTGCGCTGCTTTTTGTCGATCAGCTTCACGTTCAAGTCAGCGAGGTTACTATTGGCCGACGTACCCAGCCCGGTGCTGCTGTAGCCAATATTGCTGAATACGTTGGTCACTTCCGGGTGCTTCATGATGATCTGCTCGGCCCGTTGGGCTACGGCGTTCGTCTGATAGATAGACGCCGTAGGGGCCAATTCGATCTGCACGCTCATTTCGCCCTGATCGCTCTGGGGCATAAAAGCCGCACCGATGAAGCCTGCCGGAACGAGATAGATAGACCCGATAAGCATAGCGATCACCGACAGGAAAATGTACCGTTTGTGGCCCAGTGCCCAGACCAGGACGCGGCCGTAAGCGTTGGTTAAGCGATCAATCATCCGCTCAAATCCTAGGTTCAGTTTACCCCAGAGTGTGTTTGGATTTAAGACTTCGATTTTGCCGAAGCGTGAGGCCAGCAAAGGCGTTAAGGTGAATGACACCAGCAAGCTCATCAGCGTTGAGAACACGACTACCAGCGCAAACTCCCGCAGGATGTTCCCGATCAGGCCGCCGGTCATGGCCAGGGGCACAAACACCACCACGTCGACAAGTGTAATGGCCAGGGCCGTGAAGCCAATTTCGCTCCGACCATCGAGGGCCGCCGTGCGTTTGTCTTTGCCCATTTCGAGGTGGCGGTTGATGTTTTCCAACACCACAATCGAGTCATCGACCAGGATACCCACCACCAGCGAAAGCGCCATCAGCGTCATCAGGTTCAGCGAGAAGCCCATCAGGTACATCAGGGCGAACGTCGGAATCATCGATGAAGGCAGCGCGACCAGTACGAACATGGCCGACCGGAAACTGTGGAGGAATAACAGCATCACCACCGATACGATCAGAATGGCAAGGCCCATGTCGAACACCACGGCATCGGCCGAAGCCAGGGTATAGATCGACTGGTCGGACGCGATGTTGAATTTCAGGCCCAAATTGGCGTATTGCTTCTCCAACTGGGTGATCTTTACCTGCGCCTGCTGGCTCACCGATACGGCGTTGGCGTCTGACTGTTTCTGTATCTGCAAACCAATCGACGGCTGTGCGTTGATGTGGTTGATGGCCGTTGGCTTGGTGCTGGCGTCAACCACTTCGGCCACGTCTCTCAGCAGTACCTGCGAGCCATCTGTCCGGTTGGCAATGATCAGATCGCGCAGGCGATTGACGGTTTGTACCGAGGCGTCGAACCGGATCGAGTACTGCGATTCGCGCGTTTCCAGCTGACCCGCAGGGTAGCTGGCGTTGGCCGCGTTGATGGCCTGCGATACCTGGCCGATGGATACGCCGTACCCGCGAAGCTTCTCGGTGTTTACATTCACCTGAATCTGGCGTTCGTTACCACCGATGATGTTCACCTGCCCCACCCCCGATACGTTCGAAAGCTGCGGCTTGATGTCGTTGTTGATCAGGTCATACAGCGCCGTGGGCGACATGTTGGCGGTAACGCCCATCCGCAGCACCGGGATCTCATCGGTCGAGAACTTGTTCAGAATGGGCCGGTCGGCAGCGTCGGGCAGCAAGTTCAGGATCTGCTCAATTTTACGTTGGGCGTCTTGCTGGGCCAGCGTAGTGTTCACGCCGTTTTTCAGCTGGATAATCACGCTTGATACGCCTTCCTGCGAGGTCGACGTCATGCGGTCGAGGCCTTCCAGCGCCGACAGCGCATCTTCGATTCGCTTGGTCACGTTGGTCTCTACCTCATCGGCCGAGGCACCCCGGTAGACCGTGGCTACGCTGATCACGTTGGCCTCGAACTTGGGCAACAGATTATAGGAAAGCTGCTTATAACTCAGGAAACCGAACAGAATCAGAACGGTAAAAATCGTCGTCACCAGCAGCGGCCGTTTTACGGCTATTTCGGAGATTGACATGGCTTTTTTGGGATTCGTAGTTCGTAGTTTGGCGTTTGTGGTTGCGCTGCACTCCAACGGAACGGTGATTCAGCAGCGCAACATCAAACCTCAAACGCTTTATTTAGTGATTTGCACGGGTTTGCCGTCGCTCAGGTTCAACTGGCCGGTGGTTACCACCTGGTCTCCTGCATTGAGGCCGCTTAGGACTTCGATGGTGTCGCCGAAGTCGCGGCCAACGGTGATGGTACGGCGCGCTACTGCGTTGCCGTTGATGACGTAAACGTATGGATTCTTGATGCTCTCGACCAGGGCTCCACGCGGTATCTGAAGTGCTCTCTGGTTCGATGGCTGCGAGAAATCAGCATTAACGAACGTACCTGCTTTCAAACCACCCGCATTATCGATCGTAATTTCTACGGGGTAGTTGTGTTCAGCAGAGCCTTGTGGGGCGATGTAGGAGATACGACCGTTGAATGTTCTGCCGGGAAACACACTGGTTGTCACCTTCACCGTCTGGCCTGTGCGCAACCGATACACATCGCTTTCATTCACGGGCACTTCTACTTTCAACCGGTTTACGTCGAGTACCCGGCCCAGCACCTTACCCGCCGTAATAAATTCACCCGGCTCAATGTCCTTTACCACAACCTGACCGCTGATGGGTGCTTTCACGTTTGCATCGGCAATCTGCTTCTTGATCTGCTCGGCCTGATTCACCGCGTTTTCGTAGTTGTACTTCGTTTCGTTCACCTGCAATTCGGTGGTCGCATTACCGGCCAGCAGTGTGTTGTAACGGGTTACATCTTTCTTCAGCCTGTCGATCGACAGTTGGGTCGCCTCGAGCGACAGTTCTTTCAGGCGGTTATCCAGCTGAACAAGCACAGCCCCCTCCCGCACCGAAGAGCCCAGGTTGAAGTTCACCTTCGTTACTTTCCCGGCGGTAGTCGCAATTAGTTCGGCTTCTTTGAACGGAACAAGATTGCCGGTCTTTACGAGTTGCTGGCTTACTGTTCCTTCCACTACGGGGGCCACCGTAACTGGTATCGCCACGTTTGCTTGCACGACCGGCTGCTTCTGGGCATCGATCGTTTTCTTGTTGGAAGCCAGCCGAAACCCAATCAGGGAAACAACGGCCAGAATGGCCACCACGACAAGTAAGGTTGTCTTTTTCATGATCTATAAATCGGTTGTACTGATCAGAGTTGGTTGTAGAAAGTGAGGAGTTTGCCCTGCGATTGCTCCAGGTCAAGGCGTGCCTGATACAGGTTAATGAGCGAATTGATGTAGTTGGTCCGGGCTTCGCGGTACGAGTTATCGGCGTTGATCAGGTCGGTCAACAACTTGGTGCCCTGCTTGTATTGCAGCGTGGTGATGTTGTAGACCTCCTGCGCCAGCTTTACGTTGCGATCGTCGTTTTGCAGGCTGGTTTGTGCCCGCTGAATCTGCGATTGAGCGCTGTTGAACTGAAGCTGGTAAGCCGAGGTGTTCAGTTTCTGTTGCTCCTGCTGGGTGAGCACGGTCAGCCGCTGCTGCTTTAGCCGCGAATCGCGCTGGAACCCGTCGAAAATGGGGATGTTCAGTCGAAGTCCCACACTACCGAACCCGACGAAGTTGGTAAACAGCTGGTCGATTGTCTGCGCGCCCAGGTTCACCGTTCCGTAGTTGCCGGTCAGGCTCAGTGTGGGCAGGTAACCGGCTTTAATCCGCTGAAACTGCAACTGCTGCAGGGCAATATTGGCTTCCGACTGTTGAAACGAAACCAGTTGTTTTGGGTCGAACGGCTCATTGTCGAGCGTAGGTAGTTGGGTCAACAGCGTCGAATCAGTCAGCTCCAGGGGTTGATCCTGCGGCATGCCCATCTGGTATTTCAGGCGGTTCAGGGCCAGGTTGCGGTCATTCTCGGCCAGCGTCAACTGCGACTGTGTGCTGTTGTAGCTAACTTCCGTGCGGGTGTAGTCGACTGGCTGGATCACCCCGTTGTCGCGCTGGAGTTTCAGGATGTTGAGCACCTGCTGGGTACGTTCCAGGTTATCGCGAAGGAGAGCAATCTGCTGCTGGGCCACAAACACCTGGTAGTAGTTGCTGGCAATGTTGTAGATCACGTCTTCCTGCGTCTGCCGGGTGTTCAGCGCGGCCAGTTGCTGGTTCGGCTTGTTGGCTTTTATACCGATCAGTAACGCCCGGTCGAAGATCGGTTGCGTCACCTGGGCCGTCAGGTTGGTCTGGTACTTCTGACCGATGATAAAGACCCGTGGTTCAGGCCCAAATACCCCTGCCGGAATCACGCTCTGCTGGAGTTTCAGGTTATCGGTGGTGGTTCCGGTGGCCGACACCTGAGGTAGGTACAACCCAAGGGCTTCCCGCGCCTGCTGATCGGCTGTCTGAGTTTGGTACTGAGCAATGCGCACGGTCCCAAAATTCTTGAGGCCATACTCAATGCAATCTTTCAGCCGAAAACCACCCGGTGCAGGTGCTGTCGGCTGTGGCTGTGCCTGAGCCCATCCCTGGGGAGGGAACCAGAGGGCAAGACCTAAGCTAAGTGCAATTAATCGTTTCATAAATACAAAGGTTGATGTATCTACAGTAGACATATCAACTAATTAATCAAAAAAATATTACTTGTCTAGTAGGGCAATGATTTTGCGGGTGGTATTCAAAAAGGACTGCTGTTCTTCTTCAGACAGTTGGCTCATTACGTGTTGATCCAGCATTTCGGTCGTTTGAATGGCTTGCTCGATAATCATCTTACCAGCGGGGGTAAGGCGAATCAGATTCTTCCGCCGGTCAATGTCATCAGGAACAACCCGCAGGTACCCGTCACGCTCTAAAGTGCGAATGGAACGCTGAATGCCCGATTTATCCTTTTGAAGCATATTGGCAATGTCCTGTTGGGACAATAGTTCGTCACCAGCAAAGTAGGTAATGAACAACACCGGAAACTGCTCGATCTGAAGTGTGAAGCCCAGGCGGGTAAGTTCGCGATTTGCCTTTTTGGCCATCAGGTGACCTACGTGGCTAATCATAAAGATGGATTGTGAACCCATCCGTTCGGCAAACTTCGTCCGAAGCGTATTTTCGTCAATCATGAGGCAAATGTAAAACTGGTTGCTATATCAACCAATAGAGTTGCCGAAAAGTTTTTTTGACGATTATATGTTTTGTACAAAAAAGCGCAGCTAAAAACGGGTGGATAAACTTTGCCCAATGGCGTACGGCGCTGCGAGTCGGGCCGGTAGACAGACCCGTAACGCTGTACGCCATTACGCAAAGCTACTACTTAATAGCTGATGCCTTCGTCGTATTTAAACAGGCCGTAGGTAGGGCCTTCCTTGTAGCCCGGTACGTCCTCCAGCTGATTACGGACAGCCGCTTCGGAGATGGGTGTGGTGAACGGCATCCTGCCTGTTGGCTTGACTTTACCCGAAACAATATCGAGCACCGCGTCAAGCGTAGTGCCAAACGTAGCCAATACGCCCGGAATATGTGGTCTTGTGGTCTGGTTATACACCTCGTCGATCACCCACGGATTGGTGTAGTTGATCGCCAGGATCGTTGGCTTTTTAGCGGTCAACGAATTGATATACGCAATATCGACGGCGTTTTTTGACAGCGACAATTCGAGAGGTGATCCGTCTGAGGCGAAGAGTGATTTTCCGGAAGGCAGCAACCACAATAGGATGACGTCAGCCTCTTCGGGCGTTTTAACAAATTGGAGACCTGTTTTGCTGTCGGTGGGTTGGTATACGTCCCCCTGGCCCATTGGCGCGGTGGCCGCCCGTCTGGCGTATGTTTCAACGTAGATCTTTGTGGCGGGCTTCAGCGGAAGTGTTTTTGCATCGTTGCGGAGAAGCACGATCGACTTGCGCAGCGCTACATCGGCCCGCGCCTGAAAGGCGGCACTGCCCGCCAGCTTCTCTGCCGCCTCAACGTCGACGTAGGGGTTCTCGAACAGGCCGAGTTCAAATTTCTCGTTCAACAGCCGCACAACCGAATCGTCGATGAGGGCCATGCTCACCTGCCCTGATTTTACGGTCTCGAGCAGATTGGCCGGGTCAGCGGTACCCGAGTAAAGGTTAACGCCTGCTTCGAGCGTGCGTTTATACCGTTGGCTAATAGTCAGGTTTTCGGCACCCCAGGGCATCATTTCAATGGGACCGGTATCGGAGTTGATGATGCCGTTGAACCCAAGTTTTACGCGCAGCAGGTTATGAATAATCGGGCGGTTGTATGCGTAGGCAATGGGCTCGTAGTCGGTACCTGTAGGCATGGAGTAGTAAGGCATAATGGCCGACGTACCAGCGGCAATAGCGGCTTTGAACGGTATCAGGTTCGTCTGAAATTGGCCGCCCGGAAATACCTCTTCCTTGCCCCAGTCAAAATGGGGGTCCTGGCCTGCCTTACCCGCGCCGCCACCGGGAAAGTGCTTGGTGGTCATGGCTACGGAGGTGTTGCTCAGTTTCTTGCCCTGAAAACCGAGCACTACTTCGGTAATCATCTTCGCAGCCCACTCGGCATTCTCGCCAAAGGTGCCGTCTACGCGTTGCCAGCGGGGTTCAGTGGCGAGGTCAGCCATGTACATGTAGCCTTTGCGGAGCCCAACAGCGGCCCATTCCTGCCGGGCAATGTCGGCAAATTCGCGGGTCAGTTTCAGGTCGCGCATGGCGGCCAGACCCAGTTCGCCAGGCCAGGAAGAGAACGCCGTTTTGCCGACGCTGGTGCCAATGGCCGCGGCGGCCGTGACGTGGTTGCGCGGGTTCGAGGCAACAATGGCCGGAATGCCCAGCCCGTCGCTCTCACAGAGTGCCTGCAACTTGTTAGCCCATTCAGCAGTGATGCGCGCGCTGACATTGGCCCGGAGAATGAAATGACGCAGGTGGAACTGGGTGACGGCTTTGGTAGTCCCGGCGGCATTCATCAGCGGCGTTGGTAATGGCTTGCGCGTGAACATGTTCGTGTTCGTCGACAAGTCCGATTCGTTGAAATCGCTGGTGATCGGCTCTTTATTTTTCGGGGCCTCAAACGACCAGTCGTTTTTGAGTCGAGTGGTACTGATGAGCATAAACCCTACTTTCTCCTCTACCGACATTCGGGCTACTAAGTCCTTGCTGCGCTCTTCAGCTGGTAACCGCCAGTCTTCGTATTTATCGAGCTGCCCGTTTCGGTTTAAATCCTTGAATGAGCGCTTATCAACAGTGATGATTTTTGCCGATCGAACACCCAGTACAGGCTGTTGAACAGACGACTTCGACTGAGCCTGTCCGTCTGTTACCGCAAAGGTTACTAGCAACAGGCAGGTAGCAATGGCAAAACGACTAACGTGGTTTTTGGAGTGGTGACTCATCGTTGTACGGGGGTTAGCAGACCAGTTCTCCGGGTACGTTCCAGCTACCCAGTTCGCGAGCAGAAAACGTACCTGAAGAATGCTGGTAGAAGTAGAATTGCCAGAGCAATTACTCAACCAAGGCACAGTAGCAAGGGTCCTTAACTTGGTTGACTGCTGACCAAAAGCTAACACTACATACAGAGGAGCCTGACTCGCTAGGGCGCAAGCTTGGGCAGAGAAGATCGCCAGGCGAGTAGCTGCGTTTTCATCCGATCAACCACCTGACTTTGTTGACTGGAAAGGTCGTTATTCTCCGATGGGTCCGCTGCTAAATCGTATAATTCGACACCGGAGCCGTTGTCATTAACCAGCAATTTCCAGTTGCCCTGCCGCATGGCCAGATTTGGGCTTTTGTGGCGGGCAGCCGGGTATCTGAATGATTCGTTGTTTCGACCGTATTCCCAGAATAGGGGCTTTGAGCGGGTACGTGGTGTGCCGATTAGTGCAGCAGCCATATTTTCACCATCACCTGAGCTAGTCCCTTTTTGGCCTGCCAGACTTACAAAGGTCGATAGTAAGTCTGTTGCGCAGAGCACCGACCGATTGTCGACCACGTTTTTCGGGGTTCGGGCCGGATAACGCACGATAAATGGCATTCGAATACCGCCTTCGTACAGTGAAAGTTTGCTGCCCCGGTACGTACCCGACCGCTTGCCCTCGAACGTGGGTAGTGCGCCATTGTCGCTGGTGAAAATGACCAGCGTGTTGTCATCAACGCCCAACGCTTTGAGCCCCGCCATCAGCCGCCCGATCTGGACGTCGAGATCGGCCAGCACTGCTTTGAATTCGCGGGGCTTTTCCGTACCCTTCGGAAACGCGTCGAGCGTTGTCTCGTCAGGCACCCAGGGCGTGTGTACATCGTCGGGCCAGAGATTAATGTAGCAGGGTTTTCCGGGGTTCCGTTTCAGGAAAGCAAGCGTTTTGTCTACAAAGTAGGCGGTACGATTCCAGCGTTTCACACTATCTGACCTGGCCCAGATCCAGTTGGTCGAGGTAAGAAGCGGGTCGGGGTTGGGGCTTTCCCAGGTGCTGGCGTAGTCGTCGAAACCGTACTGAGTAATGGCGGGGGCATTCGTCACGTCGCGACCACCACCCATATGCCATTTGCCGAAGTGCGCTGTAGCGTAGCCTGCCGCTTTAAGCTGGCGGGCCACCGTCGGTGCCGAGGCATCAAGGAAATCGGCCTGTTCGCAGGTGCGGTTGTGTTTGCGTTCGGCGAGAAACGAAGTGATCCGCCACTTACCCGGAGCCATACCGGTTGTCAGGCCTACCCGTGAAGGCGAGCAGATCGGTGCAGCGCTGTAGTAATTGGTGAATTTAATGCCTTCGGCCGCCAACCGGTCAATGTTTGGGGTAGGCGCGAACGTACCGCCAAAGCAGCCTACATCAGCAGAGCCCATATCGTCGATCAGAATCAGGATGATGTTGGGCGACCGCTTAGCCTGAGCAGGCTTTTCGACCTGAATGGTTGCCACCAATGCTGTGAGTGAGCAGAGGCTGAAAAGTGCCAAGAGGAATTGTCGTACGTTGAGCATCATCCTGAATCAAGTAGGTTATCTGAAAATTACGTCGCAGCAGCAAGGGATACCCCAGACTGACGGTAGCTGGCCCCGACTCAACCTACAAAGACGAGTTAGCGGACTTACTAATGAACAGGCCGATCAAAGCCATCGAACGGACTCCGCTCACACACAACGTCCCGTAGCAACATAGGATCGGCCAAAACCAACACTGTGTTGCTACGGGACGTACCTGGGGGTATTCGGTGCCCACTACGAAGTGGGCCGGACGGTGCAATCGGCTGGTAACTAGTCGATTTCGCGAGTCGCTTCAAAGAGGAACCAGGCACGGCGCTCGGTTTCATCGATATATACTTCCAGCAGGCTGGCCGTAGCTACATCGCTGGCGTTGTCGCAGTCTTCGTGGGCATCACGCATATTTTTGGCCATCGCCTTGTTTTCTTCGAGCAGGTCCGTGAGCATGTCGATGGGGGCCACGAACGCCTTGTCATTGTCGTTGACCCGTTGCCGCTTGCCAATCTCAGCTATTGAATGGATGGTGCGTTCACCCAGTTTTCGAACCCGTTCGGCTAGTGGGTCGATAGTGGCAAAAATCTGTTCGGCCTGTTCGTCGAGCAGCAGGTGATAATCACGGAAATGCCGACCTGACATGTGCCAGTGGTAATTCTTGGTCTTTACGTAGAGCGCAAATGCGTCGGCGACCAGTGCATTCAGCACATCGGCCAGATGCGCGCGGTCAGATTCCTTTAGGTCTGAGGGTGTATGGAGCAGTTGCTCCTTCTTTGTTGTAGGCATTATTATCGAGTTTTACGTGGTTTTTATGTGTCTTTTTTATGACTTAGCCTGTTGGGCTTCGTCTATGTCAACGTCGGCTTTCAGTTGACGGACCAGTACAAGCAGCAACACGCCCATGGCCAGCGGAAATAATCCTGCGAACTGCATGGATCGGTCGTTGAAGGGCCGCTGAACCAGCATGAATGCGGTGCCGCCACCGAGTAGGGTGTTCAAGAAATGGAGAATAATAACCGTCATGTCCTGACCACTTTCACTGTTGTCTTTCACGCCCAGAAATGTGTACAACGTGGCCACAAACTGCGTGATGGCGACAAGTACACCCCAGGCACCCAATAAGTTGTCGACGCCTTTAGTCGGATTACCTAAATAAAAAAGCACGCCGACGCCAAAAGCGATGTCAACCCAACCCGCGATCATAAACCAGTAATCTGGCTTGTTGATAGCCCGGCTGCTGCTCCAGAACCGCCGGGCCATCAGACCGGCTGACAGCAACAGCGCGCTGAGCACTACGAGTGATACAACTGATTGATGACTGCCAGTGAAAAACAGGACAGCGCCCAGTGCTGTCAGTAAACCAGCCCGCAGAGACAGCACCGGCCAGGGTAAGGTTTTCGATGATACAGGTGTCGTTGCCATGGCAAAAAGGTCTTACCAGATACAGAACAAGGCGTAGCATTGCCCAGGTGCGCTTGGTTGCAGAGCCATTGGTCTGTATTCAGTATCAAAGTCCCGGAATGAGGTTGAGCAGGCTGCGGCCTTTGGTGGCTACAGCTTCCTGATATTGATTGCTGATAACCGTTTTGATGATTTCACTTCGATCACGCTCTCCGCGCGCCAGCGCCTTGACAAACTCAACGGCCTGTACCGTCGTGATTTTGCCGGGCATGGGCGGTTCGTTCTGATCTACGATGCAGTCGACTACAACCGGGCCGTCGTGGGCCATCGCTTCGCGTACGATCCGGTCGGCATCGGCGGGGTTATCGATCGTGAAGCCGGTAGCTCCACAGGCACGGGCGTGCATGGCGAAGTCGATCGGTTGAATGTCTACACCATATTCGGGGTTTCCTTCCATCACGATCTGCTCCCACTTGATCTGACCATAGGCGTTGTTGTGGAAGATAAACACCTTGATTGGCAACTTGTATTTGACCGCCGTGGCCATCTCGCCCATCAACATTGTGAAACCGCCATCGCCCACCAGCGCCACGACCTGCCGGTCTGGGAACGCTACCGACGCGGCGATCGCATAGGGTAATCCCGACGCCATGGTCGCCAGCAGGCCCGAGGTCGAAAACTGCATCTCGCCTCTCAGCTGAATATGGCGGGCCACCCAGGTTGTGTTGTTGCCGCAGTCACAGGTGACAATGGCGTTGTCGGCGAGCAAGGGACTAACGGTGTGCGGGATCACCTGCGGCTTCATGGGCAGGGTATCCTGGGTGCCACGCTGCTGCATCAGCTCAGACCAATGGCCCATTCGTTCCTGCGCTGTTTCCAGAAAGCTGCGATCCGTTTTCCGGTCGAGCAGGGGCAGCAACGCCTGTAACGTAGACCGACTATCACCCAGTAGCCCCACTTCAACGGGTGTCCGTAGCCCTATATGCGAGGCGTCAAGATCGATCTGCACCGTTCGGGCCTGACTGGGTTTTGGGTAATATTCGAGGTAGGGAAAACGAGTACCAATCATAATCAGTGTGTCGCATTCCTCCATGGCATCCTGCGATGGGGCCGTGCCTAACAAGCCAACCCCACCCGTCGTGAACGGATGACCGTCTGGCACGACGTTCTTGCCTAATAAGGCTTTAATGATTGGCCCGCCCACCAGATCGGCCAGTTGAATGACCTCTTCACGAGCACTAAGCGCACCACGGCCCGCGAAAATAGCCACCTTCTTACCCGCATTGATCACGTCAGCTGCCCGCTGTAATTGATTCAGGGAAGGAGTTTGCTCATAACTTACTTTAGTGGCGCTGCTATGGTCAGGTACGTTCACCGACGAACGGGTGTCGTCGCTGGTCGTCCATTCCTGGAAATCTTTCGGAAAGGAAATGTGCGTCACTGTCCGCTGGCCAAGCGCGGTTCGAACCGCCTGATCCAGCACGTTAACGACATGATCGGGACCCATCACGCGTTCGTTATACTGGGCTACGTCGGCAAACACCTTCACCAGGTCAACATCCTGCTGGTAGAACGTGCCGCTGATATCGTGGGCCGCGTTGCCCGTAATAGCCAGAACCGGCTGGCAGTCGTACTTAGCATCATACAGGCCGTTGAGCAGATGAATGCCACCGCAACCCGATGTGGCCATGCAGACCCCCAGCTTGCCCGTGAATTTGGCGTAGGCACAAGCCATAAACGCTGCCGCTTCTTCGTGACGTACCTGGATGAGGCGGATCTTGTCAGCGTGTGTTCGCAGCGATTCATAAAGTCCGTTGATACCGTCGCCGGGTAAACTAAAAATGGTGTCGACTCCCCAATCCAGTAATCGTTCGACCATCAGGTCGGCTCCAGTTTTTGCCATGTTAGTGTCTAAAGCAGTATACGTGCGTACAATGTCTTCTAAACAACCGACATGACTCTATTTGGTTGGTAGTTTAAGTGGTTTATAATGTATTGCTGAGTGTATGGATACGTTCTGGCGGGAGTGGCACGACGTTACCCAATGGCTAAAACCAGTTTCCCTTTGACTCGGCCCGTTTCGCTGTATGCATGTGCCTGACCAACTTGGTCGAGTGAGTAGGTCTTATCAATGACCGACACCAGCCTTCCGTCGGCCACCTGTTTCAGCAGCCAGTTCATGTCTTCCTGCGTAAACGAGAAAACGATCGATTCGGCCTTCTGCTTCGTGAACACCGTGACAACCTGTTCCAGTAGTTGCTTCGCCGATGGCGTGGTGGTTACGTACGTTCCTTCGTCGGTCAGGATTTCCCGGCAGGCATCGAACGAGCTTTTACCTACCGCATCGAAAACGACCTCGAACTTATCGGGGAGTTTCGTGAAATCCGTTGACTTGTAGTCGACCACTACGTGAGCACCCAATTGCTTCACCAGCTCGGCATTGTCGGCACTACATACGGCCGTGACATGCGCGCCGATTATACGGGCAATTTGTACCGCGAACGTACCCACACCACCCGATGCGCCGTTGATCAGCACGCGGTCATTCGGGCGAAGATGGCCTTTGTCGCGCATAGCCTGCAGAGCTGTACCAGCCGCCACGGGCATAGCCGCTGCCTGCGTGAAATCGATGGCGTCGGGCAGCTTGACCACGTTCTTCTGCTTTGTGGCGGTCAGTTCGGCGTAGCCAGCGCCCGTGACCCCTAACCCCGCTACCACCCGATCGCCGGGCTGGAAATCGGTGACCATAAGCCCCACCTCTTCAATGACACCCGCGCATTCGGCCCCCAGAATTTTAGGGAATGAACCGGGTAACATCAGTTTCATGGCGCCTTCGCGTAGCTTGGTGTCCACTGGATTAATACCCGCGGCGTACACCCTGATCAGGACCTCGTGTGAGTCGACCTCGGGCGTGGGTACTTCCTGAATCTTAAATTCGTGACTACTTCCGTATTGGTTGATGATGGCTGCTTTCATGGGATTCGGTTACGTTGATTTGGTTGACGTACATAGGGCTGGCATACCGCTCCGCCAGACGCTAAGCTGATACATTAGCCCAAACTTCTGTTACCCTAAGAACGGGCATTCGCCCAAAGGGTTTCATACTAACGTGCACGCTGAGGTCAGCTTATCGAACGGAGCGACATTCGCTTTCGGAAGGCTGGCAAGGATCTGCGTGCGACAACGGGAATAACGTTGTACATTTGAATTTCGCAAGCAGGTAGTATGGCCAGTAAATCGTTAGACGAGTTTTATCATGAGATCGCAACTGTAGTTCCGGCCGAGATCAACAGGGAGATCGGGCATTTCAATGTCTTCCGAATTGCCGACATGATGGCGCTCAGGACCAAAAAAGGCGTGATGCCCTATGACCGGCGGGCCTATTACAAAATCAGCCTGATCAGTGGTCGCAACAAGGCCGAATATGCCGATAAGGTGATCGAAATCGAAACGAATGCATTGCTGTTCGCCACGCCCAAGATCCCATATCATTATGTGCCGCTCGATGAGCAACAGGCGGGCTCGTTCTGCGTGTTTACCGATGAATTTCTGGTATCGACTAAAAGCGGTGTGGTGCTCGATGAACTGCCGCTGTTTCAACCCGGTGGTGTTCCCGTGTTTCAATTGACCGATGAAGAATCCGATGAACTCCGCTACATATTCTCTAAAATGCACCGGGAGATAGGGTCAGACTACGCCTACAAGTATGATCTGTTGCGGAATTATGTGCTTGAGCTGATTCATTTTGGCCAGAAACTGCAACCCGCCACGTCGCTCTACCCGACCCATACCGCTTCGGCCCGTATCTCGTCACTGTTTATTGAGTTGCTCGAGCGGCAGTTCCCCATTCAGTCGCCCGGTCAGAAAATTGCCCTGCGTACGGCCAACGAGTACGCTCGTCAGCTGTCGGTGCATGTGAATCACCTCAATAAGGTACTGAAGGAGAACATGGGCAAAACTACCACAGACCTGATCAGTAGCCGAATAGTGCAGGAGGCTAAAATCCTGTTGAAACAGACCGACTGGAACATCTCCGAGATCAGCTACAGCCTGGGTTTTGAAGAGGTGGCTCACTTCTCTAATTTCTTCCGCAAGCAGACTACGCTATCGCCAGCTGCGTTTCGGGCCTGATTTGATTTTTGCAATAATCGGATTGCTATTTGCAACCAGCTGCTTCGTTCGCTCACCGACCTTTGCCTTCGGTAGATGAACATAGTTAACAGACAATGAGCACGAACACGAAAATTGCAGTAGTGACCGGCGGTAGCCGGGGATTGGGCAAAAACATGGCACTCGCCCTTGCCAAAAAAGGAATCGACGTTGTACTGACCTATAATAGCCGGAAAGAGGATGCCGATGCGGTTGTTGCCGAGATTGAACAACTAGGCCGGAAAGCGGCCGCCCTTCAGTTGGACGCTGGTGCTGTTGCCAGCTTCGAGACGTTTGCCGGGCAGCTCACCGCTACGCTAACGACTACGTTTGGCACCGATCACTTCGACTTTCTGATCAACAACGCCGGTACGGCGGGGAATTCGCCGATCGGGCAAACAAAAGAGGCTGAGTTCGACCAGCTGGTGAACATTCACTTCAAAGGCGTGCTGTTTTTGACTGAGCAGCTATTGCCTATACAGAACGATGGCGGCCGGATCATCAATATCTCTTCGGGACTGGCCCGGTTTACCTCGCCCGGACGAGCGGTTTATGGCTCTCTTAAAGGGGCTATCGAAACTCTCAGCATCTACATGGCCAAAGAGCTGGGCACGCGGGGCATCGCGGTCAACGTGGTGGCACCGGGAGCTATCGAGACAGATTTCGGTGGGGGCGTGGTTCGCGACAATCCCGATGTGAACAAGCATATTGCCGCCATTACCGCACTGGGTCGTGTTGGCCTGCCCGAGGACATCGGCGGGGTCGTGGCTTTCCTCTGCACCGACGAAGCCCGTTGGATTAACGCCCAGCGGATCGAAGTGTCGGGCGGCATGAATCTGTAAAGAGTTATAGTCCCTGTTCAGCCTCATTGTTGGGTAAGCTGAACAGGGACTTTCTGGTTGATGAACCGGTAGGTACGTCCTGCCATGATCAGGCTGGGTCGCGACTTCAGGCTTTGGCTGCTTCGTGTACCACGTTCCGGATATAGGCTTCCAGCGTCGTGGCTCCTCGTTCGTAATTTTGGGGAAACGCAGGCTGGTTGAGCGTAACGGCCGTCATGTTAGCCATCGACTCAGCCGCTTTGTCTGAAAAACCCAGATCGCGTAAGGTGGGTATCCACTGATCCTGAGGGGTCTGAACAGCTACGACGGGTTTGTTCAAGACTGCCGAAAGCGCCCTAGCCACGTCGGCCGATGTGTAGCGTTGTGGCCCTTCCACGTAATGAATCCCCGTTTTCGTTGCTGGTTCAGTGAGCAGGCGGGCGGCAACTTTGCCAATGTCATCCGGAGCGACCATTGGCAAGGCAAAGTCGGGCGGGTAGAGCGTATGCACCTTGCCCTCCTGTTGCGCTGTTTGCAACGAAGCGTCCCAATTGCTCATGTAATACGCCGCCCGTATAATGCTGGCTGGAACAGGCTGATTGCGCAACGCTTCCTCCATATCGTAGAGTACACTTAAATCACCAATCCGGTCGCCCGGCTGCGCACCATAGGTCGATTCGGCAACGATTTTTTCCAGGCCCGATCCAGCGATGGCGGCTAGAATAGAGGCCACACTTTTGCGCTCTTCCGTGGCCGTATCAGTAGATGGATTCGCTGGTGGATTGAGTAGAAACAGCCGCTTCCCTCGCTCGAATATCCGTCGAAGTGCATCGCTATCATGCACATCTGCAACGGCAACCTGCGCGCCCTTTTGTTGCCAGTCAGCTGCTTTGTGGGCGTCATGCGTTACAACCGTAACCGACTCACCCTGATCGAGTAAGGCAGTAGCTACAGCCGACCCTACGTGGCCGGTAGCACCAAGAATAATGTACATGGCTTAGGTGTAGTCAGACTGTTTGGCCTTACTCTTCTTGAATATCAACGTCGTGCTGTTTGGCCGCTTTTCTGATGCGGTCCTTGATTACATCCACCTCGTCGGCGTCGTATTTGGCCGCGTTGTCTTTGTGGTTAATATAGCTCCAGGCCGCCCGCACATGCTCTGGCGTATCGATGGGATACTTTTTGTTAGTTGGGTCGGCAAACCGCACGTCGCCGTACTTGTGCTCGCCTTCGCTTGGGCGAACATCATCGCGTTTGTCAATTTTTGGGTCAGTTTTCATAATACACGTTGATTAGTTCCTGATAGGTTCAAACCGTAAGGTCAATCAGTGCCTTGCCCGACTCAGGGTCGAAAGGCACCGAGCTATGCTCGTGAGTAATCAGCCACTTATCGGTTATTTTTTGATAACAGACTGTGGCCCGCCACCGCATATCGATCACTGTGCCGGTAGCTGTCTTTCCATTGACGTGATTAATAGAATGACAGTACGCCATCTCCTCAACGGCCACAACTTCGAGGCCGTCAACGGTATACGCTATTGGGCCAGGAAACTGGGCCAGCCAGGTTTTCAGTCGGTCGCGACAGGCGTCGATGCCCACTTTTTGCAGCGAGCTGACAACGTCGAAGGAGAGCACATCGGGCGCATACTGACTCATCGACGCCGGAATGTCTTTATTTCGGATGGCTGTTTCCTGTTCGCTAACTAGTTGCTGAATTTGCTCCTGATTCGTCATGATACAGGTAGGGTTGGCCGGAACTAGCCAGGGTACGTAGTCCGGATGGTCAGTTTGTCCACTTCCAACTCGCCAATATGCAGCTTACGAATAGAGCCGCGCCCAACCCGCAACTGCCCAATGGCTATAGCACCAATCGCCAGTGCCCCAACGGCCATTGCTCCCGCTGCGAATGCCCCCACTGCAAGACGACCTGCCGCCGCCTGACCAAGTGCCTTACTCCCAAGGCGTAATGGCAATCGAAATTGTTTCGACATACTTCGATACTCCGGTTAGGTTGAACAATCTTTTGAATGTTCAACCTAACCGGTGCTGACTGGAAAGGGTTTTCGGGAATTAGCGTACATGGCAGCATGCTCAGCTCTACTTGTTGCTAGTTGCTCACTATGAAAGCAACTTCCTTGTAGGCATGCCCATCGTCGGGCCGGCGGCGCTGCGTTATATCGCGGTCGAACGGGCGGTTGAGGTTATTGCCGGCCAGGTCTTCGAGCCGGTTTTCGATGCGAAGCCGGTAGCGACCGGCGGTCCAGCCGAGAGTTGGGGTAAACTGGCTTTGTGTCTCGTTCTGACCAATCTGCCACGTACCTGGAACGGCGGTGCCATCTGCCCGCAGCACCTGTAGTGTTTCGGTGAGCAAATAATAATCGAGCGGTTCACCGAAAGCGACCACTAATGGTTGTAGGGTGCCTGACTTGGGAGCACGAATTGACCAGCTAGTTACTACGGGTGATAAGCTGTCACGCTGAATGACCGTCAACGACTTGGTAGTAGGTTTACCCAAAGGGGCACCCAGCGCATCGGTCCAGTTGGGGGAAACAACTACCCGATACTGACCGCCGCTGTTCAGGGGGGCACCTAGCCGCTTGTTTGGTTGGAGGTCGCGCTTGATCCGGCCGGGATCGAGCCAGAGGGTCAGCATGGTTCGGTCGGCATTCCAAAGCTCGGGCTGCAGATCCAGAAACACGTTGGGCAGGGTTTCTCCGGCTGCATCCAACAGAGCAACGTACCTGGCCGACTGACCTTCGCGCATGGACCGTGAAAAACGGAAATAGATTTTAAGCAGATTTGCCGGTACAGAATCGGTGCCCGGGTAAATGGCCTGCAACACGGGTTTGTCGGCAGCGTTCAGTGCCGGAATGGTCAGTTCGTACAACTGGTTATTTCGTAGCCAGACGGTATACCGTTGGCCTCGCGTAAACGGCACCAGCGGTTCAAAGCGAATGCCACTCGCCGTTCGTTCATACGACCCGGCAATAGCTGTCTGTTGCCCCGCTAGCCGTACGGTTAGCAGGTGCGGGAGTGAATCATCGGGAAGGCGGGCTGCGGGCTGGTCTGGAATCGTTAGGCTGGTCGCGCGTTTGTCTTTCCAATTGATCGTAAGACCGGTGTCGGCAGCGGGGCGGCAGGCGGGCAGGCAGGCCACAAAAAAAATCAGGCTATACGCGATGTATAGCCTGATGAACCCCTGCGGGCGGTGATTACAAATACCGGTCACTGGATGTCCAAAGGTCAAGGCTCCCATTCGAACGACGCTGAATCAGCACCATCCGGCTGTCATCCAGTTTGTCGATCTGGAGCACGTTGGTCAGCGGCAGCGACACGAAATCGACGCCCGCCGTGGCAAAATTTTCGGTTACCGGTGTCGTGAGCGAACCCTGGTAGTCTTCCAGGGTTTTGTATTTCACCTTAAACACGGGGCGGCTCGAATTGGCCATGAGCAGAAACGACTCATTTCCTTTCTTCAGCATAACCATGTCTAGCGGTGAATTGCCGCTTCCCATTTCAGCCACGGTCCGGCCTTTCACGTGTTTGCCGGCTTTCAGTTCGTCCATCGGAAACAAGACCAGCGGTGTGCAGGTGTAGCTGGCCAGCAGGTATTTTTTGCCTTTGATCTCGGTTGTAGTAAACGTGCGGATAGGCGACATAGTCTCGTATTTGGCGTGCGCCGCGTGGTAGATTTCCAGCGAACTCTGATCCTGCACGTTGGTGAACGGGAACGGAATGCTCCGGAACGTTGAGCCGAATTCCTGGTTCGACAGGCCGCTTACGAGCAGTTTACCATCGGCAAACCCCATATCTGAGATAGACGAGATCCGCAACGACTCGCCCCGCTGATTTTTGGCATCTTCAGCCGCCACATTCGTCAGCGCAACGGTTGAGTAGCTCACCTCTTTCAGGGAGACCGGCGTCAGCTTGTCGCCCTCGATTTTGAGCAGTACCGGTGTACCATCGCTATGCTGAACGGCGCAGTAAACCGTCTTCGAAATTGGGTTAACGACAATATCCTGAATCGTGATGTTGGCGACATCTGTACCCAGCAAGGCGGCTATTTTCTGGTCAATATTCTTGATCTCGACCGAATTGGCTTTCTCGACCGGATTCGTATCCTTCGTGTCGATGGCAAATACGGTGGCGCTGCGTCCATCGCCCACGAACAGTACACCATTAGGCCCAAACGTAAGCGCATTGATCGACCGAATCGTTGGGGTGCCCGTCACGAATCCGTTTGGAGACTGGATAGAGCGGGTCGTAGCGGCCAATAACAGGAGCCCGGCAACGCCAGTGGCGAGTACAACAGGTAGTTTTTTCATATAGGAACAGGATGAAGGGTAAGAACAGCTTGATTACCAGGTCGAAAGTAGGTGTAATAGGGTGTATTTCAAAGAAGTAAGCAGTCCATTCGATAGGTACGCTGGCATTACTTGGCGGTACGTTCGTATTTCAACTCCCGGTTTGCCCAGGGGATGACGTACTGAAAATTTGGCGCGTCGGTATGGCCACCGTTATGTTGTCGCCAGGCCAGGTCGCCATCGGTCAGCGGAGTCTGCATAGGCGGCATTTTCTCGGTGTCGTAATCATTGCTCACGCCCAGGTCTTTGGCACCCAACAGCTTGAATACGGGTCCGGCGGCGATGGTGGCTTTGTAACTACCTACCTGATCGAGCCATTTGGCGTCACCTTTTTCCGGAATACCGTAGCTGACGAAAGTGGGGCGCGGCGCACACAGGGCGAGCAGTTCGTGCGAGTCGACCGAGAGGTCGCAGCCCGTTTTACGGCCGAAGGATGATTCTTCGGTTCCGTACTTCAGGTAATTACCTGCCATCCAGTGATACTCGCCACTGCTGGTGAGGCTCTCAACGGCTTCGCCGAACACCCGTCGATGCAGCGTTGTGCCGCCTTTGCCCGACGAGCCGATGAGCACCATGCCAAACCGCTGATCGAAGGCCATGGTGACTAGTGCTGCTTTCCCGTAACGAGATACGCCCTCAATACCAACCTGTTTGGCGTTTACCTGCGGTTCGGTCTCCAGGTAATCAAGCGCACGGGATGCGCCCCAGGCCCAGGCTCTTAAGGCACCCCAGTCGTCGGGTTTGCGAGGCTGCCCCTTATTGACGAGGCCAATGATACCCCGGGTAAGCCCGGCTCCATTGTCGGCCTGGATGCTGCCCGGCTCAATGGTGCAATAGCCCCAGCCCGCTGCCAACAGTTGTTCGGTGGGTGGTGAGTCGCCATTGACGGGGGGCGCAAAGAAGCCGGGACCTGCTAGGCGTGTGATGGGCATGTAGGCTGGGTACCGATCAAAGATGGCCTTCATGCTTGGATCACTCTTGATCATCATCTCTTTGAAAGCGACGTTGATCTTTTCCAGATCAGCAGGAGAAGGCTGGGCGGGGGCAGGCAACGACGGGAAACCCAGCATCATCATGACCGGAACGGGTCCTTTCACGTTTTGGGGTAAGACCAGCACCATGTTGATGTTGACGTTGACCAGCGGATAATCGCTGTTATCGACCCGGCCGATCAACTGCTTGGCAATGACTGGCGTACGGCCAACAAATTCGTTATCGGTCACCTTCGTGATCCAGGTCACCTTGGGTACGTTCTTGGGAATCCGGCCATACATTTCCCGTTCGAAGTCGTCGATCAGCTCGGGGCGGCGCTGTTTCCACCATTGGTCGGCCGTTGTTACCTTCTTACCGCTCCGGGTGGTAAGCACGTCGGGCAATTGCGGACAGGGGTTAGCCCCGGCTTCGTCATAGTTAGCGTGGTTGGGGTCAGATTCATTGCCACTCGGACCGGGCCTTAGTGCTTTGATGCCCAGTTGCTGCATCATATTGGCATGATCCTGCGTGGTAGTGAAGGTCTTCAGGGGTAAGTACTTGCTACTGTCAACAGCAGCTGATTGGGCAACGCCCAGGTAGGGTAGGCACAAGGCAAGAAGCAAAGCCAGGTAGTTAGGCATAGTCGTTCGGGTAGTTAGGAAGCGAAGTTGCGGTGGGCTGAAAGCCACCACCTTAAACTTTATGCAATCGGTTACATAAAGAGCGTCACTGAACGAATCTACCAGCTTTATCGTGGCGGAATAAGCTAAATCAACTAGTGTCTGAATAACGAGAGCCATTTAGCATGCTAACCGCCCAGAACGTGCACCTTCTGCACCTGATTACTGGGGGTGTAGCCAGTTAGAAGCCACTGGTGTATGGCCAATGGATTAGACATATACCAGCGGCTTCCAGCTATCTTCAGAGGCTGTCAACTCAAACGTTTTTACCGACTGGCATTGCGATAACCTTGCTTGAAGGCGGCTACTTGTAATACGCCGCTTTGGTGAACTGTCAGGCAACACCGGTTATTTCGACGTACCTGACAGTGGAATCAGTTTGGCTGAAAGATCCGGTGTCTTCATGTCCTTATCGAAGGGGAACATGGGGCGTTCGATGCGTTTGTAGGGGAGCCGGAACAGGTCCTGGTCAACGCCGCCGGGCGTCAGGGCCATGATCCAGTCTTTCTGCATGTCGTACAGTTCGGGCTGGAGGTAGCCAATTTTGACTACCACAATGTCGGCCGTGCGTGGGTTGAGGCCGAGGCGGACGAAGTCTTTCTCTTCGTGGTAAGGCTTCCGCTTCTGTGTGACGATCACGCTGACGCTACCCACCTTCACCACAACCTCTACCTCGGCATCTTTATCGCCTTTGACAATGGACGTAACCGTTCCGGTGAGCGGAACGGGCGGCGCAAACCGATGATCAACCATCGCTCCGGCTTGTCCTGTTACCTGTCCGCCAACACCGGCCGCCATCGCTTTTCTGATAAACGCAGGGTCGGGAATTGATGCATAGATCAGTGACGGACCGGTTGGTTTTTGAAATTCAGGGCGTTTCAGGATCTGAGTGATGGTCCAGGTGACGTCGCCCGCTCCGCCTGCCGTTGGGTTGTCGCCGGTGTCGCTGATGTAGAATGGGTGTTTGGGGCTGGCAATGGCTTTCGTAAGCACGTCGTCCAACGTACCTGTGGGCGCCACAAAGTCGAACTGATTGCGTGCGTTCCAGAAGTCGCGGGCCAGTTTCTCGGCCGTCTGGGTCACTTTCGTTTTGTCGTCGCCCACCACCATCACGGCGGCGTGGTTGCGGGGTTCGTCGGCCCAGGCGTAGCCAATCCAGATGCTCGCGTCGACCACGCCCGGCTGCTGATCGGCCAGTGGTGTAACCTGTTGGTACAGGCTTTTACCTGGTTCGATACGGGTGCTGGTTTTTTCGCCGGGTAACAGAACAGGTACGTTAATTAAGGCTTTGTAGGCGGGTTTGCCTTTGCCATTTCTGAGCCGTTCGAGCAGGTGGGTAACGGCCCGTTCTTTGGTCTGCATGGCGTCTTCGTGGGGTGCCATCCGATAGCAGGTCATCAGGTCGGTGTTCCGGGCCAGCCGCTCCGACACGTTGCCGTGCAGGTCCATC
The DNA here is from genome assembly GCF_011742925.1 of Fibrivirga algicola. Taxonomy (GTDB): domain Bacteria; phylum Bacteroidota; class Bacteroidia; order Cytophagales; family Spirosomataceae; genus Fibrella; species Fibrella algicola. The sequence continues at coordinate 42,366 of NZ_WAEL01000007.1, forward strand.
GACGTAGATATCAACGTTTTATAGCCGACTACGTTTCTTATACGGGTGATCAGATCACCCTCAGGATCGTCGAGTCCCTGCACGCTCATGGCGCCGTGGATATCGAAGTAAAGACCGTCGTATGGCGTATATTTTTTCAGTGAATCGAGCAACTTACCTACCAGCGATTCGTAGGCTTCCCGTGCCACGATACCCCCGGGCAGCGATTTGCCCACGACGGTTGGAAACCACTTCGCCTGTTTGCGTAAGGGGGCCGCGCCCATCATAAACGGGTAGGCGCTGAACACCTCGCCACTGTAGCGGGCATGAAAAGCAGCTTCGTGGGTAACGGCGGGCGAGAACGTACTGGATTCGATGCCTAAACCGGCAATGGCGATGCGTGGCAACCCCGCTTCTCCGGGGCGAGCTGTACCTGATACAGACTGGGCACTACTTAACGTAGCTAGTGAAAAAGAGGCCAGGAGCCCCAGCAGGACATACTTCATGCGCCCAAGTTACTGCAATCACGTAGGCGCACCCAACTTTACGGGGCCGTTCAGCACTAAAATGGCCGCATATTTATCCTTTTGTGGGCGCGGATGCCTCCGGCTGATTGGCTACTGAACTCAATTGTATTTCTATTCAGAAAGTTGTGCCCCAGACTGCATAATAAATCCAGAGGATATACAACGGCTGAAACGCCAAGCGAGACCAGATGTACCAGGGCTGGGCTGGAAGACCACCCGGCGGTGGCAGATTATTGACCGCTACGTTAATGTTGGCTGGAAATAAAGCAATCAGTAGTAAAATCAGTCCCCAGGCCGACCAACCACGAGTAGCCGGAAACAGCAGGCCGATACTCAACAGGATTTCGGCTACGCCCGATACCACCACCATCAGAAGTGGCTTGGGCACAACTGATGGAATCATGTAGGTCAGTTGGCCCGGTCTACGCAGATGTGATATGCCTACCACCGTAAACATGACCGAAGCCGCCAGTTGCATATCGGTTTGAACAGCCATCAGATAGTCGCTTTGTGTAACCCAGCCTATGCCGAAGAGAAGCGCCGCGATCGATACTAACCCCAGAAAAAATGCCATAGTGCGTCAGTGTTCGTGTACTGCACAAAAGTCTGGGCTGTCTGCCGCGTATCCACTAACAAATGTTAGGAAATCAGACGCTTCGTCGGATACGGCTCAGGCTTTCGGGTTCGATGCCCAGATAAGACGCCAGATGCTTTACTGAAATCAACTGAACGAGTTGTGGATTCTGATCCAGCAGTTGAACGTAACGCTGCCTAGCCGTGCTGGTCAGAAACAATACTTCCCGGCTGGTTTTCCGCAGAAATGCCTGCTCGGCAATTAGCCGCCCGATGCGTTCGGCCTGGTGCGATTCGTCGTACAGGGAAAGGAGATGAGTACGGCTAAAGCGCAACACCCGTACATCCGTCAGGGTTTGAACGTTGAAGGCGCTGGGCTGCTGACTCAGAAAGGACGAATAGGCCGAAAACAGATTTTGGCTGAATACGAAGTCGATCGATATGTCTTTACCATCCTGGTTCAGCGCCAGACGTACCATGCCTTCCACGAGATAATAGATGTGCTGCTCTACCTGGCCGGCTTCGACCAGAAAGGCATTTTTGGCGTACGCTACTGGCTCGACGATCGATGAAAAGCGGTCCCATTGATCGTCTGTCAGGGGCGTAAAGTCACTTAGTCGCTGGCGAAGTTGCTCGTACTGGTTCATAGCCAATTGGTGAATGTGAACAGCTGGACTCACTGGTCTGCCGCTTTGTGTCTTGTAGCCATAGTGCATCCACGCTCTCCCAGTTGACCAAAGTCAAGCCGTATGTCGACCCTGTCTGGCCTTTCGATCAACAGAATTACCGTTGGTTCGCCGGATTGTTGCTGGGTACGTCGGCCAGGATCGTTAACGCTTACTGGCCCTGATCAATCCAGTACTATACGTACCCAGGGCACTTCGCCAGTGATCGGTGTTGCGACACTGGCAGTGGGACTACGCTCGTTTTGGTTCGTAACAAAGTACGATAATACCACACTCGAAAGCCATCGACCTCACCAACGTCAGGTTCTGTTTCGTATCCAGTCCGTTGAAGATAGCCATGCCAGTACCAAGTGCCACTGGATTTATGAACAGGTGTAACTCGTCGATCAGTCCGGCTTTGATTAGCGACGCTACGAACGTGCCGCCACCGTAAACGATCATGTCGCCCCCTGGTTCATTTTTCAGCGCGTTGATTTCAGCAGCCAGGTCGCCGGTTGCCAGACGGGTACGTTCCCAGGGCGACGTATCGAGGGTTTTGGTGAAGACAACTTTATGGGTGCTATTAATCTTGTCGGCTCCAGGCAGTTCGGGATTGGTGGCCCAGTGGGGAATGAAACCCTGCGCCAGATTTCGGCCCAGCAAAATGGTGTCGACCGGTTCAGTAATGGCGGCCACATACTGACCGATATCATCGGTCCAGTTAACCGTTAACCAATCCATTTCACCAGTTGGGCCGGCCATAAACCCGTCGACCGTTGCCTGTACCTGTAGTTTGAGCGTTCGCATCGTAGTTGTGCTAGTTGTTGCTGCAAACCTACGGAGCCAAACACAGGGAGGGAAGGGGAACAGGTGCCAATTCTGGGGGGTGAATGGGCCAGCCTAACAAAAGGAGGCGGAATCGGAGAGTCGTTGTCGTTGCCTGATAAACTGCACAAAAAAACCTCCCGTTTGGCGGTTAAGGCCATGTAACGGGAGGTTCTGGTCTACCGAACGACTTTACGGCACCTATTTCATGCGTTTGGCGGCGGCGTCAAAACTCATCAGCATGCCTTTGAGGGTATCGTTGTCCACCTTTTTCAGCTCAATGGCCAGTTCGCCCGCCTGCTCTGAGTTGAAGTACAGCACCAGCTTATCGGCACTTTCGTCCACCTTCGTGATTGGCCGCTTTCCGCTGGCGGCATCAGCTGTATTGAGCAGGTCGCCGGTCAGCTTTCCATCCTTGCGCACCAGATCGGCCACTAGTTTCACATCCCCCATGGGCGTACCAGCAATAGCGACCTCCCATTTGCCGGCATAAAAGTCGGCAGGTGTGGCAGTTGTCGTTGTCTGGGCAAAGCTGCTGCCGGCCAGGCCGAGAACGAGAAAGAACAGAATAAGGCTTACTTTTTTCATTGTAATCGGGGTTTAGACTAGGTTAACGAAAGGGGGAAATTAATTGACTTACTGGTTGCCGTTGTCCAGTTCAACATTGACGCCCATTACGACCATCAGGCTGCCGAGCGGATCTTTCGGGTTGACGAAGACGAGGTATATATCGTGCAGTGCGCCATCAACCGGTTCAGGCATTTTAACCGGAATTGTTAATTGTGCGGGGTTGAAGTCCATCTTGTCGGTTGCCTCCAGGAATCGCGATTCACCAATCAGTTTTCCGGTAGGGCTGCCCAGGCGTAGCTCCACCTTGCCTCCTTTGGCGTTCAACTGCGGTTTGGGAGCAGAGGCCATCACATTGATTGCTTTTATGCCGCTCAGGTCTACCTGTTTCATGACCATATAGGCACCTGAACTGCCTGGAATAGCCAGGTTATTCCCGCTGAAGGACATCTTGTTCACATTGTCATACGTGTCGAACCCGTGTGCATCGATGGTGGTGTTCCGGAGGACATACGTTTGCTCAGACCGGAGTGAAGGCAACCCTTCAGCGCCCCGATCTTCGTAAAGTGCCCGCACAATGTACACGCCCTTCCCTTTGTCGTCGGTTTTGGTTTTAGCGGTGTAGGTGCCGGTTACGGGCAGTGAACCGCTACCGGCGTTGGTGCTGGCAATGTTCAGAATGTACTTCACCATGTCGGCTGCGTCGGCCGTAGATAGTTGTGGGTGGGCCGCCATGGCTGTTTCGCCCCAGACGCCGCTACCCCCGGCAATTACTTTTTTGGTGAGCCGCTCCACGGCCGATTGATCGCCGGTGTACTTTTTAGCTACGTCCATATAGGCTGGCCCGATCGACTTCTTGGCAATGCTGTGGCACCCCTTACAGTCGCTGGCTTCGATCAACTTCTTACCGCTGGCAAACAGAGCGGTGGCGTCGGCCGACCGGTGCCCCTGGGCGATAGCTACCTTGTCAAAACCCTCGGCTAGGTAATCGATAGTAACGGCTACCTGCTCGGGGTCGATGCCTTTGCCAAGTGTGCCATCTTCCTTATCGCTCACCTTCACCGCGTAATTGAATGGCTTGTTCGGCGAGAAAAACGACCGGTTACCGCCGCTCATGTCAACCGCCAGCACGGGCGCTTCATTGCCCGCTGTGATATCGATCGACTGCGACGTGGTGCCGCCTTTGCCATCGTTGACGGTCAGCACCGCTTTGTATACCCCTGCTTTGGCCAGCGTCAGGTTGGCGTCGGGCGTGCTGATCTGTTTGTTGAACCCGTTCTTAGAACTGATCTTCCAGGTGTACGTCAGGGCATCACCATCCGGGTCAACCGTTCCTTTCGAGGTAAGTTTCAGCGTCAACGGTACCGAGCCTCCCATCTTACTAGTGGCCACCTGAAGCTGCGGATTGCGGTTACTGCCGTTGTATTCAATCCGAATCAGCCGGGCATCATCGTTGGCTGTGAACCAGCCCGATCCGTATTCCAGCATGTAGAGATCACCGTTATCGGCAAACTCCATATCCATCGGGTTCGAGAATTTGTAGCTGGGCATGAACCGTTCCATCGACTTGTAATTGCCATCTTTATCCATTGTTACGGACATGATCCAGCCGCGCATCCAGTCGTAGGTCAACAGTTTGCCATTGTAGTAAGCGGGGAAGGCATGGGCCGCTTTGCTGAATGCGTCGGCGTAATAAACAGGGCCAGCCATGGCGTTGCGGCCACCCCCGCCAACCAGCGGAAACTCAGGTGAAGCGTCGTAGGGATACCAGATAAACGCTTTTTGTGCTGCAGGCAACACCGTCAGACCCGTATTGTTAGGCGAGGTGTTGGTGGGGGCGTTAGCATCCCATTTCTCCCCCGATTTTTCGGTTGCAAAGTTGTATTTCGTATACGCCTTGTTGTCGCCCACAAAATGTGGCCAGCCAAAATTGCCGGCTTTCCGGGCTTGCCCTACCTCGTCGTGGCCAGCGGCACCCCGGTCGGCGTTCGGCTTGGCGGCATCCGGGCCGACTTCGCCCCAATAGAGGTAACCGGTCTTCTGATCGACCGAAATCCGGAACGGGTTGCGGTGACCCATTGTGTAAATCTCGGGCCGTGTTTTGTCGCTTTTAGGAAACAGATTGCCCTCGGGAACCGTGTAGGTGCCGTCGGCCTGGGGTTTGATGCGAATGATTTTGCCGCGCAGGTCATTGGTGTTGGCCGATGATTTCTGGGCGTCCCATGCGCTGCGTCCGTCGCGCTCGTCGCTGGGGCTGTAGCCGTTAGAGCCGTGTGGGTTGGTGTTGTCGCCAGTCGAGAGGTAGAGGTTGCCCGAGCGGTCCCAGGCAATCGAGCCGCCGGTATGGCAGCACTCTTCGCGCTGTGTCGGTATGTCGAGCAGGACTTTCTGCGATGCCATCACCAGCTCGTCGCCTTTCAGGTCAAAGCGGGCCAGTACATTTTTCGCCTCTTTGGGGTCTGAATAATACAGGTAAATCCAGTGGTTCTGGGCAAAGTTCGGGTCTTTGCTCAACCCCATCAGCCCATCTTCGCCCATTGATTCTTTGCCTTCTTTGCTGACGTACTTGGTGCTGACCGGTAATTTGGCAATGGTCTTCAGCTCCTTGGCTTTCGTGTTGTAGAGCCGCACCTCGCCTTTGCGTTGAATGAATAGTACCCGGCCGTCGCCTAGTACGGTCAGTTCCATAGGCTCGTCCAGTTTCTCGGCCAGAACGGCTTTGGTGAACCGGTTTTCTTCAGGCCGGGCTTTGGCGTAATCGAGCGGTTTGGGTGCGTCACCTCCCATGGCGTAATTGATGCCCGCCCACAGGTGGTTCAGAAACAACGGCTCGGCAAACGATTCGTTGGTGTGGCCCATGGCGGTATAAAACGACCGTCCCCCGTCGAATTCCTGGTACCAGCTAATGGGGTGAAAGTCCGGGTTTTTACCACCGACGTAGCTCGTCTCGTCGATCGTCAGCACCACATTGATGTTGGTCGATATGTCTTTGAAGCTGTAGAACTCATCGGCCCGTTCAAACTCGTCGGGCATGCCTTTGGTGGCCCAGTGGTTCTTGAGCTTAACGATGAATTTTCCTTTCTGCACGTTGCTGGGCGTCGAGGGGTGATCCAGAAAATAAGCCCCCGCCAGCTTGCCGTACCAGGGCCATTCGTACTCAGTATCGGTCGCCGCGTGAACGCCCACATAGCCGCCACCCGCCTGAATGTAGCGCTCGAAGGCCGCCTGTTGCTCGGGGTTGAGCACGTCGCCGGTTGTGCTTAGGAAAATGACGGTGTTGTACCGCTTCAGGTTCGATTCAGTAAACTGGGACGCATCTTCCGTGAAACGTACCTCGAAGCCTTTATCGGCCGCCATACTGGCCAGGGCTTTTTTCCCAGCAGTGATGGATTCGTGCCGGAAAGCAGCTGTTTTACTGAAGACCAACGCCGAGCGTTTGGCTACCTGAGCTATGGCTGTCTGGGTGAACAGCCACAGACTCAACGCTAACAGGCTAATTCGGAAGGAGTTTTCGCGCATTTTGATTGGGATTGTGTACTCATTTGCACAAAGATAAAGACGAACTGATTTTATTGTCTATTTTTTAGACAATAAAATTTATGCAATTTTGTATTGCTCTGGTGCCATCTGGAGGGACATTAAGCCAGTTAATCAATCCAGAGTCCCTAACTCAACGCCTGTCTATCTTTGCGGGTCGATTAATTACCAGTCGTACACGTACCCACCATGAAATCTCCGAGCGAACAGAACTACATTCAACAGCTATCGATTGACTGCGTCATTTTCGGATACCACGACAAACAACTGAAAGTGCTGGTGCCCAAACTCGACTTCAAGGGTGATTTTTGGGCGTTGCCCGCCGGTTTTATTGGGCAGGAGGAGGGAATTGGTCCGGCTGCCCGTCGGATTTTAGTAGAACGAACGGGGATCAGCAACGTGTACCTGGATCAGTTCAGGGTATTTGGCGATGCCGAGCGCAGCAACGCTCAGGTGCTGAAACGGATCGTTGAACTCAATCAGGATAAACTGGGCGAGAAGTGGCTCAACCGAAAAGAAGTAGAGTGGGTTACTCGCCGGTTTGTATCGATCGGCTACTACGCTCTGGTCGACATCAATAAGGTGATTCCCCGTAAAAATGACATCGACGTGTCGATTGAGTGGTACCCAGTCAACGCATTGCCGACGTTGATCATGGATCATAACGAATTGGTGACCCAGGCGCTGGAAACGCTCCGGCTGAATCTCGACCAGAAGTTGATCGCCTTCAACCTGCTTCCCGAGACTTTTACCATGAAAGAGTTGCAGGAACTCTACGAAGCTATTTTCGACAAGCCCTTTCCCCGGAATAATTTCCAGAAAAAGATGCTGGATTTAAACGTATTGGAACGGCTCGAAAAGAAGTTTACGGGTGCAGCCAACAAAGCGCCTTACCTCTATCGCTTTCAGCAAGCCAATAGCTAAGCGTTGTTACGCCGGGTACGTTGTTGCGGCATGTGCCTACACAAAGCAACGTACCCGGCGAAATTGAATCAGGGTTGCCCGTTTCCGCCCGCAGCACCGTACACCTGACCGTTGGCGTAGCTGGCATCACTTGCCGCCAGCTGCACGTAGATCGACGCCAGTTCGGCGGGTTGGCCGGGTCGGCCCAGGGGCGTATCGCCACCGAAGGTTTTTACCTTCTCCTGTGTGGCACCACCGCTGGGTTGCAGGGGCGTCCAGATAGGGCCTGGTGCTACGCCATTCACCCGAATGCCTTTTGGACCCAACTGCTTGGCCAGCGACTTCACGAAACTCGTGGTAGCGGCCTTCGTCTGGGCGTAATCATACAGGTTTGCCGACGGATCGTAGGCTTGCTCGGAGGTTGTCCCGATGATCGCCGAACCAGCTGGCATGTGTGGCAGTGCCGCTTTGATGATCCAGAAGGGTGCGTAGATATTGGTCTTCATGGTGGCATCGAAATCCTCCGACGACAGATCCAGAATCGACTCCCGCTGTTGCTGCCGTGCCGCGTTGCTGACCAGAATATCCAGGCCGCCTAACCCTTTTACAGCCTCGTCGACCAGCCGCTTGCAAAACGCCTCGTCGCGAATATCGCCCGGAATGGCAATCGCTTTCCGCCCGGCTGCTTTGATCAGCGCTACTACTTCCTTGGCGTCAGGTTCCTCGGCAGGCAGGTAGTTGATCGCCACGTCGGCCCCTTCACGGGCATAGGCAATGGCCGCTGCCCGACCCATTCCTGAATCACCGCCCGTGATCAGCGCCTTCCGACCGGCCAGCCGTCCCGACCCCTTGTAGCTCGTTTCGCCATGGTCGGGTCTGGGGTCCATCTTACTGGCTAAACCGGGCCAGGGCTGTGGCTGGGCTTTAAACGGTGGCTTCGGGTAATTCTTGGTTGGGTCTACCAAAGCGGCAGGCGCCGTGGTTGCCTCGTCGGTTGTGCCGGCAACGGCCAGTGCCGGTGTAGCTATTACCGCGGCTAAGCCTCCGCTAAGGCCGCCAATGACCTGACGTCTGCTGAGTTGATTGTCGTTGTTCATGGGTGTATTCTGTTGTTGGATAAAGCGCAAAAAATAGTAAGTCTATAGAATATAATATGTAACTAAAAAAGGCGGTTAAGGTTAACGATCTTCGGTGATTTATGCAGGGGCTTGCCTTCTCCTGCCGTTGCCGGCGAAACCATCGTACACGCGCCATCAACGTACCTGGCGAAGCGGCTCCACCCGGCAAGCGCGTGTCCGCATTTTTCAGGGCAGTACCCATTCACTGTCCGTCATAACATAAGGCCCCGCCAATCGGTTATTGTCTCTGACAATAGCCCTTGCCGATCACCCTCACAGGGCACTCTACTGCTATTCCCGTATTTTCCCAACGAACTGACTAATGGACGATAACGAAATCCCTGACCTGTCGGAGGACGAAAAGAAACTATTTGCGGACCTGATGCCGGAAGACCTCACCGAGATCCTCGATACCGGTGTGAACCGGCGGCACTTCCTGAAACTGATGACCCTGGCTGGCGGGGGCATACTGGCTGCCCAGTCGGCTGTAGCCGAGCAGCTCTTTACCAAGCCCGTCGCCCCAACTACCGAACTAACGTCGGCAGCGATTGAGAACGGCGTTGAGGTGGCTATGAACGTAAACGGCACTGCCCGCAAGCTGACGGTCGACTCACGGATGACGTTGCTCGATACCCTGCGCGAACGGCTCGACCTCACCGGCTCGAAAAAAGGCTGCGACCACGGCCAATGCGGGGCCTGTACCGTGATCGTCGATGGGCAGCGGGTACTGTCGTGCCTGACCTTGGCGGCCAGCTGCGAAGGAAAGCGGGTGAAAACGATTGAAGGGCTCGCCAAAGGCACCGACTTGCACCCGATGCAGGAAGCATTTCTGAAACACGACGGCTTTCAGTGCGGCTTCTGCACACCTGGCCAAATCTGTTCAGCGGTGGCGCTGATCGACGAAGCGAAGAAAGGTGATGCCAGCTACGTCACCGGTGACGTACGCAAAAAAGCAGGCTCGGTTCAGCTGTCGAACGAAGAAATTCGGGAGCGGATGTCGGGCAACCTGTGCCGTTGCGGGGCGTATCCCAACATTGTAGCCGCCATTCAGGAAGTACACAGCGGAAAGCCCGTTGAGCAAACGTTCCGGTTTTCGGCCTAACCCTTCACGTCCAACACAATGAGACCTTTCACCTACAGTCGGGCCACCGATCCGGCTACGGCCATTAAACAGCTTAGTGGTAACCCAACGGCTAAATTCCTGGCCGGTGGCACCAACCTCATCGACCTGATGAAGGAAGATGTGGAGCAGCCCACCGCTCTTGTGGACATCACCACGCTGAAACTGGCGGAGATCAAACCCATAGCGACCGGTGCCAACAAAGGCGGCTTGTCAATTGGCGGGCTGGGCAAAAACACCGATGCCGCCAACCATCCGCTGGTGCGGCAAAACTACCCGCTGCTCACGCAGGCTATTCTGGCGGGTGCGTCCGGGCAGATCCGAAACATGGCGACCAATGGCGGTAATCTGTTGCAACGTACCCGGTGCCCGTATTTCTATGAGGTAGCGATGCCGTGCAACAAACGCGAACCGGGCAGTGGTTGCGGAGCGCTGGAAGGCGTCAACCGGCTGCACGCCATCTTTGGCTGGTCTGAAAAATGCGTTGCCGTGTACCCGTCCGACATGGCCATTGCCCTTGCGGCGCTCGACGCCGTTGTGAAGGTTCGTGGTGCCGAAGGTCAGGAGCGGAGCATTGCCTTTGCCGATTTCCACCGCTTACCCGGCGACAAGCCCGAACAGGACACCAACCTCGCGCACGGCGATCTGATCACGGCCATTGAACTGCCCGAAAACAAGTTTGCCGACCGGTCATATTACCTCAAAGTGCGCGATCGCGCTTCCTACGCATTCGCGCTGCTGTCGGTAGCGGCTGGCCTGGAAATGGCCGGTAACAAGATCGTTCAGGCCCGCATTGCTATGGGTGGCGTAGCGCACAAACCGTGGCGCGCTCTGAAAGCCGAGCAATTTCTGGCCGGTAAAGAAGCAACCGAAGCGAACTTCAAACTGGCTGCCGCTGCCGAAATGGCTGGTGCCAAACCGCTGGAACATAACAAGTTTAAGGTAGAGCTGGGCAACCGCAGCATTGTGCTGGCGTTGCAAATGGCCATGAACGGCGGTAAAGCCTGATCTCAACGTCACAACTTCCATGCAAGACAACAAAAAACTAACCGGCACGCCCGTCAGCCGAATCGACGGGATAGCCAAGGTGACGGGAAAGGCGGCCTATTCGACGGACTACCCGGTCAAGAATCTCGCCTACGCGGTGCTGTTCAAGAGTACGATTGCGTCGGGAACGATCCTGACCATCGACACGGCAGCGGCTGAGAAAGCCCCCGGTGTACTGGCGGTTATCACCCATACCAACGCCCCGAAGCTAAACGTCAATGGCGGCCTTCGAGGTGGTGCCTTGCTGCAAAGCCCCGAGATTGAGTTTTACGGCCAGCATATTGGGCTGGTTGTGGCCGAAACGTTTGAGCAGGCCCGGCACGCATCGCACCTGATCAACGTCACCTACGACAAGAAGGAGCCGAAAGTCGATTTCGAGAAGCTGTCTAAAAATGCTACCCTGCCTAAAGACAAAGAAAAGACCGATGCCATACGGGGCGATGCCAAAGCCGCGCTGACCAATGCCGAGTACAAGGTCGAAGAGGTCTATGAAACACCCATCGAGCACCATCACCCGCTGGAGCCGCACGCTACCATTGCCGAGTGGAACGGCGACCGCCTGACGCTGTATAACAGCTCGCAGATCGTGAACGGGGCGCAAAGTGCCGCCGCGAATACCCTGAACATCAAAACCGATCAGGTACGTATCGTGACGCCGTACATTGGCGGGGGCTTCGGCTCGAAGGGTGGTCAGTGGGCCAATCTGGTGCTGACGGCCGTGGCTGCCAAACAGGTGAACCGGCCAGTAAAACTGGCCCTGACCCGGCAGCAAATGGTCAATTCGGTCGGTATGCGGCAGCGGAATCACCAGAAAGTAAGCCTGGCTGCTACCAAAGATGGCAAGCTGACGGCGCTGGCGCACGAGATCACCACGCACGGGGCCATAAAAAACGAGTTCGTTGAGCCCTGCGGTGATTGCTCGAAGATCATGTACGACGTACCCAACTCGCTCATCACCTACCGGACGGTGCCGATGAACGTGATCATTCCCACATACACGCGCGGCCCCGGCAAATCGACTGGCAGTTTTGCCCTCGAATCGGCAATGGACGAGCTGGCGCATAAGCTGAAAATGGACCCGATTGCGTTGCGCCTCAAAAACGAGCCCGACCGTGACCCGTCCAACGGTAAGCCCTGGTCGTCGCGGAAGGCGGTCGACTGCCTGCGCGTTGGGGCTAAGGCATTTGGATGGGAAAAACGGAAGGCCGAACCCCGCCAGAATCAGCAGGGTAATTACCTGATTGGGTATGGCGTTGCCTGCGGCACGTACCCGGCTCACCAGCGGCCAACGTCGGCGATTGTGAAGCTGAAACGAACGGGTAACGAGATTATGGCCACTGTGGAACTGGCCGCCGCCGATCTGGGCACAGGTACGTACACGATCCTGACCCAAACGGCCGCCGACGCCCTCGACCTGCCCCTGCGCAATGTCAAGGTCGTTATCGGCGACTCTGATCTTCCGCCGGCGGCGGGCGCGGTTGGCTCGGTAGGTGCATCGAGCTACGCCAATGCGGTAAACGATGCGTGTCAGAAAATTACGGATGAACTGCTCACCCGGTCCGGTAAGCAGTTTTTTGCCCGGCCAACGGCTTCGCAGTTGATGCTTTCCGAAAAGCTGACCGATTTCCAAACCCGGGTTGACGCCAAACCCATGGAAAGTGCTGAGGAATACTCGGCCCACAGCTTCAACGCCAACTTCGCCGAAGTGGCCGTCAACCGGTTCACGGGTATGGTTCGAGTGACGCGTTTTCTGGCCGTAACCGGAGCCGGCACCATCCTGAATCCCAAAACGGCCCGCTCTCAGATCATCGGCGGGGGGATCTGGGGAATCGGCATGGCGCTTACCGAAGAATCGGTACTCGACCCACGTCTGGGCAACTTTGTCACCCGCTCTTTCGCCGACTACCACGTACCTGCCAACCTCGACATTGGCGAGATGGACGCGATATTCATTCAGGAAGACGATCAAAAAGCCAACAAACTGGGCGTAAAAGGCATTGGTGAAGTAGGCATCGTTGGTGTTGCCGCTGCCGTGGCCAACGCCATCTTTAACGCCACCGGCAAACGCGTCCGCGAATTACCCATCACACCGGATAAATTGTTGTAGTTGACATACCGATTAAAAATAAAGGCTCTGTCTGTTATCAACTAGCTTGTGACAGACAGGGCCTTTATTGTGTGGTGGACTTTTTAAAGTAGTGTGTGCCGAAGTGAACTACCTATTAATAGCCTGAGCCTGCCACTACCCGATGCCACTGTTTGGCGCGCATTGGGCCTGAATACGTACCTGATGATTATGCCATAGGGTAGTAACTTGCCTGCATGGGTCGTTTAATTGGGTTCTTTTGCCAAACTTTGGGCATCGAATTGATTTTGCTGTCCCTCACTGATGAAAATAAGAAAAGCCGTTATTACCGCCGCTGCCCGTGGCGAACGATTGTACCCGGTAGCCGATACCATCCAGAAAGCCATGCTGCCGGTAATTGATACCGATGGACTACATAAACCCGTTATCCAGGCCATTGCTGAAGAAGCATTCCTGAGTGGAATCGAAGAAATCTGCGTGGTGTGCGCCCCCGGTGATGGCGAACGCTACATCAACGCCTTCACGTCGTTGCGGGATAATCTGGTTAAATCATTCAAAGATGTGGACTGGGCCCGTCAGGAGGCCGAAAAAATCGACCACCTCATCAGTCGGGTGCAGTTTGCCGAACAGCCCGAACCACTGGGCTACGGACATGCTGTTCACTGCGCCAAAATCTTCGTGAATAACGAGCCATTCCTGCTCTTGCTCGGCGATTACCTCTACGTGTCGAACCTGATCGGCAAACGTTGCGCGGCGCAGCTTATTGAACTGGCGACGGAGGAAAACTGCTCTGTTTCAGCCGTTAATCCGACGATCGAACACCAGATTGGTCGGTACGGAACCATCACCGGCAAACACGTACCCAACAAAAGTGGCGTGTACCAGATCGAAAAACTCATTGAAAAACCATCGCTGAGCGTAGCTGAACTGGAGTTGCAAACGCCGGGCTTGCGGGTGGGCTACTACCTCTGCTTTTTCGGCATGCACGTATTGACACCAACCGTTTTCGATATCCTGGAGCGGCATATTGCGCAGGGCGGCTCCAACACGCCGCTCACGCCCTCACTGCAGGAACTTGCCGAAACCGAAACGTACCTGGCCTTGGAAATGAAGGGCAACCGGTATGACCTGAGCGGCCGCACCGGCCTGATGCGGGCGCAGCTGGCACTGGGCCTGGCGGGCGAAGCGCATGACGAAACGCTGACCTCTATGGTCGAGCTACTGGCCGAGGCAAACGCCCGGAAAGCGCAACTGGTGTAAATGAGCGGGGGGCTTAGGGCAAGGGGTGTTGCTGACGCGTTAGCACCCCTTGCCCTAAGCCCTTAGCCCCTAGCTAATCAACCATGAATGTTTTTATAGAAACCATTACGTCGGCCGATCCCGCCATTCGTAATCGATCCTTTTTTGATCTTAGCCGGACGTTATCCACCTGCGACCTACTAAAGGCGCTGCGTGAGCTGGATGATTTTCGCAAGTCGACGCCGAACCTGTACGATAAAGTACGGGCTATTCTGTTCCTGTCGGCCGGTTTCCGCTTTTCGCTGACCGACGCGCCCGACGTACCGGCCATTGGCAAAATACCCTACGCTGGTTTCGAAGACCTGCTGGCCCGCCGGTTCGAGCAGGCAGTGGCCCGGTTCCTGCAGGATCTGGACAAACAGGGGCCAAGTGCCACGTTGTTCAGCGCCCTCGCCGATAGCTACCATCAACTGTCGTTTCAGATTCTGGCCGATCAGGTACGGAAAAGCGTTCGTTCCAGCAAAGGCAACCAGTGGATGTTCCGCGTGGGGCACCAGGCCGAGCACCCGATTCGCATCCAGCCCCGGCTGTTACAGCGGCCCGACAACTCGCTCTTTTACCCCATCCTGCACGAACAAACGTCGGTGCGAATGGACCTGACGCACAGCGGATGGTCAGACATTTTCTTTCTGGGGATGGACTATCCCGAAGGCGCGCGCGTCATCAATATCTCGATCGATCTGGGCGTTTTTGGCCGCGACAAAGACATCCGGCCACCGCTCGAATGCTTCGTTCGGGTGATTTCTGAACCCGTACTGCGCCTGACCAGTGTTGACCTGAACACGACCAAAGACGTGCATGACCTGGCCGACCTGTTCAATTTCGGCAACGACTACCTCAGTCTGGTGAAAGCCGGTGTGATTGCGTCGGGCCTTATTCCGCCGTCGTTCGAGGGCACCAACCAGTCGCTGTCTGACATTCTGGCGCGCATTGTGGCACCGGGTATGGGCATCGAGCTGGTTACCAAAGTGAACGACATTCCGAAAGGCTCGCGCTTTGCGGTGTCGACCAACCTGCTGGGGTCGATTATCAGCCTGCTGATGCGGGCTACGGGGCAAACCCGGAACCTGGAAGGGGGGCTGGAAGAAAGCGAACGCCGGTTGGTGGCTTCCCGCGCTATTCTGGGTGAATGGATTGGCGGCTCGGGCGGCGGCTGGCAGGACTCCGGTGGGGTCTGGCCGGGCATCAAGGCCATTCAGGGTACGTTTGCGCAGGAAGGCGACCCCGAATACGGCATCAGCCGGGGTACGTTGTTGCCGCGCCACCGTGTGTTGCAGGGTGACGATGTACACCCCGAGATTCAGGAAAAAATCATGAACTCGCTGGTGCTCATGCACGGTGGCATGGCCTCTAACGTGGGGCCGATTCTGGAAATGGTGACCGAAAAGTACCTGCTTCGGGGCCAGAAAGAATGGGTAGCCCGCCAGCAGACCAACCAGATTTTCGACAACATTCTGGGTGCCATCAAGGAGGGCGACATCAAAAAACTGGGTGCCAACACTGCCCGGAACTGGGAGGGACCCATCAAGACGATCATTCCCTGGGCCTCGACTTACTTCACCGAGCAAATTATTGCCAAAGCCAAGAAACAGTTTGGCGACGATTACTACGGTTTCCTGATGCTCGGCGGTATGTCGGGTGGGGGTATGGGTATGTTCGTGAACCCGGCGCAGTACGAAGACTACAAGATGCAGGTGCTGGACATTCTTCGGCAAACGAAGAACGAACTGTCCGATTCGCTGCCCTTCGCCATGGAGCCGGTGGTGTACAACTGGAGCATCAACCCGCGGGGTACGTGGTCGACGCTGCACGAAGGCAGCGAAGCCCTCATGCCGGAATCGTACTACGGTATTCACGTGTCGGAACTGGTTCGGAAAGATCCCGCCTCGATTCCGTACGTGCGCCGGGCCGAAATCGACTTCTTCACCACGCACTGCGAACGGAACAACCAGGCCTACCCGCTGCTGCGGACCATCATCAGCAATCTCTTCAAAGTATCGGACCCCACTTCGCAGGGCAACCGGAGCGTGGAGAACGAGAAGGCCGATCGCATCAAGAAAGACAACGGATTCGATTACATCCAGCACGAAGAAATCCGGGAGGAAATCCAGAAAGGACGCATCGGTCTGTCGCGCAACCGCCTTCCTGTCGATACGTCGATTGAGGATGTGCAGGCGGGCGACATCGTGCAGCTTAACGCCGTAGCGGCTTCGGCCAAACTGGGCGAAGCGGCCATCAAGGCGGGTAAAGTAGCCGTGCTGAGCCTGGGCGCCGGTGTGGGTAGCCGCTGGACGAAAGGAGCGGGGGTTATCAAGACCATCAACCCATTTGTTGAACTGGATGGGGCGCACCGGAGCTTTCTGGAAATTCACCTGGCCAAAACGCGAAAACTGGCCGAGAAATACGGTACGGCCATCCCGCACGTGGTGGCAACGAGCTACATGACGCACGAGCCGATCCGGAAGAAACTGGAACAGACGGGTAACTTCGGCTATGCCGGGGCAACGTACCTGTCGCCGGGCCGATCGATCGGGCAGCGGTTTGTGCCGATGGAGCGCGACTTGCGTTTCCTGTGGGAAGAAACGCCGCAGGAAATGCTCGACGAAAACAAGCAGAAAGTACGTGACGCCGGGCGGCAGGCTATGATTAGCTGGGCCAAGTCGAAAGGCGAAGGCACCGATTACGTCGATAACATCGCGGCCCAGCGGTTTTCGCCCCTGGGGCACTGGTACGAAGTCTCGAACCTGCTGCGGAACGGAACGCTGGCGAAGCTACTCGCCGACCATCCGGAGGTAGAAACCCTGATGCTGCACAACATCGATACCCTGGGTGCAGATGTTGATCCGGCCGCACTGGGCCATCACCTCGAATCGAGTAATGCACTGACGTTTGAGGTGGTTCCCCGCCGAATTGAGGACCGTGGGGGTGGACTGGCCCGCGTAAACGGCCACATCCGATTGTTGGAAGGCCTGGCGCAACCCCGCGAAGAAGACGAGCTGAACCTGAGCTATTACAACTCCAACACAACCTGGATTCAGGTCGATGCGCTGCTACAATTGTTTGGCCTGACCCGCGACGATCTGCAAGCTGGTGATGAGTCCCAACTGGCGAAAGCTGTTCGCAGCGTAGCGCACCGGATACCGACTTATGTGACCCTGAAAGATGTAAAATACCGTTGGGGGCACGGGCAGGAGGATATCTATCCGGTGGCGCAAATCGAAAAGCTCTGGAGCGATATGTCGGCCCTGACCGACGTGAAGTGTGGGTACGTGGTTGTGCCACGACTACGTGGCCAGCAACTCAAAGATCCCGCCCAACTCGACGCCTGGGTTACCGACGGCAGCAAAGACTACGTGGCAACGCTGTGCACGTTTGACGTTGTCTAGAAGCGTCCCACGGCCTTCAGCCCGTATTTTTTGATATACTGAAAATACGGGCTGAAGGCCTTGGGACGTCGTGCTGCCGCGGCCTGTCAGTAGAACAGGCAACGGCAGCACGATGTAGCTTTTATTTATTGGCGTTATCTACCGCCCTCCCGCGTCGTCGTTGCTAATCTTGCGGGTTGCTTT
Organism: Fibrivirga algicola; assembly: GCF_011742925.1. GTDB lineage: Bacteria > Bacteroidota > Bacteroidia > Cytophagales > Spirosomataceae > Fibrella > Fibrella algicola. The sequence continues at coordinate 60,181 of NZ_WAEL01000007.1, forward strand.
GCCGCCGGAGGTCATCTGGCCAAATCGCCATTCGAAGGCCAGCCGAACTGAGCGGCTCACGAAAAAGGAGCGTGTTTCTGCCTCGAACGTAGCAGCCGATTGGTAGTTGGTTTGTGCTACGCCCCGGTTGAACGGGTTGTTGACACCCAACGTAAGGCTGGCTTTTTTATCCATCATCTCGCGTTTTAGGGCAAAGCCGTACCAGTAAAAGCTGGACCCCGAACCCTGCAAACTGATCCAGCCCGAGTTGACGTTTGCATTGGCCTGGAACGTGTAATTGCGCGGCAGCTTGTAGGTACTGCTCAGGTTCATATTTCCCACCACACCGCTATTGCGCTGATTCAGGGCAACACTCGTCAGATCGACATACCGCGCGTCTACCCCTCCGTTAAGCGTCCAGTTTTTGTTGGCCTGTCCCGACACATTGACGTTTACGCCGTAGGCTTTGCGCTGGGCAATATTCTCGGGTTTGCTCAGCGAAATACCGGCTTCATTCACAGTTCGGATAAATTCAATGGCGTTGTTGGTCATGCGCCAGTAAAAGGCCGAATTGATGGATAAGCCTGCTTTTGTCGACACGCTATGGCCGAGTTCAACGGCGTGGTTCAGCTCCGGGTTCAGGTACGGATTTCCCGTTTGCAGGTTGCGCGGATCGCTGGCGTTTACCCACGGGTTCAGAAACCAGAGTTGCGGCCGCTGAATGCGTTGGGTATAGCTGGTTTTGATTGTATGCGTTTTAATGCCCTTCGAAATCATAATGCTTGGAATCAGGTTCGTGTATTGGTTCGCCAGCGACGTGTTGGTTGTCAGGAAATTGCCGCTAATTTCGGTTCGTTCGAGCCGCGCTCCCATGTTGAGGCTTAGCTTCTGCTTCGTTTCTACCCGCAGGGCCGTATAGCCCGAATAAATCTGCTGGTTATAGTCGAAATCATTCGATTGGGCCGGGTCGATAACGAAGGGTGACTGCCCGTCTGGTGCCAGTTCGACCCGAAATTCGCTGCCAATGTCGCGCCGAATGGCTTTCAGACCCACTTCTAGTTTCAGGTTAGTGGTGTCATTGCTGTTTTTGATCTGAAACGGGTGTGTGTAATCGGCCTGGAGTGTGTATTCTTTATTGCGGCTGTAGTTGGTACTCCGTTGCCGAAAGCTAAGCTGCTCCGTTTCGTCCAGGGTATAGCGGTCGGTATCGTAAAAGTAGTTATCGGGCATCCGGCTAAACTGGGTCAGGAGCGTAAACTCTGACGCCGACGTGTTCGAGCCCCGTTTGGCAAACGTCTTGGTGTAGCCCAGATCGAATTGACTGTTGCCGTATGGGTTACGGAACCGGATGTCGTTGCGGAAATACTGTAGCAGGGTCCCCGCCGGGTCGGTCAACTGGTTGATCACCGAGCTATTGTTGGGGTAGGAGCCCCCCCAGGCGTTGGCCGAGAAATTGATCCGGCTCGTTGAATCAGGATCGTAATCCAGACTAAATTCGCCGAACCCACCCGTACCCGTATTATCGGCGTAGCTGAGTTGAGAAAGGTAATTTAGGGGCTGACCGGTCGCCGACAAGGTGGTTCGCGTGGTCTGTACATCCCGGATGTTCCGAAACTGATAGCCATTGGCCGCCAGCGAAAAACCGAGCTTCTTCGTTTTCAGCGCAAACTTGGTATTGGTGCTGCGGTTCATGTTACCAAGCGAGGCCATCACCGATCCGTTGAAACCCTGGAGCGCTTTTTTGGTGATGATGTTGATTACCCCGGCCGCCCCTTCTGCGTCGTACTTAGCCCCCGGACTGGTAATGACCTCCACCGATTTGATATTGTCGGCGGGCATTTGCCGGAGTGCATCGGCCAGGTTGCGGGCCATCATAGCCGACGGTTTCCCGTTAATTAACACCCGGATGTTGCTGTTGCCCCGCATCTGAATGTTGCCGTCCAGATCCAGGCTCAGCGATGGTACTTTCCGTAGCACGTCGGCGGCCGATCCTCCTACGTTAGAAATGTCCTTTTCCGCATTATACACCAGCCGGTCGCCTTTCTCTTCAATCAGGGCCTTCTGTGCCGTCACGGTCAATTCGCTCAGGGTTCGGCTGTCTGATCGGAGCTGAATGGCACCCAGATTCAGCGCGGGCTGGTCGGCTGGTACGGCAATCAGGCGATTTTTTGGTTGGAAACCGATCGATGAGAGTGTGAGCGTGTAGCTGCCGGGGGCCAGGTTCGCCAGCTTGAACGTACCTGAACTATCAGTCGTACTGCCGGTGATCAGCGTGGTACCATTCCGGACGGCAACTGTGGCGAAGGGAACCGGTTTCGTACTCGCTGAGTCGACGAGTGATCCAGAAACGGTGACTTTTGGAAGCGATTGGGCAACAGTGGTCCCAACCCATAGCGCCAGGGCGGCTACGGTTAAAAAGAGTTTCATACGTGGTTGATTGGAGAGAGTCGGTAGACGTAGTAAGGGCTGGCTGCTCAGGCGTTCGGTTGCGGCACCGTCGAACAAATGAGCTACGTGTTGTGCATCGTGTTTTACAGATTGATGACCAAAACTAGGTGTCGGCGCCAAGCCCGTGTTGACAATGGGATAAACCCGCTCAAAAATGGGATGAACCCAAACAGACCTGGCTACTCGTCGACCTGTCTGTCTGCGTCGTTAATTTTCGGTAGCGTAACCCCATCGAGAATTGCCTCGCAGACTGATCTTGCCCCGTAAAGAGCCAGCAAATTCTGAAATGTTGCAACCACAGCCAGAAATGGCCAATTTATTTTTCTTTACGCAGAAAAATATTGTTGCTGATCGACTCCAGCCGCACCTCCGGGCCTCCGCTCAGAACAGTGCCTTCCAGCAGGTAGCCCACAATGGGATGCTTCTCCCGCTTGTTCTTAAACTCAATGCTGAGGTCAGAATACACCTCTCCGGTAATGGTTTTCAGCGCTACATTGGCGCCCTTGTTACCCGCCCAGCTCATATCGACAAAGCCACTGATCGACTTTGCCCAAACAGGGTTTGTTGCTCCCTGAATATCAATGTTACCGTTGATCGTTTCTACGCGCAGGGCCGCCTTCCGGGGCAGAAATACGATGTAGTTGATGGTGCTGCAAACGGAATAGGAGTCTCCGTTTTTATCGGTCCGCCAGGTCGATTGGTTCTTCGTGCCGGGACAGTCTTCGGCCTTCCCCTGCTTGATCAGTTCTTTATCGAAATCTGCTTTCAAGCTGACAGCCTGAGCCGTGGAAGCCGTTTCGACCAGCAACGCATCGTTGAGCTTACCGTTGTTGATCGTCGCCGCAATCCGTACCGAAACGTCCGGTTTATCCCAGTATCGTACCTGAATACTGTCGCCGAACTTCAGATCTAGGTGAACGGCCTGGTCAGCGGCAAGGGGTAATGTTTTGGTGATGATTTTCTGGGCGAAAACAGGGCTTACCAAAAAGAGAGATAACAGCAGAAGCAGGAAGGTTTTCATAAGAGCAGGAGGAAAGGAAAGAGATGGAATAACGTGAAATGCAGGTACGTGAGACAGACCAGGGCTGAGTCGCTTACTTCTGTTTTCGGATGTAGATATCGCTGCTGATCGTTTTTAATTGCAGGTCGACGCCTCCGCCGTTTGCCGCACCGTTAATGACATGCCCGCCGCCCATGCGTGTCAGGCCGTCTTTCTTGGTCAGCCCCAGATCAAAGTCTGTATACATCTCACCGTTGATCGAACTGAGCTTGAAATTAGCTTTTGTAGCGGCTGGCAGCGAGACATCGATCGCGCCGCTGATGGTTGAGATAGCAGTTGGCTTGCTCTGATTCAGGGTCGAATACACCACCTTAACTTCGCCGTTCGTCGTGTTGGCAACAACGGGGCCGGTAACATTCAGTAAATTGATGTCGCCGTTTTTCGTGCGTATTTCCAGATCGCCGTCTACGTTTTGCACCGTTACGCCACCAGCCCCCCAGTTGGTCTGCTCGTACAGAATGGCCGCTTTCTGAGGGACCCGAATGGTATACGGGACGGTCTTACGTGATGCATTTTCGATCCGTATCCCCCCGTTTTCTGACGTCACTGCGAGGCCAAGTCCGGTATTGTCTACGGCAGAGTTGTACAGCGAACGTAATCCTTTGGCACGCTCTGGCGGCGCTTCTATCCTTGCCGTAGTCTGGATAATCAGCTCATTGCCGTTGTACCCCTCAATTTTCAGGTTACCTGCATCCAGCATGATCGTCACTTTCTGATCGGCAGTATTGGCCAGCCTGGTCTTGTACTCTTTGGCTTGGCCTTGTACTACGTCACCTTCCTTCACGCGGTATTGGGCAGAACCAGACAGCGCTTTGTTATCCTGCGCGAAAAGCACAGTGGATTGACCCAGGCATAGGGCGCCCAGCAACAGCATTTTTTTCATAGTAGTAATGAGTTAATTAAGATTTTTCAGGAAGGAGAGTGCGTTGAACTTGTCAACGCGCCGACTCCTTCTTCTGCTTTTAGGCGCACTACTTCCAGCACCTGCTGGTTGCGGGCCAGCCACTGCATATCGGTGGTGGCCCGTTTTTCTTTGATGGCTACCAGCGCGTCAATCAGCGTCAGTTGCACATTGGGGTCTTTCTGAATACGAAGTGACTGAATCAGTGCTTCGCGGACGCCTTCCTCCCGCTCGAAATGCGTTAATGCCTGACAAGCCGCGAGCCTGACGTTGACATTGGCGTCGAAGTTGAGCGTGTTGATCAGTAATTGCGTGATCTCCCGGTCGGCTTCGTCAAGTTCATAACTCTGGTTCACAGCCTGAATCCGGTCACTTGCCGACGTTTGAGTGTTTGCGTCGAAGGCGAGTACTTTCTTCATTGAGGCTGCCTCTGGTTGTTCGCTGGTCATCAGACCAGGGCTATATGCTACCGTTGACCGTGACTGACTGTAAAACTGGCCTCCCGCAAAACCGATGAGGAGCAGCGTTACCCCGGCCGCTAGGCGCATCCCCCAACTGGTTAACTGCCGCACCTTACCCATCGGAGGTGGGGGAGAAAGTTGCTGGTCGAGACGAGTGCTAAACTCAGGTGAGGGCTGCTGGCTTCGGGCATTGGTAAACTGCGTAAACAGCGCTGAGTATGGCTGTAAATGCACCGGAATCAAATCAGTCTGCTGAAAAAAAGCGCGTAGTTGTTTCTCGTCGTCAAGCGTCGTTTCTCCCGCGAAATAGCGAGTTAGCAACGCATCAATATCCTGCTTCATAGTCGTTCAATTTTAAGTACCCGTCGCGTAGCCGCTGTCGTGCCCGTGAGAGGGTAACCCGGATGGCGTTGATCGAAAGACCCGTCACCTGTTCAATTTCTTCGAAGGAATATTCCTCCACGTCGCGCAGATGCAGCACCAGTTTTTGCGCATCAGGCAGTTCATCAATAAGTCGCCGCATCTGGCTTGCACTATCGGTTAGTTCTGTTTGCCGATAGGGCGAAAGTTGCTCAGTAGGTACGTTGCCCAGATCAGCCTGATCGACCGACTTTTGTCGAGCGTGAGACTTCAGTCGGTCCAGGCATAAATTCCTGGTCATCTGAACGGCTAAGGCTTCCACGCTTTGGTACGTATCTAGTTGTTGTCGGTTCGACCACAAACGCATTAGCACGTCCTGCAAGGCATCCTCGGCATCTTCGCGGTTACGCAGAAAGAGCGTAGCCAACCGAAAGAGTCGATTCTGTACCGGCAAAATCCGTTGCTTGAATGCGTGTAGATCCATGTCAATCACAAAGACGACTGATTTTCATAAACATTACAGGATCGAACAAAAAAAATGGGCGTGTGCCTTTACCGGGGATGTCAGGTGGGTACGTCGGGTCTACTCCGTCAATGAATCCAGCCAAACATGCAGCCCAAAGTCCGCGTTACGTATACCATGAAGAACCTGATTCTTATTCTCATTAGTGCGGTAGGCGTTCAGGCGGCTATTGCCCAAACCGGGGCCAAACTGATTGAGGTGGCCGAGTTCGGTCGGTACCAGCCTATTGGGCTGGCGGTGTCGCAGGATGCACCAACAGGGCGCGTTTTTGTTACGTTTCCCAAACGAAACCCATATCAGTTTGGGCTGGCCGAACTAGTGAATGGGCAGCGGAAGCCGTATCCCAATGCGGAGTGGAATCAGTGGGATTCGCTGCAACCGCGCGACCGGTTTGTGAACGTGCAGGCTCTGTTCGTTGACCAGACGAATTCGCTGTGGGTCCTCGATCCAGCAAATCCGGCCGAGTACCCCCCGTTTACGGACGGTATAAAGCTGCTGAAGATCAACCTGATGCAGAATAAAGTAGAGCGCATTTATCGCTTCGACGACCTGCCCCGAAATCAACTGGGCCTGAATGACGTGCAGGTCGATTCGCAGCGTCAGATTGCTTATCTGTCAGACCCCCGGCGCTCGGCCATCGTGGTGCTGGATTTAGCAACCGGCAAAAGCCGGACGGTGTTGGAAAAGCATCCGTCCACTTCGGCCGATCCCAGGTTCAGGTTAGTTATCGATGGGAAAGAGGTCGCCGATCAGGCGGGCAGGCCCTTCAGCAGTAACGTAAACGGCATTGCCCTGACTCACGATTTTCGGTATCTCTATTACCGGGCCATCAACCAGACAAGTTTATACCGGATTGCGACTGACCTGCTAACAAACTCCGACCTATCGCCCGAGCAGTTAGCCGCTGGTGTGGAAACGATGGGCGAAACGGGCGTGTCGCACGGAATGATCGCCGACAAGGCGGGTAATGTGTACCTGACCGATTCGCCCAATAAAGCCCTTCGTCGGTTCACGCCCGGCCGAAAGTTGGAAACGGTGGTGCAAGATGATCGCCTGCTTTGGCCCGACAGTTTCGGGATCAGCCCCGATGGGTATTTGTACGTGACTGCCGCCCAGATCCAGCGTACAGCCCGGTACAACAACGGCCAGGATAAGGTCAGTTACCCGTTCAGGCTGTATAAAGTCAAGCTCTGAATAGTGATCGATGATCGGTACTGCCTCTCTCGATACGGAGCGGGAGGTACCGATCATCGATCAACTTATTAACTGATAATAGATTCCACTGTGATCGGCACGTTGTAGTGGCGTTTGCCGGTGGCGTGGTAAATCGCGTTGGCAATGGCTGAGACAGTGCCAACGATGCCGATCTCACCGATGCCTTTAACCCCCGCCGGATTCACGATCTCGTCGTTTTCTTCGATGAAAAAAGCGTCCAGATTCTTGATGTCGGCGTTGACGGGTACGTGGTATTCGGCCAGGTTTGGGTTCATGACACGGTTGGTTCGCTGATCGGTAGCGGCGTACTCGTGCAATGCCATGCTCAGACCCCACACCATGCCGCCGAGAATCTGGCTTTTAGCCGTTTTCTCGTTGACGATCTTTCCAGCGGCAATGCTGGCCAGCATCCGCGACACGCGCACTTCACCCAGTGCTTCGTCAACACGGACTTCCACGAACACAGCCCCAAAGGCGTTCATCGAGTAGGTGTCTTTTTCAGCCCCGGAAGTCGATTTTACGGTGGCTTCGACGGGTTTGCCGCCGTTGCGCTTGAGCAGACTAACCAGGGTTTCGTTCTTTTTAGGGTTCGATTTAGATTCCAGGCGGCCGTCTTTAGCCACCAGATCGGCCTCGGCTGCGGCGTAGAGCGGTGATTTCTTATCGCTGTAGGCCATCTTTTTCAGCTTCTTCAGCACGTCTTCGGCTGCTTCTGCCACCGCCGAGCCGGTAGTAACCGTTGTGCGCGAACCTCCCGAACCAACGGCTTCGGGGTACTTGGAATCACCCGCACCGAGTGTCACTTTGTCGGGCGATAGGCCAAGAATTTCGGCGGCGATCTGGGTCATGATCGTGAACGTACCCGTGCCTAAATCCTGCGTAGCCGTTTCGAGCCGGACGGTGCCGTCGGCATTGAGCCGCAACATGGCCGACGACTCACCCCGGTTAACGGGGTACACCGTCGTGGCCATACCCGTACCAATCAGGTAATTCCCATCGCGGGTGGCGCGGGGTTGGGCAGGGCGTTTCGACCAGCCAAATTTATCGGCTCCCTGCTGGTAGCATTCCCGCAACGATTTGCTGGTATAGGGCAGGTTTTTGTGCGGGTCTGTTTCGGCGTAGTTGACCAGCCTAAACTGCAGCGGGTCCATCTTAAGCTGAGTTGCCAGCTCGTCGATCGCGCATTCGAGCGCAACCACGCCTGGTGCTTCGCCTGGTGCCCGCATTGGCGAGGTGTATCCGACATTTGCCTTAATAAACTTGTGGGTCGTGGCCAGATTAGGGCAGGCGTAGAGCATTCGGGTAATGGTGCCGCCCGGTTCCATGAAGTCATCCATAGTGCCGGTCTGCGCAACCGTGTCGTGCGACATGGCCGTTAGCTGCCCGGTGGCATTGGCCCCCGCCGTCATCTTCTGTACGGTGGCTGACCGGGAGCCCACCATGCCGAACATGTGTTCGCGCTTTAGCACCAGTTTCACCGGTTTGTTCACCAGCTTCGCGGCCATTGGGCCGAGCATTGCCTGCGAAAAGGTAGTGCCCTTACTGCCGAAACCGCCGCCCAGGTACTGCGTAATCACACGCACATTTTCTTTCGGAATACCGAAAATCTCAGCTACGCGCTTCTGACTGGCCGAAATGCCCTGCGTGGCGTTGTACATAGTCAACTTATCGCCTTCCCAGTACGACAGCAGCGCGTGTGGCTCCAGCGCGTTGTGGTACTGCGTAGGTGTGCGGAAGGTGGCGTCTAATCGGGCCGTAGCCTCGCCCATGCCTTTTTTTAGATCGCCCCGAATGGTGTCTACCTGGTCGTCGTAACGGGGGAGTTGTTTCGGCGTAGTGGCCTTGTCGATATTGGCAGGCAACTCGGGCTTAAGCGCTTGTGTATCATAGGTTACCCGTATCCGCGCTGCCCCATCGACGGCCCGTTCGAACGTGTCGGCGATGACCATCGCGATCGGCTGGTTGTTGTAATGCACCACGTTGTCCTGAAATACGTGTAGTACCCGGTCGGTGGCCATCTGGCTGGTCTTGTTCTTGTCAAGGCCGCCCAGCTTAGGTGCGTTCTCATGCGACATAATAGCCACAATACCGGGAAGCTTCATCGTTTCCGACGTATCGATTTTCTGGATACGCCCATTGGGAACGGTGCTCATTACCAGCACGCCATGCACCAGATCGGGCCGTTTTATGTCGGCCGAATACCGGGCTGATCCGGTTACTTTCTGCGTCCCGTCGATTCGGTCAATCGGGTCGCCTATTAGTTTCTTTGCCATAATTGAAATGGGGTTGGCCGGTTTTCAGACAATCCTGTGCAGCCGAACTGTAAATCGCTGCCTGAAAAACCGTTTATGCCGTGACTGTCTGTAGCGCTCTGACGATAGCTGATTGGGCCAGTTTTACTTTGAAGGCGTTATGCTCATGAGGCTGTGCGCCGGCCAGCAGCTGCGTTGCTGCTGCCTGAAACGTTGCGTCATTCGCCGGTTTGCCAACCAACTGCTTCTCAACCTCGGCGAGTCGCCAGGGTTTATGAGCCACGCCGCCCAGAGCCAGTCGGGCCTCACGAATAACGCCGCCCTCAACCGCCAGGCGGGCCGCCACCGACACGATAGCAAAGGCATACGACGCCCGGTCGCGCACCTTCAGGTAGTGCGACTTGCCCGCATTTTTCGGAGTGGGTAAGTCAATGGCCGTAATCAGCTCGTTGGGCTCCAGTATTGTGTCTTTTTGGGGGGTGGTACCGGGCAGGCGATGAAAGTCGACCACCGGCACCGACCGATTGCCGTTTGGGCCGCTGATCTGAACCACAGCGTCGAGGGCACTCAGGGCCACATTCATATCGCTCGGATTGGTGGCGATGCAGCTCGGACTGGCTCCCAGAATAGCATGGATACGGTTGTAGCCACCAATGGCCCCACAACCACTACCGGGTGCCCGTTTGTTGCAGGGCTGGCTCGTGTCGTAAAAGTAATTGCAACGGGTACGTTGCAGCAGGTTGCCGCCCATCGTGGCCATGTTGCGGAGTTGTGGCGACGCACCGGCCAGCAATGCTTCGGCCAGCAGTGGAAACTGGCTCTTGACCAGCGCATTAGCGGCTACATCGCTGTTGGTTGCCAGCGCGCCAATGCGAAGACCAGTGGCTGTTTTCTCAATCCGGGTTAGCGCTAACCGACTGATATCGACCAACGTACCTGGTTGCTCTACCTCGTATTTCATGAGGTCGACCAGGTTAGTGCCGCCCGCAATAAAACGGCTGGCGGGAGCAGCTCCGATCAGGCGGAGGGCATCGGCTGGCTGATTGGCCTGCACATAATCGAATGCGTTCATACGTTTTTTCCTTCTTTCTGTACCGACTCAATAGCCTCGACGATGCCGCTATAGGCACCGCAGCGGCATATATTTCCGCTCATCCATTCCCTGATCTCATCGGGCGAGGTGGCATGTCCCTGCCGCAAAATGGCAACACCCGACATGATCTGACCGGGCGTGCAGAAACCGCACTGATAGCCATCGTGCTTTACAAAGGCCGCCTGGAGCGGGTGCAACTGGGTTTTTGAGGGGGCCACGCCCTCAATTGTCGTTATTTCTTGGTTCTGATGCATTACCGCCAGCATAAGGCAGGCGTTAGCCTGCCGACCGTTCACGTGCACCGTACAGGCCCCGCACTGACCGTGGTCGCAGCCTTTTTTGGTGCCCGTCAGGTCGAGTCGTTCGCGCATCAGGTCGAGTAACGTTTCGCGCGGTTCTACGTCGAGCTTATAGGTTTTGCGATTTATCTTCAGCGTGATCGGGCGTTTGGTGTCTGCTGCGCTCATAGCTGATTGCTGAGGTTGAGGAGCCGGTTTTGCCACCAACGGCGGCAGGAGAAGAAGGCCCGTTAGTGCCGATGATTGCTTCAGGAACCAGCGGCGGTTCGAGCCATCGATCAGGTACGTGTCTGTTAGTGCCATGCTGTTGAGTTGTTGATGCTCGTTTTACCCATTTAGACTGCCGATTGTTCTCTTTCTTTCGTCAGCGGCCCCGTTAACAGGGCTCATTCACCAGCCAGATCATACAAGGAGTCAGAGATGGAAAATCCCTGGCGCCAAGCTGGATCAATCTTAGTCGATGTTTGAAAGAAATGGCTATCGGGCGTGCTTAGTCATGCCTGCTGGTTGAGGTGAGAAAAGGCCATAAAAAAAGTCCCGCCATTATGACGGGACTTCTGTGAGGCCAACTACCAAACCAACTATTGCTTATCCCACCAAACGCGGGTGTCGAGGTTGTCAGCCCCCTGGCGGGATATGGCTTCGTCTACCTTGGCTTTATTGACCGAAATTTCGAGATCCGGGTACGTTAGGCGGTTAATGAAACTGCCTTTAATTTCCTTACCAGGGTACGGATTAGGGGTAAGTTTTGGAAATCCGCTTCGCCGCAGATTGGCAAATGTTTCTGGGCCATTCAGGAAAGAAGCAATCCAGTACTGCGTGTTGATCAGCTCTAGTCCCTTAGCCGCCACGTAGGGGTTAGCCGCTAAATAGGCCGTAATGGCAGGTTGCGAAACAAGCGATGTTGCATCGTAGTCGCCTAGTTGCTGCATGTGTGCCGTAACGCCTGCGTTGTAGTAATCGGCTGCATTCCCCGTTGTCCAACCCCGAACAACTGCTTCGGCAAGTAGCAGTTGTGTCTGGGCGTAGGTCACCAGGTACGTTGGGGCTGTTAATTTCCCCATTCGGGTCCGATCGAGTTGGCTATAATCGTAAAAACTTGCTAGTTTATCGGCGGCCGCACGGGCAGGAATGGTACCGTTATCGAAACCAAGCGGCATACCGATCTGCACAGCAGGGTCGCGGTTTATACGTGCCAGTGTTTGCTCCGGACCACTTTTTGCGCCAACGTAGCGAGCTGCAATCGAGCCGAGCCGTGGGTCCGCTGTCGATTTGAGGTAATCAACAAAATAGCCGGTCAGGTATAGGTTGGCCGCTTCCGTTGAGTTGAGCGTTGCACCCAGCGGATTTTGGTAATTGGCATCGTTCCGAATCACAGCATTGTCCGCATTCGACTGAAACACGCCACCGGCAACGGCTTTCTGAACCGTTGCCTGGGCCAGGGTTGGGTTCACTTTGGACAGCCGCATTCCTGCGCGCAGCAGCACCGAATAGCCGAATCGTTTCCATTTGGGTACGTTGCCACCGTAGGCGATTTCACCAGCTTCAGTCGGTTTGGCAGGATCAAGCGCCGCCGAGGCTTCGGTCAGTTCCTTAATAATGTCGGTGTAGATGCTTTCCTGAGCGTCATACTTTGGGGCCACATTCCCACCAATATACCCAAGTCCAGCCTCCGAGTAGGGCACATCGCCATACGTATCGGTCAGAACCATAAACGAATAAGCCTTCCATATGCGAACCATGTTGTAGAGGTTGGCTCTGGTTGGGTCGGCCTTGGTTTGGCTGAGCACGTCAACCAGATAGCGAATATTATCGCGGTAATACCGCTGCCAGATGCCTGCATTGGGGCCGGTTGTTCCCCGGTTATCGACGTTGAAATTACCACCCGCCAGCACGCCTGAGTTCGGTGAGAACATCTGTTGGACGATGGGGAGCTCAAACACCAACGTAGACGCTGGGAATGATGTATTTACGATAGAATTATTAAAGGTGAATACCGGATTGAGTGCCGTGGCCGCTGTAGGATTGACGTTCAGTTCGTCGAAACCCTTGTCGCAACTGCTGATGCTGATTGCCAGCGCCGACAGGGTAAGAAGGATAAGTTTATTTTTCATGGGAAAGTCGATTATCAAAACTTAACATTTAGGTTAAACCCAATGCTGCGGCTGATTGGGATGCCCGTTGCTTCAAGACCAACGAGGTTGTCCGAACTGAAGCCGAACTGCTCAGGGTCGATATTGGGTACCCACTTTTTCAGAACGGCTACGTTGTTTGCCACGGCGCTCAGGCGAACACTTTTGATGAACAGGGTCTTTGGCAGCATTTTAGTGAAATCGTAGCCCACTGAGATCTGTCGTAGTTTCCAGAAACCGGCGTCATACATTACCTGCTCACCGAGGCTTCTCGACCGGCCAACAGAGTAGTAATCCTGCACAAACGCCCGAACGGTGTTTGGTTCTCCCCGTTCGTTCACGCCAGCCCCCACCATTTTCTGGTCGGCGTCACCCCGGCCAACCAGCGTTTCCATCTGAAGCCCATGACGGAATAAATTCAGGTTGGTACCCGACATCATTTTGCCGCCCAGTTTGAAATCGATCAGAAACGAAAGGTTGATGCCTTTGTAGTTAAAGGTGTTGGTGATACCGCCCACATATTTTGGCAACGCAGAGCCAAACGAAATCGGCGAGGCGGTCCGTAGTGGCAGACCATCGCCGCCATGAACGATCTGGCCCGCCGCGTTACGCTGATAACCGAATGTGTAGAGCTGGCCCAGAGGCTGGCCAACTACCTGGCGCAGTTCACCCACGAACACGCCGGTACCCACCACGATTGCTTCGGGTAACTTGTCTTTATTGTAGTCCTTCTCGGGCGATCCATCGTCGTCGGTGAGCAGTTTCAACAACTTGGTTTCGTTGTATGATCCGTTCAGGGTAATATCCCAGTTGAAGTTGCGGGTACGTACCGGTGAAAGGTTGAGCAGGACTTCAATACCCCGGTTGCGGCTTTGCCCATTGTTGATCAGTGTGTTGGTATACCCCGATGCATCTGATGCCTGCGCTGATACGATCTGGTCGCTGGTGACTTTATTGTAGTACGTCAGGTCGAGACCTACGCGGTTATTGAACAGTTTCAATTCAAGACCTACTTCTGCTTCAGCGGTGGTGCTTGGTCGCAGCGTGGTGCTCGGTACCGTATTTGAGGTAATAAACCCAACCGGTTGACCAGTTCCTGAGGGATTCGGAAACAGGTTGGCGCTTACTGCATAAAACAGGTTATTCGAGTAGGGGGTTACGTCGCCGTCACTACCCACCTGCGCATAGGCAGCACGAAGTTTTCCGAAATTCAGCCAGCCCGGCATGTTGTCGAACGCCTGTGAGAACACGAAGCTGCCGGTTACCGAAGGGTACAAAATGCTCCGATTGGCCGGTGCCAGGGTCGAAAACCAGTCATTGCGCGCCGTGACGTTTAGGTATAGGAAATCGTTATACGAAAGTTCGGCCGCCCCGTAGAGCGAATTAACCCGCCGTTCGCTCAGGCCATAGGTCGGGTCTTTTACGCGACCATTCTGAGGCACATACAAGCCACGAACGATGAAGTCGGTGGCGAGCACACTGTTCAGGTCGCTGCGGCGATAGAGTTGGTTGCCGCCAGCCGTAATATTGATGCCAACTTTGCCAAACCGACGGTTTCCTCCAACCAGAAAGTCGCTATTCAACTCACGGAACCGGCGGGCTTCCTGGACGTAGGCCCCGTTGACAAAACCGGCTGGTGCTGCCGCCAATGAGGCCTGGCCAGTCGGGAAGTTGTAGTCCTGATCACGAGACCAGAAGTCCTGCCCGATACGTCCCTGGACGTAGAGCCAGTCAGTGAGGTTATAGCGGGCCGTGATGTTCCCCAGCAGCCGGTCGCGCCGGATGTTCTCGAACTTGTTGTTCATCACGAAATACGGATTCGTCCTGTTCATAAACCGGGAGAACACAAACTCATTACCCGTTGCGGGGTTGATCTGGTTGGCTTCCAGTACGTCGAACGGCATGGAATTAGCCAGCGTGTAAACCACTGTTGGCGTACTGTTATCCTGCTGGGCAATCTGGGGTGGGTTTTTGTTCAACTCGTTCGAGTAGTTTAGCGAACCCGAAACGGTCAGCTTCGGCGACAGGTTATAGCTGAAACCAAGGTTGATTGTCCGACGGTTGAACGTGTTATTGGGTGTAATTCCCTTGTTGTCCAGATTAGACAGCGACAGGTTAAAGCCACCCTGCTCATTGCCGGATGAAAGCGCAATAGAGTTGGTCCAGGTGCTGCCGTCGCGGTAGAAGGTGTTGATCCGGTTGCGAACAGGCTGATAGGGGACCGTAATACCGCCAAACAGCACCTGGGTTGCGCCAGGAGTAAATTTTTCGCCGAAACTCCATACGCCTGATGTTGGATTGGCCGCTGTTGGTTTTACGCCATATTCACCCTGTCCGTACTCGTACTGGTAGTCGGTGAAATCGAGCGGATGGTCAGTAGTGAAGTTGGTATTGTAGACAACGCCAATCCCACCCGAGGTGCCTCTGGTTTTTGTGGTGATCAGAATAGCGCCGTCTTTAGCGCGTGAGCCATACAAGGCCGCCGCTGTACCGCCTTTCAGCACGGTCATGCCTTCAATGTCGTCAGGATTGATACTGGAAAGACCATCGCCGCCATCCGAGTAGTTGCGGTCGCGGTTACTGATCGAGTTGTCGCCGCCAGCGTTACCGTTATTCTGACCAAAGTTGGTATTATCGACCGGGACGCCGTTAATGACGATGAGTGGGTTGTTCTGTCCTGAAAATGATGATTGGCCCCGAATCCGAATTTTGGCCGTACCGGCTGCCCCCGTTCCGAGACTGGTAATGTTCACCCCGGCAATTTTCCCCTGCAAGGCGTTTACAAAGTTCACCGTTCGGTTTGTGGTGATCTGTTCGGGATTGACGACGGCAGTAGCGTAGCCAAGGGTCTTCGCTTCTTTCTTAATACCCAAGGCCGTAACCACCACTTCGCTCAGGTTCTGGTCAGCCTCCTGAAGGGTTACATTCAGTTGCGTTTGATTACCAACACTTATTGTGTTTCCTGCAAAACCAATGGCACTGAATACCAGCGTAGCATTCGGCGGCACAGAAAGTGCGTAATTGCCATCTGCATCCGTTGTCGTGCCTAGCTGTGAATTTTTTACCAGAATGGTAACTCCTGGAATCCCTTGCTTGTCTTTTCCGGAGCTGACTTTTCCGGTTACACGCCGATCCTGCGCGTCAGCCATTCCGGGCCATAGCGATAGGGTGAGTAACAACAGAATCGCTGCTACTGCGCCTGTGCTGCGTGGTAACTGAGTTTTCATGGTAAATAGGTAGAGGTGATAAGTCAGGTATTTATTTTGTTAAAATAAAACCAGTTATTGTTATAACATGGTCCAAAGAAACACCAGGATTTACCTATTTACGCAAGCTTTTAAGGGAAGGGTAATTTTATGGAGCAAGTTGTATAATCTGTACACATTTTAGGGTTTACCCTAAGTAATTTAACCAGCTGTCAGCGTTGATGGACTGGATTAGCTACTCCCTGATACGGTACGGGCATACAGCAAAAGACCGGGTAAAAGTGCCGGTCATCACTCTCTGCAAGCTGACTGGGTTTACGCCGGTAAATACACGATAAACGTGGCCCCTTCCCCCGACTGGCTTCTGGCTGTCAGTCCACCGCGATGGTTCAGTACGACTTTTCTACAGATAGCCAGGCCGACGCCGGAGCCGGGGTAATGTGTTTTACCATGCAGGCGCTGAAATACCTGAAAAATGCGGTCAAGGTATTTCTCCTCGAAGCCAATGCCGTTGTCGGTCACGCTGATCTCGTGGAACAGGCGATCAGGGTTGGTTTCCGATGGGGCGGACAAGGCCGTTACCGGGATGTCCGACGCTTTCAGAGTACGGGCTACCACCTGAATGCGCGGCGCTATGTCGACCGGGTGGAACTTGAGCGCATTGGAAAGAAGGTTCAGAAAAAGCTGGTGAAGCTGGCCTGCATCACCTTGTACAACTGGCAATTCACCAAACTCGACCACCGCATTCGACTCTGACACGGAGATAGACAGATCGTCGAGAATATCGGTTACCAGCAGCGTCAGATCAATCGGGCTGAAGGGGACTTGCTGCGTGGTCAGGCGGGAGTAGTTGAGCAAGTCTTTAATAAGCATCGACATACGCGTGGCGGCAGCACCCATGCGATTGATCATGTCGACGCCCGCATCACCTAACTCCGGCCCGTAGTTGGTCTTGAGCAGATCACCGAATGACTGAATTTTGCGTAGCGGTTCCTGTAGATCATGACTGGCTACATACGCAAATTGCTGCAGGTTATCATTCGACAGGTTTAAGGCATTGTTGCTGATTTCCAGGGCTGTGTTCGACTTCTCGAGACGGTCATTATTTAACCGTAGAAGCTGCTGGGTTTCTTTCTGGATCGTCAGATCAGTGATAATTACCGAGAGAGACGTACCCTCATCCAGTTTCAATTCTGTAACTGACAACAGACAGGGAACCAGGTTACCCCGGCTATCGATCAGTAGAAGTTCGGCCTTCCGATTGTCGATCCGTCCCTCAGTAAACAGTTCATAGCAGAGCGGCAAACAATCGGGCGTTACAAATTGATAAAAGGGTAACCCAATTACCTGCGACAGCGGCATGTCTACCAGCACGGCAAAGGTAGAATTACAGTAAACGATCAGCCCCCCCGCACCAAGTGTGACGGCACCTTCGTTCATTGTTTCGATAATAACCCGGTAGGTAGTATCGGCCGTTTTAAGCGTATACAATTCGTGGCCTTCTTCCCCTTCTACTACCAGGGCATCAATTTGCCCCGTTCTGATGGCCTGTATGGTCTCGGTGGCTTCATCCAATTGAATGCGCAGGCGTTCGTTTTCGGCCAGAAGTCCCTCGTAGGTCTGTACCTCACTCATGTAGATTGATCTAATAATCCCAAGCCTTTGAGTACCCTTTCCGTATCTGACATGTCGCCAATCATCCGCCGTTCGGGCAATGGCCGGTGCTTGATAAGCAAGGGTAACGCAATGATTTGCTGTTGTTCTGCGAAAATTCTCTGTTGATGGATATCAATGATCTCCAGGTTGTAGCGACCTGCCAGGTATGTTTCGCAAAGTTGTTTCAGATTGGTAATGGCGCGTATAGAATTAATAGAAGCTCCCGCAACAAACAAGCTCAATTGGTAGGGCATTTGTTTGTCATCCTGTCCTCCAGTAGCTGAATTATCGTCGTCGTTTGGGTGTGGCTCAATCATCTTACTTCGTGGCCGGACGGATGTTCAGGCCAACCAGTACTTTTTCTTCGTTTGATAAATCACCAATTATTTTTCGAATTGGTTCGGGTACTTTTTTTACCAGCGTTGGAACGGCCAGTATCTGGTCGCCTTCTGCCAATTGGGGATGAACCAGCAAGTCAATTATTTCGATGACGTAATTATCCTTTAGGTTTGCTTCGCAATACCTTCTTAGATTGGCGAGGGCCAGATTCGATTTAGGCGTATTGCCGGCTATATAGAGCCTAAGCTCCCATATTGTTTCTTTATCTTCAGTAACCATAATGTTGAGTGATGGTGTGTTGCACTAAGTCTGCTGACTACTATTGTCTGTTGTTTCACTAACGAAAACAACTCGTTGAGTAACGGCCCAGGAGGGGCTGATGAACCGCCTATATAGACTTAACTGGTTATTCTTCCTTTTGTCTGCTTCGGGTAAGCTGATCCCGATTCTTTTCGAAAATTTCTTTCCGCAGTTCTTCTTCTATGTAACTTTTATTCAGCTCATCCTGCACCGATTCGAACTCCTCTTTCAGACTGGCAATTTTTGACTCAAGGACGAGCCGTTTGCGCTCAATTTCCCGGTCTTTGCGCGTCAGCGCGTGATCGCGCAGGGCTACGCCCGTAACTTGTTGTAACTCCTGGGCTTCGCGGGCAGACCCGGTCAGTACACCTTCAGGACCCAGATACACGTCGACAAGATCGACGCCACGGTCGGTAATGACAAATTCACGTACCTGATTGGAATGCCGCATCCCGCGCGATTTCATCAGGTATAGCCCCCGGTTACGTTCGCCGTTCGACTCAATATCCCTGACCAGCAGCCAGGCATCAACCAACGACGCAACGCCTTCGTCGGCTTGCTCCTGTACGACCGTATTGCGAGTTAGCGCGGTAAACAAAACGGTAATCTGTTGGGTCTGTAAAAAATCGATGAGGCGAATCAACATCGATTTTACTTCGCTCATCGAGCCCACCGTGATCAGGTTGGTGATCGGGTCAAGCACAACTACCTCCGGTTGTATTTTCCGGATCAACTTATGAATGGCGATGAGGTGCATCTCCAGGCCGTTCAGGGTTGGCCGCGACGCGTTGAAGGTGAGCAACCCGTTGTCGATGTGCGCTTGTAGATCAAGGCCAATCGACTTCATGTTGCGGACAATCTGCTGGGGCGACTCTTCGAAAGCCAGGTATAAGCAACGCTTTTTCTGCACGCAGGCACTGTTGACAAAGCAAGCAGCAATGCTGGTTTTCCCGGTTCCGGCTGTTCCCGAGACCAAAATGCTGCTGCCCCGGTAATAGCCTTTACTATCGAGCATCTTGTCGAGCGCCGGAATGCCCGATGAAATGCGTTCCGACGATACATTATGGTCGAGTGTGAGCGAGGTAACAGGCAGCACAGATATCCCTTCGGCGTCGATCAGGAACGGATATTCGTTAGTGCCGTGTACTGATCCCCGGTATTTGACAATACGGAGCAGGCGGGTCGAAATCTGGTTATCGACCCGATGGTCGAGCAGAATAACACAGTCGGAAACGTATTCTTCCAATCCCTGCCGAGTCAGTGAGCCGTCGCCGCGT
Organism: Fibrivirga algicola; assembly: GCF_011742925.1. GTDB lineage: Bacteria > Bacteroidota > Bacteroidia > Cytophagales > Spirosomataceae > Fibrella > Fibrella algicola. The sequence goes on from NZ_WAEL01000007.1 coordinate 79,682, forward strand.
TCACCGGTAATGATTGTGGTTACCTTTTTCTCTTTGAGCCATTCAAACAGCCGCCGAAGCTCTGCCCGTAGAATCGCCTGATTATTTAGCCCCGAGAACAGGTTTTCGATGGTATCCAGCACCACGCGCTTGGCCCCAATGCTATCAATGGCGTAGCCCAGGCGGATAAACAGGCCATCGAGATCATACTCGCCGGTTTCTTCTATTTCGCTCCGTTCAATGCGAACGTGGTCGAGCTTAACCAGTTTATCTTTTTGAAGTTGGTGGAGATCAAAGCCTAAGGAGGCTACGTTCAATGCCAGTTCTTCCGTTTTTTCCTCAAAAGCGACAAAAACGCCAGGTTCACCATACTGAAGTGCCCCCCTAACAATAAACTCCATAGAGAAGAGGGTCTTTCCACAACCGGCACTACCACAAATGAGCGTAGGCCGGCCTTTGGGAAGGCCGCCAGAAGTAATTTCGTCGAGTCCGGTAATGCCGGTTGGCGTTTTAGGAAGTGCGTTTGGCGGGAGAGGTTGCTCCCAGGGGAGATTCAAATTCATTCAACGTTGATCTATGATACCCTAACCTGGTACCGATTAAGGTTGTTAAAAATAGAAAAATACTTCGGTTGTTTGCAGATAAGCCCAAGTATCTTATTGAAGTAAAGAGGTAATATATTGATAGGTAATTGATTAGAGATAAAAATTAGTAAAGTGAGCCGATCGTTGCAGTAAGCGGGAGATGGGCATTAACGTACCTGCGACTGTCAAAAAAAAGCAGCCACTCCAGGTTGAAGTGGCTGCTTAAAGGCTGCTGTAAGGCTAAAATTGATTACACTGCCTGGGTCAGAGCCTGAAATGAAATACTCATATGCGATGCATCATACACACACTTTCCATCCTGGATCAGTAATACCTGAGGCGACTGGTGCGTGACAGCGAACGTGTCGGCAACCTGACCAGACAAGGGCCGGTTAGCCAGCAAATCAAGGTAATACGGCTTAATGCCCGACGCCTCAGACCAGTTGCGCTCCATCCGGCTGAGTGCCATCGAACTGATCGAGCAGGTAGTGCTGTGTTTGAAAATCAGCACAGGCTGAGTAGCCGATTCGGCCTTTATTTCGTCGAGTTGAGCGGCGTTGGTCAGTTTGTTCCAGTTCATTCTAATCGGTTGTTGGCGGGCGATTCCGTAGTGGTCTGTAACCCGGTTTTGTTTGTTGTCTACCGTCAAAAAAGGTTTTCGTGGTCGAAAAGTTCAGGCTAGATTTGTCAAAACCCACTCCACATGTCAAATCCTGACGACCTCCGCTACCCGATTGGGCCTATGCCCGTCCCCCAGACCTATACGCCCGAACAGCAGCGGGCTAACCTTGCCGCAATTGCCGCATACCCGCAAAAACTAGCCGAATTGGTACAAACCTGGCCTGACGTGCGGCTCGACACGCCCTACCGTCCCGACGGCTGGACGGTCAGGCAGGTAGTGCATCACGTAGCCGATAGCCACATGAATGCGTATATACGTACCCGGTTGGCCCTAACCGAAACAAACCCGCGCATCAGCCCTTACGAAGAGCAGGAGTGGGCCATGTTCGCCGACTCAGCTCTGCCCATTGCCCCGTCGCTGTCCCTGCTCACCAGCCTGCATCTGCGCTGGGTCTATTGCCTGATCCGGCTAACCCCCGGTCAATTCGAGCGAACGTACCTGCACCCGGGTAACCAGCAAACCTACAGTGTTGCCGACGTGCTGGCCCTGTATGCCTGGCATGGCGAACACCACTATCAGCACATCGCCCGACTGGCCCAACGGAACGGATGGGTTGATGTTTGATGTTTGTCGTTTGAGGTTGCGCTGCTCATTATCCATTTCATTGGTTAGCGGCGCAACCTCAAACGACAACCATCAAACAGAAAACGACAACCTGTTCTCATGCAAACGATCCTGGTCTTCGTGTTATTCGCTTTGGCGCTTGGTTATCTGGGCTGGCGGGTATACAAACGGTTTTCGGTTAAAGAGGCGGGCTGCGGCAAAGGTTGTGGCTGCGCGTCTGACAATCAGGTAGCTACGCAACGCAACATTCGGTTGCCAAGTGTACGCTAACATAAACAAACCTTCGGGGGCGTCTGCTCGTTTGTTGCCCATATGATCCCCCCACGTTATACATACATACTAGTCACCTTACTCGCGCTGTGCTGGGCTACAGCCTGCCAAAAAGTAAAGCCGAAAGCCCCAACGGCCGAAGGATTTGACCCGCCCATACCGGAAGCGTTTTCGTTTCTAGCCGGACCAATTACTTTTCAGATTAAGAGCCTCGAAGACAAGATCAACGCCTCGATCAAGACGGAGATCGTTAGCCCCGAAACGATGAAGGGGCAAAAAGGGGCCAGCTTCAATATGCGCGTACGGCGCACCGGGCGGATCAGAATCCGCTATGTCAATCACAAAGTGACCTTCTCGGCTCCGCTGGAGATCTGGCTCGATAATCCAATTCGATTACGGAAGAAAAACCACGCTAAAGAAGCATTGTGTGCACTGTTAGTTGATTTTCAAAGTCCTCTTCAGGTCGCTTCCGACTGGCGGCTCACTACCCGGGTCAGCCTGGTAAAACACACCTGGATAAAGCCGCCGAAAGTGCGGGTGCTGGGCATCAACATTCCGTTTGCTAACCTGGCCGAGAGCGTCATTCAGAAACGGCGGCCTGAAATTGAGAAAGCCATCGATGAGGCTGTTTATGAAGGGCTACGCCTCGATAAGCAGGTTAAACCGGTTTGGCTTGACCTGCAAAAACCGCTAGTACTGGCCAAAAAGCCTGACTCCCTCTGGCTGGTACCCACGCCATTCAGCGTGGCGGTTGGTGAAGTGACGGGCGACGAGAAAACGCTGACTGTACCAATTCGGGTGGCTTTCTACACGAAGACCGTGATTGGTCCACGCCCTAAAATAGCTCTGAACCGCACCCTGCCCACCATTAGGCGCGACAAGCACATCAAGCAAGTCACCGATCTGCGCGTGATGAATTTCATCTCTTACGATGACATTAACCGGATTCTGGCCAAGCAACTCAAAGGCCGTAAGCTGGAGTTGGCCGGTGGCCTGCTGACCATTAATAAAACGACCGTTTACGGTGGGCAACACGCCGTAATCATCCGGGCCGATGTAGGCGGGGCTGTTAAAGGCACTTTGTTCTTCCGGGGCCAGCCCGCCTACGACACGCTGACGCACACGCTGCTGGTAAAGAACATCGACTTTGACGTGGAAACAGAAGAACGCCTGTTATCTACCGCCGACTGGCTGCTGCACGACCGGCTCAATGATACCCTGGCCAAAGCCCTGAAGTTCCCCATCAGGCAGCAAATTGATAAGCTACCTACCCTGATTGATACGGCCTTTGAAAAAGCGAAAGCAGGTAAAAAGAACGACCTGGACATTCTCACGTTTCAGTTTGTCCCCCAGATCATCGCCATTCGACCCGATGGCATTCAGGCGCTTTTGAAGGTAGAGACTACGGTGGCGTTTAAGGTCAAGAAACTGTAACGACGGGTTTCCAGCGCCATAAGTACCGGCAGGCGAGCGTGCGGTAGGGTTGCCAGGGCACGGCAATTTCCTGAAGGCGGCGATAGAGCGGTTTCCCCGTTTCGGTCAGGCCATAGGCGCGAATCATTTTCTGACGAATTACCAGGTCGTCGACGGGAAATACGTCGGGTCGGTCCAAGACAAACATCAGCAGCATTTCAACTGTCCACCGGCCAACGCCTTTGATGGGCAGCAGGTATTGTACCACGGCCTCGTCGGTCATGTTGGCTACGTGTGCAACGGTAAGCGGGTTGGCAAGGGCAAATTCGGCTACACTTTGCAGGTATTTTATCTTCTGAAAAGACAATCCGGCAGCGCGTAGCTCATCGGTCGTTTTCAGCAGCAGCTGAGCAGGCGAGGGGTAGCCTTCCGCATCGGCCGTCTCGCTGAAAAGCATCCTGAATCGTCGAAAAATGGCATCCGCTGCCTTAACTGAAATCTGCTGCGACACAATACTTTCCAGCAAAGCCAGGTAGAGCCGGTCGGCCTCAGGTACGTCGGCAAAGCTGACGGCGGGTTTGATGATAGGCGTTTCGGCAATGATCTGCGCCAGAACAGGGTCTGTCTGCAGATGAGCAAGGGCGTTGGTAGTCATGCGGCTAATCTACCGCTTTTTGTACCGTCGGTGCAACGTACCCAGCACGGCACGACCCATATCGCTGGTCAGGCTATTCAGTAGATCACGGCGCGATGGTGGTGTGCCCGTGGCTGTTAGCAGTGTGCGGCCGTTGAGGGCGCGGTCGTCGCCTTTGAACGTTTCCCACTGAACGGTCCAGTTTGCGCTGGTCTGGTCGGTGTCAGTCCACACCAGTTGGCCCGTTTGCAGGTTAACTGACCGGCTGTCTACGGCCATATTAGCGTCGATGGAATACGTGTAGCGGGTCACTTTTCCCTTTACTTTCTCCAGCACATCCACCACCGTCGAATCGTTGATCCGCTTTGTCCCTACTTTATACAGCTTGTCGCTTTCAACTTCCTGGGTTGTCGAGATCGTCTGCTCGTAGTAAGGAACATACCGGCTTACCGCCAACTGCACGACCTCATCGATCGGGAAACCGTCGTATAACCGAAGCCGTCCATCGATCCCGGTTTCGACCTGATTTGGATTGAAGAGGTGGACGTAGGTCGATGGCTTATTCGACCCCTGGAGGTTGCTGAACAATAGGTTTCCTAATTCGGCCGTCTCCGATGGGTCAAGCTGCGGAGTGAGTTTTGGCGGCTCCACGGCTACCCGTAACAGGGCGTAGGGCAACGTTTCCAGCGACCGCTGAGCCGCATCGCGGTAATTGGGCACCCAGGATAGTGCTTTCTGGTACTGCTCGTAGGCATCGCGGGCAGCCATCCGGTTAGTCTGGTAATGCGCATAAGCGTCGTCGGCCAGTGCATAACGTTCATCGGCGGCCAACTGGCGGGTTTCGGCCAATTGCCGGGCGTAATCGGCGGGGTACGTTGCCAGCCAGGTAGCTGTGGGTGCAGCTTTACGGGCATCGGCGGTCATGGTCTGCAACGTGTTGTACTTGTCGAAAACAGTTTCCCACCGAAACGGAGCAGCCGACTGCACCGTCAGCTTCTGAATGGCCGACTGATGGGCCTGGTAACCCTCGACGAAGGCCCGCTGAATAACCTCCGTTGCCAGTTCGTGACCGCGTCGGCTCAGTCCCGGTTTCTGATTGAGCCGACGACTGGCTTTTTGAACGGCTTCGGCATAATCGCCGCGCCGGTAGGCCGTTTTACCACTGCTGCACGCCTGGAGCAGGGTAACAGTAAGGAGGAGCGGAAGCAGGTAGCGTTTCATAACATGGTAGTTTTGGCATCGACCAGGGTTGAGTGTTGGTAAAGACAGAAATTGACAGCTACATTGAACGGCTTGGTTGCGTTTTGACGTAATTGACCGAAGAAGGTTTAAGCAGAAAACTAGTGGCACGACATCGTTATAAAGTATCGAAAAAACCGGTGGGTACGTCGCCGGGCACGCTGACCTACGTGGGGCGGGAAATTGCGCATGCAACCAAGGTCAGGCGGATCGAATACAATGCAGACGAGTTTAAGATCGACGAGTCGGGCAAGCTGAGTGCCTGTCAGTTACCAACTGGCCAGAATCCGCATGTGCTTTGGCTCGACGTAGACGGGATTCATGAAGCGGCGGTGGTAGGGGCAATGGGCACGCAGTTTCGACTTCACCCCCTGTTACTGGAGGACGTGATGAACACGGAGCAGAAACCTAAAATTGACCTTTATGAAGGCAGCAAGGTGAGTTCGGAAGTCGTGTTTGTTACCCTGAAAATGCTGCACCATAATAACCGTACCCAGGAAATAGACGCCGAACACGTGTGCATGGTGCTGGGTGCCAATTTTCTAATTACGTTTCAGGAAGAGCGCAAGGCCGATATTTTTGAGCCGGTGATCGACCGCATTAAGGCATCAGCGGGAAAGACCCGTCGCAATGGGGCCGATTACCTGCTTTATGCCACGATGGACCTGATTATTGATCACTATTTTGTGGTGATGGAAGGCATGGCCGAAAAGCTGGATGACGTCGAAGACCGCATTATCCGCGACGTAGCCGGGCGCGATACACTGGCGCGCCTGTACGCCCTGAAACGGGAAATGAACCTGATGCGCCGCTACGTACAGCCCCTGCGCGATGTGCTGGGCGTGCTGATGCGGGAAGAATCACCGCTGATTCAGTCGACTACTATGCCGTTTCTGCGCGACCTGGCCGACCACATCAACCAGGTTGTAGAAACGCTAGACGCCTACCGGGAACTCATCCCCGGCCTGCTCGATGTGTACCTGTCGACCAACAGCAACCGGATGAACTCGGTGATGAAAACGCTGACCATCTTTTCGGCCATTTTCATGCCCCTAACATTCATTGTGGGGGTATACGGCATGAATTTCGACAATATGCCCGAGTTGCACACCCGTTACGGGTATTTCTGGACGCTCGGGGCAATGCTGTTATTGGGAAGCGGCATGGTGATTTACTTTAAGCGGCGCGGCTGGATGTAGCGTGGCCAACTAAAGAAAGTGGCTTAACTACTGATTAATGGCTCGGGAAGGCCTTATTTTGAGGTACGTTGCGTACCGTTTATCTTTTCTTCATTGTGCATCAATTAAACGACTTCTGGCTCACCGACTCGCGACAGGTGATGGTGCCCGCACAAAGTGTGTTCTTCGCCATTCGCGGCGATCACCACGACGGGCATGCCTATATCGGCGAACTGTACCGGCAGGGTGTCCGGCAATTTGTCATTGAACAGCCCGTTCCCGGGCAGGAACAGTTCATTGACGCTGAGTTTATTACCGTACCTGGCACGGTTGCCTTTATGCAGGCACAGGCGGCGGCACATCGGGCGACGTTTTCAGTGCCGGTGATCGGCATTACGGGCAGCAACGGCAAAACCATTGTCAAAGAATGGCTGGCCCAACTGCTGACCGGCCCGGTCAGTCAGGCGGGTACCGGGTCGGCCGGGTACGTGGTAGCCCGTAGCCCTAAAAGCTATAATTCGCAGCTCGGCGTGCCGTTGTCAGTGCGTCAGCTTAATAGCACCCACACGCTGGCTATTTTTGAAGCGGGTATTTCACGACCCCACGAAATGGCGGCGCTTGAGGCCATTATCAAACCAACGATCGGCATTTTTACCAATATCGGTACGGCGCACGACGAAGGCTTTAAAACCAGAAAGCAGAAAATAGCCGAGAAGCTCCGGTTATTCGTAGGGGCCGACACGCTGGTGTACTCGCTGGATCAGGACGAGGTCGCCGACGAAATCAGTATGCTCCTGACGGCCGTAAATCCTGGCTGCAAACTGGTCGGCTGGTCGCGGCAAGGCCAGGAGGCGGCTAGTCCGGCGGGCCTCGACAAGCTGTACCGGGTGGCCGTTCAGGGCGATGCACTCACCATCAGTGGAGCCGACAACAAACGCTGGTCACTGCGCATGCCTTTCACCGACCCCGCTTCCGTTGAAAACCTGACGCACTGTATCGTTACGATGCTCACGCTGGGTATTACCGACGAGACTGAGCTTAACCGCCGGCTGGCCCGGCTGCGGGCGGTGTCTATGCGGCTCGAGCTGAAAGAGGGAATCAACAACTGCGTGCTGATCGACGATTCGTATAATAACGACGTGGCCGGCTTGCGGCTGGCTCTCGATTTCCAGAAGCAGCAGGGAAACCGCACGCATAAGACCGTTATCCTGTCCGACGTACTGCAATCGGGGCAGAACGAAACTGACCTGTACCAGTTCATCGGACAGTTACTCACCGAGCAGGGTGTATCGCAGGTCATTGGCATTGGGCCAGTCATTAGCCGCAACAGGGGCTATTTTGCCCAAAACAGCCTGTTCTACCCCGATACCGACACGTTTCTGCGTACGTACCCAGCCCAGGCGGGCATCGAATTTCGGAACAGTGTGGTGCTCATCAAGGGTGCCCGTGCCTTCGGGTTCGAGCGCATCGTAGACCGGTTGCAGCAGAAAGTACACGGTACGGTGCTGCAAATTGATCTGGACGCGCTCACGCATAACCTGAACCAATACCGCGAGCGGGTTGGCAGCCAGACAAAAATCATGGTGATGGTGAAAGCGTTTGCCTACGGGAGTGGCAGCGCCGAAGTGGCGCGGTTACTCCAGTTTCACCGGGTCGACTGGCTGGCCGTGGCCTACGCTGACGAGGGCGTTTTTCTGCGTCAGCAGGGCATTACGTTGCCAATCATGGTGATGAACCCCTCGCCCGAGGCATTTCAGACATTGCTCGATCATGCGCTCGAACCGGAGATGTACAGCCTGCGCCTGCTCCACGAATGGGGCAGTTTTATTGAGCAGGCCACCCCGGATTCGCCGGTGCCCTGCCACCTGAAGATCGATACCGGCATGCATCGGCTGGGTTTCCTGGAAGCCGAAATTCCCACGGTGGTCACGTACCTGAAAGCTCACCCGGCCGTGCAGATCGCCACCTTGTTTAGCCACCTGGCCGGGGCCGATGACGCGCAGTTCAACGCCTTTTCGCAACAGCAGTACGATACGTTCTGTCGGGCGGCAACGGTGCTCGAGGCGGGTATCGGCTACCGTCCTGTGCGGCACCTGCTCAATTCAGCGGGCATCGTGCGGTTTCCTGACTTTAAGCTTGATATGGTTCGGTTAGGCATTGGCCTGTATGGCGTTGAAAGCAGCCAGACCGAGCCGTCGCTCCTGCGCCCTGTGGGTACGTTAACCACCACCATCAGCCAGATTAAGATCGTTCCGGCTGGCGAAACCGTTGGCTACAGCCGGCGCGGCGTACTCGACCACGATTCACGCATTGCCACATTGGCACTGGGCTACGCCGACGGCTACGACCGCCGCCTTGGCAATGGTGTAGGGGAGGTGTGGGTCAACGGCGTACTGTGCCCCACCGTTGGCAGCGTTTGCATGGACATGACCATGATCGACGTGACCCATGCTCCCGCCAGCGAGGGCGATTTTGTCGAAATCTTCGGTCCTAATGTACCCGTCACCCACCTGTCGCAGCGTATGGGGACAATTCCTTATGAAGTTTTAACCGGCATCAGCGAGCGCGTAAAACGGGTGTTCTTTGCCGCCGGGTAATCAGCCAATAAACCACTCGATACGATGAACGGGAAAACGATTCCTACACTCTATGCCTGGGCTGGTGAAAATGACCGCCTTGAAGAGCTAACGGCCCATTTTTACGCTAAAGTCGCGCAGGATGAACTGCTGGCTCCGGTGTTTAGCCACATGTCGACTGAGCACGCCCGGCACGTGGCTCACTTCATTGGTGAAGTTTTCGGTGGCCCTCCGCGCTATACCGAAGCCGACGGTGGCAGCCATACACACATGGTGGAGCATCATATCGGAAAACACCTCACCGAGCCCCAGCGCAAACGGTGGATGGCGTTGCTACTCGACAGCGCCGATGAGGTGGGTTTACCCAGCGACCCGGAGTTTCGGTCGGCGCTGGTTGGCTACCTGGAATGGGGCAGCCGACTTGCCGTGCTGAATTCGCAAACTGACGACAACCCTATTACCGAAGGTGAACCTATGCCAAAATGGGGTTGGGGCGAAACCGGCGGGCCGTATCAGCCATAAGCAGATAGGATCAACACAGCTAAACAGAGGTCACACGGAGAACATCGCGCATCGGTTGATAAACAACGCTGTGTTCTCCGTGTGACCTTTGTTTAGCTGTGTCAATAAACACCCATTACGAGAACTTCATCGCCCAGCCGATCAATTTCTTTACCCGGTCGGTGTAGGGGGGGAACAGAAACTTCATCGTGCCAAATTGCCGGCGTAAAATGCTTCGGCGGTGCGACAACTCCTGAAACCCGAAGTAACCGTGGTAACTGCCAATGCCGCTATTGTTGACGCCACCAAACGGCATTTCCGGATTGGTGAAGTGGATCATGGCGTCGTTGATGACCGTATCGCCCGCCGACGTGCGGTTGATCAGGTAGTCGATGTGTTCCTGCTTGCGGCTGTGAATGTAAAGCGCCAGCGGTTTTTCGCGGCTGTTGATATGGGCCAGCGCTTCGTCGAGATTCTTCATTGTGACCACAGGCAACAGCGGCCCGAAAATCTCTTCCTGCATAATCTGCATGTCGTCGGTAACGCCATCGATCAGGGTGGGCTCCACGAAATTATCGGCTTCGTTGGTTCGGCCACCCATCAGCACGGTGGCCCCTTTACGGGCTGCATCATCGATCAGTCCTTTGACCCGCTGAAAATGGCGCTGATTGACAATGCGGGCGTAGCTGTCGGAGGCGGCTCGTGCGGTGCTGTCGGCGCCATACATCCGTTCCACCACCGCTTTAAACTCAGCAAGGAGCGGCGCTTTAACCGACTCATGCACCAGCAGGTAATCGGGCGCAATGCAGGTTTGGCCGTTGTTGAAATACTTTGACCAGGCCAGGATCTCGGCCGTCTTTTTAAGGTCGGCGGTTTCGTCAACGATAAACGGTGATTTGCCACCCAATTCCAGGGTCACCGAGGCCAGGTGTTTGGCGGCAGCGGCCATGATCACTTTGCCCAGCGCGGGGCTGCCCGTAAAGAAAATGTGGTTAAACGGCAGGTCGAGCATCGTTTGCGCCGTGTCTGCATCGCCTTCAAACAGCACAACTTCCTCGGGCGGAAACAGATCGTTGACCATCCGACCCAGCAAAGCGGCGGTATTGGGTGTCAGCTCAGACGGTTTCAGCATGCAGACGTTCCCAGCGGCGATGGCAGCAATCAGTGGCCCAACCATCAGGTCGAACGGGTAATTCCAGGGGGAAATAATCAGCACCACGCCTTTGGGCTCATAGTGCAGGTAGCCGCTTGTGCCTACCAGCGAGAGCGGCGTGGGCACGCGCTGCGGTTTCATCCACTGCTTCAGGTGCCGGATCGTATAGCGTAAATCGCCGAGCAAGCCCGTCAGTTCGCCCAGGTCTACTTCGGCCGAGGGTTTACGAAAGTCGGCGTACATGGCCGCGTGTATATCGGTCCGGTGCGTTTCTACCCATGTTTTCACCCGCTTTAACCGGTCGATTCGCTGGTCGGCAGTGGTTAGTGCCATGGCTGACGCATGGTGGCGCAGCCGGTCAAAAGCCGCTTTTATCGAGGCTTTTGCGTCTATTTTGGGTTCCTCAGCAATCATGGTAGGCAGGGTTATTTTTTATGAAAAATACAAAAAAAAAGAAAGATCAGTCAACGTACCTGATCTGTGACGAAATTGGCGAGCAGACCAGGTAGTGTTTGACTGACTTCGGCCCGGCAGATTTGTGGTAACTTATGCGCTAACGTTTCTGCATTTCAGGCTGATTTCTCCAAATTTTCCACAAATTTGCCTCGTCGTTTGCTGACAATACAACCAAAGGCCTTATTTGTTGCCAAATCATGAAAGACTATATCCGTCCAATCAACCGCCTGTTGGTTGCTAACCGGGGTGAAATTGCCATCCGTATCATGCGGGCTGCCACCGAACTTGGTATCACCACCGTAGCCGTTTACACCTACGAAGACCGCTATTCGCTTCACCGCTACAAGGCCGACGAAGCGTATCAGATTGGGCGTGACGACGAGCCGCTGAAACCCTACCTGGATGTAGAAGGGATGATTCTGCTGGCCAAAAGCAAAAAGATCGACGCCATCCACCCCGGTTATGGTTTCCTGTCGGAAAACGTAAAACTGGCCCGGCGGTGCCGCGAGGAGGGCATTATTTTCATTGGCCCCACGCCCGAAGCCATGGAAGCCCTTGGTGATAAGGTGCGGGCCAAAAATCTGGCAACAATTGCGGAGGTGCCGCTCATTCCCGATTCGCGGGAAGAGAACATGTCGGCCGAACGGGCTGGTCAGGAAGCCGCCCGGATCGGTTTCCCGGTGATGGTAAAAGCTGCCGCCGGTGGTGGCGGACGCGGTATGCGGGTGGTCAGGAACCCCGATGACTTTGAAAAGTCATTTACCGAAGCGAAGAACGAAGCCCGCAACGCCTTTGGCGACGACACGATTTTCCTCGAGAAATTCATTGAAGACCCCAAGCATATTGAAGTACAACTGCTCGGCGATACACACGGTAACCTGATTCACCTATACGAACGCGACTGCTCGGTACAACGCCGTTTCCAGAAGGTCGTCGAGGTAGCTCCGTCGTTTGGTCTGAAGCAGGAAACACGCGAGCAACTGTATGCCTACGCCCTGAAAATTGGCAAGGCAGCGGGCTACAGCAACGCCGGTACGGTGGAGTTTCTGGTCGATAAAGAAGAGAATATTTACTTCATCGAAGTGAACCCCCGGATTCAGGTTGAGCACACGATCACGGAAGAGGTAACGGGTGTCGACATCGTTCGCTCGCAGATCCTGATCGCGATGGGCTATAAACTGTCCGACAACGGGATCTACATCAATCACCAGGATGAAGTGCCACTGAACGGATTTGCCATTCAGTGCCGCATCACAACGGAAGACCCCGCCAACGGCTTCAAGCCTGATTTTGGTACCATCATCGCCTACCGTAACGCGGCTGGCTTTGGTATCCGTCTCGACGAAGGCAGCAGCTATCCCGGCGTTAAAATTTCCCCGTATTTTGATTCAATGATCGTGAAAGTGTCGGCCCGGGGACGTACTCTGAAAGGCGCCACCCAGCGATTACAGCGGGCGCTGGTCGAATTCCGGATTCGGGGCGTGAAAACCAATATCTCGTTCCTGATGAACGTGATCGACCACCCGGTTTTCCAGCGCGGCGATGCCCGCGTCTCATTCATTGAAAGCCACCCCGAACTGTTCAAGCTCCGCCAGCCGCAAGACCGCTCTACCAAGGTGCTGCGCTACCTCGGCGAAGTGATCGTGAACGGCAACCCGGAGGTGAAAAAGCGCGACGACAGCAAGGTATTCCGCACGCCCGTTGTGCCCATTTTCGACCAGTACGGCCAATACCCGGCCGGTAACCGCGACCGCCTGAACGAGCTGGGCCGTGAAGGCTTCGCCAACTGGGTACGTGATCAGAAGCAGATTCTCTACACCGATACGACCTTCCGCGATGGCCATCAGTCGCTGCTGGCCACGCGGGTACGTACCCAGGACTTGCAAAAGGTAGCCGAAGGGTTTGCCAAAAATCACCCCGAACTCTTCTCGATGGAAGTCTGGGGCGGCGCTACTTTCGACGTGTCGATGCGATTCCTGTATGAGAGCCCGTGGAAGCGGCTGGCCGCCTTGCGCGAGGCCATGCCCAACATGCTGTTGCAGATGCTCTTCCGGGGTTCCAACGCTGTGGGCTACTCAGCCTACCCCGACAATCTGATTGAGAAATTCGTGGAGAAGTCGGCCGAAACGGGTATCGACGTCTTCCGTATTTTCGACTCACTGAACTGGGTCGAGGCTATGAAAGTGAGCATCCGCGCCGTTCGTGAGCGGACTAACGCTATTGCTGAAGCCGCCATCTGCTACAGCGGTATCGACGAGAAATACACGCTTCAGTATTACCTCGACATGGCTAAACAGCTTGAGGATGAAGGCTCGCACCTGCTGTGTATCAAAGACATGGCCGGTCTGCTGAAACCGCTCGACGCGCAATTGCTGGTAAGTGAGTTAAAGAAGAGCTTGAGCATCCCGATTCACTTACATACCCACGATACGGCGGGTATTCAGGCGGCAACGTACCTGAAAGCGATCGACGCGGGCGTAGATATCGTCGACTGTGCGCTGGGTGCCTTGTCGGGCCTGACCTCGCAGCCGAACTTTAATTCGGTGGTGGCGATGATGCAGGGGCACGAGCGGGAATGTGCCGTTGACCTGCCGTCGCTGAATGCCTACTCCAACTATTGGGAAGACGTTCGGGAATACTATTATCCGTTCGAGAGCGGTATGAAAGCGGGCAGCGCCGAAGTGTACGAAAACGAGATTCCGGGCGGGCAATATTCGAACCTGAAGCCACAGGCCATTGCTACGGGCCTCGGCGACAAGTTCGAGACGCTGAAGAAGAACTACTCGGTTGCCAATCAATTGTTTGGGAACATCATTAAGGTGACGCCTTCGTCGAAAGTGGTGGGTGACATGGCGATTTTCATGACCGCCAACAACCTGACCGCCGACGATGTGCTGGAGCGCGGCGAATCGCTGTCGTTCCCCGAATCGGTGAAGGATCTGATGAAGGGTATTCTGGGTCAGCCCTATGGCGGTTTCCCCGAGAATATTCAGAAGGCCGTGCTGAAAGGGGAGGAGCCGATCACCGGTCGTCCCAACGAGCACCTGGCCCCGATCGATTTCGATGCTGATTTTACCAAATTCCAGGAGGCATTCCCCCGCAACGATGGCTTTCTCGATTACCTCTCGTATCAGATGTACCCCAAGGTGTATGAGGAATACTACAAGGCCATTGATCAGTACGGCGACGTCAGTATCATTCCAACGCCGGCGTTCTTCTACGGTCTGAAGCCCAACGAAGAAATTCTGGTGCCGATTGCCGAGGGTAAAAATATCCTGGTACGTCTGCTGTTTATGTCGGAGCCCGACGCGTCGGGCATGCGCACGATCACCTTTGAACTGAACGGTCAGGGCCGTCAGGTACAGGTACGTGACAAGGCGCAGAAGGTGGTGAAAGAGCAAAACCAGAAGGTGAGTAAACCGACCGACATTGGTTCGCCGCTACAAGGTCGCCTGACCCGCATACTGGTGAAGCCCGGCGACGAGGTGAAGAAGAACCAGCCGCTGTTTGTGATCGAAGCCATGAAAATGGAAAGCATCGTGGCCGCTCAGCAGCCCGGCACCGTCAAGCAGGTACTGCTGAAAGAAAACACCACCATTGAGCAAGACGACTGGGTCATCGAGATGGCGTAGCGTTAACTGGTAGAACGTTAGATGTGCAGGTTGGTCCACTTATATAGGGGCTGGCCTGCACTTTTTTGCGTCTTTTACCCACTACATTTGAGCTTAGTAGCTACCTTCTGCCATCTAGTATGAACCCCAATCCGATCATGCGTTCGTTGACATATTTCCGCCAGTTCATAGCGCTTGCCTTGCTGACGGCTACATTTCTGTTGCTGGTTGCCAGCCAGAGTTTTGGTCAGAGCAGTCCCGTTAAAACAGGCACCGTGGAGCGTATCAAGGTGCATGGTAAAGGGCTGGAAGGTAACCTGGCCGGTGATTCGCCCGATCGCGACGTATCAATTTATCTGCCACCCAGCTATGGTACCGATAAGACCCGGCGGTATCCGGTTATTTATTTTCTGCACGGCTTCACCGACAACGACGCGCAATGGTATGGCCTGACCAAGCATTGGATCAACCTGCCGTCGGTTGTCGATAAAACGCTGGCCGGGGGTAAGTCGCGTGAGTTTATCATTGTGACGCCGAATGCTTACAATCGTTATTTCGGGAGCATGTACTCTAACTCGGTGACGATTGGCAACTGGGAGGGCTTTGTGGCGGACGAACTGGTTACCTACGTCGATAAGCACTACCGCACCCTGGCGCAGGCAAGCAGTCGTGGGTTGGCGGGGCACTCGATGGGCGGATATGGGTCGATCCGGATCGGTCAGAAACACCCCGAAACATTCTCTAGTATCTACCTGCTGAGTCCCTGCTGCATGCTGCCCAATACGGGCGGCTCGGTGAGTGCTGCCATGGCTGCCCGTATGGAGGGCGTGAAGTCGCTGGCCGATCTGGAGAAAGCGGATTTCGGTACAAAAGCGATGTTTGCGTCGGCGGCATCGTGGTCGCCCAACCCAACCAACGCGCCATTTTACCTGGATTTGCCCGTCAAAGACGGCCAGCCACAGCCAATGGTGGCTACCAAATGGGCCGCGAACGCACCGCTCGCGCTGCTGGATCAGTACATCGGCAACCTGAAAAAGCTGCATGCCATCGCGTTTGATGCCGGATCGAAAGACGAGAGCATAGCCGCCAACAACAAAATTCTGGACGCCATGCTGACCAACTACCAGATTCCGCATGGCTATGAGGAATATGATGGCGATCACCTGAACCGTATCGCCGAGCGTATTGAACAGAAGATGCTCCCGTTCTTCACGGCTAATCTGTCGGTCGAACCTGTTCGCCCGGCGAAAAAACGGTAAGGTGTATCGTCCTGCTAGCTGAAGCCAATGGAACCGCAGGCAATTACAGCAAAGGGTGCTCTGGTGTCGTGAGTAACGCCTGAACGGCTGTATACTTGCAGTTCGTCTCGTTATCAATTAATGTGGTGTTCGGGCGAACGTTAACGAAGCCTATGTCAAAAGTTATCCTAGTTACCGGTGCATCAACTGGTCTCGGCGAGTCGATCGCCGCTTATTTGAGTCAACGCGGCCATACCGTATATGGCACCTCCCGGCAGGCCGACACGTCGGGCAAGCCGTTTACCATGCTGGCCATGGACGTAACCAGTGCAGAGAGCATTCAGCAGGGTGTAGACCATATTGTGCAGCGCGAGGGACGACTGGATGTCATCATCAACAACGCCGGACTGGGCATTGCGGCCCCCGTCGAAGAGTTGCCGTTGGCCGATGTACTGCGCGTCTTCGATACCAACGTGCTTGGCATCATCCGAACGGTGCAGGCGGTGTTGCCCGTTATGCGTCGTCAGCGATCAGGGCTGATCATCAACATCAGTTCAATTGCTGCCGAAGCCGGATTGCCCTATCGGGGCGGGTACAGTGCCAGCAAAGCCGCCGTTGAGCGCCTCACCGAAGCGTTGCGGCTTGAGTTGGCTCCGTTTGGCGTGCAGGCCTGCTCCATTCAGCCGGGCGGTACGCGGACCGATATCAACAAGAATCGCCTGCGCGTTTCGCTGGCGGCAGACAGCGTTTATCGAAAAACGTTTGAGCGAACCTACGAACTGATTGATGAGAGTGTAAGTGGCGGTATCGACCCCGCCGTGTTCGGTCCGCTAATCGACTCGATCATTCAGTCGCCCTCGGTAAAGCGGCTCTACCGGGTAGGCAAACCGCTCGAGAAACTGTCCGTTCTGCTCAAATTGATCTTACCTACTGCTACCTACGAGCGTATGATCCGGAAGCATTACGAGATGTAACTACTTGCAGAGGCTGGTTGAGCTTCGCAAAGCAGCCCTTTGACTAGGTCGGGGTTCTGGTCGAAGGGTATGCATAGCGAAGCAACAGCACCGTCGCTGAGCCATCTCATCTGTTAACAAACAGCTAGCTACCCCGTTGCCTGATGCCTGGCCGGAAGCCTGATCACGAATTCTGTGCCTTCGCCTTCGCGGCTGGTAACGGTCATCTCTCCGCCGTGCCCTTTGGTGATGATGTCGTAGCTTAAGCTCAGGCCCAGACCCGTTCCCTCGCCGGTTGGCTTTGTTGTGAAAAACGGCTGGAAAATCTTTTGCAACACGCCGTCAGGGATCCCCGACCCGTTATCGGCCATTCGTAGCTCAACCATTCCGTTCCGGGCCAGGGTGCTCACGGTGATCGTTGGTTCATAGCCCGCGTCGCTCTGGGTACGTTTGGCACGTTCCTGCACCGCATACACGGCATTGGTGTAGAGATTCAGCAGCACACGCCCAATGTCTGGCCCAACCATATCGATCTTGTTCAGGCCAGGCGCGAAGTGAGTCACCAGTTTACAGTAAACGTCTTTGTCTTTAGCCAGTTGTCCCTGATAGGCTATTGTCAGGTATTCGTTGGCCAGAGTGTTCAGGTTTGTAGGGGCCTTTTCGCCGGTGGCGTGCCGACTATGCGCGAGCATCCCCTTTACAATCGCCTCGGCACGCTTGCCGTGATGAGTGATCTTCGACAGGTTAAGGCTCAAATCTGTGGCAAGAGCCAGCAACTCCCCGGTTCGTCCTTCCTCGATGTCGGTCTTGAGTTCATCCACCAGTTCGGAGCATATTTCCGAGAAGTTATTGACGAAGTTGAGTGGGTTCTGAATTTCGTGGGCAATACCGGCGGTCAGCTCTCCGAGGCTGGCGAGTTTTTCTTTCTGAATAAGCTGCGCCTGCGTAGCCGTCAACTGGCTCAGTGCATCTTCAGCTTTGTGCCGTTGTATGCTGATCTCGTCCCGCTGACGCTGAAGTTGCACGTTGGCCCGTTGCTTGCTCCGATTAGTCCGGTAGAGAAGCAGCGCAATCGTTACAAATACAGAAATAAGGCCTAGCAGAATGTAGGTCGTAATCTTGCCGCGATAAGCTGCCTCGGCCTGGTCGATATCCTGCTGACGCATCTTTTCGTTGAACTCGATATTCTGGAAATTCCTGACTTTTTCGGCGCTTTCCAGGCTATCCTTCGCTGTAGTTGCAAGCTTAAAACTTGCCAGTGCCTGCTCAGGATTTGACCGTTCCGTTAGCTCCGACAGCAACTTACCCGCCTGGAGTACATTGACCGGTATGTTGGCCGTCTGCGCCAGGCGTAGAGAACGCCCGGCGTACAGAATCGCAGAATCAGCCCGATTAAGTTTCTGGAATACCTCGGCCATTTCAACGTAGGTCTGGCTAAGCGTCCGATCGTCCTTCATGCTGACAGACGTGGCGATGCTTTTCTGGTAGAACGAGAGCGCCAGCGGGTAGCGGCCCATGCGTTTGTAGATATTCCCCAGGTTGATTAGTTCGATCTGTATGTCATCGGCTTTCTGTTTACGCGTCAGGTCATAAGCCGTTCGGGTGTAGGCCAGCGCCGAATCCAGCTGGTTGAGCAGCGCGTAATCGCTCCCGATATTCGACAGGGCAATTCTGCTCAAATCGATGTTGCCCAGTTGGTCGGCCAGCGCGCGGGTTTTTTGAAAGTACTCAATCGCTTTGCGAGAATCTTTTCGCTCCGAATACAGCACGCCGATGTTATTGTAGGTGCGGGCCAGAGCGTCTTTATCGTCTATGGCCTGTGCTACCTGAATCGACTTCAGGTGGGCATCGAGCGCCTTTGCGTAATTACCCGTTAGCCGATAAATTGTGCCCATTCGGTTCAGAATTCGGGCTTCTCCGCGTTGGTAACCAACCGCTTGCGCAATTGATAAGCCGTCCTGCGCAAATTGCATGGCCTCCACTGTTTTCGAATACATCAGCGATCGCCCAAGCTGGTCGAGGAGCAGCACCCGGCTTGTGTCGGCGAGGGGCTGGTTGAGCCGTTGCTTGAGGCTGTCGGTCAGGCTCTGCTGAGCGACAGCTCCCTGGTACCAAAAACAGGTAAGGACAAGAAGTTTAAACACCTTCATACCTGTAAGATAGTATTACTGGATAAATCTATGTAAGATTCCGGTAAATTACTGAGTATGAACCGCACTGTTGAGCCACGTATGAAGCATTTGTACTTTCTCATTCTGCTTGTTGTTGCAAGCCTACGAACTACGACCCGTCTGTTGGCGAAGCCAGCGCCGGCCCCGACGCTACATGTGCTGTACGTGCTCGAACAGGACGACCGCGAGTACGGCGTGCTGAACATGACCAACGAAACAAACATGACCCAGATCATGGAAACAGTGCAACTGGGGCTGGGCTACCGACGGCGAACAACGTACCTGAACAAAGGCACGTTCACGGCGGCTATCCTCCGGCAAACGATCGCGAAACTCAAAACCCAGCCACGCGATATCATCGTAATTTATTATTCGGGTTACGGCATCGTGCCGACGAAAAATACGGTCAGTTTTGCCAACTGGAAACTGCGGAACGTACCTGAAAAAGGGCTGCCGGTGGCCGAGGTTGAAGGGTGGCTGACTGCCAAAAAAGTGCACCTTGGCTTGATTATCGCTGATTGCAGTGGTCAGTTTTTGGCCAATAATGGCCATGCTGCTTCTGTAGGAGCTGGTATGCTCGATTTGAGAAAGCAGGTGCTCCGGCGACTATTTTTGAACACCTGCGGTATCGTAAAAATGGGTAGCTCGCTGCCGTTGCTGCCCTCCTGGGTCAATAAACGGTATGAAGGCTCCGTGTTCACGACGGCTTTTTATCAGGGATTTGACCGGATGCTAAGTATCAGCACCCGCGAAGAGCTAGACAGGGTCTCGTTTCAGTATTTGGCAGAGCGTACCCAAACGTACATGTCTATGACGTTGGGTGGATTGCCTTTCCAGCAGGAACCTGTGCTCGACCAGAAATCGTGTCGTGTAGCTGCCAGGACTAGTGCAAAGCGGCCTGCTCTTGACCCGCTGGCCCCCGAAACGCTCAGTAACCTGCTGACGGCGGTGGTGCTGAACCCCCAAGCGGTACAGACGCCCCAGATTCGGCAGCAACTTCTGGCATTGGCGCTGCCTGATGCTACCGTGGAGGTAACCCGGTTCACTGGTCAGTACTATTCAGATCTGAAACCCGTCGCTAACTCAACGCAGCAATTCACGCTCAGCGAGTATCTGAACCGGACAGAATATACATTCAGCAAGATGGAGAAGGACTCAGTAATAGCCCTTAGCAGTTCGCTATGGGCCGTTTCGGTAGCTGGCGTCGAAGCGAGTGAGACCACCCCGAAGTTGATAAAGCACCTGGTCATTCATGAAAACTGGTTGGCTATCCGCTAGGCCATTCAGGTATGTAGCACCTCTTCCCATGAAAACCACTCTATTGCTTCTGCTGGTACCGTCCTGGCTGGTTGCCCAGGGGTTACGCATTGATGACGCCCGCTATGCAGACCTGCCACAAAAGCGGTCGAGTGAGGGAATTGGCAAGTTACCCGCCCGGATCGATCTGTCAATGTTTGCGCCAGAGGTCATCAACCAGGGTGATAACGGTATCTGCGTGGCGGTGTCGGTAGGGTATTACATGCGGACAATTCTGGAAGCCCAAAAACGACAGGTGACCAGTCGGCTGGGTATGGGTCAGGTAAATAAGCTCCGGTTTTCGCCCTGGTATCTCTATAATACCATTAAAGAGGCAGGGGACACGGATTGCAAGGCTGGTATCGATATTGGCGCCGCGCTGGAATATATCAAACAGAAGGGTCTGCCTGCTTATTCCGCAGCCGCTACCCAAACCTGTGAACCACCGACGCCTTTAGAGGCTACACCCGATTCCCGGCTATTGGATTATGTGAAGCTGTTTGGCATTGTAGATGATCGGAAATTGAAAGAGCTGGCTACTAAAAAAGCCCTTTCTGAACTGTCGCCCGTAGTCGTAGGTATTCAAACAACGCCCTCACTAAAGAGCCTAACCCTCAGAAAAACCATTGTGCCGCGCATTAGCTCGGCCTTGGCAGGGCAACGGGCTACGGACCGATCTGCCTTCACGCTCTGGCGACCCGAACTGTCTTCATCGCTCAGTTTTGGGCACGCCATGTGTGTCGTTGGGTATGACGATACCATGTTTGGCACTGGTGCGTTCAAGCTGATCAACAGCTGGGGCACGAACTGGGGCGACAACGGCTACTTCTGGATCGCCTACGCCGATTTCGGCCAGTATGCCAAATACGGGTACCAGGCTTATGTGCAGACTGCCGGGTCACCAACCGACATTATCCTCTCGGCCGATATCGCTATTTCGACTGCTACATTCTTCACCGGTACCGATCAACCCGTTGAGCGCATTAAAAACGGGACTACGCTGGCGGCTTACCGGGTCATAAAACCACAGCGAACGGGTACACCGTTCAAGTTCAGCGCCCGCCTGTCGAAACAGACGTACCTGTATCTCGTTACGGCCAATTCGACGGATGAAGTGGCGACGAAGCTGTTTCCGGAACAGGGCTACAGCCCTCTGATTGGCCGTGATACCCGGGTGGAGTTGCCCAATGGTACCCTGTTGCGGCTCGAGGGCGCACCCGGACTGGAATACTGGTTGTTTCTGTTTTCTGAGACGGCCATCGATATAGATGATTACATCGCGAAAATTAACGCACAAAAAGGCCCATTTTCCAACCGTGTGCAGACTGCGTTCGGCGATGCACTGGCACCGTATCAGCAGATTAGCTACAAAGACAAGAAAATGGGCTTCTTTCTGAAAAGCCAGCACCGGGGGCGAATCGTGCCCCTGCTGGTCAGCATGAATCACGTGAAGTGATCAGGCTTTTTTGGAACGGGAGCCTGCCAGATAGCCAACAACCAGGCCGATAACGATGCCGATACCAACAGATAGCAGATCGATACCTGACGATGTTGAGCCGTCGGTGTCGCGGTGAACCTGAGCGAATGCACCTACGGCGACAAGTAACAGGCAAGCAGTAGAAAGGAGGGCTTTTTTCATGAGGATGGTGTAGCTGGGTCGGAAGTAAGTTTCAGCGTACCAAGTAATGAAATTTTCTGACCAAAACAGCTTTCTGTACCCGTTCATTTTCAGGCTATTTACTGTCAGGTAAGCAACCGCTCTCGAATCACCCGCTTTCACCCGGTTGGCAACGGCTTTCCCGCTGATTAAGCTAAAATCGGCTGTTCATCTGCCTGAAAATCTCGTCGATCTCCTGGCGGGAAGCCATTCGATTTTTCTCGGATGTACCGTATCCGATCTCCTGCGCCCCCGCGTCGAGGCCGCTCATCATGGCGTCGGCGAAGTCGCCCACAGGCACGCCAAACGTATGCAGCCCGGCTCCGCCCAGGTCCGTATTCACCGCGGGTGGCACCAGTTCAATCACTTCAATCGACGTGTTAGCCAACTGATGCCGGAGTGACATCGTAAAGGAATGCAGGGCTGCTTTGGTCGCACTGTAAATGGGGGCAAACGAACCCGGTACGAAGGCCAGACCGGATGTGACGTTAATGATAGCCGCTGCCGGTTTCTGACGCAGGTGCGGAATAAAGAGCGTCGACAGATGAAGCGGCGCTTCCAGGTTGATCGCAATCTCCTGCTGGCTCTCGCTCCACTCATCCGGGCTATTGGTCAACTGCATCCGGCGTTGAATGCCGGCGTTGTTGATGAGTACGTTAATCTCAGGGCATTCGTCACGTACCCAGTTGCGTAGGGCAATTCGTTCACTTGCCTGTCCCACGTCGCACTGACGGACGCGGAGCTGTGGGTATTGCTGCTGCGCGTCCTGCAGTTTATCGGCTCGCCGGCCGCAGATCGTCACCTGACTACCTGCCTGGAGAAAGCGCTCGGCCAGGGCCCAGCCAATGCCGGATGCACCACCGGTGATCAGCACGTTACTTGATGTACTATCCATAAAGAAGCGGTTGTTGTTTGGTATACCAGAATTAGATGGGTTTGTTTGGCAATGATGTGACCAGGTGCTCATACTGCCGCCATGCCAGGGCCACCGAATTGGCCCGATGTATCGGTTGGCATCGACCAGGTACGTGGTTAAACCAAAATCGCTTTCCGATGCTCCGTCCGGGTAGCAGCAGAAAGCGATTGAGCACCGTCGGGAATGTGACGGGGTTGATCCGGAAAGTTACAGGCCAATCGGAACGGCGACCACGGTGGTATCCCAGCCCATGTACATGGTGGCGTTTTTGGCGTCTTTTTTGGCAAACTGAATCGAGAAGTTTTCAAGCAGGGCCTCCGACTTCTGCACAGGTACGTTCACACGGGCAACGTCGAGGGCCGGGTTATAGCTATAAGCACCCCACTGATCCACGTCAGAACTGAGGATGATCGTCCACTCGGTTTCGTTCGGAATGGTCAGCAAGGCGTAACTGCCCGCCGGTATTTTCTTGCCGCCTATAGTTACGTCCTGGTAGAACTTGATCTCCGGGGCTTCGTTGGCTCCTGCCCGCCACACCTTGCCGAAGGGTACCAGCTTGCCAAACACCTCACGGCCGTTTTTGGCCGGGCGGTTGTACGTGACCCGAACCATCGCCTTGTCGGTACCAATTTTAGCCGGAGCAAATTTACGGTCATGGGCATAGTCATCCGGGTAATAGGCCATGTCCATCGGGGTTTTATCGAGGCCACGAAATGTCTGGGCCGACGCGCCGGTTACTGCCAGAAATAAGCAGCCAAGAAGTAGTGCAGTCTGTTTCATCATGTGCGTTAGCAAAGGAGAACGGGATGTTGGTCAATGGTCAGTCATTGACCGGTTGAAGGTACATCACCGACCACCGACTTGGCTACTTCACCTTTAAAATCCGTCGCGTAATGCGGTCTGTTCCCTGTTGAATCTCGACCAGATGAACCCCGCTGGGTAGTGAGGTGAGGTCTATCGTCGTCGAGAAGGCCGTACTTTCTTTCGCCACTGTGAGTTGCTTGTGCATCACGCCGAGGTTGGCGTCCACCAGACGGATACCTACGTTGCCCAGGTACGTGCTCGTCCAGGCCAGGGTAATATAGTCGGCCGAGGGGTTCGGATAAACCCGAATTGTGGGCGAAGAGGGGCTTTCTTCTGCTGCCGCCATCCGCGCCGATCCCGACGTACCTATCACAAAGATGGGCGTTTCGCTAACGGTTAACGCAAGGGTGCCGTTGGTGGCTGTAAGCTGCTGTACACGCATCGTGTCGCAGCCGGCCTGTGGCGTATATATCCGGGCGGCTGACTTACTTCCCAAGTCGAGCGTGTACGTTGCCGTGCGACCTACTTCATCGGGAACCCAGAGGGCATAGGCCGACTGCCCGTTGCATTCATAGCGGTCTACATTCGGATTGGTGCTGATGGTCTCTTTAAAGACGTAATCGCCCAGCAGCTTTTTGGTCTGGAAGAAGTAGTCGGCGGTCGGTTTACGTGAGAAGTCCCCATTGATAAAACCCATCGAGCAAAACTGCGTGGCACAATCGAGGTTCAAGTCATACGTCTGGTAAAAATCGACGCGTTCGATGCCTTCCCGACCGTAGAGTAGGGCCGTGCGTAAATTCCAGTCGGCCTGGGTTTGCAGCACCGATTTGTTGCCGATGGCAATGGCCTTCAGCGGGCTGCCCTGGTTCAGGTCGTACCCGGTTTCCGACAGGTAAACGGGCATGTCGTAACAGGCTTCATGCGCCAGTTTCAGCACATTGCGGGCTACCTGCGCCGCCACCGACAGTTCGGGCGCCACACCCCGCGACGAGGTGCCACTCTGCATCGAATTGGCGTTGTCGGGATATAGGTGGTAGTTGATCACGTCCCAGCACAGGTCCACGCGTCCGTCGGTTTTGTAGCCCCGAAACTCTTTGCACCAGTCAATCATGCCCCGAATGTAATCGGTGCCGTTGGCTACTGAGCTAAGCCCGCCCATGACAACCACCATGCTTGGATCGGCATTTTTTACGCCTATTGCGGGGCCCATCGTGTTTTTATGCCCATCGTAAAACGCCGACATGTTGGCGGCGTATTCGCGGCCGGTCTGGTAGGCTTTCCGGCCACTCCACCATTTGTCGCGCTCGTTGTCGCATTCGATGTAGTTGATCAGGCCCAGGCCAATCTTAACCTCGTTGGCGGGGTCGTTTGTCCACCTGATTTTAAGGTTCACCTTCACCAGAGCGGGGTCTACCTGCTTGTTTTTACCGTACCGGGCGGCATATTGGAACGCCGTTCTGGCCTGCTCGATGTACGATTGAGGCTTGGCAAAATCACTGCCAAAGCGCACAGGTACGTTGTCGGTTCCCTGCTGATCGGCGGGGTACGTTGCCTTCAGGTAGGGCGAAATGTCTTTGAAACAGGCCATGATCTCGATGCCTTCCGCTTTGCTGCGCTCATACATCAGGTCGTAGTTCCAGCCGCCGGCGTGGGTTGGGTTGAAGGTGTAGTTGCCTTCGGTCAGCTCCAGCTTTTCCCAGTCCATGTAGTGCCGAACTACGCCGAACGATTGCATCGCCCGTAGTTTAGGTGCCGAAATGCCCGGTACTCCTGCCTGGTAGAAATCCCACTCGAACCCATTGATGCCCAGCAGGTTCTTCATCATAGGTGATTTTTTGGGCTGGGTGCCCGCCAGTGGGGTAGGGGCTTGATAGGTACCGTACAGTTCGAGTTCGCGCGGCCAGAAGTCGGTGGTGTTTATCACCAGATAGCGCGCACCGGTGATGGCACTGTCGAGCAGGAACCGGGCGTCGCCCGCCGGTTGCCGCTGTGGGTAAGGGCCTACCCATTCGTTGTAGGCCAGTCCCTGAAACTGCGCAATCTCAATGCGGCGCCAATCGTTGGTGATGATCGACAGCCGCAACGGGCTGGTCGAATTGGTACCGAAGCCGTCGTAGAACTTCACTGCTTTTATCGCCATCGATTCACCGGCTGCCAACGGGTAGTAGGCGTCGTAGGTAGGCAGAATTTTGCCCCAGCCCGTCTGAACTTCGGCGTCCGTTTTACCGTCGAACAGGACGTCGAGGCCTTTGTCGGTGTTGTTGAGCTGGTACCAGCGGCTGCCGGTCAGCGGAATTTTAGTGCCCAGCGATACGGCAACCGTTGCCGAGACGGCGGTGGTAGTTACGGGCGTGGTGGTCGTTGACCCAACCGGGGTCGTAATCGCTGTGCCGAGCGGATGACCATATACCCGCACTTTCAGCGGCAGGGCATTGCAGTATTTGCGAATGACAATGGCATCGGCCGTGAGGGGCTGAGTGAGTTTCAACTCTACCCAGGTCAGGTACGTCGGGCCGGTAAAGGTGCCAATCAGGGTGCGGGTGGTGCCGTTCACCGCGTAGATCGACGCGGGCGTGGCCGTCCAGATGTCGTGGCCATCGTACAGCTCAAGCTTGTTGATCGTGCTCTGCGCTTCGAGTTTCAGGGTCAGTTCCAGCCAGCGGCAGTTGTTGCTGCTGTAATCGTCTTTAACCAGACTGCTGATGTCGTCGTTCAGGTACGGGGTGTAATCCTGCGGGGTGGGCAGGTCAGTCGTGACGGACACGACTTTTACCCGTTCCTGCGCATACAAAATGGCGTCCAGTGGATCGGGGGGAAGTACCACGCCGTAGGCCCGGATTTTTACCGGAATGGCGTTGCAATACTTATGAATCAGAATGGCATCGGCAACCAGCGGCTCGGTGGGGCTGTACGTTTTGAAAACCTGGTAACCGTCGCCGGTGAATCGCCCGATCAGGGTTTTCTCTTTGCCGTTCAGGGCGTAAATATCTGCCGGAGTCGACTCAAACGTCCCTTCGGCATCGTATACATCCAGCTTGGTGAGCAGGCTTTTTTTCTCCAGTTTGATGGTAACGTCTGTCCAGATGAAATTGGTTGGCTGCCAGTATGAAGGAACGGGCTTGCTGAGGTCATCAGACAGGTAGGCCGAGTAATCCTGGCCGGTGGCGGGGTTGTCAGAGGCAGACACCAGCTTCAGCAGATTAAGCGGACGTGGAATAACCGTAGCGGCTGTTAAGGGCTGACCAAATGCCTTGATCTTCTGGGGGATGTTGTTGCCGTACTTGTAGATCATGATGGCATCGGCAACCAGGGGCTGAAACGGGCTCACGGTCACCCAGTTCATGTAGGTAGCTCCATCAAACGAGCCAATTAGAACACGCTGCGTGCCATTCATGGCGTACAGCAGGGCTGGCTTGTCGGCAAACGTACCCTGATAATCATACAGGGACAGGCGGGTAACCAGCGATTTCTGCTGAAGTTTAAGCGTAACCTGTACCCATTTCGCGTTCTCCGACCAGGCGTCTTTAACGAGCTTGTTCAGGTCGTCGGTGAGCCAGGGCTGGTAATCCTGACCGGTATTTTCCGACGCCGATACCGACGTAAAGCCAAGCCGCTGGTCAGTGGCAGTGGTCTGGGCCAGGGCAAAACGACTTAGTAAAAAGCAACAGATAAACAGTAGAGAGTGCTTCACCCGACAGACGGTTAATGGTTAGTAAAGAAATACGTAGAAATGACCAGCTAAATTAGTGCCAATTGTTAGAAGGCTACTTAATTGATCGGCTGAGTGTTAAATAAATTTTAAGTTATCAGGTATTTGAAGACGGTAGCAACGGATTTATTGACTGAGCGGTGGATCAGTAAGCTGTTTGGCTACAGTTCTTTTGTGGGTGAACGTACCTCATTACGTTCCTGCCTCTTCTACTCACAAAATGATTCACATTAACCCTTCGTTTAAACCGGCTGATCTATCGGCTAAACTTCAGCGATTCTGGACCCTGTCGGGCGAAAAAATAAAACTGATCGAGCAACAGTACGACTCGGCAAACGGGTCGCCGGTGTTCACCATACAGGGCCGCTACACAACCCGGGGCTGGACCGAATGGACACAGGGCTTTCAGTACGGATCGGCCATTTTGCAGTTCGATGCCACCAACGATTCGGAGTTCCTGGAATTGGGGCGCCAGAAAACGCTCGAGCTGATGGCCCCGCACGTTAGCCACGTAGGCGTGCACGATCATGGTTTCAACAACGTAAGCACCTACGGGAACCTGCTGCGGCTCATGAAGGAGGGGCGTATTCCAGTCAATGAGTGGGAGGCGAATTTCTATGAACTGGCCCTGAAAATATCGGGAGCCGTTCAGGCCAACCGCTGGACACCAATTCAGGGTGGATCGCCTGCCGCAGGGACGCCTGCCGGATTCATTCATTCGTTCAACGGGCCACATTCGCTGTTTGTCGATACCATCCGGTCGTGCCGTTCGCTGGTTGTCAGCTATTTGCTTGGCCATACTTTTCAGGGGGAAGGCGATGTGCGCCTTAATTTGCTGGAGCGGGCGATACTGCACATCAAAGCCACTGCCGATTTTGCGGTTTATTACGGTGAAGGCCGCGACGCTTACGACGTGTGGGGCCGCACTGCCCACGAAAGCATCTTTAACGTCACCGACGGGAAGTACCGCTGCCCGAACTCGCAGCAGGGGTACACGGGGTTCAGCACCTGGACCCGTGGTCTGGCCTGGGCCATGTGTGGGTTTGCCGAAGAACTGGAAGCCCTGGCGACCATCCATGATGACGAGCTAACTGGGCTGGGTGGCCGTGAACCGCTGGAAGCAATGATGCTCAAAGCTGCCCGCGCCACCTGCGATTTTTACATCGAAAATACGCCGACCGATGGCGTTCCGTATTGGGACACCGGCGCGCCCAGCCTGCACAAACTAGGCGATTACCTGAATCGTCCCGCCCGCCCTGTCAACGAACATGAACCGGTCGACAGTTCGGCGGCGGCCATTGCAGCGCAGGGGTTGCTTCGTCTGGGCAACTACCTGATGAACAAACAACGCACCCATACGGCGGGCGTCGACGAAGTGGGCCTGTTAGGTCAATCAGACTGGCAGGCCGGGCATTCCTACTGGCAGGCCGGGCTGACGGTACTGGGCACGTTGCTCGATGAGCCATACCTCAGCACAGCGCCGCAGCACCAGGGATTACTGCTCCACTCGATCTATCACCGTCCCAATGGCTGGGACTACGTACCCAAGGGAAGCAAAATTCCCTACGGCGAGTCGTGCATGTGGGGTGATTACCATATCCGTGAGGCGGCGCTGTATGTGCAGCGAGCTATTGACCAGGCCCCGTACTACCTGTTCTTCAACTGTGCCTGATCGTTTTTCTGCCCCAATCCTTTCCTGCACCCTGCCTACCTAACCATGAGCGGAAAATACAAACCGAAGTACACCCGGATGGCCCAGATCAAAGCGGCTCCGGATCTGGCAACGTACCTGCAAGCCAACGGCGTCGACCTCGCCTTCGACGATACGCTGCTACCACCCGCCGACAGCCCGTTTAACCGGCCGATTCACCTGAAGTCGGGCAAGACGATTGGCAATAGCCTGTGTATTCTGCCGATGGAAGGCTGGGACGGCACGCTGGACGGCAGACCCACCGATTTTACCCGGAAGCGGTGGCTGAAATTTGCCGAAAGCGGGGCTAAACTGCTGTTTGGTTGTGAGGCCGTGGCGGTGTATCATGACGGAAAAGCCAACCCCAATCAGCTGGTAATCAATCACGAAACGGTGGGGGGACTGGCTGCACTGCGGCAACTGATTGTCGACACGCATGCCGCCAGTTTTGGCCGCACCGACGATCTGATCATTGGCCTGCAACTCACGCACTCAGGCCGATTCTGCAAGCCCAATAGCCACAAGCAGTTTGAGCCCAAGCTACTCTACCCGCATCCGTACCTCAACCAACGCTACGGCATTGAGGCCGATTACCCAACACTGACCGACGAGGCAATCGACGACATTATTGAGCAGTACGTTGCTGCGGCGGTGCTGGCGCAGCAGGCCGGATTCGATTTTGTCGACATCAAGCATTGCCACGGGTATCTGGGCCATGAATTTCTGAGCGCGGTTAATCGGCCCGGAAAGTATGGCGGCAGTTTTGAGAACCGAACCCGGTTTTTACGCAGCATTGTCGCCGGTATTCAGCACGCTGCGCCGGGCCTCGAACTGGGCATCCGGCTGAGTGCCTTCGATCTGTTGCCGTTCAAGAAAGGAGAAAATGACGTGGGCGTACCCGAGCAGACCGACGCTTACCCCTTTGCCTTCGGTGGCGAGCAATCGGGCCTCGCCATCGACCTCGACGAACCGAAAGCGTTTCTGGCGCTGGCGCAGTCGCTGGGGATACAGCTGATCTGCATTACGGGCGGTAGTCCCTATTACAACCCCCACCTGATGCGCCCCGCATTGTTTCCGCCTTCCGATGGCTACCTGCCGCCGGAAGATCCCCTGATGGGTGTAAAACGGCAAATCGATGTGACCCATGCATTGAAAAAGGCCTTTCCGGAACTGGTCGTCATTGGGTCGGGCTACTCGTATTTGCAGGAGTGGCTCCCCAACGTGGCCCAGTATGTGTTGCGAAACGGCATGGCCGATAGCGTGGGCTTTGGGCGGATGGTGCTCTCGTACCCAACCATGCCCGCCGACATGACAGCCGGTCGGACACTCGTCCGGAACCAGATTTGCCGAACGTTCTCTGACTGCACCACGGCCCCCCGAAACGGCCTGATTTCGGGCTGTTACCCGCTGGATACGCTGTATAAGAAACTGCCAGCTGCCGAGCAGCTGAAAGCCATCAAAGAAACGCTCTGACCATGACAACACGCCGCACGGCTTTCATCACGGGCAGCAGCCGGGGCATTGGGCTGGGCATCGCTGAGCATCTGGCCAGAAAAGGGTTCGATCTGGCTATTAACGGTGTCCGCGCCGAATCGGAGGTGACCTCGGTACTGGCCGGTTTGCGCGAACTGGGTGCCGACGTGATTTACTGCCAGGGTAGCATTGCCGAGGCCGACGCCCGGCAGGCGATGCTGACCAGGATAAACGACCATTTCGGGCGGTTAAACCTACTAGTCAACAATGCAGGGGTGGCACCCCGTGTTCGCGCCGACATATTGGAGGCTACCGAAGAGAGCTTCGATCAGGTGCTGACGACAAATCTGAAGGGGGCGTACTTTCTGACGCAGGCAGTGGCCAACTGGCTGATTGAGCAGAAGAAGGAGGCGACTGATTTTCAGGGAAGTATTATCACTGTTTCGTCTATCTCGGCCACGGTTGCGTCAGTAAATCGCGGCGACTATTGTATTTCTAAGGCAGGGCTGAGCATGGCAACTCAGTTGTTTGCCGTGCGGCTCGGTGAGTTTGGGATTCCGGTCTACGAGGTACGTCCGGGGGTCATTAAAACCGATATGACGGCGGGTGTATCAGCCAGGTACGATCAGCTGATTGCCGATGGCCTGACGGTTCAGCCACGCTGGGGCCTGCCCGACGACGTAGGCCGTGCCGTAGCGGCCATTGCCGAGGGTGGATTCCCCTATTCAACCGGTCAGGTATTTATGGTCGATGGCGGCCTGACCCTGGCCAGACTTTGAGTTACGTATTGCTTATAGAGTAGCTTATGCAGAGTACTTTATTGGTTGCAGTGCATTGGTGCTTTGGTTTGGTATCGCTTACGCCTACTCGAACGGACACGCCTAAGCAACGTACCTGGCGAGGCAATCAACGCGAAGCAATGCACCGCCCCGGTTAATTGCCAATTCTTTGCCTATTCCTAACAGTTAATTCCTTCCCTTACAACCATGGACAAGTCCCCTTTTTCCCGGCGGAAATTTATTCAGACTGCCGCCGCAGGTACGGCCGTTTTGGGCCTGCCCACCCTGATTCCGAGTAGGGCCTTCGGGGCCAACGATCGGTTACGCGTGGCCGTTATTGGCCTCAATGGCCGGGGCAAAGACCACATCGCCGGTTTCTCAAAACTGGAAAACGTGGAAGTAGCTACCCTGTGCGATGTCGACAAGGTGGTGCTGCAAAAGTCGGCTTCTGAATTTTCGGAGAAATACAACCGGAAAGTGAAAACCGAGCAGGACCTGCGGAAAGTCTATGACGACAAAGACATCGACGCGGTGAGTATTGCCACGCCCAACCACTGGCACGCACTGGCCGCCATCTGGGCGTGTCAGGCAGGTAAAGACGTGTATGTCGAGAAGCCGGGCTGTCATAACCTGTTCGAGGGGCGTAAGCTCATCGAAGCGGCCACCAAATACAACCGGATTGTGCAGCATGGGGTGCAGCTTCGGAGTTCGGTAGCCATTCAGGAAGCTATCAAACACCTGCGCGACGGCCTGATCGGGAAGGTGTATATGGCTCGGGGAACGGTGTATAAGTGGCGGCCCGACATTGGCAACATGGGCAATTCGCCCGTGCCCGAGGGGCTCGACTGGGATCTGTGGCAGGGGCCGGCTCAGGCGCGTGAGTTCAGTAAAAACTACGTGCACTACAACTGGCACTGGTTCTGGGACTACGGCAACGGCGATATCGGCAACCAGGGTATCCACGAAACCGACCTCTGCATGTGGGGGCTGGATGTGGGCTTGCCCGAAAAAATTACGTCGGCAGGGGGGAAGTTCCTCTGGAATGACTGCAAGGAAACGCCCGAAGTGCTAACCTCGACGTACCACTATCCCAAACAGGGCAAAGTGATTCAGTTTGAGGTACGTCCGTGGATGACCAACAAGGAAGACGGCGTGGAGGTCGGCAACATTTTTTACGGCGACAAAGGCTACATGGTGATCAACGGCTACTCGGATTACAAGACGTACCTGGGCCGTAACCGTGAACCTGGCCCCGCCCGGAATGCCGGTGGCGATCACTACAAGAATTTCGCCGACGCCGCGCGGGCCCGGGACAAAAAGATGCTGAACGGTCCTGTTGAAACGGCGCACCTGGCTTCATCGCTGGCGCACCTGGGCAACATCGCCTACCGCCTCGGCCGCACCCTCGATTTCGACCCGCAGAAGGAAGTATTTATCGGCGACAAGCAGGCCAACGCTATGCTAACCCGTAAATACAGAGCCCCTTACCTGATCCCAACAAACGTTTAATTCCTAAACCGTCAGTCGCTGCGCGTCGTCAGGAAGCCAGTCAGTATCGTTACTTGTTGAACGGGGCCAACCAGCCTATCGCAACAAGTAATGATACTGACTGACCGGTTGCTGATGCGTTGGTACTGGCTGTCACTAGCCATGATTACACAGTCTGCTTCGACCCGACAGAGCCTGTTCCAGTTGCCCGTTTTGGTGGCTGCCCTGGGTTATTTCGTGGATATGTACGACCTGTTTTTGTTTAGCGTGGTTCGGGTACCAAGCCTGAAGGCCCTGGGCGTAACGGGCGAACAGCTATTACCCGAAGGTGTCTTTTTGCTCAACATGCAACTGGCCGGTTTGCTCATCGGGGGCGTGCTATGGGGCGTGCTGGGCGATAAGCGGGGCCGGTTGTCGGTGCTGTTTGGTTCTATTCTGCTCTACTCGCTGGCCAACATCGCCAATGGCCTGGTTACCAACCTGGGGCAATACGCCGTGCTGCGTTTTATTGCGGGCATCGGTCTGGCGGGAGAACTGGGGGCGGGCATTACGCTCGTGGCCGAAATCCTGCCCAAGCAGATGCGTAGTTACGGCTCCATTCTGGTGGCGACGATGGGCGTGCTGGGAGCTATCATGGCCTATTTTGTGGCCGATCTGTTTGCCTGGCGCATGTCGTACTACGTGGGTGGCGGGCTTGGGCTATTGCTGCTCGTGTTGCGGGTCAACGTTTTCGAATCGGGCCTGTTCGAACACCTGAAGACCCAGCGGGTCGAGCGGGGTAATTTTCTGAAGCTGCTGACAAATCCGCAGAGCCTGCGCAAGTACGTGCTGGCCATTGTGATGGGTATTCCGCTCTGGTTCGTCGTAGGCATCCTGATCACCTTTTCGCCGGAATTTGGGCGGCACGCGGGTTTGGTCGAACCCATTATAGCGGGTAAGGCGGTGATGCTCGCGTTTGCCGGTCAGTCGGTTGGTGATATTGTGAGTGGATTGCTGAGTCAGCGGTTGCAGAGCCGCAAAAAAGCGATCCGGATTTTTATTCTGCTCTCGTTTGCCATGATGGTCGTCTACTTGCTGGCGCCCATTCGCGAAACGGGTCAGTTCTATTTTATCTGCGCCTGTCTGGGTTTTTGCAATGGCTACTGGACACTCTTCATTGTGTTGGCTGCCGAGCTGTTTGGTACCAACCTGCGGGCTACCGTTGCTACGTCGGTACCGAATTTTGTGCGGGGGGCAACCGTACCGCTCACCTGGCTTTTTGTTTCGCTTAAACCATCGCTTGGCCTCACCTACGGCCCCTTGCTCATTGGTGCCGTCATTGTGTTGTGCTCCCTGCTGGCGTTGCATTACCTGGAGGAGACCTTCTCGAAAGACATGGATTACCTGGAAGCCTAGGTCGCCTGACAGGTGGATTGTAATGGGTTGATTAGTAGTAGACTGGCTCTTACTCAATTGGGTGACCACTTAATAAAACGACTTGGTTGAGTGGCCGTGAAGGGTAGTACATTACTGGACGGGGTCAACTGGTGCCTCGTTTGTTGAACGACTACCTTAACTAACACAACTACCATGAAAACGCTTAACTGCCGCGATGCGGGCTTCGATTGCGACGCCAAAATTCAGGCCGAAACCGATGAGGAGATTATGGCTCAGGCCGCTAGCCACGCCAGTTCTGTACATGGCGTAACGGTAACGCCCGACTTGGCCGAGGGCCTGAAATCGCTGATCCACGAAGAAGCCTGAGCGGGTACGTCCGGCAGTGGAGTCCAGTAACCATATAAAAACGGGGCGAGTCCGAAAAGCCATACGAGTAGGAACCCACGATGATACGTATATTCCGTATGCCTAAGTATGTGATCGAGCGTGAAATTCCCGGTGCTGGTGGTCTGTCGGCCGATCAGTTAAAAGGTATTTCACAAACGTCCTGTGGTGTATTGAGCAACATGGGGCCGCAAATTCAATGGCTCCAGAGCTACGTCACTGGCGACAAAATCTATTGTGTATATATCGCACCCAATGCCGACATGGTCCGCGAACACGCCAAACAGGGCGGTTTTCCGGCTAACGCAGTCAATGAAGTGATGACGGTCATCGACCCGACCACGGCCGAGTAAAGTCGTTCAGTTCAGGGAAGCGCCCAGGCTATTCTATTTTGTCCGTTGCTGTTGGCTGAAGCCAATGGTAACGGACAAAAGCCTCGTCGGGACTACGCTTGTATAGTCCCAGTGGGACTTTCAGTTATAGCCATTGGCGTCAATCAACGGTACCCGGGCGAAGCATGCCTAAGCGAATGTAAGGCGACGCCAAATTGACAAACTGCTGCTATATTTTGCGGGTATCGCGTTCTTTTGGCGTATAAGCCTATTTTTACCATACGATCCGATTTACTGCAAGATCTGCTATGGTAAAAAGAACCCGCCCACTTCATCTATCGATTTTTCTCGCTTTTCTACTGCTGACCAATGGGCTTGTCAGGCATCCGGCGCTTGCTCAGGCGAGGGCAGCATCAGCTTCCGGTTCATTCGAGTCCGTCGAAACAACGATCGGTGCCATTCACCAGGCATTTCGGGCAGGAACGCTCACAAGCGAACAACTGGTGAAGTCGTACCTGGCGCGCATTCAGGCCTACGACCAGCCCACCAAACTCAACTCGATTATTCTGGTGAACTCCGAGGCCGTAGCTACTGCCCGTGCGCTGGATGCCGAGTTTAAGAAAACCGGTAAACTGCGGCCCCTGCACGGTATTCCGGTGATCGTGAAAGACAATTTCAATACCAAAGGGCTGCAAACAACGGGCGGCTCCATTGCCCTGAAAGGTTTCGTGCCGACCGAAGACGCCTGGCAGGTGCAGAAGCTGCGGGAGGCGGGTGCCATCGTGCTGGCCAAATCGAACATGGCCGAGTGGGCGTTTACTCCCATGCATTCGCAGAGTTCGATGGCGGGCGAAACGCTGAACCCCTACAACCTGGCCCATGTACCTGCGGGGTCGAGTGGGGGCACTGCGGCAGCCGTTGCGGCAAATCTGGGCACCGTCGGCCTTGGATCCGATACCGGTAATTCCATTCGCGGTCCGGCGTCGCACAACGCCCTGGTGGGCCTTCGCACGTCGCTGGGGCTGGTGAGTCGCTACGGCATCATTCCGCTGTACACCCGCAACGATGTGGGCGGACCGATGTGCCGCACCGTCGACGATGCCGTTCGTGTGCTGGAGGTAACCGCGGGGTACGATCCGCATGACCCGATCACCAAAAACAGCCAGGGACACGTACCCAACAACTACCGGCAGTTCCTCAAAAAAGACGGACTCAAAGGCGCTCGCATCGGGGTGATGCGGCAACTGGTCGACAAGAATATTCACCCGGAAATCAAACAGCTATTCGATCAGGCCATTGCCGACATGAAACGGGCTGGTGCGCAGGTGGTCGACGTGACAATTCCGAATTTCGATTCGCTACGCGCCAACCAATGGTGCGCCGACTTCAGGGTCGATCTGGAAACGTACCTGCGCACGTTTGTAAAACGGGATACCCTCCGAACGCTGGAAGACATCATTAGGGTGGGTGGTTACTCCGATATTGTGCGCGACCGGCTTATCTCCCAGCAAACCCATAGTGGCCGCCCGGTGCATCCTGAAATTCCGTGTGGCGATGCGTTCACTGATCCGCTCCGGATTGCCTATCGTAACGGCATCGAAGCCGAAATGGACCGGCTAAAGGTCGATGCGTTGATTTACCCAAGCTGGAACTACCCGCCCGCGCTGGTTGGCGACGCTAAAGGCTATAAAGGCGACAACAGCCAGCTTATTGCCCCGGCAACCGGCCTGCCCGCCTTTACCATTCCGATGGGCTACACCACCGGCGACTTGCCCGCTGGCGTGCAGTTTCTGGGCCGTTTGTTTGCCGAGCCAACCCTGATCCGCCTAACCTACGGCTATGAGCAGGCAACGCACCACCGCAAAGCTCCAAACCGGTTTGTCGCCCTGGGGCAGTAACGCGGCCTGCCCAGCCGGTGAACGTCCGCTTCGTATCCATTCTTCATCATTCCTACGTCCAATGAATCATTTCCAATCATGGTCGGCCAGCGTTATCGTTGCCTTGATCGTTCTGCTGAGTGCACCCACCACAAACGGGCAATCAGCCAGTAAGGCCGATATTACCCGCTGGCAGCAGCGCGCCAAACAGGTCACCATCACGCGCGACACCTGGGGCGTTCCCCACATTTACGGCAAAACCGATGCCGACGTTGTGTTCGGGCTTATGTTCACCCAATGCGAAGACGATTTCGGCCGAGTTGAAGAAAACTACATCACCTCAATTGGGCGGCTGGCCGAACTGGAGGGCGAATCGGCCCTGTATCACGATCTGCGGGCCCGACTCTTCATGGACTCGACGCAGGCGATGGCGATCTACAAAAAGAGCCCCGTCTGGATGAAGCAATTACTCGACGCCTTCGCCGACGGCATGAACTACTACCTCTACACCCATCCGGGGGTGACGCCCAAATTGCTGAAACGGTTCGAACCCTGGATGCCGCTACTGTTCAGCGAAGGCAGCATCGGCGGGAACATCAGCGTAGTGCCGACCGAACGCCTGAAAGCCTTTTATGAGCCGCGCAAATCGACCTCGTTCGTGCCGGCCTATGACCATTACGAACGTGAGTCTATCGGGTCGAATGGGTTTGCCATTGCCCCGTCGAAGAGTGCCACTAAGAACGCGTTACTGCTGATCAATCCGCACACGTCGTTCTATTTCCGGTCGGAGGTGCACATGGTCAGTCAGGCGGGATTGAACGCTTATGGCGCCGTTACCTGGGGTCAGTTCTTTGTTTATCAGGGCTTTAACGAGAATTGCGGCTGGATGCATACGTCGAGTTACGCCGATTCGATGGATGAGTACCTGGAGACCATCGAGAAAAAAGGCAATGCGTTGTTCTACAAGCACGGCACAACGCTGAAACCGGTACGGACACAGAAAGTACGGTTGCCCTACAAGTCGGGGAATGGCCTTCAGTACAGGGAGTTTACCATGTACTTCACGCAGCATGGGCCCATTGCCGGTGAAAAAGACGGTAAATGGATCGCGATCAACATGATGAATACGCCGCTGAACGCCCTGTCGCAGTCGTACCTGCGCACAAAGGCGAAAGATTACGCGAGCTACAAAGAGGTAATGAAGCTGAACGGAAACGCATCGAACAACACGGTCTTCGCCGACCGGAATGGCACGATCGCTTACTGGCACGGTAACTTCATGCCCCGGCGTGACCCTGCCTTCAATTGGGAACAGCCCGTAGATGGCAGTAACCCGGCCACCGACTGGAAAGGGCTGCACCCGATCGAGGATATTGTGCAGGTACGTAACCCGGCCACCGGCTGGATTCAGAACTGTAATTCGACCCCGTTCACGGTATCGGGCCCCAGCAGTCCGGACCCGAAAAAATACCCCGCTTACATGGCCCCCGACGCTCAGAATTACCGGGGTATCAACGCTGATCGAGTGCTGAGCCATAAAGCGATCTTTACGCTCGATACCCTGATTGCCGCGGCCAACGACCCGCACCTCGCCGCGTTCGACGACCTGATGCCGCCCCTGCTCAATGCTTACCAGACCGTTTCGGGCGAAGCCGCCAACCAGTCGAAAGACCTGGCCGAGGCCATTCAGATTCTTACCAGTTGGGATCGGGGGTACGGCGTTAACTCGGTTGGGCAGACGCTGGCTATCCTGTGGGGCGAAAAAGTACAGCGGCTGGCTCGTAACCGGGCCGCGGCCGATCAACGCTTCGATAATCTCGGGCTTATTGCCTTCACGAATGAGAAAACGACAGCGCAGGAAAAGGTAACTGCCCTGGCTGAGGTGCTCACTGACCTGACCCGCGACTTCGGCACCTGGAAAATGCCCTGGGGCGACTTGAACCGCTACCAGCGCCTGACTGGGAAAACGCAGGAAACTTACGACGACCTGAAGCCCAGTATCCCCGTCGGCTTTACCTCATCGGCCTGGGGATCGTTGGCGGCATTTGCAGCCCGAACGTACCCAGGTACTAAAAAGCGGTATGGTAGTGTCGGAAACAGCTTCGTTGCCGTAGTTGAGTTTGGCAAGCGCATAAAAGCCCGCTCCGTGGTGACGGGTGGTCAGAGTAGTGTACCGGGAACACCGCATTTTACCGATCAGGCCCCGTTGTACACCCAGGGCAAGTTCAAAGACATCTGGTTCTACCCCGAAGAAGTACAGCAACATGTCGAAAAAACGTACCATCCCGGTGAAAAATAACCCGGACTTTTAAAAGCAATACTAGCTTGCTAAGCACGCTCGGAAACGCGAAATTTAAGCCATACAACGTACCCGATACACTACGAAGTGCTACGCGCAATGAAAGCAGATATCGCCGCTCCCAAGACCATCGATGAGTACATATGGGCCTTTCCAGAGCCCGTGCAGTACTTGCTGGAAGAACTGCGACAAGTAATCCGGGAAGCTGCTCCCGATGCAGAAGAAGCGATCAGTTATCAGATGCCTGCGTTCAAGCTGGCCGGTAAGTTGGTCTATTTCGCCGCGTATAAAACGCATATCGGGTTCTACCCAACGCCATCCGCCATTACTGCCTTCGCCGACGAGTTGACCGCCTATAACTGCGCGAAAGGCACCGTACAGTTTCCCCTCGACCAGCCCCTCCCGCTCGACCTGATTACCCGAATGGTTCAGTTCAGGGCGGCCGAGAATCGTACAAAAGCAGCAGCTAAATGAAATGAGTAACCAAAAAAAGCCTACCACGTGACTTGATAGTCAAAGGGTAGGCTTTTCTATGCATGATCGCAGGCTGTTGCTCAGTGAGAAGGCTGTCCGCTAACTAACTCATCAGTAAGCCGCTTGCTCGGTTAACCAAAACCAACCGGATGGGCGCGCGTTTCACGAAAAGTTAGTCAGTAAAAAACTCAACGAATTCAGTTATGAAACTTGTCGTCATCCTGTTCAGCATCAGCAGTTGGCTCTGGGGGTCCGTTCTTGTTCACGAGAAAGCAAACGCCCGTCAGGAAGCAGCCCGTAAAGAAGCAATGCGTCAAACCAATAAAAGCAGCAAGCCTACGGTAATCGGTTACAGGCGGCCCTGACCCACTTACCGGACACCAACTCCCTTCGTTTTACGAACCACAAACGGCACGCAAACGTCGGTCGGACAGTCGCAGACGGTAGGCTGTAGTATAATCGTAACATCCATGTAGCAACCATTGCCATTAGTCACCCGAACGGTGTACGCCTGCGCTGTTGCCGGATTAGCCAATGCGTTGGTTAGCAGTCCGCCGGCTGGAATGGTCTGCGGGGCACCCGATAAGGAATTGGCCGTGTCGAAGGTGGCGCCGAGTGAATACTGATAGGTATGTGTAGCTGTAAACCCGCTCAAGACGATCTGCCCGTTATTCTGCGCGGAATTGCTTATACAGGTAGCGGCCAGCGCAACGGCCTGAAAGACCGGCATGGTGTCTGCCTCCACGATAAACGGACAGCAGGAGAAAGTCGGACATTGGCTGCCTGCATCGTCGATGCCCAGGCTGTACGATCCCGGCTCGCTCACCATCAGTTCATTGGTCACCTCTCCTGGCAGGAGCACCCCATTTTTGTACCAGCGGTAACTGGCGCTTCGTTCGGGCACTGACAATATATACTGATCGCCGGTGCACAACCGAACCGGAATAGACGTACAAACGCGGACGGTATCACCGGGAATACTGGCTGAATTATACAGAATGCCTGAGTTGTCGACTTTCACCTGAAACGTCAGACTAAGGCTTTGCCCGGCACCCAGCGTGGCAATCGACCAGGTGCTGATGGGGATGCCCTGGGTAAAGGTGGTGCCAGCGGGTACCGTTGCGGAGTTAGCTACGTAGGTAAGCCCCAGCGACGTTGAGTCCCGAACAACAATATTGGTTGCCACGCCGCTTCCTGAGTTGGCCACGACAAGGGTGTAGGTAAGCAGCTCGCCCGGCCTGGCGATCGATCGGTCAACCAGCAGATTTAGGGTCAGCGTTGGCGTCAGGGCCGAGAAGCCGGGGTTGACGGTAGTCGTCTGTCCAGCCGTGAGCGTTACAGCCCCCGTGCCGCCAGCCGTTGCCGAGTAGCCGGTCGGCGTAGAGAAACTAAGCGAATAGGGGGTGCCAGCGCTTAAGCCAGTGAAACTATAACTGCCGGTCTGGTCGGTTGTTGTCGTGCCAATGACACCTCCAGCCGTGGTGGATAGTGTTACACTGATGCCGGCCAGCGGCGTGTCGCCACCATCCAGACTGCCATTTTTATTGACGTCGGTATAGGCAATACCGCCCAGCGTTGCCGATGTGGCGGGCGTGGTTGTGCAGGAAACTGGTGCGGTATAAGACGTACCTGCCGTACTACAGGCTGGTCCGGTGATGGAAACGGTGTGTGCCCCTGTTCCTGAAGGCAGGCCTGCCAGGCTGAAGGCCACGGTAGGTTGCCCCGACGTCACGGTCACCGTGGTGGTGCTTGTGCCATCGGTAATAATCAGCGTGCCCGCCATGGCCGACGTAAGAGACACCGTACCTGAGACCGTGTACGCGTTGGTAGCCGAGTTACAGGTTCCTGCCGTAACCGCCACGGTCATGGTGGGCCCATAGACAGAAACGGTATTGTCGGTGATAGAGATAGCTCCACCAGTCGACAGAACTCGTCCGTAGAGCGTTGCCCCGGAGGCGAGAGCAATCGCCCCGCTGGCCAGAATTGTGCCATTAAACAGAGAACCTGTTCCCAGGCTGACGGCACCGGTCACCTGAATATAAACATCGCTGGCGCAGGCCCCATTGATTAATCTGATCTCTGAACCCGAGGCGGTGGTCAGAGCGCTGTTCAGCTTGATGATATACGTACCTGGCCCATCCAGCGTCAACGTACCTGACAGTGACGAAGCCGCTGCGGTTGGCTGACAATACACGCCCGGTGTAAGTACCTGACCGTTCCCCAGCGTTGGGCCAATTGTGGTGCCACACGAAAGAGAGGCAAGGTCAGCATAGGCGGCAGCTATGTCGGTTGCTGTCTGGGCGGCCTGGGTACTACCCGCCAGCCGGATGGAGCCAGTCAGCGTTCCGGGAGGAAAAGCAGTAAAGGCGCCCACGTTTGTGCCAACATCGCCTGTAACGGTCGCTGCGCCGGTACTGGTAAATGCCCCGTTGGCTGTGAAAAGAGCAAAGGAAGCAGCTGTTCCCAGATTAGGAGCCTGCCCGTAACTAATGTAGGGAAGCACCAGGAGCAGCAACATGGAATGTAGAAGGAGCCGTAAATCTTTCTTCATGATTGCAGGAATAGATAAGCAAATCGCTTGTAACGTGACTGAATGGGGTGGTGCTGTTGCACTGGCTCTGCGGTGAGCAGCCAGCGTGAATCGGTTTTGAGCAAAAAGGCAATAGAAAAGGCCATCGCTGTTATTTTGGAAACCGCGATTAAGAAAACTGTGAGATGAGAGGTAGTCGGCGGTCTGGTCAGAACAGGCCGATGTGTTAACCTAAAGTACACACACCCGGATACAATGAATCGGATGGTCTACTTGATGCATAGGATGCCAGAGTAGCCTGATTCTTCTAGCTCTGGTAACACATAGTAGAGGGAAATCCTGGCGTTCTTCAGTTAAACAATAAGCGGTAATCGCCAGGAAAGCTGAGAGTAAAATAATGGGGATGAGGTAGTTGTCTAGTCATTAAAGCCCATGAGCTCTGTTGGATACAACCGCCTTACGATGGTCTTTACAAAAGTCAAGCCAGACTTAAATTTGATGAGGTAACGGTCCTATGTAGGCTGGACGTTGCATTTAGGCGCCTTATTTACGCTGAATGACCAGTATGAAACCAGGTTGACTGATAAATAGTATCGTGCCAATTGTGAACGGTAAGTAACTAAACAATTCACCTGAGGACAGACCGGCAACATAACCCTGTTGGTTTAACGATCTTTTTAATCGAGGTAAAATGCGATTTCTCAACAAAGGATGTTAATACACGGTTTTGATCTGTATAGCTTTATTAGCACACCTGCCTCATCTTCGGTTCACTCGTGACGTGCACGCTTGTCCTTACGAGTCGCTCTAAACCAACACACATATGGCAGCGTTAGCATTTCTTGATCGTGAAAATACCGTTGCCGGGCCGGGGTATAGTCGCTGGTTGTTTCCGCCGGCGGCACTGGCCGTACATATGTGCATCGGGCAGGCCTACGGGCTGAGTGTGTTCAACATCCCGTTGTCGCAGTTGATCGGAATCACCAAACCGGCTGCGGGCGACTGGTCGCTGACTGCCACCGTACAGGTCTTCAATTTTGCCTTCTTTTTTCTGGGAGTCTCGGCTGCCTTATTCGGTAAATGGGTAGAGCGAAGCGGACCGCGAAAAACGATGCTTACCTCGGCACTCTTTTTTGCCAGTGGGTTTATGGTATCGGCGTTAGGCGTGCGGTTACACAGCCTGCCGCTGTTTATCGGCGGCTACGGCGTACTGGGTGGAATCGGGCTGGGGCTGGGGTATATATCGCCCGTGTCAACGCTGATCAAGTGGTTTCCTGACCGGCCAGGCATGGCAACGGGGATGGCCATTATGGGCTTCGGCGGTGGCGCTATGATCGGTTCTCCGCTGGCTGTCGGTCTGATGAAATATTACCAAACCCCAACCTCGCTGGGTGTGTCGCAAACGCTGGTGACGATGGGGCTTATCTATTTCTGTTTCATGGTATTCGGCTCCGCGATGGCCCGTGTACCACCAGCCAACTGGCAACCTAATGGCTGGACACCGCCCGCTGATACTGGTAACAAGATGATCGCTACGGCCAGCGTAACCGCCGACAATGCTATCAAAACCCCACAGTTCTGGTTACTTTGGGCGGTTTTGTGTTTGAACGTAACGGCTGGTATTGGCGTACTGTCGCAGGCATCGCCCATGATTCAGGACGTGTTTTCTGACGTACGGCTGGGGGCAGGCAACGGGATCACGGCCGAAGCTGCCGCTGGCTTTGTCGGGCTGCTCAGTCTGTTTAATCTAGCGGGCCGATTTTTCTGGTCGTCACTGTCCGACAAAACGGGCCGTAAACTGATCTTTATGATTTACCTGGGTTTGGGGGCGGTGCTGTATACGGTCATTCCATCATCGGGTAGTATTGCGCTGTTTGTGGGTACGTTCTGCATCATTCTTTCAATGTACGGCGCGGGCTTCTCTACTATCCCT
The DNA here is from genome assembly GCF_011742925.1 of Fibrivirga algicola. Taxonomy (GTDB): domain Bacteria; phylum Bacteroidota; class Bacteroidia; order Cytophagales; family Spirosomataceae; genus Fibrella; species Fibrella algicola. The sequence continues at coordinate 123,902 of NZ_WAEL01000007.1, forward strand.
GCTTACCTGCGCGATATGTTCGGAACCCTGCAGGTCGGGGCTATTCACGGCCGCCTGCTGACAGCCTGGAGTACCGCCGCGATCATAGGCCCGAACATCGTTACCTTTCTGCGTGAGCACTATATCGAGACTGGTAAAGCGGCTGGCTTGTCAGAGAGTGCAGCGAAGGCAGACGCGTATGGCACCACTATGTATATTATGGCGGCCTTACTTGCGGTCGGGTTCGTGTGCAACCTTCTGGTGAAACCCGTTGCCGCTAAATACCAGGTGAAGTCAGCTGAACAAGTAGCAACAGCTTAATCGAAACGGATATGGAAAAGCAGGAAAAAACACCGATACTTCTGATTGCCCTGGCCTGGATTACGGTCACTATACCGCTTCTCTGGGGCGTCTCGCAAACGTTGTTGAAAGCACTAGCGCTATTCAATTAACCCGTATTCCTACTTTAAGTAGAAAATGATGAGCCTACACTGACTCACCCGAGTGGTACCTGGTTAGGGCTAGATCAACAAATATAAAGTCTGGCAGTTTTGCCGCATCACAACGTTCCTTCAATCGGCCCAAGCGTCGCCAACCTATATGGATAAGTCACCCAAGAGCGAGAAAAAGCCCAGCAATCCGCTGGAGCAGCATGTCGAAACTAAACCCGTTAGCGGGCAGCGGCCCGAGCAAGGTAAAGAGATGACCAGCGACCATTATGATCCGCAGGGGAAACCCGATGCAGATAAACGTATTTTCCCAACTCCCGACAACCTAGGTGCGAAAGACCGGAATCCGGTGCTGGCCCAGCCGCCCGAAGCGTTTACGGGCCTGACGCTTGGCAAGCCGGCTACGGTAGCCGCTGGCGTTACAGCGGTGCTGAAGTCGATGGAATTTTCGTGGGGTGAAGCGGGCGTTGGCCGTGGTACGCACGCCCTTGTGAAGCTGAATCAGAAAGATGGATTCGACTGTTCATCCTGCGCCTGGCCCGACCCCGATGATCATCGGTCGATCGCTGAGTTTTGCGAGAATGGGGCTAAAGCAACGGCCTCGGACGCTGACACCCGCCGGGCTGATCCGGACTTCTTCGCTACACACAGTCTGGTCGACCTGTCCAGAATGACCGACCGGGATTTGAACAACGCGGGCCGCCTGACGCATCCGATGGTGTTGCGGCCCGGCGCCACGCACTACACGCAGATCAGCTGGCCCGAGGCGTTTCAGGTGGTGGCCGATGAGTTGAACGCGCTGAACTCGCCCGATGAGGCACTTTTCTACACGTCGGGTAAGGTACCGAATGAACCAGCCTATCTGTACCAGCTTTTTGTGCGGCAGTTTGGTACCAATAACCTGCCCGACTGCTCGAATATGTGCCACGAAAGCAGCGGATCGGCCCTAAGCCCAACCCTTGGTTTGGGCAAGGGATCGGTCACGCTCAATGATGTACACGAAGCGGAGGTGATTCTGATTATGGGCCAGAACCCGGGCACCAATCACCCCCGTATGCTGAGTGCCTTGCAGATTGCCAAGCGGAATGGTGCCAAGATCATTGCCGTGAACCCCCTGCACGAAGCTGGCCTGAGCCACTTCAAAAACCCGCAGGATTTTATGAATCCGATCAAGGCCGTGGGTACGTTGCTGGGAAAGGGTACTCCCATTGCAGACCTGCACCTTCAGGTGAAGATCAACGGCGACATGGCCGTGCTGCGAGGCATCATGAAGCACCTGATTCGGGCCGAAGAACTGAATCCGGGTGTGGTGATCGATCATGAATTCATTAAGGAGTACACCACTTGCTATGATGAATTTCTGGAGACGATCCGGAACACCAGTTGGGCTGATATTGAAGAGATGAGTGGCCTGACCAAAGAGCAACTGCTCGAAGCCGCCAACATCATCGCTCCGAAACAGAAGCTGGTCACCTGCTGGGCAATGGGCCTGACCCAGCAGAAAAATGGTGTAATGAGTATTCAGGAGATTGTGAACCTGCACCTGATGAAAGGCGCGGTAGGTAAACCCGGTGCGGGTACGTGTCCGGTTCGGGGCCACTCGAACGTGCAGGGCGACCGCACCATGGGCATCTGGGAACGGCCACACAAAGAGTTTCTCGACGCCCTGCAACAGGAATACGGGTTCGACCCACCCCGCGAGCATGGCTACGACACCGTGGAGTCGATCAAGGCGATGTATGAAGGCAAAACCAAGGTATTCATGAGCCTGGGCGGTAATTTCCTGTCGGCTTCGCCGGATACCGAGTTTGTGGCTGAAGGCTTGCGTAAACAGAGCCTGACGGTGTTTGTGAGCACAAAGCTGAATCGGGGGCACCTCGTAACGGGAAATACCTCACTGATCTTGCCCTGCTTCACCCACCTTGATATTGATATGCAGCGCTCAGGCCAGCAGTTTACATCCTGCGAAAACTCGATGGGGGTGGTTAGCCAGAACAAAGGCGTATTGCAGCCGCTGGAAGGGGAGATGCTGAGCGAAGTAGCCATTATCTCGGGCATTGCCATTACTACCCTGGGCGACCGCTCGACGGTAGATTGGGTCGGCTATACCGAAAACTATGACCTGATCCGGGATGCCGTTTCGCGCGTCATTCCCGGATTCGACAAATTCAACGAGAAGATCCGGATGCCGGGTGGATTCTACCTGCCCAACGGCCCCCGCGAACGGAATTTCACGACCGAAAATGGGAAGGCCAATTTCACCGTAACCGATATGGTGAAACACGAAATCGCACCGGATCAACTGGTGATGATGTCGATTCGAAGCCACGACCAGTTCAACACGACCATCTACGATTACAATGACCGGTACCGGGGCGTGTATGGCGAGCGGCGGGTCATTTTCATGAATGCCGGCGATATGAAACAGCGGGGCATTCGGGAGCGGCAGCTCGTCAACATTACTAGCCATTTCGAGGGGCAGCAACGAAAGCTGGAACGCTTCGTGGCCATTCCGTATAATATTCCGAAAGGAAACACGGCGGCATACTACCCGGAGGTGAATCCGCTGGTGCCGGTGGCCAGTGTAGCGTATATCAGCAACACGCCCACCTCGAAATTCATTGTTGTTACCGTCGACCCCGTTGCTGAAATGCTGCCCGAAGGCAAAACGGAGGCCGTGTCGATGGAACTGGCGGTCTAGTAAAAACCTAACGCGGACTTTAATCTGCCTTGACTCGCGGGGTGATATTCACCAGCACGGGCAAGGCGGACTAAAGTCCGCGTTAGGTTTTATTTTCCTTCACCCCCGCCTTCGGCTTCTTCCTGTTCGCGCCACTGCTCAAACTCGTCGGGCGAGGCAAACGTAACGGGGCGACGTGCGCGGCGTTCTACGGCTTTTACTTCCAGGTCGCGGCTTACGGTCTGGCCGTTTTGCGTCAGCGTAACCTTGTACTTTCCGGGGCGGATATACAGCTTTTTGTTGTCGGCCAGTGTTAGGTCAACGGCTGGCGCATCTTTCTTTTTGCCCTCGTTCAGGTACGTCTGGTACGCGGCCCGCTGGGTGGTGTCGACGGTGTAATCGAAGGTGAGGTAATTTAGGCCGGCTTCGGTCGTGTCGGTCAGCGTCCGCAGGGTGATCCCTTTATCGGTGGTGATGGTTGCCTGGGTACGTCCTGCCTGCTTAGCCATATAGGGGATCGTCATCGAGTAGGTGGGTGTTTCCTCATACAGCACTTTCCGGCCCCAGGCGGCACTGGCTGTTACTGGTTTCAGGGCAAACAGGTGCAGTGGCTTAGTCAGGATCGAATCGCCCAACTGTTGAATCAACTCCAGATTGACCGTGTACAGCGACCGGCCGTGTGTACCGACCAGCAACTCGGGGTCGCGGGGATGAACAACCACATCGTGAATGGCTACGGCAGGTAACCGGGTGGCCGCGCCTTCACCGCTCAATGGCATAAACGAATTGCCTTTGTCCAGCGACAGGTACAGGCCGTGGTCGGTGCCTACGTAGAGCAGGTTCGGGTTCTTCGGGTCTTCCTTTACCACGTTCACGGGTTCGGCAGGCAGGTTCTTGCCCAGGGCCTTCCAGGTTTGGCCGAAGTCAGTTGATACGAACACGTAGGCGGCAAAGTGGTCGTCGCGGTAGCCGTTCAGGGAGGCATATACCGTACCTTCCTGGTGTGCCGAAGCGGCTACCCGGCTCACCCACAGGTTGTCGGGCAGGCCGTTTGTGATCCGTACCCAGGTGTTGCCGCCATCCTTTGAAACGTGAATCAGCCCATCATCCGAGCCGGTGTAGATCAACCCGAAGCGGAGCGGTGATTCGTCGATGGTGGTCAGCGTGCCAAAAGTAACGTCGCCTTCGCGGGGACCTTTGGTCAGATCACCCGAGAGGGTTTTGAATTCGTCGCCCCGGTTCAGGCTGCGGTGGAATCGGTTCGACCCGAAATAAATCACGTCCTGGTTGTGGCGCGAGATCAGGATGGGGGCCTGCCAGTTCCAGCGGAGTTTAGCTTCACCGATTTCGATAGGCGGCACCACCAGCCGTTTCATTTCGCCACTGGTCTTGTTGATTCGGAAATAGTTGCCGAACTGAAAACCGGAGTACACCGTGTTGTTGTCACGCCAGTCGACCTGCACCTGCATGCCGTCGCCGCCCACGAGCGAACGGTACGGGTAACGGCCACTGGCCTGCCAGTCGTAGTCGGCCCGGTAGGTACTTGGGCCGGTCCAGACGCCGTTGTCCTGCAAGCCACCATACACGTTATAGGGTTTCGCCATATCGACGGCCACGGCGTAAAACTGCCCAACGGCGGGGGTGTTGGCCTTAGACCAGGTTTTGCCGGAATCGTAGGTGATGTTGATGCCGCCATCGTTGCCTAAAATCTGGTGCTTGTTGTTGGTCGGGTTGATCCAGAGCGCGTGGTGATCGGAGTGCACATTGTCCTGGTCCATCGACCGGTATGTTTTGCCTCCGTCTTCAGAGCCAATAACGGGCACCCCCGCAATCACAATTTTGTCGGCATTGTCGGGGGCTACCCACACGTTGCCAAAATAGTAACCGTAGGTGTTAAAAAGCCCGTCGAGGTAATCGGCGTTTACCTTACGCCATTTCGCCCCACCATCGTCAGACCGGTACACTTCGGCCCCAATCACTTCAGCGTTGATGAGCCGTGCGTTGGCATCGTCGGTGTATTCGAGAATAGAAAGTGGCTTGATCTTGTCGGTCTGCACCAGCTCTTTGAGCACCTTCGGGGTGTAGCGCTCGGGGAAACTCTGCTCTTCGAGGTATTCCGCAATAAACGAATCTTCGGCTTTCAAAAATTCGTCTTTCGAGATAACCCGCAGCCGGTCTTTCGTCAGCTTACGAGCGTCGACCACCGCTTTTTTATCGGTGGGCTTTTCGGGTCGGTTAGTCTGATTGTCGAGAATCAGGTACAGCGTTTTAGTGTTGCCGGGAAAGATCGTTAGCCCGATGCGTCCCGTTTTGTCGTCGTTGGGCAGGCCACTTTGCCCGCCCGAGATCAGCGACCAGGAGTCGCCGCCGTTTGTGCTTTTATACAGGCCTGACGTTTTGCCGCTTTCCACAAAATTCCATGCTTTCCGCTCTTTGTGCCACATGGCAGCGTACAGAACGGTCGGGTCTGTCGGATCAACATCGACGTCGATGGCGCCCGTCTGGTTATCAATAAAGAGCGTCTTTTTCCAGGTACGTCCTCCGTCGGTAGTTTTATAGATACCCCGGTCGGCGTTGTCGGAGTAGAGGTGACCCACGGCGGCTACCCAGGCGGTGTTGGGGTCGGTGGGGTGTAGCGCGATTTTGCCAACGTGGTGGGTATCGTCGAGTCCGGGAAGGTGCTGCCAGGTACGTCCCTGGTTGGTGCTTTTATAGCAGCCCATACCCGCATACGACGACCGGCTCGAATTGGCCTCGCCCGTGCCGAGCCAGATTGTCCCCGTTTTCCAGTCGACGGCCAGTGCGCCGAGCGTCATAACGGCTTCGTTTTGGAACAGGGGCGTAAACGAGATGCCATTGTTGGCGGTGTGCCACAACCCGCCGCTGGCGTAGGCCACGTAAAATTCGCCGGGGTTCTGGGGGTTCACCGCCAGATCGACTACGCGCCCGCTCATGACCGTGGGACCGATTGACCGCACGGGTACGTTCTGCAGGAGCGAGGTCTGAATGAGCTGGGTACGTTGGCTGGCCCCCGCCATGCGGTCGGTGGCTGTGGTCGCCATGATGCCAACCGGTGGCGTGGCGGTGGTTCTCTTTGCCTTTTTCTGGGCAACCGCGCCCGTTGTCAGCGTCAGGGCGGTAAGTGACAGTAGTAGTTTGTTCATGTTGATTAGGTAGGCCACTAAGTTAGGCTTTTTTGACTCGGCTAACGACCCAGGCCATGATGCCCATGGCAATAGCGCAGATCAGCAAGCCGCCCGATTCGCGAGCCAGTTCGATATTCACGGTTTTCATGCCAACCTCGTTCAGCAAAAAGCCTTCGAAAGCAGGTGGCCACTGGTACGCGGCCGCTACGCCGTAGAGCACGGCCATCCCCCCGAAAAACCAGACCTGCCCCACGCGGGCGAAGGCCATAATGCAGGCCATCGCCGCAAAGCCATAGATCGGCACCCAGACCTGCGGGTCGGGGTCGTTGTACTGCACGGCGGCGAAGAGCACGAACAGAAAAGCAAAGATGAGGGGAAGGGCTTTGTTCATGAAACAGGCGTTGCGGGGGAAGTTTACGGAGTAGGGAGGTTGAACATGTAAGTGGTGTGTGTGGCTTGGCACTACGTGTATTGGTATTGCTTACGCGTAGCCCTTTGACTAGGCGTAAGCAACACCAATACACGCTACCTACAGTACGCAGCGATGGCGTTGGCAGCATCGGGGTAATTTAGCTTTTGAGCTTGCTGCAGGCTTAGGCAGGCGGCGTCACGCTGATCAGCCAGAATCTGCGCCAGACCCAGCCCATAAAACGCTTTACCGAAGGTAGGGTCAATGGCGATACAAGCTTGAAAGTCAGCTAGGGCGCCGGTCAGGTCTTTCTGGTTGAACCGTAGATTGCCCCGGTTGTACAACGCCAGTGCATTTCTCGGGTTCAGCTTGATCGACTGGTCGAAGTCCGTCAGGGCCGGTTGAGTCTGGCCTTGCAGGGCGAAGAGCTGCCCCCGGTTCAGGTACGTTTCCGAGGTTGCGGTTTTAGCGGTATCGGGCGCGAGGCGAATGGCTTCCGAGTAATCGTTCAGGGCAGCCTGCACGTCGCCCTGCGTTGTTTTTAGGAGTGCCCGGTTGTAATAGGGTCGGTAGAAAGTGGGGTTCAGTTTCAGCGCCTGTTCATAGTCGAGCAGGGCATTACTATACTCTTTCAATTCAAAATAGGCCACGCCCCGCGTGTTGAACGCATCGGCATTGTCGGCATCTGCCTCGACCGCCTGATTCAGCGCCGCCAGCGCCTCGCGCGATTTACCCTCACGCAGTAGGGCACGTCCCTGATCGAGGTAATCGTCGGACGACGTACAGGCAACGAGTGTAGCTGAGAGGGATAAAACCGCGACTGCGGACCGTAGATGGAGTATGAACTTACGCATTGATTCGTGCTGAATTGACCTGTCCAAAAGAGACATTCCGCAAAAGTAATGCGTACGGGCTGTTTCGGGTTCAGATAAATGCGTCAGGTTGCGCCCAGACAGAAATCGTGCCTTCAGCGCGACCGATAATCGTCGACGATGCCCTGCATCATCCAGTTGGCCAGCGCCAGCCGGTTCGATGCCAGTAAAAAACGCCGCTGGTCGAGCCGGTTCTGAATGTTACCCAGCTCAATAAATACCGTAGGCGCGTGACTATTCCTGACGACATACAGCGTATTTCGGGTCGATACATTGCCGGAGTATGGTCGGGCGGGCTGGTACCGTTTGTAGTTGGTTTTGAAGCGTTGGTGAATGTGCTTCGCCAGCCGTGCGCCCACTTTGCTGTTTCCGTGGTGATAGAAGAACACATCGATCGTCTCTCCCTGACTTCGGCTGTCGACATGAATGGTGATGAATCGCTGGTAGGTTGCTTTATGGCTGGCATACAGCTTGTTGACGGCGGTAGTTGTTTGCTTGAGCCGGGCCGTCTGGTTTAGCGGAATCGGCTGATTGGGATAGGCCACCTCGTCGCGGTCCAGCTTGAGCACGGCATCATTCCGGATGCCATCGTTGGGGTCCTGCACCAGCATGAATACCGTAGCGCCCTGCCGCTTAAGCAAATCAGCCAGCCGGATGGTAACGTCATAGGCGTACTCATCCTCGGGCAATAGCGCGTTGCCAAACTTACCGATGGCGCCGGGATCGGGTCCGCCATGCCCTGAAGCCAGGTAGAAGACGGTGCCACTAAGCGGGCGACGACTGACCTTAATTGGCGCGGAAACGTTGGTTGATTTCGCCTTCATGACTGTTTTTGTCGTCGTCGTGATTCGGCGTATTATCCTGACTTTCTTCCGCTTGACGGGCTGCTTTGGCTTCGGCTTTATAACCCTGGAACTGGCCGCTGGCTTTGCCTTGCTGGCCGGTCTGGGGGCGTTACCAGCAATTGAGTTGATTGCCGTGCTGATGAGTAACAGGCCGCAAAAAATGAGGTGATGAATGGGCAAAGCGTTGGTTCACTGCAAGTTGAATGGAGCCTGTTTACGAGTTGTGAACAGGTTGACAGCGCAAAAGTAGCCGAAAACGATGCTGACCCCAAGCCGCTGCATAAGGTCCCGCGCGAGTTAACCCGCCAGCCCCTTGCGGTAAGTCGTGGGCGTCTGGCCCGTAATGGCTTTAAATGTCTTATTGAAATGTGACAGATTAGTGTACCCCACATCGGTGCTGATGGCGGCAATGGGCTTATCAGTATGCAGCAAGCGCCGCGCCTGACTGACCCGGTATTCGTTGACGAAGTCGGAAAAGGTGAGCTGGGTCATTCGCTTGAAGTACCGGCAAAACGCGGGCACAGTCAGGTTTGCCAGATCGGCAACCGTGCGTAAATCAATGGCCTCGGCGTAGTGACCGGAAACGTACGTGTATATCCGGTTGATGCGCTGCTCTTCCCTGGGGTCTACCGTAAACTGAATGCCGTCGGCCTGGAGGGGCACCACATCGCTGGCCTGGGCCAGATGCCGGAAAATAGTGAGCAGGGTAAGCAGTCGGTCGAATCCCGTTTGCGTGGGCAGATGCGTAAGCATCGGGCCGACGATGCGTTTCGTTTCGGCTCCAAACACTAGCCCCTGACTGGCCCGGCCGAACAACCGCCGCACGGTTTCCATCTCCGGTTTTTGCAGAAAATCGCGGCCCATGAAATCGTCGCGCAGTTGCACGACCACCTCTTCGTAGGGCCCCACTTTGTCGTAGCTAAAATTCAGATGTGGAATGTTAGGCCCAATAAACACCAGTTCGCCCTCTTCATAAGTTGACACATGTTGCCCAACGTGGCGGCGGCCGTTGCCTTCCGGAATATAAACGATTTCGTATTCCGGGTGGTAGTGCCAGTATACCCAGCAGGTTTGGGGGCTGGTAAGGTGCACCACTTTAAATGAACTGTCGGCCTCGGGCTCGATCTTCTCGAATTGTAAGCGCATGGGCATACTTAATGGTGCTTGTGCTGTCTGTAACTAATGCGGATTGACTGAACCAGCCAGGCTGCATAGTGCTAAATTAACGTACCTGGGTTCTATTTTGGTCGATCACGTCTAATTAGACATCAATACAGCATTATAACCCGTAAATGAAAGCATATCGCCCAAGTGGGTCAGGGCCTATCTTTGTGTTATGAATACATCTGCTCATCCAGTTCAATCCTTCACCCGGCACCTGGCTGCTTTTTTTGGCGATGCGCAGGCGCGGGCTGTAGGGCTGGTCTTCGCCACCGAAAGCCTGGTTTTTGGCAGCTGGGTGGCGCACATTCCGCACGTGAAGGACACGCTCCAATTGTCGGATGCGCAATTGGGCATGACCTTGTTTGCCATGCCTGCCGGGCTGATTACCATGAACCCGCTCACGGCCTGGATCGTGGGTCGGCTGGGGCAGGCAAACGCCTGTTTCTGGGCGGCCATCGCCCTTTGCTGTAGCCTGCTTGTTCCCGTAAACGCCACCAACGTACCCATGCTGGTGCTGGGCCTCTACCTGGTTGGCCTGTGTAGTGCACTGATCAACGTGGCTATGAACACGCTGGCTACCGACGTAGAAAAGGCCAATAATGTAGTAATTATGTCGTCTTGCCACGGTATGTGGAGCGTTGGGGGTATTGTTAGCTCGCTGCTTGCGGGCATCGCCATTGCCAACCACGTACCCCCGGGCTACCACGTAGCGGGCATAGCTGTGTCGGTGTTGTTGATCACGTTTTTGGTGCGTCCAACGCTGGTATCGATTCCGGTGATTGCGCCCGAAAAATCTGCCTCGTTTGTCAAACCCAACCTCGATCTGCTGCTGATGATTTTTATCGGTCTGGCCGTGGCGATGGGTGAGGGTCTGGCCTTCGACTGGAGCGCGGTGTACCTGCGCGACACGCTGAAAACGACGGGGCAGGTGGCGGCGCTGGGCTTTGGTGCGTTCTCGCTGACCATGACCCTGGGCCGCTTTATGGGCGACGCCATCATTCCCCGGATCGGTGCCAAGCGCTGTCTGGTGTTGGGCGGGCTGGTGGGCGCGTCGGGACTGGTGCTGGCCGTGGCCATTCCCCTGCCAGCGGTAGCACTGCTGGGGTTTGCCTTGTTGGGGGCTGGCAGTTCGCTGGGAGCACCCATCCTGTATTCAGCCGCGTTGCGGGTGCCTAACATCCCGCCTGCCGCCGGGCTGGCTACGTTCGCTACCTTTAGTTTTGTTGGTTTTCTGGCTGGCCCGCCTATTATCGGGTTCATCGCCGAAGGGTTTGGTCTGAACTGGGGCTTGCTGTTTGTTGCCTGTATGTTGCTCGGCTCAGCGCTCGTTAGCCGATTTGTTACGTTATTCTAACTGGCCGCGGGTCGCCGATTTGTGGCCCGCGACTTCCTTGTTATGTTGAAAGCAGTCATTTTTGATATGGACGGCGTCATTGCCGATACCAACCCCCACCACCAGATTGCCTGGCGGAAATACTACGAACAGCACGGCCGAACCCTCACCGATGCTGATTTCGTAGCCTACGTATCGGGTAAGCATAACCGTGACATTCTGGGGCACCTTTTCCCAGATAATTCGATTGGCGTGGCTGATTTTGACCGGCTGGCTTACGAGAAAGAAGCCCTCTTCCGCGAAATATACGCGCCCGACGTAGTAGCTGTCCCTGGTCTGGTCGACTTCCTGAAGGTACTGAAAGCCCACGGCATCAAAACGGCGGTGGCCACCTCGGCCCCGGTTGAAAACCTTGATTTCGTTATGGATGCGCTCGAACTGCGCCCGTACTTCGATGAGTTACTGCACGAAAAACTGGTGACCCGCCCCAAGCCTGATCCCGAAATTTACCTGAAGGCGATGAGCATGCTGGGTGTGTCGCCGGAGGAATCGATCGTTTTTGAAGACTCGATGACGGGGATAAAGGCGGGGCGTTCGGCGGGTGCCCGCGTAATCGGCCTCGCCACGACGCACACCATCGATGAACTAGCCGAAGTAACTAACGACGCCATCACCGATTTTACCGAGATGACGTGGGAGCGGTTGACGAACAGGAACAGCTAGTTTATAGTTTGATGTTGCGCTGCTAACAAACCGTCTCGTTAGTTGGCAGCGCAACATCAAACTATAAACGTCAACTTATTTAAAGCAGCGTCACCTGATCGCCGACACGTACCTGCCCGCCCTGAATAACCCGGGCGGTAATGCCCCCGTGACCGCGCATGGCGCTGTAACCGCCTTCACCGAGGGCCGTTTCCATTTTTGAACAGGGGTGGCATTCGCCGGTATACTCAAGGACCACTTCATCGCCGAGCCTGAACGTTTGCCCTTTCAGAGCTAATAGATTAATACCCGATACTACCATATTGCGCCGAAGCAGGGCGGGGTCAACGGTGGGTCGGCCGGCAAACGAAGCAATGGCCGGTAAATGTTCTGCTTGAATCAGGGTGACGTGGCGCTTGCCATTTTGGCCCGAATAGTGGTCACCCATCAGGCCTTTCTGGACAGATACGATCACTTCATCGACCGGTTGCGCAGGTACGTTCCGTTCCGGTCTCACACTGATCCACTCAATCCGGCCGGGCTGTGCCACGGTCGTAAATAACTCTTTGATGTTTGCGGGCATGCGGTGTTGGGCTGAAATTCAGGCACTGCGAGGCCTGTACGACTGGTTTTGACGGTTAAATCGAAGGCGCAAACTCCAGGTTGACATCTGTTTTCTGGCCGTCGACTGTGGTAGTCTGTTGAATAGTCAGCTTGGTTCGTGTCAGTTCCAGAATGGGGAAAATACCGGCAAATCCGGTCACGTTGATATCAAGGGCCGCGTTGTTTTGCACCAGATACCAGGTGCCGCCATTGATAATCTGCTTGGTGCTGCGGTCAATGGCGCGGGCCACATTTTTGTCGGTAAATTGAATGTCGGCGAAGTTCAGGGCCAGCGCACTAACCCCCAGCCGATTTACGGCAATCACATCGCCTTTCTGATCGGTAATCCGACTTAAGCGCCAATTGTTGGCAACCAGCAGTTCAGAACGAACCGCAGTGGTCTGCACCTCATCGTCTTTTTTGCACGACACGAGGCCAACAAACGACATAAATAGAACAAAGGCCAGCCGTTTCGATGCGAGTTGAGTAATTCTCATAAGGAGGGTTAAGGGATTTTTTATTATTTTACTAACCCAACGAACACAATACAGGTTTCACGTATATCATCGCTTCTCAACACGTTGCCAAGATGAAACGGCTTCTTCTACTAACCGCCCTGTGCGGCCTATCCGTAGCCTGCACGACCACCCGGCCAACACCGGGCCATCAGCCTGCCGACGAGTCTGAGTATTACGTAAAAGCCTCTCCAATGGAGGAGTTGAACCGGCGGATTCTACCCGATCCCATTGGCGGTCTGGGCCACAGTAATGATGTGCAACTGTCGGTAACCGATATTCGGCTGACGGCCAAATATACCGTGCTGTACCTTACCTTCGACTACGCCCGTGGACAATACGGAACAGGCTCGACTACGCAGATCTCCATTGACCCGAAAGCAAAGCTGGTTAGCCCGGATGGTAAAGAGACTTTCGCATTTGTGAAAGCTGAGGGAATCCGGCAAACGCCCGATCATATTGACGTGCAGTCGGGTACCAAAGCGAAGTTTGTGCTGTACTTCGAGCGGCTGACCCCCGGAATCACCGATTTTGCCTTGTTTGAGTGCAAAGACTCGCCGGGACTGACCTGCTGGAACATTACCGACATGCACGTCGACAATCCGTCAGCGCAGTAACTAGTCCACCGCGGCCGGGTCGGCATGGAGTTGCTCAAGCGCAGCAAAAATCTGCTTTGTCAGGGACAGGGCTTCGTCTTCGCCTAGTTTCTCGGTAAACTTTGTCCAGTTCGCCTGCCAGGCCTCCGTTACGGCTGGCGCCAGACTGACACCTGCTTCGGTGGCGAAGACCATTGTGTTTTTCCCGCCCGTTTCCCGGCGAGCCAGCCCTTTATGCTCCAGCTTCTCGATCAGGCGGGTAATTGTCGACGGCGAAAGGAAGAGAATCTCGCTCAGGTACGTTGGCGTACTGCCCGGGTTGAGAACGATTTCGCTCAGGAGGTACGCATGCGAGTAGGACAGCCCCATCTTGGCGAACTCAGAATCGGCAATACCCGTCACGGAACGAGCCAACGCATTAGCCACAAAAAGCAAACAGGCCCCAAATCGCGTAGCCGACGGTGGAGGTGTCGTATTGTTACGCTGACCGAGAGCAATGTCCAGCGCTGTACTGTCGTCTATGACTTGTTCCATGCGGGGTTAACAAAAGTCGCGGGAAATCCGTTTTCGGGTCTATTTCGATGGTAAGTGTACCTCGGCCATCATGCACCGGGCCGAGCCGCCGCCGTTGGCTTCAATAGTGGCCAGGTCAAATGATTGCAGGGTGGCGTAATCGTCAAGCACGTCGATTTGTTTCTCGGTGAGGGACTGATGGGCCTGCTTTGACATGACCAGCAACTTCTGGCCTTTGATGGTCTGAACAAGCAACATATTACCAGCAAAAGCGTTCATCTGTTCAATTGTTATTTCGATGATTCGCTTATTGAGCTTTTCCAGTTCCTGCCGCACCATAAGCCGCTCGTCGAGATCCTGAATTGCCTGCAGGCACACAACGGCAAACGTGTCGCCGATGCACATCAGCACGTTGGTATGGTACACGGGTTTCCCCGTTTCATCGATGGCCCGGAAGAGTACCGTTTTGTAGCCCGTCCGGTGGCTGAATTCGGCCAGTACATCCGGGCTGGTCCGGGGTGAGAGGCAGGCAAAAGCGACCCGGTTCATCCGGTCGAGCACCATACTGCCGGTGCCCTCCAAGTACTTCCCTTCATTTTCAAAATGGGTCAGGTCCACGATTTTCGAGACGTGGAACCGCTGTGCCAGATCGTCGATCAGGTCTTGCCGCCGTTCGAGGCGCCGGTTCTCGGCCTGCATCGGGTAGAGCACTACCGTGCCGCTGTAGTGGAATGAAACCCAGTTGTTGGGGAAAATAGAATCAGGGGTGTGTGGGTCGGCGGTATCGTTATACACCATCACATCCACACCGCTGGAACGGAGTTGCCGAACCATCTCATCAAATTCGCGCTGGGCGTTGGCCTGCGATTGTTCGATTGACTGACCGGCCAGCGACGCATCCTGAAACGTGTTCGAGTCGGCCGTTTGCTCATTGAAGCCAAACCGGACGGGCCGGATCATTAAAATGCGTGACGTAGTTTGTGATTGCATATGGGGATGAAATGGGTCGGGGCGAGGCTACCCGGTCAACAAAGCAAGCGTTAAGATTACTCTGATTCGATTGCGGCAGGTTGCTGGCCAGTACACACTGGGCCCCGAACGTGTCTAAGGTTGTAACGTTTCGTTAAAAATACAGCTAAATCACTCAAAACCCGTCGCGGAAGAGGGGTAAACTCATGCAATGGCTTCCGCCCCGGGCCCGGCTCAACTCGGCAGATGGCAGCATGATAAACGTATTTTCGATGCGCTCCGGCGATGAGTCGCCCCGTTCGAAGCGGTCGAGCACGGCGGCGGCGGTTACCACGTCGAAGCCGGCCTGCCGGAACGCCTCGGCGGTGTAATCGTTGCGGTCGTAGCCAACTACCACGCCATCTTTCAGGGCCAGCAGGTTGCACGAGTCGGTCCATTGCTCGCGGGCACCAAAGGGAAATTCGTTGTTTCCCGAATAAATAAACCGTACCGGCCCGGTGGCGCCCAGGTCGTTCATACTGATGTCGGCCAACAGATCTTCCAGGTTTTCGATCTCGGTAGGCCTGTGTTCTTCTCCCTTTTTAAACTGCAGAATCTTGAGGTCTTCCGACAGGTCTTTGGGGGCGAAAAAGTGCATCACATCCCGTTTTTTTGCTTCGTCGCCGGTGCGGCCCAACGTACCCAGCAGCACCCACACGTCTCGCTTCACCTGCGTAAAAATAGTGTCGATATGCATGTAATCCCGTTTTTTGGGGATTTTCACGATGGTCACCGTATCGACCACGCCTTTCTCGAAAACCAGCCGCATGACCTGCTGGGCGGCGTAGAGCGTGGTGCGTTCGCTGCAACCAATGAGCAGGTGCCGTGGCGCAATCATCATCACGTCACCACCTTCCAGGGTAGATCGGCTCAGGTCGCGGGCTGTATCGGAGTCGGGGAGGAGGAAGGCATGCTCGTTGTCGGGAATCTCGATGATTTTGTTCTGGTACTCGGCAAACAGCGGGTGATTGAAAAAGATGTACTGCGCCAGCAAGGCCTCGCGGGTGCGAGCCTGTTTGGCGGGTTTGTTAAGCAGGATGTGGTCGTTGATAACGATGCCAATGTCGCGCGTGAAAATGAAGTTTGGCAGCGGAGCAAACAACATCTTCAGGTCGGGTAGCGAACCGGAGATCAGAATCTTGGCGAGTTCGGCGGGTAGAAAGTCGGCGAGTTGCTGCTGCGTTCTGAATGAGGTACGTTCGATGCCGCAAATGGCGGCGATCAGCTTAGTGCGAATCACCTCATCGCCGAGGATATCAGTGAGCAGGCACTGAATATCAATTACTTTTTCGGAGGCAAAATAAGCGGGATGGCCCGGTTTGAAGAAGCCGCGATCGGTGCCGGGAGCCAGATCGGCTACCCGCCCACGAATTTTGTCGGGGTCGAGAAAGTAGAGCAGCAGCTTTACGTAAAAATCGTACTCGTCCCGACGCATCATGTCGAGGTTCACGATGTCTTCAAACAGCCAATCCTGGGCTTTTGAGGGCACTACCTTACCCAGTCCGCGGTCGGGACTGTGGATCAGCAAGCGCCGCAGTGTACCTATTTCAGAGGCTACCCGAATGAGTTCAGTCGTAGGAGTGGCGGTAGTTGAAGGCATACAATCGTCGTGAGATGAAGTTGCAAGGTACACGATCGGGCCCAAAACTCCCGCCCAGGTAAGCGGCAGCAAGTGAGCCAACGGCCTTAACAAATGGTGGTCTCGTTGGTTAGGTAGGTAGACTATTCCCCGGAAATAAGTCTGATTTCTTTTCAGCAATTGAACCACTCAAACACGATTATGCAACCCAATATTGGCCTCGATCAGGACGTACTAAAGAAAGGCAACGAGCTACTCAACGCATTTCTGGCGGACCTGCACGTACTGTATATCAAGACCCGCAAGTTCCACTGGGACGTGAGCGGACCAAGTTTTAAAGAGTATCACGAGTTTTTCGAAGAGCAGTATACGGCTCTGGAAACAGAAATCGACGAGGTAGCCGAGCGCATCCGGCAGTTAGGCGGACGGCCTATCGCTACCATGAAAGATTTCCTGAAAGAATCGAGCCTGAAGGAAGATCACGATGGCCACATTCACACGCAGGAAATGTTCAAACGGTTACTTTCTGACCACGAGCAGGTGATCCGGGAACTGCGCAAAGACGTTGAGACTACCGACGAAGAACTGGGTGACGCCGGTACGGCCGACTTCCTGACTGGTTTGATGGAAGCCCACGAAAAAATGGCGTGGATGCTGCGTAAATACCTGTCAGACGAGCGGGGATAGCCCTCGGGTTATTCCTGGTCTACTTGACAACCAGAACGAGAAAGGCCGTTCGGATACCACGTATCCGGGCGGCCTTTTCTATTGTTTAGATGCCTGATTAATCACGCTGTTACGCTCGAGAAGGGGTTTTTGCTATAGGGTGCAGCAAAATCCTGTTTCTTTGTACCCATGATTCCTCCTGCTCCTGCCGCCCTCGTCGAGGACGCCCTAGCTTTGCTGACATCGTTGATTGCTACCCCGTCGCTGAGTCGGGAAGAAGGGCCAACGGCTGACCTGATTGAGACGTACCTGCGCCGCCACGGCGTAGCCACGCAGCGGGTAGGCCACAATGTCTGGGCTGTTAATGAAGCATTTGACCCGCAAAAACCCACGCTGCTGCTCAACTCGCACCACGACACCGTAAAGCCTAATGCCTCCTATACCCGCGATCCCTTTGCGCCAACTGTTGAGGATGGCAAACTATTCGGCCTGGGTAGTAATGATGCCGGTGGGTGTCTGGTATGTTTGCTGGGTACGTTCGTGCACCTGTACAAGCGCCGTGATTTGGCCTATAATCTGGTGATGGCGGCAAGTGCCGAAGAGGAAATATCGGGGCGGGGTGGTGTTGAGCTGTTACTACCCCATCTGCCCCCCATCGACGTGGCCCTTGTAGGCGAACCCACGCAGATGCAACTGGCCATTGCCGAGAAAGGGCTGATGGTGCTGGATTGCACCGTACATGGCCGGGCTGGTCACGCCGCGCGCAATGAAAGCGAGAATGCCATCACGAAGGCAATGGCTGACCTGCAGTGGTTTCAGACCTATCAGTACCCCAAGGTGTCGCCGCTGCTGGGGCCGGTAAAGCAGTCGGTGACGATCATTCAGGCGGGTACACAGCACAATGTAGTGCCCGATACCTGCACGTTCACCGTGGATGTGCGGGTGACGGAGCAATACACGCTGGAAGAAGTGCTCGCTATTGTGCGGACGCACGTACACGCCGATGTGGTACCCCGCTCGGTGCGGTTACGCTCGTCGGGTATCGCGGTCGATCATCCGTTGGTGCGGGCGGGGCTGGCGCTGGGTCGCACTACCTACGGGTCGCCCACGCTCTCGGATCAGGCATTACTGCCCATGCCCTCGCTCAAGTGCGGCCCCGGTCACTCCGAGCGGTCGCATACGGCCGATGAATTTATTTACCTCCGCGACATTGAGGAGGGCCTGGCTGGGTACGTTGCTATGCTGGAGGGGCTGGTGTTACGCTAATCTTTTTATTCTTGATGGGCGATTGCAACGGTACTTGTTGAAACAGACTCCTTTGCATATGAACGCTTCACAATATATCCCGCTCATCATACTGCTGACAGCCGCAATTCCCGCTTGCTCGCAAGACTCAGCAATGGTCATGAAACCGCTGCCAAAGTCCCAGATATATGACCATATGCCTATTAGGAAGGGCAGGGGGAATGCTATGCCAATGCCTAGCCCTCGGTACCAGTCGCGGCAGGTTCCCATGCCAATGCCTATGCTGCCTGATACGCTTCTTCGCCGCCTGAAACGGGATTCTACGAGAACTCCGGAACGATAGTAAAAAGCACTGGTTGCCGGTCAGCATACGATTAAGGCCAGTTAACCTGCACTGCAACCGTTTATCCCGATTGATGATACATATAGCTCAGTAATTAGATATTTGTCTAACTATTTAATGGAGTCCTAATGAACGCGCTATTTAAAGCTTTAAACGATCCAACGCGCCGGCAGATGCTTGATCTGCTGAGGAACGGCGATCTGACGGCGGGGGAAATTGCGGAGCAGTTCGAGATGACAAAGCCGAGTATCTCGCACCACCTTGATCTGCTTCGGCAGGCGGGGCTGGTCGAGTCGACCAAGAAGGGGCAGTTCATCACCTACACGCTGAACACGACCGTACTCGATGAATTACTGGCCTGGCTGATGGGCTTTACCGGCTCGTCGGTGCTCAACACGTCGCCCCCGAAAGCAGACGATACCCTGTCCGATAAGTCGGCTTAAGTAGTCATGATTCACCTCTTGCCTGTATTCATCAATGGAAAAGTTTTCGCGTAATTCCGAGTGGGTGCTGATCAGCATCATGCTGTTGCCCCTGATTTATTTAGCGTTCATCTGGCCTGGATTACCCGCCAACGTACCTACGCATTTCAACGCGGCTGGTCAGCCTGATGCCTACAACAGCAAAGAGAGCTTCGCCGTGGGGCTGACGGTTTTTTCTCTGTTCATCTACGCCCTGCTCCGTTTTCTGCCGGCCTTGGACCCCAACAAGAAACTGGATTCGGCCAGCTACAACCGCATTCGGTTTACGGTCACGCTGTTTTTGGCTGGGTTGGCAATGCTGATTCTGTACATCACGCAGTCGGGTAAGACCGGGGCTGTGGTGGGGAATCTGATGTTGCCGTTCGTTTCGCTGTTACTGGCGGCGATGGGAAACGTGATGCTGACTGTGCCGCAAAATTACTTTGTTGGCATAAAAACTCCCTGGGCACTGGCCAGTGAGGCCAATTGGCGTAAAACGCACCGCCTGGCGGGCTGGCTGTGGGTAGCTGGCGGATTGCTCGCTTTCGTGGGTACGTTGCTACTGCCAACTGTCGCCAAACTACCACTCTTCTTAAGCATCGTTGCTGCCTTGTCGATCATTCCTTACGTGTACTCGTACCGGCTATTCAAGCAAGGGCTAGCCCTGATCATGCTGATGCTGGCGGGGGCGGCTGCTACGGCGCAACCCGAAGAGACGCTCAGGTACGTGGTCACTCAGCCCGCTGGCATGAGCCTGACGCTGGAGGGCACCCTTACTTTTCCGACAAAACAGGCCGGAAAGATACCCGTAGTGATGCTGATTGCCGGGTCTGGTCCTACCGATCGGAATGGGAATAGCACAGTGCCGGGCCTGGGGCAACTAAATATCTTTCGGCAACTGGCCGACAGCCTCAACAAACGGGGGGTAGCTGTATTCAGGTACGACAAACGGGGAAGCGGCAGTAATCTCGCAAAGGCGGCGGCTCAGATGAAACCATCTGAACTGAATTTCGGGCAGTGGGTCGACGACGCGGTGGGCTTTATCCGGCAACTGCAGGCCGATCCGCGTTTCTCGACGGTGACCGTGGCGGGGCATAGCGAAGGGTCGCTGGTGGGGATGCTGGCCGTGCAGCGAACAAAAGCCAATCGCTTTATTTCGATTGCCGGACCCGGACAGGGCATTGCCGACATCGTGAAAGTGCAGTTTGCCAGTGCTGGTATTCCGGCCGATGTGCTGGCCACCGCCACGCGCGATCTGGACTCACTAAAGGCCGGGCAACTGGTGCAACAACCACCGGCTATGCTGGCGTCGTTCTTCAACCCCGGCACACAGCCTTACCTGATTTCATGGATGAAATACGACCCTGCTGTGGAGCTTAAGAAAGTGAACGGACCCGTACTAATTTTGCAGGGGCGGCGCGATATGCAGGTAGCCGTGTCGGAAGCCGAGCGGTTAAAAGTCGCCAAACCAACGGCTACGCTGCTTTTTTTCGACACGATGAGCCACCTGTTGAAAGAAGCCCCCACTGACCGGGCGGCCAACCTGGCCACCTATACCAATCCGAATCTCGCTATTCTACCCGCTGTGGCCGATGCCATTGCTGCTTTTGTGAAGCAGCCGTAGAAGCCGCCGGTGTAGCTAGTGTACCAACTCACTGGTAACTGTTAATTGACTTCCCGTTCCTGACGATATTTCACGGCTAATCCTTCGAGTGAGTACCCGTTGGCCGTGGCCGTGGTGAAGTACTGGTATTTGACATTTACCAGTGCATCGGCACCAAGGCGTTGCGCCTGTAGGGTGAGTTTGCCCATCAGCGCATCTTTGTCGAGCATGGTGTTGCCTCGCCCCAGCATGCGGCCGCCTTTAATCTTCTGATTAGCCTGCAGGGGCGCTTCTTCCGTGATAGACAGAAATTTAAGCTCGTCGTACGGTCGACCCGGTTGCTGGTCGGCGTAGAACAGTTCCACCGGGTACTTCGGGCCGGTCGAGATCGGTATGGCCGGTCGGAAACAACCGGCCAGCAGGAAAGGTAATAGTGATAGAACAACAGCGAGTGTAGACCGTGCGTACATAAGGATAAGGACCCCAGTTGAGTCAGGTTCGTTGGAAACGACTAACGCGCGGGTAAAGTTGCCAGTACTTCGCCTACCACGCGGGGGTAGTGGGTGTACTCCAACTGGTGCACTTTTGCCGCTACGTCGTCGGGGGTGTCGGTAGGGGCTACCGGACAGGATGCCTGAAATATAATCTGTCCTTCGTCGTAGTGCTCATTGACGAAGTGGATGGTAATGCCCGACTCCGTTTCGCGGGCAGCCACCACGGCCTCGTGCACATGATGCCCAAACATGCCTTTTCCCCCAAATTTGGGTAGCAACGCCGGGTGAATATTGATGATCCGACCGGGAAAGGCCTGCACCAGCGGGGCAGGCACCAGCCACATGAAGCCGGCCAGTACAATCAGATCGACCTCTAGACTGGTCAATAGCTGTATAATTCGGTCGGTATCGCGGAAAGCCGCCCGGTCGAAGACAACCACAGGTACGTGTTGCCCACAGCCAAATCCCCGGCGCGACCGGTCGATAACGCCAGCCTGCGGGTTGTTGGTCAAAATAAGTACAATCTGTACGGTAGCCTGATCGGAAAAGTAACGGGTAATCTCTTCGGCGTTACTGCCTGAGCCGGAAGCGAAAATGGCGATGCGTGTCAAGGGCAAATGAGCAGATGTCAGTTAGTAAGTCGTAAAGGTAAAGTGGCATCTGATTTGACAAGCATCAAAAAGTGCAACTAACTGCCTGCGGGAAGTATTCCAGCGGCTGAAGTTCACTACCGCCTGCAAATAAGCCGTTCCCTGCCAGGTAGAGTTAAATACTTGATTTAGTAACTTTTTACCCGGTAATCGATTATTAAAATTGTAGGATTTGGATTTTGCCTCGTTGATTTGGCATTAAAATAGCAGTGTCGGCTAAGTGGTGCTGTATCCACTAACTTACAATGACTATCAACCAGGGCTTTTCAGTAGCAGTTCTTATAAGCTGCTTACTTAGCTGTGTACGGGTAAACGCCCAGCAAGTGTACATCAACGAGATAATGGCTTCTAATGCCACAACGCTAGCTGATGTGAGTAATTCGTATGAAGATTGGTTTGAACTTTACAATCCGACAAACGAGCCTGTTGATATCGCGGGTTATTACGTAACAGACAATCTGGCAAACCCCACCAAACACAAAATACTCTCCGGGTCGATACAGACTATTATTCCGGCCAATGGGTATTTGGTTATCTGGGCAAGTGAAGTGCTAACGCGCGGGCCGCTGCACGTTAACTTTAAATTATCGGCGGGTGGTGAGGTTATTGGCTTGTTCAAACCAGACGGTATTACGCCAGTCGATCGGGTCACGTTCGGCCCGCAGCGATCAGACATTTCGTGGGGACGGCAGCCCGATGGGTCGGCCAACTGGTTGTTTTTTCAACGTACCACAATCATCAACAATACCAGCCCTGGTGCATCGAACAACGGCAAAACGGGTTACGCCGAGGTACTTGATCCGCCGGTGTTTTCCCGTACCGGTGGTTTTTACAGTGGTCCCTTCAGCCTGAGCCTGTCGTCGCCCGATTCATCCGTCACAATTTTTTATACACTCGACGGTTCAGATCCCAACCCGACCAATCTGGAGCCGCAGCTGTTCAGCTATAAAAACAGCTATGAAGAGTTACCTGGACAGGTCGCTGGCCCTATCTTGTCTCAACTGTACCAGACGTTCCCATACCGGGGCGCAATACCCATCGTTGATAGCAGTGCGGCTCAAAACCGCCTGTCGGTTAAGTCATCTACCGCCAGCTTTCAGCCAAACTATTTTCCGGTTACACCCGTGTTTAAAGGCACGGTAGTGCGGGCAATTGCCTATAAGCCCAATGCGTTGGTGAGCAGGAGCAGCACGCAGACGTACTTCATTACCCCCGACACCACCCGCTACCAACTTCCAGTGGTGGCTATCGGGTCAGATGAGCGGTCGTTTTTTGACTACTTCACAGGGTTTTATACGGCAGGCGACCGGTTTGATGCCTGGCGTAGGGCAAACCCAACCGAGGTAGCCCGCTTTTGTGTAGAGGGTAATTATTCCAACAGAACAGATGATTGGCGGCGGCAGGGAAGCGTTGAATTCATGCTCAATGGGAAAACAATCAATAGCAAACCGGTTGAGCTTGCTATCAACGGGGGATGCACACGGTCGGTACCCCGTAAAAGTCTTCGGTTGTATGGCGATACCAATTTTGAGTACCCATTTTTCAGTAACCGACCTGCCAACCAGTTCTACGACCGCCTGTTACTCCGAAATGGCGGTAATGACTGGGATTACACCTTACTGGTCGACTCTTATATGCAGCGGCTGGTGCAGCATCTCTCATTCGACACGCAGTCGAACAGGCCCAGCGTCGTGTTTCTCAATGGCGAATACTGGGGCGTGCATACCCTGCAGGAGCGGTACGATGCCAATTACCTCAACCGCAACTACGGTGTCGCCACCAATGCCGTCGATATGGTAAAGATTGATGGTGGTGTTTTTGTGGCCGACGAGGGAGATATGACTCAGTACAATTCGTTGAAAGCCTATTTTGACAGTGCCAGCACTATCGACTACGCCTACGTGAGTACGAAGATGGACGTGGCGAACTTTTCGGATTATCAGATCGCCGAAATTTTCTCAGCTAACACAGACTGGCCACAAAACAATGTGCAGCTTTGGCGGAAACGAACGAGCCAGTATGAACCTACAGCTGCAAAGGGGCAGGATGGCCGGTTCAGGTGGATGATGTTCGATATGGACTTCGGGCTGAGCGCTGTGAACAATTACCTGGAAAACAATTTGATTCGGGCCACGTCGGACACCATTTCGCCGGAGTTTACGCTATTTCTACGTAAGCTGCTAACTCGGCCGGATTACACCGCCTACTTTATTAACCGAGCCGCTGATTTGCTTAACACCACCTTCGACCCGGCGCGGGCCAGTACGCTGCTGGCCGGTATGAGGCAGGAGTATGCGCCCTACATGGCCGAGCATTTCAGCCGCTGGAACACAGGTATGACACTGGCGAAATGGCAGGCAAACCTTGATACGGTAACTAAATTCGTGCAGATGAGGCCGGCGGTTATGCGCGATCACATTCGGCAACAGTTTTCGTTGGGCCGCGACCAGCAAGTGACTGTTGCGGTCTCCGACACGACGCAGGGGTACGTTACCGTAAATACGATCGCTATTCTACCTACTACAGTAGGGGTATCGTCGAGCCCTTATCCCTGGACAGGTAGTTATTTTCAGGGCAATCCAATCCGACTGGTGGCTAAGCCGAAGAGCGGTTCCCGATTCGTTGGCTGGCAGGAGAACGGTGCTTTACTTACCACTGATACCCTGTACAGCTACAACCCGACTACGGGCCGGACATTGCTTGCCCTATTTGAAGCCGATAATCAATTTGTTGCCAAGCCAAAACCGTTTGTGTTGCAAACGGGGAATTATCGGTTCGAGAACTGGTCGTCGACCGCCGCGGCAGGTACGTACCCGCCCAATATGTATTTTGTTGGTATGACGATGCCTGATCCTACGCTGGCGGCAACCTTTACCCTGGCCGACACCGTAAAAGGCGTGTATAACCTGACGAGCGGCACCCGCATGAATGGGTTAAATGACGCCGGAGTTGCGCTGATCAATACAGGAGGGGGGAATGTGGGGTATGCAGCGTCGTCGCTGGGAGGGCTTCTACTGGCCGTACAGACTACCGGTATGAATGAGGTCATTGTGCAGTGGACGGGAGGCACAGTTACGCCCAACCTGCGGCAGTACCGGATTAGGCTACGCTATCGGACCGGTGACTCCGGCGAATTTCAGGATTTGCTGGATGAGAACAACAACCCCGTGGAATACGAACGGAGTGCGTTGGCTGGCCACTCAAAAGTAATTAGTCCGGTTGCATTGCCCGCCACGCTGCTCAACAAGCCCTATGTACAGCTATTGTGGCAGTACTATTATACCGGCGTGGGTACGTCTGGCGCGCGCGATCAGCTCAGGGTAGATAACATCATCGTGGGGCGCAGTGGCTGCCAAAGCATTGCCTCGGGCGACTGGATGGCTCCGTCGACCTGGAGTTGCGGGCGCGTTCCGAGCCTGTTCGATGACGTAACTATTTCAGCCGGGCACGTGGTTACGCTCCCAATTCCCAATGCGGTGGCAAAGCAGGTACGTGTCGGGGTCGGGGCCAAACTCCGGTACACCACCAATCTGTCGGCGGTGCGGGTAAAGCAGAGGTAAGGCGTTGTCAGGTACGTTGCCCCGGCTGTTGTACTTTTGTGCAGTGGGGTGGTTAGCCCCATGAACAATGCGTTCACTAACCGGGAATACCTGTGCGAAAATTACTGTTGCTGCTCCTGCTATTGCCACTTGCTACGGTGGCGCAAACCCGTGAAGGCGGTGTACCGACCTTCGGGCCTGACAAAGAAGAAGACTACCTGGTCACGATGAGGACCGATTTCGGGATAATGCGCTTTATCCTGCACGATGACACGCCAAAACATAAAGCCAATTTTATCCGGCTGGTCGACAGTTCGTATTACGATGGCTTGCTGTTTCACCGCACCATTGAGAAGTTTATGATTCAGGGGGGCGACCCCGATTCGCGCACGGCCGTGGCGGGGCAACCCCTGGGTGGTGGTAGCCTGAACTACCGGGTACCCGCCGAGTTTATGCCTAATCTATTCCACCAAAAAGGAGCGCTGGCAGCGGCCCGAAACGAGCGGCCCGATAAGGCGTCGAGTTCAGTGCAGTTCTACATTGTACAGGGGGAGGTGTTCGATGACTACGGGCTGGAGCGGAAAATGGCCACGAGTAAGGTCCGTACCCCGGACCGTGTATTTACCGACGAGCAGCAGCAGGTATACAAAACCACAGGTGGAGCGCCGCAACTGGATGGCAATTACACCGTTTTCGGGCAGGCAATTGACGGGCTGGCCGTGATCGACAGCATTGCCAGACAACCCCGCGACCCTCGAAACCGCCCGCTGACCGATATTCGTATGACGGTGAAAGGCCAATGGGTGAAGAAACAGGAGATCACAAAGCAGTACGGTTACCAGTTTCCTGGCCGAAAATAGGCGATGGCCTACTGACTTTCGCCTGTGGCGTTGCGGTTCAGCGCTCCCTCTCTACTTTTGCACGACGTCCTTGATCGGCTTTCTATGCTCACAACCCATCAACTTACTTTTTCTTACTCGCCCACTAAGTCTTTCAAATTTCCAGACGTGAATTGCCCCGACAGCGATGCGTTGCTGATTTTGGGGCAGTCTGGAACGGGTAAAACTACGTTTTTGCACCTGTTGGCCCTGCTGCTCAAGCCTGCGTCGGGGTCGGTGGTGATCAACGATACCGATCTCACGAAGCTGTCGGCCGCACAGACGGCAGCCTTCCGAGCCGCCCACGTAGGAATCGTGTATCAGAAGCCTCACTTCGTCAGTTCGCTGTCCGTTCTGGATAACCTGTTGCTGGCCAACTACCTCGCCAGTAAGCCACAGGCCAAAGAACGTGCGCGTGAACTGGCCGGACAACTGGGGTTTGCTGAGCATCTGGATAAGAAAACCAACCAGATGAGTCAGGGTGAGCAGCAGCGCGTAAGCATTGCCCGCGCCATGATGAACCAGCCCGCCGTGATTCTGGCCGATGAACCAACGTCGAGCCTTGACGATGAAAACGCCAACCGGGTTATTGCCCTGCTTCGCGAACAGGCGCAGCAGATTGGCGCGAGTCTGATTGTGGTGACGCACGATCAACGCCTGAAAGATGCCTTCACTAACCGGGTATCCCTGTGAGGAAAGTACTATTGCTCCTGTTGCTGGCACTGCCGCTCATTAATCTGGCGCAAAACCGCCGGGGGGGACGGCCAACGTTTGGGCCCGATAAAAAGAAAGACTACCTGGTAACACTGCGTACGGATTATGGGATCATGCGCCTGATTCTGCACGACGATACACCCAGTCATAAAGCCAACTTCATTCGGCTGGTCGATAGTGCATACTACGATGGCTTGCTGTTTCACCGCATCATCGAAAAATTCATGATTCAGGGGGGCGACCCTGACTCGCGTACCGCCGTGGCGGGGCAAGCTCTGGGCAACGGGGATATTGGGTATCGCGTACCTGCCGAACTGGTGCCGACCCTCTTCCATAAGCGGGGGGCACTGGGAGCCGCCCGCGACGATCGCCCCGACAAGGCCTCGAGCGCCACGCAGTTCTACATTGTGCAGGGGCGGGTCTGGAATGATGACGACCTACAGAAGCAGATTGACCGGGGCAAAGCACGCGGTTCATCGCGCACCTTCACCGACCAGCAAAAGCAGGTTTACAAAACCATTGGCGGCACCCCGCACCTCGACGGAAACTATACGGTTTTTGGGCAGGTGATCGACGGGCTGGCCGTGGTCGACAGCATTGCGAAACAACCCCGTAACCCCAAAGACCGCCCCCTGACTGATGTTCGGATGCGGATGAAAGGCGAGTGGGTCAAGAAAAAGAAGATTACCAAACTGTACGGATACAACTACAACCTCCCTGCATCATGAAAATTCTGATTACCGGCGCAAACGGACTGCTGGGCCAAAAACTGGTTGGGCTACTGGCTAACCAGCCCGATGTTGAGCTAATTGCTACTGCCCGAGGAGCCAATCGCCTGCCCACTACTGACGGATACACGTACCTGGCTATGGACATTACCGACCGGCAGCAGGTGCTCGACGTAATTACACAGATACGTCCCGATTCGGTAATTCACGGAGCGGCCATGACCGACGTGGATAAATGCGAAGTAGACAAAGACGGTTGCTGGGCGCAGAACGTGTCGGCGGTTGAATACATCGTGGAGGCCTGCCGGGCCGTAGGAGCGTTTTTGTGCCATGTATCGACCGACTTCATCTTCGATGGAGCTGCCGGTCCCTACACCGAAGAAGCCGAGGGAAACCCCGTTAGCTTTTACGGCTGGAGCAAATATGCCGCCGAGAAGGTGGTGATCAACTCGGGTATCAGCTGGGCCATTGCCCGTACTGTGCTGGTATACGGTATTGCCCACGACATGAGCCGGAGCAACATCATCCTGTGGGTGAAAAAGTCGCTGGAAGATGGCAAGACCATCAAGGTGGTGACCGATCAGTTCCGCAGCCCGACGCTGGCCGAAGACCTGGCGGCTGGTTGCGCCCTGATTGCGCAGCAGCAGGCCACCGGGATCTTTAATATTTCGGGAAAAGAAGTGCTGACGCCCCACGAAATGGCCATTCAGACGGCCGATTATTTCGGGCTCGATAAATCGCTGATTACCGAAGCCACGGCTGCTACGTTTCAGCAAACGGCCCGTCGCCCGCCCCGTACCGGCTTTATCATCGACAAGGCACGTACCCAACTGGGTTACAATCCACGGAGTTTCAGCGAAGGGATCGCGCTGCTGGCGGCGCAGATTTCGGGTCGGTAGAAGCAGCGCGTATGGCGAAGAAAAAACCGAAATACTACGTAGTGTGGCAGGGACGGGAAACGGGCGTTTTCGACAGCTGGGAAGCCTGTAAAAAGCAGGTCGACGGGTTCGATAAGGCCCTGTTCAAATCGTTCGACAGTAAAACGGAGGCCATGAAGGCCTACACCGACAACCCGCGCAGGTACGTTGGCAATAAGCCCAAAACCGCCCCACAGCTCAAACTCTCTGATCTGCATCGGCCACCCATTGATGACAGTGTGGTGGTTGATGCAGCCTGGAACACGGCTACCGGCGACATGGAATACCAGGGCATCTATTTACCGACCCGCGAAAAAATCTTTCACCGCGGCCCTTATCCCGATGGGACCAATAATATTGGTGAGTTTCTGGCTATCGTGCATGCACTGGCCCTGCTCGACCAGCGAAACAGCAATCTGCCCATCTATTCTGACTCCCGAACGGCCATTAGTTGGGTAAAAAAGAAGAAGGCAAACACCAAACTGGAGCATACGGGCCGTAACGCCGAACTCTTCGAATTGCTCCAACGAGCCGAGACCTGGCTCAATACACACCGTTTTGCCAATCAAATCCTGAAATGGGAGACAACTCAGTGGGGCGAAAATCCTGCTGATTTTGGCAGGAAATGAGGCGGTTAGCTGTTTGCACGGCTACTATCTTAGCAAAATTAGCCAGCGGGCCTTTACAAATCCGTAATAAAGCCCTACGTTTGCATCGGCAAATCGGTGCTACCAGCTCCTGCTGAATCCCCCAGGTCTTGACGGAAGCAAGGGTAGGTGGTCGTAGCGGTGAGACATTCGATTTGCCTTTTTTTTTGCCCTTTCCTCAACACATGCAGGTCCTCGACACACTCACCTCAACGTTTAGAGGTACGTTCGGCGAAACGCCCACGCTCATTCAGTCGCCCGGGCGCGTCAATCTCATCGGAGAACATACGGATTACAACGAGGGCTTTGTGCTGCCTGCCGCCATCGATAAAGCCATCTTCCTGGCCGTTGGCCCCCGTTCCGATCAAAAACTACACTTCGTTTCCGCTGATTTAAACAGCACCTTTCAGGGTACACTCGGCGATATCAGGCGCAGCTCGAAAGGCTGGGCCAATTACCTGCTTGGTGTCGTTGATCAGGTGCAGAAAGAAACGGCCCTGCCCGGTGGTCTCAACGTTGTTTTTGGCGGTACAATCCCCATCGGTTCCGGCTTATCGTCGTCGGCAGCGCTGGAAAACGGGGTGATCGTCGCCTTGAATCAGCTGTACAAACTGGGTATGGAACGTATTCCAATGGCTTTGTTGTCGCAACGGGCCGAAAACCAGTTCGTAGGCGTGCAGTGCGGCATTATGGACCAGTTTGCTTCTATGATGGGGCGCGCTGGCCACGTGATCAAACTCGATTGCCGGTCGCTGGCGTTCGAGTACGCACCGCTGGCAATGGATGGTTTCCGAATTGTCCTGTGCGATTCGCGGGTCAAGCATTCACTGGCGTCTACCGAATACAATACAAGGCGGGCCGAGTGCGAAGCGGGGGTTGCCATGATTCGGGCCATTTACGGCGATCAGATCCGTTCGCTGCGCGATGTAACGATGGATATGCTCAACAAGCACATTCGTGATCAGGAGCCGCTGCTCTATAAGCGCTGTGCTTACGTGGTGCTCGAAAACCAGCGGTTGCTGAACGGCGTAGCTGATCTGGAGGCCGGCAACATCGACGCGTTTGGGCAGCGAATGTTCGAGTCGCACGAAGGGCTGAGCAACTGGTACGAAGTGAGCTGCCCTGAACTGGATGTGCTGGAAGACATTGCCCGGGCGCACCCCGGCGTTCTAGGTGCCCGTATGATGGGCGGTGGGTTTGGTGGATGTACGATCAACCTGGTTCGCGAAGACGCTCTGGCTGATTTCGAGCAGGTTATTCAGACCAAATACCTGGCGCGCACCGGTAAACAGACATTGATTCATACCTGTCGGATCGAAGACGGCACTCACGTCGTCTGATTTCTGCCAGGGAGTGGATAGATTCGGCTGATTGTGATATTCTGATCAATTTGTCTGGTTACTAGACCGGTGTTGATCAAAATAGAACAGAAAACAGTAAACTCATTTATTTTTGTTGTAAAACATAACTCCACTTACACGATGAAATTTTTCATTGATACAGCTAACCTCAACGATATTCGCGAGGCACAGGACATGGGTATCCTCGACGGCGTTACCACCAACCCGTCGCTGATGGCCAAAGAAGGCATTACAGGCAAAGACAATGTGATGCGTCACTACAAACAAATCTGCGAAATTGTAGAGGGTGATGTAAGTGCAGAGGTAATTGGCACCACATTCGACGAGATGGTTCGCGAAGGCGAAGAGCTGGCCGAACTCGACGAGAACATCGTGGTGAAAATTCCGATGACGAAAGACGGCGTAAAGGCGTTGAAGTACTTTTCGGAAAAAGGCGTTCGGACCAACTGTACCCTTATTTTCTCGGCCGGTCAGGCATTGCTGGCCGCCAAAGCGGGTGCTTCCTACGTGTCTCCGTTCGTTGGTCGTCTCGACGATATTTCGACCGATGGCGTTGAACTGATCGAGCAGATCGTTACGATCTACCGGAACTATGGCTATACCACTGAAGTGCTGGCCGCTTCGATCCGTCACCCAATGCATGTAATTCAGTGCGCCGAAATCGGTGCCGACGTAATGACCGGCCCGTTGAGCGTAATGACCGCCCTGCTCAATCACCCCCTGACTGACATTGGCCTCGCCAAATTCCTAGCTGACCATAAGAAAGCGGGAACGATGTAATTTCCGATCTACGAGTTGCGAGTTACAATTTGACTACCGCGCGGTTGCAAGGCAGTCGCAATAAATCGTAATTCGCAATTCGTACATCATTATGCAGAGCATGTTCAATTCCGATCCCGTTCTTTCGCTGTATCAGGCTGATATTTATCAGGGTACTAAACTCGTGTTGGGCGATGTGTCGTTCGATATCTTCAAGGGTGAGTTTGTGTACCTTATTGGCCGGACAGGCAGCGGTAAGTCATCGCTGTTGAAGACGATGTACGCCGATCTGTGGTTGCAGCAGGGGAGGGGGAAAGTAGCTGGATTTGCGCTGGAAAAGCTGAAACCTGCCGATGTGCCGTTTCTACGGCGTAAAGTCGGGATCGTGTTCCAGGACTTTCAGCTCTTTTTTGATCGCAACGTAGAAGAGAACCTGAAGTTTGTGCTTCGGGCAACGGGATGGACCGATAAAACCAAAATGAGTAACCGCATTTCTGAAGTGCTAATGCAGGTAGGCATGGGCACGCACCAGAAGCGGATGCCCCATCAGCTCTCTGGCGGTGAACAGCAACGCATCGTCATTGCCCGGGCCATGCTTAACGAGCCACTGATACTGATCGCCGATGAACCCACGGGTAACCTCGACCCCGGCGTTTCTGACCAGATCATGGCTGTTTTCAAACAGATCAATAATGCCGGGACCGCCATTCTGATGGCTACCCACAACTACGACCTGATCCATAAATTTCCGGGACGCACCCTGCGTTGCCAGGATGGTCAGGTAATCGAACTACACGGGTAGCGTCCCTACTAAACCGACGCCTTTCCCATCCGCTTGAGTACCTGGTAATGCGACACCAGAGCTGAAAGGAATGTGGGATTCTCCAGATACGGTAAGTTAAACTCACTGGCTGTCTGCTTCACAATACCGGCAATGGCGGGGTAATGAATATGGCAGATTCTGGGAAACAGATGATGCTCGATTTGCCGGTTGAGTCCACCACAGAAAAACGTAGCCAGCCAGCTTGTCGGGGCAAAATTGGCCGTGGTTTGCAACTGATGTACAGCCCAGGTTTCTTCAATCGTGTTGAGCTGCGTAGGTACCGGAAACGAAGTGCCCTCGACCACGTGCGCCAATTGGAAGACCATCCCTAACACCAGCCCTTCAGCCAGGTGCATAACAACAAACCCCAGCACGATCTTCCACCAGGTCAGGTCGAGCAACAAAAGTGGTAAAACAATGAATGCAATGTAATAGGCCGCTTTGTACAAGAACAGGTTGATGTACTCGCGGCGGGGATGATTGGTGTTGTTGTGCTGACCGATCTTCTTTTTGAAGAACTTGATATAATCTTTTCTGAACACCCATGATAGGGATGCCAGTCCGTATAGCGGGAAGGCATACAGATGCTGAAACCGCTGCCAGGGTTTATAAGGCTCATCGGCATCGAGGCGTACCAAGCCGGGAGCTACCTCGATATCTTCATCATGGCCAGGGATGTTGGTGTACGTGTGATGCACCACATTGTGCATGATCCGCCATAAGTAGGGACTCGCGCCTACCAGGCAGAAACTCCGCCCCAGCATCCGATTAAGTCGACTATTGCTGGTGAAGGCGTCGTGCAGGGCGTCATGCGATACGTTGAAGCCAATAAAGGCGGCAAATAAACCTAACAGGACAGCCATACCGAGCATAGCCAGTTCGCTAAACTGATTAGAGAGAATCAGACCGTATAGAACGGCATACGTAAGCAGGAAGAAGATAGTCTTCGACCACATGGCTCCGTTGGCGTGGGTCGACAGGTTACGCTCAGCAAAATAGGCGTCCACCCGTTGCCGGACGGTCGCAAAAAAATCCGTACGTCTAATTGGTATAAACTTAAGGCCAGGGTTGTGTTTGTTGGATTTATTTATCATTTATATAGTCTATAGATTATATAGTTTATTGGTTGTAGTAATAGAACGTCAATAAGCCTGTATAAGTTACACATATCAATCATACCGCCCGTGGCCGCACCAGATAGCCTATACTGTGGTTAAAGTGAGCGAGTTATAAACATGGGAACAAACGCAGGCCTACTGCCGTTTAGTAGCATGAAAGAGACTGTAGTTTTGTTTAGTATTTTGATGAAAAAGTTGAACAAAACTGTCGGCCCTACGGTTAATTAAGTAACCATAGCACTCCTACGAACGCAGCATTAACTTGCTGACTACCAGCGTTCTCGGGTCTGCCTGTGTTGTACACATACTTTGTAACGACAGGTTGGATCATTGATTTGATTCAAGACTACACATGACGGAAACAATAGGGGAAGACACCCCCCGCGTAGCTGTGTTTCGTAAAGAGCACTTCAACGCAGCCCATCGTCTGAACAACCCAAATTGGACAGATGAAAAAAATGCCCGTGTTTACGGTAAATGCAACAACCCGAATTACCACGGCCATAATTATGACTTGATCGTGCAGGTAAATGGACCAATCCATCCCGAGACAGGTTACGTAATTGATATGAAGTACCTCGGCGACCTGATCAAAACCCACGTTACCGATCGGTTCGATCATAAAAATCTTAATCTCGATACCGACGAGTTTCGTGACCTCAATCCATCGGCCGAGAACATTGCCATCACCATTTACAACATACTCAGAACCCAACTAGAGCCCACGCTCGATCTGAAAATTCGTCTCTATGAAACCGAACGGAACTTCGTTGAATACCCTGTCAACTAATGGCATTCACCTAAACGGGAACGGTCACAAACATGACCTTACCGATGAACTGGTGGATGATATGGGCGACAACCACGCCAGTGCGAACCTCGATACGCCCTTGCGTGACGATGCGTTCGATCTGGACGATAACCTGAAGATTGATTTAATTGAGGAACATTTCCGCGAAATAATGACCATTCTGGGTCTCGATCTCACCGACGACAGCCTGAAAGGTACGCCCCGGCGGGTGGCCAAGATGTACGTCAACGAGACGTTCAAAGGCCTGAACCCCGCGAACAAGCCCAGCACTACGCTGTTCGAAAACAAGTACCAGTACAACCAGATGCTGGTTGAGCGCGACATCACGGTGCAATCATATTGTGAACACCACTTTGTGCCTATAATTGGGAAAGCGCACGTTGCCTATATCTCGAGTGGTAAGGTGATTGGCCTGTCGAAACTGAACCGGATTGTGCAGCACTTCGCCAAACGGCCGCAGGTTCAGGAGCGCTTGACTATGCAGATTGCCGACGAACTGAAGAAAGCCCTGCAAACCGAAGATGTTGCCGTCATCATTGATGCCGCTCACTTGTGTGTGTCAACCCGTGGCGTGAACGATACGGCCAGCTCGACGCTCACCGCCGCTTATAGTGGCAAGTTCGACGATGAAGCCACGCGTCAGGAGTTCCTGAAGTATGTGGGAATGAAACCAACAATGTAGTGGCGTTCACAGTTTTCTGTTTGACGTATGCTATTGCGCTGCCTCTCCGCAAAGTCGTTGATGCCGCAGCGCAACAGTGGCTGGTAAACAGAAGACTGTAAACTGATAACATGCACTTTATGCAAGGCAAGAATATTCTCATTATCGGCGCCAGTTCGGGTATTGGCCATGCGCTGGCCCTTTCGCTCCAGGAACAGGGCGCTACATTGTTTACGGCAGGTCGCCGTCAGCCGGAAGGCATTACCTCAACGCACATGCATTGGGATGTAAACGAGCCAGCGGCGGATGCACTCAACCAACTTCCAGATCAGCTTCACGGGCTGGTGTATGCGCCGGGAACCATTAACCTGAAGCCGTTTCAGCGTCTACAGCCCGCCGATTACCAGGCCGATCTACAGGTCAACGTACTGGGTGCCATCTCAGCAATTCACGCTACACTAGCCCTATTGAAAAAACCGAAAGGGGCCAGTGTCGTGCTATTTAGTACGGTGGCTGCGAAGTTGGGTATGGGCTTACACTCGTCGGTATCGGTAGCGAAATCGGCGGTAGAAGGGCTGACCAAATCACTGGCTGCGGAATTTGCCCCGTTCAATATTCGCGTTAACTCCATTGCTCCCTCCCTGACCGATACGCCACTGGCCGAGTCGAAAGGGTTGCTGGGTACGCCCGAAAAGCGTGAGGCGGCCGATAAACGGCACCCACTCAACCGCGTTGGTACCGCCGAGGACATCGCGGGTATGGCAGCCTACCTGCTGGGCGATCAGGCGACATGGATCACTGGCCAGATCATCGGTATCGATGGCGGAATGGGCAGCTTGAAATAGCTTTACAAGTACCATAAAAAAGGCGTTGCCTGCGTACCAACCGGTACGCAGGCAACGCCTTTTTTATGTCGCAAGATCAACTGGACAGCAGGGCCCGCATGTCGGCAATCAGCTTGTCGAGCTCGATGGGTTGGGTGCCATTGTATACCCCCCGGATGCGGCGATTCTGATCAATGAGGATCAGGTGTTCAGTGTGTAGAAACTCGGTCGAATCGCGGGTAAAGCCAATGGCCTCTTCGGCAAAGTAAGACCGACGGGCAAGCGCGTAAATCTGCCCCTTGTTGCCGGTGAGCAACTGCCATTTGCCCGGCATGACACCGTTGCTCCTGGCATAGTGCTGTAAACGGGGCACCGAGTCGATCCAGGGCGTCACGCTGAATGATAGTAGCCTAACGTTGGGGTCGGTTTGAAAGGTATCCTGCACCGCCTTGAGCAGATTGGTCATTTTAGGGCAAACGGTAGGGCAGGAGGTAAAGAAGAAATTGGCGACGTATATCTTTCCCGCTACCGAGTCCTGCGTGATTACCTGACCAGCCTGATTCTGAAACGAGAAGTCGGCAACGTGGTGGGTAATCTGTTTGTCTATTTCTGTCGCACTACTGAGCCAGACCGGCGTAAAATCGGGTGTGTTGTAATAGGGCACTTCGTCGGCCATCGACGTACCTGTGCGCTGCCCACAAGCCAGCAGGAGTGCCCCGAAAAGCAGCAGCCCGCTAGTGCGAAACGCGGATAGAATCCCAGATAGTGGCGCAGTTTTTAACTCCTGTAAATCCATAGTTGCGGCCGTTGCGGGCTTCGTAATTGACTTTAAGTGTGCCATCGTTGAACCACTGGCGTTGCGGGCCGTTCTCTTGCCCGTTGTGGTAGGTGCCCGCCAGGGCAGGCTGGCCGTTTGCAAACCATTCGTTCCGGCGGCCTTCATACACATCCTGCACAAACTGATACACGAAGGCCCGTTTTCCCGACTCGTGCCAGCCCCGCTGCTCGCCTTCCTGCCAGCCGTTGTGGTACTGCCGTTCTTCTTTCAATTGGCCACTCGTGTACCAGTGCCGGTGGAGGCCCTCCGCTTTGCCTTCCAGGTACGTACCTGAAAAAAGGGTATCGCCCCCGGCGGTACACTCATACACCCGGCCGCTAAAGGGATGCTTGGCAAACCATAATTGCCCGTCGTGCCGTTGCCAGCCCGGTGCATCTGCCGAGACCGTGACATTTGGAATGACCGTTGTGCCCCGTTCGCTGGCCTGACAGCCGCCTAACGCAACGACGATTGCCAGCATGCTGAACCTACTGCGTAATGGTGCCCGCTTTGCCATAGTAGCCACTGCCATTCAGATAAGGGTCTTCGGCGGTGATGTGGTAGTGATAAATGCCGTTTGGGTAGTCGGCGGTAGTGCCAACGTGGCCGTGGTATTTATCCAGATCGGTGTTGGTGATGGCTTTTCCGTTCTCGGTTGGGCCATACACCGGGAAGCCATCGAGCAGAAAGCCCAGCAATGCTTCTTTCCCCTTGGTTTTGGTTAGGTACGTTGGCTCTACATGATAGTGGTACTGTCCCTGCTGCTGGGGGTGGCCTGCATACTGATCGAACCCGTTTACTTCGTTGGTCAGCGGAGCACGCTGTGCGGCATACTGGTTGAAAAACGGCACGCCATTGAGCGATACCCCGATGGGGCCAAGGGGCGTTTCAGCATGGGCTGCATCAACGGTGGGAGTAGCGGGCAGTTTGAACGTCAGGTTGAACTCACTGATCCGGTTCGGGTTGATGGCGTATTTCGTATTGGTTCCGTTATAGGCTTCGTACAGGCTGCTCTCCCATTGTGTGCCCTGGTAATAGGGGCTCTTGTGATCTGGCCGACCCTTGGTTTTGATCACCACATTGGTGCCCTCCATGTAGATTTCGGTGGCTCCGTATAACTTTTTATAGACATCCGGCACCCCCGTTCCCACGGTTGTCGTTGTGCTCGTTGTACCGGTTGTCGTGGGCGTAACAGCGCCTGTGACACTAGTTTGCTTACAGGCAGCAACTGTGAGCAAACCTGCCGTAAGGGCGAGGCCACCAAAGGCAGTAATGAATTGGATTCGGTTCATTAGTAAGGGTGTGGTTTATGGTTGAGGTCGATACTGCAATTACTTATGGGCGTTGTGGAGCGCCCTGAGGAGGTGGCCCTTCGGGGCGTCCTTCTGGTGGGCCGTCCATACCACTTGGGGGAGGTGGCGGCCCTTCACCCGGCGGGCCAGTATGGCGCCCTTGTCCGGGACGTTGTTGCCGACCAAAGAGCTGGCTTAATTCACTCACTAACCGCTTAAAACTAGCTTGCTGGTCGGGACGGCACAGGGCTTTTATCTTCTGAAAATGGGTGAAGTTGAGCCGCGCCTGCCCAACCTGATTCTGACCGATCTGATCGCTGAGCTCGCTGGCCCGGGCTGAGTCGGGTTCGTCAGCTTCCACTAATTTGTAGTAGTCCTGAAACAACGTTATCGATTGCTCATTGAGCCGCCTGGTCTGCTGCTGGTGCGTAGCAACGAGTTGCAGGTACTGTTGTTTCTGCAATGAATCGAAGGCCAGCCGCTCGATAATTACCTGGGCGGGCCCTTCGCCACGCGGCGGCCCGGACTGCATTGGTCGGTTGGGTCTGTCAGGTCTGATAAGCAGAAAACCAATTGTCAGGAAGTTGAGCAGCAGGAGGCCAATCACCGCGATGGTTAATAGTTTTGTCCGCTCCATACAGCATACAATTGGTGGGTAGATGGGTACAGGTGCATGTCGGTTACAACGGTATGTAAGTCTGCACTGGTTGGACTGGTAGTACCTGACACGCGCTGAAGGAGCTGCCAGTTGAGCACCGCCAATAAGGCAAACGACGCAGTAGCCAGCCAAACCAACCGCGTGGGAACGTACCCCGACGAAGGGGCATCGGTCAGCTTGTTGCGAATTTTGGCGAACAGGAAGG
Source organism: Fibrivirga algicola (assembly GCF_011742925.1). Lineage (GTDB taxonomy): Bacteria > Bacteroidota > Bacteroidia > Cytophagales > Spirosomataceae > Fibrella > Fibrella algicola. The sequence goes on from NZ_WAEL01000007.1 coordinate 162,509, forward strand.
GGCTGGGCTCAGCCCGGCTCAGCCCATCGAGGCTGCCCAATACGTCGTTGATCCATGTATCTTTTCCGGGTTCCATATGCAGTTAGACGCTAGTCAGTTTTGATTCCTACGGCCTGGCTGATTTATACCAGCTGCCCAGTTGTTTTTTCAGGTTATCGGTAGCCCGTTGAAGGAGCGACTCTACCGCCCCCACGCTGATGGCCATAATGGCTGCCGTCTCCACATTGCTTAGCCCCTCAACACGGGTAAGAATGTAGGCGGTTTTTTGCTTCTCGGCAAGCTTGTCGATGGCTCGGGAGAGGATCGAGGCGTTCTCCTGGTTTTCGAGTAGCAGGCCGGGATGCACCGGGTCGGTGGGGTCGTGCTCAATGGCACCCGTTTGCAGATTGAACAGGCTGGTCAGAAAGGCGAATCGTTTCTGCCGCTGCGTATGCCTCAGGAAGTCGAGCGATTTATTGACGGTAATGCGGTAGAGCCAGGTCGTGACAGTGGCTTCCCGGTTAAACGTACCCAGCGAACGATACAGCTCTACGTAAACGTCCTGCGTGATCTCTTCGGCGTCTTCCCGGTTGCGCACATAACCGAGGGCCGTATTATACACCCGCCCCTTGGTGCGTTCGTAGAATTGCCTGAACGCGTTCTCGTCTCCCTGACCAATGGCGCTGAGCAGCAGTAGTAAATCCGGTAGGTCGGGCATTGAGGGGGTTAGTCAGCGAAATACTTCCCCAAATCTACGTTGCCGCCCGTTAGAATAATACCGATTGTTTGTCCGGAAAAATCAGCTTTATACTTAAGTACAACAGCCAGCGGCACGGCGCAGGACGGCTCGATCAGAATCTTCATGCGTTCCCAGACTAGTCGTTGCGCTGCGCGGATTTCGGTGTCGTTTACCAGTCGGATATCGCTCACATGCTGCCGGATGATCGCCAGGGTACGCTCGCTTAGACTGGTCATCAGCCCGTCGGCAATGGTGTTGATGTACGGTGCCTGCTCGACCCGGCCACTTTTGAACGACAGCACGGCGTCGGCGGCGCCCTCGGGTTCACCGGCGATGACCCGGGTCTGCGACGACAGGTAATGCACGGCCAGCGCGGTACCGCTGAGCAGCCCGCCTCCCCCAACCGGAGCCATGATAACGTCGAACGGGCGACCTGTCGGGTTGTCTTCCATCAACTCAATAGCGGCGGTACTCTGGCCGGCAATGACCCGGTCATCGTCGAACGGATGAATGAGCGTGGCCTGGGTACGTTGCATGACCTCGATCACCCCGGCTTCGCGCGCCGCTAAATTTGGTTCACAGTCAATCACCTCCGCGCCATAGCCTCGAACGGCCTCTTTCTTCACCTGGGGTGCGGTACGGGGCATGACAATATAGGCCGGAATCCGGAGCTGCCGGGCGGCATAGGCCAGGGCCTGAGCGTGGTTGCCCGACGAGTGGGTAGTGACCCCATACTGGCGCTCAGCCTCTGTCAGTTGCAGGGCCGCATTCATGCCACCACGTGCTTTAAAAGCGCCAATTTTCTGAAAGTTTTCGCACTTGAAAACCAGCGTTGCTCCAGCCATACCGTCGATAGTCTGGTTGGTGAGGCAGGGCGTACGGTGGATATATGGACGGATGCGATCGTGAGCGTCGCGGAGGGTTTGGAGGGAGAGCATTAGGGCACCGGGTTGTGTTTCCGGCCCAAATCTAACAAATTGCCCCCCGGTTAGCGTTTAAGGACTATGTATTTGGCCTGAAACGCCGCTTTACTATACAACCATGACATCTACTGTAACCCCTACGCGGCCACCGGCAACGTTACTTTTTATTTTTGGCGGCAGCGGCGATCTAAATTTTCGCAAACTCACGCCTGCTCTTTACAACCTGTTTCTTGATGGGTATCTGCCCGAAAAATTCGAGGTTGTTGGTATCGGACGGAGTACGTATACAGACGATAGTTTTCGGGAGCGCCTGCTCGAAGGGATAGAGTCTTTCTCGAGACGGAAAAACGGACCTGATAATCTCTGGGCCACCTTCTCGCCCAACATTAGTTACCTACAGATGGATGGCGGTGATGCTGCGTCTTATCACCTGATTGGCGACCGGGTACGCGAGCGGGAAGCCGAATGGGGTGGTCCGGCCAACATCATCTTTTACATGTCGGTGGCTCCGCAACTGGTGCCGGGCATTGCTACCAACCTCAGTCAGCTTGATTTCTGCGGCGACAAGAACCGGGTACGTATCGTTGTTGAGAAGCCGTTTGGGCATGACCTGAACAGCGCCCGTGAATTGAACGCGCTGCTGCTGAGCCGTTTTGCTGAAGAGCAGATCTACCGGATCGATCACTACCTGGGCAAAGAAACGGTGCAGAACCTGCTGGCCCTTCGGTTTGCCAATACCCTATTTGAGCCAATCTGGAATCATAATTACGTCGAGTCCATCCAGCTTACAGCTGCCGAAACGGTGGGGCTGGAAGGTCGGGGCGGCTACTATGAGCAGTCGGGAGCCCTACGCGACATGATTCAGAACCACCTGCTACAACTGCTGTGTATGGTGGCGATGGAACCACCTACTTCGTTTGAAGCCGACGAGATTCGGAACAAGAAAGTGGATGTGTTACTGGCTATGCGCCGGATTGCACCCGACCAGGTCGATCAGGTAGCGGTTCGGGGGCAGTACGGAGCCGGGGAAAAAGACGGGAAAGCCACGCCGGCTTACCGTCAGGAAGAGGGGGTAAACCCGGAGTCGATGACCGAAACCTACGCGGCAGTCACCTTCTTCTGTGACAACTGGCGCTGGGAGGGAACGCCTTTCTACGTTCGTACCGGTAAACACCTGGCCGAGAAATCATCGGTGATTACGGTGCAGTTCCGGCCCGCGCCGCACTATGCCTTTCCGAAGGGAGCTACCGAATCGTGGCAGCACAACTGTCTCATCATCAGCATTCAGCCGGATATGAACATTCGACTGCGCTTCCAGGCAAAACGCCCCGGCCAGACGCTCGCGATCGATCCGGTCGAGATGGAGTTTAATTACAACACCTCGTTTGCCGAACAGCAGCCCGAAGCGTACGAAACATTGCTGCTCGACGTGATGGCGGGTGATCCAACCCTGTTTATGCGGGCCGATCAGGTCGATGAGGCGTGGCAGATCGTGATGCCTATTCTCGACAAATGGGCTGCCGATTCAAACCCGGCGTCGATGCCGACCTACGTACCTGGCTCGTGGGGCCCGGACGAAGCAACGGCCATGATCGAAAAAGCAGGTTTTAGCTGGTTAAATGAGTAACAGTTAGTTTGACGTTTGTGTGTTAGTGTTTGACGTTGCTCCGCTTATGGGGCGTAGTTGTCGTCAGCAGCGCAACGTCAAACAGTAACCCACAACTATCAAACTGGTATGACCATCACAGATACCCCCGCCGAGCTGGCCCGGCAGGCCGCCGACTGGATTGCCACCTACGCCGAATCGGTATTGCAGCAACGCGACCGGTTTACCATTGCCCTGTCGGGTGGAAGTACGCCGAAAGCCCTCCACGAATTACTGGCTCAATCGCCGCTCCGGGAACGGATCGACTGGAGCCGGGTGCACATCTTCTGGGGCGACGAGCGGTTTGTGCCGTTGACCGACGAGAAAAACAACGCCCGAATGGCCTACGATACGTTGCTTGACCACGTACCGGTGCCTGCCGCCCAGATTCACATCATGCAGACCGACATAGACCCCGACGCATCAATGGCGGCCTATGACCAGGTGCTGCACCAGTACTTCGACGGCCATGATCATACCTTCGATCTCGTACTGCTGGGTATGGGCGACGATGGACATACGCTCTCACTGTTTCCCGGAACCGACGTTGTAAATGAAGATAAGAAATGGACCAGCGCTTTCTTTCTGACACAGCAGGATATGTTCCGGCTAACGTTAACGGCTCCGGTCGTGAACAAGGCAGCGGCGGTGGTATTTCTGGTGGCGGGCGCCAACAAGGCAGACGCGCTCTATGAGGTACTGCACGGCCCCTATCAGCCCGACAAATACCCGTCGCAGCGCATCAAGCCCGAAAACGGCGACCTGATCTGGTTTGTCGATAAAGCCGCAGCGGCCAAACTGTGAGCGATTCAACACAGAACGGTCCAACGTTTCGGTAGAGGCAACAACGTCGTACAAACAGGTGTCTGACCATTGAAGTTACAGACGTTAGCCCGTGATACATTGCCGCTCAACGTGTAGTGCCCTCTCCTGCAATTCTATCTAGGGACCATCAATCGAAGAGTTGTTACCTCGTCATAGACCAAGCCCCCGTTAGGGACGACATAGGATTAAGGCTTCATAATCCTATGTCGTCCCTGACGGGGCTTGATTTGTAATGGTCATGCTAAGCACGCTATTAACAGGCTGCCTCCGACGGGGAGAGACATGAGTGTCAACCAGTGGAGTCGAAACGCTGTGTTTTCTGCGGCGCTGCGTTGAAATCCTGTTTACCGTTGGGTGCCGAAATCAGTGACCCAGTAGTACTTGTACGTACTGGTGGCGCTATAGGCGTAGCCAACGCCTACCTCTTTAAAAGATGGATTCATGATATTAGCACAGTGACCAGGCGATTTCAGCCAGCCATCTACGACGGCCCGGGCGGTTGTATAACCGGCAGCAATGTTCTCGCCTGCCGTACGCCAGATATATCCTTCACGCGTCATCCGATCCCAGGGTTGCGAACCGTCGCGGCCGGTATGGCTGAAGTAGTTATAGGTGGCCATATCGAGCGCGAACTTGTCAGACGCCGCGTTCAGCTTCGTGTTGAGGGCCAGCGCAGGGGCTGGGGCGTAGGTGGTGCTACCACACAGGCATGACTTTGACCGGGCGGCGTTTAGGTAGGTCAAAATTTCCTGTTGCAGAGCTTCCGATGCGGCACGGGCACCAGATGGCTTCACCTCGATCAACCCCGTTACAACGCCAGACGAAGTAGCCGTTGCTTTTTCGCTGGTGATACTTGTAGACGACGTAGCTACAGGCGTTTGCTCCTGGGCAGGATTCAACACGTTATCCGACTGGCAGGCGGCCAAACCAAACAGGGCGATCAGCAACCCCAAACCATACGACTTTTTCATGTATAAATGTTTATGTGTTCGATCGTAAAACGCTCAACAATGATGCCTGGTATCCGGCCGTTTGCTCGTACTCGTTAGTAATCGACTTAAGTAGATCTGTATAATATTGAGAACGAGTTGCCTACATGCGTATTAAATTTTATGCAGAAATTTTCAGGTTACTTCTAAGTAGGTGATTAGTTAATAACCGCGTTGGATTAGGCGCAGCGTATGGTGGAGCAACTCACGGTTACTATATTGCCTGCACGTACTTCCCTCAATTTGTATGCGCTCAGCTGTACTGTTCCTTATCTGTTTTTTTACACTTCAATCGCTACATGCCCAGTCGGTTGGCTCACCTGCTGCCTCGCTGATTCTTTCAGAGCGGGAGCGGGCCCGCATTGTCGACGACGTACTGGAAGACCGGTTTACGAACCTGCTGCCGAAACTAATGCGCCGTGAGGGCATCGACATGTGGGTGATCATTTCGCGCGAATACAACGAAGACCCCGTTCTGAAAACGATGCTGCCCTCGACCTGGCTCTCGGCCCGTCGGCGCACGATCATGGTCTTCTTCGACAAAGGCGAAAAGGAAGGCCAGTCCGATGGTGGGGTTGAGAAACTGGCTATCGCCCGTTACGATGTAGGTACGTTGCTCAAAGGCGCGTGGGACATCGACGTGCGCCCCAATCAGTGGGAGGCGCTTGCGGCTATAATTGCCGAGCGGAAACCAAAGAAAATTGGCCTGAACCGGTCGGCCAACTACGCCCACGCCGACGGCCTGACGGCTACCGAGCAGGGCGAATTCCTGGAAAAACTACCTGCCGAGTACCAGAAACGCATTGTATCGGCCGAGAAACTGGCCGTAGGCTGGCTGGAAACACGTACCCAGAAAGAAATGGCCCTGTACCCAATGATCTGCCGGCTATCGCACCAGATTATCCAGGAAGGGCTCTCAGAGCAGGTGATTCAGCCGGGCGTAACCACGACCGATGATGTGGTCTGGTGGTTCCGGCAGCGGATAACCAACCTGGGTCTGGATACCTGGTTTCACCCGACCGTCGATGTGCAGCGGGCCGACAGCAACGACTTCAACCACCTGCGCACGTTCTCGAAACGGCCCGACAAAGAAGTGATTCAGGCGGGCGATCTGCTCCACGTCGATTTTGGCATCACGTACCTGCGGCTCAACACCGATCAGCAGCAACACGCCTATGTGTTGCGCCCCGGCGAAACCAGTGTTCCCGAGAGCATTCGGAAAGCGTTTATGCAGGGCAATCGGCTGCAGGATATTCTGACGGAGCAGTTTGTGGCGGGTAAATCGGGCAATCAGCTGTTGCTGGCCGCGCTGGATCAGGCGGCGAAGGAAGGCATTAAAGGCACCATTTACTCGCACCCGATTGGTGTGCATGGCCACGCCGCCGGGCCAACCATTGGCCTGTGGGATCAGCAGAAGGGTGTACCCGGCTCGGGCGACTACCCGTTGCAGGCCAACACCGCCTACTCCATTGAGCTAAACGCCGCCGTTGACATTCCCGAGTGGAAGAAGATGGTGCGCATCATGCTCGAAGAAGATGGCTTTTTCGACGGTACCAAATTCCGCTACATCGACGGCCGCCAGACCGAGATATACACCATCCCCCGCACACTTGGGTACGTTCGGTAGGGGTTACTTCAGGCGTGGATCGAATGGGTGCGGCTCAATACTGACTGATTCCAGCGTCTTATGGTCAAGATGAAGCGGATTTAGCAAGTAATTGAATTCGGTGGGGGATTGAGTAGAAGGGTTATTCTCTCACATCTGAGAGGCTTGGACATGTAGCTTCTCCTTTGGTATATACGTTATCAAAGAAAGGCCAGAGCGATTCACCCTGGCCTTTCTGAATACAATTGATTCAACTTATTTCTTTTTGTACCACTCGTCAAACGAGTTGATTATATCGGAGAAGATGTTTCCGGATTTATAATCAGAATTGACCAGAACAGCCATGTGTACGTTATTCTCAAATCCGAATATCCAGGCACTGACTTCTCCGGGATTGTTACCGGCTGGATATCCCCCATTTTTAAAATAATACTTTACGCCACTGTTAGTCTGCATATTACAACCGTCATAGCCTAAGGAATCCGTGCGCATTGCCTTTGCCGCCGTTGTAGGCACAATTTTGCTCGTTGTGTTGAGTGTGTTTAGGAGAGCCGCCATTTGCAGGCCCGACATGTTCCAGCCGCGCTCGGCATTTGTGAAGGTCATATCGCCCCAGGCCGTACCATTGCCGTTTGGAGCTGCCCATTTATAACAAAGTGCCGGATTTGTATCAGTCGGTTTGCAGGCCATATTTGGAGCAATACCTACTTTATCAAACACGCTCTCCTGGCAGTTTGCGATATACGCATAGGTGTACTGTTCGGCCTGCGTGGTTTCGGTGAAACTAAGTTGAGCCGCTGTTGCATTGGTAGGTACCGGTGTGATACTCGCGCCTGAGAGCTTGGCAATCAGGAACCGCATCAGTGCGTAGTTCGAATTATTGTACAGATAAGGCTTATTCACGCTGGCACCATTCGCAACAAGCTTTTTGAGGTTAGCGTAGTCAGAGCCGTAATGGGTTAGGAAACCGCTTTTGTGCGTGAACAATTGACGGAAAGATAATGCCTTAACAGAGGCCGGAATGCTCCAGTGCGAGGGCAGGTAGCTCCAGAATTTATCATCAACATCAATTTTATTGTCTGTCAGTAGCTTCATGAGCGCTGCGGCCGTCACGGTTTTACTAACACTGGCGACGTTGATCTTGTCACCGATGCTCATTGTGCGAGCCGGAGCGTCTTGACTCATACGTGCCGAGCCACCTGCACGCGATGCTTTTAAACTGCCATCCGCGTAAATGACAATTTGGTAGCCTTTCACGTTGTCTTTGATTTTAGCTTCGATTGACTTTGCTAAATCGTCTACGTCAAGTGTTGTTCCGTTTGGCCCAACGTCGGCCTGTGGGGTACAGGCACTAATACCGGTGATGATAGAAATAGTAAGGGCGGATAGGAAAATAGAGCGGTGTGTGATCATTGTTTTGTCTGGTTTAGGAAGACATTGCAAAGCTAATTCGCCACTCTGAGGCCCGACAAGCGGGGAAATACCGCTTCTACTACGCGATTCGTTACGTAGTTTCCTCATCTGATCCAAAGTACATAAGTACGCAGAAGTCGCTCTAAAGCTGATGAATGACATGGCGAAATACGAGTCCGGCTCTACCTTTGCGGCGCATAAAGCGTGAAAGAACGACAGTGTTCTACATAGTCGTTGTCTGTCGCTCTTTCACGCATTCACTCTTTCACCCGTTAGTAAATGGAGTTCCGGATAGAAAAAGACACAATGGGGCAGGTACAGGTACCCGCCAATGTGTATTGGGGCGCGCAAACGCAGCGTTCAATCGAAAACTTTAAAATCGCTCAGGACATCAACCGTATGCCCCGTGAGATTATCCGGGCGTTTGCCGTGCTGAAAAAAGCCGCCGCCCTGACCAATCTGGATGCGGGTGTACTGCCACAGGAGAAAAGTGACCTCATTGGCCGTGTATGCGATGAGATTCTGGCCGGTGAACTGGCCGATCAGTTTCCGCTCGTGGTATGGCAAACCGGTTCAGGCACGCAGAGCAACATGAACGTAAACGAAGTTGTCGCCTACCGCGCTCACGTGCTCAATGGCGGCTCGCTGCTAGACGAGAAGAAGGCGATTCATCCGAACGACGACGTCAACAAGTCGCAGAGCAGCAACGATACGTTCCCCACGGCCATGCACATCGCCGCCTATCAGGCACTGGTGGAGGTGACCATTCCGGGTATCAAAAAACTACGCGATACGCTCGACGCCAAAGCAAAGGAGTTTATGCACGTGGTGAAAATTGGACGTACCCACTTCATGGACGCTACCCCGCTGACGGTAGGGCAGGAGTTCTCTGGGTACGTGTCGCAACTCGATCACGGCCTGCGGGCGATCAACAATTCGCTGGCGCACCTGAGCGAACTGGCCCTCGGCGGAACGGCCGTAGGAACCGGCATCAACACGCCCCCGAACTATTCAGAGAACGTAGCGAAGCACATTGCCAGCCTGACCGGCCTGCCTTTCGTGACGGCCGAAAACAAGTTTGAAGCCCTGGCCGCGCATGATGCTATTGTGGAAGCGCATGGCGCACTGAAGACCGTTGCTGCCAGCCTGATGAAGATCGGTAACGACGTGCGTATGCTGTCGAGCGGACCGCGCGCGGGCATTGGCGAACTGTTCATCCCTGACAATGAGCCGGGCAGCAGCATCATGCCGGGCAAGGTGAACCCAACGCAGTGCGAGGCCATGACGATGGTGGCGGCGCAGGTAATGGGCAACGACGTAGCGATCAATATCGGCGGCATGAACGGCCATTTCGAGCTGAACGTATTCAAGCCGGTAATGATCTACAACTTCCTCCACTCGGCCCGCCTGATCGGCGACGTATGCGTGTCGTTCAACGACAAGTGCGCTGAAGGTATTCGCCCAATTGAAGCGAACATCGAGAAGCACGTGCAGAATTCGCTGATGCTGGTGACGGCCTTGAACACGAAGATCGGCTATTACAAAGCCGCCGAAATTGCCCAGACCGCCCACAAAAACGGCTCAACGCTGAAAGAAACTGCCGTAGCGCTCGGCTACCTGACCCCGGACGAATTCGATCAGTGGGTAGTACCCGGCGATATGGTCGGCGAGGTGAAGTAAGTTACCTTTTATTGCTATTTTGCATGGAAATCGGATGGCGTCAACGTCATCCGATTTTTTGTTGCCCACATTATATATGTCAACCGAAGATGCCAATACCTGATTATCAAACACTCATGCTACCTCTCCTAAAACACGTTTCTGATGGGAGAGAGTGTAAACTTAATGATACGGTTGAGGCTCTAGGGGGCCAGTTTAGGCTAACGGAAGAGGAGAAAAGCGAGTTACTGCCAAGTGGACAAACGTTTGTATTTGGAAGTAGGGTAGGTTGGGCAAGGACATATTTAAAAAAAGCCGGACTACTTGATTCGCCAAAACGGGCAACTATCGTGATTACCGATAGGGGGCTTTCAGTTTTAAATCAGCAGCCGCCTAAAATTGATAATAGACTTTTGCGACAGTTTCCCGAGTTTGTGGAGTTCCAAACGCCAAAAAGATCAGATAGCGGAAACGATGTTTTAATTGCTGGTGACGAAACTGCGGCACAAACGCCTGAAGAAACTCTTGAAAATTCATATCAAAGTATTCGTAAGACCCTAGCTCAGGACTTGTTGAATAAAGTCGTTTCTCTTACCCCTGCTTTCTTTGAACGGTTGGTTGTAGAACTGCTGGTGAAAATGGGTTATGGAGGGTCGATCAAAGACGCGGGAAAAGCGATTGGTAAAAGTGGCGATGAGGGAATAGACGGGACAATTAAGGAAGATAAGCTAGGTCTTGATATCATTTATATTCAGGCCAAGAAGTGGGCACCCGGCAATGTTGTCGGTAGGCCCGAACTTCACAAATTTGTGGGAGCGCTGGCTGGTCAGGGAGCAAAAAAAGGCGTGTTTATCACCACGTCGAGCTTCACTCGGGAAGCGTCGGAGTACGTACCCAGAAATGAGACGAAAATTGTATTGATCGATGGTGAGCAGTTGGCTCAGTTAATGATCGACTATAATCTGGGCGTTACTGTCCAGCAGACGTATGAAATCAAACGCATGGATAATGACTACTTTGGGGAATAAACTAATTCCCGCTTCAAGAGCTATTTATTGGGTGTTGGGGTTGCTTTTGCTTGGTTCGCCGCCAGTGGAAGCCCAGAAAGAGAGTACGTTTGGAATGAGTGCAGTTATACACTCAAAACCGAGTTTTGAAGCTGGAATTGCTTTTTATAAGTCGCTTTATGGGTTTGAGAAAGGGGAGAAGATTGCCTCCGTCGGAGCGGGGAGAGGACTACGGGAAGTCGTGTACTCCATGATGGCGGATAGCCTCACCCTGTACATTCAGGATATTAACCAAGCGGCCCTCGATCCTGAATTAGTCACTGAATACGCTGCACTAGTCTATGAAAAAGCCGAACTTCCGGTCACCGCATCTTTCCATTTAGTCAAGGGTACAGTAGAAAAAACAAACCTCCCCAAGTCTACGTTCGACAAAGTTCTGCTGGAGCATAGTTTGCACGAGTTTACTCAACAGGAAAAAATGCTGCTGGACATACGAAAGACGATGAAGCCCGGCGGGAAACTCTTTGTCTGGGAACTGATGGCCAAAAGGCCGGGTCGTAAACACCGGTACTGCAAGAAGCAGATGATTACCGAACCGGAATTACTGGCGTTAACCGCCAAAACAGGCTTTACCTTCGTCAAGTCCGTTCGCGTATTTTCTGACGTCCGTAACGGTCGATTATACTCGTTCGCGTTGGCAGAATAGCCTTGGGTGACACTTCAGGCACACGGTATCGCTTCGTTTGCTATACCGGACAACGGCTTGGTAAGTTAGGCAATCAATGAGTCCAGCGAAGGCCGGTTATGTTGAACTGAACCGGTGGGAATGGTTGGTTGGCCAGCGTAAACTGAACCGTCATTGATTTGGCGGCTTTTAGTTGACTGATAAACTGCCTGGCATTATCGACAAACACCAGGTTGCCCGTACCGTTGGCGGCGGGCGTCAACACATACGTCTTGTTACTTCCCGACCCAAAGCGGACTTTGGCATCGCCTCCCTGATAGCTTTTGGTCAGCAACCCATTCGTTACCGAGAAATAGGCGGTTGAAGGGCTACCTGTTTTGGCGCGAATGGTCAGTGTCACCGTCGAACCACCTTTGGCTGGGTACGGGAGCTGAATCTGATTTGTAGACGCCAGACTGGCCTTGTGCGTTGCACCGGCCAACTGCTCGTACTGCCAGCCCACTGCCAGACCAGACTTGCCGTTGCCAGTTGTTGTACCGGAAACAGGAGACTGGCTAGTGGGGGCCACAAGAAGGGAGAAAAACCAGAGGGCAAGAATCATGACGATATAATTGACGTAGATCAGTTTATTTAACGGCTCCCAGCACCGAAATGGTTTGCTGCGTGGTGCTAAAACGCCCGTCGGGTGTAAGGGCATGTACAACAATCAGATAGCGCCCTTCCTGATCGGAGGTGAAAAAGTTGAGGCTGGTTTTTCCCTGTGCACTGGTCATGACCGCCGGATTCCAGTACAGCAGGTTCCGGAAATCGGGGAGGCGTCTGGCAGTTTGTTCAGGCGTAGCGTAGCTGGGGGCGTAAAACTCCCGCCGACTTTGCAGCCCGTCGTACTCCAGCACCACTGCCCGTGGATCGAGCTGGAAGCCGGCCAGATCTCCCTTGTAAGTCTTGAAGCTGACGATTCCTTCCTGCTTTGAATTGCCCAGCATGTAGCGCCGCGTTACCACGTCGAGCGATTTTATTTTCAGTGGGCTGAAGGCCATCAACCGGTCAGTATCGTAGATGGGAACTCCATCGAGCAGCATCAACGGGTCTTCCTCGAATATCATCCGGTAGGGCAGGTTGCTCACCCGTAACTCAAAATGACCATTTCTTCGCCGGACATACACGCCGGGTACGTATTCGCTCAGGACCTCTTCCAGCACCGTAAACCGCGTGTACGTGTCGAGCAGGTACCGTTCGTCAGGGGTGCCATAGTAGGTCGTGCTGTCGGTGGAGGCTAGGCGGGTCGGGTTGAGGTAGGCATTGTAGTAACTGTTCTGAACCTGCATGGCCAGACTACGGGCCTGCACCGATTCGGCCACGGTAGTAGCCAGAGTCAGCGGCGGTAACTGAATGGCTGCGCCCGTTTCTGTATACGGATTCAGGAATTCGACCCGGTGCAGGCTGTCACCGCCGGCGGTTTGCAGAACAAGGTCGCTGGTACCCACATAATTGGCTAACTCGAAGCGGATCATTCCGTTGGCGTCGCTTTCGGCACTATAGAGCCGGATGGCTTTACCGGGGATGGCCAGGTACGTGAGTATACCACCCGCTACAGCTCCCGTTTTGACATCAGTGACCCGACCAAGTACTACGTGACCACGGTGTTCAGGTGCCTGATACTTGTTGGGCGCTTTGGGGTTCAGCACATCATCCCAGTTGAATCGCCGCCAACCGTGAGTCAGCAGCAGATTGTCGAGCGCGGCGTCGGCTTCGGGCCCGGTCTGGCGCAGGTAAAATTCCGGCGACTCGATGGTGCCGCGCAGGTCGGAGGTGAGCCACAGATAATCGGGCAGCGACAGGCTTTCAGCAGCCTGGAGGGAATCGATCTTATACACCGACACCGAAGCGTCGGCCACCAGCGCCGAACCCTCAACGCTATTGGCTGTCAGATCGAGCTGCACCCTGTCGCGGGTGGCGTACTGGGTTTTATTGGGAGTCAGTTGCAGCGACAGGGTAGCCTTCGGGCGTTTCCCGTACAGCCGTTCGCAAACGGCTTGTCCAGCCGCATCGAAAATGGTCAGGTGCGAAATACCGTCACCCAGACTGCTTTTAGGCACGATAAACTGGGTCTTGTTGTCGGCAAGGCGCTGCCCGTCAGCCACTTTTACAACCTGCCGGGTGTGGCCAATCAGGTAGACGGTCGTGGCGCCGGGCTTGTTGGTCTGCACGGTGACGCGCAGGGTACCGTCGCCCGCGTCAGTAGTCAGCATGGTATAACCGACTTCATCAACGGCTGGTAATGGCCGCGAACTGGTCCGTCCTTTCGCGTCGGTCAGCACCACGCGGTACCGGGCGTTGCGGGTGGGTGTAAACGTGAACGTACCCATACCAAACCTGAGCGATCTGAACCGGACGAGTGTGTCGTTGGCGGATCCGAGCAACGCACCCCGGCAGTCGACGCCCCGGCCACTTGTCCGGTCCACCACCTTGAAGGCCACCTTAGCGGGCAATCCATCGACCAGGTGGCCACCCTCGGGGAAGAACTGAGCATCGTACGTCAGCGAGTCGACGGGCTGGGGCAGGCCAAGCCGCCGAAACGGATTCACGATCGTAACCGCCTTCTCGAACAGGAAATCAGGGCTGGTCGTTTTCATCCACTGCGTGTAAGCCCGCAGAGCGTAGTTGCCCGACAGCAGGCTGGTTGGTAGCAGAATAGAGCCCATGCCCCGGCTACTATCAAGGGCCACTTTTGTTTGCACCACGGCTTTCTGGTCTTTGTCGAGCAATTCCAGGTACGCCACCTTGCTCACATCGAGTGGCCGGTGCTGGGTGCCGTCGACGCAGAAGAGTCGAAACCACAGCCGCTCACCCGACACATAAAAGGACCGGTCTGTGTGCACGAATAATTTTTCCTGGAGTGACCGGGTCTGGTGCAGATCGAACCGCTTTTGCAGTTGCGCCAGCACGGGCTGTTGTGCCCTGGCCCACTGGGCAGTAAGCAGGAGTAGCCAACTCCATCGCATGGCGTGTTTCATAGTTACCGGGGCCAAAACGAGGGTCTGGTGGTGGTGCCTACGTCCCGGCAATCGGCGCAGTGCGTGCTGGTAGCCAGGTACATAGACGTTTGGGGGATCTGTTCAATGGCAACGTACCCACCACCTGGCCCCAGCGAGGCACTGAGTGGTTGCGGGGGCGCGCCGGGCGTTGGAAGCGTATCGAGCTTGCAGTCGGCGTAACCGGTGCGAAGCAGGCTGAAGGACAGTTGAAGAGGCCGCTCGATAAACACGCGGACCTGCTCGGTGGTGTAGCCATCGACAAAGCCCAGTACCGGCTCGGCCGGGTTGGTCAAACTATGGATGTTACCACCCACCTCCGACGGTAAGGGATCGAACAGCCCGCCTGCCTGCTCGGTTATTTTTTGCAGGTTCTCCCAATACGCATACGCCTCCTGCGATTGGGCGTACTGTTTCACCAGCAAACTGTATTTGATCCAGAGTTTGGGCGAACTGCCGGGAATGAATAAAAGCGGAGCCAGCCTGAGCACATCCTGCGTTAGCCGGGCCGACGTACCCAGCAAAATAGCCGTCGACTGTTGGGTGCGCCAGCAGTTGTTGACCGGCGGACTGGTGCGGTTAACAACACGTCCGTTTACGAAATCGAACGGCGACGAGTAGGGCGTTCGGATCTCGTAGGTGTCTTCGTATTCCCAGCGGTAGTAGCGGGTTTTGTTGGTCGCATCGTGGGTGTTTACGTACACCTGAAGTCCGTCGTTTTTCACCGCCGACGAAATACTGTCGATCCTAGGCGTTTGCTTGATCGTGATCGGATCAGACAGGTATTCACTGCCTCCCGCCGTTTTTATACGTACCCGGTAGACCTTACCGATGGGCAGCGTAGCCGAAGAGAGGGTATACGTACCCGCCGTGCTTTCAACAAACGAATAGGACTCGCCCGTGCTTCCCTCAACCCGAATGGTTGCTTTGGTTTCGGCCAGTGGGGCCGTCGTGGTAGCCAGCTTTTGGGTGCGCGACAGTTTGATGGTGCTGCTTGCAGCGCCACCGTTTAAAAAGCCATCGACAACCAGGTACCGGTTCGGGGCCTCGATCTCGGGTGGCCGGTATGGATCAACGCAACTGCCGGCCAGCAGAGCCATCGCTCCGAAAAAGAGTCGTTGCTTATGTGTAAAAGTGCCCATAGCGTTAGAATCTGAAATTATAGGTCAGGGTTGGAATGGGTTGCCCAAAAATGGATAACTGGTAACCCCGAATGGCGCTGTTGGCCGTGTTGAAGTAAACAGAATAGGGGTTGCGGCGGCCCGTCAGGTTATACAGACCTACTGTCCAGGAGCTATGGGCCAGCTTTCTGATCTTATGATTTCCTTCGATATTCAGGGAGAGGTCGGTGCGGAAATAATCGGGGATGCGGTACTGATTGCGCTCCGAGTAATAGATTCGTTCGGCCCCACCCAGCACATATTTGGCGAGTGGCAGCGTGATGGGCCGTCCGGTGCTGTAGGTCATGTTGAACGAGATGCTGAACCGTCTATTGACCTTGTAGTTGCCAATCAGCGTTATGTCGTGCGGTTTGTCGTAGCTGCTGGGGTAGTAATTATTTTCATTCACCACCTCCGACGGGAAGCTGCTGGTGGTGCGCAGAAGCGAGCGGGCGTAGGTGTAGCTCACCCAGCCATTGAGCTTGCCGGTCAGTTTCTTTACCATCAGTTCAACCCCATAGGCCACACCTTCCGCCTGCACAACGTCAGTTTCGAGGTGGTGGTTGAGCAGGAGGGACGCCCCACTTTTGTAATCGAGCTGGTTGGTCAGGGTGCGGTAGTAGCCCTCTGCCGAAAGTTCGATGGTGTTGGCCCGCAAATTTTTGTAAAGCCCCAGCGAATACTGATCACCGATCTGCGGCTGAATGTATGAATCGCTCAGTTTGTAGATATCGAGTGGTGACACAGCTACCGTATTCGAAAGCATATTGAGGTACTGCCGCATGCGGTTATAGCTCGCTTTTACCGAGAAATCGTCGGTCACCGAGTAGCGCAGCCCGATGCGGTATTCCGGTCCCTGGTATGTTTTTACCACCTTACCTGCCCCGTACGACACCGTATCGCGGATGGTGGCCAGGGTGCGCGAGAAGCCGGGGGCGTAACCATACACCTGGCTGGGACCGAGGTTCATGAAATGCGAATACCGCAGCCCGATGTTGAGCGACAGGCGGGAGTTGATATCGAACCGGTCGCCGATGTAGACCGCCGTTTCCAGTCCCTTCTCGGCTGGTACCACATCGGCCCCCACGAGCGAGGCTGCGCCATTGGGTTGCAGATTGCCGGGCTGCAGCGAGTACAGCGTTGTGCTCACGCCGAAATCGACGGTGTGCTGGGCGTTGGGGTAATAATTGACATCTATCTTGGCGGTGCTCTGCTGAATGCCGAAACCGAACTTGAAGGCTTCGGTGGGGTTGTCGTCGCTCGAGACGTTGTACTTGTAGCCGCTGTACGTACCGGTCACTACACTGTACAGCTTGCTACCGAAGACGTGCTTCCATTTCAACGCGGCCACCTGGTTCTGATAGGCGTATAGGCTGTCGCTGTTCAGTTTGAACTGGTCGCTGCTGGTGTAGGCTGTCAGGTAGAATGAATTCTTGTCGCTCGCTTCGTGCGTCAGGTGGAGGTTTACATCGTAGAACGAAGCCTTACTGTTCTGATAGGCGGCGCTTGTCAGTTGCCGCAACAACCAGTCGGAGTAGGTGGAACGGACCCCGAATAAAAACGACGTTTTCTCAGAGAACAGGGGACCTTCCAGTGTTAGCCGGCCCGTCAGCGGCCCAATGCCGCCTGAACCGACGAGTTTTTTCTTGTTGCCGTCACGGGTGCTCACATCCAACACTGATGACAACCGCCCCCCGAACCGGGCCGGGATCGCGCTTTTGTATAAGTCGACCGATTTGATGATGTCGGGGTTGAAGGCGGAGAAAAAACCGAACAGATGCGACGGGTTGTAGATCACGGCGTCGTTGAACAGGATCAGGTTTTGCCCCGCTGAGCCACCACGTACGTTAAAGCCCACCGTCCCTTCGCCCACCGATTTTACGCCGGGGAGTGTCAGTACCACGCGGATCAGATCGGCTTCACCCAGCACTGTAGGTACCTGTTTAATCGTGCGGATGTCGAGCCGTTCGGCGCCCATTTGCAGGCCCGCCACGTTGATGTCTTTCTTGGCCCCCACAATCAGTTCGCGCAGCGGTACCACCTCTTCATCCATATCAATGTCGAGTTTTCCGTCGCCGTACAGCATGATCTGCCGCTTGGTATCTTTCATGCCGATGCTCCTGATCTGCAATTCATGACGGCCTTTTGGCAACGAAATGGAGTAAACACCGTACTGGTCGGTGAGTACGCCGATGCGCGGTTTTTCGATCAAGACGTACACACCAATGGCGGGCTCACCCGTTGTGGTGCTCCGAATCCGGCCCGCGAGGGTGGCGTTGCCCGTTCGACTGCTGCCGCCTCTTGACCCAATTTCGTTCAGTTTAGTTTCAAGCGACAGACGCGTCTGTTCGCGCGCAGCTCCGTAGTCGACACTGGCCGAATCGTCGGAGGCTCCGCCCGGTCCCCGGTCGAAAAAGCCGATGGGCAGACTGGTGCGAATGGCCTGGTTGGTGGTGATGAACACCCGATTCCGCCCGTCGATGGCAAACTGGTGCGGCGTACCTTCAAATACGCGGGTCAACACAACGGACAGCGGTTTGTCGGTAACTGATAGCTGTATACGCAGGCTATCTACATCGCGGGCCTGGAAGTAAAACCGGTAGGGCGACCGGGCCTCGATTGCCTCGGCAAATTGTTTGAACGACAGGTTATTGAACTGACCTGATATAGGCGTTGGAGGTACGGTCTGGCTGTAACCGCAGGAAACGATACAGCTACAGAAGACCGCGAAAAACAGACGATACAGGTACGTCATAGCGAGTTGGTAAGGGCGTCATACTGTTGAACAAGCGTGGCGAAAGCGGCTTCCGGCGAAGGCCTGAAACTAAGGCGCTGTTTCCGGGCAAAGGCCGCCAATTCTTTGCGGTGATCTGCCAATGCCGACAGCAGCGCCCGCCTGTTTTTGACCTGGATATAGGTTCCGTTCCGGCGCACGTAGTACTTGGTTTTAGCGTCGAACTGGCCGTACATCCCGCTACTTGACAGCGACGATACCGTCGTTTGGGTATTCAGGATCTGCTTTGTGCGCCGAACCAGCAATCGGGTGGGGCCGTCGTAGATCAGGTCGTAGAAGCCGCCCGGAATGCCCTGCCCCGTGCTGTCGAGCCGGATAAACGTGTGGTTGTTTACCGAAAAATGCTGTATCCGGTCGCTGTGCAGGGCCATGCGGTACCCACTTGGGTGAACTACCACGACCTTATCTTTTACGATATCATAGAGCAGCGGTACAGCGAACAGGCCGGTTTCGTAGGCAATCCGCCCCGGCATCAGGCTATCGGCTAGGTAAAAGGCGTGCCCCTCCATCCGTCGGTCATAGCCAATGTATTCAGGCCCATTATAGAGGTGTTCGAGATCGTTGCTGAGTACTTCATACCGCGCAATGGCGTATCGTGCTGCCGCTTTACTCAGCGTTGTATCAGTGGCAACCGATTGACCAGAAGCGGTAAGTGCTGCGGAGCCCAACCAACTAAGAATGAATGCGAGGCGTATCATGTGTCTGGAAAAGCTGCAATCTACTACGCTGTTCAAACAAAAAAAGCGCAGAAGGATGAGCTGTTTACAGACTGGTTGGGCGGCAAGGAATCAAGTAGCTATCATGTATAATAAATAAGCTATATAATTGAACTATTCATTGAATATAGTCCGGTTTTCACGTGACAAATCACAACGGTGCATACGGAGAGAATGAAAAAAAAACGTTCTTTACTAAAAATTTTATCAAAACCGATCCGTCCATGACGCTCGTCAGCAACAACATCAAATACCTACGAAAGTTGAACGGCTTAACGCAGGAGCAGTTTTCGCAGCGCATCGGCATAAAGCGGTCGTTGCTGGGAGCGTATGAAGAAGCCCGGGCCAACCCCAATTGGAACACGCTCATCACCATTGCTAAACTGTTCAATACGTCGGTCGATCAGCTATTGAAGCAGGACTTGCGCAAGATCCGCGAAACACCGGACCTGAGCCTGCCCATTGGCCAGCATAGCCACGCCAGCCGGTCGGTATCGCCGCCACCTATTTTCAGCGGGGCTGATGACGACGAGGATGACTTTATCTCGTCGCCCCCCAAAATCAACGATCCGCAGTTGCCGCCCCCTGAGCGGGAGTTCATTGGTGCCGAGCCGCAGCCGCTGGTCAATGTCCTTGAAAAATATTACAAAGCCCCGTCCGAACGCGCCACATCAGAGCGTAACGCCGCTGACCGGGGGCCAATAGGAGCACCGTGGCCAAACCCGGTAGAACGGAGCGAGGTTGACCGGTCGGTGCCGCAGTCGGGTCAGTTGTACGAAGAAATCCGGGCGCGATCGGGGCAGCCTGTTCAAACGCCGCCATTCACGGTCAGTCGGGCTGCCGAGGGGTTCAGCAGCGGGGCCGAGCCATTGCCTGCGTTCAACAATCATTTCGAGAAAGCCCCATCTCCTGCCGCGCCTCTGCCCGACCCGATTCAGATCAATGATAATTCGGCCCAAACGATTCACTATGTGCATCAAGCGCAATTCGGGGATTACCAGCATCGGTTTCAGCAGCCCGATTACCTGAGCCGGCTGCCAACGATGCGGCTACCTATGCTCCCCGTGGGGCAGCACCGCGCCTTCGAGGCCGACAACGACTTTACGTTTCCCGGTGCCTGGCTGATCGGGCAGTTTGTGCGCAACTGGTTCGAGATCACCGATGGCCAGTTCTACGTGCTGCTGGTGCAGCACCAGGGCATTCTGGCTCGCCGTGTTTTTAGCAAAGTAAAAGACAAAGGCACGCTGCTGCTCACCGCCGATAAACCGAACGTACCCAACCGGGAAGTGGCCCTGAAAGACGTACTGGAAGTGTGGGATGTGAAAGCGTTTGTCAGCCAGCAACTTCCTCCACCGGCCCCTAGCTACGACCGTATCCGCCAACTGGCCGATGAGTTGCGCTATGAAGTAGAACGGTTGAAATAAATCAGGCTACGCAGAATCTAACAGCGCTCGGTGAGACAGGTACGTTGCCGGGCACTGTTAGTTTTCGTACTGCATATACGAGGCTGTTTCATGGGCTACTTCCTCACCCAATAGTTTTCCGACCACGTAAAGCGACATATCGATTCCTGCGGAAATGCCCGCCGAGGTGATGATTTTGCCGTTATCGACCCAGCGTCGTTCTGGTTGCATGCTAACCGCTGGAAACAGATCGGCCATGGATCGGATGGCTGATTTATGGGTCGTCGCCGACAAGCCGTCGAGGAGGCCGGCGCCCGCCAGAATCATAGAGCCGGTACAGACCGAAAGCACCAGTTCCGCCTTATCGGCATGGCGACGTACCCAGTTCAGCACGGCGGGGTTATGCATTTCACGCCGCGCTCCGGCCGGAGTACCGTCAGAGAGGTAGCTGCCTCCGCCGGGGACCAGCAGGATATCTGGCTTCGGATGATCGTTCAGCAAATACGTGGGATTAATGCTGAGCCCGTTTCGGGCGTACACCGGGCCGCGTTCGGCTACGGTAAATACCTGGAATGGTGGTTCCGAGAAACGGGTCTGGCCCGATTGGCGACCCGCCACACCGAAAACTTCAAATGGGCCGGCAAAATCCAGCACTTCTATTTCATTAAACAGCAGAATAGCTACCTGACGCACGGTGTGTTTATTTAGCGATGAACGAGTAGTGGCAAGTGTTCCCCTCTTAGCGGTTGCTCCGCCAGGTGGTGCATAGGTACGTTAATTCGTGACGAAACTCGTCAATCAGTCGTGGCATTCCATCAGCAGGAGGTCACCGGTTTGGGTGCTGATCCGTACGAACCCATCGTCGGCGGCCTCGTTGCTGCTTCCGGTGCGATAGCCGATAGTCAGTGACTCATCGTGTAAATCATAGAGTAGGCCTTCGGTTTCAATACCCGTGACCGTACCAACCGGAATCAGGGAAATTGGTGTGCCTTTGGCATACCATTTCTCGAACCGACCCACCAACGGGTAAATGACTGAATAATCATCGATCAGCGTAACCTTGATCTTCGACTTGAAGCGCACAATGTTGGTCAGGTTGGTAATGGTGTGGTCCATACGCCGACCGGTAGCCCAGACAATGTTGACGGCCGGAAATCCACGCTCAATCAGGAAGTCAATGCCTTTCTCCAGATCCGTCTTGTTTTGATCGGGGGTCGAAACGATCTCAATCGGGTATTGAGCCGCCCGAACGGCCTCTATATCCAGGTCGCGGTCAAAATCACCCAGCAAAACGTCCGCTTTCAGCCCCATAGCCATGACCCGGTGAATCGCCTGATCGAGTACGACTACATAAGGCGACCATTCGAGCAGTTGACCCAGCAGGTCGGGCTGGCACGATTCGCCATTGGCAATCAGCAGCGCTGGCTCCTGCTTTTCGCGAACAATATGATGAGATGACATACACTAAACTGGATCAACAATAAGATTGGGTTGCTCATCTGGCTGCCAATTGCGAGTGAACGCGGTAATAAGCAGCAGAAGGAGGCGAGCGGTGGCGTAAAACTACAGTTCAACCCTGGGGAACAAGCGTGCGTAGGCTGGAAAAATAGAACCAAATCGCGCTATGTAGCCGTTACGTACCCATACCAAACGCTTAGATTGACGTATGCATATTACAAAACATAAGGTAGTGGCCATTCGATACACGCTGCGGAACGATGCCGGGCAGGTGCTCGATTCAAGCGAAGGCGGCGAGCCACTTTATTATTTACACGGCGAAAACAACCTGATTCCTGGTATGGAAGAAGGATTGGAGGGCCGTCAGGCGGGCGATAAACTTAACCTGGTTATTCCGCCCGAGAAGGGATATGGGGTGCGTGACCCTAAGAATGTTCACCAGGTTCCGGCATCAGCCTTCGGTGGTGCTCCCGTTGAGGTGGGTATGCAGTTCCAGGCTGACGATGGCATGGTAGTTACGGTAAAAGAAGTGGGTCCAACGTCGGTCACCATCGACGCTAACCATGAGCTGTCGGGCGAAACCCTGCATTTCGATATCGAAGTCGTGGAGGTACGTAATGCCACAGACGATGAAGTGTCGCATGGACATGCCCATGGGCCAGGTGGTCATCATTAATTTACCGTTAACACAATTTCTTCGAAGGCCCGGCAATTTGTTGTCGGGCCTTCGCTCAGTTAAGCTGTTTGGCTCGCCAAATTAAGTGCTTAGTTGGTTACAATCAGGCGATATGGGTAGCAACACGTATTCGTTTATAGCCTAATTAAGCACAGGCTGATCCACTTATTTTCAGGCTTGACCTGCATTAGTGTATAAGGTAACATTAAAATTTGATTAAAATTAGGTTGTTATGTAACTGGTGGTAACCTAATAAATAGGCAGATAGAGTGAAAAAACGCATAAATGAGTGTTTTTCTCATAAAAGGTATGGTTTATCAAATATAAGTCGGTTTAGCTAAGTACTATAGTGATAAATACTCAATGAAAATATTATAATATGAATTGTATACTTGCTCAGGCTTTACTACGCCGACAAGTATGCTTTTGGTTGTCTGGCGATAAAAAATCAATGGATTTCGATTCGTTTGTTATCTATTAGCAAACTTGGCACGCTAGTATTGCTTACAGGTAAGTTTGTACCCGTACTACGTGCCGCGCTTCTGCTTCGTTGTAGCTGACGGGTTACAAGTTAGTGTTACAGCAATTAAGCTATTAAGTAGTTACGATTGTGTATATTAACTGATTGTCAAGCTATTAGAGTGTAAATTAATGTAGGCTTAACCAGTGAGTTTTTAGATTTGCCACGTGTGTGCCCTTGCCTTAGGCAGACTATGTATAACCTATATCTCATATAGAATTTGAATTTTTTTTCAGGGCTCAGCGGGTTAATTGGTACGATTTATGCTCTTGAATATGTAATAATGAAAATGTTTCAATATAATTAGTTTGCGACCTTTTTGCCATTTCTAGATCGACAGTTCAGCGAATTAGCAAATGCTTGCTAGGGAGCAGTGTGTCCAGTCAGTATCGAGATAATTACTCAATTATTCATCTATAAAATAGCATTGCATGAAAACGTCAACTCAGCACTTACGCTACCTCGGTTACGGGTTATGTCTCGCGGTGTCTCTGTACAACTGTAAGCCGAAAGATGTGGAGTCACTCACGCCATTCACCTACACATTCAAAGGGTTTGACGATGTGAAGCTACCAGACATTGTGCCAACTGAGCCAGCAGCCGTTGTGGCTACGGCAGGAAGTGTGGCCTCCTCAACCGTGACAGCGGCCGTTAGCAGTGGCCTGGCCAATATGATGGCGACGGGGCAGGTGCCGGCGGCTGTACAACAGGCTGCCGCGGCTGTTAATCAGGCAGTTCCAGCGGAAAAGGCGACGCAACTGGTGGCCAGTTTTACGCCCGACGTAATCAACTCCTTAGCAACCTCGGGTGTGCCTGCCAGCATGAAGGCTGATATTGCTGCCATTGCGGCCAATCCAGCCCTGGCTGCTTACTGGCCTAAGTTTACGATGCCAACTGTAAACGGTAAAGCAGTGGGTGGACGTATTGGTGTCGGCACTACAGCCACCTTACTTAAACCTGTTATTATAACATTTGCCCGCGCCGACGATGACGCCTGCAAGTCAGCAGCTTCGGCAGCTGTTAATACAGCCCTGGAGAAGTTGAAACAGACGAGGGATGCGCAGACTGCGGCTGTCAATCAGACGTTTGACCAACGCAAAGGTGCTGCCCAAAACGAAACTGCGACTTGTAAATCAAGCAAGACTAGTTCATACGCCACCATGCGTACCGATGCTAGAAAACAGTACGATCAAACCGTTGCCAGTCTGGAGACAGGTAAAACAGTGTTAGGGGAAACGATGTACAACTTGCTGAAAGTGATGTACTCAGTAGCCTATGCGCAGACGCTCGAAGGTATCAGCACACTGGAGCGGGCCGATGCTACTGCCTGCGAGGCCGTAACGACTACTAAAATAACGAATGCTGAAACCGCCAAGACAACAGACCTGAACAAAGTAACGGCTGGTTTTAACAATGCTGAGGCTGCGTTGACAAAAGCGCTGAATCAGGCAATTGCCAGCTGCCACAACCAGGGAAATGGAGGTTGATTTTTCGCTTTATCCAACTATGAAATTTGGTTCAACTTCTTAGTAATCAATGATATGAACAAACATTACATTTTTTCCGCCATCACTGCGCTCACCGTCTTCTTATCTGTTCAGTCGGCCCAGGCGCAAGTCAACTTAAAAAGTATCAGCGTTGGCGCCAGCTACTGGCAACCGTCGCTTGATTATTGGAACAACCGGTCGTTTCTGAATGATTACAATGCCGGTGCTGGCGCGAAACTGGCTGGCAAGGTGATGCCAACTGCCGCCATCGAAGTTGGTTTGATCAAAAACCTGTCACTGGGTGCACACGTCGGGTACTGGACAAACTCGGCATCTGGTGCAGTAAGCGTTGGAGGCACGAACCGTTCAGAAGATTTCAAGCTCGCGATCATACCTGTGGCACTGGATTTGAAGTACACCTTTGCCAATTCTGGCGAAGGCGCTAAATCCCCATTTCTCACTCCTTATGTAGGGGTAAGCGTAGCCCGTTATTTTATCAGCAATAAATTTAATCGGGTCGTTGCTGGCAACACCGGATCAGTAAACGAAACGCAGACGGGCAATTCGTACGGACTACAGGTATTTGCCGGGGCAGAGAAAAAACTGGTGAAGATGCTGTATGCAGGGTTAGATGTCCGCTACCATCTGGGCAACTACAACCAGTTGGTGAGAACCGAGACAACCAGTACCAGCGAGAAAGTAAGCCTGAACGGCGTTGAAGCTGGCCTCTCACTCCGGTTGAAGTTCGATTAATCAACCAGACTAATCAAGTCAATTTTATGCTGATACGGTAGCTTTTTGCTACTGCTGGCACCCCTTTGTCTGATTGATCGGATAAGGACCCAATTAACCCAACTCTCCCTAGTTTTTCATCTATTGACCAGTTACGTATAGGGATTACCGTTAGAAGAAAGTAAGGCTATGAATTTTGCTCAAAAGATATTTATTGCTCTGTTGGCTGTGGCCACTGCCGGAATTCCGGTACGGCTACAGGCGCAGATGAATATCTCCGGGAAGCCAGGTCTTATTTACATTCCATCGGCTGAACTGACACAGGACGGTACATTCTCGATTGGGTATAATTTCAATCCGGCCAATTACGCATTTCGGTTCAATAGAAAGAATTCAGAGAGCATTGCTTATGTAAACCTGACGCTGTTGCCGCGTCTGGAAGTAACCATCAATCTGCTTAACCCAAATGGGCCGATCAACTATGGAGCAAGGGGAATTGGTGATCGGCAGGTTGATTTGAAGTATGGTCTGATCAGCGAAAACGAGAAGCGACCATCCATTGCCGCCATTATGTCTGCACCGTTTGGTATCGATAACTCGCTCATAACGTATGCGTTGGTCGCCACTAAGCACTTGCCAATCAGCAGGTCGGTAACTGCAGGTGTGACCGTGGGCATGGGTAGCCCTTACTCTATTTACAGGGCTGAGGTGCGTAATGATCAGAATTCAGATATTTTTTCGGGCTATACCTGGAAAGATAAACGCACACTTCCATACCACTACTTATCAGGACCGTTTGGCGGTGTAAACCTTAACCTGGCCAGAAAAGGCGGGCTAATGGTTGAATGGGATTCACAGCACTTGAATATAGGTGCCTACACTACGCTATTCAGGCATCTGACGCTCCAGGCCGGGCTGCTCAACGGGCAGCAACTAACGCTGGGTACGTCTTATACTACCAATCTGCTCCATCCGGACCGGAGCGATCGCAGGCCCCAGGGGCAACCCCGGCAGGCAGATCTGGCACCCTCAACGATCGATCATACACTATCACCTGCTGAGCAGCAGCGCGAACTGACTGACTTTGAAAATCGTAAGGTCGATACTGCCCGGCATCTGGTTCTGTATGAGCAGCGATTGTACCGGAATCCATTTAAGGGGATGAAGAAGCTGGCTACTGCTTTGGGAACCGAGGGTGGGGCAGCGTACATTCCATTATTTCAGGGCGTACCAATTGCCCGGTACCACCTCGGAAAAACGCCGGCAGCCGCTACCTTATCGCAGCAGGACCGGGCTGATCTCGCAGCCATTCACCCTTTCGATAGCCGTGGATACAAACTGGATTTCCGGTTGCAGCCAGAGTTTATCGGGCAGTTTGGTTTCCGCGATCAGTTAGTGGAGGCTAAAACTAATCTGCTTCTGCAGAGTCAGTTGTATCTGCATAAAGGATTGGTGCTCAATTGGGGGGTAACGCTTCCTATTGCCAATACGCTGGATAATCAGGCACTGAATGTGCGACCCGCCCCAACGTTTATCAATCAGTTTCTGGCACTTAACGGTCATCAGTTCATGAGCCTGTCGGCTGGGCTGTTTTATACTGATCAATACGGGGTGAACGTCCAGTTCCGGGATGCCGATATTACCAAACGGTGGTCTTTCGGCCTGGAGTCGGGGTTAACCGGGTTCTATTATTTCCCCGAAAACGGGTTTTACTACGAATCGCTGAAGCATTTTATGTTTTTGGCCGACGTGGCGTACCGCATCCCCAACCGAGACCTGACCATAAAGCTATCGGGTGGGCAGTATTTATACGCCGATCGGGGCGCACGGGTTGATCTGATCCGTCAACTAGGCGACGTAGAAGTGGGCTTCTATGCGATGAAGACACGGCAAGGCGGTACCGGTGGTTTCAGCTTCGCCATCCCGTTACCACCCGGTCAGATTGCACAGAGTCGGCGGGTACGTCTTCGAAGTACTGACGAGTTTCGATGGGAATACGCCTATAGTCGTGGCTATAACATCGGCACCAGATATCGGCTTGGCTATCAACTTGATGCGCTATTGCGACAGTACCACAGTAGTTATTTACAGAATCAACATTAGCAGCATCTCCCTAACGTAACTGTTATGAATTTTCCCAAAATGCGTGTCCAGATGGGTATAGGGTTACTCTACTTATCTGCTTGTTTATCAGGATGTATTTCAAGTAAAGAGTTGGTGCTATACCAGGCTAAAGGCCCGCATTCAGATACACTCGCTATTGCACCGAGGTACATACCAACTATTAAGGCTGGTGATGTTTTATCCGTACAGGTGGGCAGCCTGAGCCCCGAAGCAACGGCTTTCTTCAACCCATACGCTGCCATCAGCATGGCTGATCGGGCTGGAACGCCGCAAGTTGCTACACCAACAACCCCCATCCCCTATACCCCTGGCTACCTGGTAAACGAGGAAGGACAGATTGCCTTGCCACTGATAGGGTCACAACTCGTACAGGGATTAACCAATACGCAGGCAGCGGCACAGATCCGGACCAAACTGCTGGATTACCTGAAAGAGCCTACCGTAAACGTACGCAACCTGAATTTTCAGATCGCTATATCGGGTGAAGTAGCCCGCCCTTCTCTTTTCTCAATTCCGAATGAACAGATTTCGTTACCAGCGGCTCTGGGTTTAGCTGGTGATATTACGATTTATGGTCGTCGCGATAACGTACTGATTATAAGGGAAGAAAACGGAAAACGTACATTCAACCGGGTTGACTTAACCAGTCGTGACGTCTTTCAATCGCCGTATTATTACCTGCGGCCCAATGATGTTGTATACGTTGAACCCGGCCAGGCGCGGATAACAAACGCTGATCGTACCTACCAATTGATGCCTATTATCATAAGTGCTCTATCGTTTATAGCTATTGTCGTTAGTCGTTTTTAATCTATCTCTGCAAGCATGAACACAAATACATACACTCCCTATCAGGCCTACGAAATAGAAACTCAGCCTAACCTGCGTGCGCTGCTGATGCGATATGTGCGAAATTGGCCCTGGTTTATTGGGTCTTTACTCCTGGCCATATCAGCTGCTTACGTATACCTGCTTTACCAACCACCTGTATACAAAGTGACGGCAAGTGTGCTGGTGAAAGATGAGAAAAAAGGAATTTCGGGAGAGAGCCTGATGAAAGAGCTCGACATTTTTACAACCAGTAAAGTGGTTGAAAACGAGGTCGAGATTCTTAAATCGTTCACCCTGATGGACCGCGTGGTTACCAAACTTGGACTGGACGTTCATTATTACCAGCCTACAAGCACGTTCAAGAAGGAAATTTACGCCGAATCTCCAATTCGCCTGCTGGTGGAGAACGCCTCTCCACTACTCTATAAGGAAGAACTTGACATTCAATTTCTGGACGCTGGAACGGTACGAATCAACGGACATGCCTACCCGGTCAACCAAAGCATTAAGACACCATACGGACAACTACGGATATTTACCCGCTTGCCCCTGACCAGCTCGCTGGCACCTGTTATCGCCACTGTGTCGGGCCACGCAGAAGCAGTAGAAGGTTATCTGACAAAACTCACCGTTGAGCCAACCGCAAAGCAGTCGACTGTTTTGGCCATGAGTCTGGAAGAAGGTGTACCCGACAAGGGGGAAGCCATTTTAAACCAGCTTATTCAGGAGTATAATAAGGAGGCTATCGTTGACAAGAATAAGGAAGCCAACAACACGCTCAATTTCATTGAAGACCGTTTGGCCCTGATATCTGGTGAATTGTCGACAGTTGAAAAAGAAGTAGAGTTGTATAAATCGACGCAGGGCATCACCGATCTGAGCACTCAGGCACAGACGTTTCTGCTCACTGTGAAAGAGAATGATACGCAACTCAACGAAGTAAACGTTCGGCTTGGGGCACTGGAAGATGTGGAACGGTACGTACAAAACCAGACGGGTGAGAAAGGGGTTGCCCCCGCCACACTGGGTTTCAGCGATCCGATTCTGACCGGTTTGCTAACAAAAGCATCTGAACTGGAATTGAAGCGCGAAGAAGTATCGCGGACCATGTCATCGAACAACCCGTTGCTGCTCTCGCTCGATAGCCAGTTGAAAACGATGAAGGCGAGCATCAATGAGAACATCCAGACAATGCGGCAGCAACTGACCAGCAATCGCAACCAGTTGATGTCGAATAACAAGCGGATGGAAGGTATGATCCGTACGGTACCGGGTAAAGAACGGGCACTGTTGAACATCACCCGCCAGCAGGCCATCAAAAACGGGCTGTATACGTACCTGTTGCAGAAGCGGGAGGAAACAGCTCTGTCGGCAGCCTCGACGGTATCAGATAGCCGGACTGTCGATGCGGCCCGGACTGGCAGCAGGCCCATCAAACCAGTGAAAATGACCATTTTTGGCTTATTCGCCGTACTGGGTCTGCTTGTGCCGGCTGGGTTCATTACCGCTAAAGATGCGATGAACAACCGGGTTCTGCGTCGCTCGGACGTAGAAGATGCTACTCAAATCCCTATTCTTGGCGAAGTAGTAAAAAGCAAGCAGGCCACAACGGATAACCTGGTGTTCAAGCCACGCATGCAGTCAGTTATTGGTGAGCAGATACGGGCACTGCGGACTAACCTGCAGTTTATGCGCAGCGATTCGCAGAAAAGCCAGGTGTTGCTCTTTACCTCCAGCATCAGCGGTGAAGGTAAATCATTCATCTCGCTGAATCTGGGTGCCAGTTTGGCCCTGGTAGGTCGTAAAACGGTCATTCTGGAAATGGATATGCGTAAACCCAAGCTCCACAAGAGTCTGCATATGGAAAACCGGGAAGGTCTGAGCAACTACCTCATTGGTGATGCCAGTGTAGATGAGCTGCTTCGTCCGATCTTGGGGTACGACAACTACAACATTATTACCGCTGGTCCGTTGCCGCCTAACCCGTCAGAGCTGCTGAGTTCGCCCCGGTTGGCTAAACTGTTTGAGGAATTGAAAGAACGCTTTGATTACGTATTAGTCGATTCGCCACCAATTGGATTGGTGACTGACTCCCAACTGATTGCGCCTTTCGCTGACGCGACGATGTTCCTTGTACGGCACGACCACACGCCCAAAAATTACATTAAAATGGTCGACACGCTGTATAAAGAGCAGCGGTTCCAGAAGCTGAGCATCATCCTGAATGGTGTGGGCGAAGGCGAGTCGTATTACTACAGCTACGGCTACGGAGACTATTACGGAAAAAGTGGCGGTTCGGCCACAAAAGCTCATTTAGCGAAAGGAGAGTAAAACAATAAAGTTGAAAAAACAGAACCACCATTCAGTGTAAAATTCTACCACCATGCTTAGTCTAGACTCTACCTACAAAGCGCTATATGTGTACGCTGAGCCACAGACACATACTAGAAATGCCGCAATTAAGGTTCAGGGAAAACGAGTGTTCGACATCTGTTTTTCCGTCTTGATCACCGTATTTGTTTTATCCTGGTTGATTCCGGTAGTCGGGTTATTTATTAAGATACTCTCGCCGGGCCCTATCTTCTTTGTACAGAAACGCACTGGGTACCGGGGTGTTCCGTTCAACTGCTTCAAGTTCAGAACGATGACGTACAACCCAGCCGATACCTTTAAGCAAGCCACCAAGAACGACACCCGCATTACATTTATTGGGCGTTTCCTGCGCAAGACGAACCTGGACGAGATGCCCCAATTTCTCAACGTATTGCTGGGAGATATGAGTGTAGTAGGGCCCCGCCCGCACGCGTTGCAGCATAGTGCCCAGTACTGGAACACAATGCCAGAATACCGGAAGCGGTACCGGGTGAAACCAGGCATTACTGGCCTTGCTCAGGTTCGTGGTTGCCGGGGCGAGATTGACCACATGTTGCACATGCACCACCGGGTACGTTATGACCGGTTCTACAACCGGAAAAAATCGCCGCTGCTGGACCTTAAAATCTGCTGGTGGACTATTGAAAAAATGATTGTCGGCGACGAAAAAGCGCATTGATGCAAACGCCTAATGCCTGCATAGTTATTGTTCGTTATTAATCAGTTGATGGTATGGTAGCCAACCTACGGAGTAGAGTTACGGGGTTCTTCGTTAATGGCCATGAACGCACGCTACTAGTTAAAAAGAATATTGCATTGACCTTCCTGACAAAGGCGGGAGGGATATTGATTAGTCTGGTACTTGTGCCAATGACAATCGATTACGTCTCGCCCGCTCAGTATGGTGTGTGGTTAACTATTAGCTCAATCATTGGATGGCTGAACTTCTTCGATGTGGGTTTGGGCAATGGGTTGAAAAATAAGCTTACTCAGTCGACTGCACTGGGCGAAACAGAGCAGGCGCGGATGTATATAAGCACCACGTATGCAGCCCTGATCGGCATTGCCGCTCTTACGTTTTTTCTGTTCATGGCCGCCAACAGGTACGTGAATTGGGGAAAATTGTTGAACGTGTCAGGAGCAAATGCTGAAGGATTGGAATCTGTCATGCTAATGGCACTTGGCTGTTTCTGCGTTCAGTTTGTGGCTCAATTAATCAATACAATTCTGACCGCCACCCATCAGTCGGCGAGCGCCTCGTACATCACTTTTTTTGGTCAGCTTTGCTCTGTCATTGCCATCTACGTTTGTAAGCAGTACCTACCGGGTAGCCTGTTTACGCTGGTTTGCATAATAGCCAGCACGCCGGTAATCGCTCTGGCAGTAGGGTCATTCCTTTTCTTCCGGCATAAGCTTCAACACCTCGCGCCAAGCTGGAAATTAGTTAACATGACCTATGCCCGCGGACTACTCAATGCAGGCGGAAAGTTCTTTCTGATTCAGATTGGGGCACTCGTATTATTTCAAACTAACTACATTCTCATAAGTCAGCTGCTCGGGCCAGAGCAAGTTACTGTGTATAGCGTTTGCTACAAGTTATTCTCGGTGGTCATTATGATTTTCACCATCATTGTTACTCCCATGTGGAGTTCATTCGCGGATGCTTACGCAAAAGGCGACTTTGAATGGCTGACAGGCAGCTTACAAAAGATGCGAAAAGTATGGCTGCTTTTTTCACTTGCCACGCTGGCCATTCTCAGTGCCTCACCGATGTTATTTACTGAATGGATTGGCAAAAGTGTATCCGTACCCTGGACGTTGTCTATCTGCATGACGGTTTACGTGATTGCCTACATCTGGCAAATGATGCACGTATATTTCCTGAACGGTATCGGAAAAATTCAGCTGCAGCTTATTCTGGTTACAGTAAGTGCTATTTTAAATATCCCAGTCTGTATTCTGTTAGGAAAATCATTTGGTTTAGTTGGAATTGTAGCAACGAGCACAATATTATTTACAGTTATGGGAATAATATTTTCTATACAATGCCAAAAGATATGTACCAGTAAAGCAAATAAAGTTTGGGGCAAATGAATACATTTAAGCGTTTTCGAAATTTATTCAACAATATCATTAAGTTTCTAGCAGAATTATCTAGATACGATCGATTTTATTGGAGGTCTTCAAGTTGCAAAGCTATCAACTGTCATATAGATAAATCGGTAGTTGTGTATGGTAACTATTCATTAACAAACGTAAAAATTGATTTTGCATCTTATGTAAGTCAGAACGCAAATATGTCAAACACTTCTGTAGGAAAGTTTTGTTCAATAGGGCCGAACTTAGTATGTGGTTGGGGTATTCACCCTATAGATGGAATATCAACTCATCCAGCCTTTTATTCTACTACAAAAAAGAGTAAAATTACTTATAGCAAAGTAGATCAAGTTGCTGAACAGAAGGCGATTGTCATTGGAAATGATGTTTTTATTGGTGCTAATGTAACAATACTTGATGGAGTCAGCATCGGAGATGGAGCTGTAATAGGTGCTGGCGCGGTAGTATCAAAAGATATTCCTGCTTATGCAGTTGCAGTTGGTTGTCCAGTAAAAATAATCAAATATAGATTCTCAAAAGATATTATAGATGAATTGCTAATGTCACGCTGGTGGGATAAAGGAGAAGCTGATTATAAAGATATTGTTGATTGTTTTTACGACGTGCCTAGCTTCTTAAGTAATATTGAAAAGAGGTCTAAAGTATTTAATCTATGAATATCAGAAATAGGTAGTTGATTAATTTTAGTGATAATTTGAGTTTATTTTTTGACCTATACAACCTACTTAATTATGATCTGTATTATACTTACCGTAATTGGATTTGTGCTATTTATAGCCAAACGTTATCTATGGTCGTTGTTGATATTTTTTTGCCTATTAACAAATGGTTATCAGTTAATTCCTTCATCTATATTAATGTTAGGGTCCCCATTAGAAAAATCTACTGATGTATTGATTTTTTACGTAATAGCAATATTTGTGTGTTATATAAGTACAATATTAAAGGCAGTCAAAAGTGAGCATATTTTTAAATGGATGCTATTTTTTCTTCTATTTGTGACTGCTGATGCTATATACAGTATTTTTGTTTTAAGTTATGATATCAGTGGAGTAGTTAAAGTGTTCAGAAATTACTTATTTATATTAAGTTTTGGTGTGCTGATATTGGTACCCGTAAAAATCTTAAACCGAGTTTTCAACATCTTGTCTGTCATAACAATTGGACAAAGTGTGTTATACTTATTACAAATAGTAACTGGCTTAACACTGTTACAAACAGGAGTTTCTGGTGGAGACGTCTCTGTTCACGATGCATCCGAGACAGGTTTGATAAGGTTTTACAATCTACCCTTATTTTTGCTTCCAGTTTTACTTAATTATTTATTTAACTATAAATTCAAAACTCGTTTTTATCAGATTTTTACACTTGGCATATTATTATTAGCTGTAGTAGCTCCACTTCATAGGAGTTATATATTTACAACTCTTCTGGTCATAAGTGTTTATATAATGACCAAGCAGTCTTTTCAAAAGAAGATAATATATGTTGTGCTAACTTCAATAGTTTTACTAGCTATTTCAACCAGTAGTATCGTTGGAAATAGACTCATGAAGGGAGCTGATGATATGACAAGTGTTTTTTCTAAAGGTGCATCTCATTTTTCTGATGATACAGATGCCAATTCTTTTGCTTTCCGTCTGCTACATTTGACAGAAAGATTTGATTATATTTATAAAGAGCCGTCTCGTTATTTTTTTGGTATAGGACTTTTATCTGAAAGTGCAAAGCAAATTAGTAGAATGAACTTCGATATTGGTACGTACAATAAAAAAATGGAGTCTAAAACTCAGGTTGATACCAGTGATATCTCATGGTCTGTACTTCTAATGCATTTAGGCTTTGTAGGGACATTTCTTTTTATAATACTTAATATAAAAATGATAAAGTATTTCTATAGATATCATAAAATACCTTACAGTGAAATTGGGATACTTGTGCTTGTGTCAGCTTTATTTACTT
Organism: Fibrivirga algicola; assembly: GCF_011742925.1. Taxonomy (GTDB): domain Bacteria; phylum Bacteroidota; class Bacteroidia; order Cytophagales; family Spirosomataceae; genus Fibrella; species Fibrella algicola. Next base: position 197,368 of record NZ_WAEL01000007.1, read on the forward strand.
CTTTCGCTGGTATAGAATTATTGAGTATTGCGTTTAGGGTTATCTTAATATTTTTTATTGTGATAGTTTTAAAGCAAAAGAATAAAATTTTATATCTTTATTCAATTGAGATGTCTCAAAAAAAAGAAAGCTTATTAGTGTAGAAGTGCTACGATTATTGAATGTTATACTGTTGTGAATGCTTGATCTTTAGTTGAAACTGAACAGCGACTCATAAATAACAACGTCTATGTCAAGTGAACTCCCCAAAATATCAATAATTACCCCCTCCTATAATCAGGGGCAGTTTATTGAAGCCACGATCCAATCTGTACTTGCCCAGTCGTATTCAAATATTGAGTACATCATAGTCGATGGAGGATCAACCGACTCGACAATGGAAGTCGTTGATCGATATCGTGACAGATTATCACTGGTGATTCATGAAAAGGATAATGGACAGTCAGATGCAATTAATAAAGGCTTTAAGGCCGCCACAGGAGAATTGGTCGGATGGATTAACTCAGACGATATTTTATACACTGACTGTGTGCAACAGATTGTAAAACTCTATTCTGCATTCGGCGACGGGTCTGTGTACTATGGCTCTGTTAATGACTGGATTGATGCGGATGGGCATATAATCGGCACACGCCGGTTACCAATAAAGAGCCGTAATTATTTGTTGAACAACAACTACGACTTAATTCAGCAAGGGTCTTTCTATCCTACCCGCCTGGTTCGTGAAATTGGCTTTTTAAATGAAGCCATTCACTACTGTATGGACTTAGACCTCTGGTTACGGTTGCTGGAGCATGGCCCAATCTATGCTTTCTCTGATTATGCGCTGGCTGGTTTTAGAAAATGGGAGGAAACAAAGACTAGTACAGGGGGGCATAAGTTTATGCATGACATTCGAACTACGTTGCTCAAGTATGGCGCGAATCCGTATTCGCGAGCAGTCCTGAAAACACGCTACTACGGTTTAAAACAGCGCGTGAAGGCAACCCTCAAAGCGTCATGAAAATTGCCCATATCAATTTTAGCCTAGACGTTGGTGGGATCGAAACGATGCTGGTTGATATTCTCAATGAGCAGTGCGCCCAGGCCGACACGTCCCTGATTTTAATCAACGATCATTTCGATGCTGACCTGTTGAGCCGGGTCGATAGCCGCGTAGCAGTACATCGGATTGGTCGGCCAAAGGGCAGTCGTAATCCCTTCTACCTGGCTAAGCTCAATGCTCTCTTATTACGTATACAGCCAGACGTGATTCACTGCCATAATCATCAGGTTGCACAGTGGATTTGGGGAAATCGCGGTCAGCGTTGCCTCACGGTTCATGACATGCAGATTCCAACCCAGCATTTCGGACTCTATAACAAGTTGTTTGCCATCTCGGAGAGCGTCAGTCAGGATATCCAGGAGCGTTCGGGTTTCATGGCTCAGTCAATCTACAACGGCGTGCAAACTCGTCAGATTGAGCAGAAAACAACTTATTCCGGCAAGGGGCATTTCAAGGTGTTGCAAGTGAGCCGGCTGATGCACGAGAAAAAAGGGCAGCACTTGTTACTGGAAGCCGTACGGCAATTGGTATATGAGCAGGGTATGACTCAATTACGGGTCGATTTTGTAGGTGAAGGTACTTCGCGGCCATTTCTGGAAGAACTGACACGTACCTACGGTCTGGAGGCATACGTGACATTTGCCGGTTTAAAATCTCGTCCGGAGCTGTACCGGGAATTGAAAAACTACCATCTTCTCGTGCAACCATCTTTGTACGAAGGCTTTGGCTTAACCATCGCTGAGGCGATGGCGGCAGGGGTTCCAGTGTTGGTTTCGGCAATCGATGGTCCGATGGAATTGATCCGGCACAATGAGTTCGGGTATTCATTCCCTTCGGGAGATACCGGGCGGCTTGCCGGACAAATCAGCGAATTAGTTGACTCTTATGAATCAACGACTGTACGCAAGAAGGCATTAGCCGCACAGCAGTACGTACGTGGGCAATTCGATATCCGCCAAACGGCCGGACAATACCTCGCTAATTACCTCTAATGCAAAACGAATTTATGATTGCAGACGTACCCACGCAGCATAACGTAGCTCTGCTCCCCTTGTCTATCGCCGAAACAGTGTTAACCGTTGGTCCCGACCATGTCAACTACCGAGGCGGAGTGGGGAGCGTCATGAACGTGTACGCCCGGCATTTCACGGTATTCAAACACATTACCAGTCACAAGCCCGTATCGGGTAAGTGGGGGCTGATCACGTTTTTCCTAAAGCAGTATATCCGGTTCGTTCAAACCCTGACCGCCGACAAACGTATTCAGATTGTTCACCTGCAAGGCTCATTCAAAGGGAGTTTCTACCGGAAATTTATCTTTTTCCTAACTGCAAAATACGGTTTTGGCAAGCAGGTAGTCTACCACATGCACGGCTCGAAATTCGATGTTTTTTACAAGAACAGCGATCCGGTCAGTAAACGCCTCATTCGCTTCCTGGTAGAGCGGGTCGATCTGGTCATCTGCCTGTCTGACTATTGGTACCGCTTTTTCTCTGAAAACTTTCAGGTACGTCAGCTTACCATTTTGGGTAACGTCATTCATGACCGCCAGCCTGACAGCGAAGCTAAGCAGGTCATTAAAACGGACAGTCGGCTTCAGGTTCTTTTCCTTGGTGCAATCGGAGAGCGTAAGGGCATTTTTGATCTGCTCGACGCCATCCGTCAGCATCGCGATGCGTTTGAAGGGCGTTTGCTGTTGCGGGTTGGCGGAAACGGGGAAACCGACCGATTGCAGGCGTATATCGCTGAGCATGGCCTACACTCGCTGGTTCAGTTTGAAGGCTGGGTATCGGGCGAGAAAAAGCACGAGTTGCTGTCGGTTGCCGATGTATACATACTTCCCTCATACCATGAAGGATTGCCGATCTCAATTCTTGAAGCCATGAACTACGAACTGCCCATTATTTCTACTCCGGTGGGTGGAACCGCCGAAGTAGTGAAAGAGGGTGTAAATGGCTTCCTGGTTCAGCCAGGAGACAAGACGGCCATGGCAGATACATTACTGCGGTTTGTTGAGTGTCCCGAACTACTCAATACAATGGGGCTGGCTTCTAACCGAATCGTGCAGCGCCATCTGCCCAATACAATCATTCCAGAATTGAGTGCTCTTTATAAGTCTTTGTTGTAATAAAGTTTATAGATCCATCACCTGGTTAGCACAATACTAGTGTAAATCTGGTGCTAAATTTTAAGAAAATATTCGTATGAAAATCAATAACTACCAATGGTTTTACCATCGGCTGCAATCGATGTCAATTCCGGAGATTGGTTATCGCACCGGTCAATTTATCCAGAAGAAGACAGATAAGCGGCAGGCGGGTTGGAAGCCTACGCTGGCTATTGATACAATGCCCGAAACTTTATTTCCCTATGATCCGGCTCATGCTCCAGCGAGCGAGTACACTACACATTGGGAGATATTTAATCATGAAATTGATTTTTCGGCTCCAATTGATTGGCACTTAGATATTAGCACTGGAAATCGATTCCCACTTACCTATGCGAAAGAAATAAATACGCGAACAGACCGGTTTGGTAGTGCTAAATACGTTTGGGAAATAAATCGACTCCAATTTCTGCCTTCGTTGGCAATTCAGTATAAACGCACTGGTGACATACACTTTTTGGCACAATTTGTGTCCATAACTGAGTCGTGGGTACAGGCTAATCCTTACTTAATTGGCGTAAACTGGTACAGTAATATTGAGATAAATATTCGCTTGATCAATTGGTTTATTTGCTGGAATATATTGGACGCTTCTGAGTTGATGAAAACAGACGCCACTTTCGGGCAATTTGTCAAGAAGTCCTGGCTGCCGTCTATTTATCAGCACTGTGTGTATAGTCGGCGTAATCCGTCTCATTACTCGTCGGCCAATAACCACCTGGTATCGGAATATGCTGGCCTTTTTGTAGCCAGCGTATTTTGGGATTTTCCGGAATCAGCCGAATGGGAAAGCTACTCGCGTAGAGGTCTGGAGACTGAAATAAAGAAGCAGCATAGCGCAAACGGGATCAACAAAGAAGAAGCCGCAGAATACATTCAATTCATCACTGATCTTTTTCTTATTCCATTTGCCGTTGCACGAAAGATTGGTCGTCCGTTTACCACTTCTTTCGCTGCTGCTTTAGAATTAATAGTAACGTACATTGCTAATTTTCTAGATGTACAGGGTAATTTTCCGCAGTATGGAGATGAAGACGATGGGCGGATTGTTTGCTTGTATGATAAAACGCCCTACAATAATTTCCGCTCAATTTTAGCATCAGGAGCTCTTTTGTATGGCAACCCAATATTTAAACAATATTCGCACGGTTTTGACCTGAAGAATTACATTCTATTTGGTGAACAGGGGCGCATTGATTTTGATAAAGTACCTGACTCCGCTACCAGGTTGAGCAGTGCACATTATGCAAATGAAGGTCATTTTATTTTTCGAAAACAAGGAGCTGATGAGTCGGAAATTTATCTGCATTTCGACGCTGCTCCGCTTGGTTTCTTATCCATTGCCGCTCATGGTCACGCCGACGCCTTATCATTTTTATTGCACGTAGATGGCAAACCACTTTTTGTCGACTCTGGAACCTATACCTATCATACCGAACCTGACTGGCGGAATTATTTTGTCAGCACCAGGGCGCACAACACTGTGTGTATAGACGGGTTGAACCAGGCCTATCAGGCAGGAGGGTTACTCTGGCTCAATCATTATACCAGCACTGTGCACATGACTGACCAGCAGGAGTCGCTGGAGATGGTATCGGCTTCCCATAATGGCTACGCCAGCATCGGTTGTCATCATCGTCGTGCTATTGAGTTCGATCGGGCCCACGACCAGTTTACGATTCGAGATTTTGTGCGGTCAGAAAATGCTGATCCACATACGCTGGAGGTGTTTTTTCACCTGCATCCCCAGGCAATAGTGACCGCACTGACGCCAGGAAAATTACTTATCAGGCATCCGGATGGAAACCGACAGGTTGTCTTGCAAATCGATTTATCCCTTACTGTCGACATCTGTCGCGGTCAAACCGAACCGGCCATTCTCGGATGGTATTCTGAACGATTCTACCGCAAACAGGAAACGACGACCATACGGGCATCACGGCCAATAAACGAAAAAGGTACCACTGAATTAATCCATCAAATTTCTGTACACTCTTTAAACTAACTAGATATGAACATTAGTATTTTCGGTTTAGGCTATGTAGGCTGTGTTAGCCTTGGATGTTTAGCTCAGAATGGGCATCATGTAACAGGTGTAGACGTAAGCCCAATAAAAGTGGGTCAAATCAATTCAGGTCGCGCCACCATTGTAGAGAAAGATATTGATCAGATTATTGCTGAACAGTTTGCAGCGGGCCGCATTAAAGCAACAACCGACTACCGATCGGCCATTCTGTCTACAGATTTATCCATTATAGCTGTTGGTACGCCGTCTACCCCACAGGGCCACCTGAACCTATCCTATATTTTTAAAGTAGCTGATCATTTTGGTGAAGTGCTGGCCGAGAAAGAGGGCTTCCATGTTATCGCCATTCGTTCGACGGTTATGCCTGGCACCTGCGATCAGATTGCTACACGTATAGAAACTATAACCGGTAAAGTACGTAACGTTGACTTTGCCGTGATCAGCAATCCAGAATTCCTTCGGGAGGGAACAGCCGTAAGTGATTACTTCAACCCACCACTCACCCTCATCGGCACCGAGTCGGAGCGCGCGGCGGCAGTAGCACGGAGCCTGTACGAAAAGTTACCCGCCAAAATAATTGTGGCTGATACCAAAACAGCAGAGATTATGAAGTACGTGAACAATACGTTTCACGCCCTTAAAATTTCCTTTGCCAATGAGGTCGGCAATATCTGCTCGGCACTGAATATCGACTCACACGAGGTAATGGATATCTTCTGCCAGGATACCCAGTTGAATATCTCGAAGTACTACTTCAAACCCGGATTTGCCTACGGCGGCTCCTGCTTACCGAAAGACCTGAAAGGGCTGCAAACTCTGGCCCATGATCTGTATGTGCAGGTGCCTGTTATCAATAACATCCACCGCACCAACGAGATTCAGATGCAGCGGGCACTGGCGGTGCTGATGCAACATGCTCACCGTAATATCGGCTTCCTGGGCATTGGGTTTAAGGCGGGCACCGATGACCTGCGCAACAGCCCGGCGGTTGAACTGGCCGAGGCACTGCTTGGGAAGGGATGTAACCTGAAGATCTACGATAAAAACGTGCATCACTCAAAGCTGACCGGTACAAACAAGGAATACATCGATCGGCATATTCCTCACCTGTCCTGCCTGATGGTAGCCGACGATATTGAATTGGCCGAGTGGAGCGATGTACTGGTGGTAGCAACCAAAGAAACAGGGTTTGTTACGTTGCTGGAGAACGTATCGGGAAAAACCGTGGTGGATCTGGTTCGGATTCAGGCCGATCTTAACGCGTCGAACAACTACATCGGCATCAACTGGTCGTATGATGCCGTAGGTACGTATGCTTAACCTCTCCACCTATTTTTTAGCCGTATAGTTATGGGACAAGTAGACTCGAACGTTGCCGGAAAACATATCTTAATCATCGTTGAAAATTTACCAGTGCCGTTTGATCGGCGGGTATGGCAGGAGGCAACCACCCTGCGCGAGGCCGGTGCTGAAGTCAGTATCATTTGTCCGCAAATGAAGGGGTACACAAAGCCTTTTGAACAACTGGAGGGCATCGATATTTACCGGCATCCGTTACCTGTCGAGGCATCAGGAGCACTCGGGTATTTGGTTGAGTATTCTACGTCGATCTTCTGGTGGTATTGGTACTGCCTGAAAATTTTTGCGAAGAAGCGCTTTCATGTCATTCATGGCTGTAATCCTCCCGATCTGATTTTCACGGTTGCCGTCTTTTTTAAGCTCTTTGGCGTGAAGTACGTATTTGACCATCACGATATAAACCCCGAATTATATATCGCTAAATATGGCCGAAAAGACTTCTTCTACCACCTGATGATCTGGTTTGAACGGCTTACGTTTAAAACCGCCGATTACAGCATAGCCACTAACGAGTCGTATAAAGAAATTGCAATCCGACGGGGCAAAATGGCTCCAGACCGGGTAACTGTTGTCCGCAGTGGCCCAAAACTGGAACGGCTAAAGCTGGGGCCCGGTGATCAGAATGCGAAAAAAGGACGTACCCACCTGGTGGGCTACCTGGGTGTGATCAGTGATCAGGAAGGTATTGATCTGTTGCTGATGACCATAGAGAAGGTAGTCGCAAAACGGCAGGATGTACAGTTTGCCATTGTTGGTGGCGGTACGGGGCTTCAAGAAATGGTTGACTTGGCAAAGAGTATGGGGTTGTCTGACTACGTCGACTTTTACGGACGGGTTAGCGACAGCGTGATGCTCGACGTGCTGAATGCAGCCGACGTTTGTGTTAATCCCGACAAGCCAACCGAGATGAACAACCTGTCGACCATGAATAAAATCATGGAGTATATGGCCCTTAAAAAACCAATCGTTCAATTCGATCTTAAAGAAGGACGTTTCTCAGCAGAAGAGGCCTCGCTCTACGTGAGTGGCTCCGATGTACAGGAGTTCGCTGACAAGATAAACTACTTGCTCGATAACCCGGAGGTACGCACCTACATGGGCGAGTACGGGTACGACCGTGTAATCAGTAAGCTGTCGTGGAACTACGAGCGGGTTAAGTTATTGGCACTGTATAATAAAGTATTGATGCCCAAAGAGGCTCACCAACAGCAGTCTGAACACTCATTTGAACCAACCGGCTTAAGGCAGCAATAACAGACGATAAGTAAGACAATCGGATAAGTAAACATTCCGGGGCGATTATAGGCAAAACGAGGTAAACGATGCGATCAACTACTCGAGTATTGCCTGTAATCGCCCCCTTTGTGCTGCTGGCTACGCTGGCAGCCGGGCAGCAACGGCTGCCTATCATGACGAAACTCGATTTCGAAACCACCCTACTGTCAGCAGGGTGGGGGGCTGAGACCTGCTGTGCGCATTCAGTACAGCGTTCAGACTCCATTCGGCGAGCGGGTACCTATTCGGGCCGCTTCGAATTGCAAAAAACAGACCCGATTATCGCAAATGGTAGTCGGTCTGAAGTACGTTATAAACCGGATTCGTCTTTGCGTGTAGAGCGCTGGTATGGCTTCAGTGTATTCTTGCCCACTGATTATAAACCAGACCCTGACCCGGAGATTATTGCGCAGTGGCACGAAGTGCCGGATGTTCAATTAGGAGAGACCTGGCGAAGTCCCCCCATTGCTTTGTTTTCTGAAAACGGCTTGTGGCGGTTGCACGTGATCTGGGCCAAAGAACCCGTGAATACGAATCAAACCCGTTCGGGCGACAAGTTTATTGAACTGGGGGCTGTAGAGCCGGGTGTCTGGACCGACTGGGTCTTTCACATTCGCTTTTCCTGGCTGGACGACGGCCTGATCGAGGTTTATCAACAGGGAAGGTTGTTGGCAAGCTTTCCGGGACCGAATGCATATAATGACAAATCGGGTACCTACTTCAAGGCTGGCTTGTACAAGTGGGGCTGGATGCCAAAAAATGACCGGGGGGGCTCAACCACAACTAAGCGGGTGGTGTATTTTGATGAGATACGTATTGGTAATGAACGGGCAACATATCGTGACGTAGCACCAACTGAAAAATAATAAACAGGGGCATTGCTGATCTTGGTAGTGAGGCTTGCTTGTGTACGGGTAGTGAATCGACTTATGTGACTAAGTATCAAATCATATGTCTAATAGTCATATGATTTATTTGTCGTATTCACCGTACTAATAGACACCCTGTATGTTTAAGCATTTACCTAAAAAAGCAAGATTCAGAGTTGCACTTGTTTCCAGTTTGTTGCCCCTGCTCCACGTGAGCTGTCAGGACTTTTCCACCTTTATCCGTCCATTGCCGCTGATGAATGGATTTGATCAGGATAGTCAGGGTTGGTCCGTCAATTCGGCGGCCAAAGGAGGTTATAGTGCTACCGGAGGAAACCCGGGTGGGTACGTATACGGTATCGATAATTCTGCCGACGTCTGGTTTTTCCTTGCCTCGGATAGTTTAGTGCATGAGTCGCGCAGAGGGTACGGAAAAACGCTGAGCTTTGATTTGATACAGGCGGATGCAGATGGACAGGGAGCAACGACCGAAGATGTGGTCCTTACTGATGGTAAGATTACTTTGACTTACAACACGTCCTGCAATCCGGCAACGACCTGGACATCCTACTCGATTAAGTTAGATGAGCAGAGTGGGTGGAAGAAGGGAGGAAAAGCGGCCACAAAAGTGGAGCTTCAACAAGTACTCTTCAATTTGAATGGTATGAAAATCAGAGGGGAATTTAGGTCTGGTCCAGACCGGGCCGGTCTTGACAATGTGACCGTTCGGTAGCCACTGCCAACTGTGGACGAGCTAACAGTGATCTATTCTAAACAGCATTGAAGTTGTCTGGGGTCAACTGACCACGCGGTTGACCCTATCAGGCTTTTCCAGTTAAAAAAGATTAATAAGTACTTTTGCGGATAATTACGGAAATTGGTGGCGTGGTACTCCATACCACCTATTTCTGTATGGCCCTGATTGACCCATTTACTAAACCGCTAACGGCTAAACAGGCTGCCCATTTGCTGCGGCGTGGTACGTTTGGCCCTTCGCCAGCGCAGATAAAGCAGTTTACGGGCCAAACGCCGCAGGCGGCGGTCCAGGCCCTGCTAGGCACCCCTGCCACGCCCAACCCCCCGGTTGATCCAACTACGGGGCTACCCTTTCAAACGCTGGCATTCAACAGCGTTCAGCAATCGACCTGGCAAAGCGCACTAAAGTACTGGTGGCTGGGGCTAATGCTGAACGAAGGCCCCTCGATTCGGGAGAAGATGACACTGTTCTGGCAGAATCATTTCGTGTCGACGGCCGCTGAAGTAGCTGATGCACGCTTCATGTACCGGCAGAATACCGTATTGCGGCGGCACGCGCTGGGCAATTTTCGGGCTTTTGTGATCGACATGACCAAAGATCCGGCTATGCTGCGCTACCTCAATGGAAATCAGAACGTGGTGGGCAAACCGAACGAGAATTACGGGCGTGAGTTACAGGAGCTGTTTACGATTGGCGTTGGTAACTACACGGAAGACGACGTGAAAGCCGCCGCCCGCGTGCTGACGGGCTGGGCCGATACCGGGTACCGCACTACCACTACGCCAGCTATTACCGCTACGTTCCGCACTGCCCAGCACGACACTACTGATAAAGTTTTTTCGGCTTCGTACCAGAACAAGGTCATCAAAGGGCGAACCGGTACTACGGCTGGTGATGACGAACTGAATGAGCTGATCGACATGATTCTGGCGCAGGCCGAAGCCGCCCGCTTCATTGTACGAAAACTATACCGCTGGTTCGTCAATGCCGACATTACACCCGACATTGAGCAGAACTTCATTGAGCCACTGGCCAAGGTTTTCAGGCAGGGCGGCTACGAGATCAGACCCGTGGTGGTGGCGTTGCTGACCAGTCAGCATTTCTACGATGAGGCCCTGCGCGGCGCCATTGTTAAATCACCGCTCGAACTGAACGTGGGTACGTTGCGCTTCTTTGGCATTACAGCCCCCGATGCCGTGGCAAACCCGACCGGGTTTACGCAGTTGATGAGCTTTATTCACACCCGAAATAAAGAGCAGCAACTCGACATGCTCGATCAGCCTACGGTGTTTGGCTGGCGACCCTACTACGATACGGGCTTCTACGACCTCTGGATCAACAGCACCACGCTGGCCCTGCGCGGGTATTACACCGATTTGCTGACAGGCGGTACCGTCAAATACGGCACGGATAAACTGACGCTCGATACGATTGCCCTGGCCAAATTAACCTCTGATCCGTCTGATCCGGTGAAGCTGATCGATGAATGGGCGGCGCTGCTCTACGCGGTTGATCTAACTGCCACGCAACGCGATTTCCTGATCGATAACGTGCTGGTGGCTGGCCTGCCGCGTTACGAGTGGACCGATGAATGGCTGACCTACACCACCGATGCCACTAATAAGAGCAAGCAAATGGCAGTGAGCGCGAAGCTGAACGCGACGCTTCAGTATATGTTCCGTCTGGCCGAGTATCAACTGTGTTGAGGGGTAATCCCCAGTTACCCAATAACCCACGTACCCATGAATCGTCGACATTTTCTTCAACAGGCTTCGGCCTCGATGTTGCTGCCCGTTTTTATTGACGGATTCGGGGCAAAAGCCTTTGGTGCGCCCAATTCGGCGTTCATGCAAACGCTGGTGCAACTGGCCACGACCACCGACCGGGTGCTGGTGATGATTCAGCTGAATGGTGGAAACGACGGGTTAAACATGGTGGTGCCGCTCGATCAGATGAGCAAATACACGTCCCTGCGAACCAACATCGCCCTGCCTGAGGCCAAGGTGCTGAAGCTGACCAACAACCCGGCTACAGGGTTGCACCCGTCGATGACGGGCCTGCAAAGTCTCTATAACGACGGTAAACTCTCAATTGTCCACAGCGTGGCGTATCCGTCGCCGAGTTTCTCGCATTTCCGGGCCAGTGATATCTGGTTTACGGGTGCCGATAACGGGCAACTGCTGACTACCGGCTGGGCAGGCCGATACCTCGACTCGGAGTGGCCGGGTTACCCAACGGGCTACCCGACCAAAGACGTACCAGACCCGCTGGCGATTCAGATAGGCTACATCTCGTCGACGGCGTTTGCCGGTCCGGGCGGGCCAATGGCCGTGGCTATTCCTAACCCCGATACGTTTGCCCAACTCGTGGGGGATAAGCAAACGATTGATCTGGCACCGCCGCCCAATACACCCGCAGGCAAGCATATCACCCATATTCGGCAGCAGCAATTATCGTCTGTTCAGTACGCAGCACAGATTAAAACGGCCGCTGCCAAGGGCAAGAACCTGGTTACGTACCCAAGCAGCAGCCTGGCCGACCAACTCAAGATCGTGTCCCGGCTGATTCACGGTGGGCTGCAAACGCGGGTGTATTACGTCACCATCGGCGGGTTCGATACCCACGCGAACCAAACCAGCGCCACCGACACCACCACCGGCACGCACGCCAACCTGATGAAACAACTGTCCGACGCCGTGAAGTCGTTTCAGGACGACCTTCGGGTGCAGGGCACCGAAGACCGCGTGGCCGGCATGACTTTTTCGGAGTTTGGTCGCCGGGCAGTGTCCAATGCCAGCCTGGGTACCGATCATGGCGTGGCCGCTCCCTTGTTCGTGTTTGGAAAAGGGGTGAAAACTACCGTGATCGGCAAGAACCCGAATTTGTCGGATCTGGATGCCAACAACATCAAGATGCAAACGGATTTCCGTCAGGTATACGCGGCCCTGCTGACCGACTGGCTTGGCGCGAGCACTACCGGAGTGACGTCGATTTTACAGAAGAACTTCGATGTGGTGCCTGTCTTCCGCACGCTCATCACAGCCACAGAACCACTGGCCGCTCCGTTCCGTCTCTTTCCTAATCCGGCGTCTGATACGGTTACCTTGGAAGGCGAGGCGCTAGGGGCGGGCGTAAGCAATGTGGCGATACACGACGCAGCGGGAAAAGTCATGGCTGTGCCCATTAGTCGATTGTCTGACCGGGCTTTCAGATTAAGCGTATTGGCGCTGGCCGCTGGTACGTATGTTGTTTCGGCACAGGCGGGCGAGCAACGCGTATCGGTACGGATGCTGGTGGTGCGGTAAACCCGAACAAAATCAGTAGCTTCGCGACCGGTCTGCAGGCAGAAGAACCCCATTTTTAACAGAAATTAGGGAAATTTTAAGCGCTTACCAGCCAAAAAACTGTTGTATAGGTAACGTTAAACAACTGCCATATGAGTAGCCAAAATCAGCCCAGAGTACAATCCAGATATATTACGCCCGAAGACGTTGAACGGGAGCAGGCCGCTTTTATGGCGCAGGTATACGGTTGGATGAGCGTAGCCCTGTTAATCACGGCGGTCGTGTCGATCTACACGGCCTCGTCAGAAACAATGCTGTCGCTGATCTTCGGTAATCGCCTTGTTTTTTACGGCCTCCTGATCGGTGAAATTCTGATGGTCATGGGCCTCTCTGCGATGATCAATCGCATGACGGCTACCACGGCCACCACCCTGTTCATTGCGTATTCGGCCTTGAATGGCCTGACGATGGCGTGTATTTTCCTGATCTATACAGGTACGTCCATTGCCTCCACGTTCTTCATCACAGCCCTGACGTTTGGCGCCATGAGCGTTTACGGCTACTTCACCAAAACTGACCTGACCCGAATGGGGAGTCTGTTGATGATGGGGCTGATTGGCTTGATCATCGCCTCGGTGGTGAATCTGTTCCTGCATAACGATGTCGTTAGCTGGATCACCAGCTTTCTGGGTGTATTGATTTTTACCGGTCTAACGGCCTACGATACCCAGAAGATTAAGGAAATGAACGCCGTCGGGAATACCGATGCCGAGTCGGACCGGAAGGGGGCCATCATGGGTGCCCTGCGTCTCTACCTCGATTTCGTCAACCTGTTCCTGTACCTCCTCCGTTTCTTCGGCAACAGGAAGTAAGGGGCGTACGATAGAATAAAAAGAAGGGGTGTCAAGTCCCGGGTTTTACGTTTTATAGGCTTTGCTAAACTACCCATGTGGTGTCAAGCGAAGCTCATAAAATGTGAAATCTGAGACTTGACACCCTTTTTTTTATTCCCATGAGCCGCGCCTTTCTAAAAAACGAATCGGCCGATGATCCGGTCATGATTCCGGCCAGGGCTCCACTGCCACCGGGCCTGAGTAATTACGTCACGCCGCGTGGACTTGTGCTGTTGCGCGCCGAGCTAGCCGAACTGGAAGCAGACCATGCGCGTGTTCAGCTTAACGAAACCGACGAAACGGAACGTACCCGGCAGTTGGCCTTGATCAACGGAAAAGTTGGCGCCCTGAACCAGCGCATCAGCAGCGCCCATGTGATCGACCCGGCTAGCCAACCACCCCATGAAATTCGGTTCGGGGCCACTGTAACGTTGCAACCTAAATCAGGTACCGTCCGTCACCTGACCCTCGTTGGCGTCGACGAAGCGGATGTTACCCAGGGGCTGATCGCCTTCACCGCCCCCATTGCCCGCGCCTTACAGGGGAAGCGCGTTGGTGACACGGTGCAGGTACGAACGATGAGCGGAGAAGAGGCCGCTCAGATCATGGCGATCAGGTATGATGCAGCGCGTTAACCGACCGACTAGCGTGTGGTAAGGCAAAAACAGCCCCTGAGGAAAGAGAATCCTCAGGGGCTGTTTTTTAATTAATTAGTAATTAGGTACTTGCTGGTCTATCGGCTGCTCTACTTCTTCTTGCCGCCCGGAATAGTCGGACGTACCTCGATCTTGCTGGGGAGCGTGCGCGGGTGCATGCTGAGCAGATCGATCACCAGTTTGCCAATGTCTTCCGGCTGAATTTTCCACGCATCTGCATCGGATGGCGTGTGGTCCGCAAATTCGGTAGCCACGGAGCCAGGCATGATGGTGCTCACTTTGATGCCTTCGCTACGCAGATCGAGCATAATGGCCTGCGAAAAGCCTACCAGACCAAACTTACTGGCGTTGTAGGCCGATCCTTTCTCGAAGAAGTTGGTACCGGCCAGGCTGGCAATGCTAATGAAGTAGCCTTCGGTTTTCTTCAGTTCGTCGATGCTGGCCTTAGCCGAGTTGAACACACCCGTCAGGTTAATGTCAATGGTTTCCTGCCACTGCTCGGGCGTTAGTTCCTGGATAGGGGCGAAGTGGCCCACGCCTGCATTGGCGATGACGTAATCGAGCCGGCCCCACTGTTGCACGACGGCATCGACTACCGCCTGTTGCGAGGCCAGATTGCGCACATCGGCGGCCATGCCTATCGCATATCCGTCTTTGATCGAATTCAATTGCTGAGCGGCCTTATCGGCGGCTTCCTGCGAGCGGCTGGTAACGGCCACTTTCACGCCCGCCTTGATGAGTGCTTCGGCCACACCGTAGCCAATGCCTTTTGAGCCCCCCGTTACGAGCGCTGTTCTGATATGATCTGCCATAGTCTACATAAGACAACAACGGCTCTATAGGTTTCGAAAAAGCCTTGATTTTAGTTAACTGCCCGGTGCGTGGCGCTGTCAGTCAGTGCAGCCAGGGGATAACAATGAACATTAAATTGGCGTTAAGAAAGGGAACGCGCAACGACAACGAGATGAAAAACGGCCTTTCTGTAGTAGCACTGGTAGGCATAGCCGCCAGCCTGTCAACCACTTCCTGCAAACAAACCGATACGGTAGCGATTGGTGATACACTCACGACAAACCCGACCGGAACCCCAACCATACGTACCCAGACCTTGCTGACAGGCTATGAAATTATCTGGGGCATGGACTTCCTGCCGAACGGAAACCTGATCTTCGGGGAAAAACGCGGCCGGATATACCAGCGTACCGGGGAGACCGTAACGCAGCTAACCGGCCTGCCAACCGACATAAATACCACGAGTCAGGGTGGTTTGCTGGATATTCGTGTTCACCCGAACTATGCCGCCAACGGCTGGGTCTACGCTTCCTATGCTGCCACGGTCTCCGGAACTACCAACACCAGCCTTAAACTGATTCGCTTCAAGATCAACGGCACCGCACTGACCGATGTGCAATCCATCTTTCAGGCCGCGCCCACTAACCAATGGAAAGGTCATTATGGAAGCCGGATCGAGTTTGACAGAAATGGCCTGCTTTACCTGAGTATTGGCGAAGGCGGTCCATCGACCTATGGTGGGGCCTCGTCGCCAAATAAGAATGCCCAGAATGTGCAGACCGAGTGGGGGAAAGTGCACCGCATGACCGACACTGGTGCCGTGCCCGCTGACAACCCGGTTCTGCCCGGAAACACAGCCGCTACGACAGTCTATTCGTACGGACACCGAAATCCTCAGGGTCTGATTCTGAACCCAACCACTGGCGACCTGTGGGAAAGTGAACATAGTGCCAAGGGGGGCGACGAACTCAATATTGTGCAAAAAGGAAAAAATTACGGCTGGCCGCTGGTCTCCTCCGGCGTGAACTATGACGGTACAACCATTTCGGCGAGCCCAACCATGGCAGGCGTAGAAAGCCCCCTGTTCACCTGGACGCCCTCTATTGGTCCCTGTGGCCTGGCGTTCATCACCAGCGACTCGTTTAAAAGTTGGAAGGGCAACCTGCTGGTTGGTGGGCTGGCACTGACGTACCTGAGCCGTCTGGAACTGAACGGAAACCAGGTGGTCAGAGAATCAAAGCTGCTGGAAGGCAACCGCGTACGGAACGTGAAGCAAGCACCGGACGGCAGCATCTACGTATCGGTGGAGGGGCCGGGGCGAATTATCCGATTGTCGGCTGACTAGCCGTTCGCCGGGGCATATTAGCCAAAAAGGGAGCGCGTAGATTTCCAACGGAAAAGCGCTGGTTCGGGTCACTGCATGGGGGAAGAAAAAAGAACTGGATGTGTACGTAACTGTCGCAGTCAGTTACCAAATTGCCCCCTGTATTCCTAAACTACGACCGTTGTGAAAATAGCATGTACCCTGGCGATTGCCCTGGCCCTGAATTGCCTCCAACACCTTGTCGCCCAGCCGGTGCAGCAGGGGAAACAATCACCCACTCTGTATTTCGTGTTGACTGATAGCACCATTGTGTCCGGCCGCCTGGTTCGTCAGGACAGCAACGTAGTGGTAGTTCGTAAACGCGACGGTAACCTGACCTACCTGGAACCCTATCAGATCGTTCGGCAAACGGCCACCAGGCCTGGTCAGGCCAGTCAGTCGGGCAGTGCAGTAACCTCGTTTAGCCTGAAAGACGGATCGACGGTCTATGGTCGGGTGGTGCGGCAGACACCCGTAGCAGTGGTGGTTCGGCAGGCCAACGGCACTCAGACGTACATTGACCCGACGGATATTCTAAGCACGGGAACGGTGGCTGCGTCAACGGATTTGCCGTCACTGCCCCTTACGAAACAGTACGTACCCGTAGCCGACGACCCCGGTGCGATGCCTTACCTGATGGGCAATCAGACGACCTTTACTCCCGGTGCCGGAACCGTATATTATCGAAATACGTACCTGATCAGAAACGAATTGGAGGCGGGTATTACCAATGGCTGGAGCGTTGGTGTCATCGTTAATCCTTTGTTTAACAACCTATACCAGACGTCCAGGCTGTTTAGTGAGGCCATATACACCAATACCAACTTCGGTACTCAGCTATATAGCCGCGTCGCTATACCGCTTGGACGAAAGGTGCACCTGGGTGCCGGGCTGATCGCGCAGCTTCAATCCCCGTCCTTTGCCGATCAGCTCACGAGTGCTTTTCTGGGTCGGGTAACCACGACATTCGGCGACCAGCGTAACAACATTACGCTGGGCTACACATTCGGAATCGATAGCGATCTATCGTATCAGCAGGATGAAGGCTGGCTGGCAATCGGGGCCATGCAATCGCTTAGTCCGTCGCTGACGTTCATCAGCGACAACAGTGTCCGGGTTCGGTCATCGATCTATGGTGGCACACTGGCGCGGATGAGTGCTGCCCTGCGCATCCACCGCCGGTACCACGCATTTGATCTGGGGTTGCTCACCGCACTCGACCAGATGTACACCTATGGCGGAATTTATAACTACAACTACGCCCGCTTTAAGGCCTATCCGTACGTTGGCTATACCGTGCAATTCGGCAAACGGCGGGGGTAATCGGGCGGTGTTAACGCTGGCTGTTTACCAGAGCCAGTGTTTCCCGGTAGATGATATTGCGCTTCCAGAATAGCTGCTTCACCATGGGTACGTGCTCTTTGCCCGGAATAACGGTGTACTGGCTATTGATCCCCAAGGCACGCAATTTTTTGTGAAATGCTTCAGTGCCCAGCGTGATACTTGGGTACGTCTTCCCGCCGGTGTATAATAACATGGGCGGCGCGCCAGCCTGTACGTTATACAGCGGCGACATGGACCGCCAGCCTGCCGGATCAGTGCCAAACGAGGTCAGGTACTGCTTGTCGCTGGGGAATTCCATCTTTTTCAGGTAGTCGTACATGTTTATTCCCGCCGGATCGTCCAGAATGGCCCCTTTCACGGGATTAGTGGCTAACCCCAGTTTTGTGAACAAGGCATTGTCGGTAGCTAGTAACGCAGCTAGTCCGCCGCCGGCCGAATGGCCCATCACGTAGATGCGATTCGGGTCGCCGCCATACTCGGCAATGTGCTGACTCGTCCAGGTAACGGCCTGGGCACAGTCGTCGGCCATGGCGGGAACCTGTACAACGGGCGCGAGCCGATAGCTGATCACAACGGCCACTACGCCCTGACTTGCCAGTCGGCGACCGATGAACCAGTAAATGTTCTTACTGCCGCTGTTCCAGTTGCCGCCGTGAATGAACACGACAACCGGGTAGGGCTTGTCTGTCTTTTTGTTGGGCCGATATACGTCGAGGAGGTGCTTCTCCGCGTTGAAATCAGGGGCCGTCGTTGCCTTGTAAGGAATGTTCTTGACGCGCTTGCTGGTAAACGAAAGGCTGAAGGCGTCTAATGAAAGCAACGTGAACAGGAGGATAAAGCTGGTGAGCGCGACCCGAATGGTGGGGATAAACATGCAGTTGATGAGAAACAGGAGAACGTACTGCTTACACTAACGTACATTCTGCACTGGTAGTTTTCATTTTGAGGTGGCAGCCCATTCCCGTACTTTCGTTTCTATGGAAGATCGCCACCCGTCAACAATCACAGGCCCCGTTACCGATGCAGAACGTACGTACGCAGTTGAGATGCTGCTAGCCACCCGCGATAGCCTACGGCAGTCGCTGGCGGGTCTGTCGATGACCCAGCAGCAGTACAAACCAAACCCCAACCGGTGGTCGATTGCCGAATGTGCCGAACATATCGTGCTCGTCGACCGGGGTATTTTCAAGAGCCTGCAACAGGGCATGAGCGCCCCGGCCGATCCCGCCAAACGAGCCAGCATACACGTATCGGATGTCTTCGTGATCAAAGCCGTGCGTAGCCGGGGTACGCTCACACAAGCGCCGCTTCCGTTTGTGCCGACAGGCCGCTACGCCACTGCGGACGAGGCGCTGGCTGTTTTTGAGCAGCAGCGCGCCGCCGCCATCGAGTATGTACAAGACGCTACCGCCGATTTTCGGACGCACTACTTCGAGCATCCGTTTCTGGGTACGTTAGATGGCTACCAGGCGGTGCTGTTGCTGGCTTCACATGGCGAACGGCATCGGAAACAGATTGAAGAACTAAAGGCTGATCCCGGTTTTCCTGCGTAAATGGCCGAGCTACCTATTCTGTATCAGGCCGGTGGGCTGGTGGCGATCAACAAACCCCACGGGCTACTGGTACATCGGTCGTTCATTGCCGCCGATGCCAGTGAGTTTGCCGTGCAGCTACTTCGCGATCAACTGGGTCGGCGGGTGTATCCTGTGCATCGCCTCGACCGGAAGACCGGGGGCGTGCTGCTGTTCGCCCTGTCCGACATGCTGAACTCAGCCATGCAGCAGCAGTTTGCCGACGGGCAGGTGCACAAGACGTACCTGGCCATTGTGCGCGGTTATACGCCCGACGAACTGGACATCGATTACCCCCTCCGGCGCGACGACGGTGATGGTAAGCTGGGTACGTTGCAGGAAGCGTTTACGGCCTTAAAAACGCTACAACGAACTGAAGTGCCGATCCCCTTTGGTAAGCACGCCACCTCGCGTTATTCCCTGGTTGAACTCACGCCAACGACCGGCCGCATGCACCAGCTCCGGAAACACATGGCGCATATTTTCCACCCGATTATCGGTGATCGGCCGCATGGGTGCAACAAACAGAACAAGTTGTTTCTGGACCAATTTGGTATGAATACCATGCTGCTACACGCCTGCCGCCTGCAATTCAACCGCCCCGACACAAACGAATCTATCACTATCGAAGCCCCGTTTCAGGACGAGTTCACCCGAATGCTGGGTACATTGTTTGGCGAACAGGCTGTTGATGCGTAGAGGAGTAGCTGTGTTGCGCTTTATGCCCGTTTGCTCAGCACCCTTCGACCGGGCCGGTTCGCCGCCGTGATCCCCGACAGGCGCAGGGTGACAGCACCCCACCGCCCCCAATTATTACTTCGCCTTTTCGGCAACTTTCGGTTTCAAGACGCCGCGGGCAATCGGTTCTGGTTTAGCGGTTGGGGTTTCGTACCGGAGTAGCTGGGCTGACGCAAATTCGTCTTTCGGCTGCTTCACCATCAGCAGTTGGTACGACCGGGTACCCACCACCAGATTTGAGTACATCACGAATTTGCCGTTTTCGCGGGGGAGGTCCCAGTTGGCAAGCGGTGCTTTCGATAACACGGCAATATCTTCGTCGGATAGGGCCTTGTAGCTCGTATCGGCCACGAACTGTTTTCCACTCACGCCTTCAATGACCGATACGACGGCTGGCGGGGTTGGGGCTGGTTTGGTTTGGGCCATCGAGCACCAACTGAGCAACAACAGGAAACCGAGGCTGAGGAATCTTTTCATGAGCATATGGGCAGGCTATACCTACCGTTTTTTATCGTCAGCAATAGGTAACAACCCCTTTGCCAGTCCAATAAAAAGCCCCGTACATGCCTGTTTGTTCAGGATTGACCCATTTCCTGAGCTTGCGTACCGTACCCATATACCATGAATTTCAGTCCATTTTTGCAGGAACCAGAACCGACTGAAGTCCGTGGGGCAGGCGTTACAGCTTCAGGTCGGTGGTCGCGATCATCTCGACCCGTTTTCCCATCTTTTTCTGAATTACGCCGAAGTGGTGCTCGTCGTCGGGGGTAATGAGCGTAATGGCCTCGCCCGATGCCTCGGCGCGTCCCGTGCGGCCAATGCGGTGGATGTAATCTTTGGGAGACCGGGGCAATTCGTAGTTGATGACGTGGGGCAGAAACTGAATATCGATTCCCCTTGCCAGCAGGTCGGTGGCTACCAGAACCGGGAATTCACCCGCTTTAAATGCCGCCAGTGACTCGGTGCGGGCGGCCTGTGTCTTGTGACCATGCATAGCCACCGCCCGAATGCCATACTTGCCCAGTTTTGCCACCAGGTTGTCGGCCGTTCGGGTTGTCGACACAAACACCAGTACCTGATTCAATTTTCCCGAGTTGATCAGGTAGCGCAACAGCGCACTTTTTCGCTCCGGCGTTACCCGGTAGGCGCGCTGTTTTATCAGGTCGATCGACGCTTCTTCTTCGGCAATGTCAATATGAACGGGTTCATGCAGCAAGCTGCTGTTCATGTCCTGAATGGCGTCGCCCAGGGTGGCCGAAAACAACAGGGTCTGGCGGTTGGCGGGTAGCTGATCAAGCACCTGCCTGAGTTCGTCGGCAAAACCCAACTCAAGCATTTTGTCGGCTTCGTCGAGCACCAGCGTATCGATATGCGCGAGGCTAACGACGCGCTGAGCCAGTAAATCGAGCAGGCGACCGGGCGTGGCTACCAGAATATCGGCGTCGCGGCTGTCTTTTACCTGCGGCGTAACCGACACCCCGCCAAATACCGCCACCGTTTTAAGCGGTCGGGGCAGCGACGTGCTGAAGGTTTGGAACACCTCGGCTACCTGGGCGGCCAGTTCACGCGTGGGCACAAGAACCAGTACCTGTACATGCGCTACGCTACGCTGGCGCAGCATCCGTTCGAGAATCGGAAGGACGTACCCAGCCGTTTTGCCCGATCCGGTACGGGCAATGCCCAGCACATCACTACCCGCCAGAATGGGCGGAATAGCGGCATCCTGAATGGGGTAGGGTCTGCCGTAGCCCTGTTTGTTGATCGCGCGCAGCAGCGACTTCGATAGGCCGAGGGAAGAGAAACTCATGGTATGGGAGAATACGAGGCGCTATTTTTTGCCGCTTCGTTTAATGGGCCGACCGTATTTCAGCATCTTCTCGGCGGCATAATCGCGGCGCACGTTGACTTTCTGATTTTTGGCCAGTTTCTCGTGAAAAGCGGGGCCAACCTCGTCGCGTTTAGGCGCTTTCACGGTAATGGTTTTCATGTTCACCTTCGGCTTTTCCTCATCGATCAGTACGGGCGAAATCAGCAGGTCGGCGGGTACGGGCACCATTGGAATTGGGTAATTCATCAGCGTTTCGATGGCCGTTTGGCGGTCCTGCTCGGCATCTGTGATGAAGGCAATAGCGATCCCTTTCTTGTCGGCCCGGCCCGTACGACCAATGCGGTGAATGTAGCTTTCGGGCTCCTCGGGTAAATCGAAGTTAATCACGTGCGACACGTTGGCCACGTCGATACCCCGCGCCACAATATCGGTCGCGATCAGCACGCGGATGGTGCCGTCCTGAAACTGGTTCACCGCCTCGAATCGCTTCACCTGCGCTTTGTTGGAGTGAATGACACCAATGCCGTCTGGAAACCGGTCGACCATCTCGTCATGGAGCAGATCGGCCAGCGCCTTGGTCGATACAAAGACCAGCACCCGGTTCATTGACTCGTCGCGTTCGAGCAACAGTTGCAGCAGGTTCGTTTTGGTATTGAAGTTGGGCACCGGATAGGCCATCTGCGAAATGCCGGCCAGGGGCGTACCTACCGGAGCGGCCTCAACGCGTACCGGACTATTGAAAAACGTCTCGATCAGCAACTCCACATCGGGCGTGATGGTGGCCGAGAAGAGCAGGTTTTGCCGTTTGGGCGGCAGTAGATCCAGGATGATTTTAAGCTGAGCCCGGAAGCCCAGGTTCAGCATTTCGTCGACCTCATCGATGACCAGCTTCTTGACCAGCTTCATCTTCACGGCCCCCGACGCCAGTAGGTCAACCAGTCGGCCGGGCGTGGCAATAAGTACGTCGGCACCCTGCTGCACGGCGGCCGTTTGTGGTTTCAGGTTCACCCCGCCATATACGCCCACCACGGTCAGGTTCATGTAGGTAGTAAGCTGCTGCACCGTTTCGACCACCTGCACCACCAGCTCACGTGTGGGCACCAGCACGATCAGTTGGGGGGTACGTTCCTTCGAAAACTGGTACTGCCGCAGGCAGGGCAGGAGGTAAGCAATGGTTTTACCAGTACCCGTCTGGGCAATTCCGCAGACATCGCGCCCCGACATCACCACTGAATAAACCCGTTCCTGAATGGGCGTAGGTGTCGTTAGGCCCAGGTCGCTAAGGGCATTGAGCAGGGGTTTGTTGAGATTGAAATCTGCGAAAGTCATGGTATTGCCGGCTAATAAACTGCAAAGGTACGGTAAAGCGCCAAGGGCTGCGCGACCCGTATAGGTAGATAGAAGCCCAAACGCACCCTATAAGGTTTCAAATCGGCGTAACTCGGCCCGGATCGCCTCGATAAGCTGTACTTTTGCGGTATGAATGATTTACGTACCCCCCGTGGATTCGATCACGTACTTGCCGCCCTGGGCATCGAGTCGTTGAACCCCATGCAACTAGCAGCCGAAGCGGCAATCCAGCCTGGCACCGACACTTTTCTGAGGGCTCCAACCGGCTCGGGGAAAACCCTCGGTTTTCTGCTGCCGGTGTTGAAACTGCTCCAGGCCAACCAGGAAAAGGTACAGTGCCTGGTGCTGGTGCCCTCGCGTGAGTTGGCGATGCAGATCGAGCAGGTGTGGCGTAAGATGGCGACGGGGTTCAAGGTGAATGTGTGTTACGGCGGCCACTCGGTGGATACCGAAGTGAAGAACCTGAGCAATCCGCCCGCCCTGCTGATTGGCACTCCCGGCCGTATTGCCGACCACCTGACGCGCCGCAACTTCGCCACCGACGGGATTCATACGCTGGTGCTCGATGAGTTCGATAAATCACTGACGCTGGGCTTCCACGACGAAATGGCGTACATCGTCGAGAAACTCTCCAATCTCGAGACACGGGTGCTGGTGTCGGCCACATCGGGTATTGCCATTCCGGATTTTATCGACCTGCACAACCCGACCCAACTGACGTTTGAGGCCGACGAAGACCGGTCTGAATCCTTCTCCCTGCAGGTTGTGGCTACTGATGGCCCCGATGATCGGGCGACGCTGTTTCGGCTCTTATGTACGCTCGGTTCAGAATCGGCCCTGATTTTCTGCAACCTTCGCGACACCGTGGAGCAGTTAAGTGAGTGGCTCAATAGCAAGGGGTTATACAGCACGGCCTACCATGGAGCATTGGAGCAGGCTGATCGCGAACGTGCGCTGATCCGGTTCCGGGGAGGCAGTGTAACGTACCTGATCACGACCGACCTGGCGGCGCGTGGCCTCGATATTCCGGACATGAAGCACGTAATTCACTACGAATTGCCGACGCACGCCACCGAGTTTACCCACCGCAACGGACGCACCGCCCGGATGCACGCGTCGGGTACTGCCTACGTGTTGCTGCCCAAGGGTGAAACTGGTCCGTTTTATATGCCCGAGCAGCTTGAGACGTTTACATTGCCCGCCCAGGCTCCGCCGTTGCCCGCCCCGCCTGCCTACACGACAGTTTACATCAGCGGAGGTAAAAAGAATAAAATCAATAAAATAGATATTGTTGGCTTTTTTGGTCAGAAAGGCCAACTTGCCAAAGATGATCTGGGCCGGATTGAAGTCGGTGACTTTATCTCGTTTGCTTCCGTTCGCCGCGACAAAGTGGCCGATCTGCTCAAGCGGATTCAAAACGAGAAAATGAAAGGCAAGAAATACAAAATTGAAGTAGCCAGGTAGCGTACCACGGGTTTCAGTAGGGTAGGCCTACCTAGCACAAACAGAACGGATTAGCAACTGACCAGTATGAAAAAAGTAACAGGCATTGGCGGCGTATTTTTCAAATCGGATAACCCCACAGCCATGAACGAGTGGTACGCTAAAAACCTGGGTCTGGACACCAGCGAACACGGCGCATCATTTGACTGGCGAGAGGCTGATGACCCGTCGAAAAAAGGCGCGACAGCCTGGTGTGCGTTTCCTGCGGATACCGGTTATTTTAACCCGTCGACGAAGCCATTCATGATCAATTATCGGGTAGCCAACCTAGTTGCCTTGGTGACTGAGTTACGCACAGAAAACGTGGTTATTGTGGACGAAATCGCTGAGTCTGACTATGGTAAGTTCGTACATATCCTCGATCCGGAAGGCAACATCATTGAGCTTTGGGAGCCGAATGAAGCGGCAGAACAGGCTTAACGGCTTTGTCCTCAGCCTGCTCTTTTTTGCCATGGTCAACCTGGCCAGCGCGCAGAAAGCGAGCACCGGTAGTTTCAACAACATACTGCCTGCCAACCGCCGGTATGCGCCTGTGCTGGACTCGTCGATCAACGTCGCAGCGTTATCGTTGGCAGTACGAAATCAGCTGATTGAGAAACTTTATGAGGTTGATCAGTTGTACCGGGTATCCCTTCATCGCTCGGGTCTGGTACAAGGTAGCGCCGAAGAAAAGAAGTACATTAATTTGATTATGATTAATGACCCTGTTAATCAGACGTTACTGCTGAAAATTCTCAACGTAGATGGCTGGCCCTGCGACCTGAAGCGAGGGGCTGAATCGCTGTCATACAAAGCGTGGTTCATTGTTTGGCACGACAGAGGTTCGTACGAAGGAATGAGCCGGTTTTATCCCTATCTGGTAAAAGCAAACGCATCGAAATGCATTAGTGCCAGTCAGTTCAAAGAGGTGAGTGATGTACTGAGCCAGGTACGTGCGTTCCGGAAAGGATTCCCGTCGGCTCACTGAAACAGACAAGTATATCAGGCCGGTAACCGCAAGAAAACACAGGCCTGCGTAGAGCCAGTTGGGAAGAGACAAGTAACCATAAATCACTCGTTAACCTTCCTAAACATAAAAAATCCCGCTCTTAAGTAGCTTAGGAGCGGGATTTTTTATGTTTAGGAAGGGCGTCAGGTCTACATCCCTTCTTTCTTTAGTTTTCCCTGCATCGCATGACGGAGTTTCTCTACTTTGGGGAGCGACACACTCTGGATGTACGATTGGTCGGGATGAAGCTTGCAGTAATTCTGGTGGTACATTTCGGCCGGGTAAAACACGCTGAACGGCACGACCTCTGTAACCACCGGATTAGGGTACTGCTTCGACGCGTTGACCCGCTGAATGGCCGCCAGGATCGCCTGTTTCTCGGCAGCTGTCCGGTAAAATGCTACCGACCGGTAGTCACGTCCTCGATCTGGGCCCTGCCGATTGAGCGTGGTGGGGTCGTGACCAGCAAAAAAGGCCGTCAGCAATTCCGCGTAGCTAATCACCTTGGGATCATAATACACCTGCACCGATTCGGCATGGCCCGTCTGGTCGGTACCCACCTGCTGATAAGTTGGATTGGGTACGTTGCCGCCCGAGTAACCAGAAATAACGTCCCGCACGCCCCGAAGTTGATCGAAGCCTTCTTCCTGAGCCCAGAAGCAGCCGCCCGCAAAGGTAGCTACCGCTTCACCGGCTTTCAGCTTGGGCAGCGTGGCTGGGGCCGTTTCATCACGCTGAGCCTGTACTGCGCTGGCTGTCAGTAGTAAACTGAAAAATAGTGAATGAATGAATTTCATATTATATGTTTATTTAATGATGTGTATAGGGGATTTCAGCGGGGTTAGAACGCTTTGTCGCCCAATTCAATCCCCGGTAACTTCGCCCATTGGCTGACCTGACGGAACGAGCAGCTGAGGTGTATCAGGAAAACATCGTTCACCTGAATGTAATTCGTTCTCGTATAAAAATCGCGGCCAGTGGTAGTGATACGCTACTCGCTGGCCAGCTACAGAGCGGCGGCCAGCCGGTCTCCGGGGCGTTGCTGTCAGCCAACGCCGAAATCATCCCAACCGGCCAAAGCGTTCGTGGGCCTGCCGGGACAGCGTTTCGCGGTGGTCCGGGTGGGCAATGTTGATGAGTAACTGGGCTCGCTGCCGCAAGTTTTGCCCGAACAGATCGGCGATTCCCCATTCGGTCACCACGTAGTGAACGTGGGCCCGGGTGGTAGTTACGCCGGCCCCTTCTTTCAGGAACGGAACAAGTTTACTGAACCCTTTGCTCGTGACCGAGGGGAGGGCAATAATCGGCTTGCCGCCTTCCGACAGCGAAGCGCCCCGCACAAAATCCATCTGACCGCCTACCCCCGAATATTGCAGGGTGCCGATGGTGTCGGCGCAGATTTGCCCGGTCAGGTCAATCTCAATGGCGGAATTAATGGCTGTCACTTTCGGGTTCCGCCGGATAATCGATGTATCGTTGGTGTAGCTGGCCTGCTTCATGGCCACTGCCGGGTTGTCGTTAATGAAGTCGTAGACGCGCTGACTGCCCATCACAAAGCTCGATACAATGCGGTAGGGAAGAACCGTCTTGTGTTCGCCCGTAATGACGCCGCGCTCCACCAGGTCGATGATGCCATCAGTGAACATCTCGGTATGGATGCCCAGCCCCTTATGGTGAATCAGTTCGGCTAGTGTAGCATTGGGAATGCCGCCGATACCCAGTTGAAGTGTGGCTCCATCCTCAACCAGACTAGCCACGTATTGCCCGATTTTACGGTCAGTTGCATCAATCTCGCTGGGACGTACCTCGTAAATCGGCTCATCGACCTCAATAGCGGCGTGGAGCATCGAAAAGGGGATCAGCCCATCGCCGTGGGTGCGGGGCACGCGGGGATTTACCTGGGCGATCACGTATTTAGCCGCGCGAATAGCCGCCAGCGACACGTCGACTGAGGGGCCAAGCGAGCAATAACCGTGGGCATCGGGTGGCGATACCTGAATCAGGGCCACGTCGATGGGCAGGATGTTGCGACTGAACAGCAGCGGAATCTCACTGAGGAAAACAGGGACGTAGTCGCCAATGCCCTGCGCTAGTTGCTTGCGCATGTTGGCCCCGATGAAAAACGAATTTGGCTTGAATACGCCTTCGTACTGCGGTTCCAGGTAAGGCAGATGCCCTTCGGTATGAATATGGCAGATTTCGATATCGCGAAGCCGGTCGGCCTGCTCAACCATGGCTTTGATGAGCACATGGGGTGTTTGGGCAACGCTATGGATAAAGACGCGATTACCGCTTTGAATGGCCGATACGGCCTGCTCGGGCGTTGTCATGGGGGCGTTAACTGATTGATCTGGTGGTGAAAAAGTCACTGTCAGTTAAACCCAAAATAGAACGGCCTGGTTGCGCGTAGCAGGTACGTTCGCCGCATTCATGACGAACGTACCTGCCGCCTGCTACTGGCCAATAAACTTGGCGGTGACCTCAGTCACGCGTTTCCCCTGAAAACGAGCAGACGCAAGCGCTGTTTCGTCGGGAGAAAGCGTGCCGTTCTGGCTGGTAAACGATGCACCATACGGGTTACCCGACTGAAACTGAATCGGATCGGCGTAGCTAGGGGCCACAATTAGTGCGCCCCAGCTGTAGAACGTATTGTTGATGGCCAAAATCGTTGATTCGTGCCCGCCATGCAGGGTGGCAACGGTACAAAACGATGAGCCAACTTTGTTGATCAGTTTACCCGCGCCCCAAAGCGGCCCCGTTGAATCGAGGAACTGCTTGAGCTGTGAGGAAGGCAGCCCATAGCGCGTAGGAGTACCCAGAATGATGGCATCGGCCCATTCCAGGTCGTCCAGCGTAGCTTCGGGTAAATCCTGCGTCTCCAGGCGGTGTTTGCTCCAGCCTTCGTTAGAGGCAATGGCTTCGTCGGGGGCCAACTCCTTTACTTTCAAAAGGCGAACTTCGGCGCCCGCCGCTGTCGCGCCTTCTTCAATTGCTTTTGCCAGTTTGTAGGTCGTGCCGGTAGCACTGTAATAGATGATTGCAACCTTTGCCATGTTGGTTTTTCGTACGTTGAGGTTTTGGTACTCCATTACTTAAATGTAGGTACATCTATTAATGTTTAGGAAAATAGATCGGCTGGCCGAATCATGAGTTTTGGGTGAGTCACTATTTGTGTGTTCTGCTATACCTTGTTTGGCAGAATTATTGCATAATGCGAGACGGGTCCCGTACTTAATTTATCTATGAAACTACCATATACACTACTCGTCATCAGTGTACTGTCGTCTACCAAGCTGCTAGGACAGAGTCAGATTGTTGTTCCCGATAACACACCGGTTGCCATCAGTTCCGACAATGGCACGTCGAATCTGTACGTAGGGCAAAGCACGTCGCTGGTTAGCGGAGCCTCGGCCAACACGTTTCTTGGTAGTCAGGCCGGGCAGAGCAATACCTCGGGTGCGCGTAACACGTTTATGGGCCTGAAAGCAGGCTTTCCCAACACAATCGGCTCTAACAACACGTTTGTTGGATTTGAAGCGGGCAAGAACAATACCGACGGCAGCGATAATGTATTTATGGGCTTCAATGCCGGTCAGAGTCTGCGCGGTGGGCGTGGCAACAGTGGTATTGGTGTAGGGGCCGGTCCGCTCGACGGTGATGGTACCAACAACACGTACCTGGGCATCAACGCCAGCAGCAGCAAGGGATTGTCGAATGCAACGGCGATTGGGGCCAACGCCCGGGTGCTAAGCAGCAACGCGCTCATTCTGGGCAACGGCGCCAACGTAGGGATCGGCAATTCGTCGCCGCAAAGTTTGCTCGAACTAACCGCCCGCACTGAGCATCAGAGTGGCCTGCGGTTTACAAACCTGACGGCGCAGTCGCCCGTCCAGCAGCAGCTTGTCGACAAATTCCTGACGGTATCTGACAAAGGTGATGTGATGCTGGCCAGCCAGCTCAGTACCAGTCAGCTGGTGGTTCGTACTCACCGGGCCAGCGACTGGGCCGACTATGTGTTTAGCACAAATTACCGGATTCAATCACTACGCGCGGTAGAGACCTACATTCAGCAGCATGGCCATTTGCCGGGAGTGCCTTCTGCCACAGAGATGACGGAGACCGGTGTTGACCTTACCAAACTGCTGACGACCCTGGTGCGGCAAAATGAAGAGCTGACCCTGCACCTGATCCGGCAGGAGAAAGAGATCAAGGCACTCAAAGCAACCATGAAGGCCCGGAAACGGTAAACCGACTGGTCGCGTCAACAATAAAAAGCCCGGCAATCAGTGTGTATCGCTGATTGCCGGGCTTTTTATTGTTGACGTATCTTTGCAGCCCCTTATGAATGAATCCCTGAAAGATACGCTGGTCAGCGACGCACACTCGCTGCGCTGGAAAGAGGCCTGGAAACAGCCACTATTCCGCCGGATGGCCATTGGTGGTTTACTGCTTGTTTGTGCATTGCTGGCCGTGTGGCCGACGTACCTGGCGAAGATCGAAGCGCGGGACGGTCTGGTGCTGAACGACTTCGTGCTCAATGCATTGCCGCGTCGCGATGTGTCGCTACCCGTGTTTATCAGCCTGTGGGGCGCGGCTCTGTTGCTGATCTACCGGGTACAGAAAGCGCCGGGAATTTATCTGCAGTTTATCTGGGCCTACGCATTCCTGTTTATTGCCCGGATTATCAGCATCGGCCTGACCCCGCTCGACCCGCCCCCCGGCCTTATCGAACTGCGCGACCCGCTGAGCAATTATTTTTACGGGGCTAAATTCATCACGAAAGATCTTTTTTTCTCGGGGCATACCGCCAGTATCTGCCTCATGGCCTTCTGTCTGGTAAAACCGCTCGACCGATGGCTGGTTTTTATCGGTGCGTTTGTCGTGGGTGTAGGCGTACTGATTCAGCGCGTTCACTACACCGCCGACGTGATAGCAGCCCCGCTGTTTACCTACCTGGTTTACTGGGTAGCCGGTTGGTTCATCCGCAAAACCATGTCTAATACTGAAGTAAATAGGAATAACTGAAACGTCTGGGTAGTGCGTAGAGTCATCAGTAGGATTACTAATTAGATATCTGGGTGGCAATTAAGTATAATTCGATAGCGGCATAGTAAAAATGCGGTCATCGATTGCTTTTCGGGGCAGGATATTTTAACTGCCCCGCATGCTGCGCCACGCTACGCTACTTCTACTCACGTTACTCGCGGGCGCCCTGTCCGGATTTAGTCAAGCCCAGTCTACGTACAGCCTGTCTGGGTACGTTCGGCAGGCAGGTACAGATACACCTGTTTCAGGGGCTACGGTTTTCCTGCAAAGTACCCGGGCCGGAACGGTGACCGGAAAAGACGGCTTCTTTGTGCTATCTGTAAAGCCAGGTACGTACCCCGTTCGGGTTTCGCATGTTGGTTTCGTAGCACAAGTACTTAACGTGGTCGTCAGTAAGCAAACGCTGATCAATGTTGACCTGTCCAGTGATACGCAATACCTGGAAGAGGTAGTTGTGCAGACCGAAGCACCCGACAAAAACGTGCGCAAAGTAGAGCTGGGTGTGACGCAGTTGAGCATCAAAAACATTCGTCGAATTCCAGCCTTCATGGGTGAGGTCGACGTAGTGCGGAGCCTGCTTCTGCTGCCGGGAGTAACCTCAGTTGGTGAAGGTGCAACCGGCGTGAACGTGCGGGGCGGCAGCATCGACCAGAACCTGGTGCTGATGGATGATGCGCCCCTGTTCAACACCAGCCACCTGCTGGGCTTTTTCTCGGTGTTCAATCCCGATATCGTGCGTGATCTGACGCTGCACCGGGGCGGCACTGCTCCGAGCTACGGCGGCCGGGCGTCGTCGGTGCTTGACATTAAGATAAAGGAGCCTGAAACCGAACGCTGGTCGGCTTACGGGGGCATCGGTATTGTGTCGAGCCGGGCGGGCGTAGAGGGGCCTATTATCAAGAAAAAGCTGACGATGCTGGCCGCTACCCGCTTGTCGTTCAACGATTTCCTGTTCACCCTCGGGCCTGCCAGTCTGAGCGGCACACGGGCCAACTTCTACGACCTGACCACGAAAGTGAAGTGGCAGCCGTCGGAGAAGCACACCATAACCAGTACTGGCTACTACGGACGCGACATTTTCAAGCTACCGTCCGATTCGCTGTCGGGTGTCGAGATCAATGCCTCGTCCACACAGTTCGATTATCGCACGATGGCCGGTACGGTACGCTGGAACTACCTGATCAATAGCCAGCTGAACCTGAATACAACGGCGGTCTGGAGCCAGTATACTACCGAAACATCGGCGCCCGACTCGGCCAATAAATTCAGTCTGGTGGCCGAAGTGCTGCATAAGCAGATCAAGAGTGACCTAACCATTGCCCTCAACGAAGAACACGCCATACAGGTGGGGCTGAGCGCCATCAATTACACCATTCAACCCAACAAACTCACGCCCGGTCCATTCTCCAACGCCCTGCCGTTTGCCCTGCCCACCGAACGGGCCTACGAACTGGCCGTCTACGCTCAGGACGAATGGAACGTATCGGAGAGTACTGCCCTGCTGGCTGGCCTTCGCTATTCGGCCCTGTTGAATGAGGGACCAGCGTTGACACGTACCTACGGGTCTGATCTGCCACGCCTGCCAGGTACGGCCATGACTACAACCCCCTATGCGGCCGGTACGATCTACCACTCGTCGGGCGGTATTGAGCCGCGCCTGGCGTTGCGGATAAATGTGGGCGAAGGACGCTCGCTGAAATTTGGCTACAACCGCATTCGGCAGTATATCCAGCTGGTATCAAACACCACGGCTGCCCTGCCCACCTCGCGCTGGGTGCTGAGCGACGCCAACATAAAGCCTCAGATCGCTGATCAGCTGTCGGCGGGGTATTTTGCCAACGGAAAACAGAACGAATACGAAGCGTCGGCCGAGGTATATTACAAAACGCTGACCAACGCCATCGACTACCGCGACGGAGCGAACCTGCAACGAAATCCGGCTCCCGAAACCG
Source organism: Fibrivirga algicola (assembly GCF_011742925.1). Taxonomy (GTDB): domain Bacteria; phylum Bacteroidota; class Bacteroidia; order Cytophagales; family Spirosomataceae; genus Fibrella; species Fibrella algicola. The sequence goes on from NZ_WAEL01000007.1 coordinate 230,174, forward strand.
ATGTGTTGCAGGGGAAAGGGCAGGCGTACGGGCTGGAGATGCTGGTGCGCAAAAACAAAGGCGCCTGGACCGGCTGGGTGAGCTATACCTATGCGCGCACACTGCTCACGATCAACAGCCCGTTTATTGATGAGCAGGTAAACAGCGGACAGGCGTATCCCGCCAATTTCGACAAGCCCCACACGCTGAATGCCACAGCCACCTACCGGCCCAGTCTGCGGTTTAGCGTATCGCTTAACTTTACCTATAGCACCGGCCGACCCATTACGCAGCCCTATGGCCGCGCTAAGCTGAACAACGTGGTCGTACCGATCTACATAAACCGCAATCAGGAGCGTATTCCCGATTACCACCGTCTCGATTTCTCGATGCTGTTCGAGCAGGACCCTGCCAAAAAAAGGAGGGTGCAACAGAGCTGGAATTTCTCGGTCTACAATGTGTACGCGCACAAAAACGCCTATTCCGTCTTTTACAAGTTTGACCCACGTCAGTCGACCGATGCCTTTAAGCTCTCAATTTTCGGCACCGTTTTCCCGTCCTTAACCTATAACGTTCGGTTTTAGACCAGCCGCTGCCGCTACCATCATGAACCGAATCGTTCTACGCCTCTTTACTCATCTTCTCATCTACGGACTAATTGCCTCGTGCGTAACGCCTTACCAGTCGGAGCCGAAGTCGCTGACCAATAGTGCGTTGATCGTGGATGGCTACATTACCGACCAGCCCGGCCCGCACCAGGTTACGCTCTCGTTCTCTACCGATTACACGGTGACATCGTTGAACTTCGTTGTGCCGGGGGCCAGCGTAGGTGTGACTGACGACTTGGGTAACCGGCAGGGCTTCATCGAGATTGGTCGGGGTGTCTATCGCACGCCGGCCTCGTTTCAAGGACAGCCGGGACGTACCTACAAGCTTACGATTGCGTTGCCCGACGGACGGCGCTATGAATCCAAGCCGGAAAAAATCAAGGCCGTTCCAGCCATCGACCGGATTTACGACGAATACACGGAAAAGCCAATTGCCGGTATTGCCACGCTGGACAAAGGCTTTAATATCTACCTCGACACAAAAGATCCCGCCACGACCGGCGATTATTACCGCTGGATCTGGACCCACTTCGAACCGCTGGTAATCTGCGACATACGCACTACAACCGTGGCCACTACGGCGGTTGAATACGGCTACAACTGCTGCGAGTCGTGTTGGGAGATTGCCCGCTGCGCTGGTATTAACTGTAACAATGCCACCTCCGACGAGCAGATCAACGGCAAGTCGATCAGTCGGCAGTTTCTGCTGCGTGCGCCGTACACATCAACGAGTGGCTATTACGTTGAAGTGGAGCAGCTTTCCTTATCGAGAGAGGCGTATGCGTATTATAAAAACATCGAAAACCTGACGTCGAGCAACGGGGGAATTTTTGATGTGGCTCCTGTTCCGCTGAGGGGTAATGTCGTGTGTGTGAGTAATCCGGCTGAACAGGTATATGGCTATTTCAGTGCGTCGGGTGCTCAGAAAGTGCCCTACGTTGTCGACAGAACGAAAGGAAAGGGCGCCCCTAATTTTGTATTCCTGCCGCCAGCGCCGCCCCAGCCACCGTTACCGCCCTGCGCGGCCTGCCGTGAAAGCGATTCCCGCACCCGTGTGAAGCCCCGCTGGTGGCCTTTCTAGTCATCGTTTGCCAGACCAGGCTGGTATCCCCTCAATCATGAACGCTCGGAAACGTAGTCGGTATTGCACCCTCCTCCTGCTATGTGGCTGGCTGATCGGCTGCATCACGCCCTATCAACCCGATACGAAAGCGCTTGAGGGGAAAATGCTGATCGTGGATGGCTATATTACCGACCAGCCGGGACCGCATCAGGTAAGCCTGTCGTACACCGCCAATTTCACGTTCAACGCCCTGAACATGGTGGCTACGGGGGCTACTGTAGCTGTGACCGACGACCTGGGCAACCGGCAAGGCTTCACCGAGATTGGTCGGGGCGTCTACCGCACGCCCGTCTCGTTTCAGGGACAGCCGGGACGTACCTACAAGCTCACGATTGCGTTGCCCGACGGACGGCGTTACGAGTCGAAGCCGGAAAAAATCAAACCTGCTCCGGCTATCGACCGGATCTATGATGAATACGACGAACGGCCTGTCGACGGGTTCTTCGCGGCCAACAAGGGATTCAGTGTGTACCTGGATACCAAAGACCCCGCCACGACCGGTGATTATTACCGCTGGGTCTGGACCCACTTCGAGCCATTGGTCTACTGCAACACCGTAAGACTGGCATTGGGTGATGGCTCGGCCGAATACGGTATTTACTGCTGCCAGGATTGTTGGGATATTGTTCGGTGTACCAACGCAGACTGCATCAACGTAACCTCCGATGAGCAGATCAACGGCAAGTCGATCAGTCGGCAGTTTTTGCTCCGCGCACCCTACACGGCCCAGAGCGGGTACTATGTAGAACTTGAGCAGTTGGCCATATCTCGAGAGGCGTACCTGTATTACAAAACCATCGAAGGATTGACGAAAAGCAACGGCGGTATTTTCGATCCGGCTCCAGCCCCATTAACCGGAAACATCGTGTCGGTATCGAACCCCGGCGAAAAAGTGATTGGTTTCTTCAGCGCGTCGGGGAGCCAGAAGGTGCCGTATACGGTTGACCGGTCGAAAGGGATAGGCACGCCGAACTTCATTCAGAAGCCCCCACCGGTGCCGGGCATTCCGCCTTGTATCAATTGCGAAGAAAGCGATTATAGAACCCGGATCAAGCCGCGGTGGTGGCCGTTTTAATGTAATTTTGCCCCATGGCTACCAAGTTTCTCATCCTTCGCTTTTCGTCGATCGGCGATATCGTGCTCACGACGCCTGTGGTTCGTTGTATCAAGCAGCAGGTGCCCGGTGCGGAGGTGCATTATGCCACCAAAAAGGGGTTCGCTACCTTATTGACTGATAACCCGTACATTGATAAGCTACATTACCTCGATGGCTCGCTGTCGGCGCTGGTGAAGGAACTTCGGGCCGAACAATTCGACTACATCATTGACCTGCATCAGAACCTGCGCACCCGTCTGATCAAGTTGCAACTTGGGGTCAAAGCCTACTCGTTCGACAAGCTAAACCTGAATAAGTGGCTGATGGTGCGCTTGAAAATAAACACGTTGCCGGATATTCACATCGTCGATCGGTACCTGGCTACCGTGCTGCCGCTGGGCGTCAGCAACGATGGAAAGGGGCTAGACTACTTCATCCCCTACAAAGATCAGGTTGAACTCAACTGGCTGCCGCCCACGCACCAGACCGGGTACGTTGCCTACGCGATCGGTGGGCAGCACGCTACCAAAAAATTGCCCGTCGACCGGATGATCGAGCTCTGCCGGAAGATCGACTATCCGGTGGTTCTGCTGGGTGGCAAAGAAGATCAGCCGGCGGGCGAGACAATCGAAACGGCACTGGGATCGGGACTTATCTACAATGCCTGTGGCCGCTACAACCTCAATCAGTCGGCTTCACTCGTGCAGGGCGCACGGCTCGTCTTTACGCACGATACGGGCCTGATGCACATTGCGGCGGCACTCAGGAAAAAGGTGTATTCGATCTGGGGGAACACCACGCCGGCCTTTGGCATGTATCCCTACAAAACGCCCTATGTGGTATTGGAAAAAAACGGGTTAGACTGCCGCCCCTGCTCTAAAATTGGTTACGCCAAATGCCCGCGAGGCCATTTCAAGTGCATGAATGAGATCTCCTTCGACTTTGAGATCACCGAGCTAAAGCGGCAGCGCGGCGTGTAAACGTCCGGTCTAGTCTGCTGCTCATTACCCTACGCTTTCTTGCCGGGGTCGAGGGCGATATGCCGGATACGTTTCCGTTTCCAGGTGTAGGCCACGTGTACCAGCCCGTCGGCGGTTTGAATAACGGCGGGGTAGGAGTATTCACCCGGCTCATTTTCCAGCACCGCCAGCGTTTGCCACCTAATCCCGTCGGCCGAAATAGCCACGTGTAGTGGTGTTCGTGGTCCGCCAAACTGACCGTTCGAAAAGGGCGTTGGGTTATAAACCAGCACCTGACGACCATCGGCCAGTGTCACGGCATCGGTCCCTGAATTTGGGTTTGGCAACGTTGTTTTTTGCAGGGCCGACCAGGTTTTGCCGCCATCCTGCGACCAGGTCTCCAGAATAAACCCGCTATTCTGGCTGCGGCAAAGGGCCTGTAGCTTTCCGTTTGGGTGAAACAGCACGCTGGGTTGAATAGCTCCATCAGTCACACCGTCATTGATGGCGGCTGTTTTCTGCCAGGTTTTACCCCAGTCGGAGGTCTGCTCAAAATGAACCCGCCAGTTATGATCTTCCGAACTGCTGGGGCAAAGTAGCACCCCCGATGGCAGCAGCACCGGCTTGTTTTTGATCGGCCCGGCAATGCCCTCCGGCAACCGCTCTGCCGCCGACCAGGTTTTACCCTGATCGGTTGAGCGTTTTAGCATACCCCACCAGGTGGATGGGCTAGGGCCTACTTTATAAAACAGGATCAGTTCACCGTTGGGCACCTGAAACAGCACCGGATTCCAGCAGGGTAGGTGCTTGCCGTCGGGTTGCAGGCCCGTGGCTACCTCGACGGGTGGTGTCCAATGGGTATCGGAGCGGCGGCTAAACCAGATACCCACGTCGGGGTGGCGCTCGTATTCACCGCCGAACCAAGCCGCTACCAGTCCCTGCGGTGTTTCGGCCAGGGTAGAGGCATGGCATTCCGGAAACGGAGCCTGTTCATAGATCCACTCGCGTTGCCGCGTTTGGGTAATGGGCTGGGCAAAACTGCTCATGACTGGGAGCGACGCGAACGTGATAAAGAGGTAGGGAAGCCATTTCATGGTGCCAATATAGGGTTTTGTAACGTACCCGGCAGGACAGTAGGATGTGCCGGGTAATGCGTTATTTTAGCTGGCCTAAAACACCCCCACATGATACGACCTGTACAACGCTTACTCACAGTTGGTTTACTTCTTGCCAGCGGTCTGCACACCTACGCGCAAGACCGGCTGACCGGTAAATCATTTGCCACCCGTACCGTGGTCATGGCCCAGCATGGCATGGTCTGCACCTCGCACCCACTGTCTACCCAGGCTGCCATTGATGTGCTGCGTAAGGGCGGCAACGCCATCGATGCTGCCATTGCCGCCAATGCGATGGAGGGCGTGGTTGAACCCGACATGAACGGCATTGGGGGTGACCTGTTTGCTATAGTCTGGGATGCCAAAACCAGGAAACTATACGGACTCAACGCGTCGGGGCGGTCGCCGTATAGCCTGACGCTGGCTGAATTGAAAAAACGCGGGTTGACCCATATACCGTCTGCCGGTCCTTTACCGGTATCGGTGCCGGGTTGCGTAGATGGCTGGTTTGAAATGCACAAGCGGTTTGGCAAAACGCCCATGCCTGCTATTCTATCGCACGCGATCCAGTACGCCCGTGAGGGGTATCCCGTTCACGACGAAGCCGCCTATTACTGGGAAAGCATGATTGCTCGGATGGGTAAATACCCGAACGTGATGGACGTGTATGCGCCCACCGGTGCTGCCCCGAAACGGGGTGAACTGTTTCGGAATCCGGCGCTCGCCAATACCCTTGACAAAATTGCGAAGGGCGGCCGCGATGCCTTCTACAAAGGAGATATTGCCCGCACCATCGACGGCTTCATGAAGAAAGCAGGCGGCTTTCTGAGCTACTGTGATCTGGCCGAGCACACCTCTGACTGGATTGACCCCGTTTCGACCAACTACCGGGGCTATAATGTCTGGGAGTTACCGCCAAATGGGCAGGGTGTTGCCGTGCTGCAAATGCTGAACATTCTGGAAGGATATGATTTTTCGAAAATTCCGTGGGGGAGCCCCGAACACATTCACCGGTTTGTGGAGGCGAAAAAACTGGTGTTCGAAGACCGGGCCAAGTACTATGCCGATCCCGCCTTTGCCAAGATTCCGGTGCAGACGCTGATCTCAAAAGCTTATGCCAGCCAGCGTCGGGCGCTGATTAACCTCGATCGGGCATCGGCAACTGTCGAAGCGGGTAACCCGGCGCTGAAAGATGGCGACACGATCTACCTGACGGTGGCTGATAGCGAAGGCAACATGGTATCACTGATTCAGAGTAACTACCGGGGGTTTGGTTCGGGCATGGTTCCGGACGGGCTTGGCTTCACGTTGCAGGATCGGGGCGAAATGTTCAGCCTGACCGAAGGACAAAACAATACCTACGCGCCGCACAAACGGCCGTTTCATACCATAATTCCGGCCTTCATCACCAAGGATGGGCAGCCTTTTATGAGCTTCGGCGTGATGGGCGGCAGCTTTCAGCCGCTTGGTCACGTGCAGATCGTCATGAACCTAGTTGACTTCGGCATGAACCCGCAGGAGGCTGGCGACGCCCCCCGGATTGACCATGCCGGGTCGTCGGAGCCGACCGGCGAGAAAGGAACGGGGGTTGGCACGATCACCCTCGAATCGGGCTATCCGTACGAGACAATCCGGGCGCTGATGATCAAAGGGCATACTGTGGGCTATGGCCTGGGTGGCTATGGCGGCTATCAGGGCATTATGTTCGACGCTAAAAACAAGATTTATCACGGCGCTACCGAGTCGCGAAAAGACGGTCACGCCGCCGGATTCTAGGGTGATCAGGTACGTACCCAGTTGCTACCTGTCGATAGGGCTTACTTCAGCAGCGCCGACACCGCTTCGTCGCCCATGGCGGCGTGAGCGGGGCGGGGGTGACCGGCGGTGAATACCTGCAACGCGGAGGCGTCGAGCACGGTGTTACGGCTTTCGTCGGGTATACCTTCTTTCAGCACGCGGCTCAGGTCGAGGCCCAGGTGGGTAGCCAGAAACTGGTAGGCCGCCACCCGCTTGCTCAGGCCGTAATCATGTCCTTCGTCGGGCAGATGCACATTGGCAACCCGATTTTCTGCGCCGTACAAGCGGTACACGTGTTGCAAAAACGGATACTCGACAACGGGCGTATTTTTGGTCCAGTCTTTCCCATCAGAGATCAGCAGGAGGGGCCGGGGGGCGATCAGTGCGGTGAGTTCGGCGTTAGACGTTTCGTGGGTGGGTCGTTTGTGAACGGGCATTCCGCTCTCGCAGGTGCAGCCGCCAAAAAAGTGAGCCGACACCATCACCACCGGCACGGCCACCGCCACGCGCCGATCAAGCGCCGCCAGCATAAAGGCCTGCGTGCCGCCCCCCGATTCGCCCGTCACCCCAATTCGGCTGGGGTCAACATCGGGCAGGTTCACCAGAAAATCGAGCGCCCGAATGCCGTTCAGGGCCTGTAGCTTCAGGGCTTTGGGCAGCTTGTGTTCCGATTGTTTACTGTCGCCGTAGCCAACCATGTCGTAGGCGAATACCACCGCGCCCATACGGGCCAGCGTGGCGCAACGCTGCTGGGCAGATTCCTGAAAGCGGGCATCGAGCAGTTTGGCGTGGCCATGCTGGCTGAGGATGGCCGGGCGTTTGCCGGATAGGCCAACGGGCCGATACAGGTTACCGGTAACGAAATAGCCCGGTACGCTCTCGAATGCTACGTTTTCAACGGTATAGCCATCCAACTGGCGCAGGCTGTGGCGTACTGGTTTCAGCGGGGCAAAGTCCGGCCTGGCGGGGAGTTCCATGCCGTCGGTAAGGCCGGAGCGAAGGAGTTTGGCCCGCTTCTCCCAGGCTGCGCGGGTCAGGTACGTCTGCGCTGTTTCGGCCAGGCGTCTGGCACCTTCTTCTTCCGAATAGTAGGCTCCTTGCCGCAGGTCGGGGCGGGCAGGATTGGGCTGGGAAAAACCGGCCAGCGAAGCAAACAGGCCGCTGACGAAAAGCGATAAACTGACTCGTACCATGCCCGCAAAAGCAGCCAACTGGCCCTGTTCTACCGATGGGTACCGACGTAAACGGATAGCTATCAGTAGAACAGGGCCCGGCTATGCGACTGTCGAGGCTGCCTGAGTCGTAGGCGCCTTCCGCATCGATGATTCGCGGACGATCAGTTCAGTAGGCATTACTTTGGTTTCAGGTACGTAGGGAGCCAAATCGGTGGCTTCCAGTTGTTTCAGCAGCAGCCGAACCGTTTCCATACCCATCGATTGAATGGGTTGGCTGACGCTCGTCAGTGATGGAGAGACAAACATGGATATTGGCTCATTATTAAAGCTGACAATCGCTATGTCTTCGGGAATCCGAACGCCTTTCTGTTTCAGCGCATACATGGCCGGGTACGCTATCCGGTCGCTTACCGTAAGTAGGCCATCGGGGGGCTGGGGCAGGTTCATCATGGTCAATGTCTGCATCAGCGTATCTTCCTGCGTGTAGTCGCAATGGAAAATATACTGTTCGCTCATGGGCAGTCCGTGTTTAGCTAAGGCCGCCCGATAACCATCAATCCGTTGGTTGCTAAGCAGCAACTGAGGCGGCCCCGCCAGAAAGGCAATCCGTTTACAGCCATTCTCAACCAGGTGTTCGGTGGCTTTAAAGGCCGCGTCGAAGTTGTCGACGATGACTTTGGAGGCCCTGATGCTGTCGGCATAGCGGTCGAAGAGCACAAGCGGGATGTTTTTGCGCACCAGCCGCTCTACGTGCTCACAGTTATTGGTATCGAGCGACAACGAAATGATGAATCCTTCCACCTGGCTTCGGAGCAGGTTTTCCATCTGGGTTTTCTCGCGCAGATACGATTCGTTCGACTGACAAACCAACACACTGTACCCTGCCTGCATGGCGGCTTCCTCAATGCTGTTGAGCATGGCCGAGAAAAAATAATAGCTCATGTTTGGCACAATCACCCCAATGGTCCGAGTCTGGCTTTTGAGCAGGTTTTTCGCCAATTGGTTGGGCTGGTAGTCCAGTTCCTCGGCCAGCCGCATCACGGCCATCCGAGTGTCGGCATGAATCTCCGGCATACCACGCAACGCCCGCGAAACGGTTGAGATAGAGATATTCAGGGCTCTGGCAATGTCTTTAATGGTTACCGGTGCACTTCTCATGGGTACATCTTAAAAGGGTTGATAGGCAAAGTTGAACTATTCCAAGCGAACGCCGGGGAAAGCGCTAGCGCGAAGCTGGTTGGACGCCGACGGGTGTGCAAGCTAACCTGAACGACAATAAGTCAATTTGTTCGGGAAATAACTTTAAATGCAAACGATTGCGGAAACGTTTGCGGTAAGAAAACAGGCATTTGGGTTGAATGCGAGTTGGTTTTCTTGTTTAGTTAATGGAAATTCATCAATATGTTTAATTCTGGTGGCGGTAGAATAAGGAGATGTAAGCCTCTACTACATTACATGAATTGGCTAACTGTTTAACTTTTCCGGGAATGCATCCCCGCTCACGGAACGGCTCAATAGGTCATTTTACTAATTCTGGCTGGGCGCTTTCCACTTGCTCAACTGTCGATTTTGTCTCACTTGCCTTTGTACACTAATGATTCGATCGCTCTCCCTATTTGCTCTGTTATTACTGGCCCGCCTGTCTTCGGCCCAGTCAACGATTAACGTAAAAGATGCCTTTGCACTGGCGGCCAAACAGTATGAAGGCATGCTGGCCTCGCACCCTGACACCACTAAGTTCCCCCAGTCGACCAACCCCGACGGGAGCCCCCGCGACATGAAGTCGAGCTGGTGGTGCAGCGGCTTTTTTGGGGGTTCGCTCTGGTATCTGTTCGAACAGACGGGCGATCCGAAGTGGAAGGAGGCGGCGCATAAATGGACCATGGCCGTTGCTAAAGAACAGAACAACACCGGCACCCACGACCTGGGCTTCATGCTTTACTGCCCATTCGGCAATGGCTATCGCCTCACCAAAAATCCGGTATACCGCGAGGTGATGCTGAAAGGCGCCAAGTCGCTGGCTACACGGTTCCGGCCCGATTACGGCGTTATCAAATCGTGGAACAGCTTCAAGGATCGGTCGGGACAGGTGTATGATTACCCGGTCATTGTCGATAACATGATGAACCTGGAATTCCTCTTCTGGGCCGCCAAAAACTCGGGTGATAAACAGTTGGCAACCGTTGCGGTGACGCACGCCGACCAGACTCTGAAAAACCATTTCCGGCCCGACGCCAGCAGTTACCATGTAGTATTGTATGGTGACGGCGGAAAAGTGCTGGCCCGACGTACCCATCAGGGCTACGCCGATGAGTCGGCCTGGGCGCGGGGACAGGCGTGGGCGCTGTATGGCTACACAACCATGTACCGTGAAACGAAAGACAAAAAGTATTTGACGCAGGCGCAGCGGATCGCTGACTTTATGCTGAATCACCCCAACCTGCCCGCCGACAAGATTCCGTACTGGGACTTTAACGCGCCAACCATTCCGAATGAAGAGCGTGATGCTTCAGCGGGAGCCATTACGGCGTCGGCTTTGCTCGAACTGAGTACGTACGGTGGTCCCCAAACAAAGACCTACTACCAGTCGGCGGTGAAGATGCTCGAAAGTCTGTCGAGCCCAACATACCTGGCCAAGCCGGGCGAAAACAACCATTTTATTCTCAAGCACAGCGTAGGGCACAAGCCCGGCAAGAGCGAAATTGATGTGCCGCTGGTGTATGCCGATTATTACTTTCTTGAGGCTTTACTGCGGTACGATGCCCTGCGCAAAAAGCAAGGGTAGCAGCGTTGAGTATATAGGTTAAACGACTGACAGGAAGGTGCTTCATTAACATGCTCTCCTCAGAAATGGCGTCTGGTAAAGCTGACTTGTTCTGGCTTTGCCGGACGCCATCGCTGGTAAGATGGCAGTAAGGCGCAGTGGTCATCCCAGCGGTGAGTAACCAACAGTCAGGCTGTTTAGCGTCAAGTGATGGTAGGAGAGAGGCTAGTGAACGCGATTTTCAGGCAGGCAAAATGAGTACGATCAAACTGGCATCTGGTCTATGGCTGGTGGTGCTGTACGTCAGGCTGTTGCAGCCTGCCTTTGGGCAGGCTGACACGCAGCATTTTAGTCATCTGAGTATTGAAGAGGGCCTATCGCAGAGCAGCGTGTATACCATCACGCAGGACACCAAAGGGTATATGTGGTTCGGCACGCGCAACGGGCTGAACCGGTACGATTCCCGCCATATCGTAGTCTATCAAACACGTAACGGCGCGGCCAACAGTCTGGCCTCGAACATCATAAATAGCCTGCTGCTCGACCGACGGGGCCAGTTATGGGTTGGTTCTTCGAAAGGAATAGCGCTCTACCGACCCCGGCAAGACGATTTTCTGCCCGTAGTGCCTCGCATTGCTGCCACGGGCCAGTTAGCCGATTCAACCATCAACACCTTACTGGAAGACAGCCGGCAGCGGGTGTGGTTTGGCACGCCCCGTGGCCTGTTTCGCCTTCAGAATGGGCCGGCGGCCCGTTGTGAGCGGGTGGCCGATCTGACCCGGAAACACCAGGATCTAAGCCATCAGAACATTCGGACACTCTATGAAGCCCGCGATAAAACGGTTTGGGTAGGTACGTCGGCCGGACTGGCTAAACTAGTGCTGACCCGCACGGGCCAGTTTGAGCTGACCAATTATTTTCTCCAGCCCGCCGACTCCATCTACCACAACACATCGAATGGTGTGAATGCCATTGCTGAGGATAAAAACGGTCGATTATGGGTTGGCACGGAGCGGAACGGAATTGCCCTCTTCGATCAACAGCAGGGGAGAGTTGTTTCCTGGAATCCGGTGCCTGGGCTCGATCTGAGCACGCAGACCGTCAGAACGATAGTGCCCGATGGGCAAGGAAGCTTTTGGGTGGGTACCATGACGGGCCTGCACATTGTGGCGCAGGACGGAAGCCAGTTTAAGACCCTGCAGAATCACCCGACCGATCCTAGTTCGCTAAGCGACAATTCAGTTCGATCGCTCTTCCGCGATCGAGACGGATCGTTCTGGGTAGGTACGTACTTTGGCGGCGTGGGCATGTACAGCCCGCTTGCCCGGCAGTTTGGTTCCTACCGGCCCGTCGACAGGCAGGGAGGTATGCCTTTCAAGATTTCGGGACCGATGCTACCCGCCAGCACACCGAACCAGCGTTGGTTGGGTACGGAAGATAAAGGCCTCTTTCTGCTCAATGCGAACCGAACCATTGCCCGGCACTATAGTCACGACCCCAAAGACAGCCGGTCGCTGACCAACGATAAAATCAAGTGCTTGCTGGACGATGGCCCCAATGGCCTGTGGGTAGGTACGTTGAAGGGATTGAATTACCTGGACCTGCGCCGCCAGACGGTAACCCGCTACCTGCACGAGCCCAACAATCCCCGTTCACTTCCCGATGACCATATTTACGACCTGAAACGCGACGCCCAGGGAACAGTGTGGGTAGCTACCTATTTTGGCGGTCTGTGCCAGTTCGACCAGAAGACGAAGACGTTCATTCCGCTGGTAAACGACCCTGATCGGCAAACGTCGATCAGTAGCAACAACACAACCAACCTGTATATCGATAGCAGGCAGGCGCTCTGGGTAAGCACGATTCATGGACTTAACCGGAAAGTAACGGGGCAAAACGCGTTTGTTCGGTACCTCCATCGCAACGGCGACAGCACGTCGATCAGTAGCAACCATGTGATCTGTGTGCTCGAAGACAGACAGCATCGATTCTGGGTAGGTACGCGCGACGGGGGGCTGAATCTGCTACTACCTGACCAGCGGTCATTCCGGCATTTCACTACGGCCGACGGATTGCCAAGCAATACCATTTTCGGTATTCAGGAGGACAACCGGGGGCGTCTGTGGCTCAGTACCGACAAAGGTATGGTGCAGTTTGACCCCAGCAACTCGGGTGTAATTGCCTATGACCGGCACGATGGGCTGATCTGTAAAGAGTTTACGCCCAATTCTACCTTTCAGGACGATCAGGGAAACTTATATTTTGGGGGATACAATGGCATTGTCATGTTTCACCCGGACAGCATCCGGCGTAATACCAGAGCGCCGCGTTTGGCGTTTACGCAGTTGCGGCTGTTTAACCAGCCGGGAACAGTGCTGAGTGACGACCTCGACGTTGAGTCGGCCGAGGGGTTGACCTTTACGCATCAGCAAAATGTGTTCTCACTGGGCTTTGCCGCATTCAACTACATCAATTCCCCCAAAAACCGCTATGCCTATCAGTTAGTGGGGTTCGATGCCGGCTGGAACTACGTCAGCGAACCGCTGGCCACCTACATGAATTTACCTCCGGGCGATTATGTGCTGCGTGTAAAGGGAACCAACAACGATGATGTTTGGAACCAGAAACCGCTTGAGCTAAAGATCACGGTGCTGCCGCCACCCTGGAAAACGCCTTGGGCGTATGGCGTATATGTCCTCGCTTTCTTGGGTTTGCTCCGGCTCTGGTCGGGCATCAACCAGAGCCGCCTTCAACTGGCCCACGATCTGCAGGTAGAGCAGGACGAAAAGTCGCGCCAGCAGGAATTGCATCAGATCAAGCTTAATTTCTTTACGGAGATCGCTCATGAAATCCGTACGCCACTAACGCTGGTGATGGCGCCAATTGAAGTGCTCGCCGTTCAGTATGCTGGTGACGGCACCGTGCAGAAACAGCTTGCTATCATGCGGAACAGCACCGATCGGCTGCTTCGCCTGTTGAACCAACTGCTGGATTTCAGGAAGCACGAAACAGGCAACATCAAGCTACAACGGCAAACAGTTGATCTGGTCTCGTTTCTGCAAACCATTACCGACTCCTTCGCTGAACACGCCCGTTCACAGCGCATCGCCCTGATCACTGAATCCGAAGTACGTGCGCTCCCGGCCTGGATCGACAGTGAAGAACTGGAAAAGGTCGTGTCGAATCTGTTACTGAACGCGTTCAAATTCACTCCGGCCGATGGCACCGTAACGGTACGTCTCCAACAGGATTTTAGTACAGCTACGGGGGCAGATACGGCCGTGATTCTAATCGAGGACACCGGACGAGGTATCGCTGCCGACGATCTGGCGCACATTTTCAATCAGTTTTATCAGGTCAACCAGCCGAAAACGCGCGACTCCGGATTTGGCCTCGGGCTGGCCCTGAGTAAGCACATCGTGGAGCAACACGGCGGGCAGATCACGGTAGAGAGCCGGAAAGCCGCCGCCCGGGAGCCTGGCTTTACCCGGTTCACGCTGTCGCTGCCTGTCGCCAGTTTTGACGTACTGCCCATACCGGCGCCAATGGTGTCCGACAGAACCGCTGAGCCAATAGACCTGCTTTCTAAGCCTGTTCCGGTAGCCAGCCAGGATGGTACCGGTAGCGAAATTACCAGCTCGCCCAGACCGATTGTGTTATTGGTTGAAGATCAGGATGATATTCGTACGTATATCCGTTATCTGTTCGCCGATAAATATCAGGTGATTGAAGCCGAAGACGGGGCTGCTGGTTGGGAAAAAGCCGCTCAGCTGTTGCCCGACATTGTCATTGCCGACGTAGCCATGCCCATCATGGATGGTTTTGCCCTGACCCACCGCCTAAAATCGGACCCGAGAACGAGCCACATACCGGTCATTATATTAACGGCCAAGGATACAGTCGACAATCAGCTCACCGGGCTGGAAACGGGCGCTGACGACTACCTGACCAAGCCGTTTCACCCGATTTTGCTTCAGGCCCGTGTAACTAACCTGCTGAGCCTGCGCGATCAGTTGAAGACCAAGTACAATCGACAGGTAACGCTACAACCACAGGCGCAGGAACTGGACCACCCGGACGCTAAATTCCTGAATCAGCTGATGATCGCGCTGGATAAGCACCTGCACGAGCCGGAGTTCAACGTGACCAGCCTGGTCAGTGAAATCGGCATGAGTCGGCCTGTGTTGTTTCGCAAAGTGAAAATGCTGACGGGCCTCTCGGTAATCGATCTGCTACGCACCACCCGTCTCAAGAAGGCTGAACTGCTGCTGAAACAGCGTAAAGTAAGCGTATCGGAAGTGGCCTTTGCCGTGGGCTTCAGCGATCCAAAATACTTCAGCCGGGCTTTTCGAAGCCAGTTTGGTATGTCGCCAACTGACTACTGCGCACAGCCCGCCGAGCCTGTGCTGACGAATCCCTGATCAACCAGCTTGGATAAGGCTGATACTGGTCGGAATGAGTACAGGCTCAAAGCATAATGGAGAGCATGTACACCAGCAAACTGACGATCAGCATCAGCGATCCGATCTCGGCGAGGGTTAGCGAATCTTTGTCTTTTCTCACAATTGTGTCCTTCTGACATTTATACTGCAAGTTTAGTACCGGCCAGCTTCAGGCTGGGTACGTGAACGGTTCATGCAGGTGGACAAACTGTTCAGCAGGGAGACGGAGCGTTCAAAAGGGTGGATTCATCGCTCCAATTGATACTATTCCATTATTTTATTGTCGTATAGTCATTAATATTGTCTTGGTAGCAAGGCGAAAAACCTGTTCAGATTGACTGGTAACTGCCAATTGCGCCGCGCTCAAAAGTGCCTGCCTCTACAGTATTAGTAACGCGCCTGGTGGGTTTCGGCCTCGGATCAGTGGCACCGGAGTAGGCATGACGTATCAACTCAACAGTGACTGGTTGCGCCTGAGCAATCAGCCAGACTACGCCGACAATGAAAAACTCACCCCCATCTATGGTAACGCTGCAACTGGATGGCAAGAAGGGCCGGCTGGTTCTGCTCGTTGCCATTGCCGGACTGGCACTGATGGCCTGTCGGTCGAGTCAGTCTGGTAGTGTGGCTGATCCGCAGCCAAACGCGGCCACTGTGCTGCGCAACGCATTGCCGTTTCCGATCGGGGCCGCTATGAACCCCAACCTGTTAGCCACTAATGCAGCGTATCGGCAGGTCGCAGAGCGGGAGTTCAGTAGTGTCACGGCAGAGAACTACCTTAAAATGGGGAGTGTACACCCGGCACCTGACCGCTACGACTGGACGGGGAGCGATAAACTGGTGCTGTTTGCTGAGCAGAACAAGCAGCGAATGCACGGTCATACGGCGATTTGGCATCAGTCGCTACCGGCCTGGGTAACCAGCTTTCAGGGCGATTCGCTGGCCTGGGAAGCACTGTTTAAAAACCACATTCAGACAGTGGTCGGCCAGTACAAAGGGCGGATTAGGTCGTGGGACATTGTCAATGAAGCGTTCCTCGATGATGGCACGCTCCGTCCATCGATCTGGCTGATCAAACTGGGCCCCGATTATATAGCCCGGGCATTTACGTACGCTCGCGAAGCTGATTCGGCCGTGAAGCTTTTCTACAACGAATATGGCCACGAGTACAGCGCAAAGAGGTTGGCCGCAACCGTAGCCCTGGCGGCTGATTTTAAAAAGCGCGGAATCCCGCTCGACGGGCTGGGGCTCCAGATGCACACCAACATTGGCCAGACAGACGCATCGATTCAGAATGCGCTGAAGGAAGTAGCCGCCACCGGCCTGCTCATTCACATCTCGGAACTGGATGTGCGGGTGAATCAGGCTAAGGTGGCCAACTACGTGCTGACCGACGCCGACGCGCTCAGGCAACGCCAGAAATACGCGGCCATCGTTCGGGCCTACCGGACACTCGTGCCCACCGCACAGCAGCACGGCATTACCACCTGGAACGTCGGTGATGCCGATAGCTGGATACCCAATTACTGTACCTGTTCCGATTACCCATTGCCCTTCGATAAGCAGTATGCTAAAAAGACGGCATACGATGGGCTTATCGATGGATTACAATAAGTCAACGTCAACCTGAATTCCTTTAACCAGTGCACTATGCGTAAACCGATTAAGTCAACTACCCAGCACCCAGTATACAAACGGCTAACCTGGAAACCATAACTCCTCATGCGAAAACCTTTATTAACACATCTTTTGCTACCGGCAACATACGGTTGTATGGCGCTGCTGCTGATTGCCGGTACAGCAAGCGGGCAAACCGGGTCGGCAGGCGCGGCAAAAGCCCCGACGTCGGTCAATACCTACCGGTTTACTGGCCGGGTTCTTGACGAAAAAGGGGCAGGACTCCCCGGGGCTACGGTGGTTTTGAAGACCGATTCCCGGACCGGCACCACGTCAGATGCCGATGGTAAATTTACCATCAACATGCCCACCGGCGGCGGAACGCTGGTGGTTTCTGCCATTGGGTATCTATCCAAAGAACTGGCTATCACGAGTGAAACGTCACTTGATGTAGCAATGGCACCCGACACCAAACTGCTGAACGAAGTCGTTGTGGTTGGGTATGGCACGCAGAAGAAAGAGAACCTGACGGGGGCCGTGGCTGCGATCACGATCGATGATAAAATTGCCAGCCGGTCACTAGCCAATGTATCGTCGGGCTTGTCGGGTCTGATTCCAGGTTTATCGGTTCAGCAGTCAACAGGGCAGGCCGGGCGCAGTGGTGCGTCGCTGGTGATCCGGGGGTTAGGCACTGTCAACAACGCCGGGCCACTGATTGTGGTCGACGGGATTCCCGACGTGGATATCAACCGGATCGACATGAACGATGTGGCCAGCATCTCCGTCCTGAAAGATGCCGCCTCGGCCTCGGTCTATGGATCGCGTGCTGCCAATGGCGTTGTGCTGATCACGACCAAGAACGGATCGCAAAACAAAAAGCCGGTAATCAGCTACTCAGGTACGTATGGCGTTTCTCAGCCGACTAATTTCTACAACTATTTCGACGACTACGCCCGTTCGCTGACCATGCACCTGCGTGCGTCTGGTGCAGGAGCTTCATCGACCACGTTCCGCTACGGCACCGTAGAAGACTGGCTCTCGAAGAGCATGGTCGACCCGATCAAATACCCAAGCACCAACTGGTGGGATGTGGTACTGCGCGATAAAGGGCGGATTCAGACCCATAATCTGTCGGCGGCCGGTGGTAACGACCGGGCCAACTTCTACCTCTCAGCGGGGGTGTATGATGAACTCGGCCTGCTGATCAACCACGATTACAAACGTTACAACACCCGGTTCAATCTGGACTACAAGCTAAGCGATAACATCAAGGTCGGTATCCGGATGGACGGTCAGTGGTCGAAGCAGACCTATGCTAACTCGGAAGGGCTGATCACCTACAACGGTACGGGCGGGTATGATATCCGCTATGCCGTAGCGGGTATTCTGCCCCAAAACCCAACTACGGGGCAGTATGGCGGTGCCATGGCCTACGGTGAAGATGCCCTGGCTTACAACATGCTGGCGGCTATGAATATCAACCACAACGAGCGCGACCGGCAGGAGGTAAATGCTAATCTCTATGGCGAATGGACGCCGATTACGGGCCTTACTGTCCGGGGCGACTACGGCTTACGGTATTACAACCAGTTTACAAAAAGCTATTCTGACCCAACAGACGTATTTAACTTCCAGACCAACCAGCTATCACGTACCGTTATTGCACCCAGTGCGGGTGTGAGCAACGCCGTTAACTCGGGTTACAAAACGCTGTTACAGGGCCGGGTTACGTATAACAAGACGTTGTTTGGCAATCACCAGCTGACATTGCTCGGTGCCTATACCGAAGAATACTGGTTCAACCGCAACCTGTCGGCCAGCCGTCTGGAGCGGATCAACCCACTGCTGAGTGAGATCGACGCCGCGCTGACAACTACGCAGACGGCCGGTGGTAACTCCGATGCAGAGGGGCTGCGTTCGGGTATCGGTCGGTTGAACTACGTGATCAACGACAAGTACCTGTTTGAAGTAAACGCCCGTTATGACGGATCGAGTAAGTTTTTGCCCGGTTTCCAGTATGGTTTCTTCCCGTCGGCATCGGTGGGCTGGCGTTTCTCCGAAGAGCCGTTCTTCAAGCCGCTCAGCTCGGTCGTATCGTCGGCCAAAATCCGGGCGTCGATCGGTAAGCTGGGTAACAACTCGGGCGTTGGCCGCTACGAGCAGCGCGACATCTTCAACCTGACGAACTACATCCTGAACGGTAAGATCGTGAAGGGTTTCAGCTCGGCTAAGATCATCAACGAAGACTTTTCGTGGGAAGAAACAAACGTAACCAACGTTGGGCTTGACCTGGCCTTCTTCGGCGGTCGGTTAACGTCGGATATTGACTTCTACAACAAACTGACGTCGGGCATGATTCGGCCGTCGTCGCTGTCGACGTTCCTGTCGGGCTACAATGCCCCTCGTGTCAACATCGGCCAGTTGCGTAACACGGGTCTTGAAGTAAATCTCACCTACCGGGCCAAAGTGCGGGATGCCAACGTAGGTGCCACGCTGAACATGGCCTTCAATAAGAACAAACTCCTGCAGTGGAACGAGTTTCTGGGCAAGGGCTTCACGTACCTGAACATGCCATACCACTTTGCCTACAGCCGGGTGGCAACGGGCATCGCTCAAACGTGGGAAGATATCGCCAACGCACCGTATCAGGGGCAATATTTTTCGCCGGGGGATGTGCTCTACAAAGACATCAACGGCGATGGGCAGGTCAACGACGAAGACCGGGTAGCGCAGCCACAATTCAACCGGGATCAGCCGCTGGGTACGTATGGACTTAACCTGTTCGGCAACTGGCGCGGGTTCGATATGAGTGTGCTTTGGCAGGGGGCTACCGGCCGGAAAGACTACTGGCTGGAACCCTTCAACCAGGTTAACATTCCGTCGGCGCGTAATGCCTTCCAGGACTTTTTATGGAACGACACCTGGAGCCTGGACAACCGCTCGGCTTCATTGCCACGGCTGCTGACCGGTTCGGGCGGCAACAACCAGGCTGAGTCTACTTTCTGGTTAGATGATTTCAGCTACCTGCGCCTTAAAAACATTCAGGTGGGCTACAATATTCCGCTCCGCTACCTGGGCAAGGTAGGTGCCAGTAAGCTACGGATTTACGGCACCGCCGAAAACCTGCTGACCTTCACCAAGTACCGGGGTGTCGATCCCGAGAAAAGCACCAGCGTTTCGGGCGTCGACAATCAGGATGACCCGTTTCCGCTGCTGAAGTCTTACTCGTTTGGTCTGAACCTCAGCTTCTAACTCCTTTCTTTTTTCGTCATGAATCGAATCTATAAATTATACCTTCTGGTGGGTCTGGTCGTGATCACAGCGGCCTGTACGCAGGATCTGCTCGATCAGGTCCCGACCACCCAACTGTCGGCCGACCTGTTCTGGAAAACTACTGCTGATGCCAGTGCGGCCGTCAACGGCGTGTACGAAGCCAACCGCACCACCTTCGACCGCGACTATTATTTCGACGGGGCTGGTGAGTTTATGCATACCCGTGGCACCAGCAACAACCAGGGTTCGTTCAGCCCCAGCGGCCTGGGTTCGGCCACGAATGCCACAACCGGAGGTAACTTTGGCTTTCTATGGGGTGATTGCTACCGGGCCATCAACCGGGCCAACTACGTGCTGGGTAACATCGGTATACTGCGCGCCACGACGACGGCACCGGCCGATCTGGCCCTGATGGACCGGCTGGTGGCAGAAACCCGTTTTCTGCGGGCGATCAACTATTTCCGGCTGATCGATCTGTGGGGTGACGTGCCTTACTTTACGAATAAGCTGAACGGCAACGCCGAAGCTTACACCCTGTCGCGTACCCCCCGCGCCGCCGTGAAAGATTCGATTTTAGCCGATCTGGCCTTTGCCGCTTCAGTGCTACCCGAAACCTACTCGGGCGATAACCTGGGCCGGGCATCCAAGCTGGCCGCCTGGGCATTCAGCGGTAAGGTGAACCTGTTCTGGGCCTCGTGGATGAAAAACGAGGGCAACACCGCCGAAGCCCAAAAGCACTTCACCGCGGCTGCGGCTGACTTCAAGAAAATCATCGACCGCAATATCCCGCTCTTTCGCAATGGCGATCCCGGTCCGGCCGACAACCCGAACTACTGGCATCTGTTCCAGTACTTCAACGAGTACGACCCCGAAATCATCTTCTCGGTGCAGTTTGGCGGGCCACTGCTGAGCCAGGGCGAAGAACTGTCGCGCGATTTTGGGAACCGGAACACGGGCTTCGGGCAGGTTTGGGTAGCACCAACATTCCGGCTGGCAAATCGGTACCAGCTCACGAGCACTGGTGATTTTGCGCCGCCTCTCGTGCTGAGCCGCACTACGACGCTGACCAACAGCGCCACCAACCCGAAGTCATACGAAGGTCGTGACTACCGCATGCGGGCCACGATGGTCTGGGATGGTCAGAAAATGGTACAGCTCTCGACCGATGGCCTGACCGTAGTTGGCGACAGCCTGCCATTCCGGTTTGGTAACCGCGATGGCGTAACGGCCATCAACTACGACGGTGCGCCGGCGGGGTACGTCTTCCGGAAATGGGTACGTCAAACGGGCGGTATTGGCCGGAGCGACGGACCACAGGATATTTACCTGATGCGCCTGCCCGACGTTTGGCTGATGTATGCTGAAGCCGTCAACGAGATCAGCGGCCCAACGCCCGAGCTATTTACGCTGCTGAACCGCATCCGTCGCCGGGGGAACCTGCCGCCGCTGAACGCCGCGAAATTTGCTTCGAAAACCGAATTCTTCAAGGCAATCGAGCAGGAGCGGATCATTGAACTGGTGGGTGAAGGACAGCGCTTCTTCGATATTCGCCGCTGGAAGAAAGCGGAGGAAATCTGGCCTGCCCCAAGTGGACAGGTACTGTATGACACGCAGGGCACCCGTATCCGCGACGAGTTCGTGAACGCCGACCTACGGGCTTACCAGCGCTATTACATCTTCCAGATTCCAACCAGCGAGATCGAAGTAAATCCCAAAATCACCCAGAACATTCCCTGGCTCTAAGCTGAAATCGCCATTATCCATGAAACGAACAATCCTATATATCTGTCTGAGTCTGCTGACTGTGGCTGGCCTGTTTGCCTGCGGCGGTGAAGACCCAATTGATGCGAATGGCCTGCTGATTACCCAGCGTTCGCAATCGTACATGACCTCGTTTGACTTGCTGGGCACCGATCACCGCACGGTACTCGTCAGCGGTCAGACGAAGATCGACACTACCGCGCTGACGGTTACGGCGGTAGCCAGGTTTGGCACCAGTATGCAGCGGCTTAAGCCGATTTGTAGCGTAGTGACCGACGCCATTGTGGAGCCCACGATGGGTATCTGGACCGACTTTACCGAGGCCAAGACCTACACCGTTGTGTCGGGCAATCGGCAAGTGCGCAAAACGTATACCGTTACCGTCACTCTTCAAAAATAGCCACCCATGCGTCATTACCTTATACCGCTTATTCCGGTTGCTATCGTTGCCCTGCTGACCGCCGGTTGCGAAAAAAAAGCAATTGCACCAACCGAGCCGTTTCAAAACGATTTGCTCAAAAAGACCGTTGGTCCGGCCGTCGTAGGTGACCGGATCGAGTTCGCCTATGCGATCGGTACGCTGGAAGGCGATCTGAAAAATGTTCGGGCCGAAGCCAGCGTGGCTGGAGGGCCGGGAACGGGGTTCAGCCGCAACTCCTGGTACACTAACCCCAGCACGGGCGTTGATCAGCCCAAACAAACGGCAACCGATACCCTGACCAACGGAGCCGTTTCGACCGCCAATATTCTCGATGTGGCGACCAACAAGGCCGTTACGTTGCGGTATTACTATTACCCAACCGCCGATGCGCAGGGGAAAGACGTGTCGTTCCGGTTCAGCGCTACCAACTCCACCGGCAAAGAAGTCAGCATTCAGTCGCCCTCGTACAGGATCAGCCGGATGGACATGAAACGGTCGATCGTCCTAGGCGATGGGGCCAAAGCGTATGTATCGCTGGCCGATATGACTGCGTATACTAAAGCAGAAGTGGAAGCTAACAACCTGGGCAGCAAGATTGATTTCGTGTACATCTACCGACCCACGATCAGCACGTTCGCCTTCGGTCATGCCCTTATTGCACCGTCGAACCCAACGTACCTGACCGACGTGGTACTGCCAACTGGTCTGGCTAAGCCCCGCACCCTGCTCGATAAGCGGGTGGATGTGAAGGACGCTCAACTGCGTGGCACGGCCGGCTTCGATGTCTTCATCGATGATATCGATTTGCAGCAGACCACCTTCGTCAATTCCGCTGACTACGCCTACGGTTTAGCCGCCGATCAGGGCGCATTCGTGAAGTCGGCCGATGGTACTTATGCGGCTTACGTCTACGTTAACGCGATTAACAATACAGCTAAGACTATGACAGTGAGCATAAAGCGGATTAAATTAAACTAGCTTCATTTGTTTTGTGGGAGCGGCCGGTAGTCCGACCGCTCCCGCTTGTTTTACAGGGTATTGCTCCCCCTCACGCACCAACTTATGAGACCATACGGCCAGCGCCTGGCGCTATGGGTATGCCTGCTGCTTGCGGCAGGTGGACTCCGGACTTACGCCCAGTCAGCTAAAATTCCAACCACTTTTCTGATCGATCCCAGCGTGCTGGCCGCCAGCAAAGCGGCCATTGGGCAGGGAAACACGGCGTTGCAAACCGCTAAACAAACACTGCTGGCCAATGCCGACAAAACGCTGACCAAGCCCGCACACTCGGTTGTTGAAAAAACCAAAACGCCCCCCAGCGGTGATAAGCACGATTACATGAGCGTTGGCCCGTACTGGTGGCCCGACTCCTCGAAAGCCAACGGACTGCCCTACATCCGAAAAGATGGGCAGATCAACCCGGATCGCTACGCCATTCAGGATGGCACGTACCTGAACGCCCTCTGCGACGATGTGCAGTTGCTGTCGCTGGCGTATTACTTCTCTGACGATGAAAAATACGCGCGCCGGGCGGCCGAACTGCTACGGGTCTGGTTTCTGAATAACGACACGCGCATGAACCCAAACCTGAACTACGGACAGGCTATTCCGGGCATTACCGAAGGGCGTGGCATTGGGCTGATCGACACCCGGATGCTAGCCAAACTGGTCGACGCTACGCAATTATTGACAGGTTCGAAAGCGTGGCCCAAACAGGATCATGTGGCATTGCAAGGCTGGTTCCGGCAGTTCCTGACCTGGATGCTGACGAGCCCGATCGGCAAGGATGAGGAAGATGAGCATAACAACCACGGCACCTATTACGATTTCCAGTCGCTTGCGTTTGCCCTCTTCCTGAATGATAAACCGCTGGCAAAGCAGATTCTGGAAGACAAGACCGTTAAACGAATACAGAGTCAACTAAAAGAAGACGGCAGCCAGCCGCACGAACTGGCGCGCACCCTTACCTGGGGTTATTCGGTCATGAATCTGAAAGGCTTTTTCGGGCTGGCTCGTCTGGCCGAAAACGTCAATATGGATCTCTGGAACTACCAGACACCCGACGGGAAGAGCCTGAAAAAAGCCTACTTCTGGATGCTACCCTACGCTGACCAGCAAAAGCCGTGGACCTTCCAGCAAATCAAAACCCCGCATTTCGACGAGTTTCTGCCCCTCAAAGCCGTTGCCCAAACTAAGTACAAAACCGCCCCGGCAACGCCTGTACCGGCGTCGGGTGCAGAGAGTGTTTTTGCCCTGACCCAAACGCTGTTTTAGTATGAGCGTGGTAGTGGCTGCTTTCGGTGTGTGATGCTGTGTATTGCGCTGGGCTCTTCGATAGGCTCAGCGCAATGCACAGCATCACACAATACCACACGTAGCATCACGCAAGCGCAAATAGCCAAATCTACCTGTAACGTACCCAGTCAGTATGAAACGCCTTTTCATAGCCTTGTTTTTCAGTGTGCTCTGCGTTGGGGTAGCTACCGCGCAGGAAGCCAATCTGCTCAGCGGAAAATTCTCGAAAGAGGGGGTGAAAGAAGTCCTGATCCCGCAGGCGAAGTGGACTCCCTTTCCGAAGCGCGATGATCGGGCTGGCTGGGGCAAAGCAGACCAGGCGATGATGCAGGCGTACCTGAAAAAAGCAGAGACGTACCTAACCTATCAGTGGCCCTACATTCCCGCTACGAAATCGCTGCTCATTGAACGAACCGGCGACCGGGATGAGTATCAGAACGTCAGTTTCGAGAAACGCGAGGTGCTGGGCACGCTACTGCTCGCCGAAATCTACGAAAACAAGGGACGGTTCACCGATCAGATCATCGACGGGGTATGGTCGATCTGCGAAGAATCGTTCTGGGGCGTTCCGGCGCACTTACCCAAGTCGAAAGCCTATGCCGGCCTGATGGACGTGTCGAAGCCGTTTGTCGATCTGTTTGCTGCTGAAACGGCAACGTACCTGGCCTGGGTCGATTACTACCTGGGCGATAAACTCGATGCCATTTCGCCGCAAATCCGGAAGCGAATCTATACCGAAACCAACAGCCGGATATTCCAGCCTCTGATGACGCAGCCGCACGGCTGGATGACCAAAACCGCCAATGGCCGTGCCCCCAACAACTGGAACCCCTGGATTTGCTCGAACTGGCTGAACGCAGTGTTGCTCCTCGAAAAAGACGACAACAAGCGCGCGGCGGCGGTCTATAAACTGCTCGACGTACTCGATGAATTCGTGAACCCGTACCCGGCCGATGGGGGCTGCGACGAAGGGCCAAGCTACTGGGGGGCGGCCGCGGCCTCGCTGTACGACAACCTGGCCTTGCTCAATACCGCCAGCAATGACGCCTTTGCGTATGTGTATGCCGACGAGAAGTTCCGGAACATGGGGCGGTTCATCTACCGCGCTCAAATCAGCGACCGGTATTTCCTGAACTTCGCCGACGCTGATCCGCAGCCCGGTATGGCCGCTACCATGATCTATCGCTACGGAAAGGCCATCAGCGACCCCGACATGATGCGGTTTGGGGCTTACTACCTGAAGCCGGAAACCGGTAGCATCGGTAAGTTTCACTACTTCCGCCACTTTTATTCGCTGTTTATGCAGGATGAATTCCGAGGAGCGGCTAAAGGCCTACCGCTACCCCAGAACGTTTGGCTGCCCGATTTGCAGGTGTTTGCCGCCCGTGACGAGGCCGGTACAACCAACGGGTTTTACGTAGCGGCCAAAGGTGGGCATAACGACGAGAGCCACAACCACAATGACATTGGCAACTATGTGGTGTATTACGATGGACAGCCACTACTGATCGACGTTGGGCGGGGTACGTATACCAGCAAGACCTTCAGCGGTAAGCGCTACGACATCTGGTACAACTGCTCGGATTACCATAACCTGCCCACGATCAACGGCCAGAACCAGTCGCCCGGCCCGAAGTTCAAAGCCAGCAACGTGGCCTACAAAGCAGGCAATGGCTTTACCCAGTTCGACGTCAATCTGGCGCAGGCCTATCCTAGCCAGGTAGGCATTATCAGCTACCAGCGCACCATCCGGCTCAACCGGGGAAAAAACGTGCAGGTTGCCGATGCCATTAAACTGGAGAAAGCCACAGACCTTACCCAGCACCTGATGACCTGCTACCCGACCGATCTTGGAAAACCGGGCGAATTGCTGGTGCATTATGCCCCCAAAGGCGGGCCGGCCAACGACTTTGTGGTGACGTACAACCCGAAGCAGTTTCAGGCCAGCGTGGAGAAGGTGAAACTCGATGCGCCTGAGGATAAGGGTATTATTGCCAAGTGGGGCGATACCATCTACCGAATCAACCTGAAAGCACTGACGCCCAAAACAGCCGATAAAGCTACTTTTCAGATTGCGGCCAGATAATCCACGACGACACCAACCAATTTCCCTCAACTCGATTATGAAAGCGCTTTTAACCGGATCGTTCCTTCTCGTTTGCCTGTTTATCAACGCCAGCTTGGCGGTTGCTCAGGAGGGCCCCGTAACGGCCGCCACCAAACTGCCTGATCACCCCCGCCTGTTGCTCCTGGCCGGCGAAGAGCAGGCCATTCAGAAAACGATCAAGGCCGATCAGACCTGGTCCGCTATGCATCAGGCAATCGTGGCCGAGGCTGATGTGATGTCGAAGGCCCCGCTACTGGAACGGATCCTGACAGGTCGTCGGTTGCTCAGCATATCGCGCGAGGCCCTACGCCGGATTTTTACGCTGTCGTATGCCTACCGGCTCACGCAGCAACCAACGTACCTGAAGCGGGCCGAGCAGGAACTGCTGACCGTAGCGGCCTTCAGCGACTGGAACCCGTCTCACTTTCTCGACGTGGCCGAGATGACAATGGCCGTTGCTATTGGCTACGACTGGCTACATGGCGGTTTGCCTGAATCGTCGCGCGCCACTATCCGTCAGGCGATACTGACAAAAGGGCTACAACCGTCGCTGGAATCAAAAAATAACAGTTGGCTGCGGGCTACCCACAACTGGAATCAGGTGTGTAACGCAGGCATTGCCTTCGGGGCAATGGCCATCTACGAAGACCAGCCCGAACTGGCCCGCAACCTGATCAACCGCGCCATCACGACCGTGAAACTGCCCATGGGCGACTACAAACCCAACGGCGGCTATCAGGAAGGCTACGGGTACTGGGGCTATGGGACCAGTTTCAACGTGTTGCTGATCAGTGCCCTCGAAAAAGCGCTTGGCAGTGATTTTGGCCTGACCAACATACCCGGCTTTATGCAAACGGCGGCTTTCATGGAAAATATGAGTGGCCCAACCGGAATTCCGTTTAACTACTCCGATTCGGGCGGCAGCGGTGAATTGCAGCCAGCCATGTTCTGGTTTGCCAACAAGCTGAAAGACCCGTCGTTGCTGATGGAGGAGCGCCGTCAACTGATGAACGTTCCGGCGACGAAGCACGTGAGAAACCGGCTGATTCCGGCTGTGATGATCTGGAGTGGTGGCCTCAAACTCGACAAACTAAAAGCCCCCGCCAACCTGATCTGGGTAGGGAGCGGTACCAATCCGGTGGGCATGATGCGCACCTCCTGGACCGATCCGTCCGCCATTTACGTAGGCCTGAAAACCGGCTCGCCCAGCGTGAACCACGGCCATATGGATGTGGGGTCGTTTATTATGGATGCCGATGGCGTGCGGTGGGCGATGGATATGGGTATGGAAGAATACAACCCGCTGGAGGTTAACGGTGTAAAGCTGTGGGGCATGACCCAGGACTCAGAGCGGTGGACGGTGTTTCGATACAATAATTTCACGCACAACACATTGACTGTTAACGGAAAGTTGCAGCAGGTGAAAGGGTTCTCGTCCATTACCTCATCGTCTGCTGATCCCCGGTTCATGAACCTGACCACCGATCTGACGCCCGTTTACAGCGATCAGTTGGTGAAGGCCAATCGGGGCCTGGCCATCGTCAACAAAACCCATGTGGTGGTGCGGGATGAACTGCAAACCCGTTCCACCGAAACAACGGTGCGCTGGACAATGGCCACTCCGGCTACCGTAACGATCGTGGGAGAGAACCGCGCCGAACTGACCAAAAATGGTAAAAAGCTAATTCTGCAAGTGCAGGAACCCGCCAGAGTAGTGATGAAAACCTGGCCAACGACGCCGTCGCGTAGTTTCGAAAATCCCAATACGGGTACCAGCCTGGTTGGGTTCGAGGTGGTGGTGCCCGCCAACTCAACCGCTGCTATGACCGTATTGCTGATTCCTGAGCAGGCGGGAAACGTGAAACCAACACCAGTGTTACCCCTCACGCAATGGCCAAAGTAGGTACGTTGATGACGGTCTGAAAAGGGTATTGTCCGTACATTCGCCCTGCCGTCTGCCCAATTAGCGGCGCTCAACCAGGCGTATCGGGGCAGACGGGCACATCTTCATTACCTCAGAACACTCGCTTAAACAGTCCTTTTCTCTACGATGACCAACGTACTCAATTCATTTTCATTAGAAGGTAAACTCGCTTTAGTGACCGGCTGCAACCGGGGTATTGGTATGGCAATGGCCGAGGCACTGGCCGAAGCAGGTGCCGATATTATTGGTGTTTCGGCCAATCTGGCGGCACAGGGAAGTGCCGTGGCGCAGGCTGTAGAGGCACTGGGTCGTCGGTTTTATGCCTACAAGGCTAATTTTGGGCAGCGCGACTCGCTCTACGCGTTTATCGAACAGGTAAAGGCCGACCATCCGGTGATCGATATTCTGATCAACAACGCCGGCACCATTCTGCGCCAGCCCGCCGCCGAGCACTCAGACGCCTATTGGGATGAAGTGATTGAAATCAACCAGAATGCACCGTTCATTCTTACCCGCGAAATCGGCAAACGCATGATCGAGCAGGGGAGTGGCAAGGTCATTTTCACGGCCTCGTTGCTGACCTTCCAGGGCGGCATTAACGTACCCGGCTACGCGGCCAGCAAGGGCGCCATCGGTAGCATGGTGAAGGCATTTGCCAACGAATGGGCTTCGAAAGGCATCAACGTAAATGCCATTGCCCCCGGCTACATCTCAACCGACAATACGGAAGCCCTGCGCGCCGATCCCGAACGCAGCCAGTCGATTTTGGGCCGTATTCCGGCCGGACGTTGGGGCGAACCCGCTGACTTCAAAGGCCCCGTCGTATTCCTGGCATCAGACGCCGCGAAGTACGTTCAGGGCACCGTCCTGACCGTCGATGGTGGCTGGATGGGACGGTAAATTCGTAGGTTACAGTTTGCTGTTTACCGTTGCGCTGCCTGTCGATCAAACCCGGCCAGCGTAGCAGTAAACAGCAAACTGTACACGTTATCTCACCAGTTGTGCCAGTTCGGCATCAGATACCGTCAGCAGGCCTACTTTCGGTAGACGGCGGGTGAGTTCGCGCCAGTTACCGTCTTGAGCGTAAATGCTTTTGAGCATACCTACGGCTTTCGGAACCTGTTTGGTATTGGCCAGTGCAATCGCCGTCCAATACTGCATCTCCAGATTTTTTGGGAACAGCTTCATGGCGGCACCGTACAGGTCCATGGCGGCTTTCATGTCGTTTTTCTCCGTTGCCAGATCGCCATTGTTCATGTACTCGTAGGCGCGGTGGGTACGTAGCAGCCGCGCTAGTTCGGTGAGTGGCTGTTCCGCATCATCAACCCGCAGGTCTACCAGATGATTATCGTCCCAGGGCGTATCGCCCGCCTTGCCCTTCACCACCAGTAACACCGCCGATTGCCGCCCACGAATGTCGCCTCCCGCTGCCTGAGCGGCGTTGAGGGCGCTTACTACCCGTTCGGGAAGGGGTAACGACGCGTTTTTCTCGAACGCTGCCGCCATTGCGTCGGGCACGGTGTTGTTCAGCATCATGTTGGCCTGCACCGAATAGGTGGCGCCTTTCTTATGGCCGGCAAAATCAATGCATTTGGTGCCCGTATGCACCGCCACGTTGCCTTTGGCATCGGCAATCGCCACCTGACGTACCTCCCGGCCCTCGTCGGTGCGGAGTAGCTCGTCGAGAGCTTCCTGAGCCGTTTTGCCGGATTTGAGCAGCTGGAGCCCACGCATCCCAAACGATTTATTGGTGAACGACTGGGTAGCCACCACGCCAACGCCCGCTTCGCCCCACGATACCGACGTACCCACCGAAAACCAGTGACTTTGTACCCCGACGGCCAGATCCCCCGTTTTTTCGTCGCGGGCCACAATCGAGAAGGTATGGGCAAAAGGATCCCCCTTTAGCGTGTGCTGGGCGTTGCCCCAAAACGGAATAGTTAAGAGAAGTAAGACAAGTTTACGCATCGGTTGCTGTGAGTTAAGTCCCCCAAAAATACGCGAATCGCGTTGACCCGGCACCCCCTATTGTTGGTAAATAGATATTGACCCGACAGACAGTGTCACGCAGTAGTGAACGCTCTTTTTCTGGCCAATCACGGTAGTCAGGAATTGTATTTTCCTTTCCAATGCAGGGATCATTTTACTCAGCCTATGCAACACCTTAAAATTGCCACCGCTCAATTTGAGCATGCCAGTGGCGATAAAGCGGCCAACCTGGCAATAATTCGGCAGTTGGCTGGCGAGGCTGCGCGGCAGGGCGCTCAGGTAGTTGCCTTTCATGAATGCTCCATAACGGGTTACACCTTTGCGCGGAACCTGACCAAAGCGCAACTGCTGGCCATTGCCGAGCGTATTCCAGACGGTGAGAGCATGCAGGCTTTACAGGCGATTGCGCAGGAGCACGACATCGTAGTACTGGCTGGGTTGTTCGAGAAAGATCAGGATGATCACCTATTCAAGGCGTATGTCTGTGTAGATAAGAACGGGTTGGTGGCTACGTATCGGAAGCTGCACCCGTTTATCAATCCGCACATTCAGCCCGGAAATCAGTACGTTGTGTTCGAGTTGCTTGGCTGGAAATGCGGCATTCTGATCTGTTACGACAACAACATTGTTGAGAATGTGCGCGCTACCGCCCTGCTGGGAGCCGACATTATTTTTATGCCCCACGTGACCATGATGACGCCCTCGACTCGCCCCGGTGCAGGGTTTGCCGATCCGGCGTTATGGGCTAACCGGGAAAATGACCCTACCTCACTACGGCTGGAGTTCGATGGCCTGAAAGGGCGGGCGTGGCTGATGAAATGGCTACCCGCCCGCGCCTATGATAATGCCGTTTACGTGGTTTTCAGTAATGCGATCGGGATGGACGAAGACCAGTTGAAAAATGGCTGCTCGATGATTCTGGACCCCTTCGGCGATAGCCTGGCCGAATGCAGGCAGCTGGGTAATGACGTGGTAACGGCCACGTGTACACCCGAAAAGTTACGTCAGGCCGGCGGTTATCGTTATCTTAAGGCCCGCCGCCCCGACCTCTACGCTGACATTATTGGTCAGCCGCACGAATCGGAGCAAAAGGTGGTCTGGCTCACGTCAGAATCAGCGACATAATTACCTTTCCAGTCAACCCTGTTTATAAACCCCGATCATGGATCAGCGCATCATTAACCTCTTCGACGAGTACACCCACAAGCCGCTCAAACGCGACGATTTTTTGAAACGCCTGGCTAAACTGACGGGCAGTATGGCTGCCGCCATGACTGTATTGCCGCTCCTGGAAGTCAACTACGCGCAGGCGGCTACCGTAGCCCATACCGACGACCGTATCAAAACGGAGTCGATTACGTACCCAGGCGCCGACACAACCATGAAAGGCTATCTGGCCCGTCCGGCGGCACCGGGTAAGTACCCTGCCGTGGTCGTGATTCACGAAAACAGGGGCCTTAACCCCCATATCGAAGACGTAACCCGGCGCATGGCCCTGGCTGGCTTTGTGGCGCTGGCTCCCGATGCCCTCTCGGCCGCCGGTGGCACGCCAACCGATGAGACCCAAATGCGCGAACTGTTCGGGAAACTCGATGCAACCGCCACCCGCAACAACTTTGTAAAAGCCGTTGAGTACCTGAAAACACAGGCGAACAGTAC
Source organism: Fibrivirga algicola (assembly GCF_011742925.1). Classification (GTDB taxonomy): domain Bacteria; phylum Bacteroidota; class Bacteroidia; order Cytophagales; family Spirosomataceae; genus Fibrella; species Fibrella algicola. Next base: position 262,278 of record NZ_WAEL01000007.1, read on the forward strand.
CGGAAAAGTGGGTTGCGTTGGATTTTGCTGGGGTGGAGCCATGGCGAATCAGCTCGCCATTCACGCGCCGGATCTAAAAGCCGCTGTGCCCTTCTACGGCCGCCAGCCCGATGCCGCCGACGTACCCAAGATGAAAGCCGCCGTACAACTGCATTATGGTGGACTGGATGAGCGCGTCAACGCGGGCATTCCCGCCTACGAAGCTGCGTTGAAAGCCGCCGGTATCCCTTACGAATTGTATATCTACGAAGGCGCTCAGCACGCGTTCAACAACGACACTGCGCCAACCCGTTACAACGAGGCTGCCGCTAAACTGGCCTGGGAGCGGACCACTAAATTCCTGAAAGAGAAACTGGTGTAAGTTGGTCTTCCGGTTTGCAGAAGAGTTACTAGTATACTGCTTTAGCCAGCTATTAATGACGGTTGAGTAGACCAGGAAGGGGGCAGCCAGTTACTGACTCATTTGGTGGACTTACCTCTCATCGGTAGCTGGCTATAGCAGTTACCACACCTGAAGGCCGCCTACCTTAAAGTGGCCGGCAGTGTAGGTGCTTACCTCTTTTTGCGTTGTTTTCAGTACGATTAATTTTATATGTTTCTGGACGATACACTCGTTACTTACAGAAATGGCTTAGCAAGTTCAGGTGGACGAACAACAACTTTGGGCCGCTTTTCAGGCGGGAGATGAAGAGGCTTACACGCAATTATACCAACTACATATTCGGGCCATGTACCGCTATGGCATGAGCCTGGTGTCTGCTTCTGAAGCCTTTGTGCTGGACTGCGTGCACGATGTCTTTACCGAATTGTGGGCCAAACGCACCCGGCTGTCGATTCCCGCCAACATTCGGCATTACCTGCTTCGGGCGCTCAAGAACCGGATCATGCACCTGCTCGAACGAAAAGAGCGCTACAACAAATCGCTGGACGAAACCGATTACGATGGCCTCTGGGCGGAGCCGAACGAGCTGGAGCTTCTGGAAGAACTGGAAGCGGCCAGCACCCGGCAGCAACGGCTTCAACGGCTCATTGCCCAGCTTCCGCCCCGGCAACAGGAGGCGCTGAAACTCCGCTTTGTCGAAAACATGGACTATAACCAGATCGGCGAGGTGCTGGATGTGAATCAGCAGTCGGCTAAAAACCTGGTTTTCCGGGCCGTAGAGAAGCTGCGGGGCTGGATTATTCTTCCTTTTTTAACTTTTTCTACTTTTTTTTAGGATTAAGTGAGTACGCTTTTGAAGTCCTGTCATCTACTGACAAATTCAATCGCTAGTGGCGCACTTATACGAGCACTTTTCATCGGCCGATTTTCTAACGGACGATGCCTTCGTGACACATCAGCTTGGGCCAACGCCCCAAACTACCCGGTTTTGGGCAGATTGGCTGGCGCAGCATCCGCATCGGCAGGGCGAGTACCAGCAGGCTATCGAGTTGTTGGCCGCTATTCGGCTGGGACTGACCGAGTATGCTGAAACACAGATACCTGAGGAGACGATTCGCCTGTTACTTGTCCGGATTAAACAGACAAACGCGCAGGTACGTCCGCTTGGCGGGGCTGCACGCCGGTTGAACTGGGGGCGTTGGGCGGCCGCAGCGGCACTTGTTCTGGCGGTGGGTGGTGGCGTCTGGTGGCAGATTGCGCATCGCACCACGCCTTACGAACAGCAGCTAGCCACCTTGCCCACTGCTTTCACCGAACAGGTAAACACTACCCAACAGGGGCAAACCATTCACCTGCCCGATAAGTCGGTGGTTACGCTCGCCCCAAACAGCCGGCTGAGTTACCCCGCCGATTTTGGCCAGCGGAACCGGTTTGTGTACCTGTCTGGCGAAGCAACGTTTGCCGTGACCAAAAACAGCGCCAAGCCCTTCCTGGTGCATGCCAACGAGGTGGTTACCAAAGTGGTTGGGACCAAGTTCACGGTGCGGGCGTTTGCCGGTGAAAACAGGGTGCATGTGCAGGTGCAGTCCGGTCAGGTATCCGTGTACCGCAATGATCCGACAGGCTCGTTGGTGCGGCAAAAAGGCGTAATGCTGCTGCCCAACCAGCAGGTGGTTTTCAACCGCGAGACCGATCAGTTCGATAAGATGCTGGTCGATTCGCCCGTGATCCTTGCCAGTCCAACCAAACAGAAAAAAGCGCCCGCATTCGTCTACAACGATACGCCGATACCGCAGGTGCTGCAAGAGCTGACAGAGGCGTATGGCGTTGATATTCGCTACAATAAAGAAGCACTGGCCAACTGCCAGCTGAACTCATCGATGGCCAGCGAATCGTTCGAGCAAAAGCTGGGTATCGTGTGCGCCACCATCGGGGCGTCCTACGAAATTATTGATGGACAGATAGTTATAAACGGTGGCGGCTGTCAGCAACCCTAAGTTCGACGTGTATATACTGCCTGTTTCTATTTAGTGAAGGCCAGGTACGTGCCAATAGCCTTCTTCCAGCCAACTTATAGTGATTGCCAACTGGCTTTCCTGAACGTCTTACCTGATTAAACTGATCAACTATATGAAAAAAGTAAACTACTACGTGTTAAGGTTGATGAAACTTACCTGCCTCCAACTCCTGATCGCGCAGATTTTTATGGGGATAGCCTGGGCCGGTGACGTTTCGGCCCAAGAGCTGCTCAACCGGCGCATAAACCTGATGATTCAGGATCAGAACATGAAGAATGCGTTGCGCAGCATTGAGAAAGCCGCCAACGTCAAGTTCTCGTATAGCCCGCAAATTGTTCGTTCAAGACAGCTTGTCTCGATGCGTGTGCAAAACAGTACCCTGAAAGAGGTGCTGGAAAAGCTGCTTGTTCCGCTAAATGTGAATTTTACTATTTCTGGCGAACAGATCATTCTGGCCCGTCCTGCCCAGTCATCCGTGGACATCCAACTGGGGGAGCCCGTGGGGGAGAATGAAGCCCCCGCCGAGCGGACAATCACCGGTATTGTCACGGATGAGAAAGGAGAGGGGCTGCCGGGCGTGAGCGTGGTGGTGAAAGGGTCGACCCGTGGTGCCGTAACCGACGCGTCAGGTACGTATCGGTTAACCATTCCTGATGGTGCACAAACGTTGGTTTTTAGCTTCATCGGGTACGTTACGCAAGAGCTGGCGATTACCAACCAGGAAACTCTGTCGATTCAACTAAAGTCGGATATCAAGTCGCTCAACGAGGTGGTTGTGGTGGGTTACGGCTCGCTGAACCGTAAGGAAGTAACCAGCGCAGTGACGCACTTGTCGTCATCAGACCTGCTGCGGGTGGGTAGTAACAGCCCGCTGATGGCCATTCAGGGTAAAGTGGCGGGTTTGTCGGTAACCAACACCGCCGCTGGTGATCCCAACTCAACGCCCAGCATTCAACTGCGTGGGGTTTCGTCGAGAAGTGCCGGGCTAGGGCCTCTGTTTGTCATTAACGGTATTCCCGGTGGTAACCTGGACAACATTAACCAAAACGAAATTGAGTCGATCGATGTCTTGAAAGGTGGAGCGGCCTCGGCTATCTACGGCACACGGGGCAGCAACGGGGTAATTGTTATCACTACCAAAAAAGGATCAGCCGAATCCCGGATTTTCTATGACGGCTATTCGTCGTTTGATTTTGTCACAAACAAACTGAAGTTGCTCTCTAAGGAGGAATTCCTGGCCAATAAACGGGGTGTCGATTTGGGTGGCAATACCGATTGGACAAAAGCAGTGAGTCGCGATCCGGCTTTTTCGCAGAAGCATACTCTGCAATTCTCGGGCGGCAACGGACAAACCAACTACTTTACCTCGCTCGATTACCGCAACGCAACGGGTATCGACCTGCGGTCGGGCAAGCAGGAGTACGGCGGACGGGTCAACATTAACCATACCTCGGCCAATAACCTGTATGCGCTGACCTTCACGGCGGCACCCCGCTACACCCGGACCAACCTGGCCGATTACAGTGGTTTCAACTATGCGCTGACGCTCAACCCGACCCAACCTATTTTCGACAACGCGGGCCGGTACGCGTACATCACCAGCGGTTTCTTCGCCAACAACCCCGTAGAACGGGCTAAAAGTGTCTTGGCGCAGCAGGAGGTGAAGTACCTGGATATCAATGGGTCGTTCAAGCTGAATCTGCTCGATAACCTGTCTACGCTCGTGACTATCGGTGAGGTGAGCTCATCGTTCCGAAACGAGAACTTTACGCCATCGACCCTCTCGACGGTTGTCAACGGCTCGAAACGAAATGGTGCGTCGCAGGCCCTGGATGAAAACGATCAGAAAAGCTTTGAGTGGACGGGTAACTACGCTCTCGACGTGCAGAAGCATGCCGTGAAACTGCTGGCAGGGTACTCGTACCAATACTTTACGTCGTCGGGATTCAGCGCGGGCAACGAAAACTTCCCTTCTGATGTGCTGACGTACAACAACCTGGGATCGGGTCTATGGAACCTGCAGCAGGGGATCAACAACGTGGGTTCGTACCGGAACAACTCTAAACTGGCGGCTTTCTTCGGACGGGTCAACTACGATTTCGACCAGAAGTACTACCTCTCGGCCAGTCTGCGCCGCGAGGGTTCGTCGAAGTTTGGCTACGACAACAAATGGGGGAACTTCCCGGCGGCGTCGGTGGGCTGGCGCGTTACTCAGGAATCCTTCGCGCAGGGTATTCCCTGGCTGAACGAGCTGAAATTGCGGGCCGATTACGGGGTAACCGGTAACCAGGATTTCGGCAATTACCTCTCGCTCGACACCTACGGCGGCTACGGTTACTACCTCTACAACAACACCTCGTATCAGGTTTGGGGGCCGAGCCAGAACACGAACTACGACCTGCGCTGGGAAAAAGCCATCAACTTCAACGTGGGTGTCGACTTCGACGTGTTCAAAAACAGTCGGCTTACGGGTAGTCTGAACTACTACATTCGGACCAACAAAGATTTGCTCGGTTCGTATGCAGTACCCAACCCGCCCAACGTACAGGGGTCGACCTTCGCCAACGTGGGGACGATGCAGAACTCTGGTCTGGAAATTCAGCTGACCGGCAGCGTGATTGCCAAGAAAGACTTCAGCTATAACGTAACCTTCGCCGGTGCCACCAACAGCAACAAATTCGTTTCCTTCTCGAACGAAGCATTCAAAGGGCAAACCTTTATTGACGTAGTTGGCTTGCCGGCTCCCGGCAGCCCCGGTACGTCGCAGCGGTTGCAGGAAAATACGCGCATCGGTAGCTTCTACATGCTGAAGTCGGCTGGAGTTGATGAAACGGGTGCATTGCTGGTTTACAACAAGAATGGCGACGTGATTCAGGCCAACAAAGCCAACAATGACGACCGGCAGTTTGTGGGCAATGGTCTGCCAACGTTTACGGGAGGCCTGACCAACAACCTCAGGTACCGCAAATGGGACCTGACGGTATTCCTGCGGGGTACGTTCGGGTATCAGATCTTCAACACCTACGCGTTCTACCTGGGCACGCCGGCCACGCAGCAGAACGTGAACACGCTGGCCTCGGCTTACGACGGGGGCAAGTATTCGAAACTGTCTAACGCCGCCACGTACTCGTCGCTGTCTGACTACTTCCTGGAACAGGGCAGTTTTGTGAAAATCGACAACGTAACCCTGAGCTATACCCAGCCTATTACGAGCAAATTCCTGCGGTCGGCGCGTATCTATGCCACCACCCGGAACCTGAAAACCTTCACCAAATACACCGGTGGCGATCCGGACCTGGTGCAGATCAATGGCTTATATCCGGGCATCAACAGCTCGTTGAATTACTTCCCGTCGACGACCCAACTTCTGCTGGGCCTTCAGGTTACCTTCTAATTTCTAAGTCAACTTATGAATCGATCTCGTTTTTATAACGCCATACGTATTGCCTCTGTCGCCACCGCGTTCTTGCTGGCCGAAGGGTGTACCAACCTGGATGAGGTACTTTCTGACCGAATTGTGTCGAGCAATTTCCTTCAAACCAAAGATGACGTCATTCGTGACTTTTTGCGGCCGTTCGAACACAGCTACTGGACAATCCAGGGTGGGTCGACGTTCATGCTGCAGGAGAACAGCTCGGATGAACTGATGACCCCCAACCGCCAGGGTGACTGGTTCGACGGTGGGCAGTTTCAGCGGGTTCACTATCACACCTGGACCCCCAACGACGGCTACACCAGCGACGCCTGGAATGCCCTCTACGGCGGCGTAACGCTGGCGACCAATACGCTGGAAGATTTGCAGGCTATTGCTGACCCCGCCAAGTTCAACATGACGCAGGCAGAACTCGATGGCATGATTGCCGAGGTACGCACACTGCGGGCCTGGCTCAACCTGCGGCTGCTCGATTTTTACCGCAACATTGTGCTGGTGAAGAAAGTGAAAGGCGAAACGCAGGGAGGTCTCCAGGTACCCCCACAGGAAACCTTCAACTACATTGAACAGGAACTGAAGGAATCGCTGCCGCAACTGCCCACCCGGCAAAGCCTGGGCGCCAACGCCATTGGCCGCTGGACGCAGGGCGGAGCGGCTGCCCTGCTAGCCCGGTTGTACCTGAACGCGAAGGTCTACACCGGCACCGATCACTTTACCGATTGCGCCACCGTATGTACCGATATTCTGGCGGGAAAATACGGCCAGTATGCGCTCGAAAGCCGCTGGGATGCTCCCTTCGATTACACTAACCCAACATCGCCCGAAACGGTGTTCGGTTTTCCGGGTAGCTTTGGCCTGACTCACTGGCAGTACGACGGAGGGATGTATTTCTGGATGCTTCCCGTGAACGCCACTTTCTATTTCGGGTTCACCGATTTTGGAACGGCCAACCCCAAGTACGCCTTGCAGCCTGGTCGCGACGTAGATAGCACCGAATACAGCTTCTCGCTGGGTAAGCCTTATCTGAAGTTTCGGAAGTACGCTGATGACGTTCGTCTGAAAACGTACAAAAATCTGGGCAACAGCAAACGGGAAGGTATGTTTCTACAAGGTTACCTGCCCTATGTCAACTCAAACGGTAAAGTCGATACGGTACGGTCAACCAAGGGCCCTTATCCCTTGTTCTTCCGCGATCAGGTGGGCATGTTCCTGGCGGCCAAGCCGGGAACCAAGATTGCCAACAAGACCTCGAACATGAACAACGCCGACCAGAATTCGGGCCTTACACCGGTGAAGTATCCGTACTATCCAAGCAGCGATCCCAATAAGATTTCATCGGCCTACGCTGAAATTCGGTTGGCAGAGATCTACTACTCGCTGGCTGAGTGTAAGTACCGGGCGGGCGATAAAGCGGGCGCGGCTGTATTGCTCAACACCGTTCGAGCCAGAAACTACCCGGCTGGTTCGCCAAGTCTGTACAAACCCGACGGCAGCCAACTGACCGATCAGGAGATGCTGGACGAATGGGGCCGTGAGTTCCTGGTCGAATCGCGTCGGCGTACCGACCTGATCCGCTGGGGTGTGTTCAATTCAGGTACGTGGTGGGATAAACAGCCCGATGCCGATAACCACACCGCGATCTTCCCGATTGGTCAGAACGTGCTCAACGTGTCACCACAGTTGAAGCAAAACCCCGGCTATTAAGAAAGGCCCATAGGTAAAAACGCCTCGTCCCTGCCAGCTGGTACAAATCTGTACTAGCTGGCAGGGACGAGGCGTTTTTATAGCTAATCAGTTTCCAACAGGCCGCCTGATGGGTAAACTGGTCTTGTGTGCTGGTGACTGCTACATACCTAATGAATTGCAGCGCGGCGCGCTCAGCGCGTCTCAGCCAGGAGCTCCGCTACCTTTTTGTCCAGCTCGGCTTCCGTCAGATTATGCCCTCTGATTACGCCGTTCTGGTCAATCAGGAATGTTTGGGGGATAGCATAGATTGCGTACTTGTCTCGTAGCGGGCTTGGTTCCGTCAGATGTAGTTGCAGTCCGGATGGGCGTAAACTCGACAACGCGCTCAGCCATCGTTTCGGCTCTTTGTCTGTGGAAATACCAATAATTTCCAAACCCTGACTGGCATATTTCGCATGGAGCTTTTTCAGGCCGGGAAACTCCTTAATGCAGGGCCCACACCAACTGGCCCAAAAGTCTACCAGAACAAGCTTGTTGGCAGTTCGTACGGAAGCTAAACTATGGGTGGCTCCGGTGCTGTCTGGCAACGTGAAATCATAGGCCTGCTGACCAATCGCCACCTTTTGCCGGTTGTCGGCTCGCGTCTTGAGTTCCTGATCGTACAGTTGAAAGGTCGGGTACGTACCCAGCGTGGGTTTGAACTCATTCAGCATGTTGACCAAGTGATCGTCTGCGTAACCACTGCCCTTCAACAGAAACAGGTTAAAAAAGGTATAAGGCTTCCGGGCAATCAGGTCCGCCATACGGGAACCGTACGTCAGACTAATCATCGTATTTTCTGCCCATAATTGGTTCAGCAGTACCGTATCGCCTTTCTGGGTGGCCCCGCTCCGCGCCTGAGACAGGCCGATTAACTTATTCCTTGTTGAGTCCGTAAAAGCAGTATAGGCTCTCCACTCAGAATGCAGTTTAGAGCCTGTGACCTGGTAGGCGCCGTTTTTCTGAATTGTCATCTGCATCGGTGCCCCTTCCAGAAATACAGGATACGTTCGGGAGTTGGTATCAAGTTGAACCCGGTACAGACCGGGCTCGGCCAGTTTCCCTTTCAGCGTAAATCGAGTACCCTGGATTGGGGCAGAAAAAACCCGTTTGTCATCCTGATTTAGTACGTACACATTTCCCTTGACTGACTGGGCTAGCTGGCCTGCCAGGGTGAAGGGTTCGGCCGGCCTGACCTGCGCCAACCCGATAGAGGTCCATAGGCTGAAGAAAGCAATTATCCTGAAAGGGAGCGTACCTGGCCGCTTCGGCCTTTTGGTATAGTGTAAACGCATAGTGCAGACGGGAAAAACGCGTTGGAGAGGACTATGTCGATAAAGGCTAAATATAGTCCCCGCCAGCTGCCCCTTCCGGGTGCCTGCTTTTTCCTTATCCTATGGCTTACCTGCCTTATTGTCAACCAGTACAATCAATAGCCAACGGCTGTATTTTTCCCTGCCTAGTGCGTTAAATGAAGACCCTTGTGCCCGAGTAATTCTGGCGGAATTCGCGGGGAGTACAGCCGTTTTTGCTGCGAAACACCCGGTTGAAATAGGATATGTTATTGAAGCCGCATTTATAGGCTACCTCCGTAATGGTGTTGGTCGTATCGATCAGCAGCCGCGAGGCCTGACCCAGGCGAATCTCATTGAGGCTTTCAATGAAAGTCTTGCCCGTTCGTTTCTTGATGAAGCGACTAAACGATACCTCACTCATATTAACCAGCTTCGCCACATCGGCCAGCGAAATCTCTTTGTCGTAGCTTTCGTGCATAAATGTGAACGCTTTCTCGATGCGGCGGCTATTGTAATTGATTTGCTCGTTGGTGAATGTGGTGTTCGAGAGCGTCCGCATGTTGCGCGAGGTCGATAGGTCGTGCAGAATCGACATCAGTTCAAGCACTGAGTCGAAGCCGTTTTTCTGGGTAAGCGCTTCCAATCGGGGACGTATAGCCGCTGCCGTTTCCTGGGTGAATAATATTCCTTTGGCCGATCGTTCCAGCAACGCCCGTATGAAACTAAGCTGGTTCCGCTTCAGAAATTTCTCGTCGAATAGAGTACGGTGAAACTGAATGGTCACTTCGCGAACGCCCTGACATGTTCTGGCCGGATCAAACCAGCCGTGCGGCAGATTACTACCAACAAGCACCAGATCGAGGTCATCGGTCAGGGCCGTATGGTCGCCCATGATTCGCTTGGCGCCTTTAGTATTAGCCAGAAAATTCAGTTCATACTCGTCATGATTGTGCAGCGGAAAGTCAAACACTTTGTCTGTCCGGTGAAATAGCGTAAAACAATCGCTCTGAGTCAGTGGCGTTATTTCACGATATATAGTGGTCATCTGTTAACGGGGTTGAGGGTATTAGTCGTAGGAAAATGTACGTATGAACTCAGTTGTAAGTTAAAAAAGTATTAGATGCGCAACGCTGGCAGACTACTCAATAAGCCAAATAATTTAGTTGAATAACGAAAAAATGCTGGAAATAATGAATTAATCATGTATAATCTACGACGCGTTTTATCAGGCTATCATTTTGAGTCGAAATAAGGATAAAATAGTGCTATATATCAGGGTGAACTTTCCTATAGATTTGTTCAGAACTGTTGCCGACGCCGGCCATCATACCGGGGCAACCTGCCTAAATCCGTTAATTAGTCGTACTCTATGAAATTATCTGCCCTTGATATCAGCATTATCATCGCCTATCTGGTCGCCGTGATTGTGATGGGTTTAGTGCTGAAAAAACGGGCTTCCAAAGACAAGGAGGCCTACATGCTGGGCGGAAAAACGTTGCCCTGGTACATGCTTGGCCTATCCAATGCCTCGGATATGTTTGATATTTCGGGCACGATGTGGATGGTCTCGCTGGCTTTCGTATACGGCATGAAAAGCCTCTGGATTCCATGGCTCTGGCCCGTCTTCAACCAGATTTTCATGATGATGTACCTATCAGTTTGGCTCCGTCGCTCCAACGTGACAACGGGGGCTGAATGGATCGGTACCCGGTTTGGCATCACTGGCAAGGGCGTGATGGCTTCGCATACTATTGTTGTCGTATTCGCCCTGTTGAGCTGCCTGGGTTTTCTGGCGTATGGCTTCGTTGGCCTGGGGAAGTTCGTCGAGATTTTTATTCCGTTCAGCATTGTATCGGACTACATTCCCTTCGCCATACCACCTGAATACGTGCCTCATTTCTATGGCATTGTTTTCACCGCCGTGGCTGTTTTCTATGCTATTCTGGGCGGCATGACCAGTATCGTAATTGGCGATGTGCTGAAATACGTGATCATGAGCATCGCCGCCGTAGTAATTGCCTGGATTGCCATGACCAACCTGAATACCCAGTCGTTGACCGTGCCGGCGGGCTGGTATACGCCTTTTTTCAGCTGGGAGCTGAATGACCTCGACTGGACCGGAATGATCGATGACGTGAACGCCAAGATCAAGTCAGATGGCTATTCGCTGTTCGGCATTTTCTTCATGATGATGGTCTTCAAAGGTATTCTGGCCAGTCTGGCTGGTCCGGCACCAAACTACGACATGCAGAAGGTGCTGTCGACAAAATCACCGCAGGAGGCCGCCAAAATGAGCGGCTTTGTGTCGATTGTGCTGCTGCCGGTCCGGTACGCCATGATTATGGGGTTCACGGTGCTGGCCCTGCTTCATTTCGACCAGCTCGACCTGCGCTCAGCCACCGGTCCGGCTGGGCAGGGGATCGACTTCGAGAAGATTCTGCCGTCGGCTATACTGCAGTTTGTGCCGGCCGGGTTGATGGGCCTTTTATTGGCGGGGTTGCTGGCGGCCTTTATGGGTACGTTCGCGGGCACCCTCAACGCGGCGCAGGCCTATATCGTGAACGATATCTACCTCAAATACGTCGAGACAAAGGCTTCCAACAGCCGCATTGCCACCATGAATTATAGCTCAGGCTTACTGGTGGCGGTCGTCGGGGTGCTCATGGGCTTCTTCGCCAAAGATGTGAACAGCATACTGCAATGGATCGTGTCGGCGCTGTATGGGGGGTACGTAGCAGCCAATGTGCTGAAATGGCACTGGTGGCGATTCAATGCCAGTGGTTTCTTCTGGGGTATGCTGGCCGGTATTGTCCCCGCCCTGATCCTGCCTTCAGTGTTCAGCGAAACGCTGGAGCTGTACTACTTCCCGCTGCTGTTCGGGTTATCGCTGGCGGGCTGTATGGCCGGTTCACTGTTGACGCCCGCCACAGACGAATCCACGCTGAAAGCCTTCTACAAAACTGTGCGTCCCTGGGGATTCTGGGGCCCGATACACGCGAAAGTTGTGGCCGACGACCCCACGTTTGAGGCCAACGAAAATTTCCGGCTCGATATGTTCAACGTTGTCGTTGGCATCATTGCCCAATGCTGCCTCACCATGCTGCCCATGTACCTGGTTGTCAAAATGTACTCTGAACTGGCCATCACGGTAGCGCTGCTGGCGGTTTGCGTTGGGATTCTGAAACGTACCTGGTGGGATAAGCTACCTACCGATGCCGCGGAAGTGCATCGACAACGCGTGCTGGCCCACTGATCTACTACGATTAATTCTTTTACTACATGAATTCTGTGTTCCAGAAACGCCTTGCCCAACTGGAGGCGGCCTACGTTGAACTGATTGGTCGGGCTAATGCGAAGCGCCCCCTTGGCAACGGTATTTTCGATCGCTACACGTACCCGGTGCTGACTGCCGGGCATGCGCCGCTCTTCTGGCGTTATGACCTCAACCCCGCTACTAACCCGTATCTGATGGAGCGGTTCGGCATCAACGCGGCATTCAACGCCGGAGCGATCCGGCTGAACGGGCGCTACCTGCTGGTGGCCCGGGTGGAAGGTATGGACCGGAAATCATTTTTTGCGGTAGCCGAAAGCCCAAATGGAATCGACAACTTCACGTTTTGGGACCGGCCCATCACCATGCCCGAAACTGACGTACCTGATGGGAACGTGTACGACATGCGCATGGTGCAACACGAGGACGGCTGGATTTACGGCCTTTTCTGTACAGAGCGCAAAGATCCGAACGCCCGGCCCGGTGACGAATCGTCGGCGCTGGCGCAGTGTGGCATGGCCCGCACCCGCGACCTGCGGACCTGGGAGCGCCTGCCCGACCTGAAAACGCCGTCGCCCCAACAGCGAAACGTGGTGCTTCACCCTGAGTTTGTCGACGGTAAATACGCGTTCTATACACGTCCGCAGGATGGGTTCATCGAAGCCGGAACGGGTGGAGGCATTGGATTTGGCTACGCCGATTCGATGGAAAACGCCGTTATCAAGAAGGAGTTCATTGTCGACGAAAAGCACTACCACACTGTATACGAAGTAAAAAACGGGCAGGGGCCGACTCCGATTAAAACCGAGAAAGGCTGGCTGCACCTGGCTCATGGGGTGCGGAACACCGCCGCCGGGCTGCGGTACGTGCTTTACCTCTTCCTGACCGATCTGACCGACCTGACAAAAGTGACGCACAAGCCAGCGGGTTATTTTCTGGCGCCGGAAGGCGAGGAACGCGTGGGTGATGTGTCGAACGTAGCTTTCGCCAACGGTTGGATTCTGGACGACGATGGCACGGTGTTCATCTACTACGCCTCGTCGGACACCCGCATGCACGTTGCCACGTCGACCCTCGATCAATTACTGGATTACGTGATCAACACCCCGCCCGATGGGTTCCGCTCAGCCACATCTGTCGACCGGCTGAACGTGCTGATCGACCGGAATAAGGCGTATCAGCATCGCGAGTCGGCTGAGGTTGGTTACGCGCTGACGGACGCAGTAAAGTAGATGCCTTGTACGAACAGGCTTGCTGTGGTGCGGTCACGCTGGTGTTACCAGATCAGTGAAGCGAAGCCCACTGCAAGCCTGTTTAGCCCAACGAAGAATGACCCTACTACCCCCGCACCAATATAGGCAGGAGATTGAAGCGGAACTGACAGCTATTCTGGCGTTCTGGATGACACACAGCCCCGATCAGGAGCGCGGTGGATTCATCGGCCGACTCACCGGCAACGGCCATCTCGACCCCGAAGCCCCGAAAGGAGCTGTACTGAACGCCCGCATTCTCTGGACATTCTCGGCGGCAGCGCGGCAAACCAACAACCCGGCCTATCGGGCAGTTGCCGATCGGGCCTACGCGTATTTTAGCCGCCACTTTATTGATTTGGAATTTGGTGGCGTGTACTGGTCGGTCGACCCGGCAGGCAAACCGCTGAGCCCCCGAAAGCAGATTTATGCGCTGGGGTTCGCCATCTACGGCCTGAGCGAATACCATCAGCTAACCGGTGAACCAGCCGCCCTCGACCTGGCAAAGTCGCTCTACCAGTGGATTGAAACCCACAGCTACGATCCAGCGCAGGGTGGTTATTTTGAAGCGTTCAGCCAGGAAGGGGCATTGCTCAGCGATCTGCGTTTGAGCGCGAAAGACCGTAACGATCCAAAAACGATGAATACGCACCTCCACATTCTGGAGGGCTACACCAATCTCTACCGAATCTGGCCCGATGCGGGGCTAGCCAACCAGATTCGGGCGTTGCTGGGTACGTTCCAAACACACCTGATCGATTCGGAAACCAGTCACTTACGCCTGTTTTTTACCGCCGACTGGCACTCAACGGCTGCCCTGGTTTCGTATGGACACGACATCGAAGCGGCGTGGCTGCTGCTCGAAGCCGCCGAAGTACTGCACGATGGGAAACTGATGGCGACATTCAGCCAGCTTGCCGTGGCAATGGCACGGGCTACCGCCGCTGCGCTGCAGGCTGATGGAAGCCTATATCATGAGTATAACATCGACACCAACCACTACGACACCCATCGGGAGTGGTGGGTCAGTGCCGAGGCAATGGTTGGTTTTCTGAACGCCTGGCAACTATCTGGCAACGAGACCTTCTACAACCAGTCAGTACAGAGCTGGCAGTTCATTCAGCGCCATCTGCTCGACCGGGAGGGCGGCGAGTGGCGATGGGGCGTTTTCGATACGTACCAGCCAATGACCGCCGACGACAAAATTGGCTTCTGGAAATGCCCGTACCACAACGTCCGAGCCTGTCTGGAGGTCATTTCCCGGCTGGAAAAGAGACAGGTTAGCTTCGGTACGTAGCTACGCGGTAAACATAGACAGGTGGTAGTTAAGTGGTCTGCTAACAAGCGGGCTTAATTTTTTCGAGCTAAAGTTGCATATACAACTTTAGCTAGTATTTTTACCGCATGACTGATATAAACGCCTGTGTGGCAGGGCAAGTGAGGCGGCTGGCGCGCGTGGTCACCAACCTGTACAACGAGGCATTTGTAGGGGAGGGGGTCACGTTTGCGCAGGCCAGTCTACTGATGTACATGTTTGCGCAGCCCGGCGTTCGGCAAACAACGCTGTCGCAGCAATTACAGATTGAGAAGTCGGCGCTGAGCCGGGATGTACAACTGTTACAGCGCAATGGTTGGCTAACCGACAATATCCGGCAGGGCCTTTTTCTGACGGAAGAGGGCCGACTACTGGCTAAACGCTGCCACAAAATATGGAAAGCCTTGAACACGCAGGTACGTGACCAACTTGGCGAGCAGGCCGTGTCGGGGTTAACAGCCCTGGCGGATGCCGTTCGTCAGTTACCCCACTAAACAACTACACCCTTTCTTATTTATGACGATTCAGGATATACTAAGCCGCCAATGGAGCGTAAATCAGCTCACCATCATGGGACCAATTGGCAAGATGACCGCTGATAATGCCCGCTTTCGACTTACGCCCGACACAGCATCGGCGGCGTTTATTGCCCTGCACACGGGCGAGGCAATGCACCGGTTTGCCAACATATTGTTCAACCACGACTCCGGTCTGCAACCGCAGGCCATGGGCGGCGCCACCGACGATGGCCGTTTGCTCGACCTGGCGATGGTTAATCAGGTCATTCAAAGCGGGTTCGAATTAGTGGCTGCGCACATTAAAACGACCACCGATGAGCAGTGGACGGAGCTTATTGCCACACCCTTCGGCGAACTTCCGCGGATGGGTGTACTCCAGTTTCTGATGCACCACAACTCCTACCACTGCGGCCAGATTTCGCAGGCGTTAAAAAAAGGAAGCCTGTATTAACCCGTTGCCCCAGCCAACGTACCTCTAGTGAAGCCAACATTTCTACAAACAGACCGAAAAGAGTCGGGCAAGACCTGGCGTTTCAGAACGTTCATGAACTGGTACCCGATGTATTTCGGCACCGGCGGGAAAATCCTGTTCTGGTCGGGCGACTGGCAGGAAGTGCATCTGCGCCTCCGCCGGAATATCTGGACCTACAACTATGTCGGGACGATCTTTGGCGGCAGTATGTTCTCAGCGGCTGACCCGTTCTACATGCTGATGCTGTACCATATTCTGGGTCGCGACTTTGTGGTGTGGGATAAGGCGGCAAGCATTCGGTTTCGCAAACCGGGCCGCACAACGCTCTACGCCCGGTACCAACTTACCAATGAACAGATCGACGGCATTCGGGCCGATGTAGCCGCAGACGGGCAAACCGAACGCGTGCTGCTCATCGACTGGCTCGACGCCGAGGGGATTGTACACGCCCGGATTGAACGAACCGTGTATATCGCCGACAAATCACATTACGAACATAAAAAGCAGGATCGCCAGTCGTCGCGGTTCGACAGAAACTGATGATAGAAGCACATCATGTGTCGGTACAGCGCACAGCCCGGTATTATACGCTGGGCGGGTTGACGGAAAAGACGCGCCGTATCTGGTTTGTCTTGCACGGCTACGGGCAACTGGCCCAGTACTTTATCCGGCGCTTCGACGTGGTAGCTGATGACGAGACACTCATTATTGCTCCGGAAGGCCTGTCACGACTATACATCGATACGGAGTTCGGTAAAGTGGGGGCCTCGTGGCTCACCCGCGAAGACCGCGACCAGGAGGTGAACGACTACGTAGCTTACCTCGATCTGGTATTGGCATCGGTACTGGGCGACCGTTCGCTCGATGGGCTGGACATTACGATAATGGGCTTTTCACAAGGCGCATCCACTGCATGCCGCTGGCTCGATCGCAGTCAGCAGGTCCACGCTAACCGGCTGATCCTGTGGGCGGGCTATTTCCCAAATGGCCTGAGCGATGTGCTGCGGCCCGAAACCGTTGCCAACCTTCCGGTGCAGTACGTGTATGGCCGCGACGACGAATACATCAGTCAGTTAAGTGACGTTAATCTGTACCTGAACCGGCTTAAAACAGACGTACCCAACCTGCTGTTCGTCCCGTTCGACGGCAGGCACGTAGTTGACCGGCTGGTGCTGAAATCGCTGCTATGAACACCTCGGTTATCTCAATAGAACCAGCGTTTATTTAGATGTAACTAGCTGTAAATTAGCTTATAACGAGCTCCATTGCCTAACTAAATTGATCCGTACAGCGAGAAGAAATTGGTCTTGAGCGTGCAAGATGGTATACTTGGTAAGTAGCTTACTTTTTAACCCGTACTTGTCACTTAATGGATTATGCCCAAGAACCAAGCGAGTGTCTGGGTCGTAGATGATGACCCGGACGATTTGTATCTGGTACAGCTGGCTTTTCAGCGCGTACTGCCCGCCCTGTCTATCAGGTTGCTTTCCGATGGTGAATCCCTACTATCGGGGTTAAAACAGGCCGCTACATTACCAAGCCTGGTCCTGCTCGACTTGAATATGACTCCCTCCAACGGATTTGAGATTCTCCAGCACCTACGCAGTTTAGCGCACGGTCAGGCCATTCCCGTTGTGGTGTTTACCACGTCTGATGCCGCCGATGATCGCAACAGGGCATTGGCAATGGGTGCTAACGGCTTTCAGACAAAGCCTGACAGTATCGGCGACATTGGTCAATTATTGCTTAAGCTGAACGTAGAATGGCAGTTGAACGCCAGCGTTGAGTAGTGAAAGGCAACTTCCCTCTGCATACTGCTTAGTGGTATGTATTGTTGAGTACGGGGTAGTAAGCATCCGCCTGACCTTGCGCCGACATAGGGGCAAAGCCAGGCGGATACTCAACGGGACACGTCAGGAAGAGGGGCTAGCGGTTGTAGCTAGCCATTTCACACCGGTTACTTGTGTTGCAAACCGCTACAAAATAGCCTGTTGGTTTTGGCTTACTAGGTACGTCGCTGCGTGTCGATCGCTTGGACCCATTCGTCCTTGCCACAGCGCGGGCAGTTGTGCGCTCCCTCCGCCAACTGCTCTACCTGTCCGCACATCGTGCAGGCATATGCATCTTCTGCCTGAATTGTGGTTGTCTTTTTCTGGTATAGCTTGGGCAGCACAGGTAGCCCCGGCCGGACGTCATCATCGGCGAAATAAAAGAAACTCACATTGCCATTTGTTTCGAGAATGGCCGTTTGCACCTGGCCAACATGCTCAATGTTTTGCTGGCGCATTTCAGAGAAGAACTCATCTTTGGCATAGGTCTGCTCCTTGGTTTCCAGTAACGCAAACCGACCATCTTCGATCACATAGATGGGATCGCCTTCCAGGATGCTCTCAAATCGTTCGCTTCGGGCTGCCAGCCAGGTAATCAGGCGGTAGAATAGTAAGATCGTAATGAAGACCAGTAGGGCGGGTATGATCGCATTTTCCGGGTTGGTCATCGGATCACCTGCCGCCGAACCCAGGCCGATAATAATCGCCACTTCAAAGAGTGAGAGTTGCTTGATGCCTTTTTTCCCCGTCAGCCTCAGAAAAACCAGGATGATGGTGAACATGATCAGCGTTCTGATCGCAATTTCGACGGCAAAGTGCCAGTCCAGGTCGTTTAGAAAAACCTCGTTTAGATCAATCTGCATTTGTTGCTGTTTATTGATACTAACTAACTGACCCTAAGGCATTGTTTTCAGGCAGGGTACGACAAAGACAGAGAGGCTTCCGTTCGACAGCCTGCTAGTGTGGTGTTATGGAAGCCAGCTAGGTGCGGAAGGTAGTAGTAACCTCCTCATAAATCTCCACACCGGGAATAGACCGAACCCCCTTGGCAATATCGGCTTTAATTGCTCCTTCATTAATCAGCCAGTAGCCGTTAGGCACCAGAGTTGGGTCGACAATTTTATAGGTCCATTTAGTACGTACTCCTTTTGGCTTCTCCATGGCATCGACGTTGGCAGCCAGCCAATCGGTCTGATCGGCCTGGTCAACGATTCCCTGCTTCTGGGCCTCGGCCAGTTGGTGTTGACGTACCCGCATGATCTCCCGATTGTAATGATCCACGGCGTCTTTCAAGGGTTGCATTGCCGCTTCGACGGGAGCCGTCAGTTGCTTCTCCAGTTCAATCCACTCGTGCTTCTGATGATCCAGTTCCCGGGTGATCTTGAGTCGCTCTTCGGCGACAAGCTTGATCAGGTCGTTGCCCTGGGAGACATGCTTAATCAAGAGTTGCTGTTGTTCGGGTGTGCCGCAGAAAGCTGGTTGACGGTGAAGAAAGGCGACAAAGTCGGACAGGGAGGCTTCTAACTGCCGCCGCCCACCGTCTTCGATCAGGGATAAACCCGTCGTCGTATTGGTTGAGGTGCTCATACGCCTAAAAGCAGATACAGGGCGTTAATGTTACCTGACAGGGCATTGTTTTAGGGCCTTAACCGACATCGATTAACTCGGTGAAAGACTACATATCAGGCTAACTGAATACCTGTCAACCAGTAGCGGCAAACCGGACACTACCTAAAAAAGCCCCGTACACGGCGTGTGTACGGGGCTTTTCCATCTATTCTTTACCAAACGGCTTAAGTCCGTAGATCAACCGTGGAAGAAATCCTTCATTTTCTCGAAGAATCCTTTGTCGCTTTTATTCGGACGTGGGTGAAAATTGGGGGATGACCGGAGTCTTTCCAGAATGCCCCGTTCTTCCGAACTGAGCACTTTAGGAGTCCAGACATTCACGTGAATCAGCTGGTCGCCACGACCATATCCGTTCAGGTCTTTGATGCCCTTCCCTTTCAGGCGTAAAATCTTGCCGCTCTGGGTGCCGGCTTCCAGCGAAATTTTAGCGCGTCCATCAATCGTCGGTACTTCAACGCTGGTGCCAAGAGCGGCATCGACGAAGTTAACGTACAGATCGTATACGACATTGGTGCCGTCACGTTTCAGGTCCTCATCTTCTTCCTCCTCTACCACGATCAGCAGGTCACCGGCTACACCTCCGCGTGGGGGTACGTTGCCTTTGCCTCCCACCGACAGCTGAATGCCTTCGGCAACACCCGCCGGAATTTTGATCGGAATAACGTCTTCCTGCAAAACACGACCTTCGCCATGACAAACATCGCAGCGGTCGGTTACCATTTTGCCTTCCCCATTACAGGTGCCGCAGGTAGCCGTTGAGACCATCTGCCCCAGCATGGTGTTAACCACCTTGCGGGTTTGGCCGGTTCCCTGGCAGGTCTGGCACGTTTGCACGGCCGTTCCATTTTTCGATCCGTTGCCGCCACAGGTTTGGCAGGCCACGTGGCGCTTTACTTTGATTTTCTTCTCAACGCCATTGGCAATCTCCTGAAGATCGAGCTTTAGTTTGATGCGCAGGTCAGAGCCGCGACGCACGCGCTGCCGTTGCTGGCCGCCACCCCGGCCGCCACCAAAGAACGATCCGAAGGGGGACTCATCGCCAAATATGTCGCCGAACTGACTGAAGATATCGTCCATTGAAGGACCACCCGCACCGTAACCGCCAGCAGCCCCGCCCAGGCCCGCGTGACCAAACTGATCGTACCGGGCGCGTTTGTTATCATCGCTCAGCACGTCATACGCCTCCGCTGCCTCCTTGAATTTCTCTTCGGCGGTGGGGTCGTCGGGGTTCTTGTCCGGGTGATGCTTGATCGCCATTTTGCGGTACGCCTTCTTGATGTCGTCCGCTGAGGCTTTCTTATCAATCCCCAGAATTTCGTAAAAATCGCGTTTCGTTGCCATCTGAATTAATGAGTACTAGAGCGACTACGTGATGGAGTGACTTATCTGGCAGTCATCCCATCACGCAGTCGCTCTAGCACTCATCCTGTTTAAGCTCCTACAATTACTTTAGCATAGCGGATCACCTTGTCATTGAGTAGGTATCCTTTTTCAATTTCGTCGATCACCTTGCCTTTGAGGTCTTCGGTAGGAGCGGGGAACTGCGTAACTGATTCGTGCAGATCGGCGTTGAATGGCTCACCTTTGCTCGCCATCGGCTTCAATCCCTTACTTTCCAGAATCTTCGTAAGCTTGCTATAAATCAGGCCAATACCTTCCTGCGCCGCGCTGATGTCTGTCGCTGTTTCAAGAGCCTGCATGGCCCGCTCGAAATCGTCGACTACAGGAAGCAGAGTCACCATCAGGCCTTCGCTGGCGGTTGAAATCAACTCCAGTTTTTCTTTAGCCGTACGCCGACGGAAGTTCTCGAAATCGGCGTAGAGGCGGAGATATTTATCTTTCATTACGGCGAGTTCAGAGCCAATGGCTTCGGCGGGTTCAGGTGTTTCCCCGGTGGCATCGCCTTCCGGAGTGCCACCATTAATAACTTCCGCTTCCTCAGTCGTAATTGGTTCGGTTGAGTTGTCAGGTTGTGGCACAGACTCGTCCACAATGTCTTTATTTTCCATACAAACAGGTCGTATTTCGCGCTAAATCGGGTTGCAAAGGTAGGTGCAAATCCACTGCCAAAGCCAATCGGGCTGACAAGTTGACACGCTATGTGCCAGTAAGTAGTGGCCTGGAGAATGAAGATGTCGACAAAACCAGGCTACTTTCTGCCGTTTCTAGTCTGCCTACATTACTTAACAATAAAAAGCGTCTGGTTGGGCGAGCTGACAAACTGCGGGCAGGTACGTACCTACTCGAAATTTGTCAACTCGTCCAACCAGACGCTTTTAGGAGGACTGAAAGCCGCCTGCTGGCTTGCTAGACCAGTTGCAGGTATTTGCCGGGCTGAGCTGGGTCGGAAACAAACCAGGCTGGATTGCCCTGTTTATCGCGGCCCAGGCGCGCATTGGGGACGGGTGGTTTTTTTAGATCGGTAAACACGTCGGTCAGTTTTACCAGGGGCGGTCCTTTGGGTACCAGAAACTGAGCGGAGATCAGTTCCTGAAGGCTGTCGGCGAATGCCTGCGCAATTTGATTGATGTCGGCATCGGTATGGGCCTCAGTCATGAAACAGGGAAATCCGTCCCAAATATGAATTCCTTTCTCCCGCATCAATGTAAAGAGTAATTCGCCGTAGGGAACATCCTGGGTGTATTTCAGCTTCCAAAGCGAACCAAACTGGCCTACAACCAGGGGTAGTTGTAGTTTGGCCAGCGTCAGTGTTAGTTTGTCAGCCAGTTGCTTGGCACTGGCTGTTAGCCGTTCCTGCAAGGCTGGTCCCTGTTCGCGCATGTGTTGCAGCGACGCCATGGCCGCGGCCAGTGCCAGTGGATGCCGAACGAACGTACCTGCAAAAAACGTCAGGTCGGCCTGCGGATATGAGTCATCGCCATATTGCCAGTACCCACCGTCTAATGCGTCCATAAACCGTGCCTTGCCCGCTACCACGCCGATGGGCAGGCCCCCGCCAACTACTTTGCCGTAGGTGGCCAGATCGGCCCGGATGCCGAACAGTGCCTGCGCGCCTCCCGGATGCATCCGGAAACCGGTGATCACCTCGTCGAAGATCAGCGCCGTTTGAGTCGCTTCAGTGATGGCACGTACCTCCCTGAGAAAGTCGACGGGCTGAAATTCGGGGCGGCGGCTTTGCACCGGCTCAACCAGAACGGCAGCCAGCTCGTGCGCGCGCTCCCGAATGATCTGTAAGCTCGCATCAGTACCGTAATCCAGGATCAGGATATTCTGCACCGACTCCGTTGGAATACCCAGGGCAGCGGGGGTTGCCTGGTGGCTGGCCCCACCCCGGCTGATAACCTCATCGAAAATGCCGTGGTACGAACCGGCAAACGTAACGATCAGCGACCGTCCGGTTACCGTGCGGGCCATGCGAATAGCACCCAGTACGGCCTCTGAGCCGGTATTGCACAGAGCGGCGCGGTCGAAGCCGGTAAATTCGCAGATCATCCGGGTCACTTCGCCGGCCAGCTTATGTTGCGGGCCAAGTTCGTACCCCTTTTCGATCTGATCGTGCAGAGCCGCTTTGAGCACGTCGGGCTGGTAGCCAAACATGGTAGAGCCAAAGCCGTTCAGCGCGTCGATGTACTCGTTCCCATCGATATCCCACAGCCGACTTCCCTTCGACGAGTCAACTACGATTGGGTACACCAGCTCTTTGGTCAGCGGCTTGAAACCGGTTACCGCTCGCGGGTCGGCCATATAGCGGCGGTGTTCCTGGGCGTACTGCTTACTGGCGCCCGTTTTTTTTGTGTATCGATCAGTCAGTTGCTGAATAAATGCCTGTTGGGTCGCGTTCAGTGCGGATGCCTGCCGCTCGATGCGGGCACCGGCTCCGAATGCCTGCTTCACCACTGTTTTCTCCGCGGCAACAGGTGTGGCCGTTGGCTTCGCTGCTGGTGCGGGGCTTACCGGCTGGGCAGGCTGCGAAACCGGCGGCTGAACGGGCACGGCCATTTCCTGCCCACGCAGGGCGGCCAGCTGCTGCGCCATAATCTGCAACTGCTGCTCGATCAGACTGACCAGCGGCGAGGAGGCGTCGGTTGTTCCTGTATACGGAACCGGTGGGGTCGGTTGTGGGGCGTGGCCATTTATCGCTTTTGGGGCTGGCAACGTACCTGGGACTGCCGCCGGGGCAGGTTGCTGTGCTTCCGGCATGGCTGGCCGAAAAGCGTCGGCTGGGAGGTCGTGGTCCAGGTAGGCAACCAGGTCGTTGGGCGTGCTGAACTCATCGTTTAACTGCCGGAACGAGATGGGAAGGCTGAATTTTTTCCGGAGGTTATACGAAAACTGAGTGAGTGCCAGCGAGTCAATGCCCATCTCAAGAAAGCTTGTTGTGGCTGGCAACTGGTCGGCCTCGATGCCGGACGTTTCGTTCAGTAACGTGTTAACGAGGGTGAGTAGATGGGTTTTTCTCATGGTTGATGTGTCTTCAGGTTGTCTGGTGGCTGGCTCGGTCTGTTCAGGAACCGGTTCCGGATTGATTGGGGGGGCGAGTGGCCGGGCCGGGTTCACCCAACACCGTTTCCGATCAAACGCATAGGTGGGCAACGCCACGCGCTGCCGGTTTGGCTCGGCAGAGAAGGCGGTCCAGTCTGGGTCAATACCTTTTGTCCAGAGTTGCCCCAGGGCAGTCAGCATCGACTCATAATCGGTTAGACTGCCTTTGCTGGTGTCGAGGCTGGCCAGCGCGCTGATTGGCCGTGGAATAGCCTGTTGGCGTGCCAGTGTCGAGGTTACAGTTCCGGGGCCGGCTTCGAGGAACAGCGGGGTCGATAGCGTAAACAGCGTTTCCAGTGCATCGGCAAATTGTACCGTAGCCCGCATATGGGTAGCCCAGTACCGGGCGCTGGTCGCTTCGGCGTCGGTAAGCCAGGTGCCAGTGACCGTCGATACGATTGGTTTTGTGGTGCGGTTCAACGAAATGCCTTGCACAATTTGCTCAAATTCGCCCACAATGGGGTCGATCATCGCAGAATGGAAAGCATGACTCGTTGCCAGGAGCCGGTTGGGTATTCCCTGGCCCGTAAGTTGCGCCGAGAAACTGGCAATTGCTTCGGCCGTACCAGCCACAACGCATAGCTTTTTGCTGTTCACGGCGGCCAGCGATAGCGTTGCCGGCAGCATGGCTGTCACGCTGGCCACATCCAGCCTGACAGAGAGCATATCGCCAGCGGGCAGGTTGCTGATCAGCTTACCGCGGCTGGCAATCAGCGCCAGCGCGTCTGGAAGCGAAAAGACACCCGCCAGGTGGGCCGCCACAAATTCTCCGATGCTATGCCCACAGAAAACGGTCGGTTCAACGCCCCAGCTTTGCCAGAGGCGAGCCAGTGCGTATTCGGTCACAAACAAGGCGGGCTGCGTAAACCGGGTGTCGGTCAGCCGATCCTGGGCCATCTGATCAACGGTAGCCGGGTATAGAATGGCGCGGATGTCGGTATCGAGGTGGGCCAGCAGGTACTCGGCGCAGGTATCTATGGCCTGTTTGTACACGGGCTCGTGTTCGTACAGCGCACGGCCCATGTTTACGTACTGGGCACCCTGACCAGGAAACAGGAATACCAGCTCGCCGGGGGCGTGTAACTGGTTGTTTTCTGGACGGGACGTGCTGGCGGCGGTAGGTGGGGTGGCCAGCGTATGTAGCAGCTCCTCCCGCGAACTGGCCAGGACGAACCGGCGGTGAGCAAACGACGGATAACGACGCTGGAGTGTGTAGGCTACGTCAGGTACGTTCAGATCAGCATGGCGGTGCAGGTGCGCGGCCAGCTGCGTCCCGTAGGCGGTCAGGCTACTGTCCGACTTGGCCGACCACGTAACCAGGTGCATGGGTCGATGGCTTTCACGCTTAGTCGAGTCAACAGCCGGTTGTGGCTGAGCGGATTCTTCCAGCACTACGTGTACGTTGGTACCACCCACACCAAAAGAGCTAACGCCCGCCCGACGGGGGGCAGTCGACGTCCAGTCGGTATGGGTATCGTTGACGTAAAAGGGACTATCAGCGAAGTTAATGACCGGATTAGGTACGTTGTAGCCGAGGGAGGCGGGCAACTGTTTGTGGTACAATGCCAGCGTGGTTTTAATAAAACCCGCCACGCCCGCAGCAGCCGTCAGGTGCCCCATATTGCTCTTTATAGAGCCCAGGGCGCAGAACTGTTTCCGGCCTACGTCGCCAAACGCCAGCGATAGTCCCTCTATTTCGATCGGGTCGCCGAGGGGGGTCGCCGTGCCATGCGCCTCAACGTAGCTTATTGTCGACGCCTCAACGCGGGCGTCATCAAGGGCCATACGAATAGCTCCGGCCTGTCCGTCGGCGTTGGGTGCGGTAAAACTGCCTTTACCACCCCCGTCGTTGTTGACACCCACGCCCTTGATGACGGCATAGATCGTATCACCATCCCGTTCGGCGGCTTGTCGTGATTTGAGCAGCACCACCCCGGCACCGTCACTGAAGAGTGTTCCCGTAGCGCTGGCATCGAAGGGGCGGCAGTGACCGTCTTTGCTGAGCATGGCTCCGGCTTCGTACAGGTGGCCGCTGTGAATGGGAGCCGTAATGCTGGCCCCTCCTGCCAATGCCAGTTCACAATGCCCCAGCCGGAGGCTATCCACGGCCTGGGTGATGGCGAGCAGCGAGGTAGAGCAAGCCGAAAATACGCTGACCGCCGGTCCGTTCAGGTTGAGCTGATATGCCGTTCGCGATGCGATGAAATCTTTTTCATTGACCGTCATCGCTTGAAAGCTGCCTACCTGATTGACCACTTGCTGGTTGGCCAGTACGTTGTTCAGGTAATACGTATTGTTGCCGCAGCCGGCCCACACGCCAATGCTTCCGCCATACTGCTGGGGCAGATAGCCCGCTTGGTCAAGCGCCTCCCAGGCGATTTCCAGGAAGATCCGCTGCTGGGGGTCCATCACCTCGGCCAGCTTCGTGTTGAGGCCGAAGAAGCCCGGATCAAACTGGTCTGCCTGGTCCAGGATACCTCTCGCCTTCACGTAAGCCGGGTCGCGGGTCAGTTCGGCTGGGAGGGCAGGGTCTAGTTCACTATCAGAAAAGAAACGGACTGTTTCCCTGCCTTCGCGCAGCAGATCCCATAGCGCATCGATCGTGTTGGCGCCCGGAAAACGGCCAGCCATGCCAATGACGGCCACCTCACCGGAATCGATCTGGGTAGGCCGCCTGGTGCGGGGTGTCAATTTGGACTGGGTGCGGCCATCCAGGTAGCCAGCCAGCGCCCGTAGTGTAGGAAACTGGTACAGCTTGGTAACCGGAATGTCATGACCAAGGGCCTGACCAACCGCCGCCATTGTTCGGACGGCGAGGAGGGAGTTGCCGCCTAGTTCGAAAAAATTGTCGTTCACCCCAATTCGCTCACTAGCCAGCACCTCTTTCCAGACGGCACTCAGCTTTTCTTCGGTGGGGTTGCCGGGCGCGATGTACTCACTTGAAACGGTAGCCTGTACGTCGTGGCTGAGGAGCGTTTTACGATCCACTTTCCCGTTGCCGGTAAGCGGCATGCTGCCAATCGGAATCAACAGGCTGGGAATCATGTACTCAGGTAGGCTGGTGCTTAGAAACGTTGTCAGGTCTGCTGACTTGACCGGCCCATCGGCAACGATAAAGCCAACCAGTCGTACGTCGGAATCGGCAAACGACCGGGCTACGACCACTGCGTGTTTTACCCCCGGAAACTGCTGAATGGCGTGCTCGACCTCGCCCAGCTCAATGCGGTACCCGCGAATCTTGACCTGTTCATCGATGCGGCCCATGTACTCGAGTTCCCCGCCGTCGAGAAGACGAACCAGATCACCGCTGCGATAGAGCCGTTCACCGGGTTGCTTGCTTGCTGGATGGGGGATGAAGCGTTGAGCGGTTAATTCGGGCCGGTTCAGATAACCCCGGGCCAGGCCTGCGCCACCCACGTATAGTTCGCCCGTGTCGCCAATGGCTACGGGGGCTTGGTCGCTGGAAAGCACATGTGCGCTTAGCGTTGGAATTGGCCGGCCAATAAGGCTGCTTGTGCCAGCTAGATGCTGCGCGGTAAGGGCCAGGTACGTTACATGTACGGTTGTTTCGGTGATGCCGTACATGTTGATGAGTTGACAGGCCGGAAACCGCTCATGCCAGGGTTTGAGCTTGGCGGGGTTTAACGCCTCACCCCCGAAGATAACGTACCTGACTGACAGGCTGGTTGCCCGGCTGGCGATCTGCTCCTGAAGCACATAGAACGCAGATGGCGTCTGGTTCAGAACTGTCACCCGTTCGGCCGACAGCAGCGCTCCAAACAGGCTGGCGTCCTTCGCGATGTGTTTAGGTACGATGACCAGCCGACCGCCGAATAGCAGGGCGCCATACATTTCCCAAACCGAAAAATCGAAGCAGAAGGAGTGAAACATCGTCCAGACATCCTGATCGGTAAAATCGAAGAGGGGGGAGGTTGGTTTCAGCAGACTGACTACACTGGTGTGTTCAATCTGTACGCCTTTGGGTCGGCCTGTAGAGCCGGATGTGTAGATGATGTAAGCAAGGTTACCGGGTTTCAGGTTGGTACTAACTGCGCTGACAGGTTCGTCCGTTATGGCTGCTTCAGGATCGTCGAGGCAGACAATCGAGGTGTCGGAACCAGCTGCCGCGAGTTTACTGCGCGATGCGCGGTCAGTGACGAGCACCTTCGCCTGCGTGTCGGTGAGCATGTAAGCGATCCGGTCGGCGGGATAATCCGGGTCGATGGGAACGTAGGCTCCACCGGCTTTCAGGATACCCAGTAGGCCAACGATCATGGCGATTGAGCGATCGAGGCAGATTGGAACGAGCGTTTCCTCGACAACGCCTAGTGTACGGAGGCGGTGTGCCAACTGAGTCGATTGCCTGTCCAGTTCCAGGTACGTTAGCTGGGTCGTGCCCAACACTACCGCCGTATTATCTGGGGTTAGGCTGACCTGCTCTGTAAATAAGTCGACAAGGGTTTTATCGGTGGGATAGGAAGCGGAATCGGCGGTTGTAGTCATGGTCAGCACGCTTTAGTTACCCTATTGCGAATCAAGGGCAGGTAAGCTGGTAGAGAAGCTTAATGAAACGCTTACATCAAATAGACTCGTTGGCTGCGTCCAGCCAATCGCTCGACAGATAAGAGTAGAGAATAGTATCCATCAAAATTCCATCCTTTACGGCGCTCCATCGCAACAGGCCTTCGTGCTGAAAACCAGCTCGTTCGAGCACCTTAACCGACGCCAAGTTATGGGCCATCGGTTTGGCATACAGTCGGGTCAGGTTAAACTCAGTGAACGCATGGTGGGTAATGGCCTGTAAGGCTTTAGACACGATACCGCGGCCCCAGAATTGCTCGCCCAGCCAGTACCATACTTCGGCCGAGTAGCGTTCGATATCCTCGCCGATGCGTATGCCAATGTTACCAACGGCTTCTCCATCAACGTCAATGGCAAAGTTGGTCTCCAGTGTCGGGTCAACTACGTATTGAATCCACTGCTGTGCATCAGCTGGAGTGTAAGGGTACGGGAAGCTGTCGCGTAGATTAAGCCAGATGGCCCTGTTGTTTGCATGTTGATGTAGGTTGTCTTCATCGCCATACTGCCACGAGCGAATCACACAAGGGCCACAGTCTATTCTCATTGTTTGTTCCGTATTGGAAAGAGAGATTAACTATTTTTTAATCTCATGGAAGTCACCATCTCTTTGACTGTATAAACCCAGAGTCGTCACACTATTTCAATGGATCAATTGCGCACATTTTGTGAAGATAGAGTACCACAGCGTTGTTGGTTAAGTATTTTGTGTACTACAACTGGCTTTTTTTGATCAATCTGTCACTAGGCATTTCCATACGTGTGAAGCCGACCCACTGGGCGACCACTAAAGGCTTGCTGAGAATACATTTTCTGTTCGCTTTAAGAAGTTAGTCTCTGTTCACAATATGCAGACTCGGTTGTTTTTGTGTCTTGTACTGCTGGCAATTGGCCTACACACGCTGTTGGCGTTCAGGCCAGCGATTAAACCGGGTATCCCTCCTAATATCGTCTTTATTCTTGCCGACGACATGGGGTATGGTGATCTGGGCTGCTACGGCCAGCAACGCATCAGCACGCCCCGACTCGATCAGATGGCCGCTGAGGGTATGCGGTTCACACAGTTTTACACGGGCAGTACCGTATGCGCACCCTCGCGGGCTACCCTTATGAGTGGTCGGCATACGGGCCGCACCTACATACGGGGGAATGGCGAGGTAGCGCTCCGGCCCCAGGATTTAATTTTGCCTGAGCAGTTGAAGAAAGCCGGGTATACGACGGGGCTGTTTGGCAAATGGGGGTTGGGTCCGCTGGGGACCACGGGCGAACCCCCCAAACAAGGCTGGGATACGTTTTTTGGCCAGTTGCATCACGTAGCGGCCCATTTCCAACAACCCGATACTCTCTGGCAGGCTGAGGCTGTTGATGGACGTATAACACCGGTAATTCAGCCGAAAGGGGCCTATGCCAATGAGGCTTTCACCGAAGCTGCCATCCGATTTATTGGCAAAAAACGTTCGCAGCCCTTCTTTCTATACCTAGCATTTACGTTGCCCCATGCTGGCCTGCAGGTACCCGAACAATTCACGAAAGCCTACCAGACGACGGATGGCAGCAGCCGGTTCGGTCCGGAAAAACCATACCCAGATGGGCAACATTACGGTGCTCAGCCACAACCCAAAGTGGCTTACGCCGCCATGGTTTCTTCGGTAGACGCCTATGTGGGGCAGGTGCTGGATGCACTGGCGAAACAAGGCCTTGACGAGAACACCCTGGTATTATTTGCCAGCGACAACGGCACGCATGTCGAAGGCGGGCGCAGCCGGGCCGATGTCGCTTATTTTCAGAGTAGCGGACCACTGCGGGGTATAAAGCGGGATTTGTACGAGGGGGGCATTCGCACACCGTTTATCGCCCGTTGGCCAGGGCGAATCAAACCAGGGCAGACCAGCACTTTTCAGGGAGCTTTCTGGGATATGGTGCCTACGTTTTGTAGCCTGGCGAAGATAAGACCGGCCGCCCCAACGGATGGGGTGTCTTTGCTGCCGACGCTGCTCAGCACCGGCCGGCAGCAAACGCACACGTATCTGTACTGGGAATTTTACGAAGCCGGATTCAGTCAGGCCGTAAGACAGGTCAACTGGAAGGCGATTCGCCGGGTTGGGCCAACTGGCACGGTCACAACCGAGTTGTACGACCTAAGCCATGACCCGTCCGAAAGCACCGATCTGGCTGCCCGTTTTCCTCAACGGGTGCAGGCATTACAAGCCCTGATGAAGCAGGCACATATTGACTCGGAACTTCCGCAATTTCGGGCACCAACGCTTTAATGCACGTATCCGTCGTGCGAAGGGGAACATAGAAAAAGCCAGTCCTCATCGTGGGACTGGCTTTTTGGTTTACTTAACCTAAACTAATCAAAAATCTTAACTGCCTGACTGCATGCGGTTTTTCAGGTCGTCGGCACCGGTGTTGCGCTGGCGTGCTGCCTTTACGTTCTGGTTGCCAAACCGGTAGGTGAAGGAGGCCCGGACAACACGGCTTTGCCAGAACGAGTGAATCCGAAGATTGATGTCCTGAAACTGGGCAACGCCTCTGAACTGATTCGTCCAGAACAGGTCATTTATATTGAGACTGAAGCGACCTTTCTTCTCCCAAACCTGCTTCTGTACGCCAATAGAGAGGGCTCCCTGCGGCTGGTTCAGGAAGAAACCGTACACGCTTTTGCCGTTATAAAAACCACTCACTTCAACCGATAGTGTTTTGCTCAACGTCAGGTTCTGGCTGCTATACACATTCCAGGATGTTTGGGCCATGTCTACCAACTGATCGTTGTAGTAGGACTTGTATCGGTTATAAAAAGCCGACAGATTGGTTTGCATTTGCCACCACTTGGTGAACTTGATCGGGAAGCTGACCGTCAGGTTAAGGTTATCCTGATTGTCGATGTTTTCCGTTGTCACATACGTCTTGTTTTCAGCCGGAATCTGGTGGGGCACTTCGCTTAAGATGGCATCGGTGATCCGGCTATAGGCCAGCGTGGTGATGAACGCCTGTTTAAACGTATGGGTCAACTGCATGGAGTGAGTAAACTGCGGCCGCAAATTGGGATTGCCCTGTTGGTAGGTGTATGGATCGAGGAAAAAGATGAACGGGTTGAGATTTTGGTAGTTGGGGCGATCAATGCGACGGCTATAATTCAGCGAGATGGCATTGTTGGTGTCGAGCTGATGCGTCAGGAAGACGCTTGGGAACAGGTTGGTATAGGTACGTTCCCGTACGTCGTTGAGCGTCACCGAGTTGCCGACCGAATTGGTGTGCTCGAGCCGAAGCCCCGTTTGCAACTGTGTTTTGTTGCTCAGTTTGGTGCTGTAGTTCACATAGGCCGCCGAGATGTTTTCGGTATAGATAAACCGGTTTGAGCGGGTTGGATCAACGGTCCAGTTGTCGGTTTTCGTTTCAAACGTGAGGTTGTTGTCTGACTCTACGCGGCTGGCTTTAAGACCTGCTTCGAACTTGCCATTGGCCAGTGGATGCGCATAGTCGATCTTGCCAACCAGAATGTTGATACCAGACGGCATCAGGTTACGGACCGAGTCGGGGCGGTTACTGGGCGTACCATTTGGCGTGAAATACTGGGTACCGAGCAGGTTGTTCGACCGGCCATCGTAGGTCACGTAGTCAACGTCAGCGCTTAGCTCACGGCCGTTGGCATTGAACTGATGCTTGATGTTCAGGTTACCGTTCAGGTTGGTCAGGCTGCGCGACGTTGCCGTGTTGGTAACAAACCGGCGCGTTACGATCAGGTCCTGATTCAGAATATCGGTGTTGCTTTCACCGTTAGGCTGGGTCCAGGTGTCGGTGAAGCCGCTGAATAGGGCACCTGCCGTTGTTTTTTTAGACATCGACCAGTCAATGCCCGCCTTGAAATTGTGGTTTTGACTGCTGCTACTACGGCTCGTATGCTGATCGAAATATGTTACGTTGCCCTGATAAGGAATGCGACGGTACAGATCATTTCCGTTGAAGTTGTTGTACTGCCCCACGCTATAGGTACCAAACAGGTTCACCTTGCCTTCGCGATGATTCAGGTTAAGCGAAGCCGACGCTCTGCCACGACCATTGGGTTGCAGGGTCTGGCCCAGCCCCACCGTGAAGGTGCCGTTAGTGCCAACGTTTTTATTCTTTTTGAAGCGGATATTGATAATCCCAGAGTTACCGGCCGCGTCGTATTTCGACGATGGATTGGTGATCACCTCCAGCTTCTCAACGTTGTCGCTTGGGGTATTGCGCAGCAGGTTCATCAACTCCTGCGTGGAGAGATACGACCGCTTGCCGTCGATCTCGACAATCACGCCGCTCTTTCCGCGTACTTTAATGTCTTCATTCTGCTGGTCGACGGTTACCCCCGGGGCTTTTTCCAGCACCTCTAACAGGGTATTGCCCGCCGCAACGGCACTGTTTTCTACGTTGACAACCATACGGTCTACCTGTTGCTCAATGAACGGTCGCTTCGCTACCACTGTCACTTCAGCTAGCTTACGCTGTTCTTCAGCTAGTTGTAACTGGGGCATTTTAATTGACGTATGGTCAGCATCCAGCACGAATTCGTCGCTGCGTACTTTCGCGTAGCCAACTTGCTGTGCATTGAGCCGGTAGTGACCAGCCGCAATATTCTCGAATAGGTACGTCCCTTCAGCATCAGCAACGGCGCCCTTCACCAGAGTAGAATCGCTCGCTTTTACAAGGAGCATGGTTGAAAAAGGAAGCGGCTTGTTGGCCTGGTCTATACACTGACCGGTGATGGTGCCCCTGATGGGCTGCTGGGCATTGGTGAATGTTGTGCCGAACCAGTAGAAAACGGAGAGTAGAATGAGTGCACGCATAAGGTGTGTTGGCGAGAGCCTTTATTGATGTTGTAAAACTAAGGTACTATGTACTGCATAGTACCTTTCTTACATGAACGGCAGGTTTATTGGGATCAGTGGTTCTGCTAACCGGACGGTGGCGATGCTGTGTACTGCTTAGCCGGAATTACATAACAGATGAAAAAAGGGGTAGGGTGCGTTGCATGGTGCCCCTTTAAAAATTGCCGTATCCAGCTACAGGCATGGTCGTTGACAGTAGGCAGGTACTAAAAAACCCGATTTGCAGCGAGCAAATCGGGTTTCTGTTTATAACCAGGAGGCTTTTTTTTTAGTCGACCTTATAGGCAACAACGGTATTCGTAGAGAATGTAGGTACCAGCAGGAGTTTTCTGGATTTGATATACTCAATGTCGGCCGAGTTGATTTTGCTCGCCCGCGTATCAAGCAGGCTCTGTTTTACCCCGTTCTTATCGACGTAGAAAATCTGTCCGGCCCAATCCGATACGAAGAATCCACCTTTGCCATCGCTGACGATTCCGTCTGTGTTGGCCATCCCGTCGGCCAGGGTGGTCATGTTTTTCGTAGCCAGGTCAAGTCGGCGAAGTGCCCCGATTTTTGTACTTCCAAGCAGGAGCGACCCGTTGCCATCGGCTAGCACACCATTTGGTTTGTTCAATTGCTCACCTGACATTAACACCTCCCAGTTCCCATCCTTCAACCGGTACAGTTTGTCGAACCGGTTGTCGGTCACGTAGACGGTGCCGTCTTTAGCTACGGTCACGTCGTTTAGAAACGAATTTTTTGGGTCGATCGCGTCGTAGGTTTTCTCTGCCTGACCGGTGCTGGTGTTGATCTCTACCAGCCGATACACGTCGGTTACATACAATTTGCCGCGGTACAACCCCATCCCTTTAGGCGCGTTCAGGCCAGTAGCCCAGCGCAGGTTGGTGATCTTTCCGTCAACAGTCATCTGGCTGATAAAGCCTGTTCCGTCCAGCACATCCGCTTTTCCGTCGATATTGGCAACATAGACAATATCTGTTGCCCTGTCGTACAGCACTGATTCGGGCACACGCAGGGTTGTATCTGTTTCCCAGACTTTTACCAATTTTTTTGGCTTAGGTTTTGCTACGGTCTGTTGGCTACTGCCGAGCAGCAGCCCGGCCGCCAGCACTAGGCAGGCAAGCGGACCTGATTGTTTACGCATGAGTGAGTTTGTTTTCGCTGGCAAAAGAAGTAGAGATTTTGCCGACTACAAGCACCGTCGACTACTTTTCCAGCAATCGGTTTAGGCGCACGCGCAACACGCACTTTTTTGATGGATAGTGAGTCAAAATTCGTCAGGCCGGGGAGTTGAGCCAAAAATCGGCCGCCACCTGCATTTTTTAATAAACCTTCTAACAATGACCATGTTAATGACCTGCTACCTTCTTAATCGTACGACCATGTTTATCCAAAACAACCAACAAAACGTGGCTTCTTCGCTCAAGGCGAGTATCCAGGACCTGGCCCGCCTGAATCACTATTACAACCCGTCAGACGAGATGCTCTGGACTTTTTTTAACGAACGGGTGCTACTAAACCAGCCGATCAAAGTAGATGAGTTTGTCGTGCAACGGCTGCTGTCGGGCGACCCGGACAGGCATATTCCAGCGGCATTGGTGGGATAAATGCCGGGTGATGCGTAACATTACGCGGTCTACCGGAGCCTGCTCCGGCATTTAGTTTCATTACACTCTCCGTCTGTTTTATGCAAATTGGATTTGTTGGCCTCGGTAAAATGGGCTTCAACATGGTGCTTAACCTGCTGCGCCATAACCACGAAGTAATTGGTTACGATATCAACGAAGCGTTGGTAAACGAAGTAAAAGGCGAAGGCGCACAGGGCGTACTGACGCTACCAGACCTGTGCAATGCACTACAGGGCCGCCGCGTACTGTGGCTGATGATTCCGGCTGGTCCGCTGATCGACCGGGTAATCGACCAGCTATTGCCGCTAATTAGTGAAGGTGATATCCTGATCGATGGGGGGAATTCGCACTATAAGGATACGATGCGCCGCTATGCGATGCTGAAAGAAAAAGGCATCAACTACGTTGACTGCGGCACGAGCGGGGGAATGGAAGGAGCTCTGAACGGAGCCTGTACGATGGTTGGTGGCGACCCTGACGTGGTGGCTTACATCGATCAGGTGTTTACTGACATGTCAGTAGAAAATGGGTACCTCTACACGGGTCCTGCTGGTAGTGGCCACTTTACCAAGATGGTCCACAACGGGATTGAATACGGCATGATGCAGTCAATTGCTGAAGGATTTGAAGTGCTCGAAAAAAGTCCGTTCCCGTATGATTACCGGGCGGTTGCCAAAATGTGGAACAACGGTTCAGTTATCCGTAGCTGGCTGATGGAACTGACTGAGAATGCGTTCTCGAAAGACGCGAAGTTAGAGTCGATCTTAGGCCGGATGCACTCGTCGGGCGAAGGTAAATGGACTCTCGAAACAGCGTTGGATATGGGTGTGCCTACCCCAGTCATTGCTATGTCGGTGCTGATGCGGTATCGTTCGTTGCAGGAAGATACGTTCTCCGGCAAAGTAGTCGCTGCCCTCCGCAATGAGTTCGGCGGCCATGCCGTCGATAAGAAATAAATGTTGATTTCAGGGGTTTGCTGACTACGCTACTAACTGATTAGCTGGCAGCGTAGCCAGCAAACCTCCGAAGCTTAGTATGCAAACTTAACATTACCTCTTCCGCTGCGGTTAATAGTCTGATTCACTTTTCGTGTCGAACTATGGCTGTTAATCTGCTTACTTACCTATCCGACCAATTTACGCCCGCTGTGCTTGATCAGTTGGGCCAACGGATCGGCGAATCACCTGCCAATACAGGGGTCGCCGTACAGGCAATCATTCCAACGGTGCTGGGTGGCTTAGCCCAACGTACCCACTCCGTATCTGATGCCAATGAGATTGTCGACTTTTTGCGGCACTCCAAGTACACCAATACAGCTACACCCCTCGATATTGCTCAGGTGAGTAACACGGCTGCTGATACCCAGGATGCGGTGTCGGCGGGCGGGACGTTTATTGAACGGCTGTTTTCTACAAACGTTGAAAAAGTAGCTACTGCTATCGCCCGGCACAGCCAGATTAACCGAACCTCGGCGTTGAGCCTGATGGATCTGGTCGGGGCTGTATTGGAAGGTATACTGGGTCGGCAGTCGCTCGAGAATGGGCTAACGGGGGTAAACCTGAGCACGCTGGTAGGGGGGCAGGTAGCTGGCATTCGGGCTGGTTTGCCCGCTGGCCTGGCTGGTCTGGCTACTTCACTGGGGTTCGACAAACTGGGTGGGCCCGCCACAGGCGACGAGCAGGCTGTCACCACCTTTATGAGTACACCTACCAATCCGGATATTCCTAAAAGTCCACTGGTTGAGCGGGAGCGTGAAAACGTAGGCTGGCTGCGCTGGGCGATGATTGCGGTGGGGTTACTTATTCTGTTCCTGATTGTTCAGAAATGCCGTCAACCTCAAACGGGCGCCGATGGCGTATACACGGATACCACGGCCCGCTCAGAACCCGACAGTCGGGAAGATACCTCGGCTACCGCCCGGGCCAATGCTGCGGAATCGAATGGAAGTCCGGCTGGGTCAATTCCAGGTGGTCCGGCAGGTGCAGCAGCAGCGGCTGCGGAGGAAAAACGCCAGCTAGATTTGCCGGGTGGCCGACGCATTCGTGTAGCGGACAATACGTTCAATGCCAATCTGGCTCAGTTTCTCTCAGGGAAAACAAGACCGTTGCCTCGCACCTTCACCTTCGAAAACCTGACCTTCGAAACCAACTCAACCCGGATTACTTCTGAATCGCGACCAAACGTAAACGATCTGATCGAGATCATGAACGCCTACCCGTCGCTACAGATAAACATTCAGGGACATACTGATAATACGGGCGATGCTGGTGCTAACAAAAAACTTTCCCTTGAGCGAGCTAATGCCATTCGGTCTGCCCTGACATCGGCAGGGGTTAGCGCAAACCGAGTAACTACACAAGGCTTTGGGGCGGAGAAGCCTGTTGCCACTAATGATTCAGAAGAGGGCCGCCAGCAAAACCGGCGGATCGATGTGGTGGTGACGAAGGTTTAAGCCTGATACTGGGGTAGCTAGAGCGATATAATTACGGTTTCTACGTAGAGAGGCAAGATTTTGCGTCTCTACGTATGCTATTTTTGTGACTTAGCCTACTACCTATGTTTGCAGACGCGATTGACCTGGTCGATCCATTTACCCGCCCTATCCACTCTATTCTACGCCTATATGGCCACAATGAAGTAATTCCCGGCTCGGCTACTCTCTTCTTTGTCAATAACGACGCCTGTGCCATCACGTGTAAGCACGTTGCCGAGCTCATTGTTAAGTCTGACGCGATCTATGGCCAGTTCAACGCCTTTCGTGCCGAGCTTCGGCAGTTTCAGCGCGACAAAAATTACGCCCACCTGTTGCAGAAGCTTGAAGAGAAATACAACTTCAAAAGCGAAACGGTCATCCGGGTACGTAACATGTTCATGAACTGCGTAGATCAGTTTACCGAACTGAAAGTTGATCTGCATCCCACGCAGGATCTGGCCCTGATTCGATTTGTTGGTTATACCCGTACGCTCTACAAAGGCCACGCTACATTTCTGCGCGATAGTAGCCGCGCTCGACCGGGGCGGTCTCTGTGCCGATTGGGTTATCCGTTTCCTGAATTTACCAACTACCGATACAACTCCGGAAATGACGATATTGAGTGGATTACTGAAGGGCGGGATACCACCCCGAAATTTCCAATCGATGGCATCATTACCCGGTTGCTTTCAGACAACGGAACCATCGCAACAGGTATTGAGCTAAGTACGCCTGGTTTAAGAGGCCAAAGCGGCGGCCCGCTGTTTGATGTCAATGGCCTGGTATACGGTATGCAGGCCGAAACGCGACACCTACACCTTGGCTTCGATATTGAAGGGCGCGACGTGATGGTTAACGGTCGTAAAGCCCGCGTGTCGAACTACCCATTTCTGAATGTAGGTGCCTGTGTTCATGTCGATGTAATCAAGCGCTTTCTCACTGATCATAATGTAGCATACACTGAGGCGTGATCCGCTTTGTGTATAAGTCTCAGGTACGTTCGCGGCTGATCCGGCTTAATTGATTTTGACTTTAAACAGGTCTTTTGATCGGTTGTAGATGTAACCCATTACGAAAATGGTGACCAACCCGCCTGCCAGCACAGATCGAACGGTACCTAGTATACGCGCAGCAACCCCTGACTCAAATGCGCCAATTTCATTTGATGAGCTTACGAAAATTCCGTTTACGGCCGCTACCCGGCCACGCAGGTGATCGGGCGGAAAAATCTGCAAGATGGTTTGCCGGATAATTACGCTGACACTATCAAAAGCCCCCGTTAGCGCCAGCATGCATAGTGACAGGTAAAAATTGGTTGACAGCGCAAAAATGATGGTGGCTATTCCGAAGCCAGCCACCGCTAATAACATATTGCGCCACGCGTTTTGGGTAGGCGGGTATTTGGCCATTGCCAGCATAGTCAGCACGGCCCCGATAGAAGGTGCCGCCCGCAAAGCCCCTAGTCCTTCGGCACCCACTCGTAGAATATCCTCAGCGAAGATGGGCAGAATAGCCACGACGCCACCGAACAAGACAGAGAAGAGGTCCAGCGAGATGGCGTAGAGAACAATACGGTTGGAGAATACAAACGAGAATCCTTCGCGCAGACTATCCCAAAAACCAACATCGGTCACGGTATGAGTAGCTACCACCGGACGTCGCTTGATGAGTGAGAGGAAAATAAAGCAGAGCACATAGAGAAAAATGGCGGTCAATAGTGTGTTCTCAAAGCCAATCGTAGCGTACAGCACACCCGCTATGGCAGGTCCCACAATGGCACCGGCTTGCCAGAAGGAACTACTCCAGGTCGACGAATTAGCGTAAAGCTCACGGGGAACCAGAAAGGGTTTTAATGACGAACTGGCTGGCGAGTAAAAGCCGCGTGCGGTACCGATTAGCATCAGTACGCCATAAATGACGGCTAGCCGTGTGGTTTGAGAAAATTGACTGACAATTGCCGGACGAAAGGCCGCGTATAAAATGACCGATCCCAGCATGATAACAACCAGGCTGATCTGCAGGATGCGCTTCTTATCACGCCGGTCGGCCAGATGCCCGCCAAAGAGTGAGAGTGCGATGAACGGGATTGCCTCTGCCAGACCAACAAGCCCAAGCGCCAGTGGATCACGCGTGATTTTGTACAATTCGTAACCGAGAATTACCTCCTGAATCAACAACGTTACTGTGATAAAGAACGAATTGAGAATGTAATAAAGGAAATCGGGGATTCGCAGCGAGGCAAACGGATCGTATGGCGTACTGGAAGAAGTTGAATCAGAAGAAGTCATG
The DNA here is from genome assembly GCF_011742925.1 of Fibrivirga algicola. Classification (GTDB taxonomy): domain Bacteria; phylum Bacteroidota; class Bacteroidia; order Cytophagales; family Spirosomataceae; genus Fibrella; species Fibrella algicola. Next base: position 301,757 of record NZ_WAEL01000007.1, read on the forward strand.
GAAATGTCAAGAAGTCAGGCGAGACGTCGCGCAGTCTGTTAGTCAACGTCCGATCTTGCGCTGGAGGTTCACTAGCCAACTGCATTACACTGATTGGCCCCCAACGAGGGGGAACATCTCGCCTGACTGGCATCCTGTTGCTGCTTACGGATACATTGTCTTGACGGTAGCAATGTCAAGAGGAGAAAGGGCCGTACGCTGTACATTGAAGGTAGAGCCATCTTTTTTGACAATGGTGGGCTCATTATTGACCGAAAAACTCCAGGAATGGTACATCATGATAGAGTTGAAGTCGAAGCCTCCCGGTTGATCGAAGCCATCCTTATTTTGCTGGATATAGGTTTGGAAATCTGTTGCGTAACCTGGCATAATGTTCTGGGTCAGGATCGTGACTGACCCATCCCTGTCAGCCCGGCTATGCTCATGGTAGAGTCCTACGGTGTGGCCAATCTCATGGATGGTGTTGCCCGTTGAGCACCAGTCGGCCAGGGTAATAAACTGCTGGCCGCCAATTCGACCTACGTTTGAGGCACACCCGCTACCCGCCTTGAACGTCACGTAGCTATACTCGGCCGTACGCCGCACAAAGCGGATAGCCGTATTAGCCTGCCAGTGAGCCATCGCATCAGTTACACGCTCGGGATAGGGTAAGTTAGGGTCGATGGTATAATAGACAATCTTGCCTGTCCAGCGAAGTGATTTTAGGGTTCGACCGGCTCCCTGTGTAGCATGGTCGGCGTCGGTCAGCTCGCTGGGGTGAAGGATCATGTCGCCTTGATAAACGGCCTCTCCGTTAACGCGCCGAAAGGTGATGGGTTGGCCCAGGTAGGTGCCTGCTTCCAGAGTGCCGGTCTGGTGGGGGTAGGCCACTTCGATGGATGAGTTGTTATGAAGCGGGGCCAGGTCAACAGCCTGTTGGTCTGTAGCGCAGCCAAAAAAACAAAGGACTGACAGGGCAGTTCCGACAAATGAAAGGTGGATGTGTTTCATGGAACGATCTAATAAGTTAATGAAAAAAACTTAGGGGAGCTTTCATGTTACTGCGTATTTCCCGCAATGCAGAAAATTAACACAACGTCACTTTTATTGTTTAAATCTATTTTTCAGTGGATTATTTAGTGAATAAGTATATTAATCCTATAGACTGTAAACTAGAGGTCGTTGATCACATGGGCTAATTGCACACAGCAAAATGAGTCAAACTGATTAGAACTAGTCAGCTTTAGAAAGCCTGCGCATGGCTGAAAGGTATCGGACAACGTCGATCGCGCCTACGTAGCTGGTTGACCAGATTAAGCACCGCATATGTCGATTCTGGTCATTCGACCTGGCACGCCAACGTGGCCTTAAAAACAGCTTTGTTGGTGAGTGCGGCGTTAGTCTGTACTGGCAGGTGCTGGCAAAACATTGATGAATCATCGTTTTTTTCATGGATTGGTAGGTTTAGTCTATGGTTTATTACTAAATCGGAAAACAAGACACAGTATCACAGCTGAATAGGTGTTAACTACCATACCCAATGGTCAAAACAGTTGATTACATCAGCAGATGATTATATGAGTTGATTCGTTGTAAATATGAGTATTATTTCTTATTAACAAACTCAGTTAATTAGTTAACGTACACGGCTTAATTTGTAGCTGATTGTTTAGTTAGCCAGTAAGAGCCATATATATAAAATGAGTATATATGCTTATTTAGTGGCTTCGTGTTATTGTTTATATATAATAAAAAAAATACTAACTTGTCTTATAATTATTATAAAAATACCCCGATTAATAATTTTGTCTTACTTTCGTGTTACCTATTATCTAATCCAGGATTTACTCATCATTCTTCATTTACTATGCCTGTTCGTTTGATACCCCGGGTTGCTACGGCTCATGAGCCGCCAATGTTGATAAAGAATCTGCTTCGGCAGTCGGACCGATATGAGCCTAATCGAGAAATTGTGTACCGGAACCTGTTCCGAATGACCTACGCAACTTTCAATCATCGGGTACAGCAACTTGCCAATGTACTGACCCAACTGGGCGTTACAGCTGGCGATACCGTTGCCGTCATGGATTGGGATAGTCATCGTTACCTGGAGGCATTCTTCGCCGTGCCTTGCCTTGGTGCGGTACTGCACACGATCAACGTGCGGTTGTCTCCGTTTCAGATTCTGTACACGATGAACCACGCCGCTGATAAAGTGGTCTTGATTCACGAAGACTTCCTGCCGCTGCTCGACAGCATTCGCCCCGAACTGACAACGGTGCAAACGATTGTGGTGCTCAGCGATAACGTGTACGATCCTGAGACCAGGCAGGTAAAGTCCGGTGCCTACGCCGCACCGGAGGGTACATCTGGCGAATACGAAACCCTGCTATCCGTTGCGTCGGCCGACTTTAATTTTCCTGACTTCGACGAAAATGCGCTTGCGACTACCTTCTACACAACTGGTACAACGGGGCATCCGAAGGGCGTCTATTTTTCGCATCGGCAACTATTTATGCACACAATGGGCCTCTGCACCTATGTGTGCGGCTATCAGGCGGTGTCGTTTCAATCGTCGGTAGATGTGTACATGCCCATCACGCCCATGTTCCACGTTCACGCCTGGGGATTCCCGTATCTGGCTACCATGCTATCGGCCCGACAGGTGTATCCTGGAAAGTACGAGCCCGAGATGCTGCTGAAACTGATTCTCACCGAGGGTGTCACGTTCTCGCACTGCGTACCAACCATTCTCAATATGCTGGTGAGCAGCCCGGCCGCTGTGCAGTTCCGCGAGCAGTTGAGCCGCTGGAAAGTGATCATCGGCGGGTCGGCACTGACAAAGGGGCTGGCTGGTGCTGCCATGAAGATGGGCATCCAGGTGTATCAGGGATACGGTATGTCCGAAACCGCTCCGGTCATGGCCATCACGTACCTGAACGATCAGGAGCGCGATCTGTCGATCGAGGAAAAAGTGCCACTCCTTACACAGGCCGGGCGCATTGCTCCCTTTGTTGAGATGTGCCTTATGGACGAACTGGGAAACATGCTGCCCCACGATGGCGAAGCGGTGGGCGAGGTTGTGGCGCGGGGACCCTGGATGACCCAGGGCTATTGGCAGGAGCCCGACCGGGGAAGCGAGTTATGGAATCACGGCTGGCTGCACACGGGTGACGTAGCCAGTATTACGCCCGACAACTGGGTGCACATTGCCGACCGTACCAAAGACGTCATCAAGACGGGGGGCGAGTGGGTATCCTCGCTCGAAATCGAAGACTTATTGTCTCAGATTGACGGCGTGGCCGAGGTGGCCGTGATCGGATTGCCCGACGAAAAGTGGGGTGAGCGCCCGTATGCGATCATTGTGCCTAAACCCGACTACAAAGACAAGCTGCAATCCGATCAGGTGAGGGCGGCTCTTCAGGCACGGGTCGATAGGGGCGAATTGAATAAGTGGTACGTACCCGACCGCATTCTCTTCGTTGCCGAAATTCCGAAAACGAGCGTCGGTAAACTGGATAAAAAACGGATGCGGGTTGAATTAAAAGACGCAATGCTGAACTAACAGCTGGGTAGTCTGTCGTTAAGCAGGCGGTACCTTCGCCATTGGAGGCCACCTGAGCACGGCGGCAGACCGCCTATTAGTACGTTTCCATGATTCGAATCGGGCTTATATCGGATACCCATAGTTACCTCGACCCGGCTGTCTTTACCCATTTTCAGGAGTGCGACGAAATCTGGCATGCAGGCGATGTAGGTGCCCCTGAAGTAGCCCGGCAACTTGCCGACTTTCGGCCGCTTCGCATTGTTAGCGGCAATATCGACTCTGAGCACGACTACCCGGCCGATCTGCGTTTTGATTTGGAGGGCTTTTCGGTCTGGATCACGCACATTGGCGGGTCGCCTCCGCGCTATAATCCCACAGTGCGTCCACTACTTCAGGCCAATGCCCCCGACCTGTTTATTTGTGGGCATTCACACATTCTGAAAGTAGTGCGCGATCCCAAACTGGCCAATATGCTGTACCTCAACCCCGGCGCAGCGGGCAAAACCGGGTTTCATCTTCAGCGTACCTGTCTGCGTTTTTCGCTCCACGAAAAGCAGATCAGCAACATGCAGGTGATTGGACTGGGGAAACGCTAAGCGACCCCTCTTATCCGCGTACCATCCTTAGCAACGCCCATTTGATTGCGGGCCGTTTATCTACTCCATGACGTTCGACCCTGTGGCACCTTTCTACGACTCACTGGCTGCGTTAGCGTTTGGAAAGTCGCTGATCAGGGCTCAGGAGTGGGGCGTTGCGCAGGTACGTCCGGGTTACCGGGTACTGGTTCTGGGCGGAGGCTCCGGAGTGACCCTGCCCGGCCTGCTTGCCCGTCACCCCACGCAGGTTGTCTACGTTGAGGCATCGGCGGCCATGCTGTTGTTGGCCCAACAGCGGGTACCACCGGGTGCACCAGTCGCCTTCCTGCTGGGCACAGAAGCCGACGTACCTACTAGTGAACCATTCGATTATATCCTGCTTCCGTTTGTGCTGGACCTTTACCCGGCGGCAGCTCTGGAATCTGATATGCTGCCCACGTTGCTCCGCGTACTTCAGCCAGCCGGTCAACTGATCGTTACTGATTTTGCCAAACCTACCACATACTGGCAGCGAGTTTATATGTGGCTGATGCTCCGCTTCTTCCGGTTAACCACGGGAATCCCGGCCCGGCACTGGACTAATTGGCCCGCCTCTCTGGCTGCCCTCGGTTTGGTTGAACAGCATGGGCAATCCTTTCGATATGGTCAGTTACGTTCGGGTTGTTGGCTGCGGCAGACGTATGTATAGCCAGACTCACCCGAAAAGTTGCCTCCGCTAAAACGGCATAAAAAAAAGGAACAGACCCGTTGTTGGCGGGTCTGTTCCTTTATACACACGTGCCTCGGCGGCTTACTTGATAATTGCCTTGGCTTTGGTTTGGTTGCCTGCACTAACCTGAATCAGGTACATGCCAGCCGGAACCGAACTCAGTTCAACACGCTCAGTGTGCTGATCGGTCAACACTGTCACCTGCCGATCCTGAATCACATTGCCGCGCAGGTCGATCAACCGAAGCTGAACGCTCTGCTGCGCCACATTCCGAATCTGCACTGATACGGCTTCGCCTACAACCGGGTTCGGGTACGTATCAACTTGTAGCGAAAGTGGAGTGCCTGGCTCCTCAGCCCCAATACGACCATTGGCCGCTTTGAACGTCAGCGTGTACGTGATGCTTGCCGACAGTTTACCGGGGTCGGTTGCGGTGATCGTCACCGTTAATACACCCGCGTTATTTGGCGTTCCACTAATGAGGTTGGTCTTCTTGTCGAAGTTCACCCCTTTCTGTAAACCACTCACCGAATACTCTAGTTGCGTTGGCGTTTCCAGGTCAGTAAACAGGGGAACAACGTTCAACGAGTACATCTGGCCAACCGTCACCGTTTTGTTCGCGACAGGCGATACAACGGTAGGCGCCGTGTTGACTGGCGTTGGATTAACCGTCAGTACGAAGCTGGTGCTTGCCGATAGGTTACCTGGGTCCGTCGCCGTTAACGTAATTGTCGACGTACCTACTACCGAAGGTGTACCAACGATGGTCAGGTCCTTTTCACTAAACCGCAGCCCTTTCGGTAAACCGCTGACACTGTAGTTCAGCTGATTAGGGGTTTCGGCGTCGCTGAATGAAGGCAGTTGCAGGTTGAAAGCCACGTTTACAATCGTAGTCTGATTGGCAACTGAAGCCGCAACCGGAGCCGTGTTGACCGGTGTCGGTGCATTTACCGTTAGGACAAACGTCGTGCTTACCGACAGGTTTCCCGAGTCGGTCGCCTTCACCGTCACAGTCGACGTACCCGTAGTAGTCGGGGTACCCGTGATCGTTCCGTTTACAAAGCTCAAGCCAGCAGGTAATCCCGTTACCGTTACCACTAGGTTAGCAGCTCCCGCATCATCAGCAAACGTATTGGTTGGAATGCTGTAGCTAAATGGCAGGCCTTTGGTGGCTGTCTGATTTGGAATCAGATTGGCTACCGTTGGCGCTGCATTCGGTGGTGCATTTACCGTCAGGACAAACGTCGTGCTTACCGACAGGTTCCCCGCGTCAGTCGCTTTCACCGTTACGGTCGACATACCTATAGTGGTTGGGGTACCCGTGATCGTACCATTCACGAAGCTTAAGCCCGCCGGTAAACCAGTTACGGTCACTGTCAGGCCACCCACACCCGCATCGTCGGCAAACGTGTTAGTCGGGATGCTGTAGCTGAATGGCAGGCCTCTGGTGGCTGTCTGATTTGGAATCGAATTGGCAACCGTTGGCGCTGTGTTTGGCGTTGGTACAATCGTTACTGTAACCGAGGTAGCCGGGCTGGTACACTCGCCAACCTGACACTGCACATTGTAAACGAAGCTGCCCAACGTAGCGGTCGACACCGTGATCGAACTGCCTGATCCGCTGGCTGCACCTGTCCAAACCAACGTACCTGTGCAGTTGGCAGCAGTCAGAACAACGTTAGCTGATCCCTGAACAGCCGTTACGCTCGAAAGCGCTGGAGCTGTAACCGGCTGATTTACCGTTACACTGGCCGAAGCCACTGCCTGGCAACCACCAGCCGACGTTACCGTCACCGAGTACGTACCTGTCGACGTAACGTCAATGGCTTGCGTGGTGGCACCTGTATTCCACAGATAACTGCTGCCAGCGCTCGCCGTTAGGGTAGCCGTACCACCGGCACATACCGATGTTGTCGATGGCGTAATGCTGGCAACCGGCGATTGGCTCACTGTTACCGTTGTCTCAGCCGTAGCTGTCTGGTTGTATGTATCGGTTACCAGAACCGTATACGTGTACACACCGGAGGTAGTCAGGTTCGACACCGTTGCTGTAGCCGTCAACGCATTCGTGATCGTAGCCGGTCCTGTCCATACATACGTGAATGGAGCTGTTCCGCCGGTGATAGTGGCAAACACGGTAGCTGTTCCAGACGGGCAAACCGTGGCCGGAGTAGCCGTAGCCGTAACAGCATTGAGTGCAACGGCATTCACTGTCAGATCAAATGACGTACTGGCAGCCAATGAACCGGGGTCCGTAGCGGTGATCGTAATCGTCGACGTACCTAATACCGTTGGTGTTCCACTGATTGTGCTGCCGTTTAAGGTCAGTCCGGTTGGCAATCCACTGGCCGAATAGGTCAGCGCCTGGTTGTCCGGATCAGAGAAAACACTGGCCACATCGAAACTGTACGCCTGACCTGCCAGTGTCGCCTGATTTGCGATCGTCGTAGCTACCGGTGCCCGGTTGGCCTGATTGACCGTTACGCTGACCGTCTGGGTAACGGTCTGGTTGGCTGGAGTGGTCGCATCGGTCACCACAACGGTGAAGATCTGTTCCCCTGCCGACAGGCCCGATACCGTAGCCGTATTGCCGGATGGCGTCAACGTACCCGGCCCCGAGAAGCTGTAGCTGAAGGGAGCCTTACCTCCCGATACTGTCGCCGACAGACTGGTGCTGCTCGAAGTTAGAAGTTGGGTCGGGTCGGCCGTAAGGGTGACGCTCAGCGCCGCAACCGGTGTATTCAGCGAGAGGCCAACAACTACCGGATCGTGATCTGATGTACGGAACGGATCAGCGTTATAGTAGCTGCTGATCTGACCGCTGGTTTTGTTCTCCGTGTTGTAGTCCAGCACGGTAGGCTCATCAGCATTGATGTGCCACTTGGTCGCAGAAGCCATCTGTGCTGCCAGCGTGCTGTTGCCCAGCGCATGGTCCAGCGCCCCCACAAAGCCGTCAAACACATACGAATACGTCGTGTTGGGGATCAGGTTCTGGTAGCCGTTGTTGTGGAGCGTCGTCAGGGGGTCTTCCTTAGCATAAGAGTTGAGGTCACCCAGGATCAGGTAGTCCGGATCGGTCGTACCCGTTGGCTTGGTGGCCAGCCAGTTGACCAGGTCCAGTGCCTGCCGGGTACGGGTGCCGTTGGAGAAGCCCTGTCCGTCACCTGAGTCGGCATCACCAGCCCCACCTGAGCTAGAGCCTTTCGACTTCCAGTGGTTAGTCACGACCGTAAAGACTTCACTAGTCGCATTTTCGCGGAAGGTCTGGGCCAGCGGCTTGCGGCCTACCACGTCGAAGGCACCGTTGCCAAAGCCACTCGGAATAGCTGCCGAAGCGCCCACCGGAGTCACCTTGCCTGGCTTGTAGATCATCGCCACCGTAATCTGGTCGGTCGAGATGTTGCCGGCATTGATGAAGGTGAAGGTACCCGGAGCCGTCGTGGCGTTTACCCCGTTGATGATGTCCTGAATGGCGCTGTTGGCCCCGTAGCCATCATTCTCCAGTTCGTTAAAGGCGAAGATGTCCACGCCTGAGTCAACGACAGCCTTGATGGTCTTGGCCCGCTGGCGGTTAAATTCAACCAGGGTATTGGCTCCGCGGGAGGTGGGGAACCCGCCACCCTGTCCGTCGCCGTTGAAGTAGTTGAGCAGGTTGAAGCCTGACACGCGCAGGGTGCCGCCCACTGCTGGGGGTGTAGCCGGGCGCACGTTGGTGGGCTGGAAGTCGACACCCGTCGTTGTCTGTAACCGGTAGCCCTCAAAGCGCTCGTCTAACACAGCCGTCACACTAGCTACCTCATCGCCACCACGAAGCGGGTTGGCCGCGCTCAGAGGCTGACCGCCCCGACCGAAAAGGATCGGATCTGGATTCGACACGCTGCTGCCATCATCGAGGATGATCGTACGCTTGGCGGTTTCGGCCAGGTACGTTGCGTAGCCCGACACGCTGGGTGCGTAGAACTGGGTGTACTGATCCAGGCGTGGATCGGTACCCGCTACGTCTGTACTACCGGTGGCCGAGAGTACGATCTGACCATACCGACCAAGTTCAAAGTACTCGGTAACGGCCAGGTTACCCGTGGCTGCACTCATGGTGACAAGCATGCCTTCATAACGCTCTAGGTCGCTGATGTTAGCCACTGGCAGGGTGACGTTGGCCGCCGTAGGCAGTGCGCCCGGTGTGCCTACCGATACTACGCTGACCAGCGTAGCGAGTTGGGTAAGGCTGTGGCTGACACCACCGCTGGTGGTAGCAAATTCGGCGACGGTGCCGGTAACCTGTACTTTCTGACCCGCTACGCCTGCGAACAGACCAGCCGGATCATAGACGAAGATACCTTCCGAGGTGGCAGGGTTGCCGTCTGCATCGCTGTCTTCCTCCTGCACATAAAAACCATTCTGCTTGGTCGCGCCAGCAAAGGTGCGGGTAACGATACCTTCAATGGTTACCGTATTGCCGACAAGCGGGCTGATTGCTCCACTGCCCTGAATGGCTGAGATCAATGTGGCGGTAACCTGCGTTGGGTTGACAATGGCCGTAACTGGTACCGTCAGTGTAGCGCCACCGCCTGACAGGGTAATAGTTCCTGAGTAGTTGCCAGCTGACAGACCCGCGATTAGCTGTACGCTGAACGACGTAGCACTCAGCGTCGAATTGCTGAACGGAAGCGTAGCTGGCGAAACAGTAAGAGCCGTGGTCGACGAGCTAATGGTGATATTCCCTGAAGCTGTATTCAGGTTGCTGCCACTCACCGAGATGTTGCCGCTTGCCGGGCCGCTGCCTTCCAGATAGGATAGGCCACTGGCGCCGGTCAGTGATGACGGTGTCGCCACCAATGAAGCAACAACAACCACTGGACCTGAATTGCGTGGGGTAGGAGCACCTGTTGCGAAGTCTTGTGCATTGTTATCGGTATCGGTTTGCCCACCCAACTTACGAAGTACAGCCAGTGTGTTGCTTGGGGCAGCGGTGGGGCCTGTACCTTCAAAGCAATTGGCAGTTGTACCAAAACCTACGAAGTCAATAATACTGGCACCCATTGGGCAAGTTCCAGACAGCGCGGTAGTCACGTTAACCAGGGCTACCTTACCCGCCGTGCCCGACATTGGAATATTGCCAGTTGCGTCAGGGGTTGGCAGGCTGGTAAACGTAGTTGATGTACTGCCTGCCTCTTGAATCAGGTAGTATCCTCCTGGCTGAATGGTGCCATTTAGGTTAGTAACCTGCCAGCTACTGCCCGTTGCCGAGGCATACTGCACACTCCATCCTGCCAGGCTAACTGGTGAACTGCTGCGGTTGTACAGCTCAATAAAGTCGTTTCTATACGTAGCACCTGAGTTGCCACCACCGCCATAAACCTGGCTGATAACGACTGCGGCACCGGTCTGCGAAACCACGGCGCTTACAGTACCACCGACCTGCACCGTGGCCGTTAGCGATCCGCTAACGTTCGTGATCGTGCCGTTCACCGCGCCAACAGAAGCGCCAGTCAACCTGGCATAAATGGTGGCTGAGGTTGTTGCTTGTGGCAGAACCAGCGACGATGAGAACGTGCTGTTGTTTGAGCTAACCTCAACGCCCGCTGGTGCTGTTACCGTAATATCGGCAGTCAGATTCGACGCCGACAGTGTATACAGCTGCGAGGCGGACGGAGTGCCCTGCGTGGCAGTGAAGCCCGACAGACCCACCACATTGGCGGCCAGTGATACTGTAGGGACCTCGTTAACCGTTACGCTTACCGTTTCAGTCACCGTCTGGCTGGTTGGCAGTGTAGCATCGGTTACCACGACAGTAAACGTTTGTACGCCTGCTGTCAGGCCCGATACTGTAGCTGTGTTAGCGCTGGCGCTGATCGTGCCCGGACCGTCGAAGCTGTAGGTGTAGGTGGGTGTTCCCCCTGATACGGCTGCTGAAATTGTAGTTGTGCCATTTGCCAACAGCGTGGTTGGGCTTGCCGTTACGGTCAGGCTGAGTGCAGTTGCTGGTGGGGGCGTCAGCGACAGGCCAACAACCACCGGGTCATGATCTGATGTACGGAATGGATCGACGCTATAGTAACTGCTGATCTGATTAGTCGACTTGAATTCCGTATTGTAATCAAGAATAGCCGGCTCATCAGCGTTGATGTGCCACTTGGTCGCCGAAGCCACCTGTGCCGCCAGTGTGCTGTTGCCCAGCGCGTGGTCCAGCGCCCCCACAAAACCGTCAAACACATACGAATAGGTCGTATTGGGGATCAGGTTCTGGTAGCCGTTGTTGTGGAGCGTCGTCAGAGGATCTTCCTTGGCGTACGAGTTGAGGTCACCTAGGATCAGGTAGTCCGGATCGGTCGTGCCCGTTGGCTTGGTGGCCAGCCAGTTGACCAGGTCCTGCGCCTGCCGGGTACGGGTGCCGTTTGACTGGCCCTGTCCGTCGCCTGCGTCAGTATCACCGGCTCCTCCTGAGCTAGAGCCTTTCGATTTCCAGTGGTTAGTGACAACCGTAAATACGGCATTTGTTGCATTCTCGCGGAAAGTCTGGGCCAGCGGCTTGCGACCTACCACATCAAAGGCACCGTTGCCAAAGCCACTCGGAATAGCTGCCGAAGCACCCACCGGAGTCACCTTGCCTGGCTTGTAGATCATCGCCACCGTGATCTCGTCGGTCGAGATGTTGCCGGCATTGATGAAGGTGAAGGTACCCGGAGCCGTCGCGGCGTTTACCCCGTTGATGATGTCCTGAATGGCGCTGTTGGCCCCATAGCCATCATTCTCCAGTTCGTTGAAGGCGAAGATGTCCACGCCTGAGTCAACGACAGCCTTGATGGTCTTGGCCCGCTGACGATTAAACTCATTGATGTTGTCGGCCCCGCGGGAGGTGGGGAACCCGCCACCCTGTCCGTCGCCGTTGAAGTAGTTGAGCAGGTTGAAGCCTGACACGCGCAGGGTGCCGCCCACTGCTGGGGGCGTGGCCGGGCGCACGTTGGTGGGCTGGAAGTCGACACCCGTCGTTGTCTGTAACCGGTAGCCTTCGAGCCGGTGGTCCAGAATGGCCGTCACACTAGCTACCTCATCACCACCGCGAAGCGGGTTGGCCGCGCTCAGAGGCTGACCGCCCCGACCGAAGAGAATCGGGTCCGTATTTTGCACGCCACTTCCATCGTCAAGGATGATTTTGCGCTTAGCGGTCTCGTCCAGGTACGTTGCGTAGCCCGACACGCTGGGTGCGTAGAACTGGGTGTACTGGTCGAGGCGTGAATCGGTACCCGCTACGTCTGTACTGCCGGTTGCAGAAAGAGTAACCTGTCCGTATCGGCCCAGTTGAAAATATTCGGTAACGGCCAGGTTACCCGTGGCTGCACTCATGGTGACGAGCATGCCTTCGTAGCGCTCCAGATCACTGATGCTAGCCACCGGCAGGGTTACGCTGGTAGCTGCTGGCAGCGTACTGGCATTCAGGTTGACTACACTGGTGAGCGTGGTGAGTTGAGTCAGGCTGCTGTTGGTGCCGCTGGTAAATTCAGCAACGGTACCGGATACCCGAACCTTGTCGCCAGTATTACCGATAAACAAACCCGTTGGGTCATAGACGAAGATGCCCTCAGACGTGGCGGGGTTGCCATCTGCATCGCTGTCTTCTTCCTGCACATAAAAACCATTGAGTTTGGTTGCCCCGGCGAAAGTGCGCGTGACGATACCTTCAATGGTCACCGTATTGCCGACAAGCGGGCTGGTTGCCCCGCTACCCTGAATCACTGAAATCAGCTTGTAGGTAACCTGTGGGCTGTTGACTGTTCCTGCGACCGTTACTGAGGCCGTGAGGGTACCGTTATACGTGTTGGTAATCGTACCCGTAAACTGGCCGATTGCTGCCGTGTTAGCAATACGGGCGTATATTACCCGGCTAATGCTCTCGGATGCGGGCGAGAATGACAGCGGTTCCGTTGTAAACGTGTTGCCATCAGTGCTTAATTCTATGCCGTTGGTGGCCGAAATGACCACCGCATTTTGTGTGGCTAAATTAGCCCCACTCAACGTGTACTGCTTCACGTCAGAGGCTGTACCACTTGTTGCTAAAAAACCATTCAAAGCAGTAGGTGTAGCCGATAAAGTGGCAACTGTTGATGTTCCATTGGAGCTAGTTACGTCTCCCCAGGATGTGCCTACACGAATATAGTCGACTCGCAGACCCGCTGCCGTACCGCTCCCTCCTTGCCGTAGAGCAACTGCACCTATCTGAGTGGCATCACCGGTAGTAGGTGTTAATGAAATCGCTGGCGTCGGTTCCGGTTGGCCGAGAGCCGGCTCTATGAATAGACTGACCTGGTCATTTGTAGTACCGCTCACAAAGGTGTATTTCAAAACAAGCAGGTACGTTGTGCCTAACGAATAAGTCGTTGGATTATAGGTCACTGTTTCGGTAGCTGCTTTGATGAGTCCAAACTGGATACCACCCGATACACTCTTCACATGAACCCGTCCGAAATAGGCAGTCCCGATTGGAGAAGGTCCTAAATTCAGAAAGTAATCGCCACCACTTTGGGCAGTGGTTACTTGTACCAGAAATGAGGCATAGACTGACCCGCTTGTCTGCGAAGCAAATGTGCGGTTCACATCTTCGCCAGACGTCGTTAAACTGGCTGACCCACCAGCAGTGGTTAAGCCCGAATACGTTAAACCAGGGGCTAAGGCCGAGATTGAATTTGGTGCTGCTGTGCCAGTAATCCCCCAGCCTTGTGAGGTGAGACTGTAAGGCAACGAAGTCGTGTTGAAATCATCTGTCAACAGAGGCGTTTGTGCCCATGCTGTACTCTGTACCCACAGCAAGGCCATTAACCAAAGCCAAGTTCGGTACGATTGTTGTAAAGGTTTGTTCATGAAAATTGAGAAAAAGATAAATAAGCACTGTAAATCTACTAATCCTATCTATGTAAAGGTGTTACTTTTTCGTTAACACATACGACAGGGAAAAAGAGGTATAAAGACAAAGATGGTTACTAGCCGCGAATTGAACGGGCGGTACCAGTAAATAAATATAGGGTCGGGGGCGTAGTACCAGTAAGTAGAAAAAACTTTCTGCTGTTTTTTAGCGCCTTCTGAAAAATAGGTTGCTGACAATCAGTGGGTTAATTCGATGTGTTGTTTTTTCGTGATGCCAGCCTTTTTTGGCCATGCTTTCACTACACTATGGCCCCGGCCATAGGGGATGCTCACTACTAACTGGCTGATTAGTTGGCAGTATTGTCATAAAGACAACTTAATGGCAAAACGTTTGGAGCGGGTCGGTAACTGAGCTGCCTGAGCTTACAGCAATGCTACTAATGCCTCATGGACCTCATCGAGTGTACTGATGTCGTGCCATTCGTCACCGCCCACGTCGAGGTAATGCCCGTCGCGTTTAGGTGGTTTGGGCGTTCCTTCGCCGGGGATATAATCATGGGCAAATACAACGCTCATCAGGCTGCGCAATTGGTCCCACGGTAATGTTCGGTTCTGTTCCTGTCCGTTGCGGACCGTAATCAACTTTACCGTTCGCGTGGCAAATTGGGCTTGCAGGTGCACTTCCGAGTCGCCACTCCGCTGGAAACTTAAGTAGCTCAGTTCAAACGGTTTTTCCTTACCACCCGCCTCATAGATTGCCTGAATCAGCTCTTGAATCGCGTACAGAAAGCTTTCCGCATTAGCTGGTGTACCAACGGTAGGCCGGACGGTGCCGCTATCGATGGTCACTTCCAGAAAATCATCCTCCTCATCGAGTGCCGTTTCGTCGAAGGGACCAAGTTTGGTGGTTGTCACGAGCCTGTCTATGAGCGGTAACCAGGCCGAACCAAGCTGTCCCGACCAGGAAAAATCATCGGTCAGCGTGAATCCTTCCCCCACAATATCCTCTTCGTCGAGGTCTTCGCGGTCGGTATAGGTAATGGAAAAATCGATCTGCAACCCATTTTTGCCAACGGGCCGGGCCTGTAGTTCGTAGAAGTGCGTATAAGGTGCCGGAATCATTCCGGCTGATTGAAAGCGAATTTGGAGAGCAGCAAACGACATACGGCGGTAAGATTAGCGGCTGGGTGAGTAGGGAGCCCCGGCCAGCGTGTGGTACAAAGATACAGCAGCAGTCGCCGCCAACGTACCTATACCAGCCCCGGCCAGTACATCGAGCGGGTAATGAGCGCCTACGTAGATGCGGCTATAGGATACCACCAGTGCCCAGAGAAACAGCCAGACCAGGCTCTTAATGCGCTGCCCAAACAGCAGCCATAGGCTCATGGCGAGCGAAAACGTGTTGGCTGCGTGCGAGGAGGCAAACCCATACAGACCACCGCAGGGCAGTACGGGATGAATAAGCGGTTGCAGGGCCGCTTCGTGGCAGGGCCGCAGCCGAAGTGTGAGGGGTTTAAGGACTGACGAACAGACCTGATCGCTCACCGCCACCGCCAGGGCCAGCGTGAGTACCAGCCCCACCGCCCGCCAGCCGAAACGCCAGCCCAGCCAACCAATCAGCAGCAGGTAAAACGGTATCCAGGTGTTTCGCTCGGTAATCAGCACCATCAGCCCGTCGAGCCAGGGGGCGTGCAGGCCATTCAGGTAAAGGAAAAACGTTGTATCGAGCTGATTTAGGATGTCGCGCATGGTGCCGCAAAGATAACAGCAGGCACCACGGAGTATAGTCTGTTTTTGATAAGCCACCAGACGAACTGTACTCCATAGTGCCTGATTGCCGTCAGATCCCTTCCAGCAGCAGCTTGGCCTCGCCGCCCAGTTCGATCTGGTCACCGGGTGAAAGGGTGTACCCAACGCCCGGCAGATCGGCGCGTTCGACGGTATCGTCGGCGCGGAGTATTTTTGTTTTGTTGCCGTTGGCTGGCAGGCCACCCGCATCAGCCATCAGGCGATACCGGCGTGCTTCGGCATCGTAGCGGATCGTGGCATGTTGCCGGCTAACGCTGGCGTTTGGTTCGCCCCGCTCGGGGTCAAACCCTGGTTCTGCGGGGTCCAGAAAGGCGATGTCGTTGGTGCGAACGCGTCCCGAGGCTGTTTCGACGGTGCGGCCCCGCCCGACGCGAAACTCGGTTTGCTGCGCCGGGTCGAGCACATAGATCGTTTGGGTAGTTTGTCCCTTCAGGGTGCGTACCCGTAGCTGAAGGGGCTTGCTCGTGGCCGGACGGATCACCTCCAGCCCCAGGTTTCCTTGCTGGTAGGAGCACACCGCCGGTAGTTCATCATGAACAAATTGCCAGCTAAACGTCCAGTTGGGGGCTAGCCGAATATACTGATCGGCCAGGTGCCGGCTTAGGTCGTTGCGGAAATGGTTGGGCTGAGCGGCGTACAGGGCCACGGCCATACGGTCTTCTTCGGCGGTATCGGCGCAACGTACCCAGAGTTTCAGGCCCGTGGGGAGTCCGTCGGTTTCGCTCGAATAAGCCCCCAGTTTTTCAACGATGAACCGGTATAGGCTTTCGCGCAGGCGCGGGGTGGTAGGCATACCCGATGGGTTGGGCGGCGTTGGAGCAGGTACGTTGCTCGCCTGCGCCGGGGGCGTTTCCGGCTTGGCCGGGTACGTACCCAGCCCGAACAGTTGCTTGAGGTTATCGATGAACGCCATGGTTTGGTCAGTTAGCACTAAACAAGGATTAAGTACCGATTACATTGAAATGGCTGGCAGGCGCTGTTAAAAGGAGCCCAGATACCCCCGCTCCTGCAGGATGGGCGCAATGGCGGTGTTGGCTAATTTTACAGCGTCGGCCGAGGATTCGCCCAGTTCGATGCGCACGCAGGTAACCGTATGGGAGCGGCCGTTGGGCGTGGGGGCAAAAAAGACGTACCAGCCATCGTTGCGTTTTTCGCCCATCACAATGCGTTCGGGTGTTCCGGTCTTCCCCGCGACTTTGCTGATGCTGATCTTCGCCCGGCCGCCGGGGTTCGACTGCTCAATCATAAAATCACGAATCAGATTGGCGGCGGGTTGTTGGGTGAGCGGCACTCCTTTGGCTACGGGTACTGCTTTGCCGCCCCGCCGCAATACGTAGCGGGATGGCTGCATCACGCCTCCGTTGGCGACGGCACCCGCCATGCGGGCCAGCCCTGCCGGCGTGGTTGTGAGCTGCCCCTGCCCCCAGGCCAGTCCCGAAAACTCACCCCGGTAGCGCCGGGGGTAAACCAGGCTCTTATACAGGTTTCGCCGCACAACAAACGACGAGTCATGCCAGTGTTTCAAAATCCGAGACTCATCGGAGGCGGTGCGGGTATCGGCAAAGGAATAGCCACCCACGTAGTCGATGTTCATGCCCGTTGCCAGGTAGAGTTTCGCCATTTCGTTGTCGAGGCTGTACTCGTTGGCAATACGGATGAAATAGACGTTGCTCGACCGAACGATGGCCTGGCGCATGTCGACCCGGCCGCCGCAGGGTTCACTCTCGGTTTTGCCCCGCCGGATGATCTCGCCGCAACTGATGGGGAACGTCACCTCGGCCCCGGCCATGCCCAGTTTGTTGAGCGCCGCCGTAGCGGTCATGATCTTCGCCGTAGAACCGGGTGCGGTTGGGTAGGTGAGGGCCGGGTCGCGTTCGGTGGTCAGGTAGGGAAGGTTCATGCGCTCCCGGTCGGGAAGGGCCAGTTCGTCGGGGCGTTGCAGGTTGGGCAACGGATGCATGGCTGAAGCCAGTACGTCGCCCGTGTGGGCATCGAGTACGGCCACCGACAGGCGCTTATCGTTGAACTCGGAACCTGCCAGGGCTTGCTGAAGGGCCACCTGCAACGACGCGTCGATGCTCAGATTCAGGTCCCGGTTGCGGCGTTTGTGTTCCTCAACCACCCGTCCGTCGATGCCGGAGCGTACAGCCGGGGCTAGCTCCCGATAATCGTAGAGCGGAAGGGTAAGCGACCGGTCAATAGCGGGGGTGAAACGGTCGGCGCGGTAGCGGGTAGTAAGCAGCGTATTCTGGCGCGGATGGTTATCGAAGCCACGCAGGTCGCTCAGGTGGGCGGCTTCGGCGAAATAGCCGTTCTGCTGCCCCCAGAAAAGCCGGGTATTCGCGTCGCCGACCATGTAAAAGAGCTGTTCGCCAAAGGGGTAAAAACGCTTCAGTCGTCGTGTTGTCAACTTCCTGACACTGCTTTCGTCGAGACCGGCCTGCTTAAGCTGCGGCATATTCCGACGAACAGAATCGGGCGAACTGGTGGCCAGAATCTTACCGTTGCGGTCGTAAAGCGTACCCGCGGCCAGCGCGTCGGTGATCCGGTTGATACGCGGGTTGTAGCTGTAAACCGGCAGGCCATCGCGACTCAGTACGCGGCTGGGCCGCACAATGTAGTCGGTCCAGTTCAGCAACGATACGTCGCCAGCCCGACCTACCAGCACCAGCGAACCGATCAGAAAACCGGCTATACCAGTGGCCAGTACCGGGTCGTAGTGCTGGTCCAGGTACGTGTGTTGAATGGCCTCGCCAGGGCGGCTGGCAATGGAAAAAACGACACCCATCGCCGTGAGGTTAATAATGAGCGACACGTTTCCGTAGCTGAGGAAGGGGACTGAAATGCCCGTCAGGGGTACCAGACCGAGTGAGCCGCCCGCAATGAGCAGAAACTGGACGCCTGTAGCCAGGGCAATGCCCGCGCAGAGGTAAAAGCTAAACGGCTGTCCAGACCGGCGGGCATGCAGCAAAATTCGGTGCAGGAGCATGAACAGGAGCAGGCACACAGATACCAGCCCCACCCAGCCAAGTTCTTCGGCCAGACTGGGTAAAATCATGTCGGTATGGGCGGCGGGCATGGCTGTAGCGAAACCTTTGCCCAGCCCTTGCCCGGTCAAGCCGCCTGTCGAGAGTGTCCAAAAGCTGTGGGCCAGGTGGTCGCCGCCATAGACGTCGTTATTCCAGGGGCTGAGCCACATTGCTTTACGGTCGGCCAGCCGGTCGCCGACAACTGGAATCTGATCGCCAAAGGCAAAGGCCGCCAAGACCAATACCAGCAGCACCGGTCCTTCTGCCAGCAGTGCAAACCAGCCGCCCGCTGTAGTGGTTCGGGCATGGCCTTTCCAGATCAGCAGGCCAATAGCCGCCACTAGCCCCAGCAGCGTAGCCGGCAAACCGGGCAATTGCCACAGGGCCAGCCCGTAGATGAGCCCAGCCAGCAAGGTGATCCCCAGCGTTTGCCGGGCAATGGTGTAGAAAAGCAGGAAGGTAAAGCCAATTACCAGCGCCGGCCCCATGTCGCCTAGCAAGAGGTAAAGGCCCATCAGAATGCCCGTGCCCATGAACACGCCGATGCTGATTCGGAACCGCCACCGCAGGTCGGGAAGGGTGCGGAGCTGCTCTTCATTGGCGGCGAAGAAACCGGCCAGGAACAGCAACATCAGGTATTTGGTCAGCTCACTGGGTTGAAACAGGAGGCCACCGACCCGCAGGTTCACCCGAACGCCGCTGCCCTCGGGCCCCGTACCGAACACCAGCGTTAGCCCGGCCAGTCCAAACGCCAGGAGCAGCCAGGTCCAGCCGGTGAGGCGGAACGTAGATTTTTGGCGCAGATTGGCCAGTGGGTCAAACCACCAGCGGGTATAAAATTTGCCGATGTTCAGTTGGGAAACGATGGTAAGTCCCAGCAGGCCCAGGCCAACCCCCAGCACAGCCTGACCGCCGTAGAACGTATCCTGCAACGGGTCCTGAATGGCGAGCAGCGTCAATACCGAAATGCCTGTCAGCAGCATCAGAATGGGCAGCAGGAGCGGGTCAGGCTGAAAACGGCGGATGGTCCAGACCAGATGCACGACCCAGAACGCCATCAGAAAGAGGCCCGCCTGCAGCCAGAATGAGAGTCGGAACTCGGTTGGGGTACGTACCGTCAGGGCGTGATCGGTTTTCAGCTGTCCGTAGGCCAGCGGGCCAATCAGGCGAAGCGTATGAGGGCGGGCCGTAAAGGTGTACTCGGCTGCCCGCGCCAGTTTTGACGTACCCCGTCGGCTACCGAATTCGTAGCCTGGTTTAAGCGGCAAAACGCTGTAGGCTCCATCGGCCTGCAATCCGGCGAAGGTAAACCGGCCATCGGCATCGGTGCGCGCGTAGGTGAATGCGTTGGGCGTTTCGCTGGCCGGGTCCCGATTGGGTACGTGCTGTTTCAGTTGCACGAGCACATTGGCTATCGGTTTCGCGTCGGGCTCACTATCATCCAGCACGCGCCCTGCCAGTTGCACACCGCCTGTGCCTACCACGGCCGGGTATGTTTTGGGTTGTCTTAACTCATTGTTATACAGGAGTGAATCGAAACCAATCTGCTGGCGCGATACGCGTAATCGGCTCTGAAAGTCATTGCCACCAATACGGCTTTGCCAGGTTTGTGGTGTACGAATGGCGAAAGCCCGTTTGTTGATCGCCCCCAAGTTGTCGGGCGTGCCGTTCTGACTAAGTTTGGCCCGAAGCGAATCGCTGACAAGCTCAATGTCGCGGGGGTCGGTGAGGTAGTTGCCTTGTCGAAGTAGCCGTTGCAGCGCCTCGGCCCGAATGCCAGGCTGCAGGTTCAGCTTCAGGCCAGCGGTATAGTCCTGTTCAGCCGCCTCGAGCATGGGTTGTCTATTCATAAACAACCGCAGGAACAGCACCAGTAACAGGGCCGTTGCCACCGTTAAATAGCCGCGTTCTGACGAAAGGAATTTCATGGGTGTAGTGGGAACGTTGAGAGGAAGACGATGTAAAAGCGACGTGCGTTACTCGGTACTGTCGGGTGGCACGCGGCTCAGTGAATCGTCGGGCGGGGTGTTTGTGGTCGAATCGAACGGGGTCGAACGGGTTGGCTCGCTGGCCGCTGGCTCCTCGGTAGCTTCCTCCTCCTGCGGCACGGGCTCGTCCGTTGATACGTTGCTGGAATCGCTTATCGTGGGTACGCTGCTCCGTTGCATAAGCATGGTGGAGTCGATCTGAGGCTCGGTTGCCGTGGGTACGTCCCGGTCTGAATAGATGTAAAGCCCCGCCGCCAGACCAATCGCTACTACGATGCCGCCAATGCCCCACCAGGTTCCGCTGCTGAGGCCGGTTTCTTCTTCAGGTACGTAGCCTGTTTCGTCTGGTACTTCCCCGGCCAGCGCTGTAGCGGCTACTACCGGCCCGGCCACAGTCTGGCTGCGCACGACGGGTGCGGGCTGGGCCATTCGGCTGGCTTTTAAATGCTCTACCCGGCTTTGTTCTAGCAGCAGTTCAAGTTGGTCGGGGTCGCGCAGGCGGTGGGCAGGATTCCGGATAAGCAAGCTCATCAACAACGTACCCAGGCTTGGGGGCAGCGGCTGTCCGGACGGCAGCACTGGCTTCGGGATGGGGGCAGTCAAGACTTGATTCATGAATCCACCCAACCCGTTTTCGTGGTGCAACACAAACGGGACATGGCCCGTAATGCATTCGTACAGTACAGCCCCCAGCGCATAATAGTCGGCCGCTTCATCAACGTGGCGCGGATTGTCGAACTGTTCGGGAGCGGCGTATTCGTAGGTCATCAGCGACTGGCCGGTGCGGGTCCGGGTACTGTCGTCGGCCCGAAGCTTGGCAATGCCGAAATCGGTGAGCAGAAAGTGCAGCTCGCCGCTCACCAACCGCCGATAAAGCACATTCTCCGGCTTTACATCGCGGTGAATGACGTGTAGGGGGTGCATTGCCCGAAACGCCTCTGTCAGCTGCAAGCCGAGCCGGATGGTGGTGGGTATGTCGAGGTGCCCTAACTGCCGTAGAAGGCCGCGTAAATCACCCCCTTCTACGAAATCCATAACTACGTACGGCATGGAGGCTCCCAGTTGTACTTCGCGCACCCGCACTACGTTTGGGTGGTTGATCTGCGTCATGATCTGCGATTCACGCTCGAACCGCTGAAGCGTGTCGGCATCGGTAGCGAAAGCATATTGCTTGATGGCAACGATATCGCCGGTAGGTACGTGACGGGCTTTCAGCACCCGCGTGTTGCCCCGGCCCAATTCGGCCAAAACTTCGTAGTCGGGAAGGTGTGTGTTGAAACTAACTGTTGGCATTGAGGGTCAGGGAGTTTGGGTCGTGTCGGCAGCTAGACTATCTGGCCGCACGGCATCGGCCCGTATCACATCGGCACTAAATCGGGTACCGCGCGGACTGTCGGGAGCTTTTCGAACAACCGTGGCATTGGGGCCAATGGTGAAATACATAGTGGTCGATTTGAACAGGTCGCCGCTTTCCTTGTAGTACCGCACGCGCACTCTTACCGACGAAAACGTAATGGCCGACGGGTTGCTCAGTTGCACATTCAGTCCTTTCACACCGCCGATTATACGCGTTTTGCCGCCGAAGGTTTCCGCGTTGAGTTGTTTGGTGGCCGTGGCAACCTGTTCATCAAATCGCCGAATCGCCGCTTCGGCCGCCAGCCGTTTAACCTCGGCATCCGACGGTTTTATGACCTTGGGGGGCAGGGCGTCATCAGTCGTACGTGGGTCAGCATTGCCCTGAAACGGGTCCGATTCTAACGCTTCTCTAGTCGGGTTAGCCTGCTTGTCCTCCTGGTTTACGTACCAAAAGGCCGCAACTCCCCCCAGAATGAGTGCCGCCACCAGCAGTAAGATCGGTAACAGTCCGCTTCGACGCCGTTGAGTCGGCTGAGCGGGCGTGTTGTCTGACTGCGGTGTGAATGACCGGGTCTGGTTGGGTATCGAAGCCGGGCGGTAGGCTTCGGTCCGCGAGATAGATGGTGGCGACGTCTGT
This sequence comes from Fibrivirga algicola, assembly GCF_011742925.1. Taxonomy (GTDB): domain Bacteria; phylum Bacteroidota; class Bacteroidia; order Cytophagales; family Spirosomataceae; genus Fibrella; species Fibrella algicola. The sequence goes on from NZ_WAEL01000007.1 coordinate 324,266, forward strand.
CCGTTTTCAACTTGCAGTTGCTCCACCTCAGCCTGCTTCAGCGCCAGCCTGACAATGTCGGGGTTATAGAGCCGCTCGGTTGGCTTCTTAATGAGCAGTTGTTTCAGCAGGGATGCCAAACTGCCGGGAATTGGCTGCGCTGAATGTAGAACTGGTGTTGGCGGCGGGGTAGTGAGCACCGCGTTCATGAACGTGACGATCCCCGTTTCGCCACGCATGGCAAACGGTACTTTACCCGTCAGGCATTCATAAAAAACGACGCCAAGTGCGTAATAATCAACTGATTCGGTGACGTTGCGCGGATTATCGAACTGTTCGGGGGCGGCGTATTCATAGGTCATCAGCGACTGCCCCGTCATGGTTACAGGCTGTTCGTGCAGCCGCGCTACCCCAAAGTCGGTAAGCAGAAAATGCAGTTCACCACTTGCCATGCGGTGATAGAGGATATTCTCCGGTTTTACGTCACGGTGGATGATACCCTGGGCATGAATCTGGCGGAAAGCATCGACCATTTGAAGGCCCAGCCGGATAGTCAGCTCAACTGACAGGCAGCCCTGTTCGGTAATCAGCTGCCGTACGGTACCCCCTTCAATATAGTCAAGCACAATGTAGGGCAGATCGGCATTTAAGCGGACCTCGCGCACCCGGACAATGTTGGGGTGCGACATACGCGACATGATCTCGGATTCACGTTCAAAACGGCGGAGCGTGTCAGCGTCGGTATTAAGGGCAAAGTGCTTGATGGCGACCAGATCACCGGTAGCCAGGTGGCGGGCCTTCAGGACGCGGGCGTTACTGCGGCCGATTTCACCCAGTACATCGTAGCCCGGAAAATTTGTATTAAAGCTAACAGTTGGCATGGTTACCGGGTGGAATCTGGTTGAGGATTGGCAAGGGTGGCAGTCGAACTAATCGGTTCTGCCGATGGAAAGCTGACAGCAGAATCGGCTGCCGTTGGTTGGCTGCTGGTCGCTGGCTGAATCGAGTTAGCGCGGGGCCAAAGTAGCGCTGTCAACACGGCTCCCAAAAGCACTACACCCAAAACGACCAACCACGGCTTCCGGGTACGCGACGGAACAGGCGTGGGTTGGTGCCCGGCTACCCTGGCAAGCAGGTCGGGCGGGGGCTCACTGGTGCGCACGGGTTCTCTTACGGGTGCGTCTGCTATGCTGGCTGCATCTTCGGCCAGGTGTTGCGCCAGCACAACGGTGATGTTATCCTGTCCGCCCTGTTCATTGGCCAGCCGAATCAGCTCAGTTATCTGCTCATCTGCCGGAAGCGGTTGGGTAAGCACATCGGTGATTGTAGCGCGGGTGAGCATATCCGTTAGGCCGTCGCTACAAAGCAGAAGGGCATCGCCAGGCAGAAAATCGGTTTCGCCCGACTCCAGAAAATCCGGGTCGTCGACGCGGTGCATGACCGACCCCACGTCGCGCAGGATTTCGTTACGACGTGGATGGCGCATCGCCTCGCGCTCGGTAAGCTGGTTGGCATCTTCCCGAACGCCCACCAGTGAGTGATCGTGGGTCAGCTTCTCGAGTTCCTGTTGCCGAAAGCGGTACAGGCGGGTATCGCCCACGTGTACATACAGTAGCTTGCTGGTGGCGGCGTCGGCAACGGCGGCGGTAAGCACGCAGCACATACGCCCCAGCGACGGATCCTGCTGTCGCTGCCGGACAATCTGGTTATTGGCGTAGATCACCGCCTCGCGCAACATGGTCAGGGTGTCGCCGGTGGGCGTTGCCATGTACTGTGTGATCGATTCTCTGGCTAACCCGGCGGCTTCCGCGCCGCCCGCATAGCCACCAACTCCATCAATAACGACCAACAGGGCATCCTGCGCCGACCAGAGCGGTTGGCTGATAAAGGTATCCTGATTGTCGTGACGGGAGCGACCAACATCGGTTTGACCGGCGATGTGTACTGAAGCCATTGAGAAAAAGTTGAAAAGCGTCTAGGTTATCTAGGAAGGTTACGGAAATGTCGTAAAACCATCACCAACACAAGTATGCTCAATAATAGGGCCGTGATTACGTCGAACATGGGCTAAATGTTGCTTTGAAAGGTCAGTGTAACGACACCGTTGAGCAAAATCTGCGAGCTGTTTGGCAGCTCGACCCAAGTGGGGCTTCCCGGTTCGCTGCGGACCACCACCTGCTCATTGAGCCTGGTCTCGTGTTTACTGAACGATGCCAGCTGAAACCGACCGGTGGCGGCGTCGTGTCGTATACGGGCGTGCGGGTTGGAAACGTAGGGCGACGATAGCCGAATGTAGTTTGTAAATAGTTCATTGTCAGGCTCCAGGCGGGCAATGACAATCTCGCGGTCTTTCATCCAGTAGGTCTGTTCCGTGTTCTGGTCGGCCATGTAACAGTCAATCCGCGCCAGAGCATCGGGGCGAACCGGACTGGGGGCGGGTGGGGGCGTGGCGGTCTGCTCAGGCATAACGGCCGAAGACTCCGGCGTTGGTTGAGCGGCTACGGGCGGGTGCAAAATAGCGGGGTCGATTCGCACGGCGAAAGCCCCTGATTCGCGAAAATCAATGTGGCTGAATGCTGGCAGATTAAGGTCCAGCTTTTCATAGACGTTCGTATTTTTCACCTTCCGGGTCGCCTTCAGGTTCACACTGCCCGCTTTGGGGGCGCTCAGGCTGTCATTTTCGAGCGACGCGCCCGTTAATGAGCCGATTACCTCCACATCGGCCGGTGTGATAGCGCGGCCATCAAACTCCGTACCGGGCCCAAATTTGAAATGCCAGTGCGACGCAACCGTGACAATCCGGTTGGGTTCACGGTTGCGCTGTTTCAGCCGTTCATTGAATGCATTCACTGCCTCGTTGACAATGACGGGTAGCGCCCCCAGCCGTTCGGCATAGCTGGCGGGATGCAGCACAATAACGTAGTGAGCGTCAAACAGAAGGCTGGTACCAATGCTTTCCCGATTGAGCGAGGTGTCGAAACACCGGATCAGTTCGTGCAGAATCTGCTCGTTCGTTACGGTACGCGGCGCACTTGACTGCCGCTTCGGAACGAGCAGACTGCCTAACTGATCCCAAAAATCCTTGGGCTTATTTTCCATTTTCTTACTAACGGACAGATGGGATTGTCTTACATAAATGAACGGGGCAATGGTCATTAAGTTTTTCAGACCGAGGCAACGAACTGCCACTTCTTGCTACCTGTGCCCAGCCTGATACCGCCACGTAAAGTGCTCAACCGAGCAACTCATTTGTAAATAGATTGGCAGCGGCAAGTTTTTCCGACTCCAGGCCCAGATCATAGAGCCAGTCGATAAACCGTTGAATCCGATCGGCATCCATTTGGCCCCAATTGCTTTCATCGCCGTAGTAGGCTGACGTGTATGATTGGCTTTCGGCCAGATTGATGAGGCGGGCATCCCGCTCAGGTACGTATTTTTTCAGGATGTCTACGGCCTCTTCCGTGTTTGCCTTGGCGTACAGGAAACCAGCCCTCGTAGCGGCCAGGAAAGCAGCGTACAGGTCAGCATTCTGTTCGATGGCGGCCTCCGTAGCAATCAGAGACGGCGAATACGCATACGGAATCTGGTAATCAGCCAGCCGGAATTTGGTCAGTTCTATACCCGATGACTGTGCTTCTACCCCTTCCCAGTTGTCGAAGATCCAGGTCGAGTCCGCGGCATTGGTCAGGAGTGTGTTCCAGATACCCAGCTTTTCCGGGTATAGCACCGTGATGGAACCGGCGCCTCCATCATTTTTTATCAGTTGTTGAACGATGGCATCTTCATAACGGGCTTTGTAGGAGGCGTAGGTACGTCCGTCGAGGTCACGGGGGCGGGAAATTTTGTTAGCACTGAGGGTAACGATGGCACTGATGTCTTCCTGCAATAGCGCGGCAATGGCCTTCACAGGTAGTCTGTTTTGCTTGGTGTGCAGGCTGATAATGCTCTCGAAGGGGGCCAGTGCAAAATCAACTGTGCCCAACTCCAGCTTTTTGGCGGGGGTTGTTGCGTACTCATCCTCGTCGGGCGTGAGCAGCGTGAGGGCAATGTCGTTTTTGGCGTAATAGCCTAATTCGCGGGCTACGTAGAACCCGGTGTGGTTGGTGTTGGCTGTCCAGTCGAGAGCGAGTCGGAGGTTTTTCATGGCTATGAGTTGGTTGCGTAATGCCCAGCGTACATGGCTGGTTTATTCGGATGATGCAGCGTTGGGCACTCCGAGGGTAAACGGTGGGTGTGCCCTGCTTTGTTGTTATTTTTTTAGCGGATACAGTAATTTAAATGCGTTGTACACGCTTTGATGAATCAGCGTAGCATGGGTTTCGTCGGGCAGGTAATCAAAATAAACCCGCGCTTTTCCGGCTCCGTGTTTCGTTACTATATCCGATAGTGCTTTTGCATCAGCATACATACGGAGGCTGGTTGTTTTCTCGCAGGCTCCAATATAGACGTTCACGGGATTGCGGCCCTTCGCTGCCAACAGGCGGGGGGCATCGTACAGCAGTGACTCTTGCCCCCACCACAGGCTGGGGCTCATAATGATGTACGTATCGAACAGGGCGGGTTTTTTCAGCAGAATCTCGGTAGCCAGCAACCCTGCCAGCGATTCGCCGATGATCGTTCTGGCTTTACTGCTGGCGTACCGCTTGTCGATGAACGGTTGAACTTCCTGCTCCAGAAAGGCGATGAATTTCGCGGAACCGCCATAGGCCGAATATTGGCTTTTATCGAAACCGGTTTGGGCAACAAAGTCCAGATTGGGAACGGTAAAGGTGAAGTCACGCCGCCGGTTCACGTTACCGATGCCAACGACGATCGACTGTGGAAAGCGATTGATCCAAGGAGTGGTATTATACATTACCAGCCCAACGATGTGCACAAAATCTTCATCGACGCCACCATCCAGCAGGTAGATGACCGGGTATTTGGTGGCCGAATCGGGGGAGTACCCATCGGGCAGGTAGACGTTGAGCACTCGATTTTCACCAAGAATAGTCGATGAAATCGTGTCAATTCGGCTAAGCGCAAAGGTGGCAGGCCTGGTAGCTGACCGGCTGCTCTGTGCCTGCCCTACGAGTGGGCTGAAAACAAAGAGGCAAAGCAGGACGAACAGACCGGAAAGGTTGATGTGCATTTGGGAGAGGCGGGCTAGAAGCAGTCAGTTTAGTCGATGGTTTCCGTTCGGGCATGGCTGATCAAACCAAGGATGAAAAGGATCGTCCAGCCAATGGTACGTATCCAGTTGGTGTCGACCAGCCGGGCGAGTGTGGCTGTAGACGTGTCGCCCGCTGCAATGGCGTTGTGAATGGGCACCGATACGAAGGCCGTTGCTACCCACATCAGTGCTACCAGCCCGGCCGACGATACAGTAATCCAGGATGCGTTCAGGTACGTTTCCCGGCCAATCAGGGCCACCTGTGCCAGCATGAGTGGCCCAACGATGAGCGTAATCAGGTTGCTATATGTTGGGTGCCAGATCGCCAGGCTGGAAGGGCTGCAATAGCGGAAGCCAGGGTAGATGATGAGCTGAACCAGCCAGATTAGAATGACCAGCCCAAAATCAACCAGAGTGCGATACGAGACAGTCATCATGTGGTCAGCGGGATGGACTTACTGCTCTGAGGAAGCGCCGTACCTGTCATCCCGAATTGCCTGCCATTCCCGGGCTGTACCGCCATTGCTGAAGTGGTCATCTTCATCCTGAATTTCCTGGTCCCAGCTATAAGCTGTCGTGTACTGCCCTGCCGCCGTAAGGTCGAGTTGCATGGTGTTGGCTTTGGGGTGGCCTTCTGTCTTACGGGACTGGTAAAGCTGTTGTACCGCTTCGGTGACTTCATCGGGGAAGTCAGTCGTAAGGGGTTGCGGCTCTCCGGCGGCATCCAGGTACGTGCCTGAGAACTCGACATCCTGGCCATTGGTCAGAAACTGAATATTCAGGCGGGCAATGGTCCAGCCCGACGGGAGGTGCTCCTCCATGGCATCGATCAACAGATCGTAGATCGCGGTTGGTTTCATGAGTTTGTTGAGAAATGATTACGTCTGGGATACGCCAGCAATGGCCAAAGGTACAAGTTTACGCAACCGCAACGGGTACACTGGTTCGGGGTGGTTTCAGTTAATCAGTTTTTAATGTGATATGATGAACGTTGGTGCATGTGTATTGATATTGCCGCTCTAGTCGGCGACCGCAGGCTAAAATAGTAGACCGGAAGAGCGCCATTGCCACACATCTGCTTGACAAGCCGCGTATTGATACTGTAGCTTTTTTAAATGTGTATGCAACTGTTGCCTCGATGGCTGACTGCGTTGATTGGTCCAGAACTGCTTTGGCTACTGGTCTATTGGCTTGTCTGCTTACTGGCGAATGCCAATCACCCACCCCAGCCGCTCTTCGATGACCTCATCGAAGGGTTATCGGTACTTTTGCCTGCCGTTACCGTTGTCCTGTTCGCGCTCTGGTACGTACCCATCGTCGAGAAACGCTGGCTGTTATGGCGTGTATGGATAGCGGGTCTGATCGGCGCGCATTTTTCTCTCGAAACTGGCTTGTCGGCCGTTAGTGATCAGGGGCCGCATGTAGGAGCAGCTTATATAGCGGGTATGGTGCTGGTCAGTTTTGCGCTCGTTGTCGGCAGTCTTTTCGTGTTGATCCGGTTCCGGTTCCGGCGCTGATCATCAGGGCGGCAGCAGTTGCAGAGATCGCGACACAGGTGGTGACATGCTAAACAACTTGCGAGACACTTAAAAAAACACTGTTGGTTAAGAACCGAATAGCGCTCATCTGTACAGCATATCGACCGTTCAGGTTGGCTTAACTTCTGCTCTTCGCGGCATGAAGTAGATTCGTGTTGGACTAGCTGCCGCTTGATGGTTGCCACCTGTTTTTGACGCCCATACACATAGCTACGCCATTGTCGCTATCAACTACCGCTAAAACGAGTCAGAACCGCGACCTACCTCGGCAAGTCCGACCCGCCTTACCTGACTCAGCATAGAACGGATGGTCACCTGATAGCTGAGGCTTGAGGAAACAGCGGGTAACCATCACAGGCTATAGCGGCTAGCTTTGCTTATTGCCTGAGAATCTCAAAAAAGTAATTACCTTTTTAGATCCATATTCAAAACAAACCTTTGCAGATACAGCCAGGCAATTGGCCCTTAACTCGTTAGTATGAAAAAGAAGAACTTGGTTAGCCTAATGGTGGCGGCCGTATTCACCGTACTGTCTGTCACCGGTCTGCTCATTTATTTTGGGCAGAGCAATCACACCGTCGATCATACGCATGCGTGGTTTGGCATGCTGTTTTTCGCCGCAGCGGTTTTTCATATTGTCAACAACTGGTCGTCGCTTAAAGGCTATTCAACCGATCGGCGAACGGGTGGCCTGAAGCGGGAGCTTCTTGTATCGGCGTTGGTTGTGGTTGTGTTTGCCGGCGGGATTGCGGCCGATCTGCCAGTATTTAAAGACCTGGCCAATGCCGGTAAGAAACTGTTCAGCCCCGCCCGCCCAGAAAAACGCGGGTTAAGCAAAATCGCCATCGATTCGATCGCCCGGCAGGTAGTGGTTGGCTCTCTGGCTGCCGATGCGCAAACAATTCACTTCGATTCAACCGCTTCGCTGGCCGATAATGTGATCATGGCGCAGGGTACGGCCTCGCACGCCAGTCCCGACACAGCTACATTCCGATTTACCGAAGTACTTAAATTAGATAAGGACCAATGGAAAGTGGCCGCTCAGCAATCAGCACCCGTTCGGTAGGTCTATTTAAACTGGAGAAAGCTTACTTCATTTCCATCAGAGAACTACACCACTTGGCTAGTCGATAGCACCAAGACCACGCAAAGGCAGTTAGTCAGGACCCGTTCATATGCTACTGTCAACTGGTTAATCGCCGTGGGATGAGTATACAAGCAAAGAGCCAGCTCCCATCAGGGGCTGGCTCTTTGTGTAATCTGTTAGTAGTGCGACTAATTATTGCCGCGTGAGCTGCCGCGTCCGGACTGGTACCCGCCTTGGGTGGGCTGGCCGGGGCTGCGCTGCTCGGGAGTTGCCGGGCGGGGCTGCTCCTGCGGCTGGCTAGTACCTACACGCCCGTTACCGGCATCCCGATTTGGGTATTCCCGCTGGACGGGGGCTTGCTGTACTGGTGCCTGCTGCCGGTTGCCTTGTCCCCATTGAGCTGGTGCTGGTTCAATCGACTGTTGCCGGCGGGGCTGTGGCGCTGATTGGCCGGGATAACTCTGGCTCGGTTGCGGCGCCGGCTGATTCTGCTGCGCCTCGTAGTTTGGCCGACCGTAGCTTCCGCCACCCCGGGGCGACTGTCCCCGTTCCGGATAAGTTGGCGTTGGGGCGGTTGGGGCGGGCGTCGATGGAACAGGCCGTGAACCTGCGTCTGGGTACGTGCCGGCGTTGCCGCGCCCATTTGGGTACCCGTTATACGTACCGGCATTAGGGGCGTTGTTGCGTGAATCGTAGCGCGAGTCGGTCCGTGAACCAGAACCACGGCGGGTATTGTCGAACGGCTCGTTGTAACTCCGACTTTCTGACCCCTGGCGACCATTGTTACGGTTTACCTCGGGCCGATAAATGCCAACTGAGTTGTTGTTCCGTACTTCATCGCGGCCAGGCCGTCCGGCGTTTTCGATCCGGTAGACCGGCACTGAGCGGCGCGTTACCCGTTCGATCTCATCGCGGTGTGGTCCGTAGGCATACGCCCGGTTGTTGGACCGATACACGTTGTTGATGATGGTGGTGTTCTGGTAAATATTCACCACCCGCGGGCGGGGTACATAGTAGCTGTAAATGTTGGGGCTGGTAATGTACACCTGCGGCACAAACACCCAGTAATTGGCTGGAATATTGATGTTTACGTTGATGTTCATGCCTGGTCCCAGCGGAGCCCAGCCGTAATAGCCACCACCCGAACGCCACGATACCCAGGCAGGACCCCAGTCGTAGCCCGGTACCCAGGCCCAACCCATCCGGGGGTCCTGAAACCAGCGACCGTAGTGAAATGGCCCCCAACCCCAGGCATAATCAGACACCCAGGTGTTGCCATACTCGGTAACAACCCAGTGGCCGTTGGTAGCATAGGGCTGAAAACCCTGGGGTACGTTCGGAATCCAGACGGTACCGTATTGGGGCGTCTGTACCCATTGACCGTAAGGCCCAAGTTCGTTGTAAAAATCCTGCGGCTGACCGCCGTATTGATTATAGCCTTGCTGGCTATTATACCCTGGCTGATTATTGTATCCGTTGTCGTAGCCCGGTTGGCCATAGTCGGGCTGGGTTTGACCGTAGCCCGGCTGACTATAGGTGCCCTGCGCACACGAAGAGAGTACTCCGGAAAGGCTGACGGTCAGCCCGACCAACACAATTAAAAAATTACCTGCAGTTTTCATGGCCTTGTTTTGGGCTTGTATACAAGTTAGATGTATCTGGCAGGCAAACGTTTAGTTGACTGACAAAAAAAGACTAGCCTACTGATAACTCAGATATGGCCGAACTGCGTATTAAAATCCGGGCAGTTCAGCCTGATCCTAGTTATCGGTCGGCTAGTCTTTTTTTGGTTATTGTGTACTTACCCGCGCTGACTGACTGCGCCAGTTTGCATCTTTCCCTGAAGAACAGGTCGGCTGTCTTTCGTTTTGTTGATCTTCGAGATACTGCTTTCAAACTCAACGGCAACCGTATCGGCCTTAAAGCGGCAGGTGACGGTTTCGTAATGAGCCGTTTCAATGAACCGCCAGGTCATCAGAAAGGTGTTGGCATCCGTCCAGGTACCGGTGCCGGCAATGCGCGTTTTGGTTTCACCGGGAATGGGCGTTGGTACCAGTTTAATCGGTGCCGTCGACAGCGTCGATTCGCTCTCTGCCCATTTGTTAAGGCCACAGGTTAGCTGGTGCTTGCCCTGCCCATCGTTGAATTTGACCAGGCAGTTGCCGTTAGCAAAGGTCAACGACATGCTGCTGGCTTTCAGGGAATTGTCGTCGAACAAAATAGTTTTCCCACTGATGGTAGCTGCCAGGAGTGAGGTGGCTTCTGCGGCCGGGTAGGTGAGAGCGAGGCTGCTCAGCTTCCGATTCATCTGGGCGGTTGCGGCCGCATCGGCGGGGAGCGGACTGGCGTTGAAAGCGGGCAGAATATGGTTCCAGACGGCGTCCATTACGGCCTGCATATCGCCCGTTTCGGAGGTGATGGCAATAACGGCATCTTCGTTGGGCATCACGATACAGTACTGACCCATGGCTCCATCGCCCCGGTACGCGTCGTGCCGACACCGCCAGAACTGGTAGCCGTAGCCCTGAAGCCAGTCGTTTTCTTCGGCTTTGCGTTTACCCCCGGCCGACTGGACCTGCGGCTTGGTGGCGTCGGCAATCCAGCCTTCAGATAGAAGTCGCTTGCCATTCCAAATGCCCTTTTGCAGGTAGAGCTGACCGAATTTGGCGATGTCTTCGGTATGCAGTCGCAGTCCCCAGCCGCCGGTGTTGATGCCGTTCGGGTCCACCTCCCAGTCGGCGCCTTCGATACCCAGCGGACCAAACAGGCGTGGTGTCAGGTACGTGATCAGGGGCTGTCCGGTCAGTTTCTGGACAATCGCCGACAGCATGTAGGTGGCACCACTGTTGTACACGAAATGCGTACCTGGCTTGTGGTCGACGGGATGGGCCAGAAACACCTTGATCCAGTTTGTGTTGCCGTTTGCCCGCATATCGGGCGTGGGCTCCTTGTCGTGCCCGGTGGTCATGGTGAGCAGATCCTTCACGCGCATGGCCGCCAGGTTTTCACTGACGGTGGCGGGGAGCTGATCCTTGAAAAAGGAAACAACTTTATCGTCTACCGACAGGCGACCTTCGTCTACTGCAATTCCAACAGCGGTTGAGGTAAAGGCTTTGCTCAGCGAGTAGAGCGTATGTTTCAGCTGAGGAGCGTAGGGCGCCCACCAGCCTTCGCCCACAACTTTTCCGTGACGAACCACCATGATGCTGTGCACATTGAGGTTCGCCTTTTCAATGGTAGTGGTAAAATCGAGTAATCCCGACGGAGCAACCCCCTGCGCCGTGGGCAGGCTGCGGGGCAGTTTGGCCGTACGCGTGGGCGATAACAGCCCTTCCGGCGAGCCGACTGAACTGGCCCAACTGGTGGTGGCTACGCTGAGGCCCAGGGCGCCAAAGCCCAGTTGCTTCAAAAAATGTCTGCGATCGAGATGCATAAGAACGGACGGTTTAGGGTTGCCTGGTAATGAAGCAGGCGGGTCGTTTGGATGGTGCTGTCTTACTTGGCAATGGCCGACTGCATGGCTTTCTTAAAGTACCGGCCCTGTCGGGTAGGTGTATAATTCCAATCACTGAACAACATAGGGGCCCACTGCGGATCGAACACCCAGACCACATACGAAATGCCATTGGTGGCACAATAGCTGGTAATGGCGTCGCCGTACGATTCGTCGCTGATTACGGGTACGTGCGCTCCTTTATCATCGGCTCCGCAAAAGCCGATTTCCGTTAGTAGCAATGGGTATTTTTTGGCGATGAAGCCCCAATCGGCCGTCCATTGTGGTTCCCACGGTTTGGGGCGTTTCATAGGGTAGGGGTGACTGACGTACCCGATCCCTTCGGCGTTGATCGGGCTTTGGGCCACTTCTTTCAAGTCATAGGCCCAGTTGAAACCAGCCACCAGCGGAATGGCTTTGGCACCGTTTGCCCGGATGATCGTGATCGTTTCCTCCATTAACGCTTTCCAGTCGGCCCAGGTACACGTACCCAGCTTGCCACCCATAACGGTCGGTTCGTTGAACAGCTCGAAGAACGCAACGGTTGAGTTGTCTTTGTAATGGTCCGACAGGGTGCGCCAGAACTCAAACGATTCCTTGCGGGTGGTTTCGTAGTTTGGGCTCTGGTACATCTCGTTCTTAAGGTTGCCAATGCTGTGCCAGTCGATCACGACATACATGCCCAGTTCGCCCGCCCAGGCTACGCCTTTGTCGAGTAGTTGTAGGTACTGGGTAGCACCCCGACTGCGCCAGGCCGCCGGATGTACCGGAAACCTGACCAGGGTGGCTCCCCAGCGTTTCATTTCCTCGAAATACGACTTGTCCCAGTGGCCACTTTTTTCCAATTTGTCGGGGTCACTGGCGTTGAGTCCTCTGAACACAACCGGTTTCCCGTCGGCCGTCACAAATTGGTTTCCCTGCACGCGAAGCTGGCCAAGCGGCGTAGTCGGCTGAGCCATTAACTGCCCCGCCAAGAGTAGCAGGCTGACAAGTAAACGTACTGATTGTGCTTGCATTGAGTGATAAAGCGCTTGTTGTGGTTTGTGGGTACTGCTCGTGAAGCAGCCCCCACAAACCACAGCCTATTAACTTAAACGGCGTTGCCGATCTTCATTTTTACAGGGTCCCAGCTAACCACTTTCTTCTGGAGCAGGCTCATGTTACCACACTGCGTTGGGCCGCAGGCGCGCAGACCAAACGTGGCGTCTTCGATGTTTGGCTTCTTGTCGCGTACCGAGTTGAAGAAATTGACAAAATGCTCGTACCGGTCGCCTTTGTAGTCTTTTGGTACCGAGTATTTAAACTCTTTGGGCCCTTCCATCTCGGGAATAGCCGGGTACAGTTTATTGTACTGGGCGATATATAACTCCTTCTGATCTTTCGGGAAATTGTCGATCGACATGCCCGGCGCTTTGGGAAACTTGTTGCGGTGTACCGTGAGGCTATCCCAGCCAATAGACAGGTCGCCCTCGGTACCCACGAGCCGAACCAGGTAGTTGCCGCCCCCGCCATCTACGAAGTTCGAGCGGGTGGTAAGGTTGAACTCAGGGTGTTCGGCTGTTTTAGGGTAATCGTAGACACTCAGCTGAATATCAGGTACGTCGCGCCCGTCTTTCCAGTAGCGGGTACCCCCACTCGAATAGACCCGGTTGGGCCCCAGCGAGCCGGTAATGGTGTGCAGCGTAGTGAGCAGGTGGACGTACAGATCGCCCGCAATGCCGGTGCCGTAGTCTTGGTAGTTACGCCAGCGGAAAAAGCGGAGCGGGTCCCACGACCGCTTGGGGGCGCTGCCCAGGTACGTGTCCCAGTCAACGGTTTGTGGTGATGCATCGGGTGGAATCGAGTATTGCCAGGCGCCCATGGCACTGTGCCGGTCATAAATTGCTTCGGCAAAAACCAGCTCGCCAATGTCGCCCGCTTTCAGCAGTTCTTTGGCTTTGGCAATAATGATCGACGACGCAAACTGGCTGCCCACCTGGAATACCTTACCTGTCTCGTTCGACACTTTAATAAGCGTATGGCCGTCGTCAACCTTCTGCACCATCGGCTTCTCGCAGTACACGTGCTTGCCTTTGCGCATGGCGTCTGACGAGATTTTTTCGTGCCAGTGATCGGTCGTGGCGTTGATAACAGCGTCGATGTCAGTCCGGTCGAGCAGCGTGCGGTAATCGCGGGTAACGGTGAGGCCATCGCCCCACAGCTCTTTTGCGCGGCGCAGGCGACCGTCGTATAAATCACACGCGGCTACCATTTCAACACCGTCGACCTGAAGGGCGGTCTGCATATCGCCGATACCCATACCGCCGGTACCGATCAGCGCCATCCTGACTTTGCTGTTTGCCGAGCTGCTCGCGTGGTTTTTAACCAGGTTGAGGTACTGGGTGGTTGGTGCACCCTTAGCCGATTCTGCTAGGGCAACGGGTGTTGTAGCCGCTACGCCGAGCGTTTTTAAAAATGAGCGACGAGATGCCGAACCAGGAGAAGCGTCGGACGAGTAGGTGGGCGAAACTGGGGGTTGATCGCGTTTAGTCATCAGGTACGTATGGCTTTTGGGTAGTCTTGTTATTTTTTATTGAAGTAAATTAGTGACTATACATACTCTGTGCAATTCATTTAGTACACATTAACCGCAACTTCATCACATGGCCGAGTATCTGCCAGCCGGTAATCCTGAATTACTGCTTGAACTTCTTCAGTACCCGATGCCCTTCGGTAAATACAAAGGGCGGTTACTTCGGGAATTGCCCGTAACGTACCTGGAATGGTTTTCACAGAAAGGCTTTCCCCCTGGAAAGCTGGGCATGCTGCTCCAGACGTTGTACGAAATCAGGCTGAATGGCCTCGACTACCTGCTCGACGAACTTCAGAAAACGCGACGCTAGGAGAGAGGCCTGTTCAGTGACCAATCAGGGTTTGACGTGGCGCAGTTCAAGCCCGACCGACGAACGGGGTTTGAAGCCGGTCCAGGAACCTTGGTTGGCGGATTCGGGCAGGGCGAGGTATTTGCCGTAGGCCATGCCCTTCAGGTGCATGCCCAAAAAAGCGGTGACAAAGTGCTGGTTGATGTTGTTAATCCGGCGTTCGTTCCAGGCAGGTTCGGCGTAGCGGTAATATTCGTCGATATGCAGGCCGGGCTTCAGCGACTCGGCTGGTGGTGGGTTGGGTGCCACGTTATGCCGGGCATTCAGGTACGTCAGCAGGTACCGATCAGCGTTGACGGCCCCGTCGAAAATTGCTTTTATTCCTTTTTCGTAGCCTGAAATATCATCTTTGCTACCCGCCACAAACAGCGTAGGACGGGTTAGCCCGGCTAGTCCTTCCGCATCCCAAACGCCCCGTTCCATGCCCCAGGGAGCAAACGCCACCACGGCCTTGATGCGTGGGTCCTGCGAGGCTTTGTACTCCGGCGCGTTGGTCAGGCGCGTATCGAGTGCCGTACTGCCGCCCGAGAGCTGTTTGAACATACCGGCTGCCTGGGCGCTGTAGCCCGCACCAACGGCGTTCAGTGCACCATACCCCCCCATCGAATAGCCGATCAGACCGGTGTTATTGGCGTCGAGTAAGCCGGCCAAAAACGATTTGCTTGTTTTCTCGCTCAGGCGGGCCATTTCGTTTAGGACAAACAGGTCGTCGAGTGCCCGGTTGTAGAGCGTGCTGGCAAATCCGCCCGCGTCCCGAAACGTCGATTCGGCGTGATCGATGGAAACGACAACGTACCCCTTTGACGCCAGATTTTCGGTCAGGTACGTAAACAGCAACCGCGAACCCAGGTACCCGTGCGACACGATGAGGAGTGGATACGGAGCCGTGCCGGTTGTGGGTGTGGCGTCGCGCAGGGCCCGCCCGGCAAACGTAAACGGAATGAGCGGACGTTTGGGGTCGTTTGAACTCCCCATTACCTGCTCATACGTTACCTGTTGCGTTTTGCCCGCCGGGATGTCGGCCGGGTACCAAATCTCGACGGTGAGTGGCCGGTCGTAGCGCGGTGTTTGCCCATCTTTCGTCTTTAGAATATTCAGCTGATTAGCGTGGGAGAGTGTCAGCGTGCGAACGCCAACGCCGAGGACTCCCCGCGCCGCCAGTTCGGGAGCATCGGGGAGCAGGTCGCCGAACACGAACGCGTCGGTGGCTGACTGCGCCTGAACGGCAGTTGACAGGAACAATACCCCACTAATGAGCAGGGTGATAAATCGGTAGCAGAAGTGCATGGTGTAAGCAGCGTTTGTGAGTAGGGTGGCGTGTCGCCTGTACATGGCAAAGTAGCTTATTCCTATTTATAACCGTTGGCGTATCACCGAACTGGTTTTGGTCAGCCTGCTTACTAGCTGAGGTGCAAAGCGCCGTCTGCTTAACCGCTTGATAAACAGTGTGCCTAAAATGATATAACGAAATAGCTACTGAGTATATAGTTAGTAGATTTCCGCAGGGTATTTCTCATGCCTGGCAGGCACAGTACAGAGTAGCGTACCTAGCGCCAGTCAGGCCGTCTACTTGAGCGTTGAGCAGGGCCAGTGCTACACTCTCGCTTACCCATACCCCGCCAAAAGTAGAAAAGTTGACCTGTCTGTATGGAGTTAACCAATCAACCTATATGCTTATGAACCCACGATTACTCCGATTCCTGTGTCTTGTTCCGGTATTACTTGCCCGTATAGCCTGGGGCCAGAGCGTATCGTTAACTACGCTTGGTAGTACGTATACACAGAATTTTAATGAGCTGTCAAGCACAGCGGGGTCTACAACGAACAACCTGACGATTACCGGGTGGTTTATGACTGAGTCGGGCGGCAGTACCCGAGATAATGAGCAGTATGGGGTTGATATAGGGAGCAGTAATGCGGGTGATACCTATAGCTATGGGGCAACTGGCAGTGTCGATCGCGCATTTGGCTGCCTGCGCAGTGGCACACTGGTGCCTAGCTTTGGGGCCTACTTTGTAAACAACACAGGCAGCACAATCAATAGCTTTCAAATTAGCTACACGGGCGAAGAGTGGCGATTGGGTGGGGTTGCCCGAACCGATCAACTGAACTTCGAATACAGCACCAACGCCACCGATCTGTCGACAGGCGTCTGGACATCTGTTGCCGCACTCAATTTCGTTACCCCAAATACGGTGACTGCGGGAGCGAAAGACGGCAACGCAGCGGAGAATCGAACCAACCTATCAGCGACCATCACCGGGATATCCATCCCGAATGGAGCCGGGTTCTGGATTCGATGGACCGATTCAGACCCTGCAGGAGCAGACGACGGACTGGCCGTTGATGATTTTAGCCTCACGCCCAATGCCACTTCGACCCCATCGCTTTCGATTAATGACGTGACGCTGAGTGAAGGAAATAGTGGAACGACCGCGTTCAATTTTACCATAAGCTTATCGTCACCTGCTCCGGCCGGAGGGGTCAGTTTTGACGTGGCTACCGCCGACGGTACGGCCACTACGGCCACTGGCGATTACATCGCCAAAAGCCTCACGGGCCAGACGATTCCTGCGGGGAGCTCTACTTATACGTTCAGCGTGCTGATTAACGGAGATGGATTTCAAGAAGCTAACGAGGCCTTCTTTGTCAATGTAACTAATGTTACCGGTACTACAGTTGCTGATGCACAGGGGCTGGGTATTATTCAGAATGACGATGTATCGATCCTGCCCATTTACAGCATTCAGGGGGCAGGTCATACCTCGCCCCTTGTTGGTCAGTCGGTCGTTACAACCGGGATTGTTACGGCGCTTCGGAGTAATGGATTCTATATACAGAACCCAACTCCGGATAGTGACGAAGCTACGTCAGAAGGGCTATTTGTCTTTACCAGTTCGGCTCCTGTAGTAGCCATTGGTGATGCGGTACAGGTTACCGGCACCATCGCCGAATTCAGAGCGGGTGGCGCTGGCTCAGCCAACCTAACCACGACTGAGCTTACCAATCCCACTGTTACTAGACTATCGTCAGGTAATTCACTGCCAGCCACAACGGTTCTTGGCAACGGAGGCCGCGCTATACCTTCCACAATAATTGATAACGACGCTGCAGGTAACGTCGAAACAAGCGGTACGTTCGACCCAGCTACGGATGGAATTGATTTTTATGAAAGTCTGGAGGGGATGTTGGTTCAGATCAACAACCCGGTAGCAGTTGGCCCAACCGCTAGTTCCGGCGAGATCTGGGTACTGGCCGATAACGGGGCCGCAGCCGGCCTGCGTACGGCCCGAGGCGGTATTTTGATTCAGTCGACGGATTTTAACCCTGAGCGAATCCAGATCGATAACGTGCTGTATAGTGCCAGTAGCCCTATGGTGACTGTAGGCACTCAACTCAATACCATCACGGGAGTAGTCGATTACAACTCGGGCAACTTTGCCGTACTACCCGCAACGGCCCCGGTGGTTTCATCACCTTCGGGCTTAACGAAAGAAGTTACCACCCTGACGGGCGACAGTCGAAAATTGACCGTTGCGACCTTCAATGTTGAAAATCTAGATTCGGGCGATGGTGCACAGAAATTTACTAGCCTGGCTACGGCTGTGGTTACCAACCTGCAATCGCCCGACATTATCGTTGTTGAAGAGATACAGGACAACAATGGCCCTGTCAATGATGCTATTGTTTCCGCATCGACCACCTACCAGACGTTGGTTGATGCCATCGCTTCGGCCGGTGGGCCTACATACGCCTACCGCCAGATTGATCCTGTAGATGACCAGGATGGTGGAGAACCGGGCGGTAACATTCGGCAGGGTTTTCTGTACAATCCGGTGCGGGTGAGTTTTATGGATCGGCCGGGAGGTAATGCGACGACAGCTACGACGGTTAGTGCCAGTGGTGGGCAACCCGTGTTATCGGCTAGCCCCGGCCGCATTGATCCCACTAATGCCGCCTTTGCGGCTAGCCGTAAACCGCTGGTTGGTGAATTTATGTTCAACGGGCAAACGGTATTTGTTATTGGTAACCACTTCAATTCAAAAGGAGGTGATCAGCCGCTGTTTGGTAAGTTTCAGCCACCGGTACTCAGTAGCGAAGCCCAGCGGATTCAGCAGGCAACCATCGTAAAGGATTTTGTACAGAGTATTCTGGCAATCAGTGCGTCTGCCAACGTAGTTGTGGCTGGTGACCTGAACGACTTTGAGTTTGCTGCTCCGCTGACCATTCTAAAAAACAGTGGCCTTACTGCACTGATTGAAACGCTGCCTGCCAACGAACGCTACACGTACAATTTCGAAGGGAACGCACAAACGCTCGACCACATTCTGGTCAGCAACAGCCTGTTGAGTAAACTTAACGGGTTCGATGTGGTGCATATGAATTCGGAATTTGCGGATCAGATTAGCGACCATGATCCGAGTGTGGCGCAGTTTAGTCTGGAACCGCCGGTGTCGGTAACGATCGCTGCCAACGCATCTGCAATATGTCCGGGTACCCCCGTTGCTTTCTCGCTCACGGTTGGAGGACTAACGGCCGGGCAGACGTACAGTTACACGATCAGCAACGGAACCAACACGATCTCGGCAGTTGGTCAATCGGCTACCCTTATACAAACCAGTGTTATTCCCACCGTCAACGGAGCTTTTACGGCTACCGTTTCAACCAACGATAACTTGGTCGCAATGGCTGTAAGTGGCCCGATAACCATCAACGAGGTGCCGTTAAACACGAGCCTGACGAGTGCGTCTGTCTGCACTGGTCAATCGGCTACGTTGCTGGCCACGTCGACCGGCGGCAGCAGTTACACGCTAAGTGATGGGCAGCAGAGTACGTCGGGTCAATTTGTGGTGAGTGCGGCAGGTACCTACACGGTGATTGCCGGAAACGCCAGTGGGTGTACAGCAACGGCCACAGCCACGCTAACGGTCAATTCGCTGCCAACTGCCAGCCTGACTGCCTCGGCAACTACAGTGACTGTAGGCCAGTCGGTTTTGCTCAGCGCCAGCGGAGGTACGTCGTATCTGTGGAGCACAGGCGCTACTGGTAGCAGCATTACCGTAACGCCACCAGCCGGTAGCACGGTGTATTCGGTGGTCGTTACTAATCTGGCCAGTTGCTCCAGTATCGCGTCGGTCAGCATTACGGCTATCCGGTTACTTGACGTGGACGGCCCGGCCCGACTCTGTATTAAAAGCGCGCCACCAGCCAACGAGGCTGTTACGCTGCCACTGGCTATGACTGTAACGGGTGGGACGTCGCCGTATACGTACAGTTGGTCTTACAAAGCACCAAATTCGACGAACTATAAGGGAATCGCAACTGCCGGTACCGCTATCGGAAAGGTCAGTTTTGTGCCTGTTCCGGGTGGCTCAACCATCAACATCACTGGCACAAAAGGGAACCTCAACGGCCTGCAGAATTATTTGATTCGGTTGACTGTGACAGATAAAACCGGGGCTGCCGTCAGCGAGGAAACACTGCTGGATGGATCGTGCATGCTGGGTGGTAGTAACGCCCGTATGGGGCGGGAAACCGACGAGTTGGTTCAGGTGCGGGTGTATCCTAATCCGGTACAAGAAATGCTGGAAGTGGATATACAGGGGTTGACGGCTCCCGCCCGTATTGTGCTTCTCGACGTGGCAGGTCGACTACAACAGCAGTGGGACATAGCACCGGTTGCGGGTGTAGGGAAACTGCGGGTTACTGTATCGGATTTGCCCGAAGGAGTTTATATCCTGAACGTGAAAACGGCTGAAGGTATACTGCATCGCCAGCGGTTGCTGAAGCAGCGGTAGGCTACCCTGCCAACTGATTGTCGACGGGTAAGGAATAGGCCGCTATTAGGTAAATTCCTTACCCGTTGGCGTGTCAAGCGCAGCTTATGAAGGCAGAATTGTGCAGAGCAAGGCAGCGCCGGTGGGAGCTCGGCGCGTTAATGCGGCAACTGTTTTACGGTTACTTCCTGCGTAGCCAAATTCAGAAGCAATAGTCCTTCGTTATCACTAGCTAACTGACCGGTCAATTGGCCGCTGTCGTTCCAGGCCGAAGATGTACCGGCACAGATGTCTCCATCGGCCTGTCCTACACAGTTAGCCATCAGGACGGGGATTGACTGGGTACGGGCAATGAGCGCTAATCGGCTTAGGGTGCTGCTGAGACCACCAGCGGTTTTAGCCACACTCGCGATGTAAACTACGGCACTTCCTGAGCAGGCATTGGCCGTATGGGCGGGCACTGAAAGCTCGTAACAAATAGCCAGGGCAATTTTTTTGCCACCAATCGTCAGACCGGGAAAGTCATTGCCACTCACAAAATAGGGTACCTCATCGGCATGCAGATACTGCTTCGAGTAAACTTGCCTGTCCAGATGCGGCTGAAAAAGAAGCAGACTGATGCAGATGCCCGACTCAGTGATCGTTGGCATGCCTACGCCAATGACGATTTGGCTGGCATCGCTGAGTTGCTGGAAAACGTTGAATTGGGGGTCGTTGGCTTGAGTAGCCAGGTTTCTTGCCAGCGTTGGTTCGTAACCCGTCAGCGATAGCTCAGGGAAGAAAATGGCACTTGCGCCGTTGGCAATGCCCAGCTTTATCAGGGCGATATGCTTATCCAGGTTGGCCGGGACATTGCCCGTGACGGGTCTACTCTGCGCGACACAAATCGTCATGAGCGAAGCTGGTTAGAAACGTTAGGCAGCGTTCAACGCCTGGTGCACTTTATCAAAAAAAGCCGGTACCTTCTGCCGGGGATCGCCTTTGCCAAGCGTTTCAATGGGCAAATAACCCCGATAGCCCGAATTTCGGACGATCTGGGCAATCTTGCCAAGGTCGGTTGCCTGTTCCTGTCCGTTGACGAACAGGTTTTCCTTTACTTGCCAGGTGGCGGCAAGCGGGGCCAGTTTAGCAATCTCGGCATACGGGTCGCCGATCTTGAAACTGCCCACGTCGAGGTTGGGGGCCAGCCAGGGAGAGTTTACCCGCTTCAGTAGGTCAAGCACCTGATCGGCAGTTTCAATGAAGTCGGCGTGGTTTTGCAACACCAGCATCACGCCCTGTTTGGCGGCATAGGTGGCGCACTCACCAATCGCGTCGGCCACCCAGGTGGTCACCTCATCGCGCGTATGACCGGCAGGTACGTTCTTGCCCGCAAAGATGCGCAGGACAGGAGCCCCCAGTTTCGCGGCCACGCCAATCCACTGCCGAACCAGCTCAATTTCGGCTTTCCGGCGGGTAACGTCCGGCAGCGTAAAGTCGTTGCGCACACCCGTGCCGCTAACGTCGAGCCCCAGCCTGAAGGCGGTCCGTTTGATCAGGTACGTGTAGCTGTCGTCGGGAGTGGCGGGGTAGTCAGGAAAGTAATAGCCCGTCGGGTCAACGGCCGCAAAGCCTGTTTCGGCACAAAACCTCAGCACTTCCTCAAGCGTCATGGTCTTGTTGACGAGTGGTTCGTTGAACGAATACAGGTTGCAGCTCAATCGGACTGGTAACGGCTTTTTGGGCGCCAAACCAGCCGAAGTCGCTATTGCTGGGGCACCCGTTGACGTAACTGCCAGAGGGATGCCAGCCGTCACGGTTTTAAGAAATGATCGTCGGGTGGCGGGGAGTTGGCTCATAGCTGATAGCTGGGGAGGGTAGCCTGTTAGGGGCGCTGCACTGAAAAAGAGATGAATCAGTTTTGGGCGGGTAATGTCTCCGTCATCACCTGGCCGTTGGCTTCCCAAACGCAGATGACTGCTTTGCTCGTCAACGCGAGGCTGGGCATTTTTCCGGTACCCAGGGCGGTAGGTACATTGGTATTGTGCCGGAGCCAAATTGTACCGTTATCATCCCAGGCGGTTGCGTTTTCGGTTTGATGACTGGTGACGGTCACGTTCTGGCCGGTAGCCAACTCGCTCTCGGGCTCGCCGGGCCGACAGGTGTAGAGCATTTTTTCGCGCCGCCAAACGGTGGTTGGTTGGCCAGCCTGGTTCAGGGTCAGGCCACCGCCATCCATCGGGCAGGCGTTGAGTTTCCAGGTTCCGCTGCCAAGCTTCTGTACCGACGGGTAGGTACGTCCCCCGTCGGAAGAGTGGGCGAGGTACAGGTCGCGGGAGCCGTCGAGCCAGTTTCGAAACTGAACAAACACGTCGTTGTTGCGGGCCGCTATCGATACCCGGCAACATTCGCAAACCGACCCGCCGGGCGACTGGTAAATAATCCGGTTCGCGGTCCAGGTACGTCCCCCGTCGGTAGAGGTGGCTCCCATGATTTTGTTCTGGTTATCGCCGCGCAAATCCAGCCAGGCGGTATGAAAGGTGTTCGACGAGGCGCTGGTTAGTGCCTGAAAACCTTCTTTGGCCACCGCGGGTACGTCGTTGATGCGGGTCGGCTTCGACCAGGTACCCTTGCGACGATCCAGGGTGTAGGCAAACAGGTCGCCGGTCCGGTCTACAACCGAGATCACGACGTACCGGTCAGAGGCGGCGATTTGCGGTCCGCGTTTGGCCCCGGCTACCAGTTCGTGCAGCGTAGCCACGGCCACAGGCTCCGAAAAACGGACAGGGCTTCCGGTGGCGGTGGCGTAATAGATGGTCGAGTCTTGCCCGAAGGTCAGATGCACTGTTCCTGTTGGATCGGTCACAACAACGGGTAAATGCCCCGCTGCCAGCCGGGTTCCGCCGTTGGTTGACCGGTCAGTGGGAAGCAGCGGAACAAGCACGCTAAGTATGAAGAGCAAGATAGGCATGGGTAAAGCGATGGGTTGGGGCGAGGTAGCCAGTCTGCCGTTGATGGGTTTTATTTACGGCTGGCCATCAGCAGTTTGGTCCGGCGAATTTGTCGGGTAGCCTTGTACTGAAGTCGTTCGTTGTAGAGCATCCATCCGCCAAACGCACCGATCACCGAGCCAATCAAAATGTCGAAAAACCGGGCAATGATCAGCGAGGTAGGGTCGGCGGTGAGTGATCGGCCCGATTCGGCCAGAAAGATGGTGAGGACCGTGATAAAAATGACCGCGACCCCGTAGTTGCGCACCACCAGGAACTCAACCACCAGTTGTAACCCGATGACGCTGAGACAGAGCACCAGCAGCGATGGGTGCAAAAGCAGGATGAGCCAGGTTATGCCCAGCCCGATAAACGTACCCACAATACGTTGAATGCTGCGCTGCCAGATGTGCTTGGTGCTCATGCCCTGCATCACCGCTGCGCAGGAGGTAGGTGCCCAATAAGGATTTTCAAGTTTCAACAGGTTGGCAACAAGCAGGGCCAGGCCAACCATTGAACCGAAGGTAACTGACTCAACCAAATTGACGTATTTGCTCTTGGCAATACTCACCGATTGATTATCAACTGGCTGGTTTTTGAGCGTCAACAGGCTGTAAATCAGGCCCAGGGCAAAGGAAATCATGGTGCCGATGCCTACGAACCCGATGTTTTGCGGAATGGCTTCGGGCTTGAATGGCATGCAGATGGCTACCGAGGCGATCATGATAAAGAAAAAATTGCCTGGCGGACGGGTCATCTTCAGGTAATACAGGGCCAGGTGCACGATAAACGCATACAGTCCGAGCACCACGGGGGCTAGCAGCGGGTTGAAGCTGAACAGGCTACCAACGGCAAAGGAAACCATGATGCCGAAGGAACAGGCCATCAGGATGATGAGCCGGTTGGCAATGCTGAGGGAGTGAATGTACAGGATGACCAGTCCGGCCATCGACGCTAGTTTACCACCCGGCAACGCGCCCATCACGTAACCACCCAGGATGGGCAGGCCAACGCTGAGCCCGGCCAAAACGGGAATGTGCCACTTCCTGTCTGTCTCCCTGAATTCCAAAAGCTGCTTCAACATGGTCCTGTCAGTTCGGTTTCAGTCTGGAAAGTACTCCTTTCTGCGGCTCGCTTCGCTTAACTGCCCACTTTATCGATTTTGTGCGCTGAGGTTAATTCTATGATTGCTTTCGCTGGTCGAAGGGCCTACCTGGCGAAGCATCATAACGCTACACCCGAACGTAAATACGGCGGCGGTCGAGGGCCCAGCCTACGCTCCAGCAGAGGAGCATGAAGGCAAGGGCAAAAAGTAATGAGCCAAGCGGACCGGGCGCAATAGACTGAAACAGGTGGATGCCAATCCAACTGATCACACTTTCGCCGTTCCCCGCCGGAATCATGTAGCCGATGATGACCAGCACTTCCGAGAGCAGGTAAATAAATAACGGGTTTTTGCCCGGAATCACAAAAAACTGCGTCCAGTTACCCCGATTCCAGTTACTGATCTCGATGCTGTATATCAGTGTGGCCAGTATGGTCAGGTCAAGTCCGGTGGTTAGCAGAACGAACGAACTGGTCCACAGCTTTTTGTTGATCGAAAACACCATGTCCCAACACAGGGATACAAACAGCAGCAGAGCTCCCGCCAACAGCAGCTTCGCAACACTTTCGTAGTTCTTGCCCACCCGCTGTACGAACGTACCTGCATAGTAGCCGATGATCACGTTGACAATGGCGGGCAGGGTGCTCAACAGGCCTTCGGGATCGAAAGCCACGCCGCCATTGCCGTGGTAGAGATGCGCGTCACCGATCAGAAACCGGTCGATACGGCGCACGGCGTTACCCAGCAAGCTTAGCGGATCGGCCGGGTCGCCCCAGCCCAGAAGCATGAACCAGTAACCCACCAACAGGCTGATGCTGAGCCAGAAAACGGTGCGGGTCGAAAAAAAGTAGACCATAAGGGAAGCCAGCCCGTAACAAACGCCGATACGCTGCAACACGCCCCAGATTCGGGTTTCACTGATAGGGAAACTGAGCAACTCGCCCGATTCGCCCAGCCGGAAAAACGGGAACCAGTACATCAGGTAACCCAGCAGAAAGATCAGCGCCGTTCGTTTGGCTACTTTGCCAAGCACCGCCGACGTACCCAGCGCGCTGTACTTTTTCATGGCAAAGCTCATGGCATTGCCAACGGCAAACAGAAACGATGGAAACACCAGATCGGTAGGGGTGAAACCGTGCCATTCGGCATGGTTCAGCGGGGCAAACGGCGTTGCGCCGGCGCCGGGCGTGTTCACCACGATCATGAAACAAACGGTCAGGCCCCGGAATACATCCAGCGACAGAAAGCGGTTGTCTATGTCGAGTACAGGTGGCCGGGGTGGTGATAGCGTATAGTCTTCCATGGCGGGTAGGTGAGGGTGAATAGGTACGTTATTGCCTGATTGTCACGGTTTGTCCGGCGCGGCCTGCGCTGTTGAACACCCGCAGTTTGATGGGGCTCGTAAAGGAAATCGGAGCTATATAAACCGGACTGGCGGCCGTTGGCTCGGTGCCATCTGTGGTGTAGCGAATCGTTAGGCCGGGAAACTGTACGTTGGCAACCAGCTTGTTGTCTACCACTTTAGCGCCCGCCGTGGGGATACGGTACGCAAAACCGCCCGCGTAGGTATCGAGCCGGGGGAGCTCGCGGTTTCCTACAGTATGCAGAAATGCCGACCAGGCCTGGTTGTAAAGTTGCTCACTTTTCTTCTCGTCTTTTTCGAGCGCCCAGGCAGGGTCTTTGGCCCAGGCCCGCTCGGCAACGGCCAGCAATTTAGGCAACAGCTTGTACTCGAACTGGCCGGGGCTCCGGTTGGTTTCTGACCAGAGCGGCGACTCGATGCCCACCAGGTTGGCCTTCCCTTTTTCCGTAATCGCCTCCCGGCTTCTGATCCGGCTCTGGTCTATTCGCTGCCCCGTATTGTCGTCTTTCAGGTTGCGTAGGTAATCGTACGGAATGAAATAAAACGGCTTGTCGATATCAACGTACCCACCCCAATACTGACCGGCTTCTTCCGACATCGCGTTATAGGCCAAGTCGATGTAGAGGTGCGTAACGCCCGTCAGAATGACCTTATAACCTGCGTTCGCCATGCGATAGGCCAGGTCTTCGGCACCAGAGCCCGGTTCGTTTTTCCAGACATTCACCCGGAAGCGTTCGGCCGCAAAGGTGGGGTTGGGCACCCAGACCGTTTTTTTATTCTGCACGACTTTTTTCAGCCCCGCTTCTTCCCAGCCCGACAGGAATAAACCCCGCTTTTTGAGCACCTGATTCATTTTGCCGAAGTAATAATACCACAAATCGTCGGTCGATTTGATGGCCTTGTTGCTGGCCATCAACTGCTGAACGGCCGGCGATTTTTGCCAAACGCCCGATGGTACTTCGTCGCCACCCATGTGAATGGTTTTCAAGGGGGCGCCCGCCTCGCGGTACATGCCGATCAGGTCGTCGATCACCCGCTCCAGGAAGGTATAGGTTGAAGGAAGTGCGACGTCGATCACGTTGTCGTGCCAGCCCTGCACCGATTCGTAGGCAGACTTGTCGGCCAGATCACGCAGCAGATAACGTTCCGCGTCTGCCTGTTTGCCGGCTTTCATCAGGGCCTGGTAGCGGACATCCATCGCCCTCAGCGCGGCGCGGGCGTGACCCGGCGATTCAATTTCGGGGATCACCTCGATATGCCGGTCGCGGGCGTATGTCAGAATGTCGATAAAGTCAGCTTTTGTGTAGAACCCGGTGCCTGCCGGATTGCTGGCGGCGGGGCCGGAACCGTAGGAGGGAAGCAGGCTTTGGGTCTGATCGGCTGCGTAGGCGCGTGTGCCGCCTACTGTGGTTAGTTCAGGCAGCGAGGGCATGGCTACCCGCCAGCCTTCGTCATCGCTAAAGTGCAGGTGCAGTACGTTCAGTTTGTATAGACCCATCAAGTCCAGCACTTTAAGGACTTCTGATTTCGGCTGAAAATTTCGGGCCACATCCATCATCAGGGCGCGGTAGCCGAAGCGGGGCGCATCCTTGACCACCAGGCCCGGCACCTGAACAGAGCCGGATTTTCCGCTTAGTGCACTCGCCGGAATAAGCGTCTGCAATGACTGAATGCCATAGAAAACCCCAGCCCTGGCCGACGCCGACAGCACAATGCCGTTCTGGTTGATCTGTAACTCGTAGGCTTCGGTAGCCAGAGCGGGATTCTTGCGCAGCGTAATCGTTTTGCCCGTTCCCTGGGTTTTAATCGCAGGTTTTTTGCTAAGGATCGGTACTAGACTATTCGCCAGAAAATCAGCTTCGGGTTTGAACTCCGCCGGGGCTACAATTGTGGTTTGGCCATCGAGGACAAATGCTTGCCCTGTTTCCTGATACGAGGCCGGGGTAGGAAATACCTTCGTCAGCTGCTGGTCTGAGACAGACTGAATAACCGCATTTTGGGCAAAGATTCGTTCGGTCAGCTTTCGGTCTGATGCCTCGAACAGATTGCCCATGTTAACGGCCACGTCGACCGGGAAAGCCTGCGCCAGATTACTGTCTAAAGCAAGGTAAAAGCCTGATGGGAAATCGGTTCGGTTGCGCAGTCGGCGGGAGGTGATCTCGATGGTGGCCGATTGGCCCGCGGCAATTGATTTGAAGCCGGCACCGGGGCTGAGCGCGTGTAAATCGCCGTTGACAGGCTTCACCCGGGCAAGGCTGGCATCGGTACTGGTGTAGGAGCCACCGTTGAAAAACAATGTCCAGCCAGTGGCCGGCAAGGGATTCGTACCGGTATTCTGTAGTTTCAGGGCCATACGGGAGCCCGCCTTTCCATCATTGCTGACCAGGGTTAGACTAATCGCCAGCGGCCTGACCTGGCTGGCCGAAGCGGTCGATGACCTGGTTGCCGGTGCAGATTGTGAAAAGCAAGGCCAGACAGGCAGGGTGGCCAGCAGTATGCCGGGCAGGATGAAGCGCATGAAAAAGGCAGGTTAAAGCTACCGGTTGAGTATAAAAAAATACCCCGGTATGTTGCCTGTACTGACAAACTACCGGGGTAGAAAATGGACTAGAGCATGCCTTTTTTCAGCTCACTCACGGCATGGTTGGCCGCCCGGGCCGTGATGGCCATAAATGTGAGCGACGGGTTTTGCGTTGAGGTTGAGGTCATGCAGGCGCCATCGGTCACGAATACGTTTTTGCAGTTGTGTAACTGATTCCACTTGTTGAGCAGCGACGTTTTCGGGTCTTTTCCCATACGCACGCCGCCCATTTCGTGAATATCCAGGCCCGGTGCTTTGTCGGGTTTGTCGTTGGTCCGGATGTTTTTGAAGCCCGATACGGTCAGCATTTCGGTCATCTGCTCATGAAAGTCACGAATCATTTTTTCGTCGTTATCGTCATAGGCTACCGAAATTTTTAGCTGCGGAACACCCCACGCATCTTTCAGGGCGGCATCCAGCGCCACGTAGTTTGATTCTTTCGGAATGGTTTCGCCCATCATGTGCGAGCCAACCCGCCAGGGACCGTAGTTTGGCTTCATCAGGCTCGCTTTCAGGTCTTCTCCCATGCCCGACGTGTCGGTTTCGGTAGAGCGGTACCCGCTGAAGCCTGCCGCGTAGCCCCGCAGGAAATCGGTCTCCTGCTTAAATACGTTGCGGAAGCGGGGAATATAACTGCCGTTGGGGCGGATGCCGTCGGTTGTTGTCTCCTTGAAACCGTCGTGTTCGGCCGAAATGGTTGTGCGGAAATTGTGGAACGCGATGTATTTGCCCAGCAGCCCATTATCGTTGCCTAACCCGTTCGGAAAACGGTGCGACGTTGAGTTCAGCAGAATGAGGTTGCTGTTCAGCGTGGCGGCGTTAACAAATACAATGCGGGCATAATACTCGGTCATCTGTTTGGTGTGCGCATCAATCACCCGCACGCCCGTCGCCTTATTTTTCTTCTCGTCGAAGATGATTGAGTGTACTACCGAGTCGGGGCGAAGGGTCAACTTGCCGGTATTGGCGGCCCAGGGCAACGTCGATGAATTACTGCTGAAGTAGCCGCCGTAGGGACAACCCCGCTGACAAAGCGACCGGTTCTGACACTGGCCACGGCCCTGCTTGAGGTGAATGGGCTGCGGAGCGGTCAGGTGCGCGCAACGGCCGATGATAACGGGGCGCGTTCCGTTGTAGCGGATTGCCATTTGGTCGGCAAAGTGTTTCTCTACACACGACTGCTCATGGGGAGGCAAAAACTCGCCATCGGGTAGCTGGGCGAGCCCATCTTTGTTGCCCGATATGCCCGCGAATTTCTCCACATGGCTGTACCACGGGGCCAGTTCGGCGTAGCTGATGGGCCACTCAACGGCAAAACCGTCGCGGGCGGGGCCGTCGAAATCAAACTGCGACCAGCGCTGCGTACCCCGGGCCCACATCAGCGATTTGCCGCCTACCTGGTAACCCCGGATCCAGTCGAAGGGCTTCTCCTGCACGTAGGGATGATCGGCGTCTTTAACGAAGAAATGGCTGGCATCTTCCCGGTTCGCGTAGCAGCGGCTGGCAACGGGGTTGGCGTCTATGTATTCTTTAGACAGTGCCCCCAGGTGCGCAAATTCCCAGGGCTGCATCATGGTTGTGGGGTAGTCGGTTACGTGTTTTACATCCCGGCCCCGTTCCAGTACGAGGGTGCGTAACCCTT
The DNA here is from genome assembly GCF_011742925.1 of Fibrivirga algicola. GTDB lineage: Bacteria > Bacteroidota > Bacteroidia > Cytophagales > Spirosomataceae > Fibrella > Fibrella algicola. The sequence continues at coordinate 353,873 of NZ_WAEL01000007.1, forward strand.
TGCCGGTGAGTTCTTTGGCAGCCCAGCCGCCACTAATACCCGAGCCAATAACGATCGCATCGAACGTACGCTCTTTAACCGAATCTATATTCAAAAAAGACATGCCTTGTTGGAATTAACGGACGAATGAAAAGCAGATCAGCCGGTTTATCGGCTACCCGCAGCGGTTAACTTTTCAACGGGTACACAGCCGTGGTAATAGCCCGGTGCCATGTTGAACTTCTGTACGTTCACCAAGTAATACTCAGAGCTTGTGTAACCCTGAATCGTCAGCCGCTTGATCAGGTTGACAAATGATTTGCCTACCGGGTCTGCCGACGCCGTTAGTTTAGCCAGCACATCTTTGCGCTGTGTTGCGTCGCCTTCAGCAAAAGCCTTGCCGTACGTCTGTTGAGCGGTCGTTTCCGTCAGCGCAAGCCCCTGTTGCAGGGTTTTCTGTGCTTGTTCGCCATAGCAGTCGTTAATCATCCGTAGGGCAAACTGATGCACCTTCAGCGATTTAGCGCCTGGGGTAGTGGTTTCAGGGATCAACGTTTCTACGAGTTCCCCCAGCAGAGCTTCCTCGTCGACCGATACGGCAGAAATGAACCCAAGGGAGTCGGGTGTCCAATTTGTGGCCCAGGTGGGGAGTGCTATAAAACCCCCAAGCGTAGCGGCCAATCCCCGAAGGGCAGTTCGTCTTTGCATTTGATGAGAAGTAAGTTAACTGCAGTGTAAAGCATGCACCCTGAGGTAGCAACACAACCAGTTTGAACTGGCAGCTGCATTACGTAAAAAGCCATCCGGCCCTATCAAATTACTGATAACGTACCTGATAAAAAGTTACACCCAACCCGGCGAACCGCCCAAACCGACCTCTGTTCACCGTTCAGAGCTACCACCTCGTTGTTGAGCTTCAGGTAGGTCAGCTTCCGTTTGAAGAAGCTGACCATTCAAGTGTAAACCTTCTGTGTTACAGCTGAAACTGAACTACAAGTTACTAAAATCCGGGCCAATATCCTACCTGAAGTCTCACAACCGAACAACCTCTCCGGTGCGTACGCTTTCGTCGCAGGCGAAGGCGATGCGGAGGCTGTTTACGGCGTCGGCGAGGTGATCGGTCAGGTCCAGATCGTCGGTGATGGCTTGCAGGAAATAGCGTTGTTCGCGGTTGCAAAGCTCCTGATGATCAGGCTCGTCCTGCATATCGATCCAGGTGTCGGGCTGGGCAAATTGATCGTCGGCTGTCAGATGAGCGTGGTGAACCCGGAGCGATTCGGTTTTGGTATGCGAATCCACATTGTCTGATTTGCCTACCGCACCGGCATTTTTCGCCACGATGGAAACGCATCCTTTGGGGCCAATTACGTCTTTTACAAAGAAAGCCGTTTCGCTGACCATCGGTCCCCAGGCGGCTTCGTACCAGCCTACCGACCCGTCTTCGAAACGCAGTTGAAGCTGCCCATAATTATAGTTGTCAGCCGGAATATCATCCGTTAGCCGGGCACCGATAGCCGATACCCAAACGGGCTTTGAGCGCGTCATCTGGCACATCACATCAATGTAATGCACCCCACAATCAACAATTGGGCTGAGCGATTTCATCAGGTTGCGGTGCACCGTCCACATGTAGCCGTGGCTTTGCTGGTTCAGGTTCATGCGCATCACCAGCGGTTTGCCCAACTGTTGTGCTTCCTCAACGAACCGGGCCCACGAGGGGTGAACGCGCAGAATATAGCCAACGACGACTTTCTTGTCTGCTTTCTGAGCCGCAGCCACAACCCGTTCCGATCCCGCTACCGTGTCGGCCAGTGGTTTTTCGATAAATACGTGGCAGCCTGCTTCCAGGGCCATAATAGCAAAGGCTTCGTGGGTATCCGGGTACGTTGAGATACAGACCGCATCTGGTTTTGTCTCGGTCAGTGCTGTGGCATAATCGTCGAAAAGGGGATAGCCGCCGCCCAGTTTATCGTTGAGTACATATTTGCTTTGGCCAGTCGACACGATGCCGCAGATTTGAAAACCGTCGAGGGTATGGTACGCGGTTGCGTGGGAAGCGCCCATGTTGCCACAGCCAACAACCAGCACGCGTAGGGGAGAAGAAGACATAGTATATTGAGTCAGGAAATAGACGCAATATAACGCTTGATGAACCCCGGTGGCAAAACACCCGTATATTGTGGCGAAGGTTTGCCGGGACAGTATGGCTTCGTTAGTCAACCGTCCGTATATCGTAATTAGCCATCCATGCGTCACATTGTCATTATTGGTAACGGCATTGCCGGAATTACCGCCGCCCGAGAACTCCGAAAAGGGGGCGCTGATCAGCTCACCGTTATCTCGTCAGAAACCGATCACCATTTCTCCCGAACGGCGCTCATGTACATCTACATGGGCCATATGACCTACGCCCACACGAAACCGTACGAGGATTGGTTCTGGACCAAAAACCGAATCGACCTGCTCCGGGCGCATGTGTCGACAATTGACTTCGAGAGAAAGGCCCTGACCGCCACCCAACCGGATGGCACGACCAAAAACCTGACGTACGATATACTGGTACTAGCCCTTGGCTCCTCACCAAACCGCCCCGGCGTATTACAAACGGAGCTACGAGGGGTACAGGGTCTCTACGGAATGCCCGATCTGGAGCAAATGGAAGTATTGACCGATGCCAAACAGTCAGGTACGTCGGTAAACCGGGCGGTGGTGATTGGTGGCGGGCTGATCGGTATCGAACTCTGCGAAATGCTGCTCTCGCGTGAGATTCCAGTGTCGTTTCTGGTGCGGGAGGCTAGTTTCTGGCGAAGCGTATTGCCGAAAGAAGAATCGGCTATGATTACCCGCCACATTCAGGAACATCATGTTGACCTGCAACTGGAAATGGAGGTAACCGAGATTCATGACGACGGAACAGGCCGTGTTGGTGCCGTAACGACAAGCGCCGGAAAACGCATTGACTGCGAGTTTGTGGGGGTGTCGGTGGGGGTGTCGGCCAACATCGGATGGCTTCGAGGGACGGCGCTGGAAACCGATCGCGGTATTCTGGTCGATACGTACCTGGCGACGAACGTACCTGACGTCTACGCCATTGGCGACTGCGTGCAGCACCGAACGCCGCCACCGGGCCGCAAGCCCACTGAACAGATCTGGTATACGGGCCGCATTATGGGTGAAACGCTGGCTCAGACGCTGTTGGGTAAGAAAACAGCTTACCAACCCGGTGTCTTTTTCAACTCGGCCAAATTCTTCGACATCGAATACCAGACCTATGGCGACGTACCTGCTAATCTGCCCGACGATGGCACGATTCAGTCACTTTACTGGGAACACCCGGACGCACAGAAGGCTATCAGGATAAACTACCAAACGTCCGACGGGGCCGTAACGGGCATGAACGCATTCGGAATCCGGCAACGGCAGGATGTCTGGACACGCTGGATTACCGAAAAACGTCCACTTCAATACGTATTAGAACATCTGGCCGAAGCCAATTTCGATCCCGAATTTTTCCGTCAGCACGAAGCCGATGTACTGGCCGTTTACAATGCGCAACATCCTGATGCACCGTTGCGATTGCGTGCTAAGAAGGGCTTGTTTGCGTTGTTTGGGAAGTAGAGGACGGCGGAATGTTGCGAGCTTTTAATGCTTAATGCTGCGTACATGTTTTACTCTCCGTCAGGAAAAACATTCACCCAAACAGCGTGTAATATGGCAATCAGGATTTCGAATAATGCACCAGCGAGGGCCATAGGTGGGTCTGAAGTTTAATTTTTAATGGCGGCTTCAGTGAACAAAAATGTCGCTCACTTTCCAGGTAGAAAAGTAAGCGACATTTCTATAAATAGCAAGTTGTCAGTTACTTGAAAGGTATTGCTTAGTGCGTCTCAAATGCGAACTCCGGCTCGGCAACCTCCACTAACCCCTCCGGATTGATAGCCGAAAGTTGAACTGGAATCAATTCGTTGATGCGTAGTGGATCATAATTGGCCACCACGCGTACGTAATTCTCAGTAAAGCCCTGCATGCGGCCGGTTGCTTGGTCTACATCATCTTCAAACAGTACCGTTGCCGACCGCCCGATCTGCAATTCATAGAACGCCCGCCGTTTTTTATCCGACAGGATATGCAGCATCTTGCTCCGTTCGGCACGTACCTGGCCGGGCACCACCGGCTTGATCATGATGGCCGTGGTGTTGGGCCGCTCCGAGTAGGTGAATACGTGCAGGTACGAAATTGGTAGCTCGTTCAGAAACTCGTAGGTCTCGCGGAACAGGTCATTTGTTTCGCCGGGATGCCCCACAATCACATCGACACCGATGCAGGCGTGTGGCATGAGCGACTTGATTTTCGCGACCCGTTCAGCGTACAGTTCACGTTTGTACCGGCGGCGCATCAGACCAAGTACCGTATTGGAGCCTGACTGAAGCGGCACGTGAAAGTGCGGCACGAACCGTTTCGATTGCGCGACGAAGGCAATGATTTCGTCGGTCAACAGGTTTGGCTCGATGCTCGAAATACGGAATCGGTCGATGCCTGCCACGTCATCGAGCGCCTGAATCAACTCCAGAAACGTCTGGGTACGTTCCCCTGCGATAAGCCCGAAATCGCCGATGTTTACGCCGGTCAACACGATCTCTCGAACCCCGCGCTCCGCAATTTCATGGGCTGCCCGAACTACGTTTTCAATCGTATCAGACCGGCTTTTGCCACGAGCCAGCGGTATGGTGCAGTACGCGCAGGGGTAATCACAGCCGTCCTGTACCTTCAGGAAGGTTCGGGTGCGGTCGTTCAGTGAATAAGCGGCGTGGTAATCGATAGCCTCTTCGATACTTGAGTTCAACACCCGCCCCGGTTGGCCAACGGCGGCCTTCGTAAAGGTCGGCATCAACTCGGCCAGCCTGAATTTTTCGGCCGCACCCAGCACCGCATCGACGCCCGGAATCTCTGATATTTCGGTAGGCTTCAGTTGTGCATAACAACCCAAAATAGCCACAAACCCATCTGGATTCACCTTTTGGGCTTCCCGAACAATCTTGCGGCATTTCTTGTCGGCGTTATCGGTTACCGAGCAGGTGTTGATGATGAAAATATCGGGCTGCTGGTTGAATTCGACGCGCTCGTAGCCCTCTTTCTCCATCATGCGGGCGAGGGTCGAGGTTTCCGAGAAATTCAGCTTGCAGCCAAGCGTGTAAAAAGCCACTTTTTTCATATTCATTCCTAACACCCGGCATGCCATCGGGGTTTCATCCGGCAAAAATACAACATTCTGGTTGGACCGGTCTCTACAGGCGTCAGCAATATGCGCGCGTCAGCCATTATGCCCACGCATCCAACCCCAACAGTTTCCTGCCCAGTTCCGATAGCTCGGCAGTTTGGTAGCGGGTCTTTTCCCAGTTGCGCGGGTCACCGGGGAAAGCGTATCCTTCGGGGGCCTGCCGTTCGCGCCACGACGTGATGCGCCACTGCCGGAGGGCTTCGTTGTCTTCCTGCGCGGGCATCATGGAAATGTACTGGGCAATACGCACTTTATCGGCCGAATGGTTCGGCCGGATACCGTGAGCGAGCGTGCTGTTGAAAATGAGCAGATCGCCGGCTTCCAGCTTCACCTTGACAAACTCGAAGCCGGTGGTGTCGGGTTTGAACCGGTCACGGTCGGCGGGTTGGGTCAGTTTCCAGGTATCGTAGGTCCGGTACAACTCGGGCAGGCACTGAAAACCGCCCATGTGCTCATCGGTCTGGTCGGCCAGGGCCAGTACGCCCTGTACATTCTGGGGGCGGGTTTCGGGGTCATAATCCCAGTGAATGAAACCTTTGAACGGCTGATCGGGATGAACCGGGAAGTTGAGGTTCGCCCGATCGATGGTCACCCATAATTTCTCGGTGCCCCACACATCCACAAAGGCGTCGTATACGCGCTGCGTTTGCCGGTTATCCCACTCATGCTGATGGTTGTAGAGTTCGACCATACCGGAACCGATCAGCTCTTTCATACGCATCTCGGCGCGGGGCGGGGCATACCAGGTTGCTTTGTCGCCGGGATCTTTCTCCTCAAATTCCCAGATGGTCTGCGCCAGTCGTTCGGCCTGCTCGCGGGGCACAGCCTGCTTGATGATAACGTACCCATTCTCGCGCCAGAACGTCCAGTCAGCTTCCGACAACACGCGCAGGGGCTTCCCATTAGATCGGTCATTCAGCGGTTGTGTACTGCTGGTGGCAGTTGATGGATTTCCCGGGATATCGGTGTGGGCATTGTCTGGCACCATATTCGGTGTCATCGTTGGCTGCATGGTTGGCGTCATGGCTGATTTTGTTTTATCATGAATGAATAAGACAAAACTAGGAACCTGCGCGATAGCATCGTTAGCACGTACCTGACTCGTTTTTGCACTATATTGCTCTATATTGGCTACAATGACGAGCGAAAGAGTAAATAAGTGAAACTGAGTAGCCCTAAAGCACCAGATACAGTACGATATCGTTTATGAAAATCGCCTTTGAAGAAATCCACCCCGATGCGGACAGTTCGTTCCACATTCTGTTGACCCCCCACCTACAGGACGTCTTTCTCTGGCATTATCATCCCGAATACGAAATTGTATATATCGATGGAGCCAGCGGAACCCGGCATGTGGGTGACCATATATCTCGTTACGAAGGCAGCGACCTTGTGTTTATCGGGCCGAATATTCCGCATCTCAATTTCGATTACGGCGTCAGGACCGAGTACCGCAAAGTGGTTGTCCAGTTAAACGAATCGTTTCTGGGCGAAGGCTTCTGGAAAGCGCCGGAGTTTGCGCAGATCACGGCCCTTTTTGAGCGGGCACGGGCTGGGTTGTCCTTTAGCGGAGAGACCAAACGGGCCGTGGGTGCCCAGCTTGAAGCCTTAGCCAGCCAGCCGCCGTTTCAACGAATGATGGCGCTGCTCAGCATTTTTCAGCAGATGGCTACCAGCCAGGAAGTGGACTCACTCCACGGGAAACCGGTTACCAATGCCTATAACCTGCGGGAGCAGCAGCGACTGCGGCGGTTGTATCAGTTTGTCGAGGAGGAGTTTAGCCGGAAGATCGACATTCCGGAAGCGGCCAGCGTAGCCAGCCTGACCGAAGCTGCTTTTTGCCGGTATATCAGACGCATGACCGGATTGACATTCACCCAGTTTCTGAACCAGTACCGGATCAATCAAGCTCAAAAACTACTCCTGGCCGACCATACCGTGACCGAGGCCGCCGAGGCCAGCGGGTTCGAGAGCCTATCGTATTTCAACAAGATTTTTCGACGGGTAACGGGCGAGAACCCGCTGCAATTCAAGAAGCGCCACGTTGCGTAGTCGTGCGTAACGCAATTAAAAAGGCATAAAACTGCAACAGGAGCGCCGTAATTCCCGTAAGACAAAGTACTCTGCACAGCCAGCTACTTATGTCTATGGTTAAACAACTACTTGTATCGTGCCTGCTCTTACTGACCTCCCATGTCTGGGCGCAGGATCTTCCGCCAATACGGATCAAACGAGTGCCCCAACAACGGAATATTACTGTTTCGGGGCGAATTACTGACGCCAAAAACGCCGAAAATCTGCCCTTTGCCTATGTTCGGGTCAGGAATACCAAACTCATTGCACAAACCAATGTCGATGGGTTTTTTACCCTCCTGAACGTACCCAGCGATACCTGTACGCTGGAAATCAGTTATATCGGTTTCAAAGATGCTATAGTCGCGCTCACACCGGGCGAATCGGCCCGGCGGCTGGTGATCGAACTGGAACAAACCCGAACCGACCTTGACGAAATTCAGGTAAGTGGGCAGAAAGCCGAGGTGATGCGGGCAGCCGAAACGATTGGCATGGTGCAACTGACACCCCGAAACCTGACCAAGCTGCCAAACATGGGGGAGCGTGATCCGTTTCGGGCGCTACAACTGATGCCCGGCGTTAGTGCCGCCAATGAGTCATCGGCGGGCCTGTATGTGCGGGGCGGTACCCCCGACCAGACGCTGGTTCTGCTCGATGGATTTACTGTTTATCAGGTTGATCACCTCTACGGTTTCTTCTCCGCGTTTAATTACAATGCCTTAAAAGACATCCAATTGCAAAAGGGTGGTTTCGGCGCCAAGTATGGTGGTAGACTGTCGGGCGTGGCCGAAATGACCGGAAAGGAAGGCAGCCGCAAGGGCTTCAACGTGGGGGGCGACGCCAGCTTACTGAGCGTAAACGCGTTTGTCGAAGGGCCGATTGGTACTAAGGTGACGGTAATGCTGGCCGGGCGGCGATCGTTCAAAGGGCCGCTATATACGAAGCTCTTCGATCAGTTTCAGACTACGCAGTCGACGCAACCGCAGGTGCCCGCTGGCCGGGGACGGCTGAACCAGCTGACCACTACGCAAACAGTCGCCTCGTATTTCTACGACCTGAATGGCCGCGTTACCTACCGCCCTACCGATCAGGATCAGGTAACGTTGAGTGTCTATAACGGGCAGGATTACCTTGATAATTCGCAAAACATAACCCTCCCGGCCTTTAACCGGGGACCAAACAGCACGACCGCCGCCATTGGCGGAAGCCTGAGCAATACCGACCTGTCGAACTGGGGGAACACGGGCAGCAGCCTGAAATGGTCGCGCCGGTGGTCCGACAAGGTGTATACGAATACGCTGGTCAGCTATTCCAATTATTACAGCTACCGGAATATCTCGAACCAGGTGTCGATTCAGCGTGGGCCAACCACGCGAAATAACGCCAACTTCGGCACGCTGGAAGATAATAACCTCGTCGACCAGTCGGCCAAAACCGATCTTACCTGGCAGCCGTCGGCCTCGCAGGAAGTAGAGGCGGGCCTTCAGTATTCACGACTGGCGATCGATTATGCCTACAAACAAAACGATACGCTGACGGTACTGGGGAAAAACGACCGGGGGCAACTGTTCACTGCCTACGTGCAGGATCGTATTCGTCTGATCAGCAACAAGCTGACCCTCACCCCCGGTATCCGCCTCACACAGTACGGCGTAACGGGTAAGGTGTATGCCGAGCCTCGGTTGGCGGCGGTATACCAGGCCTCACAACAAATCAGACTGAAGGCAGCGGTCGGAGAGTACTACCAGTTTATTAAGCAGGTTACGCGGGAAGACATCTCGCAGGGAAACCGTACGTTCTGGCTGCTGTCGGGAACGGAATCGCTGCCCGTCGCCTCGGCTATGCACTACATTGCCGGGGCAAGCTACGAAACGGCAGGCTACCTCTTCGATGTGGAAGCCTACGCCAAAGACCTGAGTGGCGTCACGGAATACACCCTCCGGTTTGCGCCGCAGGTTGGGCGTGGACTGGTGCCCCGCGAAACGTTTTTTAATGGAACCGGTACGGTGCGCGGCGTCGATGTGCTGGTGCAGAAGAAGTTCGGTGCCTACACCGGGTGGGTTGGCTATACCTATGCCATGGCCAAAAGCAACATTGCCGCCTTTGGCGATCAGCCTTACTATGCCAATCAGGATGTACGCAACGAGTTTAAGTCGATCAACACGCTGCATTACAAGCGATTCGATGTTGCCGCTACGTTTATCTATGCCGGCGGCAAGCCCTACACGTCGATCGTGGGCGAATACAGCGTGAAACTGCTCGACGGAACCAGCAAAACCTTTACGACACCCTCCGGTAAGAACGCCAACCGCTTTCCCGACTACCACCGCCTCGACTTATCGGCAACTTATAGCTTCAAGCAGGGGAGTATCGGTTTGTCTGTGTTCAATGTATACGACCGCAAAAACGTCTGGTACAAAAAGTTTACGTCGGTCAGCGATGGAAGCAACAGCCAACTGGTAGTCACCGATGTAACGTACCTGGGCATTACGCCCAACCTCACCCTTTCTTACCGCCTTCGCTAGATGAAACAAGTTATAAAGCAACCAATGTACCGTCCTGCCTTTACCAGTCTACGTACCTGGCTGGCGTTGACCTGCCTGGGCTTGCTGCTGACGATGGCAGGCTGCACCGAAAAAACAACGGCCATTGCTCCCGACGATCAACCCGTTATTGAAGCGTACCTGGCCGTTGGTCAGCCCATGACAGTGCGCGTGACCAAACAGATTCCGTTTTCGATTGACACAACCGGGCAGGGTAAGCCCATCGCAGGACTGTCGATCAGCATCAGTAGCGGTGCCAGTACGTACCCACTCCGATACATTGGCGACGGGCAGTATCAGTCGAATCCGGACGTGAAGCCCAGCGTTGGGAAGACTTACGCCTTATCGTTCGAGTACCTGGGGCAGCGGGTGACAGCCACCACACAGATTCCGACCAAACCGGTCAATTTCCAGCAAGACGTAACGGAGCTAATCCGAACAGCGCCTGGTATGGGGAGCGGCCCCGGCGGTGGCGGTCCCCTTCAGCAACAGGCGGCTGTGCGGCTTACCTGGCAGAACCCAACGGCCGATTATTATTTTGTGGTGGTCGATAATGTTGAGGCGATTCCGGTGCTGATAAATCAGAATGTGAACCCGAACCGGCCACTAGCGCAGAATCGTCGCTTTCGTAATCAGCCCACGCAAAGTGATTTCGACGACGTGCAGGGGCAGAGCTTTCAGTATTATGGCAAACACCGGATGATCCTCTTTCACCTTAACCCCGATTACGCCGCGCTGTACAAGCAGAACAGCACCTCGACCCAGAACATTGCTACGCCGCCAACCACGGTTGTCAACGGTCTGGGTATCTTCACCGGTGTGAACACCGACACGCTGTATGTGAACGTGAAAGCGCAATAAGTTAAACGGAGCAGGAAACAGCGGTAGGCGACAAAAAAAGCCCGGGCCGTTGGGCCCGGGCACATCGTCATAGGTAAGTAACCCGTGTGGCTAGTTAGGCATCAACACGGTATCGATTACGTGAATCACGCCGTTTGACTGATTTACGTCGGCGATAGTCACGGTTGACATGCCACCTTTGGCATCAGTCAGCATGATCTTTTTACCTTTCTGCGTAGCCGTCAGCGTACCGCCAGCTACCGTCTTCAGTGTGGCTTTTCCACCACCAGCTTTGATCTGGTTCATCAAGTCCATCGCGCTTACTTTGCCCGATACAACGTGGTAAGTCAGGATGCTGGTCAGTGTGGCTTTGTTCTCTGGCTTCACCAGGGTCTCAACCGTACCGGCGGGCAGTTTATCAAATGCTTTGTTCGTAGGCGCAAATACCGTGAAGGGACCAGCACTCGACAGCGTTTCAACCAGACCAGCAGCTTTAACGGCGGCCACCAGGGTGGTGTGGTCTTTTGAGTTAACGGCGTTCTGAACTATGTTTTTAGAAGGGTACATGGGGGCACCACCTACCGTTACTGTTTTCTCCTGGGCGAAAGCTCCCGTGCTGATAGCGGCTACGGCGAGCATTGAAAAAAGAAGTTTAATCGTCTTCATGTTGTGTGATTCGTTTTACTTGATTTGTGTGTGAAACTGTGTGTGATCGATCGACGGAAAGACCTACGGCATATATTCAGGGCTTGGATTTTTGATTTATAAAAGTTATTTTCAATTAGCTGTATATCAGATTGTTAAAAAGAAAAATACTTTCTGAATTTAAAGACTATGCGCTACTTCTACTTAATTTTCAGACTTGGAATTACTTAAAAAAAGGGGATCAGGTACGTCTTGATTAATCAAGACGTACCTGATCCCCTTTCGTGCGTTGCTTGCCGTGTCGTTCTAGACAGCAGCAGAATAAACATTCGTCACTGTAAGTTACCGGGCACCCGGCGGACAGTTCTTCTTCAGGAAGTCAGTGTAGAGCGCGCCCAGGTGCTGACGGGTACCTGCGCCCTCTGAGATACCATGAGAACGGTTCGGGTAGGCCATAAACTGGAACAGCTTGTTATTCTTGACCAACTCGTTTACCAGCATCTCAGCATTGGCATAATGTACGTTGTCATCGCCGGTACCATGAATGTACAATAGATTGCCTTTCAGTCCTTTAGCGTGTGTCAGTGGTGATCCGGCCACAAAATCCTCCCGGTTTTCCTGAGGCAGACCCATGTAGCGTTCCTGGTAGATATTATCGTAGGTCAGCTGGTTTGTTACGGCCGATACTGCAATGCCGGTCTGGTAAATTTCCGGGTATTGGAACATCAGGTTTAGCGTAGTAGCTCCACCGCCGCTCCAGCCCCAAACCGCTACCCGGGCAGGATCGATGAATTGGTGGCGGGCCAGCAATGCCCGTGTACCCAGTGCCTGATCCCGTATATTGAGGCGGCCAATCTGACGATATATACTCTTGCGCCAGGCGGCTCCTTTCAGGGCAGGAGTGCCCCGGTTGTCGAGTGCCGCGTAGATATACCCTGCCTGCTGCATGTCGCCCGTAAAGAGGTCGTTGTTACCTGCCGAGAAGACATCGCTGGTGGTAACGGCCGCTGGTTCGCCATAGACATAAAAAACAATCGGATACCGTTTGGTGCTGTCGAAGTCGGCCGGGAGGGCCATCCATCCATCGAGCGTCACATTGTCAGACGTGGTTACAGTAAAGAACCGAACATTTTTATTGCGCGCCTGAGCGGGCCGAGAGGCAGCAGAGCCAGCCCGCAACGGCGAATGGTCGGGCAGTTTTATCCAGCTTCGGCTGGGCGGGGTAGAGGCGTTCGTGAATGTATGCATGGCCAACTGACCATTCGGGGATACATCGTAGCCATGCGTACCGCTCTGATTGGCGGGCGACAGACGCTCGGCCGGACCAGCCGCCGGTTTACCAGCACCTGCCAGCGGCACGCGGTACAGATACCGCTGTGTGGCGTTGTCGGGCGAGGCGGTAAAATAGACGTACCCACCTTTTTCATCGATACGCTCCAACTCGGCCATATCGTAGTTGCCGGGTGTCAGCAGCGTCTGGGTCTTGCCGTCGCGGCTAAACTGGTAAATATGCCGCCAGCCGTCTTTTTCAGACACCCACAAAAAGGCGTTGCCATTGTTGAGCCACTCCCAGCCGGTCGGGTCATCGCGGTCCCAGCGGGCTTTAATATCGATCCAGGCGTTGTCTTTTTCCGTGAAAATAGGCGTGACCCTGTTTGTCGCCGGCTGGCAAACATACAGGATGCTTTCGTTCTGCTTGCGGTTCAACTGCTGAACAATCAGTTCGCTACCTGCTGCACTCACGGTAGGAAACCACTCGGCCCGAACCAGGTAGTGCTGTGCCGGATCGCCGGGAATGGCTAGCCACTTCGTTGCGCCGCCCGTGGCCGAAACCACGCCAATCCGTGTTGGCGATGGTGATTCGCCCACCTTGGGGTATTCGACCGGAATGGTGTAGGAGTAGATCGAATCGGTATTGTCGATCATCAGGAAATCGCGAATCTTGCTGGCATCGACCTGCCAGTAGAGCAGTTGTTTACTGTCGGGGCTCCAGCGGAATCCGTCGCGGCAGCCAAATTCTTCCTCATAGGCCCAGTCGAAGGTGCCATTGATGCGTTTCCTGGTACCATCGGTGGTGAGCTGGGTAGTTTTGCCCGTGGCGATTTCTTCTGAGAAGAGATTGCTTTTGCTCACGTAAGCCACGCGCTTGCCATCGGGCGACAGTTTGGCGTAGAGCATCGACTGGCTGGGCTGTTTGGCACCTACCTGACGTAACGTACCCGGTTTTCCGCCCGTTGGGCGGGTGTAGACGTAGTAGTCACCGCGGGTGTTGTACCGCCAAACGCGGGCTGTATTGGTGAAGATAAGTACGGAGCCTGAGTCGCGGCTGAAGCTGAAATCGGCGACGGTAATCGGTGTTTGGGTGCCAGTTGGTGTTAGCTCAGCGGCCGAGACCAGTTCTGTTTCAGTTCCTGTACGAACATCGGTGCGGCTGATGCCGTTTCTAGCAGTGGAGAGAGTAGCATTGCCATCGGCCGACCAGCGGAGGGCGCGCGAACGAAATTGCGCTGGTGCCAAATGAACTAACAGCAACCCGGTAATGAGGAGCAGGGATCGTTTAACGAGCATACATGATGAATTGAAGGAGTGAAGTTACGTGCTTTTTAAACAGGTGACCCGGCCTTCGCCGCGTTTCACTATTTTTACGGGTACCAATTGCCAGTTATGCACCTTTTTTACCAGCCAACCCTTACCCCAACCGATGCCGCCGGGCTGCTCTCCGACGAAGATGCCCGGCACGCCACCCGAACGCTGCGATTAGGCGTTGGCGATCCACTATCTGTCACTGACGGGCGCGGAAATCGGTTCGACAGCGTTATTACACGAGCAGACAAGCATTGCGCGTTTCGTGTCGATTCCATCGAAACCACACCGATACGGCCATTTTCGGTACGCATCTGCGTGGCACCGACTAAAAACCTGGACCGGATTGAGTGGTTTGTCGAAAAGGCCGTAGAAATAGGTATCGAGCGAATCAGTTTTTTCATCGGCCAGCACTCAGAACGGCGTATATTGAAGCTGGAACGCATCGAAAAAATTGCCGTGGCTGCCATGAAACAGTCGTTACAGTCCTGGATGCCCCAACTTGACGAAGCTGTACCCTTTGCGAACCTGTTGAACACAGTAGGAGAGGCCCATCGCTACATTGCTCATCTGCCCGACAACGTACCTGGCCGGCCTGTCAGCGCTAAGCCGTTGATTCGTGCCGCCAGCCCAGGCAGCCAATGTGCCGTTTTAGTTGGGCCTGAAGGGGATTTTTCGGCATCGGAATTGCAACAGGCTGTGCAGGCTGGTTTCCAGATGGTAACGCTTGGCCCAACCCGGTTGCGTACTGAAACGGCCGCCCTGTCGGCTTGTCAGGCGTTGAGTTTTTTGAATCAATAAATTGACCCACACTGGTTTTGAAGACCTTGTCGGTTTAAATCGATATATGAAGAAGCTTCTTGTCATCGCCTCCCTGTTTGTTGTCGTCTGTTTGCTGTCTGTCGCCACTGCATGGGCACAGCCATATGCCTATCGAATTGCGAAGTTGAAGTATAACGGTGGAGGCGACTGGTACGCCAATAAAACGGCCCTGCCCAATTTGATCAAGTTTGCCAATCAGCAGCTACGCATGAATATTTTCCCTGAAGAGGATATTGTAGATGTAGGTAGCCCTGACCTTTTTTCTTACCCGTTTGTCCACATGACCGGCCACGGAAACGTTGCGTTCTCAGAGGCCGAGGTGCAGAACGTCCGTCGTTATCTGATGTCGGGCGGATTCTTTCATATTGATGATAATTACGGCCTCGATAAGTTCATTCGTCGCGAGATGAAACGGGTTTTTCCTGACCTCTCCTTTGTAGAGCTTCCGTTTTCGCACCCCATTTACAACCAGAAGTTCAAGTTTCCGAATGGCTTGCCGAAAGTGCACGAACATGATGGCAAAGCAGCTCAGGGCTTTGGGCTCATTTATCAGGGACGGCTGGTGTGCTTTTATAGTTACGAGTGTGACCTCGGAAACGGTTGGGAAGATCAGGCTGTCTACAATGATCCCGAGTCAGTTAGGCAGGCTGCTTTACGAATGGGCGCAAATTTGTTGCAGTACGCCACGACAATAGCCAACTAAACCGCCCTAATTTTCGTATATAAGGCATAGCAACCCGGAAAAATTGTATTTTTGTTCTGTTTGTTGTCTAACACCTTTTAATGTATTTATCGTGATATACGTCGTAGCCGCCTTTGTCGCGCACTGGTATCTCTCTCTTTTTTGCCAAACGTTTTTCCTGCATCGGTACTCGGCTCATAAGATGTTCTCGATGAGTAAGTTTTGGGAGCGTTTCTTCTATGCCCTGACCTACGTTTCGCAGGGATCTTCGTACCTAAGCCCCCGGGCGTATGCTGTTTTGCACCGCATGCACCACGCGTTTAGCGACACCCCAAAGGATCCACACTCACCGCACCACACCAAAAATGTGTTTACGATGATGTGGCAGACGAAAAACATTTACAACGCGGTACTGCACCGCAAGCAGGCCATCGAACGCCAGTTTGACCGGAACTACCCCGAGTGGAACCTGATCGAAAAACTGGGCGATTCATGGGTGTCTCGCGCCGGGTGGGGCGTGGCGTATAGCCTGTTCTATATCTTCGCGTTTATTTACCTGGATATGCACTGGGCTTTTTTCTTCCTGCTGCCTGTTCACTTCGTGATGGGGCCCGTACACGGTGCAATCATCAACTGGAGCGGCCATAAATACGGCTACTCAAACTTCGATAACCACGACAAGTCGAAAAACTCACTGATTCTGGATGTGGTCATGATGGGTGAACTGTTCCAGAATAACCACCACAAACGTCCGAATGCTGCCAACTTTGGGGCCAAGTGGTTTGAGTTCGATCCAACGTACCCAATGATCAAGTTGCTGTCTGGCCTCAACATCATCAAGATGCGTCCGGCAAAAGTGACCGCCGAATTCGAAACGGGCCATGAGCGCCGCGTAGAAGAGGTCGCCTAGACCAACTCTGCGCCAATTAAAAAGGTGGGTAATCCGCTGAATCCTGGAGATTCAGCGGATTACCCACCTTTTTTGTAAAAAACGGTTCGCTACTTTTCGTTGAAAAACACATATAGGCCATCTTTCCCGGCGACAACAAGATCGGTTCGGCCGTTACGCCGCAGATCGGCGGTGGCAAACTGAATACCGGTGCCTTTGCCTTCTCCGGCGGGGCCGTAGCTGATGACGTTCTTTTTGAACGCGCCATGCTCGACTGTGAAATAATAGAGGCCCACCGGGTCGTCAGAGCCAGGGTCCGAATCGTTATGGGCCCGGAATCGCTTACCCGTAACTAATTCGGGCTTGCCATCGCCGGTGATATCCACCCATTCCATAACATGGTATTGTGAATTTTTTTCATCAATGGTGTGCTTAGTCCAGGTGCGTTTGCCTCCCGAAACTCCCTGGCTGTACCAGTGAAGCCCATAGCCATGCCCTTGCCCGACGATAAGGTCATTTAGTTTATCACCGTTAACATCCGCTATCAGAATCGGCACACTTGCCGTACCCAGGCTGAACTCAGGATAGTGGGTCCAGGTCGGGTTTCGCTTGTCTCCTCCCTGTTGTAGCCAGCCATCGCTGACAATGAAATCACCCCGACCGTCCCCGTTCAGGTCGCCGAAGCCCAGGCCATGTCCCTGAGTTTGGTGCACTTGAACGGGCTTGAACGAGCGATCAGACTGATAGGTCAGGTAGACAAGGGGTTTGCTGGGGTTGTTGGGGCAGATTTCTGGTTTGCCGTCGCCATCGATATCCCACGCACGGGTAGTTTCTACGTTACCTACCGTGGCAATCTCATGGATGGGCCAATCGCCTTTGGGTACGTTCTCCAGCCAGCGAAGTTTGCCACTCCACCAGCCACCGGTTACAATGTCGGGCCGACCATCTCCGTTGACATCGAACGGAATCGTCGAAAAATCATCATAATACTGATCTTCCCGTTTCTGATGCCCAATCAGGTGACGTTTGCGAAACGTTGGCCTGGCGTTTCCGCCTTCGTTTTCATACCAGAAGTCGCCCGACACAATGTCCAGCGTGCCGTTTCCATCAACATCCACCACCCCAGCCGATTCATAGCTCTCGGCCGCAACGAAGTATTTCACAAAGCGCGGCGGATTGGCCGATTGGGAGAGGGTGAATCCGGACAGGATCAGACCGGTTAGGGCGAGCAGCTGTTTCATAGGTCGAAACGAAATCAGGTATGTGAGCAGACAGAAACCACCGACCCGAGAACGAGGTTAATTGAGGCGACGTGCTTTAACGCCCTCAACGGTTATCTGAACGGGCTTGATGGCCCCTTTCTCGTCAAACTCCAACCGGTCGATGCATGTTTCGCGGTGATTGCCATCGGTCTCGGTGAGGGGGCGGCGGTGGTACACAATGTACCACTCATCGGTAGCTGTTCCCTTTTTACCGGGTACCCGAAGAATGGAGTGATGGCCAGCTCCGGTAGCCACTTTAGGGTCTTGCTGTAAAATTTTACCTACCCGTTCAAACGGACCGAAGGGCGAATCGGCTATAGCATAGGCTACCGAATAATCCGGCCCTGTCCAGCCTCCTTCCGACCACATAAAATAGTATTTCCCGTTGCGGATAAACATCATTGGCCCTTCAACGTAGCCCTTGGGCGTAATCTCGCGAAAGGTTTTGCCGTCGCTGAATGGTTTGAACCCCTTGAAGTCGTCGGTAAGCTGGGCGATGTTGCAATGCCGCCAGCCGCCATACACCATGTAGTAGTTGCCGTCTGTATGCTTAAATACGAACTGATCGATGGGTTGGGCGCCATTGTGTATCTGGCCGATCAGCGGTTTGCCGAGGTAGTCGCGGAAAGGGCCAGCTGGTTGGTCGGCTACGGCCACGCCAATGCCACCTACTTCGCCTTCGTGCACGTCATTGGCGCCGAAGAACAAGAAGTACTTCCCGCCTTTTTCAATGACCGATGGTGCCCACATGGCTCGTTTAGCCCATTTTACAGCCGTGGTGTCAATGATACGCGGGTGCTTTGTCCAGTTAACCAGGTCGGGCGATGAAAAGGCGTCGATAAATACCTGCTGATTGTATTTGGCCGAAAAAGTGGGGTAGACCCAGTATTCTTTGCCGAAAACAGCAACTTCGGGGTCGGCATACCAGCCGGGAAAGATAGGGTTACCAGATGTAGTTTTGGTGGAGGTCTGAGCGAAGGAAGAAGCCCCTAATGAGAGCAAAATGCCAATCGTGAGTGTGAGTAAGCGCATTGACGAGACAGTTAATTTACGTTGAAAGGCAAAGTTAGCTGGTGTATACCCGATAACGAAGTGGACAGTCACCACCGGGTAATTTAGGAAGATGACCTAGTATGATTCAGCAAAGCACGCGTTTAATCAAGTAGGCAATGGCGTTGTCGGGGCTTTTAGGACTTTAGCGTATTCACTACTTTCCCAATCAGTCACCGCCCGTGAAAAAGAGCATCTATATTTTTTTCCTTCTGCTCACAGTAGGCTCAGTACAAGCCCAGAAGAAGGTGTTCACCCAAAAACCAGGCATGGTTTCCTACACCTATCGCCAGAGTTTTGCCAGAAATGCAGCCGCCACACTCGATACCATCAAGGCAATGGGCATTACTGATATGGAATTTTCGAACCTGTTTGGTAAAACCGCCGCCGACCTGCGAAAGCTGCTCGATGAGCGGGGTATGACCTGCTCATCGTTTGGGGTCGGCTATCCTGATTTGCAGACTAAGCTCGCCGAAGTAGGGCAGAATGCCAGGACGTTAGGCGCCAATTATGTACGGGTAGCGTGGGTGCCCCATAAAGGCCCCTTTACTCTCGAGATGGCTAGGCAGACGGTGGCCGACTTCAACAGTTTTGGTAAACAATTGAAAGATCAGTTCGGACTTACATTCTGCTATCATAACCACGGCTACGAATTCGAACCATACGAAGACGGAACCTTGATGGACTATATCATCAAGAATACCGACCCGAAGTACGTCAGTTTCGAGATTGATATCTTATGGACGTTTTTCCCAGGTGCCGACCCTGCCGCCTTGATCAACAAGTACCCAACGCGGTTTAAACTGATGCATTTGAAAGACCTGCGGAAAGGCGTTGTCGGTAACCTGTCGGGTGGCACGCCGGTTGAAAACGATGTAGCCCTTGGCACCGGTCAGCTGGATCTGCCCACGATCCTGAAAGCGGCCAAAAAATCAGGCATCAAGCATTATTACATCGAGGATGAGAGCCCCAGCTATGCCCGGCAGGTGCCGCAGACGATTGCTTATCTGAACTCATTGAAGTAAAGGTCTCTGCTTTCAGTGCTGCTCCTACGTAGCGCCCGCACTAGGCTGCGTCTCTGGCAGCCGGGCCAGGTACGTTACGAGGTTGTTTACCCTTACTTTCATACTGACCATGATAAGCCGTTTCTTGCTATCCACTCTGTTTCTTGTGGCTATGCAGCACATAGTGCAGGCGCAGCCGACATTGCCTTCAGGATTGTCGCCGTCGAAATTTCACCTGTATATGTTGGCCGGGCAGTCGAATATGGCTGGTCGGGGTACGGTTGAAGCTGCTGATAAAACGCCACATCCCCGGGTCTGGATGCTCAACAAAGCCAATCAGTGGGTGCCTGCCACTGAGCCGATGCATTTTGACAAACCGGCCGTGGTGGGCGTGGGGCCGGGTTTAGCCTTCGGAAAACAACTTGCCGATCTGGACACCACCCTATTTATTGGCCTGATCCCTACCGCTGTGGGTGGATCACCTATCGATGCCTGGCAGCCGGGAGGTTATCATGAGCAGACAAAAAACCATCCGTACGACGAGGCCGTGAAACGTGTACAAACGGCGCAGGAGACCGGTACGTTGCACGGTATCCTGTGGCATCAGGGCGAAAGCGATAGCAAGCCTGAACTGGTAACCAGTTATGAATTGAAGCTCACGCAACTCATCGGACGGTTCCGTCAGGTATTCGCTAGTCCGGACGTTCCGGTGGTGGTAGGTACGCTGGGTGATTTTTTCGTAGCTAAAAATCCCGCGGCGGCTCAGATAAACACGTTATTGCTGACTCTGCCCAGTAAATTACCCCAGATTGCCTGCGTCGACGCGGCGGGCCTGACAGATGGGGGCGATGCCACTCATTTCAACGCCTTGTCGGCGCGCGAACTGGGCGTACGCTACGCTAACGCGATGAAAAAGCTAGAAAAGAAGGGTCGAAAGTAGTTTTTCAGCACCCAGGTGCAGGTTGATGAACTGGCCGCCATTGACGCCTATCGAATGAGCAACTCACAGCAGGAACTGCCGTATTATAATTGGGTTGTAGATAACATATAGGTACGTGGTCGGGGAGTGTGTTGTAGCAAATCGGCTGAAAACTTGCTTACAGTTGAAAGCGATCATTGTAAAATAGTCATTTTTACAGGAGTTTTATTACTAAAAGTATAATTGGAGGTTTGCGAACGAAATTTGGTCATTTCGCCTTTTTACCAAAGAAACCAACGTGTATATTGCGTGGCTTTCATCACAAACATACACGGATACACGGCTACTGATTACGTCGTTTATTCGTGACCAGAATCGCTCGTTGTTTCATCGTAATACAGCGTCGGTTCCACAGAGCCACCTTTCGGCTCGTCGGCTACCGGCCATCTAACCTATATCTCGTTCATGGCTGACCAAGTCGACCTGGGTACAGATCAACCTGCTCAAGCGGGTTTGTATCGTTCCGAATTTGAGCACGACAACTGCGGTATCGGATTTGTTGCCCACATCAAGGGCCGTAAATCGCACCGTATTGTTTCTGACGCGCTATCCATGTTGCGTCGAATGGAACACCGGGGCGCGGTAGGTGCCGAAGGTAATTCCGGTGATGGTGCCGGTCTGCTCATCCAGATTCCCCACGAGTTTTTCGTTGATGAGTGCCGCAAGCTGGGTGTTCACCTGCCAGCAGCTGGGGCCTATGGCGTAGGCATGGTTTATTTTCCGAAAGATGTATGGCTGCGCGAAGAGTGCCGGGCCGTACTGAACCGGAAAATGAAAAAGCTGGGGCTGGAATTGCTTTGTTACCGGGTAGTCCCCGTTAATAATGGTGATCTGGGCGCAACCTCACGCTCCTGTGAGCCGCAGATGGAGCAGGTGTTCATCAAGCGCCCGGCCACTGTAACGAATACCGACGATTTTGAGCGAAAACTATACGTACTGCGGAATACGAGTACCCGGATTGTCAATGAAAGTATCTCGGGCGTTGGCGACTTTTACTTCTCGTCGCTCTCGTGCCGGACAATCACGTATAAAGGGCAGCTAACAACTGAGCAGCTTGAGTCGTATTTCCCGGATCTGGAACACGAAGATGTGGTGTCGGCGCTGGGTGTTGTACACTCGCGTTTCTCTACAAATACATTCCCCTCGTGGAAACTGGCCCAGCCGTTCCGTTACATTGCCCACAATGGCGAGATTAACACGGTGAAAGGGAACGTGAACTGGATGAAAGCGGCCGAATCGCTGCTGGAGTCGAGCCAGTTTACGCCGGAGGAAATGGATATGCTGTTGCCGATCTGCGACCACAGACAGTCTGACTCGGCCAACCTCGATAATGCTATTGAACTGCTGGTGATGAGTGGCCGCTCGCTGCCACATGTGATGATGATGCTGATTCCAGAAGCCTGGGACGGCAATACACACATGGACCCCGCCCGCAAAGCGTTCTACGAATACCATGCCGCCCTGATCGAGCCGTGGGACGGCCCCGCCTCAATTTCATTCACCGATGGCCGGATCGTGGGGGCAACCCTCGACCGGAACGGACTGCGGCCTTCGCGTTTCTGGGTTACCAATGACGATATCGTCATCATGGCTTCTGAAGCCGGTGTACTCGACATCGACCAGAGTAAGGTAGTTAGCAAAGGTCGTTTGCAGCCCGGTAAGATGTTCGTCGTTGACATGGAGCAGGGACGGATCATTGCGGATGAAGAAATTAAGCATTCGATCTGTACCGCCCAGCCATATCAGCAGTGGCTCGACGATAACAAAATACGTATCGCTGATCTGACGGCGCCGGCACGTACCTACCGGCGTTACGATGAGCAATCGTTACTGAAAATGCAGCAGGCGTTCGGCTTTACCACCGAAGACCTGCGTATGATTCTGGCACCGATGGTTGAAACGGGGAAAGAAGCCCTGGGTTCAATGGGTACCGACGTGCCGCTGGCCGTGCTGTCTGAGCAAAGCCAGCACCTCAGCCACTATTTCAAGCAGCTGTTTGCGCAGGTAACCAACCCACCCATCGATTCAATTCGGGAGCGGGCCATCATGTCGCTGATCTCTTTTGTGGGAGCGACAAGCAACCTGCTGTCGGAGACGCCGGAACACTGCCGTCAGGTAGAGCTGGAGCAGCCCGTACTAACTACTCAGGAGTTTGATAAGCTGCGGTTTATCGACCGGCCTAATTTCCAGGCAAAGACAGTAAACACCCTCTTCCTGGCCGATGGCAAAGGTGAGTCGCTTGCCCGGGCTATCGACCGGGTGTGTCGCTACGCGAAAGACGCCATTGAAGATGGCTACTCGATCCTCGTGCTGTCAGACCGGGCCATTGATTCCAATCACGCCCCAATCCCCTCTTTGCTGGCAACGGCGGCGGTTCACCACTACCTGATTCGGGAAGGGCTGCGCGGTAAAGTTGGTATCCTTGTCGAGGCGGGCGATGTGTGGGAAACGCATCATGTAGCCACCCTGATCGGCTACGGCGCTTCGGCGGTGAACCCCTACATGGCATTCGAGACAATCGCGAGCCTGAAAGAGAAAAACCAACTGCAGGTTGACTACGATATTGAGAAGCTGAGCAAAAACTACATCAAGGCTGTCAACGGCGAATTGCTGAAGATATTCTCGAAGATGGGTATCTCAACGCTTCAGTCGTATCAGGGTGCCATGATTTTCGAGTGCCTGGGCCTGAACAAATCGGTCGTTGATCAATACTTCACCGGAACGGTCTCGCGCATCGGCGGCATGGGACTGGCCGAAATTGCCCGCGAGGTGCTGGTGCGCCATCATACGGCATTCCCACCCATTCCGTCGGTATCGGCCCGTCGGTTAGAAGTAGGTGGTATCTATCAGTGGAAACAGCGTGGCGAAAAGCACATTTTCAACCCTGATACAATTCACCTGCTGCAACAGTCGACGCAGAAGAACGATTACAAGCTATTTAAAAAATACAGTCAACTCATTGATGACCAGACCAAAAATGCACTCACCCTGCGTGGTCTGATGGCTTTCAAGAAGGCAACACCGGTTCCGATTGAGGAGGTTGAACCTGTTGAAGCGATCTTCAAGCGGTTTGCTACCGGGGCCATGTCATTTGGCTCTATTTCCTGGGAAGCGCACACGACGCTGGCTGTTGCAATGAACCGCATTGGTGGTAAGAGCAACTCAGGTGAAGGGGGCGAAGATGAACTGCGGTTCACCCCACTGGCCAACGGCGACAATATGAATTCGGCCATTAAGCAAGTGGCTTCGGGCCGGTTTGGGGTAACAAGTTATTACCTGAGCAATGCCCGTGAGCTACAGATCAAAATGGCGCAGGGTGCCAAGCCTGGTGAGGGCGGACAATTGCCTGGGCATAAGGTGGATGACTGGATCGGACGTACCCGGCACAGTACGCCTGGTGTTGGCTTGATCTCGCCACCGCCGCACCATGATATTTACTCGATTGAGGATCTGGCCCAACTGATTTTCGACCTTAAAAATGCCAATCGAGCCGCCCGTATCAGTGTGAAACTGGTGTCGGAAGCAGGTGTAGGTACCATTGCTGCCGGTGTTGCCAAAGCGCATGCCGACCATATTCTGGTGTCGGGTCATGATGGAGGAACAGGTGCTTCACCACTGTCGAGTATCCGGCATGCTGGATTGCCCTGGGAACTTGGTCTGGCCGAGGCGCACCAGACGCTGGTGAAAAACAAGCTTCGCGGTCGGGTAACGGTTCAGGCCGATGGCCAAATCCGGACGGGTCGTGACCTGGCGGTAGCTGCCATGTTGGGCGCTGAAGAATTTGGGGTGGCTACTGCCGCACTGGTTGCTGCGGGTTGTATCATGATGCGGAAGTGCCACCTGAATACCTGCCCGGTTGGTGTGGCAACCCAGAATAAAGAGTTACGTGCCCTCTTCACGGGTAAGCCAGAGCATGTAGTAAACATGTTTACGTTCATGGCTCAGGAACTGCGCGAGATTATGGCCGAGCTTGGTTTCCGTACGGTGGCCGAGATGATTGGTCAGGTACAGATGCTGCAGATGCGGCCCGACATTACCAATTGGAAATACAAAACGCTTGATTTGTCGGGGCTGCTGTTCCGCGAGCCGGCCAGCCTTGACGTTGCGCTGTATAAACAGGAAGATCAGGACCACGGGATTGAGCACATTCTTGACCGTCAGCTGATTGAACTGGCTCAGCCTGCACTTGAACGTGGCGAATCAGTGTACGGTGAATTCCCCGTGCAGAATATCAATCGGAGTATCGGTACGATGCTATCGAATGAAATCTCGAAAGTGTACGGAGGCCCCGGTCTCCCCACGAATACGATTCACGTAAAACTACGCGGTACGGCGGGCCAGAGTTTCGGTGCGTTCACCACCGCCGGGGTACGCCTTGAACTGGAGGGTGATGCGAATGACTACTTTGGTAAAGGTTTGTGCGGTGCCGAACTGATTGTCTACCCTGACCGCACAGCTACGTTTAAACCGGAAGAAAATAGTATCGTTGGTAACGTGTCGTTCTACGGCGCCACATCGGGCGAGGCCTACATCCGGGGCATGGCGGGCGAACGGTTTGGTGTGCGTAACTCAGGTGCCAAGGTTGTGGTTGAAGGCGTGGGCGATCACGGTCTCGAATACATGACGGGTGGACTAGCCATTATTCTAGGCAAAACAGGCCAAAACTTTGCCGCTGGTATGTCGGGTGGAGTAGCTTATGTCTACGACGCCGACGGTACTTTCGCTCCGAAAGTGAATCGTGAAATGGTGAGCCTTGATGTGCTGAATGATGAAGATCAGGGCATTGTGCGGCAGTATGTGGAGAAGCATTTCCAACACACAACCAGCAACGTAGCGTTGTCGTTGATTCAGGATTGGGATGCGCAAATCGGGAAGTTCGTGAAGGTGCTGCCAGATGATTTCAAGCAGGCACTAGCCAGCCGGGGTATTGCCCTCAGCGATCAAATTCGCGACAAGAGCGTTGTTTATCAGGACATTGTCGTGGATGTAGCGCAGGGGTAACCTGGTTATTTGTACGCCGAAAATAAGTAGTTAATCATTCACCGATTCGTCGGGCAGCAATACATTCACTCCTTGTAAAATGGGAAAACCTACCGGATTTTTAGAATTTACCCGCGAGTTGCCAAAGAAGCGTGACGTGTCAACGCGGTTGCATGATTACAGGGAAATTGAACAGCCTTTTTCGGAGTCTGATAGCCAAAAGCAGGCCGCTCGTTGTATGGACTGTGGTACGCCATTTTGCCACAGCGGTTGCCCGCTAGGCAATATCATTCCGGAATTCAACGATGCGGTTTACGAACAGAACTGGGAATACGCCTGGGAGATCCTATCGTCGACCAACAATTTTCCTGAGTTTACCGGACGTATCTGTC
Source organism: Fibrivirga algicola (assembly GCF_011742925.1). Taxonomy (GTDB): domain Bacteria; phylum Bacteroidota; class Bacteroidia; order Cytophagales; family Spirosomataceae; genus Fibrella; species Fibrella algicola. Next base: position 379,874 of record NZ_WAEL01000007.1, read on the forward strand.
CGGCACCCTGCGAGTCGGCCTGCGTACTGGGTATCAATAAACCGCCCGTTGCCATTGAATTTGTTGAGAAGTCGATTGCAGAGGTGGCCTTCGCCAAAGGGTTTGTGAAATCAACCCCCCCATTGAAGCGGACGGGTAAGACCGTGGCTGTTGTTGGTTCTGGTCCGGCTGGTCTGGCGGCGGCTGCTCAGTTAAATAAGGCTGGCCATACAGTCACTGTCTTCGAAAGGGCTGATCAGATTGGGGGCTTGTTACGCTACGGCATTCCTGACTTCAAGCTGGAAAAATGGACGATTGATCGCCGTTTGGCTGTGATGGAAGCGGAAGGAATCACTTTCCGGCCTGGTGTGAACGTTGGCGTGGATATTAAAGCGAAAGACTTACTCGCTGACTTTGACCTGGTTATGCTCACGGGTGGTTCCACCGTGCCACGCGATCTGCCCATTCCGGGCCGTGAGTTGACCGGTGTGTACCCTGCCATGGAATTCCTGAGCCAGCAGAACAAGCGGGTTGCCGGCCGTGATGTTGCGGTTGACCACCGGGGCGTTCCCTACGGCAATGGGGAGTTGCTGGCCACGGGCAAACATGTCGTTGTGATTGGTGGCGGCGACACCGGATCTGACTGTGTAGGTACGTCGAACCGGCATGGAGCAATCAGTGTCACGCAGATTGAACTAATGCCCATGCCACCTAAAGAGCGTGCTGATAGTACACCTTGGCCACACTGGCCCATGATGTTGCGCACCAGCACCAGCCATGAAGAAGGCTGCGAGCGGCACTGGTCGATCAACACCAAGGCGTTTATTGGTGATGAAAATGGGAACCTGAAGGCATTGCGCCTGGTGAATCTGGAGTGGAAAAATGAAAATGGCCGGATGCAGATGGTTGAGCAACCCGGCACTGAGCGTGATGTACCCTGTGACCTGGCTTTATTGGCCGCAGGATTTCTGCACCCACAGCATGAGGGTTTGCTGTCTGACCTGAATCTGGAACGTGATGAACGGGGTAACGTTAAAACGCTGAATTACCAGACAGTTTCGAATCCCAATGTATTTGCTGCGGGCGATATGCGCCGCGGTCAATCATTAGTCGTGTGGGCTATTTCGGAAGGGCGTGAAGCGGCCCGCGCTGCTGATACGTACCTGATGGGTGAAAGTATGCTGGAGGCCAAAGCCGTATCGATGCTGGCGACAGCTTAGTGTCTTTATATTTACTTTACTGATTAATAGCCCGCGTGTTGGATTCAACGTGCGGGCTATTTTTTTGAGCAATTGCCGGGTTGTAAATTGACTCATCATTCGACTACGTAGTGGTAGCACACTGCTCGGTTCATTGATAAATCTATCCTTTCTGCCGACCGTCTTGTTACAAACCAACCTGTCAACTCGTTCTGCGCCGCGCAGGCTTATGCTACAACTAAGCGTAGGCTGCCTAATGGCATGGCTGATTGCTTGCCAGCACGTGTCAGACCGTCAGGAGTCAGCTACGATAACAGCAGAGCAACTAACCGGCACGTACCTACTGACAACCATACGGCAAATAGGGGGGAGGCCGGCACTTTCTGTATCTGACGACTCGGCACGGGAAGCATACGCCAGAGAGCTGGCGTATAGTTTTTACTTTTTTTCGCCAGACAGCAGCTACATGTGGTTGCGGAATGGGCAATTTACCAAAGGAAAATACAAGTTGGCCGCTGGTGACTTGATCCTCGGTGCTGACGACTATTATGTAGTTAGGTCAGGTCGACAATCATTGTCTATGGTTACCGATAAACTTATTAACGGTCAAGTAGTTAAGTTTCAACAAAAGGCCTACCGGTTGAATTTTAGCGTGGATGATATGCGGTTTACGTCGTTGGCCAAGGCTGTATTCACTAACCCAACTCGACCAGAAACAGACGCGCAAATTCGGGAGCGGGTCAAGAATAGCCTATACTTCTACTCGCTCTTCTTCAAGACCATTTATACGAATCAATTTAATCGGTTCAAGCCAGCGGCCATCAGTATGCCTATTCGCTATTTCAGAGGTGGTACCCGGGTCATTATTAAATTTGATTCAACCGCGACCTGGACCAGGCTCTATGCTACGACTGCCGACGCTCAAAAAGCACACGCTTTATTTAAGCAATCTGAGAAAGCACTGAAGCGGTACCCAATCGGGAATAGCATGATACACCGCTATTCACTGACGCTGGAACAGATGGGTAACAATTTATAATGACTTTCTTTTAAGTCGATCTGTAACGGCCTCGAGCCAGATGGACCGGCCTGTGCAGTTCCAGTGCGAATCGCCGAGGGCGTATACAGATTGCCGCTGCTGCCGATAGGGGGTGAGTACATCGACTACAGGTACGTTCAGGGCTGGGTGCGTTTGTACCCGCTCGATGAGGTGGTTATATGGCTGTCGTGTCGGTTCGAGAATGGTGGCCTTATTTGGAATGATGGCAAGGATCACATCATCAAAACCGGCTGACTTATAGCGGGTTGCTGCCTCATTGACAGTCCGCACCAGCGACGCGACTTCAGCATTTGTCAGGGTAGCTGTTCCTGCGTTCAGCCGTTTGGTCGAATCGGTATCAAGGGCGATAAACAACTGTGTCCCGTCCTGCGAAAGAGCTACGTTCGGACTGACTCGGTTAAACCAGGCTAGCGTAACAGCCGCTTTTAATTCCCTGAACCAGAGGAAGAAGGGCTGACTAAACAGAATTGTTTCAAGGCGTTCTTCAATTCCATCGGCATGAATCAAGTCGACAAGCTGCTTACCTAATGTCGGTTGAGATAATTCTGGACTGATCGTTTTAGTTGAATCAATAACGACAATAAAGTTCTGTATAGGACTCGATGAGCCCGCGGCAGCGTGTTCCCGAAAATGCCGTTCAACTGACTCGATCAATAGAATATTGCGAGCCGATGAATCTAACTGAATTGATTGTTGCTTTTCCCACTTCACCCGCCGGAAATAAGAAACAGGAAAATCCTGCTTGCTCAATCGTTCCGGTTCCGTAAAGCTGTCGCCAATTACATAGAGGTGAGTACGGGTCGAATCGTGCGGTACGTTTCTGGGCGGGCAGGGGGAAACGGGGTCTTTAAATTGGGGCAGATTAGACAGGCGGTACAAATCACCGTATTTATAGTCATCGGCGATAACCTGTACCTGATACAGCAGGTGCATTACTGGCTGTGAACAGCCCCCAATCCATAGCAGGGAAATAAGCAGTAAAATGGTGTACTTGGCAACCTTCATCGAAGTCGAATCGTGAATAACTGGACGGCTTTTTGGATACTGCTCACAATGTACAACTCGTTCATTTGGGCATCATACTGTAGCGTAACCGGGAACAGACTGGGAATAGGCCGGTCACCAATACGCTGTCCCTTCAAGGTGTATAGCGTCGTAAAATTACCGGATTTCACGGCCAAAATCTCTACGCCGTTACCTAGTCGGTGGTATTGCAGGTGGGTTTCTTCGGGCCGTAGATTACGCAGCTCAAACTGGCGGTTCCCCAGGGCGTCGAGCACCGCTACGTCGGTGTCTGTAGACCGGAGCAGCACATATCCTGTCTGTTCGGTATCAGGAAACAGCCGGAACTGACCACCCCGCAACGGTCGATACAGTTGCTTGCGGGCGGCAATCAACCCGTTCGCTTTTAATGAAAGTAATTCACCGTCGGTGGTGATAGTAGCAATGCGATCTTCTGCGGGCAGCCACAAGGCCGGACCCGCGAACTTTGTACTATCGCCTTGTAAATCAAGAAGTGCCGGAAAACGGGGCGTTTGTAGCAAGCCTTCTTTACCGCCCTGATCTGTCCATCGATTTAGGAATTTGTTAGTCTGCAAACCCAGGACAGCAGCGGTTTGCCCTTGATTGATCACCTGGAAAGGCAACAGCAGGGGCGAGGGCTTACGGCTCCTGAACAAAGGGATGAGCAGTTGCTGCCGACGATCTAGCCCATAGATCGACCCGTCTTTATGCGCGATCAATGCCGCTATGTCTGGTAGCTTACTGCTACCGCTGAAACGGGTAATCAGCGCCGATTCTAGGCCTGGTGGCCGTTTGATCCGCTGAAGTTGTACGGTTCGGTTGCCTAAATCGGCCACGTAGAGTGAACGATCGGTCATGAAGAGGTACTGCAACCGGCCGTTATTACGCCAGTCGACGCCAATCACATTACTTCGAATTGGGCCGTCGGTTGTGTCCTGAACAATCTTGTCTTTGTCGGTAGTCAGCAGAACAAACTGCTGTGCCGAGTTCTGCGCCCAAATCTGCGCCGATGGGTCCGACAACCGGCCAATAACAACAGGCGAGGCAATCAGACTGGCATTGAATGGTATTCGTTTGCGTAGGAGAAGCTTGTTGAGCACTGTGGTGTCAGCCTGTCGTGTGGTGCGCCCTAGAACAATAGTCGACAAAATATGATCCTTTCCATAAGCTGCCTGATAGGCCAGATTTTCAACCTGACCAAACGGAAATTCACCGAGTAACGATTGCCAGGTGGTTGGCCAGCGCCGTGTTACTGACAGTCCTGATCGATTGAGTTGTGTAAAGGTGGTAAGATGGGCTGGTCGTAAGGTCTGGTTGAGAAGTTGAGCAAGTTTGGCATCGTTACTCCAGACCGCTTTGCTGGTCAGCTGAGTCAGGTACGTTTGAAGTGCGGCTTCTGAGTTGGCCAGTACAACGTACCTGTCGTGTTGCGTAATCCAGGTTTGAGGAAAGCCGGTAAAGAGATTAGATAATAAAGTAGCAGGTAATTCACTGATCGACAGTGGTAACAGTTGATGGCCGAGGAACGTACGTGGCGTCCCGGCCCGACTGGCCCCTAGGCGGTAAGCAATCTTTTGGATACTCTGGCTCAGGGCTCTGACGTCGGTGGCTTCGAGTAACAGGATTTGATTCGTTGCCTCATTACTGGCTTCGGACCGACACAGCAGCAGATCGCCAGCCAGGGCCGCGTAGAAATCGGGTAGCAGGTTTTCGGACCGTTCGATGCGTTCGCGAAGCCCTTCATTTTCCGTGTCTTTCATGAGCCGGGCCATTGACTTGCCGAACGAAGGGCTGTCAGATAGTCCGACGTGATAGAGGGTAGCTACGCGTGATGGTATAAGATTACCACTGCGAATTCGATGGGGGGTCTGACCCGTAAACAGATCAGCAATAGCCTGTCGGTTGCCCACTGCATCAGAGGCAAAACCCAGCCAATGCGTTGGCGAGGCGGAGCGTCTGAATTGCAGCGTCATGGTCTGGGGCAAGAATACGCGCAACAGCGACCCCGCCGAGGCTTCGGTAGCCACCAATTGGTCTAACGTTTCGGTGTCAACAAATAGCGTAGCCAGATCGTCTGGCGCATCGGGAAAGGTAATGCCTTTGCCAGGTATGGTCTTCTGTAGGTGCCGGGCCACGTTTTCAGCCAGAACCCCCGACGCACTACCAATCAGGCAGTTATGATACAGGAGAAAAAAACCGTACGATTGATTGGTCAGATCGCGCAGGTTGTAGATCGTCTGCCCCTCATACTGACGGCTTAACACCCGAAACCGGTTCGGATCAGGTTGCTGAAGCTGCTCGAGAAGTTGCTGATCGTTGTTGACAGGTACGTAAAAAACGAAATCAAGCACATCACGGGTGACCGGGTGCAGGGAGTACCGAATCAGTTTTCGATGTAGAAACCGGGCGGCACCGCTCGAATCGAGGCTGGTACCAACAATTCGTTGAAGCCGGTTGGCAGCGGTTGCGAAAAGGGGGAGCTGACGAATCGATAAGCCCTGTGGAGCCGTGTTCGTCAAGGGAACCGCACCGCGTTGGAGTTCACGGCTTTCAATAATCAGCAGCGCATCGGCTGGCACGTAGCGGGCAATGGATTGCTGACTGTCGGCCCAATACTGATAACCAAACCAGCCCAGCAACGCCAGCACGGCGCTACCAAGGAGCCACCAGACGGGTCGTTTCATTGCGCAGGGTTAGTCATAAAAGGTGGTTGGCTACACGAGGTAGCCAACCACCTGAAAAATAGTTATTTACCCCACATGGCGTTAGCCGTTTCTGGGAAGAAGAGCGTCAATTCAGGTACGTCGGTAACAACCCGGTTAGCCCATTCAACACCCTGCATCAGGGAGTGATCCTGGTTACTAACCTCATATTTCCAGGCACCGAACCGACCACGTGATTTAATGCCAAACGGCTCCAGAGCGGGCAGAACGGCTTTCAGAATGCCGTCGCGCTCAACTGAAGGCGTTGGGTAACCGTAGTCGAAAGCCTTGTGGAACGTAGATACTACATCGTCGGCCGACTCGATCAACTGATCTTCGATGAGGGCCTGGATCGTATCGGCAATCAGGGTTTCGCGGTTTACCGGCTTAGCCGACGATTCGCTCGTTTCGGTCATCAGTGACCAGTACTGCTCGGCGTCGGGTACGTTGTTTGGACTGTAATTCGAGAAAACCGTCACCCGGTAATACGGGCTATTTGATTCCGGGAAGTACATCCAGCACATGGTCTCCAGGCTTTTCTTTGGCTTGCCTTTCAGCCCAATACCCACCACATTGGTCGATGAGTGTTTCAGCCCCTGAGCTGTCTCAACGATCTGTGCATCAAGACCTTCAACTTTACGGGTGAAGATGTCGAGCGGTACCGTACTGAGTAGGTGATCATACGTGATTGTCTCGCCGCTGGCCAGAACAATCTTCTTCTCCGGACCTACGACCTTTTCTACTGTAGCGTTGAGTTTGATCTTGTCGCGACCAACCAGGTTACCCACTGATTCCCAGATACCGCCCGTACCACCGTGTTTGGGGAACTGGAACGTACTGTTGGGACCCCATGAGAAATCGTCCTGATCGAACAAGATGTTTTTGGTGACCCGGCCCAGATCGGTTACGGCAACGCGTTCACCAACCCAAACGGCGTTCATCTCTTCCGTTGGATACGCCCAAACTTTGAAGTTATAGGGGAACATGAACGTTTCGGCCAAACCGGGACCAAACGTTTGCAGAATCCACTCGCGGAAGTTTTTCGGCTTATTATTCGTCGGATTCTTATACACGTGGATAATCCCTTCGAGGCATTTCCACATGGTATCGGTCGTCAGGTACTTGATGTTGTTCTGAAACGGATACGGCACGAACCGGTTTTCGATCCATACCCACGATTCACGCTGGTGTTTAAGCCAGCCATCTTCGCCTAACGCCTTCAGCATTAGATCGTCGAAATATTTGTAGTGCGAAAACTGCACGTGGCCGCCCACGTCCCAGGTAAAGCCTTTTTCATCGACGAAGCTTTTTGATAGGCCTCCGATCCGATTTTCTTTTTCCAGGACGACAAAATCAGTGACGCCCAATTCGTTGAGTCTGTAAGCGGCACCCAAACCCGTAGGTCCAGAGCCGATTATTACGTATTTAGTGTGCATTTGAGAGAATAAATAAAACGAATCGACAACGGAAAAGTCGTTGTAGTGACTTAGTGTAAAACGGGCTCAGGCTTACGCAGGGCCGCTACTTTATCGCTCAGATCGAGGCGGAACTGAGCTAATTCTTTAAAGCTTTGCATACAGACTTTCAGCAGTTTCCATTTTAGAATGGATACCGTACCTGTAAGCCGTTCTTTATGCGTAATCGGGATATTGAAGAGGTTGTTGCCAGCTTTACGAGCCATCACGGCCAGAAAGATATTGGGGGCAAAGGGCGTTGGGGTCGGCAGTTGGGCAAGTAGTCGCTTTAGGTAACTGCCTTGAATAAGCCGGAACGGAATGTTACTGTCCTTTATATACGTACCGTAAATGAGGAAAATGCTTAGCCGTAGAATCCGGGTGATAACAAGGCGGGCAAAAGCATCGTAGCGTACTTCGCGGCAACCCAAAATGAAAGGCGACTCATGGCGTTTGGCCCATAGCTTCATGAAGTCATCGGTAACAAACTGGTCATCGCTGTCCGTTTGAAATACGTACTCGGAATCAATAGCCACTGACTGCCGATACGCATTGACCACCGCGTTTCCATGCCCCCCGTTTGGCTGATGGACGACAATCAGTTTAGGATAGTTCGGTTTTATCCGGTCTAGTATAGCGCCGGTTTTATCCTTTGAGCCATCATTTACGACGATCAGCCGGGTGGTTTCCGTTGGGAACTGCTGGTCTAATAAGCTTGTCCACAGATTTACAACGTCTTCAATACAGGCTTCCTCGTTGTAGGCCGGCATGACAATCGATAACAATACGCTCATGTAATTTAGTTGGTCAATGGGGGCTGAATGATGGAAACAGCGTATAAGGGTCTCTTGATAGATAACTACACAAAGATAGGTATTTGTTCGACCCGGTCTTCTCACTGGCCTACTCGGTTAGGGAGTGGCCCCATATTAATAGGCAAAGCGGTCTTTTAACTTGTTAACTGGCTTTTCAATCAGGTACCAGGATACAGATGCCAGGCCGATGGTAAGCGCTAAAATATAGACGAACTGGAAAGCAAACGAACTGCCGAAGACCGGAACCCAACTGGTAATTTTCCCCCATGTCCGCAATACAATATGAGTAGGTGGGGTATGATAGGCATTGTAGATAAAGTTATGATACAAGTACAATCCGTAGCTGATCTGCCCCAGATATTGGCTGGCTGGGTGTTCCAAAACCGTTTTCATCGGCCCCTTAAAGCCAATAATGGCTTTACCGATCAGGAAGAAACCAATAAGCGAGGCGGTTAGCCGTTCCCACACATGCGTATACACGTTGAAGGTGTGATCTACCTGTGGATGGGCGGCCGCATAGGACTTAGATGCCCATACGACCAGTGCAAACAAGGCAATGCTGCCCAGCAAGCCTACCGATGAGTTGAACAACGATTCGAATCGCTCTTTGTGATACAACCAGAGCCAGGCCATTGCCAAACCCAAACCAAACGAATCGAGACAGGTAGGCATGGAGACGTACCCAATAAACCACGGTTTGCCATGTAGTAGTAAACCGTATCGGAGGGCGATGCTACCTACCAGCATAAGCAGTGCCGTTGGCATCACCCACGAGCGGGGAATCAGAAACAGCAGCAGAGGCATAAATAAATAGACCTGTTCTTCAACGGCCAGTGACCAGAGGTGGTCAACGGTACCCATCCAGGTGGCGTATTTGGCAATGTAGATGTTGCTGGCGTAGAGCGCGAGCCACCCGATGGTCCGGCGAACAGGTGGCTCGTTCAGCAGATACAGGAGAAACAGGGTAAGGTAGTAGATCGGGAAAATCCGTAGAGTCCGCCGGATATAGAACGTCTTAAGGTAGCCCCCCAGGGAGTTTGTTTTGGGCTCGGGCAGCTTGTCTTTCCCGGCCAGTAAGATACGCGAAATGAGAAAACCACTTAGAACAAAAAAGATGGTTACGCCTAATGAGCCAAGTGGAAAAGTTATGGCGGCCGGTAGTCGTTCAGCGGTCCAGTGATCAACCAGAACAAGAGCTACGGCAAGGAACCGGACACCATCTAATTGGGTGAGGTGGCCAAGAGCAGCACGGGTCGCTGGTTTTTGAGTAGGGGTCATAACGTTTGCTGATCTACCAGTTTTTGGCTGGGCCAGTTACAAGTTGGTGAGGAGCCGCCGTAAGCAGCTGGTTGGTTGGTCTGATAACGCCCTGCGGCTGCGCTGCGCTATAGAGGACCACAGCGACCTGATACGTACCCGCATCGATTTCATTTGTTGGAATCACAACCTCGATTGGCTGGTTCTCCGGGTAGAGTGGAAGCAAATTAAGCAGTACGCGCCAATGGCGGCGCGGTGCCGGTAGGGCGGCAAACAGGTAGGTACGTTTGGCCGAGCGAAGTACCACGTGTAGCCCTGCATCGGGCTGAGTCAGGGAGGGCACAAGGCCTTTCGCCAGTACATCGTCGCCAAGCCTGATCCGGTACGACTGCTCTGTTTTGTAAAGCGAATCGATAGGAAAGGGTACGCCCTGAACGGCTGTAAAAAAGCGCGCCAGTGACGCATCATAAAAAGCCGGTGCATTATCGATCAGCCGACGGGTTGTGGCATCGATTGTCGAGACGGGTGTAGTAGTTGTGTAAGTCCAGTTGTACTGACCGGTCAGCAGCATTTTACGGAGAGCGATGCTCTCGTGTGTATTGAGTCGAAAGGCACTCCACCATAGGATACCACTACCAAAAAGGCCAATCAGGGCAGCGGTCCACGCCATTTTTAAGGAAACCGGCCGTTTTATATAATAAGCTGATAGCCAGTAGGAATATGTTAAAGCTAACAGTGTTAGGGAGTAAATCCTGTATCGGCTTGTGAGCAATGTGTCGCGGCCGTAGCCAAACCGGCCCCACACCACAACGAAGGCCGTGCCGACCATGAATGCAACGGCCCCCAGACCAAATGCCTGTAAGGGTGTCCAACTGGTTTTTGTTCTAAAAGCTGTCAGTGAGCGACTGAAAATGAAAGCCCAATACAGCAGCAGAACACCACCAAGCAGCATGCTGAGACCGTACGGATTAGTGATTGGCAAGGCCTCAACGGCGGCACCTAAAAAGGCCAGACAGCCGCCCACCAGCTCAAGAATACTTCCCCTTGTTGCCGGGTGGGTGGTGGGTTGCACATAGTCACCAAAGTACACGGCGATAAGGATCAGGGCGGCAATCCCCCAGGGGAGTAACAGGGAAAACCGGCGCTGTGCGAGTAGCAGGACAAACCCGATTGGCCAGACTAAAAACCCATTGCCACTGACGAGTGTAGCCACTATGGCCAGACCAATTGCCCACCCGATTTTAGGCTGGTGCGTCAAGACATACAAACAAGTCAGTGACCAGACAACGATTGAGAAATTCTGGATAGATGACAGGGCCCAGTAGAGGTTTTCCCACTGCGCCAGTGTGATGATAAACAGCGCTACGGGTGGCAGAAATAAATACCACTGCTTGCTGTAGCGTCTCAAAAACAGGCCAAATAGGGCGACCAGCGCGAGGAGGCTTAGGTCTCCATAGACCATCAGCCGCTTAAAACTCAGCTTGCCAAACAGCGTATAATCGGCCCAGGTCAGCAATCGGTCATAAGCAATACGGTGTTCGTTATGTTGTTTAACCACCTGCCTGAACCAGCCTAGAGGCGCTGTCTCTTGTTCGAGCGCAATTAGAAACGCTTTGAGCGCATGATCATCCCACTTGGGTACGTTGACGGCCATAGTCGTCCAGGCCCAGATGAGGACCGCGATGGGCCCAACGGTGAACAGCACTGCGTACACCCAGCCAACCCATTCAGTAGAACTGCTAGGTGTGGACAGGCGCGTATGAGCTGGTTGCTGGGGGGTATGGCTCTGGGTAAACGACATATGACTCGTGGCCTTAATACCGGTACGTTTGACCTTTAAAATCAAAGATAAGCACCCGTTCCCCGGTTTTCCCCTTCACCAGCCAAATGCGATCCTGCTGAGTCGTGTCCATTCGCTGGTAGTATGTCGCGTCGCGGGGGAGGTAGAGGTTGGTCATCTGGGCATCTTTAATCGAGAATGGCCAATACGTTTTCTCAATCTCATCGGCGGGCTGAAGGCGGATAGCCGGGTAAAGCACTGTATCACCGACTGCATACTGCTGCTTGATAGACGCGGCTGCGGTCATGTATGGGTTTTTGACGCGGGGGTTACCGAATTGCGTGTACTTAGGGGCCTGGTCATCCAGAATCCGTTTATTGAGCGACAGAATGTAATAGCCCTGGATGAGGACAATAGCACCTAACGCACCCAGCAGGAAGCGGGGCATCCGGAACAATTGGTCCAACAACATACCCAGCAAAATAAGGGCGTACGGAAACGAAAAACTGGTGTAGCGTTGGGTAATGCCATACGTGTGATCGTTTTTCAGGGCCATCAGTAGCAGAAACAGCAACGGGGTGATGAGCAACATAGCCATCAACACCACAAAACGGCGTTGGTCGGGTTGGCGGTAGTAGTTGATTGCTTCGTAAAGGACGTACCCGAATAGCGGCACGGCGGCCAGTACAACCTGTTGGCCTGTTTTGATGGTAGCTACCAGCATTACGCCGCCCAGCAGAAGGCACACGGCAGCCGGCACCCAAACCGGTGCGACCACAGCCCGTCTGTAACGCCATACAATCGCTAACGCCAGCAGACCCGCAACAAGCCCCATGATTGTATTGCGTCGACCCAGTGCATCGAGCGTTAGGCCGTTGGTAAGCCAAAACAGATCGGCAAAAACGGGCAGAGCCATCTTCAGCACATTGGGTAATGTGCCGGGCAACATGTAGCCGAAGCTATTGCCCGTTGGGTTGGTATAGGCGAGGTTCCGGTAAAACTGGGCCTGATACGCCATCGTCATAAAGATGTAGCGGCCACCACCAATCGTAAACCAGGGAACCAACAACGTAGCCGTTGCGATCAGCCAGGTGGTGCCCAGCGCGACATAGGTCTTTATGTCGCGTACGTAGAAGAGTAAGTAAAGGCCATGGGCGACAAATACGGTAGCCCCCAGGCTATGTCCCAGAATAGTAAATGCATAGGTGACGCCATAGCCAATGTACAGTCCCCAGGGGTGTTTTCCCGCGCTACGCCGTTCCAGGATCAACAGGAACAGGTACGTTGAGAGCAGCGACACGAGGATGGTCATGCTGTAGCTTCGGGCAACGTGAGCATAGGCTACAAAGAAAGGCTCGGTAGCGGCCAGGGCGGCGCTGAATAACCCCACTCGCTCAGAACCTGTATAACGAACGGCCAGCAGGTACGTTAACAGCACAACGCCCAGACTAAAGAGAACCGACAAAAACCGAATGGCATAGTCGCCGATGCCAAACACCTCGATCCAGAGCGCTAGCAGACCCGTATAGGCCGGGCTGTTGCTGATGTCGCTGCGAATAATGGCCTCGTTGTAGTCAGACAGCGTTTTTGGCTTCCAGAATTCGGCGGGAGTGAAGTAGGTTTTACCGGGGGTAAAAAAGACGTCTTTCTGATTGGAGCCTTCCTGCACAACGCCCTGCGTACACACCAGGGTAAACTTTTCGTCGAGGAAAATGCCGTGAGCGTCTAGTTTATAGAGACGTAAACCGACTGCCACCAACAAAATCAACGAGAGGACGAGCAGGGCATTTCGGGAAGCAAAATCAGAGCCGGTTTGGCGAAAATTCATGGGTGAGATTAGCCCGCAGGCGATCGGGGGATGGCTACAAAGTAAGCCAAGCCCCCTCTAACTTACAAAGTCAGGATGGTGAATTCTACCCGCCGGTTAAGTTTTCGCTTCTCCTCCGATTCGTTGCTGGCAATGGGTTTGCTTGGTCCCCAGGCCTTCGTTTGAATGCGGGCCTCCGGAATTCCTTTGGTTGCCAGGTATTTCTTTACCCGCTGAACCCGGTCTTCGGCCAGCTTCATATTCAGGTTCCATTCACCTTGGTTATCGGTATGCCCCTCAACCAGAATTGTCATGTTCGGGTATTGGGTCAGCAGACCGGTGAGCTGATCCAGTTCATCTTCAGAACCCGGTAACAACTCGGCTTCGCTTTGCTTAAAGAGTACGCCCCGTAAGACAACTTTAGCCCCCGGTTGAACGGGCATCACGTAGAGGTTACGCCGAATATCCCGGAAGCGTTTGTCTTTACTGAGGTCAATCGTTTCGGTCATGGGAAAGTACCCATCTTTGCGGGCCGACAGCCGATAGGCTTTTTTCGTGGGCAGCACCATCTTGTACTCACCCGTTTCGGGGTCGTATTCTACTTTGCTGAAGTCTTTGTCATTTTCGAGTAGCCCCGAAACCACCTCCGTCGAAACCGGTTTTTTACTGATGGCGTCAAGTACTTGTCCCGAAATGATGGCAACAGGCTCCGGACGCATGGAAGGGGGGAGGAGCAGACGGAAAATATCGTCATCGCCCAACGAATTAGCTCGTGAGCTCAGGTAGGCGTAGTCGCCCGATGCTGGAATTGTAAAATAACCATCCCACGACGGGGTATTTATAACTGGACCAAGATTTTCGGGTACAGACCACTTTGTCCAGGTATCGTCTAGGCGGTGACTAACGAAGATGTCACCATCGCCAAATCCTGGATGTCCTTCCGAGGTGAAGTATATTGTTTTATCATCGAGAGCAATAAACGGCGCGCATTCTTCGGCCGCTGTGTTCACAGTAGCTCCCATTGATATAGGTTCGCTCCAGGTAAAATCGGGTTGGCGGAATGAAACATACAAATCGCGATCGCCCTCTGTATCTTTTCGTCGAATAGCTAATACCATAGCTGTTCCCCCGGGCGAAACAGTGAACTCCATTTTACTGTAACTTTTCGCCTTTTTCTCTTTGTTATTGCCTTCTTTTTCCTCCTCCGGGTCTTTCTGGTACTCGTTATAGTGGTTCGCAATTTTGCACTCGCGAGGAAAAGACCATCCTCCTTTCGAAAACGTGGATTTCGATACACCGAAATCCTGAGTTCCGTCTGGATTGTAAATGTTTAGAAGGTAGATCGTTTTGCCGTCGGGTGAGATACTACTGATGGCATTGTTGCCCGTGGTATTAATCGGTGCACCCAGGTTTTTTGCTTCGCCCCAAGTCCGGTCGGTAGTCTGTGTGGCATACCATACGTCTTGCGTTCTATCTTTCTCTGGTAATTTGGTGTTACCGATATTGTCTTTATGCGTTCTGGTAAAGTAAATGGTCTTGCCATCAGGAGCAATGACTGGCGCTACATCCTGACCGGTTGAGTTGACGGCCTGACCAAGGTTTTCTCGTTCACCTGCTTTTGGAATGTTTGGGGCTAAGGGCACGCTCATAACCACCGGTTTATCGGCCGAGGTAATTCCGATAGCATCGATCTGGTTCAGCCCTTTCACCCGGCCTGGGTTGATCACCACCTTCACGCGCTGGCCAACCAATGAACTGTCGCCCAGAATAACGCGCAGCATGGGGTCGATCGGTTTGTCGGTTGCCCGGATGGCGGCCTGTTTCTCGGAGAAAATAACGTGCTCTCCCTGCTTGCTGTCGATAATGATCACCCGAACAATGGCCCCAACCGCACCGGACTCGGCGATCAAGACCTGACGAATGGGTTGTGGCCGGGCCATCTCTACGGTAATCCACTCTTCGGTGTTTCCGTCGGTAGTGGCTGGAGCCCAGGCACAGGGATTAAGTTTTATCGGTTGCAGTACGCTTGGGGGGCCTAGGGCCTGCGATGCTTTCATCTGCCGGCCACCGCCGTCTCCCTTGCCTTCTGAGGTAACCGCCACGACCCGGTTTGCCCATTGAATGGGTTGCCCGTACCCCACCATTGGTAGCCATAGCAGGGCTAGCAGCCACCACCGGCGTACCCGAAATAGATGAGAAACTAGAGAAAGAGCCGATTGCATAAGTTGATGAAAAGAAGAAATCAGTTGGTCATCACGTGGTATTCCCAGGGTTTGAGAGTCATGGTCATCCCTGTTTTCAATTCCAGTGGCTTATGCTCGAATACATCGGTGTACAGGCCCGCATACCCATCACCGCCCAGCCGAATTGTCTGCAACTGATTGCTCAGGTTGACTATTACGGCCACTCGGTCATTGTCGCGCTGCCGTAAAAAGGCGTATACCTGTTCGTCGCGGCCGGTCGGAATCTTGACCAGATCGCCGCCTGCTTCACCGTTCCAGAGGGCCTGATTCCGGTGCTTTAGCGTCAGCAGCGATTTGTAAAAGGTAGCATCTGGGTACGTACCCCATTCAATAGGGGCTTTCTCAAAAAAGGGCAGTCGTCTGTCGAGTCCGGATTCCATGCCATTATAGACTAATGGCATGCCGTTGAAGGTACTGGTCAGTGCGACAAATGCTTTGGCACCGGCCCCAAAAGACTCCGCCAGGGTTCCGTTCCAGGTGTTCTCGTCGTGATTCTGCGTAAAATTCATCTGATACGCCCAACGTGGGTATTTCTTCTTATGTAGTGCCAGCAGGGAATCAATGTCGGTAGCTTTGGCTTTGCCCTTGGCAATGTTCTTCAGCAGGGAGTGCATAGCCCACCCGTAGTTCATATTAAAGCACGAACGGAATTGGGCAGGATCACCCTCTGATTCGGCCAGCATGAAGACCGGCTTGATTTTATCGAGAGCGGGGCGGGCTTCCTGCCAGAAGTCATTAGGGACCAGGCCAGCCACATCCATCCGGTAGCCGTCGATATTGGCTTCCCGGACCCAGTATGACATGGCATCGATCATGGCAGCTCGCATGTCCGGGTTGTTGTAGTTTAAGTCAACAACGTCATCCCAGCCAGTAGGTTTACCTTTTTCATCGAGTGGAGCCGTCATTTTACCGTTAGTGAGTGTATACCAGTCCGGATGCTGTTTCACCCACGGATGATCCCAGGCGGTGTGGTTTGGTACAAAATCAAGAATGACGCGCATGCCCAGGTCGTGCGCCCGCTGTACGAGCTGCTTCAGGTTATCGAACGTGCCGAATTCGGGATTTACCGCCTTGTAATCTGCCACTGAATAGGGGCTGCCCAGCGTTCCTTTCTTTTTCTCGGTTCCTATTGGGTAAATAGGCATCAGCCACAATATATCGACGCCTAGTTCTTTGAGTCTGGGTAATTGCGTTTCTACGCCCGCTAAATCCCCTTTAGCCGAAAACTGCCGTACATTGACTTCGTAGATGGTAGCGTTCTTGGTCCACTCTGGCGTAGGAAGTGTGCTGCCAGTTTGAGCGGTTGTGTCAGCAAGTGTAGTATCACTGGGCGATCCTGTCTGGGTTTCTGTCTGCTCGGTTGTGCTTCTGCACCCCCCTGCAGTCAATAATCCCAGCAGTAAGGTCAGGTGAATAAAGGTAAGTTTCATAAGGGATGATCGTATCAGTACGGTGGTCTCGTTGAGGTGCCTAATCTTGCTTGCCAATTCGGAGTAAGCAAGTTAAGCGAGCGTGGGGGTCGGGGGACTTTTTAGTTGTTCAATGGCTCGTAGGGGATCGTCGGCGCCAAACACGGCTGTTCCTGCTACGGCATAATCGGTGCCAGCAGCGAGTACCGAGCCAATTGTCTTCAGGTCAACGCCCCCGTCAACGCCTATCAACGCCGGGCTACCTGCTTCAGCAAGCAATCGGCGCATCTTCTGTATTTTTGGAATGGAAAGTGGTAGTAATTTTTGCCCGCCGAATCCAGGGTTGATGGTCATAATCAGTACCTGATCGAAGGTGTCGGTGAGGTCGGCCAGTACATCTACCGGGGTTTGCATATTCAGGGCCACACCCGCCCGGCAGCCAGCCTCCCGAATTTGGGTCAGTGTTCGGTGCAGGTGCGTACAGGCTTCATAGTGCACGGTGATGGCGGCGGCTCCCGCCTTTGCAAAGGCATCGACATAGCGCTCGGGCTGCACAATCATCAGGTGAACGTCGAGTGGTTTGGTGGCAAAACGGTGAACGGCTTCCATCACGGGAAAGCCAAACGAGATATTCGGCACAAAAACACCGTCCATCACATCAATGTGAAACCAGTCAGCCTCGCTGCGGTTAATCAGTTCAACATCACGTTGTAAATTGGCAAAATCGGCGGCTAATATCGACGGGGCCAGTAGAAAATCGGTCATCATGAACTCGTGAGCAGGCATGGGTAGTCCTTTAATCGCCTGCGGACTGTAAAGCTACGTCTGTAAAACTAAGTTTTTTTGCCTGAACGCCGAAACGCTCCCATCTTCGTAACTTTCAGAATCTGCCATTTCTAAACGGCGACTCAATTGCCGCTATTGCCCCTTTGTCCATGTCTCCACAAGACCGTATCCAGGAGTTGACCGCTCAGCTCAATTATTACAACGATCAGTATTACCAACATAGTCAGTCGGTTATCGATGATTTTACGTTCGATAAGCTGCTGGCTGAACTCCAGTCGCTTGAAAAGCAATATCCTGAATTTACGTTGCCCGATTCGCCAACACTACGTGTGGGGGGCACGATTAGTAAAGAGTTTCCGACAGTTTATCATCGTTTTCCGATGCTCTCGCTCGGTAATACGTACTCTGAGGCTGACCTGACCGAGTTTGATGCACGCGTGCGTAAAGGCCTGAATGGGGAGGTGTATGAGTATATCTGTGAACAAAAATTTGATGGGGTTGCGCTCAGCATGACCTACGAGAATGGTCTCCTGGTGCAGGGAGCCACGCGTGGTGACGGGGTTCGTGGCGATGATATCACCAACAATATCCGTACCATTCGAACGGTGCCACTCCGTATTTCGGCTGAGTCCTTGCCCGCTCTTTTCGAGGTGCGTGGTGAGGGTTTTCTGCCCCTGGCCGAGTTTGAACGGATTAACAAGGAGCGGGAAGATATTGGTGAGCCCTTACTGGCTAATCCCCGTAATGCGGCTTCAGGTACGTTCAAGCAGCAGGATTCGGCGGCCGTGGCCAAACGCCGTCTGGACTGTTACCTCTACTCGTTTCTTTCCGACGAAAGTGTGTTCAGTACGCATGAAGAAAGTTTGATGCAAATGGCCAAATGGGGATTCAATGTGTCGCCAACCTGGGAGAAATGCGCCGATATTGATGCGGTTATGGCTTACATTGCCAAGTGGGAGACCAAGCGGTTTTCGTTGCCGCTCAATACCGATGGGATCGTGATCAAAGTGAACCGCTATGATCAGCAGCGCGAACTGGGCTATACAGCCAAGAGTCCGCGTTGGGCAATTGCCTATAAATACAAGACCGTGGCTGCTACCACGACGCTTAACAGTGTTAGTTACCAGGTAGGCCGTACGGGCGCGGTAACGCCCGTGGCGCACCTGACTCCGGTGTTGCTGGCCGGTACTGTGGTAAAGCGGGCGTCGCTCCACAACGCCAATGAGATTGCCCGCCTTGGTATCATGCTGGGAGATACGGTCTTTGTGGAGAAAGGTGGGGAGATCATTCCGAAAATAACGGGCGTCGACCTGGAGCAACGGACAGATGCCGTACAACCGATCGCTTACCCGACTCACTGCCCCGCTTGCGGTACCGAACTAGTTCGCCGTGAGAAAGAAGCCCATTTCTACTGCACCAACGAAAAGCACTGTCCGCCGCAACGACAGGCCCGCTTTGAGCATTTTATCCAGCGGCGAGCCATGAACATCGAAAGCCTGGGTGAGGGTAAGATCGAACTGCTCATCGATCGAGGTCTGGTTGACTCGCCTGCTGATCTGTATGAATTGACGAACGAAAAACTATTGGGCCTTCAGAAGACGTACCCAGCTGCTCCGGTTGTTCATGAAGATGGAGCGGAAGAGCCTGGTAAAACCAGGACGGTAAAATTTGGGCAGAAAACGGTGAATAATATCCTGTCTGCGATCGAACGGTCGAAGGCACAATCTTTTGCCAATGTGCTGTTTGCGCTGGGGATCAGGTACGTTGGTACTACCACCGCCGATCGGCTGGTCGATTATTTTGGTTCAATCGATGCCCTGATGGCTGCTCCGCTTGACACCCTGTCTGGTGTTCCGGATGTGGGGCCGCGTATTGCCGAAAGTGCCTATCTCTGGTTTCAGGACGAAGAGAATAAACGCTACATTGACCGATTGCGGGCGGCTGGGCTGACATTCATTTCTGAGAAAAAAGAGGTAGCTCAGGAAAGCGAGTCGCTGGTTGGTAAGACCTTTCTATATACCGGTACGTTCGCCAACTTTAGTCGCGAGGCACTCGAAGAGCGAATTGCCGCCAACGGAGGGCGTTTGCTGAGCGGGGTCTCCAAGAAACTGAATTACCTGATTGTTGGCGAGAACGCCGGCCCTTCTAAGGTGCAGAAGGCTCAGCAACTGAACGTTACTCAACTTAGTGAGGATGAGTTCATCGCTATGTTGGGTTAAGTTTTAAGTCTCACGTTACAGGTTTTAGGTGGTGTTGCCAGTCAATCTGATGGTAGTTAGGCAGCGTTACCTGAAACCTGTCACGTGAGACCTGAAACTTAACCCTTATCCCTTACCTTTGTAGTGGCCAATATGACCTTTCTCTGCTCATGCACACACAGTTTCACGGTGTGGGTGTTGCCATCGTAACACCTTTCAATACGGACCACACTATCGATTTCGATGGTTTTGGCCGGGTTATTAATCACATCTCAGAAGGAGGTGTGCGCTACATTGTGCTTCAAGGCACTACGGGAGAGTCGCCAACGGTGACCAAAGCTGAAAAGAAGCAACTGCTCCAATTCGTCAAAGAGAATAACCCAAAAAATCTGCCGATCGTCTTCGGCGTTGGCGGCAACGTAACAGCCGATGTTGTTGCCGGGATGAAGGATATCGATTTCGAAGGGGTCGATGCTATTCTGTCGGTATGCCCTTATTACAATAAGCCGGGAAAACGGGGCGTGATTGAGCACTTCACGCGCGTAGCCGATGCCAGTCCGGTACCGGTCATTCTCTATAACATTCCGTTCCGTACGGGCATCAACATGTCGGCCGAGACGATCGTCGAACTCGCGCAGCATCCCAACATCATTGGTGTTAAAGAAGCGTCATGCGTGATTGAGCAGTGTATGGAAATTGCCCGCGATAAGCCTGAGGACTTCCTGTTGATCTCCGGTGATGATGTGCAGGGTGTACCCATCATCAGTATTGGCGGGGTAGGCGTAATGTCAGTGATTGCCAACGCCTTGCCAGCTCGTTTCTGCGGCGTTATCGACGCGGCCCTGCAAGGTGATTTCCGCACCGCTGGTCGTGAACTTGGTCATTTCCTGCGTATCGATCCGCTCCTTTACGAAGAAGGAAACCCCGTTGGTGTGAAGAAGATCCTGGAAATTATGGGTCTGTGCAGTTCAGAGGTTCGTTTGCCCTTGATGAAGGCGTCTGACGACCTTGGTGAACGGATGAAAGTGGTTCTTCAACAGGATCACCTGCTGGAGTTAGTAGCCTAAACAGATTCAGGCCGGGGGAAGCGCTACTTCTCCCGGCTCCATACTTCATTAACTGCGCCACCGGTTGAGCTTTTCCCGGTATGCTGCCAATCAGTGCCCGTCAGATTAACGGTAAACGTAAGTGATCGGCCCACGCGGCTGTTATCGCGGGAGAAAAAATCAATCGTTTCGGTGTATTGATTCCCATCTACCCGGTACGTACCTCCCCCGGTTCCCATAAACTGTTTTGTTTTCGGGTTAATAGCAGCCCATTGAAAGCGGCTATCCGTCAGAAGCTTGATTGTTTTTCTGGGGCCTGCCTGCATCGTGGTTCGCTCTCCCTGCTCATTCACCCGCCTGGTAATTCGCCAGAGGCCAGTAAGGGAGCTTTGGGCTGAGGATTCAGTCATCCGATTTAGTACCTGCTTGCCGGACGTGCCCGTGATCGTCAGCCGGCCGCCCGTAATGACCACGGGATACTGTTCTTCCTGTCCAACACGACTGCTGTCCTGCGAGTCGAATTCAACCATTAGCACCAGGTTTCCTGTATCGTTGCGTTGCCATGTTCCGCCACGGGTAGCTATAAATTTATCGGGGGTATAAGTTGTCTGCATCAGATATCCGTCTACAATCGTTAACAGCACCGATGCACTTGTGTTGTCAGTGCCTGTCCAGGCACCCTCTAGCTTAGTCGCTGTTTGTGCAAACCCCTGTAGGCAACTGACTAAGAGTAGCAATAGACTAGGTACGTATCGTTTCATCACTGGTCTTGGGTCTTGGTTGTAGGGTGAAAACGAAGCAGATAAGCCGCTTGTTTGCTTATTAAATCAATGAAACATCCGTACCTACTGATTAGGTGACGAGCAGTATTCGAACATTTAGACAAAATTCTGCGTTTGTCAGACAAATGTCTATTGCCTACCTTTGGGCAACGTAACCAATGAAATGTATGGTAGTTCAGGATCGAAACAGATTGGTGTTAGCCGCATTGCGGGGTGTACCGGCGCTGCTTTTCTTTGAAGTGGCGGACCAGACTGGTTATCGGCGGGAGCAGGTAGCAGAGGTATTTGATACGTCTCTGAAAACCTTTCAGCGGTATGAACGGGAGCAACGGAAGCTAAATCCACAGGATAGCGAAAAGATCCTTAAAATTCAGGCGCTTTTCGGCCGGGGAGCCGATGTGTTTGGTTCGGCCGAGGCTTTTCGGCGTTGGATGGATAAACCTGCTTTCGGGTTAGGTGGACAGGTACCGTTTGCGCTGCTCCATACTTCCGGGGGGATTGACCTGATTATGGACGAGTTAATCCGTATCGATTACGGTGATCTGGCCTAGTCTGTGGAAGTGTATCGAATCACCCGGGCCCTGTATACTGACAGGCTGGTAGCGTCGGGTGGGGCAGCCCGCTGGAATGCACGTGGTCGCTTCGTGATTTACACAGCGGGCAGTCGGGCACTCGCCTGTCTGGAAAACGTAGTGCATCGGAGCGGTGAGGGCTTGCAGGATTTATTTCGGGTTATGGTGATCGACGTACCTGACACGCTACCCGTAGAAACGATAACGCTTGCCGATTTACCACCCGATTGGTCCGATTACCAGAACTAT
This sequence comes from Fibrivirga algicola, assembly GCF_011742925.1. Taxonomy (GTDB): domain Bacteria; phylum Bacteroidota; class Bacteroidia; order Cytophagales; family Spirosomataceae; genus Fibrella; species Fibrella algicola. The sequence goes on from NZ_WAEL01000007.1 coordinate 402,235, forward strand.
GATGTCTGCCAGCAACGCGGCGAAATGTGGCTTCTCCGCGGAGCCAGCCCGGTGTTGCGTGTGCCGTCGGCGATTGTTACCCAGGAATGGAATTATTTGCTTAATCCAGCTCATCCCCAGTTCTCAACGATTGAGCTGGTTCGAACGGAAGCGTTTGCGTTCGACCCCCGATTGACGCGTTGAAAAACAGGCTATGTAGTTGTGTGTTTTTCAGGCAATTCACTTGGTAACCAACTCAATGTCAAGCGGAAAAAGGTAAATAAACAGCGGCCTATTTCGGTACTGTTTTAGAAAACGGATAATTGTATTTCAGTAAGAATATACTAGTGTTCCACGGTGACGAACGTACCTGGTAGGAGTGGAGTGAGCGTGGACCGTATACGCCCTTACAGAGTGGATTTGCGCGTTTGGTTTCACCGTTTGATGAAAATTTTGTATATTTGTATATAGCCCTCCCGTGTGAAACGGTGCGGCCAGAAATTGCAAATTTTCGCGAAATTCCCCCCTTCCGTTTATGGCAGAACAGACTCCCGAAATGGAGAATCCCAACAGCATCGTTTCGATTAACATCGAAGATGAAATGCGTGGGGCATACATCGATTATTCGATGTCGGTTATCATCTCCCGGGCCTTGCCCGATGTGCGTGATGGCCTTAAACCCGTTCACCGCCGCGTATTGTTTGGCATGGCTGAACTGGGTGTAAACTATAACAAACCGCATAAAAAATCAGCCCGTATTGTTGGCGAGGTATTGGGTAAATACCATCCGCACGGTGACTCGTCGGTTTACGATACCATGGTACGTATGGCCCAGGACTGGTCACTGCGCTACCCGATGGTGGACGGCCAGGGCAACTTCGGCTCGGTAGACGGTGATTCACCGGCGGCCATGCGGTATACAGAAGCTCGCCTGAAGCGGATTGCCGATGAAATGCTGGGCGATATCTATAAAGAAACGGTTGATTTCCAGCCTAACTTTGATGATTCGCTGGAGGAGCCGACGGTCATGCCGGCCAAGTTGCCCAACCTGTTGCTCAATGGTTCGTCGGGTATTGCCGTTGGTATGGCTACTAACATGGCTCCCCATAACCTGATCGAGGTCGTCGATGGCATCAGCGCATTCCTGGATAATCCGGAGATCACCATCGACGAACTGATCAAGTTTGTTGTGGCACCTGACTTCCCAACGGGCGGAACCATCTTCGGGATGAGCGGCGTGCACTCGGCGTTTCATACGGGGCGTGGCCGGGTGGTTATCCGGGCCAATGCAACGATCGAAGAAAACCGGGGCAAGACGCAGATCATCGTAACGGAAATTCCGTACATGGTGAACAAATCGGTGATGCTTGAAAAAACGGCCGATCTGATCAACGAAAAGAAGATCGAGGGTATCTCTGCCTTCCGGGATGAATCGGACCGTGACGGGATGCGTGTCGTGTATGACATCAAGCGGGATGCCAACGCCAGTGTGGTGTTGAATAACCTGTATAAGCATACCGCCCTACAATCGTCGTTCAGTATTAATAACGTGGCGCTGGTTAAAGGCCGCCCGATGATTCTGAACCTCAAAGACATGATGCGCTACTATGTAGAGCATCGTTTTGAGGTAATTACCCGACGTACCCAGTATGAACTGCGGGAAGCGGAAAAGCGGGCGCACATTCTGCTTGGGTTGCTGATTGCACTCGACAACATCGACGCGGTTATTGAACTGATTCGTTCGTCGAAAGATGCCGAGGTGGCCAAGAATGGACTCATTGCCAAGTTCGCGCTGTCTGAGATTCAGGCAAAGGCTATTCTGGAAATGCGCCTGCAACGCCTGACGGGTCTGGAGCGTGCCAAAATTCAGGGCGAGTACGATGAGTTGATGGCGGCCATTGCCGACTACAATGATATTCTCGCCCGGGAGGAGCGCAAGCGTCAGATTATCAAAGAAGAATTAGCCGACCTGAGGTCTCGTTACGGTGATCCACGCCGTACCCAGATCAATGCCCTGGGTGATGGTGATCTCGATGATTTATCGTTGATCGATGATGAGGAAATGATCATCACCATCTCGCATGAAGGATACATCAAGCGGACGGCATTATCTGAATACCGGCAGCAGGGGAGGGGTACAAAAGGATCGAAGGGGGCTTCATCGAAAGATGGTGACTTCACGGAGTTCCTATACTCGGCCACGATGCACAATACGTTGTTGATTTTTACCCAAAAGGGTCGGATGTACTGGCTTCCTGTTTACAAGATACAGGAAGGTGCCCGTGACGCAAAAGGCAAACCATTACCGAACTACATTCAGATCGACAGTGATGACAAGGTCCGGGCGGTCATCAACGTGAAGAACCTGGATGATCCCGACTACACGAAGAACAATTTCATTGTTATGTGTACTGAGCAGGGGACCATCAAGAAAACGTTGCTGGAGGCTTACTCAAATGTTCGCCGTACGGGTATTATCGCCATTACCATTGACCAGAGCGACCAGTTGCTCGACGTAGTGATGACTAACGGTGATAATGATCTGGTGATCGCATCGCGGGCGGGTAAGGCGGTTCGTTTCCACGAGACCCGGGTACGTCCGATGGGCCGTACAGCGGCTGGTGTAAAAGGTATCACACTCGACGACGAGGCGGAAGACGATCGCGTCATTGGTATGGTCTGCATTGGCCGACCAGATGCGCAGTTGTTGGTAATCTCAGAGAATGGATACGGCAAACGGTCGCCAATTGATGAATACCGCGTGACGAACCGGGGCGCTAAAGGCGTAGGTACGTTGAAGATCACCGAAAAAGTAGGTGCATTGGTCGGTATTCTCCAGGCTTCTGATAGCGACGACCTGATGGTGATAAACCGCTCAGGAATACTATTACGGACACCCGTCAATGCGATCAACGTCATTGGGCGAAACACGCAGGGCGTGCGAATTATCAAGCTTCGTGAGGGTGATTCGATCTCGTCTGTAATGACCGTAGTACGCGACGAAACGGAGATAGCCGATGAAGCGCCGGAGGTTGATGTCCCCGTTGATCCAACACCTGAAGCAGCAGAATAAATCAGTAATAGCCGCTTAAATACAGATCAGGAAGAGCCTTCGGATTAAACCGGAGGCTCTTTTTTCTGTCAAAATGCCGGGTGAAATGTGTATTTTCGCCCTATTGTTGAACAAAACTTAGTAATAGACTACATGGCACATCAAACGATGGCACATTCCATGACACATTCCATGAAAACCATGATGGCCGTATCGGCTGCGACGCTTTTATCAGTGTCAGCAATGGCCCAGAATAAAGCCCTTCTGTTTAAAGAACAGGGTGCTTTAGATAAAGCCAAAACCGAAATTGATAACAACGTCAACGATCCCAAACTGGCTACGAAGGCCAAAACGTGGGTGAGCCGTGCGCAGATCTACGAGGCGCTGGCGAATGATACTAAAGCGGCAGCATTAGACTCTAATGCCGCTATGGTTGCGTATGACTCGTACAAGAAAGCACTGGAGGTAGAGCCTAATGGCAAAATGACGAAGGAAATCAACGATGCCCTGTCGGGACAGATGTTGTATTCGGCTATGATGAACCAGGGTATCCGGCGTTACCAGGCTAAAAGCTATGATGCAGCGTATACAGCAATGGCGCTGGCCGCAAACATCAATGTAAAAGATACCACGGCACCTATGTACGCCGGTATCAGCGCCCAACAGGCTATGTCTGCGAAAGGAGAGGGGGCCAATCGCGCTGACTACATGACTAAGACGAAACAGCAGTTTGAAAAATATGCTGAGAACGGCGGTCGTGATGTAACGATTTGGGCGAGTCTGGCCCAGATGTACAACAGCGACAAAGAAGTCGACAAGGCGCTGGCCACACTGGACCGTGCTATGAAGATTTTTCCAAGTAACCGGGACTTGGGTACTACGCGCGTAAGCATCCTGCAGTCGTCTGGTCGTATGGATGAGGCAATCAACAGCATGAAGGAGTTGTATGAGAAGAATCCGAGTGATGCTCAATCGGCAGTTAACCTCGGCATCATGTACGATAATACCTACGTGCGGTTGTCTGATGAAGCGAAAAAAGCGATGGACGACGCCAGGAAGGGTGGTAAGATGACGAAGAAACTGGCCGACGAGAAAGCGCTGCTGGAAACCTACATGAGCGAAATAACTCGTCTGACTGCGTCGATTAAGAAACAGCCAAAGAGTGTCGATCTAAAGCGTCAGCTAACGGATGTGCAGGCAAAAGTAGCCGAGCAGAAAGCTAAAATCGCTGAGGTTGATCAGCAGGTTAAAGCCGAGGCTGGAAAAGGTGTAGATGGTGCTGCTCTGGAAGCTAAAGCGACTGGTCTGACCAAGCAAGCCAACGAGACCAAGGCAATGGCCCGTGACTACTACCAGAAAGCCCTGAATACGGATGCCAACAATTTCGAAGCTAACTTTAACATGGGTGTTGGTATTTTCAACGACGCCGTTGAGATGAAGCGCGAAGTTGATAACATGAGCATGGCTGAATACTCGAAGAGCGGTAAAGAAGTTGAAGGCCGCGTATGTGGTAAGTTTAAGCAGGCGTTACCATTCTTCCAGAAAGCAAAATCGGTGAATGGCAACGACACCTCGTTGAACAGTACGCTCGAGCAACTGGAAGGTATTCTCAAGCAATTTGAAGAGAAGAAAGTTGCTTGTGTAGACCCAGGTAAATAAGAAAATGAAGGGAGGCCGTTTTAGCCTCCCTTCATTTTTACGATTATTACTTAACATAATATAAATTATAAAACTAAATAGGTAGACGTTAGCCACTGCTCGTCCACAACATATCCACGTGAAACGTTAATGTATTACTATAGAGGTAGTTAGCTAAAAAACGCGCCATACAAGCTGTATAGCGCGTTTTTTATAGTGAGGATTTATCAGATTAAGTGGAGAACCGTGTTTTTACACCAGTAAGCTACTTAAAGTAAAAGCCACTTGGAACAAAGCCAACGGTTACTGAATCGATACGAGTTCCGTTTGGTTGAAATCGTCTGACTACTCCCTTGCTGGTAGAGTCGCGTGAATAACCACCATAGATGATTCCCGAAGTTGGTTCGATTCCCAATCCGGTAAATGACTGGTTCAGGATAGGTCTATCAATGGAAATAGTTGCCGCATTGATAGGGCTTGCATACACAGCGCCTCTGAGAAGAAAATAGAGCATCTGGGTGATTGGATTAATCACCAGGTTTGACGGATTGCCCGTTAGAGGACGCCCGCCAATACTAACCCGATTTACGACTTGTCTAGTTGTTGGGTTTATCCGAACAAGTTCAGCTAACGTTGTTCCACCGCCATTAGTTAGTGGCCGACCGCTGCAAAGTACATGTAATAGTCCCCCAACGGGATCATAGGCGATTGACGTGGGTACGTCACCAACCGAGATCGTGGTTACCAGTTGATCTGTTGTCGTATTAATAATGGAGATAGTATTGCCTATCCCGGTTCCACCTGAATTAGCGACAAACAGTTGATCACCTACCACAGCCATCTGTTCGGGACCTGCATTGGTAGGAATCGCCTTTATAACTTTACGATCAGCCAGGCTAACCACGGCCACGCCTGGTGAAAGCGTTTTACCGCCCCAATAACTGATATATCCCTTCAGAAAAAGACCGCGTTGAGGTGGTGCTGCTACCATATAACGCCCCTGCTCTACTCCTTCGTTGATAAATGAGATGCTTCGAAATGTACTGTTCTCGACAACTTCCACTTTATCACTATTGCTAACGATTAGGTAGCCTTTGCCATCAATTTCCGTATACGAACGCAGCAGATCCCCTAACGAGCGGTCATTGGCAGTGGAGAAGATATCTGGAATAGCTTGTTTGTCTCTGAGAAAACTTACTGAAGCATTGTTTTTTCCTGATTGACCCGATTCCAGTACTACAACGCCTTTCTCATAAGGCTCTGTGCGTAGAGGATCTGTAATAGTACAGGATTCGGAAAGGGCTAGAAGTGACAAGCCAATAGACAGAAAAGTAAACGATGAATGATGCTGTCTCATAAATAGCGAATGAAATAGTAAAGATACCCGCTAAGTTGGTTGACTACTATCATTATTAACGGATTCAGACATCCCCCATTTCTACCAAGGCATTGTACATAGTAATTATAAAGATTGGCAATTAACTATACAATTAGTTTGAGTTCTATCCATAGTAAACTGTAGAAATAGGAAGAGGAGAATTGAACCGCCTTGAACAACTAAAAAGGTGGCGAAGTGGCTAATTGGTGAAAATTAGGACGCTGGCATGTATTCACGGAAAGTACCGTCAGTGTAAAAGATCAGGATACGATCAATAATCTGTTTCGCTGAAATCTCCTGTTTTGGAATGACCGTTTCGTTGTAAGAGTTTATTTGATCAACAATACCAGGTGCCGGATCTGATGAGGCGGGCTGGAAGGACTTATGGGGTAGTTGTCTTGTGTTAGACGTCGAGTCACGCTGTGTCCTTGTGGTACTTAATGCTTGTGCAGGTGGTTCATCAGTTGACAATTGTCCATCTTCTTCAAGAAACCACTCATATGTAAATTCAGGAAAGCGGCGGACAATCTTCTGAATAATGTCAAGGCTGGGTCTGTTCCTGCCTGATAAAATGTGTGATATACTGGAACGTTGAACGCCAATATCATCAGCTAAATAGGAAGGTGACAAATTCTTGATTGTCAGCACCTGTTTAATTTTGTCATTAATTGACATGTGTAAAATGGATTAAGGTTGTTAACAATGTAAATATAAGCCAAATATAATAATGTAAATCAATAGGCCAAACAAATAGCCCGGTTTACAAGTGTAAAACCGGGCTATTTGTGTCGGTATTGGTTACAATATTAAACTGCTACGTTATTCTCACGCAGCGCCTCATTAAGTGACGTTTTTAAATCAGTAGAAGGTTTTCGCTTGCCAATGATTAGTGCACAAGGTACTTGGTAACTTCCTGCAGCAAATTCTTTAGTGTAGCTACCTGGAATAACAACTGAATTGGCAGGAACAAATCCTTTATACTCGATGGGCTCATCACCTGTGACATCGATCACTTTTGATGAGCCCGTAATTGTAACACCAGCGCCAAGAACAGCCCGGGTGCCAATACGAGCGCCCTCTACAACGATGCACCGTGAACCGATAAAGGCCCCATCTTCAATGATGACGGGAGCTGCTTGCGGGGGCTCAAGTACACCGCCGATACCAACGCCACCACTAAGATGAACGTCGCTTCCGATTTGAGCGCAGCTTCCAACAGTGGCCCAGGTATCGACCATCGTTCGTGCTCCAACGTAAGCGCCTATGTTGACATAGGATGGCATAAGTATTGCCCCAGCCTCAAGGTAGGCGCCGTGGCGTACAGTGGCTGGCGGGACTACGCGAACACCTGCTGCTACGAAATCAGTCTTTAATGGAATCTTATCATTGTATGAGAAAATGCCAACTTCTTGGGGTTTCATCGTCTGACTAATGAAATAAAGAAGGATAGCTTTCTTCACCCATTCGTTTACCTGCCACTCCCCTCCTTCCTCGTCACCTACAGGCTCAGCCACGCGTATCTTGCCATCGTTAAGATCTTGTATAACATCGTCAATGGTGGCTTTGTAAATTGGATTACTGATCAGTGAACGATCTGCCCACGCCTCAAGGATTTGGGTTATTTTGCTACTCATAATAGAAAGTAAAACTTTATTAATAATTGTTTAAGTTGCTGATAGTGAGTGGCTTTACGATAAGTCAAATTTGTTAGAGCAAATTTTATTTTGTCATAAAAATTGAGCAGATAGTAATTAAAGTCAAATCTATTCAGACGTGACTATAAAGGCCAATCAACCAGTTTGTAAATATAAGCTTCCTATCCGCCTTTATATGCAGTGGCTGTATTCTACATCCATTTTGACTGCATAGGACGTTATAGCCAACTCGCATTACATTACGCAGTTTTAAACTTGATTAGGGATATTGTGAAAAAAGTCAAGTAACCCTACCAGTTGAAACAGCAAGATTAATGCCTTGAAAGTTATCTGATACATATCTGTCTACTTGATGATGGCTGAGTTCCTGTAATTGATGTTTCGTCTTTTACTTGTCAATTTTACACAACCGTACTATGTCTTGATGTGTGTATTAGTGAAGTCAAAGTGTGAACGATATTACACACTCTCATTATCTGAATTCACTGGTCATATCTATGTACCTATTGTTTACATAAGATGTATAGAACAGTATGACTGGAATATTAAGAACTGCTGGTAAAATTTCACTTGTCTATCTACGTATGGTAATTACTTGTGAATGGGTTGTAAGATTAATTATAATGTAGAACGGTCAGTCCAAAAATTGGTTACATACATTAGATCACTCGCGATTGATTACCTATAAAGGTCTACAGGTCTTTATGCCAATGAGGCACCTCTCCTATTCTCAAAAGATATAGTAAAAGAAAGGCGTTAAGACCAATGAGGAGCGTTAGATAGAGGATACAATAGTTTAGCAATTCGTATTAGTAATTAAGAGAGACTGTTTAGTAAAACCTAATGCTTTCAAGGCAGTTAGTAACTAAATGGATAAAAATATTAGTAAATAACTAGCAATGACAAAATAAATAGCGTAATACTATTAAATTGGCTAAAGAATAAGCATTTTTGTTAACAATTTTTTAGTAAAAGAATCATTTTACTAAAATACGATGCTAAACTATTTAATATTTACTAAATTTAAGACTTTTTACTAAATACCCCTCATTGTCGTATAGCCTCCCTATCTTTGACACGTTAACCAAACCTGTTTGCATAACGAATGGCAACCATTAAAGTAGCTATTAACGGATTTGGACGCATTGGCCGTCTATCGTTCCGTCGATTATTGGAAAAGGAGAACATTGAAATTGTAGCAATCAATGACCTCACCGACAACGCCACACTGGCACATTTACTGAAATACGATTCTGTTCATGGGCGTTTTCCGGGGCAAGTATCAGCGGATGCAGACAGTATTACTGTAAATGGTAAGCGTATCAACGCATACGCAGAACGGGATCCTAAACTTCTTCCTTGGAAAGACCTCGGTGTCGATGTTGTGCTCGAGTCGACAGGACGTTTTGTAGATGAAGCTGGTGCCGGCCAACATTTGACAGCTGGCTGTAAAAAAGTAGTTATCTCTGCTCCCGCTAAAGGAAATATTCCTACAGTCGTATTAGGTGTAAACGACGACACACTAACCGGAAGCGAGACAATTATTTCAAATGCATCATGCACGACTAACTGTCTGGCCCCAATGGCTAAAGTACTTGACGACAACTTCGGTATCGAAAAGGGCTTTATGACCACAATTCACGCCTATACAGCTGATCAGAACCTACATGACGCGCCTCACTCCGATCTACGACGCGCCCGTGCAGCTGCCTTATCAATCGTGCCTACTTCTACGGGTGCTGCTAAAGCTGTTGGTTTAGTATTACCACACCTGAAGGGTAAACTTGATGGCAATGCCATGCGGGTTCCAACACCAGATGGATCAATTACAGATTTGTCTGTAATCTTGAAACGCGAAGCGACAGCTGAGGAAATTAACGCCGTAATGAAGCAGGCTGCTGAAACAACAATGAAAGGCATCCTTGAATTTGCTACCGACGAATTAGTTTCAATTGACATCATTGGAAACCCACACTCGTGCATATTCGATTCTAAACTGACTACGTCAATGGGCAATTTTGCTAAAGTAGTCGGTTGGTACGATAACGAGTATGGCTATTCTAGTCGGGTTGCCGATCTTATGGAGCGTTTGTTCAACTAATCGTTCCAAAACAGGATTCTTGAAAAAGGGGGATCAATAGCGTTAAGCTATTGATCCCCCTTTCTGCTTTGAAGGTAATTAATTGAAAACCCCTTGGCATAGAACATCGCCTCGTACTTCGTCTTTATTCCCAGATGAATATCGTTCAAAGGCGATTGATACAAATCAGTTGTAGAAGCAACAATCGTGAATCCGTTATCCGGTAAAGACTGAAGACTATACTCAAAGAATGGAGCGTGATCCGTTTTTAAATGCAGTACTCCCTCGTTTTTTAGAATTGATCTATAGAGCGTCAAGAAAGATGAATAGGTCAGACGATGCTTTTCCTGCTTATCACGTGGTTGAGGATCAGGGAACGTGATCCAAACCTCATCTACTTCCTCCTCGTCGAAAAACTCGAGTAAATAATTGACATCCGTCCGAAGAAAAGCAACATTAGACAAACCAGCCTCTAGCGCCGCTTGTGAACCACGTGCAATACGGTCACCTTTGATGTCTACACCTATAAAATTACGATCAGGGTATGCAGTAGCCAGACCCACGGTATACTCGCCCCGACCACAACCTAACTCAACTACGATTGGATTATCATTCTTAAAATAGTCGGTAAGCCAATGCCCTTTAATAGTCGTATATAACGGTTTGCCTCGCTCAATTACATTGTATGCTTCTTTGTTCTGCTCAAAACGATACATTTTCCGGCGTCTAGCCATATACTATAAGGAATTAACTTCGGCAACCACATAAGTGCTGCCAGTGATTAAAATAAGATCGTCAGGAGTAGCCTCGGCCAACGCTGCCGCTAAAGCCACATTGACATCCTGGTAACCCTGCCCCAATAAACCGACAGACGAAGCCTGCTGAACCAGTTCCTCCACGGGAAAGGCTCTCGGAGAATCAGCCTGACAAAAGTAATAAATGGCATCGGCGGGTAACAGATTTAAGATAGATAAGACATCTTTGTCGCGGACAAACCCAACCACAATTCGTAAGTGAGCATACGCGATCGTTCGAATACTAGTCAATAGCGCATCAATCCCGGGTTTGTTATGAGCGGTATCAGCGATCAGGATCGGACGCTGTTGAATCCATTGAAAACGCCCTTTTAACCCGGTATTTGTTACGACTAATCGACAACCATCAAGTATGGCCGCATTGGATACAGAGAAGAAAGATTGGGCACGCTGAATGGTAGCCAATACCGTTTTAACGTTAGCCAACTGATAGATGCCTAATAAAGGCAGATCAATCGAATACGTCTCGGCAAAGGAACGGGATACACAGTCTACCTGTCTGAACCCATTAGTCAGCCCTCTATCAACTACCGTCCAATCGTCCTCAGCAAACTCAATTGGTGCTTCATTGACCGCTGCAATTGACCGAAATACAAACTCTGTCTCCTCGTGACGCTCACCAATCACTACCGGTACGTTCGGTTTGATGATCCCTCCCTTTTCGGCCGCAATTTTTGGAAGTGTATCACCCAATACGTCAACATGATCCCAGCCAATATTGGTAATCACGCTTACTATCGGCGTAATGATATTAGTCGAATCAAGCCTCCCTCCCAGCCCAACCTCAATGATAGCCAAATCAACCTGCTCACGGGCAAAGTAATCAAAGGCCATGGCGACAGTAACTTCAAAGAATGAAGGCTGAATCTGCTCGATCGACAATCGTTGCGCCTCAACAAAATCAGCCACGACCGCTTCTGGGATAGGATGGCCATTGAGGCGGATTCGTTCGGTGAACGATTTTAAATGAGGCGATGTGTACAAACCAACCCGGTAACCCGCAGACTGGTATATACTGGCCAGCATATGGGACGTACTCCCCTTTCCATTTGTACCAGCAACATGAATGGTCCGAAACTGATGCTGCGGGTTTCCCAGCGCCTGACAAAGCGATAGCACGTTGGCAAGCCCAGGTTTATAAGCAGAAACGCCCACCCGATGAAAAACGGGCAGGCGATCATACAAGTACGAGATAGCCTCGTTATAGGTCATATATTAATTCGAACTAATAGATATTGTCAACGTACCTGTCGACAGCTCTGAAGGCGTTACAGAGCCTTTAGGACGCAATTTAAAGCGTAATACCTGACGACGGTAAAAACTTTCTACCGATGGACTCACTGTTTGCTGAATCGCCCGGGCCGAGACGATGTTTCCGTCGCTGTCTACTTTAATCTGGTAGATGATCTTGCCACTGTCATCCGAATCATCTTTATCGAGTTTGTTATTCCCAAAAGACCAGCCCGACACATTCAACGCGACACCATCTTTACTACCACCCGGCTTCCCATAAAATTCCTTGGCGTTGATGTTTCCATCTGGATTTCCTTTGTCGCCAACACCGGACTTATCATCACCATTATTATTGCCGCCAGTACCAGCAGCCCGTCCGTTGGTACCGTTCGATCCGGCACCACCAGAAGACCGTTTGTAAAGAGCACTGGGGTCGACTGTTTCTACCTTTTTTACAGGTTCGGCGCGGGGAGGTGCAGGCGTTGATCTAGGTGAAGTCGCTTCGGGTCGCTTCGGGTCGGGCCGATCCGGAACACTGACGGGACTTTCAGTGCGACTGGCAATAATGGGCTTTTCGGCCGGTGTTTTACTCGTTTTCGTCTCTTCTGTCCGCTCTCTGGGGGTGACCGGGGTACGTTCTACGCGGGGCGTTGTGGTCACCTTTGGATTAGGCCGATCTTCCGATTTCTTCACGTTCTCGGCCCGGGGTGATGGATTCGGCTTGTTATAGGTCTGAACAGATCCACTCCCAACATCAGACGTACCAAAGTTCACCTCCACATACTCCACGGGAGGTGGATTAGGCGTAGAACTCGACAGAGTCACCAGAAAGAGGACGATCAGCAAAGCCACCATTGATACCGTTGCAGCGGCAAGGGCAAAGGTGCGAGCTTCGGTTTCGTTTTCGTAGGCAATACGCATAGTTGAGCGTCGGCAATGTGTACCGATTTATTTCCTAACGACTGGCAATCGCCTTTCGTTATATACGGAATAGTGCAAACATAAAAAAAGGCAACCGTATGGTCGCCTTTTATAACAGGTAAATCACTGTTTACTTATCGTTTCGCATGATCCAGGGTGTAATGCCCGTCAATGAATGCAATGAATCAATACCACCTTCCGCCTCCGACAGCGATTCTGTACCAATAGCGGCTACCTTGATTAAGCCACGTCCCTGTACAATGTAGGCGTCTGAATACCCCGCTCGCACCAGGCGCTTTTGAAACCGAACCGCATTACGGCGACTGGCGAAGCTTCCGGCAATAACGGTGAAGTTAGTTTTTACCGCTGGTGACGCATCAACAGCCGACGAAGATACATTACTTGGCTCAACAGCAGAGACCTCTGTCTTCCGCACACTTTCTTTAGCAGGAGCAGCCGCCTCCTTAGACGAAGCTACGGCAACGGGTACCGGTGCAGCAGATGGTATGGGAGTAACAGTTACAGGCTCAACCGGTTTGAGCACCTCAACCGATTTTTTCATCGGGCGGGCAACTGGCTCACTTGGCTCGGCAGATTCATTCAGCAAAAAAGAGGGGACGCGAAACAACGCAGCCGGATTCAGACTGCTTTGAAGCGGATCGCCGGGGCGAATGACCGAGAAGTAGCTGATTACGCCCAATGAGCCCACCAAAAGCGCCGCAGCGGCCCAGCGCCATACGATAGCCGACCGACGAACTGGCATGGATAGAACCTGTCCGTCTACCGCTTCTGTAGTCGTGGCAAGCGCCGTTGTAGAAACAGAGGCAGTGGCCGGCAGTTGGCGAACCGCAGCTTCCTGAACAGGCAACGGCTTAACAGCGACGACCGGTTTAGCCAGATGCACTACCTTACTGGCAAGCATCACCGGTTGCATACCATACGTAGTGCCAAGAAAATTATGGCGCAACTCTGGATCAAACTGTAATCGATTTTCAGCGTTGTATGAAAATAAGCCCAACCCCTCTATCGAAAAGCTCCCCATTTTATGAGCTTGTTCCTTGAGCATAGCCACAAACGCGTTGATCCCGCGAAGTGCCTCATCGCGCGTGATGCCCTCATGAAGCATAACGTAATTCAGCAGGATGCCATCATCAAGCATCAGTGCTTCGTTAAACGCAACTTTGCGGCGTGGCGGCAGGAACTGACCCGTTGCTTCATTGAAAGAAGCCGAAACCGAGTGAGTCAGAAAAGCGCCCAGCGTAGGTACAACAATACAATCGTATTGGTACAGCAGCTTTTTCAGGTAATCGCCGATGGGTTGCATAGTCAGTCTTGAAAGTAAAATCAGAAGGAGTACGAAATTCCTCCGAGAAAGTTAAGCCCCTGTACGCGATAATACAAATACCGCTGGTAGGTTTGACCGAAGATGTTATTTAACGATACGAACGCTGACAGCTGTTTTCCCAGGAAATAATCGATTTTCAGATTCAGATCATATATGACAGGGAGTTGTACCACCTCGTTTGTCACGAAGTTCTTATTGCGTATGCCAGTGTTGACGTACAGGTCAGACGTGACAAATAACTTCTTGTTGAGCGTGTAGCTATTCAGCCATTGTACCGTCGCCCGGGGCCGTCCCCAGGCATCATCGAGCCGATCGAGATCGTAACGGAATACGTCTCCTTTCAGGGTCGACGTAAAGCGATCGTTTAGCGAGTAGCCAAGCTGCCCCGAGATAGTCAACACATGCGCGATGCCTCCATCATATACAGCAAAGAACTTTGACGTATCGGGCCACGAATTATTGATCCCATAGAAGTTACGGTAACGGGCATAGGATACTTTACCCTCAAAATTGAACCCATTACCGAGCTGCCCTTTCGATCCGCCATACAAATCATACGACTTAACAGTGTTAGCTAAGACCAGATTGGGGGCCATCCACCGGTTTTCACTCAAAAAACTACGGAGCGTATTCCGGACAATATCACCATCGACACCTGCGAAGAAGTGAATGTTTCCGGCAGGGACAACGTCAACATTTGCCACAGGAAAAGCAAGGGTATTGTTGATGCCCAACCGTTTATCGGTCTCGTTGACGGCATTCAATCCGGCTGTAATAGTCAGTTTTGGTGACGTGTAGCGGAACGCCGGGCGAAGTCTGAACAAATTCCGGTTATCGATTTCCTGATCGGTACGTTGCGTGATGTACGCGTCGGCATTCAGCAGCGCAATTACATTGTCGGTAATGGCCAGTGACGTCTGCAAATTCGTCGCCCAATCCGTTTCCGACGCCCGGTAAGCATCCTTCAGTGTTGTCAGGCTCGTCTTGAGCGCGTAGTCCAGCGTTTGGTCTTTCCCGTTGTTTTCGATACCCAGGTTCACCCGAAACGTGCTCAGTTGCTGGCGAAGGGAATCCCGATTTGGGACCAGCCGATTACCATCCAGAAACTGCGGGCGATAGCCATAAAAGAAATAGCGTTCCTGCTCAAAACCCAAACCTCCTGTCAGCTTAAACAGATCTGTATTGTAGGTTCCTTTTACATCAAGGCGTGTTTCCCGCTGAGCTGAATTGGCCCCGTCGACAGGCCCAATGCCCGAACCCAGGTGCCGGGCCGATGCCTCCACGCCAAGGCCGCTCTCTGTGGTCAGGCCATAAAAGCCCTCACCGTAAAACGTATTGTAATTCCCCGCGCCAATTTTTACGTAATTGGTAAAGGCAGTCGGTACCTCAGCTTTGGTAGCGGTCAAAGGCAACACCGTTGGTTGAATACGGGGGTCACCGATGGTCAATTTTCGATCCTGAAACTCATAGGTCAGCTTTTTAGCGTCGGTATTGGCTTTGGGCGATGGGATCTTATTTTGAATACGATCAGCAGGCGGCAACTCGATCCGCCGGCTTTTTTCGACCGTAATTTCTTGATTTTCAATTCGTCCGGGCTGCTGTGCATGGGCCACCGATAAGGCGAACACACTCAGAAACAGCGATTTGTAGGTACGTGACATAGGGCTATTTCGTCTCGATGGCGGCTAACTTGGTTTTCGCTTCGGCAACAATCTCGGCTTCAGCGGCATTTTCAATGATCGACGTCAGCACGGCTTTTGCCTGCGCGGTTTCACCAAGGGCTACATTATTGTCAGCCACCAGAATGAACGCTTTGCCTTTCCAGAATTCAAAGCCATCGAACTGTTCGTTGAAACGAAGCAGCGTTGCAATCGATTCTTTATACTTCTTCTGCTTGTAGAGCGCATCGCCAATCAGGTAATTCGCTTCGGCACCACTGACGTCTTTGGCCAGCGCAATAGTTTTTTCAAATTCTGTCGTAGCCGTTTTATAGTCGGCTTTCGACAACGCTACTTTACCCAGCATCAGCTGCGCCCGGTTCTGAGCCCCCGGGACCACGTTACCTGCCGTCACGATCTGACGGGCGATAACAGCCGCCGAGTCAACTTTATAACTATAATAGGTATCCATCATACCCAGCTGCGCCGTAACCTGATCGGTTCGCTCGTTCGAACGGGACAAGACATACTGGTAATTTTTGATTGCGCCAGGGAAGTTTTTCTGACGACGCTCCAGTTCCGCAGCGCGGCTGGCTGCCTTCACGGCGAATGTCGATTTACCTTCCTGAATCAGTTGGCCGTACAAACGAAGGGCCGCAGGTACGTCGCCCGTCTTCGCGTAGGAGTCGGCTCCGTAATAACGGGCCTCGTTGCGGCTTGGACTATTGGGGTATTCCTGCGAAAACGTTTGGAATGCCTTCAGTGCCTGTGGGTATTTCTCGGCAAAATAGAGGGATTTCGCATTTTCAAATTCTGCTTTCTCGACATCAGTACTCCCCGGGTTACTCCGCTTGTACTTACCCAGCACATCTGAGAATTCGTCGGTACGGTTGGCATCGTCGAGGGTGTTTTGCAGACCCAGCAGGGCACTCTGCGCCTGAGGCGAGGTACCATAGTCATCCAGAATGCGTTTGTAGTCGGCCACTGCGGGATCATACTGCTGCTGATTCGCGTAAGCGACAGCGCGTTTCAACAAGGCAGCCGGCAACAGGTAGCTATTGGGCCGCGAGGTGATCAGTTTAGAATAACCAGCCACAGCAGCAGCAAAGCTTCCCTTTTCGAAATCAACATTTGCCGTCTGGAACAGCGCATCATCGGCGTAACGCGATGACGGGTTCCGCTGCACCTGGTCGAACAGGGCTTTTGCCTCCGCGTCACGACCTACGTAGGTCAAGATGACGCCCTTCTGGTAAGTGGCATAGTCTGAGTCGGCACGCCCCGTGGCAATGGCCTGGTCATAGGCCTTCATGGCTTCGTTGTACTGCTTTGTAGCGAGCAGGCAGTCGGCCGACCGAATATAGGCATCACCGACAGTCGGGTCAGTACTGCCGGCAGCAGCCTTGATATACTCCCGGAAATAACCAAGAGCTTTGGTATAGTCTTTCTGGTTGTAGAAAGCGTAACCAAGTCCATACAGACTTTTCTGGCCATACTCACCCGAACGTACCTGCGAATAGAGCGGGATCGCCTCGGCCCATTTTTTCTGGGCAGACAATGCCTCCGCTTTCCAGAAAGTAGCCCCCGATTTCAATTCCGGATCGCCCGACACGGTCAGTGATTTGTTGAAATTGATCAGGGCCGCCGGATATCGCTCCGCGTTATAATCAGCTACCGCCTGGTTGAAGGTCAACCGCTGGTAGGTCGCGTTGATACGCGCCGTCCGGTTTTTCAGTTTCTCAATGTAAGCAATCGCGGCCGGGTAATTGTTCGACGCCAGGTACGCCTCCCCTACCAACTCGTTCGCTTCGTTTTCAAAACGGCTGTCCGGGTACTTTTTAATAAAATCGTTTAGTTCGGAAATCGCTTCCGACCCTCGCTTCTGATCAAGTTGCAGCTTGGCGTGCGTAAACCGAGACTCTTCCTGAATAGACGGATTGAAAGCCAGCCGGCCCGACTGATCGAAGGCAGTCAGGGCATACGATGGATTGTCTGTCTGCAGGTAACTGATGCCAAGCGTATAGGCTGCGTACTGAGCTGTCGTGTCTTTACCGGCCGCAACTGGTTTCAACTGCGTAATGGCATCGGTGTAATTTCCAGTTTTGTACAGCGATTGACCGTACCTGTACTTCACCGCTGCGGGAGCCGTTGCGCCTTTGGCGGCCAGATACCGTTTGTAAGCCGGAATAGCCTGCGCGTACTGACCCTGCCGGTAGTACACCTCCGCCGTAAACAACGCAACCTCAGCCAGGGCAGGCCCGGTGTTCCGCTTCAGCAGCGGTTCGGTGTAGGCAGTCAGCTCATCGTAGCGCCCCTGTTTATAGTATGCCTGTGCCAACCAATTGGGTACATCGCTCTGGTACGTAGGGTTGTTCTCGATGCGGCGAAAATCGCTGACCGCCTCGTTATACTGGCCATTCCGGAAATTGATCACGCCAGCGTAGTACGAGGCTGCCGCTGCATTCGCGTAATCGGGATCGGCCTTTACGGCATTCAGTAATGGCAGGGCACGAGCCAGGTCCTGGGTATTATAGTACGCCAGCGCCAGATTAAACTGATAATCCCGTTGCTTGGCGGCGGTATTTGTTTGGTTTACGGCTTTTTGCAGGTACGTGATCGCGCTGGTAAAATCCTGCCGGCTCATATAGTACAAACCCAAATCCCCATAGAGTTGCCCCGCCTTGGGGTTCTCGCTATGGTTGCGCACAAAACGATCGACCAGTGCTTCGGCACCCGGCTGATCGGCATACAAACTGGAAAGCGCCATGTAATATTCGGCTGATACCGCGTTCGGATCAGCCGAGGGTGACCCGGCAGCGGGTGTACCAGACGTGTTGAGCAACGGTCGGCGCTGATTCAGGTATCGCTCAAACTCAGAGCGGGCTGCAGCATAGTTGCTTCGTTCAAAAAGTTCAACCCCATTGCGGTAGTGCAGATCGGGTTCGGTGTAGGTTAACGTTCGTTGAGCTATGAGGGACGGAGTCACAAGTGACCCGGCGACCACACATAAAGCCCCCAAAACGCGGTGAGATGCTGGATGCATAGAACCGATTAACGGTTGTGTAATGAAGAGAAAGGGTTGTAGTTTAGCTGACCAAACCGGATTTGTTATCCCGTTGTCGCCAAATAAACTTACCCATACTACGATTGTTTCAACGAATGTACTGGTCTTTCCGTATGAAAAAACGCTTGCTAGTTCTGATTTTACTGCTGATCCAACGAACACTATGCACCGGCCTGGCACTTTATCCCGTACCCTCTTCATCTGCAGCAAACACGGGCGATAGCCTGAAAAGCACCGATCCAACAGAAGCAGCTATGGCTCGTATCAGCTATACGCTGGCGATGCCGCAACCACAAACCCACTATTTTGAGGTCGATATGCGGCTTCAAAATGCAGCTTCTGCAACCAACGCCCGTAAAAACGGCTACCTGGATTTAAAAATGCCCGTTTGGACGCCCGGTTCCTACCTGATCCGTGAGTATGCTAAAAACGTGGAAGGGTTTACGGCCAAAGCCGGTGGCCAGCCCGTACAATCAGACAAAATCAATAAGAATACCTGGCGGGTGTACACCAACAGCGATGATGTGCAGGTTCATTATCGGGTTTACTCCTACGAATTCAGTGTTCGCAACAGCTACCTCGACGATCAGCACGGCTACCTGAACGGAGCTAGTGTTTTTTTGTATAGTGATCCGCTGAAAAATCAGCCGTTAACGGTGCAGATCAATCCATTTACGGGCTGGAAAAAAGTATCGACGGGCATGAAAGCGGTGGCCAATGCGCCGTTTACTTACGAGGCACCCAATTACGACATCCTGGTCGATTCGCCGATTGAAATTGGCAATCACACGATACTTAGCTTCACAGCCTCGAACGTACCCCACACCGTGGCCATGTTTGCTAATGGCCCGCTGGAGTACAACGCCGAAAAACTCGCCGCCGATTACAAGCGGGTGTGCGAAACGGCCGCTACGGTGGTTGGCGAGCAGCCGTGTACCGATTATACCTTTCTGGTTCACCACACAGGTCAACCCGGCGGTGGCCTCGAACACCTGAACTCAACCACCCTGCAAACAACCCTGAATGCGTACGCCACAGACCGTAACTACAAAGGGTTCCTGACGCTGGTTGCGCACGAGTATTTCCACCTCTGGAACGTGAAACGGATTCGGCCCATTGCTCTCGGCCCATTCGACTACGAAACAGAGAACTACACGCATATGCTCTGGCTATCGGAGGGCTGCACGTCCTTCTATGAAGATTATATCCTTCGCCGAGCGGGTTTCCACACACCGGAAGAGTACCTCCGAATTGTAGCGGGCGATATTACGGGGATCGAAAACCAACCGGGCAACCAGGTGCAAACGGTGGCTGAAGCAAGCTGGGACGCATGGATTAAAAATTACAGGCCCAACGAAAACTCATCGAACAGCACCATCTCCTACTACTCTAAAGGATCGGTGCTGGGTACGTTGCTAAACCTGGCTATTTTGTCGGGCAGCAATGGGCAGCGGTCAATGGATGATTTACTGCGGCTATTGTACAGCGACTATTACAAGAAACTGAAGCGTGGCTTTACCGATGATGAATTTCGGCGGGCCGCTGAGCAGGTGGCTGGTACATCGCTCGCCGGCTTCTTCGATAAAGGTGTCAACGGCACCGGTACCATCGACTACGATACGTACTTTGCCCCGGTAGGCCTACGCCTCGTGAATGTGGGTCCCCCCTCAACCGACGGGTTCTTCGGCGCATCCGTAGCACCTTCGCCCAACCCGGCGGCGGCCCGGCAGGTTATTGCCTCGGTACGCCGGGGAAGCCCGGCCGAACAGGCAGGCCTCAACGTTGGCGACGTTATTTTAGCAATCGATGGCAATCGGCTTTCGGATGAATTATCAAAACAACTAGCCGGTAAAAAAACCGGAGAAACAGTGCGACTCGCGATCAACCGGGGTGGTCAGCCCCGTGAACTATCAGTTCAGTTGGGCACGAATCCACTGGTGAATTACCGGCTCGAAGCCCTTCCTAATCAGACCGAGAAGCAGAAGGCACTCTATGCTAAGTGGCTGTACAGCAAATAACTGATTGGCAATTTTAAAAAAAGGGTGGCTACACAGGATTTATTTCCGGAATAGCCACCCTTTTTTTAATCCAGATTATTGAGCGATGCAGTCCAGTCAGCATCCATCTCTTGAAAACGAGCGGCCACAGTGGCTAAAAAAGTCTCGGTCAGCAGTTCCTCCACGTCATCAGGGCCAGTCAGATCAAATTCGGCTACCTTATAGGTTTGTTCATAAGGACCCGCTTCAATCTTGATGATATACTTACTATTCCAGGCATAAAGGCTTATTTTTAACTGTGAATGGGCGATATCTTTCAAATAACGCATAGGCGTAGGGGAAAATACGGTTGACTCAAGTTAGTCTGATGTAGGGTCGGCCGGTAAGCGATACGAAACAACCACTGCGTAAGTAGTATTCCGTTTCTGGTCTCTAACCGGTCTACAGGCCCCTAAAATTAGTATGTTTGGTGCCAACGAATCGCATTGGCTCCCGTTATTGAGTTGACCCATCCGTCACGTTCGTTAATACCGATGGCATGAACATCAACTTTATTGGCCGTGAACTGGGAGATCACCCATCGCCAGCCGGCAAAGCCATATACAGGAGCACGAGTAATCCGGATGAGCAACCAACTGACTTCATCCTGATCAGTGCTGACTCATCTACACCAGAATCAGGGGGACAGGCACCAGCGCACGTTATCGGTAGCTCTGTATATGAGCTATTCCCCGCCAACGATGCTGCATTTCTGTGCAGCCAACTGGCTGTCGTATTGAAGTATGACCGCCCTGTTCAGTTCGAGCTGGCCTACACCCAGCCAGGAACAGACTTAACGGTCAGGTACGTGGTTAGAGCGGCCAGGCAGGATGAGTGTATTCAGCTAACGTATCGGAAAGAGCCAGAAGCAAATTCAACCGGAAAGATGATCGATCACCCGCCGCACATCCTGAAGCAGGTAGTCGACAACATGCAGGCTGGCCTCGTGCTGGCCCGCCCCATTCGTGATGAGCACCACCGAATCATAGATTTTCAATTCGTACTTACGAATGACTATAATGCCCGCATTACCGGGCGGACAGTAGACGAAATGACCGGTGCCCGAATCAATGATCTCTTTCCCGGCTGGCAGGGTTCAGAGTTGTTTCGCTACTACACAGAGGCCGTTGAAACCAATCAGACAAAACGCATCACGTTTGCCTATGAAGAGTTTGGCATGAAGGGCTGGTTCGACGGGACGTTCAGTTGTGTAGAGGGGTGTATCATGTACACCTACTCCGATGTTACGCCCCTGAAAGAAACCGAGATGGCTCAGCAACAGCAGGCCGCATTGCTCGAGCAGGTGATGAATACAACACCCGCCTCGATCGTGGTGCACCAGTCCATTCGGAATGAAGCCGGAGAGATCATCGATTTTAGAATGACCCAGTTGAATCAGGTAGCTGCCGATTTGCTTCAGAGCTCTATCGACAAAGTGCAGTTCCGCCGCATTTCGACTTATTTCCCTGGTCTTGCAGACACACCGCTATTCAGAGCGTACAAGCAAGTGGTGAAAACCGGTACATCTACCCGAATGGATGTGCCCTGGGGCGACCGGTGGTTCGATTTTTCGGTGGCGCGCTTTGGCGACGGCATTGTGGTGGCGGTTCAGGATAGTACAGCTGTACGCACCTATCGGCAGCAACTCGAACAAACGAACCTTGATTTGAAGCGATCGAACGAAAACCTGGAATCATTTGCTTATATCGCTTCCCATGACCTCCAGGAGCCACTGCGAAAGCTCACTTCATTCGCCAATCTCTTGCATACGCAGTATGCCGACCAATTTAATACCGACGTTACTGACATTATCCGGCGCATGAATGCTTCGGCTATCCGAATGCGGTTACTTATTCAGGATGTTCTGGCTTATGCTCGCATTGGGAAACAACAGGAACAGGCACGTGCAGTCGATTTGACTCAGCTCTTCAACGAGTTAGCGGCTGAAGAACTATGGTCCTCTATGTATCAGAGTAAAGCCATACTGACAATCGGTGAATTGCCAACGGTGCTGGCTGAGCCAACGCAAATGCGCCAGCTGTTTCAGAACATTCTCGCTAATGCCGTTAAATTTTGCCCAAAAGGTACTACGCCTACCATCACTATCACAAGCCGGATTATTGCGAGCGAAGCGCTTCCTGCCGGCTCGAGTTCGGATAGGCGGACGGCTGGACAGAAACCACCGATTGCTTATTTCCACGAAATTTCTGTGCATGACAACGGAATCGGGTTCGATCAAAAGTATACCGACCGGATTTTTCAGATATTCCAGCAGCTAAACGGCCGTAACCGCTACGAAGGCTCTGGAATAGGCCTGGCTATCTGCCAAAAAATAGTTGAACAACACGATGGTGCCATCACTGCCAGCAGTAAATCCGGAGAAGGCAGTACGTTCAGGGTATATTTGCCTGTTCGTTCACTAACGTAAACTATGATATTGATGTCAAGCCGGAGTTATCCGTTCATCCTGTTCAGTTTTTTGCTTCTCCTGATCGCCTGTTCGTCCTCAGATACCGACGAGGCAGCCCAGTTTTTTCTACGGGGTAATGTCCAACTTCAGAAGCGGGAGTATAAAGAAGCCATTCGGTTTTATTCTGAAGCTATTAATAAAAAGGCTGACTTCGCCGATGCGTACAGCAACCGGGGACTAGCTAAGTTCCGCGATGGGCAGGTCGAAGATGCCCTGGCCGATTACAGCAAAGCAATTGAAACAGACAAGGAGTTTGAGGCTGCGTATCTCAACCGGGCCGACACCTATCTAGCCCAGAATAACCCACAACGCGCACTAACCGACCTGCTCACCATTCAAAAAACGTATCAGGATTCGACCTTTTACCAAACCCGGCTGGGCGAAGCTTATGCGGGCTTAAGCAACGTACCCATGGCGCAGGCTGCGTTCGACAAAGCGCTGCTCCTCGACGCCCGTAACGTTGAAGCACTCACGAACAGGGCGGCCCTGTCTTTTGCCCAGAAACAATACGCCGACGCCCGCGCTGATATTGACAAAGCCTTGGCGCTCAATCCTGAACTGGCCGAAGCGCTCAACAACAAAGCGCTGTTACTGGCCCAGAATCAGCAAGTTGCCGAGGCCCTGCCTATAATAGAGAAAGCGCTAAGCCAGAAGCCTAATCAGCCATTTTACCTCAACAACAAAGGTTATATTCTGCTCCTGTTGAACCGGGATGCCGAGGCCCTGCCTCTGCTGCGCGAAAGCATTCGACTCAACGCACAAAATGCCTGGGCGCAGCGTAACCTGGGCATTTACTGGCTTCGTCAGAAAAAAGCATCCGACGCACTCACGGCGCTCAAACAGGCGGAAAGCCTTGACCCATCGGTCGAGAACCTATACGCATATCTAGGCGAGGCACACCAGTTGGCCGGCAATAAGGTGGCCGCCTGTGAAGCCTGGAGCCGGGGTAAACTGGCGGGTGATGCCAAAGCAATCGCCCTGCAAACAGCCAATTGCCGGTAATCGTCCCACTCGCTTCTTTTCATGGTATGGAGCCATTGTGCCCTGATCGTTGTTCATTGGTAATCGTAACAACCCCGACTTCCAGTGCTGACCAACGTTCTGCTGCTTACTCCTCCGTTTACTCAATTGAACACGCCCTACCCGGCCACGGCTTACCTGAAAGGGTACCTGAATACACTTGCCTGGGACGATGGGCAGGTTGTTGTGCATCAGGCTGATTTGGGTATCGACACCATTTTGGCGTTATTCTCTACGGCTGGTCTGAACACCTTGTTTTCGGCAGTTGATACAGCTGTAGCCCAGGGAATTAGCCTGTCAGAAAACAGCCAGCGGATCAGTAGGTTACGCGAAGCTTACACGGCGACGATCGACCCGACCATCCGGTTTCTGCAGCATAAAAACCCTACACTAGCCCACGCCATCACCGGCCGGAGTTACTTACCGGAAGCCAGCCGGTTCGCCGAAGTCGACGATTTGGAATGGGCGTTCGGCACGATGGGGTTACAGGATAAAGCCCGCCACCTGGCGACACTGTACCTGGAAGACATCAGCGATTTAATTGTAGAGGCGATTGATCCTCATTTCGGATTCAGTCGCTACGCTGAACGTCTGGGTCGATCGGCAACGCATTTTGATGAACTACACGCAGCCCTGCAGGAAGCTCCTTCACTAATAGGTACGTTGTTGCTGTCGCTACTGGATCAAAAAATGACGCAGTACGTCCCCAAACTAGTCTGTCTCACCGTACCGTTTCCCGGCAACCTGGTCGGTGCTTTACTTTGTGGACAGCATATAAAAAAAACCTATCCAGGCGTACAGGTTGTACTTGGCGGGGGCTATGCCAATACGGAACTCCGCAGCCTGGCAGAGCCACGTCTGTTCAGGTACGTCGATTTTGTGAGCCTCGACGACGGGGAAGCCCCGCTTCGTTCTCTTCTCGAGTACGTTCGGGGTCATCGTCCGCAGAATGCGTTAAAGCGTACATTTCTCCTCAATGCGGAGGGGCGGGTCATTTATGCGAACGGCGCTACTGATAAGGATGTACCACAGCGCGAAGTAGGTACGCCCGACTATAGTGACCTGGCCCTAGATACGTACCTGTCGGTCATTGAAGTAGCCAACCCGATGCACCGCCTTTGGAGCGATGGCCGCTGGAATAAACTAACGCTGGCGCACGGCTGCTACTGGGGCAAATGCTCCTTCTGCGACATATCGCTCGATTACATTGCTCGTTATGAGCCGGTTACGGCAAACCTACTTTGTGATCGTATTGAGGCGCTCATTGCGCAGACCGGGCAACATGGTTTTCATTTTGTGGATGAAGCCGCCCCACCCGCCCTCATGCGTGACCTGGCGCTCGAACTAATCCGCCGTCGCCTGACAATCGTTTGGTGGACCAACATCCGGTTCGAGTCGGCCTTTACCGCTGACTTATGCCAGTTGCTGAAACAATCAGGTTGCATTGCCGTATCAGGAGGGCTTGAAGTAGCCTCAGACCGGTTACTGGCCCGCATGCAGAAAGGCGTGACCGTAGCGCAGGTAGCCCGGGTGGCCGATCATTTCACGCAAGCCGGCATTATGGTGCACGCTTACCTGATGTACGGTTTTCCTACGCAGACCGCCCAGGAAACCATCGACTCGCTCGAAATGGTGCGGCAATTGTTTGCCGCTGGTGTGGTGCAGTCCGGCTTCTGGCATCGATTCGCCATGACCGCTCATTCACCCGTTGGTTTGCAGCCAGCCCAATTTGATGTGCAACGCGTTGGTCCTGAGATGGGTCCGTTCGCCGATAATGACCTGTACCACGATGACCCCCTGGGCGCCGATCATGAGCAATTCAGCGAAGGGCTGCGTAAGTCACTCTTTAACTTCATGCACGGTATTGGCCTAGATTTTCCCCTGAAAAAGTGGTTCCCGTTTCCAATCCCGCCTACCTCTATTCCCCGCACCTACATTGACCGGGCCATTGCCGAACCAGACGTACCTAAACCGCGCGCCAATGCCTTGCTAGTCTGGCCCGGGCATGCACCCAGTCTCGACCGCATTCAGATTAAACAGGGGAAACGAACTGTCGAACGCGCTGAGTTGCTATTGTCGCGCCGACAAGACGATGTGGTTATCGATATGCCGGTTGAACTAGGCGACTGGCTGACGACAATGTGGCCGAAACTTAGTACACAAGCTACCAGCCCGCTGACCTACCGCCAGTTTCAGTTTGACTATGAACGAGCCGGGCTGGGAAGCGCCGACAAGCTGCTAGCTTCAGAAACGTGGGCCGATTGGAAAGAAGCAGGTTTGCTGATGGTTTAATTTTTGCATCTTTCAAACCTCTAAGGCTTCAAACGTCTTATATGGCTAGCAAACTTTTCTTCATCATGAACTACTACGAATCCATCATTGACACGATTGGCAACACCCCACTCGTGAAACTCAACAAAGTAACCAGGGGCATCCGTGGCACGGTGCTGGCCAAGGTAGAATATTTTAATCCGGGCAACTCCGTAAAAGATCGCATTGCCGTTCAAATGATCGACGATGCCGAAGCAGCCGGACTAATCAAACCGGGTGGCACCATCATTGAGGGCACATCGGGCAATACGGGAATGGGCCTGGCACTCGCGGCGATCGGCAAAGGGTACAAGTGCATTTTTACCATGGCCGATAAGCAGTCGCAGGAGAAGATTGACATCCTCCGGGCTGTTGGCGCGGAGGTGATCGTTTGCCCAACGAATGTTACGCCCGACGACCCCCGCTCCTACTACTCAGTAGCGAAGCGCCTGAGCCGTGAGATTCCCAATGCGTTATACCCGAACCAGTACGATAACCTGTCGAACACCGCAGCGCACTATGCCACAACAGGCCCTGAAATCTGGCGGGACACCGATGGTCGTATCACTCATTTTGCAGCTGGCGTTGGCACTGGAGGCACGATATGCGGCACCAGCAAATTTTTAAAGGAGCAGAACGGAACGGTCGTTTCAATAGGAATTGACACCTACGGCTCCGTTTTCAAGAAGTATAAAGAGACGGGCGTCTTCGACGAAGGCGAAATCTATCCTTACCTTACGGAAGGAATCGGCGAAGATATTCTGCCAAAGAACGTCGACTTCACTATTATCGACCATTTTATCAAGGTAACCGACAAAGATGCGGCGATTATGACGCGGCGGTTAGCCCGCGAAGAAGGACTTTTTGTCGGTTGGTCCTGCGGTTCGGCAGTGCACGGTGCACTCGAATGGGCGAAAGAACACCTGCAGGAAGACGACATTCTGGTCATTCTGCTTCCCGACCACGGTACTCGCTACCTGGGCAAGGTTTACAATGACACCTGGATGAAAGACCACGGTTTTCTGGAATCGCGTCAGTTTGCGACTGCTCGCGACATCGTTAAAAGCCGCAACGGACATAGTTCGCTAACAACCATTGCTGGCAACGTACCTGTAAGTCAAGCCATCAAGATCCTGAATCAGCAAAGTATTTCGCAGATGCCCGTCACCGACTCAACCGGTCATATTGTCGGAAGCCTGACCGATTCAGCCATACTCTCCCTATTGATCGACGATCCATCGGTGAAAGATCAGCCCGTAGAGACGGTCATGGACAAACCCTTCAAGTTCGTTGGGCTCGACAACACACTCGACGTACTATCGTCATTAATTGACCGCGAAAACCGGGCACTCCTCGTTCGTGATGATTCAGATACTATCCATGTAATCACCCAGGCTGACCTACTGGCTGCAGTAACGGCATAAAGCAAGGTTGGTGCCTGGTACTATTAAGCTGCGCCGCCTCGAACTTCCCTTTCTATGAACTTTGGAACCAAAGCCATTCACGCTGGTGTGCATCCCGATCCCACAACAGGGGCGATTATGACACCTATCTATCAAACGTCGACCTATGTGCAGGAGTCGCCGGGAAAACACAAAGGGTACGAATACGCCCGTACTCAGAACCCAACCCGCGATGCCCTTCAGGCCAATCTGGCGGCCCTGGAGAATGGAAAGCATGGTATTTGCTATGCCTCAGGTCTGGCGGCCACCGACGCCATTCTGAAGCTCTGCAAACCCGGCGATGAAATCATTGCCAGCAGCGACCTTTACGGGGGCACGTACCGGATAATGGTCCGCGTCTTTGAGCCTTTCGGCCTGACATTTAAATTCGTGTCACTCGATAATCCCGCCAATCTGGACGAGGCGTTGACGGAGAAGACAAAAATGGTCTGGATTGAAACGCCAACCAACCCGCTACTGCGCATCGTCGATATTCAGGCCATTGCCGAACGTACCCAGTCACGGGGTGTCCGGCTGGTTGTCGATAATACGTTTGCTTCACCCTACTTGCAAAACCCACTCGATCAGGGCGCAGATGTGGTCGTTCACTCCGTAACTAAGTACTTGGGGGGCCACTCAGATACAGTGATGGGTGCGATCATCTGCAATGATGACGAGACAGCGTCGCAGCTAAAATTTATCCAGAATGCCTGTGGCGCAGTGCCAGGTCCTCAGGACTGTTTCCTGGCGTTGCGGGGTATCAAGACGCTTCATATTCGGATGCAACGCCATTGCGAAAATGCCCAGCGCGTAGCCGAGTACCTGCAACAACACCCCCGGGTCAGTCAGGTACATTACCCGGGTTTGCCAACCCACCCCGGCCACGAGCTAGCCGCTCGACAAATGCGCGGGTTTGGTGGTATGCTTTCTTTTGAACTACATGGCGATTCATATCCCGAGGCCATCAAAGTCATGGAAAGCATCAAGTTATTTTCATTGGGCGAATCGCTCGGTGGCGTCGAGTCACTTTGTACGCATCCCGCCAGCATGACCCATGCCAGCATTCCAAAAGAAGAGCGGGAGAAAAACGGGCTGAAAGACACCCTTATTCGACTCAGTGTAGGCATCGAAGATGCCGAAGACCTGATCGCCGACCTGGAACAGGCATTAGGCTATTTTTATTAAAACGAATCGGATCGTGAATGTTACATCCACGATCCGATTCGTTTTAATAAGAGACAACGAACAAAAGGCCGCTCGATATATCGAGCGGCCTTTTGTTTGTTGCGGTGTGAGAGATGGCTCGCTACCCGTTATAGCCCGCCCACGTCGCCGATTCTATCTAAATTCCCACTTTCACCGGGTTGGAGTTAGACTAATTTATTGCACAGGCAAATACACGCTGAAGGTTGCGCCCTGGCCAGGCTGACTGCTAGCCGTGATTGCCCCTCCATGAATGGCTGCAACCCGTTCACAAATCGCCAGACCAATCCCAGTACCAGCAAAGGCTTGCTTCCCATGCAACCGCCCGAACATCTGAAACATACGGTCCAAATACTGTTCGTCAAAACCGATGCCGTTATCTGTCACCTCTATACATGTGTATGCGGACACCTCGAGGGCCGGCTTAACATGGGCTGGTAAATCAGCCGCC
Organism: Fibrivirga algicola; assembly: GCF_011742925.1. Lineage (GTDB taxonomy): Bacteria > Bacteroidota > Bacteroidia > Cytophagales > Spirosomataceae > Fibrella > Fibrella algicola. The sequence continues at coordinate 431,982 of NZ_WAEL01000007.1, forward strand.
GCCACCGATCGACTGCGAACAGTGAGTTCGGGGGTGACACCAGGACGGCGAAATTTAAGTCCGTTTGAGAGCAGGTTTTGAAACAACTGGCCCAACTGGGATGCATCCCCCCCAACCGTGGGCAAGTCATCAACCACAACGACCGCTTCAGCTTCTTCAATAGACAATTCCAGGTTTGAGATGACAGTCCGCAATAACTGCTTCAAAGACACGTCCTGCTGGCTGGTTGGTTGGGTATTGATTTGAGAAAAAGTAAGCAGGTCTCTGATCAGTGTTGCCATGCGGCGGGCGGCGGTTTGCATGCGATCCAAATAAAGGACCCCGTCGCCTAGCTGGTCGCTATGCTGGTTTTTCAACAGGACGCCAAATGACTCAATCTTACGCAAAGGTTCTTGCAGATCATGGGAAGCCACGGAGGCAAACTGCTGTAAACTCGTGTTGGAACGTACCAAATCGGCATTCACTTGCTGCAACTGCTGGGCGGCTACCCGCTGCTGAGTTATATCCCGTAAAAAACCGATAAACAGAGGCTTGCCCTGCACCTGCGTGTGGGAGAGACTCAACGAGGCTGGGAAAGGCTGCTGCTGAGGTGTTAGGGCGGTCAACTCAAGACTAAGGTTTTTGAAACGGTCAGTGGTAACCTTCAAAATCGCCAGGCTCCTTTGAAAATCAATGTAGGCGGCCGGTGTAAACAGGCTGCCTACGTGCTGAGTCTGCTGACTTACCCCCAGCACGTGGGTAGCCTGTGTATTCCAGGTAATCAGTTGCCCTTGTTGATCGAACACCAAAACAGCGTCAGGAGCGGCCCCGAAGATAGACTGAATCTGTTCCTCCTGCTGGCGTAAGGTGGCCGCATCCTGCTGTTGCTGTGCATCGGTCTGGTTCAACCGGCGGATGTTATACCAGATGAGTGCCACCAGGATTGTCGTTAATACCGCAGCGAAAAAAGCCATGGCCAACTCAGTAGTGAATAAACCACGCCAATACCCATTCAGGGCCAGCAGTCCAACCCCCACTGGCACTATCAGGGCGACTACCAGCAGGGAACGCCCGAAACGTGCTCCTGCGAGTGGACTAGCGATCTGAATCATAAAACCTTGGTCAGCCCTAGCCAATAGGCTTGCCAGGGAAAGTCCCAGTATACAGCCTGCCGTATGAATGGCCATCGGATAACTTGCCAGTGCACCATAAAAAGCCTGCACCCCATAGGTGTACCCAAACAGCGTTAGCAAGCTTATTGCGCCAACAAGAAGGGCCAGGCCTTGAGCTACGCGTATGCGCCGGCCGGATCCGCCAAGTCCCGTTAGCACCACACCTAACACTAGCAGGCAGAAAGCCGTGTGCAGGGCCATCAGATTAGAGAGATTGCCGACTGAATCGGCCTGAAGCTGCTGGCTGAAAAAGAGCGAATGTAAGTTGGGGCCCCAGCCAGTGAGCCGCTTGATTAGCATAAGCAGGCCAATCAACAGGGGAATACCGGCTAGGCTTCGTCCTAAGGCGAACCGACAATGATTCGTCAGTATGAGAGAGCCACTGATTGCCAGCAAACAAATTGCCGTTAGCGGGTGCATGGCAACCAAATTTGGCAGGGGACGTTTCAAAAAATCAAGCTCCAGCTGCCAACCCACTAAAGCCAGAAAAGCGATTAAACCAACCAGATAGCTTAGCCAGTTGCTAGCCCGTTTATAACGTGTACTTAACGAATCTGTGTGATCCGGTGAGCCTGAAATGGCTTGTGAGGAAAGAGACACGTGCTAACAGAAAACGGTTAATGAACACTTCATTTATGCCCGAACATCCACAGGCTAAGTAGGTAGCTTTGACTCCATGTTTAGCCGGTCCCTAAAGCTACCAATAAAGGGGCAACGTTGTCCGTTTTGTTTTAATGGCCACTGGACTTACTGCTCATTGAAAAAGGCCTACTAACTCTTTATTAGCTAATGAAGGTGCTATTTTGGTACGCGCTTCGATCGGTGATCTTCGCTGTTGTTAAGCTGTTTAGTTCTGTTCTGGCTCCTGAGTAGACGGATAGGCTGCTCGGTGGCCAGTTGTAGGAGTCGCGGAGGTGTATCAAGACGAGAAAGTCATTCAAAGTCATTCTATTTGTTTAGGCAGATAAACGTAAAATGTGGCTCCTGTACCGGGTTCACTATGAGCTGTGATGACTCCGCGGTGGTTAGCAACAACGCGCTCGCATATGGCTAGTCCTATCCCCGTACCTGGATAGTTATTTTTGCCATGTAGCCGCTGAAAAACCTGAAAGATGCGATCCAGGTGCATTAGATCAAAGCCAATTCCGTTGTCTTTGATACTGATCTGGTGGTAGTACTGGGTAGTGCTCGTGGGATAAATTCCCGACGGCAGCTCGTGGAGACTGCATGATCTATAAGTGATGCTGATCTGAGGCTGCTTACCGGCAGCGGTAAACTTGATTGCATTGGAGAGTAGATTTTGGAACAATTGACCTAACTGAGTTTCATCCCCTTCTACAAACGCCAAGTCATCTACCTCAATGTGCGCCCTACGTTCCACGATGTCCAAGGATAGCGTATCCAACACGCTGGCCAGAATAGCATTGAGCGAAACTAATCCAAAGCTTTGCTGCCGGGTGTTGATACGTGAGTAATTCAATAGATCCCTAATCAGCAAAGACATTCTGGACCCTGCTGCCGTTATCCGGCTCAGGTAATCGAAAGCTGCAGGATCTAGTCGAGTTTCGTAATTCTGGCTTAGTAATAAGCTGAACGACTGAATCTTGCGCAGCGGCTCCTGTAAATCATGCGAGGCAATGTAAGCGAACTGCCGCAAATTATCGTTCGACCGTTGAAGATCCTGGTTGGCCTGCGTCAGTTCCTGCGTCCGTTCCTGCACGAGACGTTCCAATTCTATCTGTTGCTCGCGTTGCTGGGTAATGTCTAAGGACGTACCAATAATTCGGAGCAGTTTCCCTTGCGGGTCAAAATAAGCTTGAGCAAAGACGCGTAACGTACGTTGGCGGGCCGTTTTCGGGTTGATAATACGGTATTCAATCGAAACTTGATTGGTGGGCTCAGTTCCTGGCTGACTAATCTGAATAAACGCGGCTTCTGCCCGCTTGCGGTCATCGGCATGAACAAAGTTGAAGGCCTGTGCCACCGCGACGTCTTTCTCATAGCCCCACCATTCAGCCACGCGTTCATCAAAAGTCAGGTTCATGTTGGCTACCTCAATGGCCCAGTTGCCCAGTTGAGCCAGTTCAACTGCACTGGTTAGTTGTTCCTGCGCCTGTTCGAGTTTTTGACGGCTTTTGACCTGACTCGTTACGTCAGTTGCGATAACCAAAATACCCACGGTCTGATCATCACCCCTGCGTCGGGGTTGATAGGTCATATCTACGTAAATAAGTTCTAATTGGCCTCGACGGATAAGAGTGACCGCTATTTCCTGAGCCACATAAGGCTGTCCCGATGCGATGACTTGATGCAGAAGCTGATCAAAACCCTGTCCCTTCAGTTCGGGTAAGGCAACCAAGAGGGGCTTTCCAACAAGCTGTTCCGGTGTGCGGCCCACTAACTGCGCATAGAACGGATTGACCATGCGAAAGGTCAGTTCGTGCTCGTCCAACAGAGCAATCGCCACGGGTGACTGTTCAAAGGATTGCAGAATCTGTCGCTGAGCCTCGTCAATCTGTTGCTGGGCGATCACCCGGTCGGTCGCATCAACGGCCATGTTCATCACGGCATATACCTGCCCCTTGGCGTTGCGCAACGGTTTGTAGGTAAAGTCAAAATAATAAGTAGTTAAGGTATCGTTGACGACTAAATCTGTCGGCACACCTTGAGCGGTATAGGGTACTCCGGTCGTATAGACGGTCTCTATGATTGGTAAAAACGGTTGACCCTGTAATTCCGGCATTGCCTTAGCCAACGACTTTCCTAATACGGTAGAATCTTTTCCCCAATAGCGTAACATTAAGTCGTTGGCCAAGTCGATCCGCAGTTCACGGCCAGTAAAAAGAGCAGTGGCTATTGGAGCTTCCTGCATAGTAGAGCGGAATTGAGCTTCGCTCTCCATGACTTTCTTGTTCTGTCGGCGCAGTATCAACAGATTGACGACTTGCTTGGCTAGAATCTTAAGGGCTGACAGTTGTGCCTGAGTGAGTTCTTTAGGCTCCTGATCGATCACGCATAGCGATCCTAAAACAAATCCCTGTTCATCTACCAACGGGGTACCGGCATAGAAAATAACCTGCGGGTCTTGAGTAACCAAGGGGTTATTGACAAATCGGTCATCCTGGCGTGAATCCGTGACAACTAACGTTTCATCAGGGTTCATCAGGATATGGGCACAGAAGGCGAATTCGCGTGGTGTTTCCCAGATCTGAAATCCATGATTGGATTTAAACCACTGTCGTTTAGCATCAATTAGCGTGATGAGGGCGATCGGTGTTTGACAGATTTGCGATGCAAGTTGCGTGATTTCGTCGTAGTCCTGTTCGGGGAGGGTATCAAGTATATTATAACTACCAAGTGCATCCAATCGATTTGCTTCCGCATCTGGCATTCGGGATGGATACATAAGTAGGTATTTAGGTAATATAAATGTAAAAATACCATAAGCATATGCTACTAACTAAACATTAAAGATATTAAAATGGCTATTCCTTAAACTAATCTTTAGACGCGCCATCTATGCATGTGTATGGGTCAACTTAAAATCAGCTGCTCTACCGAAGAACTATACGGTTTCTGACTATAAACAATATAGACTACAAGGATAGTCAAGAGGTAGTTAGGCTTATGCTGGAAAACGTACCATCGCTGCGGTATTCTCATAGATGTGATGTGCGAAATTGGGTGTTTAAACAGGTGCAAATGAGTCGAATGGCCGAAGTAATTAGCTTACCACGAAGTTACCATGTGTATAAATTGGTGTAGTTATTGCTGTAGTGTAATTACTTATATTCAACTATTCAACCTATGGGCACTACTTACTACCAACAACTCAATGTCGAGAATGTACCAACTTCGATATTCAACAAGAAACTACAGGCGTTTGCCCTGTATTACCGCTGGCAACGGGCTAGTAACTACTTGTTCGTAGCCAGCCAGATCGTGGAGAGAAACTTGACTGACAGCTTTATCAAGTTTGCCGTTCCATCATCAGACAGTAAGAAATAAGAAGAGACAGTTTAATCTCTTACCTCGTAAAGCGATTTAAAAATTTTGTTTTAAGGTGTGGATAAGGTGAAAAGCCTACCAGCTCTGCTGGTAGGCTTTTTTTGTTAGTACGCCTATCTGTCCTATCGAGGGGGGATGTGCGCAATTATATAAAGTCTTTATAAAAGTATCCAACGGGAAAGGCGTCGGCAGGAGACATTTGCAGGGTACAAATTAGCGAGGGCAAACCAAGTTTTACCAATGGCAATCGCTCGCAGAAAGAACTTCGTCTAGATTCAGTGCTCACCTGTTTTTAGGCGATTGCATAACTGAATTTTGGACTCTCATCAGGTAAGACATAGTGCCTCACTTGGTGCCAGAAAAAGGTCTGCGTTTGTCCCACCTCCTTGGATTCGACCTCGCTACTTTTACGACCAATTAACAACCTTACCCCTCCGTTACTCGTAGGCAACCCACTGCTATAACCACCCCTGCCATGGTTAGCAGCCTTTGTGAATTATCTACAGCCAAGAGCCGTCGATGACAGCCATTAGTCAAAAAATAGGCGGTGAGTAGAGCATTCTTCACGGCATGCTCATCGACGGTAAACTATGCCCCTCCGTATGTCACAGAAGAATGTTCCATCATTGGCATAACGGAAGAGCAGCTAGTGGCTGGTAAGGCGTAGGAGTGCCTGTGCAAGTATAAAGCACATTCTACATCTATAAATTCCTGAACGTACCTTGTACTTGCAGCCTGAAAATGCAGGGTCAAAATTGGGATTGTTTGTATTGCTCACCTGAGCAGGCGGATTCCTGATGCCTCAACTTTTCGAAGCCATCGACGGGAAGCCCGCTTGTTTTACAATAGGCTGGCTTTTTGGTTAGTATGTGTTATTAGCTCAGGCTGTACTTGGCTAAGCACCAGACTGTAACCCTGGCGTTCGTACTAATACTGGCGGTTAGACTCCGTCTATCCCCACACTATTTGTCCGGTATGCGCTACGGTTAGGCTGCAGACTGCAACCCTACTTTTAGTCAGAACGCTGGGGCACCAAACTGCTGAGATATAGCGCCTGAATCGTTTAGGATGGACCAGAAACGTTCGGTGTAAACCAGTACGTAGTCGCCAGCGTTTTTTCATTGACTCATAGCGAGTCATACTTTATAAATGACCAAGCTTGATATGCTCTGCGATCGGGCTTCTTTGTGGGCTAGGGCTACGGGCGAGGCAAATAAAAAAGCCGCTACGAATAAACGTAACGGCTTGAATTTTAGAGCCTCCAGTCGGGATCGAACCAACGACCTACTGATTACAAGTCAGTTGCTCTACCAGCTGAGCTATGGAGGCTTTTTCTTTTCGCTATGGCTATGCTTCCTGCGAATCGTGATACAAAAGTAGGCGTTTCAGAGTATTTCTGCAAGCGTTCGACGCAAAAAAAAGAGCAACTAATTTAACATTAGTTGCTCTTTTTTATAACTAGCTGATTGTCTTACTCCTGATTCCGGAGCTGCTCAATCTGACGTTGTGCATCAGCAATTTTTTTCTCAATATCAGCCCGTAACTGATCGGCGTTCTTCGACCGAGCGAAAAACTCGATGTTATTTTGGTAGGTCGCAATGTCATTCTCAAGCGAAGAGATCCGCCGACGGGTTTCGCTGCCACTTCCTTCACTACTCCGGCGGTAGGCGGCGTAATCGCCACTGTCGCGATAACCACCACTATCGCGGCCGCCATCACGACCTCCATGGAACCCACCTCCTTCACGGGGGCCTCTATCGCGGCGAGGGGCTGCCCCTTCGCCACCGCCCTGCCGAGGTCCACGGTTACCGCCATCGCGCGATCCACGATCACCACGGGGAGCGTCTGAACGCGCGCCACGGTCACCGCGAGGACCACCAAACCGAGACACTTCGGCTTCATTATCCTGAATAGCCCGTTCTTTCTCCGTTGTCGATAGCGCACCATTGGCACGTACCAGCGCGTTGATAGCTGCTATGTAACCTTTCTGGATGCGCTCCTTATCTTTTTTGGGTACAAATCCAATGCTGTTCCACTCCTCTTTAAAGGCGTTTAACTGCGACAGGTCAGCACTTTGCGTAGCTGATGCTTCGATCCGGGCAATCAAGTCTTCCTTTTTACTCAGGTTAGCCTCGAACTCACGGTCGGTATCTTGATTACGGTTACGCTTTTTGTCGAAGAACGCGTCGCACGCCGCTTTGAAACGCTCAAAAATGCTGTTCTTCTGTTTCTCAGGTACCTGGCCAATATTCTTCCACTGACGCTGAAACTCGATGACACGCTGGGTAGCATCAGCTGACTCGTCGCCAGCGGCTAGAATCGCCTCAACCTGCTCACACAGGTCCGTTTTCGCTTTCAAATTCTCTTCACGCTTACTTTCCAGCTGACGGAAAAACTCGCCTTTGTTGGCAAAGAATGTTTTCAGCGCGGCCCAGAATTTCTTGCTAAGCTCTTTGCCTTCTTCACGAGGCATTGGCCCTTTAATGGCATTCCAGCGGTCCTGAATTGCCATGACCTCTTTGGTCTTGTCGTTCCAGTCATTGATACCCGACGATGTGAACGAAGTAAGTGGAACCAGTTCCTCGTAAATCTTCGATTTCTCTTCGTAGAGTTGCGATGATTCTTTCCGGTTCTCTTCATTCTGACCGCGACGCTTCTCATAAAGGGCATCAAGTGCCACTTTCATCCGCTGCCAGAGCACTTCCTGCTCGGCTTTTGGGGCAGGACCAATGTGCTTATATTCTTCAAACAGCGCGTTGGCATCGTCGATTGTCTGGCGCGTAACGTCTTTTTCAGCGTACGCTTTCACCATAGCCTCAACCTTGTCAATCACCTCCGCTTTTTGAGTCGCGTTCTTCTTACGATCCAGCTCTTTTAGCTCGAAATAAATATTCCGGTTGCTGTAATAGCGATCAACCAGGGCATGATAAGTAGCCCAGAGTGTTGCATTGTGTGGCGAGTTGATATTACCAGCGGCTTTCCACTCATCCTGAATGGCCTTGAATCCATTCCAACTCGTTTTGGCATCTCCAGCGTTCGATTCATCTGACTCAACCAATTCACGGAGTCGGCGAAGTAGATCTGTCTTAGCGTTGAAGTTCGAATCTTTCGCTTTATCGAGCGTTTGGAAGTACGTGTTTTTCTGCGACTTAATCTGCTTGTACAGGTCTTCGTAGCGAATAGCCAGGTCATCGGTTCGGAACTGGAATCCTTCTTCGGCACCAGTATCTTCAACGTATTTGGCAAGTGCAGCCTGACGTTCAGTCCGTTTCAACTGATCCATCACCGGCTTGGTCTGCTTCAACACATCATCGGCCTGACGGAACAAACCAGGAGCCACAGTCTCGGCCTTTAAGCCATTCAGGGTCTGATCGAGCACGTCAACCAACTCCTGCTTTGAGTAGTTGCTATAATCAACGGCGGGTTGAGCGGGGGCTTCTTCAGCCTCACCAGTCTCTACCTCGCCATAATTTGCTTCGGTAACTTCAGCCGCCACCGTCGGTTCCTCTTCTCCCGATGTAGTCTCTGGCAGACCAGCCTGGGCAGGGTCATCCACGGGTAGCGCTTCTGTAGCAGGTTCGTCACTAGCAGCGGGCGCATCGGCTACAGCTAGTTCAGGGCTATCAGACTCAGCGGCTTCGCTGGTGGCTGTTGTAAGCACTGTATCAGTCACGTCGGCAGTTGGCTGTTCGGCAGCGGGCTCTGCTACCGCCTCGTCAGCAACCGCATGGGTGGGCTGTTCGGCGATAGGGGCTTCGGCTGTCGGAGGCACAGTGGCTTCGTCAGTTTCCGATACGGGCGTTGAAGCGACCTCATCGGTCGCCGTAGTCGTTTCCGGCTGGTGGTTGTCAGGCTGGCTCACTTCCTCAGGCCGGTCGATTTGCTGTTCTTCGTTTGTCATGTTGGTTACGCACCAATTACTTTTGCAAAAGTACACAAACGGAACCAAAACTGCTTATTCTTTTAGTAAGCCGCATTTTGACCATTTGTATGTGGGGCGCGAAAGCTTTTTCTTCGTCTAATTTCGCGCTTTGTTTCAGTCATGTTTTAGCCTCGGTTCAGTAAAACGAACGTACCTGAACACAACTAAAACACCTGAACAATGCTAACTGCCCAGGCGTTTTTTATGTTCACCAATTGGGCTACAAATTCACGGACGGAGCCATACTAAACTCAGGGCGGATGCGCCCTAAGTCAGTAGTAAACGTTGGCTGGCTGACCTTCCTTGTATGCGGGTGTATAGGTCAATGTATTTCATTTTACCTGACCCATGTACCCTTTCTGAACTCTTCCCATCAGGTACCTTGTCGAAAAGAATGGTGGTTGCGCTGAGGAATACACACATAGAGAATCTACGTCGTAGGGGTCAAACTACCATATGACAGTAGCCATTTAGATCATGCTGACCTCCAAACAATCTAAATAAACTGACTGCACCCTATCTTTCAGTAATTGGCCATACGTATTTAAGGATTCCCGTTCTTGGCATGGAGCCAGTTTCTAATTAGTTACGATCTGTTTCTTCACCTAACGGTGCTAATCCAGAACGGAACCAATTAAACAAGACAACCCTTTGCCCTATACCTGAGAGTTGATACTCTCGTACCGTACCTTAATACAGGCAGCAATGAACAGCCGTGGCATCTGCACAGCTAGCTCATACATTGCCCTTGCGCACACTCATTATGACAGTTCCGATTGCCGATTTGCGTAAAGATTACACGCTAAATGGTCTGGATAAGACCGATGTTTTGCCCGATCCGATTGCTCAGTTTCAGCAGTGGTTCGACGCCGCACTTGCCGCTGGCGTTCATGAGCCAAATGCAATGCATTTGGCAACAATAAACGCCCAGGGGCGGCCAGAAGGTCGTATCGTACTTGTAAAAGGGATTGATGCAACCGGCTTCTCATTCTATACGAATTACAATAGCCAAAAGGCTGCGTCGCTGGCGGTGCATCCAGTGGCGTCGCTTACCTTTTTTTGGCCTGAGCTGGAGCGTCAGGTGCGGATTGAGGGCCAGGTAGAAAAGGTCTCGGAAGCTGAATCAGACACTTATTTCAACAGTCGCCCACGCGGTAGTCAGCTTGGCGCTTGGGTGTCGCAGCAGAGCGAAGTTATTTCAGGACGTGATGTGCTCACTGCGCAGCAGGAAACGTTTGAGGCTCAGTTTGCGGGGAAACCAATTCCCCGTCCCCCACATTGGGGTGGGTTCAGGGTCATCCCGGATAGCATTGAGTTTTGGCAGGGGCGCCCAAGCCGCCTGCACGACCGGATTCGCTACCGCCTTGAGGCAGGTACGTGGCAGATCGAACGGGTTTCGCCCTAGAGTAAGGAATCTATAACAACGAGTGAACAGACAGATAGCAGGGTTATGAACCTGCTATCTGTCTGTTCACTCGTTGTTATAGATTCCTTATTTGAGATCAAACAAATTCGCCACCCCCAGCATCCGTTTGCTGATGAATCCTTCACCAAACTCAACGTTAATCATGTGCCCCTGATCGCGGGTACGTGATTCCAGAAACTTCATAAACGGCTCCCCAGATATATAACTCTGCGGATCGGGGCTTTCAGGATTAAAGAACTGACTTTTGTAAGCCTTGATAGCTTCCAGTTTCTGCTCCCAGTATGGCGTTATATCAACGACAAAATCAGGCATGAGCGAACGGTCCTGTATAAAGTAATAAACGTAGCCGGGCCGATGCGCTACCTGTAATTCCCCGGTAATGGGGTCGGTAGTCTGAATCTGACGAAGGCCACTATAAAAGCAGGCATCCGTGACCAGCTCTGCCGCACGGCCGTGATCGGGGTGGCGATCTTCGACGGTGTTTGTCAATACAATGGATGGCTGGTAGTGCCGAATCCAGGCAATAAGAGTCCGTTGGTGTTCTTCATCGTTCCGGAAGAAACCGTCTCTGAAGCCCATGTTCTGGCGATCCGTCAACCGCATGATTCGCGCTCCTTCAGCGGCTTCCTGCAATCGAATTTCAGCGCTCCCCCTTGTGCCAAGCTCCCCCTGGGTCAGGTCGATTACAGCGACTGTTTTACCCTGGTCTACCAGCGATAATACCGTTCCGGCACTCGTCATCTCTACATCGTCGGGGTGGGCCGCAATGCACAATACGTCAACTTTCATAAAAAGAAAGTTTGGCGTGTATGGGTTTTGGGTTGATGTTGCGATGCAAGTAAGCATCGCAACATCAACCCAAAACCCATACACGCCAAACTACTGTTAAGGGAATTTTGGAAACTTGCTGAAATCGGGTTTACGCTTTTCGAGGAAAGCATTCTTTCCTTCTTTAGCTTCGTCCGACAAATAATAAAGCAGTGTAGCATCACCGGCCAATTGCTGAATCCCGGCCTGACCGTCGAGCTCCGCGTTGAACGATGCTTTCAGCATACGGAGTGCAATTGGACTTTTTTCCAGAATTTTCTGACACCAGGCTACGGTGGTCTCTTCCAGTTTGTCCAGCGGAACAACTTTGTTGACCAACCCCATGTCTAAAGCTTCCTGAGCATTGTATTGATCGCAAAGGAACCAAATCTCCCGGGCTTTTTTCTGACCAACAACCCGCGCCAGGTAAGAGGCACCAAACCCGCCGTCGAATGAGCCGACGTTTGGTCCTGTCTGGCCAAAGCGGGCATTTTCAGCGGCAATAGTTAAGTCACAGACGACGTGCAGCACGTGGCCACCGCCAATGGCGTACCCAGCCACCATAGCGACTACCGGTTTCGAGCTGCGTCGAATCTGCATTTGTAAATCCAGCACGTTAAGGCGCGGCACGGCATCTTCGCCAATGTAGCCGCCATGTCCCCGTACCGACTGGTCACCGCCACTGCAAAATGCGTCGGGGCCTTCGCCAGTTAATATAATTACGCCGATGCGCTCATCCTGCCGGGCAATTTCCATCGCCTCCGACATTTCTTTGACCGTCAAAGGTGTAAATGCGTTGCGCTTGTGTGGCCGATTGATGGTGATCTTAGCGATACCCTCAAAGTGATCAAACTTAATCTCGCGGTACTCGCGGATCGGTTGCCAGTTATATGTGCTCATGTTGTGAATGAGTGACTGACTGCCTGATTATACATGACTGTCCAGCAAGCTGGCATAAGTGAAGCGTAGTCAGTCAGCTAATCAAGCAGTTAGTCACTAAATTGTACTTCGTGATAAGTAACGTCCCAGGTATGGTCGGCAAGCATGCGAACGGTAGCCACGCAGCGTTCAAAAGGAAATTTGCGGCCCCATTCGTGCGGCGCAATCATTGACAGGGCGTCGGAACCGTTTTTGCGGAGGTAAAAGTAGTAGGTATGACCAATAACGGGCTCGAAGCTCATTTGCGCACTGTAAATCCGCTCCGATACTTCAACTCGGTTACGAATAGCCGTGGCTTGTTCGGCGAGCAGTTGCATCTGTTTATACAATTGCGCGATCTGCATGTCGGTTTGCTCACGCATAGCCGCCACGGCACGGCCGGTTATTTTGCCTTTGTCTTCCGGCCGAATGATCGCTCCACCCGCCGTGTGCGCGTATTCAAGCAGTCCGGGCCGATCCGTCACTTTATCGGGCGAAATCGGATTGACGATTTTGGCTTCTTCCATACTGTGTTAGTAACCACCTGTCTGTGGGATTGTTCGGGCGGTGTTGCTGATAAAGTCAGACCGTTCAGATACGGTTTTATGCCACAAAAGTACTTAATTTGGGTATCATCCCGACGCCAGTATTATGGAAAATCCACTTGCTCCCACACCTGCCACCATCCTGACACGCACTGATTTTGTGCGACTGGTTGGTACAAGCATTGGCCTTATAGCCTTCACCAACTGTATAGCTGCCTGCGGTACAGACGGCGGTGACCCTGCCCCCGCCGCCACGGTCGATTTTACGGTGAACTGGGCCAACAGTCCCTACAGCAATCTACAAACAAAGGGTGGGTACGTTGTTGAACAGAATGTGATCGTTGCCCAGACGCTGACGGGCGAGTTTATCGCGGTATCGTCGATCTGTACGCACGACAGGAATGCGCTGGTGTTTCAGGGAACTAATAACCGGTTCTACTGCCCCGCCCATATGTCGATGTTCAGTACCTCGGGCGCCGTAATTAACGGTCCGGCTTCCGTTGCCTTAAAAACTTACACCGTAACCGTCAACCAAACCACCGGCGAGATTCGGGTGAAGGGATAATATGGACGAACATCCGTTTCTGGCCGACTGGCGGGCCGGCCAGCTGCAATTCACCCTTCACACGTCGGGCTCAACTGGAACGCCGAAACCAATCAACTTAACGCGTGCCCAGATGGAAGCCTCGGCCCGCCTGACCGGACAGACGTTTGGCCTACAGACTGGTGACAAAGCCCTGGTTTGCCTAAATACAGGCTATGTTGCCGGGGTGATGATGCTGGTCAGAGGCGAAGTGCTTGGGCTGGAGCTAACGATCGTAGAGCCATCAGCCAACCCGCTGGGTACGTTCGATCCGGCCAGCACGCGCTTTGATTTTGCGGCATTCGTCCCCCTGCAACTGCAAACGATGCTTACTGATCTGGATCAGCACGGCGAGCCAGTGGCCTTACCGATTCTGAGCCGAATGAAGGCCATGTTGGTAGGCGGCGCTGCTACCAGCCCTGCACTGGAAGAAGCCCTTCAAGTAATTGAGGCTCCCGTTTACAGCACCTACGGTATGACCGAAACCGTATCGCACATTGCCATACGCCGCCTGAATGGCACCCAACGAACTGATCTCTTCACAGTATTACCCGGCGTTGACGTTGGTGTTGATGAAAGGGGCTGTCTGCATATCACTGCCGCGGCTTCTAATTTTGAGCGTATTCAGACTAACGACGTGGTCGAGTTGGTCACACCCGAGTCGCCGACTGGTCAGGTATGTTTCCAGTTGCTTGGTCGTGCTGACTCGATCATCAATACCGGTGGCGTGAAGGTGCAACCAGAAGCGGTTGAGCGAGCGATTGACACACAACTAACCGCTTGGGGGCTAACAACCCGGCTTTTTGTGGCGGGTCTTTCGGATGAGCGACTTGGGCAGCGGGTTGTCTTGTTTCTGGAGGACACTGAATTGACCGCAACCCAGTGGGCAACCATTCAGCAGTCGGTTCGCGAATCAGTCGGTCTATATGCGGTACCGAAATCCTTGTATAACGTACCTGTATTTACAGAAACAGCAACGGGTAAGGTGGACCGTAAGCGCATTGTTGCGCCATATATCCAAGATATGGCCTAACGAAGCTGGATTTCCTGCGATTAAATCCGTACTTTTGCGGGAAATTAAGGCACCGCAACATGGCTTCGTTTAATCCCGTCAAAATCTTTTCAGGCAGTCAATCCACGTACCTCGCGGAAAAAATTGCGCACTATTACGGAAAAGACTTGGGCGGATACACCTGCCGCCGCTTCAGCGATGGCGAGATGTCGCCCAGCTTTGAAGAGTCAGTTCGGGGTTGTGATGTGTTCCTGATCCAGTCGACTCCACCGCCGGGCGATAACCTGATGGAATTGCTCCTGATGGTTGATGCCGCCCGCCGCGCCTCAGCTCACTACGTAACGGTCGTTATCCCCTATTTCGGCTATGCCCGGCAGGATCGAAAAGACAAGCCGCGCGTAGCCATTGCTGCCAAGCTGGTCGCCAACATGCTGGCCGCCGCTGGTGCCGACCGGCTGATGACCATCGATTTACACGCGGGTCAGATTCAGGGCTTCTTCGATTTCCCCGTCGACCATCTGGAAGGTACATCAGTATTCGTACCCTACATAAAAAGTCTGGCGCTGGAAAACCTCATCATTGCTTCGCCAGACGTTGGTGGCGCCAACCGCGCCCGCACATTTGCCAAGCACTTCAATGCCGAAATCGTCCTGTGCGACAAGCACCGGAAGCGCGCTAACGAAATTGCTTCGATGCAGGTAATTGGTGATGTAGAAGGCATGAATGTGGTTCTGGTTGATGACCTGATCGACACGGGAGGTACCCTGTGCAAGGCGGCACAAATTCTGCTCGACAAGGGCGCGCAGTCAGTACGGGCCATTTGTACGCATCCCATTATGTCGGGCAAAGCGCACGAAAACATTGCCAATTCGGTGCTGGAAGAATTAGTGATAGCCGATACGCTGCCACTGAGTCAGCCAAATCCAAAAATTAGGGTACTGTCGGTAGCGGAACTATTCGCGAAAGCCATTGGCCGTATCCGTGACCACGAATCTATTAGTTCACTTTTTATACGGTACTAACTAGATGCTGCCCGAGTCCTGTTTGGCTCGGCGATGTAGATGGTTGAATACCACATTTTACCAGTAATAAATACGGACAACAGTCCGTGATACATCATGAAAAAAATCGAGATTGTAGGGTATCAACGAGCGAATCTCGGCCGGACGGAATCACAAGCCATTCGTGCCGAGGGTAATGTACCCTGTGTGTTGTACGGAGGCGCTGAGCAGGTTCACTTCACAGTTCCTGCCATTCTATTCCGTCCGTTGGTGTTCTCACCTGATGTGTATGACATCACATTGAACATCGAAGGCGCAGAGTACCGTGCCATTTTACAGGAAACTCAATTCCACCCGGTAAATGACTCGCTGATCCACGCCGACTTCCTGTTGGTAACCGATAAGCCTGTTAAAGTAGCTATTCCTGTTCGCTTGAACGGTACAGCTCCCGGTGTGCAGAAAGGTGGCAAACTGGTTACCCGGATGCGGAAACTGCGCGTTCGTGGACCAGTTGACAACATCCCCGAATACATCGACGTCGACGTATCGAAACTTGATCTGGGCAAAGTTGTTCGGGTTGGTCAGATCGAATTGAACGGCATCGACATGCTGGAAGAAGCAGCTAACCCTGTTGCCAGCATCGAAATCCCACGTGCACTGCGTGGCCAGGTTTCGGCGAAGTAATTTATTGGTTTGCCGTTTGCTGTTACGCTGCTTATTACCGATTGAGTATTAAGCAGAATGACAGCAGACGGTAAACCAATTCTAAGCTAATAGATACGCGAAAGCCGACTCGGATGAGTCGGCTTTTCGTGTTATTTGGGGATGTGGATTTTTTATCGGTGGTTTGTGCAGCTAAAGTTTTACTTCATCAACCATCAAACGCTATGCAAAACCTTGTTGTCGTTGGTCTTGGCAAAGTAGGGTCGCTTGTGGGCCTCCTCCTTCATAAACGGTTCACCATCAGTGGATTCGATCGTCAAAAACCAGTACAAGAATTACCATTTCCCGTCCATCTTGGCAGTGTTAGCGACACAGCCGCACTGTATAGCGCCCTCAGAAATGCCGATGGTGTGGTGTCGTGCCTTCCTTACAACCTCAACCTGCCAATTGCCCGTATTGCCCATGAATTAGGCATTCATTACTTCGATCTAACCGAAGACGTACCTACTACCGACGCCATTCGGGAGATGGCAAATACGGCAAAGGGGGTGATGGCTCCCCAGTGTGGCCTTGCTCCTGGTCTGATTGGCATTGTCGGCTCCGACCTGGCTAACCGGTTCGACCGACTTCGCGACATTGAACTTCGGGTTGGTGCCCTCCCCCGTTACCCAAACGGCTTGCTGGGCTATTCATTTACCTGGTCGCCAGCGGGAGTCATCAACGAGTACCTCAACGACTGCGAAGTCATTGCCAACGGACAGCGTAAGATGGTGCCTGCGCTCGACGGCATTGAGGTAATTAATATCGAAGGGCAGGAGTTTGAGGCGTTTAGTACCTCGGGCGGGCTGGGTACGTTGTGCGAGACCTACGAAGGCAAAGTCGATACACTGAACTACAAAACCATCCGCTACCCCGGCCATTGCAAGCTCATGCGGTTTCTGCTCTATGAATTGATCCTGAAAGATCAGCGCGAGCTAACCGAGAAAATTCTGACCGAAGCCAAACCACCCGTGCAGGATGACGTAGTGTACGTGTATGCCGTAGTTGAAGGCTGGCGGAACGGGCAGCTGAGCCGCGAAGAGTTTTACCGGGCCTACCACCCCAGGCTTATCGATGGGCAATCGTGGCGGGCTATTTCCTGGACAACCGCAGGCTCCATTGCGGCCGTGGTGGAGTTGGTAGCTGATGGTAAACTGCCTCAGCAAGGCTTTTTAAAGCAGGAAGACATACCGCTACAAGCCTATCTGGAGACGGTGAACGGAAGCTTTTTCAACGATTAATGGCATTCAGTAGGGTTCGGCCCCGTTGGCTTCTGTCAACGAGGCCGAACCCTACTGAATGCCAATCGCTCACTTTTCCAGCTTGTACGGCAGGAAGGCATCTACCGGCTGGCCGTAACGGTGCAAATCACGAATGATGCTGGAACTGATAGGGGCCAAATGCGGCGACGTAATAAGGAAGACGGTTTCAACTTCTTCGTAGACGTACCGGTTTACTTGTGAGATCCCATTCTCGTACTCAAAATCCGTTGTATTACGCAGGCCACGAAGCAGGAACCGGGCTCCTAGCTGGCGTGCTACGTTGGCGGTGAGACCATCATAGCTAACTACCCGTACGGCGGGCTCATCGCGAAACGTGCCTTCTATCCAGGCGGTCATCTGTTCCAGGGTGAAATAACGCTGCTTGTTGGCATTGCGACCAATACCGATAATTACCTCGTCGAAAAGGTGCAGCCCACGGCGGACGATATCTTCGTGTCCTTTTGTAAAAGGGTCAAACGAACCAGGAAATAGAGCAATACGGGACATAAGGGACGTGCGTGCTGGCGTGTAGGATGACTTTAGCCCAGCAAACATAACCCCTGAAGCCCAAGATACCGATGTTCGGGCAGTTCCTCCAGTTCAGGAGATGGGTTCAAACCAGGAGGTAGCTGACCAATACTCATCGTGGGCACAAAGCGGGAGAGCGCCACGTAACTTTCGGCAAAGGGAGTGCTTTCGCCGTAAACGAACGCGTGGACGGCTTCGGGATCAACGCCCAGTTCATCAAGCACATACAGCACGTAGTACGTTAGGTCCTGCACATTCTTGTACCCGAACCGGTTGCAGTACTTCAACTGATGCTCATCGCGAAAAAGAACGGTTACATACTCGTCTTCGAAGTACAGGAAAAGATTCTCCTTCGTCGTTAACTGCCGGTCGACAGCACGGGTAGCCTGGATCAGGGTCGTGTGCTGATGCACGTACGTAAATGGCTGCATGGGATACTGTTCGCCCATGAACTCGGTCACGTCGCGGTCGATACCAAACACGGAGACAAACCCTTCTTTATGCTCATAGGCATGTGCCAGCTCGTTTGGTGGCGGCTGGTGCCCGCGCATCAGCGCGAGGTAACTGCTGGCGTACTCCTTCCGATACAATGAGGATGGAATCAGCGTGAAAGCCGGCGATAGCACCGAGACCCTCACGTGCTGAAACTCATCGTAGCTCAGCAGCGGGTGATCCTTAAAAACAGCAGGCAGGTACGTTAATAATGATTGTTCAGTGAGTAGCGAGGGCTGTGCGTACTCATCCAACCACACCATCCGCCGTTGTGGATCAAGCAGCGTAATCCGGAGACGCTGCGCGGCCAGTTCCAGGCACAGCACAGACGTTGCCGCCTGGCTGGGCGTTAAGACCTCGGGCCGGATAGACAACGTAGGCGAAAGTGTGGAAAGAGTAACCATTTTATTGTATTAATTAATATACCCATTTAATCCGAAGAGCTCATCGAGCGAGTGGCATCGGTCAAACAGGCCATGAACATCGTGGGTTGGCAAGGCCTTTATCTGTTCGAACGTCATGAGCCGCACGTCAAGTATAAGTTGATCGGCGGCATTCATTTCCGGGTCTTGTCCAACTTGTAACGTCCCGCTGGTTCGCTGTACCTCGAAAAACAATTCAACGGCATGCAGCGGTAAGGCAACGAAGTCATACACACAGATTAGCCGTAGTGGTTCAATAATCAGGCCGGTTTCTTCGCGTACTTCACGCGCCACAGCAGCCACAGCCGTTTCGCCCAGATCAACGCCGCCACCCGGAGGCGACCAGAACGTACCTGACGTACCCAGGCCCCGGTGCTTCACCATCAGTAACCGATCGCCTTCGCGGTAGAGACCACATACACGCAGTCGAAGTCGGTTCCCGTACAGGTCGGTCACCAACGTATGCGAGTGGCTGGACGATTGAGGCAATGTTGCGTTGAGTTAAACGGAGGGTAAAGATACGCAAACCTTTTAGATGCCGCTTTTAGTACGAGCTACCGGTAATGTAGCTCTCCAGGGAGTTGATGCGGGCTTTCTGATCATGAATGATCGTATTTACTACGTCATTGATCGAGATGATGCCCACCAGCTTCTCTCCGTCCATAACAGGCAGGTGGCGAATGTGCTTGTCGGCCATGGTCACCATGCATGATTCCAGCGATTGTTCCGGGGTGATTGTGATCACATTGGCCGTCATCACATCGCGGATTGTGGTGTCTTTCGAGGCTCGTCCCTGCAAAATACCTTTTCGGGCGTAATCGCGCTCTGAAAAAATACCGACCAGATCGCCCCCTTCAATAACGAGCACGGCACCAATATTTTTGGCAGCCATCAGTTCCAGCGCGGCGTACACGGTCTCGCCGGGAGCAACTGAGTAAATGGTGTTAATCGTCTTGCGCTGGAGTACTTGTCTGATATTCATACGAGTGAAGGGTTAATGGAAGGCTGAATCTATGCATTTTTAATCGTCGACGCAACCACACACCTCTTTTTCAGTTTTGCGGCCTTCCGTTCGCTTCGATTGGTCGTTTAGACGCGTCGAACCCTCCTTACAAGACCTGGTTTTATGACGGAGTTGTCCCGATTGTTCCTTCTCTTTCTGGCCGTTTTTTTGTAACTTAGAGCTATGAACGAAACGCAAACGGCAACCCAACTTTTAGTTAAACGGTTTCCGTACAAGCCAACAGAAGGGCAACTTTCATTCTTTGGAAAGATTGGCGAATTCATCACCCGCGAAGATTTTGAACATTACCGCGATTGCTTTCTCTTACGAGGCTATGCCGGTACGGGTAAGACCACACTGATCAGTACGCTCATCAAAGTGCTACCCCGATTTGGCTATAAATCCGTCTTGCTGGCTCCGACTGGCCGGGCCGCCAAGGTGATGTCGAACTACTCGAAAAAATCAGCGCAAACGATTCACCGTAAGATTTACCGGCAGGTGGCCGAGCAAGGCTCAGGTACGTTGGCTTTTCAGCGCCAGAAAAACTACCACGAAGACACGCTTTTTATCGTCGATGAAGCCTCTATGATCTCCGATGAGGCCGAATTTGGCGGAAAAGGACTACTTAGTGACTTGATCTCGTTCGTATTTGAGAACCCCGGCAACAAACTTATGCTGGTGGGCGACACGGCCCAGTTGCCCCCCGTTGGCCGCGATGGTAGCCCCGCACTCGATCGGGGCTTTCTGGCGCGCTCCTACGATATGACCGTCTATGAACAGGAATTAACTGAGGTGATGCGGCAAGACGTTGAATCAGGTATTCTGTACAATGCCACCGAACTGCGTCAACTACTTTCCGACGATATCCTGAATCCGTCGCAGGAGCCAGCACCCGTAAATTTTGACCGGCTAATGAGCGACGACTCTCCGTCTTCGTCGACCGATTCGTTACCCATCAAAATCACAACGAAGCCTTTCCAGGACCTCTTCAAAATGCCGCTCAACAAGCTGGAAGACGGCATTCGGTACGCCTACAACAAGTATGGTCGTGAAAACACCGCCATTCTGTGCCGCTCCAACAAGATGGCAGTGCAATACAATCAGTTTATCCGGCGGATGATCGACAACTGCGAAGACGAACTGGATGCCGGCGACATGCTGATGATTGCGCGGAATAACTACACGATCCTCGGCGACGACTCACCGGCGGGTTTTTTGGCTAACGGTGAATTTGCGGAAGTGATGAAGGTACGTCGGCAGGAGGAAATGCACGGCTTTCGTTTTGCCACGGTAACGTTGCATCTGGTCGATTACGAAGACCAGCCCGATTTTGAAGCAAAAATCATTCTCGATACACTGCATACCTCTACGCCTTCGCTGAGCCAGGAGCAGAACAAAGCCCTGTACGAGAGTGTATCGCAGGACTACCAGTACATTACTAACAAGAAAGAGCGATCGGAAGCAATTCGTCGAGACCCGTATTTGAGTGCTTTACAGGTAAAGTTCGCGTATGCCCTCACCACCCACAAAGCCCAGGGCGGGCAGTGGAGTGCAGTGTTTATCGATCAGGGTTATTTGCCGGAAGGCCAAACTAATCAGGAGTTTATTCGCTGGTTGTACACGGCCCTTACCCGCGCCACCGACGAAGCCTTTCTGATGAATTTCAACCCCGATTTCTTTGTCTAATTCCGTTAGGTGTTGGCTTTCAGGCTCCTTGGCATTTGCTAGGGAGCCTGTTTTTTTGCCAGCAGTCGGTAGAAAAATTTGTGCTGCGGGTCAACCGAATAATAATAGGGTAAGCTTGACAGTACGCCATCCTTATCCGAGTCCAGACTGGCCTTTGTATTCCCAAGCGAGACAACATCGTTACGCAAACGGGGAGTCTCCCCAACGGCAGGCGCTTTCAACAGCAGCCAAAACGGAGTGCACCAGGACAGTAGCAACACAACCGCCACAACGACCATTGAGAGTTGGATTGGCCGCTGTTCGATCACTTGACTAATCGCCCGAATCATCAGAAAGGCCAGCACAGTGAGCATCGGTATAGATCCCCGCGATGCAAAATCCCGCCAGAGTCCAGCCTCCCACAATGGAATCAAAAGCAGCAGCAGGAAAGACAACCAGAACACGGTTTTGTGCGCTTTATAGGTTGCGGGAGAAATCCAGCGAATCAACGCGTAAAACAAACCGGCTTCCAGACTAAACGTGAGTACATAAAATCCGATGATTATCAAGCTGGTCGACATGGATTCACCAACCAATCGGGCACCAAAAAATTGGTTAATGTTTACCGGAAAGTGCGCCTTATAGAAGGCCAGGAAGGGAAAACCTATCGCTACAACGGCGGCACTCGCACTGATTAAATCGATACGCGACCAGGACTTTTGAATAAAGGCAAGCGTCGAAGTCGAGCGCCAGTAGTCGTAGTTTTCTACAATAAAATAGAGAATGTAGAATAGCGTCAGCGAGATAAATGGGAAGGGACCATACGGAAATAACAGGGCAATAGGCAGCACCGGAATTCGCTCCCGATACGTCAGCACCCACAGCGTAACTATCCAGGCGGGGAGCGCCTGATTGAATACGTTGAATAAATCGGTAGTGAACGAGGTATACGAGAAGTAATAGTAGATTTCTATCGGCTCATTGAACCCAACCAGATGTCGCTGAATGAGCAGTTTGCCCAGCACATCCAATCCGCTCCACAAGGCAAAAAGAACCACTGCTAGTAGCAGATGTTTCGAGTTGAGTAGTCTGAACAGGTGGAAGCAGACAAGCAACACCCCCAGGTACGTCCAAGCTAACAGGCTGGCGTTGGCTACCCCCTGTCCAGCCCACTTGCCCATAAGTGCTGCCGGAAGCCAATAGGCAAAGTAATAATTGAGTGCGGCTTTGTGACCTGCCAAAAATTCGAACGTGTAGTCGGGAGCAAACTTGAAATAGATTGGCCAGTCGAATTGTAGTAAATCGTTGAAGACGGCGTTCCGGTAATGATGATCCCAGTCCTGGTTTGAATAGCCACCAATACCGGAAAGATACACCCAACCGAAAGCAACCAGTAAAGTCAGCATGATCTGCGGCTTAGCTACTGCCTGCCAATTGACCGACCGGGTATTTATTCTGCTTAGGTAAGCAATTACACCAGCACAGAGCAGCAGAGCTAATGGGATACCTATGATCAGTTTAAGCCAGCCGACAAGAAAAATCAGAACAGGAAGACTTAGATAAAATAGGGTAGCATAATCTGTAAATCGTTCGAATTTCTTCACGGTAGGCAGGACGTAACGTAGGAACTGGTCGCTAATGGTGGCACCAAAACTAGAAGTTCCCTTTCCCCATCGCAAGCCACACTTAAGAAATTTATCCTACACATACCTTACATTAACGTGGTCTAGTAACTGATTTGACAAGATTATAGGCAAGTTTTACCTGGCACCCTAAAGCCAGTAGTTCAGCTCTATAATCAATGGGTAGCAATCAGATCGCTGAATCGTTTAAAAAGATATTTGCACATTCAATCTCATTTTAACCGTCCAGTACGTTACTACAAAGACTCCGGTAATGGTAAAACCTGGGTACGATTTTTGAACCAAATTGTGTTTATAGTTAATAGAGAAACTATAACCCATAACATCCAACATTATGAACCGATTGGCTCTCTGCCTACTTCTGATTGCGGGTCTCGCCTCTTCTTGCAAAACAACAACTGAAGAACTAATCACCCCAGCTGTTGACCCACGCGACCGCATGGTGGGTACGTATGACATTGGCTATAGTGTCGTTATCCGGTTCGGTTCTAAAGCCACAACGCCGGAAACCTACACGGGTACACTAGCCGTCACTAAATCAACTAGCCCGAACGAACTCTTCCTGGACTTCGATGCGCCCGGTATGAAAGAGAAGCTAAGAGCCAGTTTGGTTGATAGCACGTTCACCGTACTGGATAAAAAGACCCAGCCAATTATTCTGAATGGAACTTCCTTCACAGGCCAGTTCAGTGCCACAGGTATGTTTGTGCGTGAGGGAGGCCAACAGAAAGTGACGTACACGGGTGTTTCTGAAGATGTAGATCTGAAGTTGGTAACATCACTGACAGGCACGAAAAAATAGTTACCATCACCTCACAAAACCGTAATTTTGGCCAATTGGGTAACGTACCTGGATAGGATCGTTGCTTGCTGGGCTACGAATTACGGTTTTTTTATGGTAAATCACGTCCAGTTGACTCCTTCCCTATACAGTTCGATATAAGCCCTGGCGTATTTTTGAGTCAATTATCTACCTGCATGAATTTAGTTACCGGAAAAGTCGCCCTCATCACGGGCGCATCGCGTGGAATTGGTCGGGCCATTGCCCAGCGGTTCGCGCAGGAAGGCGCCCACATCGCCTTCACCTACCTCTCGAGTGTTGAGAAAGGACAGGCCCTTGAAGCTGAGTTAGCCGCATTCGGCATTACCGCAAAAGGCTACCGCTCTGACGCCTCAGACCATAAAGCCGCCGATGAATTAGTGACGCAGGTACTGGCCGATTTTGGTCGCCTCGACATTCTGATCAACAATGCTGGTATCACCCGTGACGGCCTGCTGATGCGAATGACTGAAGAGCAGTGGGATACGGTGATTAACATCAACCTGAAATCGGTCTTTAACCTCACCAAAGCGGCTATCAAGCCCATGATGAAAGCAAAAGCCGGCTCTATTATCAACCTTACCTCGGTAGTAGGCTTACGTGGCAATGCCGGGCAAGCCAACTACGCCGCCTCGAAAGCAGGGATTATCGGCTTCACAAAGTCAGTGGCTCTTGAATTGGGTTCGCGAAATATTCGGTCAAACGCCATCGCTCCGGGGTTCATTGAAACCGAAATGACCGGCGAATTGAATGAGAAAGCAGTGGAAGAATGGAAACAGCAGATTCCGCTAAAACGAGGTGGTCAACCCGAAGAGGTCGCTGATGCCTGTCTCTTCCTGGCCTCCGATCTGTCGCGCTACATCACCGGCCAGGTACTTCAGGTAGATGGCGGCATGTTGACGTAAAAAGATTTAGTCGACGTAGCAGTCTGTCAAGAGCGTCAGAACCATCTTTCTGACGCATCTTGTCCGCTTGTGCAAGACAAGGCTACGCTGACTTTTTATACCGCAGCGGCGGGCCGCTTAGGGCTATTTTCGACTTACGACTATCCATTCTATGTCTCTAATCTTCCAAAGTTCGCCCTGGTGGGTAGCGGTTTGTTTGCTGGCCGGAGCCGTCTACGCAGTGGCGATGTACCAGCCGCTACCCGGAAAGTCAATACCTGGCGGATGGGGGCGCAGTTTGAACTGGGGGCTTGCCGTGTTGCGGTTCGTTGTCGTTAGCCTGGTTGCCTTCCTGTTGCTGAACCCGTTAATCCGTAGTTTTCAGACCCGTACCGAAGCACCCAAGGTCGTTTTAGCGATTGACAACTCGGAGTCAGTGGCGGCGGCGGGTCGGCCGGCCCTGAACCAGACGCTGACCTTCCTGAACACGTTGCGCCAGCAACTGACGGACAAAGGATATGAGGTAGCCATTCGAACCCTGTCAGACACCACAGCGGGCGACGACCTGACTCAGTTACCCTTTCGGCAGCGAACAACTGATCTGGCTTCGCTGCTGACCGGAATTCGCTCCGACTACGAAGGCCGACACCTCACCGACGTGGTGCTGGTAACCGATGGCATCGCCAATCAGGGCCTCTCGCCTACCTTCACGGCCTACCCATTCACCGTACACGCGGTTGGACTGGGCGATACCGTAGCTAAAAAAGATGTTTCGCTCAAGGGCGTGATCGCCAACCGGGTAGCGTACCTGAACAATGCCTTCCCGGTACGGGCCGAAATTATTAGCAACGGGTTCGAAGGGCGTAGTGCGGTAGTTGTGCTTCGGCAGGGCACGCGCGAAGTAGGTCGGCAAACCGTGCGGTTCGATCGAAAAGAGACCTTTGCGCAGGTCAGTTTCCAGACCTCGGCTACGCAGAAGGGCGTGCAGCGACTGACCGTGGAGGTACTCCCTCAGTCAGGTGAATTCAGCACCGCCAACAACCGGCAGGATGTGTACATTGAAGTGATTGACGGGCGCGAGAAAGTGCTCTTGCTCGGCCTTGCCCCCCATCCTGACTTGAAGGCACTGCGGTCTATTCTGGAAAAAAACCAGAACTACGAAGTCGACGTGCGGACGCTGACCACCGCCGAAGGTACCAGCATTCCCATTGACAAAACCTATGATTTGCTGATTCTCCACCAGCTCCCCGACATCACAAATCTGGGCAATGCGGCGGTGGCGAAACTGATGGCGCAAAATACGCCAACACTGTTTGTGGTTGGTACACAGTCATCTACGGCCGCGCTGAACCCGATCAATCCGGTCATCAGTGTGCTGGGGCCACCCAACCAGGTCGACAAAACCACGGCCTACTTCAACAGTAACTTCAAGCAGTTGAACCTCGACCCGTCGAAGCTGGAGTTGCTGGATAAGCTCCCTCCGTTGACCTCGCCTTACGGTGAATACAAGCTGCTTCCGGGGTCAGAAACGGTGTTGTGGCAACAGATTGGCACCGTGCGCACCACCAAACCCATGCTGGCCCTTAATACAACGGGCAGCCGAAAAGCGGCCGTATTGCTGGGTGAAGGCATCTGGCAATGGCGACTCGAAGAATATGCCCTGACCGACAAACAGGAAGTAGTGGATGAACTGATTCAAAAGGTACTGCAACTCATCTCGGTCAAAGAAGACCGGCGTAAGTTGCGGGTGTACCCAATCCGGAACGAGTTCATTGCGGGCGAAACGGTATCGTTTGAAACCGAACTGTACAATGATATTTACGAGCGGCTCTACGATATTCCGATCAAACTTGAGGTAACAGACGAGCGCGAAGTAACGCGGTCGTACGCCTACACCCCTACTGTAGCCAACAGCCGCTTTGATATCAGCCGCCTGCCCGACGGGGTGTATCGCTACAAAGCATCGGCAACGCTAAACAACCGGACCGAGCAGTCGTCGGGCCAGTTTATTGTGCGTGATGTGCAGTTGGAAGCACTGAACACGACGGCCGACCACGGCCTGCTTCGGCAGCTAGCGACACAAACGGGGGGTACGTTCCGGAATGCTGCCAGTGCCGCCAGCCTGGTAAACGACCTGACAAAACGTGATAACCCGGCCCGCCTGAGCAGCACCGAAGCACTCAATGAGTTGATTAACTGGCGCTGGCTCTTCTTCCTGATCCTAACGCTGGCCGCTACTGAATGGGCACTCAGAAAGTATAACGGAGGGTATTAAAATGGTTTGCCGTTTGTGGTTTGACCTTACTCCACTAATTCAATGCAATAGTTGATTAGCGGAGCAACGTCAAACCACAAACATCAAACGGCAAACCCTATTTAGGCCTGGCATTCGTAAGGCTTTGTTCGAAAAGCAGTTGAACAGACGTACCTGAGGTAACCGGGTAGCCGACGTTCAGATAGGTCGCTTCTTTCACTTTGGGCAGGTAAACAAACCCCCGCACCGATTCGCCCGGCTGCACCACCGACCGCTTCAGGGCCAATTCACGCCAGCGGTATTCCTCAAATTGAAAACGCTGCATCCGGTCGGCAAATACGCCGTGGTCAATGACGCGCTTTGCCTGAATCAGGCTGTAAACGGCATCATGGGAAGCGCGGTTCGAAGCCCAGCTTCTGAAATCACGATTCGTGCTCCGCGACGAAGAGGACGCAATATCGCTGGCAACCACAGCAACCATCGCTACTGTATTTAGAATCTTGGCCGTTTTTAACCGCCGTTGCTCTTTTCTGATCTTGACATCGGTTCGCCCTAACTCGTAGTTTGGATCGGCGGCCTGCCGAATAGAAACCTGATCGCCGAGGCGTAGCGGCTGCCGATCGGCGCTCAACAGGTCGATCTGAAAATCAGCCGGGTTTACATCGATTGGAGACTGCGTGCGGTTTTTTACCTCTATATCGAGAGCCAGGTACTCCATATCCTCCCGCTCGAACGAAGCCACCACTTCCACGCTATCGACGCTTGCTTTCGTCACCAGCCGACCATCGACGGTGGCCACAGGGCCTGATACCGGCTGCAGCCTGACAAATTGTGTTGGGGTGCAGCTAACCAGCCAGGTAGCAAAGGCCGGTACTAAGAGAAGTTGCCGAAAAGGGTAAACAAGTCGATTCATAACTCAGCCTGATTGCGATTCACCTGGTGTGAAGAGGTACCACTATTAGTTTGGTACTCAATAGAGTACAAAAATGAAAAACTGGTTGTAAATCGAGAATTAAAAGTGATAAACGGATACAGAAAAACGTTTAATGCCTCAAGTTTCAGGGCTCGGGTGCTCTGCTTGTCGGCCAATTAGCGAACAAGTAGATTAACCGAGACCCGAAACCTGAGGCATTAAACGTTTTTGGTTACTACCCTTTCTTCGTTTCCTTGGCCCAGGCGTCTTTCAACGTTACGGTGCGGTTGAACACCAGATGACCCGGCGTTGAATCGGCATCGACACAGAAATACCCTTTGCGCATGAACTGCACGCGGCTCCCTACGGCCCGATCGGCCAGGTTTGGCTCAACCAGCGCCTTAACGACGACCAGCGACGTTGGATTCAGCAACGACAGAAACGCGCTATCATCGTCTGACTCCATTTCCTTCTCCTCAACAGCCGGATTCTCTACGGCAAACAAACGGTCGTAGAGACGTACCTCGGCGGGAACAGCATGCGCTACCGACACCCAATGAATCGTTCCCTTTACGTTGATTCCTGACGTATCCTGCCCGCTTTTGCTTTCAGGTATGTATGTGCAGTGCAGTTCAGTCACCTCACCAGCGTCGTTTTTAACCACCTCGTCGCACCGAACAATGTAAGCGCCTTTCAGCCGAACCATCTGACCGGGGGCCAGGCGGAAGTATTTTTTAGGCGGCACTTCCATGAAATCATCCCGCTCCACATACAACTCGCGGCTAAACGGAACAGCCCGCGTGCCTGAGGTGGTGTCTTCCGGATTGTTTTCGATATGCAGCGTCTCCTCCTGCCCTTCCGGGTAATTGGTGAGCACCAGTTTAATCGGCTTATCATCAACCACAGCCATAACCCGGTCGGTGGTACGGTTCAACTCTTCGCGAATGCAGAATTCCAGCAGCCCGACATCGATCAGGTTGTCACGTTTGGCCACACCGATGCGCTCGCAGAACTCGCGAAGGCTGTCGGGCGTGTAGCCGCGGCGGCGAATACCAGCCAGTGTCGGCATGCGGGGGTCATCCCAACCAGACACAAACCCACCTTCAACCAGCTTTTTCAGTTTACGTTTGCTCATCACCGTATAGGTCAGGTTCAGACGGGCAAACTCGTACTGTTTCGACGGGAAAATGTTGAGTTTCTCAATAAACCAGTCGTATAGCGGACGGTGTGGAATGAACTCGAGCGTACATACCGAGTGGGTGATCTGCTCAATGGCATCAGACTGACCGTGGGCAAAATCATACATCGGATAGATACACCAGGTATCGCCCGTGCGGTGATGGTGCGCGTGCTTGATCCGGTAAATGATTGGGTCGCGGAAATGCATATTCGGCGAGGCCATATCGATCTTGGCGCGCAACACCTTGGCCCCGTCGGGGAACGTACCTGCGCGCATCTGCCGGAACAACGCGAGGTTTTCGTCGACTGTGCGGTCGCGGTACGGGCTATTCTGGCCGGGCACCGTTGGCGACCCTTTCATGGCTGCAATTTCTGCGGCCGTCGATTCGTCCACATAGGCTAGCCCGTGTTGGATCAGCGTTTCGGCAAACGTATACAGCTGCTCGAAATAATCAGAGGCATAGCGTTCTTCAGCCCACTGGAAACCCAGCCAACGTACATCATCTTTAATTGAGTCAACGTACTCGGTGTCTTCGGTTACCGGGTTGGTATCGTCGAAACGCAGGTTGGTTTGTCCACCATAGCGCTGGGCAAGGCCAAAATTGAGACAGATCGACTTGGCGTGACCAAGGTGCAGGTAGCCGTTGGGCTCGGGTGGAAAGCGTGTCAATACGCGACCGTCGTGCAGACCTGCCGAAATATCCTCTTCAATAATTTGCTCGATAAAGTTCAGCGACCGTTCGGTCGATGACTCATGGGCGGCTGGTGTCATAGTTAGTGCGCTCCGGTTGTATCCTCTTAAACTCTCAAAATTACGCTGATTGGGTGGGTTTGACAAGCGAAACCACCGACTGCACTTAACGGTTTCACTACCCTGTCAGGTACGTGTCATAACCGGTTTGACCCGTACCTGACAGGGTAATTATACAATTTGTAAAATTCGGCAACAACCCACCACATATAACATTGATTTACAGCAATTTACATAAATTACACGAGGAACATTTCCCAGATTAGGTACGTTCTTAAGGTAGATCACTCAACGCCCTTATATGCCTGATTTCAAGCCTTCTATTGTTCTTTACACGGCCGATGCGATGAATGAACGGGGGGAGGCTATCCTGGCTCAGTACCCTAACGCAGAAGCCCTTCAGATTACACAGCACAACCGATTGCCCGAACTGGGCATGAACCACTATAAGGTAAAATCAGATGTGCTGGTGCTGGGAAAATTGAAAACGCAGACCTGTAAATGGAGCGGTCGAAGCTCCGATTACATCGCGCCCAGCCTAGCCAATGGTTGCTTTGCGGGTTGCGCGTATTGCTACGTCGATCGTCATAAACCAGTGAACCCAATCACGGTATTTACCAATGTCGATGAGATCTTGGATTCTGTTGATTCGCACGTTAATTCGCTGGCCTGGCATAAACCGGCCAACCAGACAGATCCCACTTTCTGGACCTATGACATTGGCTGTAACTCAGACATTTCCGTTGATTATAGTCTGACGGAAGGTATACGACAGGTATTCGATTTTTTTCGCGATCATCCACATGCTAAAGCCACTTTCGCCACCAAATTTGTAAACCGCGACTTGCTCGAGTACGACCCTAAACGCAAGATACGTATTCGGTTTAGCCTCATGCCGGCGCACGTGAGCAAGTTAGTCGACGTGCGGACTGATAGTATAGAGAAACGCATTGCGGCCATCAACGATTTCTACGACGCTGGCTATGAGGTACATGTTAATTTCTCGCCAGTTATCGTGTATGGAGGAAAGCAGTGGCGCAACGATTACCGCGAGTTGTTTCGCCAATTGAACGACGCCCTTCGGCCCGAAGTGAAAGCGCAGCTACAAAGCGAGGTTATTTTCTTAACCCACAATCAGTTTCAGCACCAGGCCAATGTAGCAATCAATCCCAAAGCAGAAGAGTTACTGTGGGTACCTGAATTGCAGGAAAATAAGCGCAGTCAGTTTGGCGGTTGGAATATTCGGTACGATCATCAGTTGAAGAGCAAGATGATTGAGATATTTGAACGCATGCTCCAGGAGGAAATTCCCTGGTGCTCGATTCGATATATATTCTGATCCTGCGCGCTTGACACAGCATTCAGACATAAAAAAAGGCCGTTGAGCGCGTATCCCTCAACGGCCTTTTGCCTACACCACACTATACGATTGGGCTTATTTACCGCTAATAATCGTGCCGGTAGCTGATTTTCCGCCAACTATAACACGGTAGATCAATTGTGGTAAGGCATTTTTCACGTCGTAACTAACAGGCTCATTCACCCCTTGAACCACATTCACTTTCAGCGCATCTATCTTGCTGCCGCTGATCGTATACCAGTCAATGCTGGCTGTGCCCTCAACTGGTGAGGTGATCTGCAGGAATACCCGTCCATTGTGTGGGTTGGGATACGCCTTCACTGTCAGTTCCACTTTTTCAGCCGATTGGGCCACCGCTATGCGTGCTCCAGTGCTAGAATTTGAAAAGCCATTCAAGAAGCGACAGTTATCAAATGCTTCATTGATTGTTGTAACTGCCGTGTTGACAGTAGATAGGTTAAGGCTACCGATTGACTGGCCACCTAACGCTCTATTCGCCAACTCCAGCAAACCACCAACTGTTCTGTTACCACCCAAATAATTCAGAACATCCTGAGGAATGGTGAAGCTCCTTTCCGTATCGGGAACCGGTGTTCCTCCAGGTCCACATTCTGATGCAGCAGACGTTCTGATAGTATTACCAGCTAAAACCAAGTTGCCCAGATTTCCGTCTTTACGCATGTTAAGTGCCAGCGTAATGGTTTGCCCTAACAGTACGTTGTTAAGTGCAGTACCTTTCAGCAAGCTTTTAGGAATATTACTACAGGTGTAGTTACCTGGTATCACCGCTGGAGAACCGGTAGCGGGTAGTTTACCCAGCACACAGTTTGCGCCATCCTGGCCAGCAGGTATTGTAAACGTACCTCCATTACTACCTACCGTAAGTGGCGAACTGAGGATACTCACAAGGATGGTTGTTGTTGGTTGTTTCGTGCCCTGATAGCAGTCTTTTCCTCCTTTGTTGCCCCATCCACCCTGAGTTAGCGTGCAGTATTGTTCATTACTACAGTTTGTAGCAGGACTAAGCACACGCGTAGTAGCTAACGAAACACATCCCGTATTTTTCAGGCGTACGGTAATATCGTAGCTCCCTGTACTTAATGCGCTGAAAGTTACACCGTCCTGCCAACTTTGGCCACCATTTCTGCTGTATTCAAAGTCATTTCCATTTCCATCAAGCGGAGCAGTGACAGTAATACTTCCTGTACTTACGGTACAAGTTGGCTGCGTTACCGAGAGAGTTGGCGCATTTGGTGACGTCTGATCCGAGCTGATCGGCTGACTGGCTACGGCTGTGCACCCGTTAGGAGACGTCACGGTCACCGAGTATGTGCCAGAGGCATCGACGGTGATCTGGGCGTCG
>NZ_WAEL01000008.1 GCF_011742925.1 Fibrivirga algicola
ACCCACGGGCAGGGGGTACTGGGCCACGATGCGGTAGCTGTAGGAGACGCCCCGCCGCAGGGCGGTGGTATCGGTGAAGGTCGAGCTTGTCAGGGGCACCTGCCCGATGCGGGTGTAGCCGGGCAGGATGCCGGTAAAGCAAGGGGGCACTGGCCGGTTGTCGCAGCCTTCTTTGCGGTAGATGAGCATCTGGGCGGCCGGCTGGTCGGCCCCGCCCGCCGGGCTACACGAATAGGGCGTCCAGGCAAGCTGAATAGCTCGCCCAGAGGTGTTACCTACTGTAGCGCCACGGGCTGTCAGGTTCTGTGGCCGGGGTCCGATAATCTGTATATTGAAGGGAGCAAAAGACGCCAGCGACGGAGCCCGGTTGGTAGGCTGGTCGGTCGCTTTAATAGTGATCTGGTAAGGCTCGTCCCGAATCTGCGTACAGTTGGTCTGCCAGGAGAATACGCTGGTAGCGGGCGTTGGCTGGCTGGTGCCATTGGGTGTCAGCGTGGCATAGGCCGGACTGATGATCGGCGGGCTGTAGAGTACATTATCGGGGGATCGGTTGAAGGGGCCACCGAAGCCCACGACGACCACCCGATTGCCATCGGGATCGGTCACCCGGATGTTCTGGGTGATCAACGTACCTGCCTCAGCGCAGATGTCGGCAATGGGATCGATCAGCGGTCGTCGGTTGTTGGCGTCCAGCACGATGACCTGTACATCGCGGGTGATTTCCCCGATCAACACCCCATTTCGCCACTCTTCGATAATGAACGCGTAGTTGTATTGGCCTGCTTCAACGGGTGCATCCCAGCAGACATCACCCGTTCGGGAATTGACCGTGAACGTGGCCGGACTGGCACCAGCTTCAGTGCGGCCCGGTGCCTGAATTTGGTTAGGCAACTGATACTGAGGTACAGCAAATGACCGACATGGAGACCCATCAGCCGAGTACTGTGGAATGGCAATCCGATAGGCCAAGCTGTCACCATCCGGGTCATAGGCGGCCGGGTTATGGCAGTATTTCTGACCAATCCGAGCCGTATCAACAGGGGGGTTTAGCAGAATGGGGTTGCTGTTGAAGCCTAGTGCCGAGTTGGCCGATATGGTCGTGGTAACGAAGAAACTCACGTTTTGCGAAGCACCATTCTGGATGTTGCGCGTTCCGTCGTTCCGGTTCACGACCCGGGCTGAAATCGAGTAAACCCCCGGTCCCGGATAGGTGTAGATAACCCGATAGATGTTGATCGATGTACCCCGGTTCAGGGGACGGATCGGCAGCAAGCGGGGCACGTCGCGGAAAGGCGTCCCGTCGCCAAAACAAAACTGAACTTGTTCGGCAGCAGCGGCGGCGCCAGAGCCACCAATGATGTCGTAGTATGCAGTAAGGGTGATCTCATAACGCAGTCCGTCACCCGGCAAACGTCGGGTGGTAATCTCACCAGCCCGAACGTGGGTTGCCTGCGCCGCATTGGGCAATAGCAGGCCAATACCCAGCAGCAGGGCCAGCAGCCAGCCAGTATAACTCGCTCTCATATAGTGTATGGGTAGTCGTTTTAAGATAAACGATTTTGGCTGTTAAAAAGATATGACCAGATTCTCAGTTTACTGCCTACAGTTTGGTAGCCTCTGCTCTTCGTTGTCTGTGCGCTGGTGCGCTGTCGGGGCACGAATTTGGGTAAATTATCAGCACGACAACCCACAGACAACGGAAGACAGAAGACTCCTCACAGTGGGATATTGCCGTGCTTTTTCCGGGGTAACGTTGCCACCTTGTTTTCCAGCATCTGAAACGCCCGAATCAGCTTTTGGCGGGTTTCTTCGGGGTAGATCACCTCGTCGATGTAGCCCCGATGCGCCGCACGATACGGGTTGGCAAACTTCTCGGTATACTCCTGCACCTTTTCCTGCAAGCGCGCCTGCGGGTCTTCGGCTTCGGCAATTTCTCGTTTAAAAATAATCTCGGCAGCCCCGCTCGCCCCCATCACTGCAATTTCGGCAGTTGGCCAGGCGTAGTTCAGATCGGCGCCGATATGTTTCGAGTTCATCACGTCATAGGCTCCTCCGTAGGCCTTACGCGTAATCACGGTTACCCGTGGCACGGTGGCTTCGCAGAAGGCATACAATAGCTTGGCCCCGTTGGTGATAATGCCGTTCCACTCCTGATCGGTACCCGGCAAGAAACCAGGTACGTCTTCCAGCACCAGCAACGGTACGTTGAAGCAATCGCAGAAACGCACGAAGCGGGCCGCTTTGGTACTTGCCTGAATGTCGAGCACCCCCGCCAGTACAGCTGGCTGATTGCCAACCACGCCAATGCTTCGCCCGCCGATCCGGGCGAACCCCACCACGATGTTTTCAGCAAAGTTCTTGTGCACCTCCAGAAAAGAATCTGCATCCACGATAGCATCGATTACCTCGCGCATATCATAGGGCTGGTTCGGATTGTCGGGAATGACCGTATTTAGGGCAGGGCGGCTCTCAGCATCCGGCCCGCTCGACTCGTAAGCCAGCATGGGCGGCTGGTCTTCGCAGTTCTGCGGAATGTAACTAAGCACCTGCTTGATGTGCTGAATGCAGGCCAGTTCGTTGGCACAGGCAAAATGCGTCACCCCCGATTTAGTGCTGTGGGTACTGGCACCGCCCAATTCTTCGGCAGTAACCTCTTCGTGCGTCACGGTCTTCACCACGTTGGGGCCGGTCACAAACATGTAGCTTGTGTTTTCGACCATGAAGATGAAATCAGTAATGGCCGGACTATACACCGCCCCACCCGCGCAGGGACCCATTACGGCCGACAACTGTGGAATGACGCCCGACGCCCGCGTGTTGCGATAAAAGATATCGGCGTAACCGGCCAGCGATAATACGCCTTCCTGAATGCGGGCACCACCCGAGTCATTCAGACCAATCACCGGCGCTCCGTTTTGCATGGCCAGGTCCATCAGCTTGCAAATTTTTTCGGCATGGGTCTCCGACAGAGCACCGCCAAATACCGTGAAGTCCTGCGCAAACACGTACACCAGCCGTCCGTTTACTGTGCCGTAACCCGTTACTACACCATCGCCGAGGTAATATTCTTTGTCGAGGCCAAAATCTTTGGTCCGATGCATCACAAACTTGCCGATCTCTTCAAAGGAGCCTTCATCAACGAGGAGAGCAATCCGTTCGCGGGCGGTTAATTTGCCTTTTGCATGTTGCGCGTCAATGCGCTTTTGGCCGCCACCCAACAGGGCTTCAGCGTTTTTCCGGTCGAGGGTGTCCGTTTTTTTGGGCTTAGTCAATGAATCCATGTACTCGGCTTAGGTGAACTATGTGATATGAGCAAAAGTAGATCAGAAGAAGAACAAAAAATAGAGCGTTCCGGCCTGATTACCCCGATGGGAACGTACCTGACGTGGCCTTTTCCGGGCCCTCTGAGAAGGTTATAGCGCTATTTTTCGGTCTTGGTCAGGTAAGGCCATCACGTTTACGTCTTTCTTATTAGTACAACAGTAGATTGTTAATCGACCTTAACAACGCTCATTCATGAGTCAGACTAACCAACCCACCGACCCTACTCGGCGGAAATTCCTTCAAACCGGCGCGTTGGCGGCTGGTTCGTTCTTCATCGTACCCCGCCACGTGTTGGGGAAAGGGTTCATTGCACCCTCCGATAAACTAAATATTGCCAGCGTAGGCTTCGGGGGAAAAGGAGCCAGCGACCTGAACAACTCGTATAACAACGGTGCCAACAATGTAGTGGCCCTCTGCGATGTAGACTGGGGTCTGCAACGGGTGAAAGAGAATTTCACCAAATTCCCAAACGCCAAACGGTACAAGGATTTCCGCGAAATGCTTGATAAGGAAGGCAAAACCATCGACGCCGTAACGGTATCGACCGCCGACCATACGCATGCTGTGGTAGCAATGGCCGCTATGCAGCGCGGGAAGCACGTATACGTACAGAAGCCCCTGACACACAACATCCACGAAGCCCGGATGCTCACCGAGGCGGCCCGTAAATACAAGGTGGTTACGCAAATGGGTAACCAGGGATCGTCGAACCCGCAACAGAAGGAAATGGTCGACTGGTTTGATAAAGGACTGATCGGCAACGTTCACACGGTTCACCTCTGGACCAACCGCCCCGTATGGCCACAAGGTATTCCGGTACCACAGGCAGCCTCTGAAACACCCGTCGACCTCGACTGGGATCTCTGGCTCGGACCTGCACAGAAAGTGGGGTACACACCTGCGTACCATCCCTTCAAGTGGCGCGGCTGGTGGAACTTCGGGGCCGGTGCGCTGGGCGATATCGGTTGCCACATCATGGACGTACCGTTCCGGGTGCTGGGTCTGGGCTACCCCACACAGGTAGAGTCCAGCATCAGTTCGGTGTTCCTGAAAGACTGGACTCCCGAATATAATCCGGAAGGATGTCCTCCCTCCTCGCATGTCGAATTGCAGTTCCCGCAATCGAGCAAGAACAAATCGGCCGTAAAAATGATCTGGATGGATGGCGGATTGCGTCCGTTCCGGCCAGAGATGCTGCCTGCGGGCGAGCCTTTCCCCGAGAACGGCGAAAACGGCGTGTTTCTGATCGGCGACAAAGGCATGATTGCCTGCGGTATGTACGGCGACAACCCGAAGTTATACACCAAGAGCGGCGACAGACGCGAAGCAGCTCCTAAGCCTAAAGCGGGGACTGCCGGCACCGTATCGCTCCCGGAAAACGGGCACCAGGCGTTCTGGACAGAGGCGTGTAAGGCAGGTTTCAACAGCAAGGAGCACAAAGCGCTTACCTCATCGTTTGATTTTGCCGGTCCGCTGACCGAGTCGGTATTGATGGGTAACCTGGCTATCCGCAGCTACACGCTGCGCGAGTCTAAAGCCGACGGCAAAGGTTTCAACTACCCTGGCCGCAAGCAACTGAGCTGGGACGGTAAAAACATGAAGATCACCAACTTCGACGAAGCTAACCAGTTTGTTTCCCGCAACTACCGCGACGGCTGGAAGCTAGTCTAGGTACGTTAGGTTTGAGACGAAAGCCCCCTTTGGCCAATTGCCAAAGGGGGCTTTCATTGTTTAGTCTTCCAGTTGCCAATTCACCTGAATCTGGGAACCGCTTTGGTAGATTGCTCAGCGCGGAGCCTAACAAACGCGACGCACTAAACTGGTACCGACCCAACCTATTCACCCCATATTGGGTCCATCCAGTATACTCATGATGCATTCCGATGGAAAAATTAGTCCGTATCAACCTCTTGGTCCTTTTGGTGCTGTTGAATCTGCTTTATTCCGAATCGGCAGTAGCGCAGGCACCACGCAACCGATTCACGCTGGTCGGCACCATTAATCGGCCGAACGGAATGATTCAACTCCTTCCGCTTGGGGGTAAAGAGAATCATCCGGTTACGACAGCTACGTACCAGACAACGATTGTCGACGGTCGCTTTACATTTACTGGCGAGGCACCCTACCCGTTGGCATTCATGATTGCCAACTTCCCGGAATATGTATCAAATCCGTTTATCATCGAAGCAGGTACGCAATCGATTCAATGCAATGCTGATTCTATTCGGGAAGTGCCCTGTATTACTAATCGGAGTATGCAGGAAGTAAACGCTGCGCCAGTCAACTTTTTTGTCCGGCTGGTAGTAGGTACTCAACAGAAACAGAACCTACTGGCCTTTGCGAAGCAGCATCCCGATTCGTACGTTGGCCTGTGGGCAACAGTGCAATTGCTTGGTTTCGGCTACCACCCCCTCCTGGATTCGACGTACCTGGCCTTTAACTCTGCGCTCAAAAAGACGTTTACCGGTGCGCGACTCGGCACCATGCTTGCTTCAGCCCGTATAGCGGCTATCGGTAATCTATTCCCCACGGTCTCGCTCCGCACGATTGATGGTCAACCCGCTCAGCTAACGAATCCCCAACAGGCACGCTACACGCTGGTCGATTTTTGGTTCAGCCGCTGTGGTGCCTGCATCGACCAGTTTCCAGCCCTTAAATCGCTGTTCAGCCAGTACCCCCGCACTGATTTCAACATCGTTCAGGTTTCGATTGATAAACAGGCGGAAATAGCCCTTTGGAAAAAGACGATTCAGAAACACGAACTTCCCTGGTCGCAATACCTCGACGAATCCGGCCAATTCGCATCCGGCGTTTTAGCCATCGACGCCTACCCCAGCAACTTTCTGCTCGACCAGCAGGGACGAATCGTCCGCCGGGACGTTCGAATGGAGGAATTGACAAAATTTCTAGTCGACAACGTACCCGGACCCCTGAAGTGATGACCGACTGCTAGTTTGGCCTGGTTAGTTCGCGTAGTTTTTTTTGCAGTTCATCCCCGTGCAGGTTTCGGGCAATGATAATTCCTTTCTTATCAAGCAGTATAGACGTAGGGAACGAGTTTACCTGATACCGATCGGCCAGTTTATTCGTATCGTCCGACACAATTTGAGGCCAGGTCAGGTGCCGGGCACGCGCAAACTGACGTACCTGAGCGGGTGTATTTTTGCAGGCAATGCCCAGAAACGCCACCTGCTTTTTGTCGACCGACTCATACACTGTTTTTAAACCAGGCAGCTGTTCTACGCAGCCCCTGCACCAGGTTCCCCAGAAGTCAATGTACACGTATTTTCCGCGCAGATTGTCAAGCGAAATGAGCTGCCCCGTGCTGACCTCACGGCTGGCGAACGGTTTAAATGGCTGCCCAACCTGCAAGGAATGTGAGGCTGTAACGGCGGCAGCATCGGTTGTTTCCAGCGTCAGCCAATTATGAAATGGGTCGACACCCCGGTTAACATACAGCACCCCGCCAATGGCTATGACCTCACCCGGCTGCACTACTTGCTGCGGGTCTGCTTTCCCAGACGATCGTATTGATGAGGGGAGGCAGAGCTGGGTAGACTCAAAACTGGGACGGCCAGCGCCCGAGGTAATACATACATCGTAGGCCTTGTTGCCATGCCGTATCGTGGCCACGGCGTGCTGTGGCAAACCATACACGAAATCTCCCTTTAAGATACCAACAACCAGCGGTACCCGTGACTCAACGACCTTCCCCTCCCGATATATCTCATATTGGATTAGCCGCGTATTGGCTAGTTTGTCAGGAATTGGCTCCAGGGGGATTGGTTCGGGATACACCGGTGTTTCATTGCTGAAATCCAGATCATTGTTTGTGTCCATCAGTACAGCCCATTTGCCCTGGCTTTCATCGAAGCCTTTAATGATGTAGACGAAGCACTTAATCGGTGTGGCCGACAGTTGCGTCGTATCGGGCGTCCATTTCCACTCTCTCTGCAAAAACTGGTAGTCGGCCAACGCGACCTTCCCTGCCTTTACGTTCTGGTAAACTAGTTGATGGGCATCGAGCCACACCTTTGTCTGGGTCAACCGGCTCCAATTCGCGGGTTTACCCTTTAATGGACAGGCTAATTTTCCCCAAATCGGCGTATCTGGCAGTTCAGGACTCAGGATGCCAAACGATGGATAAAAAGGTCCGAAGCCTTCTTTGATCGTGATCGGTAATTGGATTGATTGTACGGTATCGGTCGACTCTTTCTGACAACCAACAAACAGACACAAGCTTAGGGCTAAAAAGAAGTAGCGTTTCATTGGCTGAGTAGCAGGTTCGTTCAAACTGGTTCCTGGTCAGTGCTTAAGTATACGTAAGGCCTCCTCTTCTTTTCCGATTGGAGAGATGTAAATTGGTGAATCATAAACTAACCCGCTCATTTGCCGATTAAGCGGTGTACCTTGATCATACTCTTTACTGCCTGTCTTTTCACTAACACATGCGATATTTCCTACGTCAATCACTCCTGCTTGTTGCGTTACTCTCGACAGGCGCTTATGCCCAGCAGGTTTTTGCGCATAATGACTATGACAAGTCACAGCCCCTGTTGCGGGCTGTTGCCGCCAAAGCAGACTTCATCGAAGTAGACGTACACCTTCGCAACGGAAAACTGGTTGTGGCGCATGAAAAAGAACAGGCTGATACATCAACCCGCCTTCTCGAAGACCTGTACATAAAGCCTATTGTGGCGCTTTTCAGCCAAAATCAAGGTCGTATTAGCGCAGATCGGCGGTATGCTCCTACGTTGGTCATCGATCTAAAAGACAAGCCCGAAGACATTCTTCCCTTACTCCAGCCCCTGATAGAAGCCAATCTCGTTGCCTTTAGCCAGTCAATATCGCAGCAGGCCATGCGGGTTGTGATTAGTGGCAATCGCCCCCGGCCCGAGCATTATCTCGATTACCCATCGTATTTGTTTTTCGACGGTCGACCCAGTGAACTATACGATGATGAAACCGCCAAACGTGTTGCCTTGATCTCCGATAATTTCCGATCCTACGCCCGCTGGGATGGCATCGGCGACGTACCTGACGAAGACAAAGCCAAGCTAAAGCGCATCATCAAGCGCGCGCATGAAGCCGGTTGCCCGATCCGTTTCTGGAATACGCCCGACACCCCCAACACCTGGAAAAAATTGCATAAACTTGGCGTCGACATCATCAATACTGATAAAGTGGACGAGTGTGTTGCTGCTATGAAGTAGCTACAGCGAGTAGGCCACCGAAATGTTCGACAGCGTTGTTGCTGTAGCGTTGATCGTGTAGTTTGAGTAGACCTCGCTACCGCCCGCACTGGGATACCAGGTATAGCGCCCGTCCAGTGACCCCAACGTTGTCTGGATGATAAACCGCTCACTCGCCATGTAAGCTAGGCCTGCGCTAATGCCTGCACCAACATAGCGAGTGCCAACAACCGTGTTAGTTTCCGATTTAATGATCCCGTATTCGCCCCTGCCCTCTACAAACGGCCGCAAACGGCTTGCCCCCCTATAGGAGCGAACGAAAGGGACCGCTGCCAGTGAGTAGTTCACTGCACCAGGCGCATCAGCATCGCCCAACCGATTCGCCGAATAGTTGATAGCCACACCAGCGATTAAATTGTCTTTGACAAAATTCCCAGCAGATACGCCAGTGGTAGCCGATGATTGTACGCTCGATATTCGTTCGTCGTTGACCTGACTCGTGCTAGTTCCGGTTACGTTGGCAGATACTCCAAGCAACCACCGCCCTTTACGGGTTTGGGGCGCCTCAAAATCTGGCAGAACAGGGATAGATGTGCTTTTGTTTCCAGCCAAAATGGCCACGCCAAAATTAGCGTTATACAGCCCGGTCGGAAACTCATTGCTTATACCCATCTCTATAGCGATCCGGTTTGTAAGCGTATAGAGTGCTCCTAGCTGTCCTGTTGCATTTAGTTGCCAGTTTGATGAAGCACCAGACGATTCCCTGATGCTGGTGCCAAACGTAACGTTGTTGGTGTAATTACTCTTAAACTGGTAGCTTCCCAAACCACCACCAGCATACACATATAACCTATCCAGGATGGGCCAATAGCGACGCAGGAAAATGCCTGCCGATACACTGTTAGCTGTTGATTTCAGAGACGTACTAGAGTTTGAGTTATCGTAAGTCGTCTGACCATAACTAAACCCTAACGTACCACCCAGTAGCCAATTATCACGGACAAACCGGCCACGATTTATAAGAAATCCTGCTGAGTAGCTGACTCGCTTGTCTGAGTCGAGATGCCCCCTGTCAAACGATAGGTTTACATTTCCCGACGTGATCGATTGGCCTTTCTGCGTTTGCGCAACTGATGGACGACCCAGCAAGCCAACAAAAATGAGTACAAAAAGCCTTTTCATAGAGAGTACGTTTAGGTATCATTTGGTGTTACCAAACATACTTACTCTCAAACCAATTCGCGGATTTGTATGAGTTATTTCTTCTTAAAATTACAAAAACACGTAGGTTAACGATAGGGCTGGCCGCAATGACAGGGTCAGGTCTGTGCTACGGCGCGAATCATCGTTTTGCTTGGTATCACTCCAATCAGAACCGATTCCGCCAATTTCTCCTTCCACGATGAAGCGCGTACCCAGCAAATAAGCCAGTCCGCCGCTTAACCGCCAGTTGTACCCAGTGGCGTTCGAGGCAATGGCCCCGCCTCCCGAAATCGCTTCGCTACGCCAGCCAACCCGACCCGCTACGTACGGACCAAATTGTGTCTTCGACAGGTATTTTTTGGCAAAAGGCTCCACGCCAATCGATTTAGTTAGTACAGTAGCCGTCTGAAAGTCGGTGGCTGATCGATTGAACTCATTGGTCAATTCCTGCTGACGTACTGGCACTGCTACGCCTATTACCCAGCGTTTTCCTGGCATATACCCCACCGACGGGCTGACCGTAAACTGCTTCGTTATTTGCCGCTGCACAGTAGTTAAGCGATCACTGCCGGAGATTAATTGTTGGCGGTTCGTGGTCAGTTCGAACCCACCACTAAGCAGCCAGTTGCCAGTCAGTAACTGGCTCGGCGTCTGCTTTGAGGTGATGATAGCCCGCTTGGTTTTTACGTCGGTCAGCAAAACCAATCCCAGATTTAGGTTGGTAAATGAGACCGGAAACAGACCCGACCGCGTGCTCAATTCAAGCCCCCAGCGAGTATCAATGGCATAGAACAGGCCCGCCTGAAATTCGGGGCTAAACCCCCATTGCGTTGATTCCTGCTCGGAAAGGCGTTGCTGCGTATTAGTTGTCAGCAGCCGATTGCGCCCGTAAGTGACCGCCAGCCCGCCGCCAACGTACCCACGCAATGCATTGAGACCCCAGAATCGCCGGATAAATGGAGTTGCGCCGAAGGTTGTTTCCCGTGAATCGCTGATGGCGTCGAAGTTGAAGCCCTGCTGTGATTGGATACGGGTGCGCACCAGTCGCAAATCAGCGCCGACCATCAGATTATCCCGAATGAACGTTCCCTGCGTCAACGTTCCGTTGATGCTCATGCGATCTTCTTTGTTTTGAAAAAGATCGGTACTGCCTTGTTGCCAACCCACACTACCCGACAGCCAGCCCACACCCTGTTCTGTCTGTGCCAGTGCGGATTGAATACCATTTGCCTGACAAATCAAGAAGACAAGCCCGGCTAAACGTAGAGAAATGCTCATAG
Organism: Fibrivirga algicola; assembly: GCF_011742925.1. GTDB lineage: Bacteria > Bacteroidota > Bacteroidia > Cytophagales > Spirosomataceae > Fibrella > Fibrella algicola. The sequence goes on from NZ_WAEL01000008.1 coordinate 11,000, forward strand.
TCCAGTTCGTTGAGTTTGTATAAAGCGTACTGGTACAACGAAAAACCCCGGACAGTTATACACCATCCGGGGTTTTGTTTATGAAACGGGAAACCGATTACTCAGTTACAGCTTCTGGCTTTTTCACCGTAATTGTCAGTGACTCACCCTCTCCGCTATAATCGGCCAGGATCACATCGCCATCTTTCAGCTCTCCTTTCAGGATCTCTTCAGCGACGGGATCTTCCAGGTAGCGCTGGATAGCGCGGGCCAACGGACGGGCACCATACTGAGGGTCGTAGCCTTTCTCAGCCAGGAAGTCTTTCGCCTTCTCAGTGAGTTCAACATTGTAACCCAGGTTCAGTACGCGACCCAGCAGTTTGCCAAGCATCAGATCAATGATGTGGTGGATGTCTTCGCGCTGCAGTGAGTTGAAGACGATCACGTCATCGAGACGGTTCAGGAACTCCGGTGAGAACGCTTTCTTGAGGGCCGACTGAATGGTAGCCTTCATGATGTCGTCCTGGCTTTCGGCCGAGCGTTTCGACGCAAAACCAATACCGGCACCAAAGTCTTTCAGATCACGTACCCCGATGTTTGACGTCATGATGATGATCGTGTTCCGGAAGTCGACACGGCGACCCAGACCATCGGTCAGGATACCATCATCAAGCACCTGCAACAGGATGTTGAACACATCTGGGTGCGCTTTTTCGATCTCATCAAGCAGTACCACCGAGTACGGCTTCCGACGAATCTTCTCGGTCAACTGACCGCCTTCTTCGTACCCTACATAACCCGGAGGTGCACCAACCAGTCGCGATACGCTAAATTTCTCCATGTACTCCGACATGTCGATCCGAACCAGCGAATCTTCTTTGTCGAACAGGTACGTTGCCAGCACTTTTGCCAGCTCAGTCTTACCTACACCCGTTGGGCCCAGGAAGATAAACGAACCAATTGGTTTCTTGGGATCTTTCAAACCAACGCGGGTACGTTGAATGGCTTTCACGAGTTTGTCGATCGCCGACTGCTGCCCGATAACTTTGCCCTTCAGTTCGTCGCCCATCCGAACGAGTTTCTTGCCCTCGTCATTGGATACGCTTGTTACGGGGATACCGGTCATCATGGCCACCACTTCGGCCACGTTTTCTTCGGTTACAGTGTAGCGGCGCTTCTTGGTATCTTCTTCCCAAGCTTGCTTGGCCCGATCCAGTTGGTCGATCAGGCGCTTTTCCTTATCACGGAGTTGAGCGGCCTCTTCGTACTTCTGGCTCTTCACCACCTGATTTTTTTCCTTCTTGATATTCTCGATCGACTCTTCGAGTTTCAGAATATCTTCAGGAACGGTGATGTTGCTGATGTGTACCCGAGCACCTACTTCGTCCATTACGTCGATGGCTTTATCGGGCAGGAAGCGGTCAGAGATATAACGCTCCGACAGTTTCACAGATGCCTCAATTGCCTCCGGCGTATAATTTACGTGGTGGTGATCTTCGTACTTATCCTTAATGTTATTCAGGATCTCGATGGTTTCGTCAATCGACGTGGCATCGACCATTACCATCTGAAAACGACGGGCCAAAGCACCATCTTTCTCAATATACTGACGGTATTCGTCGAGCGTAGTAGCCCCGATGCATTGAATGTCGCCACGGGCCAACGCCGGCTTGAACATGTTCGAGGCATCGAGTGAGCCAGAGGCACCACCCGCACCCACGATCGTGTGCAACTCATCGATAAATAGAATCACCTCGGGCGATTTTTCCAACTCGTTCATTACGGCTTTCATCCGCTCTTCGAACTGACCCCGGTATTTTGTACCGGCAACCAGTGAGGCGAGATCAAGCGTAACAACGCGCTTGCCAAAGAGTACCCGTGATACTTTTTTCTGTACGATCCGCAACGCAAGACCTTCAGCGATGGCAGTTTTACCAACACCAGGCTCACCAATCAGGATCGGGTTATTTTTCTTGCGGCGGCTCAGGATTTGGGCCACGCGTTCGATTTCTTTTTCACGACCAACAATCGGGTCGAGTTTGCCTACTTCGGCGAGTTTGGTGAGATCACGGCCAAAGTTGTCGAGTACAGGTGTACGCGATTTCTCTGAACCCTTTTCTTTGCCCTGCCCGGTGCCGCTACCACCACCGCCGAACATGCCGCGCGAAGCGTCATCGTCGTCGTCGGTATCGTGCGCCATATTGGGCTGAGTTCCGGTTGATTGATATTCCAGCATCTCCTTAATCACTTCGTAGTTGACGTTGAATTTGTGCAGAATCTGCGTGGCAACGTTGTCTTCGTCGCGCAGAATCGACAGCAACAGATGTTCTGTGCCGATCAGCGGGCTCTTGAAAATCTTCGCTTCTAAGTACGTAATCTTCAGGGTTTTCTCCGACTGACGGGTCAGGGGGATATTGGCCAGATTTTTAACGTTATTGGTTGCGGTTCCTTTCGTGGCTTGCTCGATGGTGATGCGCAGTTCGTCGAGTGAAATCGACAGTTTTTTAAGCAGCCCCACCGCCACGCCTTCGCCCTCGCGAATCATGCCCAGCAGCAAGTGTTCGGTGCCGATGTAATCGTGACCGAGCCGCAAAGCCTCTTCCCGGCTAAGGGAGATGACTTCTTTTACGCGGTTTGAGAATTTTGCTTCCATTCGCTTGGGGTTCCTAATCGTATTAGCGTCTTACTGAAATAACGTATTTTAATTTGGGTTTGTTCAGGCTAGGCCAATGAGTGAAAAAGATAAAGTATGAATAAGCGAAGAAGCTCTGCTTGTCAGGCAAGAAGGCCAAAAGAATGGTCTTTCGCTCCTCTAGTATTCGTCTCTTTAACTCAATGTCGTCTGCATAAACATCAAATCCAGTACACTCAGGTTTGGTACAAATTCAGCACCAAAGTTCTGCTGATAGGCCGGTATTGGACCAAACAGTCCAATTTCGGCTTGCCGGCCTGGATCAAGGCGGGAACGGGCGTCAAAAACGCCGATTGGCGGTGTTTTTTCATACCATTCTGTCAGGTTAATCGGGGTATTGATACGTAACCATTTCCGACAGAATGTCAGCAATGACCAATTTAAGTCGAATAAAAAGGGCAGACGCTGGTGTAAAATATGTTCTACTTCCGGCATCAGGTACTCAAAATACGGGGATTTAGCGTAGGCCGATTGCAAACAGCGTAGATGCCGATCCATCCAGGGCTGGCCGTAATCAATCTGAACTTCACGTATTGGCTGTCGGCGTGAGCCAGCCAACACAGGCACCGTTAAACAATCTATTTTATTGCTCGTCAGAACGTAGCAACGGTTGCGGTAGCTTTGCTTTTGGTAGTTTTCGTGCGCTTCAATCAGCACCTCGTCGGCGAGTACCATCCCTCGCATCACGTCGAGGCAAGGCAGGTAGTGCAGATCGATTAGTAAGGTATATGGCGGGGTTATCAAGTGGTTTGGACTAATTCGATTTACCAACTAACGAAAAAATTGGATTCACTCAAGTATACAGACCATTTTTTAATTCTTAACGTTGTAATCATTGCACAATAATAAGATTTAACAAAATTATTTTCATACAGCATAAACGTACCATTCCTTGTAGTTTTGCTGGCTTAACACCTACATATTTCATGACTCTCCGTTACCTTACCGTGCTGGCCTGTTGCTGTTTCGCTAGCACGCTCGTTGCCCAAACCGTACCTGATACAGCCTTTGTCCGCACAAACTACACAAAGATCGACCGGCAGATTCCGATGCGCGACGGCACCAAACTATATACGGTCATTTATGTACCGAAGGATGCGTCGCCGACCAACCGGTATCCATTTCTGATGGAACGGACTCCATACTCCGCCAGCCCCTATGGCGAAACAAACTACCCAAAGCAAGGACCAGGTCCATCAGTTGAGCTTTCGCAGGAAAAATTCATTTTCGTGAATCAGGATGTACGCGGCCGGTACATGAGCGAAGGTCAGTTTGAGGAAATGACCCCGGCAGTGAAAGGCCTAACCCCGTCACCCCATCAGATGCCTCGTCCAGCTCGCTCGGCTCGGAAAGCAAGCGGAGCAACCAACGTATCTGCTGGCCCAACCGACGAAAGCACCGACACGTACGATACGGTTGAGTGGCTGCTCAAGAACGTACCTGATAACAATGGCCGTGTGGGTATTATGGGCATCTCCTATCCCGGTTTCTACGCCACGGCCGCTCTGCCAAACGCGCACCCGGCTATCAAGGCCGTATCGCCACAAGCACCGGTCACCGACGAGTTTATAGGCGACGATGCCCGCCACAATGGCGCGTTTTTCCTGCTCGACAATTTCACGTTCATGAATTACTTCGATGCTCCCCGCAAAGGGCCCGTGGAGGATTACCCGGAAGTATTCAGCTACAAGGCAAAAGATGCCTACCAGTTTTTCCTGCAACTAGGTCCGTTAAAGAATGCGAATGGACCGGCTTATTACAACAACAAAGGCAAAATCTGGAATGAGTACTTGGCCCACGAAACCTACGATGCCTACTGGCAGACCCGTGATATTCGGCGGCACTTGGGCCAGATACGTCCCGGCGCAACCCCACCAGCTACACTCGTGGTAGGCGGCTGGTACGATGCCGAAGATTTATTTGGAGCCCTGAACACCTATCAAACGCTGGAGAAGAATGCCAATAACCGAAACCAGCTGGTAATGGGCCCCTGGACACATGGAGCCTGGGCACGACGCGAGTGGACAGGTTTCGGTGATTTCCAGTTTGGCAGTAACACCGCCAAAGCGTACCGCGATTCGGTCGAAACACCGTTCTTCCTGTTTCACCTGAAAGACAAAGGCCGCTACGTACCTGCCGAAGCACGGATGTTTGATACGGGTGCCAATCAATGGCGTACCTTCGAAACCTGGCCTCCTAAAGCCGCTGCGGCGCAATCATTTTTCCTGGCGGGCAATCTGCTAACGCCCGCTAGTGCCGGGCAGGCTCTACCAGTCGAATACACGAGCGATCCAGCCAAACCGGTTCCGTATACAGATGGCACCTGGGCGCGCCGGAACAATGCCTACATGATCGAGGACCAGCGCTTCGCTGCTCGTCGACCCGACGTTGTTGTCTTTCAAAGCGAGCCGTTACAAAATGATCTCATACTAGCCGGGCCTATCAGCATCGATTTACGGGTCACCATGACCGGCACCGATGCCGATTTTATCGTTAAACTCATCGATGTATTGCCTGACACGACAACCAACAGAACTGTTGGAACGGCTAGTCCAACCACAACTGGTTCGAAAAACGTCACGTTGGGCGGTTACCAACGACTGGTTCGGGGTGATGTGATGCGGGGCAAATTCCGCAAGTCAATGGAAAAACCCGAAGCGTTTGTGCCGGGTCAGCCTACACCCGTAACATTTACACTCAACGACGCCCTGCACACCTTCAAGAAGGGGCACCGGTTGATGGTTCAAGTACAGTCAACATGGTTTCCGCTCGTTGATCGCAATCCACAAACGTTCGTGAACATCAGCACTGCAAGCGACGGCGATTTCCAGAAAAATACAATTCAACTGAGCCCGGATTCGTCGGTAAAATTGACCCTGTTGAAGTAGAACTAGCCGAAAAACAAAAAAGAGGGTCATCACCACATGGTAATGACCCTCTTTTGATTGCTTGAACTCGTTACGTCTCTTTCTCTTTCAGCGGCTCGTCGGAAACCGGAAAAGGCTTATCGACTGGTTCCGGTTCAGTTCCCTCCCGGTCTATCAACTCTGTTGTGGCATTCTCCTGAGTAGTCGATTCTGTTGTATTTACACCAAGTTCCTCACTAACTTCCGCCATTGGCAGTACAGAAGCGTTGGTCGCATCGGGGTCATCTGGCAGTAATCCTTCGCGTTCAGCCTGCAACTGGTAAAAACGGCGCTGGAAGAATAAAATTAAGCATACGCCAACGAAAATGCAGGAATCGGCGAAGTTGAAGATGGGCATAGAGAAGTAGCTGCCGCCCCAGATTGGAATCCAGCGTGGTAGGATTCCCTCCCACAGATCAAAGAAAATAAAGTCGATTACTTGTCCATGAAACCAGGGGGTTGGTGCGCCGAAGGGAGCGTTGTGAAGATAAACCCCATAAAACGTACTATCGATCACGTTGCCAATGGCACCGGCCAAAATCAGCGCCATCGCATAAAGCAAGCCATTTGGTGCGCCGTGTTTTGCCAGATAGACCAGGTACCAGCCAATACCGACCATGGCAAACAAGCGGAAGATACTCAGGACTAATTTTCCATATTGATGGTTCAACTCCATCCCAAACGCCATGCCGGGGTTCAGCACATACTGGAACTTGAACCAATCGCCAATGATGTTGATCGGCATGTACAAATGTTCCTGCATGTACTGCAGAATCCAAAGTTTCGACGCCTGATCAATACCAATCAGCAATAACGCCAGCAAAAAAAAACGAATGGGATTTTTCTGAATCATACAAAAAGGTTTGAGGTCTGATGTTTGACATTTGACGTTACGATGCTGCTTTTCAGGACTTTCCTTAAGCAGCGCAACCTCAAACCTCAAACTCCAAACCTCAAACTGGTTATTTACAACCTTTACGGCGCTCGAGCTCGCTTTTTACGAGGGTAAACTCGCGGCTGCTTTGGCCGGCTATTGATTTATTTTCTTCAGCCCGGCGGAACAGATAAGGCATCACCGCTTCGACTGGACCGTAGGGTACATACTTCGCTACGTTGTAACCCGAGTTGGCCAGGTTATACGAGATATTGTCGCTCATACCCAGCAGTTGCGCGAAGTAGATATGCGGATCATTCGGCGCAATGGCCATCCGCTTCATCTGCGCAATCGTATACTGACAGCTATACTCGTTGTGCGTTCCCAAACAGATCGATACTTCGTCACGGTTCGACAAGCAAAAATCGATGGCCCGGTTAAAGTCACGGTCAGTATCTTCTTTGGTTGCCTGAATCGGATCCTGGTATTCTTCCTCGTGTGAACGGATGCGCTCTTTTTCCAGGTAAGCACCGCGCACCAGCTTCGCCCCTAGGAAATAGCCCTTCTCGCGGGCCAACTCAGTAGCTTTCACCAGCTGATCGTACATTTCCCAGCGATACATCTGGTAAGTGTTGTACACAACACACTGCTCATGGTTGTAGCGGTCCATCATTTCATAGGCCAGGCAATCGATGGCATCCTGAATCCAACTTTCTTCGGCATCAATAAAGATCCGGACATGGCGGTCATGGGCACGCTGACAAAGTACGTCAACCCGCTCCCGAACCCGGTTAAAAGCGGCCTGTTCGTCGTCTGTCAACTTGTCACCGCGTTGTACGGCTTCGAGTAATTCAGTTTCGGCCAGACCGGTTACCTTGAATACAGAAAATGGGATGTCGGCCGATTCGCTGGCCCGTTCGATCGTGCGGAGAATTTCCAGCACAGTGCTATCAAAGCATTTCTCATTCTCCTCACCCTCAATTGAATAATCGAGAATAGTACCCACTTGCGCGGTGTGGAGATGTAGAATCGTGTTCTCGCAATCGCGGATGGATTCGCCTCCGCAGAACTGCTCAAAAATTGTCTTCTTGATGAGCTTTTTAATAGGAAGCTGTAGTTTCAGGGCCAGTTTTATAAAAAAAGTCCCTACTTTTACGAGCCATCCTTGGTTCATCAACGCAAAAAGCCAGTACGTTTTTCGAAGTTTGAAATTCGACTGGGAAGAGAAGGCAATCGACGTGTCCTCAAAAGAAACCGGCAAAGCGGCATTCAGTTTTGAAGCAGCAGTCGGCTGGACGGGGGATGTGATTAGATTACTTCGGTTCGACATAGTCAATGCGCCGTTTCCGGTGCGTTCGCCATACGGTCGTTCAGTAGCTTGACATTAACGGCCTAAATATAAACGTATTTTGGGCCAAAAAAGGTTTTCAAGCTATCCTCTACTTTTTTTAACAGACTACTAATCGTACAAAACTTGGGTGAGAATGAGCCCCGCAAAGGGCTTCTGCTCCTGCAAAGATACTATAAATTTGCACCCGGAAATTTTACAAGCGAAATAGTAAACCTTACAACTAGCGTACACGTAACCTCATGAAACCAGATTTAGCCGTAGAGCCGCTCGATTCGTGGATTAAGACCGACGGCAAACCCCTCATTATTGCAGGGCCTTGCAGTGCAGAAACAGAAGATCAACTCGTAGAAACCGCCCGCCAACTAGCTGCGCTGGGGTCGGTTCACGCGATTCGTGCCGGTGTGTGGAAACCCCGGACACGGCCAGGTAGCTTTGAAGGTATGGGCGAACCCGCCCTGGCCTGGATTCAGCGGGCGAAAGCCGAGACGGGTCTCCCGTTTGCTGTTGAAGTAGCTACTCCGCAACATATTGAATTGGCCCTGAAATATGGCGTCGATATTCTTTGGGTAGGTGCCCGCACCACAGTAAACCCGTTCAACGTACAGGAAATTGCTGACGCTCTGAAAGGTGTTGATGTACCTGTACTGGTGAAAAACCCGGTTAACCCCGATCTCGCTCTCTGGGTTGGTGCATTCGAGCGGATCGCCGGCGCAGGTATCACCAAACTCGGTGCTATTCACCGTGGTTTCTCAACGGGCGAAGCCAGCAAATACCGCAACATTCCGATGTGGCAGATGGCGATCGAACTGCGGACCATGTTCCCGCACCTGCCAATCATTGGCGACCCGAGCCACATGGCCGGTAAGCGGGCGTACCTGAACGAACTGGCCCAGATGGCCATGGACCTCAACTATGATGGTCTGATCGTAGAGTCGCACATCGACCCTGATAAAGCGTGGAGCGATGCGGCACAGCAGCTGACGCCAGCCGCGTTTGGCGAAATGCTGGAGCATCTGCACATCCGCCAGCTCGAATCGAGCGACCGGGAGTTCCAGAGCGCCATGGAGCAGATCCGCGTGAAAATCGACAGCGTTGACCGTCAATTGGTTGAACACCTGGCCGCTCGTATGTCGCTGGTTGAGAAACTGGCCGAATACAAGCGTGACAATAACGTATCGATGTTCCAGCCCGATCGTTGGAAAGAAATTCTGGAGTCACGGAAGCAGTTGGGCGCCAAGCTGAACCTGTACCCTGAACTGGTAGAAGAAATATACAAGATCATCCACATGGAGTCGATCCGGAAGCAGACTGAGGTGATCAACAGCACGCCGGTCGCTTAAACGAAACGTAGTAAATACAGCGCCGCCGAGTACATAGAGTTGACGTTTTCTTCGCTCTATGTACTCGGCAGTGCTGTGTTTTGTACTGCTTACCTGATTCGTACCGTGATCGATGACTGGTTGAACGCGCCAAAACAGCCTAGTCCATTCTGAACGTTGCTTGGGATAAGTACAGGTTCAGCAAACGGATTTTCGCCTGTCTCGGCCTGGCGTTGAGCAGCGTCATGGTACCGATAATAATTTACGTCAACATTGAGCAGCGTCATGCTATACTGGAGCGCAAGGACCTGTTCCTGCTGGCCGTAGCCATAGCTTACCGGATAGGCAGCAGGCGAAACAAATCGTTGGCCATCTTTACCCTGATCACTGGCCAGGGCGGCTGTGACATCAAAACGCAGGCTTCCACTCTGTACGATCGTTGTATCGCGTGCTGGTCTGGTAGGACTGGTTGCGTATTGTGTGCGTATCGTTCTGGAAAATAGTCCCGTTACCCGGTAATAGTTGGCCTGACCACCTGGATCCTGCCAAACCAATTTACTAACTGTGACAAGCTGGCGCTGCTCGAAAAAGTCCTGATAGGTTGAGTCTATCCGAATTTCGGAGGGTGTCACCGGCATTGGTACCGTGCATTGAGCCGTTACGGCTGGATAGTTCGGGGCAGTAACCGTAAGAACGTACGTGCGTCCGGCAATGATCGGCAGTTGCTTCGGATCAATACGGTATAAGCTGTTTTTGACATTGTAGGGCAGCCGTATGGTCGTTGTTCCGTCAGATAAATCAACAAGTGCGTTGCTGATGCTGACGCGATTGTAGTCGGCCTGCTGACCCAATATCGCCCTTGGTGCTTCAACCAAAACGGCCAGGACAGTGTCCTGCGGAGAAATATAGCTGTGCACAACCAGTTTAGCCGTGGTCGTGGGTACGTTACCAGGGTCTACTTCCTGCACCAGACCGCCGCACCCCATCAGGCACAGCAACGCAACCGACAGGGCGATGTAGTATGTAGCTCGCATTAGAATTTGAAGTTATAGCTGACCGATGGCACAATAGGAAATACCGAGTACCTGTTCAACACAGTACGGGTCGATCCCGGCTGACCGTTCACTCCCGGTTCGTACACGTTATTCAACTGATAGAAAAAGGGATTACGACGGTTATAGGCGTTGTAGGCGCTAAACTCCCAGGTACGTTCATGCCGTTTCATTTTCTTATGCAACTGAATGCTCACGTCAAATCGATGATAAGGCTCCGCCCGGAAGCTATTTTTAGGGCCGTAATCCTGGACTGTTCTGTAATAGCCGAATAACTGATTGATTAGTGGCACCTGCCCACTCGAGCTATTGAAAAAATTAGCATTCCCCTGTTCGTAGGCTGCGTAGGTAGCCTGTGGCATTGTCAGGGACTGGCCGGTTCCGTACACCCACGTACTCGATAAGGTGATGCGTGGACTTAACTCATAGATTCCTACCAGCGAGAGATCATGGCGGCGGTCGTACCGGGGGAAGAAAGGCTGCCCACCGTTCAGGTCCGCAAATTGCCATTGTGTCCATGACAGGGTATACCCTATCCAGCCACTGAACCGACCAACCTTCTTTTGCAACAGCACTTCGGCTCCGTAACTCCAGCCCCTACCCGCTGTCACGTTATCTTCCCAACGTACCCGCTCGGCTGAGGTTGGGTCGTCGATCAACAGGAAACTGGCCCCTTCTTTATAGTTGATGATATTGTCCATCCGCTTGTAGTAGCCTTCAACGGTCAGCGTTAGCCCACGCTCGGTAAAGTCCTTGGCTATACCCACCGCTACTTGCTGCGACTGTTGGGGACGTACCCGGTCGGTAGTGGGCACCCACAAATCGGTGGGCAGACCAATACCCGTGTTGCTTAGCAGATGAACGTACTGGTTCATGAGCGCATACGATGCTTTTACAGATAAGTCTGGCTTGATGATGTAGGCCGCTGACAAACGCGGTTCGGGACGAACGTAGGTGACCTTGTCATTCAGGAAGGTACTAAGCCGCAGACCGCCATTCACCCGCCAGCGGTCGTTGGGCTTCCAGGTATCTTCGGCATAAATTCCCGATTCGAGCACATCGATTTTCTCAACGTCAAACCGGTTTTCGTTTATATCAGTATTCTGAAGCACTACGGCACTGGGCGTAAACCGGTGCGCCGTTGCTTGAATGCCAACCTTCAGCGAATGTTGCGGATTAGGGTAAATATCCAGGTCGTATTTCAGGCCGAAATCACGTATCCCCGACGTGTAGCGCAGGTTAAATTCGTTCGTACGGTTATCAAACGTTTCTTTTTCGTCAGCCGAAATCGAGAAATCGTAGTTGCTGAAAATAAGCGAAGCGTTGCCAAATACTTTGTCAGAAAACAGGTGATTCCAGCGCAACGTACCAGTAGCATTGCCCCAGCCAATACCAATCTTCGTGCTCTGCCTGGCAGACGACCGGTCATCAGCGTAGAATCGATCACGGCCAAAATACCCACTCAGATACAACTTATCTTTTAAACCCAACTCGGTATTGACCTTCGCGTTGAAGTCGTAGAAATAATAGCCTGCACTGGTCTTTCCGTCGCTCTCGGCGGCAATCAGCGGAGCGGCCAATACATCCAGGTAGGTACGTCGGCCCGACACCAGAAAGGACGTAGACCCCGGCCCGGTTTTCTTTTTGGTCAACGGCCCTTCCAGCGTCAGACGGCTGGCAATTAGACCCAGTCCTCCCTCGCCGTGGAGCTTCTCCTTGTTGCCGTCTTTCATATTCAGATCAATCACCGACGACAGCCGTCCCCCGAAGCGGGCGGGGAAGCCCCCTTTGGTCAGCTCCACACTCTTGAGGGCATCCCCGTTGAAGACCGAGAAAAAACCAAACAGATGGCTGGCGTTGTAGACCACCGCGTCGTCGAGCACGATCAGGTTCTGATCCGGACCGCCGCCCCGCACATACAGCCCGCTCTGGCCCTCCGAGCCCTTCTGCACCCCCGGCATGAGTTGCAGCACTTTGAGCACGTCTTTCTCCCCCAACAGGGCCGGAATCTTTTTGATCTGGGCGATGGGCAGGTCGATCTGGCTCATCTGGGGGCTGTCGCTGACACGGTCCTGCTGCCGCTTCTCGCTCACCACCACCTCGTTGAGCAGTCGGCCGGATGTCAGCAACACATTGAGAGTTTGACTTTTCTGCGCGCCCAGTGTTAATCGCTGCGTGTCATAGCCCACAATCGAATAGGTGAGCTGGAGGCTATCCTGCGCCGGGATCGTCAACGAATAAAATCCGTAGGTGTTGGTCGTGGTTCCAGACCATGACCTGCCGGTTGCTGCGCCTGTTCGGTATACGTTGACGCCAATCAGCGCTTCCTGAGAGCCAGCCTCACGAACGTACCCACTAATGGTAACAGTCGAAGCAGATGATTTAGGCTGGCTATAAGCCACGTGGAGGTTTAGCCAGCTGAGTAATGCAGCCAGTACAAGGTTTTTCATAGACGTTTTTTAGGCAGGAGCCGCTTCTAACCTCGGGGGTTGGAAGCGTGCTCATCAATCTACAAAAGTAGATCCTGGCCCACTCGCCTGCCTATTCTGCCCGTCAACGAATTGGAATTACTTTTTCAGTGCGGTTGTAAGCAGCAAAACAGCCTAGCCCCCCCTGTATGTTGGTGGGGATCAACACCGGCTCGGCGAAGGGATTGTTGCGGTTCTCGCGTTGGCGAATAATAGCATCTTTATATCGGTAGTACAGCGGTTCGGCACTAAGCAACTGCGCAATGACACGCGCGCCGGGCAATACCCTTCCCAGTGTAGTTCGTTTTAAAGCCGCTTCCGGATTGATCGTGTTCGCATTGACTTCCACCACCCCTACTTCGGCCGACAATGAGGTCAGTACGCTTCCGTCCTGCCGATCGTCGGTCACCAAATTTCCTGTCCTGTTTTCGCGTGGGAACACCAGCATGCGAAGCGCAACAGCCCGGTCAGCGGGCTGATTATTGACAGGGTAATCACTACCCCAGAAAAAATAGGCGGCGTATTCGTAGTAATTGGCTTCGGCAACAGGATCATGCCAGTCGAAGCGGATCGAATAAACCTTCTGCAGCCGATTCGACAGTGGCACGATGGTGGAATCGAGCACACCCTGGTTGATGGCTACCGGTTTCGGAACTGTAGCACTGGCCGTTACCTGTTTACCGTCGGGCGTACTGGCGGTCAGGCTGTATGTTTTCCCGGTCAGGATTGGCAGCAAGCTAGCCTTTGCCTGGTACCACTCTTTAGCCGGCACGTAGCGCAACACCACTACCCGGTTACCGTCGGTAAGCGACACCGTTGCGTTGGCTACATTATAGGGCAGTGCATCGGTCTGCTCACCCAATACGGGCTTCGAGCGTGACACTTTTACCGTTAACACCGTGTCCTGAGGCGATATATAGCTGTTTATCACCAGCTTTTCGCCTTCGGTCGATAACAACGAGGGGCTTACTTCATTACGCAAACTTCCGCAGGCAGCGAGCACGAAAAAAAGTAAGCTACAGAGCAATGCTTTCATAATTGACAGGCAGGCATAGCCCGTTTTAAAACTTGTAGGCGTAACTAATCGCCGGAACGATGGGAAATACCGAATACTTGTACAATACAGTAATATCTGGTTGGCCAGTTGCCTGCCGTTTGCTTTCGATGTTGTAGAAGAAAGGGTTACGGCGATTGTAAGCATTGTAGGCGCTAAACTCCCAGGTGCTCTCATGCGTCCGGCGTTTCCGGTGAAACTGAACGCCCAGATCAAGGCGGTGGTACGGTTCTGCACGGAAGGTATTTTTATCCTGGCCAAAATCACGTACCCCTACGCCACCATCAAACACTGCCGGGGTTACACCGGTAATTAGTCCGCTTGCGTCTTTCGGATAATCGAGGCTATTGCTTAGCCCATATGACCGGTAACGAGCGTTGGGAACGGTCAGCGCCTGACCAGTACCATAGACCCAGGTAGCCGAAAGGGTAATGTGCGGGGTAAGATCGTACATACCAACCAGTGAGATATCGTGGCGGCGGTCGTAGCGGGGAAAGAATGCGCGGCCACCGTTGAGCTCGGCAAACTGCCATTGTGTCCAGGAGAGCGTATAGCCTATCCAGCCGCTAAACCGGCCTTCTTTTTTGTGTAGCAGCACCTCGGCTCCGTAGCTCCAGCCACGGCCCGCCGTTACGTTATCTTCCCAACGCACCCGATTGGCCGAAGTCGGATCATCGACGAGCAGGAAACTCGCGCCTTCTTTATAGTTGATGATATTGTCCATCCGCTTGTAGTAGCCTTCAACGGTCAGCGCCAGACCACGGGTAAACCCATTCCCTTTAGAAAAATCTTTGGCTACTCCCATGGCCCACTGTTGCGATTGCTGGGGACGTACCCGGTCGGTGGTGGGCACCCATAAGTCGGTGGGCAGGCCGATGCCCGTGTTACTCAGCAGATGAACATACTGGTTCATGAGCGCATAGGAGGCTTTCAAGGACAAATCGGGCTTAACGATGTAGGCCACCGACAACCGGGGTTCGGGGCGAATGTACCTGACGCCAGCTCCCGTAAAGGCACTAATCCGCAGGCCGCCATTTAGTCGCCAATGGTCAGACGGCCGCCAGGTATCTTCGGCATAAATCCCCGATTCGAGCACGTCGATCTCATCTACTTCACGGCGAATCCCCGACAAACTATTGTTCTGCAACACGATGGCCGACGGGGTGAATCGGTGGGCCGTGGCCTGAATGCCAAATCGCAGGGCGTGATTGGGCGCCGGATAGAAATCGAGGTCATGCTTTATCGAAAAATCGCGGATGCCCGACGTGTAATCCAGCACAAATCGATTTCTGGAGTCGATCAATTGATTGGCGTCGATGGCGAATTTGTAGTCACTGAAAATCAGGGAGGTGTTGGCAAACAGTTTCTGGTTGAACTGGTGATTCCAGCGGAGCGTGCCGGTAGCATTGCCCCAACCCATGCCAACTCCAGTGTTATCGACTGTCTCGGAAGCGTAAAATCGATCGCGTCCGAAATACCCACTCAGGTAAACCCGATCGCGCGGGCCGAGGTCGTAATTGGCTTTGGCGTTGAGGTCGTAGAAATAGTAACCTGCCGATGTTTCACCGTTGGTTTGTGCCCGCACAATCGGCGCTGAAATGGCATCCAGGTACGTTCGTCGACCAGAGATAACAAACGAGCCGGAGCGCTGACCCGGTCGCTTCCCTTTGGTCAATGGCCCTTCGAGCATGATCCGGCTGGCAATGAGTCCCAACCCTATTTCGCCATGCAGCTTGTCGCGGGCACCATCTTTCATGGTCAGGTCGAGTACCGACGACAGCCGGCCCCCGAAGCGGGCGGGGAAGCCCCCTTTGGTCAGCTCCACACTCTTGAGGGCATCCCCGTTGAAGACCGAGAAAAAACCAAACAGATGGCTGGCGTTGTAGACCACCGCGTCGTCGAGCACGATCAGGTTCTGATCCGGACCACCGCCCCGCACATACAGCCCGCTCTGGCCCTCCGAGCCCTTCTGCACCCCCGGCATGAGTTGCAGCACTTTGAGCACGTCTTTCTCCCCCAACAGGGCCGGAATCTTCTTAATCTGGGCGATAGGCAAGTCGATCTGGCTCATCTGGGGGCTGTCGCTGACACGGTCCTGCTGCCGCTTCTCGCTCACCACCACCTCGTTGAGCAATTCGCCCGCCGCCAGTTCGACGTTCAGTACCTGATTTTGATGCAGGGCAAGAACACGTACCTGCGATTCGTAGCCGATGAGCGAAAAGGTCAGCCTGACCGAATCGGCTTCGGGCAACGTGATGGAGTAAAAGCCAAACGTGTTGGTTTGAGTACCCACCGGCCGGCCATTCAACCGAATGGAGGCTCCCAACAGGGCTTCACGACTCCCGACTTCATGCACGTATCCACTAACGGTATAGCGGACAGGCACTTGTGCTACGAGACAAAAACAGGAAACGAAGAAGAAAAGGCAGGTTAGTAATGAAGCGCGCATCAGATTGATTTAACACTGCAAACCTACTGAAAATGTCCAGCATACCCATCGAACCGGGGGTGTGGTCATGGGGCTATCTGTGGGCTCCAAGCCAAAAACTAACCGTTAAATTAGTCAGTTATCCGTTAACACAACGACGTACTCGGGATGCATGAACAGCAGCGAATTTTGATCGTACAGTTGATCTAAAACTCGCGTTGACCCATGACAATCCGCACTCTATCCCTCTCGCTGTTCGTCGGCGTTCTATTGCTCGTCAGTTGCAAAAAAAGCAGTGATCCCGTTTCTCCAGGCGACTGCAATAACGCCACAGCAATGGCTGATAAATTCACCGCTGCCGCCAATGCGTTTGCAGCTGACCCTACCAACAAAACGAAATGCAACGCCTACGTAGATGCCTACAAAGCCTACGCCGATGCGGCCCTGGCCTGCTCGTCGCTCTACACACAGGCCCAGCGCGACGACATTCAGGCCAGCTATAACCAGGCAAAAGATTCGTGCAAATAAACGTAACTGGCTGATGAACAGCCATCACTTCCACTTTTGAACGACTCCATGACAGTTGTTGGGCGAGCCAGCCGGCAACAGCTATCATTGGTGGCCTGTGCCTAATCAATCACAGTGTGTATCCGTTCGCGTAGTCGCGTTTGACAAACTGATTGGCGTAATTGTAGTTGGTAATTTTCATGGCGTCGCCATCCCAGAGTAGTTTCTTGCGGCCGGGAAACTGCCCGTTGTCGCGCGCCAGGTAGCTCCGCGTTGCCAGGTTACCCATCAGCACGGTTTCAGTCAGCGGTCCGGCCTGATCGAATGATGACGATGTATAGGCACCGAATCCCTGCTTGCAGGCTTTCACCCACTGCTGCTGATGTCCTTCTGTTTTTCCGTCAACAAGCTGGCGAATGGGTGGAGGCTGGGTACGTCCCGCAAACTTCTCAACGGGTAACAGCCGGTAGTTGTCGCCAAACAGCCCCGCCGACAGCATGCCTTTCGAACCGATAAACAGCATGCCACCATCCTGATTGAAAAAGACCTGCTCGTAGGGAGCCCCTTCCGGCAAGGGTGGCCGAATTCCCCCGTCGAACCACGACAGCTTGATCTCTTTGCCTTTCTTATCGGTCGACGGAAACGTCATGTGCACGCTCGACGAAGGCGGACAAACGTCATCGTAGAAAGCCTCCCGAAAAAAATCGGCGTAGACCGAGCCAACGCTACACTCGACCGAAGTGGGGTACTTGAGCTTCAGCGCCCGAAACGGGACATCGATAAAATGGCAACCCATATCGCCCAGTGCGCCGGTACCAAAGTCCCAGTAGCCACGCCAGCGGGTGGGCATATAGGCCGGATGATAGTCGCGGTACGGGGCTGTGCCGAGCCATTTGTTCCAGTCTACCTCAGCGGGTACTGGCTGTGATTCTTTCTTGTCTTTAGGCGATTGTACACCTTGCGGCCAGACGGGGCGGTTCGTCCAGCAGTAAACGGTGTGCACAGTACCGATCACTTTTGCCTCAATCAGTGCCTCAATGTAGCGGGTCGAGTCACCGCTGCTGCCCTGATTACCCATCTGCGTCACTACTTTGTTTCGGCGTGCTGCTTCGGTAAGCATGCGGGCCTCGTAGATATCGTGGGTCAGTGGTTTTTCGACGTATACATGCTTGCCCAGGTTCATGGCGGCCATGGCAATGGGCGCGTGCATGTGATCGGGAGTTGATACTATGACAGCATCAATGGATGACCCCGCCTTGTCGAGCATTTCCCGGTAATCACGGAAGTAAGGCGCTTTAGGAAACTGAGCGCGGTATTTAGCAGCCTGCCGGTCGTCGACATCACAAAGCGCCACCAGGTTGTCGGTACCTCCATTGACGGCCAGCCTAATGTTCACATCGGCTTTGCCACCACAGCCGACCGCCGCTATATTGAGTTTATCAGATGGCGCAACGAAGCCTCGCCCCAATACGTGCCGGGGAACAATAGTGAAGGCCGCCGCCCCGCCAATGGCAGCCAGCGTACCTGATTTAATAAAGGTTCTTCGAGAGGTCACAAGTAGTAATGAGCGAATGAGTGGATTAGTAAATAGCCCGGCTCAGACTATTTCTACTGAAAGCTGTTCTAAGCTATTCACTAATTCATTCATTCGCTAATCCACCTATCGAAATTAGCCCATTACCTGGCCCATCTTCATGGCGATGCCCATGTCGCCTTTTACCTTCAATTTACCCGTCATGAAGGCCATCATTGGGTTGAGATCACCCGACGCCATACGCTCCAGGTCGGCCACCTTAACGTGTAATTCCGTGTCGGCCGGCTGATCGTCGTTCGACACCACCGTGGGCGATTGCTTCGCATCGATAAAGACAATACCCTGATCGGTAACGAGTTTGGCGGTAGCGTCTAGGCTATCGGCCTGGGTCACACGGGTGCGAATGTTGTCGGTCAGTTCCTGAAGTGTCATGATTCTAGTTGAAATATGGTTTTTTTGTACTCGTTTACGGGGTAAAACTATTCCTGTAACCAGAAGTTCACAACTAAAAATAGTTTGAGGTTTGTCGTTTGCCGTTTGTGGCTGCTCCGCTAACTACCCGTTCGTTGGCTGAGTGGAGCAAGTACAATTGGCAAACGACAAACCTCAAACTCTCCTTTATGCGCTCTCAATTTCTTACCATTCTTTGCATCTTCTCTTTTCTCAGTTGCACCTGGGGCCTTATAGAAAGTAGTGTGGCGCTGTCGAACCCTGAACGGGTAGCCTCTACCCCCTTCACCGGCCATAAACCGTCGAATGAGGCCAACCCGGATCGCCGAGACCCCCGTAGTTTTTACGAAGACAGTGGAGCCAACAGCGATAACCCGATGCCCGAAGACCCGCGCGTTGTTCGGCAGTTAAGTTTGGCGCAGTTCGTTTACTCGCTGGTCACCCTGATCGGTGTTGCACTTATCTTTAAACTTCGCCGTATTGGCTTCTACGTTTATGTGGTGGGGGTACTGCTGGGCGCGATACTACCGGTCTATTTTGTGGGGCTGGCCGGGATAGGTACGTCGTTTACCGTTTTCTTCAGCGTACTGTTTGCCGTCATGTATGGCTTCTGCCTGCGCGAGATGAAGTAGTGTGGTTCATTGCCTTGGGCCAACAGCCTGCCGACCATTTGTACAGTAAATCAGTTTTACTAAACTCGTGTGGCTGGCTGGCGTTGGGTACGTATACCTAAAGACCCAACAATGCATCCCACGTACCGAAACTTCAACGCGACAGAAAGTCTGCCAACTCCGGCGCTGAGTGCCGACCCAATCAACCCACTTCCCCGAGCCGTACTCCGCACCAACACGTACCTGCTCCTCGATGGCGAATGGCAGTTTACACACGACATGGCCGATGAGGGCCTGACCCAAAATTGGCAGTTGGGCCATGAATACAATTATACAGCCCATTGGCCCGGCTCGGTAGAAGACCATATTGCCCAGGCTCACCAGGTGAACGATGGGCCCGGCTGGCAGGATAAAGTAGTAGTCTGGTACGAACGCGAGTTCGAACTACCGGAGCGCGAGTCGGGCAGCGACAACGGCACACAACCCATGTTTCAGCTCACGTTTGGTGCCTGCGGCTACGAAACGCAGGTGTGGCTGAATGGCAAGCCATTGCAAACCATCGAGGGTGAGCTGATTCACTATGGCGAATACACCTCATTCTCTTACGAACTAGGTGAGAAACTGCTGCAAACCACTAATCGCCTGACGGTGCGTATCGCCGATACGATGGATGCCGATCTGCCACGCGGCAAACAGGAGTCGCTGGTATATAAACGGGGAGGCATCTGGTACCAGACCTATACGGGCCCCGTCAGAAGCGTATGGCTCGAACCGGTGGAACGTAACCGGCTACGCTCCCGTGTGGGTGTCGTCAGCATAATTGAGGATAACCTGGTGCGATTCAATCTGACAACCCGCATTCATGACCCCGGCCATTATACATTGCGGCTTCAAATAGATGATCAGGGCAACCCCGAAGCAGGTGCACTGGCTGTTGAAGAGTTTCCGCTTCAGCTCGAATTCGGGCAGAAAAACCAGCGCGTAGTCGTTGAACTGCCCGATGCCCGCCTCTGGTCGCCCGATGATCCGCACCTGTACCGGCTCACGGCACAACTGATCGACTCAACAGGCAACAAGGCTCAGATAGAAGCACACTTTGGACTGCGCAAGGCCGAGGCCCGCGGCTGCTGTGTGTACCTGAACGGCAAGTCGACGTACCTGGATGGTATTCTGTACCAGCCCGGTCGGGCAACGTACGAAGAGATGCAGCGTCACTTCTACGCCATGCAGAAGCTGGGCTGTAACCTGGTGCGCGTTCACATTGCCGGAATTGACCCCCGTATCTACAACCTGGCCGACGAATTGGGGCTATTGTTGTGGGTAGAGGTGCCCAGTCCTCACCAGTCGAATCACCGAAGCAGGCAGAACCACCGGGCGGAGCTGGATCGGATGCTGGCTCTGATTGAAACACACCCGTCGGTCATTATCTGGAGCTTATACAACGAAGACTGGGGCGCCGAAGACATTGCCACTAACGCCGAAACCAGGCAGTATATCGTCGACACGTACCACTATATGCAGATCAACCATCCGCAATTTCTGGTTGTCGACAACGACGGATGGCACCATATTTCGCAGGAAGGCCGCCTGAAATCGGACCTGCTCACGGCCCATCTTTACACCCCCGATCTGGAACACTGGCGCAGCATGCTCGACAGGCTCGTTCGTGGCGACATAGAGGGGGTGGCGGCCCGGCCGCTGGTGGTTGGCGACCCGTTCTTCTTCCGCAGGCAGGTGCCGTTGGTAGTGAGCGAATGGGGCGGATTTGGGTTTGCTGACTATGGCGGCCCACAAGACGCTGAAAGCCGCACCGAGCGTATCCGGCAGTTTAAGCAGGAACTACGCGCCCGGGCTATCGGTGGTGATGTGTATACACAGGCTACCAATATCGAAGATGAACGTAACGGACTGATCGACCCGCAAACCGGTGAGTTGAGTGTGCCGGCGGGACTATTACGATCGGCAGTCCGGTAACACCGGTTGTAACCTGTTTGCCGAAGCGGGAAAGATTCGCACCTCCGTTTTGGCAAACAGGCTGAAGCCTGTGTTATGTATCTTTGGCCCATGCGCCAATTGCTTCTACCTCTCCTAGTTTTCGCCTGCGTTACGCTGCACGCCCAGACGGTGTACCAGCCCGCTCAACAGGCAGCTCCGCTCTCGAAATGGCAAACCACCACCTGGGAAGCCAAGTGGCTGGTTCACCCCACCGCGTCGGCCCGGCAATACGGTGTGTATCATTTTCGTAAAAGCTTCAGCCTGCCTCAGAAACCTGGCCGGTTTATCGTGCATGTGTCGGCCGATAACCGCTACCGGCTCTTTCTGAACGGCAAGCCCGTAGCAATGGGCCCGGCGCGCAGCGATCCGCAACACTGGAACTACGAAACCATTGATCTGGGGCCTTTTCTGACCGCTGGTTCCAACACACTGGCCGCGCAGGTATGGCACATGGGCGAATCGGCACCGGTATCACAGATGAGCTACCAGTTGGGCTTTGTGATGCAGGGCGACGGCGACGGAGAGAAGCTGGTGACTACCAACGCCAGTTGGAAGGTGCTGCACAATAAAGCGTATAGTCCCGTTGTCAACGACAACGCCAAGCTGAAAACGTACATCGTCGTGGGTGATGGGGATCGGGTCGATGCCGGCACGTACCCATGGGGCTGGGAACAACCCGCCTTTGACGACACGGCCTGGCCCGCTGCTAAACCCGCCTGGTTTTCGGCAAAACCCCGCGGCCTGGGCTCCGACGGCAACTGGGCGCTGGTGCCGCGCACCATTCCACAGATGGCCAGCGCACCCGTTCAGTTAGCCACCGTCCGGCGGGCCGAGGGCGTAACCGTTCCGGCCGATTTCCTGACGGGAAAAGCCACCGTTGTTGTGCCGGCAAAAACCAAAGCCACTATCCTATTTGATCAGAAAACGCTGACAAACGCCTACCCTGAGCTGACCGTTTCAGCGGGGAAAGGCGCTTCGATGACGCTCACCTACGCCGAAAGTCTGGTCGATGCAAAAGGGCAAAAAGGCAACAGAGACGAAATCGAAGGGAAACAGATAAAGGGGTTCGACGACGAATACGTAGCCGATGGCGGCCAGCAACGCACTTTCCGACCGCTCTGGTTCCGCACGTATCGGTATCTACAGTTGACCATCCAGACGGCCGATGAACCACTGACAATCAACCGCCTGCAGGGCGATTACACGGCTTACCCCTTTGAGCAGAAAGCCCGGTTTACTGTTCCCGACAGTAGTTTAACGAAGGTCTGGAACGTGGGCTGGCGAACCGCGCAGCTTTGCGCCGGCGAAACGTATTTCGATTGCCCCTACTATGAACAGTTACAGTACGTCGGCGACACCCGAATTCAGTCACTGATCTCACTCTATGTCACCGGCGACGACCGACTGATGCGGAAAGCGCTTCTCGAATACGATAACAGCCGCCTGGCTGAAGGCCTGACCCAAAGCCGATATCCATCGGCCGATCAACAGGTAATTCCTACGTTTTCGCTGTTCTGGGTCTGTATGGTCCACGATTTCTGGATGCACCGCCGCGACGATGCCTTTGTCAGCGCCCGTCTCGATGGCATCGAACAAGTGTTGAACTGGCACGAAAACCGCCTCGACCGCATTACCGGCCTGAACGGCGACCTCACCTGGTGGAACTTCGTTGACTGGGCCTGGCCCTGGAATCCGGCCGATAATATTGGCGGGGTACCAGCCGGGGCACACGTTGGCGGGTCGAGCATTCTGACCTTGCAGCAGGCGTACACGTACCTGCGCGCAGCCGACCTGTTTGCCCATTACGGCCAGAACCAGAAAGCAGAGCATTACCGCGAGCTAAGCCGCCGCCTCAACAAAGCTGTTATGGAACGCTGCTGGTCGCCCGCCCGGGGATTGGTGGCCGACGCTCCCGACAAGAAGCAGTTCAGCCAGCACGCCAACATTCTGGCCATTCTGACCAACGCCATTCCCGCCGCCCAGCAGCGCGAGCTGCTGGCGAAAGTGATGCGCCCCACCCCGGCCGACAGCCTGCGACCCGCAACGTACTATTTCAAGTTCTATCTGTTTCAGGCCTTGAAAAAGACCGGGATGGGCGATGAATTCATCCCGCAGTTGCAACCCTGGCACAAGATGATCGCTAACGGACTGACCACCTTTGCCGAACAGCCCGAACCGACCCGCTCGGACTGCCACGCCTGGAGTGCCTCGCCCGTGTATGAATTCCTGTCGACTGTCTGCGGAATTAACCCTGCCGAACCGGGCTTCCGATCCGTGAACATCACGCCTTACCTGGGTACGTTGCCCAGCGTGGATGGTAGCCTCCCCCACCCCGCCGGTACCATAGCCGTTCACTTTGAGAAAGGTCCAAACAACACGCTGAAAGGTGAAGTGACACTCCCCCCGAACGTACCCGGCATGCTCCGCTGGCAGGGCCGTACACTGCCGCTTAAGCCCGGTAAGCAGAC
Source organism: Fibrivirga algicola (assembly GCF_011742925.1). Taxonomy (GTDB): domain Bacteria; phylum Bacteroidota; class Bacteroidia; order Cytophagales; family Spirosomataceae; genus Fibrella; species Fibrella algicola. The sequence continues at coordinate 34,688 of NZ_WAEL01000008.1, forward strand.
GGTGAATTTGTAAGAGTCGGGCATTGCTGCTTACGCGTACTGCTTCTTCAGGCAGGCCCTTCTAATAGCGCAAAAAGGGCGCTCCTGTTAACAGGAGCGCCCTTTTTTATATTGACTCAGGTACGTTACAGCGCAGCGATTACCTGACGAACTTTCTCGGCAGCTTCTTTCAACTCAACGGCTGATTGTACCTTCAGGCCCGACTCGTCAATGATGCGTGCACCTTCGGCGGCGTTGGTACCCTGTAGGCGAACGATGATCGGAACCGGAATATCGCCGATAGCTTTGTAGGCCTCAACCACACCCGTTGCCACACGGTCGCAACGAACGATCCCACCGAAGATATTGATCAGGATGGCTTTTACGTTCGGGTCTTTCAGGATGATCCGGAAACCAGCTTCTACCGTTTTAGCGTTGGCTCCACCCCCAACATCCAGGAAGTTGGCCGGCTCACCACCACTCAGTTTGATGATATCCATCGTCGCCATCGCCAGACCAGCACCGTTCACCATACAACCCACGTTACCGTCGAGCTTCACATAGTTCAGGTCATTGGCCGAGGCTTCTACTTCGAGCGGATCTTCTTCCGATACGTCGCGGTAGTTGGCCAGATCAGGATGACGATACAGGGCGTTGTCATCGATGTCTACTTTGGCATCGACAGCCAGAATCTTATTATCCGACGTTTTCAGCACCGGGTTAATTTCGAACATCGAGGCATCGGTGTCTACGTAGGCTTTGTACAGAGCGGTTACGAATTTGACCATCTCCTTGAACGCCTCACCGGTCATACCCAGTCCGAAAGCGACCTTACGCGCCTGGAAAGGCTGTAGACCCACCGTCGGATCGATCCATTCCTTCACGATCTTCTCGGGCGAGTGCTCGGCAACTTCTTCAATGTCCATACCACCTTCAGTGCTGGCCATGATCACGTTACAGCCTTTCGCCCGGTCGAGCAGAATGCCGATGTACATTTCTTTCGTGTCGCTTTCGCCCGGATAGTACACATCCTGCGCCACCAGCACTTTATTTACTTTCTTGCCTTCCGGACCGGTCTGGATGGTCACCAGCACGTTACCGATCAGGTTTTTGGCGATCTCACGTACGTCATCAACCGATTTGGCTAACGCCACGCCGCGCTGCGTACCGCCTTTTACCTGACCTTTTCCGCGCCCACCGGCATGGATTTGTGATTTCACGACGACAAACTTTGAGTTTGTCTGAGCCATGATCAATTTGGCGGCCTCAACCGCTTTTTCGGGTGACTCGGCAACGATGCCTTCCTGAATCCGAACGCCGTAGCGTTTCAATATTTCTTTACCCTGATATTCGTGGATGTTCATACGGACAGCAACACGCGATGATTAATGGCCGCAAGTTAGGTCTAAAATAGATTTACTCTTGCTATAACCTGTGAGTGACCGCACATAAACGAGGATTTAAACGTTATTTACAGTAATGAAAAACACATCAATCACCGGGCCTTTAGCGCTGGCCCTGATGACAAGCCTTAGCCTGCCTTTCTGCGGGCAGGCCCAATCGCTCAATCCCTCTACCCGATTCAACCAGTGGTCGTATAAAGATCCGGCTACCGATTCTATTCCGGGGATCAGTCTCGATAAGGCCTATCAGTTGCTGAAAGGCCGTAAATCCGTACCAGTTACGGTTGGCGTAGTCGATTCGGGCATTGATCTGGTGCACGAAGACCTGCGCGATGTGATCTGGAAAAACCCGAAAGAAACGCCCGGCAACAATGCCGACGACGACAAGAACGGGTACGTCGACGACGTGAACGGCTGGAATTTCATGGGTGCCAAAGATGGTACCACCTACGAAGCTGATCTGGACGAAGTAGGCCAGATTACCACCGACTGGAAAGCCAAATTCGATAAAGCTGATCCTGCCAGGCTATCTGCGAAGGAAAAGAAGCAGTATGACATCTACCAAAAGGCCAAAGCGCAATCGCTGAAGCCCAACGTGCGGTCGGCCTCTCTACGGGCCCTGGTGCGCGATTCGGCCTCTTACGTTCGGGGAATCGACGCCATGGCGGCGGCCCTTGCTGGTAAGCCGTTTGTGGCCGAGAGTGTTGCGGCGGCTCAGGTTGGAACCGATACCGCTGCCATTGGTGCCAAGTATCTGATTGGTGAAATTTTTGACCCACGCGCTGGTTCATTCAATTTCCTGACGTCGCGGGTGAAAGACCTGTACGCTCAGTTGAAAGAGCTGGTTATCGCCGACGTTGGCACTGGCGAGCCACCCGTGAATGCCCGTAAAGCTGTAGGCGACGATCCAAACAATCCGAATGAACGCTATTACGGAAGCCCAAAATTGATCATTGGCAGCTCAGAAGAACTAGCCATGCACGGCACTCACGTAGCTGGCATTATTGGCGCTAAGCGTAATAACGGTGTTGGTGTTGACGGCGTAGCCGACAACGTGCGCCTGATGATGGTTGGCGTGGTACCAAGCGGCGGTGACGAGCGCGACAAAGACGTAGCCAACGGTATTCGTTATGCCGTAGACAATGGCGCCAAGGTCATCAACATGAGCTTCGGCAAGCGGTTCTCGCCTTACAAAGATGCCGTCGACGAAGCCATTCGCTACGCCGAATCGAAAGATGTGCTGCTGGTACACGCCGCCGGAAACAACGGCGAGAACGTTGACTCGCTGCCAACGTACCCACGGCCTGAATACGAAGATGGTAGCATTGCCAAAAATTACATCACCGTGGGTAACTCAACCATCCGGTTAGGCTCTACCCTACCTGCATCGTCATCGAACTACGGCACGCGGGTCGACCTGTTTGCGCCGGGCACAGATATCGACGCCACGACGCCTCATAACACCTATCAGAAATTAACAGGTACGAGTATGGCAGCCCCTTGCGTGGCGGGGGTAGCGGCGTTACTCCGCTCTTATTTCCCAAACCTGACTGCCGTTCAGGTGAAAGACATTCTGCTGAAGAGTGCTTACAAACCCGATGTGATGGTTCGGCTACCCGGTCGCGCCGGTGGCTCACTGGTTCCGTTTAGCAGCCTAAGCAAGTCGGGCGGCATTGTGAACGCCTACGAAGCCGTGAAACTAGCCATGACGGTGAAATAGAGAGCGTTTCAGCTTTCAAGTATCAGGTTTCAAGTGCGCTGCAACACCAACATTGGGTTAGTGAACAGCGCACTTGAAACCTGTTTTTTTTTACGCCACATCGCCAACCAGCAGGGCAGCTTCGTGCAGCAATTCGGTGGCGCAGATTTCGTCGGTGAAGGCCTCAATAGTAGCGTCTACAACGTCAAGGTCGACGGGCAAACGCGGCGATTGGTCGTCGGCTACGAAACCAGCCAGCGCCCGCCCCACATAAAGCATATGTAACGCCGACAACAACGTCGGCAACCGTTGGCTGTGGCGGGTTTGGGATTCTTCGGGATTCATTAATTAATTTGGTTTCGACCTAGCAGATGTAGGCAAGCTTCGGCAATCACTAATTTAGTCGTGGAAGCGGCACTGAATAATCAATATATGCTCATCATCTACTTTGTAGCCTAGTCGGTGGTCATCTGTAATACGATGCAACCAGTAGCCACGCAGGTCAGCTTTGAAAGCTTCTGGTTCACCAATACCGTTGACTGGTGAACGTAGGCAGTCTTTAATTAGCTCATTGATTCGTTTCAGCAACTGCTTATCGGTTTGCTGCCAGTGCACGTAGTCACCCCAGGCGTCAGTATCCCATGAAAGTTGTCGTTTCATGGTTGTTCATCATCGATCAACTCGTGGCTGTCATAGTGTCCCTGCTCCGTGCGGGAAACGGCCGCTGCCAGTCGTTGACGGTTTCGTTCGGAACTCAATACGTGTAGTGTTTCCTGCCAGCTGTTGTACTCGTCCAGAGAAATCACAACTACATGTTTGTTGTTAGGCTGATTTACAACCACCACATCGGCATCATTAACAACAGCATCCAATTTTTCACGTAAATTCTGCCGAAAATCAGATAATCTCACTTCCTGCATCTTGTTCTGTACAAATTTATGTACATAGACCAGTACAGTCAGTACCTACTTTATAAAGTTTAGGCATGAATCTATTTGTCTACGGCACCCTGCGTAACACCTACGATAATCCGATGGCACAACTGCTTCGGAAAAACGCTCGCCTGCTTGGTCACGGCTACGTACCCGGCCGCCTGTTTGATCTGGGCTGGTACCCCGGTGCTACTTATGAACCAGACAGCCTTTATCGCGTTTGGGGCGACGTATTTACCCTAACCGACGACCAATCGATTCTGAAGCAACTCGATGACTATGAAGGCATCGAAAACCACCCCGACGATGAATACGCCCGTATCGACGTACCTGTGCAGATGGGCGACGAACAGGTGACCTGCCAGATGTATGTTTTCCTGAAAGCAGACGGGCAGCAAACGCTGATCGAATCGGGGAATTATTTAAGAAAATAACGAGTGTACTCCGCTCACTTTAACCAGCCTTGATGAATAAACAGACGTTGATTCAGGCATTGCCCTATATGGGCATCGCGCTACTACTTGCCAACATACTGGCCAAGCAGCTTGCCGATATTCCCCCTGTCCTCGACGGTTTTATTACAGGCATGGCCCTGACAATGACCCTGTCCCGAGTCCTTGGCTTGGGTAGTAAAAAGGCTTCGGAATAAACTAGCGTTTGGTGTCGCATCAGGTATGTTACCCGTCCCCTACCGGCCCATCAACGCAATCGTGATGTTGATCTTACCATAATCGTAGCGGCCTCCTAAGTGTTCAAAAACGGGTTTGGTGCGGTTTTCTTCAATGCCAACAGTAGCGATAGCCGCCTCGATCTCCTGACGTTCGGCCAGGGTAATCAGGCTTGCCAGATCAACGTCGTAGCCCCCCTGACTGAGTTGGATCAGGTGATTAGCGATGCTCGACGGACCCAGCTCACGCGCCTGCGCAATCTGCTGAATGGTCAGGCCCTGCTGGTAGAGTTCCAGCGTCATCTGCTGCGTAGAACCTTTTGGCTTTGCCGTTTCACGAGGCCTGCTGGTACCTTCACTGCGTATCTGTCTCGGGCTTTCGCCAACCTGTACGCCAACAAATTCAGCGATCTCAGTCAGGAAGGCAGTGCCAAACATTTCCAGCTTGCGTTCGCCTACCCCCGAAACGTTCCGGAAGGCATCGGGCGTAGTGGGGCGCTGCCGGGCCATGTCTTCCAGCGTCGAGTCGGTAAAGACCACGTACGGCGGCACATTCTGCGAATCGGCAATGCGCTTGCGGAGTACGCGCAGCCGCTCGAACAGCTCGTCGCGACCCGCCGAACCGGCAGCGTCACCGCGGGTACGTGTTGCTTTCTCAACAACCGGCTTGGGTACGTCGTCGGGGCGAACGAGGCTGATCGTTTTGCCGTTGAAAAGCACATCGTCAGCCAATAAGCCTTTGCGGAGGGCATAGTGGTTTTCGTAGGCCACTTCAATCACGCCGATGTTGATGAGCTGGTGCAGGTAGCTCCGCCACTCCTCAAATTTAAGGTCAGCCCCGGCACCGTAAGTTTTGATCTTGTCGAACCCCTGTGAAATGATGGCGTAGTTCCGCGACCCGCGCAACACGTCGATCAGCGTATTCATGGGCACCCGTTCGCCCAGCCGGATAATGGCCGACAGGGCTTTTTGCGCAATTGTGGTTGCGTCGAACGTAATACGTGGACTACGGCAGACGTCGCAGTTGCCGCAGGGTTCAGCTAATTGTTCCGAGAAATACGAGAGCAGAATCTGTCGGCGGCAGGTGTTGGCTTCGGCGTATTGCTTCATCCGTTCCAGCTTTGCCAACTGTAAGTCCAGGTTGGCGGGCTTGTTCTCGGTGAGCATCTGCGTGTAGGTAGCCACGTCGGCAAAGCTATAGAACAGCACCGTCTGCGAGGGCAGTCCGTCGCGACCGGCCCGACCAATTTCCTGATAATAGCCCTCGATATTCTTGGGCATGTTGTAGTGCATTACCCAGCGCACATTGCTCTTGTCGATTCCCATGCCGAAGGCAATCGTGGCGCACATGATCCGCACGTCGTCGCGCAGGAATGCCTCCTGAATGCGGGCCCGTTCCGACGAGTCCATTCCCGCGTGGTAGAACGCCGCCGAGTAGCCTTTCTCCATCAGCTTCGTAGCCAGCGTTTCGCACGATTTTCGGCTGAGGCAATAAATGATACCCGACGTATCGGGTTTCAGGCTCAGTAGCTTCACGATCTGCCCGATGCGGTTAGTGCCGGGCATCACCTGGAGGCTCAGGTTGGTGCGGTTAAACGACGCAATGAACACCGCCGGATCGCGCATATCGAGCCGCTCCGAAATATCCTGCCGGGTGAGGCGGTCGGCGGTGGCGGTCAGCGCAATGATGGGTACGTTCGGAAACCACTTTCGCAGCGTGTTGAGCTGGGTGTATTCAGGTCGAAAATCATGCCCCCACGACGAGATACAGTGCGCTTCATCAATTGCGAACATCGAAATCGTCATCCGATTGAGGAACACGTAAAACGACTCAGAGAGCAGCTTTTCGGGCGATACGTACAGCAGTTTGATCTTACCGCTCAGGCAGTTGGCCTCTACATCGCGCATTTCTTTTACCCCCTGCGAGCTGTTGATGTAGGCAGCCGCAATACCGTTGAGGTGCAACGCCTCCACCTGATCTTTCATGAGGGCAATGAGCGGCGACACCACTACACAAAGACCGGGCAGCATCAGGGCCGGAATCTGAAAACAAACCGACTTACCGCCCCCCGTCGGCATCAGCACCACCGTATCGCGTCCGCTAACAATTGACCGGATAATGGCCTCCTGCATCGGGCGGAATTGATCATACCCGTAATACCGTTTGAGGTATACCACGGGATCCTGACCAGTAGGTTCCGGACGGGTTGAAGGGGCTGAATGCGCTGTTAACATACGGTGGCAAAAGAGAAATTTAGTATAGTAAAGATACGAAAAAGTGCGCAGTTGGCGACCGGGGAAGTCCCCCCTACCGGCCAGTCAGATGAGTCAAAACGCGCGTTTTATTGGTTGTTGGCTATATTAACCCGGTGTTATGATGCCCAAAACACGGTTTATCATGAAAATTCTGCTTATCGAAGATGAGGTCAAAACAGTTCAAAGTATTAAACAGGGGCTTGAAGAGCATCACTGGGATGTTGATGTTGCCTACGACGGAGCGATAGGGTTTCGGCTGGCCAGTCAGGCAACCTACGACCTTATTATTTCCGACATTATACTGCCCGGCATCAACGGCCTCGACCTCTGCCGCAAACTGCGCGATGCCAATGTTACGGCCCCCATTCTGATGCTGACCGCTCTTGGCACAACCGACGACAAGATTCTTGGTCTTGACGCCGGCGCCGACGACTACCTGGTAAAGCCCTTCGAGTTTCGCGAACTGATGGCCCACGTCAGGGCTTTGACCCGGCGAACTCAGGGGACTGTACAAACGGCTAACGTGCTGAAAATCGCCGATTTGGAATTAAATCCGGATACAAAAAGCGTGGTACGGGCCGGGAAAGAGATAACCCTGACGGCCAAAGAGTTTCAGTTGCTCGAATACTTCCTGCGGCATCAGGGGCGGGTGATTTCGAAAGTAGAACTAGCCGAACGCTTCTGGGATGTGACCTTCGACAACGGCACCAACGTAATTGAGGTCTACATCAATTTCCTCCGCAAAAAGATAGACCGGGATTTTGAGCCCAAACTGCTGCATACCCAGATTGGCATGGGCTATGTTGTAAAGCTAGCGTCGTGATGGTCAATATACGTACCCGGCTCACTTACCAGTTTGCCATTCTGGTCACGCTGATTCTGCTCCTGTTTTCGCTGGGTGTTTATTTTTTCAGCAAGCTGTACCTTGAAAAACGGTTTTACAAGCGGCTGCAAGACCGGGCCCTGACCACCACTACCCTCCTGTTCGATCTACAACAGACAGATAGTACCGTATTGCGGCTCATCGAAACGGCCGAAAAGAAACTGCTGCTCAATGAAAGCATTTCGGTCTACAACGAACGAACAAAAGAGATGCTGTTTTCGACTAATCCGGCCAATACGCAGTTTCACCAACAGTTTATCCCGCAGCTCGACTCAACCGCCCAGACCCTGTATCTGCGCCAGAACGAGTACCAACTCGTCGCCATTCGCCTCACCAATGGCGACAGTAGCAACTGGGTGATTGCCAGCGGTATCGATGACGTTGGAGCCGACGCACTGAGTGACCTGAAAAAGATTCTGCTGATTATGATTCTGGCGGCCATTCTGCTGCTGGGCATCTCAGGCTGGTTCTTCGCCGATCGGGCTCTGGCGCCCATGTCCGGAATCATCAGGCAGGTCAACGCTATCTTTCCGACCAATGTGCAACGACGGGTAGAGCATCCGAACCGGTCAGACGAGATTGGCTTGCTGGTGAACACCTTCAACCAGTTGCTCGACCGTATTGAGCAAGCCCTGAACACGCAGAAGATGTTTATTGCCAACGTGTCGCATGAGCTTAAAAACCCCTTGACCAAGATCAATTCGCAGATTGACGTGGCGCTCATCCAAAAGCGCGAGCCGGCAGTGTATGAACGAACGCTTCAGTCATTGCAGGAAGACGTACGCACCCTAACCCAGTTGACCAATGCCCTGCTCGAACTGGCAAACTCATCCATCCAGGCCAACGCCCTGCCCTTTGAGCCGGTGCGGATGGATGAGTTGCTTTGGGAAACAAAAACGCAGTTACAGGCGTGGCACGATACATACAGTGTCCGGCTATCGTTCACCGATTTCCCTGACGAGGAAGAAGCCCTGATCACCCACGGAAACAGAGCCGCCCTGAAAGTACTGTTGATGAATCTGATCGATAATGCCTGTAAGTTTTCCCCCACAAAAACAGCTGAGGTCACGTTTCAAACCCAACCAAATACGATTACCATCGCTGTGTTCAATGAAGGTCCGCCCATAGCCGAGGCCGACCTGGCGCATATTTTTCAGCCTTTCTTCCGGGGTAATTCAACCGCCCAATCAAGCAAAGGGCATGGTGTGGGGCTAGCCGTTGTTCTGCAGGTTACCCAGCTTCACAAAGGCACCATTGCGGTTCGCTCTGGAGCAGAAGGCACCACATTTACGCTGACACTGGCCAATGCAGCCCCAATTTAAGGTGGTTTTAAAGTTAGCTTAAGTCGTGGTTAAGTTGGGTGTCGTTGCTTTGCAGCACACTACAACCGCCAGATTATGGAGCCAGAAACAGTATCTACGAAGCAGGGAGCGATCAACATGACGATTGGCTCATTGGTTGGCATACTCTCCCTACTGGCGTATCTGTTCATTGGTTCGCGCAACGAAACACTGGAAGTTCAAAAGCAACTGACCACCAAAGTAGAGCAGTTTGCGTCGGTTCAATTGAAGCTCGACTCGATTTCCAACGTGCTCAACGAGAAAATAATTGAGGTACGTCAGCTAGGCGGCAGCGTAACCGGTCTGGAGCGAATTCGGCAGCAGCTCGAAAACGACAAGAAGAAGCTGAAATATGACCTAACGTTCTCGCTTCAGCAATACGACCTGAAAATCAGGGATTACAAAAGCTACCTGGTTCAAAATGAAGTCGCGATCGGTAAGCTCAAGGCCGAGAATGGCTCCCTACTCAGTCGGGCACGGCTGTTGGAAGAAGAGAAACAGACTATTCTGAGCGAAAACGAGGGCTTGAAGTATGAGCGGGCTGCCCTGGCCAAAACGGTAGTCGACTACTCGGTTCAGAATGCCGACCTGAAGAAAAAAGTAACCCTGGCCTCAACCATCAAAGCCGTAGCTGTCAACGTGTCGGCGCTGACAGCCAGTGGTAAAGAACGAACTGGCGGCACCTATAAAGCGTCGCGCATCGACCGGCTAAAAATTGCTTTCATTATCCCGTCAAACCCGGTAAACCAGGACGGCAGCAAAGAGCTGTACGTGCGTATTGTCGACGCAACGGGCGCCGTAGTCAGCGAGAGTATCAGCGCGGGCACGCTATGGCACGAAGGCCGCGAGATTGGGTACAGCACCCGGCACACAATCGCCCTGGAACCGACAGACCAGCGAATCGACATCTTTTTTCATCGGGATGCGCCCTACAAACCGGGCAGCTACCGCGTGGAGCTGTACGCAGATGGCTTCCGGGTTGGCGATGGCCAGTTCGACGTGAAGTAGCCCGATGCGTTTTGGTGTGTTCAGTAACCTACCGTTTCCCCTATGACAACTATCCGAAAACATATCGTCAGTTTCTTATCAGCGCTCCCCTTCTTCGGCGAAACGCTCGTGGAAGCTGCCCGGCTATTTCTGCGGCGCTACAAGCAGTTTCCGCTGGCGTTTACCGCCCTGCTGTATCTATTCGGCACGGTCGCTCTCTGCTATTATCCGGTCGTTGGTCATTGGCTCACGGGATTCGTAATGATGACTTTGCCGCTGGCTATTCTTAGCGGCATTGCGGCTTGTATCTACTTACTCTACAGGCGGCAGCATATCATTGGCATGGCCGGGCTGGTGTGGGTTCTGTTTTCCTTCGTACTCGTGAAACGAGTGGTAGGCACAAGTACGGGCAACCTGACAATGAATCAGTCTCAGGCACTTAGGGTCTTGAGTTTCAACAGCGAAACGTTTCCACCCGGCACCAGTTCCGAGTTTAACAGGTCACTACAAGCCGATATTGCCTGTTTTCAGGAATACTCGCCCAACGCCCAGATCGAACGCCAGTACACCGACAAAATTGAAACCCTTACCTGTTTTGCGCCAGATCGACAGGTTGGTCTGGCCCTGTTTTCGAACTACCCAATTGTAAAACAATACGGCCGCATCTGGAACCGGACGCAGGGCCCCGACATCAACGGGTTTATATGCGCCGACATCGCGTATGGGGCAGATACGATCCGGGTGGTCAACACGCATCTCTGGTCAATGGGTGTGCGGACGAGCAAAGCGATAGACGCCCTGAAAGCAGGTGAATTACGGGTATTTTTCTCCGAAGTTGGCGACACATTTTATCGGCTGAAAGAAGGCTTTGAACACCGGAATGAGCAACTTCAGGAAGTAGAATCGTATGTAGCCGGTAGCCGGTACCCGGTCATCATCTGCGGTGATTTCAATGAAACGCCAATCGGCTATTCTTATGGGAAACTGAGCCGAAATTTCAGAAATGCGTTTGAAGAAGCCGGTCAGGGTCTTGGCTTTACGCTGAATCGGCACCCTTACTGTGTCCGTATCGACCAGCAATTTGTGAGCCAGGAATGGCACATTCAAACGTGCCGAACGCTCTCAGGTGTTTCCTTTTCCGACCACTTCCCGGTACTGGCTCAATACGTACTCAAAAAGTCAGTCGCTGCACCCGTTGCCATTTTAGCGCAGCACTGATATTTACTTAAGGATAACTCACCTTAAATTTTTCTTAAGGAATTGGTTTTGGGCAACTTTTCACTCACTTTTCCGTCCAATTACCGAGTTAACCTTAATCAAACCATGTACATGAAAAAGTCTGTAGTGTGGCTGAGCCTGATGCTCGGCCTGTTGATCGCCTTCAACGCACCAGCTCAGGAAGCTAAAGCCAAGAAAGAGAAGAAAGAAGCGAAGGCCGATAAGAAGGAAGCTAAAGAAGACAAGAAAGCGGCTAAAGCCGAGAAGAAGGCCGCTAAAACTGACGCTGACAAAGAGCAGGCTAAAGCTGAGAAAAAAGCAGCTAAAGAAGAAAAGAAGGCCGCAAAAGAGGATAAGAAAGAAGCCGCTGCTGATAAAAAGGAAGCCAAAGGAAAATCGACCGACGCGGTAACCAAAGCCGACAAGAAAGAGAAAGCCGACGCTAAGGCTGATAAAATGGAAGCCAGGGCCGAAAAGAAAGCCGACAAAGCTGAAGCCCGGGTAGCCAAAGCCACGGCAAAGGCCGAAACCAAAGCAACCCCAGCCGACTACAAAGCCCCCGTCGATCGATCGATGAAAGGCCCAAATGGAGAGCAGGTGATGACCGGACCACGCGGCGGCAAATATTACATCAATAAAAACGGCAACAAGACGTACCTGAGCAGCCTGAAAGACTGATTTTTGTATCGCTTTAATCTACCAAGCCAGGTACGTGGATGACGTACCTGGCTTTTTTATAAGTCGACATTTTCCCACAATCGACAAGACACAATCCATCGGCCCAACTGTCCGGCTGATAACTTGAGCCCGTTTCGGTTTGTGGAAACACACGACCGCAAGCATCCATCAGGTTTAGCATCACCCTCTAAACCCTGATAGCCATGCATTTAGCAAACCAGTTCACGCTACTCTCTGTCTGTACTGGGGCACTTGCTCTAGCGTCAGCATCCACCACTACCCTGAAGCCCATCGAACAAGCGATGACGCGAATCGTATCGAAAAATCTTGTTTCGGTCCGGATCAGCGTTTTTGATGAAGCAGGACCGCTGTCGGGTGCTACTGTTTCATCGACAGATGGCACACAGTCGATATTGACCGATGCAACCGGTAATTGCCAGCTGGCTATACCGAGCGGCACCGTCCTCCTTGTTTCGGCAGACGAACACAAGACTTTCCGGATACTCGTTTCGGCGAAAGGTGCAGAAAAGCATAGTTTAAAACTTCGGCGGTTGGACGGCTCTGAAATCGTCGCTGTTGCCCCACTAGTTCACCTGTCCGGTGTCGTCCGCACTGCCGAAGGGCAACCCCTAGAAGGTGCCGACGTGAGCGTATCCGGACGCGGTTGGACTACAAAAACAGACGGTGCCGGCCGCTACACGATCGACGTACCTCAAAACAATCTGCTATCAATCAGTAAATTTGGCTACGAGCTTACATCAGTGGTCGTGTCACCAACAACGACCAGTTTTTCACCTAAAATGGCCCTGCGAGAAGGCATCGACCCGTCTATTTTAGGCACCGATACCAAACGAGCGACGAGTACGGCAGTCCCTTTTGCCAGCGGAGATTACAAACTTGCCAGCGGCGAAGTCATCACTGAGGCCGACGAGAACCCCGTTTATCCCGGCGGTCTGGAGGCACTAAACACGTACCTGACAACCAGTATTCGCTACCCGGAAGCAGCCCGGCAAAATAATATCACAGGTAAGGTGCTGGTTAGTTTTGTCGTCGATACGGATGGCAGTATCAACCGGATCCGGTTACTGAAAGGCCTTAATTACGGGACTGATGAAGAGGCGGTTCGGGTTATTGCACGGATGCCCAACTGGACGCCCGGTAAGCAAAAAGGTCGTGCAGTAGCCATTCTCTATACGCTGCCCGTGCCCTTTTCAGTCACCAGATAGCGTATTGCCCACCCTTATTGAAGCCCGCCTTTCACCGATTCATAGTCAGACTTGAGGCGACCCATTTCGCGGGCCAGGAAGCGCTGGAGTTGCTGATTAAACTCGTCCTTCTCTTCGTCTGGCAGATTTGTATACAGCTCTTTAAGCTCCTGATTGATGGCCGCCCGTTCTTCTGCCGTGGCCGCGTTGATCGACCGCGTATGGAAAGTTTTGAAATCGTAGGTTGTCATAGAGTCAAAACCCCGGGCGGCCTGGGCAAGTTCGGTCAAGTTATTTTTGGCATAGATTCCTGACACAGACTAAACTTTTAGGGTAAAAAGCAGTCTTATACCTGTTACTAGGGTAATAAGTCGGTATTGAATTGGATTCAGCGCTGGCTACGGTTTACCTTTGTTTCACCAGAATACTACAATACAACTTAGTTAACTCAATTGCCAATCAAGTTTTTACGATGAAAAAAGCGTTCGGCTTCCTCCTTGCTACCGCCGGTTTGTTGTCGGCATCATTCTCGGCCCAGGCGCAGGATAATATTCCTGATGATATGAAGGCCCTTATGACCAAATACACCTGTATTGCCTGTCACCGGGTTGATGCTCGTCTGGTTGGACCGGCCTATAAAGACGTGGCCAAGCGTAACTATACCGACGAGCAGATCGTCGAGTTGATCTACAACCCAAAGCCTAGCAACTGGCCTGGTTATATCGCTATGGCACCCATGAAGCAGGTACCAAAAGAAGATGCCGTAAAACTGGCTAGCTGGATCAACACCCTTGATGGTACTACCACCAAGAAGAGTACAACCAAGAAAACGACTACTAAAACGAAGAAGGCGTAAGCACGCGTCTCTCAGGTATAAAAAAGCGGCTCTGGATTACCCAGAGCCGCTTTTTTGTGTGTTGTAGGGTTCAGCTTAACGCTATTTTTTGCCCATAGCTGCTTTAATGGCTGTTTCTTCGGCGGGGTCGTAGAAGGTGCCGTCTCCTTTCAGAATTTCATGGAACCAGACACTTGGCTCACGACCGTTTACGTACGGTTTCTGCCAGCTGTCCCACGGTAGGAAAGTTTGCGATTTACCCGCTACAAAGCCCCAGCAGATCATGCCCACTTTTTCGCGTTTGGCAATGGGTAGGTGCGTCTGGAACTTGCTGTTTACGCCCCTCGCCATGAACTCAGTGCAAATCAGCGGACGGCCCATTTTTTTCAGACCGGCAATCAGCTTTTCCAGCGCAGGTGCATCGGCATACTGGTGGAAGGTGATGATGTCGGAGTTGGCCAGTTGCATTTTATCGAAGGCAGGAATGGTGCTCACGTTTGACCAGTCGTTCACCCAGAAAGTCCACACGCCAGAGGTCAGGGGTTGGGTTGGGGTAACTGACCGGGCCCACTGAAATACCTGCGGCAACAGCTTCTCAATGATCGCGATTTTGCGTGCTTTAGGTAGTTCGGTTTTTATGGTGTGGTTATCGCCATAGCTATTGTCGTTGGTGTTGTTGGGCTCGTTCCACATATCCCACATCAACACGCGCTTATCATTTTTGAAAGCCCCAACAATACCCTTCACATAGGCTTCCAGCCGCGGGTGCTGCGATACATCCGTGAGCGCATCGGCCCCCGGCGACTGTACCCAGCCCGAATTGTGAATGCCCGGAACCGGGTCGTGCTGCTTGCCTAGTTTTGGATATGGGTCCCAGCACGAGTCGAACAGCACCAGCATAGGCCGGATCTTGTGTTTCTGACAGATAGCCAGGAAGGTGTCGATGCGCTTGATGAACCCCTTGGCATCCTGCTGATAGGGCAGATCGTGCAGAAAAACGCGCATCGTGTTTACGCCCATTTGCTCTGCCCATCCCAGCTCTTTGTCGATTGTAGCCGGATCAAACGTTTCGGCCTGCCAGAACTCAAGCTCATTGATGGTATTGGCCGGGTTGTAATTGCCCCCAAACAGAAAAGGCTCTTTCGCATACCAGGCGTTAGCTTTGGCAGCCGACCACCGGCCCGGGGCCGACGGCACATCACCAGCCGGCGACTGAGCGAAACTAAGAAGGGCTGAGAGCAACAAAACACTCAACAGGGTAAGGCGTTGACACATAAGGATTTCAGTAAGGATTTAGGAAATACGTTAACTGGATAGTTTGACCTGATTGGCTAAGCATACGTTGCCTGCCTACTCACCAAAGCAGGAAAGTGCCGTTTTTGGGTGTCTCTATCCAAAAAATCACGGATTTGCCAGTGGACTTACCAGTCACTAATCAGGCATTGATAGCCAGCGGGCGCACGACAGACAGGGGAAACTGAACAGTAACCGTTGTTCCCTGCTCTTCCTTCGACTGAACGGTTATCTGCCCGTTGTGCAGCCGAACGATGCGGTGAGTCAGCGCCAGGCCAATGCCGTGGCCTGGCGCCAGGTTGTTCGTCAGCGACGACCGGTAAAAAGGCTCGAACAGGTGGGGCAGATCGGCTTCTGAAATGCCATACCCGGTATCTGTGAACGCCAGACTAACCAGATTGGGTGCAAATGAGATACGCACCACCACACTCCCATTGGCCGAGTACTTACAGCCATTTTCCATCAGATTCTGAAAGGCCGTTCGCAGCAGTGCCTCTTCGCCGGGAATGGTGAGATCGTCGTCCTGGTCGGGTAAATTCTCAAAGTCAATATCGATGACGTACTCCGGATTTTTGGAGAGAAGCTTGCTCCGCGCCTGCCAGAGAAGCTCGTCGAGGCGGGTAGGCCGAAACGATATCGCTGTTGATTCTGAACTGGCCCGGGCAAGATCGAGTAGCCCGTTGGCCAGATTGATCATCGTTTGCACTTCGTCGAGTACATCGGCCAGCGTCTGCTGATAGTAGGGCACATCGCGGGGCTTCAGCAAGGCTACATCGATGTTGCCGCGCATGATCGCCAGCGGGGTACGTAGCTCGTGCGAGGCGTGGGAAACAAAACTCCGCTGGCTCACGAAGGCCTCTTCCAGCCGATTCAGCATGTCGTTGAACGTGTGGGCCAGTTCGGCCAACTCATCGCGTTTACGACTTACGTGCAGCCGCTCGTGGATGTTGGTGGCCGAGATGTCGTTGACCTGATCGATAATTTCCGACACGGGCCGCAGGGCATCAGACGAAAAAAGCCAGCCCGCGACACCCACCATGAAAAAACTGGCCAGCCAGCCAAAAATCAGGATCTCACGGAGACGGAGCAGCTTACTGAACCCGTATTGGTCATAGGCCGTAACCACCACCACCAGTGTCTGATTGGTTTTGCTCAGGTACCGGATGCCAATTGTCTCGGTATCGAGGTGGGTTAGCCGAACTTCGTGCCCCTCCTGAATATGCCGAAATTGACTTGATGTTAGAGCAGGCTTGAAGCCCTGCCCTGATGTATAGAGGATCTGATTGGGTAGCTTATAAATAGTAACTCGCTCACCAACCATAACAGGCAGATCAGTGCTGGCCAGATCACCGGCATCTTCGCGTACACGAACGGTCGTGAGCGCTTTTTCACGCAGGCGGTCATAAAAGTCAACCTCCCGGTATTGACTATATAGCAAGTAAATGGATACCGAGAAGAGCAACAGAATGGAACCAACCAGCAACGAGAACAGCAGCGTCAGGCGGGCACGGATTGTCACTCTTCTTTCATGATGTAGCCCATGCCAATAACTGTATGGATGAGCTTGGTCGGAAATTCCTTATCTACTTTCTTTCGCAGGAAATTCACATACACATCGATCACGTTGGTACCAGTATCGAAGTGAATATCCCACACTTTCTCGGCAATATCGATGCGCGATACCACCCGGCCCCGGTTCCGCATGAGGTATTCGAGCAGGCCAAATTCTTTAGCCGTCAGCTCGATCCGCTTGCCACCACGGCGGGCTACTTTTTCATTGAGGTCAAGCTCCAGATCGGCTACCCGCAGCACACTCACCGCACTGCCACCCTCGGCACCCCGCTTGTGCAGGGCCCGAATGCGGGCCATCAGCTCGCGAAATTCGAAAGGCTTCACCAGGTAATCGTCGGCACCCGCTTCAAACCCCGCCAGTTTATCATCTACCGACCCCATAGCGGTCAGCATCAGAATAGGCGTTTGCACCTGTTCATGTCGTATTGTCTGGGCTAAATCGAGGCCGTTGATCTTGGGCAGATTTACGTCTAGCACAATGACATCGTAACTGTTGCTGAGCGCCATTGTCCGGCCAATCTGCCCATCATAGGCTAGATCTACCTCACACTTTTGCTCTTCTAAACCTTTTTTCACGAAGGAGGCCAACTTCGGCTCATCTTCTACCACCAGAACTTTCATATCCGAAACATACATAGTATCCATCAATAGTTGAGAGTGTGTAAAATACGACTTATTTAATGACCCCCGTCGAGATGTAGTTCGGTACGCAGGCAGATTGACCACCAAGCTCCCGTCTTTAGATTAAAATGCCCCCAAACCCCTGTTAAAAAGACGTTAAGCCACATTCCTGGCCGTTCAAGCCTATTTATATAACCAAGATTCACCGCCACCTGTTGACAGAAATAAACCCGAATTTATTTTTATCAACGGTATGCACATGCAGGAGCATCGACCCACTTCAGCCGAAATAAAAGGCGAAAAATTACCGTATCCGGCCCGGCAATCGGATATGCAACGCCAGCCCGACAGTGATTTATCGAATTATAAAGCGGCAAATAAACTCCAGGGCAAGGTAGCACTCATCACCGGAGCCGACTCGGGCATTGGCCGTGCCGTAGCCATTGCATTTGGCATGGAGGGCGCCGACGTGGCTATACTTTATAACGAAAACACTGACGATGCCAACGAGACTAAACGGATGGTAGAATCGCACGGGGCGCGGTGTCTGGTCATTCAGGCCGACGTGCGCGAATCGAACGAATGTCGCGCGGCTGTTCAGGAAACGATCGATGAATATGGGAAGCTGAATGTACTCGTGAACAACGCGGCGTATCAGATGGCGCAGGAGAAGTTTGAAGACATTACGGAAGAACAACTCCGCCGTACCTTCGAGACCAACATTTTTGGTTATTTCTTCATGGCCCAGGCCGCTTTGCCGCATCTGCAGGCAGGCGACGCCATTGTGAATACGGGCAGTATTGTGGGCATTACCGGTAACCCAATCCTGATCGACTATACAGCCACAAAAGCAGCCATTCACGCGTTCACAAAATCGCTGGCTATTCAATTGGGCAAGCGTGGTATTCGCGTCAATGCTGTAGTGCCCGGTCCCGTCTGGACACCCAACATTCCGGGTACGATGCCCATCGACGAAGTAGAAAACTTCGGCTACGAGGTAGCTCTTGAACGGCCCGGTCAGCCCGAGGAGTTAGCCCCTGCCTACGTATTGTTGGCCTCGTCAGACGGCAGTTTCATGACAGGAAGTCTGGTAGAAGTAACCGGCGGAAAATTAGGATGAGCCAGCCGACGCAGTACCCAACCGGCACCGTGCGCACCTTGCTGGCCAGCGAACATGTTAGCGACCGCACCCGCGAGGTGCTTACTGACCGATTAAACCGGCCAACCGGACCTCTCGGCTTTTTTACCCCCGACGAAGCCCGCACGTTACGGCAAATCGCCGACCGGCTCGTTCCCCAGTCAGATACGGCTGGGTACGTTGTCGACCTGATTGGCCCGGTTGATCTTCGGCTGACCAATAATGAAAGCGACGGCTGGCGCTACGACGTGATGCCCGCCGACAGGGAGACATTTCGACAGGGCATTGCGGGTTTTCACGAATCAGCACAGGCGCTATACGGTCAACCGTTCGATCGGTTGACCAACTCGCAACAAGACGAACTGATTGGGCAGGTGCAGCAGGGCACGGCTCCGGGAACGGTTTGGCAGCAGCTATCGCCAACCCGGTTTTTTGAAGAACTGCTGGCCGAACTCGCAGTCATTTACTACAGCCATCCGCTGGTTCAGGAAGGATTCGGGTACGCTGGTATGGCCGACAAACCTGGCTGGACACGAATTGGCCTGAACGAACGCGAAGACCGCGAACCGAACGAATTATAAACGAACACTGAAGCTGAAGCTTCAGTCGTATAAACGCAACACTGACTACCGAAGCTGGGGCCGGGCGGCATTCTGCCTTGGCGCTCATCCATCATGCCGACTTTATCGAGCACCAAAATGACTCAACAGAGACATACTTACAATAGAAACGAAACGGTCGATGCCGTTATCATTGGTACCGGTGCAGGGGGCGCACCGCTTCTGGCTCGCTTGGCGCAGGCGGGCAAGCGGGTTGTTGCCCTGGAAGCAGGTCCCGAGAAGGACCCAAAAACAGACTATGCTACCGACGAACGGGCGCAGAACTTTCTCTACTGGAACGACGAACGGCTCAGTGCCGGCCAGGATCCGCTGGCTTTTGGCGCAAATAATTCGGGAACGGGCGTAGGCGGCTCCACTTTGCACTTCACAGCCTATACACCCCGAGCCCAACCCGACGACCTGCGCATGCGCACCGAGTTTGGCGTTGCTGCCGACTGGCCCGTTGATTTTCACCGTGACATTGCTCCCTATTACGACGAGATTGAACAGTTCCTGGGCGTTTCCGGCCCGGCCAACTACCCCTGGGGCCCGGCACGTACCCAGGCTTATCCGTTGCCTCCCCTGCCCCTCAACGGCGCGGCCCAACTGATGGAGCGTGGCTGTTCCGACCTGGGCATACAGACCTCGGCCGCAGCCAACGCAGCCCTGTCAAGGCGTTACTACCAGCCTGGTGTTGGCTGGCGCGAGGCGTGTACCAACCGGGGCTTTTGTCAGGCCGGATGCAGTGTTGGGGCTAAGGCCAGCATGGACATCACGTACCTGGCACTGGCCCGGAACCACGGTGCTGAAATCCGGCCCGATTCGTTTGTCATTTCGTTCGACCGCGACACCCAGGGACGCATTACGGCGGTTGTCTATGTGCAGCAGGGACAAACGTACCGGCAGCGCTGCAATGCGGTGTTTCTTTGTGCTGGTGCCGTAGAAACGCCCCGGCTGTTGCTCATCAACGAACTGGCCAACAGCAGCAGGCAGGTGGGCCGGAACCTGATGGCACACACAGGACTACAAATCTGGGGCGAATTCGAGGAAGATATACGCCCTTACAAGGGCATTCCCGGCGGTTTGATTTCCGAAGACATGCACCGCCCCTTCTCGGGTGGCTCGGCTGATTTTGCCGGCGGTTACCTACTCCAGTCAATTGGCGTAATGCCAGTCACCTACGTAAAGCAGATGGCGCGGGCACGGGGCTTATGGGGGCAGGCGCTACACGACGCCATGAGCCGCTATAACCATGTAGCAGGCATCAACATTCTGGGCGACGGACTGCCTTACGACCACAACTACCTTGAACTATCGGACGAGCTGGATGCGCGTGGTCTACCCAAACCACGTACCTACTTCACCAACGGCGACAACGAACAGAAAATGAACGCCCATGCTGACCGGGTCATGCGCGACATCTGGGCGGCAGCCGGGGCCAAAAACGTATGGGCCTTTCCGCGGTCCGCCCACGTGATCGGCACCTGCCGTATGGGGACCTCACCCGACGAAGCCGTCGTTGATTCGTACGGCAAATCGTTCGACGTACCCAATCTGTATATCAGCGATAATTCCACGTTCCCCTCGGCCTTGAGCGTTAATCCGGCTCTGACTATCATGGCTTTATCACTACGCACCGCCGACCATTTTCTTCGCTCCTGAGCAACGGGCCAGTGAGTGCCCAGACATCAACAATACGCCCCATGGATTTTTTAAAACATATTGAAAAGCACTTCGGAACTGGCAACTATGAGGGTGACCAGTACGGCGGCTCTACAGCTTCGAATGGCAATGGCCTGCCCGATGGCTCCCCTTCGAACTTCATGTTTGCCACCGGTATCGAATGTTCGTACCCAACCATCAAGCACGGCAAAGTACGCCGCGACCAGTTGCTCGAATGCGGGCATTATGACCGTTACAAAGAAGACATCGGGCTGGTGAAAGAACTCGGGTTGAAGGTACTGCGGTACGGCCTGCCCTACCACCTCATTCACAAAGGCCCCGGCAAGTTCGATTGGGAGTTTGCCGATCTGGCCATGAACGAGATCAAGCGACAGGGCATCACGCCGATTCTGGATTTGATGCACTTTGGTGTACCCGACTGGGTCGGTAATTTTCAGAATCCCGAACTGCCGATTCACTTCGCCGAATACTGCGCCGCTGTGGCCGATCGCTACCCCTGGGTACGCTTCTACACGCCGGTCAACGAGATTTATGTCACGGCACGACACAGCGCCAAAGATGGCATCTGGAATGAGCAGCTAAAGACCGACAAAGCGTTTGTGACCGCGTTGAAGCACTGCGTAGCTGCCAGTATCATGGGCACACAGCAGATTGCCAAACGTCGGCCCGACGTGGTGATCGTCCAGAGTGAAAGCGCAGAATTCATTCACGAGGTTTGTTCGCAACCTACCGAAGCGATCAAGCTGCATAACGAGCTTCGCTTTCTCTCGCTCGATCTGCTTTATGCCCATCCACCCAGTGCCAGCGTATGCCTGTACCTGCTCGACAACGGCATGAGCCGGAAAGAGTACGATTGGTTTATGGCAGGCCAACCACCGGGTTATCAGGTGATGGGCAATGACTATTACGGCCGTAATGAGCAGATCAAATTGCCCACCGGTGAGTTGATGAACTCAATGGATGTGCTGGGTTGGTACCAGATCACGAAGCAGTACTACAACCGGTACCATAAGCCCGTGATGCACACCGAAACAAACGTGTTCGAGGCTGAAAATGCCCCCACCTGGCTCTACAAACAGTGGCTCAACGTGATGCAGATGCGCCGCGATGGCGTACCCGTCATGGGCTTTACCTGGTATAGCCTGACCGATCAGATCGACTGGGATACGGGACTTGCCGAGCAGAATAACCGGGTAAACGCCTGTGGGCTTTATGACCTCGACCGTAAGCCGCGCCCCGTTGCCGATGCGTATAAACTGATTCTTCAGGAATTTGGTCAGATCACCATCGTACCTTACGGCCAGATGCTGGAAATCACGGATCAACCCGCCAAGCTGAAGGTAGAATTTTAACTGGTATGCTTCACACGCTCACACGAACACCGCCTGATCCAACCGGGCCGGTACTGATTTTTCTTCACTATTATGGCGGGTCGATCCGGTCGTGGGACGCCGTGCTGGATCAACTGGCAACGGAGTTCCACTGCATTGCGATTGACCTGCCCGGCTTCGGCGACTCAACGCCGCTCTCTGACCACCAGACGGTCGATGAGGTAGCGGATGTGGTAGCGGAGGCCATCCAGGCGCAGGTGGACCAAAAACCTTTTTTGCTGGTGGGCCATTCGATGGGGGGAAAGATTGCGCTGGCTATTGCCGCCGGTACGCTGGCAAGGCCCCGTCCCGCTGGCCTCGAAGGGTTGCTGTTACTGGCTCCATCGCCCCCCGTTGCCGAACCGATTGCCGACAAAGACCGGCAGGAGATGCTCGATCAGCCGAGTCTGAAACCAGCCAAACAACGCAAAGCCGCCGAAAAGACCGCCGATAACATCACCGAATTACCGATTTCGGCCGCCGTTCGACAGCAAATCATCTACGACAACCTGCGCAGTTCACCCGAAGGCTGGATTGCCTGGCCCGCCGTGGGCAGCCGGGAAGATATTTCGAATCGAATGGCACGGGTGAACGTGCCTGTCACCATTCTGGCGGGCGATCAGGACCGGGCCTTGTCGCCTTCAGTCCAGCCAAAACTAGTGCAGCCATACCTTCCTCAGGCATGGCTGCACGTCATTCGTGGCGCGGGTCACCTCCTTCCTCAGGAAGCCCCCGACAATGTGGTAAAAGCAATCAGAAGCCTTTGCTATCAACTACAATAGCTGGAATCTTCTGTTCAGCAACCAGTTGATTAAAAGCCGGTACCTGCTTGCTGGTTACCTCTTTCAGCTTCGCTAGCGCGGCGTCGATCTGGCGTGCCAGGTCGGTATAAACAACGTGCGCCGCTTTGGTGGGTTTCCCGTCGGCGTTGGCCATCATGGAAGCCAGACCCGCCAGCTTGTCATTGAGGCGAATCGGGAACGCCAGTACATCCTGCGTGGCCTTGGCTTTAGGTTGCATCAGCGTGGCTTCCAGCGAATCGAGTTCGGCCAGCATGGGTTTGGTAATGGCCGAAAACTTCTTCGTTACCGTGCTGTCTTTCACCGCGCCCAGGTAGCCATTCACCGCCGAACGAACCGTCCGCAACTGGTTGATCCCCCGGTGCACCTCCGACAGTTTATCGTTGCACTTTTTCACGAAGGCAAATTGCTCGGCATAGTCGGCATCAGAGACCGTCAGGCGGGGGTCTTTGCGAATCTCGATGGGCTGCTCACTCACCAGCGAATCGCCGTGCAGCAGCCGTACCCGATACCGGCCCGGCACTGCTTTTACACCGATCCCATTCCCCGACCACATCACGTTCAGGCCGTCGACGGCCACCGCATCGGGGTAGCGCATGTCCCAGGCAAACTGGTTCAGGCCAACCTGTGCGGGAATGGTGCCGGAGCGGTTGATCTTCACATCTTCGTAAAACTCCTTCGAGATCGTGAGCGGTTTCCCCTTCTTGTCTTTCCGGTCAGAATACGTAATGATGGTGTCTCCTTTCTCGGTCATGAATTGCAGGCGGAGTTCTTTCGTAGGTTTGGCAGGCAAGTAATACCGGACCAGGACGCCATTTTCAGCGTTTTCGCCTTCATCGGGTGACCCGCCTTTGCCGCCATCCATCCGGTAGGCATGGCGCGGTTTAAACACCAGCATCCTGTCGGCACGTACCTGACCGGCCTGAGCCTGACGGGCCAGTTCGCGCAGGGGCGTAATGTCGTCCATGATCCAGAAGGCGCGGCCATGCGTAGCAACAACCAGGTCTTTCTCGCGCTTATGAATCTGCAAATCCCGGATGGGCGTCATGGGCAGGTTCTGGTTCATCTTCTGCCAGCTTGCTCCATCGTTGAACGACACATAAATACCCCGTTCGGTACCGGCAAAGAGCAGGCCCGGCTGTTCGGGATCGTCGCGCACGACGCGGCAATATTCGTCGGCGGGGATACCGTTACTAATGTTGGTCCAGGTTTTTCCGTAGTCGCTCGTTTTAAAAAGGTAGGGCTTCCGGTCGCCGCTCATGTAACGGGTAGCCGCCAGGTACGCTTTGCCCGGTGCGTGTTCCGACGGGTGAATCAGGTTCATCAGCGCAAACTCACCCAGCTGGCTGGCGGGCAGGCTAACGTTTTGCCAGCTTTTACCCGCGTCGCGGCTTACGTGTAAGAGTCCATCGTCTGACCCGGCCCAGAACACACCCTTCTCAGTGGGGGCTTCGGCGAAGGTGAAAATGGTGGCGTAAATCTCAGCCCCGGTCATGTCTTTGGTAATCGGGCCACCCGTTTCGCCAATGGTTCGTGGTTCATGCCGCGTCAGGTCGGGGCTCAGGTCTTCCCATGAATGACCAGCATCTGTTGAGCGATGCACGTGGTTCGAGGTTGCGTAAAGCACACTCGGGTCGTGAGGCGAAAACAGGATTGGGTACGTCCACTGGAAGCGGTATTTTTTTACCGACGCAGGCGCGCCAATAGCCCCTTCCGGATAAACCGAAATGGCGTAGTTCTGGTTGATGCGGGCATCATGCTTCGACATGAATCCGTCATATTCGCCACCAAACGTAATTTTTGAATCTTTCGGGTCGGCAGCAATGTAGCCCGCTTCGCCACCCGCTACGGGGTACCAGTCTTTGGCGCCAATGCTGTAGCCATCGGTGCGGCTGGCAATACGAACCGACGAGTTATCCTGCTGGGCACCGTAGAGGTTATACGGAAAGTCGTTATCGAGCGATACGTGGTAGAACTGCGCCGTGGGTACGTCGACATCGGTAAAGGTACGGCCCCCGTCGAAGGTAATTTCGCCGCCGCCGTCATCGGCAATCGCAAAGTTTAGCGGGTTTTTCGAGTTAAACCACACATCGTGCGTATCGCCATGATGCACGGGTACACGAGCAAAGGTTTTGCCACCATCTTTCGAGCGCAACGCGTTTACGTTCAACACGATCAGATCATTGTCATTCTGGGGCGATACGCCCAGCATCATGTAATACCACGGCCGCTGCCACAGATTTTTGTCTTCATTGATCAGCGACCAGTGTTCACCCCCATCGTCGGACCGGTACAGACCACCTTTCGCATTCTCGATCAGCGCGTAGAGGCGGCTCGAATTAGAAGCAGCCACGGCGATACCAATCTTACCCAGCAGGCCACGCGGCATACCAGGTTTTTCGTTCAGAGACTGCCAGGTTGTGCCGCCGTCGGTGCTTTTGTACAGGCCGCAGCCTTTACCGCCGCTGCTCATCGAGTGGCCGTTCCGGTAGGCCTGCCAGAGCGTGGCGTACACAATGCTGGGGTTGCTGGGGTCGAGTCGGACAGAGGCCGCACCGGTGCTGTCGTTTTTGAAGAGCACCTTCGTCCACGACGTACCCCCATCAGTCGAGCGGAATACGCCGCGTTCGGCATTGGGCGCAAATGGATTACCCAGTGCCGCCGCATAGAGCAGATTTGGGTTTTGCGGATGCACCTCGATGTTACCAATGGCGTCGGCCTGTTTCAGGCCCATGTGCCGCCACGATTTACCACCGTCGGTACTTTTATAAACACCATCGCCATAGCTGATGTTGCTCCGGATTTCGGCCTCACCCATACCCGCATACACAATGTTCGGGTCAGACGGGGCCACGGTGATTGCCCCAACCGATGAGGAGCCGAACGTGCTGTCGGATACACAGGCCCAGTTTTGGCCACCATCGGTTGTCTTCCAGATACCCCCGCCCGTTGCTCCGAAGTAAAACGTCAGTGGCTGATCGGGATGTCCGGCAACGGCCAGCGACCGGCCAGCGCGATAGGGTCCTACGTTCCGCCAGCGCAGGCCATTGAACAGGCTGGCATTGATCGTGGGGGTTGCCGATGCCTGCGTGGCAACGGCATTTTTAGTCCGCTTTGCCTGCGCCTGAGCCGTTGGTGACGGTGCGGCACCCAGCAGGGCAACAAGCAGACAGGATGAAGTGAAAAGTTGACGCATAGAAGATGATTTAGTCCAGTGGAATCATTACTCCGAAAAATACGGCTTAATCTTGCTTTAACCAGCATCGGCGATATGTCGCGTAGCTGATACGCACAGATTACGGCGTCGCTGTATAGTGCTCTGTTATTTGGCTTGTACAGCAAAGCCATCCCGAACTTTTAAGAAGTAAATTTTATTATATACACGAATATTGTATCTTACGTAAACATGAGACGCAGCACGACATTAACCACCCACGACACCGCCGGTACACTTAGCACGGATCAACGTATTGTTGATGCAGCCATGATGCTGTTCTTCCGGTATGGCTACAGCCGGGTGGTAGTCGACGATATTGCCCGCGAACTGGCAATCAGCAAAAAGACGATCTACAACCATTTCGGTGGTAAAGCCGATATTCTGATGGCGGGCATCGATCGGGTTGTTCAGGAATACATGAGCGGGTCGGAAACCATTTTGAATGATGTAGACTTGAATTTCCGCCAGAAGATGAACGCCTACCTACTGCATATCGGCATCAGCTTTAGTAGCATAAGTCGCTCGTTTTTAGACGATTTAAAACGGGCCGAACCCCTGGCCTGGCAGAAAATCGCTGATTTCCGGCGCGATGTGCCCTTAAAGAACTTCACTCAGTTGCTTGATGAAGGCGCTCGCGTTGGCTACATCCGCGATGATACCACCCGGCAACTGGCGGTACTCATCTACGTCAGCGCCGTACAGAACCTGACCGATCCCGACTTCCTGAAGCAGTTTCCCCCTACGCTGACAACCGGCGTAGCCGACGATCCCCGCGAAACGATCGAGCAGGTCGTGAATCTGTTGCTTCGGAGCATCCTGACCGATAAGTTTTACCGCGAGTAGCATCGGCTGCCTGTCACGGGTGCACCAGTATAGCTACTGTCGTGTACCTATTTTTTTGCCCCAAAGGAAACTATAAAAACATAATTAGTGTAATTAGTGCACAATGAAACAGTCATTCATCTCCGCTTTTTGGGTTACGTTGCTGATCACGTCAGTCGCCAATGCCCAGCCCATGCCCGTTCAGGCACCCAACGCCTCACTGACGCGAGCCGCCCTGATTGAACAAGCATTGACGAAAAGTTACGCCCTGTCGACCAACCGGGCCGAACAGACTAAAGTAGCGATCGAAACGCAGTCGTTGCGGAACCAGTATTTACCCGAAGTAACCTTTAACCCAACCTATACGCATCTTGACCGCGACATCTCCATTACCATTCCCCGCCTGCCTTACCAGCCCTTGCCCGAACAAGTGTACAAGGGACCCTACGAATTGTCGCAGGTAATTCAGGGACGCGACATTCTGCGGGCAACGGTATCGGCCAATATGTTACTTTTCTCGGGCACCAAAATCCCGACACTCACCAAGGCACTGACCTTCAAAGGGAAAGCCGTGACTGCAATGGCTGAGAAAGAACGAATGACCGTGATTAGGGAGGTGGCACAGGCCTATGACCAACTGGCACTCGTGGCTAAATCAGAAACGGTATTGGCCGAAGCAGATGCTCGCCTGAAAGCACAGGCCACCTTTGTGAACCGGGCCGTGAAAGAAGGGCTGGCCACGCCCTACGACCGCAGCAAAGTAGAACTGGCTGCCCAAGATTTACGGGCGAAACACGTAGAACTCGATGGCAAAAAACAACTCGCCATTGCCCGGCTCACCCAGCTAACCGGATTACCCGCCGAACAGCTGAGCGCAATACGCCCCGATCTGAAACCAATGATCGCCGACACCCTGACCAGTAGCGTAGAAAATCGGCCCGAAGTAAAAGCACTGGCTTTTTCGGAACAGGCGGCGCTGTACAAACAGAAAGCCACGGTGTCAGGCTATCTGCCACAGGTATACGCGTTCGGTAAAAATGAGCTTCGCCGGCAGGATTTATCGGCCATTGAACCGTACTGGTACGTTGGCGTGGGCATTCGCTGGACGTTGTTCGATAAGCTGGCCGCCCGGTCAGAACGCCGAACCGCCCAACAGGACGTGCTGATCGCACAGAACACCCTCGACCAAACCCGCGACCTGCTTGCGCTGAATCTGGCCAAAGCGCGATCAGAAACAGGTACGGCCAGCCAGTTGCTTACGGTAGCCCAGCAAAAAACAACGCTGGCCCGCAAAGCGCTGGAGATTGCTACCAAGCAATATGAGCAGGGCCTGATCCGCATCACAGAGCGCCTCGACGCCGAAAGCGATTTCCAGAAAGCCGAACTCGACTACCTGCAGGCCATTGTGAATCAGCGGATGGCGCAGGTCGCTCAACTCGAAGCAACCGGTAACCTAACAATCAGTGATGTCCAATAAGCTAAGTCACTCCAACCAGAATCAATCGACAAAGTCCATGAAAACCAATTTAGTAGCCGTTTTATCGCTGGGTACGTTGCTGCTTGCCAGCTGCCAGAACGAACAGGCCCTCTCTGATGCCATTGAGGGAAAAGTGAAGAAAGAAACCGTCAGCGTGACGGCCAAAGTAACGGGTCGGATCACGAAGATTCTGGTGCAGGAAGGCGACAAAGTTCACAAAGGCCAACCCGTTGCCAGCATCGATATTCCCGAAGCAGAAGCCAAGTTGCTACAGGCGCAGGGTGCCTACACGTCGGCCAAAGCCCAGTACGAAATGGCCCGCAACGGGGCAACCGCCAACGAACGCAAACAGGCCGATGCAGCCGCTTCAGCCGCTGGGAATCAGTACGCACTGGCCGAAAAAAGCTTTGCCCGCATTAAGAATATGTACCGCGATTCGCTGATCTCGGCCCAGCAGTACGACGAGATGCTGACCAAATACCAGTCGGCCAAAGCCCAGTTGACTGGCACGCAGGCCAAACGCGACGAAGTAGACGGCCAGGTACGTGCCGAACGGATCAAGATGGCGTATGGTGATATGCTCCGGGCCGAAGGGGCGCTGAAAGAAGTACAGGCGGCCCTGCGTGAAAAAGTGATCGTGGCCGCTCAGGATATGACTATCGAGACCATCAGCCTGCACGAGGGCGAACTGGCACCGGCCGGTTATGCCGTGGCAACGGGCTACGCCGACGGGCAAACGTACCTGCGCTTCACCGTCAGCGAAAAGGAAGTTGGCCAGTTTGTGAGAGGCACTACCTATGCAGCCAAACTACCGTATGGCGACAAGACCCTGCAAGCCAAACTGGTTTCGATTAAAGAATTGAGCAGCTATGCCTCGCGCACCAGCAGCTACCCCAACTACGAACTGGGCGAAGCGACCTACGAGCTGAAACTAAATCCGATTGCTCCGGCCGACCAGGCCAGCTTACTCACCAACCAGACCGTGTTACTGTCGGCCAACAAATCGTTATGAAAACCTTCGTTCAACTCATTGCCCGCGAATTCAGGCAGTTTAGCCGCAACAGTGTGGCCGTGGCCGTATTCATTGGCGGGCCGCTCTTTTTCGGGCTGTTACTGGGGTTCACTTACAACCGGCCAACCATAACGAACCTGCCTATTGCGGTGCTCGACCTCAACGAGTCGTCGCTGAGCAGCAAGCTGATTACAGCCCTCGACGATAACCCAACTATCCATATCAAACACGTTTTTACCGACGAGGTAAGCGCCCGCAAGGCCTTCCAGACCGGACAGTACGAGGCCGTGGTGACTATTCCCGAGCAGTTTGAAGGCAATATTCAGCAACGCCGCACGCCCGAAATCCAGGTCGATCTGAACATGGCCAATATTCTGACCGCCAATTTTGTGTCGCGGGCCGTTCAGACCACCTTATCGACGATGAACGCTGGCATTGAGGTAGAGGGCCTGATGAAACGGGGCGTACCAGCCATTGAAGCACGTAGCCAGTTTCAGGCATTCAGCATCAACAATACGCGCTACTTCAACCCGTCGGGCAACTACGGTTACTATATGATGCCGGGGCTAATGGGCGCGGTATTGCAACAAGTATTTTTGCTAGCCCTGGCGCTGGCGTTCAGCAAAGAATTTGAAGAGCACACCTTTGATCAGGTACAGGCCAAAACCCGCTGGTCGGGGGTAGCGCTGATCACCAAAATTCTGCCCTACTGGATCATGGGCGTGGGCATCTGGGCCTTCGTACTGGGCGTGTTGTTTCCGCTGCTGAAAATTCCGCCTATTGTGCAGCTTCCCGAAACCCTATTGTTGATTGCCGCCTTTACGCTGGCTATTACGGGGCTGGGCATTCTGGTCAGCATTCTGGTACCGAACCAGCTGCGGGCTACCGAACTATTGATGGTGATGGCTACACCAAGCTTCGTCATCAGCGGTTACACCTGGCCCGCTGCCCAGATGCCCGGCTTTCTGCAGGGACTGGCGCAGGCCATTCCGCTGACCCACTTCCTGAGCGGCTTCCGGAAAGTCTTTTTCCTCAACGCGCCCCTATCAGCCATCCTGCCCGAACTACAGACGCTGACCCTCTACGGACTGGTTACACTTACTCTGGCGTGGTTCGCTCTGTGGCGTTTCATGCGTAAGTCGACCAACCTTCTTTCCGCTACGGTCTAAACACTTAAGTAGCCTCAAAATTGTACTATTTTATCATCGAAACATTTTGCGTAAATGTGCTTAATGACGTTATAACCCCCTTTTAATGACAGATTAACGACGCTTTAACGGGTGGGGGGCTACCTTTCTAACGATCCGATACTGATCACTGATAATCAATTCCATATCGTCTCGATCTTTATCGATTAGCTCCGAATGAAACCACAGAAAAACACTTTCGATGCCGAGGTCGTGCTGCATGACCTTAAGCATTATTTGCCAGCGCAGGCACCGTTGAAGGACTTCATTCATCATAATACATTACACGCGTTTCAGACTTTACCATTCTATCAGGGAATTCAGAGTGCATCGCAAATCTTTGGCTACAAAGTGTCGCTATCACTTGAGGAATACCGGGCCTTATACGCAGACAAGCAAATTGATCCATCGGTACTGAACCAGGCCATTGCCAGACGAAAGGGCCCCGAAGCGGTAGAGAGCTGGACACAAAAACTTCTCAACGGCACTTACGCTCCAACGGAGTTACCCCGAATTGGCTCGTTGCGAGCCTTCTGGAAAAAGCAGTATCACGTCGATCTCGACTCAATGGTACACCCGCTCCTTTTCCGGATACTGTGCAGCTATCTCGATCAGGGTATCTCGATCTGGGCGTTTCCAGTTGGTGCTCCTTCCTTTTTAGCCGCCTTGCGCGATCTGGAACGAACCAGCTACACCAGTTTTTTCAGGACCAAACGCGCCCGGGCCCTCCTGCTTTCCGAGACCACCAGCCTAACTGATCTATTGGGTATTGTAGTCGGTAATGAAGCCTGCTACAAACAGTACATGTTTGATCAGCAGTTTGCCCATCAGGGCTGGTCGGGTATGGTGTCGTCGGTTGAAGATCAACCCCAGGCTCTACTCGATCAGAAACCTATTTCGCTGCATGATCTGGTCATGTTCGAGCTTATGCTCGAAATCGACGCGCTTGATGATCAGTTTGGCACTGACTGGTTACCGATTTGCATCAAAGCCAGCAATAAACCGGGCGATCTGTTACGCCCGGTTGCCGAAACAGAACTGGATGAAGCGCTCTCGCTTTGGCAGGACGCGTTTGAGTGGACGTATTACGATCAGGTACTGGCTGGTATTAGCCAGGAACCGCAACTGCCGGAGACCATACCCGCCAAAAGTTTCCAGGCCATGTTCTGCATCGACGACCGGGAATGTTCCCTGCGTCGCCACCTCGAACACCTCGACCCCAGCAGCGAAACGTTCGGCACACCCGGCTTTTTTGGCGTTGAAACGTATTTCCAGCCCGAAGGCGGCAAGTATTACGACAAGGTTTGTCCGGCTCCACTATCGCCTAAATTTCTGATAAAGGAACGGGGCAAGCCCCATAAGCACGAGCGCGATGTGCATTTCAGTAAACATGCGCATTCATTTCACAGCGGCTGGCTGATTTCGCAAACCCTCGGTTTCTGGTCGGCCATGAAGTTGTTGCTCAATATTTTCCGGCCCACAATGAGCCCCGCCACAGCCACCTCGTTCCGGCATATGGATAAGTCGGCCACGCTGACCGTTGAGCACATGCCCGACGACAAAGCCGAGAATGGCCTTGAGATTGGGTTCCGAGTCGATGAAATGGCGCAGCGGGTTGAGGGACTGCTGAAGAGTATTGGTATGGTGACCGACTTTGCGCCAATCGTTTACATCGTTGGCCACGGATCAAGCAGCGTAAACAATCCCCACTATGCCGCCTATGACTGCGGGGCCTGTTCAGGACGAGCGGGTTCGGTGAATTCACGGGCCATGTCGTACATGGCTAATCACGCCCAGGTACGTTCTCTGCTGCGCGAACGCGGCATTGCTATTCCCGACGGTACCCAGTTTATCGGGGCTCTGCACGACACGACTCGCGACGAGATTGCTTTCTTCGACGAAGACACATTGTCGCCCGTCAACCAGGAAAACCACCGGAACAACCAGGTGATTTTCGCTGAAGCGCTGGACCTGAACGCCAAGGAACGATCGCGCCGATTCATGTCGATCGATACTAAAGGCACCCCGAAAGCGATTCATAAACTGATTAAACTCCGCTCGGTATCCTTATTTGAACCCCGCCCCGAGCTAAACCACGCCACCAATGCACTGTGCATTGTGGGTCGCCGGTCATTATCAAAGCACCTCTTCCTCGACCGCCGCTCGTTCCTGAACTCATACGACTATCGGGTCGATCCCGACGGGGAGTACCTCATGCGTATTCTGAATGCGGCGGCACCTGTTTGCGGCGGCATCAACCTGGAGTATTTCTTTTCGCGGGTCGACAATCAGAAATTGGGCGCAGGGACCAAGCTACCCCATAATGTAATGGGCCTCTTCGGCGTCGCCAACGGCATCGATGGTGATTTGCGGCCGGGCTTACCCAGCCAGATGATCGAAGTACACGACCCGATCCGGCTACTGATGATCGTGGAGCATTACCCCGACGTGGCGCTGAAGACCATTCAGCGTAACCCGGCCACCTACGAGTGGTTCATCAACGAATGGGTACACCTGGTGGTCGTCGATCCGGATACACATACGTTCTGGCAGTTCAAGAATGGCAGTTTCAGCCTGTATGAACCCATCATGAAGCAGGTGCAGGAAGTTACCGACGTGACACCTATGCTCGAAGCCGAACACGAAAATATCCGGGTGCTGGTCTTGAATTAATACCGGTAGTCAGTCTCTCTTTTTTTGCTCCTTACTTATGATTTCGCTGCTACCCCTGTTTCCCCTCCTTCCCCTGATCGGGTTCCTGCTCAGTTTGCTGATTCCTGCCAAACGGGAGAGCCTTATCTCGCTGATCGCTTTTCTGACGGCAGGCCTGCATTTGCTTGGTGCCCTCACGTTTATCGGCTTTTGGCTGGTCAACGGTGCTCCAACGCTCGATCTGAAAGAGATTGTCCTGTTTCAATCCAGAGGTTACGAATTCTTTATCGACTTCGACTTCGACCGGATCACGGCGGTTTACCTGTTTGTCGGATCTTTCCTGACGTTCCTGATCACCCTCTACAGCCGCAGCTACATGCATCGTGAGCCGGGTTACAAGCGGTTCTTCAACACGATCCTGTTTTTTTACTTTGGCTACACAGTCGCCATTTTTTCGGGCAACCTCGAAACGCTGTTCATTGGCTGGGAGATTCTGGGCATCTCATCGTTCCTGCTCATTGCCTTCTACCGCACCCGGTACCTGCCCGTAAAAAATGCCGTTAAAGTGTTTTCAATCTACCGGATCGGCGATATTGGTATCATTCTGGCCATGTGGGCGAGTCATCATCTGTGGCATCAGAACATCACGTTCCTGCAACTCAGTAACTACGAACTGGTACACGAGCACTTACAAACGCACTCGTTCATCGGCGTGTTTATTTCACTGATGATTCTGCTGTCGGCGGCGGCCAAGTCGGCGCAGTTGCCGTTTTCATCGTGGTTACCCCGTGCCATGGAAGGACCTACGCCATCGAGCGCCATTTTCTACGGCTCGCTGTCAGTGCACCTCGGCGTTTTTCTGCTGCTACGTACCTACCCCTTCTGGGAGCATCAGATTTCGATGCGTGTGCTGACGGCCCTGCTAGGCCTGATCACGGCTATTATTACTACGGGTATCGCCCGGGTACAGTCGTCGGTGAAGAGCCAGATCGCTTATGCGTCTATTGCGCAGATCGGGCTGATTTTTGTAGAGGTGGCGGCTGGTTTCGAAAACCTGGCCCTGTTTCACTTTGCCGGTAATGCCTTCCTACGTACCTACCAGCTGCTGGTGTCGCCATCGGTGGTTAGTTACCTGATCCGCGAGCAGTTTTATGATGCTTCGCCCCGGGGCCAGTCGATTGAGAAGTCGTATCCGACCCGGTTGCGGAATACCTTTTACATGCTCTGCATTAAGGAGTGGAATCTGGATTCGATGATGTACCGGTCGCTCTGGAACCCACTGAAATGGGCTGGCTCGCGGCTCAATTTTCTAACGGTCAATCGGGTGCTGATCTTCTTCGTTCCGATTTATCTGCTTGGGCTGGTCTGCCTGTTTTTCGAAGAAAAGATCCCCGACACGGTTGAAGGCTACATGCCCATCTTCTTTGCCTTCCTTGGCCTGGTGATGGTTTTGAAAGCCTTTACCGAACGCCGGAAAGCCCGAATGAGCTGGCTACTGATTATCATGAACCACTTCTGGGTGGCCCTTGCGATCTCCTTCAACGAGAACTTCCACTACACGCAAACCCTGCTGTATCTAAGTGGCATTTCTCTGTTTGGCCTCATCGGGTTCATCTGCATCAGCCGGATCAAAACATTGGAGAAAGACATTAACCTCGATCAGTTCCACGGCCACTCGCTGACCCGCCCCAAGCTAGCGTTCGTTTTCTTCCTAGCTTGCCTGGGTGTCACGGGCTTTCCAATCACACCAACCTTTATTGGCGAAGATTTGATTTTCAGCCATATCCATGAGAGTCAGATACTCCTGGCTTTCTTCGTCTCGCTCAGTTTCATTCTCGACGGCCTCGCCATTATTCGAATCTACGCCCGCATTTTTCTGGGGCCACATGTGAAGTCAATTTACGAGACCGCCTACCGCTCGTCGTAACTCCATCCTACTCCAGCGCTCAGGGAGTAAGATTAACCTACGTTTAATTCGATTTAAATACATGGTTAACGGCCCCTTAATAGCGCTGGCTCACTTTTGTCCTTCTACAACTCCGCTACAACCGAATTAGACACATCATATGGAAACAGTTGCCAAACCAACCACCCACTTTGTACCTGCCAAAGGCCTTGCTGGCTTAAAGCAAAACTGGCAATCGGACCTGCTGTCCGGGTTTCTAGTGTCACTCATTGCGCTCCCACTTAGTCTGGGTATTGCCTCAGCCAGTAACTTTCCACCAATCATGGGTGTGCTGACGGCTATCGTTGGTGGCTTGATTGTCGCGTTTTTCGCTGGTTCCGAGCCAACGATCAAAGGGCCAGCGGCTGGTTTGATCGTGATTGTAGCTGGTTGTGTCGAAGAATTAGGGCGTGGCAATGTAGACCTCGGTTGGAAGCTGGCGCTGGGTGTGATTATGGCGGCTGGCCTGCTGCAAGTGCTATTCGGCGTGTTGAAGGTCGCCAAGCTCGCTGACTTCTTTCCGCTTTCGGCAGTTCACGGTATGCTGGCCGCAATCGGCATTATCATCATGTCGAAACAGCTTCACCTGGCAGTGGGGGCACATCCGTCTGACTTGAAAGGCAAAGAGCCGCTCGAACTGATTGCGATGGTGCCGCACAGCCTCATGAATATGGAATGGCACATAGCCGTGATTGGGGTGGTCAGCCTTGTTATTCTTTTTGGCTGGCCAATGATCAAGAGCGCATCCGTCAAGCGTATCCCGCCGGCTCTGGTGGTGCTGGTTGTCGCGATCTCGCTGGGCTTATATTTTCACCTCTCTGACGTAAAGCAATACGGCGACATTAAACCGCTGGTTAATCCGGGTGAGTTCAAACTATCGATGAACGTCGATTTTGGTGCCTGGATGGACGGAGGCTTGTTGCCAATCGCGCTAAAGTATCTGGCGATGTTCGCCCTGATCGGCTCGCTTGAGTCGCTCCTGACCGGTAAGGCCATTGACCTGTTGGATCCCTACAAACGTAAGTCAAACCTGAGTAAAGACCTGACGGCGGTTGGCATTGGTAACATGACAGCCTCGCTGCTGGGCGGGCTGCCCATGATTTCTGAAGTTGCCCGTTCGTCGGCCAACCTGAGCAACGGTGGCAAAACCCGCTGGGCCAACTTCTTCCACGGTGCTTTCCTGCTCATCTTCGTTGTTGCCCTGGTTCCGCTCATCAAACTGGTTCCGGTTGCAGCACTGGCCGCCATCCTGATCTCAGTCGGCTTCCGGTTAGCAGCCCCGAAAGAGTTTCGGCATATGTATCAGATCGGACCCGAGCAGCTGATCGTGTTTGTCGTAACCATTATTGCCACCCTGGCCACCGATTTGCTGATCGGTATTGCCGTGGGTATTGTGGCTGAGTTCATCATTCAGGTAGTGCTGGGATTACCCCTCAAATACCTCTTCAAGCCAGAGATGACTCTTAAATCGACCGGTACGCACCACACGCTG
Organism: Fibrivirga algicola; assembly: GCF_011742925.1. Lineage (GTDB taxonomy): Bacteria > Bacteroidota > Bacteroidia > Cytophagales > Spirosomataceae > Fibrella > Fibrella algicola. The sequence goes on from NZ_WAEL01000008.1 coordinate 71,650, forward strand.
ACCATCAATGGGGCGGCTGTGTTTACCAACTACCTGTCAATCAAGAAACAGCTCGACACCATTCCGCAGGAAGAAGGTCAGCATGTGACCGTTGATCTGCACAACGCCAGGTACGTTGACCACACGGTCATGGAGAACCTGCACAACTACGAGCGTGATTTCAAACTGGCAGGCGGCGATTTCCACGTAATCAACCTGGATGAGCACAAGCCCATGTCGACGCACCCATTAGCGGCCCGGCGCAAGCTGCAAAATGCTTAACTAATTGATGATGCTTCACAAAAAAGGGGATTGCCTAGCTGGCAATCCCCTTTTTTGTGAAGCATCAAGAACAGAAAGCCTTAGTTTTTCAGGTCTTTGGCCTCTTTTTTAGCTGCTTTAGCTGCTTTCTTCGTGTCTTTGGCCATGTCTTTTGCCGCCTCGTTATCGGCTCGGTCGGCACTTTGCTTCATTTTTTTGGCCTCTTTTTTAACCATTTTTGCTTCCTTCTTAGCAGCTTTCGCTGCATCGTCCTGAGCAAACGAAACCGACGTACCTACAAGGAGGAGGGCGGCGAATACGATTAACTTTTTCATAAACGGAGAATTAATTGTTTAGTCATTTAACTATAAATTCTATAGAGTTGCATAAAATCTGGTTGAACGGCCCGGTAGTACCAGGTGGTTCACCTGTCCAAACTGCCCTTGTCGGGCGCTTTCCCTCCTCATCGCATGAGTTGCTTCAACCGTAGGTGATAGAGTAGCATTATCGTTTTGCCATCCATGATTTCGCCCGTTTCTACCATCCGCATGGCATCAGTCAAAGGCAGCTCCAACACGTCGATATCTTCTTCGTCAATGCCTCCTCCAGACGTTCGGGTCGTATCGGCGCTGTATTCTGCCAGGTAAAAAAAGAGGCGTTCCGTTACCGACCCTGGACTCATGTACGCTTCCATTACTTTTTCCACCGCAGAAATCCGGTACCCGGTCTCTTCCTCCATTTCACGCCGAATGGCATCATCCGGATGATCGTCGTCGAGCAGGCCAGCGCAGGTCTCGATGAGCATTCCTGTGTCGTTTCCGTTTACATAGGTCGGTAGCCTGAATTGGCAGGTAAGAATCACGGTATCAGCGGCAGGGTTGTGGAGCAAAATGGTAGCTCCGTTACCCCGATCATAGGCTTCCCGTTGCTGCGTAGTCCATGTACCATTGGCCTGTTGGTACTCAAATGTGTACCGTTTCAGTACATACCAGTTGTCAGATAGCAGCTTTTCGTCGGTTATTCGTACCCGTGGATTCATCATTATGTTTATTTTTGTTCAATTTTGTTCATTTTTGTACAAATGAATCGATTAGGTATGAATTATCAAAACCGTAAACGCTTAATTCTCGAACTGGTCGATCAACGGGAATCGGTAGACGTACGTGACCTGGCCATTCACGTGCAAACTTCTGAGATGACCATCCGCCGTGATCTTACCCAATTGGCGGCTGAGGGATTGCTCTACCGCACACGGGGAGGGGCTATGCGGGTCGATCTGGCAACACAGCCGTTCCGTTTCGAGCACAAGGCCGCTAGTCGAGCCGAGCAGAAAGACCACATATGCCAATTGGCAGCTCAGGAGATACAGGAAGGAGAAACGGTATTTCTGGATTGCGGCAGCACTGTTTTCAGAATCTGTCCCTATATCCGCCATAAGCGGATTCATGTCATCACAAATTCGCTGCCACTAGTAGCCGAACTTGTGCATAGTTCGGTTGAGATTAATCTGATAGGTGGTGAGATAGACAAGCAGCGTCAGGCCGTGCATGGTTTACTGGCTGAGCAGCACATCCGTCAGTACCGGGCTGACCGCGCCTTTATTGGTGTCGACGGTATTTCAGCCGCTCGGGGACTGAGTGCCACTAGCGAAAAAGAAGCGAGTATCGCTACCAGCATGGCTCAGCAGGCCAGGTACGTGTACCTCCTCTGTGACTCGTCTAAATTCGAACAAGACAAATACCTGCAGTTTGCCCCCCTCACAATGGCCCAAACGCTCATTACTGACCAAGATGCTCCAGATGAACAAATAAACCAATATGCCTCACTTGGCATACAAGTAATACGATAAACGGCTGGATGAATGTTTATTAGTAGCTTGATATTTACCCAAATCGTTTATTTGTAGTCCATTTACTAGGATAGGATACCGCTTTCTAACTATTATATACTAATACAAGGAGGCGAATTGAGTAGTTTAGCTTTCCGCTCTATTTGATCGACTACCTTCTATGACGTTCGCCCTTCTTATTTCCGCTTATGTCTGGATTGGGGGCGGTTCATTGGCGCCCTCTCCCTATGTGTCAGATACCCTTCTGCGCAACAGAATTCATCAGCAGTGGCAGGCTGTGCGTAGTACTCGCCCCGACTCAGCGCTATACTACGCTCAGCAACTACACCAGCTGGCGCAAAAGGGTAAACAGCCTGCCGATCTGGCACAAAGTCTGTTAACGCTGGGAATTACAGAACGTGACCGAGGCAACTACGCCGATGCAGTAGCGCATTTTCGGCAAGCCATTACGTTCCGGGAAAAGCTTCATGATCAGGAAGGCCTTGGTACGATTTACCAAAGTATGGGTCTGACATACAAACGCATGGCCGACTTTCAGCGAGTAACGGCATTGTATGAACAGGCTTTGGCCTATGCCGAAAAGGCATACGGTATTTTTCTCCAGCACCGAAGCTCGGCAGGTGTAATCGCTAATGCGCAGAATACGATAGGTATCATCCTTCGCGATTTGCAGAAAATGGAACAGGCCCGGCAGATGTATGTCTCGGCCATTGCTCGCCTGGAACCACAACAAGCCACACTAAACAATAAAGATCTTACAACGCTGGCAATCCTGTATGGCAACATTGCGCAGATCATGATCAGCAACAACCAGTACAATCAGGCAATCGCATCAATTAATAAGGCACTGGTTATCAATACGAAGATAAATCAGTTAACCAGTCTTGAACACAATCACCGCAACCTGGCCAAAGCCTACCGGCTGCGCAAGTCTCTCGACACGTCAGCAATTCATGCCCAGAAGGCCATTGACTACTCCCGGCAGATCGCAGACCCTCACCGACTGTTCAATACCCTGCAGGTTTCTTATGAAACTTACCGCGATCTGGGTAACTATAAACAGGCACTTGCCCAACTCGAAGAACAGAAGCTGATTGAAGATTCGCTCATGCGAATTGATAAAGCCAAGCAGATCGTAGCGCTACAGGCTCAGTATGACAATGAACGCACCCGGCAGTTGGCAGAGGTGTCGGCCCAAAAAGATCGTTTACTTGCCGAAACCCGCGCTCGATTGCTACTCCAGCTTGAAGAAAATCTAGCCCGGATTGAAGCCAACAAAGCGCGTGACCTGTCGCGGGTACGTGCTAAAGCGGAACTCGATAAAGCCGAGCTACGAACCAAATACGCCAGCGCAGCCAACCAGCAAACAATCAAGCAGTTGGGCGAAGCCAACAACCGACAAAGCCAGCAGCTAATTTGGCTTAGCGTAGGCTCATGCCTTTTCTGTCTGCTGTCGGGACTGCTGCTACTGCTCTACCGGCGGGTACGTCATAGCCGAACCAAAATTCAAACCCAGTCGGAACAGATGCGCTTGCTGTTGCGCGAGTTGCACCACCGGGTGAAGAACAACCTTGCCGTAGTGTCGGGACTATTGGAGTTACAGGCCAATCGTCTTGGTGACACACCCATGCGGCAAGCCTTTGTTGAAAGCCAGCAGCGTGTACAGGCCATGTCGCTAATTCACCAGCGCCTCTATCAAACGGATACCGCCACTCAGATAAACCTGATTGAGTACACCCACAATCTAGTTGACTCACTGATGGCCGCTTACGGGTACGACCCCGGCCATCTCGACCAGCGCATATCGGTTGAGGTAACTGAGGTGGACGTCGATATCGCTATTCCGCTGGGGTTGATTATGAATGAGTTGTTGACGAACTCCTTCAAGTACGCCTTTCCAGACCTGGATGTGGTTCCCCGGCTGACACTACGGATTTGGCAGGAGGCAGGGCTGAATCTATTGGTAGCTGATAACGGACCGGGTTTAAACGTGGCCCAGTGGAATGCGCCGCACGAAATGAACCGAACCATATCGTTCGGGCGTCGGCTCATTCAAAGTCTGAGCGATCAGATCGGCGCTTCTCTCCAGGTGGATGTACAGCAGGGAACTTGCTTCAAACTGCATATTCCTACAGAGGTCATGCAACCCAGTTGACCAACAACACCCATTCACCTACCTCCACAATTATGCTTTTCACCGACATTGAGCAGCATTCGAGTTGTCAACTATACATATTGATAGGCCAATTGCGTTCGCCGCTTCAGGGCGCTAATCGGTTACAACTAACAGGTTGGCCTATTCATGTTTCAATCGCTACTCGCTTTTCTTCATGTCTGGTTATTGCTTGCCATTCTGCCCGGCAGCTTAGGCATTGCGTGTGCCCTATTGCTGCTGCGCCTTCGGCAACTTCGGCGTGCAGTACGTCGACAGGACGACGACCTCCTGTTATTAAAGCGCGAACTGAGCCACCGGGTTAATACCAACCTAGCAGTGGTGATCGGGTTACTGGAGATCCAACTGGCTCAAGTGTCAGAACAACCCGCCCGGCGGCCGTTGCAACAAAGTTTGAATAGGGTTCGATCAGTTGCCCTTTTACAGCAGCGGTTATATCAGGGCAACGCCCTAACGGCCATTAACTTGCGGCAATACGTTCAGCGACTTTACCAAACCCTGACCTCAACAGAAGGTGCCGACTTGACCTTGTTGCTGGATATAGACGAACTAAGCGCCGATGTTGCCTTGCCAGTGGGGCTTATCCTGCACGAACTGGTTGCAGACGCCGCTCTTCACGCTGCCCCAAAGCAGCCTATGCTCACGGTAAGTTTGTCTCAGCGCGATGGGCTACTGCTTGAAGTTACCGATCAGGGGCCATCAATTGAGAGCCAGACAGCACGCTGGTCGAGGGCGGGGGTAGCCTTACCGCAGCGGCTGATCGAGGGCCTGAGTGAACAAGTGGGTGGTGCCTGTTCTATGCAGCCCGGTTTAGGTATGCATTTTCGATTACATATTGCCAAGTGAGTGGGTGTCAACTGTCCAGATCAATTAGCACAAGCCGCTCATTACTAATCTCTGACTTAGTACGATGAATCTTTTAGTTGTTGAAGACGAAGCCATTTTGGCAATGACTCTCTGCGATCACCTTGAAGCAGAAGGCTATCGCGTAGTGGGGATAGCGAATAACGGGCCGAAAGCCATTGACCTTTTCGAACACAATCAGGTCGACCTGCTGCTTTGCGATATCACGATAAAGGGTGAGTTCGACGGTATCGAAACCGCCCGGCGAATCAACGCCATCCGCAACGTACCTGTTATTTACCTCACCGCCTATTCTGACTCCGAAACAGTATCACGCGCGAAGCAAACATTCCCCGCTGCTTACCTGACCAAGCCTTACGACATTATGAACTTACGGCTGGCTATTGAAATTGCACTCAACAATGGCACCAGGGCTGTTCAGCCCAGTTCGCCCCCGCCCCCCGCCGTTGAGCCGATGGTGAGTGCCCGCGAAATGATTCTGAAAAGTGGCCAACACATTTTTGTGCGGCAGGGCTATCAATTTGTCAAAATCAATCTCAGCGATATTCATGTGCTGGTGGCCGAAGACATTTACACCACCTTTCTGACGGCCACCAAAAAGTACTCCCTGCGTATGCCACTGACCACTGTGCTCGACAAACTGGATTATCCAAAAGTGGTACGCGTGCACCGGTCATATGCTGTTAATACCCAACTCGTTGATACGTTCGACGAAAACGAGATAAGGATCGCAGAACGACTCATACCGCTTGGTCGCCATTATAAGGAGCTCTTTTTGCAAAGCCTTCATCAGCCAGGCTGATTATCCCACTTATCACGTAGAATTAATTCCACAAAGTGGCGAATCGGTGCTATACAGCGAACCGTCTTGCTGTAGTTATACCACGGCCACTAACTCGGTATACAAAAATGCAATCCCCTGTCTAGTAAGTATTTAGCCTAACACTTAGTTAATTATCCCGTTTAAGGGGCGAGCTGGTACAGCTTTTGGCTATATGTATCCGAAATCAATTTCACTCACACGCTATGAATAGTATGAAGATTAACAGCAAAGGCTTCCTAGCCTTGCTCCTGGCCGCCGGACTCACGTCCAGTGATGCCCTAATGAGTTGCAAATCAGTTAAGAATAATACGAATAAAACGCAACGGGGCGCCGCAGTGGGCGCTGGCGCAGGTGCAGTAGCTGGTGGCGTTATCGGACGTAAATCAGGTAACACGGTACTTGGTGCCATTTTAGGTGCTACTGTCGGCGGTGCAGCTGGTGCTGTAATCGGCCGCAAAATGGACAAGCAGGCTGAAGAACTGAAGCGCGATCTACCGAACGCTACCGTTGAACGGGTAGGCGAAGGCATTAAGATTACCTTCAACTCCGACATTCTGTTCGACGTAGGTAAAGCAAACCTACAGGAGTCGACAAAACGTCAGCTAAGTGAGTTTGCCAAAACGCTCGACAAGTATCCGGATACGAATCTGGTTATTGAGGGTCATGCTGACGCAACGGGTTCAGATGATTTGAACCTGCGCCTATCGAACCAACGCGCCGAGGCCGTGTCGAGCTACCTGCGATCGGTTGGTGTAAAGAATGGTCGATTAACAGAGAAAGGTTATGGCGAATCACAGCCAATTGCCGATAACAGCACAGAATCTGGCCGATCAAAAAACCGCCGCGTCGATATTGCCGTATTTGCTAATGAGAAGATGCAACGCGACGCCAAAAACGGTAACATCGATTAACCCTGCTTATACCCATGGCTACGCACACCGATTCAGACAAACAATCAATCCACGCTGACTTCGACGATGTCGTTAACATGTCGGCTTCTGAACTAACGAAATGGCTCGATACCGACGAGTCGAAGAAGGTAGGACAAAAGAAGGATGGCGATGATGAATCAATAGGCCATGAGTCAGGCAAAAAGATAAAAACCATTTTGGGCAAGAAGAAAGCGGACCTGACTGACGACGATTATGCCCACATGCAGAAAGTCGTCAGTTATGTCCGCCGACATTCAGCTCAGAAACCGGCAGAAGTTGACGGGAGCAATTGGCTCTACTCGCTTAAAAACTGGGGCCACGACCCAACGAAATAACCTGGGCAACCAGCTTTCTGATTTACTCAACACCCTGAAAAATTTATTTTCTATTTCAACAATCAACGTTATGAATGTCAAAGAAACACGAGGCGAAATCCTCGATCAGCTAAATAAATTACTAACGCGTAGCCACGATGCCGAAAAAGGGTATCAGGAAGCGGCTGAAAGCGTTAAAGATGCCGAGCTAAAGAGTCTGTTTCTCGCCCAGTCGCGTCAGCGGGGCGAGTTTGCGGTTGAATTAGATCGCGAAATTCGGGCATTAGGTGGTGATGCCGATAACGGTACCAGCCTTGCCTCAGACCTGCACCGTGCCTGGATCAATATCAAATCGGCAGTGTCAAACAGTTCAGACAAAGCAGTTGCGGAAGAATGCCAGCGTGGCGATTCTGAAGCCCTCAATGACTATAAAGAAGTGTTGGAGCAGACAGACATCGCGGCTAGTACCCGTGAGTTACTGCTTAACCAGAAGAGTAAAGTCGAGTCGGCCCATACAACAATGGGACGCTTGGCTTTGGTAGTGTAGTGAATGGTGGGATCGGAAAGCCTGTGCTCGTTGAGTGCAGGCTTTTTTGTTTTAGGGCTATTTGTTATACATTCGGATTGGGTAGGTCTGGTAAATGGGTCTCTTTTTCTGTTGCTGATTTACCTGGCAAACGGATTCCCTCAACTCTCCGATCTCTTCCATGCACCCTTCGCGACGTTCTTTTCTACGAACAACAGCACTGAGTACCGCTGCTCTTCCCCTCTTTCCGTCCCTGTTGACACAGCCCGTTCAGGCGCAGTCCGGGGTAAAACCTCCCCTCGAAAAAGTACGTCTGGCATTCATAGGTCTGGGCGAACGCGGTCGTAATCACCTTCAGCAGGCCCTATATCGGACCGACGTACAGGTAACAGCCTTATGCGATATCGACCCGATGTCGATCGGAAAAGCAAACGAAATGCTCCGAAAAGCTGGTCGGTCATTACCCCCTACATTTACTAAGGGCGATGAGGCATTCAAAGAGATGCTGAAACGCGATGATATCGACGGGGTACTCATTGCCACCCCCTGGGAATGGCATGCACCCATGGCTGTAGCTACCATGCTGGCAGGCAAATATGCCGGGCTGGAAGTGTCGGCAACAGTGACCCTCAAAGAATCGTGGGATTTGGTCAACGCCTACGAAAAAACCGGGGCTCACTGCATGCTACTCGAGAACGTGTGCTACCGCCGAGACGTACTGGCTGTGCTCAACATGGTGCGGCAGGGTATGTTCGGGGAAATGACGTACGCTCACTGCGGTTACCAACACGACCTGCGCGAAGTAAAATTCAACAACGGCAAGCAGGTGTATGGCGGCGGTGTTGAATTTGGCCCCACTGCTATGTCAGAAGCACGCTGGCGCACCCAGCACTCAGTCGACCGCAACGGCGATCTGTACCCAACCCACGGTTTGGGGCCTGTAGCGCACTGGCTGAACATCAACCGAGGCAACCAGTTCCTCCACCTGACTTCGATGGCTACCAAGTCGCGGAGCCTACACAAGTATGTAGTCGATAAGGGCGGGGCAGACCATCCTAACGCCAAGGTCAATTTCAAACTGGGTGATATTGTCACAACTATGATCCAGTGCGCCAATGGCGAAAACATCATGATCATTCACGATACCAACTCACCCCGCCCCTACTCACTCGGCTTCCGGGCACAGGGCACACAGGGCGTTTGGATGGACGACGGCGACATGATCTATCTGGAAGGTGTGTCGACCAAGCCGCACGTATTTGAACCCTTCAAAGAGTATCAGGATAAATATGACCACCCGCTATGGAAAAAGCATGCTGCCAGCGCCGAAAAAGCGGGGCATGGTGGCATCGACTATTTCGTGTTCCGAGCGTTTGTAGAAGCCATTAAGAACCAGACCGCGCCGCCCATCGACGTCTACGATGCCGCCGCCTGGAGCGCCATTAGTCCGCTATCTGAGCAAAGCATTGCCAAAGGCAGCAAGCCCGTTGATATTCCCGATTTCACGCGGGGGAAATGGAAAACCAACAAACCCGTTTTTGGCCTGGACGACACTTACTAAACCCAACCAGTACACTAGTCACCCAATGGTCACCCATTGCTTGTTGATCACAGGCGGCCAACGACCATCGGGTGACAATCAATGACTAAAAATGACATTAACCGCTTCGACCCCCGGACGTATTTGCCTGTTTGGCGAACATCAGGATTATCTGGGGCTTCCGGTACTGGCAGCGGCCATATCCCGCCGCATCGACGTTACAGCCCACCGCATGGCAGGCCCACCGCAGGTACGTCTTTACCTGCCAGACCTGAAGCAGGAAGTTAGCTTTTCAATTGCTCAATTTCCCTTACCGTATCTCCACGACCGCGACTATTTCAGCAGTGCCCTGAATGTGCTGCATCGCGAAGGGCTACGTTTTTCAGCAGGTATCAGCGGGAGTGTATCGGGCAACATTCCTATTAACGCAGGTACGTCGAGTTCATCAGCATTGCTCATTAGCTGGCTGAACGTGCTGAGTCAGCTGGCCGACGAGCCGCGCAGTTTTTCAGCGGCTCAACTGGCTGAGATGGCTTACGTAGCCGAGGTACTCGAATTTGGCGACCCGGGTGGCCGCATGGACCATTATGCTACAGCATTGGGCGGCGTGATTTATCTGGAGTCGCAGCCTCAAATCAGGATCGAGACGTTCCAGACCGATCCGGCAGAAGACCGGCTGGGTACGTTCGTGCTGGGGGATTCGGGCGAACCTAAAGACACGATCGGTTTACTGAAGCACGTTAAGTACGGCATGCTGGCTGCGATGGAAAAGATGCGGGCAGTTGACGCCTCCTTTTCGCTGGAGACATTGCCTATCGATGACCTGGACAGGTACGCTCACCTACTTACAGCCGATGAGCAAACGCTTGTGCGTGGCAACCTGTCAGACCGGGACGTGCTGCGGCAGGCGCTGTCACTCCTTCGCCAACCGACCATCGACCATCGTCAGTTTGGCCAGTTGCTGACGATACACCAGACGAACCTGCGCGAAGCCAAACGGATTTCGACCCCAAAAATTGACCGGATGATCGACGCGGCTTTAGCTGCTGGTGCCTACGGGGCAAAAATAAACGGTTCGGGCGGGGGCGGCTGCATGTTTGCCTATGCGCCCGGCGTGGATTCGTCCGAAACCCCTGGGCAGGTTGCAGAAGCCATCGAGCGCGCCGGCGGCCGGGCGTACCTGATCAACGTTGACCGGGGCACGCAATTGAGTGTTGGGTAGCTAGATAAGACATTGGCTAGTCAATGATTACACATCCGTCTACCAGCCAATGTCTCACTGACTAGTTACTTAAAATAACTCGGTGACTGAATCAGCACCCCATTCTGCTCGGTGTTGGTCAGTGTGTAGCTGAACCCCGGCTGAACGGCGTACGCCCCTACCTCGCCGGTACGTCCTAGCGCAATAAAGCCAACCTGGAAGGTTTTAGCCTTCTCTACATCGCGCTTGATAATGCGTTCGACCGCCTGCTTACAGGCTTCAGCGGGAGCCAGCCCCTGCCGCATCAACTCGATTACTGTATGCGAACCAGCCATCCGGATCACCTCTTCGCCTTGTCCCGAGCAGGTCACGGCACCTACTTCGTTATCGACAAATAAGCCCGCTCCAATCAGCGGCGAGTCACCGAGGCGACCGCGCAGTTTAAAGGCCATTCCGCTGGTGGTACACATCCCCGACAGATTCCCCGCTGCGTCGAGGGCTACCGTGCCCATGGTATCGTGATTGGGCGTACCATCGTCGAAAAAAGAGGGCGCAAATGGGCCGTGCCCTTTCGGAGGTCGTACTTTCTTCTGATTCTCGATGTTGATGATTGGCTTGTAATCTGCTTTTTTCAGCCAGTCCCGGTACGTTTTTTCGGCCGAAGCCGACAACGTACCTGATTCGAGTGTAAAGCCATTGGCAAGCGCAAATTGCTGCGCACCCGTGCCCACCAGCATTACGTGCGGCGAGTTTTCCATCACCTTCCGGGCTACCGATACCGGGTGCTTGATCCGTTCCAGAAAAGCAACCGATCCGCAGTTTGCTTTCTCGTCCATGATGCAGGCATCGAGCGTCACAAAACCGTCACGGTCAGGGTTGCCCCCCAGGCCTACACAGCAGTTTACGTCATTTTCAATAGCAATACCCGCTGCCTCTACTGCGTCGAGGGCGCGGCCACCGCGTTGCAGCACGGGCCAGGCAGCCCCATTGGCAATAGCACCACTATCCCAGGTGGATACGACCACGGGCTTTAGAGCCGCTGCTGGTAAAGAGCCAGCTATTAACTTATTCGTCAGTAATGGGGGAAGCAGGAGTGCGCTTGCCCGCAAAAAAGTTCGTCTTGAAGTCATGGGCTGAAAGATAACGCATTCTCAAGTTTTATGCTCTATTGATACTCAATTCTAACATACTCAACCAACTACGGGAAAGACCTAACATTTTTCTCAGATATGGGTTTATTCTACAGGTGCGATTGCACCACTTATTTCAACGATATGACAACTTCTCCGAATGCTGCTGCGGCCACTATTCCGTCGCGGCCTGGCCAGCCTTACCCGCTGGGCGCCACTGTAGATGAACAGGGCGTAAACTTTTCTATTTACAGTGAAAACGCCACCAGCGTATCACTTTGCCTCTTTTCATCAAAGCGTGGTGAAAAAGAAACTCACCGTATCGAGTTGACCGAAAAGACCGAAAACGTCTGGCATATTTACCTGGAAGGCGTCAAACCCGGCCAACTCTATGGGTACCGCATTGACGGCCCTTACGCGCCTCAGGAGGGCCACTATTTCAACGCCAATAAATTACTGCTCGACCCCTACGCCCGTGAAGTACACGGCATTGTTGGGGGTAATACTGAAATACTGGGCTACGATTTCGAGAGCGAAGCCAACGACCGTTACCTGCACATGAGCGATGTAGACAGCGGCAAAGTAGCCCCCAAGAGCGTAGTCATTGACTCAACCGCATTTGACTGGGGTGACGACAAAGCCCCCCGGACGCCGATGAACAAATCGGTGATCTACGAAATGCACGTAAAAGGGTTTACCTACCAGCACCCAACGATCGACGGGTCGATCCGGGGTACGTATGCCGCTCTGGGAACGCCGGAATCAATCGAATATTTCAAGAAACTGGGGGTCACTGCCGTCGAGTTGTTGCCTGTACATCAGTTCTCGAACGAGAGCTATTGGGGCTACAACAGCATTGGCTTTTTTGCCCCCCATAACGGCTATGCGTCGTCAGACAACGTGGTGGCGGAGTTTAAGCAGATGGTAAAAAATCTGCACGAAGCAGGCATCGAAGTTATTCTCGACGTGGTGTATAACCACACGGCCGAAGGTAACGAAATGGGGCCTACCCTCTCGTTTAAAGGCATCGACAACAAAGTGTACTACCACACCGTAGCCGAGCAGCCACAGTTCTACATGAACCACACGGGTACGGGCAACACGTTTAACCTCACCCACTCGCAAACACTACGCGTGGTGATGGACAGCCTGCGCTACTGGGTGCAGGAAATGCACATCGACGGGTTCCGGTTCGATCTGGCCTCGGCCCTGCTCCGCGAACTCGACGCCAACGTATCGTCTTTCCTCGACACGGCCAACCAGGATCCAATTCTAAGCCAGGTGAAACTGATTGCCGAGCCCTGGGACATTGGTTCTTACGATGTGGGACAATTCCCCGTACGCTGGTCGGAATGGAACGGCAAGTACCGCGATTGCGTCCGCAAATTCTGGAAAGGTGACAACAACCAGGCGCACGAAATGTCGTTACGGGTGCTGGGCAGCCCAGACCTCTACGCCGATGGACGCGGACCGGGCAACAGCGTAAACTTCATCATTGCACACGACGGCTTCACGCTGAATGACCTGGTGAGCTATAACGAGAAGCACAACGAAGCCAACGGCGAGAACAACAATGACGGCGAAAGCAACAACGAAAGCTGGAACATGGGCGCCGAAGGCCCAACCGATGATCCGGCGATCAATGCGGCGCGGGAACAGCAGAAGCGGAACTTCATGACCACGTTGCTCCTGAGCCAGGGCGCACCGATGTTCATGATGGGCGACGAATACGGACGTACCCAGCACGGTAACAACAATGGCTACAACCAGGACAACGAAATCTGCTGGTTCAACTGGAACTGGGACGACAAGCACCAGGCTCTGTTCGATTTCACGTCTCAGCTAACTGCCTTGCGCCAGAAATATCCGTTGTTGAGCCGCCGCAAATTTTACGAGATGGAACAGATCGACTGGCTGCGTCCAGATGGTCAGGTGTTCCAGCCCGAAGATTTCGGCAATCCTGACACGCATTGCCTGGCACTGTGGATCGACGGAGCACGGGTTGGTGAGCAGGACGAGACCGGCCAGTACATCAATGAAACCGAAGAAGGAGCCAGCAAACTCCTATGGGTACTCAATAGCTATTGGGAAGATATCCCCTTCACCCTGCCTGCGCCGCACAAGTCACGCACACACTACGAGGTGGTCATTGATACGGCAGCTGGTGAAATTGAATCGGGTCGGCAGATCACGGTCAAAGAGCCCTTCAACGTCCCAGCCCGCTCGTCGGTGCTGCTCCGGATGGTGTAGTAGCAAGAGGTAGTTCATTTATAAGGTAGCCCCCCGCTAAATCGCCAGACAGCCTTCAGGTAGTCTGATCGATCTAGCGGGGGGCTACCTTGTATAGCGTACCTTTGCGCCATCAATTTATGACTGCAACCACATGGAAAGTTTAATTGCACAGGCCCGCTGGGTCATACAGATAGGAAGCGTACTCGGCTTACTGGGCGTGGGAATCGGCGCATTTGGCGCACACAGCCTGCGCGCGAAACTAGAAGCCGCTGGCCGGATGGACACGTTTGAAACCGCCGTAAGGTACCAGTTCTACCACGCACTGGCGCTGGTATTAGTAGGCATCATTACGCAACTACTGGCCAACAACCCAGCGGCACTGAAAACGCTGAACTGGTCGGCCTATAGTTTCGTGGCAGGTACGTTAATTTTTTCCGGTTCACTCTACGTCCTCTGCCTATTGGGCATCAACTGGCTCGGTGCCATTACACCCATCGGTGGCCTGTTCTTCCTGGCAGGCTGGGGTTTGCTGTTCTGGAGTGTAGGAAAGTAATCGAATACCAACGATGCCCGATTCGCACTGGCGCTGCTCAGGTACGTTCCCTGGCGTTACCCGTTCAGATCGAGCATCGTTGGTAATCGTTACTACTTGTTCATTGTCAGAAGTTGCCTAACCAGCACTTCGTTAATTCTGACGTAGCTTTCGTGGGTCCAGCCAGCGATATGGGGCGTTAGGATAACCTGGTCTGACTGACGGAGGTAATCGAAAGTGCTTTGTTGGGCGGGAGTAAGCGTTTTTAGCTTCTCGTTTTCCAGCACATCCAGGCAGGCCCCAAGGATCTTTCCCGACTTGAGGCCAGCCACCACGGCGTCGAGCACCACCACTTCGCCACGCGAGGCATTGACCAGAAAGAACGGCTTCGCCATACCGGCCACAAAATCATCATTGATCCAGCGGCGTGAATCATCGTTCAGGGGTACGTGCAGGCTCAGGATATCGGCTTCGGCCATGATCTGCTCGGCGGTGACCTGCTCGGCATACTGATCGCCGTAGTTGCTGCGGTATTTATCGTAGGTGAGCACCCGGCATCCAAATCCGCTGAGGCGGCGGGCGGTGGCGCGGCCATTGTTGCCGTATCCAAACAGCCCCACTGTTTTGCCCAGTAGCTCGATACCCCGGTTGCCTTCGCGATCCCAGATACCCTGGCGTACCTGCCGATCGGCGCGGAGCAAGTTGATGAACAGAGCCAGCAGCATACCTACCACATGTTCGGCCACCGCATCGCGATTCCCCTCGCCCGCATGCACCACACGTACCCCGCGCGCAGTAGCCTCGTCCATATCAATCAGGTCGAGACCAGCCCCTGCCCGGCCAATATAGCGCAGCTTGGGTGCTGCATCAAACACCTCTGTATCAACGCGGGTTTTACTGCGAACAAGTAATCCTTCAAACGGGGCAATAGCCGTCAGTAAGTGTTGCCGATCAATGGTAGGCTGGTAATCATACGTAAAACCGGCCTCATCCAGCATAGCAAAGAGAGACGGGTGCATTTCATCGGCAATCAGAATAGACGCTTGGTTCGTTGACATGTAGGGAAGTTTGTAACTTGCAACGGCAATTATCAAGAATCAGTCAGCAAATACCAATCTATCGGGCCAAAAAAGGCTAATAGACAACAAAAGCTGATTATATCCTCAGGGTGACTGGACTGGATAAGACAAGCCACCTCTGTAAGGTCAATGGAACAACAACCTAATAATACCAACAACCAGAACGAGCGCTCGGCCGAAAACCGCCCTGGCGGTCAGTCGGACCGGAATCGCAACCGGAACCGTAACCGCAACCGGAATCGGGGGCGTGATCGGGACCGCACCGGGCAACCCCGCGGTGAGCAGGGCGCTGCCACCGGCGATGAGTTGACCAGCGAGCCAATTGTGGGCGTACCCAACGCCGACGTTGAGGCGACGAACGGGCTACCAAAAGATAAAGCAGCACCGGCACCCCGTCCCGCCGGTGACCAGACCAATCGGGGTGAGCGGCCCAACCAGGGCCAGCCCCGGTCTAACAACGAGCCCCGCGAAGGCCGTGAAGGTCGGCCACCGCGCGATCAGCAGCGCCAGCCTGGCAATGAACGTAACCGCGATAACCAGGAACGTACCTCGAACGGAGGTTCCCCTCGCCCCGAGCGGGTTCGGTCAGAACGGCCTGAACGCGGTGGCGGCGAGCGCTTCGACCGGGGCGGTACCGAACGGACCGAACGCCCGGAGCGGGAACGCAGCGTATATGACCGAAATGAAGACGTAGTCCCGGAGCGTCCCCGTCCTGAGCGACAGGAGCGCTATGAGCCTATGGCGATTGACCGGTATGCGGGTGCCTCTGTGTTTGAAAGCGATGACCAGTCGGGCCGCAGCGAACGGACGCCCTTGTCGGAAGCCAGTCAGCAGGAACGTCTTATTATCGGTATTTCGCTGGGTGACTTCAATGGAGTTGGTCCAGAGGTTATTCTGAAAGCTCTGCAATACAACCAGTTGCAAAAAATCTGCACGCCGGTTATCTACGGATCGATGCGGGTGTTGAACCGGTACCGGAACCTGCTGAACCTGAAAGACTGGAATCTGAACGGTATTCAAACCGTAGAGCAGGCCAGCCATAAGATGACCAACGTTATCACCTGTTTCAGCGACACCATTCCCAGTCCACCCGTAGCGGAAGGTGAAACGCCGCTGCCCCCCCAACCGGCCACCGACATTCAGCCGGGTAAGGTCACGCCCGAAGCAGGCCTCGCGGCGTTTGCCTGCCTGACCCGCGCCGTTGACGACCTGAAAGCCGGTAAAATTCACGGCCTGGTCACGGCACCGATCAACAAGCACAATATCCAGTCGGAGGCCTTTTCGTTTCCGGGCCATACTGAATACCTCGCTAATGCCTTCGGTGTACCCGACGACCTCATGTTTATGGTCAGCGACATCCTGAAAGTGGGTGTGGTTACCGGGCACGTACCCATTGGTAAAGTGCGGCAGGGCATCCATAAGGGAGCCATCACCCAGAAACTGGACATGATGACGAAGTCACTGAAACAGGATTTCGGCATTCGTCGGCCCAAGATCGCGGTGCTGGGGCTTAACCCGCACGCGGGCGAACGAGGCCTGCTGGGTAACGAGGAGAACGACATCATTACGCCGCTCATCAACGAACTGCGCCAGAAAGGACAGCTCATTTATGGTCCCTTCCCCGCCGACGGTTTCTTTGGAACCCGCTCGTATCGCAAATACGACGCTGTACTGGCCATGTATCACGATCAGGGCCTGATTCCGTTTAAGTCGATCGCGTTTGAAGAAGGTGTAAACTTTACCGCCGGCCTGCCAGCGGTACGTACCTCGCCCGACCACGGTACCGCCTACGATATTGCCGGCAAAGGTGTCGCCGATGAAACATCGATGGTCCAGGCCATTTACACCGCCTGCGACATTGCCCGCCGTCGGAAAGAATACCAGGAATTAGAAGCAAACGCGCTAAAAAAATAAGTTTGCGGTTTGTGGTTTGACGTTGCTCCGCTTGTCAGTCGATCGTGACTTAGGCAGCGCAGCATCAAACCACAAACGGCAAACTGAGAACTCCACATGCTCAAATCAATGACCGGTTTTGGTACTGCGACCGTCGAAGCCAATGGCTTATCAGCAACCGCAGAAGTCAAGACCTTGAATTCTAAGTTTTTAGATATATTCTGCCGATTACCACGCGGCTTTTCCGACCGCGAAATTGAGGTACGGAACCTACTGACCCAGCAGCTCGAACGCGGAAAAGTAGAGTTCAACCTCAACATTACCCGTACGGCCGACCTACGGCCAACGGTAACTGTAAACAGGCCATTGGTGGCGGCATACGTCAAAGACCTGACCGATGCCGCCAGTGGCGCGTCGCTGAGCTTATCGCCCGACGAGGTGTTCCGGCTGGCTATGGGTATGCCCAACGCGTACCTGAGCGAAACCAGCAGCAACTCCGACAACGCGCAGGAAGACTGGGCCACCATTCAGGAAGCCGTGACCGAAGCTATCCGCCGCTGCAACGAGTTCCGGCAGCAGGAAGGCGCTTCACTGGAAGGTAAATTCCGCGAGTACATCCAGACTATCACCAACCGCCTTGCCGACATCGAAGTACAGGACGTTACCCGTATTCCTGCCGTTCGCGAGCGGATGCGCACCAACCTGACCGAGATGCTCAACAGCGACGATTTTGACCGCAATCGCTTTGAGCAGGAGTTGGTTTACTTCGTCGAGAAATTCGACATCTCAGAAGAGAAAGTACGGCTCAAAAACCACCTCCTGTATTTCATGGAGGTGCTGGCAACGGAAGAAGCAAACGGCAAAAAACTCAATTTCATTGCCCAGGAGATTGGCCGGGAAATCAACACGATCGGCTCAAAAGCCAACGACGCCACCATTCAGCGATTCGTGGTACAGATGAAAGATGAGCTGGAAAAAATCAAGGAGCAAACGATGAACGTGATCTGAGTACAGTTCACTATCACAAAAAGCCGCCCTGTGCAGCGCCTTCTCAGGTACGTTGCACAGGGCGGCTTTTTATGGGTACGTGCTGCGGGTTCCGCATCGGCCAACGCAACTCACTTCTTTACCGTAATCGCAGTTATGGAGATCTGCGGAATCTGGCCGGCAGCGGCTCCGGCGTCATTAGCCGTAATTTGCTTCAGCGTTTCTTTCTTTCCCGTCAGCTTACCCGAGAAACGTACCTGAATGGGTGCTGCTGGATCGGCCTTGAGCGCTTGTTGCTTTACGCCCTCCGTCAGGTTCACCGGATAAAGACGAGTGGCTGATTTGGCGTCCGGAATGGCCAGGATATATTGGTAAGCCCCCCGCGAGTATACCGACACCAGCAACACACCATCCGCATTGGTATAGTTGGCCGGTTGCGCTTTCTGTGCCTGGCACGATAGCAACGTCAGGGTAAGCAGGCTGGTTAATAACGTAGCAAGTGGAGTATAGATCATCAGTCTGAGGGAGTTATGGCGACGGGCACAGCGACCCACCGGGCGGTACAAACTAATAACGAAACAAAACCCGTTTAATCCTGTATTTCTGACAAAGAAACAACCATGAATACGCTCCCACTCGACTTTTATCAGCAACACGACACCCTCACGCTAGCTCAGTTATTACTTGGCTGCGAGCTGGTCCATGAGTCGCCGGAGGGCGTTACAGCGGGTATCATTGTCGAGACTGAAGGTTACATCACCGGCGACCCTGCCTGTCATGCCTATCGCCGCCCAACTCCGCGCAATGCCGCCATGTTTGGTCCTGCAGGTACGTTGTATGTATACCAGATCTATAACCACTACCATTGCATCAACGTAGTAACAGGTCCGGAGGGAGTGGGCGAGGCTATTCTGATTCGGGCCCTGCAACCCACCGAAGGCATCGGGCTGATGGCCATGCGCCGTAATGAAGCCTTAAAAACGGGCTTCGAACGTTACCGAAACAACACTGTCGACCCTACAACTGCCGATGGGTTCCGCAACCTGTGCAATGGGCCCGGCAAACTCGTCATCTCCCTGGGGATCAACCGGCAGGAACACAATTTTTCGTCGCTCATTACCGGCCCTGTCGCCATTCGCCCCCGCGCACTCACCGACTTTGAGATGGTCACAACTACCCGCATTGGCATAACTCAGGGCGTCGACCTCCCCTACCGCTACTACGTGAAAGGTAATCGATTTGTCAGCAAAAAGTAGTTTACCAGCCCATTCCATCTCAACTACCCTTATCTCAATAATAGACAATGACAAGAGCTGATCAGGTATAACATAGCAACTTATTACTTAAGTAATCAAACTAATATTTCAACATAATTACATATATTAATTTATTAATTAGTTTAATTATACCAACACTTACTATACTTTTTACTGTTAAAAGCATACACATATGTAGTTAAAAGAATAAATACATAAGTATAATACTATATAATTCATTAGTTCATTCGTGTATTGCTTTGTAAACTGCTTGTATACATATATTTATATGAAAATTCACACTTAAGTGATACTCAATTCGATTATTCATCATGAAAATTTCTATTCTATCCTCACTGGTCGCTACCAGTCTTGTAATGGCTACCCTTGCCTGTACCGATTCTGTTGATCAACGCAATTTACCCAGCCCATCGGGTGCTAAAGAGTCAGCTAGTACGGCTCAGGGTATCATGGCCGACCTGGATGTAACGCCCGTTACGATCACACAGGGAGTTGTGTATACGTTCAATAAAGATGCTGCCAAGACGTACTACACCACATCGGCTCCGTCGGGACCAGTGGTAAATACGGGTTCTGGTTCTATTCAAACATCACCGGGTGCACCAGCACCGGACCCGATTGGGAATAATAATGTGCTCAGCGATAAATGTGTATTCTACGCTGGAGGAAAGCTGACAGATTACAGCTACACGAAAGTTGTAAACGGCACAAGAGGCTGGAAATGGTCGTACACCTATCAAGTTACAGGCGCTACAGTGGCTCCCCTTACTGCCTGGGATTCGAAGGTAACCGGTGGTGAAGAAACAGCTGAGGTACCCGTTAACGTAACCATTGCCGGTCTATCTGCCCTGTCGTCGAAAACGCACCCCTTGAAGTATTCGTTTAGCCTGCTGGCCGACGATGGCCTTACAAGCCGGGTTACCGACCTGAAGATTACCATCACCAATGCTGAAGGCACTGTTGTGAGCGAGACCCCGATTTCGAGCTCTATCGTAAATGGCACAGATTTCCGATACATGACCAACGCCGGTACGAACGGCAACTACGTCGATCTGATCGCTAACACAACCGTTACGAATTACCTGGGCTACAACGCCAATGGCAAAATGGCCTCTGACATTCTGTTGTTCGATTCATTCTCAGGCAACAACGCAAGCAGCAATATCACCTGCGCTAAAGGCGACGAAGTAAAGCCAGTGCTGGGCGTCGGTGAGTACACCGTTACACTTACGGGTGTCGTAAAAGGCAATGCAGCCAGCAACTCAACCACTGTATCTGTGTCGAAAAAAGTAATCGTATCAGGTAACTGTAATTAATAATCAGTTATCCGTTCTCAATCCTGATAACAGTGTCTGTGACCGGGATTACATTGAGGCCAGGAGTATAGTGAACTAGAAAAACGATGTGAGGTCAACCTGATATCGTTTCGCTGTTTCGCTATCTTCTGGCTTCTTTTATATAGTAGCGGTACAGGCAGCACCCCAGCAGATGCCTGATGTATGTATTCGAAGCAGTCGGTACAACTACCAAGGATCTTGCAACAGCGTCAGTAGTTGTAACGACCCATACGTCAGATTCTTTACTGTACGGCATAGCCGGTTGGGGGGCCTCTGTAGTTTAGGCTATCTATGGAAGAGTACTCACCGACAACGGCTTTCCCGTCTGTCCCCCGCCCCGGGCTTGTGTTGAGCCAAAGCAGGCGATTGAGATTCGTTACGTTCTTTTATCTCTATGTGATGCAGGGGGTTCCGGCTGGGTTCGCCACGACTGCACTCGCCAACTACCTCGCTGCCGAAGGCCTTCGTCCCGACCGCATCGGTACGTTCGTAGCCATGCAGGGACTGCCCTGGACGTTTCAGTTTATTTGGGGGCCATTCATCGATAAATTCCAGGGATCAGCGCTGGGTCGACGCAGACCGTGGGTGCTGGTAACGCAGTTTCTGGCTTTTCTGGCTTCGCTGTCCATGCTGTACATCGATGATCCTGCCAGTAATGTCACGCTGCTCGGTTTGACATTCCTGATTCACGGCACCTTCGCATCAGTGCAGGACGCCAGCGTTGACGCGATGGCCATCTCGACCATTCCCCAACATGAGCGTGGTCGCATAAACGCCTGCATGCGCGGTGGCTTTCTGCTGGGAACGGGTCTTGGCGCGGCGGGTTTATCCTACATTATGCACCATGAGGGCTTCCACACGGCTGTGCTTACGCAGTCGGCTTTCTTACTACTTGCCACAGGCTGTACGTTTTTCATTCGCGAGCAGGCCACCGATGCTTTAATACCCGGTCAACCCCGCAACGCGCTACAGGCTACCAACGCTCAGCAGCATACACACCCCATTGGCTGGCTATTTCGAGAATTATTCCGAGGTCTGACGGCCCGCAAAAGCCTGAACTGGTTCATCCCGATCTTGCTAGTGTATTCGGCTCAAAACGCGTTCATACGGGCCTATAACGTTCACTTGATCCAGAAACTGGGCTGGAGCGACACAGCACTCTCTGGCCTTACGGGAAGCTATGGTGTGTTGATTGTTATTGCTGTAATCCTGGTGGGTGGCTGGTTGGCCGATCGGTTGGGGGCAACCAAACTAATACCCTATATCATGGCATTCCATGTAACGTACCTGCTGACCATCACGCTGCTGGCTCCCTACTGGACGAATCAGGTCGTTGCCGCAGCGGGGGCTATTTGCTGGAACATGATGGACCCCAGCCTCAGCGTTGCTGCCATCCCGATCCTGATGGCCCTCTGCCGCACCGATGTAGAAGGCTCGCAGTTCACAACCTACATGGCACTCATTAATCTGTCCGACGTCATTGGGGCCTTCCTGTCCGGGCACGCTCAGCGCCTGGTGCAAGCCCCCACTATTGGCCTCTTCGCCGCCGCAATGGCCAGCGCAGCACTGGGTTGGGTCATCTGGACGGGCCGAAACCGAGCGAATGCTGATCGGCTAACCAGAGATAGCGGGCGGCCTCGTTCCAGCTAGCTGTAACAGGGCCGGAGTCAACTGAATCGTGGTGGCATTTGAGATTACTTCGAACGTTGGGGTTTTCATCCTCACCCGATATGGAACGGTGATCCCACCTTTGGTCTTTTTCTCCAGTTCTACACTCAGAAAATGGTTTGCCCGCATAGTCATTTGCCAGTAACTATTGCCGCACGATGAGGCACTCGAGGTCTGAAGGATTTTCCATTGCCCATCAACAAACACCTCTGTTGCAATGCCGCTAAGGGTGGCATCCTGCCGGGGTACGTTCAGTGTATCCGCTGTTGCATTGACAAGGTAGAGTTTGATATACTCGCTGCCGTTAGCATGGCGAAAAATCGCATCCTTGTTGGGAATAATCAGCCGGATACCCGATCCCGGCTTTCCCAATGAACTGGGTAATCGACTAATAGGCAGTTGATCTTGGCTGTCTTCATTTTCGTCAGATACCCAGGCAGTCGTATAACGTTCCCATACAAACTGATCCTGCGCCCTCAAGGAGTTCGGCAGGCAAACGACCAGTAACAAGAGTACGCAGAATATTGAAAGCTTCATAGTCAGCCGATTAAGTAAAGCGAACGATAAATGAGGTGGTTTATTACCGGAACAGGGCCTTGCGAAAGTAACGTACCTGGTAGCAGTACGCTATAGCATAAACAGATTCAACTGACCTGCGTTGGCTTTACGGCGTGACCCTTCGTGTTCCAGCAACCATTGCTTGCGCCATAGCCCACCGGCATAACCAGTCAGGCTACCGTCGGAGCCAATGACACGGTGGCAGGGTACCACAATGGCGAGTGGATTACGCCCATTGGCTGATGCCACCGCCCGAATGGCACGCTCGTCGCCCAACTGCCGGGCCAGGGCCAGGTACGAGCGCGTTTGCCCAAAGGGTACCGTCAGCAGGGCTTCCCAGACCCGTTGCTGGAAAGGCGTACCGATGGGGTTCATCAGAAAAGTGAAGTCTTTACGAATACCATCGAAATAGTCGGTTAGCTGATCGACAGCCTGTTGAAGGGGCGGGGGCAGATTTCGCATCAGGAACAGATCGGGCATGGGATCATCCAGGCAGGAAATGGCCGACACGCCCGATACGTCGCCGGTGATGCGGAGGGTGCCCAGTGGTGAAGACAGGTACGTATGCATACAACTGAAGCAGGGAAAGTTGGGTCAGACCGCCAGCCTGACCATCACTGCCAGAAGCTAACTTACGAAAAATGCCCGATCAGCACATCGTCGAGCATCGCTTTAGTAAGCGGTTTATTTCGGTAGCCCGTTACCTCATTGAACTGTTCAGCGCGACTCTCATCGCTCGGATTGAGCGACGTGGTCAGCATCATCACCACCACATTACTCTTCAGGTTATCGGCTAGTTTGTGGTACTCTTCCAAAAACTCAAATCCGTTCATGCCGGGCATATTGATATCCAGCAAAATGACCTCTGGTCGAACGTAGTCAGGTGAGCTGGTATCAGACAGGTAAGCAAGGGCTTCATTCCCATTCTCGGCTACGCGAATTGTATCGCAGTTTCCCCAGTCGGCAATGACCAACTGGTGAATGTAGTTGTCGTCGGGGTCGTCATCGACCAGCAAAATACAGTGGAGACGTTTATCCATGGGTGTTGAGTAAAACAATCAGCTGGCAAAATTGCGGCCTAATTGAATGCGAGAGTAGGTTCGTTTGCTTAGTAACCGTAAAATGGTGGAGATATCCTGAAAAACTTAGTCATTGTACCGTGCCTGAGCCATTCGTACAGCCAAGCCATAAGCTATGAGTTGGCGTCGAAGCCACTCCATTTGCAGCCAGGCGACTCTGGAGCCGGTCAGTCTACTACAGCAACTTTCGGGCCGATATTTCTGTACCGGTAGCCCCTAACGTACAACGCACCAGACCGTTACTGGACTGGTGCGTTGACATGAATGGGTCGTCATTTAATCCTGACGGCGGCTGCGCTCATTTTTTTTATCCTGCTTCGCTGCTTTCTTTTCCTTCGGCGATTTAGTCGGTTCCTTTTTTTTCTCGGAACGGGCATCCTGTGCTTTAGCCATTGTTACGCTGTGTTTAGGTTGTCAAGGTACAAAACGATCGGTAACGGTGGTATGTTGCCCGTAAATCGCTCACCGGCAGCACGAATTCGGCCCGAAATTTGACTACGTTTCGTTAACCCATCTCTATCCGTTAATCTTATGTGTCGTTTACTGCTTCTGCTGGTGCTTTTGCCCTGCTTTGGGTTGGCTCAGCCCATTGTTCTCTCCAACAAGCCAACGAATACGCTTTTCTCGCTGGCGGCGGTCGATGCCAAAACAGGCGCAAAACTTCCCGCTGCTTTTAAAGTACATGCCTATCTGGCAAAAAAAGATTATGCTGGTCCAGCCACCCCCGTCCGCGACTTCGAATTTATCATGACCCGCGCCGACTCATTGCTGGTGGTAGCCTCAGCGCCAGGCTATGACGAAGGTGAATTTGTGATGGTTGCCCCCTGCGACACCTGTGCCACCTACGGCTACTCGGTTCCACTCGACAGGACTGACACCATATTCAGGCAACTCACCAAAGGAAAAGCCATTCAGCTCGATAAAGTGTATTTCGACCAGAGTAGCTACCACATGCGCCCCGAGTCGTTTGAACAACTCGACAAACTGGTCCGCACCCTCCAGGGCGAGCCCGCACTTCGAATCGAAATTGCCGGCCATACCGATAACGTCGGTGACCGTCGCCTCAACAAATTACTGTCTGAAAACCGGGCTAAGGTGATCACTAACTATTTGACCACAAAAGGTATCAGCGAGGCCCGGCTCCAGAGTGCAGGGTATGGCGATAGCCGCCCGGCCGCGCCCAACGATGTAGAAGAAAATAAACGCCGTAACCGCCGCGTTGAGTTTGTGGTGCTGTAGCAAACCCGTTGGTATACCGATGCGTAGTACCTTTGGCACCTGACTCTATTTCTGCCGTGGTACCTATTCAAGAGCCTTCTATTGTTCGCCGTATTTGGGGAGACGCCGACGTCATTTTACTTGTCTTCGCCGGGTCGGCCGCTGAGTTCGCGCTTAACAAAGCCGTCGATTGGTTATTCTTTACCGGAAAGCTCCCCGCCGATCCTATTGGACGATTGTTTTCTACAGTTCAGTATGCGCAGCAGATTGTTTTTGCCGATGCTGCACAGGCTCGGCAAGCTGTGGGCCGGATGGCGTCTATCCATGCGGGCGTCGAAAATAAACGGGGTTACGCCATTCCCGACTGGGCCTACCGCGACGTACTCTACATGCTGATCGATTACTCAGAACGAGCCTATGCCCTGCTTCATCGACCGCTCACCGATGCCGAACGCAACGACCTGTTCGAGGTATTCAGGCATGTGGGCGAAGGCATGAACGTACCTGGCCTACCCGCTACGTATGCTGACTGGGTTGTTGACCGGCAAGCACACCTGGCCAATGACCTCGAACGCAGCACGTATACTGATACGCTGTTCCGGCGGTATCGTGAAGAAATTGGTGATTGGCGGTACGACTTGCTACGGCAAGCTCAGAGCCTGTTGGTCCCAACCCGCGTTGCCACCATGCTCGACCTGCCCCAACGCCCCTGGCTGG
The DNA here is from genome assembly GCF_011742925.1 of Fibrivirga algicola. GTDB lineage: Bacteria > Bacteroidota > Bacteroidia > Cytophagales > Spirosomataceae > Fibrella > Fibrella algicola. Next base: position 97,819 of record NZ_WAEL01000008.1, read on the forward strand.
CCAGCCTACTCTGGATCTACCCCTTAAGCCGTTCCCTGGGCCTACGTGCATTGGTGCAGCGCATTTTGCTACCAACCACGTACCTGGGTAAGATTCAGGCCCTAGAACGCAAGCCATAGCCTTATTGAGTAGCTACGAAAAAGGGTCGATCCCAAACTTGATGATCGACCCTTTTTCGTAGCTACTCAATAACAACTTACGCCATCTCGGTTTTGAATTCCGATGTTTTGTGAAACGTGATATCCGGGTTGTTATCCTGGTTCATCCGCAGCATCCAGTCCGACTCAGCCAGGAACACAGGATTCTGGTCTTTATCGTAGGCTACCTGGTTGCCTTTCAGACGAATAAATTCGTTCAGCTTGACTTTATCGTCGGCGGTAATCCAGCAGGCGCGGCTCGTGTTCATAGGCACCCAGCGGCACTTAGCCCCATACTCGTGTTCGAGGCGGTACTGAATCACCTCAAACTGAAGCTCACCCACCGTACCCACAATTTTCCGGTTACCCAGGGCCAATGTAAATAATTGCGCCACGCCCTCGTCGGTCAACTGCTGAATGCCTTTGTCCAACTGCTTGGTTTTCATCGGGTCGAGGTTGACCAGTTCTTTGAACAACTCGGGCGAAAAGCTCGGAATGCCTTGATACTGAAAATCTTCACCTTCGGTCAGTGTATCGCCAATCTTGAACGTACCTGTATCGTACAGGCCGATCACGTCGCCGGGGAACCCTTCATCGACAACGGCTTTAGCGTCGGCCATAAAGCTGAACGGGCTGGAGAACCGCACGTCTTTGTCGAGGCGGGTGTGGTGATAAAACTTGCCTCGCTCGAACAAGCCCGAACATACCCGCAGAAATGCAATACGGTCACGGTGACGCGGGTCGAGGTTAGCGTGTATCTTGAATACGAAGCCACTGAATTTGGGCTCCTCCGGTTCCACGATCCGCTTATCGGTTGGCCGGGCAATAGGCTCAGGTGACACTTGACAGAAACCGTCAAGCAGTTCCTTCACGCCAAAGTTGTTAACCGCCGATCCGAAAAACACGGGGGCAATCTTACCCGCCCGGTAAGCTTCTACGTCAAACGGATCATATACGCCTTCGATCAGTTCCACATCCTCGCGTAGCTGATCGGCATCGCGAGTGCTAACCTTTTCGTCGAGCAGTGGATCATCCAGCTCGATAGGCAAGACATCGTCTTCTACTTTGGTTTTATTGACACGGAAGAAATATAACTTTTTCTCGTAAAGGCTGTACACCCCTTTGAAGTCAGACCCCATATTAACGGGCCACGTCAGGGGACGTACCCGGATGTTCAGTTTCTCCTCGAGTTCGTCCAGCAGGTCGAACGGGTTACGGCCTTCGCGGTCCATTTTGTTCACGAAGATAATTACCGGCGTATCCCGCATCCGGCACACCTCCATGAGGCGTTCGGTCTGCTCCTCCACCCCTTTTACGCAGTCGATGACCAGGATAACGCTGTCAACAGCGGTCAGGGTGCGATACGTATCTTCGGCAAAATCTTTGTGACCGGGCGTATCAAGGATATTTATCTTCTTTCCGTCGTAGTCGAAGGTCATTACCGACGTAGCCACGGAGATACCCCGTTGCTTCTCGATCTCCATGAAATCGGAAGTAGCCGACTTCTTGATTTTATTTGATTTTACAGCGCCGGCGGTTTGAATGGCTCCGCCAAAAAGCAGCAGTTTTTCGGTCAGTGTGGTTTTGCCGGCATCGGGGTGGCTGATGATGGCGAAGGTCCGCCGACGGGCAATTTCCTGCTCTCTGTTCATTTAGTACTTTTCTAAGAATCAGGGAACAAAGGTACGAAAAAACGGGGGTAAAGGGAAGTTACTCCGCACAACGAGCGAGCTATCGCACACGATCGGGCAGCCTAATTGATTCCTCACCGGCAAAAAACCTTCAGCAGGTCTGTCTGTTTACTAGAGAAAAACGATAACGTTATGAAAAAGAACACATATGCAATAGCGCTGCTGGCCCTTGCGCTGGGTACGTTCCAGGTGAGTTGCGAATCGAAGACCGAGAATAAAGCCGAGAACGTAGCCGAGGCGAAGCAGGAAGTGGTGGATGCCCAGGTAGACGGTGCTACCAAAGAAGAGGTCATGAATAAACAGGCGGATCTTGATTCGGCCCGAAAAGACTTCAAGAAGACGTGGGATGCCGACCGCGATGATATGCGCAAGGAACTGAATGCCGAAATTGAAGATATAGATGAAAAAACAGCCAAGTACGAACGCGACATGGCATCGGCTTCGGGAGTTGCCAAGACCAAGATGACAACTGCCATTTCAACCCTGAAAAAGGAACGGGCTACTATGACAGGGTTACTGAAACAACTTGATCAGGTTACAGCCACTAGCTGGACTACGACTAAAAAAGCAATAGAGACAGTTAAGGATGGCGTTGACGACCGTGTAGATGCCCTGGACGTCGATTAATTCCGTTGAGGACAACGTTACTTTCACTTAGTCGACCCGTCACTAGGCGTAGTACAATCAGTATTCACACGTGTCCGTGTGACTCCCCGACCTTCCACAGTCGGGGATTTTTTGTGGAAAAAAGTGTGTAAAAAAGTCTACACTTTTTCGCGCAATACAGCAGCCATTTGCCGCTTTAAACAACAATAATTAAACATAAAACACTGATTACCAATACATTTTTTTGATTGCTTACTTTCTATTACAGCTTATTTCTAATCTGGCACAATTATTTAACTATGTCGGCAGAACAGCAGGCAATATGACAACTTCTATGAACTGGACTCCTACTCACTTTCCCGCTGCAATGCGGTCATTAAGCCCGAGCACTCGGGCGAAAGCGATTGAATTAGCAAACCTGATGATGGCCAACGGTGGCGTAGATCGTCAGGAAGCAATTCAGGCCAGTATCATTGAAGCTCGCCGGCAAGCCCGTGCGTCATATCCCGACACTCAAACACAATCGGCATACAACTTTCCTCAAGCCTAGTTAAACGCCTCGATAACCCATTTTAACCATGATCTGGAATAAGACTATTTACGACACATTAACCGGCTGTGCCGCTTTGTGCGACGAATCTGCCACCGAATCATCACGGGCAGCTGATATTGAAAACTGGTACCGGTTCATCTTTCTTAATCTGGACTGTGCCGATCTATGTCGTCAAGTAGCTATGCTTTATGTTCGTGGATCAGAAAACACCCGTTTGCTTGCTCAGACTTGCATCGAAGTGTGCGAAAAGTGTGCAAACGAGGCGCAGCAGTTGACTGGTGAGCGGGCAAAGCAGGTATACGCTATGTGCCAGCAGACAATCGTTAGCTGCTCAAGCATCCTGAAGATGGATGCGCCCCGCGAAGCGGATACCATCGCAACATCAACGCCAGCTTCGCTCTTCTACGGCATCGATCTGCGCGACGCGCTTTATAACTAATCATACCAGTTTACAGTTTTAAGTTTACCGTTTTCAGTATTCCTGCTTTCAACGAACTGCTTTAACTGGCAGCTCACCTGAAAACGGCAAGCTGAAAACAGTAAACTTTTTTTTTGCTCAACACTATGGAAACTCAACAACAGAAAAACGCCGGCTTAGAAAAAATCAAAACAATGGTCGATGACATTCGTATCGCTATGATGACGACCGTTGACGAACAGGGAAACCTGGTAAGTCGACCAATGGCCTGCATGCAAATGGATGCCGATGGTACGTTCTGGTTCTTCACCGCAAAGTCGTCGCCGAAAGTAGAACAGGTCGAACACAACGAACGCAAGGTTAACCTTAGCTTCGCCGACGCGGGAGACTCTGATTTTGTATCGATCTCGGGTACTGCCCAGGAGATAGACAACCGGGCTAAGATCGACGAACTGTGGTCAGACATGGCAAAGCCCTGGTTCCCCAAAGGCAAGGAGGATCCTGAACTGACCCTGTTGAAAGTACATACCGAAATGGCCGAATATTGGGACTCGAACGACAGCCGTATCGTGCGCCTTTTCGAGATGGCCCGCGCCGCCATTACTGGTGACACCTACAAAGAAGGTGAAAACGTAAAAATCACCAATTAATAGTTTGCCGTTTGCGGTTTTACTGTTTGTCGTTACGCTGCCAGTTCAGCATACGTACCTGAGTAGCGCAACGACAAACAGTGAAACTGTAAGCACCAAACGTATTAATCATGATTGTTCGTCTTGTTGACGTGGGCTGGGAAATCGCTCACCAACCCGCCCATGGTCTACTGGCTTTTCAGTTAGCCATGCATTGGCAACCGGCTATGCGCCCGCAGCACTGGCCCGAAACGCTGATTGCCCTTACCGAACACGACGACGGTCAACTCCCCTACGAAGGACGTAATCACCTGACGGAAGCAGGTGCTCCACTTGATTTTCAGGTACTGGAATTCTCGGCTGATCAAGCTAAAACCATGGTAGAAGTGGCTTTGCAGAAAAGTCGCTGGAATGCCCTGATGGTGTCTATGCACGCTACATTCCTGTATGAAGAAAAGCGTGGCAAATCAACTGAGCTGGATCAGTTTCTGGATCAGCAGCAAGACAATCAAAAGTCGTGGCGACGGCAATATGGCGTATCCAAAGCCGTAGCGCAGTACGCCTACGATTTTGTGCAATGGTGCGACGCCTTTTCGTTGATTCTTTGCATGAATCAGGTACCGCCGGAAGGCCGCCGATTGGAGATCAGCGTTGGCCCCGACGGCGTGCATTATTTTGTTCTTCAGCGACCAGACGGTTCACTCTGCGTTGACCCCTGGCCTTATGACGTACCTGAGTTCAGCGTTCAGCTTGAGTACAACACCGTTTCGCAGCTTATGTTTACCGATGACAAAGCGCTCTACAATGCTCTTCAGCAGGCGCCTATCCAGGTACGTGAATGGAGATTGTGTAAGGAGTAAAAGACTGGTGTAGCTCACTAGCTGTTTCTGCTACCGAAAATAGCACTGCCAACGCGCACCATGGTACTCCCTTCATCGATAGCGATCAGATAATCACTGCTCATCCCCATCGATAGTTCACTCAGAGTCACGTTGGGCCGCTCAACTGACTTTAGCGCGTCAAATAGCTGTTTAAGGCTTTTAAACTCCTGCCGTATCTGCCCTTCATCATTTGTATTGGTAGCAATTCCCATCAGGCCGACAATCCGGATATTGGTCAGTTCATCCAAAGCGGGGGACTGTACCAAATCGATTACTTCGTCGGGAAGAAGCCCGAATTTAGTTTCCTCATCAGCGATATATACCTGTAGCAGGCAATCGATCACACGATCGTTTTTACGGGCCTGACGGTTAATTTCCTCAAGCAATTTAAGGCTATCCACCGACTCGATCAGACTGACAAAGGGAGCAATGTATTTCACTTTATTGGTTTGCAGGTGACCAATCTGATGCCAGCGCACATCGGCAGGGAGCTGCGGTTGCTTGTCGGCCATTTCCTGCACGCGATTCTCGCCAAAACGCCGACAGCCAGCGTCGTAGGCAGCCTGAAGCATAGCCACTGGTTTCGTTTTGGTAACGGCTACCAGCGCTGCTCTACCTGCTATTTGTTGCTCAATTTGCTGTATAGAATCTTGAATTGTCATATGTAATGCACGGCACGTGGCCTACCATTAGGGAAGATTGTGCAAAGATAGGTTTGAGTTTCGTGGAGAATGCCGTAGTTTTTCCCCCTCAAACCAGTGAATTCGCTCAACAAGCTATACCATTTGTCCGTGAGCGGCCGTTTCCACTCTAACCGCATTCCCTGTATCCTGTCTTATGGAACAACGACCCGAAAAAAGAAACGATAACAGTAGTCGTAGTTTTCTTATCATTGCCTTATTGGCGTTAGCTGCGTTAAACGTGCTATTGCTTTATTTCTGGTATCAGGAAAAAGAGAACAACAAAACAAAAGATGCGACCATCGCCGCCAAGACCGAAGAGGTGCTGGTGACGAAAATGAAACTCGATTCCATCTCGGCCCAACTGGATGCTAAAATTGCCGAGATTCAGCAGCTTGGCGGCAGCGTCGATTCGTTGCTGAAAGTAAAGGAGCAGATTGAGAAAGACAGAATTCAGGTGCGCGACGTAAACAACTTCAACGCTCGTGCCTTCAATCAGAAGATCAGCCGTTACGAGAACTTGCTAGCCGAAAAAGATCGTGAAATTGCCCGATTGCGAGAAGAAAACGGCATCCTGACTGAGCAGAACACCGCATTAACCTCAGAGAACGTCAACTTGAAATCGGAGAAGCAGGAGTTATCTGATACAGTTGTCAGCTACGCGGCCAAAGCCAGGGAGGTACAGGCGCGCAACCGGGAACTGACTGACAAGGTAACCATTGCGGCGGCCCTACATGCTGAAGACATTGCCGTAACTGCGCTGAATACCCGTGGCAAAGAGCAGGATGGTGGTAGTTACAGAGCCAGACGCCTTGACAAAATTAAGGTGTCGTTCCGACTGAGCCCAAATCCGCTGGCTCAGCAAAACGCCAAAGACATTTACCTGCGCATTCTTGACCCCAGTGGTGCGGTTGTATCTGACATGGCCACGGGCTCTGGCGAGTTTACGTATGCCAACAAAGAAATGATCTACACAGCCATGCAACGGATCGATTTCAACAACACAGGCCAGCAAATTGCCTTTATCTATGGTCGGGGCGGTCAGCGGTTCAATGAAGGACGGCACACCGTCGAGATTTACTCGGAAGGCTTCCGCATTGGTCAGGGCGAGTTCACAGTGAAATAAGCTTACCAAGTTCAAGGTAAAGTTTCAAGTCTCAGCTTTCTGGTTTCAGGAGTTCTGCCGGTCTACCTCGTTGTGGATCAGGGAAACCCTTGAAACTTAGAACCTGAAGCTTGAAACTTTCTTTGTTTTTGCTTACCTTTGCGCCCTCATTTCAAATCAAATAAGTTAAATCATGTTCCAAAAGAACTACGAAACGGTGTTCATCCTGACTCCCGTTTTATCTGAATCTCAGATAAAGGACGCCGTTGACAAGTATCGGACGCTGCTAACTGGCAACGGAGCTGAGCTTGTACATGAGTACAGCATGGGTCTGCGTAAATTGGCTTACCCCATCAAAAACAAGAACACGGGTTACTATCAGGTGTTCGAGTTTAAGTGTGATCCGTCGCTGATCGAGAAACTCAACATTGAGTATCTACGTGACGAGCGTGTGATTCGTGACCTGACGACTGTGTTGGACAAGCATGCCGTTGAGTACAACGACCGTAAGAAAAACGGCCTGGTGGGTAAGAAAAAACAAGAAACTGCAGACGCTAAATAACCATGAGCTTACAGAACGAAGCAATGAATAGCGGCGAAGTCCGCAAGAAATACTGCCGCTTCAAGAAGGCCGGTATCAAGTACATCGATTATAAAGATCCCAATTTCCTGCTGAAGTTGCTGAACGATCAGGGCCGTATCCTGCCCCGCCGTATCACGGGCACCAGCCTGAAATACCAGCGCAAAGTTGGCCAGGCCGTTAAACGCGCCCGTCACCTTGCCCTGCTTCCTTTCGTAGCCGATTCACTTAAATAGAGTTTGCTGTTTTCTGCTTGATGTTTGACGTTCCAGCGTTTGAAACATCAAACGACAAACAACAAACGACAAACTCATTTTTCCAATGGAAATCATTCTCAAAACCGATATAACCGGCGTTGGGTATAAGAACGATATCGTTTCGGTGAAGCCGGGCTACGGTCGTAATTACCTGATTCCGCAGGGCTTTGCCGTAATGGCAACACCCTCGAATAAAAAAGTAGTGGCCGAGAACGTTCGTCAGGCTGCCCACAAAGTAGAGAAGATCAAAAATGACGCTCTGGCTCTGGCCGAGCAGATCGGTGATCTTAAACTGACGTTGATCGCCAAAGCTGGCGAAAGCGGCAAAATCTTTGGTCGGGTTACCAACACACAAATTGCCGATGCTCTTCGCGAGAAAGGCTTCGATATCGACCGGAAGAAAATCACCATCGAAGACGTGAAAACGCTGGGCGAATACCAGGCTACGCTTGACCTCCATAAGGAAGTGAAGCACCAGGTTACGGTAGAGGTAGCTGGCGAAATTGTGCTGCAAGCTTAAGAGCTAACCTAACGTAGGTCTTCAAGTTTACCTGCATTGATATGAAACGGACCCTCAGGGGTCCGTTTTTTTTGTTTAGTTAACTCCTTAGTAACCTATTCAATTAACTATTTATTAAATTATTTTATAGTATATGCTGATTATGGCTGGTGTTTATGAAAAGTTGAACAAAGTAATTACATTTACTCATTCCTGTTAGTACTACTCAGCTTTACTTACTAGTTATTAGTTGGATCTAGTTGTTACAGCGCATTTACCAGATAAAGTTCTCTTGGTCTCCTGCATGAAGTGGACAACTGATAACTCAGTAGTGGTAGCTGATCTAGTTAGCGAACCAGGTTTGTTGCTTAAATACATTGCATAGCAAGCGGTCTTTTCACAGAAACAGCATAGGTCTAGCCCGAAAATTCGCTCGATACGCTGCAACAGAGCACTTCGCTAGGGTTGCCATAAATCAAGTTACGAAAGAGCCTTCTTGCGTAGCTGTAACACAGTAACGATCATCGGTATTAGGTTGTCTATTAGCCTGATCAGCCACTTCCGAATAGCTTAACTACGCGTATTGCCTTGACTACACCAACCAGGTATAGTAAAGCGAGCGATACGGTTTGTCAGTTGTCCTCTCTCAAACAGGATCAGCCTTATAAGTTTTTTCCTTTAAGTAAATAAGCTGTTGCTCCTGTATGCACATAGATGAGCTTTACAATTGATTGTCACCTGGTCTTACGTGGATTAGTTTGGCGAATTCACAGCCCGTAATCAGTTTTATGTAGCGATATGAATGCTATTCTTCAATCAGCTCCAGCTCTGCTGAAAAGCTTAGTAACGGCTTCTCAGAGCGGAGTTCTTTTGTTTAGAGGCTTGCGTGATGACAAGGGTATCATCGATGACCTTCGCTTGATTATGCTCAATGCTGTTGCCGAGCGCGACATGGGCCGCTCTGGTATTAACCTACTGGGGTCCTCATTCAAGAAGCTCTTTCCCGGCGAAGTGAACAATCAATTGTTTTTACGATTCCGGGAAGTGCTCTTGTCAGGTAAAGCAGATCGTTTCGAAAATGAATACATTTTAAATGGCCAGACAGAACCGGGTTGGTTTGATGTGTCGGCAGTGCCAGTGGAGGATATCGTTGTTATTTCCTACACGAATATTACACAAACCAAAACCGATGAGGAAACCGGCAGGTTAGCCACTGTGCTTACACAGGCCTTTAATTCCTCACTTAGCGGAATCACTATTTTCGAGGTTGTACATAACGAGACTGGGCAGATAGATGATTTTCGATTCTTGATGATCAACGAAGCCGGACTGAAGATGAGTGGCGGCTATACCCGCGAAGAACTCATAGGCCGAACACTCTGGCAGATCTATCCTGCAACTGGCATCAATGGTCTCTTCGACAAGTACGTACAAGTTTATCAGACGGGTACGCCTGTCTCTGGGGAGAAGTACTACCCAGAGTATGACATCTGGCGCGAGTACAGCATTCTTCGGATAGATAACGGAGTAATGGTGACGTACAATGACATCACACTACACCTGAAGTTGGAAGAAACGACTCAACAGCAAGCTCATTTGCTAACCGACATTTTGGAGAGTGTACCTGTAGGCTTCGCTGTTCTGAAAGCAATTCGAAATCCGAACCACCGCATAGTCGACTTTCAGATCCTCCATGCTAATACCGCTTTTCAAAAAGTATTTGGTACCATAGCTACCAGCCACGATGATAAACTATTGACAACTCTGGTAAAAAGCGATAGCGAGTCGAGTCTGGTTAATCGCTGCATTATGTGCGTTGAGATAGCGTCTGCGTACAAATTTGAAATGCCCTACAACCTCCTGAGCCAGACGCACTGGTATCAGGCGTCAATGACGCCGAAGGGCGATCAACTAATTCTGACCTTAACTGATGTAACAGAGACTAAAAAGACGCAGTTGGCCAATCATCTGCAAACGGAGCTTCTACAATCAATTAGCAACAACACGCCCGCCGGCCTCGTGCTTTGGGATGCAGTTCGGGATGGCACCAGACAGATTGTTGATTTCCGATACCGGCTTACCAACCGGATGAATAGTTACCTGACTGGTTACACAGATGAGTATCTTATTGGTCAGGACTTGCTAACCCTGTTTCCACGGTTCAAAGGCACTGAATTTGAGACTGCTTTACGGGAGACAGTAGAAACCGGACGTACCCAGCATATGATCCTCACCTACTACACCGAACGCCCCGACGGGTGGTTCGATGCCCAGTTTAACCGGGTGGGTGATGGCGTGTTGATGACCTTTATGGATGTGTCGGAACAGCATAAAGCGCAGTTGGCACAAAAAGAGCAGGCTGATCTGTTGCAGATGGTGATCAATGCGCAACCGTCGGGTTTAGTGTTGTACAGAGCCCTCCGAAAGAAAGATGCTGACGGACAGCCGGGTGAAATTTTCGATTTTGTAATTGAGTTGGTCAACAGTGCCAAACTCAAGACGTCGAAGCGTACAATGAATCAGCTGATTGGCAAGCGCATGCTTGTCTTGTTCCCCGACGAGGAAGGCCAGGCTTTTTTTGACCTGGTAGCTGAAGTAGCCACAACGGGAGTTGCTAAAGAGTGGGTACTCCCTACTATCGTCGATGGCGTTTACAGTTGGTTCAAATCATCACTCATTCGTCATGGTGACTTGGTCCTGTTTACGTTTCTAGACGTATCGGAGCTAAAAAACCAGCATAAAGCACTGGAGGTAGCCAACACTGAATTACGCAGAAGTAATGACAATCTGCAGCAATTCGCGTATGTAGCCAGCCATGACTTGCAAGAACCATTGCGAAAAATACAATCGTTCGGCGACCTGTTGGCCAATAACTATGCTGTGTTGCTCGATGATAATGGCCGGGACATGATTCGCCGCATGCAACTGGCTGCTCAGCGGATGTCTACCCTGATAACAGATCTGCTAAACTATTCCCGCGTATCCACGCAACGCAGTCCGTTTGAACCTATTTCGTTGACGCGCCTGATCAGCACGGTCATTGACGATCTGTATGTGGCGGTTAAAGAATCAGACGCCGTATTTGACTATAGCGATTTACCTGTCATTCTTGGCGATAGAGCTCAACTCAGCCAGGTGTTTAGAAACCTGCTGCTAAACGCCATTATTTTCCATCGACCCAATGTACCACCAGTTGTTAGAATAACGGTGCAAAAGGTAGCTCCCGCCGACTTACCTACGATGGTGCTACAGTCTGACATGTCGATGACAAACGAGGGTTCGGGTAACATCCAGTTCTTCCACGAAATCAGCATCAAAGACAACGGTATAGGTTTCGACGAAAAATACCTCGACCGTATTTTCCAGCTCTTTCAACGATTACACAGCAAAACCGCCTACCCGGGTACTGGCATTGGGCTAGCGATTTGCCGAAAAGTCATTGAAAATCACAAAGGTACCATAACAGCGTCGAGCAAGCCGGGCCAGGGAGCCACATTCAGGGTGTATCTCCCCGCGTAGATTTTACCTCAAAATTCTGAAAAACAGAGCCTATCATGATTAAACTCGTTGACTTCTCGGACCCAAAACTACTCGACTGGCTAGACACCCAGACGGATGACCAGCTCGATGAAGTCCCCTTTGGCATCGTTCGAATGACTCATGAGGGTGTTGTGGCAGGTTATTACAAATCAGAATCACACATTACAGGTATCACAAGGGAATACGCAATGGGTAAATACTATTTCACTCAGGTAGCCCCCTGCGCCAATAACATGATGGTGGCAGCAAAATATGCGCAGCCAGAGTTAGATGAGGAACTGGACTACATTCTAACCTATGTGTGCGACCCTATCAGAGTTCGACTACGGTTACTAAAGTCACCATACAGCAAATTTCAATACTTCCTGGTCAAAATCTTTTAACCAGTTGCCCATACTATACCTTCTCCTCTAATCACTCAAATCAGCCGTATCGTGACTCAGCCTACTACTTTCTCAGATCCAAACATGCTCAACTGGTTGGAGGCCCAAACAGATGACCAACTCGATGACGCTCCATTCGGGATTGTACGTATGACGCGCGATGGCGTTGTAGCAGCCTACTGCAAGTCAGAATCGCACATCACCGGAATTACGCAGGAATATGCGCTAGGCAAATACTACTTTACCCAAGTAGCCCCCTGCGCCAACAACATGATGATCGCCTCAAAATACGCGCAGCCAGAATTAGATGAAGAACTAGACTACATTCTAACTTATGTGTGCGAGCCTGTCAAAGTCCGGTTGCGGTTGCTTAAATCACCAGACAGCCAGTACCAGTACTTCCTGGTTGACCGTAAATCATTTTCTTAATGATGGAAGCGCAACTTCATTTGCAAAGGCTGCTCCCCATTTTCCATCGTTCACCATTAGCAATGGTAGAAGTCAACGCAGCTGGTGAAATTCGGCAATTAAATCCAAAAGCCGTTCAACTGATGATGCCGCTGGCAACGTACCTGAACCTTCCGGGTACCAACCTCGTCGATACGCTGTCTGGCTACATACCGATCATTCGGGAAGCGCTAATCAACTTTCATTTGAATTCGGGCATCATCATCGATCAGGAGCCATACATTATTCATTTTTCATACGGAAACAACTTAATTGAGCGGCACTTCAGCTTAACGATAGAAAAGATCACGCCGGATAGTCTGCTGTTCTTTTTCGATGACGTAACCGACTTTCTGGTTAAGGTTGACGCAATCCGAAAACGGGCATGATCTGGACTACTGATAATGTCGGGCGAATTATTCTTGATACGGCAAGCCGAATTACTCAGCTACCGCACCTTAGGTTTCCGGAAAAGGAATTGGCGGCTGTAGACCTCCAGTATGATCTGGGTTTAAACTCCCTGCAGCGTATGGAGTTGGCAGCGTATATGAATGAGTTGTTCGGCATTTTTCAAACCTCTGCAAACAACTATCTATTAGCGCACACCAGCCTGTCTCACTGGATAAACTGCATTCTGCGAGCGCGGGAGCAGGCTGATGAGGTGCTGACTTTCCGCACGTCGGGCACTACTGGCGCGGCCAAAGCGGTTACCCACTCCTTAACAACGCTACTTACCGAAGCTCAGTTTCTAACTGAGTTACTGCCAACACCGAGGCAACTAATCACGACTGTTCCTGCCAACCATATTTACGGGTTTATCTTCACCATTCTGATTCCATCGCTGTGGGGTTGTCCGATCCGTTTATTAACGCATATAACAGCCGCCGACTTAACAGAAGACACCCTGCTCATTGGCACACCTCTCACCTGGGAATTACTGTACCGATCGCTCCCTGCCCCGCCCGCAATACGGTGCCAGGGCGTATCATCAGCAGCACCAATGTCTCCCAATCTTTTCAATCAGCTCAACGAGGCTGGCGTCAGGCTGACCGAAATTTATGGCTCGTCAGATACCGGTGGTATAGCTTATCGCCACGCGCCCGACCGGCCGTTTATGCTGTTTCCTTACTTGAAGCGGTTTCCGGGTCCACCCGCTACGATTACCAATACAAATACCGCAGCGACATACCCGGCCCCCGACAGACTGGAATGGATTTCTGAACGCGAGCTACAAGTACTGGGCCGTATAGACGAAACTGTGCCTATCGCGGGGGTCAACGTTTCAATCGCTCATATTCGGACCGTTATAGAAGAGTGTCCACTGGTAGCCGAGTGTGATGTGCATGCTAAAGCAGACAGCGGGGTCAGTCAACTTTATGCAGCAATCCGATTACGCACCCTGACAGAAGGCAATCGGCTTGCCTGTCTGCACTGGATCAACGAACGGCTGACCGCTCCCGAAGTGCCCAAGCATATGTATTTGTATTAGGCTTCAACCATCGTTTCCTGAATACAGCGTTTGGTGGCAGCACCAACTATCAGGCTATTTTTTGCGTTGACTTCGTATGCAGTTTCGTACCGAATTAACGCCCGACCGCCTACCCATCCAACTCCGGTTAACCGATAAGATCGTAACTATTGGATCCTGTTTTGCCGAGGTAATGGGCAATCGGTTGGCCGATCATAAGCTGTCGGTGCTTACTAATCCGCTGGGTACGTTATTTAACCCGTTCTCAATTAGTAAAGTAATCAGGCTGGCGCTGACCAATAACGTACCTGACGAGGCCTTGTACGTAGAACGAGATGGCCTCTGGTTTCACTATGATGCCCACTCCTCGATCTGGGGGCACACACGGGCCGAACTAGCAGCCACTTTCACGAGCCAGCTCACACAGACGGGTGAAACATTGCGGCAGGCCAATTGGCTGTTGCTTACGCTGGGCTCTGCGGTTGTGTACGAAGAACGCAGCACGCAGGCAATCGTAGCGAACTGCCATAAAATGCCGGGTACGTTGTTCACTAACTACCTGAGTAGTATAGACCCGGTTCGCAGCGAATTGACCAGCCTGCTAACTCTCCTGCACGAGCATAATCCCGGCCTACAGGTAGTTCTGACGGTTAGCCCGGTTCGGCATGTCCGCGATGGCCTTACGCTCAATTCGGCCAGCAAATCGCTTCTCCGTGTACTCTGCGCTGAACTGACAGGTACGTTCGATCATGTACACTATTTCCCGGCCTACGAACTAGTGCAAGATGACCTTCGCGACTACCGGTTCTACGAAGCCGACTTGATTCATCCCAATGCCCAGGCGCACGATTATGTGTTTTCGAAGTTTGCCGATAGCGCGTTTTCCCCCGACCTTTGTGCATTCGTTAAGCAGTGGGCACAAATTCGGCGGGCACTAGCCCACAGACCGTTACACGGTTTAACCGACGCTCACCGCCTCTTTTTACAGAAAATTCGCCACCAAATCGACGCATTGCCGGCTAGTATTGATACCACCGCCGAACGCGCGGAGATTTTGAATCGTTTACTCTAAAAATAGTTTGTCGTCTGTGGTTTGATGGTTGTCGTTGCGCTGTCCAGTCGAATATTGTCTGTCAGCAGTGCAACGACAACCATCAAACCACAAACGGTAAACTCCTCTTACCAATGTCAAGTTACAAACTCACCGAACCCACCGTACTGGCCGCTTTGGGTCATGTAGAAGAACCCGACCTGAAACGCGACATTGTTACGCTGGGCATGGTCAAAGACATCAAACTGGGTGTCGATTCGGTCCGTTTTACGGTGGTGCTCACTACGCCCGCCTGCCCGTTGAAGGAGTTGATCCGGCAGCGCTGCGAGGATGCCATTCATACACACATTGGTCCGGAAGTGTCTGTCCAGGTAGACATGACTGCCAACGTAACCTCGACCCGCAACGATGCGCCCCTATTACCGGGTGTAAAAAACATCATTGCGGTAGCCTCTGGGAAGGGTGGTGTTGGTAAATCGACCGTTACGGCTAACCTGGCCATTGCCCTGCATAAATCAGGTGCGAAGGTGGGCATTATCGATGCCGATATTTACGGGCCATCTATTCCGGTGATGTTTGGCGCTGAAGACATGCAGCCTCAGATTATTCAGATCGACGGGCAGAATCGGCTACAGCCTATCCAGCAATTTGGCATTAAGCTAATGTCGATTGGCTTCCTTGTTCCGCCCGATCAAGCCATGCTGTGGCGGGGCCCCGTAGCGAGTCGGGCCTTACAGCAGTTTTTCTCGGATACAGAATGGGGTGAACTCGATTACCTGCTCATTGACCTGCCACCGGGCACAGGCGATATTCACTTATCGCTGGTGCAGACCGTACCGGTTACTGGCGCCATCATTGTAACGACGCCCCAGAAAGTGGCAATTGCCGATGCCATAAAAGGGCTGGCGATGTTCCGGCAGCCCCAGATTAACGTACCTGTGCTGGGCATCGTTGAGAACATGGCCTACTTCACCCCTGCCGAGTTGCCCAACAACCGGTACTATATTTTCGGCTCGGGCGGCGCGGCTTTGCTTTCTGAAAAATTCGACGTCCCTGTGCTTGGTCAGGTGCCGCTGGTGCAGAGCATCCGCGAAGCAGGCGACGAGGGAAAACCCGCCCTGGTTTCTGGTGATGGGCCTTCAGCCGATGCCTTCCGGGGTGCCGCTGAAGCACTTGCCCGCCGGGTAGCTATCCGGAACGCCACCCAGGATGAAACCAAACGGGTAGAGTTTACACGGGTATAATGCCTGAATTGTGCTATATTTACCAGTAAGACATTGATTGTATGCAAATGGTCGTAGACAACGTAAACCCACTGATTGCCCGCGTTGATAAGGCACTCGACAGCATGCGGCCTTACCTGGCCGCTGATGGAGGTAATGTAAAAGTACTCGACATTACCGATGAAGGTGTCGTACGCCTCGAACTCATGGGTTCGTGCGGGAGTTGCCCTATGTCGGCAATGACATTTAAAGGAGGTCTGGAAGAAGCCATTCTTAAAGCCGTACCAGAGATCACCCGTGTTGTTGCGGTAAACCTGACCGCGTTGCCTTAACGTACCTGCGTTTTATAGCTGAATGGGCATCCCAACCTAGGTTAGGATGCCCTTTTTGATGCATTTCAGCGGCTGGCTAACCACTGTAGCCAGTTACAACACTAGTGCTGGCAACCAGAAAACAGCATCTCCGATAAACCGGTATCGGTTATTTTTCAGAAAATAGACCGGGTACCGCTGAACGGCGTAAAGCACCAGGCTCATGATACCCAGCATCAGGCTGGCACGTTGCGAAAAACGGGCACCGCCCCCCGAATCGTCGGCCATAAAGCAGACGGTTAGCGCCCCGGCGACAATCAGAAACGTAAGCCATCGAAGTATGGTATCACATCGGCGCAGGCCCCAGGCAGTCGCCAGTGATACACTGGTGGATGAACTGGATGCGTCGCGCTGCTCGAAAACGGAAAAGAGCAGCAGGTTTTGAAACGCAATGCCCAGGAACAGCACCGTCTGTGCCTTGAACGGCCAGCCAATAGCTTCGCGCTGTACCAAGACCGTACCCCAGATGCCAGCAGTATACAGGATGGCGACCAACGGTTCTTTGACTACCAGCGCCGGATGCCGGTCGCGGAGTTTGTAAACGGTGAATACGTAGGCCACACAAAAAGCACCGAGACCCAGTCCAAACCGGATAACCGGCGCTGGCAGGAAAAAGACAAGAATGGCACCTACTGCGCCCAGCCCTCCGACTACGCCCCAAAGCACATCGGCATTGTCGGCGTGAAACCGGTGACGTGATGTGAGTGGTCCGGTGGCATGACGGACATCCAGCAGCCGATCGACTGTGTAGATCATCCAGACGACGATGGCCAGCAACGGGGTAGTGGCCCAGTGAATTGGATCGACATCAGACAGCCGGGCGGCCATCCTGTTCGAAAAAACGGCCCCCAGCACGACCGGTAGACTCAGATAAATAGCGGGACGAAGCATAATTCGGGAGTTACTGTCTTCCCTATGCCGCTTATCGCATAGCATACTAAAAAGACAGTAGACGGTAAACAGATGTTAAACGCCAATGGGCAGCCACGGTTCTTTCCGTTCCAGCACCCGGACCGTCTCCCCTACCCGAATCGTTTGCCCGGCACTACTTCGTGCGGGCATGACGTTCTCGCCAAACAACACCTTACTGTCTGTGGCCCGGTAGGTAGCCAAAGTGCGCAGAGGCTCTTTGCCACGATCGCCGGTAGCAGGGTCAATGGTAGTCAGCACGCAGCGAACGCAGGGTTTTACGCCATAGAAGGTAGCGTCCCCTAGTTCAACGGTCGCCCAGGTATCTTCGTCATGCGGCCAGCAAAGGCCTTCCACAATCAGGTTGGGTCGGAAGCGAGCCATTGACAGCGGTTCATCGACGGTATCGGCCAGCCGGCGGTTTAGCTCATCCAGCGACGACTGGGTGATGAGCAGTATCGGGAACCCATCGGCAAAGCTTACTACCGGATCAGCCACCTCATCGCGGCGGATGTGCCGTGACGTGATTGTGCGGCGGGTGCTATCGGGCATATATACCAGCCGGCAAGGTTTGCCAATGACTCGACTAAACCACGCGTCGGCCTCAGGGCTCACCAGTTGCGCAGGTACGTCTTCGCTATCCCAGATATTCACACTTATTGGCGACTCTGCCGAAGGCGGAGGCACCAGCGGTAGGGTTAGTACGTCAGTTGGCGCATGTCGGTGCCAAACCGTCAATTCATTGTCAGGTACGTTCATGGCCACGTCGATCAGGGCCATACTGTGAACGGTTCGCTGGGTAATGAACGTACCCCGCCGGTCAGCCGGTGCGGTTGACTCGCCTGAACGGTCATCGAATGATGGTTCAACCAGCATATAACGCCGGTCATACTGCAGGCCACCAACCTCAATAACGGCGTCGGACACGGAAACGCCCCCCAGTGATTTAATGGGGTAAATAATAATCTGGTCGAGAGAAAGAGACATAAGCTAATTAACTGATCGCCTCCCGGCGACGTTGGTAAGCGGTTACGGCCACATCGCGCAATACACGCAGGGCCAGCGGCGACTGATCGGTAAACGAACCGCCATAAATCATCCGGTCAGTTTCACGAAGTGCATCGGTCAGTCGGTCGTCGCCGATTCGGTCGGCAATTTCGCTACTGGTAAGCGAGGTATAGGGCTTTTTTTCCAGGAGTTCCAAATATTTTTTCCAGTTTACGATCGCCTGGTTCGTGGTATCGCCAGTCGACTCGGGACCGAGGTTGCGGGTAAGCTGGTTGTACATCCGCAAAAAGCGGGTATGATCGCGGGTCAGCAGGTATCGTTCCCACCGTTGACGCAATAACGAGCCGAACAGGATATAGATGGCGGCAGCCACTACGCCCATCAGGCCCACTGCTACGGTTAAGTACGCATAGTTGAATTCCTGGGGTAAAGGCGTGAGTATGGCATTGGCAGCCAATTGCAACGTATCGGGCCGGGTCGTCGCTAATACCCGCGAACGCAGGAAAACCGTATCGGGCGACGACAACAAGGCAGTACAGTCAGCTCCGTTGGCCATATATACCGGCACCTGCAACACCCGCGCCCGACTAACTTCAAATGAGACAAGCGTATAGACAGCACTGTCCAGGCTGATTTTGTTAACCGTTTTGGTTGGAAAGATGGCCACGCTTTGCACTAGAAAGGGAGCAAAATGCCGGGCAGTGTCGGGGTAAAATACATCCTGCGAAGCCCGGTGCTTGACCGTCAGGGCATACCGAAACGGCCGGCCTACCTCAATTGTGTCGTCGATAAACTGACCAACAGGCTGCGCTAGCGCGGGCAGACAAAGCAGTGCAAAGAAGAAGAGTAAGTAGCGCATGATTGGTAACTTCTCTATCTGTATTTTCTAACCCGGAACAATTCGGCCAGGGTAGGTACAAAATCAGCTTGGGCATCGAGCGCCACGTAGTCGGCATCATACTGACGGCAAAAGCGTTCGAGGCGAAGGCGGCTCTGGGCAAACTGATCGTGCAGGCGCTGCCGAAAACTAGGTGCCGACGTATTGATCCAGACGGTACGCCGTTCTTCCATATCATAAACCGGAATAACACCCAGTTTGGGCAGGTTCACCTCACGAGGGTCGTAGAAATGGATCACCACCAAGTCGTGCTTTCGGGCAAGGGCCTTCAGGTTGTGTTCGTACCCCTGATCGATGAAGTCAGAGAGCAAAAAGACCAAGCTGCGGCGTTTCAGCACGTTAAGCGTAAACAGCAGCGCCTCGGCAATATTGGTCTTCACCGATTCGGGCTGGAGTTTCCCCAACGCCGTAATCAGCTGGTAGCCCTGTTTCTGCGTGTTGGCAGGTTTCAGGTACTGCTCTTTCTTATCCGAAAAGCAATATAAACCCACGTGACTGGCTTCGCGCAGGGCCGACATAGCCAGCGTACCGCAGACCTCTTTGGTGGTATCGAGTTTAGACCGTTGATGCGTACCCACCTGCTGCGATGCACTCACATCGACTACGAAGAAGACGGTCTGGTCTTTCTCTTCCCGAAACACCTTCACAAAAGCCCCGTGGCCCTTCGACGACACGTTCCAGTCGATAGCCCGCACGTCGTCGCCGTACTGATACTGGCGCAAATCGGCAAACTCCAGGCCTGAACCTTTGAAGACGGACCGAAAATTTCCCCGAAGCTGCGAAGTAACAGCCTTACGGATCCGGATCTCGAACTCCTGAACCTTTACCAGAAAATCATCCATGCCGCGTCTTTTAACGATTTTTGGTACCCCTATTGCAAACGTTTTGCCTACGATTCAGAGTTAATTTGTAAAAATACGTCCTGAATCTGTCAGGCGCTTTACAATCACATTAAAGCAATCTGCCTCGCCCTGTAGTCCGACCGGACGAGCGCACTCTACAATGATACGTCAACTTGCCGTCTGGCTGTGCCTCAGCCTGCTTCTCGTTCAATGCAACAGCGGCTCAACCGAACTTGGAGCCGAGCCAGCCAACCTGGTCGATGAAGAAAAAATGGCCAATATTCTGACGGAGATTCACCTGGCAGAGGCCAGAGTTAGCAAGATGGCTATCCCCTCCACCGACACGTCGACATTGCTGTTCAAACGGCTCCAGTCCCAAACGCTGAAAAAATTCGACGTTGACACAGCCTCGTATACCAAAAGTTTCATCTATTACTCGGCTCGCCCCGCCAAGCTTGCCAAAATATATGAGCAGGTAGTCGAGAAGTTAACCGTGATTGAGCGGAAAAAAGCCGAGAGATCCAGTAAATCTAAACCCACCCCCCAATGATAACCGGCATCATCGGCGCCGGTATCTCGGGCCTTACTCTAGCTTACGAACTGCAACAGCGCGGGCAGGACTACCAACTCTGGGAAGCTAATTCGCAAGCGGGCGGCTACATCCGATCGGAACGCAACAGCGATTACCTGTGCGAACTTGGCCCCAACTCGCTGCTCGGCGACGAGGCACTACTAGC
Organism: Fibrivirga algicola; assembly: GCF_011742925.1. Lineage (GTDB taxonomy): Bacteria > Bacteroidota > Bacteroidia > Cytophagales > Spirosomataceae > Fibrella > Fibrella algicola. Next base: position 118,732 of record NZ_WAEL01000008.1, read on the forward strand.
TTGGCTCGACGGACTGGGGCTGACTCCCGATCTGGTCTTTGCCAACGCCGTGAGCAAGGCCCGATTTATTTACCGCGACGGCGCTTATCGTGAATTACCCGGTACACCACCCGCCCTGTTATTTGGCGGCTTTTTCAGCCTGAAAACGAAGTGGGCCGTTTTTAGAGAGCTTAGTAACAAAAGCCAGTCGCCAGTTGGTGAGACCCTCGGACAGTTTTTCCGGCGGCGCTTTTCCTCAGAAATTGTCGATTATGCCTTGGGGCCATTCGTGGCGGGCATTTACGCCGGCGATCCAGAGCGCCTATTAGTATCGGAGACCTTTCCGGTGCTATTGCAGTACGAACGCGAGTACGGCTCGGTTCTGAAAGGGCTGATTAAGAACCAGAGCAAAACGGGTCGCCGCCAGTCGTTCAGTTTTCGCGATGGTATGCAGATGCTACCCAACGCGCTGGCCAGCAAGCTCACGCAGGCGCATTTCTCCTGCCCCGTTAGCCGTATCGAACGTACCCAAACGGGTTGGCTGGTTCACACGCCTACGGGTCCGCAAGTGGTTGACAGGCTGGTATTGGCGGTTAGTACCGAAGCCGCCGCCCGGTTGCTCGCCGACCACGCCCCGGCGTTCTCAACTGATTTACGACACATCGAGTATCCGCCGATGGTAGCCGTACATTCGGTGTACAAGCGCGCCGATGTAACTCATCCGCTGAACGGTTTTGGTGGCCTGAACCCCGCCGTTGAAGGCCGGTTCGCCGCTGGTCATATCTGGAGCAGCTCAATCTTTGCCGGCCGTTGCCCAGCCGACGAAGTACTGTTTACCACCTTCGTAGGGGGGCAGCAGAATGCCGGAAACGCCCGCCTCCCCGACGCCACGATTCAGGCGCGGGTACATGCAGAACTGGTCGAGTCGTTTGGCATTACAGCACCGAAGCCAGTCCGGCAGCAGTCGTTTCCCTGGCCGAAAGCCATTCCGCAGTACGACGAAAATCTACAGGCGGTAAAACCAGCGGTTGCCGCACTAGAAGCTGCCAATCTCTTTATCTGTGCCAACTGGTACGGCGGTGTTTCGCTTTCCGACTGTATCGGTAAAGCCAGAGCGCTGGGCGATCGGTTGACCTCAGCAAGCTAATTCGCGAACGGAAAACTGATTCACACGGACAACGAAATAGCCAATCCATAGAAGCCAGTCAACAGCCACGAAGCCGATCGATTAACGTTATTTAACGGTCCAAATGCATTATTTTTGAGCACGTGCCTGTTTTAGTACTAAACGATTTGCCACCGTGACTGACCGTCTTGTAATCATACCGACCTTCAACGAAATCGAGAACATCGAGGCGATCATCCGCCGGGTGTTTTCACTGCCAACTGCCTTCGACCTGCTGATCGTCGACGACGGATCGCCAGACGGCACCGCCAAGGTAGTCAAGCAGTTACAGGCTGAGTTCCCCTTGCAGTTACACCTGCTCGAACGGCGGGGTAAACTCGGGTTGGGTACGGCCTACATCGACGGATTCAAATGGGCGCTGGCTCGTGGCTATGAGTACCTGTTCGAGATGGACGCTGACTTTTCGCACAACCCCGACGATCTGGTTCGGCTCTACACGGCCTGCGCAACCGGAGGCGCCGACGTAGCCGTAGGGTCGCGGTATATCAAAGGCGTAAACGTGGTGAACTGGCCCATTGGCCGGGTGCTTATGTCGTACGGAGCCGGCATTTACGTTCGGTTTATCACTGGCATGCCCATCATGGACCCAACGGCTGGCTTTGTTTGCTACCGCGCCCACGTGCTCGACATTTTGCTCCAGAACCCGATCCGGTTTGTGGGCTATGCCTTCCAGATCGAGATGAAGTTTACCTGCTGGAAATACGGCTTCAGCATTCACGAGGTGCCCATTATTTTCACCGACCGCACGCGCGGCGAATCGAAAATGTCGACGAAGATCTTCAAGGAAGCCATCCTGGGCGTGATCCAGATGAAGCTCAACAGCTTCTTCCGCCACTATATACCCGTTAAAAAAACAACGGCCGCCCCTGTAGCAGGAGAAGCCGTTGAAGCAGTTTAGCGGTGTTTGTTGGGCAGGACGAACAGGACTTTTGGGGTTAGCCCCTAAAGTACTTCTGTTTATCCTGCCAAACGTGCTTACCAAGCGTTACTTTTTCTTCTTTGCGACCGTCGAAGCGGGCGCTTCACCGGTTTTCATGGTCATTGTTTCGGGGTTCCAGTGCACTACTTTCTGCTGAAAATAGCTTTCGTTACTAGCTAACACCGGCGCTGCAGCCCGGAAACCAAATACTGGATCTTCGATTGTTCCCTGACTACCGGCCCGCACGTTTTTAAAGAAGTCGCCAAAGTGAGCACCGTGGGCGTCTTCACCCTTAGGGGCATCGAACCGAACCTCCTTTACTGGCTCGGCCACTCGCGTCTCGGGCGGGTACTTGGCATCATACTGCCTCTTGAACTCCTCCTTCACCGGCTCGGTAAACGTGAAGAAACTATCGTAACCATTATAGCCTGGTGCAATTGGTAGTTTACGCTTCGTCAGAATCAGGTTTTCCTCCGAAAACTCAATCTGTCCTTCGTTTCCAATGATGCGGGTTACGTTGCTGATCTTTCCGGCATTGGCAAAGTTCACTCGCAGCACCATCTGAAACGCATCATGCGCAGCCGTTTTAGGATAGTCCATCACGCTCGTCATGATGTCAGGTACGTCGCGGCCATCTTTCCAGTAGGCTAGATTCCCCGACGAGTAAATGCGCGTCGGGCCCATTGAATTGGTGACGAAGTGCACACCCGTGATCAGGTGAATAAACAGGTCGCCCGCTACGCCGGTGCCATAGTCTTTGTAGTTGCGCCACCGGAAAAACCGCTTCGCGTCGAAAGGGTGCTTGGGCGCATCGCCCAGAAACCGGTCCCAATCGAGGGTAGCAGGCGATGCATCGGTTGGGATCGAGTAATTCCAAGCCCCGATGGCATTGAACCGGTCGCTGTTGGACTCGATGTAGTTGATGGTACCAATATCACCCGCCTGCACCATGCGCTTTGCCTCCTGAAATGCCGAGCTGCTAATGCGCTGACTACCCACCTGCATCGTTTTCCCCGATTTCTTCCAGGCATCGATCACTGGTTTTCCCTCGTTTATGTGCTGCACCATAGGCTTTTCGCAATACACGTGCTTGCCCGCCTTCAGGGCTTCAATGGTGATGTGATCATGCCAATGGTCGGGCGTTACCACGAGCACGGCGTCTACATCGGGCCGGGCCAGCACTTCGCGGAAGTCACGACTCGCAAACAGGTTTTTATCCTTGCCAAAAGCTGTTTTAGCGTGCTCAAGTCGGCCGTCGTACAGGTCAGCTACGGCCACAAGTTCTACGTCGGGATTACGCAGCGCGGCCTGTGTATCATAGTTACCCTGTATGCCCATGCCAATAGTCGCGATCCGGATTTTGTCGTTCGGACTAACGCGTCTTAGGTTGGGAATATAGGCCGGAGCAACCGGGCCAAAGGGCCGGGCCACTGCTTCTGTAACGGCCAGAGCAGAAGCGGCGGTGAGTGTTCGGATGAATGTGCGACGCGATGGGGTCATAGGAATTGACGTTTCCAGAGAAAGTCAATTCCTACGCCAACTTACCCGGTTTTCAGCGGCCCGGCCATTCGCAACTTCAGGGTGGTTCACTAAATCAGTTTTAAGCTGCTTCCCCCCTCTTTTTTGGCCGACCGGCACGAAAATACCTGCTAGCTGTAGTATCTTAATAAGCCAATTAGACAAGGGCCTATCTCCCCGAAAGAGACTAGCCCTGAAGGGACTTCCCATTACCGAAAGTCAAACACAGTCAGGCCATTAGCGTTATTAGATTAACTCCACCCCAATGCAATAGTTACCCGGCGTTTTTTGCGGTATAAAACGCCTTCCCATCTGCTTTTACAGGTACGTTAACTGACTTCTGCTATGAAACGAACTACTGCGTTTCTATTGCTCTTCTGGATCATCACCAGCTTTGCCGCGCCAGCGTTTGCCAACTCGATTCTGATTCCGATGGACGACCGCCAGACCGACCACCTGAAAGCCTACGGCATTGCCTATGCCGTGCTGAAAGATGAGCAGGAAGTAGACTGGTTGCTAAACTACCGGGGCGGCAGTTTTATGATCAAGCATTCGGCCAAATTCGAGAACGAATGCCGCGTTCGGGGCGTAACATTCGAGCTGTTGACCGACGGCGGGGCAGCCTCGATAAAACGACAACTGGCCAACCCCGACCTGAACATGGACGTGGTCACCCTGCAGAAAGCGGCCAAGATCGTTGTGTACTCGCCCGCTAAAGTGGGGCCGGCCGAGTTTGAGAATAACGACGCCGTTTTGCTGGTGCTGACGTACGCCGAGATTCCCTACGAGCTGGTGTACGACGAAGAAATCCTGAAAGGCGACCTGCCCAAATATGACTGGTTGCACCTGCACCATGAAGACTTTACGGGTCAGTTTGGCCGGAATATGCAGCGCATGACTGTCTCTGACATTAAAGCGCAGGAAGAGATTGCCCGGAAGTACGGTTTCTCAAAAGTGTCGCAGATGAAACTGGCTGTTGCCAAAGGCATTAAAGCCTTCTGCGCGGGCGGTGGCTACCTGTTTGCTATGTGCTCAGCTGCCGAAACGCTCGACATTGCCCTGGCCGCCGACGGGGTCGACATTGTGGGTGATACCTACGATGGCGACGACATGGACCCGGCAGCGCAGGCCAAACTCGACTTTAGCAAAACGTTTGCCTTTCACAATTTCAGACTCGAAGGCGACAACGGGTTCGGACGTGGCTTTTCAACGTTCTCCGACATTAATTCGGCTGCCGGACAGGGATACGGCGGTTCGTCGAGCGGCTATTTCGAGCTGTTCAACTTCTCGGCCAAATGGGACGTCATTCCGGCCATGCTGACGCAGAATCACGAGGCGGTTATTAAAGAATTTACGGGGCAGACTACCGCTTTCCGCAAATCGACGGTTAAGTCAAGTTCACTCGTGATGGGGCAAAGTACGACATCAGACCGGTATCTGTACGGCGAAATGGGCCGCGGTCAATGGACGTTCTACGGCGGACATGACCCCGAAAACGTTCGCGGGGGCGGTGGTAGCTGGCGTATGCCCACAGACCTCAACCTGCACACGCACTCGCCCGGTTACCGGCTCATCCTGAATAACGTGCTGTTTCCGTCGGCCAGAAAGAAAAAGCGGAAAACCTAGGTACGTGGCCTTGCTAGTGAGCCAGTAACCACTCGCGCACGCGTGGGTTGAAATCGCCGATGCATTCCCAGTGGAATGCGTGGCCAGCTTCGTCGTAGAGGTGAAGCGTGCTGTTGGGAATCGCCCCGGCCACTTCTTCGGCCATCCAGACCGGCGTGAAATTGTCGTTCCAGCCGCCAATAACCAGAACGGGCTGCGTTAGTCGGGGCAGTTCGGCCAGCGTGTTGTGGGCAATGCAGGCTTCGGCCTGTCCTTCCAGCCCGTGCAAAGGCTGGGGATTGGCATCAATTGCCGCCGCTTGCCGACCGGCCTGAAAATCAGCATACATCGCGTCGTTATCCCAACTCGCCTTCGAATAGATCAGCAGTTGAATGTAGTTGGCAAACTCCTCGGGCCGAAGCCGGGCCTTGATGGTAGCCATATGCCGGAAAATAGCCTCGGCGGTGCGGTCACAGCGTGCCCAGGGGCACATCAGCACCAGCGACTTTACCTTGTCGGGGTGGCGCAGGGCCAGTTGCTGTGCGATGGTACTGCCCATCGAGACGCCTACTACCCGCACACTAGTCAGGCCCAGCCCATCGATCAGACCAGCATAATCGTCAGCCATCTGTTCGGTACTGTAGGGACCTACTGGCTTATCAGAATGCCCAACGCCCCGGTTATCACCCATGATACACCGAAAGCGATGTTGCCAGTCATCAGCGTGTTTCTCCCAAACCGAGCCGGGAGCCGTGATACCCATAATCAGCAGCAACGGCTCGCCCGATCCGCGTTCGATATAGTGTAAATTGATGCCGTTGGTTGTGATGAAAGGCATAGAATTGGGGAGTTGAGTCACACCGGCTTTTACCCGGTTCAATAAATGAATGCCAAATCAAATAGCTGGCAGCAGTGTTTCGTACACCCAGCGGCCATCATGGAGAGTCACGCCGTCGGGGTCATTCATGGCTTCGGGGCCTTCGTCTTCGCAAATAATCCAGCCGCTGTAGTTCTGCTCGACCAGCCAGCGTGTAATGCTAACAAAATCAACTTTGCCGTTGCCCAGCAGCGCAAACTCAGGCTCACCGTTCCAGTCTTTGAAGTGCACCAGATTGATTAGCGAGGCGTACTCCTTCATCTTCGTCAGCGGGTCCATACCGCCGTTGATGAGGTGGCCCACATCCGGCGTCCAGCCTGTCACCGACTGGTCGAGCGATTCCAGAATGACCCGGTAATCTTCCTCCGTGCGCGTAATCGACGAATGGGGCGAGTTCGGGTGGAAACTACAGGGCACGCCCGCATCGACCGCCCGCCGCGATACCCGATTGACGATATTGACCAGGTTCCGTCGACGGACCTCGATGTCGTGCCGCCCGGTTGGCTTCTGCACCGTGCAGAGAATCGCGCCCGGGAAGTGCCTGAGCAGGTCGATTGCCCGATCGGCTTCGCGGCGTTCCTGTTCGGTTTCTTCGGGGCCATTCCAGTCGAGGGCCAGTGCAACGGCCGCGAGTTCAACGCCCCGTTCAGCTAGTTTTTTGCCCAGGCTTTCGGCGTCGGGCAGGTCGCCCATCCAGTTGAAAATCGGCTCAATTCCCGCAAAACCAGCCTGCGCCGTAATGTCGATCATGTGCCCCTGCCGGTTAGTGTGGGTCAGACCGTTGTTATTCATGAACCAGGTGTACGCCTCGGCTCCAAAGCGAAAAGGGAAAGACATATGGTTTGAGGTTTGTCGTCTGTGGTTTGTGGTTGCGCTGCTAATACACCAAGTCGTAGGTAAGCAGCGCAACCACAAACCACAGACGACAAACCTCAAACGTCAAGCGTATTTAGCCTGCATGGCTTTGATGAATTTGAGACCGTTTTCGGCGATCTCCCAGGGCTTGCTGTATTCCCGCCAGACGTTGATGGAATTGGCGAAGTTGATGTCATTGCGGGTAAACGCTTCAATCGTCATCCAGCCGGTGTAGTTGATTTCGGCCAGCGTCCGGAAGGTATCGTCCCAGGGAATATGCCCATCGCCGGGCGTTCCCCGGTCGTTTTCGCTGATGTGAACATGCGCCAGATACGGGGCAATGGTGCGGATGGCTTCGGGAAACCGCTTTTCTTCCATGTTGGCGTGATGCGTATCGAACATAGCCCGCACATGGGGGTGGTTAGCCTGACGTACCAGTTCCGCGAGTTGCTCCATCGTGTTGCAGAGGTAGCACTCGAACCGGTTCAGGGCTTCGGGCGTGAGCACAATGTTAGCCTGCTGCGCATAGTCGGCCACCTCATGCAGCACCTCGGCACTGTAGGCGTATTCGTCGGGTTGCGGTTCGCGGCGGGTAAACGTAGCAAATGCGGAGTGAAACGGCCCGCAAATCACCGATGCACCCAGCGCATGTGCCCGGTCGACCGCGCCTTTCAGATGCGCGACCGCCTGCCGCCGGACGCTGGCCGACTCGCTGGCCGGATTTTCGTCGGGACCAACTACCGTCACACAGGTACTTTGCAAGCCCACCTGATTCAGGTGCTCGCCAAATTTCCGGTAAACGCTAACGTCCTGGTTATCAATAAAACACTCGACCCCGTCATACCCGATCTGCTTTAACCGATCGGCAATCGGGTTCATTTCCTCAGATATAGCCGCCGTCCAGACCAGGAGATTGAAGCCAACGGGCGACGTAGTTTGTGAAGGCATAGGTAAAAAGGTGTAGCACCGAAGCTCCAGCTTCGGCGGTCGATGAACGATAGCAGCACTACCGAAGCTAGAGCTTCGGTGCCTATTTTTCCATAGGATGTTCCTTCAACAACTGCGTGGGCGAGTAGAAATCAACTTTACTCGCTGTAGCGGCCCTTACCTGTTTCACCTTATCGGGCGAAATGGCAGGGGCTTCGTTCCCAAATGAATTCCGAACGTAGGTCAGCACGGCGGCTACTTCCCTGTCTTTCAGCAAACCGCCAAACGGGGTCATGGGCACCTGGCCCGGATACGTCTTTCCGTTCACGTCGATCGGCCCCATCACGCCTTTCAACGCCAGCTTGATCAGGCGCTCTTCGTTGCCCGATACCCACTTTGTACCCATGAGCGGCGGGAAACCAGCGGCAGCAAGGCCACGCCCATCAGGTTGATGGCAGGTCGTGCAATACCCTTCCCGGTTATAAATCTCCTTGCCAGTATTGAACAGGGCCAGTTCGTCGCCTTTCAGCTTCGAGGTCGCAGCCACCTCTTTTTTCTTGCTAACGTTTACGCCGTTGAGGTGCGCTACCGCCGTTTCGTGCGCATGAACCATCCAGTCGTCGAGTGGTTTTTTAGCCGCCTCGGCCAAAATGGGCAGCCCTTTTTCTTTGCCAATCCACGAGGCCGCCGCAATGGCAGTCAGCCGAACCCGGCTATTATCATCTCTAACAGCCTGCATCAGCAGATCGGCCTGATCGGCTACCTGATGCCCCGTGTAGCGCAACACCTGAACTGCCGCCGCCCGGGCGTGGTAGTCATTGGCTTTCAGCAGTTGGCGGAGTAGCTTCTGATCGACCTTGTTCAGGCCCCAGCTTACCCACAGGCCTTCGAGCAGGTGGTGTTCGTAGCGCCGATCGTTCTTGTCCAGCTTTGCCACCCAGGCCGTCAACTTAGGCAACACCTCCGCGGCGTTCCGTCCCCGCAGTTCAGACCGGGTGCGGTAGCGGGTGCGGTATTCAGGCAGTTTCAAGTTGTCGAGCAACTGATCGATACTGGCACCGTCTATTTTGGCGGGTGTCACCAACGGGCGCGACGGGTACGTAATCCGGTACACGCGGCCCAGCGAATGGTCGCGCAGGGGGTCGCGGGCGTTGTGCTGCATGTGGCCAATCAGGATGTTGTGCCAGTCGATGAGGTACAACGACCCATCGGGCGCAAATTCCATATCGACGGGCCGGAAATTGCGGTCTTCGCTCACCACCAAGTCCTGCCGGTGCCTGCTCTTATACCCCGTCCCTTCGTCGACCAGCGTGTGTTGCTTCGTTCCCAGGAAACCAATGGTGTTGTTGATCAAAAAGTCGCCCTGCATGTCGTCAGGGAAATGGCGGCTCGACACAAACTCCAGGCCAGAGGTAGGACGTACCCGGTGCGCATCTTCGATGAGTTGCACCGATTTATGGGTCGCCTGCCCGTAGCGCGGCAACACGGTGCCGGGCATCATCCAGCGCACGTCCGGGCTCGACGTTTCGGCGAAGAAAGGCTGTCCCCAATCGTCGAAAGCAATGCCCCAGGGGTTTGGAATGTCGAGTTGCGCGGTACGCTCCAGCTTACGGAGTTGAGGCGAGTAGCGGTAAAATCCACCGTTTGTTGCCCGAACCGGTCCGTACGATGTTTCGATGTTGGTGTGCAGAAAAACCCCTTCGCCCGAATAAATTGCCCCCGACGGATCGACCGTAAAGGCGTGGCTGTTGTGATGGGTGTCGTGGTCATCGTAGCCGCTAAGCAGGATTTCGCTCTTGTCGGCCTTGTCGTCGCCGTTGGTATCGGTAAACAGTTTAAAGTGAGTCCCCTGCGACACATAGACCATCGTTTCGCCAGTTGGGCCTTTGGTAATCTCGAAACCGAGCGGCAGGTGCAGACCATCGGCAAAAACCGTTTGTTTGTCGGCCTTACCATCGCCATTGGTATCTTCCAGAATCAGGATTTTATCGTTCGGTTTAGCATCGCCGGGTTTGTAGTGCGGGTAACTCGGCATCACCGCCACCCACAGCCGCCCCTTCGTGTCGAACGACATTTGCATGGGTTTAGCCAAATCGGAAAACTCCTGCTCTGAGGCAAACAGGTCAATTTTGTATCCCGCCGGGACTTTTAGTTTAGCCAGCGCTTCCTGCCCGTACAGGTACGTCAGGCTCCCGTTTTTTTCGGGGTTAAAATTGGTCTTTACCGGCGGCAGCGGTATTGTCTTCTTATCGGCGGCCGTAATGTCCATGCGGGCCCCTTTCGATGCCGCCAGCCAAACGGCAGTGTCGCGAATAGCGGTCATTTGCCGGATTTTCTCAATTTCGGCCGGGTAATTGTCAGGACCAAACGGATTGTAGCGACGACCGTAGACGTGCACGCCGTTCGGGATTTTATAGTCGTTATGCCACATCCAGTCTTTTTCCAGCACGGCCTCCTGCACCAGCTTACGATTGGCTTCTGCTTTGGCCGTTGTTTTGCCGAATAGCTGGTCGGCCAGCAACAGCGCCAGCTTTTTGTAGCCTGCGTCGTTCAGCTGCGAGCCGTCGATGGTGAGGGGTTCTTTACTGGCCGCGTACCACTGCTGAGACGGCGCGTAGGCGTCGATAAATAACACCTTATTCTGCCCGGCTACCTCCCGCATTGCGTTGGCGTAAAGGGCTAGGTTTACGTTCTCCTTTTTACCATTTGGCAGGTCATACGTACCTGACAGGTCTTCAAACGCAATCGGCGACACAAGTGCCAGTTGCGGCGGCGTGGCTCCGTTGTAGCGCTGACTCAACGTGTGCTTTACAAACGCATCGAGTTCGGCTTTGTAGTTAGCCAGTCCGGCGGGTCCCTGAAACGACTCGTTGTAGCCGAAAAACGCAACAATTACGTCGGCTTTCAGTCGTTTCAGCCACTCGTCGGGCGACTCAAACTGTCCCTGACTGTCTGATTTATTGGCGAGTTCAGTCTGAAATTTTTCGGCACCAGGAAAGGCCCAGGGCGAAAAACGACTCGACCGGGGCCTGAAACCAGGCGTATCGCCGGGGTCGCACATGTTCCGGATGTAGAGCATATCATCCGGGTAACGTACCTGAAGTTCGGTTTCGAAATGCCCGTAGTTCATCATCCGCGAGCCCAGGTTGTTGCCCAGCAGCATAATGTGGCTCCCTTTTTTTACGGGCAGGACATCGGCCTGATCGAACTGAAAGGCGCTGAAGACAAGGGCAACCAGCCCAGACAAGGCAAGCCCAACCGGAATGCCGACCTTGAGGTGTTTGAACGAGTTCATTCGATCAGGATTTTTTAGGATGGCCGTAGGGTACGTTGATGTCTAGTTTCCCCTTCCATTTTTTGGGAACAGCCTTGCCTGTCGCCCAGTGGGTGGCGTTGATCACCAGCCGCTGAAACGCCTCGACCTGAAAATCGTCGGGATGGCCCAATGTGGTCAGAAAGGCTTTGCCGCCCCACTGATTTTGCCAGGTCCAGGCCACCGGATTGTCGATAGCGGCCTTGTCGGGGTTAACTGATTTGCCCATCAACAACGGCACCGCTCCTTTGGCCGGGTAGTCGGGCAAGACGCGATACAGCCACGATGCGGCGTGAAATTCGGGCGCAACGCCCGTCAGAATCGGATTCTGGGCGGCTTCGGGAATGATGGTTACGTCGGTCGTGCTTTTGTGGCCGTAGTGGGTATGCTGTGCTTTGCCGCCCCAGCCCGGCGGTGCACCAAAGGCAAATTCACCAAAACTATTCCACCGCTCACGCGGGTCGCCGGCGGGAAAATTGAACGCGTGGGTCGTAGTCCGGAACCCCATCACGGGCTTTCCCGACTTCAGGTACGCATCGATATGATCTAACTGATCTTGAGGTAGTTGCCGCCAGCGCAGATAAAAAACGGCCAGGTCAGCGTCTTTCAACGCGTCGAGGCCCGGAATATCTTTTTCGGCATTGTAGTCCGGGTACGCTTTCAGCACCTTCGTGCGCATGCCGTACTTCTTTTCCAGTTCGGTGGCAATTACCGGCAGCGTCAGTTCACCACTGTATTCATGATCGCCCGTAACAAAGACTACATACGGTTTGGCCGCCTTCGACCCAGCCGGTTTAAGTCGGCCGGCAATGGCTTCGGATAAACCCAGTTGGCTAAGCGCCAGCAAGCTGGCGGAATGTTGCAGAAAAGAACGGCGGTTTGTTTTCATATCTTTTTAGTACGCGGATGAGTGAGCGGGCACCCGGTTTTATAGTACGCGGTTCAACGAGATTGACAGGAATCTGCTTCAACCCGCATACTATAAAACCCAAAAACGGTCACCTTATACCGTAACGCCGGTATCTTTCCAGCTTTTCGAAGCGGCCGATGCCAGTACGGCTTCACACACTTTCTGAGTTTCGAGGGCGTCCTGGAAAGTTGGCGAACAGGGCTCACCCGTTTCCAGGCAGGTCAGAAAATCAGCCACCTGATGCAGGAAAGTGTGTTCGTACCCAATGCTTGTGCCCGGAATCCACCAGCGGTTCATGTAGGGCTGATCGCCGTCGGACACGTGGATATTCCGCCAGCCACGCACCACCGACTCATCAGCATGATCGAAATATTCCAGCCGGTTCATGTCGTGTAAATCCCAGCGAATAGACGCGTGTTCACCGTTGATTTCAAAGGTATACAGTGCTTTATGGCCCCGCGCGTACCGGGTTGCCTCGAACAGACCCAGCGAACCATTATCGAAGTGACAGTGAAACAGACAGGCATCGTCGATCCCAACGGGCTGCACTTTTCCGGTTGTCTGGTGCACCCGCTCTTTGATGAATGTTTTGGTCATGGCCGACACATCCGTAATGGCCCCGTTGAGCCACATGGCGGTGTCGATACAGTGCGCCAGCAGATCGCCCGTCACACCCGAACCGGCCGCGTCGGCGTCGAGTCGCCAGAGGGCGGTGCCTCCCTGCGGCAGGTCGGCGTTGATGGTCCAGTCTTGAAGGAAGTTGGCCCGGTAATGGAAAATTTTGCCCAGCTTACCTGATTCAACGATCTGCTTAGCCAGCGTTACGGCCGGCACACGGCGGTAATTGTACCAGACGGTATTGGGTACGTTTGCTTTGTTAATGGCGTCGACCATGCCCTGTGCTTCGGCCAGGGTGCGGGCCAGCGGTTTTTCGCACAAAATCATTTTACCCGCCTCCGCGGCTGCAATGGCAATTTCGGCGTGGGTATCGTTAGGCGTACAGATGTCGATGGCATCAATATCGTCGCGGGCAATAATCGCCCGCCAATCGGTCTCCACCGATTCGTATCCCCACTGCTCGGCGAATTTGCGGGCATTTTCTTCATTGCGCGAACAAACAGCTTTCAACACAGGCCGGTAAGCGAGCTCAGGAAAAAAATGAGCTACCTGATAGTAGCCGTTGGTGTGAATACGACCCATGAGGCCGGTTCCGATTAAGCCGATTCTGAGTTCTTTTTTGGTTGCCATTTTTGGTGAGAGTTTGACGTTTCCCAGCTACGCTTCGTACCAGCCGTGTTGGTTACGTACCTGGATCATGGTGGCTAGAATATCGTTCCAGGTTTGCTGGTTGGTCATCACGGCGTTGGGGAACATGCAGCCATCCCAGCAAATGTGTTTGAACGCTTTGGTGAGCTGACCGTTTTCGTCGCGCAGCCAGAAACCCGCGTCATTGGCCACGTCGAGTTTGCCGTTGGGGTCCAGCGCCTGGCAGTGGCGACCTGTTTTATCGTGCGAACCCGAGCCGAATACCGTTCCGTCGTTTTGTGCCACGTGGAAGTCGATGGTCCAGGGGCGCAGGGCGGCCGTTACGGTTTTCAGCCCTTCGGTCAGGGCGGCGCGGTCGTTCCAGTCAAAGTCGGCGGGGAGAATTCGGTCCTGCGGCCGGTTGTAGCCGAGCAGGTAGAGCAGCGTGTGAGCCATGTCGGCCTGGAAACCGATGTTCGGGCGGTCAACGGCTTCGAGCGTTTCCACCATCGTTTTCCAGCTGTGCATTCCCCCCCAGCAGATTTCACCTTCGGCGGCCAGTTTCTCGCCATAATCGGCGGCAACATCGCAGGCCTCGCGGAAAGTCTGGGCAATGAGTTTGGTATTCCCGGCGGGGTCGGCATCCCAGCTCTGCGGCGAACTGGCCGAGTCGATCCGGACCACACCGCTGGGCCGAACACCCAGCTCGGTCAGCCGTTGGCCGATATGGCACGATTTACGTACCATCTCCACAAACTGGGTACGTTCCTCTTTACTACCCATAGCCGGACCACCCCAGATAGGTGCTACCAGCGAGCCGATTTTCAGGTTTAGGCCCGACACTTTATCGGCCAGACGTTTAATGCCATCATCATCCAGATTAACGTCGATATGCTCGAAAAGGGCCAAGTCAACGCCATCGAACTTCACGCCATCTACCTCCGCCGCAGCGGTCAGTTCCAGCATGGTATCGAAGGCAATAACGGGCTCAGAGTCGGGTCCTTTACCGACCACGCCAGGCCACATGGCATTGTGTAGTTTAGGATAATTATTCTCGTTCATGATGTTTGGGAGTAATGGAGTTAAAAGCCAGGCCACGGAGTTACGCAGAGGTTTTATTTTGTCTGCAAGTCAAGAGAATTTTTGTGAACCTCCGCGGCTTAGCTCTTGCGTCTAAGTCACAGTTTCAAATCTGGATTATTCGGGCCGAAGTGTTTCAGGATCACGATCGGATCGGTGGTGGATGGGTTCACGATCGTTACACCTTCCATAGCGGCCTGTTCGCTTACAAAGAACTCGTCGTTGGTGAGCTGACCGTAGCGGATCAGGGCGGGCGTTTCAATATCCCACACACCCAGCTTGCCATGGCCCTGCATTACGATCAGCCCGTAGGCAGCGCTGTCTTCGATGGTGACGGTAGCGCCCGGCATGACCGTCAACTCTTTGGCGCTGAAGGCATCCGACTTGTAACAAACCCAGTTTTCGACGTACCCGGCCGCTTTCATGACGTCAACGTCGCCCACAGGCAGCGGCGCCATAAATCGATTGGCCATCATCTGAGGATCAACGTTCAGATCCCAGTCAATGGCTTCCATCAACTGATCGTAATCGCCGATGCGGTCTTTGGGCGTGCCATTCCAGAGCAACTCTTCGGGAATAATGGCTTCGTTGACCAGCGACTGGTACATGGCGAATACGTCTGACGCTTTCTGCGGCTCGTAGGTACACAGGCTCCCAGGCGCATGAAGCAATCCGGGGGGTACGTCCCAGCCAGTGCCGGGCTCGAGGCGATAAGCCATCGAGTAGTTGGTGATCTTGTTGTCGCCTTTGGTGAAATTCATCAGGCACTCCTTGATCTGCTCTTTGGACGTACCCGGCGCAATACCGATGAACGTGTAGGGAAAATCGCCGCCGTGATTATTCAGTTGCGGGGGGAAATAGTACGCTTCGGGTTTACCCAGTTGGCCGATATGCGCCGCCTGCTCATCGTTATGGTGCAGGTGGTGCGGCAGGGGCCCCATGTTGTCGAAGAACTTGGAATACATAGGCCAGCTTTGGTACTGATTCCAGAGCCGGTCGCCAATCAGGCTGCCTTTCAGTTCATCGACGGCATCTTTCAGCAGAAACTGCTTCTCCCTGTCGCCATCCATAAAGACAATGGCGCTAAGCCCCTCATTTTCGCCGGTCAGCGGACCGTTCTTGGCGGGCGTGGTCGACGACAGCCAGCGTTCGTCGATGCCGCCCCGCTCGCCACCTAGCACATAATAGTCATTCGGGTGGAGCTTGATGCGCCGACCGGGTACGCAAAACGACCGGGGCACCCAGGTGGGGGCCAGCCGTAAAATTCCTTTTCCCTGTTCCAGGGCTTTTTCAGCTACACTCATGGCGGCAGTTGTTTCCATAAAGGGTTTAGTTTTTTTGAAAAGAGGTCATTGGCTGATGGCCGGTGTAGCCCTTGACTACCGACTAGTCACAAAGTCATCGATCTGCCCTGCATTACTCAGCACCGACAGTTCCAGATCGTATTGCCGTGTTTCGCCTGGTTGCATCAGAATCAGCGTGTTGTTTTCCCTGGCTTTGGCCTGACCAATGGGCGGGTGTGTGCCGGGCTCAATACCTGTTACGTATTCGCCTTTGCCCCAGTGTTGCCAGTTGGTGAGCCACGGAAGCTGCGCTTTCTGAAACCGCATGGCAACGGCCAAACCAAGTTGCGCGTTGTGCAAACCGGCCGTACACCAGCCCGACGCATCCGGTTTGGCGTCGATAAACACGACCGCTTCGCCGGTGCCAAGGTGGGACTCCAGCGGTGCTGGACAGGTTTTGAAGTCATTGTCGGCCCGAAAAATAGCAGCGTTGATACCGCCTTCGCGGGGTTGCCAGTCGCCCTGCCAGATCAGCTTCGTCCCTTCGTCGACAAGTGGCCAGCCGAAGTTTACATGATAGAGCAGCATATGGGGTGCCGGTGTGTTGCCCCGGTTCACTACCTCATCGTGGATCCGAATGGTAGGGTCACCGAGCGTGGCCGATATGGTGCGTTTCAGCTCCAGACTGGGGCCGAAGATTTTTGTTTCTCGCATCCGGCCAGTAATGCTCATGGTGAGTTGGCCGGTAACGGGATCGGGTTGAAGAATGGATTCGATCTCGGCCGGTACGTTGCTGATGTGCCCATGAATACCCCGCTCGCCATAATCGTCGGCTTCAGGGCCACCCACATGCGACAGACCACAGGTGGTGAGCAGGCCCCCGTTGAAGGTACGTAACCAGTCGAGGCCACGGTCGGAGAATGGTTGTGGCGTGGTGATGCCCGAGTGGTTGAGCCAGGCCAGGCAATGCTGGTTGTAGAACGCGTCGGCAATGTCCATGCCGCGGTCGATGACCACTTTAAACCGTAGTCCGGTGCCGGTGTTGATCCAGGCGACCCGAACGCCCCGGCCAGCGCCGTTGTCGAGCACAGCCGTTTCGATGCCGCCGATCTGCGCCGGGTTATTGATCTTATCTGTCCAGGGGTAGGTTGTCAAGGCGGATTAGGAGCTTTTGGGTTTGCTGTTACGCTGCTGATCAACCAGATGATAAGGTAGCAGCGCGACATCAAACCTCAAACGACAAACATCAAACCAGTTTCTATAACGTCTTAAGCATCAGATTCCTATACTGCACTTTCATGGGCGGGCCAACGTGCACCTGAACGCCCAACAATCCTTTCGATGCGCCGTTGACGGTGTCCAGATCGGTCACGTCGCTCATAAGCACACCGTTGATATAGTGTTGCAGCCGGTTACCCTTTACAATAAGGTGGAAGGTGTTCCAGTTTTCGCTTTTTATGAAAGTCTTCAGCGAATCAGAGCTACCCAGCGAACCTGTTACCGTGAGGCCGTTCCAGGCGTTGTTCTTCACACTGGCGCGGACTCCTTCGGGCGTGGCCGGGCCCGAGTAGACGGGAATCGTAGTTTTCTGACCCCGATAAGCCAGTGTGGTCCGCTTGCGTTCTTCGTAGTTCTGGCCCGTATAGCGCATTCTGCCGTCGATATCGGCCTGGTAGCCGCGCAGGGCAAACGGCACATCGGTCAGCCGATCGCTGCGGTAGTTGATACCCGAATTTCCTTCGGCGGTGATGTTGAATTCGCCTTTAAACTCAAAATCAGCAGGCTCACCGCCTTTCCAGATAATAAACGAGTTTGTTTTCAGTAGCGTAGCTGGCGTGATTTCACCTACCAGCGCACCGTTTTCCACGCGCCAGTACGTAGGGTCACCTTCCCAGCCGTTCAGCGTCTTCCCGTCGAATATAGGCACGAAGCCGTCTTTTTTCGCCTTGCTGGTCTGGGCTTCACAAGTCGTTGTCAGGCCGGCAGCCATGACAGCAACCAGCAGTATTACCTTTTTAAGCATGCAGTCTTGAGTTGATATCAGCTATGTATGCAATTTTTCTGCGTGGCCAGGTTTCGCGAGATAGATGGCCTGGCGAAGCGATACGCCCCGGTAACGTACCTGCACCTTACTTTCCTTTACCGCTATCGGTCGGTTTGTAGACTTCGTTGGCCTGATTACCGCCCGATTTCAGGTAGGCGACTAGGTCTTTAAGTTCCTCGGCATTCAGGCTGTTGATCAAACCGGGCAGCATGATCGATGAAGGGGAATATTTCCTCGACACCACGTCTTTCTTTGCCACTTTCCGCAGTTGGTCCGAAGCAAAGGGGTTTTGGGAAATGAAGTAGTTCGCCTTGTCTTCGTTGATGAGCCTACCGAGCACCGATTGTCCGTTCTTCAGCGTGAAAATGCTCGACGCATACTGGTCGGAGATTGTTTTATCGGGCGAAATAATGGCCTCCAGCATGTCTTTGTTCGAGAAGCGGGTCCCTAACTGCGTCAGATCGGGGCCAATATCGCCACCTTGTCCGCCCATCGAATGGCACCGACTGCAGAGAACAGCCGAATACAGCTTTTTACCCGTTTCGAAATTGCGGGCTATCAGGCCGCTATCTACCACTGCCACTGCGTTTTCCAGCTTCCAGTTGCGGTATGGGCCTTTGGGTGAGTAATCGGTGGCAATATCATTGCCCGATTTTGTCAACAGATCAGCGCCCGACAATTTGTTATACTGCTCGAACTGCTCTTTAGGTACGTTAGCCAGGGCCAGTTTCCGCGCTTTATCGACGTACCCAACGTAGCTATTACCGCCTTGATACCCAAACGCTTTGGCGAACCAGGCAAAATATTGATTACGCAGTTGGGGCGTCCAGCCGGTTTTTGCGCTGCTCAGCATGGTGGCGTAGTAGGTTTGTTGAGCCGGTGGTACTTTGGCCAGCATCTTGGCAATATCTAATCCGTACTGCGGGTTGCGCAGGATCAGGTCGCTCGATGCCGTCACGGTTTCGCCGCCCACGGGGCCGTTGTCTTCATTGTTGAGCGCCAGCATCTTCAGCGTTTTATCGACCGCGCCCGGCGCTTCCAGCGAGATCAGCAGTTTGCTGTAGGCCCGGTTCAGCATGGCCGAACCAGCCGGGTAGCGGGGGCTCAGTACGGCAATGGCCTTAGCGCGGTCGGCGCCTTCAGGCAAGCCCATACGAGTAAATACTAGTTCAATCGCCCGTAACACATCGGCCTGCTGTTGCTCTGTTAAGGCGTTCAGTTTCACATTCAGCAACGACGCCAGCATCCGACTTTTCAGTGTGGCCTCACCGTGATGAGCCAGTGCAATCAGGGCATAGGTGAGCCGTTGCGGATCTGTTTCGGTCAGGGCTTTTTCCTGCCATTCGGCAACCGGCTGATGCTCAACGGCAACACGGGCGGCGTAGCGTACGAAACGGTCGGGGTGGTTCAGATAAGGCCATGCCGCACTAATTGCGCCCGCCTTCGGCGCGCCGTGATACTGTTCCAGCCTGGTTCGAAGTTGATGTTCTGCCGTCAGCACAGGCGCTTTCGTATCCGGCGTGGTAGCCTCTGCACCTGCGTATGTAACCCGATACAGATCAGATTCCAGACGACGGCCACCTGTCAGGAAATACATCGCCCCGTCGGGGCCAACCACGCCGTCGGTAAGGGGTAGCGGCGAACCGGAAATAAATTCCTGAGCTGTGGCTTTATACGAAGCCCCCTGCGGTTGCAGATGCACCGCATACATGATACCGAAGCTCCAGTCGAAGGCGTATATTGCTTTCTGAAATTTTTGTGGAAAACGAGCCCCATGACCGGCAAAAACGCCGGTTGGCGATCCCTGACCCATATTCAACGTAGCAGGCAGGCAGTCGGCAAACGAGGGCGACCAGTTGGTGGCCGATGTGCGCCAGCCAAAATCGGCCCCGCTAGTGATGTGGCAGATTCGGGTAGGTTTGTACCAGGGCAGGCCAAAATCCCACTCCATATCGGAATCGTAGCCGAAAATATCCCCGGCATCATTAAACGCGAAGTCAAACGTATTGCGGAACCCACCCCCGACAAGTTCCCAGTTTTTGCCTTCGGGATCGATCTTGGCGATCCAGCCGCCGGGTGCCATCCGATCAATGGCATGCCCACGCGGGTCTTTAATAGCCGGAAACAGGTTATCTTCTTTCCAGACAGGTGGCAACCGATAAGCGTCCATTTTAGGTAAGTCGGTGAAATTCCCGCACATCACGTAGATCGATTGCTTGTCGGGCGAGAGCACTACCGAGTGTGGCCCGTGCTCGCCTTCGCCGTTCAGTTCTTTCAACAGGGTGATCTTATCGAGTTGATCGTCTCCGTCCGTGTCCTGTAGCCGATACAGCCCGCTCCCCTTCGTAAAGGTGGAATCGATCCGGTGATTCACCATCACATACAGGCTGTTAAACGCCCAGAGCAAGCCCTGTGCGTAGCCCATGCCCACCCGTGGTTTAGTTGGGTTTGCCGCTGAGGGCGGACTCATGCTGATCTTCAGCTTTTCAACGCGGGGACTCTGTACGCCTGAGCCAACCACCGGGAGTTCAAGCCGATAAAGCGACCCGTATTGGTCAGATGTAATCATCCGGCCCTTATCGTCGAAGGTCATAGCCACCCACGAGCCCTGATTGTTGTTGGATGGGCTGTAGAGGTGCTCTGCTTTGAAGCCGGGCAGTACCTTGAGCTTGGCGACTTTGGTGCTGTCGGCAATTCGTTCGCCAGACAGGACTTGCCGTCCACTGATCCAGGACGTACCTACTAAAACGATTACACTTAGCGCAATCCCAAGCTTAGCCGCGGTGACGGAAGTTAACATACTGATTATAAGGGTATAAATGATTGACTTATTTCCTTAATGGTGTACTTCTACGGCAGACAATACACCCTCATCTGACTTATATGAAAACTATAGTTAGAATTATTCTACTGATGGTAAATCTGCGAACCCAGCCGCCTGTGTGTTAAATTACGTGCCGGATATGTATCTCGCAGACCCGACGATAGCTGCCATCTCCTTTATTAACGGCTTCATATAGTTCAACTCTTCTATCTGGTACGTAGCCTGCCGCACCGAACAGATCTGTTCTGGTAATTCGCCCACTCAGTCAGGCTAATTTAAAACCAGTTTCAACTACCTTTTAACCAATCGCTTAACCAAATACACCATTCGTACACCTAACACACACTGTCAGCCGCATGCAGGCTGTGTACGCTCTCTTCCAGCCTCGATCAGACGCCTGGTCTAACCAGGCTGCCGCGCCTGATGAGTGACTAATTCCGCTGCTTAGACAAGATTAGACACGCCGGAAATTGATTGAATGGAATCGCGCTCGAATCGCTTCTCAGGTAACCAGTGTAAGCATTCTGTAACGCCAGAAAGGCGCTGCAAGCCACCGGGAAGGGTGTCTCGCAGCGCCTTTCTGGCGTCTGCTTCGGTGAATTACACGTTGTGCATCAACTGATTCTTGATATCCTTAATCCGGTCATTGAAGTTGATCGCGTGTACGTCGAGATCAGGAACCTTGGTGGCATCCAGCAGGTCCATTACCGCCGGGTGGTGCGGAATCCGTTTGCCCGTTTCAATGCTGATATATTTAGACGTAACCCACAGCACATTTTTCAACTGCCCTTTTCGGTCGTCGGTCATGTAGTATTCCGTGATCGTGGTATCAATATCGAAGTAGACAATGCGCGACATGATCCGAATCCACTCACTCACGAGCGCCGGCCGGATGTAGGCGATCTGATGCTGGTACACCACCCAGCTCGACTTGTATTCGTGAAATAACTGCGCCGGTGCAAAGCCATACAACTTCGCCACCTGGTCTTCACGGGCGTTGAAGTAGTAATCGAAATACTTGGCGTTGTTGAGGTGCTGGAGCGGATCACAGTCTTGAAACCGGATGATCGTCCGGGTTTCGGTCTCGACCGGGTACGTCCGGTTTGGGTCACGTATGAACATAAAACTGAGTTCTACATTTTCTCTAGAATTCGCTCGATGGATACCTCGTATCCAATTTTGGCTTTCAACTCGCTAATGGGCACACGTACCTGCTCGGTCGTGTCGCGGTAACGGATTGTCACGGTGTCGTCTTCCAGTGTCTGATAATCAACGGCGATACAGAACGGCGTACCAATCAGATCCTGCCGGGTGTAGCGCTTACCGATGGCGTCGCGCTCCTCCATAATGACGCGGAACTCTGATTTCAACGACTTCACGATCTGCTCCGCTTTTTCGGGCAAGCCGTCTTTCCGCACCAACGGGAACACCGCCGCTTTGATCGGCGCCAGCGCCGGGTGTAGTTTCAGGTACGTCCGCTCTTTCTGCTGGTCGCCTTCCCCTACCGTCTCTTTCGTGAACGCGTTACAAAATGTCGCCAGGAACAGCCGGTCGGCCCCAACCGACGTTTCCACCACATAGGGAATGTAGTTACCGTAGGGCTTGCCCGTAGCCGGGTCAACGTCGTTATCGAAATACTGCTGCTTCTTACGGCTCAGTTCCTGATGCGCTTTCAGGTCGAAGTCGGTACGCGAGTGAATCCCCTCCATTTCGCGGAAACCGAACGGAAATTTGTACTCGATATCAACGGCCGCGTTGGCGTAGTGGGCCAGCTTTTCGTGGTCGTGGAATTTCAGGCTGGTGGCAGGGATACCAATGGCCTGGTGGAACTTCATCCGGGTTTCTTTCCAACTGTTGTACCATTCCATTTCGGTACCGGGACGCACGAAGTACTGCATCTCCATCTGTTCGAATTCCCGCATCCGGAAAATGAACTGACGGGCTACGATCTCGTTTCTGAACGCTTTACCGATCTGGGCAATACCAAACGGCACACGCATACGACCCGTTTTCTGCACATTCAGGAAGTTCACAAAAATTCCCTGCGCCGTTTCGGGGCGAAGGTAGATCGTGCTGGTATCTTCGGCCAGTGAACCCACCTGGGTCGAGAACATCAAATTGAACTGACGTACCTCGGTCCAGTTCTGGTTGCCCGAAATTGGATCTTTAATGCCTTCAGCAATGATCAGGTTGCGTACGCCTTCAAGGTCTTCGGCACCCAACAGACGGCCCATTTCTTCGAGCAGGGCTTTGCTACGGGCCTCGTCACCAGCGTTGGCGTATTCTTCCGCTTTGGCTTCCAGCAGCTGATCGGCGCGGTACCGCTTCTTCGAGTCGCGGTTGTCGATCATCGGATCGTTGAAGGAATCAACGTGACCGGAGGCTTTCCAGGTCAGCGGGTGCATGAAGATGGCGGCGTCGATACCAACTACCTCATCGTGCAGTTGGGTCATGGCTTTCCACCAGACCGTTTTGAGGTTGTTTTTCAGTTCAACACCGTTCTGACCGTAGTCATACACAGCCTGTAGGCCATCATATATTTCCGACGAAGGAAATACGAAGCCATATTCTTTCGCATGCGCGATAATATCCTGTAGCGTAGTTGCCGGAGCAGCGGGGGCCGATCCTTCGGCCGACGTATTGGTTGTCATAATGGCCGCAAAGATAGCTTTTGCGCGTAATACCACCGACTATCCAGCCGTATACCTTCCTCAGTGATTATTACACGCCTTTTCTACTTACTTTACCGCTAGTATCCCAACCGTACCACCTTCATGTTAAAACAACTTCGCGCTTTTGTGGCCGATACATTCGCTATTGGGCATAAGGAAGCCACCGGCGTTTTGGCCCTGCTCCTGCTCATTGTGCTGCTGCTGATTTCGCCGCTACTTTATTCCGTTTTACGACCTACACGTACCCAGGAAACCAGTGCCAGTGATCAGCAGAAACTCGACAGTCTGCTGGCCAGTATGCAGCAAACCGGGACCGCCGAAGACAAGGCCCGCTACGGCGACAAGCAGCGTCCGTTCGGGTCGACGCAGACCGACGACGATCGCCAGACATCGGAGCGGTATCAGGAAGCGAAACCGTTTCCGTTCGACCCCAATACGGTAAGCGTAGCAGGCTGGCAACAGTTAGGGCTCCCCCGCTGGATGGCCGAACGCATCGACAAATACCGCAGCAAAGGTGGGCAGTTTCGCAAGAAAGAGGACCTGCTGAAGATTTACGATTTCCCGCCCGACGTGTACGAATCACTGGAACCCTATATTCAGCTACCCACCAATGCATCCCGGTTGGCTGGCAGTGGTGCCAACGATACTCAACGCGAGGCCGGGGCCACCGGCCTAAGTTTACCCGCCCCGGCTGCGGCCCCGGCACGTGAACGCTACGTAAAGCCGGTCATTCAGCCGTTCGACATCAACACCGCCGACACTACGCAGTTGATCGCCCTGAAAGGCATTGGCAGTAAACTCGCAGCGCGCATTGTACAGTATCGCGACGGGCTTGGCGGTTTTCTATCCCCGCAGCAATACACCGAAATTTACGGTCTCGACTCCATTAACCTGGCCGAGTTGACGCTATACGCCAAAGTGCAGTCATCAGTGCGCAAGATCCCAATCAACACGGCCTCGGCGGGGGATCTGGACCGTCTGCCCTACCTGTCGCGCCGACAAGCTGAAGTGATCGTCAACTACCGGACGCAGCACGGTGGTTTTAGTACACCCGAGGCGTTGAAAGCCGTTAAAGTGCTGAGCGCCCGCACCATTGAACAGATCGCTCCTTACCTCACTTTTTGACTACCCTGAAAAAGCGAAAACCCCGCCTGGTGAGCGGGGTTTTCAAGATCAAGCTACGGTACGTTTACTTGGTTTGGTATTCGGTACTCTTCTGTTTGTTACGTGGTAATCTTCCTTTTTGTTACGGTACTTGGGCAAGCGCAATCGGTACTCTCCTTGTTAATCGTTACGGTACTTGGCAATTGGCTACGGTGAACGCGGAATCGGAATCACTAAAAGAAACGCGGTACTGTTTTTTTACGTGGCCAGAAGGTCGGTAAACCGCTGGTCATGTACGCTCCAATGGGCTTGTTAGCCAAAAGCTGAAAATGCTTTTCAATGGTTAAGCTGGCGGTTGCCGACTGCTTTCCATCTTCGCGGTACAACTCATCGCCCAACACGGACGATAGTAAAACAAACTGGTCTAAGTTCATATTAACGGTGTCATCTCGGTAGGTGTTACAAATATCCATAGAACTAAGAGACTTTGCAATACATCTTTTCGAGTTTTATTGATAATTAATACTGAAGTACTTCAATTGACATCCGTTGGATAAAGCGTACTGGCAAACAAATTCGATTGATTGGTCTATAAGACGAGTATATTAATAGAAAGTAACACCTGTTTTCGATAGTTTATTTTCGTTCGCTCACCAATTGGTGGGCCGCCCGCTTTGCCGGAAATAGCGATGTGATTGCCGTTATTGCCAGTACAATTAATACAGTAACAATCAAGTCCTTATACTCAACTTTAACCGGATAGGCGTCGACAATGGCCGAAGTTGTTCCAAATCCGACAAGCCCGTATCGTTCCTGTATGTAACACAATCCCAATCCAAAAATCAAGCCAATTGCGGCACCAGTGAATGAAATAATTGCGCCTTCCAGCAAAAAAATACGCCGGATAAGTCCAGGATCTGCGCCCATCGCGCCCATAATTCCAATATCGGCCTTCTTTTCAAGCACCAGCATCGACAACGAGAAAAACGTATTTATACTCGCTATCAGGATAATAAAGGCTAGGGTGAGTGTAACAAACAATTTCTCGATCCGAATAGCCCGAAACAAGTCGGGATTCATTTCATCACGGGTACGTACCTGCAATGCCTGTCCGACAAGCTCCTGCATTATCTTTTGCACCGCTACTTCATCGGTGCCGGGCGTTAGTTGAATCTCCAGACTAGCATATTCGTCGGCGGCGTAGCCAAGTAATTCACGGGCCACCGACAGCGGTACCAGCACAAGATCGTCGTAGTTGGTAGCCTCGATGAAAAACACACCCGAGACGTTTAGCTGCTGTTGCCGAAAGGCATCGGGCGAGACAGACGAAAGTCGTCTATTTCGGTCCGGAAACAGCAGCTCGAGCGGCGTAAGCGGGTCTTCGGGCGAAATCGTCAGGTTGTTTCGAACGCCTTCAGCCACAATAGCAAAGTTATACCCGTTGCGAGTCAGCACCTGCCGTCCCTCAACCATAACCGAGTCAAGTTGATGTCGCTGGCTGTAGGTACTGTCGACACCTTTTACCCGTACTACAGCCTGGCTGTCGCCGTAGCGGGCCAGGGCGTTGTCTGTAGCTACGCCCGTCAGCACCTGCACGCCGGGGAGTTTGCGCAACTGGCCAACCAAGGCAGGTGATGCCTGAAACCGTTTGCCCGTCACGGGCTGAATAGTCAGGTCAGCCTCAACCGATTTGAAGATTTGCCTGTTCAGGTCTTCCATGCCGTTGAACACTGAAAGAACCACGACAAGGGCCATGGTACCCACGCCCACGCCCAGCATGGCCAGCAACGACAGCCAGCTGATGAAGCTGCGTTTGCGGCGGGAGAAGAAATAGCGACGGGCAATAAAAACGGGGAGATTCATGACGTACCTGCGAAAACGGAAAGCGAAGATAGCAACACGGCGGGTTACCACCCTGCCCGGTCGGTTTGGTAACGTTAGCCAATTGGCGAAACAGGTAGCTTCCCGGACCAGTCAGGCTGGTCAGAGTAAACGCCATTTCACCGGTAGGCATAACGGTCGCCAATCCAACCTTTGCCCTACTCCCATTCCCAGGCGTCGTCGTTGATAAGTTCGGCGATTACTGCCGTCCAGCCGGTTTGATGACTGGCACCAATACCCTGTGCTGTGTCACCGTGGAAGTATTCGTAAAACAGTAGTAAGTCTGCGTTTTCGGGACGTTGATAGAACGGGCTAAACGGACCATGTATGGGTCGGTGGCCCGATTCATCAGCCTCGAACGTTGCCACGATGCGCTTGGCCAGCTCGTTGGAGACCTCCACCAGATTGAGCCGATTACCCGATCCGGTCGGAAATTCCACCGTGAGGGAATCACCATAGAACTGGTAGTACTTTTTTAGAGATTTGATAAACAGGTAATTGATCGGCATCCAAACCGGACCCCGCCAATTGGAATTCCCCCCAAATAACCCCGAATCGGAGTCGCCGGGAACGTACCTGACCGAGTGCACCTGCCCATCGAGTTGCACCGCATACGGGTGTTCTTCATGGTACTTCGACAAAGCTCGGACACCACCCGGCGACAGAAACTCGGTCTCGTCGAGCAGCAGGGCCAGCAGGTATTCAAGCCGTTCTTTCGATACCAGCGACAGCAGAATATCGCCATCGGGCGTTACCCGCTGGTCGGGCATGGGCAGGTTCAGGCCAGCGCGGTAGGTCTGAAAAAAACGTACCCGCTTCAGGAAGTCCGACAGCGGTTCGCTTTTATGCCGCTTGATAATCGAGACGGCAAACAGAACCGACAACCCCACGATAGACCGTACCCGCAATACCCTCGGCGGGGCCGTTGGCGAATAGATCCGATCGTAATAAAAATGATCCTCCTCGTCCCAAAGCGACTCATTCAGCGATTCGGAGATGAGCACAAACTGCTCGTAAAACTTGGTGGCAACATCCTCGAACGATGGATCATGGCGGCTAATCTCCAGCGCAATGTCCATCATATTCAGAGCATACATGGCCATCCAGGCCGTAGCGTCGGCCTGTTCGAGCAACGTACCCGGCGGCAGGTTGCTCCGGTCAATCACCCCAATGTTATCGAGTCCGAGAAAGCCCCCGGCAAATACGTTATCTTCTTCGGGGTCGAGCCGGTTTGTCCACCATGTGAAGTTGATGAGCAGTTTTTGAAAGACGCGTTTCAGAAACTGAATGTCCTCATTCTTATAAATTGCCCGTTCGAGCCGGTACACCGACAACGCCGCCCAGGCATGCACGGGCGGGTTCACATCCGAGAACTTCCACTCGTAGGCGGGCATCTGCCCGGCCGGGCTCATGTACCACTCACGCATGAGCAGGATCAGCTGGTTTTTGGCAAACACCGGGTCAACCATGGCCAGTGGAACCGTGTGAAAAGCCAGGTCCCAGGCCGCATACCAGGGATATTCCCATTTATCGGGCATGCTGATCACGTCTTCGTTGTTGAGGTGTCGCCAGGTATGGTTACGCCCCAGCAGCCGCTCGGGCGGCGGCGGCGGATTCCCCGGATCGCCCCGCAACCAGTGCGGAATATCGTAGTGATAGTATTGCTTGGTCCAAAGCAGCCCGGCTAGCGCCTGCCGCTGAATACGCTTCAAATCGGCCGACGCACCAGCAGGAACCAGGGGTTCATAAAAGGCATCGGCTTCGGCTTTCCGGTCGGCAAATACCTGATCGAAGGTCGCATCGAAGGGCTGCGTCTGGATGGTCTTGCACAGCCGGAGGGCAATGGTCCAGGTTTCGCCAGGGGCCACCTCTTTTTTGTAGACCGGTGCGAATTTGGTTCCTGTTTCGTTTTCCCGCAGCAGGTCGCAGAGGTAGTCGTTATGCTCGGCAACGGCTTCGTGGAACGCGTCTTTCACGAAAGGCGACCCATTGGGCATACCATACAGCCGCTTCGTATTCGACTCGTTATCAGTCATCAGACTAATGTCGACCGGCTGGTAATACAGGTAGTAGTTGCCCGCCCGGAAGTGCGACAGAAAGACGTTCCCCGCCGTGGGCATATCGGGTCGGCGGCTGATGGTTGGTTTGGCAAATGTTGGATCGAAGGCCCATCGGTTGCGGCACCAGAGTGTTGGCAGCACCGTCAGCGGGGCCGACTCGGGGCCGTGATTGGTTACCGAAATCCGGATACAGATATCGTCGGGGTTGTTCTTAGCGTATTCAACCAGCACATCGAAATAGCGACCGTCCTCGAAAACACCGGTTTGCAGAATCTCGAATTCAGGATCGTTCCGGGTACGTTGCCCGTTTTCGTGCAACAGCCATTCGTAGGGAAATGCCGCCTGCGGGTATTTGTACAGCCCTTTCATGTACGAGTGCGTGGGCGTGTTGTCGAGGTAGTAATACAACTCCTTGACGTCTTCGCCGTGGTTACCCTCGTTGTTGGTAAGGCCAAACAGGCGTTCCTTTAGCAAGCCATCGTTTCCGTTCCAGAGGGCCAGACCGAAGCAAACATTCATACGCCGGTCAGCAATCCCCATCAGGCCGTCTTCGCCCCATCGATACACCCGGCTACGGGCCTGATCGTGTGAAAACGAGTTCCAGGCGTCGCCATTAGCCGAATAGTCTTCGCGTACAGTTCCCCACTGACGATCAGCCAGGTACGGCCCCCACTTTTCGAGCGGCACGGCCTTTTTGGCATTTTCCTGTAAGCGGTCTAATTCTGGATTCATGTACTTACAATTTACGCTATGCGAGTTACCCCGCACAGAACCGATTTACGATAAGGCTGTTCATTCCCATCAGTTTATCCCCCGTCCGAGAAGCTTTCCAGTACGGTCATGCCGCCGTCGATGAAGATGCTGGCACCGGTGATGTAGTCGGAATCGTCGGAGGCCAGGAAAACGGCGAGGTTGCCAATGTCTTCGGGTTGCCCAATGCGGTTGTAGGGGATGAGCGTCATCAGCGAATTCAGCGCCTGCGGCGTGCTCCACGCACCGGTATTGATGGGTGTTTGAATGGCTCCCGGACAAATGCTGTTGACCCGAATCTGCCGGTCGCCGTATTCCTGCGCCAGTGATTGCATCAGCATTTTAATGGCTCCTTTCGAGGCCGCATAGTTTACGTGCCCTGCCCACGGAATAGCCTCGTGGACTGAACTCATGCAGATGATTTTGCCCGTTGCCCGCGACACGTCCGGCCGTGGCCCGCGGCGCAGAAACTCGCGAATGGCCTCACGGGCGCACAGAAACTGCCCGGTCAGGTTCACGTCAATCACCGTTTGCCATTGCGCCAGGGTCAATTCGTCAAACTTTGCGTCGCGCTGCAGTCCCGCATTATTCACCAGAATATCGATTGTACCGAAGTGATCTACAACCTGCCTGAACATGGCCTGTACCTGATCTTCTTTCGACACGTCGCCCTGAATGGCCAGCGCATCAACACCGTAGCTTTTGATTTCGGCCACCAATGCATCGGCATCTTCCGGCTTCGACACGTAATTGATAATGACGTTGGCACCAGCCTGTCCCAGCGACTTAGCTACCCCTGCACCAATTCCCGAATTGGCCCCGGTTACCAGCGCCGTCTGGCCCGACAATTTTTTATCACCCATAGTGTTATGTGGTCGTAAACGCGTTGATTCCACTCCAACTACTTCAATTTGGGCTGGATAGTTATAACCGTTGCCTTGAATTAATAGCTTTCTAAGTTTTGCGGATGGTTTTAGGGGAAGCAAACGAACTGACTATCATGACCGAAAAACCAAATCCAGAAGCCGGCGAATCAACCATCGCCCAGTCGACAGTCCCCCACGGCCCGCCACCCGGCCATTTCCTAAAATCAATCGATGAGGATACGGACGTTGATAACAGCGAGATCAACGACGAATCGGATGGCATGGAGAAGCCCGATTTCTTGGGCAAAACGAACCACGAGAACCGCGACGAGTAGCTGTCAGCGTATGTTCAGCTCGCCAGCGTGGTGAGCTGAACATTTTGCCTGAACAGTGAATTCTCACTACATGTCTCACCGACCAGCCATCAACGTTCTCTGGTTCAAACGCGATCTGCGTCTACGCGACCATGCGCCGTTACAGGCGGCCATTGCCACAGGCAAGCCACTGCTGCTGCTATACTGTTTTGAGCCGTCGGTGATGGCCGACCCTAATTACGACATGCGCCACTGGCGGTTTGTGGCCGAGTGTCTTGCCGACCTGAACCGACAGTTGCCGAAGCTGATGCAGACTACAGTTGCTCCACAGGTACGTACCCACGAATGGCTGCCGTTTGTGTTCGATGATGAACCCGTTGAAGCAACCAGTGAAGCCGTTACCGGCCAGCCACGGGTATGGGTTTTTCAACGCGACGTACTGGAGGTGCTGGGTACGTTGCATCAGCTATTCACGATCGATACGCTGTTCTCGCATGAAGAAACCGGTTTGAAAGTGACGTATGACCGTGACAAAGCGATTGCCCGTCACTGCCGCGAGCAGGCAATTAGCTGGCAGGAGTTTCAGTGCAACGGCGTTATTCGTCGATTGAAAAACCGCGATACCTGGGCCGACGATTGGCAGAAAACCATGCGTGCTCCCCAGCAACACCCCGACCTTGCCCGATGGCGACCCGCTAACGTACCCGACGACTGGTTTGAGGCGGAGCGTGGTCCTGACCTACCGGCGAGCTGGCACGTACCTGACTCACTTTTTCAGCCGGGCGGCGAACAGAACGCCTTTCGCTACCTCGACAGCTTTCTGACCGAGCGTATCGCCCACTATGCCAAATCGATCTCCAAGCCACTCGAAAGTCGGCGCGGATGCAGCCGGGTGTCGCCTTACATTGCCTGGGGTTGCCTGAGTATCCGGCAGGTGTTTCAGGCGCAGTTGCTGACGGCAAAGAACCCACCGCAACCTGGACTTGGCCGGCAATTCAGCGCCTTTGCGTCGCGCTTACGTTGGCATTGCCACTTTATTCAGAAATTTGAGAGCGAAGACCGTATCGAATTCGAGAATGTAAACCGGGCCTTCGACGCGCTCACTAAAAATCAAAACCCAGCGCATTATGCCGCCTGGCACGATGGCAAAACGGGCTACCCGATGATCGACGCCTGCATGCGCTGCCTGACTGCCACGGGCTACATCAATTTCCGGATGCGGGCCATGCTGACCTCTTTTCTGAGTCATCACCTGCTGCAGCACTGGAAAGAGGGCGCGCTGCACCTGGCCCGGATCTACACCGATTTCGAACCGGGTATTCACTACGCCCAGATTCAGATGCAGGCAGGCATGACGGGCACCAACACCGTCCGGATTTATAACCCTGTGAAGCAATCGCAGGAGCACGACCCAACCGGGGTGTTTATTAAACAGTGGATTCCAGAGCTGGCCAACTGCCCCGTGGCCTACATTCACGAACCCTGGACCATGCCCCCGCTGGAACAGAACATGGCCCATTTTCACGTCGGCCTCGATTATCCCGCGCCCATCATCGACATTACGCAAACAGGCCGCGAAGCCCGGATAAAGCTGCACGAACCCCGCAAAACAGAGGCAGCCAAGACCGAAAAGGAGCGTATTTTAAAACGGCACACGATACCCGGCACGCATCCCGCTGCTAAATCGTAAACCCGTACCTTTACCGCCCGCGTTACCTTAGTTTTTACCTCTCCAGTGTCGCGCTATGAAAAATTCTAACG
This sequence comes from Fibrivirga algicola, assembly GCF_011742925.1. Taxonomy (GTDB): domain Bacteria; phylum Bacteroidota; class Bacteroidia; order Cytophagales; family Spirosomataceae; genus Fibrella; species Fibrella algicola. The sequence continues at coordinate 150,705 of NZ_WAEL01000008.1, forward strand.
TTTCGTTCTACCTCGGTTTGGTTCTATCTGCGCTTGTTCTGCTCAACCTCGGCCTTTGGATTTACGCGGCAACCCGTGTCGGCCTGTCGTTCGAACAGGCCCGGCAAACGTACCTGGGCTATTTTCCCGATTTCCTGCAACACCCAACGCTGCTGACCCTGCTCAATGTAGCCCTATGCAGCCTTTCGCTCTTCCTCCTGATCCGAATGGGCGAGTCACTCAGCCGCCTGGCGAATCTGATTAGAATACCGACGGTCGTGATCAACACCATTCTGATCGCCTGGAATGTGTTCTCGCTTATGTAGGCAGTTCGAGAACGATTTTGCCAATATGCTCGCTGCTGTTCATCAGGTCTTGTGCCTGCGCAGCATCGGCCAGCTGAAACGTACGGTACACAACCGGTTTTAATCGACCATTCACCAATAACGGCCAAACGTGGTGCGTGACCGCTTCGGTTAGGGCGGCCTTGAAGTCATCGTCGCGCGGTTTCAGCATACTCCCGCTAATTGTAGCCGCTTTTGCATCAGCGTCGGAATATGTAGCTGACTTTCGGCTCCCTGCATGGCGTTGATGAACATCAGCCGACCATCAAGCGCCAGCAACCGCAGGTTTTTGGCCGTGTACTTGCCGCCTACCATATCCAGCACCACATTAATGGGAATGCCGTTGAGTGCCTGCTCGAAATCGTCTTTCTTATAATTGACGCAACGGGTGGCACCCAGGTCTTCACAGGCTGCGCATTTGTCGTCGCTCCCGGCGGTGGCGTAAACCGGCGAACCGAGCGCTTTGGCCAGTTGAATTGCCGTAACGCCAATGCCGCTACTCCCGCCATGCACCAGCAACGATTCGCCGGGACTCAACCGCCCCCACTGAAACACCGTCGACCAGACCGTCATGACGGCTTCGGGCAACGCAGCCGCTTCAATACAAGTAAGTTCAGACGGAACAGGGAGACAATGCCGATGATCAACGGCCACATACTCAGCGTATCCACCACCACTCACCAGCGCGCATACGCGTTGCCCTACCCGCCAGCGATCAACGCCGGGGCCGCACTGATCAATTACACCGGCCACTTCTAGCCCCGGAATCTGCCCCGTCGGATCAGTTCCGTAGCCGCCCTGTCGCTGAAGCAGATCACTGCGGTTAATGCCTGCAGCCTGTATCCGAATCAGCACCTGACCCGCAGCGGGTTTGGGTATAGGACGATTTTCGAGCTGTAAAACAGACGAATCACCGGGGCGTGTAATACTAATTGCGTGCATAGAGTTGAACTGGCTTTAGACAGACTAACTGACTGGCGAGCAAAATGGTCAGACGGGTAGCTTTAAAATCGGGCTACTGAATAGACTATTCTGCTGTTGGCACCTGAAATTCAGGCCACTATAGTAGGTATTACCTTACGATGGTGTCGATCCTAATAGGGGCTATATACGCATTCGAAAATGGGAAAGCCCAGAAAAGCTGTCCGGCCGCGAGAGACTATAGGGGCCATCAACGTCACGGTCAGTACTAAAAGTCGGGTGTGGCACCAACCCATAAGCAGCAGTAAGGGTCTTAACGCTTGGTACCAATCTGTATGTCGTTGACGTGTTCCGTCACTGCAACAGGCTAATCCTGATGTATACACCCTTTCTCAACGCATATCTACGATGAAAGCCACTTATTTACTTATTGCCTTTAGCTGCCTGACTACCCAGTTGGTACTAGCTCAATCGACACCTAAGCGCTCCTTTATGATTGGGCCGACGGTTGGCGTCAACAAGACCAGTTACGTCGACGAAGACATACACTTAAACTATACACAAATTCATATTCCCACTAGTGCTTATGGCGGTCTGGATGCCTCGTATCAGGTAAACCGCTGGTTGGTGGGCGCTAAATTGCTTTACCAGCGTCAGACGCTCCAGGCTTCGTTCCTGGCTTCTGATTATTATATCGACATTACTAACCCCGATCCCAACCGAGTGTTCCGGTTCGATTCTGAGTATCACCTCATCACCGCGCCGCTGTCTATTGGCTACCGACTCGCGCCAAATAGCCGTTTGCAATGGTATGTAGGCGGTGGAATTGCGTTCGAGTACAGGGCCCAAACGGGGAAACGAACCACGTTTACGTCGGCTGGCAGTACTACAACTACCGATACGGGAATAGTTGCCCCACGAGTTGAACTGGGGTATGGCGTACAAACAACGCTACGGTACGCGGTTACGCCACAAGTTACGTTTCAACTTGAACCGGCTGTTCGCTACAATCCAGCCGGCAACTACCAGATTCGCGACTCCTATCAATACCGGGGGGCTTTTGCAGTATTAGTGAGCCTATAGCCGAATAATACTGGCTGATTGGCCGCCATCGCTCCGATTACCCCGTCAGCGCTGACGAACTGTGAACGATTTTTCTGTCCTGTTCATGGTATAATTCACCCGGCCGGTTGTTTGGTTGGTAGCCCGTCAGATACTAAACAGGGAGACTAATCGATTTCATGAAACGTTGGTATTCGGTATTTCTTGCCCTCTTACTCGTGCTGGTATTCAGGCAGGGAAGCGGGCAGTCCGTGTCTTCAACGACGGCCGAACCGCCCCTCTTAGCAACAGGAAGTACAACTACCAACAGCGACGAACTCAGCGCGACGGGCCTGCTCAGACAGGTTCAAGATACTGATTACCCGTACTGCACCCTACACATTGATCTGGCGGGGCGGCCAACGCCCGGGCAATTTGTCATTAATCTGAACGAACTGCCAGCTATTCGCCTCAACACCCTCACCAGCCTGATTGGCAAACCAGTGTCGTTTCGGTATACCAGCAAGCGCAGCCATACCCTCCTCGACATTCAGATCAACGGCAGGTCGTTGCTGACTACTGATCCAGCAATAGTAACGGCGTCGGCCAGTAAAGTGACGGGCGTGCTTGGGGTCGATGGACTTACCACCGGCGACGAACCCGATCGGTTACTCATTACAGCCCCCAACGGAGCCATTACCGAATTCCGCTACTACATTTCGAGTGATCTGCTGGAAGTGAACGGCACAACAGTCGACGCGTTTTACAATACCCGGACGGTACACACCATTAAGGCGCTGCAATCTGTAAACTAACAGCAATGGTCAACGTCAAGTGGCTGATTGATAGCTTATTAACCAAAAGACGTTCACCCTAAACCAGCCATACGCAGGTACATCGATTACTTGTTTTAGATAAGATTCGGCCTGCTATTTTTGTCGTTTCACCAATCAGCAGGACCTTGCCGCCCGGTTACTTCGCTGATGAGTGTAACCAGACATACCCTACCCATTCTGACGAATCAGGCTTTCGGGCCTTACACCGTGCATAACCAGCAACGTACCCAGCTTTTTACACTCGCGCTACTGCTGCTGGTCAACGTACCCGGACTGGCCCAGTTGCGGTGCGCCGACCCCGTGTCGTTCACGCCCGTTAGTCAGCCTAACCGAGTCGAATGGAGCAAATTTCCGGCCTTTTCCCTCCCCGACGCGTTTACTATCATTTACGGCGGAGCCCGCCTGACCGGCGACGCCAATGGCCCATCGACCCACGGTTTCAACCGGCTGGTGCGGCCGGTGGCAGGCGAAAACCCGACCCGGCAACAGCGGGCGTTGGAATACGCCGGCTTCGTCTACGGGCTGAATCAGCCGTGGGAAACGCTCGAAAGTCCGTGGGGGAATGACATGGCCCTGTACCGTACCAAGTGGGATAACTGGCTCCGCGACGTCTCGGGCGGTCAAACCAACGCAGCAGGCCAATTCGTTCTCCCCGCCGACGTGCTGATGGTCGATATTGAACGGCAGATTGACACCGACGCCGGTATTCTTCGACTGAAAACAAACCCCGCCATACCCACCCAGTACCGCGCCCTGCCCGACGCTGATTTCCTGCGTACCTATAAAAATGACATGGTGGCCCTGTACGCCTACGGACTGCGTTACCTTCGCGAGCGGGCCGATCTAACGCAAACCCGCGTTAGCACCTACAGCGACGTACCCATTCGTAACACGTACCTGAACGTAGTGGCCAACGCCTGGACCGACTGGACCACCAACGCAACCCGCCTCAGTTACCTCACAAAAGAGGGGACAGGAACAGCCGTGGGCGGCTACTTCTATGAGCAGCTCGACTTTCTGGCTCCGTCGGTCTACTACTATTACAACCGCCCCAGCCCACTCGCCGGCGACTACCTGGCTTACATGTTGTTTCAGATTGAAGCGAATCGGGCCTGGAGCGCCAAGCCGGTAATTCCGTTTGTCTGGATGCGGTTTCACGACTGCTGCGGCAATTACCCCACGTTTATTCAGCCGCAAATGGCTGAGGCTACCGCCATTTTCCCCTTGTTGGCCGGCGCGAAAGGCCTCTGGTTCTGGGACCAGCTGAGCCTGTCGACCACCCGGCAAGATATACACGCGGCCTACGAGCATTTTATTCACGGACTGTATCGACTCTCGCAGTTCAACAGTCAGTTTCAGGGCACCTACGAATTGGTGGCCGAAACCAACGCACGCGACCTGATGAACAGCCAGCAACCCGTTTGGCGGGGCGTGTTCAGCAACAACAAACTACTGATTGCCGCCCAAAATCCGTATGCGGCAGATAACCAGCAAACAGTAGTTCCTATCCGCTACAAAAGCTGGCAGGGAAGCCTGACGCTGACCGGCCGCGACGTGGCGCTTTGTCAGTACGATCTGAGCCTGCTCGCCACCGAATCGCCCCTGCTGCCCGACCTGCGGCTCTATCCCAACCCCGCCCGGCATCAGGTAACGGTAGAGACCAGACAACGGGAAAACGTGGCCCTGATCGACGCGCAGGGACGGGTTATCCGCCAATTTGTGAACATTTCGGGCCCGCTCGTCATTGATATCAGTACGATCCCCGCCGGTCTGTACCTGGTACGCACCGGTGGCGTGAGCAAGCAATTGATCATAAACTAGTTTGCCTTTTTTGGTTTGGCGTTTCGCTGCTACTTCCCCATGTGGTTGGTTAGCAACGCAACGGCAAATCACAAACGGTAAACCTCTCTTCTTCCCATGAACCGCCTTAGCACTGAATCATCACCTTATCTGCTTCAACATGCCCATAACCCTGTCGATTGGTATCCGTGGGGGGAAGAAGCCCTGCAACGTGCGCGCGACGAAGACAAACCCATTCTAGTCAGTATTGGCTATTCGGCCTGCCACTGGTGTCACGTCATGGAGCGCGAATCGTTTGAGAACGAGTCGATTGCCCAGGCAATGAACCATCACTTCGTGTGCATCAAAGTAGACCGCGAAGAACGGCCCGACGTAGATGCCATTTATATGGAAGCGGTGCAGGCCATGGGTGTTCAGGGCGGCTGGCCGCTCAACGTATTCCTGATGCCCGATGCCAAACCGTTCTATGGCCTCACTTATGCCCCGCCCCAAAACTGGCATAACCTGCTGAACGGCGTTCGGCAGGCGTTCGACGACAACCGGAGCCAGCTTGCCGAGTCGGCGGAGGGGTTTGCCAATCACCTGAACTCGTCGGAAACGGAGCGGTTTAAGCTGAGCAATACCGATCCGATCTACGCCCTTGAAACGGTGGAAGCCATGTACCGCAAGCTGGCCTCGCGCTTCGACATTGAGGATGGCGGCACGGGCCGGGCCCCTAAATTCCCGATGCCCGCGCTCTATGGCTTTCTTCTTCGCTACGCCGACCTCACCGGCGACCCCTCGGCTTTCAACCAGCTAGTGCTCACCCTCAACCGCATGGCGCTGGGTGGCATCTACGATCAGATTGGCGGCGGTTTTGCGCGGTATTCAACCGATCGTTATTGGTTTGCGCCGCATTTCGAGAAGATGCTGTACGACAATGCGCAACTGCTGACGCTCTACTCCGAAGCCTTCACGCTGACCGGCAACAAACTGTACAAAGACACCGTGTACGGTACCATCCGCTTCATGGAACGCGAGTTACTCGCGCCCGAAGGCGGTTTCTTCTCGGCCCTCGACGCCGACAGTGAAGGCATTGAAGGCAAATTCTACACTTGGCAGGCCGACGAATTGCAGCAGGTGCTGGGCGACGACTACGACTGGTTCGCGAAGCTATACACCATCACGCCCGAAGGTGCCTGGGACATTGGTCATGGGCATGGCCGGACGAACATTCTGCACCGCACCGAAACGAACCCCGCTTTTGCTGATCAACAAGGCTGGTCCGCCGCCGAACTGGATCAGAAACTGGCTGATACACACCGGAAGCTGATGGCCGTTCGCGATCAACGAATTCGCCCCGGCCTAGACGATAAGATTCTGTGCTCGTGGAACGGACTGGCACTAAAAGGGTTGGTAACGACCTACCGCGTTTTTGGCGAACCCGATTTCCTGACGATTGCGTTGCGGCTGGCCTTCTTCATCAACCAGACACTGACCGACCAGCGCAATGGGGGCCGCCTCTGGCACACCTACAAAAAGAAAGAAGGCGAGCCCGGCCGTGCCCGGCAAATCGGCTTTCTCGACGACTACGCTACGGTAATCGACGGCTATCTGGCGCTGTATCAGGCTACGTTTACTGAAAGCTGGCTCACCGAAGCCGACAAGCTGACGCAATACGTTCTCGCGCACTTCGATGATCCGGGTACGTCGGAAACAGGCGCAGATGCCGTGCCCGATCCACTGTTTTTCTTTACCGATAAATCGGGCGAAGAGTTGATTGCGCGTAAGAAAGAGCTGTTCGACAACGTAATCCCGGCTTCGAACTCGATCATGGCGCACAATCTCTACACGCTCAGCCTACTGCTGGAACGCCCCGACTACGGGCAGCGGGCCGACGCCATGCTTGGGCTGATTCAGCCGCTGATGACCAATGAAGTCAGCTACCTGACCAACTGGGCGTCGCTGTATGCCATGCGGGTACGTCCTACTTCCGAAATAGCCCTCGTTGGCCCCGAAGCCATGGCCTATCGGCAGGAAATTGACCGGCAGTTTTTCCCTAATAAAGTTATTGCCGGCACACACAACAGCAGTTCGTTACCGTTGCTGCAACAACGTGGCACGATTAACGACCAAACCGCGATTTACGTGTGCTACAACCGCGCGTGTCAACTCCCCGTTACCAGCGTAGAGGCCATGTGGAAAATCGTGAAGTGAGTTCAGCTAAACAGGTAAAAGCCGCCAGTCGAAAGACTGGCGGCTTTTTTAGTATCTAAGGCAGCTCGTACAGATCTGACGGGAGATAGAGTATGTGTTTCCCCACAACCTGGGCGGGCACTTTATGTCAAAGCAGCCCCCTTTTTTAAGGCTGCCTCCGTTGAAGAGGCAGCCTTACTGTCAGTCAATCTATCGGTTTGTTGCCACTTTTCTGACCATGAATGGCACGCATTTAACAGGTGGACAGTCACAATCGGTACGCGGAATGGTAACCACTGTGTCGGCAAAGCAGCCCTCAGCTGTGAACACACGTACGGTATATGTGTCGCCTGTCGCCGTTGCCGGGTTAACCAGATCCGCTTGCAGCACGCTGCCCGTCGTTAAACCCGCCAGCGACTGATTGGTGGCAAATAGTGCGTTAGCCGCCGAGAATGTAGCGCCGGGGCTGATATTATACGTTGCTCCCGACACCACTGGAGCGGCCAACACGAGCTGAGCATTATTCTGGGCGGCCGGTGCGGTGCTGCTACAAGTGGCCGCTAGGGCTGTTACTGATAACGAAACTGGTGCCGAGCGCTCGACAATGATAAGCGGGCAGCACGAATTACCAGGGCAGCTACTGCCAGCGTTGTCCAGAATAACGACCCGGTATTCGCCTGCCTGTGTGGCAATGTAGCTGTTAGCACTTGAGCTCTGTACCACTGTGCTGGTGGCTGATCCGGGTGCCGTATACTGCCATTGGTATGTGTTGAAGCCAGCCACCGTAGTCAGGCTAAATGCATAGTCGCTGCCCGCACAGACCGTGAAAGGCACCGTAACACAAACCGTTGCCACTTGCGTACAGGCGACTTCATTTGTTGCCGTCACTGTAAACGTGTAGATACCGGATGCCAAACCAGCCGTTGTCGCCGTGGCCGAGTTGGTTGACGTGATAGTTACCCCAGCCGGAGCACTCCACACATATGTGTAGCTACCAGCCGGTGCTACCGTGGCCGACAGGTAGGCCGGCTGTCCTTCAGCAACGGTTGAACTCGCTGCGTTGGCTGTTAGCGTAATCGCACAAACAATCTCGCAAGTCGGCACCACAACCGACGTAGTGGCAGTACAGCCGTCAGCAGTGTAATCAAATTGGTATGTACCAGCAACTAAACCGCCTACTGTTGTTGATGCAGCATTGGTGGTAAAGCTAGCCAGGGATGGATTACCGGGCGTATTGCTCCACGTACCTCCAGTTGGTGAAGCAGTTAGAGTAGCCGATGTTGGCGCCTGTCCCAGCGGTCCGCAGACGAGCGTTTGGCTAGCTACCAAATCAGGTTTTGGTTTCACTGTCACCTGAATCGGTTCGATGCTGAAGCAACCGGTAAGCAGCGAGGTAACCCGTGTAAAGTAAGGGGTCGTTAGCGTTGGCGTCACCGTGGTGCTGGTCAGCGGGCTGAGTAAGCTCTGGGCGTTGGAGAATGTCGTGAAAAACGCGCTGGTAGCTCCCGCTTCCGTCGTCACCCGTGTGCGCAAATCGACCGATTCGCCGAGGCAAATACTCAAGCTCGTGGTTGTCACAGTCGGTAACGGGGCAGTTGTCAGCGCAACATAAACGACATCTGAACAACTTGACGAGCTGTCGGCAACCAGTGCAAAGTAGACGGTTTCGCCCGGCGCTGGCAGTTGAGCACTTGTTGGCGTGTAGCTAAGGCCCGTACCGATAGCCGTGCCCAATGGGCTGGCTATATCAACCAGCGGACCATAGAATGCGCTGCTGGCTACCGTACCACTAATTACAGTGGCCGTAATGGGCAGCGGAGTAGCCCCTTCGCAAACAGTCTGTGACTGTATAGTAGCCGCGATCGACAGTACAGGCTTTACCTCGAGTGTTACCTGAATAGGCGTAATGATGGTACAACCTGTTGGATTCGTCGACACTACATTGAACAGGTTGCTGCCCACAGCCAGGCTAACGTTTTCAGGATTGGCAATCACCGAGCCGTCGATTCCGCCCAGACGGAAGATAGACGTTAGACCCAATACACTGCCATTGCTGGCCAGAATAGCGCTTAGGTTGACAGGCGTACCTATGTCGGCGCAAAGTGAGAGATTGATCGGCGAAGTTACGGGCACGTCCACACCGGTGACAGAGATCGGTGCCGCCGCCGTACAACCGAACGTACCCGTACTCACCACATTGAACAGATTTTCACCCGCAGCGATGGTTACGGCCGTCGGTGTACTAATGAGTGACCCTTGCCCCAGTAGGCTACCCGTCCGGAACACATTAGTCAATCCACTGGCACCGATTAGGGTGGTCAGGTCCAGCGAAACACCAGCACACAGACTTAGACTGCTTGGCGACAAGGCTGGCAAGGCGATGCCTGTCACGTTAATTCTGGTAGCAGCTGTGCAGCCTGACGGATTGGTCGAGACCACATTGAACAGATTCACCCCCGTACCGACAGTCACCATGGTTGGGGAAGTCACCAACGTCCCCAACCCCAGCAGGCTACCTGTTCTGAAGACATTCGTTAACCCACTTAACCCGCTCAAACTGGTTAGGTCTAAAGTCGTCCCCACGCACAATGACAGGTTGATCGGCGACAGAACTGGTATAGCCACTCCAGTTACGCTGATTGGCGTAGCAGCGGTACAGCCCGACGGGTTGGTCGAGACTACGTTGAACAGATTCGCCCCCGTGCTAATCGTAACGGCCGTGGGCGAGCTGACCAACGTACCTGACCCAAGTAAACTACCCGTGCGGAAGACATTGGTCAACCCGCTCAGGCCTGTCAGGCTGTTGAGGTTCATCACACTACCCGCACACAGGCTCAGGCTGATTGGCGACAATGCAGGTACAGCCACACCCGTAATGCTGATTGGTGCCGCCGCCGTACAGCCAGCCGGGTTAGTCGACACTACATTGAATAGGTTAACGCCGCTACTGATGGTCACCGTGGTTGGGGAAGTCACCAATGTACCTGACCCTAGCAGGCTACCTGTCCGAAAAACGTTGGTCAGACCGCTCAATCCGCTTAGACTAGTCAGGTTCAACACAGTACCAGCGCATAAGCTCAGGCTAATTGGTGATAGGGTGGGAACGGCGACACCCGTGACAGAAATTGGCGTGGCTGCTGTACAACCGGCTGGATTGGTCGACACTACGTTGAATAGGTTGACGCCTGTGCCAATGGTAACGGCCGTGGGCGAGCCGACCAACGTACCTGACCCAAGTAAACTACCCGTGCGGAAGACATTGGTCAACCCGCTCAGGCCTGTCAGGCTGTTGAGGTTCATCACACTACCCGCACACAGGCTTAGGCTGATTGGCGACAATGCAGGTACAGCCACACCCGTAATGCTGATTGGTGCCGTTGCTGTACAGCCAGCCGGATTGGTCGACACTACATTGAATTGATTCGTTCCGGTTGCGATAGTCACAGTTGTCGGTGAGCTTACTTGTGTTCCTAAACCAGTCACAAGACCTGTACGGAATACATTAGTCAACCCACTCAACCCACTTAGACTATTCAGGTTGACTACAGTTCCTGCACATAGACTCAAACTAATCGGCAACAAAACAGGCGGCTGATTGACCGACACGGTTAGCGGGCAGCTGGTTAATATTGTAGTCAACCCGCCTATGCCTAATACGGACACAGATGCTGTATACGTAGTTGTTGCGGTCGGGCTGAATACTGGCGACGTAGTAGGACTCAGTAGCGTGCCTAACGGCCCCAGTGTACCGTAGGTAACAACACCACCCAGAGGTACCCCACTCACAGCCAGCGTGACAGGTTGCCCCAGACAAACAGCTGACTGCGACGCCGTCAATGTAATAAGTGGCGTAGCACTGGCCGTAACAGACACGACATTGGTCGTGAAGCAGGTGGGACCGTTCAAAATAGTAACGGTGAAGTTGTTTACCCCCGTGGTCAGATTACTAACTGTGGCTGTAGCCGTATTGCCTCCGGTAACAATTACGCCAGCTGGCGCAGCCACCGAATACGTGTAGCTTCCAGACGGGCTCACCTGTGTGGTCAATAAAATCGACTGATTCACGCATACGTTACTGCTGCTAGCCCGTGTAATAGCGGTAAACGAACAGGGAATTATACCAATGTCGAACGTGAAATTATTTTGTCCTATCCCACCCGTTGTGAGCGAAAGCGTGGCCGTTGTTGTTCCCGGCACAAAATCGCTATCGATCAGATCATTGGTGCCCTGGTTTTGAACCGTAAAGGCATAACCTGTAAGTGCGGTCTGACTGGCAGGAATTCGAATCTGGTAAGCTGTATTGTAGGTCAACGCTGTAGTCGACGTCGACCGAAATACGTACAACCCGTTGTTGTCGGTGACAGTAGTGGCCAGCGGCGTAGTGCCATTAGGCGCAAATAGCTGAACGACCAACCCCGCCAGCGGTAATTCACCGGGATCTTGTATACCATCTTTGTCAGTATCGATCCAGGCCCGGTTACCAATTTCGATGGGGGCCGGATTACAGGTAGCCTCAAGGCCACCTAATCCATTCGATTTCCCGATGTTATTTGATGAGGTGCCGTCCGTATTGTATCCGTAAAACACGTTTCCGGCGGCAGTTACGCGGCCTTCTTTGTTGCTCATACTCATCACCCCGACCTGCCCGGTATGCCCAACTACGTCTACCTGCGTAACAATCACGTTTGGTGATCCGGGTAGTTGCAGCACAGAGCCTTGTGAAGCTTCGCCTTCAAAACCATCGTCACCCCAGTAATACTCATAGCCACCTGGCCCACGGCTATTGCCCTGAACGCGCTGACTTGTCGTATAGGGATCAGTGGTAGGCGGGGCTGTGCCTACAAATGATCTTACACCACCACATACCCCGTTGCTCTCCAGCGTCCAGCTGCCGGGTGTTACGGAGCAGGCCCGCAAAATATCCCCACCTACAACCCAGGTACTCAGGTTAACCGCGTCGGCGAGCCGTGAACGAACACCCAAAATCATGTCTGACCCGTCGAAGGCAATATCAGTTAGCCAGGGCTGTGTCTTGGCACGTGGACCGGCTCCAGTCGTGCTAGCAGTAGATGGGCCTGTCGGAAATTCGTCTAACACGGGATACGTGTTCCAATCCACCCACCCCATGTTGTTACGGATATAGGTTGGGTACGTGTTGAACCCGTAATAGTTGGCGTCACTTGAGTTTGTCTCACTGACGCCGTCGTCGGCGCGGGGGTATGTAAACGGAATGGTTAGTACGGTGGTAAACGTAGATCCGTTGTATTCATACACGTATCCTTTCAGGTTCGCCTCTGTACCCGAACCGCAGGTTATACCAATGTATATTTTGCCCCGGTGTACCCGGATGGCAAAAGGTCGATAATCGACAGTACAGTCTGCCGGGCCGGGAATGGCCACGGTAGTGGCGGTTCCAGCCGTTGGTGTACCGGCACCGAGGGGAATACTCACCAGCGTGCGGGCATTCAGGTTAATCGCGTACAGCGTGCGTTCATCTTCCGACAAAGCAATGTTGCCCAGACCGACCTTACCAACATTTGTCTGCGACACAACGCCACCGATCAGCGCCCCTACGTTGGCAACGGTCGCAAATACTGCCGTGGTAGGCGTAGGCGACGACAGGTTGATCGCGTAAATAGCCCCCAATCCATTCCGGACTGGTGAAGCTGTGCGGGCGAAAGCGGCTGCAAAAAGAATTTTGCTTCGACGGTGATAGGCAAAGCCGTTTACTGTACCAACCTGCGCCTGGTTAGCCAGTACCCGTTTGGTCATGGTGGGAGCCAGCGAAAACTGGGCACTGATGGTAGTAACGCCATTTACAAATGGACGTGCGGGATCCGAGATTTCTGACGGCGCAAACTCGACAATAGCTCCATCTGTCAACACGGCGCTTGCGTTGAAACAGGAGGTGACCACGGTAGTTTGGGCAAATGTCTGGCAGTAATCACCGGGGTAGTTAAACCCGAAATTGGCGGTAGTGCTGGTGCCTGCCGTCACAAACTGGATCGACGTCGTAGTACCACCTGTGGCTAACTGTCCACCGTCAAAATCGAAGTTGGTCGCCGAAAAGCCAGAAAATTGAAGTCGGACGGCCGTACCAGACGGCAATTGAGCATTGGTAAACGTGTAGCTCCCCGTACTACTTGATGTGGTTGTAAACGAAGTAGTGGATGTAGTGGCTACTACCGTAATGCCAGCTACGCCAGGTTCGCCATACGAATACGTACCTGAAAGAGGAATACTTTGGTAAGTTCCGTTGGCATTGTAGTCGCGGAAAACAGTCCCTGTCACCTGGGCCTGTACCGACGAAGTCAGAACAAGAAGTACACAGGTAAATAGGGGGATTAATCGTTGACCAACCGCGGCAACTAATGAGGCCTTCGCTAATTGGTTTCCAATGTTAGTCAACCTTAGCAGGGAGATCTTGGTCATAGTTTGGTCGCTAGGTAGTATGCGCCCAAAACATCGCCAAAATTATGCCACCACACTAGCCTTTTGGTGCGGCAGAAAACATAGCCAGTAAATGTGCCTATTTAGTTACAATATCCAAATAATACCATTACACAATGCAATAACGCCTATATTTTTGTACTATTCCAATAATATCGAAAGTTGCGCATATGTGTTAGGCATACTTTTTGTGGGCAATTAAGTACATAGGTGGGCTAGTTGTTCCTGCAAACAACTGCTGCGCTACAGGCAGTAAAAACATAAACAGTTGATGCGAAAGAACTACGCGAATGAAGAGTTCATACCCCTCCTGCCGAGTTACTAATTAACAAAAAAGGCCACCGGACGTATCCGATGGCCTCCTTTAGCTAGATGACAAGCGCACCTAAGCTGGAAGATCTGTTTCGGGTTTCTTGCCTAGCACATCGTCAATTGCCTGTTCAGCGTTAGGAAAGTTCGTTTTCAGCATTTCTGCCAATTGTGTCTTCAACTTCTCGAAATACTCAGGCGCATTGTCGATGGCCCCTTCCGCCTCTGACTTCAGTTGGGTCCCCTTTTCCTTCAGATCGGCCATCATCTTTTCGCCGTCTTCAGTTTGCAGGTATTTATTCAGTGCAACGCCGGCGGCGGCACCCAAAATAAACGTGGCCAGGTGTTTTGCATTGACTGCCATTGGTTTTGTGCTGTTTAGTGAGCTACGAACGTACCGCTTTTATGTATAGAGTGAAAGAAATACAAGGGGAAAGAGTGACGAGCGGCGCGGGGGCAGGACTCGTGGAAGCGGCCTGGAGTCAAAGAATAATCAGGTTGTTACCGTGACAGAGGCACTCCTACCTCTTTCACCCATTCACCTTTTACCTTTGCTCACATGATACGGCGATTATTTCTGGGTTTTCTGGTGCTGTTGCTTGCCCTGGGCATCTGGCAACGCGAATGGGTTAGTTACGGCTACATGCAGGCGAAGGGTCAGTTAAACATCATGCTGCATACCCGCTCTGTTGCCGAGGTGCTGGCTAACCCTACCTATCCCGACTCGCTGAAAACAAAGATTCGGCTTATTCAGGAAATCAAACAGTTTGCTCAGGATTCACTCGGGCTCAATCCATCCAGTAACTTCACCACATTTCACGATCAGGCCGGAAAACCGCTGATGTGGGTTCTGGTTGGTTCAGAGCGCTACGAACTCAAGCCAGTCACTTACGACATTCCGCTCCTTGGCACATTCTCATACAAAGGATTTTTTGATCGAAAACGGCTTGTAGAAGCTGATAGTGCGCTGCAACGACAAGGCTACGACACCCGTATCAACGAAGTAGCCGCCTATTCAACATTAGGGTTTTTCAAAGACCCTATTCTGTCGAGTATGCTGAAACGAAATGAATGGAGTCTGGCCGAACTGATTATTCACGAACTGACACACGGTACACTGTTTATCAAGGATCAACTTGAATACAACGAGAATCTCGCCGACTTTGTGGGTGAGTACGGAGCCGAGCGGTTCATGGCACAGAAATACGGCCGGGATTCGCTGCCTTATCGGAATTACCTGGCCACCAAAGCTTACTACGAACGGTTCGATGATCACATTCTGCGTGGAACCCAAAAACTCGACAGTGCTTATAAAACCGTTAAACCTTCAACACCGGTGGCCGTCAAAGAAGCTATGAAGTGGAAACTGATTGAAACGATCATGACTTCTACTGACACGTTGCCAGATATGCGTTCGAACCGTTCAGTGGATAGACGGGTCTGGTTAAAAACTGACTTGCCCAACAATGCGTACTTTGTAGGGTTTCTAACGTACAGAAAACAGCAGAACCGGTTCAAAACTGAGTTTGTTACTCAATTTAATAGTGACTTTCCGCGTTATTTATCACATCTGAAAAACACCTATCCGTCTCTATAACTGTTTGATTGCCATGAAGAAAACGGGTATCGCGCTAGGCATATTACTTATTCTTACGGCCGCCTTTACAACGGCTAACACGTACCGTCGGGTTGTTAATACAAGCTTTGGCCCCGGCGAGCATCTCGAATATCGCGTGCACTATGGCATTATCAACGCTGCCGAAGCACGGGTCGATGTGGCTCCGGCGCTCTATTCTGTAAACGGCCGCCCCTGTTACCAGGTGAACGTATTTGGTCGCACCACCGGCGCGTTCGATCTAGTGACGAAAGTGCGCGACACCTGGCGGTCTTACATTGATACATCGGCTATTCTTCCGCAGAAATTTTACACCAACATTCAGGAAAACAGCTATCGGAAGGAGGAAAATATGACCTTCAACCACGCGACCAATACGGTAAAGGCCGAGGAACGCACCGAGAAAGATCTGTTTAAAGTGCCTGAAAACGTGCACGATGTTGTGAGCAGCTATTATTTTCTGCGCACCATCGACTTCAACAAAATTGGCGTGGGTACCATAATCGAACTGCCCGCTTTTTATGACGATACGGTCTACAACATGAAAGTGAGGTACCGGGGTAAGGAGGCGATCAAGACAAAATTCGGGAAGATCAACACCATTAAGCTCAGCCCCATCCTGTCGACCAACGGATTTTTCAAGGGAGAAAACGCGCTGTTGATGTGGGTATCCGACGACGCAAATAAAGTGCCGCTGAAAGTCGAAGTGGAATTGTCGATTGGCTCCCTCGACATGGATATCAAATCACACTCAGGCCTGAAACACCCGCTGGCATTTAGAAACTAACAGATCTGCAGTTTATGGTTTGATGTTGCGCCGCTGATGTACGTAGCCCACAGTTGTTCGCCACATCAGCGCCTCCCAAAATCAGTTTCCGATCCATGCCCATTAATCGGTTCGTCGCGTTACGCATTTTCTCGCTAACCGCTCTATCCACGTTAATCGGCTCCAGCTGAGTCGTACGTAGGGTTGCGCTACTGCCCCGAAACTTTCATAAAACGAGACGACACCCACTTTCTCGGGACTCTCAAAATCAAGCAACGCTGGCTTTGGCGTTGCTTTTTTTTGTTCAGTCTGAATCAGCTCATCCAGCAGGATCGTTCGGGCGTTCAACCAGCGACCTTCAGCGTTAGCCGCATTGAACAGGTAAGTAATTCGCCCGTGCTGCTCCACAAACAGCGCGCCTGCTACGATCTGCCCATCAGCGTAGGCGTAGCGCAATGTACCCAGCTCACGTGCTTGCAGCGCCTTGAACAGAACCCGAAAAAGGGTGTAGGCCCATTCACCAACGCCTATATCTGCCGCGTGATTCTCCTGAAATAATCGTAGTAGCGGCTCGACATCGATTGATTCGGTCAACTGCCAGTCAAGTACGTTAGCCACCCGACGCCGGGCACGCCGCACGTTCATCTGCCGGTCGGGCGTGTAGTTGGGCGTGGTTTTTCTATAGCTATCCCGTAACGGCAAAACGTGCGTGAATAACGCCTGCTGACGTACCTGAGCAGGTAAACCCGGCAACGGGCTATCAAGTAGTAACTGCCAGACAGACCCATGTCGGTAGCGGTCGTACACGGCCTGAATAAACGGGCCGGGATCAATTGGCTGATTAGAAAAAATGGCCAGGAACTGGCAGAAAAGGGGCTGGTAGACTACCCATTGCCCCCACCGTCGGCGCAACGGGATGGGCAACACAGCCTCATACCCAACTGGATTGCCGTCAGGTACGTTGGTACGTACGAGCCCCTCCCATCGCCAGCCGGGCAGGTACGTTACCGCGTCCAGATACCACGTGTGCCCATACAGCAACGCATTATGCGCACTGGCGACACAGTGATCCCAGGCATGATCATCGAGTTGATGGCGGGACAGGAAGCGGAGCAAAGGAGACTTTGATGTTTATAGGTTGATGTTTGTCGTTGCGCTTGGCCACAAGTTGGTGAGTTAGCAGCGTAACGACAAACATCAACCTATAAACATCAAACCTACTTAAAGTACGCTTTCAATTTGGCGACCTGCTCTTTGGTTTCGGGGTTTTCCTTCAGCAAGTCATTCACGAGTTGAATAGCATGAATGACGGTGCTGTGGTCGCGTCCGCCGAAATGGTAGCCAATGGATTTCAACGAGAGTTCGGTCAGTTCCTTAGCCAGATACATGGCCACCTGCCGGGGATACACCACTTCCCGTTTGCGGCTCTTCGATTTAAGATCGGCAATAGTCGTGTTATAGAAGTCGGCCACCAACTCCTGAACGGTATCGATGTTGATCTCCTTTTCATCATTGACAACGATGTTGCGCAACGTGGCTTTTGCCAGGTCAAGGTCAATCTCGCGGCGGTTTAGTGACGCCTGCGCCATGAGCGATACCACTACCCCTTCGAGTTCGCGCACGTTGGTATTGATGCTGTGGGCCAGGTATTCGATCACGCCATCGTCGATGTACACGCCTTCGGCCTGCAGTTTTTTCTGGATAATGGCGATGCGCGTTTCCAGATCGGGCGTTTGCAGGTCGGTGGTCAAGCCCCACTTAAACCGCGACAGCAGACGATCTTCCAGGCCGTCGAGCGCCCGCGGCGAGCGGTCGGAGGTCATGATGATCTGCTTGCCCGACTGGTGCAGGTGATTGAAGATGTGGAAGAAGATTTCCTGCGTCTTCTCTTTCTTCTGCAGAAACTGCACGTCGTCGATCACCAGTACGTCGACCTGCATGTAGAACGAGGTAAAATCGCGGATACCGTCGGTACGGATAGCGTTCAAAAACTGGTTGGTAAACTTCTCGGATGTAACGTACAGGACAAATTTATCCTGATTGTTATTCTTAATAAAGTTGCCGATGGCCTGCACCAGGTGCGTTTTACCAAGCCCTACACCGCCGTAAATCATCAGCGGATTGAACGAGGTTACGCCTGGCCGTGAGGCTACGGCGAAGCCAGCATTTCGGGCCAGTCTGTTGCAGTCGCCCTCTACGTAGTTATCAAACGTGTAAGTTGGGTTGAGGTACGAATCGAGCGTAAGCGAGTCGAGGTCTTTCAGGGCAAATGGCGACCGAAGCACCGGGCTCACGTTGTCGGGCTTGGCCGACTGCGGGCTTTTGGTGGTAGGCATGCTAACGGCAATGGGCCGGTTCTGCGCATCGCCCTGATCCACAACAATTGAATATTCAAGCTGCCCATCGCGGCCAATGGCATAATCGAGGGCTTTTCTGAGCGCATGAATGAAGTTTTCTTCCAGCCACTCATAGAAGAATTCACTCGGCACCTGAATCGTCAGTACCTTCCCGTTGAGCCGCACAGGAATGATGGGCTCAAACCAGGTCTTGAAACTTGGTTCAGGCACGATTTCCTGAATAACACGCAGACAATTGTTCCAAACAATATGTACTTCGCGTTGCATGGATCCGGGTGGTACGGGGGTGATCACTGAATGAACGTTAAGTGGAGCGGCGGTTACGGTCGCCAAAAGGGAGACAAAAGTAGCACAATTTATGAATTACGGGCCGAGAAAAACAGTGCGTACCTTTAGCCCGTTCTGTGATTTTGTAAACGACTATGCCGACCTCATTTCCGTCTCCCTTCCCACCCGCCACCCATGCTGACTGGCTGAACCAGGTGCAAAAAGACCTGAAAGACAGCACTGTATACGAAAGCTTGCGCTGGGCTTCGCCCGAGGGATTTACTGTTGAGCCGTATTACACAGCCGAACAGACGGCGTCGCTCGATTATTCGACGCTACAAATTTCTCAAAAATCTACGCCCGGCTGGCTCAGCGCACCGAGCTATTTTGCGGGCGTAGGCCAGGAAAAACACATAAACGCCATCCTGCGCGATGCCCTGACCAACGGGGCCGACGCATTGGTAGTGGACGTACCTGGCGGTGAAATTTCTGTGGCACGCCTGCTCGACGGCATCAAACTGAGTACTACGCCCGTTTATTTCAGGCTGGCAGCGGATGTGGATTCCGCTCACTTTCTACAGACGTTACGGCAGATTGCCCCGTATCAACTACGGGGCGGTATTCTCACCAGCCTACCAGCATCCACATCGGCAATCGCCGACCTCATCAGCCAAAGCACCGATTCGCCTAACTTTCGCACGATCGGCGTCAGCGGCCACGATTTTCATTCGGCCGGAGCTACTGCCACGCAGGAACTGGCTTTTACGCTGGCCCGGCTGGCAGAGACTTATGCCAGCTTATGGGCAAAAGGGCTAGCTATCGAGCCACTGGTGGCTAAAACCATAATTTCGATATCAGTAGGCACCAGCTATTTCATGGAAATGGCTAAACTCCGGGCGTTACGGGTCTTGCTATCCCGCGTGGCTCCGGCTGCGGCAGGCCCGGGGATTCAGTTACACGCCCAGACGTCGACGTTTTACGAAGCGGCGGCCACGCCTTACACCAACCTGCTTCGCACCACCACGGAAGCGATGGCGGCGGTTATTGGCGGCGCCGATGTGTTGACCGTACGTCCCTACGACGCAGTGTTGCATAACGAAGCAGAAGACCAGTCCGGCGAGTTTAGTCACCGCATTGCCCGCAATGTGTCGACTATGTTGAAGGCTGAGAGTTACCTGGATAAAGTAGCCGATCCCGCAGCAGGCAGTTACTACATTGAAACGCTGACGCACCAGCTTACCGAAGCGGCCTGGGTGTTATTCCAGCAAGTTCAGGAACAAGGCGGTTTGACCAACGCAATGGAAACCAAGTACGTTCAGCAGGAGCTGGCTAGGTCGTATGACGCCAAAGTTGAGGCTGTACAGAATGGGCGAGTCCTGGTTGGCGTAACGAAATTCAGACATGATGAAGCCGGCGACGAGGCCGCTAAGGCAGTTTATCGGTCCACTAGTCCTGTTGAGCTACCTGCTCGTCGGCTAGCCAGCGAGTTTGAGTAGTCGTCCTAGCCTTGAACCGGGCTGCTCGATAACAGGCCCCAACACCGTATTTGTGCTAGTTTAGTACGTATCACACCTTCATCCCGCATTGTAACCTCCTATGCGCACCCCTTCAACAGACTCACAACCCGCCAAAACGGCGCCAGATAAAGACGCTCAGCCTACCCTACCCGCCTACACAACAGCAGAGGGTATCCGGCTAAAACCGCGCTTCTCACCGGCCGACGTACCCACTGGCGTATTCAACTGGCAGGCAGGTATCCCTCCCTACCTGCGTGGACCCTATAGCAGCATGTATGTACGGCAGCCGTGGACCATTCGGCAATACGCCGGCTTTTCGACCGCCGAAGCCTCAAATGCCTTTTACCGGCGTAACCTGGCGGGGGGGCAGAAAGGGCTATCGGTCGCCTTCGACCTGGCTACGCACCGGGGTTACGACTCAGATCATCCACGGGTGGTGGGCGACGTAGGTAAAGCCGGGGTAGCCATCGACTCGGTTGAGGACATGAAGATTCTGTTCGACCAGATTCCCCTCGATCAGATGTCAGTATCTATGACTATGAACGGCGCGGTACTGCCCATTATGGCCTTCTACATCGTGGCCGCCGAAGAGCAGGGTGTTACTCCCGAGAAACTGTCGGGCACTATTCAGAACGACATTTTGAAGGAGTTCATGGTGCGTAATACGTACATCTACCCCCCCGCTCCTTCGATGCGGCTGATCGGCGATATCTTCGCTTATACCAGCCAGCATATGCCGAAATTTAATTCGATCAGCATCAGCGGCTATCATATGCACGAAGCGGGCGCACCCGCCCATCTCGAACTGGCCTATACCCTGGCCGATGGGCTGGAGTACATTCGCACTGGTCTGGCAGCAGGCATGAGCATCGATCAGTTTGCGCCGCGCCTGTCGTTTTTCTGGGGCATTGGCATGAATCACTTCATGGAGATTGCCAAGCTACGGGCGGGACGGTTGCTCTGGGCTACGCTGGTAAAACAGTTTGGCCCGCAAAACGCCAAGTCGCTCGCCTTACGCACCCACTGTCAAACATCGGGCTACAGCCTCACCGAGCAGGACCCCTTCAACAATGTAGCCCGCACGGCCATTGAAGCCCTGGCAGCGGTACTGGGCGGCACCCAGAGCCTACATACCAACTCCCTAGACGAGGCCATCGCGCTCCCCACCGACTTTTCGGCCCGTATTGCCCGGAATACGCAACTGTATCTCCAGCACGAAACCGACATCACCCGCGCCGTTGACCCCTGGGGCGGGTCGTATTACGTGGAGTACCTGACCAGCGAGCTGGTTGATAAGGCGTGGGCCCTGATTGAGGAGGTAGAACAACTGGGCGGTATGACTAAAGCCATCGACACAGGTCTGCCTAAACTCCGCATTGAAGAAGCCGCCGCCCGCAAACAGGCACGTATCGATGGCGGCAAAGACGTGATCGTCGGCGTGAATCGGTACAAACCTGCCACCGATACGGTGATCGAGCTACTCGAAGTCGATAACCAGGCGGTGCGCGAATCACAGTTGGCCCGGCTCGCGCAGGTACGTGCCTCGCGCGACCAGGCGAAGGTAGATCAGGCACTGGCCGCCCTGACAGCCGCCGCCAGCGGTAACGATAACCTGCTCGCCCTGGCCGTAGAAGCAGCGCGGCAACGAGCTACACTCGGCGAGATATCAGATGCCCTAGAAACGATATTTGGCCGCCACAAAGCCACCATCCGGTCGGTATCGGGCGTGTATTCGGCGGAGGTATCTGATGATGAGAACTTCCGCATTGCCCGTAACATGACCAATCAGTTTGCCGCAGAAGAGGGTCGCCGCCCCCGGATTCTGGTTGCCAAGATGGGCCAGGATGGGCATGATCGAGGTGCCAAAATCATCGCCACCAGTTTTGCCGACCTCGGCTTCGATGTCGATATGGGCCCGTTGTTCCAGACCCCCGCCGAGGTAGCCCGACAAGCGGCCGAGAACGACGTGCATATTGTTGGCGTGTCGAGTTTGGCGGCGGGTCATAAAACGCTGGTACCGCAACTGATCAATGAATTGAAAGCCATCGGCCGCGACGACATCATGGTCATTGCCGGAGGCGTAATACCAGCTGGTGACTACCAGTTTCTGTACGATGCTGGCGTGAAAGGCGTTTTTGGTCCCGGCACAATTATCTCCATCGCTGCCCAGAAAATCCTGGCTGAACTGATGGGGTCTGCCGTGTAGTAAAATGAGCAGTCAAGGCGCACGAAATCAGCCTACAGATGGCTTCATTAAGATCGACCGCGAGTTGCTGCCTGAATCGAATTAACGTTCTTTAAGAGTTTTTATCAAAGCCGTTGCCAACTCATGAGCAACGGCTTTGGTCTTTATAGCTCATACAGATACGCCGAACTATGCGCTACGTTGCTCTACTTTGTTTGATTGCCTCCACCTCACTGGCCCAACCAGTAACCGAAACCCAACGACTAACCTCGCTATGTAAGGTCTGGGGCTTTCTGAAGTATTATCACCCCACCGTAGCAACAGGCAAGCACGATTGGGATCAACAGTTCATTCAACTACTGCCTATTGTTCAACAAGTGGAGACCAGACAGCAATTGAATGCTGTTTATGCCCGGCTAATCGACAGTCTGGGTGTGGTCAAACGCTGTCGCAAATGCCAGGAAGCAACCTCCACAACGCTCGGGCGGCAGAATCTGGATGTATCCTTTTTGACTGACTCACTCCTGTTTACGGAAGACGTTCGAAACAGATTGACGTACCTGAAAGACAACCGGAATCAGGGGACTAATTTTTACGTCAAGCAAGATAAACTGATACGAAATACAAGCTTCGAGAATGAGAAAGTGTACGCCGACATGTCGATTCCGGATCAGCCGTATCGACTGCTGGCGCTATTCCGGTACTGGAACATTATCCAATATTTCTTTCCGTATAAGTATGCGATCGATGGCGGCTGGGACAATACACTTCTCAACATGATCCCTGTTTTTCAACAGGCGACCAGCCCGGAAGCGTATCAAAAAGCACTATATCAGTTAGTAGCCAGCATCAAAGACAGCCACGGCTTTATGATGTCGACGGATAAAACCCGCTGTCTGCGCTGTGAATTGGGTACGTTATGGTTGCCTTTCGAGCTTAAGCTTATCAATGATAAAGCCGTAATAACCCGGTTTTATGCAGACCCACTGCCCATCCCGCCCGGCCTTTCGGTTGGCACCGTTATCAGCGCCATCGACGGCAAATCCATTCGGGCACATATTGATCGGATTCGTCCTTACATCGCAGGCTCCAATGAAGCGGTTGTACTCCGTGATGTTCGGGGTTTTATCGGGGTGAGTAAGGCCAGGGAGGCACAACTGACCATTGATCGAGGGAATGGCGACACGACAGTAACCGTTTTACGGCACCCTTATCACGCGTTTGGCAAAAGTACCTCTCAGTCAATTAACGCACGGCACCCAGTCAGTAAGTGGCTGACTGACAGTACTGCCTACGTCAATATGGGGCATTTGACGCAACGCCAAATTGATAGCGTGATGACCCCACTCCTACCTGCCCGCACTATCATTTTCGACTTGCGCAATTACCCGAAGGCTACCTTGCTTCTTGTGGGTTGGTACCTGACTAACAAGCGGTCAACGTTCGCCCAGTTCACACGTGCTAATCTGACATTTCCCGGCACTTTTGACAAAATGGGTTCGTCGAGACTGCCGCCTGCCAAGGGGAAGCTGTTCGCCGGAAACAGTATTGTGCTTGTGAATGAGGATACCCAAAGTCAGGCTGAATTCACCGCGATGGCCTTTCGATCGGCCGATCGGGTTACCCTTGTTGGTAGCACCACCGCCGGGGCCGATGGTAACATATCGTGGGTGCCTTTGCCAGGAGGCTATCGAACGGCCTTTAGCGGCATTGGTGTGTTCTACCCCGATGGCCGGGAGACGCAACGTGTTGGCATCGTGCCGGATATAGTGGTGCAGCCTACTATCGACGGAATCCGGGCAGGTCGCGACGAGGTACTTGACCGGGCCATTGAGCTTAGCCGTGGCAACTAGGTGTGCACCGATTCTACTGGCCAGCGAAGTATAAACGTAGCCCCTTCCCCAGGTTTACCGATGGCTTCAATAGTACCACCGTGGTTTTGCATAACGCGCTGGCAAATCGCCAGGCCAATACCTGTACCCGCGTAATGGTGTTGGCTGTGCAGCCGCCGAAATACCTTGAAAATCCGGTCACTGTATACAGGCTCGAACCCGATTCCCTGATCAGCGATCGTTAATTGATGCTGGTCGGAGTCAGACGGCTCCGCCGGGTCGGTCTCCCCGATCGCCAACCTATCATACATAATCTGAATGGTAGGTGGCAAACCAGGCCGGTGGTATTTCAGCGCGTTGGCAAGCAGGTTGTCGAGTAACTGCCGGAAAGGTAGCTTGCTAACTTGTACAGCAGGGAGTTCGCCGATTTCTATTTCTGCCTGTTTTTCACGAATCACGTCGTATTGATCGTCACACGCCTCGTTCACAAGTTCCATCAGATCAACGGATTCAACCGGATGTTTGACGGCATTTAGCTGTGAGTAAGCGACCAAATCCCGGATCAGGTGCTGCATCCGGTTAGCCGAGGCAATCGACCGGCGAAAAAATTCTTTGCCTTGCTCCGACAACGTACCTGCTTCCTTTTCCAGAATAAGCTCATTGAAGCTTTTTATCTTCCGAAGCGGCTCCTGTAAATCGTGACTGGCAACATAGGTAAGCGCATTGGCTTCAGAAACCAGCTGTTCGAGTTTCTGATTCTTCTCTTCCAGCAGCCTATTCAACTCCAACAAATGCTGTTCCTGCTGCTTTCGCCGGGTAATGTCCATATCGATGCCGAATACACCGATCGGCTCGCCTGCTTCGTTATGGATGATCTGCCCATTGGTGTAGATAAAAATCTCACGGCCCATTTTGTCATATCGCCTGTACTCCATCTCCACATCATCGCCCTGCAGGAGTCGTTGAACGGCCGTTTCCAAAATAGGCAGATCGTCTGAGTGCGTCGATTTGGCAACGCTTTCCAGATCAACGCTGACTTCATTTGGCATATAGCCCCAGAACCGGTACATCTCCGGACTCCAGCGTATTTCCGTAGTGCCGAAATACCACTCCCAACTAGCCATGCCCGCCATACGTTGCGCCTGACTCAACTGCGCTTCACGCAGTAGTAACTTTTCCTGTAGAGTTAATTCCTTTCTAGACGATAAAGCGTGCAGATCAATTGGCGGATCTGAATTCAGGGGATAGGCAGACATAGTTTACTTGCAGGATCGAACGGTGGTGTTAAGTACAGACGTACTATACCACAAAGGTACAGTATCTCGAAACCGAATGACGTATATACATAACGTGCTAATCACGATCACTTGCCATAAAACTTAGCTATTTCTAAAACAAGCGTGGCGTAGCTTGATAAAGAGCCAGTTACCGAGCTCCTTATCTAGCCACGCCACTTAGTATAGACGCTACATTATTAGTTTCGGGTAATCACCGAATCGGGCAGGAAACGAACATCGAGGCCGGTTGCTTTTTTCAACGCGGCGTAGTTGTTCTTGCCGTCCTGATAAGCCGGGTTCACTTCCATCGACTTGTTATAATAGTACGAAGCCAGCTGGTATTTACCCTCATTCTGGTAAATCACACCCAGGTTGTTGTAGGCTGGCGCATACGACGAAGCCGCCCGGATTGTCTGCTTATAGTAATACTTGGCCGAGTCGACGTTGGGCGTAATGCGCTGAAAAACGTAGGCCATTGAGAAGTACGACTCGCCAAAATTAGGGTAAATCCGGCATGACTCCTGTAAGTGGTCGAGCGCCAAACGAGCATATTTACCGGCTTCTTTGTCATACACCGGCAACATCGCCTGGTACTTCTTCACCGAGTCAGCCTTGGCTTTAAACCGAGCCATCCGCACATTAGCCGAATCGATTCTGGCGCGTTCCTTTAGGCCTTTCTCAATCCATTCATTGGCCACGTGCCGCTGTACCTGACAACTCGTGGGGGCATAAGGTAGGGCTGAATTGAACAGCACAAAGTTATTTTCCCAGTCGGGGTTGCGGGTTACCGTTTTAAATGAATACAGTCCGCAGGTTAGACCCACAACAAGAGCCAAAGGCGCATAGTTGATCGCTGACTGGGCAAAAGCAGGCTTCGGTGCACGGAATGACTCGATCACCGACTGACTAGTTGCCACCTCAACGGGTTCGCTGGGTACGTCTGTTTTGGCTTTGTCCAACCCAAACCGGGCTACAGCCGCCTGAACAGCCCAAACCAGTACAAACGCGAAGCCCATAACGGCGGCATATAGGAAACGTTCGGCCAGGATACCACCGCGGCTATAGATAAAGCCCAGACCCGGCATCATGGTTACGAAAAACCAGAACAGGCCAAACCCCCAGAGCGTACGCTTGCGGAAACCGATCCAGGTAAGCACCACCATGCCAACCATCGAGAAGAAGCCCAGCCACGACATAACGTCGCCTTTGCCTCCTGTTGGAATCACGTTGAACGAGTAATCGTACACCAGCGGGTGCGGCAGCACCAGCAGTTTCAGATAATACATGAAGAACTTAAACATGGTTGAAGTCTTCGTATTCAGAATGGCGTACGGGTAGTTGGCCCAGTCGACGGGCGGGTTCCCGCTTAGAGTACCGATCATCTTCTGCTTCTGATAGAAGAACAGCGCCGCAATAATCAGGAACGGCCACAGGCTGATCATCGACCTGTAGACGTTACGGCGAGCAAACCAGTAGTTCATGGCCGGAATCAGCGCCAGGCTCACCACCGATGACTCTTTCGACAAAAATGCAAAGTACAGCGAGGCACACGCCAGGCCAACCCACGACATAGAGAGTCCGGCCATGATGACAACACCGATGACGCCACCAACGGTAGCTCCAAACGAGTTCACCAGCAGACTGCTGCCGATTACCCAGCCAGCTACTACGTTGAAGAGCGTCAACAAACCGCCCAGCGCGACGTCTGACGATGGTCCCTGATACCAGAACGACGTTTTGGCTTCGAGCTGCTTCCAGGAAGTAAGCAGCATCAATGAGATAAAGAGAAAGCTTAGCAGTTCGTCACGGCCTTTAATGTTGGCTACGATCTCGGTATGAATCGGGTGCGTAATGAACACCAGGCCAATCAGAAAAGCGACCACCGTTTTACCCGGCAACCATTTTTGCAGCAATGCCCCAATGCTCAGCCCGGTAAGGCCGTAGAGCGCGGCGTTGATCATGTGGCTGTATTCGGGGTGCTTATCGCCAAAAAATTCCTGTTCAAGAGCAAACGTAATCAGCGACAGCGGCCGGTAGTAGCCCAGCGAAATATTGCTGAAGTGCCAGAATTCGGTCCGCATCAGATCGGGAAGCCCCTTTAAGCCCTGCTTGACGAATAGGTTCTGTCCAATAGCGGCAATGTCGTCGAGGGCGTACTGATGGCCGAATGTGTTGGCGTAGAGCAATAACCCAATGGCCGCCAGCGCGAGCATTGGCCACCAGGCTACCGGACTGCGCTCGATGGGCAGGTCTGAAACGGTTGGTATTGACGAGCGAGGGGCGGCTACGGGTTGCGGTCGCGGAGGAGTAGCTACCACCGGACGGGGGGCAGCGGTTTGTGGGGCTGTGTAGCCAGTACGTTGCGGTACGGCCGGTTTCTTTTTACTCATACGTATGGGTTGTGATACTAAAGCATTGCCGGGAGAAAAGAAATCCTGTTCAACCAGTAACGCCTGTCAAAAAAACGCGTTGTAACAGTGGTTTTTGTCTGTTTTCAGTAAACGTCAGTTTACTGGTAGCTAAGTCAAGTAAAGTTCCGCAAGTATGCTAACAAAATCAACGTTCACGCAAAATCGGCTATTAAGTACTGTTGTCATCGGTAGCCTCCTTTTCTCTTTAGCCGGCTGTCTGCCTACGCCTACCGGCCCAAAACCAGCCAGCCGACCTACACAGGTTTTCAGTGAGCACCTTACACTGGGAAACCCAAGTCAGGCGGCCACGATTGACCCGGACAACTACCTGGTAGAGAAACCACAATTCGCGCTCAGTTTCAGCCGAAGCCGGGGTATTGCCAACTGGGTTAGCTGGCACCTGAGCCCTGAGTGGCGCGGTGATGCTGCCCGTACCAAAACCTTCCGACCCGACCCTGATCTGCCGGCTGGCTTTTCCACCATCCGGTCGAGCGATTACGAGCGAACAGGCTTTGACCGGGGTCACCTCTGCCCATCAGAAGACCGGGATAGCAACCCTACTGACAATGCCGCCACCTTCGTCCTATCAAACGTCGTGCCGCAAGCGCCAAAGTTCAACCGCGAAACATGGAAGTATGTAGAAGAATACGCCCGTAAACAGCTCGATACGGGTAATGAAGTGTATTTGGTTGCAGGTACGTCGGGCGTAGGTGGTACTGGTGAGCAGGGCGAGGCCACCAGCATTGGGGGTGGTAAGATCACGGTTCCGGCGGCGCTCTGGAAGGTATTGCTGATCATGCCAAACGGCAGCGATGATCTGAACCGCATTGGCCCTAACACGCAAGTGGTTGCCGTTTACATTCCAAACCAGCAAACATCATCGGGTAGCCGCTGGGAAACCTACCGGCTCTCGGTCAATGACCTGGAAAAACGCACCGGTCTCCGTTTTTTTGCCAACTTACCTGTCGACATACAAGCCGCTCTGAAGAGACAGACAAGCGCTGGATTTTGATATAGCACGGCCTTTAGTCTGTTTTTGCGTCCATCAAAAACAGACTAAAGGCCGTGCTACAGGCAGCAACGTACCTACAATGATTTTCGTACCGTAAGCTGAAACGGGTTCTTGATCTGACCAGCCACCCTGCCCATTACCAATTGGGCAGCGGTACGCCCCATTTGCGCGAAATCGGTCGAGATTACCGTAATGCCATCCAGCAACAGTTCTTTCAGGGGTGTTTCGTTGTACGACAGAATCCCTACCTCACGCCCCACCTGGTAAGGCGTTTCTTTGATCTTCTTGATCAGCGTAACCAGGTCTTCCTCCATCAGGTTGATGTAGGCACAATCGGGCATGATATCCACCGACGCAATGTCGGGCGTGACATGCGCCTGAAAGCCATATTCGTTGCAAAATCGATGAAACCCCGCCAGAATCCCTTCGGGGTGATAGGTGTAGTCGGGAAAAAGAATATTCAGGGTGGCGTATTTCCGGAGCAGCGGTAACGCACGGACAAGCGCCTGAACAAGGTCGTTTTCAAAATCCTGATATACCGCCGAATACTTACCGTGCAGCCCCGTAATCAACTTGTCCATAACTACCAGTTTGTGCTTAGGCAAGGTGTTGATCAGGTCAACGGCCCGTTCGCCGCCTTCGTAGAAGTGAGGGATGACGACATAGTGCGTATAGCCGTGGGCGTGATTCGGCAAGATCGTTTTGAAGAGCCTGAAATCGTTGTTGTAGATAAAAAAATCGATAGGTACGTCGGGGCCCAGTTCGCTGGTAAAGGCGTCGTAAATGATCTTCTTGTGGGCACTGAGCTTATTGAATAGCAGAAAAACTTTCAGCGCCCGGTTGATTTCGAGGTCACTGATGTAGGATCCCTTCCCCTTCGTCGACTCGATTACTTTCTTCTCTTTCAGCAAGTCATACGCCCGTTCCACTGTCCGTTTCGACACGTCGAATTCGGCGCATACCTCGAAAATGGACGGCAGCTTATCCCCCGGCAGAATATCTTTATTCCGGATACCTTCGGTGATTGAATTGTAGATTTGAAGGTACTTAGGCGTACTCGAAAAGTCGTTGATGGCAATCTGCTGAAGCATTGGCTGTGGTACAAACCAGTGAGGTGCTCCCACAAAAGTACCGCATTCATCGCCGCATCGGCTAACGGAGCCTAGTCATTTAGTATAAAGACGGTCAGCCCACGTGCGCCGTGGGCGCCAATCACCAGGCTCTGCTCAATGTCGGCGGTCTTCGAGGGGCCGGAAATAAACGTCCCAAAACCAGTGGCAGCCACCTCAATTCGCCGGTAGGCTTCGTGCATGTTGGTGACCAGATCGGCCTGCCGAATCACGATAGCCAGGTACTGCGTAATCATAGGCAACGCCCGTAAGGCCGATGGTATTTGCCGTTCGTCGACCCAGATAGCGGCGTTTTCGGCCACGCCAAGCTGCCCACCAATTATGGCCAGATTCAGACCGGCCAGGTCATGCGGGTCAGTAATCGTCGTCAGGTCAACGTCGGCAACACCAGCCAGTTCGGGCAGGGTAGTGCCAATGTTCACAACGTCGGCGTAGACGTCGCGCAGGTACGTGGTGATGGCATCATAATCGGCCACGGTCACGACCTTTCCGCCCACAAAAGCCAGTACCTCGGCAAACTGAGTAACCAGGTCTGGGTACGTTGTTTCGAAAGTAAACTGCTCGGGCAGGGCCAGCCTCTCGGGCTGATTGGCCTGAATAGTGGCCAATATCTTATCGCGGGACGTCATTTGGTTGGGTAGTGCCGAAACTCCAGCTTCGGCCATCTATACGTCGTTACTCAGCCGAAACTGGAGCTTCAGCATTACGTTCATTTTTTACGTACCAGTCGCGAAAACTCTCTTTGGGCGGTTCGGGCATTTCGCGCTGATTGTACCAAGGATTCAAGCTGTTAGAGGCGACGAAAGGCGCAAACCGGAGCACACCGCGTCCTACTTTACCCGCCATCCGGTATAGCCGGGGCGACTCAAGCACACTTGCCATTGTTTTCATGGCAACGGTCTTCGCCGCGGGGCCGTGGCCTTCCTGCATCAGTACCTGTCGCCATTTGTACAACTGCTCGTGAATATCGATTTTTACAGGACACACGTTGCTGCACGATCCGCACAACGTGCTGGCAAACGGCAGATCGGCATTTTTAGTCATGTCGAGATTGGGCGCCAGAATAGACCCGATCGGCCCGGCAATGGCTGTATGGTAGCTGTGGCCACCACTACGCCGGTACACCGGGCAGGTATTCAGACAGGCCGCACACCGAATGCACTTCAGCGAATTGCGGAAATCGGCCCGACCAAGCTGACGGCTCCGGCCATTGTCGACAATCACCAGGTGAATCTGCTGTCCCTTTCTGGCTTTATGGAAATGACTCGAAAACGTAGTAATCGGTTGCCCGGTGGCCGAGCGGGCCAATAGCCGCAGAAATACGCCCAGGTGTTCGGGGCGGGGAATGATTTTCTCGAAGCCCATGCAGGCAATGTGCACATCGGCCAGGTGCACGCCCATATCGGCGTTCCCTTCGTTGGTACACACCACAAACCCGCCTGTTTCGGCAATGGCAAAGTTGACACCCGTTAGGGCCACGCGGCGGGTCAGAAACGTATCGCGCAGGTGCTGCCGGGCGGCTTCTGTCAGATATTGCGGGTCGGTTGCCCCTGCTTCGGTACCCAGGTGTTCATGAAATGTATCGCCCACGTCGCTCCGCTTCAGGTGAATGGCGGGCAACACAATGTGGCTGGGTGCTTCGCCCCGCATCTGCACAATGCGTTCGCCCAGATCCGAGTCGATTACGTCAACGCCGTGCTCCTTCAGGTATTCGTTCAGGTGGCACTCTTCCGTCAGCATCGACTTCGATTTCACTAGCTGATTAACGCCATTGTCCCGCAGAATCTGGTGAATAATGGCGTTGTGCTCCGCGGCATCGGCGGCCCAGTGAACTGTAATGCCGTTTTTAGTCGCGTTCTGCTCAAACTGCAACAGCAGGTCATGCATGTTCGACAACACATGGTTTTTGATCTGCGAGGCCGCTTCACGCAGTCCCTCCCACTCGGGTATAGATTGGGCCGCCCGGTCGCGTTTACTGCGCACAAACCAAAGCGTTTCGTCATGCCAGTCAACGCGTGCCTCGTCTTTATTGAAGACAACGGCCGCCTCAGGGTGCGATTTAGTGTTCATTATTCGTTTACCAACAACTCCGAAATGTGCTTCACAGACACTGTACTTCCCTGGCGGCGCAAAATACCTTCCATGTGCATCAGACACGACACGTCGACGCCCGTAATTACGTCGACGTTGTGTCGCAGGTGATCGGCCACCCGGTCTTTACCCATTTTGGCCGATACAGCCTCTTCAACGACGCAAAAGGTGCCGCCAAATCCACAACACTCGTCGCGGCGATCCAGATCCACCAACTCAAGTCCATCGACCATTCGCAGCAACTTTTCGGGTTTAGAAAACCCCTGCTTCCCCATCAGCTCCGACATGGGCGACAGGTGCAGTCCACGCTGACCGTGACAACTCTGGTGTAGCCCAACGCGCAGGGGACGTACCTGGCTTTGGGCCGGTAATGCCTGTACGTTCAGAATATCGGTCAGAAATTCGGTGAGTTCATACACACGCCCCCGAATGTCGGCGGCATCGCCGTTGGTGGCGGCATTGTGGCCGTGCAAATGCTGCTTGATATGCAGCGTGCAGCTTCCCGACGGCGACACGACATAATCGTATCCGCCAAAATTCCGGATAAAATTATCGTCGCAGCCGCCCGTCAGGTGGGCGTAGCCCGAATTGGCCATTGGCTGGCCACAGCAGGTTTGGTTAAGCGGATAATCAACTGTACAACCCAGTTTTCCGAGTAAGATCAGTGTAGCTTTTGCCACCTGCGGGTAAAACTGGTCAACGTAACAGGGTATGAATAAGCCTATCTTCATGGAAAGCACTACCGAAAGGTGTCGTTTACTCCGCTAGTCAGCCTGCGGAGCCGGATAATAGGTTAAATCGATTAAATCGTCGGGTATTGGGCCGGAGTTCCAATGCTCATGAATTGCCAGCGCAGCACCGAGCGAGGTAGCCTGGGCAACCGATGCCGCCCAAATGTCTACGTCGGGGAAAGCCGACGCCAGCAGGTTCATGTAAATCGAATTATGGCTAAATCCACCATCGACAAAGATCCGGGTTATGGGCCCAACCAAATCGCCGGGAATAACCAGCGCCGTTGAAATCAACTGCTGCGCCATCAGATCGAGCATCAGTTGATGATAAGCCGTTTCATAATCCGGATAGATTGCCAGATCGCGTCGGACAAACGCCGATTGGGTAAACGGCGGAATAGTCGCGGGTGGTGTCATGCCCAGCCAGCTATCGTCACCCTCTGTTTCGGCCAACTGGGCGTGCTGAAGCTGGTCGATCAAAGCGGCATCATAGGCAACCCGCTTGTAATGCGATTCAGGTACGTTGAAATGCGAGGCCAACCGCCTGGTCTGCTGTTCGTGCTCATTACCCGCAAAGAGCCGCGCCGCTTTTACTGGCTGTCCTTTGTAAGTCAGGTAGCAGAGGCAGTCATACTGGAGCTCTTCGGCCGTGAGCGGATCGGTATTGAACGGATTCATACTGATGCACCACGTACCCGTAGAAATCAGGATGAACGACTCGCGAAATGAGGCCAGATACGGAATAAGGGCAGACGATGAATCGTGTAGTCCCACGCCTACTTTCAAGGATTTACCCCCGATAGATACTGTATTGACACTGTTGGACGGAGCCAGAACGGACAAACGCCCGTCTAGTTGTTCCTGCTTTACCCAATTGTGGTAATCGGCCCGCTGAAAATCCCAGAGCATGGTATGGCAACCAATGCTGGTCATTTCGGCTACCGGCTGGTTGGTGATCAGGTAGCTCATGTACTGCGGCAGGTGCAGGGCATAGGCAACCCGCTCATACAGATCGGGGCGTTCGTGTTTCAGTCGATACAGTTGCAGTCCCGAATTCAGGCTGTCGAGCGCGGGCGAAGCCGTAGCTACCGAAAGCTGGTCAGAGGGGCCGTACTGGTTGTAAAACTGATCGCGAAGCTCCTCCGGATACGGTTTCAGGTAATTGGTCAGGCAGCCAACCGGCTTACCGTCTTTGTCGACATACACAAAACTGGCTCCGTAGGTCGTGAAGTTCAGGGCCTGCACATCAAACTCAGGCATGGCCAGCACATCTTGAACGGCGGCCAACGCCCAGCCGATAAGCTTCTCGAGGTCTTCGCACGGGTCGCCTTCTTCATCAACTGCTTCAGTCAATTGCTCTGAGCGCTCCCAAACAAGCTTATACTGTCGATCAAAAAGAAATACCTTCTTGTTTGTCTTGCCGACAT
The DNA here is from genome assembly GCF_011742925.1 of Fibrivirga algicola. Classification (GTDB taxonomy): domain Bacteria; phylum Bacteroidota; class Bacteroidia; order Cytophagales; family Spirosomataceae; genus Fibrella; species Fibrella algicola. The sequence continues at coordinate 185,178 of NZ_WAEL01000008.1, forward strand.
CTACGACGGCGATTACGGGCGTTTTCAACGAGTGAAAGAGGAAAAGAGTGAAAGCGTGACTGTCGTATACCAGAAAGAAGGAAGGGCGAACAGTAAGCCTAAGATAGCGTTAGCCCCCTTCACTCTTTCCCTGTTTCACTCATTAATGTTAAAGTCCTGTCGCTATTGTTTTCAAACCGCGTTCGCCAATAAGCTGTCCACGTACATCGAGTTGACGGAACAACGCCAGCGGATTCAGCGCGCCACCCGCCCGCAAACGAGCCTCGGCTACCAACGGACGAACATCCGTGCGGAACGCGTCCTGCAGCAGCTCCTGCGCCCGCACTACGTCGTTTGCTTCACGGGCTTCTTCAAGCGCTGCCCGGTCGACCAGCAAGGCCTGGGCATAGGCCAATTGAATGGCCTCTACCGACTGCAACAGGTCTTCAAGCGGGTCTTTCACATTATGGCTGGCGTCGATCATCCAACCGAGGTCATCGGCGTGATTCATACCACAGGCGTCCATACCTTCGATCAATTCGCAGAAGATCAGAAACAGCTGGTACGGCCGGATGCTCCCCACCGTCAGGTCGTCGTCGCCGTATTTTGAGTCGTTGAAGTGGAAACCGCCTAACTTACCTTCCTGCAGTAGAATAGCCACAATCTGTTCGATATTGGCATTAGGCAGGTGATGGCCAAGATCTACCAGGGTATAGGCCTTCTTACCTAACTTACTGGCGTACAGATAGCTGCTACCCCAATCACCAACAGTCATCGAATAGAAGTTAGGCTCAAATGCCTTGTACTCAACAAATACTTTCCAGTCGTCGGGCAGTGCCTCATAAATGGCGTGCAGGCTCTCGAGGGTCCGCGAGAACGCTTTGCGGAAGTTCAGCTGACCGGGGAAACACGATCCGTCTGACAGCCAGACCGTCAGCGATTTCGAACCCAGCGCCACACCATGACGGATTACCTCGATATTGTGGTCGATTGCCTGCTGCCGAACGGCACGGTCTGCGTGTTGCAGTGAGCCGAATTTGTAGCTCAACGCCTGGTCGGGCTGATCCTGGAAGGTGTTGGAGTTAACTGCGTCGAACCGCAGCCCCAGTTTCGACGCTTGCTGCTGTATGGCAGCCACGTCGCTGGGTACGTCCCAGGGAATGTGCAGCGAAATAGCACCGCTACTCCGGTTCAGGGCGTGGAGTAGCCCCACATCATCCATTTTTTCCTCCAGCGAACGTGGTTCACCGCCACCGGGGAACCGGCCAAAGCGCGTTCCACCCGTGCCTAAGGCCCAGCTTGGAATGGCAATCTGAAAATCGACAAGCTTTTGAATAACGGCTTCCGCATTTTCCAGTTCGCCCGTCCAGGGAGCCAGTTTGCGTTGATGCCCGGCCAGCAGGCTGGCGTTGTGGTCTTGTAGTTGGTTCTGATTGAGGTTCATGGGAAGGAAAAGTTATCGGTTTCCGGTGATCAATGACCACCGGAAACCGCTTATTAGCTATCGAACAAACGCCATGGCTACGCCGCCATCGACGTTCAGGACGTTACCAGTTGATTTATTGAGCAGACCGCCCACAAACGCAAAGCAGGCATTGGCAATATCATCGGGCAGAATGACTTCGTTGAGCAAGGTACGTTTGGCATAATAAGCGGGTAGCTCAGCCACCGTGATACCGTATGCTTTGGCGCGCCCTTCGGCCCAACCGCCAGCCCAGATGTTCGAATCGGAAATAACGGCGTCGGGGTTCACCGTGTTGACCCGGATGTGATCGCCACCAAGTTCGGCCGCGTTTAACCGGCTCAGGTGTAGTTGCGCCGCTTTGGCCGACCCGTATCCTGCATTGTTTGGCCCAGCTACCAGTGCGTTCTTCGACACGATATTCACGATATCACCACCCATTTTCTGCTTCCGCATTACGCCTACGGCGGCCTGGGTGACCATAAACTGGCCTTTCACCAGAATATCGTACAGCCGGTCCCACTCCTCGATGGTGTGCTCGGCGATGGGCCTCGAAATGCTGATACCTGCGTTGTTTACCACGATGTCGACTCCGCCAAAGGCCAGACAGGCGGCCTTGTACGCCTCGGCGATGCTGGCCGCATTGGTTACGTTCAGGGTAGTAGTTGCTACCACATCGGCACCAAACGCCTTCACAAACTCAGCTTTCGACGAGTCGAGGCGATCCTGATCGATGTCGTTCAGAATGACACAGGCACCTTCCTGCGCATATTTTTTGGCAATGGCTTTACCAATACCACCGCCGCTGCCAGTTACCAGGGCAATCTTGCCCGACAGCGGTTTTGGTTTGGGCATCCGCTGAAGCTTCGCTTCTTCGAGCAGCCAGTACTCGATGTTGAACGCCTCCTGACGGGGTAATGACGTGTACTCAGAGATAGCCTCGGCCCCGCGCATCACGTTGATGGCGTTGATATAAAATTCGGCGGCTACACGGGCAGTCTGCTTGTCTTTGGCAAAGGTGAACATACCCACACCCGGCCACAGCAACACTACCGGGTTGCGGTCGCGAATGGCGGGGCTATTCGGGTGTTTGCACATGTCGTAATACTCCTGATACATAGCCCGGTACGCATCGAATGCCGGAGCAAGCCGCTCCTGAATGGCGGCCGTATCGGTTACAGCTTCGTCGGGGGCAAGTTCCAGTACCAGTGGGCTGATCTTGGTCCGCAGGAAGTGATCGGGGCAGGACGTACCCAGCGGGGCCAGGCGCGACAGGTCATTTGAGTTGGTGAACTCCAGCACGCGGTCATCGTCTGTAAAATGGCCAATCATGTGACGCTCACTGCTACACAGCCCACGAAGGATCGGAGCCAGTTGCGCTGCCTGAGCGAGCCGGGCGTCGGGAGCGGCACTCTCGATGCGTTGACCACCAAACACCGGGCGGTCTTTACCCGTATGCGAGGCGATGTATTCAGCACAGCGCTCTACAACCTCCAGTGTATTGATGTAGCTTTCGTAGGCTGTATCGCCCCACGTAAACAAACCGTGCGAGCCCAACATGATACCCCGTAGTTGAATGCCATTGGCGGCATTTTCGTCCAGGCAGTTGCGCAGTTGCAGGCCCAGATCGAAACCCGGTTTTTGCCAATCAACCCAACCAACCTGACCGTCGAACAGTTCCTGAGTAATGCGCTTACCGTCTTTGGCGGCGGCAATGGCAATGGCGGCGTCGGGATGCAGGTGATCGATATGGGCGAAGGGCAGAAACCCGTGTAAAGGCGTATCAATTGAAGGAGCTTTTGAAGCCAGGTCGTACAGGCAGTAGTTGAACAGCTCAACCATTTCATCTTCCTGCTCGATTCCTCGGTAAATACCTTCCAGACTTCGTAGCCGGTCTACGTACAGTGCAGCCAGTCCCGAGCGTGTAAGCGTACCAATATCGCCACCCGATCCTTTTACCCACATTACTTCGGTGGGTTTCCCGGTCAGCGGGTCTTTTGCCACCGCTTTGCACGAGGTGTTTCCGCCGCCATAATTGGTAAGCCGGAGATCGGCGCCTAGCAGGTTTGAGCGGTATATAAGTAAGGCTACCTCACGATCGTGGGGTTCGCCAGTAGCCAGTTCGGCAGCCTTAGCCTCATCCCAGAGGTAACTGACGTGGTTGAAAACGTGAGTTTGGTTTAGCATACAACTAACTCGATGTGTTGCTTTAAAGAAGATTCAACACAAACGTACTTACTGCCTCCAGACTTAGTTTCCTCCTCCTCCCTACCGGTTAAATCCAAAAAGGCCCACTTCTATAAGACAAAGTGGGCCTTTTATTATCGTATCTAACTGACTTACAGTTGCGGAATCCGCAGTACCTGACCAGGGTAGATCAAATCCGGGCTTTTCAGCATTGGCTTATTTGCTTCGAAGATGATACCATATTTCATTGGGTCGCCATACACTTTCTTAGAAATAGCCGATAAGGTATCGCCTTCTTCAACTGTGTGAAACTTAGCCTCTGGTTCTGGGCTGTCGACTACCAACTGGTTATCAACAACCGTTACACCTTCCACATTACCAACTGCCAGGGCAATTTTCTCCGCGTCTTCCTGCTTGGCTACCCGGCCTTCGATGGTCACAGTATCGCCTTTAGTTTTGATCGTCAGCGCTTGATACGCGAGGCCAAGCTGCTTAACGTGGTTGAGTAAGGCACTGGCTTTCAGTGGCTCCGGATCAGCACTGGCAGGAGTTGCGGCTGGTGTTTCTTCTGACTTACCGAAGACTTTCTCACCAACACCTTTGAAAAAACTTAACAGACCCATATGTGTACAAAAAGATTAAGTGTGAAAAATTGGTTTAACACAGGCACAAACAACGCGCTTTCGCCCTACAAACCAACAGATAGACGAGGTTATTGTTCTAATGTCACCTTGTAACCGGGCAAAAACTCCTCATTAAACTCGAATGAATTCTATCTAATGCACCCACCGCTGAATAGAGTATAAGTACCTTTGTCTGAACAAAGTGTCAATCATTCGTATAATTTTTCTATTTTTTATGAAACTTCGCATTTCTTACCCGTTGCGTTGGATGGCCCTCCTTGGGCTTATGGCCAGTACAACAGGCTGTTATGAAGACGATCTAGCCCGGCGCACGGATCCAATATCGGCCGGAACAGCAAACTTTTTAAAATACGTGGCAGTAGGCAATTCCCTGACAGCCGGGTATGCCGATGGCGGCCTATACCGTGAAGGACAGCTTAACTCCTATCCGTCTATCCTAGCCCAGCAATTTCGACTGGTCAATGGGGGTACGTTCAACCAGCCTCTTTTCACTGCCGAACAAGCTGCAGGAACGGGTTACCTTAAATTGACCAGCCTGCCTACGGTAGCCTCAGGTGGCTTACCCGTTACAGCCCAGGTGGCCCCGCAGGCCGTTCGTGGCCTGGCTAATGGACAGCCGTTGTTTACTAAATATACGGGCCCTATCAACAACCTGGGTGTACCCGGTATTCGGATGGGCGATATTCAAACGCCCGGTTACGGCTCAGCCGCTGGCAATCCGTATTTCGAGCGTATCCTGCCCGATTTTACGCCAAACCGCACGTACCTGCAATATGTGGGGGATAACGTCGCCGACGCGACTTTCTTTTCGTGCTTCATGGGGAACAACGACGCCCTCGGTTACGCAACTACAGGAGGTGTTACGCCATTCACCCCAACGCCATTGTTCACGGCCAATTACACTGCACTGCTCGGCACGCTCAATGCCAATGGTCGGCAGGGAGTTGTAATTGGTATTCCGAAAGTCACTACGGCGGCGTTCTTCCAAACAGTAACACTGGCACAGATACTGGCGCGGGTAACAGCCGCCGTACAGGCAGCCAATCCGGGTGCACCAGCCGTTCCAGCCCTGGTTATTCAGTCTCCGCTAGCTCCGGGCGGTGTTCGTGCCACGAAAGCAGGTGATTTACTCCTACTGAGTCAACAAGCGGCTTACGCTACCATTGGTCGCACGGATGTTGGTACCAAAGTGGGTGCTTATGGCTTGTCAGCAACCAACCCACTGGCAAATCAGCTGGTACTCGACGCCGAAGAAGTGGCGGCAGTAAACGCCAAAATCGACGAGTATAACGGCATCATGAAAGCGCAGGCCGACGCCCGTAGCCTAGCGTGGGTCGATATCAACACGCTGACCACTCAGCTTGCCTCAGGTGGTGTTGTGCAGAACGGCGTTACCTTCAATCTCGGCTACATTCAGGGTGGCGTACTGAGCCTCGACGGCATCCACTTTACGCCTGCTGGCTACGCATTGCTAGCCAACGAGATCATAAAAAGCATCAATGCAAAGTACAGCGCCTCTGTTCCGCAGGTCGACGCAACGCGCTACCGCAAAGTGCTGGTTCAACCTTAACCACTCTCAGATGCAGCCTTCCGGTTCTGGTTTATCGGCTATTCGCCAATTCACTATACCGCTCGAAACAGGTTGGGTCTAACAGTCATTAATTAACACATGAGATATTCTTTCTATTCATTAACTGCTGCTCTGCTGTTGGCATCAACAGCATCAATGGCCCAATCGCTTGCCCAATCACCTATCCGGTCTATTGAAGTGGGCATAAAAGGCGGACCTACCTTTGTTCACGGATACACGACTATTCCAGCGCAGCCAACGGGTATCGTGGGCGTGCAGGTTCCGCAGATCGACAACAAACGCAATGGCACCGGTGTAGGGTATACAGGCGGCGCATTTGTCCGCTTCAATAATTACAGTCGGAAAGGGTATGTGCAGGTTGAGTTAACCTACAATAGGTACGTGCTCAAACAACGCACGAATCTGACTCTTGACGTAAACGCCAATTCGAGCCTGACTGCGCAGTTGCCAATCAGCTTTGCCCCTGGCCTTCTCAACGCCACGGTTGATGTTACGTCTGAATCATCAATCGAGTCGTTCAACGTACCTGTGCTGTTCGGGCGTCGCCTGCTGCGCGATCGCCTGCGGGTATACATGGGCCCAACCCTATTGTTTGTCAACAAATCGCAGGCGCAGCGCAGTACTCAGGGGCAGATTAATCCGAATGCTGCCATCGGTTTCGCGACTGCTATCCCGATTCCGGCCACGCCCGAAACAACCAACCTGTTGAGTCGTCGCGAAGCTGCTAATCTGGAGGTAAAACGGTTCAGCTGGGCGCTGGAAGCCGGATTGGGTGTATCACCTCTCCGCTGGCTCGACCTTGATGTACGGTATGCTGTTCCAGCGGGTGGCGTATACCGCGACACAAACATCAAGGGATTCCTGGGAATTGCTACCGTAACAGCAGGCATCAAGATTCCATAAAAACGACTGCCAACGTATCAACAAAAAGGGGCCGTACTAGTGTAGTACGGCCCCTTTTTGTTGATACGTTGGCAGTTCAGCTACAGTTCATACAGCTTAATCTACGCCTGACAACCGGTTTCTACGCCTTCGGCGGATAGTGGTTTTTAGCCTGCAACACTGTGGGTAGTTTTACATATGAACCTCTTAAACAACCAACTATCCTGTTATGATTTCATTCTGTCATGCTCCTGTCACCTCTCTACTGCCTGCCAATAAATCGGTTCGTGCAGTAGTCCCTACACACCTGGAACTCCCCTTCCGTAACCGGCTACTTGTCCTGAATTTTGCTGATATAGTCTGGCTGGAAGGAGCAGGCAACTATACGTACATCCATACTCGAGACAACAAGCGCTACCTTTCTTCGAAAACGTTAAAGCGACTCGAACCTGATTTGATGGACTCTGTTTTTTGCCGAGTGCACAAGTCGACCATTATAAATCTGGCGTATCTGGCTGAAACTAATTTCAGCGACACGCATCCATATCTCCTTCTGGAAGGCAACCAACCTATTGCCATTTCGCGCCGACGTCTTCCATTAACGCGTCGTCAGGTAAAGTGGTACCAGCGCATGACCACTGCCCGGCAGAATCTCGCCTGACACGTAGTTGAGATCACAAAAAAGCCACGCCTGAATTAGTCAGGCGTGGCTTTTAGTATTGACTTGTGGACTTGATTTACAGATCAGAAAAGTCGAAGCCCTCGAGAAAAGCGGTAGTGAAATTGCCCGATTGAAAACCAGGGTCATCCATCAACTTGATATGAAACGGAATTGTGGTTTTGATGCCTTCAATAACAAATTCCTGTAGGGCCCGCTTCATCCGGGTAAGCACCTCGGCCCGCGACTGACCAGAAACGATCAGCTTGGCAATCATCGAGTCATAGTTGGGTGGAATAACGTACCCGGTATACACGTGGCTGTCGATCCGAATACCATGTCCACCTGGAAAATGCAGGTTCGTGATTTTACCCGGCGATGGCCGGAAATTATTGGCCGGATCTTCGGCATTGATGCGGCACTCAAGCGCAAACAGTTTTGGCGTATAGTTGGCTCCTGAGATCGGTACGCCCGCCGCTACTTTGATCTGCTCTTTGATCAGATCGAAATCAGTTACCTCTTCCGTAATGGGGTGCTCTACCTGAATTCGGGTGTTCATCTCCATGAAGTAGAAATCACCGTGCTTATCCACCAGGAATTCAACCGTACCGGCCCCTTCGTACCCAATCGACTGAGCTCCCCGGATAGCCGCTTCACCCATGCGTGCCCGAAGGTCATCGGTCATGATAGGTGACGGTGTCTCTTCCAGCAATTTCTGGTGCCGCCGCTGAATTGAACAATCGCGCTCCGACAGATGGCATACCTTACCATACTGGTCGCCGACGATCTGAATTTCAATGTGACGGGGTTCCTCAACAAACTTTTCCAGATACAAGCCATCATTACCGAAGGCAGCCCCCGCTTCTGTACGAGCATCGTTCCAGGCTTTTTCGAAGTCGGCTTCGGCTTTAATAATCCGCATGCCCCGTCCGCCGCCACCTGCCGTGGCTTTAATAATTACGGGGTAGCCCATACCGGCGGCCAGCTCTTTTCCCTGTTCAATTGACTCTAAAAGGCCATCTGAACCCGGGATAACAGGAACACCTGCCGCGCGCATGCTAGCTTTCGCCGTAGCTTTATCGCCCATGCTATTGATCTGCTCGGCAGTGGCACCAATAAACTTGATACCGTAGTCGGCGCAGATTTGCGAGAACTCTGCATTCTCTGACAGAAAACCGTAACCCGGGTGAATCGCATCGGCCCCGGTTACTTCAGCTGCAGAAATGATACTCGGAATGTTGAGGTACGATTGGCGGCTTGCTGGTGGGCCAATGCACACCGCCTCGTCGGCAAAGCGAACGTGGAGGCTGTCGCGATCAGCTGTTGAGTAAACAGCCACCGTACGGATGCCCATTTCGCGGCAGGTACGAATGATCCGCAACGCAATCTCGCCCCGGTTAGCAATTAAGATTTTCTTGAACATAAAAAACAGTTTACCGTTTGCTGGTTGCCGTTTGCAGTTGCTTTGCCAACTCAATCATCGTAGATAAGCAAAGCAACTGTAAACGGCAACCAGCAAACAGCAAACTTAAATGGGTTCGACAATAAACAACGGCTGATCGTACTCGACAGGCGTAGCATTTTCAACCAGCACCTTCACGATACGGCCCGAGATCTCGGCTTCAATCTCATTGAAGAGCTTCATGGCCTCGATGATACAAACCACTTTACCAGGCTTGATCTCGTCACCCACCTCTGCGAACATAGGGGATTCAGGATTTGCCGACCGGTAGAATGTGCCAATCATTGGCGATTTGATGGTAACGTGGTTCGAAGCAGACGCCTCAGCAGCAACCGGAGCGGGTGCAGCCGCGGCAGGCGTAGCCACAGGTTGCGCCACAGGTGCTGCCACTGGGGCAGCCGGTAGCGGAGCTGGAGCCGAAGCAGCTATCACCGTTGGCGTTGCAGAACGCTTCACGTTGATCTTAAGCTCGCTAGTCTCAATTTTCACCTCATCGAGGCCTGATTTCGAGATGAAATCAATTAGTTGTTGAATGTCTTGTGTGCTCATATCTTGAAAAAAGGGTTTACCGTTTTCAGTTTGCTGTTTTCAGTTGCGCAGCTCGCGCGCTGCTTAGCTTGTTTGCGGCAGCATCGGAAACAGCAACTGAAAACGGTAAACTGCTTTTACTTAACTCGTTCCTGATATTCCCGTGTGCGGGTATCGACGCGGATTTTGTCGCCCTGATTAATGAACAAGGGGACGTTAATCATAGCCCCAGACTCTACCTCGACGCGCTTTTTGGCACCGCTCGATGTATCGCCTTTCAGACCTGGCTCAGCATAAGTTACCTCTAATTCTACCGAGACAGGTAGCTCGCAGGTTAAGGGGGTGTCGTTTTCGGCATTCATCAGAATCTCTACCTCCTGACCTTCCCGCATCAGATCAGACTGATCAAGGATTTTCTCATCGATATTAATCTGATCGAATGTTTCCTGATCCATGAAGTTATAACCTGCCTCATCTTTGTAGAGATACTGGAATTTTCGACGTTCAACCCGAACTGGAATAATTGTTGCTCCAGAGTTAAAGGTATTGTCGATAACCCGGCCAGTGGTCAGGCTTTTCAGCTTCGTACGAACGAAAGCGGCACCTTTGCCGGGCTTAACGTGTTGAAATTCAACAATCTGAAATAGGTCGTAGTTATGATTGATAACTAAGCCGTTCCGAATATCTGCGGTCGTTGCCATAAAAAATAGTTGTCAGTTGTCAGCCTTCAGTTGCTTCATTTGTTGATAAAGATGACTTTGCAGCGCAACTGAAGACTGAAGACTGCAAACTGCAAATTCATTTAGTAGGCCCACTTCACGTATACTGCCGACCAGGTGAACCCGCCGCCAAAGGCTGCAAGCACCAAGTTATCGCCTTTGGTCAACCGCGACTCATAGTCAAACAGGCAGAGTGGAATAGTGGCAGCTGTGGTGTTGCCATACTTATGAATATTGAGCATCACCTTGTCTGAACCAATTCCCATTCTGTTGGCCGTGGCGTCGATAATTCGTTTGTTAGCCTGATGCGGCACCAACCACGCCACATCGCCTCCATCGAGGTTGTTTCGCTGCATGATCTCGGCAGATACGTCAGCCATGTTTTTCACGGCAAACTTAAACACCGATGGACCGTCCTGATACACATAATGCCATCGCTTTTCAACGGTTTCGTGTGTGGGTGGGTACCGGCTACCACCTGCTTTCTGGAACAAGTGATACTGCCCTACACCGTCTGAACGGATGATCGAGTCAATTACACCATATCCGTCTTCAGCCGCTTCGAGCAATACAGCGCCAGCGCCGTCGCCGAATAGCACACAGGTTGTGCGGTCTGTATAATCGGTAATGGCCGACATTTTATCGGCCCCCACAACGATCACCTTGCGGTATTTGCCGCTTTCAATAAACTGTGTTCCTACGGTTAGTGCATATAGGAAACCTGAACAGGCAGCCTGGATATCGAAACTGCCCACATTACGAATACCCGTCATCTCGCAGATGAGCGTTGCAGTGGCCGGGAAAACGTAGTCGGGGGTAACGGTAGCACAGATGAGTAAGTCAACTTCTTCGGGGGCCGTGTTGGTTTTCGCCAGTAGCCCACGAACAGCCTCAGCGCCCATGTGCGAACTTCCCATACCTTCTCCCTTGAGTATGTGGCGTTCTTTGATGCCCGTGCGGGAGGTGATCCACTCATCGTTGGTATCGACCATCCGCTCCAGTTCGGCATTGGTCAATATATAGTCAGGTACGTAGCCATGGACACCGGTAATTGCTGCTTTCATCATATAGTATGTTACGGGAGACTCACTTAAGCGCCAAGGCAATTTTTGTGTGGGCATCTGCCTCTACCTGCCGAATGGCCAGCGTGAGCATATTTTTAATTGCCGTAGGTGAGGAGATACCATGGGCAATGATAACGTTACCGTTCACGCCAATTATTGGGCTCCCACCAATGGATTCATAGTTGGTCCGATCAATGAAATCGTCTTTTAGCCCTCGCTGTGTGGCCACGGCAAAAAAAGACTCTCCAAGCTTGAACAGGGAGTTACCGGTGAAACCATCTGTAACGATGACATCTGCACGGTTCATGAACATGTCTTTCCCTTCAATGTTGCCAACAAAGTTGATGCGACGCGATTCTTTCAGAAGTTGGTGAGCGGCCTGCGCCACGAGCGAACCTTTCTGTTCCTCTTCGCCGATATTCATCAGGGCCACCCGGGGAACATCGATGCCAAACATGTGCTTTGTATAGATCGAGCCGAGTTCACCAAACTGAGCCAGCATTTCGGGCTTGCAATCGGCATTGGCCCCTATATCGAGCATTACGGCCGTGCTACCGTCTATTTGGGGTACAAAACCTGCAATACAGGGCCGAATAACACCTTCAATGGCTTTGATGCTGAACAGAGCGCCCACGTGCATAGCCCCGGTGTTTCCTGCACTACAGAACGCGTCTATCTGGCGTTCTTTTAATAATTTGAACCCAATGCTGATGGTCGAATTAGGTTTTTGTGACAGGGCTTTGGTTGGGTGCTCGCCCATTCCAATCACTTCATCAGCCTGGATTAGCGTGATAGCTTGATGATTAGTCAATCCCAATCGGTCAAGTTGTGCTGTTAGTACTGCTTCAGGGCCAATCAACACAAGGGTAACATCATCGGGCAGACCAGCTTTTATGGCAGCAGCAACGCCTTCTATAATTGCTTCCGGCGCAAAATCGCCACCCAGGGCATCCACGGCAATCTTCATTTTATCGAGCAGCTTAATGTGCCAATATCCGGCAGAGTTAGGTATTGGGCGCGTAAAATTAGTAGCCGAGGGGCAATAAAAAAGTATTCCGCGTTCATCTTAGACCCGATGTCGGCGAAATACTTTCTCACTTCATGCGATGAATGTACCGCAGGAAGGTGCTTTTTCGGCGAAAAAACCCTCCCCGGCAGAGTCGGGAACCAACCGGGCTTTACACCGTAGGTCGGTATCCTTCAACAATCATTTTGCCACGATAGAAGAGGTTACCCTCAAATACATGGGCGTGGTGACGCTCGTGAACTTCACCCGTTGTTGAATCAGTAGCCAGCGTTACAGCTTCTACTTTGTAGTGGGTCCGGCGTTTGTCGCGGCGAGTAGTCGAGTGGCGGCGTTTGGGGTGTGCCATAAGTAGTTATCAGTTTGACGTTTGATGTTTGGGGTTTCCATCGATTGTACACCTAGACACCTTGCGGCGGGATAACAACTCGAACCGGTAAACCGGCAAACGCCAAACAGTTGTTTTAGTTATTACTCAATTTACGCAGGGCCTCCCAACGGGGATCCACCACGGTTTTTTCTTCGTTTGTTTCATCCTCCTCAGCTTCAGTTGCTGCGTCAGACGAATAAATCAATTTACCATCCAGTTGATCATCGTCCTGGTCTTCCTCACGAAAACGGGGATGAAGTCCTCTCATTGGCATCGACAACACGATGTAATCGAATATGTAGCGGGCTACGTTGATGGTTGCGGTGTTCCGCTCGATCAGTTCGATTTCGTCGGTTAGCTCCTCATTGCGATCGGCGAACTTCAAAAACAGCGTTTGACGCGTATCTATATGTTCATCGTACAAATCGAGGCTCCGGTCACAGGTACGTTCCACTGATCCAGTGATCGAAAAGTCCAGACGAATCATGGTCTCTGACTTATCAAGGGTCAGGTGCGTCTGCACCTCACCTTTTTTAATCAGCTGTTGCTCAAGGGCTTGAAAAAACGCTTCGCCCGACGAATAGTCGTATTCGTAGCGTTTTGGCTCCAAACCAATGATATTGATATCGTATTGCCGCAGTTCGTTCACCTCAATCATTCGCTAACAAGGCCGCAAAGATACGAATCGTTTGCGAATTGGGGAAGATGCACACAGGAATTTACACCTAAACCGCCTTGCTGGTCAGCTTTTGCTTCACAAACTGAACGATAATTGGCATCAGTGACAGCCCGACAATACCGAATACAACGATCTCGAAGTTCTTCTGCACAATTTCGAGGTTACCAAAGAAGTAGCCCAGCAGCGTGATGCTCACTACCCACAACACAGCACCGATTATACAGTTCTTTATATAGGTACTGTAATTCATGCTGCCAGCCCCGGCTACGAACGGCGCAATTGTGCGCACGATTGGAATGAACCGGGCAATAATCACCGTACGTCCTCCGTGCTTAGCGTAAAACTTCTCGGTTTCGGTGATGTATTCACGTTTAAAAAACAGGATACGCTCGCGCGACTTGATCTGCGTGCCTAATTTACGACCCACGAAATAGTTAACATTATCGCCCAGCAGAGCCGCTACAATAAGCAACGGGATGATGATCGCCACATTCAGCTCATTCGTATCACGGGCTGCCAGCGCACCGGCGGCAAAGAGTAACGAATCACCTGGTAACAGAGGCATCACGATCAGGCCTGTCTCGGTGAAAACGATCAGGAACAGAATGGCGTACAGCAGCACACCGTACTCATTAGCCCACAGATCGAGAAACTTGTCGAGGTGGAGCAGGAAATCGAGGAGAGATTTAATTATTTCCATGGGGACGAAAAGAAATCTGAAGAGTCGTTATATATAGGTAGGATGCAGTCTGTAAAAGTTAATCTGACCAGGCGGTGCTGCCTGCTCTACCAGGGTTACCCAGCTAAACCGACTTTTCAGACGCTCACGCTATTTGTCCAGGAAGAAGCTGAATGTATCGCCACGGAGTCCCAGCCGAATAGTTTCGAGTGGAATAATTTCGTTGGGAGCGATGTTACCGACGTTCACATTGGCGCCCAGTAGCTTCACAAACCAAACCTGCTGTTCTTTCTGAGGGGCTTCCCAAATGATTTTTTCCGACGGAATCTGAGTCAGGATTTCTTCAACCAGCCCCTGACGTACCTCACCACTGGCGCGGAACAGACCAACCGTACCACCCTCGCGGGCTTCGCCGATCACTTTCCAGGCCCCCGCTTCGAGTTCGGTGGTCATCAGTTTGATCCATTTATAAGGAGGAATAATTTTGGCCTCGTCTTTCGAGCCTACCTCCGACAACACGGTTACCTGCTGGGCCAGCGTACGAATGTATTCACATTTCTCGTCGGGATCCATCTCCAGGGAGCCGTCTGATACTTCAGCGAATTTGAGATCGTATTTATCGAGCAGCCTGCGGTAATCCTCAAACTGGTTTCGGACCACAAACGCTTCGAATAAGGTACCGCCAAAATAGACGGGGATACCCGCAGCTTTGTAGGCGTCGAGTTTCTGTTGTAGGTTGGGCGTGACAAAAGAAGTAGCCCAGCCGAGCTTAACGATGTCGATATAGTCTGCTGACATCGACAACATATCTTCTACCTCGCGCAGGCTGAGGCCTTTGTCCATAACCATCGTAAACCCACTGTGGCGTGGTTTTGCGGTGCGTTCAGGAATTTGAGTTAACGTATAATTCATTCGATCTTGTACGGGTACATGTTATCGTATAATCGCGCAAAAGTAGCAAGACTTACCAGAAACTCACAATTAAATACACACATACACGCCGTTTTAGGCGGTATAGCTTAGTTAAGTGCTATTTTCGTTCTATGGAAATAAACCAAAGACTTGCCGTATTTCAGGCCCTGATCGGCCAACCGATGAATCAGAGCCCCTCGGGCGTAGGGCGCTGGCTAAACGGTACACTAATAGAGGTCGATGAGGGGCGAATTGTGGCCAGGTACGTTGTACGCGACGATATGGTGAACCCTATGCAGGTATTACATGGAGGTGCAGCTTCGGCTATTCTGGATGATCTGTGCGGCTTAACTGTGTTTGCGATGGGCCGTGAGTTTGCCTTCACCTCGGTAAACTTAGCCATAGACTTTCTGAATGCGGCCCGTCTAGGCGACGAACTCACTGCCGAAGCCAATGTAGTGCGGGCCGGGCGAAACATCATTCATGTGGAGGGCCGAATTACCAGCGCCACCGGCAAATTGATTGCCAAGTGTAGCACCAACTTGGTGCAGACGGGCATCAAGCTTTAGTCTGTTCTATATGGTTTATGGGTGCGTCACTTCATCAAACAACTCACGACTGAGTGGCTTAACCACAAACCTCGACCAACAAACGACAAACTAATTTTTTTTTCCTACCTTTGCACCCTCATTTTCAATATACACACGAATCATGTACGCAATCGTAGAGATCGCAGGGCAGCAATTTAAAATCGAGAAGGGCCGCTTCATCTATACCCACAGACTGGGTGGTGACGTGGACGCTGCACTTGCCTCCGACCAGGTGAAAGTTCTCCTGGTTGACAACGAAGGTGCGATTACCGTTGGTGCTCCTACAGTAGCAGGCGCAACGGTATCGGCCACAATCGTCGAGCACCTGAAAGGCGAAAAAGTTATCGTCTTCAAAAAGAAACGCCGGAAAGGGTACAAGAAGAAAAACGGCCACCGTCAGTACCTGACTAAACTGCAAATCAACGACATCACCGTCTAAAACTAGTTTGACGTTTGTTGTTTGACGTTTGAGGTTGCCCTGCAAGTTTGCCAAGCAACATCGAACGCCAACCGTCAGACATCAAACCATTTCCTAAAAAATGGCACACAAGAAAGGCGTCGGTAGTTCTAGGAACGGCCGTGACAGCATCAGCAAGCGACTGGGCGTCAAATTATTCGGTGGTCAGAAGGCCATCGCAGGTAACATCATCATTCGTCAGCGTGGTACAAAGCACCACCCCGGCAAAAACGTAGGTATGGGCAAAGACCACACCCTGTTTGCGCTCGTTGACGGCACGGTTCTATTCACGAAAGGCCGGGCTGACCGGTCAATGGTGAATATCGTTCCGGCTTCAGAAGTAGCAGCTCCAGTAGCTGTTGCAGCTGAGTAGATTCAAACCTAGTACAGAAAGGAACCGCTTGTTTGACCAACAGGCGGTTTTTTCATGCCCGTATGCTGCCATCCTGCCTACGAACCTTTCCTGTTAGTGTAGGTTCATTTCTGTAAATCGGTTGCACCGCTCGGTTGCCACCGGTAACTTCGGGCCTTCATACAATCAACCTATATGGATCAACTGTTTACGGCAGAAGCCATTGTTAGCCTGCTCACCCTCACGTTTCTGGAAATCGTGCTGGGTATCGACAACATCATTTTTATTTCTATTGCTGCCAACAAATTATCGCCATCCGACCAGCCCAAAGCACGTAACATTGGTTTATTGCTGGCCATGATTTTCCGGGTGGCCCTGCTATTTGGTATATCCGTGTTGATTTCGCTCAGTAAACCGTTTATGCACATCGATACAAAGTGGCTGGTGGCAGCCCCTACCGGACAGAGTATCATTCTATTTGTGGGAGGGTTATTCCTGTTGTACAAGGCAACCTCTGAGATTCATCATAAACTGGAGGGTGACCCGCATAATGATGAAGTACAGGCGAATGACAAAAAAACGGGTAAAGCAACCGTTTCCAGCGTAGTTGCGCAGATTGCCATCATCAATGTTGTTTTCTCGATTGACTCGATCCTGACGGCAGTTGGCCTCACGCAAAACGTAACCGTGATGATTATCGCCGTAGTGTTGTCCGTAGTGATTATGATGTTTTTTGCTGGTCCCGTTGGTCGTTTTGTCAATGAGCACCCAAGCGTTCAAATGCTGGGGCTGGCTTTCCTGATCATGATTGGCTTTATGCTCATTGCCGAAGGCGCACACCTGTCTGAAGTTGTCTTCTTCAACGCCCCCGTCGGTGTGGTACCCAAGGGCTATCTGTATTTCGCCATTGCCTTCTCGTTACTGGTCGAGTTTCTGAATATGAAACTCCGCAAAAACCAGAAACCCATTCACATGCGGGGATACGAAGAACAGGCTAGCCGTGAAGGACTGATTTAGCGTTAATACTGCCGAATTAAGAAGCAGGAATACTGGTTCATTGAACGCATCTCATTCTTGCTTCTTACTTCTTAATTGCCTGCCAATTGCCCCTCACCGATCAACTACAAACCATTATTGATAGCCTTAGCGGCATTGGCGCTGAAGGCTGGCTGACGCTGGTTTTCTGCGGCTTGCTAATTGCTGAACTGGTGCTAATTCGGCGCGGAGACGAGCGACAAACACGTACCTGGCTTACTGGCCTGACGCTGGCAGGGTTGCTACTCGCTGGTGGAGTAGCCGCTATGGAGACGTACCGGGGCGGTATGTTTCTTGACCTTCTTTTTCTCGACAATCAGGCTATCCTTATAAAAGGAGTTGTCGCGTTGGGCGCTATAGCTGTGGTTCTTTGGGAAACGGGCGTTTGGTCTACTGATGCAGAAGCCAGCTTTGCACCGCAACGGAAACTCCCAACCGAATGGTATGCGTTGCTGACCGCCTTGGTACTCGGGCTATTCCTGCTCTCGATGGCCGTTAACCTGCTATCGATCTACCTCTGCCTTGAGCTGGTTTCGCTCAGTTCATACCTCTTAACAGGCCTTGTTGGCGACCGGAAGGCGTCGGAAGGTGGCCTGAAATACCTGCTCTTTGGTGCTGTTAGTTCGGCTGTGATGCTCTACGGCATGTCACTGCTCTACGGCCTGACTGGTACACTCGACATCACCAGCACAGTGTTCGGCATTGAACTCGCCAAAAGCGGGACGATTGGCCTGATTGCCGGGCTGTTAACAATGGCGGGCCTGCTGTTTAAGTTATCGGCAGTGCCCTTCCAAGTCTGGACGCCCGATGCCTACGAAGCCGCTCCAGTCCCGGTTGCAGCTTTCTTTTCTATTGGCCCAAAAGCGGCCGCTCTGCTCGTGCTGATGCGCCTCCTGTCGGCGATGCCGGTAGGTGGTATGCAAACTCCACTGGCTATGGTAGCCCTCGCCGGAATCTTGATCGGTAACCTGTCGGCACTCAGACAAACCGACGCCAAACGAATGCTGGCCTATTCAACCATTGCGCAGGCGGGTTTCGTGCTTGTGGGCGTAGTGGCCCTATCCGACACGGGGTTTCAGGCAGCAATCTTCTACACGGCAACGTACCTGTTTATCTCATTAGCTGCCTTCTTTCTGATCGACGCCCTGGCACTAAACGGATCGCTGCGTATCGCTGATTTCGCCGGGCGTATGAGCGCATCGCCTCTGCTTACCTTCTGTCTGGTCGTTGTGGCGCTGGCGCTGACCGGGCTACCCCCAACGGTTGGTTTTACGGCCAAATTATTTTCCTTCTCGGCCCTGCTTAGTGCTTACCAGTCCACGGGTAATCCCTGGCTCATCTGGTTATTCGGGTTAGGGCTGGCCAATGCCGTTATCTCCCTGTTTTACTACATCCGAATTCCGTTTCTGCTCATCTTCCGGCCCTTTGTTGGCGACGTACCTGGTCAGCCCACTGCCAATACTCCGGTGAAACTGACCGTCGCCCAATGGGTGGCGCTAGCTATTACAGTCCCTCCTGTTGTGCTACTGTTTATCAGGCCCGAGTGGATTCTTCAGCTAATCGCCAATTTTTAAGCTAGACTATGCTCCATTACCTCATCGAAACCCTTGGCTGGGTTGCTTCTGTACTGATTGTCGGAGCCTACTTCCTCAATATTCAGGGTCGTTTAGATGCCAAAGATCCCAGGTACGTCTGGGCTAATCTGGTAGGGGGCCTGTTCTTTATTGTGAACACGTACTACCACGGGGCCTATCCATCGGCGCTGGTCAATGTGGTCTGGGTGCTGATCGCTGTTTTCTCGCTTATGAGACGCAGAACAGTATAAAACGAAACGAGGCGATCAGGAATGATCGCCTCGTTTCGTTTTATACTGTTTATTAACAGTCAATGCGTATGTACTAATCGGTGCTGGCGCAGATTGAACAGGTGCGAAATGACCAGACCTGCCGAAGCAGCATAGGCTATGTATTCAAAGAAAGGACTGACGTCTTCCAGCAGTAAGCCAACCGAAAACAAGAATAAAAAGCCCCATAAGGCTGTTCGGATGGCAGACGACGTATGTTGGCGTGCGGCAAAGTAGACAGCGACAATGTTGACGGCAATGAACACGTAATCCAGACTCAAAAAGCCTGCCCGCAGGGTATCATCACGAAACAGATTGGATGTCATTACCAGCACAGGGGCGGTCAGGCAATGAATAAGACACAATACCGATCCCGTAATGCCAATGTAATCGGCTTTCTTATCAACAACGTTGTCCAACTTCATAATCAAATCTAATTCTGTTGTGCAAAAGTAAGTTGTTAACTAGCGCAAATGCAATAAGGTTGCAAATTAATTTGCAACAACGTTGCGTTTACGTATGTTTGCATCGTAAAACTCGACAGCATTACAATGCATCAACAAATCAAAAAGCACATCTCGGTCGCCGGCTGGGCACTGGCCCTCGGTAGTTTACTCATGTTGAATGGCTGCAAAAAAGCTACAGAGCCAGAACCGGCAGACGAGAATGAGCTCATCACAACCGTGGTTCTTCGCTTCACTGAGCAGGGAACAACTAACTCGCAGTCATTCACCTTCCAGGATAAAGATGGCGACGGTGGTGCCGCACCAACCAAGTTCGATTCAGTTACGCTGACTGCCAGTAAAAGCTACAGCCTAACGGTTGAGGTACTGGATGAGAGCAAAACGCCAGCCGAAAGCATTACCGATGAAATCCGGGAAAAGAAAGACGAGCACCTGTTCGTATTCGCGGCTACTCCTGCTACTCTGCTCACCTACACTTATGGCGATGTCGACAGCCGGAACTTTCCTGTGGGCTTAACAGGATTAGCACGTACTGGTACAGCGGGCACTGGGCAGTTCAATGTACGTCTGCGGCACCAACCACCCGTAAATGGTGTAGCCGTTAAAAATGGAACAGCATCCCCTGGCTCCGACGACATCAATCTTAACTTCAACCTGCTGGTACGGTAGTTTTAGGCGTACTAGGTGACATCTCCGGCTCTATTCGCTAAATAACAGTTGACTCAATTGACCAGCGATCAACAAAAAAAAAGCAACCCCGTTCGTAGTCTGGTAAGCGGCAGTTGTAGACGGCTGGCGATTATGAAGATAAGACGCACCGTTAACCATCCAACTCCAATAACGGGCGTCGAATAGGTAAGGGACAAGAATAAGTATTACAAGCAATAAGGCTGAAAGGCCCTCAGGTAGAACTAATCAAGTTGCTACCTGAGGGCCTTTTTCTTTGTTCGATTGATACCTTACAGCCTATGCAAAATCTCGCATAAGGCATTTTGCAACTTGATCGCTACAGCGCAATACGCGCGTCAGTAGCGTAGCGCTCACCCTGAACGAGCCGTACGAATCTGTACGTAATTCCTGTTTCATGCGTGCGGCAGTAAGCTGGTTATCCGTTAAGCAGGGATAAGGCCTCATAAATGGCTGATACGTAGAGACTGTCTCAAAAAGGTGAGATGATTTAGGCAATTTTTTAGCTAACGTCCACGCTGAACGGCTCAACAGACGTTACTTTTACAAAGCCGACCCACTTTTTTTGTAACAGAAAATGGCCCAGTCTACCACCGCCCAAAGCCGCCAGAATACCCGCCGTTCCGACAGTACTGAAGGTCCACGCCGCGGCGCATCAAAACGCGATAAAGGGACCGACGACGTACCCGGTCGCAACTGGACGTTACCTTTCGAGCGGGTCCGGGCCGACGGCCGTACTAATCTGGCCGTTGGGGTGTTACTCATGCTGCTAAGCGTTGGGTTACTGGTAGCTTTTGTCTCCTATCTGTTCAGTGGCCCCGCCGACCAAAGCCTGATCGGCTCTGACGAATCGGTAAAGGAGGCTGGCAAAGATGTACAAAACTGGGTTGGGCTATTAGGCGCTCATGTGGCGCATGTCTTCATGTTTCGCTGGTTCGGGCTGGGCGCCCTGGGCATTCCGGTAGTTGTTTTTCTGTCAGGCTTCAAACTCACGTCGGGTAGGGAACCTCTATCGCTAGCGCGTACTACACAGGCCGTTCTATTTCTGGCTGTATGGTTAAGCCTGGTGCTTGGGTACGTTGTTATGGCTACAGATACAGTCAGTACAGGTAGTGTCTGGTGCGGTGGTCTGGGGTACGAATTAAACCGGCTTCTCTACGGACTGCTCGGCTTCGGCAGCATTGTTCTGATCGGCTTCCTGGGATTTGTGTTCGCGCTGTTCTTCTTTAATATCACTAGCCTTTCGTTTTTCAACAATGTGCCAGCGGCTGAAGTAGCTAATGAAACCGTCGTTCCTAAAGCGCCTGTTTCAGCCGAATATGGCCACGAGTCAGATGGGTATGACGTACCCGTACAGGAAATGTATACGCCAGAGGCAAGCCAGGAGGCAAGTTTCGACGAGCCTGCGCCTTATGTACCCCAGCCTGCTTTTACACCAGCTCCCCTGACTGCAGAGCTGGATATCGTTGTTCCCAGACCCGCATCAAAACAAAGCCCGCCGGCCGATCTTGTCTTAACCGTTGCAGAAGGTATTGCGCTGGCCGAAGCAGAACTAGCTGAAGCTCCCCCGGTAGTCACGCCCCCCTTCGAGCCTGATATGTTTGTGGAAGGTGATCTGGTAGCACAGCATGGCTTATACGACCCTACCCTCGACCTACCTCATTACCAGTATCCTACGGTTGATTTACTAACTAACTACCCCGAGAACAGTAAAGCTCAGGTGTCGGCCGATGAACTGGAAGCCAATAAAGATCGGATCGTTGACACGCTGGCGAAGTTTAACATTGGCATTCAGCGTATTCATGCCACAATTGGACCGACAGTAACCCTATACGAAATTGTGCCTGCTGATGGAGTGCGTATTTCTAAAATCAAGAGTCTTGAAGATGATATTGCGCTGAATCTGGCCGCGCTCGGTATCCGAATCATTGCCCCAATGCCTGGTAAGGGGACGATCGGCATCGAGGTGCCTAACAAAAACCGCGAGATGGTGTCGATGCGGTCGATGATGGTGTCGGAAAAATTTCAGAAAGCCAATATGGATCTTCCGGTCGTATTGGGTAAAACCATTTCAAACGAAATTCTGGTGGTTGACCTGGCCAAGATGCCTCACCTGCTTATGGCCGGAGCCACAGGACAGGGGAAATCAGTGGGCCTTAACGTGCTATTGACCAGCCTGTTATACAAGAAGCATCCAGCTCAGCTAAAATTTGTTCTGGTTGACCCTAAAAAGGTAGAATTAACGCTGTTCAACAAAATTGAGCGGCACTTCCTGGCGAAATTACCCGATGCCGAAGAAGCGATCATTACCGATACCAAGAAGGTAGTCAACACGCTCAATTCGCTGTGTATCGAGATGGATAACCGGTACGACTTGCTGAAAGATGCTGAAGTACGGAATATCAAAGAGTACAACGCCAAATTTACCAACCGCCGGTTGAATCCTGAAAAAGGCCACCGGTACCTGCCCTATATTGTATTGATTATTGACGAGCTGGCCGATTTGATGATGACGGCTGGCAAGGAAGTAGAACAGCCTATTGCCCGGTTGGCGCAGCTGGCCCGGGCCATAGGTATTCACCTGGTGGTAGCTACGCAGCGACCATCCGTAAACGTTATTACGGGCCTCATCAAGGCCAACTTCCCGGCTCGATTATCGTTTAAAGTAACGTCTAAAATTGACTCGCGCACGATTCTCGACGCGGGCGGCGCCGAACAACTGGTAGGTATGGGAGACATGTTACTCTCATCAAACTCCGACATTATTCGAATTCAATGTCCGTTTGTCGATACGAACGAGATTGAGGAGATCTGTGGATTCGTTGGCGGGCAACGCGGTTACGACGATGCTTATCCGCTACCTGAATTCTATGGTGAAGATGCTGGCGGGTCAACCGAGGATAAGGATGTCGACCTATCAAACCGCGACGCCATGTTTGAAGAGGCGGCGCGGCTCATTGTCACCCATCAGCAGGGAAGCACATCACTGATTCAGCGCCGACTTAAACTGGGTTATAATCGCGCTGGCCGACTTATCGACCAGTTAGAAAAGGCAGGTATTGTTGGGCCATTTGAAGGTAGCAAAGCCCGTGACGTACTAATTCACGACATGACCCACCTTGAAGAGCTATTGAAACACCTGGGCTAGCAGCGATCAACTCTTTGCTCCCTTGTTAAATGGGCAGGTATTAATGTCCAGGTTCGCAGGCGGACTTCCCTTCGGCAATTAGTAGAGCCAACTGGTCGATAGAGGCTGGTTTGACCATGAAGGCACAAGCCCCCATCGCTTCGCTTCGCGTTTGATCGTCAATGTTGCTAGATGTACTCAGAATCGCCACCGGTACTTTTTTCCACTGAGAATGCCGCTTCAGGATCGTGAGCGTTTCGTAACCAGTGAGACGAGGCATGTTCAAATCCAGGATAATGAGGTCTGGTAACGGTCTGTCGGGATGAGTGGCGAAATAATCGATCAATGCCTGACCATCTTCAAAACTTGTCAGTAACCACTCCGGGAAATGCGCAGTAAACGTTAGGCGAGCCAGGTAAACGTCATCATCATCATCATCGACCAGAAAGATAGCTGGCTGTTTCATGTTTAAACTATTTCAGGTTGTTACGGTAGATATAATACTGCTAATATACACACCATTTTATTCCAAATAGGGAGGATTATCGGGTAACCCTATTTCAACTGGTGCTCCTGGCAATCAGCGTGCCCTTTTAAACTTTTCAGTAGGTTCAAACGTCTAACCAATATTAGAAGCTGATCATTTTTTTGACTTCTCACCTAACCAGATGAAATTGACTTCCCCACGAATGAAACGAATCCTATACATTGGCCTCTTTATAGCTGGCTCAAGTGGTTCTCTACTGGCGCAGAAAGATAAACGCGCCGAAACGATACTTGACGCTATGAGTGGTAAGTACAAAGCACTCAACAGCTATCAGGCCGCATTTAGTTATGCTACCGACCGTGAAACGTACAAAGGAGATATTGCCGTAAAGGGTAAAATGTTCCGTCTTAAAACTGCTGGTCAGGAAGTATTCACTGACGGCAAAGTGATGTCGACTTACGTCAAGGAATCGAACGAAGTAAATATCCAGGATTACGACGCTTCTGCAACCGGCGATTTCAACCCAACTAAAGTATATACGATGTACAAAAAGGGGTTCAATTATGCCTACCTCCGCGAACAGAAGGTAGCAGGGCGTACTCTTGACGTTATCGAGTTGAAACCAGAGAAAAAGAATACGCAGATCGCCAACGTACAAATTAGCGTTGACCGAGCTGACAAATCGGTACGTACCTGGCAGACGACCGATAAGAACGGTAAACGTACTGTGTATACCATCAGTAAGTTCACACCGAACCCAAACCTCGCTGACAGCTATTTTGTGTTCGACAAAGCGAAGTACCCGGGTGTTGAGGTAGTAGACCTGCGCTAAAAGGTGTTTAGACAATTTAGAACAAAAAAGCCCCTGCTACACAGCAGGGGCTTTTTTGTTCGTATGACTTAAATGGCCAAGCTATCTCCACCTATCCTTTCTAAAACGCCCATTTCAATCGAATAGCTATATTTCGACCCAGGTCGTTGGCATAATACCGGAATCGATTCAGATAGTCCCGGTACTGCACATCAAACAGATTCGTTGCTGTCAGACTGATTTCCATGTGTTGTTTCTCAGAGAACTGTAGGGTGCCGCCCACAGATGCTGTCCACAGGCTATAGGCAGGGGGAGGTACAACGAAATCACTGTTGGCAGGTACCCTGTTTTGACGGGCAACCAATAGGTTACCAACACTGATATAGGGTTCCCGCCAGCGGCCGGCTCTGTCTGCACGTAACAGAGAATATCGCAGGTTATTATCCCACCTGTTGGGCGGAATCATCACGATCGGCTGGTTGGTACGAACGTCCTGAACGTAAAGATAAGCAGGCTTAGTGGTCCAGTTCCAGCGCGTGTCTAATTTCACGTCTACAGTAGCGTCGATACCCATGTAAACGGCATCAGTCTGGGTATATTTAAAATAAGGAAATGCGCCACGAACGGTCAGTATAGGCTCAGGTTGCGGGCGCAGATACATGTAGTTTACAATGTAATTATATGAAAGCCCCACTTCCGCTTGCACCCGGTTACTTCGCCATTCCGTTGTGGCGTTCAGGCTACTATTGGTCTCAGGACGCAGTCGGGCGTCGCCCTGCTCGTAGGCCGCTGCACCATGATGAACCCCATCACTGAAGAGTTCGCTGATGTTGGGCGGTCGCCACGCTGTGCCCACATTTAGACGCGTAATCCAGTGATCGTTGTGGTAGTGCGTAACGCCCAACGTACCCGAGGGACTGGTATACACAAAAACCGGATCATCATAGATTCGATTGACGTACCTGAAAATTTGAAGCCGCCGCCAATCCATCCGTACCCCAAGCTCATACTCCCACGAACCATAACGCTTTTTGCCGATCCAGAACGTACCCAACGTTGCCAATTGAAAGTTAGGGATCAGCGGTCGTCCCGCCATAATATTGTACTGATACTGACCACTTACGCCCATTGTGCTGCTCCGGCCGTTGCGCGTTTGTCCTTCCCGAATCAGATCAGCGGAGTAACTCGTCAGCTGGAACCGGAGTTCGGGTCGATTCAATGAAGCTAATGAATCATTACGCGGCACATGCAGATCATACTCGCTTCGATCGTCTGTTTGGCGAGCCATAGTCAGGGTCCAATTTGTACCGGAAGCCGTTGTGTATGCCGTGCGCCACTTCAGCAGGTCATGCGTAATGTTCTGATTTGGGCGGCCAATGCCGTAACTGAAGCCTGTTTTTATCAACGGTTCTCCGCTGATTAGCACCTGCTGCAGATCAGTCAAACTACCGATATGCGATCCCGAGAAAATACCGATCTGTGAGGTAAACCGGCTATAGAAAAGCTCTGACTGCCACTGATTGGCCCGATACGCTATGGCAGTTGAACCATTCCGTTCACGCACACCTGTATTGGCCAAATAATAGGTTGGCGTCTTCAGGTTCCCCCCTTCTTTAGCAGTTCCCTGTATGCGCCACCCAAAGCGAGACACGCCATTGGTCAACGAGCGACCAAAACTTCCTTCTGCCTGCGCAGAAAGTACACCTTGCTGGCCGTTGGAAAAACCGGCTACATTCAGTTGACCATGCACTCCACCCGATGTTGGCAACAGAGCAGGTTCAACCAGAATAACGCCCCCAATAGCATCTGAGCCATATCGAACGCCCGCTGCGCCTTTTATCACGGATAACCGGCTGGCTACAAACGGATCAATTTCAGGTCCGTGTTCAGAACCCCACTGCTGTCCCTCTTGCCGAATACCATTATTCAATATCAGTACACGACTGCTGTGCATGCCATGAATCACTGGCTTCACAACCGACGAACCGGTTTGCAGTGTGGTAACGCCAGCTAAGTTTCGGAGTGCATCACCCAGTGTAAGGCCGCGGGTCTGTTCCAGCGCGCGCCCCTGCAAGGCTACAACAGCCTGACTGGACAGCGCGTCTGTTTTCTGCGCCGTTACTGTTACATTCTGTAAATGCAGCACTTCCTCAGACAACAATACATCCTGCTGAACTTCGCCGGGCTGATGCTTGAGTTGAAGTTGTTGTTGAATTTCCCGGTAGCCTACAATGCGGGCTATCAACGTATATGAGCCCTCACATAACCGGTCAATCCGATAGTGTCCCTGGTTGTCTGTCGCGGTACCCTGCCCTGTTTCTTTAACTACCAGTGTTGCTCCCGGTATGGGTTGTCGCGTCTCCCGATCCAGTACCTGGCCTTTAACAAAGCAATTACAAGCCTCCTGGCCCAACATGGGGAACGGATTACCCAGCCCTAGCAGGAGCAGGCAGTATAACAGGCTACCAGAGGGAGTAAACGATAAACGAACTAGTCGACAGGCCATTCCAATTAAGTTTCGCAACAAAGTTGCAACAAATTGGTAACGCTATTTTGAGCCAAGAGGCATGATTTTAAGGATTTTTTTTGTAGAGACATTTTTTTGTTTAACCTTTGACCTACAATTGTTGAACAAAGTAAACAAGGGGGATTCCACAATGTGGGGAAATATTTACCCATTGCTGTTAAGAATACCGCATTGAATACTAATTGGCACAGAAACAACCAACCATTTAATTAGCTCACTATCAATTGATTGATCTCATTTAGTAGGGAATAAACCAGTACGCTTAAAACTTGGTCAGGAATTTGTCTAAGTGTCATCAAGATTGATTCAACAAAACTTTTCGTACTCATGACTGCGCTCGAATTCACATATCACATTGGCAAAGTTTCAAAATCACTGCGCCCGTTCGCGCTCCGTTTGACGAAAGACTCGGAAGACGCCAATGACCTATTGCAGGACACACTGCTGAAAGCCTACACCAATCGCGATAAGTACACTGACGGTACTAACCTGAAAGCGTGGTTATACACGATCATGAAAAATACATTTATTACCAATTATCAGCGTATGGTTCGTAAGAACACGTTTATCGATACGACCGATAATTTGCACTACATAAATTCAACCGACAGCAGCACCGATAACTTAGCGTACTCATCGTTCGCTCAGGAAGATATTGCTCGGGCAGTAAACAACCTTGATGACACGTACCGGACTCCATTCATGATGCACTTCCGGGGTTTCAAATACCACGAAATTGCCGCCAAACTGGATATCCCCATTGGTACGGTTAAAAACCGGATTCACATCGCCCGCAAAGAGCTGAAAAGCAAACTGCACGTATATGCTCACTTCGCCTCATAAGGTGTCGTAGTTCATTTCATCACAGGAAAATTTGTTTAACTTTTCCTGAACAAACAAATTGATTGAGTAGTTTTTGGTTAAAAAGAGGAAGGTTCTGAAAAGTTAGGTGCTTTGCATCTAACTTTTTTTGTGCTTATTGACGTGACGTTT
Organism: Fibrivirga algicola; assembly: GCF_011742925.1. GTDB lineage: Bacteria > Bacteroidota > Bacteroidia > Cytophagales > Spirosomataceae > Fibrella > Fibrella algicola. The sequence continues at coordinate 213,391 of NZ_WAEL01000008.1, forward strand.
TCTAGCCCGGACGGCCCGCCCCAGCAGACCTCGTAGATAGGAAACTTGTAACCCGATACTGTTTTTATGCCCCAACGTGTACTTGTCATTGGCGCCGGCTTTTCCGGTTTGTCAGTGGCTACCAGTCTGGCCCAAAAAGGCTATGATGTAACAATTGTTGAAAAAAATGAGATGGCCGGTGGCCGCGCCCGCGTTTTTCAGGCCAATGGCTTCACCTTCGATATGGGACCCAGTTGGTACTGGATGCCCGATGTGTTTGAGACTTATTTCGGCCGATTTGGCAAGAAACCGGCCGATTACTACGACCTGGTGCGGCTAGACCCTTCCTATAAAGTGGTGTTTGGCCCTACCGACGCCGTTGATCTACCCGCCAACATAACTGAACTCACAGCCCTCTTCAACAGCATTGAACCTGGCAGCGGTGCGCAGTTGACTGAGTTCCTGCGGCAGGCTGCGTATAAATACGATGTGGGTATCAATAAGTTTGTTTGGAAGCCAAGCCGGTCAATTACCGAGTTCATGAGCGTAAAACTCCTTTACGACGTTACCCGCCTTGATGTTTTTCAGTCGTTTGCCAGCCACGCCCGAAAGTTCTTCACCAATCCGAAGCTGCTACAACTGATCGAATTCCCGATTTTATTTCTGGGTGCTACGCCACAAAATACACCGGCGATGTACAGCCTGATGAATTATGCAGAGATGGCCCTGGGTACGTGGTATCCAATGGGTGGCATGCACAAGATTATCGAAGGCATGGTAGCGCTGGCAGAAGAACAAGGCGTAAAAATTCTGCTGAACCAAACGGTTGAGCATATCGAAACTACTCAGAACAAAGCAAAACGGGTACGTACTGATAAGGGCGTATTTGAAGCCGACGTTATAGTGGGCAGCGCTGATTATAACCACATTGAAACGGCGCTCGTTGATCCGGCCAAACGCAACTATGACGATAGTTACTGGGCCAAGCGCGTTATGGCCCCTTCTTCCCTCCTGTTCTACCTGGGCGTCAGCAAACGGATTCCGAAGCTGGAACACCACAATTTATTTTTCGACGAAGATTTTGGGCTGCACGCCCAGGAAATTTATGAAACGCCGAAGTGGCCGAGCAAACCACTTTTTTACGCGTCAGCTCCGTCAAAAACTGACCCAAGTGTAGCGCCTGAGGGCTCAGAAAACCTGTTTTTACTAATTCCTGTCGCTCCTGACCTGGTCGACGATGAAGCCACACGTGAGCATTATTACCACCTAATTATGGATCGATTAGAGGCTTACGTTGGGGAATCTGTCCGCGATTTCGTAGTTTACAAACGAAGTTACGCGCACAGCGATTTCAAGAACGATTACAACGCCTTTCGGGGTAACGCGTACGGCTTGGCTAACACCCTCATGCAAACAGCCTTCCTGAAGCCGTCGCTTAAAAACAAAAAAGTGAGTAATCTGTTCTACACTGGACAGCTAACGGTTCCGGGGCCGGGGGTCCCGCCCTCGCTGATTTCTGGTTTAGTTGTAGCCGATGAAGTTGCCAAAGAATACCCGGTGGCCTAACCGCTTCCCTTTCCTAACCCAGACAGTATCTAAACCCTTTTGGTTATGATGTCCCTTTTCAACCAGACTGCGCTGGAGTGCAGTAAGCTCATCACCGAGCGTTACAGCACCTCGTTCACGCTGGGAATTAAAACGCTCGACAAGAAATATCACCTCCCGATATACGCTATTTACGGCTTCGTGCGCTATGCCGACGAGATTGTTGACACCTTCCACGATTACGATAAGCAGCGATTACTCGATCGATTCCGCGCCGATACGTACCTGGCCATCGAAGAAGGCATCAGCCTGAATCCAGTGCTCCATTCATTTCAGATCGTAGTACGTCAGTATAATATTGAACGCGACCTGATTGACGCCTTCCTGCGCAGCATGGAAATGGACCTGCATCAACACGATTATGACGCAGCGGGTTACTCCGACTATATCTACGGTTCGGCTGAAGTGGTGGGGCTGATGTGCCTGCGCGTTTTCTGCGAAGGTGACTGTGATGAATTTGACCGCCTCCGCGAGCCGGCCCGCAAACTTGGCTCCGCCTTTCAGAAAGTGAATTTCCTGCGCGATATCAAGAGTGACTATCAGGAACGTGGACGTACCTACTTCCCCGGCGTAGATTTCACCGATTTTTCGCGCGATGCCAAACAACTGATCGAAGACGACATTCAGCGCGACTTCGACGAGGCTTACCAGGGTATTCTCAACCTGCCGAAAGGTGCCCGCATGGGCGTACATCTAGCCTATATTTATTACCTGAAGCTGTTCTGCAAAATCAAAGATATGCCGGCCTCCCGCATTCAGGAAGAGCGAATTCGAGTACCTGATCCACAAAAGCTGGTGCTGCTGGCTAAAACCATGGTCCAGTATCGATTTAATTTACTGTAACAAAAGGCCCTACTCGACTTCGCGAGTAGGGCCTTTTTTAACTTAGGGGCTACATCGATAGCAACACGTTGACTGACAAGAGGCTATGATTGCGTACGGCACGAAGATGACCACGCTACGGTAGATGTAAAGTGAGTATCCGCTACGCCCGTTTATGTAAATGATGCTACTTTAGCTATGCAGATAACGTACCTACCGACGAACGATTTGACGCGACGGGTACGTTAGACTGTTAAATACGCATACACTTCCAACCGCGCTGGTCTCGCTGGTGCTTAACTGGTCAACGCTGCTCATGAGCGACGCTATTAAACACGAATGTGGCATTGTACTGCTACGCCTTCGTAAGCCCTATCAGTATTATATCGACAAATACGGGACTCCCCTTTACGCCGCCAACAAGCTGTTTTTGCTGATGGAAAAGCAGGTGAACCGGGGTCAGGATGGGGCTGGGGTAGCCAACATTAAGCTCGATGTGCCGCCCGGTCATCGTTACATCAGCCGGTATCGGTCGGTCGAGCAGCAACCGGTTGCCGACGTCTTTGGCAAGATTAATAAGAAATTTGCCAAGGCCCTCAAGAAGAATAAAGACAAAGCCCGCGACGCCGCCTGGCTCCAGGAGAACGTAGCCTTTACCGGCGAAGTCTGGATGGGCCACCTGCGCTACGGCACCCACGGCAGCAACGACATCGAAAACTGTCACCCCATGCTCCGCCAAAGCAACTGGCGCAGCCGAAACTTGGTTATGGCGGGTAATTTCAACATGACCAATGTCGATCAGCTCTTCAACAAGCTGGTATCACTGGGGCAACACCCCAAAGACTTTGTCGATACGGTGACGGTCATGGAAAAGATCGGCCACTTCCTCGACGAAGAAAACCAGCGCGTATTCGACCGGTTCAAGGGTATTTACGAAAACCCCGACCTGTCAGACATCATCGAAGATAACCTCGACCTGCAACGCGTACTCTACCGCTCGTGCCGCGACTTCGACGGGGGCTATGCCATGGTAGGCATGACGGGCTACGGCGCCTCCTTCGTGGCCCGCGACCCAGCCGGAATTCGTCCGGCTTATTACTACGCCGATGATGAAGTAGTAGTAGTGGCCTCAGAGAAGCCGGCTATCAAAACGGCCTTCAATGTCGAGTACAGCCAGATTCAGGAGGTGCAGCCGGGCCACGCCCTGATTATTGATAAATACGGCGAATACGGCGAGTATGAGTTCATCCAGCCCATCGAAAAACGGTCGTGCAGCTTTGAACGCATCTATTTCTCCCGCGCCACCGACCCGGATATTTACAACGAGCGTAAAAAGTTGGGCCGCTTACTAGTGCCGCAGATTCTGGAGGAAGTCAATTACGACCTGGAGAACACAGTTTTCAGCTACATTCCGAACACCGCCGAAACAGCCTTTTTCGGCATGGTTGAAGGACTGGAAGACTATCTGGCCAAACAGCGCAAGAAAGCCATTATGGAGGGTATCCTCTTCGAGCAGGATCTCGACAAGGTACTTTCTTTCCGGCCCCGCATTGAAAAACTGGTGTCAAAAGATGTGAAGCTTCGCACCTTCATTACCGATGACGCCCACCGCGATGAGATGGTGGCCAACGTATACGATACAACGTACGAGGTGATTCGGAAAGGCATCGATACTATCGTTGTCGTAGACGACTCCATCGTTCGGGGTACTACTCTGGAGAAAAGTATTCTACGGATGCTTGATCGGTTAGGGCCTAAGAAAATCGTAATCGTCTCGTCGGCTCCGCAAATTCGCTTCCCCGATTGCTATGGCATCGATATGTCGAAGGTGAAAGATTTTGTTGCGTTCCGGGCGGTATTGCAATTGCTCAACGAGCGTGGCATGAACCACATCGCCGACGAAGTGTACGCGCAGGCAGTAGCGGCTATTGAGTCGGGTAATGCCACAAACGTCAACTACGTGAAAGCCCTCTTCGCGCCATTTACGCATGACGAAATTTCGCGCAAGGTAGCCGACATCATCACACCACGCCGCAACGATACCGTTGACCTTAACGCTGAAGTAGCCGTGATTTATCAAACCGTGGAAAATCTGCACATTGCCTGCCCTAACCATTCGGGCGATTGGTACTTTACAGGCAATTACCCAACTCCAGGCGGCAATAAAGTTGTCAATAAAGCTTTTGTCAACTTCATGGAAGGCAAGGTAGTGCGCGCTTATTAACGTACCTGAACTATATGGAAAAGGGTTGCCTCCCAGACGAGGCAACCCTTTTTTATGGGAATATAGTGGCCGTTTCATCCGATTATCTCCATTCGTGCACTGATAGCATACGCTCAATAAGAAAAGTACAGTTGGCAGTCATCGTATGTGTAGCTTAATGCACACCAAGGATAGCAAACTAAATCCTTGATGATCAAGGCTATATAAACACAGGTGAGCTATGAAACGTCGACATTTTCTGGAAGTATCCCTTGCCATTACCCCATTGGTTGGTACTGCTCATCAACAACCCATTGCTGACCATGACCAAAAAGGGTTCAAAGTGAAAGCGGGCGAAGGTAGGTACCACGGCCATATTCAACTGAAAGGCGTCAACGCCAATATTCAGGACGTTAAAATTTCGGGCAAAGACACTAATGGTGGTCTGGCAATATTTGAACAGACAAGCCTATCCCCTAAACGGGGTACGCCCCTCCACATTCATCCCCTACAGGATGAAATATTTCAGGTTCTGGACGGCGAGTACTTATTTCAGGTGGGTCAGGATAAATACCAGCTTACAACTGGCGATAGCATTTTTCTACCTCGGAATATAGCCCACGCTTGGACACAGATAAGCCCAAAAGGCCGCATGACTGTGATTGTGCAACCCGCTGGCAAACTCGAAGAGTTTTTTGTGCTGATGTCTAAGCTCGACAAAGAGCCAACAGAAGCTGAAATGGTCAGGCACTTTGCCGACCATGAAATGAAGATAGTGGGGCCGCCCCTAAAAGTCGATTAACTACTTTATTGACGCAGAGTTGACCTTCCTCTCTTACCAAACCACTCAGTAGAATAAATACTTAAGTAGCACGCTTTCGCCTGAATCAAAGTAATATTGCTTCCATTAGTATAGAGCGAAAATTTGCTTTAGCTACTATACACGCTTACACTTCATACCTGTGTGATGTTTAAAAATGAAGCGCAGCTTTGGAAAGCGTTCCAACAGGGCGATATCGAGGCTTTTGAAGAAATTTACGAGATGCACTCGGCCACGCTGATTGCCTATGGTAAGCGGCTATGCGCGGATCACCATCTGGTGAAAGATCTTGTTCAGGATATTTTTGTCGACATCTGGACCCGCCGAAAAACGTTGCGCGACCTGCACACGATCAGGTATTACCTGTTTAAAATCATGCGGAACAGGTTATCTAAAGTGCACCAAAAAACCGCCCATTTAGTCAGTGAAGGCGATGTTCACGAATTTGAAGACGAACTCACACCTTCGATAGAATGGCTGATTACGCAACAGGAAACCAGCACAATCCAATTAGACCATCTGCAACGCGCCATAACTCAATTGCCCGATCGCCAGCGCGAAGCAGTCATGCTGGCGTTCTACCACGATTTTAGCAACGACGAGATTGCAGGCATCATGAGCATCAACCATCAATCGGTTATCAACCACCTGAATCGAGCATTAACTACGCTTAGAGCGTCTTTTCTGAAAGCACCTTTCATCCTGTTTTTAGCGTCTCTTTTCTGATAATCAATATTTTACATAGTATTAACGTTGAGTTCTTAAATTTTCTTCAAAAGAGGAGAGTTAAAAGCAGCCTTCTTGGTCTATTGTAGGTAGACGAGCTGCGATTATGGATTACACCTACTTTACGATTGAGGACTTTGTGGCCGACGATTATTTTCGGCAATGGGTTAAACATCCCGACAAAACCTCATCGCTCTTCTGGCAGACCTATCTGGCAAAATATCCGGAACAAGCAGAAACGATTCGGCTAGCTGCCGAAACCGTAAATAACTTGTCGGACGCCACCGCCGCCTTGTCGACTCCAGCAACGGCCCACGAAAAAGCCGCTATCTGGACCTCCATCAAGACGCATGTGCTGACGGCGAATGACCAGCAGGCCGCTCCCTTTTTAACTCGTCAGCTCACTACAAACTGGCGCTGGCTAGCAGTTGCAGCCTCTGTGGTCATCGTATTGGGCCTGGGCTGGTGGGCGCAACGTACCTACCCTACTGCCAATCCGGTAACACCAGGGCAAGTTGAGGTGATTCAACCGCTGTCTGCGTATGTCGAACAGCATAATTCAACCGATACCCCTCAAGTAGTTACCTTATCTGACGGCACGTCGATTATCCTTCGGAAGGGGAGCCAGATCCGGTACCCACAACAGTTTACTGGCGGCAAGCGGGTTGTATACCTGGCGGGGGAAGCCTTCTTTGAAGTAGCCAAAGACGCCAAACGGCCATTTTTTGTGTACACAAACAAGTTGGTCACTAAAGTCCTTGGTACCAGCTTCACTATAAAGGCGTATGGATCGGATAAAGACGTAACCGTTACGGTTCGGACAGGTCGGGTAGCCGTATTCACTCAGTCGGACGAAGAAAAAGTACAGAAAATCAATTCGCCTACCCTGGATGGCGTGGTACTCACCAAGAACCAGCAGCTCGTTTTCAGTAAGGAACAGATGCGGATGACGCCGCCAAAGCAGCTACCATCGGCCGTGGCTCAACGCCTGTTTACTATTGCTCCTGCCAGCTTTCAGTTCGACGCCAGGCCGGTGAGCGAGGTATTTTCGCTGCTCGAACGCGTGTACGGAATCAATGTGATTTACGATAAAGCAACGCTGGGTACGTGCCGACTTACTGCCGACTTAACCGATGAACCACTGGCCGACAAGCTATTGATCATCTGCAAAAGCATTGAAGCAACCTATACGATCACCGACAGACAGGTTACCATTTCAGGAGCTGGCTGCGGGTCGTGATCGAGTTGTTTCGACCAGTCTTACCCATTCCTTAATTAATAGCATATGCACCTAAAGAACCAGTAAAAAAAGAATCAGCAATGTTGGCCCATTGCTGATTCCGGTACTTTCCCTAGTTGCGAAACGAACATCCATTTTCATGGATGCAGGGAAGATTTTGTCCTTATTTTCTTAACAAAACCCTCGTCAAATTTATGAATAACTACTTATTTACCAAGGATATTGGTAGGAGAGTCATGAGGTTAACCTTACTTCAACTACTGCTAGCCGTCATTTTTGGCAACGTTTCTCTAGCTACAGACGGCAGCGCACAGGATGTGCTTAGCCGCCGGATCACCATACAGGTATCAAACCGAAACGTAAGCAGTGTACTGGCCCGTATCGAAAAACTCGCCGACGTTAAGTTTTCGTACAGCCCAGACCTGATTCAGGCCGACAAGCGTATTTCTATGTCAACCGTCAACGAACCACTCAGCCAGGTGCTTGAGTCGTTGCTCGGGCCTTTGCAGGTAAAATACGAGATGGTGGGTAGCCGCCTCATTCTCACACGGAGCAAGCTGGCGACAAAACCAGCTACATCTGCCCTGACCACAGAAGCAGAACAAGCACCGCCAATCACCATTCGGGGTCGCGTCTTAGACGAGTTAGGTAAAACCGTTCCAGGGGTTACCATTTTGCTGAAAGGAACATCGAGCACAGGTACCGTTACCGACGCTGATGGCGCTTACACGCTGAACGTACCTGACGGAACGGGCACACTGGTGGTATCGTCGATTGGATTTACTACGCAGGAGGTAGCCATCGACAACCGCAGCACGATCGACGTCACGCTTCGCACCGATGTTAAATCATTGAGCGAAGTAGTGGTAGTTGGTTACGGTACGCAACGCCGGGCCGAAGTAACTTCAGCCGTATCAACGGTGAAAGTCGAAGATTTTAACCAGGGTGGTGTACGCAGCCCGCTCGACCTTATTCAGGGCAAAGTAGCCGGTCTGACCATTACCCGTACCCAGGGCAACAACCCCAACGCCGGGGCGTCAATTCAGTTGCGCGGTCTCGTATCGGTAAACGGGAGCCAGTCACCTCTGATCGTCATCGACGGTATTCCAGGTGGTAACCTGGACCTACTTCAGCAGGATGACATCGCCTCATTCGACGTGCTGAAAGATGGATCGGCAGCGGCTATCTATGGCACACGGGCCAACGCCGGGGTTATTCTGATCACCACCAAAAAAGGGCAATCAGGACCGCCTCGCTTCGATTATTCGACTTACGTGCAGCATGAAGTTGTCAACCGGCGTCCGCGCTTCCTGACGGCCGATGAGTGGCGGGCCTACAAAGCTGATCCAACTAACGTAAAAGCGGCTCAAATGGCCGACTTGGGTGCGTCAACAGATTGGTATAGCCAGTTGATCAACAAAGGGAACCTGAGCCAGTACCATAACATGGCGCTGTCGGGCGGAACCGCGGCCAGCAACTATCGGGCGTCGGTGTATTTCAATGGGGCTGACCCCATTACGCTCCAGAACGACCGGAAACAGTATGGCGGTCGCCTGAGCATGTTTCAGCGTGGGTTGAATGACCGGCTGTCGGCGCAGATCAACCTGGCAACCAACCTGAGCAAAGGCAACCTGCTTGGCGGTCAGGGCGGCGACTTTGAGAACGCGCTGGGTCGTAACCCGACACAACCCGTGTACAATCCAAACGGGACGTTCTACGAAGAAGGCTCAACGACCAACCCCATTGGCCGACTGACGCTGGAACGCAATCGACGCGATCAGTTGACGACGTCGGCCGATGCCCGCGTCACGCTGGAGCCCACTGATGGACTGCGGCTTTCGGCATTCGGCTCATATGTTCGTGATAGCTGGAACGACAACGAATACCGCCGTACCGATTCGCGTTTCTCGCAGATTGGTACCCTGAACGGTACGTCTGTTAATGGCACCGGTTACGCTTACAAGCGTAATTATATCACCAACAACTATGCCTTTGAACCAACGGCCGAATACAGCCGGAACATCGCCGACGATCACACGGTACGGGCGCTGGTAGGCTATAGCTATCAGTATGGCACGGCAGAAGATTTCTCGGCAGGTAACAGCGGTTTCCTCAACAACATTTTTCAGGAAAATAACCTGGGCGCGGGTAACTTCCTACAGCTAGGCAAATCGTCGCTCTACAGTTTCAAGGAAGACAATACGCTGATCGCCTTCTTTGGCCGCCTGAACTACTCATACAAAGACAAGTACATTGCCCAGTTCATTCTGCGGCGCGAAGGATCGAGCCGCTTCGGTGCCAACAACAAGTTTGGTAACTTCCCGGCGGCGTCGGTAGGCTGGACAATCAGTCAGGAATCGTTCATGCGTGACGTCCGGTTTGTCAACAACTTGAAACTGCGGGCCGGCTACGGGGTCACGGGCAACCAGGGCATTCCGAACTACCAGTCGCTGGTACGGCTCAGCACGGGTAACCAGTACCTCAACGATGATGGCATCTGGCGGCAAACTTATGGCCCCAGCAACAACCCAAACCCCAACCTGCGCTGGGAACGGAAAGCCGAGTTCAACGTGGGGCTGGATTTTGGCCTCTTTGGAAACCGGCTCACGGGCACGCTTGACGTATACCGCCGCCGTACCACCGACCTGCTGGGGAGCTTTAATACGCAGTTGCCTCCCTACATCCAGTCGACGCTGTACACCAACGTAGGTACTATCGATAACAATGGGGTTGAACTTTCATTGAGCGGCACGGTGATGAAGAAAGACAACTTTAGCTGGAGCATGGACCTGATCGCCAGCACGCAGTCGAACAAACTGGCGTCCTTCTCGAACGATGTCTTCAAAGTAACCTTCCTGACCTTCGGTGACATTGGCGGTTTCGGTGCCCTCGGGCCAGCCATCCGGACAATTGAAGGTGGATCTCTGGGTAGCTTCTACGGCAAACGTTTTGCCGGCTTCACACCCGAAGGTAGATGGTTGTTCTACAAAGCTACCGGCGAGGCTGTTACAGCTGATAAAATTGTTCCGAACGACGACTACACCTACATCGGCAATGGTATTCCGAAATACTACGCCTCATGGACAAACCGCTTTCAGTATAAGAACCTGGACCTGACACTCTTCTTCCGGGGTAAGTTCAAGTACGACATTTTGAACCTGCAGCAGGTATTCTTCGGCAATAAAGTGTACTTGCCCAACAACGTATTGCAGGATGCGATCACGCGCAACAGCCAGATCAACGACGCCCTGCAATATTCAGATTATTACCTCGAGCGGGGTGATTTTGTGAAGCTCGACAACGTGACGCTGGGCTACAATTTCAAGTTCAAAACGAAAGCCGTTCGTAACCTGCGCCTGTATGTGACAGGCCGCAACCTGGTAACAATCACTGGTTACCGGGGTGTTGACCCAGAAGTCAATGATGTAGGCCTGGCACCTGGCATCGACGGTCGGGGCTTCTACCCACGTACCCAGTCATACACAGCAGGTCTTCAAATTGGCTTTTAATCTGACTAATCATGAAACGTTCTCATAAATCCCTGTTGATCAGTGGCATGGTGCTCACCTTAACAGGCCTCAGTGGTTGCACCAACCTGACTGAAACGCTGTACAGCCAGATTAACGCCGAACAGTACTACAACAATCGGCAAGAAGTACTGGCAGCTGTATTGCGCCCCTATACCCACGCGAACGCCTGGATCGCCCCTACGGCTCAGAATAGTTACTGGCGGCTCAACGAACTCACGGCTGATCAGTTAGCCTGGCCACAAAAAGGGCGTCACGGCTACGACGACGCCCAGTGGATTCGCCTGCATGGCCACAGCTGGTCATACACCGAAAACAATATGTGGGACCCCTGGAGCTTGCTGTTTACGGGGGTTGGTTTCTGCAACAGTACCCTTGGCGACTTCAATCGGCTCAACTTTGCGCAGATTGGGGTGAGCGATACGGACAAAGCAGCGTTTACGGCTGAACTGCGCGTGTTCCGGGCGTTGCATTACATGAAGCTGATGGACCTGTACGGCAACATCCCCATCGTGACGACCGTTGGTACTCCGCTCAGTCCACCCACCGCGCCTCGTGCCGAGGTGTTTGCCTTCGTGGAAAAAGAACTTAAAGAGAGCGTTGACCAACTGCCCAACCTGAGCAAATCTCTGATTGGTCGGATCACCAAAGCGGCCGGCTATTCGATCCTGGCTGAATTGTACCTGAATGCACAAATATGGACCGGCACACCCCGCTGGGACGACTGTATTGCCGCCTGCGACAAGATCATCGGCGGACAAACGGGCGGCCTCAATGGTGCGCCTGCCCTCGATGCCAACCTGACCAGCACGTTCAACAACACAAACGACAACTCACGGGAAGCCCTGTTTCAGTTGACCTACGATTTCCAGGCTACCCCCACACGTTGCGGCTGGAACAGCGATTTTTACCACTTCGCCCAGCGGTTGATCTATAATGGCGATGCCAACGGTAACAACGGTGTGGTGGTGATTCCAAGCGCCTACGATGCGTACAACGATAAGGACCTTCGTAAATCGACATGGTTCCTGATCGGGCCACAGTTTCAGGCGGCAAATCCCACACAGCCAGTGTTGGGTACAGAAGAATACCGCGACAAGCAACTGGTATTTGTGAAGGAAATTCGCCGGGCCAGTGAAGGTAAAACCTCATCGACGATGATTGATGGCGAAGAGAACAGTGGCGCCCGGTTCAATAAATACCGGCCTGGCCAGCAAACGGAAGCTAAATACTGGAGCAACGACTGGGTTATTTATCGCCTCACCGACATCTACTTCTATAAAGCGGAAGCCCTGATGCGGAAGAACGGTAACGTAGCTACGCCGGAAGCCCTCGAACTGGTTAATGCGGTACGGAGACGGGCATTTGCAACGGCCGATTATGTGCCTTATACGGCTGCTACCCTCACCCCGGCCGAGTTACTAGCCGAGCGCGGTCGTGAGTTTGTTTTCGAAGGCAAGCGGCGCACCGATATGATCCGGTTTGGCGCGTTCACGACCAACACCTGGTGGGATCACCAACCCAGCGACCCGACTAAGACGGTTTTTCCAATTCCGCAGCGGCAACTGGCAGCAAACCCTAATCTGGTACAGAATCCGGGGTATCCGGCGAAATAACAGCCGAAACTAGTGAGAAGGGGGTAAGTCAATACGGTTGATTTACCCCTTCTTTTTATCAGGACACGTTACCCACGACTTACTTTGCTTTTCTGATGCTACACCAGGTAGTACCTTACTGCTTCGTTAAAACAACCCGCATGAAAAATTCACTAGTACTGCTCTTTCTTGTTACCTGTTCGCTTTCCGGCCTTGCGCAATCGGGGGGCGGGCGCGTCACTCCTGCCCGGGCGGGGCAATCGGTAGTCGACTTGGCTGATCTGGTTAACCCGCTGATTGGCACCGATTCCAAACCTAGTTTATCAAATGGCAACACGTACCCAGCCATTGCGCTACCCTGGGGCATGAATTTCTGGATGCCACAAACCGGCAAAATGGGTAATGGCTGGGCCTATACGTATTCATCAGACAAGATTCGGGGCTTTAAACAAACGCACCAGCCGTCGCCCTGGATGAATGACTACGGGCAGTTCACCATTATGCCTATAACCGGCAAACTACGCATCGACGAAGACGAGCGCGCCAGCTGGTTTTCGCATAAAGCCGAAATCGCCAAGCCTTATTATTACAGCGTTTATCTGGCCGACCACGACGTGACCACCGAGATAGCGCCCACCGAACGAGCGGCGATGTTCCGCTTTACGTTTCCTAAAACAGACAGTTCGTTCGTTGTACTCGACGCCTTCGATCGGGGCTCTTACGTAAAAATTTTCCCTAAAGAGCGTAAAATTATTGGCTACACTACCCGCAACAGCGGCGGCGTACCAGCCAACTTCAAGAACTACTTCGTGGCCTATTTCGATAAGCCGTTCACGATGGCGCAAGCCTGGCATGGCAAAACGCTGGCTAAAGACACCATCGAACTACAGGCGGCCCATGCCGGGGCGGTAGTTGGTTTCAAAACCACCAAAGGTGAGCAGGTACACGTGCGTATTGCCTCGTCGTTTATCAGCTACGATCAGGCCGAACTGAACCTGAACGAGCTCGGCAACAACTCATTCGACGGTGTAAAGCAGAAGGCAAAGTCAGCCTGGAATACCGAGTTGAACCGAATTAAGGTAGAAGGTGGCTCACTGGCTCAGATGCAAACGTTTTATTCATGCCTCTACCGGTCGTTGCTCTTCCCGCGGAAATTTTTCGAGTTCGATGCCGCCAAGAAAGTCGTGCATTACAGCCCATACAATGGCAAGGTGTTACCCGGCTATATGTTTACCGACACCGGCTTCTGGGACACGTTCCGGTCAATGTTTCCGTTCCTGAATCTGATGTATCCATCGCTGAACGCGCAAATGCAGGAAGGGCTAGCCAATGCCTACAAAGAAGGAGGCTGGTTGCCCGAATGGGGCAGTCCGGGGCTTCGCAACGTGATGGTCGGCTCCAACTCGGCCTCGGTCATTGCCGACGCGTACCTGAAAGGCGCACGTGGCTACGACATCAATACGCTGTACGAAGCAGTACTGAAGAATTCCGAAAATGAAGGCCCTATGGATGCCGTTGGCCGGAAAGGCGTAGCTTATTACAACCAGCTTGGGTACGTTCCCTACGACGTTAAAGTCAACGAGAATGCCGCCCGCACGCTGGAGTACGCCTACGACGATTTCGCGATTTATCAGTTAGCCAAAGCGCTGAAACGTCCACAGGAAGAAATTGACCGTTTTGCCAAACGCAGCCAGAACTACCGCAACCTGTTCGACCCACAAACCGGACTAATGCGCGGCAAAAACAAAGACGGGCAGTTCCAGAAGCCATTCAACCCGTTTAAATGGGGCGATGCGTTCACCGAAGGAAATAGTTGGCATTACACCTGGTCCGTTTTCCACGATGTGCAGGGACTGGTTGATCTGATGGGCGGCCGCCAGAAATTCGTGGCCAAACTGGATTCAGTGTTTACGATGCCACCCGTCTATGATGAAAGCTATTACCGGGGAGTGATTCATGAAATTCGGGAGATGCAAATAGCCAACATGGGCCAGTACGCCCACGGTAATCAGCCCATTCAGCACATGATCTACCTCTACAACTACGCGGGCGAGCCCTGGAAAGCACAATACTGGCTCCGCGAAGTGTTGAACCGGATGTATCTGCCAACCCCCGACGGCTACTGCGGCGACGAAGACAACGGCCAAACCTCGGCCTGGTACGTATTTACGGCAATGGGCTTCTACCCGGTTTGTCCGGCCACTGATCAGTACGTGGTTGGAGCGCCGCTTTTTAGGAAGGTGACGGCCACGCTGGAAAACGGCAAGCAAATTGTCATCAATGCGCCTACCAACAGCGACCAGAACCGGTACATCAACACGATGCAGGTAAACCGCAAACCGTATGGCAAAAACTGGCTCAGCCACCGCGAACTGCTTCAGGGAGCCACAATCGATTTCAATATGTCGGCTACCCCAAACAAACAGCGCGGTATATCGGCCAGCGATTTCCCCTACTCAATGTCGACGGATAAGGCGAAGTAGTGGTATAAGCCGAGACAAACTCCATAAAAAAGCCAACCCTGAATCAGGGTTGGCTTTTTTATGACGGGACAGTCACTATGTTAACGGCCAGCGGGCGCTGAGGTAGTTGTCTGCGTGGCTTTAAGACGTTCGATCTCCTGCTCCAGACTGTTGGCCTTGAAATACTGGTATAAACCAAAAGCCAGGAAAACTTTGCCTAGAATAAACACGGCAATAAACGCAGCACGCCAGTTTTTGTGAACACGCATGTGCGTGGGGTCACCAACTTCAACATCAACATAAGGCGAACTGGCGGGTTGCGGACGGGGCATCTCCTGTGTGGGCACAGGCTCTTCCCACTTCTGAATCTCGTTTCCAACCAGACGTTGTTGCAAAGCCGCTTTGATAGTTGGCGGTGGCGGAACGGCATGCTGCAAAAAATACTGCTCCATACCGACTTCAATCTCTTCCAGTTGAAGGGCTATCTCAGGATCAGTAGCGATAAGCGTCTCTGCCTGTGCCCGGTCGTCATCAGACAATGTGCCCAGCATGTAGGACTCCAGCAGGCCATCGGTTAAATACTGATAATTTTTCACAAACGGGTTGATTAAGACGGAAGAAGATAGGCGAAAAATTCACGAACTGCACCAAACACAGCCGACCGTTGAATCTGTAGTCGCTCAGCGATAACGTCGGGCGTTTGATTTTGGTAAAATAAAAGATTAAAAATAAGCTCAGATTGTTTAATCTCCGCAGGAAGTGCAGGAATGGGCAGCTGATTTTTTTTACAATAGGCCAATGCTTTCCCTCTGGCCAGTCGAACAACGACGCAAGTGGTGTTTGCTGATGGCACTAAACCAGCTTGTAAATCAGGCGACGCAAATAGATCGATCAACACTTCCTGCGCCTGTTGGGGCTGAGGAATAATCTTTAGTATAACGCCATACGCCACCGATCCGTATTTGTCGTACAACGAAAGCCGACTCGCCGTGTTGGTAGTAGTAAGCATCATGGGCCTTGTATCAGGCCGATTCGACACGTTCATAAATTGGTAACCACTAACTAAGTATATCTTTTGTTTGCTGCCTCAGCTGTTAGTACTGTGGCGTCTACATCTTAAATAAGCGCCTTAAGTTACACATACTCAGCAAGAAAGTAACACCAAACCACTCGGTAAATATATAGCATCATGTATATACCATCAAATTAACTACTTAACCCCTCTGCCAGTTGGTGCCCCCTACCCAATCACGCTCGTCGCAATGTGTGTGGAATTGTGCCCAGTAGCGCATCGTACAGGTTAATCACGGCCAAGACTGCCTGTATGAAAGAAGCACTCCTGTTACTCGCTGTAGCCTCTTGCGTCGCCTGCTCGCGACCGCCCGCTATCTACAACAATCCATACGATGTAACGGCCATGCTCAATGACTCGGCCTGGTACGGAACGGTGCAGGCAATTAATGCAGCCAATTTCATTGACAAACCCTGCGCTGAAGGCAAAGTCATGCTGATGATAAAGACAGACATTCCATACCCAGGTAATGAATCGTTCAGCAAATCTGAGACTGTCAATGGGTGTGTAGGTGAATGTGTTCCAACTCAGGCGTTGTATATCAACAACATACCGCTCAAAAAAGGAACGTATTCGCTGTCAAAATTGGCTGAATGTGGTTCGTTCGCCATCAAAGACGTCGTGTATGCCTGGCTTGTCAATGGTTCCGGACTGAAGCGAGGATTTCGGCTACAACCAAAGAAAGCAAATTGGGTACGCGTAACACGATACGATCCACGGAAAAAAACGCTTGAAGGCCGGTTCGAGGCCAATCTGATTGATTTTAAACTGAATTCTACTGAGTCGACAGGGCGTGCGGCTCAGTTCCGTCAGGGGCGCTTCCTCGTTAAGTTACCGAAAAAGTGATGCTTATACTGATAGAATCAACGTACCTGAAACGTACCTGCGTTCGCGCATTGCCACTCTGGTTATCCTTGCCTAATTTTGCGCATTCTTCTGAACGGCTCATGTAACGTAACCGTTCGGTTTGTAAGAAGATTACAACGCACTGATCCATGAGAGAAATACAATTCCGCGAGGCCCTACGGGAAGCTATGGTGGAAGAAATGCGCCTTGACCCGACAGTCTACCTGATGGGCGAAGAAGTGGCCGAGTATAACGGAGCCTACAAAGTCAGTCAGGGAATGCTGGACGAATTCGGCGCAGAACGGGTAATTGATACACCCATTGCCGAACTTGGTTTCGCCGGTATCGGTGTTGGTTCAGCCATCAACGGGCTGCGTCCGATCATCGAATTCATGACGTTCAACTTCTCGTTAGTGGCTATCGATCAGGTCATCAACTCGGCCGCCAAGATCATGTCGATGTCGGGCGGGCAGTATTCGTGTCCGATCGTATTTCGTGGCCCAACTGGTAACGCCGGTATGCTGTCGAGCCAGCACTCGCAAAACTTCGAGAACTGGTTTGCCAATACACCTGGTCTGAAAGTGGTGGTTCCCTCGAACCCTTACGACGCCAAAGGCCTGCTTAAAAGCTCGATCCGTGATAACGACCCCGTTATCTTCATGGAATCGGAGTTGATGTACGGCGATAAGGGCCAGGTGCCTGAAGAAGAGTACCTGATTCCGATTGGTCAGGCGAAAGTAGTTCGCGAAGGTAACGACGTAACGATCGTATCATTCGGTAAGATCATGAAAGTGGCACTGGCTGCAGCTGATGAGCTGGCGAAAAACGGTGTATCGGCCGAAGTAATCGACCTGCGCACGGTTCGACCCATCGACTACGCTACGATTATCAACTCGGTGAAGAAAACCAACCGGTGTGTAATCGTTGAAGAAGCCTGGCCATTGGCGGCGATCTCGTCTGAGTTGACGTATAACATTCAGCGGAACGCCTTCGATTACCTCGATGCACCCGTTATCCGGGTTAACAGCCTCGATCTGCCTCTCCCCTACGCACCAACGCTCATCGAAGCGATTCTGCCAAGCCTGAAGCGCACACTGGAAGCGGTAGAAGCCGTAATGTATAAGAAATAATCGTTTTTTAGCTTTCCTAAAAAGGCCAGCCTGTATTGCACAGGCTGGCCTTTTTAGTTTCTCGTTTGCTGTTGCGCTGCTAAAAAACCAGTTCGTGATTTAGCTACGCGCCGGTAAACTAGAACTTCAACCCCTTCAGATACGCGATGCTCTGCGGCACCTGCGTGTCTTCGTGGTTACTTTCGTCTTCGATGTAGTAGTGCTTCACACCTGCCTTCTTAGCCTCTTTCAATACCTCAGGCATATTGATCTGCCCATCGCCCAGCACTACGTCATTTTCAGGCGGCGTGCCACCAGTCAGGTCACCTTTGATGCCTTTTTTCAGGTCTTTCAGGTGCATCAGTTTCCAGCGGCTCCCATACTTTTTGAGTAGCGCAACGGGGTCGGCACCACCGTGCTGTGCCCAGAGGATATCCATTTCAAACGAGACGTAGGCCGGATTGGTGTTTTTCACGATATAATCGAACAGCGTGCCATCAGCATAAGGCTGAAATTCGTAACCGTGGTTATGGTAGCAAAACGTAAGGCCATTTTCGGCCAGCACCTTCCCCACCCGATTGAAATCATCGACGGCTTTTTTCGCGTTTTCGAGCGAGAAATTTCCTTTCTGATGTGGAATCCAGGCAACCATCACAAACGAAGCGCCAAGGGCCTTCGCCTGCTTCACCGATGCCATTGGGTCGGCTACAATCTGCTCGTAGCCCGCTCCTGTCGAGGTGACTTTGATGCCCCGTTCGTCGAGCAGCTTCCTGAACTCCTCGACTGACATGCCTTTTGGTGGACCGCCTTCAATTTCTTTGAAACCAAGTGATTTGATAAGATCTAACGTACCTACCACATCTTTTGGGAAACTGTTCCGGTAGGTATAGGTCTGCAGACCAAGCGGAAAGGTGTAAACGGGTTTGCCCGCCTGAGCAGCCACTTGCCCGTTGTGAAAGTAGCTGAGACTGAGCGACAGACCGATAGCGGCCAACAGCCTGAACGTGGTTTTGTTGTACATAAGCAGATTAGAGGTTCTTCTTTTTACTTTCTTTTACGGCAAAATCGGCCGCCCGCGCCGTAAGGGCCATGTAGGTCAGTGACGGGTTCTGGGTGGCCGTCGAGGTCATGCAGGCCCCGTCGGTAACGAATACATTTTTACAGTGATGCAATTGATTCCACTTGTTGAGCAACGACGTTTTCGGGTCTTTCCCCATGCGCACGCCGCCCATCTCGTGAATGTCTGAACCGGGGTTGGCGTGCGTATCTACGGCATTGATGTTTTTGAATCCAGCCAGGGTGAACATCTCCGTCATCTGCTCGATGTAGTCCTTCACCATGTTGTCGTCGTTCTCAGTCCAGCGGGCCGACGTAATCAGCTGCGGAATGCCATATTTATCCGTCAGCTGCTTGTCGAGTCGCACGTGATTCGACTCGATCGGAATAGTTTCGCCCATCATCCAGCCGCTTACGCCCCAGGGGCCTAGCTTCGGGTGCAACAGGTTCTCTTTCAGCGCCAGACCCATACCTTCACGGTTTTGTGCGTAACCTCGTCCGCCACCAACGCCCGTGGCATAGCCGCGCAAAAACCGGGACGCCGGACCGCTTGTTTCCTGCTTGTGTAAGTTCCGGAAACGGGGAATGTAGCCATTGCTCGGGTTTTTACCATCGGTCATTTTATCGGGAAAGCCATCGTACTGCGCCGATATTTTCCCCCGGTAGTTATGCCAGGCAATGTATTTACCCAGTAAGCCGCTGTCATTACCCAGCCCGTTGGGAAATCGGTTCGATGTGGAGTTCAGCAGAATCTGGTTCGTATTGAGTGCCGAGCCATTCACGAAAATGATTTTGGCGTAAAACTCCATCATCTCCTTTGTGTTGGCGTCAACAACACGTACCCCGGAAGCACGCCCTTTTTTCTCATCGTAAATAATCGAGTGCACCACCGAATGCGGACGCAGGGTCATATTACCGGTTCGTTCAGCCCAGGGCAGCGTAGAGGCATTACTGCTGAAATAGCCCCCAAACGGGCACCCACGCACACAAAGTGAACGATGCTGGCACTGCGCCCGACCTTGCGCCGTATGAACGGGTTGTGGTTTGGTAATGTGCGCGCAACGCCCCTGGATGAGCTGTCGGTCTTTATAATGCTGCGCAATGACACCCTGCAAGTGCGACTCTACGCAGTTTAGTTCGATAGGCGGCAGGAACTCGCCGTCGGGCAAGTGTGGCAGGCCATCTTTGTTGCCCGATATACCGGCAAATTTCTCAACGTAGCTATACCATGGAGCAATGTCGGCATAGCGTATAGGCCAGTCGACAGCGAACCCATCGCGGGCGGGGCCATCGAAATCGAAATCACTTAGCCGCTGCGTTTGCCGTGCCCACAGCAGTGACTTGCCACCTACATGGTAGCCGCGTGTCCAGGTAAACGGCTGTTCTTCCACGAACGGCTGTTCATCTGGTTTGATAGCCCAATGCAGGGTTTCTTCACGCATAAACGAGCGGATGTTGCCGTACTGCTGTTGCACCGCCAATGGAACCTGTCCACGGTGTTCAAACTCCCAGGGGTTCAGATTAGCGGTGGGATAGTCGGTTACGTGTTTTACATCGCGGCCCCGTTCCAACACCAGCGTTTTCAGGCCTTTGCCCGTTAACTCTTTCGCAGCCCAGCCACCGCTAATGCCCGAGCCAATTACGATGGCATCGTAGCGGTCCGACGTACCGGATAGTTTTGACGCCGCATCAATTGCAAAATTTGCCATATCGCTTGTTGGTTATCGAGCGGCTACCGGTGCCGGAACACAGCCGTAATAATGACCGGGTACCATGTTGTAGTTCAAAAATGTTGTCATCACGTATTCCGACGTGGTGTAGCCCTGAATCGTCAGGTTCTTGATCAGGGTAAAGAATTCCTTACGCCCGGCCTCAGGATCAGCCTGTATTTTTTGCAGTATGTCGAGCCGCTGGACGGAGGTACAGCGGGTGAGAGTCTGGCCGAAGCTGGCCTGCGCCAGTGCATCAACGTTAGTCAACCCGTCTTTTACCTGTTGATGCACGGCAGGCTCGTAGCAGTCGGCTACCATCTTCTGCACAAAATCAGGTACGTTCAAGTCCAGGGCACCGGGGGTATCAGAGGCTGGAATTAAGGTATCAATCAGGCTGGCCAGCGAATCGGTCTGCGCTGGACTTAATAGTGGCTGCTCAAGGCCTACAGTTGCTTTTGTCCAGGCATTAGCCCAGGCTGGCAGCGCTAGCAAGCCCCCGGCTAGAAGCACCATCTGTTTAACTGCAATTCGTCTTTCCATGCCAGTTGATCATTGAGGCAGACTAAGCTGCACGATGCATTTTCTTTAGAAAGAAAACGGCCGAATCCGACTACTCTTGGTTGCCAATAGCGTGCTAGTTTGTGATCGATAAGTGTATTATATAGTCAAGATAGTTGGCCATATAGCCAAAAGGCTCATCAATCAACGTGATTGATGAGCCTCGCTCTATTTCGGCATTGCAGGTTAGCCCGCAGATTGGTTATTTTTCGCGAAAATTCTGTTCAGTCAGTCAACGTTACCCTTTTACCCTTGCCATGCGCAGTCAGGCCCTTACGATTTATGAAGTGACCGTGTTACCGGTTGGCTCGCTCAATACCGTTCGTCAACGCGAGCCGACAGTGGTTTTCTTTTCCAACCTGCGTAAAGCTGTAGACGCCATTACGGGCGAGTTGGCCATGAACGGCTGGCCCGCCAAAGTAAACTACACCGCCGTGTATCGGGGTGTAAAAGAACGAGGCTATTATAGTTGCGACTTCGAGGTGGGTGGAGCGCGCGTTTTCCGCGTCAAAGTATTACCCAAATTGCTGAACCCTCCCCTCCCCCGATTGGGTATGGACGAAAACCCGGGGCGGGGTTAATGGTTAGCAGCCCGTGTGGCTACCACAGGTATATCAGTCTGTTTAATCGCCGCCATGCCCCCATCTACGTTTACGATCTGGTCGAAGCCACGCGCTTTCAAAATCGAGTTGGCCACCATCGATCGATAGCCGCCGGCACAGTGCACATAAACAGGCTCGTGGCGGGGTATCTGACTCAGGTGTTCGTTCAGCGTATCCAATGGAAGGTTCTCGGCTCGTTCAACGTGCTCCGGTTCAAACTCAGCGGGTTTACGCACATCAATGACGAAAGCCGACGGCTGCTCGCGTAATCGATCGGCGAATAGTTCAGCCGAAATCGATTCGATTGAGTCGACTTCTTTTCCGGCCTGCTGCCATTCGGCAAAGCCGCCTTCCAGGTAACCAATACATTGATCATACCCAACCCGCGCCAACCGCACAATGGTTTCGCGTTCCAGGCCAGCCGGGGTAATCAACGCAATGGGTTGTTTCAGGTCTGGAATCAACGCACCAACCCAGGGAGCAAACTGCCCGTTCAAACCAATGTTAATGCTGTTGGGCACAAAGCCAACGGTGAAGTCGGCCGCGTTGCGCACATCGAGTACTACGGCTCCAGTTTCGTTTACCGCCGCCTCGAACGCATCGGGCGAAAGAGCCTGGGTGCCACGCTGCATGACCTGATCGATGGATTCGTAGCCCTCTTTGTTCAGACGAGCATTTTGAGCAAAATAAGCGGGTGCCTTACTCAGTCCGTCCAGTACCTGCGCCACAAACTCATCCTTCGATTTAGCCCGAAGTGCGTAGTTAAACATCTTCTGATTGCCGAGGGTATCGGTTGTTTCTTTGCTCATGTTCTTACCACAGGCAGAGCCAGCTCCGTGGGCCGGATACACGATTACGTCATCGGCAAGGGGCATAATTTTAGTGTGCAGGCTGTCATACAGCATACCAGCCAGATCACGCTCAGTTAGGTCACCTTTTATTGCCAGATCGGGACGGCCTACATCGCCGATAAACAGCGTATCACCGGTAAAAATAGCGTGGTCTTTACCGCTCTCATCAATCAGCAGGTACGTTGCCGATTCCAGGGTATGGCCGGGTGTATGCAGCACCTTAATCCAGGCATTACCCAGTTTGAACACCTCACCATCAGTAGCTTTATGCGCTTCGTAAGTCGTGTTGGCGTTGGGACCGTACACGATTGTAGCGCCAGTTTTCTTAGCCAGATCAAGGTGGCCCGATACGAAATCGGCGTGAAAATGGGTCTCAAAAATATATTTGATTGTGGCGCCTGCTTTCTCGGCTTTTCGCAGGTAAGGCGTTACCTCACGAAGTGGATCGATGATAGCTGCTTCGCCTTCACTTTCAATATAATAGGCTCCCTGCGCCAGGCAACCAGTATACAGTTGTTCAACAAACATATGTCTCTTTCTTAACGTACTGAATGTCTTCTCTAAACTAAAATGGCGATAACTACCGAACAGCCCCCTATGCACGAGGTCATCAACACTGTTACAACAACTCGCGCGCAATCATGTAAGTTGCTACGGCCAGCACAAACCAGCCAAACCCTTTTCGAAGCACCTGGGCAGGTACGTACCGGGCAAGGTACATGCCCAGGAAGATACCAACAATGGATAAACCAGTAAAGGGTAACAGGAAATTCCAGTTGAGCGAGATGTGCTGCAAATCACCCAGAAAGCCAATAAACGAATTTACGGCGATGATAAGCACTGAGGTAGCCACGGCTCGCTGGATGGGTAAACCTGCCAGCAGCACCAGCATCGGCACGATAAGAAAGCCGCCGCCTGCCCCAATTATGCCGGTCAGTAGCCCAACGGCGAGACCATCGAGCGCGAGCGAACCGTAACGTGGTCGACCATCAGCGGCAATGCCCTCGCTGGGCCGTTTATCCCGAATCATGGCGCGGGCAGCCAGGATCATTACGACGGCGAAAAAAAAGAGAATAGCGTCACTCCTGGGTACGTTAATGTCGCCCAAGCGTACCAGCGGATCGGGCAGGGCGGGCACCAGATAACGGCGACTCAGGTACACCGAAATAAACGAAGGCCCTGCAAATGCAATGGTCACACGTAGGTCGACCCGTTTTTTCCAGATGTGGTTCAGCGAGCCGATCAGCGAGGTTGTTCCCACCACAAACAGTGAGTACGACGTAGCCAGCATGGTCGGGATACCGAAGATATAGACAAAGATGGGCACGGTCAGAATGCTGCCTCCACCTCCGGCCAGACCTATCACCAGCCCAACCAGTACTGCCGCTGCGTAGCCAAAAAACTCATGTACCATCATTACAGTACAAAACTACGTAGTCGGGCAATTCGTTTTTGTGACGTTTATCACACAGGCTGTGCTTATCGAATGCCAAACCCTACCTGAATGTACCAGGTACCCGTGTTTTGGTTTGGGCCCCTGGGTAAACTGACGTTATTGGCCCAGTACCAATTCTGCCCATCGAGTGGCAGTAAGTAACCACCCGACAAAGCAAATCCCTGCCGCTTGAACTGGCCGGTAGCGGTGTTACGCAACCGAAACCAGACCCGCCCGCCGAAGACCACAGGGAAGGTGAGGTGGTTGAGGGAAACGCCGCGGGCGTTGCCAGACACGTAGCCGTTGAAACTGCCTACCTGGTTATCTTTCGACGCGTCGATTGTTGATGTCAGCACGCCCAATCCAATAAGTGGCCCAGCCACAATAGCTCCTTTATTAATTACATCCAGTTCAAGTGCCAACTGCGTGTTCACTGCGCTAATCGCTGTACGGTTGTTACCCGATATGTTTTCATTCGAGTGCATCATGGCCTGCAAACCTAATCTAACAGGCAACTTCCCCGTAAGTGGGCCGCATACCGCTATGCCAACTCCGTACCGTGTACTGGTTGGGTTGATACTATTGTAGCCGTTGTCGGTCAGCAGTTTATTTGTTGGCGAATAATCGGCTTTCACCACACCAGCAAATACATCGAAACCAACGCGAACGTTAGCGTCAAGATTCTGGCCTCTCAACGAATGACTATGACTTACGAATAGAATGATGCAGTAAAAAGGTAGATATAAACGCATGCCTGCAGTGGAGTTGAATGCAATGATACAGCGGAATGGTGCCAGAATCAGGCTAGTTCAATTAAAAGTGCATTATACATATCTACGCACCGTCTAGCTTTCAGGCAGCTACGCGATATAAGTCGTTTTCGTGGCACAAAACTCACGAATTCCTGTTTCGCTCAGTTCGCGGCCATAGCCCGACTTCTTTACACCACCAATTGGCAGCCGGCTATCTGACCGTACTGCTGCATTTACGAATACACTCCCCACCCGCAACTGGCGCGCTAGGTACGTTGCCCGGTCGGTGTCGGCTGTCCATAGTGCCGCACTCAGACCGTAGCGCGAGTTATTGGCGTATTTGATGGCTTCGTCGACGTCTCTAACGGTGGTGATTATAGCTATTGGTCCAAACGTTTCTTCAGCAAAAGCCACATTTTCGGGACGTACGTCGGTCAGTAATGTGGGCGTAAATGACGTTCCGTCGCTCTGCCCGCCAACCAGCGCATGCGCACCCTGCCTAAGCGCCTGCGTGAGTTGATGGCGTAAGGTGTCGGCCAGATCGAGACGGGCAATGGGGCCCATTTGCACCTCAGGATCGAGTGGATTTCCCTGTCTGATGGCCTGAATCAGCTCAGCCACGCGTTGGGTAAACGCATCTGCCACCGGAGCTTCTACGAGCCAGCGTTTGGCAGCGATACACACCTGCCCCGCATTCCCCATCCGCGAGGTAACGGCAGCCTTGGCAGCGGCGTCCAGATCTGCATCGGCCAGAACGATCAGCGGGTCGGAACCACCCAGTTCGAGCACACATTTCTTTACGTTTGCTCCCGCCAACGCGGCTACCGATGTACCCGCCCGTTCGCTCCCGGTTAAGGTGATCATCCCAATTCGGTCGTCGGCAATGATTGCCTTTAGCTCAGGTACATCGACTAACAGACAAGCCATTACACCTTCGGGGAAACCTGCTTCCCGAAAGGCCGCCTCAATGGCCAGCCCACAGCCAGGTACGTTTGGGGCGGGCTTAAGCAGGGTCACATTACCCGCCATCAGGGCGGGCACTGCATACCGGAATACCTGCCAGAACGGAAAATTCCAGGGCATGACCGCCAGCACAATACCAACGGGCTCGTAACTGACTCCGCTATACGCCGCTTCGGTTGCAATAGCAGTTGGCTGGAGCATAGCCTCGGCATGCTCGGCGTAATACTGGCATTGCCCCGCGCACTTCTCAATCTCGGCCCGCGACTCTGCTAAGGTTTTCCCCATCTCGTTGGTCATCAGCAAGGCCAGTTCCTCCTGCCTGTTGCGCAGCACGCCAGCCAGCCGGGTAAAGCATTCGGCCCGCGTAGCGAACGACCGCATTGACCAATCGGCCGCTGCATGCTCGGCAATTTGTAAGCGGGCATCGATTTGAGCGGCCGAATGAGCTGGGTATTCAGCAAATTGTTCTGATGTGTACGGGTTGAGCGAAGTAAAGCGCATAGCAAATACGATTAAGTTGACTCTATAACAGCTGGAAAACAAAAAAGGCGCAGATCGGCAGCTATTGCTCCAAATCTGCGCCTCAACTAAAGCGAGTGTACTTACAGCTTGTTCAGATTACTGTTTGGCCGACCATACAGGAAGTAAACGCCCAGACCAAGAATCAACCAGCCAAAAGCCAGCAGTTGAGCCAGTTCGCTCAGATTAATGATCAGGTAGAAGTTCGTCAGAATACCCAGCGGAGCAATTACATTCAGGAAGGGAGCACGGAAGCTACGCTCACGACCTGGATCGCTACGACGCAATAGCCAAACAGCCAGACACACCATAGCAAAGGCAAACAGCGTACCGAACGAACACATATCGCCCAGGATGCTAATGGGCGTAAAGGCCGCTACCAGAGATACGACAAGCCCAACAAGGATTGTGCTTTTGAATGGCGTCTTCAGCGTTGGG
This sequence comes from Fibrivirga algicola, assembly GCF_011742925.1. Classification (GTDB taxonomy): domain Bacteria; phylum Bacteroidota; class Bacteroidia; order Cytophagales; family Spirosomataceae; genus Fibrella; species Fibrella algicola. The sequence continues at coordinate 240,283 of NZ_WAEL01000008.1, forward strand.
TGGATGCTACGGAAGAAATTGGGCAGCAGGCCGTCTTTCGCCATGCCAAGGAAGATCCGGGTTTGACCCAGCATCATTACCAGCATCACCGAGATCAGACCGGCCGTTGCGGCGGCAGTGATGATGAACACCGCCCAAGGCTGCCCAGCACTGTCAAATGCAGCGGCTACGGGTGCTTTGAGGGCATCGCCGACAATGTCTTTGTAGTTGATCATACCCGTCAGAACGAGCGACACAGCGATGTACAGAATGGTGCAAACCAGCAGCGACGTAACGATAGCAAACGGAATGTCTTTGCGTGGGTTGATGGCCTCACCAGCTTGCGTTGACACGGCATCGAAACCGATATAGGCAAAGAAGATAGCCGATGCCCCTGAGATGATACCACCCCAGCCATAGGCTTCGTGCGGGGCACCGGTTTCACCAGGAATTATTTCCGGTGCTGGGATAAACGGAATCCAGTTGGCCGATTGAACGTAGAACGCACCAACGATGATCACGAACAGCACAGCGGCTACTTTCATGATTACGATCACGTTGTTGGCACCGGCAGCTTCTTTGATACCCCGTACCAATACGGCAGTTACAACCCAGACGATCAGAAAAGCGGGTAGGTTAACCGAGAAACCGGGATCGGCCAGGCCATTATCAACGGCATATTTAGCCGCCGAAACAGGGTCGTTCCGCAACCAGAAGGGTATATCGATCCCGAATAGGTGAAGCAGCTTATTGAAATAACCCGACCAGCTTACGGCCACAGTCATGGCACCCATGGCGTATTCGAGGATAAGCCCCCAGCCGATAACCCAGGCAAAGAGTTCACCCATGGTACCGTAGGCATAGGCGTAAGCCGATCCTTCAACAGGCAGCATGGCGGCAAATTCGGCATAGCAAAGGGCAGCAAAAATACAGCCGATCCCCGCCACAACGAATGACAGCGCCAGCGCCGGACCAGCATGGTAATGCGCGGCTGTACCTGTCAATACGAAGATACCACCTCCAATAATTGCCCCAATGCCAATAGCGGTCAGGCTCCACTTACCCAATACGCGCTTCAGCTCACTCTTCTGAATGTCTTGCTCGTAAAGGTACATTGGCTTCTTGCGCCACACACTGGTTGTATCAGCCGGTTTGAGTTTTGCTTCCATGAAGGAAAATAAAGTTTGGTGATTTAAGCTTTCTGTGAAGTATTAATTGGCAATTCTAGCTGAAAGATACCGATTTTACGCATAGCTATGTGTAAAAAAGCCGAATGAGGTCTGTCCTCATTCGGCTTTTCAAGTACGAATCAGCTTATTTCTGTGAAGGCTTGATCAGTGGCGTCTTCACTTTCTTCTCTTTAGCCGCGGCAGTTTGCGAAAACTCTTCAGGTGTCTCGGCTTCCTTGTCGGTAAAATCAGCAGGGATCGCGCTGTAACCTGTCTTGGGCGCCAATGAGGTAGCTGGCTTGTCAGCGTCGAGCGTGTCTTTGCTCAGCGTGTCAACCACGATAGGCGTTGCTACGAACAGCGATGAGTACGTACCCACGATAACACCGATCAGCATGGCGAATGAGAAGCCACGAATGGTAGCGCCACCAAAGATGAACAGTACCAGCAGTACCAGCATCGTCGACAGACCCGTTACCGCCGTGCGGCTCAGGGTGCTATTCAGGGCGTTGTTGATAATCGTAGCGATGTCTTCTTTCTTACCCTTGTTTTCGGCCAGGTACTCGCGAACCCGGTCAAATACAACCACGGTATCGTTCATCGAGTAGCCCATGATCGTTAGCAGGGCTCCTACAAACGCCTGGTCAATGTCCAGCGAGAACGGAAGCAACCCATTACCGATCGAGAAGATAGCGAGGATGATCAGCACGTCGTGGAACAAGGCCACAACTGCACCGTACCCAAAGGCAAGCCGCTTAAACCGGATCAGGATATAGCCGAATACGACGGCAACTGCCAGCAGGATCGACCAGATGGCCGAATAGATCAAGTCTTTGGCAATCGTTGGACCTACTTTCTGCGAGCTTTCGATATTGGCCTTGTTTCCATTGATGCTCGACAATCCCTTCAATACCGCTTCCGAGACTTGCTTATCCGCATCAGGAGCTGTGTTGTCTATGTCGTAGCTGGTTGTCATTTTCACCTGATCGGTGCTAATGCCATTGCCACCGTAGGTTTTCACCTCAGGCTCAATTCCACCCAATGCCGGAGTCACTGCAGCACGCACCTCATCGGTGGTGATCGACTTTTCAAATTTGATCACGTACGAACGTCCACCTTTGAAATCGACACCCAGACCGAAGCCTTTGAACAGTACCGAAACAATACCTAAAGCAATGATCGTCGACGAGATAATGTAATAGGTACGGCGGTGCGAAACGAAGTCGAAGTCAGATCCTTTGAACAGGTTCTTCGACCAGGGCGACGAGAAGCTCAGCGTGTTGCCCCGGCTTACATACCACTCGATCATCAAACGCGTGATGAGCAAGGCCGCAAACAGCGAAGTTAGAATACCGATGATCAGCGTTGTAGCAAAACCTTTGATCAGACCTGTACCAAACAGGAACAGGATGATACCCGTCAGGAAAGTCGTTACATTCGAGTCAAGGATTGACGACAGCGCGTTTTTAAAACCATCGGAAATGGCTTGCCGGAGTGTTTTGCCCAGTTCGAGTTCTTCTTTGATCCGCTCGTAGATCAGTACGTTCGCATCCACCGCCATACCGATTGTCAGTACGATACCGGCAATACCAGGCATGGTCAGTACGGTACCAGGCACGGCAGCCATTACACCCATCAGGAAGAACAGGTTAACGAACAAGGTAATATCGGCGATCAGACCGGCGCGGCTGTAATACATGGCCACGAAGATTAGTACGATCAGCAGACCAACCAGCGAGGAAATGATACCAGCCTGAATAGCCTGTGAGCCCAGCGTAGCACCTACAATGTTCTCTTCAACAATATTGGCAGGCGCATCCAGCTTACCAGCTTTCAGCACGTTCGACATATCCTTGGTTTCTTCAACGGTGAAGTTACCTGTGATGCTTGAGCTACCGTTTGGAATTTCGTTCTGTACGTTCGGTGCTGTGTATACCAGCCCATCAAGCAAGATCGCTACCGGACGGTTTACGTTAGCAGCCGTCAGGGCACGCCATTTTTTGGCACCTTCAGCGTTCATACGCATTGTTACCTCGGGCCGTCCACGCTCATCATAGTCGTTACCAGCGTCTGAAATAACGCCACCTTCCATGGGTGCTTTGCCACCTGGCTTCTTCACGAAATAGAGTGGCAGCAACTCCCGACGTGGCGTACCTCCCTGCGCAGGGATTTCGGTCGCTTTACGGTCCCAGGCAAATACCATATCATTTGGGAATACAGCACGTACTTCTGGATCATTGAAGATTGCGTTGGCACGCGCGGTATCTTTCAGATCAACTGCCAGTTGGTCCTGCGAGATAGGGATGAACAGGTTGGTCAGGGCCGCCTGCGTCTGGGCTGAATCGGCCTGTGATTTAGCCGTATCGGCCGTAGCTACTTTCTTGGCACCACCCAGCTGAGCAGCCAGATCACCTGTGCTGGCTGTTCCCGATACGGTAGCCGTTGGCTTTGCTTTGGCAGCCGCCAGTTTGCGTTCTGCTTCGGCTTTGGCCAGGTACGTACCCAGCGCCTCAAGGCCCGGTGAAATCTCGTTGAGTTTATACACTTCGGTGAACTCCAGTTTGGCCGCTCCTGTCAGCAGGCGACGTACCCGATCTGGATTATCAACACCAGGCAGCTCGATCAGAATGCGACCGCTACCGGGCAGGCGTTGTACGTTCGGGTTTGTTACCCCGAACTTGTCAACCCGTGCCTGGATAACCCGGAATGACCGGTCGATAGCACCACTCACTTCTTCGTTCAGGAACCGCTTTACTTCGGCGTCTGACGTCTGGTAGTTGATGCGGGCACGGTTGGCACTCGTGGCAAAGATGCTGGCGAGTTTAGCACCAGGCACCACTTCTTTGTAGTTGTTAACAAACAGATCAACGAAGCTCGACTGGCTTGTCTGCTGATCTTTGGTAGCCCGCTTAATGGCTTCGTTGAACTGTGGGTCACGAGTGTTACCGGCCAAACCGCGCAGCACTTCGCCGGGCGACACTTCCAGCACCACGTGCATACCACCCTGTAGGTCAAGGCCAAGACCAAGTTCACGTTCGGTCACTTCCTGGAGCGTGTTGCCCAGGTATACTGGCTGCTTCCAGAGTGAATCGATATAACGCTGTTTTGCTTTAATATCCAGTTGCCCTTTGGCATTGGTAGCATATCGTTCTGCGTCTTTTTTGATGTTACGCGAAACGAAGGTAAACGACAGGTAATAGAGGCAAAGCACTGCTATAATACCTGTCAGAACCAAAACGACGGTTCTGTTTTGCATGATGTTACGAATTGGAATTTGGATGGAAAAGAATAAAAAATGGGTTTGACGTTTGGGATTTGAGGTTTGAGATTGCTTTGCTAATCAGAGAAATGGTTGATCAGCAGCGCAACGTCAAACAGCAAAATACAAACAGCAAACCCAATTAAGGTGCATTCGGCGCAATGAGGTGCCCGAAGACCTGTCGCAAGTACGACGAATAATAGTGAGGAACATCAAACACCCGACGCAGCAGGGGCCGGTCGAGGGTGAGGAGCCGAATCTGGTCGGCAAAGAGCAGGTACGTTACCTGCGAAAAATCGAAGGACAGCGCCGGAGCGACCACCGCTTCATTGAGGGCGGCCTTAACAATGGTCTCCTCCTTCTGATCGCCCGCTTTCTGAGCTTTCTTTGCCGTTGTAGCTGCTTTCACCGGTTGCCCAACGGCACGCAGCGACGGGCCAATTCCGCTATGAAGCAGAAGTAGCAACCCGGCAAGTGAGAGGGTTAAGAAACGATGTAACAGGCGATTCGGCATGTGAATTAACAACGCGGACTACAAATTTGGCACCAATTTTTACTTTAAGCAAGAGAAAGTTGGGGCATTCTTCGCAAAACCCATTTTTGTACAAATAGGTCAGCTCCCTTTGGGTAGCTGATCTCCACCTAACGAGGGCCGGTCAGGCAGAAATCAGGGTATACAGGCCCATTTACTACACCGTTTGCATGCGTTGTACCGACCTTTGTACTATGGATCACGCAAAAATAATCGCTCTACTCTATAACGAACTTACCGCATGGGCGCGCTACGGCGTTCGGCTTATACCCCGATTTGCTCTGGCCGTACTCATTCTAACGTCAGCCATCATGGTGTCTCGCTGGGTGAGTCGCTGGGTGTGTGCCGGCCTGACGAGGATCAGCAACAATCAATCGCTGGTGGCGCTGTCGGGTTCGGTGGCGCGGGTCGTTGTGATGGCCATGGGCGTCTTCATCGCGCTGGGCGTGTTGGGGCTCGAAAAAACGGTTACGTCGCTGTTAGCTGGTGCAGGGGTACTTGCCCTGGCAGTTGGTTTTGCCTTTCAGGACCTTACAACCAACTTTATCTCGGGCACTATGATTGCACTGGCGCGACCTATTCAGGTTGGCGACACTATTGAAACAAACGGTTTTACCGGGAAGGTACTCAACGTCAGAATCCGGTCGGTTTTACTTGATAACGGCCAGGGACAAACGGTGGAAATTCCCAGCAAGGATGTTTTCCAGAAACCAATCATCAATCATTCGCGCAACGGGCTACGACGTATTGAGGTAGTTGCTGGCGTATCGTACCTAGACGATTTAGAAGTGGCCAAGCGCGTGGCACAAGAAGCCGTGCAAGCGTTACCGTTTGTAGCCAATGGTCGATCTGTAGACCTCAACTACCGGGGATTTACGGTCGAAAACATTCAGTTTGCCCTCTGGTTCTGGATCGATCCGTCGACAACAAATGCAGCAGCGGCGCAGAGTGAAGCCATCATTGCCATTCACAACGCTTTTAACCAGCATCAAATTCTCATCGTATTTGCTGGCCATACCTTCGACCTAAAGCAAAAACTGTTTGGTGAAACAGCTAAACCGGACTAAATCAGTGTAGGTACGTTCCGTTGCGGGGAGAGTTCAGTCTGGGTAGCTACTCAAGCTCGATAAGGCAGTAGCGCCTGATACACCCGGTGTGTAGGCAGCCCCATCACCGTATAGAACGAGCCCTCGAGGCGGTGTACGGCCACCAGCCCAATGAAATCCTGCGCACCATACGCTCCGGCTTTGTCGAATGGCTTGCAAACCCGAATGTAGTAGTCGATCTCTTCGTCTGTCAGCTCAGCGAAGTGAACGGTAGCTTCGTCGGTAAATGAACTTAAGCCAGCGGGGGTTAGCAGGCACACCCCGGTACGTACCCGATGCGCGCGGCCACTCAAGCTCCGTAACATGCGGTGGGCATCAGCGGCATCGATTGGTTTATTCAGAATCTGGTTATCAAGAATCACTACCGTATCGGCGCAAAGGATAACCCGCTCTCCCAGGTCGCGGGCAAATTCAGCCGCTTTTTGCCTAGCCAGAAACTCAGCAACGTCATCGACCGGCATGTCGGCTGGAAAAAGCTCATCGGTCGGGCGCGTTTCAATGGTGAAAGCAAATCCGGCATCAGCCAGTAGTTGCCGACGTCGGGGCGAGCCCGACGCCAGTACTAATGGGTATTTCAGTAAAAACATATAGGCGTAGTAACCAAGCGCTAAAAGCTGAATTCAATCCCCCCTTTTACGACAAACCGATCGACACCGGGGCCCAGGTAGTTGAGCCGGTGAACAACCTGGATGCGCAGCAATTTGAAGATATTGCTTATACCATAACCAGCCTCGATGTAGGGAATGTTTGGATCGAGCGAGCCAAATACCGTAGGCCTCACGCCCGGCCGAACATCCTGCGGGGCATCAACACGGCGGTTGGGCTCCCGCCGGTTTCCCCAAAGTACATCAGCGTTGGTCCAGAGCCGCCAGTTCAGTTTCTTAATCAGAGGGATACGGTTAAACAGAATTCCGTCGAAGCCGTGTTGCCAGTGTACCGTCACAAACCGATCACTTACGAATTCATAAAACTGCATTCGGTTGAATGTATTCGGCGCAAAAAAGAAGGTCGGGTTACCAGTGTGGGTAAACAGCAGTGGTGCCGGTAATCGCGACGGCGTAAAACCTGCCTGCAACACGTAAGACGACCGGCCAGCTTTACCGAATTTCAGGGTTTGAAACGCCCGCAAGGAGTACCGATCGTAGCTAAAGTCACCCCCAAAGGCATGATGTCCATGGGTATATTTCAACCAAACGACCGGCGTGCGCTTAGTCGCCACCGGAATACGCTCGTTCCCATCCATGATGAATGTCTCTTTCCGGGCCAATCTTAGTTCGGCCGACCAGTATGAGTCATTGAAGTCGGGTCGGGTTGGCGAATTATTATCTAAGTCGGGCTGCGTCCGGTAATGGAAAGGGAACGTAGGCATAAACGTTCTATCGCCAATGGCGGCGGTAATCATTACCCCTTTCAGCGGTTCAGTGCGGAAATACAGTTCCTGACTATTGCTGTAGTAACCGCCCCGGTACTGACCAAATCGGCTAAACGCGTAGAATACTTTGTTCCCATTGATGAGTTCGGGCGTAAAGCCAAGCCGCTCAAGATCATACGCTACTTTGGCCCCTATAATGGTCCATTTCCGCCGCGACAGAATATAATCATATTCTAGTCCTCCTTTAAAGCGAGCGTCACCAGTACCATATGCGGCATAGGCCCGCAATACCATTGCTTTGCTGAAGTTCCCATTGGTGCGGAAGCCAGCGCGTAACCGCAGCCCTTCAATGTTATTGACAGCGATAGCGTATGGATAAGGACCCCAATCGATTGGCCCCCGGCGGTACCAGCCTGTAGTAGCAATCCGGGTTAAAATCTCGGTTGTTCTGATCAACGGTACGGCCCGCAGGGTATCAATCATTTCTTGGACTTTCCGGTCGGCTACACTCAATGAATCGGCAGCGCCCAGATTACGCCGTACACTAGCCCAATACATGTCTTCGGCAATGGCATCTTGCTTGGCATCACCTTCCAGTTCTTCGATCGGAACCGTATTTGTTTTAGCGGTATCGGCTACTGAAACGGTTCGGTCATAGAAGCTCAGCGGTTTAGGCCTGTTCAATATAAACCCACCGTTACGAGTCACTTGCTGAGCTAATGCCCCAATAGAATTTTTGCCAATACCATAGAGTTCAGCCGTAGTGCGCATGGCAACCGGCATCCAGCCAATCTTATTCCCGATCGAGTCGAGCGCTGGCTCAAGTTCCTGCTCAATTTCAAGGCGGCGCACGTAATTCAGATTCGCCTCGGCACCTACTTTCGCCTCAATCATGGTCAGGGCAAACGTAGTGGTATCGATCCACATTTTACCCGTAAACAGCAGATCCTGTTTGTTTTTTGGGTCGAACTGAATCTCGAAGCAAACAAAGTTGCCGATTTTTACGGTGTCAGCTAGGTACATGGAGTACCAGCCCTTCCAATCTGCACCAACAGGTGAGGCGAAATCTTTGCCTACAACCCGTAGGTAATTTTGATAAAAATTGTAGCTAAGCGCATTGCCACCCACGAACTGAGAGATGATTTCAGGCTCTACAATGTCCATCCCCTTTAGCCGCGTTTTCAAAATTTCTTCGTGACGGCGTTCAGGCGATTCGCGGTAATAATATTTACTCACCGACTCGGTCATCATCAACGGCATTATTTTGTGCCCGAGATCGTCGACAACAGAATCTTTTTTGTCCATTGTCGTCAGCACCTTCTTAATAAGTGGGTTGCTGCGCAGCTTATCCGAAATATGGGTTAGTGAGATACTTGTCTTAGCGTAACTATCGTATTCGTACGCCCTAATCCGGCTCCGATCGTTTTTATCCAGATTCTTTCGCACGTTTCGCAGAATACCCCAGGCAGGGTTTTCTCCAGCACGTACTATCACCTCCTGTAATACTTTTCCCGCAGGTGGTAAGCGCAACGTAAGCACCTGCACCTGTTTGCTTTTATCGATACCAAACCGCTTTACACCGAAGCCTATTGAACTCACATACAGTGAATCAGTAAGCCGGCTGGTTTTCAACTCAAAAACCCCATTTTCGTCAGAAGTTACCCCTACGTTTCGTCCAACAAGTGCTACACTTGCAAATGGAACGCCTTGCCCAGATCTGGCATCCACGACTGTCCCACTCACTACGTAGGTTGGCGTCTGGGCGAGCGCAGAAAAACAGGTAATACCCGTTAAAACTAATAAAGCGAATAAGGACAAGAACTTTGAATAGTACAATTTATCCATATGTAACGCAAGTGATTACACAAATATACGGTTGGTAAAGCGGGTACAGTGAGTATACTCAGGTGAAGCGTACTATAATGTGTATGAAATGCATAAGTTTTTACCTGAATTCAGGTAGACAACACAACTTACTTAGTCGTACGCAGCTTAGAATAGCTTGACTAAGTTACGAGTGGTAACATTACATACTACCATTAAAAATTCTTACGATGCAAAAAAAATATCGTAGCACAATTGGCCATAACCAGAGATAATGACAGCATTAGCTCTACTCAGGGCGAGGTAATCATCTTCTCTTTAAATAAATACCTGATATTGAAGCGTTAGCTGGCCCAATCTGCCAGCAGGCACGATTCGGTTAGCATCCAGTAGCGCCTGGTAATAGGGCCGATTTTGATAGTCAAGAGTAAACTTGCCATTGTGGCCTTTTATCAAGTAGTTAATACCTACATTATATACACCAAGTGTATTGCTTACGCGTTGATAACTGGCTATTTGAGCCTGTGCATAAGGCAGTAAGGTACCATTACCACTCCCAAACAGATCCTGTTTCATTAGGTACCCAACCTGCGAGTAAATAACACTGCCCGTACCAAACATAGGAAACGCATTTCCCTGTGTGCCGCCAATACTACCACCACCGGGCGACAACGAATTGGCAATTCCAGAAGCCGGATTCATAATCCCATTAAAACGCAGGTAGTTAGTGCCATAGTCAGTGTGAAAATAACCCAGGTACGCGTTGATAGCTGTCCCTTTCGCTGAATTCAGAGGCATGTCCAGAAAGGAGGCCACAGACCACAGATTCATAGTCTGATAGGTAGTATCTGATGCAGTGGCCGCTTTCAGCCAGGTAGCATTTTTTTGCGTAATAAAGCCTGCTTCAAGATTAAGTACCCGCTTTTTCCCTAGGTACGTTCCAGTCATATAGCCTGGAACCTGATGGGATTCTTTGTCCAGAAACTGGTAGACCAGCATGGCCTGATATTGCTTATGATGGCCTTTAAGCGCAAAACTGGCATTAGGACCTAATGCGGGGGGGGCGGCTCCATTTGTCTGGATTGGAAATGGGTCACTAATGGCAAACCGGTAGTCGAGTTGTCCTACCTGACCACGGGCGTAAACCGTCAGTTTCCGGGCAAACTCATCAGTCTGATCAACTGTGGCCTGAGCGAACACAGGTACGTCCATACTCATGATCGTACCTACGCTGGGCTGAGTAAAACGCGAAAGGCCATTCACTATAGTAAGTCCGCCTCCCACTTTGAGGTAATCACGGTTTTTAATTACCTGATATTCTCCCAGCGCATCATGAAAAAAGGCCGCTACTTTTCGGTTGCTGGGAGTACCGGTCGTGTTGAAAGCCGGAAATCCATTCAGGTAATTAAAATTATTCATCCCATACTGAAAGTACAGGAATACCCGGTCGCTGATCTGACCGTATAGCTGTATACGCGTACGCCGCAAGCCAAAATCAACGGTCTCCGAGGCTGGCTCCTGAATGACTGTTGAGCCAGGATTACTTTGATTAGCACGTACCCAGGTCTGGTTGAGGAAAGTAACCCGAAAGAAGTGTGAGCCTGACTCGTTTAGATTGTACCTCAACTCGTTTTTAGTTGCTGGTATCTTTTGAGGAGCTTTGTCAAGGCTGCCAGGTAATCCGCTTACTGATGAAGTTGTCGGTAGAGAATCGACAACGGTAGGCGTTGGGCCGGGAACAGGCGTAGTTTGCGCATAAGCAACGCAAGTGAGCCAATTTAGCCCAAGCGTAATAAGTAGCTTCATAACTGGTTGTATTGAATCAGGGAACAAAGCTACCTCCCTACTTCACTACATCCCGTTAAAAGAGAGTTGAATATGACTTAAAAGGCGGTTAAACTGCCACTGGCTTAACTGGCAGACTGCCTGGTCAGAACCAGTTCTTTATTGATGAACCGTACACCCTTATAGACGGTTGCGACCAGGGTGTTTGGGCTAGTCATACGGAGTTCAACATCAAATTTTGACCCTGAGGTAGGGTGAATCATAGTGCCTCCTTTCCACTCGTTCTGAGTGTATGACAGATTAGTCAGTACAACCTGATTTTTGATGTCGCCATAATCACTGGCACAACTGGCACTGATAGCTGCCATTCGACCAAAGTAGCGTCCATTCTCCCGATAGATCTCCACACAGGTTTGTTTTTTCGGAAAAAGCCATCTGCCCAGAATGCGGTCTGCACTGGTATCAGATGATTGCCCGGCAGTTGTTAAAACGAGGCAGAGCAGGAGGGCAAGGCTAATTCTGGAAACTAGGAGCATATATCAGATTTGTTGTGTACTGAGGCTTAAACGCGTAACTAAATTACATAGTTTCAAGAAAATAGCCATTAAATCTATAATAAATATAGATTTAATGCTAAATAACTGATATGGCACAAAAAAGCCGTCGGAGAAACTCCGCCGGCTTTCCGCTTCTATCCACACCATTACAGAGCTAATACATTGCTGTATCGAGCTCTGATGTTCAACCTTCCCTTTGTAAAGGATCTTTATACATTTCGGCCACTGCACAAGGCAATTTGCCTACCGTATGACAACTAAAAATAGATAGGATTTGTATAGTATCGCTCTCTAAATAAGCGAGAGTTTGACCCTCAAGCGAAGTCCGTCTCAATTACTCTCCTATTTCAATGGATTAACGTCTACTCCGTCGTAAAAATTGCATTGACGCTAAACAGAAGCAAGGTCTACTTGTAAAAATCTAAAAAATTCGCACCAGCAGAAACAGCTACGCAACTGGGAAATAGCGCCTAAAAAAGTGGGGATCAGTAGCGTGCGTTTATGGATTGCATAAAAAAAAGCTATTCAGGATCCCTAAATAGCTTTCCGACTATATCCACACCAGTTAAGCCAGTATGATCCATGCGAACCAACCTGAGGGCTTAACCTTATTATAATCGCAAATAAACAGACTTTCTACCTAAGCATTATTAACGATGTCTCTTTTTAAATTAGATTTAGATTAAAAAAACTCCATTTTATTTAACGGCTTATATGCGACCGTTAGAGACCATTGTAAAATGATTAGCGAGTCGACCGGCTATATTTGTTCCTTATGATTATACTGAACTTACTAGCCCGTTTACCTTTTTTTGCCCTGTATTGGCTGTCTGATCTGTTGTATCTGCTTACCGCTTATATTATTCGCTACCGCCGGCACGTCGTTCTTGATAATCTCCGTCACGCTTTTCCCGACTCGACGGACAAGCAGATACAGGCAATGGCACGGGACTTCTACCGCAATTTCTGTGATGTGCTAGTCGAGACAATCAAGTTGCCCCGCATTTCGGCCGAAGAAATGGCAAAACGAGTGACCCTGGTAAATCGCGAAATGGTAAAGCAGTTTCTGGATCAGGGGCAGACTATATTGGGGGCGGCTGGTCATCAATGCAACTGGGAGTGGGTGCCTGCCGCTACGATTGTCAGTGGTATACCAGTCGATTCTGTATATAAGCCCCTTCACAACGCTTCGTCTGAACGGGTCATGCAGCAGATTCGGGGTACGTTTGGTGCTCATTTGATCCCCATGAACCGGCTGCCACGCGAAATGGTGGCCCGGCGTCACTTGCCACGCATTGTCGCTTTAGTGGCCGACCAGATGCCCAACATACCGGAAGCCGCTTATTGGACTACTTTTCTGAACAGGGAGACTCCTTTCTTTCCCGGTACCGAACGGTTGGCTCGTAGCCAGAAACTACCCGTTATCTACCTCGACCTGATTCGTAATCGACGCGGCTACTATACGGCTACTTTCTCGTTGCTGGCTACTCCTCCTTACACCGATTTACCCAACGGTGAAATCATCGAGCGCTATCGCGATCGGTTGACAGAGACCATTCTGAAACAACCGGCCAACTGGCTCTGGTCGCATAAACGCTGGAAGCACCAACGCGAAAAGTACGCCAAAATCAATACCAAACTGGAGTGACGTACCACACCCCTCAGGTGCGTTCACAGATTCTTGCGCTTCAGTTCAGCTATAGCAAAATCGGCAGCCCGGGCTGTAAGCGCCATAAACGTGATTGAGGGGTTTTGCGTACCGGTGCTGGTCATTGCTGCCCCGTCCGTCACAAACACGTTTTTAACGGCGTGCAACTGGCTGTGGGCATTCAGTAGCGACGTTTTGGGATCGCGCCCCATTCGCACGCCGCCCATCTCGTGAATATCGAGTCCGGGATTCCGCTTGTCGTCGTGTGCACTGATCTGGGTATGCCCTGATTTTTCAAGCATGTACCGGCCCTGTTCCAAAAAATCTGCCAGCATTTTCTCGTCATTGTCCGTATAACCAACAGACGTCACCAGTTGCGGAATGCCCCACTGGTCTTTCAGGTCAGGGCTTAGTCGAACGTGGTTCTCGAAGCGAGGGACGGTTTCCCCCTGCATCATCATGTACGTATGCCAGGGGCCAGGTTTTGTCTGATCTTCTTTGAACTCAGCCCCAAACGTAGCCTCGCCTGTAACGCCCCGTCCCCGTGCTGCACTGAAAGCAACCATGTAACCGCGCAGGAAATCGGTTTCCTGCCGGTGCACATTCCGGAAATTCGGCATAAAGGCAGTGGTGGGACGACGACCGTAGTAATAGCCGTCCGGGAATCCGTCGTAGGTGGCGGTTAAGGAACCCCGGTAATTATGGAACGCGATGTATCGGCCTAATAGGCCGTTATCATTCCCTAATCCATTCGGAAACCGCCCAGATTTTGAATTAAGTAGTACCAAGTTTGTATTCAGGGCGGCTGCATTGACAAAGATGATCCGGGCGAAATACTCGGTCACTTTTTTGGTGTTGGTGTCAACTACCCGCACCCCCGTAGCTTTCTGCTTAGCATCATCATAAATAATTGACTCCACTACCGAAAATGGCCTCAGGGTCAGTTTACCCGTTTTGGCCGCCCAGGGCAGGGTCGATGAGTTACTGCTAAAATACCCACCGAAGGGACAACCTCTGTAGCAAAGGTGCCGCGCCTGACATTGCGCCCGGCCCTGGTCATAATGAATCTGCTGCGGCTCTGTCAGGTGAGCACAACGGCCAATGATAACGTACCTGTCTTTGTAGAGTGAGGCTACCGTTTTCTGTACCTCTTTCTCGACGCAATTCAATTCCCACGGCTTCAGAAACTCCCCGTCAGGGAGCGTGTCCAGGCCATCTTTGTTGCCTGATATACCAGCGAAACGCTCTACATGGCTATACCAGGGGGCCAGGTCGTCGTACCGGATGGGCCAGTCGATTGCAGACCCATCGCGATTGTTGGCGTCAAAATCATACTTGCTCCAGCGCTGTGTTTGCCGCGCCCAGATCAGTGACTTCCCCCCCACCTGATAGCCCTTTATCCAGTCGAAAGGCTTTTCCTGCACGTAAGGATGCTCTTTGTCTTTGACAAAGAAATGCTGAGTGCCTTCATCAAGCGCATAACACTTGGTAGCAATGGGGTTTTGCTCGTCAAACGCCAGCGGCATACGGTTGCGGTGCTGAAAATCCCAGGGATTGCTCATCGCCGTGGGGTAATCGGCTACGTGTTTCACGTCGCGGCCCCGCTCCAGCACAAGCGTCCGTAGCCCCTTTTCGGTTAATTCTTTAGCTGCCCAGCCACCACTTATCCCCGACCCAATAACGATGGCATCGTAGGCATGCTGCTCTTTTCCCGGTCCATTGACGTACATGGCCTTCCAATAGCTGGTTTTACTTTCTATGAATGGTGGTGGCAGCTGATTGAGCCGCGGCCAGAATCGTAATGTCGGCAATAGTCACGTGGGCCGGTGCCGATACAGCATAAGCGATTGTATCTGCAATATCGGCCGCCTGCAGTGCATCGAACCCGGCATATACCTGAGCAGCGCGGGCAGTATCGCCTTTGAAACGAACCGTTGAAAAATCGGTCTGAACGGCACCTGGGGCAATATTCGTCACTTTGATTCCGTGCTGGGTAAGGTCTAAGCGCATACCCGTACTGATGGCTTCAACGGCAGCCTTACTAGCGCAATACACCGCTCCGTTGGCGTAAGTCTGTTTGCCGGCAATGCTGCTCATGTTCACGATATGCCCCCGCTGCCGGGCTACCATACCGGGTACTACCGCCTTCGATACGTAAAGCAGGCCCTGTACATTTCCGTCGATCATGGCATCCCAGTCGGCTACTTCACCATCCTGAATCGGCGACATACCGTAGGCGTTACCCGCGTTGTTTACCAACACGTCGATCGACTGCCAGGCGTCGGGCAGAGCCGTAATTGCCGCCGACACCGACTCGTTGTCCCGAACATCAAACGTGACAATGTGCGTCTCAACGGGTAGCTGAGCAGCCAGTTCATCAAGCTTTTCCTGCCGACGTCCGCAAAGAATCAGCTTGTAATTTAGTTTGGCAAGGGCTTCGGCGGTTGCCCAGCCTATGCCCGATGAAGCGCCGGTGATGAGTGCGATCATGTTGGTTATGTACGGTTTCCTGATTTATTTACTTCTTTTGGCCGCCGGACTATTTTTGCCCAGCATGCTGACCACGCTATGCTCACTTACCTTTCCATATGTCAACCCACATTGGTTCTATTTCAGCAGTCGATACATACCCACTTCGACACTCGGTGTTGTGGCCCGACAAACCTTTCAACTATGTCATACTTGACGACGACGATCGGGGTTACCATTACGGAACGTACCTGGACACAGAGCTGGTAGCGGTCATCTCTCTGTTTGTCGACGGACCAACCGCTCGTTTCCGCAAATTTGCCACCCGACCTGATCAGCAACATAAAGGGCTGGGTACGTTACTGCTCCGGCACGTATTCGCCGAAGCCCGCCGATTGGGCGCGTCAACCATTTGCTGCGACGCCCGGCTCAATGCTGCCACCTTTTATCAGCGGTTCGGCATGGAGCCTACTGGTGAGGTGTTTTACAAAGGGCCAATTGCCTATCAGCGTTACGAAACCCGTACATAGCTACCCAGGCACTTGAGGTCGGCGGCGTGGTTGGCAAGTATATCCTTTAGCGCTGGCTCCTGCGCATGCCCTTCGCACTCGAGCAAGAACCAGTATTGGAACGTAGCGCCATTGCGAAGTGGCCGACTTTCAATCTTGGTGATGTTAATATTTCGCTCGTTGAACTCCTGAAGGAACGTGGCCAGAACCCCTGGCTTCATGGTTTCGGGCAGGCGGGCAATCAGCGTCGTCTTATCCTGACCGCTGGGTTGATTCTGAAAATTCTTGGCCAGAATCAGGAATCGTGTACGATTCAGGTCGCTGTCTTCGATGTTGTCGAAGAGCACGGGTACGCCGAACAACTTAGCGGCGATGTGTGAACAGATGGCAGCAGAGTTAGGCTGTTGTGCGGCCAGCTTCGCGGCTTTCGACGTAGATTCAACAGGCACAAGCTCCACCTTCAGGCCATCGAACGTATCCTGCAGAAACTTGCTACACTGCCGGAAAGCGATGTCTTTGGAGTAGATGTATTTCAGCTCCGACAAATCTTCCGTTTGGGTGGCGAATGTGAAGTGAACGGGGATATGGGCTTCGGCGGCAATACTGATGTCCCGCTCGTTCAGCAGGTCGATTGTTTCGTTGACCACCCCCTCCTGGTTGTTCTCGATCGGTACCACGCCAAACCGCGCCCGGCCTGTTTCTACGCTCTCGAACACCGACCGGATTGTAGGCAGGGCCGTGTAGGCACTCAGCGCTCCAAATCGGCTTTCGGCACATTGATGCGTAAAACTGCCTTCGGGGCCCAGATAAGCCACCCGTTCGGGTAACTCCATATTGCGGGCTACGGCGAATACTTCCAGAAAAATGGCTTCAATCGCCGCTTCGTTCAGGGGGCCTTTGTTTTGCGAAGTCAGCCGGTCAATGATCTGCCTTTCGCGTTCGGGGCGGTAGATAATCGAGTTTGTTGAGCGCTTTAGTTCGCCTACATGCCGCACCAGTTCCATTCGCTGATTCAGCAAAGCCAGCACCTGATCATCGAGGGCATCAATATCGTTACGGAGTGTTTCGAGGGTCATGCCGCAAAGTTAAGCAGAGGGCTTGGGGCTTAGGGCATAGGAAATGAGATTTTACCCTACACAATACGCCCCAAGCCCCTACCCTGTTACACTAGCGCTACGTCCTCTACGTCTTTCTCAACGCGGAGGTTATCGATGATGAAACGTTGCCGATCGGGCGTGTTTTTGCCCATGTAATAACTCAGCAGTTTAGGCACCGATGCGTCTTTTTCCATGATCACCGGTTCCAGACGCATGTCTTCGCCGATAAACAGGCCGAACTCATCGGGTGAGATTTCACCCAGTCCTTTAAAGCGGGTTATTTCCACTTTCTTGCCCCCTTTGGTAAGCTTATCTGTCGCCGTCTGCTTCTCTTCCTCCGAATAACAGTACGCCGTTTCCTTGTGGTTCTTAGGATTACGCACCCGGAACAGCGGGGTTTCCAGAATATACAGATGCCCGTTACGTACCAGATCGGGGAAAAATTGCAGGAAGAACGTCAGCATCAGCAAGCGGATGTGCATGCCATCTACATCGGCGTCAGTAGCAATCACAATGCGGCTATATCGGAGTGTATCGAGGCCTTCTTCAATATCCAGCGCATGTTGCAGCAGGTTAAACTCCTCGTTTTCATACACTACTTTCTTGGTCAGTCCAAAGCAGTTGAGTGGCTTTCCACGCAGACTAAATACGGCCTGTGTCTGTACATTACGACTTTTGGTGATCGAGCCACTGGCTGAATCGCCTTCGGTGATAAACAGGGTGGTATTAAGGCGTTCTTCAGCTTTGAGATCAGGCAAGTGAACGCGGCAATCGCGCAGTTTCTTGTTGTGCAGGCTTGCCTTCTTGGCCCGCTCATTGGCTAGTTTCTTAATGCCCGCCAACTCCTTGCGCTCCCGCTCCGACTGCTCGATGCGCCGTTTCAACGCGTCTTTCACACCCGGATTCATGTGCAGAAAGTCGTCGAGCCGGTCTTTCAAAAAGTCCATCACAAACGAACGTACCGAGGGCGCGTTCTCATCGGGGGCCATATTTACCGAACCAAGTTTGGTCTTTGTCTGCGACTCAAAAACCGGTTCCTGCACTCGAATACTAATCGCCGCCACGATACTGGCACGAATATCGGCAGCATCGTAATCCTTACCGAAGTGGTCGCGAATCGTTTTCACGAACGCTTCTTTCAACGCATTCTGGTGCGTACCACCCTGTGTGGTATACTGTCCGTTGACGAAGGAGTGATATTCTTCACCATACTGACTACCATGGCTGACGGCCAATTCAATATCGCTTCCCTTCAGATGAATGATGGGGTAGCGCAGATCATCTTCTTTGTGCTTGCTCCGAAGCAGATCGAGCAGGCCATTTTGCGAAACGAACTTCTGGCCATTGAAATTCATGACCAGGCCTGCATTCAGGTAACAGTAGTTCCAGAGCATATCGGAAACGAACTGCCCGCGGTAATGGTAGTTTTTGAAGACGGTATCGTCAGGCTCAAAAACCGACAG
Source organism: Fibrivirga algicola (assembly GCF_011742925.1). Lineage (GTDB taxonomy): Bacteria > Bacteroidota > Bacteroidia > Cytophagales > Spirosomataceae > Fibrella > Fibrella algicola. The sequence goes on from NZ_WAEL01000008.1 coordinate 259,052, forward strand.
TGTACCATTACGCTGGTTGGTAGCTTCTTCGCCCTGGCGAACCAGTACCCCTCGCTCGAATTCGGCCCAGACGGTTTTTCCCTCGCGAAAGGACTGAATGCGAAAGAAGCCGGACAAGGCATTTACAGCCTTTGTACCCACGCCATTCAACCCCACTGATTTTTGAAATGCACCAGAGTCGTATTTACCGCCTGTATTTATTTTCGATACAACCTCGACTACTTTACCCAACGGAATACCCCGCCCGTAGTCGCGAACTTCAATACGGTGATCAGTCACCTTGATGTCGATCACCTTGCCGTTTCCCATCACGTGTTCGTCGATGGAGTTGTCAATTGTTTCTTTGAGTAAAACGTAGATACCATCGTCAGCGGCGGCGCCGTCACCCAGTTTACCAATGTACATACCGGGCCGCAAACGGATATGCTCCCGCCAGTCGAGCGAGCGGATACTATCTTCGTTATACAGTACGGTAGGTTGTGTTTGTTCTGCCATAATAGACGAAATCGGGGGTTTCTTCAAAAAACGACCTGTAAACCAAATAAGGCGGGTCTACAGAAAATTAGAAAAATTATAACGAAACAGCCAACGGCCACGACGTATCCACTTGCTAGAAAACTATTTATAATCCGGCAAAAGTTCGTTTACTTTGCCCGCTGATTGTGCTGAAATATCATAATAACAAGAAACGTCGTTAACTCATTACCATCCAGCTGACCTCACTTTAGCGGGGTTGACATCTTAAAAATATGCAAAAATTGCCCAAATTCCAACATTCCCGGGTTTCTTTGTTTGCCAGCCTTTCCGACCAGTCTCTTCGTTGCACAACGCGCACAATCGCACTTATTGGGTTAGTTTTCGGAGCGGTTACCACATCTTCAGCCCAGATCACCCCTTCGGGAGGTGGTACGCCTGGCGCCGGTGTTCCCACTACAGGCCGGCCAGGCCAAGCAGCGCCATCAGGTAATGTACAATTGCCCGCTGGTGTTCAGGTTCCAGCCAATATTCCGGCCGGCACTCAGCTGCCAAACGGTATGCGGGTCGGTCCAAACGGAACCATCCAGCAGGGCCAGGCACCCGGCCGCAACACGCAAACTGGCCGCACTACACAACAGGGCGCCAACACGAACCCCAACCAGGGTAATGCAGGCCGTACGCAGGCGGGAGATGGCCAGACCGGACAGAATGGTCAGGGAGCAGTTGATGCCAATGGCCAACCTATTCCCGGCGATGTTCCGCTAAACGCAAACGAAGAAGGAGCTGAAAAAACAGCTGACGTTCTGTCTGACCAGGAAGCCGCCAGAGCGCAGGAACGGGCCACTACCCGTCGTAAGCTGTTTGGCTACGAGCTATTCAACAATCCGACGCTGGCTACTACCTTCCAGCCAAATATCAATATTGCCACGCCAGTTAACTATGTGCTTGGCACCAACGACCAGTTGGATATCAACATCTATGGCTATTCACAGGATGCAATTAAGCAAACGGTGACGCCAGAAGGAAATATCTACCTGCCAAGCGGTATTGGTCCGGTGCACGTAGCCGGCCTCACGATCGATGCCGCTAAAGCCCGGATCAGCGAACGGCTGTCCAAGATCTATGTGGGTCTGAAAAATAGTTCGTTTGGCCCCAAGAACACGTACCTGGAAGTCACGCTGGGCAACATCCGTAGTATCCGGGTATCGGTACTGGGCGAAGCCGTAAAGCCAGGTACGTACACGGTGTCGTCGCTCTCGTCGGCCATGAACGTGATCTACTCGTCGGGTGGGCCTAGTGATCTGGGATCGTTCCGCAACATTCAACTGATTCGCGGCAACCGCGTTATCGCCACAATTGACCTGTATGATCTGCTACTATCAGGGGTGCTGCGTAACAATGTTCGCCTGCAAGACAACGATAATATCCGCATTCCATCATACCTGTCTCACGTTGAACTACAGGGAACTACCCGTCGGAACAACATCTTTGAATTGATGCCAAATGAGACGCTCGACAAGCTGCTGTTCTACGGCGGTGGATTTGCCGCGAATGCTTACAAGAGCCGCATCAAGGTAACCCGCCTGACCAACCGCGAACTGAAAGTAATCGACGTGCTGGCTGATCAATACAAGTCGTTTGTCTTACAGGATGGTGACGTTGCCGCGGTTGAGCAGGTGTTGAACCGCTATGAAAACCAGGTGACCATCTCCGGCGCAGTATATCGGCCGGGCGTATATTCACTTGACCAGAACAAGACATTAAAAGAGCTGGTAACCAGCGCCGAAGGACCACGGGGTGAAGCGCTGATGGGTCGCGTGAACATTGTACGCACCCGGGAAGACATGACGACTGAGAATATCACAGTCGACCTGACTAAGATTTTAAACGGCACCGACGCCGATCTGCCTCTCCAGCGTGAAGACCAGATTGTGGTGAACTCTAAATTTGATTTAGCTGAGTTTGGCGACATCAACATTCAGGGTGAGGTGAATAAGCCGGGTAACATTGGGTACGTATCCAACATGACCCTCGAAGATGCGCTGGTTAAAGTAGGTGGCCTTCGTGAATCAGCAGCCCTGTCGCAAATCGAAGTAGTTCGCCGCAAGAAAGATGTTGATCCAACGTCTACGTCTGGTCAGATTGCCGAAGTACTGAAATTCAGCATCGACCGCAATCTTGAACTGAGTAACGAGAGCAAATTTTACCTTCAGCCCTATGATCAGGTGGTTGTGCGTCGTTCACCCAATTACCAGATTCAGACGTATGCACAGGTAGAAGGTGAAGTAATCACGCCAGGCCGTTACCCAATCAGAACAAAAGATCAGAAGTTGTCTGACCTCGTAGTCGTATCTGGTGGCTTAACTCCACAGGCATACATAAAAGGTGCGACACTGGTACGCCGGGTGAAACTCAGCCCCGAAGAGCTTGATCAGCGTCAGCGGTCAGTTACTGAGCTGGCTGACGACCTAAACCGTAGGTCGGCGGTTGAAGTAGAGGCAGTAGTAACTGACAAACAGGAATCGATTGGTATCAACCTGGAAAAAATCATGCAGAATCCCGGTTCGTCTGAGGATATCCTGATTCAGGAAGATGACATTCTCCGGATCCCGAAAAAACTCGAGACCGTTCGTATTCAGGGTGAAGTGTTGTTGCCAACTACGGTGAAGTACCGCCCCGGTCAGAGCTTCCAGGACTACATCTCGCAGGCTGGTGGTTTCACAGAGCGTTCGCAGCGCAAGCGTTCATTCGTAGTGTACGCCAACGGGTCGGTAGACCGCACGCGCCGTTTCATGTTCTTCAACGTATACCCCCGCGTTGAGCCAGGTGCCGAAGTCATTATTCCGGTTCAAAAGACGACGCCAATTACTCCACAACAGATCATTGGCACGGTTAGCGGTATTGCCAGCGGCTTGTTAGGTTTAATCTCTACACTTCTTGCTATTTCGGTGATCTCGGGTCGCTAAGCGAGCAAACAACATAACGTATGAACACGCCTAATCAGATCAATGCACCGGTCGTGCCAGGCAATAACCTGCCGCCCGATCAGCTGTCGCCCAAGGAGGTCTTCGCCCGGGCCAAGAATTTTAAGCACATCATAAAACGCAACTGGCTGTTGCTGGTTGGCCTGATCGCGATTAGTGGTACCATCGGGTACATCATTGACGCTACATCAAGGAAAAAGATAACGTACGCCGCTAAGATTGTCTTCAATCTGGGTGGCGGCGGTGGCGGTAATCAAATGGCTGACCTCGGAGCACTCGCCAGCGCGTTTGGACTCGGACAGGCAGCGCCGGAGGCAAGCCTCTTCACCGGTGAGAACTTCATGCTGTACACTAAGTCGATTCCTGTGCTGGAGAAGACACTGATGAAAACAGTAGTGATCAATGACACGTCGTACCTACTGGTCAATTACTACATCAAGCACAGTGGTATTCTAGATAAAGAATGGGAAGAGAATGAGCCGCTGCGCAAATTCAGATTTAAGGAGGCCAAAGAGCGGGTTAACTACGATGAGCTGGAAGTAGCAGCGATGTCTGGCATTCTTGGCCGGCTAGAAGGCGAAATGTCGATCAAGCAGGTCGATCGGAAGTCATCATTCATGGCGCTGGTTGCTGAGATGGAAAGCATTGAACTGGCCAAAGCGTTTGTGGAGAACCACATCGTAACGATCGAAAATGACTACCGGCAGAAGCAAACCAAAAAGACCCAGGAAATGAAGACGTTCCTGAAACGCCGTGTCGATTCCTTATTCGCTGTGCTGAGTGGTACTGAAGATAAACTAGCGAGTTACTTAAATCAGAATCAGCAGGTAGTCGTTGCAGAAGGGCAACTGAGACAGAGCCGCCTCAACCGCAGCTCAACCTTCCTGACGCAACAGTATTATACGGCGGTGTCCAGCCTGGATAACCTGCAGCTGTCGTTGATTCGGGAGCAGCCGCTCTTCACAATCATCGAACCCGTTACGCTGCCGCTGTATACCACTATACCCGCAAAAATTGCCATGCAGGCAGGCTTCGCCATTGGTCTGGTGCTTGGTATTGTTATCATATTCATCCGTGAGACACTGCGTAGCATGTCCACGAATAGCTAAGTAATGAGAACCCACGAAGTAATAATTCAGGCAGGAAGACCCGAACGGTTCTATTGGCGCGACCTATGGCAGAATCGGGAATTGCTTTACATCCTGTCGGTCCGTGATATTTCTGTTCGGTACAAGCAAACTGCCCTGGGCGCCTCGTGGAGCTTAATACGGCCGTTGGCTACAATGCTGGTGATGGCGTTCGTCTTCAGTGTTGTAGCCAAACTCCGGCCCGATCCGGGTGTACCCTACCCCCTGATGGTCCTCGCCGGTATTACCATCTGGACGTTTTTCTCAAACGCATTTGTCCAGATCAGTTCTAGCATTACCACTAATGCCAACCTGGTTACGAAGGTTTATTTTCCACGCCTGCTGATGCCGCTCAGTGCAGTAGCCGTCAGCCTGGTAGATTTTCTGATTGCCCTGGTGCTGTTTGTCGTCATATCGATCTGGTATCAGTTTATTCCCGATTGGCACATTTTATTGATGCCCTTCTTCGTGTTGCTTGCCCTGCTGACGGCCTTTGCTTTTGGTTTGTTTTTTGCAGTGATAAATGTGCGCTTCCGGGATGTAGCTCAACTGATTCCGTTTTTGGTGCAGGTAGGGTTTTACATCTGTCCAATTGCTTACAGTAGCGCACAGGTATCGGGAGAATGGTACGAAAAATACTATATCATCAACCCGATGGTGGGTATAATTGACGGGTTCCGCTGGTCTTTACTTGGCGGTAAAACACACTTCAATCCACAGAGTTTAGTATATTCGGTAGCCATTAGTATGGTCTGCTTAAGCCTGTCAATCGTATTTTTCCGAAAGCGGGAAGCTACGTTCGTCGACGATATTTAACTATCAGCGTCATGTCCGTCATCACGGTAGAAAACATAAGTAAACACTACATCATTGACCACAAAAAGGCCAAAGGCACAAACAGCCTGCGCGACGCTATTAGCGGCACGGTAAAAGGCTGGTTCGGGTCTAATGAAACCAATGACGAGGTTACGCATGAAGAGTTCTGGGCGTTGCGCGATGTAAACTTCTCTGTTGAGCAGGGCGACCGTGTTGGCATTGTTGGGCACAACGGAGCGGGCAAGTCTACCCTGCTTAAAATTCTCAGTAAGATTGTTGAACCTACCAGCGGCTCAGTCCGGATCAAAGGGCGCGTAGCCAGCCTGCTCGAAGTGGGCACGGGCTTCCACCCAGAACTGACCGGCCGCGAAAACATTTACCTGAACGGCTCGCTCCTGGGAATGCGCCGCGACGAAATCCGGGCTTCATTCGATGAGATCGTCGCCTTCGCCGGTGTCGAACGCTTTCTGGACACGCCCGTGAAACGCTACTCATCGGGTATGTACGTGCGGTTAGGCTTTGCTATTTCGGCGCACCTGAACCCGGAGATCATGATCGTGGATGAGGTGCTTGCCGTTGGCGACGCCGATTTCCAGAAGAAAAGCCTCGGTAAGATGCGCGACAACTCAGCAAGTGGTCGCACCATCCTGTTTGTCAGTCATAACCTAACGGCTGTGCAGGCACTGTGCAACAAAACGCTGTACTTTGAAAAAGGTCAGTTGATTGAGCAGGGCGAAACAAATCAGGTAGTTGCCTCGTATCTGAGCAAGGTGTCACGTACCCGTTTGCGCCGTGAGTGGGACACACCCGAAGATGCACCCGGTAATGATTTAGTGCGGGTCCACCGGATGGAACTGGTGCCCGAGTATATGCCCGGCACTACCCATATCGACGTTAGAACACCCATGCGGGTGAAGTTCGAGTTCTGGAACATGATGGACCGGGCCAACCTCAACTTAAGTCTGCATCTATACTCGCTGACGGGTGAGTGCATTTTCAACGTGGGCAGTGAATCCACGGCCTATGGCAAAGGGCTTATTCAGGGTGAATGCATTATTCCGGGTTATTTTCTGAACGATGGCACCTATACCATTTCCGTCATGATCGTGAAGGATACGGTTACTCCTCTCTACAACATGGAAGAAGGCATCACCTTCGACGTGGAGGACTTCCGGGAAGGGGTAGCCTGGTATGGCAAATGGCCTGGGTACGTTCGGCCTCAGTTTCCGTTCCGGGTCAACGCCCTGGAACCTATCATTGACGTTCGGTAGGCTATTTCCGGGGATTGCACTGTATTTTTGACGGCGATACAGGCCCTTTACGCCAACGTCCTGTTTGTAGCCGCCCACTGCTCATGATCAACGTCACCAAATCTTATTTACCCGACCTCGCTGAATATACCCGTCTGCTGGAAGGCGTCTGGGAACGAGTCCATCTTACCAATAATGGCCCGTTACTTCGGCAGTTAGAGGCAAATATGAGGGCCTATCTGGGCATTCGGAACCTGCAATACTGTACCAATGGTACGGTTGTGCTTCAACTGGCCCTAAAAGCGCTGGGTATCACCAAAGAAGTAATTACTACCCCTTTTTCGTACTGCGCTACCACTAACGTACTACTCTGGGAAGGGTGCACGCCAGTTTTTGCCGACATCAGAGCTGATGATTTCTGCATCGACGCTGATCTGATCGAGCCTCTGATTACCGAGAATACCCAGGCTATTCTGGCTACTCACGTATATGGCAACGCCTGCCGAATTGAGCAGATTGAAGCACTGGCAACGAAATACAACCTCAAGGTTATCTACGACGGTGCTCACGCGTTTGGGGCCGAATACAACGGACGGGCGGTGCTCGACTATGGGGATGTAAGCACATGCAGCTTTCACGCCACCAAAGTATTTCACACCGTTGAAGGAGGTTGTCTCATTACGTCAGATGATGAGCTGGCCAAGAAAATGCAGCATTTCGGCACATTCGGGCATCACGGCGATGAGTATTACAGCATGGGCATCAATGCCAAAAGCTCTGAATTCCATGCCGCAATGGGATTATGCGTACTCCCGAAAGTAGACGAACTGATTGCCGCCCGCAAGACTATCTCTGAGCAGTATAACAGCCTGCTCGATTTTACCCGGATCAGCCGCCCTATTCTATCGCCGGGCATGACACGCTACAACTACGCCTACTACCCGATTGTACTCGCTTCTGAGCAAGTGTTGCTCAACGTAGTGGAGACATTGACCGCCGAAGGCATTGTACCCCGTCGTTATTTTTACCCATCGCTCAATACGCTGCCCTTCGTGGAGAATGCGCAGTCGTGCCCAGTTTCGGAAGACATTGCTCTACGCGTGCTCAGTCTGCCATTGTATCCCAGTCTGGCCGAAACCGATGTAGCCCGGATCTGTCAACTTGTTAATGAGGCTATCGTAGCCGAGGTAGTGTAAGATGGTTGTCTTTCTGCTGCTTTTCGTTGCCTACATTGGCTGGCTGGCTGCCCGTGTTGCTCGCCCATCGCTAGTTGAATGGCTGCTCGTATCATTTCTGCTTTACACCAGCAGCGTTATCCTGACGGGCTTCATCCTATCGGCACTCTACCAGACCAATCACGAATGGGTTTGGGCCTTTTCGGTCTTTATCACGGCCTCGCTTATCGGGTTTAGCCTGCGTGCGTTACTACGCAATCAGATGTCATTCAACCCGTTGCAGCTAATTAGTCAGCGCTGGCAGTTAACCAGACAGTGGTTTGCGGCACTGCCAACGTACCCAAAGGCACTATTCGCCATCTTGTTTTTGACGTTATCAGTACTAACCGTTACGAACCTGGCTATCGTTTTGTTCACGGTACCCAACGAATGGGACAGCATGACTGGCCACCTGAATCGGGTGGTGCAGTACATGCAGCGGGGCACCATGCGGCATTTTGGCGGTACCAACTGGAATATCGACACGTACCCGAAGAGTGTTTGCACCCTTCAGATTTATGGCTATCTGATCACGGGCCGGTTTGAAAATGGGTTTCGCCTCATTCACCACCTCGCCTACTGGACTACGATTGTTGCTGTATTTGGCATCGTTCAGCGAATCAGTCAGTTGCGGGGAGCTGTAAGCTCGGCCACTTCGTTGTCAGCAAGTTTTCTGGCTGCGCTGGCCATGAGCCTGCTGCCCGACTTTCTGATGCAGGCCGTTACCACCGAAACGGATATTGTCCTGACTGCCTACCTGAGCGTGCTGCTCTATATGCTGTTCGCCTACCGGGCATCGGGCAGTTCTGCTAATGCGCCGCGCGATAACCGCTATCTGTACCTGGCCGGTATGGCGTTTGGCGTGGCCTACGGGCATAAAGTAACCTTCACGCTCCTGCTGCCATCGGTGTTTGTGATCATGATCTACACCGTTTTCTGGTCGAACTCCATCGCTACTACCGCCGCACGCACAGCCCGACTGGCGGCAGCTATTGGTGTTGGCGCCTGCCTGTGGATGCTGCCCACAGGTTATTTAAAAAACATCGAAGTGTTTGGCCACCCCATTGGGCCTCCAACCGCCCTGCGCCACCAGTCTGTTGAGCGGGCTGGCCCCTTGCGGAATCTCTTTGAACAGGGGTCACGTAATGTAGTGCGCTATACCTACGACCATATCAACCTCGATGGTCTGCGAAATACGGCCACCGGCGAAGCCATTAATCAGACCATGCGTAAGCCGATTGTCTGGTTGGAAGACAAGTTGCATATGCGCCTCGATGAAGAGACTGACTTCTCGATTATCCCCTTCACCTTCCAGCGGAAGTTCGTCTTTTACAATGCTAACCCTTACTGGGGCATCATCGGTTTTGGCCTTATCATTCCGCTGCTGGTGCTGACCCTATTGTTTGTGTTTCGGTCAACGGTTCACGTGTATGTAGGCATTGCCATTCTGCTGCACCTGATGGCCCTCTCCTACTCGGCCCCATATGATCCCTTTAAAGGGAGGTACTTTACAGAAACCGGCCTGTTTGGCATTCTTTTTCTGGCCCTGCTCTTTTTGCATCCCCGCCTTAACCTGTCGCAACCAGGCAAACCTATCCTGAAAAGTTACGTCGCGCTAGCCCTGGGCCTAGGTGCGTTATCAGCGTTGGGTTGCGTATTCATGAATATTCGGGCCCTTCCGTTTGCCTGGACTACGCCCGATGGCTTCCGGTTTCCGTCTGTTTTCGAAGCCGACCGTGTCCGCGTCATGACCATCGGCCGTCCCGATACGTACTTGCCTTATAAACGGTTCGATGATATGGTCCCCGACTCTGCCACTGTAGCCCTCGGCACCATCAACGACGATTACGAATACCCGCTCTACGGCAAACACCTGACCCGGCGGCTCATTCCTATCAACCCGTTCGAGAAAGGTGTACAGCCCATTCCGAAGGAGGCAACGTACCTGTTCTTCTCTAAAAACGTAATCTCACCCCGCCCCGGCGACATCAGGCTGGGCACTGACACGGCGGCGGCTCACTCGCCCTACGTAGTAGTGCCGGGAGAAGATTATTATCTTCGCAAGCTCAGGTAAAGCCGGACGACGAATGTTGGATTTGAGATTGATCCGTTGCGTGAGTAAGCTTCTTGCGCAGGCCAAATCCCCACTCTAGCATTCCTGCTCCTAAATTCGAAACCCCCATGACCCTCGCCATTATGCAGCCGTATGTGCTGCCCTACATCGGGTACATTCAGTTGATGAATACCGTAGATACATTCGTGTTTTACGACGATGTGGCGTTTATCAACCGGGGGTGGGTGAACCGGAATCGGCTGCTGGTCAACGGAAAAGAGCATCTGTTCACGATTCCACTAAAAGAGGCTAGTCAGAATAAACCGATTCGTGAAATTGCACTGGCGAACGACCCTAAATGGCGGAGCAAACTGTTGAAAACCATCGAGCAGAGTTACCGGAAAGCGCCGCAGTACACAACAGTCATGCCTATAACCGAGCGAATTGTCAACTTCCAGGCCGGAAGCCAATCCGACGTTTCGATTGCGGACTATATTTTTCATAGTTTCACTGAATTGACGGCCTACCTCGGTATCACGACCCGTTTAGTAGCTTCTTCGACCGTTTACGGCAACGGGCAGCTCAAAGCACAGGAGCGAATTGTTGATATTTGTCGGCAGGAAGGGGCCGAGCGGTACATCAATCCGATCGGGGGCACGGAGTTGTACAACCAAGCCGCATTTGATCCGATCGGCTGCGAGCTACGTTTCATTCAGCCTCATCGCATCACGTACCCGCAGTTTGGCGCACCCGAGTTTGTGCCCTGGCTGTCGATTCTGGATGTGCTGATGAACGTTAATGCCGAGTCCATTCGTCCGTTGCTGACCCAGTTTGACCTTATTTCAACGAGTGAACGTGCAGTAGAGTAAGTGAGCCTCTGTGTGCACCCTGTCGCTCAGCTACGCTTTTAACACGATCACCTATTCAATCGCTTATGGCTAACATCATCATTTTCGGGGTACTCGATACGGCAGAACTAGCCCATTTCTACCTCACCAACGACTCAGAGCATACCGTCGTCGCGTTCACCGTGGATCGGGAATACCTCAAGGAAGACTCGTTCAAAGGGTTACCCGTTGTGGCGTTTGAGGATGTGGAAACGCTTTTCCCGCCAGCACAGTATCAGTTTTTCGCCCCCATGACGGGACGAAACATGAACCGTAACCGCGAAAAAGTGTATCTGGCGGCCAAAGCCAAAGGCTACGAGTTCATCTCTTACATCAGTTCGAAAGCCACAACGTTCGGCAACCAGATTGGCGAGAACTGCTTTATCCTCGAAGACAACACCATCCAGCCATTTACTACCATCGGCAACAACGTGGTAATGTGGAGCGGTAACCATATTGGCCACCACGGCCGCATCGACGACCACGTCTTTTTTACATCACACGTAGTTATGTCGGGGCACTGTCACATTCAGTCGTATTGCTTCTTCGGCGTCAACAGCACCATTCGCGATTACCTCACCGTAGCCGAGGGCACGCTGCTGGGTATGGCGTCGGCGCTGTACAAAAACTCCGATCCCTGGGGCGTTTACATCGGTAATCCACCCAAGAAGCTCCCCCAGCCCAGCCACGAAACGTATTAAACAGTATGTGGTCTATTCGCTACCAGCCCCTGATCATTGACAGCAAAACTGCTAATGACCGGGACTGGTAGCGGGTGCCACGGAATGACTACCAATGACAATTCTTTTAATCGGTCACGATGCAAACCGGGCGGGCGCTCAGTTGGTCCTGCTTCAGCTAATGCAACAGCTCAAGGCTGAAGGCATTACGCTACACTTGCTGCTGGGCGGCGGCGGGCCATTGCTGACCGATTATGAACAGTTGGCAAGCGTCACCCTGTGGCCCGAATCGGCGAAACACGTAGTTGGTCCCACGGCCGATAAAGTGTTGAGCAAGCTTGGGCTCTGGCAGCAGCAAGCACATCAACAGAAGAAACGCCAGCACGAAGCTTTACGCGAAGCACTTGATCTTGACCATGTCGACCTGGTAGTGGTAAACACAGTAACCAGCGGCAAGTACTTCCGGCAACTTCCCCTACGCCCCAACGTACCTGTGCTGGCTTTTGTGCATGAGTTGGCCATGTCGGTAAACCTGTATGCCGATTCCGACGACCTTCGGTTTCTGTTGCAACGGGCCACTCGTATTCTAACTGTGTCGCAGGCCACAGCGCGGTATTACGAAACCACCTGGCAGGTAGCTCCCGAGCGCATTACCCTGTTTACGCATATCGACCTGCCCGCCATTCAGCAGGCGCTGGATGTTGCCGGTAGCCGGACCGGCTCCTTACCGGGTCTGGACGATTTACCCGCCAACGCCATCGTTGTGGGTAGCTGTGGCAACGCCGAATGGCGAAAAGGAACCGATTTATTCGTGTCGCTGGCCCGAATGCTGGTTAGTCTTGACCCACAGCCTGATCAGCCACCCATTTATTTCGTTTGGGTCGGTTTGCCTCCCGGCCAGTTACATGACGACCTGACGCTCGATGTGATCAAAGCCGGTATGACCAACCGGGTACGTTTCATCGCTCCTACACCCGACGTGCTGCGCTACATGGCCCGGTTCGATGTGTTCTTGCTTTGCTCGCGCGAAGATCCGTATCCGCTTGTGATGCTCGAAGCGGGATTGTCGGGCATACCCGTCGTCTGCTTCGAGGGAGCCGGAGGCGCGGCCGAACTGGTGGAAACCGATGGCGGTGCTGTGGTGCCCTACCTCGATCTGCTGGCGATGGCTCAGGCTATTCAGCGCTTAACGACAAACGTTGACTTGCGTCAACAGCAGGGACAAACACTACGGCAAAAAATTCAGCAGCGGCACAACCTGCAAAAAAGTACAACTGAGTTTATGGCGATCGTCGCCGCACTGACCCGATCATGACGCTGGCATTTACCATCTGCTCCGTGAATTACCTCGCCCAGGCCCGCACCCTCGGCGACTCACTGAAAGAAACAAATCCCGACTGGCAGTTTATGATCGGGCTCGTCGATGACCTGCAAACCGCTAACCTGCCCAGCCATCTTCTGCCCGACTATCCAATGATGGAAGTGGCTGCCCTAAATATCCCGGATTTTGCCGGTATGTGCGCCCGCTATGATATTACGGAGCTGAATACGGCGGTGAAACCCTTCTTCATCGATCACTTCTTTACGAGCGGACTTGGAACCGCCCGCCCCGACGCGGTTATTTATTTCGATCCCGACATTATCGTTTTTCAGCCCCTCGAACGGCTTGCCAATGCCCTGAAAGACAACAGTCTGGTGCTGACCCCGCATACCGTTGCCCCTACACCAGACTGGGAAACGCCCAACGAGCAGCATCACCTGAATACAGGCATTTTCAACCTGGGCTTTATTGGGCTGCGTAATGATGCCACCGCACAGCAGTTTGTGACCTGGTGGAAACAGCGGCTCACCTACGAGTGCCGGATCGACCTGTGCGAAGGGCTGTTCGTAGACCAGCAGTGGGTGAATTTCGCCCCGATTTACCACGACAATGTACTGATTGAAAAGCATAAAGGGTACAATGTAGCTTATTGGAACATCCACGAGCGCACCCTCAACGAGCAGGACGGTACCTGGCTGGTCGAAGACCCAATGGGCGGCGAAACCGTACCGCTTCAGTTCTTTCACTACAGCGGCTATGGCGTGCAGAAACCCCACGAAATATCGAAGTACCAGACCCGCTACACCTTCGACCAACGCCCCGATCTGGTGCCGCTTTTCCAGCTTTACCACAACCGGCTGCTGACCAACGGCAACGATGCCTACCGGGCCTACCCCTGCGTATACGTTAAACCTACGCCGGTACGCTACTACACCAGCATCCGCCGCCTGCTGAACGTACCCGTGCGAAAGCTGACCGAATGGATTGGCTAAGCAGGGCCACAGGCCGTACCTTTACCGCGTCAATACCGTAGCGACCCACGGCATCAGTGGCCACCACATCACCCCCGTTTATCTGTGAGCGTTTGTATAGTTATTCCAGTTTATAAAGCGACGCTAACTCCCTACGAAACAGTAGCCCTGACGCAGTGCATTCGGGTTTTGGGTCACTATCCGATCATCTTTGCCAAGCCAGACACGCTCGACCTTACCCCCATCTTACAAACGATACCGCACGCGGTAGAAACCCGGTCGTTTGGTGACGCTTACTTCACATCGGTGCAGAGTTACAACCGGCTCATGCTGTCGACCACGTTTTACGAAGCATTTACTGATTTCAACTACATGCTCATTCATCAGCTAGACGCCTTTGTCTTCCGTGATGACTTAGCCAGTTGGTGCCAGCGCGGGTACGACTACGTGGGAGCACCCTGGCTGCGCGACTGTGATTTTAAGAGTCCCTGGGACGAGCGCTGGTTTAACGCCAAAAAGCAAATTGCACTCTGGCTTAACCTCCGGAAAGCCGACGGGATCACCCCGCGCGAAATCACTACCCTCAACGGCGTGGGCAACGGCGGGCTGTCGCTTCGGCATGTGGCGCATTCGCTGGCTACGCTGCACCGCATGCGGTCGAAGTTGGCAACCTATGAAACGGTAGCCATGCACCAGTTCAACGAAGACGTGTTCTGGGGCGTGGAGGTAAACCGTTACTGGCCTCACCTCAACGTACCCGATTTCAGAACGGCCATGCAGTTTGCGGTCGAGTTTTTCCCCGAACGTGCTATTTCCGTTTACAACAACGGGAAGCTCCCCTTTGGCTGTCATGCCTGGGATATTCACGGCACAGACTATTGGCGTCCTATCTTTGCGCAGTATGGCTACACCATCTGACCAGCGACCTACCCTATCGGTAGCCCTTTGTACCTACAATGGGGCCGCGTACCTGCGCGAGCAGTGGAACAGCCTCCTGGCGCAGGACTGGCTACCCAATGAACTCATCGTCAGTGACGACGGCTCAACCGATGGCACCTTGGACCTGGTTCGTGAACTGGCCGGTACTGCACCGTTTCGCACAACGATTCTGGAAAATACTACTCCGCTTGGGTTCAACGGCAACTTCGAAAAAGCCATTGCAGCCTGCACCGGTGACCTCATTTTCCTCTGCGATCAGGACGACGCCTGGTTACCGCATAAAACAAGAGCCTTGGCAACGTACCTGAGCGACCACCCGGACCACGACGTTGTTTTTGGAAATGCCACCGTTGCCGACCCTCACTTGAAACCGACCGACCGACAGTTCTGGGACGTTGTCCGGTTTGGCCCAAACGACCAACAGGAATGGGCAGCGGGTGCGGCCATGCATGTGTTACTCAACGGAAACCGCGTGATGGGCTGCGCAATGGCTTTTCGTCAATCGTTCAGGGCGAGGGCGCTTCCCATCCCCGCCAACGTACCCGGCGGCTACGTTTACGATGGCTGGCTGGCCCTGGTAGCGGCCGCTACTAACCAAATCGGGTTTGTGGCCGAATCGCTGCAACTTTACCGTACGCATCCAGCCCAGCAAATTGGGGTACGTCCCCCCGAGGCTGGTCCGCCCGTCCGGCTCCGCGACCGCTTTAACCGCGAACGGGCGCTGAAACTGGCCCCTTTCCAACAGGAGAAGCAGTGCTGGCAAACCTTGTTGACAATGCTCATTGAGCGCACCGGCCCAACCGCCGCCGGCCTTACCCATCTGCGGCAGCGCCTGAATCATGTTGCCATGCGGGCTACGTTACCCAACAGCCGTTTGGCGCGTCTGTGGCCAGTGGGTCAGGGACTCGCGGCTGGCCACTATCACCGGTATGCCGATGCCGACGCCAATCGGCTGGCACCTTATATCGCCGCTGCCGGCGACCTTCTCGAATAATGATTTTAACTGTTTGCACCAGCGATCAATACGGACACGCCATGCTGCTGGTGGAGTCGCTAAAAAAGCAGCATCCTGATCAGCTCATACTGGTTGGCCAGATCGGTATGGCTACTCATACTGCTCCATCAGGGGTTACTGAACTGGCCATCTCCGACACCGGGCTGAGTTCCGCCCAACTTGCTGAGCTATCGGCCCGGTACACCGCAACAGAATTCAGAGCAGCTCTTAAACCAAGCCTGATCAAAGCCGCGTTTAAGCGATACCCCGACGAGCAAGTGCTGCTGTACATCGACCCCACGGCCTATGTGTATCAACCGCTTACATTAATTTTAAGTCAGCTAGAGCAGCATACTATCCTGCTAAATCCACACTGGCTGGCCGCACCGACCGATGACCGCTTGCCCGACGAAAAACACCTGCAAAATGTAGGTCTCTTCAGCAGTGGGTTTATTGGCTTCCGCCGCTGCCCGGAAACAGACCGGATGCTCGACTGGTGGGAAAGCCGTTGCCTCGACCACGCGGCGATCAATTTTTGCATAGGCAGTTGCCTCGATCAACTCTGGCTCATGCACGTACCTACGCTGTTCGACGGAGTAGGTATTTTGAAAAACCCCGGCGTGCAGGTGGCACTATGGAACCTGCCCCAGCGCACCCTTACAGAAACCCCCGATGGCTGGCAAGTAACCGGACAGGGCGGCCCAAACGTCGCCTCTCCGCTACTCACGGCCGATTTCCTAGGCCTTTCAAAACAAAACGAGGGCCTGTTCCAGCAGCAGAACCGATTACAGATCGTGCATCGTCCCGATGTAAAAAGGCTCCTGGCCAATTACGAACAAGCCCGCCTACCGCTCCATATTCCGACTCAATCCACCGTTTATGGGCAACAGCCCGAACCAGTTATCCTGCGGGGTTGGCGGCGTTCGGTGAAACGGAAGCTGATACAACTGAGCAAATGGATCGACAATGTGCCCATACGGCCCATTCACCGATGAACAGCCCATAGTCTGGCGGGCCACTCGTTAGAAATTCTGGGAAAAACCGAGTGTTTTTGGCTAATTTGCGGCCGATTTCCCAGAAAAATACAAACACGCATTAGTAACACATGAAAGTACTGTACGACCATCAGGCCTTCACCGGCATGACCTACGGGGGCGTTACCCGCTACTTTTATGAACTAATGCAAGCTTACGCCGACCAGAACGACATCGATTTCGAACTGTCCCTTCAGTTTTCGAACAACGAATACCTCGATAAGGCGTCGTTCAGTAATCACCGCCGTTATGGGTTGTCGCACTGGCGAAACGTAAGTCGCTTGGCCTCAGCGGTGAATCGGCTCTACAGCAATCAGCGGGTACGTACCGGCGATTATTCGGTATTTCACCCTACCTATTACCACAACTATTTCCTACGAAATCTGGGGAACAAACCGCTGGTCGTCACCTTCCACGACGCTACCAGTGAACGTTATGGCAAGCAATACCCCGACGTAGGCGAACACCTCTCGGCCGCGAAAAAGATTCAACTGGAGCGCGCAGATAAGATCATCGCCGTATCGGAGTTTTCGAAGCAGGAAATTCTTCGTTTCTTTCCTGTCGACGAGAAGAAGATCGAGGTCATTCATCTCGGCACGGCCTTTAGTCGGCAGCGATCACACGTACCTGTCGTGCCGGGATCGCATCCCTACCTGCTATATGTGGGTAAACGGGGCCTATACAAAAACTTCGACGCTTTCTTTCGCGCTATTCAGCCGGTGCTTCGTCAACACCCCGACCTGCACCTGATCTGTGCTGGCGGTGGTACGTTCACCAACACGGAGCGCGACACATTTCAGGCGTCTGGTTTTGGGCAGCGAGTTCATTACCGGTCCATCACCGACCTATCGCTGTACGAACTGTACCATCAGGCTACGGCCTTTGTGTTCCCGTCGCTCAACGAAGGTTTTGGCATCCCGGTACTCGAAGCCTTTAGTGCAGGTTGCCCGGTCATTCTGAGCAATCGAAGTTCGTTACCCGAAGTAGGTGCCGATGCCGCCATTTATTTCGATCCGGAACAGGATGAGTCTATGGCAGCAGCAGTTGAAAAAGTCATCACTGACAGTGCACTGCAACAGGAAATGCGGCGTAAAGGCGCAGAACGGCTTGCCGATTTCTCCTGGGAGAAGACCGCCGCCAAAACGCAGGCCCTGTACCGCCAGTTAAGTTAATCCACCCATCGTTCAAGACCGACCTACCTTACTCACGTGCCTACTTCATCGTTTCGCGATCGACACCGCCAATCGCTCCACGAATTTGTCACTGCCAGTCCACAACCGATTAGTCCGGGACGACTGCTGGTAGCAGGTACGTTGCCTAAGTTAACGGTCGTTACGCCGTCCTACAATCAGGCCGAGTACCTGGAACGAACCATATTGAGTGTGCTGAACCAGCAATACCCGAACCTGGAATTTTTCGTCATCGACGGCGGATCGACTGACGGCACGCGGGCTATTCTGGAAAAGTACGCCGATCAGATCACAGGGTGGGTCATGGAGAAAGACGCGGGTCAGACCAATGCCATTAACAAAGGATTTCGCCTGGCTACGGGCGATTATGTCGCCTACCAGAATTCCGACGATGTGTTTGCGCCCGACGCCCTTTGGCGGGTGGCCGAGGCCTGGCAGCGGGCACCGCAAACAGACGTTTTCTTTGGTGATATGTACATCATCGATGAGCAGGACGTTATTCAGGAAGAGCTACGGGTTCCGTCGTTTAGCGCGGGTTGCCAGGTGCATGAGGGTATGCAAGTGTTTAACCAATCGTTATTTATCCGGCGAACGCTGTTGGCCGAAACAGGCTGGCTCGACGAGTCACTACGGTTTGTAATGGACTACGAGATCGTGACGCGATTGGGTGTTCGCAGCGATGTTCAGTTCAAACACGTACCTGGCTTTTGGGGAGGCTTCCGTATTCAGCCCGATGCCAAGTCGTCGCAGATTGCCGCTACCGTTGGACTCACCGAGCACAAACAGATCAGTGAGCGGTACCAGCCGTTGCTGGCCAGTCAACTGAGCGGGGCAACGTGGCGACGTTACAGCCGGGTCCGCAAATTGCTCTGGTTTCTGGCCCGCGGCCAGTTTCGTTATATCTATCACCGATTAACTCTACGTCAACATAATGAGTAAGTTTCTGCACAAATGGGCCCTGATTCGGATGTGCTTGGGCCTCTACATTGTCTTGGATGGCTACCCACTGGGCTTCTTCTTCAAAGAGACCGTCGGTATCCCCATCGAATCGGCCATTTTCACGGCGGGTTTCATGCTGATTGGTCTGGTCATGATGTTGCCGACCACAGCCCTACGCACGTTGTATTCCCCCAACGTACCCCTCTTCAACGCACTCATGGCGTTTGTGATCATGTGCGTGATCTATTCCTTCTTGTTCAACGAAGTGGCCGTTGGCGAGCGAAGTCGTGACCTTGTCTATTACTTATTCGTTTTCCTGTTCGCGCTATTCCTGGTCAACACACCCAACGAAATCACAAAGTACGTCGTCGTTGTCGGGGTCATTTTTACGCTGGTATCCAACTTGGCGCTGGTGTACGCACTGATCACCGACCCCGATTGGACACTGGGGCAACGGGCGGCTATTCAGTTTGGCCCTCCGGGCGAAAAAATGGGTAACCCACACGTATTTTCCCGTAACGCACAGATCGGCATGCTCTGTTGCCTGATGTGGGGAAATCGCCCGAACCAATCGTTCTTTATCCGGTTCATTGGCATTTCGCTGGTTATTTTCAACATCATCATCCTGATGCTGACCTTCAGTAAATCAGCTATTTTATCAACTGTTATTGCCGCCTTTGTTTACATGATGGCGAATCTGCGGCATACATCGCCCCAGAAAATATTTAAAACGCTCACCAGCCCCTTATCGCTGATTGTGATATCGATGCCCTTCCTCGGCTTCATCGGGCTAATCATTGTCAGGCCAGAAATCTGGGATATTGTTACCTTGTACGGCGACATGATCTTCGGGCGCTTCAGCGAAAACATCCTTGCATTACTCGGAGCCGAAAACGAAAAAGGAGACCTGGCCGAATTTGACGGTTCATCTGTCAACCGGGTAATGAGTTGGACCTTCGTGACCTACGCCGTTATTGGTGACCCACTGGGTTTGCTGATGGGGTATGGCTACAAATACTTCTTCATGGACATCCCCATACTAGAGACCCTGATCAACCAGGGTATTTTTGGTTTCCTGCTCTACACCTATATTTTCTATCAGCTTGGCAAAGAATCGTTCCTGATCGCCTACAAGGGGGGGAAGACCGACATCGAAGTCCTGTGCGCCTACCTGTTCTTCCTATTCCTGGTCAGTTACTTCACCAGTGGTCGACCGTACGAGATGGCAACTCTGCACCCACTTTGCCTGTTCGTGCGCTTCCTGGGCGTATACTATACTCCCGACCTCACGCCCGGGTACGTTGAAGCTCCCCCAGTGCCGCTCGACCAGCCACTGCCACCAACCTTACAACCTGCCTAACCCAATCTATGCGGTTACTGGTTATTCATAATACCCTTTGGGCGCATTACAAGTCGCTACTGTTCAGAAAGCTAGCTGAACAGGTGACGCCTGTTGATGCCATGCTCGTTATTCAGATCGCCCTCACCGAAGGGCATCGGGAGGGGCTTGGCGTTCCCGACGCGTCGGCGGTGGGGTATCCGTTTACGCTGCTGCATAATGGGCCGCTGGAAGCCGTATCGTTACCCAGCCGAATTCGGGGCCTGCTCGCACATGGTCTGGCTTTTAAGCCCGATGTGGTGCTGCTGACGGGCTATTACGACCCCGCCCAACTGTTGCTGGGCATGGTACTCAAAGCCAAAGGCTGCCGGGTGGTACTGCAAAATGAATCGACCAGTCTGGATAACCCGCGAACCGGTTGGCGTGAACAGATCAAGCGGGCTTTTGTGAAGCAATGTCACGGCTATTTCTGCTTTGGCTCACGGGCCGCCGACTACTTGGTGCAACTTGGTGCCGATCCTTCGCGCATTCTGGTAGCCAACAACGCCGTTGTCGATAATGCCTTTCTGCAAGAAACGTACACTGCCAGCCTACCCAGTCGCGAACAGCAGCAGAGCGCCCTTGACCTGGCACCCAGGAACATAATATACGTTGGTCGGCTGATTGCCATCAAAAACCTGACCGCCCTGATCCAGGCGTTCGCTGAAGCTTGCCAGGCCAACCCGACCGCCAACTGGGGCCTGATTCTACTGGGCGAAGGCGACCAGAAATCCGCCCTTCAGCAGCAAGCCCATGCACTGGGTCTGAGCCATAAAATCCGGTTTCTGCCCGGTTGCAACTGGCAGGACGTACCCCGTTTTCTGGCGCTTGCCGATGTATTGGTTCTCCCCAGCCAATCAGAACCCTGGGGCCTGGTGGTCAATGAAGCTATGGCCTGTGGCCTGCCCGTGCTGGTGTCGGACCGGTGTGGCTGTGTCGACGACTTGGTGCAGGATGGACAGAACGGCTATCGGTTCGATCCTGACCAGCCCGGTCAACTGGCCGATCGTGTTGGGCGTCTACTGTGCGCTTCGGCCTCAGATCTTACTAGCATGGGGGCTGCTTCGACCCGGATCGTTGATCACTTTGACCCCAATACCGTCGGCAAAGCTATGTACAACGCTCTCGTTCAACTAACAACAAACAATTCTTAACTGCCTATCCCGGATACTTTGCCATGCGAATTCTGAATATCTGCGCGTATACCTGGGCCATTGGTGGCCCTGCCCGCATCATATACGACCATGCCGGGGTTGCCATTCAACGAGGCCATCAGGTTGATATTCTCAGTCCCATGTCGCCCGGCGACGATCTGTATCCGGCCCCCGAGGGTGTTCGGGTGATTCCAGTCTTGCGTACGCCACCGATCAGCCGCGTCTTTCGGGAGTATTCGGCCCCGCTGTATCAATACCTCAAAGCGCATATTCACGAATATGATATTGTGCATTGCCACGGTATCTGGCATTTTGGTAGCCTCGCGCCATTTTTGCTCGACAAATCGGTGAAGAAGGTCATCACCATTCACGGACTGCTCGATAAATGGGCCATTCGCCATAGCTACTGGAAAAAGAAGCTCCTGACCATCGTGTTGCAGAAGCGCCTGCTCAATCGGGCTGATCTTATTCAGATCAACAATACCGATGAAGAAGGCGACCTATACCGGTATTTGGGCCATAAGCATCCCAACGTGGTGATCATTCCGAACGGAATCCCAATGGCCGATTTCGAGACGTTACCCGCGCCGGGTACGTTCAGGCAGCAGCATGGTATTCCGGCCAGCCAGCCGCTAATTCTGTTTATGAGCCGCTTAAATATTAAAAAAGGCCTCGACCTGTTGCTCCCCGCGTTTAAGCAGTACGCTGAGCGCCACCCGGATGCCCTCTTGGTGCTGGCTGGCCCCGACGATGGCTATCAGGCCACAGCTGAGGCGTTTATCCGTGATAACAACCTGACCGGCCGCGTCAAGCTGGTGGGTATGCTTATGGATGACGATAAAAAAGCCGCCCTGGCCGACGCCAACGTTTTTGTGCTACCCTCTTATTCAGAAGGCTTTTCGATGGCCGTTCTGGAAGCCATGGCATCCGGTACACCAACCATCGTCTCGGATCGGGTTGGCTTTGGCGAAGTCATTCGCGAAACCGGCGCCGCCTGCCTCACTGAGCTTACGCCCGACAGCGTACTGGCCAGCCTGGAAAAAGTGATGCATGACGAGGCATACCGCGAGCAGATTCGCACTACCGGCCAGGCCCTGGTACGTCAGCGCTACGACATTCAGGTAGTGGCCGATCAGTTGTTGAGTGCTTATCAGTCGTTATTAATTCCGCGTTCGGCCAAAGCATCCGTATCCGCATAGTGAACCAAGCGTTACAAGCTGTCCGTTATCGTTCCGCTTCCTCCGCGTTGAATCAGCCAGTCGTTTATGTCGTCCATTAACCCGTCTACTCCCTTGCCCGAACCTATTATTGCAGCAGATATGCCTGCCCGGCAGCAGTTGCAAACGATTCAGGCTGTGCGGGGTGTGGCAGCGCTGGTCGTGGTAGCCTTTCACCTCACCCAGTTCGTTGATGGTACCTATACGGAGTCGTTGTGGTTCGACTTGTTTGAGCGTGGATTTGCCGGTGTCGATCTGTTTTTCGTCATCAGCGGCTTCGTCATCGTCTACACCAGTCAGTCGTACATCGGTCGGCCTGAAACGCTACGGACCTACCTGACCAAGCGGGCTATTCGGGTATATCCAATTTATTGGCTTACGATCCTGCTCATTACGGCACTTATGGGCGTCAGTCTGCTTCTGCGGCCAAACGGAGTAGGTAAAGTAATTACTGAGCGGTGGCCGGGTCTGGACACCTTTTTATTAACACCGCACCACCACAACCTCAACATTGTGAGTTGGAGCCTGAGTCACGAATTGTTTTTTTATCTCCTTTTCGCCTGCCTGATCATCTCGCGAAAGCTGTGGGTCATTCCTGCTTTCTTTCTGGCAGGAACGCTCTACGTTGCCTTTACCAAACAGGTTTATTTCGAAGACCAGCGTAATGTGTGGGAGTATTTCTGGTTCAACCCGCTCAATGCCGAATTTGCCCTGGGTGCTTTGGCTGGCTACGGCTTTTTGCACCACAGCATTGCGAAGTGGGAAGGCATTGGCGCAGCGCTGCTCGGACTGCTCTGGCTATATAGCTTCGGTGATACACCCAACGAGTTTTACGCTGAGCGTTTGCTCCATTATGGCGTGGCCAGTTTGCTGATTCTGATTGCTGTACTCGCCTATGAACACCATCGCCGGCCAACCGTACCGCAATGGATCATCAGCACCGGTGATGCTTCCTACCTGATCTATCTGATTCACACCCCCCTACTGATCCCGTTCACAAGGCTGTTAACCCGCCTGTTCCCGACATATTCGCCCATCGGGGTTCCGCTGGCGTGTGTCGGTCTGATTCTGGTGGTAACATACCTGAGTATCCTCACTCATCGGCTGATCGAAAAACCGCTCATGCGTTACCTCTCAGCCCGCCTGCTGCCCGCGAGAAAAGTAGTAGCTGCGCGCTGAACCCGACTGGCTGTATTACATAGTCAGGTAGAATAGGGAGGCAGTTAGCCCTATAAATGCCAGCAGGAGTGCTAATGGTCCCATCCAGGAAACGCCACCCTGGCTTCGCAACTGACTAACCACATCCCGATCGGGAAACGAGCTAGCAGAAGCACCTGACACCAGGGCAGCTACGCGCTGGCGGGCAAAGTTGATGTACAGGCGATTACCAATAAAACCGACAACGCTGGCGATAATCAGGTTGGAGATCAGGGCGTAGGCAAACGTTTTGCTTAGTTCAGGAATGAGCCAATCCTCCAGCGCACTCTCGGCCATGATGAGCACAAACGCTATGGCTGCGTTGGCATACATCTTTCGGTAGGCCATCCAGAACATACCCAAGAAGAAGGCGCCTTCGTTGAAGCGCACCTTACCCTCATCCAGGTCGTCGGCAACCCTCGTGTAGTACTCAGCTTGTGGACCGAAGAAATAGGGCAGGTAGTCGTTCATAGCTCATACCACAGATAGTAGGCAAAACCTACAATCCATATCCACTCAAAGATACACACCAGCTACAATCAGCAGCACAGTGCCTAGAATGCTACTGGCTTCAGGCGGAGACCAGCATCTTCAGGTAGGCCGAAAACAAGGTTCATATTCTGTACTGCATGCCCCGAAGCTCCTTTCGTAAGGTTATCGATTACGCTGGTGATCAGCAGTTGCCCATCATGCACTTCCAGGCTAAGCAAAGCTTTATTGGTGTTTACCACCTGCTTCAGGTCAACTGGCGTGTCGCTAACGTGGGTAAATACGTGCGCTTCGTAGTACGCGCGGTACAATTGGTGCGCATCAGACAACGTACCTGAGAAAGGCGTATACACATTGGCGATGATTCCCCGCGTGAAGTCGCCCCGGTACGGAATAAAGTTGATGGCTTCGCTGAAACCCGGCTGTAGGTACGTCAGGCTCTGCCGAATTTCGGCCAGGTGCTGGTGCGTAAAAGCCTTGTAAATAGACAGGTTATTATTCCGCCACGTGAAGCCGGTTGTGGGTACCAACGCCTGCCCTGCACCGGTGCTTCCCGTCACCGCACTGATGTGCACGGCGTCGAGCAACCGACCGGCACTGGCCAGCGGCAGGAGTGCCAGTTGGATAGCCGTAGCAAAGCAGCCGGGATTCGCGATGCGGTCAGCCTGCTGAATCCGTTCGCGCTGTAACTCGGGCAGCCCATACACAAACTCGTTGGTCTCGTCGCGGAAATCGGTACTCAGGTCAATGATCGTAACGTGCTCAGGTACGTCATTGTCCGTCAAAAACTTAGCCGACTGTCCATGCCCCGAACATAGAAAAAGTACGTCGAGCTCATCTTGCGCTACCAGCGGCTGGGTATCCCCACCGCTAAATACCAGCTCAGTGTCACCTAGTAGATCGGTATGTGTAGCCCAGACCGGTTTCCCCGCCTGGCTTTGGCTATGAACGAACGCAATAGAAACGAAAGGGTGGTTAATCAGGATGCGAAGCAGTTCGCCACCTGTGTAGCCTGCGCCACCGATTATACCTGCCTGAATTGTCATGGATGTGATAGGTTACGATACACGTCGATATGTTGACGCGTAAATTTTTCCCAGGAGAACAGCTTGGCCCGCCGAAGCGCGTTCACGCGCAGTTCGTTCTGAAGCTTCTCGGAATTAATTACATTAATAATAGCCTGACAAAGCGCATCGGCGTCGGTGGGGGCCACCGTAATGGCAGCATCGCCCACTACTTCCGGCAGCGATGACACGTTGGACGTAATTACGGGCAAACCGCACTGCATGGCTTCAAGCGGTGGCAGGCCAAACCCCTCATAAAGCGATGGAAACAGAAACGCCGTTGCTCCGCTGTACAACGCGGCCAGGTCTTCGTCTGGAACATACCCAGTGAACACCAGGCGTGACAGTAATTGTTCGCTGGCGCGTATCTCGGTGAGCCACTCGTCCATCTTCCAGCCTTTCGTACCTACCAGAACCAATTTCAGTTCGGTCGGAATGGCGTTCTCAGACACCAGTCGGGCGAAGCACTGAACCAGGTGCCGGATGTTTTTACGCGGCTCCAGCGTAGCAATGCTCAGCAAATAGGGTTCTTCGTGGAGGTTGTAGTTGACTTGGGTAGCATGCAGCCGGTCTGGATCAGTTACCGGGTAAAACAGCCGTCGCGACGCCGCCAGGTAAATAGGCGTGACGCGCTCGGGGTCAAATCCGGTATACTCGCAGAAATCGCTCTTTGTTGCTTCCGAAACAGTAATCACGTAGGCATCGCTCGATAGCGTACGGATCGCCTGTTGCACGGCCTGTTCGCCCGACAGAAACCATTCAGGATGATGAATGGGAATCAAATCATTGACCGTCAACACCTTCTGAATACGCCGATCTGCACCAATGTAATTGGGAATAGCAAAGAACGGCGAGTGGTAGATGGTACGCAGCGGATACCGGTCCAGGGTGATCTTCGACGAATCGAGGCCAAAAGTGCGCCGCCCTTTATAAAATATCTGGCGCAACACTTTCGAGGTCAGGCTTCGGGTATCCATACCCCGAAGCATATTTTTTTCCCATTCGGCCAGTTTTAATTCACCGCCCCGATTAGCAAAAGGAAGGTTGTAGCCAGGCAGTACGTCTTCAACCCAGCGGAGCGTTTCGCTCAGGTGAGTAGGAGCTGCCAGCGACAGAGACACATCGGGCGAATCAGCCAGCCCTCGTACCAGATGCTCGGCCACCCGATTCACGCCCGTGCGAGCCTGCGGGTGAAAATGGCCTATGCCTAGAAGACTGGCATCAAATACGATGTCCAAGGTGGTGGGAATATAGTAATCTAAGAAACTGACAATAGGCAATTAATGGCAGGCTTCATACCGCGTCCTTCAGTCGGCTATTTTTAAATCAAATGCTAACTAAAGGACACAGTATCAAACCCGCAACTGTTAATTTCCTGCCTTTACTTTTTCGTAAATCATTACCTGATTCGACGCTACTTTTGAGAAGCCGCGCACATCGTCGCCGGTCCAGGCATTATTCATTTCACCGTATGAGCCAAACGTCGATGACA
The DNA here is from genome assembly GCF_011742925.1 of Fibrivirga algicola. Lineage (GTDB taxonomy): Bacteria > Bacteroidota > Bacteroidia > Cytophagales > Spirosomataceae > Fibrella > Fibrella algicola. Next base: position 285,919 of record NZ_WAEL01000008.1, read on the forward strand.
TCAGATCATACGTCGATTCAATTCCCAACACCGTGAACCGATACGGAGCCAGTTGCACATGCACCTGTCCGGTTACGTGTCCCTGCGTGTCGGCCAGGAAGGTCTCAATATTGCGCATAACGGGGTCCATGAACTGGCCCTCGTGCAGCATGGTACCGTAGAAATTGCCCAGTTGCTCTTTCCAGGTCAGCTGATTTTTGGTCAGCACGTGCTTCTCCAGCGTATGGTGCGCCTTGATAATGATCAGCGGAGCGGGGGCTTCAAATCCAACCCGACCTTTAATGCCGATGATGGTGTCACCCACGTGAATATCACGACCTACGCCATATGGTCCGGCCAGTTCGGTCAGGCGCTGAATGGCCCCGACGGGATTAGCAAACTTCTCGTCGCCGTACGCGTCACTCTTGATACCTTTCAGCTCACCATGCGTAAACGTCAGGGTAATCACCTCTTCCCCGGACTTGGTCACCGGTGTCGGCCAGGCCGACTCAGGCAAATACCCGTTGGATGTTAGTGTTTCTTTACCACCTACCGACGTACCCCACAGGCCTTTATTAATCGAATAAGCCGCTTTGTGCCACTCCTGATTAACGCCTTTGCTTTTCAAGTACTCGATTTCGGCTTCGCGCGATAGCCGCAGGTCACGGATCGGCGTAATGATTTCAGCTTCGGGAATGATGATCCGGAACGCCATATCGAAACGTACCTGATCGTTGCCTGCCCCGGTAGACCCGTGGGCAATGGCCGACGCCCCGATTTCGCGGGCATACTCGGCAGCGGCAATGGCCTGAAAAATACGCTCGGCCGATACGCAAAGTGGGTACGTGTTATTCTTCAGTACGTTGCCGTACACCAGAAACTTCAGGCACTCCTGGTAATAATCATCGGTTTTCGACACTACGGCGTGCGATACAACGCCCAGGGAATACGCCCGCGCTTCGATAGCAGCGAGTTCGTCGGACGAGAAGCCGCCCGTATCGACCAGCACCGAGTACACATCCATGCCCCGGTCTTCGGTCAGGTATTTTACACAGAAAGAGGTATCGAGACCTCCACTAAATGCTAATACGACTTTTTGTTTGTCAGCCATTTATCAATAAAATTAACGCTCCTCCCTGGCTTTTTCCGGGAAACCGGTCGATAACCAGGCAGGGCCGTTGGTACGAGTACGCTTAAACAGAAGTAGGTACGCCTGCCGATGAGTCTGCAAATATCGACGCTACAGGGCATACGGCCCAACCATACGCAAAAAAGCCGGGCTTTTCTGGCCACGGCTTCTGAGTTAACTTGGTGCAGGTACGTTGTCCGCATCCAGTCAGACATACCTGATCTTAGCTGGCAACGTACCTGAATAACCGATTAGGCCGGCTCCAGTTCACGCTCCACTTTCTTGGGAGCAGGCTTTGGATGGTCTTTAAAACGAAGCAGAACGCGCTCTTTCAGGCGCTGCCAGCGTTCGTACAATTTCGATTCTTTAATGAAATTCCAGGGAGCTTTCTTACTCCCCTTTTTCTGCTCGTCCGGATCGTACAGCATACCCGTACACAGGCAGTGCTTCCGATCGGTGCGCGTCAGAATATCATAGTTAACGCAAGTCTGACATCCTTTCCAGAAGGCAGCGTCACCGGGCAACTGGCTCAAGGTCACAGGCTGATACCCCAGGTCGCTGTTGATTTTCATCACGGCGAGGCTGGTAGTAAGCCCGATAATCTTGGCGTCGGGGTAGCGGGTACGCGACAACTCAAACGCTTTCTGTTTGATATGTGTCGCTACACCACTTTTGCGGTGGTCGGGGTGAACAATCAGGCCTGAGTTGGCGACAAATTTGCCATGTTCCCAGGTTTCGATATAGCAGAAGCCCACCCATTCGCCGCCCAGTGTTTGGGCAATAATTGCTTTCCCTTCCAGCATTTTCTGCATCAGGTAAAGCGGCGAGCGTTTGGCGATACCGGTTCCCCGGGCTTTCGCGCTATTTTCCATCTCTTTGCAGATGGTGTCAGCCAAATTAAGGTGAGCGTCGCTGGCTACCTGAATAATGTACTGGTCGTTGATTACTTCTTGCGTGATCATCGTCATTTATTGAACGCCCGACCTCAACGATCGGCGGCGGCCTCAAACGGAGACGTTTTTATCCGGATGGATGTGAAAAGTGTAATTGAGAAAAAAGGGGGTGCGAGAGTGGCCTGCTACGTAGGCAGGACATAGTTATAGGGTCCTCACGGACCTGAACCGATAGGGCGTCGTATGGCAAGTGGCCTGTATGTAAACGAGCTGGTTCATGTCTTGTTAAATCAAGGGCAATATTCGACAAATTACCCCATCTGTGCAATCCATAACAGAATTTTAATGGAATGGTTCGGCAGCCTATCGGTCTTGTCTACTGTATAGACAGCCGTCGGGAAAAAAGGTTTAAAATAAGAGTCGAAATATGCTGCCTTTACCCACCTCGGTGCTAACGGTGAGCTGCCCGCCCATTTGCTGCATCATTTGCCGCGACAGGCTTAATCCAATGCCTGAACCCGTTTTTTTAGTCGTAAAGAAGGGAATAAAAATCTGGTCCAGGGCCTCAGGTTCGATGCCGGGGCCATTATCAGCTACTTCAATTACCGATCGGGTACCGTCGAGCAACGCCTCGAAGCGGATTGATGGATTGACGGTTTTTTCTAACGCTTCGCCCGCATTTTTGAGCAGGTTCAACAGAATCATTTCTACCTGCGCCTCGTCAGCCAGTACTGTTAGTGGCGCATCAGGCTGCACGACCGTAATTGCAATACGTCGACCCTCGAATTCAGAGCGAACCAGACCCGCCACCCGCTGCATCAATGTCTGTACCGAGATTGAGCTCACGCGCGGTGCCGGAATGGTGGTAAAATTCCGGTAGGCATCAACAAAGCGCATAATTCCCTCACCACGCTGCGCAATGGTGTTGAGCGCGTCTCCCAGGTCAGTTACAGCTTCGTGTACAATGGCCGCGTTGGGCAACGTAGGCGGGGCGCTGCCGGGTGTAGTATCCAGCGGAGGAAGGTTGGCTACGATATCATGCTCCAGGATGGCCTGCATGGTGCCGGTTAGCGAGACTAGCGGCGTCACCGAATTCATAATCTCGTGGCGGAGCACCTTCGTCAGGTTCTGCCAGGCGTCCACTTCTTTCTGCTGCAATTCAGACCGGATATTCTGCAACGAAACCAGCGTAACCAGTCGTCCCCGCAGGCGCACGTCGGTAGTGCGAATGGCCAGGTCATTGCCACTAGCGGTAGTGTAGGCAAAGGCCGCCTGCCGATCGGGACCAGTGAGGCGGGCAGGCAGGTCAGGATATTGGTCGGCAAGGTCGGTCAGCAGTCGGAGGCGATACGTATCCAGCAACCGTAGGGCGGCCTGATTCACCAGTTCAACCTGCCCGGCGGCGTCAAAGGCGAGCAGCCCCACGCTGACGTGCTGCACAATGGTGTTGAGGTATTGCAGGTTGGCTTCCTTCTCTGCACGCGCCTGCCTGAATGCTTCCAGCACTTCGTTGAACTGCTGATTAAGCTGGGCAAAAGAGGGGCCTAGTTTACTGTCGGCGTTGAAGCTGATGGCAAAATCGGAGTAGCGCACCGATTCCAGAAAATACGTCAGCTTCCGGTTGACGCCCGTCACGTACTGATACAGGTTCACGGCTACCATCAATAGTAGCAGGCTCGTAACGATCAGCAACGGCATAAAGCGGCTGGCGGGCCCGATGTACACCATCGTTCCAGCCAGCAAACCAAGCAGCGCCATCCGCCATCCTATACCCCACGCAAAACGATTCATTTTTTATATAGTCTGGCTAGTCGTTGTGAACGAGTCCTGAGTCTGAATAGTCTTTTTTGCGATACTTTCCAGACTCAGGACTCGTTCACAACGACTAGCCAGGCTTAACTACAATCCGTACTTCTCCATGCGCCGATAAAGTGCCTGTCGGGAAAGGCCCAATTCGCGTGCCACATCGGTAATGTTGCCGCCGTGTTTCTGCATGGCCTGCTGAATCATCCGCCGCTCCATATCCTCGATCTGAAGCGTATCGTTGCCGGGTAATGCACCCCCGCTTTGCATCGCCGACGGCGACGAGCCGAAGAAGAAATCGTCTGGGGTAAGGGTAGTGCCCCGCGCCAGAATAACGGCCCGCTCAATGGCGTGCTGGAGTTCGCGCACGTTACCCGGCCAGGTATATTGCTTCAGGTGCCTGATCAGGTCCGGACTGATTTGCCCCACTGGCCGGTTGTACTGCTTCCGGTAGATGCGCAGAAAATGTTCAGCCAGTGGCCCAATATCATCTGGCCGTTGGCGCAGCGGCGGAATATGCAGTTCAATAGTGTTGATTCGGTACAGCAAATCCTGCCGGAACGACCGGTCGATTACCCGGGCAGTCAGGTCGGCGTTGGTAGCACAGATCAGCCGGACATCCACGTTCCGAGGTTTGTTGCTCCCCACCCGCGTCACCTGCCGTTGCTGCAATACGGTTAGCAGCCGCGCCTGTTGTGCCAGCCCCACGTTGCCAATTTCGTCGAGGAAAATGGTGCCACCCTGTGCCTCTTCAAAGCGCCCGGCGCGGTCGTCGCGGGCATCGGTGAAGGCACCACGCACATGACCAAACAGCTCGCTTTCAAACAAACTGTCGGGCAGCGCACCCAGATCGGCACACACGAACGGTTTATCGCGGCGATTTGAGAGACGGTGAACCTCGCGGGCCAGCACATCTTTACCCGTTCCGTTTTCGCCCAGAATTAAAATGTTGGCGTCGGTGGGGGCCACACGTTCAATTGTTTCGGCGATCTGCCGCATAGCCGCACTCTGAGCAATAAAGGTGCTGCCCGACGTAGTCTTTTTGGCCACAGCGACACCATCGGCGGCGTCCTGTTTACCAGCAATGGCCGTTTTAATAACGTCGACCAGTTTTTCATTTTCCCAGGGTTTCAGCACAAAGTCAACGGCCCCGGCCTTGATTGCCCGTACCGCCATTTCTACGTCGCCATAGGCAGTAAACAATACCACGCGGGCAGTCGGATCGGCGTCCAGAATGCGATCGAGCCAGTCGAAGCCTTCTTTGCCGGAGCTAACGTCGCGGGTAAAGTTCATATCGAGCAATACAGCATCGTAGCGGGTGTTGCCCAGCAGAAACGGCAGTTTATCGGGATTTTTCTCGATGTCGACCTGACTGACGTGACGTTTCAGCAGCAGCTTGGCCGCCAGCAGCACATCGGGGTCATCATCAACGATCAGGAGTTTAGCGGTTTGCATGGGGTAAAATTAGTCTGGAAAGTCGATGAGCGTTACTAGTCCTGAGTTTCGATCGGCTTTTTATATACGATTAACGACTTTCCATCCGTAGCTCTTTTAACGCTCATCGACTTTCCAGACTAATTTTGCGGCATGCTTACCCCCGCCCCGCTTTCCAATCGGTTATTCTACACCCTGCTTACGGCTGTAGTAGCGATCAATTTCACTGCGCTTTGCCTGCCCATCATGGAGCCTGACAACGGATTATACGCCACCGTAGCCAAGCGTATGTTTCTCACCGGCGATTACATTAACCTGTATTCCTGCGAAGTGGAATGGCTCGACAAGCCCCGGTTGCCTTTCCTGATGAACGTACTGTTCATGAAGTTGCTGGGCGTGACTACGGCGGCCTACAAACTGCCCGCCCTGCTTTGCTTCTGCGGTAGTCTGTTCTACACCTATCGCTTTGCCCGGCTCAACTACCCTACCCTGGTAGCCCAGATTGCCACCCTAATCTTCGGAACGGCTTATCACGTCATTCTGTCGAACACCGATGTACGGGCCGAGCCGTTCTTGACCTTGTTTCTCATTGGGCCTGCTTATCACTTTATGCGGGTGGTGCAGGGCGGCAGGTGGTATCATCTGGTGCTTGGCTCGTTGCTGACTGCCTGTGCCATGATGACCAAGGGGCCCGTGGTACCCATCGCCAGCGTTGGAGCCGGTCTGGTCGCCCACTGTGCCTTTACCAACCAATGGGCACAACTGTGGCACCCGCGCTGGCTGCTGGCGGGCTTGCTCACCGCCCTGTTTGTATCGCCCGAGCTTTACGCCCTGTACCAGCAGTTTGATGCCCACCCCGAGAAGATCGTGTATGGGCAGCCGGGTACGTCGGGGTTGCGCTTCTTTTTCTGGGATAGCCAGATGGGGCGTTTCCTGAACAATGGCCCTTTGCGGGGCAGCGGTGATCCGCTCTTTTTTACTCATACCCTGCTTTGGGCTTTGCTACCGTGGGCTTTTCTGGTATATGCCGCCGCCGGACGGGCCATTATCGGTCTCTTTCGTCGCAGGCAGGGGGACGCGCCTCAGCCCCTGCCCGAATACCTGTCGCTGGGAGCGGGGCTCTCGCTGTTCATCCTGTTCTCAGCCTCCCGGTTTCAGTTACCGCACTACCTCAATATTGTTTTCCCATTTTATGCTGTGCTGGCCGCGCACTACCTGAGTCAATTATCGACCGCCGGTATACGTCGCTGGACTATTGCCCAGACCGTGATCGGGATTATTGTTGGGGTCGGCGTTACAGGCGTACTTCTCTTATACCAGCCAGAACGGCTGGTCTCCGGCTTAGTTTGGATCATTATAATCACCCTGCTGACAAGCGTTGTTTTCTGGCGCTACAGCCCGCGCTTTGGTAGCCCGCTCGCCACGCTGACAGGTCGTATGGTTGGGCTGATGGTCATTGTGGGCGGGCTCATCAACCTGTTCCTATACCCGTCGATCATGCAGTATCAGGCTGGTATGGTAGCCGCCGACTATACCAACGCCCGGCCCGAACTGCACCGAACGACCTGGTTCTACGGGGGCTCTACCTACGGTGAAAGCTCCTGGTCGTACGAATACTACACCAAGCACCCCACGCACTACGTGTACGCCGACTCGACCCTGCGGCGCGCAGCGGCAACTGGCCCCGTTCAGGTACTGACTACCCCCAGCTATGCCGATTCGCTAACGGCAAATGGTTTTCAGGTACGTCGACTAGCTACATTCCCGTATTACCACGTTAGCCAGCTGACAGGTACGTTCCTGAACCCCGCTACCCGACCGAGTACGTTGAAGGCCTACATTCTGGCCGAAGTTCAGTAACCGGCTTGTATGCTATATTTAGGGGTTAAAATCAACAAACACATCTTTATCGGTAGCCAGACTGTCTGCCTTTTCCCTGCTGCATGAACGTTACAACGCCTGCCCCTCCGCCCCAAACCGGCCATTCAACAGGCCTCTATGTCCTCTTTTTCACCGAAATGTGGGAGCGCTTCAGTTATTATGGTATGCGAGCCATCCTGCTGCTGTTTCTAATAGACAACGTTCGGGGTGGTATGGGCCTCAGTGAAATTGAAGGAGCCGCTATCTATGGTCTATATACGTCATCCGTTTATTTGCTCTCGCTGCCTGGTGGCTGGATAGCCGACAATATCCTGGGCCAGCGAAAATCGATCTGGTACGGCGGTATCATCATCATGATCGGGCACATCATTCTGGCTTTTCCGTCCAGCACCGCTGTGTTTTATCTGGGTCTGGCTGTAGTGGCTATGGGCACAGGGCTGCTTAAGCCAAACATCAGCTCGATCGTGGGCGAATTGTACCCGGAAGGCGGTGCACGGCGCGATGCGGCATTCTCTATCTTCTACATGGGCATCAATCTGGGCTCGCTGCTGGGTATCACCACGGTGGGCTATCTGGGTCAGAAAGTAGGTTGGCATTACGGTTTTGGCGCGGCAGCCGTAGGGATGGGACTGGGACTGATCACCTTCCGCACGCTGGGGCACAAGCACTTAGGTCACCTCGGCAACGTACCTGTCCGTACAGAACCTGCGGAACGCAAATCGGGCGGTAACCGGCCGCTGATCGCTTTTCTGATCGTGCTGGTTTGCCTGCTGGGTACGTTACAATTCAGTGGTGCCCTCGACCTAACCACCGCTATTGGCCTCGCCAAAGCCATGGGGACCATTATTTCGCTGATCGCCGTTAGCTACTTCCTGTTTATCCTGATCGCGGGTGGCCTGACAACCGAAGAGAAAAAGCGCGTAGCCGTTCTGTTCGTCTTTTTCATTGCCGCTGCTCTGTATTGGGCTGGTAATGAGCAACAAGGCTCGTCGCTGCAGATCTTTGCCGAACGCTATACTGACCTTAACTTCTTTGGTTGGGAATTACCGTCAAGCTGGTTCCAGAACTTCAATCCCGCATTTATTCTGAGTTTCTCGCCTTTACTGGCGATGTTATGGGTGTACCTGGCCAATCGCAAGATCGATTACCCGGCCCCGGCAAAGCTAGCCACCGGTCTGATCCTGTTAGGCTTAGCCTATTTCATCATGGTAGTAGCCGCCAAGATTGCGCTGACTGGCGAACGCACCTCGCCCCTATACCTCACGTTTACATACCTGTTCTTTACGCTGGGCGAGCTATTCCTTAGCCCGGTTGGTCTGAGTGCCTTCTCAAAATTGGCTCCCAAGCGCTATACCAGCCAATTGATGGGTATCTGGTTTGTGGGTACGTCGCTGGGTAACCTAATCGCCGGGTTGTTTGCCGGTGGCTTCGACGAAGAGAACGTATCGCAGATGCCCGCTCTGTTTCAGAGTGTAGCCTACTTTGGTGTAGGCGCTGGCGTGATCATGCTCCTGTTTACCAAGCCATTGAAACGCTGGATGGGCGGCATTTCATAGCTGGCCGCTCCCGTTAAACGCCTAAAACCCGCCAGTATAAAGCTGGCGGGTTTTACTAACAAGACCCAGAGTCGGGGTTATGCTTCAGGAAAATGGCGACCGATTTCCTTAATCTGCAATAGAATAGGCAGTACAGCCAGTCCGCGCTCCGATAGCTTATATTCTACCCGTGGAGGCACCTCGTTGTATGACTTTTTCTCCAAAACGCCCAATTGTACAAGCGTTTTCAACTCCTGAATAAGCACCTTTTCGCTTACGTCGGGAAGTAGCCGTCGTATTTCGCTGTAGCGGCGAACTTTCTGGCCCAGATTGAGCAGAATAAACAACCGCCATTTACCACAAACAACCTCCAATGCTTTCTTCACAACTAGCCGTTCTTCTTCGGCCATCAAATCCGGTTGAATTCTTTCGTTCATTTTTGGTTGAGCGGTTGCTAGATTAGTCTCTAGCATGTACCTGTTAGTAGTAATTAGATAATAATGTACGGGTGAAGGTTTTCGCGAAACTATATGTGTATCGAATACAAAAACCGTTAACTAGATGTCATTTTCACATCAATAATAGTTAATATTTTCAATTATCCACAACGGGCAATCTTACTATCTGGAAAATATATAAATACCACGTACGCTAAGTTGGTGAAATTGGATGTTTACTCACGCTTAAAATTGATAAATATATGTTACGGTAAGTCTGTTCGTTACGGTAGTATGCCCTAGAGCGAGTAGCTTAGTTGTTTGGTTTCTCTTTTTCAGGATTTCCTCTGTGAGTAAGACAGTTATTGTAGTGGCCGGGCCCACAGCGGTGGGAAAAACAGACTTGTGTGTGCAGTTGGCAAAGCGGCTCAATACCGTTGTTGTGTCGGCAGACTCACGCCAGTTGTATCGTGAGCTGACAATCGGTACTGCTAAACCCACAGTTTCTGAGCTGCAAAACGTACCTCACTATTTTATCGACTCGCACAGTATTGAAGAGCCAATAAGCGCCGGACAATACGAGCGCGAAGCCCTTCTGCTGTTCGACCGGCTATTTACCACGCTCGACACTGTAATTCTTACTGGCGGCACCGGCCTTTATATCAATGCGGTACTGAACGGATTAGATGATATGCCTGAAGGTGACCCGCTCTTGCGCAGTCAGCTCCAGCAGCAGTTTGAGGCCGAGGGGATCACGCCACTTCAGTCACGTTTGCTTCAGCTCGACCCGGCTTATGCGGCACTTGCTGATCTGAACAATACCCAGCGGGTAATGCGGGCACTGGAGGTATGCCTGACCACCGGTAAACCATATTCATGGTTTCGGCAGCGTAATGCGATCGAGCGCCCTTTCTCGACTCAATTAATTGCGCTGCAACGGCCTCGCGAAGAGCTGTACGCACGCATCGATCGGCGGATGGACCTCATGCTGGCCAACGGACTAATCGATGAGGTACGTGGACTGCTCCCATTCCGCCATACACCCGCCCTACAAACGGTAGGCTATAAGGAGGTGTTTCCCTACCTCGATGGCGACTATGATCACAACACGATGGTTGACCTGCTGAAACGCAACTCGCGTCGGTATGCCAAACGCCAGATAACCTGGTTTCGTCATCAGAACCATTTTCAGTGGTTCAACCCGGAACAGGAAACGGAAATTCTGACGGCTATTCTTGATCAGCAAGCCTAGCACGTACCCACAAATCAACGGGCGCTAGCGGATCACCAACCGCTTCACAAGCTTATCATTAGCCCGCTTCACACAAACTAGGTACACGCCAGCCGGATAACCTGTTAGCGTAAGCGGTACCTGATCGGCATTGGTTACTAGTTGCTCTAGGTGTACCACACCCCGTAGATCAAGCACCTGCAAGGTGCCGCTAACCGGGCCTGAAAACTGCACCGATACCTGTCCCTCAGGAGCTGGATTGGGCCAGACACTTACCTCTATCAACGGCTCCTGGCCAACAGCAAGGAGCATCAGCGTGGTCCCTTCAGCCAGCACACCAATCGACTGTGTTTTATCTCCATAGGCCGTCAACCGGTATTGATACGTTGTATTGGGCGACAACTGGGTATCGATGTATTGGCTTTGCTGTCCATCTACTTTAACTGGATTTCCGTAGGTGGTGCTCCCCGCTATTCGCCGTTCGAGCAGGTAATACATAGCGTCAGGGCTAGCTTTCCAGCTGAGTCCAACAGCGTCGAATGAGGTAGGCGTAATGCGTAGTTCAGGCTGGCTCAACTGGTTTGGTGTCGTTGCACTTAAGCTGGCAGTTGGTGATTCTGTTTTATTACCAATGGCAGTTATGCGGTATGTGTAGGTCGTTCCGGGTGTAAGACTGGTATCACGAAACGATACGGTGCCAGGCGTAAACGTACCCAATTCCTGGTAGCCCCGAGTCGTGTCGTACCGCTCAATCTGGTAGGCAGTCGCATTAGGAACTGTGCTCCAGTTCACATGCACAATATTGTTGTAGACAACCGATAGGGAGATTGTTGGCGTAGGTAACAAAGCGGGTGACTGCACGTTAGCCGTCACCGCAACCGATTCTGTCAGCCGCCCCAGCGCCTGTAGGCTGTAGGTGTAAGCGGTTCCTGCCTGCACAGTTGTATCGATAAATAATAGCTTATCAGCCGTAAACGTACCCAGCTTCTCAAACGCCTGACCCGCTGTTTTTCGATTAAGCTGATAACCCGTTGCCGACGGAACAGCCTGCCAGTTTACCTGAATCGCATTATAATAGAGAACAACCAGGCTAACTACCGGTGCGTTAAGTAGAGCGGGCGTTGAGATACTGACACTGGAAACAGGTGATTCTGTTTTGTCCCCAATGGCTTTTACACGGTACGTGTACACGGTGCCCGGTTGCAGACCAGTATCTTTTATAGTCATGATTGCTGGTCCAAACGTACCCAGCTTCTGAAATTCACCAGTCCCGGCCTGCCGTTCCACCTGGTAAGCCGTAGCACCTGGAATGGGCTTCCAGACAACGTCCACTTCGTTGTTGTATAACACCGTAGTAATCAACTCAGGCAAGGCAAGGTAGGCGGGCGTTTTTCCCCTGGCCTCCACCCAGGCGGACTCGGCCGTAGCACCCAGTGCTTTAAGGCGAAACACGTAGTCTGTATTAGCCAAAAGCCCATCGGTCTGGTAGGTTAATGTACCAGCGGGTAGTTGTGCCACCAGTTTAAATGTCCCTCCTTGCGGGTCCTGCCGCTCTACCACATAGGTGGTAGCAGTCGGCACCTCAGTCCATACAAGTTGAAGTGCGGTTGGCGATACAACGCCAACCGTCAGCGAAGGGCTAGGTAGCGGCGGCGAATCGATCTGTACACCACTGATCGGAAATTCATAGAATGAAAGGGCGCGCATACCTCGCTTATTAGTGATGTAAGGCCCCCGGAAAGGCGTGTCCGGTGTACTAGGGTCGTTTTTGGGCGGCAGGTACGTTAGTTTACTAGCGGCCAGCGGGTTTCTTAGCGTCAGCACAATGCGGCTTCCTACCGCCTTTCCGGCACTTACCTGCCCATCGAGGCCATCCGGGTAGAAATAATTCTTCAGCAATAGTGTCCCAAGCTGCTCATTCCAATTTACTGTCTGTCCTTCACCAAATTCCAGGGTCAGGGTGGTACGCTCAGCATTAGAGTAGTAAACACGCCGAATGCTAGGGGCATTGATATTATCAACGTCAGACGAGTTGTAGAAATCGCGGCCAACGAGTCGGGTCAGTTCTTCCGCGTTCTGTATGTACCCTTCGTCAGTATAGTGCAACCCGTCGAAACCAGTTGTACCAACGCTGGGAAGCACCTGAATATCGGGGTACTTGTCTACTAACGCCCGTTGCGATTCCCGGACAAGCGGTGCCGCCGGAACCGCCGGATCGATGATGTCGACCTGAAACACGTATAGCTGCTTTATCGAGGGCAGGTCGATTTTCAGGTTCTTGTAGTACGTGTCGAAATAACCACCCCAGTTATTTCCTTCACCATACGCTTCCGACTCACCCTGCCGCAAAATCAGAGCCTTCACCGCTTTATCGATGCCCCCTTTTTGTAGGCGGTACAGCAGTCGGCCATAGCCGTTGTTCAGATCGGCGGGGTTACCGGGGGTACGGGTAGCATGATGCGCCATCATCGACCAGTGAAAGGTACCGTTGATGAGGCAGGTTGGAATACCGTACTTCTCCAGAATCAACTGCTGGAACTCGAAGCCCATGGTACCTACATTCTGCGCAAGCAGCGTTTGGTTCGATATGGCCCACGTGGTATCGGCCGGGTTGTAAGGTTCAGTTCCGTATGTTCCGCTTGTTTTGCCAAAAGTGCGACAAAACTCGTTAGTGCGCGTTTCGCGAAAGAAATTCGACGCATTCGACTGCCCCGTGAGTACATACACATCACCCGACACGATATGTTGACGCGTGACGACGTTAACTGAGTCGGCCCCTTTTACGAGATAAACCGACAGGTCGTATTCTGCCCTTTCGGCTCTGATAGTGACCGGGTCAATGGCAAAGTGGGCCTGTCCGCCGGTATAACTCAAGGCTACACGTTTGTAGCTGGCCGGCTGATTATTCCTACTTACCTGAACGGATAGATACTGCCAGTCACCCTCCTCCACCCGACCCGAAACCGCTAGTTGCGCTTCGCTCCGCTCATTTCGGGGGTAAAGCTGGTAATCCTGGGGAAGCTTATGAAACGTGATGGCACCAATTCGCTGCGCCCATCCCGAAGTGCCGATCAACCAGAGTAGCACGGAAAGTACCAACTGGTGGGCAGTTGAAATAAACCGCCGTTTCATTGCCTGATAAGGTTAACAGTAAATGTATATCTCGTCATAGAGCCTTGGTTATCTTACTAAGGGCTAGCCTACCTACATGTACGCTAGGCTTCTGTATTCAGATGTTCGCTATGTTAAGTACACTACCAGAATTTAGTAGCGAGGTATAATTAAACTTAGCTAACGATCCAACGCCTTTACTTTAGAGACCTATATAGCCACGATTGGGTCATTTATGGCAAAAAAAAGGCGGCTCCCTTCCTGAAGGGAACCGCCACGCTGTAGTATATTCAACAGTTGCAATCTAGTTACAAAACGGTTAGTAGCCCGGCGAACCGATTAGGCACGGTACGCCAGCATACCACCTACGAGATTGCGAACGTTGTTGAAGCCGTTTTCTTCCAGAAATTGCTGGGCACGGGCCGAGCGGGCACCAGAACGGCAGTGTACAATTACTTCTTCGTCCTGCAGTCCGTCAAGTTCGTCGACCCGGAAGGGGAGTTCACCTAATGGAATGAGGGTTGCTCCAATATTATCGGCTTCATATTCGTCGGGTTGCCGAACGTCGATGAGGTTAAGGGTTTCGCCCTTTTCCAGGCGTTCACGGAGTTCCTGAACAGTAATATCCATCGTTTGTATGGGTTGCGTTTAGTGTCTGATAATCAATTTAGTTGTTCGTGGCCGGGCTTGTTCATCAATAAACCGGAGCAAATAGAACCCATCGGGCAAATCGCTCAGGTCGGTGGTTATCTGGCTCGCCGATAATGGTCGTGTTTGCAGTAGTCGGCCGCTTACATCAAGCACATCGAGTTGCACGGCTCCCCGCAGTGAGCCGCTCCAATTGATAAGGCCCGCCGTTGGGTTAGGAAACACCGATGCTGCCGCTGTCGGTTCGGTAGCAGTGATTACAGCAGGGCCATTATTCATCACCGGCCGCAACATCAGCGCTCCGTCCTGATCGGTAACGCGATCCCAGCGCGTACCCAAATTCACGAACAGCTTATCACGGAACGGGCTGTTTCGATCGAATCCAATGGGAATAGCCGGGTCGTCGAGTTGTGAGAACGCTACGTAAAAGACAGAGTCAGGTACGTTTACCGGGTTGGCAAAGGTAAACTCGGTGAAGCCGTTCCGCTGGGTGGCATACGATACGGAGAACGGTTGTTGCAAGATCGGTTGGGCCGCTGGCTGGCCGTTATTATCAGCGTAGATGCCCAGCAATATGGTTTGGCCACGCTGATCGCGACGCGTTGGTGAAATGTTGAGGCGCACCCCCCGAACGGCATCAGCCCGGTTCAGCACAAACTTCACCGCTACCCGACCCAGCCGCTGATTGACCTGCTTCACCGTTTCGGCGCTACCGTCATCATAAGCATAGTAATCGTCGAGTACAGTAATAGCCGACAATGTATCGTTGAGTGTCAGATTCAGGCCAGGTACGTCGGGGTTGCTGGCATCCTGCGTAATGAGGTTAAACGTGGTCTGCAACAAGGCGCGCCCCGACAAACCAGTTGGCAACCGGGTTCGAAACGCCAGTGGATTTCGTGACAGCCCCAGGGCATTGATCCGATTGGCCAGTGTATCGCGCTGAAACACCTGCCCCGACACCAGATCGCGCACTGTGAATCGACTGTTGATCGGAATAAACTCGGTAAAAAGATTCGTAAAATCACTCCTGACGGTGTCAGCATAGTCGGTAGCGGGGCGGGCCAGAAATTGCGCGAGTGGCATGGCCGTGTAGCGACGCAACAACGGTGTGACGGGTTGCCGCATGGCCCGGTCGCGCAACGGAATATTCGTAGCGGTCCGGTTCTGGTTCAGGTATACGTAATCGATATGCCACGAATCGAACATGCCCGATTGTCGTCCCCGGCTCCGAAACCGAAACTGAAATGCCGGGTGAAAAAAGACCGGATTGGCAACCTGAAGCAGTTGGAACGTAAAGTTGTTATCGATCGTCCCCCCCCCCTGTGTCCAGGCTTGTAGCCAGGCGCCATCACGCCCCAGAAATTCGAGGGTCAGCGAATCGGTAGCGTCGGGTAGTTCACCAAGTCCCCGCCGCTGCCAATAAAAACTCAGGTAAACGCCGTTGCTGACCGTTAACCCACCCAGATCGATGGGAAGCGAGGTCAGCGTGTCGGTACCGCCTTCTGCATTTTCATCATTAAGCGCATAAGGCAGGCCTGTTTGCCTCAACCCATCGAAGGTAGCGACGTTGACCGTCGGGTGGTTGATTGTGAGGGTATTGTTGATGTATACGTTACTGCCAGCTACCCAACGCGTAGGCGAAGCCGTTTGCCGGGCCGTCGAGAAATCGTCGAAGAAGGGGAGCTTCAGCGATTGCCCCACCGCGATTTGCCCAACCAGCAAGCCGACAAGCACTAGAAGTAACTTACTGATTTTCATTTATATCGCTTGCTACCGGGCCCACAACCCACACGTCGACAGATTGCCCCACGCGGATACGTTCACCTGCTTTGGGTTTCTGTTTAATTACGGTACCCACTTCCTGCTCGGGATCATCGACGGGGACACGTACTCCCACCTTTAGGCCCGACCCCTGAATAGCTGTCACCGCTTCGTCATAGGGTTGACCGACCACATCGGGGGCCGGGAAGAATACATTTCCTTCTCCGTCGCCAATGATCAGATCAACTTTCGTGCCTTTGGCAATGGGCGACCCGGGTTTAATTTCCTGCCCGTTGGCATATTGGCGCAACACTTTGTTTTTGCCAAGGTCCGGCTCATAGGTGAGATCGCCCATCACCAGCCCCATAGACCCCAGCAGCAACGCCGCTGTACGCGATGTTTGGTCCACCAGGTTCGGCATCACCACCGTAGGAGCGGTTCGCTTAATGATTGTCAGGTAGATTTTACGGCCTTCTTTTACGTTCGACCCCGGTGTTGGATACTGCGCAAACACCGTCAGTGGCACACCACCAGCCACAAACGTACAGTCACTAACCTCGTAGCGCAGCTTGCGGTCTTCGAGGTAGTTTTCCAGTTCGTCCATACTCATGTGCTGTAGGTCGGGCACCGTAATAGTCTGACCGTGATTGGTTGAGAAAGGCAGGTAAACAAAGAAGAAGGTCAGCACCAAGACCACCGTAAAGGCCAAAATCAGGCCTATATGAATGAGGAGATCAGCGCTCGAACGGGTACTCAGTTTTGTCATGCGGTAAAATTAAGAGAAATAAATAGTTTGGGGTTTGTGGCTTGACGTTTGATGTTGCTCCGCTCAATCACAAACTGGTTGGTTAGCGGCGCAACGGCAAATAGCAACCCATGAACCCCAACCTAGTTATTTATATGATGCCAGCATCTTTTTGATGTATTTGCCGACAACGTCGAACTCCAGATTAACGACATCGCCGGGCTTCAAATTGCGGAAGGTAGTGTGTTCGTAGGTATACGGAATAATAGTGACCCGAAACCCATCGTCGTGCGAATCGAACACGGTGAGACTCACGCCGTTAATGCAGATCGATCCCTTTTCGACGGTGATGTTGCCCACGCCGGGATCGTACTGAAAATCGAACAGCCAACTGCCGTTCAGATCCTGCACAGTCACGCACGTACCGGTCTGATCAACGTGGCCCTGCACGATATGCCCGTCGAAACGGCCTGTGGCGGGCATGCACCGCTCAAGATTCACCGAGTCACCTACAGCGAGATGCCCCAGATTCGTCTTTTTCAGGGTCTCGTCTACCGCCGTAACGCTATAGGCATCACCAGACAGGCCGGTTACCGTCAGGCAAACGCCATTGTGGCTGACACTCTGATCAATTTTTAGTTCGTTGGTGAGCGATGACTCAATATGAAACGTCAGGTTGGTGCCTTCGGCGTCGATGGCGGTTACCCGGCCGGTGGTTTCTACAATGCCCGTAAACATGGGGGAGTGAGTAAAGATGTGTTATGTACTGCCAACAAGGCAAGCCCGCGATTGATTCGTTACCCCACCGATACCCCACAGTGGCTTTGCTTGTAAGCGAAGCATTCTTCCCCTGCCCTGTTGTCAGGGCAAGGGCTGGGGCGGTCCAACGATTTAGTGGGGTAAAAAGCTATTTACCGCGGAAATAACCCGGTCAACCTCATTGTCGGTCAGGGTAGGGTTTAGCGGCAGGCTGACCACTTCACGGTGCAGTTGATCGGCAATCGGGAAGGCATCGGCGGGCCATTGACCGGCATAGGCAAGCTGCCGATGGGGCGGAGTCGGGTAGTGCACATCGGAACCAACGCCCTGCTGATTTAGGTGTTCGCGAAATTCATCGCGGCGGGGATGACGAATGACAAACAGATGCCAGGCATCCTGCTCAAGGGCATCGGCAGGGGGCAGGTGTAGTTCAGGTACGTCAAATTCGGTCAGGTAGCGGTGAGCTATGTGTCGGCGTCGGCTATTCTCGTCATCCAGAAAGGGCAGTTTCCCGCTTAGAATAGCCGCCTGCAGTTCATCAAGACGGCTATTATGGCCAGGTACGTCGTTTTGGTATTTCCGGGCTGAACCGTAGTTCCGCCACATCCTGAGCTGGTTGGCCAGTTCGGCATCGTTGGTAGTAATGGCTCCGGCATCGCCCAGGGCACCCAGGTTCTTGGTCGGGTAAAAACTAAACCCGGCCGCATGCCCCAACGCACCCGCCCGCTTGCCCAGGTACGTTGCGCCGTGTGCCTGTGCAGCATCTTCCAACACCCGCAAGCCGTGCGTTTCGGCGAAAGCCAGCAACGGGGCCATGTCGGTAACCCGGCCGTACAGATGCACCGGCAAAATGGCCCGCGTGTTGGGTGTAAGCGCCACCGACAGCCGTTCAGGGTCAAGCGTATACGTGTCGGGATCGGGCTCAACCAGTACAGGCACAAGACCCGCCTGCGTTATGGCCAGCACCGAAGCGATGTAGGCGTTCGACGGCACAATAACCTCACCTCCTGCCGGAAAGCGCCAGGCTTTCAGCACCAGTGTCAGGGCCTCCAGCCCATTGGCTACCCCGATGCAATGATCAACGCCAACGTACCTGGCAAAGGCCGTTTCAAATGCAGCGACTTCGGGACCCAGCACGTACCAGCCCGACGCCAGCACGCGCGCTGCCGCAGCCTGAATACGCACCTGGTGCGGCGCATTGATTCGACCAAGATCTAAAAATGGAATCATTGAGCTAAAGTAGAACGAAAAACCAGAAGTCGGCATGGACCGGCTATCGGCAAGAGGCTACGCCAATTACACGCGTTTCCGTTCTACTTTTGTTTTATTATTCCAATACCACATGGCTTCTATGCTGAAAAAACCAATTTTCTGGCTGATTGTACTTCCCGTTGTTGCCGCCCTCATCTGGCTGTACAGCCTTCCGTCAGCGAGCAACAGTTCGGCTCAGGTAGACCCCGTAGCCTACCGCGCCGAACTACAGGCCGAACGCGTCAAGAAAGACACGTTCATGCGCACCAACGCCGATTCGCCGATTCTTGATAAAGCAGCATTTAAGGGCTTAACCTATTTCGACGCTGACCCATCGTTCCGGGTACTCGCCAAACTGGAGCCTTTTCCGGAGGGGAAAGCCGAAAAACTGGTCATCAAGCTTACAGACGGTACCGAAGAGGTGTACGAGAAGTACGCCCACGCCACGTTTACGCTGCAAGACAAAACCTGTCGGCTGTTGGTGCTCAAGTTTCAAAATGACCTCACTATCCTCTTTCAGGACGGTACCTCCGGGAAGGAAAGCTACGGCGGTGGTCGCTACATCGACCTCGATCAGGACGACGTGACCAACAACCAGGTAGTGATCGATTTCAACGCAGCTTACAATCCCTACTGCGCCTATAACCCCAACTACGCCTGCCCCCTACCCCCACCCGAAAATAAGCTTCCTGTCACGGTCAAAGCGGGGGAACAGTATGTGCATGAGTAAGTTTTTGTGGTTTGAGGTTGCTCCATGTGTGATTTACCCCCACACGGAGCAACCTCAAACCACAAAAACTTACAACCCTGTAGCCGCCATCACTGTATACCCCCAGGGCGCCATAGCGAAGCGGTCTTTGCCCGTTAACACATTCTTAGTGGGCTTGAACACATTTTGGTACGTACCTGCCTGCTTTTGGGTTTGCAGGGCCACAATAGTTTTCTTGTCGCTCATGTTTACGATAACCACTACCCGATCGCCCGCTTTTTCACGAGAAAAGGCAATAATCTGGTCGGGCTTATCATTGACAATGGGCACTAGTTCGCCGCCTTCGGCTCCGTTCCAGAGGGCGTGGTTCGCATGTTTTAAGGCGAACAGCTTTTTAAATAGGTCGGCATTCGGGTGCTTCTTCCAATCGATCACATCCTTTTCAAAGACCTCCAGTTGCTTAGGGTTGCCGGCCTCCTGCCCGCTGTAGACCAACGGCATTCCGTTCGCGGTGGCGGTCAGTACCACGCAGGCGTCCAGCGCCTTGCCAAACTGGGAGTAGGGCGCACCGATCCAGGTGTTTTTATCCTGATTGTCGGTAAATAGCATCCGGTAGCCATTGCGGGGAAAGGTGCTTGCCTCATTCGCCATATACGTGACCAGCCCATCAACGCCTTTCGTTTCGGTAGCCGCCTTGTGCATCTGGTCGTACAGGCTTGAAGAATAGGTCATGTCGAATGCCCGTTTGTGCAAATTGCGGGATTCCCGTTCGGCCAGCATGAACACGGGCTTAATCATGTCAAGCTCCTTGCGGGTATTCTCCCAGAAATCGACTGGTATCGATTCGGGCACCTCGCAACGGTAGCCGTCAATATCGGTTTCACGTACCCAGTGGGTCAGGGCCTTGGCCATGTATTCCCGAATACCCGGCTTGCTGTAATCAAAATAGGCAATATCCGTTCGATCATATCCCGGCGTTGGCTGTAGCGTACCGGCAGGCGTTTGGGTATACCAGTCCGGATGGTCGTTTACCAGGGAATTATCCCGAGCCGACTGGTTGGTTACCCAGTCGAGGATCACGTGCATGCCCATACGATGAATGGTAGCGACCAGGGCTTTAAAATCGGCTATCGTACCCAGTTCCGGATTGATGCCATAGTAGTCTTTTACCGCATAGGGGTTTCCCAGGGTACCTTTCCTATTTTTCAGGCCAATGGGGTGAATGGGCATTAGCCAGATAATATCCACGCCCATTGCCTTCAGCCGGGGCAGGTGCGTGGCAAACGCGTTGAACGTACCTTCCGGGGTGTACTGCCGGAGGTTCACTTCGTAAATCGTCGCGTTTTTGCTCCAATCCGGGTGTTTCAGCTCTACATAGCTGTCCGGCTTATAGGCCAGCGTATCTGCTGAACCGGTGGTTTGATCGGTCTTTTTTTCTGCTTTGCCGCAGCCTGTAACCGTACCTAGAAGCAATAAACAGGCAATGATCAGGCGGCTGGCAGTCATCATATCGCAGTGCGTAAAAATTTGTAGGGCCTCAAAAATAAAAAGATTACGCGACCGTCAACCCAGCAGCGGAACAAGTCTATCCATTTCCTTGCACCCGTTTCGTCTGAAACCGTGCAAGCTTGCTTATTTTTGTCCCTAATCCGTTTGCCCGACTCCTGCCAGTCGGGCTTTTTGATAGACACATGAACATTTCCTATAGTTGGCTTACCCAGTTTATCGACGTTAACAAAACGCCGCAAGAACTGGATCATATACTCACCAGTACGGGCCTTGAAGTAGATGGCATTGAGCGCGTTGACCTGATTCCGGGCGGCCTCACGGGCGTGGTGATCGGCACGGTGCTGACCTGCGAACGCCACCCCGACGCCGATAAGTTGAGCATTACCACCGTAGACGTAGGCGGCGAACAACCACTAAACATCGTTTGCGGTGCGCCCAATGTGGCGGCTGGTCAGCGCGTGGTGGTGGCTACCGTTGGTGCTACGCTTCATCCTAAAAACGGGGAGCCATTCGCGATTAAAAAGGCTAAAATTCGGGGCGCTGCTTCCGAAGGTATGATCTGCGCCGAAGACGAGATCGGCCTTGGCGAATCGCACGCGGGCATTATGGTGCTTACCACCGACGTACCCAACGGCACCCCGGCGGCCAAATTTTTCGACCTGGAAGCCGATTCACGCATCGAAATTGGCCTCACACCCAACCGAGCCGATGCCGCGTCGCACCTGGGTGTGGCCCGCGACCTGCGCGCCGTGCTGGGTACGCCCATCCAGTGGCCATCGGTCGATGACTTTACCGTAGCTTCCACCGATTTCACCATTCAGGTACGTGTCGACGACGTGGCCGCCTGCCCCCGTTACATGGGCCTCACCATGAGCGGCCTTACGGTTGGCGAATCGCCCAAATGGCTAAAACAGCGGCTGCTGAGCATTGGCCTCACGCCGATCAACAATATCGTTGACATCACCAATTTCGTGTGCCACGGCCTGGGTCAACCCATGCACGCGTTCGACGCCGACGCTATCACAACGGGCGAAGTTGTAGTAAAAACGCTGCCCGCAGGTACGTCGTTCGTTACCCTAGACGGCATTGAGCGCAAACTGTCGGCCACTGATCTAATGATCTGCAACGGCGATTCTGAGGGCATGTGTATTGGTGGTGTGTTTGGTGGAAAAACATCGGGCGTATCGGAGAAAACCACACGGATCTTTCTGGAATGTGCGTACTTCTCGCCTGCTTCTATTCGGAAAACGGCGCAGCATCATGGCCTGAAAACCGATGCTTCGTTCCGGTACGAGCGAGGCACCGACCCCAACATGCCGCCCTTTGCGCTGAAATACGCTGCCCTGCTCATTCAGGAAGTGGCCGGTGGCAGCGTCACCTCCCAGGTTGTCGATAGCTACCCCAACCCTATCGCCGACTTCCGGATTCCGGTCACGTACCGTAACATTGACCGGCTGATCGGTATTCAGATCGACCGCGAGCGAATTCTTGAGATTCTCCATTCGCTCGACATTCAGACAGACGAACTGACCGAATCGGGTTTTGTGGCGGTGGTTCCTCCCTACCGGGTCGATGTAACCCGCGAAGCTGACATCGTGGAAGAGATTCTCCGCATTTTCGGCCTCGACAACGTACCCCTGTCGCCCAGCCTGTCGGCCAATACGTTATCTGAATTTCCGACAACTGATGTAAACCAGCTACAGGGCCGCATTGGACAAGTACTCGCCGCCAACGGTTTTGTCGAAGCCATGTCGCTGTCGATGACGCGTCCGGCTTATCACGAAGCCATCCGCACCAGCCTGCCACTGGCCGACGTGCGCCTCCTGAACCCGTTGAGCGATGAGTTGTCGGTAATGCGCCAGTCGATGTTGTTCTCGGTGCTCGAGGCGCTGGTGTATAACCTGAATCGCCGCCAGCGCGACCTGAAATTGTTCGAGTTTGGTAAGGTATACGGTAGCAGCCAAACTGAAACGGAGTTAGACAAGCCGACAAAAAAATACCACGAATCACCCCGACTCGCCCTAGCGATGGTGGGCGATCAAACGGCCGAAAGCTGGCAGCAAAAAGGCCAGTCTGTTGCCTTTCATGATCTGAAAGCAGCCGTACATACAGTGCTGGCATCGCTGCGCATCCAACCCACTGACCAGCAACAGGCCGACAGTTCATTGTTCCAGTATGGCCTCACCTACACGATAAATAAAAAGCCAGTCGTCACGTTCGGGTTAGTGCATCCAAAACTGGCTAAATTAGCCGATGCGAAGCAACCCGTGTACTACGCTGACTTTGATTGGGCATTACTGACCAAACGATATAGCGGCAAAACCAGTTACATGGAAGTTCCGCGTTTTCCTGAGGTGCGGCGCGACCTGTCGCTGGTGATCGACAAGTCGGTAACATTTGAGCAAATTCAGAAGCTGGCCATACAAACGGAACGGAAATTGTTGCGTAACATCAACGTCTTCGATGTGTATGAAGGTGATAATCTGGGCAATGGCAAGAAGGCCTATGCTGTCAGTTTTACGCTTCAGGATGCTACACAAACCCTTACGGACGCAGCCATTGACAAAACGATGCAGCGCCTGATGAGTCAGTTCGAAAAAGAGTTAGGCGCGGTAATAAGAAAATAGTTTGACGTTTTAGGTTTGACGTTGCGCTGCTAATTCAATCCGTAAGGCAACGTCAAGCCTAAAACCACAAACGTCAAACGGTTAGAAAGATGGTTTCTGAATCGAGACTTTTTGTATTGCTGGAAGACTTTGAGCACAGAGTCTTTGATCTGACTGAGCGTGTTGCTCAGCAGCGGCAACGCATTGAGCAATTGGAACGGGAGAACACGGACCATCAAAATACGATTCGAGACCTCCAAAACCAGGTAAAACAACAACAGAAAAAAGCGGTGGATGCACCACCGGCGTTTACAAAGTCGAAAGATTTAAGTAAACTTGTAAGCAGCAACCTGCCCGACGCGGTTGCCCGTGAAGAAGTAAAGCAGAAACTCGATGAGTATATCCAGGACCTTGACCGGTGCATTGCTCATCTGAGTACCTTGTCATAACAACCAATAGCGTACCCCGACCCGAACAGTTTGGGCCGGTCAGCCAGTGCCACACACACATAATGGAAGAACGGCTAGCGATACATATCAAAATTGCCGACCGCGATTACCGCTTTAAGTCGTTGCCCGAGGAAGAAGTATTCCTACGCGACGCCGGTAAGCTGATTCGCGAGCGCATGGAGGTACACCGAAGCCGGGGCGTGCGCGACACGCAGGACATTCTGGCCCTGGTGGCCCTCGATTGTTTGGTAGCGAGCCTGAAATCAGAAGATCAGGCGCGACAGATGCAGAACCGCATCTATGACAGGATTGCCCAATTGAACCAGACCATCACGCCTAGCCTCGCATAGGTGGCGCGTTAGTCTTCTTCTCCCCACGGGAACCGGTGTTGCAGCGGGTGCATAATGAACTATGTTCAACCCAAACGATACCAATCAATGACAACGACCAGTATAATACTGATAATCCTGTGTAGCGTAATTGCCGCAGGTATCGGTGTTTTTTTTGGGCGAAAATCGCTTCAGGGCGCTATCGCTGATAAACAGCAGGAAGCCGAATCGAAAGCCGCCGATATCCTGAAAACAGCCGAACTCCAGGCCGAGACGATCAAGAAAGACCGGATGCTGGAGGCGAAAGAGAAGTTTCTCCGCCTGAAAGCCGAATTTGAAGAGCAAACCAACGAGAAGCGTGGCCTTCTGCAGCAAAACGAAGCCAAGCTAAAGCAACGCGAACAGCAACTGGCACAGCAAGCCGATCAGCAACGTACCCGTGAAGGGGAATTGAATCAGCTCAAAAACGAGATTAATCAGCTCAAAAACGAGGTTGCTCAACAGAAAACTGCCTTGGCTCAACAAGTAGAGGCCCTGAATCGCCGCAATGAAGACGTTGATCGCCGCCAGGCTGAAGCTGATAAAATGCTGGCTGAGCAAGTTTCACAACTCGAAAAAATTGCGGGTCTTTCCGCCGAGCAGGCGCTGGAACGCATGGTTGATACCTTGAAAGGCGAAGCCGATACCCGCGCCTCTGCCTATGTGAAGAATATGCTGGAGGAAGCCAAACTGACGGCTACTAAAGAAGCTAAAAAGGTCGTTATTGATACCATTCAGCGGACGGCTACCGAGCACGCCATTGAAAACTGCGTATCTATTTTCAACATCGAATCAGACGATATCAAGGGTAAGATCATTGGTCGCGAAGGACGTAACATCCGGGCGCTGGAAGCTGCAACGGGGGTAGAAATCATCGTAGACGACACGCCGGAAGCGATCATCATTTCGGGCTTCGACCCCGTTCGGCGTGAAGTGGCCCGCTTATCGCTGCACCGCCTTGTACAGGACGGCCGTATTCACCCCGCCCGCATTGAAGAGATCGTTGCCAAAACGCGCAAGAACATCGAAGACGAGATCGTTGAAATTGGTGAGCGTACCGTCATTGACCTCGGCATTCACGGTCTGCACCCTGAACTGATCAAAATGATTGGTCGGATGCGCTTCCGGTCAAGTTACGGACAGAACTTGCTGCAACACTCGCGCGAAGTGGCAAAGCTCTGTGCTACAATGGCCGCTGAACTGGGGCTCAACGCTAAACTGGCTAAACGGGCTGGTCTGCTCCACGATATTGGTAAAGTCTGGCCCGAAGAAGCCGAACTACCCCACGCTCTGTTAGGCATGGAGTTAGCCAAGAAGTACAAAGAGAACCCCGAGGTGATCAACGCCATTGGTGCTCACCACGACGAAATTGAAATGACCAGCATGATTTCGCCGATCGTACAGGTGTGTGACGCCGTTTCTGGCTCACGTCCCGGTGCTCGTCGAGAGATGATGGAATCGTACATCAAACGCCTGAAAGAACTCGAAGAATTAGCTACTAATTTCCAGGGCGTCGTCAAATGTTACGCCATTCAAGCCGGACGCGAGCTTCGCGTGATGGTCGATGCCGATCACGTGACCGACGAGCGTGCAGGTACGTTATCGTTCGAAATTTCGCAGAAGATCGAGAAAGAAATGCAGTACCCCGGTCAGATCAAAGTGACCGTCATTCGCGAGATGCGCTCGGTGGCTTACGCGAAGTAAATAGTGCACCATCAATACTTATCAGAAAATAGCCGAATTACTTCGGCTATTTTTTTGCCTGTCCGGTAGAACACCACCGCCTGTTGCACCTGAACAGTAAGCAGACTTGCCCCAGACCGGATCAATTATGCTCGCCTAGTCAGGACTGGGAAGCCACCTGATGAACGGCAGCAAAACAGGCCTTATTAATCCCTTTGCTCATCTTAACCGGACCATGACTATGGCTCCAATCAGTCGCTTAGCGCTGCGCTAGCTTGTTTCTTTGATTGACTTACACAGAGTACAGGTTAACGCGATTTATGTTCTCTGGCAGCATCATGTGCACCTGTGCCAACCTGCCTATCACTACGGCAACGCCTCACATAAGGCAGTTGCCACAAAAAAACCGTAGGCTGGTAGCCTACGGTTTTTTTGTGGCAACTGCCGACCAGCTATTAGGGTAAATACAAGGGAACAGCGTCACTGTAATCGCAGTGATTTGCCTGAATCCACTTGCCGATATTACCTGCAGCAGTTGCCGCTTTTTTGCTGGCCGAACTTCCGGTGGGGCCTAGATCACCAGCAGTAATCTTTTTACCCAAATTGGTCAAATAAGTATTGATGGTATTATAATCAGTCCATACCGAAGCCGTTGGACTAATAGTGCCAGCGCTGAGAGCAATGGTAGCTGCCTGTAAAAAGGCTTTCTTCGTATCGTTGATACCTTTGGCATTCGACGAGTTCCAGATAGCTCTAGCTTCATTGTAGGTGTACGTATACCCTCCGAGGGTTACTGTAGTCCAAGGAGAGTTTGGCTTCGCGAAATAGAATCCTTGCGACATTGAGCAGCCATTGCCACAAGGACCAGTAATGGCTGTGAAATTAGCTACTCCCGTAGAAAATGCTGTTTGGGTTGCAGGGCTAACGCTTTGAACGTTATCAGGAGTGCCAGTTACGGACAACGTGTACGTAGTAAGTCCGGAGATTCCAGCAAGGGTATAAGAGCCATCTACGCCAGTAATGGCGGTAAGCAGGCCCGGCGCTGCAGTAACCGTTACATTCGCATAAGGAGTTACCGCTGCACCTGAGCAGGTTGCTTTGTACACTGTTCCTGTAATCTGCGGGCAACCGGGTCCATCTATATCAAAATTAAACGTACCTGAAACAGACGAATTTCCTTGGGTGTCAATCGTTGAGGTTGTCGCACTTAAAGGTACCGACACCGTTGGAACAGCATAGGCAAGCGTAAAGGACAAATCAAACGACTGGCCATTTGGCAAGGCAGGAATACCTGTGATTTGTATCCACGATTTGCCGGCAACAGTAGCAATGGCAATCTCGGTTTGTCCTTTGACAAACTTCCCGTTCAGTCTATCAAACCCATCAATGCTGGCCACATCGGCTTCAGTAATACAATCTCCCAGGCTGAGGTTCCACGTATTCAAATTACCTGAGTTTTCATTCTGATTGTTGGTAATGGAGTAATGCCAGTTTGTACCAGTTGTACTGACCAGGGCGACTGTGTACCCACCAGCGGACACAGAACTTCTGGCGGACCGACTAGGCTTGTCTGTTGGTTGTAGCTCTTGCGTCGGCTGACAGTTTTGGAAGATAAGTACTAAACCCAGGAGGGCGAAAAAAAGGCGAAAAAACGGGTTGCTTTTCATGACAAAGGTTAGTTAAATGATGTGAATAGGTAAATGAGTACTGAAAAGTACGATTCTTGAATTAATTACGAGTTGATGACATCAATCGATCAATTGACCACCACGCAACGCTTAATAAACTCTGATAAATCGAAAAACAAATTGACAAGCCTAGCGCTACGCCATCCTGGTTAAACGTGTAATTATGTTCATATAATGGAGGTATTTTAATTTAAATTAAATGTCTCAAATGATGTAAGTAAATATTGCGTTTTTTTCACCGGCTAAGTCAATGAAAGGTTACTTTATAAATCTATGTTTATTAAACGGCAAAAATTTTATTTACATTAATTAAGGATAATATTATCATGATTAAGACAAGTTTAATTAGTAGCATCAACTAGGGAATTAATTACATAATATTTAATTCATATATAAATTCTTTCATTTGAATAAATAACAACTTTCGGTTAGTCAAATTCAGATAGTTAATCGCCGGGATTTGTCCTGGTCGCAAGCGGTTTGCGTAGTCATCACTCCCGGTAGACTTGCTAAGATCTGCCCATTCCAATCAGCGTAGTAAAGGTCCGTGTTATATCTACCAACTAAGCTACTTATGTTTTCTAAATCAGTTAGTTGCAGATGAATCTGCTTACGTGGCTACCATGTTTTACGTGCACCACTGGCCAGTACGTACACTATAGCTAAAAGTTACCTGTAACGATGTACAGCTGAGTCGTAGAATCTACTGTGTGGCTGCATACACAGTAATTACTTTTAGTACTACAGAAACAAATAATGTCTTCTGAGCATATTAGCAAAAAGCCCCGAGAATAGGTTGGCCAATTACAACTGCGCTATAAAAGATAGGTTGATCAATACAGTTTAATTAACGCCTTATCCAGTGTACATGAGTAAAACAGGTTTAGCTGCTAACTTATAAAGTAATCACTACTACTTATTTATATATAGCTTATTGTAAAAATTGCTCACATAACTGAAGTATTTTTTATTACGCAGTCAATAGTACCATATATAATTAACCTGATTAATTATATATTAAACAAACTATGCATATTACTTCTAATAAGCACATTCACTTTCTTAATGAAACTTCAGGGTCTAATTAAGTGGTAGATAACAGAGCGCGTGGCATGTTCGTAAATAGCTACACGTAACTGCTTGACACAATCATTTTCACCTCAGCTATGCTAAGCCACCTTTACGCATGATTCCACATAGATACGAGCGTTGAATTAATAAGTCCGGTTTAGTGCTGCCATCTCGAAGCGCAACGGACTCGTGGAAAGTAGCGCCTTCCATGCCTGGAGTAGGCTGACCAGGCACACGAAAGACCAAAGACTAGGTCAGAAGGCTTAGGAAAAAAAGAGCGGGGATGTATACATGGATGTCAGTCGAGCTTATACATTCTATCCAAGCCGACTGTACGAAGTTGGTAGCCTTTTACATAGAAAAAGCCGGGTACGTAGCGTACCCGGCTTTTTCTATGTAAAATGAGCTGTGATCTACACGCTCAGCTTCTGCATGTTTTTAAAGCTTGTTGCGATAGCCTCCAGTGGAGTGCCTTTTGTAACAGCATCCTGTTCAACAAAATAGTGCTGGATACCCCCGATCTTGGCAGCGTTCAGGATTCGCTGAAAATCGACCGAGCCAGTGCCCACCTCAGCAAACTCTTTTTTCTCAGTCTTAGCGATGTCTTTCATGTGCACGAGCGGGAAACGGCCGGGGTTCTGCTTGAACAGTTCGACGGGGTCTTTACCGGCAATGATCGTCCAGTATAGGTCCAGTTCCATCTTCACCAGCTTAGGGTCTGTACCTTTCAAAATGATGTCGTAACCAAGCTGACCGTTAAGGGGCTGAAATTCGAAATCGTGGTTATGATACACGAACTGGATACCCGCCTTTTTGCAGGTCTCAGCCGCTTTGTTGAACAGGTCGACAAATCCTTTGTAATCGTCGGCTTTCGTGCGTTCAGCGGGCATGATGTAGGCACAGGCCATGTATTTCTGCCCAATGGTAGCGGCATCGTCAACGATCTTGTCCCAACCGCTTTTCAGTTGGTTCGGCATATAGTGCCCACTTGGCGACGTAAGGCCCAGACTTTTTAATTGTTCTTTAAAGGCCTGTGGCGTTTTACCAAAGAATTTACCGTCGTTATAACCAAATGTTTCTACTTCCTTATACCCGATTTCAGCGACCCGCTTCATCGTAGCATCCGGATCTTTACTCAGGTCGGTCCGGAGCGTGTAAAGTTGCAAACCCACATTTTTAATAGGTTTCGCCTGAGCCTCGAAACGGGTCAGCAACGGAAGAGACAACGCTAATGCACTTGTTTTCAGGAAGTCAGCGCGTGAAATAGTAGGCGATTGTGCCATTATCAGAGGTTAGTTAATTGGGTAAAACAAGTACCAGAACGAGTAATCTGTAACTTAGACAGCAGACACCCGACAAGGTTTATCAGAAGCCTGAACAGGATCGTCCATTACAGAAGATAACTAGCGGGTTTACCTACTGCAAACGTTCCCAGACCACCGGAATGTACTTCTTGTCCTTATTTATGTGGCTAACTAACCAGATTCACCCGGATCTCCCCGGTTTACTTGTACCAATGCTAACGTACCTGACACTGCGTTCATACGTCTTAACCAGATTCGGCAGTGTTACGCTATCAATACGCTTAGGGCCTGCCCTTTTAGGAGCAGCTTTTTGAGGAGCACAGAAGTACCGCTTAGCTGGCTTCCTGATTGACGTACCCGCTTAGCGACCGACTGGGTTCCGATCTCGGCTCAATCAGGTTATTGTCCTGCTTTAAGCTTAAGCTACGCTCGCTCAGCCAAACGGCTACAATGTAAAGGAACAGCACATTGTACGTGATCAGTGTGTAAGCCTGTGTGTAATCGGAAAGGCGGTTACCGAGCAGGTCGCTGGTCATCAGGCCAACAGTGATCGGGATAATTGCCACCCAACGCCGCAGGCTATACGTTTCGGGCTTGCTCAACAATTGGTAAAGACCCGTAACAATCAGTAGCAGCGTAACGTGGTGCCCCTCCCAGGCTACCCCCGATACCAGCAGCATGGTCAGGAACGTAAGCAGAATGGCCAGTATCGGGAGTTGGCGGTGTTTCCGGGTCAGCCATACGTACCTGTAGGTGATACCCACAATAGCCAGCCGAATAATCAGGCTGATTTTACCAACTACTGCCGGCGACCAACTCACGATATTGTACCGGATGCCGTTGATCGTATCGTGGTCAGTCAACAGTTTCGAGAGCAACGGCGAGATACCAAACGCAATCCAGTCGGTGAATACTTTCCCCATCAGGAACGGTTTGAAGGTAATATGCCAGTAGTCGAAGTAATCCTGAATCCCTTGGTTGACACCCCGGAAACTCATCAGAATCACGGCATACAGAGCACTAAAACCCAGCACTGCCAGTACCGTTTGACGTGGCTTTCGGATAAACAGCGTCACCACAATCAGCAAGGCCATTACTTTAATCCACATGGCCAGCGTCAGCAACGCCAGCCCGGTGAGCCGGCGACCTTTCATGTACACAAGCAAACCGCCAAAACAGAGCATACCGATTAGCTCATTGACATTTACCCAGAGGATATTATGCCAGAAATAGCGGATACTTGCCACAAGACCAACAAGCAGCGCAACCCGTAGATTGGTGTTGGGAAAATAGCGTTGCAAGATCCGGTACGTAAGCCCGATCATGACCAGCCAGGCCGCAAAATTGATCAGCGTAAAGACAACGACCGCTACAGGAAATGGCATCAGGGCCAGAATCTGACAGAACAGGACGGCAATAGGCGGGTACAAAAACTCCTGTGACCCCGGCACAGGCTCATACAACGGCAGCCCAGCTAAAAACTTTCCCCCAACAGCCCAATAGATATATGGATCCCCGTTGACACCCTGATACGAATACTGCCGGACAGCAATGACAATGGCCAGGACTAGAAAGACGGCTAGCAAATACCAGCGTCGGCGGGCAAACTGGACAAATTCATTCATTTAATCTATAGACTTAAATACTGTATTGGTATAACGTGCACCCAATTTTCTCGCGGATTAGCGACATCATGGCCTGACCCGAAACCAAACTAACGCAATCAGTGGCCGAGGCTTATACAGAATCGCCGGAATGGCCCATTTCTCATCAATTTGTTATCCTATGCCCGGAATAGCAGCTGATTCAGGCTGCTTTTTGCGAATGCAACGCTTACTGGCTACTTTTCCCAAACACTCATTATACAACCTATGCGTCTACTGTTTACCCTGCTGTTCACGGTTGTGATCCAGCCGCTCGTTGCCCAGACCATTGCTACGTTTACCAACGGCATGGAGAAACATCCGGGCTTTATGACCTATTACTGGGATGCCAAGAAGGGTAAGATCTGGCTCGAAATCGACAAGTTTGGCCAGGAATTTCTCTACTACCCAACCCTTGCGCAGGGGGTTGGCTCCAACGACATTGGCCTCGACCGGGGGAAACTGGGCGGCGAACATGTAGTCCGGTTTGAACGGAGCGGCAACAAGGTGCTCTTAATTGAACCCAACTACGGCTACCGCGCCCTGAGTACCGACTCGCTGGAGCGCCGGGCCGTGGCTGAGTCATTCGCCCAATCGGTGCATGCCGGCTTTGAGGTAGTGGCCGAAGAGAGCGGGCAGGCTCTGGTCGACCTGACCCCTTTTCTGTTGCAGGATGCCGTAGGTGCTGTTCAGTCCATTTCTCAGACGCGGCAGGGCTCATTCCGGGTCGACGCCAGCCGGTGCGCCATGTACCTGCCCCGCACCAAGGCCTTTCCGAAGAACACCGAGTTTGAAGTGACCATCACCCTCACCGGCGACCAGCCCGGAGCGTACCTGCGGCAGGTGGTGCCAACCGCCACGGCCGTGTCTATGCGCCAGCACCATTCATTCGTTGAACTTCCCCCGCTCGACGGTTCGTACCAGCCCCGCCTCTTCGACCCGCGCTCGGGCATGAACAGCGTCGATTTTTACGATTACGCCTCACCCGTTAGCCAGCCCATCACGAAACGCTATATTGTGCGGCATCGACTGGCAAAGAAAGACCCAACCGCCGCCATCAGCGATCCGGTGAAGCCCATTGTGTATTACATGGACCCCGGTGCCCCCGAACCCATCCGTTCGGCCCTCATGGATGGTATCCGCTGGTGGAATCAGGCGTTTGAGGCGGCAGGCTACCGCGACGCGTTCCAGGTGAAGCTGCTCCCGGCCGACGCCGACCCGATGGACGTCCGCTACAATCTGGTGCAGTGGGTACACCGGTCGACCCGTGGCTGGAGCTACGGGGCCAGTATTGTTGACCCGCGCACGGGCGAAATTCTGAAAGGAAAAGTCACGCTGGGCTCGCTCCGGGTACGTCAGGATTACCTGATTGCGCAGGGGTTGACCGCGCGTTTTGAGAACAACCGGGCCGACACCGCCGCCCTGATGCCAATGGCCCTCTCGCGGCTTCGGCAACTGGCGGCCCACGAAGTAGGGCATACGCTGGGCCTCCCCCACAACTACATCGCCAGCACCGTCAACCGGTCGTCGGTGATGGATTACCCCCATCCGCAGGTCGATATCGTCGCCAATAACACCCTGAAACTCGACAGTGCCTATGCTGTAGGCATTGGTGAGTGGGATAAAGTGGCAATTGCGTATGGCTATCAGGATTTTCCGAAAGGCACCAACGAGAAGGAGGCCCTTAAAGCCATCATCGACAATTACCTGAAACGGGGTCTGAAGTTTTTGAGCGATCAGGACGCGCGCCCCGAAGGCAGTGCTCACCCGCAAACCCACCTCTGGGATGGTGCCAGCGACGCCACTACGGAGCTGCTGCGCACGATGGCCATTCGTAAAATAGCCCTCAGCCAGTTCAACGAAACCAAAATTCCGGTGGGCATGCCCATGGCAACGCTGGAAGAGGTACTGGTGCCGATGTACATGTTTCACCGTTACCAGGTCGAGGCCGCCAGCAAGGTCCTGGGGGGCGTTACCTACAGCTATGCCCTTCGCGGCGATGGGCAGGTGGTGACCCAGACGGTTGCTCCCGACCAGCAACGCCGGGCCATGACTGCCCTGCTGAGTACGCTCGATCCCGCGAACCTGGCAGTGCCAACGGCTATTCTGAGCCTGATTCCACCCCGTGCTTTTGGTATCGATGCCAATCCCCGCGAAGTATTCAAGCGGCATACTGGCCTTACCTTCGACCCGATGGGCCCGCCCGAGGCTGCCGCCAACCTGACGCTGCGCCTGCTACTAAACCCCGAACGCTGTGCCCGCCTGTTGAACCAGAAAGCGCTGAACCCTGCTATGCCCGGCTTCTCGGATTTGTTGACAGGGCTGATCAACACCACCTTTGCTCCCATGCGTGCTACCACTGGCGATGCGCCAACGTACCCAGACGCCATTC
Source organism: Fibrivirga algicola (assembly GCF_011742925.1). Lineage (GTDB taxonomy): Bacteria > Bacteroidota > Bacteroidia > Cytophagales > Spirosomataceae > Fibrella > Fibrella algicola. Next base: position 319,938 of record NZ_WAEL01000008.1, read on the forward strand.
GGCAGCTAACGAGCCGTCGCCTGCTGGAAAGCCTGATTGATCTGGCTGCCAACCGCGATGCCGACAGCCGGGTACGTGCCACTGCCCACGACGCCATTCAACGCATTCGACAGCAGTACCTGACCACCAAACTAACCGGCAGCTCGCAACTGATCTGGCTTATTCAACAGTACGAAACCAACCCGCAGCAACCAGCAGCAAGCACTGTGCTCCCCGCCCCCGATGGCGCCCCTATCGACCCTGGCTACGACTGGCTGGATTGCGACCGGGACTAGGTCCGCAGGCCATTGCCTACCAGGACCGACATACACTTTATGTGAATAAGCCAGCCGCAATGCTGGCTTATTTTATGCCGTACATTTGGTTTATGATTAACCTACGCCCTGCCCAGGAGACCGACCTTTCCTTTGTGTACACCTGCCTGTGCGATCTGGAGGAAACGGTGCTAAACCAGCCCTCGTTTGCGCAGATCTTTCTTGCCAACATCGCTGCCCCGGCCGTCAGGTACGTGGTAGCCGAAGCAGATGGCGCACCGGTTGGCTTTCTGAACTGCCATGTGCAGCATCTGTTGCACCATGCCGGGCCGGTCGCTGAAATTCAGGAAATGTACGTCCTCCCCAACTGGCGCAGTCACGGCGTAGGCCAATTGCTGGTCGACCATATCGTCGCGGTGGCCCGTCAGGAAGGCTGGATCAATCTGGAAGTAACCTCGAACCGCCGTCGCCTGCGTACCCACCAGTTCTACGAACGCGTAGGATTTACCAACACCCACGTGAAGCTGGTGATGCCGCTATGAGCCGTCAGCAAGAGTCACCTAGAAATCACCCAGTTCCTGCATCCGAACGCGTAAAGCGGGGCGCTCACCGTCGGGCACAATGAAAATGAGGTCGCTGGTGACCGTTTCCCCGTTGCGTAGACTGTTACCGACACGTACCTGTACCGATGTGGTCAGTACTTTACCGTCGGGCCCTTTTGTGCTGGTGCTGTAGGGCACGAAAAACTCGCGGGCTTTCAGGGTGCCACTTTTTGAGGTTAGGCGCATACCCGTGGCGTTCACACAGTCAAATTCAGCCAGCAATTCCTGATACTGCAGCCCCGTGAAGGTTTGACGCGGCATCATGATCTTGCTACACCCGCTCCGATTGGTAACGTACAGCGTAACTTCATACCGGGCATAAGTTCCTTTACTGCCCACCTCCTTCTTACTCTCGTTGCGGATATTGTAGCCGTATTCAATACCATTCATCACCACCGGCTCGTTGGGTGGCACATCAGCTGACTGCTGGGCATGAGCGGTACGAAGTGAGGCCGTCAGGCAAAATAGTGTTAGGCAGGTAATGGTGTGTTTCATGCCAGCAAAACTAGAAAGCGCCCCAATGCACCTCAGCGGACGTTTATCAAGCGGTCGATCACTACCGGCCGACCATAAGTGGTGACGCCTTGAATACGCAATCGGATGGTTCGGGCCTGATCCGAGAGCGGAAAGGCTATTGTCGAAAAACCGGACAGGCTGGTGGCCAGCATTGGTTTCCAGTACAGCACATCGCGCCGATCCGGCTGGCTGGCGGTACTGTCAGCAGGAAGGGTATATCGGGGCGTATAAAACTGTCGATCGGTCTGAAGGCCATAGACCATCAGTTGGGGAGCCGCCTGCTCCGCCTCTTTCGACGTACCTGCCGGTCCTTTTTTAGAAAAGAAAGCAATGACGCCGGCCCCGCCTCGGGAACCGTAGATTGCCCCGCCCCCATTTTTAAGCACTTCGATTCGTTCTACCTCGGTTACGTTCACCATAAGCAGCGCGGTACCGTTATCGTTCTCTGTCAGGGGCATCCCATCAACCAGGTAAAGCGGAGCCGTGTTGGCGCCAAACGTACTGGGGCCACGCACCGTAACCGAATAACCGCCCTGGCCATCGCGTCTACTGGCAACCTGTACGCCGGGCACACGACCCCGCAACATCTCATAGGCATTGTTGAACGTTCGGGCGTTTTCATCGAAAATGACGGTGGCGTCGGGCGTGCCGTGCAGGCTCACTCGCCTTGCCTCCCGATCGTCGTCGAGCCGCCGGGTTTTCACCACTACTTCTTTTAGCTGCCGAACGTCCTGCATACGGTACCGGCTCAGATCGCTGGCCTGCCGTTGCTGTATAGCCGTAACAAAGGGCTGTAGAGGTGCCAGAGCCAACGTACCTACTGAATCGACGGACCCGAACTGATGGCCGGGTACGTCCAGCGTAACGCGGGTGTCGGCAATGGTTTTAAAATCAGCGGTCATGGCCCGTACCGCTACTGTTGCGGTGTCGGTCAGGAAGAGGTTATCGACCAGGAAGTGGCCCTGTTTGTCGGTACGTGCCGTTCGGGCAAACGCATTATCGGCATTCCCCGCAAACGTGAGCAGCAAATTGGCTTCGGGAAGCGGGCGGTTCTTCTTATTGAATACAGTTCCTTTCAACAACATGCCGGCCATGACTGGTGGCCGTTCGGTCGTTGGTTTATCCATAAGGTGCCAGCTTATTCGCCGCCAGCCCTGGGTCAGCAGCAGGTTATCCAACGCACGCCGTCTGGCTGGGTGAGCACTGATGAGGTACTCATTCGGATGCTCGACCCGACCGCGCAGTTCGCCGGTCAGCAACAGGTGCGTACGGATAGTGGCTTCCACGGAATCGGCTGGCACTTGTTGCGCATCCGTCACTACTGCCGAGCCAATCATGGCCACCTGATCGCCGAATCCATCGGCCACACGGAGCGACAGCGTAACCGACTCGCGGAGCGCATAGATTGGTTTATTGGTCGTTACATCGGCAACGAGTGGCAAAAAACGATCGGGGATAAATACCAGCCGCTCAGCCTGCGGATGGCCCTGCGCGTCGAAGAGCGTTACCTGAGCCACGCCAACGGGTAGTTTTACGGCCGGAATAGCCAGCCTGGCCTTACCCTGTTGAAGGGTAACCTTCAGTTGCTGAATTAGTTGCCCTCTGCTCTGAACCGTCAGGTATACCGGCTGAGTAGCCAGCGCTCCCGAGGCACGTACCTGAATGGCTAGTCTGGTGCTGTCGGTAACGATGTCGGTGGCGAGCGTCAGACCGGTTGGGTCAACGGCTGGCAACGGAACCAGGGCCGAGTCACCTGCCCAACGTACCTGAGCCAGGTACGTCTGGTTGGCTTGCGGCACCAGGTCAACCCGCCCCAGGCCAAGCGTGTTCGTCTGGAAACGACCCACCTCACCGCCTTCTGCCGACAGAATTTGTCCTGAAACGGCTATACCCCGCCCCCGCCGATCAACTGCCTTGATGCCCATCACTGTCGGCAAACCCGCCACCCACCGGCCACCTTCGGGCAGGAACTGCACATCGACCGGGCTAGTTGAACTACCCGGCCTGACGTCGGCACCCAGCGCCAGCCCATTGACGACAGTAATGGCACGCTCGAAGGCGGCCTGGACATTCTCCCGGTCGGCTTCGGTATAGGCCCGCAACGTATACTGCCCGGTGGCCAGCGAATCGGACAGGCGAATACTACCCGATGTACGGCCCGCGCTGACACGTACCCACTGATGCGCCACCAGCCGGCCGCCGGGTGCAATCAATTCAACATGTAGGGGTAATTCTGCAGCCGTTACCGCCTGGTCGGCGGGTAAGCTGGTGGCAGGGTCAAGGGAATAGCCACTGAACCAGAGCTGATCGCCGGTACCGTACAGGCCTTTGTCGGTGTGCAGAAACAGCGTTGGTGCCGTTCCTGTCTGGGCAGAACGCCAGTTGGCCGCCAGCGAATCGATGACCGCGTCGGGGGGCAGCACAACGCCCTGATCAGGCGTGGCCGTTGGCACGTTCTGTTTTTTAGCCGCAGGCTGCCAGTCGGCGGGTAGCAGCGTAGCCAGGCGGTCGGCGCTCAGGGCACCCCGCATCTCCATGCCGTTGGGGTGCACCACCCAGCCCTCGGTCGTTACGGTTGCGCCGCCTCGCGGCATGTACACCAGCGAATAGGCATACGGGAGGTCACGGTAAGGCGTAGCGGCGCGCTGCCGGGTGTAGAATACTTCCAGCGGCTTCTTGCTGTAAAAAATTCGTTCCGACGGCAGTTCAGCCGGGGTAAACAGGCTATCGGGTTGCGCCGCTTTGGTGGGTGGTTCCTTACCAAAGCGCGCAATCGGCACCGATATGTCGGCTGAAAGCACGTAGTTGGATTCAAACACCAGAAATCCTTCCTGCTCATACGTACCTGCCTGCAAACTTGCCAGCAGATGCCGCCCCGAGCCCAGATAGGCCCGTTGGCGGTTGCGTTCCCAGCGCTCGGTCTGCTCGGCGTTGGTTGCTTTCAGAGGCTCGAACCGGCTGACACCACCGTAATACGTAGCACCCCGAAAGCTGTCGAAATACAACAACTGGTAAACAAGCCGGTACCCTAACGCCGTGTTTTCAATCACCAGAGGCTCGGGGGACGTGGCCTGTAAGTGCCCTTCACTCATCGACAGCGACACGACGCCTTCGTTAATAATTTGGCATTTTTCGGCCGTAGCGTTATCGCCGAGTAGTTCGCGCTTAAATTGTTTCAGCATCCGGTTGTAGGCCGCCGAACGCTTGGCGGTTACCGTCACGGCCTTGAGCCCGATAGCGTCCGGCTTGAGCAGGAAGTTAATCCGGCGATTTTTTACGTCACCGATCTTCAGCAGTTGCCGCACGGTTTCGTACCCCACCGCCGACGCCACCAGCTCTACCGTTCCCGAGGGCACGCCCGGCAATTGGTACTTCCCGTCGGCGTCGGCGGTTGTGCCCCGCGTCGATGCGTTTACGTACACGCTCGCAAACGGCACCGGCTGGTTGGTTTCTCCGTCGAACACGCGCCCTGTAACAGGCTGCGGCCCCTGCGCCCACGACAGCCCTACCAGCACAAACTGACTGATAAAAAGTAAGGCGAGTCGGCTGTGCATGGCAGGCTGAAGATGGATTGACAGTATGACAAATGGACGTGATACGTACCTAGGTGCTCAACCGGATTACACCACCGTCGAGGGCATAATCATTGCCGGTAATGAACCCTGCCTCGTCAGAACAGAGGTACAAGGCCAGCGCGGCCACTTCGGCTGGTGTGCCCATCCGGCCAATTGGCTGCGAGGCCGACAGGTTGGCAAACATCTCTTCTTCCCGACCGGGGTAGTTTTTCGCCAGAAACCCGTCGACAAACGGAGTATGCACCCGGGCTGGCGAAATACAGTTGCAGCGAATCTGATGGGCCAGGTAATCTTTCGCCACCGAGAGCGTCATGCTCAGCACGGCCCCTTTGCTCATGGAATACGCAAACCGGTCAGAGAGGCCAAGGGTAGCCGCGATCGACGACATATTCAGCACGACGCCTCCGCCATTCGCCTTCATATGAGGCAGTACTATATGCAGACAGTTATAAACGCCTTTCACGTTAACCGAAAAAATACGGTCGAAATCAGCTTCAGTTGTGCTTTCGGCGCTGCCAATATGCGCAATACCCGCATTGTTTACGAGGATATGAATAGGCCCTTCGGCCACCAGCCGATCAACAACGGCCTGCACGTCAGCCTGCGACGACACATCGACCTGATGCGCCTTTGCCTGCCCGCCAGCCACCCGAATTGAAGCAGCCGCCGTTTCAGCCGCCGCCAGATTCAACTCCAGCAGGTGCACGCTGGCACCCGCCTGCGCAAATGTTTCTGCAATGGCCAGCCCAATACCACTGGCCCCGCCCGTTATCAGAGCTGTTTTATTCGTCAATGAGAACATAGATGGAGTTTGGTGTTTGTGGTTTGACGTTGCCGGTACAGTTGGATGGCGTGTTAGCAACGCAACGTCAAACCACAAACATCAAACTAGTTTTAGAGTGATACGCCCCGTTTCCAGGGAATGAAATCGTCTTGTCCGAGTTGTTCGGCTTTGGTCAGGTACGTGCCTGAAGCCAGTTCAACCAGCCAGTCGAGCAGGGCAGCGCCGTTTTGTTCAATCGTTTGCTGCCCATCAATGACCGGACCGCTGTCGAAGTCGATCACGTCGGGCATCCGGTTTTTCAGAATGGTATTGGTCGAAATCTTCACGACGGGGCAAATCGGGTTTCCCGTAGGTGTGCCCAGTCCAGTGGTGAACAGGATCAGGTTGGCACCCGACCCAGCCATGCCTGTCGTAGCCTCCACATCATTACCAGGCGTACACAGCAGGTTAAGCCCCGGCGCCGTGATGGGTTCAGTATAATCGAGCACATCCGATACAAACGCCAGTCCCCCTTTACGTGCCGCCCCGGCCGACTTAATGGCATCGGTGATGAGGCCGTCTTTGATGTTTCCCGGCGACGGGTTCATGTCGAAGCCCGACCCGGCGGCTTCCGCCTGCGCGGCGTAGGTCTCCATCAGGTTCATGAATTTCTCGGCCCGCCGATCGTCCGGCATCCGGTCGATCAGGTTTTGCTCGGCCCCGCACAGTTCCGGAAATTCGGCCAGCACCGTGCGGCCACCCAACGTACCCAGCAGGTCGGACAGGTAGCCGATAGCCGGGTTGGCCGAGATGCCTGAAAATCCATCAGAGCCGCCGCATTTAAGACCAACACACAGTTGGCTCAGGGGCGCGGGCTGACGGTCTATCTTGTTGATCTCAATCAGGTGCAGAAACGTGTCTTTGATCGCCTGCGACATCAGTGCGTACTCGGTACCGGCTTGCTGTTCGTACATCAGCAGGGGCTTTTTCCCCTGTGGGTTCTGCCGACGTACCTCGTTGGCAAGCATATCGGTTTGCAGGTGCTGGCAGCCCAGGCTCAGTACCGTAGCGCCCGCCACGTTTGGGTTATTGATATACCCGGCCAGCAATGAACACAGCGCCGCCGAGTCTTGCCGGGTACCGCCGCATCCCATTTCGTGGGTCAGGAACTTGATTCCATCCACGTTGGCAAATGGACGACCAACCGACGCGTGGTGCAGGGTTTTATTCTGCTCGGGCGACACAAACGGCTCCATTTTTTTTATCACGTCCATCTGCCCGTGCTGATAGAGATGCAGCAGTTCACGTACCTGATCGCGGTATACGTCCGACTGGGCGTAGCCAAGTTCACGCTCGAATGCGTCTTTCAGGATCAGTACATTCCGGTTTTCGCAGAACACCAACGGAATGACCAGCCAGTAATTGCGCGTACCCACACGCCCGTCGGCGCGGTGATAGCCCATAAACGTGCGGTTAGCGAAGGCCGCCGCATCAGGTGCCTGGTAAGTATATGGCCGACGCTGGGCTAGTCCGTATGGATCGGCCTCGTGGCGCAGATTGAAGGTCGTAATGACCTCGCCCTGCTGAATTGGCTGTGTGGCGCGGCCTACCGTAACCCCGTACATGTAAACTGGTTCACCGGGCTGGCGCGCCTCAGTTACGAACTTATGTTTGGCCGAAACGCCATGGGGTACTGTATAGGTATGCCCTTCATAGGTGACCTCGGCTCCCGCCGGTATGTTGGTCAGGGCCACTATGACGTTGTCGTCAGGGTGAATTTTAAGCAATGAGTCTGACATGTATTGTTAGCTACTCGAACAATTAGTGAGTAAAAAAGTAGCCCCGCGAAGCTATATACCCGTACCAGCATAAGCTAAAACTTTCTGGTTCTCTTTGTGATTCTTCGCTCCTTTTGCCAACATTTGATAATCCACAAGCTTTGCACTTTATCCGCGTTGCCGAATACCCTATGCTGACCGCCAACATTCTAAACCTGTTCGATAAGTCGATTTATTACGGCACCATTCACCTCGATCGCGGCCGTGTGGCACAAATCGATCGGCTTGGTCCCGAACGCGTTGGCGAACCCTATGTGCTTCCCGGCTTTGTGGATGCCCACGTCCATGTGGAGAGTTCGCTGCTGACCCCTACGCAGTTTGCCCGCCTGGCCGTTGTACACGGTACCGTTTCGACCGTATCAGACCCTCACGAGATTGGCAACGTGCTGGGTGTTGCCGGGGTAGAGTATATGCTTGATGATGCTGAACGTACCCCGTTCAAATTTTGCTTTGGTGCGCCCTCCTGCGTGCCAGCCACGCCCTTTGAAACGGCCGGGGCTACCATCAACGTAACCGATGTAAAAAACCTGCTCGGTCGGAAAGATATTGGCTACCTGGCCGAGATGATGAGTTTCCCCGGCGTGCTCAATGAAGACCCAGACGTAATGATGAAGATCGCCTACGCCAAGGCCTTCAGCAAACCCATTGACGGCCACGCCCCCGGTCTGCGGGGCAACGACGCCCAACGCTACATCGACGCCGGTATTGAAACCGACCACGAATGCACCACCTACGATGAAGGACTCGACAAGGCACGGCGCGGCATGAACATTCTGATTCGCGAAGGCAGCGCGGCCCGCAACTTCGACGCCCTGATTCCCCTCGTCGACGAGTTTCCACAGCTTGTCATGTTTTGTTCCGACGATAAGCACCCCGATACCCTGGCCGAGGGGCACATCAATCAACTGGTTGTCCGGGCTATTCGGGCGGGGTATAACCAATGGAATGTATTGCGGGCTGCCTGTATCAACCCCGTATTGCACTATCGATTACCCGTAGGCCTGCTGCGCGAGGGGGACCCCGCCGATTATATCGTGGTCAGCGACCTCACCAACTTTGAGGTGCTCGACACCTTTATCAATGGCGAACTAGTGGCCAAAGACGGTAAGTCACTCCTGCCCGACCTGCGAAGTGAGCATGTCAACCAATTTAACTGTTCAAGTAAAGAACCCGCCGATTTCTGGTTGCAGGCCCACCGGCCTTACGGCCAGCTTCGGGTGATCGAAGCCATCGACGGGCAACTAATCACCAATGAGCTGCATCTGGAAGGACGGGTTGAAAAAGGTGCGTGGGTAGCCGACCCCAGCCGCGATCTGCTCAAGATTGTGGTCGTAAACCGCTATGCCGATGTGCCCATAGCCATTGGCTTTATCAAGAATTTTGGGCTGAAACAGGGTGCCATCGCGTCGTCTGTGGGGCATGATTCGCACAACATTACTGCCGTGGGCTGCGACGATGAGAGTCTAAGCCAGGCGGTCAATGCCGTTATTCGGGCGCGGGGTGGCTTGTCGGCCGTAGGCGTCATAGACCAGGAGGCCAGGCCACTTTACATTCGTAAGCTGCTGCCCCTGCCGGTGGCTGGCCTGATGACTGATGTAGATGGGTACGTAGTAGCCGGGCAGTATGCCGAACTGGATCAATTCGTAAAGAGCGATCTTGGTAGCACCCTTGCAGCTCCCTTTATGACCCTCAGTTTTATGGCATTACTGGTCATTCCCGCGCTTAAGCTCAGCGATAAAGGACTCTTCGACGGAAGCACTTTTCGATTCACCGGCTTGGAAGTTATTAAATGATGATTTGTTGATTAGTTCACAAGTTACCAGGAGTAACAAAGGCTGTATTATTTTACCCAACATTAATACTTTTCTTACAGTTGCGCCATTTTGTTGGATTATGCCTATAATTATTAGGGAAAGATTAATAAGTTTACGGTAGTCCTCCTAACTAATCTACTAACCATATGGCTCGGCAGCGCACGTCTCCCAAAATTGATGAAGTTAAGTTGTGGGACGAATTCCGGTCTGGCAACCAACCGGCTTTCGCAACACTGTATCAGGAGTACGTCAATGTTCTGTTTCATTACTGCAGCCACTTTTCGCAAGATCGTGCGCTGATTAAGGACTGCATCCATGATTTGTTTGTGGAGCTATGGCGGCACCGGCAGAATATCGGACCAACTACTTCGGTTCGGTTTTACCTGATGGCGTCGATTAAACGTAAATTGGTGCGGCACATCACTGCCGAGCAGAAGTTCTGTAACCCCGACGATCTTCGTCCGGGTGAAGGATTTACCGATAGTGACCGTTCGTATGAAATGGCCCTGATTCAAAACGAGGAGGATACTCACCTAAACAGTTGCCTTGCCCGTGCCCTCGACCGCTTACCCCGTCGGCAACGTGAGGCCGTTTACCTGAAGTTCTACCAGAACATGGGCAATGAAGAAATATCGAAGCTGATGGATATTAATATTCAATCAGTATACAACCTGATTTTTGGCGCACTGGGTAACCTTAAAAAACACGTATCCATCGAGCGTTTCGCGATGTGATTAAGTAACTTTCCAGACTATTCCTACCTCCTCCTTTTCGCATTCGGCGGCTTCTGTTCACAGCAGAGACCGCCGTTTTTTTATGCGCGCTCAACGAACCCTGTGCAGGCGGATGACCGGAATCGTTTAGCGACGACATCATATCCTCAGAAATAGGGCCATATTCTAGTTATTAGGCCCGGATAAAAGCTAAATGAGTATCAAATCTCGTTGCTCATGTATACCATATAGAGCAACCTTAACCACGCTCCGATCCGTTGACCACCCCATTTAATACCCATGCCCACGCGCCATCTGCTTGCCGTTGACAATCGTTACTGGCATTACCACCAACAAGGCGACAGTTCGGCCGAAACTGCCATTATTCTCCTTCATACGGCGCCTCGTAGCTCAACAATGTTTACCACTCTTTTTGCGGAGCTAGGTAGTCTAAGACCCAAAATGCGCATCATTGCGCCCGATATGCCTGGCTACGGCGGTACTGATCCGTTGCCTAATCCACCAGGCTCACTACAGGCATACGTCCCTCACTTTCGGGCCTTTTTCCGGGAGATGGGCTTGCGACAGGTGCTTATTTATGGTATCGGCACCGGCGCTCAACTAGCGATTGCCTACGCCAATGCTTATCCCGACAAAGTGACTACGGTGCTCCTCGACAATGCATTTCAGGCCAGCGAAGCCGAACGGCACGCTATCTTGACCAATGCTTTCCCCGACTTAGCGCCGCGCCCTGATGGTAGCCATCTGGCGGCAGCCTGGAAAATGGCCAACGGCTTTATGCAGTATTTTCCCTGGTTTATGGCAGACGAAGCGCACCAGATTGGCCCGCCACCAACCCCCGAACAGGCACAGCAAACCGCACTGGAATTTCTGAATGCCGGTTTGGGCTACGCGCAGGGCTATCAGGCGGCTTTTGATCATGAGCGTGCCGATACCTTACAACGACTAACTGTACCCGCTACGCTATTCCGCTGGGAGGGTAGTGCCTTTTTGCCCCAACTAGATGCGCTTATCGAAGGGGGGCTTCCTGGCAACGTCCAGGTTGTTGATACCCCAGCCGCCCCCGCCGACCACTATAAGGTCGTTGCCGAACGGATGGTCAAGGGCGTAAAAAATTAGGAGTAAGGTAGTAAAGAAAAACGTGTGGCTCTGCTAGTGCACCAGATCATTCACCAGCAGAGCCACACGTTTTTCTTTACTACCTTACCCTCCGATCGTAGACATCGATTCGGTGACAGGTTGGCGAAGTTTTTCAGCTTCGAAGCCGTTGAGAGGGCGATGCGCAAACGCTTTCAGGAAAGCAGCCATCAGGTCGGTGTCAGTCGCACCACCGCGCATCAGGGCGCGGATATCCAGCACACCATCGTCGTAAAGACAGGTTTTCAGCATTCCCTGCGCCGTCATTCTGATTCTGTTGCAGCTTCCGCAGAATGTGCGGGTATAGGCAGCAATAATACCCAGCGTGCCCACATAGCCTGGTACCTGCCAGGTAGCCGCGGTGGCATGCGGGGCAGCGGGGCGTTGCTCAAGCGTTGGGTAAAACGAACGCAGTTCCTGCAAAATCCGCTGGTGCGTCCAGGTCAGAACCGGGTAGTGATTGCCTTCGCCATTAAAGGGCATTTCTTCGATAAACCGCACGTCGATTGGCTGGGTACGTGCCAGTTCGGCCAGTGGGTACAGGTCTTCGATGTTCTGCCCGTCCATGACCACAGCATTGATTTTTACGCGAATGTTATGGGCCAGCAATTCATCCAACGTACCAAGCACGGCAGGCAGCTCGTCGCGGCGCGTGATCTGGTGAAAGCGGGCACGGTCCAGACTATCCAGGCTAAGGTTAACTGATTTCACCCCGAGGCGTGCCATCTCAGCTACGTGCGGTGCCGTGAGTACACCGTTGGTAGTCATGTGCAGTTCTGACAGACCGGGAATCTCGGAAAGCCGCTCCATAAACGGCATCAGTCCGGCCCGCACGAATGGTTCACCACCCGTTAGCCGGAGCTTCGACACGCCCATTCGGGCCAGTACGGCCACCACCCGTTCCATTTCTTCATAGGTCAGTAACTGATGCTTCGGCAGGTATTTAATGCCACTTTCGGGCATGCAGTAAAAACACCGAAGGTTGCACCGATCAGTAACGGCCAGCCGCAGGTACGTTATAGGGCGATTGTGATTATCGAACAGCATAGTCTAGCAAGATACACAGTGATAACGAGCCCGGCCGTGGGTTGATTCGTTTTTGCCACTAACTTTAGACTTATCGAGCCAACAGACCCTACAGAACGACATGCCTCAACGAATGCAGACCCCCTGGACAAGTTTCGCCATCGACCACACCGCCTGGCAAGCCATTGCCGAAAACGTCTTACCCAGTTACCTGAACACCTGCCGGTGGTTCGCCGGAAAGGCAAGACAACAGGCTGGCTTTCAAATTGATACAGTACACTCACTAACTGGCCCTTATTACCTGCTCATTGTTGTTGTTAGCTACCTCGACGGCGAGCCAGAGCGCTACCTGCTGCCCCTGGCCTTCGTAACCAGTCAGACTCAATTGAACGACGTACCTGAGAAAGGCATGTTGACGGAAGCTACATTTGGCACAGACTCAGGCTGGCTTATCGACGCAATCTACGACGAAGGGTTTCGGAATACACTGTTCAAGCACCTGTTGGCTAATCAGGTCGAAGGAGCCATTACATTCCAGAAGGGGAAAGGGCTCATTGCCAGCGATACGGTAACATCGCGTGTACTACCTGTCGATTCCAGCAATTCGGCGCTGGTATTCAACGAAATGTACTTCATGAAGCTGTACCGGAAACTATTCGGACAAACCAATCCGGAAGTAGAGATGGTGGCATTTCTGACCGAAACGGGTGGGTTCGAGGCGATTCCAGCCTACGCTGGCAGCTTTACCTGGCATCAACCGGGAGAACAGGACGTAACGCTGGGCATGATGCAGCGCATGGTCGCCAACGATAAAGACAGTTGGGCCATGACCGGCGATTACCTCAACGATTTCCTGTATGCGGTACCCAACCGGGTGTTTATGGTGAAGGAAGATGTGTTTGAAAAAGTAGCGTTGCTTGGACAACGAACCGCCGAAATGCACCTGGCCCTGTACAGCAAAACCGACGATCCGGCGTTTCAATCCGAGCCATTTACCGATGAGTACCGCACTTTCCTGGCTGGTCGATTCACGGATCTGCTCGAACGGCGCTACGATTTGCTGGTCAATAACTACGGTCGGCTCGACGAGCAGGCTCAGCGGTTGGCGTGGGTATTTATGGAAGCCAAAGAAATGATCGATGATTTTGTGGCTGATTTCAAAACGCGCGAGTTGGGTTCATGCCGCACGCGTATCCACGGCGATTATCACCTTGGGCAAGTTCTGGCTACGCAGCACGATTACGTCATCATCGACTTCGAAGGCGAACCCGAAAGCACCATTGCCGAGCGCAAAATTAAGCATTCGCCCCTGAAAGATGTGGCGGGTATGATCCGATCATACCATTATGCGGTGTCGGCCAAGCTGTTCAATGCCTCTGAAACGGAAGGTATCGACCCCGACAAACTGCAAGTTGTGTCAGATCGCTGGTACAAGCTGATTCGCGATACGTACCTGGATGCATATCTGGGTACGTTCGGGTCGCCCCACCCAATGTTCTACGACAACGGCGAAATCAACTACCTGTTGCTGATCTACCTGCTCGAAAAAGCAGTGTATGAACTGGGTTATGAAATCAGCTATCGTCCCACCTGGGTAAAGATTCCCTTAAAAGGCATCGTCGACGTCATTCGCGAGATCGAAAAACTCCAACCTGGCGGCACACATCGCCAAATGGCCTCGGCCCCGTTGCATTTAGTGTAATCTAGTTTCAAGTTGTGGCGCTGCTCCACGACGTTGTGTAAGGTAGCAGCGCCACAACTTGAGACTGTAGCGGCGGACCGCTTAAGCCTTCACACATGAAACTATCTTTCGACAACACGACTATCCTGATCACCGGCGCGGGGTCGGGTATTGGGCGCGAACTGGCCCGGCAAGCGGCCCAACAGGGTGCCCTGGTAATTGCCACGGATGTGAATGAGGCCACGCTCGCCGACACCAACCAATTAGCCGGAGGCTCGCTGCGTACCTACCGCCTCGATGTATCAGATGCGGACGCTATCCTGCAATTTGCCACCGACCTGATTCCCTCGCTCGATCCAACCAAGCGGCTCATACTCATCAACAACGCGGGTGTAGCACTAGGGAGTGGCCCATTCATCGAAACCCATCTTGACGATTTCGAGTGGCTGCTGACAATCAATCTGTGGGGTGTAATCCGGATGACAAAAGCGTTTCTGCCGTTTATGCTCACCCACAACAGGGGGCATATCGTGAACCTGAGCAGCGTGTTCGGGCTGGCGGGCGTCGAAAACCAGTCAGCTTACTGCACAGCGAAGTTTGGTGTACGGGGCTTTTCTGATGTACTCAGAATGGAATTGATGGCTACTGACGTGCGGGTTTCCTGCGTACATCCGGGGGGAATCAGCACCAATATTGCGGCAGCGGCACGCAGGGGGAAGGGCGGGTTTGTAACCGACGAAATGCAGAAGCAAAGCACCGCTAGTTTTGCGAAAGCGGCCAAGACCACGCCGCAGGAAGCGGCCCGCGTTATTCTCGACGGGGTATCTCGTCAAAAAGCACGAATACTGATCGGCAACGATGCCCGGCAAATCGAATGGGTCACGCGCCTATTTCCCACCAGGTACGTCGCTATGCTCCGCGCCCGTATTCACAAGGCGTTTGATACAAAAGTAGTTTGATGTTGCGCTGTCAACTCACCGTATGGGGGCTGGCAGCGCAACATCAAACCTCAAACGACAAACATCAAACCAGTTAAGCTATCCAGCTAAACTCGTAGGCGAGTTCAGGAGTCTTGGTGCGCTCGGCCACGCGGGCCAGGCGTGCCGGTAAAGCCATCACATAGTCACGGGCTTTTTGGGCTTCGTCGTTCAAACCAGTTACAGCGTCTATTTTCCAGTCTTTCAACAACGACTGCATAATGGCGATGTAATCCTGCACCGTATACACACCCAGGCGTTGGGCTGCATCAGAGAAGTGGCTGTACGTGTCGCCTAGTTTCATACCTGTTTCGCGCAGGAAGTGGGCTGGCATCACAATCTTCTTGCGCATCATGTCCTCGAACGCCAGCATCATGCCATTGGGGTCAAGCTCCATGATCTCCTGCACAAATGACTTATACGCTTTGGCGTGGCGCATTTCATCGGCAGCAATAACACCACAAATCTGCGACAGCAGGTTATTACCCGACTGTTTGGCCAGCGTAGCCGTACGGCGGTGCGAAATATTGGTCGCTAGTTCCTGAAACGAGGTATACACGAAGTTCCGGTATGGATCGCGGCCCGTTTGAATATCAAAGCCATCGGCAATCAGGTATTGCGTCGACGTTTCCATGGCGCGCATATCTACCCGGCCCGAGAGGTACAAAAACTTGTTCAGCAGATCACCGTGGCGGTTTTCTTCAGCTGTCCAGGCACGTACCCAACGCGACCATCCTTTCTGATCAGTCTGATCGATCCCGTCCACGTCCATCAACCAGGCTTCGTAGGTCGGCAATGCTTCTTCCGTAATGGTATCGCCGATCAACACGGCCAGATAATCGTAGGGAAGGGCTGCCGCCTGTTCACGCAGGTCGCGTACCTCTTCAAGAAACGTCGGCTTGGTAGAGTCGGGCAGAAAATCGGTAGGCTGCCAATTGGTGTCAATTGGCTTCAGGTAATCGGTCATGATCGTGTCGATCTTGGTTCCGATAAACTGCATGACTTCGATGCGGGAATTCATTGGTTGGTATCGCGTTACGGTAATTAGTAGCCTATTTTTTTACAGGATCTAGCTGTACTCAATTAAGCAGTGTTGCTAAAAAAAGAAGCAAGAACGGGCTTATTACTTAATTTTGGTGCAGTATAGACAAGTTATTATTAGTATCAACGTTTGAAACGGGCTACTGAATACCTGCTTAGTGCGGTTTATCTCACTTATTTTTCTTTGATCCTGCTGCTCTTCCACGTAGCACAGGTGCTGGCGTTCTGGATTGGCGGCCGTGCCGCCCAAAAACCCGTTGCCGACTGGCTTAACCGATGTATCATGGAGGGCTGGATTCTGACGGGATCAACCCACAAATTCCGGTTCGATTATACCCCACCTACCGACCGGCCAATCATTTTTGTGGCAAACCACCAAAGCATGTTTGACATTTCGCCAATTGCCTGGTATCTAAAGCGTTACAACCCGGTATTTGTGTCAAAAATCGAGTTGAGTACAGGTACGCCCAGTGTATCGTACAACCTGCGAAAAAGTGGAGCAGCCCTGGTTGATCGTAAAGACCCGAGGCAGGCAATGAGTGAACTGGGCCGGCTCGGGCAACGCCTTAAGGAAGGTGCCTGCTCAGTAGTTATCTTCCCCGAAGGTACCCGCAGCCGCGACGGAAACCCCAAACCCTTTGCCGGTGGTGGCCTGGCCATCCTGCTTCGTAAATGCCCTAACGCGCTCATCGTGCCTATTGCCATTACCGGAACCGGCCATTTCAACCCGGAAGGTCTTTTTCCGTTACGCCCCAATAGCCCCATGACCTGGACGGTGCTCCCCCCCATTGAACCCGCCGGTATGAATGGCGAACAGGTGGCCCGCCAAACGCAGGAGGCCATTTTGACCCACGTACCTATGCCCGCTATCTAACCTTTCAACAATCCGGCTCCATGCAACCCAACGACACTCACCACCACGCATTCCGTTTTGCGCAGGAAGACGTAATTGACTTTGCCCGCGTCACCGGCGACAATAACCCACTTCATCTCGACGCCGACTTTGCCGCCCAGACACCCTTCAAGCGTCCTATTATCCACGGTATGCTGGGTGCCTGCATTTTCACTAAAGTACTGGGCACCGAATTTCCCGGGCCTGGCTCTGTTTACCTGGGTCAGACGCTGGAGTTTTTGCGTCCCATGTTTGTGGATACCGACTACGACGTAACCTTCACCGTTCAGTCGATTGATCCCGCGAAACACACCGCTCAGATTCTGGGCGAAATCCGGGATACACAGACGAAGAAGGTAACAACACGCGGTGTGGCCACCTTGCTGCACAAAGAAAAAATCGGGTAAATCAGGTACCTAACAAAGAATACATCAGCATGGCTACGGGATACCCCGTAGCCATTTTTGTTACAATTAACTGATAAATAAAAGTTTATGCTAAGTAATCAATTTTAAACTTAGCCCGTAGGAACATACCCGTGTGTGTCGTCTAACCCAGTAAGCTTTCCGCTACCTATCCAAACACACGATCCAATTACCACCCGTTTCTATCCACCACCATGACCAATACAAGCATTCTGGCTTTGTTTATCGCTTTTGCGCTTATCATCAGTTGCAGCAAATCGAGCGATACGCTGGTGGCCCCAACCGGCACAACATCCACAACGACCACTACCGGCACCAGCGCCTACAGTGATTTGTGGATTCCTCCTCTCGTGACGGGCACCACCTTTAACCTGACGCTGGCAAAGTCGACAAAGCAGTTGCGGACGGGCGCGGTGACGAATACCTACGGCTACAATGGCGCGTCGTTCTGGGGGCCAACGCTGTTGATGAACAAGGGTGACTTGGTGAAACTCAACGTGACCAACAACCTGTCAGAGGCCACTACCACGCACTGGCATGGGTTTCATATTCCTGCTATCATGGATGGTGGCCCCCATCAGCTGATAGCCGCCGGCACCACCTGGACGCCCTCGTTCGAGGTGAAGAATAACGCCGGTACGTACTGGTATCACCCTCACCTCCACGAAAAAACCAAAGAGCAGCTGACCTATGGCGCGGGTGGCCTGATCATCATCAAAGACCCAATCGAGTCGGCACTGGCCTTACCACGTACCTATGGCGAGGATGACATTCCGCTGATTCTGACGAGCCGCAGCTACAATGCCGCCAACGGATTTGATCTGTCAGATCGGGCCTATGGTGATTACCAGCTTACCAACGGCACGCCAAACGCACAGGTGAGCCTGCCAAAGCAGTTTGTTCGCCTGCGTATTCTGAACGCCGAAATTGAGCGCGGCTATAACCTAGGCTTCAGTGACAACCGCATATTCTACGTCATTACCAACGATGGCGGTCTGCTGGATGCTCCCGTGCCGGTAACGCGGGTGAAGATGATGGTTGGCGAACGGGTTGAAATTCTGGTCAACCTGGGTAGCGACGCCGTAGGTTCGAGTCTGGACCTGAAAGCCTACAACGCCGGACAGGCATTCGGTTTCCCCGGCGGCGAACCCAATACGGGCGGGCCTTTTGGCAGCCTGCTAAACAACAAAGACTTTTCGGTGCTGCATATCAACGTGAAAGCGGCCTCGGCAACCGGCATCACAGCGCTACCCACCAAATTAACCACCAACACCTACTGGACCAACGCCGACGTAACCAATAGCCGCACGATCACCATCACCGGTGGTCAGGGGGCAACGGCGTTTTCGTTCGATAACAATATCTACGGCGAAACGAAGATTAACCAGACCGTGAAGCTGAACGCCGTTGAGAAGTGGACGATTGTGAACAACAACATCTTTGGCCACTCATTTCACATTCACGACATCCAGTTCAAAATCATTTCGCGCAGTTCAGGCACAGTTGCTCCTTACGAATCAGGCTGGAAAGACACCGTGTACGTTCCCGTTGGCGAGAGTGTATCGGTTATTGCCAAGTACGACGACTTCGCCAGCAATACCAATGCGTTCATGTATCACTGCCATTTTTCGAACCATGAAGATGGCGGCATGATGGGCCAGTTTCTGGTGACGCAGTAACATGCACGTTCTGAGGCAGCTTGCTCTTAGCACCATTCTATTGGCCGCCTGGGCCTGTTCAACGCCACGATCAGACAGGCAGCTACCCAACCTTACGGTGACTAATACCGATACCCTACTTCGGAAAACGGACGATGGCTGGCGCTACAACGGCCAGCCGTTTTCGGGTTACATGGTTGAAAAAGAAACTAACGACCGTATAGTCTATAAGCTACCAATCATAGACGGCTACGAAAACGGACTGGCGATAGGCTGGTATGCTACCGGCGAAAGACTGCTGGAGCGGCTATTTATCGAGGGCAAAAAAGAAGGCACTTTCAGGCAGTGGTGGCCCAACGGCAAGCTCCGTTACGTATTTCGATTCAACGACGACCAGTACCACGGCAGTCAGCTCGTGTACTTTCCCTCGGGCCGGAAACGGGAAGAGAGCACGTACCAGAACGGCGAAAAAGAAGGGCTTCAGCGAGCCTGGAACGAAACCGGGCAACTCGTTTCCAACTACACGGTCAGAAACGGACGTACCTACGGCATCGTCTCCGTCGAGAGCTGCATGCCCGTCAGTCATTTGTAATACGTTTTGGCCTCAGCGCGAAGCAACACAGCGCGTACTTACCTCAGTTCTTGCGCGATTTACCGGCAATCGCCGTGATAGCGGTAACCAGCCGGTCGAGGTCTCTGGGCGAATGATAGACGTGCGGTGTAATTCGGACACCGTGGATATTCTCCCAGTCGATACCTACGGCGTGAATCTTGTATTTGCCCATTAGCTGACTATCGACTTCGGTGGCTTTCATCCCATCGATAGACACCAGCCCCACGGCCCCTGCCCACTCCGGCTTGAGCGACGTATGGATTTTCACGCCGGGTACGTCGCGCACGCGCTCCATCCAGTAATTTTTCAGGTAGTGCGCCCGGGCAAATTTGCGGGCAGAACCGATGCCATTATGAAAATCGACGGCAGTGCCAATGGCCATTTCTGAGGCAAACGACCGGGTACCCAAACTCTCGAACTTCCGAATATCAGGGCCATCGGGTTCGTTGTTCGACAGCAACGCCCACACGTTTTTGATCTTATTCTGCTTCACATACAGCATGCCGCTACCGAACGGCGCACCCAGCCATTTGTGCAGACTGGTCGCATAATAATCGCAGCCCAGATCAGGAATTTTAAAATCGAACAGGGCAAACGAGTGAGCGCCGTCGGCAATGACCTCGATACCACGTTTGTGCGCTTCATCGGCAATTTTCCGCACGGGCATCACCTGCCCTATCCAGTTGATCATGTGCGTGATGTGCACCACTTTTGTTTTCGACGTAAACGCGCTGACGTACTGGTTGACCAGCGCCGCTTCGTTTTCGCTGGGCAATTCCAGGTTCAGAAATACCAGCTTGATCCCGTCGCGCTTTTCGCGCTGTTTCCAGGCGTTGAGCATATTCGGGTAATCCTGTTTGGTCAGTACCACCTCATCTCCCGCCTTCAGATTCAGACCAAAAATGACCGTATTCAAGCCCTCGGTAGCGTTTCGGTTAATGGCGACCTCTTCCGACGAGCAACCCGCCAGTTCGGCCAGTTTGTCGCGCAGGGCTTCGCGGCCCTGATCCAGAATACGCCACATGTAATAGGAGGGCGCTTCGTTGCTGTATTGGTAGAACCGGATATGGGCGTCCTGCACCACTTTAGGTTGCGGGCAAACGCCTCCATTATTCAGATTGAGTATGTTGGGCGACACAGTATACTCCGACTTGATACGCGCCCAGAAATCTTCATCCTGCGCCCATTCCAGCGGTGATTTCAACGCGGCATCGGGCAGCGATTGGCCAGCTACATCGGGCAAAAAGGGGGGCAGTGTGATAGCACCCGTAGCGGCGGCGGCCGATTGACGAATAAACTGACGGCGTGAAGTCATGGCAAGTCGTATCGTTTGAAGAAGCCCTTCGTAAAATAACAAAACTAAATTGGGTGGTCACAGCTCTAAACAAGCATTTTATTTGGCTATTTAGCCTAATTTTCACGAATCATAGATACTACGACCGTACAGCAATCACTATCATCAACCGACAAACCCCAAACCATATGAGTACATCACGACGGCGCTTTTTTCGGCAATCTGCTCAGCGGGGGGCAGCGGCGCTAACGCTCCCTACCATTCTCCAGGCATTTTCTACCGAAACGGCACAGGCTGCAACGACCATAGACTTGGCAGAGCCAGCCCGACTCAAGCCAACTAGTGTAGTGCGGTCATTACCCGAAAACATGGTCTGGGGCTACTTTGGGGCCGATGTGCCGCCCGTTAGCCGCATCAAAGATGGCGACATCGTGGAAATTCAGACCGTGAACCCGTCGGGAGTGAGCCGCACCGATCCGGAAGCGTTTTACAAGACCAATAACCTGACCATCGATGATCATGCAAAGGAGGTGATCGCGATTATGAAACAGGTGAAACCCGAACCATCTGGTATCCGGGGGCACATGCTGACCGGACCGATTTACATCGAAAATGCCCAGCCCGGCGACCACATCGAAATCCGTATTCTCGACCTCACCCTCCCCGCCGACTTTGGCGTCAACAGCGTGTGGCCGGGCGGGGGCGGCATTCCTGATTTGGTGAAACAGCGAGAAACGTTTGTGTATCGCTACGATGCCAAACGCCGCACAGGTACGTTCATCGACGGCGTTGAGATACCGCTAAAGCCATTTATGGGGGTTATGGCCTTGTCGCCTCCACCCGAAACCGGGCGGGTCAGCTCTATTCCACCCGCTTTTTTCGGAGGGAATCTCGACATCAAGCACCTGACTAAACATTCGACGCTTCACCTGCCGGTATCGGTGCCGGGTGGGCTATTCACGACGGGCGATGGGCATGCCGCCCAGGGCAACGGCGAAGTGAGTGGGGTGGCCATTGAAACAGCCGTGAACCTGACGGCGCAGTTTATCGTGCACAAAAACAGCGGACTGAAAATGCCCCGTGCCGAAACGCCTACGCACTTCATTGCTGTGGGGCTAGATAAGGACCTGGACAAAGCCATGAAGCAGGCCCTCGCCGAAGCCGTTCAATTTATCCAGACGGAGTTGGGCTTCACCTTCAATCAGGCCCTCTCCATTGCCAGCACCGGCGTTGACCTCGAAATCAGCCAGGTAGTCGATCAGGTGTTGGGCGTACACGCTATGATTCCAAAGGCTATCTTTCCCAAAAAGAAATTTGGCTATTGGTAGGTGCTCCCCGCTTCACCGGCGTTGACACATTGTCGACTGTTTTTAGCCAGCAAAAAGGTATCAATCAGACACGTACTCCATCCTTTCACCGGTCTACCAATTCGATAAAAGGACGGAATACGCCCATCCGGCATGAGCCAGACCGAACAGAACAAACAGACCGCCGTTGCCTTCTACGAACTGATGTTCAATGAATGTCGACCTGCCGAAGCCATTGCCCGGTATGTAGGCGACACCTATATTCAGCATAACCCGCACGTTGCCGATGGGAAGGAGGGCTTCATTGCTTATTTCGAGCGCATGGCGGTGGAGTATCCGGGTAAGCGTGTCACAATCAAGCGTGTACTAGCCGAAGGCGACCTGGTTATGCTTCATTGTTTTCAGCAATGGCCGGGTGATTCGGACTATGCAGGAATCGACATTTTCAGATTTGATAAAGACGGAAAGATCGTTGAGCACTGGGACGTACTACAGGTTATCGCTGGCGAATCAGCCAATAGTAATGGCCTTTTCTAAAAGCAACGCCCCCTGTCAGTTTGTAGCCATGCTCCCCTATTTTCCGTTCGGCCAGCGATTCAACGATAAAATGGGCACGGCGCCCCTGACCGGGAGCGACCAGCTGATCGAGGTAGACAGCCATTATCAAGCCGAGACTGCGCTCAAAAAGCGGCTATTGACCGAGTTACCAGACTACTACTATACGATGCTGCCGGGCTACGAAATAGCCCAATGGGAGGTACTTGACCTGGTACTTCAGAACCTGGCCCGATTTTACCCCGAGCAGTTTACACTTCGCCGGGAACGCGACCACTGGCACTGGCAAAACCGGCTATTCAGAGAAGAAACGGCCTTTATCTTTGGCGAGTTAGGTACGTTACCCACCGACCCGCTCAACTGGGTTGGGCAACAGGCGCAGGAAGATCTGGTGCTGCTGGCAGGCCCGGAGGCGACGCTGGTGGGTGGTCAACTGTGTTTTGCCAACGGCTGGTGCCTCAACGAGAAGGTGAGGCTTCCCTTCTGGCAAATACACGCGCCCATCGTTCCAATTGTTGAACCGATGATGCGGGCCGCACAGACGCTCATGGAACGACTGCCAGTTGGCCGACCGGTTTGGCGCGCAAACTGGAGCCTGAAAGTAACCGATCAGCTTGACCTGTCGAGCCGACACACGGCCGCACTCGACCAACAACTAACCAGCCGTTTACCGGACCTCACGCCCGACATCATTGGCGAACAGCTCTTTATCCGTATCGAGCGGCAAACCCTGACGCGCCTTCCCCGGTCGGGGGCAATCCTGTTCGGAATTCATACGTATCAGAATCGGCTGGCCAGCGAGATTGCAGCCAGAAACGAGGCAGCCCGCCAACTGGCGCAGGTACTTAGCACCACCCCGCCCGCCATGCTCGACTATAAAGGTATGACCCCGTTTATGCCCGCCCTGTTAACGTACCTGACCCGGCAATCAACCAGTACCACGCCATGAGGTAATCAAAAACGAGTTTACCCTTTCTTCACCGATTCGAATTTGCCTTCGCCATTGAA
The DNA here is from genome assembly GCF_011742925.1 of Fibrivirga algicola. Taxonomy (GTDB): domain Bacteria; phylum Bacteroidota; class Bacteroidia; order Cytophagales; family Spirosomataceae; genus Fibrella; species Fibrella algicola. Next base: position 343,648 of record NZ_WAEL01000008.1, read on the forward strand.
CAACAGGTAGTAAAGCGTTTCGCCAACCTTCACCACAACCGTATAGCTCGTTGGTTTTGTGTCAGTTAGTACCGATACGCCTTTCATAAACTGCCAGCCGGGGTATGTTTTATTCAGGTATTCGGTTATGGGAGCAGGTAGCTCAGCGGCCGCATTGATCGCTTTTTCTACCGCCCGGGGCGTATACTGGTTCGCCAGCACTTTACCGTCGGCGTCGAAGGTAATCTCGTACCGTTTGCCGTCTTTCATAACCACCACATAGTACACTTTCCGGCCCTCTTTCGTAGCAACAGAGCCCTTCTCGAAGGTGTAACCCGTCAGGAAAGCAATGGCGGCGGCTGGTAGGTCAGCGATCGACTTCAGTTCAGTTGGCGTAACTGGCGGTATCGACGCGCTTGATTTGGTTAGTTTGCCGTCGTTGTCGAATACCAGTTCATACACGGTGGTCCCTTTGGTAGCCACCACCAGGTACGTTTTCTTACCGTCTTTATCGACAGTAGCTACTCCTTTGGCAAAGGTCAGGCTGTTGTCTTTCAGGTACTGGCTCGCAGCGCCGGGAAGGTCCTCAGCTTTCAGGATCGGAAACGTTTTGGGAGCCTCGGTAACTGGTTTGATGGTCGCCTTGAACTCAAGTATCAGTGCCCCACTGGCATCGAAGATCAGCGTTACTTCTTCTGTTTCGTTGCGCAGTGCCACCTTGTAGGCTTTCTGGTTGTTGTACTGCCCCTCGCCCACGCCCGTCATCTTGTAGGCTGGGTACGTCTTTTCGATGTATACTTTTGCGGCGGCTGGAAGCGTTACCGCCTGCGTGCCTGTGCTACCGTCGCCTTTACCCAGTGCATATGCTTCCAGAATAGCGCCTTTCGCGTTGACGGTAGCCTGATGCGCCACAGCCTGCACTGTGAAGTCAGACTCCCAAACGCTGCCCTTGTCGATCTCCGAAAAACTCAGGTTCGTGGCTGTCGGATAGGCGCTTTTTACTGCCTGTACCACCGCCGCAGGTACGTTGGCAAAGTCGGTCGTCGTGGTAGGCTGTACCTCCTGCTGACGGCAGGCGTCAAGCCACAATAAAGCCAGCAGAGTTGTATAGAGTAGGATCTTTTTCATGGCATACGGAGCGTGTAGACGTTGTTGGTTATGAGCTTGTTAGGCTAACAAATATAGAGACGCATCTATATTTATCACTATATCGCCATTAAGTAGTACTCATCGACCATTCATCCCCTATAGGCAAGCATGATCAGGAAGAAAATATTCATACCCCAGCCGGTCAGGCGGGTCATCCACATGGCGGCGCGGTAATCGGCGGCGCGGGGATTCTGCCACACCTTATAGGTAAGCACGGCTAGATACACGACACCCGGAATGAGCAGGGCGACCATAAGTAAAAACGGCCAGGTGCCTTCGTAGAAGAGAAGAAAACAGATACCCGACGCCAACAGACATAGCCAGGCGTTGATGAATGTACCCCGAACGCCCATCAACCGGCTGATGGTGAGGTCGCCCCGGCTGGCATCTTCGGCATGCTGATACACCTGCGTAACCGGATACAGGGCCAGAATATTCAGCGCCGAAATCAATGTACCCAGCCACAAACCAATGGACTTCGACATCACAAATAACTCCCAGAAGCTTACATCGTGCATGATCATATAGGTCATCAGGAAAACGAATCCGCCCTGAAACGTGCTGATCAACAGCCAGCTGGCAATCGGCCGTTTTTTGATTCGTATTCCCGTGTGACTGTAGCATTTCATGAACGCGCCATACACCAGAATGAACACCACAAATTGGGTATTGATGAATACCGCCGCCAGTAGCGACAGCGCTTCGAGGCCCATAGATACCCAAAAGAGCGTTCTGTCGACGGGGGGCGGGCTCTCCAGGCCGTTTACACTGCCTTCGTCTTTGTCGTAATAACTGTTGAAGGTGTTGGCGGCCGGATACACCAGCACATGAATGATGAGCAGCACCCACACGGCCCGCCCCCAGTTGTTGATTCCCGGCGGGAGAGTCATAGCAAATAGGCATACGGGGAGCAGGTAAATAGAGAAAGGCATCCGCAGATGCAGCCAAATAGCGCGTGGAGTCATACTTGTGAAGTCATAATTGTGAATGGGTAAACAACCTTATGGTAACGGCGTGGTTATCTGTATAACATCGTGTTGGTGACAAAGCACGTATATTGGCAAATAACCCGTCATACCGCACAACAACATTCCTAATGAACGTACCTGCCAGTTTTATTACGTCGCTCGGCACTGCCGTACCAGCCAACGCCATTCCACAGGCACAGATCGCCCGCTTTATGGCCGAAGCCCTGGGCATGGACGAACGCGATCAACGTCGGCTTACGGCCCTGTACCGGCATACCCGCATCGATCAGCGGCATTCGGTGTTACCTGATTACAGCCGTTCGCGGGGTGAATATACGTTCTACCCTAACACCGAAGGTCTTGAACCATTTCCAACGGTGGGGCAGCGTATGGTACGATATCGCCAGGAGGCCGTTCCGCTGGCGCTCAAGGCCATCGATGACTGCCTGGCCAGTTACCCCGGCTTTGACAAACAACGCATTACGCACGTAGTGACCGTGAGTTGCACAGGCCTGTACGCGCCCGGCCCCGATATAGAGATCATCGAAGCGATGGGCCTGCCCGGTACCACGCAACGCATGGCCATCAACTTCATGGGCTGCTACGGTGCCTTCAACGGATTGAAAGCCGCCGACGCCATTGTACGCTCTACGCCCGACGCCGTGGTGCTGGTGGTTTGCGTTGAACTGTGTACGTTGCATTTTCAAAAGAAAGACGACCTCGACAACCTCCTCTCCAACGCACTCTTTTCCGACGGGGCAGCGGCGGTACTCGTAGAAGGTCAGGCGCGGGTCGATCGGTCGCTGCGGCTCCGGTCGTTTTACTGTGACCTGCTGCCCGCCGGCAAAGACGCAATGGCCTGGCACGTAACCGATTTCGGCTTCGAAATGACGCTGACATCAGAAGTCCCCACGTTTATTCAGCAGGGTATTGGGCAAATGCTATCGCGCTTGCTCGAACGCAGTGGCCTCACCATTGGCGACATAGGTACGTATGCCCTGCACCCCGGCGGCCGACGTATTCTGGAAGTGATTGAAGGGCAACTGGGCCTCGACCAGACAGACAACCGCTACGCCTACCAGGTGCTGCGCGAGTTCGGCAATATGTCGTCGGCGACGGTACTATTTGTGTTGAAAGCGATCTGGAACGACCTGGAAAACGCGGCCACCGACCCCGACAAAAACAGCGACGGTGCCTTCAATATTCTGAGTTGCGCTTTCGGTCCCGGCCTTACGCTCGAATCCATGATTCTGGAAGCGAACTATACGCCGGTTTCGGAAGCAACAGTAACAAACGCTGCCGACCTGGTCACGGTGTAGGTACATCTTTGCTCCTACCAGAAGTTGACTCAAACAAGCATGGCCGTTTCACCTAAAGAACTACTGCTTAGCTTCGTATCGGTCTTGGAGCCGTTGCCAGACCTCGTTTTAGCCGATATCGAACAGGCTACTACAGTGCAGTCTATTCCTAAAGGAACGATACTACTCGAGGCAGGCCATATTTGCCAGCACGTTTGGTTTATAGCGGCCGGTGCTGCGCGTGCTTTTTACTATAAAGACGGCCGGGAAGCTACCGCCTGGTTCATGGGGCAACACGATTTCATTATTTCGGTGCGCAGTTTCATCGAGCAAAAACCCAGCTACGAATACATTCAGACACTGACCGATTGTACCCTGGTCAGTATCACATACAGCCAGCTTCAGCACTTGTATCAGAAACACCCGTCATTCAATTCCGTGGGGCGGCAGCTCATTGAAAAATACTACGCACTTAGTGAAGAACGCCTGTTTCAGTTACGGATGAACACCGCCGCCGAGCGCTATGATCTGCTATTGGCAACGTACCCAGCCATCTTCAAACAGGCCTCTTTAAAGCAGATAGCCTCCTACATTGGCGTTACCCCCGAAACCGTCAGCCGACTCCGTAAACGAAAATAGCCGGGTACGTTCTTGATAGATGTCAAGTGAAAGAAGGGTACGGGTAGCTTGCTTTGTTGCGTTCAAAAGTCAACAAAGCCATGCAACAATACCTCCGTAAACAAACGATCAAACGTTGGCTTCGGCTCTTTTCCTGGATCGCTCTTATTACTAACGCGTACCCAGTTGGCAACATCATACTCTTGTTCGGCAATGAGTTTGATTACGTTACCAAACAGGGAAGGTGGACGTATGAAGACCAATTTTTCGGACAGCGATACGAAGACGTTTACGCATCCTACCAGGTAAATTCTCAAGAACCAGGTTACGAAGACGATAGTCCATTGTATCGTACATCGCCTATCAATGTGTTGAAATTCTGGCGATGGAGCGACTACACCATTCACCCCCGCTGGCGGTTACCTTATAATGATCAGACTGATACACTTAAGAAAGGGCCCGTCAAGGTCAACCCGGAAAAACTCAGGCTCTGGAAACGAATGCAGGATATCAACGGCTACTGACAATCACGCCACAGGCCTGGTGCGTGTTTGTGGGCAGGACGTACCTACACTACATTCGGGTACGTTACCAGCCTTGACATACCCTGCCCTTTGCCTATGAACCGGTTGATTCTCATTCACGGCAACCTCGACATTCCGGCTTCGTTTGATGCGTTGCTACCGTCATTACCACCAACAGTTGTGCGTTGCATTGACCTGGAGGCTGACTTTAACGCCTGGGATACCACCCAGCCTGTAACGGCCCGAACCGTGGCCGAACGCGTTGCACAAGCTTACCGCATCACCGCCAGCGATGTACTTATCGGGCATTCGATGGGTGGCTGGGTGGCGGCGCACGTGAAAGAGTTGACCGGAGCCACCGTGATTCAGCTAAGTTCCTGGACCAACCCGCGTAAGATAAAATCACCGCTACGGCGGGTGGATTTGATTCGAAAAATCGTGAACAGCGGTATCGTGCAGCATCCGTTTTGCATTGGCTTGGCCAAACGGTTGTATCCGTTTCGGGAATCCCGCGTTCGTATTCAGGCGGCGCTAGACCGTGTACAGCGCATGAACCCGGCGTATATGATCTGGCAGTATGAGCTAATTTTCTCGGATGCGCCTCCCCTAACCCGCCTACCTGACCTGCGCCTTCACGACCGCCGCGACCCCGTGATTGCTCCACCCGACGAGCCGTTTATTAACGTACCTGGCAACCACAAGATACACGTTACCAACACACCCGCCGTTGCCGAAGCCATCAACGCGTTTCTGGGTACGTCGCCTACTGGCTGATGCGTTTGCTTATTTCAGCACTTTCCAGTCGATGAGGCCCCAGCGGGTGAGGCGGTAGAGGAGCGATACTTTCAGAACGCCAAGGCCATAAATAGAACTGCGTTTGAAGTTGATCGATGAGGCTTCTTCGAAGTATTTGGTGGGACAAGTCACTTCGGCAATATCGAAGCCCTTATAAAAAATCTGCGCGATCATCTCGTTATCGAAAATGAAATCGTCGTCGTTATACGTGAAGTCAAGCGCCCGCAGTACCTCGCCCGAAAAAGCCCGGTAGCCCGTGTGGTACTCCGACAGTTTCTGGTTCATCAGGATATTTTGCGTCAGGGTCAGAAACCGGTTAGCTACGTACTTATACATAGGCATGCCACCTTTCAGCGCCCCTTTGCCCAGAATCCGGGAAGCGAACACAACCGGGTAAAGCCCATTGCCGATGATCGAGATCATGGCCGTAAGCAGCAACGGGGTATACTGGTAATCGGGGTGCAGCATGATCACAATGTCGCCGCCGATATCAAGGGCTTTGCTGTAGCAGGTTTTCTGATTACCCCCGTAACCCTTATTCACGTCGTGGCGGATAACGTGACGGATGCCAAGCGCTTTCGCTACCTCAACAGTGTTGTCAGGGCTATGGTCATCAACCAGAATAACATCGTCGACCAGATCGAAGGGAATTTCGCGGTAGGTACGTTCAAGGGTTAGGGCGGCGCGGTAGGCGGGCATCACCACCACTACTTTTTTACCATTATACATGGAGACAAAATTACGTAAGTGAAGTGGCAACTGCGAATTTCGTGCCATCGGTTAACGCGCCAGGTGTGATATTGCGGCCTGTTTTGTGGGTAAGCGTCAACTTTTCCCGCTAAGGCGCGTTATTTCAGCAGTTATCCATTGCTTATGTTCTCCAGCGAAACCTTATTTTTTGTCGGCTTTGCCGTCTTTGTTCTCTTTGTCATGTCGCTCGATCTGGGCGTCTTTTCGTCTAAAAAAGCCCGGCAAAGCCATGTCGTTGGCTTCAAAGAAGCCGCTAGTTGGAGCGCCATCTGGGTTGCCCTATCCATCGGTTTCTATTTCTTCCTGCGCAACTTCGGTTACCTGGTTCACGGTATTTACGACATGGCCAAGCTACAGGAAGTGCGCGACCGGTACGCCGATCACGTACAACTAACGGGCGGTTCGTTTGCCAACAACCTGGTTATTTTCCAGAAGAATATGTCGCTCGAATACATTACGGGCTACCTGGTTGAGTATTCATTATCGGCTGATAATATCTTCGTTTTCATTCTGATTTTTAGCTCATTCGGCGTCCGGGAGCGGTATTACAAGAAAATTCTGGTCTGGGGTATTCTGGGCGCCATCGTCCTGCGATTCGGTTTCATCTTTCTGGGTGCAGCCCTGCTGGAGCGCTTCGACTGGATCATGTACGTGTTCGGTGCCTTTCTGGTCTACACGGGCGTTAGCCTGTTCTTTCAGGGTGATGAAGACGAAAAGATCGACACCAAGAATCACCCCGTGGTGAAGTTCGTCTCGAAATACATGAACGTCTACAAACGGAATGTGACCGACAACTTCTTCATTCGGCGCAAAACAGACAAGAAGCTGTTTGTCACGCCTTTGTTCATCGTCGTAATCGTCGTGGCCTTTACCGATCTGGTGTTTGCAGTCGACTCGATCCCGGCTATTTTCTCGATCACGAAAGATCCGTATATCGTCTTCTTCTCAAACGTATTCGCCATCATGGGCCTGCGGTCGATGTTCTTCTTCCTGTCGAGCATCATGAACCAGTTCCGTTTCCTGAAAACAGGTTTGGCCGTTCTGCTCACGTTCATCGGCCTGAAAATGCTGCTGGAGCCGCAACTCGAACACATCGGTTTCAAACCCGCTTATTCACTCTACGTCATTATCGGGATTCTGGCAACCAGCATTCTGGCGTCCTACCTGATTCCCGAGAAGAAGGAAGTTGACGCGTAGAAATAGGAACCGAAGCGGCGGATCGTACAGATTTACTAGCTATAGCGGATTTTACGCAGATTTTACGTGACGTGAATCTGTGTTGATCCGCTATATCCGTTTTACCTGTACGGCCCGCCGATGCGGTTCCATTATTCAGTAAACGTCTATGCAATTCTCAGCCTCCGTTCTAAAAACCTACCGTCGCCGCCTTACCAACCTCAGCAGCCGCAATCGATCATTGCTATTGAGTAGCCTGCCCGTCGATCAGTTTGTTGATCTGCACGAGGCTGATTTCCGGCTCAACAAATCGTCGTTCGAGTTGGTGGTGGGGCTGATCGCCCGGAAGAGCCACGTCCCGCTCTGCGCCGTGAGCGACCCCCGCGACGAACGGACAAACACGCTGAGCAAACACCTGCGTCGACTGGCCCGTACCGAGCGGTTCATCGAAGAAGAACGGGGCACCGAAGATCTGTACGTAGGCTGGCCGTTTGTACGCGGCCGGTTCAACGATGGTACGCCTGTGCATGGCCCGCTGCTATTTTTCCCCGTTCACCTCACCAACGAAGGCAACGAGTGGCGCCTGGAACGACGGAGCGACGTACCCGTGCAGTTCAACCAGTCGATGGGCCTGGCCTACAGTTATTTCAATGGCATCAAGCTCCCCGACGAATGGCTCGACCCCGATTTCGATCAGTTCGATAAAGACCCACTCACGTTCAGGATGCAGTTGTACGACTGGCTGAAAAGCAGTCCGTTCGAGCTGAACTTCAATACCAAAAATTTCACCAATCTCCTTCAACCTTTTGATAAGCAGTCAGCTAAATCTCTGACGCAATTGGAAGGTGTTGGCGAGTTGACTTTGATGCCCGAAGCCATTCTGGGCATTTTTCCGCAAGCCGGTTCCTATTTAGTGCCCGACTATGATCAGCTACTGGCCGAACAGGAGCGACTGACAATAACGGAAGCAACGGAGGAAAGCACGCCCGATTTGCCACGTACCCTGCCCGTACTGGCCGATCATATAGCGCTCAAAGAATCATCGCTGCTGTTGCCGCTGGCCGTCGATGCGTCGCAGGAAGCGGCGGTACGAGCCGTGAAAGCCGGACATTCACTGGTGGTGCAAGGGCCACCCGGCACGGGTAAGTCGCAATTGATTGCCAACCTCATGGCCGATGCCGCCGCGCAGGGCAAACGGGTGTTGCTGGTCTGCCAGAAACGTGCCGCCCTCGACGTAGTGCACCAACGACTGAAACAGGTGGGCATGGAACCGTTTGCCGCTCTGGTGCACGATTTTCAGGACGACCGAAAGCCGCTCTACACGCAACTGGCCGCCCAGATCGACGCCGTAGAGAACTATCGCCAGCAAAATAACGGCCTCGATGCGGTCTTGCTCGAACGCGAGTTCGACATTGAAAGCCGCCGTATCGACACGCTGGTGGGCGAGTTGCAGACGTTCAAGAACGCGCTCTTTGACCAACGCATCTGCGGCGTATCGGTTAAAGAATTATACCTCAGCAGCACGCCCAATGGCCTGCCCGGCCCAAAACTCTCGGATATCTTCCACCATTTCCGGCTCGATACGGTTGGTGCGTTTCGCGAACAGTTGAGCAATTACCTCGCCTATGGCGTGCATGTCGGTCCCGACCATCCGTTTACCGATCGGGTCAACTTCGCCATGTTTAACGGAGAGGACCTGAACAGCCTGCGCGAGACGATCGACGAAGCCACCGCCGAGATACCCGCACTACTCAGCCGGGCAGGTACGTTGATTGGGCAGTCTGCTTCGTGGCGCGACCTGACCGACCGGCTGTCTCCCCAGCGAAACGAACTGGATTCGCTGGCCCAAACCGTAGCCGACCCGCTGATCTGGGCCGTTCTTTCCCGTATGTCGGCCGGATCGCTGCCCGAATCCGCCGGGGCCACATTCGCGACAGACATAGCTGACCTAAACCAGCTCGAGGCTCGTGGCCTGTTTCAGTCGGCCGATCTGACCGGGTTACCCGACCGGCTCCGGCAGGGCATTACGGCGCGGCAATCGGTATTCAACTGGCTGTTTTACAAAGACAAAGCTTATCTTACTGCGCTGGCGCAGGAACACAGGCTGGATACTTCACTGGCCGATCTACAGCGACTCGATGCCTACTGGGTGACCCGGCAGTCGTGGGAAGCGCGGGCCAACGAAACCGGACAGCAGTTTGCCGGCATAGACGTTGTGGGCACCACGCCAGCCCAGACCAGGCAAACGTTGCAGCAGTTGGAAACGGCCGTTACAGCCGCTGAATCGGTCTGGCGAACGCTTACCGATCAGTTTCCGGCGCTACGTCAGTTCATTGCTACTGAGGCGTCGGGTACGTCGTTTGGGCAACGGCTGATGGACGTTCGTTTTTTGCTGGCCGATGTTGTGGCGCGCCAAACACGGTGGCAGCCATACCTCACTGCCGGTCAGCTGGCTATGCTTGCTAATGACCCGGACAGGCAGGCAGACATCCTGCGCACTGCCTTGCGCCGCGATGCCGACAACCTGATTGAGATGGATCGCATCTGGGCATCGTTTACCTCGCCGGAACGTACCGCCGCCAAACGCGTAGCCGATACCGTACTGCCCGACCAACTGGACCACAGCGCCGCGAAGCACGTGGCAATGTTCGATAATGCGCTTCGATTAGCCTGGATAGATGAGATCGAGCGGCAACATCCTGAACTACGGTGTGTATCATCGCTGAAAATGGGCCAGACCGAATCGGCGTTGCAGTATAGCATCCGGCAGAAACAGGCGCATACCCATGCTATTCTGGGCCTTAAACTCCGCGAACAAACGTACCAGGCGCTAGTTGTAAACCGGCTGAATAACCTGGTGAGCTACCGCGAGTTGCGCCATCAGGTAACGAAGAAACGGAGCATCTGGCCTATCCGTAAACTGATGGAACACCATGCTGACGAAGTGTTCCGGCTGGTGCCCTGCTGGATGGCCTCGCCCGAATCGGTGTCGACCCTGTTCCCTATGCGCGAAGGCCTGTTCGACCTGGTTATTTTCGACGAAGCCTCCCAGTGTTTTGCCGAAAACGGCCTGCCCGCCATGCTGCGTGGCCGCCAGGTTGTAGTCACCGGCGACAGCAGGCAACTGCGCCCCAGCGACCTCTATCGTGCCCGCTTCGATACCGACGAACTAACCGTGACTAACGAACCTGGCCAGACCGACGTACCTGGCGATTCGGTGATGCTGGAAGTGGAGTCGCTCCTTGACCTAGCCGCACAGTACCTGCCGCAACTCGCGCTGACGGGGCATTACCGCAGCCGAAGCCTGGACCTCATTGCGTTTTCGAACAAGCATTTCTACAACGACACGCTCACCCTCCTGCCCGATTTTACCGACGTGAACAACCCGGAGCCGGGCATTCGCTATCAGTATGTGAAAGGGCAATGGATTAACAATACGAACCCAGTTGAAGCCGCTGCGGTCTTGTCGCTGATCGATCAGTTACAAACTGACCTACCGGGGCGCTCTATCGGGGTGGTGACCTTCAATTTTCAGCAGCAGCAACTGATCCAGGAACTGCTGGAAGGAGCAACCTCGTCAACCGACCCGCTTCGTAACGGAGGGCTGTTGACCAGTCGGAAGGGGAGCATGCTGACGCCTGTTGGTAACCCGGCAGGCGATAAACCCGCTGACGAGGGTACGGGACCTACTTCGGTTATCGACTCTGGTGTCGACATTGTCCGGGCGGTTGCCAGTGACACGGGTCGCGCATCTGCCGTACGGTTCGTTAAGAATATCGAGAACGTGCAGGGCGACGAATGCGACGTGATCATCTTCTCGGTTGGCTACGCACCCGACGAACACGGCAAGCTGTCGGCTCAGTTCGGGAGCCTCAATATGTCGGGGGGCGAAAACAGGCTAAACGTAGCCGTAACCAGAGCCCGCGAACGTACCTACCTGATCACAAGCGTATACCCGGAGCAACTGGCGGTAGAAAACACAGCCAATGAAGGGCCCAAAATGCTGAAAGCCTACCTGAAATACGCCCTTGACGTGTCGAAGGGGCGGTTTACCCCTCAGCCACGCACCGTCGTAGGGATTCAGGCGGGTGGTTTGCTGAAAACAGTGCTGGCCGCCACACACCCAACCTGGCGGCCGGAATTACCTTTCGCTGACCTGACCGTCCGTGAAGGAAATCTGTATCAGGGCCTGGTGCAGACCGACGATGATCAGTACTTCCAGCAAACCCCTAAAGAAGCCCACGCGTACCGCCCCTTTGCGCTCAGGGAGCGTAACTGGCCATTTCAGCGGAAATGGAGCCGCGAAATCTGGACTGGGAAAGACCCTGTTGCCATGCCTTGACCGCAGTTGGTAACGTAGTTGCGTTAGGTACCGTGACGTTGACCAGGGCAAAACCAGGCTCGCCACGCAGTATACGGCTTCGCACATCCATCTGACTAATACTTTGGTGCCGCCCGTTAGTGAACCACCAGGCGGTTTGCAGCGTCTGGTGGTTTTTCCGCAATTCACCCACATACACTCGCTGTCCCGCTATGACCACTTCGCGCACCTGCCGGAGCGTGTAGCCCTGCCCTGTCCAGCACACAGCCGGGCTATGTTCAGCGCTATACCAATTGGGAAGCGGTTTCACGTAGATCAACTGACCGGGACAGCTATACTGGGTAAATCCATACAGCGTGCCTTTGCGAACGTACCCAGTCCGATCATTGACCCGGTACTGTTCCTCAACAGGACGTATGAACGCACAGCCGATTAAGCCCAGCAAAAAAACAGGCAGGCCATATCGCCAGCCAATAGTGCCAGCCAGGCCGTATTCGCGTTCAGCAACACCATACGAGCCCACCAGCCAGCGGGCCAGTACCCGAAGCGGTAACCAGGCGTAGATCAGTACACACAACAAGCCAACAAGCGAATGGAGCGGATGCTCAGGGCCAAGGCCAAACATGACCAGCAGAACAATCCGGACCAGATTACTCCCTATTGTCAGGCTTAATGCCACGCTTCCGTAGCCAATTACCCAGCCGGTGGCCAGCGAATGTGCCTGCCTGCGTTCGTAGGCAAGCAACCAGAAAATAGCCAGTAACAGCGTCAGGCCCGTCATGCGCAGGCCCATGCAGGCTGGATCAACAGCCATTTCCTGACCGCGTAAAATCAGCAGATTGCCTTCACTCTGTACCGGCATTCCTACTGTACGAAGCAACTGTCCAGCCCAGTCACTTAGTCGAAGCCGCACGGCAAAGCCAAACACAGACTCGACGTACCGGAGCAATGGCGATAGGGCCATCAACGTACCCAGCCGGAGCAGCCACGTAACCCGGTTAGGTTGGCCGGGCCACAGCACAAACGCAATCAGCGCTACAGTTAATACTATGAGTAAATCAGGCATTTATAGAAATGGCATATCGTGTCATCAACGTTCTTACTAAGCCGACAGGAAACTGCTTTACACGCTGGAGCGGGGTCGCATGTAGAACCAGCCCACCAATAGGGCGATCCCAAGCATCATGGCCCACTCGTGTGGTTCCGGCACAGCACCATCTTGCTTTAACGTAGCGTTGTCGAGACCATTTTTGTCGGTTTTAATGCCGAATCGATTGTAATCAGCCTGGGTTTCCAGCACTACCAGACTCGATACGGGCGAAACCACATGGCCCTCCTGCGCCAGTGACGCCAGCGTTTCGTTGGTCCGGTACGCCTTGTTAAAATATTGACGGCCCACGCGTTGCATGAGTTGGTTATACGTGAACAACCGCACTAGGTGATCGGGAGCCAGGGTTGCCTGTTGCGGCTCTTTTTTGGCAGTGCTGTCGTCAGCGTCGGGCACGTCGGCTGTCTCCCGGATAACCACCCCACTACCCGCCAGCAATACCTGGTCGGTGGTTTCGGTCAGTGTAGGAAACGCATGCTTTTCCAGTAGTTGATGAACATAAGCCAAACTATCGCCCCGCGCTACGTGCAGCACCCGAAGCTCCTGCAACGACTGCAGGTACGGCGACAGTTGATCGGTTCCGTTATGCGACATCCAGAAGGTTCGAATTGGTCCGTCCAGAGCCGCCAGCGTCGACAGCCGATCGCCAAACGGGCTGCCCTGTAAATCACTCAATGTAGGCCCGGTTGGAGTGCCCTTAGTCACCAGCAACGCGGTAGCGGGCTGACTGATCCGGTAAACAGGAAACAAACTGAATCGTTGGGCCGACAATCGCTCATACGCCGTTTTCAGGTTAGCGGGTGTGAGTCGTTGAAGGCCATCGTCGAATACCCAGATAGCGGTTATTTTTTGTTGGGTAGCTGCATCATAGGCTGTTTTAAATTCCTGAAAATCCCACGCAGCATTCACATCCAGATAAATATTTTCCGGCCTAAACGCCCCATTCGCAGCCGTTACAGACTGCATCTGATACGTTTTCCCGGCCAGCCTGAACGGCTCAGCAGACAGAGGCGGCGCGTCTAGTTGCAGAGCCCATTCAGGTTGGTATGACTGGCGTTGACCTAACTCCAGATTCGCCAGGGAGCCAGACAAGCCCTGCATTGTCAACGTTGTTGGCGCCTGGTCGAAAGTTACTTTCAGGACTTCCGTTGCGTCGCTGGCATCTGGCCCTTCGAACCAGGGATTCAGGTACGTCAGTGTTTTCCCATCATACCTCAAAGGCGATGTAATGCCAATCTTCAGTTGGCGGCTCTCACCCGGTAGTACCGGAAATACTCGAACCGTTACGCGGTTACCCTCCTGCCAGGTCACAATGGATGGATCTCGGGAAACGGCGCGGCTTTCTACGCCAACCACCTGCGTATAAGCCGAATCCGCTTTGGCCTGAGTAGTTAACCGAGCCGGTTCTTCGCGACCGCCAATCCAGAGCGACAGCGCCGATACGGCCGAGCCCGCGGGCAGGTGAAACGTATAGAGCGCCTCCCGGCTTTCCCACTGCGCGGCACTTTGTACCCAAATCGTTTTCTCGGTGTAGCTCAGCCGGTACTGCGGCCAGATACGTACCTGCGTGGTCAACTGCGACGTGGTCAGATTACGGCCGCTCCAGAATTTGGTTTCAGTGCCGTAGTGCTGCTGACCAACAGTGCGCAGCAGCTTGGTCTGATTATCACTCGTAAAGGGCAAAACAGGAAAAATGTTCTGTGCGATGACGACCAGCGGATCGTGCAGCCGAACATCGTCAAGGGCAGTCAGGTTACCAAATGAGCGGCTCCAGGGCGACGTGCCATACACCAGCCCCACCTTTAGTACCCGATCGGTAAAGGAACCGGGCGTCAGTTGCTGCGCCATCTGCACCCACACGGGTACGTCGCTGGTTTTGCGTAGGGGCGCTTCCATACGTACCTGATTCAGCCGGTCAGCGGTGTGGTACCAGTTTACCAGAAAAATAAGCAGCAGGGAAACGGGTACCGCAAGACCGGTAAGCACCGCCCTTCTCAGGTACGTTCGCTGGCGGGCACCCATCCACAGTTGCCGTCCCACTACAAGCGCCAGCAGCGCTGGCACGAAAGTGTGATACGATATACCCAGCGCAAACAAACCTGGAATACTGATGAGGTACAAGGAAGCCAGATAAACGCTCTGATACAGAAAGAGCAGAAAAGCACCTGCCAGCCCGGCGTAAAGCAGTTGTTGTCCTCTACGGGGTAGCAGATCAGCCCAGGTATGCAGTATCAACAAGGCACCGCTTCCAACGATGATCCAGCATAGCCAGGGCACCGATTGCTCAAAAACGGCCATTTGGCGGTTTAGCGCGAACGCACTCATATAGCTGAGCAGCAACGATAGCCAGGTAGTAGCCTGTTGCCGCCGATCATTTCTGAACACGTACGCAACACCACCACCTGCAATCACTCGCAAACCAAAAAGGACAGTTAGTCCATATTGAACGCAAAACCAAATCAGACTTTCCTGCTGTTGCATAGCATCACTTGATATCCGCCCATACAAAACAGAAGCGATGACAGATAGAACTAGAAATACTAATCCAGCCCGAAAAATGGGATCACGAAAAGCTGCCTGCCAGTCTACCATATGATCGCTCACTGTTCCCGGTTGAGGGCTTAAAGGCGTCGAGTACGCTTCCTCGCTGGATGCGCTCTTGCTAACAAGTTTACAATTTGAGATCATAAAGTACTTTGTTTTTCAAAGTGTAAAATGATGTAAAAACGACCAGTACACGCGATGCGAACTGACTACAACCAGACAGAACTAACTAATTGATTATCAACAACATGAGATCAGACAGTACCGCGAATGAAGGCTTCGAGGGCGTTCAGATGATCGGTAAAGGCCTGTTTTCCTGACTCAGTAGCCAGGTACGTTGTATTGGGTTTCCGACCAACAAACTGCTTCTGAATCAGCACGTACCCCTGCTCTTCGAGCGCCCGCAGGTGCGTCGACAGGTTACCGTCTGTCAGGCCGAGTAATTCTTTCAATTCATTAAAACTGACCGCGTCATTAACCATCAGCACCGACATGATGCTGAGGCGGGCCTTGCTCTCGAAGGCTTTGTTGAAGCGAGACAGTACGTCGTTCATCATGCGGCGGCGGGTGCGTTCTGGGGTCTATCGTATTTCAGCCACATCACGGTGCCATACACCACGTGCAGCACACCGAAGCCGATGGTCCAGGCCAGCAGGCTGTAGCCCGTCAGAAAAAGGGACAGTAATCCTAAACCGACCTCGCACAAACCCAGGTATTCGAGATCGCGGTAGGTGTAGCGGCTGGCGTTTAGCAAAGTTAGTCCGTAAAAAGTGAGCATAGACGGGCAAACCAACCAGAGAAGCTGGTGATAGACCAGACCAAGGCAGAAAATACCACCAACCAGCAGCGGTACCATCAGCGCCCAGATCATGCGCCGAGATGCTGACGTCCAGACACTCAGTCCCTGACGGCGGGCTTTCCGGAAGGTAAAATACCCGGCCGCCAATAAGGCTAATACAAGCACAATACTGGCGTCGACAAACAGAAACTTCGCGAGTTCGCGTTGTGTCATCGGTGCGAGCGCCTGGTAATTACCGGAATCGAAGAACGTGAACCAGCCCTTTCGCAGCCGCAGGTAAGCCGCCAGGGCCCCACACAGCGCAATGACTCCCGCCGAAACCCCCGACAGGCCACTCAGCGATAGAAACTTGGTCGACCGCTCCATCAGGCCACGGATCTCGGTCAGCGTTTGTAGATGTTCGCGCGACTCAGTCATTGAGTATAGGATTTGGAATTACAGAAATCGGATTGGTCATCGCTTACTCAACCAGTTGGGATCATGGGTAGCCACTCCGAAAGCCCAACGCCAAGATCCCACTTCTTCATGAGTTTGGGCACGAAGATAAGCAGACCAACAACGAAGGCCACGATGGCGACGATAAGAACCCCCCCCGAGGCCAGGTCTTTAGCCGCCCGAATGAGTGGGTCGCGCTCAGTGGTAACCCGATCGGCCAGTTTTTCGAGAGCGGTATTGAAACTCTCGGCGGCCATGACCAGGCCCATTTGCGTTGCAACCATCGCCCACTCCATCACCGACAGGCCAAGCCAGCTACCCATACCGATAACCAGCAGCGCTCCCAGCAAGTGAATTTTAGCGTTATTCTCGAATCGGAACAGATCGATCACACCCTGTGCGGCGAACCGGAAACTCCGAAAAACTTTACCAATGTCGATCATAGTAACCAGGAAGCCGGGCAGCTAGTAGCGCGCTGCCGACGACACTTCCTTTTCCACGTAAATGTAGAACGCAACGTACAGCGTGGCTAATCCGAAGCCGTAGGTGAGCACTACTTTTTGCGCCAGTGGGTCATGCAGCGACGTCCACAAACTGCGGGTAAGAATCATGGGTTGAGTTATGATACTCCAGCTATTCCAGCGAATGTACCGGCCCAGGTAGATGCCAAAACCCGCCAATCCCTGACAAGCCATAATAAATGCCCAGGCTGATAAGGGGCCAGCCAGGCTTCGTATGGTGCGGTGGGCCAGCAGGGTGCTATAGAGGCCAGCTAATAGGCCAGACAAGGCGCCTACAAAGATCATCAGCGTATCGAACCATACCAGGTTGCCGTCGGTCATGCGGAGGTGAAATAAATCGGTGATGATGTACGGCGCGTTGGGCATAAACAGCAGCCAGCCACCAACCATTGCCCACGATATCAGTCCATTGCGCGGTCCACGGCCCAGAATACCCGATTGGCGCAGATCGCGCAGTACCAGCATAACGCCTAGCGGAAACCAGGCCAGAAAGAGGTTCCACACCAGAAAAATAAAGAACCACCAGTTGCCCGTAAGTAAGCCACGGGCGGTAGCTAACACGAAACAGGTACCCGTCAACAGGGTCAGGGCAATAAGCCCCTTCCCTCTTGATGGTGTTACGGCGGGTAGAGTACGCTCTACCAAAAACTTAGTCGGATAAAGCATTGTGCTGAAAGTACTTTGAGTTGCAAAGTAAATAGAACGTACCTACACAATCCTAGTAAGCAGAAAAAAATAGTTAGCAAATTGATTAAGCGGGACATACCGATTTGCCCCACAGTTACGCAGAATGTTTTCGAGTAAGCCCCCAATAAACTCGCTGCGTACCTCCGTGGCAAACCGTTATTTTCCAATTTTCACCCGCATCACCTCGTAGGGTCGTTTGCGCGTGTCTTTACCGCCGTTGTTCTTGGCCATGTGGTCAATCTGCGAGGTCGTCACGTACAGGTAACCGTCGTGGATAGCATAACTATCCGGCCATTGCAGCAGCACCGTGTCTTTCACCAAATTGGTGCGTTTCAGAGGCGGCTTCGGGTTGCCGCTGGTTTGCAGGCTATACAAGTCATAGTTCAGGATGTCGCCCAGATACAGGTTGCCTGCCTCATCGATGATCATGCCATCGGTGGTAGTGTAGTGGCCCAGGTCTTCTACTTTCGCTTTCAGGTCAGCGTCGCTCATCGCCGCATCGCGCAAGGCGGCCGTAGCGATGCGGTACAGCCGGTCGTCAGTCAGCGACTTGTAGTAGAGCATATCACCGTCGGGAGTCAGGGCCAAACCGTCGGAATTGAACCGCACCGGCCCTTTATCGTCGCGCAGTTCGCGCCCATCGATGATGAATTTGAAGGTCGGGTCTGATTTCACCGATTTGTCGCCTTGTAGCTTCATGGTGATCTTACCGCTGTTGATGTCGATGATGGCAATACCGCCGTTTTTCGATTCGGTTATGTAGACCACTTCCCGCTGCGTATCGACCCGGATATCGTTGAGGTAGCTATCTGGCCCCACCACGTTTTTGAACGAGTATTGCCGAATCACTTTATTAGTCGCCAGGTCGAAGCAGACCAGTTTGTGGGCATCCCGATACACGCCTTTCTGTTTAGGGCTTGCCGGATCGATCACCCAGAGCCGGTCTTTAGCATCGACGAACTCCGACTGCACGCAGACCCATTTATTGGTTGGGTCCTGCCCCACCTTCCAGCTGTTCCAGCTAGCATCGGGGTAGGGTTTTACTGAGCCGTCTTTCAGTACCTCTACCAGCGCATACTTGTAGGTATCAGACCAATAGGGGTAGTTAACAAAAATCCGCCCTGCCTTCGACACCGCTACGCCTGTCAGCTGGTAGGTGTTGTCTTTAAAAACAGGCTCTAGCTTTGCCTGCGCCTGTACACCCAGATACGTACCCATAAAGGCCACACAAAGAGCCAGTTGACTAATCCACTTTTTCATGATTGTTGAGTTATATCAGTCAAAACGGCGCAGGTACGTCGAAGGTTTGCTAACCTGAGTGATGGGGCCTCAACCCTGTTGGCTGGCGCAACCGACAAGGAGAAAAAAGTAACGACAGAACTGGCAGTGTTGTCTCAGCGCGACGTATCAATCGGTGCCGGCTGCGTTAGCTGACGGCAACTTATTCTTATATTTCCGGCATGCAATCAACGCTACCGCCTACTCCTACCCCTACGCTTCGTGCGGTGCTCACCATGCCTGTGCTCGTCGCCGCGCTGGGTTACTTTGTTGATGTGTATGACCTGCTCCTGTTCAACATTGTGCGGGTGCCGAGCCTAACCGAACTGGGGTTATCTGAGAAAGACGTTTCGCTGGTTGGCGGGCGTATCTACAACTTTCAGCAGGCCGGTTTGCTCCTGGGTGGCATTCTCTGGGGCATTCTGGGCGACAAACGCGGGCGGCTATCGGTGTTGTTTGGCAGTATCATTACCTACTCGCTGGCTAACTTGGCCTGCGGTATGGTGCACTCGGCCGATACCTACGCCTGGCTGCGTTTTATGGCGGGACTGGGTCTGGCGGGCGAACTGGGAGCGGGTATCACACTGGTTAGCGAAGTGCTGCCTAAACACCTGCGCGGTTACGGCTCGTCGGTGGTGGCGGGCGTGGGTCTGTTGGGGGCAGTAGCCGCTTTCCTAACCGTGCAGGTTACGGGCAACTGGCGACTGACGTACCTGATTGGCGGTGGCCTGGGACTGGCCCTGCTGGTACTTCGCCTGGGCGTGCTGGAATCCGGGCTGTATAAAGATGTAGTGCAGTCGGCAGTGAAGCGGGGTAACTTTGGCGTGTTCTTCACCAACCGCGACCGGTTCCTGCGGTACATGCGCTGCATGGGCATTTCGCTGCCCACCTATTTTATCATTGGCCTGCTGGCTACGTTTGGCAATGAATTTGGCAAAGCGCTGGGCATCGACACCCCCATTTTACCCGGCAAATGCGTGATGTACACTTACATCGGTATGGCGGCGGGTGATCTGTTCAGCGGTTTTTTCAGCCAATGGCTGCGGTCGCGACGGGCGGCCATTGGCTGGATGATGGCCTTTACGGGTGCCTTCGCCGCCTTGTTTTTGTCGGGGGCCATCAACTCGGCCCCAGTTTTTTACGTCGTTTGCGGCTGTATGGGCTTCGGCATTGGCTACATCGCCATGTTCCTGACGGTTACCGCCGAGAGTTTTGGTACCAACCTGCGTGCTACGGCTACTACCTCGGTCGCCAACAACGTGCGGGCCACCACCCTACTGAGTATTCCGGCCTTTCAATACCTGAAAACGGTACCGTCGCTGGGTACGCTAGGGGCTGGCGCTCTTGTTGGCCTACTCTGTTTCGCCATTGGTGCCTGGTCGTTGTGGGCCATCGACGAAACGTACGGGAGAGAGCTCGACTACGTGGAATAAACGGTCGGTTGTCCTTCTAAGGAGTTTCTAAGACGTGCTTAAGTTGGTTCTAAGGTGACCAATGGATCTTGCAAACTGGATGAGTAGCAGGCCTTTCCTGCGTATTCGCTCCCGTCCAGCAATAGCTATGATACACCAACTCAACGTCAGCAAACGATCGATCGGGGTCACCTTCAACGCCAGTCAGGAAGCCGAAATAACGCTATGGGCACCCTGGGCCACCACGGTCGCCGTTAAACGGTACCGCGACTCGGCCATCCTGCCGCTCACCAGCCATGATAATGGCTATTGGCAACTAACGACCAATGAACTCGCGCCCGGTGACCTGTACTCATTTGTGTTGAACGAACTGGATATCTATGCCGATCCGGCTTCGCTGGCGCAACCGCAGGGATTGTATGGCCCCTCACAGGCGGTAAGCACCGTTGATTTTTACTGGGAAGATACCTGCTGGGTCAACCCGCCCGCAGATGAATACCTTATTCACCCTATAGACCTGCCTACATTTACCCCCGAAGGCACCCTCAACAGTGTGATCGGCCACTTGCCTGGTCTAAAAAAACGGGGTATCACTGCCATCAGCATACGGCCGCTTACGCCGTTTTCAGATGCATCAGGCAAGTCCGTAACCAATGATTACCTGTTTGCCATTCCACCCACGTTTGGCGGCTATCGCCAACTGCAGCACCTGGTCAATGCCTGTCATTATGAGGGCATCGCCGTAGTGATGACGGTTGGTTGCCCGACCACTTATCACCAGCAGATCAAGCACGTTTCAGCCGATATGCAGCAGCAAGCCCGTCAGCATTTCCTGATAGAAAACATACTGATGTGGTTTCGGGACTTTCATATTGATGCGATCCGGCTTGAGGTTGATCAATCGTGTTCCGACGCACCGACCTTACCAACCGACATCAGGGAATGCACCAATGCGCTGACAGCCAAAGACGGGCACCACTATTACCTGCTCGTGGAACAGGAAATGGCCTCAGATGCATCTGAAAAAACCTATCGGAACGACTGCCTTTATGATGAACCGTATGCCCACACGCTGCACGAGCTATTCCATAAGTAGCGTACCGGTTGTTTTCTTTGCCTGACCATACCTCATCACTTTGGTCAGGCTTCCTGTCTGCAAAACGGCCATGAACTAACTACCTAGGCACTTGCCGCGTCTGTCTCTGTAGGTACGTATGCCTGCTGTAGGTTCATTTCTGACGTGCTGTCGCCCATAATGGTCTGTATTAGCTGTAAAGGCAGACGTACCCAGTCAGGGCGGTGTTCCAGTTCGCTTGTCAGATCGGTCAATGCCTGTTCGAGCAGGAAGGTATCGATCAGCATCTGGCGTTCATCGGGTTGAGTCGGCACCAGTGAACTACCTTCCACCGTTTCCAGATAAGCATTCACAAAGAATCCGCTCAGATACCGCGCCCAGAGTTCGGCAAAAGGCAATAGCCGTGGGGCCTCATCGGTTGTCAGTTGGTCATTCTGCACAAACCCTTCGTAGGCCACGTAATAAAACGATCGAATCATGGTGGCCACATCCCGCAGGGGTGACCGTTTCAGTTTGCGTTCGCTATAGCTTCGGCTCGCGTCGCCCCCAAAATCATGAATAAGCAAGTCGCGGCCAGTAAGCAGGATTTTGTCGAGTTGCAGGTTGCCATGAATCCGGATTTTAGCCGTATCGATCTTTTCTCGGTAAATCCGTCTGAACAGAGCCAGTATGTCTTCTTTACGAGCCAGCACCCGGTCAACCTCCTGCCGTACAGCAGCAGGTAACTGCTGCAACAGCGGCTGCTGTCGTTCGTAATTCGCCCGCACCAGCGACTGCAATCCAGAGAAGAGCGAGCGCTGATAATGCAGCGAGAACGCTTCGGGCGCCATTTCGTTCCGGCTCGTTTCAGAGGCCAGCGCCAGGTGCATCTGCCCAATCCGGATACCCAGCAAGCGCGCCTGTTCGGCGGCCCGTTGCCCAAGTAACTCCTGTGTCGCACCGGGCAGATCGCCAAATGTCGGAGCCTGGCTAACCGGCACGGGCGGGGTAGCCAGGATGATGATTAGCTGCTCGTTGTCGCGAGCCAGAATGCGCTCAATGTAGTTGGCGACCCGGTCCAGCACATACCCCTTTCCATCGCCGTGGCTCCCCTCCACCTGTTGCGCTACACCCAGCATCACCCGGTTGCCGGATGCTACCAATTCGAGCGACCCCGCAAATGTGGGTACGTTGGCAAAGCCGGCATTTTCCGACAAAAAGCGGGTGAGTTCAGCGTCGGGGTTCGTGGCCAGGTCCACCTTCCGGTACAGCTTCAGTTGAAACTGGTTATCGTACGTTAGCAGCGCATAGCCATCTCCATTAATACTAAATTTCGACCTGGTATCTGGATGAAGTTGCACGTAGTCGCTAAGCAATGAAGTATGTTGAACCGACAATATGCCATCGGCTTTTTCCTGACTGCCAGCCATCGTCAGCAAGAGTGCCTGCTGCACATCGGTCGCGTACACGCCGTCGCAGAGCAATCCCGTCTGGTCACCGACCTGCAGCGTCGCCAGCACGGATTGCGGGCAGTTATTTCCTAGTTTTTCGGCCTGTAACCCCGTGGCAAAAGCAAGTAGTAACTGATAGGTTTCGGGTAAACCGCGTTCGTAAGCGACCTCAATCAGGAGCACATATGCGGTGCCCTCAGCCAGCGGCAACGGGGTCTGGCTGGTGACCGTGATTCCGTGCAGGACTTCTCTCTTTCCGCCAAACCAGTCTGCTTTTGCCAGGTAAGCGGGCAGTATATCGGTTTCCAGTCGTTCACGGGTGGGGGTTTGCAACAGCTCGCTCCATCTACTGATTTTGACCGCCGGTAGTTGGGTCAGGCTGACGGCCTCAACCGCCGCTTTTTCGAGCATGAACCACTGAAAATCGTGGGCCGCCAGCGTAAAGAAATATGCGCCCGTTTCGGAAACGGCGGGGAATGCATTTTTGCTGAATAGCTCCACTGGCACGTACCCACTGTAGCCAGCCAACTCAATCGGAGCGGGCTGTGCATACTTCGACAGGTTGATTACGATCAGCAGCGTTTCGTCTTCATAAGTCCGGGTAAAGGCCAGCACTTTCGGGTTCTCGACGGATAAAAACACCATGTCGCCCCGCCCGAACGCCTTGTGTTTCTTACGCAGGTGAATCATCCGCTTCATGAACCAGAAGAGCGATGACGTATTGCCCCGCTGATTTTCTACGTTGACCGCCTCGTAGTGGTATTCTGGGTCAAGGATCGTGGGCAGGTATAGCCGGTGCGGGTTGGCAGTTGAGAAGCCCGCATTCCGGTCAGGCGACCATTGCATGGGGGTACGTACCCCATCGCGGTCACCCAGGTATACGTTGTCGCCCATCCCTATTTCGTCGCCGTAGTAAATCACCGGAGTACCAGGCAACGAGAACAACAGGCTGTTGAGCAGGTCAATCTTTTTCCGGTTATTGCCCATCAGCGGGGCCAGCCGGTGCCGAATGCCGAGGTTGATGCGGGCCCGGGGGTCTTTGGCGTAGGTTTTATACATGTAATCCCGCTCTTCGTCGGTTACCATCTCAAGGGTCAGCTCGTCGTGGTTGCGCAGGAAGATGGCCCACTGGCAGTTGTCGGGGATGGCCGGGGTCTGATCGAAAATGTCAGTGATTGGGTACCTGTCTTCCATTTGCAGGGCCATGAACATACGGGGCATCACCGGAAAATGGTAGTTCATGTGGCATTCGTCGCCGTTGCCAAAGTACGATGCTGACTCTTCGGGCCACATATTGGCTTCGGCCAGGAAGATGACACCGGGGTGATGCTCGTCGATGTGGGTGCGGAGCGTCTTTAGAAAGGCGTGGGTTTCGGGCAGGTTTTCGCCGTTTGTGCCTTCTCGTTCAAACAGGTACGGTACGGCATCGAGCCGGAACCCATCCACACCCAGTTCGCACCAGTAATCGATAAGCTTGAAAATCTCGGCCTGCACCGCCGGACTATCGTAGTTGAGGTCGGGCTGGTGATGGAAAAACCGGTGCCAGTAGTACTGCTGCGCTTCCTGATCCCAGGTCCAGTTTGAGGTTTCAAAGTCCTGAAAAATGATCCTGACGTCGCGGTATTGCTCTGGGTTATCGGTCCAGACGTAGTAATCCCGTTCGGGCGACCCTTTAGGTGCTTTGCGGGCCCGCTGAAACCAGGGATGCTGGTCGGAGGTATGGTTGATAACCAACTCGGTAATGACCTTCAGGTTGCGCTGATGGGCTTCAGCCAGCAGGGTTTTGAACTCATCGATCGTGCCGTAGGAAGGATTGATCGTGTAATAATCGGCAATATCGTAGCCGTCGTCACGCAGGGGCGATGTATAAAACGGAAGGAGCCAGATTGCCGTTACGCCCAGTTCCTGCAGGTAATCAAGCTTTTCGAGCAGGCCTTTAAAATCACCGATCCCGTCGCCATCACCATCTCGGAATGCCTTGATGTGTAGCTCGTAGATGATAGCACCTTTATACCAGAGCAGCATATCCGGGGCTGCTGATTTACGTTGAGTCATCATGGTCACGTTGTTTGGGCCAGCCCACCACCCTACCAAACAGAACGGCGAAACTGGTTGAATGGGCAACTTGCGGCATTGGTGTAAGAATCGGCTTACAATGGGCTTAGAAATTCCTTAGAGGATCGGAAAACCGCTTTTTTGCCCGAAAAACACGGCTATGGGCAGTCTACAGGTAGGTTCTAAGGAGATTTTAAGATTAGGTTAAGTCCACTCTAAGTCAGTAGGCCGTCTTTTGGGGATGGACCACGCGCCTACCAGCGCACCAACCTGATGAACACACCTATCTCGACGTTCAAACGCTTATTGATTGTTTCCTACCGACTCCCATTCTCCGTAAAACAGACGACCGATGGCCCTCAACTTCAGCAGAACTCAGGCGGGTTGGTATCGGCCGTACTGTCTATGGCTGAGCTAATGGGCCAGCAAACCGATTCAGCAACCAAAATTCACTGGGTGGGTCATGGCGACGCGGCGCTTCACCAACTAGACGCCGCCACACTCGAAAACGATGCCTTCGTTGCCCACCCCGTATTCATGGACGAGGCCGTGCACACGGGTTTCTATGAGGGGTTCAGTAACAACCTGATCTGGCCGCTATTTCATTATTTTACCTCGTACGCCTCGTTTCAGGAAAGTTACTTCGATGCCTACCAGCAGGCTAATACCCGCTTTCTGGACGAGATTACGGCCTTGATTGAGCCGGGTGATCTGGTCTGGATTCACGACTTTCAGCTCATGCTTCTGCCCGATATGCTGCGGCAGGCAGTACCAACGGCCACGATCGGCTATTTTTTTCATATCCCATTTCCGAACTACGAGATCGTCAAGCTCTTGCCACGTACCTGGCGGTATGCCTTGATCAAAGGAATACTGGGGGCCGATGTAGTGGGATTTCACACGACAGACTACGTGCAGCATTTTCTGCAAAGTGTGGCTGAAGTAGCTGAGTTCCCCGCGATCAATCAGCGGGTGGTGTTGCCCGACCGATCTGTTCTGGTCAGCGACTTCCCGATCAGCATCGATTTCAACAAGTTCAACGACAGCGCTCAGGACGCCGACGTTACCCGGACCCGCCAGCGATACCAGCGACTGCTCCGCAAAAACAGGCTCATCTTTTCGGTCGACCGGCTCGACTACACCAAGGGAATCAAATACCGCCTGCAGGGATACGAACGGTTCCTGAATCAGCACCCCGACTGGCATAATCGCATTACACTGGTGATGACGGTGGTGCCGTCGCGCGACAAGATTGAACAGTATCAGGATCTAAAACGGGATATTGAAGAAACCGTAGGCCGCATCAATGGACTGTTCGGCACTATTGGCTGGCGCCCAATTGTGTATACGTACTCATCGCTGAGCTTCACCGAATTACTGGCTCTGTACACCGCCTGCGACATTGCCCTGATCACGCCCATTCGCGATGGCATGAACCTGGTCTGCAAGGAGTTTATTGCCAGTCGGTTCGACCAGAAGGGCGTGCTGATCCTGAGCGAACTGGCTGGAGCGGCCCAGGAATTAAGTGAAGCCATTATCATTAACCCAACCGATACGCAGGAGGTAGCCGACGCCATTCACCAGGGCCTTAACATGCCCCTTGAGGAGCAGGAACAGCGCTTACGCCACATGCGGCAGCAGGTGCAGAATCATAACGTTTTTCGGTGGAGCCACAACTTCCTGGCAGCGTTTGACGATGTACTGGCGCAACAGACTGACCTGGAGACTAACCTGCAAATCCCTTCGTTTCTATCGGCATTCAGTGAAGCCAGCCAGCGCCTGCTCCTGCTCGACTTCGACGGCACGCTGGCCCCGATCGTGAATGACCCAGCTCAGGCAAAACTCACCGACTCGCTGAAAAAAGTTTTGTACAAACTGGCCGAAAACTGCGAACTGGCCGTGATCAGCGGGCGAAACCGGCAGTTCCTGGAGACCACGTTCGCCACTATTCCCGTTCACCTGGTAGCCGAGCACGGTGCGTTCCTGAAACGGCCCGATCATTCCTGGGAACGCCTTGACCGTTCGGCCGACAATTGGGTTGATTCGGTTCACGCCATCATGCGTTCGTACGTTGATCGGTTTGCCGGGTCGTTCATTGAGACAAAAGAAACGGCGCTGGTCTGGCATTACCGCATGGCCGACGCCGATGATATTGAAAGTCAGGCTATTGAACTGGCCACACTCTTACGCCGTACCTCGTTCCCAATTCCGCTAACCGTCATTCAGGGCAACAAGGTGATAGAAGTTAAGGCCGCTCAGCATAGCAAAGGCACCGTAGCAGCGAGCCTGTTTGATCAGAAACCGTATGATTTCATCGTGAGTATTGGCGACGACACAACCGACGAAGACATGTTCAGGCAGTTACCAAACTGGGCTTACACGATTAAAGTTGGGGCGGGCGCTTCCTTTGCGCGCTACCGGCTTGGCCGACAATCAGATGTAGATACGCTGCTGCAACGGATGAGTGATATGCTGGTAGAAGCCTGACAGCGTACCTGAGCCGGTGCAATGCCCTATTCAGGTACGTTGCCGGTCAGTCGTCGGTGAACAATACCCGCTTTTTGGCCGCTTTTGCCAGTTTACGGCGCAGGTGCGCATACTGCATGGGGCGGTTGTCGAACTGGGAGGCGTTTACTCCGAACCGGGCGCTGGTCACGTAGCTAACCACACCCACTCCCAGAATAGCCCCAATTATGAGCAGAGACGTTAGCATGACTTGACAGGGTTACTAATGGCGGAGCAATTCAATACCATTGTAGGTATGAATGACCTCGCAAAACGCCTGAAAACTAGGAACGACTTATAAGGAGCTGCTTAAGACAAACTTATAATTTGCTTAGAGGGCAAATAAGGAGGCGTTTACTCCGAACCAGGCACGTACCTGCTGGCATATAGCAGTTAGCGGGCAGACAAGAAAATTTCAAGTAGTCTACCACGCCGTTAAACGTTTGTATATCCTCACACCATTACTTCTAAAGCCGATGGACTTATTTACCCTCATTACGCTACTGCTTGTTGTATCTGCTCTGTTTGCATACATTAACACTCGATTTTTGAAATTACCCGACGCCATTGGCGTAATGGTGCTGTCGTTGCTGTTTTCGGTGGGGCTTGTTGCCCTTAACGCCATTCAGCCAAGCTGGCTATCCGCCGTTCGGCAAACCGTGGAACAGATCGATTTCGGGCGTGTTCTGTTCGATGTCATGCTCAGCTTTCTGCTGTTTGCGGGGGCATTTCATACAGACCCGGCCCAACTGCGGGCAGAGCGTCGATCGGTCATGCTGTTTGCCTTCGTCGGCGTGTTGCTCAGTACGTTTCTGGTTGGTACTGGCTTGTATTACATTGCCCTCTGGCTCGGCTACGGCCTGGCCTACCCGCTCTGTTTGCTATTTGGCTCGCTCATCTCTCCTACCGACCCCATCGCCGTGCTGGGCATTCTGGCTAAGTTCAAATTACCCGACAGTGTCAAGCTCAATATTGTGGGTGAATCCTTATTCAACGATGGCGTGGGTGTTGTGGTGTTTGCCTCTATTTTCCGGATCGTCGTTAACGGTACTGATAACATCAACGCTGGGAGTATCGGCTTGCTGTTTTTGGAAGAAGCGGGTGGCGGCGTGCTGTTTGGGCTACTGCTCGGATTTGTCATCTTCCGGCTATTGCGTTCAATCGACCATTACCAGACCGAAGTGATCATTACGGTGGCTGGGGTAATGGGCGGCTACCTGCTGGCACAGACCCTCCACATTTCGGGTCCGCTGGCGATGGTTGTTGCTGGCCTGTACGTGGGTGGAAATGCCCGCAAAGGGGCTATGAGCCATACGACCGAGGAATATGTTGATAAATTCTGGGAAATCGTTGACAGTATTCTGAACGCTGTACTGTTCGTACTGATCGGACTAGAGCTGCTGATCCTAGAATTTAAATCGAGCTATATCCTGATTTGCTTTCTGGTCATCGGCCTCGTTTTGCTGGCGCGATTTGTTTCCATCTGGCTCCCCTTCCGAACCGCCAGGCGCTGGCTCGACCTCGATGACAAGGCGCCCGTTATGCTTACCTGGGGTGGGCTGCGGGGTGGGCTTTCCATTGCCATGGCCCTGTCGATCCCGAATGAACTCCCCGACAAAGGATTGCTGGTTACAATTACCTATGCCGTTGTGCTGTTCTCGGTTATTGTTCAGGGGCTAACTATGGAACGCCTTATCCGTCGGCTCTATCCAGCGGGCTAAAAAGAAGCGGGTTCGTATCCCAAACATGTAGTTGGTGCACGAACCCGCTTCTTTTTATTTCTTACGCCGATCTAGTTATTCAACATCTGATCGCGTCGGATATTCTCAGGCGGGGCACTATTCAGGCCCTGTCGGTACTCTTTCGTCTGGAAATCACCCCGCTTCACCGACTTGATAAAGTTGGCCCAGGCGAACGGATTCAGGAAAGGAAACGTCGTTACGGAACCCCGGTTGGCAAACGACTCACGGCCCAAAAACTGTTGATTCATGAAATACTGGTGGTTCGACAAAGCCCCCATCGGTGTGGCGGCCATGGCACGTAATAAAGCCTGTGGATCCGTGTTTTTGGCCAGTGCATCGCGTTCGCGCTGATCGGGCAGCTTCATGTTAATAAGCGCCTGCTTGAATAACTCTTCCGTTGGATACGGATAGACCTTCACTTCCGATAACAGCTTCACGTCTTCCTGCAGCGCTACCACTGCCGAGTACGTTGACTCGGTGAGGCGACGGGGAATAATGTGGTATTGCGTTTTGAAACCTACATAGCTAAAAATTACGCTATCGCCGGGAAAAACGGGCAGCGCAAAATAGCCATTGGTGGCCGACAGCACGCCTTTACCGGCACGGGGAATGAAGATCCGGGCCAACGGCAACGGCTCGTTGGAGCTCCCACCAGTAATGATACCCGTAAACGTAATCTGGGAACCTTGCCCCTGCGCCCACCCGTCGGCAGACAGGCAGAGCAGCATGGCCAGCAGGCCAACCCACACACTATATCGTTTGATCAATCGAGTCATATCGGACGAAAAAAGCAACCAGACCAGGCAAACAACCTATTTGCCAGCGGGTGGTTGGTACAGAGACCCCACTTAAGAGCAAGGGGTTGTTGCACGTACTAACAAAGTAATAGGGCTGGGGGTTGCAACAAGCCATTCGGCACCAGAATTTAACGAATATTAATGGTCGCAGCCGTGTGTTTTAGTATGAGTTTTCCCGTATTACTTCGCACCAGTTAAGTCAATCTTAAGCAAATAGCTTAAGGAATGTCAGGATGAACGGTGCAGCCAGCAGTAACCCATCAAACCGGTCGAGAAAACCGCCGTGCCCCGGAATACTCGTCCCGGAATCTTTAATGGCGATACTCCGCTTGAAGAGCGACTCGACCAAATCACCATACGTACCTGTCACTACGATGATAGCCCCAATGCAGTACCACAGCCAGGGATCGAGCACGGGTGCATACCAGGTTAGGGCCAGCGCCACTAGACCGGCGGCTACGGCCCCGCCAATGCTTCCCTCCCATGATTTTTTGGGCGATACGCGTTCAAACAGCTTTCGCTTGCCAAATTTCGTGCCGGCAAAGTAGGCACCAATGTCCGACGCCCAGAGCAGAAACAGGCAGCCCAGAATCACGTCCGGTTCATACGTACCGGTGCGCAGGGCCAGCACATTGAGCAGAGCGAACGGTACGCCCACGTAGATGATACCCAGAAAAGTGAAGCCGATATTGGTGAAAGGCTTCATGTCTTTCTTTTTATACAGCTTGATCAGAAAGATCATCGACGAGGCCGGGCTAATGAGGTAATACGCCGACTCGGCAACGTACCCCATCTCGACCAGGAACGTCAGTACACTCACCAGACAACCCACCACCGTTCCGTAGTAGGTGAGCGGCTGATTACCGTCGAGCCCCAACAACCGATAAAATTCAATCTGGGCCAGCGCACTGATAACCAGAAACAGCAGGGCGAACGTATAAACGCTGTAGCTGATGCAAAATAGAATGACGGCTACGCCGAATATGGCCGCAATTACGCGCTGCTGCAGATTCGACAGCTCAGCTAATCGTTGTTTCATTATCCAGGATTATACGGGCAATAATAGCATCTTTCGTCGGCACGTACACCTCGAAATTCCCAAACAGTTCGGGATATGAACTACTCTGCTTGTTAATAATTACAGCATCTATATCGTTCTCGATAAGTTGGGCTTTTGCCAACTCGGCCTGATACGGCTGTTTTGTCATCAGCACTTTTTCCCAATCTGTTGTCATAGTTGTTGGTGAAGCGGGTATAAATCGATTAAAATGGACGACCGTTGGCTAAAGCGTCCCGTTTAGGGCAAGGCGCGACGCAACCGTCATTCAATTGTCATCGTACCTTGTTCATCGTTTTGTTCATTCGGTTGAAAAGCACCAGCGCACCAACAGATACTACCGTGCCCAGCAGAGCTGTTGACAGTGATACCGACTCGGTGCTGTCAACGTCGATGGAGGTAATGCGGCGCTGGTACAGGAAAATCATTAGTACAGTAAACCCGTTATTGATGAAATGGGCTAGAATAGGCACCCATAAATTACCCGACCACACATAGAGATAGCCAAACATAGCGCCCAACAACATGCGGGGTACAAACCCATAAAACTGCAGGTGAATGGCACTAAACAGGGCTGCCGCCAGCCAGATGCCCGCGTGTACGCTGCCCGTCCAGACAATGAATTTCCGTTGAAAAACTCCTCTGAAAAGTACTTCTTCGCCTATTGCCGGAATAATGGCAATGGTTATGAAGGCCATTATCAATTGCGGAACCGAGCGAAACGTGGTCAGAAACTTCGTCAACTCGGCCATCTGGTCTTCTTTAGCCCGCATCCAGCGCTCGAGCGGTGCCAGCGATTCAGGCAGCTTCAACGACTGATTTATCTCAATGATGAGGCCATTGACTGGCATAAAGGCAACTGTCAGCACAATGACAAGCCCCCAGCCAGCTACCCGATAGGCCGGCTGTCCGTTGAAGTCAGCCAGTTGCCGCCGATCAATGAGAAACCAATATAACAAAGTAGGAATCAGAAATGTACTTACATGACTGAGCGTCTGTACAATCATCAGTAACCACCAGCCGTTGGGCAATGACGCCGGATGTTGCAGCAGTGCCGTGACATCGCCAGGCAGCCCACCCGATGCCATAGCTGAGCCAGCGACAACCAGTGCTGCCGCCGCTGCTCCAAGGGTCATCCCGAGCATGATGAAACCGAATAGCAACAACATCGAGCGCAACGGCTGCGGCTCAGGAGTTAACGGGTACGACGTTTGTAGTTCTCTCATAGTTTTCACAAAAATAGGGTAGCTTTCCCAGACAATTCGCCCAAATTTGTGGGCAGTAGATCCTCCTTCATCACCTTGGCATCATTCTGGCAATCGTTAACAAACCGGCTAAAAACAGCAATATCTACTCCGTCTCCCGTCCAGGCTGGGTACGTTGTCGATATGCATAGCCACCTGCTGCCCGATGTAGATGATGGCATTCGTTCAACCGAAGAAGCGCTGACCTGCCTGCGTCAGTTTGCCAGTTGGGGCATCCAACATATCGTTACGACGCCTCACATCAGCCAGGACGTGTATCCGAACACGTCGGACCTGTTGCGTACAGTAGCCGACGAGCTACGTACCCAGCTCGAAGCCGAAAACCTGCCCATCACTTTCCATGTAGCCGCCGAATACATGGTGGATGAGCTATTCGTGAAACGGATGCAAGCCGATGATTTGCTCTCGTTTGGTGCTGAGCGCTACGTGTTGATCGAAACAGGCTGGGCTAGCCTGCCCATGCAACTTAGTACGTGGCTGTTTCAGATGCAGGTGCACGGGTACAAGCCTATACTGGCCCATCCGGAACGGTATTCGTATTTCCGGGGTAAGCTCGAATCACTGGCTGAGCTTCGGGAGCAAGGGTGTCTGTTGCAACTCAACCTGATGTCGCTGGCAGGACGCTATGGCCAGGAAGCCCGCCGAATGGCGCATGCCCTGATCCAGCTCGGCCTCGTCGACTTCGTCTCATCTGATCTGCACAGCCCACGCGACCTTCCGATGCTGAAGAAAGCCATGCAAACAACTGACTATCAAAAGCTCTGTCAGCTTCCACTTGTAACACCTACATTTATCAGGTAGGTAGATTTCAGTCCGGATCGAGCCCCGGTCCTGGTACCGTTAAACAGGTTAACTGCCCAATGTGCAGGTAGTGTTCTATCTTTACTGGTAATTATAACTCATTCGCTGCACGTTCTCTGTTAATGACTTTTGCCACACCACTCACCCGTGAACTACGTATCGGTGTTATTGGTCTGGGGTATGTAGGCCTACCCCTTGCCCTTGAGTTTGGCAAAAAGTGGCCAACAGTTGGGTACGATATCAACGCGACCCGGGTTGATAAACTATGCCAACAGATCGACCAAACCCGCGAGATAGCGCCGTCAGCTTTTGAAGCTAGTCCGCAGGTTTTATTTAGTAACCAGCCCGCCGATCTGGCTAGCTGCACAGTCTTTATCATCACGGTGCCTACGCCGATCGACGATTACAAATGCCCGGATTTATCCTCCCTGCTGGCAGCAACACGGTTAACAGGTACGTACCTGAAGCCCGGTGACGTGGTTATTTACGAATCAACGGTGTACCCGGGCTGTACGGAAGAGAAGTGCGTGCCTGCCCTGGAAAAAACCAGTCAGCTTCGGTACAATATCGATTTCTTCTGTGGGTATTCGCCCGAACGAATCAGTCCCGGTGACCGGGAGCGGACGCTGGTCGATATCCTGAAAGTAACGTCTGGATCCACTCCCGAAACAGCGCAGTTTGTCGACCAGTTATACAAATCCATCATTAGGGCGGGTACGTACCTGGCCCCCTCAATGAAAGTGGCCGAAGCAGCCAAAGCCATCGAAAATGCCCAGCGCGACATCAATATTTCGTTCGTCAACGAGCTGGCTCTCATCTTCGATCGGTTGAACATTGACACGATGGACGTGCTGGAAGCAGCCGGCACTAAATGGAATTTCCTGAAATTCAAACCGGGGTTGGTCGGTGGCCACTGCATTAGTGTTGACCCGTATTATCTGGCCCACAAAGCACAAAGTGTTGGTTATCATCCACAGGTGATCCTGTCAGGACGACGCGTAAACGATGATATGCCGATTTACGTGGCCAACAAGTTGGTAAAGGCAATGATTAAAGCGGGCAACCCAATCTCGGGGGCTAGTGTCCTGCTCTTGGGCATCACCTTTAAAGAAAACTGCTCTGACGTTCGTAACACCAAGGTTGTTGATATCTACCACGAACTGGTTGGCTTCGGCATTGAGGTTACAATTTATGACCCCTGGGCTAACCCAGATGATGTAGCAACGGAATACGGCGTTACGCTTGCTGAGAGTCCGGTGGGGGTTTACGATGGCATTGTACTCGCCGTGGCGCACGAGGCATTCAAGCAACTGGATATTCGTTCGCTGCGCCGTCATGACAACGCTGTTATTTACGACTTAAAATCTGTACTTGACCGAGCTATAGTGTCTATGCGGATCTGACTTTAATTTACTCAACTTCAATTAATTATGATGCTTAAAAAAACACCTGCTTTCTGGTTATTGAGCGCCCTCCTGCTGTTGGGCATGATGGAATCTGCTACCGCCCAATCAAAAAAACGGCGCGACGATATTACTTATTTTCAGGACATCTCCACTGCCGACACGGCTATGCGCATCGGTACCGGTTCCGCATCGGCTCCCGGCCCATATATTTATCGGCTCCAGGCAGGCGATATTCTGGCCATTGCCGTATCCAGTTTGAATGCCGACGCCGATTTGGCCTTTAATCCCTTCGCCCGTACTGGTTTCACGCTGGCATCTGGCGCCAATAATACCCAGGAGAATAACAACCTGCCCATTGGTTACCGCGTGAGCGAAGCTGGCACCATTAATTTCCCAAAACTGGGAACGGTGCGAGTTGCCGGCAAAACGCTGTCTGACCTGGAAGTCATGCTCCGGGATACCCTCCGCCAGTACCTGCGCGAGCCTTTCGTCTCGGCCAGGCTACTGAATTTCAAAATATCAGTAATGGGCGAAGTGAACCGGCCGTCTGTCTACACCGTACAAAACGAGAAAATTACCCTAACTGAAGCCATTAGTCTGGCGGGTGACCTAACTGTGTATGGCAAACGTGACAACGTGATGATCATCCGGGAATCGAATGGCCAGCGTGAGTTTATCCGGGTCGACTTAACCCAGCGCAACACTTTTACGTCTGCGGGTTATTACCTGAAGCCAAATGACGTAATTTACGTAGAACCAAAGAGTAGCAAGAAGGTGCAGGCTAGCCGCACCCTCCCTTATATTCCAGCTGTCCTCAGCGGTATAACCCTGCTGGCGACCGTTGTATTGAACCTGGTACGGTAATGTAGACTGGTTACCTACCCGATGTCATGAGCGGGTAGGTAACCAATTATTTATACCTATCACTTTTGTTCGCATCTTGCAGTATATACCGCACCGCACGATACGTTACGAAAGCTCATGACAGCGATTGGAGAAACAGAAAACCAGTTTGGGCAGGAATACATCAAGTTTCTGGCAACGAAGTACCTCCGCAACTGGTACTGGTTTGCACTAGCCCTGGTTATGAGTCTGGTAGGCATGTTCAGCTACCTGACCACCCTGAAACATTCATTCAGTGCCCAGGCGAGCATCCTCATCAAAGAGGAAGACGAAATGGGAAGTTCATCCAAGCAGGCGCTCATGGAAGAACTCGACATGTTCGGCTCCCGAAAGCAAGTCGACAATGAAATCGAGGTACTGAAGTCATATAAACTAGCCGATAAAGTAGTTCGCGACCTGGGGCTCGACATGGTGTACTCGTACCGCGACCGGTGGCGGATACGCGACATTCACCGCGATGCCCCCATTGTTGTTAAGGTGCTCAAACCCACTGAGACATCATTTGATATCCCATTCAAGGTAAATGTTGCCCCCGGCAAAGCTATCATTGAAGGCGTTATTTGCCCCTTTGGTAAACCTACTCAATCACCACTTGGGCTGGTACTAATTACCAAACGTGACAGCGTTACAAAGCAGCACCGCGAGATTACCATTACGATGGAACACCATGACAACGTGGTCAAATCGTTTGTGAAGCGCTTGCGCGTAGCCCAACCCAATAAAGCGGCGGCGGTATTGTTTTTGACGATGGAAGACACCGCCCCTGACCGGGCAGAACTGTACCTAAACCGCCTGATTTATTTCTACGAATTGTCATCGTTACAGGACAAAAATAGGGTGGCAGCCAATACACTTCGCTTTGTTGAGGATCGGCTGGGCATTATCTCAAATGAGTTAACGGCGGTTGAGGGCTCAATTCAACGATACAAAACCAGTTCCGGCATTGTTGACCTTAGTGCCGAGTCAACGCTGTTTCTCGATAAAGTAAAAGAAAATGACGCGCAACTGAACCAGGTGGCTATACAGCTGGGTACGTTGCGCGAAATAGAGGCATACCTCGCCAGCCGAGGCGATACCCGGGTCGTATCTCCGTCAACAATTGGTCTGGAAAGCCCTACACTAAGCGCCCTTATTGCCAACTTGCTGGAGCTCGAAGGACAGCGAGAGAAATTGATTCGTACCGTTCCTGACAAGTCGATTCCTATCGAAACCATCGATGACCAGATCAGGAGTACCAAGCGCAATATCGCAGACAATGTACAGACGCTGCGTCGGATCTTACAGACCACCCAAAATAGCCTTCAAACCACAAATAAGCGAATCGAGTCGACTCTCAGGACCATTCCGGAAAAAGAAAGACAATTACTTGAGATCTCACGACAGGCCAGCATCAAGAGCAATCTATATACGTACCTGCTGCAAAAACGTGAGGAAACCGCCATGTCGTTTGCGTCAACTATCTCTGACCTGCGTGTGATCGACGATGCCAAAGCCGATCCTACGCCCGTTAAACCAGTAAAACGTAACTATTATTTGGTGGCTTTGCTGGTTGGGTTACTGCTTCCCATACTGGTTCTCTGGCTTATTGATTATTTCAACAACAAAGTGAGCCGCAAAACACAAATCGAGGCGGCAACCCATACGCCGATCATCGGCGAAGTTATTCAGTCAGACAATAAGGAGTCGCCGCTCGAGGTTACCTCCCAAAGCCGGTCGCTCATGTCGGAGCAAATTCGGGCGCTACGCACCAACATTCAGTTCTTCAATCCCGACGGCGACAGCAAGCAAACTATCCTGGTCACTTCCAGCATCAGCGGCGAAGGCAAATCCTTTATTTCGCTCAACCTGGCGGCTAGCCTTGCCATTACCGACAAGAAAGTAGTGATGCTCGAATTGGATATGCGCAAGCCTAAGCTGCACCGCTACATCAATCAAACAAGCTCTCAGGGGTTATCTGGCTACCTATCAGGACAGGCTACCCTCGACGAAATTATTAAGCCGGTAACGGGCTACGAGAACTTCTTTTTTATTCCCTGTGGCGTTGTGCCGCCCAACCCCTCGGAACTGCTCAGCGGCACTAAAATGCAGTATTTATTCGAAAATCTGCATGAGCATTTTGATGTAATCATCGTAGATACGCCGCCAGTGGGATTGGTTACGGATGCCAACATTCTGGCCAAATACGCTACCATGACGCTCTACATTGTCCGCCACCTTTACACCGGTAAAGGCTTCCTGAAAAATATCGAAACGCTTTATCAGGAAAAGCGATTCCCGACAATGTGTCTGGTCATTAATGGCATTGATATGCAGAAGGATTATGAGTATAACTACGGCTATGGCTATGATTCGGGCTACGGCTACACGTACCGATCAACGTACGGCGAGAGCGAACCCATCAGCCCTAGAAAAGTGACTAAAAAGGGATTTGGCTTCACCTTCTGGACTGGAAAAAACAGGTAATCGACCATACAATTTCAGTTATGAATACGGTCTACGTCCGCTTCGCGCTCATCAGTTCTGCCTTATTGGCTTTGCTTTTGTTTTCTACTAACCTGAATCCCTGGGAAGCGGCGTCATTCAGTTTTTCGCTTTTCGCGTTGCTCCTGTTTCTTTATGAGTTAGGGCGTAGCATTGCCATTCGCGAACTAATTGTACTGATCTGTTGGATGACCATTGTTTTTTCTCCGGTAATGGCGTTTCAGATACATCCTGAAGATATGTTATTATCGTCGGAAGAGTATCTGAGTTATGCCTTACCGGCCACTCTGGCATTTAGTACTGGCTTGTTACTACGCCTTCATTCAGTAACACCCCATAAAGACCTACTCGAACAGTTGGGTGAGTACCTGACTGACAAGCAAAAAGCGGTTCCAGTCCTGCTTGCGCTGGGCGTTATCGGCAGCGTTTTATTCGACTACATGCCTGTAGAAATAAAAGCTGTCGTTTATTTATTTGCAGCCTGCTTATACACCGCTGTACTCTACAGCCATTACACAGGCGGAAAACTAAAAACCATCTCGCTGGTCATAGCCATCGGCGTTTTGGTGTACAATACGGTGCGCGAAGGCATGTTTGGCACCCTGCTTTATTTTGTCACCCTCTACTTCTGTATCGTACTTGTAAGTCGCAAAAACGGGATTTTTTTTGGCTACAAACTGGGGCTTCTCGCACTGGGCGGGCTATTTGTCCTTGTGGTTCAATCTATCAAAATGGAGTACCGCATGAAAACGTGGGGTACGTCATTCACAGAACGGCGTGCCGACCCATCTTTACTGCTTGATTTGACCGTTAACCGGCTTAGCAATACAGATTTTTTGTTCGGCAGCGACCACCTTTATTCAACTTATAACCGCATGAATCAGGGCCGGCTAATTTCAGAAACCATGAATTACGTACCGCGCGTTGTACCGCATGCCAACGGAGAAATTTTGCTCTATTTTGTGTATCCGTTTATTCCCCGATTTATCTGGAATGGCAAGCCAATAACAGGCGGTGCTTCTAATATTGAGCGCTTTACACGGTTTATTCATTCCAGCACAAGTAGCTCCAATATTTCGCCCTTCGGCGAAGCCTACGTCAACTTTGGTCGGGTTGGCGGGATTCTATTTATGTTTTTCTTTGGCTTACTATTTAATTTTTGTTTTCACAAAATCTGTAGGCTCGCCGAAAAAAAACCATCCATCTTATTGTGGCTACCTTGTTTGTTCGTTGGATGCCTTACTCTTGAAACCGATGTGCTTACCATTTGGGGAAGTTTTGCGACGATGGCTACGTTTATTTTTATCTTCTGGAATACAACTAAACGGCTCTCTATTCAACTCTAGTATCAACTCAGTTAATTGCTTTCTAAACACACCATTTCCTTAACCGATTCAGCATGAGTGACCAATCAATTCCGCTGCTGATTATCAACTCACACCCCATTCAATATTTTGCGCCGCTCTATCGGCATTTAGCAGCTGACCCTGCCTTTTCTGTAACTGTATTGTACGGCTCCAGACACGGTCTTTCGGGGGAGACAGACAAACAATTTGGGCAGGCTGTACAATGGAATATTCCGTTGCTGGATGGGTATACACACAAATTTTTATCGAACCAGTCACCTTCTCCATCAATTTACGGATTCTGGGGCCTGTTGAATCTATCTGTACTACTGCACATATGGCGAGCACCCAGAAAAAGCATTGTCATTGTGCACGGCTGGGCTTACGCGCTCTGCTGGATCGCAATCAGCTTTGCCAGACTATCTGGCCACACGGTCTGTCTGCGCGGCGAAAGCCCTCAGAAACTGGAACAGCGCAAATCGGGCTGGCGCCAACAACTGCGGAAACGCCTGTTGAGCCGTGGTTTATTTCCGTTAATCAATTATTTCCTCTATATCGGGCAGCAGAATAGGCTGTTTTATCAGGGAATGGGCGTGAAGTCAGCTAAGCTACTTTTCTGTCCGTACGCGGTCGACAACGATCGGTTTCAACACTACGTAGCGTCATTGGCAACGTCTAAGAGCGACATACGTACCCGGTTGAAGCTCCCGGCCGACGGCCTGGTGATTCTGTCGGCAGGGAAGTATATCGCCAAGAAACGGCCAATGGACTTGTTGCGGGCCTTCGCCAGCCTTCACCGGCCCAACATTACGCTTGTACTAGTTGGCGACGGATACCTCCGGGCTGAACTGACACAGTACATTCATGAGCAGGCACTCAAGTCGGTCTTTCTAACGGGCTTTATCAATCAGGCGGAGATTGGCGCCTACTACGCGGCTGCCGATCTCTATGTAATGTGCTCGACAGAGGAAGAAACCTGGGGGCTGTCGACCAACGAAGCTATGAACTTTCGGTTGCCGCTTGTGCTCTCCGACGCCATTGGCTGCGCGGCAGATCTGGTTCGCGAAGGCATAAACGGATATAGCTATCCATGCGGCGATATTGAGCAGCTTACTGACCGGCTTTCGCGGATACTAGCGATGACCGCCGCCGAGCGACAACAGATGGGAGATGCTTCGCTAGCGCTTATAAACCAGTATAGTTATCACCAGACTGGCGAATCGTTAAAATCAGCTTTC
Source organism: Fibrivirga algicola (assembly GCF_011742925.1). GTDB lineage: Bacteria > Bacteroidota > Bacteroidia > Cytophagales > Spirosomataceae > Fibrella > Fibrella algicola. The sequence goes on from NZ_WAEL01000008.1 coordinate 384,111, forward strand.
CGCACCTTATCATGACCATTTGTATTGTAGGTAACAGCAGCGAAACGGCCCTGGAACAGTCGTACAAACGGGCGTTCGAAGCATTGGGGCACGCGGTGTCTATCTACGATATCGAAAAACGCGCCGGCGATTTCGTTCGGTTTGGGCGGCTGGGCCTGGTCTTCAACCAGTACATCACCGTTGAGGCGTGGCGGCAAAAACTGAACCGTGACCTTGCCCTTAGTCTGCGTACCGCCCAACCCGATCTGGTGCTGGTAGTTGGTAACGCCCGCATTACCTTCAGCACCCTGGCCTTTGTTAAATCAGTACACGCCTGCTTGTTTGTGCTGCTATGGCCCGACCCGCTCACGAGCCTACAGTCACACGTACGGGAATCGGCAGCGCTCTACGACTGCGTGGCAACGTATAGCCAGGCATCTGTACCCATGTTTAGGCGGCTGGGTTTCACCAATCCGCATTGGGTACCGCTGGCGGCCGACCCCTCGCTGCATGGCTACCAACCGACCGGTGATGAGTTCAGGTATGATTTTTCATTTGTGGGCGACTGGCGCCCCGAGCGCGAGCGGGCGCTTGCAGTGCTGGCAACGCAGTTTTCCGAGCGCAAGCTGGGCATCTGGGGCACAAACTGGCAACGCAGCAAAAGCCCGGCCCTTAAGCCTCATCTGCACCTGACTCCGCTACGGGGTCGCGACTGCGCCAGACTGTTTGGCCAGAGCCGACTTAACCTGAATCTCATTGATGCGACTGGTTACCCCGCCGCGAACATGCGTTTTTTCGAAATATTGATTGCGCGTGGGCTTCAGGTTGTGAGTGCCTGCCCCGAGATGGCCGATACCTTCCTGCCCGATGAACACGCCCTTTACTTCGATACCGACGAAAGCCTGTGCGTGGTTGTCGACAACGCCCTGCGTACCCCTACCCTGATGGCCGAAATTCGACAACGAGGCTATGAACGGGTGCAGCAAGGACACACGTACCTGCATCGCGCCGAACAACTGCTATCGCTCCTTTTCTGATCCCTCCTATTCACCCGTAATTCCGTGACGTTCGCTCCTGCCTGGTCCCGTTTGTCTGCTGCTGTCAGCTCTATCTGGCAGCGTACTGCCGCTTTGTGGTGGGCCCAGGGAATCAGTGCGGCAACGGGCGTGGCATATGGCAAAGTAACAGCGCTGTTTATTACCCCCGCTACCCTAGGCGCGTTCAATTTGCAACTGGCTACAACAATGCTGCTTCATGGCATCGTTGTGTCGCCAACTATACAGACCTACATGTCTGCCCTGCAGCAGTATGATCCGACCGTGGCCCGCCGGTTCTATATAAAGATGCTTGCAGTTATCTACGCTGTTTCGCTGGCGGGTACACTCCTCTATGCCGCCACGCATCAATGGCTGGCTGTAGGCCTTTTGATGTGGCTCGTCACTTGCCTACAGGGTATGTACCTGATGAACAGCAGCTATTTTACAGCCTACGGGTACATAAATAGGCTGGCCCTGATTCAAGCGCTAAACCCTGCCATCAACCTACTCTTGCTGGTTGCGCTCATCAGCACCGGACAGCCCGTTACCACCACCGCACTTTGGGGCTGCGCCATCCTGCTAAACGGCACACTCTGGCTTGTCAGCGCTTATTATAGGCGCCGGCTGGCTAGCGAACCGGTAGTTACCAGCTCAGTGACCGTCCGTCCGGCGAGCATTCATTTTCGCCGGTATGCTACGCCGCTCTTCGCACAGGCGATTTTTGCCTGGCTCATCAATTACGTAGATAAGTACATCATCAGTCTGCTGCTGACCCAGGCTGCAGTTGGTTACTATTCTGCCGGGTACAGTATGGGGTCGCGGCTGATGATTTTGACGGGCCCGTTTGTCACTCAACTGACGATGCGCTTGTATGCGCTTCGGCGAACCAGTCAGTCGCCCGCTGTCGCTACGGCCGACCTCAAAAAAAGCCTTTGCTTTGTCTGGTTGCTGGGTGGCAGTGCTGCGCTTGTTCTATTCTGCTTTCAGGAGCCGATCGGCAACCTGTTTCTGTCGGGTACGTATCGCCCTTCATTTGCCATTGTACCACTCATTGCCACGGCCTACCTGTTTCTGTCGAGCACACAGCTTGTTGAATCGACGTTTTTTGCCTTCGAAAAAACGAAGTACGTTCTGCTAAACTCAATTGGCACGGCAACAATCAACCTGGGTTTAAATTTTCTGCTGCTGCCTCGGTTTGGTACCGCCGGTGCAGCCTACGCTATGGTACTCAGCATGGCTTTCCAGTTTATGGTCGCTCTTATCCTATATAAACGGGTACTTACTGCATGAAACTAACGTACCTATTTCGCAAGCGGGGCGCAGGGTACAGCATAGAAGGCTTATTTAGCCAGCTAGCTGGTCATTTACGAGCCAAAACAGTACACACCATTACCGAAGCCCATGCGCCCCGAATGGAACTGAGCCTGTCGTGCCTGTATGAAAACCTCCGGTTTGCTGCCCGCCAGCCAGCGTCAGATTTATACCATATTACCGGCGATGTACACTACCTGATGCTGGCCCTGCCGTCGGCTCGTACCATACTGACGATCCACGACTGCGTATCGCTCAACCGACAGCGCGAAGCAGGTAATCCGATTCGATTCAGTGTATTATGGCTACTCTATTATTTTTTGCCAATGCGTCGGGCCCGGTATATCACCACTGTTTCAGAGAAATCAAAACAAGAGATACTGCATTACATGGGGGCTGCGCTAGCCAGCAAAGTCACCGTTATTCCGAACCACTACAATCCGCGGTTCAAGGCATCTCCGAAGCTTTTCAACGCACAAAAGCCGTCCATACTACAGATTGGTACGGCGGCTCACAAAAACCTCCCCCGCCTGATTGAAGCGCTGACCGGACTGAGCTGTACACTCACGATTGTGGGTACGCTGTCGCCCGGTCAGGAAGAACAGCTTCGAGCGTCGGGAATTGAGTACACGCAAAAGGACTGCCTTTCTGAGGCAGAGATGGCGGCCGAATACCTTAGCTGCGATGTTGTGGCCTTTACCTCTACCTATGAGGGATTTGGCATGCCCATTATTGAAGCCAATGCCATTGGACGGCCGGTGCTTACATCGGCTCTGTCGCCGTTGAGCGAAGTAGCCGGGCAGGCAGCCTGTCTGGTCGATCCATTTTCGGTCGACTCAATTCGGCAGGGACTGCTTCGAATTCTAACCGATGGTCTGTACCGCGAGCAGTTGTTACGGGCGGGGTACGCAAACGCCAGCCGATACACAATTGATCAGGTAGCTACGCAGTACAGTACACTCTACAACCAGATTCTAGCCACATAGCCGATCATGCATATACTTTATCCTATCGGTACGTTTTATCCGGCTCAGTCGGGCGGGCCAAGCAATTCGGTCTACTGGCTGGCAAAAGCAATGGTGCGCGAAGGAGTCAGGGTGACGGTTGTTGCGACAGCCACCGATCAGCCCGGCAGCACACCACGGCACTGCTGGGTTAGCTCTGACGCCGGTAGGGTCAGGTACGTACCCAGCCGATTCCACAACCTGCCCCTGGGCGCAATCCAGCAAGCCTGGCGCCTGTTCCCCACCGCCGACATTGTGCATTTAACCAGCCTATTCTATCCGCTATCACTCGTTTTAGGTCTGCTGGCAATCTGGCAGCGTAAGGTCGTCGTCTGGTCGCCCCGAGGCGAACTGGCCCCAGCGGCACTTGCTACCCGACCCATACTGAAACGAGCCGTGCTCCACCTGCTCGCCAGGGTTACGCAGGCGGTTACGTTCCACACCACATCGCCCGACGAAACGAAACAGGTACAAGCCTGCTTCGGCACAACAGCCCGACTGATTGAGTTACCCAACTACATAGACCTCCCCCCCCGCGTTGCCCCGCCAGACACCGGGCAACCAACTCCCTACCTGCTCTACCTGGGCCGGCTGCATCCTATAAAAGCCCTCGATCGGTTACTCGATGCGCTGGCCCTATCGCCTGTTTTCGGGCGGGGGCCGTGGCAACTCCGGCTGGTGGGTGCCGACACAGAGGGCTATGGTTCCCTCCTTCGCCAACAAGCTACCGACCTGGGGCTGGCCGATCGGGTTTCTTTCGAAGCGCCCGTTTCGGGCGAGGCCAAACAGACCTTGCTGGCAGGAGCCTATGCACTGATACTGCCCTCGCATACCGAAAATTTTGGCAATGTGGTGGTCGAAGCTCTGGCGCAGGGAACACCGGTAATAGCCTCGACCGGCACACCCTGGGCCATTCTTCCGGCCAACGAGGCAGGCTTCTGGGTACCTAACCACCCAACCGAGTTGGCTCGTGCCTTGGATACATCTTTGTCTTTACCGGCCGCTACCTACGGTCGATACCGCCAGCAGGCGAGTGCGCTGGCCCGCCAGCAGTTTGATAGCACCACCAATAGCTACCGGTGGCTAAGTACCTATCAGGCATTGACAACCAATACCTTATCATCGCAACTATGTGCGGAATAGCGGGGCTTATTACACGACCAGAATCGCCAGCCAACCCGGAACTGGTTCGGTTTATGACCACCCAGCTACAGCATCGGGGCCCTGATTTTGAGGGTATCTGGGCTGAAGAGCAGGTGGCGCTGGGACATCGGCGGCTATCGATCATCGACCTTACGTCGGGAGCCAATCAGCCGCTATTAGCGAGTAATCAGCGGTACGTTATTACATTCAACGGTGAGATTTATAACTACCTGTCGCTCAAAGCACAACTGACCGGCTATTCATTTCAGACAAATTCAGACACCGAAGTTATTCTGGCGGCCTACGAGCGGTGGGGCACCGCCTGCTTACAACACCTGAACGGTATGTTTGCCTTTGCCATCTGGGACCGGCACACGAAACAACTTTTTGCCGCCCGCGACCGACTCGGCAAAAAGCCATTCTACTATTACCAGACAAATGACGTATTTGTGTTTGCCTCGGAGGTACGGGCGCTGCTGAGCACCGGGCTGGTGCCACGTCGGTTAAATACCAGCGTACTGCCTCACTACCTCATGTACCAAACCGTGGGACCACCCTATACCCTGGTGGCTGGCATAAGGCAGTTGCCTCCCGGCCATTTTGGGCTGCTGGCCGCACATCAATGGGCAGAAACCTGCTACTGGACTCCCACCGAACTTACAGCGGCTGATCCGGCCCTGCTACACAACCAGACTTCCATTCAAAAACAGGTACGTCACCTCTTGCAGGAATCGGTAGCGCGGCGGTTAATCAGTGATGTACCAATCGGAGCGTTCTTATCGGGGGGGGTAGATTCGAGTGCGGTGGTGGCTCTGATGGCCGAACAGAGCGAACAGCCGATTAATACGTTCACCGTTACCTTTCGGGAGTCGGAGTTCGACGAGTCGGTGCATGCCCGGGCCATTGCCCGCCGGTTCAACACCAGGCATACCGAATTGCCATTGTCGGCCAGTCAGCTACTGGACGAATTACCCAGTATTCTGGCCAGTATGGACCAGCCCAGCGGCGATGGGCCTAATACCTACATGGTTTCGAAGCTGGCCAAAGCGGCAGGCATTACCGTAGCACTAAGCGGTTTGGGCGGCGACGAAGTGTTTGCAGGGTACTCTACGTTCAAACGGTACGCCCGGTTAAGGCAACTAAACTGGCTCTGGAAGCTCCCCACGGCCGTTCGACACCAGCTACTTTTCTGGGCCTTGCCGGGCGCCAACCCGCAAAAGTTAGCCAGCCTTGTTTCGCTCCCCTCCCTCGACCCGGCGTACCTGTTTCCATTATTACGACAATCGACTTCGGCGCCAATCGCCAACCAGCTCTTAGGTACGCCCCTGGCGCAACATTCGTTTGCTCAGTTGCCACAGCCTGGTCAAAGGCCACTGGCACCACTGAGTCAGCTAACCGTAAACGAACTCCTGACTTATACCGAGCCGCTGCTCCTGCGCGACTACGATCAGATGAGCATGGCCCATGCGCTGGAGTTGCGCGTACCCCTGCTCGATTATACACTCATTGAGTTTTTACTTCAGGTTCCCGATCACTACAAGCAAACGAACGTACCCAAGCAACTTCTTCTCGACGCCCTGCAGCCTTTGTTGCCCGGCCAATTAGCCAAGCGCTCCCGAATGGGCTTCAGCTTTCCCTGGGCACAGTGGATGCGACAGGACCTGCGGGCATTTTGTACCGAACGAATCCAACGGCTTAGCCAGCGGGGCCTCTTCGACACTGCGACCCTACAAACGCATTACCAGCACTTTTTGCGGGGCGAACCGGGTACCAGTTGGAATCAGATCTGGCTGCTGGTCGTACTCGACGACTGGCTCGACCGCAACGACATCGACGTGTAAGCGATTTCTGAACTACCCCCGTGTCCCATTCATCCCGTCATTTATTCGCGCATGCTGCCGATCACCGTTCTGATTCTAACCCTTAACGAAGAAGTCAACCTCCCGCATTGCCTGCAAAGCCTCTCGGGTTGGGCCGCGGCCGTATTTGTGCTCGATTCGGGCTCAACAGACCGCACCACAGAACTGGCAGCAGCAAGGGGCGCCACCGTGTTTCACCGCCCGTTCGATCAGTACGCCGCCCAACGTCATTACGCTGTTCACGCGCTGCCGATTACAACCGACTGGGTGCTATTTCTAGACGCCGACGAATACGCCACCGATGCCCTCAAAGAACAGATCAGCCTGGTGGTAAGACAACCCACCGCGCATAACGGCTTTTTTATTCCCTTTCGGTTTATCTTTATGAACCGTTGGATACGGCATGGCGGCTACTACCCAACCTATATACTCCGACTTTTCCGACGGTCGGCGGTGCAGCGTATCGACCGCGAGATGGACGAGCAGATTACCGTGAGTGGCACTACCGGCTACCTCAACGAACCTTTCGTACATCATGATCGGAAGTCGGTCCGGTTCTGGTACGAAAAGCATGCGCGCTACACGCAGTTTCAGGTCGCTGATCTGCTGAAATCAGCGCGTCAAAAAACCCTGCGCTGGGCCGATGCCCACACCCAGCGCGACCGCAAACGGTGGGTAAAAGAGCATGTCTGGGGCCACGTTCCTGTACTTTTACGCCCTTTTCTTTATTTTTTCTACCGCTATGTGCTGCTGCTTGGCTTTCTGGATGGTAGGGCCGGATTTATCTACCATTTCAGCCACGCCTGTCTGTACCAGTTTATGATAGCCACTGTTTACATTGAAGCCTCTTCCCGACCTCCTTCCCGATGAACGCCGTTGACTTCCATTCCGATATTGCCAGCGCGTTTGGCAACCGGTATCAACAATCGGCCGACTTTCGGGAACGCTTCGCCGTCTGGACATCGCTGTTCGACATCTATGTTCTACCCGGCGCGCACGTGCTCGACGCGGGTTGTGGCACAGGCGTATTCAGCCGGTATCTAGCCAGCCGGCAGTGTAGAGTGCTGGGTATCGACGGATCGGCAGAAATGATTCGGCTATGCCAGCAGCAGTCAACCGTTCCGGCGGCTACCTTCAGGGTAGCGATACTGCCCCTGACCGAAGTCCCGGCAGAAGCCCCGTTCGACGTCATTGTTTCATCGAGCGTGCTGGAATACGTACCTGATCTAACCCAGACGCTCCAGACTTTTGACCAGTTTCTGCGTCCTGGTGGCTATCTAATGCTGTCTTTACCCAACCGCCGCTCCATATATCGTCGGCTAGAGCGCCTCGCTTATACCCTCATCGGCCGACCGCCTTACCTAAAGCATGTGGTACAGTATGCCACACCCGGGTCTGTTGCTACTCAATTGCCAGCCGGTGCCTACCAGTTGCTTACCCAGCAATCATTCGGCGGTACCAACACCATGGCCCGCCTGCTACGCAACTGCTTACCGGCTACGTATGCTGACACTCTTTTTGTGGTTGTTTTTCAGAAGAAATGAAGATTTTAAGCATCGTCGGAGCCAGACCCAACTTTATGAAAGTGGCACCGCTTCACCGCGCCTTCAGTAAACAACAGGGCGTGAAGTCGAAGATTGTACATACCGGCCAGCACTACGATACCCGAATGAGCGGTGTCTTTTTCGACCAGTTGGGACTGCCAATCCCCCACCATTACCTGGGTGTTACTACAGGCACACAAACGCAGCAGACCGCCGACATACTGGTCAAATTCGAGGCTGTGATTCAGGTAGAACAACCTGATTGGGTAGTCGTGGTAGGCGATGTCACAAGCACGCTCGCCTGCGCGCTGGTGGCCGTGCGTATGGGCGTTCGGGTAGCCCACGTGGAAGCAGGGCTGCGCTCAGGCGACCGGAGCATGCCCGAGGAGATCAACCGGATACTGACCGACAATCTCGCTGATCTCTTGTTTGTTACCGAACAGGCAGGTCTCGACAACCTTCAGCGCGAAGGCATCGACAGTCGCAAAGTCCGGTTTGTAGGCAACGTGATGATCGACTCGCTGGTACACTATCGGGCAAAAGCCAGCCAGCAGGATACGGTGGGTACGCTGGGGCTACTACCGGGCGGCTATGTACTGCTCACAATGCATCGACCTTCTAACGTCGACTCTGCCAGCGGCCTCCAGGCGATTGCGCAAATTGCGCTCGACGCCGCTCAACACAGCCCTGTTGTCTTTCCAGTCCACCCACGTACCCGCGCCAACCTGATTCGCTATGGGCTACTCGATCAACTGGCCGACCAGCCAGCCATACGGCTGCTCGAACCGCAGGGCTATCTGGAGTTTTTAAATCTGATGGAGCATGCGCAGGCGGTTGTGACCGATTCAGGCGGCATTCAGGAAGAGACAACATACTTGCAAGTACCGTGTCTAACCCTCCGGACCAGCACCGAACGCCCCTGCACCGTTACTCTAGGTACCAACTTGCTACTCCCCGACTTGAACCCGGCGACGGTGCAGACCCATCTGGCAGCTATTCGCACTGGAACGGCTAAAAAAGGCACCCTTCCCCCCTTATGGGACGGTTACGCTGCCGAGCGGATTGCCGCCATTCTGGCTGTAGACCAGTGAATTCTGACACAACACTCGCCTGCTAATTAATTCGTTCTTCGCAATTACCACGCTGTACCACACCACCGTCTCCACCACCTACGCATGTACCAGCTTATACAACATCTAACATCGGGCAAAACTGAACTGGTCACTGTGGCCGCCCCTCAGGTACGTGCCGGATATGTCCTGATACGTACCCGGCGTACGTTGGTATCGGTTGGAACAGAGCGTATGCTGGTGGATTTTGGCAAAGCAAGCCTGTTGGGCAAGGTCAGGCAGCAGCCGGAGCGGGTAAAGCAGGTAATCGAAAAGATTCAGTCTGACGGGCTCCTCCCAACGCTGGAAGCCGTTTTCCGGAAGCTCGACCAGCCGCTTCCGCTTGGGTATTGCCACGTTGGCGAGGTTATCGCCGTGGGGGCCGACGTGACCGATATGGCCATTGGCGACCGCGTAGCGTCGAACGGGCACCATGCCGAGGTGGTCTGTGTACCGCGCAATCTGGTGGCTAAAATTCCGACCTCAGTGACTGACGATCAGGCCACCTTTACCGTCATTGGTGCAGTGGGTTTACAGGGGATCAGGCTCCTGAACCCAACCCTGGGGGAAACAGTGGTTGTAGTAGGTCTGGGGCTGGTTGGATTGCTGACCGCTCAACTGCTCCGCCTGAACGGGTGCCGCGTAATTGGCCTAGACCCCGATGAACACAAACTGACACTCGCCCGAACCGTTGGGATAGAAACCCTAAACCCATCGCATACCGATGTGATAAAAGCGGTTATGACACTAACAGGTGGGGTTGGAGCCGATGGCGTTGTAATTACGGCCTCAACAAAGTCAACTACTACACGCACCGACGAGATTATGACCCAATCGGCCCGGATGAGCCGCAAACGAGGGCGTATTGTGCTGATCGGCGTGGTTAACCTTCACCTGAATCGGGCCGACTTTTTCGAGAAGGAGCTTTCTTTTCAGGTATCGTGCTCGTATGGGCCCGGTCGATACGATTCGGCCTATGAACAAGCTGGCCTCGATTACCCCCTGCCCTTCGTGCGCTGGACCGAGAATCGAAACTTCCAGACTATTCTTCAACTCCTGAGCACCGGGCAGTTGCAGGTTGCCCCCCTGATTTCGCAGATTGTACCCCTGACCGACTACCAGCAGATTTACGGACAACTGGGCGCGTCGGGTAGTCATACCATTGCCTCAATCCTGAGCTATCCCGACACGCCCGAGGCCACAGCTCGGCTGGGTACGTCGATTACGCTACGTGAGAGAGCCACGATAGTTCCCTCGGCGGGGGTTGTGGGGCTTATCGGTGCAGGTAGTTTCGCCGGGGCTACGGTGTTACCCGCACTCAGGAAAGCCGGAGCGACGCTACATACCATTGCCAGTGCCAACGGCATGAGCGGCACACTACTCGCTAAAAAATACGGCATTCCTCATAGTACAACCCGCTACCAAACCCTACTCGACGAGCCTGCCATTGACCTCTGCGTGATAACGACCCGCCACAACAGCCACGCCAGACTGGTGATTGAGGCACTGCAGGCGGGTAAACACGTGTTTGTTGAAAAGCCACTCGCTATCTATGAGGATGAGTTGGCCGCGATCATTACCGCTGCCAGTAAGGCCAGCGACCGGTTACTGACTGTGGGCTTTAACCGACGCTTCTCGCCAACCGCTCGTAAAGCCAAATCGTTGCTGGGTGGTGACACCAGTGGTGCGGTACCCATGGCCATTGTTGCTACCATAAACGCCGGGGCCATTCCTGCCAATGCCTGGGTGCACGACCGGGCGGTGGGTGGTGGTCGGATTCTGGGTGAAGCCTGTCACCATATCGATTTACTAACGTACCTGACCGGCAGCCGCGTAACGGCCGTTTGCCTGAACGCTATGGGCCAAGCACCGTCTGAGACAACCGATTCGGCCAGCATGCTGCTACGCTATGAAAACGGCTCTACCGGCGTTATAAACTATTTCGCTAATGGTAGTAAGGCATACGCAAAGGAGCGCATAGAAATTTACTCACAAGAGCGGACCCTCATCCTTGATAATTTTAGTTCATTGACCGGCTATGGATTTCGGGGATTTTCAAGTTTTTCAGGCAAACAGGACAAAGGGCACGCCGAGCAGTTTAGCCAGTTAATAAGCTATTTACGCACTGGCCAAGGCCTTATTATTCCATTTTCAGACATCATAAACACGACTGCTACCGCACTTGCTGCCCTGCGTAGTTTGCAAGAAAATAACTGGGTACTTCTCGTTTAATAAATTCAACCTGTATAGCTCCTTGTATACTGGCAAGTTACATGCAAAGGATGTAACATTGGGTACTATTCCACCGAAGCGACTGGCTACCCTTGACATCTACAGGTTTATACTGGCGAACCTTACGTTATCTGAAACCACAACAACTGGTTTACCAGGTATGGAACAGGCTACGCAGTCAGCCGCGCCTGCAACCAGTCACGTTACGCCTAGTCCCAACCGGACCGACTCTCTCGTTCCCCGTGTCGTTTACCTGCCTGAACCAGTCAGTTACTTTTACTAATCAGATCGACTGGAACTATGCCCGGTTTGGTAAACTCTGGACTTATACTCTGACTTATTTCGACTGGCTTGATTCCCGGGTAGACGGCCTGGCGCTCATTCATGATTTTATTCGACAGACAGCCACCATTCGTGATGGGTTTGAGCCTTACCCAACCTCGTTACGCCTACTGAATTGGCGGGCTTTTATTCGGAGAAACGGTATACATGACCCACTGATCGAGCAGCATTTGTACCAGCAAACAGCCCTGTTGCGCACTCGTCTGGAATACCACCTTGGCGGTAACCACCTGCTCGAAAATGCCTGTGCGCTCACTGTTATGGCTATTCATTTCCGCCACCGACCCTGGTTTACCGTTGGCGCAGCCTTGTTGCGGGCTCAACTCGCCGAGCAAATTCTGACTGATGGAGGCCACTACGAACGCAGCCCGGTGTATCATCAACTGCTGACTGACCGCCTGCTGACTGTGTACGAGACGCTACAAGCCGATACGTGGAGCAACGATCCTGACCTGGGCGGGTACGTACAGGAAAAAGTTGCCGCCATGCTGAACTGGCTGGTGACAGTTACGTTCCGTGATGGGTCGGTACCTATGGTCAATGATGCCGCCCATGGCATTGCCCCTACTACAGCTCAACTGCTGGCCAAAGCCCGCCCCCTCAATTTCGTTCCAGCGCCTGTCACGCTGACCGATAGCGGCTACCGGATGCTGACAACCGACAGGCTCGAGTTATTTATCGACGTTGGACCAGTAGGGCCCGATCATCAGCCCGGCCATGCGCATGCCGACACCTTTTCGTTCATCCTGCACGTGGATGGGCAGCCCCTTGTGGTCGACCCGGGTACGTCGACCTATCGGGCTGGCGAGCGGCGGTCGTGGGAACGCAGTACAGCGGCGCACAATACGGTGACCGTGGGAGGGCACAACTCATCGGAGGTCTGGAGCACATTTCGGTTAGGCCGGCGTGCGCGGGTGCAGCTACACACCGATACATCCTCCTGCGTAGAGGCTACCCACACGGGCTATGCTCACCTGACAGAACAGCATACCCGACGCTGGACACTGCACAGCGGCAATACGCTAACTATAACCGACCACCTTTCCCCCGGCAATCAACCGCTGCGAGCCCACCTCTATTTTGCCCATCAGTCTGGCGTAACCGTCGACCAACAGGTCATTCTGGTAGGGCCTGTCACCATCCATTGCACCACAAAAGGCCCACCGCCGATCATTAACCAGGCCAGCTATGATCATTCGCTCGGCTTCAACCATACCGTAGCCGCCCCCTGCGTCTCGCTCGATTTCAGTACCGAATTAACAACCCACTTTTCTACGTAATGATGAACATACTCTTACTTACCTACTATTTCTCGCCTGACCTCAGTGCCGGTTCATTTAGAAACACACCGCTGGCTTATGAACTGGCGCGGCAGCTTGGCGATTCAGGTACTGTTCATGTAGTGACCACACAACCTAACCGGTACCAATCGTTCAAAATCGAAGCTGCCGCCGAAGAACAGCACGATAACCTTCGCATTAGCCGGATCACGGTACCAGCCCATACCAGCGGGTTTGCCGATCAGATTCGCTCCTACGTTTGTTTTTACAGTCAGGCCCTTACCCTGACCCGCGATAATCCATACGATGTAATCGTTGCGTCGTCGTCGCGCCTGTTCTCCGCTTTCTTAGGTGCGCAAGTAGCCAGACGTCGGCAAGTACCGTTGGTGCTCGACATTCGCGATCTGTTCCGAGTGAATATTCTGGAGCTGATAAAAAACCCGGTCGCCCGGCTGGTTCTTTCGCCTACGCTTCGGGCAGTTGAACAATATACCTTTGGGTACGCTAAACACATCAATCTGGTGTCGGATGGCTTCAGCGACTATTTTGCTGATTACGATCAGGCGACCTACAGCCATGTCACCAACGGGATCGACGACTATTTTCTCGATCTACCTGGCTCACCGGCGAGTACCGAGTCACCCCAGCAACGTACTATTCTGTATGCCGGCAATATTGGCGACGGGCAGGGTCTGGAGAAAATTATTCCAGCTACGGCCCGGTTGCTTGGCCCAACCTATCAATTTGTTGTAGTAGGTGATGGCGCTACCAAAAGCAAGCTCGACAAGGCCGTGACCGATGCCGGGCTGAACAACGTCACGATACGGCCGCCCGTAACGCGGGCCGGGCTATTGGCTGAATATGAACGGGCCGATTACCTGTTCCTGCACCTCAATGACCTGACGGCCTTTGAACGGTGCTTACCGTCAAAACTGTTTGAATACGCAGCTACCGACAAGCCCGTCGTGGCTGGAGTGGCGGGCTATGCGGCTAAATTCATCAATAAACACGTACCTAATAGTTTTGTGTTTGCCCCCGGCGATGCGGCAGCACTGGCAACCTACTTGCTTACCACACCCTACGAGACCACCACACGCACGGCGTTTATCAACCAGTTTCGGCGCGAAACGCTCGTCGCTAAATTAGCCAGGCAAATTCTGAAAGCGGCGGGGCCGGTTCGTAAACCAGCACCGCTTTCGGCCATAGAAAGCTACTGATGAACGAGCACGGCACTGACCCGTTGCGGCTCCTTGCGGCGACTTTCCAGAAAAGCTTCAATACGGTTCAGGGCCAGCGTCATCTCGTCGATGTTGGGCAGGCATACGATCCGAAAATGGTCAGGGCTTCTAAAATTGAAGCCTTGTCCAGCTACAACTAACACTTTTTGCTCGACCAGCAGATCGTAAACAAACTCGTTGTCGTCTTTAATATTAAATCGATTCAGATCAATTTTCGGGAATATGTATAGAGCTCCCTTCGGCTTCACACAGGTAATGCCCGGAATGGCCACCATGCGTTCATAGGCCAGCATAATTTGCCGGTAGAGCCTACCCGCCGGGATAACCAGGTCGTGAATACTCTGGTAACCACCCAGCGCCGTTTGGATGGCATACTGCGTAGGTACGTTGGCGCACAGCCGTAGACTGGCTAGCAGGGTTAACCCCTCAATGTATGACTTAGCCTTATGCTTTGCCCCCGTCATGACCAGCCAGCCACCCCGAAAGCCGGCCGCCCGGTAATTCTTCGACAGCCCGTTCATCGTGATACATAGGGTATCATGAACAAAGCGCGCCATCGGGTGATGAACGGCCTCGTCGTAGAGGATTTTGTCGTAGATCTCATCGGCAAACACAATTAGTTGATGCTTTTCAGCAATGCGGGCAATTCCTTCCAGTATCCGTTTGTCATAAACGGCACCCGTAGGATTATTGGGATTGATCAGTACCACGGCCCGGGTACGGTCAGTAATTTTGCTTTCCAGATCAACCAGATCAGGGTTCCAGCCAGCCGCCTCATCGCAACTGTAGTGAACGGGTTTGCCACCACAAAGGGCCACCGATGTTGTCCAAAGCGGATAGTCGGGCGATGGCACCAGCACTTCATCACCCTCATTGATGAGTGCCTGCATCGACAATAAAATGAGTTCACTCACCCCATTGCCAATATAGATATCATTGATGGTAACGCCCGGTAGCCCCAGGTTCTGGGTATAGTGCATCACGGCTTTGCGGGCTGCAAACAGACCACGTGAATCAGCATATCCCTGCGCATTTCGGATGTTCAGGATTACATCATGCACGATCTCATCGGGCGTATCGAAGCCAAATGCTGCTGGATTGCCGATGTTGAGACTAATAATCTTGTAGCCCTGGCTCTCCAGTTCCAGTGACTTTTCATAAACCGGCCCCCGAATGTCGTATTTGAGGTGGGTGAGCCGGTCTGATTTGCGAATTTCCATCTTAAAAAAAAGACATCACTCTCCAGAGCCATGCCTTGGGCGCAAAGGTAACTCTTTTTACAGGTAGCCGGAGCCTGCCAGGCAGCTTATCAACACCCATCAGCGGGCAAACGTAGGCATTCGTAGTGCCTAGTCTTTTCTGATGCTACTGGAGCAGCATTTACCTCCCTGCTTATGCAGGTCACCGTAGCCGGTATGCGATTGCCAATACAACAACAAATTGATTATCAGGCAGTCTACTACGCTTTGTTTCGGGTTAGCACAGGACATGACTGGTAGCTTATCCAATCAAAAAAAAGCCGTTATCAAAAACCACGCCATTAATTTTATCGAGGTGCACAGAATAAGAAAACGGCTGCTATTTAGCCAACTTCTACACCATTTATTTACTGTGTAGGCAATTCTTTCAAGTTGCAGTTCACTGGCCCAATAGTTGCATACGTAGAAGTATGCAATGGAACTCCAACACGACCACATACGTGCCTTCCTGGGAGGTAGCCTCCACACTTCAGGTGCAACAGACTGTTCAAGGTGCTGGCTGGGTACTAACGGTGACCGTACCGCCACTGATTCCAACAACGGCTCAGTAAGCCACCAAAAGCAGGTTTAGAAGCCTACTTTCGAGTTGTTCTCCGTGCGCTCGCCGGAGATTGTTTGTCCTTCTATGTTGAAGATATCAGCCAGCGTCATCGGATCGTTGGTGTGAAAATCACTTCCCAGGCTGGTTAATAGCGCATTGGCCTTGGGAGCCGACAGCTTACCAAACGCATAGTCGACCATTAACCGTCCTTTGCGTAGCAGCGCTTTATCCAACAAACTCTTATTGGCGTTGAACGTAGCGATGATCTGAATATGCAGACAGTCAGCCAGCAGGCCATCGGTCAGATTCAGAATATTCGACACGCTGTTTGTATCGCCACCTGCTTCGCGGGCTTGCAATATCCGCTCGGCATCCTCGATCAACAACACCGAGTCGCGCTGTTCAAGCAGAAAAGGAATCAGGTCAGGTGAAGTCAGGAAGTTAGTCATGTAGGGCGGCAGAATCAGCATGTTCTTCCGCACCTGCGAACTCAGGTACTTGATATAGGTTGTTTTACCAGTACCGGGTTCGCCATGCAGCAGAATCAGCCCTTTGTACTTTGGTCGATTCAGCAACGACACCAGCCGCTCGTGCACCTCTGGGAACCCGTCGTTATAGTACAATTCCAAATCGATCTGCGGCGGCTCAATCTCCACCCGTTCGGTATGCAGACCACCCAGACCACTCTGAATCAGGTAGATATTGGTTTGCTCAGGCTCCTGTTCGGAAATAAGGGTCTCAACTCCTTCGAGCACCGTATGCAACACGGCAGCGTCGCGGTAGAACCCCGAAAAACGGCAATACGAATCCCACATGAACTCACCATTGATCATGATGCCGTTCGGATGTGCATAAATCCGTTCATTCGTCCGTAACCCTTCCCGGGTTAACCGCATCGACTGATTGATGACCGTGAACCCACGCGCCAGCAGCCAGTCATGCAGCTCGATTTTATAATCTTCGTGGGTGAAGAGGTAGTTGGGATATTCCCCGTAGGTCTGAACGAAATGAGCCGCCAGCGGAAACTCACGGTCTAAATCGTGAGTAATGAAGAGGTCCTGAATAACGCGTTGGTTGGGCATACGGGGTTAAAAGTACGAAAATTTGAGCGTATTGGGGTTAGGCGTATACCTAAAAACGAGCTCGTGCATCGTTCGTTGAAAAGCCGTCAGTGGGGCCTCGGGGGCAATGGAATTGTAGAGGTACCCTAACCGAACATTGCCCGACAGCTGATACTCGAGGCTACCCTGCACGTAGCTGAACGTACCGTTGGTGAAGGTATTATTCTGCCGAACCGACACGCCCACGGCCGCCCGGTTGGCGTACCAGACGCGGGCGTTCAGATCAACGGCCATTGGCTCGGAGCCAGCGCGCGACAGCACCACCGACGGAATCACTTTGAAGTCATCGGTGAGATCTAGTTTTCCGCCTGCCTGCACATACACGGGTTGCCGGTACAGAAACCCACCCAGGCCAAACGCTTTGTTATTTAGCTCGGGAGCCGAAACTCCGGCAAAGAATGTGGAGGCGTCATAGTAGATTCCTACACCATAGCTGAGCAGGGCGCTGCTACCACCCAGGTTGGTACCCGTGCCCACGACGGGCAGGATATTGACCCCACCCTGTACGCCAAAAAACAGACGGGCCAGGTTAGGCAACTCAATTTTATACGACAGGTTGGTCGACAGCCCCACGTTGCCGAGTGTACTGTTGCGGTCGTTGAGCACCTGGAAACCTAACCCAACAGGCCCGCTACCAAGCTGACCGTCGGCGGCGAAGGTCTGGGTAATCGGTGTAGCCACCTGCTGCGAGTTCTGGCTTAAAAAACTGAACAGGCGTCCCCGAAAGCCAAGCGTCATGCTAAAATCTTCACGCACCCCCGCAAAAGCCGGGTTGATGGCCATTGGGTTTACCTGATATTGCGAATAGAGAACTTCTTTCTGCGCCAGTACGGGTAACCAACCAACTGATAAACAGGCAAAGAAGAGAATACGGGCAGAGTAGCGCATTGGATTGGAGTTACAACAACTGCAAGTTGTTTCATACGGGCCGTTTTTCCAATCACTGACAGCGGCTCCCACCCGTTCCTGCATTTTCTGGGCGCTGGGTACGTTGAGTAGGCACCTATATGCTGGTGTCACCAATCCCGGTGGTTAAATTAGCCGCCAATTAAGCTTTACTGACCACGCTGGCGCACGCAAGCAATTGCCAACTACCATTCCTCTTATGTCTACAATTTGTTGTTTTGGTGAAGTGTTGTTACGGTTTTCGCCGGTGGCGAACGGAGGATGGATTCAACAATCGACAATGCCCGTTTTTGTGGGTGGCGCCGAACTGAATGTGGCCCTGGCCCTGTCGAACTGGAACGTACCTGTTCGCTACGCCACGGGCATGCCTGTCAACGCACTTGCCAGCGATATTACCGACTACATCACCGGGCGGGGCGTTGACCCATCTGGCCTCATTCATAACCAGCCGGGTCAGACTACCGGCAACCGGATCGGCACCTATTATCTGCCTCAGGGCAGTGACCTGAAAAACGCGGGCGTAATCTACGACCGGGCGGGTTCTGCCTTCGCCGAGCTGAAACCAGGTCAGATTGACTGGGAGCCCGTTCTCCAGGGCGTTGGGCGGCTCCATATCAGCGCCATCAGCCCGGCCTTGAGCGCACAGGCCGCTGAGGTCTGCCGCGAACTACTCGCCACGGCGTCGGCCCAGGGCATTTCCATTTCCATCGATCTGAACTACCGCGCCCGGCTATGGCAATACGGCAAAAAACCCGTTGCTATCATGCCCGACCTGGTGCAGTACTGCGACGTGGTGATGGGTAACATCTGGGCGGCCAATACGCTGCTAGGCATCCCGGTTGGTGACCACATCACCGAGCAAAGTACGCAGGATGACTACGTAGCACATTCGCAGGTTACGTCTGAAGCCATTCAGGCCCATTTTCCTCGCTGCAAAGTGGTGGCGAACACATTCCGGTTTAGTAAGCAACCAACCGGTATCCGCTATTACACAACCCTGTTTACGGAGGGTAAAACGTATGTATCGCCCCTATATGAAGCCGATACGGTCGTTGACCAGATTGGTAGTGGCGACTGCTTCATGGCCGGGCTACTGTATGGCCTTTACAACAACCATGAACCGCAAACCATTTTAAATTTCGCAACGGCCGCCGCCTTTGGTAAACTGAGCGAAGTTGGCGACGATACCAAACAAACCGTTGCCGACGTATTAACCTTAACACGCTGATTAGCGGAATACAACCATGTCGACCTTCCTCCAGACCTTAGCTGACCATCCATTGGTGCCGGTATTCTACCACGCCGACGCCGAACATGCCAAATCGATTCTGAAAGCCTGTTACGACGGTGGGATGCGGGTATTTGAATTCACGAACCGCGGTGAAGCAGCCCTGCCCGTGTTTACCGAACTGGCTGGGTACGTTGCCGAACACTGCCCCGGCCTTGCGCTGGGCATTGGCACCATTCTGACCGCCGCCGACGCCGACCGGTTCATCGACGCTGGCGCTGCCTTTGTGGTGCAGCCCGTGATGACCGCCGAGGTAGGCGAAGCCTGCCGGAAACGCGGCTTGCCCTGGGTACCGGCAGGCGCAACCCTGACCGAGATTTACCAGGCTACCCAGTTGGGTGCTGAAGCTGTAAAGGTGTTTCCGGGCAATGTACTCGGGCCAGGGTTCATTAAAGCGGTAAAAGGGCCTATGCCCTGGCTGAATCTGATGGTGACCGGTGGCGTTGAACCCACCGCCGAGAGCCTCACTACCTGGTTTGGTGCGGGCGTGACGGCCGTGGGTCTCGGCTCACAGCTGTTTACCGGAGAAACTGCCTCACCCGATGCTCTTCGCGAGCGTGTGGCGACGCTGGTGCAGATTGTGGCTGATTTGAAGGCGAAGAACTAACGGAGGCTACGGGTTCAGCCACTGAACAAACCAGTCTGTCGCCCTAGTAAGAGCAGCCGGGGTTACCGCATGACCTGTGTCTTTCTGCAGGTGAAGCCGTAACCTATCGGCCGCTCCGGTCTGTTTATAGGTCTGTTCGGCAGCCGTAATGCAAGTTGTCAGGCCAGGTAATGGTGTCCGGGCATCGGAGTCGCCATTAATGACCAGCAAAGGCCGTGGCGCAATAAGGGGCAGCATGGCCGGCCCATCAAACTGGGTGTAGATCCCCGGTGCAACCCGATCATAAAAGCGACGAACAAACGCGGCATCGACCTGGCCTGCACCCGCGTCTTTAGCCGCTGCATCTACTGCCGCCTGGAACGTACCCACCCGCGACATCCACATGTCGTTATCAAGTGCCCAGCGAAAACTTTGCACACCAATCAGCGGTACGGCCACGGCAATGCGCGGGTCTACGGCAGCGGCCAGGTACGTCTCCATCCCCCCTTTCGAGAAGCCGATCACACCAATACGGGCGGCATCGACGTCAGGCCTTGTCTCTAAATAATCCAGAAGCCGCAGTACATCCCAGACGGTATCGTACAGAAACGGCCGGCCTTTACCTGTGCGGTAAGTTTGCAGCATAGCCTCTACATATTGGGTGGCGCCTGTGCCGGTTTGCCGCTCACCGTGGTACCGGCCATCAATAGCAATGGCCACAAACCCCTGAGCAGCGAGGGTTTTCAGCAACCCAAGCTGACCTTCTTTATTGCCGCCTGTACCGTGCAGTACAATGACCGCCGGCCGCCGACCGAGACCTGTCTTTTTCAGAAGAATTCCCGGCACCCGCTGCGCCTGTTCGCTGGTGTACGAAAATTGCTCCTGTGTCAATCCATCTGCATTGGGCAGGACCTTAACCGCCGCCGCCAGTGGCACACGTGGACGATCGATCATTTGTAAAAAGGCGCTTCGGGTTGCCGCTACCATACCCACTTCCTGTGCTGGCGCGTTTAGGCAGGAAAGAAATAGCAACACAAACGAGAGCCTGTTGACTTTAAAAATCGGATTGGGCATGGGAGACTATAGATCAGGATGTTGCGGCCAGAATCAAGGCGGCAATATAGCGTAAAGCACTATCGCTATAACCCGCTACTGCTTTCCCGATCCAGCCCCCATAACCGCCCAGTGCATTCGTACTCGGCTGAGGGTAAATAAGCTGTCGATTTCACCGATGTCTGCCCGTCGCAATGGACTGAAAAGGCGCGCTGTTACCCAGCACGTCATCGATTCTCAATCAAGCTAGTTGGTCCGCTGCATCTCCTCCTCGGCAGCCGTGCGGCGCTGACGGGCGGCTTTTAGCTTCTCGTTCCCAAACGTGTAGCTCAGGTTCAGAAGTGTCACCCGCGAATCGAAGCTGATGCGAATAGACTGGGCGTTTGATGGTGCCTGCTGCGTGATGATGTATCGGTTGGTGTGTAACAAATCCTGAATGCTTAGCTTCACTTTCAGGCTACTGCTAACTGTTTTTTGCAGACCCGTATCCGCCGAACCCAGCCAGGGCGATGTAGATAAGGCAATTACACTGGGGGCACTCAACCGCCCACTAAGTTCGGCCGTCCACCCTTTCCCCAGCCTGATCGCACTGGTACCAGTCAAACGACCCGATAGCTGCCTGACAAGCAGCGGAACAGATTCGTAGGTAAAGTCAAACAGGTTGTAATACCCCAATAGCGTTGTTTGCATAATCCAGCTTTTGGTAATGTTGATCGGGAAGCTAACGGTGAGGTTGTACCCCTGCGACTGGCCAATGTTTTCATACACACGATAAGCTCTGTTGCCATCGAAGGGATACAGAATCGGGAAAACCAGATCGGTTGTATAGCTGGCCCCCAGCGACGTGAACAGCTTGTTTTTGTAGCTGTGCTTCAGCTCGATCGAGTGCGTGTACTGGGGTTTCAGATAAGGGTTTCCCTGCGAGAACGCATACGGATCAATAAATGAACGGGCAGGGTTCAGGTTCTGGTAGTTGGGGCGGTCGATGCGGTAGCTGTACGACAGTGTCAGGGCCTGTTCTTTGGCGATGGGCTGCATGACAAACAAGCTCGGAAACACGTTCAGGTAGGTACGTTCCACAACATTCCGTAACGTCAGCGAATTACCTTCCGAATGGGTCTGCTCAACGCGGAGCCCCAGCTGTACGTCTGTTTTGGTAGCTAGTTTCCCCGACATACTGACGTATGCCGCACTGACCTGCTCTGTATACTGAAAATGATTCGATTGGGCCGGATCAATCTGTATGGTTCGTTCTGTACCCGTTTGTATGGTGAGGTCATTATCAGTGCGAACAAAAGCAGTTTTCACTCCCACCTCAAGCTTCCATTTGTTGGGCAACGAACGGCTGTAATCGGCTTTGGCCGAGCGAATGTCGACCGTAGTGGGCATCTGGCTAACCAACAGAGCTACCGGCGGCACCTCCCCCTCAGTATACAAAGCTGTGGTAGTCGCCAACGTATTTTCGAACTGCCGCTGGTAATGACCAAGGTCAAAATCAGCTGTTAGCTGACCTCCTTTTTCGGAAAACGTGTGTTGGAAGTTGATGTTTCCCAACTGATTACTGGCGTCAGTCTGCTGCCTTTTATCCGTTTCTGTTTGCAGATACACAGGTAACGAAGTACCACGCCGGAACACAGCCGTAGCGGGGCCACGTTCGCCGTTATCGCTCCAGAAAGCGGTCCAGGCAAGGCCAATGGTCGTCTGTTTGGTGGGCATGTAATCCAACCCAACCTTCGCGTTTTGGGCCAGGTTATTGAACAACAAGCTCGTTTTCTGCAAAGCATTATTACGCCGGTTTATGTCTGCGGAACTGCTGGAGCCCGGCACCGGATCAGACTGGTCGCGGGTAGCAACAAAGTCCCAGTAATCGCCGCCCCGGCTGAAACTGTAATTACCAAACAGGTTTACCTTCGATTCGCGATGGTTCAGTTGCAGACTGGCCCGCTCCCGGTCGTGCCGGCCCGACCCGCCCGTAATCGAAGTCGCTCCATTGGTCCCTACACTGTTGTTTTTCTTGAGGCGAATGTTGATGATGCCAGAGTTACCGGCAGCGTCGTACCGAGCGCCAGGGTTGGTGATCAGTTCAATCTTCTCGACGTTATCACTCGGCATATTCTTCAACAGGTTTACCACGTCCTGCATCGACAGGTACGTTTGTTTTCCATCGATCTGCACGATGACCCCGTCTTTACCGCGCAATTGCAGGGCATCATTCTGCCGGTCGACGGTTACGCCGGGGGCTTTTTCCAGCACCTCAAGCGCCGTACTGCCACTCGCGATAATACTGCCCGCCACGTTGATCACCAATCGGTCAATTTCCTGTTCAACGAATGGTTTTTTAGTCGCTACCGTCACCTCCTTTAAGGTGTTCACCGATTCGATCATGGTAAGCGGTGGAGCGTCCAGTGGCAACGTACCTACCTCAAACACCGTTGACTGGGTAACTCCGTAGCCTATTGCCGAAGACGATAGCCTGTAGTGTCCGGGCCTGATAGCTACGAACTCATAGCTCCCCGTTTCTTTGCTGATCGTCCCTTTTACAAGGCTCGAATCACGAGCATGTAACAAGGCGACGCTGGCAAATGGGATACCCTTACCAGCGCCATCACGCACTGCGCCGGTGAGGGTAGTCTGAGCAGACGCACGGGTTGTCAGTACAATCAGGAGAAAAAGAGTACGGAGCGTATTCATGGGTGTGGCGAGGATAACAGTAGCTGCCGCTGGCAGTAGCCGTCGACACTACAATATTCCTCTGCTTCCACCGAACCGACTTTTGGATTTAAGCCAAATGCTATCGATTTTGAGACAGTTCCTACCGTTGGATAAATCCGATAGACAATTTTTGACAAACAGTCTGATTATCAACACCAAATTGACAATATCATTGCAATTAGTGGACGCAGGAACAACGCCTGAGTATGGCGCAATCCGCCCCAAGCCATTTTACCCGACCCTAAACAATGTCGACTGAAATCGAGGTATGTAGCTGCCTTAACGACGACTAATTCTGTTGCGACAAGGACTGTCACTACTACCTAGTAACCAGCCGCCGATGGTAATTGATCTGTCCCAGGTGATAAGCCAGATGGGTGGCCAGATGCACCAATAGAAAGCCCGTCGATGTTTTGTTCTCGAAGACCAGCAGCGGGTATTCCTCTTGTAAACGGGCTTCATCGAGGCTCAACAACGTCCGTGATACAAGCGAGGCCGTTTCATCGAGCTGAGCCAGCAGCACCGCCCGGGGAATGTCACGAAGTGAAAACTCAAGGTCGCGCTGACGAACGTACCCAGACTGCCCCAGTTCGCCACCGATGTAGGTGTTCAGGTTGCCAATCAGGTGTAGGCACAAATTACCCGCCGAGTTGGTAATTCCTGGCGGTACAGCCCAGATCTGTTCTTCGTTTGAGTACTGGTTGAGCTCGCTGCTGACTTTAGCAAGATCGCGTTGAAAGAGGGAAGTGAGGGTTTCGAGCAACATAACAGCGTTTTATGCAAAAGTAGGGTCAATGCCTGTTTAACCACTCGAAATAATCGGCCTCTACCGCTTCGCCGTTATATACGCGGCCAACCAACTTGCCGGCATTGTCGTACGTTAGCTTATGATAGGTATGGTCATGGTTTGGGTAAGCTCTCAGCGTCAGATTTGTTTTGCCGCGTCGGGCAAATTCGAGCGGGAGAATATCATTGGAGGTGGAGCCCACGTCGGCCGTGCCGTAAATGATACAAATCGGAATGGTCAGTGCCAGCAGGTACTCTTTGTTACGGTCATGCGAGAACGAGTACGTAGTTCGATTCGGGTCGCCTACAGCACCAGTTACCGCTAGCGAATCGCGGCAGATGGCGGCCCATTCCTGCTGCAACGCTGTCACCCGGCGCTGTGCCTCTTCATGAGTGTATTCACCCGTAAACGCTTTAGCCCGTTCAGTGCGAATAATCGATTGAAACCGGCCTTCCAGTCCACCCGACGAGGCAATCAAGTGCGTGATTTGCTTATTAGTGTATGCTGTTTTTATGGCCACATGATAGCCCTCAGAACCACCCGCTAGTACCACTCGCTTCGAATCGGCCCAGCGCTGTTTCAACACAAAATCGAGTACAGCGTTAGTTTGGGCCACATAATAATCGAGGTAATTACGGGTCAGGTACGTTGCCGGGTACATAGCCGGGTGGGGCTTTTCACGAGTGCTGAACAACGTATCCAGATACGCATCATTAACCACCAGCGGCAGACCCGGTTTGGCAATCATGATACTGTACTGTTCCGCTTCGTGGCTGTAACAGGTTCGGGGTAATTCCGTCAGCGCAGGCTGGCCCGTTTTGGGATTAACCGTTAACAGCGGGATAGGCAGCGAGCCTTGCCGAAACAGAAAAATCGGCTTCTTCGTTAACAGGGTCTCGCGCGATGAAACAACTGCAAACGAAACAGAATCGTTGGGGAACGGGCTAGCGAATGGAACAGTAAACACAACGCAATTGCCCACCCGCCGTTGGGTATACTGGCCCCTCACCAGTCCCGGTAACCCAGCCAGTATCAAAAGTAAACTAACGGTTAATCGCATAAGTAACGCCGCATTCGGTTAAAGCGTAAAGATGCGGTGCCTGGCTAACCTGCGTCAACATAAGAATTGTTAAATGCAGAAGCCGGGCCCAGTATAACTGAGCCCGGCTTCTGGAAAGTAGCGCATCAGGTACGTACCTGACCACCACTTATTCTACCGTTAAGATCTTGACTTCGGTCCGTCGGTTTTGCTGGTGTTGCTTTTCGGTGCAGTTCACGCCGTCTTTACACCCATTCACCAGGACTGACTCGCCATAGCCCATTGCTTTCATTCGGTTCAGGGTGACGCCTTTCGACGCTAGATAGGCAACAGCGGCTTTGGCCCGGTTAGTCGACAAGGTTTTGTTGTACATCGCCTTCGACCGGCTATCTGTATGCGAGCGCATCTCGATGGTAATACCGGGGTACCGCTTCAGCATGTACACGACCCGATCCAGTTCAAGGGCCGCATCGCGGCGTATTTTTGATTTACCACGATCATAATAGATGTTGTCTATCGTCAGAATATCACCGGCCATCAGCATAGTCAGGTCGGGGGTTCCGGTGCCATCGGCGGCAATACGCGATCCAATCGTCACCATGTTATCTACCGTGGCTTCCAGCTTGTACTCGCAGCCCAGAATAGTCGTAAACGAGTACAGCCCGTTTCCGTCAGATACCATCGTCCACGACGACCCGTCGCATTCATTCTCCAGCCTGATCTTAGCCTCCGACACGGGCGCTTTATCGCGTTGCCGCACTACCTTACCCTGCTGCTGCACAACTACCCCCGTTACGGCCCCGGCCGTAGCGACCGCTGGTGCCACCACTGGCGCTGGCGTTGGATGACTCAACGCTATTTCAAGCCGCGAAGGCTGATCGTCCTGCAGGTTGTGCGTCGCAAACCCAATCTTGCTGCTGATGTATCCTGTATGCATAGCCAACAGCGTCAGTTCACTTTCGGCATCAACGCATATCCTGACATCGCCGTTGGCATCGGTCTGTAGTTCTTTCCGGTCGTTACCGGGCTCGCCACCCTGCAGCACTAGCAGTGTATTTGGCAGCGGCGCTTTGGTCACCTCATCAAATACGTTGACGGTAAGCTGGCGGCATGGATATAGGGAACCTTCGCGGCTGAACCGGTAGATGTCGTCATCAGAGCCTCCATTTTTACGGTTGCTGCTGAAATAACCCGATTTACGGTCGCCGTCTGTCACGATACCGAAGTCATCTTTGGCTGAGTTGAGTGGCTCGCCGAGGTTACGTATATTCTTCGTCGCCTTTCCATCGGGCGTAAGCTCAACATAAAACATATCGAGATCACCCAGTCCCGGTAACCCGTCAGAAGCCAGATATAAATTCCCCTTTTCGTCGACAAACGGGAAGAGCTCGTTTCCTTTTGAATTGACCTCGGCACCCATATTCACTGGGGCCGACCAGCGGGTTCCCTCCCACTTAGACACGTAGATATCGGTGCCGCCAAAGCCACCGGGCATATCTGAAGCAAAATAGAGCCGCTGGTTATCGCGACTTAGCGCCGGGTGCCCGGTCGAATATTCGTCATTATTGAACGGCATTTCCTCAATGTCGACCCAGATACCATTTACCTGACGGGCAGTGTATAGTTTCAACTTGTTTACTCCGTCTTTGCTGGCGGCCGACTGACCGTTGTTGTAGTTGTTGCGGGTAAAAATAACCCGGGTACCGTCGGCACTGAATGTGGCGGGACCTTCGTGGTATTTGCTGTTCAACGATTGGCTGAACTGCTCCGATTCAGAGACGGGCACCATGCCGTAGCCTTCGCCGGCCGCCATCTGACTACCGCCAAACACACCGGGCGTGCGGCTGTCATTGGCCGTACTGGCCGTAAAATCGTCGCGACCAAGCGGCCGGTACGACTGGGCTCTCAACTGACGGCGATTGGCTTTGCCCGCGCTTATATCGGTTGGCTGGCTCCCTTTCACAGTGCTACGCTCAGGCAGAAAATACAGGTCGAGAAATGGCGTATTGTCCCACTTAAACACACGGCGAACCCCATTTTCAGTCTTGGACGACGTTACAAATACCAGTCCCTCGCGGTAGTAGGCCGGGCTAAATTCGGGCTGTCGCGTGTTGAGGTCCAGGAAATCGACCCGGTAGCTACCCGCGTTTTCGGTCAGGGCGCTCACGTCCCGGTAGAGTTTCGAGAACCGGGGTGCCCGGCTGTCAGCTCCCTGCAGGGTGCCATACGTCTCGTAAGCTTCCTGGGCTTCTTTGTACTTTCCGTTGCTGGCCAGGGCCTGAGCAAAGTGCAGGTATGCATCGGCATAATCGGGGGGCAGTTCACCCTGCCCGATCAGTTCACGATACACCCGTTCGGCGTTTTTTGTGTCGCGCAGCTGACGGTAGCAGTACCCCAGTTTAGCCCTAACCTGACGTACCTCGGCTTCGGTTGGTAGCTGAACCTCTTTAATGGCTTGTTCGTAGAGTTCAGCGGCTGGCGCATACGCCAACTGAGCAAATTGCTGATCGGCGCGTTTGGTAGCGTTCTGAGCAACAGCAAGGTGCCCGAGTAAGAGAAATAGCCAGCAGACGGGGATAGAGAAACGAACGTTCATACGTGGTAATGCTGTATGAGAATGGGTTAGAACGAAGAAAGGGTATACACTCCAATTGGAGCATATACCCTCTGAATAGCAAATACTTTGCCGAACTCTTAGAAATAACGTGGCGTCAGGATTTTGTTCCGGTTGAAGCCCAATTCATAACGAAGCATGATCTCATGTGAGCTGGGGGCAAACTTCATCAGGCCGTTCAGCGTGCGGTCGTAGGCGTAGCCCAATCGGAACTGATCGCTCAGTTGCAGCTCAAGCAGGCCCACAATGGCATCGTTGGTCTGGTCGGTGAACGTGTAGAACTGGTTGCGGCGATACGACGTACCGATAGCTACCCGATCATTGATCCAGAGGTTTACGTTACCGTCAAAGCCAAGTGGCGAATCTTCGGCGTACTTCACCAGCATCGACGGCTTCAGCTTCAGCGCGGGGCTCAGGCCGATCACAAACCCACCCATCGCATAGGCCTGACGGGCCTGCCGGGAACGAACACCCGGAGCGTTGAAATCGCTCAGGTTGTTGCGCAGCAGACGGGGTACCGATAAACCAAGATACGACCGGTCATTGCTCACGTAGATACCCGTTCCGAAGTTGGGGAGCATCTTGTTGATGTCGGTTGCAAAAGCCGGATCGACCGGCCCAAGCTGACCAGGCGACGTCACTACTTCCGACAGCCGGTTGCTGTAAGCCGATACGCCACCGGTTAAGCCCAGCGAGAGGGTTGATCGTTCGCCTACCCGAAAGCGGAAGGCGTAGGAAGCATAAGCCCCCGTTTCCATCTGCTTACCGATACGGTCATTGTAGAGTTGAAGTCCAACGCCAACCCGTTCCCGGTTCAGCGGCATGTCGGCAGTGAACGTGGCCGTTTGCGGGGCACCCTCCAGACCGATCCACTGCGCCCGGTAAAGGGCTGTCATGCTCAGCACGTCGCGGCTACCGGCATAGGCCGGGTTGAGCGCCATCATGTTGAACATGTACTGCGAGAACATCTTGTCCTGCTGCGCCTGGACCCGGCTGCTTCCAACCCCGAGGGTTAGGAGCAGCACAGCTGCCCAAAGTTTAAAAGCGTGTTTGTTACACATATCAGGTAGACTGCTTTGGTAGTTTTCGGTTCACTGTAGCCCGCCGCGGCGAGCCACAGTGAACCTACTTTTTACCGGTTAATCGTCATGTATCTCACAAATTCCCGGCCATCACTCAATTTCACGACGTAGAAGTACGTACCGTCTGGTAGCCCATTGCTGGTGTTACCAACCTGTGCTCCCGTGTTCGGCTTACCATCCCAGTCGTTCTTGTAGTCTTCGCTGACGTAGACACGGTGGCCCCAACGGTTGAAGATTTCAAGATTAACTGTCAGCCCCTGCGCACCCGTGATCACAAAGGTATCGTTTACACCGTCTCCGTTTGGCGAGAAGCCCTCAGGAATAAACAACGTTTGCAGATTTAGCGGCAAGTTCAGCGGTGTCGCTTCGCTTTCGTTCAGATCAGTCGGGTTGCTATTCGCATTCGGATCAGGGTTCATGCCGTTTGTCGACACGTCACGAACCGTTTCCAGACCAGCCTTCGCCACCGCATACACCGTGTTGAAGAACGTACTTGTCTGTCCGGCGGTCACCACATTGATTCGCACCAACAGGGTGTCCGTTGCTCCTACTGCAAGGCGACTCGTTGAATCACCGGTTACGAGCACAGGATCAGTGTTGCCGTTAAAGCCCGGGTTCACCTTCAACTTACTACCTGCCGATGCAATTGGTGTGCCAAGAACACTGAAGCTGGCGCCAACCTGTGGATTAAACACCTTCGACAGGCTATCCGTCAACATCACATTACTCAGGGCCACCGTACCGTAGTTTTTAACCAGCACGCGGTAGGTCACATTGTAGCTTCCGTTGGCCTGACGAGCCGTATCGCTCACCATCATCGCCACCCCAATGTACGGAGCACCTGGCAGGCTGTTCAGCACCACACCGGTTCCGTTGTTATTGTTGCGCGGATCCAGGTCACCGTCTGGGTCTACGTTCGAACCGGTGTTCGACGTATCACGCACGGCTACCGAACCACCCATGGCCGAACCAAGAGCAATGTTGGTGAAGCTTAGCGACGTAGCCTGCGTTACATCAACCCGAACAACCAACTGCACGTAGCGAATCGCTTTCACCGGCAGGCTACTAGCCGTGGTATCGAGCAGGTTAGTCAGCAGACCCAGACCCGTGTAGGCAGGGTTTACTTTCAGACCGGCATCGGCCGTTACCGTTACGCTTGTCACCTGTGCTCCATTACCGAACGCTTTCGACAGGTCATCAACTACCTGCACCTGCTTCAGATCCGTCGTACCCAGGTTACAAACCTTAATCGAGTAAGGCACATCCCACACGTTGTTGGCTACCCGCACCGGAGTACCTACTGCCTTGGCCAGGCCAATGAGCGACGAAGGCAGATCAAAGCGAACCGCTGTCCGCGTATCATCTTCAGGCACAACCATTGTACCGGCGTTCGACTTGTCGCTGACCGTCAGTGTCGTATTCTCTGGCTTACCCGAGGCATGTACCTGGCTGTAGAATGGTCCGTTGGCTCCGTTTGGCTTCACGTTGATCGTGTAAGTGAGCGTATCCTGCTTACCAGCCGCCAGGCGACTTGCCCAACTGTTCAGGTAGTACGGCGCATTGCTTCCATCAAAGTCCCCACTCACTACCAGCTGGCTACCTGCATTTGCCACGAGGCCACTCACGATTGAGTACGACGATGGGCTTGGGAATGCATTGGCAATGGTATCGAGCAGACTCACGTTTGTCAGCGTAGTGCTACCGAAGTTCTTCACATACACCTTGTAGGTCACGTTGTAGCTATCGTCAGCCTGCTTCGCCACCGAGGCAACCGACATGGCTACACCCAGTTGCTTGGCCTGTGGCTTCGGCGTTGCCTGAATCGTGATCGACGTGCCACCACTGTTGTTGGTTGGATCACCGTCCTTATCAGGGTCAGCGTCATTACCAGCCACCGATGCGTCGCTCACCTGCGTAGTCGAGTTCATGGCCGTTGCCATAGCCGTGTTCATGAACGTCCGGTCTACAGAGTCGGCTTTGTTCAGCCGTACCGTAGTCGTCAGCATAAACGTAGCTGTCTGACCAGCAACCAGCGTGCTGCTGGCAGCCAGCATCTGAGTTGTGCTACCGGCGCCGGTGAAGGCGGGGTTCGCAACCAGTTTGCTGCCCTCAGTCGTTGTCAGTTGGGTCGTAAGTACTTTACCCGCTCCGAAAACAGCCTCCAGATCATCCGTTACACCAACTGCCGTTAGGTCCTCATCACCATAGTTGGTGACAGCAAACCGGTAGGCTACGGCCAGTGTACTGTCGTTCGTAAACGATGGGCTGCCAATCACCTCTTTGGCCAGACCAATCAGGCCGGCTTTGAAGGGTGAGTTGTCAGTTACCGTTACGCTCGATGTGTTGTTACCGGTGGTGGCATCAATGACATCGCTGTAGGTAATGCTGGCGGTGTTCATCACACTACCCTTCTTAGTCAGGCGGGCCATGAACACGATCGAATCGGAGGCACCAACAGCCAGGCTGTCGAACCGCTTCGTGATCGCTCCGTTCGCTACCGTATACGATACGGGCGAGTTAGAGACTACCAGGTTCAGCCCCTGCGGCAGTACGTCGCGGATGTCCACGTTGTATGCTTTGTTCGGACCGTTATTTTTCACCTTCAGTGTATAAGTCAGCGCTTCGCCCACCTTAGCCGATGTGTTACTCACCAGTTTGGTGATGGCCACGTCGGCCGACTTCCCGTTATCAACGGCGCAGTTGATCACTTTCACCACCACTTTGGCCGGCATGCTCACACACTGACTGGTAGTACGCTCGAAGACGTAGTAGGTTCCGTCACCAGCGGCGCCTGGGTTCATTACCAGTGCCGACGATACTGACTCACCCATACGGAACTCGTAGGTACTTCCGGCCGTGGTAGCAGCCAGAGCCGTGCTCAGGCTAACCGTAGTAGCCGGGCAGGCGTTGCGCAGGTTGGCAACCAGCGGAGCTGCTACCGGAGCCGCTACGTGGATGGTTACCGGAGCCGATGGAACCGAGCTACAGCCGTTCTGGTCAAAGACCTGAACGCTGTAACTACCGCCCTGTTTTACCATAATCGACTGCGTCGTTGCCTTGCTGCCCGTCGAGCTGGTCCAGAGGTAGGTGAACCCGGCTGGTGCCTGAAGCTTCACTGAGTCACCGAAGCAAAGCTGGGTGGCCCCGATCACCGACACGGTCGGCTGCTCTTTCGGTCCATTGAAGGTCAGTACCATGGCGTCGCTCTTCGTGCCACAGGCCGTGTTGTTGGTTTTCACTGAGAATGTCAGTGTGACCTGGCCGGCCTGTACATCCGTCGCCGACGGAGTGTACAGAGCCTGACCGCTAAAGGCATTGTCGAACGTACCTGTTCCGCTGGTTGTCCATTGGGTTGTCAGGTTATTTCCGGTTGCCTTACCGTCTAATTTATACGTCTTGGCTGCGCATACTGCAGCATCCAGACCAGCACTCGCCGTCACTGGGTTGTCACCGCATGGCAGCTGATCGCCGCATCCGATAATGTTCACCTGGATTGGCGATGGCAGGCTGTAGCAGCCGCTGGTCGTTTTCTCCACTACGTAGTACGTACCTGACACCGTTACGTTGGTGTTGGTCAGCTTCGTAGCCGGGCTTATCGTGCTGCTTGAGTAGTACTCCAGCGTGCCACCAGTTGTCTGCACAGGACCTACCGCACTAGCCAGGTTTACGGCCAGAATTGGGCAGGCATTGCTTAGATCTGTTGTTTTAGGCTGTGGCACTTTTGGCAGCACCGTCACCACGATGGCGTTAGACACCTTGCTCTTACAGTTGTTCGAGGTGCAGCACTGCGCCGTGTACGTTGCCGTTGTGGCTGGGTTCACGGTGATGCTGCTACCTACCTGGTTGTTACTCCAGATAGCGAAGGCACCGGCAGGGCAACCACTGGCCGTCAGCGTAACCGGCGTGCCGAAGCAGGTTGTTACGTTGTTGGTCGAGTTGTTGACCGTGATCGTTGGCGTACCTGGCTGACCAACCGTCAGTTTGCAGGCAGGCGACCAATCGCTCTGGCAGGCATCAAGCGTACACTTCACAGCGTAGGTTGTGCTTTCGCCCGGTGTTACCACGATGCTCGACGTTATTGCGCCATTGCTCCAGAGGTAACCGGCATTCTCGCATCCCTGAGCCGTCAGTGTAGCTGGGTCACCCGCACACACAGTTGGCTTGTCGCAACCGATCGTTGGCACTTTCAGCTGAACCATGTAGTGGTCGATCATTTCCGAAGGCTTGCTGCTGCAACCGTCTACGGTGCATACTGCGCTGAACCATGAGTCGTGAACAACCGTGAAGGTAAAGACACTACCCACGGCGCCACCACCCCAGCTCACCTGACCGTTTTCGCAGCCTGTAGCCGTCAGCGAGACAACCTCACCGTAGCAACGGTTTGCTTTGCCCGAGCCAAGGATAATCGGAGCAGGTACGTACTTCACTTTCGTACGGGCACCCGTTACATCCAGGTCTGCGCAAATCATCTTCGTGTGAATCAGGTTCAGCACATCCGAGCCAGTCGTTGTTCCAGGAACCACCACCGACAGGTCGAGGGTAGCCGGGTTGTAGACCAGCGTATGGATCGTGTAGATTCCGGCTTCAGTCGCAGGCACCGTGAAGGTTGGTGTTGCGCTGGTCTGCTGAATCACCAGGTTGGCTCCTTTCGTCAGCACGTAGCGGACTGCGAAGTTGGCTGGTACCACGCGGCCGCCGTTGTCGGTTGCCGAGAGAGTTACCGTTGTCATTGTCGAGGCACATACTTCGCTCACAGTAGCCACCAGCGAACCGGCTTTAGCTGTGCACATGTCAGGCAGGCGCTTGCGAACCGTGATCGTTGGCGACGGATCGCTGTTGCAGGTACGGAAGCGGCACACGGCCGTGTAGTAGCTGACAGCAGCACCTGGTGCCACCACGATTGACGTACCCGTCTGGTTAGTGTTCCACGTTACCGTACCTGGGCAGTTCGATGCTGTCAGCGTCACGCTTTCGCCTTCGCTGATGATCGTGCTGCTGGCCGATACGGTTGGCACCGTTACAGGCACCACCTGAATCGTGTACAGTTGCGACGGTGCGCTCATGCAGGCACCATCTACACATTTAACCGAGTAGCTGGTTGTGCTGGTCGGCGACACAGAGATCGTTGCCTTTCCGTTATCGGCCGCCCCCGTACTCCACATTGGCGTACCTGAGCAGTTCTGCACCGTAAGCTCAACTGATTCGCCTGGGCAGATCACCGAGGTGCTGCAGACTACTGTTGGTGCTGGTGGTGTCGTGATACCGATCGTGATCACACGTGACTGTGGGCTTCCGCAGGTTGTTGCCTGCTTGCAGCTCGCCGAGAATGTGTTGGCGTCGGCCGTTGGCATCACCACGATTGACGTACCCGTCATGCCGTTCGACCAGTTCACGATGCCGTTCGTGCAGTTACCAGCTGTCAGCGTTACGCTGCCACCGTTGCAGACCGACATAGCCGAGGCGGCAATTGTTGGTGCTGTTCCGGCCGTCTTCACGATCACCTTCACGGTGTTCGATGGTACGCTTTCGCAATTGTCGGTTACGCAGATCGCCGTGTAGTCGGTGTTGATCGTTGGTACAACAATCACCGAGCTGCCTGTCAGATTACCCGGCATCCACTTAACTGTTCCGTTGGCACAGCCTTCAGCGACAGTCAATGTTACCGACTCACCCGAGCAGATGGCCGTGTTCGGGATAGCCCGAATCGTTGGTGCAGATGGCTTGCCTACCTGGATCGTCACCGATTTTGATGGCTGGCTGATGCACTCGCGAACTTTACAGAATGCGTAGTAGCTCGACGTGGCGGTCATAGTTACCGAGATAACGCTGCCCGTCATGTTGTTGCTCCAGGTTACGTTTCCGGCGCAGCCTGTAGCCGTCAGGGAAACTACCGTGCCCGTGCAAACAGACGACGCAGAGGCCACTACCGTTGGTACCGCCGCTGGTATCACCTTGATCGTGTAGTCGTTCGAGCGTGGGCTGGTGCAGGCACCATCTACGCACTGTACTGAGTAGCTGTTGTTACCCTCCGTTGGCATCACAATGATGCTTGCGGTGGTTTCACCTGTGCTCCAGCGTGGCGTACCAACACAGTTCTTAGCTGTCAGCTCAACCGACTCGCCTGGGCAAGCTTCCGTTGTGCTGCAAACCACCGTTGGCTTCGGCAGATCGTTGCCCACTTTGATAACCTTCTCCGTCGACGTGCTGTAGCAGTTGTTGATCCGGCACTGTACGGTGAGGCGCGTTTCAGACGTAACCGTCAGCGACACCACAGAACCGGTCAGTCGGCTGTCAGACCAGAAGAGCTGGCCATTCTGGCAACCAACCGCAGTGAGGCTCACTACACCACCAGCGCAAACCTTGTCGGCGCTAGCCAGGATAGTTGGTGCGTTCACTTCTGTTACCGTTACCGTGATCGGGTTCGACTTCTCGCTGATGCACGTACCTACTACACAACTAGCCGTGTAGGTCGTTGTCATGGTTGGGAAGACTTCGATGCGGTTACCCGTCATCCCGTTCGACCACTTCACAGTGCCACCACAATCGCGGGCTGTGAGCACCGTCGATTCGGCTGGATCATGCTGGCAGATCGCGGTGATAGCGCAGGCGATCGTTGGTGCAGGCGTGTTGCAATCCACCACCGTGATACCCGCGGTAGAGGTATTGTTCTCCGGCCGGTTCGGGTCATCATTGACACCTACTACAGTTGCCCGGTTCACTACTGA
The DNA here is from genome assembly GCF_011742925.1 of Fibrivirga algicola. GTDB lineage: Bacteria > Bacteroidota > Bacteroidia > Cytophagales > Spirosomataceae > Fibrella > Fibrella algicola. Next base: position 419,902 of record NZ_WAEL01000008.1, read on the forward strand.
GCCACCACCCTTGATCTTCACCTGCAGAATCAGGCTGCGATCGGCACCATTCACCAGATTACCTACTGTCCAGATACCCGTGCTGGCGTTGTAATCGCTAGCTGGCGTTGCGCTCACGAACTCAAGTGAGGCAGGCAGCATGTCGGTTACCGCTACTGCCGTGGCGTTGACAGGTCCGTTGTTGGTTACCGTGATACCATAGGCAACTACATCACCTATCTTATACGGCCCTTCCGTCATTATTTTCTTCGCTACGGCGAGGTCGGCCAAGCAGGTAGCTTTCACCGTTACAATCACCGGCGTTGACAGCAGACTTGTGCAGCCCGCCGCACTTACGGCTTCAGCTGTGTAGGTCGTTGACACCAGTGGTGTAATGGTCAGGCTCTTGCCGCTGGTTGTTGCACCAATCAGCACGCCATTTGCATACCAGTTGAGCTTTGCTCCCGTTGTGAACCCGAACAGCTTGGTGCTGCTGCCTTTGCAGAGGATCTCCTCTTCGCAGGCTACACCAATTGGTGCGTCGGGCCGCTTATTAATCACTACGGCTACCGTGCTGCGGGCAGGTGTGCAAACACCGTTTCCGTCAGGGTCATTGGTAACCACCGTAAACAGCACCTGACCAGCAGCGATATCCGCAGCCGACGGCGTATACATCGCCGTGAGGCTGTTGCTACCTGTTAGCGTGCCGGCAGTAGCCGTGTTAGATGGCATCCAGGTCACACCCGTTGCCGAGCCGCCGATTGAAGCTACCAGCGTAATCTTATCACCTTCGCAAACCGAGCCTGATGTGAGGCTGGTCGACACAGCGGCCACGCTCTGGCAGCTGCAATCGATCGTGTTCACCGTCAGTACAGCCGGGTAGCTGTAGCATCCGTAGCGTGAGCGCTCGAACAGGTAGTACTCACCTGCGCCTACGGCGGTCAGGTTCGTTACCAGCGGACTGGTCTCACTGATGCCCGTGCGCCATTCCAGCGTGCTGCCGGCAAGTGGCACATTGTTCAGTTTCACCGTTGTCAGGTCAAACGTCTTGTCTTTGCAGATCGTCGTTTCCTTCAGGCACGATGGTGTGTTCGGGCGGGCGTTGACGATGATGACCACCGGCTTAACCTCGCTCTTACAACCGTCGGCTGTTTCGGCCTGTACATAGTACGTCAGATTAGTCGTTGGTGCTACTTCGACCAACTGACCGCTTGCGGTTGTGAACGACAGCACCTGCGCCGTGGCGTCGAGGTACCAGTTCACTTTCGAGGCACCTGCAGCAATAGCGCTCACCGAAGTGGCACCACCTACGCAGAGGCTCATATTCGTTGTTCCGGCTACCAGCATCAGCGGTGTAGCGCACTTCGTTTGCACACCGGCATCGATAGTCAGGTTGTTCCGGCCTACGTTACCCAGCGGCAGTGACGTGTTGATCGTGATCAGTTTGCTGAATCCATCAGCACCCGCATCGCTATCAACCGCACGGTCATTGCCCACCTCGTTCAGGGTGAAGGTCTCACCCGTTGGCAGCGTGAACTTCACTTTATACGTACCCGAGATCAGGTTATCGAACAGATAGTAACCCGTACCATCCGTCACCGTCTCAGAGAGTGCGTTGGTGAGGTCTCCGCTACCGAAGAGCTGCACAGTAATACCGGCAATGCCAGTGTTACCGTCATTCTGGATACCGTCGTTGTTCGTATCGCGCCATACATAGTTGCCAATTGAACCGTACGGAACGATACCGGCATCAATGGTCAGGTTAACACGGGCTGTGCTCGAGAGCGGTTGGGTTACGTCGATGGTGATGACATCCGTCAGTCCATCAACTACACCGGCATTGCTGTCGAATTCAGTCGAAACGCCCGTTCTGTTCTTTGTTGTAAACACACTTCCGGCAGGGGCAGTGAACTTCACGACATACGTACCCGAAGGCAGGTTGTCGAAGAGGTACTTACCCATGGCGTCGGTTGTGGTCGTGGCCAGTGGCGTGCTGGTATTCGCGGCAGCAAAGAGCTGTACCGTGATACCTGGTACGCCTGGCTCTACACCAATAGCACCCTGCTGACCGTCGTTGTTGTAGTCGAACCACACGTAGTCACCAATGGCACCCACGTTGCGGATAAATCCACCATCAACCGTCGAGTTGTATTCACCACTCGTAAGCGTGATGTTCTGGCTACGTCCTGTCAGCGGATCAGCACCGATATCACTGTCATTTTCCCGGTTGGTGCCAGACAGCGGCGTTGTTGCCGTATACCCTACTGGCGTCGTGAAATTGACGCTGTAGTTGTTGCCTGTACCAGGTGTCAGACCCGTGAATGAGTACATACCCGTTGCATCACTGGTCGTAGTAGCCACGGCCGAACCGTTTTGGTAGAGCGTCACCACCACGCCTGGCAGTGCGCTGTCACCCAGATCCTGGATGCCGTTACGGTTCACATCGACGAACACGTAGTTGCCCAGTGAGGCAGGCCGGAAGAATCCAGCATCTACCGTTGAGTTAAACTCGTCGGCCGTCAGTGAGTACACACCCGTCAGACCCGTTGCTTTATCCGCATCTGAATCCAGCGCATCGCTGCCTACGTTCGGCATCGTTGGCAAGTAACCCATTGGCTGACCGAAGCCCACCATATACGGTGTACCTGGCGTCAGACCCGTAAACGAATAATAGCCGCTTGCATTCGTCACCGCGTTGCTGATGGCTGAGCCATTCGTATATAACGTTACTGTTACACCTGGGATAGCCACGTCGCCCGCGTCCTGAATGCCGTTGGCATTCTTGTCTTCGAAGACGTAGTCACCCAAGCCTGCTGTTGGCCGGAAGAAGCCGCCATCTACGGAGGTGTTGCTTTCGCCGCTGCTCAGGGTTACACCCGTCGTACGACCCAACACAGGGTCAATATCCGAGTCCAGCCCATCGAAGCCGACGTTCGGTGTCGTTGGTACAAAACCTGTCGGAGCTGTGAATCCTACCGAGTAGGTGTTGCTCGAACCAGGGGTCAGCCCTGTGAATGAGTACAGACCCGAACCGTTGGTTGTCGTTGTAGCCACGGCCGAACCATTCTGGTAGAGCGTCACCACAACACCCGAGATTGGGGTGTCGCCTGTGTTCTGCACACCATCGCGGTTCGTGTCGTTGAAGACATAGTCACCCAGGGAAGCAGGCTTGAAGAAACCGGCGTCCACTGTCGAGTTAAACTCGTTAGCCGTCAGCGAGTACACACCCGTCAGACCCGTCAGCTTATCCGCATCCGAATCCAGGGCGTCGCTGCCCACATTCGCCAGCGTTGGCATGTACCCAGCTGGCTGCCCGAAGCCTACCACGTACTGTGTAGCAGGGGTCAGCCCTGTGAACGAGTACAGACCAGATGCATTCGTTGTCGTGGTAGCAATGGCCGAGCCATTGGTGTAGAGCGTTACCACTACACCTGGGATGGCCACGTCACCCGCGTCCTGAATGCCATTAGCATTCTTATCCTCGAAGACATAGTCACCCAAGCCTGCTGTCTGCTGAACAAAGCCACCGTCAACAGTTGAGTTGCTCTCGCCGCTAGTCAGAGTCAGTCCTGCACTACGGCCTGTGATCGGATTGATATCCGAGTCAGCAGAGCGATCTGTTCCTGAAAGTGGCGTCGTAGCCGTGAAACCCGATGGTGCTGTGATACCGACGCTATACGTATTCGATGCGCCTGGCGTCAGACCCGTGAACGAGTAGAGGCCATTTACGTCCGTAGTCGTTGTAGCGACCGGCGTACCATTTTGGTAGAGAACAACAGTCACTCCAGCAATCGGCGTGTCGCCTGGCGATTGAACGCCATTCTGATCTCTATCATTGAACACATAATCACCCAGTGAAGCAGGTTTATAGAAACCAGCGTCCACAGTTGGGTTAAACTCACCCGAAGCCAGTGTATATGTACCTGTCCGGCTAGTCATCATGATCAGATCCGAATCGATCTCATCATTGACACCCACATTGGTCGTCGTCGGCATAAAGCCTGACGGTGTGGCGAATCCAACCTGGTACACGCTCTGATTACCTGGGGTTAGCCCCGTGAACGAGTACAGACCGGAACCATCTGTCGTAGTGGTTGCGATAGCGGTACCGTTCTGGTACAGCGTCACCAACACCCCTTGGATAGCCACGTCACCCGCGTCCTGAATGCCGTTGGCATTCTTGTCTTCGAAGACATAGTCACCCAGGCCTGCTGTTGGCTGGAAGAAGCCAGCATCCACTGACGTGTTGCTCTCCCCGCTGCTCAGGGTTACCGCCTGAGTCCGCCCTGTGATCGGATCCACATCCGAGTCCAGCCCATCAAAGCCCACGTTGGGCGAAGTAGCCGACAGACCAGTCGGCGTGGTGAAGCCCACCGCATAGCTGTTGCTCGAGCCAGGGGTCAGCCCTGTGAACGAGTACAGACCGTTGACATCCGTGGTGGTCGTAGCGATAGCCGAACCGTTTTGGTAGAGCGTTACTACCACACCTGGGATGGCCGTGTCACCCGTGTTCTGGACACCGTCACGGTTGACATCA
>NZ_WAEL01000009.1 GCF_011742925.1 Fibrivirga algicola
TGCCAGTGAGGCGTTGAAGTTCTGACCGATCGTGCCGTTCTGAGTAGCCGGAGCCTGTGCTACGACGGGTGCAACAGGCGTTACGGGCGTTGATGACAGGCCATTGGGCCATGATGGTTGAAACGGAGTTGCCTTCGCCAAAAACGAATCACTAACGGCATCAGCCCAGATTTGCGCGGCTCGATCCATGCCCGAAGCCCCCATGTGAACATTGTCGTAGCGGTCTGAGGGTAGTAGCTGGTTGTCATAATCAGGGCCGGGTGCACAGTTGGTATACTGGGCGGCCATTTCTTGAGCCACCCGTACCTGCGGAAACCTGTCACCACTCTGAAAGACCACCGTAGCCCGGTTGATGAGCGCCCATACGGGGAACCCAAAATCAGCCCTAGCCTGATCGAGCCAGCCTTTGTAGTACCCCGCAATCTGGTTGGCATCGGGGTTAGTCCAGTCGTTGGCTCCGTGGTCGGATAAGATCGACCGCACCCCACTTTGCGCCGAATAGACGGTCAGGGCGTTTTTCACGTTGATGTACGGCAGCCGTAGGGCAGAGTTGCAAAAGCCATGTTCAAACTGAATTCCCTGTGAGGACTTCCACATATGTTCCAGGTTGGTTCCGCCAAAAGCGGCCTGATACATAGCTACGGGTACGTTCAACCGCTTGACGAGTTTCTCCGCACATATTGACCAGAAGTACCAGTAATCACCAAAGGGTGCTGGCCGTACTGCGCCAAACTGCGACCACCCTCTGGGCATCAGTTCCGGTATCGGATTTTTGTCGTAGCTATCGCGGTCGGCAAATAAGAGAGGCCGTTCAATGGTATTAACCCGATCGTCAGTAGCAGCGGGAACGGCAATCGACGGATCACCTGATGCCACTGAGTGGCCCGTAACGATAAAGATTTCGCCTACCCCTACGCGGTCAACGTTCCATGTTGCCAGTGTGCCACTATTGCCTACGGCCCGTACACTCAGGCCGTACCAGCCGCCCTGCAAGCGGAGACGCCCAGAAAACGACGTACCGGAAACCGGCTCAACCACGGCCGTCCACCCTACGCTAGTGCCTCCGTTCAAGGCTGTTGCTGTGGCTTCAATGCGAACCGTTCCACTCGGACACTGACCCTGAATCGGGATAAAGGTGTAATTGTCTGTACCCCGCTGGTAAATCTGGCGGGATGTAGGTAGGCTGACCTGCGCGGTTCCCATCAGGGGAAGCGTCGTCAAATAGGCAACGATAACCACAAACCAGAATTTTCGAGGTACATAATACGATAGCATAAGCTATGTGTGTTAATGGCAGTCCTATATAGATCGCCGGGTGAATTGCTAGATTAAAGATGCTGAATAGTGTAGCGTTGAGTCAGTATTGAGAATAAATAAGTAAATCAAATTTTATATTTAGTTACTTTAAGGGTCAATGGCTATTATTTTTAGTGGCGTGTCGCGGCTAATTGCCACGAGTCTCTGCACTTAGTAAAGCTTTGGCTTTCTGAGCCGTTGGCGAAAAACGGCGATTGAAACTGACAACAGTCATTCGCTTGCCATACTGGTCGGCAGCCTCTTTGGCAGCTATTACGGCGGTACGTTCAGCCTCGTAGATCGCCAGTGGTTTCTCTACAAATACCTGTTCGCCCACTTGTAATGCTTCCACCACCAGCTTCGCATGGTTATCGTGGGGGAGAATTACGCTCAGGTCACGTCAGACAGAATAGCCTGATAAGCAGTGCTACTGTGGGCGATACCATACTTCTTGGCCAGCAACGTGCCGCTGAGGCACCGAATGCATAGATTTTTTTCCGCTTGACTGATTGATGGTCATGTAACCCACATTCCACGTTGCAAACAGACCTGGGTAATAGTTCGGGTCAGGATGTGTTCGACCTGATGTTTGATATGCTGGTAGAGATCTGGCAACGCCTGGTGCTTCTTTCTAGCGCTTGGATAATACTGCCTCGCACGTAGAGCGTTACGCCAGTAGTGCCCCACCGAACATTATTGCGCCGACTCTGGGCCAGCAGGGGGCCTAATGAGAGTGGCTTAATGGTCTGGCTAACGTGCACAATGCATGAGTCCATAAGTTAAGTTGTAGAGAGTTAATCGATAGGCTTTATCTATTACAAGCATGGAAGTTAAATGTAGAAAATATAATATGAAAGCTGATCCCTATTATTAGTCTGTTTTCTACACTTAGCATTGATTTCCAACAGTTCGCTGTTTTGATCAAACCCTAACGTACGCTCATTCCACAATCGGTTGCCAGAGGCTTACCGCATCGTCACTCATACCCGGAAGTTGCCATGCTTATGTCCTGAGCGAAAGTCTCAGTGTAAGTTGATAGACTTTTAATGCATTTCCCAAGGAACAGAGCTTAGTGTGCTGATTATCAGGTACGTTTTGCCGTCATTACGAGACCCGATCTGTGAATCTTACTCCTAGAAAAATTCATTAACATACTTCCACGACCCAACTTGTAATAGTACAACTTGGGTAGGTTTACCGTCTCGTGCAGAATCGACAAACTGCTATTGCGGTCACTTAGCCATCAATAAGCATATAGATGAACTCTGAGCAAGTGTAGGCTCAACTCAATCAGTGATTGACAAGGGGAGACGTTGGTCAGTGAGGCGACAAGTTAAGACAACAGCTCCCTGTCAAGTATAGCAGGATCTGTCCTAACAAGCTGTCTTAGTAAAACGGGCATTCAACCAGATAACTTTAGCCTGATCCATTGCTCTACTAGTGGCCATTCTTGCTCTGGCAATCCACCTTCCCGGCCCCCTTGCTCACTTGTATACTTTAGTATGAACTAATGGCCTGAACATAGGTATAGCAAAAGGGGATACTGTACCCCGCTACCATGGCAGACCCAAACCCCGCATTCGATCAGTTTAACCCCATCTATCGAATAGCCTTTGAAAATATCAACCAGGGCTTTTGCCTAATCGAAAAGGTGGAGACCCCCGCCGGAGCACCACCTGATTTTCGCTATCTGCTGACCAATCACGCCTTTGATCAGCAATCAGGACTCCTTCAGGTAGTAGGCAAAACCCTTCGCCAAGTCGTTCCCACTATTGAGGGGTATATCACAGCCTACTATGAGGAAGTTGCCTTGCAGGGGACAACCGTCAATTTTGACGCTTACGTCTCGACCCTGGGCCGCTGGATGGATGTCCGTGCCTTTCGGGTTGAAGCGAACCATCCCCTACGGGTTGCCGTGCTGTTTATGGACATCACCGCCAGCAAACAAGCCCAGGCGGATCGTTACCAGAGTGAAGCTCAGGCCAACTTTCTATTGCAACTCAGTGATGCGATGCGCCCACTAACCGACCCCATCGGCATACAGTTGACAGCTACTCAGTTAGCCTTGACTTATTTTAAGGCCGACAGGGCCTACTATTGTGAAGTTGAGCAGGACCAGGTCACTGTTCGCCAGCAGGCCGCCCGCCCTGATTTACCCGCTATTCCCACCTATTATTCCCTGGATCAATTGCCCAGCATGAAAGCCCAGTTGCTGAAGGGTAAGTCCGTGGTGATTGCTGACGCCACAACCACCGAGGCGATTGATCAATCTCTGAAGCAGTTGTGCAAGCGGTTGAACATTGGGGCTTACATCCAGGTACCCCTCATCAGGCATGGCCAGTTAGTGGCCAAATTTTGCCTCACCCAGGCTCGTCCCCGGGACTGGACGAGTCTGGACATTCAGTTGGCCACTGAAACTGCCGAGCGCACCTGGGATCTGGCCCAACGCGCCCGCACCGAAGTGGCCCTCCGCCAATCAGAAGCTAAATACCGCACCTTATTCCAGACCATTAGCGAGGCTATTTGCCTGATCGAGCGACTGCCCCGGCGGACCGACGGTCGGCGCGATTATCGCTACATCGCCATGAATTCGGCCATGCTGGCTCTGTTCAACATTACCGACTTAAGCGGGCAGTCCATTCGCGAGCATTTCCCCCAGGAGATCGAGGATTGGTATGATGACTACGACCGGGTTTTGGATACCGGACAGTCCATTCGCTTTGAGCGCTTATCCGAGCCTCAGGGCATGGTGCTGGAGATGTCCATCAGCCGCGTGGAAGACGGCTCGAAACACCGACTATTGGTCCTTATGCAGGACATCAGCACCCGTAAGCAAGCCGAGCAAGTGCTCAAACTGGCCGATCGCCGAAAAAATGAGTTTCTGGCCATGCTGGCCCACGAATTACGCAACCCCATGGCCACCTTACGCAATGGACTGAATATTCTCAACGAAATCCACGAAGTGGGCAGTATTCCCGACCAGACAACTGGCATGATGACTCGCCAACTGGAGCACTTAGTCCGCTTGGTGGATGACTTGTTGGATGTCAGTCGCATCAGTCAAGGTAAGATTGAGTTGAAGCGGGAACGGCTCGAGTTGGGGACCCTAGTAGCGGAAGTAGTTGATTCCATTCGTCCCATGTTCGCTACCCAGCATAAAAGCCTGCAGCTGATAGGCTCCGCTGACCCGTTGATGGTGGATGGGGATGCTACCCGTCTGAGCCAGCTGGTCAGCAATCTATTGACCAATGGCGTGCGGTATACGGGCGAGCAAGGTCAAGTTCGGGTCAGTCTGGCGGGCGAGCAGGGGCAGGCAGTTCTGCGGGTAGCCGATAACGGGATTGGTCTGACTCCAGATCAATGCCTAACCATTTTCGAGTTGTTTGTGTAAGCCGATACGTCGCTGGTTCGTTCCCAGGGCGGCCTGGGCATTGGCTTAACACTGGCCCAACGGCTGGCTCAGCTGCATGGTGGACGGATCGACGTGCACAGCGCTGGCTTGGGGCAGGGGAGCGAGTTTACAGTCTTTTTACCTCTTTTAGCCCCGCTTACGCCAGCCATTACGTCGCTAGATGCCACGGCTTCTTCTAAGCCTGTAGGGCATCGCCTGTTAGTAATTGATGATAACGCGGATGGAGCACTCACGCTGTCGATATTGCTCAAGTTAAGGGGCTTCGCGGTCACCACCGCCTTGAGTGGGGCGGAAGGGTTACAAGTGGCTCAAGTCCTTCAGCCCCGGGTGATTCTGTGTGACATTAGTATGCCGGGCATGGATGGCTATGAGGTGTGCCGTCGGCTTCGAGGCCATGACTGGGGCAAATCGATGGTATTGATTGCCCTGACCGGGTACGGTCAGGATGAGGATAGACAACGTACGAAGGAGGCTGGCTTTGACGCTCACCTGGTCAAACCCCTCGACATGGGGGTTTTAATGCAGCTATTGACTAAGCTGCTTGTTCAAGCTTGATTCGTGGGTTACGAACTGAAGTTGGCAGGTATTAAACGCTCGTTTCTGAGACAGCATAGGCGAGTGGCTGCAAATTGGATCTATCTCGGAAGAACCATCCCGTTCATTACATCCGCCTAGGTTAACATAACTGGCTTTATCGCTCAAAATGCGTCTCACAGTCTTAGCTTGACACTAATCGTGCAAAGCTAAGACTGTGAGCAGTTTCATCAATCTCAAGAAAAAGTACAAAACGGGTGCCTTTCACTGGCACCCGTTTTGCGTGAGCTGAAAACTTCACGAGCTTCCTGCGTGTCTGAAATCGGGTTTACCAACGCTACCGCCTTCGATACTATTGGCCAAGCCCTAAACGTTGCTGGCTATGAAGACGGAGGCGGATGAAATGGCCCGGCTCAAACACCAACTGGCTCAAGTAGAAAAGTTGCTTCGTTCGTGCGCGTTTCAACGTTGATGAGTGCTCATGCTAATTTTATGGCCTAACTAATAGGCCAACTACTCAACCGTTTATCGAGTTGACAGTTAATGTTCCCCTCAATCTGTAAACGGATGAGACGCTGGCACCGCGCTCTTTTCGCCCTGCTGGATTGGGTTATTCTTGGTTTTATAGCTATACTAGTTGCTTAAAAATGCCTTTCTCGTCACGTCGCAGTTCCAGTTTATGAGCTTATTCCATAAAAACCTACCAACCGATGAGGCACTATGGAAGCAACTGCTTGACGGAAACGAAGACGCACTGGATGGGCTGATGCAGCGGTACTTCCGCGAATTATTTCACTACGGCGGTAAATTCTCGAGAGACGACGATCTCATTAAAGACTGCATTCAGGATCTGTTTCTGGACATCTGGGAGCGGCGCGAGACCCTCCGGCCAGATGTATTTGTGAAACCATACCTACTGGTGGCCTTGCGTCGCCGAATTCACCGGGTCTGGCAGATGAATCAGTTGCAAACAGACCTTACGACGGTACCCGATTTTGCGGCCGACTTCACGGTTGAAGAGCACTTGATCCTGTCGGAACAAACGCGATTTATTGCCCGGCAGATGCAGCAATTGTTAGACGGCCTGCCTGCCCGTCAGAAGGAAGTAATTTACCTCAGGTATTTTCAAGAGCTGAATCGGGAGCAGATCGCCGATGTCATGCATATCACGCTTCAATCGGTGTCTAACCTGTTGCAGGAGGCCCTTCGGAAGTTGCGGGGACAGTGGAAAACGGACCTCTAACCCAATAATTGATTGCCCTGCGGCTGATTCGCCAAAAAAAATGCAGGAGCAGGCAGTATCTGCGTACTTTTTCGGGTATCGTAGGTATGACCCCACACGATGCCCCCAACTCGAACGCAATACCGGTTAACGAACTGGTATGGCAAGACGATTTCCGGGCCTGGGTATTGCACCCAACCCCCGCTCTGGACAGCCACTGGCAAGCGTGGCAACGCCAACACCCCGAACAGGCCGGGACGCTACAGCAGGCCCGCGAGATTGTGGTGGCGTTGCGCGTTAAAAACCGGCCAATCACCCAGGAAGACATTCAGGAGGTGATCGATATTACCCGTCAGCACCTCGACCGGCCCACTGTTCAGGTGGTTCCGTTGCGTACCTATCAACGTACCTGGCCGGTGGCGGCGTCTGTTGCCGGGTTAATCCTGGTGGGGCTAAGCATATGGTGGTTCTACCAGCCCACACCACCAGCGAACCAACCCGTTGCCGTGGCTACCCGGCCTGGTACGGTCAGGGCACAGCAGGCAGAACGCCTGCTCCGCCTACCTGATGGCAGTACCGTACAATTGGGCAAAAACAGCGAACTAACGTACCCAGGTCAATTTGCGGCCGATCGGCGGGAGGTGTTTCTGACTGGTACCGCCACATTTGATATACAACGCAGGCCCGAACAGCCTTTTCTGGTCTACGCCAATGGGTCGGTGACTCGGGTGCTGGGCACACGCTTTATTGTGCAGGCACAGACGCAATCGGGCCAGGTGCTGGTGAAGGTATTGTCGGGGAAAGTATCTGTGCTAGCCGAAGACGAGTGGCGGCGGGCTACTCGTCAGGCGGGTTATCAGCCCCAGACAATCATCGTCACGCCCAATCAGCAGGTGGTTTTTGAGCGCACGAGTAAGCTAATGCATAAAGCGCTGGTTGAGCAGCCGAAGCCGCTACGCGACGAACCCGTTGAATTCAACTTCGTTAAGGCCCCGGTAGCGCTGGTGCTGACTACACTGGAGAAAGCCTACGGGATACCAATCAACTTCGACAAAGAAACCTTCCGGAACTGCCAGATCACCGCGCCGCTAACGGATGAATCGCTGTTTGAGAAGCTGGATATTATCTGCGAAACTATCGGGGCGCGCTACGAAGTGGTAGAAGCCCAAATCATCATTACCGGCAAGGGTTGCTCCTAGCCGTTTTACCCAGTAAAAAGCCGGTCGGGGCTGCCACCACGACCGGCTAGTACAATCGTCCGGGATGTCTCACCATCTGGATGCTCCTATCGGAGCAGGACGCAGTTTTGCCTGTCTGTTACCTCAACCAAAACCAGTTTAAAAGTATGAAAAAAGCGATACCTCGCCGAATTAGATTGATTCAGCTTATGCGTGCAACTATGCTACCCGTTCTGCTGACGGCAATCCTGGCAGGCTCTGCGCTGGCGCACAACAGCGCCGGCCAAACCCTGCTCGACCAGCCTATTACGATTAAGGCTCAAAATCAGCCTTTGCCAACCGTTTTAGCCACCATTGAACGCGCCACCGGTTTGCGGTTTACCTACGTACCCGCTCTGGTTGAAGGGCAACAGCGCGTTTCTTTCGACGCACAGAATGAAAAACTGAATTCGGTGCTGGACCGGCTGCTACGGCCTATTCAGATCGATTACAGCCTGCGTAAGAAGTATATTATTCTGAAAAAAAGTCCGGCCATACCTGTGCAGCCGCTGAAAGTAGCACTGACAGATATTACTGAAGCACCTACAGCGGCGCTGTTGACAGGCCGGATTACATCTGATGTTGGCGAAACACTGCCGGGGGTCAGCGTGGTGCTGAAGGGAACGAGCACGGGCACGACCACAGACGTGAACGGCCGCTATTCGCTGAACGTACCCAGCGCGGGAAGCACCCTGGTGTTCTCCTACATCGGGTTCATCACGCAGGAAATTGTGGTAGGCAGCCGCACGTCCCTTGACGTGGTGTTGCAGACCGACAACAAAACCCTTAGCGAAGTGGTGGTAGTTGGTTACGGTACCCAGCAGAAAAAAGATGTGACCAGTGCTATTGCGCAGGTAGATGGGCAGGAGATCCGCAAAAGTGCGGCGGTGTCTATTTCCAACTCGCTGGCAGGGCGCGTGCCGGGCCTGATCGTTAACCAGCGCAATGCCGAACCCGGCCGCGACGATGCTGCCATTTTTATTCGGGGCATTGGTACCACGGGCAACTCGGCCGCGCTAATCGTGGTGGACGGCGTAGCCAACCGCGACGGCATTTCCCGGATAGACCCCAACGATATTGAAACGGTTACGGTACTGAAAGATGCATCGGCGGCGATTTATGGAGCGCAGGCAGCCAACGGCGTAGTGCTGATCACAACCCGCCGGGGTAAGGCGGGCAAACCCGTGTTGAATTATTCGTTCAACCAGGGCTTTGTCAGCCCAACCCGTGTAATTAAAATGGCCGATGCGGCAACGTACGCCCGCAGTATCAACGACCTGAACCTCCAGGCGGGGCAGCCTGTCACGTTCAATGATACGCAGATTAGTCAATACGCGAGTGGCCAGCTGCCCAGTACCAACTGGGTGAACGAATCCTTCAAAGACTATTCGATCCAGAACCGGCACAGCCTGACCCTGAGCGGCGGAACCGACGCCGTACGGTACTTTCTGTCGGGCGGAACGGCTTACCAGAATGGGCTGCTGCGGGGCGACAACACGACCGGCTACCGGCAGTATAACATTCGCACAAACGTAGACGCTAAAATCTCGGAGAAGTTGAACATCGGCTTCGACCTGGCGGCCCGCCGCGAGAATCGCAACTTTCTGCAACTGGACCAAAATACCGTCTTTCAGGCGGCAGTACTGGGCGATCCCACGCAACCGGCAACGGTGAACGGACTGCCTGCACGGGGTCGGTTCAACAACAACCCGCTGGCCATTGCGCAGGGGACCGGCTACGACAAACTGGAGCGAAACGTGGTGAATGGCACGCTCAAGTATACATACAAACTGCCGGTGCCGGGCTTGTTCATCGATGGCTTCGCGGCGCTCGACTTCTTCCAAGATTTCCAGAAAATCTGGGCGCAGCCGCACACGTTCTATGAAGCCAATGCTTCTGGTACGGTAGTGCCGATCAGAGCCAGCATTACTCCTTCGTTACAGCAGACGTTTATTCGTACCCAGTCGCTTACCCTGAATTCGAAAATCAATTACGAACGTACCTTCGGCCAGCACAACGTGTCTGCGTTTGTGGCTTACGAACAGAACCAGACCCGCGCTGATAACTTTTTGGCGCGTCGCAACGGGTTCGAGTCGCCGCAGATTGACCAGCTGTTTGCGGGTAGCCAGACCAATCAGGTCACCAACGGTAGTGCTAGCCAGGGGGCCCGGCAGAACTATTTTGGCCGTGTCAGCTACGGTTATCAGGACAAGTACCTTGCGCAACTGTATTTCCGCTATGATGGCTCGCAGATTTTCCCCGAAGGAAAGCGGTTCGGCTTTTTTCCCGGCGCTTCGTTAGGCTGGCGCATTTCGGAAGAAAGCTTCCTGAAAAACAACCCGGTGGTGAGCAACCTGAAACTGCGGGCCTCGTGGGGTCAGTTGGGCAACGACCGGGTGGCGCAGTACCAGTTCCTGAACATCTTCACCTTTGGGAATGGGTACGTTGTCAACGGGCAGGATGTGCTTGCTCTGAATCCCGGTGTGGCGGCCAACCCAAACATTACCTGGGAAAAGCAGACCAACCTAGACATTGGTATTGAAGCCGGTTTTTTTAAAAACCGCCTGACATTCGAGGGTGACGTTTTCTACAACAAACGGACCGACATTCTGGCCGCCCGCAACGTGACGGTGCCCCAGTATACGGGTCTGACGCTGCCGTCTGAAAATATCGGCAAGGTAGATAACCGAGGCTTCGATGCACAACTCACCTACCGGACCTCATGGAAAGGAGCCCGGTTCAACATCAGCGGTAACGTAACCTACGCCCGCAACAAAGTGGTGTTCATCGACGAAGGCAATGTGTTCCGGGAGTCGTACCAGAAACTGGAAGGGCAACCGGTGGGGTCACTGCTGGTCTACGACGTGCTGGGCATTTACCAGACGTCAGACCAACTGACCACGATTCCGGGTCTGGCCGGTAGCCGCGTTGGCGACCTGATCTACCGTGACGTCAATGGCGACGGGGTGGTGAACAGCGACGACCGTATCCGGCTCGACCGCAACGCCACGCCGCAGTTACAGTACGGCTTGAATCTGGGTGCCGAGTTCAAAGGGTTCGACCTGACGGCCTTGTTCCAGGGCCAGGCGCAGGCGGTTCAGGAGATCACGTACAACTTTTCGCTGGGCAGCAATGGTCCCGATTATTTCCTGGCCAACGCCTGGACGCCCACCAACACCGGAGCATCGCTTCCCCGTATTGGCCGTAGCAAACAGACCAATAATCTCTGGGTACGTGACGTATCGTTTGTGCGGCTGAAAAACGTAGAACTGGGATATACACTGCCCCGGCCTCTGCTGAGCAGGCTGGGCGTACAGACGCTCCGGTTCTACGTGAACGGCTACAACCTACTAACCTTCGACAGCCTGAAGAAAGATGGCCTGCCTGATCCTGAAAACGTCAATATTCAGGGCTGGCAGTACCCACACACCAAGAGTATCAACTTCGGCGTAAACCTAACGTTTTAATTCGTCTTTCACATGAAACGTAACTATTTGATATACATAGGCTTGATTGCCGCTGCTTCGGTAGGCATCTCCGCCTGTTCACAAGCCATTCTTGACCTGAAACCGCTGGATTCATACAGCGAAGTCGACGTTTTTTCAGACCAGGCTCTATTGACTGATTTTGTCAACGGAACCTACCGGGGCATGCGCCAGCCCTTCGACGATGAGAATTCATTGCTCGATGGCCTGACCGATAATGCCTACAACCAGCACGGCAGCGCGGCGAGCGTCAATGCCTATAACCGGGGTGAAATTCTTCGCGACAATGGTGAAGGCGTCACGCGTAACCTGTGGGCCAACGCTTATAGCAACATCCGGCGGGTGAACCTATTCCTGGAAAAAACAACTGGTTCAACCGCCATTCCGGCTACGGCACTGACGCAGCTAACGGGCGAAATGCAGTTTTTGCGGGCTTACCTCTATGCCGACCTGATGCGCTGGTACGGGGGTGTTCCCCTGATTACTAATACGTTTGTCTTGGGCGAGGGCAACACCGATGTAGCCCGCAACACGGCCGATGAGATTGCCGCCTTTGTGGTAAAGGAGTGCGACGAGGCGATGGCGAAACTGGGCTCAGCGCCAGCCGTAGCCCGGGGCCGCGCCACCAAAGAAGCGGCAATGGCCCTGAAAGCCCGCACCCTGCTATACGCTGCCAGCCCCCTGTTCAACACGGGTAACGACCAGAGCCGTTGGACCACCGCCCGCGATGCCAACAAGGCGGTGATGGACCTGACCACGTTCCCGCTGATCACGTCGGCGGCGCAGTACAGCCAGATTTTTAACGGACGCAGCACGGCGGAAATCATCTTCGCCCGCAATTTCACACCCAACAATGCGCATGGAAATGGTTCGTGGGGCGTTAACCTCTGGCTTTATTCAAACGGGTTAGGTGGCTGGAGCAATACCACGCCCACACAGAACCTGGTAGATAGCTACGAGATGACCAATGGTAAACCCATTACTGACCCAACGTCGGGCTACAATAACCAGACGCCCTACGTGAATCGCGATCCACGCCTAGCCAGTTCAGTGCTGTATGAAGGAGCGACCATCGTTGACCCCACGCGGGGCACCACCCGCGCCATGCAGTACTTCCGCGATAAAGCAGAGCCCAACAACACGGCCAAGGCGGGTCTTGATTCACGCAATGGCCCTTCGGCGGCCAACGCCTCACGGACGGGGTACAACTGGCGCAAGTTTCTGGACGAAGGCAAGCGCGCCGATGCCAGCGGCGATCAGGAAAACACCAGCCCCTGGATTTACTTCCGCCGGACTGAGTTTTACCTGAACTACGCCGAAGCACAGCTCGCCCTGGGTAACGAAGCCGAAGCACGAACGGCCATCAACGCAGTACGGGCGCGGGTGGGCATGCCTGCTATCACCGAAACGGGCGCGGCCCTGGTGCAGCGTTACCGCAATGAACGTCGGGTAGAACTGGTGCTGGAAGATCACCGGTTCTTCGATATTCGCCGGTGGAAAATCGGGCCGGAAGCATTCAACAAACCGGCGACAGGCGTTGATGTATACCGCAATGGCACCACCACGGAATATATATACAACTACACGGCCGACAATTCACGCAAATGGGATGACAAGATGTATTTCTTGCCCATTCCGTATACCGAGATTCAGCGCAGCAACGGTAAGCTGACCCAGAATCCAGGTTATTAGACTAAGATTGTTCAACGCCCCAGCTCAGCTTACCGGTCAGGCTGGGGCGTTTTTATGTGCAACTAATTACAAATACCTCAACAGTAGCCCATTATGCATCAATGGAGTACCCGTTTGCTGGTCGCAGGAAGTTTGCTGTTGTTCCAGCGGTGTTCAGCGCCAACACAGTTCAGCGAAATGGACGCTGACAAAACGGGTTTGCACTTCACTAACCAGATCACCGAAACCGAGCAGAACAACATCATGACCTACGAATACCTCTACAACGGGGGAGGCGTAGCGACGGGTGATGTGAACAACGACGGTAAACCCGACGTGTACCTGTCGGGCAATACCGTGCCTAACAAACTGTTTCTGAACCAGTCTGAGCCAGGTACATGGTCGTTTACCGATGTCACCGCTGCATCAGGTACGTCCGGACGATCGGGCTGGAAAACCGGCGTGACCATGGCCGATGTCAACGGAGATGGCTGGCTCGATATATACGTATGCTACTCGGGTAATGCCGACGGCGAACGGCTCGATAAACCGGTGATCCGGGATCATCCCCAACGCGCCAACCAACTTTTCATCAACAACGGCGGCTCTCCCGGAGGAACGCCCACCTTTACCGAACGAGCCAGGGAATACGGACTGGACGCCATCGGCACGTTTTCGACACAATCGTATTTTCTGGATTACGACCGCGACGGTGATCTGGACATGTTTTTGCTCAACCACGCCAACATGTTCTATTCGTCGCTGTTCAACGTAAAAAAACTGCGCAACCTGCGCCATCCTTACTTCGGCAACAAGCTGTTTCGCAACGATAATAACCGGTTCGTGGAAGTCAGTGAGGGGTCGGGTATTCACGGGAGCGGGATCAATTTTGGCCTGAGCGCGGCTATCAGCGACCTGAACGCCGATGGCTGGCCCGACATTTACGTCACCAACGATTACGATGAGCAGGATTTCTGCTACGTTAACAACCAGGACGGTACGTTTCGGGAAGTGTCGCACACGGTTTTTGGCCACCTCTCGAAATACGGGATGGGGTCTGATGTAGCCGATATAAACAATGATGGGCTGCCCGATCTGATGGTGGTAGATATGCTTCCGGAGGATAACCACCGGCAGAAATTGCTGAAAGGCCCCGATGAATACGATAAATACGCGCTGGCCGTGGATAGCGGGTATCACCACCAGTATATGCGGAATACGTTGCAGATCAACCAGGGATTTGCGCCCGACAGCCTGCCTCGTTTCAGTGAAATTGGCCAGTTAGCGGGCATTTCCAACACCGATTGGAGTTGGTCGCCCCTGTTCGCTGATTTCGACAACGACGGCCTGAAAGACTTGTTGATTACCAACGGCTACCTGAAAGATTACACCAATCAGGACTTCATCAAGTACACGGTTGGCGACGCCATGAATGCCGCCCGCGCCATAGGTCAAACCGCCGATCCGCTTCCGCTGATTGCCCAGATGTCGAGCACTAAACTCAGCAAATACGCTTTCAGGAACACAGACGGCACCCACTTCACCAATGTCACGGAGGCCTGGGGGCTGAGCCGTAAAGCCGTGTCGAACGCCTCTGCCTACGCCGATTTTGATAATGACGGCGACCTGGATCTGATCGTCAATAACCTCAATGAGGAAGTAACCCTGCTGCAAAATCACCAGAATGAGATTCAGCAGAATAAATACCTGAAACTTAAACTCGTTGGCGCTGGCAAAAACACGCTGGGGATTGGTGCCAACATTCAACTGGTGCTCGACTCCACGACGATCTACCAGGAAGCTAATTTTAGCCGGGGGTACCAATCCTCGGTCGAACCGAT
The DNA here is from genome assembly GCF_011742925.1 of Fibrivirga algicola. Lineage (GTDB taxonomy): Bacteria > Bacteroidota > Bacteroidia > Cytophagales > Spirosomataceae > Fibrella > Fibrella algicola. Next base: position 14,679 of record NZ_WAEL01000009.1, read on the forward strand.
CCTGACCATCGGCCTTGGTAAAGCGCCGGTTGTTCGGGAGGTGCGGGTACGTTGGGCAAACGACCAGGTATCAGTGCTGCGTAACGTGAAGCCCAATCAGCTACTGGTAGTAGAGCAGGCCAAAGCGGGTTCCGCCCAGCCAGCCGCCCGCACCGTACCGCAACCGCTGATGCAGGACGTAAGCGGGGAAGCGGGCATTGATTTCCGGCACGTAGAGAACAATTTCGTCGACTTCAAAACCCAGCAACTACTCCCATATCAACTGTCGAGGTTGGGGGGCAAACTGGCCGTGGCTGACGTAAACCGGGATGGCAACGACGACGTCTTTTTTGGCGGGGCCGCTGGTCAATCGGGGCAACTGTACCTAGGGCAGGATAACGGCACGTTCGTTAAAACGGTTGAGCAGGGGTGGGAAGCTGACGGCCAGGCCGAAGACGCAGGGGCTCTTTTTTTTGACGCCGACCGTGATGGCGACGCTGATCTGTACGTCGTCAGCGGAGGCAACGAGTTTGTGGCTGGCGACCCGTATTATCAGGATCGGTTGTACCTGAACGACGGCCGGGGAAAATTCAGCAAAGCATCGGAAGGGACGATCCCCTACGAGACAACGAGCGGTAGCTGCGTGAAAGCCGCTGATTTTGACCACGACGGCGATCTGGACCTGTTTGTGGGTGGTCGACTGGCCGCGCAGGCGTACCCACGTGTACCCAAAAGCTTTATCCTGCGCAATGATTCCGATGCCAAAACGGTCCGATTTACCGACGTAACCGCCACTGTCAGCGAGGCGATCAGCGGTGTTGGCATGGTTACCGACGCTTCCTGGACCGACCTTGACCGCGACGGCTGGCCTGAACTGCTGGTCGTTGGCGAGTGGATGCCCGTTCGGGTGTTTCATAACGACCGGGGGAAGCTGCAGGAGCAGACCGATCAATTGGGGCTGGCCGATAGCCAGGGCTGGTGGTGCCGCATTACACCGGCCGACGTAGATGGCGACGGTGATATGGATTTTCTGCTGGGGAACGCGGGCAAAAACATGCAATTCCAGGCGTCGGTCGACGAACCCGTTATGTGCCACGCGGCCGATATTGATCAGGACGGGAAAGTAGATGCTGTCATGAGTTATTATGTGCAGGGCAAAGCGTATCCCCTGCCAACCCGCGACGAGATGCTGGGACAGGTGAATAGTCTTCGTCGGCAATTCATCAAGTATGCCGATTATGCCGACGCGACCGTGAAAGATATCATGGGTGCGCAGTTTGCCCGAGCGCAGGAGTTGCGGGCCAACACACTCGAATCGGCCTGGCTCGAAAACACAGGTACGTCCTCCTTTCAGCTCAAACCCCTGCCCGACGCGGCGCAGGTGTCGATGGTCAACGGCTTCCTGTACGATGATTTTGACGGCGACGGGCAGCGGGAAGTGCTGGCAGCGGGCAACTTTTATCCCTACAAAGTGCTGTTGGGCCGAAGCGATGCCGCGAAGGGTGTACTGCTCAAATTTGGGCAGGGGGCCGTCAAACCGTATAAACGAACCACGCCGCTGTGGCTGACTGGCGACATTCGGGATATAGCGCTCCTGCACTTCAGGCAGGCACCTAACCGTCTGATTGTGTCGCGCAACAATGACAAGCCGGGCGTTTTTTCACTTAACGCCACGTCTACTCAATAGTAAGTGTATCTGATTATCAACGACTCACGTCTCTTTTCATGCCTATCCGTTTTTTAGTAGCCTTCTGCATCAGCTTGTTTCTGCTGGTTACGAGCGAGGCTGTTGCCCAGAAACCGCACTCTTTCACCATCGCCGACGGGCAGTTCCTCTATGATGGGCAACCCGTCCAGATTCATTCCGGCGAAATGCACTATGCCCGTGTTCCGCAACCTTACTGGCGGCATCGGCTCAAAATGCTTAAGGCGATGGGACTCAACACGGTGGCTACCTACGTGTTCTGGAATTACCACAACCCGGCACCCGGCGTCTGGAACTTCAAAACCGACAACCACAACCTGGCCGAGTTTGTCAAAACGGCGCAGCAGGAAGGCTTATTCGTCATTTTGCGGCCGGGTCCTTACGCCTGCGCCGAGTGGGAATTTGGCGGCTATCCGTGGTGGTTGCAGCAGAATAAAGACCTGGTTATCCGCACCAATAACCAGCCGTTTCTCGATTCGTGCCGCGTGTATATCAACAAGCTGGCCGAGCAGGTAAAACCGCTTCAGGTAGGTCGGGGCGGACCGGTTATTCTGGTGCAGGCCGAAAATGAATTTGGCTCGTACGTATCACAGCGTAAAGACATTCCCCTCGATGAGCACCGCCGCTACAACCTGGCTATCCAGCAGATGCTAACCGATGCGGGTCTAACGGGGCCATTTTTCACGTCTGACGGTACCGGTCTGTTTAAGGGCGGGTCGCTGCCGGGCGTGTTGCCAACGGCCAATGGCGAAGGGAACATGGCCAATCTGACAAAGGCCGTCAACGCCTATCACGATGGGAAGGGGCCGTATATGGTGGCTGAATTCTACCCCGGCTGGCTCGATCACTGGGCTGAGCCGTTTACGAAGATAAGCGCTGAGTCGATTGCCAAACAGACGGAGACGTACCTGAAAAATGGCGTTCACTTCAACCTGTATATGGCCCACGGCGGCACCAACTTCGGCTTCACGGCTGGAGCCAACTACAACGACGAACACGACATTCAGCCCGACATTACCAGTTACGACTACGACGCCCCCCTGAGCGAAGCAGGCTGGGTAACCCCCAAGTACACGGCCATTCGGGACCTGCTGAAAAAATACGCCACGTATCCCATTCCCGACGTACCTGCCAGATTGCCCGTCATTACGTTACCGCCCATCACCCTCACCAAAACGGTCGATCTGGCTGAGCTGAAGAAAACGCTGAAGCCTGTGAGCAACGATACGCCGCTATCGTTTGAAGACCTACAACAGGGAAGCGGCTACGTGCTATACAGCAAGCGGTTTACACAGCCCACGCAGGGAACCATGAAGGTGACGGGCCTGCGTGATTTTGCAACAGTGTATGTAAACGGCAAAAAAGTAGGTGAGCTCAATCGGATCGAGAAACAGTATGAACTTACCGTCGATATTCCGTTTAATGGCACTCTCGAACTGCTGGTCGAGAACATGGGGCGGATCAACTACGGAGCCAAAATAAACCAGAATACCAAAGGCATTATTTCGCCCATCCTGATTGATGATCAGGAAATAACCGGCGACTGGCTCATGTACCGCTTGCCCCTTACCAACGTACCTGACTTGAGCAAATACGCCGGTCAGCCCGCCAAAGTCAACCGCCCAACGTTTTATGCCGCAACGTTCAATGTAAAGCAGGCGGGCGATACGTTTCTGGATATGCAGGGTTGGGGCAAAGGCATCGTGTATGTGAATGGTCACCACCTGGGTCGTTTCTGGAACGTGGGGCCACAGCAAACGCTTTATGTGCCCGGTTGCTGGCTCAAATCGGGAGCCAACACTATTTTAGTGTTCGATCAGCAGAATAAATCCGTACAGAAAAGCCTTAAGACCGTTGCTACGCCGGTGCTTGATCAGCAAACGGACTAACGCACTACCCATTCCCGGTTCGCTTCGGGAACACATAAATCTCATCAGTCACTTATCAGCCTTGTTATGCGCTTTACTGGATTCCTTGCCGTTTTTATAAGTGTTTGCCAATTGGCCATTGCCCAGTCGCCGGCACCCTATGGGGCTGTACCATCGGCCCGGCAGTTGGCCTGGCATAAACTGAGGTACTACGCTTTCGTACACTTCAACATGAACACCTTCACCAACGAAGAGTGGGGGCATGGCACCGAAACGGCCAATCAGTTCAACCCCACGCAGCTTGACTGTCGGCAGTGGGCGAGAACAGCCAAGGCGGCGGGGATGGAAGGCATTGTCATCACGGCCAAACACCACGATGGTTTCTGCCTATGGCCGTCGAAGTTCACGGAGCACTCGGTGAAAAACAGCAAATGGCGCGGTGGAAAAGGCGATGTGCTGAAAGACCTGTCAGCCGCGTGCAAGGAATATGGGCTGAAATTTGGCGTATACCTCTCGCCCTGGGATCGGAATCACCCTGCCTACGGCACGCCGGAATACAACGACATTTTCAAAAATACCCTCAAAGAAGTGCTGACTCAATACGGCGACGTATATGAAGTCTGGTTCGACGGGGCAAACGGCGAAGGACCCAATGGCAAGAAGCAGGTATACGACTGGCCGGGCTTCATCGCGACAGTACGCCAATATCAACCGAACGCCGTTATTTTCAGCGATGCCGGGCCTGATATTCGCTGGGTAGGTAACGAAGATGGATATGGCGGCGAAACCAACTGGTGCACTATCGACCGGGCCAAAGTGTACCCCGGTTACCCGAAGTACTGGGAATTGACCAGTGGCGAAGAAGGTGCGAAAGACTGGGTGCCCACCGAAGTCAACTGCTCCATCCGGCCGGGCTGGTATTACCACGCTAATGAAGATGATAAGGTTAAATCGCTGGAACACCTGGTCGATATTTATTACAGCTCGATTGGCCGCAATGGTAACTGGCTGCTGAACCTGCCCGTTGACCGGCGCGGACTGGTGCACGAAAACGACGCCAAACGTCTGATGGAGCTGAAAGCCTACACCGATAAAGCGTCGGTCAATCTGGCCGGGGCTGCCAGGGCTACTGCCAATAGCGTGTATGGTAAAGCCGCAACGTTTGCCGCCAGTAACGTACTCGATAAAAGCCGGGCGACTTACTGGGCTGCGGCTGACGGAGCCAAACAGGCTACGCTGGATATTGACCTTGGCAAACAGACGACCCTAAACCGGCTGCTCATCGAAGAATATATCACGCTTGGTCAGCGGGTGAAAAAGTTCTCGGTACTGGCCTGGAAAGACGGTAGTTATCAGCCTATTGTGCAGGGGACGACCATCGGCAACCGGCGTATTCTGCGGTTCCCGACCGTTACAACCAATAAACTCCAGGTACGTATCGACGATGCCAATGCCAGTCCGATTATCAGTCATCTGGAAGTGTACAACGCGCCGGAGTTAATTGTAACGCCGGTAATCAGTCGGAGTAAAGACGGGCTGGTCACCATTGTTTGCCCCCGCACCACCGACCCCGTCATTACGTTCACCACCAACGGTACCGAGCCCACGGCCCAGAGTCCCCGCTTTACGCAGCCGTTTGCGCTGGCAGCAGGAGGCACCGTGAAAGCCCGCGCCTTCGTCGACAATATGAAGCGGGCCAGCAGTCCCGTCAGCCAGGAATTTGACGTCAGTTCGGCCAAATGGACCGTTGTGTCGTCGGGAACGGCGGCGAACGGACGGGGTGCTGATCGGCTGATCGACGGCAATCCAGGTACGTTCTGGCAACAACGCAGGAACGGTGAAACGCCCACGTCAGTAGTGCTCGATCTGGGAGAGACGTTAGCTCTGCGTGGGTTCACGTACCTACCCCGGCAGGATGGCAAAAAAGACGGCATCGTGTATCGCTACGCGGTGTCGGTGAGCCAGGACGGGCAAACATGGTCGGCACCGGTGAGTCAGGGTGCTTTCAGTAACATCAACAACAACCCGGTTAGTCAATCAATCCGGTTCGACAAACCGCAATCGGGACGGTACCTGAAATTCGACGCGATCGAGACCACCGGCACGGGCGATACTATGGTCTCCATCGCCGAACTGGGCGTGCTGACGCGATAGTCAACGCAGACAACTACAACTAACCAACGTACCCACTCACCGTCGCCGTTATGGTAAAACACGTTTCCTGCCTAACCCTCTCCCTACTGTCTGTTGGCTTATTACGGGCGCAGCCAACACCGGAGCCTAACCGCTCAGCAACTTCTTATGTGTTTACGAAGGGACTCATCGCGCTGACGGGTAGCCGTTATGGGCGGGAAGCCATTTACACCGACCCGCTGGCCTATCAACTGTATGCGGGTACACTCAGCCAACCTGCCGAAGGAGCCGTTTTCGGTAACGACGAGCGGGGGCGGCCCATCACCTGGTTGCCGGTAACGGCCGATAGCCTGAACCGCCTTCGGTTTCGGGGGAATGCCCGTGGCAACGGCGGCGCTCCGGCCGGGCCGGGCGTAGTGGCCGGCAGCCTGAGAGGGGGTATCGGTGGCGGCGGCGGGTATACGTACCTGACATACCCGGCCACCCGCGAGCAGGTGGCGCTGCTGAACATCAAAGGAAATAGTAACGTCTATGTCAATGGTGAACTGCACATGGGCGATGCCTACAGCATGGGGTATCTACACATTCCGGTGAAACTGCGAAAAGGGCTGAATGAGTTTTACGTACGGGGCGTTTCTGTCACGGCCAGCCTCACGTTTCCCGACAAACCAGCGCTGCTTCGTACCGACGATCCTACCTTGCCCAGCATTCGGTTAGGGGAGGCGAACACATCGCTTCAGGGTGCTGTCGTTGTGATCAATACGTCGTCTGCCCCGTTGACTGGCCTGCAGTTGACCAGCAAACTGGCGGGCAAAACGCTCACTTCACCGCTACCCACCATTCCCGCATTATCGAGCCGGAAAGTGGCTTTCGTGTTTGATGGTAGTGGTGTCAGTGAAAAAGGACCGCAAACCTGTGCGCTCACGCTCGTTCAGAAAGGAAAACAACTCGATGTAGGTACGTTGTCGGTGGATGCCGTTCCGGTCGGGGCATCTTATAGCCAGACATTTGTAAGTCGCATCGACGGCAGTGTACAATACTACGCCGTCACCCCTCAGTCGGCTGCTACAACGGCACCATCGGCGCTGTTTTTGTCGGTGCACGGAGCGGGCGTTGAAGCGAGCGGGCAGGCGCGGGCATACAAGCCAAAAGACTGGGGCAACCTGGTTGCGGCAACCAACCGGCGACCACGCGGATTCAACTGGGAAGACTGGGGTCGACTCGATGCGCTGGAGGTGCTGGAGATTGCCAAAAGCCAGTTCAAGCCCGATCCGCAACATATTTACCTGACCGGCCATTCGATGGGTGGGCACGGCACCTGGTTCCTGGGTGCCACGTACCCCGATAAGTGGGCTGCCATTGCGCCCTGCGCGGGGTACCCGACCCTGAAAGAATACGGTTCTGCCGATGGCGTCATTCCCGACTCGAGCAGCAATCCATTAGAGCAGATGCTCCTGCGGTCTGGCAACCAGAGCGATGTATTGAAACTGATACCCAACTACAAGCCGCTGGGGATCTACGTGTTGCATGGCGATGATGACCGCACCGTACCCGTTACCTACGCCCGTCAGATGCGTAGGCTGCTGGGCGATTCGCAACCCGACATGAGCTACTACGAATACCCCGGCGGTAGCCATTGGTTTGGCGATCAGAGCGTTGACTGGAAGCCGCTGTTCGACTTCTTCAAATGGCATCAGATTGCTGTTGATTCGACCGTGAACGTCATTGATTTCACCACCGCGAATCCGGGTATTTCGTCGACTTACCGATGGGCATCTATTGAGCAACAGATTCAGCCCCTGCTGTATAGCCGGATACAACTCAACCGTCGGGGCAAGACCATTTCGGGAACAACAACCAATGTATCGCTTCTGAAACTGGCGTTGACGGCATTTACCCCCAACACAGCGGTGACCATCTCGCTCGATGGGAATCCGGCCATGAGCTACACGACTGCCAATGCCAAAGACACGCTCTTTCTACGTCGTGAAAACGGGCAGTGGACGCAGGCTCAACGCCCCGATGCAGGTCAGAAAGGACCGCACCGGTATGGCACGTTTAAAGATGCGTTCAACAACCGGATGGTGTTTGTGTATGGCACGAAGGGGACGAAAGACGAAAACGACTGGAACCTACAAAAAGCCCGCTACGATGCTGAAACCTGGTATTACCGGGGCAATGGAGCCATCGACATCGTTGCCGATACTGATTTTTCGCTCGCCAACTATGCCGATCGGGGCGTTGTTCTCTTCGGAAACGCAACCAACAACGCGGCCTGGACCTCGCTGCTGGCCGACTGCCCCATTCAACTGGCGCGTAACCGTGTGCAGGTGGGTACTCAGCAATGGCAGGGCGATGAGCTGGCAGCCTACTTCGTCTGGCCCATCAAAGGCTCAGCTACGGCGTCGGTGGCGGTGATTGGGGGTACGGGACTGAAAGGAATGCGGGCGGCATCGGCAAACCAGTACTTCGCCGGGGCCAGTGGTTTCCCCGATTTCATGATTTTCGGCCTGGATATGGTGCGCGATGGGAGCCGGGGCGTTCGGATGGCGGGATTCTTCAACAATACCTGGAAACTGACACCGAACCTGACCGTTGTGAATGGTCAGAAAACCGGCACTAACTAATGGCTATGAAACACGTTTTTTATGGCTTGATCGCCATCGTCTCGCTCGCCACAACGGGCTATGCACAACCAGTAACGTACCTGAAAAAATGGCTGGCTACCGATCCGAATCAGCGCCCGGCATTACGTGCCGAAGCCACCGCCAACGCTGGCCTGACGCGGAAAGAAGCCGACGAAGCTGCGGCCCTGTTGCTGGATGACGAACGTACCCGCCAAGCGGCGGCGCTGAAGAAAAGCTGGGCCGACAAAACGCTCACTGAAGGGGAGCACACGATGAAGTTTGAGTACCGGCTGTTTGGTGAAAAACCGGCCGATGGGCGCAGCCTGTTTATTTCCCTGCATGGGGGTGGTAACGCCAAACCGGAAGTCAACGATCAGCAGTGGAAAAACCAGATCGGGCTCTATAAACCCGCAGAGGGGGTCTACGTAGCCCCTCGTGCTCCTACCAATACCTGGAATCTCTGGCATGAAGCGCACATCGATCCTCTGCTTGATCGGCTCATTCAGGCCGCCGTGCTAACTGAGGGCGTAAACCCCGATAAAGTGTATGTGATGGGCTACTCGGCGGGCGGCGACGGCGTGTATCAGTTGGCTCCCCGTATGGCTGATCGATGGGCGGCAGCGGCCATGATGGCGGGCCATCCCAATGAGGTAACACCGGTGAATCTGCGCAATATTGGTTTCACGCTGCACATGGGTGCATTAGACAAAGCGTATGACCGCAACAAGATCGCCGAACGCTGGGGCCACTGGCTTGACAGTCTGCAAGCTGCCGATTCAGGCGGTTACAAGCACCTGGTGCAATTGCATGAGGGCCGCAGTCACTGGATGCAGCGCGAAGACACCGTAGCCGTGGCCTGGATGATGCCTTTCCGCCGTAATCCGATTCCTGATAAGGTGGTCTGGAAACAGGACGACCGGACGCATCCGGATTTTTACTGGCTGGCTGTACCGGAAGACCAGGCCAAAACCGGTCGGGAAGCGATTGCGTCGTACAAAGGCAATGTGGTTACCATCGAAAAAAACGACTACGATACACTGCTGATCCGCCTGAACGATGCGATGATGAATCTGAATAAAGCCGTGGAGATACGGTACGACGGAAAGCGCCTTTTCAAAGGCAAAGTCAGCCGAACGCTGGGTACGTTGCAACAGACGATCAATCGTCGACATGATCCGGGGCTGGTTTTTCCGGTCGAGATTGAACTTCACAAAACCACGGGTAAAGCAATCGCTGTAGTGGCGAAATAAGCTCGCAACCGTTCCTTTACTTCATTTGCTCAATACTACTTACGTTCTCAATGATTCGATTTTATTGCCTGTTCCTGAGTGTGTTCGCCGTAGCTTCTGTACAGGCGCAGGAAAGATCCCAGCGGTATCCGCTCATACCATACCCTACCTCGCTTACCGCCGCTCAGGGTGAATTCAGACTCACGACGCAGACGGCACTCGTCGTCAAAGACAGCCGTTTCCGTTCCGAAGCCGACCAGTTGAACCAACTGCTGCAACCAACGCTGGGTAAGTCGCTCACAGCGCGCGGCACTGGTTCATATATCGTGTTGCAGTATGATCCAACCATTGCGTCGGCTGAAGGATATGGGCTCACCATCACCCCCAAACAGATTACGCTGCGGGCCAGTACGCCCACCGGTATGTTTCGGGCTGTGCAGACCGTTCGTCAACTTTTACCCGTTGGCATTGAACAGAAAGGAAGTAAGCCTGCGCAAACCCTGACGCTCCCGGCTGTCCAGATTCAGGATCAGCCCGCCTACGCCTGGCGAGGAATGCACTTGGATGTCTCTCGCCACTTCTTTTCGATGGAGTACCTACGTAAGTACATCGACCGGATGGCCCTGTACAAGTTCAACAAGTTTCACTTGCACCTGACCGACGACCAGGGCTGGCGGATGGAAATTAAAGCTTACCCGAAACTCACAAGCGAAGGCGCCTGGCGCACATTCAATAACCAGGATTCGGTGGTATTGAAACGAGCCGTGACCAATCCCGATTTCGAGCTGCCTAAAGCCTTCCTTCGTCAGCAGAATGGCCAAACCCAGTACGGCGGGTTTTATACCCAGAACGAGTTGCGCGCCCTGATTGCCTACGCCGCCGCCCGGCACATCGAGGTCATTCCCGAAATTGACATGCCCGGCCACCTGAGCGCTGCCATCAAAGCCTACCCGTTTTTGAGTTGTACGGGGCAGCCAGGCATGGGCAAAACCTTCTCGGTGCCAGTCTGCCCCTGCAACGAACCTACTTACACGTTTATGGAGACCGTTTTGAGTGAAGTAATTGCCCTGTTTCCAAGTCAATATGTACACATTGGGGCCGACGAAGTGGAGAAATCGACCTGGGCGCAAACGGCCGCCTGCCAGGAATTGATGAAACGGGAAGGCATCAAAAGTGTAGAGGAATTGCAGAGTTATTTCGTGCATCGGATCGAGAAATTTGTGCAGTCGAAAGGAAAAAAGCTGATGGTTTGGGACGATGCCCTCGAAGGGGGGCTCAAGCCGTCGACCGCTGTGATGTATTGGCGGAGTTGGGTGAAAGACGCGCCTCAGCAAGCTGCCCGGAATGGTAACGACGTGGTCATGACGCCCGTGAGTAACCTCTATTTTGATACTCCGCCGGGCATTCGGTCGGTGGAGGGTGTGTATAACGTAGCTGTTGTGCCTACAGGGGTGACGCCCCAGCAAGCGAAGCAGTTTTTAGGCGCACAGGCTAATCTCTGGACCGAATATGTGCCGACCGAAAACCGGGCCGACTACCTGACGATGCCCCGAATGACAGCCCTCGCTGAAGTAGTCTGGACAGCCCGGCCCGATTTTCCCTCGTATCAGCAGCGGCTGCTTACCCATTTTCTACGCATGGAACAGATGGGTATCCACTACCGCCTGCCCGACCTGACTGGTTTTACGGAGGAAAACGTCTTTGTAGATAAGGCCACCCTGCGCATCAAAAAACCGCTCGACAGCTATATACTCCGCTACACGACCGATGGCACTCAACCGCAACGTACCTCGCCCGGTCTGCCCACAGATTTGATCATCAATAAACCACAGACGGTCAATGTGGCGGCCTTTACGCCATCGGGAATACGGGGGGATGTGTACGCGCTTCGGTACCAGCAGCAGGCTTATGCAACACCAGTTACCGATTCCAACGGCAAACCGGGCTTGCTGTGTAATTACTACAAGAAATTTTTCCGCAACACAAAGGGCATGAATGGCCGAACGGCCGACAGCACGTATACCATTGACAATGTGGTTGTGCCAAAATCGGTCACCGCGCCTAGTTTTGGCATTCAGTTCCGGGGGTATGTGACCGTGCCTGCAACGGGCGTCTACAGCTTCTTCTATACCTGCGACGATGGTGGCGTACTAAGGATGGCCAACCGGCTTGTTGTTGATAACGATGGCAATCATGCACCCATCGAAAAAAGCGGGCAGGTAGCCCTGGCGAAGGGAGCGCATTCCATCGAAGTTGATTTTATCGAGGGCGGTGGCGGTTACACGCTTAAGCTCAAATACAGCCTGAACGGCGGTGAGCCAATAGATATTCCCGACAGCTGGTTCAGCCACTAAGTTCACCCGATAGTCCAACCACCCCTATGACCTTCCTCCCCAGCCGTATATTTCTGTTTCTGGCCCTGCTTGTTACGTGTTCGCTTATCGGTGTTTGTCAGCCCCGCCACGCGGCTACGGATCTGACACGCTATGTAGACCCGTTTATTGGCACCGGTTTTCACGGCCACGTTTTCATGGGTGCAAACATGCCGTTTGGGGCCGTTCAGCTCGGCCCAACGCAGATGTCGCAGGGGTGGGACTGGAGTTCAGGCTACCATTATTCAGATTCCCTGATTGTTGGGTTTGCCCACACGCACCTGAGCGGTACCGGTATTGGTGATCTGGGCGATATACTGCTCATGCCCACTACCGGACCAATCCGGCTGGCACGGGGTACATCCGCCAATAGTGGAAGCGGCTATTCGTCCCGGTTTTCGCACGCCGACGAAACGGCCCGGCCAGGGTATTACCGCGTAAAATTACAGCGCTACAATATAGACGTAGCGCTGACCGCTACGGAACGGGTCGGCCTGCACCGGTACACATTCCCCCGGAGCGAGAATGCCCACATTCTGATCGATCTGGGCGAAGGTGTAGGTGACCGGCCTGTAGAGACGTACCTGCAACAACTCAACGATTCGACACTGACGGGCTACCGATTTTCGAAGGGCTGGGCGACTGATCAGCGCCTCTATTTTGCCGTTGTTTTTGCCAAACCCATTCGCCAGCTGGCTCTTTACGACAATCAAACGCCGGTTACAGGTACGTTGGTGAAAAGCAACCGCGCCAAAGGGGTAATCAGTTTTTCTACGAAGTCCGGCGAAAACGTGCTGGTGAAAGTGGGGATTTCGCCCGTCAGTGCCGACAATGCGCTGGCTAACATTCGGGCCGAACTACCTCACTGGAATTTCAATCGGGTGGCCTCGGCTGCTCAGGCCGCCTGGAACAAAGAGCTGGGTAAACTTAGGGTAGAAACAGCCGATCAGAATCGACTGAAAACGTTTTATACTGCCCTGTACCACACCCTGGTAGCTCCTTCCCTGTTCAATGATCATAACGGCGATTATCGCGGTACCGATAAGCAGGTGTATCGAAAAGCCGGGTTCGCCAATATGACCACGTTTTCGCTATGGGATACGTACCGGAGTGCGCACCCGCTATTCACGCTGACCCAACCCCGGCGTGTGGCCGACATGGCAAACTCGATGCTGGCCATTTACGATCAGCAGGGTAAGCTACCCGTTTGGCATCTGGTTGGCAACGAAACCAACACCATGCCCGGCAACAGCGCCCTGCCGGTGCTTGCCGACGCCTGTTTAAAAGGAATCAAGGGATTCGACGTAAACCGGGCCTACGCGGCGATGAAGAATAGCGCCATGCTCGACGAACGGGGTCTTGTCTTTATAAAAAAACAGGGCTTCATTCCAGCCGATAGTTTGGTAGAAAGTGTGGCCCGGGGCCTCGAATACGCCATTGACGATTGGGCCGTGGCGCAGGTGGCCAAAAAGCTGGGGCAACAAGAAGACTATGCCTATTTCAGCAAGCGGGCAAAAGCGTACCAGTATTACTTCAATCCGCAAACCCGGTTTATGCGGGGGCGTGTTTCCCAAACCGAATGGCGAACACCGTTTAGTCCGCTGGTATCGAGGCATATGAAAGACGATTTTGCCGAAGGAAATGCCTGGCAGTACACCTGGCTGGTTCCCCACGATGTAGAAGGACTGGTGACGTTGTTTAATGGCGAGCAGGCGTTTACCCAGAAACTGGATTCACTGTTCGTGGTTAAAGGCGACATGGGCGCAGAAGCATCAAACGATATCACAGGGCTGATTGGGCAGTACGCACACGGCAATGAACCGAGCCACCACATTTCTTACCTGTACAGCTACGTGGGGCAACCCTGGAAAACGGCTGACAAGGTTCGCTATATTCTTGACAGCCTGTACAGCACGCGGCCCGATGGCTTGATTGGCAACGAAGATGTTGGCCAGATGTCTGCCTGGTACGTGTTGTCGGCGATGGGGTTTTACCCGGTGAATCCGGCAAACGGGGCTTACGTATTTGGCAGCCCCGTTTTCGATGCTGTCACACTTCAATTGGATAACGGAAAGACATTTCGGCTGAAAACGATCAACAATGGCTCGGCAAATCGCTACATCAAACGCATACTGCTGAACGGAAAGCCCTACAAAAAAGCGTACCTGCGACACGAAACAATTCTTGACGGAGGTACACTAACGATAGAGATGGACACGAAGCCAAGCCCCAGTTGGGGGACTTCCCGGGAAGACCGTCCCCTGTCCACTACTCGTTGAAATCGACAGCCATTATAGTGGCGTTCGTTAAGAGTATAAAAAGATTGAGCACAAACAGTCCTGTCAGAAAAGGCAGATGATGAGTGTATTCTTAGCCTTCATGCCCTAGTCCCTGAGCTTTCAAATGTAAACCTGCGAATAATAAGCAGTCTTCTGTTCGACCATTTGAACAATAGTCAAATCCGGTCGCTATTGAAGTTTGATAATTTCCTTTATAAAAGCTATCGACAGCGAGGAGCTTTCTTATCGGAGCATTTAGTCTCGAGTATAGACTAAGAAGAGTGGATTGGGGTGGGGGTGACGTGCAAACTTGGAGCTTTGTGCTTCTAGTTCAGTGCTGGTGACAGTTATGTGCTCGGAATTCCGCCCGCATGCAAAGCCCGAAAACGTTCGATATAAAAAGGCTTGGAAGTGCGTTGTGTTCGCTCCGTACGGGGTAGGCTACCTCGGATAGGAAACTGCCCGGCTAGCCTGAGCGGCACCTAACACGAACAAGGGTAAAAAGGTCAGGAGTAACGTACCTGAGTTTGGCTTACCTTGCGGTTATCAGCCCTTGTGTGACCCGTTTATGTCAATGGGGCTTTCATGTTTCTGCGACAAAATAACGAGTTGGCAATGAGCGTTCTTTGTTGATTTGCCACGTGCCTGGCGACAGTTTAGTTACCATTCAACAGCGCGTTTTTGCTGGCGTATCAAGCGGTCCTTGTTGCCGCTAGCTTTATCCAGCTAACTACTTTGGGTCGATGAGCAATAGAGCTTTCACGTCCGCTACCTGCCCGCTCGGGACTGATCCTGCCTGCAGCAGGATCCGGTGATTGCCCCTGGGTAGCTCAAGCTTGCCCAACCTTAGCCAGGCCCAGGGCTTTTCATAGACTTCTTTACGAGGAATCCGGTCGGGGCTGGGTTTGAGGGGTGGGTCGAAACTGGTTCGTAAAACTTGGTGCAGTGTCTTATTGCCGGCCGTAACGATCAGTAACGTTCCGAGAGCGGCATTCTGGGCGGTGTATTGCAGACTCAATTGATAGACCCCCGGCTGTTCTACAGCCACATCCCACCAGATTGAATCGGTGGATGACTGCCAGTTAATGAGCCAGTCATTGGCCCAGCCGTTGCCCTGCTTATAACGAACCTTACCCGAAAAATGGGCTTCCGGCGCCTGTAACAACACCCGTCGACCCGTCACTGGTACTGGCCGGTAAGGGCTTATACCCCGGGAGACATCCCGGAACCAGCGATCGTAGGCGATTTGTAAGGTGCGCAATTGCTGGGGCTGATCAGTGGCCAGATCAGTCAACTGCGACGGATCTCCGAGCATATCGTATAATTGGATCTGATCCTTTTGGCGGACCAAGCGGTACTTCGAAGTACGTACAGCCCCTGGAGCGGCAGGAAGACCGCTCTCGCTCATGCCAGCAACGTGCGAAAAGAGCATGCGATCAGCCAGTGTATCAGTTTTACCCAGCAACAGGGCTGCCAGGCTGCGGCCATCGATGGGGTTGGCAGGTTTAAAGCGTAGTCCACATAAGCCGACCAGCGTTGGCAGTAAATCGATGTGGGCCGTATTGGGTCGAATCCGGGCTTGGGGGCGTATCTTGCCCGGCCAGCGCACAAATAGCGGTACGCGAACGCCCCCTTCGTCGACAGATCCTTTGATGCCCTTCATCTCCCCATTGTAGCGGTGGCCGTTGGGGCCATTGTCGGTGGCAAACACCACAATCGTGTTTTGGGACAAACCCAATTGATCCAGCCCGGCTAACAGACGCCCCACATTATCATCTACGTTTTCAATCATGCCATAGATACTAGATAGCTCATCGTCCAGGCCTTTGGCTTTGTACTTATCAAAATATCGATCAGCCACCTGGTGGGGACTATGGGGGGCATTGAACGGTATATAACAGAAAAAAGGCTGGGCTTTATGCTTATTGATGAAGTTCAACGCCGCATCGGTCAGTACGTCGGTGATAAACCCTTTGGTGGCGACCATCCGGTCATTATGCTGCATGTCGGTATCGAAGTAGTTATTCCAGTGACCTGCACAAAAGCCCAGAAACTCATCAAATCCCTGTCCGTTGGGATCTTCTGAGGCATGTTCCCCGTTGTGCCATTTGCCAAAACAGCCCGTGGCATAGCCGTTCTGACGGAACACTTCGGCTAGGGTGAGTTCAGTACTTCGCATGCGTTCCCACCCCTGAGTGACTGAAACTGTACCCGTACGCAGGTGGTAACGGCCTGTAAGTAGGCTGGCGCGGGTAGGAGCGCAAAGCGGGCTGACGAAGAATCGCTCGAACTGCGCTCCGCTACGGGCTAGCTGGTCTAGATGGGGTGTCTCCACCAAGCGATTCCCGTGTAGGCTCAGGTCGCCCCAGCCCTGATCGTCAGTTAGGATAAACACCACATTGGGTCTGGGAGCTGGCGTCCGTGCGATCCAGGCGCTGATGACCAGCGCAACCATAGTTAACCAAAAAAGAGTTTTCATTGCTAGCTAGTAAATGTTCGGCCCAAGCTGGTAACGCTACCGCCAGGGCTTGTCAGCTACAAAGCAAATCAGGGCTTTTCCCTATCGGTATTGGCCAAGTAAGTATCCTGTTAAAGGCCCGCATTTGCCCTGCGGTTGGCAACTTATCCTGTTAATGCCAATGATGGCTGTTCTGGTTTTTAACTGGTTAGCCGCTTGGGCGGTCCCATTAGGAATTAAGGCGGCAGCCGCGCGCTTAGGCGTGTAGCCGGACAGTCTGAGGTGAAAGCGTGCTGGTCTTGCCCGTTGACTGGGTCAACTCAAGGGTGCCACTAAACTGAATGGCCCAATTCTCGTCTCAATAGCTCAACGTAGAGGTAGGTCGCTTCTCCCAAGTGGCTTATAACTCCGCAGACAAGATTGCTGCTACTCAGTGCTGGTTTTATGTGTTTTATCGGCTACTGTGCCGCGCTGATCGACTGTATACAGGACTTTTAAAGCGGCCTGTATGAGCGAGAGTTGGCCGAAGCGGCTCTGGAGACAGGAGCCGTTTTGCTTTATACGTATGCTGGTATTCGTTTTGCCAAAAACAGAATTAACCTACCTTGAAGTAACAAAGTAACTGGTAATTCCTCAGGCACTCCGCTTGCTCCTGCCATAACTAGGGGCGAGAGAGACTGATCTGGCAGGCATCAGCGCGCCGTGGTACCTGCCACCAAACCAAGAGCCATGCCCAGACTAATGCCTCACAGTGGGTATACAAGTAAAATATATAAATAACCTTGATAGGGCTTATTTAAGTTAAAATCTACTATTGCTCGGCATATATGAGCAAACAAATTGCTTAATCCCCTGTTTATATTACAAACAAAATATAAAAAGCCGTATGAAAATCGCAGTCGAAAAGGGACAAGATAAGGCTCTTCTGGCGGATGGCCAGCAAACGGTTACCATCGCCGCCATTGACGAGGGAACAAGCGAGTATAAAGGAATTCCTTTCTTTGCCGTCCGCTTTGAGAATGAAACGGGCTACCTCTCGCACCGGTTTTACCAGTCCCCCGCTGGTATGCCTGCCATCATTAGCCTGTTTGGTCAGGCTGGTATTGACGCTCAGCCAAACAAAGAACTGGATACCAAGCAACTCATCGGCAAGGAACTCACCATTGAGGTAGGCCAGCGCGGTTATAATGATCCAGAGACGGGTAATGAACGAACGCTTAAACAAGCTATTAACTTCCTGGCCAGCTAAAGGCAGTGCGTATCGTATTAGGTTTAAACTCAATCCGCCCGGGACGGATTGAGTTTAAACCTAACCAGCATAGCTTTAAATACAGGCACAGGCGTCCTACGCTGGAGCTGACATTGACCTTGTAAACAGCCTGTTTACCGCTTGATCAGCGGGTAGTCACTCTTTATTTTTTCGGCTGCTTTACTAATGGGTTGGGCACCGCGCTCCAGCCAATAGCCTTTAACGCGGACGGGAATGATGGAGTTAAGCTGCCCCGCTATTCCGCAATCTTTTCGGCCCCCGATCCACGGATTACCTGATACATTGCTTACCAGATTGATGCGGCCAATGTCCAGATTGGTAAAGCACCGACAGTCATCCACCAGTCCCACCGGATCAAGCACCACAATGGTGATGTCCTGCACAGCGGGCGTTTTGCCCTTGGCGATGGCCTCACTCATATGCCTGAGCAAGGTGGGTAATTCCTTGGTCGTAAAGATCGAGTCATTGCGAAGGCCCCACATCTGCACTGAGGTGACATGGCCTGTCGCCTCCGAGCCAAATCGCTCAGAGACCTTACCAAAATACAGTTGCGTTGCCTGCTGGGTAGCCCCCTCTACTTTCCAATCGAATGCCCCGTCAATAAAACGGGCATCGGTATTGGCCTCTAACTGCCCGAAAAGCTGATCGCCGAACTGGCTGTTCCAATGATGGACCCGCTTGACTAGCTTAGCCGGGTCTACGCCCGTCCAGAATATGCTGCCGTTTTGAGGCGAGTTGTAGCGAAAGCCCACGTCTAGAAAGTTAATCATTTCCCGCGCAAACTGACTGCGGGCCTGTTCACTGCTCATAAAGTCATTTTTATAAGCGCTGGCCATGCTGGCTGCATTGTTAGGCCCCGCGACCCCTGTCACTGAACGCTGCCCACCGGCTACGGCCAGTGCGCGGCGCATGGCCGCCAACTTGATTTGCTCGCTGAAGGGTGCGGCGCTAATGGCCTGCTTTACTTTGTCGAGCAGCGACCGATCCGTAGTGATGCGGAGCAGCCAGGCCTGGGGCGTTTCCCGGTCGAGTTTAGGAATGATTCGACCGTAAAACTCGATCATATCGGTTTGTAACTTCAGATTCATTGATAAGGCTGTTCTAGTAACTCAAAGTACACCAATAACCGCTAAGCCCGCTCTTTTCCAACCCATTCGCTATCAGTTATTTATTAATTGGTGAGTTAACTCCGTGGCTCTAGGTCAAAGTCTCAGTCAAGGCTAGCCAATCGGTTGAGGTGACAGCTATTTTTCCAACTGAAACCATAGTTATTCACTTCGCTGAAGTGGAGGGACACCCGCTAGGGGAGAAGGCTTGAATCAGAACACCAGTGGGCTCCCGAAGGCAATCATCTTGTGTCGTTGAAAGGCGCGGCGGTGTTGATTCGATGATAACTTGTTTTGACCAGCACACTGAAGCGCATAGCGCCTTGCAGCGTTGTTAGCCTAAGCACGTAAGGAAACCCCGGCCCGGCAGTTGCCTTAGCGTAAGTTATCATGTGGAAGGCAGCTGTCAGACGATGATCGTTCTTGAGGCTAACAGGCGCGTTTTGTGAGCTTGTTTGTCGGCAGGCAGAGCAAGATTGTTTAAAAACCTGTCCTGACCCTGCAACGGGCTTCGCCAAAAAGTGGTTGTATGTACTAGTTATGAAACAACCGAAAAGCAATCTTATCTTATTAGTTGATGATGATGAAGATGACCAGCTATTCTTTCGTCGTCAGCTCGACAAGCATGCGCCTACGTATCAGGTAGCTGCCTGGTCGAACGGAGTAGAACTGTTGGCTGCTTTAGAGCAGTACGAGCCGCTGCCTGAACTGATCCTACTTGATGTCAACATGCCCCTGATGGACGGCTTTGAAGCGTTAAGTCAAATTCGGGCTAATCAAGCCTATCGGCACATATACGTTGTCGTTATGACGACAGCGGGCCGGGAGCTGGAACGACACAAAGCGCTCTTTCTGGGTGCCAATCAATTCATAGTCAAACCAACTTCGCTGGCCGAAGCCGATAAGGTGATGCAACGGTTGCTACAAAAGTGGGCAAATGGCGATCAAGAAACCGAAAGCTTCTTTTGATCAGCGTTTGGGCTACCCTCGGCTATAAAGTTGTCCGTCAGCGTATCAGCCAGGTGGATGGAAGCACTACTCAGCGCCAAAATCTTGGCTGCTGGCGCTGGTGAACGCGAACCTCGCTCTGGGTCTGCTGCCCGACACTCAACTGAAGGTAGAATCAGGAAGCGGGGCACAACTAGACAGCCTTGGCCGAAAAAGGTGAACGCAGCCAAAGCAAAAGCGCCAGCAGCATTAAGCAAACAAGCGCTGGTATTCCACCGGCAAGGCCGCCCGGTATCTTAGTCACATGCATGACTACCGCTCCAATCATAATCAGAAGCAGTCCAGTCGTTGCCAGACGGGTTAACCGCGGTACTAGCAAGCCAATACCGCCTAGTAATTCTCCCCCGGCTACTACATAAGCCAATGCACTAGGTAGCCCTAAAGTGCCAAACATATGTATGGTACCCGACAGGTCACGCAATTTGTTGAAACCCGCAAATAAGAAA
Organism: Fibrivirga algicola; assembly: GCF_011742925.1. Taxonomy (GTDB): domain Bacteria; phylum Bacteroidota; class Bacteroidia; order Cytophagales; family Spirosomataceae; genus Fibrella; species Fibrella algicola. Next base: position 35,159 of record NZ_WAEL01000009.1, read on the forward strand.
AACAAGCCTAGTAATACTTGTAAGATCCAGGCAATTGTGTTGCGAAGGGAAGCGGACATGGGAAATGGGTTTACGTTGCAGGGGATACACGCCTAAGCCAATTATAAAAACTAAATATATTTGCATATGTTCATTTGTTAAAGGTTTGTTCGCTGTCTCACCCCGGTTAGGCCCTGTGGGGTTTCTGGCTAACGCACAAGGATAGCATAGACCGCCGGTGTGGTTGGTCGTTGTCTAGTCTGATGCGGCACGACCATAATAGCGGATGTCTTTCTGGTTAAGTATCTCAGCACTAGATTGGTAGGGTAGACCCAGCCAGCAAAGCCGGCTGTACTCGGCTACCTCGGTTGGCAACTCATTTTCGATTTCTAAAGAAATGATTTACTATCGACCGCTATGCTGACAGGTTCAGGCTTGAATGACCTTGAGCTTAGCACAAAACCCGGTTATAGGCTACGTCATGGCTATGGGTGACGCAGGATTGGCCGTTCCAGCGTTTATCCGTTGTAAAGAGGTACAGTCGCTGGTTGTAGCTAGTAAGCAACAGATCACTAATTCCTGCTGTTTGCTGAAGTTCGAGCTATAAAAAGTCGGCCCTGCTGACTCAGCTAAGCAGGCCTTCGAACGGTAAGTCCTGGTCAATCCTCCGGGAATTCTTACCCAAATTGGGAGCTTGCCGGAGTACGGCCTGATGAATGGTCCTGGTTCGATCGTGTTCCCGGCTAATTAGCAGCAAGTTACGCAGGGTATCCAGTTCATCAGCATGGCGCAGGCTTGCCGCAAGTCGCCGGGCAGCCATGGATGGGCCAGTTGCCGAATGAGTTCTTTATACGGAGAGGTATCCAGAGACTCAAGCCAGATGCGTGGATTTATGGGACAATTTTTCAACAGCGACGCTGCGTTTATAACTGGGGAAGGGCAATCTGTTTGACGGACGTACCAGAGAAAACCAACATCAAACCAACCAAAGACACGCAAACCCAAAGCAGTTTATACAGCTCATTAACTTAGACACACTGGGCCGGGACCAGGCAAGCCAACAAAGTAGACAAGTAACGAGTTAAAAGGCTCTGGAAGCAGTCCAAGCTAGATTTGGAGTCTCCCTGCAAGACGAGTGAGCAGTTGACTCACCCTTGACACTGAACCGGTACTAAATCAATGAATCTTCCTCTCGCTTCGTATAACGAAGCAGCGCGGCTGGCTGCCTTGCACAGTTACAATATTCTGGATACGCTGCCCGAACAGGATTACGAAGACATTACTCAATTGGCCGCGCAGATCTGCCAAACGCCTATTGCGCTAATTACACTGGTTGATGACCGGCGGCAGTGGTTTAAAGCCAATAAAGGCTTTTCACTAAGTGAAACTGCGCGTGAAGATTCGTTCTGCGCTCATAACCTGGTCAGACCCGCCGGGCCTCTGATTATCGAAGATGCCCGGATCGATGAACGCTTTCAAACCAATCCGCTTGTAGTCGGAGACCCTAGGATCGTCTTTTATGCAGGCCAGCCACTCGTCGATGACCATGGCTTGGTGCTGGGCTCTCTATGCGTTCTTGATTCGCAGCGGCGTCAACTCGATGAGGGGCAAATAAATGCCTTAAGGATTCTGGCCAAACAGGTGATTACCTTACTGACAATGCGGCGTAAGGCTGCCCAGGAGACGCAGCTTCGAGGGCAGCTGCAAGCCAGTGAGGCTCGGTTTCGATCGCTGATTGAAAAGGCTCCAGTAGCCATTAGCTTGTTTGTAGGCCGTGAGCTGACGATCGAGGTGGCCAATGAGCGCATGATTCAGCTTTGGGGTAAGGGAAAGGCTGTGTTGGGAAAGCGGCTGATAGACGCCTTGCCTGAGCTGAAAGGACAACCTTTTCCGACTCTGCTTGAGCAGGTCTATTCTAGTGGCACTCCCTACGAGGGCCGGAGTGTGCCCGCTACACTGCTCATTGATAATGAGCTTAAAACGCGTTATTATGATTTCAACTACCAGCCAGTGCGTGATATCAATGGTGCTGTCTATGCGGTGATGGATATTGCTATTGATGTAACCCGCGAGGTGTTATTGCGCCAACAGTACGACCAGGCCCGCCAGTCACTACAGCAGGCTGTCGACCTGTCTCAGCTGGGCGTCTGGAATATCGATTTGTCGACTCAGACGGCCAGCTTTTCCCCCCGTATAGCGGATTGGGTGGGTGAAGAGTCCCTGACCCTGCAACGCTGCATTGCCGCTATTGATCCGCTAGACCTGCCTCGATTCGAGGCGGCATTCCTGCGAGCGCAACATCCTGAATCAGGTGGTCAACTTGAGGTAGAATACCGCCTTGTCAACGCCCGAACCGCTCAGGTTTTTTTGCTGCACTCCATGGGGCAAACCAGCTTTGATGAACAGGGAAACCCGGTAGCCATCTACGGAGTTAGCCGGGATATCACCCAGGTTCGGGCTACCCAACTGGAGCTGGAAGAGCAGGTACATCAGCGTACCCTGGAGCTATTGCGGGCCAACCAGGATCTGCAGCGTTCTAATGATAACCTGCAACGATTTGCTTATGTAGCCAGTCATGATCTACAAGAGCCGCTTCGAAAGATTCAGTCGTTTGGTGATTTACTGAAGAATCAATACCAGAGCGAACTTGGCGATGGCGTGGATTTACTCGAACGCATGCAGGGCGCAGCCGCTCGCATGTCGACGCTGATCCGGGACTTACTAACCTTTTCACGCATTGCTACTCAGCCAAGCATAGCCGGCCAAGTCCCGCTGACGGATGTTATTGATCAGGTATTGATTGACCTGGAGATGCGCATCCAGGAGAGTGAGGCTCAGATTAGCTGTGCGCCGCTGCCCGTTGTGGCCGGAGATGCTACCCAATTGGGCCAACTCTTCCAAAACCTGTTAAGCAACGCCCTGAAGTTCCAAAAGTCAGGTGAACGCCCGCTAATCAGGATCCACTCCCAGCACGTGCTGGCGAGTGGCCTACCTGCCAGTATCCACCCTGCCCGCTCAGTACGTTCATATTACCGTATCGATGTGCGGGATAACGGCATTGGCTTTGAACAAAAGTATGTAGACCGTATTTTTCAGGTCTTTCAGCGGCTGCACGGAAAGGGGCAATACGTAGGAACGGGTATTGGTCTGGCCATCTGTGAGAAAGTAGCCACTAATCACGGTGGAGCCATGTCAGCCAGCAGTGAGCCCGGACAAGGCGCTACCTTCAGCGTATACCTGCCGGCCCATTGAGAAGGTAGCGGGGAAGACCAATAGACCCGGCGCTCGTGGGTACTGACCATGAGCGCCGGGTTTACTAACGGCATCTGTCTTGCATTAAGCAGAACCGGCGTTACTCATTCAGGTTCATTATTTGTAGCTCCCGTTGACTACCAAATTACCGTCCTCAGTAACAGAGTAGCTCGATACATCTTCGTATTCCTTTACCTCAAAGTCTTCTCCAGACTCAAGATTGTAGGTTTGCTTGAATGTCGCCTCTGCTTGTTGCCGGGTTTGATTGGCAAAAACGGCAATGTAACGGTACGGCTCTTTAAGGTAGGTAATCAGAACAACCGGGCTGGGGCTGGGTAAATAAGACGCTGTTTGATTTTGCATAGCTATCACTTTTGGAACGTTAATAGGTTAACAAACGCGCGATCAGTACCCTTTGTTAAACAGCCGCGTAATAGGGTCTTGTAAACCGATTGATGGGCACAAAGACCACTATAAAGTCCCTGTTAGCAAGATGCCTTCTGCGCTGTTCCGTTTTAAATCGTACGCTGTCCCGCGATTAATTCAGATTTGTTACCAGGACGTATTAACAAAAATTAGTGGTGCTAGGCTAGCAATCAGTTTTGTACCCAAGTAGCTAACTGGGCCAGATAGCTTGTCCAGCTAATTACTTTCAGAATAAATTTCTGTAATACAGTGACTTATTTTCGGGTGGATAAGTAGCGCCGAATAGGCTCATCGTACAGGCGCAAAACCAGGTAAGCAAACCCGCTCAGAAGAACCATACCACTGCCTACAATCAAAAATAGATGCTGGGGACTTGGTCGATGACTGGCTAGATAGCCCCCGAAGATCCACATCACTCCGTAATGGGTCATATAGAGCGGATAGGACAGTCGGCCCAGGAACACACATAGTTTGGTTAGATCAGGCCGGAGCTTGGCCCCCGCCCCTGTAGCAATTAGAAGCGGGAAATAAAACACCACCACTACCCACTCAGTCAACCAATTCCAGGAGGTAAAGGGCATTAGAAATGAGGCCAGCAACAAGAGGCCCACTCCCAGGAAACCCAGGTTATTAGGTAACACCCAGTTGACTCGGTAGAGGAATAACCCCATGAGAAACGAGTAGGCCACGCGGGCACCACCGTCCCAGAAGTTAGAGCCTGCCCAACCACCCAACAAGTTGCCTGCCCGATAACTGACCAGATACAGGATGATGGCCGCTCCGATTAGTAACAGGGACAAATACCGGCGGCTAATCCGATATAGAACCAAGGCGTAGAGCATGTTGGCCACATACTCCCAGAACAAGGACCACGCTGGTGCATTTAAACTAAAGAGGTTAAAGGCCCGCTCTTTGAGGATAGGCAGTGGTAAGAGGAAGAGCGAACATAGAAAGGTCAGCCACAAATTTACGCGGCCCGGTAAATTGGGCTGGGCGGCAAAGGGATCGAATAGATAACCCAGTAACCCCAGTATCGATCCTAAGATGACCAGGGGATGCAGGCGGACCAAGCGGAGGCGAAAAAAAGCAGCTCGTCCCAATGGACGTATCCGGTTGTCATAGGCGTACCCAATGACAAAACCTGATAAACAGAAGAAAAAGTCGACAGCTAAGAAGCCATGGGCGATAAAGTTCTGGCTAGGGTCTACATAGACCCACTCCATGAAATGAAACAGGACGATGGCCAGGGCTGCTACCCCTCGCAATCCATCCAGAACGATAAAGTGGGGCTTTGAATGTTTATCAGTCGGGTGTAATTCTTCCATGATCTAAGAGCATTTACATCAAGTCCAGGGGTATTCTTACCATGAAATGGCCTGCTGGGACTTGGCGCATGCTGTATTTAGTCAGCGTTTAGTCTTTCTACTAAATAGGGGCTTGGGCCGTTTCGACAGATTCTTCCGTCGAAACAGTACGGATGCAGAGGGCATCGAACTCGTCGGCTGGATCGGGTTGGGTTGAATTGGGTAAAGATATAGGGCTTGGTGAAGGCATCAGACTGGCAGCTAAAGGAGAAAGAATCGACAAATCGTTCCGTAAATATCTGCCAGTTCATAGTAGTATGCTAGTGATGCAATCCGGAGCTTCAAAATCCGTGCTTATTGTGCTGTAGGCGCTCATAAGATCCTTATCTGGGCAGGCAGCACCTTACTCTTTGGGAAAATTTAAACCAGGCCTTTATGCCCTGTTTTAGTTAGCTGGCTAATAATTGCCGCCTACACCCACGCAATAATCATGAAAAAACAGATTAGCCGTCAGCAACATAGCTTTACCGATTGTAGGTACGTGCCATTAGTGGCTGTAGCGCCCGCTTTGGTCGGCTTTGAGAACCCAAAAACGGCCACCCGGCACACCCGCATGCGGAGTTGACCACTAGTTTACTGGCGCGCGCCGAGTGGGTTCCGGCCAAGGTCATTCTCTTCATAGTTACCATTGGTCAATACACTTATAAGGGCTAGTCACTACAGACTAGTGAGATACAGCGTAATCAAAGCCAACCAGGCTTACATGCAGGGCTTGACTCGTACACGTCGTACCCATGGGAAACTATGAGCGAGGTGCCAACAGGAGGCCGCAGTGAACTGGTTTGTTAGAAGTCATTTTTTTAATTTCGTTGGCGGATACCCGAAGTGCTCCTGAAATACTTTGGTAAAGTGAGACGGTGAGTTGTAGCCAATTTGGTAGGCCACCTGCGTTACGTTTAGTTCTTCTGTTTGCAGTAATTCGGCCGCCCGCTCCAGTCGGACCCGCTGGATGAAGCGATTCGGACTAAGGTTCGTCAGGGCGGATAACTTCCGGTTTAACTGCGTTCGGCTCATATTAGCCTGCGTCGCCAGCCAGTCCACATCTACCGTATCGCTGCTTAGTTGAGACAGAATAAGTTGGCGCAGACGACTCAGAAAGGCTTCCTCCCGGTCTACGAGTAACGTGGTCACTGCAACAGAGGTAGTCGTAACTTGGTCCAATAATCGTTTTTGCCCCAGCTGGCGGGTGCGCAGTCCGTTGCCGATTCGCAATAGCAGTTCTGCTAAATTGAAGGGTTTGACCAGGTAATCGTCAGCTCCGTTGTGCAAGCCCTGCAGCCGACTTTCAGGGGCGGAGCGGGCCGTAAGCAGAATCACTGGAATGTGGCTGGTGCGCTCGTCATTTTTTAACCGTTTGACCAGCTCATACCCATCCAGTTCAGGCATCATCACGTCACTTATAATCAGATCAGGTACGTTGGCCAGGGCCTGTTCCCACCCTATCTGGCCATTCTCCGCCGATAAAACCTGATACGTCTTCGACAGGTAGCTAACCACCTGTGCCCGCAGGTCGTCGTTATCTTCCACCACCATCACTATCGGTTTGGACATGGCCGTATCCAAAGAGGGCGTAGCTAGATTCGCACGCGCAGGTAAGTCACTTGCCAGCGCAGCGGGTTGAATTAGCGGGGGCGCGGCTGCTGGGTACGTTGCGCGGTACTCATCTGGCGTGGTTAGCGGTAATTCAACGGTGAACGTGCTGCCCTGACCAGGCTGGCTTGTCACACTAACCAGTCCGCCCAGCCAGTTGGCTAGTTCCCGCACCAGGGCCAGGCCAATACCGGTACCCGAATATGCCCGTGTCGACCTGGCGTCTACCTGATGAAAGCGCTCGAAAATGCGTTCCTGCTGGTCTTTATGTATACCAATACCCGTATCGCTAACGGTGATCACGAAGCGGTTATCGGCTCGGATGTGGCTAGTAACCCGCACACTACCGCCACTGGGCGTAAATTTCAGGGCGTTGGCCAGCAAGTTATAGGCAATCTTTTCCCACTTCTCACCGTCGAAACTATACAGCATGTCGTCAGCCGTTTCCTGCAGGAAAGCGTCAGGGGCTGGAAACGGATGCGTAGCTGGGTAGGTATTATAGGTGAGGGCGAGGCCCCGCTCGGTGGCTAATCCGGCAAACTGAGCCACTACCTGCCCTATGAACCAGATCGGATTCCCCAGTTGAAAGTGTGCCTCCAATTTACCTGCGTCCAGGCGGGCTATGTCGAGGGTTTCGGTGATAAGCCGCAGCAACTGATGAGCGTGGCGCTGAATGGTGGCCACTTCGGGCAGGGCGTCCGGGGTGGAGTTTCTAGCGGTTAATTGCTCGGTGGCGTTCAGAATAATGGCTAGAGGCGTGCGAAACTCATGGGTGACGTTGCTGAAGAACCGGGTTTTCAGTTCGTCGAGCTGGCGAAGGCTGGCTGCTTCCTGCTGTTCGCGGGCCAATTGCTGGGCTAATTGCCGCCGCCGATTATAGGTTCGGATGAAATAGTAGCCCAGCCCACCCATAAGCAACGCCACTAGGACCAGAAAGGCGGGTGTTTTCCAGAAAGGCGCCACCACCACAATCGTTAGCGTTGATACCGCTGGTTCCCAACTGCCGGCTTTAGCGCCTCGGTTAACGGCAAAGGTATAGGCACCGGCTGGCAATTGGTAGGTGGCCTCCCCCGTTATGTCCCGCGTGGCTATCCACTCCTGGTCGTATCCGTTGAGCCGCCAGCGTAGTGTTTCCTGCCTTTGGCTGGCCGACAGGGTAAACTGCATCGTGAAGGGATCGTTTTCGCGTACTGTCAGCGTGGGGTGTCCCTGGGTGTCGTAAACCAGATTTTGGGTTGCACTCGTGTTATCACGTACCTCCGTGCCATTGACAATCAGCTTCAGGAGAAAAAGCGAGGGGAAAACCCGCGCTTGGTCCATGTCATATTCGTACAGTTTATTGTTCGAACTGATCCACAATCGATTGGCTGGACTAATGTACAGACCTCTGATATAATGGGTGGGCGCAGGAAGCCCAATCTGCTGAATGGCTCCCTGCGCCGTGTAATGGAACATGAGCTCTTCCGTAGTGAAACAGGCATTTCCCCGCGTATCCAGCTTAAACTCGTAAATGTAGGGTGGGGGCCGTGGGACAGTGGTTCGCTGCGTGTTCAGCCCCAGGCGCTGAAACTGCCCGGTAGCGGGCCAAAAGATATTGACTTCGTTGATTAGACCCACCAGAATACTGCCATCAGGACGCGCTTGTACCCCAAAGGTATTGTTGCTGCTCAGCGACGTAGCGTTCTGTTCGTTATGACGGTAGTTGATCAGTTGCGCTGTCTGGGGATTGTAGGCAAACAGGCCTTTGTTTGAGGTAGCGAAATAAACCGTTCCCCGGGAGTCTTGAGTGATACTTCGGACGTCTAGTCCCTGATCAACGATGTGGGTTACGGCGAGGGTGCGGGTGTCGACTTTCAATAGTCCGTGATCCTGCAGGCCGATCCAGAGGTTGGCTTGCTTATCGGTATACAAAAAATGCGATCCATACTTGGCTAAGTAGCCACGCACCAACTGGGTCGTATCGGGTAGCCGCACGACAGCCTGCCGCTGGGGATCGACGTAAGAGATCGAATAGCCCGAACCCATCTTGAGCCATATCCGCCCGTCTGGGGCGTGCACCAGTTGGTAATAATAATCCCCTTCCTTCAGCACCGGATCATGAAAAACCTGGAACCGCTGCCCATCGAAACGAACGATGCCGTTTGTCGTGGCCATCCACAATTGTCCCCGGGCATCCTGGGTCATACTGAGTACGGCCAAATTTAACCCCGGCTTTTCGTTGAACTGCCTCAGTAGCCGGGGCACGAGCAACTGCGCGTAGGTAGACCTGACGGTCAGGCTCATCAACAGAGAGAAGGCGGCAAGCCGCCAGATAATACACCTACGCATAATAAACCAGATTACGGAAAGCCAAGGCGACCGTATCTATTATGAATGCCCAACCGGCCTCTATTCTTCAGGCGACGTACCCATCCGACTGACATCTATACGAGAAGCTACTTTGGCTGGACTCTACGATGCCAACTAGTTGCACCGTTCAGACCAACTCTGGTCACTTTACGGAAACAGATCTACTGTGAGACTTTACCCTATTAAAAAGATAGAACAAGGCTGAATGCGCCAAAAATGGTTCGATACCGGGCATAATGGTTCGATATCGATAGACTTTGACCTACCCGAGATCCCAATTTTGTGTGCATCCAACGATCGCCGAACGGCTGTCGATGGCTTACTAACCCAACGTGTCAACCGTGTATGAGATCATCTCTACTACTTTATCGCATCGTACGGAGTTTACAGCTCCTGTTCCCTTTTATCGGTTACTCCCAGACGTTCCCGGCCCTGCTCTGGCAGAAGCGGCTGACCGCTACCCGAAGCGCTCTGCTTACCGTGGCGATGCTCACGATCAACTTGCTCGCTCAGGCCCAGGTCAGTTATCTAAGTACGTACACTGACGGTAAAGTGGCTGGTTTACCCACGCAACCCATTGTGGATAACCGGGGCAACGGGAGGGTAAATTCAGTACCCAGTCCTATGGGCGGAACCATTGGCTTCAGCAACGAACTAGGTAACGGCGCTTCGCCGAGTGGGCTTTCCTGGGGCTATGGCTATTCAGGGAAGGTCTATTCCAACAATCAGGTCACGTCGATTACGCTGACACTACCTGCTAACACCAAAGCTTTCTACCTGTTAGCCAGAGCTAACTATCAACCTAACCTTAGCGGCATGGGGGGCGGCAACATCACTGCGAGTGCAACTACCGAGAAAGGGTACACCACTTCGGGTACGCAGCGGTGTTACTTTGCTGATACGGAAGCCAAGTATATAGCATTCAACATCGACAACTATGTGATCGAAGAGAAAACCGTTAGGGTATGTGACAACCCCACCGTCGAACCTTGCTACGACCAGAAGGTCATTACATCCTACTCGAATATCTCGGATTACCTGAAGACAATTACCGTGACCCTAGACTTTCCGGGGGCTACTCTGTACATCGGTCAGTTTGGGATTTACCAATGTGAGAATAACCAGTTTACGACTAGTCTGCTTGCATCTGACAATGGCGTGCTCACCTGCACCAACCCTACGCTGAAACTCACAGCACCCGATGTGGATTTCCTTTTTACTGGTATAAGTTTTGCCGGGCCGAATGGCCCTGTTACTGACAACGAATTTATCCGAGTCAATAATCGTGTTACCGTTTCCGAACCGGGCACCTATACGGTTACGGCAGACCCAGATGCTGGATGCCGGCGTACTGGTACGGTCACCGTTACCGAAGACAAAGCGATACCCACCAACGTCACCCTGAGCAACGATGGACCGCTGAGTTGCAAAAAAACGTCGGTTACCTTAACCGCCGGCAGCGCGAACGGGGTCAACTATGCCTTCAGCGGACCGAATGGCTTTAGTCGGAGCGGAACCGACGTTACTGCCAGCGCAACCACACCGGGCAAGTACGCGCTGGTTGTAACGGGCAGTAACGGCTGTACGACTACTGTCCAGACTGATGTTGGCACTGCGCCCGCTCCAACCGCCGGCGTTACCCAGAGCCTGACTGACCTCTACAACGCTACCGGCGGCCCTAACTGGACCCATAAAGACAACTGGCTCTCCGGTTGCACACCCTGCGGCTGGTACGGCGTCACCTGCGACGACAACGGCCGGGTGACGAAGTTGAACCTGACGGGCAACAACCTTGTTGGCACCCTGCCCACCAGTTTATTGGTCATAACCAGCCTGCAAAGCCTTGAACTGGGGGCCAATACCCTCACCGGCGGCATTCCCACCGGCATCGGCAACCTGACGGCTCTGCAAACCCTCAACCTCAGCCGTACCCAACTCGGTGGCCCCATTCCCGTTAGTCTGGGCGGACTTACCCGGTTGCAGAACCTGCTGCTGAATGAGAGTGCGCTCAATGGCTCGCTGCCCGCCAGCCTGGGTATGCTCACCCAGTTGCAAAACCTGCAACTTTACGCCAACCAGCTAGGCGGCTGCTTTCCAGCCAGTTACACTGCCCTTTGCGGGAGGTCCTCTATTAGCTTTGCCAATAACCCTAGCCTGCCCGGCGGGGGTGACTTTGGGGCTTTCTGCAGCAATGGTACTGGAGGGTCGTTGGTTGTCAGTCAGTTTCCCCAGTCGGGAACGGCCTGCGTGGGCAGTGCCTTCAGTTTCTCGGTAACGGCCCGGGGTGCCACCAGCTACCAGTGGTACAAAGAGGGGCAGCGGCTGGCCGAATCGGGACCGGTACTGCGCTTTTCCGGTGTCAATGCGTCAAACGCGGGCACCTATCAGGTGTACATTAATTACGCCTGCGGGGCCATTCAGTCCGATTTTGTTACCCTGACGGTGGGGTCTTCCAGCCCGGACTACCAGCCTTTGGCGGATTTGTATACCAGCACCAACGGCCCGGGCTGGACCAACAAAGCCAACTGGCTCACCACCTGTGACGTCTGCTCTTGGCAGGGCGTTACCTGCACCAGCGGCCGGGTTACGGGTATCGACCTGACGGGCAATAACCTTGTTGGTACACTGCCCGTCAGCCTGAGCGGGCTGACCAGTCTGCAATCACTGCTGCTGGGCACCAACCAACTAACGGGCAGCATTCCCGCCAGTTTGGGTACGTTGCCCGCCCTGCAAACGCTGATCCTGTTCCAGAACAGCCTGACGGGCAGCATCCCCGCCAGTCTGGGTAGCCGCACCGGTTTACAGGTGCTCAACCTGTCCGCTAATCAACTCGAAGGAGCCATCCCGGATCAACTAGGAGCACTGACCCAACTCCGTGTACTGAACCTGAGCAACAACCGCCTGCTGGGTACGTTACCCGCCAGTTTATCGGCCCTGACAGGTGTGCAGGCTTTCGATCTATCCCGCAATCAATTGACGGGGTCCATTCCGGCCGGGTATGGTGCGCTACAGAATACGATTATCCTAAATATCAACAACAACCAGTTGAGCGGCTGCTTCCCCACGAGCCTGACCGCCCTTTGCGCCTACGGTCCCGTTATCGAGCGTATTGCTATGCCTGGCGGCCCGAGCGGTGCCCGTCAACTGGCGATGGGGGGTGGCATTAACGAGAAAGTGAACGTGACTGGCAATGCAGGATTGCCTGGCGGGGGGGATTTTGATAGTTTCTGCGCCTTTGATGCGGGCCGCTGTAATACCGCGCCGGTTGCTACGGCTAACATCAGCCAGACGGCCAACGTTGGCAGCGCCTTCTCCTACACGGTCAGCGCCTTCACCGACACCGAAACGCCCGACGGTCTAACGTATACGGCGCTGTTCAGCCCAGCCAGTTCGGGCCTGCGCTTCGAGGCCACTACCCGCGTGATCTCGGGTACACCCAGCGAGCCAGGTCCAATCAGCGTAACTATCACGGCCACGGATGGGGGCGGACTGTCGGCCAGTACGAGCTTCACTATCGGTGTGGGACCTCGCCTTGTGAGCAGCACTCCCCTGCGGGTGACGCTAACGGCCAGTCCTCAAACGCTGCTCACCAGCGGCTCTACCCTGCTGCGAGCATCTGCCTCAGGGGGCACTCCCAGCGCACCATCCGGCGGCTACATCTACCGATTCATTGGGCCAGGAGACTTTGCGACCTCCCAGGCTAACGAGGTGACGGTGACCAACCTGCCCGCCGGGGTGCAAACCTTCACCGTTGTGGTAACAGATGCCGGTACACCCACCAGCCAGACCATCTCGGCTACGATCAGTGTGACGGTCACCCAGGCCAACACCGCCCCCACGGTGGTCAGTACTATTCCATCCCAGTCGGCCACGGTGGATCAGGCGTTTAGCTACGTGATTCCGGCCAGCACCTTCACCGATGCACAGACGCCAAACAGCCTGAGCCTGTCAGCGAGCGGGCTACCCCAGGGGCTGCGCTTCACGGCTCCAGCCACCATTAGCGGCACGCCCTCGGCGAGCGGCACATCAACGGTGACAGTGACCGCCACTGATCCGGGCTCGCTGTCGGCCAGCACAAGCTTTGTCCTGACGGTACGGCCAGCCCCGGTAGTGGTTACACCCTTGGTGCTGACGCTGGCAGCCAGCCCGGCAACCCTGCCTGTGAGCGGCTCCACGACCCTGTCCGCGACGGTTTCGGGGGGTACGGCTCCTTACCGGTACAGCTTTACCGGGCCCGGCACCATCACCCAAAGCAGCAACACCGCCCGGGTAGCCAGCCTGCCCGCCGGGGTGCAAACCTTTACGGTGGTGGTCAGCGATGCCGCCCAGCCCACCGGCCAGTCCATCACCAAAATGGTGAGCGTGACTGTCAGTGCTCCGGCCGCAACGACTGCCCTGCGGGTGTTGCACCAGGATGCCGACAACAATTTGACCAACAATGCCATCAAGCCCAACCTGCAGATCAGTAACACGGGCACTGCCCCCATCAGCTACGGCCAACTCACCCTGCGCTACTGGCTGACGGTGGAACAGTTTTCTCCCCTGGCCAACCTACAGGTTTACTACGCCCAGCTGGGCACAGACAAGGTGAAGATGAGCTACGTGGCGCTGGACAAACCCCGGCAGGGAGCCTTTGGGTACGTGGAATACCGGTTTGATGGGTCAGCGGGAAGTCTGGCTGCCGGAGCCAGTTCGGGGCCCATCCAGAGCGGCATTGCCAAGCAGGATTACACAGCGTTCAACGAAGCCGACGACTACTCGTTTGCCTCCAACCAGGCGCTGACGGCCAACAGCCGCGTTACGGCTTACCTCAATGGGCAGCTGGTGTGGGGCACCGAACCCGCCGAAGTAGCCAGCCAGCGAATCGTGAAGGCGTACACCGAAAACAAGAACGGAGCCTCGACCAATACGATCGGTACATTTCTGCAGGTACGTAACGAAGGCAACATGGCCCTCAGCTACAGCGAGCTGAAGGTGCGCTACTACTTCACCAGCGAAGGTAGCCAGCCGCTAAACTTCTATCTGGATTATGCAGTGCTGGGCAATCAAAAAGTAAGAGGGCAATTTGGCCGATTGAACCCACCGCTGGCCAGTGCCGATACGTACCTGGAACTGAGCTTCGATGCATCACTGGGTACGTTTAATCCGGGCAGCAGTACGGGTAATATCCAGTACCGCATCGCCAAGCAGGATTGGAGCAGCTTCAGCCAGAGCAATGACTACTCGTACCAGAACGCGACAAGTCCGCTGGCCGAGAACGGCCGGGTGGTGGTGTATGTGGGTGGTCAGCGAGTGTACGGTACTGAGCCCGGAGCAGGAGGGCGTATGGCCGCCGAAGAAGTACATACCCCATTCACCGTGACGGTGCAGGGCAACCCGGTACGGGGGAACAATTTAAGGGTGCAGATTACGGGGTCTGGTGGAGAGCCTTTACGCATGCAACTGGTCAACGCGCAGGGAGTGGTGGTTACCCAGCAGCAACTTGCCACTCCGCAAGTGGTAGAGCAACACGACCTTTCTCTACAGGGTCAGGGTCCGGGCCTCTTTCTTCTACAGGTAAGCACCCCTACCCAGAGCCGGACAGTAAGGGTGCTCAAGGCCGATTAGGCACACTGACTCATATGTATCAACGAAAGCCGCACCAATCTAACCAGGTGCGGCTTTTTACTAATGATGCCGCAATTGTCCTCGATTCAGGTGCCATCACAGTATGGCCTTTAGGAGCGGCCAGAAATGGATCCAAGCGCTCATGTAAGAGACGAAACTAATGCCTAGATTTATGTAATCGCTGTGTTAACGGGATTGAGCGGCGTACGGACTATAGCCTGCCGTTTCAATGACCGCCCGTATTCAGGACAGTATTGAAGCGGCAACCGATACCAAAAGTTGTACAGTCCATCTACTTAAAGCTTAAGATACGGTGAACGAAAGACTAGTTGGCAGGAGGGCTTTTTGGACATAAACTTCCAGTCTGCAAAACCCCCAGCGAAAACCCTGTATTGATCTCGGGTAGCTCCCCGGTTAGCGGGCGACGATCCCGTTACCCGTACCGCTTTTCAGTTAGTGGACAGTCCAGGCATATCAGGGCGAAGCCTAATTCACCACGGTCGAAAACAGTACCTAATAGGTGTCTGGATTTGCCATAAAATTACATAAGTAGAAGGGCTAACCGGTAGACAAGCTGATCAGATCAAAAACGCCCCTAACCAGGTTGGATTCAGTGCACAGCGGTCGCTTGAGTACGATGGATGCTGTTTATACTTATTGACAGCAGTGAGGTTGATCCTCCTGGCTTTATCTCTTATGTCAGCTTCAGGAGTCACTTAACGGGTAGCGTATTACCCTGCTGTAAATAGGCTTACAATTTTTACGCTTGTTGAGTAAATCAAAAATCCTGCTAGTCTTACTGGCAGGGTTTTTTGTAATCGCCCGCAATGTATACTTACGGGGAATTTGGGCATTTTTGTTGACTGAACAACGATCAAAGACTGCCCCAAGGTCCTGGACTGTACACCCTGGTTAGCAGGGCTTGCTAAGGGCAAAAGGCGGGCAGTAGGTATGAAAGACACAGCGGATAGGTCTACAAATAACTGCCACTGCCCGCTGCTAGGCTGGTAAGTCAGTTAAGGACTCATCAAACTGGACGTTTTCGAAATGGCCTGACAACGTTTATCAAATGCCATCTTAGGGAGTTTATGTTGCGACCTATCTTGGCTCCTTCGGCTAAGCCTACTTCATTCTCATACCGAGTATGAATACCACCCATTAATCGGGACTCAGCACACTCCTGTGCTGCTTCCCAAAAGGACTGATAATGTCGGCCTTTACCCTTATTCGTTAATACATATGCAACCATCTGAGGATCAGGGTGCCCGGGTTTTGCCAGGGCCGTGCTCGGATAGGTATAGACATCTTCTAGCCGGTTTAGATGGGTGTTATCGGTAAAGAAGAACGCATCCCCATACAGTTCAGTCAGGACAGTGGCGGTCGCCGCTGATTGTACAGCATGACCCGAATAAAAAGAGGGGAAAGGAGGTTCTAAGAAAAAAGGGAGCCAGGGGCCCCAAGATCTGGTTGGGTTGAAGTTATCCTGTATAAAGGTAGATGGTCGTTGAACCATGAACGTGAATTTAACTTTCCAACAGCAAACGAATGCATCGGCAACCGCCATGCCCACACGGGCATACGTCTCAGCTGCTTTTACCAATGTGGCCTGACTGGTCCGAATGGCGATGGTCGCCAGATTGTAGGAATGGCCGGGAGGCGAACATGTCTCAGTTGGGTCATCGCCCCACCACATCACGGTAGCCTGGTCTGCTGATGTCAGCGTCTTCTTTCGTTCAAGCACTTCTTTACATTGATTATAATATTGACTGGTTGGATTGGTAGAATACGCCAGGGGTTTAGGGAGCGGGAGTTTGCCGTTGCGAACAGAAAAGGTCCGGTTTTGGCCCCAGGTTGGATGCAGCGGAAGTTTGCTTTTTGATTGCCCAACAAGGGGAGGCGTCCATAAGCCCTCCCCATTAGGCCAAACAAAGTCAGGCGGAAAGTTTCGATCATATCCTTGATGACCGCCATCGGTCTTGGACCAGTCATAAATTATACTGGCGACTGCCCGGCCAAACTGTTCCGAACGTTCCACGACGTCTGGGCTCAGCCGACTCGTATAACGTTGCCGTAAAACCGTCTCTAACGAATCAATTAGCTGTTCTTTTTGGGTGTACGAATACAGCGCCTTAAGCATATACGCCTGTCCGGCGTTTAGGGCCAACTCCCAGCAATACGCTTTGTGTCGGTCAGGTTTAGGCAAGGCATATGTACCCGATATCTTTTTAAATACAGACTGGTGATGAGCCGATGCATAGAGAACGGTTTCATACATGGTTAGTCCTAGATAGCCAATCGCCCGGGAGCCATAGGTTGGCGTATTTTTAGGGGCTTTGGTCATCACACGCACAGTCATATCGGCCCAGGTAACTGCAATTGGGTCAGCTGCTGATCTAGCTGTTGTCACTTGCGCATGAGCCGAAAAACGGCAACTCCAGAGTAAACAGAATGTAAGTACAGTAGGTATAATCAGATGCGTAGCCATAGTCGGTTACAGGTATGAAGAAAGAAGGACTGCTAAAAGCCGAGTAGTTGACGACAGAAAAATGCGCTCCAACGAGGGCAACTGTCTGTTTAAGGCATCTATTTTATTTGAAACTCAACGACACTTTCACTAGAGTTATACACCGGTGAGCATGGGGAAAAAACACGTGGCAGAACGGATGGGGAAAAACAAGATTCATGCCAATCAACCTATTTACATATGATTGAAATAGTTTGTCAATTCAATCCTATGTGCAGTTCGCTTTCACTAAGTGAGCGTAAAGCCTGGAAGGGCAGAATGGTGTTGTATCAATCCCGCGACTTTGAATGGCAAGTGAAGTAATCGGACAATCTGTCCCTACGGCGTTTTAGAAACGAGCGTTTGTAAAACGCTATCAAAACAAACACAGCATTTAGGTTACCTGGAAAGGCTCAGGGCAGTCGCAGCGATTAGCCGACTAGGAGCGGTAGGCGTGCGACCAGTTTGGGCATCTGCTCCTGTTCATGATTCATTTGCCAAATCAGGTACGTTTCTACTCTAATGCCTTTCAAGAGCCTATGATCCAGCTATTCAGACGTAATTTCTGTTGGCAGTTGCCTTAACGCTCCTTGTGAGCTGCACAACTCCGAATGAACCTATGCGACTGGAAGGCAAGCTGGCGAATCTGCCTAGTGGAAAGCTAGTGCTACGTACCCAAAGCTAGACAACGGGTAAACCGCAAGCGAAGGATTGGTTACCTAACAAACTGGGGCAAAGCGGGCCAAAAGGTTTATTCCAGTGCGTTCGTGCCGGAAGCTGGGAGTCAAGTAAACGGCTGGTTGGAAAAATTACTTCCAAGAGCGTAACCCACTGGAATAGCCCTTCATTATGACCGGGGTTGACAGAGCTATCGTAGCAGGCCGACAAAGGAATGCTTTTTGGGATAAGACAACTGAGCTTAGCTTAATCACCAGTGCCAAAGAATTAATTCGGCAGCATGGCTGGGTCTTCAAAAAACATTTCAGCAGCTACGGTATAGCCAATTAATTTATTCTTGTCTTAAAGCCTTTGAGGTGCTTACCAAGTTGACGTGAATCAGAATAAACCCTACTACTTTACGCAATGAAGAGCAGTCGTCGCAGTAAACGGTCGACCGCTCTTCATTGCCAATTTGAGGGCAAGCTGGCCTTAGAAGATGCCAATGTAATGATTACCAGCTTTGTTAATAAGTTTAGCCCCTTTGGTGACCGCGCCAGTCTTTTTGTTTAAGATGTAAATGTTCCCGTCTTGACCAACCGGAGCCAGTGCAATGTATACTTCATCGCCGCTCACCAAGATGCCCTGGTATTGCCCGAAGTCAATCCCAGCTGCGTAGGGCAAATCTACTTTTGTGGCGGTCCTGGCGGTCAAGTCCAAGCGAGCTACGTAGCCCTGGGTTGATCCCTCCTGATTGTAGAGCGCATAGGCAATGCCATCGCCAGCATATTTCCAGCAATCAACGTAGACATTCTTGGCGCCCAAGGCGGCATCAAGACTAAACACGTATGCGTTATCGTACTCGTTGTTTTGGTTAATTCGCAGAATATGAGACCCTTTAGAATCGCGCTGCGTAGCCTGATAAATAGCACCATCCGTGGCCAGAAACGAATTGTGGCTACGATAGCCACTATTGTCGCCGAAACCGACGCTTGAGGTGATCACTCTTGGATTGTTCAGCGAGGGATAATCCACCACCACTGACTTACTACCCAGCCGGGTAAAGTTAGTTTCGGTCAGACCGGTCGACGGATTTCTTTTCTGCATCCAGGTCCCAATGATGAGTTTGTCTTGTGCCTTGTTCAAAACCGGTGCATCCAGTCGGAAGATAGCATGACCCAGCAATTCCTCGGAGGCCGAAAGCGGTATTTGGTACTGTTTGTAACCTGAGATCAGTACGTTCTTAAGATCCAGGGCCAGCACGGTAGCCGTTCCACGGTAGTAAGCGAAAGGGATGGTTGGCGTGGGGCCGGTGGGCGCATTGTTGGCAGCGATGTTGGCTACGTTGACGGCTATTCCTGTTTTGTCTCCGTCAAAAAGCTTGACCCAGCGGGGTGATGTACTGGCGTACTGAGACACGTTCACCGTTACGTTCTCCTGGGTAAAGGAGCCTGCTCCGTTTACCTTGTACCGCGAAAACTCACCACCGTTGTCGCCGGTATAGGCGATGTTGAATAGCGTTTTACCATCTTCGGAAGCCTGCAAACGGGCCGTCCGGTTCGATTTAACTGCATATCCATTATCAAATGCATTAATCGACATAGTTGGATTTCGGGCGTCTTCTTTGCTAACGGAGAACACCTGGGTTCCTCCGTTTCCGTCGCCGGGTGTAGTACCCATCAGCGCGCCCGCCACGGTGATCCAGCGATCAGCGGTGGGATCCGGGGCAGGTATTTGGGTTTTGTCATCACCGCAGCTTGACAGGGCCAGCGTTAATGCGCTGCTGCATAACCATAGGGGTAAGAAACGTCTTTCCATGAGTACGTTAATTGAAAAAAGAAAAATTAGAAGGTATTGATTGAATAATTCAGCTTGAGGTAAAAAGCCCGGCCTGGTTTCTGAACCGCGAAATTGTCGTAGACTTGTCTGTCAAAAATGTTTTTGCAGTCGCCGCTGATGACCAGTCGCTTACTGGGCAATACATAGCTAAAGCCAATGTCCTGGGGATACTGCCGGGGCGTCCTGAAGTCTTCGATATCGAGCCAGGTCGTGTAAAAGCGCTCCACGAAGCGCAGTCCGTAATAGAGATTCAGAACGGAGTTTTCGCTGAGTAGGCCCTTGACGGCATATTGAAGGGTACTGTTGGCCGTAAAAAAGGGCTCATTGGGCAGTTGCTTGTTGAAGTAATCGTATTCCCTGCCGTTGGCATCATACCGCTGGTTAAATACTGAATTGAACCTGGAGAGATTGACGTTTAGGATAAGGTTCTTGTCGAAGGTGTAATGGCCTTCGGCCTCAAAACCAATTGATTTGGTTCGGCCCAGATTCTCAAAGGGATCCGTCTGAACTGCATCATTGAGCCTGGGATTAACCCGCCGGACAATTTTGTCTTTTGTATCCCGCAGAAAGCCCGACAGGGCAAACGAGAATCGATGCCTGCCCGTCAGGAAGGGACCAGCTTTGAAACCTGCGTTAACATTGTTACTTAGTTCGGGCCTGATGCCTACATTTTCAACAATATTCTCGCCGGGGCTGCCAAAAACCTCCTCTTCAGCGGGTAACCTGACGGCTTGTTCGGCCGAGCTCAGCAAGTAGACAGTGGGTTTGATAGCGTAGGAAAATGCCGCCCCGTAGCCTGAAGTTGTTCGGTTATTTGTTGTTGTTTCCTGCCGACGCAAGGTTTCTCCTGCCACTGTAATCAGCACAGGATCCATCTTGTGAATTTTCTGCTGGTAGAATTTGCCAAACACGTTAGCCCGAAGCCTTGATTGAAAGCCTTTAAGCTCATAGGCTATGGAGGTCACATTTTTTGTTAGGTCTCGGGTGCCTACAAACTCCCGTTCGAGCTCAGTCCTGAATAGATCCTGCTGGGTTCGGTTGATTTGGTACGCAATATGGTTGAGGACTAGGCGGTGACTGGAATTAAAGTCGTAGTTGACACCAGCCCGCAGCGAGTGGATTTTTCTGTTTATGTAGTTTAGCGTAGGAGCACCCTGTTGCGCGCCCGCCGGTCGTAGTATCGGCTCGCCGTTGAGCCCAACGCTTTTATCCCCGAACCAGTTATAGTTCCACTTTACCGTGTCTACTATCACCTGCTGGCGGCGGCTTGAGGACGCGTTGAGGGTGAACTCCAGCCCTTTCACCAAAAAGTTTTTCTTCCGGTAAATAAGGCTAGCCACGTTGGCCTGTGATTCAGTAAATCGTCCCTTGTAGGGAATGGACATGTACGTGCCATGTTGAATCTCATTAAAGTCGCTGGAGGCGTTGTAGCCTAGTAGCAATTGATCGGCCCATTTAACGTCGGTGAAGCCCAACTCGATTTGTCCCCCCAGTGACCGGTAAGCATCGTTAAAGCGCTTAGCCCGCACGTAATCATAGCGCCCATTGGGCAGTATGTTTCGGACAAACTTGCCCCACACCTCGTAATCATTGTCGGAGTAGTTGTGAAAGCCAGCTCCCTTGAGGGTAAAGCCACTCTGAGCACTTCGGTACGTACCCGCCAGGCTGGACTGAAACGTGTTGAAAGAGCCATAGGAGAAGGAGGCAGTCAAGCTATTGCTCAGTGCTTTCTTCAGAATAATATTGATGGCACCGCCCAGCGCGTCATCAGCCAAATGAGCCGGCGTTACCCCCTTGTATACCTCGATGCGCTCGATATTAGCCGGTGGGATGCTGTTCAAACTGAAGGAGGACCCATAAGTGGCCATAGGAATTCCGTCAATAAAAATGCGGACTGCGCCCCCCGACATTCCGTTCAAGTTATACGTCACCGCTGAGCCAAGCCCGCCATTTTGCCGAACCCGCACTCCGACAGTTCGATCCAAAAGCTCGTTGGTCTGCATGTTTCGGGTTGCCACCTCCCTTGTCTCAATTACGTTTACGGCAAAGCCCTGGGTTTCGAGCTCTCTTTTTTCGGTTTTTTGCACGACTTGCACCTCGTTCAGACCCAGGTTCGCCTCTTCCACTTGCAGGGATAGATCGTGTACAGGTCTGTTGACCTGAAGTAGTGTGCTTTGGGGCTGGATTTCAACGGAGGTAATCAGGATATGCTGAGGCCCGTAGGGTACGTTGGTTAATTCAAAGCGGCCTGATTCAGTTGACTGAGTCACAAGGGGGGTGTCTTTCACGCGCAGAATCACGTTGGCTGCTGCCGCGCCGTTCGCAAAACGAATCCTTCCCCGCACTATAGCTGTTTGGGCTATCGCTGTCTGAGCCCAGATACAGCTACCAATCAGCATACAGACAACACAATAAAGGCCATTCATCCCTATCTCTTGATTAAATTAATTTAGTCTCTTTCTAAATAGATGATCAAAAGTAGATAGCTTAATTAAAACCAGGTTAAAATTCTTTGAAATATGTAATACGTCAGTGGTATGTTAATAAATGCGCGCCTATTGGTGCGGAATCGGTAAGAGGGGCTTACTGTCAGCGGATGGTAAGGCTATTGCCACAGTGCCTGATGCCAGTATAGATTAGCTGAGAAGGTTACCGGCGTTCCTACTTCCTACGAGCCCGAATGGCAAGCGCAGCCTTACTTCATCCGGACGAGTTCACTAGCAGCTGCCATCAAGCGGATCAAGAAAGAAGGCGCGGTTTTTATGATTGCTAATCCAGACAGGCTAAGTTGGAAGGCTTCCGTCAGCCTGACGCTACGAGTGGCGGGCGTTCACTTTTAGTGCGACGACCTGTCTTACGCTAACAACTGGGCCATGGACATTTTTGCCACTTTGCCTAGTACGAACGAATACAAACTTCTCAGCTGCCGCACCCGGGCGACGCGTCAAGCCAAAAGGTGCCGGGCACTACCCAGGACTTGGGCTAACGAGGCAACCGGAGGGGCTTGCTGTTGGCTGTGGCCCACCGCTCAGCGGGTGATAACCTAGCTCAGATTGCCGGACAGCTCCGTAAGGACGGGCTTTGCACCGCACGGGGATGTTTTTAAGCCACCCAAGTTATGCGGCTATTCAAACGCTGGGGCTAGCTGCGCAAAGACTGCGGTCGCAGTGGCCCGGGAAATAGCTATCGTTACTCTCTGTATGGAATAATCCCTGGCTCTGCATCCCAACTGGTACTATGACCAGAATTCTCCATAACACTAGGCTCATAAACTGCGGATTGCTTCTCCTGCTTGTTTTATCGACCAACTCCGCCGTCGCTCAGAAATGCATGACCTTTTCTCAAGCCCAAAAAGCCGGTATTTTCGAATCGCTCGATCAGACCTATAAGGGCGGACTCAACAGCGACACAACCAGAGACCTGTTCAAAGATCCCCAAGCCTACATCACAGCCTATCAGGGGTTTATCACCGGTCTGGCTCTGTTTTTAAAAGAGCATCAATTTAAGTGGGGGAAGCCCGTTCGCTGCTTCAACAAGATCTACTTTTCCCCAGCAGGTCGCGTGCAGTATTTCCTCTACAATTTTAAGCCTGGCGAGCTAGCACCCGCGCAGGAAAAGGCGTTTGCCCGGCTGCTTGGTACTTACATCAAAACGGCCCAATTCGGTTTGCCGTCCACTGCCCCCTTCGCTCAGTGTAGCCCCGTCAGTTACCAGGATCTATAGTGACTGCTCAAGCCTAAGTACATAAGCCTACCCTGAGCGGAGCAACCAACCGGGGGTGCGTGAGGGGTGAGGGTTCTAGAGCGATTTCGGCTATCGCTTTCTTATTGTGGCCCCTTAGCGTATCCATGAAAAGCACTTTGGCTTATCATGGTCTAGGGGCTGTCTGACGCGTCTTTGTTACAGCGTAAGCGGGCGTGGCACCCTGAAAGTTGAACCAAGCCAGAGTGAAGGATTCTTTGCTGGTTGTGAAGTCCAACTGGTTTTTTCGCAGCAAGCGCCCGGTTCTATGACGTAACTCCTGGCTCTCTTCATAGGGATGGACGGGGCAGAGGTGGCCTGCTCAGCAGTAACCAGATACGAGGTTTTGACCCCACGCGTACCAGCATCTGTGCCAAACAGGCTGACAGTGGGGCCAGGCCTGTGGCTTTACAATACAGATCCGGCTGTGTTCACATTGGGTCCCCGCTGTTACGAGCGAAAGCGAGACGGATCAGCCGGTGCGTTAAACGCCTTGCGGATGGCTTCTGTTTTAGTAGTCCTGGCTAAGGCATATTCTTTTTCTCTACGCGCCACAGGGGACTCTGAGCCAGACCGGCAGGCTCGCCCCTGAAGAGTCTACTGGCCGTAGCATCACCCTTAAGCTGCCATTGGTACCAGGCAGTGGCCACCCGGGCAAATTCACCCCCGTGGGGTTGGCGGTAGGTCCCCCCGTGGCCAACGTCCATGTTGGCCATAAAAACCGGCACCTGATTAATGCGTTTGTAGTCATCCATGCCGTTGTTATAGGCAATGTCTTTTTCCCCGCCCAACAGATACAGGGTGGGCGAATGCAACTTACTCAGGTTTTCTTTAGTCAGATTGGGCATGTTACTGATGCCATTGCCCGGGGTGTTGAATATGCCGCTGTTGCACACGACTACGGTGCTGACGCGCGGGTCAGAGGCCACTTCAAGCGTTTGCAGCCCACCGCACGACATACCGCTGACGGCAATTTTGGTTACGTCCAGTTTATGGTAGTAGGGACTTTCCTTGTCGGTGTTCTGGGCTGTTGCCCAGCTGATGGCATCTAAAAGCTGGGCGGAGGTTGATTTGCCGCTTCCTTTCTCACCCTCCTGGGGCATGGGTCCGATGGCCACTACCAGAAAGCCGTGGGAGGCTACCTCTGAGAGAAAGTTGACATGCTCCCAGGGCGAATTAGCGCACGCGCCGTTACCCCAGGCAATGATAGGCAACTTGTTTGTTTGCGTGAAAGCCGTCAGGTCACTAGGCCGGAAGACGGTATGGGTAGGTAAGCTGGGCTCGGCCAGCATCAGGGCCTTGTAAGGACCGCTTCCTCCGTCCTCCACCACCCTTGAACCCGGCCGGGCAGCGGTAGGGGCAGCAGAAGCCTGCTGGGCCATAGTCTGACCAGTGCCTGCGGTCAATAGCAGAAACCATAAAAGTGCGTGCATGCTCATAACAACCCTGAGTTTAGTTGGGGACCCTAAGCTAGCTTATTTTGCGTGATTCGGCTCTTTCCGGTTGATTGTAATTGGCTATGAATGCAAACATGAACGCCTGGAATCCCGCTCACCTGCCCGCTGATTGGGAAGCCGTACGGGACGCGTGGCTCGGGGCACATGGTCGAAACGGCATCTTTAATATCATCATGTCAATCCTGGTCTTCACGGGTTGTTATCATTACTGGCTTCTGCCATAGGCTGCCAGGTAAGTCCCAGGGGCCTGCTTGCTCTGAGCTTTGCAACTGGGGTAAAACGCAAATTGACCCGAACCACCTTATAGCACCTGTCTCTGGCGTGGCACGTTTATACAGGCACCAAACAGGTACGTGTGTAAGGACGACCAGCTCATCCCGTAGTGGGGGGCGACGCTTCGTCGTCCGCCAAGTTTATTTTTGTTTGGCTGGATTGGCCCCCATTTACCGAACAAGAAGTCAAGCAACAGGTGGCCAAAAAGAGTGGCTCTTTCCCTTCATCAAACCTGATGCTACAGGGCCACCACAAATAGCCTTGTAGCTTGACGCTTCGTAGTGGTTGAACATTTGTCTGCCACACGAAGTACTTAACCTGCTAACTCTCCCTTTTATGCCTTCCTATGAAAGCTATTGCCTACAGTGTCGGATCTTTTGAAGAACCTTTTCTCCGGGATACCAATCACGCTATAACCCTGGTCACAGACCAATTGAGTCAGGAAACCGTTGAGCAAGCTAAAGGCTACGAGGCAGTTCTGATTTTTGGCACCGATGAGGCCACTAAAGATGTTCTCGCTCGACTTAGCCAACTTGGCATTCGCTATTTACTGACCCGCTCGGCGGGTACCGACCACATTGATCAGTCGGCGGCCGACCAACTGGGTATCGATGTCAAAAGTATTCCCGCTTATTCACCGGGTGCCATTGCCGAATATGCCGTTGCGCTCATGCTAACGCTTGGTCGGCATGTACAGCAAGCAACCGACAACGCACGTCAGTTTAATTTCAAGCTCACGCCCAATCTGGTTGGCTTTGAGTTGCGGGGTAAAACGGTAGGCATTGCTGGGTACGGAAACATAGGTCAGGCGCTGGCCTCAATTTTGGCCGGTTTCGGCTGTCACCTGCTGGCCTACGATTCGACACCTGAGTCGGCCCGTCCTGAATCACAGGTACCCATTGAGGCGGTGTCTTTGGAGGGGTTATTAACCCGTTCTGATATTATTAGTCTACACTTACCGTTAACGGATGAAACTCAGGGCCTTTTTAATCACGACACTTTAAGTCAGATGAAACCAGGCGCTATGCTGATTAACACGGGTCGGGGAGCGATCCTTAAAACGGCAGATGCCATTGAGGCCCTAAAAAGCGGACAGCTTGGTTACCTTGGTATTGATGTCTATGAACATGAGCATGGCTTGTTCTTCGAAGACCGCTCCGGCTCGTCCCAGCGTGACCCCCTGGTTGAGGAACTACTGCGCTTGCCGAATGCACTGGTAACGGGTCATCAGGCCTTCCTGACCCGGGAAGCCTTGCAGGCTATCGCCCGTGAATCGATGGCTATTCTGAGCGAATGGGAGTCAAAGGCTCCCTGATCCGGAATTATTTTTGAGTTTGCCCCCTGAGGGACCGATAGGTATGCGCTTTGGCTGGGGTGGAGAGTTAATGGTATCAACCCACAACCAAATACGCCTGGTAGGCAGTAGTCTAGGCAAACGTAAATAGCAAGTGTATTATAGGGTCAACGCGCCATCTTGGAAGGCGTTTTGCGAATTAGATACATGACGGTTCGTTGCTCTCATCTCACTCAGAAGTGTTCCTTTAAACCGAAGAAACGCATCAGACCGAAGAACTGATCAATTTTAAGCGAAGAGCTGACTTCATCTCCCTGAACGAGTTTGCCACTGCGTAGGTAGCATGCACTGGACAAGGTATCAGCCAAAATTGCCGTAAGAATGGAAGTTTATCCCTGAAAAAGGCCACATCGTTCTAGCGGGTAAAAAAGGTAATTGGTTACGCCGTGTTCCGAAAACCACTAGGAGGGACTCCTTTTTCTTCTGCGAAAACCCGGCTGAAATACTTGGGATTATCAAAACCCACCGCATAGGCAATCTCGGCAACGCTCAACGTTGAATGGATCAGCAGCGCTTCGGCTTTTTGCAAACGAAGTGCCCTTAAGTAAGGAATTACGGACATACCTGTCAGCGCCATTGTCTTGCGATACAGGGAGTTCCGGCTCATGCCCATCAACTGACAGATCATGGTCGTATCGAGGGCCACGTTATCCAGATGAAGTTCTAGGATGCTGCGCAGTTTGGCTACAAACTGGTCTTCCCGCGTATGCGTCCCGGCGTCGGGCGCTGGGGCAGCCTGCGGGGTGCCCAGCGCCCGCTGGCTGTAATAATGCTGCAAAAGTTGTCTGGTCTGGAGTAGGTTGCTCAGAACAAGGAGCAACTCTTCCCGCCCGAAAGGCTTAACCAGGTACGCATCCCCCCCCCGCCGTAAACCCGTAAGCCGATCGTCTGTAGCGGCCCGGGCCGTGAGCAGAACGATTGGTATATGGCTGGTACGTTCGTCATTCTTCAGGATGCTGCACAATTCAAATCCGTCTTTGATGGGCATCATCACGTCACTCACAATTAGATCTGGTATGATGGCCAGCGCTTGGGCAATACCCATCTGCCCGTTTTCAGCCCGTACGACCTGATACTCCTCCCGCAGGCAGCTCTGGATATAGGTGGCTGCATCGTCATTGTCTTCCACCAGCAACAGCATGGGGCGATCGGGCAGCTCATCCGGACCGGCTTCAACCCAGTCGCCCAACGCACCCGGGTCAGACGCGGTCAGCACGGGCGCAGGCCCTACTGGGTCGACCAGGAGCGCCTGCCGGGTCAAAGGTAGACGGATCACAAATTCAGCGCCTGATCCGAAGGGCCTCAGTCGATTGCGAACGGCCAGTCCACCCTGCATCAGGCTAACCAACTCCCGTACCAGCGACAGGCCAATGCCGGTACCACCAGTGTCTGGCCCAGCCTGGTGCGGCCCAGCCGAATCGTCGGACCGCTGGTAAAAGCGATCAAAGATCCTCGACAGGCTAGCCGCATCAATACCAGGGCCAGTGTCGCTGACGGTAATTTGAATCCACGGTTCGGTCAGATGATGGATTGGCGTAAGCGCCTCATAATAGCCCTCGGGGGTAAGTGGTTGCCAATAGGGCTGAATAGCCACTTCGCAACGTACCTGGCCCCCTGGCGGAGTAAAATGGAGCGCGTTTCTCAGCAGGTTGGCCACGATATCCTGCAGTTTATCCGGGTGAAAGTCAGCCTCTATGCTTTCCTCCTCCGTATGTACGATCAGGTCCACACGCTTCTTCTCGGCTAGCAAGTGAAACGACTCCCCGACGAAGCGGATAAAGCGGACCAGGTCGGTTCGCACGAGTTTAAGCGGCATCTTGCCTGCTTCCAGCCGGGAAAGATCCAGAATTTGATTGATCAGCCGCAGCAGGTTGCGGCCGTTGCGCTCGATTAGGATAGCCGATTGTTGCAACTGGGGATCGGCCTGCCGGCGGAGGTTGTCGGCCATCCCCAGAATCACTGTGAGGGGCGTGCGAAACTCATGGGAGATGTTGGCAAAAAAACGGGATTTGGTTTCGTCGAGCTGCAACAGATCCTGGGCCTGCCGGGCAATGGTCTGGGTGGCTTCATTGATCCGGTTCTGCAGTTGGGTTTGCGCCTTTCGGTATTGCCATTCCCGCCACCGACCCCAGGCCCAGATACCGCCCAAAAACAAAAACAATAGGGTAATGGCAAACCATGGACGCAGGTAAAACGGCCTTAGAACTCGTATACCCAGGGTGAGGGAAGCCGACGATAAGCGGCCGCCAGCGGCCTGCCCCCGAACCAGCAACTGATGGTCACCGTAGGGTAGGTTACCCAATCGAAGGGACGACTCGGTCTGGTAGCGCCAGGTATTGTCTACTCCCTTAAACTGGTAGGCATACGTATTTTTTTGGGCATCCGTGTAATTGAGCAACGCGAAGTCGAGAATACTGCTCCGGTCGTTAGGCTGTAGGGTGATCTGACCAGTCTTGAGTAGTTCCGCAGTCTTATCAACCAGCGTGTTGCGGTCGGCATCGAACTGCCGGAAGGAAACTACCCGCAGTGGCAGGGAGGGTAGCGGGGGTTCGGCTTCTAGATCGCGCGGGTCGAAAGCCGTTACGCCGTTCAGACCACCGAAATAGAGCCGCCCCTGCGCATCCTGATAGTGCGCAATGCGGTTGAACTCGTTGTGGGTGATACCATTCTGCACCGTGTAAGTCCGGGTGGTGAGCCGGACCGGATCAAACTGCATGATGCCGTTGTCGCTACTGAGCCAGAGGTGCCCCCGCCGGTCAGCATACACCGCATAAATGTTATCATTGTTCAGTCCATCGGCCCGCTTGAACTGGCGGTGTCGGCCCAGGGCACGATCCCAGCGCACCAGGCCGGCATTGGCCGTGGCCAGCCAGAAAATACCGTCGGGGGCCTGGTAAAAATGCTGGTAGCTGTCGGCGGGTAGTCTAAATGCACCCCGGCCACCCCGCCAGTAGCGGGCCGTAACTCCCTTTTTGGGGTCGACCGTGTAGAGCCCGGTGGTCGCGCAGAGCCAGATCGTGCCTTGCCTGTCGGTGCTAATATGCAGTACTTGGGCCTGGACTAATTCAGGAAACTGGTTATAGCCCCGGAAGGGCATTACCCGGTTTTTGTCCGGATCGACCAGCCACAAACCGGGGTCCCCACCGGCCAGAAGCCGATGTGGGGTGACCGAAAAAGGATGAATGATCCACACAGCTCCTGGCCCGGGTACGGGCATCACAGCGCTTTTAGCCGTATGGTAATCGTAGGCGATCAACGTATAGTCCTCACACAGGTACAGCTTCCCCCCCAGGTTACCGCTCAGACTTCTGAGTGACCGCTGCTTCCCCAGCAGTCGGCGGGGCGATGCCCCCGAACGTTGGCAGGCGAATAAACCTATACCATTCTCCAGATTCGTGTAGAGCGTATCGCCCACGGCGGTAATGCCCCGGGCGGCGGGTTGTTTCCCGTTGCCGGATTGGTAGTATAGCCGCTGAAAATAGTTCTGGCTAATTCGAGTCTGGTAAAGGCCAAAGCTGGTTCCCAACCAGAAGTTCCCGTTTTTGTCCTGAAAAAAGTGCCGGTTATCAATCAGGCTGATGCCCAGCTGGTTGCTGATATCGAGGACGGACCGCCCGACCGAATCAAGCAACTGGAAGCCATTCCAAACCCGGCCACGTTGGTCGAAGGCATAGGCAAGTCGTCGTTGCATTTTATCCGATTTGATCAGACCAATGGGTTGCTCCTGGCGACGACCCGACTCGTCGATTTTAAACAGGTGGCCCGCATACGGCTGCATCGGGTCTGTTGACGTCGTGTAAAAGAATTCTGTACCGGCATGGCGCTGGCCTAAACAGGTGTAGATCGTTGCGGGGTGATCGTAGGTACGTAGCACGCGCCCATCCGTCGTTAATTCTACCAGCTGTTTCCGGTTGGCAATGGCCCAAACGGTGTTGCGCTTGGTAACGGCCGCCAGCGTCAGGGTCGTATACTGGGGTAAGGACACCGTCTTCAGACCCGACCGGGAATGGTAGACGTTTAATTTGGCCGGCTTATAATCAATGAAAAAGATCGTTCCATCAGGACCATTCAGTAGCAGCATCTGAGGTAATCCCGGGGGGCGGGGGCGGAGGGGGCGGCTGAAGCGTTTTTCGAAGGAGGTGGCTATGCCGGTTACCGGGTTAAAAAGGGTGATGGCTGACTTACCCTCGGGCCCCATGAGCCACAGCACCCCGTTGGCATCCTGAGCGATGGACTGAATATCATCAAAGTCAAGCCCGTTTTTTTCCCGGGTATACGTCGTGAACGTAGCTCCGTCGAAGCGGTTGAGCCCGAATTTGGTGCCGAACCACATAAAGTCCCGGCGGTCCTGTAAAATAGCGTTTACCTCGCGGTGGGCCAACCCCTGCTCGGGTCCATACCGCTGAACGGCGGCGGCGAATTGCTG
The DNA here is from genome assembly GCF_011742925.1 of Fibrivirga algicola. Lineage (GTDB taxonomy): Bacteria > Bacteroidota > Bacteroidia > Cytophagales > Spirosomataceae > Fibrella > Fibrella algicola. The sequence continues at coordinate 65,976 of NZ_WAEL01000009.1, forward strand.
CGCCCCGGCCAACGTACAGCAACCGATTAGGAGGACCAGGACTGTCAGGACTAAGTTGACTGCTTTCAAAGTGTACAAATGTAAGGCCTGATTCGGGGCATGATATGCCAAATGTAAGTAGTATCATATTATAATATGTATACTATATAGGCATTAGTTGGCGATGTTTAGGGCTTACGCTGGCTGGGCGTTCCAGGTACTGGTTAGGGCCATTTTGTCGATCAACTCTCCACCAATTCTTTCCTCAATTTTCCAATAAATAGAATAAATAAATTATTTAATTGACTTTTTAGGCTGTTATGCACCAAATGTGCACCTATTTGGGTGAAATATGACCCTGCCTCGGAGGGAGCTAGGCTAAACTTGCACTGGCATTAAGGATACCGAGGCCGGACTTATTTTCGCTACCTGAGAATAGGTCGGCAGGCCTGGAAGGCTGTTGCGATGGGCAGTTCCAACCTGATGAGGGCGACCCCACCAGCCTGAGCACAACCGATGGTCCTTTGCAAGCCTTTAGCATAAAAAAGTGATACGCCTTAACAAATACCCCAGCTAACCCGCGTAGCTCATTTGCCTGGGTCCAGCGGCAGATATATAGTAACAAAAGCCACCTTAAGGGAGGCCACGTTTCCCAGGCGGTAGGAGCTATACCAACGTTGGCAGAGTCTCACCAGTCACCACCCGTAGTATTGAGCGAAGAGCTATATCTAACGACTGAAGGATTACCTATGGTTTTTACCCTGCCCGCTAACAGCCCAGCATTGCTGGCTCCATTGACCTGGCCGCCTCTACGACTGTACGTTCGCCATATTGGGAAACAGTACTTTTCCGTGGCTGGTTTAGTGTCCCTGCAGTCCGAGGGCAACTACAGCTGGCTGTGCTGGGCCGATGGCCAGCGCATGCTTATGCCGCGCACGCTTAAATGGTACATGGGCCAACTGCCCCCCGCCCACTTTGTTCGCTTTCACCGCAACTGTATTGTCAACCGGCACTTCGTCCAGCGGCTGGAGAATTCAAAAATGGGGCCTGTAGCTCACTTGACCACGGGCGAAACGTTGATTATCGCCCGCCGCCGCTGGAGCGCTATTCGCCGGGAGTTACAGTTGATTCGGGAAGGTGACTCAGTGAGGACCTTTAGCTGGTAAGTTGAGGCCAAGCTGGCGCTGGGCAGTTTGGGACCGATGGCCGCTGTAGTGCGGCCTAAAAAAGCACAAGCTTAAGTGACCCTGGTCCTTAGGTAGCAACTTGACCTAATAGCAGCGTAGCCTGCATCAGTGGATAAGCGCGCGTCGGATGGTTTTTATTTATGCCGCTCAGTGACAAAAGTTAAGTGGAAACCCAACTGCTACACCAGTCTAGTCCCGGTGTTCAATACCCTAAAGGAGTGGGGCAAACGCATCCACGGATGGACATCAATTGAAGGGGGCACTTGCTAACCGGTTATTACTCAAGCAGTCAGGGAACGGGCAGGTTACACGCCTCCGTGATGTAATCAGCAGATCATGTATCGCCGGGAAAAGATAGTACAAATGTAGCTGACCAGTAGTGCGTGGCGGGACCCTGGCTATGATTTGACCCTGAATGAGCTGAAAATTTGCAGCCATTCGCCTGGTCTAGACACTGAATTTTTTGCGATAGGAAAAGTGGAAGCTATACTATTGACCTGGTTTGGCTGGAAAACAGGCGGGCTCAGTAGATTTTCAACGCGGCCTGGCAAGGGAACTGATGCCCAAGTTTACTTCCTTATGTCTGGTCAGTTCCAGCGGTAGCTCGGGGCAGGCAACGGCAAAACCACGATAATTATAGCACTTGGAACCGCTAATACCATCAGAAGGTAGTAACAGGGCTGGTAATCAGTGGCTAATTGGTAGCGCTGGGCAACCCAACGATGGCTAACAGGGCGTTTGGGGTAAAAAAGGGCCATTAGCGTAGCGTAGTTGCCATAAGTTGATCTGATCCTAGTTAAAACCAGCTGGTCACTGCGTCTGAAAAAGGGTGCCTGACTGGGAGAAAAAAATTCCCCTAAACCAAGTGGACCATAAGCGGATTACTGGGAGGAGTCCTTCTAGGCAAGATATCCTGACGAGTTGCTTATAGTCGTTCTGATACAGAGTCATGTATCTATCGTCAACCATGAATAAAGAAGTAAACTGCGGTTCTCAGATCGGGAACGGGTTTGTTACTATTGTGTCTCTGCTAAGCAGTAGCTCAGTGTACAACTACAGGGAGGACGTGCTCACCGAAATTGAAACTAGGATGGTTTCTTTGGCGCGTAAACACAGTCTTGGGTAGGAACAGGACGGGGTTTAGGCCTTGATCCTGCCAGGGGAAAGAAAAGGAAGGACCAGGACAAAAATTCACCCTTGAACGCCGTTAGCCTGGAGGCTGCGAAAGCGAAGATTCATCAACTAATGGCCAGTGGCAAGGTCAGACAGTAAGCCGTTTTACCTAATTTCCACCCGTACGGCAGCAAATCAACCGGTAAAAGATCTTGAGCACTCTGAGAATGCAGCTGAACAAAATAGAGGTGAACAGGCTTCACTGCCTGTTTCAAACCGGTTGATACGACTTATAACGTACGCTTCCGTTAATACACTACCGCGATAATCACAGATGAGACATTGGCTCTTACTGGGCATAGCTGCCCTCTTCCCCCTGAAGCTTCTCGCTCAGCAACCCGAGCCTGTAAAGCCCCGGATTTTAGTAAGTACCGACATTGGGGGCAGCGACCCCGACGATAACCAGTCGATGGCCCACCTGATGATGTATAGCGATCGGTTTGAGATCGAGGGAGTAGTCTCTTCACCTTCCTATGGCGGGGGGTCAAAACAAGAATTACTTCGAATGATCGATCTTTATGAGAAGGATTACCCCAAACTAGCCGCTCATAACCCCAACCTGAACACACCTGCCTATCTACGATCTGTGAGCAAGCAAGGCTATAGGGGAATTGCACCCTTTCGGGGATATGCCTCATCGACTGAAGGATCGGAGTGGATCGTACAATGCGCCCGCAAGAAGAGCGATAAAATGCTATGGGTACTGGTATGGGGAGGCCTGGAAGATCTGGCCCAGGCGCTACACGATGCGCCCGATATAATGAACAAAATCAGGGTGTACTGGATTGGCGGGCCCAATAAGAAATGGGGGGCAAACAGCTATTCATACATTGCGAGTACGTTTCCGGACTTATTTTTTATCGAAAACAACGCTTCGTACCGGGGTTTTTTCTCTAATACAGGCAGCCGTTCCCGTTTCAACAGTAATAATTATTTCGCCAATTACATAAAATCCTGGGGAAACCTGGGGGATGATTTTGACAATAACCACTACAAGGGAAACGTAAAGATGGGAGATACCCCGTCATTGCTCTATATGATGGACGGTGATCCTGAGAACCCGCTAAAAGACAGTTGGGGAGGACGCTTCGAACGTTTCACCAGCAGTCCGAGATTTGTTTATACACAACCTACCACGCTCAAAGACACAGCTCATGTCTATGCCCTACTTGAGTTTCATTTTAAAGGACCGGCCATAAACATCCCAATAGGCTCACCGTGTTTTGACATGACCATATCGGCCTCATTTGGACATAACACCTGGCAGGGATACTACCTGGGCAGCGGAGAATATGCCATAAGGTACGCCCATAAACAGGCGGGGACGTTCACTTACAAACTATCCTCGTCCATCCCCGCTCTCAATGATATCCAAGGCGTGCTGGTCGTGGACAATAAATGGCCTGGCCCACTTATGCCGAGTAGCTACAAATTAGGTCAAAACTGGTATACCGATGTGGCCTCTCCTGAGGCTTTCGACAACGGCTGGCAGGGAGCAAAAACAGTCCGGGACCATCGAGAGGAAGTTCTATCGGATTGGGCTAAACGATGGGAATGGCTAAAGTAAGTGTTCCGGCACCAAACACTCGGTTCGGGTGTAGTGGCCTTACCTTATGCGGCTCGATAATAAACTAGAATAGGTGTATCCGGACACCTGTGTAGCAACCTTTGCCAGTGCATCACTAATCGCATTTACGCCAGTCAATAGCTAGTGCTACAGCCAATGGCTTCAACATCGCAATGGTCTCCAGGACCTATTGCCCGGCGTCAGTTCCCTGACTAGTCGGGTACCGGCAAGTGTGCCATCCGTACGCCATAATTCCTGGCCGTGCAGCCCATCGTCAGCCATGAAAAAAGTTGATTCCCCGCTACGATAAACAACGTAGGGTGACTATTCATCTTACCGGGGTTAATGTCTTTCACCATACCGGTCCCCTTAGCGGTTCCGTTAGATTTCCACAGTTCCAACCCATGTATTCCGTCATCACCCATGAAGAAAATATTGTCACCAAAACGTACTATTCGCGCATCCCAATGGGCTTCCCACCCAGCTCCAGGATTGACGTCTTTAATCATTTTGACTGATTGCGCCCAAATTGAGTTAGCGGCCAGGCCACTACCAGGATGATGAAACATAGTCGAGGCAACATAGATATGGGAGACGGCGAGTGAAGGCGTCGACTAAATATACTAGAACCTTCATTTGACGGTCATAATGCTCTTATTCTCCGGTTGCCAGCGCTAGCTAACACGGCTGTACGAAAATTGAGGTGTCATCTAAGCCCATGCTACGGATAGCAGCTGACAGGCAGTATACCAAGCCAGCCAATGGACGCTTTTCCCATTTCCAGTCAGGCGCGTTGACTACGTCTGGCTGAGGAAGGTATCAAGAAGTTGGTATTACTTCCAGCTAACCGGTAGCTACTTCTGGGGTAACTTACTATTGATGTTCGAACAGACTAACCGACCTGTTTCCATGTACAAAAAGTCCTGTATTCTTCCTTGCCAGTAAAGTTTGAACACAGGAAGGCTATCTACCCAACTTTTTTACAGTGCTATACGAATAGCCTCTTCTACAGGTCAATAGCCATTTTGCGAATTCATAATTACTAATTCATCCCGTAGTAATAGGGGCGACTGGGCTAAAAATCTATGATGTAATTACCAGGTTCAGTTAATTCTTCTACGTTCAATCGCATCCCGTACGCGGGCAGCACTTTCGTAGTCTTCTTTCTTGATAATTTTGGCCAGTAGTTCTTCCAGTTCGGCCATCGTGTATTCGGCGTAGGAACCCTTTTTATCGCGGGTTTTATCGTCGACGAAGTAGCCGGATGTATCCACAACGTCTTCACTGGCACGAAGCGGGCAATCGAAACGAACGGCTAGCGCAATGGCGTCAGAGGGTCGGGCGTCTAGCCGGAGGGTTTCTCTGGCTGGCGTTAAGAGAATAATAGTGGCGTAGAAAATTTCGTCCTGGACACGTGTAATGACGACCTCTTTCAGGAGAATGCCCGCCTGCTTCAGTGTCTGGTAAAACAGGTCATGGGTGAAAGGGCGAAGTGGTTGCATCTTCTCCATCGCAACGGCAATGGCCTGCGCTTCGCTGGCGCCAATGATGAGCGGTATGCGTCGTTTACCAACGGTGTCTTCCAGAATAAGGGCGTAGTTGCCGGGTTTCGACAGGCTTTCCGAAAGGGCAATAATCGACAGATCAATCATCGGTGGCTACGGTGTTTCGCTGGATAAACTGGCATAATGCCCCCATATCATCGAAAGGAGAAATCACAAAGCCATCGACACAAAGCCGGTAGAGATCCCGTTTTTCGACTTCGATCCGATAGCCGTTGGACAGGGTAATATAGTTACCCGCATGGTCCTGTACTAAAATTTTCATTTCGGCCAGGGCGTATAAGACAAAGTCTATTTCGTTGTACGTCTCCATCAGGTCAATGCATTTTCGTAGACAACCATCGCCCCAAGGATAATGCAAACTATTGACGACAGCACGACCAGCGTAGTGCGGACCATCGGACTCGTTAAGAGCCGAACGGAAAACGGCACGCTGAATACCCCGGCCGCCACCATCATACCCACAATAGAGCCAACACCAAATAATATTAAATACAGCATACCCGCACCTGTTCCCTTAATCTGAGTCAGCACCGAGAGTATCAAAGCGCCGCTACCTGCCAGACCGTGAATGAGGCCCACGCCATAGGCTAGCCCATGAGCATGTCTTTCCTGTGCGTGAAGTGATCCATGTGTGTGTGCATGTGCCAGTGCCACACCTGGCGTAAGCATCAGCTTGTACAGTCGTAAACCGCCGAGCGTCATGAGCATAACCCCAACTCCCGCTTCGAGAAACCGGAAGTCAGATTCATGCAGGGCAAGTTTCCCCAGCATAAAAATACTACCCACGAGAAGGATTGTGGAGGTATGGCCAAGCCCCCAGAATACGCCGTCTTTTAGCGCCAGCCGAATGTCATTTCGACGGGTCACGATGTTGCTCACCGCCATTAAATGATCGGCCTCAAACGCATGGGTAAAACCAACACCCAAAGCCAATAAAAGGGGAAATAGCGTTTGCATGCTGGTTAATTAGTTAGCAGGTTGCCGATGATAATCCGATGGTTACCCGTGTCAGCGATGACCAGTTGATCACCATCGGTGCTGATCGAGAACGGCCAGTATAGTTGTTTATCTGTACCGAAACGGGTGTTGGCATTTTCGCTGCCCGTCGCGAAACTGGCATGCCCAATCAGGTTATCAGCGGGTTGGTTGTGTTGCGTAGGTACGTTGTTGAACCATAGAATCCGGCTGTTACCCGTGTCGGCTACTAGTAGGCCATCGCCGTAAAAATGGGCATCGTACGTCCAGCTCAGCGTTTGTTTCGCGGGGAATAGGCCATATTGATTTTGTCCGTTACTATCAAAATCAGTTTGCCCGATCAATACGTCGGCGGATTGGTCTGGTGCCATACGCCAGTCGTGCCAGATCAGGGTGCGGTAGTATTGCGTGTCGGCTACGACCATCTGGCCATTCGGTCCAATCTTGACTGAATATGGCCAGATGGGGTTAGCCGACTCATAATCCCGTTCCGTAAAATCCGGCTGCCCAATAACCGCCGTGGCCGGGGCAAAGGATTTGGTTGGGATTTGGTCGTAATACAACACCCGCCGGTTGCCCGTGTCGGCAATCCAGAGCCGTTGCCCATCAGAAGTTACGCCGTACGGCCAGTTTAGCGTTTGTTCAGTGGGGGCGGCTCCTATACCCTTCCCGTTGGGCTGATTGCTGGTAAAATCTGCCTGACCCAGCACAACATCGGCGGGTTGGCCATGCTGCGTTGGAAAGTGGTTCCAGATCAGCACACGATGATTCCAGGCGTCGGCCACAATAAGCCGCTCCCCATCCGACCAAAGTCCCGATGGATATTGCAGGGTATCGGCGCCAATGTGTCCACCCGAGTTTCGGCCTGTCTCTTCGGTATCCAGTTGGCCAAGAATACCGTCGGGTTCGGCATATTCCGTCGTGGGTAACTGATTCCAGATGAAAACACGGTTCTGACCCGTGTCAGATACCATCAACCGCCCGCCTACTGTCCATACGCCACGCGGGGCCAGAAACGGGTGGCCCGCGCTTCCCCGAAAAACGGTGTTTAACGCCACCAATGGCGGAAGGCCGGGTAATGATTGCGTTAAGTTGGGCGTGGTGAGTAGCATAGACTTAACAGATACGTGGCAGTTGCTCGCCAACCAGCATATTCACCACCCGACGACCGCCAATGCGGCTTGTGAGCACAACCTGACCGGGATGTTCGGCCACTACTTCACCAATGATGGCTGCCGAATGACCATAGTCGAGTCTATGTAGTTTCCCGAGGAAAGCATCGGCTACCGCGGGCGCAACGATGGCCAGAAAAACCCCTTCGTTGGCTACATAAAGCGGGTCAAGGCCAAGTAATTCGCAGGCTCCCGCTACCTCGTCGAGTACCGGAATAGCCGCTTGTTGCAGGTCGATGCCTACGCGGGTAGAACCAACATTCCGGTCACGGGCAATTTCATTCAACACAGTCGCTACGCCACCTCGAGTTGGATCGCGCAGAAGGTGAATGGCCGGACCGAACTCGTCCAGCAACGCCAGAACGGTATGGTTCAGCGGAGCCGTATCGCTCTCCAAAGTCGTTTCAAATTCCAGCCCTTCCCGCACCGACATGATCGCCATACCGTGGGTGGCAATGTGCCCGCTAACGATCACCTTATCGCCCGCCCGAACGTTTTTTATGCTGATATCGGCCTGTGGGTGCAGTTCGCCGATACCGGAGGTGTTGATAAAAATCTTATCCCCTTTCCCGCGTTCAACCACTTTCGTATCGCCCGTGACAATGTGTACACCGGCCCGTTCAGCAGCGCCTTTGATGCTAACCAGAATAGCCCAGAACTCGGCCATCGTCAGGCCTTCTTCCAGAATGAACCCCAGCGACAGGTACCTGGGAATGGCACCACACATCGCTAGATCATTGACGGTGCCGTTAACAGCCAGCTCACCGATGTTGCCGCCCGGAAAGAACACGGGCGAGATGACGTAACTGTCTGTGGTGAAGGCCACATGGCCCGTCAGGTTCAGTATGGCTCCGTCGTGGTGGGTATCGAGCAACGGGTTACTGAGCAGATCAAACACACCCGCTTCGAGCAGTTTAATGGTCAGAATACCCCCGCTGCCGTGACCGAGCGTAATAATGTCGAAATCGAGTTTCGGCATAGGGCAGTGAAGTTGCATATTGGTTAATGGTTATTCGTGATTGGTTACTCGGCAACAGAAACGGAGGCAGTAATTGCAAATTGTCAGTATAGTAGCTAACCATTTAATTAATTAGTAGACAGATAATTAACTAATTACGGATAGCTAACTAGACAATTTTTGCTTTTGCAGATGACTGATATACCCATTCAGTAATTTCAAGCATTGGATATATTTTATGCGAATCTGCTCTAGCAGTCGATCGTCAATATATCCTTCGTCGTGCGCCACCAGTACATGTTCGAGCGACTCGGTTAATGAACCACGGACCTGTCTGCAGAACTGGATATTTTCCTGAAAGTGAAACCGGCCAAAGCCTTCGGCAACATTCGCCGTTGTCGAACGCGATGAGCGAATAAGCTGATCTGTCAATCTGTATCGTTCCTCCGTTGGAAAGCGCTTCGTTAAAACAGACATATTTCGTCGAAATGCACGACAAGCTTTGTATACATCAAGCTCCTCAAATGAATTGACTGTCACGGTGATTTGGCTTTGGGTTATTAGTTATTAGGTTATTGGTTTATTTATTAGCTATCCTTAGACTACAGCCTGATAGAATGGTAACAATGACTCAATAACCCAATAACTAATAACCAATAACTCAATAACTAACCTCCGTATTGGCAAAATGATAATAGGCCGCACAAGCTCCCTCCGACGAAACCATCGGTGCACCAAGTGGTCGTTCGGGTGAACAGACGCGCCCAAATTGACTGCATTCGTGTGGTTTTTTAATGCCTTTCAGCACTAGACCTGCAATGCAATCAGGACATTCAGGAACTTTGGTAATCGAGACCGAGAACTTGCGGTCGGCATCAAAAGCGGCCAGTTCGGGACGAACCGCCCAGCCACTACCGGGGATTGTACCAATGCCCCGCCACTCGCGGTCTACGACGGCGAAAACCCGCTCGATAATGCGCCTGGCCTCAGGATTCCCCTCCGGCCGTACGACGCGGGCGTACTGATTTTCGAGCTTGCATTCACCCCGCTCTAACTGCCGAACCACCATCAAAATCCCCTGCAACAGGTCAACAGGCTCGAAACCCGTTACGACCATGGGCATTTTATACCGCTCCACCAGCGGGCCGTACTCGTCGATACCCATAATGGCACAAACGTGTCCGGCCGCCAGAAAACCCTGAATATGGGTATCGTCGTCCTGAATGACAGCCTCCATAGCGGGCGGCACCAGCACATGCGAGGCCAGAATCGAATAGTTTTTAAGACCCAATTTCTGAGCTTGTACTACTGAGAGCGCGTTGGCCGGAGCTGTCGTTTCGAAGCCAACGGCAAAAAACACCACTTCACGGTCGGGGTTTTCGCGCGCCAGCCGAACGGCTTCTAACGGTGAATACAGAATTCGTACATCGGCCCCGCCCGCTTTCGCGTCGAGCAGGCTTTTGGTCGAGCCCGGCACCCGGATCATATCGCCGAACGAGCAGAATATTACATTTTTCTCTTCGGCCAGGTATACGGCCTTGTCGATCAGGTTAACGGGCGTCACACAAACCGGACAGCCCGGCCCGTGGACCATCGTGACGAGGTCGGGCAACAGGTTTAGGATGCCATTTTTAACCAGGCCGTGTGTTTGCCCGCCACACACTTCCATGATCGTCCAGGGGCGGGTGGCGGTTTTGTGCAGTTCCTGAATATACTGCTCTACCAGTTCAGGGTCGCGGTATTCGGTGAGGTGTTTCATGCAGTGTGGCGGTCAATTTGGCTACTTTCTGTCAGCTCATCCAGGTCACCGATTTCGCGGAGGTAAGCAAATGTTTTCTCGGCTTCTTCTTCGTCCACAATGCTGATAGCGACGCCCACATGCACCAGCACGTAATCGCCTACTCGCGCGTTCGGAACCATGTCCAGACTAGCTTCTTTAAGGATACCCCCGAAGTTCACGCGGGCCATACGAACCAATCCATCGTATTGGTAGTCAATGGATTTTATTTTACCGGGAATGGCTAAGCACATGGCTGGTCTCTGTTTTTAAGCGTGACGTATTGGCTGTTGTCAGGGCGTAATGAGCCAGTTGCCCAAACGAGATGCACTCATCGTTGGGTGAAAGCCGGCGATGAAAGTAGAGTTGACAGGTTGGCTCCAATTCGTGCCGGAGCCAGTCAACGAGCAGCGCGTTCTGAAAAACGCCACCACTAAAGGCCAGTCTCCGAATGTGCGTCTGGCGAACCATCGTGGCTACGGCCTTTACCAGCGTGTAATGAAAGTTGGCAGCAACCTGGTCTGTTGGCTTGCCAGCCTGAATGTCGTGGACTACACCTGCTACGATGGCTTTAGTTGGAACATGAGTCGTCGGTAAAGCATCAGGCAAATAGCTTTGAGATGTTTCATAACCATTCGCCCGAACGTACCTGGCGGCTGCATTCTCCAGTAGTAGCGCGGCCTCGCCTTCGTAACTGACGATGTCTGCCAGTCCCAATAGAGCCGCAACAGCATCGAAAAGCCGCCCGACACTACTGGTTCTCAGCCTGCTTTTACTCAATTCAGGGAATTTTGAATACAGATTCCACTCTTTTTCGGTGAATTTTGACCGTAACAGGCCATTAGCCTCAGGTACGTTAAAAGCCAGCGACAGCGCCGAAAGTCGGGGTTCGCGCGGCATTTTATCGCCTAACAGCGTGTCGAAATAATCGAAGTGGCCTACTCGATTGAAGCTGCCATTCTGATAGGTGATAAACTCCCCACCCCAGATTTGCCCGTCGGTTCCGTAGCCCGTCCCATCCCATATGACGCCCAGAACAGGCTCCGTTTCGTTCACCAAGTCGTTTTCGGCCAGCACAGCGGCCAGATGCGCTTCGTGGTGTTGAACCGCAACAAGCGGAACGCCCCAGATGGTTGCTAATTCGTGGGCCAGTTGCGTTGAAAAGTAGCCTTCATGTTGGTCTGTGAGGATACCCTCAGGTGTTGCGCCAAACAGAGTCAGAAAGTGATTAAGTGTAGCCCGAAAGCTTGTCTGCGTATCGTAGCTTTCCAGATCGCCGAGGTACTGACTAACGTACCTGTTACCGCGTAACTGCCAGGCAAACGTACTCTTAAGCGACGCGCCGAGGGCGAGGATGTTGGTATTCGGGTCGGTTAAATCAGGCAGCATCAACGTTGGTGCCAGCCCCCGCGAACGACGCAGCACGATAGGCTGTCTGTAGGTTGGCGACAGGCACATGACCGAATCATCCTGCGGAATTACAATATCCCGATTATGCATTAGCATGAGGTCTGCTACAGCGGGTAGTTGCTCAAGCGCCTGCTCGTTCGTGTAGCCGATTGGTGACCCGCTTACATTGCCACTCGTTGCTACCAGAGGCCGACCGAACGTTTGGGCAATGAGCGTTAGTAGGGGTGCGTAAGGTACCATCACCCCCAATTGGCTAAGGCCCGGTGCCAATTGGTCAACGGCCAGTCCGGAAACCGTTTTGGGGCGTCTGGTGAGTAATACAATAGGAGATGCCGGACTCGTAAGCAGAGCCAATTCGTCATCGGCCACGTAACAGTCCTGTTGTAGTTGACTTACGCCCGGATAGAGGACAGCCAGTGGTTTGGTTGGGCGGTGTTTACGTTCGCGTAGTTGCCTGATGGCGTTCGCGTTTGTTGCATCGCAAAGCAGCAAATAGCCGCCAATGCCTTTTACCGCCACCGTTTGGCCAGTCTTGAGCGCATCAACTACGTACCCAATCAGGTCAAGCTGTGAACCAGTCACACACTGACCTGAAGCCGAAAATAGGCTTAGTTCAACCGGGCAGTTAGGGCAGGAATTGGTTTGTGCATAGAACCGCCGATTGGCCGGATCATTATACTCCCGTTCGCAATCGATGCACATAGCAAACGGAGCCATGGTCGTTGTTGGTCGGTCGTAGGGTACTTTTTGTAAAATCGAATAGCGCGGCCCACAGTGCGTGCAAGTCGTAAAGGCATAGCCAAAACGACGGTTGGTTGGGGCATTTATCTCTTCCCGGCAGGCATCACACAGAGCGAGGTCGGGCGTCAGCTGCAGGGAAGCCAGACCCGCATCCTGACTGTCAACAATCGAAAAATCAGCGAAGTGAATCGGCTCCACTTCGCTCAATTCCAACGACTGAATTCGGGCAATTTCTGGCGCTTCTGCCTGAACGCGACTCGAAAATACCTGCGCCGTGGCCGAATCCGTATTGATATAAATATGTACCCCATCGGTTCCATTGCTTACGGAACCTTGCAGTTTCATCGACCGCGCCAATTGCCAGACGAAAGGCCGAAAGCCTACGCCTTGCACTTGTCCGGTAAGGTGAAGATGAAACGTCATTGGGATCGAAAATTTACACAACAACTCCTTTCTTCTGCTCAACCCTAGCCAGTAGCCAGTTGCACCAGGCATCGAGGCCTTCGCCGGTAGTACTGGAAATGGTTAGCACCTCAATTTCAGGGTTTACGTCGCGAGCGTCCTGTATTACGTTATCAACTTTGAAGGGTACATAGGGCAGTAAATCGGCTTTCGACACGACCATCAGTTCGCTGGTCAGGAACATGCGCGGATACTTTTTGGGCTTGTCGTCGCCTTCGGTTGTAGCCAGAAGCGTTACGCGCAGATCTTCGCCCAGATCGAAGGCGGCCGGGCAAACCAGATTACCTACGTTTTCGATAAACAAGACGTCTACGCCCGTCAGGTCGATGTGGTCGAGGGCCTGGTAAATCATCTGCGCTTCTATGTGGCACATACCCCCCGTCACGATTTGTAGGGCGTTAATGCCCACATCCCGCATCCGGATGGCGTCGCGTTCGGTTTCGGGGTCGCCTACCAGCACGGCCATGTTCAGCCGACCTGCCAACTGCTTGCCGGTTTCCTGCATGAGCGTGGTTTTACCGCTACCCGGCGATGAGCAGACGTTAATCACCAACACATCGGGCAGCCGATCGCGAATAGCTTTGGCCACGAAATCGTTGACTTTCAACAGGTTTAGGGTCGTATTTTCGCACTGTACGGCTCCCGCAGAAGCCTGATTTGATTTGGGTCTGGCAGTATTCATTGGTTATTGGTTAGTAGTTACTGGTTACTGGTTATTGACTTACCTTGTAACTAGTAAGTCAATAACCAGTAACGAATAACTAATCTTCAAACTCCACTTTGCTGATTAGCAACTCTTCGCCCTGAACGACGTTTCGACTGGGTTTTCCACAGGAACACACAAACTTATATTGCTGCACTTCGGTCGTTTTGTCGCAGACATCACAGTAAATCAAGATCGGTAGTACCTCTACATGCAGGCTCGTTTGCTGATACTTTGGTTCATCTTCCAGGACGGCCGCAAACGCATTCTGCATCAGGATTGGTTGCACGTTCGAGAGTAGTCCCGCTTTCAGATAAATACCCCGAATCCGATTTACATCGGTGGGAAACTCATCTTCCAGCGTTCGGAACATATTGCGGACCAGGGAGATCTCGTGCATGTTGGTGATTGGTTATTGAGTTATTAGTTATTGGGTTATTTGATTCTAAATTTCTTCATAAGCCATTCATAATTACAGCCACCGTTTCTATGATCGAATAACCAGTAACCCAATAACCACTAACCAATCACCAGTTCACCCAGTCGCTCCAGGTGTAGATCGGCATCCCGAATCAGGGCCTCATCGGCTACTAATACCCGGATCTCATTCGCCTTTTTTACCATGTCGTTGAAGAGTGCCCGCTGGTTTTCAGGGTCATCTTCGCCTACATACCAGCCTGCTTCGAGGTAGTTCAAAATGGTTAATGCGCGTTCGTAGGGATAGGCCTCAGCGGTACGAACCCGCAGGGCATCGCGGTAGTAGCCAATTGCTCTGGCATAATTATCTGACTTTCTGGCCAGCGGATACTTTGTCAGTGCGTTGGCATAGTGGTTGCAAACCGTGGCGTATTCGTACGGAAAGTCCTCACGGGTGAAATACGCCAACGCCTGTAGAAATGAACTTGACGATACAGCCGCCCAAATGCTTTTCTTTTTGACTTCGTCTGGAATTTCGGCGAAAATAACTCCGAGGTGATGCTGGATTTCGGCAAAAATAGCCGGGGTACTTTGCTGCGTGAACACCTTGAGGGCTTGCTGGTAGGCCTCCATTGCAGGCCGGTAAAACTGCGGGTTGCCGTTCTGCGCCCAGGTATACAGCAATACACCTTTCCGGTACTGCGCGTTGGCCCGTAGTTCAGGTACGTCTTCGCTGTCAAAGATGGTTACCGCACGGCTGATGTAGCCCAGTGCTTCCGAAAAGCTGTTGGCGAAGTTGGCTACCTGCGCGGCATCGACCAGTAACAAACCTACCTGAATGGTGCGCTGTTGGGTTTCATAATATTGCAGTACCTGCCAAAGCGCGGTTTTCGTTTTTTTCAGTAAATCGGCATCGTAGGGCACAACCAACTGCTGCAGCCAGACGGGATATTGAACAGCCAGCAACTCGTGTTTGGCTGTATCGCTTAGTTCGGGAACGTTAGCCCGTTCTACTACATAATTAGCCTCGGTCAGTTGCCCGGTGTCGAGCAGTAGGGTAGCGAACTGTTTGGCCGAGTAAGCCTGGTACTCGGCATCGGGTGCGTTGTCAACTGCGGATCGGTAGGCTTCCGCCACATCGTCAGTTGCATCACTTTCGAGGTTACCATAGTGTAACGCTACCGCCCGGTTGTGCCAGCGTCGATAGGTTTCAAACGTACCTGCCCCGTTGACAGGCCGCACGGGTGCTACCAGCGAGACACCCGACTGCAATCGATTCGTGAGGTCGATGGTGTCGGCAAGCTGGCGGTCATGTCGCGCATAGGCATACGCTTTCTCCCAGTTTCCTAACCGCATGAAGACAGACGACAGCAGATTCTCAGTTGAAAAGGCCAGTGGATGAGGAAACAAAACAGGGGGTAATGTTTCACGCCAATCAAGAGGGGATTTGATGACTCCCGTAGTAACGAGTATCGCGTCCATGTCGGGCGTGGTATCGGTTAGCGGGCTAATCTGTATCAATTCGTCAAGCCGGAATTCGTTTTGGATAGCCTTGGTAACAGCAGGTACATCGTCGGTTTGTATGGTCAGGTAGTACATAACGTGGGGTTAGAGCGTAATGCTCAGGATTCCGGTGGTTTTCAACTCGTAGGCTAAGTCACGGTCTGTATCGTCGAGGTCGTTGTCAATCAGCAGTTCGCGGATATTCACCGACTTATCGCCCAATAGATTTCGATCTTTCAGCAATAGCCAACTGGTTTTGTGTAGTTTCTCGAAAAACGCTTTTGATTTACCCGCCACCAGCAGCGTTTGCCGGTCGGAGTAATACACTACACTTACCTGCACATCGTCGCCAAAAGCAACTTTGGCGATAGATGCCTCGATGAGCAGATAGCCATTCTTCAGGTGAGCGGCACTCATACGGTTTGCAAGAGCTCTTCGCGCAGTATGGCCACGACGCGATCACCGGCGGCTTTCACCACGTCTGACAGGTTCACGTCCAGTTTCGTATTATCGACCGCAATCAGGTACACCTGTACATCGTCGGGGTAATCCCTGAGCAAAATTTTGCGGGCATACGACAACGCCTGATCCCATTTCAAACTGTGCAGAAACACCATCGGGTCATCCTGAATAGCCGCTTCAACGTCGTTAGCTGGCAGTTTGTAAAGCGTACCTGGAGCTTCCCCTGTATTGATCACCGCATCGACAATCAGAATTCGCTCGTGACCGCGTAGTTGAAACAGCACCTCGAACGCCGACGTACCCATATCAAACAAATTAACTTCGGGCTGCTCACCAAGCGACTCCCGGAGTTGATCGATTACATAACAACCCACGCCGTCGTCGCTGCGGACGGGATTGCCAAAACCCATAATGGCGGTCTTTTTCATGTGAAAGAGCGAAATTTGCTGCGTCACCCGCTCTTTCACAGTTTAAACTTTGCCATTTCCTTGCCCGACTTTCCATCGTGAGCATGGACGGTGCAGACCAGGCAGGAGTCGAACGAACGGGCTACCATACCTACTTCGACGGGATCGTGCGGATCTTCGATTTCGGTACCTTCGAGGGCGGCTTCGATCGGGCCGGGGTTGCCCCGGTCGTCGTTCGGGCCAACGTTCCAGGTCGTGGGGGCCATCACCTGGTAATTTTTGATGACGCCATTTTCAATTTCGATCCAGTGCGCCAATGCGCCACGGGCGGCTTCGGTGGCCCCAAATCCTTTACCGTCGCGCTCTTCGGGTTTAATGTAGAATTCGCTGTTAAGGTCTACCTGACGGAGCCACTCATCAATTTGGGTATAGAGTCGAGCGGCTTCGTGCACACGGGCCAACGTCCGGGTAAATACATTTGTCCCCAGCTTTTCGATCACATCGCCAAACAGCGGATCGAAGACCTGGTGTGGTAATAGGTTGTCCGGGTTAGCATTCATAAGTACGCGCGCCAGCGGACCGGCCTCGGCGGCCATGTCCATGTAGCGGGGCGCTTTTGCCCAGCTGTATTTTTTATTGAAGTCGGAATCGGCCAGCGTGTTCGACTGTAAGGGTGTCGGCATCGGTTCATCCCAGGGGTGAGCCGCCGGAACGTCTTCATACCAGGCATGGCCTACGTGCTCTTTGATGCTCAGGTGGTCGAAAACATGGTATTTTTTACCATCGTAGAAGCCACTCCGGCTAATCAAGGCTGCATTACGGCCCTCTACGGTCGGTTTCTGATAATGATCTTTGTGCAGGTACGTTCCATACGTAACAAACTTGCCAACGCCCTGCCCGAATTTGTGCAGACCGAATTCCAGGCTGGCACGTATGAACAGGCCCAAATCAGAGTTTCGCTGCGAATCGTTTTCCTCCACCCAGGCCATCAGATCGTCCCAGGTTTTGATCTGCATATACCGCTCAATCGAGCAGCCCAACCAGAGTGATTCGAGCCAGTCTTTGCGGAACTGGTTCATGATGGCATGCGCGCGGGTGATGTCTTTCAGCGTTGGCGCGCACATAACGCCCCCCGGCACCATGTAGCTCGAATGCGGCCACTGACCACCAAAGAGCGCATACACCTCAACCGGCCGACCACTAGCCGAAACACCCTGTTGAAACGACGTACCTACGTAGGCTGCAAACCGTTTCACAACTTCATCGTACAGAGGCTTATTGGCGAATTTTTTGTTCGCCATATCGGTAGCGAAAATAGCATAAAACCAGCGCGGGATACTCTGAATGGTTTCGGTAGCCTGCCCGATGGCCCGTAGCAGCAAGGCATTAGGTGGCAGGGTTGTTTTCCAGGCCGTATCCAGTGCCGATGAGGCACAGTAGAGGTGAGATCCCCCGCAAATACCACAAATACGGGGCGTCACGATCAGACCCGCCTGCGGATCTTTGCCCTGCATAATTTTTTCGAAGCCCCGGAACATGGCCGCCTGCGTATGCGCCCGCGTCACGACACCGTCCTCCATATAAACCTTCACGTCGAGGTCGCCCTCAACCCGCCCAACCGGCGATATATTTAATTCTTTCTGCGTTGCCATGTCTGGTTATTAGTTATTGGTTATTGGTTATTAGGTTACTGGTTATTCGTTAGTGGGTCAGTTGTTCTTGTATTACGCTTTGCGCAAGTACTCAACGACTAATAACCAATGATGAATAAATAGTAACTCATTAACTAATAACTACTTAGAGGAAGAAAACTGTGGTTGATCGACACCAACGAGACGTTCACTGCCAGAAACGACTTTCTCGAATCCCGCGCGGAGGTAGTAGCCTAGTTTCGACGTACCTGCTGGGGCTTCTTTAGGCAGGAAACCTAAATAGTGCATCGTTTTGAATACGCTGCCCTTCTCCAAGTCATGGTGCGGAAAACCCGGTTCCGTACAGCCCAGACAGGGGTGGTTGGCGCGAGTCTTACTCGAATGCCGGTTCCAAAGAATTCGGTTGCAACTGGCGCGGGTCATAGGTCCGCGGCAACCAACCTCGTAAAACAAACAACCACCCCGTTTACCAAAGCCACCGTCGACTTTCTGCGCGAAGCTGATTACGTTGGTACAACCCGTTTGCACGAAGTCGGTGAAGAACGTTTTGGGGCGGTGGTATTCATCCAGCAACACATCGCCAATACGACCTGTGGCAATGGCAACCAGAATTTGCGTGATCCAGTCGGGGTGAGCCGGGCAACCGGGGATGTTGATAACTGGCAAGCCGCCTTTCGATACGTAATCGGAGCCAAGGAAACCACCTTTTGCCTTTTTCAAGAACTGCATACCCGTTGATTCACTTGGGTTGGGTGCTACGGCGGGAATACCACCCCAGGTTGCACAATCGCCAATGGCCACTACGTAGCCCACTACTTTCGACAAGTCCCGAACCCAATCCTGCATGGGGCGATCGGCAAAGTAATTCATGGTACCACTACCGTGTGGCCCCTGAATAATACTGCCCTCGTACACAAGTATGTCGCATTGGGTATGGCCGTTGACAATGTCGTTGAGCAGGTCGGTTACCTGCTCGCCAATTTCAAGACCAATAGAAGGGTGCCAGAGGATATTGACACCGAAATCAGTCACTAACTCGACGACTGTAGGCTCCTCTGCATTGAGAAACGACATCGTGTTGCCACTGCATGCTCCTCCCTGAAGCCATAATACGTTAGCCATGCGATACGGGGGTGTGAAGGTTCGGAATATTGAATTATATAGAGCACAAATGTAATTATAATTTGGAATTAGAAAATTTTTTCTAATTATTTTCAATAGGTCTCACAAGGTTGAGTTCGTTAACGGCGGAATCAATGATCCAGCACAGTCGAACGACTGATTTTAAACAGGAAAAAACAGAGTGTTGAAAACAGAAGAGTCTCCTGAAGTGCTAAGCCAGCATGGGCAGCACCATAAGGTCGAACTCGGAGATACCTTCTTCTGTAAAATGTGGACGCAATTGTTCCCAAACAGCCTGCTTGTAGCTTCGTTCGGTAACTGTCTGTCCACGCATGCTCGCGAAGGCGGGCATGAAGACGAGCGTCATCCATAGTGATTGCGCTAGCTGATCATATTCCCCAGGGCTTCTTTCGGGATAGAACATGGTCCGCTGAACGTGAAAATCGAGCCAACTACGAAGTTGGATCATCATCTTGTTCACTGCACGCTGCCACTTTACCTGTTGCTCGGTTCGCTCAGGGTTAACTTTGAAGAATTTAGCCAGATAAAACTGGTAGTTCTTGAAGAATTGATAATATAAGCCAATCTGCTGGTCGAAAGCTGACAGCTCAGGTGCCTGAAGGTATTGGCGGAAAATATGAGCAAATTCATCAAGCACCTGCTCATCGACCAGATCGACGATAGCATCTTTCGTCTTGAAATGATAGGCTAAATTTCCTACGCTTATACCAATCTCCTCGGCTATCTGCTGAAGGCGCACTGCATCAACGCCGTACTCATTAAAGAGTCGGATAGAAGCGTTTAAAATGCGTTCCTTAGTCGAGACAGGCATGTACAATTAATTAAAGCAGACGTTCAGTTGATTGGCCGAAACCGTAAGCGTACCCCGTTGGTCTTTTGCCGCCAGGCGGCGCATATAATGGGCTTGCTGTGCGGCTCGATTCGGACAGGAATGGGACGTAATCCGGCGTTTTATAAACTTGAGAGGATTTACTGTATAGGCAAAAATAAGTTCTACTTCCCACTCACCCCGATATAGCCGCAGATTTTCAATCACAGCCGTATCTGACAGCCATAAATCGTCATAATACAGTCGAAAGTCAGTTAGATTACCTTTCCGCTCCGTGAAGTGCAGGCTATTCAGGCCAGCCAGCATATTGGCATAAGCCCCTTTATCCATGGTAAAGAGCGAATTCATATCGTATGGTTTCTCGTTCACTACATTGAACGAATGTATTATGGTTAGGCCTTAAAAGTCTTCATAACAAAAAAAACTATCGTTGTGTTGGCAACAGGCTTCATTGCTCAAACACACAATTGGTACTCAGTAAGACCGCAACCAGGATCTGTATAGAAATGACCTACATCGCCTTGTAGTTTGTAGATCATCGTAAGGTTCAGCTCCTTGCCGCTAAACTTAGGGATGACAAGCCGCCCAGAAGCCCGGTTAGCTTGCCTTTGCCCCAGCCCAACTACTAAGCGAGGATTGGCCTCGTTTGAGGTGTTGATGCAGCTCTGCCTTCCAACGCCTGCCCGCCGGCAGAGGTCCTTACGCCAAAACACTATAGCATGAAGTACGCCCTACTCATTACCTGCCTGCTGGGTCTGACCGCTGAGGCCAGCGCCCAGCGCCAGAGCCGACAGACCAACAACAACCTTGGCTACAATGATTCGACGGCCAAAGCGACGATTTATGCCCTCTATGATTCGCTGCAGCAGGGCAAACCGTTCGCAGCGCTGGCGCTTAAGTACTCCCAGGACCCGGGCTCCTACCAAGTGGGTGGCCAGCTACCACCCAGTACAATGGAGGACTACGTAGATGAATACAAAGAAGCGGTCCTGCGCCTTGTCCCTGGTGAGCTATCCCGGCCCTTTAAAAGTACGTTCGGCTATCACCTGGTGCAGTTGGTATCCAGGAAAGACAATGTGTTTGTGAGCCGACACATTCTGTTGCGCACGGATTAGCCCGCATTGCCGGCCCCCACCAAGTGCAGGCCAGGATTCACTTTCAGCCAGGGTTGTCTGGCCACGGCGGGTGAAGATTAGCCCATGTGACTGGACAACTAAATCCGTTGCTTATAGAGGGTACCTGTAATGGATGCAGTCTCAAGTCTACACGGGGTATGATGTCAATTAGCCTTCCTGTTTTAGTAAGTGAAAAAAGGAAAGCATGGCCTTTTTGGGGTAGGCGTCAATTAAGGAGATGGCCATGGCGTTTCTCATCATATCGTTGCCCTCAAGGGGTATAGTGACCAGATCGCTGTCATCTACACTTACCTGGGTTAATATCGTATACCAGTGGCCCGTTTTTACTAATGAGAGCAAGGTGGGTATATCATTAATTTCGATGGCTACCTCAGGCGTTAAACCTTTCCGTTTAAAGGCCGCCGTTATATGCTGAATGGTGCTGTAACCACTTGCCGGCATTGCCAACGGCAACCCTATAATTTCTTCCAGTGGGATACGCTTCCGATTGGCCAGTTCGGATGTTTTGGGAACGACCAACGTCATGGGAGAGCTGAACAGTCGTTCGTATTTGTGGCTTGCGTCGTCTCGCTTCTCTTTAAAAGTCAGCACCAGATCCAGTTCGGCTGTGCTTAGTTTTTCGATTAGCTCATCCGAGGTGCCAAACACAACACGAACCTTTATGCTCGGATACTGTCGGCAAAATTGAACGAGTGTCTTGGTCAGCGCATTGCGTAGTGCAAAGGTGACGCCGATGCGGATCGTTCCTGTTTTTAGTTCATTCAGGTCTTTGAGCAGTAGAAAGCCATCGGCTGCCCGATTGACACTCTGCTGGGCATAGTCTGCAAATAGATGACCGGCTTCGGTAACCGATATTCGCTTGCCGATCCTGTTAAACAGGGGAACATCAAGCTCATCCTCCAACTGTTTGATCTGTTGAGAAAGCGTGCTTTGACTGATATGTAAAGAACTAGCTGCTTCTGTGAAGTTCAATAGCTCTTTGGCTTTCAGAAAATATCGGAGTTGCCGCAGTTCCACGTATAAATCGGTTTTATCGATGGTTTCTATCGAAAAATACCGTTTTTCAACTGTAAAGGTTTCCCCGACTTTTACGCTATGAATCACACTGAGACCATCGCGACGTTGAACTTACGACCAGATATCGCGCACATTAACGTGTCTGATTTGGACACGCTATCGCTATCCAATGCAGAAAAGGAGGTATTCCGCGCCTATTTGCCTGAACAGACGCTGATCATTTACGGGACATTGGCCCCTGGAAAACCGAATCATAGTAAGATAGCCCACATTATAGGCACCTGGGAAAGCGCCACGGTGATGGGCAGGCTGGAAAAAAAGGGCTGGGGCGCAACATTAGGGTTTAACGGATTCAACCCTGCTTCACCTGGTGAACCATCCATCACCATTCCAGCCCAGGTGTTGCGCTCACCCATGCTTCCCCAGAACTGGACCGTTCTGGATGAATTTGAAGGGCCTGGCTACAAAAGGATCCTGTCTGCCTATACCCTAGCCGATGGCGGGATAGGCATAGGGTACATCTATGCGATAAACGAGTAGTGTTATCTATGGACACGTTAACGAACGAGGCCAACACAATCGAGCCAGCCATTATGTATTTGCCCGAACTGGCAACCAGATACAGCCCGCGCTTTCAAAAGATCAACAGTTGCCTCTTCCTGTCGGGACTCTCTGTTTTTGCCCAGCTTTATCTTTTTCAGCCGTTATTAGCCACCGTAGCACGCGATTTTAAGACCAGTGTTGGTACTAGTTCGCTGCTGGTTTCGTCGGCGACCATAGGCATGGCCATGGGGCTGTTCTTTTTTGGCCTTAAAGCCGACGGATTTTCACGCCGGAAACTTATGTCTTTTGCCTTGATCACCTCGGCGATTCTTACCCTGGTTTCGGTTTACCTTCAGAGCCTACCGCTCCTGATTGGTGTTGGAGTAATTAAAGGATTTGTATTGGCCGGTGTTTCCTCAGTAGCCCTTGCTTATCTGACCGAAGAGGTCGAGTTGTCAGCTGTCGGCCTGGCCATTAGTATGTATCTCAACGGAAATACCATTGGCGGAATGAGCGGCCGAATACTAACCACCCTTTCCGCCGGCTTCCTGGGCTGGCAAGGGGCCGTGTTGCTGATTGGCGTGGAAAGCCTGCTGCTGGGCCTGCTATTCTGGAAATTCTTCCCCGAAAGCCATTTTTTTCAGCCTGGTCCCACATCGGTTTCCGTTAAATTCAGGCAGATGAAGAGTTTTATGCGTGATCCCTGGCTGTTAAGTCTCTATGGGATTGGCGCCCTGCTGGTGGGTACGTTCGTGAGCGTTTATAATTACCTCTCAGTCCGGTTGGCACAAGCGCCTTTTTCATTGAGCCATTCCTGGATCGCCTGTATTTTTCTCATGTATGCGTTTGGTGTGGTCGGTGCCATCCTCGCTCGCAAGCTGTCGGAGCGCTATGAGCTTCCCCATGTCTTAAGCGGTTTCATCCTGGTCTTCTTAGTCGGTGTTGGCTTACTGTTTTTCGATCATCTAGTACTGACGCTAATCGGTTTAGGCCTGTTGACCCTGGCCTTTTTTGCGGCCCATACGATGGCCAGCCGGATGGTGGCTCTTCATGGCTCGGCCGCGAAAAGTGCGGCTACTTCCCTGTATTGGCTGTTTTATTATACGGGGTCTGGGGTATTGGGGAGTTTGTCAGGCTATCTGCTTCATGGAACCAGCTGGGCGATTTTCATTCTATCGTTACTGATTCTGATTCTTTTTGCGTTTCTGTTGTCCCTTTTTAAAGCCCTCATACGATGAGGATCATTCCCTTAAAGGACGGTGATTTTCTGGTGAATAAACACAAAGAGTTCGCCTTGCTGACTGCCACCGAACCGGCAATCGGGATTAGGATGGCCGTTCAACCGTTTTTAGTCCTTATCGATGATGAGGCTATTTTATTGGATGCCGGGGTAGGGTGGCAAACGAATGATAAGTCAACCTTACTAATGAACCTGGCTGCCGTTGATGTCCAATCGGGTGCCATTACCCGGGTGCTGCTCACGCATCTACACAAAGATCACGTGGATGGCTTGATCCTAACCGGCCCCGCTGGGTTTCACCTGGCCTTTCCGCAAGCCAGGGTTTACCTGCAGCGCCGGGAATATGCGCATGCGTTGACAAAAAAAGGGAGCCCGTCGTATGACTTTGACAAACTGGAATTTCTGATAAAGCATGCGCCTATTACCTGGCTCGACGCAGACGAAGGGTTTATTACTCCCAAGATTACTTTTCAAGTGGTAGGTGGACATACGCCATTTCACCAAGTATTTTGGGTCACCTCAGAAGGAGAAACGGCCTTTTATGGGGGGGATAACCTGCCTCAGGCGGCTTATCTGGCTGTGCCTATGGCTTATAAGGCAGATGATGACGGCAAAAAGGCGATGGGGTGGCGTAAGCAATGGCAGCGACAAGCCAAAGCGAATAACTGGCACCTGTTGCTGTACCACGACCGGCAGCATCCGATCATCCGACTCTAAAAAGGGACTATGTTGACGCTGGAAGCACAAGCCAGCGCTCGATTCACAAATGTCTTACTAAACCCTCCCATGTGAGATAAGGCCTATTCATATTTACGTCGTTACAGCTTGAATAGCCAGACCCATAACGGCGGACAATGCCGTCCAGGACATTTTAAAAAAAACGCGTGATCACGTTGGAGTAAGACCAGAATGCATTGCCGTTGGCGCCATACCGAACTTTTTCTTGTAAGAATAGGAGAAGTGTGCCAGGCTTTCAAACCCCAGATCAAGGTAAATGGCCGACGGTTTTTGATGTTTCGTTTCAATCAAATGTTTAGCTTCGGTCAGCCGTTTGTCCTGTAGCCATTGGCGGGGCGGAGCACCGAATGTTTTTAGAAAATCACGTTTGAAGGCGGCCAGGCTACGGCCGGTCAGCTGCGCAAATTTTTCGATGGGAACATTGAAATGAAAGTTACTGAGCATAAACTTCTTCAGATCAATCTTGTATGGTGCTGAAAAGTCGAACAGGAAGTTACGAAGCCCGGGCAGGGCAAGCAAGAGCAGCTTAACACCTTCTTTTACTTTCAAAATCCCCATTTCGTCGGTCATGGCTGCCCCCGAGCTACGGGCATAAGGAACGATGGATTGGAAGTACCCCTGCAGGAATTCGTTGGCAGGAATCAGAATGTTGGGCGGGCCCATATATTTCCGGTCAGATTCGAGCTTCTCTTCTAATACGATCTTGCGCAGCAGGTCCTCCTGCAGGGATATCACAATTGTTTCATAGTTGCCGCCGGGCACCGGTGTTTTGGTGAGCGTACCCAGTTGATTTTTGCCGATCAGCAACATATCTCCTCCCATCATCGAAATCGTTTGGCTGGAGGTTTCCAGGATAAACTGTCCCGAAACCTGCAAGATTAAGGTATGGTGATTCCAGAAACACACCTTCTCTTTACGCTCAGCGGAGAGGTACGAGTAGAAAATTACGCCCGGAAGTATTTCGGCTGGACTGGTCATTTACCGTTGTAAGTAGGTGCCACCAAGTATGGCCCCTGGTGCAAAAGTCGTGTTCAAGCTACTCATCTCTTGTGGTGTGAACACAATATCCATCGCTGCGATATTTTCCGGCAAGCGCAACCGACGACTCATGCTTACCAGAGGCATAATGTAGTCACCTTGCTCCTTCACCCAGGCGATGGCAACCTGCGTTGGTGTGCACCCTTTAAGGCGAGCCAATTGCATTAAAACGTCTACTTTTTCCAGGTTCTTACGTAAGTTTTCACCTTGAAAACGAGAAAAATGGTTCCGGTAATCCGTTTCGGCAAGCGGTGCTTTCAAGTCGCCGGTCAAAAGGCCCTCAGTTGTAGTAGCGAAGGCCACGACGCCAATGCTTAATTCCTTTGCTGTTGGCAGCAGTTCGCTTTCTATTTGGCGGTCGGCCAGCGAATAGCCGATCTCCAGTGCGCTGATAGGATGAATGCTATTGGCCTGACGCAGTTGGCCAGCCGTTATTTCCGATACACCGATGTAACGCACTTTACCCTCTTTAATCAGGTCGGCGACTGTGCCAATAATGTCTTCCAGGGGCACGCTGCCATCCATTCGGCTTGGCTGGTACAGGTCGATGGTGTCAATACCCAAACGGGTCAGCGAGTAGTTAATGAAATTCTTAATGGCGATGGGGCGCAGATCCATTCCCAGCCACTGTCCGTTGTGAAAGATGGCACCGAACTTAACGCTGATGAAGGCATCGTCTCGTCTTCCTTTTATGGCTTTGCCTATCAGTATCTCGTTATGACCGGCGCCATAAAAGTCGCCGGTATTCAAAAAATTAATACCCTTATCCAGGGCTTCCTGGATTGTAGCGATACTTTCTATTTCGTCAGGGGTAGAGCCGCCCCAAATCGAAGACATCCGCATACAGCCCAACCCCAGTTTAGACACGAAAGGCCCATGTTGACCCAGTTGAATTTTTGTGCTATTCTTCATGCCACAAAGATCACCGCTTACCGTACGAAACAGGTTTCTTCCACGGCTCAACTAATTTACCTGTACGGCTCATTCAAGATGATCCACGAAAGAAAGAATCCTGTGGAATTGACCTATAGGGACAAGATGCGTGAGGAGTAAAATTTGCCTAGGTCCTGATAGTTGTCGTCCAATAAACGAGCCTCTGCGAGACGAAGGGGCTTTCGTGGGTGTGCCTGTTGATGGGCTGTTTAGTTGAACGGCCTATGATACGAAGTCTACGGCAAAATCGGCAGACCTATGCCAACAGCCACTAATTTCCTAGCCACGGGTCAGCTAAGGGCCTCAATCTAGCTGGCGCCTTATGCGACGTTTCAATTTGCGTCAATTATAATCAGGGGTAGCTCACACATTTTTGTTGCTGGGCCTGATTAGTTACCATCGACAGTTCCCTACTGACATACTGCTGTCACTGCCCTGGCTTTTCTTTGGGTGGTCAATCAATCGATAACGTCAACCAACAGCAACTATGGAAAACACAATGCAGCGCAGCCAGACAATGGACCAGATCGTCCTCTCACCCCAGCAACTTCTTGCCCACTGGCAGGGACACCGGGGACTCACCCGCCGGTTGATCGAAGCCTACCCCGAGGAACATTTCGGTTCGTACACCCTGGGCGGCATGCGCCCTTGCTCGGCGCTGATGGATGAAGTCCTGCAACTGGCTGATCAGAGCATGCAGGGCGTAGTTTCGGGCCAGTGGCCTTCCTTTGACGAGGAGTCAGAGGGATCCACCAAAGCAACGACGAAAGAGCAGGTACTGGCCAAGTGGGATCGGGTGACCGAGACGATTAACAGTTATTGGTCGCAGATTCCACCCGCTCGTTTCCAGGAAGTCGACAAGGCTTTTGGCCGATATGAAGGACCTATCTACTGGTTTATTTTCTACCTGATTGATAATGAAATTCATCATCGAGGTCAGGCTTATGTCTACTTACGCACGCTGGGGGTAGAACCGCCTGCTTTTTGGGATCGCCCCCAGGTATAGACTGCGGGTAAGTCGTTTTAGAAAAGCCTTTGCCGCACTAATGATTGGCAAAGGCTTTTCTGTATCATGCTGGCCACTATCCATCCTGGGATACCTGTTCGTCTGGAATCAGCTATTTTTAGTACTTAACGCGTGTAGAAGGCTAGGCTGACTATGAAGGGTGCATCAACCTTAAAAAACCAACGACAAACGTGTCTCACGAAATCCTCAACTCTTCTTGCTTCTCAACTTGTTGCGCCTCATTGAGGCAGGCAAATACCTCCCTATAAAATTCGGGGTGTGACTGCCAGGTCTGTCCCGTAACCATGTTACGGTCACGTACGGCTTGTTGGGTCGAATAGGTGCCACCGCCCATCTCTATTTCAGTGCGGACGTGTTCGTAAGCCGTTAGCGTTCGGTTGGTGGCTAAACCAGCCGTAACCAGAATCTGAATCCCGTGGCAGATGGCAAAGACCCATTTGCCATGCCGGTCGAATTCGCGGACAACCTCCAGCAGAGTGGCATGATTACGCAGGTATTCGGGGGCGCGGCCACCCAGCAACAAAATCGCGTCATATTCCTCGACAACCACCTCTTGTATGGTCAGGTCTGAAGCTAAACAATAACCGGGTCGCTCGATGTAGGTATCCCAGCCCAGTTCAAAATCGTGCATCACCAGGTTGAGACGCCGTTTACTGGGCGCGGCAATACGGGTTAAATCGCCCTCTTCCTGAAAACGATGCACGGCATAAAGGGTTTCATAACTCTCGCCACCATCACCGGTAACGATCAAAATAGTGCGATTCATAGCAGGCATGTTTTGAGAGAAAGGCTGGAAAGATAGGCATTATCATGAATACTTTTCAGCGAGCCTGAACATCCTGCACCTACGATAATGGCTGTACATGAATCGTCTGCGACTAATTGATTTGCTGTGGGGCATTATGCAACAATTGCTTCCTCAATTTCCAACACGCTCTTAGCTTGATTAAAGACGCCATCCACAACCAACCCAGGTATAGTATAGGTTGGACAGAGGTTTGAAAAAGGACTGGGTGTCATTTCGTACTAGCAATGCCCTGCGCTAGCCGTTCTTTCACGACTGTTGGTTTGCTGGAGCGGCTTGCCTCACTAGTGTGTATACAATCATGTGGTGCTGCCGACCTAGTATGAATCAATACTATAGTAAACAGAATAAGTCACTTATGGCCTTACTAGTGGCTTTATGCTCACTGTTCAGGGGCTGGTAGCCAGCTGGCAGTTTACCCGTTTAGCACAAGCTAAGGCCACCACACATGGGAGTATTTTTGTGGCTATAGCTTTTGTATGATCAACTTAAGCCAGTCAGGCGCAGATACGTACCCGGGCAAGTAGAATGTCCGAGCGATTAAACTGCCGCTGCATTTCAGCAAACACCCAATCAATGGCCTCGTCAGGATCCGTTGCCGCCACTGAAAGATCTTCATTCAATCGGATCTGCTGTTTGTGCTCATCGACCACATCAAAAACGACGCGGATCAGTTGTTTTCTTTGTTTATTCATGGTTATTCATACGTTTCGATTAGTGGTAAACTACCACCTGTAGAGTTAAGTAAGGAAATCACGAATCCGCAATAGGATAGGCGCGCTTACCGGATTTACATACATTCATTAAATCGCTGGCCAGAGCATAAAACTACACACTTTTTGTTGTAGTTGTATTATAGTATAATAAAACAAACGCACAATCGGGCGCGATGTAGTCCTATTTATGACTATTCAGTATTAGTATCTAATCTAATCAGCTGCACCAAGTCAGTTTATTCAGGCTAATTGCTGCCGTTTGGCAATTGGTCTACTGTCGACTGAGGGGCATTAAGGCAACCAAAACACAACGACTTGATACGCTGCCTCGCTACGTGCCCCGATGGGCTACAGGCTTCGTCATCATTGAGTGGGTTAAAAAGAGGCTACTCAACGGTTTGATCAGCTGATGACTCTATAAAGGCACCTACATCGCTGAGCCACTCTCGGCCGAAGGTGCCCGTCGTGACGCACTGTAAAATCGTCATGAGTTCGCTACAGCAGCTGTGTAACGACAATCTGATTGTCCATAGCCGATTGTGAACTGGGCTTAATATCGATAAAGAAGAGTTTTTTAGACTGTTAGGCATCGTCAAAAGAGACGTGGCTGGCCACTGCAACAAATTTCCGACCCCAGCTGGGAACAACGACTAAGTTCAATAAGTCGGAACCGGAAGGCTACACCGTATGGCCACAAAGAAATACGGATGTCTTTCTTTTTGACTACCTGTTGCATAACCTGGCAGCGTACCTTTGGGGCTGTGAAGTGGTTGACCCTCTTATTGTCCATGTACCTGCTGGGGCTATCCTTATGGCCTTGCTCAGATGAACCTTTGCTCCCCAATGAGCAAATGGAACAGGCTATGGTCATGTCGGCTACAGGGGCGGAACGCTCACAGCATGAACACGACACGTGCACACCCTTTTGTACGTGTACCTGCTGTGCCGTCACCATTTCCGTTGTTCCCCATTTTCATTATTCGCTTCTCTCTTCGATCGACCTTGTGCCGATTGCCGTAGCGTCGTTTGCCTACGCCTCGGCTTACCCACTCGATCCGATTACTGCCATCTGGCAGCCCCCCCAACTTCGGGTCTGAACACCCTTTCCGTTTATGGCTATTGACTCCGCTATGCCCTCTTGCCAGGGGGTGAAGTTGTGCGATTGCGCATATACGGCATCTTCTTGTTGTAAACCTGTTCAGATTCGACTATGCTGGATCGCATCATTTTATTTTCAATTCAGAACAAACTCATTGTGGGGCTGCTGACGCTGGCTCTGATGGGTTGGGGTGGCTATTCACTCAGCCGCCTTCCCATCGACGCGCTGCCCGACATTACCAACAACCAAGTCCAGATTATTACACGAAGCCCTTCGCTGGCCGCCCAGGAGATTGAACGGCTCGTTACCTTCCCCATCGAACAGACAATGGCTACCGTGCCTGAGATTGTTGAGGTACGGTCTATATCGCGTTTTGGGTTGTCGGTCGTCACCATCGTTTTCAACGATGACACCGATCTGTACTGGGCCAGGCAGCAAATCAGCGAGCGGCTGGTGGATGCCCGTAGTCAAATTCCGGCTGGAACGGGCGAGCCGACCATCGGGCCAGTCTCAACGGGACTAGGTGAGATTTACCAGTACGTCATCTACGCCAAACCGGGTTTTGAGAACCGCTACTCGCCTACTGAACTACGGACTATTCAGGATTGGGTGGTTCGGCGGCAACTGCTGGGTACGTCCGGCGTAGCGGATGTGAGCAGTTTTGGCGGACTCTTGAAACAATACGAAATCGCGATCGATCCCAACCGGCTACGGTCTTACGGCCTGAGCATCGGCGATCTGTTCACCGCCCTTTCGCGCAATAACCAGAATACGGGCGGGGCCTACATCGACAAAAAGCCCAGTGCCTACTTTATCCGCACCGAAGGGTTGGTAACGAATCTGGACGACATCGGGCGGATTGTGGTTCGGCGCACCAGCGGACGTACCCCCATCCTGATTCGCGATGTGGCGACTGTGCAGTTTGGCTCAGCCGTACGTTACGGTGCCCTAACCCGAAACGGCGAAGACGAAGCGGTAGGGGGCTTGGTGCTTATGCTTAAAGGGCAAAACGCCAATGTGGTGATCGGGCAGGTGAAAACCCGTATTGAGCAGATTCGCCGAACCCTACCCGAAGGCGTGGATATCCACGCGTTTCTGGACCGCTCCGAACTCGTTGATCGAGCCATCAATACGGTGACCCAGAACCTGATCGAAGGTGCCTTGATTGTCATTTTTGTCCTGATCCTGTTTCTAGGCAACCTGCGGGCGGGGTTGATTGTGGCCTCCGTGATTCCGTTGGCTATGCTATTCGCGGTCAGTATGATGAATTTCTTTGGCGTGTCGGGTAACCTGATGAGTCTGGGTGCCATCGACTTTGGCCTGCTCATAGACGGGGCCGTTATTATTGTCGAAGCCTCGCTGCACCATTTAGGCCTGGTTAAGTTATCCCGGCTTTCGCAGCAGCAAATGGACGAGGAGGTGTATGAATCGGCGAGCCGCATCCGTAGTTCGGCGGCATTCGGCGAGATTATCATCCTGATTGTCTACCTGCCCATTCTGGCGTTAGTAGGCATTGAGGGTAAAATGTTCGGGCCGATGGCGCAAGTGGTTGTTTTTGCCATTGCGGGGGCGTTCATCCTGTCGCTGACCTACGTACCTATGATGTCAGCCTTGTTTTTAAGCAAGACGATCGCCCACAAACAGACATTCTCCGACCGGATGATGGCGTTTTTTCAGCGTGGCTATCAGCCGTTGTTGCGTGGTGCTATGCAGACGAAAGCCCTTGTTTTGGGTGTGTCAGTAGCCCTACTGGCCGGTGCGGTATGGTTGTTTATCACGCTGGGCGGCGAATTTATTCCGCAGCTCAACGAAGGTGATTTTGCCGTTGAGCTGCGGGTACGTACGGGTAGCTCGCTGACCCAAACCATCGACAAATCCCTCCAGGCGGGCCGGTTGCTGCGCAAGCAGTTTCCGGAAGTGCGCGAGGTGATCGGCAAAATTGGGGCGGGTGAAATCCCAACTGACCCTATGCCTGTAGAAGCCTGCGATCTGATGGTGCTGCTCAAGCCCCAAAGCGAGTGGCAATCGGCCAGTAGCATGGAGGAACTAGCCGCTAACATGGCTGAAGCCCTCGAAGCTATTCCGGGCGTGGAGTTTGGCTTTCAACAACCCATCCAGATGCGCTTTAACGAGCTCATTTCGGGTGCTAAGCAGGATGTAGCTATTAAGGTTTTTGGGGAAGACCTGACCGAGTTAACCCGATTGGCCAAACAGATCAATAACCTGGTTGGAAGCGTGTCGGGAGCAACTGATCGCTATGTAGAACAGGTGTCGGGGCTCCCGCAGATTGTGGTTCAGGTGGATCGGGAGTCACTGGCCCGCCATGGCCTGAGCGTAGATGAGGTGAATCAGACCGTGGCGGCGGCTTTCGCCGGGCAGAGTGCGGGCCTGGTCTATGAAGGTGAACGGCGCTACGACCTCATGGTGCGGCTGGCTGAACAGGAACGTGGCAGTATCGACGATGTACGGGCCTTGACCATTCCCGTTCCCGATGGTCCCCCTGTGCCGCTGTCGCAACTGGCCAACGTAGAGTTACGACCCGGCCCGAACCAGATCCAACGCGAAGATGCCAAACGACGGCTAACGGTGGGCTTCAACGTGCGGGGACGGGATGTGGAAAGCGTGGTGTTGGAACTACAGGAGAGACTAACCAGTCAGATCAAGTTTCCGCCTGGTTACTACGTCACCTACGGCGGCCAGTTCGAGAACCTGATCGAGGCCCGCAACCGCCTGTCGATCGCCGTGCCGGTAGCGCTGGCCTTAATTTTTCTGCTGCTGTTTCTCACCGTTGGCTCCGTACGGCAGTCGTTGCTGATTTTCTCGGCTATTCCCCTGGCGGCCATTGGTGGGGTGCTGGCCCTGTGGCTGCGCGACATGCCGTTCAGCATTTCGGCGGGGGTAGGCTTCATCGCCCTATTTGGGGTAGCGGTATTGAATGGCATTGTGCTGATCGGTGAATTCAACCGACTCCGGCTGGCCGGTAAAACAGATCTCGTTAACGTTATCTTCGAAGGAACTGCCGTGCGGCTACGACCCGTGCTGATGACCGCTACGGTAGCGTCACTTGGCTTTCTGCCCATGGCCCTGTCGAGTTCGGCCGGGGCCGAGGTGCAGAAACCACTGGCAACGGTGGTCATTGGTGGCCTGGTTTCAGCAACTCTGCTGACCTTGTTCGTCTTGCCGGTATTGTATGTACTCATCGAGCGGCGATTTGGCCAGGCATTTGGTCGACCCAAGCTCACAGTTGCGTCCGTAACTGTCTCCGCTTCTGTAACAGGGTGGTTCATACTGGGGCTTATCGCTATAAGTAGTTTGTGGTCACCCCTGGTCCAGGCTCAGGTCACGGCTCAACCAGTAGCAACCCTCCCTTCGCCAGGCAGTGACAAAGGGCTACTGCTGGCTCAGGCCCTCCAACAGGCAGGCGCCAACAACCCGTTGGTACGGGTGTCGCAACTCAACGTTGGCTATCAGCAGGCGCTACGCGGTACGGCGGGTGAGGTCGGCAAAACTGATGTGGGCACGACCTTCGGGCAGTACAACAGTCGGTACATCGACCAGTCGTTTACCGTGGTTCAGCGCTTGCCTAATCCAACGCTGGTACGGGGGCTGCGATCACTGGCCGATGCCCGCGCTCAGGGAGCCGAAGCCGAAGGGCGCCTTTCTTACACCGAGTTGGCCCGGCAGGTGAAAGCCACCTACTACCAGTTGTGGTATGTACAATCGCTGGCCGGTTTTCTCCGCAGTCAGGACAGTTTGTATGCGGCTATAGCCCGGGGGGCGGAGGTACGTCGACGGACCGGCGAAGGTACCCTGCTGGAACTGACCGCCGCCCAGGTGCAGCTCAGACAGGCGCAAACTGCCCTGTTCCAAAATAAGCTGGACGCGCAGATTCTGGCCCGGCAGCTACAGACGCTGCTGGCCTCGTCTACCCCGCCTGTTCTTCCCGACACTCCGCTTACTGAGCGAGTGCTGCCCCTGATTGACTCCACAATGCTGATTCAAAACCCGGAGCTAGCTCAGCTGAACAGCCAAATCGATATTGCCAGGCGCGAAACCGACGTAGAAGCTGCCCGGCTCAGGCCCGACTTTACGCTGGGAATAGCGAATCAGTCGCTACAGGGGTTCCAGACGCTCCCTGACGGCGCAGGCGAGCGGTTCTATGGGTTTGGCAATCGCTTCACCTATGGGCAAGTAGGTGTGTCGATCCCTTTATTTGCCAAGCCCCTCAAGGCTCGCCTGGAAGCGGCCCGAATCGGGCAGCAAAGGGCTGAAGCCCAGCGTACTGCTCTCCAACGTACCCTGGAAGGTGAAGTAGCCACGGCCGTTCAGACCTACCAGAAAAATCAGCAGGCACTGATCTACTACCGCGAATCGGCGTTACCCCAAGCCACCCTGATTCGAGAGCAGGTAACCAAAGCCTACGGAGCGGGCGAGATCGGCTACGTCGAATTACTACAAAACCTACGAACCGTTAGCGAGATCCAGACCGGCTATTTAGCAGCACTCAATGACCTCAATCAAACCTTAATCAGCCTCGATTTTTTGTTGGGGCGAACCGACTAATGAAACGAAGCCACCTCATTATTATCGCTGTGCTGCTTACGCTATGTACGGGAGCAGCCTGTAAGCACGAATCAGGCGAAAATACGGCCGGTAAGAGTTCCACCACCGCCCAAACAGATACGGCTAAGGTTGAAACCGACGACGAAGCCGGACTGATCGAACTGAGCGAAGCCCAGTACCGGGCTATTGGTGTACAATTAGGCCGACTGGAAAGGCGACAAATGAGTCAGCTGATCCGCGTTAATGGCTCGCTGACTGTACCGCCTGGTCAACAGGTGTCGATCGCCACGCCGTACGGAGGAATTCTCAAGTCGGCGAATCTGCTGGCTGGTACAGCGGTGCGGCAGGGGCAGACGCTGGCGGTGTTGGAAAACCCTGAGTTTATTCGCATCCAGCAGGAATATCTGGAAACAACCAGTCAACTCACGTATCAGCAGCAGGAGTTTGAGCGGCAAAGCGAGCTGAGCCGTGAGAACGTAGGCGCCCTGAAAACGCTGCAACAGGCAACGGCCCAACTGGGTACGTTGCGGGCGCGGGTAGGAGGGCTGCGTCAGCAACTAGCCATTTTGGGTTTGAACCCGGCCAAACTGACGCCCGAGACCATCACCCGCAGCCTGAACGTTCGGGCGCCCATTGGCGGCACGCTTACCCAGGTCAACGTGAACCAGGGTAGTTATGTAGCGGCCAACGACGTACTGTTTGAGATCATGAACACGGTTGGTTTACTGGCTGAACTGACGGTGTTTGAGGCTGACCTGACCCGGATGCAGGTTGGTCAGCGGGTGCGGCTGTCGGTAATCGGGGTAGCGGGCGAACGGATGGGACGAATCAAGCTCATCAATCGGGAAGTTGGCCCCGACCGCACGGTAAAGGTCTACGCGAGTCTGGATAATCCGGTGTTCGGTGGTTTACGACCAGGTACCTTCCTGAAAGCAGCCATCGAGACAGGCGCCGCTACGGAACCGGCCCTGCCTGAGGCCGCAGTTGTGCAGGCGGGTACAAGCAGTCAAATCTTTGTGTTTGCCGGGAAGGAAGCCCACCAGGATCAGACCCATTACCGATTCCGGCCAGTGCCTGTACGGGCCGGGACAGTCCAGAACGGATACCGCTCTGTGGCGTTGCCCACTGGTATAGCGGGTGATACGCAGGTGGTGCTGACCGGTGCATACGACATCCTGTCGGCGAGTGAAGGAGGTAATGAAGGGGGGGGGCATGCCCATTAACAACTAAAGTCGATAAACACAGAATAGATGCTCTGGAACTTACTGATAGGCAGCATTTTATTGGGATCAGTTCACGCCGCAATACCTAACCACTGGTTGCCGGTCGTGCTTATTGGCCGCACCGAAAACTGGTCGGAACGGGAAACGCTGGGGGTGGTAGCCATAAGCGGCTTTTTCCATACCCTTAGTACAGTGGCGCTGGGAGTAGCAATCGGCGCGATCGGTATGAAGGTATCCGAGCAACTCGAAGCGCAGGCCCGGCTTGTAGCCTCGTCGCTACTGGTCTTCATGGGGCTTATTTATTTTGCCATGCACCAGGCCAACACGCCCCACGAGCACGTACCCAGGGGATTAGCCGGGCGCTCCAAGGCAGCCATCATCACCTCTCTGTCAGTGGCGATGCTGTTCTCCCCCTGCCTGGAGATTGAAACGTTCTTCTTCACTGCCGGAACGCTGGGCTGGCCCGCCATCACCACGTTGGCGATAGCGTATACGGTCGTGACCATTGCCTGCATGGTGGGGCTAACGGCCCTGTCATACCGGGGCCTGGCGCACGTTGACTGGCACTGGCTGGATCATAATGAAAAACGCATTACCGGGGGCATTCTGATTGGCCTCGGCATTTTCACTTTTTTTATAGCACTCTAAACTACGTATGGCACACGAACATAATCACGACGACGGGCACGAGCACGGCGACGATGTTGACCTAATTGAAGACGGAACAACGCCGGCCGCCGACGTTGCGCCCGCCAAAAAAGGACCGGAGCAAACCTGGCGTACCTATGCGCCCGCCTTCAGTAGCCTGGTATTCCTGTTAGGAGGAATTATGCTGGATAGCTACGCCCAAAGCTGGTTCCGCGACCCGTGGCGCCTGATGTGGTACCTGGTGGCTTATCTACCCGTTGGCTGGCCAGTGCTGAAGCGGGCGTGGAGCAGCATCCTGAACCGTGACGTGTTCACCGAATTCTTCCTGATGGGTGTAGCAACGCTGGGCGCATTTGGCATTCGGGAATACCCCGAAGGTGTGACCGTGATGCTGTTTTATACCATCGGGGAGTTGTTTCAGGATGCCGCCGTGCTGCGGGCGCGTCGCTCGATCAAGGCCTTGCTGGATGTGCGGCCCGACGAGGTGACGGTACTCCGGAACGGACAGGCTCAAACTGTCAAAGCAGCCACGGTTAGCGTTGGCGATGTCATCCAGATCAAAGCTGGTGAGAAAGTAGGGCTGGATGGTACCATGCGCTCCGAATCAGGGACATTCGATACGGCGGCACTGACGGGCGAAAGCGTTCCCCGCTCCATTGCCAAAGGAGAGGCGGTGCTGGCGGGTATGATCAACCGGCAGTCATTGGTCGAGATGGACGTGACCACGCCCTATCAGGATTCCAAACTGTCACGTATTCTTAAACTCGTGCAGCAGGCTACCGGTCGCAAAGCACAGACCCAGGAGTTTATTGCCCGGTTTGCCAAAATCTACACTCCGGCGATCTGTGGCCTGGCCCTGCTGGTAACCGTGTTGCCCTACTTCTTTGTAACCGATTATCACTTTGCCGACTGGCTCTACCGGGGCCTGGTATTTTTGGTTATCGGCTGCCCCTGCGCGCTGGTGATCTCTATTCCGTTGGGCTACTTCGGCGGTATTGGGGCCGGGTCAAAGCAGGGCATTCTCTTTAAGGGCTCTGTCTTTCTGGATCTGATGACCCAGCTGAAAACGGTTGTCATGGACAAGACAGGTACGTTGACCAAAGGCGTTTTCAAGGTGCAGGAGGTCAAACCCGTAAACCTCGACCCCAAAGACCTGGCCCGGTTAACGGCGGCGCTGGAAAGCAAATCGACTCATCCCGTCGCTACCGCGATTATCGAGTATGCGGGGAAGGGCTATGAAACGGTTTCGGTAGAACATGTCGAGGAGATTGCCGGTCACGGACTGAAAGGACTCGTCGACGGGAAAGAGATGCTGGCGGGTAACGCCAAACTGCTCCGTAAGTTCGGCGTTACGTTTGACGAGGCGCTGACAACGATCCCCTACACCATTGTCATGACTGCCCTAGACGGGCAATTTGCCGGCTACTTCACCATTGCCGATGAGATAAAAGCAGACGCTGCCGAGGCGGTAAAACGGCTCAAAGCGGACGGTATTCGCACGGTCATGCTGTCGGGTGATAAATCGGCCGTTGTTGAAGCAGTGGCTCAGCAGGTTGGCGTCGACGAATGGCACGGCGATCTGCTGCCCGAAGATAAAGTAGCCCAGGTTGAACGACTGAAGGCTGATCTGGCCCATAATCAAAAGGCAAAGCTGGCCTTCGTTGGCGACGGCGTCAACGATGCACCAGTGGTGGCACTGGCCGACGTAGGCATGGCTATGGGCGGTTTAGGCTCTGACGCCACCATCGAAACCGCTGACGTAATTATTCAGAATGACGAACCCGCCAAGATTGCCATAGCCGTCGAAATTGGCCGGGCCACGCGCCGAATCGTCTGGCAGAACATCACCTTGTCGCTGGTAGTCAAGGGCATTGTCCTCGTTCTTGGAGCCGGGGGGCTGGCTACGATGTGGGAAGCCGTTTTCGCCGACGTTGGCGTAGCCATGTTAGCCATCCTCAATGCCGTGCGAGTACAGCATTTAACGTTCAAGTAAATTAGGTAGAACTGGATCACTAGTTTCGACAAAATGCCTCACTTGGAAAGTTTGCTGTTTAGCTTGACAGGTGAGGCGTTAGTTCCTTGATCGTAACGAGGGAGCGTGGATTTTACTCGAAACGGCAAATGCGACTAACTTGTACTATTCCATGGGGGGCAGACGTCATCTTATGTAAAGGAACTAGTCTAAGAAATGAAAAGTGGGTTTACATAATTGATCCGGTAACTATCGCAGTACTGTGCCAAGCGCTGAAAAACAGTAACCAGTCTAGCTAATAAGGGTCGTTATAAGGATGAAGATTTTGTTAAATTGCTGAGAACAACAGGTTATTTACCTTAGGTGGCAGATATACCCCCGTTGTATCAGCTACCCCATAGTAAGGCAGAAGCTCAATTGATGGCTAGCAATTTACCGTAGGGCGGAAGAGCCAAAATATTAGCTGTAGTGCGTGGTTGGGTAACACTTAGTAGATAAGTGCTTATAACTTAACGGACCAATTGACGATGAATCGCATAGTAATATCCTGGATTTTTCTGTTCGTTGCTACGCTGGCTTGTCGGCCCAATGAACCAGGCTTCTCGCTGGTTCCCACTGGG
Source organism: Fibrivirga algicola (assembly GCF_011742925.1). Lineage (GTDB taxonomy): Bacteria > Bacteroidota > Bacteroidia > Cytophagales > Spirosomataceae > Fibrella > Fibrella algicola. The sequence continues at coordinate 105,376 of NZ_WAEL01000009.1, forward strand.
CAGGACCAAAACATTAATCAGTTGGAAGTTCAAGTAGCCACACCACTGGTTAACGTAGATACGGCCGCCCGGCTTCTGATCAACTATCGCGCCTATGATTATAAAGCGCAGATATGGTTCGACTTCCTGGACTTCCTGAATGGTTCACCCCTTAGTGTGACCCTGTATATTGATGGGGTGCAACAAGCAAACAAAACGTTCTTTCAGCCTGACCATCCAGGCGTGTATACCCTGCAAGCTAAAGCGGGTGAGTTAGTGAGCCCACCCATCTCGGTGACCGCCCGCGCAGCTCAGTCGTATGAACTAGTTCGGCTACCGGTCATCCTTCACTACACATCCAGCGCTAACACTGCATTAATGCCGATTACGACGCTGTTACGGAATGTCAATCGCTTGTACGCCAACCAGGTGTCGACGAGTGATCCTAATCAGGCCAACGCTTACATTGAGTTCTACCCGGCGGACCGTGATCCTGACGGTAACCTATTGGCTCAGCCGGGTATGAACCGGCTTCCTTTCAGCGATCAGCCCACTGATTCTGCCTCGGCTATCAAAGCCGACAGTATCCTCAGAAAATGGTGCATCAAAAAATACATCAACGTATTCGTCAAGCTCAACTGGCTTCGTAACACTTATCCAGTTGGGTACTCCTACGTTAGTACGCCGGGTGTATACACCAACCGGCCTGCCAACGGTGCGTTTACCTGCGAGACTTACCAAAGTCAGTATTCAGGGCCCGCCATTATGATCGACTGGGAAAACGACCCCGGCATCTTGGCCCATGAACTGGGTCACTACCTGGGTCTGCCTCATACGTTTGCACTGGGCTGTTCGTCAACAACTAATAGTAGTAACCTGACCATTCAGGATACACCAAGGCATGTGGAAGAGCGACCAGTCAACGGAAAAAAGCGTGATTGTCGTGGAACCCCCTTTATCGCCAGCAACATAATGGATTATTATGTTCAAAAGACCAATTTTACAATGGATCAGGTTGGCTTGATGCGAAATACGATCAATAACCCTGTTTTTCTACCCTTGCCATCCAAGCTGGCAGGTGGGCGGTTGCAGGCTGTTTTATCGATGCCGGAAGTAGTGTGCCGGCGCATTGTTCAATAGGAAGCTACTGCCTTGCCGCTAGGTGGGGACAACCACTAGGTTTCGAGAGCAGAAGCGCAGCGGCCTATCATTTGACGCTGCCTCAACACGTTACTGGATGGAACTGGAATGATTTCGAAAGCTACGAACAGCAGCCAGTGACAGTAGGTGCGCTCACGATAACTGATGGAAGCCTGCTGGAAGTGTTTATTGAGACAGGCAGTGCTTTCATGATACTGATCTATGGCGTTATGACCCTAACCAAGCTGGCACGTTATGAACCAGGTGTACACTAACTTTCCAAGTTATGGCCGTCATGGAAACGTATCCTTTAGAGTCCGAGCGACAGTTCTTGGCCTCTCTCGGCTTGTTCGGTTGCGTGCATTGTTGGTTAGCGCTGCGGAGTCCACTCGCGGTGGACAGGCATCACGCTGAGATGCGACGCAGCATCCAACGAAGGTTAAAAAGGGCAGTTGCACGTTGTCTGTGTTCAGTACTTGCAAAACGGACATGTCAACAAGCACTCATTTGACATTCCACGAATATCCGTCTACTGGCTGTTCTTCAACAAAGCCGCCTTGGATATAAGTTGTGGATAGATCATTGAGATAACAATGTTTTTTTAGCCCTTTTGGGCAACTTGCTCGCGCATGTTAACTTAAGCCTGTAAGCATTCTTCTCATCATAAGATTAGTCCCTGATTTAAACAATGGAGAGAAATACGACTAGTAAATTAACCTCTAGGCGAGTTGGGGCTTTTTTAAAGCGACTTCAGCAGTTAGCCTGGTTCGAATTGTTCGAAAAGTGGTTTGGTGTTGGCGTAAAATTATTGTGGATTACGCTTTTTATCGCGTTTTGCGTTTACCTCCAAAAAGAGTACAGGAGAAATATTTTCTATGTACAGGATTTTAAAGTGCCTCCCGCCTGGATAGAGCAGGGGTACAGCGGAGAGGTAGTTAAACAAGCTATTCTGGATGAGATTGACAACATCATGAATGGCGTGTATGCCAGTGGTAAATCGATGAGTGGCAGCAATGAGGACAATATCGAATTGTTAAATGAGCTTACCGTTGAGGGGTTTAACCTCAAAGCCGTCACCAAATCTATTCTGGCCCTTTTAGGCAAGAAAGATAAAAGCATTGGTGGCTACGTCACGCTCAGCGACTCTACCCAAACTGTAGCGATCCAGGTTACAAACGAGATTACACAGCCATTGTCTATCAAACGAAACGAGCCAGCCCAACACCTAATTCATAAAGCCGCTATGGAAATAATGAAGGTGCGCTCGCCGAAAGCCTTGATTTACTACTATATGGTAAAGAAAGATGCCGACATGGTCAATAAGGTGTACAGTTACCTAAAAAAACGCAGAGGGTTGATGGACGATTATTATTTCTATATGACCTCGGCTGCCGTTGCCTTAAATAGCCTGGATTATGAGGAAGCACTAGCTTGGTCAGATAGTGCGGCAAAGAAGTTTCCGAATGATAAATTAACGTATTACATCCAGGCTGAAATCCATATGACTCGGCTTTACAACGCCAACGCCGATTCCACGACGACGCAATCCTACAAACGGTTATTCGTGGAGAATATGCGTAAAGTCAGTGAACCAGGACTGTCCGACCAGAGTGACAATCTGGCTCAGACAGCCAATCAGTATTTACTTGGATTCTATGCCAGGGAAAATGATTTAAAATCATTTTCCAACCTCGTAGAGCGAACCCATATGGAACAGACGCTGAATGCACCTCTGAACAACGTTCTGGCTTATGCTTATATGAGTCAGAAGAAATATAAGAAAGCAGAAGAAGCCCTGCACAAAGCCATAGCTCAGGCGGGCCATGTTGGCGACTACTGGGACTCACTGGCTGAAGTGTACAGCATTCAGGGCAAAGATTCATTGGCCGTTGTCAGTCTGGTAAAGGCGTTGAGATCCCCGCAAAAATCAGGAGCGGTGTCAGCGAAGGCGTATCAGACAGATACTCGCTGGAAGCGATTGTTCAAGCGACCGGATTTTCAGCAAGTAGTTCGCCTTTAACATGTAAATTGTTAATTAATAGGTTTTTATGTCCTAAATAAATGTATTCGGCCCACCGGTCAGGAGCGTAAAGGCCCGCTACAGTCCCATCAACCCCTGTGGCCGTCGAATGGTACTATTCGTGTAAATGGCGTGTGCTATTAGGAGAGACAGGCTAATGAATGTTTTGTCCGTGTTAGTAGCCAATGCGAACGCCCTGCCAAGAGATAGTAAACGCTTGATTCTATGAAAAGTATTGAACCAGTTGGTATCGTTTTTACACAACGCTGCACATGCGTAAACCTTAATACTGCCACCTCCGGTAGAAGTGAATCATTTGTTATCCAGTACGTTGCGGGCTTATTCTTGCCTAAGCCTTAGTTCGAGGAGCGTACATGTGTTTGATAGGCCTACTAGCCAGGGATAATGAGTCTAATCGAATGACGATAAATTTATGTGGTTTTCTGGATCAACCTGTTCCAACTTACAACGATTCAAGTGAATCCATGAGCTAAATCGAATCGTTATGAAAACTTTAGCAATGTGTGTTCTCATACTGTTTTTGACAGCTTGCGGCTCGGAGGAAGTTGACAATTGCATTCCCTACAAAGCCCAACTATTTGGCGTTGGTTGTGGAGCAATGGCCGTGAAGGTTTTGAACAAGCAGATTGAATCAAGAATATTTGTCAACCAAAACGTATATGAGGAGAATGTAATCGAGGTGCTAAATTTACCTGACACCTTAAAAACAGGTGAAGTGTTTTACTTTGACTTCCGCAATCTACAGCCGAGCGACAACATTCGGCCCTGTTTAGCAATCTACGCGGGTGCATCGCGTAAAGTTGTGCTGACCAAATTTTCATATTCTCCCTGTTCGACTGAATAAGGTTTCAGGTCCTCATCTTCGCAGCTTCGTCCGACAGAGAGCATATTTGAGCGCTACAGTTCGACAGCCTAGTATGGATGCCCCTCTCGCGGCTTGTTTGGTAGTGTGCTTAGTTGGCTAGCGCTGCATGGTTCACTTGGCTCGTACAGGAATTGTTGGGCTAGCCTGATTGGACTTAACGCAGGCAAAGGTGTAAAGGCGTCACGTACCTGATTGTGGTCTATCTTGCGTCTACCATCAGCCTTTGCGATGGCAATTCTATTCATCAAATAAAGTACGAGCTAAGCAGGAGTAACCTCTATTTGCCTACCCTATAAGCTGACTGAGCTTAGCTTTGTGATCGCAATACGATGGCTCTCAAAAACAACGATATCCCGGTTATCAAGCTGCCTACTGGCATTAACGAAGGAATTGTTATTGGCAGAGGAACGTTCGATGGTCCACACCCCCATCTGGAGATTCAGCGTGCTCACCGGGATGGCGGCTATTCATTTCTGTTGCAGCAAAAAGGAAGTTCTCAGATTGAGATTGACTTCCAAACCTACACCGTCGAAGCCCCAGCGGTGCTGTACATGCATCCTAATCAAGTCCACCGCTTAATTGCCTTCAAACAGGCCATGATCAGCAGTTGGATCATCACACCTGAAAATCTCCGGCCCGAGTCTCTACGCATATTGGAAGAGCTTGCCCCGGTTGACCCCTTGCCTTTATCAACAGAGCCGTTCGCTATTCTTGCAAAAACCGCTTCGCTATGCATCCAACTTTCCGAGAGAAAGCAGGAGAAACTACATTACCAGCTACTGAAAGAAAGCTGTAATCTGTTCGTCGCTTTAGTGGCTTCGCAGTATCTGGCACAGGCTAAACCAACCCACAGCTACAATCGGTTTGACGTGATTACTAAAGCCTTCAAATCCGAACTGGAACGAGAATTTACAACCATCAAAAGTCCAGCCGGTTACGCCGAACGCCTAAACCTGTCGACGCCGTATTTGAATGAATGTGTCAAAACAACGACTGGCCATTCCGTATCATATCACATCCAGCAACGTATCGTATTAGAAGTAAAACGCCTGCTTCATCATTCCGATCAATCGGTCAAGGAGATAGCCGCCGACCTGGGCTACGAGGATTACTCGTATTTTGTCCGGCTGTTTCGTAAAGTTGCGGGCATGACCCCCTTGACGTTTCGCGGCAAAAACCTCGATTAGTCCTATACTTACCACGTATCGATATTGCCGGTACTTTTACCAGTCTGTTCCTTTGTAGCCACTAAACTGCTAGACAAATGAAGACTCAGACAGGGTTGAATTCACTGGAAAACAAACACATAGCCATCGTTGGGGGTGGCCCTGGCGGCCTAACGCTGGCTCGTCTTTTACAACGCAAAGGGGCGCATGTGACCGTATATGAGCGGGACTATAGCCCCTTTACACGGGTGCAAGGGGCCACCCTGGACCTGCATTATGAATCGGGCCTAAAAGCTCTTGACAAAGCGGGATTACTGGATGCCTTTAAACAAACCTACCGGCCAGGGGCCGACAAAGGGCGGGTGGTCGATAAGCAGGCGAACATCCTCTATGACGATCACAGCAAAGACGAGGACAACGATTTTGGCAGCGAATCGTTTCGACCCGAAATCGACCGCAGCGATTTGCGGAATCTATTACTGGATTCGCTTCAGGCTGACACCGTCGTTTGGAATAGTCAGCTTGTCCAGATCTCACCAGGGCAGGATGGCTGGCAACTAGCATTTAAAAATGGGACCACCGTTACCGCCGACCTCGTTGTTGGCGCCGATGGTGCTCATTCCAGGGTCCGTCCTTTGCTGACACCGATCCAGCCTTTTTATGCGGGCACTACCATTGTGCAGGGGAACGTAGCCGATGCGGCCACAACAGCTCCAACCATTTATCAATTACTCCAAGGCGGCAAACTTTACACCCATACGCATGGGAAATTTTTACATGTATCCGCTAAAGGGGATGGTAGTATTGATTTTTATGTGAGTTGTCGAGTAAACGAAGACTGGCTGCAAACCAATGGGATTGATTTCAAAGATCGGCAGCAATTGCAAGCCTGGTTTATGCAAGAATTTAGTGGATGGGCCCCGGTTTGGTTTGAGCTCTTCGAGTCAGTGAGCCTACCCTTGCTGATCCGGCCGCAGTATTGCGTGCCCTTCGACCAAAGCTGGTCCTCGCAGCCAGACGTTACCCTGCTGGGCGATGCGGCTCATCTAATGCCGCCTTCGGGTGAAGGCGTCAATTTGGCAATGCTGGATGCATTGGAGCTAAGCGAGTGTCTGACGGATGAGCAGTTTGCTACTACCCAACTGGCCATAGCCGCTTATGAGAAACCGATGCTAGCCAGAGGAGCTGAAGAAGCCCAAGTATCTATGGAGGGAGTGGAGTGGATGCATACCGAAGCGGCCAATGACAAGCTGGTAGCGTTGTTTAACGACTAATTTGGGAAAGTGTGAATCAGGGTTATCTCATACATGACTCGTTTGATGAGAATCTGTAGTGCGCTTCGTATTACTAGTATTCCGTCGTCGACAGGAAGCACGTCGCAGACGAAAGCTGGCAGCCCAACCAAACAAGGGTGAAAACGTCAGGAGATCTTTTCTGAAATGAGCTATCTTGCTCCTTCACCAGCCCATATGAGGCGTTGGGTGCCGATCCATAAAATGCTCGAAAGGCACGTCCCGGATATATATCGCAGGCGTGTGTATCAGATTTTGCTTGTTTGGCGGGTTTTTGCTGACGCGAAAAACGGCCCTGTAGGGCAGGTTTGATAGTTGGTCTGAATCTGGGCGACAGGCCAGCCACCCTAGCAGTCAAGGTTTAATAATTAATAGAACGAAACGTGAAAATTTGTGTTTACTGCGCTTCAAGTGCAAAGGTTGATAACGTTTATTTTGAAGCGACGGAAAAGTTAGCCATTCAATTGGTAAATGCTAATGTAGAAGTCATCTATGGTGGTGGCGCAGTTGGCCTTATGGGTAAACTCGCGGACACTGTCATTGAACATGGCGGTAAAATTAAGGGTATCATGCCCAAGTTTATGAACGAAGTCGAATGGGCGCATAAGCGAGTGGTAGACTTTGAGTTTACAGATACGATGCATGAGCGAAAAGCAAAATTTTTAGAGGGTATTGACGGGTTAGTGACCTTGCCGGGTGGCAGTGGGACACTGGAAGAATTATTAGAAGCAATAACCCTCAAGCGCCTTGGACAATTTACAAAACCAATCATCATTCTCAATACAAATGGATTTTACAACCCATTACGAGAAATGCTTGAAAAATGCGTTAGTGAACAGTTTATGCACGAGAAACACTTGCAGATGTGGTCGTTTGTTGACCAGCCTGAAGACGTTCTAGAACGTATTATCAATGCGGAAATCTGGTACGAAAACTCGATAAACTTTGCCACGAATAAATAAGGCAGTTATCGCTCCGCGTGGGCGAGTTAGGGCAGACTAGAGGGGATTTTGCCAATCCTTTACCTGAAAAATAGTATCAGGCTTTTGAAAATATTGGTCAAGATCCCAATCAAGAACTTAGTATCGTCGAAAACGACAAGCATCAACTTGTTGGAGCGCTTCAGCTAAGTTTTAGTCTGTGGTGCACCATTCGTCTTTTCAGGCGTTGAGTTGCCCGGCATGTACGTGCGCGGTTTGTGGTACAGTAAGTAGGTTCCTGAGTAAGGGAAGAAGTAGCTGGCGCATAGCAACCCTTGCAGGCGAAGATGGGTCAAGCCCAAAAGAAAGTATTCATGTCTATGCTACGACTCATTGTCCTCATCTGTTTGCTAGGCAGTTGCCGAACACAGGAACCACAACCCGCCCCAACTTACACCAATCAGGTGGGTATGGTCCACGCCAAGACTACCACGCGCGGAGGTCCGTTGCAGTACATCCTGGAAGATGGCAACGAGTCGTCGGCAACGCTTCGTCGCTACCTGGTCACTAATTTTCCCGACAGCTTGCGGCAGTATGTGCTAGGCTGGACGTATGGTGCCGCGGTTGTTTTTAGTGGAGTTACCTCTTTGGTGCTCAAGCCCGTTGTTAAACCCTCAGCATACGATGGCACTGAAACAGATTACGAACTACCCACCATTGAGCTAACCGCCATTCGTCGAAAACAGCAATAGCCTGCATCTGTACGAGTCAGATTTGCGTGATTGTGGTTCCGGCAATAAAGCGCCTCCCGATGTGCGAGGAATGGCAATTGACAACACAAGAGTGGAAAATCTCGTGAGCGCATGAAAGGCTGTTTCCTATATAGACTTAACAAATTTCGATGACGAAAATAGTCCAGTACTAGCCACGCACTGTAGCACTGAGTATCATTTGGCTCTATGCGGGTGCTTTGGCAGGGGGGCAGCAGGAGCGACAAACCGTTCCGTAATAGAATTGCCGTGATCTGTGACCTGTGTCATGACAAGGTAAAAGGAATACCCTTATCGCCAGTCGTTATTGCCAGAGATACTACGTCTAAACCACACTACCGGGTTTGGGGACGTTTCTACACCGGAGCAAACATAACCGTCACCGGAAGCCAGAACGATTTATCTACACTGACCGCATTAAGCGACTTAAGTAAGGATATTTAAGTGGCAACGTTCCTGTGTTTGGCTTAACTCGTTCATCATTCCCTGGGGGCTGGAAGGCTACGTACCTGACACTCCAGGCGATACCTGAGAAGCTGTCATGGCAAAGGGCCGAGCAAGCCCAGCGACATGACCACAAAGATGGGGCCGTTCATCAGCCCGTGTATGACCAGGCCAGTGGTGGTGTTACGCGTTTGCTGAAACACATAGGGCACAACCACAAACGCCGGCATGGCCAGCAGGAGCATACTCAGTCCAAAGGGCAAGTGAAAAGTGGCCCACAACGTGCCATTAACCACCCATGCCCACCGACCCAATTGCCCAATCTGTCGTTGCAAAATGTAGCCGCGCCATAGACACTCTTCGCCCACGATATTGAAAAAGAACATTACCGCCCAGACCAGCAGGAGCCACCGTTCGCCGCTCCGAAATGGCGGGAAAGACAAAGCCGGTGGTGCCATGTCGGGTAGCGGCGTACCCAGGTAGCGATGCGCCAGATTGGCCCCGCCAACGATCAGCCCCATGCCCATGAAAATTAGCAGCAAGCCAACAAGACTATATCGCCAGTCGTGGCGCGAGAGGGGGTTCAGGCACAAGGCTGCTCGTAGTTCTGCCCAGTTTGCCGGTTTTAGCTGCCACCAGGTGAGCCCTACCGCCAGCAGGAGTAGCGGTTTGAAAACAAACGTGCCACCCACAAACCAACCAAGAGCCGGGTGTACGCCAAGCGAAACGCGGAGCGTAGGGACGAGGTACGTCAGCACGAGATAAAGTAACAGGGTTGGCCCGCTAAACAGCAGGAACGTACCAGGCCACGAGAGTTTAGGCGGCGTTAGGGAGGTGATCATGATAATGAGTCCTATCTGTTTATTAGCCTGTCGGCACGTAGGCACTATTTCGTGCGTGTGACTCGGAAAAAACCATCTATAACTGCGGTGGTCGAGAAATCATCTTTCTGACCTGGTCGATTTCTACCTGCTTTTTCCAATAGAAACGTACCTATAATTGGCTCACCAACTTTACCGAACTGACTAAATACAAGTGAGCCGGGGCTGTCGTAGGTTTGTTCAACTATGTTATAATAGTTCACATAGATATAGGGTGCACTGTTGTCAGAGAGCAAAAATTTTGGTCCTGATACGTTTTTCGACCAATTCTGTTCATAGGTTCCGCCGACGCCTTCTGTCATACCGCCATCCGGAATCGGTATGTTCACGTCGGAGATCGTGATACCGGACGTGGGCGATGCGCCAACCATCAAAAAAACTCGCCCGCCATCGGTCATTTGAATTTGGCCACCCTGCAACACGGATGTTTTGACCCAGGGGCCACGGTTGATGCGGTAAGTAATGCCTTCGTCGGCTACGTATATGTTCGACACCAGCCAGATCTCGTTGACTGTGTTGCCGTCGATCACGGTCGGGCCTTTCAGCTTCACGCTGACAGAAACGGGGTTACGGGCAGGTGGCGTCGCAGGAGCCGTATAGGTCGCGGTAGTGATCGCGGGCTTCAACTGTCCTGCGCCCGAATGCTTCCAACTTGTTTCATCAACTAATGCGACCGTTTCTGGCTCCGGTATATCCACGTCAGTCCCTGATACTCCTCCTGGGTATGGAATATCAAGCTCATCAGGAAAACCTCGAGCGTGTAATATGACGCTGGCACCCGGCTTCAGCGCAGTTGTTGCCGGTACCAGTACGACGCGCTGCATCACTGCCCAATCGCTGAAGTGCGTGGTTTCAATGTTCACGGTGTGGGCGGTTGTATCAACCCACCGCTTAGTACTGGGAATTCGCCAGATGCCTTTATCGCTTTGATAGGCCATTACCAGGGCTTGGGGGAACGTACCGCTCAGATTTTTTGGGTTGTAGCGAACGCTGATCGTAACCGGCTTTTTGAAGGTGATGCCATGTGGTGCCAGCCGGAAGCCCACGCCTAATCCTTGCGGGACAGTATTCGTAATTGCCTCCGCGCTAAACGTTTGGGTGCTTTCAACAGCCCCCGCCGGTACGTTTATGGTCAGGCCTAAATCGGTTGACGTGAGTTTACCACCCGCCGGGCCGATGGTGGTTCCAACAAAGGAGTCGTCGCCCAGCGGAGTACCGACCGGACAAACTTTGCCGGGACGAGGGTCTTCGTTCGTGGGGACGTCGATCGGGCCTTCTGGGGTGAGCGTATCGGTAGCTACTTTACAGCTTATCGACAGGGCGGTAAGCGTCAGGCTCAACAAAAGGGCATACAACTTAGTCATGGCTCATTTTTGTTTGTCGTTCATGGAGCCAAAGTTGGTTGGCAGCGGGTACGTCGGAAACGGCTAGCTCGATGAAACGGCAAAAGCCGCTGTCGAAGCGGCTTTTGCGAAGATTACACCGTGTGCCAAACGGATAGATCAGGCTGCTCGTAGAGTTTTGGCAAGAACTGCTCGAAATTGCCTACCTCTTCAATGTTGTGTTTGAGCCAGGCATTTCCCATATCGCGGGAGAACAAAAAGCGGTGCAGCAACGGGTTTAGCATGTACTGACCAACTATATTTTCTGCGCCGACCTGCATCCGTGAACGATACAACGTACCACCCGGCGTGGCCTCAAACCAATGCTGTAGGCTAAATACTTCCTGCCCTAACTCGCGCCGCACAAGCCGGATACCTTCTTGGTCTAACTTCACAACGGTTTCAACGCTGTCTACGTAGTAGCCCGTATTTCGCCCGAAAGCCTCCACGATGCGAAAGCGCGAACCTACCTGCGCGGCACCGTCGGGTCCAGGGTTTGTCATCGACCAATGGATGTGGTCGAGGGGGTGCCAGACCCGGTAACGACTATACGTCTCGCCCCTGTAGGTCATCGTGCCGCCGATGTGCTGAAACCACCAAAGCAGCATGACAGGGGTTACACCCCGAATGAGGTCATGTTCAATAGTCAGTTCGTAACTACCGGAAGGCAGCACTGAGAACGTTGTTCGCGCTGAAGCCAGGGGCTTCATGGCCCATTGAATGGGCAGTGGTGGAGGGAGTTGTCTGTTCATGATTGTTTGAGTTGAGCACTGGGCAAGCAACCTCGCTCCTGCATATCTCGCCGATAATCCCTACCAGCTCATACTTGTCAAACAGATCGGTTCGCATCGACCAGCGATTAGCGGGTAGGTTCTGGTTGAGCATGTGCAGCAGTAGCTTACCACGACGTGGGCAGGAAGGTGCTGGTGTTGGTATCGTCCTTGTTAAATCGCACCACAATGGTAGGCTTGCCGTTGCTACCTGTTTTTAGCTCGTAGTAATAAGTCTGGATTTTCAACTCCGATTTTTCCATTGGGCGGTTGACATTCTTGCTGGGAATGCACGAGTAATAACCCCGGTACTGGCCTTCAGTGGGCGTGGTCGTGAAGGATCTTTCGGCCTCATTGAAATCGACACGGCCTTTTTCGTAGGTGAAGGCCTCAGTTCGACAACTGCTGTAGTCCTGAGCGGCGGCCACAAAATACTTTTCGTAAGTGCCGCTGGCCTTAAAGTCGAATACCACCGCCAGCTCAAAAGGCTTACCCAGATTTCGGCCGTCATATGACCAGAAATCGCTCATTGAAAATGAGCCATACATCCACTTGCCAACGGCCTGTGCATCTACGCTGCCACCGGGCAGCACATCACGACTATTGGTCTTACAGCTGGTAGTGAGTGCTGCCACGGCCAGCAACGTAACGAATAACGTTTTCATGGCATTAACTTGGTTTTAGAGGTCCGACTGGGCGCGTTGTTGTTTACGAATCAAAGTTGGCATGGTCATTTCACACCCGAAATGGCGAGCAAGCCCAACCGGAAAAAGCCGCTCATGAAGCGGCTTATTGATCTTACGAAAAATAAGTTACTAATTGGCTGTCAAGGTGTTGCCGGAGGGGACTGGGTGTATTGGCGATAGGCTACATTTGCCAAGAGGTCGTCTAAGCTGGTAGCTGCTGAGGACCATTGTTCTCCTGATAAACGCGGATATAGCCAACATATCGTATTTGTTCGCTTTGAGCGAACTGGCAAAAGCCACCCTAGGCATGAAGTTTACAACGACGGCTGGAAAAACCGTTTACGCGGCGACAGCTAAGCCTGACGGGCTTACTCATCTGCACTAGTAGTAACATACCTGATGGTGTGCTGCATACTAATCCCGTAGAATTCTTTAGTTTTGGCTACGTACCTGTTGCCTTGCCTCTTTCCATGAACTCACTGAACTACTCCCGCTACGACTGGCTAATGCAGTTGATCGTGTTGCCCGCGTATATCGGCCTGCTCAACTGGATTATGATTGGCGATGCCTATTGGCACAGCCGAACTACGTTCGGTCTGGCAACGAGCATTGCCTTCGTAGAATCATTCGGTAACTGGCTCATCAATAATCAGATAGCCCTTTATATTAACCGGCGGTTTACCAATCAAAAACTATACATCCAGCGTCTGATTATTCGGTTTGTCAGCACGGGTACGTCTTCTAGCCTCCTGGCTACGCTGCTGTATAGCCTATTCTGGGCAATTGACCTACCCGGTTTCGAACCGAGTCTCGTCCGGTTTGGATTCGCTATATTGTATACCCTCGTCATTGTGGCAATTGTGGTGATCACCTACGAAGGCATAGACGCCTTTACCTACTGGCAGCGGTCGACAAGGGAAGTAGAAACGCTCAGCAAGGCTCAGCTCCAGGCGCAACTCGATGCTCTGCGTCAGCAGGTAAACCCACATTTTCTTTTCAACAGCCTTAACTCGCTCAGTGTGCTGATTGAGGAGGATTCTAAACAGGCCGGGGCTTATGCCGAAGAGCTCAGCTCCGTCTATCGGTACCTATTGCGTGCAAACGAAACCCCGCTGGTTACGCTGGCGACTGAGCTCAACTTCGTTAACTCGTATTATCACCTGCTGAAAACCCGCCACGGTGAAGCACTGACCCTGGTGACGCATATTCTGCCGGGCATGGAAGACCGCCAGATTCCCCCGCTGACGTTGCAACTGTTGATCGAGAATGCCGTGAAGCACAATGTTATCTTGCCCGACAAGCCCCTCACCATTGATTTGCTCACCGACGAGGCGAATCACTTGATTGTGCGCAACAATGTGCAACGCAAAGTCACGCGGGTGCTAAGCACTGGAGTGGGCCTGAGCAATATCCTCAGCAAATACCAGATGCTGGGCCAACCCGCGCCCATCATCGAAGACGATGGGCGCGAATTTAGTGTGCTGCTGCCTTTGGTGTAGGCAACCAGTGGGCGATGTCAGCTACGGCGTCGAAAAAGCAGGCATTGGGCAAGGCCCGTAACGTGTCAGGTTGCGTGTACCCCCAGCTAACGCCTCCAAAGGCTAAGCCTTCTGATCGGGCCGCTTCGTAATCCCGGATTTCATCGCCAATGCACAACGCCTCGGATGAACTGACCCCCGCCCGCCGAATCACCTGCCGAAAGGCCCGAGCCTTGCCAAAAAGGGACGTGCCACATTGGTAATGGCTAATTAGTGAGGCCAACTCCGGCCCCAGCACCCGCCGAACATTGGCCTCGCTGTTCGAACTAAAAATGGCCACTTGTTTATGCGCCTTAACGGCTGTTCGTAACAGGTCAGAGACGCCCTCAAACAGACATACCTCCTGAAGTCCGCGCGTCATTAATCGACGAACCGAATAGGCGACCAACGGCACTTTCCAGGCTGAGATATGCAGTTGCTGCATCAGTTGCCGGGAGCCTAACGTCCGTAATTGATCGAGTTCGGCTGGGTTCATGGGTTTGATGCCGTACCCCTCGGCTACAGCATTAAACGACCGGACAAATAGCGGAAAGGAGTCGGCTAAGGTACCGTCGAAGTCAAAAATGAAAAGTTGATAGGACGTAGTCATTCACTGTAGGGCTTATATATAGGCGCGATAGCCAGATAGGCGCGTAATGGGTGTCAGCATACTGAACACCGTGTTTCTGGGCAACTGCAGACGGGTTGACCCGCAGAAAGACGCTCGCATAACTGATCTTCCTGACGTAATTTGATCAGTTTGTCGATGCCGGCTCATAATTGGCTGCAATGAGCTGCCTATTTCTGTGCCAGCTGCAATTCGGCAGTTTTTTTGGCAATATCGTTCGTAATCTTGGGCACCGTTTTCAAGTATTCGTAGATGGCACTCACCTCCCGGTCCGACAGCGCCATTTTAGGGGCCATCGGGTAACGCAGGATGCTGCCGTCAGGCCGCAACCCACCTTTCACGGCCCGAATAAACTGATCTTTGGTGTATTTTCTGGCGATGCCCGTCTTCTCGTCGAAGGTGAGGTTGGGGGTGATGATTTTTTGTCCCTTTTCACCGATCAGTTCAATCCCGCCGCCGTAATAGCCTTCGGTTTTTTCGGTATGCACATTGTCTTGCTTCACCAAATCGCCGGAGTGACAGGTGTAGCAGTCGCCAAACGCATCGGCGGTGTATTTGCCCAGGGCAACCATGTTATTGGTATCGGGCATGGCAATAAACGAGGTTGGATAATCCCCCGGCTTCATCATCGTGTGGGTTAGTAGTTTCGATACGAAGCTCAGCTCTGAAGGCTGCGGCTCTGATTTGGCTGCCTGCACCGGAAACCGATCTGACTTCAGCCAGGCAACCACGGCCATCAGGTCTTCATCGGCGAGGTTAGGGTACTGTGGCATCACGAAGGCGTATGAACCGTCGCGGCGCACACCCGTGCGCAGGAAGTAGAGCAGTTCGCCGTCAGTCCAGTTGCCGATGCCTTTTTCTTTATCCTGCGTAATGTTTTTGGTGTAGATCGTGCCAAACATGGGGGGCACGTCGGTCATGTGTTTGCCTGTGACCCGGTTATCTTTATCGGCATGGCAGGCCATACACTGAATTTGGGCGATGACCTCACCCCGCGCCACGCGGGCGGGTGTAACGTCGACGGTGATTTTAGGCAGAGCGGGTGGGTCGTAGGTGGGTACTCCCACGGCGGCAACGTACCCGCAGAAACCGGCCAGCAGCAGCACTACGCCGCCCAGCACGAGGCCAAGGACTTTTATGACTTTTTTCATGATTGTGAATTGGTTAAAAGAAAGAAGAGGTTGGGTAGTAGGAGTAAGCTTATTGCGACAAAATTGCCCGACTGCCTGTCTTCACTCAATACGTGGTCGGCTGAACCGGAAAAAGCCGCCTATGAAGCGGCTTTTAGTCGTCCTGACAGGAGTGAATTCAGTACGTAACAGGCAAGTTTTGGCCATTACTCTACGTCACCTTTGGCACGCTCCAGGTCTACCTGTGCCACCTGGTAATCATAGATGGCTTGCAGACGGTTGGTCTGCGCCTGACGGAGAGCCAGTTCGGCATCGGTAAGGTCGCCCAGTTTGATGATGCCCTGCCGGTAGCGACTTGCGGCGCGGCTATAACTCCGTTCGGCAGCCCGGACCACGCCCGCCTGCGCCTGGATCCGGTCACGGGCTTCATCAAGGGCATACAGGCACGAACGTACCTCATTGGCAATAGCCGTTCGGGTATAGCGAAGTTGCTCCTGCGCCTGCTGTTGCGCCAGCCGCGCCTGTTGTAATTTGGGAGCAGTGGCGGCGTTGAAAATAGGTACGTTCAGTTGCAACCCCACGAAGCTCACTACCGGCCAGCGACTGTCTGAAAACCGAAAATTGCTGGTTTGCGCCAACGTACCCACTTGCCCAAACGCATTCAGCGTGGGCCGACGACGTACCTGCTCCAACTGCGCCTGCAACTCATTAGCAGTAACCCCCAACGCCAGCTGACGAAGTTCGGGACGCTGGTTATAGGCTACCTCAATGCTGCTTTCTTCAGTTAGAGCAGCCGCATCCGGGTACGACAGCGAGTCGGTCAATACCAGCTCAGTATCGATGGGAAGGCCCGTCAGTACCAACAGTTGCCCCTTAAGCAGCCGCACCGACCGGTCAAGTTTTGATCGTGTAGGGCGAAGATTCTCAACTTCCACAAACGCCCGTAGCGTATCGGCATCGGTGACCAGTTGTGCCCGGAAGAGGTTGCGTACTTCGCGCAGGGTCTGTTCAGCGCGGCCAATGCTTTGTGCTACCAGCACCCGTTGCTCGTTAACAAGCAACGCATTGAGGTACAGTTTTTTTACATCTGCTAGCTGTCGGTTCGTTACGACACGTTCCTGTTCAAGAGCAACCCGTTGCCCCACCGCAGCCTGCTGCCGAGCTACCCGGAGGCTGAGCTGTAGCAGCGGCATGGCAACGGTCAGGCCCGCATTGTATTGGTTCTGAAGGGCCGCCGTAACGGGAGTCATGTGGGTATTGTCGAGCGAAAAACCACCGTCGGGCGTAATAGAGAAAGCGGGAAAGAAAAACACGGGTGCGCTGATATTGCGTTGGTATTGAACCGTTCCGTTTACCGAGGGCAGGCCTAGACGACGGGTTTCGTCGGTCAGCGCCTCCGCTTTTTGTACACCCAGTCGGGCCACCCGCACCTCGCCGTTCTGCTGCCGAACCAGGTTAGCGGCGTCTCGCAATGAAAGGGGAAAAGAAGAGGGAAGAGCGGGGACGGGTTGCGCCTGGGTATTGCCAGCGAGCAGCAACAGAACCACCACCGCCAACGGGGTCGACACGAGCCGTCTTTTTTTCGCCAGCGGAGCCACATCGTCTCCATGCCTCTCGCCGTCTCTTTTCTTCCTTTTTTCAGCCCTAATCAGTCTTGCTACATAGTAATACACCACCGGTACGAAAATCAGCGTGAGGAACATGGAACTGCTGAGGCCACCGATAAGCGCCCAGGCGAGGCCCGTTTTTTGTTCGGCCCCAGGGCCGGTAGCCAGCGCAATAGGCAGCATCCCGATTACCATTGCCAGCGTGGTCATCAGGATGGGACGCAGCCGCACGTGGCCTGCGTCGAGCAGGGCGTCAACCACCGTGAGGCCCCGTTCGCGGTTTTCGTTGGTACGTTCCACCAGCAGGATCGCGTTTTTGGCCACCAAACCCAGCATCATGATCAGGCCAAGGATGGTGAACACATTGAGCGAGTTCATACTCAGCGCCAGGGCAAACAGGGCACCGAAAAGGGCCACCGGAATGGAAAAGAGCACCACAAACGGGTAAGCCCACGAATTGTAGAGCGCCACCATTACGAGGTACATGAACACGATGGCGGCCAGGAACATTAGCCCTAGTTTGCCGAATGAATCGTCCTGCATTTCGAGGTCGCCGCCGTAGGTGATCTGCACCGACGGGTCGATCTTCAGGTAGGACACGGCCTTCTGGATATCGGCGCCAATGTCGCCTGAGGGACGGCCCACGGCTTGCGAGGTGATGGTCATAGAGTTCTCGCGGTCTTTGCGTTCCAGAATAGCCGGGTCGAACGTCTCGCGAATGGTGGCCACCTGCCGCAGTTCAACGGGCTGCCCGTAGACATTCGTCAGGGTGAGCTGACCCATCTGTTGGGTATGGTTCCGGAACGCCTCGGCAAATCGTACCCGCATGGTCACAGTTTGGTTGTCCTGCTGCATGGTGAGGTCGTCGAAGCCCGCCAGCGCCGTGCGGATAGCCATGCCTACGGCTTCGGTGGTGAGGCCGTAACGCGCCAGCTTTTCCTGGTCGACGGCAATTGCCAGTTCCGGCTTGCGGACGTTACCCGAAAAACGCACGTCGGCAGTGCCGGGAATCTGCCGCATAGCCTCGGTGAGGCGAGTGGTTTCGCGGCGAAGTACGTCTCGGTTATTGCCGCTCACCATCAGCACAATGGGAGCGGCACCGTCGCTACCCAGCAGCCCCAGCGGGTAAGCCCTCACCCGCGCACCGGGTATCTGCACCGCCAGCTCTTTTACCTCGCGCGTCAGGGCATTCAGGTCTTTATCACGCTCATTACGGGGCGCAAAGGCCACGGCAAATTCTACAGCGTTTTTGCTGGTGGGCAACCCCGACCAGCCTTCAGGGTTGGCCCCCACGTTGGTAAACACGCGCCGCACATCGGGCAGGCGGTACAGTTTTTTCTCGAACTGCTTCGCCATCGCATCGGTCTGCTCAAGTTTGTAGCCTTCGGGAAATTGCAGCACCACATTGATCTCTCCCTTGTCGGCGGGGGCCATAAACTCACCCCCGATAAAGCCAGCACCGGGAAGCATCAGGGCGGTCAGAAACAACCCGAACGTGATCAGAACAGTGGTTTTGCGGTAGTTGAGTGTCTGTCGCAGCAATTGCATGTATGCCGCCGACAGCCGTGCAAATTGCCGTTCGAAGCCCAGGCTAAACCGGCCTATGAGGGTATCGCGGGTCAGGTGTTCGACCTTACCAAAGCGCGAGGCAATCATGGGTGTGAGCGTGAACGACACCAGCAGGCTAAAGAGCGTGGAGATGACCACCACGAGCGAAAATTCGCGTACCAGATCGCCCACCAGCCCCGGCGAGAACGACAGCGGGACAAACACGACTACGTCGACGAGCGTAATGGCGATGGCCGCAAAGCCAATGTCGCTACGCCCGTTCAGCGCCGCCGCCTTCCGATCTTCATCCGACGAAACACCGTCTTTTTCCATGCGCTGGTAAATGCTTTCGAGCACCACAATGGAGTCGTCGACCAGGATACCGATCACCAGCGAGAGGGCCAACAGCGTGAGCAGGTTAAGCGAGAAGCCCAGCAGGTTCATAAAAATGAACGTTGACAGCAATGATGCGGGGATGGACACCATCACAATTAGCGACGATCGCAGGCTGTGTAGAAAGACAAACATCACCAGCGCCACCAGCCCAATAGCCAGTATGAGGTCGTGGTTAACGGCCGTTGCTGCCGCCAGCGTAAACTCTGAACCGTCCTGCGCAATGGTGAAGCGCAGGCCCGACGAAGCGTAGTCCTTTTCGAGTTGAGTCAGCGTCTTGCGTACAGCGGCGCTTACGTCGACGTTGTTGGCACCCGCTTGTTTTTTCACCAGAATACCCACGGCAGCGTGGCTTTCGGGTTGGGCGGTGTCGGAGGCTACCATGTAGCGGCTCCGGTTTTCCAGCTCTTTTGGTGCCAGCGAAATAGACGCCACATCGCCCAGAAGTACTTTTTGGCCCGCTGGACTTCGATACACCACAATGTCGCGGAGGTGATCGAGGGCATCAGTTTTGCCCACAACGCGCACCGAATAGGCCGCATCGGAATCGCGAACGCTCCCCGACGGTACATTCAGGTTGGACGCACGAATGGCTCCGACCACCTGTACCGTAGACAGGTTTAGGGCGCGTAGCCGTGCGGCATTGAGGGCAATGCTCACCTCGGTTTCGGGCAGGCCGACAAACTGCACCTGACCCACGCCCGCCACCTGAGATAGCCGGGGCTTGATCTGTGTTTTAAGCAACGTACCCAGCGCCAGGTCCGACAGGTTACTGTTGGCTGCTACCTGCACGACGGGCCGCTCGGTGAGTGAAAACCGGTCGAGGGTGGGCGTTTTAGCCCCCGTCGGCAACGTACCCGTCACGGTGTTGACCTTACGCTGCACGTCTTGCTGCGCCTTATCGACGTCTACATCGTGCTTGAATTCGACCATAACGACCGAGACGTTTTCGAGGGACAACGACGTCACGCGCTTGATCCGGTCAGCCGACGAAACGGCATCTTCAATAGGCTTGGTCAGCCCAAGTTCAACCTCCGCCGTCGACGCACCCGGATAGGGCGTTGTGACAATAATGAACGGAATTGACATGTTTGGCAGAAGTTCGTACCGCATCTGCGTGTACGAATACAGCCCCAGAATACCCAGCACCACAAACAGGACAATTACCAAAATGGGGCGGGTGATAGAGAGGAGAGTGAGTTTCATGTTCCTTATTGGCTTACGACTACAGTTTGCCCTTCTTTCAACCCTTCCGTGCCGCTGATAATAACTTGTTCGCCGATTTGTAAGCCTTTGTTTACCAGCAGTGTAGTGCCGAAGGTGGGGCCGGGCTGGATAGCGCGGAGGCTAAGCTGCTTACCCTGCACGACGTATACGGCGGGCGTGGCGCTGGTGGTGACAAGGGCCGCGCGGGGGATTGTCAAACCACTGGCCCGGCTGGCGTTGGGCACCGAAATACTGGCCGTCATTCCCACCCGAAGTGGAACGCTGGGGGTATTGTTTACCCGAATTTCGACCGGAAACTTGCCCGTGTCGCCGCCCTTCAACCGTATCTGTCGTACTGTGCCCGTTACCGACTGACCGGGATACATATCGAACTGCACCGTCACCTGCCGACCGGGCCGAAACTGGTCTACCTCGGCTTCAGGAACGCCCACTACTAATTTCACCGCTGATATATCGGTGATGGTTAGTAAGGGGGAACCGGGCGCGATAAACATGCCGGGTTCAACCAGTTTCGTGGTCACTATGCCACTGATGGGGGCTTTCACGACTGCCTCGCGAAGTTGCTTATGAAGGGTGAGCAGTTGAGTCTCCAGGGTACGTACCTGCAATCGGGCGTTCTCTACGTCGGTGGTGGGTACGTTGTTTTCGTGGTGCAGCGTTTCGTAGCGGGCCAGATCGGTCCGGGCTTTGTGTAGTTGCGCCCCGGCCTGGGCTAAGGCGATGGTGGTTTGTTCGGTATCGACCGTGAGTATGGGCTGCCCTTCGCGTACGGGATTGTCGAGGTGGGCGGTAAGGGTGCGGATGGTACCCTGTGTGGTGGCGTTCATTGTCACTTCGCGCCAGCATTCGGTTTTGCCTACGTACTGCGCTGCCTCCGAAAAGGACTGCCGGGTGACAGGTGCCGTTGACACGGTTGTGACGAGGGGTTTCTGCGCATCCCGAATCTGTCCTGCCTGTTTCTGCCTGTTGCTCATCAGCAGGGAGGTGGTGCCCCCCATGCAGGCCAGGATGGCGATGATAGTACCTAACTTTTTCATGTGTAGTTGTCCAGATGTGGTCATCGTCGGCCCGTCATCACTGGGCAGGTCGGCAGGTGGCCGGTTTACAAAGAGGTTGGCTCCGAAAAGCGATGTAAAGGTTGGGAGGGTACGTACCTGGCACCACAGCAAGCTTTATGAATGTGGACAAAGTCAGGCTGAAACGTAAAAAAGCCGCTGTTGAAACGGAGCGTAAAACGGCTATGGGAATGCAGAACAGACAACGCTAGTGTAGTTTTGCTCAACAGCAGCCTACGGCGCGAAACCTTGGACAAAACAGCCAGGGTACCCGTCCAGCATTGATTAGCTTAGCCCAAAAGGAGACATGCGCCAGCGGTTCACCTGGTTGTTGGGTCGCTACCGGTCACGACTTACACGGTTTGTGCGTGGTTGGTTAGCGTTGCCTGGTTTCTGTACCTGGGAGGGGAATGCGGCTGGATAGGCCCACGCGGCAGCCCAACTGGCAACGGGTTAGGGTCACGTACCTGAGTTTGGTGTATCTCGTGGCTACCATCACCCTTAGCCGGCGGTAGGCGAAATCAGTAAGTATAGGACGTGGACGCGTCTTGATCGATACTAGAATGTACGCTTTATGAAATCAGTACGGCATCAATGGCCGTTTCAGTAGCGGTGTTCTCGACTCCAAAGTACTGGCAGCGCAATGGATCGCTGAGCATACACGTACGGGTGTCTTAACTGAATACCCCTTGAACGTTGGCGTATATGATTGGGCGGTAAAGCTAGATTACTTCGTGCCTAAGAAGGATGAGCCTGAGACACCAGAATATATCGGCAAGTTTTCATCTGCCTCGCAAGATCATTATCATTATACTGATGGCCAAGAAGGCTGAGTGAACAAATGAGTGCTGGGCAATAAGACAACGTACCTGAGCCCTGCCACCCAACCGCTTTATTATGTCTCGACTGTTTGGTTACAGACGTTGGCTAATTTGCTCAAAACGAGTGTCACGCTTCTCGTGTGTCCAGTTACAGGGCTTGATACTATATATTTTATGTATGTGTATGCGTATGAGGTAAGATAATGCCCTATAAGGGAGAGGGTTCGGAATGGTTTGTCTTTACCGCCTGCTGTGAGCCAGTTTACTAGAAACGGGTAACCTTACTGAGTAGCTATTTGACGCGATTTTTAGTGATATACATCGTATAAGCAAGGCTACCTGCTATACCCCAGGTGGCTCTGCTTATACGATGGGGCACCATAATTTTAAAGCGCTGTTACTTTAATTCGATTGTAATAGATGGACTGATTGCCTTCGAAGCCCGAGTCAGTGCCAATGATCAGCCAAAGCTCGCCTTTAGCATCTGCTCTTACCTTGAAAGGCGTCCCTTCGTTAGAACGTTGAATCAACGTATATTCTTCAATGTCTTTCCCATTTGCCAGGTTACCGATAGCCACTAGGTCTTTACCACCTTCCAATTGGTTGCCTTTGTCTAAGTTTAATCTGTAATAACTGCCGTCTTTAATCTTTTCGGGCTTAATCGGGGAGGCCCCCGCTTTTAGCATGACACTGGTTGCTGGCCCACCACCTGCCCCAAATCCACTTTCAGGATAAAGCGAGGCTAATTCCACTTCGAATAACAAGCTGTATTCTGTATTGGGAGCTAAATTGGTGAGCTTCCGGCTTATATACATGAATAAATCATCACTGCGGTTTTCCCCATACACCCGCAGTGATTTTTGAGTGACATTGAGGGGAGCCGGTAAGTTTGCCTGCTCAAATCTGAATTTAATCAAACTGTCCTGGGGCGTTGAATAATCGGTGTAACCTCCTTCCCAGCCATTAATACCAACCGAGAATGAATCGTTGACTAAGACGCCGTTTGCTGGCATCGGTGAATCAGTTGACTCACGTTGACAAGACCAGCTAATGAGCACTGTCAGGGCTGTCACGTACAGTAGGATGCGTTTCATATTAGACAAATTTTTGAAATAACGTTGAACTCCATGTCTTGAGCGCTACTGATAAGAGCCCGTCTAACCTAAAAAGGTTGGATGAAGTAAAATAAACATATGTATATTAATGTAGATATGAGAAGTTGAAATGGCCCCACTAACCTGCGCATAAAGCCAAAATCGCCTCAAGCTCCAAAATAGCAGGAGGCTGGACGTGTGGGTATATAAGACAATACACTCGTTGATTTTGTCTTTCCTCAAACATGATCAGCGATATATTCGCTGATCATGTTTGAATAGTATTCATTTTTTCAGAGTCGATCAATAGGTAAGGAGAAGACTCTGACCCTTTTGTTTGCGTGCAGCTTAATCATTTACTAGACATGCACACGTACATGATTGGTCAGATTGAAAACGATCAAGAAGCGAGCAGGCTTGTCTGAACGATTACTGTTAGGCGGCTGCTTATCAGGATGTTATTAGTCTATACTATTGTCTCCTTGTCCTAGTTGGGTGATGTAATCAGGTAAGCGGGTATTTCGCGTTACGGGAATGGGGTGACTGATTAACAGGCCAGGTCGGGTGTATTTAGGCTGGCAGGTAAATAGTAAATACGGCACCCTGCCCTAGTTGGCTGCTTGCCATAATTGCACCCCCGTGGTTAGCTACTACTTTCTCACAAATTGCCAGACCAATACCTGTGCCTGAATAAATGCCCATTCCATGAAGGCGTTGAAAAACCTGGAAGATGCGGTGTTTATACTTTTCATCAAATCCAATACCGTTATCGGTTACGGTTATTTGGTGGTAGGCCAAGGTCCGCCGATTGGGTAGAATTTCGGGAGGGAGGTTCTCCGCCGCAACCCATTTGTAGCGGATATCAATTACCGGTGGCCGACCTTTTAACTGAAATTTGAGCGCGTTGCTTAATAGGTTCTGGAAGAGTTGACTCAACTGAAGAGCATCACCCACTACCATTGGCAGTGGATCGAGGTGTATCGTTGCCCCCGTTTCCTGAATGCTCATGTCTAAATCAGCCAAGGCCGATTGGAGGATGTCAGTCAATGCTAATAAACCACTCTGATCTTGTTGCGTGGAAATGCGGGAAAAAGTAAGTAAGTCCCGAATCAACGTTGACATCCGGTTAGCCGATCCCTGGATTCGTTCGAGGTAGTCGATATTCTGGATAGACTGATCAATGGCTGATTTCTGTAGTAATGTGCTAAATGCCTGAATCTTGCGAAGTGGCTCCTGTAGATCATGAGAGGCAATGTAGGCGAACTGCTGCAAGTTCTCGTTTGAGCGCTGAAGATCATGAATGTAAGCCTGTAACTGCTGCGTGCGTGCCTGCACCTGCTGGTCTAATTGAACTGACAGGGTGCGATAGCGCTCCTCGCTTTCTTCAATCATCCGACGAGCTACTACCTGTTGGGTAACATCGACACCCATTGCCAGAATAGCATACACTTGCTCTTGTGTATTACGAAGCGGCTTAAAAGTAAAGTCAAAATAGTAGGTGCTCCGTACGCCCCCGATAACTAGTTCAGCCGGTGAATTGCAGGTTTGATATGCCTTTGCTGTCGTGAAAACCTCGTCAAGAATGGCCAGGAAGGGCTGTCCTTCCATTTCAGGAAGTAACTGGGCCAGCGTTTTTCCACGCACGTCATGTCCCTTCCCCCAAACTTCAATTTGGGGGGAGTTGGCGAACTCGATCACAAGCTCACGTCCAACAAGCAATGCGGCTGGTAAGGGGGCTTCTTCAATCAGCGATCGAAAGCGGTATTCGCTCTGTTCGATGGCTCGCTGAGTGAGCACCTGCTGGGTTACATCCTGCACAATGCCACTGAAACGAATCGTCTGTCCCTGCTCGTTTTGTACTGTTTTGCCTTTGGCCTCTACCCAGCGCAATTGCCCCCCCGGACCTAGTGTACGAAAGACAATGTGGTGATGACCGTGACTCAATGGACTCAGCGCCTGCCTGTTGGCTTGCTCTACCCATACCCGATCGTCAGGGTGAACCTGATTGAGAAGGATTTGTGACGTTACCTGTGCATCGGCAGACAAGCCAAACAGCTGTTTGCAAATGGCAGACCATTGAGCATGACCGGTTTGCAGGTTATAGTCCCAGGTTCCTACGCCAGCAGCCTGCAAGGAAAAGGTCAGGCGCTCATTCTCCGCGGCGGTAGAATCTGGATCGTACGGACTAGGTTCAGCCGTCATGCTCTATATAGTAAGTTACTAACAAGACCGGATGAGTGAGCATCGCGAAGGCCTGTCTAGATATAGGAGTAACCAATGTAGTACGTAAATGGTATTTTACGTGCTCACAGGTAGATTGTGGTACACTATGCCCGCCGTTTATTGATTTTCCGGACTAGTAAACAAACGTAATGGATTTCTGGCGCAGAACCTACGTCGTTACCTGGATGCCATACTGGCACTAGCTATGGTACTAAGTAAGCAGGAGGTATTAGCTGGAGCGAGCCAGTTACCGAATACGTTAAGCGCGCGTCTGTAACTACGCTAAAAAATGGATGGCTAAGCGTAACCAGGGATAAGCAAGCTACTAATCTGGTAGTGTCGACGTACCCAAATGACCTGGGCATACATTGTTGTGTTCTTGGCTGTGAACTATCCTGGATTACTTACTTAACGCCAGTCAATCAGTTGTGATGATTGCCCATAGAAACCATATGCGGGCTACTTAGTCGGCCCTGTTTACGTATCGCCTGTTCAGGTAGTTCCGGAGGGGTTTATCTACGTAATGCACCACCAGGTACGCTAACCCGATCAAGCCAATACCCATCAAAGGCATGATTAGTTTAAGTTGATCGAATGACGGTTTTCGCACCTCCATGTAACTTAACAGGATCCATAGAAACGGGTAATGAATCATGTAAAGTGGATAGGAGAGGTCGCCCAATGCCTTACAAACGGATTGCTCGCGCGCTGATAAGCGAGATCCTGCTGCTACAGTGATGAGGAGGGGAAAGCCAAGTATGACAAGCAATGGCTCGCTCACCTGATTCAGGCCATCCCGAAAAGGCACCATAAAAATGGCTGCTAGGATCAGCGAACAGGACACCGTACCCAGCCGGGAGGGAATCAGCCAGCCAGACCGAAAAACAAGTAGGCCCATGGAAAAAGAAAAGCTAACACGTGCCGCGCCGCCTAGGGCATTTTCTGCGCCCCACCCTACGCCCAGACTCTTAAAGTGGATAACCGTGTAAATCAGACCAAGCGCCGAGACGATGGTAATCAGCCATAGGGCTTTGTTGGTAATTTTTACTAATACCAACGCATAAACCAGACTGGCGATGTATTCCCACAATAAGGACCAGGTGGGCGGATTGAGGTGAAAAAGGTTATTGTAGCGCTGGGGTAGCACCGGGTAAGGTAGCATCAGGCAGGATGCGATCGTCATCCATAAGGTCTTGCCAAAGCCTAGTAACTGGTAAAAGTTTCGATAGGGGTCTACCAGAAAGCTGATTAGTCCCAGTATTGACCCAATGATTATCAGTGGCTGAAGGCGGATAAGTCTCAACGTAAGAAAGTCTCGCACACTAAGTTGGGTCATCTTGCTGTCGTAGGCATACCCAATGACAAACCCTGACAGGCAAAAGAAAAAATCCACTGCCAGATAGCCATGCGCAATGAAGCTTTTCGTGTAGTCGGGCACGGCAAATTCCATAAAATGAAAAATCAGCACGGCGATAGCGGCAACACCTCTTAAACCATCTAATAGTTGAAAATGCGGTCGGCTCGTTGCGAGAAAGGTTGGCTGTTTGGCGATCTCCACTGTGCGTGTATACTGATTGTCGGGCAGACCTATAAGGGATAGTGGCGGGGAATTACTGATGTTGGGAAGGATAAAATTGGCACGTAGCCCGAGCGCGCATGCGTCGATGCACTGCCCAGAGTCAAGGAGTCAGCGGTCGAGGGTTGCTGTTCGAGGGACTGAAGCAGCAGGCTGAACTCCGGCAGCCAGGTACGTAGATGCTTCTCCGTGAGGAGGTTTTCAAACATCAATCCGGCTATAAAGCGTGCCCTTTCCGGTAACGCTGTGACCGTTTCTCACTGTCAATTCGATGGGTTAATGCGAACCAGGTAGCCCTGTTCTCAGCCGAAGCCCGAATGCTCATAAAGTTACTGCCGCCCTGGCTTCCAGGCAGTGATTAAATCGCGCACTTGTAAGTAGAAGGTGTATGGCAGGCGTCGAGCATAGGGCCTCTGTGCTTACCACTACTGATCCGGTCAATGGGAGCAGTGTTGGCAAGCACAGAAGCTTGCTTCTGTATCCGGACGTTTGGCAGTAGCCTCAAAGCAAATCAGAACAACCTGCTAAGCTAAATCTGCTTTCTCTGCTGAAAGAATACAACTGGGTGGAATTGACCCAATGACGGGTACGTGTCCTGACAGGCCACTTAATTCAAGTGTAAAGTCAACTGCTTGTGTATCAGCCTGGCCTGATCGCGAGCTCGCTTCAACCGCATTTTGATGGCACTCTGACTGACCTGATCATCGCTGGCGATTCTGGCAACTGATTCCCGAACGACATAGTGCTGATGGAGCAACCGCTGATCTCGAACGGGTAATTGCTCAATTGCCGTTTCAACCTGTTGCCAGTGCTCTTCCTGATTTACTTCTTGCTGGCTGTCCTGGCCAATAAACTCATGTTCAGCGCCTAAAGGCACATATACCTGCCGCTTAAGCCGATCGCGCACGGAGAAGCAATGATACCGGGTTAAGACAAACAGCCAGGTGGAGAATCGAGATTCGCCCCGAAAAGTGTGCAGGCGCTCGTTGACCTTGCAGAAGATTTCCTGAGTCTGGTCCTGGGCCTCCTGGCGATCATTCAGCAGACGTAGGCATGAAGCGTAAACTTTGGGATAATAACGCTGGTAGAGTTGGGTGAAGAATCGATCCTGCCGGGTAGCCAAAAATTGAGCGATGAGTACCTCGTCGGAGTAGTACTGTTTCATAAGAACAGACCTGATGGAGTAGGCCAACAGGTGCTATAGTGGTGAGAAGTGCAGTATCCTGATGAGGCGGTAAGCCAATCATACTGAACCTGTTGTTAAGGACGGTTCACCAAAATAGCTTATCAGAATTAGGTAGTATACAGTCAACAGAATCAAAAGATTCCGTGTATGAACATATGTAATTTACTTATTTTTTACTTAATATGATAAGTTATTGATTTTCTGTAAGTTATGAATGTTGCTGGTAGAGATACTATTGACAGTAAACCTGGCTAAGCGACCTTAAAGGCGATTAAGGGTAATCCAGCAGGTGGCTGGCTGAGTGACAGACACTGCCAGCTTTATTTAGGCAAATAAATGGTGAAGGTAGCTCCCTGGCCTACCTGACTGCTGGCTGTAATGGCCCCTCCGTGGTTATCGACTACCCGCTGACAGATCGCCAGACCGATACCCGTACCAGGATAATGGTTCTTTCCATGCAGGCGCTGAAACACCTGGAAGATGCGGGCCAGGTATTTGGGATCGAAACCTATGCCATTGTCGGTCACGTTTATTTCATAAAACTCATCGGCCTGACTGCTTGGGTGCAACTCTGGCTGTAGCTCTGCCCGATTTCGTTGCTCAACGGTAATGGAAATGATTGGATTCCGATCGAGGGGTATAAACTTAAGGGCGTTACTCAGCAAGTTTTGAAACAATTGCCCTAACTGGGTTTCGTCGCCATTGATGCGGGGCAGTGCTTGCAGGTGAATACTGGCCTTTGTTTGCTCGATGGCTAGATCCAGGGTGTCCAATACCTTAGCGATGACTTTCTGCAACGACACTTCGCCAAACGTTTCCTGACGGGTTTTGATGCGAGAGAAAGCCAGCAGATCACTTACCAGGGCAGACATGCGGTTGCCTGCATCGATCATACGCTTCAACATGAATCGGCTTTGCTCATCGAGCGGGGTGTCCGTCTGCGTCAGCACAATATCACCGAACGACTGAATCTTGCGAAGAGGCTCCTGCAGGTCATGGCTGGCAATGTAAGCGAACTGTTGCAAGTTCTCGTTAGACCGTTTGAGATCCTGGTTAGTTTGAACCAGTTCACTCGTTCGTTGCTGTACCCGATGTTCCAATTCTTCAGACAGCAGGCGGTACCGGTGCTCGCTTTCTCGAAGTGCCTGCTCAGCTACGGCCCTATCGGCAGCAATAATCAAACGGGCACAGGCCTCGTCGAGCAGCATTAACTCGTCAGTGGTCCATGTGTGAGCTTGCTCAAAATGCACAAATAAAATGGCCGACAAATTACCTTCCAGTAGCATTGGCTTGTTGACGGTTGCACCTGTTTGTAGCGTCAGATGGGTTTGCTTTTGCTCCTCGGTCAGCGCTGGGTCCGTAGCGATATCGGCATAAATAACGGTACGACCTGCCAACAATTCAGGCAGGATTGGACCAAACACGTCGGAGTGGCAATCTTCGCTTAACACGGCAACTTCATTGGTATACTGTTTCCCCACCGGAGCCGTTTCGCCGCTGCCTTGAAGAGTGACGTACCCAACCCGGCTTGCTCCTAAATAAGTACCCAGAAGACAAGCGGCCTGGTAGTAGACTGCTTCCGGGGTGCTCAGCGTACGTAACTGGTCTGTCAGATGCAACAGAAATGTCTTCTGAGCCTCACTGCGTTTAATCACCTGCTGCGCCAAGACCTGTTGGGTCACATCAGTGGCCATCAGCAAAATGGCATAAACGTCGCCCTGCTCGTGAATGAGTGGCTTTGCCGTGAAGTCGACGTAGTATGCACCCTCTAAGCCATCAATAAAATAGTCGGCCCGTGCGCCTTGCGCAGAATAGGGGAGCCCAGAGCTGAGTATCTCACCGAGCATTGCCAGAAAAGGTTGGTTCCTTAGCTGGGGTAATGCCTCAATCAGCGGTAAGCCGATGACATCTTTTTCCCGGCCGAAAGCGGTCAGGATAGACTCGTTGGCCACCTCGATGCGCAGGTTATGGCCCATCAGCAAACAGGTGGCTACGGGGGCTTCTTCAATCAACGAGCGAAAGCGTATTTCACTGCGTTGCAATTCACGAAGGGCCAATACTTCTCCCGTTACATCAGTTGCAGTGTTGATGAACCCAAAAATGGTCCCGTCCTGCGTATAAACTGGACTATATGAGAAGTTGTACCAAGCGTCCTGCCGATGGCCATCTACTACCACGCGTGCCTGTGAGGCTTGATCCACATCTCCCGTATCGTAGATGCGCCTTAACCGCTCCAGCAGGAGCTGACTGACTACTTCGGGCATTACCTGCTGCAAAACCTGCCCCGTTACCGACTCATCCTTTCCCCAAATCTGCAGCATCGGTTCGTTGACGGTATCAATGACCATTTCCCGACCTACGAACAGAACCGTGGGAATAGGCGAGTTCAGCACAATACTGCGAAAGCGAGCTTTGCTAATCTCCAACTGCTGCCGGGTTTGTACCTGGGCGGTAATATCCTGTACCACCCCCGATAACCGGTAGGCAGCACCCAGGATGTCTACGTATGCCTGACCCTGCGCGTGTAGCCAGCGAGGTAGATTATCCGGCGTGTCTACGGTCCGGAACTGCACATCGTAATGGCCCGACGAAGACAGATCAAGCGCTGCCTTAATTGCCTCGTCAACCAGTGGCTGGTCGTCTGCATGCACCAGAGCCAGCAATTGCTGGTAGGCAATGACATCTTCGCCCTGAAAACCATACAGTTCTCGACAACGCTCGTCCCACCAGAGTTGCTGGCGACCAACGTCTAAATTCCAGGTGCCTAGTTGAGCCGCCTGGATAGCGTATCGAAGCCGATCCTGTTCAGCTTCATTGCCTGACCAGAAAGGGAAAGGAGTTGATGGATTCGTCATAAAGTGACCCTACCTCATGTGAAAGATAAACCGCCCGCTGAGTCAGGCAATAGCTACGCTGTGGGAGATAACCGATTTGTTGGGAATGTCACTGCCGCCGGTTCATATCAAAGAAGCCTTTCAACATCCGTAGAATCACCGAGTCTTTGGCGTCGGGCGTCGACTCTGCCTGAGGGTCCATCGAAATGATCGTGCTCACTTCTTCATATTGTTGAGTAGTCAGCGTTTCGTAGCCCATATACCAATGACTGAACAAACGTCGGGCGATGGGTTGGTTAATTGCCGTTCGCACGTTGGTATGACGGGGGTCAGCCTTAATACTTTTGTAGACATCTTCGACAGCGAGTTGTTGGCCTTCAAGTACCTGAACGATACTTCCGTTGATATAGAGTAGTACGCCTGTAATATTTAACCGGGCGTTCTTTTTTCGGCTGAACTCAACGATATCAAGGATATCCTGGTCGGTAGTTGACTCGGCAGCGGTACTGAAATAGGTAATGCAGTAATCCATCAGAAAATAGGTTGACAGAAGGGATTGTACAAACAGGTTGATCTATAGATTATGATACGTAACTGCGTAAACCAAAAGTGGGGTTCCCAAGACAAGGCAAAGGCTATACCAATTTCCGTTCGCGTGCTCGGTTTACTAACGAGCAGATTTGTCTACTAAATCCAAATTGTCTGATTTATGTTTGATTCCGGTACTTGAGTCAGGACCAGAGCTGTGTAAACTGACTACACCAGAGCAACAACCCAGATAAACCAATTATTGGCTGCTGACGATTCCGTCAATAAGGAGATATTGCTTACTTCAAGCAGTTGACACGACCCTTTTCTGGCAAACTGGCTTAGTAAAAGTTGCTCACGGATGGGCGCTGTTCGTACTAGATCAGACCCATGTCAGGTATCCCTGTCAGACCGCCTTGATCCTAGTCCTGGGAATACGGCTATGCCTGCTTAATGCATTGGTAGTGAGTCGGTTGGTGAGTGTTGGGTGAGCAATGCATGCACTACTATCAGCCCAACGACCTATGCGTGCCAGGTGTGGCTAGTTATTAACTTCTTGAGGCTGGAGAGCTGGTCTTGAGCCCTAGAGCTGGAACGGATAGCAGGCCTGCCATCAGCTGATGTACATCGATAGTTGACCAACAGTCATTTGTTGGCGCAACCTGAGCGTAAAAGGTGACGCCATTACCCACAGGTCCAGGAGAAAAGTTACAAGGCGTTAATCCATGCCATCCATACGGCACCTTTTTGTAACAGATTGCGTGAAATTTTAGGGCGTGATCGTCATTACCGACTCGTCTGATTGAGCAGCCAGGGGGGTGGCGCTGGCTACTACTCGCTCTTCAGTACATCCACCGGGTTACTCTTCGCAGCCTTCATTGTCTGCGATCCGATCATGCTAAAAGCAATTACCAGCACCGCCAGCAAGCCAACCAGCAACTCGCTGATCTGTATAGGGCTGTGATATGGAAAGTTGGTGAGCACAAGCGTTTCAAAAAGCAGGTACGTTACAGGCAGTGCTATGAGGGCTGATATGAATAGTTGTACCAGAAACCCACGACTCAGTAGGTAAATCAAACTGCCAGCACTAGCGCCCATCACTTTACGGATGCTAATCTCTTTCAGTCTGGTTTCGGTGGTAAATACGACCATGCCAAACAGTCCCAGCGATGCAATCGAAACGGCGAGAAAGGAGAGGAAGCCAATGATCTTGATCAAGACAGCGTATTCGCTGTAGGCTTCTTCCAGTTCCTGGTCATAGAAGCTGGCCTGAAAGGGGTGGACCCGATCAATCTTTTTCCAGGCAGCTTCGATTCTGGCGAGCGTAGACGGACTATTCGTACTGTGAATTTTTGCGTTGAGAATTGCTCTGTCTCCGGGAGTCCAGTACATAAAAGCTACCGGCCCAACCAGGTTGTCGACCTTACCGTAGTGGAAGTCTTTTATGACACCCACGATGGTGAGCCTACGTCTCCCATTGACATTACGGAATGTGATCTTTTCTCCAATTGCTTTTTCGGGGGCATCGGCGTGTATGTTGAACCGCTTCAGGACTTGCTGGTTGACGATGATCTCACTGATCGCCTCAGCCGAAGTAGGACGAGCGATAAAATTCCCCCCGGCAATCAGCTTGTATTGATGCAGCGTCAGGTAGTTTTCGTCGACATGATTGGTCAATACCAGCGTAGAATCGCGTGACTCGTTGTAGGTCATGTAGCCACCCCAGGCATTGCCAACACTGGTAACGATCAATGAGCGCGACACTGCCGTTACTTCGGGTATCTCGTTCAGCTCTTTGAGCAGGGCCTCTGGTTTGTTCCCCTGCATATTGATGTTCAATATGTTGTCGGTAGTAAAGCCCAGATCGAAAGCCAGTATGTTTTTGTACTGCACGTAGCCTATGGCGGTTGCGGTAATGAAGATGAGCGTGAACGTATACTGAATCACCACCAGCGCGCGTCTGAGTGTAAGGTGTTTGACTGCGTTAACCGACGCCACGTTTCTGAGCGCGTCAATCGCGCTGACTCTCGAAAACAGGAGCGCAGGCATAAGTCCGGCAACCACCCCCACGCTTACAGAAAAGGCGATGAATGTCATGGCCATAGTCGGAGTGAGTTCGAGTTTTACCAGACGCCGCATCTCTGGAGCCAGGTGTATCAGTTGCGGTCGCAACACCAGAAAAAGGATGCAGGATAGGAGTAGGGCTAACAGGGAAATCATGATGGCCTCGGCAAGGAATTGCTGCCACACTTGGTTCTTACCGGCTCCAATCGATTTGCGAAGCCCTACCTCTTTAAAACGGCGCATGGCTCGCGCCATCGACAGATTGGCATAATTGAAACATGCAGACAGGATCACGACGAGGGCAAGCCCGCCAAGTGCCCAAAGTAAAGTGGGTGGCATGTGAGGGCCCATGGAGCCCGGCCCCCCCTCAGAACGACGAAGCGTTTCGCCGACGACAATATCTGCTAAAGGAAGAAGCGCAAGGTGAATTTGCGTACGTTCTTCCGCGCGATTCTCTTCCCTGGCAATGGCGTCGAGTTGCAACTGAACTGACGCGATGTCGGCGGTAGGCGGTAGCAGGAGATACACGTAAGTTGACGACATGTTTGTCCATGTATCGAATTTGGTGTTTTGCCTGTTGAGTTGCTCGGCCGATGACAGCGAAACCAGGGCTTCGAAGTTGATATGTGAAAAGAAAGGTATATCCTGCATGACGCCGGTTACCTGGTAATCGAGTGTATCGAACTTGATTACGTTGCCCAGTACGTTGAGACTGCCGAATAGCTTTCTCGCTGCCGTTTCCGTCAGAACGATTGAGTACGGATCCTTTAACGCTGTCTTTGGATCACCTGCCAGCATTGGAAACGTAAAAACGTTGAAAAAAGACGGATCTGCCCAGTAGCCTTTAATCGGGAGAGTTGTGAGTCCAACGTGCGCATCCTGCGAGAAGTCACTGCGCATAATTGTTACGTCGTCAAGGCCGGTCACTTTCTGGCGGATAAGTTTTCCGGTCTTTATGGATGTAGTAGCAAACTTATCGCCGGACCACGCTTGGCCGGGCCGAGACTGACTTTGGCCTGTATTGGCTGATACAACGTTGGTGATGCGGTAGATCCGCTTCCCATTCGTATGAAACTTGTCGTACGACCACAAATCGAACACAAACGCGATCAACAATAAGCCAACCGACATACTGATAGCCAGGCCAACTATATTGATGAACGAGAACAGCTTGTTACGCAATAAGTTGCGGATCGATGTTTTGATGTAGCTTCTGATCATGAGTCAAGTAACCAACGGAATAGAGGGCATCGCACACACCGGTTGACGGAGCACCCCGAGTTTGCCCAAAAGGAACAGCTCACCTGCTACAAGAGTACTGGGATCGCGCCAGTTATAGAAAAATATGGGATGAACCAGACTGAAAATGGGATGAATCCGGGATACATACTCGTACTAGCGTATCACCTGGGTGTCTGCCTGCCGGGAAGGGCCTTCAAACGAATGTCAAAAGGCCGCACCTAACACTGGGTCAATTGGCTGTTTCGAACGAAATGAATTGGTAGATAAAGGCAATAAACTGATTGTCAGTTAACTATTTCCGTTTATTCTCCGTAACTCTGTGCGGGTGTATTGGGCTGCCAGCGGTTGATAGGCGCTATAAAAAGGCTTAAACGGGAACATGATCTGTCATGGCTATTTTCCATCGAAGCACTGGGTTGTAAGCTAAAAGAAGGCACTGCTCAATGGCCCTTCACAGAGCCGGTCGTGGAGGCTGCAATCATGTCCCGATCGGAATATAATCAGGTAGTAAAATTGTTATTTGGTTAAGTAAGAGTTTACCATAATGATTATCTGGTACATTTCTTGTTGCTTTTTATTGGTTCTACTCACCTTTTTGCCGCCACCAATCCGCCCCTATACGAATGATGCCAATCCCACCTGACGAGGCGAAACGACTGGAGTCTCTCCAGCACTATCAACTGCTCGACACAGCCGCGGAGATCGAGTATGACCGCGTATCCCAGATTGCTTCGCAGCTTTGCCAAACTCCTATTGCCCTGGTAAGCCTCATTGATCGGGACCGGCAATGGGTAAAATCCTGCTACGGGCTGACCGTCGATAGCGTACCCCGTAACACATCTCTCTGTGCCTATACCATTACAAGTGCCAGCCCACTGATCATCGCCGATACAACCAAAGACGATCGTTCACGGGATAAACCGGGCGTGCTGAATCAACCTTTCATCCGTTTCTACGCGGGGGTACCGCTAATGTCGGCGGATGGACAGGCCATTGGATCGCTCTGTGTTATGGATCACACCCCTCGGCAGCTAACACCGCAACAGGAAATAGCTTTGCAGGCATTGGCAGATCAGGCCATGTTGTTGATGGAATTGCGCCGGGCCAATTTAACCCTTGAGAGGGCTCGCAAAGAGGCCGAAGAAACGGCCTGCCAGAAAGCCCAGCTCCTGGCTACGTTGAGTCACGAAATTCGCACGCCGCTCCAGGCGCTGGACGGGTATGCGAAGCTGCTTCTCGAACAGGTGGCTTCGGATGAGCAACAGCCTAGCCTACGCCGGTTGCAAACGACGAGTCAGACATTACTGCAACTGGTGAACAACATTCTGGATTACAGCAAACTACAAGCCGGTAAGCTTGTGCTGGAGCAAATTCCTTTCTCGGTCAGAGATTTGATCAGCCAGGCTGTCGAAATGCTGAGCGGACAGGCTCAACAGAAAGCATTGCGGATCAATACCTGGTTTGACCCGTCACTGCCCAATCAGGTACGGGGTGATGCCACCCGCCTGTTTCAGGTGGTGGTAAACCTATTGGGCAATGCGCTTAAGTTTACAAGAGAAGGTCAGGTTACCATTGATGTGCGAACCATAGCGCAGGCGGATTCCAGCATTACCCTGCAGCTTGAAGTCACCGATACGGGTACGGGCATAGCCGCTGGTTCGATGGCAACCCTGTTCAACGAATATACACAGGTGTCGGCCGCCACGTCGCGTCTTTACGGAGGCAGCGGCCTGGGTCTGGCTATAACTCGCCAATTGCTGGAGTTGATGGGAAGCGAACTGGCCGTCAGGAGTCAGGAAGGAGAAGGCTCTTGCTTTGGGTTCTGCCTGACACTGCCTGTTGTGGAGACAGCAGCATCCGTGTCCCCGTTCCAGCTTCATCCCAAAGATGTATTCCTGGCGGTTGATGATAGTCCATTCAACACGATGATGCTTAGCCATTTTTTTGGCGAATTGGGTGGGCAACTAGCCATTTTTCATTCTCCTATGGCGGCCCTTGAAGCCGCTAAGCATACGGGTTATCGTGCTATGCTGCTGGATCTGTATATGCCTGAACTGGATGGTTTCGAACTGGCCCGGTTATTACAAACCCATCAACCGGGCGTTCCCCTGATCGCTCTGTCGGCTGATGATAGTAATGAAACGCTGGATCGCGTGAAAGAGCGGGGGTTTCATTTCTTTTTACGTAAACCATTTCTTCCCCACGAACTGGTACATGTGTTATCTGAAGCAACAAAATGAGACAACGCTGAGGCCGGGTCTGCTTTCTAGCTTCGAAACGAGCAGTTAGTAGTCAATATACCGGGCGCATTTCAACTGATACGGACTGCTGGTTGACCAATGTGTTAAGAGTGCGGGTGGAGCAGCTCGCCGCCCGATACCTGGGACGTACCTGAGTCGGGCTTATCTGATAAGTACCAATAAATTTTGGCCTACAAGCCTGGTATGCTGGTACGATTTGGACCGGAGCTACACTGGCTGTCTCACTGGGCTTTTACCCATCCCGCCTACCCGCCGTATTCATTTGATAGCAGTAAGGGATGCCAGGTGATTGATTCTGAGCGCGAAGCCCGCATGCATGGGCTAAAAAAAACAGGCATGCCTGTAATTGAGGCTATTTTGACAGTGCGCGGTGTTGCCTCACAGGCTAGATAAACGAGGCCACATTTGCCTTTTAAGAGGCAAAGGCCCACTTTAGTGCTGATGGACCCACGCTTATTCGTGGGCGTAAACTATGACTAGTGAGCAACAGCAGCTTCAGGAGTTAAAGGCGGCTAATCAACAATTGCAACAGAGCCAGCATTGGTTGACTAGTTTGCTAGCGCAGGCTCCCGTTGCTATTGCGTTGTTACGGGGACCTGATTACCGAATCAAACTCGCCAATGAAGGTATGTTCGAGATGTGGCAACTCCCGGCCAACCATCCGTCGGTACTTAACCAACCAGTTTTTGAGGCGTTTCCAAACATTGCTGGCCTCGGTCTGGAAGAGCTACTGGCTCAGGTACGTCAAACAGGCGTGGTCGTTAAAGGAAACGAGCAATCGGCTGTCTTTTTACGGAACGGAATTCCCCAAACAGTTTATATTAACTTCGTTTATGCACCCGTATACGATACCGATGGGCAGATGGACGTAGTAGTGGTAGCTACTGAAGTGACAGAGCAGGTAGAAGCCCGCAGGCGGGCCGAAGAAAGTCAACGGCAATACCAACTGCTGGCGGCTCAACTGGAGCGAGCCAATCTGGAATTGGTGACCAAAAACGAGGAAATAGTCGGGGCAAATTTGCTGCTAAGCCGATCGAACGAAAATCTGCAACAGTTTGCCTACATCGCTAGTCACGATTTGCAGGAACCCCTGCGCAAGATTCAGGCGTTTGGCGATGTGCTGAAACAGCAGTACACAGAGAAACTAGGAGAAGGGATCGATCTCATCGACAGGATGCAGGCCGCTGCCGTGCGAATGTCTACGCTAACTCGTGACCTGCTAAGCTACTCGCGCATTGCTCCTCAACGCAATACAGAAGAGCTTGTTCCGCTTACTGATGTAGTCAATCAGGTACTGGCCGATTTAGAAATGCCAATCGAAGAGAGTAAGGCTACAATTACTGTTGACCCATTGCCCGTTCTACGGGGCGACGCTACTCAGTTGGGTCAGTTGTTTCAAAACCTATTGACCAACGCCCTCAAGTTTCATCAGGCAGACATGGCGCCTGTTGTTGCTATCCATTGCCGGAACGTACCTGCCAACGAGTTGCCGCCTACCATTCATCCCGGTCGTTTGGCTCAGGCCTATTTCCGTATTGATGTCGCCGATAAAGGAATCGGTTTTGAGCAGAAATATGCTGAGCGCATTTTTCAGGTGTTTCAGCGCCTCCATGGCAAAAGCCAGTATGCTGGAACGGGAATTGGGCTGGCGATCTGTGAAAAGGTTGTCACAAATCATGGCGGGGCTATTACGGCAACTAGCCAACTGGGTCAGGGGGCTACATTCAGCATATATTTCCCCGATTCACCGGCCTGATATTCACCCGCTGGTGCTTTAGTCACCCGCTCTTTTGTATAGAATCAGTCAGGAATCGGTTGCAGCCAGACCAAGGCCCCGTTTTCGGCAATACGGTTGCTGCGTCGGTGCAGCCATTCTATGAATGCACAATCAAGCGGCTACTACCAACAACCCAGTTGGTTGTTTCCGCTTGATGCTGTTACTGGATTCTTGCTTGCTGATTTACTGTCGTTGCCGTAACTGATGGGCCTCTTTACCTGATTTTGTGTATACTGGCGAAGGCAGGAGTATGGGCAGTTGGCGGGTCAACATCCTGCGAAGTCAAATCACTCTGGCCTGACCGTGTACAGGCAACAACTGGCTATCATTAACCTGTTCACGGTCAGGGTCGAAGCAGAATCGAGCCCGCAGACTGCCGGTCAGACACACGACGGTTGGACTGATCAAAATTGGGGCATGAGAGACCTAACGATCAATCATTTTTTGCGACTGTTCGGAATACCGGCCGCCATGCACCTCAATAGCCGATAGGGCTTCTGCTATTGCTGTCAGGTCATCGGTACTGAGCGTAAGGTCTACTGAACCAAGGTTCTCTTCCAGCCTGTGTACTTTGGTAGTACCCGGAATCGGCACAATCCAGGGTTGCTGCGCCAGTAACCAGGCCAGCGCCAGTTGAGCCGACGTGACTGATACGCCAGCGGTTGTCCGTTCGGCTGCCATTTTGCCTAACAGCTCAATCAGCGCCGCATTCGCCTTTCGGTTTTCCTCCGAAAAACGTGGTACTGTATTTCGAAAATCGTTACTGGCAAAGGTGGTTGTTTCATCAATCTTGCCGGTTAAAAACCCTTTTCCCAGGGGGCTAAAGGGTACGAAACCAATACCTAATTCATCGAGGGTAGGCAAGATGGCTTCCTCCGGCTCGCGCCACCACAGCGAGTATTCACTTTGTAGGGCTGTTACCGGTTGCACCGCATGCGCTCTGCGTATGGTTTGAACTCCGGCTTCCGACAAGCCGAAATGTTTAACCTTACCCTCGGCAATCAAGTCCTTTACGGTACCGGCTACTTCCTCAATTGGCACATTGGGGTCAACACGATGTTGATAGAATAAGTCAATCACGTCCGTTTTCAACCGTTTAAGCGAGGCTTCTGCAACGGCTCGTATGTTGGCCGGATGACTATCGACACCGGCCATTGCGCCATTTTCGAATTTGAAGCCAAATTTGGTGGCAATAACCACCTGATCCCGGAATGGCGCTAGGGCCTCGCCCAGCATTTCCTCATTGGTAAACGGTCCGTAGGCCTCAGCCGTATCGAAGAATGTAACTCCCCGATCAAAGGCCGCCCGAATTAGGTCGATGGCCGCCGCCTTTTCGGTGGCGGGCCCATACCCGAAGCTCAGGCCCATACAGCCCAACCCAAGGGCCGATACTTCCAGCCCGCTTTTACCAAGTGTTCTTTTTTGCATGACTAATTGGCGTTTAGTGTTGATTACGTCTCTTGATTTGTTGAAACAGGTTTGGTCAATCTGGAGGAAGCCATAGAGCCTAGCGTCCTGTTGCCGTTTTGATAAACTCATACCCGCTGGTACTAAGAGCGGATTAGCAACCACGTTGCCGTGGTCAACTTGATGCGTACCTAGTCTATTAACCATCTCTGCTAACGGGCGCGTAAGGGAGATGCCTGACTTTTGTATCTATCCAGCCGGTTATCATTGCAAAGGTCTACGCTTTCGCCTCTCCGAATGGTATATAGATTACGGGGATAGCTACCAATATTACAGGTCAGTTCGTTTGAGATTGAGGCTATAACTAGCTGAAGTCTAGTTGATTGTGTTGAGTTTATGAGTGGGGTCATTGCCCATTGTTAATGGTCGCGCTGTGAATAGCGGGCGACTGGGACTACCTGAACCAGCACTGTATAGGTTTGGCAAAAACTATAGAAATGATTACCTAAAGGCAAGACAAACTAGCGGTTATAGACCAGTAGATCGACAACAGTGGGAGGGAACATACGAACCTGGCTCCTGGAGAAAGAGGCTAAGTTTCTAGTGGTCAGCGATCCCATAGCAAATTACCGGAATCCGTCACGTACCTGTACCGGGGCTATTTTACAGATACGTTACTTTATCAGTTTGGCCCGGTTTCATCGGTTGTAGATACAGGTAAATTCCAATGGTAGTGGAGGGCCAGCATACGCACAACAAAGCAGGTAATCAACCCAATGATGGACACCCAGTCGCCTGGCACCCATTGGACGTAATTACCCACCACCACAATTGCGGCCCCAAGCAGAGCTGCCGATGCGTAGATCTCGGTTTGTAGAATAATGGGTACGCGGGTAAGCAATACATCGCGTAGTACCCCGCCGCCTACCGCCGTAGTCATACCCAGCAGGATAGCCACCTCGGCATTGTGCCCATAGGAAAGCGTTTTTTCGGCCCCGGTAACTGCAAACAAAGCCAAACCGAGTGCATCGAACAGGGCTACCGGCTGATTGATCCGCTGAACAAACGGATAGAAACCGACCGTGAGGCCGGCGGCAAGGACAGCCACAGCCAGATAATACCAGTTGGAGAGGCCTGTGGGCGGAATGGCCCCGATGCACAGATCACGAATGATACCCCCTCCGCAGGCGACCGTAAAGGCAATGGCACCAATGCCAAACAGGTCAAGGCCACGCTGTTTGGCTGCTGTCGCGCCACTGATAGCGAACGCAAACGTACCTGCCAGATCAAGAAAGGTGTAGAGTGAGTCTAGCTTAATCATAAATGCACGGGCAGTTGAATTGTCAAGGATTGTCATTCTGCCAAATCATCTTCGGCGAATTTCTATAGTCAGCGCATAACCAGCCTAAGTGCCAACAACTATGAGTAGTCAACCAACGATAGTTTCCCTGAATCGCACTGACGTTAGGCCCTAATTTAAGGTGCGCTATAAATACGTACCCGATTAATAAATAGCGTATGTTCTACTAGACAATTGGTTGGAGATTGATTCAACTAGTTACAAATTACATATGTATATCTAGTTATGTGATATTGGGAGTAACTCTCCTTGAATTAATACTGATGTAAGGAATTTATTAGTTGACGTATCCGACTGTAAAGGTATGATTACATTCAAAAAAATAGTGTTGGTACTATTAGTAATAAGTACTCATGATGCTAAGGCTATTCAAAAAGGTGTAAATTTTAGTGAAGGCACATGGCGAGAGATTATAAGAGAAGCCAAGCTTAAAAACAAACCAATATTTATTGACTTTTATACGTCATGGTGCGCTCCATGTAAAAAAATGGACAAGGAGGCATTTGCCGATTCTAGCATCGCCTCTTTTTTTAATAAAAATTTTATTAATTATAAAGTAAATGCTGAGAAAGGAGAAGGGATAGCATTGGCAAAGAAATACAGCGTTACAGGGTACCCTGCCTTGCTGTTTATCTATCCAAATGAGAAAGTTATTTATCGAACAGGAGGTTACGATGGGGTTGATAATTTATTAATTGAAGCTAAAAAAGCAGCAGCAGGTATTAATGTATTTGAGAAAAATCAGAATAGAGAATCTTTATTGTTGTCAAAAGAAGACTTGAAGGCATACTTGACCGAACTGGCAAAAATCCGGCAACCTGTTGGTAAATTACTTGATAGATATTTAGGTTTTTTGACAGAAAAAGAGCTGGCATTGCCAGAAAATTTATCCATTCTAGTTGGAACCGTGTCTACCAGCAAATCGAAAGCATTCGAACTACTTCTTTACCAATTGCCTTTACTTAAGGAACCCGCTCTTCTAGCTGAAGCTTCGGTAACTATGCCCTTAGTAATCGCTTCGGATTTTAAGAAAATAGTTGATAATAAAGACGAAAAGGCGTTGAGTGAACTTATTAGTCAAAATAAAAGAATGCGTAAACTAATAGGCGGCAGCGCGCCTAAAGAAGTCGCGTTAGATTCGATAGCCAGGTGGTTGAAGTTTTTTCAACAAGTGAATGATAAAAATAAGTATCATAAGTTGGCCAATTTTTATGCAGAAAATTATTTACTAGCACATAGTATAGATTCCTTGAAACGAGAAGATGAGAAAACGTTCAAGAAATTTGAGCGATATATTGTTGCAAGTGATTCACTTAGACAAACAGATCAGTTTCGGGATTTAACGGAATCCATGCGCCATAGACATAGTTCTGATATTGCTAATAAACTAAATGAATTAGCGCTATCCTATCTTGATCACATGAGTGATGTTCGTTTTTTGAAAGAAGCACTGCGCTGGACTGAGCAAGAAATAAAGCTGTACGATCATCCACTATATATACAAACAAATGCTAAACTAGTATATCGACTAAATGATAGAGGGAAAGCCATAAAGCAACAGAAGGAAGCGGTTAGAAGAGCGCAACAATTAAATCTACCCTACAAAGACATGTTGCTTGTTCTTGCCAAAATGGAAAAAGGATCGTCAATTCGTTCACTGAACTAGTTGACGATCCATTCAGGCACCTATTTTAAACAGATTGCGATTGAAAGAGCCCTCCACGCGTGAGTAACTTAATAACCACCGAGGTGGGCAACCCTTTGGAAGCACCACCTTTCAATGAGGACTTGCCGTAAATAACAGGCGGTTATCTGGTATGTCACGTTCCTCTATTGGTCAGTTCTGAAGGGCGAGGCCGGTAATTTTTCTTTGTTGACCAGATTAGGGTTAACCGGATTGTCTGACCAGGCATACCGCACGTATTTGGGGGCGGGCACCTCATCGCTCCAGACCACCACCCTGTTGCCGTCGATTTTTGCGTTGGCCCACACAAATTTTTTGTCGCTGCCCGCAATGGCAAACTCACCTGGCTGCTCGCCATCGGTGGTCGTTAGCCCACTACCGGTATCTGTAAAGCTGATGAGTAGTTTATTCCCTTCAACGGTCGCCGACTGATAAAGCGGTCCAGACGAAACGAGGTTCTCCCGATACGCCGTTTTCAAGGCTGCCAGCGCGAGCCGTTCGCCTACATCCTTCTTGTTGTCGGGGTGAATGTCGTTCCATTCGCCCAAATCAATGGCCACGGCCATGGCCGTATTGGGTACGCTCAAGGCCTTAAGTTGCGCTTCCCGAAGTGCCGCCCAACTGCTTTCGGCAGGCTGGTAGCTGTAGTCCATGTAGCCGGGGAGCTGCACATACAGGAAGGGGAGGGGCCCCTGCTGCCACAGCTGCCGCCAATCGTTGATTAATGCGGGTAGTAGCGCGGTGTATTCCTGCGGTTTGCCGGCGTTAGTTTCACCCTGATACCAGCAAAATCCCTTAATGGCGTAGTCGATGGCCGGGGCCACCATGGCATTGTAGAGAGCCGCCGGCTGGTTCTGGGCGTTGATGCCTCCGCCGCCAAAGCCACCACCTGCAAAGGGGCGGTAGGCAGTGCCCACTTTGTACTGCCAGGTGCCCTTCAGGTCAAGGGTATCGGTGCCCGCGAAAAGACAGTAGGGTTTGTCGGGCACAAAGCCGCCTTTGCCTGCCGTATTAGTGACCCGAACCACGAATACATTTTTGCCGGTTTTCAGAAGGTCGGCCGGCACGCTGTAGCGGCGTTGGGGGTACTGGTAGGTAGTGCGGGCAACCTGTTTGCCGTTGATGTACAATTCGTCAGCATCGACAATGCGGCCCAGAAAAACCCTGGCCGGCTTCCCCACCATCGAGGCAGGTACGTCTATCTCCCGGCGGTACCAAACCACGCCGTTCAGGTCTTTCAGGCCCTGATCTTCCCAATAGCCCGGAATGTTGATTGGCCGCCAGCCTTTCGGTGTGTAGGCTACGTCGAACCATTTGCTTGTGCCGGTCATGCCTAAATCTACGGGAGGTGCCACGCGGGCTGTGGCTGGTTGCGGGCGGCGGCTCAGGCTGTTGATATAACTGGTGTCTTTATTT
The DNA here is from genome assembly GCF_011742925.1 of Fibrivirga algicola. GTDB lineage: Bacteria > Bacteroidota > Bacteroidia > Cytophagales > Spirosomataceae > Fibrella > Fibrella algicola. The sequence continues at coordinate 150,290 of NZ_WAEL01000009.1, forward strand.
TTTTCGATGATAGTTTTCAGCGCTGTAAACCCAGCCAGACCGTCTTCACTTGTCCAGGCCTCGATGGGAGTGCCGCCCACACTGGCATTGATGATGCCTACAGGTACGTTGTAGGTCTGGTGAATCTTCTTGGCGAAGAAATAAGCCACCGCCGAAAACGGCCTTACATCGTCGCCCACGGCTGCTTTCCACTCACCGGCGGGCAGATCATGCTGTGGTCCCTGCAGGTTGGTCAGCGTGGGCACCCAGAACTGGCGAATCTGTGGGTAATTGGCTTCCCTGATCTCATTGGCGTAGGTCACATCGTGGATGTTGAGTTGGTGCACCATGTTGCTCTGCCCGCTGCAAAACCACACATCGCCAATCAGGATATCCTTCAGCGTAACCCGCGAGCTTCCGGCTAGATCCATTGTGAAGGGGCCACCGGCGGGCATTGGTGGCAACGCGACCTGCCACTTGCCGGCAGCATCGGTTACCGCCTTGTACGTCTTGTTTTTGAAACTAACCGTAACTTTTTCACCCGGTTTTGCCCAGCCCCAAACGGTCAGTTTGGCGTCGCGCTGAAGCACCATGCCATTACTGATGAGTTTAGGCAGCCGAATCTGAGCGGTGACAAGCGAAGGAAGGGCAAAAAGAAAACAGAGGAGGACGGAAATTTTCATCGGATAAAGGATTGGGAGTTTATACAAGTACTGATATGCAATCAGGTCCGTTTTATACTTCATCGGCGGTCAAACTGAGTCAGGAAAAATGGGCACTGCCCGGTTAACCATCGTCAGTTAGTTGCTTGTTAACTCAATTCGGGCGGGGGTAAGCCCTTCTGCGGTGGCGGTCAGGGTCAGCTTACCCCGGTGGCCTTTCTTGGCCCGGATAATCACCAGCGCCATGCCGTTGTAGGTCTGCCGATTGGGCGACGCAAACGAAACCAGACTGGCCGGATCCCCATTGTCGGTTGCCACAAGTTCGCCGTCGCCCTGCAGGCTGAAGCGCACCGTATGGCTGGCATCCGGAATCATCGACCCGTTTTTGTCGGTCACCTTCACCGTAATGAACGAAAGGTCCTCGCCATCGGCCTTGATCGTAGATCGATCTGCCTGCGCCACCAGTTTGGCGGGTTTATCGGTAGTGCTCACGCGTTGCCGGGCCCATTCGCGGCCATTTTTGTAGGCCACCACGGTCAGTTCGCCGGGCTGATACGTCACTTCGTCCCACCGGAGACGATAGGTATAGGGCGCTTTCTTTTTGCGGCCCAGCGACCGGCCATTCAGGAAAAGCTCAGCTTCGTCGCCCGACGTAAATACGTGGACGGGGGTAACCTGACCAATCCGGTTAGGCCAGTTCCAGTGAGGCAGCAAGTGCACCATAGGCAGTTCAGGCCGCCACCGCGACTGATAGAGGTAGAACCGGTCTTTTTTGAAACCTGCCAGGTCAATTATGCCGGAGTATGAACTCCGGGCCGAATAGTAGGGAGTAGGCTCACCCAGATAGTCCCAGCCCGTCCAGACGAGTTCACCCGCTACGTATGGATGGCGGTCCTGCGTGGCAAACACTTTATCGGGCGATGCGCCAAAAGCGGCCGTATATAGTTCGTAGGCGCTTACTTCTTTGGTGGTTGGGTCGCCCCCGACGCCGTTGCTTACTGGAGCCGAGTTTTCGGGATGAACCGGGAAATTATATGACCCGCGTGTGCTTAAGGCCGAGGCCGTTTCGCTGCTGATGATCACTTTATTGGGGTACGCTTTCTGAAAAGCGGGGTAGAGCGGCGTGGTGCGAATCCCCTTCAAATGCGCGTAGGCGGGTGCGTCTCTGATGCCTTCGCCCTGGTAGTTGAGGCTCAGGAAATCCATCTCTTTTGTGAACGGCATGTCAGGCTTGGCGTAGTTCTGTGAAGCCGAAGCGGGCCGGGTCGGGTCTTCTTCATACACAATGTCGTGCAGCTTCCGGGCAAGCGCTGCACCAGCCGTATCGGTGTATTGCTCGCCGACCTCATTACCGAAACTCCAGGCGATGATGGACGGGTGATTGCGGTCGCGGCGAACAAAGGCGCGCGTATCCGGCTCGTGCCAGTCGGGAAATATCAGGTGAAAATCGTGCGGCGTTTTCTTGCGCTCCCAGCTATCGAAAATCTCGTCGATAATCAGAAAGCCCATACGGTCAGTCAGGTCGAGGAGTTCGGGGGCAGGCGGGTTATGCGCCATGCGGATGGCATTGCACCCCAGTTCGCGTAGCAGCTCGAGTTGCCGTTCGGCCGCCCGAACGTTGAAGGCGGCACCCAGCGCTCCTAAATCATGGTGCTGGTTCACACCCTGAATGCGTACCACTTCGCCATTGACCAGTACCCCCCTGGTTGGGTCGAACACTACGCTTCGGATACCGAATGGGGTATCGTATTCATCGACCGGCTTCCCGTTGACGAGGAGGCTGGTGCGGGCTACGTAGCGATTGGGTGTCTGGGTTGGGTAAGGGCCCCAGCGTTTCGGGTTTTTGAGGTTCAGCGTGCTCGTTACCGGCTGACTTTCGCCTGGCTGCAGGGTGAGTGTCGCGGCCGGAAATGTGGCCAGGGTTTTTCCGGTTGGCTTGGCCGACGCATCAAGGGCGTAAAGCTGTGTTTGTACGGTCACGGTCTGCGCCTGTGTTGCTTTGTTTGCAATGCGTAGGGCAAGGTTAACCGTGGCTTCGGTAGCCGACACCGCAGGGGTGGTGACGAACGTACCCCACTGAGCCACATGCACAGGGGCGAGTTTCGTTAGCCAGACGTTGCGGTACAGGCCCGCTCCAGGGTACCACCTGGCCGAATGGTTGGGGTTATCCACCCGGATGGCCAGCTGATTTACGTCGCCGACCTGGATGTAGGGCGTTAGGTCGAGCCGGAACGAGTTATACCCATACGGCCAGCCTCCCACCAACTGGCCATTGAGCCACACCATCGCATACGACATGGCCCCGTCAATGTCCAGGTAAATCTGTTTACCCCGGTCACTGGCCGGAATCGTTAGTTTTTTACGATACCACGCTACGCCCTGACTGGGCAGCCGCCCCATACCCCCGCCAACTTCGGGCTGATCGCCCCCGTAAAAGGGACCTTTGATGGCCCAGTCGTGCGGTACGGTTACGGCCTCCCAGTTGGTGTCGGCAAACCCGGCTTTCACAAAGGCAAAGTCGGCGCCAGGATTACCGGCGGGGCGGGTGTGGCGTTGCGCCGGATTCTTGATGAAGTCGTTGGCTGTGGGCAAAATCCAGTTTTTCAGCTCCTCGTCTTTACCATCTACCCTGACTGCTTCGGTTGGTTTGGAGTCGGCCACTTTGCTGTCGTTGGCATCCTGCACGGGTGGCCTGACCGCATACATCAATTTGTCGGGCTCGGTGGTATAGCGCATAAAACGCCAGCCGTCGCTGAGCTTGATACGTTCTCTTTTGAGGCCTGCCCCTGCGCTCGAAGTAGCTGGCTGACCGGATGCCTCGGTCAGGCCGACAAGTAGTACTAAGCCAATGAGTTTCAGGTTGCCAAAAAAGCCGGTTAGCGAATTGTTGATCTGCATGTATGTGGTCTAAAAGAGGGATAGGTACGTTGGAGCGCAGCCGTGTGCCGGATTTACATTCCGGTCCGCATCAGAAATTGACAATGCGGGCCCGTACCCGGTTTGGACTAGCCTTCAACGCCCCGTACTGTCTGTTATTGGAAGGGAATTCTTTGCCAGGTTTACCGATCTCAGCGCGGTGCAGGCAAAAGAAGCGGCAGGTATCAGAGCCAGTCAGCTTCGCGAGGTGGCAACCAAATGTTTTCTACGGCGTAGCTCCAACACACGAGGCTGACTAATTGGTTGAATAGAAGAGCGCCATCTAAGGGGCTGTTTGTCAGGTAAAAATAAGGCGAGGTGACTGGTCGAATTCGCCAAAAAAATAAAGGGATACCTGGATATCCCTTTATTTTCAACGCGTCAAAAGCAAATCGGTGGCTGGTTAGTAGCCTGGATTCTGTTCTAGTTTGGCACTTCTATTCCGCTCGATTTCACCCTGTGGAATAGCCCATAGGTTAAAATTCTGCTTCATGTTCACACCGTAGAAAGGGTTGAGTCTGGTTACCCGGTCATAGAGCTTGCCTGTACGCATCAGCGTCAGCATGCGTTTTTCCTCTACCCCAAACTCACGCAGGCGTTCGTCGAGAATATAATCGAGATTGACGCTGCTGGCCAGCACAGGAGAGGCTTTCGCCCGGGCACGAACCACGTTGATATCCGCGGCAGCGGCAGCTAAATTGTTCAAGCCAAGATACGCCTCTGCCCGCAGCAGGTACGTCTCGGCAAGGCGGAACATATACTGATCGGTATACGTACCCCCAGCCGATGCCTTCACTTCGTACTTCTTGATCGGATCAGACGAGCCTGGGTTTACATACAGGCCGGCAGGGTGGCTAAACGGCGTGGTTGCCTTCGACTGGTACGGATAGAATACACGCGATGGGTACGTAATACCGGCACCTGCAGGCGGGTTGCTGGTCGACACTACCTTGCCGAAGAACGGACTGGCCGGGTTGGTGGCCACTACCTCTCTCACAAAATTGTGATTGGCATTGCGAATGTCGGTTTTGAAATCGCTCTTCCATACCGAGTCGGCGAAGTAGCGGGTAGGCTGCAGGAACCCTACGCCCCGACCACCCGTATAATCGCCCACAGGCCACTGGAACAGGGGTACTCCGTTGACCCGCATGTCGCGGAACAGCGGCACGTGAACCCGCTCCAACTGGTAGGCACCCGCCATAGCGGTCGATACGCTGCCACCACCCTGCACGTCGGTCTCGAACTGAATGACCCAGATGCCCTCGCGGTTGTTGGCGCTCTTTCTGTTCTGGTTGTTCACCTGAAACATATCCCAGTACACGTCGCCGGGGGTAACGGTCGAGCGTGAGCCAAACCGGTTCACCATCAGGTCCGTGGCGGGGTCGTCGATAACGATTGTGGCGGCATCGGCGGCGTTCTTGTATTGACCGTCGGCCAGGTACACTTCCGACAGCAAGTGCTGAGCGGCCAGGTTCGAAATCTCGCCGTCGCGTACGGCTGCAATACCAGGCAGGTTTGCTGCCGCAAACTTCAGGTCGTCAATGACCTGGGTCAGGACTTCTTTCTTCGTCGCCCGCACAAAATCCGTTTTTTCAACCAGTTGCTCTTCCAGAATCAGTGGAACGCCGCCCCATAGGTAGGCCATCGTTCTGTACGAAAATGCCCGGAAAAACCGCGCTTTCGCCTCGAAGGTCTTCTTGTCGGAATCAGACATGGACGATTGCGGAATCCGGCTGATGACCGTGTTGGCTTCGGCCACAATCTTGTAAATCTGCGTCCAGTGGTTGTTTGACAGGGCACCGGTGGCGCTAAAGTCAGACGACAGGTTCGGGTTGCTGCCTACCGATACTTCAATCCCCATGTCGGTTCGGTACAGGTAGTGCATGGGCTGCCAGTCGCTCCTAGAGTAAAACTCGAGCCGAACAAGGCTGTACAGGTTGTTGATCGACGCGTTGAAATCGTCGGCCGTTTTGAAGGCGTTGCTGGTACTCAGGAATGAACTCGGCGTTTCATCCAGAAAATCCTCTTTACAAGCAGATGTACTGAGTAAAAAGAGAACTAAAACTGACAGTGCTTGAATCTTTTTCATCTTCAACTTTTCTGAACTTGATTAATAAGTAATGTTTAGACCCGCTGTAAAGGCGCGCAATACAGGTCGGCCGCCATTGTTAAGGCCATTGACCAGGTTACCATCGGCATCCCGATCCGTCGATTCAGGGTCCCAACCTTCCCAGTTTGTCCAGGTATACAGGTTTTTGCCACTCACGTACAGCGTGAAAGACTTGGTTTTGTTTGACTTCAGCAGATTGCCTAGATTATACGAGAGCGATACGTCCTGCAGGCGCACAAAGCTCCGGCTCTGATACATGTTTGGCTCGATCTTAGCCCGGCTGCCCGATATGTTCCGTGGGTATTTGCCGCCCGGATTCGAGGGTGACCAGAAATCGATGCCCTGCAGGTAGTTGATCCGGATGCTGTTGTCTTCCCGGAAATACGACGGGTTGTTGTTGGCCAGGTACCCATCGTTGCCGCCTTGTACCGAGTTCACCAGCACGTTCAGCGTGAACCCTTTGTAATCGAAGCTGTTCGACAGGCTCACCCGATACGCAGGATCTTCTTTGCCTAGGAAAACCCGGTCGGCGAGCGGCGTAATGTCTTTGTCGCCGTTCTGGTCAATGATGCGCACCGAACCCACCGGGAAACTTGGTAACCGCTCGTCGCCGATCTGGTAAATACCGTTGGTCTGGTAGTTATAGATGGTGCTAATGGGCCGGCCAATAAACAGGTTGCTCGAGATCAGGTCATCTTCTACGCCATCGCCGTTTGCATCCACGCCCGTAAGTGACACAATCTTGTTCTGGTTGCTTGAGAAGTTCAGCGTAGACGACCACCTGAAGCTGCCTTTGTCGACCACCTTGTAAGTTGCCGTTGCTTCAAACCCGGTGTTGTCGATCCGACCCAGGTTGGTGTTGATGCTGCCAAAGCCTGTTACCGACGGAATGGCGACGCTGTAGAGCAGGTCACGCGTTTTGTTATGGTAATACTCAAGTGAACCGTTCAGGCGGCTGCTGAACATCGTGAAGTCCAGACCAAAGTTCAGGCCGGTCGTGCGCTCCCACTTCAGATTGTCGTTGCCCAGGGTCGTTACCTGCTGGCCAAACGCTGTTGATCCGCCATCGCCATAGACATAGGCAGCACTCGTAGACACGCGGGGAATAGAGGTATAGCGTGAGGTCTGGTTACCCGTTTGCCCGTAACCGGCGCGCAGTTTCAGGAATTCGATAGCTTTGATGTTCTTGATGAAGCTTTCTTCTGACATAACCCAGCCCACAGCGGCCACCGGGAAAATGCCATATTTGTTGTTTTTGGCAAAACCCGAGAATCCGTCGCGACGAACGGTACCCGTCAGCAGGTACTTGTTCTTGAACTTGTAGTTGATACGGGCCATCTGGTACTCCAGGGCTTCTGTCCAGGCATCTGACTCGGCAAACCGGTTAGCACCCAATGACAGGTTGTTGTAGCTCAGCGACAACCGGGTGAACCCTTCGGCACGTGAGTTGACCGAGTTGAACTGCCGTTCTACGGCACCATACAGGAACGTACCCGTTACTTCGTGGTCGCCAAAGGTTTTGTTGTAGGTCAGGATGTTGTCGAACGTGTAGTCGTAGTAATCCTGCGTGTTTTTGTAGGCCGAACCTGTCTGACCAGCGCCGTAAATACTTGAATTGAAGCGCTGCGTGAGCCGGTAGTTGTTACCGAAGTTCATCCGATACTTCAAACCGCTGATAAACGGCACGTCGATCTCGGTATACAGATTGGCAAACAGGTACTTGTTCCGATCGAGGTCATCTACATAATAAGTCGTGAATGGGCTCGGCTCCAGCGTGTTTGTTGGAAACGGAATCAGGTTGTTGTTGGCATCGTAGGGAACGAGCAGCGGAGAAATACGCAGCAGGCTGCTGAATGAAGGCTCCTGACCGTCCTGATTCACGAATGAGCCCGACGATAGCAACCCGACTTTCAACCAGTTTAATGGCTGAATCTCGATGTTGGCCCGCAGTGACTTCCGCTTAAATTTATCGTTGATGATGAAGCCTTTCTGATCAACCAGCGAACCCGACAGCAGGTAGCTTGCCCGCTCTGAACCACCCGAAATGCTCAGGTTGTTTTCGAAGATCGAGCCCGTGTTGGTGCCTTCCTGAAACCAGTTGTAGTTGTTCGGTAGCAAATTGCCTGTTCCGTCGCGCATGGCCGCATCGGCCACATCAGATACCTTAAAGGCAGGGTTCCGCTCGGTGTAGTTAGGTGCCAGATAGGCCCGGTCGTAGAACGACTCAGTCAGCTGAGCAATGAATCCGTCGCGGTCAAAGGGCTTCAGATTACCAACTGTAGGTGTCTGCGTGGTGTAGGCGCTTGAGAACGCAATGCGGGGCGCCTGGTTGTACTTGCCTTTGCGCGAAGTGATCAGGATAACCCCGTTGGCCGCCTGAGCACCATACACTGCCGTTGAACTGGCGTCTTTCAACACGTCGATGCTGGCGATATCGTCCGGGTTGATCGATGAGAGCGAACCCGTGTATTGGATACCGTCCAGAATGATCAGTACGCTCTGATTACCGTTCAGGGTGACCCGGCCACGAATCGAGATCGGCGGCGTACCACCGGCACTCGTCGACAGACCAACGTTCAAACCGGGAACAGTTCCCTGCAGGTACTGACCAATGTTTGTGTTGGGTGAATTGCGCAGCGTTTCGAGGTTTACACTGGCTACAGCCCCCGTTAAATCCGTTTTCTTCTGTGTACCGTACCCTACCACAACTACTTCATTCAGGGCCGAGGCGTCTTCGTCGAGAATGACATCGACTGTTGAAGACGTACCCACGCGAATTTCCTGCGCTTTATAACCGATCGAACTAAACACCAGCACCTCGTTGGCCGACGCATTGATGGTAAAGGCTCCCTCATTATTCGCAGATGTTCCCCTGGAAGTTCCTTTTACCAGAACAGATGCACCAGGGATAATCTCATTTGACTTTGATTTGATGACTCCCCGCACAGTTTGTGCAGTTGCCGTGAAACTGGTGATCATCAATAGCAAGGCACACCAGCTAACGAGGTGCTTCGTGCGTTGCCGCTGAAAAACAGAGAGGTTGAATTGTTTCATATAACTGGAGATAAATTTGGTTCGACGCACTGTATTGTTCCCTGCCAGGGTAATGCCCTTATGCAGAAGCAGGAAGGAGATGAGGCGGGTACATACCCAGGGAAGAGTGTTCGGGTGCAAACTAGGCAGGCACCTGAAGGCTAAATCGGCGACTCAGCAGGTTGATTGAGCAGCGGCAGGTTTTCCGGGTGCTATCTACGGTTGATTCTTCACGGTTGCTATTCATAAAGTGGACAGTAACACAAGGGTGAAAGCAGGACTCCCTAAAACGACTCACTATGCCCGGTGTGGGCTACGTTGACGAAATCGTAGCAGCTACGTATAAACGAACGCCCACTTTAGTGAGCTTTAGTAGTGACAAAGCTATATAAACGGCTGGGTATGTGCAACCGATTGCATGAATTTTTAAAGAATAAATAGATTTTAGAGTCGCATAATTGCCAGTAAAACGTCTTATTGTTCAGTCAACAGGCTATTCTGGGGATCGGCGTCATTTAGCAGACTGTCGGATTGTGACCTATAGGCCTTAGTATGCCTGCTTTATGTAGGTTGGGCAATGACTTATATGGATCAGCTTATGACCAATTCCCGTAACCGTATGGGTTTGATTGATATAATAGTTGATACCCAACCAATGAATAGCCTTACCGATCGGTAAACCCTTAAGTAGGAGGTGGCCTGTCGTAGAGCTTCCTTCAGGTTGCTTATGTTTTCTAAGCGCTAAAACTCTTGCTAGAATACAAGTGGATCTACCTCCTTAATCATGATAATATATTGTAAATCAGAGACTAGCTGTATATCCATTCGTCATGATAGGCGTTAGCGATGAGCTGCTTACCAATTAGACGAAGTGCTTCGAGGTGCATGGATCATAGTTTGTTACCCGGTAGGATGTAGTTATCAGGACTACATCAGAAACAGAAGCAGCTGATGACCCCGGCTGTTTCTACAGGCTGAACTAAAGCTTTCTCCAGAGACACAGTTTCAGCTTCGCCTACTAGAATGAGAATTAATTAGCCAATCCGTAGATATAGATGCAATCAATTGATAAACAACTGATTGTCTTTTTATTTGGTCCGTATCTCTGAGTAATCATAAAGTAGAGGCTGGGCATCAGACGGACGGAATGTATATTTTAGGGTGCAAACTGAAACCGATTGCAACTTATAATGGCAATACACCTCTTAATTGAGAACATGGCTTCGGTATGTTCATGTTTTAGCCTGCCCCCTTGGGCAACAAGCCCGCTATGAATGGTTTGCATCGACCTATTGTGAGGAAAAAAGAATGATAATGCGCTTATAGGTACTGCTGTGCTCGTTTGGGAAAGTCAGGACACATACCTGAACTGGCATTAGATTTACGATTAAAATTGGTACTGTGTTGAAAACAAACATAATCTCGTTGGCCGTTTGTCTGTTGCTTGGCGCACCGGCTGTAGCTCAGATGCAGCCTTTCTCATTGCAGGAAGTACGACTAACGGGTGGGCCGTTCAAGCAGGCGCAGGATGTCGACCTACGCTACATACTGGCGTTAGACCCGGACAAATTGCTGGCTCCATATCTGATCGACGCTGGCCTACCCCTGAAGGCACCGCGCTATGGCAACTGGGAAAGCTCGGGGCTGGACGGGCACATCGGCGGGCATTACCTCTCGGCACTTGCTATGATGCACGCATCGACGGGAAATGCCGAACTGAAAAAACGACTCGACTACATGGTCGATCAACTGGCGCAATGCCAGGTCAAAAACGGGAATGGGTACGTGGGCGGTATTCCGCAGGGGAAGGTGTTCTGGGAACGCATTCACAAAGGCGATATCGACGGCAGCAGCTTTGGGCTGAACAACACCTGGGTGCCGCTCTACAACATTCACAAGCTGTTTGCGGGCCTGCGTGATGCCTATGAATACACTGGCAACCAACAGGCAAAACAGGTATTGATCGGATTGGGAGACTGGTTTGTGGAGCTTATTAAACCGCTGTCTGACGAGCAGATTCAACAAGTGTTGCGCACCGAACATGGCGGCATCAACGAAACCTTCGCCGACCTGTACGTCCTGACCAACAATAAAAAGTACCTTGAAACGGCACAGCGCATCTCGCACCGGGCCATTCTGGAACCACTCCTGGCGAAACAGGATAAGCTGACGGGCCTCCACGCCAATACGCAGATTCCGAAAGTGATCGGGTTTGAAAAAATCGCGTCGCTGACGGGCAAAACGGACTGGTCAGACGCGGCGATGTACTTCTGGCGAAACGTGTCGCAAACCCGTAGTGTGGCTTTCGGGGGAAACAGCGTGCGCGAGCATTTTAATCCAACCACCGATTTCAGTCAGGTAATCAAGTCGAATCAGGGACCGGAGACGTGTAACTCGTTCAACATGCTACGCCTGAGTAAAGCCCTGTTCCTGGATAAAAGCGATGTGAGCTACCTGGATTTCTACGAGCGGACGCTCTACAACCACATTCTCTCCAGTCAGCATCCTGAAAAAGGTGGGTTCGTCTATTTTACACCCATTCGGCCCAACCACTATCGGGTGTACTCGCAGCCTGAAACCAGCATGTGGTGCTGCGTGGGTTCGGGTATCGAGAACCACACCAAATACGGCGAACTGATCTACAGTCAGGCGGCTAATGACCTGTTCGTGAACCTCTTTATGCCGTCGACGGTGAACTGGACAGCGAAGCAGGTGCAACTTACCCAACGTACCCAGTTCCCGTACGAAAACGGGACCGACCTGCTTGTGACATCAACAAAGCCGCAGGCGTTCGCTGTGCACATCCGTTACCCGAAATGGGCTGAAAATTTCACTGTACTGGTTAACGGCAAGGCGCAGTCGGTTCAGGCAACGCCAGCCAGTTACGTAGCTATTCGTCGGAAATGGAAGACCGGCGATAAGGTATCCGTTCGGTTTACCACCTCGACGCGGCTGGAATACCTGCCCGACGGCTCGAACTGGGCGGCCTTTGTGAACGGCCCCATTGTACTGGCAGCGAAAACATCGACGAACGACCTGACCGGACTGTATGCCGATGACAGCCGGATGGGGCATGAAACAAAGGGCAAGCTATACCCGATTACCAGTGCCTATGCGCTCGTTGGCGAACCAGCCACGTACCTGACCAAACTAAAACCTACAGATCAACTCCGTTTCAGGCTGGATTCACTGACGCTGCAACCGTTTTATGAGGTACACGATGCTCGCTACCAGATGTATTTTCAGACGTTCTCAGAAACGGCCTTCAACGAGCAGAAGGCCCGCCTGAAACAGCAGGAAGCCGAGGCGCTGGCCCTGGATGCCAGTACGGTCGATAAGGTAAATTGCGGGGAGCAACAGCCCGAAGTCGATCATCAGTACAAAGGTGAGCGGAGCGATTCGGGTTATGACGACGAGCGCTTCTGGCGACGTACCCGGTCGTTTATTGCCTACCAACTGCAGAACAAAACCCGCACCGGCAACTACGTTGATATCCGCGCGCTGGATGAGATCAAGCCGGAAAACGTGAGCTTTCTGATCAATGACAAGCCTGCCGAGATTGTTTCGGTTGATGGAAAAACGATTCGGCTGCGCGCTGATGGACAGGACGTAATGTCACTGAAAATTTCGGCCCGGAACAGCTTGAATACCCCGCGCTTTAACCAAATCAGGTTGGTAACGCAATAACACGTAGCGGCATCACATGCGGTTCACCAGGAGAGGCTGGCAGGAGCATGGACTATTCCCGCTGAGTTGGGTTTGTAGTCCAGGCTCCTGACATTCCAGGTAATGGCGTCTGTGCCAGGGATGTTCTCCTGAACGGGTAACCACAGGCAATTGGGGTAACCGTCTTTCCATCATCCATCGACATATGGCCCACTATTTCGCGACAGTCGCGGGTAGAGTATAGGGAATTGGAGCGGTTGGGCCTTTCGAATGGACGTATATAAAGTCCCGCTGAACGGCTGTCGGAAACCCATACATTCGCCAACTTGAGTTAAAAGCGACCCGTTGCAAACGACTCAGCTTACAGCCATTCCCAGGCGCTCTGGTAGCCGTTGAGTTTCTCGGCGTAAGTGATGAAATCGGCATAGAAAGCCTGACGTCCCAGTGTGGCGCTATCGCCGATGACAACCAGTTTCTTGCGGGCCCGGGTCATCGCCACGTTCATCCGGCGAATGTCGGATAGAAATCCGATCTCGGCCCGGTCGTTGCTTCGGGTCATGGAAATGTAAACAATCTCGCGTTCCTGCCCCTGAAAACTATCGATGGTATTGACCGAGATCGACTGGCGGTAGGGTTGCAGGTCGGGTGCATGTGTCAGCTGCTCGTTCAATACAGCCAGTTGCTGCTTGTAGGGCGATATAATGGCAATGCTGGGGAAGTTGGCGGGCGTGTAGAACTGGTCCAACTCAGCCACAACCTGGGTGAGGTGTTTGATCAACAGGGCGGCCTCGTCGGGGTTGGTCGAACTGGTGCCCTCCAGTTTCTCTTCGAATCCGCAACCGGCCGTATCAATAAAGTGTAGCGCACTGTCGCCGGGAAACAGCGCATGTTCCGCCACCGATGCATGAGCACGCAACTGATTGCCGTAGAAAACCGAGGCCGAGTACCCCATGATGTGGGCATGCATCCGGTACTGCTCATCGAGCAGACGCACGGCCTCGGGGTGCCGCGCAATGCACTTTTCGAGCAGCGTAACGCTCAGCCCGTTGCGTGCGGCCTCTGCTGATTTGATAGTGGGTGATAGCTGGCAATGGTCCCCCGCCAACACGACCTTTTGAGCTTTCAGTATTGGAATCCAGCAGGCGGGTTCCAGTGCCTGACCGGCTTCATCGATCACCACCGTATGGAAGGTAAGACCGCGAATGGTGTAGTTGTTGGCTCCCACCAGCGTGGCGGTAATGACCTGCGCCCTCCCAACCAGGTCATCGATGATGTACTGCTCGGTGGTGGCTACCTCTTTCTGAATACGGTGAGCCTCGTCGAAAAGTGCTTTTCGCTGGTCGCGTTCGGCTTTACCAAAGCTCTTTTTATACTTGTGGGCCATCGTTTTGTACTCATTGGCCTGCTTTTTTAGTTTTTTAGCCTCCCGCATCAGGCTGTGCTCACCCATCTTGTGGTCGAGCGTCAGGGCCGTCAGCCGATCCGAAATCCGGCTCGGATTACCCACGCGCAACACGTTCAGGCCTTCGTCGTGCAGTTTTTCGCTCAGCAAATCAACGGCTGCGTTGCTGGGAGCTACCACCAGAAGCTGCTTGTGGTCCTGTTCATTAAGCGCCTTGATGGCCTGCACGAGCGTAGTGGTTTTGCCCGTGCCCGGCGGCCCATGCACCACGGCCAGTTCATTGGCCGCCAAAATTGTCTGTACGGCCTGTTGCTGGCTGGGGTTGAGCCGGGGAATGCTGACGGCTGGCAGGGTATCGTTGACGGTCGGCGAGGCAGAACCGGTCAGGATGGTGATCAGGCGATTGGTGTTGCCTTCACCGAGGGTATTGGCCTGCTTGAGCGCTTCCTGCATGTCGTCGTAGCTGGTGTCGTCAAAAAGCAGTTCAATACCCAGCTTTCCGTTGCGCGACCAGTCGGGTAACTCATCAGTGAGCAGCGTGATTTTGAGTCGGTTTCCGTTCTGGAACGAAACCGTGCCCTCGACCCGGTCTACTTTGGGATCGTGGTTGCTGAATAAGACTGCCGGTACGCCCGTTCTGAGTTGGTGAGAAAGGTCCTGATGGGTGGTGCGCTCTACGTCCACGGTCAGGTAATCGCCCCGACCCAGTTCAGAGCCCCGAATAGCGATGGGGTACCAGGTAAGGCCATTGGCCCGGCGCTCGGCCACACTGGTCGACTGGGTGAGTTGTTGGTACTGGTAGCGGTCTTCGTCCCGCTCCGTTTTCAGTAGATCAAGCAGTTTTTTAAAATACTCCATATACAAAAGAACCACCGGGCGGGTGTGATTGGTGCCGTCTTGCGTGAAGAGGGGCCAGCCTGATCACTACGGGCTACCCAACAGCGGCTAGCCAGCCAAACCGGTCTATTACGGGAGCGTTACATGACCGTTGACTTGGTGAGAATACCGCAGTATAAAGAGCGCGTTGTAGATCAGGGAATTATGGCTAACTCACCCGTCTAAACTGCACCAAAAATGAACCCAAACAAAGCATTGTGGGAAAAAGGCGACTTTACCCAAATTGCCCAGACCATGCGTGAAAGTGGTACGGCGCTCGTTGACAAACTAGGAATTACCAGCGGACTGAACGTACTCGATCTGGGATCGGGTGACGGTACCACGGCTCTACCGGCGGCCAGGCTTGGCGCGACCGTGCTGGGCGTGGATATTGCCCAAAATCTCGTTGAGGCGGGTAACCGTCGCGCTCAGGCCGAACAGCTTTCAAATTGTCGTTTTCAAGAGGGGGACGCTTCCGATCTGAAAGACCTGCCCGACCAGACATTTGATCTGGTTGTAAGCATATTCGGGGCCATGTTTGCGCCTCGCCCGTTCGATGTTGCCCGTGAATTGGTGCGCGTGACCCGTCCCGGCGGGCGGATCGTGATGGGGAACTGGATTCCGGGCGATCCGACGCTGGTTGCTCAGATCCTGAAGATCAGTTCGGCCTACACACCGCCCCCACCCGAGGGATTCATCAGCCCCATGCTGTGGGGAGTAGAAAGCCACGTGATCGACCGGTTCGGGAAAGCCGGTGTGGCAGCGGAGCACATTTCCTTCGTTAGGGACACATTCCTGTTCAGCGCGCCGTTTCCACCATCCGAACTGCTCAACCGGTTCAGAACGTACTACGGCCCGACGATGAACGCCTTCGAAGCGGCCGAAAAAAACGGGAAAACAGCAGACTTGCAGGCCGAACTGTCGGCGTTGTTCGACAGCCAGAACACCAGCGCCGATAAAGCGGCTACATCAATACCCGCTACTTTTCTGAGGGTAACAGTGCATTGCTGACCGTAGCGCGCGACTGGCTCAATTCTTTAACTGGGTACGTTGGTAACTTGACCATCAAGTTACCAACGTACCCAGTTTTGCGTTTTTACGAACGAGCAGGCGGAATCAGGCGGTCGGCCCGCAGCTGGTCAAACAGGTCGAAGAACGATTCGTCTGTCGGCTGAAAAACCGTAAAGCCAAGCTTCCGGCTCTTCGACATGTCGGTCATCACCTCGATAGGTCGGCCCAGGTCGAGATCGGTATGCCAGGCCGAGGCCACGCGGTTTAGGTTGGGTTCTACTAACTGATATTCGCGGGCAATTTCCTGCCAGAGTGGACCGTCATTGGCGATTTCAGCCTCCAGCGGATGAATGGTCCCCTCAAATCCAACGGCCTCGATCCCGAACCAGTCGGCAATCCGCTTCCACAACCAGCTCCACCGAAATACATCGCCATTGACTACGTTGAAGGCTTCGTTGTGAGCGGCTTCGGTCGTTGCGGCCCAGATGAGGTGCCTGGCAAGTACGCGGGCGTCAGTCACGTCTGACAGGCCTTCCCACTGGGCTTTCGACCCCGGCCAGCGAAACGGTTGTCCGCTTTTCTGGCAAAGCGACGCGTAAACGGCCAGGGTACTGCCCATGTTCATCATGTTGCCTACCGCTTTACCGATGACGGTATGTGGGCGGTGAATGCTCCAGGTAAAGCCATCGCGGGCGGCGGCGGCATACACCTCGTCCTCCTGCGCGTAATAGAAATTCTCGATGTCGAGGCGTGGGTGCTCTTCCCGCAGTGGTGTTTCGGGTAAGAACCCGTCTTTCGCGTAGGCATCGAAGGGCCCCAGGTAATGCTTTAGGCCTGTCACGAGGGCAACGTGCTGCACCGATTTCTTGGGAGCTAGCGCATCGAGCAGGTTATGGACCATCGTGCCGTTAACCCGGATATTCTCCGCCTCTGTGTCGTTCCGCATCCAGCTGGTAAAAAACACGTGCGTAGGGGCGATGGTGGCCAGGGCTGTCCGCAGGCTCTCGGGGTTTAGCAAATCGGCGGCAACGGGCTGTAAATCGGCTATACCCTGATTAGGGGTGCGGGCCAGTCCGTAGGTCTGCCATCCCTGGGTAATCAATTCGTGGGCTAGATTGCTGCCGGTGATTCCACTGGCACCAACAACCAAGGCAATGTGCTGCATAGGTATCGATCCGTCTTCCTTTGTTGAGTAGCGCCGGGGCTTCCATCCTGTATGGGCGGTTGCATCTGGCGTTATTGACTAGAAACGTAACGCTAGTTGAGCCCACTAGTTCGCTTCCTGACTCCCTTTTGTTTGGCCAACTAACGGGCAGCTTGGGCAGGGTAACGAGAGCAACAACCTGCCGCACAGGTACGTCGCTAACTTTCCTGTACCAGTTTTTCGCGGATTTTATACTCTTCCAGATCGATCAGGGAAAGGTATTTTCGAATGAATTCCTCGTCGAACTCCATTCGCTGATTCATCTCGATGAGTGTTGCCCGCTGCTGTTGAAGCAGGTCGAGGTAGGTACGTTGGTAGGCACCCACGGTGCCGATCGTGGGCGTGGCTGGTTCGGTGAGCGCCTGGTTGAGGAGGCCCATATCGATGGTCAGGCGTTCGTGCAGGTTGGCCAGATGGTCACTGGTTAGTCCGGCTTTTTCCAGAAACTGAAGTGAAGTCTGCGTGATGGCCTGTTGAATAATGAGTTCCTGTTTACGTTCCGGAATCGCGTTTGGCGGGTCGGTAAACGTCACTTTTTTGATGAGCAGGGGGAGTGTCAATCCCTGAAAGACCAGGGTTGCCAAAATGACAATAAATGTGATGAAGAGAATCAGGTTGCGATGCGGAAACGGCTGGCCGGTCTCCATCAGCAGCGGAATGGACAGGGCCGCAGCCAGCGAGACTACCCCGCGCATACCTGCCCAGCCCAGTATCAGCGGCCCCTGCCACTCGGGTCGGGGGTCGGCCACTGTAATGAATCGACTGGCCACGCGGGTGAACAGGGCCGCGCCGAACGTGCACACTAACCGGGTCAGCATGAGCACCAATGAGATGGTGAGGCCATAGCCGATAGCGGTGCTGATACTGACCGAGCCGAGTTGCTCCACCACCGCCGGTAACTGAAGGCCGATAAGCAGAAACACCAGCCCGTTCATCACAAACACCAGGTTGGTCCACACGTTTACGCCCTGAAGCCGGCTCTGGTAGGTCAGCATACTCTGCCGCTTGTTCGACAGCAGCAAGCCCCCGCTGACCACCGCCAGCACGCCCGAATAATGGAAGTGCTCGGCCCCGTAATACATGCAGTAAGGGGTGACTAACGTCAGCACAATTTCGATGCTGGGGGTAGTGGGCAGCCAGCGGATGATGGCGTAGAAAATGGCTCCGATCAGCAGTCCAACGCCGATGCCCATCACCACCACCAGCCCAAAACTGGTGGCCGCTTCCTGAAAGTGAAACTGACCCGTAATGACGGCTGCCAGCGCAAACCGAAACACGATCAGCGACGAGGCATCGTTGAGCAGGCTTTCTCCTTCGGCAATGCTTAGCAGCGACTTGGGTACGTTCACCTGCCGCATGATGGTTGTTGCCGAGATGGCGTCGGGGGGCGAAATGATGCCGCCCAGCAGAAAGCCCAGTGCCAGCGTGAAGCCCGGAATGAGGGCCGTAGATACAAAGGCAATGACGCAGGACGTGAGGATGACGATGGGGAAGGCAAAGCTGGTGATGACTCGTCGCCACTTCCAGAATTCTTTCCAGGACGTTTGCCAGGCTGCCTCGAACAGCAGCGGAGGCAGGAAAATAAAGAAAACAAGGTCGGGGTCGATGGTGATCGTCGAAAACTCATCGGTGAGGCTGAGGGCCAGGCCACCCACCACCAGCACAATCGGGTAAGCCAACCGGATCTTATTGGCCAGCATAACCAAACCCAAAATAATCAAAATAAGAAAGATGTATTCGATGAATAGTCCCTGCATGATGAACGCATGTATACAAAAGCGGGCCCGACGCTGGGCTTTCGAAAGGTCGCATTGCCGGGCGTACTATCCAAACCCCGTTTTGCCAATGAGGCACGGTCCAGCCTGGGCAATAGAAAATACGGGTTGCCGGCTTTACCAACCAGCGAGTGCCAACTCATAGCCCTTCCCTTCATGAAAAACCAATATTGCCGCCTGTTGCTTCTACCGCTTTTTGCGTTGCTTACGTCTGTCTGCCTGGCTCAGAATGAGGTGAAAATCATAAAAGACCGCATTGTGGCAGACCTGATGAGCACCCCCATCAGCGATGAGGCAGTGCGTGCGATACTGGCCAAAATGAATGATGATGGTAGTTTTCGGGGGATCAACTACGCCGATCTGAGCCGCACCGCCAGCTTTCCGCATGGCGGTCACACGCGGGATCTGGTGTATCTGGCCAAAGCGTATAAAACTAAATCGTCTGCGTTCTACAAGCGTAAGGCGCTGAAAGGACAGATCATAAAAGGGCTGGAGTTCTGGGTGAAAAACGACTTCGTGGGCGACAACTGGCACGACAATCAGATTACCACGCCCACCAATCTGGGTGATCTGATGCTGGTAATCGGCGACGAACTACCCGCCGAACTGGTCGCCAAAGCGCAACCCATGATAGGCCGGGCCAACATGAACGCGTCGGGGGCACGGCCCAGTGGCGACCGGATCGTTATTGCCGGCATTCTGGCCCAGAACCTGCTGTTTCAGGGCAATTTTCAGGCGTTCGACGCCATCATCAAGATCATTGAAGGCGAGTTGAAATTCTCGACGGGCGAACGCGGGATGCAGCATGACTACAGTTTTCACCACCGGGTCGATCGCGTCAACAACACATCGTCGTATGGCTACGGTAAATACGCCAATGCCTACGGCGACTGGTCGTTCTACGTGGCCGGCACGAAGTATGCGTTCTCCAAAGACAAAATCAACCAACTGGTCGATTACTACCTCGACGGGATTTACAAGCAGATGGTCTACGGCGTGTACGAAGATATAAGCGTGAAGAACCGGAGCATCTCAGGTAAGTCGACGTTTCACCCGCAGAGTACCCTTGAAATTGAGCGGGTGCTGGTGAGCACTGACTACCGGAAGGCGGAGCTGGAAGAGATCATCCGCCTGCGTAAAGGCGAAGCCAAACCGTCGGCATCGTTTGCGAAATTCTTCTGGCAAACCGAGCATTTCGTTTTTCAGCGCCCCACATTTTACACCACCGTGCGCATGTTTTCGACCCGAAACCGGAACATGGAGGAACCCTACAACGGGCCGGGCAAAACAACGCACCACCGCGCCGACGGTACCAACTACCTGATGCTAAAGGGCGACGAGTACCACAACATCTGGCCGGTATACAACTGGCAGAAAATCTCCGGTACCACGATTCTGCAAAAGAAGCAATTGCCTAGCCCCGAGGAGATTCAGAAAGACGGGCTGACCGACTTTGTGGGGGCGGTAACCGATGGCCTGTACGGGGCCGTAGCCTTCGATTTCAAAAGCCCGCACGATCTGGTAGAAGCCAAGAAGTCGTGGTTCTTTTTTGACGAAGAGTACGTTTGCCTGGGCACCGATATTAAGTCGAAGCCCAACATGCCGGTGGTTACGACCATCAATCAGGTATTGATGCGGAGCGATGTGCAGCTGATGCAGCATGGAACCGTTCAGCGCCTGCCAACCGGCAGCCGATCGCTCGACAACGTGAAGTGGGTGTATCAGGATAACGTAGGCTACATCTTCCCCCAGCCGGCTACGGTTCATCTGGCTAATCAGATAGAAACGGGCCGTTGGTCGGATATTACAGACCAGAAAAATATCAGTACGGAGTTGGTAAGCGAGCCGGTGTTTACGTTGTGGGTCGATCATGGCAACAAACCCGCCAATGGCTCGTACCAGTATATTGTGGTGCCCAACGTGTCGGAGCAGCAGGTGAATGAAACCAGCGCGGCCAACCGGTCTATCGAGATTCTGGCCAATACACCAGCGCTTCAGGCGGTTGCGCACCGGCAACTGGGTATTAGTCAACTGGCGTTTTATAAAGCAGGGAGCATTGCCGTCGACAAAGACATGACCGTGCGCATGGATAGTCAGGGCATGGCGATGCTCCGCCTGAAGAACGGTACGCTAGCCGAACTAACCCTGGCCGACCCGTCGCGGAAGCTGAGCCGGATGACGGTTTCGGTGACGGGACAGTACCGGTCGACGGGAGAGCATTACCGCACACTGGTTGACGAAAAAACGAATAGTACGCTCTTTATCGTAGACCTGCCCCAGGGCGTATACCTGGGAAAGAGTGTCCAGCTAACACTGTAATACCCATCAAAACCACGTGTTCAACGTTATGAGTTTCTCTATGTTGCGGTGCCTGACGGCCACCATCCTGCCTGTTTTGCTCTGTTCGAAGGGCAATGCCCAACCCCTTGTCGTGACAGTACAACCCGAG
This sequence comes from Fibrivirga algicola, assembly GCF_011742925.1. Lineage (GTDB taxonomy): Bacteria > Bacteroidota > Bacteroidia > Cytophagales > Spirosomataceae > Fibrella > Fibrella algicola. Next base: position 171,373 of record NZ_WAEL01000009.1, read on the forward strand.
CAAACCTATCAGACGATACACAGTTTTGGGGCTTCTGACTGCTGGTCGGCGCAGTTTGTTGGTCAGCAGTATTCACTTGCCAACCGCGAGCGGGTGGCCGACTGGTTGTTCAGTATGGACACCGATAAGGCCGGTAATCCGAAGGGCATTGGCCTGTCGCTCTGGCGGTTCAATATTGGGGCGGGTAGTACCGAGCAGGGCGATTCGAGCGGTATCCGCAGCCCGTGGCGCCGGTCAGAATGTTTCCAGCGGCCCGACGGGTCCTACGATTGGACCAAACAGGCGGGGCAGCAATGGTTTGTCGATGCCGCCCACCAGCGAAAGGTGCCCTACCTGCTGGGGTTTACCAATTCACCCCCTGTACAGTTTACCACCAACGGCAAAGCTTACGCTTCGGGTACGTTGGGCGACTATAACTTCAACCGGCAGCGGCTGGGCGACTACACCCGGTTTCTGGCCGACGTGGCTCAGTATTTTGCCAAACGGGGAACGCCGATGCACTACCTGAGCCCGTTCAACGAACCGCAGTGGGACTGGGGCATCAAGAGAGGGCAGCGCATGGCCACCCAGGAAGGTACCCCCGCCACCAACGCCGATATGGCCGAACTAACCCGCGAACTGGGGCGTGAACTGAGCCAGCGTAAACTGCCCACCCGCCTGATACTGGGTGAGGCAGGCCAGCTGGATTACCTGTACCGGGCAGGTACGAACCGCAGCAAAACTGGTCAAGACGATGTAATCACCGCCTTTTTCGAACCGGGCAGCCCAACCCGGATTGGCAACGTACCCAGCGTTGAGCCGATCATTTGTGGGCACAGTTACTTCACCACCTCACCCGCCACAAAACTGATCAGTATGCGGCAGGCACTGGCTGAAAAAGCAAAGCAGGCCGGGGTTGATTTCTGGCAGTCGGAATACTGTGTGCTGGGCGACAACGACGGCGAAATCAACGGCAATGGGCGGGACCTCGGCATGACAACGGCCCTCTACGTCGCCAAAGTGATCCATGCCGACCTCACGTCGGCCAATGCCACGTCCTGGCAGTGGTGGCTGGCGTTGAGTGCCAGCAACTACAAAGACGGACTGGTTTATGTAGAAAAGAACGGAAAGATGGGCGAGACCGCCCAAAACCAGCAGGATGGCGACGTACTCAGTTCTAAAACGATGTGGGCACTAGGCAACTATGCCCGCTTTGTCCGCCCGGGAATGATTCGGGTGGCCGCACAAACAAACGAGGCGCAGCCCGGAGCCAATGCACCCATGGTATCGGCCTATCGCACAGCAAACAAAAAGCAACTGGTTATTGTCGTAGTCAATCCCGGCGAGGCCCGCCCCATCCAACTGGAAAGTGGTAGCCGCCGCACGCGCCAGATCGAGGTTTATGAGACAACGGATACGGCCGATCTGCGCAAACGCACCAGCCCGGCAACCGGCCTAGTACTGGCCCCCCGCTCGGTAACCACCTTCGTGACTACTCTGTAGGTACGTTCAGTACAAAAGGGAATGCCCGCCGGAGACAGTCTGTTCACTGTTCCCGGCGGGCATTCCCTTGCATGGTAATCAGCCACCGCTGATCGGCGAGGCTACCTGAGTCGCTGGATCATCAACGGCAGGCACTTGCCCTCCGGGCAATCGCACCGCTGCACGTCGATTGGGAGTTCGGTGTAGCAGTTGGTGTCGTTGTATACCCGTACCCAGTACGTACCTGGCTGCTGGAGCGGACTTAGTTGTCCAGTAGCCGGGAGGGTTGTTCTGCCCATTGTCAGTGCCGTTCCGGTAGCAAACGAATTGCCACGAACCAACTCGTAGGTCAGGGGAGCATCGGTAACGGGCGTGGTCAGGACAATCGTGTAAGCGGCTGGACCGGCGCATAGCACGCTATTCAACTCGATGGCCGGTTTTGGATTAACCAGTAGGGTTGCCGTGGCTGTTGTAACGCTGGTACCGACCGAACAGGTCGCGGTAAATGTGAGTAACGTTGGGCTTGTAATGGCGGCGAGATAACTAGTCGATACCAGAACTGACTGGCCTGTAGCAGCAACCGCACCGCCTGTCCATTGAATGGTCCCCAACTCGCAACCAATAGCGGTTAAAGTGGCTGTTTCACCTGCACAGACCGTTGTGCTGCTCACGGCCAGGTCGGCAGCAACGGTGCAACTGGCGGGTGCTGTATAGGCTTGCTCAGCCGTTTGGCCAGCGTAGCTGACACGCACGGTATGCAGACCAGAGCCCGACGGCAGCCCGGTCAGCGAGAAGGGAATGGCTGTGTCACCAGCCGTTATGGGCAACGTTATTGTTTCAGTGCCGTCGGTGAGGATGGCCGTATCGGTGATCGCATTCGTTAGTGAAAGCACGCCCGTTAACGTGTATGCATTCGTCAGAGAGGTACATGCTCCTGGAGTCACTGACAGAGCCAGTGTGGGGATACAGGTGGTTTGTGGCAACAGGGTCGACAGCACCGTAAAGCAGCAGGGACCATTGTATACGACGATCGAATAGCTGGTTCCGCTGGTGGTGGCCGGGGTGGGGAGATCGGTGAAACTCACCTGCCCAGCCACAACCGTCCGGCTGTTGTCGGTGGCCGTGTAGGAGGGGGGCGTACCGGCAGTAAACAGGATCGCCTTGTCGCCGTTCTGAATGCCGCTGAGGTCAATGCGCCCATCATTCTGAGCTATTGTACCACTGGCTGGACAGGTCGGCGGGGTCACTGACACGCTGGCGACCAGGGTGGGCAGGCAATAAAAGCCTGCGTCAAGGCTGTGGTCAACCGAGCCGAGGTTGCCGGTGGTTACCGTAATGATTGGTACAGACAGACCCGCCACATTGCTTATCTGGGCATCTGAATCGTTGATGTCGTTGCGTGTGCCGCCGGTTGCGTTGGCGGTGGTGAGTTGATAATGCCCCCCGGCGTCGGTAAGAACGTTATTTGTGAACTGGCCACCTGCACCAAACGCGATCTGGTAGGTTGTGTTGGGTAGCAGATCGGTGGTTGTGCCGGCGATAGTCGATGAAGTGGGCGAATACGTAAAGTAGTAGTCACCGCTGACGTCAGTGGTAGTGGTGGTAATCAGGGCACCGTTCTGGTACAAGGCTACCTGCACACCCGGCAGGCCTTTTTCGTCGGGGTCCTGCTCACCATCCTGGTCATCGTCCTGCCAGACCCGGTTGCCCAGTTGCAGGTACGTAGGCAGGTCGCAGGTGAGGCTAACCCCGCCCAGGCCGGTTGCTTTGCCGAATGTACTGCCGTCGCCCTCCAGCGTTCGATACACCACGTAGGCGCTCGATGCGTTGTTGCCCGAGGTATAATACCCGGTGGTGTTGCTCAGGTATCGAATGCCGCCCGACCAGGATTGATTGTTGAGTGGGTCCATCGTCGACACCACTACTTCGCCCGAGCCCGGCCGGATGGCAATGGCCCCGTTGGCGTTCTCGGTGTGAACCAGGGCACCGTCGTACAGGAAATCGTCGTTGTAAAATTCGCCGCCGCCCGGCCCTTCGTTGTTCGCTGTGCTTGCCCCCACATTTGGCCCGGCTTTGCCGCCGTTTTCCAGCACGTAAGTTCCGTTGCTGAAATAGGCCCGTAGCACATCGCCACCACTCATGTTCACATAGTGCATTTCGTCGGGAACATTGGTGCCGAAGTTTTCAAACCCAAGTTGCAACCCCGACCGGTCGTTGAAACCCAGCACCATCGACCCATCAATGTCGAACTGAATATCGGCCAGAATCGGCTGGGGGTGAATGATGGCGTCGGTGCCTACCAGGGTGAATTTATTGAAGTCATCCTCCCACGGAAACCAGCCGCGAACGCTGAAATCAGTACGGTCAGGCGCTCCTTTCGGGTACGTCAGCGGGAAATCAAAAATGACCCGGAAGCTGCCGCCGCTGCCCAGATTGCCCGACGTACCCGGCGTATAGGCATATACCACGGCGCGCAGATCACGTTTGTCTTTGCTCAACGAGGCATCGCAGACCGTGCCCACGTAGACTTTGCCCTGGTAGGTCTTCACGCCCCAAATGCGGCGCTGGCCACTCTGGCAGGTGATATCGGTCGGAAGGGAGTGAGCCGCCCAGTCAGACGGGCCGGGCGCGCCGCTGGCAGGCACCCGGAGGGAGTAGAGCTGTCCGTCGTGCAGGTTGGTGAACCAGAGCAACGAGCCGTCTTCGGCCATATCCATATCGCCCATCCCCACTTTGCCCACCGCTGCAAAGGCAGGCAGGTCGTAATTGGCGGTAGCGGGTTCGGCTACCAACCCACGGGCGCTGTTAGATGGGATTGTGCCCAGGTCAATGCCCAGGCTGGTTACATCGACAAACAGGTTGGTAGTGGCCGAACTATAGCTGGACCCCGATAGATCGGTAACGTAAATGCCGCCTAACCCACCCGGCCCAAGGCCCACGTGGCGGCGCATGACAGCGCTGGTGAATAGCCGTTTAGTGAACTTGTTATAGGCGGTACCCCACAAGGAGCCAACCTGACTGGCAGTAGCCAACGGGGTCATGCGACTCATGTCTTTATTGCCCCGCAACGAATAAGGGAACGCCACGATTGCATCCAGCACGCCGGCCGGTGACCCACCCGGTAGCGGGTCACCGTTTACAAAGCAGGGGACAATAATGAACGGGTCTGTCTGGCAATGCTCCTGTGCGTTCAACACGCCTAAATCAACGCCACAGTTCGGGCTACCGACAAACTGCACCGTGGTACGCCCATCGGTACCGGCGGGTGTACCATTACCGGCATAGGTAGGTACGTTGCTGAACTCAACCCGGACCGGATAGGCTTGCGCTGGCACAGCCAGAGTGTACCTGCCCAGTGAGTCTGTTGAGGTGGCGAGCACAGAGCCGTTGCTGGTAATCGCCTGCACCACAATATCTGGCAATCCCGTCGACTCACCGGATTGATGAATACCATCGGCGTTAAAGTCTTTGTAGACCGTACCACCCAGGCCGGCACAGGCAAGCGGTTGGCAGGGGGTAGGAGTTAGTACTGTTGATGAAATGGTACAGGTGGTGTACGAGACTGATACGCTGATGGGTGAACCGGTCGCCTCGATTTCGAATGCCACGAGTTGCGGGCTTTGAACGTCGGCGTTGGTTAGGGTGGATACCAGGCGTGGACGGATTGTTCGGGTCTGATCGCCCAATTGTACAATAATCGCCTCGCCGTCTGGAACACTAGTCCAGCTCACTTCGGCACTTACAGTCGCCTTGCTGAGGCCGCTCACTGAATAACAACCTGTTATATTGGTCAGTAAGCGGAGTCCACAGTCATTTTCGCTACTTGTTGTCGAATTTCCGACGGCGTCAGCTGACGCATCTCTCGATCGATCTGGCGCTGGGCTTTGGTTCGTGCGAGCCTGCGTTCGCACTGATGCGGTTGGTTGATAGCCGGTCAGTGCAGATGCTGAAACGAACCGGTTGTCAGGGTCTGATGAATGAGCAACTAAAAATGGGATAAACAGAGGCACAAGTAGCCGTAAAATCATGCTGGTTGGGCTTATTCCTGAATACTAAATGTGTAACGCACTGCTGCTCTTGTGCCCGAGCGATTCGACTGGCTGGGCAACTGGCAGACCAATTCGTTCAGATCAGGAAAAAGTTTATTGATAATTGGGTACGCGATTAGCGAGAGCACTTATGCGGATAGAGGTCAAGATTCGTACCAGTGGCCATTACCCTAGCCGAAAGGGAGATGAACGTGCCTGGGGGACGTAAATGAGACTTGCTGCTACCCCATGAGGCCGCTACTTCGTATGTATACTACGAGTCACAATAATTACACCAGTTTAGTAGTTATCCTTAGTTATTTTGGCAAGTTTCGGTCCATAAGCACCGTGGAGCATACTTGCCCGGCCAGGATGCAGGCGCAACAGACTAGCGCGACGCCGGTCTGCCGTGGGGTGTCAGTTGACTTTCACGGGTAGGCTGTTGGTTGTAGGGCACGCATGCATCAGCGCACAAATGCAGGGTAGTGCCGTTAGCCAGTCTGCTATGCCAAGGCGAAGCAACCTGGTATAACAGGCAGAAATACCTGGTTGTGCCCAATACTAAGCGGACAGGCAACCGCCCCTTCCGGAGGGGGAAGCGGCAGCAGGCAGGAAGGTGTGACAGGGAACGTACCTGACTAGTTAGAAGGAGAGAGTGTGCCCTTCACGGTTGCTTTGCCGGGCCAGGTCAATCACTCTGGTAGTCGCCAGAATTTCGAGGGGCTTTACCGCCAACTCAGCTCCATTGGCAACAGACTCGTATAGCCATTCGTAGTAGGCTGCGTAGTTACCGGGCAGGCTGGCTACCCGTTCGCTCTTGTCGTTGGTGGTAAGTAGCCCACGGTTTTCAATTGGCTCGGTACCCCAGTTGGGTGTATTGGGCAACGTACCCAGCTTCAGACTGGGCTCCTGCACATCCAGGCCGCCCTTAGTAAACGAGCCAGCGGTACCGTGAATAGTGAACCGACGGTGGTTCTGGTGAGCCATCAGGCTGGATTTCAGGGTAATCACCTTATCAGAATAGCCTAGCCGGATAGTAAACCAGTCGTCAATCTGGCTGTTGGGTCGGATGCTCCTTATTTCGGCCGAGATGTTTTGTGGGTTGCCAAACAGGTGTAATGCCTGGTCGATGAGGTGAGGACCAAGATTAAATAAGCTCCCCCGTCCCTCACCCGGAAGCTCTTTCCAGGACGCGCTTCGGGTATCTACTGGCATGAACCGATCATACCGGGCCTCGTAATCGAGTACATCGCCAAGCCGATTGTCGGCAATGAGTTGCTTGACTGTCAGAAAATCGGCGTCCCAACGTCGGTTCTGATAGGCCGTAATAAGCAGGCGGCGCGAGGCGGCCAGTGCCAGCAGTTGCTGGGCCTCTGTTTCAGTAAGGGCAAAGGGTTTTTCTACCACCACATGCTTGTTGCGTTCCAATGCAGCCTGCGCGTAGCGGAAGTGGGTCTCATTGGGCGAACAAATAAAGACAAGTTCGATGCGATCGTCGGCAAGTAGTTCGTCAACCGTTGCAACGGGTATGATCTCCGGGTCAAATGCCGTTACCTCACTGGGTCGGCTACTCATCACATGGGTTACTTTAAAGCCCGGATGAACGGCCAGAAACGGTGCGTGGAAGTAGCGGCCAGACAGGCCAAAGCCAATCAGGCCGACGTTTATTTTCTTAGGTGGTGTCATGTAAACGAGTAGCGGGCCAACTGACTAATTAGGAATCACCGCTCCACTGCCGTGATAAGGCGAAAAAGGACTGAAGTTACCCGGATTGGGAGTGGGGCTTCCGAGGCAGGCTGATGTTGTCTCTCCTATAGCTTGTCCGAACAACTGTAGGACGGACAGTAAGGTAGATCAAGTAACTAGAATATCAACTTGGGCTCTTATTGAGGTCAATTTAGAAAAAAGGTAACAATCATATGGCTGTTTTAAACTTCTGCGTTATTTTTAGAAGTAATTCCATAGGATAGATACTTTAAAACTATTGTATGCCAATCTGGTAGACGAAAGTGGATTTGTGTAACCTAAAGACTACTTGTTGCCGCTATCCGGGTCAGCATCCTGTCGGTATGGCGTATACCAGATTGCACTTGTTTGTACACGTATAACATATCTGTGTCGATTCGGCGGTTACAGCCGAGAAGACAATTGCTCAATAATAGACTATAACGCAGAAGCCATTTTTCTTGCTGTACTCTTATGTTACAATTTTCATCAATCAGACAGGTAGACGAATCTCGGCCAGCCGATAATTTTGATAATCAATCATTCAACGTATTCTATGAGCGGTTCGCCCCTAAGCTTTGGGGAATCATTCTACTAGCTAATTTACCCGTTGCTCATTCAGAAGAGATACTGATCAAGACAATGCAGAATGCCTGGGCAGAACGTAGTCAACACCCGGCTACTGATCGCTACTACCTGTCAAGATTAATCAGCATTGCCCACGCCGAAGGACTGCCCTACGAACGGGTACAGTCATTTCTAAAATCACGCCTCCGTCCCTTCTCATCCATAAATCGGGTGGTGCAAAGCATAGAATAAGTTAAAGAACACCTCGGCTCGTAGTCGACAAGCCTGATCCGCGTTGTGGGTATGGCTTATTCGAATGGTGGCGGTAAAATCTGGAAATGAGCCAGCTGCTCGCCCTACCAACCATACCTGGCTAACACCGTAATCGTAATCTGTTAATTTGACAGGGCTGAGCGAACAGTAGGAATCGATTCACTACTTATCAGGATATAGCACTTGTCCGGATGGCAATCTCCTAAACCGGCTTGTCTGATGGCGCCTTGTTCGGATCGCAACACGGCACTCTTACTCAAAAAGTCGACCTACTCATGGGAAGTTGGTCTGGCCAACCTTGTTCCAGCCGGGAAGGATATTCAGGTACGTCTCTCATCGGGTTACACACTGTCTGGCCCGGCAAAGCATATAGTTGTTTTGGTACCCGCTGCGGTAGGGGCAATGGGGGCCAGTCAGCTTCACCGACAGGCTTTGTACTCATGAGCACAGTATTTTTCAGGGTCAACCCTCCTCTATACGAGTGAGCCGATACCTAATTCGGCTAGATGCACATCTACATGAATCAATTGAGTACACTTCGCCAGCCTAGTTTACTGGCTCGAAAAGCTCCGTTCAGGTTAGTTACCTCCACGCGGGCGATTGGTCATCACGCTGCCAGGGGGCAGTTCTACTTTGTCGACGCCAGACATCCCGTACCAAACCTAAACGAAACCAGGTCTCATGCCGGGGCGACTGAATGTAGAGTGAAGTTGAGAACCGTCAAAAACAGGATATATGAAATCAGGTAGAGCGCTGTTTATTACCAGGGCTAAGCGGATCTGTTTCTTACTTGCGCTGGTCTTCACAGTGGGGCTATGCCATGGCGTACTGGCCCAAAAACAACCTGTCGATCTGGTCAATCCGCTGGTTGATGCGGCCAATTCGCGCTGGTTCTTTTTCAATTCGGCCTCGCGTCCCTTCGGCATGGTCAACCTCAGCCCCGACAACGGCATCAATGCCGACTGGGGCGCGGGCTACCGCTACCATCAGGACAGCATCAAGTGCTTTAGTCATGTGCATTGCTGGCAATTGTCGGGCGTGCCGGTCATGCCCACAACCGGTACGTTTAAAGGGCATCTGGGCGCGGAGCAGTACGGCTCTCGTTTCTCGCACGCCACCGAAGTCGTGAAGGCAGGCTATCATAAAGTAGTACTGGACGCATACGACATCACCGCTGAACTGACCTCGACTACGCGCGTTGGTTTCCACAAATACACGTACCCAGCCTCCGATCAGAGCCATATCCTGTTCGATTTCTCCACCTTTCTCGGTCCGTCGGATACGCAAAAGGGCTACGTTAAAAAGGTCAGTAACCAGGAGATCGAAGGCTACGCGATCATGGCACCTACCACTCGACGACCCAAAGTGCTGCCCGTTTATTTCGTAGCTGTCTTCGACAAGCCGTTTGATTCGTTCCGGGGCTGGCGAAACGGAACGCTGGAAACCACCGATGGCGTCATCGAAGGGGCACGCGTAGGTATGTACCTGAGCTTCAAGACCAAAGCGGGGGAGGTGCGGAAGATGAAAGTGGCCATTTCGTACGTCAGCGAAGCGCAGGCCCGCATCAACCTCAACGCCGAACTACCACACTGGGATTTCGACAAAACCGTACAGGATAGCCGCACTGACTGGAATAACTGGCTGAGCCGAATTCAGGTGGAAGGCGGTTCCGATACGGTCCGAAGTCGCTTTTACACCGACCTCTGGCATGCCTTGCAGGGCCGGCGCATTATCTCGGATGTGAATGGCAAGTACTCGGACATGACTGGTCCTGAACGCCGGATCAAACAGATTCCGCTCGATGCCAGCGGTAAACCGAAGTTCAATCACCACAACTCCGACTCGTTCTGGGGGGCGCAGTGGACGCTCAACACGCTCTGGCATCTGGTGTACCCGGAGGTGACCGAATCGTTTGTCAACTCGATGGTAATGATGTACCAGGATGGCGGGCTCATTCCCCGAGGACCGGCGGGTGGCAATTATACCTACGTGATGACCGGTGCCGCCACCACGCCCTTCATTGTAAGTGCGTACCTGAAGGGCATTCGGGGCTTCGATATTGAAAAAGCCTACGAAGGCCTGCGCAAGAACCATTTTCCCGGCGGCATGATGAGCAAGGCTGGCTATGAGCATACTACGGCTAAGGGTGGCGGAGTCGAGTACTATATCGAGCGGGGGTACGTACCCCATCCGCTGACCAACGTTCGCTATGGCTTCCATCAGGACGGCTCTACGCAAACGCTGGAATACGCCTATCAGGATTATACCCTGGCGCAACTGGCCAAAAAGCTGGGTAAGCTGGACGACTACGCGCTGTTTATGAAGCGGTCGGAAAACTACAAAAACATCTGGAATCCTGCGCTGGGCTGGATGTGGAACCGCACCCTCGACGGCAAATGGGCCGAACCCGTAGATATTCTGCGCTACGACAACGGGTGGGAAGAGGGCAACGCAGCCCAGTTTACCTGGTTTGTGCCACACGATGTGCCGGGTCTGATCAAGCTTATGGGTGGCAACGAGGCGTTTACCACCAAACTGAACAGTTCGTTTGAAAAGGCGCAACGGCACGATTTCGTATCTGGCAAATCGCACGACAAGGAGACGCTGGAAGAGAACCGGCGGGTCTTTATTAATTACGGTAATCAGCCCAGCATTCAAACGGCGCACCTGTTCAACTACGCGGGTGCTCCCTGGCTAACTCAGTACTGGACGAGGCAGGTAGTTGAAAAGGTGTACAGTGGCCTCTCGCCCGACTATGGTTACAGTGGCGACGAAGATCAGGGGCTGATGGGTAGTCTGGCGGTATTGCTCAAGACGGGCCTCTTCTCGACCAACGGCGGCACCTCGCCCGAGCCGTATTATGAGTTGAGCAGCCCTATCTTCAACAAGATCACATTCAAGCTGAACCCGACGTATTACAAAGGCAAGCAGTTTGTGATCGAGGCCGCCAACAACGCATCGGGTAACGTCTATATCCAATCGGCCACCCTGAACGGTAAAGCACACAACAGTCCCTGGCTTACACACGAAACAATGGTAAACGGGGGCACCCTTCGGCTTCAGATGGGTGATGCCCCGAATAAGTCCTGGGGCAGTAAAGTTGAGTAGGATCGGCGTTTCCAGGTACGTTGCTCTAGGCTCCGCAGTAACGTACCTGGCGTACTCCTCTGTAACCATACAGCTACTCGTCAGTACGCACAGCTGGACGGGCCAGACAGTAACGGGACTAATCAGTAAATGCCGGATGCAAACTGGGTCCAGGCAGCAGGATTTAGGCATATTTACGGGTTCATTCGAAACTGATAGCTGTGTTCATGGCGTTGTCTTGCTGATGCCGACAGATGCGCCAAAACGATTTCATTCCTCAGTGAAAAAAACGCATGTTGACAAAAACCGAACGTCGTACCAGTAAATTAGTCATCCTGCGGCTGGCGCTTTTCCTGCTCCTGGTTTCAATGACCACAACCGGGTGGGCTCAACAGCCAGCCATGTACTACGGTGACACTGATGTTCCGGCCCGACCCTATGCGAAAGATCCGTATGTGGTTTTTTTTCAGGGTACGTACTGGATGTATTACTCGGTGCCAAGTGAGCAGTTTAAAGAATGGTACATTGGCATTGCCACAAGCAGTGACCTGGTTCACTGGGTTAAGAAAGGGAACCTGAAAGGCCAAAAAGGTACCGTTGAGGAAAAAGGAATCTGCGCCCCGGGGGCTTTGGTAAAAGACGGGACGCTGCACCTTTTTTATCAGACCTACGGAAACGGTAAACTGGATGCGATCTGCCACGCTACGTCTACTAATGGAATCGATTTTGACCGGGACGCAACAAACCCAATTTTTAGACCGAAGGTGAGCGACTGGAGCTGTGGGCGCGCAATCGACGCCGAAGTGATCGCCTACAAAACCAATTATTTCCTGTATTACGCCACCCGCGACCCCGACTATAAGATACAGCAACAGGGGGTGGCTGTGGCGCCAATTACAACCAACTTTGACCGCGCCAGTTGGACTGAACTGCCCGATATGCCCCTGCTGAAACCTGAGTTAGCCTGGGAGAAAAAATGTATTGAAGCGGCCTCCTGTATTCGGAAAGGAAAGTACCTGTATATGTTTTATGCGGGTGCCTACAACAACGAACCGCAGCAGATAGGCGTTGCCCGTAGTCGGGATGGGGTGCATTGGAAGCGGCTATCCGACACCCCTTTTCTGACCAACGGAGAGGCTGGTTCCTGGAATCAGAGTGAAAGCGGGCATCCCAATATTTTTAAAGACCAGAACGGACACTATCACCTGTTTTTCCAGGGTAATAATGACAGAGGAAAGACATGGTATTTGTCGAAAGTTGACATTGGCTGGACTCGTAAAGGTCCTTACGTGAAAAAGAATAAAAGCAGTCGTACAGAATGAAGAGTTTACCCGTCAGCATAAAGACTATTAACCATAAGGTTGCCGTTGCCTCGCTCGTGGTCCTCTCGATCGTGGCCGTGGGATTTCAACGAATCACCAGTAGTACGCCCACTTTTTCGCTCGATGACTACAGGGTCGCTGATGACTTCACGTTGAGCCTGATTACCGCCGAGCCTTATCTGAAGGCACCCGTGAGCCTGGATTTTGATAATAAAGGCCGCATGTGGGTCGTCGAAATGGTTGGCTATATGCCCAATCTGGAGGGTATCGGCGAGGAGGAACCCAACGGCCGGATCTCCATTCTCGAAGACAGGAACAAAGATGGCGTCACCGACCATAGCACGGTTTTTCTAGACAAGCTGGTGCTGCCCAGAGCGCTGGCCCATGTCTATGGCGGACTGCTCTACGTCGATGGCCCCAAATTGTGGTTTGTTGAGGTAAAAAACGATAAGCCCGGCAAAAAAACGCTCGTTGATCCGCTCTATGCCGAAGGAGGCAACGTAGAACATTCATCAAACGGGTTGATGATGAACATCGACAACTGGATTTACAACGCCAACTATAACTTCCGCTATCAGCTCCGCAACGGCAAGTGGATCAAAGAAGCCACAACCAGCCGGGGCCAATGGGGCATCACCAAAGACAATTTTGGGCGGCTGTATTACAACAATAATTCTACCAACCTACAGGGCGACTATGTGTTGCCCAACAAAGTGATCCGCAACCGGTACTTCAAACCGGTTGTCGCCGAGCATCAACGTCTGGCCAGCAACCGGGTATATCCTGCACACCCAACCTCGGTCAATCGGGGGTACCAACCCGGTGTACTCGATGAAAAAGGCTTGCTCAAAGAAGTGACGGCCGCCTGCGGTCCGCTGGTGTACCGGGGGGGCGCATTCCCCGAAGCGTATACCCAGAATGCATTCGTCTGCGTGCCCGAAGCCAACCTGATCAAGCGGAATATTCTCGATTTTAAAACGCTGCAAACCAAGGCAAGTCAGGCGGTTGACGGAAAAGAGTTTATCGAGTCGACGGACGAAGGGTTTCGGCCGGTCAACCTGTTCAACGGGCCAGACGGGGCCATTTACGTAGTGGACATGCACCGGGGTATCATCCAGCATAAGGCTTATATTTCGCAGTACCTCACCGAGCAACTGGCCGGTAAGAAGCTCGATACATTGCAGAATGCAGGTCGTATCCTGAAGATTACCAGCAAAGAGGGCGCACTAAACCCGTTGCCTGAACTGTCGAAGGCGTCGTCGACCCAGTTGGTTTCCTTGCTGAGTCACCCGAACGGCTGGCTACGCGACCGTGCCCAGCAACTGTTGATTCAACGCAACGATCCGGCGGTGATTAAGCCCTTACTGGCGCTGACCAGAAGTAACAACGAACTGGCAACGGCTATTCATGCCCTTTACGTGCTGGAAGGCATGAACGCGCTCACGTTCGCTTCCCTGCGCGACCTGGTAAAAAAGACCCAACAGCCCGAAACGATTGCCCATGCCGTTGGCCTGCTGGAACGGTATGCCGCCAGGGAGCGAGTGGCCGAGATGAAAGCCGTTTGCACGCAGTTGCTGGCCCGGAACAACGAGACGGTCGACCTGTACCTGGCGATGGCGCTTAACGGCTGGCTCACCGTGTCGGAGGCTGCGTTTTTGCCCGTACTGGCTGCCATTGACACGAAATATGCCGATCAGCGCGTCTATCAGGAAGCACTGACAAGCGGGCTTTCGGGCAAAGAAGGTCGCTACCTGGCTGCAATGACACCGAGCGATTTGCTGAAAAAGAACTTGACGCTGGTCCTCAGCAACCGGCAGAAAAATGAGCTAAATTCCATCTTTGTCGTCCAGAAAAACGAGGTCGACGAGCGGACAAAAGGCCTGAGACTGTTTCGGACTATTTGCGCTACCTGCCACGGCCCCGACGGAAAAGGTATTCAGGATCTGGCCCCGCCACTCAAAGGCTCCGACTACATCGACGGCTCCATGAGGCGACTGGCGGCCATTATTCTGCACGGTGTAAGCGGACCGATTCATGTGGATGGAAAACTGTATCAGCTGACCAACGAGATGCCTGCCCTCATCAACAACAAGGACATCAGTGATCAGGATATTGTCGACATTATACGCTTTACCCAAAATGCATTCGCCAAGCAGGGGAAAAGTATTTCAACAGAGGATGTCAGGCAAATGCGAGCCAGAAAACCGGCTGGTAGCGGCGTACTAACCGAAAAACAATTGCTCGAAGACAATTTCGATAAGTAATACCGCCAGCGTAGCCAAAGACCACATGAACGTGCCAGCCAACCGGACAAACCAGTCTGGCGGGCTGCGATGAATCGCCCTTGTGGTAGTGCTTAAAATTGGTTGTCGTATGTCGCCGATACGTAACGCTGCTGCCGCCTGAACGTACCCGAAAAAGTAGGCTCAACTGATTGTCGTACCATTTACTCGCCAACTAAGTATGGAAAAATCAGTTGTGGTCAGGCTCAGTAGCCAGGCCGCCGCCGTCACCCTCGGCATGCTGGCGATCTGGTTTGGGCTCGATTCATTCGTTAACGGCTCCGTCTGGGAAGGAATGGTCATCAGCAAGTCGGCGCTGGTCGTGGAATACTGTGAATTCAACAACGTAGCCCGCTTTTTTCACCAGCGGATGAATACGTACTCGAACCTGTCGTACTTTTTCTTTGGCGTGCTGATTCTGCTGATCGCCCGGTATGACCAAACCCATCAATCAGCTATAAAACGACAAAACCGCCTGGAAGCCTTTCCGGCTCTGTCGGCGCTGATGGGTCTTTGCTTTATCTATCTCAGTTTTGGCAGTGCCTTTTTTCACGCGTCGCTTACCTACGTGGGGCAGCGGGTCGACATGAACGGTACCTACAGCATCACGCTGGTATTGGTGACGATCGCGCTCTACCACGTACTGCACAAACTCCGACTGACACCCCTGGCCAAACTGAGTTGGGTGGTGTCGTTGGTAGTCCTGATTGGCCTGTTTCTAAAAATCGCCCTGTTGGTCTCGAGTGCCGTGTTGCTGCCCTCGCTCATTCTGGCGCTGCTGCTCCTGATCGCCGTTAACTATGTTCAGTTCAGGCGAAAGCGGTCTGGAGTAGTAGCTGTAGCAAGTCTTGTTCTTATGGTCGTAGCGGTTAAGTTCCGAACACTCGACGTCCAGAAAATCGGCTGTGATCCCCATTCGCTGATGCAGGGACACTCGATCTGGCATCTGCTCACGGCGCTCAGCAGCGTTTGTAGTTACTCGTTCTTCCGGTTTGCTAAACAATAGCCTAACGCATAGCGTACAATGAAACGTAACCAATTGATTGCGGGCACCCTTGCTCTGTCTTGTTTTGTCTATGCGTGTAAGGTTCAGATGGCGACCAGCACACCTGCCAGCAACTCAGCGCCCGCCCCTGCTGCCGTCGTCGCTACGGCAGCGCCAGCGGCCGAAAGTACCGACACGCCCCCCTTAGCTCCGTTCGCGATCAACCCGCTTACGCCCGAGCAAAGCCAGAACGCGTTTGTGCTTCAGCCCGGTTATCACATGGAACTGGTGGCGAGCGAACCCATGATTACCGAACCCGTGGCCCTGGCCTGGGACGGTGACGCCCGCCTGTATGTAGCCCAGATGGAAACCTACACGCAGGATGCCGACGGCACCGGTACCAAAGACAAGAAGAGCCGCGTGATGCTGTTGGAAGACACCAACAACGACGGTAAAATGGACAAAAGCACGGTGTTCATTAAAGACCTGATGCTACCACGCATGCTCCTCTGCGTGAACCACGAACTGCTGGTCAACGAAACCGACACCTACGATATTCATAGCTACAAAGACACCAACGGCGATGGGGTGGCCGACGAAAAAAGAGCGGTCTATGAAATTGGAAAAGTGGCGCCGGGCAACCTGGAGCACCAGCGCAGTGGTCTGGTCTGGAACCTCGACAATTACATCTACCAAACCGTTGACCCGATCCGGTTCAGGTACGTTGGCGGCAAGTTGACACCCGATTCGCTGCATAGCGGCTCAAACGGGCAGTGGGGCCTGACGCACGATAATTACGGTCGGTTATTCTACAGCCGGGGGGGGGGCGAAAATGCCGGCTCGGGTTTTCAGATCAACCCGAAATATGGCGCGTTGGAATTTGCCGATGCCTATAATGAAGAGACGTTCAGCCCGGTTTGGTCGCGCATTTCCAACCCCGAAGTGCAGGGCGGCCCGGCCCGTTTACGCCCCGACAGTACGCTGAATCACTTCACGTCGGGTAACGGCCAGTCTATATTCCGGGGCGATCGCCTACCCGCCGATCTGGTGGGCGATTACCTGATCAATGAGCCGGTTGCGCGCATTGTCCGCCGGGCAAAAGTTGTGAACCGGGACGGGAAGACGTACCTGGAGAACGTCTACAACCGGAAGGAATTCATCGCCAGCACCGACTTCTTTTTCCGCCCTGTAAACACCTATACCGGTCCCGACGGTCTGTTGTACATTATCGACATGAACCGCGGCGTGATTCAGGAGTCAAACTGGACCAAGAAGGGAACCTTCCTACGGGGTAAAATCGATCAGTACGGCCTAGACAAAGTGAATCAGCGCGGCCGTATCTGGCGCTTGGTGCACGATAGCTACAAGCCCGGCCCCAAGCCGAAGATGCTCAATGTGCCGGCGGCCAGTCTGGTGAAGCACCTGGACCATGCTAACGGCTGGTGGCGCGATAACGCCCAGAAACAGCTTATTCTGCTGGGCGATAAATCGGTCATTCCGGCCCTGAAAGCCATGGCCACCGGTCAGCAACAGGCATCAGCCCTGGGTCGTCTGCACGCCCTCTGGACACTCGAAGGGTTGGAAGCGATTGATAAAGACCTGCTGACTGCCACCTTGACCGATGCCGACGCGCAGGTTAGACGTGCATCTGTCTGGATCAGCGAACGCTACCTTAAGCAAAACGATACCGACATGATTGCCCGGGTAGGTAAGCTGGCTGGCGACGAAAATTATGATGTGAAAACGCAGTTGGTGCTGTCATTGGGTGCCAATAGATCCGAAAGTGCCCGGCAGATTGTGCAACAAATTCTGACACAGCATCCCTCCAATCAAATGCTGGCCCGCGCCAAAAACAGCATCGATCGAAACGAAGACGCCAAGGTGTACGGCATGAAACTAGGCGGCTTCACGGCAGCAGAGCGTAAGCTCATTGTAAGCGGCGGTGAGATTTATAAAGGTATGTGCTCGCCCTGCCACGGTGGCGATGGCAATGGCCTGCCCACCAACGCTGCCCCGGCCCTGCGGGGAGCTAAACACCTGAACCATGATCGTGACTTCGCCATCCGGATTTTGCTGCATGGCCTGAAAGGACCGATTGAGGGTAAGACGTACCCAAGCGAGATGGCGTCGATGAAAGACAACACCGACGAATGGCTGGCTTCGGTGGTCAGCTATATCCGCTACGAGTTCGTAGGTACGTCCTCACGGGCCATCAAAGGTCGCCAATCGGCCGTAGTGCAGCCGGAGGATATCAAAAAAGTGCGGGAAGCCTATGCCGCTGCGCGCGATCCCTGGACAATTGATGAGTTAGAAAAAGCGCTGCTGCCCGTTTCGGCATCGAAGTAGCGGCTAAGGCTACTACCCCCACCGTAAAGCACCCACTACATTCCTTAACCACTAGTGTCATGAGCGAGAAACAAGGTGTATCCCGGCGCGATTTTGTTGGCAAGACGGCTGCTGCTGTGGCCAGTTTCGTTATTGTGCCCCGATTTGTGCTGGGCGGAAAACGGCCCGATGGCAGCAGATACCTGGCACCGAGTGATGTCATTTCGCTGGGCTTCATCGGGACCGGCAAACAGGGTAAAGGGCTGGGTACGTCGTTCCTGAACACCAACGAAGCTCGGATTGTGGCCATCAGCGAAGTATACAAAGACAAAGCGGGTGCCTTTTTAGATCGGGTAAAAGGGCATTACGAAAAAAATACCCAGCTGGGAGCCTATACCGACATTCCGGTCTATACTGATTTTCGGCAGCTTCTAGCCCGGAAAGACATCGACGCCGTTGTCATTGCTACGCCCGATCACTGGCATGCCGCCATGGCCGTTCGGGCGGCTGAAGCCGGGAAAGATATTTACTGCGAGAAACCCTTGTCCCTCACCGTGAAAGAGGGCCGGGCGA
The DNA here is from genome assembly GCF_011742925.1 of Fibrivirga algicola. GTDB lineage: Bacteria > Bacteroidota > Bacteroidia > Cytophagales > Spirosomataceae > Fibrella > Fibrella algicola. The sequence goes on from NZ_WAEL01000009.1 coordinate 190,001, forward strand.
TGGTCGATGCGGCCCGGAAATACAAGCGGGTGTTCCAGACGGGTAGTATGCAGCGGTCGTGGCCTGAGTTTCGGCAAACGGCAGAGCTGATTCGGAATGGCTATATCGGTGAGGTGAAATCGATCAAAGTAAACGTTGGCCCTCCGCCGACGCCCTATAACCTGCCCGGCGAAGTAGTGCCGGAAGGGCTGGACTGGGATCGCTGGCTGGGACCCAATGCACCGGTGGTGTTCAACTCCGAACTCGCTCCGCCACTTTCTAAAGACGTGTTCCCAAACTGGCGCAATTACCGGGAGTTTGGCGGGGGCATGGTGACTGACTGGGGTGCACACATGTTCGACATCGTGCAGTGGTCGCTCAATATGGATGACAGCGGCCCGGTTGAGGTGATCGCACCTGATGGCAAGGAACACCCGTTTCTGACGTATAAGTATGCCAATGGCGTTACGATGACCCACGAGAAATGGGACTGGAGCAACGCGATTCACTTCATCGGTACCGAGGGCGAGATCAAAGTGCAACGGCGGAAAATCGAGACCACGCCGGTGTCACTCGCCACGAAGGTGATTGGTGAAACGGAAAAGCAGGTGTACAGGAGCGACAATCATTACAAGGATTTTCTGGACGCAATGCGTAACCGGAGCAAACCGATTTGTGATGTCGAAATTGGCCACCGTACCGCTTCTGTCTGTAACATCGGCAACATCGCCTACCAGCTGAAACGACCGCTGCAATGGAATCCGAAGAAGGAGCAGTTCAAAAACGACGCCGAAGCCAACGCCCTGCTAGGTCGACCCATGACCAACGAATGGGGCATCAGGCTGTAAGGGTATCAAGTGAGCGTATGCAATGGACTTAGAATTGCTACGCCCATCGGGTTGATTCACCTGAGCTGACTGTACTTACCTGGCAGCGTAATGCGTAGCTTTTGCCATCCGACGGCTTATTGTCGGTGGAAACTGCTTACTGTCTATTCTTAAGTGAACAAATGATCCACATTTCTGTACTGAATACCCTTCGCGTAGTAGCGGTGGGGCTTTTACTCGTGTGCAGCCTGTCGGGGCTGGCCGCCAGGGTTGACACCGTAGCTACCGTCAGCCCGTCCATGAAGAAAACGATCAAGGCGGTAGTCATTACGCCGGATTCGTACGTTGATGGGAAGGAGTTGCCTGTGCTGTATTTGCTGCACGGATACGGCGGTGACTACAGCGACTGGGTGAAAAAAGTGGCTGGCCTCGGTAAAGCCGCCGATACCTACCAGATGATCGTTGTTTGCCCGGACGGTAATATCGGGAGCTGGTATTTTGACAGTCCGGCCGATCCTGCTTTCCGTTACGAAACCTACGTAGCCGACGAACTGGTCAATTGGGTGGATTCGCATTACAAGACAATCAAAAACCGGGCGGGGCGTGCCATTACGGGCCTGAGCATGGGCGGACACGGGGCGTTGTACCTGTCCCTGCGGCACCAGACCGTTTTTGGCGCGGCAGGCAGCATGAGCGGCGGCGTTGACATTCGGCCGTTTCCAAATAACTGGGCCATCGCCAAACGGCTGGGTACGTACAGTGAGTTTCCCGAGCGCTGGGAGCAGAACACGGTCATCAACATGCTGCACCTGCTCGCACCGGGCGCCTTGTCGTTGATTATCGACTGCGGTACCGACGATTTCTTTTTCCGGGTCAACAACAACCTGCACGAAAAACTACTGGAGCGAAACATCGCTCACGATTACATTACCCGGCCGGGTGCCCACAATTGGGCGTACTGGAACAACGCGGTGATCTATCAGATGCTGTTTATGCGCAACTACTTCGACAGGCAGGTGATAAAGTAATCGGGTAGTTACGCCGTATCCTGGCGATACGGCGTAACTACCCGATTACTTTATCCTGAATACTACCCCCTTATTACGCCAGTTCGATAAACAGGTCTTTGCGGGGGCGACGAACCTTGACGGCCTTCGACAGGAAATCTTTTTCGGCATCTCTGTAGCCTAGTGCCAGTATCAATACGCTTTGCAACCCCTTGGCGGGCAGGTCGAGCAACTCGTCGAGCACGGCGGCGTTGAACCCTTCCATAGGCGTAGCGTCGACCTGCTCGGTTGCGGCGGCGATCAGGCTTGACCCCAGTGCGATGTACGCCTGACGAGCCGCCCAGGCAGCCCGTTCGTCAACCGATTTACTTAACAGCCCCGCTTTAATGGCGTCAGAAAACGGCGATAGTGATTCGACCGTTACGCCACGCGTTTCGGCGATCAATTGAATATAACGGGCAATCTGTGACTCATCCAGGTTAGTCCACGAGGCGAAAACCAGCAGGTGTGAACCCTCTACAATTTGGGGTTGCGGGCAGGCTAGTTCGTGAATTTTACCTTTCAGTTCGGGATTGTCGATGACCAGCACGGTGTACGGCTGAATGCCAACCGACGAAGCCGACAAGCGAATTGATTCAAGAATTGTCTCTAGTTTGTCGGCAGGTACAGGCTTGCCGTTCATTTTTTTGGCAGCGTACCGCCAGTTCATTGCTTCCAGTAATTCCATGGTTGTAGTTGGTAACGTGGTAATTAACAGATTTCGCCTGGTGTGCAGGCGGGGCCGTCGGTGGGGGAGGCGGCAGCGCCGGGGTTGGCTTTCTCCCAGTCGCTCCAAGCCGTGTTGAGTGCATTCAGGAACGTGTCGGGTTGTTGTGCACCCGATACCGCATACCGGCGATCGAGCACGAAGAACGGTACGCCACGTGCGCCTACCTGCTGGGCTTCATAGATGTCGCGGGAAACGGCCTCAGCAAACTGATTGCTCGTCAGCATTTCCTGCACAGTTGTGGCGTCGAGCCCGATTTCGGTGCCTAGTTCCAGTAGGGTAGCATGATCTGACGTGTCGCGGCCCTGCGTGAAATAGGCGAGGAACAGGCGTTCTTCGGCGGCATCGCCCAGGCCATGCTGCTTTGCTAGCTGAATCAGCCGGTGTGCGTCCCACGAGTTGGCCACAACGGCTTTGTCGAAGTCGTACGATAAACCAACCTCGCGGGCCATCGCCGTTACGCGGTCATTCATTTGTTTGGCTTCGTCCAGGCTCCAGCCTTTAATCTCGGCCAGGTACTGATTGATGTTTTTGCCCGGCTCAGTCTTCATGTCCGGGTTCAGCTGAAAGCTTTTCCAGACCACGTTCACCTGGTCTTTATGGGGAAACTCGCGCAGGGCGTGCTCAAATTTCCGCTTACCGATGTAGCAGAAAGGGCACATCACATCACTCCAGATTTCAACGTCCATGGGTCGGTACAACTTAAGCGGCTTGTGCCAACTGAATGTTGGCGATTAGTTTAATGTCTTCGCCGAGGGCCAGTCCCCCGGTTTCGGTCAATGCGTTGTAGGTGAGGCCAAACTCCTTGCGGTTGATCTTGCCGGTCACTTCAAAGCCCAGTTTCTGGTTGCCATAGGCATCTTTGGCCGTTCCGCCATATTCCGCCTTCAGAGTAACAGGCTTGGTCACGCCCTTCATGGTCAACTCACCCACGAGCGTGTATTCGTCATCGTCGATCTTCCTGAATGAGGTTGACTTGAACGCGATCTTCGGGAACGTCTCGGCCTCGAAAAACTCCGCCGATTTCAGGTGGGTGTCCCGCATCTCCTGATTGGTGTCGATGCTGTTGACGTCGAGTTCAAAATGAACTTCAGCTCCGTCGAAGTCATCGTGCTCGGTGGTGGCCCCACCGCCAAACTGCCGGAACGTACCCGTAACGGTCGAAATAACCAGGTGCTTGATCTTGAACTGAACTTCTGAGTGCATGGGGTCTACGACCCATTTTGTTGCTGCCATGTCGGTAGATTGAAAAGAAATAGTAGTTGAAAAAAAATGTACGTAAGTGCGTGAATGGTGGTTTATGTACAGTGCTATAAAATATAACACTGTTAGGATTAAGGCAAAAAAATTAGCCGTCCAGGGCTTTTATGTAGCCACTGATGGCATCCTTCAACACCAGCTGACTCCAGGGATTTGGCTTTCGGTCCATCATCTGAATCGAAACCAGCCCGTGCAAAATCGACCAGTAGGTGTGGTACTTTAGAAACGCATCGACCTGTGGCTGTTTGCTCTTGTCGATAGCCTGCTGAATAACGGAAATGATAGTGTCTGAAAACGCCTTCATTTCCGTCACCTGGTTCACCATCTCGCAGGCCGGTATACCCAGCCCGAACATAAGCTGGTAATACTCTTTATGCGCAAAGGCAAAATTCCAGTAGCTCTGGGCAATGGCCTCCAGTTGTTTACTCGCCTCTTGCCGACTGTCACGCTCCTGGTTGATGGCCTCCGTCAACAGGCGGAACCCCTCTCGGGTGAATTCCAGCAGGATGGCGTCTTTATTTTCAAAGTGCGTGTAAATCACCGGAACGCTATACTCAATGGCGTCGGCGATTTTCCGGATAGACAGCGACTGCCAGCCTTCTTCCAGAACCAGCTGCCAGGCTGCCTGTAAAATGCTGGTTCTCACTTCTTCTTTCTGCCGTAATCGACGCTCGAGGATACCCATTTGCGGTGGTGTTAGCTTCTATAACAGTGTTAACTATTCTACCACCCGCAAAGTTCCGGCCCGATCCTACTGTTTTGGGGATCGCATAGTCAGCACTACCAGAAGGTAGATCAAGTACCAAACGGCGTATGGGGAAGTAAAAAGTGGGTGTATCTTGGGGTTTAAATTTCCTGCAAGACTCGAATTGTCATGGTTACACTACTCAAAAATGCATTGCTGTTATTGGTTGCTGTCTGCCCGTTTATAGGGGTCAACGGGCAGTCTAAACCAGTTAAGGGCGATTATCCGATTCAGCCAGTACCGTTTACGGCCGTCAAGGTAACCGACCAGTTCTGGGCGCCGCGCATCCGGCTGAATCACGACGTAACCATTCCAATTGCCCTTAACCATTGCTACAGCACCGGCCGGGTCGATAATTTTCTGGTAGCGGGGCATCTGAAGGAAGGGACCAAGTTCTGCACGGAGTTTCCCTTCGACGACACCGACATCTACAAGATCATTGAAGGGGCAAGCTATTCGCTGCAAACTTTCCCTGATAAAAAGCTCGACGCCCGCATCGATTCGTTGATTGCGTACGTAGCTAAGGCGCAGGAGCCGGATGGTTACCTCTACACCGCCCGCACCATCGATCCGCTTCACCCGCACCCCTGGGCGGGCCTGAAACGGTGGGAGAAAGAGTCGGACCTGAGCCACGAATTATACAACAGCGGTCACCTGTTCGAAGCCGCCGTAGCCCACTACCAGTCGACCGGGAAACGGAGCTTTCTGAACGTAGCCATCCGGAACGCCGACCTGCTGGTGAAGGAGTTTGGCCCCGGTAAACTGCGTCATGCGCCGGGGCATCAGGTGGTGGAGATGGGGCTGGTGAAACTGTACCGGACAACCGGCAATAAGCAATACCTCGATCTGGCCAAGTTCATGCTCGACGTGCGCGGAACGGGGAAAGAATACAGTCAGGACCACAAACCCGTTGTGGAGCAAACCAAGGCCGTTGGGCATGCGGTGCGGGCCACCTATATGTATTCGGGTATGGCCGACGTGGCCGCCATTACGGGCAACAAAGCGTATCTGACGGCCATCGACCAGATCTGGAACGATGTGGTCGATGATAAGTACTACCTCACCGGCGGTATTGGCGCGGCCGGCGGCCACGAAGGCTTTGGCGACTCGTTTGAACTGCCTAACATGGCGGCCTACAACGAGACCTGCGCGGCCATTGGCAACATATACTGGAACCAGCGGCTGTTTCTGCTGCACGGCGATGCCCGGTATTACGACATCCTCGAACGCACGCTGTACAATGGTATGCTGTCGGGGGTATCGTTGAGCGGCGACCGGTTTTTCTACCCGAATCCACTTGAATCGAAAGGGCAGCATGCCCGGAGTGCGTGGTTCGGTTGTGCCTGCTGCCCCAGCAATGTCTGCCGGTTTATTCCGTCGGTGCCTGGGTACGTGTATGCCCAGCGGGGCAGTCGCCTGTATGCCAACCTGTTCATCAACAGCACCGCCGCCGTTACCCTAAACGGTACGCCTGTGTCGGTAAGCCAGCAAACAACGTACCCCTGGAATGGCGACGTTCAGTTTGTGGTCGACCCGGCTAAGACGAGCTCCTTCGAACTGGCCATCCGGATTCCGGGCTGGGCGCAAAACAAGCCGGTGCCGGGTAACCTGTATTCGTTTGCCAGTCAGAGCACTTCGCGGGCGACCCTCAGCGTGAATGGCACGCCGTTGGCCTACGAACTGGAAAACGGTTACGCCATTGTGCGCCGCGCCTGGAAAAAAGGTGACGTCGTGCGGCTCGATCTGCCCATGGCTGTCCGGCGGGTGCAGGCCAACGCCCTGGTAAAGGCTGACGAAAATAAAATTGCGCTCGAACGCGGCCCCATCGTGTACTGTGCCGAGTGGAATGATGCTCCCGACGGCCACGTGCTCGATTTGATTGTACCCGGCAACGCGCCGCTACAGGCCAGCTTCAGGTCCGACCTGCTTGGGGGCGTTGAAGTCATTACGGGCGATGTGCAGAAGGCCCGCCGAACCACCGATGGACAGATCAACACTACGCCAACCAAGCTTACCGCCATTCCGTATTACGCCTGGGCAAACCGGGGGGCAGGTGAAATGGCTGTTTGGCTGGCCGATAAACCCGCCGCCGCCCGGCCCACGCCCGCGCCGACCATCGCCGCCACCAGCACCATTACCGCATCGTTGAAAACCAAGGCCCTGATGGCCCTTAACGATCAGGATACGCCCAAAAGCTCAAACGACCGCGATAACCTGTACTACCACTGGTGGCCCAAACGGGATACGCTGCAATGGGTGCAATACACCTTCGCCAAACCCGCCACTGTGTCGTCGGCAAAGGTGTACTGGTTCGATGACAGTCCCTGGGGCGGTTGCCGGATTCCGGCCTCCTGGAAGCTGATGTACCAGACCGCCGCCGGTGACTGGCAGGAGGTGAAGGCCAAAACACCTTACGCGGTCACCAAAGACCGTTTCGACGAAATTACCTTTGAGCCCGTACAGACGGGCGCGGTGCGCATGCTGGTGCAGTTGCCAAAGGAAGCGTCGAGCGGGATCATCGAATGGTCGGTCAACTAATGTCCAGTAATACTAATTTCACTACCTTGATGCACGAAATTGGGTGTACGTGTAAACTAAATACTGATGAAGCCATTACTGTTCAAAATTCCCGCTGTCGACGATCGGTCATTCAGGGTTGAGCAGGACGATATGCCCCACTTTTACGGGCACATGCATTTTCACCCCGAAATTCAGCTGACGCTGATTCAGAGTGGGGAGGGCACGCTGATCGTTGGTGATAAAATTGATCGGTTTTCGCCCTTCGACATTTTGTTGCTGGGTACCAATTTGCCGCACGTACTGCGCAGTGATCCTGAGTATTTTCGTCCGGGATCATCACTGCGCTCCAGCTCTGTGTCGATCCTGTTTCGGGCCGAGCAACTGGAGTCGACCTTGTTCAACCTGCCCGAAACCCGCCACCTCGAGCAGCTGCTCCGGGAGTCGCAGCACGGTGTACGGTTCAGGGGGCAGGAGGGAAGCCCGTTGGCTCAGCAGGTGGCTCGCCTGCCAACGCAACGCCCGTTCGAGCAACTGGTCAGCCTCCTCACCATCCTCGATTCGCTGGCCGCCACCCCGGAGCGGGAAGCGCTCTCGAACACGGCCTACCAACAACCCCAGCGGCCCGAAGATCACTACCGGCTGGAGCGGGTATTCTCGTATATTTTCGATCATTTCAGCTCGGCCATTACGCTCGACGACGTGGCCAATACGGCCAACCTGACCCCCGGTGCTTTTTGCCGGTTCTTCCGTCAGCACACCCGCAAAACGTTTTCGACTTTATTGAACGAAGTACGAATTGCCCACGCCTGTCGGCATCTGCGTGAATCGAAACAAACGATCAGCCAGATTGCCCTGAACAGTGGCTACACCAACCTGTCGAACTTCAACCGGCAGTTTAAAAACGTGATGGGCATGTCGCCGAGCAAATACATCCGCAGCTATGAAACCAACTACACGCTGCTCAGCCCCACGGAGGCAGAGACACTCCGCACCGAAGCGCCCTGACGCTGTGGCGGCTGACGCATGGCCTGCCCACTGCAGCGCGAAGGTAGGCGAGCGGCGTTCGGGTCTTTAGAGGGAAAGCGAGTACAACTGGAAGCACCTGGTTTACCGCCGAAAACGGATTCCCTGATGAAAAATTTCACCCGCCTGGCCTGGTTCATAAGCTGCTGCCTGCTGCTGAGCAGCTACACCCCAACTGCTCCTGCGGCGTCACCACTGGTCGATCGGCAGGTGGCCGCCCGGCACGCCGACGTGGTTATTTACGGGGGTACGTCGGCAGCGGTGATAGCGGCGGTGCAGGTGAAAAAGATGGGCAAGTCGGTCATCATCGTCTCGCCGGATACGCACTTGGGGGGCTTATCATCCGGTGGGCTGGGTTTTACCGACACCGGGAACAAGGAAGTGATTGGCGGGTTGTCGCGTGAGTTTTACCAGCGGCTGTACACGCATTACCAGAAGGAGGCATCGTGGACATGGCAGAAACAGGCAGAATACGGCAATAAAGGGCAGGGGACGCCCGCCCTCGACGGTAGCAGCCGGACCATGTGGATTTTTGAACCACACGCTGCCGAACAGGTGTTCGAAGATCTGGTCCGTGAGCACAAGCTAACCGTGTACCGCAACGAATGGCTTGACCGAACGGCACGGGGCATTCAGAAAAAAGCAGGTGCCATTCAGTCGTTTCGTACCCTGAGCGGGCAGGTATATACCGGTCGAATGTTTATCGATGCTACTTACGAAGGCGACCTAATGGCCGCAGCGGGCGTTAGCTACCACGTAGGGCGCGAAGCCAATAGCACGTATGGCGAAACGCATAACGGCGTGCAGGTGGGTGTTTTTCAGCACGGCCACCATTTTAAAACGATGATCAGCCCCTACAACGTACCCGGTGATCCGGCCAGTGGATTGCTGCCGGAAGTGTCGGCTGAGAAACCCGGCGCAAACGGTACCGGCGACTCTAAAATTCAGGCGTATTGCTTTCGCCTTTGCCTGAGTAACCACCCCGACAACCGGATTCCGTTTGCCAAACCGGCCGGCTATGACCCGGCGCGGTATGAATTGCTGGCGCGGGTTTTTGCGGCGGGCTGGCGCGAAACATTCGATAAGTTCGACCCGATCCCGAACCGGAAAACCGATACCAACAACCACGGCCCGTTCAGCACCGACTATATCGGCAAAAATTACGATTATCCTGAGGCCACCTACGAACGCCGGAAACAGATCATCCGTGACCACGAGCTTTACCAGAAAGGGCTGCTCTATTTCCTGCAAAACGATGTCCGTGTGCCCGCCGACGTACGGGAGAAAATGCAGCAGTGGGGCCTGCCTAAAGACGAATTTACCGATAACGGCAACTGGCCGCATCAGCTCTACATCCGCGAAGCCCGGCGTATGAAAGGGGTTTTCGTAATGAAAGAGGCCGATGCCCTCGGCAAAACGAACGTACCTGACCCCATCGGCATGGGCTCGTATGCGCTGGATGCCCATAACGCCCAGCGGTTCGTAAAAGCCGACGGGTTCGTGCAGAACGAAGGTGATATCGGCGTGCACCCTGACAAGCCCTACTCCATTGCCTACGGGTCTATCCTGCCAAAAGAGTCGGAATGTACTAATCTGCTAGTGCCGGTTTGCATGTCGAGTTCACACATTGCCTACGGATCAATTCGAATGGAGCCGGTCTTTATGATTTTGGGTCAGTCGGCGGCAACGGCGGCGGTGCTATCCATCAACCAGAAGGTCTCGCCTCAGCGGTTGCCCTATGCTGAATTGAGCCGGGTATTACTGGCCGATAAGCAACGCCTGACCCGCTAGTTCCTTCTCTTCTACTAGCAAGGCTGTAAATAGCCTAAACAGGAAAAGCAATTGCCCGATTCTTTGATTGAGCACACCCATGACATATAGCTATAGATGAAATCGCTGGGTATACTAGCTGTTGTGAGTTTACTTGTCTGTTGCCAGCCTGAGGAGTCAGCAAGCTCAACCCGCTACATTGAAGACGCAATCAAGGCTGTTCTTGATCAACACGATGAATTGGATAACGAGTGTATTTTTTCAGACACTTTGTTCGTCTGCTCGTGCATCAACGAGCCACTTAGCTTTGTGGGTAAAAATGGGACAAAAATTAATATTCAACCAGACAAAAAGCACTTGCCCTCCCCATACTCCCATATCACAGACTACAGTATTAAGAATGATACGATTCAACTAACAGTGCTCAAAGAATCATGCGGCGTTGTTGCCACGGTTCGGTTGGTAAAATCGAGTGGTAACGAGTGGGTAGTCGTGGCCCACCAGGAAGCTGATATATAATTTATGGCGACAGTTATATTGCCTGCACAATATCCGATTGACGAAGCCGAATTAGCAGGCCCAAGGTTGGGTAACGTCCACCAAGATGTATGAGCGGTTAATTGCGGTATATTCAAGCCGAGTAATTTAGTCACCCGCCAATGAAATTGTTATCCGGTTCAGGACTTTGTCTTTTTTTTCTGCTGACGGCCAGCCTGATCGGGTGGGCCCAGTCTGTACCAGACGATAGCGTTGGTGCAGGTAGGTCACAGGCTGCCCGCAAAGAGACGTATCGCCTTCGTGCCGCCCTGTCGAGACCCGTTGGCTCGGTGGTGGTGGCGGATTCCCTGCTCACCTTATCGCGGCAAATCGCGTACCCATCGGGGCAGGTAATCGCCCTCTGTCAGCTGGCCGGTTTACAACTGGAGCAGCAACCCCAACAGGCCGCCGCCAACTTGCAGGAGGCAAACCGGCTGGTGGCCCAACTGACCGACTATCGCGAGGCTGGGTGGGTGCTGGGTCAGGTTGTCCGAATTCAGACGAACGCAGTTCGCACATCACCTACGCAGGCGGCGGCTTTCGCACCAGTCATGGAGGCGTTGGGTAAGGCGATTGGCCGTACGGTGGTGGTGCGCAGCCGACCCCAGCAGGTCCTTAATGCCCCCTTCGTTTTTGAGCCGAACACCGTGTTCGATAAGCGCGTTTTCGACCGGCGTACAGCCCCTGAGCGCCCTACTGACCCTATGCCCCCCTCGGTCTCGCTCAACGGTGATCCGGCCCGGTCACGGTACGTGCGGGTGAAGACTGATTTTGTGGACCGGCTGCTCGATACCCTGATCCTGTTCGAAAAAAGCAGTCCGCAGGTGGTGAAGCAACTGACGGCCCGCAAAAAACTACGCGATTCAAACGAAGCACTCAGTACGGCCTTTGCCAAAGAAGGCGACTATGCCCAGGCCTACCGCTATTATTTGCAATACACAGCCTATAAAGACAGCCTGACCGCCGAGGCTACCAGTCGGCGGCTGGCGTCGCTTACGTATAAGCAGAGCCTGCTAAAGAAAGAATCGCAGATTCAACTCCTGACCAAAGACCGGCAGCTCCGCGAGCAGGAATCGAACCGGCAGCGGCAGTATGTGCTGCTACTCATTGGCTGCATTGCCCTGCTGATCGGCTTTGCGTTTGTCCTGAGTCGTAACAACCGGGCTAAACACCTGGCAAATCAGCAACTGAGCGAGCAGAAAGAGGCATTGCAGGCAACGCTGGCCCAACTGAAATTAACCCAGACGCAACTGATTCAGGCCGAAAAAATGGCGTCGCTGGGCGAGTTGACAGCGGGGATTGCCCACGAGATTCAGAACCCGCTCAACTTTGTCAATAATTTCTCGGAGGTGAGCACCGAGCTTGTCAATGAACTGATCGAGACTCGCCAGCAGCCACAGCGCGACGTTGAACTGGAGGAAGAGTTGCTGAGTGATATGCAACAGAACCTGCGGAAGATAACAGAGCATGGCAACCGGGCGTCCTCGATCATCAAAGGCATGCTCGAACATGCCCGCACCACAGGTGTACAGAAGGAACGCACCGACCTTAACGCCCTAACGGAAGAATACACCAAACTGGCTTATCACAGCATTCGCGCCAAAGACAAGTCGGTTAATGCCAAACTGACTATCGAGTCCGCCCCTGATCTGGGCGATGTGTCGGTGGTGCCGCAGGAGGTAGGCCGGGTGATTCTCAACATCGTGAACAACGCCTTTTATGCGGTACAGAAGCGGCAGCAGCAGAGGGAAGCAGGCTATACCCCCGAGGTACTGGTGCGTACCGAACGTAAGTCGGACCAGATCTGCATCACTATTCGCGACAATGGTATCGGTATTCCGCCAGCGATAAAGCAGAAGATTTTCCAGCCGTTCTTCACCACTAAACCTGCCGGACAGGGGACAGGCCTTGGGCTGTCGCTAAGCTATGACATCATCACGAAAGGACATGGCGGCACGCTGACCGTCGACAGCGAAGAAGGGCAATTCACCGAGTTTGTGCTGACCCTGCCCGCGTCGGTGTAGACTGCTTTGCTGGTTGTGGGTAACGTACCTGACAACCCTCACCAATCAATACCGCCATCGACGGGCGGGCCAGAATCCACCACCTTACCCACCAACCTGTATGCCAATCAAATTTTACGCGCCCGAATGGGGAAATACCCTGCCCTTCCCAACTTTTTGCCAACGCGTAAAAGCGGCGGGGTATGAGGGTGTTGAAATGGCATTGCCGTTCGAAGAAGAGGCCCGTCAGGAAATTCACGAAACGCTACAAACGTTTGGTCTTGAGCTGATCGGTCAGTATTGGCAGTCGAACGAATCCGATTTCGAGGCGCATCGGCAGCAGTATGAACGCTACCTGCGGCATCTGGCGGCGGCAGAACCAGTATGCATAAACTGCCAAACGGGTAAAGATTATTTCTCGCCTATCCAGAACGGGCAACTGGTTGAGCTGGCCGCTCGTATTTCGGCTGAAACGGGCATCCGAATTATCCACGAAACGCACCGCGGAAAAGCCCTGTTTGCGGCGCACATAAGCCGGGACTACCTGCGTATGTTTCCGGACCTGCGCATCACGCTCGATATATCGCACTGGTGTGCCGTGCACGAATCGCTGCTCGATGATCAGGCCGAAGCCGTTGACCTCGCCATCGCGCGTACCGACCATATCCACAGCCGGGTGGGGTATCCGGAAGGGCCGCAGGTCACTGATCCGTTTGCACCCGAATGGGCCGAAACGCTGCGGGCGCATCTGGGGTGGTGGGATCGCGTTGTCGAGTTGCACCGGGCGGCGGGGACGCAACTGACCATCACGACCGAATTTGGACCGGCACCTTATATGCCCCTGCTGCCATTCACCCGGCAACCCGTCGCCGATCAATGGGCCATCAACGTGGGTATGATGAACCTGCTGAAAGCCCGGTACGCACAGGATCGAGTAACCAATCACAGCTAATCGACTCATTAAAAACCGAATAGGGTTAAATCGTGCACTGCGTGGGGTGGGTATATGAGTAAGTAACAGGCAGGTGGCGACTTCCTACGGGTGAATACAAGTCATACATGGTCTTATGAAAAAAACTCCCTTACTCGTTGTGCTGCTGTTTGCCCTGACCCTTGCGGCAAACGGACAGGCCAAGCTTTCCACCACAAAATGGACAACCCTATTCGATGGTAAAACCTTGAAAGGCTGGAAACAGGTAGCTGGCACGGCGACCTACGCCGTTGAAGATGGCGTCATTGTGGGTCGTACCGTGGCCCAGTCGCCCAATACTTTTCTGATCTCCGAACAGGAATACGGTGATTTTGTGCTGGAACTCGACGTGAAAATCGAGGACCTGGGCTCTAACTCGGGGATTCAGTTCCGGAGCCAGTACGACCCTGCCGCCCGCGATGGAAAAGGCAAAGTTTTTGGCTATCAGTACGAACTCGACCCATCGCCCCGGAAGTGGACGGGCGGTATCTACGACGAAGGCCGCCGCGACTGGCTCTACCCGATGGGACTGAATCCGGCGGGGCAGAACAGCTATAAACACAACGAGTTCAACCGGGTGAAAATCGAGTGTGTAGGCAACAACATACGTACCTGGGTAAACGGAACACCCGCCGCCTATCTGGTCGACAATGTTGACAGCAAAGGGGTGATTGCCCTGCAGGTGCACGCCATCGGAAGCCCCGATAAAGTGGGCAAGCGAATCTACTGGAAGAATATCCGCATCAAAGGCGCTACCACACCCTCAACCGATTTCCCAAAAGATGGGTACGTTGTCAACACGATTCCCAATACGCTGACCCCGTTCGAGAAACAGAACGGCTGGAAACTCCTCTTCGACGGCGTTAGTTCGGCGGGCTGGAAAGGCGCGTACAAACCAACGTTTCCCGAAAAAGGCTGGGCAATCAAAGACGGTATGATCAGCGTGGAGCCATCGGGAGGCAGCGAAAGCACCAACGGAGGCGACATCGTGACCCAGGCCCAGTTCAGCGCCTTCGACGTCAGCTTCGATTTCAAACTGACACCGGGTGGTAACAGTGGCCTCAAGTACTTCGTGACCCTCTCGGAAAACAACAAAGGCTCGGCAATCGGACTTGAGTTTCAGGTACTCGATGATAAACTGCACCCCGACGCCAAGGCAGGCCGCGATGGCAACCGCACCCTTGCTTCGCTCTATGACATGATTAAGGCCGACAAGCAGGATCGCTTTGTGCACGAGCCCGGTCAGTGGAATACAGGCCGTGTGGTGGTGCATCCGAACAACCACGTAGAGCATTACCTCAACGGCGTGAAAGTACTCGAATACGACCGGGGGTCGCCTGCATTTAAAGAACTCGTTGCTAAGAGCAAATACAAAGTGTGGCCGAATTTCGGTGAGGCTCCTCAGGGACGCATCCTGTTGCAGGACCACGGCGACTCGGTGAGCTTCAGAAGTATCAAAATCAAGGAGCTGAAGTAATGTTTTTTATGTAGCTGATTGCTAATTAGTTGCGGTTGGTTTTACGGTATTTTGTGTCCGTTGGTGGCGGCTGATAGACACAAAATACCGAAAAGATAAATGTATGATATAATATTTATATGATTAAACTTTAAGGCTATAGGCTAAATAGTCTATCCGTATTATTAAATTGGCGAAACACCCGTATCGCAACGCTGTTGATTGAGAAAAACCAATTAGAAGCGTTATGAAACAGCTTTCGTTACCCAATGTATCACCCCGTTCATGGCTCCGTATGGCGGCGCTGGCCGGAGGAATTGCTCTTTTGTCGTCGTGTGAAGACCACCGCGTTCCGCTACCAGGACAGGTCATCCAGTCGAACAACCCCAAACCCAGCTGGGGCCCCACGATCACACCACAGATGCTGGCCGTGATTGAGGAATTACAACGGTTGAGCCCAGTGCCGCTCAACACCCTCACGCCTCAGGAAGCGCGTACGAAACCAACGTTTAAAGATGCCGTAAACTCGCTGCTGGCCCGTAACGGCTATCCAATTCCGCAGGCAAACGTAACCACCAGCGAGCGCACCATTCCGGGAGCTGGCGGTGTCCCCATTCGGGTGGTGATTTACACCCCTGCCGGTGTGTCGCCAAAGGCACCGGTCCTTGTCTATTACCATGGTGGTGGCTGGGTTATTGGAAAGCCTGAGGTATATGAATACTCAACGCAGGCACTGGCCCAGAATACGGGGGCTGTCGTTGTCTCGGTCGAATACCGCAAGTCGCCCGAAAATAAATTCCCCATCGCCCACGAAGATGCATTCGCGGCCTATCAGTGGGTACGTCAGAATGCGGCATCAATCAGCGGCGATGCCAACCGCATTGCCGTTGGAGGCGAGAGCGCGGGGGGTAATATGGCCGTGACGGTGAGCATGATGGCCCGTGATCGCAACGTTCCCCTGCCAGTACACATTTTATCGGTATATCCGGTTGCCAACAACGATCTTACTACTGAGTCGTACAACAAATATGCGATGGCACAGCCACTGAACCGTCCGCTGGTCGAGTGGTTCGTGGGTAACTACTTCCAGTCGCCTGCTGATGGAGACAGTCCGCTGATCTCGCTGGTCGACGTAGCGAATCTGTCGGGTTTACCGCCAACAACCATCATTGCCGCCGAGATTGACCCGCTGCTGACCGAAGGCAAGCAGCTGGCCGACAAATTAAGCTCAGTTAATGTGCCGGTTGCATACCAGCTGTACACGGGTGTTACGCACGAGTTTTTCGGAATGTACGGCATTATTCCTGAGTCGGCTCAGGCTCAGGAGTTTGCAGCCAAGCGGTTGCGGGCTGCTTTCCAGTAGATTTCCTTGCCCGAACGCCCGCTGAACAACCTGGTTACTGCGGGTGTTCGGGCTATTTCACCTTTGTCAATTTAGTCGTGCACTCAACTTTGTTGCCTGCATTTCGGGCAACGCAACGCTTATTTTTTCATTATGGAAGTTATTCAAACAAAGGCCTACGGAGCCAGCGCCTCGTTGATCGATTCAATGAGCCGTCTTTCCCGGATGGACATTGAGCGGGCCGCCCCAAAGGCAGACGAAATACTGATCGATGTACTGTATTGTGGCGTGTGCCACTCCGATCTGCACCAGGTGCGCAATGACTGGGCCAACACCGTGTATCCGTGCATTCCCGGTCATGAGGTAGTCGGGAAAGTAGCGCAGGTGGGTAGCGCAGTGACCAAATTCAAGGTCGGCGACACAGTAGGCGTAGGCTGTATGATCGACTCCTGCGGGCAGTGTTCGTCTTGTCAGGAAGGCGAAGAGAACTATTGTGAAGGACCTGTTAGCTGGACCGCCACGTATAATGGCTACATGAAGCCAAACGGCAACGGCTTCAACACGTTTGGCGGCTATTCAACCAATTTGGTTGTGAAAGAATCGTTCGTCTTGCGTATTCCTGATTCGCTGGATATAAAAGCCGTAGCGCCAATTCTGTGTGCAGGCATTACCACGTACTCGCCGTTGCGGCACTGGGATGTGCAGGAAGGCGACACCGTTGGCATCGTTGGCCTGGGTGGACTCGGTCATATGGGCGTTCAACTGGCGAAGGCGATGGGGGCTCAGGTGACGGTGATCACGCAGAATGAAGACAAACGGGAAGCCGCTCTGGCGTTGGGTGCCCACGAGGTGCTGATCGAAAGCGACAAAAAAGCGATGGAAGCCCACGAACTGGCGTTTGATTTCTTACTGATCACAATTCCCGACCCGTTCGATATCACCCCGTTCATCAGTTTATTGAAGCGCAACGGCTCGCTGGTGACGGTGGGGCTGCTGGGTAAGTACAAGAGCCCGCTCAACAACATGGAACTGGCGATGCACCGCCGCAGCGTGGCCGGATCGGTCATTGGCGGTATTGCTGAGACACAGGAAGTGCTGGATTTCTGCGCCGAGCACTCCATCCTGCCTGAGGTAGAGATCATTGCCATGAACGATATCAACAAGGCGTTTAGCCGGATGCTGGATGAAGACGTGCGGTTCCGGTTTGTGATCGATATGCAGACCTTGAAAGACGAAAACTAAATCGAGCGTGACCCCTGCCGGCCCCGGCTGGTGGGGGCGTGCTTACTCAATGCCTTTAACGATATGAATCAGACTTATTTGAAAGCGTTCGGCCTTGGCTTTGTTGCCGGGATGCGGGCCCTGATCGCACCAGCTCTGCTGAGCCATAAACTTGTCCGGACGTTTCCGACCAAACAGCCGAACGACCCTATGCATTACCTCGCCATGCCGCCTGCTTCGCTAGCACTCAAGGTACTGGCCGGGGGAGAACTGATCGGCGATAAACTGCCCGATGGTCCCGATCGCACTGTTCCTGTTCAGTTTGGTCTGCGCATTGCGTCGGGAGCAACCTGCGGTGCGTTCCTGACCCAGGCCGAAGGGGCCGATATTCCGGTGGGGGCCGTTGCTGGCGGAATCGGAACCGTTGTGGGTACGTTGGCCTTGTTTCGGCTTCGGCAGTGGCTGGACCACAGCCTGGGGCTGCCCGACCCGGTAGTGGCGCTGGCCGAAGACGCCCTGGCGCTTGGCCTCGGCTGGTCGATCGTGAACAGCATCGAGCCAGCTCCGCAATCAGTGTAAACGGCTGAAAAATACCTTGCTACGGTGCTAACCGGTGTAGTGACTCAGGTGGCTACACCGGTTTTTTTGCGCCGTATCGGCTGACTCCAGCCTCCGTAAGCTGAAGACCAACCGGCGAAAGTGCCATAAACAGGACTCAAGCCACCGAGCCGGGCTTATCAACTTCGGTGATCTCGTATCCAACGGCATTGCGGGTAGGGGTAACCTCTCCGTCGGCCCAGAGCGCATATTGCCGCATGAAGGCCGCCCCGTAGTAGAATAGCAACGAGCAATAAAAGACAAGCAGCAACACCAGCGTAATCGACCCCGATCGTCCGTGAACGGCCTGCATCTGGCGATCCGTTAACAGGAGCGTAAGCAGCATTTCACCCAGCGTAAACAGCACCGCCGTGACCAGCGAGCCAACCCAAACCGCCGACCAGCGTACCTGGATGTTGGGGAGGTACTTGAATAGCAGGGCAAACCAGCAGGTGAGCGTAACCACCGAAGTAACGTACCTGCCCACAGCGGCAAAAAAATCATCGATAAAACCGGTAGCTTCGTTGGGTGAACTGACCGACAGAGACAGGAGGCGATCAACGGCCAGCGACGTGGTAAACAGCAGCCCGGAGGCAATGATGATCACCAGCGCAATCCCCCTGTTTCGCAGGAAGTAAACGGGAGTAAGCCCCGCCCGATCCTTTACGTTCCAAAGCTGATTCAGCGAGTTTTTCATCACCTCAAACAGCGTTGTGGCCGCGATCAACAGAATAACGATGCTGACCCCCATCAGCCAGCCGTCAGCTTTCTGAGGTTCCAGGTGTTCCGAGATGTCCTGTAGCTGGCGGGCACTGCGGGGACCAAACAGTTCGGCCAACTGCCGAAAGAGACGCCCGCTGACGACCTGCGTATAATCGTTGAAAAGCAGTCCCAGTACCTGACTAACAATGATGACTATGGGAGGGAGGGCGAAAAAACCAAAGAACGCCGTGGCCGCGGCCATCCGAATGGGGTCGTTGTTTTTCAGGTTGGCAAAAGCCTGCCGGAACAGCTGTAAAAAAGGCGTGATTTTTCTCAAGGGACTGCATCGTTGCTACCCCCTTAACCGGGCGTTTACCCTGTAGGTTTACCAGATTTGTAAGTAAGTATCCGGTTAGTTTATTGAGTTGGCTGCCCGCCAGACATGCGCGTCTGGCGGGTGTGCGAAACAGCTACTCCTTTTCTAACTCACCCAGTACGGCCTGCACCACTCGTTCGTCGTGCAGAATGGCCTGTAGCCGTTCCCGAAGCAACGCCTCATTGCGCTCGTTGTGCTGGCTGGCTTTACCCGGCCGACAGTACTCGCCGACGCAGGCTTGCACCTCGTCGGGGTTTATGCCGGCCTTTCGCAGCACTTCCTGAATGCTTTTTCGGGCTAATAAGCATAGAATAAGCTGGCAGAGCTGATCCGCCTGCCGGGGAGGCTTTTCAGTCGCCGGTTCGTACGGCCTGCCCGATCCGTCAGGATTTGGGTGTACCGCCCCCGCATCGCCGCCCAGCGCATCAACTTTCAGCCCCAGGTGATGCACGTAGCGTTTCATCAGCGAATACCAGCGATTATCGGTTGGAATGGTTGAGATAATGTGCTTGAAAACCGACAGTGTACGAGTTTCTTCTTCCAGTATCAGCTCGGCTTTGGATACGGGAATCCTGAACTCGCAACTCCCGATAATCTGGCCGGTCCGGCCCGCTACCTGATGAATACTGACCTTGTAGTCTTGCCCATACACCACGGTATCGGGCAGTTTTATGCATAGCAAGGCCGGAATGTTCAGGGTGCGGCCACCGGGGATCGGCACCCAGACGGCACCGCCAACCTTAAACTTGAGCGTGTGCCGGTCAACCACCTGACAGGCCAGCGGACTCTGGCGCAGGCTGGCCAGCGCCTGAATGTCGGCAGTGTCGATGTCGGCGAAATAAACGGTGATCTCGCTCTCCGGAGGCAGGTTATACCACCGGAAAATAAGCTCGTCAAGGCGGTAGCGTTTGCGTAAGGCGCTGAGGTTGTCGCCTTCCTCAAACAGGCTGGCGAGCACCTGCTGCCCCGGCGGAATGGGCGACGGTTTGATCTCGAACGTGTGCATGACCGTGTGCGAATCGGGGCCACCTGGATTATCGGAGTGCAGAATGGCCAGATTACGCTGCGACAGGTTATCGCTCGAACCCGGCGTGGCCCCGTTCTGGGTGGGGTCAGGTTCAAAGAATAACTCAGAGGTAAGGCACATATGCCGGCCCCGCGTCAGCTCCTGAATCGACCGGCAGGCGGCGTCGGCCCAGGGACCATCGCTGTTGCCGGGGTTGATCGGAATGCGTTTGCGTGTCTGGTTGATGTCGAGCCAACAGCCGAAATACACCGTTACTTCGGCACCGCCCGGATTGGGGGCAATATCCCGTATTTCGTAGGTCGGGTCGAGCCCCTGATTGGCCATCGAGGTAGCACCAGGCTGACCCTGAACGGTCTCTACCCGATTAGAGGCAAAGAAAGGGATAGAGGCTACTTCGCCGCCTGCCGTGCCAACCAATGGCGTGGTGTTGGGGCCAACGGCCGTTCGGCGGTAAGTAGTGTTGGGATTGAACTCAAGGCCGGTCGCAGCCACGTTGAATAGCCGGAAGAAGCATTTTACCCGCTGGGCAACCGTAGTTACGGCGCGGTAACGTACCCGCGCAATAGCGAAGTTGTAAAGAGGCAGGATACCCAACAGGCCGTGACTGGCCAGATCCAGTGTGCCTGATGTCGACAGACTTTCGAAGAGGGCATTACCGTTGTTGGCCGGGTTGTTCAGCTTATCGAGACACTGGCGGATAAACGGGATGGGTGTATTCATTCCCTGCACAACGTCGCCGAATTTGGTCTGCCCTGCCAAAATCGAAAAGACGCGCACATCGGTCGACAGCCACGATGGGTTGTTTTCTGCCACGTTGATATCGATCATGTACGGATTGGGCGAGTGGCTGAGTTCCAGATTCTGACTGCACACATGGTGCCCCATCGTAAACGTAACCCGAATCTGGCGTCTGTCCGGAAAGCCCGCAAAGGCGTTCAGGTTCAGAAACCGCACGTGGAACGGATACGTGATTCGCTGTGGTACGTCCGCAAAACCGGGATTCACCTCCTGTAATCGCCCGACCGGAATCAGGCGCAGGTCGGTGTCTGGAATGGCCGCGTTCGTATCGGTCCAGGTCAGGCTGACAGCCGGTGTGCCGGTCAGTTCCGTATGAATGAACCCATCGTATTGCACATAAACGGCATTGTTGAAGGTGGCCTGCCCACCGCCGCCCAGCGCCTGTACTTCTTCCTGCGAGAAGGTAGACCGGTCGGTAATGACCCGGCAGCCTACGTGCGCCAGTCGGACAAACCGGGCCAGTTGGCAAGGCATATTGGCCGTGTCGACTACCCAGATCATGTAGTAGCCGGGTGGGGCTATATTGCCGGTTGGTGGAGCCGTCAGGGTGAGTGTATTACCGTTTCTCGCGTCGATGCGCAGGCCAACAAAACGCTGGTCGTTGTCTGTTGAGTGGGTCACCGACCCCGCCCGGATAAGGGCTACGTACTGCACGTTGGTGGCGGGACGATCGATTTCCAGCACAAACGATTCTCCGAAGGTGAGCAGTTGGGGCCAGGCGGTCAGTTGAATCCGGTTCGGTGTGGCAATGTAGTCAGGTTCATAAAGTTCGATCTGCTTGATGCCCAGCTTCTTGGTTACGCCATTGACCGTTCTGTCCGAATCCGGATCGCCGGAATTAGCATTGGTGTTGCCCCCCGCCACCCAAACTTTCCCGTTGGGCAGCAGCAACGCCGAGGAGTGGTAGTTTCGGGTGTGCACAGCGGCCTGCTTCACGGCCCAGGCGTCGGCATTGGTATACTGGCCCGTAGTCCAGTTAATGCCGGGACTGTAAATCTCTGCTTCCAGTACTGGCTGCTCGGGGTCAACTACATGTACGCCACCCACCACGCAGGTGTCTCCGGTTGGTAGCAGCACGGCGTTGGCAAACGATCGGTCGCGGCTGGCAACGGAGGCCGCTCGTGGCGCGGTAGCTTGCCAGGTAGGAGCGGCCGCGCCCAGGTCGAGCCGTTGTGGATTGACACCGCCCACAAAAAGGAACCGCGCCCGGTAATCGTCGCCCGGTAACAAGGGCATCAT
Source organism: Fibrivirga algicola (assembly GCF_011742925.1). Taxonomy (GTDB): domain Bacteria; phylum Bacteroidota; class Bacteroidia; order Cytophagales; family Spirosomataceae; genus Fibrella; species Fibrella algicola. Next base: position 212,166 of record NZ_WAEL01000009.1, read on the forward strand.
CAGGCCCGGCCGGTTCCAATCGTGATAGGCTCCGTCGGGTTGGGCAATTTTAGGGTCCAGGTAATCGCCGGTGAATGGGTCATAGGCGGTCGAAAAATGCGTGCCTTCGGTTCCGCCGGTAAAGTTGGCGGGCATGGGCGTAGCAAAAAACAGGCGCCCATTTGGCAGTTGAAACACACGGGGGAAAAATAGGAACCGTCGGCCGCCGCTCTGGGGCTCACCGTACGTCCCCATCTCCTTTGGCATATTGATCCAGACGTTGCCGGCCAGATTGTAGCGTTCGGGCAGGTTGTTCCGGTGCCGACTATCTTCCTGATCGGGGTGCCCAAAAAAAGCGGCTACTTCTCCGTTGCCCATCGTTGTCAGGCCGGGGTACCAGCGCCCCCCTGAGTGGGGTTCGTCGGGCTGATCGGGGTTGGTATTGAGTTTCCGCACTTCGGTCCAGGTACGTTGCCTGGGGTTGTAGAGCCAGCAGCGCCGGTGCCCCAGAAAATCGAGTTGATGCCCATGTCCGTCACCGCTGTCGGGCCATTTTTGGGTGCCGCCCGCAATCAGCAGGCGACCATCGGCCGTGAAGGCGTGGTGCGAGCAGAACACGTCGCTGTCAGGCGAGGGTACGTTCACGCCGACCAGTGCGTGGGATTGCACGTCGTAGATCCGGGTTTTCCGAAAATTGCCGTCCGGTTCCTGCTGGTCGCTCCAATGCTCGTCGCCCCCAAAGAAGACGACCTCGCCCTCCGGGCCAGTTGGCACCAGTGCCGCATGCACGGCTAAAATCTGTGAGCCAATGATACTTGAATTCCAGGCCATAATGCACGTAGTTAAGTGGTTTGGCACGCTGGCTGGCCGCCGGTTTAGCTGGTCGGTAGTTCGTTAGCGTGACCAATCTTACCGAACTAGTCTACCGTCGCAATAGGCTGTTTAGCAAACGGTTAAACGCCTATGCCAGTGGGAGGATACCCGACAACCGGGCCGGTTTTCGGAAAGAAAATGCAATCGGTACGCGTCGATTGGGTTGGCTGGGATGTACCTGACTTTAGAAAAATTACCGAATAGCAGATATAGCTTCCTACTTACCGGGAGTTAAGCTACTTTCAATTAGTTTACGGGTTAAATGACCAGGTATGCGATTTCTCTACCTTCTGATACTCATGCCGTTCACGTTGGTTGCCCAGCCAAAAGGCTGGCAGGAGCTGACCATCTCAGATGGTCTGTCGCAAGGCATGATCTTTGGGCTGAAGCAGGACCGGAAAGGGTTCATCTGGATTGCCACCAAAGACGGCCTCAACCGCTACGACGGCTATAACTTCACGGTCTTCTCACACGACCCCTACAATCCGTTCAGCCTGTCCGACAATAGCTGTTCGAGCCTGCTCATCGACAGCCACAACCGGGTTTGGGTAGGCACGATCGACAATGGCCTGAACCTTTTCGACGAACGTACCCAGCGGTTTTACCATATCGCTATCAGCGACCGCTCCGCCCCTGACGCCGGCAACTACGAGATATGGCTCCTGACCGAAGACCCCGAGGGAAATATCTGGGTCGGCACCGATAAGAACAAAGTGTTTAAAGTAAGCCTGCCCAAATCGCTGGACACCCAGTTCCCTGAGCAACCCAACTTCACGGAACAGACCCGGCAAATCCATATCTCGTTTCCTGAAACAAGGCTGAAAGACAAGAGCCTGCCCAGCTATATCAGCTTCCACCCGAACGGACAGGCTTTTCTGGGCACTACCAACGGCATATACGCTTTCAACTGGAAACGGCCCACCACCGCTACAAAGGTGTCGCTGGCGGAGCGGGAGGATGTCCATTCCATGTACGAAGACCCGCAAAACGAGTATCGATTCGTGACCAACAGTGATCAGATCATCGGGTGGTACAAGGGCAACCGGAAAACGATCCGGCTGCCTACGGAAAACAACTTCAACGTTCAACTGAAGCCCATCGACAAGAAAACGGTAGCGATTGCCACCCCCGATCTGCTCTGGCTTCTGTCGCCCGCCGAGTTGTACGCCCTGGATAGCCTCACTGCCCGAAATGCGTTTGTCTCATTGCCGCCCAATGTCTATTCGATTACCAACCTGCTGAAAGATAAGACCGACAACATCTGGGTCGGCACCAGCGGCTACGGGCTACGCAAATTCAACCCTAGTATCAAGCAGTTTCATCACTACCTGCCCAATGTATCGCTGTCTAGCCTCTACTCCGACAGGCGGGGGCGTACCTATGCGCGGTTCCAGTTTGCCTACGGGCTTTTCGATCCGGCTACCAATCAGCTGCGGCCGTTTCTGGACGACAAACTGCCCCCCGCCGATAAGCGCCAACGGCATATGATTCAGTCACGCACGGGCGATTTCTGGGTGTCGAATGTTGATTTTGAGACGCATAACCAGTTCCTGATTCATTTTTCGGAAGACTGGCGGCTGCTCAAAAAGTACCCGCTCCCCGCCACCACGTCGTTTGGCTTTTACGGCAACCAGAGCTACGAAGACGGGGAGGGGAACCTCTGGCTTGGGGCTACCAATGGGCAACTCGTGCGTTTCGACCCAAAGAAAGAAGCGTTCCGCGTGTTCAGTTACCAATCGTTGTTACCCCGCAGCGGCGCCGAAATTGAAACGTACGCTATGCACCGTGACCGGCTGGGTACGCTGTGGATTGGTACGCAGAAGGGGCTCGTGAAGGTGAAAAACCTACAGACAGCGCCCACCTTTTCCATCTACAAAAACTCGGCAACGGATCGTACCAGCCTCAGCAATGACTTTGTGCTGAGCGTAACCGACGACCCCCATTACCCCGATCGGTACCTCTGGGTGGCCACGAAAGGCGGCGGGCTGGAGCGGCTCGATAAACAGGCAGGTACGTTTACGCACTTTACCGAAGCCCAGGGGCTACCAAACAAAGTAGTGTACGGCATACTGACCGACGAGTACAAAAACCTGTGGCTGAGTACTAACCGGGGGTTGGCCCAGTTTAACCCGAAAACCCTTGTTTTCAGGCAGTATACACGCGCCGATGGGCTACAGGACGATGAGTTTAACACCAGTTCGTTCTGCCGGTCAACATCGGGCGAGTTACTATTCGGCGGCGTAAATGGCCTGACCAGCTTTCGGGCTTCTGATGTGGCCACGCGACTGGCCAAGCTGCCAACGGTGGCCATCATTGGGCTGAAAGTAAATAACAGAGTGGTAACGCCGGGTGACCCGTCTGATATGCTGGCGCAGAGCATTGAGTACACAAATGCGTTGAAACTGGCCTATAATCAGAACCTGCTGACGCTGGAGTTTGCCGCCCTGGATTTTACCAACCCGGCCAAAAATCGCTATCGGTACCAGATGGAAGGGATTGATCAGGACTGGGTAGAGGCGGGCACGAACCGGTTTGCCAACTACGCGCAATTGCCCGATGGTCAGTACACGTTTCGGGTAATGGGCTCGGCCGATGGCCAGACCTGGAGCGCGCCTGCTGAGTTGCAGATCCGTATTTATCCACCCGTTTACCGCAGTTGGTGGGCGTATCTGCTCTACGCCGGGTTGCTGGCCTTTGTGGGCTGGCAGGTGTATCGCTTCAAAACCCAGCGGTGGATGCTCCAGCAACGTCTCCTGTTCGAGCAGCAGGAAGCGGTGCGACTGGCCGAACTGGATACGCTTAAAACGCAGTTTTTTACCACGATCTCGCACGAGTTCCGAACGCCCCTCACGTTGATTCTTGGCCCGCTGACCGACCTGAAGCGCCGCCTTGTAAGCGAGCCGGTGGTTACCCTGTCTGAGCCCATTGTGGCGTTGATGGAGCGGAATGGCAGCCGCCTGCTGAGCCTGATCAATCAACTGCTCGATCTGAGCAAACTGGAAGCAGGGCAACTGGCGGCAGAACCGGAGCGGGGTAATATGGCTGTGTTCTTTCAGACGCTGGCCAACTCGTTTACGGTGCTGGCCGAGAGCCGTCAGATTCACTTTTCGTTTACTCAGACTACTACCGAACGCTGGGCTGATTTTGACCGGGACAAAGTAGAGAAAATCGTGACCAACCTGCTGGCCAATGCCTTCAAGTTTACGCCTGCCGGTGGCCATGTGCGCATGAGCGTGCAGTATGCCGAACCAGCAACGTTGGGTACAATACGGCTTTGCGTTGAGGACACGGGCATCGGGATTGCGGCCGAAAATCTGGCGCACATTTTCGAACGATTCTATCAGGTCGACGGCCGGGCGAATCGCCTGCATGAGGGTACCGGGATCGGGCTGGCGCTGGTGAACGAGTTGGTGCGGGTGCTGGGGGGGCGCATTGAAGTGGCGAGTACCACCGGTGTGGGTACCACGTTTACCCTGCAACTGCCCGTGACGATGGTCGACCCGTTGGGCGATGAAGGGGTTGCGGACCTACCTGAAAACGTACCTGCCGTAACGCTGGGTACGTTGTTGCCCGATGCCGGCGCGGCCGAACCAGCCACTTCGCCACTCGCGGCGGCTGAGCAGGTGTTGCTCGTGATCGACGACAACGCCGATATCCGGGCGTACATCCGGCAGATTTTTGAGGCCGATTACCAGGTAGTTGAAGCTGAAGATGGTCGGGAGGGACTCGATAAAGCCCTTGCTTTGCTGCCTAGTTTGGTCATTTGTGATCTGATGATGCCCCGATTCGATGGCTTTGCCTTTTGCCGGATGCTGAAAAGCGAAGAAGCGACCAGCCATATTCCGGTAGTGATGCTGACCGCCAAAACAACCGTTGAATCCCGGATTGAAGGGTATGAGCAGGGCGCCGACGATTACCTGACCAAGCCCTTCAACCAGGCCGAGATTCAGGCACGGGTACGAAACCTGATCCAGCAGCGGCAACGGCTCTACGCATGGTTTAGTACCCATCTGAAATCGCCCGCCCGTACCGAACTGGTGACGCCCACACCACTCACCGCAGAGCAACGGTTTATTGACCGCCTGACGGCCATTGTGCAGGCCCACCTCGACGATACGAACTTCTCTGTTGAGGCTCTGGCCGAGGCCGCGAATCTGAGCCGGATGCAGTTGCACCGCAAGATCAAAGCCTTGACTAACTCAAATGCAACCAACTTCATCCGGGATATCCGGCTAGCTACGGCCGCCAGATTACTGCGAACCGGCGACCAGAGCGTAACGCAGGTAGCCTACGCCGTTGGGTTCGACAACCTGTCTTATTTCGCCAAAGTGTTTCAGGAACAGTACGGCGTGCTGCCGTCGCAGTATAGTAAAACAGAAGCGCCGGTTTAGCGCGTAGTTGTAGTCAAAAGTCCTTAAAAGCCCGGATTTCCGGGCTTTTTTTTATCGATGTTACAAAATTGGTAACGAATGTGACGAGCGTGTTAGCGGGAGCGAAGGGCTAAATGGTACTTGCCAGGGTAATTAATACACTGATTTACACCACATCTTCCAAACATGTTCATGAAACGCATTTACCTCTACCTCCTGGCCCTACCACTTTTTCTGAGCTGCTCAACAACCGACACGGCTACCCCGGCTGACCGCGTGTACGGTTCTACACTAACGATGGGCAGTGGCACGGTCAGAACCTGGATGATGCGCGATGCGAAGGGGAACCCCTCATCGATTGGCTTCACCATGACCAAAGAAGCGCTGGCCAGCATGCCCTCTATCAAAACGGTGAGTGCGTATATGCTGCCCCTGCCCGACGAGGCGGTTGCCAACACACCCTTCAAGCACGTGATGATCGACTGGAACCCGCAGGGCCACGAACCAGACGGCATCTACAATGTGCCGCATTTCGATTTCCACTTCTACATGCAACCTATGAACGAAGTGATGGCCATTCCGACCTACGATAAAGCAGCGACCAAATTCGACAACGTACCCGCCGCCAGTTACCTGCCCGTCGATTACGTGAAAGGGCCGGGTGGGGTGCCAGCCATGGGTGCGCACTGGTCGGATGTTACCAGCCCCGAATTCAAGGGCCAGCCCTTCACCGAAACGTTTGTCTTTGGATCATACGACGGTAAAGTGACTTTCTGGGAGCAGATGGTAACATTGAGTTATCTCAACACCAAGCCCATCCTCGACAAAGCGATCCGGCAGCCCGCTATGTTCCAGACCCCCGGCTATTACCCCACCCGGTACAGCATTCGCACGAATGCTGACGGCAGCCAGGATATTGCTCTGGATGGCCTGACGAAGCGCTAACTGACTATACACCATCCACACCATTGCTCGATTTCCCTGCATAGTCAAGTAGGGAAATTGAGCAAATTTTTACCAGCTACCCCACTCCGTATGCAGACGAAAAACTACGCAAAAGCCGCCTGGCTAACCCTCGGACTCGTGCTGGCCTTCGTGGCTAGCTGGGAACTGTACTGGCGGAGTCAGCACCTGGAACTGTCCTACAACGATGACGAAAGTATGTGGGCCAGCAAACGAAAGCTGATTTACGAGAGCAGCCCGACCCGACCCGTTGTGATTGGCTCTTCCCGCATCAAATTCGACCTTGACCTGCCCACCTGGGCGCGCATTGTCGGTGAAAAGCCGATTCAGCTATCCATCGAAGGCACATCGCCCCGCCCCATTTTAACAGATCTGGGCAACGACCCTGATTTCAAGGGCATCCTGATCGTCGACGTCACCGAACTGCTGTTCTTCACGCCCGACGGTTCTTTCCCCGAAAAAGAGGCCATCAAACGGGTAACGGCCTACCCCAACTGGTCGCTTTCCCAGCAGGCTAGTTTTCAGATCAATAAGGTGCTGGAATCTAATTTCCTGTTTCTGGATGAGGTGAACCTGTCGCTGAATCCCCTGCTCAACCTGTTGCCCATTCCAACCCGGCCCGGTGTGTGGGGCGGCCCACAGTTTCCCCGCGAATTTATGAGCGTCGACCAGGACCGGCAGACCCGGATGACCGATGCCTTTGTAGCCAGTATTGCGCTGCAAAATACCGTTAAGAAAGTGTGGCTTGATGTAGGTGCCCACAGTCCGCCAACTGCTGTTGCCGGACCTGCCTTACAAACTATTCTGGATGCCACCAAACGCTCGGTCGATCAGATTCGGGCGCGGGGCGGTCAGGTGATATTTATCCGTACGCCTTCGCAAGGGGCTATGTGGGCGGCCGAAAAGAAGATGTATCCCCGCGCTCAGTATTGGGAGAAGCTTCTGGTCTACACGCAGTCGCCAGGGGTCTACTTCGAGGATTACCCGGCTCTTAATGACGTCTATTGCCCAGAATGGTCGCATCTGGCCCCGAAAGGAGCTATCAAGTTTACCGAAGGCCTGATCCCGATCATTGCCCAAAAAACGGGCTGGCTGCTTGGCCCGCCACAGGCTGTATTGCTCCAGGAACCGACGTTTACTAACCGCTAATTCACCCACCTTATGGTCTTTAACTCCTACACGTTTGTTGTCTTTTTTGCGATCATTCTGGGGCTGCACAACCTGCCTATTGCCTGGAAAGCGAAGAAGGTTATCCTGTTGCTGGCCAGTTACCTGTTCTACGCTCTCTGGAACCCGCCGTTCATTCTTCTCCTGTGGCTATCGACGGTGGTTGATTTTTACATGGCCCGGCTCATTGCGCAGGAGCAGCAGGTTCTACGCCGTAAGCTGCTACTGACGGTGAGCCTGGTGCTGAACCTGGGCATGTTGAGCTACTTTAAGTACGGCGGCTTTTTGCTTGAGAACTTCACGGCCTTGTTGTCGGCGGTCGGTATAGCATTTCAAGCCGCCAAACCCGACATCATTCTGCCCGTCGGTATCTCGTTCTACACCTTCGTGACGCTCTCGTATACCCTGGACGTGTATCGCCGTAAATTTCCACCTGAGCCCTCGTTCCTGAATTTTGCCCTCTTCGTTACCTACTTTCCACACCTGGTGGCGGGGCCAATTGTACGCCCCGAAGACCTGATGCCGCAATTCGACCAGCCCCGTCGCGCCACGTCGACGCAACTGAGCTGGGGGTTGTTTCTGCTCTCGCTGGGGCTGTTCATGAAAGTGACCGTGGCCGATGGCCTGCTGTCGAATACCGCCGATCTGATTTTCTCGCTGCCCTTCCCGGTGCAGCCTCTTGATGCCTGGATGGGCGTTCTGGCGTTCTCGTCCCAGATTTTCTGCGATTTTGCGGGCTATTCAACCTGCGCCATTGGTGTTTCGCTTTGCCTTGGGTTCGTCTTGCCCGACAATTTCCGGTATCCCTACGCGGCCATTGGTTTCCAGGATTTCTGGCGCCGCTGGCACATCACGCTCTCAACCTGGCTGCGCGATTACCTGTATATTCCGCTGGGGGGCAATCGGCTGGGCACGGCACGTACCTACCTTAACCTGATGATCACCATGCTCGTGGGTGGTCTGTGGCATGGCGCTTCGTGGACGTTTGTGGTCTGGGGCGCGCTGCACGGCCTGTTCCTCTGCGCCGAACGGTTGATACGTCAGGGGCTGGAAAATCGCCGTGCCGTTGCCGCGCAGCGGGTCGACACCGGTCAGGTAGTCAGTCAGGCATCGATGGTGCCGTCGGTGCCGATGGCTAGTCCACTGGGGCAGTTCGGGCTGGCCATGCTGACGCTCTTGCTGGTCAATATCACCTGGGTCTTCTTCCGGGCTCCCACCTTCAACGGGGCAATGCTGTTGTTGCTGGCGATGTTTGGCATCATTCCCGACGGCGCTGCGATGCTCACCAACACGGCCATTCTAACGGTGACGCTCGTGACGGTGCTCTTGATTGGCTGCCACTGGCTAATGCGTACTACCTCGGTGGCTGAGCAGGTAAAGCGGCTCCCGTGGTGGGCGGTTAGCCTGGGCTGGGCCAGTATGTTGATTCTGGTTATTCTGACCCAAAAAGGCAGCAGCTCATTCATCTATTTCCAGTTCTGACAAGCAGCACTGTAAAGCGCTGGCTACACCTGTTTGATAGTCGGGTGATCGCCGATGAATTCGAGGTAGCGCAGGGGGGGCATGACACGGTGAACAGTGCCGACCAGCCGATGCACTTCAGGCAACGTACCTCGGGCAGGTACCCTATCCGGTGCTGGGTGCATATGACAACCTGCCCCGCCGTCTGGAAACCGCCTGTGCGTAGCCAGACGGCGGCGATGACCCTGTCTGAGTATAACAAGCCGATGCCAGGCCCGAGTACAAGCCGTTAACTGGCTACTTCCTCTTTCTTAACCCGGCGCGGCCGTCTCGGCAGGCGGAACAGCTTACTGCCTTCCTGCTCGGGGGTCTGGTCGCCCAGAAGCACACCCCAGGCACGCAGGCTGTCGACCCGGTCAAAAATGATTTTCAGGATGGCGATTGCCGGGATAGATAGAAACATACCCGAAACGCCCGCCAGCGCGCCACCAACCAGAACGCCAACAATAGAAACCAGCGCGTTGATCTTTACTTTCGAGGCCACAATGAAGGGCACCAGCAGGTTGTTGTCGATGAACTGCACCAGCAGGAATATACCCACAACTCCCGATAACACTGACAAGTCGGTCTGGTAGCTCATCGTAACGATTACGGTTAGTAGCGTGGCAACCAGCCCACCGATGTACGGAACGAGGTTGAGCAGGGCGGCCATGATACCGAGTAAGATGGCATATTGAATATGGAGCAGCATCAGCCCAACCGAGTTGAGTGCCGCTACGCAGGCCGTTTCGATCAGCAGGCCAACCATGTAGCTCTGTACCACAGCCTTGATCGACGACAGCACGTCGCGCACCTTGTCGGTAAACTGCGGCGGAAATAGCACCACGATGAAATGGAGCAGCATCGACCGGTAATATAGCAGCAGAAATACATAGATCGGGATCAGAATCAACGTACCCAGCGGCCCGCTGATAATCCCGATGGCGTCAGACCCCTGAAGGCCGTCGAGCGTTTGCGCTTGCGCCTTTTGAATGTATTTATCCTGCTGGCGGTAGCTGACGTTATATTCAGAACGTACCCAATGTCTGACCCGCTCGTAGAGCTCGGTCATATGCTGCCGAATCTTGGGTAAATCGTCGGCGAAATCCGAGAGCTGAATTGACAGCAGAATACCGAGGCCTGTCAGGATGATGATCGCCAGCGTGAGGGCCAGCGTAATCGCCACCACTTTGTGCATACCCCGACGAATCAGCCAGCCTTCAATGGGTTGCAGCAAAACAGCCAGCAGGCCAGCCAGTGCCAGCGGCACCAGGATGTCCTGTCCCAGGTAAATGGCCAGCGTGATAATGGCCAGCGATAATAACGAATGCGAAAACTGGTGGTAGTGGGGGCGGGGAGAGTCTGACTGCATAGTGTTGAGATGGATTGAACCGCAATGTACAGAGGCGGCCGATAATGTACTCACCTGACCCAGTCAGACGGATCGTGAGCCTGACTGTAGAAACCACATAGGTTACCCAGCGTTTTGCTTGGTATGCTGAAAAATATACGTGGCTGTCAGACAGAATTACCCGTATATATCAATAGTATGACATATTATAATGGTAGATTAGTTGTATACCGAATAGTAATTAGGAAAATAAATAATTAGTCATAACGGAAAAACTAATACCTTTCAGAGGTGAACATGCGTAAATTATTTCTTACAACTCTATAGTCCTAGTAGTGTCAATAGGTTGCATTCTTTTCAAGAACTAATAGGCGACTAGATTCACGCTCACTATTCACACAGTTTATAAAAACATGACTAAGACAATTACAATTGAAGGCATTAATGCAGACGGGTCACTTAAACTTTCAGATAATGGTGTTACCGTAGCTAGTCCAGGTGATACAATCCTATGGATTATTGCGCCAAAGTCAGGAGTTAAAGCAATCACTGCGATTCAGGACAATTCATCAATTGATGTTTTTAACCCAAATCCCGCACCAGTAGGTGGATCATCCAATTGGAGCGGGCAAGTTACTCTTGGTCTTCAAAAATGTGAAGAAGACTATACGATTATGTTTACTAGGGATTCTGACGATATAACGTATAAGTTTGATCCGAAAATTCAAGTCGACTCGTAAGTATGCGTGGAGGTATGTCTAAGGTCTACTATTTAGTAGTAGGCCTTTTTTTCGTTGCCAATTTATCTGCTTTCTGTCAGAATCAGCAGCTGGCTGATAGCCTTGCCGTTATTTATCAGAAGAACACGCTGGAGGGCACTGCGAGGTTGGACCTGCTTCGGAAGTTAGCCTTCAATGAAGTAAAAGATTTAGCCAGAGCACTTCGGTATGCCGAAGAACTGATTCGTCTAGCCCGACAGGCGGGCAACTACCCGTCACTCCATAGTGGCTATCTGCAAAAGGGCAACAAAAAGAGATTGCTCGGAAATTTAGATGAAGCACTCGAGGCCTACATCAAAAGCGCCGAAGCCGCAAAAAAGACGGCCTACTCGCTGGGCGAAGGAACGGCCTACATGGCAATTGCTGATCTGTACTCAATTTCAGGCAATCATGCCAATGCGATGACGTACTATGATAAAGCAATTGCTATACTCAAAAATGCTGATAATTCAGTGTTGCTGGGTTCCGCTTTTTTAAATGCCGGCGATGAATACCTTAGTCATAAAAATTATAAGTCAGCGCTACTCTATTTCAGCGAATCTGGAAAAATTTTTGACAAGGCTAATTATAAAATTGGTAAAGCTTACAATCTGGGTAATATAGGTATGGTCTATGCCAATACCGGAAAAAATGAACTGGCTGAAAAAAATATTAATGAGGCAATTCAATTACTGGAGGAATTAAAAGATGTTTATCCCATCTCTGTTTACTTACTGTCGATGGCTGATATTTATCTGGATAAAGGGCACCAGTCGGTGGCATTAACTTATGCGCAAAGAAGCCTGACATTAGCACAGCGGTATGGCTTAAAACAGCAGATTAGTGATGCTAATCTGAAACTCTCAAAAATATATGAGACAGCCGGCGATTCAGGCAGATCACTTGCTTATTATAAGCGCCACATAGTGTACCGGGATAGTGTTAATAATGTTAAGTCTATTCAGAAGATGGCTGACCTTCGGACTGATTATGAAATTGCGCAAAAACAGGTGGAGGTAGACCTGCTAAACCAGGAGAAAAAAAATCAGCGCATTATCCTCATTTCTTTATTTATTATTCTTGGCTTGGGTGCAATCATATTGGTCACCTTATATCGGTATAATAATGCTCTGAAGCGACAAAAAGCCGAGATTGATCGAAAAAGCAGTCAATTGGAGACTTCATTGACCGATCTGCGCACTACTCAAACGCAACTGGTTCAACGCGAGAAGATGGCCAGTCTAGGGGAGTTGACGGCTGGTATCGCTCATGAAATTCAAAATCCGTTGAATTTCGTCACCAATTTTTCTGACCTCTCCACTGACCTGCTCGATGAACTGAAAGAGGAAGCGCTGGCCAATCGGACCGACGACGTATTGGCAATTGCCAACGACCTTAGCCTTAATCTGGCTAAGATTGCTCATCATGGCGGGCGCGCGTCGGCTATCGTACGGGGTATGCTGGAGCATTCCCGTAGCAGTACGGGCGAGCAACGCCCTACCGATTTAAACGCCCTGGCCAATGAGTATCTTAAGATTGCCTATCACGGGCTATTGGTAAAAGATAATGACTTCGCTTGTGAATTAGTAAAGGAGTTCGACCCCGACTTGCCTCAGCTAAGTATAGTGCCGCAGGAAATCGGCCGGGTTTTATTGAACCTGTACACGAACGCGTTCTATGCCGTTCAGCAGCAGCGTCGCGCACTACAAGCTAAGCCATCAGGTGAACTGACTCCTTATCAGTGCATATTAACCATCAAATCGATGCGGATAAATGGGTATGTCCAGCTTCGGGTGGGCGACAACGGTACAGGCATCCCCGAGCCCATTAGAGCCAAGATATTTCAGCCCTTTTTTACCACCAAGCCAACGGGGGAAGGTACAGGGTTAGGACTGAGCTTGAGCTATGACATTATCACAAAAGGGCATGGCGGCGACTTAATGGTAAATAGTCAGGAAGGGAAGGGCTCAGAGTTTATAATCCAGTTGCCCATCACCACCCCTGGTACGCAGAGTTAGCCGCCGCCATTAATTGTCAATCCAGTAGGATAAGGATCAGACCATCCGCCAGATCGTCCCCTAGCCCGCAGGGATTTTCTGCCTGCTTCTGCGTTCTAGGTCAAACGTACGCCGATTCGACCGCTGAGCGACCTGCCGGGTTCGAGAATTGTCAGGCCCTGTCCGTTGTTGAACGCATTCACGTTGGCCGTCTGTGGCTCAATAGCGATGCTGTCGCGGCGGGCGGGCGTGTACACGACCACGTACCCCAGCGAATCGCTCTGAGTAACTTCGAGTGCTACATCTTCGTCGGGCCACTGCAACACCGTCTTGGCTTCCTGTTGCCCGTTTACGTCTGTGAAGCTGGCAACCCAGGGGGTATCCAGTTCCACTTCCTTCAGGCTGAACGTACCCATCCGGTTGGCGGGGGCGGGTTTGGTGCCGTTAGCGATCATGTGTTCATCGAGCGTGATTTCCGTTTTGGTTGGCAGCGTGAGCGTCAGGTTATCGGTATCGGCATTGTTCAGCGTAAAGTAGGGGTGCCAACCAAACGCTGCCGGGGAGCGGGTTGTGCCGGCGTTCAGGGCGTCGAACGTCAGGGTAAGGCCCTGCGCCGAAAGGGTATAGCTGACCGTCAGTTTAAACGGAAAGGGATAGCCGGGTACGTCACCTTCATACACATACATGATCGTCAGCGAGGCATGGTCGGGCGTTGCTTCGTGCCTGACCACCTGAAATGGTTTTGGATGTACAAACCCATGCAACGCATTGTCGCGCATGGCCTCGTTCATAGGCAGGGCATAATCTTCGCCATCAAACCGGTAGATACCGTGGTGCACGCGACTCGGAAAGGGGTACAGCAGGGCGCTGGCGTATGTTTCGTCGGCCAACAGCGCCTGAGCCGAGCCGGGGCTGTTGATCAATGTATAGCGGCTATCGCCTTTGCGAAGCACCAATTGCCGCAGAATGCCGCCAAAAGAAGGCAAAATCGTGGCCCATTCACCTGTTTCGGTGTTGGCAAGGATATAATCAGTTAACGTTTCGGCGCCTTCGAGGGGCTCAAGCGAGCGGGTTTCAATCGTGAACATGCTGGTGAATTTGGGCAAAAGCTCCTTACAAAAGCCGCAAAGTAGGCAGGTTGTTCACAAAACTTACCTGTTCTACCCGTTGAAATGATAGTACGGGTAATACTTTTTACGCACCAGATCAGCCGTTCAGGAAGGGATGCCAACACCTCGGATGGCACCAAATCCTGCTTGGTTAGTAGCAACGAAGTTAGAGAATCCGCCATTCGATGCGGCGATTACGTTGCCTGGCCTCGTCGGTAGTCCCCTTCACGGCAGGTCGGGTTTTTCCGTAGCCAATGGCCTTTAAACGGGTGGGAGCTACACCCATCCGAACCAGGTAGTCGACAACCGTCTGTGCCCGTTTTCGTGACAGGTCCAGGTTGGCAGCGGGGTCGCCCCGGTCATCCGTGTGGCCAGCGATCTCTATCCGGACGGAAGGATTTACCTTCATAAACTCCGCCAGACGTTCCAGTTCAGTCTGTGATTTGCCCGACAGTTCGTACTGAGCGTATTCAAAGAAAAGGTTATTCAAGACTTCTTTGCTGGTTAGGCTGATAGGTTCCAGACCGGCATCGAGCGAAACGCCTAATCCCATCCCCGTTTCGGTGGACGTTTTGTCGGTATAGTTGAACGACAGGCTTTTGAACAGGTAGCCCGGCGCGCTGACGTATAAGGCATACTCGCCCCCCGCCGGTAACACAGCTATATACTGACCGGTTTGAGCGTCAGATGAAATTCGGGATATCGATTGATTTGTGCGTACGTCGATCAGGTCGAGGGTGGCACTGATGGGCTTGCTGGTGCGGGCATCAGTGACCAGGCCTTTCAGGTAGTTGACAGGACGTACCTGCTCGCGCAACGTAGCGGGCAAGTCGAAGGTGTAAATCCGCGACTTTTGCGATACGCCCTCTTTTTGTTCCTCAAACGAGTAATACGCTTTGGCGCCACTGGCCGATACAAACAGCGACGCCTGATCTTCCGACGTGTTGATCGGATACCCTAAATTCATAGGGGTAGTCCAGCCGGTTTTAACGCTATCGGGTCTGAAACGGCTCAGAAACAGATCATATCCACCCAGCCCGATATGCCCCTCCGAGGCAAAAAACAGGGCTTGCCCATTAGCATGCAGGAAAGGAGACGCTTCGTTTAAGGTCGTATTTACGGGTTTGCCCAGATTCACCGGCTCCGTCCAATTGCCGCTGGCATCGCGGGTGCTACGCCAGATGTCGCGCTGCCCCAGCCCGCCGGGTCTGTTCGAGACAAAGTACAGTTGCCGCCCGTCGGCCGACAGGCTCGGTTGCGATTCGTAGTCGCGGGTGTTAATCGTGGGGCCAAGGTTCTGCGGAGTGCTCCAGGCATCGCCGGTTTTCTGGCTGCTGTATAAATCACAACTGCCGAAACCCTGTCGCACGCCGCTTTGGCAGGCGGTAAATACCAGCAACCGCCCGTCGGCCGAGAGGCTGGCCGTACCTTCATTGTCGGCCGTATTGATCCTGGCTGATAATGTAACCGGTGTTTGCCAACCCCCTTCGGGCGACCAGGAGGCCGTCATCAGGTCTTCGTCGCCTTCCGGTTTCAGCATCGTGAATACCAGTGTCTGCTCGTCGGCGGTGAGCACCGGAAAATACTGCGATTCGCCAATCTTCAGTGATTCCGACAGTGGTTTGGGGCTTACCGAAACCGGGTGCTGAACGGCTTCCTGTCCGTAGCGGGCAGTGGCCAGCGATCGCTGCACCTGCTTTGCCTTGGCCGATTCCGGTGCGAAATACTTTAGAAACGTTTCAAGCATCGGGATGGCTTCGCTGTACCGACCCAGTTTCAGTAGAATCTGCGCCGACCCCTGATACGCTGCTGCTGCGGCACCGGTTGCCGCCCCCGGCTCAGTGGTCGGCTGATTACCAAGCAGGGCGATACCGGCCCGGTAGGCTTTCAGAGCCAGTTCGGGGCGTCGGGTAAACTCGTAGGCCTGCCCCATCCGCACGTGTGCATCCAGAAAACCAGGGGTTTCTTTCAGTGCCTGCTCGAAAAATGGAATCGATTCGGCCGCTTTGCGCTCGTTGAACAGCTTGATTCCCTGCGTGTACAACTCAACCGCCTTCTTTGATTGGGCCTGTGCAGAAAAAATTTGCACGAAAAATAACGCACACTGAACGAGGGTCAGCGCAACGACGCCGCGGCGTCGCAACACCGGCCGGTGCGTTAGGGAATCTGCATGAACTTGTGTGTTTGCAGGGAGATTTGCCACTGTGGATTTGCCTTTACATACTCAACGATACGAGGCAGCATTTCGTCTGATCGGCTCCATTCCGGTTGCAGTAACAACCGGCAATTGGGTCGCAGTTGGGCCACAAACGATTCGGCAAAAGCGAAGTCAGACGCGTTGTAAATAATGACTTTCAACTCATCGGCTTTCGCGTAAATATCCGGGTTAGGCTGTTTAAATTTCTTGGGTGAAAAACAGATCCAGTCCCACGACCCGCTGACGGCATATACACCTGATGTTTCAATGTTAGTCTGGAAACCAGCTACTTGCAATGCATTGGTGAGGGTTGTTAAGTCGTGCATAAGTGGTTCGCCCCCCGTAATCACGGCCATACGGCCTGGGTGTGCCAGTGCCCCGGCCACGATCTGATCAATAGTGAAATGCGGGTGGGCATTCACATCCCACGACTCCTTTACATCGCACCAGTGGCAGCCTACATCGCAACCGCCAAGGCGAATAAAATAAGCGGCTTTGCCGGAATGGGCTCCCTCACCCTGAAGCGTGTAAAACGCTTCCATAACGGGCAGAGTAGTAGTTGTGGTTAGTTGTTGCTGCTGTTCGGTACGCATGGGGCAAAGATACGGCTTTACGACAGGCCGATTTCAGGCATCAACACAGAACAGTAGTCAGTGCGTTCTATTGAACGGCCAAACATAAATCATACCGTGCTGTTATATCTCTGTTTTTAGTGCAAACTCAACTTTAAAAGAAAAACTGTCATGGGTATCTTAACATCAATCCTTGTAGGCGCTGTAGCCGGTTGGTTAGCCGACCTCGTATTTAAGCGGTTCTCATTCTCACTGCTCGTCGAAATCCTGCTGGGTATTGCCGGTGGTATTGTCGGAGGCTATTTCTTCGGGAAATCAGCTGGTCTGCTCGACGCTATCTTAACATCATTTGTTGGTGCCGTTGTGATTCTCGGTATTGCTGCCCTAATCAAGGGGTCGACGAGAAGAGCTTAAGGCTTACCACGTAACGACAGCCTACGGGACAATCTGCGCGTTATCCAATTATACATACAGAGTCAACAGCCCGGCGCATGGTATTTCCAGCGCCGGGCTGTTGCATTTCACCCGGCCTGATCAGGTGACGCACCTACGCTCATATGTGAAAAAACGAGTAGTACAAACTGGTTGGCGAGCGGTCATTGGTTAGGATAAATCGCACGAAACGGCTTTTATCCGTAGATTCGACCTTCTTCAATACAGACACTTAAACTGAACGTACCTGATGTCGTTGACTACCCGACTGCAATTATCGGCCATGATGTTTTTCCAGTTTTTCATCTGGGGAGCCTGGTATGGCCAGGTTACCAAGTACATGGAAAAAAGTATGGGGGCTACAGGCGTGCAACAAGGCGCCGCTTTCGCCACTTTTTCGCTGGCTATGCTGGTGGCTCCTTTTTTCGTTGGCATGATCGCCGACCGGTATTTCGCCGCCCAGCGCGTACTCGGAATCCTGAATTTGCTGGGTGCGGCGGTGCTGTATTTTCTCATCGATGTACGCGACCCCGATCAGTTTTTCTGGGCTCTGCTGATCTACTGCATCACGTTTGCGCCCACGCTGGCCCTGACCTCGTCGATTGCGATGCAGCAGATGCTTAGCCCCGAGAAGGAGTTTCCGGGTATTCGGGTGCTGGGAACGGTAGCCTGGATTGTGGTGACCAACATTGTGGGCTACTACGGCTTTGGCGATAAGGTGGCCATTTTTGAGCTGTCGATGTATATGTCGGTGGCACTGGGTATCTTCTCATTTTTTCTGCCCAATACCCCGCCCAAAGCCACGGGTGGTGCATCGATCAGCCAGATTCTGGGCCTCGATGCGTTTCAACTGTTCAAAGACCGGTCGTTCGCTATTTTCTTCCTGTCATCGGTGCTGATCTGTATTCCGCTCTCGTTTTATTACGCCATGGCCAACTCGGCCCTGACCGATTCGGGCATGAGTAACGTAGAGAACGTGATGTCGTTGGGGCAGGCGTCGGAAGTTATTTTTATGCTGTTGATCCCGTTTGCCTTTACCCGGTTCGGGGTGAAAAACATGCTCATCATCGGCCTGATCGCCTGGATCGCGCGGTTCCTGTTCTTCGGCTATGGCAACGCCGACTCGGGCATCTGGATGTTCTACCTAGCCATTATCCTGCACGGCGTCTGCTATGATTTCTTCTTCGTAACGGGCCAGATCTACACCGACCATAAGGCGGGCGATTCTATTCGTTCGTCGGCGCAGGGCCTGATTTCGCTGGCTACCTACGGCATCGGCATGAGCATTGGCTCATACCTGTCGGGGTTCGTAAAAGACTGGGCAAAAACGCCAACGGGCATCGATTACACGGCTTTCTGGATGGTCCCCGCTGCCATTGCCGCCGTTGTGCTGCTCCTCTTTATCTTCCTGTTTACTGATCGGAAAACAACCCAGCCCACGGAAGGCGAGCTGGTAACGGGACCACTTTAATCGCGTAATCGGATTCCGTGGATGCTAACCCACGGAATCCGAGAAAGAACTAAATAGCTGGTTCCTGCTGGCTCAGGCAATGGAAACTGCCGAGGCCCCAGACAATTTCGGTTGAGTCAATGCCGACGATTTTGCGGTCGGGAAAGCACTGGCCGATGAGGTCAAGAGCAGGCTGATCGTTGGCGCAGCGGAACGTTGGTACAATTACCGAGCTGTTGGTAATCAGAAAGTTCGCGTACGAGGCGGGCAGTCGCTGGCCATCACTTTCAACCGGGTCGGGCATAGGCAACTCCACAATGTTGAGCTGCTTGCCGTTGAGCAGGCGCATCTGCCGAAGTTCGTGGTGAATCTCCTGCAAAGGGGCATAGTTCGCGTCGTTGGGGTTGTGCTCGATGGCGGCAATGACCGTGTCTTCGTTCACAAACCGAACCGTATCGTCGATATGACCGTCGGTATCATCGCCTACGATACCATCTTCCACCCACAACACCTGCTGAACGCCATAATAGTCGCAGAGGTACTGCTCAATCTGCGCCTGCGACAGGTTTGGGTTGCGGTTTTTATTGAGCAGACAGGCCCGGCTGGTCAGGACCGTACCGGCACCGTTGAATTCCACAGAGCCGCCCTCCATTACAATGCCGGGCGTTACATACTCCAGCTTGCGGTAGTGAGCAATGGCTGTAGGCAGCAGGTCGTCGCGATCGTAAGGCGGGTACTTGCCCCCCCACGCGTTGTAGCCCCAGTTGACGATCATCCGCTCTTTTTTAGCCGGATTGATCAGAAACGCCGGACCATGGTCGCGGCACCATGAATCGTTGGTCGGGAAGGGCAGGAGGGTGATGCGGTCCATGTTGGCTCCGGCCATGAGCAGCCGCATTTTGGCTTGCTGAATCACCAGTTCGTTATGCGCGTTGATGCATACCTGCTCGCTTTCCGAAATGGCCATGATGAATTCGAGGTAAGCGGGCATCATACGTTCGAGCCGCTCTTTTGTCCACGACGCTTCGGTATGCGGCCAGGTGAGCCAGGTAGCTACATGCGGATGCCATTCGGCAGGAAAAAAAAAGCCTTGTTGAGCCGGTGTAAGTACCGCTGAATCTATTTCGGATGCGACAGACATTAGGTTGGTTATTCGTTGAAATCGTTACTTAAATTGCTTCGTTTACCAGCGATCACACAAAGCTATGCAAGGATATCGGGGCGGCAATCGTCAGCACGTAAGGATAACGTACCTGATCGGGTTGTGGTTGACCTGTTTATCCACCTTCACCTGGGCGCAACGCCTGCCCGACCAACCATCGCTGACCTGGTACGTCCCCAAATCACCGGTCTATCGGGGCATAGCGACTAGTCAGCTGGTTGAGTATACTTCGCTGACTGAGCTGACCGAAAAGCTAGTGAAGCAGGGAGAGAAACCTTATCATTTGACGCTACAGGTAGAAAAAAACACCGCCGACTGGCCGCTTTTGCAGCGTCTTGCTTCCCCTACCAGCCTGGCCATCGAACTGACCGACACCCTGATGGGCAACGAGCTAATGCCGATTCTGGCTGGCTGGACAAAGCTGGAGCGGCTGGACATCCGGTCGCTGGTCATGTCCCGGCCGGGCGTGAAGAATGGACCATCAGTTCTATTCAGGGGAAAGAGTGGCGAGGTTACGTTCTCGTTCAAGCCCGTGATGGCGCAGCTTTCCGGGGTTGGCTGGGACAAGCTTACTTCGGTCAGGCAGATAACCCTGGATAATAACATAAACCTCCCGCATGCCCTCAAGGCTCTCAAGGCGTTGCCTGCCCTGGAGTCGCTCGTTATTCAGCAGTATGCCTACGAGGCGAAACAGGATCTGTCGGCGCTGGCCGGATTAAGCAAGCTGACTGAATTGACCATTCTGGGGCAGGCACGGGTAGCGCCTGAGGTGTTCAAAGGACTGATAAACCTGACGGCGCTAACGATTCACGACCCCAACCTGCCGGAGTTGAACGAAGGGTTAACGTACCTGAAAAAGCTGCGTCGGCTTGAGGTGCATTGCTTTCCGGCGAGCGAGCTTCGACTGGGTACGTTGCCCGCTCTGCTAGACCTCAGTATCCAGCAATTTCCGAATCGGTCGGGGCTGGTACCCAACGACGCCCGGGCAGCCTCGCTGGCTAAACGGTCTGTTCGATCGCTGGACTCGACGCTGGCGGGCCTTACGTCGCTGCAACGGGTACAGGTAGAGGGCCTGAAGCTGGAGTCGTTTCCGGCTAGTTTGCTGGCTAACAGGCAACTCGTTTTCTTATCGATGCCCGACGTTGACCTACCCGCATTGCCCGCTAACCTCGACCAGTTGGCGGCGCTGGAAGAGCTGATCATCGACAACAATCCGTTGCACTCACTGCCTGCCGCCGTCTGTCGGCTGAGTCGCTTACGGGTATTAAGTGCCAGTAAATGCGAGTTGGAGGCCCTGCCCGACAATATTGGCCAGCTATCTTACCTGACCAACCTCTCGATTAACAGCAATCTGTTAGCGAGTCTGCCGGCCTCGATGGAGCAGCTGAAAAAGCTGCGGCAATTAAACGTATCCATGAATCAGTTAACGGCCCTGCCCGACTTTCTGGGTACGTTGCCTGCACTGGAAACGGTCGCTGCCTTTTGGAATCAGATCAGCCGGTTTCCGACGGGTATGACTCAGGTACGTGCGCTTTATCTGACAGATAATCAGATTGCAACGCTCCCGAAATCGCTGAGCCGGTTCAGGCGGTTGACTACCTTGCTACTCGATAATAATCCGTTGACGAGCCTGTCTGACGGTATCGGACAGCTCGATTCGCTGGAGACGCTGGTGCTGGGCGGCAATCTGCTGACAGCCTTGCCCGATGCGATTGGCTCACTACGACGGTTGAGCCGCTTCACGCTTGGCCCGAATCAGATTCGGGTGCTGCCAGCAGCCATCGGCGGGCTAACCTCACTGACCAGCGTCACGATCCGGCATAATCCCATCGAGCAATTGCCCGTCTCCATTCGCAACTGGCAGCAGCTAACTACGCTGGATCTGACGCTGCTGCAACTGGAATCGTTACCCGACGAGATTGGTCAATGGCAGCAGCTAACATCACTAAGTGTCGAGAGCGACCGTCTGCTGGTCTTACCCACCCCGCTCACCGACTGCCAGCAATTGACATACCTGTCCGTGACCGGCAGCCGCCTGATTGGCCTGCCAGAATCGCTGCATAAGCTGACCCAATTATCGACGTTGGCACTTGTTGGGCGAAGCGACTCACTAACGGGGCATGGGCTGGGGCGGGTGATGATGCTCCCCGCGCGTATTGCCTCCTGCAAGGCGCTGGTTGATCTGACGATGCAGCACCAGCAGCAGTTCGATGGGGTTGAAAGCCTGCAACTAATGGCGGGAATGCCTGCCCTTCACCGTATTGCATTCGTCAACTGCGGCTTTACCGATCTGGCGGGTGTATCGTGGAAAAACCTGCTGATGTCAACGTTGAATCTGTCGCAAAACCGTTTCAGCCAGTTGTCGTCGGCCCTGCTGGAGGCGCCCAATCTGGAGCAGGCCAATTTTTCAGAAACCAACCTGCCCGCGCACCTGAACCGGTCTTTTTTCAGACGAACAGAACTGGCAGAAGCGCTCAAACTGGTAATAGACCGCTAACGGAACCCGGGCTTAAGCCCGGACACCAGTATCGGAACGTACCTGTGGAAACGACACGATCTTGACATCAATCAATGGATTTTGCCAGTGGATACCTCAACTTGCCACATCTGTTAACCTACTTACTCTCCCACATCGTATGCTTCGTTGTTTACTTTTCTTTTGCCTCTTAATAGGCTCAAAAATTGCCGTTGGGCAAGGCAATTCAGGGAACCCCATCCCCGTTCGGCAAACCCGCTATTTCTCGCCGGAAGTAATGCGGCCGGGGGCGAAAATTTCCGGTCAACCGGAGAATGAGTTCTTCAAAACGTACTCGAGCTGGGCGACACTGGCCGAACGGAGTCGCCAAACGGATATCCCCATCACGCTGTCGTTGACCCTCGATTCAACCAGCCGACGAGGCGACTGGACCAGCCTGCGCAACGTGCAGCATGTGCGCCAGCTGAATCTACGGTTTGCCACTCCGCTGACCCAAGCCCTGGCCGATTCCCTGTCACGGTCTTTGGCCAACTGGCCCGAGTTGGTCTTTATGAACGTAAGTACGGTTATGCCCCCGAAGTCTACCGGTAAGGAAACAATGCCCGCAATTGATGGTAGGCGAGGCGCTCAGTTGACAGCCTTGACGACGGCAACTCTCTCGTTCGATCAATTGGCGGCGAGCCTTCAGTGGTTGAGTCGGTGCCCATCGGTGAAGACATTGACGATTAGTGGTGGCATTGGGAGTGGGCCGTATGCGTTGCCACTAGAACTAAGGCAGTTAACGCAGCTCGAGTCGCTGACGCTGTACGGGAACATGGAAGGGGAAGACTTCGAGAAGGCGATGAGCGGGTTGACCAATCTGAAAGTGCTTCAACTTTACACGTCCGGGGCTGGTAAACAGGTAGCCAGTATCGTGAAGCAACTGCCCAATTTACGGAGGCTTCACCTCCGTGTCGAGCCTCAGAAAGGTGGGTTTACCGGGTTGCGCCTCGGGCAGTTAGCCCATCTGGACACGCTGTACCTAGATGGCGCGCAAGGAACGTCAATCGCGATTGATTCCGTGCTGGCGGGCGTCACCTCGCTGAAACTGGTCGATCTGAGTCGGTGTGGGCAAACATCGCTAAACTGGCTGGCTAACAATCCGGACTTGCGCCGGGTAAGGCTGGCGGGCTGTCGGGTTCTGCCAACGGAGAAATCGTTGGCCAATCTGACGCAATTACAATCGCTTGCGATTGAGTATCCCGATTCATTGAGCCAATTTCCGGCATCGATTACCACCCTGCCCAGACTGCTCGATCTGCGGATCGACGGTAGCAGTATTACGGCGTTACCTGCCTCGATCGGGGCCATGACCTCATTGACGGCCCTATCGGTAAACGGTAGCAAACTGCGCGCACTACCGGCAGAAATTGGTAACCTGACGGCCCTCAGGATGGTAGCTATATCGGGTACGTCTATTGAATCATTGCCCGCCAGCTTCGCTCAACTTACCAATCTGACGGACCTCTACCTGGCCTCGAATAAGCTAACAAGCTTGCCGCCGGGCCTGGGTCGTTTACGACTGTTGCGGAACCTGAACGTAACGCAGAACAGGCTCATCACCTTGCCCGCCGATATTGGGCAATGCCGGGCGTTGACGTCGCTATCGCTCGACGTTAACCCACTGCTGGCAAGCTTACCGGCGTCGATCGGTGAGCTAAAATCGCTGACGATGCTGGGGCTCCAAAAAACCCGGCTGAGTGCATTACCGGCCACCTTGGGCAACCTAACCGAACTAAACAGGCTGTCGGTGTCTGGTGGGCAGTTATCGTCGCTCCCGGAATCGCTGGGAAACTGCCAGAAACTGCAATTTCTGTCTATTGCCGATAGTACGCTCGCTGTATTGCCAGCCAGTTTTTCTAACCTGAAAAACCTGGAGACGCTCACCCTCGAGCTGCCGCAACTGCGCCTGCTGCCGTCCGGTCTAACTGATTTTGTTCGCTTACGTATGATGAACCTTGTAATACCACAATTGGTGGTACTACCTGAAGAGTTAGGAAAACTGGTCAATCTAGCCAACTTGTCGGTAAAGAGCAGTAAGCTACTTGGCCTGCCCACCAGCATTGGTCGACTGGCGAAACTGGAATACTTTGTGCTGGATGGCGGCGTCGAGCCGATTACGAATAAATCGCTGGGCATGCTGGAGCAACTCCCCGACAGTCTGGCCCGTTGCGGAAAGCTGCGTATCCTTAGCATTAGAAATCAACTCGCGTTCGACGGGGCCGACGCAATCCAGAAAATCACGTCGCTGCTTGACCTGACCAGCCTTCAGCTTGACCACTGTGGCATTGATCGCCTCACTGATATTGACTGGAAGACGGTGAAGCTCCGCCAACTGTCGATGAGTCAAAACAGTTTGCGCGACGTACCTGAGGCCATTCTCGACGCGCCGCAGCTTGAGCAGGTTAATTTGAGTTACAACTACCCACTGCCTAAAGCACTCAACCAGAGTTTCTGGAATAAAGAAATGCTCAGGACAGCCTTTACCGAAGCCCGTTTGGCCAGCGGCTCGTTGCCCACCGATAAGCCCGACGCCCGGATTATGCAGGCCTATATGAACGCGGCGATGCGGCAGGTGCAGCAGCGAAACTGGGGCGAAACCTTCGCCAATTTTGACAAGGCTGTTCTCGTCGCGCCCGACTCGCTGAAGGCGCTTCCGTTCGCGCAACGGGCCGAACTGTACCTGTTCCGGAAAGAGTACGCCCTGGCCGTTGCCGATCTGGAAAACGCTATTTCGTTTGCCCCTAAACTGAAACGTAGTGCGATGACCAACAATATGTCGATCAACATGGTGGTGATGGACCGGCAAGCCACAATGATTGCCCAATGGTGGGGGCGACTCGGAACCGCCCGTTTGGCGCTCGGCCAGTATGAAAAAGCACTGGCTGACCTGGATAAGGCGATTAGCCTGCTGCCCAGCGAAGAGAATTCGGCTGTCCGGGCCACGTTTTACATTGAGCGGGGCAAGGCCAACGCCAGCCTCGACCGAACTGCTGCAGCAAAAGCCAGCCTGAGTAAAGCCAACGAGGTATACACAGCCATGGTCGCGGCCAGTCCGGGTGAACGCCTGACCGAAGTGGAGCTGGCCATTCTGACTAACCAGCCCGAAAAAGCAACGGCCGCACTGGCGCAGTACCGAAAATACTTTGCAAAAGATGGCCTGATGGGAAAGCCGGGCAATACGTTCGGAATGAATCTGGGCGGCTACACTACTCTACAGGAGTACCTGGCTACCTGCATCGCCGTTATCAACGGCAGCCAAACGCCGGAACAGGCCCAGACCTCGCTGACAACGTACCTGAAGGCATCGCCCGAGCGTATATACAACTGGAGCTTCGACCTGTTCGAGACCATGCTGCCCCGGATCGGGTTACCGGCCGACAAGGTTGCCGCGTTGAGTGCGCTCACAAAGCTGACCAAAGAGCAGGCCGTAAAAGTGGAATAGGCCGTTGCTGCTAGGGCAACGTTCTCAGTACCGCGTCGATGGGCTGGCCCAGGGTTTTGGCCTGTTGGGCGTGCTTACGAGCGTCGGCAATCCGGTTCATCCTGATGAGCGCGTAGCAGGCGTATACATGCGCCGGGCCGTTGGCGGCGTCGAGGGCAATGGCCTGCTCACAGGTTGAAACGGCCTCGGTATACTGTCGGTTTTGCAGGTACGTAGCGCCCAGGTTGGTCAAAAACTGAGCGTTGGCCGGGCTGCGGGCAATGGCCTTCTTGTAGAACCGAATGGCTTCGGGGTATTGCTGATTCGTGAAGTAGGCCGCCCCCAGATTGGCCAGTGTATTCAGGTACGTCGAGTCGAGGCGGTAGGCGCGTTCCAGGTACGTGATGGCTGTTGCGGGTTGGTTTTTACCCACCAGGGCAGTGCCCTTGATGGTCAGGGCCACCGTATTGTCTGGATTCCGGGTCAGCAGAAAATCCGCGTCGGCTTCGGCCTCGGCGGGTCGGTTCAGCTTCGAGAGCAGGTAGGCCCGGTTGGCGCGGAACAGTGGTTTCGGGTCATGTTGCACGGCGCGGTTGTAGTCGGCCAGGGCCTCGTCGAGCCGGTCGGTCTGCTCGTAGTACAACGCCCGGTTGCTGAAGGCCGTAGCCGAGGTGGGTTGTGTTTTCAGCACGTCGGTCCAGAGTGTTTCCGAGCTTTGCCAGACCGCAATGCGCTGCACCGTAAGCCAGACAAAGGCAATGGTGAACAGTCCTGCCAGCGCCAGTCCAGCCTGTTTCCAGTTCCGTTCGCGAAGGGTATCAAGCGTGGTGGCGGCGGCGAAAAACAACCCAATGTAGGCAATGTACGTGTATCGGTCGGCATAGGCGGCACTACCCACAGCCTTGATCAACTGCAGAGTCAGAGCCAGGTTGGCGATGAAAAAGACCAGTCCGAAAAACCAGAGCGCCGACCGTCGGTAGAGCCACACCAGTCCGGCAAGTACCCCAACGCTCAACAGGGTATACACGAGAAACAGCCCCGGAAAAGCCTCGCCTGCCTTAGGTCGGATATAGAGCGCCGACAGGTCGAGCGGCCAGATGACTTTGAGGAATGAACTGATCAGCGCGTAGCCTCCCAACTGGGTACGTTCCCAGAGTGAGTATTCGTCGTTGATCGCCTGCGCCGACGCCTGGGCCGTGAGGGTGCGGTAAGCAAAATAAGCGGATACCACAAAAAACGGAATGGTTGGCAGCCACGCCTTAACCGAGAACGTGCGCCGATGCCAGTACGTGAGCAGCACGAGCACAATCGGCAGAATAACTGCGGCGGGCTTCGACAGGTTGGCCAATACGCCGCACAGTAGGCTCAGCCCGAGATACAGCCCGTTGCGCCCGCTCAGGTACGCCCAGTAGCTAATCAGCGAAAGCAGGAAGAAAAAGCTGTAGAGTACGTCTTTCCGTTCGGCCACCCACGCCACCGATTCGACATGCATGGGGTGAATACCGAACCAAAGTGCCACCAGAAAAGCGACCAGTTTTCGGCCTGCTGATAGTTGCCAGCAGAGCCCGAACACCAGCCCCACGTTCAGTACATGGAGCAGCAAGTTGGTGCGGTGAAACTGCGCGGGATCGAGCCCGGCCAGGGCATAATCGGCGCTGAGCGAGAGCAGGGTGAGCGGATGCCGGTTTCCTGAGATAATGGCGTTGAAATAAGCCGGGAGAGAATTTTTGCTGACATCGAGCAGGGGGTTATTGGTCAGGTAATCAGGATCGTCCCAGTTCGTGAAGCCGTTGCGTAGCGATGGCAGGTACACAAGGATGGTAATGAGCAGCGCGGCTGCCAGGTACCAATACCACGCCAGCGAACTGTGGGCTGGGGCAGTCGGGCTAGCCGGTGCAGGCGGGGTAATCGGGGCGTGCTGCTGCGATGAAGGCCGGGCGGCTGAACGTGTTTTCATGGTGGGTTGGGTTTGCCTTCCTACAAACAAGTTGCGTGCCAGTCGCCAGTCTTCGCTAAGGATGCATAACTATACGGTCGGTTGATGCGTTGAGTGAGTGGCTTTGTTCATATCATACGTTTATGAAAACGATTCTTTTTCCAACCGATCTCTTCGACCAATCGTCGTCGACACTCACTTATTTACACCTGATGGCCCGCGCCTGGGAGGCACGCGTTATAGTATTGCACGTGTATCAACCAGTCATCGCCGACACCTCACTGCCTACCTTCGCTGATCCGGGGGTAGGGTCACTGGCCACGCTTGATCTGGAGACGATCAGTCAAAAGCACCTCAATACGCTTGTTGAGAAGTTTCAAAACGAGGGACTCAACGCCGTGGGCGAATGGCGGGTAGGCGATGTCGAAAGCAGCATTGTCGAGGCTGCCCGTGAATTTGCGCCCGACCTGCTGATTACCCAACGCAGTACCGTTGCCACGTTTTTTGACCGCATGGCGGGTAGTGCTGCCGACGACGTAGCGCGGTTGGCACCCTGCCCGGTTCTGTTTATTCCGGACAATGAAAAGGGGGTAACCAGATCGGCTGTTGCGTTTCGATCGGTGGCCTATGTGTTACAACAGCACATTACCCAGCAGATGGTGACCGACCAGACCGCCGCTATCGTCGACGCTTTTGATGCGCACCTGACGGTGATCACTCCCGAGCAGATCGACGAAAACAAACCTGATCTATTCATAATTCAGCGAAAAGAAACGGGTTTTCTGGGCGGCCTGATGGGGTCAGATCCAACCGAGAAACTACTGTCGACCTCCGAAGTGCCAGTTCTGGTGTGCCACGTGGCGGAGTAACAGGTACGTTTTCATCCGGCACCCATCAAAAAAGCCGCGTCCTGAGCAGGACGCGGCTTTTTTGATGGGTAGTCCGACTTAGACGGCGGCAGCTTCTACCTGGGCGAGGGGCTTCAGGTTAGCCGGAATTTCGGGTTCCAGGGCGTCGTGGGGCACTACTTCCAGAATCGGTGTGAGGTTGATGTCGGTGATTTCGACCGGCACCAGCATCGAACTGAGGTTGTCGACCAGGCGTTGGTGTGCTTCGCGCAGGTTCGAGCCGTTGATGAGCATTGTGCTGAGCACCTTCTTGGCGCGGCCTTTGTCATCTTCGGTCATGTAATACGTTTTGCACTTATACCAATTGTCGCCACCCTCCACATGGAAAACGTCGCTCAGGCGCATGGGCCGAATGGCCGTTATCTCAAAGTCGGGCGTGTTGTCGGCCACGATGCGATACAAACGGGCTTCGGCATCGGTATATGAAACGGCATCAATCAGGTACGTTTCATTGATGGTCTTCATTTTCGGCGCTTCAGCAGAGCCTTCATTGCGGGTATCAACGGCGGCTGAATCGTCGGTTTGTTGGTAGCGTATTTTGCCGATAAACCAGGTTGGCATGAGTCAGTATCAATTAACAGTTAACAATTAGCAGTTATCAATAAACACGTATCAATCGCTCCGCCAACTCATAAAGTCAGGCGAAGCGATTGATACGTATTCGTTGGCACTTGTTTATTGTAAAGGTACTCAATCCCGGTCTCTGCTCTGCCTGATTCGGCTAACGCCCGATGTCTTTTTTGATAGGTTTTTTATTTCACCAAGTCGGGCGTTGCTGGCCCCCGAGGTGTTCACATCGGCCCGATCGATACGCATCTGGCTGGCCTGTAACCGGCTGGCACCCGATAGTGTTGCAATGACCTGATTGGCTTTTCCGCGGAGAACCAGACGTGATTCGCCGGTTTGGTCGGTTGTGATTGTTCGGGCAGTGGTGCGCACAAAGGCCTTGCTGGCACCCGACAAATCAACTTTCAGATCGTTCAACTCGTCGAATTCTGTAAGGCGGGCTTCCGTCTGGCCCGAGAGCCGCATCACCGAAATGGCGGGCAGGGTAATGGTGAGCCCGATACGGCCGTTCTGGTCGGTATTGCCGTCGCGTTGCTCAATGCGGAGAACACCGTCTTCGTTGGAAACCGTAACCCGGTCGAGACCTTCCTGGCTACCGTCGCCGTCTAGTTTAAAGGTGCTGCCTTTCTGGAAGCGAACAGCAAAATGACCGGTGACTGCTACGGTGGTGGGCGCAGCCGTAGCGGTTGCTGACGCCGGAAGCAGTGAGCGGGTCAGCTCGCCATTGGTATCCACGTTCACGTCATCTTCATCGTTGTCGTAATCATCATCATTGTCGTTCTGATCAGAGTCCAACGTACGCTCAAAGCCGACGCCCATCAGGCCTGCGGTAGTGAACTGCCACAGATTGTTTGGCATCTTGTTGAGTTCACCATCGTCGAACCGGTTGACGATGAAGCGGGCAAACTGCTCGGTCATGCGGAACGGCTTTCCAAATGGCACGTAGACGCGAATCTGGAGTTCCTGGTTACGGAAGCGCGCATCTTCGGGCAGGATGAACCCGTCGTTGAAGGTCAGCAGCGAATCGGAAACGGTAGGTACGTACTTGATCTCGCGGGCCGTTGCCTGGGCCTGGTCGCGGCTGCGACCCCGGGCTGATGCCTCGATCACTACCTTCACGTCAGGACCCGGGTAGCCCAATAGTTCGATCGACGTGCGGCTGCGGAACTCGTTGTCGGTATCGAGTCGATTCAATTCAAAGGTTGGCGTACCGGTTGGCTGCAGTACCAGCGACGTTTCTACTTTCCCGTTGCGTTTGAACTCGCCCAGAATTTGCGGAATGGTTGTGGCCAGAATAACGCCGCTGATTACCCAAATAGCCAGCAGCGTAAGCACTGCATTGCCTTTGAGCAGTGCCTTGCGGGTGATCACGATGAGGCCGGTCAAGGCCAAGGCCAGGCTGGGCAAAAAGGCGAAAACGAAAGCTGACAGCAGAGTCAGGAAGCTGGCGTCTTCGCGCAGAATAGACAGGGGAATACCATCGCCATCGCCGAAGTTCGTGCCTGCCAACACGCCAATACCTGCGCCAAATACGATCACACAGGCCATGATGCAGCTGAAACCTACAACTAGCAGAAGCAAACCAAATAGAATGCGAATCACGCTACCGAGGCCGCCAAGCGTTTTTCCAAACAACCGGCCCATTGCTTTAAAGATGGCGGCAATGGCGCGGAATGGAAAGAGCAATAGCTGGGTCAGGCCGCTTTCAGGCGCTGATTCCGGAATGTTAAGGTTACTTTTTACGCTGCTTTCAATGTTGCTGAGCGTAATAGGTTTGCCAGTCATCTCCATTTTTTCGGTCAGGCTGCGTGCTTCAGGGGCTACCATCCAGAGCACGATGTAAGCCAGAATGCCGAAGCCAAACACGAAGACGCATAAGACCAGCGCAATGCGGATCACGCTGATTTCGACGCCGAAGTAGGCGGCCAGGCCCGACGCAACGCCCCCCAGTACCTTGTTTTCGGGGTTGCGGTAAAACTTACGAATCCCCTTTTCCTCTTCCAGCGATGAGTCGCCTGGGAGAAAAGCCCAGAGCAAAATGTAGGCAATAACGGTCATGCCCGAGAGCGAACCGAACAGGCGGCCGTCGTCGAAAAGGCCGCTACTGACGGCGGGGAAACCAATGACAAGGCTTACTAGTAGCACACGTACCCAAACCGGGTCGATCCGGAAGTAGTGGGCCAGACCGGCTGCTACGCCACCCAGCGTTTTGTGGCGCAGGTCGCGGGATAGTTTCCGGTTGCCGTTGGTTGTTGTGCGCTGCGACTGACCAGCGTTAGCCGCATATTCGTATTTACCGCTCTTGAAGCTGTAGCTGGTGCCCGGCGGTGGGGCGTTGGTCGTCTTTTCGGTGCCCGGGTAGTCTGACTCCGGTACGTTTGTGCGGGGAGTTGGATTGGTTTTGGCCCGGCTGCCGCCCGTCACCAGTACCTCCTCATTTTCAACGGCTTCAAAATCGGCAACGGTGCCCATTTTGGCAATCAGGCCGTTTACGTCTTCAAGCGTAACTGCCTGGCGGGCGGGCGTTTTTTCGTCGCCTTTCAGATTCTGGAGGAGCTTCTCGGCAATGCGGTTCTCGATGTCGGTGACAATCTCCTGACTGTCATCATAGGTCGAAAAATACTGCTGAATAGACTGGAGGTAACTTTTCAGTTTCTCGTAGCCGTCTTCTTCAATATGGAAGATCACCCCGCTGATGTTGATGCTGATGGTCTTTTTCATGGTTGTAAATGGGGCTTATTGATCTTGTTTAGGTTCGGGCACCGATTCGGGCATCACAATATTGACCGATTCACTGGCAGACTCGGGCGAGTCGGTCGCGGGAGTCGTTGGAACCGCCACGTCAGTAATCGCCTCGCCTGGAGCAACAGGGGCGGGTTGCACATCCACGGCCGTTTGAATGGTGGGTGCTACGCCGTTTCCTTTAGCCTGTGCCCGGTTAACGATGAGCATCACCGAGTCGGAAAGCTCCTGCCACGTTTCATTCAGCGATTCTAATGAATTTCGACCTAATTCGGTGAGCATATAGTATTTACGGGGCGGGCCTGACGTCGATTCTACCCATTTATAATCGAGCAGCCCGGCGTTTTTCAAGCGTGTCAGAAGTGGATAGAGCGTTCCTTCGACCACCATGATGCGGGCCGAGGTGAGCTCATCGAGCATATCGGAAGCGTAAATTTCGCCCCTTGATATGATGTGCAGAATGCAGAATTCCAGAATGCCTTTTCGCATCTGGACCTGCGCGTTTTCAATATTCATGAGCCGTAGTGGGTCATAGGTCAATGGATGGAACAAACATACACTAAGGTACTTTGTGATGCAAGGTACTTGATTAGGGATATTAGTATTTTGGTATGAATGGTCGATATATAAGGATGAACTGCTTTTCAGTATTCATCTTTTAGCAGCAAGCCCATCTGTCTTATCCGAACTGGCTTTGGTTTGGCCTTCGGCGAAGTGACGGCGGCCTGTTTCGTTGCCTGTCAATAAATGGAGACCGGTGACCGGAGTGGGCAAACAGGGGAATACCTGTAACTTAATGGCCTGTTTTCTATCTATCCATGCGACTCGTTCTCAATCTTATTTGGCTTTCTACCATATGCTGTACTACCGTCACGGCCCAAAGAGCGGTACTTGGCAATGAATGGATCACTATCGGGCAACCGTATTACAAAATTCCGGTCGCGCAAAAAGGGCTTTACCGGATCACCTTCGCCGATCTGCAACAGGCAGGTATGCCGCTCGCTACCCTCGACCCCAAAACGCTGCAACTCTTTCATCGGGGTGTTGAGCAGGCTATTCTGGTAGAAGGGGAGGCCGACGGGAAATTTGACCCCACCGATTACATCGAGTTTATTGGCCAGGGAAATGATGGCCTGCAGGACTCAGCACTGTACCGGCCCGCTACGGCGCAGCCTCACGCGTACTACAGCCTGTATTCTGATACGACTGCCTATTTTCTGACGGCTCGCCCAACGGCACTACCCGGTAAGCGAATGAGCAGATACGCGGATACGGACGTCGGCACGCTGACGCCGCAACCGTATATCTGGGCCAACGAGTTGCGGGTGTTCACCGATCAGTACCCGGCCGGGAACATTTATCCCATTGGGGCAGGCTACGGAAACGGGGCTATTCTGACCGCCTACGATGTGGGGGAGGGGTGGATGGGGAACAGCATCAATGCGAAAACACGCAGTGAACAGACCCTCACGTTAACAAAAGTGCTGCATACGAGCCTGACCACGTCAACGCTTACGGTTCAGTACATTGGCCGCACCCCTACCAGTCACACCGTTCAGGTGCAGGTTGGGCAGCGCGCCCGGCCGCGTACGCTTGACCCGGTGCAGAGCCGGGACTATGACCCCGTTACGCTGAGCGTTCCCCTGTCGACAACCGATATGGCCGACGGTGGGCGGGTAATTTGTAGCCTGAGCCCGCAGGAGGAAGGTGAAGCCGTGTCGATGGCTTACCTGCGCGTGGAATACCCCCACCAGCCAGACCTGGGCGGCTATACGTACCGCGAGTTCCGGACCAGTTCTGACCCCGGTGGGAGGGCGTTGCTCCGGCTGACCAACGTACCCAGCACCGGACGGGTATTCGACCTTACCATACCGGGCCAAACGTCGGTTTTATCGGGTACGTTTGTGAACAGTAACCTTACCAATGGCACCTGGACGAGCGTGGTTCGGGAGGCTGGCGTGGCGAGGCAATTGCTGATGACCAGTACCGTACTCCCTGTGTCTGGCATTCAGCGGGTGACCTTCCGGGCCATCGATCCCGCCAAAGCTGGCTTTGTGATTGTGACCCATCCGGCCCTGCGCGCACCCATTGCCAGCCAGCCCGACGCCGTGACCCAATATGCTGCTTATCGGGCATCCAGGGCGGGCGGCGGCTATGATACACTGAGCGTTACGATCGATCAACTCTACAACCAGTTTAGTTACGGTGAACGGACCCCGCTGGCTATCCGCCGCTTTGTCGATTACCTCAGCCGGACGGGTTCGCCAAAGGCCCTGCTGCTGATCGGTCAGTCACGCGATCCGCAGGGCGTTCGCAAAAATCCGTTGATCAACTCCCTCGACATGGTGCCCAACGGGGGCTGGCCGGGCTCTGACCTGGCGCTGGTGACGGGTCTGTCCGGCCGACCCGACTACGTACCTGCGCTGCCGGTGGGGCGGCTGAACGTAACGCAACCGCAGCAGGTGCTCGACTACCTGAACAAGGTGAAAGAGCACGAAGCGGCGGCCAGTACGGCACCGTGGCGCAAGAAAATGCTGAACATGAGCGGCGGGCAGTCGGCGTACGAGCTGAGTTTGTTCCGGGCGTTTGTCGACGAATTCGGGGCCCGGCTAACGGGTAGGACCGTTGCTGGTCAGGTTGAATCGGTATCGAAGAAAACCGATGCCACGGTAGAAACTATCCCGATTGTTGACCAGGTGAATGCGGGCGTGGGTATTATCTCGATGTTTGGTCACTCGAGCCTCGACGTAGCCGACATTGACATTGGATTCGTGAGCAACGATCGACTGGGCTACCGCAATAAAGGCCGGTATCCGCTGCTGCTGGTCAACGGCTGTGCGACGGGGAACTTCTATTTTGGTCAAAGAACCTTCGTTTCCGATTGGGTACTCACGCCCGAGCGAGGGGCTATTCTGGCGCTGGCACACACCTATAATGGCTTTGCCAGTTCGTTGAAAACGTATACGGACGTTCTGTACAGCGTACTAACCGATAGCAGTTGGTATGCTCGCCCGTTCGGTGTCATTCAGGCCGAGAGTATTCGGCGTTACATGGCCGTGAACAGCTCGATCTATGATAAGGCCAACGCTGAGCAGATCACGTTGCAGGGCGATCCGGCGGTGCGGCTCTTTCCGTTCAGCTTACCCGACTTTGCGTTTTCGGAAACCAGTATTCGGCTACAGCCATCTCCCAATTCACTAACCCTTACGGTCGTTGCGCTGAACCTGGGCCGGGCGCTCTCGCAGCGTCCGCAGGTGCGGGTTCGGCAGTACGCCGCTACCGGTCAGTTACTTCAGGAGGTAAAACAACCGATAAACGCCGCTCGCTATTCAGATACGCTCCGCCTTGTCCTACCTCTTACCACCCTGGCCGGTACGTTTTTTGAGTTGTACGCCGATGCTGACGGTCTGTTTGAGGAGGAACGCCGCGATAACAACAGGCTCCAGGTAGCAAGTGATGGTACAGTGGCGAACCTGCCCTTCGACCCCGATAATATACCGCCGATCGTCGAGGTGGCGTTTGATGGGCGGCGCATTGCCAATGATGCCTTTGTCGCGCCTCAACCGCTCATTTCGGTGCTGATTGCCGATGACAATACGCGCCTGCTGCGTACCGACCCTACGGGGCTTGAACTGTACCTGCAACGGCCCTGCGCGCAACAGCCGTGTTCCTTCGAACAACTGGCAATCACGGCAGGAACGGCCACCTGGAGCTACGAGGGTGGTGCATTCCGGCTTGCGTATCGACCAGCGCAACCGTTGCCCGACGGCCTGTACACGCTG
The DNA here is from genome assembly GCF_011742925.1 of Fibrivirga algicola. Taxonomy (GTDB): domain Bacteria; phylum Bacteroidota; class Bacteroidia; order Cytophagales; family Spirosomataceae; genus Fibrella; species Fibrella algicola. The sequence continues at coordinate 247,920 of NZ_WAEL01000009.1, forward strand.
GAAGTGTACGGGAGCGATCTGAGCGGAAACCGGGCCCGCCCCTACGCTATCCGGTTTGCGGTGAAACAGGCCGCCGTGGTGCAGAACGTTACTGTTGCGCCGAATCCGTTTGTGTTTCAAACCACGATCAGGTACGTGCTGACCGGCACCCAACCGCCCCAGTCTGCTACGCTCCGCCTGATCGACCTGACTGGGCGGACTGTGCGGACCGTGCAGCTGCAAACGGGCATTGGCACCAACGAGTTTACCTGGGATGGGACGAATGATTCGGGGGCACCCATGGCAGCGGGCTCCTACCTGTACCGCCTTGACCTGCCGGGGTACGATACCTTCGAGGGAACTGCGAAGCAGCAGTTGACGGGCCGAATCGTACTGATCCGATGACGAAAAACGATAGCTGGCTGCTGGCGCTGTGGCTCCTGATCTGCACCCTGATCGGGGAGCTGAGCTACCTGAACCCCACGCACTACGTAAGCCCTGATTCGGCCTATTACCTGGCTACGGCGAGTTGGCTGGTAGGTGTAACGGGTGATACCTATGGGCACACAGCCACTGGTTGGGACAGTACGTTTCCGGTGGGGTACCCGCTGTTGATTGGTGCCGTTGCCCGGCTCACAGGTACGTCGGTGCTCGTGGCGTCGAAGGTACTGACCATGCTGCTGACGGGTGGTTTTCTGCTCATCTGGCGGCAACGCATTGGTGCCCGGCGGGCTATATGGATGGGCTCCGTGTTCCTGCTGGGCGGGTTTCTGCGCATCCTGACCTATATCTGGTCGGAGGGGGCGTTTCTGATGGTGCTGCTGGAATGGATCTGGTTGATGAGCCAGCCAGCCGAGGCAATTCCCGAACGGCGGCCCCACCTTAGGTACGTTGGTAAGCTGTTTATGCTGACCATGGCGCTCTTTCTGCTCAGGTACGTTGGTGGGTACGTATTGATCGTGTATGGTCTGCTGACGCTGGGAACGTATCGGCAACAAGGCCTGACAAACGCCCGGCAACGCAGTGGCCCCGACCTGTTGTACATGGGCCTGTCTGCGGGTTGCATGCTGGGCTATTTTCTGCTCAACTGGCTGCTTACCTCATCGGCCTATGGCGGGGAGCGCTTCGTGACATCGCCTGAACCAGCGAGTGATACGCTGTCCATACTGGCACTCAGCCTCGTCAATGAACTGCTGCTCCTGCGCGACTACGTACCCGATGGGTCGGTTTTGCTGGTTGTAGTTGGTGTTGTTCTGCAAGTCGTTCTTTTCCGCTGGGGTTGGCTCCGCCTGAAACAGCAGCGCCACACCCTGCCCAACTGGTTACCCACCGATCAGCAACTGCTCCGGGTCTTGTTGTGGTCGGCAGGTACGTACTTGGTTGTGTTGTTCGCCCTGCGGGCTTTCAGTCCGTTCAGTGGGCCAAACGCCCGGCTCATGGCCCCCGCCAGCCTGCCGCTGCTCATGGGGACAGCCTATTGGGTCAGCCGATGGACTAACGTCAGGGCCCGCCGGCAACTAGGCTACTGCTGGGCCGCTTTACTGCTATGTTCCTGGCTGCAACTGCTTCCCCAAGCCGATTTTTGGGAAAAAATGACCGCGCTGTTTGGCACTACACGCTGGTGATGTTTGCGGTACAGGCTGCTTCGCTAAGTAGTTTCTTCTCCTACGCATCCTGTGATCTGGTCGTGCGGCCAATGACCCGACAGGTATTTTTCGTGGGAAAAGATTTGGAGTCCCTTTTCGGCAAACTGCACATGGCTCATCCCAATGAGCTGACGTAGTGTCACAAACACCATCGAACTATCAGCGTGGTCGTACTGGGCTTTGCCGTAGTGGACCTAGCCCTATTTGATCTTTTTGAGCGCGATCGGGTAGAAGTCGCTCGTGAAGCGAGCCCCGCTGATCGAGGTCGTTAACTCCTTGCTGCCAATCAGCGTGAACAGCGGGTGTTCCGGTGGAGGAAACCCGCTGTTCTGCTGCAGTTCTGTTATGGTTTTTAATAGGCTATCCGGTCCGTGCTTAGTAGGTGATGACCAGTTTACCAATCGTTGTGCCTGATTCCAGTTGGGTGTGTGCCTGTTTCAGCGTGTCGGCCGAAAGACCATGCAGGGTTTGGGTGAGCGTCGGTGCCAACACGCCTTCGTCGAGCAAATCAGCCACCCGGTTCAGGATGTGGTGCTGCTCGATTAGGTCATCCGTCTGAAACGAGGAGCGCGTAAACATCAACTCCCACGAAAAGCTGACGCTCTTGCTTTTGAGTTTGTTCAGCACAACGGGCGCCGCACTACCCGTAATAGAGGCAATGTGTCCCTGGGGCTTAATGAGTTCGGCCAGCGTATCCCAGTAGGCGTTGGTATCCACAAAATCGACGATATAATCTACGTGCTGGAAGCCAGCGGCCCGGACTTCCTCAACGAGGTTGCGGTGATTTACCACGACGTCTGCGCCCATCTTTTTGCACCAGTCGGCTGTCTCGGGGCGCGATGCGGTGGCGATCACGTGCAGACCCAGCAGCTTTTTGGCCAGCTGAATAGCAATGGACCCCACGCCGCCGGCGCCGCCAATGATCAGCAGGGTTTTGTGCTGGTCGCGCTCACGCGAAAGACGCATCCGGTCGAAAAATATTTCCCAGGCCGTCAGGGCGGTCAGTGGAATAGCCGCCGCGTCTTCATCGGAGAGAGAGGTTGGCCTACGGCCCACAATCCGTTCGTCGATGACTTGGTACTCGGCGTTACTGCCCGATTTGGTGATGTCGCCGGCGTAGTACACCGCATCGCCCACTTTGAACAGGGACACATCGCTTCCCACCGCTTCGACCACCCCCGAAGCGTCCCAGCCAATGATCTTTGGCTGTTCCAGCACCGTGTCTTTAGCCGAGTTCTGCCGGATTTTAAAATCGACCGGGTTCACCGAGATGGCGTTGACCTTCACCAGCAACTCATGCGGGCCGGGTGTGGGTTTGGCAATGTCGATATCGATAAAACTGGCTGCGTCGGTGATGGGGAGGGACGTCTTGAATCCTACTGCTTTCATGTTTACTCGCTGTTCGTTTAGTCGTTTCCGTGAGCGGCCGCGCTAACGTGGCTCCAGGCTTCTCCTGTCGCCAGGCGTTTTGCATCGGCGGCTTTTACAGCTGGATAACCAATTTTTTCCAAAATAAGGCGAGCCCCTTTACCGCAAATTTTGAGGCACCGTGAACACGCCAGGTGTACTCGATGCCTGCATACGATGGCCACACCGCCTCAGTCGCCCTTAGCGACCCGAGGAGATTAACGCCTATCTGTTTGCGGGCCATAGGTACCACGTTATCGTCGTGCAACGGGAATGTTTTGGCCTATACCGTTCCAAATCCTCGTGAAGCGTTCGTAATACAACTGCCTCGTTATGCGCTCTCAATCCAGCCATGCGCTGACAGGATCGGGGCAGGTACGTAGGTTTTTTAGGCCAACGTACCTGTTCCAACTCTTTTACAGTTAGCTTGCTCACCGTATGAAAACCTTAGTCTGCACCACTCCCGGACAGTTCGCGTATGAACAGGGAGCGAAGCCCGAAATTGCCGCTGGCCGGGCCATTATCCGCATCAAACGCATCGGGATTTGCGGTACTGATCTGCACGCCTTCGAGGGCACTCAGCCGTTTTTTTCGTACCCCCGGATTTTGGGTCATGAACTGGCTGGCGAACTGGTCGAAGCCGACGGTGCCCCCGATTTCCAACCGGGTGAGCTGGTCACGTTTATTCCGTATTTCAACTGCGGCGTTTGTATTGCCTGTCGGCGGGGGAAGCCCAACTGCTGCACGCAGATGCAGGTAAGCGGTGTACATGTCGACGGGGGCATGGCCGAATACTTGTCGGTGCCATCCTATTCGCTCGTGCATGGCAATGGATTGTCAGTCGATGAGCTGGCACTGGTTGAACCCCTGGCTATTGGCGCGCATGGCGTTCGTCGGGCGGCGGTTGAACCCGGTGAATTTGTACTGATGATCGGGGCAGGGCCCATTGGACTAGGTATCATGGAGTTTGCCCGGATTGCCGGTGGGCAGGTGATCGCGCTGGACATAAATCCGGATCGCCTCGCCTTCTGCCGGGAGAAGCTGGGCGTTGCGCACACCATCGATGCTCGGTCTGCCGATGTGTTCGAGCAGCTTCAGACCATCACCCAGGGCGACATGCCAACGGTAGTCATCGACGCAACGGGTAGTTTGAAGGCGATTAACAATAGCTTTCAGTACATGGCGCATGGGGCCAGGTACGTGTTGGTGGGCCTCCAGAAAGGGGAAATCAGCTTCAGCCACCCTGAGTTTCATAAACGGGAAGCCACGCTGATGAGCAGCCGTAATGCCACGCGCACTGATTTTGAACACGTAATTGCCTCGCTGAAAGCAGGCCTGATTGATCCAACGACCTACATTACCCACCGTGTTGCCTTCGACGCCGTAAGCGACCAGTTTGCCAGCTGGCTCAACCCGGCCAACGGCGTTATCAAAGCCATGGTGGAAGTTGATTAATGGCGCAAACTGGTTTTTGCTTCGCTAGTCGCGCACCGCAACGGTAGACAGGGCCGACTAGCGAAGCAACACCGTGCGAAGCCGGTCAAGGCACGTACCTGGTGCAGCGCAATCAGGGTATTTGTTCATGGTCGAGCAGGCGTTGCAGCACGTAGGCGTGGGTGCCGTAGAGCTTGGCCATTTCGCCAAGTTTAGAGAGCCGAATGGTGAGGCTGTTCTGGTAATCGGGCAGACAATGATCGATCAGCGCCTGTTCGATGGGCTGGGTAATGGCCGTGGCCGCTTTCGCCAATACTCCATTTACGATGATGAGTTCAGGGTTGAACAGATGCACGGCAATGGCCAGGCCACGGCCCAGTTCACTCCCGGCATTGCGCAACAAACCAAGGCAAAAGCCATCACCGGTGTTGGCTTTCTGAATAATCGACTCGATGGTTACATTGTCGGGACCTGCGTCGGCAAGCCCGGATGGCTGACCCTGAGCCAGACCCAGACGTGCACGGCGAATCAACGACGAAGCCGACGTGAGGGTATCCAGACAGCCTATTTTGCCGCAGGTGCACAACTCCCCGTCGGCTTTGATCTGGATATGCCCTAACTCGCCTGCGAAACCCGACGTGCCCTGGATAATTTCGCCGTTGATCATCACGCCCAGACCAATACCCCAGTCGATATTGATCGAAATGACGTGTTTCTTCCCTTGAGCCAACCCGAATCTGGCTTCGCCAAACAGGATGGATTTGGTGTCGTTGATAAAAAAAATCGGCGCGTCGAAGAGCGAGGCGAAAAGCGAACTCAGAGATTGCCCCGGCTGATTCAGCTCGGGATGCGTGAAGTTGAAACCCAGTTCCGGGTTAACGAGCCCTGGCATGGTGGCACCCACCCCAATAACCGTGAGGGCGTCGGCCTGGAGCTGATGTGCCAGCTCTTGCAGCGGCTCCCGCAACTCCCCGACAAAGGAAGACGATTCACCTAGCCGGAGGTCCATATCTAAGCGGTGCAGCACCTGATTGGCCAGGTCGATCACCAGCAATTTGGTATCATGAACGGTAATATCAATGACGATGGTGACGTAATGGTCGGGCTTCAGCGCGAACAGAGACGGTTTTCTGCCCATCTGAGCGGTTCCTGTGCCAATGCTGCAAACCCAGTTAGCGGAAGTTAACTCATCAATGAGGCCGGTAACAGACGGCACGCTGGTATGCACTGAACTGGCTAACTGAGCGATGGTCCGTGAGTTTGACTCATACAATTCGGCAATGATCCGGCGCTTTAACTTATTCTTTTTTGTGTCAATGATAGAGACAACCCGCTGTTCATACATAATATCAATTCGCTCTGGCATCAGCCATCTTAGATAAGGCCGATTGTGTGGTTGGAAGCGTGTCCTAGTAGCGTACGCGTTTCGGCAGCCGCTTTAGGGTAATCGTCAAGATGCCATGCCAGTACGTTCTATGCGCACAAAGTCACTATTGTTTAGCTGGCTACTTACGAAGTACTTAATTAGATCTAATTTGGTCAAAATTGCATTGTATTTTGGCCTAGTTGGAGCAAACAAGTTGTATGCCAGCAATTCACGCCAATGAACTGTAGACCCTGTGCAGGGTAAATGCGTTGGCTACCCGGATACATTTAGTATGAGGAAAGCCCATTCTTTATACGGTTTTAAGGAGCCAGACCGAGCTTTTTTAGCACAAACTGGCCAATCTGTTCACCCTGTTGCATCCCATTTTCAATTGAATCGCGAAAATGAATACCGCCATACAGGCGAGAAATGCCGGCTTCGTGGGCGGCGTGGGTAAACGAACTGAACCGGCGGGCGGGTACGCCAAATTCCACCTCCACGGTATCGGTATACGGGATTGGCCGGTGAGCCAGCGCCATCAGAACGGTTGCCACGGCCTGCGACATCACACTGTGCCCGCTGGTGTATTCGGGAAACGGGGGCGTTTGTAGCAGTGGCCGCCAGCTACGGTCGATGTGTTGATTGATGTATGTTTCGGGCCGGATCCGGTTGCTGGTATATTTCTCTTCCCAGCACGAAATAAAGGCGTCGGCCATGGTCAGCCCAACCAGCGCGTGCCAGCGAACGGTTTCGGCCAGGGTCAGCTTTTCCTGCACACTCACCAGACTGGTGATGCCCACCCAGTGCCCCGACGGCGATATCTTTTTGGTGCCGAAACTGACATGCCCCTTCTGATTTAGAAAAAACGGGTTGCAGTCCCAGAAGTTGGCAATGTGCGTTTGCGCGGTGGTGAGCACCCGGCAGGTATCGTACACCTCTCTGGCCTGCCTGTAAAAGGCCGACCCGTTTTGTTCACTATAGGGCGTAGGCGGAGTTGGCCGAAACTGAGCCGCACTGTCGAGCAAAAAAGGGCGGAGGGTGGCCCAGTAGGGTTCATACGACTCGGAGTAGGCGGGGGGCGTGGGTTGCCATTGGCCGGGCTTTTCACCGGGCGTAAACCGGATGTAGCCGCTGGTTTTAACGTACCCATCGGCCGCCGCGTAGCTGAGCAGTCTCTTCACCAGGCTGTCGGCCACCGCGCGCGTGGTCTTCAACTGCTCGCTGGTCAGGTGGCGTTGGGTGCGGCTGGTGGCAATCAGCTGGTCGCGGGCGGCTTCGAGCAGGTAGCCAGAGGGCAGCATTTCCTCGCCCATCCGGAGCAGAATATACGATGTGCCAAAGTCAACATCAACACCGGGCGCTGGTGCCAACGCGGCGGGCAGGGGGTAGTTGCGCAACCGACCCGTCAGGGCAACGTACCCGGCCGGACGTTGCTGCCGGTACATAAACTCATAGGCGGCCAGGTTGGCGTAGGCGTAGTACCGAGCGGCGGCACAGGGGCCAATTACGTCGGTTACCATCACGTCGGTCAACTGCTTGAGTGCCTCCGTGTAGGCCACTGCCGCCGACCGGGTAGTGGGTGGCGTGGCTAAACCCCGGTTGGCCAGGAGGGGTATCAGCAGGAGCAAAACGAATCGCTTCATACAGATCACTTGGTTTTGCGGTATACCTGAATTGTGTTGTTGTTGCGCCCAAACAGAATCTGCTGCGTAGTGCCGTTGCCAATGATCTGCACGTCGCGCACGTCGCCGGTTACGGTAAACCCGGTCTGGTGCTGAGGAACGTACCTGAACCGGCACTGCCCCTCGTTGCGGAACAATTGCCCATAATTTGCGTCCATCTTCCCGATCTTGATCCGCGTGTTCGACTGGTTGCCGGCCAGCAGTAAATCCGGTCGTCCGTCGGCGTCGGCATCTAGCAGGGCAATGGCGTAGATCGGGGCAAACTGCGCTTCAACCGGTAACTCGTGCCAGGCGAATCCGTTTGCCCCCCGATTTTCGAGGATTCCGGAGCCAAACTGAGTGGCTTGCAGGGTATCGGCTTTGCTTCGCTGATCAGTCGTCAGTATATCGGCGAGGGTAGCCCCGGCGTAGGCCTGGTAGGTGGTAAACTTTCGCCGGAGCGAAAACAGTTGGTTCAGGGCTTCGTCGCGGGTGGCCAGCGGGTAGGGCTTGCCCTGGATGTAGTAGGTCAGAAAGGGGTCGATCGATTCATTCTGGTCGAAATCGGCGTAGGTAAGCTGTACGGGTTCCTGCGCTGTTGGTTTAAGCTGGCAGTTGCGCCCGAAATTGCCCAGTACCAGATCATCGTCCCCATCCCCGTCGAGATCAGCTTTTTCGATGCGGTTCCACCAGCCAGCCGGTGCCAGCGTAGCCGGATTGTCGAGGCGTTTGCCCTGTCCGTTTCGCAGCAGCATAACCGGCATCCACTCGCCAGCCAGCACCAGATCAGGCCAGCCATCGTTGTCGGTATCGGTCGCCACGGCGTCGGTGACCAATCCCAGATTGGTCAGAAACGGAGCCAGTTGGGCCGTGGCGTCGCTGAAGTTACCTTTCCCGTCGTTGATCAGCAGTCGGCTGCTGACCGGCTCAGGGTAACGCCCCGGCCGAACCCGCCCGCCCACAAACAGGTCCTGGTCGCCATCCCGGTCCATGTCGAATGCCACCACGCAGGCGTCGCTGCTCTGGTCGGAGGGAAGCCCTTCGGCCGAACGGGTGAAGTTGCCTTTGCCGTCGTTGAGGTACAGCCGGTCGCGCAGCAGTAAATCGTCGGGCAGGTACGCGTAGCCACCACTGACCACATATAAGTCCTGATCGCCGTCACCATCAACGTCGACAAACAGGGCATCGGTGTCTTCACATAACCGGTCGGCGGCAAACGCGGGCTGGGTAGTTTTGAGCCAGCTGCCATCGGCGTTGCCCAGGAGCAACGTACCCGCCTGGCCTTTAGCGCCCGGTGCGTACAGGTCCGTAGAACCGTCGCCATTCACGTCGCCCTGCGCCAGGTGTGGTCCCTGGTTCGACAGCATATTTGGCAACAGCGGTTGTCGTTTAAAGTCGTTGTACACGTCTTCGGTATGCCGGTAAGCGGCCGAATCGGCGGGCACTTCCGTAAACAGGGCGGGAGCCGGCGCGGGCCAGTGATACGTACCTGTAGCTGCTTCCGGCCGAACCGTCACCGTCTGATCGGCCCTGACCTGCCGAAGCAGCTGCGTTTTTCCGGTGGGCCAGATCACCCGTAGGCTGTCTACGACGGTATGGTTACCCAGGCCTACGTGCAGGGGCGTGTACATGCCCGACTGAAACCCCCGTGACGGGTTGAACTCCAGGTATTGCTGCATACCGCCCGTATAGACCCAGACCTGCGTGCCCGTTGCCAGCATTGTCGGCGTTTCGCCGAGTTGCAGCGCCAGATAATGCTGTTTCGGGTTGTCGTTCCGGTAAATCGACGCCGGCGCGTTGACGTTGTTGGTGATGATCTCCAGATCGCCGTCGCTGTCAAGGTCGGCATAAACGGCCCCGTTCGAGAGTAGGGGGTGGTCAAACCCCCAGTCTGTCACTTTTGACTCGAAGGTGAGCGTACCGGTGTTCCGGAAGATGTAATTTTTTGTAGCCGACGAGGGCATCTGTTTCAGGATGTCCAGCATCGCCGATGGGCTTCTCTTCGACGCCTTTAGTTGGGCATCGGCGTAAAACTTCATGAAGTCCATGTTGGTGTAATCACGCAGGTAGCCGTTCGTGACGAAGAGGTCTTTCCAGCCATCGTTGTCGAAGTCGGCTACAAGAGGTGTCCAACTCCAGTCAGTATTGGAAATGCCCGCCAGCTGCCCGATTTCGCTGAACGTGGGTACGTTTACACCTGCCGCAGTTCCGCCCGTGTTGCCGTTGTTAAGTTGGAGCATGTTGCGCATAAGCTGGTGCGAAAAGCCGTTACGAAGCATGTTCTGATAGGTCTCATAGTTCTCGGGGCCGTAGAGGAGCTTCTGCCGCCGGTTGTCTTCGGGCAGCATGTCGAGGGTAAACAGGTCGGGCCAGCCGTCGTTGTTCATATCGGCCACCTCGTTACCCATCGAGAAATAACTCAAATGTCCCACTGCCCGGTCGAGCTGGTCGGTGAAGTGCCCCTTGCCGTCGTTCAGGTACAGGTAATCCTGCTCGATATAGTCGTTGGATACATAGAGGTCGGGCCAGCCGTCGCGGTTGATGTCGGCTACGGCTACACCCAGGCCAAAGCCGATCGGGTTGCCCTTGATACCGGCCGCCTCGCTGACATCGACAAACCGGCCGTTGTCGTTGCGCAGCAGTTTATCTCCGGCAAATTCGTCGCGCATGGCCTTGGTCAGCGCCGCATCGAATCGTTTAAAATCCTTGATGTTGTGGTTCAGCAGAAAACAGTCCAGATCGCCATCTTTATCGTAATCGAAGAAAGCGGCCTGGGTGCTGTGAGCGGGGGAATCGAGCCCGTACTGGGCGGCTCGTTCGGTGAAGGTCAGCTGCCCGGTTTTCGACAGGTGATTGTTGATGTACAGCCGGTTTCGGCGGGTGTCGGGAGCGCCGCTGCCCGAGTAGCATACGTAGATGTCGAGCCAGCCGTCGCGGTTAATGTCAACCAGGGTTACGCCGGTTTTCCAGCCACCGCCCCGGCCCACCCCGGCTGCGTTGGTGATATCGCTAAAGGTCAGTTTGCCCCGGTTCAGATAGAGGCGATCCGGCACCATGTTGCCGGTAAAATACAAGTCGAGTAATCCGTCGTTGTTGAGGTCGCCCACGGCCACGCCGCCGCCGTTGTAGAAGTATTCATACGCCAGCACATTCTGCTCTTCCGTTTCGGTTAGCTGGTTGGTAAACCGGATGCATGTCTTTTCGGGAGCCAGCCGGGTAAACTGGGCATGGCTGCTGAACGTACCCAGCAGGCTCGCCGTAGCCAGCAGCCACGGCAAGAAAGGCAATCTGTAGCGTGAAGTGTGCATCTAAAAACAGGTTACGGGTTACTGAACCACCCATGACGGGTAGCCCGGTAACCCGTAATTTACGAGCAAAACAGTGAATCTGGGAGTGGGGGGATTGGTACTTGGTTGCTTACGCTTGGTTTTGCTCTGACGTAAGCAACCAAGTACCAATCCCCCCACTCCCTAAGCGCCAACGCTTATTTATCCCACCAGATACGGGTGGTAAGCAGATCGGGCCCTTGAATAGCAATGGCGGCGTTGTACTGTGCGGCGTTTTTGCTGCTTTCCGTTGATGGGTACCGGAGGCGACGCGGAATAACGCCCGCCGTTTCGTTACCCACATAGTTGGTGGGCGTCAGTACCGGATAGCCCGTGCGGCGCCAGTTGGCGTAGGCTTCATACGAATTCAGGAAGTTGACCGCCCAGTACTGCGTGGCAATCTGCTCCAGTTGCTGCGCCGTGGTGCCGGCCGTCTGGTAAGGCCGTGCCGCCAGGTACGTGGCAATAGAGGCCGCCGGAATGGTGCCGCCATACAGCGAAATCATGCTCATGGCAGCCGTTACGCCTTTGTTGTAGTGCGCAGCAGCCTGTCCGTCGCCCCAGCCGCGAACGGCGGCTTCGGCCAGCAAATACTCTACTTCCGCATAGCTCTGGAACACCGTTGGCGCATTGTTGCTGGCGATCTTGTTCAGGTTCGCCTCCGAATAGGCTGGCAGCGAATCGGTAACACCCCAGCTTGGAATGGCCGTTTTGATGGTTTGCGCATCATAGCCGTTGGGCAGGCCTTTCTGTTTGGCCGGGTCGGTTGCCGAGGCTTCCTGTGCGGGGTCGGCGTTGCCCTGCCACAGTGTGGCGATGAAGGGTAGCCGTGGGTCGTTGTTGTTCTTCAGAAAGTTAACAAACGTGCGGCTCAGCTTGCTGTTGGCTTTCCCCTTCAGGTTAGGCGCGTCGTACTCCTGCGTTCTGAGCGTATTGCTGTCGAGGTTCCGCGTGTTGTCGTTGCCTTCGGCGTGGTTGATCTTGGCCAGGTCGTCGTTGCTTTGCATCACCCCGCCCGCAATGGCTTTCTTTACGTAGGACTCTGCTTTGGCGGCGTCGACTTTGGTCAGGCGCATGCCCAGCCGCAGCATCATCGAATACGCGAATTTCTTCCACTTGGTGAGGTCGCCCCCGTAGATCAGATCGGCCGCGCCGTAACCGGTCTTGGCCGTTGTCAGCGCTACGGCAGCCTGATCGAGTTCGTTCAGCATGTCGGCATAAATGTCGGCCTGCTTATCGTATTTCGGGCTGAATACACTGTTCAGGTAACCCTGTCCCGCCTGCGAGTACGGAATGTCGCCGTATAGATCGGTGATGCGATGGTACACGAATACCCGCCAGATCCGCGCAATGTTGTACAGGTTGACCTGGTCGGCGTTGCCTTTCGTAAGGGCGATAATCTGCTCTACGTTTTTCACGTGCTCACCGTAGGCCGTCTCGAAATATGCATCCGAGTAAGGGGCGTTGTACAGGTATTTGTCGCCCGACCAATAGGTGGTAAGCGAGGCAAAATGCTGCACCAGCGCACCGGCGTAAATCAGGTTACCCCGGTGGTTTTCGTAGCCCGTACCCGCCGTTTTTACCTGCGAGTACGACAGCAGGTTTGGAATAACCGGCGTGGTCAGGGCGTTGGGGTTCGTGTTGAGTTGCTCGAAACCGTTGTCGCAGGACGACAGCAGCAGACCGGCTGTCAGCAGAGTGGCCAGCGCGGGTAATCGATTGGTTTTAAAGTATCGTAGCATGGGTAAATGCGTTTGAATCGATGAGTTAGAAACGAACCATCAGGTTTAAACCGTAGTTGCGGGCGGGCGGCACACCAAACATTTCGAGGCCCTGCGCATTGCCACTGTTGTAGTTCGATTCGGGATCAACGTTGGGTACGTTCTTGTACAGGATCAGCAGGTTACGCGCCACCAGTGACAGGCTTGCGGCCTGAATCGGGGTCTTGGCCAGCAATGACTTCGGTAGCGAGTAGCCAAACGTGAGCTGACGTAGTTTTACGAAGCTGCCATCATACACGAAGTTCTCGGTGATGTTCCGATAGGCACTGCTGCCGTAGTAATCCTGCGCCGTCAAGGTTCTGGTAAAGGCATCGCCGTTCTGGGTTACGCCCGTTACCGTTACGCCGCCAACCCGTCCGTTCAGCGTTTCTTTTGTGAGGCCGTTGGCGGTCGCATAGTAGTTTGTGGCGCTGTAAATCTTCGAGCCAAACTTACCGTCGAGTAGGAAGCTGAACGAGAAGTTGTTAACGCTGAAGGTGTTTGTCAGGCCCATCGTCAGCGGGGGCACCCCACGACCCAGCGGCATCAATGCGCTTTGCAGCGGCAAGCCTGTGGCCGAGTTGTATACGATCTGACCACTGGCGTTCCGGAGAGCCTGGTAGCCTGTAATCATCCCGTACGGCTGACCGGTGTAGTGGTAGATGTAGGCGCTCTGGGTACGTGACTGATCGACCTGGAAAGTGGTCAGGTCGTCGGTGATTTTCACCACCTTGTTGTCGTTGTACGCCACGTTATAAGCTACGTTCCAGTTAAAGCCGCTGGCCTTTTTAATTGGTGTAGCCGTCAGTTGCAACTCAATACCCTTGTTTACTACCTCACCGACGTTCAGCAGTACGCTGCCGTAGCTGGTAGCCGACGAGGTCGATGCCGTAACGGCGTCGTTGGTGGTGGTCCGGTTGTAGAAGGTAAGATCAACCCCCAGCTTGTTGTTGAACAGCTTGCTCTCGAAGCCTAATTCTGTCGTGGTCGACGTGTTGGGCTTTAGCAGGGCGTTCGGAATCGTGCCCCCGTTGATCGACATCAGCGGTACGTCGCCAATGTAGTTGTTCGTTTGCAGGTTATACGTCAGGTTCAGGGCGTAAGGGTTCGGATACCCACCACCCACCTGGGCTACCGAGGCGCGAATTTTACCGTAGTTGAACCAGTTTGGCCGGTCGTTCATCACGTCAGACACCACGAAGCTCAAACCAGCCGACGGATAGAACAGGCTGTTGTTCTGTTTCGCCAGGGTCGAGAACCAGTCCTGCCGACCGGTCAGAGTCAGGAACAGTACGTTTTTATAGCCAATATCGGCTGAGCCAAATACCGAGTTGATCCCCAGTGCGCTGTAGTCGTAACCTGGTGTTTTAGTCACCGTGTTATCGAGGTAGTAGTTGAACGGTACTACGAAGTACTGGCCGTTGTAGCGCAGGTTCTCGGTCGAGCGGCGCATCTGGTTACCGCCCAGCAGAGCATTCACCGAGATATTGCCGAACTCCTTGTTAAAGCCCAGCAGCAGTTCGGCGTTCGTTTCGCCAATCTGCGTGTTTGTGCGGCTCATGCTACCGCGTGTCGCGTAGGCAATACCCGTTGGTTCAATGTTGACGAACTTGGTCTGGTTGTAGTCGGTACCCACCCGGCCCCGCAGATACAGGAAGTCGGTGATGTTGTAGCGCAGCGAGAACTGACCGATGAACCGGTTCCGGACGTCGCTGTTCTGCACGTTATTCACCGCAAAGTACGGGTTGGTCGAATACACGTTGCTGTTCCAGAGCGACTCATAGCCCCGGCTGTCGTAACCCGGATTAAGCGTACGGATGTCTACCGAATTGGCAATCAGCTGTACCCCGTAGTTCGGGTTTTTCGGCGTATCAGACAGAAATGTCCGGTTGGTGCCGGTCTCGATATTGTACTGAGCCACGCCTTCAAACACGATCTTTTTCGACAGATTGGCGTTGGCGCTCAGGTTAAACGACTTCCGGTTGAAACCCGCATTAGGCACTACGCTCTTCGAATTCAGGTCTGACGCCGAGAATCGGAAGTTGGCTACGTCGTTGCCACCCGATACGGCTACCGTGTTGGTGAAGGTGCTGCCTGCGTTGTAGAAGTTCTTCACGTTGTCGCGCTGGGCTACATAAGGCCGGGCTACGCCGTCGAACTGAACTACGTTCGATCCGTCGAGTTTAGCACCCCACGATTGGGCCCCCGTCTGAATGGCTTCGTCCTGGTTGGCGGGTTTCACACCCCGCGTGCCTTGGCCATATTCATACTGCCAGTCGTTAAGCGAGAACGGACGGTCCATGGTGTAGGTGCCGTTGTATTCGACGCCAATACCCCGCTGGGCTTTGCCCGTTTTCGTGGTGATCAGAATAACGCCGTTTGATGCCCGCGAGCCGTACAGTGCGGCGGCTGTTCCACCTTTCAGTACCGACATCGTCTCAATGTCGTCTGGGTTTATACTGTTCAGACCATCGCCTGAATCGGTACCACCCCACATACCGGCTGAGTTAACATTAGAGTTGTCAATCGGTACCCCGTTCACAACATACAACGGCTGGTTATTACCGCTGAGCGATCCGTTCCCGCGGATGATAACGCGGCTTGAGCCACCGGGTCCGGTTGCCGTACTGCTGGCATTCAAGCCCGCGACCCGACCCGAAAGGGCATTGCCGAGGTTGATTTCGCGTGCCTGCGTCAGGTCGCTGCCCTTCACTTCAGACACCGCATAGCCAAGTGCTTTTTTGTCTTTGGCAATACCGAGAGCCGTAACCACCACTTCGTCGAGCGTTTTGTCGCTCACGGCAAGGGTGATAGTAAGCGTGGTCTGATCGCCTACTGTTACCTCCTGTGCAACGTACCCAAGCGACTGAATCACGAGCACGCTACCTTTAGGTGCGCTGATCGAGAACCGACCGTCAGCGTCTGTAACGGTCCCCTTGTTGCTGCCCTTTATCAGGATATTCGCACCGGGTATTACGTCTGTTGCGCTCTCGGAGACCTTCCCCTGAACGGTTACCTGTTGAGCCATTGCTACGCAGCAACCCAGTAGAAAGAAGGCAATCAACAAGGTAAATCTGTTTCTACATTGCTTCATCGTTTTTTTGGATTATGGTTAATTATTGACAAGCGGACTAAAGGAACTGGTACTGTAATTTTTCTAATGCCATATTGGTAACTAGCCTGATTAATAACGCTAAAGGCGATATTCTGCTCGTCAAAACAAGTTTATTTACTTAAGTATATACCTGTCTGGTTGATTTACACCTGGTTGATCCATGCGCTGGCGTTGACTGACCTGTTAAACTAACTGGTTTTTGTTAATTGATTGATTGTTAATGGATTGTCTAACTGCAAGCCGCCAAATTTCACCTAAGAGCAGCTGGTTGACCAGTTGACGTCACTTGTGCTGATCGCATCGATACACCAGTTTGACCGACGTGTAGATTGGCAAATATATTATTAGTTCTTAAAATATTTTAATAACTGCATTATTACCGGTTATTTTAATTAATTTGATTATAAAATTTATAATTACTACCTAATAAGTACTAATCAGCCAGTTGTGTATGTACCGTAGGTAACCAGCTTAAAACACGCCTTCACTGGGACTTATTTTTTGTATTTTGGTAGTCAAAAATTGGATTGAAGGAGCTTTATTAAATTTTTTTAATAACTCAATCCGGTCTTCCGTTTCTCATGCTACATTTGAGTTGGTACTACCCGCTTCGCGTCGGTTTATGCGATTGCTTCCGGGACTGTACCTGTTTACTTTTCAGACTAGCCGAGTGTCACCCGATGAATTGTTACCTGAGCTCAATCACCCTTATCTGTCTTGGTTTACTGGCGCAACTGCCAAACGCGCCAGCTGTAGCACAGGCACGAAAACCCTCGCCCGTACTAATTGGCTATGTCAGCGGCCAGGGGTGGTCGAAGGAGCAGATCGACGGGCGGAAACTTACCCACATCAACTACGCGTTTGCGGTTCCCTCCGCCGACGGTACGCTGGCACCGCTGTCGGCTCGGGACTCCGTCAATCTGGCTGCGCTGACGTCACTACGAACTGAGAATAAAGACCTGAAGATTCTGCTATCGATTGGTGGCTGGGGTGGCTGTAAATACTTTTCGGATGCGGCGCTAACGGCATCCTCGCGCCAAAAATTTGCCAACGCTGCCGTAGCGCTCCTGAAAAAACACAAGCTTGATGGACTGGATATCGACTGGGAGTACCCGGCGCAGATTGGGGCGGGTAACATTTTCCGGCCCGAAGACAAGCAGACGTTTACGCTTTTCCTGAAGGCGCTGCGTGATCGGCTGGATGAGCAGGGGAAGCAGGATAAGCGATCGGCGGCGGCTCATTACCTGCTCACGGCAGCTACCGGTGGCGATACCGCATTTGTCAGCCACACCGAGTTGAGCAAGGCGCAGAAGTACCTGGATTATGTAAACCTGATGACCTACGATCTGTATCACGGAAACGATAAAGTGACGGGGCATCACAGTCCATTGGGCCAGTCGAAGAAGGGAGATCAGTCGCGCAACAGCTCGATATCAGCCGTAGAGGGACATATCCGGGCGGGGGTTCCTGCCAACAAGCTTGTACTGGGTCTGCCTTTTTACGGGCGGGGCTGGACCGGCGTTACGCCTGTAGATAATGGGTTGTATCAGCCATCCACTGGTAAGCATCTGTTTATCAGCTACGACGAACTGGCCGAGAAATACATCGGCAAAAACGGGTATACACGCTACTGGGATGCCGATGCCCAGGCGCCGTACCTGTGGAACCCGGACACCAAAACATTTATCTCCTACGCTGATGAAGCGTCGTTTACCCCTAAGATCGAGTACGTAAAGAAAAAGGGGCTGGCGGGCGTAATGTTCTGGGAGTATATCTATGACCTGCGCGAGCAGAAGCTGCTCAACAAACTGGTTAGCGACTTACGCTAGCCCACGGCCTATTTCTGGGCTGCTTTGGTATTGTATTGATAAGTAAGCAGGGTTTCCGGTAGACTTCGGCTGAACTGGAGCATCAGCCTTGCCTCAGCCGACTCGTAGAACCACTGTTCATCTTTCAGACTGATCGTCCGCTGTGCGGGTGTACCAAATGCCTGTACTACATCGGCCAACGACGTTTTGCCCTGCTCGAGGGTCAAGACGTTATCGGCCGTCAATACGCTACTGGCACTAGTTGATGCGGACTTTTTCAGGGGCTCGGTAAACAGGTACTCGGCTACGACAAATGTGGGTTTGCTGGTATTCAGTTTTACCTGAAAACTGGCTTGTCTGGGCGTCGAATTGTACGATACTTCTTTATGACGCAGACTGACGGAGGCGTAGGTAGGCTCTCCCAGCAACCGAATGAGTTCGGCTTCGGTGTCCCCGGCCTTAACCAATTTTATCTGTTCTATGGCCAGTTCAGCTGAAGGCTGGAGCGGCGGGGCCTGGTACGAATAAGCCACCACTTTTTTCTCGGCGTCGAACACAATATGCACACTAGTTTTGCCGCGCCGGTACATCCACTCGCTTTGTATCGCTCCAACAGACACATCGGTAGGAGTGCCTAGTAAGAGCCGTACAGTCTGTTGCGTACTTTCCCCGCAGCTAAGTTTGCTAACCGTTTCATAGTCGGGAACTGGCGTGAAGAGCGTCGGCTGATTGATGCCTGTTCGTGCGTTAACCACCCGTTCTGTTTCAACTGAAGACGAGCAAAGAGCAGCTGTACCGGATAAACAGACGGCCACAAGAGTCAGTAAGGCGTGCATAAGGCGCTTGAGTTAACGTGGTTATGCTACGTGAACTGACAATAGGCTGGTGGCAGTATACCGTTCAGCGTAAATCTATTGAACGTGTTCTACCCCAGCATACTGATCAGGTTCTCTACCATGACGGGTGAGCCGATGTAGAGCGGTACACGCTGGTGCAGGCTGGTGGGCTTCACGTCGAGTACGGCCCGATGGCCCGTCGAAGCCAGGCAGCCAGCTTTTTCGGCCAGGAATGCCAGTGGAAACGCTTCGTACAGGAGGCGCAGCTTGCCCTCGCGATTTGTCCTGGTGGGTGGGTACAGGTAGATACCACCTTTCAGGAGGTTTCTGTGAAAATCACCCACCAGCGAACCGATGTAGCGGGCCGTAAACTGCTTCTTTCGGCAGTCGGTCAGGTAATTGCGGACGCCCTCTTCATAGCTGTCCAGGTTGCCATCATTGCAGGAGTAAATATGGCCGTCGGCGGGGCTGTGAATATCGGGGTGGGAGAGGATGAACTCACCCAGCGAGGCGTCATAGGTGAAACCGTTGGCGCTATGGCCGGTGGTGTAAACCATGATCGTTGAGGAGCCGTAAAGAATATAGCCGGCCGCTACCTGCTTGCGACCGCCCTGCAGGAAGTCGGCCATTGTTGGCTCGCTGCCCACCGGGGTTACACGCCTGTAAATGGAGAAAATGGTGCCGATCGATACGTTCACATCGATGTTCGACGACCCGTCGAGGGGGTCGATGGCTACCACGTACTTGCCCTGGTTATTGCCCGTAAAAATAATGTCCTCGTCTTCTTCCGAAATAATGGCGCAGGCTTCTCCGCCATTTTTCAGGGCCCGGCAAAAGCGGATATTGGCAATCATATCCAGCTTCTGCTGACTTTCCCCCTGCACATTCTGCACACCCATACCACCCGTCAAGTCAATGAGGCCCGCCCGGTTCACTTCCCGGTGGATGATCTTTCCGGCCAGGGCAATGTCGCGTAGTAACTGCGATAGGTCACCGGTAGCATACGGAAAGGCCGTTTGCCGGTGCATGATGTATCGATCGAGGGTTACACCCACGGGCAGGGCTAACGGGTGCGAATTCGAGATTTCCAGTTGACTAACGTTCATGAGCAGTTCAAATAAACTTGGTGTATAAATTAGGACGTGCAGAAGGCTGACTAAAGAAAATAACGTACCTGCCTCCTGCACGTACATACAGTGCGGGAGTTCGATTGAATGGACTTTTTTCTGATGAGGGCTACTCGATAAATTCTGGCAATCAGCGTGTTGGCGCTGTAAGAATAGATCGCCAATTTTATATACAGACGTTTTTACCTGAATTTATTCATGCAATCGTTATCGGGAACGATTGCAGTTAGCAAACGGGCTTGCTGGGTGCGCTTGTCCATCGTAGAACAGGGCACGATTGGGCCTTGCCTACCTGCGGGAGGGGAGGCAATTCGATTCATTGCTGGAAGGTCGGCCGGGAACGCTGGCGAGTGTCCAGCGCAGAACTTCGTCAAGGTCGCATTCAACCCGCTTCAGGGTAACGTGCTCAGATCGATGGCCGGTGTCAGGCGGGTGGCCGGCCGGGTGAAGCTGGTACCAATGGGCGTGTAGGCGTCGAAGAAGCCGCAGTTCTGTAAGAAAAAGCGGCCGTTGCGCAGGCCCCCGGCGTAGTCCATTCGGTAGGCTTTCCGGGCCGTGTTGTCGCCGGTAAACTGACTGGTCGTCAACTCCTGCCAGTGGCCCTCCTTCGTTCTGATCCACTGGTTCCCGAATTCCACATCCCGCTGGATGTTGCCCGTTTCTGGTGTGAAATTTTCAAGAAAGGAGTATAGGGACTTTAGGTACGTGGTTGTTTTGGGGCGTTTAAAGCAGGCAATCACCTGCCAGTTGGCGTCGTCGGGTGCTTTGAAGTAAGCCGTGTAAGCGGTGTATCCGTCGGCCACCGGGGTGGCATGCAGCAGGAATTTATAGGGTTGACCTGCCTTCCAGTTGTAGCGCAGAAAGCTCTGCCCACCCGCGCCTTCATTGCCAAACTCATTGGTAACAACCGCCGGACCCTTGCGTTCGAGCCTGATTTTCTGATCGTCGGGAATCGATTTTGGGTCGTCGGTCTGGAAGGGGCTCCAGACCGAAAACAGGATACGCCGCTCGGTTGGTGAATTGACCTGCATGCCGAAATAACCCTCACCGAAGCCGGTTGCCATATAATACGACCCGATGACATCACTGCCGCTGGGTACGGTTACTTCGTTATAAAACCACTCGGCATCTACCCCCGCCTGAACTGGGTAGCGCAGGTGCACGGAAGGCCCCCGCCGACCCCAGTAGAAAAAATTGCCCTCGTTGGTACGGACAAATGCAGTGCGCTCGTCTACAGCCGGGCCGGCAATACCCAAGTCGGCTATTTCTGCGTAGGTCTTGCCGGTTTTGTGTACGCCCTGAAGGGTGATTTTAACGTACCCGGCTTTAGCGATGGTCCACTCGCCCAGCGCCTGGTCGGCGTAGGTACTGCCCTCGACGTCAACCTCGTTTGATTGGCCAGCCAGCGTAACCCGAAGGCGGCTTTTCCCCGACTGCACGCGCATACTGGCTGACAGTGCCACCGTTCCCGCTTTCTCAAAACGAACGTACGTGTCGATGGTCGTTATCGGATTGGTCCAGTTCGTCAGTCCTTCTTTCGAGATAACGGCCGATTTTCGCCCTTCGCTGCTTACCCAGCTGTTGCCCCCAATTGGTACCCGAAGCTGGTTCTCGCTGGCTGTCGGTGAATCATTTTTGGGAGGCGTCAAGAAGCAGAACGCGGTCAGCAGGAAGTACACAAGCGAATGAGTGGCTGAGATAGGCATGAGTCTGCGCGATTGGTCATTGACTAAAATGACGTTGAATGGTCGAAAACGCAAACATAGGGCTGTTCGCGTTTTATTGAACTGAACAGCCTGATTTGTGGCCTGTTCTTTCGTAAATCCGTTCGCTATCAAGGAACCCAGGCGATAGCGAACGTACTCGAACAGTGCCTATCGGCGGTGCTTCAGGAGCCACCGGTAAATTGCCTTTTTCTCATAGACATAGAGAATATCGTGGCCCTTGTTGGCTAGTTTAGAAAAACGGACATTTCCCCGGCAAGCGGCGAGCCGTCTTACGAGCCGGGCACTCTCGTCGATTGGGATCACGTCGTCGGCGGTGCCGTGAAAGGCCCAGACAGGAACGTTTTTGATCTGGCAAATCTGCGTTGAATCGTCGCAGCCACCGCATAACGGCGCAATGGCCGCGAAGGTAGTCGGATAGGCTACTGCCGTTTGCCAGGTGCCGTAACCACCCATGCTCACACCCGTCAGGTAAATGCGCTTCGGGTCGATTCGGTATGTCTGGGTCAGTTCGGCATACAGCGAGTCGAACCAGTTCTCGGTCGACCAATACTTGCCTTCCGGGCATTGGGGTGAGGCAATGAGCGCGTTGATCTGTCGGCCCTTTATAAGGGCGTGCGGTGGACCATACTGCTTCAGTTTAGTCAAATCGTTGCCCCGGTGCGAGCCACCGTGCAGGTAAATGATCAACGGATACGCTTTCTGGCTTTTCCCGTATGAATTGGGCACGTGAAGCAGGTAATCGTACCGAACCTGAGGTTTACTTTTCTGGGCTGGCTGGGCAACCGTCAACCCGTTACACAGGAGGAGAAAAAAGCCAGACAGGCAGGTGAATATAACGGGTCGCATCGATGCAGAAGTCTGTTGCAAAGATGCGACCCGGAGGCTAGTTTAAAGAAAAAAGGCTACTGTAAAGTTGCTTCTGCGCGGTTTCGCGAGGTAAGCTCCGCGCTCCGGTAAACTCCCTCGAAATTGCTCACTGCTGAACCTGTTGGAGTGCTTTTCCTGTCAACTCCAGTTTCACCGATGGATCGACGGACAGCGTTAACCCGTCCAGAAAATTAGTTTCTTGCTTGAAATAAGAGCTGTCTCGTGCTGTAATGACTCCTTTCCCGATCCGATTCCGTTTGCCGTACATTTCCAGGTGGTTGCGGCCCGAAATGGAGGCGTGTAATTGGTTATAGGTCAAATGCTTCACAAGAATATTGCCTCTGATTCGCTGTTGTAGCGTCAATACGGTACCCGTGAAATCTTGAACCTGGCAAATCGCATTACGTGTCGAAACCGAGGCTAACTGAGGTAGCTGGACGACGAATTGCGGATCATTCCACTCCTCGCTATTCACGTACTCGTCAAATGGCCAGCCTGCAACGGGATTAACGTCCAGAAATAACGTATCACGCTCCACCCGAAAGGTGTACGTAGCTCGTTTCCAGGTCTGTACTGAGTCGGCCAGTAAACGGGTGGTTTTTCCTGGCTCGATCTGCACAACGGCGGCGGACGGGCCGGTAATCTGAACCGAATGAAAAGGGGGGAGGGACTTTTTCTGCCACCGCGCGTACTTGTCAGATTTGTCGATCGAATCGAACTGCTGACGGATGGAAGTGGCCGCGCCAAACATAGCGACTAGCAGGCATAGGGCCAGGCCAAGCAAGAGTTTTACGCTTGTTGTCATGAGGCAGAGGCGAGTTGATAGGCGTTAAAACGGGATTCGATTTCGGATATGTTGATACCGAGCAACGTCATGGTGCGGAATAGGCCCGGCAGTTCAACGTCGAGGAAGTGGGCGCGGCGCATGGCCTTTACCCGGTCGGTGGCATCGTCGGCGGCGTAGTAACCCATGCCGCGTTTATTGAACAAAATGCCTTGCTGTTGCAGAAAATCGAAGGCCCGCATGGCGGTGTTTGGGTTTACTTCCAGCGACGATCCCAAATCGCGCACCGACGGAATTCGCTCACCGGGCGGCCAGGCCTGCTGAAGAATCTGCTCGCAGACATAGTCGGCGATTTGCAGATAGATAGGTTGTTTATCGTTGAATTCCATGGAGTTACCGTTCGATCTCATTAAAGCGAATGCGGGCAATGACCCACAGCATGAGCAACGTACCTGCATAGGCACCGTATTTCAGCCAGTTGGGTGGGCCAAGGAGTTCGTAGTTCTGTTTATCAACGTGCACAGCGATTGGGTAAAAAGGGATTGCCGTCCCAACAAAATGCCCACCCAAGATCAACTTAATCAGCCATCCGTATAGCAGGAATAGGCAAAATGTGGTGAACAGGGTGATGCCAATAGTGCGGGCAAACACGCCCCGTCGAAAGTAGAAACTGCATAGCAGACTGGTGCTTAAGCTAGCGAGCAGGGCAAAAAGAGTGAGGGGTAGGATACTACGTTCGTTATTCACCGGCCTCGTGTAAAAAATGAGTGTAGATACGTAGCGTTCTGTTTCTGCGGCCGGAAGATGCTTATTGGCAATGCTGAATATAAGGGCTTCGTAGCTGAAATAGACAACCCCTAGCAGGAGCAGGGCTGCCACCCAATACAGTATGCCCAGCCAGAACTTTTCAGGACGTGAGGCAGGAATCATTATATAGGAAATAGCTGATTCTTGTTTGAAAAGCGCGCTGAAGATGTCGCTGCCCATGCTGAATGTAAGTATGATGGCCGTGCTGAAAAAATAGGCCATAATGATACTCTGCGTGTTCCGAATGTTGAAATGGTCTACTGACAGAACCTGTGATGGAATGAGCAGAATGATCGGAATGAGGGCCAGTGCACCAAACAGGTACGTTCGGCTTTTGGTGGCCCAGAGCCAGCGGTGCAACCGGGTGAAGCGGCTAAAGGAAAAAGTCTGGTTCATGGCTTTGGTGCAGAGAAAAGTGATTTCATACGTTGTGGATTAGTAATGGCGGCGTTGAACAGCCGTTCCAGATCAATCGGTGTGTCGTCGCTTGGGTCGTCATTTTCGAGTACGACCGCATTCCCGCGCAAGCTGGGTTCGGTATATAGTGCATCGGCAGGTACGTCGCGGCCAAGTAACTCAAACCGGAGCCGTTGACTTATGCGTTCCAGAGGTGCATTGATGAGCAACTCATGGTCATTGAGGACCACCACCGAGTCGATCAGTGAGTCGAGGTCACGTACCTGGTGGGTCGAGATGACGATCAGCCGGTCATCGATTAGGGCAGCGGATACTATTTTCCGAAACTGGCTTTTCGATGGAATATCGAGGCCGTTGGTGGGTTCATCCATTAGCAGTACGCTGGTATTGGTTGCTAGTCCGAAGCTGATGAACACTTTTTTTCGCTGCCCGAGCGACAGGTCAGCCAGTTTGCCGATGTCGGCGGGCAACTGAAATGCTTTCAGGTACTGCTGAAACTGAGCGCCGTTGAACTTCGGGTAAAATGCGCCCATCGTGGCAACGTACCTGGCGAGTGTCATCGAAGGCGTGTCGATCTCTTCGGGGAGAAAGAAAATGTCTTCCAGAAAGGCGGGTTCCCGGCGGCGCGGTTCATGGCCGTTCACCTGAAGTTGCCCCTCAGTCGGGAACAGCAGACCCGCCATCAGCCGCATCAGGCTCGACTTGCCCGCCCCATTCGACCCGAGTAATCCATAAATACGTCCCGGTGCCAGGTGAAGGCTAAGCTGCTGCAACACTGGTGGTTTTCGGCCGTAGCTAAAACTGACGTTTGTTAGTTCTATCATTGCTGTGGTGTATTAGTGATGTAATACACTGCAATAGTAAAGAAGGAAATTGATTTGTCAATCTTGGTTTAAGAAATTTTAGTAAAGTGGAAGGTTATTGTCGAACAGGCAGCTTCTTACCAGACTCAGCGCAGTCGATTAGCGGGCGCTGGCTACAGGCCCCACCGCACCTACAGCACCTGGAGGGTGGTAGGTTGCCACCGCGTTTTTCGCGCATGACATCGCTCTTTTCCACGTCTTTGCAGGTGCTTCGTGCCTTTGCGGTAAAAAACTGCCATCTTGGCTTTCCAATCAGCGCCTTTCATGAACTACCGCTCCCGCGTATTATCCTTCCTCTCTGTTCTCTCTATCATCACCTACATCGACCGAACGGGTATTTCGCTGGTTGCGGCGGATATGAAGCGGGACCTGCACATCGAGAACGACGCCTGGGGGTGGGTGCTGAGCGCCTTTGCCTTAGCCTACGCAGCGTTCGAAATGCCTACGGGGGCAATGGGTGACCGGCTGGGACCACGTCGGGTGCTGACCCGTGTAGTGGGCTGGTGGTCGGCGTTTACAATCCTGACTGGCACCGCCACCAGTTGGTTATACCTCGTGGTGGTCCGGTTTCTGTTTGGCATGGGCGAGGCGGGCGCTTATCCCAACGCGTCGATTGTGGTGTCACGCTGGTTTCCACGTCAGGAAACGGGCCGGGCGCAGGCCTTCATCTGGGCGGCTGGTCGGGTGGGGGGCGTGCTGGCTCCCTGGATCGTGATCCCGATTTCGACTATGTATGGCTGGCGTGCCGCTTTCTGGGCTATGGGATTGCTGGGACTGATCTGGGCGGTCTGCTGGTTTGTCTGGTTCCGCGACTTCCCGCACGAACAGCCCAACGTACCCGCCGACGAACGTACCCACATCGAAGGCAATCGCTGGTTCAAAATCAAATCGCACCATATTCCGTGGCGGGCCATTTTCCGGAGCACCAACATGTGGGCCATCATGTTGATGTTCCATTTCTACATGTACGGGGCGTATTTCTTTACCGGCTGGCTGCCAACGTACCTGAAAGAAGGGCGGCATTTCGATAAAACCCAGATGCAGTTATTTGCTACCCTGCCATTTGTGCTGGGCGCTATCGGCTGTTTCACCGGCGGTTTTGCCAGCGATTGGCTCGCCAAACGCTACGGCCTGAAAGTGGGTCGCCGGGCGGTGGGCATCGTCGGAATGGGCCTGTCGAGCGTCAGTATTTTCCTGTCGGCCAGCACGGCAGACAACCAGACCGCGGCCATATTACTGGCCATGGGGATGGGCTTCAAAGACCTGACGTTACCCGTGTCGTTTGCCGTTTGCAACGACGTGGGGCGCAGCCAGTCGGGTGTGGTGTCGGGGGCGATGAACACCTTCGGGCAAATGGGGGCCGTATTCCTGGGCGTGCTGTTTGGCTATATCGTAAAGGCTACCGGCGATTTCAACCAGCCCCTGTTCATGATTTCGGGGCTGTTGCTACTCAGCTGCCTGCTCTGGATGCGCATCGATCCTACCGAAGAGGTTGTGTTGTAGCGCCAGGTCTGAGCCGAACTATGGCGGAGCATTCTCCGTCACAGGCTAGATGCCCTGTGTCGTACCGGCAACGTACCAGAGGTTGGCAATCGCTTTCTGGTATTTGGTGCGCAGTTCTTCCAGTTTCACACCTAGGTCGATGAGTTTACTCTCGCGGGAATTGACCAGAAAAAGGGAGCTTTCACCTAAAGTAAACCGCTGCTGTTCGGCCTGCACCAGCCGCCGCTGATTGGCCACCGTCTGTTGCTGCACCTGAATCTGCTGGTTCAGGGTCAGAATGTCATTGCGGGCAGCCAGTATGTCGTTCTGAATGTCGCGAACAGTCTGTTGCCGTTCCAGCGTCAGCTGCTGGCCTTTCACCTGCACCTGCCGGAGCTTACCCCGCTCTTTGCGCAGAAAAAGCGGCATCACCAGATCCAGCCCGATTTTGTGGTTGGCGAGCCCGAACGCGTAGTAGCTGTTCCAGTCGTAGCCCTGGGCCAGGTTGGGTGTCTGGCTCAAGAGGTTGGCACTTAAGTTTATCTGCGGCTGAATCAGAGCCCGGCGAAACCGTTCTTCCAACTGGTTCTGCCCGGTTTTGGCGTCCAGCTTCAACAGATCGGGATGCTGCTGCGTGGCTTGCGTGAGCAGGTTCTGTACCAACTCATCGCTGATTAACTCATTCGACGTCGCTTGCGGAACAACGTTAGCGGGAAGGTCAATTGGCTGGTTATTCGGCCCCCATAAGAACACCGACAGCCGCAGCCGGGCGTTTTGAAGGTCTACTTCTGCCTGTTGCCGTTGAACCAATCGGTCCTGCACGGTAATCAGGGCTTCGGTAGTGTCGATGGTGGCTGCTTCACCGATAATAGCGCGCTGTCGGGTGCCCACAAAACGCACGTCAGCCAGTTGAAACCCTTCGTTGATCAGTTGGTATGACCGATAGGCGAGGTACCATTCCCAATACGCTTTGGCAGCATCATACACTGTTTTGTTGATCTGCTTCCGCCGGTCGGCCTCGGCCAGATTGATGCCCAACTGCGCCTGCCGGAGGGCCGTCCGGCGTCCGTCGATGAGCAGCGTCTGTCCCACCGGGACACTGACGCCCACAAGCACCAGGCCCGTAGGCGGCGTTCTTACTTCGGGGTTCACTCGCTCACCAACTGCCCGGTCGTAGCCAATTTTCAGGTCGATACCAGCGGGCATAATGGGTACCGACAGGCCAGACTGCCACCGGTTATAATACAGATCGGCGCCAAATTCCTTGCGGTCGAGGTACGAAGTTATTTTCGGATCGAACGCGCCCCGTGCCTGCATGATTTCAGTGCGGGCTTCTTCCGAAAGTAAGGCCGCCTGCCGCACGATGGGGTGAAACTGTACAACGGCCCCAAAGAAATCGGCCGCCGTAAACACGGCCGTATCGGAAGGCGCGATAGCTCGCTGGGCAAACAGACTACCCGGCAGCAGGCACAGCAGAACGCAGCTCATGACCAGTTGGCGCACCCGTGTCTGCGTTCCCGTAATGAAAGATAGTTTACTCATTTTTTCGCTCCTTCTTTATCAGACTGGGGTTCAGCTTTCAGACTTGGAGGGAAACCATTCAACTGCCGCCAGATTTCGTACCAGATTGGCACATCGTCGAGCATGACCCAGCCGTATACGCCCGACCCCACGCGGAGTTGCTCAGGCCATTTGGCATCTTTGTCGGTTTGCTTTGGGCGCACCAGTAACCGGTATTTTCCGTTGGTACTGGCTACGGCATCGATTACCGCAACCTCGCCACCAAACGTACCCACGGCCACCGTAGGCCAGCCCGAAAACTGAATGGCAGGCCACCCGTCGAACTCCAGCCGCACGGTGCGGCCGCGCTGAATAAGGGGTACGTCGTTGGGCCGAACATACAGCTCAACGGCTACATCCGGGTTGTCGGGTTGCAGGGTCACGATCGACTCGCCTTCTTTAATGGTCTCGCCAATACCCGCCTTGAACGATTGTACCACGTACCCATCCTGCGGGGCACGAATAACATATAACCCCTGCCGGACCTGCACGCTGCTGATCTTGTTGGTAATCTTTGATACTTCGCCCGCTGCTTCGGCCCGGTACGACACCGCCGAACTCCGGTCTGACTGGGCTTTAGCAACTTTCTCCTGAAAATCAGCCTGAATCGTATTGAGGTCAATGACGGAGTTAGTCAGTTCCTGACGTGAAACGTTCAGTTTTGCTTCCTGCGAAATAACCTTGGCGTAGTCCTCCTGTAATTTCAGGCGGCGGCTTTCCAGATCGGTCAGCGAGATCAGCCCATCTTTATAGATTTGCTCCGAGCGGGCCAGCCGATCGGCGGCAATGCGGTAGTTGGTCCGCTGCGCCACCAGGTCGGTGCTGTCGCTGACCACTTTGAACCGATTCTGCTTTACCTTGTTTCTGGCCGACGCCATCTTGGCGGTCAGGCCGGCAGAGAGAGCGGTAATCTGCCCGTCGAGCGCCTGAATTTTGGCGTCGGTCGCTGCCATGCTGTTTTGCTTGGCACCCAACTGCTCACGGAGCCGCAGGGGTAGGTTCGGGTCGAAATATTCGTCTTTAATCTCCGAGATAATCAGCAGCGTATCGCCCCGTTTTACCCGCTGTCCGTCCCGCACGTACCACTGTTCAATTCGGCCGGCAATGGCATTCTGAATCGTTTGTGGCCGGTCTTGCGGTGTCAGTGCCGTTACTTTGCCTTCGCCGTTGATGTTCTGCTGCCAGGGTAAAAAGAGCGACGCAAACAGGATAAAGAGAATGAAAAGCATCCACCGCCCCAGCGACCGCCCGGCTTGCAGATCAGGCAGCTTGCGAAGCGTTTGAAGGGGGAAGTTGTCGATAATACTGTCGTTTACACGACTATGCGAAAGATTAAGCATTGTTGGTTAATAGTTATCAGGTATCGGTAAACTGGACGAACTAGTTCTGCTCAGGTACGTTGCCCAACAGGCAAGCCAGCGCAAAGCGAGTAGTACCGCTAACTTTTCATCGACATATGTTCGTCTACCAGGGGTAAGTCAGTTACCTGCCCAATTTTTTCGGCGGCAGTCATCAGGTCATATACTACGTCGATACCCATGATCAGTTTGTCTACTGAACTTGTGATCAAAACGATAACCAGTTCGGCGGCTACAAACTGGCCCAGCGTCATTTCCCGGCCCACTACCAAGGTGGTACCCAAAATGAGTAGTCCGCCGGTGATGAGTGTCTTAAAGGCCACTGCGCTGAAATAGAAACGTTTCAATACCTTGAAATGATCGTTCCGGTAGGCAATATACTGGGCCACGTATTCATCGGTGTGGGTCATCAGGTCGCGGGTCTGGCCGCTTTGCCGTAGGGCAGGAAGTCGGCTGGCCATGTCTTCGAGCCAGGCCACTACTTTATACTTATACTTCGACTCGCTCAGGCTCGTTTTCAGTGCACTGCTGCCAAACAGGCCGATCAGACCACCCACCACCAACAGCGTAACCAGGCCAAAGACAATAAACACCGGGTGATAGAACGAGAGCAGGATAATACCGAATAGAATCTGGACCACCGCCGCCGTCAGGTCGATCAGGAGTTTAGGCAGGCCTTTCTGGATGGTCAGCACATCGAAAAAGCGGTTCATCAACTCGGGTGGGTACGATCCTTCCAGCGTTTCGGGCTGAATCCGGGGCAGGCGGTAGGTGAACTCAAACGCCGCCTTAACAAAGATGCGCTGCTGCAGCACCTCAACCAGCACCTGCTGCCCAACCAGGATGAATCCGCTAATAACGACGCCAATAACGACCAGCCCGATCAGCACATATACCGAACTGAATACCATGCCGCCAGAGACCAGATTGAACACCGCCTGAATACCCAACGGCAGCGACAGGCTGATTAGTCCCGCCACAATGGCATAGAGATAAACGTACCCAATATCGCGCCGTTCGGTGTTGAGCAAGCGAATTAAACGTTGAAGCGGAGTGGGTGGAAGCACTGGGGGCTGCGACTGAACCATAACTGATTTTAAGGCCTATTTAATTAGTTGATAGTAATGCTATCTATTGTGATAACGTAACTTTGAATAAAAAAAGTTTGTTATACCTTTATCATTCTGTTTTTATTTACTCAGTAAAGCCAACGCATGGAGTACACAGTTCAGGTACGTATGAATGATAAGCTGTTCCTTCGCGACCCGGAACAGTCGGAATTGGGTCGTCGCATTATTCGGCAGGGAATCGTACTTATCAACGAGATTGGCTTCGAGGAAACGACGTTCCGGAAGCTGGCCGACCGGATGGGCACGAAGGAAGCCAGCATCTACCGGTATTTCGAAAATAAGCACCGCTTACTGGTTTACCTGGTTGCCTGGTACTGGCAGTGGCTGGACTTTCAGGTTCTTTTTGAAACCAACAACATAACTGACCCGCGTGAAAAACTGGAGCGCGTACTACGCGTACTGCTTCAAACCAATGTGTCTTCGCCCTCTTCGCCTGAGGACATGGACCTCAGTGCGCTCCACAATATCGTTATCTGTGAGGCTAGCAAAGCGTACCTGACCCGGCATGTGACCGAAGACAACCGGCAACAATTATTTAAGCCCTACAAGGACCTCACCGCCCGCATTGCCCGCCTTATACTGGAGTATCGTCCAGCTTATCCGTATGCCAGATCGCGGGCCAGCTCTATTATTGAAACGGCTCATTACCAGTCGTTTTTTATGCGTTATCTACCCTCGCTGACCGATTTTAGTGATAACGGCAGCAACGATTCGCTCCTCGAATTTTTACGCCACCTCCTGTTCTCCTCGCTCGATAAGTGAGGAACAGGCGTTACGCTGGGTAACAACCAGTCAACTGGCTGATAAACAGAGTAACGCGCCACCCCTACTACTCAGTTCACCGTCAAGACGCTATATGCAGTTTGGTTGGGCTGTCGTTCCTTCGAACCAACGCGGGTACGTACCCGGTCATCGTCGTGGATCACCAGCAGCGTGTTGGCATCAATAAACGTCATGTCTTCGGCCTTGTGCGCAAACGTCAGTGGTTTGCCGTCACGGGTACGTACTAGCTTCAGTTCGCCATTGCGTTGCATTGCCCGTTCAGAAATGACCCACAAATAGGCCCCGATTTTATCGGGTTGTTCAAACGAGGTCATAAGCCAGAAGCAGCGTCGGCGGGCATCATATTCTAAGCTCGAAACGGCCAGCGGCTTGGGTAGGGCTGAATCTACGTCGCCAACGTCGAAGTTGCGGACCAGCTCGGGCGTACCCAGCGTGATCTGCTCCGCGCCATAGTTACCCACCTTTGCGCTATAGGGTGCCTTCAGGATGGTGATCCGGTAATCGAATTTTTCGTAGCTCTCGCCTTGCTCACGGACCCCGAACCACAGATGGGTATCGGTAGCCGCCAGCCCTTCTATCTTAAAATAAGGCGAGCCGCCCAATACGGTTTGAACAGCCTTCCGAAAGTCGAGCGAGGCAGTCGCGCCGGTACCAGCTCCCACTACCTGTACGTTTCCTTCCTGGCCGGGTTGCCAGGCCAGCAGCATATTATACCCGTCAAAGTCAGCCGATCCGGGTTTGATTCGGTCGAAGGCTGTGGTCAGGAATGTCCATTTCCGATTTGGGGTCTGGGCAAATTCCTCAAATTTATGCGCGGTTCGCAGCAGAGGGTGCTCCAGGTAGGTGGGTTTCGCCGTTGCCAGGCCGGGGCCGGTTGGGTTTTGATTCCGGATAAAGAAAACCGACGAACGTGGCGCGGGCATGTCTTTATCATTAGCCAGGTAAATACGATCGCCCTGCGCTACAATGGCCGACGCCTCGCACCAGGTTTTACCTTCGGCCAGACCCGGTTCAAAACAGGTGATGAATCCTTCGGAAGTAAGGGTGGCTACAGGTTTAGATAGTGGCCGAATGCCTCGGCACTGTGTGAAAAGTAGGCAGGCTAAGGGAGCAACTGCCCAGATTGAAAACTTTCTCATAACAGCGCAAAGAACGCAAATTGGACGGAAAGCTTATTGATTTTACATCCAACGGAGTTACGTCCTACTCTGTCTGCGCACGGGCTAAAATGTAACCGTGTACTAAAAAAAGGAATCTATTGCACATTCTCTTTTTTCGTACAACGATTCAGTCAACGACTTGTACAGAATCAAGAACTTTGGTTAAATGATTGTTAATCAGCTGGTTTAGGCTTGCATTTAAATCAGTGCGTCGCCCACCTTTGTCGAAGTAATTCGAAAACAAAGACAACTGTACATCAACAATGAAACAGATTCGTTTAACCATCGCAATGCTCGCAGTAGCATTCACACTGACCGCCGCAGGGAGTGCCGCGGCTCAGACTTCAACAGTAGCTGGTCCGGTTAAAATAGCAAAATCGGCAACCAAGAAAGTGCGCATTCATACGCCTGTTGGCACTACGTTAGATATATCATTGATCGACCAGGCGGGTACGTTACTGTATGCCGGTACGGTGAAGGCAAAAGACCTGCGGGGTACGTCGGTGAACCTGGCTAACCTGCCCGACGGTCGCTACTACCTGACCGCTACGAACAACGATCTTTGGATGTCGCAGGGCCTGACCGTCCGTAACGACCAGGTTGTTATTGATGCTCAGAACGTGACCGAAGTGGTTCGTCCAGCGCTGGTTTCTTACGCAAAAAATAAGTACGAAGTAGCTATGCCCGGTGTGCAGTCATTGACCGTGGCCATCTACGACCGGATGAATGACCTGGTTTTCACCAAGTCGTTCGGAAGCGACGGTGAGGTACACCGGTTCGACCTGAGCTCACTGCCAAGCGGCGACTATACGTTTGTGTATGGCCCCGAACAAAAGCAGTTTACTGAGCGGGTAGCTATCAAATAACACGTCAGGATTTAAGAGGCTGGACGTTAGATGCCGGAGGGTTCTCCAGCGTCTAACGTCTTTTTTTGTGTCCTGCCGCGGCCTTTAGTCCGTTTTTTCGCTGCCCAAAACGGACTAAAGACCGTGGGGTACGTTTATGCCCGCATGGGCTGGGGACGGAGGTAGGTTAGCGAACGCCAGAGCCATTCCAGCGGCCCGAACCGGAAACGAGCGAGCCAGAACTGACTGTAAAGTACCTGTACCACAAAAATTGGGAGGGTAATCAGTGTCGCCTGCCAGACGTCCGTTTTATCGAGCCATCCCAGGCCATAGCCGAAGAACAGGAACGTGCCGATCAGCGATTGGAGCACGTAGTTGGTCAGGCCCATCTTCCCAACCGAGACCAGCGGCTTAATGGTCCACTGCCACGATCGGCGCTGGAAAAGCAGGCTGAATCCGGCAATGTAGACGATCGTCAGCAAGGCACATTGCAAGTCGTAGAGGCCATTGAATAACTGCATTGCCCAGGCTGGCGGCTGCTTGTCGCTGCCAAAAATGGCGAACATGCCGAAGCCAATCGCGGTAAGTCCGAGCACCCCGAATCCAGCCGTTCGGGTGATACGACGGAACAGGGCCCGATTGGCGGCGAACTGCTGAAAAAGCTGCCTACGACCGGCATACAGGCCAAGCAGGAAGAAGCCCAGGGTAACGAAAATACGGCCGCTGTCGAGCTGAAACCGCATTTTCGTTTCGAAGGCGTAGTAGTTTGACCGGGCAACGGCTCCGTAACTGCCTTTGGTGAGCAAGTCGTAAAACGTTTGCGTCTCCTGCTCAAATGTCTTGTCCGGTTGGGCGGGTTGCGGCTTGGCCGGTGGGCTGAGGAGCGTATCATAGGCGGTTCGTAACCGGGTGGGTACGTTGGCTACCAGCAGCAGGGCCACCACCAGCACGACCTTGTTCGACAACCTGCCGAAGGGCAGCATCAGAAAGCCCAGCATGGCGTAGATCGACAGGATATCGCCCCGCCAGTGCAGGTGATGCAGAAAACCGATGACGCCCAGCACGATCAGCCGCCACGCAAAGCGCCGGTAAAAAACGCCGGGTGCCTCCTGCGAGCGGGTCAGCATAAGCGCAAAACTGAGCCCGAACAGAAACGAGAAGAAGGTAAAGAATTTGCCATCGAAGAAAATCCCGATAATGGCTTGGGTGACACCGTTGGCGATGCCGCCAGCGTGGGCCTGGTATACGTTGACCGGCAGTGGCCCGGCGGTGTACCATTGGGCACAGTGGACCAGCAGAATACCGAAAAGAGCCACACCGCGCAGGGCATCAACTACTTGAATGCGACTCTGTTTACCGGGTACGTCGGGCGAAAGCGGAGTGGTGGCAGAAATGGCAGGATTCATGAGTTGAGGGAAGGAAGGTTCGAACTCAAATCTATCCAGAATGCATCCGGAAAGCCACCGAAAAAAGGATGAACCGACTGAAATCTGCCATGAATGGGTACTTTATAACTAGTCAGCTCTGACAAAGGCGACCACAGACGTCAATCGGTAGTGCCAGCCAGGTCGGCAGCAACGGCTGCTGCTTCGATCAGCTTCTGCATCTTGGGCGAGTACTCGGGTTCTTCGCCGCGAATCCGAAGAATAGACAGTTCCTTCATCTTCGATTCGAACACGATGTCCAGGTCGCGGCCGTAGGTATTGGGCGCCGTATAAAGCCAGTCAGCGTGGGCTTCTTTGCGGGCTTTGGGGTCCTCGTAGTCCCGGCGCGAATCCGAATAGTGAAATACGGGTCGTACATCCCAGGTATCATACGCCATCTGAAACGCTTCTTCCTGCGTTTGGTTGTCGGGATGCAGCGCGTGATGGAAGTAGTCGAAGACGATCGACGTGCCGATTTGTTCGTACAGAAACAGCAGGTCCTGAACGCTGTAGAGTGTCACCCGGTCGTCGTTTTCAACAGTCAGCCGCGCCCGCAGGTTTTCGGAGAGGCGGGTCTTAAAATTATGGGCAAAACGGGTCAGTGTTGCTACTTTGTCGCCATACGTACCCCCGGCGTGAATGTTGATTTTATTCCAGCGCGACGGTGTCAGCCCCATCGTGTCGAAGACGTCCGACTGATATTCAAGATCGGTAACGGTATTGTCGAGGGTCTTGCCCTGCCCGGCGAGGTGATTAAAGGGGCCGGGGTGAAACGTGAGCCGGATGGGCCGCGCGCCGATTTCTTCGAGCGTAGCCCGGATTTCGGTAAAATCGGGGAGTTGGTGCAGGCGGTATTCTGATGCCCAGGGGAAAAGGTCCGACGACATTCGGAAGAGACGAAAGCCGTGGGCCAGGTTCCAGTCGACTATTCTCAGCAGGTCATGCACGTTTTGCAACGCCAGTTGAGACGCGTACTGAATGCCTTTTTCGGTGAATGTCTTTTTGATCATTCCCCGGTTGGTCATCACTTTTTCGTCGACCTGCAGTGTCAGGTTAATGCAGGCGTAGCCGATGTTTGACGTCATAAACAGTTTACAGTTTTCTGTTTACCGGTACGGTGCTGCCAGGCTAATCTGACCGGGTAGCACCGCACTAGCAAACGGTAAACAGAAAACTGTAAACTGCTGGGTTTAGTTAATTCCTACCAGTTCGATTTCGAACGTCAGGTCCTGCCCGGCGAGGGGGTGGTTGGCGTCGAGCGTCACTGAGTCGTCGCTCAGGGCGCGAACAATGACGGGAACGGGCTGCGGATTACCGTCTTCGTGCATGTTCAGGGTCATACCTACTTCGAGGGGAATCTCGTCGGGAATGTCGCTCCGGTTCAGGGTGAAGATCATCGTTTCGTTAGCCGGGCCATAAGCTTCGTGCTGCGGAATGTTGATCGTCTTATGTTCGCCCACAGACATGCCTGTGATGCCATCGTCGAAGCCTTTAATAACCTGCCCACTGCCGAGCGTAAATTCTAAAGGCGAGCGGCCCTTCGATGAGTCGAACAGGGTGCCGTCGGTTAGCGTACCGGTATAATGTACCTGAACGGTATCCCCAGCTTGTGCCTGTGCCATAATTTTCGTGCTTTTTGTTGAGCCGTAAAGGTACGGAACCGCTCCCGAATGGGTGGGGCACAGGCTCATTTTATGCATGCACACATTCGTCAGTAATCGAACCACTGGTTCACCATCTGGCTGCGTGACTGACTTTCGAGCCTGCGTTCCAGTTCGTCGGGGATCTTATCAAAAAAGTCGAGGCCGGTGGCTTTTTCGATGGCGTCGACCGGCACCACAAAGGCTTTCAGTGATTCGTTGGACGGTTCGTTTTGCAACAGAAAGCCAATTATCCGTATCTCGGGGGAACCCCCTTTTCGGCAGTAGAGAATAACCTTGAAAAAAGAATCGGGAATAGCTACTTCGTTGGTTCGGCCAATGGTGGGCAAGCCGCTGCGCAGGACCGGTCCGGTAACCACATACAGACCGCCGTCGCGCAGGGCCCACGACCGCACCTGCTCTTCCAGCGATTTCCAGATACCCCGGTTGAACTGCGGGGTTTGCGGCGAAATGTTGCTCATGAAGAACGATTGTTTGGTGAGCTGCTGCGAGAACTTAAAATCACCGGCCGGGGCCAGGTGCCCCCGATCATAGCCCGATTTAGTGTAGTCGGTGGGAAGGGCCGTGCCGCCGTCGACAGCGGGGTCGGGCATGAACCGTTCGTTATCGCGTTCGGCGTCGCCGGTGATTTCGTAGGCTAAGAGCGGATACGCCACCCAGACGGGGTTTTTGAGGTCGGCATCGTAGCGCAGAGTGTAGCCATCATGGCGCACCAGTTCGGCCTGGGTACGTCCCGACGGCAGAATAAAATCGACCTGTTTCTCAAAGTCGAATAGTTTGCCGGAGGTACGTTGTTCCGAACTGCGGGTCGTGGTCGATGCCTCGTTATCGGCGCTGGTGCTGTTGTCGTCAGAGGCAACGCTCTCATCAGTTTGTCGGGTCGAAGGGCGTTCGTCGCTGGCTTCATTGCCGGGTGGCTCGGGGGCTTTGTAGGGGTTCGTTCCGGTTCGTTCGCGCGTTGACCGGCCAATGCCCAGCAGGCTGCGCACGTCGTTCCAGAAGGCAACAACGGGTTCGGTGCGCCCTTTGTAATGCAGAAAAAGGCCGACCATGAAGAAGCCGAACAAGAGCATCAGGGTGTTGCCCCGAAGCCGGAATCCCCGGCGGGAATAGCGTTTGGCAGTGCGAAATTTAGGTTTAAGGAACATAGGGCAAAGGTAGGGGTCTGTTTTGGGTTTGATGTTTGTGGGGGGGGGGGGGGGGGGGGGGGGG